>NZ_CP137640.1:5917500-6231504 GCF_036670025.1 Niallia oryzisoli | reverse complement strand
CAGTTATCCCTCCTTTACTCTAGTTCGCATAAAAAACAATAGGTTATACGGTAAAGTACAACCTATACATGATCTATATACGAAACGATGTTTGTGGATAAATATATTAATAAGGAAATAATATAACCTTTCGACAATATCCACTATGTGTGGACAACCGTTATTAACCTAAGTGGATAACTTATTCACAACTTATCAACAGATTGTGGATAAAATCATTTTGTGGATAACTTGCTAAGGGTGAAAACACAAATATAATATCAAATAAATGCTAGCTGTGCAACGGTTTTTGCGAGTTTATCCACAAGCCAAACAAGTTGTGATTAATAAATGTCCACAGGTAGTGGTTATGTGAAAAACCTGTCAATATATGTTGTGGATAACAGGGGAAACTGTCGAAAACAATCCACAATCTCGTAAAGTGGAGATTCTAAGTTAATTCTGTGAAAAAATATTTTTTCGTAGTTTTTTTCGTAGTTTTTTTTTGTAGTCTTCCTTTTGTTTGGAGTGGATACTACAAAATCGTGCTGGGACTTTGTATTTCTATTTCATCTATGTTATTTTTTTCCGTGACATTGGATAGGATTCAAGGTAATATTTGGGGGGTGGAAAAATCATCTATAGGGAGTTATACTATTAAGGGTGTTGACATTTTTCAATCACCCTATATATAATTAGAATACTGTTTTTAAGAAGCAATTCCTCGAGGGAGGTGTCATATAGTGAAAAGAACATATCAACCTAAAAAACGTAAACATAGTAAAGTTCACGGATTTCGTGCTCGTATGAGCAGTGCAAACGGACGCAACGTTCTAGCTCGTCGTCGTCGTAAAGGAAGAAAAGTATTATCTGCCTAGACCACTGAAATGTCAGTGGTCTTTTTTCTCATTAGGTGAAAAAACATGATTAATGCAGTAAAAAAATACTCCCATGAAAGTTTCTGAATAGGCATAGTGGGAATAATGAATAGATGAAGTTATTCATGAACGAATGTAATTGTAGGTGGATTCAGGATGAGGAAAGAGTATCGTGTTAAAAAGAATGAGGATTTTCAAGAAGTGTTTAAAAAAGGAGAATCAGTTGCAAATAGACAATTTGTTGTTTACACATTAAAAAAGCCAGAGCAATCGCATTTCAGAATTGGCCTGTCCGTAAGCAAGAAAATAGGCAATGCAGTTACACGAAATCAAATCAAACGATATGTCCGGCAAGCTTTCCATGAATTTGATGGCTATATACATAATGATGTTGATTATATTATTATTGCGAGAAAACCAACGGCTGATATGGACTATTTTGACATTCAAAAAAGCCTTACACATGTCCTAAAGCTGGCAAAGGTCTATAGGAAACCGCAGGAGCAAGTAAAGAATAATGAAAGATAGGATTTAAATGTAAATTTCAGACTATATTTTATCATATTAAAAGCGTTTACTATAAAAAAATGGTAAAATGATTTAGACTGGGCATTTAGTCGATATTAGATTTTCTTTTCTTATTAAACACGAAATAAGGCGAAAAAATACCTTTTATGCTTTAAGGAGGAAAAAACGGTTGAAAAAGCGAATATTTTTATTGATCGGGTTAGTTTTGATGCTTGCCTTTTTAGCGGGCTGTACTCAGACAAGCGTACCGATAACTGCTGAAAGCGAAGGCTTTTGGAATCAGTATATTGTATATCCGCTTTCATTATTCATTGTGAAAGTTGCCGAATTTGCAGGTGGAAGTTTTGGACTGGCGATTATTATTGTAACGATTATTATCAGGCTTGTGATTCTGCCATTAATGATCAAACAAACAAAAAGTTCGAAGGCAATGCAGGCCATTCAGCCTGAGCTGCAAAAGCTGAGAGAAAAATACAGTTCTAAAGACCAAAAAACACAGCAAAAATTACAACAAGAAACAATGGAATTATTCCAAAAATACGGTGTTAATCCACTTGCTGGATGCTTACCGCTTGTTGTCCAAATGCCTGTTCTAATCGGTATTTATCATGCGATCATGAGAACACCGGAATTACAAGAGCATGCAAATTTCCTATGGTTTGATCTTGCAGCACCGGATCCGTTCTACTTATTACCGATAATTGCTGGTGTTACAACATTTATTCAACAAAAAATTACAATGGTCGGAATGGAGAACAATCCACAAATGGCTATGATGCTTTGGCTCATGCCAATTATGATCATTGTATTTGCAATAAATTTCCCAGCAGCCCTTGCGCTATACTGGGTAGTAGGTAACTTATTTATGATTGTACAAACATATTTTATAAAAGGGCCGGATCTAAAAGCAGCAGCTGCGGCCGGTAAATCGGGAGGAGCAAAAAAGTGAAACAGGTTACTGCTACGGGACAAACTGTCAAAGAAGCAGTTGAATCAGCTTTAGCTCAATTACAAACTACAAAGGATCGAACAGATATTTCGATTATTGATGAAGGAAAAAAGGGGATTTTCGGAATTTTTGGCTCACGTCCTGCTGTTGTAAAAGTTTCAGTCAAAATTGACCCTATTGAAGAAGCAAAAATGTTTTTATTGGATGTATGTGACAAAATGGGAGCTCCCATGACGATTGATGTAGAGAAAAACGGGAAGCAGGTTAAATTTAAGCTGTCCGGTGAGAAAGTTGCTTTACTCATTGGGAAAAGAGGACAAACACTCAACTCCTTGCAATATTTAACCCAGCTAGTGATTAATCGTTTTTCCAATCAATATTTAAACGTTATCCTTGATGCAGAGGATTACCGGGAGAGACGCAACGAAACGTTAATCCATTTAGCTGAAAAGCTGGCGCAAAAAGCGGTTCAAACTGGTAAAGAGGTTGCCTTAGAGCCAATGCCATCATATGAGCGTAAAGTCATTCATACGGCTTTAATGGATAACAAGAAAATTGCCACCTATTCCAGCGGTGTTGACCCTCATCGGCATATTGTGATAGCACCAAACAAAAAATGATATTTAAAAGAAGCTGAGCCCTCTGGGTGACAGCTTCTTTTTTTGCTCTATCTTTTTTTTATAATCAATGCTAAGTGCTTTATTGTTATTCACATGTGGATAAGTTAAAATAAAATAATGGGCTTAAAGAACTGTGGATAACGTATAGGAAGTTCTTTTTCGTGCTAACAATGATAGTGGATAACTTTAGCTCATAAAATGGAGCTTATATAAAAGTAAGGATCGAGCGAGGCACTTTGTGCTTTTCTTTGAGAGAGGTGAAAAGAGTGGAATTTGATACAATAGCTGCAATTTCGACTCCAATGGGAGAGGGAGCGATTGCAATTGTCCGCTTAAGCGGGGATGAGGCTTTTTCTATTGCAGAAAGGCTTTTTCGAAGTGTAAGCGGGAAAAAGATAAGTGAGGAGCCATCCCACACAATCCATTATGGACATATTATTGATCCTAAGACAAATGAGGTCGCTGAGGAAGTGATGATGTCAATCATGAGGGGACCAAAAACTTTTACTAAAGAGGATGTTGTCGAGATCAATTGTCATGGTGGTTTAGTATCTGTAAACAGAGTCTTGCAGCTTTGTTTAAAAAACGGAGCCCGCTTAGCAGAGCCTGGAGAATTTACGAAAAGGGCATTTTTGAATGGCCGGATTGATTTATCGCAGGCTGAAGCAGTTATGGATTTGATTCGCGCTAAAACGGACCGTGCTATGAATGTGGCTCTTGGCCAAATGGAAGGCAGATTGTCCAAGTTGATAAAAAGGCTTCGCCAGGAACTGATTGAGACCTTAGCGCAAATTGAAGTAAATATAGATTATCCTGAGTATGATGATGTGGAGGAAATGACACATAAGATACTGAAAGAAAAAGCATCCTATGTGAAAAAGGAAATTGAGCGTTTATTGCAGACATCCTCACAGGGGAAAATCTTGCGTGAAGGCTTGTCAACAGTTATAGTTGGTCGTCCTAATGTAGGGAAATCTTCCCTTTTGAACAGCTTGGTACAGGAAAATAAGGCGATTGTGACAGATATTCCGGGCACAACTCGTGATGTCATTGAAGAGTATGTTAATGTCCGCGGGGTTCCGTTGCGATTATTAGATACTGCTGGAATCCGTGAAACAGAGGATATTGTTGAGAGAATTGGGGTTGAACGGTCAAGGCAGGTGCTGAAAGAGGCAGATCTTATTTTGCTTGTATTAAATTATTCCGATGAATTAACGTTGGAAGATGAAAACCTTTTTGATGTTGTAAAGGATATGGACGTAATCGTCATTGTGAATAAAACAGATCTTCCGCAAAAAATTGATATGGACCTTGTTAAGGAGTTATCCAGCAATCATAAGCTGATTACAACTTCTCTGATCGAGGAAAAAGGCATTGAGGAGCTGGAAGAAGCCATTGCTGATCTCTTCTTTACGGGATCGATTGAAGCAGGAGACATGACTTATGTTTCGAACAGTCGTCATATTGCGTTATTAAACCAGGCCTATACGGCTATCAATGATGTGCTAGAAGGCATTGATCTTGATACTCCCGTAGATATCCTTCAAATTGACTTAACAAGAACGTGGGAGCTGTTGGGAGAGATTATTGGTGAAAGTGTGCAGGACAGCTTGATTAATCAATTATTCTCTCAGTTCTGTTTAGGGAAATAGAAAAGCGAAAGCGCCTTGCCTTTCTGCGAGGATTGGCTTAAGACCTCGAGGGGCTAGGCGCTGCAGCTAGACAAATAAAAGCGGAGGCGCCTCGATCAGCCCCGACCAGCTTAAGACGAGCCTCGTGGAAAGGTGTACTTTACCTTTCTGCGAGGATTGGCTTAAGACCTCGAGGGGCTAGGCGCTGCAGCTAGACAAATAGAAAAGCGGAGGCGCCTCAAGGGCGGCCTCGAGACGCAAATTAGTTTAGGAGGCAACACCATGCAATATGAAGCAGGTAATTATGATGTGATTGTGATCGGAGCGGGACATGCAGGCTGTGAGGCAGGACTTGCAGCAGCTCGACTTGGGGCCAAGACCCTGATGGTTACAATCAATTTAGATATGGTCGCTTTCATGCCATGTAATCCATCTGTCGGAGGACCAGCTAAGGGAATCGTTGTAAGAGAAATAGATGCTCTTGGTGGAGAAATGGGTAAAAACATTGATAAGACCTATATCCAAATGAGAATGCTGAATACCGGTAAAGGTCCTGCTGTCCGTGCTTTACGGGCCCAGGCTGATAAGGTTTCCTATCAGTACGAAATGAAGAAAACTCTTGAAAATGAAGAAAACTTAACGTTAATTCAAGGAATGGTTGAACGATTAATCGTGGAAGATGGTATTTGTAAAGGGGTCATTACGAAGACGGGTGCCATTTATCAAGCCAAGACAGTTGTCATCACAACAGGAACATTCCTACGCGGAGAAATTATTCTTGGAGAATTAAAATACTCCAGCGGTCCGAATAACCAACAGCCTTCTATTAAGCTTTCTGAGCATTTAGAGGAGCTTGGTTTTCATTTAGTTCGTTTTAAAACTGGGACACCGCCGCGGGTTAACAGTAAATCGATTGATTATAGTAAAACAGAGATACAGCCGGGCGACAAGGAGCCACGTGCATTCTCTTATGAAACAACCAAATTTATTACGGATCAGCTTCCATGCTGGCTTACTTACACGAATGAAGAGACCCATACGATTATTGACCAAAATCTCCACCGGGCTCCAATGTTCTCTGGAATGGTAAAAGGAACGGGTGCTCGTTACTGCCCTTCAATTGAGGATAAAGTTGTCCGTTTCAGCGATAAGCCAAGACATCAAATATTCCTTGAGCCTGAGGGCCGAAATACAGAAGAAGTATATGTACAAGGTTTATCTACTAGTATGCCGGAAGATGTGCAGCACCGCATCTTAAAAACCATTCCCGGCCTCGAAAATGCACAAATGATGAGAGCGGGCTATGCAATTGAATATGATGCAATGGAACCTTCGCAACTATGGCCTACATTAGAAACAAAGAAAATTACTAACCTTTATACAGCCGGACAAATTAACGGGACATCAGGTTATGAGGAGGCAGCGGGTCAGGGCTTAATGGCTGGAATCAACGCCGGGTTAAAGGCGCTTGGAAAGGAAGAATTAATCCTAAGCCGCTCCGACGCTTACATTGGTGTGCTAATCGATGACTTGGTTACGAAAGGGACGAACGAGCCTTATCGTTTGCTTACATCAAGAGCTGAATACCGCTTGCTGCTTCGTCATGATAATGCCGATCTACGCCTAACAGAAGTCGGTCATAGAATTGGTCTCATTTCGGAAGAACGTTACGAGCGTTATACGAAGAAAAAACAGGCGATTGAGGAAGAGATAAAGCGGCTTCAGAACCTTATTTTAAAGCCAAATCAAGAAGTGCAGGCTTTAATCAAAAGTGTTGGCGGCAGTGAGCTTAAGGATGGCATCAGGGCTTCCGATCTATTAAAGCGTCCGGAAATGAGCTACGAGCATATTGAGCAGCTTGCAAAAAGTGAAGTCGAGCTTGATGCTGAAGTCAAAGAGCAAGTGGAAATTCAAATAAAATATGAGGGCTATATCGAGAAGTCCTTGCAGCAAGTAGAGCGGTTAAAGAAGATGGAAAATAAGAAGATTCCGGAAAACATTGATTATCAAGCGATTACAGGACTTGCCACCGAGGCAAGACAGAAATTAGAGAAAATTCGTCCGCTGTCACTTGCACAGGCTTCGAGAATTTCAGGAGTGAACCCTGCTGATATTTCAATTCTGCTTGTTTACTTAGAGCAAGGGAAAATTGCAAAGGTATCTAATGACTAAGGCGTTGTCTGGATCAAGCAAAGCGTAGGAAAGGATTTGTCGATGAATACAGATCAATTTATCAAGCTGTTGGCGGAGAAGGGAGTTTCGCTCACCTCCACACAGATTGAACAATATGAAACCTATTACCGGCTGCTTGTTGAATGGAATGAAAAGATGAATTTAACAGCAATTACGGAAAAAGAAGATGTGTATTTAAAGCATTTCTTTGATTCAATTACAGCCGGTTTTTATTTCAATTTTGATCAAGAACTGCGGGTTTGTGATGTCGGCGCTGGTGCCGGCTTTCCAAGCATTCCGATCAAAATTGCATTTCCAAAGATTCATGTCACTATTGTAGATTCTCTTAATAAAAGAATACATTTTCTAGAGCATTTAGCAGGACAGCTCCAACTTGAGAATGTTCGGTTTATCCATGATCGTGCCGAAACATTTGGACAGGTAAAGGAAAATAGAGAAGCCTATGATGTTGTGACAGCACGAGCTGTTGCAAGAATGTCGGTATTAAGTGAACTTTGCCTTCCGCTTGTGAAGATTGGCGGTACTTTTATCGCGATGAAGGGTGCCAGCGGAATTGAAGAACTCCAGGCTGGAGAAAAGGCAATATCGTTATTAGGTGGTATGGTAAAAGATTCCCTTGAATTTACTTTACCCTTTGAGGAGAGTGAGCGAAATATCTTTTTAATCAGGAAAGAGAAGCCAACTCCGAAGAAATACCCGCGAAAACCTGGAACACCTAATCGAAGCCCTATTGAATAGAGTTACTTTTTCTTTTCAAATATGGCATAATCTTTTTATATGAGAATAGATTATTGTTTTTTTACCATAGTGTTTAACATATAGAGAAAATAGATGACTTAAGCGAAGGAAACGATGAAGGTGCTAAATTTCCTATTGATCAGGAGGACTTGTCGTTTTCTTCAAGAATATTTATTTAGGGAGTTTCGTAAAGGTGGTGTAGGGTGATGAAGCAAACTTTTTCACGCTTTTTTGGCCTCGGCGAAAAGGAAGATCGGTTGGAGATCGAGAATACGGCTGAATCCGATCTTGAGGAAATAGTAAAAAATGAAGAAATAAAGAAGATTCCTATTGATCAAATCGTACCCAATCGATTTCAACCAAGGACAATTTTTGATGACGAAAAAATTGAAGAACTATCCCGTACCATTCATACGCACGGGATTATTCAACCAATTGTGGTCAGGGAATTTGGACGGGATAGCTACGAGATTATTGCTGGTGAACGCAGATGGCGGGCAATGAAAAAACTAGGTTGGGACCTGGTACCGGCCATTATTAAAAACTTCAATGATACAGAAACAGCTTCTGTTGCGTTGATTGAGAACCTCCAGCGGGAAGAGCTTTCCCCTATTGAGGAGGCCATTGCTTATGGAAAGCTGCTTGAACTTCATCAGTTAACACAGGAGGCACTGGCGCAGCGTCTTGGAAAAGGACAGTCAACGGTTGCGAATAAGCTGCGGCTCCTTAAGCTGCCACAGGAAGTACAAGATGCTTTATTAAACAAAACCATTACAGAACGACATGCCCGTTCACTTATTCCACTCAAGAATCCGGAAAAACAAGTGAAATTATTAGAAGAAATTATTGAAAAAAACCTGAATGTGAAGCAAACTGAGGACCGCGTTGCGAAGCTGCTTGAGCAGACCGTTGAGAAGCCAAAACCGAAACGAAAGGCATTTAGTAAGGATATGCGAATCGCTGTTAATACAATTCGGCAATCCTTATCAATGGTGACAGACAGCGGGATTAAGCTTGATACACAGGAAGAGGAACACGAAGAATATTATCAATTTACCATTAAGATACCAAAAAAGAAATAAGGATATGGCATTTTAATAGTTTTATCTAAAGAGGGGGTTCGTACACCCGCTCTTTTTTGTATAATAGGATATTTCTCTTGAAAATTTTATCTTGAAGAAAAGTTCTATTATCCTATTTAATTCATGATAAAATAGAATACATGATTCAAATAAAAGCGGAAGCGGCTTGTTCAGACCCGACAGGCATAATCTGGGGTGATGAGAAGGTTGTTCTTTAACCATCACATCGCCACAGCTTATGACTCCGAGGGTCTAGCCGCTGCAGCTAGATAGAATAAAAGCGGAAGCGGCTTTGTATGTAATTTTAATAGATTAATTGTTTGAGCAGAAAGATTTCCATGGAAATAAAGGTAGGTGGTAATGTGGGAAAAGTGATTGCGATAGCAAACCAAAAGGGCGGTGTGGGCAAGACAACCACGTCTGTTAATCTTGGGGCTTGCTTAGCTTACATAGGAAAAAGGGTGTTATTGATAGACATTGATCCACAAGGAAATGCTACCAGTGGTGTAGGAATTGAAAAGGCTGACGTTGAACAATGTGTGTATGATGTATTGGTTGATGACGTCGAAACCAGTCAAGTGATAAGGCCGACAGCAGTAGAAAATCTTTATTCCATCCCGGCCACCATTCAGCTTGCAGGTGCAGAAATTGAGCTGGTCCCTACGATTTCAAGGGAAGTTCGATTAAAAAGGGCTTTGGAAAAGGTAATCAAAGAATTTGACTATATTCTAATTGACTGCCCCCCTTCTCTTGGCCTCTTAACGCTTAATGCATTGACTGCAGCAGACTCGGTCCTTATTCCGGTACAATGTGAGTATTATGCATTAGAGGGTCTGAGTCAGTTATTAAATACCGTTCGTTTGGTGCAGAAGCATTTAAATCATGATTTAAAAGTAGAAGGTGTTTTGTTAACGATGCTTGATGCCCGGACCAATTTGGGAATTCAAGTAATTGATGAGGTTAAGAAGTATTTTCAAGACAAGGTGTATAAAACCATCATTCCGAGAAATGTACGTCTAAGTGAAGCACCTAGTCACGGGGAGCCGATTATTATCTATGATTCTAAATCCCGCGGTGCTGAAGTATATTTAGATTTGGCAAAGGAAGTGGTTATGAATGGCTAAAGGTCTTGGTAAGGGGCTTGGTAAAGGACCCGGCAAAGGTCTTGGTAAAGGGCTGGATGCATTACTACCAAATATAGATAATGAGGAAAAAGAAGAGATTATTGAAGAAATTAATATTAAGGATTGTAAGCCTAATCCTTATCAGCCGCGGAAAATCTTTAATGAAGAAGCAATTGAAGAATTGAAGCAATCTGTCATCGAGCATGGCATCCTGCAGCCTCTAATTGTGCGAAAAACAATAAAAGGCTACGAAATTGTTGTTGGTGAAAGGCGATACCGTGCAGCAAAAGCGGCGAATCTGACAAAGGTACCTGTTGTTGTCAGGGAGCTGACAGAGCAGCAAATGATGGAGTTTGCCGTTCTTGAGAACCTGCAGCGGGAGGACTTAACGCCGATTGAAGAAGCTGCAGCCTATCAATTATTAATTGAAAAACTAAAAATAACGCAAGAGGAATTAGCGAAAAGACTTGGGAAAAGTAGACCGCATATTGCGAATCATATCCGTCTTTTATCGCTCCCTCCGAAAATTCAAGAGCTTATTTCGGAAGGTCAAATTTCAATGGGACATGGCCGAGCACTGCTAGGGCTCCGTAAGAAAGAGCTTATCCCGAGTGTCGTTGAAAAGGTGCTAAAGGAAGGATTAAATGTTCGTCAATTAGAGCAGTTAATCCAGCAATTAAATAATCCTGTTCCACGTGAAACGAAAAAGCCTGTTCAAGAGAAAGATATATTTATAAAAGCACAGGAATCTAGTCTGCGTGAACGATTTGGGACAACTGTCAATATCAAGCAAACGAAAAATAAAGATAAAGGGAAAATTGAAATTGAATTTTTCTCGAATGAAGATCTTGAACGAATTTTGGAAATGCTAGAGTCAAGATAGGTCAAGTAAACCATCAAACATGGATGGTTTATTTTTTTGAAAGCTGACAGACTAACTGGTAGGGAGTTCTTCTCCATCTGCACATATGAGGTGAAAAAATGTTTATTTTAGGGACAGCAGTGAATAGTTTGCTGATCATTGTCGGGTCGATTATTGGTAAGTTTCTCAATCGGATTCCTGAACAAATGAAACAAACTGTTATGTATGCCATGGGTTTGGCTGTCATGGTATTAGGGCTGCAAATGGGATTTAAAAGTGATAATTTTTTAATTGTCATTTTAAGTCTGGCATTTGGTACGATGATTGGTGAGCTTTTAAGACTTGAAGATAAGCTGAATGATTTAGGGATATGGTTGGAGAATAAAGTAGGATCCAAAGCAAAGGGAAGTATTGCTCAGGGATTTGTTACAGCTACATTAATATATTGTATCGGTGCTATGGCCATTCTTGGGGCGTTGGATAGCGGAATTCGCGGCGATCATTCTGTTCTTTATACAAAGGGAATCATCGATGGAATTACGGCCTTTATTTTAACTACAACGTTAGGAATCGGCGTTATTTTTTCTGCTATTCCAGTATTTTTATATCAGGGCCTTATTGCCCTATTTGCAACTCAAATTGACCGATTGGTCCCTGCTTCTTTAATGGATCAATTTATCATTGAAATGACGGCAACCGGCGGGGTTATGATTATTGCCATTGGTTTGAATGTGACAGGTTTAACAAAGATCCGTGTAGCCAATTTATTGCCTGGAATTCTAGTCACAGCAGTCATCGTGACAGCGATGTATTTATTTCATTCATAACAGAACAGGGTGTCAGGCACCACAAAAAGACAAATATATTCAATTTGTCTTTTTATGGTGCCTGACACAGATATACCTAATTCGTTTGTTCATGTTCATGATCAATTGACCATTTTAATTTGGAAAAGGAGTACCTTGGCTCATAAAATTTACTTGTATGGTAGATACCGTCGGCAATGGTTTTCGCCATTTCCATTACAAGATGCAGTCTGGTGTTTTGTAATACAAAATATTCCATAAATCCACTTACATTGACAATGCCTGTAATATGGATATCTCCGACAGCTGGGAGATCCTTATTGACTCCTGACCCAGGCTTTACCGGTCCGCAGCCTATTTGGATGACGCCCACACTTTTGAGTCTTCCTAAGCAGGCATCAATCCCAATAATAAATGGATTTATATATTTTGCTTTTATTTCGGTTAATTTCTCAGCTAAATTTAAGGCGTGAATTGGGTTTTCTAACGTTCCATATACGTGAAATGATTGGGGTGTCTTTTCTTGGAGTAAAGTGCCGATTAGTGGTCCTAATGAGTCACCAGTTGAGCGGTCAGTTCCAATGCAAATAAAAACGATGGGCCGATTGTTTAGTGCAGCTGGCATTAATGCCAATAGCTCCTTTGCAACCCTGTCTGCGGCTTCATGCTCATCATGGTTCACTCTAACTTCTTCATTTTTTACTTTATTAAAAATACTCGATTTATAATTCAACACGCACTCTCCCCCCTGTTAAAAAAGCTGGTGAATTGATTGTTCTTTTTTAAAATGGTCATGTAAGGAATAACTGAGATTATTAGAAATTCTTTTACATATAAATAGTTTTCTATTAGTATACGGATATTTTTCAATATCTATACATATCTTCGCTGATTTAATTTTTCATGAGGGATTAGGAAAAATTAAAGAGGATGCAGATGAAACTTAAATCTTCAAAGTTAAATGGATAGTTGTTAAAATGAACTTGTTTTAGAAAAATAAATACAAAAATATTAGGGTGAGATGATGGATTATTTTGCAAAGATAATACGAAATATTTCGGAAAAGTTATCCAGTGAGGAAGTTTGGTTAGCTATTGGTGTAGGATTTCTAAAAATCCTCGGTATTATAATCATCAGTATTTTAGTAGTGCGGGTAGGTAAATTAGCGATTCAAAATATTTTTGCTGCAAGAAGACATTCACTTTTAAGAATATCTGAACGCCGGGAAGCAACTTTGTTAAAACTCCTTCAAAATATTTTGACCTACGTTACTTATTTCATAGCGATCTTGATGATACTATCAACCCTCAATGTCAAAGTCGGCGCATTGCTAGCCGGAGCTGGAATTGTTGGTTTGGCGGTTGGGTTTGGAGCACAGAGCCTTGTAAAGGATATTATAACAGGTTTTTTTATCATCTTTGAAGATCAGTTTTCGGTCGGCGACCATGTGAGAATTGGTCAATTTGAAGGTACTGTAGAGGAAATTGGCTTGAGAACAACGAAAATTAAGCAATGGACTGGGGAACTTCATATTTTACCGAATGGCAGTATTATTGAAGTAACGAACTTTTCTCTCCATAACAGTGTTGCGGTTGTTGACATCAGTGTTTCATATGAGGAAGATATAAAAAGAGTAGAGCAAATTATTCAAGAATATCTTGTTACGGTGAAAGACAAATTCGAGGATATTGTCGCAGAGCCACAATTATTAGGGGTTCAAAGTATGGGGGCATCAGAAGTGACTCTTAGGGTAACGGCTGAAACGGCTCCAATGAAACATTTTCCGATTGCCAGGGAAATGAGAAAGGAAATTAAGCTTTGCCTTGATAAACATGGAATTGAAATCCCTTATCCAAGGCTAGTCATGTATTCCAGACAGGAACATGAAGCTGCCTATAAAAAAGGTGTATAGCGGAATAGGAGGTAAACTTAATTGGAAACGAAAGAATTTGGTTTGAATGATATTGTAGAAATGAAAAAGGCCCATCCTTGTGGAACGAACCGCTGGAAAATTATCAGATTAGGGATGGATATTCGGATAAAGTGTGAGGGCTGCTCTCATAGTGTGTTGATTCCAAGAAAAGAGTTTGCCCGCAAAATGAAAAAAATACTCGTCAAACATGAAGAAGAATCCAAATAAATTTGCGCTTTTCGGAACTGTCTAGCTCCAGGCGCCATCGGCTCGAGTCATAAGCCAATCCGTCAAGAAGTTTAAAGAACAACCTTCATGCCGGCTCGTCTTATGCTAGTCGCTGATAAGCGGGCGTCTTGCGCTTTTCGGAATAAATCACTATAATTATTTGAGGTTTGTTTCCTTATTATTGGTAATAAATTAAATAAGTTTTAATTGAAAATAGAGGTTGTATTGACTTTTGCTACTATAGTTGAGGAGTGACGAGGATGGCTTTAACAGCTGGAATTGTAGGGTTGCCGAATGTCGGGAAGTCTACATTATTTAATGCAATAACACAGGCAGGTGCTGAGTCTGCGAACTACCCATTTTGTACGATTGATCCGAATGTTGGGGTTGTAGAGGTACCTGACGAACGTTTAAATAAATTAACGGAGCTGGTTCAGCCGAAAAAAACTGTACCAACAACTTTTGAGTTTACGGATATTGCCGGGATTGTAAAAGGAGCAAGTAAAGGGGAAGGGTTAGGAAACAAATTCCTTTCCCATATTCGTGAAGTGGATGCTATTTGTCAGGTTGTCCGTTGCTTCGAAGATGAAAATATTACCCATGTTTCCGGTAAGGTAAATCCAATTGATGATATCGAAGTGATTAATCTTGAATTGATTCTAGCGGACCTGGAATCAGTTGAAAAACGCATCGGCCGTGTGGAAAAGCTAGCGAGACAAAAGGACAAGGATGCAGTTATTGAGTTTGAAGCATTACAAAAATTGAAGGAAGCCTTTGAAGCAGATAAGCCGGCAAGAACCGTTGAATTTACGGATGAAGAACAGAAGTTTGTAAAGGCGCTTCACCTTCTTACAATTAAGCCTGTTTTATATGTTGCCAATGTCGGAGAAGATGATGTTGCCGACCCATCAGGTAATGCTTATGTCCAAATGGTTAAAGACTATGCTGCAAAGGAAGGCGCTGAAGTGATTGTCATTTGCGCTAAAATTGAGGAAGAAATTGCTGAGCTTGAAGGGGAAGAAAAGGAAATGTTCCTTTCAGAGCTTGGAATTGCAGAATCAGGTCTTGATCAATTGATTAGAGCAGCATATAGCTTATTAGGATTGGCAACATATTTTACAGCGGGTGTTCAGGAAGTCCGTGCATGGACATTCCGTAACGGTATGAAGGCACCCCAATGTGCAGGTGTTATCCATTCTGACTTTGAAAAAGGCTTTATCCGTGCAGAAACAGTATCATATGAAGATCTATTAGCATCAGGAAATATGGTAGCGGCAAAAGAAGCTGGTAAAGTTCGTCTTGAAGGTAAGGATTATGTGGTAAAAGACGGAGATGTTATGCACTTCCGTTTCAACGTCTAATAATCAAGGTGTCAGTCACCACAAAAAGACAAAGTATTGATATTATTTGTCCATATGTGGTGACTGACACCTTTTTAAATTTATATTCGACATTGCTTTTCATTTATCGCTATGATATAATCTACTTCTGTGAGTAATGAATAATTGCTCCTTGCCCAATGATGGGCCGCTTAGACCAAAAGGAGGTGAACGTGATGAGAAAGTACGAAGTAATGTACATCATCCGCCCAAATATTGAAGATGAGGCTAAAAAAGCTCTTGTTGAGCGTTTTAACACAATCTTAACTGATAATGGCGCGGAAATTACTGAAGCTAAAGATTGGGGTAAACGTCGTCTTGCATATGAAATCAACGATTTCCGTGATGGCTATTACCAAATTATTGATGCTAACGCTGAGCCAGCTGCAGTTGAAGAATTCAGCCGCCTAGCTAAAATCAGTGAAGACATCATTCGTCATATCGTAGTTAAAAACGAAAAGTAAGTTTAACATAAATTATTTTCAAACCATTTGTTTCAGCGAGAAACAAATAGCTGTTGGAAGGAGTTGATTCTGATGTTAAATCGTGTTGTTCTAGTTGGTCGTTTAACAAAGGATCCTGAATTGCGTTACACGCCAAGTGGTGTAGGTGTTGCTACTTTTACATTGGCCGTGAATCGTACATTTTCAAATCAACAAGGTGAACGGGAAGCAGACTTTATTAATTGTGTAGTTTGGCGTAAACAGGCAGAAAACGTAGCAAACTTTTTGAAAAAAGGAAGTCTTGCCGGTGTAGATGGCCGTATCCAAACACGGAATTATGAAGGACAAGATGGCAGACGCGTTTATGTTACAGAGGTTGTAGCTGAAAGTGTACAATTCCTTGAACCTAAAGGTGGTTCTGGTGGCGGAGGTAACAGGGGTGACTTCGGTAATGCCGGCTTCGGCGGTGGACCGCAGGATTACGGATATGGAAACAACAATCAGAATCAGCAGCGCCAACAACCAAGTAGACAAAATAACCAAGGCTACACTCGTTTAGATGAAGATCCATTTGCTCAGGACGGTCAAATTGATATTTCTGACGATGATCTTCCATTCTAAGTGTTTGGCTTTTGAACGTGATAAAATGATTGTAAAAGGAGTGAATAGATTATGGCAATGGGTGGACGCAGAGGCGGACGTGCAAAACGTCGTAAAGTTTGCTATTTCACAGCAAATGGTATCACTCACATCGACTATAAAGATGTAGATTTACTAAAAAAATTCATCTCTGAACGCGGTAAAATTTTACCTCGTCGTGTGACTGGTACAAGCGCTAAATACCAACGTAAATTAACAACTGCTATCAAACGTGCTCGTACAATGGCATTGTTACCATACGTATCTGGCGAATAATTTCGAAAAGCGGAAGCGCCTTGCTTCTCGTTTAAAGGACATCAGAGATGGTGTCCTTTTTATTTTGTTCGCAATATTGTTGACGCTGTTTCGTTTCATGAGTAGGATGGTTGAACATCCTGATGATAGTCGATAAAATGAAATAATAAAAGATAATGAACATAATCCTCAGTAAGGGGTGTAAAATTGAAAAATGTACATAAGCTGACAGAGGGAGCTATTTTATTAGCTGCGTATGCTGTTATGCTGCTTATCACGATTTATGTACCGATTCTGGGTGCTGTCGTTAACCTATTCCTGTCCCTTCCGTTTATTATGTTTGCCGCAAAGCATAACCGACAGTCTGCACTTGTCTTTATGGTTGCTGCCACCCTCCTATCATTAATTGTTGGTACTTTCTTTGCTATTCCGCTGACGCTTGCTTACGGGTTGACAGGAATCGTTATGGGTGACTTTATCCGCAATCAAAAAGGAAGAGCAGCCGTTTTTCTTGCAGGTTCAATTACCTTCCTTCTAAACCTAGTCATTCAATATGCAGTTGCGGTTGCCCTTTTTAAAATGGATTTTATTAAACAAAGCATTGATTTAGTTAGGGAATCCGTTGAACAGTCAATGAGTATGCTGGAAGCTCTTGGCCAGGAACCGAATTCCACTATTCTTGAACAATTGAATACAGGGATTGATTTGCTTCAGTCTCTTGTTCCAAGTATATTTGTTATGATTTCCTTGGCAACGGTATTTTTTATCCAATTAGTCAGTTTTCCAATTATCAAAAGGTTCGGGGTGAAGATTGGCGAATGGAAGTCATTTAGAGAATTAACGCTGCCAAAGAGTCTTATTTATTATTTTTTCATTGCCTTCGCAGCCTCTTTGTTTATTCATGCAGAGGCTGGAGGTTATGTCTATTTAGCTTTAACAAATATCCTGTTTGTACTACAATTGTTAATGGTGGTTCAAGGTTTGGCTTTCATTTGGTATTACAGTCACTTAAAAGGGTGGCCAAAGGCCCTGCCGATCCTTATAACCGTCTTCGTATTCATCCTGCCGTTTCTTCTTTATATTGTTTGGATTTTAGGTATAATTGATTTAGGATTTGATTTAAGGAAAAGGGTCATTAAGTAATAACTAAACACTACTGTTCAGGAGCTGAAATCATGCCTTTAAATTTAAAAAAGCGATCCATTCGTTATCTTTTATATGGATTGATGGGTATAACAGTGGTGCTTCTAGGGATAATTGCATATTATAATTGGCTGTTTGGTGCCGCCGGATTTTTCCTATCTGCTCCCCTCTTTATTGCTATCATAATTAACGATAAACGCGAGATGAAAGAAATAGAGGAATATATCTCAACACTCTCTTATCGTGTGAAAAAGGTCGGAGAAGAAGCACTAATGGAGATGCCGATTGGGATTATGCTGATTAATGATGATTATTATATTGAATGGACGAATCCATTTATTTCATCCTGTTTTTCAGAAGATACATTAATCGGAAGGTCACTATATGATGTTGCTGAATCAATCGTGCCGCTAATAAAGCAGGAAGTAGAGACTGAAATCATTACTCTTCATGATCGAAAATTCAGGGTCATACATAAGCGTGATGAGAAGCTTCTCTATTTTCTAGATGTCACAGAGCAGGCTGAAATTGAAAAGCTTTATGAAGACGAACGAACGGTCATCGCTATTATTTTCCTTGATAATTATGATGATGTGACACAAGGAATGGATGATCCCACCAGAAGCAATCTTAATAATTTAGTAACCTCTATTTTAAATAGCTGGGCGTATGAAAATGGCGTTTTTATAAAAAGAGTATCATCCGACCGTTATATTGCGGTCTTTAACGAATCCATCCTTCAGGAGCTTGAAAAAGGAAAATTCACGATACTGGATGATGTGCGTGAATCTACTGCTAAGCAAAATGTCGGCCTTACGTTAAGCATTGGGGTTGGAACGGGGGTCTCTTCCCTTCCGGAGCTTGGAGCCCTTGCACAATCAAGCCTGGATCTTGCGCTTGGAAGAGGCGGTGACCAGGTAGCGATTAAACAATCAAACGGCAAGGTTAAATTTTTCGGAGGTAAGTCAAATCCTGTTGAAAAAAGAACAAGAGTCCGTGCCCGCGTTATTTCCCATGCATTGAAGGAATTGGTCGTTGAAAGTGAAAAAGTCATTATCATGGGTCATAAATACCCTGATATGGATGCAATTGGTGCTTCAATCGGAATCTTAAAGGTTGCCCAGATGAATCAGCGTGAGGGCTATGTTGTTGTTAACTTTAATGAAATTGATACCGGTGTCAGAAGACTGATGGAAGAAATCCAAAAGCATGAAGGTTTGTTTTCCCGATTTATTACTTCAGAGCAGGCGCTGGAAATTGCTACTGAGGATACCCTCTTAGTCATTGTAGATACTCATAAGCCGTCAATGGTTATTGAGGAAAGACTATTAGCTAAAATCGATCATACAGTGGTCATTGACCATCACCGCCGCGGTGAAGAATTTATCAGCCATCCGTTACTTGTTTATATGGAACCGTATGCTTCTTCGACGTCTGAACTAGTGACGGAATTACTTGAATATCAGCCGAAAAACAGTAAAATTGAAATGCTGGAAGCAACTGCTTTATTGGCAGGTATTATTGTTGATACGAAAAGTTTCACCTTAAGAACAGGTTCTAGAACCTTTGATGCAGCATCTTATTTGCGGGCCCATGGGGCAGATACCGTGTTAGTGCAGCGGTTCTTAAAGGAAGATATCGATACGTATGTAAGAAGAGCCAAGCTGATTGAGTCGGTCACTTATTACCATGATGGGATTGCCATTGCCGCGGGCAAGGAAGATGAAATATATAATCAGGTATTACTTGCGCAAACGGCAGATACTCTATTGACGATGGATGGTGTGAAGGCCTCCTTTGTTCTTTCCAAGCGTTCAGAAAATATGATTGGCATAAGTGCCCGTTCTTTAGGGGAGATCAATGTCCAAATCATCATGGAAGCTCTGAATGGCGGAGGACATTTAACGAATGCCGCAACCCAGTTAACCGGCGTCTCGATTGAAGAGGCAGAGCAGCAGCTAAAGATGGCAATTGATGAATATTTCGAAGGGAGAACGAAAGAATGAAAGTAATTTTTCTCAAAGATGTTAAAGGTAAAGGTAAAAAAGGTGAAGTGAAAAATGTAGCCGACGGCTATGCCCATAACTTTTTATTAAAACAAGGATTAGCAGTGGAAGCAAACTCAGCCAATGTCAGCAGTTTAAATGCGCAAAAGAAAAAAGAAGAAAAGCTTGCTGCCGAGGAGCTTGAAGAAGCAAAAAAATTAAAAACAGTAATTGATGAACTCACAGTCGAGCTGATAGCAAAATCTGGTGAAGGCGGCCGTTTATTCGGCTCTATTACGAGTAAGCAGATTGCCGAAGAATTACAGAAAAAGCATGGGATTAAAATCGATAAGCGTAAAATTGAGTTAGAGGATGCCATTCGTTCATTGGGATATACAAAGGTGCCTGTAAAACTTCATACTGAAGTCACAGCTACTTTAAATGTACATGTGAAAGAGGCATAATTCCAATTTAAGCCAATTGGGTGCAATATACTTATTTTGGAAGTTCTATTCTATAAAAAACATGTTACAATATAAAAGTGTTAGGGATGTGATCAGCCTTCTGGTCACGTTCCTTTAAATAACGAAGCTCTACAAGGCTCCCTTTAGTCGCTATGGTAAGTAGATCACGATTGGTAATCTCTTGTGATGTGCATGATCAGTTGAAAATAAGGGTGCTTTTTTTATGCTATGAAATTATATTAAATAATGATAGATTATGATAATAGATGTTTATATATAGTGAGTAATATATTGATATAGATAGTAGCTGAAAGGCTGGTGCCTTTCAATTAAGGGGGTTAATGAATGAGTGAATTAATGGCGGATCGTCTTCCTCCTCAAAATATGGAGGCTGAGCAGGCAGTTTTAGGGGCTATTTTTCTTGAGCCGTCATCACTTACGTTGGCATCCGAAATCTTGATTCCTGAAGATTTTTACCGCGGCGCCCATCAACGGATTTTCGATGCAATGCTGTCATTGAATGATAAAGGGGAAGCCGTCGATTTAATTACAGTTACTGAAGAGCTTGCGGCGAAGAAATTATTAGAGGACGTTGGCGGTATCAGCTATTTAAGTGAATTAGCTGGTTCTGTACCGACGGCAGCGAATATTGAGTACTATGCGAAAATTGTAGAAGAAAAGTCTATTTTGCGCAGATTGATTCGAACAGCAACAAATATTGCCCAAGAAGGCTATACGCGTGAAGATGAAGTCGATGCATTGTTAAGTGAAGCGGAGAAAGATATTTTAGCTGTTTCACAAAGAAAAAATGCAGGTGCCTTTCACGATATTAAGGATGTCTTAGTCCGTACCTACGACAATATTGAGCAGATGCATAACCGTGCTGGCGATATTACAGGAATTGCGACTGGATTCGCTGAACTGGATAAAATGACAGCAGGCTTCCAGCGGAATGATTTAATTATTGTGGGTGCCCGTCCATCTGTTGGTAAGACAGCCTTCGCGTTAAACATTTCCCAGAACGTTGCAACGAAAACAGGCGAAAACGTCGCGATCTTCAGTTTGGAGATGGGTGCTGAACAGCTTGTTATGCGTATGCTTTGTGCAGAGGGGAATATCGACGCCCAGAGATTAAGAACAGGGGCATTGACTGATGAAGACTGGGGTAAGTTGACGATGGCTATGGGAAGCCTGTCAAATGCAGGTATTTACATCGATGATACTCCAGGGGTCAGAGTACAGGATATCCGTTCCAAGTGCCGTCGGTTAAAACAAGAGCATGGTCTAGGAATGATTCTTATCGACTATTTGCAGTTAGTACTTGGAAGCGGCCGATCCGGCGAAAACCGTCAGCAAGAGGTATCGGAAATTTCCCGTTCCTTAAAAGCACTTGCCCGTGAGCTGCAGGTGCCTGTTATTGCTCTTTCCCAGCTTTCCCGTGGTGTTGAGCAGCGTCAGGATAAGCGCCCAATGATGTCAGACATCCGTGAATCAGGAAGTATTGAGCAGGATGCTGATATTGTAGCCTTTTTATACCGTGATGATTATTATGATAAAGAATCAGAGAATAAGAATATCATTGAAATCATTATTGCCAAACAGCGTAACGGCCCGACAGGAACCGTCTCCCTTGCCTTTGTAAAAGAGTATAATAAATTCGTTAATCTTGAACGGCGGTTTGATGATTCTGCTGTTCCGCCTGGTGCGTAGTGATTATCGAGCTATAAAATGACTTGTATGGCACGCAGTTGCCTGCAGGTCTTTTTTTTATGATGTTTTTCTATTAATCTATTTCGTTGAAAAAGGATATAGTTATATTTATACGAACATATCATTATATTTATTTTAAAATGTTCGGGTTTTATTGATTTTAAGAACAATCATTGGTAAACTATAAGTTGTTTGATGATAATAATGTTTTTTTGTCTTGGGTCCTCGGGAAGGCTCGTTTTTTGTAGCCTGTGCGCCGTGGCAAGACTTGCATCAAGTTGATAACGTATACTTAAATAAAATAATGACCGTAACCTTTGGAGGTGCTTTTTTACATGTCATCAGTAGTAGTTGTTGGTACGCAATGGGGAGACGAAGGAAAGGGAAAAATTACAGACTTCCTTTCAGAAAATGCAGAAGTGATTGCCCGTTATCAAGGTGGAAATAACGCTGGGCACACTATTAAGTTCAATGGTGAGACATATAAACTTCACTTAATTCCATCAGGTATCTTTTATAAAGAAAAAATTAGTGTGATCGGGAATGGGATGGTAGTTGATCCGAAAGCATTAGTAGAGGAATTAGCTTACTTACATGAAAAAGGTGTAGCAACTGATAATCTTCGTATCAGTAACCGTGCCCATGTGATTTTACCTTACCATATCCGCTTGGATGAGGTGGAAGAAGAACGCAAAGGTGCTAATAAAATTGGTACAACGAAAAAAGGGATTGGGCCTGCATACATGGATAAGGCAGCAAGAACAGGTATCCGTATTGCCGACCTTCTAGACCGTGAAGTATTTGAAGAAAAGCTTGCTCATAACTTGAAAGAAAAAAACCGGATGTTAGAGAAATTCTATGAAACAGAAGGTTTTAAAATTGAAGATATTTTAGATGAATATTATGAGTACGGCCAGCAGGTTAAAAAATATGTTTGTGATACATCTGTTGTGTTAAATGATGCACTGGATGATGGTCGTCGTGTATTGTTTGAAGGTGCTCAAGGCGTTATGCTAGACATTGACCAAGGTACATATCCATTTGTAACCTCTTCAAATCCAGTTGCAGGCGGAGTAACCATCGGTTCGGGTGTAGGTCCTTCAAAAATCACTCATGTGGTTGGAGTATGTAAAGCCTATACAAGCCGTGTTGGTGATGGTCCTTTCCCTACTGAATTAAATAATGAAATCGGCAATCAAATTCGTGAAGTAGGTCGTGAGTATGGTACAACAACAGGCCGTCCGCGCCGTGTGGGCTGGTTTGACAGTGTTGTTGTTCGTCATGCCCGCCGTGTCAGCGGATTGACTGATTTGTCGCTAAACTCTATTGACGTTCTATCAGGCATTGAGACGTTGAAGATCTGTGTGGCTTATCGTTACAATGGAGAAGTGATTGAAGAGTTCCCTGCCAGCTTAAAGGTGCTTGAAGCATGTGAGCCGGTTTATGAAGAGCTTCCTGGCTGGAAAGAAGATATTACAGGCTGCCGCTCACTTGACGAGCTTCCAGAAAACGCCCGTCATTATGTAGAGCGTGTATCCCAACTAACTGGAATTCCGCTTACAACATTCTCAGTTGGTCCTGACCGTACACAAACAAATGTTATTCGCAGCCCTTGGCGTCAAGCCTAAGGTAGAAAAGCGGAGGCGCCTTGCCCAGCGGCGTATGGATTGGAGCATCCGGACCGAGATAAAGGAAACACTAAGAGCACGTTAGTGCGATTGGATGTTGACTTATCGTAGGGAGGGTTGTGAAGTCCACTAGGCGCTGTAGCTAGACAGATCTAGGAAGAGAAGCCATATGCTTCTCTTCCCTGTTTTTTGTATAAGTGGAAAAAAACTTTTAAAAAGTTGTTGCACTTGTCTACTTTTCTATGATATTATAAAAAGCGTCGTCATGAACGACACCAAATTTTAGTAAGAGCCATTAGCTCAGTCGGTAGAGCATCTGACTTTTAATCAGAGGGTCGAAGGTTCGAGTCCTTCATGGCTCACCATTGTTATGGCCCGTTGGTCAAGCGGTTAAGACACCGCCCTTTCACGGCGGTAACACGGGTTCGAATCCCGTACGGGTCATCTAGAAAGCGGAGGCGCCTTGCTCAGCCTAGGCGTCGCAGCTATACAAAACAATGTAAATAATATATGGTCCGGTAGTTCAGTTGGTTAGAATGCCTGCCTGTCACGCAGGAGGTCGCGGGTTCGAGTCCCGTCCGGACCGCCATCTTTATTCCAGCGGTAATCTCTGCTGTTTATATAGAGCTTTTTTAATATAATAAATAGATATGGCTCAGTAGCTCAGTCGGTAGAGCAATGGACTGAAAATCCATGTGTCGGCGGTTCGATTCCGTCCTGAGCCATCCAATGTAACAAAAAGGAGTATGATTACGTCATACTCCTTTTTGTTACATAAATTTAATCTATTGAATAAAAATGAAAGATTTTTACTTCTTATATACTCAAATGAAAGCAAAAGAACTGCGCCTCCCCTGCCCCCTTCTGTATTTGTTACAATCCTGTAATAAGGGAAGGGCTCACTATTGAAAAAGGTGAATGTCAAGGGATAAAATGATAAAGTAAACTAGGAAACATGTGTGTAATGTTGCGTATTATTTATAATTTTGATTGTTATGACGAAAAGATAATCATTCAAGATTCGAAAGGAACGAGGGAAAAATATGAATAAGAAAATTCTTGTTGTTGATGATGAGAAGCCAATTGCAGATATATTACAGTTTAATTTAGTAAAGGAAGGTTATGAAGTTACCTGTGCCTATGATGGTAATGAGGCATTGGAAATGGTGGATGCGATTGTACCTGATTTAGTGTTACTTGATATTATGCTTCCACAGCTGGATGGCATGGAAGTATGCCGGGAAATCCGTAAAAAATATGAAATGCCAATTATTATGCTGACAGCAAAGGACTCTGAGATTGATAAAGTGCTTGGACTGGAGCTTGGAGCAGATGACTATATTACAAAACCATTCAGTACAAGAGAATTAATTGCCCGTGTAAAGGCTAATTTAAGACGTCATCAAGCTGTTGCTGCTGTTACAGATGAAGAAGAGAAAAATGAAATTTCAATCGGCTCTTTAACGATCCATCCTGATGCCTATATTGTTTCAAAACGTGGAGAAACGATCGAGTTAACCCACCGTGAGTTTGAATTGCTTCATTATTTAGCCCAGCATATTGGACAGGTTATGACAAGGGAACATTTACTGCAAACGGTTTGGGGCTATGATTATTTCGGTGATGTTCGGACGGTGGATGTAACCGTAAGACGTTTGCGGGAAAAAATTGAAGATAACCCAAGTCATCCGCTTTGGATTGTAACGAGAAGAGGAGTCGGCTATTATCTTCGAAATCCTGAACAGGAGTCATAATCGCTCATGAGAAAAGTTGGCTTTTTTCAATCCGTTCAGCACAAAACTGTTCTTATCTATATGCTGCTGATAATTATTGCCATGCAGGTGATTGGTGTTTACTTTGTAAGACAGTTAGAAACAACACTAAAGAAAAATTTCGAGACATCGATTTATGACAAGAAGAACCTCCTTACCTATTATGTTGAAGAATTGTTAACGAAAGAACTCGGACCAGATGAAACTGTGGAAGACTTAGAAACTGATATTAGAAATATACTTGCGGATTACCGCACAGAAGACATTCTTGAGGTTCGAGTCATTCGGGTCGTTGATGGAAATACACAGAAAATCCTCGGCACCTCTGATCCTGATAATCAGATATTAGTCGGTAAGAAGTCAACCGATACAATCATTCGAAGAGTGCAGGCAACCGGACAGGATGATGGCCGGGAAATGATTGACCCGCAG
Source organism: Niallia oryzisoli (assembly GCF_036670025.1). NCBI lineage: Bacteria > Bacillati > Bacillota > Bacilli > Caryophanales > Bacillaceae > Niallia > Niallia oryzisoli. The sequence goes on along the minus strand of NZ_CP137640.1, from coordinate 6,206,124 downwards.
ACAGGTAAGCGCATTTGGGTATTAACAAGTCCTGTTAATTCTAAAGGTGAGGTAGTCGGAGTCATTTACTTTGTCTCAAAGATTGAAAATGTTTATGTGCAAATGAAGCAAATCAATCAAATCTTTATCACGGGAACCATCATCGCATTGGCCATTACGGTGGTTTTAGGTTTTTTACTGGCACGTGCGATTACAAAGCCGATTTCAGATATGAGACGGCAGGCCGTCGCTTTGTCAAAAGGGAACTATTCCCGTAAAGTAAAGGTATATGGCAATGATGAAATCGGTCAGCTTGCGTTTACCTTTAATAATTTAACAAAAAAGCTTCAAGAGGCGCAAAGCTCGACGGAAAGTGAGAGGCGAAAACTGTCATCGGTGCTTTCTTATATGACGGACGGGGTCATTGCAACTGACCGGCGCGGCCGTGTTATCTTGATTAATGACCAGGCAGCCTTAATGTTGAATGTTTCACGTGAAACCGTGCTTTCAACACCGATTGTATCCCTTCTCGACCTTGAAAATGAATATACTTTTGATGAATTGGTGTCAGAAAAGGACTCCGTTATTCTAGATTATAGTACGGAGGGAAATCCATATATTTTGCGTGCTAATTTTTCTGTTATACAGAAGGAAACAGGGTTTGTAAATGGTTTAATTACTGTTTTACATGATGTTACGGAGCAGGAAAAGATTGAGATGGAACGCCGTGAGTTCGTGGCAAACGTGTCCCATGAACTGCGGACTCCTTTAACAACGATGAGAAGTTATTTGGAGGCTTTAAGTGACGGGGCTTGGCAGGATAAAGACATTGCACCAAACTTTTTAAATGTTGCTCAAAATGAAACAGAACGAATGATACGCTTGGTGAATGACCTTTTACAGTTATCAAAAATGGATAGTAAGGACTATAAACTGTCGAAGGAATGGGTCGATTTTGTAGTGTTTTTTAACCGGATTATTGACCGCTTTGAATTGACAAAGGAACAGACTGTAGATTTTGAAAGAAAGCTGCCCGATAAGCCTATCTTAATGGAAATTGATCCTGATAAACTAACACAGGTAATTGATAATGTTATTTCTAATGCCTTGAAGTACTCGCCTGAAGGAGGCAAAGTTACCTTTAGAATTAAGGAGCAGGAAGATCAAATTATTGTCAGCATTACGGATCAGGGTGTGGGAATCCCGAAAGGCAATGTAAATAAAATCTTTGGCCGCTTTTATCGTGTTGACAAAGCAAGGTCAAGGAAGCTGGGCGGAACCGGGCTTGGTCTTGCCATTGCGAAGGAGATGGTTGAAGCACATGACGGTCATATTTGGGCAAGAAGTATCGAAGGAAAAGGAACAACGATCTTCTTTAGTCTGCCATACGAAAAGTACGAGGACGAGGGGGATGATTGGAATTGACATATGAAAATATTAAATCCATCATCTTAACGATTCTCGTAGGCGCCAGTTTGCTGTTAACCTGGAATCTGTGGACATACCAGCCAAATTATGAAAAATTGGAGAATGGCGAAACCGTTCAGGAGGTTAGTTTTAGCACGAAGAAACCGATAAAGGCTATCGTGAAACCTGAGCAAATCCTCTACCATATTGAAGGCGGCATCTATGGAAGCCTTGAAGAAAACGAGGTAGAAAAGTTTTTAAATGAAATGAGCCGTTGGAATTTGAATGGGTTTGAGAGAATTCAGTTAGAAGGGATGGGTGTATATTCCCTTGTAGATAATCAGGATGCTGTTGAGATTCTATTCCCTAGTGCCATTAACATTGATTTGTATAAAAGTGTCTTGGGAATTAAGGGAATGGATATACCAAATTTCAATTTTGATCAAATTATTATTCCCTTGAATATGGAACAGGGAGAGTATGGAGTGGTTTATTTTGCTTCGCGTGAAGAGGAAAAAATATATCGAAGTGAGGTTCACTTATCACTCATTTCTGATTTTAAAGGGGCTTATGTTGAAGCGGCAAAATCCTATCCTAAGTATTTTCCTTATATAACTGAAGCCGGACGAAGAATTTATTTGCCTGAAGCGGAAACGGAAATCTATAGCTATCAGTATCTCTCCGATCCATTAGATGCTGGTAAATTTAAAAATGCCTTATTCAAAGACCCTACTCTTGTACAGAAAAACTATATTGCAACAGGTGAAGAGTATACCGATGCTTCAAGCTTAATGAAAGTTGATACGGACGCGAATACGATTTCTTATATTGATCCATCGGAGGTTGGTAATCAGGATATCGATAAAAATGATCTATTAAAAAGAAGCATTGACTTTGTGAATAGTCATGGAGGCTGGACTGATAAATATCGTTTTGTTTATATGGATACTGATCAAAGCACAGTTCATTTTCGCTTATATGGTCAGGATGGGTATCCTGTATTCAGTAAAAATGCAGACCCAGACGCAGACATTTCAAAAATCCAGCTCGTATGGGGGAATACGGATATCAGCCGTTATATACGCAATAATTTTTCCCTGGGGTTACTAACTTTCACCTCACCCTCACCTCGAATACTTGAGTCCGGTACCACAGCTCTAGAGAAAATTCGGAGCATAGAAAAATTTAATCCGAACCTGCTGGAAGATATAAAAATTGGTTATGAAATGACAATGAATGCCCAGTCTTTGCTGATACAATTAGAGCCTAAATGGTATTACTTATATAATGGGGTCTGGAAGCCGCTTACTACGAGTGAGTATGGAGGGGAACAGAATGGATTGGAGTAAGATAAAAACTATTTTCATTATTTCCTTCCTTATTCTTGATATATATTTAATGTATGAATTCTTTAAAATCTGGGATGCCAGTCAGTATGAAGTGGTAAAAAGGGAAAATGAAGCATCGATCGAAAAACGCTTAATGGCTGATGAAATTGATTATGTCCCACTGCCAAAAGGTTATGTTGAGGACCAATACTTAAAGGCAAAGCCAAAAGTGTTTAAGGATGAGGATAAGGAAAAAGATCTTCTATCTGGTCAAAAGATCACCATTAAAGATGGCACTACATTGGAGTCGACTCTTAATGAGCCATTGAAAGTCTCGGATAAGTTTGGTCCATCTGAATTAAATAGTTTTATAAAAAATCATATTTTATATGGTGAAGATTATCGCTTTTGGGAAAAAAACAAGGATGGAACGATGATTATTTATGCCCAGAACTATGAAGGAAAAACACTGTTTGAAAATGTTAAAGGGAAGCTTATTTTTTATATTAATGAGGATAATGAAATTACTGGCTATAAACAAACCTATCTTGAAGAAATAGAAAAGCTTGCTAAGTCGGAAAAAATTATTCAGCCGATAAAAGCAATAGAAGCACTTTATAATACAAATAAGCTATTGAAACCGAAGAGTTCCATTACAGAAGTAGAGTTAGGCTACTATACATTAGTTGATGTTTCCGAATCTGCACAAGTGTTAAATCCAGCCTGGTGCTTTACAGTGGATAACAAAGAAAAGCTATTTGTCAGTGCCTTTGATGGAGAAATAGTAGAATTAAAAGATAAAAAAGCAGTGGAGTGAGAAGAATGGCGTTACAATTTAGTGTTCTTGCGAGCGGAAGTACGGGGAATGCGACCTTTATTGAATCTGAAAATCATTCTTTTTTAGTTGATGCCGGTTTTAGCGGCAAGCAAATGGAAGCATTGTTTGAACAGATTGGTCGTGATATAAGTAAGCTTTCAGGGATTTTTGTGACCCATGAACATAGTGACCATATTAAAGGTGTCGGCATACTCGCTCGTAAATATAAGCTTCCGGTCTTTGCAAACGAGAAAACGTGGAAGGCAATGGACCATCTTATTGGAGAAGTACCTACAGAGCAGAAATTTGTTTTTGGCATGGAAACGGTCAAAAGCTTTGGCTCAGTAGACATTGAGTCGTTTGGTGTATCACATGATGCGGCAGAGCCGATGTTTTATGTTTTTCATCATGAAGGGAAGAAGTTGGTGCTCATCACGGATACCGGTTATGTAAGTGACCGCATGAAGGGTACTATTTCAAATGCAGATACGTATGTTTTTGAAAGTAATCATGATGTCAGTATGCTGCGGATGGGCCGCTATCCTTGGAATATCAAACGAAGAATTTTAAGCGATGTCGGTCACGTCTCCAATGAGGATGCAGCACTTGCGATGAGTGATGTCATCGGCGATCATACGAAAGGGATTTATCTGGCCCATTTAAGTCTGGATAATAATATGAAAGATTTAGCCAGAATGGCCGTTGCACAAACACTTGAAACGAAGGGGATCATAGTCGGAGAACAGGTCGCCCTATATGATACAGATCCTAAGACGCCTACACCACTTACCGCTGTCTAATAGACAGCGGTTTGTTAATACCTTTTATTTAGTTTTTTAGAAATGAACGAGTATAATATTGGTTGGATAGGTAAAATAAAACGTAGAGAAATATCGGGAGAAAGGATGTGGAAGCGGTGGGTTATTATGACCAAGATGACGAAAGTCGTGTGAATCAGAAGCCAAAAGGAAGAAAAGGCCGTTTCTTTCTTACCAGCTTGGCAGGTGCAATTGTAGGGGCAATAATTGTTGTATTAGCCGTACCAACTCTTTCTGATTATGGACTTCTTCCCTACTCTGTGCAGCCGGCTAACCAGGTAGAAGTGAGCAATAACAATAATAATAATGGAAATACTGTTACACAAAATGTTTCATTGGATGTTGAAACAGGTGTAACAAAGGCTGTTGAAAAAGCCGGTGATGCTGTCGTTGGAATCACGAATATTCAAGCAGCGAGCTTTTGGTCAGAGCAAGGCGGCACTAGTCAAGAAGCTGGAACAGGATCAGGAGTTATTTACAAAAAGGAAGGCGACAGGGCCTTTATCGTAACGAATAACCATGTTGTCGAAGGTGCAGATCAGCTTGAAGTCACCTTGTCAGATGGAACAAAGCTTTCAGCAGAGTTAAAAGGCAGTGACCCATGGACAGATCTTGCCGTAATTGAGGTTTCTGGGAAGGACATTAAAACTATTGCAGAGTTTGGTGATTCAGATGCTCTAAAGTCAGGAGAACCAGTCATCGCGATTGGTAATCCGCTTGGCTTAGGATTCTCAGGATCTGTAACGAGCGGGATTATTTCTGGCTTAGAGCGGACCATTCCAGTTGATTTAAATTCGGATGGTGTTGAGGATTGGCAAGTTGAAGTTCTTCAAACGGATGCCGCCATCAACCCTGGAAACAGCGGCGGGGCATTAGTGAATATTGCCGGTCAGGTAATCGGCATTAACTCAATGAAAATTGCCCAGGAGGCTGTCGAAGGCATTGGTCTTTCCATCCCAATTAATTCGGCGATTCCGATTATTGATGACTTAGAAAAGCATGGTGAAGTTAAGAGACCGGCAATGGGCATCCAGCTTCGAAATCTAACGGAAGTCTCCTCGTATCATCAGCAGGAAACATTGATTCTGCCAAGGGATGTGAAAGAGGGCGTTATGATTGAAAGAGTTGTCCCAAATTCACCGGCAAATAAAGCAGGACTTAAGGAATTGGATGTCATCGTAGAAATGGATGGAGAGAAAATTACAGATGTGATTTCATTAAGGAAGCATCTCTACAATGAAAAACAAATTGGTGATCAAATGACCGTAACCTACTATCGTGACGGGAAAAGACAAGAAACAACGTTAACATTGGTTGGTGAAACCTATTAATAAGGATTTATTGGACAGGAAGGCTGCTGTGGCTTTCCTGTTTTTTTATGCATTATGGTATGATGGTTTGTGGATAGCAGTTTCAATGTGATTTATCCACATGTTGAAAAGGTAATGTGTTAATGGTAAATAATCCACAGTGGAATGCCTGATTTGATAGCCAAATAAGGTGAAAAACAGGCAAAATAGTTATCAACAGGGTGTGAATATTGTCGAAATACAGCGATATATCTTGTAGGGAACGAATGGTCCCATACAAGATGTGGATAGAAAATGTGGATATGTGGATAACTGTTGTGGATAAGTTGTTTATAAGGTGAGGGTAAGATGTGAATATCTCAATTATTACAGTAGGAAAACTAAAAGAAAAGTATTTAAAGGCAGGAATTGATGAATATTTAAAACGATTATCAGGTTATGCCAAAGTGGAAGTGATTGAAGTACCTGATGAAAAGGCACCAGAGATCCTTAGTGCAGTGGAAATGGAGCAGGTCAAGCAAAAGGAAGGCGAAAAGCTGCTAGCCAAAGTCTCACCGGATACCTATGTTATTGCCTTGGCCATCGATGGGAAAGTGAAATCCTCAGAGGAGCTTGCTGACTCCCTTGACAAATTGGCGACATACGGAAAAAGCAAAATAGCATTTGTTATTGGCGGCTCTTTAGGTCTAAGTAATGAGGTGCTGCAGCGGGCAGACGAAAGGCTCTCCTTCTCTAGGATGACCTTCCCCCACCAGCTCATGAGGCTCATTTTGCTGGAGCAGGTATACAGAGCATTTCGGATTAATCGCGGTGAACCGTACCATAAGTAAGCACATAGTTATTATTTTTTGAAGCGTCAAAGAACAACTCAATGTCTTTGACGCTTCTTTTTTCTGGCTTACGGAGGATTACGTATAAGTGAAGCAATCAACATAAGAATGAAGGACTTCAATTTAACCTCTAGAGAATTGATTGTTAGTGAAGGGAAAGGTAATAAGACAAGAACAGTATTTCTTAATGATAAGGTCATAAATGCCCTTAAAACATGGATAAAGGAAAGAAAGGATAAAAATATTGAGAGTGAATATCTTTTTGTAAGCAATAGGAGGTAAACCAGTTGATAGGACTTTAATCAATAAATTATTTAAAACATACTCCGAAAAAATTGGAAAAGAAATAACACCTCATGATTTAAGACACTTCTTTTGTAGTCATGCTTTAAATAGTGGAATGAGCGTTCATGAGGTTGCAAATCAAGCGGGACATAGTAACATCCATACAACTTTACTGTACACCAATCCGAGCAAATCTGAACTACTTAAAAAGATGAATCAATTATAAATAGCTATGACATAGGCACTTAACATTGTTAGGTGCTTTTTACATTGTGGGGGGCACTTTAAATCACTTTTTAACCTCTGTAATTCTAAAATGGCATGATTACATGTGAACATTAAATCGGTTATAACTTCTTATTCGTGCGATAAAAGTAGAATGAAAATATATTGAAATGGAAAATCTAAACAAAAATGAGGGGAAAGAGGATTACTGATGGATATAATAAACCCAATGGACAAAATGAAACCCATTAATTTAAGTACAAAAGAATTAGACGAGTCACAACCATTATCGTCTATTGAAATGGCAAAACTTTGGGCTACCTACATGGGAAACAGTATGTCGACTCAAATCTTGACCTATTTTCTTCAACATTGTGAGGATGAATACATTAGGACGATAGTGGAAAATGCTTTAACTCTATCTAAGGATTTTAAGCAAAGGGTAGAAGCATTTTTTAAAAAAGACAATTTTCCTATTCCTGTGGGGTTTACCCAAGATGATGTAAATTTAGATGCACCCCGTTTATACGAAGATGAATTTTACCCGCAATATATTAAATATGCGGCTAAGGCAGGCCTTAGCTTATATGCAGTAGCAATTCCGTTAGTAATGAGGGAGGATATTAGAGAATTTTTTGTTTATGCAAATCAATGCACCAGTATACTATTAGGACAAATTAATAATGTCTTATTCGAGAGGAAGTATATTTCAAAGCCTCCAATTATCCCGACACCCGAAAGACCTGATTTTATTGATAAACAAAGCTATTTAAACGGTTGGTTTGGAGATGTAAGACCGTTACATGCTATGGAAATTACTCATCTTTACGATAACATTGAAAACAATAGAACAAGCAAAGCGTTATTATTGGGATTTTATCAGACGGTTAGGGACGAAAAAATAAAAGCATTGTTTAAACGAGGTTTAGACATGACTAATAAAGCTGTAAATCAATGTATTGAAAAACTTCATAAAGAAAACTTACCAACACCGTCATTTATTGACCATTTGGTTACAACATCTACAAATCCACCTTTTTCCGATAAGATTATGCTATTTCATAAAGTGGACATGTTCGCAATGAAGATAAGGTCATTTGGAAACTCACTGGCGGTAACTGCAAGAAGAGATATAAGTGCATTGTATCTAAGAACTACGACGAATGTTGGCTTATTTGTTGATGATGGTGTAAATATCTTAATTGATAAAGGTTGGTTTGAAACACCACCACTGGCACATGGTAGAAAGTAATTTTGCAATCGAATGGCACTAAAAACCTCCATTAGCAGCTAGTCGAAAAAAAAAGACTTTTTAGAAAAGGAATAGAACAATGTGGCGAACAGTAAAGAAGCATTGTTATGGAGTATTGCACTTCCAGGATTCGGACAATATTTAAACGGGAAACTTTTTAAAGGTACTGTGTTTATGTTCTTAGAGTTTCTTATTAATGTTCAATCTAATTTTAACGAAATAATTATTTTAAGCTTTCATGGGGAGATTGAAAAAGCAATTACAGAAGCAAATTATCAATGGTTGATGTTTTATCCTTGTCTATATTTCTTTGCTATGTGGGATGCGTTTAAAGATGCAAGTGGAGGAAAGGAAAAGTATACTTATCTTCCGTTTGTATTTTCAGCTTATTTTGTAACGGTTGGATGTATTTACTCCTCCAATTTTAGGTTATTTGGGTTGCTACTTGGACCTGTTTGGCTACCTATATTGTGTGTAATTCCTGGACTAACAGTTGGTTTAATATTAATGAAATTTCTAAAAAAGTATTAGACATAGGAAAATGCCTGAATAAACGGTTTTTCCGTATGCCTAAAAGTAAATGGAATTTCAATGAAATCAATATTTTATAAATCGTTTTACACCAAAAAAGCCCTATTGATGTAGGGCTTTATTTTTAAATTGCAATATAGATTTTATGTTCAAATTTGACTTTGTTCTTTGGTGAAGTGCGGTGAACCGTATCATAAGTAAATGAGATTATTTGTAATGGAATCATTATAACGTAAAAGGGGTGGGGTATTATGACGAACGATATGGTGCTGAGACAAGTGGAAGTGGTTCGAGCCATTACTCTTCAAAAGGTGGAATCTATTACAGAAGATGTGGCTGATATTATGCCTAAGGGATTTAACAATACGATCCGTTGGAACGTTGGTCATATTTTAATTGTTCAGGATCAGCTTGCTTCGAACTTTGCAGGATTACCGCAACAACTTTCTCCAGAATTTGTCGCCCTATTTGGCAATCGGACAAGACCAAGCGAATGGCAAGTAGAACCTCCAACGTTGCAAACCTTATCCTATGAATTAAAAAAGCAAACTGCTTACATCAAGGAATCTCTCGGTAACCGCCTGCAGGAAAAGGCAATAAAACCCTTTGTACGGCTTGGTTTTAAGATGGAAACAATCGGGGAAATTCTAGCGTTTAGTTTACACCATGAAGGAATGCATACGGGAGTTATTTATGCGATTCAACGAGCAATTGAAGGATCCAACAATTGAAGAAGCAGTGCTGAGGATGGCAAGCCGTTCACTTTTCTTGTTTTTATTTTAGGTACTGGGGCGGGAACAATTACTGTGCCGGGTTCGAACCTACGACCTGATGATTAAAAGTCAAAAATTGTAAAACCTCATTTAGATGCGTTACGGTGAACGAACCAAAATCTAAAGAACACAAATAGAGCTTAGGTAAATTTTAGTACCTGTGCTCTATTTACATTTAATAAATGTTGCAAGATTTTTTTAAAAACCTCTAATTATTAACTAAACCCACTCCTTAAAGAAGAGTGGGTTCTTTGACGGTCATTACCAAAAACTATTTCTTAATTTTCTGCTCTATAGGTATCTAGGAATAGTTGTCCAAGATTACCCTTTCCTTTGAAACCTAAATCCCGTAGGCCATTATCGATCACTGTTAATACAGATAGAATTTTTTCAATGAAGGCATTTTCACCCATATGACCAATACGTAAGATAACATCTTCATATTGTGCCAAAGAAGTAGCGATGAATAGATTGTATGTTTCTTGAATGTGTTGTTGTAATCGTAATGCGCCTATTTCTGCTGGAATGATGATGGCAGTTACTGTATTGGAGCATCCTGATTCTAAGAATAATGTTAGTCCATATTCTTGAATGGATTTTCTTACTGCGCTCGCAATTCTCGCATGTCGCTCATAAACTGCCAATTGTCCTTCTTTTAAAATATTATCCAAGGCAACATCTAAAGCTTCAATATTGCCAGCGGGCATCGTATAAGGCAAGGTGCCTTTTTCAATATATCCCTTGAAAATTTGTAGGTTTGCATAATATGAAGCAATAGGTGTTATACGGTTATCCATCGCCTTTTTAGCGTCCTCACTAATGGAAACGATAGCTAAGCCAACAGGTGCTGAGATAGCCTTTTGAGTACCTCCACAGCAAATATCGATTTGATTTTGGTCGACATCGATTGGTTCACCAACCATACCGGCAACTGAATCAACCACCGTTAGAATGCCATATTCTTTTAGTAAGGGAGAGAGTTGGCTAACATCATTTAAGATGGACGTTGGTGTATCACAATGAACAAATGTAGCATATTTGAAGTCATGATCTTTTTCTAAATAGTTCCGTAATTCTTCAACAGGTATGTCTTTATGATAGTCAAAACTTAAGACAACAGGTTCTCCTCCATACATTCTGACAAAATCTTGAAAACCTTCACCGTATATCCCGTTATCAAGTACAAGGACTCGGTCACCAGGTTCAGTTAAGCTAGCACAGGCAGCTTCTAAAGCTAGAATTCCTTCTCCGGCAAGCAACAGTACTTCATTTGTAGTACCCATGACCCGGCCCATCTTTTGGCATACCTCATGGTAATAGTGGATGAATTCTTTATCAAAATCAGTGTTATTTGTTTTTTTAGCTAACGCCAGGCGTACATTCTCACGTACGTCCGTTGGTCCTGGGGCATAGCTTGGTTTAAATCTCATATAAATCGTTCCTTTTCAATCAGTGTATTTTATTGGGTAACATTAGCAAATAATTTATTATCTTATTATTTCTATTTGAGAATATTATAGTGATAAAAAAATGCATTAGATTTATTTTTCTTATTATACATTATTTGTTATATTCAGACGAGATTATATAAAAGAAGATTGCAAATGTAGGAGAATATCAATTACAAGAGGATCATTTAGATGCTGTACGGTGAACCTGATCATAAGTAAATGAGGTTAATGTTCGAAACCCCGATAATCGCCCCGTTTTACATGTTTCACATGTTTCTAAGTATAGTGTATTAAGTCATTCTGATTACCGTTTATTTAAAAGTCTAGAACCGAGAGTCTATAGTTTAAATATAGTGCTACACTGTTGATAAATGTTTTTAAACGGCGGTGAAAGAATGAACTCGAATGGTAGACTGCAGGAAATTGACATTGTAAGAGGTATCACTATATTTTTAGTTGTACTAGGCCATGCAGGAATTTCTAACAGCCTATTAGCAGAAGTCTTAGGCAATTTTAGGATGCCTTTATTCTTCATGGTTTCCGGATATTTGTTTAGTACTTCTAAATATCTTGAAAATCCTAAAAAGCTTGTAAGAGAAAAGTTACGAGTTTTATTAATACCTTATATTTCTTTATGTCTGATGCCTGCAGTCATTTGGTATGTGGTATTAATTTTACAAAAACGGGATATAGAATGGGGAAAACCATTCATAGGAATGCTTTATGGGAATGGAAAGTGGATCGTTGGAAATCCACCCGTATGGTTTCTAACTTGTTTAATTTGCACTTTTGTTATTTTTAGGGTGGTTCTGAAATTTACAAAAAAATATTCTCCGTTTATTAGGTTGATTATTTTCAGTTTAATTGGGATTGTTGGATTTGGGGTCAGCAAAGTGGTTTGGTTGCCTTTTAGTCTTGATATTGCCTTAGTAGCCATATTGTTTATGTTTGTTGGCAATCAATTAAAAGAAAAACGTATTTTATATCACCATAAAGCTATGATTATTGCTTCGACTATTTCGTTATTTATGTTTATGGCAGCCTTATATTTTAATATCCAGCCAAATATGAATTATCGAATATACGGAAACTTATTTTGGTTTTATATCGGTGGAATATCGGGAAGTTTCTTGATTTTGTTTATTTCTAAATATCTGTTAACAAAAAGCAAAATTGTTTATTCCATATTCTCCTACATGGGGAGAGAATCTATTATTATTTTAGGTTTTCATGCCATTCTGGTTTTATATTTTGCTGAGCTATCAAATACTGTCACAGAGGTAAATACTTTAGGGTATTCCTTATTAATTACTATTATTGCTATAGGATTTTCACTTTCTGTAGGAATGGTTATAGATCGAATACAAATTTTATCATTTTTATTTAAGGGTAAAAAGATAAAAGCAAAAAGATACCGTCACAGTGCCCCCTCAAAAAATCATGTTTCACAAAACGGTTGATCCAATACGGAGAGCTTTATTATAAATGAGGTTTTTACGAACAAACAGCACCTTCTATATGATGGAAAGGTGCTGTTTGTTTTACGGGCTTCTAATATTCTCCTTTAATAACAAAAAATGAGCCCCGAATGGTTCCAGCTAGTTTAGACTTCTGCCTGGCAAACTTGAACTTCCCTTCTAATTCCTTTGGTACCTCCATCTCCTCAGAAAGCTTAAAACCAACAGCCCGCTTCTTAGGGTCATCAACCGTATACATGACGTTGACCTCAAGCCCATCCTCATAAAAGACATAGGCCATTTTAATATTTTCCACTTGAAAATGCGATGTTTCTAAAGGCTTCGCCACAAATTCAATATCACGTTCTTCCTTTAAAATTCGGTTCACATAATCAAGGGTCTCCCTGCTTTCGCTAGCCGGGACAACCGTAAATTCATGCTTATATTTGTTCATATGGTAACGGGCTTCATTAGCACGTAAACCAGCGAGCGCTTCTGCTACAGGTGAAGACTCTAAACCAATGGTAGACACATTTATAAAATCAACGATATAGGACATTTCCTTCCTCCTTTATTTCCTAACAACTGGAATCCACATTTCACCATATACTAAGCCGTTTTGCTGCACCATCTCAACCGTTGCATTTGGCCCGCCAACATACGCAAAGTTTTTTGCTTCTGGTAAAGCTTGGCCAAAGGCTATGCTAGTAAGCTTGATATTCAACTCATCAGACGTCTTTTCTTTCCCTTTAACAACTAAGTATTCCCCTTTAGGAAATTGGATAACTCTAGATTCCTCTGGGATCGATGCTCCTGTCATTACGCCAGCATAATGCATCATCTTGTTATTCACTGCTTCGTTCACGGCAAAAATATAGTCGTTTGTGGCAATAGCCTTTAATGTATCAAGCCTTCCATCTTGTTTGACAGCACGCCAAAAGTCCGCCTTTTCCTTATTTATGCCTGCATAGTCTGTGTAATCGCTCTTTAGCTCGATTCCAATACCTAAAACGATAAAGCTGTCTTTCTCTTCTATGTTGTAATTTGCCATATGCAAAACCTTCTTTCTTTTTTAATTTAAATAAAATCAAATGATTGTTTTTTCATTTGATGAGTTTATAATAGCCTTAAATCGTTTCAAAATATGACACTGTTTAGGGGGCACCAATGAAAAAAGTTGAACGGATTAATACTATTATGCGGTATATCAACAACCGCGCCCACTTTACAATTTCTGAAATCATGCAAGAATTTAATATCTCCCGTTCGACTGCTATCAGAGATATCAGAGAGATTGAAGCCATGGGGATGCCGCTTGTTGCTGAAGTTGGAAGAGATGGGGGGTATATTGTTATGAACAACTCTGTTCTTCCCTCTGTTCGCTTTACCGATAATGAGATTAAAGCTCTTTTTATTGCCTTTATGGCCACAAGAAATCAACAACTCCCTTATCTAAAGAGTCGTCAGTCTTTAGCTGAAAAATTACTAGGTCTCATTTCAGAGAACCAGCAAGATGACCTTGTTCTTTTAAATCGAATCTTGCTTTTTGAAGGGACCAACCCCTATAATCCCGACCTACTAGATTTGTCGGACTTACCCGATCCTATGTTAGAAAAACTTATCCAAATCCTTCTTTTGGATAGCTATTTATTAATTACTATCAAGGAGGAGAGGATAACAAAATCGTATCCAATTTATCTCTTGCATCTTTATCATGAAAAAGGCGTTTGGCTGATCGAAGGCTTTGACTTAAACGAGGAAAGGAGGAGAGCTTTTCCAGTCTCTATTCTCATCGAAGTCAAACCATATCATGGAAAAAAAGGAATTAGCGAGAAGGAAATATTTGAAAGACTAAGGGAGGAAGGAGTAATTAACCTTGTTCTTGAACTGGGTCCAAAGGCGATTGCCCAGTTTAAAAAATATCATCCTTTTAAAGCTTCCATTTCCTATACGAATCCTTACCAAACTACAGCCATTCTAAAGTCCTTTATCGATGTTAATAATCCCGAGGAATTGACTGAAATAACAAATTGGATTCTTTTTCTAGGTGGGGATATTAAGGTAATAGAACTACCTGAAAAAGTCTTAGAAGGTATACAAGAGAGATTATCCTTATTTTGTCCATAAGTGGGCATATTAAGCCAAAATACCATTATTGAAAATACGGTATTTTGGGCTTAATAGTTTGTTTGTTGTTCCATTTCTGAATGATTAGAGGTGCATTGTCTTAATTTTTCTTAATCTTTTTTCCTTTTCCAATCAAAATAGTTACTTGTGCCATTGTGATGGGCAATGAGGACTTCTTCCTGTAGGCAAGGTATTTGGGTATCCATGTAACATTATATTTTTCCTTGAATTTTCTTAAGCCTTGAAAGTGATAGAAAACCTGTCCATGTAAATAAATTTGGGCAGCTACCTTTTCACTAAAAAATGAATATTTGGACAGCCCAACATTGGAAAGTGGGGCCATTCCTAAATTAAATTGGTTATATCCCTTTTCTTTAGCCCATTCAAATAACGAAAGAAATATAAAGTCCATTGTTCCTGAGGGAGAACTAGGTATGAAGCGCATTAAGTCCACGGAAATTGTTTGATTATTATCATAAACAGGCATTAGACTGGCAAAGCCAATAATATCCTCATTTATGTTTTTCAAAATGGCTATTTCAGATCTATTAAGATAAGCCTCATCGAAAAAGCCGAGTGAAAATCCCTTTTCCCTTCTACCTGCAAGCCACTCATTTGATACTGTTTTAAGCTTTTGAAGTAAATCATCACCTAATGGAGGTTTAATGATTTCAAAAATAAAATTTTCCCGCTCAAATTTATTCTTGTTGGCCCTCATTACCTTCATCTTTTTACCAGAGAGAGAGAAATTCTCTAAATCGACAAATGCCTCCTCCCCAAGTTTAAAAAAGTCGAAACCATTTTCGTGAAGAATTGGAAGCATGTCATTACTACTCTCATAAAAAATAGGCGTATATCCATATAAATCAGAAATGGTTAGGAATTCCTCAATAGCATGTGGAAACTCTGATTTCTCCCCAGTAAGGTCGCCAAGCACCACAATTTTGTCCGCATATTTTTGAAATGGAAATAAAACATTGTCTTTGCTATTCCAGAAAACATACTTATCATGCAAAAAGATTAAATGTGTTAGTACATTTCCTTTATATTTATTGATGTGTTCGTAAATTTTTCCCTCCTGATTTTTTGATGTATCCATTGGCCATTTTTGAGATTTTCCTACAAAATTACCAATGCAATAAATAAAGATGGCTATTATCAGCCCGATGAAAGCACTATAAAACAAGTCATGGTAATCAGTAATGATATATGGCAAAAACTTTGTTGGAATACTGAATTTCGATGTAGGCAAATTAAAATACCCAATCAATAGATACATAAGTGTAATGATGAGAATGATGAAAATATCAAAGATCATCTTCCCCCAAGTCAATACATAGCCTTCACGATAGAATCGAGCTTTGGATAATCGAAGCAACAAAGCGACTACGAGTAAAAAGATGGCTTCTTCATAGTCAAATCCTTTGGAAAGAGAAAATAAAGCAGCAAAGGATAGGGCTACAATTGTGAGATAATAAGCTCGTTTTACTTTGTATTGAATGCCCCTTGATAATCCAAGAAGAGTAAAGCCAGTTGCAACGGAAAGTTGATGAGATAAACTCATTATAGTGAGAGAAAAAATGTCTTCAGCAATTTTTAACCTTTCAATAATACCTGGCAAAGCGGCAGAAAGAAGCAAAATTAACCCGGAAATAAATATCAAAATGGTCAACATCCAATGGCTGATATGTTGTACAAATACATTTGGCAAATTACCCCAAGTGTTATTCCACTTTTCCCAATAGGCTTTAATAAAAAGGAAAGCTCCTACAAGAAATGGAATAATGAAATAGCCTATGCGATATAGCAGAAGAAGCACAACCACTTTCTCATCCTGAATACCTAAATAATCTACTCCCCATATAAAAACGAGGTCAAAGGATCCTAGGCCTCCTGGGATTAAGCTTACAATTCCAGCACATGCAGCAACGGTAAAAATAGCAAATAAATCTCCAAAAGGAATTGAGATACTCAAAACAGATTTTAAAAGCCAAAAAACGAATAAAACAGCTGACCATTCCAGGACAGAAACGAAAATAAGCAAAAATTTGACTTTTATTGTGATAGATGGATCAGGATTCTTTTTGTCTCTCCATAAAGTAATGATCATCAAAGTAGGGAGGTACAATGCAACGCCAATAACAGTCAAATAAAGCCATTTAGTATGTACTAACAGGGGAATATTTCTATATCCTACTATGGTAATCCAGGAAAGTAAGGAAATACCCGTAAGGAGAAATAAAGAAACAACAGCAATGGTTCTTAATAAATGCCCTTTCCCAAACTCATCTTTTTGATAGAAATACGTTCTAAGCATTACTCCGATAATGCCACCGAAACCAATCAAATTTGAAAAGGAATTGACGATTAGTGCTTGCTTAATAAATTGCCTTTTTGGTATCTTAATTCCCAATATTTTTATGATAACTGCATCATAAAAAAACATTGGAAAAATGGATCCAATGGTAATTAGTAGGACAAAGACTAATGTTGCTATCGGTATTTGACGGATTTCATGTTGGAGCAATTGAATGTTGAGGTCCATTGCAAATTTATTTATTTCAATTGTTGCAAGAACTAATAATATTAGAGGAAAAATGATTTTCAAAAATTGAACTGTTTTTTCTTTTAAATAAGGTTTACTCAATTTGGATATCCTTCCTGTTATCGTTTTGATTATTTAGATAATTTTGATTAAAACTCCTAAAGCATGTTTAAATGAATCGTACTTTTCAATTTTTTTTTTGTCAATACAAAGTAATATCGAAACAGTTGTTTTATAATTATCTACATATTCAGAGTGTCCCAAGATTCCCTGAATTTTATAATAGTATGGAGAGGATTACTATATTACTCAACGGATTCGCTAATAAGAAAACTATGAAAGAGGGGTAAAACCTTGACAATAATTCAAACTATCATTGATTTCATCCTACATATTGATGAACATCTAGTTGAAATCATCAAAAACTTTGGTGGGTGGTCGTATGGAATCGTATTTTTAATTGTATTTGTGGAAACGGGACTTGTGATTTTTCCTTTCTTACCGGGTGATTCTTTACTGTTTGCTAGTGGTGCTCTTGCAGCGATGGGGGCATTTAACATTGTTTTTCTATTCATTATCTTTCTTTTGGCAGCGGTATTCGGCGATACTGTAAATTATCATATCGGTAGGAAAGTTGGGACTACCATCTCACATGGAAGTTTTATGGGGAGAGTGATTAACCAAGATAAAATGATGAAAGCTGAGGCTTTCTTTAATAAGCATGGAGGGAAAACAATTTTAATCGCCCGTTTTATGCCATTTATTCGCACGTTCGTTCCTTTTATTGCAGGGGCAAGCCGAATGAATTACCGTTATTTCTTGATTTATAATGTGGTTGGTGCAGCATTTTGGGTAGGCATCTGTACGATTTTAGGTTATTTTTTTGGCAATATTCCAATTGTCAAAGACAACTTTTCAACGGTTCTCTTAGCGATTATCTTCATTTCCGTGCTGCCAGCCATTATCGGTATGATTCAGGGGCAATTGAAGAAAGCATGATTCTCCAAATTTTAATAAAACTATTAGCCCCAAATAAATATTTATTTGGGGTAAATTTTTTGTTTTGTTACGGTGAACCGTATACATAAGGGCTCCACCGTATGTGAATGAACTTGAACGGGATACTATTTAGGTGAAAATACTTTGAAAGGTCCCCCAAGATTCCTGCCTTGCAAACTGAGGAAAGGCCGACATAAAGTTAACAATAATGGGGGCTTGAGCCAAATGAGGAAATGTATTAAAAAGAAGCTTATCGGCGTATTTTATAGCAGTTAATGCAAGCGGTAATTCACGTCTAAATATTTCATTGCGTTTTGCTGCTGCAGTTTGGTGATATTGCCCTTGGTCTATATGTAAATACACACAATAATATAAGGGGATTTCCTTTATTTTCCATCCGCCTAATACCTCGTCTCTCGTAGGATTGATTTTATCCCAGGCATAATGACTCCCAATTGTTAAAAATAAATCTCCGGTTAAATCAGAGTGAGTTAGTGTGTAACGCCTTGGAATAATAGGTTCTGTAGCAGTAACACCGACCATATATTCCACAAATAGTTTTTCTGGTTTGAAATGGCCCAAGTAATCAACCCCATTTGGATTTTTTCGTTATACCGATGGCTGCTTCTGTAAATATATGTATTTAACTTAAATATATTTACTTTTTGTGTAAACAATCGCTATTCGACTTAAAATATTATTAGTGAAAGGAGGCAGTCCTTTATGCACTTGATTAACAAAATTGGTAAAAGTTTTTGGTATATCACTCCAATATCGGTTACCGACCGGCCCATTCTAGGGATGGTGGTGGGCAATACCAAGACATTAATGATTGATGCTGGCAATTCGGAAGACCATGCAAATTACTTTCTGAAAGAACTTTTAAAAAGGGAGGTCCCCAATCCTGATATGGTTGTTCTTACTCATTGGCATTGGGATCATATCTTTGGTCTTTCAGCATTACCTGATACCGTTTCTATTGCTTCCAAAGAAACAAAAAAGGAAATAGAGAAGCTAATCCCGCTTTCTTGGTCAGATGAGGCATTAGATGCACGAGTGAAAGAAGGATCAGAAATTGAATTTTGTTCGAATGCCATTAAGGAGGAATTCAAGAATCATCGAGATATCACGATTGTTTTGCCAGATTTAACTTTTGAAAAACGAGTGGAAATTGACCTTGGCGGGGTAACCTGCATTTTACAACATGTTGGAGGGGATCACGCTGCAGATTCAGTAATTGTGTATATCGTAGAAGAAAAGATTCTTTTTCTTGGTGACTGCATTTACCCTGATATTTTTTCTGAAAAGGAAAACTATACAATCAAGGAAACATTACGGCTATTGGATGCATTAGAATCATTTGATGCAGATACATATATACCTTCGCATCAAAAGCCGATTTCAAAAGAGGAATTTAATCAGGAAGCACTCAAACTTAGAACGATTGCGAAATATACAGATATTTGCGATGGTGATGAACAGAAAATACTTAAGGAATATGAAAAGTACGTAAAAAGAGAACTTACAGAAGACGAAAAAGAAACGATTGCCGACTTTGTAAATGGCTATTAAATTATCCCTGTGTTAATAGGGGTAATTTTTTTTAGCTTGCAATTAATAAGTATAAGAGGTTACTATGTTGGTAGTAACTATATTTAATGGGAAGGGTGGGTTGCTTGAATTATAAGGTTTATCTATTATCAATTGTTTCATTTGTAGTCGGGATGGCAGAGTTGATTGTTGGTGGAATTTTGGACATTGTTTCGGAAGGTCTTGGGGTGTCTGTTAGTAAGGCTGGGGAACTAATTACCATTTATTCTCTTGTTTTTGCACTTGCCTCCCCAGTATTGTTAACGCTGACTGCCAAGGTTGAAAGGAAAAAGTTATTTCTCTGGTCTTTATTGATCTTTTTTGGTGGGAATCTCTTGGCCTTTTTCAGTCCAAATTTCTCCATTCTTTTTATTACAAGGATAATCTCAGCAGCCACAGGATCTCTTTTAGTTGTTTTATCTATAACCATATCATCAACTATTGTGAAGGAAGAATACCGTGCAAGGGCCATTGGGATTATCATGATGGGTGTTAGCGGATCATTAGTAATTGGCGTACCGTTGGGCCTTGTAATTGGACAACATTTCGGCTGGCGCTCGCCGTTTTTGCTCATTGCTATTCTCTCTCTAGTCTCCATGATTGGAATTATGTTGTTTTTTAAAAAAATGGAGCCAAAACCTGTCATTTCTTTAAAACGGCAATTTGAGACATTAAAGAAGCCGAAGATTTTATCGGCACAACTGACGTCTCTCCTGTTTTTAACTGGGCATTTAACTTTATATGCTTACCTCACACCTTTTTTGCAAACAGCCCTGCACTTAAATTCAACATGGGTAAGCATTTTTTATTTTATCTTTGGTATTGCTGCTGTTTTTGGCGGCGGGGTTGGCGGATTTATGGCAGACAAATGGGGTTCTCAAAAGAGCATATTGGTGATAGTCTCAGTCTTTTGCCTTGTTCTATTTATCCTGCCAAAGTTCACCTTTTCAACCATCCTTTTTGTCATTGTGATGATGGTTTGGAGCATGTTAAGCTGGGCCATTACACCCGCGCAGCAAAATTACTTAATTGAAACAACTCCAGAGACTGCTGATATACAGCAAAGCTTGAATAATTCAGCTATGCATTTAGGGATTGCTGGAGGTTCTGTCATTGGAGGTTTGGTCATTAATCAGTATTCTGTTCTCTATAATGCATCCATCGGAGGGATTTTTGTCCTTCTCGCGTTAATTAGCGCTGTTTTTTCCATAACACGGACACAAACAGCTACGAAAGAGGTTCATGAACTATAAACAAGGAGGTGAACAGGATTTATAAAAGGACATCTGCCTTTTATAAATCTTGGTTAAATGAGTATTCATATTAATGCTAAACAGGGAGAAATTGCTGAAAGTATTTTATTGCCAGGAGATCCCTTACGAGCGAAGTATATTGCTGAGACATTTTTAGAGGGCGTATCCTGCTATAATGAAGTACGAGGAATGCTGGGATTTACAGGTTCATATAAAGGAAAAAGGGTATCTGTTCAAGGAACAGGAATGGGTCTTCCCTCCATTTCTATCTATGTGAATGAACTGATTCGCGAATATGGAGTGAAAAATTTAATTCGGGTTGGTTCTTGTGGTGCCATTCAAAAAGATATGCATGTACGAGATGTGGTCCTTGCTATGGCAGCTTCGACTGATTCAAATATCAATCGTTTGACGTTTTCAGGGATTGATTATGCACCTTGTGCCAATTTTAATCTGCTGCATAATGCCTATCAAATAGGAACTGAGCGGGGTATTAATATCAAGGCAGGAAATGTATTATCTGCAGATGTTTTCTACCGAGACAATATGGATATTGTGAAAAAATTAGGTGATTATGGCGTCTTGGCAGTAGAGATGGAAACGACAGCGTTGTACACATTAGCTGCGAAGTATGGCGCACAGGCTTTATCCATTCTAACGGTAAGCGATCATATCTTTACCGGTGAGGATACGACGGCCGAGGAACGTCAGACAACCTTTGATGACATGGTCGTTATTGCGCTTGAAACATTAATTAAATAACAAAAAAGGCAGGGATATTCCCTGCCTTTTCTAGTATAAAGGAAAAAAGTCCATTCATCGCGAATACTAACTGTATACGCCTTCCTAATAGCGCAGACGCAGCAAAAGATGTTTGACTTCTTCGTCTTCCATAAGCTGATCCTCATATTTTTTAGCAATCTTCGTCAGCGCCACATCATGATAGAAAAACTCTACGAAAAATTTAACAAATGGCTTTGACTTTGTAACCATGGCCTGCCATGCGTCATTTTCTACACCGGCAAATAAAATGGTCTCCTCATCAACAATGATGAGGCGGTTTTTCTCCAATGATCGATGTTCTTCAATGGCTGATAATCTATAGTAGTTGGACAATGGGATTTCTTCATCCGTCTCTCCAACGAAAAGAGCTTCTACTTTTACACCGGCCTGTTCCTTCTCAATTAACAATGGCAAATAATCGGGAAGCTCGTCTGTCCAAAGCGATATTTGAATGGATTGTTGTGCTTCTTGTAAAAGCTGTTTAAATTGCAGCTTGATGGAGGAATCAACCTTTAAACTCCATACACGGTCATCCGTGACGGTTCTTTTAGAAGATTTGCTTTCTAATTGTTTGATTTGAGCCTGAAACTCCTTTGTCAGCTTTTCAATGACAAGATGTAAGGGCAAAGCAGTATAGAGCTTCTTTTTCTCGGAAACAGAATCCAAGACCATCCCTTTTTCAATCATTCGTGAAATAACTTCATATACTTTAGCCTTTGGAACGCCGGAATGTTTGACAATTAATGTTGCATCCAGTGGTTCATTACTGGAGGACAAAACCTCGTATACTTTACTTTCATATTGTGAAAATCCAAATTTTTGCAGCATGGCCCCAACCTCTTTTACAATCTAAAAATAACCAAATTATTTACAATATATCATAGGTGATGAAGATTGTTTTGTAAAATAATACTTTTTGTTAATGATAAATAGTGACTTAAGGCTGTCAAAAAGTGTTCATTTCTTTTTTAGAAAAAAATATTTACTAATTAGGTTACTACTGTTATAGTAATCATTGTGGTTGATGAATAAATCACTTTCATCTGTTAAATCTAAAAAGATGATTGAAAAAATTTTCATTGAAAATGAAAACGTTCGCACTCTGGATATATTCCAGTAAAATCCGAATACTTTCATCAGTTGTTAGGAGGAAATCATATGAGAATGGTTGACTTGATTGAAAAAAAACGTGATGGTTTTGAATTAACGAAAGAAGAAATCCAATTTTTAATAAATGGTTTTACAAATGGAGAAATTCCAGACTATCAAATGTCGGCATTTTCCATGGCTGTTTTTTTCAAAGGAATGACAAAAGAGGAACGCGTCTATTTAACAGAAGCAATGGTTCAATCTGGTGATCAAATCGATCTATCTGGAATTGAAGGAATAAAAGTAGATAAACATAGTACTGGCGGGGTTGGTGATACAACTACACTTGTATTAGCACCGCTTGTTGCTTCAGTCGGTGTTCCGGTTGCCAAAATGTCAGGAAGAGGATTGGGACACACTGGTGGTACAATTGATAAATTGGAATCGATAAAAGGATTTCATGTAGAAATCACGAACGAGGAATTTATCGATTTAGTTAATAAGAATAAAGTCGCTGTTATCGGTCAAAGCGGCAACCTAACGCCAGCCGATAAAAAGTTATATGCATTAAGGGATGTTACAGCAACAGTCGATTCCATTCCTCTTATTGCAAGCTCCATTATGAGTAAGAAAATCGCTGCAGGAGCTGATGCCATTGTTCTTGACGTCAAAACAGGCAGCGGAGCGTTTATGAAGAGCCTTGATGATGCAAAGGAATTAGCTAGGACAATGGTTGATATCGGTAATGGTGTTGGCCGTAAAACAAAGGCAATCATTTCAGACATGAGCCAGCCGCTTGGATTTGCAGTCGGAAATGCTCTTGAAGTGAAAGAAGCCATTGATACGCTGAAAGGCCAAGGACCTGAAGATTTACATGAACTTTGTTTGACGCTTGGAAGTCATATGGTCGTATCGGCAGAAAAAGCAACAGACTTCCAGCAAGCCCGTGAAATGCTGGAGGAGTCGATTCGGAATGGCAAAGCATTAGAAAGCTTTAAAACCTTCCTTGCAGCCCAAGGTGGGGATGCATCAGTTGTTGATGATCCTGCTAAGCTTCCAACAGCTTCATATACTATCGCTGTTCCTGCTAAACAGTCTGGTCATGTTGCTGAAATTACCGCTGAAACAGTGGGAGTTGCTGCGATGATACTAGGAGCGGGACGAGCTACGAAGGAATCTGTTATCGATTTAGCAGTAGGTGTTGTGCTGCATAAAAAAGTCGGAGATCCTGTTCAAGCAGGGGAGGCTTTAGTGACCATTCATAGTAACAAGGAAGATGTTCAAGAGGTAATGGACAAAATCTACTCTGCTTATCGTATAGTCGATGAAAATGTGGCAAAACCTACACTGATTTATACTGAAATTCATTAATTGAAAAGGGATGGAAGCATGACAAAAAATATAGCAAGATTGATTGATCATACTTTATTAAAAGCAAATGCGACAAAGGCTGAAATTATGAAACTGCTTGAAGAAGCAAAACAATATCAATTTGCATCAGTTTGTATTAACCCTACTTGGGTAAAAACAGCAGCAGAGTTTCTTCACGATACGCCGGAAGTAAAGGTCTGCACGGTTATTGGATTTCCACTTGGGGCAACAACACCAGAAGTAAAAGCATTTGAGACAAAAAATGCGATTGAAAATGGTGCAACAGAGGTGGATATGGTCATTAATATCGGCGCCTTAAAGGACCAAGACTATGATGCAGTTGAAGCGGATATTAAAGCGGTTGTCGATGCAGCGAAAGGGAAAGCACTTACGAAGGTGATTATTGAAACCTGTCTTTTGACAGATGAAGAAAAAGTTAAAGCCTGCGAATTATCGGTTAAGGCCGGGGCTGATTTTGTTAAAACATCTACTGGTTTTTCCACTGGCGGAGCGACAGTAGAAGATGTTGCTCTAATGAGAAAAACAGTCGGACCTGAAATCGGCGTTAAAGCTTCTGGCGGCGTTAGAAGTGCAGAAGATGCAGAAGCAGTTATCAAAGCGGGTGCCACCCGGATTGGTGCAAGTTCCGGTGTGAAGATTGTAAATGGTGAAATTTCAACATCCTCGTATTAACTAAAAGTAAAAGGCTGGTCTAATGGCCAGCCTAGATACTCAAATAATGAAGAACAGGAAGGATGACGAAATAATGGATATTCAATCATTACTTGATCAAGCGATAGAGGCTCGAAAAAAGGCTTATACTCCCTATTCAAACTTTCAAGTCGGTGCAGCCGTATTGACAAAAGGTAAGCAAGTCTATCTTGGATGTAATATTGAAAATGCCTCCTATGGATTGACCAACTGTGCAGAGAGAACGGCTATTTTTAAAGCGGTTTCTGAAGGTGAAAAGGGTATTGAAGCTATTGTAGTAGTGGGTGATACAGAAGGTCCTATTGCCCCTTGTGGTGCCTGCCGTCAAGTATTGGCTGAGTTTTGCGACAAGGACACAAAGATTATTTTGGCTAATTTAAATGGGTCTAAGGTTGAGACGACGATTGATGAATTACTGCCCGGTGCTTTTTCTTTAAAGAATTAACAAAGTAAATGATTTTACTTATGGTGGAAACGAATATATCAACTTAAGATTAAACACCATCTGGAGGACTAACGATGAAATACATCATTGCGATTATCGGTTTACTTGTTGTTTTTGTGTTAGCTTATGTGGCAAGTAATAATCGAAAAAACATCAAATTAAAGCCGATTATTCTTATGGTTATTATTCAAATTATATTATCTGCCTTATTATTAAACACTTCGCTCGGTTTAAGTGTAATTAAAGTATTTGCTGGTGTTTTCGGCAAGCTATTAGAATATGCAGGTGAAGGGGTATCCTTTGTGTTTGGCGGCATTGCCAATGAGGGACAAGCCCCGTTCTTCCTTAATGTATTATTGCCGATTGTATTTATATCCGTTCTAATTGGAATTCTTCAGTATGTAAAAGTATTACCATTGGTTATGAAGGCGATTGGGATATTACTTAGTAAAGTAAACGGCATGGGGAAATTAGAATCATACAATGCAGTGGCATCAGCCATGATTGGTCAATCTGAAGTGTTTATTACGGTGAAAAAACAGTTAGGCCTATTGCCTGCAAATCGCTTATATACTCTTTGTGCATCAGCCATGTCAACGGTATCAATGTCGATTGTTGGTGCGTATATGACAATGATTGAGCCAAGATATGTGGTGACAGCACTTGTCTTAAACCTATTTGGTGGATTTATTATCGCCTCAATTATCAATCCATATACAGTTAAGCCGGAAGAGGATATTTTAGATATACAGGAAGTAGAAAAACAAAGCTTCTTTGAAATGTTAGGGGAATATATCCTTGATGGTTTTAAAGTAGCGGTCATTGTTGGGGCTATGTTAATTGGATTTGTTGCCTTGATTGCTGCAATTAATAACATTTTTGAGTTAATACTCGGTATTTCATTCCAAGAAATATTGGGATATATTTTTGCACCTTTTGCCTTTATTATGGGTATTCCTTTCTCAGAGGCAGTCAAAGCGGGTGGTATTATGGCCACAAAGCTTGTTACTAATGAGTTTGTCGCGATGATGGATTTGGCAGCGATGGCAGAGTCATTTAGCCCGCGTACATTAGGGATAATTTCTGTTTTCCTTGTCTCTTTTGCCAACTTCTCCTCTATCGGTATTATTGCAGGAGCCGTAAAAAGCTTG
Source organism: Niallia oryzisoli (assembly GCF_036670025.1). Lineage (NCBI taxonomy): Bacteria > Bacillati > Bacillota > Bacilli > Caryophanales > Bacillaceae > Niallia > Niallia oryzisoli. Next base: position 6,179,597 of record NZ_CP137640.1, on the reverse strand, counting down.
AATGAAAAAAAGGGAAATGTTGTTGCGAAATTTGGTTTAAAGCTTTTATATGGTGCAACATTAGTAAGTGTGTTATCGGCTGTAATAGTAAGTATAGTATTATAAATGGTAGGAAAAGCATTTTTTCATCTTTATCTTAAAGGTGAAAAACTGCTTTTCCCTATTTTAAGGAGGGGAAAGGTTTTTTCACAATCTATTGATATGAGCTTCGTTGGATTATTTCTTTCAGGTGCCGTGTTGTTTCTTAATAGTTTGTTGATTGCTGGAAAAGCAGAAGCAAAAAGTGTAGGTATACTTAACCTTTTTGTAGGAATCATTCAAATCATTATTCCGTTTTATTTAATCATATCTTCTAGTCAAGATCATTGGGAACTATATAATTATGCCTCGATTTTTTTATTTGGGCTGACTTTTTTATATTTTGGTGCGACTGCATTAATGGGGCTTGATGGAAAAGGGCTCGGCTGGTTTTGTTTATGGGTAGCGATTATAGCAGTTGTCTATACGGTTACAGCTATCGTCCAGTTCCATGACGGGATTAGTGCATTAACATGGGGAATGTGGGCGTTTCTCTGGTTATTATTCTTCTTGTCTAATTCACTGCAAATGAACGTCGACCGCTATCTTAGCATGGTTGCTTTTGTACAATCTTGGGTGACATTAACAATCCCATCTATCTTATACTTTTTTGGGGTGTGGAATACACCCATTGTCAACCAAATCTGGTTTTTCGTTTTAATCAACTCCATTATTTATTTTGATGTAAGCCTATTTAGACTAAGGTTATCATTTATGATGCCGCTAATAGAAAAACGTGAAGTGCAATAATACGGAGTAATTTCTTTTTTTAAAAATATAAGGAGGAAATAGGGATGGAAACTAATATATTTAAACGAATTTTTTTAATTGTTATGGATTCAGTCGGTATAGGGGAAGCTCCTGATGCGGAGGCGTTTGGTGATAAAGGTGCCAACACACTTGGACATATTGCTGAAAGGATGAATGGGCTTCATATGCCGAATATGGCCAAACTCGGCCTAAGCAATATTGAGCAGCTAAAAGGCATAGAAAAGGCAGAAAAACCATTGGCTGTTTTCACAAAAATGGAGGAGGCATCTTCCGGAAAAGATACAATGACGGGCCATTGGGAGTTGATGGGCTTAAATATTCAAACTCCATTCCAGGTTTTCCCGAATGGTTTTCCTGACGATCTTATTCATGAATTAGAAACACGAACCGGCAGAAAAATCATCGGCAATATTCCTGCCAGCGGGACGGCTATTCTTGATGAACTTGGAGAAGAACATATGAAAACAAGGGCGTTAATCGTTTACACTTCTGCTGACTCCGTGCTTCAAATTGCAGCCCATGAGGAAATTGTTCCTCTTGATGAGCTATATAAAATTTGTAAAATTGCCCGTGAGCTGACACTTGATGAAAAGTATATGGTAGGGCGTGTGATTGCCAGACCTTTTATAGGTCAGCCAAGGGAGTTTAAGCGTACTTCAAATCGCCATGATTATGCATTAAAACCATTTGGGCGGACTGTGATGAATGAGTTAAAAGATTCAGGACTTGATGTGATTGCAATTGGCAAAATTTCAGATATTTATGATGGTGAAGGTGTTACAAAGTCACTAAGAACGGTTTCAAATCAAGATGGAATGGATAAACTTATGGACACATTATCGATGGACTTTACCGGGTTGAGCTTTTTAAATCTAGTTGATTTTGATGCTTTATACGGCCACCGCCGCGATCCAATCGGCTATGGAAAAGCCCTTGAAGAGTTTGATGTGAGACTATCTGAGGTGTTTGCAAACTTGCAGGAAGATGATTTACTAATGATTACAGCGGACCATGGAAATGATCCTGTTCATCCGGGGACTGACCATACAAGGGAATATGTTCCGCTGCTTGTCTATTCTAAGAAAATGAAGGAAGGTATGGAACTGCCGGTACGACAAACCTTTGCTGATGTAGGTGCTACTGTTGCAGACAATTTTCATGTGAACATGCCCTATTATGGAACAAGCTTTTTAAAGGATTTGAAAGCAGCATTCTAATCATTTTAATTGTATGAGGGTGTAAAGTTTGAAAACAATTCTTATTACAGGAGCTGGCACGGGGCTGGGAAAAGAGCTGGCCCTTGCTTATGCTCAAAAGGGAAATCATATCATTCTAGTTGGGAGAAAACAATCCAAACTAAATGAAGTAAGACGAATGATAGAAAAGACTAATGGAAGTGCTGTAACAGCACCCTGTGATATTACAGATGCTAATATGGTCAAACAGCGGCTATCTCATTTGAATGAAACAGAAAAGATTGACCAAGTGATAAATAATGCAGGCGTAGGCTATTTCGGTCCCTTACAGGAAATTTCGGCTGAACAGGTCAGCCGTATGATCGATACAAATGTAAAGGGAACGATTTATGTAACAAAGGCAATATTGCCGGTCTTTTTAGAACGGAACTCCGGAAAAATCATGAACATCATTTCAACAGCAGGATTACGCGGAAAAGTCCATGAAACCGCCTATTGTGCAAGTAAATTTGCTATTCGAGGGTTTACTGAGGCATTAGTTAAAGAGTTAGAGAATACATCCATTACTGTTTCTGGTGTATATATGGGTGGCATGGATACCCCTTTTTGGGATAAAAATAACCATGTGGCTGACCGTTCAAGATTAAAATCAGCAAAAGAAGTTGCACTGGAAATTTTAGCGAGAGAAAATGAATTAGAAGTGATTATTGAGCGGTAGATAGACTTATTAATATAAGAAAAAGCCGTCGGTTATCCCCGACGGTTTTTTTTTGAAATTGGCTGTATTAAAGCACGATGTTTTATATTTTTGTAATAGGTTGATTGAAGTGTCGGGAAACGGAGATTAAAACACCGTTTTTATCAGAGTTTGAAATTAATAGATAATTAATTGATACCTATTACTTCGAAGTTTTCACTGTTTTCATTTGACTCTTCATCCTTATTTCCTTGCTCTTCATCTTTTTCATGGTCCTCTTTAACCTGATCTAATTCATCCACCACATTCATATTTTTTAAGACGCGGGCCATGAAGACAGAAAACTCTGCTCTTGTGATCGTTTGGTTAGGTTTAAAGCTGTTATCCTGATATCCAGTTGTAATGTTATTTGCTGCAAGTGCTTGGATATCCTGATAAGCCCAATGTTTAGAGTCTATATCTGTAAAGGAAATATTTGCTCTCTTTTCCTCTAATGGAAAGGCACGGTTGATGATGGCAGCCATTTCAGCTCTTGTTAATGTATTGTCAGGGTAGAAGTAACCACTGTTACCTTTAAAAATGCCTTCATCGATAACCGTTGCAATGGTATTATATCCGAATGATTTTTTTGTAACATCCTTAAGGTTAGGATTAGGGCGGTTAGCAGTTTCTATATCTAATGCTCTGACAATCATAGTAGCTGCATCTACTCGTTTTATTGTATCATTAGGTCCAAAGTTTCCATTGGTGTATCCATTAATGATTTTTTTCCCTGACAAATATTCAATATCATCTTTTGCCCAATAATTGTTTGATATATCATCAAATGTTGTTTTTGCAGTAACTGTATATCCGAAAATCAAGTTGCTTACAAAGGAAACTGCTAGGATTAATAGACCAACTTTCTTCATTACATGACCTCCGGGCTTTAATTCACTTTAAAATTCTTTGAAAATACTTTTTTTCCGTTAATATCATAGGCTTCTATTTTTACATTATCGCCGGAATCTAATCCGGTAATGCCAAGACTAAAAGTATTGTTCCCCTCATAATGCATATCTTTGTAGTTTGCTGTAACCCGGTTAACTGAATCATCACTAGTGGCTGTTACCAGGCTGGCGAAGGCTGTAGATGTAATTTTTACATTACTAATCGCTTCATTTATAGTATCTGGATTTTCATTTCCTGTACTATCGTCTAAGATAAAAGGTAGGATAATCTTCTTGGAGATTTTTTCCCCTTTAGCTGATGTCACATCTTTTGAAATATTTAATCTGTATGTTTTATTTTCTTGATAAACATCTTTTGGAGTGACAATAATTGACTTTTTATCACTAGAAACAGTGACATCCGTAAAAAACAAGCGATAATTTTCATCTTCAACATAAACAGAGGCATTTTTTACAGATGATTCCTTCAAAGGCTGACTAAAGGAAATGGTCCAAACCTTTTTATTCTCATTTATTATTTTTGTATTCCAAACATCTTCTTCATCAGTGGCACCTAGGGCTGTATTTGACATAATAAGGAGCAATACGAAGGCCAGTAAGATGGTTACTATACCCCATTTTCGTTTATACATTAGTTCTGCACCACCTGTACTTTTATTTCATTCATTCGATTTTCATTTAGTAATTTTTGCAAATCCGTTGGTTTTTTCATTAAATCGTAAAGAGAATACGTTTTGTTTGCAGTGCTAAACCGATCCTTTTGCTTAATAGTAGTGGTCGGAGACTGTTCATACGGAACTTTAATAATTCTTTTATCTAAAATATTATCATCAGCGTCGTAAATAACCACTTCAAAGTCAAATCCACTCGTGTCAGGTAAGCGGGTAAAACCAAAATCATAAACATGGATACCGCTAATTGATGGTGAGTTGAGATAGTCTATTGTCTTTGCCGCTTGTAAAGGGACGCCATTTTTTTTAGGTGTGACTTCAATACGTTTAATAATACTTGGAGAAGGGCCATGATTCACTTTAACATCAATATTTGTAACTGATTCTGTTGTACTGCCTTGAACAAGGTCTTGTCGTTTATGAATAATTTCCATTTCCTCTACATATCGTTTTGGTGCCGTTACCTTTATTTTTCTCGGAGTATAATCTTGAATAATCGTATTAATTTTTCTATTGCCTGACATTAAATCCTCAAAAGTTAAAAATCCTGTTTCGAAGGTGTATTCTAGTGCAGTTGATAGTGAAGGTAGAACCTGATTGGATAGATTATTTATACCATTTGCGCCATCTTTTAATATGAAATGATTATTAATTTTAAGTTGATACTCTTTATTCATGTCCAATGGTGAATTAGGTTGAACGATTAATCTATTTTGATTGATAGGATCAATTTCTAAGTCTATGGCAACCCGAACTGGAATTCCTGTAGTAATGTCGTTTAAAACAATTTCGGAATTGGCGTTGTTATAGGCAATGGGTGAATTAGGATAATTGCTATTATAAACACCACTAAGGCCTTTATTCCATTCAATCGGGTTATCAAATTCCAAAACAATTGGTGAATTTATGTATAAATAATCTGTTTCTGGATCATTCACAATTTCTGCCTTTGAGTAAATTGGAAATATTATATTACTTATTAATGGAAAAACTACTAATATGGCAATTATCTTAAAAAGTAAATTAGATTTACTTTGAACGATATCCATTTTATTCCCCTCCTGTATAATATTTAATTAATGGTATTATATTCCTATAATAAAAATATAACATTATTAAACTTTATTCACAATACAGCAAATAATATAGTCAATTTATCATTAATAATTTGGAATCATATATAGAAAATATGAACTAAACATAAAAAAAATAAGACCAGCAAATTCTGATCTTATTTTTGTGGAACACCTATATAAAAGGCAGCTGGGGAATGCCCCTGGCTGCCTTTATCAATGATTTATTAGATTTTACCTACAAGGTCAAGGCTTGGCTTAAGTGTTTCAGAGCCTTCTTGCCATTTTGCTGGGCAAACTTCACCAGGATTATTGCGGACATATTGTGCTGCTTTAATTTTATTAATTAGTGTGCTTGCATCACGGCCAATGCCATCTGCATTGATTTCAAGTGCTTGAATGATACCATCTGGATCGATGATAAATGTACCGCGGTCAGCAACGCCTTCTTCTTCAATTAACACATCGAAGTTGCGGGAGATTTGATGTGAAGGATCTCCGATCATTGTATATGTGATTTTGCCGATAGCATCTGATGTATCATGCCATGCTTTATGAGTGTAATGACTGTCAGTTGAAACAGAATATACTTCAACACCTAGTTCTTTGAGTGCTGGATATTGAGCTTGTAAGTCTTCTAACTCTGTAGGACATACGAATGTGAAGTCTGCTGGATAAAAGCAAACAATGCTCCATTGGCCTTTAAGGTTTTCTTCTGTTACATCGACAAACTCCCCGTTACGATAAGCAGAAGCTTTGAATGGTTGTACTTCTTTTCCGATTAGAGACATAATATATTTCCTCCTAGTATATGTGATATGAGAATGATTGTAGTTTTGATTAGAATAATTCTAATACAATAATTATTATCATATATAATCTGTCGAGTGTCAATAAATAAATTAAAATAATTTTAAATAAGTAATTATTATTATGGATTTCATTAAAGTGAAAAGCACTTTCCGAGGCTTAATGGAGGTTTATTTGGTGCCTATGACTGGAGGAGGTATCGCTTCTATCAAGGTTTTGACTATACAAAGAATTTCTATTCTTGGTTTTCAAATAGCACACGTATATAAATAGGTAATAGCTTATTACAACGCAGTTGATAAACAAGTATGCTCAGCCTGATTGCGCGATTCTCATTTGTCTTTAGTCTTTGCGGCACACTGGCAGAATCAGGCGTATTAGAAGCACTTATTGCGTTTTCGCTCATAAAATGAAAGGCACCGGAAAGCTTGTCTTTGTAATAATCATTGTGAGTTATGAATTTTCTTCTCTATCATGTTTCTCTTTCTATTGAATAATGGGGTTAAAGTGATCAAGCATGAAAATTTTAATGACAAAGAAAACCTCGTCCATTTTTCTACTATAGGAGATCAGATTAATAGTGTGATGGATACAATCTAAGCTGATGAGAATGTTTATGTTTAATAGACGAGTTTTTCTATCATATGAATGTCATCCTTAGCCGACTTGGATTTCGGATTAAGGATTAATTTTAGCCATATTTTTGAGATCGTCCGATTGCGTTCTTTTTTACTATCTACAATGAACGTAATCGGCTTATTTTTTAATGCGGTGCTTTGGATCAGGAGATTAGCGCTCTCTAACAAAGATGGAATAGTTACTTTCTGATCAGGGCTAAATAGTTTAATTACTTCAACATGTTGGTCAAAGGAAAGCGGATCTCGATCTTTTATCCTCATATCTACGATTGTGCCGCGTTGAATTTGATTTAAGTAACTTTGATCAATTACGTGGATTGGCAGGTTTTTTTCTACGACTTTGAGTGAGAAGCTTCCATTTTGCTTTTTAATCTTTAAGCTTAGACGTTTCACATAATTACAGGCAATGATTCCCCACTCTGTGAATAATGCAAGTAATAGACTAGCAACCGGAATAAGGATAACAGGCTTCAATACAAAATCAACCGGGTTAAAGCTAATACCCCAAATATAAACGTTAAGATAGTTAAGTACGGCGAAAGGAATCATCATACTTGAAATAAGAAAAAGAATAACCGATTCCAATTGAAGGCCTTTGCTAGAATTGTTGATCATTTCTACCAGCTCCTCTTTAATTTTTCCTAATTGTAACATGGAGGCAATGCTTTTATGAGAAAAACCGTTAATCAAATTCCTTCATTCATAGATAAGAATCTGCATTAAATTTTTATTAAAAGAATACATTTTGTCTAAGAATGAATAGTCGTAGCGAATAACAACAATTCAAGGGGAGCGATTAATTAAGCTGCTTAAAAAATGTAGATAGATAGCGTTTTGTGGTCGTTTTAGCATACGGGTGTGGATTTTAGAGGGATTTTAGTAAGTGGGTTCGAGAAATGTCTAATTGGGGAGGTTGGAGAAAAAGGGAAGCAAAAGTTAATCACTTTTCTCACGTTTTGTCCTTTAGATAATTTATGAAGGACAATAAACGGAATCTATTTTCTCTTTTTGCCCTTCTTCAGGTCTATTAAAAAAACAAACCTCACTTCAGCCAGCATTTTGTGCTTGTTCGTTAATTTTGCAGGAAGCAAATTTAGTTTATTCATATGACGGTTTATTTGGGTTGGAAGAATAATCGGTTTGTTTAGTGGTGCTTGGTATAAGCTGAATTCAGGATTAATAAAAACGACTGTGGTATCAATTGGGAGATTAAATCCTAGTTTGAGGAGTATCTGTTGAAACAATGATTCGGCTCGGCTCAATTGGGTTAGAGGATTATTTACTTCTGCTTTAGGTTTGAAATATAACTTATCTGAATCGTAAAAGTAATCTCCTTCGAAATTTTTAACTTCATAATAGTAGATTGAATGAGGTGTAATGATAAGTGAATCGATTTGAAAACTAGTGTTATTATGTTTGAGCAGTAGATCATTTAATATGAGGCAGTTACACTGAAGTCTTTCTGTTAACTGATCAAACATGACTTCCCCTTTATATCCCTTTTTAAGATTAAAATAGTGCTGCTGTCATGTTCAGACAAGTTCATGCGGTTGTTTAACGATTCCAGAATGAGTAATTCAGTAGATTTCGTACGAGATTTATAGAGAATAGTCCACCTTCCCTTTTCTGTTATACCCCATGTCCGTTGTATCAAGTATACCGATACAGTTATTTTTAATAAATGAAAATTTTTTTAAAAAATTCTAAACAGATTCTCCCTTCACACAGAGTAATAAAATCCTCCCGGCCCCTTTCATATTCCTACTATACTAATCACCATTTCCTATCAATCAAATGAATGACCTATAGCAAATCATAGGAATCCTACATATTTTACTAATAAAGTAATTTATATTTTATTAATAAAACAGGGGATGGTTCTTTGGCACGTACACCATTAGCCTGTATGCTGCAGAAGGCGTATGCAACTGCGCATATAGAAATGGAGAGGCAAAAACAAAATGGACAAGTTAGTATGGTATCGGAAAATGCCCCCGTCAACACAAAAAGGGATTATAGGCATACGGCAGATTTTAAAGGAAAAGTGAAAAATCAACCTAGGATTGTTATTGTAGGAGCGGGTTTAGCGGGTCTGACCTGTGCCTACCGTTTAAAGCAGGCAGGAATTTCATCTGTTGTTTATGAGGCAGCGGAACGAGTGGGGGGACGTTGCTGGACGAGAAGGGATACTTTTAAGAACGGTCAAATTGTTGAGCGTGGCGGCGAATTAATCGATTCAGATCATACTGAGATTCGTAATCTGGCTCAGGAATTTGGCTTAGTATTAGATGATTTACTTGAGGCTGAAACACCAGGGACAGAGCCGTTTTACTTTTTTGATGGATCTCCTTACAGCCTTGAAAATGCAACAAATGATTTCCTCGAAATTTATCCGCAGCTGCAAAAGGATCTTGCAGAGGTAGGAGATATTACGCTTTATAATCACTATACAGAGCGGGCCTTTGAATTGGACCATCTGTCTATTGTCGATTATATTAATAAAATTGTTCCTGGCGGTATTGATTCAAAATTCGGCCAGCTATTGTCGGTAGCTTATACGATTGAATACGGTGCAGATGCCGGTGAACAGAGTGCATTAAATCTTCTTTTTTTATTAGGCTCTGCTCAAAAGGGTCCGTTAAGGTTATTTGGAAATTCGGATGAACGATATCGTATAAAGGGCGGGAATGATCAGCTTACTGAGTTGTTGGCCAAAGAGCTTAAGGGACAAATTAAATTACATTCAGAGCTGATTAGGATTGAACAAAATAAAAATAAAGTGAAACTGGTCTTTCGGAATGATGAAAAGGAGTGGGAGGTTTTTGCTGATAAAGTGATTATGACCATTCCGTTTAGTATTTTAAAAGCGATAGATTACAAGAATGCTAAATTTAACGCGCTGAAACAAATTGCTATAGAAGAGACTGGAATGGGGATCAATACAAAATTGCATGTTCAATTTAAAAACCGCTTCTGGCAAGAGCTTGGAAACAACGGTGATACGTTTTCAGATACTGGGTACCAAAATACCTTTGAGTCTTCTCGTGCCCAACAAGGTAAATCGGGGATTCTTGTAGACTATACAGGGGCTGAAACTGCTGCTATATTAAATCCCTTAACGGATAAGCAGTTAAAGAAGATTACAGAAGGTGTTTTGGACAAGCTGGAGCCTGTTTTGCAAGGAAGTAAAAAGAACTGGAGTGGATTATCAACCATAGACCACTGGCTTAGTAATACTTGGTCAAAGGGATCCTATTCATTTTGGAAGGTCGGGCAATATACGACATTGGCGGGGGTTGCGGGTGAAAGAGAAGGAAATATATTCTTTGCAGGCGAGCATACATCGATTAATTACCAAGGGTATTTAAATGGGGCAGTAGAAAGCGGGGAAAGAGTATCACAAGAGGTTCTGGATGATTTTATTCGGAAGGGGAAAAAAGTCAAAGGGAATTAAAGCGGAGATTAAAGGTGATACATCTGCAGTATCATCTTTTTTTGTTCTGAAATAATAAAAAGTAAAGTAAAAACCGTACCATAAGTAATAGAAGGCAGTAGTGGCACGGTTAGTTATAGTTAGATCTTACTTTCTATAAAAGCTGCAGGTAAAAAGAGTTTGGAATTTCATATAGTTATAGATTAATTGAGCTTGTCTTCCCTTTTTCGTATGGGGGTTTACTTTTGAGTTGAGACGGCGGAGAAATTCTTGATCACATTCACAGCGATTACGGTTTTGTTTATAGCAGCGGTCATGCTCACGGCATAAGGCGTCGAGGTCATTAATTGGAGCACCGGGTCCGTTGCAGCCGGGGCCGCACCAATTATAACCAGGAAAAACACAAAATCCAGGCCCCCTTTGTCTATTGCTTTGCGGCAAAACAACATCCTCCCTTCTATCATAGAATATAGTACATACTATTCAAATCTAGTTCTCTTTGTATAAACAGGTGTCAGGCACAACAAAAGGACAAAGCCGGTACTTTGTCCTTTTGCGGTCTGACACCTTATCGTTTCTGCCTTCTATAAAAGAGGTAAATGAAATAGCTTAAAAGGGATAGTGCAGATAAGCCTAATGAAATATAAAAGATTGTTGGAACATATTGCAGCTGTATAGAATGGGTTCCTTTCGTTAATGGTATGCCGATATAACTGCCTATTTTTTGAAGCTTGGCAGGTTCCCCATCGACGCGTGCTTTCCAATTCTTATCAAATGGGATACTTAAAAACAGCAGCTGGTTGTCATCCTGAACGGTAATATCACCGCGTACACCAGTATCTGAATAATCCTTAATCTTTAGGGAATTCTGTTTCAGCTGATCTATCTCCTGTTCTAAAGCGGAATAGTTCAAGGTATAAAAATCCGGTTCCAAGAGCTGCTGAATTCCATCCTTCAATCGTATTTCTACAGTCAACTTCTCATCTGCATACGTTCCTAAATCGACTAAGTTTAGTGTATTCATTTTGCCTCCTTTTAGAGGCTGACCATTAATGAGAATGTCCAGCTTGTCTTCATAGCCATTGTAGGTATCGCCATCTAACTGCATGTATAGCTGGCTTGTTTCAGAGATATCAATTACAGCCTTCATTGCCGGGATGGATTGCCCCGCTTGTCTTTGCAGAACCTCTGTCCCATTACTATTTTTTTGCTGAAGAAGCATCGTGAATTCAGCCGGCGGGTTTTGTCTTTCATAAAAGGTCTGTTCTCTAGAGCCATTGATTAATTGGTTTTGAACTTGAAATGGATCTTTTTTCTCGGTAATCTTCATAAATTGGTTTGAAACCATGTAACCTAACGGAAGATGGAGCTTTATTTTATAGACCTTTATCCCATCCTCTTCAATTACTTTCGTATAGATTCTGTTATCAAGCTCTTCTGTTGTCACGATATATTTAAAACCAAGTAAAGTATCACTTAAGAAGATGCCTCCTTCCATTCTGATAGTCCGCTCATCTGCGTGGTAGCCGATCCGGCGTAAAAAGAGGTTATGATTTGAGTTCCCCGTTGAGGTATAAATGGACATACCTTTATATTTATACCTTAATGACTCATTATGGGATGTCACCAAGCCTGGTTCGATTTTCGTCCTGTAAAAGGATGGATCGCTCGTGTTTAGCTTATTAATCGCTTCCTCATAGGAAGGATTATGGACATCATACCAATTTGCAGGGTAGGAGGCTTGAATGTAATTTTTGAAAATCGCCTGGCTGTTTAGCGTCAAATCCCCAAGAGCAAGCAGACATAAGCCTATTTTAAGCACTACTGCCTTCTTTTCCACGAAGCCTTCATGCTTTAACAGGAGAATGAAGAAGGCATAAAGGACTAGAATGATGATATTTCGATGGATCAACCCAAGTCCAAAAATAGTCGGTTCTAATAGTTTGTTTGCGAAACATAAAAAGAGAATATTGCTCAATGTGACCAAGATGACCTGCTTCATCGTGACTGCGTCCAGTTTCAGGATGGCCTTTACCGACAGGATAACCATGAGAAAGGATATTAAAAAGGCATAGCGGTAAAACGCACCGTTTGGCAATTCAAAGGCATGCCAGGCCATGTTTAATAGTGTAAAGGTGGTGCTGTATAACATAAAACCTAAAAGGATACCATAGATGATCCGCTCTCTAATCGGATATTTTTGGTTGAGAAAATAGAGCGGTACCAAAAGCAAAATACTGAGACCTGTGTAGATGCTTAGATTTTGAATGACGGTCGTCCCGTTAAAAAAGCTGCCATATAGATCTAATGGGTTTAAAAGATACGAGAAGATATCAACATCCTCTGTCGTATATTTATTTTTTCTAACTTCTAAATAAGTAGGGATGGTTATAAAGGCCGTAAATAAAAAGGCCAGCAGGACACTTTTGAAAAAAAGGATCAGCCGTTTGAGCAAATCTTTCCAGGTAAACTGGTTGATCAAACATTCTGCGATAAAGTATAAAAAGACAAAAATTCCAACCATATACGAGATATAGAAATTAGAAATAAATAATAACGCTAAACTGAATAAAAACAACTGATGTTTTTCTTTTGTTAAGATGTTATGTACGCCGACAATAAGGATTGGCAATAAATAAACAGCATCGATCCACATCGGTAGAAAATAATAGGTGATAGAAAATGACATTAAGGCATAGCTGACAGAGAAAATAAAAATGATCAATTGATTTTTTGTAAATTGCTTTTTTAATAAATAAGACATACAAATAGAGCTGAGACCAATTTTAATCAGCCATATGATTAGGATAGAGTAAGGGATAAACGATCTGGGAAATAACAGGATTAAGATGGATAACGGTGATGATAAATAATAGCAAATCGTAGCCCAAAAGGAGGTGCCCATGCCATAATTCCATGTATAGATTGGACTGGCGCTGCCCTGCAGTACATCATATAAATGATTATAAAACATCGTCAGCTGCGCGGGTAAATCGATATACCAGATAGAGTTCTCTCCAAAGGGCGCAATGTTAAGCTTTAAAAATATAACGAATAAAATAGCCATTGGGGTAAAAAATAAACCTGCATAACCCAATATCCCTTTCGTTTTTTTCATACATGACAATTCCTTTCATACGTTAAGGTGTCAGGCACCGCAAATGGACAAACCTAAGTGCTTTGTCTTTTTGCGGTGCCTGACACCTTTTATGATTTCTGTTGTTTTTCCATTACCCCTTTTGAGGGCTTAAAGATGACCAACTTGCTAGCAAAGTAATTGAAAATGACCACGAAGATATTGGCGATTATTTTGGCTAACAGGCTGTCGGCGAGAAGGATTTCTACGAGTAAAATCATGGTGAATAAATCCAATAGATAGGAGAGAAAACGAAAAAAAAGAAATGACGTTAATTCCTTCACGACAGCGGAAAAATCCGTCTTTTTACTGTTAAATACATAAAGCTTATTGGTAATAAAGGCAAATAACACTGACAGGACCCATGCAATCGTGACAGCGATTCGATAATCCATTCCAACATATCGATCTAGGATCCAAAAGCTAATAATATTTACCGCTGTTGTCAGAACACCGAAGATAAGATAGTTTATTATTTCTTTTTGCTTGTTCATGCTCTGCCTCTGTTTAAATGTTTCGTAATTTTTTGTTCACTTGCAGGTCTAGCTTGATTTAACTCTTTTTCATTATTGTATTCATCGACAAAGTAAAGCGGGCGGTTTTTTGTTTCGTTAAAAATCCTGCCTAAATACTCTCCGATAATCCCTAATGAAATAAGTTGAATGCCCCCTAAAAATAAGATAACCGTCATTAAAGAAGGATAACCTGCGACCTTTTCACCGAATATTAATGTTTTGGTGATAATCCAAATTATATAGAAAAAAGAAAAGAAGGAAATGATGAAGCCACAAAAGGCTGATAATCTCAGTGGTGCGGTCGTAAATGAAGTCATGCCCTCGATGGCCAAGTCAAATAACTTGGAGTAATTCCATTTTGTTTCACCTGCTGCTCTCGGGTCGCGGTCAAATAAAATTTCCTTTTTGTTGTAGCCAATCCAGCTAAACATTCCTTTTGTATAACGCTGCGTTTCTCGGATTTGCTTTAGTGCCTCAACACATCGTCTATCAAGAAGACGGAAGTCGCCTGTATTCTCTTGAATTGGAATCCGGCTCATTTTTTGCAGCAGCTTATAGAAGGTTGAGGAAGACCATTTTTTAAACCAGGTTTCACCTGACCTGGACCTTCTTTTGGCGAATACATCATCATAGCCCATCTCCCAATATTTAATCATTTCTGGGATTAACTCAGGTGGATCCTGCAAGTCCGCATCGATAATGATGACGGCATTCCCTTTGGCATGATCTAAACCGGCAAGCATGGCGATTTCTTTTCCAAAGTTACGGGAAAGGTTGACATATGAAATTCTTTTATCCCACTCCCTCATTTTTTTAATAATGGATAACGTACTATCTTTACTGCCATCATTAACAAAGAGGATTTCAAATTGATATGCCGGGACACTTTTGATTACTTCTTTCAAGCGATCATATAATTTGTGCAGCACAGCTTCTTCATTATATGCCGGCACAATTATGGTTATAAGGTTCATTTTTATATGCTCCTTCGAAAATTGACTATGTTCCCTATTTAGCTGAGGGTTATTTTCTTAGTGCAGTGTAATTGTAAATACCTATCAACAATCCAGTATTTCCAAGTTAGGGAATACCATTCTTATTTTACAACAATGAATTCAAAAAATGAATGTGAGAAATGGGTCATTTTGCCATAGATTGTAAAAAAAGATGACGTTTTCATTGTTTATCAGTATAATTTAAAGTTAGAAGTCATTTAGGACGGTGAAGGGAAAAGTGAAGAAAATAACGGTTGAAGACTTGGTTAAACGGTTTTCATTAAAGGTATTAGCTGGTGAGGATCAGCTGCAAAAACCAATTACGCAATCAAGGGTGCATCGTCCGGGTCTGGAGTTTGTTGGACATTTCGATTTTTTCCCAACTGAGCGGGTTCAAATTCTAGGAAAAAAAGAAATTACCTATTTACATAAGTTAAGTCATGAAGAAAGAAGAATTCGGATTGGAAATATCGTTCATTATCACCCGCCATGTTTTATTGTGACAGCGGGTGAAGAAGGATTAACCTACTTGCGGCATCACTGTATTGAGGAAAAAATCCCGTTATTAGTAACGAGAACAATTGAGGTAACTTCAGAATTTATTACGAAACTGGACGCCTATTTAGTAAAACAGTTAGCACCGGAAATTGCGATTCATGGGGTATGCCTGAATGTGTCCGGCATGGGGATTTTACTTCGCGGTAATTCCGGGGTCGGGAAAAGTGAAACAGCACATACGCTAATCGGCCGCGGCCACCGCCTTGTGGCAGATGATATTGTTGTACTGAAAAAGCTAAGTCCGCAAACGATTTTGGGAACCCATGACGTGAAGACGAAAGAATTTTTGGCATTGCGCAGCATTGGACTGTTAAATGTGGTCCGGATGTACGGACGCAAGGCCTTCCAGGAGGAAACGCGGATTGCTCTTGATATTCTCCTGACAAAGTGGGAAAAGGATGCCTTGAATAATGAGTTGGAGCAGGAGCCTCAATTTTCAGAGTACATGGGCGTCAAAATTCCGTCCATCGAAATCCAACTTCAGCCTGGACGTGATGTTGCCGGACTAATTGAGGCAGCGGCAAATAACTGGTATTTGAGACAGCAGGGCTACAGCGCTGCTGAAGAATTTCTAAGCAGAATTGAAGCAGACTTTGCGGAGCAGGAGTCAAAATAGAAGATGTCAGGCACCACAAAAGGACAGAGTTTATTTGTCCATATGTGGTGCCTAGCATTTTTCTGGATGTTTCATGTGAAACATTTTAAAAAAAGTACTATCACGACAAAGGGACAAATGGCAGTTGCTATTTGTCCTTTTGGCGTGCTTATCACTTTAGATGGAAATAAACCATATTTGTTTCATATTTAATGCATTCTGGTTTATTATTGAAGAATGACAGGAACTTTTTAGCAAATTGTTAGATAAAATGCGGTTAATCATTTAAAGGAAGGTCATGTATGATAGAAGAGAATATTACAAGAATCCATTTGGATGGCAAGGAATTTATCCTGATTGGAACGGCGCATGTTTCTAAGCACAGTGCTGAGCAGGTTAAAGAAGTTATTGAGGCGGAAAGACCGGACTCTGTCTGTGTTGAGCTGGATGAACCACGATATCAATCCATAACAGAAGGCAATAAATGGAGCGATATGGATATCTTTAAGGTTATTAAAGAAAATAAAGCGACATTACTATTAATCAATTTAGCGCTTTCCTCCTTTCAAAAACGGATGGCCGCGCAATTTGGCATTAATGCAGGTCAGGAAATGATTCAAGGAATTCAATCAGCTAAAGAAGTTGGCGCCAATCTTGTTTTAGCTGACAGGGACATTCAAATTACCTTTTCTCGTATCTGGCATAATGTAGGCTGGTGGGGGAAAATGCAGTTGATCACACAGATTGTCTATAGCATTTTCAGCAAGGATACCATTTCCGAGGAAGAATTGGAAAAAATGAAATCCCAGGATATGCTGAATACCATTTTAAGTGAATTCACCGAAGGGTTTCCAAGATTAAAAACACCGTTGATCGATGAGCGTGACCAGTACTTGGCCCAGAAGATTAGAGAAGCTCCAGGTGAAAAAATAGTGGCTGTATTAGGAGCTGCCCATGTTCCAGGGATTAAAGAGGAAATCAAGAAGGAACATGATTTAGCTTTAATTACACAGCGTCCACCTAAATCAAAGCTTCCAAAAGTGCTTGCCTGGACCATTCCAGTTTTAATTATTGCAATGATAGCCTATACCTTCTACATGAATCCATCAGCAGGTCTGCAGCAGACGATCAGCTGGTGGTTGTGGCACGGAGGCCTTTCAGCAATTGGAACAGCGATTGCCTTTGGACATCCGCTTACGATCTTAACGGCCTTTATTGCTGCTCCTATCACTGCCTTGGATCCAATCACTGCTGCCGGTTGGTTTACCGGAATTGTCCAAGCCTATTTACGCAGACCGACTGTGAGAGATTTTGAAAATCTATCGGAGGATGTCTATAGTGTAAAAGGGTTTTGGAATAATAAAGTAACGCGGATTTTGCTTGTTGTTGTATTGGCTAATATTGGAAGTTCATTAGGAACCTTTATTGGTGGAATTGACGTTGTCCGCTTGTTCATTAACAGCTTATAAGCGGGCAATGGGCAGGGAGAGAATTAGGTAATGAGAAGTTATCTCATATTGGGAATGTGTACGTTATTTTTAATTCAATATTTTGCCAATCAAACATGGCTTCAATATGTGGTTGTGAGTTTGTCCCTCCTTGCATTCATCGGAAGCGCAGGAAAAGCAGACCGGTTTCCGCGTATACTTGGACTTGTTATGATGGGTGCCGGAATAATAATTGAATGGAATAAGGGAACTGGTTTTGCAGGAATCAGTGAGGGGATCTTTTGGATCCTTCCTTTATTAAGTTTGATTACACTGGCCCCTCTTTTAGCCATTCCGTTAAGGCTGGGAGGATACTTTGAGTCCGTTTCCCGTTTGCTGCATAATCTGCTGCACCACCCGCAAAAGCTATATGCCGGTATAACGGGAACACTATTTATCGTTAGTCCAATTTTAAACTTAGGCTCTGTGAGAATTATAAATGAGTTTCTGGAAGATTTGAAACTTCCCTCGGCCATGTCAGCGAAAAGCTATATTGTCGGTTTCTCGACTGCGCTGATGTGGTCGCCTTATTTTGCATCGGTATCATTAGTCCTGCATTATTTGAATGTTCCATTTAAGGAGTATGTGTTCTATGGAATAGGGATTTCTCTTCTTTCCTTAGTGATTGGGAATCTATCCTTTGCTATTTGGGAAAAAAGGAATCCAATTAAAAGGGACCCGTCTTCCCTGACCAAAATTTCAAAAGCACAGCGTAGGAAGCTTTTAGAGTTAGTCTTATTCGTCGTCCTATTAATGACGGCTTGTTTAATGATTGAAAGTGTGACAAAGTGGTCGATGATTGTCATTGTCTGCCTGCTTTCGATTTTTGTTCCGCTTCTTATAACTGCTGTGACAAATGATTGGCAGCGGGCCAAGCCTTTATGGCTGGATTTCCGCGATCGTGCAGTACCGATGATGAATAATGAAATTACACTATTTATGAGTGCTGGAATGCTGGCATTTGCGTTAAAGGGTACAAGTGTAATGAATGGAGTCAGTCAATTACTTAAAGTGTTAGCTGACCAGTCATTCTTCCTATTCGCATTTGCAATATTGGTCATTGTTTTCTGTCTAACTTACATTGGGATTCACCAAATTGCTGTGGTAGGCGCATTGGCAATGCAATTAAATGCAGCGGAACTGGGCATCAGCAATATTTCTTTAGCATTCATCCTTTTGTTAACCTGGTATATTTCAACTGCATTAAGCCCCTTTTCAGGTCTGAACTTAATGGTCAGCCGCTTTTCCCGTCTTTCCGGCGTTCAGGTTGGGCTTCGCATAAACGGGCTTCATATACTAACCGTTGTATTTATCGCTATTGCAATTATTTCCTTCTTATAGTTTAAGAGAGTGAGAGATTGGGAGATATTCATCTATGAAAAGATGGATTTCTCCCTTTTTGCTTTTTTTAGGTTAATCACTTATGTCTATCTGGCACAAAACTTGCATTTGGTTTTTATGATTTGGTTTTTATGATTTGGTTTTTATGAATTGGCTTTTATCAATCTTGTATTCAAATTAATTAGGCAGGAGATGGAAATGAAGATGAAAAATATAACTATAATCGGTTCTGGTGTCATGGGAAGCAGTATTGCACAATCTTTTGCGGTCAGCGGCTATAACGTAACGGTAAATGATATGAAAGAGGAATTTCTGTTTAAGGCACAGCGAAGAATTAGTGAGAATCTATCCTTACTGGTTGAAGAAGGGAAAATAACTGAACTGGAAAGACAGGCGGCTTTAGCCAGTTTAGAATATAAAGCTGATCTAGAGGAGGCTGTCAAAGAGGCTGATTTCATCATTGAGGCCATTCCAGAGGTCATTGAGATGAAATGGGATCTTTTTAATCGTTTAGAAGAAATCATGAAGCCTGATGCAATCGTTGCATCAAATACGTCAACATTTCCGATTACCCGTTTAATGGAGGATGCAGGATTTGCCGATCGGATGATCATTACACATTTCTTTAATCCAGCCCATTTAGTTCCTTTAGTTGAAATTGTTAAGCATGAAAAGACAAAACCGGAAATCGTGGAAAAGACAATCGACTTAATGAATAGTATCGGTAAATCACCTGTCCTTTTAAAGAAGGAGATTTCCGGCTTTATTGCCAACCGTCTTCAGACAGCGCTGATGCGTGAAGCTTTTTATTTGTTACAAGAAGGTGTAGCGGATGCACGCGATATTGATACAGCCATAACTGCAGGACCCGGGTTCCGCTGGGCATTCACAGGGCCAATTGAAATTGCTGACTTTGGCGGGTTGGATACTTGGCAGCGTGTATTTGATAATGTTGCGCCTGATTTAAACAAAGATACAGGTGCACCGGCTATTATCCGTGATCTTGTTCAACAAGGCAAGCTTGGTACAAAGTCTGGCGAAGGCATTTACCCATATAATGAAGGATCAATTTCACAAAAACTAGAAGAGAGGGACCGCAATTTTATTAAACTAGGAAAAATTAAAGCTGTAAAAAAGGGAATAGAGCAGGACTAAAACATTCCGACTGGTTTAGCACTGTTTAGATTGTGTTATAATGGAAACGCTACCACAGTCTAAGCGAGGTGATCAAATGAGAATCAATAAGGAAGAAGAACTGCTTTATAAGGATATTATTGAGTTTGCCTATGACGGTATAGTTGTGGTTGATACAGAAGGTTATGTGAAAATGCTGAGCAAGCGTTATGCTGACTTTCTTGGTGTTGATCAGAAAGGTTCAATTGGAAAACATGTAACAAAGGTTATTGAAAATTCAAGAATGCACATTGTCGCTAAGACAGGTAAAGAGGAAGTTGCCGAGCTGCAAAAAATTAACGATAATTATATGATTGCTACACGAACCCCAATCATTAAGGAGGGTAAGATTACGGGGGCGGTCGGCAAAGTATTATTTAAAAATGTAAACCAATTAACAGCATTATCAAAACGGATCAAATCGTTGGAAACGGAATTAAAAAAGTATAAAGGGGTTTTCCAAGAAAGAAACAAGGCTACCTATACTTTTGAACATATGATTGGTGTAAGTCCTGCCTTTAAAGATGCGAAGGCACATGCCAAAAAGGCAGCGGAAAGTGATTCAAATGTGCTGATTTTGGGCGAAAGCGGGACAGGCAAAGAATTGTTTGCCCATTCGATTCATAGCAGCAGCCGGCGTGCAATGGGTGTATTTATTAAAGTGAATTGTGCCGCCATACCGCCTGAACTAATAGAATCAGAGCTTTTTGGCTATGAGGAAGGCTCTTTTACCGGTGCAAAAAAAGGCGGGAAAATTGGAAAGTTTGAAGCAGCTGATGGCGGGACTATTTTTCTTGATGAAATTGGTGAACTGCCACTACATATGCAAGTGAAACTATTGCGTGTATTACAGGAAAAAGAAGTGGAGAGGGTCGGTTCAACAAGTACCACTCCTATTGATGTCCGGATCATTGCAGCAACAAACCGCGATCTAACAGAAATGGTCAGTAATGGAGAATTCCGGCTTGATTTATATTACCGCTTGAAGGTTGTGCAAATAAACGTGCCGTCATTAAAGGAGCGAAATGAAGATATCAAACCACTTGTTTCTCATTTCCTGAAGAAGTACCAAAAATTGATGAAAAAACGAGTGAAAGGGATTAGCTGTGCCGCCATTAGGCAGCTGTGTCTTTACTCTTGGCCGGGAAATATTCGAGAATTAGAGAATACGATTGAACGTGCATTAAACATGGTGGATGAAGATAAGGAGATTGGACCTGAACATCTGCCTGTTGAAATAAGCGGTTTTAAAACGGTGCCGTCCCTCCGTCCATTGGCGGAAATGATGGATGATGCGGAACGAAAGGCAATCATGGATTGTATAGAAATAGTCAATGGAAATAAATCCAAAGCAGCTCAGATGCTTGGAATCAGCAGGACAACCCTTTATGAAAAAATGAATAAATATGGATTATAAATGGCATTACCCCCTTTGTTCAATCAGAGGGGGTTTTATATATTTTATGTGATGAAGGAATATTATAGGCAGGATCAATTCAATAAAAAAATGTAAGCGATTCCAAACACTTATTTATGCATGAAGATATCGACTGTATGAAAATCCTTACACTTTTTAAGCATATTTCGTTATGTGTAAGGAAAACTGAACAAAATTTGATAGTAGTAATCTATTAATATATCAATAATTGATTAATTTAATAATAATTTTTAAGAATAAAAGGTTTTTATAAAAGTTTTTCTTAAATTAATAATCTATACATATTGCAACTTTATTCTTTTTAACGGGATATTAAAAACTTTTTAATATAATTTTTTGTTCATTTTTTAAAAGTTGGCACGGCACTTGCATTATATATTGGTGTAATCATTTTTAAGCTGACTTATTTCATAGGGAGGGCGCTGTAAATGAATAAAATAGTTCCCAGAGAAGAAGTATTATCTATTTTTAAAGATGGGATGACAATCATGTCCGGCGGGTTTATGGGAGTTGGTACACCGCAGGAACTAGTATCCGCTGTTCTTGAATCGAATGTAAAGGATATAACATTAATTGCTAGTGACACGGCTGTTGTGGATAAAGGTGTCGGGCCATTAATTGTAAATAAACGGGTAAAAAAGGTTATTGCTTCACATATCGGTACAAACCCGGAAACAGGCAGACAAATGATTGAAGGCGAATTAGATGTCGAGCTGGTTCCACAAGGGACATTTGCTGAACGAGTACGTGCTGGCGGATCTGGACTTGGCGGAGTATTGACACCAACTGGAATCGGGACGGTTGTTGAAGAAGGAAAAGAAAAGATAACCATTGATGGTCGTGACTTTCTACTTGAAAAACCGCTTCATGCTGAAGTAGCACTTTTGAAAGCATGCAAGGCGGATAAAGCAGGGAATTTAGTCTATAACTGCTCTGCCCGTAATTTTAATCCGATTATGGCTCTAGCAGCAGATCTTGTGATTGCTCAGGTCGATGAGGTTGTAGAGGTTGGTGAAATCAACCCGGATGAAGTGATGACCCCTGGTATCCTGGTAGATAAAATCTTAGTTACAGGAGGCAACTAATAATGAGTGATGTAATGATGACTCCAAAACAGATTATTGCTGCGCGTGTTGCAAAGGAAATGAAAGACGGAGATGTCGTGAATCTTGGTATCGGATTGCCAACACTGGTACCTGACTATCTGCCTAAAGGTGTGAATGTGATACTCCAATCTGAAAACGGATACATTGGTCTTGGACCGGCAAATGATGAAATCGATATGGATCTCGTGAATGCCGGAGGACAGCCGGCGGGTATTATTCCTGGCGGTGCATTTTTTGACAGCCTCTTCTCCTTCTCGTTAATCCGCGGCGGCCATGTGGATGTCACCGTTCTTGGCGGACTTGAGGTAGATGCAAAAGGGAATCTAGCCAACTGGATGGTGCCGGGAAAAATGGTGCCAGGCATGGGCGGTGCCATGGATTTAGTTACAGGAGCCAAGAAGGTCATTGTTGCAATGGAGCACTGCTCTAAAAAAGGTTCACCAAAAATTCTTGAAGAGTGTACATTGCCTTTAACAGGAAAAGGTGTTGTTGATCTGATTGTAACAGAGCTGGCAGTATTCAGCGTAACGGAAGATGGGCTGGTTCTTGAAGAGCTGCAGGAGGGTATCGATTTTGAAACAGTTAAAGAAAAAACAGCAGCATCATTTAAGGTAAAAGAATTAATTGGTTGTTAATCTCTTAAATTGGGAGGATAAAGGAATGCGTGAAGTCGTTATCGTAAGTGCAGTAAGAACAGCAATTGGAAATTTTATGGGGGCATTGAGCAATACCCCGGCAACGGAGCTAGGTGCCATTGTGATAAAGGAAGCCGTAAACAGGGCAGGAATTAAAGGAGAACAGGTAGATGAAGTGATTATGGGGAATGTCCTCCAAGCTGGACTAGGTCAAGGCCCTGCCCGTACAGCTGCTCTAAAGGCCGGTCTGCCAATTGAAACGACAGCGATGGCCATTAATAAGTTATGCGGCTCCGGTTTAAAGGCTGTTCATCTTGCAGCCCAGGCGATTCAAACCGGTGATGCGGAAATCGTCGTGGCAGGCGGAATGGAGAATATGAGCATGGCCCCTTACCTGCTTCCTAAAGGCCGTACAGGCTACCGGATGGGTGATGGAAAAATTATCGACAGCATGATTCAGGATGGCTTACAATGTGCAATTAACCATTACCATATGGGGATTACAGCTGAGAATATCGCTGAGCAATACGGTTTAACCCGTGAAGAACAGGATGAATTCGCAGCCTGGAGCCAGCAAAAAGCAGAAGCAGCCATGAATGAAGGCAAATTCCAAGAAGAAATTGTCCCAGTTATACTTCCACAGCGGAAAGGTGATCCAATTGTATTTGATAAGGATGAATTCCCTCGTGCGGGGGTTACAGCAGAGAAGCTTGCAAAATTAAAACCAGCCTTTAAAAAGGATGGAACTGTTACAGCAGGAAACGCTTCAGGTATCAATGACGGTGCGGCTGCACTTGTTCTTATGAGCAGGGAAAAGGCTGATGAATTAGGCATTAAGCCAATGGCTGTTCTTCGCGGCAATGGAGCTGCAGGTGTGGATCCTAAAATCATGGGAATTGGGCCGGTCCCAGCTACAAGAAAGGCATTAGAAAAAGCAGGACTTTCTATTGATGATATCGATTTAGTTGAAGCAAACGAAGCATTTGCGGCACAATCACTCGCTGTCGGTCGTGATCTCTTTATTCCTCGTGAAAAGCTGAACGTCAATGGCGGGGCTGTTTCCCTTGGCCACCCAATCGGTGCCAGTGGTGCCCGTATTCTTGTTACGCTATTACATGAGATGAAACGCCAGGGTTCCCGTTATGGATTGGCAACACTTTGTATTGGCGGCGGACAAGGGGCAGCAAGTATTGTAGAGCTGGAAGGATAATCATTTTTCTGTTTGGAATGATAAGCGGGTCTATGCAAAAGAAAACGAAAGGTACTAAAACATGACAAAAGTGATTTACCTTGTTTCCCTGTATTTCAGGTAAAAAAATATGTTTTAGTACGTTTTAACAGATATATAAGCGCTATTTTTTTGCGTGAGCTGCCCGCTTTAAAAACGACCGTCTGGGGAATCTGCTTCAAAGGAAATGCAATCTATTTATCCGGGGAGGATTTATATGGACTTATTAATTATCTTGCTGTCACTGGGTCTATTAATGTTTGTCGCCTATAAAGGCTATTCCGTTATTCTATTTGCGCCAATATGTGCTCTATTAGCCGTATTGCTGACAGATCCAGGCCATGTCCTGCCATTCTATTCAGGCGTCTTTATGCCAAAAATGGTAGGGTTTATTCAAAACTACTTCATCGTCTTTTTACTTGGAGCCATTTTCGGTAAAGTTGTAGAAATGTCCGGAATTGCTGAATCCATTGCTAAAACAATTGTCCGTTTAATCGGCGCGAAGCAAGCAATGCTGACTGTTATTCTATTAGGAGCCATTTTAACATATAGCGGTGTAAGTTTATTCGTAGCCGTATTCGCGATTTATCCGTTTGCCAATCAATTATTTAGACAAGCAAATATTCCAAAGAGGCTGATTCCGGGGACGATTGCCCTTGGTGCATTTACCTTTACAATGGATGCGCTGCCAGGCACACCGCAAATTCAAAACGTTATCCCGATTTCATTCTTTAAAACAAATATCTATGCTGCACCAGTATTAGGTATTATAGGTGCTATCATTGTTCTTGTGGTTGGTTTACTATACTTAGAAATGAGAAGAAAAAAGGCCAAGCAGGCTGGAGAGGGTTATTATGGTTTTGATGCAGAAACCGCAGCTGCTGCTGAAGGAGCAGCACCTTCAAATGAAGAATCTGAATATATTCCGGATTTAAATTCAAATCTATCAGTAACAAGACAGATTTTGGCTTTCGTTCCGCTCGTTCTTGTTGCTGTAATGAATAAAATATTAACAACTGCTATTCCTGCTATGTATCCAAATGGATTTGACTTTGAGGCAATTGGGCTGCCAGCTTACAAAGTTGATGTAGCAAGTAATGCTGCTATCTGGGCTGTTGCCATTTCATTAGTGATCGGTATTGTTGCAGCAATCGCTTTTGATACGAAAAAAATCAAGTTTGGTTTTAAAGAGGGACTGAATGCAAGTATTGCTGGTTCACTTCTTGCCGTTATGAACACAGGTTCTGAGTATGGTTTTGGTGGAATCATTTCTTCTCTTCCAGGCTTTGGCCATATTAGCAACGGAATTTCCGGTGCATTCTCCAATCCGCTTGTAAACGGCGCAGTTACAACAAGTACATTAGCCGGTGTTACAGGATCTGCTTCTGGCGGAATGGGGATTGCCTTAAGTGCGATGGCTGATCAATATAATCAAATGATCGCTGCTGCGAATATCCCGCCGGAAGTCATGCACCGTGTTGTTGCGATGGCATCAGGAGGTATGGATACACTTCCGCATAATGGAGCTGTTATTACATTACTTGCGGTAACAGGCTTAACACATAAACAATCCTATAAAGATATTTTTGCTATTACTGTTATTAAAACATTAACTGTTTTCGTTATCATTGGTTTATATTCTTGGTTTGGTCTTGTTTAAAATCTTCGATATATATATTAAAAAAGCAGGAAGTTATTAATAAGGAGGAACAACGATGAATAAAACATTAGAGGGAAAAGTGGCATTTGTTACAGGATCAGCAAGCGGTATCGGATTGGAAATTGCAAAGACGTTTGCAAACGAAGGGGCAAAAGTGGTGATTTCCGATATGAACAAAGAAAGATGTGACGAGGTCGTAGTTGAATTAAAGGAAGCTGGCTTTGAAGCATTATCAGCTCCTTGTGATGTAACGGATGAGGATGGATTCAAAAATGCTATTGAATTGGCAAAAGAAACCTTTGGAACAATTGATGTATTAATCAATAATGCCGGATTCCAATATGTTGCAGCCATTGAGGATTTTCCAACAGCAACATTTGAAAAGCTAGTGAAGGTGATGCTGACAGGATCCTTCATTGGAATCAAGAGTGTCTTCCCAATTATGAAGGCTCAAAAGTCAGGAAGAATTATTAATATGGCTTCTATTAATGGACTGATCGGTTTTGCCGGAAAGGCAGGCTATAACAGTGCGAAGCACGGCGTGATCGGGTTAACAAAGGTTGCTGCATTAGAGTGTGCAAGAGACGGAATCACAGTCAATGCCTTATGCCCTGGTTATGTTGACACACCGCTTGTCCGCGGCCAGATTGCTGACTTAGCAAAGACAAGAAATGTAAGTCTTGATAGTGCACTTGAGGATGTCATTTTAGCCATGGTACCGCAAAAGAGATTATTATCAGTTTCAGAGATTGCCAATTATGCCGTTTTCTTAGCAAGTGAAAAAGGGGCAGGAATTACCGGCCAAGCTGTAGTATTGGACGGCGGCTATACAGCTCAATAAAGATTAAGGTGTCAGGCACCACAAAAAGACAAAACGATGGTTTTTGTCCATATGTGGCGCCCCTGGCACCTTTTTTAACTTTTTACTAATAAAAAAGTAGATTTATTTAAAAGAGTGATTTCGTCCTCTTTTTTGATGCGGGTGCTGTTGTAAGATGATTTCAGTTGATAACAGCTCTCATTACCATGTAGGCGGATTTTAATAGATGATGAACCATGTAGAATTAACGAAAGATATTTATTGGGTAGGAAAAATTGATAATCGTGAGGTTCCTTTTCACCGGTTAGTGTTAGCAAAAGGGACGACATATAATGCTTATTTAATTAAATCAGAAAAGCCAACTGTAATTGATACAGTTAATATAGAGTTTGGCAGAGAATTTGTAGAGTATCTAAGTCAAATCATTGACCCGCAGGAAATTCAGTATATTGTCATCAATCATACGGAGCCGGATCATTCAGGCGGTATGGCGGCATTGGCAGGAAGAGCGCCGAATGCAACCATTGTTTGTACAGAGCCCGCGGTTAATGAGTTAAAAGAGATGTACAAGCTTCACAGCCGTAATTTCTTAGTCGTAAAAGACAGCGATACATTGGATATCGGCGGTAAAACACTGAAGTTTAAAGAAACTCCATATCTGCATACGGCTGAAACAATGATCACTTATACTGTCGAAGATAAAATTCTATTCCCTTGTGATATCTTCAGTACGCATGTGGCGGTTGAACATATTTTTGCTGATGAGGCGGGTTTTGATATTAAAGAGGACTTTGCCGGTTACTATGCGGAGATTATTCATCCACACCGTAGATATGTAAGAACACTCATCGATGCATTAGCAGAGCTTGATGTTCAAATGATTGCTCCTTCTCACGGCTTTATTTTGCGAAAAGATATCGGGCAGTACATTGACTTTTATGCAACAATGAGTGCTGATACAGTCCAAGACAAAAAAGTGACGATTGTGTACACAACAATTAAAAATAACACGAAAAAAATGGCGAATCACCTGCAGCGCATCATCGAAGAAAACCAGATTCAAGCAGCTGTGTTTAATGCGGATAAAGCTGAAAAGGCCGAGATTCTTGAAAGCATCAAAGAAGCAGATGCAGTATTTATCGGAAGTTCCACAAGATATGCAGATATGATAGGGAATCTTGAGGAGGTTCTTAAGGAACTGCCTGAGATGGACCTAAAGGGTAAAATCGGGGCTGCTTTTGGTTCCTATGGCTGGAGCGGAGAAGCAATCGAAGTCATCCAAGACTATTTGAATCAGACAAACATGGACATTCAAAGTACATCAAAAGTAATTAAAACAACTGGAATGACACATGTTGAATTTCCAGTCCGTGTGAGGTTCTCACCAAAGGGTGAACAGCTGGCTAAAATTGAACATTCAGCAGGCTTTGTTGCTGATTTATTAAGAAGTGCTATCTAAGAAAGCATGAACTGGAATGTTTCACATGAAACATTTATATGAGAGCTAGCTCACTTGAATGAGATACAGAAAATGATAAGAAGATGGTGGACAGAATGAACAAAAACTATTGTATTATCGGATCCGGAGTTGCAGCCGTCTATGCCGCGAAGGATATTCGTGATCAGGATAAAGAAGCAAATATCCATGTTTTTGGCGCTGAAAACTCGATGCCTTATAACCGGATCAAATTATCAAAGGATTTGTATTCCGATTTACACAATGAAAAGGTCTTAATTAAAAAAGAAAAGTGGTATCAGGACCAAAATATTATTGTCCATGCCAACACAAAGATCATCGATGTCGATACAGAAAAACACGCGATTATGGCGGCATCCGGTGAAGTCTTCTATTATGATAAATTGCTGATTTGTACAGGGTCTCAAAACAGGAAGCTGTCAATCGATGGTGCGGACAAAAAAGGTGTTTTTACGATTAGAGAAATGCAGGAAGCGGATGACTTCAAAACCTTTATCGAAAGTAAACAGCATGTTGTCAATATTGGCGGGGGAATTCAAGGACTGGAAACTGCTTGGTCTATTCATAAGCAGGGCAAGCAGGTGACAATCATTGAAGCTGCGCCGCGCCTAATGGCGAGACAGCTTGATAATAACACCTCTGAAAGGTTGAAACAGAAAATTGAAGAGGCCGGTATTCAAGTCTACGTCAATGCATCTGTTGAAAGAATTAACGGTGAAACAGAAGTAGAAGGAATTATAGTCAATCAGCAGGAGCTTCCTTGTGACAGTGTTATTTATTCAATTGGAGTATTTCCTAATCTAGAGTTAGTGAAAAACACAGCCATTGCTGTTAACCGCGGGATTATTGTCAACGACCGGATGCAGACAAATGTGGAAGATGTATACGCTGCTGGTGATGCAGCAGAATGGAATGGCGTAGTAGCTGCTCTTTGGAATCCTGCCATGGAACAAGGGAAAGTGGCCGGTAAAAATATGGCAGCTCCTTCTTCCCTAACCTATCAAAAGAGTATTCCCATGACTGTTTTTAACGCTTTTGATTTCACCTTATTTTCCATCGGACTTGTCGATGAAAGTCAATGTGATACAACAATTACAGAAGAAGATGAAACAGGCAAATATACTAGAGTGTTTATTAAAGACGAAAGAATGGTTGGTGCAATCTCTCTTGAGGGTGTTGTGGCTTCATTGCCATATAAAGCCGCCATTGAAAATGGAGTTTCATTAGCAGGAATTGAGCTAAGTCATATCACTGTTAGTGAATTAATGAACGAATTAAAGAAAAGACAAAAGCTGTCAGCATAGAAATGAGGAGAATATCATGAAAAAATATATTTGTATTCCATGTGGTTATATTTACAATCCAGCGATTGGAGATCCGGACGAAGATGTAGAGCCGGGAACAGCATTTGAAGATGTACCGGAAGACTGGGTATGTCCGGTTTGGGGTGAGATAAGGATCATTTTGCCGAAGTAGAAGAATAATAGACAATGAAAGTGCTGGAAACCTTATTATATTTCGGTACTTTCTTACATTTAGAAATAAACAACTATTGTGATGTTAATAAGGTGATTTAAAACACTAACTGTGTTTAAATGCTATGATATATTCATATTGAATCCTTATTTTTCACGAGATTGTTATATTTTAAGGGAAAGTGATCCAATTTCTATAACAAAGGTGATGCAAAATGATAGAACATGTATGTAATCATGCAGAAAGTGATCCATGCACAAAAAAAGTTCCTATTTTCAGCTCATTGCCCCAGGATGAGTTTGTAAAAATAGCAAATATAATACGGCATGTCCACTATCAAAAGGGACAAATGCTGATTCCAGAAGGGATAAAGTCTGATACCCTATATATCATTCATCAAGGGAAAGTTAAACTTTCTAAGTTCACGGTTGATGGAAAGGAGCTGATTCTTTATATCATGACGACTGGAGATTTTTTCGGCGAGCTGAATCTGTTTAACGATGATGAAGTCAACAACTTCAGTGTCTTTGCGATTGAGGATACGGAAATCTGTCAGTTAACGAAGGCGGATATTGATTTGATTATGCTGGAAAATCCGGAGATATCGTTAAAACTATTAAAGGCATTAACAAAACGATTGGCCCATACAGAAAATTTGGCGCAAAACTTAGCCACAAAAGATCCAGAAATCCGAATTGTCAGCATGATTTTAGAGTTTTGCCAAAAGTTCGGAACAAAAATGAATGAGGGGACCTTGATTCATTTACCGATAACAAGGGAAGAAATCGCTAGTTACGTTGGTGTTACACGTGAAACAATCAGCCGTAAGTTTAGCAAATTTGAGGATTTAGGACTGATTGCAATTGCTGGTACAAAGCAAATTTTTGTAAAAGATCAGTTTGCATTAAAAGCCTATTTAGAATAGATATAGTTAAACCAAAAAAGAGCAGCTCCTTTTAGCTGCTCTTTTTTGGCTTTTATAAAAATGGATCAAAATAATCATATTTCGTTACACCGTTTTCGATCGGTGAACTGATTCGAATTAACTCATCAACGATATCTGCTGCTTCGTTTCCGAATACAGGAAGAGGTTGGTAGTTATTTTCATTTGTACTGCCATCCGAGTTTTCCAAGGTCGGCACGATCGTTAATCCCTTCATCAAAACGGTATCGTCCTCTTTCGCAAATCGTAAACGGAACATCGCTGTTTGACGTGACAGCAAGGTTGGGTCTGCGCCAAAGGCGTAATCTCCCATACTATAAATAATGTATTTACCGTTATAATTCTCGACACTTTCAAGGCGGTGCGGATGTCCGCCCATAATGATATCAGCACCGGCATTAAGAATACTTCTGCCGAACTGAGTTTGATAGTCTACAGGTGTCTCACGATATTCAACACCCCAATGCATACTTACAATGACTAGATTATCCTTACGCTTATAATGCTTTACTTCTTCCAAAATCCTTGCCAAAAATTCAGGATTCTGCTGGCTCATACGGCAGTCATAGCCAAGGAAAATGGTTTCAATATTATCGATTTTCGTCTTCAGAGGCATTCCGTCATTAAACACAGCCACCTTATTCTTAGCAAAAGCCTCCAGGGTATCCTCATAGCCGGCTTCAAAATAATCTCTCGTATGGTTGTTTGCCAGGTTGGCAGCTTCTACCCCGCTTGCGGGTAAGAAAGCTACATGGGCCGGGTCACTTTTTATCCGCCACATTTTATTTTCAGCCTTTGTTTCGTTTGTAAAGGCACTTTCTGCATTGATGATTGTAAAGTCGTCTGAGTTAAACCAAGGCAGGCTGTTTTTAAAGACATATTGATTATCGCCATCGTTCTTTTTAAACACATTGTCAAACTTTAAGTGTTCAGGCGTTTCTGGATAGGTCCCAAAGGAGTTATCTCCGACAAAGGTTAAAGTAATTTCACCATCCCTTGTTCGTCCCTGTTCATAAGCGGCAGCAGATGCATAGAACCATTCATAATGGGTAGGCTCGCTCAGCTGGATAGCCGGTTCTTCTTGTTTTAAACGTTCAACTGCCGCAATATATTCTGGATAGACCCTGCCTAAAGCCTTTTCGTCAGCCTTTCCCTTGCTGTAATCCATAAGTGCAGTGAAACAGTTTTTTAAGTTCTTACTATAATCACTTAAACTGTTATCCTCGTATTTATACTGATTAAGTATCGTGATTAATTCTTTTACCTTCTTTTGTTCTTCCTCTGCGCCGCCAGATGATGCAACCCTTTGAAGAATCTGTAAGGCTTGTGAAGACAGGTCTTCAACCTCTTCCTTCGTGAAGCTTTTCTTTTGTGCTGCTTCCTTGACTGCTTTGACAGGCTCTGAATTAGCTGCTTCATTAGCCGTACAACCTGCGAGAACAAAAAACATGAATAAAAAAGATATAAAGCTGGTTTTTTTCATCTTAGCTCCTCTCAAATGACTAGTGATTTGGAAAATACTAGTTTATAAGAAAAGTATACAAGGCTTTCAAGATCGTATCACTAGTTAATTTTTATCAAAAAACTGGAAGAACCGCTCTATCAGTCGAAAAAAAGTGCCAGGCTTAACGCCTGACACGAAATGGGGAAATATATTTCAAAGTTATAAACTAGTTAGACAACCTTATCGGCTTGAAGTGGCTGATTTTTATTTTGATTATAGTAAGCATGTTTTTCTTGAACTAAGGCCATAGCCAGTGTTCCTAATACTCCTGCAATCGCGATGACTGTGAAATTGACTTGGACAGAAAGATTTAAAGCCATTAGCATACCGACAAGTGTCGGTGATACAATTCCACCTACCCGGCCAAAAGCCATCATGATTCCGACACCGGTTGATCTCATTTCAGGCGGATAATATTGTGACACAAGCGGGAACATGAGACTGTGAATCCCGATTGAAGCAGCACCGATAATACCGACTAGTATATACGCCAATACGAGACTTTTCGTGATTCCAATAAACACAAGTGCAACTGAGCCGGAAAGGAATAATGGAAGCAGGACTTTTTTATAGCCATACTTCTCCATCAAGAATCCACCGATAATAATTCCGATAATCGCACCTACGTTTAAGAGAGCTAAGAATAGTAAGCTGGAATTTAAGTTATAGCCAGCTTGAATCATTAACTTAGTTAGCCATGTATTCATTGCATAAATAAGGATGAAGCTGCAGAAGGATGCAATCCAGAACATGACTGTCGTTAAACCGCGTTTATTATTGAATAGAGCGGCAATAGGAGTTTTCGTGTGCTTTTGTGCAGCTGCTTTTGCAAAGATGACTGAATCAGGGATGTCTTCACTTGGAACAGCTTTTCTCAAAATTGCTCTGATTTGATCATGCTTGTCCTGCTTCGCTAGAATTTGTAAGGATTCAGGCAGCGCTTTAACCATGATTGGAAGAAGGAAAAGCATAATTCCTGCTAACCAATAAAGCGGCTTCCATCCAAACGAGCCAATGATAGATGTACTTAGAAGGGCTACAGACATAGAGCCAAGGGAATATCCGCAAAAGACAATGGCAACCATTGCATTTCTAATTTTCTTCGGCGCAAATTCTGTTGTTAGGGCAACAACATTCGGCATTACTCCTCCAAGACCGAAGCCTGCAATGACACGACATACAGTAAACATGACAGGGCTATTTGCAAAGCCTGCTAGTACTGTAAATATACTGAAAAGAATAACGCTTATAACGGTCACTTTCTTTGGCCCGATTTTATCAGCCATAAGGCCAAAAATAAATGCACCAATAACCGTACCGATGACCGTATAGCTGCCAATGGCTCCTGCCTGGACTGGTGTCAGCGACCACTCTTCCATTAGTACCGGTACAATGGCACCGTATACGGCTGTGTCATAGCCATCAAATAAGATTGTAATAAAAAGCCAGAATAATAAACTAAAATGGTAACGATTAAATGTCCCTTTGTCATAAATCTCATTGGCATTAAAGTTTTTCAAATTTCTTGTCCTCCTAAGGATTATTTTAATTTTCAATATTCTGAAAAATTAATTGAAAATAACTTCACCTTTGCTCTCCAGACAGCCATCCCTCCAAATCTAAAAAGTATATAAACTAGTCCATCTCAATTTACAATTTCTTATAAAGAAAAGAAATCAGCAAATATGATGGAAAAAGATATGGAATTCCAACAAAAATAATCATATCTATCCATATCACTTTCTGATAGAATAGGTGAATTTTAGAATGAAATGCTCGGTCCTGCAAAAAACTTTTCAACATTTTTCGCCGAATTCTTATAAAATTCAACGTTACCTTTTTGCAGTTATTTTAATATATCTACAATCTAATAATTAATTTAAATATAATAAATAAAATAGTATTTCTTCCTACTATTACTAGATTGTAAGCGGAAA
The DNA here is from genome assembly GCF_036670025.1 of Niallia oryzisoli. Taxonomy (NCBI): domain Bacteria; kingdom Bacillati; phylum Bacillota; class Bacilli; order Caryophanales; family Bacillaceae; genus Niallia; species Niallia oryzisoli. The sequence continues at coordinate 6,145,256 of NZ_CP137640.1, read as the reverse complement.
ATTTTAGAGATTAATAAGGGTTTTGTCCTCCTCCGATAGCTCTAAATGTGTTTGTCAAATAGGGTTTTTGAGGTTTCTGAAATAATATATAAATCAGAATTTGTCGAATAATTTGGCATTCATTTTAGAGAAATATGTAGTATTATAACAACGTCGAATATTCAGAATATAAAACAAACACACGGGAGGAAATTCAAGTGACAAACGAAGTAGTTATTGTAAGTGCTGTAAGAACACCAATTGGTAGTTTTCTAGGAAGCTTAACAAATGTTGCTGCAACTCAACTTGGAGCAATTGTAATAAAAGGAGCTCTTGAAAAAGCAGGAGTAAATCCTGATCAAGTAGATGATGTGATCATGGGTAACGTATTACAAGCAGGTCTTGGACAAAACCCAGCAAGACAAGCTGCATTAGCTGCAGGTGTTCCACAAGAAGCTTCTGCTATTACAATCAACAAAGTATGTGGATCTGGTCTACAAGCTGTACATATGGCAACTCAAGCTATCTTAGCTGGCGATGCTGAAATCGTTGTTGCTGGTGGTATGGAAAACATGAGCGCAGCTTCATATGTATTAAAAGGAGCTCGTAACGGTTTTAAAATGGGAAATCAAAAAATCGAAGACTCTATGATTCAAGATGGATTATGGTGCGCAATGAATGATTATCATATGGGTGTTACAGCTGAAAACCTAGCTGCGAAATATGAAATTTCTCGTGAAGAGCAAGATGAATTCTCTGCATGGAGCCAACAAAAAGCTCAAGCTGCAATCGAGTCAAACCGTTTTGCAGATGAAATCATCCCTGTAGAAATTCCTGGACGTAAAGGACAAGTAACAGTATTCAGCCAAGATGAATTCCCACGCTTTAACACAACTGCTGAGAGCTTAGGAAAGCTTCGTCCTGCATTCAAGAAAGACGGTTCAGTAACTGCTGGTAACGCTTCTGGTATCAATGACGGAGCTGCAGCATTTGTTGTAATGAGCCGTAAAAAAGCTGAAGAATTAGGTCTTCAACCATTAGTAACAGTTAAAGCTAATGCAAGTGCTGGTGTTGATCCAAGCATCATGGGTATCGGACCTGTTCCTGCAGTGAAAAAGGCTCTTGAAAAAGCTTCTTTATCATTAGAAGATGTTGATTTAATCGAAGCTAACGAAGCATTCGCAGCACAATCAATCGCTGTAGACCGTGAGCTTCAATTCAATAAAGAAAAATTAAACGTTAACGGCGGAGCAATCGCTCTTGGACATCCTATCGGTGCAAGCGGTGCGAGAATCCTTGTTTCTTTAATCCACGAAATGCAGAAGAGAGATGCAAAGACTGGTCTAGCTACACTATGTATCGGTGGCGGACAAGGCGTAGCAACAATCGTAGAAAAAGCGTAAGTTTAAACAAAATAGAAAAACGAGGCTCCACAAAGGGAGTCCTCGTTTTTTTGTCAGACAAGCGTTCTCTTGAGTATGTTATTTTTAATATAACCATCACTCAATAAATGGTGAAAATGAGTGATGCATCAGATGATGATTCATTTCTATAACAATTAGATAACTAAGCCGCCATCAACACTGAGGATGGTTCCGTTTACATAATTGGCATCATCAGAGGCTAAGTATAGGTAAGCATTCGCAATGTCCTCTGGTTTTCCCAGTTTTCTTAGCGGTGTCTTATCTTTCATGAAATCGAGTACTTTCTGAGGTACAGCAGCTGTCATGCCTGTTTCAATAAAGCCTGGTGCTACGGCATTTACCCTGATTCCCTTTGGACCAAATTCCTTTGCCCAGCTTTTTGTTAACCCGATGACGCCGGCTTTTGTTGCTGCATAGTTCGTCTGCCCAATATTTCCATACAGACCGACTACAGAGGAAGCATTCAGGATCACACCTGATCCCTGCTGCAGCATAACAGGAGCAACTGCCTTCGTGCATTTATAGACACCGGAAAGATTGACAGCAATAACTTTTTCCCAGGCTGCTTCGTCCATCTTTGTCAAAAATCCATCAACTGTTATTCCTGCATTGTTTACGAGTATATCGATTCTTCCGTGTTTATCGACTGTTGACTGAACAACCTTTGCAATCTGAGCACTATCCGTCACATCAACTTTAAAAAAGTCTGCGTTTTCATTACCGAATTCTTCAAGTGTCGCTAGGCCTGCCCTATCATCATAATCGCAGATAACGACCTTAGCACCCTCTTGAAGAAATTTTTTGGCTGTTTCTTTTCCTATGCCCTGAGCTCCACCAGTAATTAAAGCAACCTTTTGAGTTAACTTCAAACATACCACCTCTTTTGCTAATGTGTTCCAGAGTCGACGGCAGACGATACATACTCAATAAATATAAGACAATGTAACTTGGCAATAGGTGAGATTTTCATTAGCCACTTTATAATATTCTTTTTTTCGAAAAAAAAGAACAGCGAAAATCCGCTGTCCTTATTTAAATAAGCCAAGGGCTAATTTTGAATTTGCTTCAACGATATCGTTAAAGATTTTTTGAGATGCTTTTACTTGTTCAGTAAGATCTTGACGAAGCTTTTGTTGTTGCTCAATTGAGTTAACAATTGTTTGTTGGAATTGCTCTTGAGATTGAACAAGAAGATTTAAACCTTCTTTGTAAGGAGCTACAGTTAATTCTTGAACACGGTTAGCTACTTCATCAAATTGAGCGTTGAATTGCTCATAAGCTTTACCAGCAGTTGGTCCAAATACACGTTGGATATTTAATTTCACTTGCTCGCGGATTTCATCAATGAATTTCTTTTGTTCAGCTTCGATTTTAGAAAGATCATCAGAAAGCTTAGTGAAAGTTTCTTTTTGTGTTTCTAATGCTTGTAGGAAAAGATTTTCAATTTCCTTGCGAGAAGTGTAAACCAAATCTAATCCGTTTGTAAAGCTGTTGAATAAAGAATCTCCGATATGTGCAGCCGCTTCTTGAGCCTTAGTTGCTGTTGCTGTTGCTTGTGCCATTGTAAAACCTCCTGAAAAAATATAATTTATTATGATTGCAGTAATACTGCAGAATCATTGTTTGGATTGTGATGCAATGTGTTACTTGTCAGTTTCCTTTTTGTCCTTGTCTTTATCATTAAACGGAGATAAAGAGCTAGGCAGGAACATGTCCATGTACATGGAAAAAAAGCGGTTAATAATAGATTGATATTGTTCCAATGCATCTGAGCAGGTTTTTAAATAAGCTTCTCCTGCTTCTGTAATTGAATAAATGCGTTTTGCTGGGCCTCCAGTTGATGTATCCCATTCAGACTTTATCATATTATCTTTTTCTAACTGTCTTAATGTACGATAAACATTTCCATGATCTATAGAGGAAAAACCAAAGCGAGTTAACTCTTGAATGAGTCTATAGCCATGTAAATTAATATTTCGGAGACTTAACAAAAGTGCAGGAACCATTAAGTTTTTTGGCATTGATGTGAATATCTTATCTTCTTTAGTTGGTTCGTTCTTATTTGTTGTCACAATGTATCACTCCTGTGTTGAAGTCCTTATGTGTAATTTACACCTATATGTTTAAATTGTCAATAATGTTTTTTAAAAATTTTTAGATTATTTTAAAAATGCGTGCATATTCCCGTTGTATTTCTTATATAATATTTGGAAAAGTTTTTTCTGCTTATTTGAACGCAGCTTCTTCACCTTTTATGCCTGGCAGACAAGGAATTTAAAGATAGGTAACCTTTTTTATCCGCGGCTTAAGTCGAAACTCCACTATTTGTCACAAATTTTTCACATTAATCTGGCGAAAAGCGCCAAAAACCAACAAATTTCTAAAATGTAGCTGGAGTATATAGTAAAACGTTTTCAGTAAGACGATTTACCAGTTTTTTTAAAAGAAATCTTAAAATTTCTTTATGATTAATTGTGTTGGAGAAGGTAGAAACCTGTCGAAAAACCAATTAAAATATTTAGATAATTTTAAATAATTAGGGTTTTTTTATTTTACGAAAATTAGTATTATAAATATGGCTATGAATTGTAATTAAAAAAACAACTATGGAGGCGAAAAGATGTCAAGAGACTATAATCTATTTGAAATGTGGAAAGATCTTTATGATCAATCCAGCAATTACGTAGATGAAAAAGTTAAAGAAGACTTTCCATCTCAAGGAATTGGACAAATCCTAGAGATGAATCTTCTATTCAAAAAGTTCTTAAATGAAACAACAGAAAGTTATTTAGAACAAGTAAATGTTCCGACACGTACTGACATTGCAAATCTTTCATCATTGATTGTAAATGTAGATGCAAAGGTTGATAGCTTAGAAGAGTTATTAGAAGATGCACAAGATCAGGCAGGTCAACCAGAACTGCAAAAAGAAGTGGCGAATCTGAAAAAAGACATGAAGAATTTAGATACAAAATTAAATCAAATTCTTGATTTGCTAAAGGAAACAAAAGAAGCACCAGCTGCTAGCACAAATGAAAAAGCACCAGCTGCTAGCACAAATGAAAAAGCACCAGCAAAAGCACCGGTAAAATCACAAGCTAAAAACTAATCCAACTAATGGATATAACATAAAACAAACTAAGAGATGGAGTGTACAAAAATGACAGTAGAACTAAAGAACAAAGTAGCGATCGTAACAGGCGGAAGCAGAGGAATTGGATCTTCAATCGCATTAGAATTAGCGAAAGAAGGAGCAAACATCGTTATTAACTACAACAGCAACAGCGAAGCTGCTGACAAAATGGTAGCAGAAATTAAAGAACTAGGCGTAGAAGCAATCGCAGTACAAGCTGACGTTTCAAAAAGCGAAGATGCTGCAAAATTAGTACAAGCTGCAGTAGAGAAATTTGGTCAATTAGATATCCTAGTTAACAACGCTGGTATCACTCGTGACACTACTTTCAAGAAAATGACTGAAGAAGATTGGAGAAAAGTAATCGATGTTAACTTGAACAGCGTGTTCAATACAACATCTGTTGCATTACCGCATCTTACTGAAGCAGAAGCTGGCCGTGTAATTAATATTTCTTCTATCATCGGTCAATTCGGTGGCTTCGGACAAACAAACTATGCTGCAGCAAAAGCTGGATTACTTGGTTTCACTAAGTCTTTAGCTCTTGAAACAGCTAGAACAAAACTAACAGTTAACGCAATCTGCCCAGGATACATCGGAACAGAGATGGTTCAAGCAATTCCTGAAAAAGTTCTTGATAAGCTAATTGCTAAAATCCCTCAATCACGTTTAGGTGAGCCTTCAGAAATCGCTCGCGGTGTTGTTTTCTTATGTAAAGATGGTGCATATATCACTGGTCAAGAGTTAAATATCAACGGCGGTATTTACATGTAATTTTCATGCAATTAGCATGAACGCTCGTTCAATTGAGTAAGATTTAAAGAATTAACAATGCAAGTAAGGAGTGGATCACCATTAGCGTTCTAATTAGAGAAGAGTGGAAAGAGTTTGCTGATATGCTGCCTGAAGAGTATCAACAAATGTATACTCGTGTAAAAAGGGCAACACAAGTTTTAACGAAAGAGGCTGAACCTGAGGTAGGCCCAACACCGAAAGAAGTAATCTGGACTAAAAATAAGACGAAGTTATATCGTTATATATCTGATGTACCGAAAAAACACAAAACTCCACTACTAATGGTATATGCACTTATTAATAAGCCTTATATTTTAGACTTAACCAAAGGTGGAAGCTTAATCGAGTATTTGGTTAACCAAGGTTTTGATGTTTATCTTCTAGACTGGGGTACACCTGGATATGAAGATCGCAATATGAAGTTAGATGATTACGTAATGGACTACATTCCACGTGCGGTACGTAAAGTATTACGTACTTCTGGTGCTGATGAAGTTTCAATGCTAGGTTACTGCATGGGTGGTACAATTACATCTATGTTCGCCTCCCTTCACCCGGAATTACCAGTTAAAAATATCGTTTTCATGACAAGTCCATTTGACTTTGAAGATACTGGTCTTTATGGTGCGATGCTTGATGAGCGTTATTTTGATATCGATAAAGTGGTTGAAACACTTGGTGTGATTCCACCTGAAATGATCGACTTTGGTAACAAGCTTATTAAACCGATGACAAACTTCTATGGTCCATATATAAGCCTTGTGGATCGTGCTGAAAATGAAAGCTTTATTAAGAGCTTTAAGCTTTTACAAAAATGGTTGAATGATGGTATTCCATTCCCTGGCGAAGCTTATCGTCAATGGATTAGAGATTTCTACCAACAGAATAAGCTTATCAAAGGCGAAATGGTTATCCGCGGGCGCAAGGTTAACCTTGAAAATATTAAAGCGAATGTCCTTAACCTAGCTGGTCAAGGCGACCTTATCGCCCAGCCGCATATGGTTGAAGCGTTAATGGATGTTATTTCAAGTGAAGATAAAGAATTTAAGAATCTTCCAGTTGGTCATACATCTATTACGTTTGGAAGTAAAGCAAACAAGATTACTTACCCAACAATTGGCGACTGGTTAGCAGAGCGTTCTAACTAAGTACAATTATAGATTTGTATAAAGAAGTGTCCCGTGTTTTGGGGCACTTTTTTGTGTTCTCATGAGATGTTTGTGTCAATAAAATGTCTCAGATATTGGTTAAAATACTCTTTTCTTTCAATATTGCTTAAATGCCCTGTTCTCCTTAATAGGGCTGTACGGACATTCCGGATATAAAGCCTCATCAAAAATACATTCCCAATGGGCGTGACTCTGTCATGCGTACTTCCGATCAGTAATACTGGTTTCTTGATCGTTGGAAGAACTGGAAAATAGTTGACCCCAACAGGGGCTTTTGCCGATTCCAGATAGGTATCCCGTACTAGAAAGGCATTCATAGCCTCTCCTATATAGGAGTAATCATATAAGGATGCTTTTACAATTTGCTCGACTAGCCTTTCCTGCCGTCCTGTCCTCAAGTGTATAGAAGTCGATGAAATACTATGGAAAGCGAATAAAGACGGGATATAGGATGTTGTATTAGCAAGGATTAACCCTTTTACCAGCTCTGGATGCTGTTTATACAGCTCCTGGGCAACAATCCCCCCTAACGATAGACCGCATATAAAAGCTGACGAGATATCAAGGAATTGTAATAGGTTCCGAATATCCTTTGCAAAGTTTTGAATGGTAATGCTGTCATTTAAGCTTGTTTCACCGTGTCCTCTTAAATCAGGAATAATTAACCGGTATTGTGAGGCCAGCTCATATTGTGGCGTCCAAGCCTCTTTTTTACTGCCGAGGCCGTGAATGAGGACAAGCGGAATACCGCTGCCAAAATCATTGTATGCTAACATAATAGATAGCCCCTTGCTTACTTGATAGAAGCAGTATGGGCAGAAATTCCACTATTTAAACGGTATAATTTATCATTCTCCCGATAGAAGGCTCCCACCTCAAGGAACAAGAAGGGCGTAACCCAGTGAGTAGGTGGGAGATGAATGTCTGTTGGCGATAGCCAAAATCTACCACTTGTGATATAGTGGGAACATACATTCGATGTAAGGAGGTGAAATATAATGCTAGTAAATAAAGCATATAAGTTCCGTATCTTTCCAAATAAAAAACAGATTGAACTGATTGACAAAACAATAGGGTGCTCACGATTTGTGTTTAACTTCTTTTTAGGCAAACAAAAAGACAAAGATACCTACTGGTATGTCTGTGAGGAAATGGTACAAAATGGTCAACTGCCAACAAATAACTGGAAGGGCAAATGTCTAAATAAATACGAAACAGTAAAAGCAATTCCATAACTTAAAAAGCAATATTCCTTTTTAAAAGAAGTGGACAGTATTGCTTTGCAAAAATCCGTTGAAAATTTAGCTGACTCCTATGATCGTTACTACAAAAAACAAAATAAATATCCACGATTTAAATCGAAAAAGAATCCTGTTCAGTCTTATACGACAAAGCATACTAATGGAAATATATCTATTGAAGTCAACTATATCAAGTTACCTAAACTTGGATTGGTTCGTTTTGCAAAAAGCCGTGAAGTCAAAGGGCGTATTTTAAATGCCACCATTCGACGTAATCCATCGGGTAAATACTTTGTTTCTTTAGGTACAGAAGCTGAAGTATCTGAGTTACCAAAAACTGAATTAGCAATCGGCATAGATGTAGGATTAAAGGATTTTGCCATTCTGTCAGATGGAACGACATACTCCAATCCTAAATTCTTTCGCACATTAGAAGATAAGTTAGCTAAAGCGCAACGAATCATGAGTAGACGAACGATTGGGGGTGCAAATTGGTATAAAGCGAAAAAGAAAGTCGCCTGTATCCATGAGAAAATCACGGATGCAAGAAATGATTACTTACACAAATTATCTACCAAAATAGTCAATAACCACGACATTATTGGTATGGAAGATTTGTCTATTGGTAATATGCTAAAAAATCATCATCTTGCTAAAGCCATTAGTGAAGTGTCTTTGTCACAGTTCAAAACGATGATTGAGTACAAGGCCAAATGGTACGGAAAACAAATCGTAACCGTTGCAAAAAACTTTCCTTCCAGTCAATTATGTTCATGCTGTGGCTTTCAAAACAAAGACGTTAAAAATCTCGGTTTGCGTGAATGGAAATGTCCAAAATGCCATACCCAACACGATCGTGATATTAACGCAAGCTTAAATCTTAAAAATGAAGCTATAAGACTTCTAACCGTCGGTGCGACGGGGATAGCCTAATCAATAACTAACCGATAGGTTGGTGTTCTTAGGAATCTCCCGCTTCAAACAGACCGCAAGGTTGTTAAGCGGTGAGTAGTTCAATAAAAACAATCAATCTAACTTTTTAATAGATATTTATATAGTGGATTTGATATGTTGGAAGTGATGATATTATATTGTTTTGTGAAGGGATGATAGTGAATGAATGCACCTATGTTCTATGAGCTAAGACGGCCCAAAAGAATAATTCCTAACAAAAATTATCCAGCATTATTTTTAATTCACGGTAAGGGCAGTAATGAACACAATATGTTTGATATTGTCAGTGGATTAGAAAATGATTTCTTTATTTTTAGCATAAGGGGCCATATTCCTCAGCCACCCGGTTATTCCTTTTTTACCTTTAAAATATATGGCCAGCCGGACCGGGAAGGTTTTGATGAAGGAATACAGCTGATTTCGAGTTTTATTGACTACGCTTCAGAAGAGTATCCAATCGATGTCAACCATATGTACCTGCTTGGATTTAGCCAAGGTGCTGTTATGTCGATGACGCTTGCTTTAACATTGGGCCACAAAATAAAGGGAATAGTTGCACTAAGCGGCTATATTCCGCAATTTGCCTTGGAAGAGTACGAAATTAAGCCGGTTGATGGGCTGTCCGTATTTATCTCCCACGGCGAAAAGGATCCTGTTCTTCCTTACCAATGGGGTGTTGCCGCGCAGGAATATTTTAATGAAATGAACGCATCCGTTTCCTTTTACTCCTATCAAGAAGGGCATACCGTTTCTTTGAAAAATCAAGAGGACTTCAAGCTATGGCTGATGAAGGATGTTAAAAGCTAAATAGTATTGAAAAAAGCTTACCATTCAACTGGTAAGCTTTTTTCATAACGGTTAAAAAGTATCTTTTGAGTCTGTTTCAGAATAGACCGTAACTAATAATACGGCTTTTCCATCGCCGACGTTTTTAACAAAATGCGGGACACAGGCATTCCAGCTAAATGAATCGCCTTCCTCTAATATGAAAACATCCTCTCCCTGCTGGGCCTCAACTTTTCCTTCTAATACTAAATGAATTTCCTTTCCCTCGTGAGCATTTGGTGTACCCATGGAAGCACCTGCCGGAAATTCTATGATCATCATACGGAGTCCGTCCTTATATCCAATATGCTCGATCTTCAAATCATGATACACGGAATACGTTCTTTCACTTTTTTTCACTACATGCATATGTTGCTGCTTTTCTAGCAATAAATAAGGCAATGGAATTTCGAGAAAATTAGCGATCGTTTGTAGGGTATTAATGGAAGGGGAGGTATGATTGTTTTCTACATTGCTGATAAATCCCTTCGAAAGCCCGGTGCCTTCACACATCTGGGCAATGGTGATCTTTTTTCTATTTCTTACTGCACGAATCTTGGAGCCAATATCCATATAATCACCTCTAATGTTTCTTAATAGAAAACTTAATTCTATATTAACAAAATTATTGTTGACAATCTATACCGAGTATTGTTATCTTATAAACAACAAATATTCATATTTGAAAACAACAACGAAGGGATGATGGAGAATGGATGCACCACTGGTCTATGATCTTCTCAAGCCAAAAACAGTTGATCACAATAAAACTTATCCAGCTTTGTTTTTACTTCATGGCATAGGCAGCAATGAACAGAATATGTTTCCGCTAACAGCCGGGTTAGAGGAGAAGTATTTTATTTTCAGTATTCGCGGGCCGCTTTCTCATCCTCCTGGTTTTGCCTTTTTCACAATTGAAGGATACGGGAAGCCGCACCGTGAGGTATTTAAGCAGTCGTTAAGTCAGCTTACAGACTTTCTGGAATATGCTTCAAATAAGTATCCCATCGATATTAATCAATTGTATTTACTTGGATTTAGCCAAGGTGCCATTCTATCGATGTCACTAGCCTTGACTTTAGGCAGCAAAATAAAGGGGATTGTGGCATTAAGCGGTTATATTCCAAAGATTGTTTCCGAGGATTACGAGGTAAAACCGGTTGATGAGGTTGCTGCATTTATCTCACATGGTGAAATGGACCAAATTTTGCCGTATCAATGGGGAGTCGAAGCACAGGAATATTTTAAACAGCTTGGAGCAGATGTAACCTTCCGTTCCTATCAGGAACAACATACCGTTTCAATACAGAATCAACAGGATTTTATCCGATGGATACAAGATCAAATTGAAAGCAAAAAGGAGGAAAAAGAATCATGATGCCTTCACTTTTTATCGCTCATGGAGCACCACTGCTTGCGATTGAAAATAATGAGTACACACAGTTTTTAAATCAGCTGGGAAAGACATTGCCAAAGCCTAAAGCTGTTATCCTTTTTTCAGCCCATTATGAGAGTCCTGTTCAAAGGGTAAGTGATGTGGAGGAGTTTGATACAATCTATGACTTTGGCGGTTTTCCTGAGCCGTTGTACAGAATCAAGTATCCGGCACCAGGTAATTCAAACATTACCGAGGAAATAAAAGCAGCTTTTTCTAATAATGGAATCCCAGTTGAGGTGGAGACAAAGCGCGGATTGGATCATGGTGCATGGGTTGTGCTGAGAATGCTTTATCCTAATGCGGATATCCCTGTGATTTCTATGTCTGTCAATCAGCATGTAAAGCCTGAAGAACATTATCAAATCGGGAAGGCACTGTCAGCATTACGTGAACAGGACGTTCTAATCATTGGCAGCGGAGGAACTGTCCATAATTTACGAGCTGTAAAATGGGAAATGGACGGCAGGGGGATTGAGCAATGGGCAGTCGATTTTGACCAGTGGATTGAACAGCATATGAACAGCTGGGATACAGAGGCCTTGTTCAACTATGAAACGTTAGCACCAAATGCTGCGGTTGCTGTACCACCGTATGGAAAAGAGCATTTTATTCCTATTTTTTACGCAATGGGCGCAGCTGATGATGTGAAGCAGGCAAAACTTCTTCACCGAAGCTATCGGTATGGAAACCTTAGTCATAGTGTTTGGCAATTTGGATGATGGTTTAGATAAAAAATAAAAATAAAACAAAGGGAAAACAGGAGGAGAAATTAAATGAAAAATGTTGAAGTAGGAGCATTAATTTTACGAGTTGTATTGGGAATTACATTCTTTGTCCATGGTTTAGTGAAATTCCAAGGCGGCATTGAAAATACAGTTGGCTGGTTCGCAAGCATCGGTTTACCAGGAGCATTGGCATATGTTGTAGCAATTATAGAACTTGTTGGCGGACTTGCATTAATTATCGGCTTGGGAAGCAGAGTAGTCTCTGCCTTATTGGCACTTTTAATGATTGGAGCTACGTTAAAGGTGAAATTAGCAATGGGATTTTTAGGTAATGGTCAAGGAGCAGGTTACGAATTAGATTTAGCCCTACTTGCAATGGCAGTATTTATTGCTTTAAACGGCAGTAAGCTATTAGCCGTAGATCAGTTATTTGGAAAACGCCAGGAATCATTAGCTAAAAGTGCGTAATATTAATTAAAAGAAAAGCTTACCATTGGATAAAGTATCTGATGGTAAGCTTTTTTATTATCGAACTTTTGCTTGAATATAATTTTCCAATTCAATCATCGCGCGGCTGACTGTTTCCACATTCATTTCACCTGGAAGTACATGGATAGACTCTTCTGGAACAACTGTTTTTTCCGCAACCTGAAGAATCTTTTCCTTCGTAACCTGCTTAACGCCCAGGCCTTCTAAGGATAATGGAATATCTAACTTCTGATAAAACGGAAGAATCGCGTCAATTTCCGTCCATTTATTCTCTAAAACAAGCTGAACTAAAATTCCGTAAGCGACTTTTTCGCCATGAAGGGCATGGTGGGTTTCTTCTAAAACCGTCAGCCCGTTATGGACGGCATGAGCACCGGCTACCCTTCCGTAATGATCGCCAAAGCCACCGACCATCCCACCTAGCATGATGACCGTTTCCGCAACCTTAATAAAATCATCATTCAGAACCCCTGTTTTTGCTGCGTTCACAGCCCCTTCCGAATAGGAGAGTAACACGTCTTTACATTGCTTGGCAGTGTAATAGCAAATTTCCAGTGGAATGGATTTATTCGCAATTGCGGCCAGCTGCACATCCGCTTCATACCATTTCGCGAGGGTATCAGCAATCCCGGCAATGAACATATCAAGGGGCCCATGTAATAAAATACGCGGTTCCACTAGTACAAGTGACGCGCTCTCGGGGTAGATATCGAACCGAATAAAGGTGCCTGCATCATCATAAATTACACTTACAGGGGTCCATGGCGAGCAATTGGAGGAAAGGGTAGGAATTAGAACAGCAGGCTTATGTGCCACATGTCCAGCTGATTTTGCCAGGTCGAGCACCTTACCGCCGCCAACACCGACAATGCCATCAAAGGAACCTTCAGTGATAAGCTTAGCAACTGCTTCAATTTCTGTTAAAGAGTTTTCACCGTGATAGCTGTATTCAACATATTCTACGCTGGTTAGCGACGGCCAATACGGCTTGGCTGCCTCCCATGATTTTTGTCCATGAACGATAAAAACCTTATGTAAGCCGCGTTCCTGCAATTTCGCTTCTAATTGATGCAATATCCCTTCCTGCAATACATACTCACTTGGTGCTCCATGTACAGATATGGTTTCCATTGTAATTCCTCCTAATAAAAGGTGTCAGGCACCACAAATGGACAGTATCGAATACTTTGTCTTTTTGTGGTGCCTGACACCCGATAATTTATTTATCTATTTATTCTGTCATCCAGGTTGGTTTGCCGAAGCCTTTGAAATTCTCATCGATTGCTTTTTCGAATGCCTCTGATTCAACAACTGCTTTAATATCTTTCGCTAGTTGAGAGTCTTTGTTTTCTGTTTTTACAGCGATAATATTACGGTATTTATCATCCATATTCTCTAGCTGAAGGGCATCAAGAAGATTCATGCCGGCTGCTAATGCGAAGTTACCAGGAACTGCTGATAAATCTGCACTTTCAACGGCACGTGGCAGCTGGCCTGCTTCGATTGGCTGGAATTTAAGGTTTTTCTTGTTTTCTGCAATGTCTTTTTCAGAAACAGTCAGCGGGTCTGCATCTTTACTCACTGTAATTAATCCTGCGTCTTGAAGCGTGTTAAAAGCGCGTGCTGCATTAGTTGGGTCGTTTGGAATCGCAACAGTTGCGCCGTCCTTTACTTCATCTAATGATTTAAAGTTATTAGAATAAAGGCCCATTGGTGCAGTTGGAACAGAAATTAAAGCAGTTAAATCCATTTTGTTTTCTTTCGCAAAGTTTTCAAGATAGATTGTATGCTGGAACAGGTTAGCATCGATATCGCCAGTATCCAGTGCGTTATTTGGCTGGATATAATCACTGAACTCAACTAATTCTACTTTGTAGCCTTTTTCTTCTAAGGCCGGTTTGATGATGGTCGATACCATGTCACTGTAAGGGCCTGCAGTCGCACCAAATTTAATTTCCTTTGACTCTGTAGCTGCTGTATCCTTTGTTTCACTCTTTTCTTCACCGCCGCCACATGCTGCGAGGAAGGCTGCTGCTATTAATAAAATAAAGCCGATAAACCACTTTTTCATCAGTTTCTCCTTCTTTCTGTTTTATCTTTTATCGACAGCTTTGGAGATAAAGTCTCCAAGCAATTGAATAACTTGTACTAGTACGATTAAGATGACAACAGTTGCAATCATGATCGTATTATCATAGCGGTAATAACCAAAGCGAATTGCTAAATCCCCAATACCCCCGCCGCCGACTGTGCCAGCCATGGCTGAAAAGCCGATTAAACTAATTAGGGTTAGTGTAATACCGGAAATTATGCCCGACTTAGCCTCAAGCAGGAGAACATCCTTGATGATCATCCATGGAGTAGCGCCGGCTGCAATGGCTGCCTCAATGACTCCTTTATCAATTTCCCTTAAAGCTGTCTCAACAATCCGGGCAAAAAATGGAATCGCCGCAACAGATAGGGAAACACTTGCTGCAGTAGGTCCAATTGTTGTTCCGACCAATGCCTTTGTCATTGGAATTAAGGCAACCAGTAAAATAATAAAAGGGATGGAGCGGACCATATTGACAATAAATCCTAAAATATTCTGCACGGTGCGGTTTTCCCAGAACAGTTCTTTATCTGTTACATATAAAAGAACTCCAATTGGAAGACCAATAACAATGGCGATTATTAATGAAATGCCAATCATATAAATTGTCTGGAAAAAGGCTTGGTTGATATCGGGCATAAGCTCGATAAAATGGTTAAAATCAAATGCCACTCTGAATCACCTCCAGCTGTGCCGTGCGGCTTTCAATAAACCGGATCGCTTGATCCATTTCTTCCGTTGACCCGTTCAGCTCCATAATAAAGATTCCAAGCGGCGCTTCACCGATATATTCAATAGATCCGTGGAGGAAGTTTCCATTTACGTTAAATTTCTGCAAGGTATCGGAAATCACGCTTTCTCCGGCCACATCGCCTTTAAAGGTAACTTTGACAATCTTGCCTTTACACTTTTGTAAAATAGCCTCTGGAATTTCAAATGAGACCACACTTTTAATAAACTCTTTTGCTAGCTCTGTCTGCGGGTTGGAGAAAATATCATAGACAGGGCCTTCCTCGATGACTTTTCCTTTTTGCATAATTGCCACACGATGACAGATTTCCTTTACTACATTCATCTCGTGGGTGATTAAGACAATCGTGATGTTAAGTTCTCTATTAATCTTTTTCAACAGCTCGAGGATGGATCTTGTTGTGGTCGGATCTAGGGCTGATGTCGCTTCATCACATAATAAGACGGAAGGGTTATTTGCCAGTGCCCGGGCAATACCGACCCGCTGCTTTTGACCGCCGCTAAGCTGCGAAGGAAAAACATTTCTTTTATCGGCAAGGTCAACCATTTCAAGCAATTCTTCAACGCGTTTGTTTATTTCATTAGCCGGTGTTTTGGCAGCCTTTAGGGAAAAAGCGATATTTTCATAGACGGTTTTTTGACTGATCAAGTGGAAATGCTGAAAGATCATGCCGATTTTTAAACGTGCCCGGCGTAAGCTCTCACTGTTTAACCGGGTAAGGTCTGTTCCATTTACGGTAATAATGCCTGATGTCGGGCGCTCTAATAAATTGATGCAGCGGAGCAGCGAGCTTTTTCCAGCTCCTGAATAACCGACAATGCCGTAAATTTCTCCTTCATGTATTGTAAGGGAAACATCATCTACGCCTTTAACAGGACCACTTTTTGTTTGATATATTTTTGAAAGATGTTGAATTTCAATCATAGGGATACCTACTTTCATGTCAAAAGCATATTAAGCCGATTCATTTAGATGGTTTTAAAGAAAAAAAGCTATTCCTTTCGTTTCGAATGGCTGCTTTTATGTAAAAAATGCTTCTTTCAATTGAAAGAAGCATCGAAACACGGTCTATTATTTCGACTTATCTTTCAGAATGAAAGTCATTCTGGAGGAATTGGCACCTTCCCAAACTGGGGGTTGCCGGACGTCATAGGGCCTTTTCCCTCGGTCACTCTGGATAAGTTAATTTATTAAGTTATGTTTGTATAGTACTAATTCTTCAATCATCTGTCAATATATAAAATTTACTTTTTTAAGAAAAGTAATTCTATTTAAAAGAAAAGCAGTTTAGTTATATAAATCTGTTCTTCTATCCTGGAAAATAGGGATGGTACTACGGACTTTATCAACTTCCTGTAAATTTATTTCAGTATAATAAATTCCTTCTTGTGATTGGCCGCTGATAAGAAGCTCACCCCAGGGGGCAATAACCATTGAATGACCGTTAAAGTCATTTCCCGGATCCGATCCAACGCGATTAACAGCAACAATAAAACACTGGTTTTCAATCGCACGTGCCTGTAACAGCAATTGCCAATGATCAATTCGGGTGCTTGGCCATTCGGCAGGAATGAACATAATCTTTGCTCCTTTCAAGACATGGGCACGAATCCATTCAGGAAAGCGCAGGTCATAGCAGATAACACCACCGCACACAGTGCCGTCTAATTCAAATGTATTAAGCTTTTGTCCGGCATCCATATATAAGTGTTCATCCATCAGTTTAAAAAGATGGGCCTTATCGTATTCGGAAATGATCTCTCCAGTACGGTTGGCTATATACATCGTATTATAGAATTTGTTCTGCTTCTTTGTTGCAACAGAGCCGCCTACGATATTCACTTGATATTCCTTTGCCAGTCTTGCGAATAAAGCTTTTGAGCGTTCACCATTTTTATCGGCTAGTGTTTCAAGCTGTTTTAAGTCATAGCCGGTATTCCACATTTCCGGAAATACGACAACATCCACACCATTTACTTCAGCTTCTTTTATAGATTCCTCAACCTTTGTAAAGTTTGTATCTGGCTGTCCAAATTCAATATTTATTTGTACTACAGCTATCTTCATCATTCTCACCACCGCTAGACAAGTTACTTTAAAGATTATAGAATCTTAGATAAAATCGCAATCAATTTTATTTTTATAAATAATTTAAAATAAGCTTAGTGCTATTTCATATAAAAGAGGGGCTTACAAATGATTTATTCTGATCGATTAAAGAAGTTACCGGTGCAGTTCTTTTCAACGCTTGTAAATAAAGTGAATAAGGCAGTGGCTGAGGGCAGGGATATTATCAATTTGGGACAGGGGAATCCAGACCAGCCGACACCTTCTCATATTGTGAAGGCCTTGCAAACAGCTGCCGAGGATCCTCAAACACATAAATATTCTTTGTTTCGCGGGCTGCCTGAATTAAAAGAAGCTGCCTGTGAATTTTATAAAAAACAATACAGTGTTGACCTTGATCCTGAGACCGAAGTGGCTATTTTGTTTGGTACTAAGACAGGTCTTGTCGAATTGCCAATGTGTCTGTTAAATGAGGGTGAGCTGATGCTTTTGCCTGATCCAGGATATCCCGATTATTTATCAGGGGTTGTGCTGGGCAATGTAAAGTATGACACCTTTCCACTGCTGGCGGAGAATCAGTTTTTACCGGATTATTCTATGCTCACGAAAGAGCAAAAAGAAGCAGCGCGCCTAATGTACTTAAATTATCCAAACAATCCGACCGGGGCTGCGGCAGATATTGCATTTTTTGAAGACACTGTTCAGTTTGCTAAAGAAAACGATATTGTTGTTTTACATGATTTTGCATATGGCGCGATTGGCTTTGACGGAAAAAAACCAGTCAGTTTTCTGGAAGCTGAAGGTGCAAAGGATGTCGGAATCGAAATGTATACGTTGTCGAAGACCTATAATATGGCAGGCTGGCGTGTCGGGTTTGCCGTTGGAAATGCCGAAATTATCGAGGCCATTAATTTGATTCAGGATCATTTGTATTGCAGCCTGTTCCCTGCTGTTCAGAAGGCCGCTGTTGCTGCATTGACTGGGGATCAGAAATGTGTTGAAGAGTTGGTAGAGCGTTATGAAAAGCGAAGAGATGCATTCGTTACTGCATGTCAGGAAATTGGCTGGGATGTTAAACCTTCAGCCGGCTCCTTCTTTGTTTGGCTGCCTATTCCAGAAGGTTTTACAAGCGAGGAGTTTGCTGACCTATTATTAGAAAAGGCTGATGTAGCGGTTGCTGCTGGTAATGGCTTTGGTAAGCATGGCGAAGGCTATATCCGGGTCGGGTTACTGCTTGATGAGAATCGTTTAGAAGAGGCAGTTAGCAGGATTGAGAAGTTAAATCTTTTTAAATAATTGAGTTGATTATGTTTGTTTTTGTGATTATAAACAATGGCAAGAGACCTGTTACTTTTCTTGAGAAAATGTAGCAGGTCTCTATTTTTAGTTGTATGTAGCATTTTGCTTAGCAATTACAATTAATTACAATGTTCATTTGTTTCCGTTAGAGGGGGAATCAGAAAAGTTCTACTCTAAATTAGTATCCCAAAATCAATGTATACAATTTTGTTTATAAGTTTATAAAAATGCATACAATTGTTTACGATATTTGTATGCGTGTATATAATAATGTTTACATGTTTACAAATACGTACGCATCCTTATAAAACAATATGTATGCAAATTTGTATTAAATGTTTTCAAATATCGTATACATGTTTTCAAGTATTGTAAACGTGTATACGATATTTATAGATTGTTACTAATCAACATTTTTCAACGCATATTGATTAGGTGAATAAAGCAGTAGCGGGTAAATAATATTATTAAATTGGGACAGGGGTTTCCTGATCACCCTCCCCACTCATATCATGAGGACTTTGCAAATAGCTGCCAAGGATCCACAAATACATAAATATTCACTACTTCGTGGACTTCCTAAGTTAAAAGAAGATTTATGTGAATTGTATTTAAAACAGTATTGTGTTGATCTGGATCCTGAAAAAGAGGTTGCTATTCTATCCGGAATGAAGACAGGTCTGCCGAAATGCCAATGTAATTGTTTAATAGGGAACTTAAGTAGCAAGTGATCCTGGATATCCAAATTATTTATTAAGTGTTGTTCTAGGGAATGTCTAGTATGAGACCTTTCCATTAAAGGCGAAAATTACTCGAGAAAAATGATTTCTTGCCGGACTATTTTATATTCACTAGTGCGCAATAAAGAAACTGCCCGCTTAATGTAATTAAATAATCTAAACAGCCCTTTCGGAGAGTTGCTGCAGGATGTGCATTTTTTGAAGAAACGATCCGGTTTGCAAATGAAAATGATAGAAGCATTTTGCATGATTTTGAATATGGTGAGATCGGATTTGACTGGAAAAAGCCGATTATTTTCCTTGAGTAGAATGTGAGAAGGAGGTCGGAATTGAGAGGTACACCTTATCAAAAACTATAATATGGTATGCTGGCTTGTCAGTTTTGCAGTAGGAAACCCTGTATTCATTAAAGCGATTGATTTGAGTTATGGTCATTTTAATGCAGTTTATTTCCTGACGTTCGGATGCAGTTAACGGGGGACCACCGATGTGTAGATGATCTTGTATTCTGATATGAAGAACGAAGGGAAGCATTTGTAACCGCCTGTCAAATAATTGGATGGAATGTGTAAAGTTCATCAAGCCCCTTCTTTGTTGTGAATTCCTGTCCGGAAGGTTTTAAGAGTGAAATGTATGCTGATTTATTATTAAAGCAGGTAGATGTAGATAGTGGCGGCCGAATAGCTTCGGTAAACATGGCGAAGACTATTATATCCGTGTCGAGCTATTGTTTGATAAGGAGCGTTTTAGTTAGAGAGGAAGTTAGCAGGATTGAAAGGTTCAATCTTTTTAAATAACTGAGTTAGATTAGGATTGATTTTATAGGCTGTAAAAATTTGTATGGAGCTTGGTGCTATGAATAAAAAATGTAGCAGGTTTCTATTTAAAGAGTTTTTTGTAGTTTATCTAAATATTTACATAGAACGACATTATTCATTTGGTTCTGCTAGAGGGAGAATCAGGAAAGTTCTAGTAAAATTTAGTATCCAAAAATTAAAATATACAATTTTGTTTACATGTTTATAAATAAGTATGCAAGTATACGTGATGTATGCAATTGTTTTCGATTTTTGTATGCATGTTTATAAAAATGTTTACATGTATGCAAATGCGTATAAATAGCTATGAATCAATATGTACACAAATATGCTTTAGTTGTTTGCAAGTATCGTAAACTTGTATACTCGTAAACGGTGCTTGTTTACTTATTACACTTTTGTTACTTTTTACTTTCGAATATTGAAAAACCTACCAATCTTGTGTAATCTAAAAGAACACAACTAGGAGCAATTAATAGATTTATTTGCATCCTATTATTGGAAAAAGGAAAGGAAGTATGTTGATGTCAAATTCAAGAATTGCCGCTGTTGACGTAGGTAATGATTCTATTAAAGCTATTTTTGGAGAAGTAGAATATGAACTAAATATACCTAATATTATTGCTAGAGATATCGAAGACCGCCCAGTTATCGGGATTGAAGAATTGGATAGTAAAAATCCACTAGATGGAATCCATGTAAGAGTCCACTCCCCTGCCCTAAAAGAAAATAATGTTATTTATCGTGTTGGGAACTTGGCGACAAAGAGCAACAATACTACAGAGCTTGATCCAGGAAGCAGCAAATCTGAAGAAGACCAAACATTAGTTATGCTTTTTACGACATTAGCAATGGATGCAGTAAGAGCTGAAAATGCACAAATCTTCCGCAAAAATGGCAATATCATCGATGCATTTTATACATTAGGAACAGGCCTCCCTCTTCGTGAAGTAAAAGAAGGAAAAGATGCAGGCTATCGTTCACGATTATTAGGAAATGTACACCAGGTTGAATTTTTAGTGACACCGAAATACCAAGGAATCAAGGTTAATCTAAAGTTTGATGAAGTAAAGGTGTATCCTGAAGGGTTTGCAGCTTATATTAACCTTGTAATGGATAATAATTTAAATATTATTAATAAGGATTTAATCGATAAGCGTATTATCATTCAGGATATCGGTGGACTTTCAACAGATATCGCTGTTATTAAAAACCGTAATGTAGATGACGATAAAGCGCAGGGCTTTAACTTAGGTGTTTCTGAATCATTAGAGCAGATTCGTGAAGAAATTAGGAAGAAGCACGGCGTTGAACTGGACAGCCGCAGAGATGTCGTTGAAATTTTAACGAAAAAACATGATCGTAACCATATTATGGTAAAGGGAAGCCGGACAAGCGTTCATGATATTACAGACCGAATTCTGCTTGATTTGGCGAAAAAGCAATACCGTTTATTGCGAAATACATGGCAGAAGAATTCCCAAACCGAAATCTGCTATTTTGTAGGCGGTGGCTCCAATGTACTTAAGGATTATCTTAAAACCCTAAATAACAGCCTAGACGGCTATAATATTGATTTCTTTGAAGATGAGAAGGAAAGCATTTGGATGATGGCTAATGCTTATTACAAGCTCATTACTGATTTTAATCGTAAGCAGAATAAGGCAAATGTAAAACCAGTTGAGGTAAAAACAGGAGATGTGAAAAAACCTGCAAATGTAAAATAAGGTGATTAAATGAAAAGGACTTCGGCAAATGAGATTACGAGGGGACAAACGATATCCTTTCGAATCCCTTCTGACACTCCAGACCATATATTAAAGCAATTGACGCGATTAAAGGAAATAGAGCGCAGGAATTTTTCGAGTAAAATTGCTGACTTCGTTATTCAAGGGGTTAACAGCTCTTCCTTACGAGACAGAGAAATGGTTACGATTCCGCTTCCGAAAAGCTTAACAAAAGCACAGAGAGACTGGCTGAAGCATGAGCATTCGGAGGCACTATTAGGCAGTATTATTTATCAGCTTATTTCAGACCCAATTCGTGCTTCATCCTTGCTGGCGTCTTTTAACAGCAGTAGTTTAGATATTGACGAGGCATTATACCTTCAGGAAGAAGCTATGCCAGCCAATGTTTCAGCTGCAAAAGAGGATCCGTACAGTAGTGATTTAGGGCTGGAAGAAGATGCTGCAGATGACCCGTTATTGGACTTTGATGATGACTTGGACAGCTTTGATTGGGATAGTGCGAAACAAGGGGAAGCGGAGGAAACAGAAGCGGAAGATGATGCCGAGGAAATGGACGTTGATGACCTGCTTGGCGGTTTCCTTTCGAGGATGAATAGTTAAACAAAGTCGGGAGGTGCTATCGGCCCCTCCCCTTTTTTACATCTTATCTCTGTGAGGCCCGCCTCGGAGCGGGCCTCAGGGAAAAGGACAGTCCCTTCAGCGCATTAATGCGCTGGGGGACTGTCCCCCATTCCGGTAAAGCGAAAGAGCCCAACATCACTTTTATAAGCGATGTTGGGCTCTTTGTTTATTGTTTAAGCTGTTATTAGATGATACCTTGAGAGATCATAGCATCTGCAACTTTTAGGAATCCAGCGATGTTGGATCCAACTACTAGGTTGCCTGCGTGACCGTATTCTTCAGAAGCGTTCTTGCTGTTACGGTAGATGTTTACCATGATTTCGTGTAATTTCGCATCAACTTCTTCGAAAGTCCAAGAAATTCTTGCGCTGTTTTGTGCCATTTCTAAAGCAGAAACTGCTACACCGCCGGCATTAGCTGCTTTTGCAGGTCCGAAAAGAACTCCGTTTGAAAGGAATACTTCGATTGCTTCTAATGTAGAAGGCATGTTTGCACCTTCACCGATTGCTTTAACACCATTTGTAACAAGAATTTTTGCAGAAGTTTCATCAATTTCGTTTTGTGTTGCACATGGAAGTGCGATATCACATGGAATTAACCAGATATTTTCGCAGCCTTCGAAGTAATCTGCTTCTGGATGCTCATTAACGTACTCGCTGATACGTTTTCTTTCTACTTCTTTTAGACGCTTAACAGTATCAAGGTTAATACCGTTTTTGTCATATACATAACCGTTAGAATCAGAACATGCAACAACCTTAGCACCTAACTGCATTGCTTTTTCCATAGCGTAGATAGAAACGTTACCTGAACCGGAAACAACAACTGTCTTATCTTTGAAATCAAGACCGTTATCTTTTAACATTTCTTGTACGAAGTAAACAGCACCGTAGCCTGTTGCTTCTGTACGTGCTAAGCTACCGCCGAAGCCGACTGGTTTACCAGTTAATACGCCTGCATGGAATGCGTTTCGAAGTCTCTTGTATTGTCCGAACATATAACCGATTTCTCTGCCGCCAACACCGATATCTCCTGCAGGAACGTCAGTATCAGGTCCAATATGCTTCGCAAGCTCAGTCATAAAGCTTTGGCAGAAACGCATAATTTCAGCATCAGATTTGCCTTTAGGATCGAAGTCAGAGCCGCCTTTACCGCCGCCGATTGGCTGACCAGTTAAAGAGTTTTTGAAGATTTGTTCGAAACCTAAGAATTTAATGATACTTGCATTTACAGAAGGGTGGAAACGTAATCCGCCTTTGTATGGTCCGATTGCGCTGTTGAATTCAATTCGGAAACCGCGGTTAACTTGTACCTTGCCTTGGTCATCTACCCATGGAACTCGAAAGATAATTTGTCTTTCAGGCTCAACAATGCGCTCTAATACGCCCTGCTCCATATAGTGTGGGTGTTTATCGAAAACAGGAGCAAGTGAATCTAAAATTTCCTTCACTGCTTGGTGGAATTCGCTCTCATTTGGATTGCGTTTTTTAACCGTTTCAAATACTTGCTGAACATATTGAGTTCCTGTAGTCTCTGTTACTGAATTCACAATGATCATCCTTTCAAATATCCTGCTATTGAATATTATTTATTATTATATAAAGCTTTATTAATAAAGTTATCAAGTACAATATTATTTTATAATTAATAAGTAATCTAAACAATATATAATATAGATGATACCAATGCCTAAATGAGATAGTATCTAATAAAAGTGCAAAAACGACAATAACTCATGCTATAATTAGATGTAATTCAATCATTTTTGACAAAAAAAAGAAGAGTATAATGTCGAAATAGGATATTATCTAAAATGTATATTAAATAACAGGAAATGATATCTATATAGCATTAGTTGTAGAAGGAGTGGTGGGGTTTGGAGCTTAGACAAATTCAATATTTTATTGAAGTGGCAAAAAGAGAGCATGTAACAGAAGCGGCAGTCCATATGCATGTAGCCCAATCAGCTGTTAGCAGGCAAATTTTCAATTTGGAATCGGAATTGGGTGTTGATTTATTTATTCGTGAAGGAAGAAACGTAAAATTGACACCGATTGGGAGAATCTTCCTTGAACATATGGAAGAGGCGGTCACGATACTTGAAAACGCGCAGCGTGAAATTGCCGAATATTTAGACCCTGGGCAAGGGACGATTCGAGTCGGTTTTCCGAGCAGTTTGGCCACCCATACGATGCCAACGGCTATCTCCGCCTTCCGTGAGCGCTATCCAAATGTCAAATTCCAGCTGAAACAAGGTGCATATTACCATTTAATTGATCTAGTGGCAAAAGGTGAAATTGATATGGCGCTGCTTGGTCCTGTGCCAATGGAGGAAAAAAAGGTAAAGGGAAGTATTTTCTTTACCGAGGACCTTGTAGCCTTATTGCCAAAGGATCACCCTCTTGCAGGCGAAGCCTCATTAAAATTAAGCCAGCTGAGGGATGATTCATTTATATTGTTTCCCCAAGGCTTTATTTTACGTGAAATCCTTGTGGATGCATGTACAAAGCTTGGTTTTCAGCCGAATGTATCGTTTGAAGGTGAGGATATTGATGCGATTAAGGGACTTGTTGCAGCAGGTCTGGGTGTGACGTTAATACCAGAAGTAACAATTATCGACAGCCCTCCGCGTTCGACTGTCATTATTCCTGTGACAGAGCCGAGGGTAACCCGGAGCGTTGGCGTAATTATTCCAAGACATCGGCAGCTGCTCCCTACACAAAATCTTTTCTACCTATTTTTAATGGACTTTTTCTCACGTCATGATCAGTACAAAAATGGATAAAATATGAAATGAGTGTTCATTAAAATTAATTGAACCAATTGAAAAAATGAGGGTGTCTCGGGACAACCCTCATTTTTTTATCCATTAGCCTATCAATGCAATAGGCTTCCGTCTGCACGCAGGAACGCAAGCCCGACGGTTAACACCAGCATGAATACTAAACAAAAAGTATCACGTTTTTGCCAGTTTAATTGGCGGAATGTTGAGCGTTTTTCCCCTGATTGATAGCCTCTTAGCTCCATCGCGTTTGCCAGCTCCTCAGCGCGGTTTAATGAGCCGACAAAGAGGGGAAGAAAGATAGGGACTAATGTTTTCATCTGCTTAAAAAGAGAGCCTTCACCGAACTCTGTCCCCCTTGCACGCTGAGCTTCCATTACCTTTTGGGTTTCGTCGAGCAGGTTTGGGATAAACCTTAGGGAAATCGAGAGCATTAAGGCAAATTCATCAACGGGGACCTTAAGGACACGCAGCGGACGTAATAATGAATTAATGCCATCGGTCAGGTCAATTGGTTTTGTAGTCAGCGTTACAACGGTTGAAACGAAAACGATCATAACAAAACGGCAAAAAATAAAAACGCCGTTTGTTAATCCGAATTCGGAAATGGTAATCGGTCCCCAATCAACGTAAATGGTGCCGCCTGATGTAAATAATACTTGTAAAAAGACCGTAAACAGAATCAGCCATATTAACGGTCTGACACCGCGAAGGTAAGTCTTAAAGCTAACGCCGGAGAAATACATGACCAATAACGTAAACATCCAAAGCACTACATATGTCTGCCAGTTATTGGCTAAAAATAAAACAAAAATAAAGTAAATACAAGCGAGCAGCTTCGCCCGCGGATCAAGACGGTGAATCCAGGAATCACCTGGGAAATATCGGCCTAAAATGAGTTTATTCATGCAAGCCCCACCTCAATAAAAGCATCCGCAAGATCATCCACAGTTAAACAAACCTTTGGCAGGACAATCCCTGTTTTCTTTTCAAAATTCAGCTGAAATAGCCGTGCATCAGGTACATCAAGATGCCATTTTTCCAATTGCTCTAGGTCGGAAAACACCTTTTCGAACCCGTCGTGCAGTGCAATCTTACCCTTTTCCATGACAATGACACGGTCTGCGTATGTAACGACATCCTCCATATCATGAGTAACAAGCACGGTTGTCATTTCCTTGTCGCGGTGCCAGGAGGCAATTAAGTCCATAATTTCCTTTCTTCCATTAGGATCCAGTCCAGCTCCCGGTTCGTCTAAGACAAGAATATCCGGCTGCATCGCCAGGATCCCAGCAATGGCTACCCGTCTTTTTTGACCTCCTGATAGGGCGAAAGGAGATTTTGTCAAAATATCCTGCTTTAATCCGACCTGTTCCAGCACTTGTTTGGCAATTTCTTTTGCTTCATCTTTTGGTACACCAAAATTAATCGGTCCAAAACAGATATCCTTTTCAACCGATTCCGCAAATAATTGCGATTCCGGGAATTGAAACACCATCCCGACCCGTTTGCGGATGGTTTTTAAAGCTTGCTTATGTTTATTTGGTTTTATAATTAAATTGCCAACTGCCACCTGGCCTTCCTTTGGCAGCAGCAGTCCGTTCATCGCCTTTAGCAAGCTTGATTTTCCGGCACCTGTATAACCGACAACTGCTGTATAGGAGCCTGATTCAATTCTGACATCAACTGAGTTAAGCACTAATGGGCTTCGAATCGGTCCTATTTTATAATCTGCTGATACGTTTTCAAATCTTACTTCCATAGCCATTGCACCAACTCTTCTTCCGTCATATAGTTGTTCGGAACACTGCGGTTTCGTTTCAGTAATGTCCGCCGCAGTCGTTCAGCAAAAGGAGGCTCCCATTCTAATTCACCTTGGAACACGTCCTGCGGAGCGCCGCACTTCACAATCTGCCCTTCACGCAGCATAAGGATGCGGTCGGCTGCAGCGGTTTCGTTCATATCGTGTGTGATGGAGATAATCGTAATATCCTGGGTTGAATTTAGCTGTTTTAATGACGCAAGCAGTTCACGCCGGCTCCTTGGATCTAACATGACTAAGGCCTCATCGAGAACGAGTACGTCCGGCTTTAAGGCAAGGACACCTGCAATGGCAACCCGCTGCTTTTGGCCGCCCGATAATCGGGAAGGGTCATGCTCACGGAAAGCAGACATCTCAACCATTTCAAGCGCCTCATCGATTCTTGCCTTCATTTCATCATGGGACATATTTAAATTTTCCAGACAAAAGGCTACATCATCCTGCACAGTCGTTCCAATGAATTGGTTATCAGGGTTTTGAAAGACCATGCCAATACGACGCCGCAATTCCCATTTACTTTCGTCGTTCAATTCCCGTCCGGCAATGGCAATCCGTCCGCTTTGCGGAATCAATAAGCCTACCAGCATGCGTGCGAGCGTCGACTTACCAGAACCATTGTGTCCGACGATTGCCACCCATTCTCCTTTATCGATCGTAAAAGATACATCGGATAGGGTTTCCTTTTCCACCCGTTTATCATATCGAAAAGTGAGATTTTCTACTTCTATAATAGGTGCCTTCATGACAATCAACCTCCTTACACAATAAATGAAACGACCATCATCGCAATGATTGACCCATTCACTAAGACTAAATTTTTAATAGCCAGATGAAACGTTTCCGATTTAATTTGTTTCTTGTTAAAAATTAAAATGTGTTTTGATACTGGAATAATGATTAATAAGCTAATCAGCATGATGGTTGGTAAGACATCAAATAGAACAGCTGTCAAAATTGATACAAATGTCGCCATATAAAGTACATTGTAAAGAACAATGGCACTTTTTTTACCAATATAATACGGCAATGTGAAGCGGAGATTCTTTATGTCATCCTCAAGATCGCATATATTATTGGCTAACATGATATTGGCAATTGTAAAGATACATGGAAGGGAAACCCAGACGATTTCACCTAACAGGGCTAAGTCAGCCTCGAAAGTCAGTGTTTGTCCATCGATAAATAGATTTGCAATCCCCTGATCATAGGCATTCACATATACGACTAAAAATAAGATGCCAAAGCCCATTGTGATGCCGGAAAAGACTTCACCTAGCGGCATTCTCGAAATAGGAACTGGTCCATACGTATAAAAGACACCAATAATGAAGCAGATAATTCCAAGGAAAAGCACTAAGAGATCTGTACGGAAAACAAGCCAAATGCCAAGTGCTGTAGCTGTTAATAGCATCGTTATGATTGTATTTCTAACCAAGAATTCTGAAATGTTTGCCTGTCCGATTATATTTTCTCTTTTACGATATTCGTCTGTAGTCGCTTTTTTATAATCCATATAATTATTAATAGCAGTTGTCGTTAAATCAAAAATCAGCATAGATGAAAAAAAGATGATGGTATTTAATGGTTTAATGGTCTCAAATCGATAAATAACAAATAGCAAGCCTACTAAGAATGGAAATAGGCTTGCCACTTTTGTTTGAATTTCGATGAGTTTTAAAAAGGTACGTAGTGACATGAATGGTTCCCCCTTCCCTTATACGAGCTGTGTTATTTCCCCATCTCGAATTCATCGTTTGTTAATTCAAAGCTCCCCTTTAATCCGGAAGTGATATAGACTTTATTATCTGTACTAATGAAGATGGCTTCCACACCTTCGTATTGCTCTACAAATTCAAGTCCGCCTTGAATTCCCTTTGAAAAAAGTGATGTCGAAAGTCCGTCTCCATCAACAGATTTTTCGGATACAATCGAAACACCTGCAATATCATTATTAAAAGGATAACCGTCATCTGGATTTAACAAGTGATGATACGTTTTGCCGTCAACCTCTAGATAACGCTCGTAAATACCAGAAGTAACAATGGATTTATTTTTTTCGGTAATTTTTCCGACTGTTTCTCCTCTTGCCGATAATGGGTCTTGAATTCCGACAGTCCAATCCCTGCCTGAAGGATTATTTCCCAAGACATAAATGTTTCCTCCTAGGTCTACAATGGCAGTTGTAACATCGTTTTCTTTTAACACTTCAACGACTTCATCCGTGATAAAACCTTTTGCGATTGCACCTAAATCCAGCTGCATTCCTGGATTCTTTAAAAACACAGTTTGTTCTTTCTTATTTAATTCAACCTGTTCATAATTGATCAAAGGTAAAACCGCATCAATTTCTGACTGCTCAGGCTTGCGGGCATCAGGGAAACCGATGTGCCATAGATTTGTTAGCGGACCGATTGTAATATCAAATGAGCCCTTTGTATCCACACTGTAGGCTTCGCCAGCTTCAATCAGCTCGTAGATATCCTTTGACACTTTTGCCGGTTCAACGCCGGCCTTGCGGTTGATTTCATCAACTTCAGACTGTTTTTCGATTTCGTTTACCGTAATATGTGCGGCTAAGTACTTAATACGGTCAAAGGCCGTTTCTAATACATCTTCTTTTCCTTCGTCATAAATTTTTACCGTTACAACGGTCCCCATTAGAAATTCCGTTTTTTTATACGGGCTTGTCAGCAATTCGGGTTCCTTTTCGTCTTTTTCCTGCCCCGTGCAGCCTGAGAGAATGACCAAGATCACCAAAAATACAGATAAGAGCTTGTTTTTCTTCATATTATTCAAACCTTTCTTTCCGAAAAGACTTTGGGCAGACTCTATCGTATTTGTCTCTTTCGTTGAATGTTTTATAAGTACAAATAATAGTCTCTGTAATTAATGTAGTTACTTTTTTTAATGGGAATAGCATTTCCAACTCTAATGCTAGAATGAGATTGTTGTTGTTTAATAGTTTATCCTCTTTGTTGCGTTATGGAAGTACATAAGTGACTTAAGTCCTATAAAGAGATGGTGATACTCTTTTTTCTATTATTCCAAGAAGCAACTAAACGAGCCGCGGATTCATTCATAGTTACTTATACTTAAGAACAAACTCATAATAGCTTTTTTTATTTGTGATGTCTATGGGAGTAAAAGTGCTATATGTGGCTGTTTTTGAATAAAGTAATAGAGAGGAATACTATTATTTCGCTTAAAATATAGACTTTATTATAGTAATCTTTGTGTTTTTATACATTTTGTGAACATGTTAAAATTTGTTAACTTTTGGTGAACGGTATAGACAGTATCTATGAGTCCATGTAGTATATTAGATGTGGTTGTTCATTAATTCACAAATAGAATTCATATCAACTTTTAGAGGGGAATGAGTCAATTGGCAGAGAAAAAGATAGTAGTCATCGGAGCAGGTTATGCCGGTGTACATGCAGCCAAAAAACTTGCAAAAAAGTATAAACGTGACGATTCAGTTTCAATCACATTAATTGATCGCCATTCTTACCATACGATGATGACAGAGCTTCATGAAGTTGCTGCAAATCGTGTTGAACCTAAAGATATTCAATTTGATTTACGAAGACTATTTAACCGTACAAAAGTTAAATTAGTCACAGATAACGTAAAGCATGTTGATCATGATAACAAAGTTATTAAAACAGAGCATGGCTCTTATACTTATGATTATTTAATTCTAGGTATGGGCGGTGTGGCCAATGATTTTGGAACACCAGGTGTTCAAGAGCATGGTTTCACACTTTGGTCTTGGGAAGCTGCAGTAAGATTACGTGAGCATATCGAGCACACCGTTCGCAAAGCGGCAAATATTCAAGATCCAGGAACACGCAAAGCCATGCTGACATTCACTGTCTGTGGTTCTGGTTTTACTGGAATTGAAATGGTCGGTGAATTGATCGAATGGAAAACAACATTAGCGCAAGAATATAAGCTGGATGAAGAAGATTTTACATTATATGTAGTGGAAGCTGCACCAACAATCTTAAATATGCTTGATCGTACAGATGCAGATAAAGCTGAGCGCTATTTAGTAAAACAAGGTGTAAAAATTCTAAAGAGTGCACCGATTGTTGAAGTAAAAGCTGAATCTATCGTATTGAAGTCCGGTGAAGAGATTCCAACTCATACATTAATCTGGACTGCCGGCGTTAAGGCTAACTCTGATACAAAGGATTATGGAATGTCAGCAGGCCGTGCAGGACGTTTAATTGTGAATGAATATATGGAAGCTGAAGGCAAGAAGGATACGTATGTTGTCGGTGACTTAGCTTACTACGAGGAAGACGGCAAGCCAATACCACAAATTGTAGAAGCAGCTGAACAAACAGGTGCGACTGCAGCGAAAAATATCATTGCCGGGATTAGCGGCGGTGAAAAGACTGCATTCCATGGCAAGTATCATGGAACAATGGTATCTATTGGTGCCAGATATGGTGTTGCAAACTTAAGTGGTATGCGTTTGAGCGGCTGGCTAGCAAACTTTATGAAGCACATGGTTAATATCTATTACTTTCTAACAATCGGAAGCGGATATTATGCATGGAACTACATTAAGCATGAAATCTTCCATACAAGAGACAAACGAAATATCTTCCGTGATGTAACAACACGTTATGGAAATGTAATCTGGAGCTTCCCATTACGTTTATACTTAGGATGGTTCTGGATTGAAGAGGGCGGTAAAAAGATTTTTGGTGAAGCAAACTGGGCAGCAGGTAATCTAAGTGTTGGTGATGATTCTTGGCTTGTTAGCGAATCTGTAAAAATGCCTTTCGAATGGTTACAAACAGCAACAACAGGTGCTAGTGCAGCAGCAGAAGGTGCTTCTGAAACAACTACAGTCGTTGCTCCTACAGTTTTACATGCAATGCCAGATTGGTTTGCGGCAATCATGAAGCTTATGATGCCAACTCCAGAAGTGGCTATAGCCATGCAGCAAATGGTAGGCTTTGTTGAATTCATAATGGGTATTGCACTTGTTCTTGGTTTATTAACATGGATTTTCAACTTTGTGAGTGTCGGCATGCTGATGATGTTTACTCTAACAGCAATGCTTGGCTGGGATAAATTTTGGGCACTTCCTGCATCTTTTGCCTTAATGAATGGTGCCGGTCGATTCCTTGGTTTAGATTACTATGTAATACCAGCTTTAGCAAAAGGACTTGGCCGCTGGTGGTACGGAAAAGAACGCTCAGTCTATAAAGACAAATAAAGAAGACTTCCATCAGTGGTTTTTCATACTGATGGTTAGTCGCGCGGAGCCCGATTGGCTTTTCTAAGGGCTGAATCCCTAAGAAAAAACCTTATCGCACTTATCACGCAGAGCCTGACTGACTTTTCTAAGAGCTGAAGCTCTAAGAAAAGATCTAGTCGGACCTTTGCAGGCTTTTAAGAGTGGGGTAAATAGTTCAGCGTTGTAAAGCGTGAGGTATTTAATGTCTCGCGCTTTATTATCTTTACATAATAATTACCATTTTTTAAATTGCCTGTAAAGATTTTTCTATGAAGGAGTGAAAAGAAGTGAAGGGTTTTTCTACCATGATCAAACGATGGGATATCATTGTCACGCTCGTTCTAGTGCTGCTTTCTTTTCTTCCGGCTGTTCTTTTTAGCTACCAACAGGCTGGGAAAATTAGTAACGTTCCGAATGAAGTTCATGGTCAGACACCTAGTGAGGGGCCGGTTACAGTAGCTGTTATTTCCGTCAATAATAAGGAAGTGAGGCGCATTACCTTATCCGGAAATACTAAAAATGAAGTGTTTGATGTGTTCAGCTCAGATAATGATTACAATACGGTGGAAGTAAGGGGCGAGGAAATCCGTATAAAGGGTGCGAATTGTGCTGATCAGGTTTGCGTTCAATTTGGATTTCTTTCAAAGCCTGGCGAGACAGCTGTTTGTCTGCCTCATAATTTTATCATTGAGCTTGAAACGGTTGGCGGATCAGTAATCGAGGATGAACCAATTATCAGCTCATAGATTGGAGTATATAAAATGACAAAAAATCAGCGCATTGTATATATAGCTTTATTAGCGGCTCAAGCTGTCATTATTAGCATACTCGAACAGGCCATTCCCTTTCCTTTTGCGATTGCTCCAGGAGCTAAATTAGGTTTGGCTAATATTATCACCTGTATGGCCCTTTACACTCTGTCTCTAAAAGATGTCACAAAGGTAGTGTTGATCCGGATTACACTGTCCGCTCTATTGGGCGGCAACCTGTCATCTTTTATGTACAGTGCATCCGGTGCCATCTTGAGTTTATTGGGAATGATGCTTGTGAAACAACTAGGGCCATCACGGATTAGTCTAATCGGGGTAAGCGTCACAGGCGCAATTATGCATAACGTCGGACAGCTCTTGATTGCCAGCTGGATTGCCCAGACATGGACTGTCCTTCTTTACTTGCCTGTTATGTCTTTTATCGGAATTCTATCCGGAATTGCGATTGGTATCATAGCTAATTATCTGCTGACACATGTTGAAAAACTGGTTTATTATCGGTATTTGAATGAATAGTTACTTTGCTGAATACCCCAGGGTTTTTTGTTTGTTTACGGCTCCTGAAGGATAAAAAGGAGAGAGAGTTTGAGTGATGTCCTTCATAAGGGTACTGAAAGACAAAAAATAAGAAGCGGGCTCGAGGTTTGTCCTTCACCCACTCTTTAAAGGACGAATTCTAAAAATCAGATATACAAAAAGTCCTTCATCACTCTGATGAAGGACTTCGCTTCACTAAAGACAGGATAGAAATGTCCTAATTATTTCCCGTGCAATGATCTAAATCTTATTTTTTCTCAAGTTCAACCGCCGTCAACTTAGCAATCTCCACAATTACCTTTGCTGCTAGCACCATATTATCAACGGAAACATATTCGAACCTACCATGGAAGTTTTCTCCCCCAGCAAAAATATTCGGTGTTGGCAGTCCCATATAGGATAACTGAGAACCGTCCGTACCGCCGCGAATCGGCTTCACGATTGGCTTGATTCCTAGATTCTCCATGGCTTGGTGGGCAATATCAACGATTTCTTTAACGGGTTTTATTTTTTCTCCCATATTATAATATTGATCATTCAGCTCGAGCTGGACTCTTTCCTCACCATATTGCTTACGAATCTCATCCACAAGCGAAACGACTGTCTTTTTCCGAGCTTCGAACTTTTCACGATCATGGTCGCGAATGATGTAATGGAGGACGGTTTCCTCAACATCACCTTGGAATGAAAGAAGATGATAGAATCCCTCATAGCCTTCAGTGTGCTCGGGCGCTTCATCTGCCGGAAGTCTATTGTTGAAGTCCATGGCCATTTTTGTTGAATTGACCATTTTTCCTTTAGCTGTTCCTGGATGAACGTTCGTGCCTTTGAACGTGATTTTGGCTGCAGCTGCATTGAAGCTTTCAAATTCCAATTCTCCTAGCGGACCGCCGTCAACCGTATAGGCATGTGAGGCGTTGAAGGCCTCGACATTAAATTTATGCGGGCCTCTGCCGATTTCCTCATCAGGTGTGAACGCAACGCGGACCTTACCGTGTTCAATCTCAGGGTGTTTTATGAGATAATCCATCGCTGTCATAATCTCGGCAATGCCGGCTTTATCATCTGCCCCAAGCAGGGTTGTTCCATCCGTCGTAATGAGCGTGTGCCCTATG
This sequence comes from Niallia oryzisoli, assembly GCF_036670025.1. Classification (NCBI taxonomy): domain Bacteria; kingdom Bacillati; phylum Bacillota; class Bacilli; order Caryophanales; family Bacillaceae; genus Niallia; species Niallia oryzisoli. The sequence continues at coordinate 6,110,665 of NZ_CP137640.1, read as the reverse complement.
TAATTTCCTAGCTCAGGGAATTGTTCCGGTGTCAGCTTGATTTGTAATGACTGGTTTAATACTATTTCTTTTCCATCATAGTTCTCGACAAGCTGCGGTTTCACATCTTTGCCGGTAAAATCGGTGGCTGTATCAACATGGGATAAAAATCCGATTGTCGGAACGTTCTTTTCTGTATTCGATGGAAGTGTTGCCATTACATAGCCGTTTTCATCAATCGTTACCTCTTCCATGCCAATTGCCTTTAATTCCTCAACCAGCTTATTGGCCAGTGTCAGTTGCCCGGGTGTGGATGGGCAGTTTTCATTATCTGCATTTGATTGTGTGTCCACTTTAACATAGGAAGTAAATCGGTTAATTATATCATCCTTCATCGACTATCAACTCCTAATAGCTATTAGTAATAATATATCACTTTTTCGTAAAAACATGAAAAAGCTGACAGCGCACCACAGATGGACAATCTACCTCAATTTGTCCTTTTGTAGTGCCTGACAGCTTATCTAAAGAGCCAGTTCTTGCCCTCAACGAGGCGGGTTACCATCATGGCAGATACGGTGTTTCCTGTTGAGTTGAGAAGCGTTGCCGGTGCATCGATGATGGTACTGATCACGGCGATGATTGGCAGAACTTCCGGTGGGAATCCAAATACACTGAGAATCAGCATTTCCCCGATCATCCCTCCGCCTGGAATGGCTCCCATTACGGCTCCAACGAGGAAGGCGACAGCGATGATACTGGCAATGCTGGAAAGGCTGGTCATATCTCTGCCGAATAGGCTGAATAAGAATACAATTTTTAACACACCGCCAAATACTGAGCCGTCTTTATGAGTATTAGCGCCGAGCGGGATAATCGTTTCGGCGATATCATTCGGTACACCCATTTTTTCCACTGCAGCAAGGTTAATCGGAATACATGCGGCGCTGGAGCAGGTTGCGATTGCTGTAATAGACGGAGTCATGGCGTTTTTCCAAAAAATCTTGATTCCTTGTTTTCCACCCGATATAAAGGCATAAAGGGTAAAAAATCCAAAATAATAAATAATAGAAAGAATTAAATAAAGAATAAATGCTCTTACGTAGCCCTCTAAAATTTGCGGACCTAGTTCACCGATGATAGCTGCGAAGTAACAGCCAAGTCCAATTGGTGCATAATACATAAGAATACCGACCATTTTCATCATCACAGCTGAACCTGCTGCTAATAGGTTCGAAACAGGCTTTGCTTTTTCCCCGACTAATGCCGTTGCAAGTCCGAATAAAAGCGAGAAGACGATTAACTGCAGCATATTGCTTTTTGTAAATAAGAATTGGAAATCACCAACGGTAAAGGTATTAACCAGTTGGGCGAGAAGTGATACTTCACCGACAGGTTCTTTGGCAGCTGCTGTTTCCATAAGTTCTTTAATATGCGAGGTATCCGTATTCTCTAGCGGGTTCATGATACTGGTGCCGGCAAAACCAAGGATGGCAGAAATAGCTGCTGTCAGAAGAAACACAAGAAAAATACTGCCCATGATTTTACCGAGCCGCTTCATTCCACTCATATTTGCAATCGCTGAAGCAATGCTGAAAAAAACAAGCGGGACGATAATCGTAAACATTAAATTAAGAAATAAATCTCCGAAGGGCTTTACAACTGCCGCCTCCGGTCCAAAAATAAGTCCGGCTATCCCTCCAATGATGATTGCTGCTAACAAGATAAGAGATGTTTTATAACTGGCGAAAAGATTCTTCATGCCAAGCCGCCTTTCTTTACTAAAATGAATAGAATCATAATGAATTAACTATATTATGAGGGTTGTGAATTTACATTACAATAATATTCGGAATGGAAATAAGGCGTATTATTTTACATTTCAATTGGAAAGAATTATGTTATTAGAAGAGTCATTTTGATAAAGAAAGGTGGATGCATATATGTACGAAATAGCTATTATCGGTGGAGGCCCTGCAGGAGGAAGCGCTGCTTTATTTGCTGCCAAGGCTGGAAAGAAAACTCTTGTACTTGATTCAAATAAAAGTATGACAGCAAGAGCTTGGATGGAAAACCATTACGCAGTTGATGCCATTTCAGGACCGGACATGCTTGAAGTAGGTAAAAAACAAGCAGAAAAATTCGGCGCTGAAATTAAAGAAGAAATTGTTACAAATATTACTGGTGAAGCAGGATCATTTGTGATTGAAACTGAAAGCGGTTCAAAATATGAAGCAGGCCATATCATCATTGCTACAGGTGCATTAACAAACCTTGCTGAAAGCTTAGGAATTGAAACAAAGGATCACAGAGAGCCAAGATTCAAAACTGCTATCACTGTTAATGCTGATGGTGAAACTAGCAAAAAAGGAATCTGGGCTGCTGGTGTAGCTGCAGGGGTAAGTGCACATACAATTGTAACATCTGGTGATGGTGCCCGTGTTGTGATTAACGTAATCAGTGAAATTAATGGTGAACGTTATGTTGACCATGATGTATTAAAAGCATAAGAAAGGATATCGGTGCTAGCTTTTGCCGCACACAGGGCTTCCCGTTCAAAATGGTGAGCTTCATATCCGTAAATATTATCTTTAAATAATATGTATACTAAAAAAGTCTTGTCATTTTCAGTTGACAAGGCTTTTTTTATGGTTTAAATGTTAACTATTGAATAACAAAACAGGAAAATATGACCAACATTATCAAATAACGTGAGGCGATCCCATGGATTTAAGTAATAACCAAATCGCAAGAATCGTGGAGCTTTGTTTACTTGCTGGTGAAATTTTGATTAAAAGCGGGGCAGAAACCAATCGGGTGGAGGATACGATGATGAGAATTGCTGCTTCCTATGGCGTCCCTGAGGCACAGAGTTTTGTCATCCCAACCGGAATTATCTTTTCCTCTAACAGGGAAGACCGGGCAAAATTGGTCCGGGTTGCTGAGCGTTCAACCGATCTAGAAAAAGTGGCGATTGTAAACAGTATTTCCCGGCAAATAAGCAAGGGGGAATTAACGGTTGATGAAGCTTTGACTAAATTGAAAAAAGTAGCAAATGCCGATTTGTCCTTTCCGTTGTGGCTGCAAATCCTTAGCGCTGCACTTGCAAGCGGCTGCTTTCTCATTATGTTTCAAGGAGTATGGCAGGATTTTATTCCTGCTATGGTTGCCGGAGGAATTGGCTATTTACTTTTTATTTATTTGCACAAATACATAAAAGTAAAGTTCTTTGCAGAGGGTGTTTCGTCCCTTGTTATTGGCCTGCTTACGGCTTTAGCTGTCTATACCGGCTTAGGTACGAACTTTGATAGCATAATTATTTCATCTGTTATGCCGCTTGTTCCGGGACTTTTAATTACGAATGCAGTCCGCGATTTAATGGACGGACATTTAATGTCCGCTCTTGCCAAGGGGGCGGATGCCTTTTTGACAGCTTTGGCCATTGGTGCAGGAATTGCGGCAATTGTCGCTTTTATGTAACGCAGACAAAAATAGTTAGGGAAGGAGTCGATTGAAATGGCTGTGATTATTCAGCAGTTAGTTACAAGTTATATTGCTTCTGCTGCTTTTGGTTTGCTTTTTAACGTGCCAAGGAAACAGCTGCTGCAAGGCGGATTGGCCGGAATGATCGGTTGGATTTTCTATTTTGAGCTCGTTCAAAATGGAATGGATACCGTACCCGCCTCCATTTTTGCTTCTATTTTAATTGGCGGGATCGGCCAGACGTTTGCAAAGGTGTATAAGCAGCCTGTCATCGTCTTTAATGTTTCAGGGATTATCCCATTAGTACCCGGCGGCCTTGCTTATGATGCGATGCGTCATTTTGTCAGTAATGAATATGATATTGCGATTCAGCTAGCCGCCAAAGCGTTCCTGATTTCAGGCGGCATCGCGGCCGGCCTCGTTGTGTCTGAGGTGTTTACACGCATTATTGTTCAGCATCGGCTAAAGAAGAAAGCGATGATGTAGGCGCAGGCTGGTTCAATTTCAAATAGAAATAACATAGTACTCTTCTGTTTGGATATGCTAATAATGCGAACTAACTTAATGGGGATGCAGAACAAAGACTCCCTAATGAAGGAAGTCGCGGATTAGCTGGGAGTGATAATATATGAAATATGATTGTCTTATTATTGGCGGCGGTATTGCGGGCCTACAGGCAGCTATTCAATTAGGCAGGTATATGCATCAAGTACTTGTGATTGATTCAGCTGATGGCCGTTCTACGTTGTGCCGAAGCTACCATAATATACTAGGGTATCCGGATGGTGTGAGCGGGCAGCATCTTCGTGAGACGGGAAGAAGACAAGCTGAAGCATTGGGTGTACAATTTTTACAAGGAAAGGCTGAATCTGCCGAAAAGACGGAGGACGGCTTTCAGGTGACGGTCTCAAATGGAGAAGCCTACAGCAGCAAAAGGCTGTTATTGGCAACCGGTGTGATGGATCGGATACCGCCTGAGCTGCTCCCTTCTTTGCAGTCTTGCCTCGGAATCAGTGTCTATGTCTGTCCAGACTGCGACGGCTATCAGGTAAAAGGAAAACGCACTATTGTCATTGGGGCCGGCGTTACGGGGGTTGATATGGTCAAAACGCTGTCCTATTGGACAAAGGACTTGGTCTACATCAACCACGAACAAAGGTCTATTACAGAAGAGGACAGACAGTTTTTTCAAGATAAAAAGATTTCCTACATAGAAGCTCCAATAAAGAAGGCCTTAGCGGAGGAAGCGCAGCTCGAAGGATTTTTGCTGAAAAATGGCGAAACGGTTGCGGGGAACCACGCCTTTATAGCATTTGGCGGAAATGAAGTAAGATCACAACTGGCCAAGCAGCTAGGGATAGATAGGCTGGAAAATAAACATCTTTTATCTGATCCTCGTACAAAGATGACGAACATTCGCGGGGTTTGGGCGGCGGGTGATGTAGCAGCGCATTCCGAGCAGGTGACGATTGCGATGGGAGAAGGTTCTCAGGCGGCAATTTGGATTCATAAGGACATCATTCAAGGCAAGGAGTAGCTTCGAATGATGAAAAGGTGAGGAGAAAGGAATATGGCGCAGATAAAGACAAATGCGATGCGGATTTTGGATGCAAAAAAGATCAGCTATGGAATGAAGATATATGAAACCGAAGATGGAAAAATAGACGGTGTTTCTGTTGCGCAAAAAGTAAATAGAGATCCAAAGGAAGTATATAAAACACTGGTAACACAAGGAACAAGTAAGGGGATTTATGTTTTTGTTATTCCTGTTGAAAAGGAGCTGGACCTTAAAAAGGCGGCAAAGGCAGCGAAGGAAAAAAAGATTGACATGATTGCGGTTAAAGATATTCAAAAGCTAACAGGCTATATCCGCGGCGGTTGTTCACCAGTAGGTATGAAAAAGCAATACCCAACTTTTATAGAAAAATGTGCGGAAGGCTTGGAGCTAATGGTTGTAAGCGGCGGAAAAATCGGCATGCAAATTGAAATCAAACCGCAAGATCTTATTCATGTTACAAACGGAACCTTTGCAGAAGTGATTAAAGCGTAAGCGGACTTACGGCATCAAATAGAATAGAAGAATATAAATGATAAAGATCCTTTTTCAAAGGGTCCTTTTTTTTCTGTGAAAAATAGAGCTAGCATAGGCTTTCACCCATTTATCATGTTCTGCATATTGTAAAGAGAAGTAGAAAACAAAAGAAAACAGATTCGAGTTATAAAAGTGGCTTAGAAGTCTTGATAACAGGGAGGAAATGTCTATGGCAGGCAAAATCATCCGGTATTTCGCAGGCGGCAACACTGCCCGTGGATTTTATAGCTTATTTGACTCTAACTTAGAAGGTTTAGAGAGAGTTTATATTTTAAAAGGCGGGCCTGGGACTGGTAAATCCACATTGATGAAGGAAATAGGAGAGTATTTGTCTGAAAAGGACTACAGTATAGAATACTTACATTGTTCATCTGACCCTGATTCAATTGACGGTGTCATCATCCCATCATTAAGGGTAGGAATTGTAGATGGTACAGCCCCACATGTCATTGAACCTAAGCTGCCGGGAGCGGTGGAGGAATATGTGAATCTTGGTGAGGCCTGGGATGCAAAAGAATTAGCCAAAAAGAAACAAGCGATTCAAGAATTGTCTAAACAGGTTAGTCAGGCATTTCAGGATGCCTATCAAACATTTGCCGAAGCACTTCGAGTCCATGATGATTGGGAAAAAATATATATCGAAAACATGGATTTTGCTAAAGCAAATGAGCTGACAAACAAAATAATTAGCACCTTTTATGGGAATATGACATTAAATAAACAATCGGAGGTCCGCCATCGCTTCCTTGGTGCCGCCACACCAAAAGGAGCGGTTGATTTTGTTCCGAATCTGACTGCTGATATTAATAAACGTTATTTTATCAAAGGCAGACCGGGCTCCGGTAAGTCAACCATGCTGAAAAAGCTGGCATCTGAAGGAGAAGAACGAGGGTTTGATCTAGAAATCTACCATTGCGGCTTTGACCCAAACAGCCTTGATATGGTGATTATTAGGGAACTGGGGATCGCCATTTTTGATAGTACAGCTCCACACGAGTATTTCCCAAGCCGGGATAGCGACGAAATCATTGATATGTATGAGTCGATTATTGCCCCTGGTACAGATGAAATTTTTGCTGATCAGATTAAGGAAGTAGAATCCAAATATAAAACAAATATGAAGAAAGCTATTGGTTATCTAGCTGATGCTAAAACATTACGGGATGAGCTGGAAGCAATTTATATTGCAACAATGGATTTCGATGTTGTTGGCGAACAAAAGGAAAAGATTCTAAGTGAAATTCAAGAGCAGGCTGATTTAGAATAACTAGCATGAGGAACTTTCAGGTAAGGTAGAAGAAGGCATCATGGAATAGGTGCTTTCTTCTTTTGAAAAGCTATAGCCTGTTTAAGGAATAAAAGGATTGACTTGTCCTAAAGTAGGTGTTAAAGTATAAAATCTATCCACTAAACAGTTGGAAAGAAAGTTTTAATTGCTTGGTTTTTAGGTTATCTACTTTTTAATAATAAAAAAGTTAAAATGAGTGTTGACTTAATAACTGACATTGTGGTACATTATTAAATGTCGCTGTTGCGATATTGTTAATAAGTTCTTTGAAAACTAAACAAATTCTAAACGTCAACGTTAATTCTAGCTGCCTTATGGCAGCAAAACTTATGAGCAAGTCAAACAATCTTATTGGAGAGTTTGATCCTGGCTCAGGACGAACGCTGGCGGCGTGCCTAATACATGCAAGTCGAGCGAACTTGCGGGAGCTTGCTCCCAAAAGTTAGCGGCGGACGGGTGAGTAACACGTGGGCAACCTGCCTGTAAGACTGGGATAACTTCGGGAAACCGGAGCTAATACCGGATAATTCTTTTCTACTCATGTAGGAAAGCTGAAAGGCGGCTTCGGCTGTCACTTACAGATGGGCCCGCGGCGCATTAGCTAGTTGGTGAGGTAACGGCTCACCAAGGCGACGATGCGTAGCCGACCTGAGAGGGTGATCGGCCACACTGGGACTGAGACACGGCCCAGACTCCTACGGGAGGCAGCAGTAGGGAATCTTCCGCAATGGACGAAAGTCTGACGGAGCAACGCCGCGTGAGTGATGAAGGTTTTCGGATCGTAAAACTCTGTTGTTAGGGAAGAACAAGTACGAGAGTAACTGCTCGTACCTTGACGGTACCTAACCAGAAAGCCACGGCTAACTACGTGCCAGCAGCCGCGGTAATACGTAGGTGGCAAGCGTTGTCCGGAATTATTGGGCGTAAAGCGCGCGCAGGCGGTTCCTTAAGTCTGATGTGAAAGCCCACGGCTCAACCGTGGAGGGTCATTGGAAACTGGGGGACTTGAGTGCAGAAGAGAAGAGTGGAATTCCACGTGTAGCGGTGAAATGCGTAGAGATGTGGAGGAACACCAGTGGCGAAGGCGACTCTTTGGTCTGTAACTGACGCTGAGGCGCGAAAGCGTGGGGAGCAAACAGGATTAGATACCCTGGTAGTCCACGCCGTAAACGATGAGTGCTAAGTGTTAGAGGGTTTCCGCCCTTTAGTGCTGCAGCAAACGCATTAAGCACTCCGCCTGGGGAGTACGGCCGCAAGGCTGAAACTCAAAGGAATTGACGGGGACCCGCACAAGCGGTGGAGCATGTGGTTTAATTCGAAGCAACGCGAAGAACCTTACCAGGTCTTGACATCCTCTGACAATCCTAGAGATAGGACGTTCCCCTTCGGGGGACAGAGTGACAGGTGGTGCATGGTTGTCGTCAGCTCGTGTCGTGAGATGTTGGGTTAAGTCCCGCAACGAGCGCAACCCTTGATCTTAGTTGCCAGCATTTAGTTGGGCACTCTAAGGTGACTGCCGGTGACAAACCGGAGGAAGGTGGGGATGACGTCAAATCATCATGCCCCTTATGACCTGGGCTACACACGTGCTACAATGGATGGTACAAAGGGCTGCAAAACTGTGAAGTCGAGCGAATCCCATAAAACCATTCTCAGTTCGGATTGCAGGCTGCAACTCGCCTGCATGAAGCTGGAATCGCTAGTAATCGCGGATCAGCATGCCGCGGTGAATACGTTCCCGGGTCTTGTACACACCGCCCGTCACACCACGAGAGTTTGTAACACCCGAAGTCGGTGGGGTAACCGTAAGGAGCCAGCCGCCTAAGGTGGGACAGATGATTGGGGTGAAGTCGTAACAAGGTAGCCGTATCGGAAGGTGCGGCTGGATCACCTCCTTTCTAAGGATATAACGGAAAGCCTTCGGTTTATCTGAAGGTTCAACAGTTGACGTTTAGATACTTGTTTAGTTTTGAGAGAATTTATTCTCTTAAAAAACACGTTCTTTGAAAACTAAATAGAAGAAATAAGAAGACCTAAAATATCACCATTAATTTAGTAAGAATTTTTCTAACATGGTTAAGTTAGAAAGGGCGCACGGTGAATGCCTTGGCACTAGGAGCCGATGAAGGACGGGACTAACACCGATATGCTTCGGGGAGCTGTAAGTAAGCTTTGATCCGGAGATTTCCGAATGGGGAAACCCAGCATCCGTAATGGGATGTTATCTTTACCTGAATCCATAGGGTATTGAAGGCAGACCCGGGGAACTGAAACATCTAAGTACCCGGAGGAAGAGAAAGCAAACGCGATTCCCTGAGTAGCGGCGAGCGAAACGGGAACAGCCCAAACCAAGAGGCTTGCCTCTTGGGGTTGTAGGACACTCTACATGGAGTTACAAAGGAACGGGGTAGGCGAACAGGTCTGGAAAGGCCGGTCATAGAAGGTAAAAACCCTGTAGTTGAAACTTCGTTCCCTCCTGAGTGGATCCTGAGTACGGCGGGACACGTGAAATCCCGTCGGAAGCAGGGAGGACCATCTCCCAAGGCTAAATACTCCCTAGTGACCGATAGTGAACCAGTACCGTGAGGGAAAGGTGAAAAGCACCCCGGAAGGGGAGTGAAAGAGATCCTGAAACCGTGTGCCTACAAGTAGTCAAAGCCCTTTTACGGGTAATGGCGTGCCTTTTGTAGAATGAACCGGCGAGTTACGATTACATGCAAGGTTAAGTTGAATAGACGGAGCCGCAGCGAAAGCGAGTCTGAATAGGGCGTTTAGTATGTGGTCGTAGACCCGAAACCAGGTGATCTACCCATGTCCAGGTTGAAGTCCAGGTAACACTGGATGGAGGACCGAACCCACGCACGTTGAAAAGTGCGGGGATGAGGTGTGGGTAGCGGAGAAATTCCAATCGAACTTGGAGATAGCTGGTTCTCTCCGAAATAGCTTTAGGGCTAGCCTCATGTTGTAAGAATCTTGGAGGTAGAGCACTGTTTGGACTAGGGGCCCCCATCGGGTTACCGAATTCAGACAAACTCCGAATGCCAAAGATTTATCCATGGGAGTCAGACTGCGAGTGATAAGATCCGTAGTCAAAAGGGAAACAGCCCAGACCACCAGCTAAGGTCCCAAAGTATACGTTAAGTGGAAAAGGATGTGGAGTTGCTTAGACAACCAGGATGTTGGCTTAGAAGCAGCCACCATTTAAAGAGTGCGTAATAGCTCACTGGTCGAGTGACTCCGCGCCGAAAATGTACCGGGGCTAAACGTATCACCGAAGCTGTGGGTGGACATCTTACGATGTCCGCGGTAGGAGAGCGTTCTAAGGGCGTTGAAGCCAGATCGGAAGGACTGGTGGAGCGCTTAGAAGTGAGAATGCCGGTATGAGTAGCGAAAGATGGGTGAGAATCCCATCCACCGAATGCCTAAGGTTTCCTGAGGAAGGCTCGTCCGCTCAGGGTTAGTCGGGACCTAAGCCGAGGCTGAAAAGCGTAGGCGATGGACAACAGGTTGATATTCCTGTACCACCAAAATCCGTTTGAACGATGGGGGGACGCAGGAGGATAGGGTAAGCGCGCTGCTGGATTAGCGCGTCCAAGCAGTTAGGCTGCCAGCGAGGAAAATCCCGTTGGCGTGAAGGCTGAGCTGTGATGGCGAGGGAAATATAGTACCGAAGTTCCTGATTCCACACTGCCAAGAAAAGCCTCTAGTGAGGATTAGGTGCCCGTACCGCAAACCGACACAGGTAGGCGAGGAGAGAATCCTAAGGTGAGCGAGAGAACTCTCGTTAAGGAACTCGGCAAAATGACCCCGTAACTTCGGGAGAAGGGGTGCTTTTTAGGGTGAATAGCCCTGAAAAGCCGCAGTGAATAGGCCCAGGCGACTGTTTAGCAAAAACACAGGTCTCTGCGAAGCCGCAAGGCGAAGTATAGGGGCTGACGCCTGCCCGGTGCTGGAAGGTTAAGAGGAGAGGTTAGCGTAAGCGAAGCTTTGAATTGAAGCCCCAGTAAACGGCGGCCGTAACTATAACGGTCCTAAGGTAGCGAAATTCCTTGTCGGGTAAGTTCCGACCCGCACGAAAGGCGTAACGATCTGGGCACTGTCTCAACGAGAGACTCGGTGAAATTATAGTACCTGTGAAGATGCAGGTTACCCGCGACAGGACGGAAAGACCCCGTGGAGCTTTACTGTAGCCTGATATTGAATTTTGGTACAGCTTGTACAGGATAGGTAGGAGCCTGAGAAGCCGGAGCGCCAGCTTCGGTGGAGGCGTCGGTGGGATACTACCCTGGCTGTATTGACATTCTAACCCGCACCCCTGATCGGGGTGGGAGACAGTGTCAGGTGGGCAGTTTGACTGGGGCGGTCGCCTCCTAAAAAGTAACGGAGGCGCCCAAAGGTTCCCTCAGAATGGTTGGAAATCATTCGTAGAGTGTAAAGGCACAAGGGAGCTTGACTGCGAGACCTACAAGTCGAGCAGGGACGAAAGTCGGGCTTAGTGATCCGGTGGTTCCGCATGGAAGGGCCATCGCTCAACGGATAAAAGCTACCCCGGGGATAACAGGCTTATCTCCCCCAAGAGTCCACATCGACGGGGAGGTTTGGCACCTCGATGTCGGCTCATCGCATCCTGGGGCTGTAGTCGGTCCCAAGGGTTGGGCTGTTCGCCCATTAAAGCGGTACGCGAGCTGGGTTCAGAACGTCGTGAGACAGTTCGGTCCCTATCCGTCGTGGGCGTAGGAAATTTGAGAGGAGCTGTCCTTAGTACGAGAGGACCGGGATGGACGCACCGCTGGTGTACCAGTTGTTCTGCCAAGAGCATCGCTGGGTAGCTATGTGCGGAAGGGATAAGTGCTGAAAGCATCTAAGCATGAAGCCCCCTCGAGATGAGATTTCCCATAGCGTCAAGCTAGTAAGACCCCTGAAAGATGATCAGGTTGATAGGTTTGGGGTGGAAGCGTGGTGACACGTGGAGCTGACAAATACTAATCGGTCGAGGACTTAACCTAAATATTAAGGATATTTTACTTCTTATTATACTTCTATTTAGTTTTGAAAGAATGTTATACAGGTTTGGTGACAATAGCGAGAAGGTCACACCCGTTCCCATCCCGAACACGGAAGTTAAGCTTCTCAGCGCCGATGGTAGTTGGGGCCTTGCCCCTGTGAGAGTAGGACGCCGCCAAGCAAAGTAAAAGAGTATCCATAATTGGATACTCTTTTTGTTGTTTAGTAAAACATCGAAAAAGACGTACAATGTTTGTAGCTATAAGGAACATAGGCGCCCAAAATGAAAGAAAAAAGGGAAATTCGGTAGCCAATCAGGAGGTATGTTCTAATAAACACTTATTTAAAACAACTTCCCCCTAACCGGAAATATACTTCCTTAGTAGACCATTATCTTATACAAAAATAATAGGATTCAAAAGGTACATGCCAACCTTATTGCTAAAAATTTCTAAATAAGTCCATAATAGTTATAGCACGAACTGAAGAGGTGTACACGTTTGAATGAGATGATGGCTGCACTTAAGTTTCACTTTGAAAATAATCGCAATGAGCAAAATGCAGGGCCGATGAAAAAATACATGAAGGATTTATTTCCTTTTCTTGGAATCAAAACGCCTGAAAGAACTAGACTGACGAAACTATTTTATCAGCAAAGCGGAATATTAAAACAGGATTTCCAACATGAATTTGTGCTTGAACTATGGGAGCAGTCGGAAAGAGAATATCAATATGCTGCAATCGATTATATTAGCAGGTCTTTAACGAAGCTTATTAAGGAGGATCTTCCGTTATTTGAAAAGCTAATCACAACAAAATCGTGGTGGGATACGGTTGATATGCTGGCCCAGAAGCCGATTGGAACAATTGCGAAAAAAAATCCGGAGGTCATCTCGGAAACGATTGAGGACTGGGCATATGGAGAGCATCTATGGTTGAGAAGAACGGCCATATTGTTTCAGTTGAAGTATAAAGAAAAAACAGATGAAGAACTGTTATACCGTTATATCGAAGGAAGTTCTGACAGCAAGGAGTTTTTTATCCAAAAGGCGATTGGCTGGTCTCTTCGTGAATACTCGAAAACCAATCCGGAATCAGTCAGAGGGTTTATAGAAAGCCATACATTGGCTCCATTAAGTGTGCGGGAAGGAAGCAAATATTTGTTTAAATAGATCTGCGGCGGTGACAGAATTTCCCGCCGCACTGCGGTTTATCCGTACCTTTTTTGATAATGTGACAGTGCAATCAAAGGAAAAATATAGCGGTAGCTGTGGTAGTGAATATAGAAGGCGCCGGCCATTCCCTGGCCTTTTGGGTAATCTGTTGTCCAATCATTATTTTTCAGTGATTTTACTAAATACGCAATTCCCTTTTCGATTGCTTTTGTTGGTTTGTCGGAAATGGCAATCAAGGCATCCAATGCCCAGGACGTATGTGTCAGTGTACTGGACTGAAGCGGAATATATTTTCTTTTTATGTCACTGTGACACGATTCTCCCCAGCCGCCGTCAGGATTTTGAATCGAGATTAACCAAGCTGATGCCTTTTGGATATGGGGATCGTTGCTAGGCACACCGACGGCAAGTAATCCTGTAATGGCTGCCCATGTTCCATACGTATAGCAAATTCCCCAGCGCCCGTACCACGAGCCGTCACTCCTTTGGTCTTTCCAAAGCCATCCGATAGCCCTTTTAATGATTGGATGGTGTTTGGGAAGATTAGTATAATTCCCTAAGAACTCCAGTGTCCTGCCGGTTAGGTCAGCGCAAGATGGGTCATGCAGTAAAAACTCGCCTTTTTCTAGCGGGAGAAGTTTTAGCAGTCTTGAATCGGCATTCCTTTCAAAGGCAGGCCAGCCGCCATCGTCATTCTGCATCGATAATGCCCAGCGGATACCCCGCTCCCAAGAATCCTTTTCTGTACGGGCAATTTTTACAATAGACCGCAGTGAAGCGGTGGTATCATCAACATCGGGATGGAGTGTGTTTATATTTGAGAACCCCCATCCCCCTGGCTGGCTGTTCGGATTATGAATGACCCAGTCCCCATATTTCTGGTGCTGACGGCTTAACAGATAACCGTTTGCCGTTTTTATCATCGGATCATCCGGTGAAATTCCTGCTGACTGCAGGGCATAGCTGATCAAGGATGAGTTCCAAACAGTGGCAGTGGTATATTGCATATGGGGCTCTCCGTTTATTTCAGATTTCATGGACTTTAATCCGTCAATGGCCTTCATAATAACAGGATCTGTTTTTTTATAGCCGAGTGACAGCAAAGCAAAAATCATGAGAAAGGTACTGCTAAAATAGCTGAGAAACGTCCCGTCCGGTTCAATCCGGCCCAGCATATAATGTTTGGCCCTGTCGATGGCCATATTCCGTAGTTCCCCTGGAATACCAACTAATCTTTTTCTGCCCTCCCCAATGAGGAAGAGCAAGGAGCGCCATTCTCTTGAATAAGCCCATTCCTCGTCATCATCCCGGTTTTGCTTCAGATCACTCAAGTCAGGGGCATTTTTCAACTGTATGGAAAACTTCTTTGCAGCGAGAATCATGATTGGTGTTAGATTCGCTCTCCCGAAGTATGAGAAGGAATAGAAATTGATTGGAAAGAAGTTCGGCAACAACATCACTTCAATTGGCAGCGGGGAGTGGGACGGCCATTTATATTGCCCGGTGAGGGCCAGCATAACTTTTGTGAACATACTAACCTTTTTTAGACCGCCATGGGCTAAAATAAATCGTTTGGCTGCTCTTAAGTTCCTGTCGTCTTTTGTATAATATCCGGAAATAAGTAAGGCGTAGTAGGACTCAACGGTCGCTGTAATATTTCCGTCACCTTCGTCATAAAAAAGCTTCCAAGCCCCGTTTTTTTCCTGTTTGCTCAAAATCCTTTTGCAAAGCCCTTGGATTAATTCTTCATCATTTATTTTTAATGCCCGTAATAAAATGATCATATAGGCATCAGTTGAAATTCCTGTTTCAAATGGGTAATTCCAGGAGCCGTCAGAAGATTGGTCTTTTCGAAGGGTCTCAATAATCCATTCTATACTTGCTTTTGTATCCACCAAGCTGTTCACTCCTTTCACAAGCGGCTTTACAGTTTTTAGTACAGAGATTACTTTCTTAGGTTATACATATTCCTAATGTGCAAGAACCATTCATCATGGGGGGATCTGCTATGTTTTTTTGGAGACATCGTGAGAAAACGCCGCTCGAGAGGATACGGGATGAATTGAAGCAAAAAAGCAATGGCACGAAAGCAGATCTAAAGCCATTATCGTTAAAGGAGCAAATCCTGCTTGAAGAGATAAAGAAGGAAACCGAAAGGCATAATCTTAATAACATCACAAGAACGAAGGCCTATCTTGACTTTTATCTGCGTTTCCCGGAAATTGAATGGGCTTTCTTAGGTCATATGGTCTCAAGAAATGGCGGGTACAATATGACCGATTTGCAGGGGGAGCTCTTGACAAGGCTCCTTTCAAAGAAAGAGAGAACGTCGCTTTTTT
The DNA here is from genome assembly GCF_036670025.1 of Niallia oryzisoli. NCBI lineage: Bacteria > Bacillati > Bacillota > Bacilli > Caryophanales > Bacillaceae > Niallia > Niallia oryzisoli. The sequence continues at coordinate 6,095,305 of NZ_CP137640.1, read as the reverse complement.
CCTTCTTAGAGCGGGGCAATTGGCTGATTTTTCAGGATGTGTATCCGCAATTTCTTCTTTATCAGGAAGGTCTGAGGAGAGGCAAACGGCTGTTTTACTTGCTCCCTCATTTACACGTCTCAACTTTTATGGAAACGGTTTGGAACCACTTTTGGGAAAACAAAGACCGGTATATTCACTGCATTGCTCTTGTTATAAATGAACAAAGCTATTTGGAAAAAAGGGTGGTTCAGCATCCTGTCTATCAAAAGGAAGTGCTGCGGAAGTTTGAATTCTTTCTTCAGGATGTGCTCTCCTTTAACCATATTCTTTTTCCATATGAGAACAGAGGCCTTAAAGGTCAGACACTCCACCAATTTGAATCCCTTCATGAAAGGATTTTATTAGGGAAAAGGCTGTATGCGGTTCTTTTTAAAAATAAGGATTTTCATAGACAAGCGCTGGACTGGGCGAGAAGTCATCCACATACAGGCTCCAGAAAAGATTATTGGCCGCAGCTTTTTCATTATGTGAAGGAGGGAGCCCCTGGACTTGCATACCCCCTTCGCCTAAAGGGCTGTAAGCTGAGAAAAGGGGCAAGCAGATTTTACAGTCCAAAGCTTGAAAATGCCTGGAAGAATGTCAGCCAGCCTGAGGCCGAACCCGGCGATTGGTTTCATGATGTTCGGGCAGCAAGTTATTTGGAGGATGATATTGATATGATAGATGGGGAGATAAAGGATGAGTATTGTAAAACACTTGAACGGCTTGAAATTGCTGCCCTTGCCAAAAAGGCAATCAAGTTCTAAAAAGGATTACATAGTCACTGGGATTTTTGCCTCTTTAATCGGAACCTATTTGGATCTTTATTTTGTCGGAAAAGGATTGTATGAGTTCCCCAAACGTCCACTGCCGGAGATTTTTACGATCAATATTGGCTTTACAATAGTAGGATTGCCGGTTTCTATCATACTATTATTATATTTTCTTTCTCGTTTAACTAAATGGGGGAGAATAACGGTGATTCTTTTAGTAAGCCTATTGATGGCCGTTTTTGAAAAATTCGCTGAGGTACTTGGTCTTTTTCAGCATGGTGATGATTGGAAGCATCTTTATACTTCATTGGGATATCTGCTATTTTTAATAATCATAACAGTGTTTTTTCATTGGCTGAAAAGGAAGTAAAAAGACAGCAGTGGTAATTTGTACACACGGAGACTTTTAATTAGAAAATTATGATGCCACCTTGTATAATGTAAATTATCATTAATATTTTTTCAAAATCACCATTAACTTTCATGATTTGGGAAGGAGAACGGTCCATGATGAAAAAAAATGAAACAGAAGCAGTAGGCAAATTGTTAAATACGATTAGAGTGAAACTTGAGAAAATGCCTGTCCGTAATAGTAAGATCATGAAAAGCTTTGAAATCTTGGATCGACTCGAGACATTAGTAGGAAAACAGCATGATAAACTGGCGATTGAAAGCTCAGTAAATTTTTTATCATCGATTACATTGGCACCGATTAAACCGGAAATTAAACAATTGAAGCAGCATTTGCGATTGGGCTTTGAAAGCTGATTTACTTTTTCAGAAAAGCCTATGTAAACTATATTTATATAAAAAAAGGGGTTGTCTCATGAGACGACCCCTTTTTGATTAAAATTTATAGGTCCAGAAGCGCTCTGTATTAATTCTAGCTAATACTTCGAGGTCCCCTTGTTTATATCTTTCCTTCATATTTGCTACCATTAATTGAGCTTGTGAGGCGTGTGATAAAATCGCATCCATTTTCGTCTCTGCCACCTTGCTCACATCATATACGATATCAGCCTGTCCAATTTCCTCTTCACAGCCATGGGAAAAGGCAAGGCAATGCAGCTTCGGCCGTTTGTTTTCCGGTATTCGTTCAAGAGTTTGGACAACAGCGGCACCAGTTGCATCGTGATCAGGGTGAACGGCATAGCCCGGATAAAAGCTGATAACCAGCGTTGGGTGTACCTCTTCAATGATGGATTTGATGTCATGAATCAGCTTTTCCTCGTCTTCAAATTCAACGGTTTTGTCGCGGTAGCCAAGCATTCTTAAATCCTTAATTCCTAGTACATTGGCAGCATTCTGCAATTCTTTTTTCCGGATTAACGGCAATGACTCTCGAGTAGCAAATGGCGGATCTCCCAGATTTCGGCCCATTTCACCGAGTGTTAAACAAGCATAGGTGACAGGGGTCCCGTTTGCAACATGAGCGGCAATGGTTCCAGATGCGCCGAATGCTTCGTCGTCAGGGTGGGGAAGAACAACTAAGATATGCTGTTCTTTTTCCATTTTATCCATTCAATCTTGCTCCTTACTATTGTTTTTTAGCTCCGTTCAGGTTGTTTACATCAGTCGTGCGCGATTACGGCTATATGGTTTGCAGTTATTTATTCAAAAGGTTTTGGACTTATTTCAAGGCAGACGGCTAGTTTTCCTTGATAGTCATGGCCTGCTAATAGCAATCTTCCAGCTGAATCCACTTCAAAATGCGTAATACCCTCAGCATAAATCCAGCCAATCTGCATTTTTAAGCCAACCCGGTAAGAAGGGCCAGTTCCTGCAATTTTCCCTCTTTCATATTGAACGAGTGCATTGCGAATATAAGCTCCAGAAGAGAAAACTTTCTCGTTAAAATGTGAGGCATAAGCACCAGCGGTCGTTTCAAGATGAAGGTACACATCCTGGTTGGCAAACCTGTCAATTTCTTTTTGGACAGTTTCTGCAATAACCGGTTCCATCTTTTCAGCCTCCTTTCCTTTTCCTAATGGTTCATGAAAAAATGATATTTTTATCTTACTAAAAAAGTGTTCGAAAAGCGAAAATTTCGCTTGAATTTGTAACATGGTGCGGGAGGGAAAAAGTCCCTCATCACCCAGATGAAGGACCTTCTCTCTAAATTGACTACGAAATTTTAACCAAAATACGTCCACGTGCCTGCGCTTTTAACAGAATAGGTAAATTCTCTGGAAGCTCTTCAAGCGTAATTTCCTTTTGAATGGAATGTAAGAGATTATCGGGTTTTAATTCAGCTGCCATACGATTCCAGACTTTTTTCCGGATTTCCATTGGGCAGTATACAGAGTCAATACCCAGAAGGTTCACGCCGCGGAGAATAAACGGAAAGACGGATGTTGGAACCGGTCCGCCCCCGGTTAATCCACTGACAGCTGCAGAGCCGCCATACGTGATCTTACTTAAAATAGCAGCCAATGTTTCACCGCCGACAGGGTCAACAGCACCTGCCCACAGCTGCTTATCTAATGCTTTAATTTTACCGTTATGTACATCTTCACGAGAAATAATTTCAGAAGCGCCTAGCTCGCGTAGGAATTCATGCTCGGATTCCTTGCCAGTGCTGGCAACAACCTCATAGCCAAGCTTAGCAAGCATCGAAACGGCTAAGCTGCCAACGCCGCCGGTTGCACCTGTGACAAGGACCTTTCCTTTATCAGGGGTTACGCCGTTATCCTCAAGCCTTTGGATAGAAAGGGCTGCAGTCAAACCGGCTGTTCCATAAACCATTGCCTCCTTCATTGTCAGCCCGTCTGGAAGCGGGACGATCCAGTCGCCTGGAATGCGGGCATATTCGCTATAGCCGCCAAAATGAGAAACACCGATCTCATAGCTTGTCGCAATTACTTCATCTCCCTCTTTAAAGCGGGGGTCAGACGATGAAACCACTGTACCTGCTAAATCAATCCCAGGTACAAATGGATAGGAGCGGACAATTTTCCCATCTGGCGTTGATGCTAATCCATCTTTATAGTTAATGCTGGAATAGGCCACTTTGATGAGTACGTCAGCTTCAGGCAAGTCCTGTAACGTTAGCTCTTCAATCGATACACGAAAATCCTCTTCTTTTTTATCAACGATTAATGCCTTGAATGTTTCTGCCATGATACTCGCTCCTTTATTATCAAATCATTCCGAAAAGGCTTACAAAAGATTTGCGCAAGAAAGGTGTCAAGCCCCACTGCTTGAGGAATCAAGACACCTATAACATGCTATTGTTTTGCTAATTCTTTTGTTTCTAAACGACCAGTGCTACTCAATCATATTTTCGACAAATCGCCACTATTTATCTGATTTCCTCCAGCGAAGAATTTTACCTATTTCATTATAACAATAAAATGGCCTTGGACAATCATTTCCACGCCTTTTATCTTCTGTATTATCTGTGAGGTTTCTTCAGTTAAACGATGTGATGTTCACATGAAAGTCACATTTACCTTTTTTTCGGTGATAAATGTTACTGTCCGGGCAGAAAATTGGGATTACGATAGTGGTATGGGATTCTAGTAAGGCATTTTCATACTGTAACAATACAGTTTCATATTGAATCTCCGAAACTAAAGGAACCCTTAATAGCAGTGCTTTGTTCATAAAAATACTGTTAGCTAGGCTGACCATTTCATTTTTAAAAATGAAAGAGGTGAAGGATATGCACAAAAAGAGTTGTCCAGAGGAATATCCCATTACACTTGTCGTGAATGGATATGAGGTGGCAGTGTTTCAATTGACTCATCAGGATTTAGAGGACTGGGCCTATGGCTACTTGTTTTCTGAGGGGCTGATTGAACATAAGAATGATATAGTGTCGCTTAAAGTCGAACCCGACTTTGGGGCCATTCGTGTTGTCTTAGGGAATGATATCGATGCTGAAAAAATGCTTTCGAAGAAAAAGCATTATACGGCCGGCTGTGGAAGAGGGGTTACCTTCTTTTCAATGACAGATGTCAAAACCTTCACTAAGGTGAAAAGCAAAAAATCATATAGGCTGAGTGATTTACTAAAAAGGCGGGCAGAGTTCGCGAAAAACTCACCTTTATATTTAGAAACAGGCGGCATGCATGGTGCCTGTATTGTCAATGAAGCGGGAGAAATGACGGTTAGGGAGGATATTGGCCGTCATAATGCGGTGGACAAAGTCATCGGCCACGCTGTAAGACAGGGCTTAAATCCAAAGAATTTAATCCTGCTGACAACGGGAAGGGTTTCCTATGAAATGCTTTCAAAGGCAGCTAAATTTGGTTTTTCGATAATTGGTTCAAGAACGGCAGCAACAAAGCAGGCGGTCCAACTGGCAAGGTATTTAAATATTGAGCTGGTAGGATATTTACGAGGAAAAATGGCTATCGTCTATACATCAACAGGCAGGGTCATTGATGATGTTACAGAACAAGCGGGAACTCAACCTAATCTAAGGGTTCTACCATAAAGAATACTTCATTAGTTTTCCACTGATGGTTAGTCGCAAATCATAAAGGGTTATTGAAAACTACTAAAGAGCTACATCAAGTTAGGGGGAAAAGAAACATGGAAGTAACCAGAAGGCAGTTTCTGAAAATATCTGGTGCCATGGCAGCAACATTGGCAGTTGTAGAGCTTGGTTTTGATGAAAACCGCGCAAAAGCAGCATCAGGCAAGTTTAAAACTGCCCAATTAACACCAACGCCAACGATTTGTCCTTATTGTTCCGTTGGCTGCGGGATACTTGTTTATGCAAGTGAAAATGATGTTTTTTACACAGAAGGTGACCCGGATCATCCAATCAATGAGGGTACCTTATGCAGTAAAGGGACAACCATTCGCCAGTTATATACTACTGAAAAGCGGGTAACAACACCATTGTATCGTGCACCAGGAAGCGATAAATGGCAAGAAGTAGACTGGGAATTTGCGTACGAGAAAATTGTTAAAAATATCAAAGAGACACGTGACAAAGGCATGATTCACCAAGAAAACGGTGTGGTTGTTAATCGTTTAGACAATATCGCATATCTTGGCGGAGCAGCTCTTGATAATGAGGAATGCCATTTAAATCATAAATTATTCCGTGCTGGTTTAGGCTTATCCTTTATTGAGCACCAGGCCCGAATATGACACAGTTCAACGGTTGCCGGTCTGGCACCTTCGTTCGGTCGTGGAGCGATGACAAATCATTGGAACGACCTTCAATATGCAGACGTTTTATTAGTTCTAGGTTCAAACCCAGCAGAGAACCATCCAATTAGCTTTAGATGGATCTCAAAAGCACAGCAAAACGGGGCAAAATTAATTACCATTGACCCGCGTTATACAAGAACAGCGCAAATGTCAGATATCTATGGACAACTTCGTTCAGGTTCAGATATTCCGTTTGTTGGGGGGATGATTAACTATATCCTTGAGAACAATCTTTATCCTCAAGAATACGTTGCAAACTATACAAATGCTGCCTTGATTGTTGATGACAGCTACTCATTTGGAGATGGAATGTTCAGCGGTTACGATGAAAAAACAAGAAAATATGATAAGACAAAATGGGCTTATAAATTGGATGAAGAAGGAAATGCCTTAAAAGATCCAACTTTACAGGATCCACGATGTGTATTCCAACTGTTAAAACAGCATTATTCACGCTATGATGTGGACACTGTTGTTGGAATTACAGGTACAGATAAAGATACGTATTTAAAGGTTTGTGAAATTTATGGTGCTTCAGGTGAAGTAGGTAAAGCTGGTACCATCCTTTATGCAATGGGTGGAACACAGCATACAGTTGGTTCGCAAAACATTCGTATCTATGCCATTCTTCAATTATTACTTGGTAATATCGGTATTTCCGGCGGCGGTGTGAATGCACTGCGCGGTGAATCAAATGTTCAAGGTTCAACAGACTTTGGTCTCCTTTATCACAATGTTCCAGGATATATGGACGTACCAACATCAAATGACACAACATACCAAGCGTTCCTGGATCGCATTACGCCAAAGTCCGGTTATAAAACAAACAATCCAAAGTTTTACACAAGCATGTTGAAATCCTTTTATGGAGAAAATGCAACGGCGGAAAACGAATTTGGTTATCACTTTATGCCAAAGATTGCTTCTGGCAAAAACTATTCTTATTTAAGATTATTTGACGCCATGTTCAACAAGGAGCTTGAAGGCTTAATCTTATATGGCTCAAACCCAGTTGTGGGCGGACCAAACTCCGGTCAATCACAAAAATCATTAGGAAACCTAAAATGGATGGTAGCGATTGACTTGATGGAAACAGAAACATCTGCATTTTGGCAAAAAGAAGCAGGTTCTGACCCAGCATCCATCCAAACAGAAGTATTTTTCCTTCCTGCCTGCTCTTCCTTTGAAAAAGAAGGTTCCGTTACAAACTCAGGCCGCTGGATGCAGTATCGCTGGCAGGCGCTTCCGCCTAAGGGACATTCAAAGGCAGACTTGGAAATTACACATGAACTTGCCCTTCGTTTGAAAGAGGCATATGCAAACAGTACGAAACCGGCCGATGCTCCGCTTCAGGCTTTAACTTGGAATTATGGACCTGGACACCACCCGGATATTGATTTAGTTTGCCGTGAAATTAACGGCTATGATACAACGACGAAACAACAGATTAATGGTTTCGGAAACTTAAAGGATGACGGTTCTACTGCCTGTGGTAACTGGATTTACTGCGGTTTCTATCCTGATTCAGGAAACCTGTCAAAACGCCGTGATAATCGAAATGAAGGGATGAGTAACTTCTTAAATTGGTCGTATGCATGGCCAATGAATAGACGGATTCTTTATAATCGTGCAAGTGCGGACCTAAATGGTAAGGCATGGAATTCACATCGTGTCGGCATTCAATGGGATGCCTTGCAAGGAAAATGGACCGGCTACGACGTACCAGACTTTGCTGTTACAAAAGGTCCGGATGATCCAACATTTATTGATCCTTTTATCATGCAGGAGACAGGTAAGGGGGATTTATTCTCAGCGAAAATGAATGAAGGCCCATTCCCCGAACACTATGAGCCATGGGAATACCCATTAGAAAACCAAATATCTAAAACCCAATTCAACCCAGCTGTTCAATTTGGTGAAAAGAAATTAGAGACAAAAGGTGAGTTTGAGAAATTCCCAATTATTGCTACAACCTATCGTGTATCTGAGCATTGGCAATCAGGTTCCATGACCCGTAATGTCCCTTGGCTTGCAGAGCTTGTTCCGCATATGTTTATTGAAATTAGTGAGGAATTGGCGAAGGAAAAGGACATTAAAAATAAAGATAAAGTGCTGGTTTCTTCCGCTCGTGGTGAAATTGAAGCCTATGCAATGGTTACAAAGCGATTTAAGCCATATAAATTAAAAGGAAAAACGGTTCACCATATCGGTATGCCATGGCAATTTGGTTATAAAGGAATTGCAACAGGTGCTTCTGCAAACCGGATCACTCCACATATCGGGGATGCCAACTCATTTATTCCTGAATATAAAGCGTTCCTTTGCGATGTAAGGAGGGCGAAGTAATGACCGATTATGTAAAGTTCGTTGACGTAACAAAATGTGATGGCTGCCGGGCTTGTATGGTTGCCTGTAAAAACTGGAATGACCTCCCTGCTGAGCCGGAGGAATTTCATGGAAGCATTCAGTCGCATGCAGGACTAACAGCAAATACATGGAATGTCATTACCTATGAGGAGCATGAAAGAAGTGACGGCAGCTTTGACTGGCTGTTCCGTCACGCGGCCTGCCTGCACTGTAATATTGCAGGCTGTGAGAAGGCATGTCCTGAAAATGCTATCAGCACGACGAAGTTTGGCTCAGTTGTGATTGACCATGATAAATGTGTCGGCTGCGGCTATTGTGTACAGGGCTGTTACTTTGATGTCATCCAGCTGGCTGCATACAAGGACAAGAAGGGCAAGGAATACCGCTTAGCCCAGAAATGTGATCTTTGTACAGGCCGTCTGGAAAACGGTCTTCAGCCAGCCTGTGTCACAGCCTGCCATACAGACTGTCTCGTATTTGGCAGAAAAGAAGATGTGCTTCGCGATGCTAAAAATCGTTTAGCAAAAGTAAAAGAACGTTATCCAAATGCAAATATTTATAACCCGCAAGGAATTGATGGAACGACAACCGTTTATCTGTTAGCGGAAAAGCCATCAGTATACGGACTTCCAGAGGACCCGCAGGCAAAGCTGTCACAGGTTATCTGGAAGGATTGGGCACAGCCAATAGGAAAGCTGGCAGTCGGTGCCACAACCTTTGGTGTTCTTAGTGCCTTAGCGGTACAGGGTGCATTGAAACTGAAGAATAGAGGAAAGGAAGGTGAAGACCACCATGAAGGATAATTTGATGCAAATTATAAATCTAATGAAGAACAAGGAAAAAAGAAAAATAAAGGACGGCAAGGTTAAACGCTTTACCATTCACTTTCAAATCTTTCACTGGGGTTATGCATTAGCCTACTTTACCCTCTATTTATCTGGGTTAGCGATGTACACTGAGTTTTTTGATTGGCTGTATGTATTATTTGGCGGACCGGCAACGGCACGTATCATCCATCGAGTGGCTGCCGTGATCTTTATCATCATGCCAATCTACATGCTTATTTTCGACAGAAAGAGCATGGCTTTATGGTTAAAAAGTGCCTTTAAATGGGGCAAACATGATATTAAATATTTAATGAACTTCCCATTTGATATGTTTGGTTTTAAAACGAAAAACCCGCCACAGGATTTCATCAGCGGCGGTGAGAAATTAAATTCTTTAATGCAGATTGCAACTTTCTTTATGTTCGTTGCTTCAGGAATCGTCATGTGGTTTCCAGGGTATTTCCCTGGATGGGTCATTGATTGGTCCTATCCAATGCATAATATCGCATTAGGTTTATCCCTGATGGTGGTAGTTGGGCACATCTATTTATCCAGTGCCAACCCTTCATCTAAAGCATCATTAGAAGGAATGACAACAGGCTGGGTTTCCGAAGACTATGCGAAGCATCACCACACAAATTGGTATGATGATGTCGTAGAAGAAGAAAAGAAACTAGAGGCAGAAAATAAAGATAATCATCCTAAAGGTGCATAATAAGAAAAACGGAAGCTCCTTGCCCAGGAGCGACAAGCTTAAGCCGAGCAGCTGAGGGGAAGTGACCTTTCTTCCCATCAGCTGCTTGGCTTAAGACCTCGAGCTCCTAGGCGCTGGAGTTAGCCATAAAAAGGGATCTAGTTAACTTAGAAAAGAAAATGAAGTAATTTTATAAAGAAAGAGAGGCTGACTCGAGGCAGGAAGTAAGTCAGACCCCACACAATACAATATCTAGGATTCAATGCTATCTAAAGGCTCTAGATATATTCAACGTGTGGGAGTCAGACAGCTTAATGAGTCAGCCTCTTTTGTTCTTCCTAAAAAATAACACGAGGTGCAAATATAGATGAAAACAGAAATAATCAGTCCGGTATACATGAAGCTGCAAGAGGAGATTTCAGCCTTATATGAACAATGGGTGAGAGCTTTATCACAACAAACGGTTGTGATAAAAGAGAAAATAGATGGGAAGCAGTTTCCGCTTCTACCGCAAGTTGATTTGCAGTTTAATGAAAAAGATTATCATTCCTTTCTACAGGACCTTTTTAAAGCGGTAAAGGAAAATAAACCAGAGTTAGGCGAGGATTTAGTAAAAATCGAAGCGAAGTTAGACGGTGAAACATTGGCAAAATGGTTTCAGGAAGCAGTGATTGTTAATACGTATTATTTTGCCGACTGGGCTGAGAAAAACAGTGTGCCTGAGTGGCTGCCGGTTTTTGCTGCTGAACATGCAGTCCGTCCTTATTTACACAAAGCAAGCATTGAGCTTCAGGATGAACTTCCAAAGCAGGGTCATACAGGAGGTTGTCCTTGCTGCGGTGAACCGGCCCGTATGGCACTAATCAACAAAAATGGAAAAAAAGAACTGATCTGCCCGCGCTGTCATTCAACATGGGAGCAGAAGAAAATTGCCTGCGCCCATTGCGGCTCAGATGCGCAGGGTGAAGTGATGGTGTTAAAGCTAGAGGAAGATGAGCGTGCGGAAATTTATGCATGTAAATCATGTAAAGGGTATACTAAAGTAATTGATACGAGAAAGCTGCTTGAGGTTCCAGCTCCGGAAATCCTCGATTTAAAAACGATTCATTTGGATTATATTGCACAGGAAAAAGGCTACGGATTATCGGAAGACAAACAGCATTAAGAGGTGAACAGAAGTGAAGACGACGGCAATCATACTGGCAGGGGGACAGTCAAGCAGAATGGGAACAAATAAGGCCCTGCTAGAGCTGAATGGGAAAACCGTAATTGAAGGGATCGTGGAAAGTTTGGAAAAGGTGGCGGATGAGCTTCTCATTGTCACCAATACACCTGCCGACTATGAATTCCTGCACCTGCCTATGACAGAAGATCACTACAAGGGCATGGGGCCCCTTGCCGGGATTGAGGCCGGTCTGTCAGCTTCAAAAACAGAGCATAATCTGATCACAGCCTGTGATATGCCATTTATCTCTGTTGAGTTAGGAAACTACTTATTATCCTGTTTAGTGGACTATCAAGCAGCGGTGCCGGAGATTTCCGGCCGGCTGCATCCTTTATTTGCGGCTTACCGGAAAGACGTAAAGGATGCAGTAACAAAATCACTCGAGGATAACCAGCTGCGTATTAGACACTTTTTACATAGTATTCATGTTAAAATAGTAAAGAATGATGTATTAAAATCACTCCGTCTTCCGGATGAAGAGATTTACTTTTTTAATATGAATGACCGTAATGAATATGAGAAGGCGTTTACTATGTCGAAAAAGATAGGTAGTGAGAGTTAAATGAAATTTTTTCAAGTAAAAACAGTTGAGGAAACCTTTTCTCTTATTGAGGAAATGATTAAACCTTTAACGGAAAAAGAAACAAATCCGCTATATGAAGCGCTTAATTACATATTGGCCGAGGATATCACGGTCAAAGAAAACGTGCCGGCTTTCCGCCGATCCTCTGTTGACGGCTATGCGGTAAAGGCAAAGGATACGTTCGGCTCCTCTGAAAGTATGCCGGGATTTTTAACGGTTGCCGGTGAAGTGAAAATGGGCGAACAGCCGGAAAAAGCTTTAGCCGACGGTGAAGCTATTTATGTGCCAACCGGCGGTATGCTTCCGGAAGACAGCGACGCCGTGATCATGATCGAGCATTGTGAGGATTTAAGCGGGCTTTTGAATCTGTATCGCCAGGTCGCACCGGGTGAAAATGTGATTTCCATCGGTGAAGATTTAAAAGAAGGCGAGCAGCTGTTAACCGCAGGCATGAAGCTGCGTTCTCAGGAATTAGGCGCTTTGGCTTCACAGGGAATTACAGAGGTTACCGTTTACCGCAAGCCAGTGATCGGTTATCTTTCTACCGGTGATGAAATTGTACCGATTGAAACAAAGGAACTAGCGATTGGACAGGTTCGTGATATGAATGGCATTACGATTGGCTCCCTTGTTTCCGAGTGGGGCTGTGAGTTTATTTACGGCGGGATTATTCAGGACAGCCGTGAGGAACTGGAAAGACAGGCGAGGGAAATGCTCGAGAAGGTTGACTGCTTGATTTTATCAGGAGGCAGCTCGGTCGGAACAAAGGATTATTCGGTTGAAGTTATTGATTCACTTGGGGAGCCTGGTGTGTTTGTCCATGGTGTTTCCATTAAGCCGGGGAAACCGACTATTCTTGCTTCGGCAAACGATAAACCGATCATCGGTCTGCCAGGGCATCCGGCATCGGCGATTGTGATTTTCCACTTGTTCGGAAAAGCCATTTTACATAAGCTGCAGGGCTGGGTGAGAGAAGAAAAGAATCTGGCAAGGGCGATTGTGACGAAAAACCTGCCGTCCACTCCGGGACGCAGCGATTATATCCGGGCACGCCTCATCTATAAAGAAAATCAATGGTATGCAGAACCAATCATCGGAAAATCAAGCTTGATCTCTACTCTTGTCAAAAGTGAAGGTTTGATTGAAATTCCATCACGCAGCGAAGGCGTGTTAAAAGGTGATCTCGTTTCAGTAAGACTATTTGGGTGAGGTGATACATATGAAGAAATATGAACGAAAAATCTATTTGCAGGATACACCGCGGCAGGAGGCTTTATACGAACTGCTGAAAAGTTTCACTTCCGAGCGGGTAACAGAAACGATACCAAGTACGGAAGCATTAGGACGTGTTACAGCCCATCCGGTATTTGCGAAAATGTCCAACCCGCACTATCATGCATCGGCAATGGATGGTATTGCCGTAAAAGCGGAGGAGACTTTTTCTGCTCACGAACAAAACCCGGTCCAACTGAAGCTTGGTGAAGGCTTTGTTTATGTAAACACAGGCAATGAGATTCCAGCCCCTTATAATGCGGTCATCATGATTGAACACGTGGACGAAATCGATGAAGAGACAGTTGAAATTATTGAGCCGGCTTCTCCATGGCAGCATATCCGTCCAATCGGAGAGGATATCATCCAGGAGGAAATGCTGTTTCCACAGGGTCACAAAATCCGCCCGGTAGATATCGGGGTTCTCTTGGCTTCGCAGCGAATTGAAGTTCCGGTCGTGAAAAAGCCGGTTGTCAGCATCATTCCGACGGGTGATGAGCTTGTGTTTCCAAACGGTGAAACACCGCCGGGAAAATTGGTTGAGTTCAACGGCACTGTCATGGCTAATTATATCCGCGAATGGGGCGGTGAGCCTGCGCTTACTGCAATTGTCAAAGACCGACCGGAGGAGATTAAGCAGGCCCTGCTGGATGCGGTAGAGGAATCTGATATTGTGATCATTAATGCGGGTTCATCGGCTGGCTCTGAGGACTATACGGTTCATATCATCGAAGAGCTTGGCGAGGTCTTTACGCATGGCGTGGCAACTAGACCCGGAAAGCCGGTTATTTTAGGCCGGATTAAGGATAAAATTGTGATCGGATTGCCGGGTTATCCGGTTTCGGCTTATTTAGACCTTGAATGGTTTGTCCAGCCGTTGATTTGTGATTATCTGCAGATTCCGGTGCCAAAGCGGGAAACATTAACGGTAAAGCTGGGGCGTCGAATTGTCGGTACGATGGGCGCGGAGGATTTTATCCGTATGAGTATTGGCTATGTGAACGGAGAATATATAGCCAACCCATTGCCGCGTGCGGCTGGCGTAACGATGTCACTAGTGAAGGCAGACGGGATGCTGTTAATTCCTGCTCATTCCTTAGGCTATGAGCAGGGTGAAACGGTTGAAATTGAACTCTTAAAGCCGCGGGCGGAAATTAAGCAGGCAATTGTGTTTAACGGCAGCCATGATTTAACGATTGATTTGTTGTCATCGCGGCTTAAGGAACAGGATTTTAGCACGAAAATCATTTCCTCCCATGTCGGAAGCATGGCAGGTCTTATGGCGATTAAGAAGGGGGAGGCCCATATTGCGGGCACGCATCTTCTAGATCCAGAAACAAACACATATAATGTTCCTTATATTAAGCGTTTCTTAGCGGGACAAGAAGTCGTGCTTTATCCATTTTTAAAAAGAAAACAAGGCTGGCTGGTACCGAAGGGAAATCCGTTAGGGATCGAAACGGTGAAGGATATTGCCGAAAAAGAAGCTCATTTTGTTAACAGGCAAAAAGGAGCGGGAACCAGAATCCTGTTTGATATGCTGTTAAAAGAGGAAGATCTATCATCAGAGAATATCACTGGCTATCAGCGGGAAATGTTCTCCCATCTAAGTGTGGCTGCAGAGGTGAAGGTGGATGAGAATGCTGTCGGCTTAGGTATCTATTCAGCTGCTAAAACAATGGGGCTTGATTTTGTTCCGGTTTCCGATGAGAGCTACGACTTATTAATGACGAAGGAATTTTTCGAAAGCGAACAGGGGAAAAAGCTGATCGAAGTTATTCAAAGCGATCAGTTCAAACAGGACGTGCTGGCGATTGGCGGCTATGTGGTGATGGATCATCCGGATCCTGTGCTTTTTAGCTAAAATTGTATTGGGCAGGCGGACTAAGAACGCTGCGCCCTTTTGCCTTGTCGTAAGACCCTCACTATATAGAAGTTTTCACTTAATGCGGAGGTAGAAAAGATGAATTTTGAAATAGCGAAAGAGCCCATTAACATCCAGGCTGTGATTGATAAGGTAGTACAGCGTGAAGCAGGCGCAATTACGACCTTCATTGGAACAGTGCGGGAGTTAACCTATGGTAAAAAGACTCTTTATCTCATATATGAAGCCTATGAATCAATGGCGGTCAGGAAGCTTGCGCAGATTGGCCAGGAAATTGAAGAAAAATGGCCTAGCGCCAAAGTGGCTATTTCGCACCGAGTAGGGAAGCTCGATATTACGGATGTGGCGGTCGTAATTGCGGTTTCGACCCCGCATCGTGCCGATGCCTATGAAGCCAACCGTTATGCAATTGAAAGAATCAAAGAAATCGTTCCAATATGGAAAAAAGAACATTGGGAAGACGGTCAGGAATGGATTGGAAACCAAAAGGAGACAGTAGCCTATCCAACAGGAAAACCAGAGGAGGCTGATTTAAGTGAATAAAGTGCTATTTTTTGCTCATTTACGTGATGAGGTTGGACAGGAAAATGTGGAAGTGGAAGCAGCGGGTAAAACGATTGCTGAATTAAAGAAAGAGTTAGCTGGGACTTATGGAATACAGAAATTAGATGCTGTGATGGCCGCCGTGAATGAGGAGTTTGCCGGCGATGATGAGGTCATCAAGGAAGGCGATACGATTGCGTTTATTCCTCCTGTCAGCGGGGGTTGATCCTTATGTCTGAGCGTTATTCCAGGCAGACATTGTTTGCCCCAATCGGTAAAGAGGGCCAGGAGAAGATCCATGGTAAGCATGTGCTGATTATCGGGGCCGGGGCACTTGGCTCTGGGAGTGCGGAAATGTTGACGAGAGCCGGAGTCGGGCAGATCACAATTGTTGATCGGGATTATGTAGAAGAGAGCAATCTGCAGCGCCAGCAGCTGTATACGGAGCAGGATGTGGAGTTGAAGCTTCCAAAGGCAGCTGCTGCCGAAAAACGTTTGCGTGAGATTAATTCCGATGTTGTGATACATGCCGTGATTGGTGACGCGAATCCCGAGAAGTTGGCTGAGTTAGCAGACGGAAAAGATTTGATCATTGATGCAACCGATAATTTTGAGACGAGGCTTGCGATAAATGATATTTCGCAGAAGTTTAAGATTCCTTGGATTTACGGCGCCGTTGTCGGAAGCTACGGCATGACTTTCACGATTTTGCCGGGGAAAACACCTTGCTTGAATTGCCTGCTTAAAACGATTCCGGTTCAAGGCATGACATGCGATACCGTCGGCGTTATTTCACCTGCTGTTGGGATGGTGGTGTCCCATCAAGTAGCAGAAGCATTGAAAATCCTGGTTGAGGATTGGGATGCGGTACGGCCGGCTTTTGTCAGCTTTGACTTGTGGCGAAATCAATATTCGAGCATTAAAGTGGGGAAGGCAAAAGATGAGTCATGCCTGTCATGCGGCGTGAGTCCGACGTATCCATTTTTGGAAGCAGAAAATCAAACGAAATCAACGGTATTGTGCGGCCGGGATACGGTGCAGGTCCGTCCGCCAAAGCCGCGTGAGATTCAGCTTGATGAGCTGGCTAGACAGCTTGGGTCACTTGGCTATACTGTGAAGGGAAACCCGTATCTTTTATCTGTGGAGATGAAGGATGGGCGGGTGGTTATATTTAAAGACGGGCGTGCGCTGGTGCATGGGACGAAGGATATGACGGCGGCGAAGAGTTTGTATAATCGAATACTTGGTTGAGGTATGGGGATGAACCTGTTGTAGGGTTTGTCCTCTTTTTGTGTTGGGGCTGGCCTTGCTTTTAGGGATTTGGTGAGCTAGAGTGCAATTCGTTACTATTGGAGGTTGATAATTCCCGTATTCGGGTAAGAAACTGGTGATACGGAACTAACGAGGGTTGATAGTGCCCGTACGTAGGAATGAAACGAGTCAGTGGGAACTATCGAGGTTTTGTTATATCAAACAAAACAGCCAGCGGAACTTCGAAATTATCAATTTAGACGAGCTGCTGCTGGTTTAAAATAATGGCATTGAGGGATAAACATAAATTTACCGCTTTTTTTCATACTTCAAAAAAATCCCTCTTTCTAATATAGTAAATAGGTCAAATATTAATCATTTTTAGAGAAGCTCAGAGTTTAGCCAGATTATGTTGAACATCATCTCTTAGGAGGAAGATATGCATAGAGGAAATGTAAGCTTACAAAATACCATCATCTTTTTTGTCTTTACTGTCGTATTTATTTCGCTTTTGATAACGGAAATCCTAATCAGCCAACTAATAGCTGATACTGTTGAGAACAGTCAATCTGAAAAAGCGGGCAATGTGGCCCGCATGGTTGCGCTTAGTCCGCTTGTCATTGAAGGGCTGAACGGTCAAAGGGATGAATCAGACATCCAAACATTTGCGAATAAAATTAAATCAGCAACCAATGTAGAATTTGTCGTGGTCATGGATATGGACGGAATACGAAAATCTCATCCAGACAGCAGTAAAGTAGGAAAACACTTTAGGGGTGGTGATGAGGGACCTGTTTTACAGGGAAAAGAGCATGTTTCTATCTCAAAAGGTACCTTAGGTGATTCATTAAGGTCCTTTACACCCGTCATGGATGATGGGAAACAGATCGGTGCCGTAGCGGTTGGGATTACGCTTGAAGATGTAGAAAAAGCTGTTGATAAAAGCCGTAAGGGAATCTTATTAGGGATTGGTCTTGGGTTATTCATTGGAATTATCGGGGCTATTGTTTTAGCAAGGTACATAAAGAAAATATTGCTTGGATTAGAACCAATTCAAATTGCAAGATTAGTGGAAGAACGAAGTGCTATGTTGAACTCTGTACGTGAAGGGATTATCGCCACTGATCAGGATTCCCGTATTACGCTAGTCAATAAATCCGCCTCATCAATCTTTAAAAAGGCTGGGCTTGATGATCAGCCGATTGGAAAAGATGTTAATACCTATATGTCAACATCCCGTATGACCAATGTGATCAGAACAGGTGAAGCAGAACTAGATGAGGAGCAGGAAATCAATGGAGTTAATTTATTGGTCAATCGTGTCCCTATTGTCCTTAATAATAAAACAGTTGGTGCCATTTCTACTTTTCGTGACAAAACGGAAATGCGTCTTTTAGCGGAGCAGCTGACGGGCGTACAGCTTTATGCAGATGCACTACGAGCCCAGGCGCATGAATTTATGAATAAGCTCCATGTTATTCTTGGAATGGTACATATGAAGAATTATGATCAGCTGTCTGAATATATCAGTGAAACGGTCGATCATCGCAGCAATGAAATTAATTTTGTGTCTCGAATGATGCGGGACCCAGTTTTTGCAGGTTTTCTAATTGGAAAGTTAAGCTATGCAAGGGAAGCAGGTGTGGAGCTGCATATATCAAGCGAAAGTCCTGTTCCTAAACCGCAGGATAATGAAATGGTTCATGATTTAATTACAATCGTAGGGAACCTAATTGATAATGCGATAGATGCTGTAATTGATTGTCCGATCAAAAGAGTCGAAGTTGTTTTGGAATACGCTGACGATATTTTAACAATAGAGGTTTCGGACACAGGGACAGGGATGACAGAGGATGAGCAAAATAAAGTCTTGCAAAAAGGCTATTCGACAAAAGGACAAAATAGAGGTTTTGGCTTGCATTTAGTAACTCAATCGATAAATAAATTAGAGGGTGAATTTATTATTTCCTCTAAACCCGGTCAAGGTACTGAGTTTATCGTATATATCCCATATTACAGCTAAGGGGGAGGAAGAATGATTCGAACAATGATTGTAGAAGATGACCCAATGGTTGCGGAATTTAATAAACGCTACATTGGAGAAATAAAAGGATTCCAGTTAGTTGCCGTTTCCTCTACTGTTGATGCGGCAATAGATGTGATTGAAAAACAGCCGGTCGATTTGATTTTGTTGGACATTTTTATGCCTGGAAAGAATGGATTAGAGCTGTTAATTTACTTACGAGAAAATGAAATGGATATAGATGTCATTATGATTTCCGCAGCGTCAGATATTGAGAGGATACAAAAAGCAATTAGATACGGAGTCGTTGATTATTTAATTAAGCCGTTTGAATTTGAACGTTTAAATAAAACCTTGACTGCCTATAAGGAAAAAGCAAGGTTTATTCAGGACCAGCGGGTAGTTAACCAAAAAGAGCTGGATCAGCAATTTTTTAATATGAAAGAAATGGAAGTTACGGAGGATCTTCCAAAGGGTTTGACCAATAATACATTGGAACAAGTTTGGGAAGCAATCAGCACGTTGAAGGAAGAACAATTTTCAACGGAGGACATTGTTAAAGTGGTAGGGATTTCTCGTGTCTCCGTCCGAAAATACTTAAAGTTTTTGACGGATATTGGGGTACTGCGGGAACGGATTATCTACGGTACCGTGGGGAGACCAGTCTACCAGTATGAAATTAATAAATCGGAAGAACATTTGATAAAGAAATTTTTGTAAGCAGCCCATGTGGCTGCTTACTTTTTTATGGTTATTAAAACACTTACATTAATTACATAAACTATTAGAAACTTCTGATACCTAATATGATTGGTCTATCAACTATTAGGGATTAGGGGGATTTACTATGGAACCGGCACGAAGGTTGCAAACGCTTCCTAGGGTAGAGCGAAGTGAAGAAAACAAAAGTCTTTTGTCAAAGTTTAGCAGTATCAAAGTTGGGGTTATGCCTTTACCAGTTTATTTAGTCCTGGCAGCTATTATTCTTGGAGCATCATACACGAATTCACTGCCAAATGATATGATTGGCGGTTTTGCAGTCATTATGATTATGGGGATGCTGCTAGGTGATCTTGGTTTAAAGATTCCTATTTTAAAAGATATCGGCGGACCGGCTATCCTGGCTTTACTGGTCCCTTCCACATTAGTTTTCTTTAATATTATGAACCCAGCTTCAATGGATGCAGCACATACATTAATGAAAACATCCAATTTTCTCTATTTTTATATAGCATGTTTAGTAGCAGGAAGTATTTTAGGCATGAACCGAAAGGTATTGATTCAAGGATTTGCGAAAATGTTTGTTCCTCTAATTTTGGGAACGCTCGCTTCTGTAGTCGTTGGAATGCTGGTTGGATCCTTATTCGGCTACGAAATGAAGCATACTTTCTTTTATATTATTGTTCCAATTATTGGCGGGGGAATTGGAGAAGGGATTTTACCTCTATCCTTGGCATACTCTTCGATTTTAGGAGATTCTGCGGAATCCTTTGTAGCTCAGATGATTCCAGCAGCGGTTATCGGAAATATTGCAGCGGTTGTCTGTGCTGGTCTTTTAATGCGATTAGGTGAAAAGAAACCAGAGCTTTCTGGGAATGGTGTACTCGTTAAAGCAGAAGGTGGAGATGGCATTTCAGAAGATACAACAATTAATAAACCAGTTAATTTTCAATTAATGGGTGCGGGTATTTTAATAGCATGCGTTTTCTTTATTTTAGGCAGTTTGGCCCATAAGATTCTCGGAATTCCAGGTCCTGTCTTAATGATCGTAGCGGCCACACTTGTTAAGTGCATAAAAATTATGCCTCCGAAGATGGAACAAGGTGCTTTCCATTTATATAAATTTATATCAGGCAGCTTGACTTGGCCTTTAATGGTTGGACTAGGACTTCTTTATATTCCACTTGAAGACGTAGTAAAACTAGTAACTCCTGCTTATATTGTGATTTGTATATCTGTTGTTTTAGCAATGATAGGTACTGGCTATGTTGTCGGCAAGTTTATGAAAATGTACCCTGTTGATGCTGCGATTGTAACCGGCTGTCACAGCGGTTTAGGTGGTACGGGGGATGTTGCAATTCTTTCAGCATCCAATCGGATGTCCTTAATGCCATTTGCACAGGTTTCAACAAGACTTGGCGGTGCTTCAACGGTTATTTTAGCAACGTTATTAATGAAAGCGTTAAGTTAAGTTAAGTGAATTGTAAAAATCAACTAGAAACCCATTAAACACAAATATGGACAAAGGGTGTTCACATAAAAGGAGAGGGAAGAGTAATGAACGAAAGAGAAATAAAAGAGCAGGCTATACAGCTGCATAAAAAATTAGCGGGTAAAATTGAGATTGTTAGTAAGGTAACGATAAATTCGGCTCATGACTTGAGTCTTGCTTATACACCAGGTGTTGCCGCTCCTTGCTTGGCCATTGCACAGGATAAGGAAGCATCCTACGAACAAACCGGACGTGGAAATTTGGTTGCTGTTGTAACAGATGGAACAGCCGTATTAGGTCTTGGTGATATTGGTCCTGAGGCAGCCATGCCCGTAATGGAAGGGAAAGCTTTATTATTTAAACAGTTTGCAGGTATTGATGCCGTACCGCTTTGTCTTGCTACAAAAGATACAGATGAAATCATCAATATTATTAAAGCGTTGGAGCCTACCTTTGGAGGCATTAATTTGGAGGATATTGCTGCACCTCGCTGTTTTGAAATTGAGGAACGTTTGAAGCAGGAGTTAAACATACCGGTATTTCATGATGATCAGCATGGAACAGCAATTGTTATTTTAGCAGCAGTCATCAATGCTTTACGTTTGGTTAGAAAGAACATGAGTCATGTGAAAGTGGTGATTAATGGTGCGGGATCCGCTGGAATTGCGATTGCGAAATTGCTTATAACAGCAGGGATGAGGGATATAACACTTGTTGATCGGGCCGGAATTCTTTGTACTGGTGAGGAATGGATGAACCCTTGTCAGGCACTTATCGCTGAAGCCACGAATCATCGAAAGGCAAGAGGGACCCTTAAAGATGCTGTTTTAGATGCAGATGTATTTATTGGTGTGTCGGGCCCTGGCGTTTTAACAGGGGATATGGTTAGAACGATGAATAACGAGCCAATAGTGTTTGCCATGGCGAACCCGACGCCAGAAATTCTCCCTGACGAAGCTTTAGCGGCCGGAGCGGCAGTAGTAGGAACAGGGCGCTCTGATTTTCCAAATCAGGTTAATAATGTGTTAGCCTTCCCAGGGATTTTCCGTGGCGCATTAGATATTCGTGCAACAGATATTACGGAGGAAATGAAGATTGCCGCAGCCTATGCGATTGCAAATATTATATCGCCTAATGAATTAACAAGCGATTATGTGATTCCAAGTGCATTAGATAAACGCGTTGTTGAAAGTGTAGCCCAAGCTGTTTCCAAAGCAGCCATTGAGTCAGGGGTTGTAAAAAAATAAAAAGAATTAATGTTTGCCTAGTTAGTAATGAAAGAGCGGTACTCTTATTGAAAAGGGTACCGCTTTTTACATCCTGTTAAGCCTTAGGGTCCTCTCCATTCCTCGATAATTTCCTTTACCTTTTTTCTATCAATAATATTGATTGCATAGTACGTTATTTGCTTCTTTTTCATTTCCCTAACAGGGTGATGTGACGCCCCGTAAATATCCCCTAATACCAAAACATCTTCTATTGTAAAACCAATTAAGATAATCATCGGTTTTCCGTTTCCCGTCCAAGTTCCTCTTGTACCTAATACAACAGGTAGCGGATGTTTCTTACCTTTTACATACTCTGATACCCATTCCTGCTCCGTTCTGGCTTGAATCATGAGACAGCTCCCACAGTTTGATGATGCTCTTATTGTTTTCTAAAGGATGCAGTCTATTCTATTTAAAATATTCACAAACCATTTCAAAACTTTCACCCAATTTTCAGTTTTCTTTGTTATTCTAAATGTAAAATAGCGCCATTTTGGTAAGGGATGTGCAAGGGTTTATGGATATTTTATTTGCTGAGGATGACGAAAGCTTAGGGAAGTTAATCCATCATTTGCTTCAGAAGGAATTTAACCGGGTGGAGTGGGTGAAGGATGGCCGGTCGGCTTATGAATATGCTTCATTGACAGACTATGATGTGGTGATTCTTGATTGGATGATGCCGGGCTTAAGCGGGGTTGAAGTATACAGCCGATTAAGAAAGAATGGCTATAAAGGCTGTATCTTATTCTTGACGGCAAAGGATGCCATTGAGGATGTTGTTGCCGGGCTTGACTCTGGTGCAGATGATTATCTCGTCAAGCCATTTAAATTCGAGGAATTGGCCGCACGGTTACGGGCGCTGTCGAGAAGGATTGAATAGCCATTGAAGAGATCCTCTCCTGTAATGGGCTGCAGTTACATCTGAATACACATATTGTTGAGCGAAACGGACAAGTCATCGAACTTTCCAAGAAAGAGTATGGGCTATTGGAGCTGCTGCTGCGGAATAAACATCAAACGCTGACAAGGGAAGTCCTACTTGAAAGAATCTGGGGTTTTGATGTCGAGGTAACAGAGAATGCCCTTGATGCCCTTGTGAAGCTTGTTCGGAAAAAGGTCAACCTGCCTGGAAAACCTTCGATTATTAAAAATGTTCGTGGAGTCGGGTATACATTGAGGGAAGGTCATGTTTAATACCGTCAAGGCAAGACTCACCATTCTATTTGCAGGCTCACTATTAGTGATATTGATTATATTTATTCTTGTCTTATATGGATTCATCTCAGGAGCCATCAAAAAGGAAGAAATCAATGAACTAGACCAGTTTTTTGAAAATGAGCAGCATGAATTCTATGAGGACTCTTTCGAGGGAGAAAATGGACATCTGGAATACGAGGAGGAAAAAAGTTTTTCTATTATGTGATCGATAAGAATCAGCAATTAATAACTGGAGAAGAAACAGTCAGAGGGTTGTTTTCTTATCTATCAGATATCGAAAAAACTTATGAAACAGAAGAAATTCAATGGGAGAAATCTCATTTATTAGTAAAAAGCTATCCTTTAGAGAATATTGGGACAGTCATTATTGGCATGGACATAACCAATGAAATGCATGTCATCCAAAATATTGTCTGGTTTCTCCTCATCATTACAGTCATTTTCAGCGTTTTGTTTGCCTGGGTTGGTCATTTTTTTGCCGGACAGGCGATGAATCCGATTCAGAAATCCTTTCAAACGCAGCGAAAGTTTGTATCAGATGCCTCACATGAATTAAGGACACCGTTAAGTATCTTTTACAGTTCGCTTGATGTCCTATCTGGAGAAGAGAATTTAAGCTCGTTTGGCAAAGAAGTGCTTGAGGATGCCAAAAGTGAGGCAGAAATGATGAATAAGCTGCTAAATGATCTATTATTTTTGGCAAGAAGTGATCAGGGAAATATGGAATTGGATCTCGAAGAATATGATTTCTCGAGTCTCTTAGATACATGGTTAACCAGCTTTGCAAGAACGGTACCTGCTCATTTATCCTTGCAGTAGGACATTCAGGATCATGTTATGATGAAAGGCGATAGGGTGCGGATTCAGCAGCAGCTCTATATTTTGCTGGAAAATGCAGTTCGCTACACGAAGGAAGGCACCATTACCTGTACGTTAAAAAAGGACCAGCAGATTACATTGGCGGTTGCAGATACCGGTTCAGGGATTCCTCCAGAGGATCTCCCGCATATTTTTGAACGTTTTTATCGGGGGGATTCGGTCAGGAAGAGGGATGGCTCGTGACTCGGATTGTCGATTGCGAAAACAATCGTCGATGCCCACGGAGGGAAGATAGCAGTGAAAAGTGAGGCGGGAAAAGGAACGCAATTTATTGTTACATTTTAAAGGAATATTGGTGTTCGAATGGAGCGGGTTAGTGACAATTGTTTGGTGAAATTAATAGAGTATAAGGCTAGAAGGAGGTACTAAATTTGCAGATTAACTATGAATTTGAGGATAGGATTGATGCTGCAGAAGTAGCAGATGTATTTAAAAGGTCAGGGATTATTCGGCCGGTAGATGATTTAGATCGGATTCAACGGATGGTAGAGAATGCAGATATGATTGCAACGGCGAGAAACAATGGCCAGCTTGTTGGCATTGCCAGAGCCATAACTGATTACAACTATTGTTGTTATTTATCAGACCTTGCTGTGGATACCGAATATCAACACAACGGAATTGGCAAGGAACTTGTTCGTCGGATACAAGAAAAGCTTGGTGACGAGGTTACATTGGTATTGATTGCAGCACCTAATGCGGTGGACTATTATCCTCGAATTGGATTTGAAAAATCGGATAAAGCATTTTTAATCAGACGTAAACGATAAACAAAACCGGCAGCGTAAGCTGAAAAGGACCATTATAAACGAATGGTCCTTTTTTATGCGTTAGATTGATTTTTTACTTTATCCGGCTTATTCGATGATTGTAAAAAAATAATGCCGCCGATAATAAGCGCTAAACCGGCAAAGGTAAGTGAGTTAAAAGGATCGTCCCATATCAGTACACCTATTAGAGCGGTTAAGGCTGTTCCGACTCCAGACCATATCGCATAGGCCAAGCTTAAGGGAACGGTTTTAAGACATATGGATAAGCAGTAAAAGGATATTCCGTATCCGATAGCAACCCCAAGAGATGGGAAGAGAACGGAAAAGCCTTCTGACAGCTTGAGCATGGTCGTAGCAAAGATTTCACTGATAATAGAAATACTTAACATGATATAGCCCTTCATTTTGTTTCCTCCGAATGATTAAAAAGAATGAGTGTTTGCGAAGTTTAATAGAATGACGCCGCCGATAATAAGAGCTAAGCCCCAAAACGTTTTACTGTTAAAATTCTCCTTATAGATCGTGACACCTACTACAGCAGTGAGTGCCGTTCCTAATCCAGACCAAATCGCATAAGCCATTCCCAGCGGCAGCGATTTAAGGGATAGTGACAGGAAATAGAAGGCTAAGCCATAGCCCACAACGACACCAATGGAGGGCAGCAGCTTTTTAAAGCCGTCCGCAGCTTTTAGCAAAGAGCTGGCAAACACTTCGCTGATGATTGCTGCAAATAAGAGAATGTAAGAATTCATGTAGTTCCTCCTATGTTCCAAATCTTATCTATGTATATCATAGGCATGTTGTAATATTCAATCAATTTATGTCCGTTTTAATAAATATATTTTAAGAAAGATATTATCCGAATACTAGGGGAGAACGGAAGAACAAACAAAAGCAATGAGCCTGGCAGCCCAAGCTCTTTTTCACGCTCGCTCATGTTGTCGTTGACTTCTGCTGACAAGGTGCTTTGGTCAGCTGGGGCGGGGGCATCTAATGCACTGAGAACGAAAGCCGAGAAGGCTGCCCCTGTGATACCAACTATTCATTTTGCTTTTGTATTCATTTTCATATTTATCACCTCATATTTCCTGTAGGATAATAGCTAATTTGGCTGCATCCCAGTTCACGCGGTAGCCTAATGCATTGGAAATGACTGAGATAGGCAGATAAACAGACCTTTCATAGTAGAAGCTTTGCGTAGGCATCGGTGTTTTGACCATATTTTCATAAGCTGCATTTGTCCCAGCGCGGACAATGAGCTCTTCCGTGCCCTTTGAAAGCTCAAGAATTTTGCTTTGCTGATAATAACGGGACTTTGCGCCGAGAAACTTTGCCACTTTTTCACCAGGAACAAGCAGCTGCCCATTTTGCGGGATCATGAAAAACGATTCGCTTGTATTGTTTAGTTCGATACTGACCTCTTTTGCTTCTTGGAAGGGAAGCTCTGTATTTGAAGTAGTGCTGCTTATTTCTCTTGTCCACAGATTCCAAAAGGTGCTTTGAACAGGAGTGCTTTCATACATTGTGCCGTCCCCGTAATTAGTGGTGTTTTCTTCATAGTAACCCTCATCGTCGTCCTCTTCATACTCACGGTCTTCATCTTCATGCTCGTGCCGTTCATACCGTACGCCCTCATCGTCATCATCCGCATTGGCGATCGTTCCTGTCTGAAAAATAAAGAAAAGCATGAAAAAGGCTAACATCCACTTTGTTATTTTTGATTTCATTTCCTTATCCCTCCTTATAGGGAACACTTTAATCGGCATTTCTGAAAAAGAACTGAAAGAATGATGGGGATTTTTGGATTTATATACAAAATGGGGAATTTGGTGCGGAATAGTGGAATTTGTTCCAAATTGTGTGTTTCACGTGAAACATGTCATATTTCAGTAGAAAAAGAGGAATAACAAAAGACGCCATGCAGGCGCCCAATTGTTTTCAAAGCAAGGAGAGGTCAATCCACTTACTTTCCTATACTTTAAAATATAAATGTGCAGATTCTATGGATTTTTTATAAGTTATTTACTTTATATATATAAACAAAAGTATAGTTCTGAATATTTGAATCCTTTTTCGCTATGAACACATACAGTATGAAAAAGGCAAAAGGAGTTTTTGCTCATGGAGATTCCTGTTTCTGGATACATGTATCATTCGAATGATTCAGATCCGATGCATTCTCACTATGTATATATAACATCTTGGGATGGACGACAAATGCAAATGCCCACACATGCCCATGAAATGAGAGGAGCTACCACCTTTGATATGGGACATAATCACAGCTTTGCCGGCAGAACAGAACCAGCTCCAACCGGAGTTCAGCACACACACCAATACTTTATTTTTACCGCGATTGCTGACGGACATATCCATCAGATTAGAGGAATGACCGGACCGGCTATTCCGCTTTCCGGTGGCGGTCATTATCATGAGTTTAGCGGTGTGACCACTGTGGACGGAGTGGCACCTCATAGTCATAGATATAGCGGAAGAACAAGTAGATAATCGAGAGTCTAAGCTCACCGAATCTGGTGAGCTTTTTAATTTAATAAAGTAAAAAATCCATAAATTCTGCATATTTTTCGTTTATCATTTTTCCAAAACGAAATAAGGGGGATAAAGAATGTCTACAGTAATGAAAAAGGTAATGTTTGTAACCTTATTATCTGTGCTGTTATTGGTGCTTGCGGCATGCACCAATAAGGATGATGAGGCAGAAACAGCAAAAGAAGGGACAGCAGCAACAAACCATGCAGATATGGAAAGCACTAAAGCCACGGGAAACATGGCGGAATTCGCTAAGGCTCCAGAACAGGTTAATGAAAATGCTTCAGAAAATCTTTTAACGCTAAATACAAAAAATGTGACGAGAATTCCGACAAGCGACCCAATTGAGACATCCATCTATGTATCGCAAACGGTTTGGCCTGCAACTCATAAAGAAAATCAGCCGGGAACTGTCATTTTGACTCCGTTGGGAAGCTGGCAGAATGCAATGGCTAGTACCGATTTAATCCATCATCCAAATAACGGACCGTTGTTATTTATCCAAAAGGATAGTATACCGGCAAATGTTTTAAACGAGATTAAACGATTGAATCCAATTGGGAATACAAATGGAACCCAGGTCATGGTAATGGGGGATGTGTCAGATGTCGTGCTTAGTCAGCTCACTGACTATAAGGTCGAAAGGATAACAGGTGAAAATCCAGCTGACTTTGCAAAAAATATAGACGAGGCTTATGCAAAAGTATCGGGCGGGTACCCTAATGGGGTAATTATCGCATCAGCAGATGAGGAAGATAAATTGTATACTATACCGGCAGTAAACTGGATTGCCCATATGCCGGAACCGGTTCTTTATGTTTCTAAAACGGAAATCCCTGAGGAAACGATTGCAGCTTTAGAAAAAAGAAAAAGTAAAGCCAATATTTATATTCTAGGACCTGAAAGTGTAATCTCAAAGGATCTTGAAAAGCAATTAAAGGAATATGGCAAGGTGCAGCGGATTGGCGCAGAAGCAAATGATCCATCGGCAGTATCAATCGAATTTGCCAAGTTTAAAGATGAGGAGACAGGCTTTGGCTGGGGCTTAACAGGATCCGGTCATGGGGTATCATTCGTATCTACTGAATCACCGGAAGTAGCGATTGCTGCCGCACCATTTTCCCACTTGGGAAAACATGCACCATTAATTTGGCTTGATAAGGGGCAATTGCAGCAAGAAACATATGATTTCCTTGCCGGGATCAAGCCAATGTTCAAGGACACTCCGACGGAAGGACCTTATAATCATGCCTATCTCGTCGGGGATACTGCAGCGATTCCTTACCAAACGCAGGGAATCATTGATGACAAGCTGGAGATTGTTCAGGAGAACAGTGAAGGGCATAGCGGGCATTAATATATAGATAAGAAAGCAGGCTGATATGGGATCAATCAGCCTGCTTTTTTGTAAAGGCTGTGTTAAAGCACAATGTTGATTTTTAGTTAGCAGGCAGATTGCAGTGGAGGGCACGTAGATTCCCTTGGAAGGCGAAATGCCCAGAACAGACAACCATGTTATAAAATACTATTCAATTTTCACGTTCACTTTTGACACTGCATTATATCCATAGCCTTTCCGGTTCCAAAAGGCATTCATCGGCTGAATTCGTCCTTGTGAATCCTTTGCCCTTGCATAAATAGAGTATTCTCCCTTTTTTTCCACATGCCACAAAAAGGACCATTTTGTCCATGCATAAGGCTCATTCAAACGCTCGAGAACGGCTTTCTGCCATGTATCACCATTGTCTAAGCTGATTTCGACCTCTGTTATTACGCCTTTCCCTGTCCAGGCTATTCCTTTTATTTCATGAACTCCCGTATTCAATATGGAAAATGGAAGGGGCTGTTGAATAGTCGAGTTTACTTGTAAAGTGGTAACGGGAAATGACTTATGGTCGTTATGTTTATGAGGATAGTAGACATAATCTTCCGTTTGGAAAGGTCCGTTAAAGGAATCATTAATGAGTTCAATCTTATAGAGCCATTTTACAGAAGCCATTCCGTACCAGTTT
The DNA here is from genome assembly GCF_036670025.1 of Niallia oryzisoli. Taxonomy (NCBI): domain Bacteria; kingdom Bacillati; phylum Bacillota; class Bacilli; order Caryophanales; family Bacillaceae; genus Niallia; species Niallia oryzisoli. The sequence continues at coordinate 6,065,763 of NZ_CP137640.1, read as the reverse complement.
GGAACAATTAATCGGAATGGATAGCCGTGTGTATAATCGAGCGGTTTGTCGTTGTACAGATAGGCAATAATGGTATCCGGGTGTAAGGCCTTTTCTAACGGAAGACTTCTTTTAAAGGGAATCAAGTCTTCTTTATCGGGCTTTCTGCCAAAATCAGCTCCTTGAAAAACAACTTCCTTTGTCTGATTATAGAATCCTGTCAATTCAAGCAGGTGAGACAAGGGGACTCCCGTCCATTTTCCTTGACTGATCGCTCCGTCTTCCCACTGTTCTCCATGGACCTTTGGATCAAAATAAGCTCTTTTATTACCTGCGCATTCAACGGGAAGAATGATCGATTTTTCAGGCAAAGAAAGGATGTCATTAAGATGAAAGAAACGGGGCTGGGGTACATTTCCGCAAATTTGCAGCCAAAGATGCCGATCAGTCAACGAAGGATAGGGAAAATGATTTCGACGGTAAAAGTATTTGGCTGGGGTCAGCCATGTAGATAGAAAATGAATGGGAGATTCTTGATTTTCCGGTTGCAATTTTCTCGTTGTTAGAAAAGGTTTGTTTTTCATTGCAGCACCTCTTTTCATTGTAAATCATATTTCGAAATACAATTAATAGAACAATGAATAGAGGAATAAGATAGGGTAGGGGAGTATAAAATAGGAGAGGTAAATTATAAAATTAAATATTGCTTATCAAGACGGGAAGAAAAAGGATTCGGAAAAAAATTTAAATAAATTCTTTAAAAAAAGGAACTTTACATAGGGTACCCCCGTATACTATAATATAAATCAAGGAGGGATCATCGATGTCATCCGAATTAGAGCAAGACCCAATGCATGAGGGAGATGACTGCTGCCACTCAGGTGAGCGGAAGAGTCATCATTCTGACAAAATGAAGAAAAACCTTGAATCCAGGTTAAATCGGATTGAGGGTCAGGTTCGGGGCATAAAGCGGTTAATCGACAGGGATACTTATTGTGACGATGTCATTACGCAGATTGCCGCAACCCAAGCCGCCTTAAACAGCGTGGCGAAAATCCTTCTTGAAGCCCATTTAAAGGAGTGTGTGGTCGACCGCATCCAAGATGGGGATTTAGAAGTTGTAGATGAAGTGCTGGTAACGTTCCAAAAATTAATGAAAAAGTAAAAGGAGACGATCATAGTGGAAAAAGTAACTCTTAATGTGGAAGGTATGTCTTGCGGACATTGTGTGAAAGCGGTAGAAGGAAGCGTTGGTAAATTAGATGGTGTAGCAAGTGTGAAAGTAAGCCTTGAAAATAAAACAGTAGATGTTGAATATAATGCAGATGAAGTAACATTAGATGCAATCAAAGAAATAATTGATGATCAAGGTTACGATGTAAAATAAGTTGATGAAGAGCGAATGTGTTTTTGAAAGCACACGCTCTCTCTTTTTCAATTAAATATACCCTATATAGGTATGAGGTGATAATGATGAGTGAAAAGCAGCTAGCTCAAGACCAGTTTCAAATAACCGGTATGACGTGCGCGGCCTGTGCAACCCGTATCGAAAAAGGGCTTAGGAAGCTCGAGGGTGTCCAAGATGCCAATGTCAACCTCGCCCTTGAAAAGGCAACAGTAACCTTTGATACCTCTGCCATGAGTTCAAGTGAGATTCAGAAGAAGGTAAGGGACCTTGGCTACGATGTTGTGACAGAGAAGAAGGAGCTAGAGATAACGGGCATGACATGTGCGGCATGCTCATCCAGAATTGAAAAAGGCCTTAACAAAATGGATGGAGTTATTCAAGCGAATGTGAATTTGACATTGGAGAAGGCAACGGTTGAATATAATCCTACAGCGGTTTCCGTAAAGGACCTGATTCAAAAAGTTGAAAAGCTCGGTTATGGGGCCATTTTAAAGAGTGAGGAAAACCAGGAGGAAGCAGTCGACTACCGTCAAAAAGAGATTGAAAAGCAGCAAGGGAAGTTTATCTTTTCAGCAATATTATCACTGCCGCTGCTATGGTCAATGGTAGGACATTTCAATTTTTTAGAAGATAGAGTATACGTGCCAGATGCGTTTATGAACGCTTGGGTGCAGCTGGCACTAGCGACTCCGGTTCAATTCTTTATTGGGAAGCAGTTCTATGTCGGAGCCTATAAGGCCTTGAAAAATAAGAGTGCAAACATGGATGTTCTCGTTGCACTTGGAACATCTGCGGCTTACTTTTTCAGCCTGTATTGGTCTTTCCAAACAATCGGCGGTTATGCCCACTCCGTTGGACTTTATTATGAAACGAGTGCGGTTTTAATTACGTTGATTTTGCTTGGAAAATTATTTGAGGCGAGAGCAAAAGGCAGATCATCAGAAGCGATTAAGAAGCTGATGGGGCTGCAGGCCAAAACGGCAGTTGTCATCCGGAATGGCGATGAAATGGAGATTCCATTGGAAGAGGTTGTTGCTGGAGATATCATTCTCGTCAAACCTGGCGAAAAGATCCCGGTTGACGGTGAAATTTTAGAAGGAAACTCTGCGCTGGATGAGTCCATGATCACGGGGGAAAGTGTTCCGGTTGATAAAACAGTCGGAGATACGGTCATCGGTGCCACAATTAATAAAAACGGCTTCCTGAAAATGAAGGCAACAAAGGTAGGCAAGGAAACGGCACTGGCGCAAATTATTAAAGTGGTTGAAGAAGCGCAAGGCTCAAAGGCCCCGATTCAGCGCTTAGCCGATTCTATTTCCGGTGTGTTTGTCCCGATTGTTGTCGGCATTGCGGTAATTACTTTCTTGGTTTGGTATATCTGGGTAGATCCGGGTAACTTTGCTCTAGCATTAGAGAATCTGATTGCCGTGCTTGTCATTGCCTGTCCTTGTGCACTTGGACTGGCAACTCCAACGTCCATTATGGCTGGCTCCGGCAGGGCTGCAGAATACGGTATTCTCTTTAAAGGCGGAGAGCATCTTGAAATGACGCACCGGATCAATACGGTCATTTTAGATAAAACAGGCACGATCACAAACGGAAAACCAGTTCTTACAGATGTAGTAACAGACCAGGATGAAGCAGAGTTCTTATCTCTCGTAGGTTCAGCTGAAAAACAATCCGAGCACCCGCTTGCGCAGGCAATTGTGGCAGGGATTAAGGAAAAGTCAATTGAACTTGCTGATGTGTCTGAGTTCGAAAATATACCTGGATATGGTATTAAAGCAACTGTAAATGGCAAAGAAGTGTTGGTCGGTACACGCAGGCTGATGAAACAATTTAATGTCGAGATTGAGCATATGCTTGATGTTATGGAAGGTCTTGAAAAGCAAGGGAAGACAGCGATGCTGACAGCAGTGGACGGTGTCTATGCCGGAATTGTTGCCGTGGCGGATACAATCAAGGAGACTTCAACAGAAGCGATTAAGCGCATGAAGGACATGGGGCTTGAGGTAATCATGATTACAGGTGATAACCAACAAACGGCTAATGCCATCGCAAAGCAAGCTGGTGTTGATTCTGTCATTGCGGAAGTTCTGCCGGAAGGAAAAGCAGAAGAAGTGAAGAAGCTCCAGCTTCAGGGTAAAAAGGTAGCGATGGTCGGCGACGGAATCAATGATGCACCGGCACTTGCTGTTGCTGATATTGGGATGGCGATTGGGACAGGAACAGATGTGGCCATGGAAGCGGCTGATATTACACTTATCCGCGGTGATTTGAACAGTATTGCGGATTCAATTTTAATGAGTCATAAAACCATTACAAATATCAAGCAGAACCTATTCTGGGCATTAGCCTATAATTCGATTGGAGTACCGGTTGCAGCGGTAGGATTTTTGGCACCTTGGGTTGCAGGGGCAGCAATGGCGTTCAGCTCGGTCTCAGTTGTGTTGAATGCACTTCGTTTACAAAAAGTAAAACTATAGAGGAGAGATGACAAATGAAAAAATGGGCGCTTTCCGCCATTGTCTATTTGCTGGTCGTTGTCGGTGTGTACTATGCTTATACAGGATTAGCAGAGTCTCCTGCGGACGGTATGGAGCATAAGAATACAGAGCAGCATGCGGAATGAAGGAAAATGGCCTCTATTGAAAAGTAGCGGCCATTTCTTCTTTATTATTATTTATGCTTTCCTAAAGCAAGCTTCACTGCATAATAAACAACGACTCCTGTCACAAAAAGGTTAATGGCCCAACCTAGAAGTCCAAAAACCAAGCATGCCAAAACCAGATCCAAATCCACCCATCATGGGGAATCATCTCCAGATTACAAATTATTTAGATTCATAGTTGGTGTGGCACCGTTTGGCATCATGTCAGCAGGATCGACGTTCTCCATCATACCGCCTTCACCATGGCAAGCATTATACATATCCTTTAATTGCTTCTCGGAAAAATCAGGATGCATTTTTTCCATATAAGGTTTCATCTGGCCGAAGTTTAATAGGCCATTACCATTTCCTTCAGCATAAGCGATCGTTCCAGCCCCGCCTAACAATACAGCACCTGTTAACATACCGATGACCCATTTCTTTTTCATTCCTCAACAGCTCCTTTCATACTTTTATCATAGCTTAAAGATTTGCAGAACGTATGCAGAAGAATGGTGAAGTTGTTACGATTGTATGAATTAATAGGGTTTTTACCTGCAATCATTCCTGTCCATCCCATTTATACCCAACACCCCAAACAGTCAGTAAATGGTCATCAGCAGGGAAACCAGCCTTGCGTAGCTTTTCGCGCAGGTTCCTGACATGGGAATCAATCGTACGGTCCTCCGTCGAAACGCCGTATCCCCAAACAGAGGTAATCAAATGCTCTCTTGTAAAAACAACATTCGGGTTTGTTAAAAATAGACTCATCATGCCAAATTCCTTTGGGGTTAGGGGAATTTCCTGTTCCTTATAGTGGAGCTGAAAGGAGTCTTGATTTAACACAAGTCCCTGAAAGGAAAGATTGCCTTTTTGCTTCGTTCTTCTCCGTAAAACAGCCTCAATTCTCGCCAGCAATTCATCTTCATCAAATGGCTTGGAAATATAATCATCTGCGCCAGTATTCAGCCCTTTGACAATGTCTGTTTTTTCACTCATCGCCGTCAGCATGATAATCGAGGTATCCCAATATTTCCGTATTTCCCGGCAGGCCTCCAAGCCATCCATTTCAGGCATCATAATATCAAGAAGAATCAGATCAACAGAATGCGACTCTAAATAGTCGATTGCCTCCAGGGCCGATTCTTTTTTGATGCAGGTATAGCCGCGCGGGCTTAAATACAAAGATAATAAATCTAACATTAACGGTTCATCGTCCACTAATAAAATGGTCTTCATAGGGTTCTCCTTTAAAAAATAATCTCAAAGCTTGTGCCGGCATTCACTTTACTACTGACGGTAATGTCTGCGCCGTGGGCATGAACAAGCTCTTTCACTATGGCCAGTCCAAGACCGGACCCTCCAAGGGAGCGGGTGCGGGCCTTATCCACTCGATAGAAGCGGTTGAAAATAAAGGGGAGATCCTGTTCGGGAATTCCTTTACCGTGATCCTCTACGAGAATATGAATGTTGTTTTTTTGCCTCCAGGCTTTTAAAATGATTGTTCCGCCATTTGGAGAGTATTTCTTCGCATTGTCTAATAGGTTAAAAAGAATCTGCTCAAGCCGCAGCGGGTCTGCCATGACACACAAGTTCGACGGACAGCTGACAGTAAATTCAATATTGCTTTCTTGCAAAATCGGCAGAAACCGCTGCTCTATTTTTTCAAAAAAGGGATGTAAATCTACCGGCTCCTTTGCAATTGCAAATTGATTTTGATCAAGCTTAGCCAATTCAAATAGTTCCTTTACTAATTGGGTCAAACGGTTCGCCTCATCTACGATAATGGCTAAATAGTTCTCCATATCTTCTTTTGGCAGGCTCTGTTTCCGTAAGATATCGGCATACCCCTTAATGTACGTTAAGGGTGTCCGTAATTCGTGGGAAATGCTGGCTAGAAATTCATTGCGCTGCTTGGTTAAATAATGCAAATCACGTGCTAATGTTTCAATCGATTTTGCCAAATCACCTAATTCGTCTTCATGGGTATTGGGGAGGGAAACAGAATAATTTCCTTTGCTGATTTGGCTCGTTGCCTCTTTCATGTTAAGGAGCGGCTTTGTAATTCCTTTGGAAAGGAAAATAATAATAATGATGGTAAAAATAATGGAAATCCAGCCTGAAATGATGAAATGCTTGTTCAGCCGATCCATCAAGGAATGGACGGATGCCGTATCCTGAAACATATAAACAAGTCCGACGAGCTTCCCGTCCTTTTCAATAGGGCTAACGGTTGAAATATAGGGTTCTTCATCCCAATCTCCTTCAATGATCTGTCCATCTCTTGGGAAAGAAGCGGGGGACGCTTGCAAATATTTCGCAAAGACCCCGGCAGGTGCGGAAGAATTTAATACCTGCCCGTCTTGATTGGTAATGACCACATCGGTTTCGGCTTCGGATTCCATTAAGACGACATGATCAATCGTATCAAGGTCAAAGTGTTTTTCGAGAATATCACGATGAGAATTCCCACGGCTTTGCAGGCTGTTCAGTTCTTCCTCAACCCTTGACTGGGTAATGCCATTATGTAAAAAGAAAAACATAAATGTGATTAAACCAAAGATAATAAAGAAAAATAACATTCCCAGTTTGACCGAAAGCTTTTTCAAAATGAATCACCTAATTTCAAAATATATAACTATAGTGTACGGCAAAAATTTGAAGAATTGATGCAGAAATGAAAGATTATAGAGAGTTATTTTGGCAGGAAGTGATTGGTTATGTTGGAAATAAAATGTTTCACGTGAAACATGCTGTCGTTTGCAGTAGAGAAAAAGGAGTTAAGACGTTGAATGCTAATAAGCTGTATTTTGCTGAAAATTCATGTAGAATAAAGAAGAATTGCATAGGTGAAGGACCTTGTAATCGAAGTCAATTGTTGAACGATACATAGAGAAAAATAAATAAATGATCTGGAGGTCAAGATGAATATTTCAGTAAACAAACTTCTTGATAAGATCGGAAAAGAGTTGCAGGAGGCTAAGCAGGCTGGATCTGATGCAAAAATACGTGAACATGCTTATGCGATGAAGGCTCTTTGTGAGCTTATTTTAGAGGAGCCAGCACAAGCAGGAACGGAAATCAGCAGCCCTGCTGTACCGGCGCCGGCAGTGTCCTTTCAACAGCAGCCTGTAAGTTATCAACCACAGTCGGTAAGCTTTCAGCCACAAAAGAAATTGGAAGTAGAAGACGGTGCAAACGGGGATTCTATATTTGATTTTTAATAGAAAAGCGGAAGCGCCTTGCCCACCCCCGATTGGCGTATGACCTTAGGGGGTAGGCGCTGCAGCTGGACATTAATCGAAGTGTAGACTTTGAAAGGGGATAGAAGAATGAAAATATTTATTATTCTAGGGGCTGCTTTGGCCGGGTTATCGGTTGCTTTAGGAGCATTTGGCGCACACATTCTTGAAGGAAAGCTTGAACCCAAATATTTGGATACCTGGGGGAAAGCTGTAACCTATCAAATGCTTCATGCAGTAGGTTTGCTGATTGTCGGTATTCTGCTTGGTAAGGTACATTCAAGTTCATTATTGTCATGGTCAGGCTGGCTGATGTTTATCGGAGTCGTTTTATTCTCTGGTAGTTTATATGTATTAAGTATTACTAAAATCAGCATGCTAGGTGCGATTACACCACTTGGAGGCGTGGCATTTATTGTTGCTTGGGTAATAATCGTGATTGCAGCTGTAAAATTTTTATAAAAAAATAAAAGAAGGAGTCTGACAAGAGGGTCAGACTCCTTTTATATATAAAACAATGGTCAGCTTTGGATATAAAGTGGCAGGGAAGATCTGATTGCTAAGCAAATTGCATTATGTTGCTGCCTTATCTCGGAGGATACGTAGCAAGATCTGCTGCAGCTGGTGCTGCCGCAAATGGGTACTCATATTCGAGCTCTTCATCAAATGTGGCATAGTCAAAGTAAACCATTGGCAGCAGAATGCGCTGTCCTGTTTCTGGGTCACTTAGGATTAAATGATCTCTTCCGGCAGCTTCGATGAGACCTTTAAAGATTTTTGCATTCCATTGCGAATTATTTTCAAAAGTCGCATAGACGGTTGCCAGTTTTCCTTTATTCAAGCGAAGGATATTTTCAATATAGGATTGTTCAACCGGAAGCATCCCAGGTATGGAGGGGGCTCCTGTTCCTGGCATGGCTCCTGTAGGTGGAAACATCGTACCAGGCATTCCTCCTTGTTGCGGGAAAACAGCAGGCTGCATCGGACCGCCCATTGGAGCCCCTCCATATTGCTGCGGCTTATTCCCGTAAGATGGGTACGATCTGTAATACCCATATTGGTTATTGTTTTGTTGGCTCATTCTAATTCCCTCCTAATACTCTAATCGCAAGTGGTGTAACTTGCGTAGGTTTCATTAAGTCAGTGGTTATAGAATGCAGGCCCCATCCTGGATTGGCCACTCAAGTCTTTGACCTGCAAGCTTCAAAGTTGAAATCGTGATGTAGAAAATATCAAACTCACTAACTAATGGATATGGGCAAGGAGGGTCAAATATGACTAAAAAATAAGACTACCTAAAAAGAGCCTCCGGCATATGCCGAAGACTCCTGTTATGTAAGCATGTATGCCTTTTTTTTATTTTACATGCAAAAAGGTTTGAATTTGATCATCTTGCAGATGGTTGCCGACGAAGAAGGATCCAAACTCGCCGTAGCGTGCACTTACTTCATCGAAGCGCATTTCATAGACAAGCTTTTTAAATTGCAGAACATCATCTGAGAATAGCGTAACGCCCCACTCATAATCGTCAAAACCAACAGAGCCTGTAATGATTTGTTTGACAAGTCCTGCATATTGACGTCCGATCATACCGTGGCTTCTCATTAAGTTCATACGCTCCTCCATCGGAAGCATGTACCAGTTGTCATTACCTTGGCGGCGCTTATCCATTGGATAGAAGCAGATGTATTTTGATTTTGGTAAAATCGGATACAAACGCGCGCGGATTTGCGGATTCTGATATGGATCTTCATCAGAAGACAGATAATTACTTAATTCCACTACGGATACATAAGAATGGACTGGAATTGTAAATTCAGCCAGCTTTGTTTTATTGAATTCGTTTTCAATTTCATTTAACTCTTCCATCGTTGGACGTAAAATCATCATCATGAAATCTGCCTTTTGCCCAACAATACTATAAATCACATGGCTGCCTTGTTCTTCCTTCTCCGTACGGTTCCACTTGTCTACAAGACCAAGATATTCTTGAATGGCTGCATCCCTTTCCTCGCTTGGTAGCATTTTCCAGGTTGTCCAATCCATTGTACGGAAATCATGTAAACAATACCATCCATCAAGTGTTTTTGCTGCTTGGCTCATCTATTTTCACTCCTTGTTCTTACAATACATTTTCATAACTACTATATCATAGTTTCTCCATAACCTCATGGATGAAACCTGAAAAAATCAGAATCGTCACTTTTTAGGATATTATTTCAAAATATGTAAATAGTAGTAGGGGAACCTTAATTGTTGTATAACTATTTTGAAATATTTTAAAAATGGAACATTTATCAGGAAGGCTGTTAATTCCTTGAATTTTTAAATTGGAAGGGTATTCTAATATAGGGAAAAATTTTAGGAGGGTAAAATCATGAGTGATTTATTCGCAGGCTTAAAACAAAAAGTTACAGGTCAAAACTTGAAAATTGTCTTTCCGGAAGGATTAGATGAAAGAATATTAACTGCTGCCGGACGTTTGGCAGAAGATAAAGTATTAACACCTATTTTAGTAGGAAATATTGAGCAAATTGAGGCAAAGGCAAAGGAACTAAATGTTTCTTTAGAATCGGCTGAAATCTATGATCCAGCTAGCTATGCTGCATTTGATGAGCTTGTGGCATCATTTGTGGAACGCCGTAAAGGAAAAGCAACAGAAGAAGATGCCCGTAAAATCCTTTTAGATGAAAACTACTTCGGCACAATGCTTGTTCATACAAATAAAGCAGACGGACTTGTAAGCGGGGCTGCACATTCAACAGCTGATACTGTTCGTCCTGCATTGCAGATTATCAAAACAAAAGAAGGCGTCAGCAAAACTTCAGGTGTCTTCATCATGGTTCGTGAAGATGAAAAATATGTGTTTGCTGATTGCGCTATCAACATTGCACCGGACAGCAATGATTTAGCGGAAATTGCAATTGAAAGCGCAAAGACAGCGGAAATGTTCGATGTCGAGCCTCGTGTAGCAATGCTAAGCTTCTCAACGAAGGGCTCTGCGAAGTCTCCTGAAACAGAAAAGGTGTCAACAGCTGTTGAAGAAGCGAAGAAACGCGATCCACAGTTAATCATCGACGGTGAATTCCAATTCGACGCAGCGTTCGTACCATCTGTTGCGAAATCGAAAGCACCTGGTTCCGTTCTGCAAGGTGATGCAAACGTATTTGTATTCCCAAGCCTTGAAGCAGGAAACATCGGTTACAAAATTGCCCAGCGCCTAGGAAACTTTGAAGCTGTTGGTCCAATTCTGCAAGGCCTTAACCGCCCGGTTAACGACCTTTCCCGCGGATGTAATGAAGAAGACGTTTATAAGCTAGCACTTATTACAGCAGCACAGGCTTTGAAAAAATAAGATTGTATGAGGTACATCACTTTTAGAGTGGTGTACTTTTTTTTCTGGAAAAAGGTAATTGCCTGAGAAGAGGAAAAAAGAATGCTTGATGGTCACAAAAGAGGGATGATAGTGCCCGAGAAGAGGAAAAGGAAAGTTTGGCGGTCACAAAAGAGGGATGATAGTGCCCGTGAAGAGGAGAAAGAAAGTTTGGCAGTCACAAAAGAGAGCTGATAATGCCCGAGAAGAAGAAAAAGGAAGCTAGACGGTCACAAAAGAGTGTTGATAGTGCCCGAGAGGAGGAAAAAGGAAGCTTGATGGTCACAAAAGAGGGTTGATAGTGCCCGAGAGGAAGATAAAGATAGCCCAACGGTCACTATGCAACCTGCCTTTTTGCTTACACTGACTGCATGCTATAATGAAGAAATAACAGCATGATAGCAAGGAGAATAATCATGAAGGACACAACGGATTTATTAGTTCAGGAGCGGTGGAGAGTGATTGATCAGTCTGTCTCCGGCCTTTATATAAGTGCCCTGCAATCATTCGGCATGGATGATACGCTATGTGCTTCGGTCGGTTCGGGTGAGGCTCCGGCGACAGCGAGGGCATGGGTTCACCAACGGACGATTGTACTAGGAATTCAAGATACGAAACTTCCCTATTTAATAAATGGGAATGATTTTTTACAAGATCAAGGCTATGAGGTCATTGTCCGAAATTCCGGCGGACTGGCGGTTGTGCTAGATGAAGGGGTCTTAAATCTGACGCTTGTTTTTCCGGAAAAAGAAAAAGGAATTGATATTAACCGCGGCTATGATGCGATGTGGCAGTTAGTGCAGGAAATGTTTGCTGATTACGGTCAAGACATTGAAGCTCGAGAGATCATTGGTTCCTATTGCCCCGGCAGCTATGATCTCAGTATCAATGGGCAAAAATTTGCCGGCATCTCGCAGAGGAGGATTAGAAAAGGCGTGGCCGTGCAAATCTATCTCTGTGTCAATGGCAGCGGCAGCAAAAGGGCCGAGCTGATTAAACAATTTTATGAGCTTAGTAAAAAGGGAGAAGAAACGAGGCATGTGTATCCAGCGATTGTCCCTGAGGTGATGGCATCACTGTCAGAGCTGCTTCAGGTTGAACTTACCGTTCAGGATGTAATGCTGCGCTTTTTACAGGCACTGCAATCGAAGTCGGAGCAGCTTTTTACCGCTTCCTTGTCACCGGAGGAGGTTCCGCTGTTTGAAGGCTATTATGATAGGGTAGTTGAGCGGAACCAGAAGGTTCTGGGGGAGTGAGAACCTCTGACTGCAGGTTTACAATCTATTAAATAAGAACAACATAAAAAAAGCCGTTATCCTAACGGCTTTTTATCAATCCAATTACTCAGCTACTTTTTCAAGATTGCCATTTCGGTCCATCTTAAAGGTTGTTGCTGGACGCTCTTCCTCTTCAAACAAGGCCAATTTGCGTGCTCTGTTCATAATCTTCATCAGCGTCTCGTAATCTTCTTGAATCGTTTCTGAATTTTGTTCCATTTCACCAATCTTTTCTTCAAGCTCTTTATTGGTTCTTCTCAGATCGGCGATTTCGCGTTTTAATCTTTCATTCTCATTTCTTAATATTTCAACCTGAAAACCTGAGTTTTTCATATTTTGCAGGTAAGAGACAATAGCATCAAGATTGAGTTCACCTGCAGGGATTGTTGGTGAAGCTTGAATTGAGTTCATGTCTATGCTAGCGGTCATCTCTTCACTCATTTCCATTGTCATATTTTCATTAAATACTTGGGTATCGGTTGGTGTTGTCAAGGTTTGAATTTCTTCTATACTCGGCTGCGGTGGTGAGTATAATAGTTTCTTCTTGCCGCCTTGATCTTTCCCCAAAATCCGTTGTCTTTGCTTGCGCTGTTTTTTCGCCAGCTGCAGCGCCTTTTCATAGTTATGGCGAACAACGGCATTCCAGCGGAAACCGCAGGCAGCAGACGTTCTATTAAGCTTATCTCCTACCTCTTCAAAGGCATTTAATTGTGTACTTCCTTCTCTTACATGTCTTAAGACAGTCTCAGCAAGCAGCAAGTCATTTTCATCTGTCCATGCATCTTGACGAACTTTCATTTCTTCAGCTCCCTATCATATTTTTGTATTTTTATAAAGCGTTACTTTCATCATGTCCAATCTTTTCAGACTTTATACAGGGTGATTAAAAGGATAGTAGACTTATGAAAAAACGAATGCATTTTAACAGCGAAACACATACTAATGAATGTTAGATTGGAAAGTTTAAATGAAAAGTAGTGCATAGACCTTTGGATCTTTATTAAAAGTTAGTATTATCTTTTAATTGCTAGTTTACGCATACCATCAGAAATCAACTTGCAATACAGAAAAAGAAGCGTTAAAATACCTCATAGTGTAAACGTACTAGTATAATTTTTTAAAAAAATAATGAAAATGTGAGAAACAGATTGTTTTCATATTTCAATTAAATAAGAAAGTTATCTTTTTAACTTAGTTAGTGGTCTAGCTCCAGCGCATAGCCCCTCTTGGGTCTAGCCACGCCTGAATTGAAGGCAAAGAACGCCTTCTATTCAGGCGCGTCTTATGCTTGTCGGGGCTGAGCACCAAGGAATTCTTCCTTGATATTGCTTCGCAGGAACATGTTCTTTATGTTCCGAAGGCGCTTGCGCTTTTCGTTTGATGTTTGTGAATGATTAAAAGGGGATGTATCCATTATGGCAAATGAATTCCGTGTCTGTGACGACTGCCAGGCTGTGAATTTAAAAACGTTAGTACCAATGTTGAAGAAAATTGATCCGGAAGCAGAAATTCAAATCGGCTGCCAGTCATATTGCGGCCCTGGCAGAAAAAAAACCTTTGCCTTTGTTAATAACCGGCCGTTAGCAGCTTTATCAGAAGAAGAGCTCGAAGAAAAAGTCAAAAAGAAGCTAAAAAAATAAGAAATCTCCTTGGACATAGTCTGAGGAGTTTTTTTTGTGCACATAACCGTAATTTCAATAATGCGGATCTATTGGTTCTTCCTAAATCGATAGATATGACTCCTGAATTATTAGGGAAGTTTACTTCTTTACGAATGATAATAAAAAAATATATAAAAATGTTCGTGTAATCTTGTTACAGGTATAGTTTGAATGTAAGCGTTACCGGAAATAAAATTAAGTTAAAGTCCCAGTTTTAAACACTTGATATGTTTTTTGAAATGAATTATAATTCAAACATTATATCAGTAAATTTTCTGATTTTTAACGAAAGACGAATGAAGGTGTTTTATCAATTAAACAATATTCATTTTTCTAGTAATTAAAGAAGTTTTGAGCTTGAATTTATTAAGTAATATTGTTAAAATTTAAAATTATTACACAATCATTCGACAAAAATTTTAAGTTTTTTTCTACAAATATCAACATATGAAAAAGAATATCGCTAGCGAAGATGGTTATGGTTCACGCTATAACAGGAGCGGCTTCTGGAGAGATTGCAATGCGCAGCGCCGAAGGGTTCACAATCTCAGGCAAAAGGACAGAAGAGTAACAAGTCCTATTTGTTATTCTTACTTTTTGCAGGAGATTGGAGATGAGTCCAATCTCTTTTTTTAGTCATCTTGAACTAATCCAAAAGTAAGTTTCATAGTTAACCAGCCATTTTTTATAAAAAAATAAAGGGGAGAAAAGAAACACATGTTTACAATCAAAACATTAAATGCAATTGCGGAAGTCGGCTTAGATGTATTCAAAACCAATGATAACTACACAATCGATAATGATGCAGAGAAACCGGATGCCATCGTTCTTCGCAGCTTTAACATGCACAATATGGAGCTTGATTCGAATGTAAAGGCCGTTGCCCGTGCAGGAGCTGGCGTGAATAATATTCCAGTTAATGAGTATACGGAAAAAGGGATTGTTGTTTTCAACACACCAGGTGCAAATGCCAATGCAGTTAAAGAATTGGTATTAACAACATTGATGGCTTCTTCCCGTAATCTATTTGCCGGTATTCAATGGACAAAAGGCTTAGAAGGCAAGGGAGAAGAAGTTCCGAAGCTTGTTGAAGCAGGAAAGAAACAGTTTGTTGGAAAAGAAATCAAAGGCAAAACGCTTGGTATCATTGGACTTGGAGCGATCGGTGCCCGCGTTGCAAACGATGCACTTCGTTTGGATATGGACGTAATTGGATATGATCCATTCATCTCTGTTGACATTGCTTGGAACCTTTCTCGTAATGTACAACGTGCAATGACGCTTGAGCAGCTTTATGCAAAGGCTGATTACATTACTGTTCACGTACCATTTACAAAGGATACAGGTGGAATGTTTAACAAAGATTCCTTCGCGCTTATGAAAGATGGCGTTCATATTTTGAACTTCTCCCGCGGAGAGCTTGTGAATGAAGACGATATGGCTGAAGCGCTTGAAAGCGGCAAGGTTGGAAAATATATTACTGACTTCCCGAACGAAAAAGTATTGAAAATGACAAATTGTGTGTGCATTCCACA
This sequence comes from Niallia oryzisoli, assembly GCF_036670025.1. Classification (NCBI taxonomy): domain Bacteria; kingdom Bacillati; phylum Bacillota; class Bacilli; order Caryophanales; family Bacillaceae; genus Niallia; species Niallia oryzisoli. The sequence goes on along the minus strand of NZ_CP137640.1, from coordinate 6,050,638 downwards.
CCTTGGTGCATCTACAACCGAATCTGAAGAAAACTGTGCGATTATGGCTTCCCGTCAAGTGAAGGATTTCTTAGAAACAGGAAATATCGTAAACTCAGTCAATTTCCCTAATGCATTCCTTCCGTATACAGGAAAACGCCGTGTTGCTGCTTTCCATCAAAACGTGAAAGGTATGGTTGGATCGATTACGGCTGTTTTATCAAACTATGATTTAAACATTGCTGACATGGTAAACAGAAGCCGTGGAGATTATGCCTATACAATCATTGATATTGATAATAAATTTAACGGCGATCTAACTCCTGCATTAGAAGAAAATATCGGCAAAATTCCAGGAATGGTTAACATACGTATTATCTAATTGATAAAAAAATAAAGCATTTGCCTTAGGGCAGGTGCTTTATTTTTTTTTGAGCGAGAATAGGCTAGAGAAAGTACCTATTTTAGAAATGGTTGGTTTTTGTTGAATTTTGTAGAGAAGTGACGGGTAATTTGATTATAATAAGAAAAGTGGAAAGATGTCCTTCATAATAGACTAACAAAAAAAACAAGTCCGCAGCAGGGCAGTGTGCCTATTTGGCTGCATGCTTATATTGAACAGAAAAGAGGGGAGAAAATGGCCTATTCTGAGGAAAAGTTATTGGAGGAGAAGGTATTTAAGGATCCCGTTCACCGTTACGTGCATGTGCGTGACCGGGTGATTTGGGACCTGATCGGCACGAAGGAATTCCAGCGCCTGCGGAGAATTAAACAGTTAGGGACAACTTATTTAACCTTCCATGGAGCGGAGCATAGCCGGTTTAATCATTCACTTGGAGTCTATGAGATTGTCCGGCGCATTGTTGATGACGTCTTCGAAGGGCGCTCCGGCTGGAGTCATGACGAACGGCTGCTTTCCCTCTGTGCTGCGCTGCTCCATGATTTAGGGCATGGACCGTTTTCTCACTCCTTTGAAAAAGTGTTCCAACTGGACCATGAATATTTTACACAGGCAATTATTTTAGGCGATACAGAGGTAAATGCCGTCCTTAGGAAAGTGGGAGATGACTTTCCGAAAAAGGTAGCTGAAGTGATCGCCAAAACCTATCAAAACAAATTAGTGATCAGCTTGATTTCCAGTCAAATTGATGCCGACCGTATGGATTACCTGCAGCGAGATGCTTATTTCACAGGGGTAAGTTACGGCCATTTTGATATGGAGCGGATCCTAAGGGTGATGCGTCCGCGCGAGGATCAGGTGGTAATTAAGAAAAGCGGCATGCATGCAGTTGAAGACTATATTATGAGCCGCTATCAAATGTATTGGCAGGTATATTTCCACCCTGTAACCCGAAGTGCGGAAGTGATTTTAACGAAAATTCTGCACCGGGCAAAGGCTCTTCATGAGGAGTTTTATTCTTTTAAATCCTATCCCATTCATTTTTATTCTATGTTTGAAGACGAGGTCACATTGGAAGACTATTTAAAATTAGATGAATCCGTGATTCTCTATTATTTTCAAATGTGGCAGGAGGAAGACGATCCGATTTTGCGTGATCTCTGCCGTCGTTTTATGAATCGGAATCTATTTAAATATGCGGAGTTTGAACCGGCAAAAGAATATAAAAAGCTGGGAGAGCTTGCTAACCTGTTTCAAAAGGCTGGGATGGATCCGGATTATTACCTGGTTGTTGATTCCTCTTCAGATTTACCGTATGATTTTTACCGGCCTGGCGAGGAAGAAGAGCGCCTGCCAATTCAATTATTAATGAAAAACGGCGATATTCGCGAGCTCTCACGAGAATCGGAAATCGTAGATGCAATTTCGGGAAAAAGAAGAACGGATCATAAGCTGTATTATCCGCTCGATTTGATTTGCGATGATTCTTCGAAGAAAAACATTAAAAAGCAGATCCGTAAGCTGCTGGATATAGAAGAGTAATATTTGTCCATTGCTATAGAAGTAGGAGTTGAAAAGGTGTGTTAAAAGATCATGCTAAGGTCATGCAGGCCATCGCAGCCTCTGGAGAAGTTATCGGAAGGAAAAAGCTTCAAAAAATGATTTATATCTCGAAAAAATTATCCTTTCCATTCGGAGAAAAATTTCAATTTCATTTTTATGGACCTTATTCTGAGGAGTTAACGGTACAAGTTGAAGAGCTGTGTAACATGAGATTTTTGGAGGAAGTCAAGGAAAAGAAGGGCGGATACTATCAATATCGTTATACCGTCACTGATAACGGCAAGGAGTTTCTGTCTGAAAGTCATGTGGATATCCCCAATCTGCAGGAATGTTTAACAGATATGAACAGTCAAAATGCAAGATTTCTTGAACTGGTTTCCACCGTATTATTTTTTGATAATCTACCAAAAGAAGAAGTTCAGGAAAAGATTTTCACTTTAAAAAGCAAACAGCGCTATACAACAGAAGAAATTGATAGTGCTTATGAATATATTGCGATGTTGAAAGAGAAGGCTGAACTTCAATAGATAAACTGTACAGTGCTTGAGGGCACTGTATTTTTTTTGTGCAATTGAAAGCTACTTTCAAATAAGAATCAAGAAAAAGAGCAATATAAAAGAAGGTAGAGAAAGGAGTCGTACATATGGACTTTTTGTTTACTGTCTTACTGCTCTTGTTTTGTTTATTAATTTCGAATGTGATCAGCCATTATATTCCATTTATTCCTACAGCCTTAACACAGATTGCTTTTGGAGTCGTTCTTGCTTTATTTATTGGGGAAATTTCACTTGAACTGGAAACGGAGTGGTTTTTGCTCTTGTTTGTGGCTCCGCTGTTGTATAATGACGGGCGGTATTTTCCGCGTGAGGAATTATGGCGGATGAAGGCCTCTATTTTTGGGAATGCGATAATTCTCGTTCTTATTACGGCGATCGGCGGCGGCTACTTTATTCACTGGATCATCCCCGAAATTCCGCTAGCCGCTTCGTTTGCCTTGGCAGCTATTTTATCACCGACAGACCCGGTTGCAGTGAATGGGATTGCCAAGCGTATCCATATTCCAGAACAGGTGCTGCATTTGGTTAGAGGAGAATCGCTTATCAATGATGCATCCGGCTTAGTAGCGTTTAATTATGCAGTCGCTGCGGTTGTTACCGGCTATTTTTCAATAAAAGAAGCGGTCTTTGATTTTACTTATATGTTTATTGCCGGCGCCTTGCTCGGACTTGTGCTGGGGCTGGCTATTATTTGGATTCGCTTTATTTTGCGAAAGCAAGGGATTAATGATATTACCTTTCATTCCCTTCTGCAGATTTTGACTCCGTTTATCATTTTTATCATAACGGAAGAAATGTTGCATGCATCAGGTGTAATTGCTGTTGTCGTGGCGGGAATTGTTCATTCGCTCATCAATGAAAAAACAGAAACGATGAATGCCCAGGAGAAGGTGCTGACTGAAAATATCTGGTCGATTGTCTTGTTTATTTTAAACGGGATTGTCTTTTTACTGCTGGGATTAAACATTCCTTCGTCCATGATTGAAACGGTGAAAAATCCGAATATCGGCAATTGGCTGGCTGTTGGCTATGTGGTGGCGGTTGGATTGATGATTTTAGCAATTCGTTTTGCTTGGTCGTATCTTTTTTCTTATCAGGAATATCGCTTTTTGAAAAAGAAAATGAACGTCAAACCAAATGTGAAAACAACTTTGTTCATTAGTCTGACTGGTGTTCGCGGGGCGGTGACGATGGCAGGGGTTCTTTCGATTCCGTTTGTCATACAGAATGGAGCGGCATTCCCGGAGCGTTCGCTGATTCTTTTTTTAGCAGCCGGTACAATTCTATTTACGTTGATAGCGGCCACCGTTTTCCTGCCGCTATTAAGTAAAGAGGAACAGACAGCAGGCGAAGAACCTTCTGTGCTCAATTTAACGGAAGCTAAGGGCCGGATTTTACTAGCTGCGATTCAGAAAATTAAGGTAGAAATGACGGAAGAGAATGCGATTGTTGCCTATGAATTAATCGCTGAATATAAGAGAATGTTTGCAAAATACAAACAAGAGCAAAGCACAACAACAGATGCGTTTCAGCAAAAAGTGCGTGAGGTTCGGCTTAAAGCCTTAAGAGCGGAAAGGCAGTATATCCATGAAGTCATGGATCAAGGCGGGATGGATGAAGAGGTGTTTGCTACATTTGAGAAATCCCTTGATTATCGGGAAGATGCGCTGTCAAATAATGTCCGCACGGGAATTCTGTTTTTAATTGGAAGGTCCAAAAGGGCTTGGCAGCGTTTCATTGGGCAATATTATAAAGAAACAAGATTAGCGGAATTACGTGATCTTGGGAGGAATATTCAATTAAAGGCTTTGCAAAAGGCAGTGGATAAACTGGAAGAATATGCGAGGCAGACAGAAATGGAGCGGCTTGAGGCGGTAAACATTGTGATTAACGATTATAAACGGCTGATTGAGCGATTAAAACGGACGACAGTTTCTTATAATGAAAAAAGTGAAGAGCAAAAAGAAGAGCTTCGTATCAAAGTTATGGATATCGAACGTTCCGAAATTCACCGCATGTACGAAGCGGGTGATATTAATAAGGAGCAGGCAAAGGAATTAAGACGATTTATTAATTATATCGAGAGCGTGACATTACACGAGCATGTGGAATGATGAAACGGCAGGCGTTAAAGCCCTAATTCCTTATTGATATAGTTAGCGATTGGCTTTTCAAATTCATTCAATATTCGCAGGATATCTGTCCGATTGCTGTCATCCATACTTTGGATGGACTGCTGGAGAACCTTTACCCAGATACGGAAAATATTATCGCGTAGCCACAATTTGAACAGCATCATTTCATCGTCCGAGTAATCTGGGTTAGGCTTTACATCTTCTTCGTATGTATTAATCAATTTTTCGATTGTTTCGATATGTTGGTCGATCAGATTCTGAACTTGAGCAATTTTTGTCCCGACTTCCATTTCGGTTCCCCCTAGCGCCATGAATAGCTGTTACTTTCATTCTATCAAAAATATGGCTCTATCGCTTTGGATAGAACCATATTTTTCGCTGGGGCAGATGCGGGAAAGATCAGTCGATTAAGCGTTTACCGGCAACTGAATAATTATCTTTCGTCATTTCCTCAATGAAAACAACGACACTTTCTCTTGAGGCACCTGTAGTTTCAATAACAGCATCTGTTACTTTTTCACAGAGTGCCTTTTTTTGTTCGTCTGTTCTGCCTTCAAACATTTTAACTGTTACATATGGCATGTCGTCAGCCTCCTTCGCTGGGTTTGTATGTATTCCAATTGGTGGAATTCACCTGTTACCTAGTGTACCACAAGTTATCTGATTTATTTTCCTTTTGTTGGCGGATGTGGTGGCATCATTTTTCACTTTAGCACGGTAATCATGTATACTTTTATTCAAAGAGCTAAAAAAGGAGTTTTGCCGATTGGAATCCTCATTTTCGCAATTTTTGGCATACCCGTTAGAAAAAATTCCTTATGTCGCGTTAACACTGATTATTGCATTTTCCGTCCATGAATTTGCACATGCTTTTACCGCCTGGAGATTTGGTGATGATACGGCGAAAAAGCAGGGGAGATTAACCTTAAACCCGGCTTCGCATTTAGACCCAATCGGGACAATTTTAATTTTTATTGCTGGATTCGGCTGGGCGCGCCCTGTACCGGTCAACCGCTATTTCTTTAAAAAGCCGCGCATTGCTGGCATCACCGTTTCCTTTGCAGGGCCGCTGAGCAATTTGATTATGGTTTGCCTTGGATTTATTATTTGGTATGCACTAGTGGCCTCAGGGCTGGCCGCAGGCTTACCGTCATTTGTTCCGGATTTTCTTGATATTTTTATTCAGCTGAATGCTGTCCTGTTTATTTTCAATCTGCTGCCGCTGCCGCCGCTTGACGGCTACCGCATCATTGAGGACTTAGCACCGACCGACGTGCGGGCAAAAATGACGCAGTTTGAACAGTATGGAATGCTGATTTTTCTCATCCTAGTCATCACACCGCTTGACCGCTACACAATCCAGCCAATCTTCGGCACCGTCCTGCCATGGCTCGTAAATGGGTTGAATGAATTTATTTATAGTTGGTTTTTTTAAAAGACTGAAAGGGGATTTTTATAAATGGAAGAAAAAAAGAAAAAGAAGCTTGAGTTTAATATTATTAAAAATGAACCGCTTGATGGACATAAGGGGTTTGGCAAAGGCGCGTTGAGTCTTGATAATGTGTCGCCAGTTATTATTGATGTCGAGGAAGGCGAGGCGGTCATCGATATCGGCGCCATGCATGCAAGAAGTGCGGCGGAAAAAGGGATTAAGTTTTTACCGAATAAAGACGAGGTTCCAAACGGCAAGCCTTATTGGCTGGTATGGGTGACGGTTGACCGTGACGAGAGGGGGCCTCATTATGCCGGTGTGACCGCGTGCGAGATGACCGTCGACCGCGAGATTCGCAGAGGCTATAAGTCGCTGCCGGAGCATGTGAACCGTATGGATAAATCAATTAAGCGTCATATTATTGTGGACCATATGGATGAAAAATCAAAGGTTATACTGCGTGAGTTTCTGCAGAATCATGATGCAGGCATGTGGGAACGGTCGGCACAGCAGTTGAAAGATGATTTAGGAGCTTGAGCTTAGGGGAGACCCTAAGCTTTTTTTGTTTGTGCCAGCAGGTTGATAGTTGCCCCTGAACGGGGGAGAAACAGGCAGACGGTCACTATAAAGGGTTGATAGTGACCAAAACTATAAACCTTTCAATGAGTGGGGTGCTTTGATGAACAAAACAAGCAGGGGACAAAACAATGCTTAATCAAAAACCTAACCAGAAAAACGGCAATAAAAAAACTGCATGCAACCATCTGCATGCAGCCATAACTACGACCACGGCATCACTCTTTTATACCATGGAACACGATCTTCATGTTCCTCATGATGCTTATTCTTTTTCCCTTTTGGAGCCCCTTCCTCATGCTCTAGCAGGTGTTCTGTACAATATTCAGTTGGCTCGGTGCCGGCCGCAAAGTAGGTGTACCGCCTTACCGGACATTCTTTTGTAGCCAGCTTCCCATTTTCAGGATCTAGATAGACCCCGACCGTGCCTTTTGGGGCTTTAAATGATTTTTCCGGCGTTCCTTCGAGCGCCTCTTCCATGAACTGAATCCAAACATTTTTGGCATACATTTGATCCAGTCTGCCTTCAATCGGCCGGCTGTCGTCATAGCCGGTCCAAACCGCTGAGACAAGCTGCGGCGAATATCCGATCATCCAGCTGTCTGTGTTGGTTGAACCGGACTTGCCGGCATAGGTGCGCGTCATGTCATTGATAATGTTACTACCGGTGACACTGGCATAGCCGTTTAATTTTTTATCAAACATTCCCGTCATCATATGTGTCATCACAAACGCTAAGTCTGACCGCAGCGCTGCTTCAGGCTCGGGGTCATGCTCGTAAATAACCTCACCTTTATGATTCTCAACCTTTTTGATCATCACCGGAGTGACCTTCTTCCCGCCGTTGGCAAACATACTGTAGGCATTGGCCATTTCAATCACACGCACGCCAGATGTGCCAAGGGCGAGGGAAGGGACCTTTGCCATATCGGAGGTAATCCCAAAGCGTTTCGCTGTTTCTACCAATGTCTCTTCGCCAAGGAACAGATGCGTTTTCACAGCATATACATTGTCCGATAATGCCAATGCTTGAGTCATGGTCAGATCCTCTTCAGCATATTTGTTGTTAAAATTATGCGGTGTGTACTCGGCCCGGCCATCATCAAATTTGAAGGTTGTCAGCTCACTGCGCATCGTTGACGCCGGCGTAAAGCCCTGCTCGAGCGCTGCGTAATAAAGGAGCGGCTTGATCGTCGAACCTGGCTGGCGCTCTGCCTGGGTAACGCGGTTATAAGGGCTTTCTTCATAATCCCGGCCGCCGACCATCGCCTTGACGTAGCCGTTTTTCGGATTCATCGCTACAAAGCCGATCTGAATATCGGAATCCTCAGAGATTTGCTTTGCAATAGTTTCCTCGGCAATTTTTTGCTGATCAAGATCAAGGGTTGTGTAGACCTTTAACCCGCCGAGCTCAATCGTTCTTTCATCGAGCTTCAACACATCCGTTAGCTCCTGGTGCACGGCATCCTGGAAATAGGGAGCTGTCACAAGCTGTGTGTGCGGGTGTTTGCCGACAATCTCGAGCTCCTCCTGCTTCGCTTTTTGCGCTGCTTTTTCATCAATTAAATGATTTCCCTGCATCGCTGATAAAATAACTCCCTGACGTTCTTTCGCCTTTTCAAGTGAGGCCAGCGGCGAGTAAATACTCGGTCCTTTCGGGATTCCCGCCAGCATCGAGGCCTCAGCCAAGGTCAGCTCGGATGCATCCTTGCCAAAGTAAAACTGGCTTGCAGCCTGGGCGCCGTATGCCCCATGTCCGTAATAGATCGTATTCAAGTAGCCTTCTAAAATTTGTTCCTTTGTATAGTTCATTTCCAAACGGATCGTATAAAAGGCTTCATGCAACTTCCTCTGCCACGTTTTGTCATGCTCAAGATAGAGGTTGCGGGCATACTGCTGGCTGATCGTGCTCGCCCCCTGCACCTTTGCCATCGCTTTAATATCAGCGAGGGCAGCACCGGCAATACGTTTATAGTCAAAGCCGTGATGCTCATAATAATTCCGGTCCTCAATCGCAAGCGTCGCATCCACAAGATGCGGGCTGATATCGTTAAAATTCACCCAGTACCGCTTTTGCCCGTTGTTGCTTTCCCCAATCACCGTCCCATTGTCGTCATAGTACAGTGTTGACTGCGGCACTGAGAGCGGCGGAGGACCAAGGATTTTCGCGTACATGATAATTCCAATGATAAAAAGAGTCATTATACAAGCAAGAATAAAACAAAGAAAGAATAAGGCCCGTAAATATTTAATCGTTTTTCGAAATCGTTGGTCTGTCATAAGTTCCATAGTATTTCACCTCCTAACAGAAATGCGGAGAATTCTAGCATTTGCTCAGCACAAATCTTCTCTTATCTAATCAAAAATAAAGATATTATTAGTATTGAAAAATAAGTGGGATTTTAAACATAATCTGGGTAATTGAGAATATTTTTCTTTTTATTTCCTGCGCAATACTCTATAATTTTTTTTGTTTGCATTTAAAGGGACTGGGTAACATAAGGAAGACTGATGAGACATTACAGGTGCCAGGCACTTGTTTTCAATCCAAATGAAGGGATGAATACAATGGGAATTTGGTTTACTGAGAAGCAGACAGAGAACTTTGGGATTACGATGAAAATCAATCGTACCTTACATACAGAGCAAACTGAGTTTCAAAAACTGGACATGGTAGAAACCGAAGAATGGGGAAACATGCTCTTGCTTGATGACATGGTCATGACGTCTGTCAGGGATGAGTTTGTCTACCATGAAATGGTCGCACATATTCCTTTGTTTACCCATCCGAATCCGGAAAATGTATTGGTCGTTGGCGGCGGTGACGGCGGAGTGATTCGTGAGGTGCTGAAGCATCCAAGTGTGAAAAAGGCAACGCTCGTTGATATCGACGGCAAGGTGATCGAGTATTCAAAAAAGTATCTGCCGGAAATCGCCGGAAAGCTCGATGATGAGCGCGTTGAGGTAAAAGTAGGCGACGGCTTTATGCATATTGCCGAAAGCGACAATGACTATGACGTGATCATGGTGGATTCGACAGAGCCGGTTGGTCCTGCAGTCAATCTTTTTACAAAGGGATTTTATGCCGGAATTTCCAAGGCGCTGAAGGAAGACGGCATCTTTGTTGCGCAATCGGACAACCCTTGGTTTAAGAGTGATTTAATCCGCAGCGTGCAAAGGGATGTAAAAGAAATCTTCCCGATTACAAGGCTATACACGGCCAATATTCCGACGTATCCAAGCGGGATGTGGGCCTTTACACTCGGGTCAAAAAAATACGATCCGCTTGAAATAAGCGACGATCATTTTCATGAGATTGAAACGAAGTACTATACAAAAGAATTACATAAAGCAGCGTTTGTTCTGCCTAAGTTTGTAAGAGATTTGGTAGAGTAATTTTACAGGAAAAGGTACTGTTACGTCAAAACAGTACAACAGAATAAAGGGGGAGTTACGATGCGTTTTGATGAAGCCTATTCAGGCAATGTGTTTATTAAAAGTCATCCAAACTATGAAGAAAGTCAGGTTGTGATTTACGGCATGCCGATGGACTGGACGGTCAGCTATCGTCCGGGCTCTCGTTTCGGTCCTGCCCGTATTCGCGAGGTGTCGATCGGAATTGAGGAATACAGCCCGTATCTGGACCGGGAATTAGATGAAATTAAATACTTCGATGCAGGCGATATCCCGCTGCCGTTTGGGAATGCGCAAAAGAGCCTTGATTTAATTGAGGATTACCTTGACGATCTGCTGGCTGACGGCAAATTTCCGTTAGGAATGGGCGGTGAGCATCTTGTAAGTTGGCCGGTCATTAAAGCAATGTATAAAAAATATCCGGATTTAGCGATTATTCATATGGATGCGCATACCGACCTGCGCGAGAATTATGAGGGCGAGCCGTTGTCTCACTCAACGCCGATTAGGAAGGCTGCAGAGCTAATTGGTCCGACAAACGTTTATTCTTTTGGAATTCGTTCCGGCATGAAGGAGGAATTTGAATGGGCAAAGGAAGTCGGTATGCATCTGTTCAAATTTGACGTCCACAAGCCGCTACAAGAAATTCTGCCGACGCTTGCTGGGCGCCCTGTATATGTAACGATTGACATCGATGTATTGGACCCGGCTCATGCACCTGGAACAGGTACGGTTGATGCGGGCGGCATTACGTCAAGAGAATTATTGGCATCCATTCATGAAATTGCGCATTCTGATGTACGTGTAGTGGGAGCAGACCTTGTAGAAGTGGCCCCGATTTATGATCATTCCGAGCAAACAGCGAATACAGCAAGTAAGCTGCTTCGTGAAATGCTGCTTGGATTTGTAAAATAAGATTAATAAAAATAACAATCAAGGAGAATGGCTATTATTTATGAGTAATAGGCGTTCTCTTTTTTATTTTGGCTTTTTAAATAGGATATTACATGTGAAATATACGAAGAACATTTTTACTATCAATAACAAGGATAAAACAATTATTTGGTAGCATTCTATATTTGTACTAAACAAATACAAGGAGGAAATCAAATGACAACTCAAATTGACACTAACAAACTTAAACAAGCGGAAGCGGCAACTTCAATAGCAAAGGATATGATTGCATCCGCAATTGAACAATCAGCTGCTAACACTACACTTGCATCAGAAGCATTAAAGCAAGCATCAAATGAAGTGGCGCAAGTACAAACACTGATTAGCCAAGTTCAATCACAGATTCAAACTTCATCATCTTCATCAGCAGAATAATAATAAGTAAGGGAAGTCGTGCTACATACAGTACCTTATAAAGGTGTATGAAGGGCGCCTGACACCGAAAATGGACATTTACACCCGTCTTTCCTGTGGAAAAGACATCCAATGAAAAAAGAGGACAACGCTCCAAACATGAGCGTTTGTCCTCTTTTTTAATGTTTATCCCAAAGTATGCATACAAACTTCCAGTATTGGAAAAATATACCCATATGAAAAAAGGGGAAAACTCGTGATGCATCAATTCCGGAAACGAAAAACATTACAGGATTTGTTCAAGAAAAAAACAGAATCTCTGCCATCGAAGGTGAATACGAAAGACACGATTGGTTCAGACCTATCGGATATGGAACAGCAATTAAAAAAGCTTTTTGAAAACTGTTCAGATTTTGTTATTCGGCCTTTCTTTGTTATGGATAAAGTCAAAATCTTACTCATTTATATAGACGGGCTTGTTGATACGAACCTGCTTGATGAAGTTTTTTTAAAGCCGATGATATTTGAAGGGAAGCCTCAAGGGGTTGAGGAGACTTCTTCATTAGGGAAGATCATTGAACAGCACCTAATAGCGGTCACCCAAGTAAAAAATGTGTCCAAGCTAGGTGAGCTGGCGGATGGAATATTGAAAGCCAATATCGGTGTTGTCATTGAGGGTGAAGCAAATGCCATGCTTGCTGAATTGCCCGGCTATGAAAAAAGAGCAATTGAAGAGCCGGCAACGGAGGTCACGATTCGCGGTCCGAAAGACGGGTTTACAGAATCCTTAAGGACTAATACAACCCTTTTACGCAGAAGAATTCGCAGTACAAAGCTCAAATTTGAATCCTTCACCATTGGAGAGCTGTCACAAACAGATGTCGTGATGGCTTATATTGATGGAATTGCGGCTGATTCTCTTTTAGAGGAGGTCCGATCGAGAATTGGCCGGATTCAAATTGATGCATTAATGGGGTCAGAAATGCTGGAAGAATTTATTGAGGATGTTCCTTATTCACCCTTTCCACAAATTCAAAATACTGAAAGACCGGATATTCTAATAGCTAATCTCCTGGAAGGGAGGGTGGGAATTATCGTGGACAATACTCCCTTTGCCCTTGTGATTCCGATGACTTTTTGGAGCGGACTCCAGGCTGCGGATGACTATTATGAGCGCTTTATCTATACGACTTTTATTCGTTTTATTCGTTATGTTTTATTTAATATTTCTCTTTTTTTGCCATCTCTTTATGTGGCGCTTTCAACCTTTCATCCAAAACTTATTCCAACGAGCTTGCTTTTCAGTGTAGCTGCCGCCAGGGAGGGGGTACCGTTTCCGGCGATTGTTGAGGCATTGATGATGGAGTTTGTATTCGAAGGCTTGCGTGAAGCGGGTGTCCGCCTTCCGAAAGCGATTGGGTCTGCTGTCAGTATTGTTGGAGCGCTGGTTATCGGTCAAGCTGCGGTACAGGCTGGGATTGTTTCTGCTCCAATGGTTATTGTTGTTGCAACAACAGGGATCGCATCGTTTTCGATTCCTCGATACAATTTTGGCACCTCCATCAGATTGATAAGGTTCATTATGTTAATTTTAGCCGGGGTCTTGGGCTTATATGGAATTGTACTCGGCTTTATTGCCTTAACGATTCATTTGGTGTGCCTGCGTTCTTTTGGCGTTCCTTATTTCACTCCTGTAGCGCCGCAAATTCCCAAAGATCTAAAAGATGTCATCATAAGAGTTCCAAGATGGGCTTTAAATCAGCGTCCTACCTTTTTGGCAGGCAAGGATAAGATACGTTTTCCAAAAGGGCAAAAACGAAAATAAGGAGTAAAGGTAAATGGGCAAGGGAAGTATGGTGTGTATGTTTTTGTGTATCCAGATGATCCTCACAACGGGATGCTGGGATCGCAAGGAACTGAATGATCGTTCCATATGGCTTGCAACAGGCTGGGATGCCGGTGAAAAAGAAGAGGACATTCAAATATGCGGTCAAATAGCCATCCCTTCTAGTATGCAGTCGCAAAGCGGAGGGGGCAGCGGTGGTGGAGGTAAAAGTGAATCGTACGTAACGGTTTCGGCGAAGGGGACAAATGTACAAGATGCCTTGGAAAATCAACAAGACAAGCTCTCAAGGGAAGCCTATTTTGGCCAGAGGCGGGTGGTTTTTTATGGAGAAGCATTTGCAAAACATGGTTTGAAACAAGAAATAGATATAAATAGCAGAAGCTCGGATGTTAGTATTCGGACAGATTCTTTTGTAGTAAAAGGGGATACGGCTTTAAATGCGCTGAATCAGTCCAATCCATTTGAGAGTCCTCCGGCAGTTGCAGCATTGAAGATCCATGAACATGCAGGGGGAAGAGGAGATGAGTCCTATTTAGACTTTATTAGAGCCGCGAACAGCGATGGGATTCGGCCTACGATGCCCGCTATTGAAATTGATTATTTCCAACATGGAAATAAAGAGGCTAAAGGAGCAGCAGCAAAACCGATTTTAACATTAGCAGGATTGGCTGTGTTTGACCCTGATCTTAAATTAGTCGGTTATTTAAATATGAACGATAACCGGAACTTTCTCTGGGTGACAGGAAATTTAAAGAAAAAGAAAATAAGTGTTTCAATGGGTGGGGAAAGTAATGCAAGTATGGCTTTGACTAAGATTAAAGGAAAAATCATCCCAAAAATGAGTAAAGGTCAGATTACCTTTACTGTTGAGTTAAGCGGAGAAGGATTAATTACAGAAAATAATAACAACCTGGATATTGATAAAAGAAAAAATAGTCAGCTTGTGAAACACGCCATGGAAAAACAGACAAAAGAAGAAGTATTGGCAACGATCAATAAAGTGCAAAAGGAATTTGGGCTGGATATTTTTGGTTTTGGGGAATCTGTCCATAGAAAGTATCCCCAGCAGTGGAAAAAGGTGAAAAAAGATTGGGACCATTATTTTGCAGAAGCGGATATTTCAGTTAACGTTGAGCTTAAGATCCTTCGAGTTGGTATGACTGGTCCATCGCTACTGTATAAAGAAAGCGAGGTCAAAGAATGAAAATAACGGGGCTGCAAATCTATTGGATTATGGTTTCTATATTAATTGGCAATACTGTGCTAATTACCGTTTCACCGGCTATTCAGCAGGCCAAACAAGATGTTTGGATTTCCTTTCTTATTGCTGGACTGGGTGGAGTGCTGATTGTGTTCCTTGCAGCCAAAACGGCCTTACTGCATCCAAAACATACACTGATTGAATACAGTAAATTAATTTTTGGCAGATGGATCGGAGCCATAATAGCAATTCTTTATTTAGTTTATTGGTATTCTGTTATCGGCGACATATTAGGAGAATTTGCTGAATTTGTGAACTCCATTTTACTTCCAAAAACGCCTCCATGGGTATTGTTTTTGACCATCCTTTTATTAATGATTTATATTGCTTATTTAGGAGGGATAGAAGGGGTTGGACGTTGCAGTGAGGTGTTTGGGCCCATTATTTTAGCAAGTTTTCTTTTTTTGATCGCTTTTACATTACCTAATATCCATTTGGATCGTCTTCTCCCTGTATATACTGATACTGGATTATTTCCTATTGTTAGGGGCAGTTTATATCCCCTTTCTTTTTTTGGAGAGTCTGTATCTATGCTGATGCTCATTTCTTTCATGGATCAGCCAGAGCAAGGAACTCAGCGGGCCGTATGGGGCGTTTGGTCCGCAGTTGTGCTGGTTAATATTACCGCTGTTTGTGTGATTCTGGTTTTTGGGCCCGAAGTGGCGGCAAATCTGAAATATTCGGCATTTGAATCGATCCGATTCATTAATGTAATGAATTTTATACAAAATCTTGAAATTTTAGCTGTATTAATATGGGTTTTAAGTCTTTTTGTCAAATTATCCTTATATTTTATCATGGCAGCCTATGGGACAGCTCAGTTGCTTCATATCAAAAATTGGAAAAAGCTGATATGGATTGTGGCATCTATTTCCTTTCTTTTAGCAACCTTTTTTTCGAATCATTCGTTATATGGGATGGAGTATATGGAGTATTTCTGGCTACCAGTGGTTCTGTCTCTAAATATGGCAGGGATTCCGCTCTTGCTATGGATTGTCGGAAGTCTTCGGAAAAAGAAGGGAGCATCCAAGACTTCGAATGGATCATCAACATGAGCTTGAAACAATTTTTAAAAAAAATTATAATTAATAAGTTATCCAAAAGGTAATCCAGGGAATGTGGAGGAAAAGAGGTGCACGCTCGGTGTCCGGCTATCCAACAGAGCAAATGGCTGTTAAAATAACAGTGAATACAACAATTACAAATGATTCGGAAAAAGAAACGTATGAGCTCATCACATTTGGACAATACATTCAAAAGAAGAGCTCTGTTTTTCTGCGTTATGATGAAGTGATGGAAGAGGGGTCCGCAAAAACAGTTGTCAAGGTATCTGAGCAAGAGGGGTCTATCTTGCGCAGTGGAGCTGTTGACATGCGCCTGCCATTTCAAATGAATAAAACCCTTATCGGAAGCTACAAGACGCCGTACGGGGTACTCGACATGGAAACCTCAACTGAGGGGATCAGCCATGAATTTGACGACAGGTTAAAAAAAGGTCTTATTAACATATTTTATGATTTAAAGATGCAGGGAAACCATGCAGGTACATATCACTTATCGATTACGTTTGAGGAGGATGAAAAGAATGAACATAGTGGAGCAAGTAAAAAGTAAACTAAGACAAGAAGTCGCTGCGGCCGTTATCAAAGCGGGCTTAGCGAGTGAAGAACAGCTGCCAGACGTTATTCTAGAAATTCCGAAGGATAAGGTAAACGGCGATTATTCAACGAATATGGCGATGCAGCTGGCAAGAGTGGCGAAAAAGGCGCCGAAAATGATTGCCGAAGAGCTTGTAGCCAATTTTGATAAATCAAAGGCTTCCATTGAAAAAATTGAAATTGCCGGTCCTGGCTTTATTAATTTTTACATGAACAACAGCTATTTAACGGATCTAATTCCAGCAATTATCGACGCCGGCGACAAGTATGGCGAAACGGCTGTTGGCAATAACGAAAAAGTTCAGGTTGAGTTTGTGTCTGCTAACCCAACAGGAGATTTACACTTAGGACATGCCCGTGGTGCAGCCGTAGGGGATTCACTTTGCAATATTTTAGCAAAAGCAGGCTACGATGTATCACGTGAATATTATATCAATGATGCAGGAAATCAGATTAACAATCTGGCGTTATCAGTGGATGCGCGTTATCATCAGGCGCTTGGTATCGACAAACCAATGCCTGAGGACGGCTACCATGGCGAGGACATTATTGGGATTGGTAAAAAGTTAGCGGAAGAATTCGGCGATAAGTTTGTCGAGTTGGAAGATGAAGAGCGCTTCCAGCATTTCCGCGAATACGGGTTAAAATATGAAATGGCCAAGCTGAAGCAGGATTTAGAGGACTTCCGCGTCGGATTTGATGTGTGGTTCTCGGAAACTTCCTTATATCAAAATGGAAAAATAGATGATGCTTTGCAAAAACTAAGAGATAACGGCTATATTTACGAGCAGGACGGCGCAACATGGCTGCGTTCGACTGATTTCGGCGATGACAAGGACCGCGTGTTAATCAAGCAGGACGGCTCATATACGTACTTGCTGCCGGACATAGCCTATCACAGAGACAAGCTTGAGCGAGGCTTTGAAAAGCTGATCAATATTTGGGGTGCCGATCACCACGGCTATATCCCCCGTATGAAGGCAGCAATTCAGGCGTTAGGTTATTCTGCCGACACCCTTGAGGTTGAAATTATCCAGCTTGTACATTTATATAAAAATGGCGAGAAAATGAAGATGAGTAAGCGTACCGGAAAGGCCGTTACGATGAGAGATCTTGTTGAAGAGGTCGGCCTTGACGCAACGCGCTACTTCTTTGCGATGAGAAGTGCGGATACACATATGGATTTTGACCTTGATTTGGCTGTGTCACAATCGAATGAAAATCCAGTGTATTATGCACAATACGCGCATGCAAGAATCTGCAGTATCCTGCGCTCAGCGGAGGAGATGAATCTTGATTATCATAAGACTGCTGATTTTTCCTATATTCAATCGGAAAAGGAAATCGACGTATTGAAAAAGCTTGGTGAATTCCCTGAAGCAGTAGGGGAAGCTGCATTAAAGAGAATGCCGCACCGCATCAGCAACTATATCTATGAACTAGCATCCAATTTCCACAGCTTCTATAATGCGGAGAAAGTTCTTGATACAGAAGAAGTGGAGAAAACAAAGGCTCGTTTGTCACTAATTAAAGCCGTGCAGATTACGTTGAAGAATGCGTTGGATTTAATTGGAGTTTCTGCTCCGGAGAAGATGTAATAATAAAAAGGCAAGGCTTCCAGTAGTTGGAGGCCTTTTTTTCTATTTCCATTCCACAGCACCGCCGCTGATCCGTTTAACCCCGCGAATTTTGCTGATATCCTCGACAAGCTTCAGCATCGCTAGATCCTTCATTTTTGCTTCGATCATAAAATCAACATCCTGCTTCATAGAATGAAGAATCTCCAATAAAGGCTGAAGGAATTCCACATCGACATAATCGGCATGAGAACGAAAGGCAGAGGGCGACTTAGGCGATGAGATATGAATTTTCGGGATGAGATTCCGCTGCTCCCAGGTCGAAAATACCTCCGGCAATAGCTGCTCTAGCGCGGCCTCTCCCTGGTTTGCCATATGATGATGATAATCAAATATATTCGCAACGCCTTCGAGCTGGCATATGTTTAACGTTTCATCGGTTGTATAGGTTTTGTCGTCATTTTCCAGCGTCATAATTTTCTTAATATCAAGGGGCAGACTTTTTAAGTTAACCCGGAATCGTTTGAGGGATTCTTCTTTATTGCCATAGGCCCCGCCAATGTGAATGTTAATGAGGCCTTCTTTTTCAATCCCCATCGCTTCAAGCATCCGATAATGGTATTCCATATCTATGACCGCATTCTTTGTCACATCATCACGCGGGGAGGTGAACAGCGTAAATTGGTTGGGATGGAAGCTGACACGAAGGCGGTGCTCCTTCACCAGTTCACCGATCCCACGCCAGCGGTCACGAAATGGTGAAACAAAGTCCCAACGGACCTCAGGGTGGGTGGCAAGCGGGACAATCGAGCTGGAGAATCGGTACAGCCCGATTTGGTGGCCGATATTATAGTGAAGCATTCTCTCCGTATTAGTTAGATTCGCTTCCGTTACGGTTAAAAGCTTCTCCATACGATCGTCAGCAGGCAGCTGTGAAAAGCGCGTATAGGTGACTGTTTTGGAAGGGGATGCATCCCATAAACTCATCGATTGGGACACATAACCAAAGCGAATTTTCATAATCATAACTCCTTAATAGGGCCTGTCCCTCCGGCCCGCTTTTTGATGCTGGGACTTCGCTACAAAAAAAACGAAACCGATCTTGCGACCATTTCCTTGCAGAACGTCCATGGGTTCAGCATGGAGATATCACTTTTTGAAATCAGCTTGGCTTCCGACTGATCCTGCTTCAGAACCCCCCGAATTTCTTCAATAAAGTGCGTATCATACATGTAGCAGTTCATTTCATGATTCAAATAAAAGCTGCGTTTATCGAAGTTGGCGGTCCCGACGTCACAGACCTTGTTGTCGATGATGAGAATTTTCGAATGATAAAAGCCGTTTTGATATTGATATACGGACGCACCAAGGGCCAAAAGCTTACGCAAGTACCGGTAAGAAGCCTCCTTCACCAGCGCATGGTCCGGGTTGGAAGGAACGAGGATTTCAAGTTTGACGCCTCTTTTCACCGCAGACTGGAGATCGCGAAAGAGTTTTCGGCCCGGGATAAAATAAGGAGTCCCGATCATAATACATTGCTTGGCGCTGTTAATCAGGTCAGAAAAGGTATCCTCCAGATAAAAGCCCTCGGATGGAATCACTTTATGGCGGTATTTGCCCTTCTCTAAGCGTGGAAAATAGGCCTTGTTTTGCGTCAGCCGGACTCTTGCCGCTTCTCCCCAGTCCCTTAAGAACATATGCTGAAGGTCCTGAACTCCCTCCCCGCCGATTTTCAAATGGTAATCACGCCATGGGCTGAGCTTGGTATCAAGATTGATATACTCCTTGCCGATATTAAAGCCGCCAAGATAACCGATTTTCCCGTCGATGACTGTGATTTTACGATGATTGCGTACCTGGAAGGTATAAAAGAAAAACGGAGGTCTGGGTGGCTTGCAAAAAACAAGCTGTACCTTTGATCCCTGCAGTTCCCGGGAAATACTGCGCTTTGCCTTCCAGCTGCCAACCCAGTCAAGCAGAAGGCGGACTTCGACACCATCATCTGCCTTCTTTTTTAACAACGACAGGAAATCGGAGGAGATTCGATCTTTTTTTACAATATAAAAAAGAATATGGATGTGCTTTTGTGCTTCTTTTATTTCGGCAAAAAGGTCGGCAAATAATTCCGGACCAGAGGTAAACATTTGGATATCGCTATGTCGATCAGGAAAGTACTGCAGCTTTAACTTCTCTAAATGGATTTTCCTTCCAAACGAGAAGTCAATGAAGAAAAACAGGGCGACAAGATAAAGAATTCCAATGATCATTAAAAATATATCCAAATACCATTCCTCCTCAAGCCTTATAGCTGCTGTTTTGTTAGTATGTACGGGAATGACTTCTCATATGATTTAAGTAAGAAAGGAATTTTCACTCGCGGATTTAGAAGAGTGTCAATTTTTAGAGGGGGAGGTCAAAAAGTGAGTGGTATTTTATGGGTCAATCTGATTGCCTTTCTTGCCGTAACCGCCTACGCCGTCAGCCTGTTTGTTTATTTAATTAAAACGAGAATTGACTATATAAAGTTAGGGAGGCAAGTAGAGTTCGACCGTAATGTAAAAGAACGGCTCAATAAAATATGGGTCCATGTGTTTGGACAGAAGAAGCTGTTAAAGGATAAGAAGAGCGGCATCATGCACGTCCTTTTTTTCTACGGCTTTATCCTCGTTCAATTTGGCGCAATTGATTTTATCATCAAAGGAATTAAGCCCGGTGCCCATCTGCCGTTAGGTCCTCTTTTTCCAGCCTTTACTTTTTTTCAGGAAATCGTCACGCTCTTGATCCTCGTAGCTGTTTTAATGGCCTTTTACCGGCGCTATATTGAAAAACTGGCTCGTTTAAAAAGAAATTTTAAAGCAAGTCTAGTGCTTATTTTTATAGCTGGATTAATGCTGTCCGTCCTGCTTGGAAATGGCATGAATATGATCTGGCAGCAGCATGATCCAGCCTGGACAGAGCCCATTGCGTCCTTGATCTCCTCCATTTTAGCCGGAATTGGCGGGAATGCTGCGATTGCTGTGTTTTACATTGCCTGGTGGGCTCATTTACTCATCCTGCTCACATTCCTTGTCTATGTCCCTCAGTCAAAGCACGCTCATTTAATTGCCGGTCCGGCCAATGTTTACTTTAACCGTTTAGAAAAGCCAGGGAAATTAGCCCCGATCCTCTTTGAAGATGAAACGCAGGAAACCTTTGGCGTTGGGAAAATTGAAGAGTTCACACAGCATCAATTGATTGATTTATATGCTTGTGTTGAATGCGGACGCTGTACGAATATGTGTCCGGCAACCGGAACTGGGAAAATGCTTTCCCCAATGGATTTGATTGTGAAAATGCGCGACCACCTGACCAATCATGGGGCTGCGGTTACAAGGCTCAAGCCGTGGGTGCCGGCATTTGCGTTTAGTCATACACAAGGTAATCAAATCGCCCTCGATGCTGCAAAGGGAGGGGCGGACGGGGCAGCGGCTGTTTATCATCCGAGCCTGATCGGCGAGATTATTACCGAGGAGGAGATCTGGGCTTGTACCACGTGCCGGAATTGTGAAGACCAATGTCCGGTGATGAACGAGCATGTCGAAAAAATAATTGATCTCCGCCGTTATTTAGTATTAACGGAAGGGAAATTGGATTCGGATGCCCAGCGTGCGCTGATTAATATTGAGCGCCAGGGAAATCCTTGGGGTCTTAACCGCAGGGAAAAGGAAAACTGGCGCAGTTTAATGGAGGATGTTCGGATTCCAACGGTTAAGGAGCTAGCCAAGGCGGGTGAAACATTTGAATATCTTTTCTGGGTCGGCTCAATGGGTTCCTTCGATAACCGCAGCCAAAAGATTGCTTTGGCATTTGCAAGGCTGTTAAACGAAGCAGGTGTGAAGTTTGCGATTCTCGGCAATAAGGAAAAAAATTCAGGCGACACCCCGCGCCGGATTGGGAATGAATTTTTATTCCAGGAGCTTGCAACGGGTAATATTGCTGAGTTTGAACAGGCCGGTGTGGAAAAGATCGTTACGATTGACCCGCATGCCTATAATATTTTTAAAAATGAATATCCAGATTTCGGCTTGAATGCTGAGGTCGTCCATCATACGGAACTGCTGGCCATGCTCGTCAAGGAAGGGCGCTTGAAGCCGCAGCATGCGGTGAATGAAAAAATCACGTTCCATGATTCCTGTTATTTAGGCCGCTATAACGAAGTGTTTGATCCACCGCGGGAAATTCTGAAGGCGATCCCGGGTGTTACGCTTGTGGAGATGGAGCGGAACCGAGAAAACGGTATGTGCTGCGGCGCGGGCGGCGGCTTGATGTGGATGGAAGAGGAAACTGGCCAGCGCATTAATGTCGCTCGGACCGAGCAGGCGCTGGAGGTCAAACCTTCCATTATCAGCTCCGGCTGTCCCTATTGCTTAACGATGTTGACCGACGGAACAAAGGCGAAGGAAGTGGAAGATAATGTAAAGACTTATGATGTTGCCGAGCTGCTGGAAAGGGCCGTTCTTGGCGATAAGCAGGAAGCGGCATCTTAAAAATATATATAGGGAGGCTACATTTAGATAGAGTTTCTTGGGAAGCAATTGACAGGAAGGGATGGCGGTTGCTTCTCCTTTTATAATTTAGAATATTCTTTTTATTCAATTAATTTTATAGTAAAATAAAAGTAAAACGCTTACATGTTGTAAAAGGGAATTTGTGTTATTGAAAAATAAGGAGTTGAGGCAGTTAAATCTTGGTATGATAGGCATTCCATCTTTTTAAAATTTAGTAAAGGTGTAGGCAGCATTAATTTTTAACTTAATAAATAAAGTGTGAGTCTCCTTAGACATTTCAATTGGGGCACGATGCTATGGTTTTCCTATAAAAAAGGAGTGACGTTTGCGATGAACAAAACGGTGATCTTAAGCGGGGTTCGAACACCTATTGGCAAATTAGGGGGCAGTTTGAGCAGTCTGTCGGCATCCGATCTAGGTTCCATTGCGATAAAGGAAGCGTTAAAAAGAGCAAATCTCTCCGCCTTAGTGGTTGAAGAGGTCATCATCGGCAACGTGCTTCAGGGCGGGCAGGGGCAAATCCCGTCACGGCAGGCAGCGAGAAAAGCAGGCTTGCCGTGGAATGTCAAAACCGAAACAATCAACAAGGTTTGTGCATCAGGTATGCGTAGTGTGACGTTAGCAGATCAATTAATCCGCGCTGGGGATGAAAGTGTGATTGTTGCCGGCGGTATGGAGTCGATGAGCCAGGCGCCTTATATTCTTCAGGATGCCCGTTTTGGGATGAAGATGGGGAATTCAGCGGTTACCGACTTAATGACATATGACGGTTTAACCTGCAGTTTTACCGGCGTTCCAATGGGGATGTATGGAAATCAAAGTGCAACCTCCTGGGACATCAGCCGCAAAGAACAGGATGAGTGGGCCTTACGAAGTCATCAGCGGGCATTAAAAGCGATGGACGCTGGAATTATTGCTCAGGAAATGATTCCAGTTGAGATTCCACAGAAAAAAGGGAATCCGATTGTTGTTGCTCAGGATGAAGGACCACGCCGGGATACATCACTCGAAAGACTGGCTGCGCTCCGGCCTGCTTTTGGCAAGGATGGAACGATCACGGCCGGCAATGCACCAGGCGTCAATGATGGAGCTGCTGCACTTGTTTTGATGAGTGCGGAACGTGCCGCAAAGGAAAAACTCCAGCCTGAGGCAGTCATTCTAGGCCATGCGGCAATTGCTGTTGAAGCAAGGGCTTTCCCGGAAACCCCGGGACTGGTCATAAATGAATTGCTAAGGAAAACAGGTAAGACAGCTGCTGATATCGATTTATTTGAAATCAATGAAGCCTTTGCCGCTGTGTCATTAATTACTGTAAAAATTGCCGGGCTTGATCCGGAAAAAGTCAATGTCAATGGCGGTGCGGTCGCCCTCGGCCACCCGATTGGTGCGAGCGGGGCAAGAATCATTGTGACACTTATGCATGAATTAAAACGCCGCGGCGGCGGGATTGGCATTGCCGCCATTTGCTCAGGAGGCGGGCAGGGGGATGCGATTATGATTGAGGTGCCGGGGTGGGAGTAGGAGCTGCTCTCTAAATGGCGATCTTTGAAAACAGTTTTGTGATGATAGCTGGAAAGTGCGATAGGCCTGTGTCATTGCCGGTATTGACCCTCTTTTCGGGCCATACCGGCCGTAACAGGTTTTTATATATAAAAGATTTTGAATGGTGTCTAACTGCAAGTTAAAGCAGGTTACAAAATGGAGGTGTCAAATGAAGGTTGAAAAAATAATGGTCGTTGGTGCCGGTCAGATGGGTTCCGGAATCGCTCAAGTGTGTGCACAGGCAGGCTATGATGTGATTTTGAATGACCTGAATCTCCAATTGACAGAACAAGGAAAGAACACCATCCGCATCAACCTTTTGCGGCAGGTAAATAAAAACCTCATGAAGACGGAAGAGATGGAAGCAATCCTGTCACTCATTTCCTTGTCTACCAATCTTGAGGATGCGAGGGATGTGGACTTCGTCATCGAAGCCGCGGTTGAAAATATGAACATTAAAACGCAAATCTTCCGCGAGCTTGATAGGATCACACCGGAGCATACGATTCTGGCGAGCAATACATCCTCGCTCCCAATCACCGAAATAGCGGCGGCCACAAACCGTCCGGAAAAGGTCATTGGCATGCATTTTATGAATCCTGTCCCAGTGATGAAGCTAGTTGAAATTATCCGCGGTCTCGCTACCGCTGATGAAGTATATGAAACGATTGAGACCATTACGAAAACATTGGAAAAGGTACCGGTGGAAGTGAATGATTTTCCCGGCTTTGTGTCAAACCGAGTTCTGATGCCGATGATCAATGAAGCTGTGTTTGCTTTATACGAAGGTGTCGCATCGAGGGAGGCAATTGATGAGGTCATGAAGCTTGGTATGAATTACCCAATGGGACCGTTAACACTTGCTGATTTCATCGGGCTAGATACATGCCTCTATATCATGGAGACCCTCCATGAAGGCCTTGGCGAAGATAAATATCGTCCGTGCCCCTTGCTGCGAAAATATGTAAAAGCAGGCTGGCTTGGCAGAAAAGCAGGCCGAGGGTTTTATGAATATAAATAGGGGGCAGGGATTATTGCGGATTGGCTTGGTTTTTGGGCAGGTGGGGCAGTAATTTTTAAAGGAAAATTAGCTGATTTGGGGGGATGTGAAAGGAAATTAGCTGAAGTCCCGGAGGTTAGCAACTAAAACAAAGGAAAATGAATAGATTCTATAGTTAACCGCGCTATAAATGGGAGGAAATCAGTAACTGGTTCTATCAATCTGCAGCCCTCAAAAAAATTTCCGCGGTTTTTGGGCACTTATCCGTAGTTTAACCTTTTATTCCATTTTAACTAAGAAATACCCTTCTTGAGAACAATATAACGTCAACAAAGCAGCAGAAAGTGGGGATCATATGGACCTGGCTTTTACAAAAAATCAGAAGCTGATAAGGAAACAGGTCATTGATTTTGCTGAAAAGGAAATAAATCCCTTTATCCCCCGGATGGAGCAGGGGGAGTTCCCCCGAGAGATCCTCGAAAAAATGGGGAAGCTCGGCTTCATGGGGATCCCTGTTCCGCAGAAATACGGCGGTCAAGAAAGGGACTTTACTTCTTATATTGTAACGATTCATGAGCTTTCAAAGGTCAGCGCAACGGTTGGGGTTATCCTCTCTGTCCATACCTCGGTCGGGACGAATCCGATCCTTCTTTTCGGAACGGAGGAGCAGAAGCAAGCTTACGTCCCAAAGCTGGCCGCAGGGCAGTATTTAGGAGCCTTTTGCCTGACTGAGGCGGGCGCAGGGTCGGATGCAGCGAATCTTAAAACGAAAGCCGTTAAAACGGGAGACCACTATGTGATCAATGGCTCCAAGCTTTTTATTACAAATGGAGGGGAGGCCGATATTTATATCCTCTTTGCTGTAACAGACCCGGCGCAAAGAAGCAGGGGCATTACGGCATTTATCGTTGAAAAAAACACACCCGGTTTGATTTTCGGTAAGGACGAACAGAAAATGGGACTTCATGGCTCACGAACAAGGCAGCTGCACTTTGAAAATATGAAAATACCAGCTGCAAACCGGCTTGGCAATGATGGTGAGGGCTTCCGGATTGCCCTGGCTAATCTAGAATTCGGCCGTATCGGTATCGCTGCACAGGCGCTCGGAATAGCCGAAGCTGCCTTTGAGACAGCTGTTACTTTTTCAAAAAATAACCAAACACAAAAAGGGCAGGGGATTGCGTTTAAACTTGCTGATATGGCCGCCAATCTCGAAGCTGCCAAACTATTAGTCTATCGGGCTGCCGATTTGAAGCAAAAGGGACTTCCATGCGGAAAAGAAGCCTCGATTGCGAAATTATTTGCTTCGAAAACCGCCGTTTACGTCACAACAGAGGCGATTCAAGTGCTTGGTGAACACGGATATACAGATGTGTACCCGGTTGAACGCTATTTCCGCGATGCGAAAATTACCGAAATCTATGAAGGAACAAGTGAAATTCAGCGGATGGTTATCAGTAAGCATTTATAAACTGGAGACTATGTATTTCTAAAAAAGGACTTTATAGTATATACGAACAAAGGGGTATAAATATGAATTTTACATTATCTGAAGAGCATGAAATGATTCGAAAGATGGTCAGGGATTTTGCTCAGAACGAGGTGGCCCCTACGGCTGCCGAGCGGGATGAGGAGGAGCGCTTTGACCGTGACATAATCGATAAAATGGCGGAGCTCGGCTTAATGGGGATCCCATGGCCGGAGGAATACGGCGGCATCGGCAGCGATTATTTGGCTTACTGTATAGCTGTCGAGGAGTTAGCCCGTGTCTGCGCCTCGACAGCTGTTACCTTATCAGCCCATACATCCCTTGCTGGGTGGCCGCTATATAAATTCGGCACCGAATCGCAGAAGCAAAAATACCTCAAGCCGATGGCATTAGGTGAAAAAATCGGTGCTTACGGATTAACTGAACCTGGAAGCGGATCTGATGCAGGCGCAATGAAGACGACAGCAAAGCTTGAGGGCGATCATTATGTCTTAAACGGCTCGAAAATTTTTATCACCAATGGCGGAATTGCTGACATTTATGTTGTATTTGCTTTGACCGATCCTGCAGCGAAGCAGAAGGGGACGACTGCCTTTATTGTGGAAAAGGAGGCGCCGGGATTTTCCATTGGAAAAAAGGAAAAGAAGCTTGGCATTCGATCCTCGCCGACAACGGAAATTATTTTTCAAGATTGTCAAATTCCAAAGGAAAACGTGCTCGGTAAGGTGGGAGAAGGCTTTAAAATAGCCATGATGACCTTAGACGGCGGGCGGAACGGCATCGCGGCGCAGGCTGTAGGAATCGCCCAGGGTGCATTGGATGCGGCTGTTGCTTATGCAAAGCAGCGCCATCAATTTGGGAAGCCGATCGCAGCCCAGCAAGGAATCTCCTTTAAACTGGCGGATATGGCAACAAGCATTGAAGCAGCGCGGCTGTTAACCTATCAGGCAGCGTGGCGGGAATCGGAGGGTCTAACCTACGGAAAGGAGTCAGCGATGTCAAAGCTGTTTGCTGGGGATACGGCGATGAAGGTGACAACAGAGGCGGTGCAGGTATTTGGCGGTTATGGCTATACAAAGGATTATCCGGTAGAGCGGTTTATGCGGGATGCTAAAATTACGCAGATTTATGAAGGAACGCAGGAAATCCAGCGTCTCGTTATCTCCCGGATGCTATGAAAATATTTAATTTTCAATATGAATAATACGGAAAGTTTTTAATGTTCTGACGCAATTTGTTGTATAATGAGAAGATACAGAGAAGATCGAAAATGTTCTAAGTAAAAGCGCAGTTCTTTAGTACAGGAAAAGGAAGCAGGAAAGGTTATAAGCCGTAAAATAGCTATGTACTCACGTTCATCTTTGGAGGCATGGCTCATTAATTTTTCTAATTTTTAGACTATTTATTTCCTATTATATAGACAGGCGGGTAGGTATCAATGAAAAAACGAGAGGTGCATGCATCAGTAAAAGATGAGCGTCTTATCCAAAAACGGAGAGACCAAATGATTAATGGAGCGGTAAAGCTTTTTATCGAAAAAGGCTTTCACCGGACAACGACTAGGGAAATTGCGAGGTCTGCCGGTTTTAGCATCGGGACCTTATATGAGTATATTCGGACAAAAGAGGATGTCCTCTATCTTGTCTGTGACCGGATTTATGATCAAGTACGGGAGAGACTGTACGAGATCCTTGACACAAAACCGCAGACGACCCTTGAAGAGCTCAAGCAGGCCATTGCGAACTTCTTCCGGGTCGTCGATGAGATGCAGGATGAGGTACTTGTTATGTATCAGGAGGTCAAATCGCTGCCAAAGGATGCCCTTCCATATGTACTCCATAAGGAATTGGAAATGGTGGATGTGTTTAAACAAATGATTGAACGCTGTGTGGAAAACGGCGAGCTCAGTTTATCAGAAAATCAAATTAAGATGCATTCCCATAATATTTACGTGCAGGGACAAATGTGGGCGTTCAGGCGCTGGGAGCTGCGGAAATTATTCACACTTGAAGAGTATATTGAGCTGCAGATGGAGTTTTTAGTAGAGGGGGCCAAAGGGGTTAAGGAGAAGACAAAGGAGTGCATTTATTGTGAAACCAGAAATGTATCTGCCAACTAATAAGATTCGGTTTGTGACCGCTTCAAGCTTGTATGATGGGCATGATGCCTCGATTAATATCATGCGGAGAATTCTCCAGGCGAGCGGAGCAGAGGTGGTTCATCTAGGGCATAACCGGTCGGTTGAGGAAGTGGTGAATGCAGCGATCCAGGAGGATGTCCAAGGGATCGCTGTTTCTTCCTACCAGGGGGGACATATAGAATACTTCAAATACATGGTGGATCTTTTAAAGGAAAAAAATGCTTCCCATATTCGGGTTTATGGCGGGGGCGGAGGCGTGATCATTCCACGGGAAATAAATGAGCTTCATGCGTACGGCGTCGCACGGATTTTTTCTCCTGAGGACGGGCGGCGAGATGGGCTGCAGGGCATGATCAATACAATGCTGAGAGAATGCGATTATCCGGTTGTACCGTCTTCGGCAGGATCAGAGGTTTCAGTTGAAAAAATCTCCGCAGGTGAGGTGAATACGATTGCGAGGTTGATTTCACTTGCTGAACAGAGGGTTGACAGCAGGCGGGATCTTGATGAGGTGGTTTTTGAAAAAATAAAAACGCTGGCGAAGGATGTCCCTGTCCTAGGGATTACAGGAACAGGCGGCGCGGGAAAAAGTACGTTGACCGATGAGCTGATCCGCCGCTTTTTACAGGACTTTCCGGAAAAAAGGGCAGCCGTTTTATCCGTCGATCCAACGAAGCAAAAAACAGGGGGAGCGCTCCTTGGCGACCGAATCCGGATGAATGCAATTTTTTCACCGCGGGTCTATATGCGAAGCATGGCAACACGTCAGTCAAAATCCGAATTATCAGCGGCGATTCAAGATGCGATCCGGGTTGTGCAGGCAGCCGGCTATGATCTGATCGTCGTTGAGACGAGCGGCATCGGGCAGGGGGATGCAGCCATCACGGATATTTGTGATGTCTCGATGTATGTCATGACAAGCGAGTTCGGTGCGCCTTCACAGCTGGAAAAGATCGATATGATTGATTATGCCGATCTTATCGTAATTAATAAATTTGAGCGTAAAGGCTCTGAGGATGCCAAAACTCAGGTGCAAAAGCAGTATCAGCGCAGCCATATGCTGTTTGAAAAGAGCCTTGAGGAGATGCCGGTGTACGGTACGATTGCCAGTCAGTTTAACGATGCGGGGACGAATGCGCTGTGGGCAGCATTGGTTCAGCATTTGAATGAAAAAATGGGCCTGGATTGGCGCACTTCTTTTTCAAAAAAAGAAAAGGTTGTGAAGCAGTATGTGATTATTCCAAATGAGCAGCGCTCCTATTTGCGTGAGGCGGCCACTGCAGTGCGGTCGTATAAACGGAAGGCCGAAGAGCAGGCTGATTTGGCACGAAAGCTGTTCCAGCTAGAGGGTGCGATTCAGGCGGTGCAGGAGCAGAGCAGCCCTCAGGATGAAGTGGTTTCTGAGCTTGAGAGGATTAAGGAGTCAGTGCTGGAGCGGCTGACGCTTGAGTCGAGGCGGATTCTGGAGCAGTGGGAAAATACACAGGAGCTGTATGACGGGGAGCAATTCACGACAAGGGTTCGCGATAAAGAAATCGTGACTGTTCTAAAGTCGAGGAGCTTGTCAGGCTTGTTGATTCCGAAGGTGGCGCTTCCGAAATACAGGGATTATGGAGAAATTATTTCCTGGGTGTACCGTGAAAATGTGCCTGGTCGGTTTCCATATACGGCAGGCGTGTTTCCGTTTAAACGGGAAGGAGAGGACCCGAAGCGACAGTTTGCCGGTGAGGGAACGCCGGAGCGGACGAACCGCCGTTTTCATTATTTGTCAAAGGATGATAAGGCGAAGCGCCTCAGCACGGCGTTCGATTCTGTGACCTTGTACGGAGAGGACCCTGATGAGCGCCCTGATATTTTTGGCAAGGTCGGTGAGAGCGGGGTCAGCGTTTGTACGCTCGATGACATGAAAAAGCTGTATGCCGACTTTGATTTATGTGATCCAGCGACTTCTGTTTCGATGACCATTAACGGGCCGGCGCCGATTATCCTGGCGATGTTCATGAACACAGCGATTGCGCAGCAGGTGGAAAGGAAGGAAGTGGAGCTTGGCCGGGCGTTAACGGAAGCGGAGTATGCCGAGGTTAATGCGGCGGCACTAAAGATGGTACGCGGGACGGTGCAAGCGGACATTTTAAAAGAGGACCAGGGGCAGAATACGTGTATTTTCTCGACGGAGTTTGCTTTAAGGATGATGGGCGATATTCAGCAGTATTTCATTGATCATCAGGTCCGCAATTATTATTCGGTGTCAATTTCGGGTTATCATATTGCCGAAGCAGGAGCGAACCCGATTTCGCAGCTGGCTTTTACATTGGCGAATGGGTTTACGTATGTTGAGTATTATTTGAGCAGAGGGATGAAGATTGATGACTTTGCGCCAAACTTATCGTTCTTTTTTTCAAACGGGTTAGATCCGGAATACTGTGTAATCGGCCGCGTTGCACGAAGGATTTGGGCGATCGTGATGCGTGATAAGTACGGGGCAAACGAGCGAAGTCAAAAGTTGAAATATCATATTCAGACCTCGGGGCGGTCCCTGCATGCGCAGGAAATTGATTTTAATGATATTCGCACGACGCTGCAGGCGTTGATGGCTTTACAGGATAACTGCAATTCGCTGCATACGAATGCCTATGACGAGGCGATTACAACGCCGACGGAGG
The DNA here is from genome assembly GCF_036670025.1 of Niallia oryzisoli. Lineage (NCBI taxonomy): Bacteria > Bacillati > Bacillota > Bacilli > Caryophanales > Bacillaceae > Niallia > Niallia oryzisoli. Next base: position 6,019,551 of record NZ_CP137640.1, on the reverse strand, counting down.
AATCGGTACGCAGGGCGATGGCGATTCAAATGATCATTACAAAGGAGTATGGCCTAACGAAAAACGAAAATCCACTGCAGGGCTCGTTTGTGATAGAAGAGCTGACGGAGCTTGTTGAGGAAGCGGTTCTGAGGGAGTTTGAGCGGATTGATGACAGGGGCGGCGTGCTCGGCGCGATGGAAACGCAGTACCAGCGCGGGCAGATCCAAGAGCAGTCGATGTATTATGAAACGTTAAAGTCAACCGGGGCACTGCCGATTATCGGTGTGAATACGTACTTGAATCCGAACCTGCCTGCGGAGGAAGAATTGGATCATATGCAGCTGGCACGTGCATCGAGGGAAGAAAAGGAACTGCAGATTCGAAACTTAAGGAGTTTCCAGGAGCAGAATAAAGAAGCAGTCGATACCGCGCTAGAGAGGCTGAAAGAAACAGCCGTCAGCGGAGGCAACATCTTCAACGAACTAATGGAAACCGTCAAAGTCGCCAGCCTCGGCCAAATCACCCGCGCCCTCTACGAAGTAGGCGGCCAATACCGCAGAAACATGTAGTGCTTTAAAGCATTGGGGGACAGTCCCCCAATGCTTTACCGTATTAGCGTGCCGGGGGTCTGACCCCCAGCGCTTTAATGTGTTAAATTTTGTGCCGGGTTGTTAACGTTTATATGAATTTTTATGGAATAATAGAGAAAAATACGGGTTTTGACAACATTTTTACATATTGATGATAGTATAGTCTTATGAGATTTCCTTGGATTGGGAAGGATGTAGGATACTCTATTTTAACTTCATTCAGCAAATGTTTTTTGTACCGAAAGCTTGCACAGGTACAGAAGTCCTTCACTTCTCTAAGTGGTAAAAGAATGCAAATTGCTCTTCGATTCAGTAGGGATTCAAACCCGGCTGAATGAAGTTAAGCCTCCGGCGGATGTCTCGGATTTTTTAAGGGTAATTTATCGAGCAAGCTCGATAAAAATCCGGACTCAAATTCGACGGGCGAATTTGATATCAGGATGTGAACGGCTTGAAGCGGTTTATAATTATGATTATTGGTTGGGCTGGGGCGTTGACCGGTACGTATTATCTATACAAACAACAGCTCGGGGCCATTCCATTCTTTTTATTCTCCATCTATTTCTTTCTATTGGGGCGAAAGGCATTTCGGGACCGCCCAAAAACAGAGACTGTTGCTAAGAAGAGGCCGCTTAAGGAAAAATTACAATCCTCAAAGAAATAAGTTGCGAAAAATATGCTAGAATCATCAGCTAGACCTAGCATAAACACCAGTATTTTGTTTATAATGAAGAATATGTATTTTAGCGTTAACCTAGCACGATTCATTGTGAAATAGCCGATTACATAAAACTCAAAAGTAGCCAGTCCGGTAATTTTTCCTGATGGACGGGCTTTACGTATGGCAACAGTGAATGGGATTAGATAGAAAGGAAGTGCGGATCTTGAGTTTAGCTCAATACTCAAAAGAAGAAATAATGGAAATGTCTTTAATAGAGATTGCGTACGAAATTATGGTGGAACGAAAAGCGGCAATTTCTTTTAAAGAATTAACGGAAGAGATGGCGAACATTGCAGGCCTTTCTGAAGAGGAATTGAAAAAGAGAATTGCTCAATTTTACACGGATTTAAATATAGACGGCCGCTTTTTAGCGATTGGAGATAATCAATGGGGTCTTCGTATATGGTACCCAGTGGATCAAGTGGTGGAAGAAATCGTCAACCCTGTAAAGGCGAAGAAGAAGAAAAAGGCTAAGAAGGTTGTCGATGAGGACGATCTAGAATTAGATGAATTTGATGAAGATGTCTTCGATGAACTGGATGATGACGAAGATCTATTAGATGATGACGATGATTTGGATGACGAAGATGATGACGATCTAGACTTAGATGATGACGATGATGATCTTGATGATGATTTAGATCTAGATGAGGATGAAGAAGATCTGGAGTTAGATGAAGAACTTGATGATGATTTTGATTTAGATGAGGATGACGAAGATTTAGACGAGGATCTCGATGAAGACCTTGATAAATAATTTTCATATTGACTTTTTGTATGTACACTTGTAGAATACTTTTTGGGCTCCTCAATGAGGAACGGATAATTTTTTGAGAGTAGCGCTCCCTTACTTTGTAAGAAGTAAGAGGAGCGTTTTTGTTTTTTATCAGTCCCCCGATAAATGATCGAAGGCTTCCTGTATCGATGTGGAAGTCTGTCTTACCGTGTATTCGGGCTATATTTTTTTATGCAGCCTATTGTTTAAGATAGGTATGTTTTTTTTATGAATGGCCAGTCTAACTGGAAATTCAACATATTTCACTTATTTACTGTCTTTAAATAGATGACAATTTGTACAAACTGTTATGGAGGGGGAATTTTAATCATGACAAAATATATTTTTGTTACAGGTGGCGTGGTTTCGTCACTGGGAAAGGGAATTACAGCTGCATCATTGGGTCGATTATTAAAAAACCGTGGAGTCAATGTAACGATTCAAAAATTTGACCCATACATTAACGTGGACCCTGGAACGATGAGTCCATACCAGCACGGTGAAGTGTTTGTTACAGATGATGGTGCCGAAACGGACTTGGACTTAGGGCATTATGAACGTTTTATCGATATTAATTTAAACAAATACAGCAATGTCACAACAGGGAAAGTATACTCTGCTGTCTTAAAGAAAGAGCGCCGCGGTGATTATTTAGGAGGAACCGTACAGGTTATTCCTCATATCACAAACGAAATCAAAGAGCGCTTGTTCCGCTCCGGCCGTGAAACCAATGCAGATGTTGTAATTACGGAAATCGGCGGTACAGTCGGTGACATCGAGTCACTGCCTTTCTTAGAAGCTATTCGTCAGGTGAAAAGTGATGTCGGCTCTGATAATGTAATGTACATTCACTGTACACTTGTGCCATACATCAAAGCGGCCGGCGAAATGAAGACAAAGCCAACACAGCACAGCGTAAAAGAATTACGCAGCCTTGGTATTCAACCGAATATCATTGTTGTTCGTACCGAAATGCCAATGACACAGGATATGAAGGACAAGATTGCTCTTTTCTGTGATATTGATAAAAATGCAGTTATCGAATGTGAGGATGCAGATCACCTATTATCGATTCCATTAGCTCTTCAGGCGCAAAAAATGGATTCTATCGTCTGCAATCATCTGAAATTAGAATGCCGTGATGCGGATATGACAGAGTGGACAGCTCTGCTTGAAAAAGTACGTAATCTTTCTAAGAAGACAACAATTGGTCTTGTCGGAAAGTATGTAGAACTTCAGGATGCTTACCTATCTGTAGTAGAAGCATTGAAGCACGCTGGTTATGCATTTGATTCAAAAATTGATATTAAATGGATTAACTCAGAAGATGTTAATGATGAGAATGTAGCAGAGCTTTTAGATCATGTGGACGGAATCCTTGTTCCAGGTGGATTCGGCGATCGCGGCATCGAGGGGAAAATTTCTGCGATCCGTTATGCCCGTGAGCAAAAGCGTCCATTCTTTGGAATCTGCCTTGGCATGCAGCTGGCATCTATCGAGTATGCCCGCAACGTTCTTCATTTAGAAGGAGCGCATTCTTCTGAAATTTATCCTGAAACACCGCATGCGATCATTGACCTGCTGCCGGAGCAAAAGGATATTGAAGATCTTGGCGGAACACTTCGCCTTGGATTATACCCTTGTAAGCTTGTTGAAGGTACAAAAGCGTATGAAGCATACCACGATGAAGTGGTATACGAGCGCCACCGCCACCGCTATGAGTTTAACAACCATTACCGCCCGCAAATGGAAAAGGCAGGCTTTGTGTTCTCGGGGACAAGCCCTGACGGACGTTTAGTGGAAATCGTGGAGCTTAAAGACCACCCATGGTTCGTAGCATCTCAATTCCATCCGGAGTTTATCTCAAGACCAAACCGTCCGCAGCCATTATTCCGTGACTTTATCGGAGCGTCTTTGAAATATAGAGAAGAGAAGTAAGAGGAAAAGCCTTGTTTGATGCAAGGCTTTTTGTTTTATATAGTGAGACAACGGGATTCGTGCCCGATTTGGTTTGGAAGTAATGCAATCGGTAAAGAAAGAAGCCGATTCGTTCCTGATCCGAACTGTAAACAAAGAAAACGGTAAAGAAAGAAGCCGATTCGTCCCCGATTCAGTCTGAAAACAAAGGAAACGGTAAAGAAAGCAAGGCATTCGTTCCCGATTCGGTCTGAAAATAAAGGAAACGGTAAAGAAACCAAGGTATTCGTTCCCGATCCGGTCTGCAAACAAAGAAAACGGTCAAGAAAAGAGTCCATTCTTGCCCGATCCAATCTGTAAAAACAAATCCGGTCAAGTAAGCCCCCTTGGAGCCACCCTAACCCTCTTAGTAATCAGCTAAAATCTCATCAATCGTAAACTTCAGTCCATAGTAAGCGTACAATGCGGCCATTGAAAAGGGATAGCCGATTCTGCTGCCGTCGTCGGCCGGGACAAGCCCTTTATGTAAAGACAAATCAATTGAGACATCAGCCAAGTCGGTAATCGATTCCTCATCAGATTCCTGGTGAGTAGATAGCGTGACAAAGGAAATGCCATGATCCGCAAGCTTTTTCGCCATCTCTAATGCTTCTTTGTCAGTCGAATAGCGGGTCACGAGCAGGACGCGGTCAACGCTGTTGATGCTGTCAATATCAGCAGTAGTCATTGCTGCAGCATGAGTGAGAGGCTCAGCACCATTTACGGCTTCACTAGCTACGGATTCCATTTCAGCAGCGCCATATACATAAATTTTTCCGTCAGCAATAACGGCTTGGGCCAGCAGGCGGGCACTATCTTCTATTTCCTCCATTTGCTCATCGCGAATTTTGGTAAATAAGCCATTTAATTGAGTAGCAAAAATTTTTAACACAAAATCTCCTCCAAATATTACTTTCATATAGAAAATCAGTCAGGAATAAACGTATAATACACAAGCCCTACTTAGAGTAGCACACAAAAATCCAGGCTAAAAGAATCACCTATACTAGTACACCTGAGTTAAGTAACAGAATAGTCTGTAAACACTAGTACACCTACATTTTTACATAGGAAAATGTATCTTTAATGTATCATTATAAATAATTCCTAGGAAAAGGTAAAATGTGTTATAGAATAGTTCTTTATAATCATTGAGATCAGGAAGGATTTTCAAAAGGGGAAGTAGAATGTAATATGAATATAAGAGTAAGTCTGTTCAAAATTGTGAAATCTGAAAAATAAATGAGTCAACATTCTGAATTACAATGCAGAGGAAGAGGTGTCGCAATGGAAAAGAAAATACTTATTGTAGATGATCAATTCGGGATCCGTATATTACTAAATGAAGTCCTGCAAAAGGAAGGTTATGATACGTACCAGGCCGCAAATGGTCTGCAGGCGTTAGAAATCGTAAAGGATAATGTACCAGATTTGGTTCTTCTTGATATGAAAATCCCTGGCATGGATGGAATTGAAATTTTAAAAAGAATGAAGGAAATGGTGCCGGATATTAAAGTCGTTCTCATGACCGCGTATGGGGAACTGGATATGATTCAGGAAGCAATGGATTTAGGTGCCATTACGCATTTTGCGAAGCCATTTGATATTGAAGATATTCGTGTTGCCGTTGCTAAATATTTGGCCGAATGATTCGAACTTTTTTCGACAAAAATTAGTCATTTTTACGCAAAGGTATTCCTTATTGACTTGGAAACGTTTACCCTTTTTTCTGAGTGAAAATAGTTTATAAAACTTCTCTGGAATATTAGCAATTCCATGCTTATTTTGATATGATACGTATTGGAATTTGCAATGGATTTTTATTCCTTCGTTCTATATAAACTTAAGTACATACTTTCAGCTTTAGATGGAAAACTGAAATCATATGCATTATATGGAATGAACACTTAAGAAAAGGGAGGAACACATATGCCTTTAGTTTCAATGACTGATATGCTGAAAAAAGCACAATCAGAAGGCTATGCAGTAGGCCAATTTAACGTAAATAACCTTGAGTACGCTCAAGCGATTCTTCAGGCTGCAGAAGAAGAAAAATCACCGGTAATTCTAGGAGTTTCTGAAGGTGCAGGCCGATACATGAGTGGATTCAAAACCGTTGTCAAAATGGTTGAAGGTTTATTTGAAGATCTAAAAATCACTGTTCCAGTTGCGATTCATTTAGATCATGGTTCTAGTTTTGAAAAGTGTAAAGAGGCAATCGATGCTGGCTTTACATCTGTTATGATAGATGCATCACATCACCCATTTGATGAAAACGTTGAAACCACTTCAAAGGTTGTTGAGTATGCTCACTCAAAAGGTGTTTCTGTTGAGGCTGAGCTTGGAACAGTTGGCGGACAGGAAGATGACGTAGTAGCTGACGGCGTTATCTATGCCGATCCAAAAGAGTGTGAAGAGCTTGTAAAACGTACAGGTATCGACTGCTTAGCACCTGCACTTGGATCTGTTCATGGTCCATACAAAGGTGAGCCAAACTTAGGCTTTAAAGAAATGGAAGAAGTTAAAGTTGCTACAGGTGTACCACTTGTACTTCACGGCGGAACTGGAATTCCAACAAAGGATATCCAAAAAGCTATTTCATTAGGTACAGCAAAAATTAATGTGAATACGGAAAACCAAATTGCTTCAACAGCTCGTATCCGTGAAATTTTAGATACGGATAAAGAAGTGTATGATCCACGTAAATATTTAGGACCAGCACGTGAAGTAATTAAAACTACGGTTATTGGCAAGATCCGCGAATTTGGTTCTGCTGGTAAAGCATAATCGTAATGTTTTTTTATAGGAAACCGCCTTATCATAAGGCGGTTTCAATGCATTAATACATATCATGATGTGATGCTTGGTTTATTTACAAACCTTTTGCAAACAATAAAATGGCATTACTTATTAAAATTTTTAATCCGAAAGGGGTATACTGATGAAGTTTTTTATCGATACTGCAAATATGGAAGAAATCAAAGAGGCGCATGAACTAGGGATTATTTCCGGTGTTACGACAAACCCTTCCCTTGTAGCAAAAGAAAAAAATATTTCTTTTCATGACCGCCTGCGTGAAATTGCAACTCTTGTTCCTGGCTCAGTAAGTGGAGAAGTAATCGCATTAGATGCTGAAGGCATGATTAGAGAAGGGAAAGAATTGGCTGCTATTGCACCAAATATTACAGTAAAAATTCCAATGACTCCAGATGGAATGAAAGCTGTTTCCGTTTTGTCAAAAGAAGGAATCAAAACAAACGTAACGCTTATTTTCAGTGCCAACCAAGCGTTGTTGGCTGCTAGAGCAGGTGCTACATACGTATCACCATTCCTAGGCAGACTTGATGATATCGGCCATAACGGACTGGATTTAATTTCAACGATCGCTGAAATCTTTGCCATCCATGGAATTGAAACAGAAATTATCGCCGCTTCTATCAGACACCCACAACACGTAACGGATGCTGCATTAAGAGGTGCACATATCTCAACTGTTCCATTCAAAGTTATTCAGCAGCTATTTAAGCATCCTTTAACAGACAAAGGAATCGACGCATTCTTGGCTGATTGGAAGGGTAGAGAATAGACTGAAAAGCGGAGGTGGCTTGCCCAGACCCGACAGGCATAAGACGAGCCGGCATGAAGGTTGTTCTTTAACCTTCTTGACGGATTGGCTTATGACCCCGAGGGTCTAGCCACCGCAGCTGGATCGATGAAAAGCGGAGGCGTCTTGCCTCACTGTAAACCCGGACGCGCCATGTTCCAATAGGACTTGGCGCTTCCACTCAATTAGTGCCGCAGCCAACATCTTCAAAGCAGCTGATTTCCTAACCAGCACAGCCAAAACTCGAGGATGACTGATGCCAAGTCAGCCCTTTCCCCAAGTAAACCTTAAGAATTACTTTTCCAGCATAGTATTTTCAGAAAAATTTTAGTAAAATAGGGAAAAATTTTTCCAATTTGATAGAAGTAGCTTATTTTTTGTGTAAAATAAAGAATAGGTGTGTGAAAGATAAATAATAACAATTAAGCCTTCGAAAAAAACAAGCATGATCTTCTGATATGTGTAAGAAGAATAAATATAAGTACAACATGACTTTGAAGGGAGTTCAAAATGGAAAAATTAATGATTGCAGGCGGCTATCCGTTAAAAGGGACAGTTCGGATCAGCGGTGCTAAAAATAGTGCGGTCGCATTAATTCCAGCCACTATTCTCGCTGATTCTCCTGTAACGATTGAAGGGCTGCCTGATATCTCTGATGTCCAGATTTTAAAAGGATTACTTGAAGAAATTGGCGGGAAAGTGGATTTCACCGACAATGATATGACGGTTGACCCTTCAACAATGATTTCCATGCCCTTGCCGAACGGAAAAGTCAAAATGCTTCGCGCTTCCTATTATCTAATGGGGGCAATGCTTGGCCGTTTCAAAAAAGCTGTTATTGGATTGCCTGGCGGATGTCATCTTGGCCCGCGCCCAATCGATCAGCATATTAAAGGGTTTGAAGCACTTGGAGCTTCCGTAAGCAATGAACAGGGTGCAATTTATCTTCGTGCTGACGAACTGAAGGGGGCTCGGATTTACCTGGATGTTGTTAGTGTCGGGGCAACAATTAACATTATGCTTGCGGCCGTTCGTGCGAAAGGACGTACGATTATTGAAAACGCAGCAAAGGAACCAGAAATCATTGATGTGGCCACATTGCTGACCAATATGGGAGCAAAAATTAAAGGTGCCGGTACCGATGTAATTCGGATTGATGGGGTAGACACGCTTCACGGCTGCCGTCACACGATCATTCCAGACCGGATTGAAGCAGGAACGTATATTATTCTCGGCGCAGCTGTCGGTAAAGGAGTGCTGGTGGATAATGTGATTCCACAGCATTTAGAATCATTGCTTGCAAAGCTTCGGGAAATGGGCGTCCATATTGAAGTGAATGATGACCAAGTCTTTGTCCGCTCGGTAGAAAAAATGAAAGCAGTCGACATCAAAACGCTTGTGTATCCAGGTTTTCCAACGGACCTGCAGCAGCCGCTTACTTCTCTATTAACAAGGGCAGAGGGGACAAGCATTGTCACCGATACAATTTATGGTGCTCGCTTTAAACATATTGATGAGCTAAGGAGAATGAATGCAACGATTAAAGTAGAGGGACGCTCTGCCGTTATTAATGGAACAATTCAGCTTGAAGGGGCAAAAGTGAAGGCGAGTGACCTGCGGGCAGGCGCTGCACTTGTGATTGCCGGTTTAATGGCTGATGGAGTGACAGAAGTAACGGGACTTGAACATATTGACCGCGGATACAGTCACATGGTAGAAAAACTAAACGGTCTTGGTGCCACCGTTTGGCGTGAAAACTTATCCAAGGATGAAATTGAAGAGACGAAAAATGCTTAGGTGCTTGTTTGCTGGATATGCAGTGTTTTCTTCAGGTGCCGGTACTTGATAGCTTTTACGGCGGCGCTTGAAAATAATAAAGCGGAAACTCTATTATAGAGAAAATGACATCTATGGTGGTTACAAAGGGAAATACTAAGGGGGAAATGAAAGTGGAAAGAAGTTTAACAATGGAATTGGTTCGTGTGACAGAGGGTGCAGCGCAGGCATCTGCGCGTTGGATGGGCCGCGGAAAAAAGGATGAAGCAGATGATGCTGCAACAACCGCAATGCGCGATATTTTTAATACGGTTGACATGAAGGGTACAGTTGTTATCGGTGAAGGGGAAATGGATGAAGCGCCGATGCTTTATATCGGGGAGAAGCTTGGAACGGGTATGGGACCTGAAGTTGACGTAGCTGTTGACCCGGTAGAAGGTACAGAAATTCTTGCTGCCGGTGGCTGGAACGCACTTGCTGTTCTTGCAATTGCGGATAAAGGAAACCTGCTGCACGCTCCTGATATGTATATGGATAAAATTGCGGTTGGACCAGAATGTGTCGGCTGTATCGATATCAATGCACCTGTTATCGATAATCTGAAAGCAGTAGCAAAAGCAAAAAATAAGAATATAGAAGATGTCGTGGCAACGATTTTAAATCGCGAACGCCATGCTCACATCATTCAGCAGATAAGAGAAGCCGGTGCCCGGATCAAGTTAATCGAAAACGGTGACGTGGCTGGAGCCATTAATACGGCATTTGATTTTACCGGCGTTGACATTTTATTTGGAGCCGGCGGAGCGCCTGAGGGTGTCCTTGCTGCTGTTGCTTTAAAATGCCTTGGCGGAGAACTTCAAGGAAAATTACTTCCGGAAGACGATGCGCAATTACAACGCTGCTTAAAGATGGGTGTAGATCCAAGCAAAGTCCTTTTGATGGATGATTTAGTCAAGGGTGACGATGCTATTTTTGCCGCAACAGGTATCACAGACGGTGAATTACTGCGTGGAGTTCAATTCAAAGGCTCACATGCAACTACACATTCAGTCGTTATGCGTGCAAAATCAGGAACAGTCCGTTTCATTGAAGGCAGACACAGCTTAAAGAAAAAACCAAACTTGGTTATTGGTTAATTTTTAATAAATAAAAAGAGCACCTTCCCGGGCATCAGGGCAGGTGCTCGCAATAGCCTTCCGTGTATAGATAAATCTATACTTTCCTTTCAGAAGAGTAAAAGCAGCAGCTAGCAGCTACTTTCTGAAAAGCTGCTGCACTTTCATATAGATCAAGATCATTTCATTCCCTATTTTAAAAAATAAATATTGTTTAGTTTCGCAGGAGAGGGTAAAATAAACATTATTTTTGTCTTCAAATATTCAAACTCACGTATAAGACATTCTTCAAAAGTAAGAACCTCAAGCAACTAATAAAATCTTCCTTTTGCCTTTCATAAACTACTGCCTGAATGTTCTGCTCGTGGAGGGAATGATTGAAAATTCAAAAGAGTGGTGGAATCATGGGATTAAATATATCAAGTTTAGAGAATATGAAGTTAAAAGAGCTATACGAATTAGCTCGAGAATATAAGGTATCGTATTACAGCAAGCTTACAAAAAAGGAATTAATTTTCGCCATTTTAAAAGCACGTGCCGAGCAGGAAGGGTACTTTTTCATGGAAGGTGTCCTCGAAATCATTCAATCAGAGGGCTTCGGATTCTTAAGACCAATTAATTACTCTCCAAGTTCAGAGGATATTTATATTTCTGCCTCTCAGATCCGCCGCTTTGATCTCAGAAACGGGGATAAGGTATCGGGTAAAGTCCGTCCGCCAAAAGAAAATGAACGGTATTTCGGCTTACTGCAGGTTGAAGCAGTAAATGGTGATGACCCTGAAACATCGAAGGAACGTGTTCATTTTCCAGCCTTAACACCTTTATATCCAAACCGACAAATGAAGCTTGAAACAACACACAAAAATATTTCAACGCGCATCATGGATGTCGTGGCACCGGTCGGTTTCGGCCAGCGCGGTCTGATTGTCGCACCGCCAAAAGCAGGGAAAACGATGCTGATTAAAGAAATCGCCAACAGCGTAACAACGAACCATCCGGAAGCAGAATTAATCGTACTTCTAATTGATGAACGCCCGGAAGAGGTAACAGACATTGAACGCTCTGTTGCCGGCGATGTTGTCAGCTCAACCTTTGACGAAGTACCGGAAAACCACATTAAAGTAGCAGAGCTTGTGCTGGAACGTGCGATGCGCTTAGTTGAGCACAAACGCGATGTTGTTATTTTAATGGATAGTATTACAAGATTGGCGCGTGCCTACAACCTTGTGATTCCGCCAAGCGGACGTACACTGTCAGGGGGGATTGACCCGGCAGCGTTCCATCGGCCGAAGCGCTTCTTCGGGGCTGCCCGTAATATTGAAGAAGGCGGCAGTTTAACGATTTTGGCAACAGCGCTTGTTGACACAGGCTCCCGGATGGACGACGTCATCTATGAGGAATTCAAAGGAACTGGTAATATGGAGCTTCATCTGGACCGCTCGTTGGCAGAAAGAAGAATCTTCCCGGCTATCGACATTCGCCGTTCAGGTACACGTAAGGAAGAGCTTCTGATTCCAAAAGACCGTCTTGACCTATTATGGGCCATCCGTAAATCAATGTCAGACGCACCAGACTTTGCCGAGAAATTCCTTCGTAAGCTAAAGCAGACAAAATCAAATGAGGATTTCTTTGCTACGTTGAATGATGAGATGAAGGCGAAACGTTCGTAAGTAATTGGATTTGCCACTTTAGCCGATACTATTTTAAAAAAATTACTTTGTTAAGAACAATTTGATTTTTATGCACTTGTTGATTGCAGCGGAAGGCACGCAGACTCCCGCCGGAAAGCGAAGTGCCTGGAACGGAAATCAACAACCCTGTTTAACAGAGTTCAAAATAGGAATAAAACAGAAGTTGCATTTCAAAATAGTCCTTGCTATAATATGAAGAGTGTTTTTCAGTAAAAAATAGCGTACAATCGTAACGCTGTAACATATAACTCTGTTTCGAAAGATTCAGGGCGGAAGGAGCTGAAAAGGAATGAAAGCAGGAATTCATCCTAATTACAAAAAAGCTACAGTGAAATGTGCTTGTGGTAACGAATTCGAAACTGGCTCAGTTAAAGAATCAATCCGTGTTGAGACATGTTCTGAATGTCACCCATTCTACACAGGACGTCAAAAATTCGCTGAAGCCGGCGGTCGTGTTGATCGTTTCAACAAAAAATACGGTCTTAAGTAATAAAAAGCTAAAACAAAAACAGGCAAGTTTCAGTCTTGCCTGTTTTTTGATGTTCAGAGATTTGGAAGCAGGAGAACCGTCCCCCTGCTTCAAAAAGCAGAGGGACGGTTCTTTTGCTTCCAAAATAGGGTTTTGACGAAGAAAAATGCCTATACTATAATTAGAATGCTATACATTAGAACGAATTGCGTAAGGTGCCGGGAATCCAATCAGCACCGACTTTTTACGCTTAAAATACTTATATGTTTTATTTTTATTAAATGAGGTGAATGACCATGTTTGATCGTCTTCAAGCTGTGGAGGATCGCTATGAAAAGCTGAACGAGCTGTTAAGTGATCCAGCCATTGTTAGTGATACAAATAAACTACGTGACTATTCAAAAGAGCAGTCCGATATACAAGAAACTGTTATGGCTTATCGTGAATATAAAGAAGTGAAAGAGCAATTAAATGATGCAAAGGAAATGCTCGATGATAAGCTTGACCCGGAAATGCGGGAAATGGTGAAAGAAGAGCTTTCTGAATTAGAAGACCGCATGGAAGAGCTAGAAGCAAGGCTTAGAATTCTGTTAATCCCGAAGGATCCTAATGATGACAAAAACGTTATCATGGAAATCCGCGGTGCTGCTGGCGGTGACGAGGCTGCATTGTTCGCTGGTGACTTATACCGTATGTACAGCAAGTTTGCCGAAGTGCAGGGCTGGAAAACGGATGTCATCGAAGCAAGTACAACAGGTGTCGGCGGTTATAAAGAGATTATTTTCATGATTAACGGAAAAGGCGCTTATTCTAAGCTGAAGTTTGAAAATGGAGCACACCGCGTACAGCGTGTTCCTGAAACAGAATCAGGCGGTCGAATCCATACATCAACTGCAACAGTTGCGGTTCTTCCTGAGACAGAGGAAGTGGAAGTAGAGATTCATGATAAGGATATCCGTGTCGACACATTTGCTTCCAGCGGACCTGGCGGACAAAGTGTTAACACCACGATGTCAGCCGTTCGTTTAACACACTTGCCAACAGGGACCGTTGTTTCCTGTCAGGATGAAAAATCGCAAATCAAGAACAAAGAAAAGGCGATGAAGGTTCTTCGTGCCCGCGTGTACGATAAATTCCAGCGTGAAGCGCAGGCTGAGTATGACCAGCAGCGTAAATCAGCTGTCGGTACAGGTGACCGCTCTGAGCGTATCCGTACTTATAACTTCCCGCAAAACCGCGTTACAGACCACCGAATTGGACTGACCATTCAAAAGCTTGACCAAATCCTGCAAGGGAAAATTGACGATATCGTTGATGCCCTTATTTTAGAAGAACAATCAAGCAAATTGGAAAGTGCAGAGGATTAAGATATGACGAAAATATATGAAGCTCTTCAATGGGCTTCTTCTTTTTTAAAAGAAAAAGAACGTGACGAAAATGCCGGTGAATTATTGCTGCGTTTTTTCTTACAAATGGATCGTACAAAGATGCTGGCGAATCTGCGTGAGGAACTGGATATTGAGGTGGAAAACCGTTTCCACGGGGCCGTGGAGCTTCATGGTGAGGGGACACCGGTTCAGTACATAATCGGCCATGAGGAGTTTTACGGCCGTACCTTCCGTGTGAATGAGTGTGTGTTAATCCCAAGGCCTGAGACAGAGGAACTTGTGCTTGGGGCACTTACGCGGGTGTCCCAGCGGTTTGGCGGGGATCAATCTATGGATGTGGTTGATATCGGAACAGGCAGCGGGGCGATTGCCATTTCGCTAAAATTGGAGCGCCCCGAACTTTCGGTGACTGCGAGCGATATTTCGGAGGGAGCTTTGGCTGTTGCTCATGGAAATGCGGAACGGCTAGGTGCTGATGTTGAATTTGTAAAAGGAGACCTGCTGCAGCCGTTTATCGAGGCAGGGCGGAAGTTTGATGTGGTGATTTCTAATCCGCCGTATATTCCACTTGGAGATAAGGTGGATATGTCCGTTGTCGTCACAGCGCATGAACCACATACTGCCCTGTTTGCCGGTGAAGACGGCCTTGATTTATACCGCCAATTTGCCGAAGAGCTTCCTATTGTGCTAAAAGAAAAAGCAATGGTTGGCTTTGAAGTAGGCGCCGGACAAAGCAAAGCCGTCTCCGGGCTGCTGCAGAAGGCATTCCCAGAGGCTCATATAGAAACGGTCTATGACATTAACGGGAAAGACAGAATGGTGTTTATGGAAATCGGCGTTGATTGACACGGTATCAGGCACCGCAAAAGGACAAAATGACTAAAAATGTCCACTTGCGGTGCCTGACACCGTAAATGGACACCACCCGCAAATCTATTAAAAATTTTACTTATTTGCTAGTTTAAAAATCCGGCATCCTGTCCACAATGGGTTAGTGAAGGGACGGTGCCATATATGAAACGTAAAAATCTAGCAATCATTTATTTATTTATTTTATCAATTGGTACAGTTTTAAGTTTATATATTCCGAAAAATGAAGTAACGGCGAACGATGCCGTAGTTATTCCCAATGATGCAATTCGTCTTCGCATTCTCGCTAACAGCGACAGTAGCGAGGACCAGGCTGTTAAAAGATTGGTCAGAGACGAGGTCAATAAAGAAATAACAAAATGGGTATCTGACCTCACTTCCAAAGAGGAAGCAAGGAAAGTTATTAAATCTGGTATTCCGGAAATTCAGAAGATCGCCGAAGAGGTTTTGGCTGAAGAAAATGTGAACCAAACGGTAAAGGTCGAGTTTGGCAAAGTAGATTTCCCAACTAAGCTTTATGGACAATTCTTATATCCTGCAGGGCAGTATGAAGCGATTCTGATCACGCTAGGCGAGGGCACAGGCGCTAACTGGTGGTGTGTGCTATTCCCGCCGTTATGCTTTCTTGATTTTTCAAGCGGAGTAGCTGTTAGTGAAGGGTTTGATGAAGAAGAAGAGCGGTCTGCTGAAAAGAAGTCTGATAAGCAAAAGTCCACTGATAAAGAAGATGGTGCTGTAGAATCTACTGTACAAGAGGATGCCCAAGAAAAGGCTATAGCAGAAGAAGTTACCGAAACAGCAGCAGTCAGTGAAGTAGCAGTTGAGGAAAAAGATCAGCCAGTAGATAAAAAAGAAACTCAAAATCAATCACCTGAAAGCAAAGAAACCCCAAAACCATCAGTTGAAAAAGAAGCCGAGTCTACTGTGAAAACAGAAGATAAACAAGACAAGCCTGCTTCTGCAAAAGAAGATGTTGAAACAAAAGCAAAAGACAATAAAAAACAGGCTCCTGTTTACACAAGTGAAGATGAACAACCAGTTGAAGTGAAATTTTTTGTGAAGGAAATTTGGGATAGTTTATTTGGTTAAAAAAAGGAAAGAAGATGATCTTCTTTCCTTTTTGGTGCGCTCTAATTACGGTTCGATCAATCATGAAGGTCGGTTTGCCTAAAATAAGCAGCATCTCTAAGGAGGCCTTTGCCAAGCTTGCTCCTCCAAATGAGCCATTCTTATACCGTCCGTTTAAGTTTTAAAGTATTAGTGCTTCGTCCGTGTAAGAAATAATATAAGAAGAAGCAGATAAATAATACGACGGCCATACTTACATACATTCCGCGGTAGCCAATGGATGGCACGAGCATGCCAAGGACGAAAGGACCGATACCGATTCCTGCATCTAAAAAGATAAAGTAGGTGGAGGTAGCTAATCCCATGTGTTCCTTTGGTGACACTTTAATTGAAATCGCCTGGGCACTGGCTGAAAACGTCCCATAGCCAAGACCAACAAGCCCTCCGGCTATTAAAAGTGCAATGCCTTGATGTGCTTCACCTAGGATAAGCAAACCAATCGCAAAGGAAATGAATGACGGATACATGACCCAATTTTCGCCTCTTTCATCAAACAGCCGTCCTGTGAACGGTCTGGAAGCGACAGTGAATAAGGCATAGACAACAAAGAAGAAACTGCCGATGTTAGCTAAGTGAATTTCCTGTGTATAGGCAGTGAGAAAAGTTAAAATACTTGAATACCCAAAAGCAACAAAAAAGGCAATAATGGCAATTGGAATGGCTTTTACCTCAAAGAAATGCTGAAGTGAGAATCCACCCTGTTTTTCCACCTTTTTCTTTGTAGATGTTACTTGTGGGACCTTTAAAAAGAAGATGGTTATAAAACTAATGACTAACACAATTGAACATAAAATGAAATTACTCATCAGCCCTATCTGATGGGTAAGCATCATTCCTAAAAAAGGACCAAAAGCCGCCGCAAGGACAACACTTAAGGCATAATAGCCAGTTCCTTCTCCACGGCGTTCATTTGGAATAATTTTGGCAACAATGGTTCCTGTTGCAGTAGACGCCATTCCTAGCGCTGCTCCATTTAAAAATCGATTAATTAGCAAGAATGAAAAATTGGTTACGATAAAATATAAACAGGTCGTAATCAGGAAAAAAATAAAGCCAATATAAAGCATTTTCTTCCAGCCAACCTAGTCAATCGATTTTCCGGAAAAAAGGCGGGCAATCAGTGTTCCGATGACAAATATCCCGGACGCAAGACCAGCCTCGCTTGGTGTTGCTAGAAATTTTTCCGTAGCAAATGTTGTTAAAGCGACCATTAATAAATAAAAGGTAAAGTAAAGAAAAAAGTTTGCTATTGAAACAATCAAGAAATCTTTTGTCCACAATTTAACCTTATTCATATTTTCTCCCCACCCTAAAAGTTTTTTATTTTATTTTTTCCTGTAATCCCTTGGTAATACCCTTTCCAATTGCTGAACAGTTCTAGTAATGGAAGTTTTTTAACATTAAGGGCTGGTATAAAACATGGAAAAAACTTTGCATGGCATGATCTCCTTTTAAATAGTTACCCTAGGTAACTTTAATGATAATTACTATACTTCTTCTTGTGAAATAGTCAATAATTGGACACAACTAAATGATTAAATAATCTTGGTAAAACAACTAAATGCAAAATTAGCTGTCAGAGCAAACAGCATGGAGGAAAAAGAAGGTATTTAGCATTTCTTGAAAAACGTGCTGCTGCTTATATATAATGAGTAATACTTGAACAAACCATTGTTCTCCTATAATTTTGTGCTTTTATGCTTTTAGCTAAAATAAAGGTTCTACTTTCTCTATTTTTTCATATTAATAGTTTATCGATATGAAATTAGGAGGGAGTTGTATGAGCGCTGTAATACGGTGTGCACTCACAGATGATGTGGATAACTTGGTGACATTTCTAGAGCGGGCCGGTCTGAGTACAGAAGGGGTGGTGGGAACCATTGATTCATTTCTCATCATGGAGGATGAAATGGGTGATATTCAGGCAACAATTGGCATTGAGCAGTTTGGCGAGGTTGGCCTGCTGCGCTCGCTGGTCATGACATCGCAAACGATGAAAAATGATGTGTATATTTTATTTGAGCAAATTTTCCTCCGAGCTACGGAAAAGGGCATGTCTGAAATCTTCATGGCCACCAATAAGCTTGGTGCGATCAAGCTGGTTGAGCTCCTTGGTTTTCAACAGATTAAGAAGTCGGAGCTGCCTCTTTCTCTATCCGAAGCAGGACACGTTCAACACATTCTAACTGTGGATAACTCGGTATTTTTAAAGATATCGCTCTAAAAGTTGTTAATATCCACAAAATTATCCACAAAATTAAGGTTTTTATCCACAATTTGTGGATAAGGCTTGAGTTGTACACCATCTTCTTTTATACTTTCAAAGGAAATTAGCGTAAATTTTGGTATTTTTGAAGGTGGATAATAATGAATACAAATTATTGGTCAGTGGATAAGTTTGTGGATAATCTGGAAAATTATCCACAGATTCAACAGGCCGCTGATTTTTTAGCAAAAAATGAAGTAGTTGCGTTTCCAACTGAAACCGTTTATGGGCTGGGCGGAAATGCGAAAGAGGATTTAGCAGTCGAAAAGATTTTTGCGGCAAAAGGACGTCCGAGTGATAATCCGTTAATAATTCATATTGCTGAGCAAAGCCAGTTAACTGACTTTGTGACAGAGATTTCAGCGAAGTCACAGCTCTTGATGGACCGCTTTTGGCCGGGTCCGTTGACGATTATTTTTCCGTTGAAAAAGGGATTTATTTCCAAAAAGGCAACAGCTGGATTGGAGACGGTTGGAGTTAGAATGCCGGATCATCCCGTGGCATTGGCAGTTCTGAAGGCATCGGGATTGCCGATTGCTGCTCCAAGTGCGAATCGGTCAGGAAAGCCGAGTCCGACAACGGCTTTGCATGTAAAAGAGGATCTGGACGGAAGGATCGCGGGCATTGTGGACGGCGGTCCAACAGGTGTTGGCGTAGAATCAACGGTCATTGATTGTACGACGGAAATCCCGGTCATTCTTCGTCCGGGCGGTGTCACGAAGGAACAGCTGGAAGCGGTGGTCGGGGAAGTACATGTCGATCCTGCTTTGAGCGATGAAAAGGAAGCGCCGAAAGCTCCGGGAATGAAATATCGCCACTACGCACCGGATGCGCCGCTTTATCTTGTCGATGGAACAAGGGAAGAAATTCAAAAAAGGATCAATGAACAGCGGGGAGAAGGCAAAAAGGTGGGCGTTCTCACGACAAAGGAGAACGAAACCTTTTATGATGCGGACTTTATTTTTGCCTGTGGCGAACGAGGACGTTTAGAAACGGTTGCCCATTCGATTTATGAAGCTTTGCGCAGCTTCAATAAGCAGAACATCGACCTGATTTACAGCGAGATGTTTCCGAATGAAGGTGTCGGAAATGCTATTATGAACCGGCTCATGAAGGCGGCAGGGCAGCGAGTGATTAAAGGGTAAAAAAAGGTATCTGAAATTGGGCCAGTGGTTGGCTCAATTTTGGATGCCTTTTTTTGTTGTTGTGGATAAAGGGAAGAAGCTGTGAATAAGTCTGAAAATAGTGGAGTAAGTTAATCTTATCAATAAAAATTTATTGATAAACGATAAGCCACATGGTAAATTCAAATAGACAATAAATTGGTGAGGTGCTTTTTATGAAACAAGTATCAACACTCTTTTTAAAAATAGCTATTTTTCTTATTGGAACTCCAGTTCTTGCGTTGAGTATATTTGGGATGTTTTATTTAGCGAAAAATCCGGCAATTCCAGATTATGCCCAAATCCTCTATCCCATCGTAATCGGGATGTATGTATCGGTGGTCCCGTTTTTCGCTGCCTTGTATCAGGCTTTAAAACTTTTGAGCTATATTGACAAGAACGAAGCTTTCTCTGAATTGTCGGTTAAAGCTCTCAAGAAGATCAAAATATGTGCTATGATCATCAGTGGTTTGTATGTGGTCATTTTGCCGTTTGTTTATCTCGTTGCAGAGCTGGATGATGCACCCGGTCTCATCATCATCGGAATGGTTCCTGTTTTTGCTTCAATGGTGATTGCTGTCTTTGCTGCTGTTCTTCACAGACTGTTACAAGAAGCGATTGATATCAAATCGGAAAATGAATTAATCGTTTGAGGTGAAAACAATGGCAATAGTAATTAATATTGATGTGATGCTGGCAAAAAGGAAAATGAGCGTAACAGAACTTTCGGAGCGGGTAGGAATCACCATGGCAAACCTTTCGATATTAAAAAATGGAAAGGCAAAAGCGATCCGATTTACCACTTTAGAGGCGATTTGTAAGGCTTTAGACTGTCAGCCGGGAGATATTTTAGAATACAGAAACGATGAAGGTTAATAGCATAAAATAAACGCTGATGCAGGCAGAAGCATCAGCGTTTTCTTATGTGATGGTAATTTTTGTTCGCACTGGCGAAACGTAACTCGATCATATGTTTTTTATAATTTCTGCAATTCATCGACGGTTACAAATGTATAGCCTTTTTCCTGCAAGGATTGAATGATCCCCTCGATGGTTTGCAGTGCTTGCACCAAGTCTCCATACATCGGATGGACGAGAATAATCGACCCCGGTTTTACATTTTCCTCAACATATTTTACCTTGTCCGATGCAGCACTGTAATAGCTGTCGGGTTCGAGATTCCAAGTGATCGATTCTTTGTTATGTTTTTTTAGATAATAAGGCAAACCGACGAGCTTTTTTCCGTATGGCGGACGAAAGTCGATGTCGCCTTCATAGCCAGCCTCTCGAATCAATTGATCCGTTTTTTCAAGTTCTTCTTTTATAAAAGAAGGCGTTTTGAACACCATGCGGTTATGTGAATAGGTGTGATTTCCAATTTGGTGGCCTGCCGCAGCAATTTGCTCAGTACCTTCTGGATATTTCTCGATATCCTGGCCAATGAGAAAAAACGTCGCTTTCACATTGTATTTGTCCAATAAGGGTAAAATTCCATTAACGTTTTCAGTTGGTCCATCGTCGAAGGTCAAAGCAACCACTTTTTTGTTCGTTTCCACCTGTGAGGTGAGACCGCCAAAAAGCTGAAAGTCGCGTGATGTCGCTAATTGATACGTACCGTAAAACAGTAGGAGAAAGACCAAAATTCCTGCCCCAGTAAAAAGTAACTTTTTCTTCATGGAAAGTACCTAGCTTTCTATAAGAATGTATGCCAACCTATTATAGCAACTCTGGAATAAACAAAGTAGATGATAATTTATTCAGTCATGGGAAGTGGTTTTCAACAGGTTGTACACATATTCAGAGGAGTGGTTCGTTCTGAGCCGGAAAAAGGTACTTTTCAACAGAGTATCCACATATTCAACTATTAGCGGGTAAAAAAGCCGCCAGATTTCCATGCCGCTGCTTCGTTATCAACAAATCATCCACAGATTAAGTGCAATTTGAAGTGGAAAGTTGTATTTTCTAACAAAAAAGCAAACTTTTTATGGCGATATCCACAAATATAATTATTCTTTATTTGTTTTTCCGAAAAAAATCTGTGGATAACCTGCAGTCTGAATGGAATCCGCCGTTTTTGAGGGTTTATCCGCGGAATTCGACTACTTATCCTCGGATATTAACGATATATCCGAGGTTATTAACCACATATCCACACTTTTACATTTACTGTAAAATTATAGACTGTGGATAGCCGCTATTACTCAATCTAAACATCACTCCACCGGGCAAAAAATCTCCCGCTTCTAATTCTACTCGGACTTGCATATGTTGAAATAGCACGTCCGAGGGGGAATTGGGATGCCGCCAATTATTGGGGAATTCATTACGATCATCATTATGGCTTTTGCACTGGGCATGGATGCTTTTTCAATCAGCTTGGGGATGGGGATGTATAAGCTGAGGATGCGGCAGGTTTTTTACATTGGAATGACGATTGGTATTTTTCATATCTTTATGCCGTTGTTTGGAATGGTGGCCGGCCGCTTTTTATCAGATCAGTTCGGGACTGTTGCCGTTTATATTGGCGGTGCGCTGCTTATGATTTTAGGAGTGCAGATGATCTGGTCAAGCCTGGGGAATGATGATGCAAGACTAATCACGCCTGTCGGTTTCGGTTTAATTTTGTTTGCGCTCAGCGTCAGCCTCGATAGTTTTTCGGTGGGGCTTTCCTTGGGCATATACGGGGCGCAAACGGTGGTCGTTCTGGCCTGCTTCGGTGCAGGTGCCACGCTTTTATCGTGGTTCGGTTTACTAATCGGTCGCCGCGTTCAAGATTGGCTTGGGAAATATAGTGAAGTGCTGGGAGGCGCAATCCTGCTTTTCTTCGGAATCAAGCTGCTGTTTCCTCTGTAAAATACACCCGTTGATGGGTGTATTTTTCTTACGCTGTTATTTTTTAAAAGTAAAATATAATTAACCTCAATCTGTTAATAACTAGAAAAAGTTCATCATATGTCTATGGAACTAGATAGAATTATTTTATAATCTTATATAAAGGAGATGGTGACATGACTTGTGTGTTATTTGTTTGTACGGGAAATACGTGCAGAAGTCCAATGGCCGAATCGATTCTCAGAAACATGGCGATTCCGGGGATTGAAGTGCGGTCAGCGGGAATTTTTGCGCAAAAGGGGAGTGCCGCTTCGACAAATGCAAAAAGGGTATTAGATGAACAGGAAATTCCGCACGACCATTCGGCATCGATGCTCGATGATTCGCTGGTGGAGTGGGCTGATTTTATTTTAACGATGACAACCGGACACAAAGACAACATTCTGGTCAGATATCCAAACGCTCGATCAAAAACATTTACCTTAAAGGAATTCGCCAAATTAGACGGGCATCCTGATATTGCTGACCCGTTTGGCGGCCCCGTTGACATCTATAGAGAAGCCTTTCAGGAAATCAAGGAAACGATTGAAAAGGCAGCAGAATTTTTACAGCAAGATCATTCGCAATAAGAAAACAGAAGCAATATTACAACAAAAGAATTCTTAACAGGGAGGCAGCAAAAGAGTGCAGGAGAGACGACAATATAAATGGGGACTGAGAAAGCAGCTTGTTGTGTTCACAACAACGTTAGCGATTATTACCTATACAACCAGTGCATTTATTATTTATTTTGTGTACCCGTTTGTCAAAGACTTTATTGATTTTGGCGAAATCACGTTTACGATTATCACGTTATTACTAGGGATCATTTGGTCGGGGATTCTGGCCTTTATTGCTGCCGGCTTTATCATTAGTCCGCTGAAGGTACTGGAAAAGGGTGCGCTGCAGGCAGCAGCCGGTGAAATCAGCCGGGATATTGATGTGGCAAAATCAGACAATGAAGTTCGTTCGCTGGGGATTGCTTTTAACCAAATGCTGGAAAGTCTACGGGGCATGGTTCAGAATATTGAATGTAATTTTAACGAAACGAATCAAAAAGTGATGGAGATTTCTGCAGAATCGGCAGCAGCATCGCAGCAGGCAAATGCCATTGCCTCTACGATTACCGAAATTGCCGCCGGGGCTGATCATTCAGCAGTGTCCATTCAAGAGACGGCTGAAGCTATGGAGGAGGTTAGCCGCATCGCCGCGCAGGTGGAGGATAAGGCTGTAACCTCTGAAACGCTGTCAGTTGAGATGGTGAAGGATTTACATCATTCCAAGCAGGTAATCCAATCCCTGATTTCTGGAATCGAAAGCCTTGCAAACGATCATCAGTATTCACTACAAACGGTCAAGCAATTAGAGGAAAATGCCGGTCAGGTGGAGCGTGTGATTGGGCTTGTTGGGGAAATCGCGGCGCAAACGAATTTGCTGGCGTTAAATGCATCAATTGAGGCAGCACGGGCTGGTGAGCATGGAAGAGGGTTTGCCGTTGTCGCAGATGAAGTGCGCGGGCTCGCTGATGAAAGCGCACGGGCTGTTAAGGAAATTACCAGTCAGGTAAAAACGATTCAGCAAGGCGTGCAGAATGTTGTTCATCAAATCACAAAACAGGTAGAAAATGCTGCCCTTGAGGTAAAAAAAGGTACGGAAACGAATACAGCGCTGGAGGAAATGACAAGCAGCATTAATCAAATGGCTGCCGCAACCTCTGAAATTAAGCAGCTTGTGAATAACCAAATGGCTGGTATCAAAGCGTTGTCGAACCAGTCTGAGGCAGTTGCCGGGATTGCTGAGGAAACGTCCGCCGGCACGCAGGAAGTTATGGCTGCGATACAACAACAGACCGCCGTTATGGCCAGCGTCGAGCAGCTGACGGCTGAGTTAAAAGAGCAAGCGGAAAAATTGAAAAGTACGATAACCAGGTTTAAAGTATAAGGGGAAAATACTGGAATAAATGTGCTATTTATTTTTGAGTGAATATGACAAACTAATATGAGAGAGAAATTAACCGAAAACGAGGAGGAAAACGAAAATGAAAGTAGCAATCGCATCAGATCACGGTGGCGTAAATATTCGTGAGGAAATCAAAAAATTAATGGACGAGCTTGGTATTGAATACCAGGATTTCGGCTGTGAATGCGGTACGTCAGTGGATTACCCAGACTATGCGCTGCCGGTAGCGGAAAAGGTGGCTAGCGGTGAATTTGACAGAGGAATCCTTATCTGTGGGACAGGCATCGGCATGAGTATTGCAGCAAACAAGGTAAAAGGAATCCGCTGTGCGTTAGTGCATGATGTGTTTACGGCGAGAGTAACCCGCGAGCATAATGACAGCAATATTCTCGCCATGGGTGAGCGCGTAATCGGGCCTGGCTTAGCACAGGAAATCGCGAAGACATGGTTAACCGCTGAGTTCGAAGGCGGGCGTCATGCGAACCGGGTTGGGAAGATTACGGAGTATGAGAATCAGCATTAATATGGGGTGAGGCGCGTCCTGAGGTGTGTAGTGGAGCCCGAAAATTATGTAAAAAGTTAAAAACGGTCGCTAATGAGGCTTATTGGAGACCGAAATGAAGGTAAATGAGAAAAAAGGGTCACCAATAAGACCTATTGGAACCCAAAAGCAACGAGAAAAAGGGAAATCGGTAACCAATAAGACCTATTGGTGCCTGAAATCAATGAGAAAAATCCAAATGGGTCGCAATGGGGTGTATTGGTGCCCGAACACAATGAAAAAAAGCTAATTCGGTATCCAATGAGATGCAGTGGTGCCCAAAATCAACAAGAACTTCCAGTCAATTATGAATTGACATAAAGGAAAGGGATGAGCTTTCACATAATGACTATACAAGAACAAACCCAAAAGATTCTAGCTGACTTCCGTAGTCTAGTTGAGCTGCGGCAAGGGCAGATATTTGTAATTGGCTGCAGTACCAGCGAAGTGAACGGAGCGAGAATCGGAACATCAGGGACAATTGAAACGGCGGAAATCCTATTTAATGAATTTAAAAAGTTCCAGGAAAGCACTGGGGTTGAGCTTGCCTTTCAGTGCTGCGAGCATTTAAACCGGGCACTTGTGGTGGAACGGGCCACAGCTGAAAGGCATGGATTTGAAATTGTATCCGTTGTACCTGTCCGTAAAGCAGGCGGCTCCATGGCAACTTATGCCTATGAACATATGAACGATCCAGTGGTTGTCGAATTCATTCGCGCTGACGCCGGTATCGATATTGGCGATACCTTTATCGGCATGCACTTAAAGCATGTTGCCGTTCCGATTCGTGCATCCATCAATACGATCGGAGATGCCCATGTGACCCTGGCCAAAACTAGACCAAAGCTCATTGGCGGAGAGCGGGCTGTGTATAAGAGTACAAAGGATAATAAGTCTTGCCAGTGATCTGATCGGCTGTTTAATCAAATGATCTGTAGGAAAAGCTGAATGTTCGGTTTTAGAGCATATGGGAATTGGAATAAATTGCCCAACAAGGTCATTACTCCTACTAAAACCTACTACAAAGCCCTTGTTTTACAAGCGAGGGCTTTGTAGTAGGTAGAAAAGTCGAAAAAAGGAGAAAATCCTTATATTTTGGAAAAAATTCTATTCAATTATTCGGAAAAACGTGTTAAGATATAAAAAGTTAATTTTCAAACTACGTAGATTATTTCATTCAGGATATAGGATAAGGGGGACAAATGATGAAACATGTAGCACAGCAAGATGAAAAAGTTTTTAAAGCGATACAACTTGAACTTGGCCGTCAACGTTCAAAGATTGAATTAATTGCATCGGAAAACTTTGTAAGTGAAGCAGTAATGGAAGCACAAGGATCTGTTTTAACAAACAAATATGCAGAAGGATATCCAGCAAAACGCTATTACGGCGGTTGTGAATATGTCGATATCGTCGAAGATATTGCCCGCGATCGTGCGAAGGAAATCTTCGGTGCTGAGCATGTGAACGTACAGCCTCACTCTGGTGCACAAGCAAACATGGCTGTTTACTTTACAATCCTTGAGACAGGCGACACCGTTCTTGGAATGAACCTTGCTCACGGCGGTCACTTAACACACGGAAGTCCGGTTAACTTCAGCGGCGTTCAGTATAACTTTGTTGAGTATGGCGTAGACAAAGAAACACAATACATTGATTATAACGATGTAGCAGAAAAAGCGCGTCAGCATAAGCCAAAGTTAATTGTTGCTGGTGCAAGTGCGTATCCACGTGAAATTGACTTTAAAAAGTTCCGTGAGATTGCTGACGAAGTAGGCGCCTATCTAATGGTAGATATGGCCCATATCGCCGGTCTTGTAGCAGCTGGAAAGCATCCAAGCCCAGTGCCACATGCTCACTTTGTGACAACAACAACACATAAAACACTACGCGGACCACGCGGCGGTATGATTTTATGTAAAGAAGAATTTGCAAAAGCAATTGATAAATCCATCTTCCCTGGTATCCAAGGTGGTCCGTTAATGCACGTAATCGCGGCAAAAGCAGTTGCCCTTGGTGAAGTGCTTCAAGACAGCTTCAATGACTATGCGCAAAATGTCATCGACAATGCTAAGCGTTTAGCTGAAGGATTACAAAAAGAAGGTTTAGGCCTTGTTTCCGGCGGTACCGACAACCACTTATTACTTGTTGATTTACGTTCACTTGGTCTAACTGGTAAAGTGGCTGAGCATGTACTTGATGAGGTCGGCATTACAGTAAATAAAAATGCGATCCCATACGATCCTGAAAAGCCATTCGTAACAAGCGGTATCCGTATTGGTACAGCTGCTGTAACATCACGCGGCTTCGGTCTTGAAGATATGGACGAAATTGCGTCAATCATCGGTTTAGTATTGAAAAACCATGAAGACGAATCAAAATTAGATGAAGCAAGACAACGTATTGAAGCATTAACAGGCAAGTTTGTGCTATATCCTGAATATTAATAGAGTAAAGCCGGCCTCTGTGAGGGGTCGGTTTTTTTGTAGGCGGGTATTGGTGAATTTTAGGGCAAGTGAGGTTAAAGTGAGGCTGACATCGGTATACGGGTTCAGGGCAGGTGAGGCCGACCGCAACGCGCGCTTTTGCTAAACTTTTGGTTAGTTGTTACACTTAGGGATAAGTTGTCTGTTTTTTTACACTTTTTGTTACGTGTTGCCCTCAGGGTCTTTTTTCTGTAAAATAAAACGAAGTGAAAACAGACTCTGATTTTACAAAATTAGACAGGTACTAAAGGAGCGATTCTTGTGGCAAAAGTATATGTTTTTGACCATCCACTTATCCAGCATAAACTAACATACATTCGACAAAAGGATACAGGAACAAAGGAATTCAGAGAGCTTGTTGATGAAGTGGCAACATTGATGGCCTTTGAAATTACGCGCGACATGCCTTTAGAAGAAATCGAAATTGAAACACCGGTTCAAAAAACACAATCAAAGGTGTTGACAGGTAAAAAAATTGGTCTAGTTCCAATCCTTCGTGCCGGAATTGGAATGGTGGACGGCGTTCTGAAATTAATCCCGGCTGCAAAGGTTGGACATATTGGTCTATACCGCGATCCGGAAACATTAAAGCCGGTTGAATACTACGTAAAACTTCCTAGCGATGTGGAGGAAAGAGACTTCATCGTTGTGGATCCAATGCTGGCAACAGGCGGATCTGCGATCGAAGCGATCAACTCATTGAAAAAGCGCGGCGGCAAACACATCAAGTTCATGTGTTTGATTGCGGCACCAGAAGGCTTAGAAGCGTTAAAAGAAGCGCATCCTGACGTTGATATCTATATCGCGGCACTAGATGAAAAATTAAATGACCACGGCTATATTGTTCCTGGATTAGGAGACGCCGGGGACAGATTGTTTGGTACGAAGTAAAACGAAATGCGGAGACGCCTTACCCCGCCGCGACCAGCATAAGTCGAGGCGGGGGTGAGGTTCGCTCTTTAACCTCATCCCCGGCTTGGCTTTGACTCGAGCGGCTAGGCGTCGAAGCTGGACAACTAATGCGGAAGCACCTTGTTGTTTTAAATTTATACTTGAATATAAACAAATGAAAGAGAAGGTTGAATTTGACCTTCTCTTTTATTAAAATGAAATACTTTATTATAGAGAAAGGGTGATAGGTATGAATCGCCCCATTAAAGTGATGACGATTTTTGGAACAAGACCGGAGGCAATCAAAATGGCACCGCTTGTACTGGAGCTGAAAAAACAGCCGGAGCACTTCGAATCGATTGTAACGGTGACCGCTCAGCACAGGCAAATGCTTGATCAAGTATTGAGTATTTTTGAGATTGTTCCTGATTATGATTTGAATATTATGAAGGAGCGCCAGACGCTAGTGGATGTGACTACACGCGGGCTTGAGGGACTTGATCGCATCATGAAAGAAGTTCAGCCTGATATTGTGCTTGTCCATGGGGATACCACGACGACCTTTGTCGCGAGTCTTGCCGCGTACTATAATCAAATAACAGTCGGGCATGTGGAAGCGGGTTTAAGGACATGGAATAAATATTCACCGTTCCCGGAGGAGATGAACCGCCAGATGACAGGGGTTATCGCCGATCTGCATTTTGCACCGACATCGAAGTCAGCAGGGAATTTACTGCAGGAGAATAAACCGGAGGATCGGATTTTCATTACCGGAAATACGGCAATTGATGCCTTGAAAACGACGGTTAAGGATGATTATAGCCATGAGATTTTGCTTGGTGTCGGGGACGACCGTCTCATTTTAGTAACTGCCCACCGCCGCGAAAATTTAGGGCAGCCGATGCGGAACATGTTCCGCGCCATCAAACGGCTTGTCGAAGAGCATGAGGATGTCAAAGTGGTGTATCCTGTCCATATGAATCCGGCTGTCCTTGAAGTGGCCGATGAAATCCTTGGGAATGACCCGCGGATTCAATTAATCGAACCCCTTGATGTGATTGATTTTCATAACTTTGCCTCCCGGGCCTATCTGATTTTAACAGATTCAGGTGGTGTCCAAGAGGAAGCTCCATCCCTTGGCGTGCCGGTTCTAGTGCTGCGCGATACGACCGAGCGCCCGGAAGGAATCGAAGCGGGTACGTTGAAGTTGGCGGGGACAGAGGAAGAGACAATTTATCGGATGGCAAAGGAACTGCTGACCAATCCGGCTGAGTATGAAAAAATGGCCAAAGCCGCCAATCCGTACGGTGACGGTCAAGCCTCCCGCCGTATTTGTGAGGCGATTCGTTTTTATTTTAAAAAATTAGATGTACGGCCTGAAGAATATAAGTAAGGTGGAAAACTGACTCTCGGTTAGGGGGTCAGTTTTTTTTGTGGAGTATTTTTTCTAAAAATAGTAAAAGTACGGATAAGTGGCGGAAAACCGCGGATAAGTCCCCAAAAACCGCGGATATCTGGTCAAAAACCGCGGATAAGTCCCCAAAAACCGCGGATATCTGGTCAAAAACCGCGGATAAGACCTCCAAAATCGCGGATATATTCCAGGCCCTCCGAAAAAAGGTCTCTTTAATGATTATTTAGACGCCGATTTTATAAAAAGAACCTTTTTCTGATGACTTAAACCCCGTTCCCTCTTCGAATCTTGCAAGAAAACCGCAAACGGAATCATTTTTGCAAAATGGCCAATTTCTGAACTAAAACCAGTTAATTTTGTTCTTCTCCAGGAAAAAGGGAAGCAATAGAACCGTCCCTCTGCTTCCGATGTCTGAAATCGGTCGAATAAATCCGCCAGAGACTGCCGTTATTCCCTCATAAATTCAGGGGAATCTCTCCAAGAACTGTCGGTATCATTCAGGTGCTCTGAAAAAAGGTCAATTTAATCGGTGAAAAGATACTAATTGTGTTGGTATTTGTTGGTAATGGTTTTAAAGGGGTTTGTTTCAGGTTGTGGAATATTTAATCCCGAGAATCAATTCTGAAAGTTACATAAAGTCCAGCACGGTGAACTCCGCATAAAAATGCGTTCTTATAAACACAAGGCAAGAAACTTAAAAGATCATCAAATGTAAAGATCATCAAATGTTATTACCGGAAAAAGGAGGTCAAACATGAGTACGACTGTTGAGCAAATCAATGAGTCAAAGGTACAGGTGAGGATGGAGGGCGTGTACAAGTCATTTCCAAAGGGAAATAGGCAAAATCAAGTCCTTAGAGATATTAATCTTGAAATCAAAAAGGGAGAGTTTATCTCCTTGCTTGGGCCAAGTGGATGTGGAAAGTCTACTTTATTAAAAATGATCGGCGGATTGCTTGAATCAACAAGTGGTCAGTTAATGGTGGGGAATGACGTCATGAAAGGGCCGCGAAAAGAAATCGGCTTCATGTTTCAAAAGGCCGTTTTGCTGCCGTGGAGAACGGTTGAACAAAACTTGCTGTTACCGGTTGAGATTGCCGGCGGGAATATCGCAGCGGCTAAAAGCAGAATACATGAGCTGCTTGAACTGGTCGGCCTAAAAGGCTATGAGAGTTATTATACGAAGGAGCTTTCAGGCGGGATGCAGCAGCGAATTTCCCTGGCCCGCACCCTCATTAATGATCCTGATATTTTACTATTGGACGAGCCATTTGGTGCTTTAGATGAATTTACACGGGAAAATTTGAACTTTTCCCTTATGGATATTGCCGAGAAAAGTGGAAAAACGGTCATTTTGGTTACTCATAATATTAACGAAGCAGTGCTCATGTCTGATCGAGTGATCGTTATGGGCATCAATCCGGGGCATATTCTGGAGGATCTGAAGATTGGGATTCCAAAGCCGCGAACCGACCAAGCCATGGCCATGACACAGTATTCGGAGCATGTCTTACATATTCGCAGTCTATTGGGGGTGGGGAGATCATGAAGGCCACAACAGAAAACCAAGTCATTATTAATAAAGAGAAAAAGACGATTAGACCTTTTTTGAAAAAAGAAACCGTCATCTCAATCACCCTGTTAGTGGTGCTGTTGGGACTGTGGGAACTCCTTAGCCGAACCGGCGTTTTCCATGAACTGATACTGCCGGCTCCATCGTTGGTTGCGATGGCAACCTGGGAATTATTAACGTCATCCTTTTTTTATTTGCATTTCGGTGTCACGATGTACGAAACAATTGCCGGATTTTTAATTGGCTCACTTTTGGCCATCATTCTGGGCATCACCGTTTCGTCCAATGTAATGATCTATAAGGTATTAAATCCATTTATCGTCGTATTCCAGGCGGTTCCGAAAATCGCCCTTGCACCTATTTTTGTAACGTGGTTTGGGTTTGGACCGTCGGCAAAGGTTGTGATGGCGATTACGATTTGTTTTTTTCCGACCTTCGTTAATACAGTGGTGGGCTTGAAATCGGTGGATGAAGAAAGCCGGCTGCTGTTCCAATCGATGGTGGCGAAGAAAAGGGATGTTTTTTTCAAGCTATCCTTGCCAACCGCCTTGCCCAATATTTTTGCCGGGCTGAAATCATCCTTAACCTTTGCCTTAATCGGGGCGATTGTCGGTGAGTTTGTCGGCGCAAATGAAGGGATGGGCTTGCTCCTAGATACGTTCAATTTTCAATTAGAAATGGCCAAGGTATATGCCTTGATTGTAATTTTATCTATTGTGGGGTTACTGCTGTATCTGATCATTGAGTGGCTTGACCGCAAGCTCATTTTCTGGGGTGACCACGATAAAATCATTTAATCTTTTCGGAGTTTATATATATAAGTCTTATATAACGAGGGGGAATACTGATGAAAAAGCTAACGTCGATCATTGTGCTGTTGGCATTACTGCTGCTGTCAGCCTGCGGAAATTCGGAAACAAAGGAAGTAGCGGGGTCTTCAAATGGGAAAAGTAGTGAAAAGGTTCCGCTATTACTGGCAGCAGAGGGGACTGCTATGTACTATGCTTATATTGCGCGGGATAAAGGCTTTTTTGAAGATGAAGGCATTGAAGTTGAGCTGCTTCCAGGGAAAGGCGGATCGTATGTCGTCCAGCAGGTTGGGGCGGAAACGATTGATATGGGAATTATTGCAGTGAACTCCGTGCTGCCGGCATGGGATAAAGGGATTGATATCAAAATGGTCTATCAAGTGAATACGACCAATCTGTTTGATTTTATGGTCCCGGAGGATTCAAAGGTGACCGATATCAAACAGCTGAAAGGGAAGGTGATCGGTGTAACTGATTTGGGCAGCGGTGAGGTTCCGATGGTGCGCTCGATTTTAACCAGCGCAGGTTTAAACCCTGACCAAGATGTGACGATACGGGCGATAGGGGCGGATGGAACGTCAATTTTAACCGCGTTTGAAAAAGGGGAAATCGATGCCTTCAGCGGCGGTGCGCATGATTTGATTTCGCTTTACGGTAAAGGATTTAAATCGAGATCATTGGTACCGAAAGAATATAAATCAATCCCGTCAACAGGAATTATTGCAAATGGAAAAATCATGGAGGAGAATCCGGAGATAGTGGAGAAAATAACCCGTGCGGTGGCAAAGGCAACGGATTTTGCAATAAATGATCCAGATGCAGCCTATGAGTTGATGAAAAAGGCGGTTCCGGAGCAATATACCGATGAGGAAATGGGAAGATTATTCCTCGACACGTTCATTGGCTTGTCGACCCCAACCGATCCGGAAAAAGGCTACGGCTACATCTATAAAGATTCCTGGAAAAAGCTCGTGGAGCAATTTAGCGATGGGGACGATCCTGTCGTAAAAAATAAAATTAATTTAGATGAGTATTTAGACTCCAGCCTGCTTGAGAAGGCAAATGATTTTTAAGGGATAATTGATATAGATTGGGGGAGAGCTTGGCTTGGCTCTCCCTTTTGGATGGTGTATTTTTCCATAGAAAGTAAAAGTGCGGATATGCAGTGAAAAAGCGCGGATAAATGGTCGAAAACCGCGGATATATAGTCAAAGAAACCGTGGATAAGTGCGGCAAAACCGCGAATATATTCGAAGCAAAAGAACCGGCCCTCTACTTCTGCATACATTCCCTCGTATAAGAAAATCATAAGGAAAAGGAGGGCGCTTTATGAAAAAACTCAGTAGCTTATTGGTATTATTTATTTTAATATCGATTATTCCAGTGCAGCAGGTTCCTGTTGCGGAGAGCCGGGTGTTAAATGTGCCTCCGCTTCCGAAAGAGGATGGGAAAATGGAGCAGGTTGCGATTTTTCTCACAAAAAATGAGCTTCAGGACAATGAGCTTAATCAGCTACTCAAACGTTATCCAAACATTACAGTAAGAAATTCCTTTAAATATGCCTTAAAGGGTTTTTCAGCTAAAGGACCAAAAGAGCAGCTTGAGCAGCTGGCGAAGGATCCGGAAATTGCTCAGTCTTCCGTGGTTAATCACTATAATGCTACTGATATCAAAGCACTGCCGAACCAAGGTGATAACCTCGAGATGATTGGCGCTGACCAAGTGAGAGGGATGTTTGATGATGATCACAGACGGCTGACTGGAAAAGGAGTAAAAGTAGGAGTGATCGATACCGGGATTGATTACCTTCATGAGGATTTAAGGAACAGCTATGGCGGCGGGCATGATGTTGTGGACGGCGACGGGGACCCGATGGAGACGACGGGCATCGACGGCGCGGCGACCCTGCATGGAACACATGTAGCTGGAATTATTGCAGCAAATGGAAGAATCAAAGGAGTTGCCCCGGAAGCAGTGATTTACGCTTACCGTGCATTAGGCCCTGGCGGCATGGGGACGACTGAACAGGTGATTGCAGCCATTGAGCAGGCGATTAAGGACAAGGTCGATATTTTGAACTTATCACTTGGGAATAATGTGAACGGTCCTGACCTGCCATTAAGTGAAGCGCTGAACAATGCAGTCGATCACGGCATCACCGCCGTCACGTCATCGGGAAATTCAGGTCCAAATGTTTGGTCAGTCGGATCACCTGGTACGGCGGCAAAAGCCATATCAGTTGGGGCCTCAACACCGACAATGAAAATCCCTTATATTGAAATTGACGGCAAACAGATAAGATTGGAGCCGCTGCTCGGATCTGTTATGTGGGATTTAGACCGTACCTATGAACTCGTGGACGGAGGCATGGGGAAACCGAATCAATTAAAGCATGCTGAAGGGAGAATTGCCCTTATCGAGCGCGGAGAGATTACCTTTTCTGAAAAAGTAATGAACGCAGAAAAAGCGGGTGCGAGGGCTGTTATTATCTATAATAATACAAAGGGACCCTTCTTCGGAAATCTTGACCGAACCAGCGAGATTCCAGTTATGGGCATTTCAAAAAGTGATGGAAAAGAGTTGACGCAAAAAATTGAAGAAGGATATGTGCTAGTGAGGACTAATATAATAGAAGAAAAAGATACTATTGCAGAATTTAGTTCAAGGGGGCCGGTCACTACTTCCTGGGAAATAAAACCGGATTTACTTGCCCCGGGGGTGGCGATTCTTAGTACAATTCCGGGCGGCTATCTCAGCCTGCAGGGTACCAGCATGGCTGCTCCACATGTGGCCGGTGCATGTGCCTTGATTAAGCAGGTCCATCCTGATTGGCGGCCGGAGCAAATCAAAGCGGCACTCATGAATTATGCTAAGCCGCTGCGGAAAGGGAGCGGTGAATTTTACAAGACTTATGAGCAAGGGGCAGGCCGTATTCAGCTGAAGGAGGCGGTTGAAGCAGAGGTGTTAATCTATCCTGCATCATTGCAGTTTGGCAAGTTTCAACTGTCTGATAAGCCCCATGAGCACCAAGCAGTTATTACGCTTGAAAATACGTCGCAAAGGCCGCAAAAGGTCACTTTTGAGGTTCCGAAAAAGGAACCGGGACTGACTTGGCATATGCCTCTGCCTGTTTATTTGGAAGGGGGCGAAAAAAAAGAGGTAACGATTGAGATGGCGGCAGATCCGAATTTTTTTACGAAGAAAATCCAGGATGGACAGCTCTCGCTTCATATGGATGGAAAAGACATCAGCATCCCATATTTATTTGTCTTGGAAGAGCCAAATTACCCACGTGTGATGGGGTTTGACTTTGGAGCCGGAGACGGTGAAGGCAAGTACCGTTATGAAGTTTATCTGCCGGGCGGAGCGGAAGAGTTTGGAATAGCGTTGTTTGATCCGGATACGTACCAATTTGTGCAGTACCTGGATTGGAAACGCAATACGGGTAAAGGTCTAATCCAGCAGGACATCCCTGTCGAAAAACTACCGCCGGACGGCTTATATATGTCGAAAATCTTTGCCAGAAAAGCGGGGAAGGAGGACTGGATCGAGATGTATATTCAAATATCCAAAACTATAGATGTACAACAATGATTTCAAGTTATCAATAGTGGAAATGTTGAAAATGTGAAGAAAATGTGAACACAAACCGCGTCATTATGACATTTTCAGACTTTTCACTACAAACCAATTGACAAGCGAAATGTGGCTATTGTATGCTTACAAGGGTAGAATGAGAAGGTTTTCACGTAAAATTTGTGTCTAATTTTCGACAACATCATTGCTGGCACATAAAATTCACAAAATATTACCTTTTATTATTTTAAAATCTTTATTGGTTTTTTTCTAAACACACCTTATAATAAAAAGGATGGTTTTGTGGGTATTTTTTTGAAATGGACTTTGTCGAAATTTTGGATGGTTTGAAGGAGACTGAGTTCATGAGTCAAAATCGTCGCCCTTTCAAAGCCATTGCCTTAATGTCAGCCATTTTGTCGCAGCTTGTCGGCACCATTTTAGTTGGCATTTTCCTGGGAAGATGGTTGGATGGTCTAATCGGCACGGCACCATTGTTCTTAATACTTGGTTTGCTCGCTGGATTAGCAACGGGAATCTTCGCAATTTTCCGCACGATACAACATTTCTACCGGGAGAACGATGAATAATGCTGCAATTTAAAACGATGTTCACAAGAGAGCGCAAATACATAGTTTACTTGTTGGCTGTTTACGTACTTGGGTGGGGCTTTACGTCCTATCAAGCAATATTTTTAGGACTCATACTTGGTACAAGCCTGAGCCTTTTTAATTTGTGGCTTTTAGTAAAAAAGATTGACCAATTTGGTAAAGTGATGGAGAAGGGCGGGAAGATGCGCTCACTCGGAATGATGTCACGGATGGCAGCAGCTATTTTCGCTGTGTTACTGGCGGCGGAATATCCTGAGTATATCCATCCTGTTTCTGTGGTTTTTGGATTAATGACAGCTTATCTTGTCATTATGATAGATAGTTTTCTACAGCTTTTTCAATCGCAAAAATAGTAGGGGAAGAGAGGTGAATAACAGATGAATCATGAAGCTCCTATAATAGAGTTTTTAGGCTTAAGTTTCAATTTAGCCAATGTATTGATGATTACAGTTGCAAGTGTCATTGTATTTATCATTGCAGTTCTTTCTACCAGACGACTTGCCATGAAGCCAACTGGCATGCAAAACTTCATGGAGTGGGTCATGGATTTTGTCAAAGGTATTATTAATAGTAGTATGGATTGGAAAGATGGCGGGAGATTCCATGTACTAGGGATCACCATTATCATGTATATCTTTGTTTCAAACATGCTTGGGTTGCCGTTTTCAGTCACATATGACGGAGTACTGTGGTGGAAATCACCTACAGCTGACCCTGCTGTTACACTGACTTTAGCTGCCATGATTATTGGTTTGTCACATTATTATGGTGTTAAATTAAGGGGGTTCGGGGCCTACGGAAAGGAATTTTTCAAACCGTTTTGGTTCATGTTCCCAATTAAGATTATCGAGGAGTTCGCTAAC
The DNA here is from genome assembly GCF_036670025.1 of Niallia oryzisoli. Classification (NCBI taxonomy): domain Bacteria; kingdom Bacillati; phylum Bacillota; class Bacilli; order Caryophanales; family Bacillaceae; genus Niallia; species Niallia oryzisoli. Next base: position 5,982,463 of record NZ_CP137640.1, on the reverse strand, counting down.
ACATTAACGTTAGGTCTTCGTCTTTACGGTAATATCTACGCGGGGGAAATCCTGCTTGGACTTCTAGCCGGAGGTCTGGCAACAGGAGTAGGCGGCACAATCGCAGCCATTATCCCAACGCTCGCATGGCAAGGATTCTCAGTCTTTGTCGGCGCAATCCAGTCATTCATTTTCACTATGTTAACAATGGTTTATTTATCACATAAAGTGAGCTCAGACCATTAAAAATAGATACACTGTTCATACTATGGACAAAAAGAATATAATTTTCATAAATTTAAGGAGGAAATATTATAATGGGTCTTTTAGCAGCAGCAATAGCAATTGGTTTAGCAGCACTTGGTGCCGGTATCGGTAACGGTCTTATCGTATCTCGTACAGTTGAAGGTATGGCACGTCAGCCAGAAGCAAAAGGTATGTTACAAACTACAATGTTCATCGGGGTTGCGTTAGTTGAGGCGATTCCTATCATCGCGGTTGTTATTGCATTCATGGTTATCGGTGGCTAATCCAGTCATATCGATGTGTAAAATGGCGAAGATATCTTACAGAACCTTCGCCTTTCCTTTATCATCTTTTTTTTGCAAAAATGCATGTAAATTGTAAAATTGTGTTATTTCACTTTGGAAATGATTCAAATTTCTATAGATGAAAGTATTGAAGTGCTAAACTCTTGAAGGGAGTGAATCGAGGGTGTTAACAAACGGTCTAGTATTAGGTGCCACTGCACATGCAGGCTTTAACAGCGGGGATATTATATTCCAACTTGTTATGTTTATCATATTGATGGCTTTATTGAAGAAATTCGCTTGGGGTCCGTTAATGGGCATCATGAAGCAGCGTGAAGACCATATCGCTGGTGAAATCAGTGCGGCTGAACAAAGTCGTGTTGAGTCCAAGAAACTATTAGAAGAACAGCGTGAACTATTAAAGCAAGCGCGTTCGGAAGCTCAAGAATTAGTAGAGAATGCGAAAAAGCAAGGCGATGTCCAGCGTGAAGAAATTATCACAGCTGCACGTGCTGAAGCAAACCGCTTGAAAGAAAGTGCAAAACTTGAGATCAATCAGCAGAAGGAGCAGGCAGTTGCGGCAATCCGCGAACAAGTGGCTTCTTTATCCGTATTAATTGCTTCTAAAGTAATCGAAAAGCAATTAAATGAGAAAGATCAAGAGAAATTAATTAATGATTACATTAAGCAGATAGGAGAAGAGCGATGAGTGATGCAGCAGTAGCAAATCGCTATGCGTATGCTCTTTTCCAACTTGCAAAAGAAAAACAACTTCTTGAACCAATGGAAGAAGAACTTCGTGTAGTGAGAGAAGTAGTAAGTGGAAATACGGGATTAAATACGGTTTTGAAGTCACCTAAGGTTTCAAAGCAGGAAAAAGAACAGTTGATCCGCAAGGCTTTTTCAGCTGTGAATCCGTATGTACTAAATACCTTATTAATTCTCATTGACCGCCATCGAGAAGATCATATTGCTCAAGTGGCAGATCAATTTATTACATTGGCAAATGAAGAAAAAGGAATTGCAGAAGCAACTGTTGTTTCTACTCGTCTTTTAACAGAAGAGGAAAGCAAAGCCCTTTCTTCTACATTTGCAGCTAAAGTAGGAAAGAAATCTCTACGTATTGAAAATAAAGTCGATTCCAATTTGCTCGGCGGCGTAAAAGTCCGCATCGGAAACCGTATTTTTGATGGCAGCCTTCAAGGCAAGCTTGAGCGTTTGGAACGTCAATTGTTACGCTAAGTTAGTAGATAGGGGTGAAACTCATGAGCATCAAAGCTGAAGAAATTAGCGCGCTGATAAAAAAGCAAATTGAAAATTATCAGTCTGAAATTCAAGTGAGTGATGTAGGTACGGTTATCCAAATTGGTGACGGTATCGCCCGTGCTCATGGCCTCGACAATGTCATGGCTGGAGAGCTTCTTGAATTTTCAAACGGCGTTATGGGTTTAGCGCAAAACCTTGAAGAAAATAACGTCGGTATCGTTATCCTAGGACCATACAATGATATCCGTGAAGGCGATGAAGTTCGCCGTACAGGTCGTATCATGGAGGTTCCAGTTGGTGAAGAACTAATTGGACGTGTCGTGAATCCAATCGGACAACCAGTAGATGGTTTAGGTCCTATTAATACAACAAAAACTCGTCCGATCGAATATTTAGCACCAGGAGTTATGGATCGTAAATCCGTTCATGAGCCATTACAAACTGGTATTAAAGCGATCGACGCTCTTGTTCCAATCGGACGCGGACAACGTGAGTTAATCATCGGTGACCGTCAAACAGGTAAAACATCTGTTGCAATTGATACAATTTTAAACCAAGCTGATCAAAACATGATCTGTATCTATGTTGCGATTGGACAAAAAGAATCAACAGTCCGCGGGGTTGTTGAAACATTACGTAAAAACGGTGCATTAGATTATACAATCGTTGTAACAGCATCTGCGTCACAACCAGCTCCATTACTATATCTTGCACCATATGCAGGCGTTGCTATGGGTGAAGAATTCATGTTAAACGGTAAGCACGTTCTTATCGTATATGATGATTTAACAAAGCAAGCATCTGCTTACCGTGAATTATCATTATTACTTCGTCGTCCTCCAGGTCGTGAAGCGTATCCAGGGGATGTATTCTATCTGCACTCACGCTTACTAGAGCGTGCGGCTAAATTAAGTGATGCAAAAGGCGCTGGTTCAATCACAGCACTTCCATTCATTGAAACACAAGCAGGGGACGTTTCTGCTTATATCCCAACAAACGTTATCTCTATTACAGACGGACAAATCTTCTTACAATCTGACTTGTTCTTCTCTGGTGTACGTCCAGCGATCAATGCCGGTTTATCCGTATCCCGTGTTGGTGGATCTGCCCAGATTAAAGCGATGAAGAAGGTTGCCGGTACACTTCGTCTTGACCTTGCTTCATACCGTGAACTTGAAGCGTTCGCGCAGTTCGGATCAGACCTTGATGCGGCAACAAAAGCAAAGCTTGAGCGTGGTGCTCGTACTGTAGAAGTACTTAAGCAAGATTTGAACAAGCCGTTAAAAGTTGAAAAGCAGGTTGCAATTCTTTATGCACTTACTCGCGGTTTCTTAGATGATATTCCAGTTGGCGATATCCGCCGCTTTGAAGCTGAATTCTTGGCATGGTTAGATCAAAACCGTAAAGAAGTCATCTTAGATCATATTGCAACAACGAAAGAACTGCCTTCTGATGATGATATGAAAGCTGCAATCAATGACTTCAAAAAGACATTTGCAGTTTCTGAGTAATAGATCGTTAACTTCATTCTGCAGAAGTCTTCCACTTCTAAAAAGTAGTGATGTGAGAAAAAAGGCCTTCTGATTAAGAATGGGTTAAACCCCGGCTGAATGAAGTTAAGCCTCCGGCGGATGCCTCGGATTTTTTAAAGGTAATTTATTGAGCGAGCTCGATAAAAATCCGGGCGCAAATTCGACGAGCGAATTTGATTAAGAAATGCCAACCGTATTGGTTGATCAAGGGTGGTGAGAACCTATGGCATCTTTACGCGACATAAAGTCACGTATTACATCGACTAAAAAGATGAGTCAAATTACAAAAGCGATGCAGATGGTTTCTGCGGCGAAGATGAACCGTGCAGAACAAAATGCTCGATCTTTTGTTCCATATATGGAAAAGATTCAGGAGGTCACAACCTCTGTGGCACTTGGAGCAAAGGACTCTAACCATCCAATGCTAAAATCACGTCCGGTGAAAAAGACAGGTTATATTGTCATTACAGCCGACCGTGGACTAGCCGGATCGTATAACAGTAATATTTTGCGCCAAGTACACCAAACAGTAAAAAGCCGTCACAAGTCAAATGATGAATTTGCAATCATTGCACTTGGCCGTGTAGGACGGGACTTTTTTACAAAAAGAGGCATGAATGTCATCCTCGATATTATTGGTCTTCATGATCAGCCTGCTTTTGCCGATATAAAGGACTTTACGAATAAAGCAGTCAGCATGTTTTCTGATGGCACATTTGATGAGTTGTACTTATTCTACAGCCACTATGTCAATGCCATCAAATATGATGTGACGGAGAAGAAATTACTTCCATTCGGAGACTTGGCTTCAAATTCTGGAAAGTTAACATCCTATGAGTTTGAACCGTCTGCAGAGGAAATCCTGGAAGTCTTGCTGCCACAGTATGCGGAAAGCTTGATTTACGGTGCTGTTTTAGACAGTAAAGCAAGTGAGCATGCAGCTCGTATGACAGCAATGAAGAGTGCTACGGACAACGCAAATGATATTATTCATAACTTGAGTTTGAGTTACAACCGTGCACGTCAGGCTGCGATCACACAAGAAATTACAGAAATCGTAGGCGGAGCCGCCGCCCTCGAATAAAGAATAGAATGGGGTTGTAGAGACTTATCTGTGCTCTACCCCCTAAAGTTTGTTTCATAGAACAATAGGAGGGAAAATGATGAACAAAGGACGCGTTGTTCAAGTTATGGGTCCGGTTGTTGACGTAAAGTTCCAAAGCGGTCAGCTTCCAGAACTCAATAACGCATTGAGAATCGCAACTCGTAATGAAGATGTTGAAATCAGCCTTACTCTTGAAGTTGCCCTTCACTTAGGCGATGACACAGTTCGTACGATTGCGATGTCTTCAACAGATGGACTAACCCGCGGCGTTGAGGCTGTTGATACAGGTGCACCGATTTCTGTTCCTGTAGGTAACGTAACACTTGGTCGTGTATTTAACGTTTTAGGAGATGCGATCGACTTAGGCGATCCAGTTCCTGCGGATGTTCGCCGCGACTCTATTCATAGAGAAGCACCTAAATTCGAAGAGTTATCAACTGAAGTTGAAATTCTTGAAACAGGTATTAAAGTAGTAGACCTTCTAGCTCCATATATCAAAGGGGGAAAAATCGGTCTATTCGGTGGTGCGGGTGTTGGTAAAACCGTACTTATCCAGGAATTAATCAATAACATCGCACAAGAGCACAGTGGTATTTCCGTATTCGCTGGTGTTGGTGAGCGTACTCGTGAAGGAAATGACCTTTTCTGGGAAATGACTGACTCAGGCGTTATCAAGCAAACAGCGATGGTATTCGGACAAATGAACGAGCCTCCTGGTGCACGTATGCGTGTTGCCTTGACTGGTTTGACAATGGCTGAATATTTCCGTGATGAGCAAGGACAAGACGTGTTATTGTTCATTGATAACATCTTCCGTTTCACACAAGCAGGTTCTGAGGTTTCCGCGTTACTTGGCCGTATGCCATCTGCCGTTGGTTATCAACCAACACTTGCTACTGAAATGGGACGTTTACAAGAACGTATCACTTCAACTAACAAAGGTTCTGTTACATCTATCCAAGCGATTTATGTACCTGCCGATGACTATACTGACCCGGCACCGGCTACAACATTCGCTCACTTAGATGCAACAACAAACCTTGAGCGTAAACTTTCTGAGATGGGTATCTACCCTGCGGTGGACCCATTAGCATCAACTTCTCGTGCATTGTCACCTGAAATTGTTGGCGAAGAACACTATGATATAGCTCGTAGAGTGCAATCTACGCTGCAAAAATATAGAGAATTACAGGATATCATCGCGATGTTAGGTATGGATGAGCTTTCTGATGAAGATAAGCTTGTCGTAGCACGTGCGCGTCGTATCCAAAACTTCTTATCTCAAAACTTCCACGTTGCTGAGCAATTTACAGGACAACCAGGTTCTTACGTTCCTGTAAAGGAAACAGTTAGTGGCTTCAAGGAAATCCTTGAAGGTAAATACGATCACCTTCCAGAGGATGCATTCCGTCTAGTAGGCCGTATTGAAGAAGTTGTGGAAAAAGCAAAACAAATGGGTGTAGAGGTATAATTTCGGACCAGGAGGGTAAAAAATGAAGACGATCAAAGTCAGTGTTGTTACTCCCGACGGCCCGGTGTATGAGTCAGATGTAGAGATGATTAGTACAAAAGCTCAAAGTGGAGAGCTGGGAATTTTACCTGGCCATATCCCAATGGTAGCCCCATTACAAATCGGATCCGTTCGTCTGAAAAATGGGGGTAATACAGAATTCGTAGCAGTAACTGGCGGATTGTTAGAAGTTCGTCCAGACCAAGTAACGATTCTAGCCCAAGCTGCCGAAACAGCAGAACATATCGATTTAGACCGTGCACTGAAAGCCAAAGAACGTGCAGAGCATCGTCTACACGAAGTAAAACAATCCAACGTCGACTTCAAGCGTGCCGAACTCGCGCTGAAGCGTGCGATCAACCGGATTAACGTTTCTAGAAGAGATGTATAATAGATGATGGATACCCACTTCGCATTGCGGAGTGGGGTTTTTTTGTTTTGTGGTAGAGGAGGGGGATAGTGCAGAGGCAAAGGGCTAGTACAAGGGGCGGCAGTGTAAGCGGTGGCCGGTGCAATGACGGTGGAAGCGGGGGGACGGTTCTTTTGCTTCCGAAATTGGAAGGAAAAGTAAAATTACGGATATGAGGGCTAAAACCGCGGATATAATTCTGGAACATCAAATGGGGGTTTTTTACTGGGGGTTCCATCTATTAATATATGTGGATTCATACATAGGGGTAATAAAAAGACCTATTTCAGGAGCTAATTTCCTGCATTTTTTAAATTAAGCAAAGCCTACGGAGAAATATCCAAGCAAATTTCCTCTATTCTACCTCCATTTTCATCTATTAAATTTCTATTCTTATGGAAGAGACATAAATCTATAGATAAATAGTTAGTAAACCTACAAAACCTATTAATTTCTTGGGAAATAATAATTTTACTACTTTACAAAAATAAAAAAGAAGGAAATGTAACTTCCAACCGCGAATGAAATGGTATCCATTTAAAGGAGTTGATCAGCTTGAACTTCATAAATGAAAGAAAGGTTCCGCTGCGGCTAAGACAGGCTGAGGCACTGTTAAATAGATTGCTGAGGAATCATCGAAAGGTTCCGGAATTAGAAAAGGAAATCCCGAAACGAAGGAAAGGATTTCGCGGTGAAAAGCATGTGGACTATCACCTTACATTTTTACCAAAGGAAAAGAATTATTCAATTATAAGGGATATCATGATAGAGACAGAGGAAGTTACTTTTCAAATGGATACGCTGCCTATTTCCCCCAAATACCCTCTTATCATAGATGCCAATAATGTTTCTGGCACATTTCACATCGACCGTCATACGGAACAACTCAGATGCACGATAGGCGAGAACGAGCAGGGATATTCAAATCCCATTTCGTAGTTGGAACGCCAACGAAAGCTTTTGCAGGATTGGCTGCAGAAATATTTTGAGCCAATGACCGTTGAATTTATTGCCGCTTTTCATGAAGGAAACTCTTTTTTTAAAACCGAGTTAATGGATAAGAGATTGTTCCAAAGAATTGTTTTTGCCGATAATATCCTCCGGAAAATTGAATCCTTCGAAAGACTGCACAACAACAAACCTCCATTAAATGAAAAGAAAATCCGCAAATTGAAAAAGCTCCTAATTAAACATAACCAACCCGTGCTGACTCATATACTTGAGCTATATGGTATTTCAAATACAGAAATAATCAGTGGAGTACAATGCCCAACTGTCTGCTGTTTGGAATGAAGTGGATCTCTTATTCATGGCACTGCCCAAACTGCAAAGAAATCTCCAAAACAGCACACATTAAAACAATTTAAGAATACCTTTTATTGAATTATTCAATGACAAATAGGCAATGTAAAGATTTCATTAATCTATCCTCACCGAACACCGCTTACCGTTTTATCCAACAACTGAATTTGCCTTTCACTGGAAATAACAAGGGACAAAAATACTATTTCGAATTAAAACAAGAATGAAAGCTTGTTTGTTGAATAAGTTAGGTTTAGAAGGGGTTTTGTAGGTTAAGTAGATAAATAGTAATTGAATTACATTCCATTTTTTACAAGAAAAATATACAAAAATATCCACCAAAACTGTTCTGTCGACACCAAATTGTAACAGTGTTATAATGGTATCGGTTACAATTTTAACTTTTCAGATAACAAAAAGGGGGAGTTGAGGCATGGATTTATTGAATGTTTACCAAAATAATTATTTAATAGTTTTCATATTTCTGATTCTAGGTATAATCTTGCCGATCGTAGCGTTATTTTTTGGAAAGTTATTAAGACCGAATAAACCTGAGGAAGCTAAGTATACCACCTATGAAAGTGGAGTTGATCCGTTTGGTGATTCACGAGTTCAGTTCAATATAGCGTATTATATTTTCGCTCTCATGTTTGTGATTTTTGATGTTGAGACAGTATTCCTGTATCCATGGGCGGTTGCCTATGAAAAACTTGGCTTTTTTGCCTTAATTGAAATGCTCATTTTTGTTGTCATGTTAGTCATCGGGCTTATATACGCATGGAAAAAGAAGGTGTTAAAGTGGAATTAAAATATGATGGTTTCACGTCAGATGAAATGGAAGAGATTAAGAGAAATGTATTTTTATCAACGCTTGATCAAGTAAAGGGTTGGGCACGCAGCAGCTCCATGTGGCCGTTATCATTTGGTCTTGCTTGTTGTGCAATCGAAATGATGGGAACAGGCGGAGCGCATTATGATTTTGACCGTTTTGGGGTCATCTTCCGGGCATCCCCTCGTCATGCAGATGTGATGATTGTTGCTGGAACCGTTACGAAAAAAATGGCACCGATTCTTAAACGACTATACGATCAAATGCCGGAGCCGAAATGGGTAATCGCAATGGGAGCATGTGCAATTGCAGGCGGACCATATGTAAAGTCTTATTCTGTTGTCAAAGGGGTCGATCAAATTGTCCCTGTTGATGTATACATACCAGGTTGCCCGCCAAACCCGGCCGCACTCATTTACGGAGTTAATAAATTGAAGGAGAAAATCCGCTATGAGGCAAAAACCGGGAAGAGGGTGATGTAACAAATGAGTGGAGAAAAAGACATAGAACAATTAAAAAAGGAAGCAGCTGCGAAAGCCAAAGCCGCCGCGGCCGCCAAAGCAAAGGCTGCGGCGGAGGCAAAGATGCAGGCGAAGGAGCAGGCAGAAGCCTCAGGAGGAGACGCCGCACCTGCTGATGATTTAGCGAAGCAAAAAGCTGCCGCAGCTGCAAAGGCAAAAGCAGCAGCATTAGCGAAAGCCAAAGCAAAACAGCAGGCAGAAGCCTCAGGAGGAGACTCTGCACCAACTGATGATTTAGCAAAACAAAAAGCCGCTGCACTAGCGAAGGCCAAAGCAAAACAGCAGGCAGGAGTGTCTGGAGCTGCAGATGATGACGATGCGAAGGCAAAAGCCGCCGCTGTCGCAAAAGCAAAGGCAGCTGCAGCAGCTAAGGCCAAAGCAAAAGCTGCTGCTGGTGGAGATGCCGGTGATGAAAAAGCCAAAGCTATTGCTGCCGCAAAAGCAAAAGCCGCAGCCGCAGCGAAGGCAAAAGGTGCTGGGAAAGCAGAGCCAGCTGAAGCCGTTGAAGAGGCAAAGCCATCGCCAAACCAGCATTATTTGGACAAATATGTCAAGGTTATTGAAGAACATATCGGCAAAGAGGCGATTGAAGAAAGCTATATTAATAAGCTTGCCAAAGATATACCGACATTGATTCTTCGCAAAGAGGACTATTTTAAAGTAGCTGAATATCTCAAATATAACGAACAGCTTAGCTTTGATTATGTATCAGAGCTGCATGGGACTGATTTTCAAACACATATGGAGGTTTACGTAAGCTTGTATTCTTATAAAAACTCTCAACCGATTGCCATTAAGGTGAAACTGGATCGAGATCAGCCTGAAATCGGGTCACTTGTACCTCTGTGGGCCGGCGCAAACTGGCCTGAATGTGAAGCATATGATTTATTGGGGATAAAATTCTTGGGACACCCTGATCTCCATCGCATTATGCTGGGAGAGGAATGGGTGGGACACCCTCTCCGTAAAGATTATGAGCCATATGATGTGGAGGTATAAGCAATGTTACGAACAGAAGAAATGTTGTTAAATGTCGGACCTCAACACCCCAGTACTCACGGAGTTTTCCGAATTGTTTTAAAAATAGATGGTGAAATCATTAAAGAAGCAAAGCCGGTGATCGGATACCTGCATCGCGGCACGGAAAAATTGGCCGAAAACCTGCAGTATACGCAAATCATTCCTTATACAGACAGAATGGACTACGTAGCTGCGATGACAAACAATTATGTTCTCTGTCATGCGGTGGAAACGATGATGGGGCTTGAAATACCGGAACGGGCTGAATATCTAAGGGTTATTGCGATGGAATTGAATCGTGTCGCCAGCCACCTTGTCTGGTGGGGCACCTATTTGCTTGATATCGGAGCAACCAGTCCATTTATTTTTGCCTTCCGGGACCGGGAAATGATCCTGAATCTGTTGAATGAGCTTTCCGGCGGCCGAATGACGTTTAACTATATGCGTGTCGGCGGTGTGAAATGGGATGCTCCGGATGGCTGGATTGATAAAGTAAGAGAATTTATTCCTTATATGAAGGAACAATTGGAAGGCTACCATCAGCTTGTGACAGGAAATGAAATTTTTCTAAACCGTGTAAAAGGCGTCGGAGTTATTACACCTGAAGAGGCACTTCAGTATTCATTAAGCGGTTCGAATCTCCGAAGCACAGGGATTAAGTGGGATTTACGTAAAGATGAACCGTATTCCATTTATGACCGCTTTGATTTTGATGTTCCCGTTCAAACGACCGGTGATTGCTGGGCACGCTATCAGGTTCGTTTAGCAGAAATCGCAGAATCACTGAAAATCCTTGAACAAGCCGTTGAGCAATTTCCGAAGGATGGCGCGGTTTTGGCAAAAGTGCCGAAGATCATTAAGGCGCCAGTTGGGGAAACGTATGTCAGAATCGAGTCTCCACGGGGAGAAATCGGCTGCTACATTTCCAGTGACGGGAAAAAGGAACCTTACCGCCTGAAATTTAGACGACCATCATTCTATAACCTTCAAATTCTCCCAAAACTGCTTGTAGGGGAAAATATATCAAACTTAATCGTCATTCTAGGGGCTACTGATATTATCCTTGGGGAGGTTGATGGATGATGATGGCCAATCTCTTAAACTCGAGTCCAAGTCTCGTCAATTTTGGGATTTTCTTTTTAATGGCAACGTTATTCTTATTTGTTGTTCTCGGTTATGTAACCTATGTCATCTTGGCCGAGCGGAAGGTAATGGGTTTTATGCAGCTCCGGATTGGACCCAACCAGCTCGGGGGTAAATGGGGACTGTTGCAGACAGCAGCGGATGTTTTGAAGCTTCTTTTAAAAGAAGATATTATTCCAAAGCTTGCTGACCGCCCGTTGTATATATTGGCGCCGGTCATTGCCTTTGCACCTTCGTTCATGGTTATTGCAGTTATTCCGTTTACGGACAAATTCTATTTTGCCGATATTGGCGTTGGGCTGCTTTACTATATTGCGATTTCCGGTATTACCGTGCTTGGAATGGTAACCGCCGGATGGGCTTCCAATAATAAATATGCCTTGCTTGGGGCAATGCGTGGCGCAGCGCAAATGATTTCCTATGAGATTCCGCTCGTTATGTCTGTCTTAGGTGTCATTTTATTATCAGGCAGTTTAAATCTAACCGATATTGTGACGGCACAGCAAAACGGATGGTTTGTCATTGTACAGCCGATTGGGTTTATCTTATTCTTCATTGCTGCTGTTGCCGAACTAAACCGGATCCCGTTTGACCTTCCGGAATCAGAATCTGAGCTTGTATCAGGGTATCACGTTGATTATTCCGGTTTCCGATTTGCCTTCTTCATGTTAACGGAATATACGTATATGTTCGCAATGTCTGCCTTAATTGTTGTTTTATTCTTAGGGGGCTGGCTGCCGCTTCCATTCCTTGGTTTTATCCCAGGGGCCGTCTGGTTCGCATTGAAGTTCAGTGTAGTTACGTTCGTGCTGCTATGGCTGCGCTCAACGTTCCCGCGTGTCCGTCCAGACCAACTAATGGAATTTGCTTGGAAAATATTACTGCCAATTTCCTTGGCCAATATCTTCCTAACAGCCGTTATAAAAGAAATTATCAATCTATTCTAATTAGGAGCTATACGTTACCACGTTAAAGCACCGGGGGTCAGTCCCCCATAACGGTACCGCGTTAAAGTAGCGGGGGACTGTCCCCCAATGGTTTAACGTGAAAAAGCGAAGGGGGCCTGTGGTTGAAGGCTGGCCCCGATACAAAAGAGGTGATCACATGATTGGATTAATGAAAGGTTTGGCGTATACGCTGAAGAATTTATCACGTGAGAAGATGACGTATGATTATCCGAATGAGTCGATCCCAATGCCTGACCGTTTTCGCGGCATACAGAAGTTTTATCCGGAAAAATGCATTGTCTGTAACCAATGCGCCAATATTTGTCCGACCGACTGTATTAACTTAACGGGAAAGAAACATCCAGATCCGACGAAAAAAGGGAAAGTAATCGACACATATGATATAAACTTTGAAATTTGTATTCTATGTGATTTATGTACAGAGGTTTGTCCAACGGAAGCAATCATTATGACGAACAACTTTGAACTGTCAGCATACAGCCGTGACGAATTGTTTAAAAACTTAGAATGGCTTGATGAAAACGATGAGAATATTCGGCAGGTGAACAAACCATGAGTGGAGAATTTCTCGCTTTTATCATACTCGCATTTATTGCCGTTTCAGGTGGCGTCCTGCTGTTGAATCTAACCAAGGTTGTTCACATGGTGCTGGCCTTAGTTGCCACTTTTCTTAGCATCGCTGGTATATACATCCTCCTGTCTGCCGAGTTTCTAGCGGTCGTTCAGGTTCTGATTTACTCGGGAGCAATCACGATTATCATGCTGTTCGGTATTATGCTGACCAGTCATAATGACAAGGAGGAGCCAAAGGGAGACTGGGGCAAGAAAATTGCCCTCTTCCTTGGCGTCGCAGGTTTTGCAGCCGTTGTCTATTTTGGAATCTATAATTTGGATTTCCCAGTTTTCGATCAAGAACTCCATGTTAATAATACAGAACAAATCGGGGTTGCCCTTTACACAAAATATATCATTCCATTTGAATTAACGTCGATTGTCCTGTTAGTGGCTCTTATCGGGGCAATTATGTTAGCAAAAAGAGATAAAAAGGAGGCCGATGAATCATGAGTTCATCCGTACCGATTTCAGCTTTTCTAGCATTGGCCTTAATCCTTTTCTGCATTGGCCTTTACGGGGCGCTGACAAAGCGAAATACCGTTATTGTCCTCATCTCAATTGAGCTAATGTTAAATGCCGTCAATATCAATTTAGTTGCTTTTAGCAAGCTGGGTGTCGCTCCTTCAATTAACGGGCAGATTTTCGCCTTATTCAGCATGGCCGTAGCGGCTGCAGAAGCGGCTGTTGGCTTAGCAATTTTGATGGCCCTTTATCGTAACAGAAAAACCGTTAATATTGATGAAATGGATACTATGAAGCACTAAAACCAAACAAAAAGCTTCAGAGTTTATGAGGAGAACGGAAGGAAGGATTACTTTTTCCGCCTCAAAAAGGGGGATCTGAATTTGATGGAAAGCGCATGGATCATACCGCTTTTCCCGCTATTATCGTTTCTACTTCTCGTCCTTTTCGGCAAGCGGCTGAAAGAGGCAAGTTCTTATATTGCCATACTACTGGCATTTGCCTCATTTATTTATTCGGTGTTGGTGCTTTTTGATCGCTTTGCGGCCCCAACCTTTAAATCAGAAGGCGTTTGGCTGAAAATCGGGGAATTAGAGCTTACAGTGGGATTTGAAGTCAATCAATTAAATGCATTAATGTTAGTCATCGTCTCACTTGTCAGCTTTCTTGTACATACATATTCAGCAGGGTATATGAAAGGTGACGACCGATTTTCTGTCTTCTATTCCTATTTAGGTTTGTTTACATTTTCAATGCTCGGACTTGTCCTTTCTCCAAACTTACTGCAAACCTATATTTTCTGGGAATTAGTCGGTTTAGGTTCATTCCTGTTAATCGGATTTTATTTTTACAAAGAAGAAGCGAAGGCAGCTGCAAAAAAAGCCTTCATTATGACCCGTATCGGTGACGTTGGTCTATTGATCGGGATGATTCTCTTATTCTGGCAGGTTGGCAGCTTTGAATATGATGCTATTTTTGAAGCCATTACGTCCAATCAAATTTCAAATGAAGTGATCACGTTAACAGCCATCCTTATTTTTATCGGAGCAGTCGGAAAATCTGGTCAATTCCCGCTCCACACATGGCTTCCGGACGCAATGGAAGGTCCGACGCCGGTTTCCGCACTCATCCACGCCGCAACAATGGTTGCTGCCGGTGTGTACTTAGTGGCATCCTTGTTCCCGTTATTTATGGCGAGCGAAACCGCGTTGATGACCGTTGCAGTGATTGGGGGCATTACGGCGATTTTTGCCGCGACAATTGCTCTGACGCAAAAAGATATTAAGAGAGTACTAGCCTACTCAACCGTCAGCCAGCTAGGCTACATGATGCTTGCTCTTGGATCTGCCGGTTATGTTGCAGGTGTATTCCATTTAACAACGCACGCATTCTTCAAAGCGTTATTATTCCTTGCCGCAGGTAGCGTGATTCACGCCGTGCATACGCAGGATATTGAAAAAATGGGCGGTCTTTGGAAAAAGATTCCGAAAACAAGCATGTTGTTTTTAATCGGAACGATGGCGATCAGCGGTGTGCCGTTATTGTCAGGTTTCTTTAGTAAAGATGAAATTCTCGTGGCAACTTGGAACGCAGGCCATCCGGTCTTGTTCACATTAGCCGTTATTACAGCATTCTTAACAGCCTTTTATATGTTCCGTTTATTCTTTATGGTCTTCTCCGGCGAAGCAAGGGAAAAGGTGGACAATGTCCACGAGTCACCGTCATCGATGACGATGCCAATGATGATCCTTGGTTTCTTAGCAGTTATTGCCGGCTACATCAACACGCCATGGTTCGGTACATTTTTAGGTGATTGGTTAACAGAAGGAAATGAATTACTTGGCCATCATGGTCATGAAGAAGCGCCAATTTGGATTATGCTTGTGGCAACAGTCGTTTCATTGCTTGGAATTTACCTGGCATGGTTAATTTACGGGAAAAAATCGATTTACCGTGACTGGTTATCAAGAAGATTCCCGCTTGCTTACAGTATTTCGTATAACAAATGGTTTATCGATAAGCTGTATCAATACACATTTGTCAATATTGCAAAGGTGTTCAGCTTATTCCTTCAATACATTGAATGGTTCATTGTTGAAGGGGTGGTCAAACTCGTACAAGGTATTATTTCCAGCTTGGCGGCCTTTGGTTCAAAGGTGCAGAACGGGCAGATTCAGATGTATGGGGCTGTTGCTTTCGTTGGCTTGGCCGTCTTGGTTGTCATCTTTGCCGTAACAGGGGGGTATTTTAAATGAGTCTATTATCGTTCTTGATTTTCTCCCCTCTTATTGGAGTGTTAGTGCTGTTATTTATACCTAAAAAGCAGGAAAATCTGCTGAAGCTGATTGGCTTTTTAGCCACGATTCCAGCGTTTGTCGTTTCGTTAAATTTATTTTTCCAATACCGCTCAGGGCTGGATTTATCCACCTTAAGTGAAAAGCTCGATTGGATTGCGTTTAAAAATGCGATTCAATACGGGGAATTATTTACGATTAAATATGAACTTGGCGTCGACGGCTTTCAGCTTGTACTGCTTGTGTTAACGGCAGTTGTTGCCATGCTTGCTGCGATTGCTTCTGTTCATATCAAAGAAGAATGGAAAGGCTACTTCATGCTGTTCCTCTTGCTGGAAACAGGGATGCTCGGCGTTTTTGCCGCTGAGAACTTGGTTTTATTTTTCCTATTCTTCGAAATGACCTTGATTCCAACCTTCTTCTTAATCGGAAAATGGGGATATCAGGAAAAAGAAAAAGCAGCGTATAGCTTTTTGATTTATAACGGACTTGGTTCAGCGATTCTCTTGATTGTTATCATTGCACTGTTTGCCCGGACGGGTACAACGAATATCGAGGCATTGCAGGCAATTATGACGTCAGATGATCCGCAGCTTTTGGGCAGTATATCTGAGGATTTGAAGCTTGGCTTGTTCATTGCCCTGCTTGTGGCTTTCGGTATCAAGCTGCCGATTTTTCCATTGCATAGCTGGATGGTGCGCGTGCACGTTCAAGCACCGCCATCTATCGTTATGATTCACTCAGGTATTTTATTAAAAATTGGTGCCTACGGTCTGATCCGCTTTGGACTGGGGATTTTTCCAGAGCAGTTCACATCGTTAGCGGTGTTACTTGCGGTTCTTGGGGTAATTAATCTACTGTACGGTGCATTCCTGGCTTTCGTACAAAAAGATTTCAAAATGGTGCTGGCTTATTCATCCATTTCCCATATGGGGATTGTATTAATCGGGTTAGGTGCCTTAAATGAAGCAGGGATACAGGGAGCGGTTTTTCAAGTCGTATCACACGGTTTAATTTCCGCATTGCTCTTCTTCTTAGTCGGTGTTTTTTACGAAAGAACGCAAACAACAGAGTTCGAAAAGCTCGGCGGGATGGCAAAGGCTATGCCATTAACAGCTGGATTTTTACTGGCCGGCGGGATGGCATCACTCGGCTTACCGGGAATGTCCGGCTTCGTCAGCGAATTCATGGCGTTCTTAGGATTGTTTAAAGAAATGCCGGTGCTTGCAGCAGTCGGTGCACTTGGTATCATTATGACCGCTGTGTATCTGCTTCGCGCAGTGCTTGGAATTACGTATGGAACGGCGAACTGGCAATGGTACGGAGCAAAAGATCTCCGCACGGTCGAGTTTGTCCCGGCCATTGTGTTGCTTGCCTTGATTTTATTAATCGGTGTGTACCCAAATATACTGAGCGAGCCGCTGCAGTCAACATTAGAATTTATTATGCTTAGGATCGGAGGGTGATGAAGGATGGATCTCGAAACATTGTTATCATTTGAATGGGGTATCATGATGCCTGAGTTCATCATCCTTGGGGTTTTGACCATCATTACCCTTCTTGATTTGTTTATGCCGCGGACACAGAACCGCAAAATCCTTGGCTGGATTAGCTTTGTTGGGATTTTGGCTGCGATTGTTTCCTTGGCTGGGCTGCTGGATAAAGATGTGACAACGATTTTATATGACACATTCAGACTCGATTCTTTTGCAAAAGCGTTTAAGCTGATTCTGCTATGCGGTGGAGGGTTTGTGATGCTGCTGGCCATCAGCTATGAACCAAAGGAAGGCATGAAGGAATATCGAGGAGAATTTTTCTATCTGTTCTTAGCTGCTTTGCTGGGCGGAATGATTATGACATCAAGCGGAGACTTGATTACGTTATATGTAGGACTTGAACTATTATCCATTTCCTCCTATATATTAGCAGGTATTCGTAAAAATAATCTAAAGTCCAATGAGTCCGCGATGAAATATGTCGTGAACGGAAGCTTATCGTCCGCGATTACGTTGTTTGGTATGAGTTATGTGTTCGGGTTAACAGGCACAACGAATTTATCTGATATGCGGGATGTACTGATGGCGATTAATGATTCGCAGCAGGTGTATTTGTTAGTGATTGCCTTCTTAATGATTTTTGTCGGCTTATCGTTTAAAATTGCTGCTGCTCCATATCATATGTGGGCGCCGGATGTATACCAAGGTGCACCAACACCTGTAACTGCCTTTTTAAGCGTCGTATCAAAGGCTGCCGGCTTCGCGCTGATCGTCCGCCTGATTCTTTCGATCTTTGCGAGCGTAGCAGTAAATGGTCCAGGCTCAACGCCCGTTCTGATTGATATGGAATACTACATTGCAGTTATTGCCGCTGCAACGATGATTATCGGTAACGTGGTGGCATTGCGTCAGACGAACATCAAGCGTTTGTTTGCGTACTCCAGCGTTGCGCATGCCGGTTATCTACTGGTGGCCGTCGCCGCGTTATCGATGTTTATGTTTGATTCATTATGGTTTTATTTAGTGGCCTACCTGTTCATGAGCATGGGAGCCTTTGCGATTATCCAATTGATAACGGAAAAATCGGATTCCGAGGATTTGAATCTCTTTGCCGGTCTGTATAAGCGGGCACCGTGGCTTGCTGTTGCAATGGGCGTGCTGGTACTATCGTTGGCTGGAATACCCGGTACGGCCGGTTTTATCGGGAAGCTAAACATCATCACAGGTGCACTTGTTCGCGAGGAGGCGAACTATGTATTAGTCGGAATTATGATTGCCACAACTGTTGTGTCTTATGTGTACTATTTTAGAATCTTAGCGCAGATCTTCTTTAAACCGGCACCTGAGAGAAGCGATAACCTGCCGAAGATTAAGATTCCAGTCGGAGTGGGAATCGTCATCGCCATCTGTGTCGTCGCTAGCGTCGTATTCGGTATCTTGCCGAACCTGGCCTTCGACTTCCTGCAAACCCAGTTCTATGAGTTTGAAGACTTTTTACGATAAGATAGATGAGAGAAAGAAGGAGCGTTAGGGCTCCTTCTTTCTTTGTTATAAAAGATAAGGCTGCTGCAGTGGAAGGTGTGGGAGTCGGAAGCAGAAGAACCGTCCCTCTGCTTTATTTTCATTTTTGGTTCACAATCCATTTTCTAATCATATGCTTAAGTATGAGGAGTGAAGTATTATGAAAAATGGACAGGAACCGTTTGAGAATGAAACACTTATGCATATTAGAAATAGACTTGATTATATTTACTCCATTTCTAAGAAGTACAACAATGACAATCCTGAGTTAATGGATACGGTCGCTAGTTTAGCCTCAATTGCAAAAATGTTTGCTAATATTAAAATGGAGGAGTTAAAAGGGAGTATAGAAACCCAAGGTCCTCAAGGATATATTGTAAGCAACTTAGGAAATGCCTTTTCGAGAATGCAAGAATATGAAAAACAAAAAGACCAAGACTTTCCAAAATGGAAACTGTAACAGCTGCTGAGTAGGCTTTCAGCTAAGGTTAAAGAACAATAGGAAATACCTTAAGGCGCCTATTTCGGCGCCTTTTCCATTTCTAGAAGCAAGGGGATGGTTCTCTTGCTTCTTTCAGGAGGCGAAGGAAACTTCGGATTTGTAAAAGGTACGGATAATGGAAAAATACTTGATACGAAGTAAAAATGCCAGTTAGACCTCCAATTACTTATAAAATACCTCTTTCTAGTATGACATCCGCGGGAACCACGTTTAAATCTTCAAAAAAGGTGCAGCTCAACGCTAATTTTTCAAAAATAAGGTTTTCGGTTGTTAAAGCTCTGTATAGGTATTTACTATAGATTCATATGGAAGCAATAGAACCGTCCCCCTGCTTCCTATATTTTTTTCATTCTACCCCCATAAATCAATATTTACATACGAATATTATAGTCGGGAGAATTTTTTTGGGGTTTTTGAAATATTTCAGAAATATTTTTGAAATAATTGAAACCTTTTGAGGGGTTCATTCGTTTAATATTGAGTACAGGTGTTATTTACACCTATGTATAAAATTCCACTAGCTACATAAGAGTTTTTATGTGAGGATGATGGAAGAGTGTGGTAAAATAGTGATTGGGTTGTAAAAAAAAGGGGGAGATGATGGTGTTAACGGAGTATGGACCTCAGGCGATTTTGAGCATTATCTCGCATCTTGTCTTTATCGCGTTAACATGGTGGGCGCTGATGGCAATTAACTTTGAAAAGTTTTTGCGTGCCAACCGAGTATTTCAAGCGAGACTGCTCTATATATTATTATCGATTGCGATTGGTTCAATCGTTAGTAACTTTTTCCTCGACTATCTAGCGTGGTCACAGCAGCTTCCACTTTTATTGGAATAGAAATTGGAAAAAAGATAGGTCTTCATACACGTTTCCATTTTGAAGATTTTTGAGTACAATTCATTTTGGTGTGTTGTAAATTTTGCCCACAATACATAGACATCATTTTGTGCACTTTTTTACAAAGTCGTTGTCAAAAAGTGACGGTTTTTCATGGGTATGTAACTTCCTCTCTTGGTAACAATGGTAGTAAGGAGAGGAGTACGGTACGATGAAAAAAATAATCTATGTTTTAGTCACTTTGTCAGCGGTTGGAATGATTGTTTTTAACATGGCCAATGCAAAGGGAAACGGAGAACTGGATCTCTTTAAAATGGCAAGTGTTTTGGAAGGCGAGAATATTACCATCAATAATTGGTCGTTACAAGCAAGACAGAATTTGGCAAATGTCCAAGCACAGAAGAAAATGGATGAGTTAAGCAAGGAGTATCCCGATATGAAATGGGAGATTTCTGAAGAGGATGAAAAATGGGAAGCGAAAGCTGTTATGACAGTGGACAATGGCTTGAAGGAAACGCTTCGGATTCTTTCTACCGGCGAAGGTGACCATATGCAAAGTTATTTGATTTATGAGGTTACGGGTGAAGGCTGGCAAAAGGAAACAAAGGATTTTCTTAAAGGAGCGGTTGTCGAAAAAATTAGCGACATTTTTCACGAAAAAGCCATTATTTTCTCTTGTATATATAGCGAGTTCGGTGATAAGATGAATAAGTCTTTGCCTAGCCATGTCAACGACCTGTTACAGGCATTTGATGCGAAAGAAATTGAAACACTTGAAGAGGACTCCTTTATATCGACAACAGCTTATTCGAAGGTTTTTTCAGAATCGATTAAAGGACATTCAGATGAGATGAATCTACAACTTGGGGTAAGAAATCAAGGATTGGGCGGCAAGACTACCCTCGTAGTTGGCACACCAATCATTACGGTTGAATATTAATATAGAGATAATGGACGCGGAGGGGAATACTTTGGAAAAAATCATCGTCCGTGGCGGAAAAAGGTTAAACGGTACCGTCAAAGTTGAGGGAGCAAAAAACGCCGTTTTACCTGTTATCGCTGCAACACTATTAGCAAGTGATGGAAAAAGCGTTATTCGGGATGTGCCTACACTCTCCGATGTATATACCATCAATGAGGTTTTGCGTTTTCTTGGTGCCGAAGTGGCATTTAAGGATAACACTGTGATCGTGGATGCATCAAATGAGTTAAAGGTAGAAGCACCGTTTGAATATGTACGAAAAATGAGAGCTTCCGTTTTAGTGATGGGGTCTCTTTTAGCTAGAAATGGCCGCGCTAGAGTAGCGTTGCCAGGGGGCTGTGCGATTGGCTCTCGTCCAATTGACCAGCACTTAAAGGGCTTTGAAGCAATGGGTGCAACGGTTAAGGTTGGAAATGGCTTTATTGAAGCAGAAGTAGAAGGCCGCCTGCACGGCGCAAAAATTTATTTGGATTTCCCAAGTGTAGGAGCAACGGAAAACATTATGATGGCAGCTGTTCTTGCTGAAGGAACAACGATCATCGATAATGTAGCGAAAGAGCCGGAAATCGTTGATCTTGCAAACTTCCTTAATAAAATGGGTGCTAAGGTAAAAGGCGCAGGTACGGGTACAATCAAGATTGAAGGTGTAAACGTGCTGTTTGGCGCTGAGCACAATATCATTCCTGACCGTATTGAAGCTGGAACATTTATGGTCGCTGCAGCTATTACTGGCGGCAATGTGTTGGTGAAAGGTGCAGTTCCAGAGCATTTAACGTCTCTTATCGCAAAAATGGAAGAGATGGGCGTGAAAATTATCGAAGAGCCGGAAGGACTTCGTATCATTGGAACTGACAACCTGAAGGCGGTTGACATTAAAACAATGCCGCACCCTGGCTTCCCAACAGATATGCAGTCGCAAATGATGGCGTTATTGCTTCAGGCAAAAGGAACTTCTATGATTACGGAAACGGTTTTTGAAAATCGCTTCATGCACGTAGAAGAATTCCGTAGAATGAATGCGGATTTGAAAATTGAAGGACGTTCAGTTGTTATCAATGGACCGGCAAACCTGCAAGGAGCAGAAGTGGCTGCAACCGATCTGCGCGCAGCAGCTGCGTTAATCGTGTCCGGACTTGTAGCTGACGGCGTAACACGCGTAACAGAACTCAAACACCTGGACCGTGGATACGTGAACTTCCATGAAAAATTAGCTTCTCTTGGCGCAGACATCGAAAGAGTCAAAGAAGAAGTCGTCGAAGAAATCAACTATGATAAAAAATACATCTCAGATCTCAATGCATAAATACAACAATAACTCTTAGAAAAACCGCATAAAAAACATGTGCGGTTTTTTTGCTGTGCTTGTTTGGAAGCATGGGGACGGTTCTCTTGCTTCCAAAATTCCTTTTAGGGAATGGGGGAAGCAGCTCGTAACTTTTAGGGTAATGGATTCTTTATTTTAACAATAGAAATAGAACCCATCCATTTTTTCGTCAGAATATCTCACAAGGTTTGATTTAGTGGGACTCTCAAATCCTACGATTATCCCCATCCATTACTCTCCATATATTATTATTACCCAAAAAAATGAAAAATATGCATAGATCAAAATTAGTCATAAATACTTGTCCTACTCCATATGAATGAAATGTGAAAGATATTTTCTGAACGTTTGATCATGTGAAAGGCTTTCGTGCGTTACCAAGATGGGGGACAGACCCTCGGTGCTTTAAAGCAATACCGTGGTGGGGGACAGTCCCCCAAGGCGTTAAAGCGTCACCGCAGCGGGGGACTGTCCCCACTACGGGGGGTGCTCCGCTGTTCACTTTTTGTGAACATTTTATTCATTATGGAGGATAATCATGAAGAAATTCAAACCGGTCGTTCTACTAGCAGCACTACTATTCACTGTTACCCTGATGATTCCGACGATTGTTGTACTGCCATTTGGTGAAGAAAAGATTATTGGTAAGCTTGGAGAGGATGTACAAGAAGAAGCAGCGGCCAAACCGGAGACGGAGGTTGCTTCAACAGCTCCTTCGATCGATGTGGCCGTCTATCGGACCGCCAAGCAAGATGTAGAGAGCATTCCCCTTGAAGAATATGTGGCAGGGGTTGTCGCATCGGAAATGCCGGCAGATTTTGAAAAGGAAGCCCTAAAGGCTCAAGCGTTAACAGCCCGTACGTATATTGTAAAGCAACTGATGAGTGATCAGAGTGTGGATCTGCCAAAGGATGCTAACGTCGCTGATACAGAGTTTTTCCAGGTGTATAAAAGCCCAGAAGAATTGAAGAAGGTTTGGGGACCTTCTGATTTTAGCTGGAAGATGGAGAAAATCAATGAGGCTGTCAAGGAGACTCAAGGGCAGATTCTCACGTATGACGGCAATCCGATTGATGCTACATTCTTTTCCACGAGCAACGGCTACACAGAAAACTCTGAAGCTATTTGGGCCAACTCATTACCGTATTTACAAAGTGTAGAAAGTCCATGGGATAAACAATCTCCTAAATTCAGTGGTCAAAGGATTATTCCAGTCAAGGAATTTGAAACAAAGTTGGGTGTTAAGCTAAAGAATAATAAAACCATCGGCGAGGTAACCGAACGAACAGCAGGCAAGCGGGTAGCAAAAGTAAATATTAATGGAAAAGAAGTGAGCGGGAAGGATATTCGCGATAAACTGGGCCTGATGTCCACAGACTTTACGTGGGAGCGCAGGGGCGACGATATTGTGATTAATACAAAAGGATACGGTCACGGGGTCGGTATGAGCCAATACGGCGCTAACGGAATGGCCAAGGAAGGCAAAAAATACACAGACATCGTCCAATACTACTATAAAGGAATCCAGATCGCCGATTCTGAACCGTTTATAACCACAATTACAGCGAAAAAATAATGGGATATTGCCGAGCCATGCAAAAATTAAAAAGAGCATAGTACACAAATAAAGAGGGACTGTCTCCCCGCTGCTTTAAAGCGGCGGGGGACAGTCCCTCTTTGTATTACTGCATTAACGTGCTGGGGGACTGTCCCCCAATAAGCTACCGCGTTGATGCATCCTCTATTTTCCTCAATAGTTTCCCAAGCTTTAGGAATCTTTTCTTATGGTAGGCTCCATACATAATCCATGAGGCCACTAGGACGCCTGTGATGTCCTTGACGACGTCTATCATGCTTGAGGAGCGGGACGGGACAAAGGATTGATGAATCTCATCTGTGATGCCGTATAGAGAAGCTATGATCATGAGGACAATGTTCCACTTTCTGGTCAATCCTTTGAACGTTAAGAGAGCCAATACGAACAAAACATATAGTATGCCAAATTCGATTAAATGAAGCGATTCTTTAATCCCGGCGTCCCAGTTTGAATCTGGAAGCTCGACCACTGCATCATCCGGCATACTCGACATCACCCATACAGCCACTATATAAATGAAAGGAAATAATCTAAAAAGTATTTTTAACATAAAAATACCAATAACCACCTATCTGAAAATATATGATTCCTAATCTTCCAATGCCATTTCCATTTCTCTTCTATCTCTATCACCTAAATACCTCTACTAAATCCAACAAATAGGTATCCCACTCCAGACCATAACCCTGTTAACATCTGGAAATAACTAGAAGACGACCAGAGGCATAAAAAGAGCATATCGCTGCTTTAACGCATTATCCAAGTGGGGGACTGACCCCCGCTGCGTTAATGCTTTACCGCGCCGAGGGAATGACCCTCACTGCGCTAAAGTGATTTTTGTGACAATCATGAATAATTATAAACGTTTTGTCGAAAAATAAGGAGTAAAAATTTTTTTCTGGGAAGGTATATAAAGTTAGTAATTTGTTCAGAATGATTGCTGAGGTGATGATAAATGAGAGAGGAAGAAAAAAATACTTCTCAAGGTTTTAAACGCTATTTCAAAAAGCGTTGGGTATTTCCAGCTGTTTATATTGCGAGTGCAGCCCTTATTCTAACCGGTGTTTTATGGTATCAAAACAGCAGCACGGACAATGCAATTGATTCAGATAAGTTTAGTCTAAATGGCCAAGAGGCTCCTGGTCAAAATGCAAAGGATCAAGCCGTTGAAGTTGCGCGTGCGATGGAAAACGTGAAACTTCCGCTTACTGCAAAGGACAGCAGCAGCGTTAAGATTCAGAAGAAATTCTATGAAGACAACGCAAAGGCTGAAGAGCAGGAAGCAGCGCTTGTTGTTTACCAAAATCAATACCATCCAAACACAGGAATTGATATTACGGTAAAAGACGGCGAGGCGTTTGATGTAATTGCATCTTTAAGCGGAACGGTTACAAGAGTGGAAGAGGATGCGCTTCTAGGAAACGTGATTGAAATCCAACATAGCGACGATATCGTTGTTCAATATTCATCTGTAAAAAATATGAAGGTTGAAGTTGGAGATGAAATCGAGCAAGGACAAGCTCTTGCGACAGCTGGACAAAGCTTGTTCAACGAAGAAGCAGGCACACACGTACATTTTGAAATCCGTAAAAATGGTGTACCTGTCAATCCTGAAAAGTTTCTAAACAAACCGGTTAGTGAGTTACAAGAATCCACTGTAACAGAAGAGCCTGCCACTGATGAGCAAACAACTGGTGACAACGGTGTTAGCGAAGAAGAAGAGCTAATGAATGAAGAAGGCCAAGACGAGATGAAGAAAGATCCTGCAGCCGATCAAGACAGTTCAAATGCGACTGAAGGTCAAGAAGAGTCTACTGAAAAGCCGGCTGATACAGACAAGTCAACGGAAGAAAAGCCTGCAGATGATAAAAAGGAATCAACAGATACTGAAAAACCTGCAGATGAAAAAAACGCTGACCAAAAGCCAAATAAAGAATCTATGAACAAAACTAATCAAGATGCATAATTTTTGCATAATAAAAAAGGTGTCGGTAACGAATATTATGTTCCCGACACCTTTTTTACTTTTTCAAAACAATGAAACGTAAAATTGAAAGCGGTACATCTAATTATTTACGGTCCATCCTGTCTTAAATATTGAATTAAACCCATATCGTAAAAAAATTCTCTAATTTTTGTTCAGATTGCTGAAATTGTGCATATTCCCGCCACCATGCTAATAAACTGTTACAAACCTTACAAAGAGAGTGTTTGAGGTGAGGAGTCGTTTAAGATGAAGTTAGATATAGCTCTGGATCTGATTATACATTGTAAGTTCAGAAAGCACTGCTTTCGGGCCGTATGAAAGAGATGGGGGGCTCATGCGGGAATCCAATAATTCACGGACTAAAGAAGCGAGTCTCATTTCACACTTCTCACATCCAAATTGGGGAGGGCGAGTGTGTGCACGATTACATCAAAGAGAGAACTATCAAGATTGGAAAGTATATCGTGGAGACGAGAAAAACAGTTCGCGTGATTGCGAAGGAGTTTGGCGTGTCCAAAAGTACAGTCCATAAAGACCTGACGGAAAGACTTCCTGAAATCAATCCCGATCTAGCAAATGAAGTAAAAGAAATCTTAGATTATCATAAATCCATCCGCCACCTGCGCGGGGGCGAAGCAACAAAACTAAAATACAAGAAAGAAGAGTTTGAAGAAGAACCGGTGAAGTAAACCGGTTTTTCTATTGAGCATAGATAAAAGAAAGGCCTTGGCCCCCAGATGGTTTGGGGGTCTTTTACATAACTGGAGGTTGGGAAAGGCGCGAGAATTCATTTTTTCAGAGAAAAGTTAAAAGGAAGGCAAACTGATGGCCGATCCCGCGTACTTTTTTAGGAAAAGGTCAATAGAAGAGCCAACTGGCGCCCGATCCACACATTTTATTGTGGAAAAGGTCAACAGAATCGAAAACTAGTGCCCAAAGCCGCAGTCCCTTTTGGAAAAAGGTCAATAGAAGAGCCAACTAGTGCCCGATGCCGTATTCTAATTTGGAATACGGTCAATAGAATGTGAAACTGGTGCCTATTCACGTATTCTTTTTTAGAAAAAGGCATTAGAGTGTCAGATTTATCTTTGAGCAATGGGAAAGGTGCTCAGGAATCCTTGTTTTTTCCGGTTTTTTTTATAAAATAAGCCATTTGATCTCCAAAGTTTCTGTTATTGAAAATTCATAGTATATTACGTAAATAGGTATAATGAGACATATAGAGACCAAATATGAATTATTTTTGACAAATAACTGCAAAAAACTACAAGTTTTTAAACAAACTGTTACTTGCTAAGAAAAATATGGTATAATCAGCAATTAGGATAAGGACATGGTTGAGATTAAAGCATAGAATTTGTCAGGCCTGTTGCTCATTTTAAAAGTCGACCAAAATCGAGTTAACGGAGCCGTCAGATAGCATCAGGAGTCCAAAAAAATCGGAACACCGGTGCTCATGGATCGTTGTAGATGCATAGGGAGTATATCACGTCAGATCGAAAGTCATGCATGTGACGATAATAAATAGAAGCATCCGGCCATTATACAAGGAGGAAAGCTGAAAATGTTCGCAAGGGATATTGGAATTGACTTAGGAACGGCAAACGTATTAATTCATGTTAAAGGCCGTGGGATCGTGTTGAATGAACCTTCAGTTGTGGCAATAGATAAAAATACAAACCGTGTATTGGCCGTTGGGGAAGAAGCTCGCCGCATGGTCGGACGGACACCGGGAAATATTGTTGCCATCCGCCCATTAAAGGATGGGGTTATTGCTGACTTTGATGTCACAGAGGCAATGCTAAAGCATTTTATTAACAAACTTAACGTAAAAGGATTTCTTTCCAAGCCCCGCATTCTCATTTGCTGCCCGACGAATATTACAAGCGTTGAGCAAAAAGCTATTAAAGAAGCGGCGGAAAAAAGCGGCGGAAAGAAGATTTATTTAGAGGAAGAGCCAAAGGTTGCGGCAATTGGTGCGGGCATGGAAATTTTCCAGCCAAGCGGAAACATGGTGGTTGACATCGGCGGTGGAACAACGGACGTCGCAGTTTTATCAATGGGGGATATTGTAACCTCTTCTTCGATTAAAATGGCGGGGGATAAGTTCGATTCTGAGATCCTGCATTATATTAAGAAACAATATAAGCTGTTAATTGGTGAAAGAACGGCTGAAAATATCAAAATTACGATTGGGACAGTTTTCCCTGACTCCAGAAATGAGGAAATGGAAATCAGAGGCCGTGACATGGTATCTGGACTTCCGCGTACGATTTCGGTAAGATCAGATGAAATCGAAAAGGCGCTTCGTGAGTCCGTGACAGTGATTGTTCAAGCGGCTAAATCAGTGCTGGAGCGCACACCGCCTGAGCTTTCTGCGGACATCATCGATCGCGGGGTGATCTTAACCGGCGGAGGTGCATTGCTGCACGGCATCGACATGCTGCTGGCAGAAGAGTTAAAGGTTCCGGTACTAGTAGCAGAAAACCCAATGGACTGCGTCGCAATTGGGACAGGAATCATGCTGGACAACATCGACAAACTGCCAAGAAGAAAAATCGGATAATCTAATATAAAAGCCAGTTGGAAGAGTAAACTCTCCAACAGGCTTTTTTGCGTTAAAGTGTTGGGGGACAGACCCCCGGTGGAGTGCTGCGTTAAAGTGTTGGGGGACAGACCCCCGGTGGAGTGCTGCGTTAAAGTGCCGGGGGACTGACCCCCAGTGGTTTACTGTGTTAAAGCGGAGATCTAAACCTTAGTTCATAAAGGTTTGTTTTATGTAATTAATCCCACTAGGGGAAGATATTTGAAAATATCTCTGTTTTTTCAGATATTTAAACGTTTTTTCAGAGTTTGCACCAGTTTCTCTAAAAACGTGCTGATTATTTCTGGTTTTTTTCTTATAATAGTGAATAGGTATGAATGTACGACATTTTTCGAGTTTCACGATAAATCATCTAGTGTGACTACAACAGTGTACTGTGGAAAGAAGGTGCAGGGCTTGTTAAGAGGTTTTTATACAGCAGCGTCGGGGATGTTGGCGCAGCAGCGGAAGACGGAAACGTTAGCGAATAATTTGGCCAATGTGAATACACCTGGTTTTAAGACGGATCAAACATCACTAAGGGCTTTTCCGGAAATGCTACTTCAACAGATGGAGGAGCGGCCGTTTCCTTCGCAAAATGGAAAGGCGGCGGCGTCCTATACTTCAATCGGGGCTCTGAATACAGGCGTGTATCTGCAGGAGACGATGCCGTTGTTTCGTCAAGGTGATCTAAAGGAAACGACATTGAATACGGATGTAGCCCTTTTGGATATCAACCTTCCGATCAATCCGGATACAGGGCAGGCAGGCTCGGTCTTTTTTACCGTAATGAACGCGAACGGGGAAACGCGCTATACAAGGAATGGAAACTTCACGCTGGACAGTGAGGGATATTTGACAACGGGAAGCGGGCTGTATGTGTTAGATCAGCAGGGCAATCGTGTTCAGCTTTCCAGCGATGAGTTCACGATCAGTGAAGATGGCTATATTACGGGTAAAAACGGCGAGACGGCGCGGCTTGGAGTTGGGTATAGCGACGATCCGATGGCAATGGTGAAGGAAGGCGACGGCTTATTCCGGGCTGATGGGGAGCTGGCAGATGCGTATACGGCCGCAAATGTTAGTTTCAAAATGCAGCAGGGATTCCTCGAGCAGTCCAATGTGGATTCCGCTCAGACGATGACAGAAATGATGACCGCTTACCGCGCTTTTGAGGCCAATCAGAAAGTGTTGCAGGCTTATGATACAAGCTTGCAAAAAACAGTCAATGAAGTCGGGAGAATCGGTTAATGGAAGCTTTTTTTAAAAAAAAGGCATTCCAAAGCGGGGGGCAGCAATGAATAGAACAATGATTACTGCAACGAACACATTAGGCCAGCTGCAAAAGCAAATGGATGTGATCGGTGACAATATAGCAAATGTGGAAACAACCGGTTTTAAGCGTCGGGAAGCAACGTTTACGGACTTGCTGGTACAACAGATGGATAACCAGCCTGATGCAGCTGAGGAAGTCGGGCGGTTAACGCCTGAGGGCATTCGCCAAGGGACAGGTGCCAAGCTGGGACAGATTCAAATGATTATGACACAGGGAACGATTAAAACAACGGACCGTGCGCTTGATACCGCATTTACAAAAGAAGGCTTGTTTTACCGCATTCAGGTTCAAACAAAGGCGGGGTATGAAACGCAGTACACGAGAGATGGAGCGTTTTATTTATCGCCGCTGTCGGACAATGAGACGATACTGGTGACAAGTAGCGGTAATCCGGTATTGGATGAGAATAATGAACCGGTGATTATTACGGGGCAAGCGGCGGACTACACGATTAGTGAAACTGGCACGCTGGTGGTTAATAAGGAAGACGGCAGTCAGCAAACCATTAATTTGGGTGTGTCGCTGGTGAATAATCTGCAGTTTTTGGAGCAAAAAGGCGGCAACCTGCTTGGGCTTCCGGCTGGGATTGACGCAGAGGGTGTATTCACTGATCTCAATGGAAACTTACGGAATCAGATTTCAGTTCAATCCGGTGCGCTCGAATTATCCAATGTAGATTTATCAAAAGAAATGACAGACCTGTTGACCGCGCAGCGCTCGTATCAATTTCAAACGCGTTCAATCAGTCTGGCTGATCAAATGATGGGGTTAATAAATGGAATTCGTTAAAGGGGAAAACAGAATGGCTGTAAACGAAGGTAGCCGTGAAGCCATTATGGCTGAGAAAAAACAAAATAAAGAAAAAGAGCAATCCGAAAAGAAAAGCAAATGGATCCGCATCCGCCTAATACCCATTTGGATGCGCGTGATCATTGTTTTGCTGCTTATCATTTTGAGCACCTCTATCGGCGCCATGGTAGGATACGGCATCATAGGCAACGGAAACGCACTCGACGTCTTCAAACCATCCACCTGGACCTACATCATCGACCTAGTTCAGAAGAAATAGTGCAGTGCATTAAAGCAGTGGGGGACAGTCCCCCGTTGAGGTAAAGCGTTAAACCGGTGGGGGACAGTCCCCCGCTATAGTAAAGCGTTAAACCAACGGGGGATAGTCCCCCATCTTGGTAAGGCACTAAACAATGATTCATGCTTATCCATTGTATTTGTTTATGAATTTATGTAAAATTATTCCTAAAACAGGAGGAATACATATTATGACTATGTTAGATATAGACCAAATTAAAGAAATTATCCCGCATCGTTATCCGTTTTTGTTAGTGGATCGGATTTTGGAAGTGGAAGAAGGGAAAAGGGCAATCGGAATTAAAAATGTCACTGCGAATGAAGAGTTTTTCAATGGTCATTTTCCGGAATTCCCTGTTATGCCGGGTGTGTTAATTATCGAAGCATTGGCTCAGGTTGGTGCCGTTGCAATGCTGATGAAGGAAGAAAACCGAGGACGCCTTGCCTTTTTTGCAGGAATTGATGGCTGTCGCTTTAAGCGTCAAGTTCGCCCTGGTGATCAATTAAGACTAGAAGTTGAAATGACACGTCTTCGTGGTACCTTTGGCAAAGGAAAAGCCATTGCTACCGTTGACGGAGAACTTGCCTGTGAAGCGGAAATCATGTTTGCTCTTGGCAATGCCAAAGAAAACTAAGGGTAAAATACTTTAATACGGTAATAAGCGAGGGGACAGTCCCTCAATGCTTTAAAGCATTGGGGGACTGTCCCCCAGCGCTTTAGAGCGCTAAACTATATATACCATCAATAAACTTTTTAGGGCCTCGATTCCAGCGGATCGGGCTCTTTTTTATTATTGAGGACTAAGGAGTGCAGCGCTGTCTGAATTCAAGCATTAAGTCACGTTCGGCTTCCCCATCACCAATTGCATTCACCAATAAAAACCCGCACTAACAAATTCTAACATAACCGTACAATGCAAGATTGAGTTTTCTTTGGGTATCCTAACAAAAGACCAAGAGAGGGTCTAGTTTAAATTTTTGTTGAGAGGGGTATTACGAATGAACAAGAAGCTTTTAACGTTAATTGGCGGCTCTGTGTTATCTGTCATGCTATTAGGGGGTTGTGGTGACAATGATAATGATAATAATCCGCCTCCAGAAGATGATGTAAACGTTGAGGAAAATAACGACAACAACAATAACGATAATAACGACAACAACAACAACAACGATAATAACGACAATGGCAATGACGTACTTGATAACGACAATGACAATGACGTACTTGATAACGACAATAATGACCTAGGTGATGATAACACTAATGATATCAATACTGACAATGATCTTGATCCGGCGACTGATGAGAATACACCGCAAGAAGATATTGTAGAAGACAAAATTGATATGAAAGACAAAAATAACAAAGACGAATAATTCACTTTGAGCAAAAAGTAAAAAGGATAGATGATGAAGGCTTTATCTATCCTTTTTATTATTTCACTCAACAATCAGCGGCACATCCTGCCTGAATTCATTGACTTACGAACAGATGCTCATTTTCCTATTCGTCACCACAATCAATCATGAAACAACCGACACAAATAGGCCAGCCTAAGTCATTTCTCATCTTCACCCTCAAGCTCCTCTTCCATTTCCTGCCTAAAGCTGTCCCTCTTTCCATCTTCATCCTCAAGATCCTCCGCCTTCTCATTTGGATCTTCAACAGATGGTTCCTCTTCCTTCGGATCCTCCGGCGGCGGTGCCGGATCCTCGTCATCATTACATCCAGCCGCCATTCCGGCAGCCAGCAGTACACTGGCAAGCATGAAAAGCCACTTTTTCTTCATCAACATACCTCCTATCAATCAATTCTTTGCTTAGCTTTTCCCATATAAAGGAAAAAATCCATGCATTTTTCAATAGAAGGGCTAATAGACAAAAAAAAGAAACCAATCCGGCTTCCCTAGTTTTTCGGTGTTATTTTTGGTTTTGTGATCATTTTTTCTTTAAACTCATCTAACAGCTCCTGACCGCATAGGCCTTTTTCAATCAAAGCCGTTAACAAAAGCTCTGGATATGTGTTCGCCTGATTAATCGTACCCTTGAAGAGCACGCTTAAATGACCATCCGTTAATTTTTTAATACGTAAGGACTTTGCTTGGAAATAGGCAGGATCGTTTTCCGCTCTTGTAATAACCACCTGCAAGGAAATGTTTTGTCCGGCATCAAGTAGTGCCCGAAAATAGGGTTCATACGTGGCAGAAACATAGGCTTCCAATAACCAGGTACGCCCTTTATCTTCTTTGTTAATAACGAGGCCCTCTTTCAGCTTAATATCAATGAGACCGCATTCTTCAACTACCTGAAGCGTGATGAGCTTAAATGTCTTCATTCATCATCCTCCCGTTATTAATTCATACTTTTCTAAAAATTATAACACAGTCATAGTAGAAATCACGCTTCAAAAAAAATTGCAGAATATGCAAAAATTCATAAAGCTTTGTTAAAAATTTCACTTGTGATGAAAAAATACCTTAATAAATGAATTTTCATTGGATTTTCCTTTTAAAAAATGAATTTTCGTGATTTTACGAGCATGGGGCCCTTACGGTATGATGGGGGCATCAACAGGGAGAGGAGAGGAACTTATGATAAATCAAGTCACACTTGTAGGCAGACTGACAAAAGACCCTGAATTGCGGATTACCCCGGAAGGAATTGCGGTTACGAGCGTAACGTTAGCGCTCAATCGGCAATTTCGTAACCAGCAGGGTGAATACGATGCTGATTTCGTCCAATGCACGATTTGGAAGAAGACGGCTGAAAACACCGTGAATTATTGCAGTAAAGGTTCGCTCATCGGCATAACGGGCCGGATCCAGACTCGTCACTATGATAATCAAGAAGGACGCAGAATTTATATCACAGAAGTTGTCGCGGACACGGTAAAATTCATCGGCACGAAGCGCTCTGAAGACTCCATCCACCATCTCGAAAAAGAAATACCTGTACCTGTTTCAATCAGTCAGGAGTGAGGGGAGCCAGGGAGATTTTAATTAGAAATTAGTTTTTAGAAAAATGAAATGATGTACAAAGCAATGCAACGAACGAATGAAGTTAGCTAAATATGATAGATTAACCCAATATTCCATGTATCAGGGGTGTCCCATGACGGAACAAAACTTCGAACTCCTATTAGAGCATATGATACGCATGCAAGCCAAATTGATTGAAAAGGTCGACACCCTCAACTGCCGGATCAATCAAGTGGAATACATTCTCAAACAAGATGATCAGCGACTTTCTGAGTCTTATTTTTATAGTAAAAATGCCTTAGGCTTAGAAATGTCAATTGATTCATAAACATTGGAAGTCCTTTCAAGGAACCCACGCTTAGAGAAAAACAATGACCACCCCGATTTATTTCCTCGAATATAGAAACCGCCGGAATCAAAAGCCGGCGGTTTTTTTGTCTAGGTGAGGATATAGGCTTCAGATGAAATGAAGGACAATTATTTATTTATGCTGGACTGTTTAGCCAACAATGTTTGGCTAAAAGACAAAAGTTTGTTGCTCAGACGAAAGAAATGTCCCTTAAAGAGGATTTAAAAAACTAACCAAAGAGCCTCAGCAGCAAGAATGCCCCATAACCCGCCTAAACCCAAATAATCTCCTGCTCCTCCTCCAAACCTATCTCATACTCGCCCGAATCTCTCGCATCTTCTGAGCTACCAGCGGATAAAAAAAATTCACCGCACTTTGCGTTGTGTTTCCGCCGAAAAATCCAGTGCCGGGGCAGGTTTTTACATCATAAGCAGGTCCGTTATCAAGCACCCTTTGCTTTGTTTTCAAGCTCCACCAATGATGGTAGGTGATACTCTCGATAGAAGGAGCCAGTCCGAATTTCATGCAAAGAAGGGCCGTGACATACACGATCGTTTCCTTTTGCTCGGCAGTCATGACGTCTTGACCGATGTCAAAATTGCCGATGTTTTCGATTGCAATGCCAACAGCGTTTGCGGCCGGGCCGATGGTACCGTCGGGAGCCACATCAAATGGGCGGCAAACTGCAATTTTTCCGTCTGGAAAGGTGGTAATGTTTTGCGCGATATTCTGCCACCCCATTTGCCTCATATGAAAGGTTTCCATCCCCTTTAGCATCGTAAAATGGTTGTTACCGTAAAAATGCTTATAGGACGGCAGCCATGTGTGATGCTGTTGAATGAGGCTTATTTTTCTTGTGAAAACCTGATGGAAGATCCAGTCGCGAAATTCCTCACGGGTCATCAGGATATACTGACCCTGCATCGTCAGCCTTTTCGGAGGAATCTTTAAAATTTGCCCAATTTCAAGCTCTGTCGAGGCAAGGCTGTTGGTTGTTTTAATCAGTTCGACGGTAGAATGATAGGCGGAAGCGATCTTTTCCAAAGTATCACCGGCAACCACCTCATACATCATCGGAACAAACAACTGCTGTCCGACCTTTAACGAATCTGAAGTCAATCCATTCGTCAACTTTAGCTCATCAACGGTTGTACCGTATTTATTCGCAATCACAGGCAAAATATCCCCAGCCTTTACTACATAATGATTGCTAAAAATCCTTTTTGCAGCATGAACAGGAACATCGGGGCTATTCAAAAGAAGTAAATTAAAAATAAAGATAAAAATAATAGCATTCTTCCTCATAATAAAAACCCTTTCCTTAGAAAATAAAGAGCAATACACCAATTCATTCCACTAATATTGTTTAGAAAAAAGAATGAACCTATGCTAAAAAATTTATGGAAATTCCCAATCTTTGGTTTTAGTACGTTAAAGCGCCGGGGGACAGACCCCCGCTGCTTTAAAGCAGTGGGGGTCTGTCCCCCAACGCTTTAATGTGTTAAATTCATCAATCCCCTGCGTTTTTTTGCTCTCTTTTGTTAACTTAAAATATTGTTATAATGGGCAGTAAGGAGGCTGCTGGTTATTATGTATAAATCAGAAAAGTTAATGAAAAAATTAGAAAATCATTTGCGGTCTACGGCAAGGCAGCTGTTGAAGTTCGATACGACAGAAGAAGTCTTACAATATTTAACGGATTCCTTTCAATCTGAATTAAATTGTGATTTTGTCGGGGTTATTTTTAAAAAGGGCAGCGAGCTCGTATCAAAAGCGTGGAGCGGTCATTCGCAATCGATAAGGGAAGCGTTGCCGCTGAAACTCGATCAATGCTCCGTGAAGCTCTTTCAAAAAAGTATAACGAGTTTGGATGAAGAAGCGGGGGAAGCTTGTGCTTTTTTTGAATTGCTTAATAAAGAATCAGTTACCTGGTTTACGATGCCAATCAAAGATGACAAAGAAAGCTACGGATTTTGTGTGATCAGTTATTTAGAGCATATCCCGCTATTTGAAATGTATGAAACCTTTAATGAATTTGGAAAAGATGTCGCGTTTGCCTTGTCCCTGACAAAAAGAAAAGAAATGGAAAGAAAAAAGATGGCGGGCGTGGAATGGATCAGGAAAAACCTTTCCTATGATGAGTCCCTTGAACGCCTTGTAGGAAAGATTGTAGATATGGCCGGAAAACAAACGAATGCTACATTCGCCAGTATTTATCTCTATAATGAAGAGAATGGTTATTTTGCCCTGCAGCCGCCTGCTTATGGGCATTCAACCATGCCAAAGAAAATCATCATCGGAGAAGATTATATATTAAAACACTATTTCCCCTTTATCGAAAAAACAGGGGGCAGTCAACTGACGGTGCCGTTATTTATCGATTTAAAAATGATCGGTGTACTTCATGTGGAAAACAAAGAAGATGGTCTTTTTAACGAAGAGGATTTGGAAATACTTAATCTATTTTCAAACCATGTTAGCACCATGTTAAAAAACGTCCTCCACAATGATCATGAAAAAGAGCAAAATCAACGGCTTCGTTTATTACTGGATTATCAACAGGCACTTGTGACAGCGACGGTTGAGCAAGAAAATTTCGATGGGATCACTTCGATTGTGGGCGATATATTCTCAAAGGCAGTCATGATGTTTGATCGCTTTATGCGGCCCCTTTCATATAAGTTATTTTTAGAAGATGATCTCGAACCTGACAGCGTGGCAAAAATGGCTCTTGAAGAAGTGAATAAACGAAAGCATAAAAATATTACTTTTTCGCTGAAAGGTGACAAGGAACGGGAGATCACCATATGGCCTGTTAATGGCGGAGGGGATTTGCTGGGCTATTTAGCCATCGCACTTCCGCTTGAAGAGATAGATAACCTACGACAACTAACGATTAATTTAGTCCGTAATATCATGGCCATTCAATTTATTAAACAAAAGCTAGTCTTGAATGCAAAAGAGCAGGTTAAAGATAGTTTCATTAATAAATTACTAGTTCCTCATGTAGAAGAGAAGGATGATATTATTGAATATGCGAGTTTATTTCAGTGGGATCTCTTTAAGCCGCATCGCGTCGCGGTCGTATCGGTGCGGTTAGATGAACAGGACAGCAAAGATATTCTTGTACAAAAAGAAAGAAAGTCATTTATCTTGGATAATTTGAAAACAAGAATTTCTATGTATGTTCGAGATTCCGTCGCGGCTGTTGTCAAAGAGGAACTGATTTTAATTGTACCAGCGAAGGATGAAAACCGCCGAAAGTGGCATTGGGAAGATCTTTATAAACAGATGAAAAAATGGATGAAATCCGATCGAGTATCCTGTCAGATTCATATTGGGGTAGGCGGAGAGGCCAATTCAATTGAAGACTATTATCATTGCTATCGAAAAGCAAGAGAAACACTGAATGTCATCAGTAATCGTTATGATCAGATTGGGTATGCATTTTATGAGGAGCTTGGGTCTTATACACTGCTCCATCACTTAAAAGAGATATCGGAAACCTCTTTGTACATCGACAACTATTTAGAAAAGCTGCGTCATTATTCAGAGGGCAAGAGTAATGATTTACTTCATACATTAAGAGTGTACTTAGAGCAAAATGGAAATGCGAAAAATACAGCAGAAGAACTTTTTATCCATAGAAGTACTTTGTTATATCGATTAGAAAAAATAGAAGAAATTTTAGGAACTAGTTTAAATAATGCGGAACTTAGGTTTAATTTGATGCTTGCTTATAAGCTAGATGATTTGTCTAGCGGTATCAATGGGACAAATAAATAACTAGTTGGAAGGCTATCTCTTAAAGGGATAGTCTTTTCTTATTGCATTGATTGGCGAATCTTTTTACAGGATGAGAAACCATAGCCGCAGGCAATGAAAGCACGAATACAGTATGTAAGAGAATCTGAAGTCAAAAAAGCCCGCTCCGCTTATTCCTATAAATTGTATGAAAAATTTGACGTTTTTCATACATCGTGTAGATTACAATTTTATCTGTAAGCACTTACAATAAACCTATAAACAACAACAAATAAATTCAAATGAAAGAGGAGATACACATGGCTATTCAAACAGTTGGAGTAATTGGCGCAGGTTCAATGGGATCGGGAATTGCAAACGTATTTGCATTAAATGGATATAATGTCGTGCTACGTGATATTGAAGATCGTTTTGTAAAAGGCGGTTACGACCGCATCGATAAATTTATGAGCAAATCAGTTCAAAAAGGAAAAATGACAGAAGAGGCAAAACAAGAAGTTCTTTCCCGCATTACCTTAACAACTGACTTACAAGATTTGAAGGATGTTGATTTAGTCGTTGAAGCGGTATTAGAAGATATGGAATTAAAACAATCTGTTTTTTCACAACTAGATGAAATTGTAAGAGAAGATGTTATTTTAGCAACCAATACATCATCCCTATCGATTACTGAAATTGCTGCTGCAACAAAGCGTCCAGACCGAGTGGCAGGGTTGCACTTCTTTAACCCAGCTCAAGTCATGAAGCTTGTCGAAGTCGTACGCGGCTATAGCACGAGTGACGAAACAGTAGACACATTGAAACAGGTTTCTGAAGTGTTGAAAAAAGAAGTCGTTGAAGTGAAAAAAGACGTTCCAGGATTTATCGTTAACCGGATTATGATTCCTCAATTCATTGAAGCAATTAAAGTACTAGAAGAAGGAATCGCATCAAAAGAGGATATCGATAAAGCGATGCGTTATGGATTAAACCATCCAATGGGTGCATTCGAACTTCAAGACTATGCTGGTGTTGATATCGGCTACCATGTCATGGAATACTTCCAAAAAGAATTTGCTGATAACCGCTGGGCTCCGCCACTATTATTGAAAAACATGATGAGAGCTGGCCGTTACGGTAAGAAGGTTGGCAAAGGATACTACGATTACGAATAATTAAAAAAGGGGATATCAAAAAATGAGCATCGAACAAACAGCAGTAAAATACGAATACTTATTAGTTGATATAGAAAATAAAGTCGCAACGGTTACGATTAACCGTGCACCAGTTAATGCGTTAAATTCACAAGTCTATCAAGAATTATCACGTGTAATTGATGAAATAGACGCAAATGATGATGTAAATGTGATTATTTTAACAGGAGCAGGCGAAAAAGCGTTTGTTGCCGGCGCAGATATTAATGAAATGGCAGGCGCAGATCTTGTCACTGTAGTGAAAAATAATAAAGTTGCCCGCAATATGTTCAAAAAGGTAGAGAATTCAACAAAGCCTGTGATCGCGGCTCTTAACGGCCTTGCACTAGGCGGCGGCCTTGAAATTGCTCTAGCTTGTGACCTGCGCATTGCTTCTGAAAATGCGAAGTTTGCATTCCCTGAAGTAGGTCTTGGAATCATCCCTGGAGGCGGAGGTACACAGCGCCTGCAGAAGATTGTTGGACAAGGAATTGCGAAAGAACTTCTATTCACTGGCACGATGTTTTCAGCAGAGCAAGCACACAACTGGCATATCGTAAACAACGTAGTTCCAGCGGGTGAAGCGCTATCTGCTGCAAAGGAATTAGCTGACAAGTTGGCAAAGCAGCCACCAGTTGCCCTGCAAATGGTGAAACTTGCGGTGAATACCGGCAGCAACACAGATATTGAATCAGGATTAATCATTGAAAGCAACAGTTTCAATACAGCTTTTGCAACAGAAGACGGTAAAGAAGGTTTAGTCGCTTTTACTGAAAAAAGAAAGCCGAATTATAAAGGTAAGTAAAGAGTAGCACTTGATAGACAGGAGCTCAGAAAAAATCGGGTGTGAACCACCCGTTTTTTTCTGAGATATAAATTTTTCGAAATATATAGAATTGTAGAGAAGCGGAGGAAATGATCATGGGGAAAGTAGTAATCACGAGCGGCGCGAGAACGGCAGTCGGAGCTTTTCTTGGAGGATTAAAAACCGTTCCAGTTGAAGAATTAGCGGCAACAGCGATTAAAGAAGCATTAATGCGTTCAAATAATCTGGATCCAACATTAGTCAATGATGTGGTGTTAGGCCATGTGGAATCATCAGGCGATGCGCCGAACTTAGGACGAAATGCAGCCATGCTTGCCGGTTTGGATCATGTACCAGGTTATACACTAAACCGAATTTGCGGTTCAGGAATTCAATCCATCGTCAATGCTGCACAAGATATTTTAACAGGGAACTCTGAAATTGTCGTAGCAGGCGGAGCGGAAAGTTTATCAAGAGCACCGTACTATCTTCCATTAGAAGTTCGTTACGACGGGTTCAAAATGGGGAACCAGGAATTACGCGATGCCAATACAAAGTATCATCACAATTGTCAGCCATATCCGCAATATCCAATTATGCATATGGGAAACACAGCTGAAAACGTGGTAAGAAAATGTGAAATTTCACGAGAAGACCAAGATCTTTTCGCTTACAACAGCCAAATGAGAGCAAAAGCAGCGATCGAAAGCGGCAGATTTGAAAGAGAAATCGTTCCAGTTGAAATCAAAGGCAGAAAAGGGGCTGTTACGATTATCGATAAGGATGAGCATCCAAAACCACATACAACATTAGAAGCTCTTTCCAAGCTAAGACCAGCTTTTGAAAAAGATGGTACGGTTACGGCAGGAAATGCTTCTGGACTAAATGACGGCGGTGCAGCTGTTGTCGTGATGTCAGAAGAGAGAGCAAACGAATTAGGTCTCACAACAATGGCAGAAATCGTGGATTTCGCTGTTGCAGGATTGGATCCATCTGTAATGGGACTTGGACCAGTATTTGCGATACGCAAGCTTCTTGAAAAGACAGGCATGGCAAAAGAAGATATCGACCTATATGAAATCAACGAAGCGTTCGCAGGACAAATGCTTGGCTGCTTGAAGGAATTAGACATGTATATGGACAGCCCATTATATGATCGAATCAATGTAAACGGCGGCGCTGTTGCTCTTGGACATCCACTAGGAATGAGCGGTACAAGAATCACAATTTCCTTAATGTATGAACTAATCGAAAGAAATGCTAAATACGGTATTGCCAGTGCGTGTATCGGCGGCGGAATGGGAATCGCGTTGTTAATTAAAAATCCTAATGCTTAAATAACTCGAATGGTTAAGTGGATAAAAGCATAAACGAAAATGGTTACATTAATATATATGGATCGTTATGGAAGAAGTAAAAGTATTCTTTTACTTCTTTCAGAATGAATTCTCATTCACGGGCCTAAAGAGAGGGTGAACTCAATGAGTAAAATAATCTCAAGTGCTGATGCAGCAAAACTCATACGTGATCAAGATATCGTTGCAACCACGGCTTCATCGGGCTTGGCGGGTCTGCCAGAAGAGCTGATCTTTCGCATTGGTGAGAGGTATAAAGAAGAAGGCAGTCCGAAAAATATTACGTTCGTAAATGGATCTGGCATTGGACTTAATTCAGAGGGAAGAGGGTTGGACCATCTCGCATATGAAGGATTGGTCAAACGCATTATCTCTGGTCATCCAGGCTTTTCTCATCAAATGGTAAGATTTATTACAGAAGAAAAAGTGGAGGCCTATCTTTTTCCGCAAGGGGTCATCGTGCAGCTTTGGCGCTCTTTGGCAGGTAAAAAGCCAGGGGTCATCACAAAGGTTGGACTAGGCACGTATGTCGATCCAAGAATACAAGGGGCAAAAGCAAATTCTATCACGACAGAGGATTTAATTGATGTGATTCAATTAAATGGTGAGGAGTGGCTGCATTATCAAAACATATCGGCTAATGTTGCTCTGATTCGCGGCACGACGGCAGATGAAAATGGAAATATCACAACGGAACATGAAGTGGCTAACTTTGAAATTTTAGCACTTGCGACTGCTGTTCGAAATAATGGCGGGATTGTCATTGCACAGGTGGAGAAAATTGCGGAGGCAGGCTCACTTGATCCGAAAAAAGTCCGAGTACCAGGTGTGATGGTCGATTACATTGTTAAATCCGAACTGCCTCAGTTTCATTTTCAAACCATGGCTACCCAGTATGATCCAGCCTTGTCAAATGAAATAAAAGTACCGCTTACCTCCATTAAACCGGCTGTATTAAATGCGAAAAAGGTAATTGCCAGACGTGCAGCAATGGAGTTAGTTCCAAATTCTGTTGTCAACTTAGGGGTTGGAATGCCTGCATTAGTTTCAAGTGTGGCGGCTGAAGAGGGAATGGCAGATGAAATGACATTAACTGTTGAATTCGGCGTTTTTGGTGGAGTACCGGCAAGCGGATTTGATTTCGGTGCCTCATATAATGCGGAGGCCATTATTGATCATGATGCGATGTTCGATTTTTACGATGGGGGCGGCCTTGATGTGACATTCCTTGGACTAGCACAGCTTGATCAATATGGAAATGTCAATGTCAGTCAATTTGGACCTAAAGTGACGGGACCTGGCGGATTTATTAACATCAGCCAATCTTCGAAAAAGGTTGTGTTCGTGGGTCAGTTTACGGTTGGATCAAAAGAAATATTTGAGAATAATCAATTGGTGATCCTTGATCATGGAAGAGGCAAGAAAATCATCAACGATGTAGAGCAAATTACATTCAGTGGAGAGTATGCATCCAAAGCAGGTATCCCGGTTGTCTACGTGACGGAAAGAGCCGTCTTTGATGTCGTTGACGGAAGATTGAGATTGATTGAAATGGCTCCAGGATTGGATCTTGAAAAGGATATTCTGGCGTGGATGGACTTTAGACCAGTAATAGCTGAAGATCTAAAAACAATGGATCCAAGCATTTTCCAAGAACAATGGGGCGGACTAAAGGAAATCATTTATGAGAAGAGAAATGATAAAGTGTTGGAGTCTGTGATGTAAATGTGTGGTATTTTGGGGGAAATCCATACAAATCATGATATCGTGCTTAGCACAAATGCCTAAGCACGATCATATTCATCTTTTTATAGATAAAAGTATATTTATATTTTAAAATTCAAAGCGGAAACAAAGTTCAGAATTAACTTTATTTTTACTAAATCTTCATGGGGATGAGGAGAAAAAAGGCTTTCGATCAAAGGGGGAGACGGACGGTGAAATTAAATGAAGAATTATCAAGGATAGCCAAAGAATATCCGGATAAGGCGGCATTTATCTATCACAATGAAGAGACAAGCTATCGTGAATTTGAAAGCCAGGTCGAAAGGTTTGCCTCAGGATTAAAAAAGTTAGGCTATCAAAAAGGGGATCACATTGCTCTCATTTCTTGGAATAGTCCGTTATATGTGGTTGCGTTCTATGGTTTACTTCGCATGGGGGCTGTGATTATCCCTGTGAAACCGATCTTAACAGCAAATGAAATCAAGTATATCCTGAAGGACGGAAACGTCAAAGCGGTTATTACCGCGAATGAAATACTGGGAAGTTTTGCGGAAATCGCTGAGCAGCTTCTGGCTGTCAATCATTATATTATCTCGGGTACAGATATTCCGCTTGTGGATGACCATCTTTCGTCTAAAGTGAAATTATTTTCACAAGTAATTGAAGAAGGCAGCTTAGAATTTGAAGCAACATACTTGGATGAAGAGGATACGTCCCTCATTTTATACACATCTGGAACAACAGGCAAACCAAAAGGCACGATGCTGTCTTATCAAAATTTATATGTCAATGCCAGGAGTACAGCGGACTATTTAGCCTTTAATCGATATGACCGCGTCATAAGTGTCCTGCCTATGGTTCATGTGTTTTCAATCGGAGCCTCTTTCTGTGGACCATTGTTAAAAGGTGCGACGCTTTTAATCATGGACAAGTTCTCGCCAACAGAAGTGTTTCACATCGCAAAAGAGCATCAAGCCACGATATTTGCTGGTGTGCCGACGATGTACAATTATTTGCTGCAAACGGCAAAAAAACATCCGGCTTATCAGGATAACTTTTCCAGAATTCGTTTATGTCTTTCCGGAGGCGCAGCGATCCCTCTTGCGATATTAAATGAGTTTGAGAGCACATTTCACGTAACGATAACAGAAGGCTACGGATTGTCCGAAGTCGCTCCAGTTGCTTATAATCCAGTCGATTGTCCTCCAAAACCCGGTTCTATCGGAAAAAGTGTTCCACAAATAGAGTGTAAAGTGGTGGATCCTGCCGGTAAAGAAGTGATGACGGGAGAAGTAGGAGAGCTGATTGTAAAAGGGCCTGCTGTGATGAAGGGCTATTATCAGCTGCCTGAGGAAACAGCCAAAGCATTACAGGATGGCTGGCTGCATACAGGGGATTTGGTCCGAATGGATGAGAATGGTTATTATTACATTATGGACCGGATAAAAGATGTCATTATTGTCGGTGGATATAATGTGTTTCCGAGGGAAGTTGAAGAAGTGCTCAATGAGCATCCTCAAGTGGTAGAAGCAGCTGTAGTCGGGGTCCCTCATGAGGAAAAAGGAGAAGTCACGATGGGCTTTGTTGCTGTGAACGGTGTGGTGACAGAAGAAACGTTAATTGACTTTTGTAAAAAAAGTTTAGCGAAATTTAAAGTTCCTGATAGAATTGAATTTTTAGATGAGCTGCCGAAAAATGCCACGGGTAAGGTGATAAAAAAGGATCTGGTTGCCATGGGGATGGAACGTAGAGGATCAGTGGAAAAAGTCGTGTAGGCAATTTTGGCAAATGTGTATTTTGCGGGAAGAGTAATGGAAAAATAAGAGAATAGAAAAAAGCTAGCCTTTAATTGTAGACTAGCTTTTTTGCGTTAAACATCTTCTATTAAAATACAAACAAAATAACAAAGTAAATGG
The DNA here is from genome assembly GCF_036670025.1 of Niallia oryzisoli. Classification (NCBI taxonomy): domain Bacteria; kingdom Bacillati; phylum Bacillota; class Bacilli; order Caryophanales; family Bacillaceae; genus Niallia; species Niallia oryzisoli. The sequence goes on along the minus strand of NZ_CP137640.1, from coordinate 5,937,658 downwards.
CCATGATCACAAGACCAACTGGTAAGCCGAACACGGCCCATTCTTTACTTGTGATGTTAAGTTTACCCGCTGCAATGATGTTCGGGATGTTTCCTGGAATCAGCATTCCGCCTGCAATCAGAAGACCGAGCAGGATAGCACGGATTGTTTCTTCGTCCATGGCCGGGCTGACTTCAGCGGCAGCAAGGGTGGCGTTATCCAAGATAGCAGAAATCATGTTAATCCAATACAGTAATTCAGGGCTGAGGCCGAGAATATATTTTTCAATTAACGGCTCGAATCCATGACCGAGGAACGTTAAGCCCATAACGAATAAATAGATTTTTGCAGCGCGAATGATAATTTCCTTATATGTTTCTGCCGGCTGCTCGGAGCCTAATGTATTGGAGCTTTCTTTTGTTTTAACAAAAAACATAGAGATGACGCCTAATACGATAACGGCAGGAATAACCTCAGGTCCGACTAGTTCCATTAAATAACCAAAATCCTCACCTAATTTGCTGACAACGATTGTTGATAGCGGCTCACCGATTGGTGTTAACGTTGCACCTAGACCAATTGAAAAACAAGCTAATACGGTAAAACGGACCTCTGACTGACGTTCAAGCGGCAGTACATTAACAATAATAACGAGAATGATAGCAGCAATAATGGCCGTTATGATTGAGGAGGCTAGTCCTAAAACGATAACCATTAAAGCAAGGAAAATCCGTGGTGTCATCGCCTTGCTAGTCGCTAAAATGGCCGTTTCTAATGGCCTTTGCGCCCATTTTGTAATCAAACCGGCAATTAAGACCGCTAATGTAATATTAATCGGGTCAACAAGTGCCTTTTCAATCAAGTGGAGATTCATCATGCCGCTGACCGTAGCCGCCGCAATCCCCATCACAAAGAGGAAAGCCTCTAGATTGTGCTCAACCTTTTTAACTGAAAAAGGTAAAAATAATACCAAGATTAGTATAATAAATAATCCAATCATATTCCCAGATCCTTTTCTATGTTTTATATTTTGAGATAGTATAAGAAATTATAACATTATTACAATAATAATAAAAATAATAATGTTTAAATATTCTGTCAAATAGGCTTTGGTACGACCAAGGGATAACAAAAGAATAACCTTAGTGCAAATAATAACAAAAAAGAGCAAAAAAAGATATAAAAGAATAATAACATTATTTGAAAAATTAATTAAGTGATATACATCACTAGACACGGGAAAAGTCAAAGATACAAAATAATACCCTAGACTATGTACTATAGCAAAATAACAAAACGAGCTATACTAAAGTAGTTTACCGCATTAACGAGATGGGGGACAGTCCCCCGGCACGTTAATGCAGTAAAACCATGTGTTCTGCACTTATTATCTTTAATGCGTTAAACCGCCGGGGGACTGTCCCCCAAGCCTTCACCGCAATACCGCGTTACCGCAGATTCACTAAGTCCTTTAATTCGTCTGTTGAGAGCTCAGTGATCCAACTGTCGCTTTGGATGACTTCATCGTTCAACGCTTGTTTCTTATCAAGCATTAAGTCGATTTTCTCTTCCAGCGTCCCAGTGCAGATCATCTTATGCACGTGGACAAACCGTTTTTGTCCAATTCGGTAGGCACGGTCGGTTGCTTGGTTTTCCACGGCTGGGTTCCACCAGCGGTCGTAGTGGATGACATGGTTAGCAGCGGTTAAATTCAGCCCCGTTCCTCCGGCTTTCAGCGACAGGAGGAAGATTGGAAACTCGCGCTCCTGGAAGCGGGCAATCATGACGTCACGCTGATGCTTTGGCACGCTGCCGTTCAAGAACGGTACATCATAGCCAAACTCTTCCTTAATCATTCTCTGAATCATATGACCCATCTCAATATACTGCGTAAAGATCAAGCAGCTTTCCTCCTGCTCGACCACCGATCCGACTAACTCCTGCAGCTTCTCAAGCTTTGCCGATCGCTCCAACAGCCCCTTAGGCCGCTCTTCCTTCAAATACAACGCCGGATGGTTACACAGCTGCTTCAACCGGCTCAGCAACTGCAAAATCAATCCCTTGCGCTCAAAGCTAGATAACTTATCAATCTCCGCCAGCGTATCCTTCACAAGCTGCTCATACAAGGAAGCCTGCTCAGCCGTCAACGGACAGTATTCCTTCTGCTCCAGCTTATCCGGCAGATTCAATGCCACATCCTCGTCCTTCTTCGTTCTCCGTAATAAAAACGGCCGAATCAACGCCTGCAGCTGTTGAATCTTCGCTTTCTCATCATCACGCTCAATCGGCAGCACGTACCGCTTCTGGAACTGGCCGCTCGAACCTAAATATCCATGATTAATAAAATCAAAAATCGACCATAACTCGGTCAAACGATTTTCCATCGGTGTTCCCGTCAACGCAATATGATGACGACCCTTTAGCTTCCGGACCGCACGCGACTGTTTCGTACCGGCATTTTTAATATTCTGCGCCTCATCAATCGCAATTGAACTCCATGTCACCGACTCCAGCTCCTCAGCATCCAGCGGCGTCAATCCATAAGACGTCAACACCACATCCGCCTCACCGGCAGCAGCAGTAAACTCTTCCGCCTTCAACCTGCCAGATCCATAATGCAAATGCACATTCAAATCAGGGGCAAACCGCTCAAGCTCCTTTTGCCAGTTCCCCAAAACAGACGTCGGACAAATAATCAACGCCGGCCCGGCCTCAGGCTCCCGCTCACGCACACGCAGCAGATATGAAATCAACTGCACCGTCTTACCCAGACCCATATCATCGGCCAGACACCCGCCAAAGCCATATTTTCGTAAGAACAGCATCCAGCTCATCCCAAGCTGCTGATAGGGCCGAAGCTCACCGTGAAACCCATCAGGCACTGTCTCAAGCGGCAGCGACTTCAAATCACGCAGACCCTTGACCATCTGCTTCCAATTTCGGTTCAGCTCAATCTGGATTTTCGCAAACGCCTTCGGATTCTCCAGCTCGTCTTCCTCCAAGCCATCCTCGGCAAATAACTCCTGCTCAATGATATCGCGGACATGCAGGCCTTCCTTTTCCGCCTTTTTCATCAGCTCCTGAATCTGATGGATAAACGCCGGATCGAGCTTAATCCAGCGCCCGCGGATATACACCAAACGCCGCTTTTCTTCCACAAGCTGGCTGAATTCCTCCTCAGACAAATCCACGCCGTTCATCGAAAAGCGCCAGTCATAATCCAGCATCGCCTGGAGGCCGACAAACGACGGACGGTGGCTCGAATTGCCTTTTACCTTGGCCTTCACCTTCAAGCTCGCATTTTTCATTGCCTGCCACCATGACGGCAGCAGGATATCCACGCCGAGTACGAGCAGCGTTTCGCTCGCATCTGTTAAAAATAACCACGCTTCCTCTTCGGTCAGCTTATCCGTCAGACCCTTATCTCCATTCAACCATGGAAATAGCCGGACCCAGCGCTCTTGCTCCGTCTCAATCCGATCCAAAAACGGCTGCCACCGCTTCGGGTATTCCGACTCATTCCCAAAGTCGACCGCCAAATCGGGATTTCTTTTATCACGTAAAAAAAGCTCTAACGTCCAGAAGCTGTCCACATCCGCCGGCTCCTCGAGCTTCAATCCGAGCGTAAACGGAACAGGACTTTCGATAATGCCCATCCACTCTCGGAAGCTTTGTTCGTCAAAAAAGGCTGCCAGCTGGCGTGGTGCAATCGATCCTTCGCGAAGCGCCTTCAGCTTATCGCCAAACGCATGTTTTAGCTCCTTATTTTGATTCATATAATCGTTCAAGGAATGGTTAAACCATTTTCGCATAAAAGCTCGCACATTCTCCCGCTCCCAAAAAGCAGGCAAAAACTCATCCCACACCCGGTCGGGCAGGACCCATGAGAACTCATCGCGCTCCCAGGCAGCAAAGTCCGGAAGCCATTCCTTTTCCAAAATCGCTTCCTTCACCGTATGGGCAGTGGAAAGGCACAACTCGGCAGTCTCATCCCAATCCCACTCAATCATGCGGTTAAACTGCTCGCTCGCAAACAGGGTCGCCAGCTGCCAGCCGTTCAACACAAATCCTTCAATCCCATCAAACGTTTCCGTTTCGAGCATCGTCCCGAAAAACGACTCCTGATGGTAGTTAAACAGCAGATACTGCCACACAGAAGGGGAGTAAAACTGCTCATTCCCGTCCGTCGCATAAATAAAATAACGGTCCTCATCCAAATCCTCTACAAAGATCTTGATATATCTAGATTTAAGCATCGATCAACTTTCCCCTTTTACATTCTTCCTGGAACGCACGCAGCCGTTTTGTGCGGACAAGCAGCAGTTCTAAATACAAGTTCCAGTCGTCAATGCGCTTCATTTTTTTATAAATCGTGCGCAGCTTTTTCAGCTTTCGCACCGCAGCCTTGTACGCATCCCGATTTTTCCCATCAATATCCGCCTGAATCGCCTGATGATAGAGCGGGAGCAGAATCGGCGCACTCTCAGCTGTCAGTGTCTTAATCCGCTCCTTTGACACATTCTCGAAATTAAACCCGACATATGTCTGCAGCTCCATCCATTTTTCGTACTCTTTTTTTTCAAAAAGATAATGCTCATAGTCGTGGAAGCTGTACGGCAGCATCTGCACTAACGCCTTCTCGTAGAGATCGAGACGATTGGCCTCGACACAATACGGCGTTATTGTCTGGGACGCCATCCTCATAAATTGGCGGCAGGCATAATAATCATTCTGCCAGCTCAAATAATCCTTTATACGGCCGACAAATTCGACAACAAACGGCTCCATCCGCTTTGTCTCCAACTGCTCCAGCCAGTAAAAGAGATATGGCGTAATTTCCTCGTCTAATGGATGGATGAGCGCAAGCGCCTCATCATCCTCTCGCCGGAGAATATGCAAATGGGCGAGCCCGGCCCTCACCGGCAGACTCTTATCCTTTACGGCCGCAAGCTGTGCCTTCACATCCTCGCGCCATTCCTTCTTCTTAAAAAGATCACTCCACAGCAGGCGGAACAAATGAACACGGTCAAATTCAATCGGAAAATCGGTCAAGAGGAGGGGCAGCGTATCATCCTTCAGCTGTTCAATAAACTCATCAAACGCAAACGGCATCGACTGTACGGAAAGTCGATTGGATAAATCCTCAATATCATCAAGGATATTTTGAAAAAGATGACGGTAATACCGGTCCACCGCAGCCTCATCATGTTCAAGGTTAATGCTGAGCTCGAGCAATTTTTCAAACGAAATCACCGAGCCAATCAGCATATAGAGATTTTTCCACTCCTGCTTAAACGGAGCTCCCGCTTTCAAGCGGCGGGTATAGACACCGAACAGCTCATTCACGAGGTACGGCTTCGGATTCCCGCTCCCAACGATCTGATCAAAGCTTTCACGAAACGCATTCGTCCAAGTATTGTAATCCGGCTTCATATAACCGGCTGTCTTAAGCAAATCCTTGGCCCGGTCAAGTCCAAACGTCTTCGCTTCCTTCTTCTCGCGCAGCGGCTTCCGCCATTCATCGACCCAAGTCGATACACTCCCGCCGCCATGTGATAATATCTTAAAAAACACCGCCATCTGATGACGGCAAAACCCTTCAGTGGGACACGAACACTCACTCAATGTGGGGAGGTTCAAATCCAGCCGCACCTTCGCCGGTATCACATCCTGCACTGTCCCAAGCACCGCATCCTGCTCCAGCTTCAACTGCGACACACTATTCTGGCGGAACAAAATAAAGCCCTTATGCACAACCGCCTCATCAACAGACGACTCCGTATTCAGCGAGCCCTTCAATTCATCCGAAAACCACTGCAACGGCTCAATAAAACTCTCTGGAATCTGACTCACAAAATCCCCCCGAATCAAAACATATCTTCTATTATACCTTTCTTTCACAGCCATAGTAAATTCCCGAAGAAACAAGGGGCTCGTTCTTTTCCGGTAGCAGAGAGGTTGGTTTCTTATGTGGAAGCAAATGGCCCGTACTCTTGCGGAAGCAGCTGGGTGGTTCTCATGCAGAAGCAGAGGGACGTTCTCGTGCTTACTTTTTGGAAAAGCTCAACATCAGTGGAGGTTAAGTGGTAAATAAGTTGAGGTTGTAGGTAGATAAAGGGATTTTCTAGTGGGAATCGAAAAATCTAACCAGGCAGTTGCCACCAGAAAGAGTAATTAATCAAAAGCGACGGATCAAGCGGGATTTCGTTTCATAGAAGTAAGGTCTCAAGCCTCTTCAATACTGGTGTAAAATTATTTCCGCGGTTTTTTGCATCATATCCGTGTTTTTCAAGCATAAATCCGCGGTTTTAAAACACATATCCGCGCTTCTAATCCGTATTTTTACTTTTTCTGGAAAAAGAAAGAGGAGGGACGGTTCTCGTGCTTCCTAATCTGCTGCCTAAAAAGGATCCATCCTAATCAATTTATAAATAGTAAATCACTTATAGAAGTAATTATTCTTATTCGTAGCAGTTCTTTTAAAAAATAAATGAGCACTTCGAAACAATCCTCTATTTCATATCACTAATTTTCACATCAAAAATATTTAATAAAGTGATAATAAAAGCAATAGATATTAACCAAGCGAATAGAGGCCATTTTTGGTGAACAGGTAGAATGAAGAAAATCATGCACGTAAATAAAACTGACCACCCGAAATTCCAACCGTTGTGATAGGTGATAAAACCAAATCGGCTGTTTATGTACTCGAACGATAGATAGATTACTGTCCATAGCAAAAACCAAAAGGTACGTTTAATCCAACCTTGAGGAAACCTCCCTAAGTATATTAATGCTGTTGCCGAGTATGAAACAACCATTGCTAAAATTGTAATCATTGTGTGGTTAGGGAGGATTAAGTCATGAAATACCCACATTGACTTTTTATAAAGCAAAAAGTTATATAAAAAATCTCCAATGGTAAAGAAAAGAATGGTTGAATAATACCTTTTCCAGTTCCGCCAATCTCCCCATATATAACCTACTATCAAATATAGAGTATTTATTAAAATATACATAACACCATTCCTCTAAGGTATTAACCAATATTTTGCAACAAGTAAATAATTATATTCCTTATTAAGGATGTTTTTTATCCAACTTTTAGATAAATACCAGCTATAATTACTCAGGAGCTTTTGTAAAAGGAAGCAAGGGGACGGTTCTTGTGCTTCCGACTTGTAATGGAGATTCCTTAATATCGGGTTTTATAGAAGAAATGTATGTTGTAGCGGTAAAAAGAAATGTCGTGTTTTAGGTGGTCTATGTCTGAAAGGGGGCTCGTCTAACGAAGTTATTACTGTACATGTTAACGGGGAATTAAGCGAAGTGAACAAATAAAAGTATCTAATGTACATGAATCGTTTCTAGTTAAAGTGTCATTCGTAAAGTAAAGCAAAAAGATGAATAATAAGTCTGTTCCTTGGACTTAGAGATATAGATAACTATTGAGATAACTGCTCTTCTGTCTTGTAAACATTGTGGGAAAAGACTTGTAGTACAAGGAACAGCGCATCTAAGATAAGATGAAATGTATTTATGGTGTTGTAATGCCTGGATAACGTTAAATATCTTGTGTTAATAAACGCACCTGTTCTTTTTTTACTAACTCAACATAGCGATAAGAGTACTTTGAACTTTCCTTTCTGATCTCTATACATCCATTTCCATAATCATAAATAATAGTATAAATTTCATCATTAAAGACAACTCTTTTTTGCATTATATCCACACCCTTCGAAATATTTGTCCTAATTTAAATTTTAAGGGTATTCGTGAAATTAACAGTAACATACATCACAGATGAAGAATAACGAATCTTAAGTACTATATTCAAATAGTAATGGATATCGAGACATAGAACTATATAGCTATGAACATAATCCTTCAATAGCCCCAAAATACATGGTAAAGGCAGGGGACCTGTTCTTTTACATCCCTTGTACTCTTTAAAATATATATGCGTTTAATTCAAACCCCGGATACAATCCTTTAAACAAGCAAGATTATTACTTTTAGTGAAAGTTCCTGAATGTAAAATAATTGTAAAGAATATCGTTTAGTACCTTGCATTAAACAGTACCGTTTGATATATTCATCACAGATACTTATAAAATCCAGTACTGTATATTAAACAGTAGTAGTTGTTCAGAAATGGGGTGTAGCTCGAGTGAACGTACAATTTAAAAAGGGTGTATTGGAATTATGTGTTCTCGTTCTATTGGATAAGCAGGAACGTTATGGGTATGAACTGGTTCAAAAGATATCCGAACAGATTGATATATCTGAAGGATCAGTTTATCCGCTGCTAAGACGACTGACAAAAGAAGGATACTTTGCAACCTATTTAAAGGAATCGACCGAAGGACCGCCAAGGAAGTATTATCGGTTGACGGACAGCGGAAGGACTTATCTTAACGACTTGCTTCAGGAATGGAGAGAGTTCACAAACGGAGTCAATCAATTAATAAAAGAAGGTGTAAATAATGACTAAAAATGAATTTTTAGCAGAATTAAAGGCATCTTTGAAGAAAATTCCATCAGATGAAAGACAGGATATTTTACAAGATTTTCAAGAGCACTTTGATATTGGATTAGAGGAAGGGAAGACCGAAGAAGAAATCTCTGCTTCTCTTGGTTCTCCTCAGCAAATTGCAAAAGAGCTAGTGGCCAACTATCGTGTCGAAATGGTCGAGGACAAGGTAACAACGGGAAATATATTTCGAGCGGTATGGGCTGTCATTGGCTTAGGCTTTTTTAACCTGATCATCGTGCTGGGACCTTTTGTTGCTTTAGCAGGAATCATCATTGCTGGTTGGATTATTGGAATTACATTTGTCGCCGCTCCGTTATTGGTATTAATCAATGTGGCTGTATATCCGCAGATTTTTGAATTTTTTGATTTGTTCTTTTCTATCGCCCTTGCTGGTCTTGGTTTATTTATTGCAATCGGGATGTTCTTCGCTACCCGCTCTCTTACAAATGGATTTGTCCGTTATTTAAAGTATAATGTAAGACTTGTGAAAGGTGGCTTAAAACATGCCTAATATGAAAAAAATATCGATTGTTGCCTTATTTCTTTTATTGGTTGGCATTACCGGGAGTCTTTTAACCTTTCATACAAAAAATCAAAATGCATCTATTAAAGAAGAAAGAGTTTTTAACAATGAAAGTATTACAGGATTTAATATAAAGGCGGACAATGCAGAAGTAGAAATGATCCCTGTTAACCATTCGCAAACAAGAGTGACACTGACAGGGGGATCTCAAAAAAATAAAGAATATGACTTTGAGGCAGATGTACAGGGGAAGACACTATATGTGAGTTTAAATGAAAAACAGCTTAAATATTATAACTTTGATTTCTCTAATTCTGCACTTAGTATAAAAGTATATGTTCCTGAAAAATTATACGACAATTTGCAGGTTGAACTTGCCAATGGAAATGTATATGCAGAAGGATTAGAGATTAAAGAGGCAGCGGTAAATACAATCAATGGAACCGTTGATTTAAATCGTTTAGAAACATCTAAGGTTATAGTTGAATCAGATAACGGGGAAATATTCCTTGAAGATATAGAGGGTGATATTTCAGGGGAGGTTATGAATGGATTAATCACTCTTAAGACCAATCATTTAGATCGTAACATTGATTTGGAAAGTAAGAATGGCGCGATTGATATTGTAACCGAAAAAGAGCCGACAAATGCCATCATTAATGCGGATGCTACTCATGGAGCTGTTGATATTTTTGATGATTTAAAAAGTGCATCGGTGTTTGGAAAAGGCGAAAACCAGATAACGCTAACTACGCTTAATGGGAAAATTACTGTATCGAAAGTCGATTAAATATCATGGGGGAAACTGATAAAAAACAATTGTATTTTCGAGTCTTATCCTTTAATCTTCGTTTATTCGGAGTATCTTAAATTAAATATAAGTTAAGTTTAGTAATTCATCAAACACCCTTCTGTATTAATAGGGTGTTTTTTTGCCTTGAGTTATCAAAGTTATACATTAGTGCTTTTTTATAAAAAGAAAAAGGAAGTTGATTCAAAAAACATATCATGATACTATGTGTTTTCGTCACTTCTATTAGTTCTATTAAAAAGAGTGTGAAGAACAACATTCTCGAATTAATGAGAATGTGTAGGAAATAAAAAACTTTTAAAAGGAAGTTGACTTCCTTCGTTGGAGTTGTTATATTAATAAACGTCGCTGAAACAACGACTTTCACAAAAAACGAAAAAGTTGTTGACTTTGACATAGTGAAATGTTATATTATTTTTTGTCGCTAATGAGGCGATGATAACTGATTGTTCTTTGAAAACTAAACAAAGCAGAAACGTCAACGTTAATTCTAGTTGCCTTATGGCAACAAAACTTATGAGCTATTCAAACACTTTATTGGAGAGTTTGATCCTGGCTCAGGACGAACGCTGGCGGCGTGCCTAATACATGCAAGTCGAGCGAACTTTTGGGAGCTTGCTCCCAAAAGTTAGCGGCGGACGGGTGAGTAACACGTGGGCAACCTGCCTGTAAGACTGGGATAACTTCGGGAAACCGGAGCTAATACCGGATAATTCTTTCCTACTCATGTAGGAAAGCTGAAAGGCGGCTTCGGCTGTCACTAACAGATGGGCCCGCGGCGCATTAGCTAGTTGGTGAGGTAACGGCTCACCAAGGCGACGATGCGTAGCCGACCTGAGAGGGTGATCGGCCACACTGGGACTGAGACACGGCCCAGACTCCTACGGGAGGCAGCAGTAGGGAATCTTCCGCAATGGACGAAAGTCTGACGGAGCAACGCCGCGTGAGTGATGAAGGTTTTCGGATCGTAAAACTCTGTTGTTAGGGAAGAACAAGTACGAGAGTAACTGCTCGTACCTTGACGGTACCTAACCAGAAAGCCACGGCTAACTACGTGCCAGCAGCCGCGGTAATACGTAGGTGGCAAGCGTTGTCCGGAATTATTGGGCGTAAAGCGCGCGCAGGCGGTTCCTTAAGTCTGATGTGAAAGCCCACGGCTCAACCGTGGAGGGTCATTGGAAACTGGGGAACTTGAGTGCAGAAGAGAAGAGTGGAATTCCACGTGTAGCGGTGAAATGCGTAGAGATGTGGAGGAACACCAGTGGCGAAGGCGACTCTTTGGTCTGTAACTGACGCTGAGGCGCGAAAGCGTGGGGAGCAAACAGGATTAGATACCCTGGTAGTCCACGCCGTAAACGATGAGTGCTAAGTGTTAGAGGGTTTCCGCCCTTTAGTGCTGCAGCAAACGCATTAAGCACTCCGCCTGGGGAGTACGGCCGCAAGGCTGAAACTCAAAGGAATTGACGGGGACCCGCACAAGCGGTGGAGCATGTGGTTTAATTCGAAGCAACGCGAAGAACCTTACCAGGTCTTGACATCCTCTGACAATCCTAGAGATAGGACGTTCCCCTTCGGGGGACAGAGTGACAGGTGGTGCATGGTTGTCGTCAGCTCGTGTCGTGAGATGTTGGGTTAAGTCCCGCAACGAGCGCAACCCTTGATCTTAGTTGCCAGCATTCAGTTGGGCACTCTAAGGTGACTGCCGGTGACAAACCGGAGGAAGGTGGGGATGACGTCAAATCATCATGCCCCTTATGACCTGGGCTACACACGTGCTACAATGGATGGTACAAAGGGCTGCAAAACTGTGAAGTCGAGCGAATCCCATAAAACCATTCTCAGTTCGGATTGCAGGCTGCAACTCGCCTGCATGAAGCTGGAATCGCTAGTAATCGCGGATCAGCATGCCGCGGTGAATACGTTCCCGGGTCTTGTACACACCGCCCGTCACACCACGAGAGTTTGTAACACCCGAAGTCGGTGGGGTAACCGTAAGGAGCCAGCCGCCTAAGGTGGGACAGATGATTGGGGTGAAGTCGTAACAAGGTAGCCGTATCGGAAGGTGCGGCTGGATCACCTCCTTTCTAAGGATATAACGGAAAATCCCGTATGGGATTCTAAAATAAGTTGACGTATTCTGACTTTGTTTAGTTTTGAGAGAATAATCTCTCAAAAAAAGCATTGCTCCTGCGCCGCAGTATTTCGGAGAAGTAACTCCTCAGCTCGTCGCAAGGCAGCATGAAGTAACGCTACAAAGTCATTCATGATGTGAATGAAGTAAGTAGCCTTGTTCCTTGAAAACTAGATAATATAATGACAAGACATCATTGAAATAAAGTTCTTTTTAAATTTAATTTTTAACTTAGGTTAAGTTAGAAAGGGCGCACGGTGAATGCCTTGGCACTAGGAGCCGATGAAGGACGGGACTAACACCGATATGCTTCGGGGAGCTGTAAGTAAGCTTTGATCCGGAGATTTCCGAATGGGGAAACCCAGCATCCGTAATGGGATGTTATCTTTATCTGAATACATAGGATATTGAAGGCAGACCCGGGGAACTGAAACATCTAAGTACCCGGAGGAAGAGAAAGCAAACGCGATTCCCTGAGTAGCGGCGAGCGAAACGGGAACAGCCCAAACCAAGAGGCTTGCCTCTTGGGGTTGTAGGACACTCTACATGGAGTTACAAAGGAACGGGGTAGACGAACAGGTCTGGAAAGGCCGGTCATAGAAGGTAAAAACCCTGTAGTTGAAACTTCGTTCCCTCCTGAGTGGATCCTGAGTACGGCGGGACACGTGAAATCCCGTCGGAAGCAGGGAGGACCATCTCCCAAGGCTAAATACTCCCTAGTGACCGATAGTGAACCAGTACCGTGAGGGAAAGGTGAAAAGCACCCCGGAAGGGGAGTGAAAGAGATCCTGAAACCGTGTGCCTACAAGTAGTCAAAGCCCTTTTACGGGTAATGGCGTGCCTTTTGTAGAATGAACCGGCGAGTTACGATTACATGCAAGGTTAAGTTGAATAGACGGAGCCGCAGCGAAAGCGAGTCTGAATAGGGCGTTTAGTATGTGGTCGTAGACCCGAAACCAGGTGATCTACCCATGTCCAGGTTGAAGTCCAGGTAACACTGGATGGAGGACCGAACCCACGCACGTTGAAAAGTGCGGGGATGAGGTGTGGGTAGCGGAGAAATTCCAATCGAACTTGGAGATAGCTGGTTCTCTCCGAAATAGCTTTAGGGCTAGCCTCATGTTGTAAGAATCTTGGAGGTAGAGCACTGTTTGGACTAGGGGCCCCCATCGGGTTACCGAATTCAGACAAACTCCGAATGCCAAAGATTTATCCATGGGAGTCAGACTGCGAGTGATAAGATCCGTAGTCAAAAGGGAAACAGCCCAGACCACCAGCTAAGGTCCCAAAGTATACGTTAAGTGGAAAAGGATGTGGAGTTGCTTAGACAACCAGGATGTTGGCTTAGAAGCAGCCACCATTTAAAGAGTGCGTAATAGCTCACTGGTCGAGTGACTCCGCGCCGAAAATGTACCGGGGCTAAACGTATCACCGAAGCTGTGGGTGGACATCTTACGATGTCCGCGGTAGGAGAGCGTTCTAAGGGCGTTGAAGCCAGATCGGAAGGACTGGTGGAGCGCTTAGAAGTGAGAATGCCGGTATGAGTAGCGAAAGATGGGTGAGAATCCCATCCACCGAATGCCTAAGGTTTCCTGAGGAAGGCTCGTCCGCTCAGGGTTAGTCGGGACCTAAGCCGAGGCTGAAAAGCGTAGGCGATGGACAACAGGTTGATATTCCTGTACCACCAAAATCCGTTTGAACGATGGGGGGACGCAGGAGGATAGGGTAAGCGCGCTGCTGGATTAGCGCGTCCAAGCAGTTAGGCTGCCAGCGAGGAAAATCCCGTTGGCGTGAAGGCTGAGCTGTGATGGCGAGGGAAATATAGTACCGAAGTTCCTGATTCCACACTGCCAAGAAAAGCCTCTAGTGAGGATTAGGTGCCCGTACCGCAAACCGACACAGGTAGGCGAGGAGAGAATCCTAAGGTGAGCGAGAGAACTCTCGTTAAGGAACTCGGCAAAATGACCCCGTAACTTCGGGAGAAGGGGTGCTTTTTAGGGTGAATAGCCCTGAAAAGCCGCAGTGAATAGGCCCAGGCGACTGTTTAGCAAAAACACAGGTCTCTGCGAAGCCGCAAGGCGAAGTATAGGGGCTGACGCCTGCCCGGTGCTGGAAGGTTAAGAGGAGAGGTTAGCGTAAGCGAAGCTTTGAATTGAAGCCCCAGTAAACGGCGGCCGTAACTATAACGGTCCTAAGGTAGCGAAATTCCTTGTCGGGTAAGTTCCGACCCGCACGAAAGGCGTAACGATCTGGGCACTGTCTCAACGAGAGACTCGGTGAAATTATAGTACCTGTGAAGATGCAGGTTACCCGCGACAGGACGGAAAGACCCCGTGGAGCTTTACTGTAGCCTGATATTGAATTTTGGTACAGCTTGTACAGGATAGGTAGGAGCCTAAGAAGCCGGAGCGCCAGCTTCGGTGGAGGCGTCGGTGGGATACTACCCTGGCTGTATTGACATTCTAACCCGCACCCCTGATCGGGGTGGGAGACAGTGTCAGGTGGGCAGTTTGACTGGGGCGGTCGCCTCCTAAAAAGTAACGGAGGCGCCCAAAGGTTCCCTCAGAATGGTTGGAAATCATTCGTAGAGTGTAAAGGCACAAGGGAGCTTGACTGCGAGACCTACAAGTCGAGCAGGGACGAAAGTCGGGCTTAGTGATCCGGTGGTTCCGCATGGAAGGGCCATCGCTCAACGGATAAAAGCTACCCCGGGGATAACAGGCTTATCTCCCCCAAGAGTCCACATCGACGGGGAGGTTTGGCACCTCGATGTCGGCTCATCGCATCCTGGGGCTGTAGTCGGTCCCAAGGGTTGGGCTGTTCGCCCATTAAAGCGGTACGCGAGCTGGGTTCAGAACGTCGTGAGACAGTTCGGTCCCTATCCGTCGTGGGCGTAGGAAATTTGAGAGGAGCTGTCCTTAGTACGAGAGGACCGGGATGGACGCACCGCTGGTGTACCAGTTGTTCTGCCAAGAGCATCGCTGGGTAGCTATGTGCGGAAGGGATAAGTGCTGAAAGCATCTAAGCATGAAGCCCCCTCGAGATGAGATTTCCCATAGCGTCAAGCTAGTAAGACCCCTGAAAGATGATCAGGTTGATAGGTTTGGGGTGGAAGCGTGGTGACACGTGGAGCTGACAAATACTAATCGGTCGAGGACTTAACCACAATTCAATGAATGAACTTGTCAATTATCTAGTTTTGAGGGAACAATCCTTCAACAAAATAGTCTGGTAACAATGGCGAGAAGGTCACACCCGTTCCCATCCCGAACACGGAAGTTAAGCTTCTCAGCGCCGATGGTAGTTGGGGCCTTGCCCCTGTGAGAGTAGGACGTTGCCAGGCTAGACCCCTTTTAGAATCTATTAGGGGTATTATTATTCTCTAATCTAATTTTGGCCCCTTGGTCAAGCGGTTAAGACACCGCCCTTTCACGGCGGTAACACGGGTTCGAATCCCGTAGGGGTCACCATTTTTAATATTATGCGATGATTTAGTCCATAATAATAGAAGAAATGTGGAGGATTAGCTCAGCTGGGAGAGCATCTGCCTTACAAGCAGAGGGTCGGCGGTTCGAGCCCGTCATCCTCCACCATGATTTTTTCACGAAATGAAAATAATCTTCAATATTTGCCGGCCTAGCTCAATTGGTAGAGCAACTGACTTGTAATCAGTAGGTTGGGGGTTCAAGTCCTCTGGCCGGCACCACGATTGACTGCTTCGAAGAGGCTCAATCTACTAGCAAAATTTAGAGTTTTATTCGAGCCATTAGCTCAGTCGGTAGAGCGTCGCACCGTCTCGAAGAGACTGCGACTGCAACAAAAGCCAAAGGCTTTTGGCGCACAAGATCACTAGCTAGTATAGCAAAGTACATTATGTTTGAGCCATTAGCTCAGTCGGTAGAGCATCTGACTTTTAATCAGAGGGTCGAAGGTTCGAGTCCTTCATGGCTCACCAAAGTTTTTTGTTTAGCAAAATAACTTTCCATATGCGGGTGTGGCGGAATTGGCAGACGCACTAGACTTAGGATCTAGCGCCGCAAGGCGTGGGGGTTCGACTCCCTTCACCCGCATTAATTTGCGGAAGTAGTTCAGTGGTAGAAGATTGACCGCCTCGAAGAGGCTCAATCTGCAACAAAAGTCAAAGGCTTTTGGAGCACAAGACCACTAGCTATAATGAAAACACTTTGCATTATACTAATGCGGAAGTAGTTCAGTGGTAGAACACCACCTTGCCAAGGTGGGGGTCGCGGGTTCGAATCCCGTCTTCCGCTCCAATTTTATAAAAAGCGCCCGTAGCTCAATTGGATAGAGCGTCTGACTACGGATCAGAAGGTTATGGGTTCGACTCCTTTCGGGCGCGCCATTTTTACAAATGCTAATCAATCTAAACCGGGAAGTAGCTCAGCTTGGTAGAGCACTTGGTTTGGGACCAAGGGGTCGCAGGTTCGAATCCTGTCTTCCCGACCATTCAAAATGGGGCCTTAGCTCAGCTGGGAGAGCGCCTGCTTTGCACGCAGGAGGTCAGCGGTTCGATCCCGCTAGGCTCCACCATTTTTTTAAATAAAAAAGTAAACGCTTAATATGATGGCGGCGTAGCTCAGCTGGCTAGAGCGTACGGTTCATACCCGTAAGGTCGGGGGTTCGATCCCCTCTGCCGCTACTAATATAAAGCGATCAATGGAGGAATACCCAAGTCCGGCTGAAGGGATCGGTCTTGAAAACCGACAGGCGGGTTAAACCGCGCGGGGGTTCGAATCCCTCTTCCTCCGCCATTTTAAAAAAATGGTACAAATCAATATTTTCTATTATCGCGGGGTGGAGCAGTCCGGTAGCTCGTCGGGCTCATAACCCGAAGGTCGCAGGTTCAAATCCTGTCCCCGCAATCTGGTCCGGTAGTTCAGCTGGTTAGAATGCCTGCCTGTCACGCAGGAGGTCGCGGGTTCGAGTCCCGTCCGGACCGCCAGTTATTTTTAATAAGGCTCAGTAGCTCAGTCGGTAGAGCAATGGACTGAAAATCCATGTGTCGGCGGTTCGATTCCGTCCTGAGCCACCATAATGGCGGCTGTGGCGAAGTGGTTAACGCATCGGATTGTGGTTCCGACATTCGTGGGTTCGATTCCCATCAGCCGCCCCATTTGTTTTGGGCTATAGCCAAGCGGTAAGGCAACGGACTTTGACTCCGTCATTCGTTGGTTCGAATCCAGCTAGCCCAGTTCCTTTGCGGGTGTAGTTTAGTGGTAAAACTACAGCCTTCCAAGCTGTTGTCGTGGGTTCGATTCCCATCACCCGCTCCATAAAATATGGGCCTATAGCTCAGCTGGTTAGAGCGCACGCCTGATAAGCGTGAGGTCGATGGTTCGAGTCCATTTAGGCCCACTTTTATATGAAATGCGTAGGTGACTTCCCTGCTTTGAGAGACGGTGGAGAGCCGATCATGCAAATCCCGGTTTTGGATTTGCGGGAGCGGATCGAAGCGGTCGAAAAGCAAGGAGCCGAAGCTAGACAGAATTAGCATGATTCCGCAGTAGCTCAGTGGTAGAGCTATCGGCTGTTAACCGATCGGTCGTAGGTTCGAATCCTACCTGCGGAGCCATTTTTTTTTTGTGAAAAATAAGCTATCAACACTTGGTTATAAGTAAATTTTATCTTCGAAACTCATATACATAAAAATATATATGCGCCTTTAGCTCAGCTGGATAGAGCAACGGCCTTCTAAGCCGTGTGTCAGAGGTTCGAATCCTCTAAGGCGCGTAAAACGAAAAACTAACTCTTACTATAGGGTTAGTTTTTTTATATTTATGCAATAAAGTTTAGTTTTTACGATAAATACAGCTGGGGATCAACCATCAAAGAGGTGTTTATCCATGACAAAATTCCATCGTCATTACTTGATTACCATGAGGGACAACGTCCATGAAGTCCGTCCGATTTATTTTGTCTCCATGATGAATTCTTGTCGATGGAGAGTTTGGATTTGGTGTAGAAATGGCTCATAGAAAGTTCTTCAAGGCCAAACTGAAGAGGCCAAGCATAGAAAAAGTCCCATAGAAGAGTTCTAAAATCCCAAATAAAAAGGTCTTTCCAAAAAAATGTCTTATAAAAGAATTCTAAAGGACAAAATTCCTGAACGGTGTTGGGGCAAAGGCTTATGGAAGTTTTAAAAGACAAAGTTCAAATCAGAACATAAAAATGTCCTTCATCATGTATACGAAAGATAAAGAATGTTAGGAAAAACATAAAAAGACAGTTTGTAACATTCCTGAATATATAAACATATGTAAGTCCTTCCCTGTTAGAAAGCGATAATATCCAATGATTATGAAAATCATTATGATAAAAGTGTTACATAATAGAAAAATATAATTTAAAATTTACATGAATTTTACAGTACTGTTATCGTTGATGGATTTTTGTATATCCTCGTCTAAAAAAACATAATTGTTAAAAAACCCAAAACCCCTCTTTGAATTTCCACTGGGGAGATAAAGGAGGAAAACAAATGAATAGTTTTTTTAGAAAAAAGTCCATTGATCGATTGCAGGAAGAAGGTACTGGAAAATCGGAGTTTCAACGGGTTCTGGGATTATGGCAGCTAACCGCTATCGGTTTAGGTGGTATTATTGGTGTAGGAATATTTGTTCTAACAGGGGTGGCAGCAGCTGAGCATGCGGGACCAGCTGTGATTCTATCGTTCATTATTGCAGGCCTTGCGAGTGCAGCAGCCGCTTTATGCTATGCGGAGTTTGCCGGGTTAATCCCTGTGGCAGGCAGTGCCTATACCTACAGTTATGCTGTCTTAGGGGAAGGGGCGGCATGGCTGATTGGATGGGATCTACTGATGGAGTACACCTTAGTTATTGCGGTAGTTGCGATTGGCTGGTCAGGATATATGCAGGAGATTCTGGCACAGATAGGTATCCATCTCCCTGTATGGGCACAGGGTGCTCCCGGAACAGGGGAAGGCCATAAAATGGACCTAATTTCGATGTTCATCAGTTTAGGGATCGCGGGTCTCCTTACAACAGGCATTAAATGGGGAGCAAGATTTAATAATGTAATGGTTCTGATAAAATTAGCCATCGTACTAGTTGTCATTGCAATTGGAAGTTTCTTTGTTGAGCCAGCTAACTGGAACCCGTTTATGCCGTTTGGCTTTCATGGTGTGATGGGTGGTGCTGCTTTAGTGTTCTTTGCTGTCTTTGGATACGATACTTTGACAACAGCAGCGGAGGAATCGAAAAATCCACAGCGTGATTTACCGAAAGCAGTTATATTGTCGTTAACCATTGCCCTCTGTCTGTATGTCGGCATGTCCCTTGTTATTACGGGCATGGCTCATTACGATACCTTGAATAATGCCGCCCCGATAGCCAAGGCGTTTGCCAATGTCGGATTAAATTGGATCACCGTTATCATTTCAGTAGCAGCCATTACCGGAATCCTATCTGTTCTATTTTCCTTTATGCTAGCCTGTTCGCGCATCTGGTTCTCCATGAGCCGCGATGGTTTGTTGCCAAAGTGGTTTGCAAAAGTTCATTCAACCTATAAAACTCCATATCGCCCCACCATATTAATCGGTGTGATTGCTGCTATTGTCGCAGGATTAACTCCGATTAATGAGGTAGCAGAACTAGTGAATATCGGCACCCTTTCTGCCTTTATCTTAATTTGTTCCTCCATAATCGTATTACGGAAAAAACGGCCCGATTTAGAGCGGAGATTTAGAACTCCATTTGTTCCTGTTGTCCCGATTATAGGGATTTGCTTTTCAATCTATCTCATCATCAGTTTGCCTTCGATTACCTGGATTCGATTTATCATTTGGATGTTGATAGGAATGGTTCTTTATTATTTCTATGGAAGAAGGAAGAGTAAGCTTTCAGAGATGGGAGAAACTAATGGAAAATGATTTACCTTATTATCAAAAAAAAGAGAGCATCTGCTAAGAAGTAGATGCTCTTTCAACAAATTGGGGAATACAATATCATTCTTGCCTGATTCATAGTGTTCTATTCATATTTCAGTCTATTTTAATGGTAAGATTAAAAATTATGGTTTTTAAATCGTAAAGGGCAATCCTTTACAATATATTTCAAAATACAGTTAAAAATGTTGAGCATATAATCAATTCGAGGAGAAGCACCAGTGAAAAGCAGAAAAGAAGCGATTAATTACTGT
>NZ_CP137640.1:5330000-5912500 GCF_036670025.1 Niallia oryzisoli | reverse complement strand
TTGGGCTGTTCGCCCATTAAAGCGGTACGCGAGCTGGGTTCAGAACGTCGTGAGACAGTTCGGTCCCTATCCGTCGTGGGCGTAGGAAATTTGAGAGGAGCTGTCCTTAGTACGAGAGGACCGGGATGGACGCACCGCTGGTGTACCAGTTGTTCTGCCAAGAGCATCGCTGGGTAGCTATGTGCGGAAGGGATAAGTGCTGAAAGCATCTAAGCATGAAGCCCCCTCGAGATGAGATTTCCCATAGCGTCAAGCTAGTAAGACCCCTGAAAGATGATCAGGTTGATAGGTTTGAGGTGGAAGCGTGGTGACACGTGCAGCTGACAAATACTAATCGGTCGAGGACTTAACCATACTTTCAATGAACTTGTCAATTATCTAGTTTTGAAGGAATAAACCTTTACAGACATTAGTCTGGTAACTATAGCAAAGAGGTCACACCCGTTCCCATCCCGAACACGGAAGTTAAGCTCTTTAGCGCCGATGGTAGTTGGGGCCTTGCCCCTGTGAGAGTAGGACGTTGCCGGGCATAAGCCCCTTATAGAATCTATTAGGGGCATTATTTTTATCTATTCTGATATTGGCCCCTTGGTCAAGCGGTTAAGACACCGCCCTTTCACGGCGGTAACACGGGTTCGAATCCCGTAGGGGTCACCATAATAATATTATGTGAACTTTTAGTCCATAATAGTATAGAAGAAATGTGGAGGATTAGCTCAGCTGGGAGAGCATCTGCCTTACAAGCAGAGGGTCGGCGGTTCGAGCCCGTCATCCTCCACCATGATTTTTTCACTTCGTGAAAATAATCTTCTATTATTGCCGGGGTGGCGGAACTGGCAGACGCACAGGACTTAAAATCCTGCGGTAGGTGACTACCGTACCGGTTCGATTCCGGTCCTCGGCACCATTTTTACAAAATTATAATACGGGGCCTTAGCTCAGCTGGGAGAGCGCCTGCTTTGCACGCAGGAGGTCAGCGGTTCGATCCCGCTAGGCTCCACCAATGTAATGGAGGAATACCCAAGTCCGGCTGAAGGGATCGGTCTTGAAAACCGACAGGCGGGTTAAACCGCGCGGGGGTTCGAATCCCTCTTCCTCCGCCATTTTAAAAAAATGGTACAAATCAATATTTTCTATTATCGCGGGGTGGAGCAGTCCGGTAGCTCGTCGGGCTCATAACCCGAAGGTCGCAGGTTCAAATCCTGTCCCCGCAATATGGTCCGGTAGTTCAGCTGGTTAGAATGCCTGCCTGTCACGCAGGAGGTCGCGGGTTCGAGTCCCGTCCGGACCGCCAGTTTATTTTTCAATAGCATATGGAGGGGTAGCGAAGTGGCTAAACGCGGCGGACTGTAAATCCGCTCCCTTGGGTTCGGCGGTTCGAATCCGTCCCCCTCCACCAAAGTTTTTTCACGGTAGTGAAAATAACTATCCATATATGCGGGTGTAGTTTAGTGGTAAAACTACAGCCTTCCAAGCTGTTGTCGTGGGTTCGATTCCCATCACCCGCTCCATAAAATAATGGGCCTATAGCTCAGCTGGTTAGAGCGCACGCCTGATAAGCGTGAGGTCGATGGTTCGAGTCCATTTAGGCCCACCATTAATTGAAATGCGTAGGCGACTGCCCAGTTTTGAGAGACGGTGGAGAGCCGATCATGCAAATCCTGGTTTTGGATTTGCGGGAGCGGATCGAAGCGGCCGAAAAGCTAGGAGCCGAAGCTAGACAGATTATGTATATAAAGCATTATTCCGCAGTAGCTCAGTGGTAGAGCTATCGGCTGTTAACCGATCGGTCGTAGGTTCGAATCCTACCTGCGGAGCCATATGGAGAAGTACTCAAGTGGCTGAAGAGGCGCCCCTGCTAAGGGTGTAGGTCGGGTAACCGGCGCGAGGGTTCAAATCCCTCCTTCTCCGCCATACATATTTAGATGCGCCTTTAGCTCAGCTGGATAGAGCAACGGCCTTCTAAGCCGTGTGTCAGAGGTTCGAATCCTCTAAGGCGCGCTCAACAACGGATCCTTGATCTCGAATCAAGGGTTCGTTGTTTTTTTATTGTGCGAAGCAGCAAATGTACGAGCCTGGTGCACACTTCAATAGGAAGCAGAGGGACAGTTCTCATGCTTCCACTTTAAAGTGGGATATAGCTATCCTACTCCATATCCGAAATACGTATTTTCATATAGAGGAGCTGAATTACGGCTAATTTCCGCGCTTTTTCATCACATATCCGCGGTTATAGACCACATATCCGCACTTTTACTAATTTCCCTAATTCCGGAAGCAAAAGAACCGTCCCCCTGCCTCCAGCACACACCTCTGCTTTCTCTCTCTAAAACCCCCTTCCAAATTGTAACCGCCTCCATCTCCATCATTCGACCAAAAGTGTGGTAGATGCCCCGCGAATCATGTAAAATAAGATATTAGATAAAGTTTATGGGGGATGAATGATCATGTATCATATACGGCTTTTCAGGGGGATACGGGAGCCTCATGTTGAAGCGCAGCAATTAGTGAAAGCCGAAAAAGTAGGAGGATTTTGGACAAAAGCGCTCCTGCTATTAGTGATAACGTTTCTATTAGCCGCACTTTCGGCCTATTTCGGTATCGGTAACGAAATCATGTCAAAGGAGATACATACCCGCTCCAACACGGAGTTCGAGGCAGTCAAGCTTTTATTTGCAGGCGGACAAATCATCTGGTCCATGCTTGCAGCCATTATCATTCTCATCATACCTTCGCTCTTTTTCTGGGCCTTGTCAGACATTGAGTCGAAGAAATTCATCACTATGCAATTCTACGTATTGACGATTCTGTTAATTGGCAAAATTATCACAGTGCCATTTACGATCCTAATAGGATTGCCCGACATCTCGAATCCATTTTCGTTGGGCGTTATTGGACAATATCTTACATCCCATAACATCATCCTGCAATTTCTAGGCGGCATCACCATCTTTAACATTTGGGCCATGGTCCTGCAATACAAATATGTCAAAGTCCTATCAGAACGTTCACGGCTGCAGACTGCTTTATTCGTGGTCGGCTTCAATCTCATTCTTTTGGTCATATCTGTATTTTTACAAGTCATGGATCTTGAAAAATTGTTATAGGAGGTGGTCCACGTGAAATGGAAGTCCAAAATCATCATCGGTGCAAGTATTCTATTTGTCGCCGCGAATTTATATTTTATTTATAAAGATAACAGCAAGGTTGCCCGTTCTCTCTATGTACCAGAGTGGACGACAGCCAAGGAGCAAAACATTCAGGATACGATGAAAACGAAAGGCGTTACCGCGCCGCTTGAAGAGCAGCCGGTCTATTATGATGAGCGAAAAGGCAGTTTTGAAGGCTTTTTAGTAAGAAAAGGCGAAGAGGTCCAATCCGGAAAGACCTTATTCTATTATTCAACGGAATCCTATGAAGACGCCATCGCAGTGCTAGAGGCTGAACGTAAGAGTCTTGAGAACCAGCTCGACGCTCTTGAGCAGAAATGGGACGACCTGAATGATATCGATTATGACACATCCCGATCAGTGCTCGACGACGAGCTGACAATAAATGATTATTCAGTTGAAATCGACCTATACGAAACTGAAGTTGAAATCAGCCGCTTAGAGAGCGAAATCGAGAAATATGATGAGCAGATTGCTTCTATTGATAAAAAGCTGCCACAGCTCGAGGAAATCAGCGACATCAACGGGGTAGTGAAGAGCATCAATCAGGATCTTACTAACCCGATTATCACGATTGTATCAAAGGAAAGCATGGTTAAAGGGATGCTTACGGAAAAAGAGCAATCCAAAATCGAGCCGGGAATGGAAGTAACCGTCACACTACCAAATAGCGGGAAAACATACAAAGGCAGCATCCAAGAGGTTGCTCACTTCCCTGAAGACGAGCCGAAGGTGAAAAAGGAGAGCAAGTATCCGTTTACCGTCGTTCTCGACAAACAGGTTGATGACCTCGCCCATGGTACCCATGTTGATGTAAAAATAGTCAAAAAGGCTGTAGCGAACGCCCTTACAGTTCCATATGAAAGCATCAAAAAAAATGGCAAAGTCAAACAGGTCTACATGCTCAAAAATGGCAAAGTGCAAAAGCAAAAAGTCACAACCGGCCTTCGCGTAAACAACGTCCAGCAAATCACAAAAGGACTCAAGGAAGGCGAAATACTAGCCCAAGAGCCACTGTCATACAGTAAAGGCACACCACCTTTCTACACACCAATGCAAGTGAAAAAATGGGAAAAAGACATGTACCAAAACACCCGCAAAAAAGAAATGCTCAAACAACTAGGCAAAGGATTCCTGTCATTCTAAGCCGGGTCATGGGGACAGTCGGAGTCATGGGGATAGGCACCTTGACCCTTTTTTCGGCGGACCGCGGGGACAGGCACCCTGACCCACTTCTTTCGATGTCAGGCACCACAAAGGGACAGTTGCATTGTCAAGGCTACTGACATCAAACACAAAATGCTCAGAGTACATCCCAAGCGGGCAATTGAAACCAAATCAAAAAAATCAAGACCTCCACATTTGGAAGTCTTGATTTTTTTGATGTGAAGGGGGAAATATTGTGCGACTTATGATCCTGCTAGTAGGCCTATTACTATCAATTATTTTTCTTGTACTGCCATGTGTCATCGGTATTCTTTTACAGAAAAAAATCACGAAATCGAACAAAACAGTCGTGCTCAAATCAATCGGGAATGTCATCATCATGACCGCCCTGCAGCTGTTAAATGGTGGCCGGCTTTATCTGGATAATAGAAATAACAGACCCGGTAACCGGTCAAGGTGTGGAGGTATTGTTTGGAATCTATTTATTTATGGGATTTCCATTTGCAACGCAGCAAACATCATAACGGTTGTGATCACTCATTTTTTAGCGAAAAAGTAGGAACGGGGGGACAGGCACCATGACCCATTTGGTTCACGGTGTCTGTCCCCCCATCTCTTTTTTTAATCCACAGACCCCATTGTCTGCAATAACTCATCGTTTTGTGGTGTGACATAAATAGTCCGGCTTGGAAAGGCTGTTTCAACGCCTTCCTCTTCTAAAATGCCCATGATTGCTAAGTTGATATCATGTTTGATTTTCACGTGCTCGGCCCAAACGGTCGTATTGGTAAAGAAATAAATCAGAATATCGAGGCTGCTCTCATTATAATGATCAAATGCGACCATTATCGTATCTGGATGAACTTCCTCGTTATTCCGCAGCATCAATTCGATCCGGGCAACCACTCTTTGAATTTGCTCTTTGGTTGTTTTATAGTTTAGTTGCAAGTTGAACGTGATCCGCCTTTTGCCCATGCGGCTCCAGTTGGTAATCGGCTCGTTTGCCAAAGTAGAATTGGGAACGGTCACGAGTGCCTGGCTAAACGTTCGTATTTTCGTGCTTCTGAAGTTAATATCCTCAACTGTCCCCTCAACACTTGGTGTTAAAATCCAATCACCAATTGAAAAAGGTTTTTCTGTGACAATAACAATTCCGCCAATCAGATTCCCGACCGCTTCCTTTGCCGCCAACGCAAACGCGAGTCCTCCTAATCCAAGACCGGCGACCAAACCGTTCACATCATAGTCGAATTCCTGGCCGATAATACTGATGCTGATGGCAACTAAGATGACGCGGATCGTTCGCGAAATAAACGGAAGCAGAATTAAATCGATCTTATTGTTCATTTTTTCGTTCAAACTGATTAGGATCCCCGTTGTAGGAGATGACAGATTAAACAATCCCCATGTAATTAAAACTATAATCATCGACCGCAGAAATTTTAAAAATAACGCATTATGCTGTTCAATGAATGGGAAATAATCCATCGCCACATACAAACCAACAATAATAAACGCCCATCCTAAAGGACGTTCAAAACTTAAGCAGATTTTTGTTAAAAATTCCGTTGGTGTTTTCCGAGCCAATTTAACAATCAACTGAAATACATATTTGGTAAATAGGTTTCGAAAAAGAATAAATAAAACGAGAATTCCAATCGAAATTCCTAAGTTTATTAACATATCATAATCAAACCCAGCTGGTAAAAAAGACATACGATAATACCTTCCCTCTTTCTTCAATACTTATTTGATAGAATAATAGATGTTTCTGGAAAAAGAATTGCCAACACCTAACTTTTCATCCTCATATCATAACTTGATAGTTACGATATTTGAATACAACAAAAGTCATAGATTGATTATAGCTTAAGAAGAGAAAATAGGGGGTTGATAGTGCTCATAAAGAGAGAAGATTAAGAGTACCGGGCATTATCAAAATTCTCTAGTAGTTCACAGGCACCTCGACTCAGGGTCTCGGTGCCTGTCCCTGTGACCCAATTAGTGTTAAATTAAATAGAAAGATAGAAACTTTTACGGAATTCATCATTTTCATAGCGGATTAAGCTATGAGGCAGCTTTGAAGGGAGACGAGGCAATGGGTTTTTTCAGCAGGTTTTTTGGAAAAAGTAACACGAAACAATTAGAAGAAGAACGTAACAGCCACGATTCACAGTTTGATCTGATTATTATTTATAAAGGTTATAAGGATAGTGACGAGCAAGCGGATAAATATACGGATCTAGAGGATGAGCTCTGGGTTTATGATTGTATAGGAACATCAGGGGCGATGTCATCAGAGACAGCCAAACAATACGGTATACCAATGCCTGCATATCCCGAATACCCACTGATAGGAGTTTTTGAGCTTGTCGTAAAGAATGGTCAAACAGAAGGCTATTCAAAACCACTATTTATCTCATCTAAAAAGGAAGAGGTAAAGCGATTTTGTAAGGAATTCGAAAGAACACATAAGTAAAACGGGTCGCGGGGACAGGCACCGCGACCCAGTTAACCAACTGGGCCACGGTGCCTGTCCCTTTGACCCTTTTCATGCGTCCTAATTTTTCTCCATCACAGCAAAGTAATTTTCCTCATGATCGGCAAAGTTGAATACCCTGCCCCCTGGCATTTCAACCATATCCCCGACTGTAATTTGTTTTGCTTTAAAATCCTGATACAGCCGTTCAATGTCCTTTGTAAAAAACATTAATGACGGCGTCTCCAAATTCACTCCCGGTGACATCTTGGCTACCAATTCTTTATTATGCAAAACAATGCTTGTCTGAGCGTCCTTTGATGGAGCAACCACATACCATTTCATTGGTCCGCCTTCCTCTTCGGAAATCAAGGTAAACCCAGCCTTTTCCGTCCAAAACTTCAACGATTCCTCCTGGTTATCCACATACAGCATAATTTGACCCACAATATCAATCATATATCAGTTCTCCTTTTCTTCGCTTCGTATCAATACTATTATAGTCTGATTTTTCTGATATATACAACCTAGAACGAAAATGGGTCGCGGTGCCTGTCCCCTTGACCCGTTCCTTATGACCTAATTACATGAAAAAAGAAAAGGTTGGCACAATATTTACCAAAAAGAAGAAGGAGTTTAGTATGTCAATTACAGAATTAATCCTCAGGCTTGCGATTGCCTTCATCACCTTACTTGCCTTAACAAGAATCATGGGCAGAAAAGAAATTTCTCAAATGACCTTTTTTAATTTCGTATCGGCCATTTCCATCGGGACTTTAGGGGCTTCCCTTGCTATTGATCCGTCCATCAGTATCAGAAATGGGCTAATCGCTTTAGCCGCTTGGACGGCCTTCACGGTTATAATGAGCATCTTAGATGTCAAATCCCCCGCATTTCGTAAAGCAGTTGAAGGCCAGCCATTCATTTTGATAAAAAAAGGACAGGTCATGGAAGAGGAGCTGCGAAAGGCTCGTTTAAACATGGATACCTTACTCGCTTTATTGAGAAAGAAAAATGTTTTCTCTGCCTCCGATGTGGACTACGCCATTTTTGAAACGGACGGAACTCTTTCCGTTATGAAAAAAGAAGCGCAGCAGCCTGTAACGAAGAGCGACCTGAATACCATCCAGACAAAAGCGACGATCTATCCTATTGCGACAGAAGTCATCTCTGACGGAGAAATCAAGGAGGAGAACTTGGCCAAACTGCATCTCGACCAGCAATGGCTAGAGCAGGAATTGAAACGCAGTGGTGTCCATTCGATTTCCGATGTCTTTTACGCAGAGGTACAAAAGGATGGAAGTTTGTATATTGATCAGAGAAATGACTTGTTGCATTAGGAGGAACGGAACGGGACGGGGGGACAGGCACCGTGACCCAGTTGGGTCATGGTGCCTGTCCCCCCCGTCCCTGCTCATAAATTATTACTTTTTGGTTAATATAAGGAAAATTATGGTATTGATTGGAGTTTTCAGCTTGATAATGGGTAGCTATTTAACCGTTGAATTGATTATTGGCTTTTTCCTGTTGTTTTTGATTGTGAAAATTGTCGGGAGAAAAATAATTAAACAAATTTCACCTTTTACGTTTATTGCTTCAATTGTGTTGGGTGAATTACTTGGAAACGCCTTGTATGATGATAAAATTGGGATTCGTTACATCGTTTATTCCATGTGTTTGTGGGGGCTTTTATTATTGATGGTGGAATACCTTGGCCAAAAATCGTTATTTTTCCGCGGAATTTTTGAAGGAAAGCCGGTTGCTCTCATCAAAAACGGGATGATCGATCGCGAGGCGCTGAAAAAAAGCCGCATGAATATCAATCAACTGCAAAGCATGCTGCGGCAAAGCGAGACCTTTTCAATTCGCGAGGTTGCCTTTTGTTACCTCGAGGCCAACGGATCCCTCAGTATCTTAAAAAAGCCCAAGTACCAGAAAACAACGCTGGAAGATTTCAACCTGCCTGGAAAGCCAGCCCATGTCGCGGTTACGCTGATTCGGGATGGCAAGGTCCTTTGGGATGAAGTGAAGGACTTGGGATTCAATGAATCCTGGCTAAAAACGCAGCTCCGCTCAAAGAGTGTTTCGGATTATAAGGATGTTTTTTTAGCTGAGTGGCTGGAGGGGGATGGGATTTTTGTTCAGACCAAGTCACACGCGTGAGCTGAAAGAGTTGGAGGGACAGGTTTCTCGTTCCAAGGACATAAATAGAGTAAGAGCCGCAAGGACAAGTCACAACCTCGTCCCGCAGACATATAAAAAGTTATAGGGAGACACTGCGACAGGCAGAGTATTCAAACTGGGTCGCGGTGCCTGTCCCCTTGGTTCACCCCTCGTTCTCCCGAAAACTTTGTATCATATTAGCCATGTGAACATAAGCTCCGCCTGCGCGTACGACAGAGGTGACCATGACGGCTTCAGCTAATTCTTCATTCGTTGCGCCTAGCTGTTCAGCTTTTTTCGTATGAACGTCAATGCAATACGGACATTGAGTAGCATTGGCAACAGCTACAGCGATTATTTCTTTGAATTTTGCACTTAGGTTCCCCACTTTTGTAGCCGCAGCACTAAATGCTTGATAACCTTTAAAACCTTCAGGTGCAAATGTACCCAATTGACCTAAATTTTTTAGGTTGGAACGGGCATAGAGTACATCTGATGCATCTTTCTGTTTGGCATTATGTACATGGGTGCTATGTGTAATGGCCCCGCCTGCTTCAACTGCAACGGTGACAAATACAGCTTCAGCTAATTCTGCCAATGTCGCCCCAGCCTTTTTCGCCGCTTTTGTATGAAAATCAATGCAATAAGGACATTCTGTTACATGCGTAATGGCAACAGCGATGAGTTCCTTTTCTCTTTTCGACAAGACCCCTTCTGTAAAAACCGCAGCACTAAAATCGCGATAGGTTTTCATTTGTTCTGGTACAAGCTCTTTTAACTGAGATAAATTTTTAATGTATTCTTTTGAGTATAAATCGCTCGACATAGGTAAAACTCCTTTTTTAATTACATAAAAGATTCCGACAATCAATTTTAATAAAAGTATTTTGAAACAAACTTAGACTTCGTCATTTAGTATTTCTACATTGATAATTCTTTATCCGAAAGAGTCGGAGGGACAGGACTCGACCCACAGACATATAAAAAAGCATAGAAAGACACAGGGACAGGCGGAGTGTTCGAATTGGGGCCTATCCCCGTGATTCTGTTTAATCATTCATCCATTATGAATCGATTCAAACTACACCCAGGTCGTCACTGTCTCCACCGGCAGCCGATAGGACGGATACCCCTCGCTCGCGGCCTTCCCAACCGAAATCAGCATAACCGGAACGTAGCGGTCCTTATCCAGTCCAAAAGCTTCGGCAATCTGATCCTTTTCATAGCCGCCGATTGGATTCGTATCATATCCATGAGCACGCGCAACAAGCATTAGCTGCATGCAGACAAGCCCTGAGTCAATCAGAACCACGTCCCGCATGTCACGCTGCGGCATGTTTTCGTAAGAAGGCTTGAAGGCGGCCAGCAGCTGTTCCTTAACCTCCTGAGGCATATAGCCAAGCTCCACCTGCTTCGAGTAGATATCCTCGGCATATTCCACACTCTTCATATCGCCAAAGACAGCAATCATAGCCGAAGAAGTGGAAACCTGCGTCTGATTGAACCGCGCCAGTTTCGCCAGCTTCTCTTTGCCCTCAGGAGTTTCAATCACCACAAATCTCCATGGCTGCATATTAACAGAGGACGGCGCACGAGTCGCCTCTTCCAGGATTTCGGCCATTTCCTCCCGGCTGATCCTCACAGACGGATCATAGCTTTTAACGGAGCGGCGGCCCAGGACAATTTGGTAAAAATCATTTTGATTTAGAAATTGTTCATTTTCCATTAATTTAGATTGAGTCATGCTTTCACTTTCCTTTTAAAAATGTAGTATCAACATTGAATTGTCTAACATATCGGTTAGTATGTGCCGTTCTTTATAATCAAAGACACGAAATATTTGCCTTGTGAAAAGTAAGTTTTTTTAAAAGGAAAATGAGCCGATCCAATACTCAGGCTCAACCAAGAATGCAAGTTCTAGAAATATTCTCCCACTCTTTCATTAGCATTTGCCTATATCGGGCATACAAATATAAAGAATGGGGTGAATAATGTGGATATTCAATCAGAAATGAAAAATCAACCCAAAGAAAGCGGTAATAATAAGGAATTGATTCTACAACTTGAGAAACAAGTTTCTGTTTCCATTTGGATACAAACAATTGGAAAAATCATGGAGGCATTATATTTATCAGAGATTTTACGGCAGAGTGAGGAACTTCGAACGGATCCATTTGAAAATCAAGCCGTACAAGGAGTTTGGATTCAAACCATTGGACAATTCTTAGAAGCCGTTGGTGTAACAAGGGAGGTCCTATCCAGTGGGACTCCTGGCCAGTTAGAAGGAGCAAAAATGGCAGTTCTCGGTGACTGGATCCAAGGAGTTGGTGCGATTTATGAAGCGCACGCCGGACAGCAAATAGTTGCAGAGGAAATGGAGCAAGTAATATCGAACCTCTTTGTCCCATAGGGGGTCGCGGGGACAGGCACCGCGACCCAGTGTAGAATCACATTCCCAGGTGGGTCAGAGGGACAGGCACCGCGTCCCAGACAGAGGCACCAGCTCCCGGCGGGTCACAAAAAAAGCAACCAACAAATGGTCGCCACAAATTTCCTTCTAAAATATTTCTTAATCTACCACTCTCCCAACCATCACCCAATCCCAGCCTCAATGCGCCTATCATTTTTCACCATAACTCGCGCCATCTCCTCCGCGGACAAAGGCTTATAAAACAAATACCCCTGCCCAAAGCAGCATTCATTCTCCATTAAAAAAGCCGCCTGCTGCTCATGTTCAATTCCTTCTGCTGTCACATTGAAGTGCAAATTATTTCCCATGTTGATAATCGTCTGCACGATGGCCCTGCCGCTGGAATTGGTAGTAATATCATCGACAAACGACTTGTCGATTTTCAGCTTATCAATGGGTAAATGTTGTAAATAACTTAATGACGAGTAGCCTGTTCCAAAGTCATCCACCGATATCTTGACACCTAATGCCTTCAATTCCTTCAATAGCATAGTGGCTTGCTCTTTGTTTTGCACCACACTCTCCGTAATTTCAATTTCAAGGAAATTTGGATCAAGCTCCAAAGCTTGTAATAGTCGTTTTACGGATGTCGTAAAATGGCTCTGCTGCAGCTGATAGCCTGAAACATTGACAGCAATCGGAATGTGCTGCAAACCTTCCTGCTGCCATTTTTTGTTCTGCCTGCAGGCCGTTTCCAGTACCCATTCACCAATCGGCACAATCAGTCCTGTTTTTTCAGCTATGGGAATAAAATCACTAGGGGAGATCAAACCATATTCAGGGGACTCCCAGCGAATTAAAGCCTCTGCGCCGACTACCTGTCCCGTTTTTAAATGAATCTGTGGCTGATACACCAGGGTAAACTCATTGTTTTCCAACGCTTTTCGCAAGCCGGCCTCAATCCGCATGATTTTTTTATTTTTTTCATCCAGCTCGCAATCGTAAAAGTGATAGCCATTCCCACCATTCTCTTTCGCCTGATACATGGCCGTATCCGCATGTTTAATTAACAATTCCGAACTATCACCATGCGCAGGATACAGGCTGATCCCAATGCTTGGCGAGATAAAAAAGGGGTTCCCATTGACGATAATTGGGTTTGAAAATTCATGGATAACACGCTCGGCCAATGCAGCGACCTCAGGATAAGAAGTATTTTTTTGAAAAATAATAAACTCATCCCCGCCGTATCGGGCAAGTATCGAATGGTCAGTGATCAATCGGGTCATTCGGTTCGAGACTTCTTTTAACAACAAATCTCCCATCGTATGCCCGAGTGTATCATTAATGAGCTTAAAGCGATCCAAATCAAACAGCATCAGCGCATGATGCTGCGTTGAGTGGGACAATGCTTGATGAATGTGCTCATGTAACAAATTTCTGTTCGGCAAACCGGTAAGGTGATCGTAGAAAGCCATTGTATGGAGCGTTTCTTCCATTTGCTTGCGATAGGTAATATCATTCGCTACACCATTAAGCTTTTTCGTACGGCCTGAATCATCAAATACGGGGTTGCCAAAGGTCTCCAGCCATTTCACTTCTCCATTTTTATCCTTGTATCTCCAATCACACTTCGCGGGTTTTCCCGACAATAATTCTTGATAAAAATGCTTTATCTTTTCGCGGTCATCCTTGTGTACTTTTGTTATCCAAAATTCAAAATCCTTCTCGAATTCTTTCAAATCAAGGCCCAATAATGTTTTAATTCCCTTCGACACTGTCGTTTTTCGCTTGATTATATCGCTGCTCCATAGAAAGGAAGCACTGTTATTAAAAAGACTATCAAGTTCCGCATTACTCTCTTTGAGCCTGCTTAAATACCATTGCGCTTGATCGAACTGCTTCCCAAAAAACCAGGCCGTAGATACCATGATCGGAAAGCCAATCATTTCAATCCAGCTGACAGACCCATCTGTCACAAAATAATAAGTCATATAGAGTGAATTTATTATAAAAACAAGCGAAGAAGTGATGATTCTTCCTTTAAATTGCACAAGATCTCACCATCCAAATTAATCTAGTAAATTATTACTATTTTACCACAATAAAACTAAATGAAATGTAACATATATCATAGGTGGGACAGCGGGTCAAGGTGCCTGTCCCCTCAGCCCGTTTAAAAGTGGTACAATAGTATAAAAACGCACTTATTCCAGGGGGATATAAAAGGAGATTTTATGGAAAATATAGGACTTATCTTAGAAGGCGGAGGAAGCAGAGGCATTTATACTGCGGGAGTTCTTCGATATTTGATGGAAAAGGAAATTTATTTCCCTTACACCATTGGTGTATCTGCCGGAGCCTGCAATGGGTGTTCTTATATTTCCCGCCAAAGGGATCGAAATAGGGCAGTAAATATTAATCTTGTCACACATCCCGAATATTTATCATTTCGTAATTTAATAAAAAAGGGACAGCTGTTTGGGATGGACTTTTTGTTCGACAAGGTACCGAATGAGCTTGTACCATTTGATTTTGCAACATTTAATGAAGCGGAGGAGGAGTTTGTTGTTGGGACAACAGACTGTCTCACAGGCGAACCCGTTTTTTATAATAAAAAAGAATATGCGAAGGACATGCTGACGCTGCTTCGCGCCTCCAGTTCCTTGCCATTCTTTGCACCCGTTGTTCCATTTGAGGACCGAATCCTGATGGATGGCGGGATCTCAGACCCGATTCCCATCAAACAATCGATAAAAGATGGAAATGCCAAAAACGTAGTAGTGTTAACAAGAAACCGAGGCTACTATAAAAAACCTCAATCCTTCGGCCGCTATATCGAGAAAAAGTATCGGGATTATCCTGGTTTAGTTAAAGCAATTGGGCAGCGTCACATTGTCTATAACGAAACCCTGCAATACATCTTTGATGAAGAGAAAAAAGGCAATGTCTTCGTCGTATGCCCATCTGAAAAACTAAACGTCGGCCGCGTCGAAAAAAACAAGAAAAAACTAACCACCCTATACCAACAAGGAATCAACGACATAAAAAACATCATCCACCCATTAAAAGAATTTTTAACACACTAAAGCGGTGGTGATTTAAAACAGCGGGGGACAGTCCCCCGCTGGAGTAGTGCATTAAAGCGATGGGGGACAGTCCCCCATCGCTTTAATGCAGAACTGGGTCGAGGAATCTGTCTTCCCAATCTCCAATCCCCAAACCCGCCCCAATTCCTTAAAATACTGTGGCACCTACATAAACTCCGGCGAGGAAGATGGTTGAAATGAGAATAATGTGAAAGATGATCCAGGCCCAGCGGCCGTAGCGAAAGGATTCATGGGGAATGGGCTTTCTGAGAGACGGAGGAATGATTTTACCACCGGCAATTTCAAACAGCAGATAGTAAACCCATCTTAAGGAATAAGAGTCCCAGAGATCCCATTCCGGTTTGAAGTCAAAGATCGGGGTCGCGAGTAACGCGACTTCGAACAGCGTACCTAAGTGGATGATGGCCCAGTAAAATGGAATCTTCCAGATCCATTTTTCCGGGCAGAATCGGACCCCTATCAACACGGCGAGCGGAAATGCAGTTGAGACTAATGCATAAGGGATTAATAAATTTCCATGTAAAAGGTTATCCGGAAATGAATAAAAGCCTGCAAATGTCAGTAGATAACAGATAACATTGGCTGAGCTGGCAGAAAGCAGATATAGGAAGCCATACCGTTTCCAATCCAATCGTATGAAGTAGAGGCAGCCGATTCCCATGAGAATGATGGTGATAAGTAACCCTATTTTTAAATATAGCATTTGTTCACCTGAGTTGTTTTTTATCTATTGTTTCCAAGATTTTGCAATAAATAACCTGCCCTTCTGTGAGATGAACTTATATCTTCCAGTCGAACCAGTCTTGTAATTTATATAAACTTTAAATTTTTGGTTAAATTAATACTCTGGGGGTGATGACGAATGGGAAGTAACCAAAAATCGCGTTCATCTGATGCTGAAATACGTGCGAATCAAGCAGAGGCATCACGGCACCAAGCAGGATCTTCCGGTAAATACGGAACGGAATTCGCTAGTGTAGATAACAAAGTGACCAGAAAAATTGAACCAGTAATTGAACAACAGTAGAAAAAGCACCCTATTTGGGTGCTTAATTTGTCATGATCCGCTGTTAATTCCGGATTCCACAAAAAAATGAACATCAGAAATGTTTTTTCAGTATCAACTACGGTTATTTCTATTTATTCTTTTTTAAAGATTCTTCTAATAGCCGCGCATTTTCCAATCCACGATCGCTATATGCATTATCGCTATTTAAACTATCTTGTATGGATACGTGATCCATCGAATGATCTGTTTTATTCGAACCTCTTTGTAACTTGCGATTTTCAGTCATTGGTATTCCCTCTTTCACTTATTTTTATATTACTTTCCCCTTTTAACGTGTAAAAATGCAGAAAAAATAGAACATAGGGACGGTACGGTGCCCCAATTAAATATAGTTATTTAGGAATCCAAGGAAATTTTAAAGAGACAAGAGTATCTTTGCAGGATTTTCGAGTGTCGGTGTTTCTGAACAGAAGAACAGGGATTACTACGTTGGACCGAACATGTCCGGGATAAGAAACCCTCAGCTCCTTCCAAAACGTAATAATAAAACTTCCCACTCCCGAATAAATTGGTACAAAGTCATCCATGAAGGAGTGGAATACTGTTTGAGTAATCATTTAAACGCTGCCGTTTTTGAGCATCAGTTTTGGCTTCATGTGCTGGGGGACCATTCCCGGTTCATTCGTGATTCGCTATATCCATCACAGCAGGAGGACATTGCCAAAGCCCTTCATTTTATTCAGCAATTTGATCAGCTGCTGGCGCAGGTGGGATCTCTTAATCAAGCAAATGTGATTTCTTTTACCACGACGGTCGAGGAGGCTGTCAACCAGTTAAAAGAATTTAAGCTTTCCATCCTCCGGCGCCATCTGACAGGGCAAATGGGCGTTCATCTTACTCCGACGTTCTTCAATCATATGGTGAACGAATTAGAAGAATATCAGCGGGTTTTAAGCCACCTCAAGCAAGGTCAGGCACCGCCGGTCTTTCACGAGCTGCACCATCATCTAATTTGGCTGCTGGATGCTGCCGGCCATGCAGGCGCCATCAACGACCAAATGGATGCCGTGGAAAAAATGCTGAAGAAAAAAAGCAAAGCCTTTACGAAACACTTTGAGCAGTTTTATTTAAAAGCAGTTGAGTTAGCCGGATATTTACGTACCAATGTCCATCATTTTCCGGCCCTAAAACGATTTACGAATGAAGTCGAAGTAGAAATGAGGTTATTTATGACCTTTTTGCAGGAACTAGAGGAACTGGAGGTAAACGCCGAGGTGTTAAGTGCCTTTACACCATCAATGGCGGATCATATGTATCGGGAGGAGCAATATTATTTAACAAAGCTGGCAGAATCCTCTAGGTAAGATTGCGTGGACAGGCACCTTGACCCAAATGGGTCAAGGTGCCTGTCCTTGTTCTCGGAGCAGGATTCTCAACTTTTCCAAATTTAATTCATATGACCCAATAACATTGCCGTTACTGATCATTGCCTGTCCAAATAAGATATATAGAAACTTAAAGAAAGGAGGGATCGAATGATGAGAAAAGAGGATAAGAGAATGGAAGAACTGGAAGAAGAACTGGAAGAACTGGAAAGAGAACTGGAAGAACTGGAAAGAGAAATGAAGAAACACAAGAAGAAGAAAAAAGATAAGAAGAAAGACAAGAAGAAAGACAAGAAGAAAAAAGACAAGAAGAAACCAAAGCATAAGAAGAGACCAAAACCAAAACCAAAGCATAAGAAGAGACCAAAACCAAAACCAAAGCATAAGAAGAGACCTAAGCCAAAGAAGAAGCCAAAACCAAGGCATAAATGTAAGTGAAAATAAGGACGCAGGGACTGGCATCGTGACCCATCGGGTCACGGTGCCTGTCCCCCTGTTTCATTGTGCAAAAATAAAAATGACAAAAATCTACTCTTTACTATAAAATAAATCTACAATCTACTAAAAGACAGCAAGAAGTTTGGAGATGAGTTAGATGAATATCAATTTTTGCATGAATTGTGGACAAGCTTTAGAGGACAGAGAAATTGGCGGAGAAGTGCGCCGTGCTTGCCCAGAATGTTCCTTTGTCCATTGGGGCAATTATAGCGTCGGAGTCGGGGCGTTAGTGATGAAGGATGATAAGCTTCTATTGGTTCGCCGCATGCACGATCCCGGGAAAGGAAAGTGGACAAATCCTGGTGGTTTTATTGAGCAGCACGAGACCATTGAATCAACGATCGTTCGTGAAGTATTGGAGGAAACAGGCGTAAACGTAAGGGTTAATCGTATAATTGGCCTTGGAGATAAACCTGGAAGGGTACATGATACATATATCACGTTTTTAATGGATTATGTTAGTGGGGAACCTATTGCAGACAGGATGGAAGTGGACGAGGCAGGCTTCTATTCTCTTGAAGAAATGAAGCAACTCGATGTAGCCGATTTTACCTGGAAGCTTGCTCAACTTGTCATCAATGAAAACCAAAAAGGTTTTCAATTAAATGAACAACCAGGTGTACCATCTAACGGATATCGATTATGGCAATAGGGACCCGGGGGACAGTGCTCGGCGTCCCATTTGGGCCAAGTTGCCTGTCCCTCCATTCCACTCTATAGGGAAGGCTGATTTGTATGTTTTTTGATTTAGACCCATCGTTATTAATGATTTTGATTGTTTTTGGATTTTTAGCAGCATTTATTGATTCAGTTGTAGGGGGCGGCGGGCTGATTACATTGCCTGCATTATTATTTACGGGGCTGAGTCCAGCAGCGGCAGTAGCTACCAATAAACTAGCATCGACAATCGGTTCTTTAACCAGTACATTTATGTTTTATCGTTCTGGTAAAATCGATATAAAATCAGTGTACAAATTATTTCCACTCTCGTTTTTTGGCTCGATGTTGGGAGCATGGACCGTTCATTTGATTAACCCTGAAGTGCTAAAACCATTGATGTTGGTCATGCTTGCGGCAGTTGCGGTTTACACGATTTTCAAGAAAGATTGGGGCAGCATTTCATCACCAAAAAAATTATCAATCCGTCATTTCATTCTTTTTATGGCTGCCATTTTCGCGATTGGTTTCTATGATGGATTTCTTGGTCCTGGAACAGGTTCCTTTTTAATTTTTTCTTTCTTATTGATTGGTTTTGATTTTATAAAAGCAGCGGGGAACGCAAAATTTTTAAACTTTGGCAGTAATATAGCTGGTTTATTAATGTTTATGTTTTTAGGACAAGTAAACTATACTTATGGAATCATCATGGGAGCGGCACAACTAGCCGGTGCTATCTGTGGCTCAAAATTTGCGCTTAAAAAAGGAAGCAGCTACGTTCGAGCACTCTTTATCACAGTAACTTGTTTATTGTTAGCAAAAAATATTTATGATTATATTCAATAGGAACGCGGGGACAGGCACCGCGACCCAGCTCGCTGGGTCAGCGTGCCTGTCCCACTGTTCCAATAAAAAGGGACCGTCAAACCGACGATCCCTTTCTTTTATAAATAAATTACTTAAACACGAAAACACGTTCTTCAAGCTGCTGGAACTGTTTCTCCTTTGGAGGAGCAGTAGGTTTGCCGAATGGCATTTGGGCAACGAGCTTCCAATGGCTTGGAATAGCCCATTCTTGCTTAACTTCATCGTCAATCAATGGATTATAGTGCTGAAAAGATGCACCAAATCCTTCTCTTTCTAAGGCTGTCCATATCGTGTTTTGCAGCATACCGGAAGTTTGTTCAGACCAGGCAGGGAAGTTATCTTTATATAATTCAAATTCCTCCTGAAGAGATTTAACCACTTCTT
This sequence comes from Niallia oryzisoli, assembly GCF_036670025.1. NCBI lineage: Bacteria > Bacillati > Bacillota > Bacilli > Caryophanales > Bacillaceae > Niallia > Niallia oryzisoli. The sequence continues at coordinate 5,893,201 of NZ_CP137640.1, read as the reverse complement.
GGTCTTCAAAAAATAGTACCGTTCCATAGCCATTACCAAAACCATTCAATTTATTTTCAGTTGGTTCAAAGTTTTCAGCTGGAACAATTTTTCTTAACGTTTCCGTTGTCATGCTCCAGAGTTTTGTATGATTTTCATCTAATAATAAAACAGACCTTGAACTCTGGGAGTTCATAGGTGAAGGATTATGTAATACAGCTTGATTCATAATCTCTTAGATTTTTTCATCAGAAATAACCTTTTCCTTATTAATAGAATAATAAGAGCGTCTTGCCTTTACTGCTGAAAAAAAGTCCTTTGCATGCACAGTCTCTAGTACGTTTGTCAAAATGATTGATATCCTTAACACGTATGATTATAAAATTGGTATTATTTCAAAGCACTTTTTCTATTTCAAGCAAATTGCTTAATAGACGGTAGTTTTGCTGGCAGATGGTGGTATGTTATAAGATAAATATGATGCAGCTGATAGAAAAGAGAAACTCCAAAAAAAGGGAAGTGTTAAATGGTGAATCTAGAAATGGTTATGCAGGAGCTTGAAGCCCTTGGCAAGGAACGAATGAAAAAAATGTACATATCCAATGGTGCGCACGAGCCGCTTTTCGGTGTGGCGACAGGTGCAATGAAGCCAATCGCGAAGAAAATAAAAATAAATCAAGCTTTAGCTGAAGAGCTTTATGCCACAGGGAACTATGACGCAATGTACTTTGCAGGCATTATTGCAGACCCAAAAGCCATGACGGAGTCAGATTTTGATCGATGGATGGATTCGGCATACTTTTATATGCTGTCCGATTATGTCGTAGCCGTAACGTTAGCGGAAGCAGGTATTGCACAAGAAGTGGCTGATAAATGGATCGCAAGCGGTGAAGAACTGAGAATGTCTGGAGGTTGGAGCTGTTACTGCTGGCTTTTAGGAAATCGCAAGGACAAGGAGTTTTCCGAAAGCAAGCTGGCCAATATGCTTGAAATGGTAAAAAACACAATTCACGATGCTCCAGAAAGAACGAAAGCTTCTATGAATAATTTCATTTATACGGTGGGGGTTTCCTATTTGCCTCTCCATGAAAAAGCACTCGAAACGGCAAAGGCGGTAGGCCAGGTAGAAATCAAACGGGAAAAGAAAAAAAGCAGCTTCCTAAACGCTTACGAAAGCATTCAAAAGGAAATAGATAGAGGAAAGATTGGTTTCAAACGCAAGTATGTAAGATGTTAAATATGGTATGAAGGGACAGCACCGCGACCCATCGGGTCACGGTGCTGTCCTTTTATTCTTTTTTAACATTATTTATAATGTATCGAAAAAACCGATTAAAATCGTTCGATTTGATAGATAGATTGAATGGAATAGTCAATAAGATTAGTGTTAAACTTTATTGGCACAAAGACCAAGAAAGAGAAAAAATATGGTTTTGAAGATATTTTTCATGTTTGCAGATTTACAAGGCTAGAATCACCTTAACAGGAATAGTAATGGTGAAATCAAATGAGAGGATAGTATGTAAATATGAATCATACTGCTGCGGTAGAGTTTGTTAATATCAGTAAATTTTTTGATGATAGATGTGTAGTAAAGAATTTAAATGTAACCTTTCCAAAAGAAAAAATTACAACCATTATTGGACCATCTGGATGTGGGAAATCAACTACACTGAAAATGATTAATAGATTGATTGAACCCAATGAAGGAAAAATTCTTATTGATGGAATGGATATCAGTCAAATGGATTCTGTGAATCTTCGCAGAAATATTGGTTATGTGATACAGCAAATTGGTCTTTTTCCACTTATGACTATTGAAGAGAATATTTCACTTGTTCTTCGATTAAAAGGGGCAAAAAAGGACGAAAAAATGAGGGATCGCGTGACTGAACTATTACATTTAATCGGACTTGAACCTGAACAATATCGAAATCGTTATCCGCATGAAATGAGCGGAGGGCAGCAGCAAAGAATCGGAGTCGCAAGAGCTCTTTGTGCAGATCCTTCGATTATTTTGATGGATGAACCGTTTAGTGCCCTTGATCCGATTAGTCGTATTCAATTACAAGATGAGCTTATTTCTTTACAAAAGAAATTGAAAAAGACGATTATCTTTGTTACTCACGATATGGAGGAGGCATTAAAAATATCCAATCAAATCATACTTCTTAATGATGGCGAACTCATTCAAAGTGGTGATCCCATTGATCTACTTCGTCAACCTAAAGATGAATTTGTCCGCAAATTTATTGGAGAAAAATACTTTCAAGATTCATTTATCCAACAAATGAATTCGCTGGATGATCAAGTGAGTGTACCGAGATGATGAGTTGGACGGAGATTTTTTCAAAAACCGGGGAACACCTTTACTTATCCTTTACAGCCCTCTTGATCGCTTGCTTGATTGCCATTCCTTTAGGAATTTACTTTGCGAATCATGACCGAATTGCTACGCCCGTCATTAGGGTCGTACAGGTTATTCAAACCATTCCCAGTCTAGCATTGTTAGGTTTTATGGTTCCCTTATTTGGGATCGGGACACTTCCAGCGATTGTCGCTTTAATCCTTTACTCTCTATTACCCGTTTTACAAAATACGTTTACTGGAATTCAAGAGGTAGACAAGTCCCTCATTGACATTGGAACAGGTATGGGAATGACAAAGAGACAAATTCTTTGGTTAGTTCAATTACCTATGGCACGAAGCGTGATTATGGCTGGCGTCCGAATGGCTGCCGTTCAAACCATTAGTGTTGCCACGATTGCCACATTTATTGGGGCTGGCGGTCTAGGCGATCTAATTATGAGAGGGATCGGCATGCTTGACACGGCAATCATTTTAACTGGTGCTATACCGACAGCTGTACTTGCGATTTTCCTTGATCGATTCCTGCTATATATTGATAACCTATTAACACCTAAGGGATTACGTAAAAAATAAAAAAACTCAGGAGAATGAAAATGAATGTAATAAAAAGATTTAATTCAAGTTTTACTCGTAAAATGATGATGGCTTTGACCGGCTTAGGCCTTCTTTTTAGTATGGTTGGTTGCAGTGCCGGGTCGGATACCATTACAATTGGCGGAAAGGATTTTGCTGAACAAGCAATCCTTTCGAATATGATGAAACTTTTGGTCGAGAATGATACCGATTTAAATGTTGAATTAAAGACTGGAATGGCAGCAAATATTACTTGGGAAGCATTAAAAGAGGGCGACATTGATGGCTATGTTGAATACACTGGAACGGGTCTAATCAATATTTTAAAACACGAACCTGTAACTGATCCGAAAGAAGTATATAACATAGTAGCTAAAGAGTTTCCTAAGAAGTATGGAATTTCATGGTTAAAACCAATTGGATTTAGTAATACGTATGTTGTTTCGATGCGTAAAGACCAAGCTGAAGAATTAGGAATTAAAACGGTCTCTGATTTAGCCGCAAAATCCGATCAATTAATCTTTGGTACTGGACAGGAATGGCTTGGACGCGAGGATGGTTTCCCTGCTTTTGAGAAGACATATAATGTAAACTTTAAAAAAGTTGTCACAATGACTTATGAATTATGGTACCCATCCATTGAAAATAAAGAGGTTGATGTGATCATTCCTTATTCTACTGAAGGGAAACTATCAGAATATGATTTAGTTCTTCTTGAGGACGATAAACATTTATTCCCACCTTATGATGCCGTACCTATTTTTAGAGATGAAGTCCTTAAAGAACATCCTGAATTAGAAGAAGTATTGAATAAATTATCCAACCAAATTGATGAAACAGAAATGCAGAAATTAAATGCAAAAGTTGAAATCGGCAAAGAAGACCCAGCAAAAGTAGCTGAAGATTGGTTGAAAGAAAAAGGTCTTATTCAATAAGATGAATGGAAAAAGCAGATAGAAAGCTTCTTATCTTCTTTTTCATAAAAAATAGCCCAAGCTACTCTCACGTAATCGAGTAGCTTGGGCTATTCTTCTGACTGACTCCATTCCAACCATCCGCCATCATATACACTGATAGTAGGCCATCCCATTAGATGTGCAATAAAGAATGCTTCACTAGCCCTCCAGCCAGTACCACAATAAAAAATGACCTTTTTTTGCGGAGTAATTCCGGATTTCTCCCATAGTCCCTTTATTTCCTCAAGGTTTTTGAGTTCTCCATTTTTTTCTTCAAAGTCTTCCATATGATAGGGATCAGAACCAGCGTAGCCCCATATGGAATTTGGGATACGGCCCTTTTCTTTCATATAATCATACCCAGTGGTTTTACCGGTATATTCATTCCAACTACGAACATCAACGACAATAGAGTCTTTATCGTTTAAACTTTTTTCAACATCACTTCTTGTAGCAAGATAGGTTGATTTCGGGCTTATTCGATTTAAAGGCCCTTTGTTTACTTGTATGATCGAAGGATGTTCTTCAACTTCATATCCTAGGGCTTTCCATGCATGGATTCCTCCATTCACCAAACGAACATCATCTACACCCGCGTACATGAATGCCCACGCAGCCCGAGCGGCAGCCATTAATTGTTGTCCGTAAATAATAACTGTGGTTTCATTAGAAATACCTAAGTTATTTAAAATGATCTCTAGTTGTTCCATTGAAACAAGATTCCACAATGGTCCACCTTCTATTAAATTAATATCAAGATACATGGAACCCGGAATAAATCCATCCTTAACATCATTTTGTTTACCAGATCCAACAAAGACAATCATAAATTTTGGGTAGATTTGATCTTTAGAACCCTCTATAAGTCTCTTAAGGTCGACTGGTGAAAGCAACTTATGTTGATTTTTAAAATGCACTTTATACCCACCTTTAAATAGCACCATTCTGCATTAAATATACTTCTAGATTTTCTTTATTACAAGCGGACCAAAGGGACAGGCACCGCGACCCAGCGGGTCACGGTGCCTGTCCCTCTATCCCCTTATTAAGGTACGATTACATCTGTTTCAATCAATCGTGGATGAATACTTTTCGCTTTTTCATAGGTTTCAGCAGTATTTACTGAATATACATGCAGTTTAAGGCCTGCTTTTCTAATCTTTTTGGCCGTTTCTTCATCTACATTGTTAATCGAAGTTGAGTAAATCGCGTTATCATACTGTTTTAATTCTTCAATATCAGCATCAACATTTTTCAATGCATTTCCAAGGAATGTCACAGTTGCTTCTGGGTACCATTCATTAAACTGGTTACGAATGTCATCATTACTTAAGACAAAGAATGAATGATTTAATACTTTGGCTTCTTCAGCTTCTTCGATAATATCGTCTACAAACTCCTTATCATTCCAGTCGCCTTTTGAGCCATCAAAATTGATCCCAACATTGTATTTATGAGCTTCATCTAGCACTTCTTCAAGTGTTGGTACTTTATACTCCGTGACATTGCCTGCTTTATCCTCAATAGCAAACCTTTGAATTTCTTCTAATGTTAAATCTTTTACCGCGCCAGAGCCTGTAGTCGTACGGTCAACCGTCTTGTCATGCATTAGTATGTATTCGCCGTCCTTTGTTCGTTGGACATCAATTTCAACAAAGCCGTATCCTAATTTACCTGCCTGTGTGATCGCCTCCAATGTGTTTTCCGGTGCAGCTACTTGTGCACCACGGTGAGCACTTAACTCCGTTTTGCTGCTTTTTAACCAGTTATCACTCGGCGCAGCACTTGCAACACCGCCAAACACAGAGGATGCCAACATAAATGGCACTGCCAAACCTAAGATTCCTTTCTTCTTCACGGTTCTCCACTTCCTTCTCTTAAAAAATCGCTACGCTTTAACCATACATTGGAAGTGTAAATAGCATATTAATTTTGTGTTAGTATTAAGAAAATTTTGTTATTATAATAAAACTAAGGGAAGAAAATATTTTTGAAATACTAGATGTAAATGAACAAAAGCTTGAGTGAAAAATAGCTGCGGAAATCTTTTTTCTTGTTGCACTAACCGAGGATCGATCAACAGGAATGGGACATATTAGGGGAAAATTTAGGAGTAGAATGATGAAAAAATATTATATCGCAGTGACGTATGAGGTTTGTGAACACAATAATATTTATTTAGATATGAACGAATATAATATTGACACAATGAAGGATTTGGAAAAACAAATAAGGGAATTGGCAAAGCTGGAAGTTGCCCCCTTTGGTTAAGGTCTATGAATCTGATACAAGAGTTTTTAAAGATTTTAGACTATATAAAGAATATAAATTCAAGGAATATGAGTGCGGTTGCGATGGTTGACAATTTTAATGCACCAACTGGGTCAAGGTGCCTGTCCCTCTGACCCACCTATGTCCCAAGGAAGTAGCTTTTTCAAAATTAGATAATAAATGGGGAATCTAAATGGATGTCAGTTATATTGATGATCTATTGCGAAAGAATAGAGATACTAGTTTAAGTAAGGAACAATATCGGAACCTTGTTGAGTTATCTCCAAACTTTATTTTTATTCACCAGGGAGGAAAAATTGTTTATGCAAACCCGAAAAGTTTGAAAACCATAGGTGCCAATCATGAGAATGAGGTTTTAGGTAAACCTGTTCAAGAACTTATTGTTACGGAAGATATAGATGCTTTTCAAGAGCGTCTGGATAAAGTGTTAAACGGTGAGAAACTACCTTCTTTTGAATACAAAGTAAAAACGTTAGATGGGAGAATAATAGATATAGAATTTAACAGGGTGGTTATTCCATATGGTGGAAAACCAGCTGTTATGACGATGGGGAAAGATATTACAGAGGAAAAGAAGCTCGATGATCAAATAGAAGAAAACAAACAACGATATCAATCCTTGTTTGAGTATAACGAGAATAGTGTATTCTCTTTTGATTTAAATGGGTATTTTACGTGCTGTAACCTTGTTTGCGAAAAAGTGAGTGGTTACAGCAAACAAGAACTTTTAAACAGGATGCATTTTAATGCCCTAATAACACCTGAAGAAAGAGAACGGACACTAAAATATTTTGAATTAGCGAAAAAAGGAACACCGCAAAACTTTAGAACCTCCCTTTATCAAAAAAGCGGTTCTCTCGTTCACTTAAATGTCACGATTGTACCGATTATGGTAAAAGGACAAGTAGATGGTGTATATGGGATAGCACAAGATATAACGAAACAAGTAGAAATAGAAAAATCGAATGAATACTTGGCCTTTCACGATTATTTAACAGGTTTACCTAACCGGAATATGTTAAATAGACGTCTTCCAAATGAACTTACCCAAGCTTTTGAAAAAAAGCAAAGCATGGCTGTCTTATTTATTGATCTGGATCGGTTTAAAGTCATTAATGATACTCTTGGCCATAATATGGGAGATCTGCTATTAAAAGAAGTAGCAAACCGGTTGGAGGCATCTATGCATGATCGCGATACCATTTATCGTCAAGGTGGAGATGAATTCACGGTTACGTTAACAGATGCAGATAGAAATAGAGCCTCAAAAGTTGCGAGACAAATCATTGATGTTCTAGCTGTTCCTTTTAACATAAAAGGGTATGAAATTTTCATTTCTCCAAGTATAGGGATCAGCTTGTTCCCTGAGGATGGAGAAACGGGTGAGATATTGATAAAGCATGCGGATTTTGCCATGTACCAAGCAAAGAAGGCCGGTAAAAACAGGTATCATTTTTATTCATCTCATGAACATGGAGGAAGAATCAACCCTTTGAAAATGGAGATGGAGCTTCATAAAGCGATAGAACGTAAGGAGTTATTGTTACACTATCAACCAAAGATTAATCTGAAAACAGGAAAGATAACGGGTGTGGAGGCTTTAATCCGTTGGCTTCACCCAGACTGGGGTATGGTATCACCTGGGACCTTTATTCCGCTGGTGGAAGAAACGGGGTTAATCATACCGATTGGAGAATGGGCATTGCATGCCGCATGTAAACAGAATAAAGAATGGCAGCAAAGAGGTTTTTCAACAGTCGTGTCTGTCAATTTATCACCTAGACAGTTTAAGCAATCGAATTTAGTTCAAACCATTGCAAGGGTTCTTCAGAAAACAGGACTTGAACCACACTGTTTAGAAGTGGAGATTACAGAGAGTATGACAGCGGACATTGAACGCACCATTTCAACGTTACAACAATTGAAGAAGCTTGGTGTTCGCATAAGCATTGATGATTTTGGTACGGGATTCAGCTCTTTAAACTACCTAAAACAGCTTCCTGTCGATACCTTAAAGATTGATCAGTCGTTTGTTCGAGAACTATACAAAAATCCAAACGATGAAACGATTGTGAAGACCATTATCTCCATGACTCATAACTTAAATTTGACCGTAGTAGCTGAAGGAATTGAATCAAAGGAGCAGCTTGCATTTTTACAACAGCATCTGTGTGACGAAGGACAAGGATATTTCTTTAGTAAGCCACTCACTAAAGAACAATTAGAAGAGCGAATTCCCGACATCCAACAAATCGTAAAAGACCATGGGATTTCTCAAGATCTGAACGAACGGATGTGGGCAGAAGAATTATTGAATTTAGCGAAGAAAGAGATGGAAGATACGGTTCGTTTACAACAAGGAATGATCTTTAAGGTAAAAAAAATCAATGGGCGATTTATTCATACACTATGCGATGGAGAATTAATGTACCGCTTAGGAGCCATTCCCACTCAAGTGGTCGGTAAAGAATTACACGAGTTTCTCCCACATGAAAGCGCCAGTAAAAAAAGCGAGTATTACCATAGGGTTTGGGACGGAGAAGAACTTGTTTCGTATGAGGATCGGTTAAATGGAATTCATTATCTAGCTCATTTACGTCCCATTAAACGAGGTGGAGAAGTAGTAGAGTTCATTGGTTCATGTGTGGATATAACAGACCGCAAACAAGCCGAGGAAGCTTTACGAGAAAGCGAGTATAAATATCGCCTGATTGCAGAAAACATGACTGACATTTTGACTTTAGTGGACCATAATGGAATGATTTTGTATGCCTCGCCATCTTTTGAAACAGTACTTGGTTTTCCATCAAAACATTATGAGGGCAAAAGCTCATTTGATAAAATACATCCGGAAGATAAACCATTTGTCATGAGTCAATTTGAACAGGTAATGAGGACGAAATCTTCTTCTCAAATTGAATATCGTTCCTTGCATGCAAATGGAAATTGGATATTAGTTGAAGGCGTCGGTACCCCTGTGATTGGGAGCAATGGAGAAGTAAAGCATGTGATTGTGGTGGGGAGAGACATTACAGAAAAAAGAAAAGCAGAAGAACTCCTAGCAAAATCAGAGAAGCTAGCAGTGGTAGGGGAGCTCGCTGCAGGTGTGGCCCATGAAATTAGAAATCCGATCACCTCCATAAAAGGATTCATGCAGCTATTCCAAGAGGGTATGGTAAAAGAGGAATTCTTTCCCGTTATTTTTAATGAATTCAATCGTATCGAAGAAATTATCAGAGAGTTTCTTACTTTAGCCAAGCCACAAGATATTCAATTGAAAAGGGCTGATCTGAAAACAGTCCTAAATGATGTGGAGACATTGCTGAATTCAGAAGCCCATTTACAAAACGTACAATTAGTTCAAGAGTTTGGACAAGACATTCCAACCATTATGTGTGATAGGAACCAAATCAAACAAGTATTTATTAATCTAGTTAAAAATGGTATTGAAGCGCTGCCGAATGGCGGTTTCGTGAAGATTCAAGCTGTGAAAGAACCAGAAAATGTTCTTATAAAAGTCATAGATAATGGAATGGGGATCAGTGAAGAACGTCTTCAACGATTAGGAGAGCCTTTCTTTAGTAACAAGGAAAAAGGAACAGGACTAGGTCTCATGTTATGCTTTAGGATTATCAGGCAGCACAATGGAACAATAGGTTTTAAAAGTAAAAAGAATCAAGGTACAACAGTTGAAGTGCGATTACCTATATCACCAATGACATAGATACGCAGTAGGTACTTAGGTACGCAGGGACAGGCACCGCGACCCATCGGGTCACGGTGCCTGTCCCTTTGACCCACCATCCCTTACTTGTAAACTTTCATCGGCAAATAAGTTAAGGACTGTCCCGTTGCAGAGGCAATTAGGTTATTTTCTAATTCAAACCCTTCTACTGGCTCGATACGGGCAAATTTTTCTACAAATGCCTCTAGTGCGATTTTCATTTCCAGTCGGGCAAGGGGTGCACCTAAGCAGAAGTGTGGGCCGTTTCCGAATGTCAGATGCTTTTTATTGTTTGAACGGTGAATGTCGAGCGTGAAAGGATCCGCAAACATGTCTTCGTCCAAATTGCTTGCACTCATCCACGCGATGACTACGTCACCTTTTTTCAAATCAACGCCTAACAGATCATTGTCTTGTTTTACCGTACGATCTCTTCGTGACATATGAAACCGATAGCGGAGCATTTCTTCAACTGCATCTGGGACTAATTCCACATGGTTTCTAAGTTCGCCGTATAAGGACTCATCGTCATAGAGCAATGAGTAAAACGTATTAGCAATGGCGTGGCTGGTTGTTTCCACTCCTGCACCTAAAAGCAGCATGGTCATCTGGACAATTTCCTCATCCGTAAACCTGTCACCGTCGACTTCGGCTTGGATTAAGTCAGAGATAATATCATCCTTAAGGTTCGAACGTTTTTGAAGGACAATAGGGTAGAGATATTGGAAATATTCCATTGCAGCCTTTTGTTTTTGTTGCTCAATGTCTTCTAACCTATCTTTATCATAAGGCTGAAAAAGAATATCCACCCATTTTTTGAACTGCTGCAGATCTTGTACCGGCACCCCAAACAGATCGGCGATAACGAGACCTGGCAAAGGAGCAGCCAAAGCTTCCACAATATTAACGGTAGAATGATCCTCAATGTTTTCGACAAGTTGAGCGGCAATCTGTTGAATACGTGGTTCCCAGTTCTTCAGGCTGCGTGGTGTGAAAGCTGCTGCCAACAGAGAGCGGCTCTTCCGATGCACAGGAGGATCTGTAAGTGTAAGATTCATCAGAGGTGAGGCATTTGCCTGTTTGTTATTTGCGCCAACGAAGATGGTTGTTCTGTTCCCTTCACTTGAAAAAATTTCATAGTTGCTTAATACCTGTTTAACATGGTCATATTTAAACACATTCCAGGTGTTTGTTTTTTCATGATAATAGACAGGCTGATTGTGTAACATTTCTTTAAACCACTCAATCGGAAAAAATTCCTCTGCACGTGAGTGAAAATTTGTAATTTCATTAACTGGAATAACTTCTCTATTCATCAATATTCTATTCCTCCTTCAAAAAAATGATTTTACCTTTTTTAGAGTACTTTAATTATAGTATTTTTTACAGAGGAAATGGTAATAGGATATGGAGCCTGTTAATGATTGAATTTAGGGTTTCATATTGCGATTGCCGCGTTTATTGTTAAAATAATGCCAATAGAGAAACAAAGGCTGTAACGGAAATCATGGCTTAGTTTTGTTAAAATAAGAGGAGAATTCTTCTTGAAGGAGCATAGAAAATGTCCATTCAAATTTTTATTTTGAGTAAATTAATGGAAGATAACAATTACCCATATAAATTAAAAAAACAGCTTTCAGAACCCATTCCGTTAGATCAACTAGGCGGGCTGACAGAAAGCAAACTATATTACCATTTTGATTCATTAGCAAAACAAGGTTTAATTGAGACGGTCAAAATCATAAAAGAAGAACATCGACCGGATAAGCAAGTATTTGCGATAACGGAAAAAGGCCGTGAAGAATTGCCGAAAAAAATCTACAAGTTATTTGAAAACGCGAAGGCAATTAGTGATATGGTGGTAGGCTTAGAAAGCATCAAGTATGTGGACCGTGAAAGAGTAGTAGAAATATTAGAAAAGAAGATTAAAAACATTAAGGCTCATTGGGAGCAAATTAGTCATTTAGAAAAACAGATCCAGATAGACGAAGAACACAAAAAATTCGCGGAATTCGTTAGCGGCTATGTTTCAACTAGAACAGAACACACCATTTATTGGCTGGAAGAATTAATTAAACGAATTAAACAAGGGGATATCTAAAAGGGACTGAGGGACAGGCACCATGACCCAACGGGTCACGGTGCCTGTCCCTCTAATTCTCCTAATTTCTCGTCAGAAGAGAAAACCATTTTCTTTGGACATCTGTTTTATGGCGTTTCAATCGTTTGCTGGCGATCGGAAAGATTTGAAATATGGACAAATGAGGATATTCTTCTGTCACGATCTTTGTTAAAATTTCTTCCTCTTCTTCTGTCCAATTTTTGGCCTGCTCTTGTTTAATCCGATTCACTTGATCCCTGTAGCTTTGGTCAACTTTTGTGTACCAGTATGTTGAACATCTGGCAGGGGAGATTCCGATTGCTTCACCTATTGTTTCAAAAATAGAAGCAAGCGTTTTTGCCTCCTTGGTGCCCTCAATAACCGACTGGATGAGCAGATCTTCTTTTTCTTCATCCCAGTCAGCCGGATAGTTTTTCTCTTGTGCCTGGATTGTTTGTACATTTCGCTCTTGCCGACTTTCCTCAATGGCTTCATTATATTTTTCATAGTAAGAATCATACCATCGTTGATAAACATTCATGGTAGCCATAGGGTACTCGAGGACCGTCTTTTGAAAAATATCAGAATATGCCGTGAAAAATTTCCAATACCCGTCAGCACCCATTCCCATCCAACCGCCTGATTGGTACATTTTGAACATATCTTCTGTCCATCGCATATACGGTTGATTGAAGTTAAACAATCCTCCAAATTTCTGCTGCCCCATATCTACATCCGAGAGGCCTCGTTGCAATTGATAAAACAGTTTTAAAGAGTCAAACATTTTTCATAACAACCCCTTTTATTATCATATTCACTCTTGTGGTTATACTTTTTAAGTGATTAAAATGGCCATGTCCTAATGCTATTCTCTTAATCCTAAAAATAGAACCTCGGAAATTTGGAACGAAGGGACAGGCACCGTGACCCAGTTGGATCACGGTTTTAATTGGTAGAAAAAGTAAAAGTACGGATAAATGGCTGAAAACCGCGGATATAATTTGGGGGCATCAAATGATGGTTTATTATTGAAGGTTCAATCTATAAAAATTACCTAAATTCATACAAAAAAAGCATAAGAAAGCCCGATTCATACAGCTGCCGGAGGAAAGTCCCTTGCCAATTATTAAAATCAGTCCTTTTACTGATCACTTATTCAAGAGTAGAGCTTGTGTAGAGGGGAAATGAGAACTTTGACTATCACCAAACCCTTGAAATACACGGGACCCTTGTCTCTAAACATTGTTTTAATAGAAAAAGCCCTATCCCTCTAATCTACGTGATAGGACCTTCTTTGTAATTGTTCAATGATCTACTCTACCAACGGGCCAACGGACCTGTCCCCCCCCCCCCGACCCACACCCACTGGGTCACGGTGCCTGTCCCTCCGACCCAATCCACCCGCTTACAAAATGCTCTGCGGCTTTGGTGAGTCGATGTTGTTTTCGGTAAAGAATAGCGGGTTCTACATATAGTGAGAAATCCTCAATTTCAAGGGCTGTAAGATCCTGATGAAAGGATCCGTAAATGTCTGATTTTGGGATGATTGAAATGCCGATTTCTGCGGAAACAAAGCTGAGTAGTGTCGAGATATCCTTGCACTCCATGACAATATTGGGTGAGAATTGATGTTTATGAAATTGACCTAATATATATTCATACATGGAATATCCTTTCATCGGTCCCAGCATTAGAAAGGGATAATGAATCATATCCTTTAATTTTACGGTATCTTTGGGAAATTGACTTTTCCACCTGGACGGAATCACGACAACAAAAGGATTTTGCGGCAAATGGATCACATGATAGTCTTGAAAATTGGTGGGGAGCAGCATGAATGCGAGTTCAATTTCACCATCAAACAGTAATTGTTGGAGGGAGGAGGAATCTTCCTTCCAGACTTTTATAAAAACGTTTGGATACTTCTCTCGAAATTCACGAACCTTTGGTGGGAGAAATCCCACACAACTTGGGGCTACTCCAATGGTTAACGTCCCTCGAATGCCTTCTTCGATTTCACTGATTTCCTGTTTGATCTCCTTTATATCCTGCAGCATTCGCACCGCATGCCGATAGAGAGTTTCCCCGGTTTCGGTAAGCTCCCATTGCTGGGTGTAACGTTTGATTAGCACCGTCCCCAGCTCCTCCTCTAAACGCTTAAGCTGTTGACTAAGGGGCGGTTGTGCCAAATGCAGTACCCTTGCTGCCTTTGAAATATTCCCCTCATCGACAATGGTTTTAAAGTACTTCAGTTGTTTCATATCCATAAAAAGCCCTCGGTTATATATTTTATATATACTATTATAACAATAAATATATTTTTTATATGATAAAAAATCTGTTAGAGTAATATCCATGAACATTTTGTGTCTGTTAATAACACAAGGAACCCCTAAGAAAAATAATTAAGGAGGAAATCATTTGAAGGAAAAATTATGGACAAAAAGCTATATAGGAATCTTAGTCACCAACTTTTTTCTCATGTTAACCTTTTATTTATTAATGGTTACTATATCAGTATTTGCAGTAAATGAATTTCATTCCTCTGAAAGTCAAGCGGGGTTAGCCTCCAGTATATTTGTCATTGGAGCACTCGTTGGGAGGATCATTGGCGGAAAATACCTTGATCGTTTAGGAAGAAAAAAACTTCTGATAACCGGCCTCGTGATTATGGTGATTTCAGCCATTCTCTATTTCTTTCTCGATAGTTTTGGTATGCTCATCGGAAACCGCTTATTACATGGCTTTGCATTTGGTCTTGCCGGTACAGTATTAGGAACTGTTGTAGCCCAAGTCATTCCAAAGGCCAGAAGCGGGGAAGGAATCGGGTACTTTGCGTTAAGTATGACATTGGCTACTGCCATTGGACCGTTCATCGGAATGTTTATTCAACAGCACTTTGAATTTTCCATGATCTTTGTGTTTTGTTTAATCTGTATCGTGATCGGTTTAATTCTATCTTTTAACATAGAAGTGAAAGAAATTACCTTAACAGAAGCGCAAAAGGCAGAATTAAGAGGATTCAAATTATCTAATTTCATTGAGAAAAAATCTGTACCGATTACGCTCGTGGCAACCGTTACGGCTTTCTGTTATTCTGGTATCTTATCATTTCTTTCGTTCTATGCAGCTGAAAATCAGATCGTTACAGCAGCAAGTTTCTTCTTTGTTGTATACGCAGCTGCAGTTCTTGTAACAAGACCATTCTCCGGCCGTATGTTTGATTTGAAGGGACCAAACTTTATTATGTACCCGTCACTAATTTCTTTATTAATCGGGTTGTTTGTGCTCAGTCAATCATATGTCGGCTTCGTTCTATTAATTGCTGGGGCATTCATCGGTTTTGGCTACGGAACCTATATGTCAAGTTCTCAGACCGTCGCAGTTCAATCAGCACCACCACATCGAGTCGGATTAGCCACATCAACATTTTTCATTCTAACCGATATCGGTTTAGGACTTGGACCGTTCATCCAAGGATTCTTTGTTCCTACAATGGGATATAGTGGATTATACTTCGTTCTAGGTATCATCGCTGTCATTTGTATACCATTACACCATTTCTTATTTGGAAAAAAAGCTTCTGTACAAGAAGCAACTGCTCCATCAATGGAAAGATAACTTGGAACGCGGGGACAGGCACCGTGACCCACAGGGTCACGGTGCCTGTCCTTTTGTACCTATGGTTAATGGATAGTGCTCGAGAAGAGGGCAAAACGAGAAAGACGGTCACTATGAGAGGTTGATAATGCCCAAGAAGAGAGCAAAACGAGAAAGACGGTCACTATGAGAGGTTGATAGTGCCCAAGAAGAGAGCAGAACGAGAGCGGAGGGAATTATGTACAAAGGAATAAACATCAAACTATCGCTTTAGCCAACTAAGAAATCGCTCATTTAAAAAAACTGAAAAATCCCAATCCGTGAACATCTGCCATCAGCTGTCCACGGATTGGGATTTCTATGTATCTATTATTATAATCTTATTTACTAACTACCTTACGTTGTAGCATCAATTCTAAATTGTTTAACCGGGTCACGGTGCCTGTCCCCCCGACCCACTCTAATAAAATCTCTTATAACTATCAAAATGACTCTTCCAGTATACATTATTGACGCTGGAGATATCGACGCCGTCTGAGCCGGCGTGGATGAATTCGCCATTGCCGATATAGATTCCCAAATGGGAGATTCCTTTAATATATGTATCTTTGAAAAAGACTAAATCGCCGACCTGTGGTGAGCTTACTTCGAAGGCTCGGTCATAATATCCTGCGGCGGATAGGCGACTGATAGATTCACCTGCTTGGTTAAAGACATAATATATAAAACCACTGCAGTCAAAGCCTGCCGGTGTTTGACCGCCAAATACGTATGGGACACCAATCAATTTTTTGGCATGGTTTAGAACTTCCGCAATCGTTGGAGTTGAAGCCTCAACAACGCTAGTTTGCGTACCCCCTTGGGTGTTATTCGTCACCGGCGTCACACTCGTACTTGCCGTTCCGCTGATCTTCAGCGTCTGCCCAGGAAAAATCAAATCGGATGTCAATCCGTTCAACGCCTTTAACTGCGAAACGTTCAACCCAGTCTGCAGCGCAATCTTGCCTAATGTATCACCGCTTTTAATCACATATACGGACCCTGATGCATTATTTGTTGTAGGGACTGCATTTGTAGGCTCAGTCACCACTGGGGTACTCGCGACAGAGCCTCCCGACACCTTCAACACCTGGCCAGGATAAATAAGCGAACCGGAAATACCGTTCCAGCTTTGTAATTCGGCAAGAGAGATACCGTATCGATTGGCAATCTTAATCAACGTATCCCCGGATACAACGGTATAGGTAGAACCTGAAGCCGCAACAGCCGGTGCAGCGGAAGGATTCGCAGCAGATGTGCTTCCACCAGCAGGTACCTTTAATGTCTGTCCAGCATAAATCAAATCACCGGAAATACCGTTCATGGCTCGCAGGTCAGTGAGTGAAATGCCGGAGCGGTAGGCGATCTTACTTAACGTATCTCCGGAAACAACCGTATAGGAAGCTGCAGCAGATGCCGATGAAGTCACTGGCGCCGGAGCGGGCGCAGCAGGAGCAGTTGCTTGCACTTGTTCACCAGTATCCGCAACTTTCAATGTCTGATTCACATAAATATTGTCTGATGACAATCCGTTCAATTGTTTTAAGTTACTTACAGTCGTGCCGTGTTTTTTTGCAATGTTAAAAAGGGTGTCCCCCTGTTGGACTGTATAGGTGCTGGCTAACGCCGTCGACGCGAACGTGGACGACAGGACAGCTGCAGTGGCGATCGTGGCAACCATTTTTTCCATATTGACATTCACTCCCAAAAGTCACATAATATATCCTTATTCTATCATAATCTACCCTCACATTATAGATATTTTAAGAGATGTTCGAATATTTTGATAGATATTGCCATTTTAGTAGTTTATTAGTAAAATAAGTTCGTATTGTGTTTTCTATATAGAACACAAGAATGACAAAAAGCGACTTCGGATAACCAATAGGGTATAGATTGAAACCAGAGAAAGGTGAGAGGATGAAAGAGCAAAAATCGAAAGAAATGCAGTTGTTTAAAAACCTGCTGCAAAGAATGTATGAAAAGGGAGAAAGCGACGAAAGAGTCTCCACGAAAGACCTGTTGAAGGACATGGAAGGCGACCTGCGCATGATCTTATCGCAAAACAACTAAATACGGCACCAAGAGACTGACTGGAAAGGCCCACTTCAAGGGCAGCATCAGACAGTCTCTTTTTAATAGCCGATAATGTGAAAAAAGTGAGTTCATGGCTGAGGTGGTTCATTCGGACAGAAAAAGCGGAAAACAATCAAGATGGATTCGTTCCCGTTGAGACAATAATATTCTTGGACCAGGCAAAGAAATCAAGCAGCCACTGTCTGAAGCTATGTTTCATTCAGACAAGCCAAAGCAGTAACAAGCCCGCTTCAGTCCGAATACAAAACCCATTAAAAAGCTCTATCCCATCAAACTCAAAAAAACACAATCAACAAACCAATACAATAACTAAAAACCACCCACAGTGGTACACTAACCCTAAGGAGGCGACAAAAAAATGAAAAAACCCATCCTTGCTCTTATTTTCATCATGATATTAATTCTCACAGCCTGCAACAAAGCACCAGACCCGGCTGACACCATGACAAACTACATAAATCTTTGGAACAAACAGAAGTTCGCTCAAATGTACGATCTCTTATCAACAAAAGCGCAAACTACCATCAGCAAAGAGGACTTCGTTAACCGCTATGAAAAATACTACAAAGATCTCGAAATCACAAAACTCAACGCCAAGTTCACGAAGCCAAACGACGAACAAAAACCAAAAGAGGACACGATCACCTATCCCTTCTCCGCGAGCATGAATAGCGTTGCCGGCGAAATCAACTTCGACCACAAAGCCAAGCTCGTAAAAGAAGAGGATAAATGGACGATCGACTGGAACACTACCTACATCTTCCCAGAGCTTGAAGAGGGAGCCAAAATCGGCTTCGACACCGTCACAGCCAAGCGCGGCGAGATCATCGACCGCACCGGACAAGGGCTGGCGGTCAACGGTCAGGTGTATGAGGTCGGCATCGTTCCCGCTGAAATGGGCGAGCAAAGGGACGCGATTATCAACGAATTCTCGGCCAAACTTGGGATTACAACGGAAAAGATCAATAATGCCCTGAACGCATCATGGGTGAAGCCGGAATATTTTGTTCCGCTCAAGAAGCTGCCACTCGAGGAGCAGGAGCTCGTTGCCAACCTAACGGAAATTCCCTCCGTCAATTCGAAGCAGGTTGCCGCCCGCGTCTATCCAATGAAGGAAGCGGCTGCCCACCTGATCGGCTATGTCGGACCCATCACCGCCGAGGAGCTGAAGGAACGTGAAGGGAAAGGCTACACATCCAACGACTATATCGGAAAAAGAGGCCTTGAGCAGGTACTCGATGAACAGCTCAAAGGAGAAAACGGCGTCAAAATCACCATCAAAAAAGCAGACGGAACGGAAACAACACTTGCTGAAAAAGAAGTCAAAGACGGCGAAAACGTCCAGCTGACCATTGATGGCACGATGCAGACAAAGCTCTACCAGCAGCTCTCTGGACAAGCCGGAACCGCTGCAGCGATCCATCCGAAAACAGGTGAAACCCTTGGCTTAGTGAGCTCACCAAGCTATGACCCGAACCTATTATCACTAGGAGCAACAACAGAGCAATGGACAGCTTTACAGGACGATCCGCTCAACCCGCTGCTGAACCGATTCAGCGCCAACTATGCACCGGGCTCCGTCATTAAACCGCTCACAGCGGCAATCGGTCTCAAAGAAGGCACGCTTGACCCTGCTGCAACGCTCAACATCAGCGGTCTGCAATGGCAGAAGGATGCCTCCTGGGGCAACTATTATGTCACAAGAGTCAAGGACCCAGGCACACCGGTTGATTTGGAAAAAGCACTGCTCTACTCGGACAATATTTACTTTGCCCAGGCGGCCCTAGCACTTGGAAAAGACAAGCTGACGGACGGCCTAAAAGGGTTTGGCTTTGAAGAGGAAATGAAATACCCATTCCCGCTTGAACCATCGAAGACAGGCGCAATGGACAGTGAAATCCATCTGGCTGATTCCGGCTACGGACAGGCGCAGGTGGAAATGAATGTCCTGCATCTCGCGGCAACGTACACACCGTTCATCAATGCTGGCAAGCTCATTACGCCGACCTTATTGATGCAGGATGAAACAAGCAAAGCGTGGAAGCAGAATGTTGTCAGTGAAGAGCAGGCTGCGCTGATTCATTCAATGTTGGAAAAAGTAGTCCAGGATCCGCAAGGCACTGCCCATAAGGCAAATATCCCTGGTATGCCATTGGCAGGGAAAACTGGTACGGCTGAGTTGAAGGCAAAGCAAGGGGAAAAAGGTACCGAAAACGGTTGGTTTGTCGCGTACAATACGGAAAATCCATCTCTCCTCATCGCCATGATGGTCGAAGGCGTTCAAGAGACAGGCTCGTCGATTGTAGTGGAAAAAGTAAGGAATGTGTTCACACAGTAAATAGCTGGGGTTGTTCGTATGAGCAGCCCCTTTTTCGCTGATTAGTCTAAACTGATCAATACTTCTATAAATAATACATATATAATAGAAGAAAAGCGTTTTCACACACTGAAAATAGTAGAAAAAAAGCCCATAGACAAGGGACCACCACATACAAGCACTTATTACCATACAAAGAATAAAACATGATACCATATTAATAAGATATTAACAGCACATAAAAACAACAAAACCCAAGGGGAGATTCAGGTTGAAAAAGGTACGTAAAGCGATTATCCCGGCAGCGGGACTCGGCACTCGGTTTTTGCCGGCCACAAAAGCGATGCCGAAGGAAATGCTCCCGATTGTCGATAAGCCGACGATTCAGTACATTGTCGAGGAAGCAATCGAGTCAGGCATCGAGGATATTATTATCGTCACTGGAAAAGGAAAACGCTCGATTGAAGATCATTTTGACCATGCCGTCGAGCTCGAGCAAAACCTTAAAAGCAAGGAAAAATACGAGCTCTTAGAAGAGGTCCGCAATATTGCCAATATGGTTGATATTCATTATATCCGCCAAAAGGAACCAAAGGGACTTGGTCATGCGGTTTGGTGCGCACGCAATTTCATCGGCGATGAGCCGTTTGCGGTGTTACTCGGAGATGACATCGTTCAGGCGCAAACACCATGCTTGAAGCAGTTAATGATTCAGCATGAAAAAACACTTTCCTCTGTCATTGGCGTCCAGCAGGTTCCTGACAGTGAAACGCATCGTTACGGGATCATTGATCCGGTTGAAAGCTTCGGACGCAGCTACCAGGTCCGCAATTTTGTCGAAAAGCCGGCACAGGGAACAGCCCCATCAAATCTGGCAATCATCGGCCGATATATTTTCACACCGGAAATCTTTATGTTTTTAGATAAACAAATGGTCGGTGCCGGCGGGGAAATCCAGCTGACTGATGCGATCCAGCAGCTGAATCAAATTCAGCGCGTGTTTGCTTATGAGTTTGAGGGCAAACGCTATGATGTCGGGGAGAAGCTTGGATTTATTGAAACGACGATTGAGTTTGCGCTGCAGCATGAGGATTTGCGGGAAGATTTGCTGAAGTTTATGGCAAAGCAGCTGGAGCAGCAGGAACAATAATCTTTAAAAAAAGACAGATGGAGTCAGTATCCTCTGTCTTTTTTACTTATCTATTCCCATTAATCTTCCAAAATGAATGAAAAAGATTAGGTATACGAAAAGTTTCATTCGTAGTCAAACCATAGTAGAATGTATATTTATCTGACATTTATGGGTGAAAAAGCAAGTGGTTTACTGAAGCTGCCGGCAGGGGTATTGTTATCTTCTATTTTGCATATTGAAATATTTTTGGAGGTGTACGTAATGATTGATATCCATTGTCATATATTGCCGGGAGTTGATGACGGTGCGCAAACAATTGAAGAATCCATCCAAATGGTAAAGGAAGCGGTCCGCGAGGGGATCACGACAATCATTGCTACTCCACACCATCACAATCGTCAATATATGAATGATAAAACTTCCATCATTGAAAAAGTATCCCAGTTGAATGAACAGCTTGTTAAAGAAGAGATTCCACTTTCGATTCTGCCAGGGCAGGAAACCCGACTATACGGGGAGATTTTGGATGATTATCTGGCCGGCGGCAAAATTCTTCCATTAGCGGAGAGCTCTTATCTATTTATTGAATTTCCTTCAGGTCATGTCCCACGTTATGCAGAACGGTTACTTTTTGAGATCCAAACAGAAGGACTCACACCAATTATTGTTCACCCGGAACGAAACCAGGAATTGATTGATAACCCAGATATGTTGTATAACTTTGTGAAGAATGGAGCATTATCACAAGTTACGGCTGGGAGTATATGCGGTTATTTTGGGAAAAAGATCAAGAAGTTTTCACATCAGTTGATTGAGGCAAATCTGACTCATTTTGTTGCTTCGGATGCTCATAATGTGACGAACCGGGCGTTTAAGATGGTTGAGTCAATGGATAAGGTTGAGAAGAGTTACGGGATTGATATGGTTTATTTGTTTAGGGAGAATGCGGAGTTAGTTGTTAAAAATAAGAATGTTTATCGGGAGATTCCTGAGAGAGTAGTAAGGAGAAAGTTTTTTGGAATTTTTTAAGGGTATAAATTAGATATGAATAATGAGGGTATCTTTTAAAGGTTATTTTAATTAAAGGGTTGAACTGTTTTGGTTAGGTTTCATTTTTAAGAATTTGAGTTTTGGAAAAACTTCATTTTTGGGGTTTTATTGGAAATGCCCTATGTAATTAATAAATACATTTATTATTATTGTTATTCTATGTAATTTTTAAAAAGTCCCTAACTTTGTTACAAATGAATAACTAACTTAGAATGAACTCACAAAACTTAGAAGAACGATAGAATTAAACATAAAAGATATTACAAATCACTTGAGCATAGGGTGTTATTCACATTTAAGATTATTTTTGCAAGGGTATTCTAGTTGGTTTAAAGAAAATTATGATAAAAAGTTATCTCTTATGAATCATGCTCATTCGTGCTCATCTTTTTATTTTAAGATCCGGTCACTGTGACGCCCCGAAAAATCTTGTTTCACAAAATGTTCCACGAGGCAAATATTTATATTAATGGTTTTGGAAACACGGGGACGGTTTGCGTTTCATTGACAGGAAAAGCTCTATGGTGAGAAATCTATGCAGGTCTTTTATGAAACATCAGATCCGTCTCGGCGTTTTATTTATGGTATTCGCTTGGATAATACTGTGTAGGTGAACCTCTTATGGATGATTATGAATCAATTATTATTTAAACTCTATCCAAAATAATCGATACTGCAAGAATCAAAGTGGCACGCCTATACGTACCAAAAGCGAAAAAATTTTTATTTTGATGCGTTCTATTTTTCCCTTAATAAAGTGCTGGCTGTTTTCAGAAGTAGGGGGACGATTTTCACGTTTCGGGCTCTCAAGCTAATTTACCTGTACAATTGATAGAATTTTTGATATATTATAACTGGTAATGATGACATTACCACATGTAACGCAGCAATGTACATGTTAGGATTTGAGGGGGAAGAACATGGAGTTTTCTGTAGTATTTCAATCAATATTAATTATTACCATCATGATTTTCATCGGGGTTGTGCTTTCAAAGACCTTTCCTTTTAATGAAGATACTAGGAAACTATTTATAAGTTTGATTGTCAACGTTGCTATGCCCTGTATTATTCTTTCTAGTATTTTTAAAGTAGAAATCAATAAGGATACCTTTAAATTAATGGTCCTTGTTTTCTGTTTATCGATCGTCATTAATTCTATTGGAATCGCTCTAGGCTGGAGCATTACCAAAGTGTTCTATAAGGATTCGAATAAAAAACGGGAACTCGCCATATTATCAGGTCTTGGAAATACAGGATTCATCGGAATTCCTTTATGTGCCACTTTAATCGGACCAGAGGGAGCATTGTTTGCAGCGATTTTTGATGCCGGTGTTGATTTTGTCATCTGGACGGTAGGTGCACTGATCTTGCAAAAGAATAGCAGATTTGACTTAAAAACCTTAAAATCAATGATCAATGTTCCAACCATCGCTATTGTACTTGGACTGGGAACGGCCTATTTTAACATAAAGCCGCCAATATTAATGATCGAATTAACAAGCCAACTGGCAGCTTTAGCTACACCCATTGCAATGATTTACATTGGCGTATTAATCATGACATTAAAAGCTTCAAAGGTTCGTGAATCAGGGTCGCAAATTTGGGTACCACTTTCTGTAAAGCTTATCATTCTTCCCTTAACGGTGCTGCTATTGATTCATGTATATGCTTTTAATCCTGTCATCAATCAAACGATTCTCGTTCAATCCATGATGCCGACCTTGACACTTGCATCGATTTTATTTTCAAAGTATTCGGCAGATGAAGGAATGGGGGCTATTACAACCATCCTTTCCACCATTATTTCTTTATCCACCATTCCTCTCATGCTATACGTAGTAAATATGTTTTTTGTCTTTTAATAAAGAACGCTCAAGAAGGAGCGTTCTTTATTTGCGCAATAATTTCATATGGAAGGAATATAGATCCGCTCGATATAGAGATGTTGAATGTTCAATCAGCGTTCCTTCTATGTCGGTAATATACCTTTCTGCAAGAAGTGCATGATGGTTCTCTTTTACTCCTAAAAGCTCGGCCTCCTCACTCGTCAATGTACGGCCCGTAATCATTTGTTCCCCTTCCCAAAGCTGAATATGCAATTCTGTTTCCAGTATTTCATACAAGGGTCTTGTAGCAATATCATACCGTGCCATCTTTTCTCCAATATCAACCGGGTAATAATGAGTCTCAATTGATAATGGCTCATCATTTGCGTAGCGAAGTCTTTTAATTAAATACATTTGCTTATCAGGTATATAGCTTTCTAAATGTGGAGGTGAATCGACGATTCCATGTGAAAGCAATTCAGCCCCCGGAGTCATTCCCATCTTTTTGACCGTTTCTGTCGTGCTGCTCAAGCTTCCAAGCCATTCATGTATCGGACGAACGGATACAAATGTCCCTTTTCCGTGTCTTTTTTCTAATATTCCGTCTTGAACAAGCTGAGACACGGCTTCTCTCACGGTGGTTCTACTCACCTCATATTGCTCCGTTAACTCTCTCTCGCTTGGAATTTTATCTTGAAAATAACCTTGATTGATTTGCCTCTCAAGGATCGTTTTTAACTGAACATGCAGTGGGATAGGATTATGGGGGTCAAGTTTCATCATTCCGGCCCTCCTTTTTCTGGTATAATATCTGTTTTATCTATTATATCAAGACATTGACCTTGGGGCATTTTTATATAGGACAAAAAATAAAAAAACTTGCAGAGATCACCGTAATCTCTACAAGTTTTTTGTCGTTAATGGGTAATCACTACTTCTCTTTCCTCAACTTCCTGAGCAGGTTCACTAACCGGTGCTTCTCGATAATCAGCATATTTTTCCTGGATAAAGACAAGGGATAGGGCGCCAATGAAGCCAGCAATCGAAATGACTTGGAAATTCGTTGTTACTGCAAAATTTTGCGCAATAAGATAACCAATTAATATAGGAGCGATCACTCCTCCAATACGGCCGAATGCCATCATAATTCCTGTTCCAGTTGATCTCATTTCTGTTGGATAATACTGAGCCACGATTGGTAACAGTAAACTTTGCATACCTGTAGATGCAGCGCCAATAATCATGACTAATACGTAAGCAACCAGAGTTATTTTGGTAACGGATACAAACAGCAGAGAAATGGAACCTGCAAGAAAGAGCGGAATGAGTGTCTTCTTGAATCCATATTTATCAATTAATCTTCCAAAAAGAATAATCCCTACAACCGATCCTCCATTTAAAAAGGCAAGGAACGTTAAACTAGAATCCAAACTATAGCCTGCTTGGATCATTAATTTAGTCAGCCATGTATTCATAGAAGACATCAATAAGAATGAACTAAGAGAAGCAATCCAAAACATCATTGAACTAAGACCGCGTTTTTCCTTCATCAAAGAACCAATGGAGGATTTTTGTTGGTTTTCCTCCTGTGGTTTTTCAAATTGAACATGGCTTGGTATCTTTTCTTCAGGTACACCCTTTTGCAAAATTCTGCGAATCTCAGCGTCATCTCCTCTTTTCGCTAGGATACGAAGGGATTCTGGCAGTGTTTTTGCATAAATAGGCAATAATAGAAGCGGGATTGCCGCTAGGTAGTATAAAGGCTGCCAGCCGATGGAGGCGACCACATATTTTCCGACAAAGGAAATCAGGATGGCCCCTATAGCAAAAAAGCAAAATATACCGGAAACCATCGCGTTTCTTGATTTTTTTGGAGCGAATTCTGACGTTAATGCGACGATAGTTGGCATGACTCCCCCAAGTCCAATTCCTGCGATTACTTGGCAAACGGTAAAAAATTCAGGTCCGTTGGCAAAGGCAGATAAAGGGGTAAATCCACTAAAAAGAACAACACAGATGATAATACTTTTCTTTCGGCCGATTTTGTCAGCGAGAATCCCAAAAATAATAGCTCCTACAATGGTTCCAATCAATTTGTAGCTTCCGATAGAGCCCGTTTCTACTGGAGTCATTCCCCATTCGTCCATGAGAACTGGAACGAGCGCACCAAAAAGGGTTGTGTCGTATCCATCAAATAAAATGATGAATGAACACCATAAGAATAGACTTAAGTGAAAACGATTAAATTTGCTTTTATCATATACGGCATTTGCGTTGATTGTAGTGATTTCCTTCATCACTTTTCCCCCTCATCCACTTTAATTACTTATACAAGCCATTTCCTTCTCCCACACGACTTTGCCGCCAATGATGGTCGATAGAATTTCAATATCTTTGATCTCTTCTGGCGGACAGGTTAATGGGTCTTGTCCAAGAACAACGAAGTCTGCTTCCTTACCGATTTCAATCGTGCCTTTTGTCTCTTCTTCAAAGTTTAATTTGGCACCATAGCTGATCATGGATTTGAGTGCTGTTTCTACATCTATTTTTTGCTCTTCCCCAAGAACATAGCCTTCTTTTGTTACGCGATTGACTGCGGCCCACACGGAAAATAAAGGTGAAATCGGGGTAATCGGGCAATCTGAATGAAGAGTAAATAATAAATCTAGTTCCTTTGCCTCCGCGAGTGGATTCATTCGAGAGGCACGTTTTTGGCCAAGAAAGATATTTTTGTGGCGGTCTCCCCAATAATAGACATGGTTAATAAAGAAGGAAGGCACTATGCCAAGCACTTTCATGGCTTTTAAATCCTCATCACTTGCGGTTTGTACATGTTCGATTCGATGTTGATGATTTTCTTTAGGGTTCTGTTTTAGGGCTCCTTGATAAGCCAAGATGATCGAGTGAATTGCCCTGTCGCCATTTCCATGAGTGGCGATTCGGAACCCTCGATTATGGAAATCTAACACCTCTTTGTTTAAGGTTTCTTGAGGATGGATGAGTTCCCCGAGGTGTGTATCCCTTGATTTGTACGGTTCTCTTAATGCAGCTGTGTAGCCTTGAATGGAGCCATCTTGAAATAGTTTGGCGCTATCAAGGTGGATTTTACCATTTGATCTCTTTTGTAATTCCTCCTGAAGCTGAGAGGCAGTGTACCCAGCAAAAGGACTGTTTCCTTTTAATAATTGACTGCTAATCATCATTCTGGTCGTCATTGGGTTGGCCCCCGTGTTAACAGCCTCTATATGAGCTTCGATTTCTTCCATTCCTTTATCAAGGCCAACACAAGCATCAGTAAATGTAGTGATTCCTTGTGATAGATAGACTTGTGAAGCTCTTCTAATTTGTTCGACACTTTCTTCTTTGGTTGGTACTGGTAAAAAAGGATAGATCCTATCTAAGGCAGAGAATTCATAGATGACTCCATCTAATTCTCCTTCAGCGTTTCTTCCAAAGAAGCCGCCTTGAGGGTCCTTTATGTCCCGCGAGATACCGGCTAGCTCGAGTGCTTTTGTGTTAGCTACAGCAAAGTGATTGGAAATATGACGAATAAAGACTGGGTTGTTTGGTGAAACAAGGTCAAGGTCAAATCTAGTTGGATGTCTTTTTTCTTCGAGTAAGGTATCATCGTAGCCCCAGCCTAAAATCCATTGTCCAGGGAGACTTTGTTTTGCTTTTTCGTAAACCTTTTCCGCAATATTCAGTATATTATGCACAAATGGAGAACGGCAATCGATATAATCCATCATTTCACCATACATTAAAAGGTGGCTATGTGTGTCAATGAAACCAGGGAGAAGGGTCGCTCCTTTTAAATCTATAATTTGTGTACCTGGATGTGTATTGTATTCATGTTCATGTAAGTTTCTTTCGTAAGAAATATCAACAATTTTCCCATCTGCTATGGCTACCGATTTACCTATGGAATGACTAGAGTCTAGTGTGACTATGTTAGCGTTTTGAATAATTAGATCAACTCTCACTTTTTCTTTTTCCTCTCTTTCCTTTGTATTGGTTGACTGAATGTAAGGGTTCTCAAAACAGGCAAACCTATCATTTGTAGTTATAAAAAGATTACTAGTTATTATGTCATTGTGATGTCATGTTGTCATTACCAGTTATCTTGTAGATTTAATATAAAACAAAATTGTTAGTAAAATCAAGAATATTTTAAAATTTATCGATTATTTTTGGAACATTCGTGGTATGGTGCCAGTCAATCCCCGAAAAATCTTGTTTCACAAAATGTTCCACAGGCAAATATTTATATTAATGGTTTTGGAAACACGAGGACGGTTATTGTTTCATTGACAGGAAAGGCTATATGGAGAGAAATCTATGCAGGCCTTTTATGAAACATCAGCTCCGTCCCGGCGTTTCAAAGCCGGTTCACATTTTTGAAGTTCCGTCACTGTGACCACCAGAAGTTCGGAAACACGCGAACGGTATCATCCCCACGTTTTACTTTAACCGACGTAATAAAAAGCTTTTTTGGATAACCTCAATATTTTTTTAAATCATGTTTGTAAAAAATAGCAAATAAAAAATTACAGCTAAATTGGACAAGTAAATAAGCTAATATTTACTTTCACAATAATATAATAAATATAAACTATTCAAAGGAGAGGGATTCTATGAAACTATACTTAGATCCAGGTCATGGAGGTGCTGACCCCGGAGCAACAGGGAATGGACTAACTGAAAAAGATATTACGCTGGATATTGCTCTTAAAATACGAACGATCTTAATGAATAATTATGAAAATATTGAAGTCTTGATGAGCCGTTCAGGTGACATCACAAAAGATTTAACCGAGAGGACAAATGAAGCTAACTCTTGGGGTGCTGATTTTTATATTTCCATTCATATCAATGCCTTTAATGGGACTGCTCAAGGTTATGAGGATTATATCCACAACAGTTTATCTGACAATTCTGTAACCGCAAAATATCGGGATCTCATCCATGCTGAGGTAATTAAATTAAATCAGCTAATTGACCGCGGAAAGAAAAAGGCCGATTTCCATGTTCTCCGGGAAACTGCCATGCCGGCCTTTCTATCCGAAAATGGCTTTATTGATCATCCACACGATGCTGCCTTGATGAAACAAGATTCATGGCGCCAAAATGTTGCTCAAGCACATGCAAATGGAATTGCAAAAGTATTTGGGTTAAACGCCAAATCTGAAGTTCCCGGAACCATTTACAAGGTAATCGCTGGATCATTCAAACTAAGAACAAACGCAGACGATCGTGTCACGTTCCTTCGCTCAAAGAGTATAGAAGCGTTTATTGTGACAACCACTATTTCTGGTGAAACGTGGTATCGGGTTCAAGCAGGTGCTTTTTCAAGCCGCGCAAATGCGGAAGCCCGTCTCCAGGAAGTTCATAACGTTGGAATTACAGATGCCTTCATAATGGTAGAACCACCAGTTTCAAGCACGCCTCCACCACAATCAGTCCCAACTGGGTACTCTATACTTGGGCCTACTTATTTATCCCCAGAACAAATGAATCGTTTTGCAAAATCAGTTAATCCAAACGCACCCGAATTAGGAGGCTACTATTTAACCTTAGGAGAATACTATGGAATAAGAGGCGATGTTGCTTTTTCCCAGGCCTTACACGAAACAAACTATTTCCGGTTTACTGGAATCGTTAAACCTGAACAAAACAATTTTGCCGGAATAGGAGCTACAGGGCCTAGTAATTCAGGTGCAAGTTTTACAACACCAGAGGAAGGAGTTCTTGCTCACATTCAACACCTTTACGCGTACGCTACAACACAACCATTACTAGATAAATACCCTCTGGTTGATCCCCGTTTCCACTTTGTAAAAAGAGGATCTGCTTCCACATGGACAGCCTTAAATGGAAAGTGGGCTGTTCCTGGCACAACCTACGGGCAGTCAATTTTAAGCATCTATGAAAAAATGATCAACTCCACAAAACAAACTCTGGACATCATCTTAAATGAAGTTAAAAATAACCAATAAAATAATGGGAAGCGTCGTGACGGTTCATTTGTTATTTCCATGGGAATGGTGTCTCATAGGAATGTGGTTACTCCCCGAAAAATCCTCAATATGATTTACGTGTTTCTTTAATCGTAGTAATTGTTTGAAGTAGACCTGGTCATTGAACGTTCTAGGTCTACTTTTTCATTTCTTCCTTGATTACGGACACTTCCATTTGGGAGTCCATGACATTAAGAAGAGAAACATGGGGACGGTTCTCGCGTTTCATTAACAGGAAAGGCCATATGGAGAGAAAACTATGCAGGGCTTTTATGAAACATCAGGACCGTCGCCGCGTTTCAAAACCAAGTGGAAATAAATTAACAGAATACGACGAATTAATTGTAAATCTTATGACTTTTTACAAAATTTAATAAGAAATTTATTACATTTTTACATATATTAATTAGATGTATATAAAACTTTGATACTCTAGAGAGGCTAGCAAAATATAAAACCCAATAAATAGGATTGATTGTCCTTAATAATCATACTTGGGTTGAAATGATTACTTGATCAATTAATACCCCTTTATCCTTCAGAGATTTACTGAAATAAGTAAAGCCGCCGGCCACAAAATAAAGGAAATTCAAAAATTAACTAAAGTACTATTTTATTTAAAGGGTTAAATAAGCCTATAAAAAAATGAAAATTCAGAAAAAATATTTCGTAAATCAGTAATTGTTATTTCCGTTTTAGATTCATAGTTTGAAAGAGTTAAACAAACACATCCTTAGAGATTACTATACTCTCATTCGTCGTGCATTTTTCACACAAAAAAAAGAATTCTTGATCTAGTTGAAACGAGTATTTACTAGCTAATACAGACTTGATTATAGCTTATATTTGTACAAGGAGTGACAAAATTGAACAATAATGAACATGGAATAGGATCAAAGATAAGCAGAAGAAATTTTCTAGGAGCCTCTAGCAAGGCGGCAGTTGCTGTAACGATAGGAATGACGATTCCTTTCTCAATTGGGGAAAAGGAAGCAGCGGCAGCTAAGTTTCCTAGCTATCCTTTCACATTAGGAGTTGCATCAGGGGACCCATTACCGGAGAGTGTTGTGTTATGGACAAGACTTGCTCCAGATCCTCTAGCAGCAGATGGTCTTGGAGGAATGACTGAAGAAGAGGTTATCGTTAAATGGGAAGTAGCTGTAGATGAACAGTTCAAGACGATTGTTAAAAGAGGTCATGAAGTTGCAACCCCTGACTATGCCTATTCCATTCATGCTGAAGTATATGGGTTGGAACCTGGAAAAGAATATTACTACCGATTTAAGTCAGGTAATGACTTCAGTCCGGTAGGAAAAACCAAAACAGCCCCAGCTTATGGGAGCCAACTGGACCAGTTAAATTTTGCTTTTGCCTCTTGTCAGAATGTTCCTGCAGGCTATTACACAGCTTACGATCATATGGTGAAAGAAGATCTAGACCTTGTTATTTTCCTTGGTGACTATATTTATGAGAATGGTGGTCAAGGAACGATTGGAAGAGGGCATGTGCCTGCAAAGGAGATCTTTACTTTAGAAGACTACCGGGTTCGATATGGTCAGTATAAGAGTGATCCGTCGCTTCAGGCAGCCCATGCAGTGTTCCCATGGATCGTGACTCTTGATGATCATGAACTGGAGAACAACTTTGGGGGCGATGCAACAAATTATCCGAATAAGTACGCCTCAAAAGAAGAATTTTTGGCACGAAGGGAAGCAGCCTTTCAAGCCTATTATGAACATATGCCGCTAAGACGTTCTGCGCTTCCTTCTGGTATTGATATGCAGGTCTATCGTCGTTTCAATTTTGGCAATCTCGCTGAATTTAATGTTTTAGATACTAGACAATATCGGACGAATACTACCTCCGATCGATTAGACCCCAACAAGACCATGATGGGGGAAGTGCAAGAGAGCTGGCTTTATGATGGGCTTAGTCGTTCCAATGCCCATTGGAATATTCTCGCTCAGCAAGTACTCATGGCTCAACGTGACACGAAATTAGGGGAAGGTTATGAGTTTGCTACTGATAACTGGAACGGATATGTAGCTAATCGAGATCGCTTATTTAACTGTATAACAGAAAACGATCTAAACAATGTGGTTGTTATTACGGGCGACTCTCATCGAAATTGGGTCAACGACTTGAAAGAAGACTTTTTTAATCTAGATTCCCGTACTTTAGCTACGGAATTTGTCGGTACAAGTATTTCATCAGGTGGAGACGGAAAAGATATGGATCAAGCAGGTATCGATATCATGTCTGAAAATCCGCATGTCAAATGGATGAATAATCAGCGTGGATATGTACGTTGTCAGCTTACACCAGAACAATTGCGTGCCGATTTTATGGTTGTTCCTCATGTTACAATGCCAGGTGCACCTATTTCAAATCGTGCATCATTTATAGTTGAGAATGGAAAGCCAGGAGCTGTTCGAATATAATTAGATTTTCCTAATAGAAGTAAATGGAAATCCAACATCTAATTCGTAAGTGGATTCCATTGCGAGTTCCAATTCTGACCGGTCAGATTATGTTATCATGTACAGAATCCTCCTTAAACAAACAATTGATTTATAAAAAACTGGCATCTAATCAATTGTTTATTAAAACAGCTGAGCGTTTTTTAATAGAAAGAGTTTGGAGCCGGTCTATTACTTTGCTAAGGGTCCGGTGCTTTTACATAATTAATTGCTTTTCCTCCATGAATCATAACTGATTGGGAGATAAATGAAATGATACTTTGATATTTATCAAAGGAGAGGGGTTTTTGTCATGGAAAAGATTGAAGTTGGAGAAATCATTACGATTAGCGATGAAAATGACGAAGAGATGGAAGTTGAAGTGCTAGCTTCTATGAATATTGAAGGTACAGACTATGTGGCAGTGGCCTTTCTTGAGGATGACCAGGAAGAAACAGATGAAGACATCGATATCTTCTTTTTTAAAGTAGACCAGGATGGTGACTTCACTGCGATAGACAGTGACAATGAATTCGATAAAGTCTCCGCAGTTTTTGAAGAAATGATGGATGAAGAAGAGGAATAGAATTTACGATGAATAAAATTTTTCAAATAGGCGCCTAATTAGCGCCTATTTATATGGATATTTCCCAACATACAAGTAAACATAAAAAGAGGACCAAAATAAAATAGAGTGCTGCTCAAAAAAAGGAATTTTCCAATAATTTACATCCTGTTAACCAGAACTTAACACATGTTAGCTACTATTTTTAATAGACCAATATCTAAGGAGGAAATACGATTGAAAAAAGCATTCAAACGTCTATGTGCAGCCTCTACTGTCGCCATACTTAGCAGCAGTATCTTTATGAGTACTTCTCAAACTTTTGCATCCGAAAATGATGGACAAGCAGTATCCAATAACGGTAAAGGAAACACCGAGCTTGTCAATCTCCAATTACTAAGCTTAACAGACTTCCATGGGTACCTTCAGGCATTAAATGACAAGTCTAATGGTCAAATTATGACGACAGATGGCCCACTTACTGTTGGCGGTGCGGCGTATGTGGCCGCTCATATTAATAAGCTAAAAGCTGGGAACGAAAACTCAATCCTTTTTTCGGCGGGTGACGACTTCAGCGGCTGGCCTTTTGAAGTGGCATCACATCACAATGAACCCACAATTGAATTCCTCAATGCAATAGGATTAGACTTTTCTGTTGCTGGCAACCACGAGTTCGATGCTTCAAAGGAATTCCTTACCGAACATATCATGAAGGGAAAAACCTTTGGAGTCCGCAATGTTGACAGTTCTTTCACCGACTCCAAGGGGAAAAAATTTAAAGGGGCAGACTATGACTACCTTTCCGCCAATATTCGTGATGCACAAACTGGGCAATTAGTGTTAAAGCCTTATACGATTAAAAGAATCCATGATGGAAAAGGCGGTTCCATCCCTGTTGGTTTCATCGCTCTTACGACCCCAACAACCATAACAGGATCGACATCGTTTCAAGAAGGCGTCTTAACTGCTGATCCTCTTGTTGAAACAGCAAACAAATACGCTAAAGAATTGCAGGAAAAAGGGGTTGAAACGATTATTGCTGTTGTTCACGAGGGAGGATCAACAAAAAGTGACGGTACGGACATTAACGGTTCTGACAGTCCTTTTGGTCCTATTTTCGATTTTGCAAAAGAGGCATCACCAGCGATTGATGCAATTGTTTCCGGACATTGGCATGCTAAGTTTAATGCCTTCATTGAAGACCCTGCAGGCAACCCGCGTCCAGTGGTAGAAGCAGCCAATCATGGTCGCCTTCTCAACGAACTGAACTTGTCGATTGATCCGGATACCAAGGATGTTGTACGTAATTTGACTACATCCATGAACCACCCGGTTACACGTGATATACCAGCA
The DNA here is from genome assembly GCF_036670025.1 of Niallia oryzisoli. Taxonomy (NCBI): domain Bacteria; kingdom Bacillati; phylum Bacillota; class Bacilli; order Caryophanales; family Bacillaceae; genus Niallia; species Niallia oryzisoli. The sequence continues at coordinate 5,858,751 of NZ_CP137640.1, read as the reverse complement.
GACCCAGAGATTGAAAAGATGGTATCTTACTGGGTAGAGCGTGGAAAGGCGCGCTGGGCAGAGCCGGTTGCAAAATTAACGGGCGATCTGACTAGAGCACGTAATGCAAACGGAGAAAGCACACTTGCAAATCTTGCGGCAGATGCTCACTATGCTTCTGGAAAAAAAGCGGATAATCCAGCTGAATTTGCTTTGACAGCAGCTAGTCCGTTACGGGGTGATTTACTATACAAAAAAGGCAGTAATGCTTCTGACAGTGACGGACAGATCCTATTTGGAGAGGCATGGCAAGCACATGGCTATCAAAATCCAGTATTGGTCGTAACATTAAGTGGGCAGCAAATAAAACAAATCCTTGAGGAGCAATGGAGAAAGAACGCAAACGGATCCGAAAGCTTTCACCCGCTCGCTGTTTCGTACAACGTCAAATATACTCACGATAAAAGCAAACCAATAAATGAGAGAATTGATCCAGAGAAGGTTATGATTAATGGGGAGCCACTCGACCTGGACGGCTCCTACCGGGTGGCATCACTAGCCTATTTAGTCATCGGAGCAGACGGATACCCGACATTTAAACAATATCGCGAACCTGTGCGGACTGAAGTAGATTATTGGGCGTTCCTCAACTATTTAAAAGAACAAAAAGTCATAGAACCACCAGCACTAAACCGAGTTACATCAGCATCAAATTCTTAATAATCAATAGTAAAAAGATCTATAGGTTTATCCTGCCAGGAAATAAAAAAGGAAAGCTCTGAGAGAGAATGTAGATTCTCTGCAGAACTTTCCTTGTTTTTTTCCACATATCTCAATATTTCTTTTGATCCTCATTTTTCTAATTTTTCTACTGGAACGAAGGACTTGTCCCGATGTCCCTTCTTTCCCATATATAAAGAATTCTCTTAAATAATTTTTTACTATATATATTTTCAATGGTATAATGGAAAATATTTTATTTTTTTGATTATTTTTGAAAATTCAGAGTTTGTTGGCCTGGTAAATAGTCTGGAGGGGGGGGCAACAGGGAAGTTATTTTTTATTTAAATTATCCGAATATTTAATTTATAAAGCCGATCGTTTTTTATCTATGTGATTGTGAAAATTGCAGAAAGAATTGTTTCATTAAAAATAAGGGCCTGTTTTGAAAAAGGTAGGCTAAATATTGTTTCGTTTTTAAAAGGGGGAAATTTTGAAATGTTGTCTTTTTTGGGCTTTTGCATGATTGCCACTTTTCTTTTATTAGTTATTTCTAAGCGTTTTTCAGTCATTGTTGCTTTCGTCTTTGTTGCTGTTGCTTTTGCATTAATCGGCGGGTTTAGCTCAGAGATGGGAAAGATGATGTTTGATGGTATTATTACAGTTGCACCTACGGCAATTATGATTGTTTTTGCAATTTTATATTTCGGATTGATGATAGATGTTGGTTTATTTGATCCCATGATTGCCTGAATCCTTCGTTTTGTTAAAGGTGATCCTTTAAAGGTTGTTATGGCAACTGCCATTATTACCATATTGGTTGGGTTGGATGGAGACGGTTCATCAACGTTTATGATTTCAATTTCAGCCATGCTTCCGCTTTACAAAAGATTAGGTATGAATCGCCTAGTTTTAGCATGTGTGGTTGCATTAGCAGCAGGTGTAATGAATATCATTCCATGGGGAGGACCTTTGGTAAGAGCTTCTGCGAGCCTTCAGGTAGAAGTGAATGATTTATTTATTCCGCTTATCCCAGTTATGATTGCGGGGCTTGTATGGACACTTTTTTCCGCCTATATACTTGGTAAGAAGGAACGGGATAGATTAGGTGTTATTCAATTGGAGTCCACTCACGCTTTCGCCGAACAAGCTGCAGCACTTGAAATCGATAAGAGATCTTCTAAATTATTTTGGTTTAACTTACTACTGACGCTTGCTCTTATGGTCATGTTGGTCATGGAGGTCTTGCCAATTCAGGTTTTGTTTGCCATTGCCTTTACGATTGCCTTGTTTGTAAACTTTCCTAATCCAATTAAACAACAAGAACAGATTTTAAGACATGCAAACAGCTATGTGACAATTAGTACGCTGGTATTCGCAGCAGGAATTTTTATAGGAGTATTCACCGGGACTAAAATGATGGATTCCATGGCAGCTACAATCGTTTCAGTTATTCCTGATTGGCTTGGTCCACACATGCCTTTAGTCGTTGCGCTTACTAGTCTTCCTCTTGGTTTTGTCTTTTCGCCTGATGTCTATTACTTTGGAATTCTTCCTATTATTAGTGAAACCGCATCTAGCTTTGGGATTAATCCAGTGGAAATAGGACGGGCAGCTTTATTGGGGCATTCAACAACTGGATTCCCACTGTCTCCTTTGGTTCCTGCTACATTTATTCTGATTGGATTAGTTGGAGTCGATTTTGGAGAACATCAAAAGTTTCTCTTTAAATGGGCGTTTGGAACGACTATAGTCATGACCATTGCGGCGATCCTGACAGGCGCGATTCCATTCTAAACGACGTCACTGGGACGCCCCGAAAAATCTTGTTTCACAAAATGTTCCACGTATTTATTTAACTGAAGTAGACCTGGGAATAAGACGCCCTAGGTCTACTTTTCATTTTTTCAATTATTTATATTTGAGAAATAGGAGGAAAGATTGGGATAGGGCGCCAGTCACTTCCCCGATTAATTTAGCAATCTTCTTATCCAACTGTTATCTGGGACTCCATATGTTGAATGGTGCTTAACAAGACTGATAGGGATATATTCACCGAGACTGTTTGGCAATGAAGGAAACCGAAGAAGAAAGAAAAAACGCCAAAGCGGCGTTTATTAAAGACGGTTCTTGTTATTCTTACCTTTTTGTTGATCATTGTTTTGATCTTCACCTGTAACTGCATCCACTACATTATTAACCACATTACTAATGCTATCACCGATTCGTTCAAAGATTCCATTATCTTGATTGTCAACTTTATTGTTATTGTTAGCTTGACGATGATTTTGGTTTTCGATTCCTATAATATTACCGATTTGTTCAAAGATTTCCCTATCCTGATTGTCCATTTTATCGTTATTGTTAGCTTGACGATGGTTTTGGTTTTCGATTCCTATAGTATTACCGATTTGTTCAAAGATTTCCCTATCCTGATTGTCCATTTTATCGTTATTGTTAGCTTGATGATGATTTTGGTTTTCGATTCCTATTGAATTACCGATTTGTTCAAAGATTTCCCTATCCTGATTGTCCATTTTATCGTTATTGTTAGCTTGATGATGATTTTGGTTTTCGATTCCTATGATATTACTGATCTCTTCTAAGATTTCCTTATCCTGATCGTCCATTCCATAGTTATTTATAGTTTTATGATTATTTTGGTTCTCCATTTTTCCACCTCCATTAAATAGATTGCGTAAATTTATGGCATTTATGCGATTGACGAATTTTATGGCCAAAAAATCAGCAATCGAGAGCTGGCAAAGTGGATTAAATAAAAAGGGTACGAATCAAATGAAATAACAGCAGATTCAGCTGAACCTAAATCTATAGCAGAACTAAAAAACGAGCAGAAAATCCAGTCACAGAAAGGATTGGTGCCGGTCACTCCCCAAAAAGTATTTATGATATTTTTTCGTTATAAAACTTTTCAATTGTAGGTAGTAATTAGAGTATAGTTCTTCGTGTAGAACTAATCTGTCTCCATTCCATTTTAGAACAACTACATAATAAGTATCTGCAATATACCTTTGCCTGAAGGCTATACCAACTTTTTTATTACTTAATAGCTTCATCATATGATACGGAACTTCTGTTACCATTTTAAAAGAATTATTATTCCATTAAAAAAATCTCTAGTTTATTTCCTGCTGAAGCATCAATTGTGACACCTAAAATGCTTAAGGTTAGTATTCACAATAATGTATGATCCTTCGATCCGAATGTTTAAAAAAGGCATTTTTGTTGAAAATATTGGTATATCTATCTAAACTAAAACTAGGGTAAAGGATATGACGCTTTTACCTCAAACAAGGATGTTGAAAATAAATGTCAAGTAATTCACAACAAACTGAATTGACTAGCTATATAGGGAAATTACTACGTGATAACTTTGGGAAAGGGCCAGAATCCGTTTTTGTTACAATCGAAAAGTCGGTTCTTACCGTTTATCTCCGAAATTTCATGTCACCTACTGAAAGAGTACTTATTGAACAAAATCAAGAAAAAATATTTCAACAAACAAGAGACTCCTTGATGAAAGTGCTTATCCCTGAAATAAAAGCTTATATTAAGATCTTGACGGGAATCGAAATTCGTGAATTCTACTATGACTGGGGAATACACAATAAATCAGGGATATTTGTAGGAATAAGTACGAACTTAGATACAGAAAACCTTTGGTTAACTGAAGAATATGAAGGAAAAGAAAAAGTCCATGAAGAAATATCTAATATTAGCCAACAGGTGGAAAAGGCCCCGGCTGAAATCTATTCATGCCAATTAAACCCTAGAACGATTCTCGTGATTCGTAACGATATCTTGGTAAATATTGAAAAACAGTTAATTAGAGAGGGATATCAGGAGATATTACTTATAGCAAAAAGAAGCTTGGAGAAAACGTACTTACATAATAATAACCACTTTGAATCACTTCTTAAAGCAAATGTAATTGACATTTTTGTTGACTGGGATTTTTTTAAAAATAAAAGTGCAATTGTTTTTATTATAAAGCCAAATTTATAAAATGGTGGAAATGAACTAAACGAATGGAGTTAGACATGAGCCAAATGAGAAGCTTTTGCTTCTTATTTGGCTTTTTATTTTGCTTTAAAAAAACAAAAAAGGGAGAAAAAAAATATGGATAAGATTGAACTAGAAAATCAACTATTAGTCCATGCCTTTGATTATGCTGCTATAGGCAAAGCTATAGTAGCTGTAGACGGAGCACTTTTAAAAGTTAATCACTCTTTATGTCATCTTCTTGGTTATCAGGAATCAGAATTATTGAAATTATCTTTTCGAGAAATTACACATCCTGACGATTTAGAGATTGATCAGTCTAAGCTAAGTTTGTTATTAGAGGGGAAAATTCATTCATTTCATACAGAAAAACGTTACGTACATAAAAACAATGATGAGATTTGGGCGTTATTGAGCCTGACCCTAGTAAGAAGTAATCAAGGAGATCCTTTGTATTTTGTTAGTCAGATACAGAATATTACCGATCTAAAACTGGCCGAAAAAAAAGTTTATGAGGGGGAAAAAAGATACCAGCGCATTGTAGAGGAATCCCCTGACGCAATAATTATCTTAAGAAAAGGAAGATGTTTCTTTATAAATGAAGCAGGTGTTGGACTTCTTGGGGCCTCTGCTAAAAAAGATATCATAGGAAAGTCCATATATGAATTTATAGACCATAGTGACTACGGCAAATTACAAAATCTTGTAGAAAATAAAATACGTAGTGAGTCAGTGGGTCCGATAGAGGAAAGATTTGTCCGGTTTGATGGGAAAGAAATTGATGTAGAAATAAAAACAATTCCTACTATTTATAAGGGCCAACCAGCTATACATGCAATTGTAAGGGATATTAGTGAAAGGAAACAGACACAGGAACTTATGATAAACTCTGAAAAACTTACTGTTGCTGGACAATTAGCTGCTGGCATTGCCCATGAAGTAAGAAACCCTTTAACGGCCATTAAAGGATTTCTTCAAATAATGGAAAGTGAGTTAAAAGACCAAAAGATGTATTTTGACATTATTTCATCTGAAATGAATCGAATTGAAATGATTTTAAATGAGCTACTTGTCCTTTCAAAACCACAACAAATATCAAAATATAGCCAAGGTAACCTTAAAGATATTTTAGAGCAAATTGTCACTCTGCTACAGACCCAGACGAATATGAATAGTATTGAGATCATAACAAAAATCGAGCCTAATTTACCGTTGATTAGCTGTGATGAAAATCAACTAAAACAGGTTTTTATCAACTTTTTAAAAAACTCAATTGAAGCTATGCCAAAAGGTGGGGCAATCACCATTGAAGTACAAAGTAAAAATTCGGAGTCACTCATCGTTCGAATTGTAGATCAAGGACACGGTATTCCCGAGCATATATTAAAAAAAATCGGAACCCCCTTTTTTACTACAAAAGAAAATGGAACAGGTTTGGGGCTTATGATTTGTAACCAAATAATTGAACAACATAAAGGAAAAATAAATATAGAAAGTTGCTCAAAAGGAACTACTATAGAAATTGATTTACCAGTTTCGTAGATTGTTACTTTCTCTTTTTCTTATTTAACAAATGAAATAGTCCCCTTTGTTTGGTGTGATGTGGATACTAGAGACGATCTTTTCTTAAAATGTTCGTGGCTACCCAAGACTTTTAAAGCATTATTTATGCAATAAGGAAATTCAAATATAACCAATAAGGAGTTAATAAAATGGATTATGAATTGCAAAAATTTAAAGCAGATTTTTTTAAAGCCCTTTCTAATCCCATTCGTATTAAAATTTTAGAGGTACTTTCTAATGGAGAAATGGGTGTAAGTGAAATTCAAAGGGTAATTGGCAATGAAAGTTCTACTGTTTCTCAACAACTTAAGGTATTAAGAAACAAAAATATTGTTGTTGGTACAAAAAGCGGTAATCGTGTCATTTATTCATTACGGGACCCGCTAATAATTGATTTACTTTTGGTCGCTAGGCAAATTTTTAATAGTCACCTAATCGGAACTATTCAAATACTAGATAGATCTAAAGATTGAGGAACAAGAACTTTAGCAATAGTATTAGAGATTAAATGGAAGTTTACTGTTATTACCATTCCCAAATGACAAAAGTTGACGGTATTTCCTGGCTGGGATTAGACAATTATAATGTCTATATATTTCAAAATATTTGGTATTTATAATTATGGAGAAAGGAAAAGAACGCCTCCCATTATGTATATCTGCTCAAACAGATATACGGGAGACGTCCCCTCAAAAAAATCAACTATAGGCCACAATTTATAGTTAATAAATCAACTTTGCGTACGCTCATCTGATGGCAATCGTTCAATCGATGATTCAAGGTCGGGGACATTAAATGAATTAGCTTCTGGTAATGTTCTCACCTTACAAAAGCTCACAGGAGCTCGATGTGAGTTAGTTAACGAACGTTTGGTTTGGAGTACATTGTATTCATATCAACAATAAGGGAATTGCAGGGCCGGTTTCAACTGATATTTGAAGCATAGTTACTTCACAGCAGGTCATCTAACACACGATTGGTTCAAAAGACCTGAAAAACTCAGTTTATTTACCCCACTGTAAAGATTATGACATCAATTAATCTTTTCATTTATTTCCCTAGGAAAAATATCCCGAATAAATTTACTTTTCATTTTCTTTTTCTCCTGCTTTTTTCTTTCGATTTATTGATGTCATTAAGTTCTATGCACTTCTTATAATATTTACATGATTAAATCTATTAATAACATTCTATTAACATAGGAAAGGTATCCTTTAACTGTAATACATATTCAAATATCGAGGAGGAATTAAAGTGAAGAAGGTTTTAAAGCCCCTATTTTTAATGGTGGCCGGTTTACTAGTTTTCCTAAGTGGTTTGTTCCCGGGAACGTCAACAGGGTTTGCTGCAGAAAATAATGACCAATCGACGGTGGTAGATGTAAAAGCGATGACTTTTAATCTAAGATACAAAAATAATAATGATCCCTCACCACACACTTGGGATGAAAGGGTTCCTACCATTAAAAAACTGATTAATATGGAGAATCCTGATATCATTGGGACGCAAGAAGTGTTATATACACAACTACAAGATTTAGAAAATACTTTGCCTCAGTATAATTGGATTGGATTAGGTCGTGAAGGCGGAAATCGTGGAGAATACTCTGCTATTTTTTATAATGAAAAGGATTACACCGTATTAGAGTATGATCACTTTTGGTTATCAGATACACCAGAAGTAATTGGTTCAAAAACATGGGGAAACAATATTCCAAGAATGGTTACTTGGGCTAAGTTTCTTGATAAGAAAAGCAACCAACAGTTCTATTTCGTCAATACACACTTTGACCATCAATCGACCAATGCAAGAGAAAAAAGTGCAGAATTAATTCTTGAAGTAACAAAAGAATTTGACCCAGAGTTACCAGTTATTTTAACAGGCGACTTCAATGCTGGCCCAGAGAGTCTTCCACATCAAATTTTAACAAATGGAGGATTTGATGATTTATGGGAAACAGCTGAGACAAGAATCAATGAAGATTTAGGAACATTTAATGGTTTTGATGATCCTACTGGTGAAGGACCTGACAGACGTATTGACTGGATTCTCGGAAAAGGAAACCTTACAACTAATGAAATTGAAATCGTTAACTATCAGAAGAATGGACAATTTCCAAGTGATCATTTCCCAGTAATTGCTGACATCACCTTAACCTACAATAAATAAAAGATAAAATGAGCCAAGACCATTGATATAGTTGAATGGTGCTTGGCTTTTTTTGAGTGCAAGTCCTTTTGCTGCTTAGGTTCTTCCTCCTGTTACAATGAAATGAATCTAATTATCTTGGGTTGCTGTTATTCTTGGTGCACTATTAATCTTCTCTTTATTACATCAGCCATTTACTTAATCTAGTGAACTGAGTTCAGGAATAACAAAGGTTAAATTTATAAAAAGCTCCCTCCTTTATTTAACTAGGAGGGAACGTTTTCTCGCGATAAGTCAGCCCAGTATGATTAAATTCTTTTACCAAATCCTTCTATCTATAAGCCGTTAATTCCATATCACAGATAATATCATTAATGGTCTTTTCCAATTCATCTTCCGTTTCATAAGAGACATAGAGTTCATACTCGCTTGGGTTATACTCTTATCTTAAAACAAAATGCTAAGAGCAATTATCACTAAAATTAAACGATCGATAACTCAAAAAATAGCTTTTACTGTATCCCCGGAATCCCCCTAGAGTAAAATGGATTCTTTGCGTGTTGTGCTCCACTTTCTTCACTTCATCTACTACTACTACTACTATGAAAAGGCTGGACACTTATCAACACTTCCACCCCAGCTCAGCTTTATGAAACTAAGGTGAAAAAGGAATAAAGTGTGTAAAGTTGGTTTAGTAATTATCCAACTGTTAATACTGAATATTAGCTTCAATAATATAAAAGTGGTTGATTTTTTATTTTTGGGATTCATTATTTATACAGCGAGGTGGCTAGCACTGAAATCTCGAGCTCCGATCTCCGTAAAAAAATTATTAAAAGATAAACAATCTATCAAATCTCAAAAGGAAATCACAAACAAAAAACAAAATATGGATTCTCAACAACAAGAGAAAATCTCTTCAGATTTGAAATTTAATTTAGATCACATAAAAAAAACGCTTGGGAATAGTACGGATATTGTCATAAGGGAATTCCAAGCTGGCAAAAATGGAGAGTTTGAAATAGCTGTTGTTTATACAGATGGACTAACGGATTCCGCAGGTCTACAAGAGTTTGTGTTAGAAACATTGATGGTGAAAATTCGAGATGTCGAAATTGATTCAAATGTCTTTCATTCATTGAATTGGATGGAAGCTTTAAAAAAAGAATCTTTACCTGTCTCAGGAATTACAGATATAAGCGATTACCAAAAATTATTTTTACTCTTGTTATCAGGAGATGCCATTATCTTAGTTAATGGTTTTTCAAAAGGAATGGCGATTAGTTTTAGAGTTTGGGCAGATCGAGGTGTTAACGAGCCTTCTTCTCAAACGGTTGTGAGAGGCCCAAAGGATGGATTTACCGAGACGCTTAGGAAGAATACGGCTCTAATCCGCCGTAGGATAAAAGATCCGAACCTATGGCTTGAGACAAAGCAAATTGGAACAAAGACACAAACAGATGTGTCCATTATGTTTTTAAAAGGCGTTGCCAATGAAAAAATCGTCAACGAAGTACGTGAACGTATTAACCGGATTAACATCGATGCCATCCTTGAAAGTGGATATATAGAAGAGCTGATTCAGGATAACCAGTACTCCCCTTTCCCAACCGTCTATAATACGGAAAGACCTGACGCAGTTGCTTCAGCGATATTAGAAGGAAGAATTGCGATTCTTGTAGATGGAACACCCTTTGTCCTTATTGTTCCAGCTCTCTTTGTCCACTTCTTTCAATCAAGTGAAGATTATTATCAAAGGGCAGATATCTCATCATTCGTACGTTTACTTCGGTATTTTGCTTTTTTCCTAGCGTTGTTGACACCTTCAGCCTATATCGCAGTGACAACATTTCACCAAGAAATGCTGCCGACTGAATTACTGATCAGCCTTGCAGCCCAGCGTGAAGGTGTTCCTTTTCCAGCCGTTGTTGAGGCGATCATGATGGAGGCAACCTTTGAAATATTGCGTGAGGCAGGGGTTCGAATGCCAAGAGCGGTTGGTTCAGCGATATCGATTGTCGGAGCTTTGGTTATTGGGCAAGCAGCTGTTGAGGCAGGAATTGTTTCGGCAACAATGGTAATTGTCGTCGCGTTAACAGCAATCTCGAGCTTTGTCTCTCCTGCCTTTAATATGGCAATTGCGGCAAGACTTATACGCTTTCCGCTCATGATTCTTGCAGCCTCATTCGGTTTGTTTGGGATTATTTTAGGGCTCATTGTGATGGTCCTTCATTTAAATAGCCTCAGATCATTCGGAATCCCTTATTTGGCACCGAATGCGCCATTTATTTTACAAGACCAAGCGGACAATTTTATACGTCTGCCCCGTTGGGCATTTTATCGAAGACCACGCTTAATTAATCAAAAAAAGCTAAACCGGGAAGATACACCGATTCCAAAACCACCAAATTCGTAAAAGCCTATGATATGAGGGATAGAGTTTGAAAAAAACAATTTGTTTATGTATTATATTTGTTTTCATAAGCGTTTTTTTAAGCGCGTGCTGGAGCAGAAAAGAGTTAAACGAACTCGCTATTGCTACTGCATTAGGGGTAGATAAAAAAGAAGATGGATATCTTTTAACCGTACAAATTATTAATCCTTCAGAGCTCGCTGGTAAAGTCAAATCTGGCCGAACGGAAGTTGTCAGGTTTATGCAAACAGGAGAAACACTATTTGAAGCCGGGAGAATACTTTCCACAGACGCACCAAGAAGAATTTATCTAGCACATCTTCGTCAAATTATCTTTGGAGAAGAAATGGCAAAAGAAGGGATTGGAAAAGCGCTCGACCTCCTTTCAAGACATCCCGAAATGCGGACAGATTTCTATATTTCTGTCGCTAAGGGAAGCACTGCCTCTGAAATTTTGAATGTTCAAACTGCTCTAGAGCCCATACCAGCAAATCAACTTTTTGGTGCCTTACAAAATTCTGAAGATATTTGGGCCCCAACTAAGACGGTTGAATTAGACGAGTTAATTTCGAGTATTACCAGCAAAGGACAGGAAGCTGTATTAATGGGGATCTATAAATACGGTAAAACTGAATCTGCCAGTAAGTTTTCCAATGTGCAAGATGTTTCGCCTGAATCCGGACTAAGAATCGACAAAATTGCCGCTTTTAAGAAGGACAAACTTTTAGCGTGGTTAAGCAGTGATGAGAGCACAGGTTATAATTACATAACAGATAATGTTAAAAGTACGATTGTAAACATCCCGTGTGAATCTGGGAAAATCTCAGTTGTCACAATCCACTCTAAAACTGATGTCACTGGAAAAATTGAAAATGGTAAACCGAAAATAGACATACACATCACTTCGGAAGGAAATATTGGCGAAGTTCAATGTAAGGTTGATTTATTGAAACCGGAAACCATTAGAGATATAGAAGAAAAATACCAAAAATCTATAACAGAGAATGTAGAGAAAGCCCTTAATCGCGCCCAAGAGGATTTCCAATCCGACATCTTTGGTTTCGGGGAAGCCATTCATCGGGCAGATCCTAGAGCTTGGAAACAGCTTGAACCGAATTGGGAACAGGAATTTGCCAATTTAGAAGTAAATATTGAAGTAACAGCAGCTATTCGCAGGTTAGGTACGATTACAGAAACCTTTTACGAAGAAATCAAGGAGTAAGTAACGATGTTGAAAATCATTGGAATTTTGCTTATTGGAGCGATTATTTCCTTTTTCGAAATCCGTCCTCTTATAAAAAAGAAGTGGTGGAGAGAAATAGTTGTCTATTTTCTATTGCTTTCAACTGGACTTACATTATCTATTTTGCTCATTAAAAATGTTGCCATTCCAACACCCTTAGATGTACTAATAAAAATTTATAGTCCCATTACTTCTTTCGTGGATCGGTTATTATCTTAGGATGGAGGCTTACCCATAATGCTTGAAAAGGGGAAAATTAATGCCGGTGAATTTCATATTTTAGTTATCGTGTATACGATCGGAAGCTCGATCCTTGTTTCCCCTTCTTTATTGGCATCGATAGCTGAGCAGGATGCCTGGATTGCTTCCATTTTGGCGATAATCATTAGTTTATCGTTTATTTTTGTATACAATCATTTGGCATCCCTATATCCAGAGATGACATTTATCGAATACAATGAAAAAATTTTAGGGAAATGGGTTGGCAAAATCACGTCTCTCCAATATATTTATTTTTTCTTCTACCTTTCATCTGAGTTGTTGAGGGAAATAGGAGACTTTTTCACCACGCAAATCTTAGTTGAAACACCGCTCCAAATAGTTATGATTATGTTTGTAGTGGTTAGCTTACTAGGAGTCCGGTTAGGGCTAGAAGTCATTTGCCGTACAGCGGTAATCTTTTTTCCTTGGACGATCGGGTTAATTTTTTTGTTATTTTTATTTCTCATTCCGGAAATCAAAATAGAAAATATCCAGCCAATGTTAGGGGAAGGACTAAAACCCACTCTAAAGGGAGCATACCATATTTTAGGACTACCCTATTTGGAACTTGCCATATTTTTAATGATTAAGCCATATATAACGGATAAAGAAAAAACAAAAAAAGCTTTCTATCTGGGCTTCATCACTGGCGGACTCATCCTATCTAGTATCGCGGCTTTATCCATTTTTGTATTGGATCCTGCTACAACCGCAAGACAAGCCTACCCATCTTACATATTGGGGAAAAAAATCAGCATTGGCGATTTTTTAGAACGGATTGAAGTCATTGTTGCCATCATTTGGTTTTTTACCATTTACTTTAAGCTGACGATTTCCTTTTATGGGATTTCACTTGGACTTGCGCAAGTATTAGAGCTAAAGGACTATAAAATCCTACTTTTCCCTTTAGCTTTTTTGATTATTAGCTTTGCCATCTTTACCCACCCAAACATTGTTCATTTTCGACAATTTGTCCTTAAAGCATGGACGCCTTATTCGTTAACGGTTTGTCTTTTTCTTCCGCTGCTGTTATTAGTGATAGGTAAAATTAAAAAAAACAAAAGACCCGGTCACAGTGACGCCCATACCCGGTCACAGTGACGCCCCGAAAAATCTTGTTTCACAAAATTTTTCAAGCGTTCATTATCATCAATGTAGAAAGAATGATTATAGAGAATTGAAAGTGTCCAGAACATACTTGGGAAGATATAAATATAAAGGTTCTGGTACAAAAAGAATCAGACAGACAATCCATTATGGATATTACCTTCCTTATGGGCAATTTTTATTCGGAATAAAAAATTAATAACAAATTTTCGTTATATAAAAACCATAGATGTTCGGTATTAGCCTTATGTTTCTGTTTATATTTTGACAAAATTCGAGGTTTGTACCAGCACCGAATAGACTATTAAAGCCCCACAAAAAGTCTATTCATGACTTCTAGTGGGGCTTTGATTAACTTACTCGCTACTTCCAATTGCTATCTCCGAATGGGCTAGATCAGGCTCTTTTTTCTTTTTCTTTTGACGTTTATAAACTAATGTTGTTAGTAAAGGGGTTAAAATAACAGAGATAATCATTGCTGCTGCCACTTGAAGAGTGGCAATAGGGGCTATAGCAGCAAACGTTGGATCTGCCATTGCAACCGCCTTTGGTGTAGCTACTGTATTTCCAGCAATCCCAGATGCAGCAACACCAGCAACTCCAGTACCACCAGTCAATCTATCAGCAATCATACATACAATGCCCGTGAGTAACACAGTTACAATTCCTAAAATAATGCCACCCCATCCTGCAGATACGATAGATATTAAATGAATCGTATTTCCTAATGCGAAACCAAAGAACGGAACAAAAATATCTTGATGTTTAGAACAAAATTCACGGATGTCTTTGTCCAAGTTTCCTAAAATTGCTCCTAAGGAAATAGGAATAATAACAGAGATCATTGTCAGATATGGAATATTAGCCAACCCAGCACCAGCTAGTACTAGCATTGTAAGAAATGGTCCTGTTTCAATACTTTGAACAACATAGGAACCAGTATCATTTTCATCACCCATACTGCTCGTTAATGCAATAAATAAACCTCCATTTGTATCGTTCATGGCTGCAAGAATCGCTAGGCTGATAATCCCCAAAGGTCACCATTAAATAGCGTGGCAACTGTCATCGCAACTGCAGTAGCAATGCCCACTTTTGCAAGCATAATAGAAAAACCTTTTTTCAGCATCACAGGGGTACCTTTTAAGGTCATTTTCGATCCTACACAAAACAGGAATGCTGCTATAAGAGTGGGAAACCCTACGGCACCCAAAGATTGAGTGAAACCTCCGATATTAATAATTTGAGGAAAAAATGTATTAATGATTGCGCCAATAAATAGAGGAACAAGCATCAATCCTCCAGGTATTTTCTGAACACGTTCTAAAATTTTCATAATACCCTTCCAATTTCATTATTATATAACCCGATTGTACCAAACCGAATATGATCCGGGTTGGTCAATGCTGAATACGAACAATACTGGAATTACTTAAATAGGGTCTTGATTTGACAATTTCTAAATAGATTACCTATTTGGATTAGTTCACCGTTGACAGAGAGTCTTCTAACATAATTACTCGTTTTTCTACAGCTGATTTTTGAGCAGCTTCAATAATCTTTAATTGAGTCATAATCTTTTCACCAGACGTAAGAGGTTCTCTATCCTCAATAACGGAATCAACAAACTCTTTCATTTGAATAGCGAAATTGTGAGGTTCAGAGGCACCAGACATGATAAGCTCCCCATTTACATATAAGTCAGTATCTGCTGTTCCAATTAGACCCACATGGTCACCTGATTGACTCCACTTTATCGTGCCTTTTTTTCCAATAATATTTCCTTCATGAATTGGATAGCTATTATTAATTCCTAAGAAACATGTTGCTTTTTAATAAGTGAGGAAACGGTTCTTGAGCTTATGGAGGCCCGTAAATCATTGGAGATTTCAATTTCAAGAATGGCCGTGATAAAAAGAACAGAGGAAGACTTGAAAAAACTAGAAGAAAATCTAAACAATATGGAGTTAAATATAACAAATGCGAATGAAAGTAAAAAAATTGATATACTTTTTCATAGGATTTTAGCACAATCAACCCACAATTCTATTATGGTTCGTTTATTGGAAACAATATCGGAACAAATGGACAAAGCAATGGAAGAAATACGCAGGATTTCATTTAATCGACCAGGTTTAACGAAAAGAATCCTTGAAGAACATCGTAGTATTTATCAGGCAGTAGTGGAGAAAAATCCAATATTAGCTCAACAAAATATGTTAGATCATCTTGAACATTTTGAGAATGAAATGATCGAGTATTAAAAAACAAAAAGAGAAATGATTTAGGGTGTCACTCACCGAAAAATCTTGTTTCACAGAATGTTTCACACGTTTAATCGAAGTGATTGTACAAAGCAGACCTGGTACTTAGGGTGGTACCAGGTCTGCTTTGTAGATTTAAAGGAAAAGGTTTATTCAGATGCTATCGAAAGAACAAGAGCCGTGAAATATATTCTCCGCACTTTCCAAAGTTAATCCACTAAATTTTATGTTACTATTTAAATAGATTAGTAAAGTGAGAGTTAGGAGAATTAGAAATGAAGTCTTCAGTTTTAAAGGTTGGACTTATAACTTGTTTGGCAACAGGTTTGTTTTATGGGGAAGCATCTGCAGAGACGGGGCAAGCGGGAGAATCAGTATCCTCCTATAGTGAAGTGAATCAGAATGTACTTTCTTTTCAAGTAATAAATAAATTGTTGACAGATGCCGCAATAAATGCCGGCATTCCTCCAGAAGTAGTTAAAGCGGTCGCGGAAAAGGAGTCGGGCTGGAAGCAGTTTGATGACAATGGGGACCCTCTCATCTCTGAAGATGGCGGTATTGGAATCATGCAGATTACCAATCAATCCAATTATGATGAAGAAAAATTGAAAAATGATATTGTCTACAATATCAACGCGGGTGTTGCCATCCTTGAAAGTATGTATGAACGTACGGATCTGCCAAAAATCAAAGGTGCTGATAAACAGGTTATTGAAAACTGGTATTTCCCGTTTTTGGCCTACAATGGGACAAAGCCTGTTAACAGTCCGCTTGAACAAGCAACAGGCAATAAAAATCTTAACGCTTATCAGGAGCAGGTTTTTGCTTTGATTGAAAAAAATAGCTTTATAAACGGTACTCAGTTGGGAGAGTTTCCATTCAAAACAGATGATTTTCAATATGATTCTGCTAGTGATGAAAATATTAAGTTTTTAGAGACCGAATATATAGTAGAGGAAACGCATGACTCTGTTTATTCTTTAAAAAAGGATGATCATGCTGTTGTAACGGTGGAAAATGTAAACCTGCGACCACAGCCTGATCAATTAGAAGGCGCCATCAAGCTGT
This sequence comes from Niallia oryzisoli, assembly GCF_036670025.1. Lineage (NCBI taxonomy): Bacteria > Bacillati > Bacillota > Bacilli > Caryophanales > Bacillaceae > Niallia > Niallia oryzisoli. Next base: position 5,841,962 of record NZ_CP137640.1, on the reverse strand, counting down.
CTAAAAACACAGAGTTGGTAGTGACCGGAGATTTTCTATATGATCCAGATCCGAATAGTAAAAACCAATTTGTATGGGTTCCGGTAGAAACAGTTGATAAAAAGAATATGGGCTATATTTCATCCGCTTATATTGAAAAGGTTGAGGGGACTTCTGGTCCCATTACGGTACAACCGCCAGTTACAACCTTTACCGATGTAGCGCCGAAATATCAGGACGCTGTGAATTTTCTTGTTTCTAAAGGAGTAAAAGGGACTTCAGAAGCCACTTTTGGAACGGACTACAATATTAAACGGGTTGATGCTGCTGTCATGCTTGCAAATGCGCTTGAACTTGACATCGAATCTGCTCCAGCTTCAGGGTTTACAGATGTACCAGCTCGTGCTGTCAAACATGTGAATGCACTGAAAGCAAAAGGGATCACAAGCGGAAAAACCGAGACTACGTTTGATTCTCAAAGTGAAATTACACGCGGAGAGCTGGCGATCTGGATTCAAAGAGCGTTCGATCTTCAGGCTGGCAACAGTGAATTACCGTTCGATGATGTCGCAGACCGATATTCAATGGCTGTCTCTGCACTTGTAAACAACGGTGTTACAAAAGGAACGTCGGACACAAGCTTTGGTACGCATGACCATGCGAAACGCGGTGACTATGCTTTGTTCTTATATAGAGCTGCAGAATAAAGTACGGACAAACAACAAACAGCTCGCTTTGATGGATTGAACATGTACGAAGGGATAATCCGTAATGATTGAAAAAAGAAGCTCATAACCTAAATGGGGGTTATGAGCTTTTTTCTCGTCACTGTGACCCCTAAAAATCTTGTTTAACAATATATGTTACAGGTGTTTATTAAATCGGAGTTATTGATTAAAAGTGGACTAGTTAATTTTTTTAATATTATTTTTCTAAATGTGCTATACAATTTATGTTTGACAAATGAAATGTGACATACTATTATAATATTAACAAATAAAAAAACGTTTACATTTTAAAATAATAGAATTTTTCAATTAAAAAATTCAAAAAGGGGAGTTTTTCTAATGGGAACTATTATTTGCCAAATTTGCGATAAAACAATTGAACATTTTGAGAATGAGAAAGTTTCAACTTTGTACGGAAAATGCACTTGCTGTGATGAAGAACAAAAGAAGACTTTTAAATAAATCAAGCATATATAAATACGAAAAAAATCCAAAAAAAGAGGAGTTTTTCTAATGGGAACTATCATTTGCCAATCTTGCAATAACACAATTGATCATTTTGAGAATGAGAAAGTTTCAACTTTGTACGGAAAATGCACTTGCTGTGATGATAAACAAAAGAAGGCTTCTAAATAATTCAAGCATATAACAATACTTTAAAAAACCGTTCTCATATTTGGGAACGGTTTTTAACGTATTGTTACAAAGACCACCCGAAGTTTGTCGAGAATTTAAGAAACAAACTCGAGGAACCGTCCACTCGTTTCTTTTTCACACATAAATAGTTCTCTTCCTTAATATATTGACAAAGGGAGGGGACAAGATGTATGGACTTAAAAGAATGCTTTACTTCATCGGGGTTTTAACCCTTTTAACAATTATTATGGTATTTTTAGATAATGCTTTTCATCTTGGGTTGACGAGCGATGCCGGCTTGGATATTTTCATTACTCCCCTTGTCATGATTTGTTCTCTTATTATTGTCTATCCTATGCTTAGGTCAGACTTTAATAAGTGGTTTTTGTTAGATAAGAAAAAGCTCCATCAAGCCATATGCTTCCCTATTCTGTTATCGGTTCTTATGACATTTTTGGTCAATCTCTATCGGTTTGTCCCCTACTGGTTAGGGCACGAAGTAATAGGTGTTGGCTCTAACCAAGTAACGACCGTAGAAGGAATTACAGACATTGGTTTGGAAATCGGCAGTGTTGTTTTTGGCCCCTTTACTGAAGAATTTATCTTTAGATATGGGCTGTTTGCCGGAGTCGCACTTTTTATTTCCTATTCATTAAGGAACAACATTTTAAAATACGAACGCTACAAGAAGCTTTTTGACCAAAATAAAAAAACTATTATCATCACTTGGCTAATTCTCACCAATATTCTATTTGCGTTAGCTCACGGCCCAAACGTATTGAACTTTCCTTTATATTTTATTACAGGTGTTATTGATACTTTATTATTTCTCAGATTCGGATTTTTAGCAGCATGGATTTCACATGGAACATTTAATCTCTTTTCGGGGATCTCCCTTCAAATTATTATGAATGTATTGGTTTATTGAGTAAATGAAGTCCAGTCACAAATACTCCGCGAAATTACTTGCTTCACAAGGGGGTTCACGGAATGTTTGATGTAAGAAAAATTAAAATAAGGGATGGAGAGCTATGTAAGCTCATTTTGAAACAATATATATTAATTTGAGCTCTATGAAGATAATTGTACGTTTTACACCCCAATCTATAAAATATTATCAATTTACACTTAGATTAATTAATTAAAAGTACTATATTTATAAAAGAGCCGAACAAGGCTCTTTTGAGCTTTAAGTTGCTTGACATTTCCTTTATAACAGATTTGATGTAACTATACATCATAAAAAGGGGGGATATGGGATGTATGAAAAACGTAATCATATTTTAAATATAATTGATTTCAAAAAAACTCAACACAATACAATTTTTGTGAAAGTGGCTGGATATGATGCCATTTTAGGGGAAGAGTTTGAGGGTGAGGTGAAATTTGTAGGTGGTATGCCTTTTGGAGATTTAATTCATCTTCAAAGGTCTTCCTTATCTTCTGAATGCAGGCAATTTGTTCAAGGAAACTTATTGAACAGATATAGTTCAGGAGATTTTAATTAATATGCTAATCAACACCTTTCCAGGTTATTAAGTTATAGAACCGCGCGGCGTTTTAATACATATAAAAACCACCTATTTATGATGGAATTTCTAAAATAATAGGTGGTTAATTCTATTTATGAGAGTAAAAGTATTTAAATAAATGATCTAGCTATCTTAGGCTAAAACTTCGGTATCCTTTGTCATGTTTTCTAGCAAAACTTTCATCACTTGATATTAAAATAGATTATGCCTTCAATAAAGCCGAATATTCCTGGGATATATGTCCAAAAGAATAGTAAGTAAATAATTCCCCAGCCCCATCTTCCTAAATAAAACTTGTGTATCCCAAAACTGCCTAATAAAATTCCTAATAAACCCGCTGCTACTTTACTTTTTGTATACCGTCCTCCAAATGCCCCGCCTGCACTTGAAGAAGATGAAGAAGACGAAGAACTAGAGGCCCCTCCACCACCACCTGCATTCATAAAAACCATAGGTTGGGATGCTTTTGAGGTATCTTCCAGTTTTTCAATTTTCTTATTTTTTTCTTCGAATAATTCATCTATGCATTTTTTACAATAATTTTTTCCTTTAATTTCGGTATTGCAATTTTCCTTTATATAGTCATTATAACTTATAAAAAAGAATGAATCATTGGATATATATAAAAATATAGGACTATTAGACTGATTTTCTATGCGTTACTGTGACACCTTGAAAAATCTTGTTTCACAATATGTTTCTCGCGGTTATTAAATCAAAGTAATTGTTTAAAGTGGACCTAGTTATTTTGTAGACATTATTTCCTTAAATGTATTATACAATTTACGATTGATAAATTAAATATGACATACTATTATAATATTAACAAATGAAAAAAACGTTTACATTTTTAAAGATTAGAATGGTTTATCTAAATAAATTCAAAAAAGAGGAGTTTTTCTAATGGGAACTATCATTTGCCAAATTTGCAATAACACAATTGATCATTTTGAGAATGAGAAAGTTTCAACTTTGTACGGAAAATGCACTTGCTGTGATAAAGAACAAAAGAAGGCTTCTAAATAATTCAAGCATATATCGATATTATAAAAACCGTTCTCATATGTTGAGAACGGTTTTTATTATCCTGGCGTTTCATATCGAAAGAGTTTGAAGTGGTTCTATTATTTCGTTAAGAACCCGGTGCTTTTTATATAATTAATCGCTTTTCCTGCATGAATCCGAACCATTTAGGAAATAAATGAAATGATACTAGGATATTTATCAAAAGGAGAGGGTTTTTGTCATGGAAAAGATTGAAGTTGGAGAAATCTTTACGATTAGCGATGAAAATGACGAGGATATGGAAGTTGAAGTACTGGCTTCTATGAATATTGAAGGTACAGACTATGTGGCAGTGGCTTTTCATGAGGATGTCCAGAAAGAAACGGATGAAGACATCGATATCTTCTTTTTAAAAGTGGACCAGGATGGTGACTTCGCAGCGATAGACAGTGACAAAGAATTCGATAAAGTCTCCGCAGCTTTTGAAGAAATCATGGATGAAGAAGAGGAATAGAATCTACGATGAATGAAATTTTTCAAATAGGCGCCTAATCAGCGCCTATTTATATGGAGGAAACACGGGGACGAATCGTCCCAGCTTTTCGAATAAGATCAATTTTTTTCCTCACCGGTAACCCCTAAAATATATTATTTACCCCCTTGTTCAAGGCACTTAACTAGTAAATCAGCCACTCTCATCCTAAAGATCCATAACAGTTTTGTAGTTTTCTGTCCTTATCTTCTGTTAAAAAGATTGATTATAAACGAATAAGATGGGATTTTATATCGGTTATTTTTATTTTTTCGAAGAAAATGATTTGACTGCACAGTATAAATTTATCCCTCAAGATGAAAATTAGATTCATATATAGTTAAAAAGGAGGATACCGATGAATCTTGCGGATTTTTTTATTATTGCTGGAGGGTTTTTGCTCATATTGCTTTTTATCGTCATCGTCATTTATCTAAGTTTTTTATTTGTTTTTGACAAAAATCAAAAGCGGCATTCTATCTTAAGAAATTATCCTTTGCTCGGCAGGATACGATATTTTCTAGAAAATATCGGTCCTGAGTTCCGTCAATATTGGTTTAACGGTGATAACGAAGGGAAGCCCTTTTCAAGGGACGATTATGAGCATATTGTCAAATCGGCAAAATACAAACGGAATGTTGTCGGCTTTGGTTCGAAACGTGATTTTGACGAGGAAGGGTTCTTCATTCGAAATGATATGTTTCCGAAGTTAAACGAGGAATTAAAGTTCGATCGAGATGTAAAGGTTTTAACCAAAAGATATCTGTTGCTAAATGATCCGCTTTTTACTCAAAGAAAGGAAAAATTAGAGGATGAAGAATCAGCTGCCTATCTATTACATGAAGACGATGCTGTTGTGATCGGTCCTAATACCAAATATCCTTTTGTCTTGAAAGGGTTAATCGGAATGTCAGCGATGAGTTACGGTGCACTGGGACCAAATGCCATCACAGCATTATCGGAGGGGCTTGGAATAGCGAAAGGTACATGGATGAATACAGGAGAGGGAGGGTTATCTCCTTACCATTTAAAAGGTGAAGCAGACATCATTATGCAAATTGGACCAGCCATGTTCGGCGTGCGTGATAAAAATGGAAACATAGACTGGGACGAGTTAAAAAGGAAAAGCGAAATTCCTCAAGTAAAAGCTTTTGAAATCAAATTGGCCCAAGGCGCTAAAACACGCGGGGGGCATATTGATGCCGAGAAGGTCAATCCTGAAATTGCGGAGATTCGCAAAGTGGAACCATATAAATCGATTGACAGCCCTAACCGTTTCGTTCAGTTTGGTGATGTACCATCAATGGTTGAGTTTATTGAAGAAATCCGTAATCATACAGGAATCCCGGTCGGAATGAAAATTGTAGTCGGAGGCACAGATAGTATAGAAGATCTCGCCAAATACATGAAAGAGACAGGAAAAGGTCCTGACTTTATCACAGTCGATGGCGGTGAAGGAGGAACTGGTGCTTCCTATCAAGAACTGATAGATAGTGTTGGCCTGCCAATCAAATCAGCTCTTCCAATCGTTCATAACACTCTTCAGAAATACGGCGTTCGTGATCGCGTGAAAATTATTGCTTCTGGGAAGCTGTTTACTCCTGATAGAATTGCTGTTGCTTTGGCGATGGGAGCCGATCTTGTCAATATCGCACGTGCTTTTATGATTACAGTGGGATGCATTCAGACATTACAATGTCATTCCAATGCCTGTCCTGTGGGTGTGGCAACAACTGACCCTGAATTACAGGATGCACTAGTCATTGACGAAAAGAAACACCGTGTTGCCAACTATCTTATTACACTCAGAAAGGGACTTTTTCGTGCAGCAGCGGCTGCTGGTTTGGATTCTCCCGTTCATTTTGAACCAAAGCATATCATGTTTAAGGATGAAAAAGGCGTGGTCATTCCTTTAGAAAAAATTATGGAAAAACTATAGTTTTTTTGGTAGAAACACCTTGACGGTTCTCGCGTTTTATTTGCCATTTGAAGCATGACGTTGATGAAACATGGGAATGGAACCAGCCATTATAGCTATGAAACATCTGAACCGTCCGTGACTGTTGATAAAGGATTTACATTGAACTGTTAGCGGAATTTTTAATAAATATAATGTAAAAAAAGGAAGTAGTCCTCCTACATTTAGTAGCTGACCTACATCCTTTTCTTTTTCATTTGTCTCGTAACGTCCCAGAATATCAATCCCCGCCCCCACCACCACAGCTTGAGCAGGAACTACAGGACGAGCAAGAACTACAGGAGCTAGATGACGACCCGCAACTTGTACAACTTGATGATGAACTGTTGCTGCCAATTGTCATATAACTTGCAAATTCATCATAATGAAAGTATGAAACAGATAAGAACGGAACGAGCATCAGGTTGAAATTTTGCTGAGTTTTGCTTTTTTTCATCTTGTCTTGTATGACGCGTTTTTCATAATCCTTTACACTATTTGCCGTTTTTTTCATTGAGGAGATAAGCGAGAGTACAGTAGGCATATATTGGGTATCACTTTTAAAGTATAGATTGATAAGTTCGTTTTCTGGTAAAGTTCTAAATTCATCAATGATATTCGGATGTACAGGGTGCCTGAAAAACCCCTTATAAAGATAGATATTCTCTTTTCTTATGAAAAAGAGCTCACTATATACCCAATCAAAAAATCCTCGTAAATCGGGATCAGGCGACTCTTTTACATTTGGACTGTGATGAAGGACACTACCTAAATATTTTTTTGAAAAATCATCATACTCACGGGTGAACATGAGCATCTGATGCCACAGATCATCGACTTTTCCGCTAAACATTGGAACCTCTTTTAAAAGAGAAGTCAAAATAAAGTAGCGTTTTAAATCTAGAAGACGCCAGTTGTACTCATTTTCTTTTAGCTTAATTTCTTTACTCTCTCTTCTACGTTTTCCATATAACTTTTACTAAGGGACTGCTCCAGGTTATCACTTAGTTTCTTTAAGCCTTTTAATGGTTATTTTGGAGATAAACCAAATTTAAATGAGAGCTTTTTGCGTAAAAATAAAATAAGCCAAATAACAGCTGCAAGCAGGAGTAACCATGCCATCAAATTTCCCCTTTCTATTAGAGATACATTTTGATCGTTTTTAATCCAAAATGGAAACGCGGGTTCTCGCGTTTCATTTGCTATTTGAAGCAAGAAAATTCAAGTGCTTCGCTATGAAACAGCTGAACCACCCCAGCGTTTCCTTTGTTTTTATTTTTTTAATTATAAGTTAATATTTTTTGTGTCGTCTATGAATATCATGAAAATATACTATGTTGAAAGGGTGCATGATATGAACAAAAATGATTATACTATTAATTTAACAGAGGCTGAAGAATTCGGGAATTACATCGCATCATTCCTTAATAATTATAAATTAATTGCAGAGAGAAATCCTAAAAAGGAGTATCTTTGGGAGGTCCGGCATCCAAATTTAGTGAAAAAACAATTGGGTGCTTTTGAGTTATGTGGAAAAAAGGATAATATTGATTATTATAATGCAGGTAAATACATTGAAATAAGGTTTGATAAAGGTCACCTGAGGAATCTAAAGAAATATGAATTAGTTGATAAAATTAAAGAGTATCGTGACGATTCAAATAATTTTTTAAGATTTCGTTTTTATGGATTGATTATGAGGGTGTAGAGCTAGTTTTAAAAAAGCTAAATTATGCATTTTGGATTGATGATGATAGGGCATATGAAAATTAATTTTAGTAGAGGATATGAGCGGATATTGCTTGTATCCTTTTTATTGTAAAGCGGATGAATATGTATTTTTATACAGATAAGGGGGTGGGGTACAGATCAAGGGGAAATGCTGGGACGGAATCTCACGTTTCAATTGTTATTAAAGCGGGGTAACATCCATGAAACATCAGAACCGTCCCGGCGTTTCATTAAGAAGGTAGAGAATTGATGGAACCAGCTAAAAAGTGCTGTTTATTGGTCAAAACTTGATATAGGTCAGATTTAAAGGAATGCAGCATTTGAATCCTCTCAATAAAACTATTCGAAGTTTGTGCTTTTTAGAATACTAGGAACATATATTTTGTTTATATCCGATTGTACGCTCTGTCAGGAATTTCTGTCAGAGTTTTTTTATGTAGTGCAAGTTTATATGAATCGTTGTGAATTCAGAAGTTTGTAAGATCGTTATTTATTAGGAGGGAAACAAGAATGGCAATACTAGTAATCGGCGGAGCAGGATATATTGGCAGTCATACATGTGTTGAGTTGGTCAACGCAGGATATGAGGTAGTGGTTGTAGATAACCTATCCAATAGTAAGTTTAAATCTTTGTCGCGTATAAAAAAAAATCACCGGGAAAGAAGTCCCTTTTTATAAAGTGAATCTACTTAGCAGACAAGGTTTAGAAACTGTATTTAATGAAAATAAGATTTGATGCAGTGATCCATTTCGCAGGTCTTAAGGCAGTAGGAGAATCTGTTAAAATTCCGTTGCATTATTATCATAATAATATAACTGGAACCCTAATTCTTTGTGAGGTTATGAATCAGTGCGGTGTAAATAAATTGGTGTTTAGCTATTCTGCCACTGTGTACGGTTTCCCGGAAAGTGTACCGATTTCAGAGACCTTTCCTCTAGGATCTACCAATCCATATGGCCGATTAAAACTAATGAATGAAGAAATCCTTCGTGATCTCCATAACTCAGATTCTAATTGGAGTATTTCCCTTTTACGTTACTTTAACCCAATTGGAGCCCATGAAAGCGGAAGAATTGGCGAGGATCTAAATGGTATTCCTAACAATCTAATGCCATATATCACACAAGTAGCAGTTGGAAAGTTAAAGGAACTGAATGTATTTGGAAACAATTATCCAACGATTGATGGAACGGGAGTAAGGGATTATATACACGTAGTAGATTTAGCTAAGGGTTATATAAAGGCACTGGAAAAGATTATGACTAGTACGGGTGTGAATACTTATAACCTTGGAACAGGTAAAGGATATAGTGTGCTGGAAATCGTTGCAGCTTTCGAGAAGGCATCTGGGAAGAAGGTTCCTTATAGGATTGTTGAACCGAGACCAGGGGATGTTGCAAGCTGCTATTCAGATCCAACAAAAGCAAAGGAAGAACTAGGCTGGGTTGCAGAGAAGGGAATTGAAGAAATGTGTAGGGATGCTTGGAGATGGCAGAAGAGGAATCCGGATGGGTATAAATAAGGATTCAATATACTAGCAGGGACCTGGTGACAGGCAATCCTCGAAAAATCATTTCATAGAATATTCCACGGAATTTTATTGAGAACATAAGTAAATATAGGGAAGGGATAGCTGCTGAATGAATTAATGATTGTTTATGATTATTCAATAGATTGATAAATTATCGCTCTCTTCCTTTTTTTTAATATGAATGAGCTGCATCTTCTTTAGTATTACTTTTTTCAAAAATTACAGAAGTGAATTCTCATAGTAGTTTGATATAAATTTTGCATTGTTTTCATCGTCTTAATCTTTCTATTTGAAGGTTAAATAACATTTGTATATAAATTGCTTTGGTGAAAGAGCTTTTAAACATAATGAACAAACGCAAAGAGATTGATTAGCAAAATATGAATTGTAAATCTCTCTGACATAAAAGAAATTAAATTTTTCAAATTAGGCAGTATGTATCAATACTTGTCCAATCAAATTTAATTCCCGACTCATATGATAACGTGTATTGAATTTAATAGAAGGAGGATAAAGTAATTTGAGTAAACGCAAAAAGTGTTCAGAATGTGGGCACCGTAAATGCAAATGCAAAGATGAAAAATGTCCAAAGTGCGGACACCGTAAATGCAAATGCAAAGATGAAAAATGTCCAGAATGTGGGCACCGTAAATGCAAATGCAAAGATGAAAAATGTCCAAAGTGCGGACACCGTAAATGCAAATGCAAAGATGAAAAATGTCCAGAATGCGGGCACCGTAAATGCAAATGCAAAGATCATAAAAAAGTGAAAGTTAAGAGAGGTCCGAGAGGAAATACCGGTCCAAGAGGAAATACCGGCCCGACAGGAAATACCGGTCCGAGAGGAAATACCGGTCCGAGAGGAAATACCGGTCCGGCAGGAAATACCGGTCCGAGAGGAGATACCGGCCCGGCAGGAAATACCGGTCCGAGAGGAGATACCGGCCCGGCAGGAAATACCGGTCCGAGAGGAGATACCGGCCCGGCAGGAAATACCGGCCCGGCAGGAAATACCGGCCCGGCAGGAAATACCGGCCCGGCAGGAAATACCGGCCCGGCAGGAAATACCGGTCCGACAGGAAATACCGGCCCGGCAGGAAATACCGGCGCGACAGGAAATACCGGCCCGGCAGGAAATACCGGCGCGACAGGAAATACCGGCCCGGCAGGAAATACCGGTCCGACAGGAAATACCGGCGCGACAGGAAATACTGGTCCGGCAGGAAATACCGGTCCGGCAGGAAATACCGGTCCGACAGGAAATACCGGCCCGACAGGAAATACCGGTCCGGCAGGAAATACCGGTCCGACAGGAAATACCGGCGCGACAGGAAATACCGGCCCGGCAGGAAATACCGGCGCGACAGGAAATACCGGTCCGACAGGAAATACCGGCCCGGCAGGAAATACCGGCGCGACAGGAAATACCGGTCCGACAGGAAATACCGGTCCGGCAGGAAATACCGGCGCGACAGGAAATACCGGCGCGACAGGAAATACCGGCCCGGCAGGAAATACCGGTCCAACAGGAGCCGCCGGAGCCACCGGAGACACGGGCCCGACAGGTCCAACAGGAGCCGCGGGTTCAACAGGAGCCACCGGAGACACGGGCCCGACAGGTCCAACAGGAGCCGCGGGTTCAACAGGAGCCACCGGAGACACGGGCCCGACAGGTCCAACAGGAGCCGCGGGTTCAACAGGAGCCACCGGAGCCACAGGCGCCACAGGCGCGACAGGAGCCACGGGTCCAACAGGAGCTACAGGTGCGACAGGAGCCACCGGAGCCACCGGAGCCACCGGAGCCACCGGTACGACTGGAGGAACTGGTTCTCCAGGGGCTGGAGCTATCATTCCACTAGCATCCGGTACTGCAAATGCACTGAGTACTGTTGGGGGTGGGGCAGTTAATGCTGGAGCTATTGTTGGATTTGGTGAATCCATCTCGAATGTAAGTTTAGGAGCAGCAACAATAAATCTTCAAGGTTTGGATGATCTTGCGTTTTCTGTCCCTCGAAGTGGAGCGATCACCTCATTAGCTGCCTTCTTTAGTACAACAGTGGCAATAACTCTTAACAATGCTGTAACAGCAACAATTCAAGCACAAGTATGGCGTTCAACTTCAACATCAAACATTTTCACTCCAATTCCTGGCGCTGTTGTAACATTAACACCATCACTCACTGGACCAGTTGCTCTTGGTACTATTAGCAGTGGTACTTCGACTGTAAATATACCGGTAACTGCCGGAGAGCGTCTAATAATGGTCTTTTCTGTAACATCTCCAGGTGGTCCAGCATCTGCTGTTACCGGAGTTGCAAGTGCAGGTATTGGAATCAGTTAATTTAAGACAGGAATACTATTCCTTTGAAGGTTGCGAAGGTTTACTTTTAAGTAATCCTTCTTTTTTATGTGCACCTGGCATGGGTTCAGTCTCTAGGGTGCAAGTCACGAAGCATGAAGGCAGTAGTAGTGGTAAGAGTCATCAACCATTATGCCCATGTGTGGTTCTTTTATGGCCGCATGCAGATGCATTAGAGGAGATAACAGATCCGTTGGAACACAATTTTTCCCTGTTTAGCATAATATAGAATTGATTTTTCTCTCTATGTCCTTGAGGTAAAATATGGACCGCGATCAGAGTTAATCGTTTAAAGTCGGGAATTACTTAAAATCCGCTACTCACTTTTTAATAGGGTGGGCAGCCGCTAACAATTCTGTAGAGTGATTAATTACCAGCTACTAATACAAGTTCAAAAATAAAATATGTGACTGTACTAATCTATAGCCAAAATAAAAAGGGGGTAAAAAATAGTGGAAGAAAAAATACCAAATATAACACAACATAAAGAATCGGAAAAGAAAATATGTCTTTGTATGATTGTAAAAAATGAATCAAGCATTATAGAAAGGTGTTTAAATTCGGCCAAGTCTATAATTGATTTTGTTTCCATTTGTGATACAGGTTCTACTGACAATACACCTGAAATGATTGAGAATTGGTGCAAAGAAAACAGTATCCCTGGTACTGTTCATCATCAACCTTTTAAAAATTTTGGATATAATCGAACTTTAGCTCTATCACTGGCTCAAGAGACCTATCTAGAGGCGGATTATTTGTTGTTGCTTGATGCTGATATGATCTTAACAGTGAGTCCTCATTTTGATAAGTCCAGCTTAGAGTATGATCACTATCTTACGATGCAATATGATGACCAAATAAAATATTGGCTTACTCGTCTTCTTAAGACATCTTTACCATGGAAATCTGTTGGGGTTACACATGAATATTGGGATATAGATCGTTCAAGATTAGGGACTGATCAATCTACTTACTTAGAAACAAAGGGAACACTCGATAGTCTAATTATTTACGATCAACAGGATGGTGGTAGTAGGATTGATAAATTTGAACGGGATAAACGATTATTATTAGAAGGAATTAATGATCAAACAACCCCGCCAGATTTAAAAATCAGATACATGTTTTACTTAGCACAAACATTCTTTTGTCTCGATGAACTTGAGGAATCCATTCAATGGTACAAGAAAAGAGTTGAAGCTGGTGGGTGGGTGGAAGAAGTATTTTATTCCCTATTACAAATAGGTCTGTGTTATGAGCGTTTGGCTAATATTTCTTCCTTCAAACGGGAACAGCTGATCAAAGAGTCGAAAGAAAATAAATCGATAATGGATCATTCCACAATAGATAGCTTAATTCATCAGGAAGAACAATTTTTTGCTCTTGCTACTACTTATTTTCAGAACTCTTGGGAGCACAGACCGAGTAGAGCTGAGCCTTTGTACCACCTTGCAAAAATGTATCGAATAAAATCTAAACACAACATAGGTTTGATGTACGCATTGCAAGGAAAAGAAATACCTTTCCCTAAGGACGATATTCTTTTTGTTGATTACCATGTTTATGACTATCTTTTTGATTATGAAATCTCAATATGTGCTTATTATGTCGAAAACAAACGTTATTTAGGCCATACTGCTTTGAAACGCCTTCAATCCAAAATCAAACAATTGCCCCTGAATATAGCTAGAGATGTTGAAAGCAACTCAAAGTTTTATTAAAAAAGGGTAAAATACGAATCGGTGTCACTCCCCGAAAAATCTTGTTTTTACAAATGCTCCACATTTTTAATCAAACGATTGTTTGAAGTGATTGGATTAGCGCCTAGTATAGTAAATAGGTCAAATTTAAGAAAAATGCTACCGTTTTCATTGTTAAATGGAAGTGCTATAGTTCCGTCACTGTGACACTCGAATTTTATCGAGGATTGATAGAGTAGATGAATATAAGAGTATGATAGAATAAAAGATCAACTGGATATTGTGAGGGTGGTTGGTTGTCGGCCTTGCTTCGTTTCAGGAAGGGTAATGATCATAGAAACGTTTCTTGAATTCGTTCGTTAAGCTTTGAAGAGGATTGTGAGGGGAGTTTTTGCTTATACCTTTCGAAAAAACGTTATAGATAACAAGAAAACCACCCCTAGCCGTGATAAGCAGGGTGGTTCTCCTAAAAGTAGAAAAACAGTGACAACTGTCACCCTTGCAATAGAAGTTGTGCTCAGTCTTTTGTAATTATATAAGATTTCTACTTATATTATACAAAGGAATTATTCTATATTAATTTATTTAATTTTATATGTAAGTCATCCTCTTTCGGTTAAAGCTTTAAGATTTAGTCACTAGTTGAATATTTCACTCAAATAAAACAAACGTCACGAATCATTTGAACATTTGTCACGGAGTTGTTGAACCGTCCCTTCGTTTCCATAAAACCTCCGATTGACCTCTTAAAGAACTTTCACTGTGCCATCAGCTTCAAAAAACCGAATACCACCGATCATCTAGATTGCTTTTTTCTAAACGGCATATCCCTTGCTGAACGAATTGATCCAAAATTATTGCCACTTGTGGGAAGACTAAGGGTTTTCCAGTGCTGAAAAAGCCTTTAAAGTTATGCTCGATTGTATCCAATTCCTCGCAAATTTCTAGTACACTGATGGTCCCATTGGTCTCTAATAATTGAATAATCAATCGGTGGGCATCTGTTCCTAAAGGGGAAGAGAGCACAGGCTTCTTGGCCAGCTTTTTGGGATTCGATCTTGTTATCGCATTAACAGGTTTCACTGCAGGTCTAGAAACAGAACTATCTCTTTTCGCTTGCTCTGCTTTTAGTCTTTCAAGCTTTTTCATATATTCTTGTTTATGTAATTCTTCTTCTTTTTCCCTTACAAATCTGGATAATTTGTTCATTTGTTTATCAAGTAAAGGCAATCTAAGCTGAAGCTGTTTATATATTTCTAACGGAATCTCTATTTTATAATCTATGATTTTCTTTATAATCGATCGATCCCAGCCATTCTCCAATTTATAAAGGATTTCATCTAATTCATAATCAATTTGCTCAAATCCTTTAATGATATCTTTCACAATAGTAGCAGGAATACCTGTGTGAAATTCGAAATGATTCTTTCCGAATTTCTTTATTTCCCCAGTGCGTGTGTTTTTAACAATATACTGATAACGGAGGGACATGCCGCACTCGCAGCGATAAGGACGATTTCCTTCTCCGCCATCCAATAAATCAATGAATTCCCATTGTTCAATTTCTCGTTCTAAATCTTGATCCGAACCTAAATAGGTACCTTTTCCCTTTGCTAATTCATTAGAGAAAACGGTTCTCTTTCCTCTTTTTAACTTTTCAATCAGATAAAGACGCTGATCTTCCGTTAAAGTATTTAACCTTGCATCTCTTTGCTGCGAAGTATAGAAATAGTCCATTAAAGCCACCTCCTGGAAATATTATAACATTGCTTGACGGGACGAGGGGACAGGCACGTCGACCCAATATCGGTGACAAATATCATCCAAGAAGGCTCACTGCAATGGCATTCCCCGAAAACCCAAAAGCTTCGGTCACTGTGATGACTTGAAAAATTTTGTTTCACAAGATGTTCCACGAAATTTTTTCTTGAAAAAGTAATTAAATAAATAGAAAGGGGCATTGCACTTT
The DNA here is from genome assembly GCF_036670025.1 of Niallia oryzisoli. NCBI lineage: Bacteria > Bacillati > Bacillota > Bacilli > Caryophanales > Bacillaceae > Niallia > Niallia oryzisoli. Next base: position 5,826,302 of record NZ_CP137640.1, on the reverse strand, counting down.
CATATTAGTTTTCAGACGTTAGAATAGAATCTATAAACTATCACATCCTAAAAACAAAACTAAGGGTGATGATATTGTTGGCGAGTTTTTTTAGAATATTTAATGCGATTGTTTTGTGGGCTACTGTCATTTTCTTTCTTCCAAGGAAATCCTTTAAAAGATATTTACCGGTTACCTTATTTTGCTCCTGTATTTTGCTAATTGAATCACTGCTAAACTTCATTTTCAAATGGTGGGAGGTAAAAGGAGGAATCAAATATGCAGTATTCGATACATTAGCCTTTGTATTTGGACCATTTTTTACTATTAATTTGTGGGTATTTCATTTTACATATGGAAAATTTTCTTTATATGCAATTTGTAATTTAATCATGGATCTTCTTTTTGCCTATCCCTTTAATGCAGTTTCTCAGAAAATAGGTCATTATAAATTAAAAAAGTTTAACTCTACAATCCTTTTTCTTATTTCTTATTCATTAGCTCTATTGAACTATGTTTTTCAAAAATCCATCGAAAAAGCCAATTTCTTCAAGGTGAGCTAACTTTAAATCCAGTGAGAAACTGGAAGCCATTAAAACATCGGGACGTTCTGCATTTTAATAATAAAATCGAAGCAATCCTCTGTGGAGTAACTTTCTATAGGGATTTTTTTTTGATTTCTCAAATATAAAATCAACCATACCCACAATCCTCATGTAGAAACGTTAGAATCGCCCCGTGTTTCTGGAATTTTTAAAATAAAAAATAACTATTAAAAATGAATGGATATTATTACTATTTATGGTTATTGGTAGTTCAATATGTTTATTTTTCCTGTTATTTGATAAAGAACCGTCAGAAATCGACAAAATCCTCGAATTCTATTAATGAAGAAATATTTAATTTGGTGACATGTATCAAACATAGAAACAGAATAGGAGACTTTATCATTATGACAGAAGAATTATTTGAAAATGGGAAATTGGTATTACGAAGAACAGAAACTCATATCAGAAGAAAACATACAAAAATAGAACCCGTTTTCTCTTCAAGAATGGAAAAACGAGCATATTATAAAAACGAAAATCTATTTGATATACGAAATGTTTTAGATATTAAAGGATTTCTAAATGACATTAGAGATAATTGGCATACATATGTTTCACAAATGAACCAGTGGATTCAAAAAAATCCAGTAAAAAAACTAGTAGTGACTGGGATTTTTACGGTTATTCTTGGTTTTAATACCATTTCCACGAATGCCGGGTGGGTTCAAGAATATACATATCAGGTAAAAAACAGTGATAAAATTGAAAATATCGCTTTGAATCATGGTGTAACAGTACAAGAAATATTAGATGCTAATGGAATAACCTCAATAGATGGTAAAAAAATTCTTTTACCTAAAGTACAGGACAAAATGGTAACGGCTACAATACTACATGTCCGTTCCCGCCCGAATACAGAAAGTAGTATTATTGCCAAATATCAAAAAGGGGATATGGTTAAGGTTGCATTTGAGGAAAATGGCTGGGCTGGTATTCTGATTAAAGGAAGACTTTGTTATGTGAGTTCTGATTATCTTGCAAAAAAAGTCAGGGAGAAATCTAACGCCAACACTGGTTCTACTGTATACGTAATTAAAAGCGGTGATACATTTGCTATAATTGGCAGAACTTTAGGTGTCTCTACCTCAGCTATTCAAAAACTAAACCCAACAGTCGAGCCAACTAAACTGAAAATTGGACAAAAAATTAATATCCCTGCAACAACTACAGCTCCTACTAGTACAGTTAAATCGCAGGAAAAAACGATGTATGTAACGGCATCTACGTTAAGAGTAAGGGAGTCAGCATCTACTAATAGTTCAATAGTAGGGAAGCTAAAATTAAACGATACTGTGTCCGTAAAATCGATAAAGAATGAGTGGGCTCAGATCGATTTCAATAACAAAGTAGCGTTTGTCAGTGCTTCCTATTTAACGAATATAAAACCAGCAGCAACTAAAACTGGGACAAATGCTAAAAATGGTTCATCAGAATATGTGATTAAAAAAGGTGATACATTTGCTAAAATCGGAAGAACTTTAGGTATCTCTGTCTTAGTTATTCAAGAATTAAACCCAGCAGTCGAACCAACAAAACTGAAAATTGGACAAGCTATTAAAATTCCTAACGGCATAGCTGCTTCTTCAAATCAAATAAAGGTAGTGGCTCAAATAACCGGTATAGAACCTGGAGCTTTTCATTTTATCACGTCCGATGGAAAAACCCGTGCAGCAGGATATGGTCATTTGAGGAATGAAGTATCTCAGCAGCAAGGGAAAACAGTAACACTTACACTTGAAGTAAAAAGAGGTCAACAAATGACTTTAATATCACTTACATAAATAAAAGCGCGGGGATGGTTTTGATGTTTCAGAGTGAAACGCGAACCTTCCCCGCGTTTCTTTGAAAAAACGATAAAAGCAATAATCAATAGACAAAATCTATATTTAACAATATCGTCAATAAGGTATTTCGAAACAGTGAAATCTCCGGTTCGAATATTTTTAATTAAGGATAAAGTAGTACAATCTAATTGTAAAGGAAATAAGATTAAGGGAGTGGAAATTATGGTTAAATGGTTAAGAGAAAGCAATGTTTCTGCTATCATTCTTGTATTACTTAGATTATATGTAGGTTCTACCTTTTTAATCCATGGATGGGAAAAGGTTAGCGGTGGTGGATTTGATGCTTCTGGTTTCCTTCAAGGTGCGATTAAGAATCCAGGAGTAGAGGGCTGGTGGGCTTCTTTCCTAGAAGGTGTTGCACTTCCTAACATCATTCTTTTTAATTTCCTCGTTCCATGGGGTGAAGTTTTAGTTGGTCTTGGATTAATCTTAGGATGTTTAACAACAGCAGCCGCCTTTTTTGGAGTAGTGATGAACTTTTCTTTCCTTTTTTCTGGAGTAGCAAATCCTAATGCCTTAATGGCGTTAATCATCGTATTCATTCTTGTAGCTGGTGCAAATGCAGGGAAATATGGATTAGACCGTTGGGTTCTACCTATTGTACGTCACATCATGAACAAGAAAGAGAATGATGTTGCAGTTCCTTCAAAAAGATAAATATATATAAAAGCCTTATTCCTTTCAAACAAAAGGACTAAGGCTTTTTGGTTTTGGTGTCATTTAAAAGTTTATAAATTATCTTTTAGCGAGGATTCTTGATATTTTGACATTCTTTTAGAAACCCACGGTTTGATACTAGTAAAAATGGAAAACAGAAGGAAAAAGTTCAAGGACCAGATAGAAACAAATGGACGGATACCATCAAAGTCGATGGAGTGGTAGCCTTTTAAAATTAAAACAATGTATGCCTCAATAAAAACGAGGAAAAATCCTCCGATACCAGCGACTGTCATACGAACCAACTTTATCCCCCTTTTAATATAATATATATTAAGATTCATTATTTTTCTAGAATTTACATTTTTAGAACAATAAAAAGATGAAAATAGTGGAAACGTGGGGGTGGTGTCCTCAGCTTTAAACAACCGAATACCACCGATCAATAAGCAAAATGCTTCTTTTGCTGTATTTGTTGTACATAACTTCTTATCTGCGAACATTGATCCCAAAAAACATAAACAAAATAACGAAGACTTAGATGCATTTATTAGTTGCCTGTTAAATAAAAATACTACATTAGAGTGCGGAAAATTAGAAGGACCCATTTATGTCCCTGGTGATGAAAGTGTTTCAAACGATATCCCTCTGTTCATTGGAAAGATAAAGACTCATGGCTACATCATGGGTTTTCTTCAGTTGGTCCCCCGCAAAGTTTGCTAACGCCTCATCGTTCAATGCCCACGAACCATCCCATTTAAATTTTAATGAGTGTCCCGAGTCGCTTCCGAATGTTACATAGCCATTCTTCAATGGAGTAGGGGCATTGGTTTGATCGTATTTGTTGTTATCTAAACCTGTTATTAAAACACCATCAAATCCACCGCCGAAGTGCTTTTCCATTCCATTCTGTAGGTAAATTGACTTCGAATAGAATATCTGGTGTAGAAGAATCAACCGGATGAATGGCACCTAATGTCTTACAAAACTCTCCATTATTATCATTAACAAGTTTAGCTGAAGTAATGGTAGCGCCCGTAGTGCGTAATCCAATAGAAGATTTAGAAATATTCATTCCGCTTAGGTTTGAACAACTGGCCTCACTTACCGTGGAAGTCAATTCTTTCTTCTGATCATTTGTTTCTTCTGCATAAATCGTGGAGCCTAGTATGCTATTTGCAATTAAAAGGACTAACATAAAAAAAATAGAACGTTTTAACTTCCCCATCTCTCAATTCCTCTTTTCACATACGTAATAGACTGTCGTTTAGGGTTAAAGACAACTTCCAATTTCATACAAAATTCCCCTATGTGTTGCTGACATTAAAAAATGTAGGATTTGGCAATCTAGAGTAGCTCTATTCAATGTATATCAACTGCTTTTTCTGGGGTGTGGGTATGTTAGACTCGTGTACCTATCAAAGCCCTACGGCTTATTCCTTTGCAGAAATATTATACCCTCAGAGTCTCCATGCCAAGTGACTTAGCAATGAAACTTTATACATTTAATTGAATAGATCTAACTGCTATTTCATACACTTTTTGATCTAACTATTCCTTCATTTCACCTCCTAGCCATTCATGCATGCGCTTACTTTATAATTCTTCTAAACTAGCTTTCTTAAAAAAGTATACAATTCGTTTAAAAATAAATAAAATATAAAAAATTTAAAAAATATAAAAATTTATTTATAATTAAATTTATTCCATAGAGGAGGTTGTAGGAGAATGGATGATAAAGATTGGACTTATTTGCAGGTCGTTTATGAAGAAAAAAAATATCTCTCGAGCAGCCCAGAAACTACATACTTCTCAGCCTGCTCTAACCTACAGGCTTAATCAATTAGAAAACCAATTCGGTATAAAAATTTTTGTCAGGGGCAGAAGGGAAATTAAATTTACACCAGAAGGAAGATGTTTAGCACAATATGCAAAAAAAATGAGCAATGAATTGCAGAAATTAAAAGATCAACTTTCGGAAATAGGAGGTGAGATCCATGGGGAATTGAGACTTGGTGTTAGCAGCAATGTAGATGAATATGATCTACCAGAGATCTTAAAAAACTTTCATCAACTTTATCCAAACGTTCGTTTAAAAATTCACTCAGACAATAGTAAGACGATTTTTAGATCAGTTTACAAACGCGGAGTACCATATTTGCATGCTCCGGGGCGACTATGAATGGAATGATGGCAAACTGTTATTGAACAATAGTCAAATATGCTTGATTTCAAGACATTCCATATCACTGGATGAACTTCCAAATCTTCCTCGAATTATTCAGAAAATGGATCACACCGCACAAAAGGATGACCACAAATGGTGGTATGAGCATTTTTCAAGCCCGCCTTCTATTTTTATGGAGGTTAATAGACCAGGAACGTGTAAAGAAATGGTAATGCAAGGATTGGGATACTGTATATTGCCTAAATATATGTTCAAAAAAGAGGAATTAACGGAAGATCTTTTTATTCTTCCGTTGACTCACATAGATGGTCAACCATTTTTACGAAGCCTTTGGGCGCTATACCGCGAGGAAGACACTACCTTTACTGTGGTAAAGGCATTTGTGGAATATCTTAAACAGCACTACAACTTGAACTGAACCCAAAAAGTTATACAAATATTTTCATGCAACTAAAAGAGGATTGTTCTCTGTATTGTACGAGGGTCAATCCTTTTAGTTTTATCTTAATACATTTAACCGTCCTGGTGTTTCATGGTGGAGTAAACGCCTACTAGGTTGGATATTCACCCAACCATTCCCTGTAGAAAGCTTCTTTAATTATTAATAACGAAAACGTTACTGCGATCACTGTATCAGTAGAAAATAATAAAATTAACGTAGCATAATTTCTGTCACAGTGACCCGAAGTTTGTTGATATTTGTATAATGACACTCTCCGAAAAATTTTGTTTCACAAAACGTTCCGTGAATCATGCAATCTCTGTAAGAGCTAATTTTCTACAGGGATTGCTTATTTTGTGTAATTTCTCCAAGATGAAATCCCACAATACCCTTAATCCTTGCGGTAGAAACGCGAGAATGTCCCCACGTTTCTAGATACAACCTGGTAATAGAAATTAGAAATCTCTCACTAAACATAAAGTGAGAAAACTACTTCAGCAGGGTAGCATATGTTTGGGATAGTGTGCTTTCATAATTAGCATATTCCCATTAATAAACAAGGAAGTGAATGGATGGATCAAGGTAACGACCGCAAGCGCTTTGGTGGAACTGTAGATGAAAGTAGCAATCATCAAGCTGGTAGTAATGCTAATCAAGATGCCACTAACTATGGTGAAACAACAGGAACATTTAATGGAGTCGTTACGGGTGCTATGATAGGTGCTCCATTTGGACTAATTGGTACTGTTATAGGCGGTATTTCAGGCGGTGCTATTGGTAACCAGATGGGGGAGGGTACTGAAGTAGATAACAATACAACTTCCAAAAATTGTGATGTGAGCAATAATAATTAGACGAAACACGGGGGCGGTTCTTGTGCTTCACTGTGAAACATCAGAACCATCCCTATGTTTCTTTATTTAGATTGATAATAATTCTTCATTGCACCTTCAAAATGATCAAGGTGTTCCGCCATTTTTTGTTGCGCGAGGAGGGGGTTTTGTTCTACTATTGCATGATAGATTTGGCGGTGTTCTTCGAGAATTTTTTTTGTTAATACGGGATTATCAAAGGTTATTCTTCGTATTTCTTCCATAGCCTTATCCATGGAGTCTGATATGGTTTCCAGAAGTCTTGCCATAATCGTATTTTGGGTGGACTGTGCCACGATTTGATGGAAAAGCATATCTATCCTTTTGCTTTCTTTTTTATTTGTTATATTTAATTCCATCGTCTTCAAATTGTCTTCTAACTTTTTTAAGTCTTCTTCTGTTCTTTTTTGAGCTGCTAGTCGTGCATTCGATAATTCGAGGGATTTACGAGCTTCCATTAGCTCTATGATGGTTTCTTCACTAATTAGTATTTGTTGAAAATCCGGAAGTCCTACGTCTTCTGGATTGAATTTTTTTACCGTACTTCCTTCTCCTTGCCGAGTCTCAATAAGTCCCATGATTTCTAAAGCGCTTAAGGCTTCTCTTACGGTTGATCTTCCAACTTGATACATCTCGCATAGTTCTTTTCCGGTAGGCAGCCGCTCCCCAGGTTTCAGAGCACCGCTAAGAATTTGATCTTTAATTTGTTCAGCAATGATTTCATAAATTTTTTGTCTGTTTATTTTTGTCGGTTTCATATGGAATCCCCTTTTTTCTTCTATTTTCTATAAATAAATCAAAAAAATTGTCGTAATAAAGAGATTATTTTTTCAGAAAATTCAGTAGACAACTAATATGTTATTTGCTAGTATATGTTTTGTAAACGATTTCTACTTTGGTTTAGAACTTGAAGTCAACTTTCATCGTTTACTCTTTTTATAAAAAGGCAGGTACATGAAATAGGATGTTCCTTTTTTTAACACTAACTTGTCTGATAACATGATATACTGATATCTTTATCATATATATGTTTATTCTAATCTGCAAGGGAATTAGTTGATGGAAAGTGACTATTTCATGACATTTTGAATGTATCTGCCATTTTGTAAGGATTACATAAAATCTACATATAGGGGGAAACCGAATGGCCAGAGTGATGCGCATGGGTCGAATAGAATTAAAGGTATTAGACCTTGAAAAATCAGTAGATTACTATACAAATGTTATCGGTTTAGAAGAAACTGGACGTAAGGGTGACAGCGTGTACTTAAAAGCATGGGATGAATTCGATCATCATAGTGTGATTTTAACAAAATCAACTAGTGCTGGAGTTGCTCATATAGCTTTTAAAGTAGAGACATTAGATGACTTAGCATACTATGAAAAGAAAATAGAAGAATTTGGCTGTACGACAACCCGTATTTCTAACCATACAAGATTGGCTGAAGGAGAAGCGGTACATTTTATTCTACCAACAGGTCACCATTGTGAATTATATCAGGAAATTGAGTTAGTAGGGACTGCCGTTGGGAATCTAAATCCGCACCCATGGCCGTTAGGTAAAAAAGGAATTGCCCCGCATCGTCTAGACCATTGTCTATTAACGGGTGATGATTTAAAAACAGTGACAAGATTCTTTGTTGAAGCGCTTAACTTCAGACAAAGTGAAAGAATAACGACTGTAGATGGAGAGGAGTTACTAGGAAGTTTCTTGTTTACGACCAATAAAGCACATGATATTGCTTTTGTAAAAGGTCCGGATGCAAAGCTTCACCATGCTGGATTCCATGTTGATTCTCTTCATGATGTATTTAAAGCAGCGGATCTTTTATCCATGTATGAAGTTCCATTTGATGTCACTCCGACACGTCACGGTATTACAAGAGGGGAAACGATTTATTTTTTTGACCCGTCTGGAAATCGGAATGAGGCATTTGCTGGTGGATATCTGTCATATCCTGATATGCCAACCATTACATGGACTGAAGATAAGATTGGACAAGGGATTTTCTATCATCGCCGTGAATTGTCTGAGTCTTTTATGAAGGCACTAACATAATGGAAGAGATCCTCTAAGAAACGAACAATAGGGAGGGATATGATGTATAAAGTGACACTTAAAGCAAGAGGGCAGCAGTTTGAGTATGATTGTCCGCTGAATGTAACGCCATTACGGGCCGCTCGTGACCAGTTTATTCCGATTCCAACCGGATGTCAGCGAGGCGGATGCGGCATGTGCAAAGTGAAGGTGCTTGACGGTGAATATGAGCAGGAATTAGTTCGTTCACACGATGCATTATCTGATGAAGAATTAGCTGATGGTTATGCATTGGCCTGTTACATGACTCCAAAAAGTGATCTTGAAATTATCACAATAGAAGATTATGAAAGATTACTAAATGAATCAAAGGTAGAAACAATTAGTGAAATGAAATAGGTCTATACAGAGATGTTGGCTAAATTGAATCTCGAAGAATCACGAATATTTTCTGATTCTTCAGTTTTTAATCAACATGTCTGATAACATGATAAGTAGTTAAATTTTATTTTAATATAAGGAGAGGTTACAAAATGACTGTAGAAAAAGTGAAAATTGCTATTATCGGATTAGGAAGAATTGCTCGTACACATATTGATGCGATCGAACATTTTCCAGAATTATGTGAACTGACTGCTGTAGTAGATATCAAAGAAGATTTGGCTAAGTCTTATGGAGAAGAATTTAATGTTCCTTATTATACATCAGTAGAAAAGTGTTTAGAAGATCCTAATGTAGATGCAGTTGTTATTTGTTTGCAGCATGACTTGCATGAGCCTATTTCAGTTCAGGCAAGCAACGCAGGAAAGCACGTTCTTGTAGAAAAAGTAATGGCAACTAGTGTTGAAGAAGGTCTTTCAATGGTAGAAGCCGCTAAAAATAATAATAAAAAGCTAATGGTTGCGCAAAGCCGAAGATATTTCCAAGCCTTCCATGAGGCTAGAAAGCATTTTCATAAAATAGGAAAAATCACGAATTCATTGTATAACTTTACATGCTTCTTTGATAAAGACATTGCTCCGCAATGGTGGCAGTCAAAAGAAGCTACAGGTGGACTAGCCTATCCGATGCTTGGATCCCACGCTATTGATATTACTCTATGGATGTTAGATGACCGTGATCCAGTCTCTGTATTTGCATCAGGTGTTTCCAACAATCCTGATTTTGAGGGTCATGATGATATTACGATCATCATCGGATTTAATGATGGAACACAAGCAACATGCTTCTTAGGCACAAATAACCGCTATCCTAAGCATGAAGGACACCTAATCGGAAAAGAGGGAAGTATTTTCTGGAGTCAAACTGGAGACCATGTGGGCCTAATTGGTACAGCTGATACAGATTTGATTGTAAATGGAGAACGGATTATGACAGGAGAATCGATTCCTCACAATTTTGCCATCCAGATGAAAGAGTTTGTGGATTCTATTATTGAGGATAGAGAACCTTTAACTTCTGGTGAAAAAATTATCACTCAGCTGAGAATTATTGAAGCAGCTCAAAGATCTGCTGTAGAAAAGAGAGTCATTATGCTGGAAGACTCTTTCACAACTGTGAAGTAATAAGAGATTTGATATAGGAATAAATCATCAAAACCCTGTTTTAGTCATGTCAATATTGTCCGCACCAATCAGAACAGGAATCGGGTTGGTGCGATTAGGTCACATTATGGTTGAATTGGAGGGCTATTATGAAAATATTAGAACGCGTTCAGAAAATACCTGGAGGATTGATGATTGTTCCTTTATTTATTGGTGCAATTATTAACACATTTTTTCCTCAAATTATTAAGATCGGTGGTTTCACAGAATCTTTAGGTGCTGTAGGGTTTCCTACACTTATCGCAGCCTACCTATTTTGTGTAGGAACCAAAATGACCTTAAAGGGAACCCCTGTCATGCTGAAAAAAGGTTTTTCGATTATGTTTGCAAAAGTGGGTATCGCATCGGCGATTGCACTAGCTATTGCCACCTTATTTAACGGTGACCTTTGGGGATTATCAGCATTGGCCATTCTTGCAGCAATGAATGATACAAATGGTGGATTATTTATTGCTTTAACGAGCAGTATGGGGGATGAAAATGACACTGGCTCCTATGTTGTTCAAAGTATTGAAACAGGACCATTTCTTACCATGCTGGTACTAGCTGGTGCCGGGCTGGCCAATATACCATTTCTAGCAATGATTTCTGTTATTATTCCTATTATTCTAGGAGCTATCTTAGGGAATTTGGACAAGGATATCCGTGCATTTTGTTCGAAACATCAAGATGTTCTTGTTCCGTTTTTCGGTTTCGCATTGGGAAATACGATCAATTTGAAATCTGTGGTATCAGCCGGCTGGAGTGGAATTCTTTTAGGAGTGGCAACGGTTCTAATCACTGGTATTGTGTGTATGATTGCTGATAGATTAACTGGTGGTACTGGAATTGCTGGTGTTGCAGCATCCGGAACTGCAGGTAATGCAGTAGCAACTCCAAAAGCAGTCGCTTTAGCTGATCCAACTTTTGCTGCTATCGCTCCAATCGCAACCCTGCAAGTAGCAGCTGCAGTAATAGTCTCTGTAATCTTGACACCACTGCTAACGACATTAGTCTATAAACGTCAAAAGAAAAAAGAACAAGAGCTGAAACTAGCAGAATCAGAAATTGCAACCGCTGACTAAGAGCTAAAAGGGGACAGTGTTGATGAACTGCACCCAATAGGGATCGGTGCCTGGTCACTCCCCGAAAAATCCTGTTTCACAAAATGTTTAAAAAATGCTTTTGAAACGCCGGGACGGTGTCCCCGCGTTTCTTTTTCAATCTTCTATCGGAAACCAGCCAGGTGCATTGATAATGGCTTGCCAAAGCGGATCAGGTACTACTAGGCGTTTTTGGGCATCTTTGTTTAGTTTTGTCTCGATCTCCGATTCTTTTCCTTCTTTCACTTTCATCACCCAATCCGGATCAATAATGATTTCACGGCCGATTGCAATCATGTCGACGCCGGTTTGAAGTGCCTTTAACGCATCATCCGGTGTATAGATCGAGCCGACTCCAATGACTGGTACTCTTTCAGCCACTTTCTCTTGAATAATTTCAAGTCGTGTTCGGGAATCCTCAACGCCTCGTCTCGGTGTTGACCAATACTCATTTAATGATACGTGAAGGTAATCGAGCTCTTTATCAGCCAGCACATCCACTAACGTTAGAGTTTCAGCCATTGTAATACCGGGTGTTTCAGGTTCCTCTGGTGAAAATCGATAGCCTACTAAGAACGGTTCGCTTGCATGATCTGCAACCGTTCTTTTCACTTCATTCACAACAGCCAAAGGAAAGGTTAGTCTTTTTTCTAAACTCCCGCCGTATTGATCCTCTCGCCGATTTGAATGAGGGGAAAAGAACTGCTGGACTAAGTATCCATTCGCCCCGTGAACCTCAACTCCGTCAAATCCAGCTTCTATCGCTCTTCGAGTGGCAGCGCCGAAATCTTGTATGATTGATTGGATTTCATCCTCAGTCAATGCATCCGGTACTTGGCCTGAGGCACCTTGCTCTGCAGGAACTGCACTGGCACTGACGATTCTGCCATTTGGCACTAAATCAGGAGGACACATTCTGCCGCCATGAAAGATTTGTAAAACAGCTTTTGTACCTTGGTCTTTTATGGTAGAAGCCAAACTGCGCAAGCTTGGAATGAAATCATCGGAATCACAGCCAAATTCACCTGGAAACCCTTTTCCGTTACGGGTCACATAGGCGCATGCGGTCACAACCATTCCAACCCCATTTGAACGTCTTCGATAATAGGCCAATTCATCCTCTGATACAGTCCCATCCTGATTTGAAGAAAAATTCGTCATGGGTGCCATCACAACACGATTACTTAGTTGTATACCACTTTTAAGGGTAATTGGCTGAAAAAGCGGGTTATATTTTGTGTTCATCTCATGCCTCCAGTCATTCTGTACTCTAAAGCAACAATAGATAGGATTAGGTATTATGGAAACAAATATTCACCGTCACTGTGACGCCCCGAAAAATCTTGTTTCACAATATGTTTCAGGTAAACGTCGGGACGGTTCGTGCGTTTTGCTATGGAGCATCAGAACCGTCCCCGCGTTTCCTCGCAGCAGGCTTAGAAGCGTGAGCAGGCCAGTGTGGTCTCGATATCCTCGATGTCGAGGAGGTAACGATCCTTGATAACGTCTTCCAGCTTTGCCCTATCTGTAGTGATCGTTAGCACGTCCAGCGATTCGCAGGCACGCTTGGCGTTGCCAGCATCCACATACTTCCCAACGATCTGATTGGCACGTATGTACAAATGATGGGCACCGCGTTTATCATCAAGCTTTTGGCTTAGGCTCTCGAGCTTCTCGTCAGCGGTTACGAAGCGCTTTTTCTCGATATCTTCTAACAACTGATCCAGTACCTCTGGAACATCGGAAAGAAGTCCAGTGGCGCCAAGTTGCAGGAGCTCATCCATTCCCTCATAGCCCATATCGTTTGTGGTAGACCACACCGGAACACCACGAGAGACCACTTCTTCTACAACACAAGACGCTGAGCCGGGATGGCTGCGCTCTTCACGTTCATAGGCTGCCACTCGCTCGGCATAGTTAGCCTGGCATGAGGCATCGTCACGGGAGGCAAGAATCCAGTCCGGCCATTGACGGATGTAGTCAACGCTCGCGTTAATGAAGGCATCGGCATCCGACATGGTGCTGATAAATCCGAGTGTGGTCAGGTCCGGGTTGAGGGCCTTGAACTCTTTCAGCGCGTCTACTGAACGGGGGCCTACAATTACTTGATCGATCATATCGTAATGTTCAGTGACCTGAACAATCTGCCAAACCTGAGAGGAATCTTTGATGTCCAGCAGAAGTCGCACATTTGTGCCCTTTACTGTCTCTAGTACCTCGGCATAGGTAGGAATCTGCTCTCCAGCAAATTGTTCCCCAGCGTAACTGCCCGCGTCAAGCTGCTTGACGTCCGCCAGTGTCATGTCCTTGACTGCACCGGTACCGTTGGTGGTGCGGTCCACTGTTGCATCGTGAAGAATCACAATCTCACCGTCTTTTGTGGGACGCAAATCGATCTCAATGACATCGACGCCCATGGCCACCGAATTGCGGAAGGCCGCCAATGTATTTTCCGGCATGCTCGGGGACAGGCCTCGGTGATTGATGAGCGTTAGTTCCCCGTCCGGATATGGGAAGAGATTTTCCACATCCCGAACCGGTTCGTCCGCAGCGAGTGTATAACTCCCAAAGTTAAACATACTGATTCCAATGACAAGTGCACCAATCGCTGACTTCCATTTCCTTTTCAATTCATCATCTCCCATCTTTTACTAAATATCTCTTTAAAAATACCAGACTATTATTGAAACCCTATTAAACAGGAGTAAACGATAGTAAAAGCGAGTTTACGAGAATGTAAAAGGGTGTCACTGTGACGCCTCGAAAAATCTTGTTTCGCAGGATGTTCCACGAAGTGTTTTATTGAAGAACAGAAAGCGAAATAGGGAAATATGTAATTATTAAAATCAAAAAGGAAAGTTATGCAGAGATTTTATATTCTCACATAGCTTTCCTTTATTTTTTCTGCGGGATAAGGGACTTTTCCCTAACTAAAAAATGATGTTTTCGTTCAGTTTTAATTGCTGTTGTTTTGGGAGCAGGGGGACGGTTCTCGCGTTTCAATGACAGGAAAGGCCCTATGGAGAGAAATCTATGCAGAGCTTTTATTAAACATCAGAACCGCCCCCGCGTCTCCCTCTATTTTAATTGAAAATCACCTGAACTTGTTCTTGCCGTTAACTTAACATGACCGTCTCCGATTTCTCCGATCATTCGATGTTCTGATTTCTCAGAGTATTTCATGTCGTCGATATGTGCCGTTCCTTCACCTGAACTACTTTTGTAATCTAGGGTCAATGAAGTTGGTGCTTTTGTAAAGTTTACATCGATATCACCACTACTAGCCTTTAACTCTATGTTCCCTTTCAATTCATCCATTTCTACTGAAATATCACCAGATGATGTATGAATCTTACTATCTTCTAAAGCTTGATTGTCTGAAATAATATCACCGCTGCTAGCAAGTAAATCTGATCCTTTAGCTACGTTATCCTTTGTTGTAATGTCACCACTGCTCGTTTCCATTTCCATTCTTTTTGAATGATTATTATTAGCAGCAATATCTCCACTTGAAGTTGTAAGGGAAAGAGTATCCTCGGTCCTAACATCACTGACTTCTATATCACCAGACTTTGTTTCGATTGTTAACTTTTTGGCTTCAACTTCATCTACGGCCATATCACCAGATGCAGCATTTAATTTAATGGAGTGATAAACTTTTTCAGGTACTTTGATATTCAGGCTTACTCGTGTGAAGTTAAACATCATGAACTGAAACTTATTTTCCTTTTCCATCGAGATTTTAACTGTATCACCGTCTTTGTCAAAATCCAGTTTATATAAATCTTTACTCTTTTTTCCTACTTTTCCTGAAAACACAGCTTCAATTTTATCATCACTTGTAGGCTGAACATTTACATCGACAGCCGGAGAGTCGATGAGTATATTCCGAATCCCTTCTGCCGATACATCTCTCGTTTCATGAACATCTACTGAGCTAAATGTAAAAGCTTCTATATCTGATGTGTTGAGCTCCATGATCAAAACGATCACTCCAATCAGCACAAGTCCTAGCGCTCCATATATTATTTTTCTCATTTTGTATTCTCCTTTTAATCATTTCATGTTCCAATTTTTCCACAATCCATAGAGGCAGATAAAATTGCAATAATGGTCATAACTGAACTTCATACAGTTCGATTAGCTTTTCTTGATCATCAGCCGACAACACTTTTCATCGTTCTTCTAACGCAAACGGGTTTTCTTCATTTTGAAGTTTCCTTCTGAAACCTTATAACTTTACTATATAAAGAAAAAGTCATATGACCCTAGTGAAGGTAGTCATGAATTTGGAGCTCGGTCACTGACTGCCCAAAATGACTAAGTATGTCATTCAGGGAGAATGGTCATGAGGAACCGCTGGATAGATATGAAGTAAAATGAGGTTCTTTGAACCACCGGGACGGTGATGTGAACCATCGTTTCTTAAGATGAAATTAGCCCCCTATGTTATTTCTATTTTTTATAATATCTTCTTCATATGCGGAACTCTTAAAATGAAAAAAGCAATGATAAAACATGTAGCCACACTCAGAGTGGCAACCAAAACAAATTTTATAAATGGCGGTAATCCTAAAGTGCGAAATGCCATTGTCCATCCAACAATAACAGGAGGGTGAATCAAATAAACAGTGGAGGCACTTTCACGCAGCCTGTTAATAAAATCATTCGTGAAATTCCAACGTTTTTGAAAATAAACAATCAGGCCTATGCTTACACCGAAGCATAAGAACGGTTCCCATAACGCATAAAACAGGGCTTGAGTATTCATTCCTCCTGAAAAGTTGAGGTTGCCACTAAGAGCACCAGTGGCAATTAAACCAACGGAGAAAATGGAAATCATTACAAGGCCAATCATTTTCCATGTTTTAATCAATTTTGCCGGCATATTTTCAAGCCATTTTTGACGGTATGCCGCAACTCCTGTCCACATGAGGAGTAAATACAATGGGAAATAACCAAATTGAAGCCCCCAAATACCTGTTCCAGTTGGGTAAATCATACGAACTGAAAATGCAATGAATCCAAAAATAAAAGCGATCAGAACTAACGTCTTACCTTTAGGAAAATTCCTTGTTTTTTCAATTTCCTTATTCGGTTTTGTAAAGAATTGATATAGAGCATAAAATATACTCACATAAAGAAGTGTTTCTAAAAACCAAGCGGGTCCAAAAAAATTCTGTTGAAACGAAAAAACCTTTTGGATGTAAAATTGTGATAATGTCATCCTGTTGTAGAAATGAGCAAACCAATCAGTTATGGGTCCAATGATAAAATAATAGAATAAAAGCGGGATTCCGATGCGAATCAATCTCCCTTTTAGAAAAACTATTGGACCTTTTTTATCATAGGAAAATGGAATAAAGTAAGTAGATAAAAAGAAAAACAAACTCATAAAAAACGCTTGGCAAACTCCAGTGAAGATACTTAATATAATCACCGTTAAACTTAATTGACTATCATCCACATCTTTTAATATCCAAGAACCAGCTCCTCCGTATGCAATGGATGTGTGAAACACAACCACAAGCATGGTTAGAAAAACACGTAGATTGTCTAGATACAAGATTCGACCCATTTTTCTCTGCCCTTCATCGTGTCATTTTTTTCCTTAATAAAAATTAACAGTAGAATAATAGGCTTAAGTTGCAGTTTGTCTACTAAATGATTCAGTATTTTCTAACTTGGAAAGCCGGGACGGTTTGAGACCACTGAAAAAGTTCATTTAAATAAGGGATGAGGAATAGCTAGAAGTAATGAGTCTGTATCAATTATCGAAGGAAAGACTGATATCCCCAAAATAACTAAGCTCGGTATCAAAATCCTAATCATTCTGCTTCATCTATTTTCATTATAGGCGGCGGAACCACGCCAAAACCCGGTGAGAACTCACTCGTCCATCGATGTGTCTTGTTTCTCGATGAGATGGCAGAGTTCCTGAAGAAAACATTAGATATGTTTTATCTTGAAGAGGGGGAGATGTATATCTAAAATTATGTAAATTTACGAAATATTAATACTAGACAAATAGTTAATTAATATCGATCTACTAGTTTTATTAATAGAGAATGGTAATTAATCTCAAGGAGGCGTATTTATCATGACTCAACAAGGTCAAATCAAGGGTTTGAACCGCAGAAAGTTCTTAAAAGTAGGCGGAGTTAGTACTCTTGCGTTAACACTAGGAACAACGGACTTATTTTCGCTTGATTCTAGTGAAGTTTTTGCGGAGGAGACTGGAAAGATTGGTAAAGGTAAAGGTGTCGGCGCAAATGCTATAGTAGTTGGACACCGTGGTTCACCTTTATTAGCCCCAGAAGAAACACTTGCATCCTATAAAAAGGCAATGGAAGAAAAAGTAGAGGTATTAGAAGGAGATGTTCAGTTAACGAAAGATGGAGAGATGATCCTTTTGCACGATGATACCTTAATTCGTACAACCAATGTTAAAGAAATATTTCCAGACCGTTCTCCATGGAGACCAGGGGACCTTACTTTGGCTGAAATCAAGCAGCTTAATGCCGGATCTTGGTTTGACTCCCGTTTTGCTGGAGAGAAAATTCCAACCGTGCAAGAGGTGTTAGCGCTTCTTGATAAGAACACAGGGGTAACATTTGAACTTAAATCGCCACAAAACAGCCCTGGTGTTGCTACAAAACTCGCACAAGCATTAGTGGATGCTGGTCTTGCTGACGGAGGAACTTTGCATTCAGGTGCGTATCGAATGATGGTGCATTCTCGTGATGAAGCGGCTCTTAAAGAATTCCACCAAGTCGCTCCAAACGTTCAACTGTTGTTCCTCACTGGAGGAGATATGCTGGCAGATTCAGAACTTGACCGTCTTGCCAGTTGGACAGTAGGTGTCTTCTCACATCCACGGAAAACAAGTAAATCCGATATTGAACGTGCCCATGCCCGCGGCCTCAAAGTCTACTGTGACCCAGTCGATAGTCCGGAGCAAATCGAAATGGCTCTATGTCAAGGCTACGACTACTTAGTGACAAACCAACCAACTACTGCATTAAGAGTACGTTCCCAAAAAGATATAAATCTTCGCAAAAGCGGTGTCGTGATCGATCATGTTTTTCCAAACCCAAGTGGTGACGATATCCAGCCTGAAACAGGAGAGCATGTTACACTTCGCAACATCACCGATGAGACTATTAATGTAAGCAACCATTATTTACGCGACCAGGCCAGTAGCCTTTTACGAATTGGAGACGGGGTTGAAATCGAACCTGGCAGCTTACTTCGTGTGTATCCTGGCCCAGGAACGAACCGTCCTGGACATTATTACAATGGATTGGCTGCTGGATTCCTAAACAACACCAACGGAGATACCTTAACCTACTACAGTGAGGACCACACTATCCAAGATATCTTTTCTTATATTGTACCTTAAGTTCCATCACAGTGACGCCCCAAATTTTGTTGATATTTGTAGAATGGTAGAATTTATAAATTGTATTTTTTTACCTATATATGTTAGAGCAATAGTTTCCTAAACTGTTGGTCGGGGTTACCTTCTGAGATGTACATTTATTGGGTAGGTACACTGGTTTTGCGCCAACACGATCGTTTGTCAGAACCATCCAGGTGTTTCATTACATGAAATGGACCCGTCAGCGTTTCTTTGAAAAAAACTTTATTTCAAAAGCAATAATCAATAGACAAAATCTATATTTAACAATATTGTCAAATAAGTGTTTCGAAACAGTGAAATCTTTAGTTTAGATATTTTTAATTAAAGATAATGTAGTACAATCTAATTGTAAAGGAAATAAGATTAAGGGAGTGGAAATTATGGTTAAATGGTTAAGAGAAAGCAATGTTTCTGCTATCATTCTTGTATTACTTAGATTATATGTAGGTTCTACCTTTTTAATCCATGGATGGGAAAAGGTTAGCGGTGGTGGATTTGATGCTTCTGGTTTCCTTCAAGGTGCGATTAATAATCCAGTAGTAGAGGGCTGGTGGGCTTCTTTCCTAGAAGGTGTTGCACTTCCTAACATCAGTCTTTTTAATTTCCTCGTTCCATGGGGTGAAGTTTTAGTTGGTCTTGGATTAATCTTAGGATGTTTAACAACAGCAGCCGCCTTTTTTGGAGTAGTTATGAACTTTTCTTTCCTTTTTTCTGGAGTAGCAAATCCTAATGCCTTAATGGCGTTAATCATCGTATTCATTCTTGTAGCTGGTGCAAATGCAGGAAAATATGGATTAGACCGTTGGGTTCTACCTATTGTACGTCACATCATGAACAAGAAAGAGAATGATGTTGCAGTTCCTTCAAAAAGATAAATATATATAAAAGCCTTATTCCTTTCAAACAAAAGGACTAAGGCTTTTTGGTTTTGGTATCATTTAAAAGGTTACAAATTATCTTCTTAGCGAAGTTTCTTGATTTTTTGACATTCTTTCAGCAATCCAAGGTTTGATACTAGTCAAAATGGAAAACAGAAGGAAAAAGTTCATGGACCAGATAGAGATAAATGGACTGATGCCATCAAAGTCGATAGAGTGGTAGCCTGTTAACATTATGACAATATATGCCTCAATAAAAACGAGGAAAAATCCCCCGATACCAGCGACTGTCATACGAACCATTTTTATCCCCCCTTTTAATATAATATATATTAAGAATCATTATTTTTCTAGGAATTTACATTTTAGAACAATAAAAAGATGAAAATAGTAAAAAAGTCCAATTTAAGGCTTATCATTATCTGGCGTTTCGGCGTTTCATACTAGGTTGGATATACACCCAACCATTACCTGTAGAAATGTCATTAAAAGTACAATATACTAGAGAAAACTTAATAAATAGTTCAGCGGGCCTACTAGAAGAAGTGGCTCTTTTTCATATATTCATAGTCAAAATTAGTCAAAGTTGAAGGAGGATTGAAAGGTGATTTGTGAAAACTGTCGAACAACGCAGGCGAGTTTTAAGTTAAAAATATCATTTAATCAGAGTCAAAGTGAAATTAATTTGTGTGAAGAATGCTATGAAATCGCAATACAAAGATTAGAAAACGGTTCCATTGATTTTGATGACCAAATGTTTGATCAATTTGACACAGATGGCAGTCAGTCCGAGCAATATGTCAATGTTAACCAGCTAAAGTATCGTGAAACAGATGGCTTTCTTGATCAACATGGACGGAACTTGACGAATGAAGCAAGAGAAGGGCGAATTGATAGCGTGATCGGCAGGGATCAAGAAATTGAACGTGTCCTTCAGATACTAAACCGTCGTACAAAAAATAATCCGGTCTTAATTGGTGAAGCAGGTGTAGGGAAAACAGCGATTGTTGAAGGCCTTGCTCTTCAAATCGTTAGAGGCAAAGTACCTGCGAAGCTAAAAAGGAAAGAAGTGTATTTGCTAGACATAAGTTCACTTGTAGCAGGTACAGCTTACAGAGGACAATTTGAAGAAAAAATGAACCAACTTGTTACTGAATTACAACAACGTGAGAACGTCATTTTGTTCATTGATGAATTGCACATGATGGTTGGTGCTGGAGGTACCTCTAACGGTTCAATGGACGCAGGGAATATATTGAAACCAGCGTTAGCGCGTGGTGATATCCAAGTGGTTGGAGCAACAACGATGAAAGAGTATCGCATGATTGAAAAGGATCCAGCACTTGAGCGTCGCTTCCAATCGGTGATCGTTAAAGAGCCGTCTGTGAATGAAGCGATTGATATTCTAAAAGGAATTCGGCCAGCCTATGAAAAGTATCACGATGTGACATATTCAGATGATGTACTAAAAGCATGTGTTACACTATCAAAACGCTATATTCAAGATCGCTTCTTACCAGATAAGGCCATCGATTTAATGGATGAGGCCGGTGCCATGCTAAACCTTGCTCATGGAGGGCTAGATGTTAACTATTTAAAACAGCGCTTAAAAGATATTGCTGAAGAAAAACAACAAGCAGCGAAATTAGAACACTACGAAAAAGCTGCGATTCTTCGTGATGAAGAGAGAGAAATAAAAGAAATATTATCTGAATACTCAGAGGATATAACGAAGGATATTACCGTAGAAATGATCCAAGAGATTATTGAAAAGAGTACTGGAATCCCTGTACAAAAGCTGCAAAAAGAAGAACAACAAAAAATGAAAAACTTGAAAGAGAGACTCGCAAGTAAAATTATTGGTCAGGATAAAGCAATTGAAAAAGTATCCAATGCCATCTTAAGGGCAAGCGTAGGATTAAAACCTAAAACACGTCCAACAGCTTCATTCTTATTCTTAGGTCCAACGGGTACAGGTAAAACCGAGTTAACGAAAACTCTTGCAGCAGAATTATTCGGCAGTAAAGATGCGATGATTCGTTTAGATATGAGTGAATATATGGAAAAGCACTCTGTTTCAAAGCTCATTGGTTCACCTCCCGGCTATGTCGGACATGAGGAAGCAGGTCAGTTAACGGAACAGGTTCGTAGAAATCCTTATTCCATTATTCTGCTAGATGAAATCGAGAAAGCACACCCAGATGTAATGAATATGTTTCTTCAAATCATGGAAGATGGCAGGTTAACGGATAGCCAAGGAAGAGTCGTGAGCTTTACTGAAACGATTATTATCATGACTTCAAATGCTGGTGTTGGCAGCAAGAATTTAGGTCCAATTGGTTTTGGCAGCGAGGAACAGGAAGAAGTAGTAGAATCAAATATTATCGACAAAATTGGAAATTTCTTTAAGCCTGAATTCTTAAACCGTATCGATTCGATTATTGAGTTTAATCACCTACAAAAAGAGAACCTTGTGGAAATAATCGATATTATGATTGGAGAGCTTAAAGGAACATTAGAAGAACAAGGTATCTCGATTGAAATGGATAAGGAAGCAAAAGAAAAGATTGCTGAACTAGGTTATAGCAGCGTATTTGGTGCTCGACCACTTCGACGCGTTATCCAAGAACAAATTGAAGATAAAATCACTACTTTAATTATTAATAACGAAAACGTAACCGTGATCACTGTTTCAGTAGAAAATAATAAAATTAACGTAGCATAAGGGTAGATGATCTTCAGTTATCCTTTCAGCTTGTCGAGAACCCCCACTTTTCAAATGAGTGGGGGTTCTTTTTAAATGTGCAAAACAGTAAATCGCAATGCAAATAGGGTGCGAAATCGCAGTAATTTCCTCATCCTATTTTTTTATGTTTTGAGCAAATCGCATAGTAAATAACAACTTGCGAATCTGATAATTGAATTGCTTAAATAGATGCAAATTACCATGTTAAATTATGTATAAGAAAGGAGTCGTAAACAAATACTTCCCCTCGGTAATGAATCGGATTATCAGACAAAGTTATTTGATTTTGGCTCTCTGAATGTTGATTCCCTGTGTTTGAAAAATAAACGGAAAAATTCCGTTTAAATTGGGAAATACCTATATTTCCCTAAAAATAAAGTGAGTTTTTCCGTTTATATTATCCAAATCTTTGGATTTTGTCTTATTTAGTGCAGTTAATCGGAATATCTCCGCTTATATCTGCTTCTTAAGCCTCCACTACATACATTAGCCGGAAATTCTCTGCCTATGAATTCTCATACCTATTCCATCTTTCCTCCTAATATCCAGCAATGCCCTTGGGTGTATATCTATAGACCTGCATTAATGAGGATAAAACGTGCTTCCCAATGACAGACCAGTATAGATACAACCAAGTAATAGAAAATAGAAATTCTCCACTTAACATATAGTGAGTAAAACTACTTCTACAGGGTAGTATATGTTTGGGATGATGTGCTTCCATAATTAGCATATTCCCTATTAATTAACAAGGAAGTGAATATATGGATCAGGGTAACGAACGCAAGAACTTTGATGGAAATGCAGAAGAAAGTAGCAATAATCAAGCTGGCAGTATTGCTATCCAAGATGCCACTAACTATGGTGAAACAACTGGAACATTTAATGGAGCCGTTACAGGTGCTATGATAGGTGCTCCATTTGGAGTAATTGGTGCGGTTATAGGCGGTGTTTCAGGCGCTACTATTGGTAACCAGATGGGGGAGGGGGCTGAAGTAGATGACCATACAGCTTCCGAAAATCGTGATGTGAGCAATAATATTAACTCTATAAACAAGTAGTCATTTTCATAAGGGTTCAAATCAATTTAAACAAGGAGATGTAAATTTTCCGTAAACCTCAGATGTTGATGCGGGGACTTATTGACCTTCTTATCCTTCCCTAAAATTAAAACTTAGTTGAACCCCGTCTTAAAATCTTAAGAACGGGGTTCAACTTTAATACCAAATGACTCTGTTATTGATTCAAGAATTCAATGACTTGACCAGCAAATTCTTTTGTTTTTTCAATTTGTACCCAGTGTCCACATTTAGGGAATGTATGGAATTGTGCATTTGGTAAAGTTTTTGCAAGAACCCAGCTTGTTTGTTCAACAGGAATAACCTGATCTTCTCTACCGTGAATCAAAAGTGTTGGGAATTCAATTGCTTTTAATTCCTCTTCCGTTAATGCCATCGCATCAACATGTTGTTGTCTTGGTTCAGGGAACATGGAAGAGAATGCTTCATGAAATCCTTCTTGAATACTTGATTGATAACGCATTTGAACTAAGTCACCATTTTCAGCCATACTTTGATCATAAGCAAAAAGCTTTATGAGATTTTTCATATTTTCAGGACTTGGTGAATACCCCCATACTTTGTCCAATCCGTCAGCAATAGGATGATCTGTTCCCATACTTCCCATTAAAATTAATTTATTGACAAGGTCTGGGCGCTTTTTTGCCAAATGAAGGGCAATGGCTCCGCCAAAGGAATTACCAATAATCGATACCTTTTCTTTGATAATGGTTTCAATAAAATCAATCATATGGTCTGCCCACACATGGATTGAATATTTAATATCTTTAGGTCTGTCGGTATAACCAAATCCGACAACATCTGGTGCATATAAGTGATAGTGCTCTGAAAGAATAGGGAAAACTAATCGCCAGTTTGCCCACGCTGAAACCCCTGGGCCAGAACCATGAATAAGAAGAACTGGTTCACCTTTTCCATCCTCATGATAGTGCGTATTAATTCCTTTTACATCACCAAATTTTCCATCTTCAACCATTTAATTTTCCTCCTTTTTAAATAAGTTTCGTATGACTCATATTATTGTGACCATTTTTTCTGAGGCTATTAGGGGTATTATCAGGAAAGAAAGTAAATACTATTTTATGAATATCCCACCGCTTCAAAAGGAAACAAAAAGGGGATGATTTCGTGTTTATTGTAACTAAAGCAGCAAAATCAGAACTACAAAGTAGGATGAAATTACTTAAAATAATTAAGTCAAACTTCGCGGCAAAATAGTTGAGCCTGATTTCTTAAAGGAAATGGGCTCGATTTTCGTTTAACGTATGTCAAAAATTTTTTTGAAATTTCAATTTCAGGTATTAATTAACTAAGATTTTTAAATGAGAATAGATCCAAAAATCTTTGTGTAATGAATAAATCATTTTAGACAGTAAACACTTCGAAATAGTTAGTTTAAGAAAGTCTTGAAAAAGTTCTAGGAGGGAAATTGATGACAAACTATATTCGTGAAGACGAAGAAAAACTATCATTCAAGGTCAATCGCCAAGCTTTTGTTGATCCCAAAATTTTAGAATTAGAAAGAGAAGCTATTTTTAGTAAATGTTGGCTGTATATCGGACATGAATCAGAATTGCTTAATAAGGGTGATTACCACAGAAGAAAAGTCGGTGGGAGAAATTTAATATTGACTCGCAGCCAAGATGGAGAAATAAGAGCTTTTTATAACAGCTGTCCCCATCGTGGAGCATTAGTTACTCGTGAAAAATGTGGAAACTCAAAAGTATTCCGCTGCTTCTATCATGCTTGGAGTTTTAATAACCAAGGTGAATTAGTTGGTATGCCCGATAAGGCTGGTTTTCCAGAAGATCATAACTGTGATGGTTCTAAAAACCTTGTAACAGTAGAACGCCTTGAAAACTATCGTGGATTCATTTTTGTTAACTATGATAAGAATGCGGTTTCTTTAGAAGAGTATTTAGGAAATGCTAAAGAATATCTTGATCTTGTTGCGGATCAAGCATTTGCAGCAGAAGATCCAGAATTAGGGATGGAAGTTTTAAAAGATCCTCAAGAATACAGCGTGCGCGCAAACTGGAAACTTTTGGGTGAAAACAGTGTTGACTTATATCATGGAATACCAACACATAAGACATACTTTGAAATCGTTGCCACTCGTGGTGGAACAATGGAAAAAGATACTCTTGTCGGTGAAGGGAAAGATCTAGGTAATGGCCATGCTGTTATGGAATATTATTCGGCTTGGCCAAGACCAGTAGGAAAATGGATCGAAGGTTATGGAGAAGAAGCTAAAGGAATCATCGAAGGAAACATTGCAAGATTAGAGGAGAAGTTTGGCAAAGAAAGAGCACATCGAATCGCTAAAAAGAATCGTAATATTTGGATCTTCCCGAACCTCATTATTAACGATATTATGGCGATTACAATCAGAACTTTCTATCCAATCGAACCAGGTTACATTGAAGTTTCTGGTTACGCCTTAGCACCTAAAGCTGAGAATGAAAATTTCAGACAAGTTCGTAATGACAGCTTTTTAGAATTCTTAGGACCAGGGGGCTTTGCAACTCCAGATGATAACGAAGCACTTGAACTTTGCCAAGAAGGTTTTTTAAATGCTAAAGGTGCAGGCTGGAATGATATTTCTAAAGGTATGAATCGTGATGTACCTCAAGCGACAGATGAAGCACAAATGCGTGCATTCTGGCGTAGATGGAATGAACTTATTACAGCACAAGAAGTTAAAGTAGAAACTAAATAAGAGGTTGGGGGCAAGCATGAATATAACACGTCAAGAAATTGAAGAATTTTTATACCATGAAGCAGAGCTTCTTGATAACTGGAAAATGGAAGAATGGGCAGCGTTATTTTCAGCTGATGGAACCTATCAAATTCCGCCAATTGGAAACCCTAATGCTGATTTTAAAACGTCATTATTCTTAGCTCATGATGATCGCGCACGTTTAGAACAAAGAGCATTACGTTTGTTGAAAAAAGAAGCACATGTTGAGTTTCCACATTCAAAAACTCTTCATAATGTTAGCAATGTAAGAATTGTTAGTAATGAAGGGGATGTTGTATCGGTAAAATGTAACTTTTCAACTTATCGTGCAAAACGCGATTTCCTTGATGTTTATGTGGGTGTTAACGACTATCTCTTGGTGAAAGAAGACGAAGAATTAAAAATTAAATCGAAAACAGTGATTCTTTCATTAGAAGCTTTACGTCCACAAGGAAAAATCAGTATCATTCTTTAAAATGATTTATAGTTTTTCCATAGAAATAGATTACTTCCTGTTCATGAATCGAATAGGGAGCAATCTATTTCTCCATTTAAAAGGCTCTTGTTTAACCGGGCCTTTTCATTCTTTTAATGAAAAAAACTAATAATAAATAGCATGATGCTTCTCATCTTAATGGAGCATCAAGTCTAGTTTTGAATAGAGTAATGGAAAGGGAGTAGATGACCATGGATAAAGCAGTAAAGAAAATCGATTTTCATACGCATATCCTTCCAGAAGAACTGCCTGATTTCGGGAAACAGTATGGAGGTGAACGCTGGCCAAGTATCGTAAGAGTGGACGAAAATACCGCTCATATTATGGTACAGGGGAAAGTTTTTAGAATAATCAGTAGTGAAACATGGGATCCGGCAAAAAAAATAGAAAGAATGAATCTCGACGGAATTGATATGCAGGTTTTGTCACCGATTCCCATTGGTCTTTGTTATTGGGCTCCAGCCGAAGGAGCAGCGGCAATAGCTCGTTTGCAAAATGAGTATATAGGAGATTTGGTAAAGAAGCATCCAGATCGTTTTATCGGATTAGGGACAGTCCCTCTCCAAGATGTAGAGGCTGCGATCAAGGAAATGGATTATTGTATACATACGATCGGACTTAAGGGGATTGAACTAGGAACAAATGTTAACGGTTTAGGGTTAGATGATCCTTCTTTTGCTCCTTTCTTTGAGAAGGCCGAGAATTGGAATGTCCCGCTCTTTTTCCATCCTTACGACATGGTTGGAAAAGAGCGGACAGCTCAATCGGGTCTCACCTATACCGTAGCGATGCCAATAGAATTGGCCTTGGCAGCAGCTAATTTCGTCATGAACGGGATGTTTGAAAGGTTTCCGAAGCTGAAAATCTGCTTAGCTCATGGAGGGGGAGCCTTTCCTTTTATCCTTCCACGGATGGAGCAGGGTTGGCATGTTTTCCCTGAATCGAGAAAAACACCTCATCCTCCTAGTCATTATGCAAAGTATTTCTATTACGATGTACTCGTTTATGATCCGATAAATGTGGAATACCTGACCCGTCTGTTCGGTCACGAGCGTCTGTTTATGGGAACCGACTATCCTTTCGCGATTCAAGAATCTCCTCCAGGGAAATCTGTGTTGGAAACCAATTATTTAACTCGGGAACAAAGAGAGGCCATCATGGGCGGGAATGCGTTGAGGTTTCTGCAAAATACTTAAATAAGTAAAGGTTCAAAAGCTACATGCTTTTGAACCTTTGTGCGCTTGGCAGCGCATCGCTCTAATGGGTGAAAGTCCCTAACGTGCCGTTGTGGCGGAAATGTATAGCTGACAGGTAGTGCGAGTGTCGTGAGATTTCGTGCGGAGGACTTGAAGGCAAAACTCGGAACAGGTGGCTGTAACCATGTTGGCTGGTAAGATGGGATAACCTTGCAAAGGATGGGGAAGTCCAATACCACTCTGTATCTTATTAGTTATGAGGACTGGTTTCGAGTGAAAGGCGATGACGTGACCCAAGGAGATCTTATCTTCTCCACAAATTGGTGGTAACCCTTTTTCAAAGCCGCGATGGACGAGAAATTGACTATGGAAGGTGAGAAGTCAGAGCAGGGGATAGTAGTGAATAAACTTGTCGGAAATGCCACAAAGATAAGTGACTCATCACAATGTTGGTAAGACAGACGTTGACCCAAAAGGCAATGAACTGATGCGAAGCCCGTCTGCCCATGTAAGAAAAGCATTACGAACCTATTTACTTGTCATGTACTAAACAGAAGTCGATGAGGTAGATAGCCTAAGAATCGAGACCGAAAGAAAGTAGGTTGTTTAGGGCGTAGTACTAATATCAAATATCGACCATTGGGCTACCTATTCAGTCGATATTGTATTGGGAAAGGAAACGAATACATGAATGAATCAATAGGAAAACGAAGCTTACGTGTAGTTGAGAGTTCTAAAAAGAAACGCAAATGGTACAGTCTAATTGATAAAATCTGGAACTATCAAAACTTGGAAGAAGCCTTCAATGATGTGAAGAAAAACCGAGGCTCGCATGGTGTGGATAAAGTAACAATTAAAGATTATGAAATAAAATTGGAACACAACTTAAGAGTGCTCCAAGAATCTTTGCGTACTAAAACATACCGGGCAAAACCTGTCAGAAGAGTGTATATTCCAAAAGCTGATGGTTCTAAACGTCCATTAGGAATACCAACAGTTGAAGACCGAATTCTTCAAGCAGCAACGAAGAAAATACTTGAACCTATCTTTGAACAGAAGTTTCTAGACTGTAGTTATGGATTTCGTCCTAACCGTAGTGCACATATGGCTATTGACAAAATCCGTAAGGATTTGATGGAAGGTTATATGTATGTAATTGACGCCGACATTAAGACGTACTTTGATGCAATCCCCCACGATAAACTTATTAACTTAATTAAAGAAGAAGTAGTGGATAGCAGTGTTTTAGCTTTAATTGTACAGTTCTTAAAATCGGGAATCCTTGAAAACGGTGTTTTCTACGAAAACGATAACGGGAGCCCTCAAGGCGGCGTAATTAGTCCGCTACTAGCAAATATCTATCTACACCCACTTGATGAAATGATGACTAAAAGAGGTCACCGCATTACAAGGTATGCAGATGACTGTGTGCCACGAAAGCAAGGAAAGTGTGCCTAACGGCACCCCCAATAAGCTATGCTGCACTTGAGATGAGAGTAGGCCTCTCGCAATCGCTATACAGGTAGAGATTGCAAACCACCCTAAGGTGCTGTAGTCAAAAGCTATGGTATTGAGCGTTAGGGAAAAGGCAGAGCAAGACTCTGTCAGGTACGTATTAAGGAGACGAAAACCACTGAACCGCTGAAGAAGTATCGAAAGCGTAAGGATGTCATCAAAACTGAGGGGGAGTCGTTAACTCAGGATAAGTTCGGAGGAAACCTGTTTACTGTCCGTTCGGTGACCGGTATAAAGGCGGCGTGAACTTAATATAGGCTTGGGTGTGGAACGTGGGAACCTACGACATGGATGCTAAGGGAGAGATTTCAAGTGGGATCCCCACAAGAATCAGAGTACCAATGCCATGTATAGGGGCGGAATAACTCGTAGTAGCTATGAAACCTTCTAACGGAGATGGAGCAAAGGGGTTATGTTATTCAGTTTTATTAACAGGTCAACCATTAAATTGGGAGGAACTTATGAATAAGACAAAGCCGTACAATATATCCAAAAAGGCAGTTTATGAAGCCTTTCTTAGAGTTAAAGCAAACAAGGGGTCAGCTGGAATTGATCATGAGTCAATAGAGGAATTTGAAGTGAACCTAAAGGATAATCTCTACAAACTGTGGAACAGAATGTCCTCAGGTAGTTACTTTCCACCAGCAGTTAAAGCTGTAGAGATTCCAAAGAAAGCTGGTGGCACTAGGACATTAGGAATTCCAACTGTTACAGATAGAATTGCACAAATGGTTGTGAAACTGTATTTTGAACCCTCAGTGGAACCTTTCTTTCATGAGGACTCTTATGGTTATAGACCAAATAAAAGTCCCATCCAAGCATTGGAAATAACTCGTAAAAGATGTTGGAGATACAATTGGGTTCTGGAATTTGATATTAAGGGCTTATTCGACAACATTGATCATGGGTTATTAATGAAAGCAGTGGAAAAACACACAAGTATTAAATGGGTGAAGCTATACATTGAAAGATGGCTAAAGGCACCTTTTCAAACAAAAGAAGGAGTAAAAGAACGTACTTCTGACACACCGCAAGGCGGAGTCATAAGTCCAGTTCTTGCGAACCTATTTCTACACTACACATTTGATAAATGGATGACAATTAACCATCCTAATAATCCATTTGCGAGATATGCAGATGATGCTGTCATTCACTGCAAGTCAGAAGCTGAGGCAATAAGACTGCTTGAATCATTAAGCATTAGGATGAACGAATGTAAACTTGAACTACATCCAACTAAAACAAGAATTGTATATTGTAAAGATGCAGTTAGGAAAGAATATCACGAAAATATTTCGTTTGATTTTCTAGGATATACGTTCAGGCCAAGACGTTCTAAGAATAGATGGGGAAAGCATTTTATTAACTTTACACCAGCAATTAGTAACAAATCTAAGAAATCAATTCGGCAAAAAGTAAGGGATTGGAAGCTACAGTTAAAAGCTGATAAGGACCTTACTGACCTATCAAATATGTTTAACTCAAAGATAATAGGCTGGATAAATTTCTATGGGAAATTCTACAAATCAGAAATGTACCCAACATTAAGGCACATCAACAAAGCCTTAATAATGTGGGCAAGAAAGAAATACAAAAGGTTAGCTCGTCACAAGAAAAGAGCAGAACATTTCTTAGGTAGAATTGCAAATCAGAATCCCAAGTTATTTAAACATTGGGAAATAGGTATTAAACCTACGGCTGAATAATGGGAGCCGGATGAGCTGAGAGGTTCACGTCCGGTTCTGAGAGGGGCTACTGGGGAGGTTCCAGTGGTCTACTTGCCTCGTCATCTGTTGCAAATCAAGAAAGGGTGCTGAAAGGGTTTTGAGAACGGTAGTTAAGCTATTAGAAGAAGGGTTGGGTTTAAAAGTCCATCCTGATAAAACCAAGATTGTAGATAATCTTGTAGAACCGATTATTTTTCTAGGATATGTTTTCAAGCAAGGATACTATCATTCACCATCAGACAAGGCAGTAAAGAAATTCAAGAAACGTATCAAAGATGTAACGAAAAGAAATCAAACATTAAATCTGGAAGAATTCGTTAAGCATCGGTTGAATCCCATCATCAGAGGATGGGGTAGATACTTTGGTATTGGATTTTCAAAGAAACTGTTTCAACAACTGGATTCATGGATTCGAAGAAGGCTTCGGATGATTCAACTAAGAAGTTGGAGGAAAATAAGAAAGCTCCACAGGGAGCTTCGAAAAAGGAAGTGGGAGGGCGAACTTCCTCATCTCTCAATGACTAAATGGAGAAGTTCGTTGACCCAACATGTACATTTTGCGATTCCTAATGAAAGGTTTCGTGATATAAAACTTGTTTTTCTTCTGGATATTTATAATGAACTACATCCCCAGCGGGGATAAGCATGGAGGAGCCGTATGCGATGACCCGCACGTACGGATCTGTGAGAGGCGCATGATATTTTCATGCGCCTACTCTATTTGATGTCCATAGGGGTAACGACTAGTTACGAACTTTTTTACTACTATTTATTGATTGTTTTTTAATCCTCACTAATCAACTTACCATATTTTCCAAAACCAGGCTCCGGAGTTCCTCCCCATTCGTCGATGGTCTCTGGAGTTGGCTCTAATTCACGTGGTTCCCTTGCCCCTTCTTCAGGGAATTCCTCCATTCCTTGGCTATATTCAAGCGTTATGCCATCAGGGTCAGCAAAGTAAAGGAAAACACTGCTAGATGGACGATGTCTTCCTGGTCCGAAAAGGATTGGGACATTTGCATTTTTTAATTTATTGACTTGAATACCAATATCATCCACTCTTTCAGCCTGGTAAGCAAGATGATTCAATTTATTTTCTGATCCTTTCGTAATCGCCATGTCATGGTGATATGGTGAAGGGAACGCTCTTAACCATGCCCATGCACCTTTTTCATCTGATGAGGTATCTGATACTCTGAAGTTTAATGTATTAGTAAAGAAATCTAACATCTCATCAAATTTATTTGTTTCGTATACGACATGTAAAAATCTTGTGATTTTTGCCTTTTTAGGAGTAAATGGTGAATCCATTTGTTTCATATCAACATAGTATTCATAGGTTACTCCCATATGTGGATCTTTAAATCGCAATGTTCTGCCTTGATTCAAACTTTGTGTTTCTTCTGCACTAGATTCTATCGGATTTAAGCCCTGTTCTGTTAAATAGTTGAAAACCCCTTGAAATTGATCATTCTTTTCAAGTTCATAGGCCACTCTTTTCAAACCTGCTTCTGCTGCTTGTTCAAGTATCAAATTATGATGGTCATTACTACATCTTAAGAATGCAATAGTATTTTTACGTTCAACTACCTCCAGTCCAACAATATTCTCATAAAAATCAACGGATTTATCAAGATTTGTTACATTTAATACAACGTAACCTAATTTTTTATGGCGAATCATTAATAATATCCTCCTTTAGAATAAATACACACCTATTTTGCCGAATCAGGATGACCTTCATTCGGTAAAAACACAATATGTAAGCCTACCCACGTGCATATAAAAACAAGACTGCTGAAGGTTCAAAATAAGCTCTTTTGCCTATTCATTTATTCACTTACTATTTAGGGTGTCCAAAGGAACTCAAAAATGTAATGTATTTTTTAGGAATTCGGACCTGGTCACTGTGACTCCCCGAAAAATCTTGTTACACAAAATATTTCACGTTCTTTTTATAATTAAAGTGAATTTGAGACTAAACTAACAGAAGATGAAATAATAGGTCATAATATCTACTAAAAATAGAAAACAGTTAGATATGAAGGAATTATAGGACCAAAGATTAATTGACGATGATAATCATTATCATTTAATATAGTAATCAGAAAATACAAATGATAAAGATTATCATTATCATCGTTGTAAAAATATGTAATATACAGATAGGGAGAGATGAAATGGGTGTTATACATACTGAAAATGGGAGAATGGCACAAAATGAGTTTTTGGATGAGGAAGAAGCAAAAACGTTAGCCTACATCAAAAATGAACACCCTGAATTGGAAGCGGATTACCTTCTGAATCGTCAGGCAGGGAGAAGGGGGATTTTTCAACGTCTCATTCAGGCACTTATCCGAGAAAGGATTATCAACGAAGAGAGTGTTGCGTGGCTGGAAGGAGTAAGTACCACGATTTGCGTCAAGCTACCCAGTGGGAAAGAACTGAAGGCTAACGTCAAAAAGAGACACTCGCTTGGACGATTTGATATTGAAGGAGATATAGAAATTTGTACCGCTGATACCACTTCTATTTTGTTTCATCCTGTAGAACTTCTAGAGTTAATCAGGCAGGAAGGATTGATAGAGGAGGCCGCGGAAAAGCAGTTTCAACGATTTAAACTAGAAATCCAAAATGGGGTGGCTAATCTAGCTTTAGCGTTGACAGGTGCAGCTAGGAGAAAAGAGGAGTTAATCACTAAGGCAAAATTAGATCAAATAGAGACCTCTTTAGAATGGGTAGTTAAAAAAAGAAAGGACAATGAGCATTTTAGTCCTCTAGTCTTTTATGAACAATGGGTCGTTGATGGCCATCCGCTGCACCCCGGAGCGAAGACAAAGTTTGGAATTGATACGGGGGAAGTGATTCAGTATTCTCCAGAATGGGGAGCAGCACCACAAGTGGCTCTTGCAGCCGTCTCTAAAGACTATTGCCAAACGATTTCAATTGATGCCCAAACGATCACAACTTTGTTGTACCAAGAGTATGACGGCTTACAATCAGCCATAGAGAAACACTTACACGAAAAAGGGCTTCAAGCTGAAGAGTATGAACTGATTCCTGTTCATCCTTGGCAGTTTGATCATACGTTAAATACCCTGTACAAGAAGGAGATCGAACAAAAGAAAGTCATATTGATTTCGGACTTTCGTATTCCAACACAGTCATTGGTTTCATTTCGTTCGTTAGCTCCTATTCAAAGCAAAGGTCAGAAAAAGCATCATATTAAAACAGCGGTCAATGTACAGACCACCAGTGCGATACGGACTGTGTCACCTAACTCAGTGGAGAATGGGCCCATTCTTTCGAAGATACTAAGTGACATTCAAGAGAAAGAAAATCATTTTGGCGGAAGTTTTGTTGTGCTTCAAGAACGAGCAGGCAGTTATTTTCAGCCACTGTGTCAAGATATGACGGAGGATGAGCGTTGGACACTACAAGCGAACTTGGCCTCTATTTTACGAGAGAACCCAGAGAATCATGTGAAAAATGAAGGAGAAATCCCAATGGCGGCTGCTTCGCTTTTAGCGGAATCACCGATTAGTGGGAAGGCGATTGCCATTGAACTGATAGAAGAATTAGCAAAAAGTCTTCATGTTTCAGATTTAAGAGAGGCGGCCTCTTTATTTATCTATAAATATGCGCGAATGTCCTTGCCTGGATTTTTAACTTTAATGGTACGGTATGGAATTAGTTTAGAGGGCCATATGCAAAATAGCGTTTCGGTATTTCGTCATGGAGAGCCTGTACGTATTCTTTTAAGAGATTTCGGAGGAATACGGATTTTACCACGGCGACTAAAAAAGGAAGGATTTCAAGCAGAATTTTACCCCGGTTCCTCTATTGTAACGGAAAAGGTAGAACAACTGCGAAATATTATTTCGTATTCTGTCATGCAAAACCATTTTGCTGAATTGATTACATGCATCGTTCGAAATCTAGGAATCGATGAGAAGAAGCTTTGGAAGGAGGTTGTTACAGTGTGTAAAAACGTTTTTACAGAACTAAAGAAGGATCCCGCTATAGCCAAACAGGCTGCAGCAGATGAACAAGCCTTATTTCAGCCTTTGATCGAATTAAAGGCTCTGACAACGATGAGACTTCGGGGAGATGTGACCGTTTATCCGTATGCAAAAGTTCCAAATCCGATGGCGGTATGGGAAGGAGAGATTCTGTAATGAGTACAGGCACAACACAACTTCTTAAAAAAGAACAAAGTCCATTTAATCAGGGAGGGTTGTTTAACGACGAAGTGAAGGTTCTGAATTTTCTTAAGAGTAACGAACCTCAATTGGTTTCTCCCTATCTGTCATCTCTAGAAAAAGGACGGCAAGGAATTTTACGCCGTCTTGCTGGTTCCATGCTGCGGGAAGATATTATGGGACTTACTTCGAATTCGCATGATTTATATGTGATTGGTTCTATCCATGCCCTGAATGTTCCGGCTATTGATGAATACTGGCAAACGATGATTGGTGTCCTTCATAATTACGAATTAAAAAGTGGAAAGGTGTATAAGCTGTATCCACTTTCAAAGAGGGAATGTCTAGTCATTCCTGTAAGCCGAACCTATGCCTTTAATCGTGTCGAAATCGATGGGGTTATTTTACATATTTCTCAAGCGGGAGTAAAAACGATTGAACACGCTGCTGAGTTTCTTGCACTCATGCGCTGCAAAGAAGAAGCTGACAACGAGCAAAGTTCTTGGTCGAAGCTGGCTCAGGAGGTAATAAACGGCAGTGCTAATTTGGCGCTTTCCTATGCCTATTGGGACCTGAAGAAAAAAGAGCTTCAGCAGCAAGCAAAAGAACAGGGGATTTCAACGACGATTGATTGGGTCTTATTAAAAAAGAAACAAAATCGTGAGTTTGATTCAAGTTTATTTTTTGAACAGCTATCCATCGAAGGACATAATCTTCACCCGGGTACCAAAACAAAAATAGGAATGGAAGCAGAGGCTGTATTCCGTTATGCGCCGGAATTTGATGGGGTAACGGATATTAAGTTTGTTGGAATACGGAAGGATTATGCGGAGTGGGGTGTAATAGAGGAAAAGCAGCAGGATGCAAATGTTTTTCTTTTTAAAGAATATCCCCGTTTACCAGAGGCTGCTGAGCAAGAGTTTTCAGAATATGGACTTACGATAAACGATTATGTATTTGTCCCAGTGCATTCTTGGCAGCTGGAAAAGGCGATTCCAGAGATCTATCAACAAGAAATCCAGGAACAGGTTGTTGTACCTGTACGCGGTTTTGTGGTGCCAAGCGGGGCAACCTCTTCGTTTCGAACAGTGGTACCACTTATGAATGGAGAGAAACCAAAATATGCCATCAAAGTAGCGGTCAACAGTCAGATGACTTCCACTGTCCGCTCTATATCTGCAAATACGACAAACAACGCTGCCGTTTTTACTCGGCTCATTCGTTCCGTCATGCAGCAGGAACAAGACCTGGCTGAAACGTTTGTACCTGTGTGTGAGTGTGCAGGATATAATTTTAAAATGAAAGAAACAGAGAAATGTTTCGAAAATGATCCGTTAAAAAGCAGAAATCTATCGGCTGTGATACGTGAAAATGTAGAAACATTTACAGTGTTGGATGAAGTTGCAATTGTTGGAAGCTCGCTTTTTGCCGAATCACCTATAACGGAAAAGCCGATCCTGATCGAATTAATGGAAAGCTACGCTAAAAAAAGGAAGGAAACATCCTTACGCAAGGCAGCCTTTCAGTTTTTCTCAGAATATGTTTCGATTGCCCTTCCAGGCTTTCTTACCCTTATGGTAAAGTACGGAATTGGTTTAGAAGGTCACCTGCAAAACAGTGTAATGGTATTTAAAGAGGGGCGTCCTGTTCGTATGCTGTTTCGCGATTGGGGAGGAGCTAGAATATATCGAAACAGGCTCCAGCAGCATCAAGTTCAAGTGCAGTTCTACCCTGGCTCCGTTACTGTGACGGAGCATCTAAAGGAAATGCATAATAAGGTATTTTATACAGTCTTTCAGAATCACTGCGGTGAGCTTGTTCTGCAGGTATGCAAACACATTGGATTAGGGGAAGGCGAGTTGTGGCAGGAGATTTACCGGATTTGTGAAAAAGTCTTTGGTCAGCTAGAGTCTTTACCGCAATATGCAGAAAGTGTTCGAATGGACAGGAAAGCATTGTATCAAGCTGAAGTCGATCACAAGGCACTGACTAAAATGCGTTTAGAGCCTGAAGGGAAAGACTACTCCTACGCCGCCGTCCCTAATCCGCTTTATGAATTTAACCGGAAGGAAGATTAAGGATTCATGGCACAAGTAGATGCTCAGTTACAAACGTCATCAAGCTTTGCTCTTCGATCAAGGACATTTAGAATGTTTATGTCTGGAAGCTTGGTGACACGGGTAGGGGATTGGATGGATTTAGTCGCCTTAAATTGGGCGGTATTACAATTCACAAACTCTCCGCTTCATTTAGGGATCATAAATGCATGCCGTTTGGTCCCTACTTTTTTACTAAGTATACCGGCAGGCATCCTGGCTGACCGGTACGATAGACGAAAACTATTAATTTGGCTTCAAGTCGGAATGATGTTACTAACGTTTTGCCTTGGCTCTCTTGTCGAGGCAGGACAGTCTTTTTGGCTTTTTGCATTCATCGTTACACTGCGATCGATGCTGGCAGCTATGGACCCGCCGATTCGGAATGCATTCATCCCCAATCTAGTATCGCCAAACTCTATGGCAAGTGCTATTGCTATTAATACAATGGTCATTAACCTCTCACGGATTATTGGACCTGCACTTGCAGGAGTATTGATTTCCATGATGGATATTGCCCAATTATTTTATATCAATGCATGGGGTACGTTAGCTGTACTACTCTCATTACTTATGATTCGGACGGATTCCTATACATCTTCCGGCCAAAAGAAGGGTGAACAAGCCACTCTTCGTGAGGCAGCAGATTATGTGAAACGGCAGCCTTCTGTTCAATCATTACTCATTTTAGCAATTGTGCCGATGGTATTTGGATTTCCTTATACCACCATGCTGCCATTATTTTCTCGAGATCTTTTAAACCTTGGACCAGAAGGATTTGGATTGCTTTTATCGGTTTCATCGGTCGGTGCTATCGTCGGTACAACCTGGCTTTCACTAGGCAGAGAAATCAAGAGCGCGGGAAAATGGCTAATTTATTCTATTTTCGGTTTTGGGTTTTCTTTGCTTTTATTTATCGGAAGCGAAAATTTGTTCATAGCAGGGGCAGCTATGTTTCTTGTTGGATTAACAAGTCAAACCTACCGAACATTAAGCCGGATTACGTTACAGATGAATGTCCCCGATACTCTGCGTGGGAGAATTTTAAGTATTGCTTTAATGGATCGAGGATTTATCCCTTTAGGAGCAATACTCATTGGGGCTATTGCCACTTGGACTGGACCTCTTTGGGCAGGGGGCGTCATGGGTATAGGCTGTATTGTTATAACATTCGTCATCGTTTTAACAAGACGGCAAATAATGAATTTATAATGAAATGATAGAGGGAGTATATAACAATGGAAAAAATCGTACAAGCTCTTAGGATGGAGCGAGAGAAACCTTTTTGTGCTTATATATATGATTTACCGAAACTGCGCCAACATGTAAACCAATTAGTGACAACTCTGCCTTCAAGTTGTCGTTTATTTTATGCCATTAAAGCAAACTCGGATGAAACTCTTATGAAAACCTTAGCTCCGATTGTCCATGGATTTGAAGTAGCGTCATTAGGGGAGATCGAGAAAGTCAGAGCTGTGGATCAAAAAATCCCCATACTGTTCGGCGGGCCGGGGAAAACACAGGAGGAGATTGAAGGGGCCATTCATTACGGAGTTACATTGCTCCATGTCGAGAGTTTACATGAATTACAGCTAGTCAATCACATTGCCAGTCAAAAAGGGACAACCGTATCTATTTTGCTGCGAGTGAATCTGCGTCACTCGGTTCCAAATGCACAATTGAAAATGGCGGGTGTACCGACACAATTTGGAATTGATGAAGTTGAAGTGCCACAGGCGATTGCGTTAGCAAAAAAATTACCTAATGTAAAACTCCTCGGTTTCCATTTTCATGCAATGTCTAATAATGGTGACTCAAAGGCCCATGCAGCATTTGTAGACCATTGCTATGAACTGGCGAAAAGATGGGGAAAGGAGTGGGATATCGATATCTCCTATGTAAATGTAGGCGGAGGTATTGGAATTAACTATCAAAATATAGACGAGCAGTTTGATTGGGATGACTTCATGAAATCGTTACATAGAGTACTAGAAAAGCACAAGGATGCCAATTGGCAGACATTGTTTGAATGCGGCCGTTATATCACTTCTTCATGCGGCTACTATGCAGCAGAAGTACTAGATATCAAACAAAATCATGGCCGTTACTTTTGTGTCCTTCGCGGGGGAAGTCATCACTTAAGACTTCCGGCTGCATGGAAACAGAGTCATCCTTTTACCATTGTACCCATAGAAAAATGGTCATACCCCTTTATGCGGCCTGAAGTAAACGAGTCTGAAATTACTGTAGCAGGGGAACTGTGTACTCCTAACGATATCCTTGCTAGAGATCAATTCGTTTCACGTGTCAGAGTGGGAGATATTCTTCTTTTTAGTTATGCCGGGGCCTACGGCTGGGCTATATCTCATCATGATTTTCTCAGCCACCCTCATCCTGAGCATCTTTACGTAGAATCTGATTCTATTGGTCACAGTGACGCCCCGAAATTTGTTGAGATTTGAAGATTAGGAGGAAAATGAAGCACGGGGGCGGTTCTAATGTTTTTAGTGAAACGCTAGAAACTTCCCCGCGTATCTGTAGAAAAAACCATCCGTCCTCACGGGTGGTTTTTATTATATCATCACTCGATAAGAGGAATGTTAGCTCTTTTTTCCTTCAAGGCTAATAAATTCATCTTTAATATGAACCATGACAACTTTCCCAATTATTAAATCAATCGTTCCTACTCCATTACCTGGTATTCTGATAGTTTGTTTGTATTCACACTCTAGCTGAATAGGCGATTCTCCCACTCAAAGTGATCGATCAAAAATAATTTTGCATTTTTTAAGATGATTTTGTGTGAAGTAAAACTACCGGTTCAAACAGTAATCCTAAATGTTCTTTACTAGAGGAAATTAAGGGAAAGGTAAGAATCGTCCCGGTGTTCCCGACTTACAACTATTAAACATATTTTGGAAAAAATGTTTTTTTATAAAATATATTCTATTAGATATTAAAATTGATTGTTATTATAATAAAAACATTCCGAAAATTTATAAATGTCAAAATACCAATAGATTTTCTGAATATTTTTAGGGCTGAGGGGGCAATTGGCAAAATTGAGACTTAAAGATTAAAATAAAAGGGGGACAATAAAAATGCCATTATTAATGGTTGCACTTGGAGTTATTCTATTAATTGTTTTAATCACTGGCTTAAAATTAAACGCTTTCATTTCATTAATTATTGTATCGTTTATTGTAGCGCTAGCATTAGGGATGCCGCTTGGAGAGATTGTCGCTTCAGTTGAAGCTGGATTAGGTGGTACTTTAGGTCATATTGCGTTAATCTTAGGCTTCGGAGCGATGATTGGTCGTTTGATCGCTGATGCAGGAGGAGCCTATCGTATTTCAATGACATTGATTGATAAATTTGGAAAAAGGAATGTTCAATGGGCGATTGCTGTTTCCTCCTTTATTGTAGGAATTGCTTTATTCTGGGATGTTGCCTTTATTCTATTAGTACCAATCATTTATATGATCTCCAAGGAACTAAAGATTTCTATTACACACTTTGGACTTACAATGGCAGGTGCTTTAGTTGTCGCACACAGCTTCTTGCCGCCGCATCCAGGAATTACTGCCGTTACTCAGGAGTATGGAGCAGACCTCGCCATGGTATTAGTTTATGGAATCGTTATTGCTATACCAACTATTGTAGTTGCAGGAGTTTGGTTCCCGAAGATCAACAAAAAGTGGATCCCCAGTGCTTTTGAAAAAACAGGCAATGCGGATGCAATTGGAGATCATAAACCATGGAAATTAGAAGAAACACCTGGATTCGGTATCAGTGTTTTAACAGCGGTATTTCCAATCCTATTGATGTTTGCTGCAGCCTTTTTAGATATTTTCCAAAAACAATTGGGGTTTGCCGATAATCTTTTAATAGTAATCATTCGTTTTGTCGGAAACGCTCCAGTAGCTTTGTTAATCTCACTATTATTAGCTATGTATACAATGGGAATTGCTAGAAAAATTCCTATGAAAGACTTAACGGCTTCTGCTGGAGCATCCATCAATGCGATTGGATTGCTAATCTTAATCACTGGTGGTGGCGGCGCATTCAAACAAGTTATTATCGATGGCGGAGTTGGGGAGTATATTGCAAGTCTGTTTACTGATGTTTCTATTTCTCCCGTTCTACTTTCGTGGATGATTGCTGTCATTTTCCGTATTTGTTTAGGTTCAGGAACGGTTGCAGCCTTATCAACTGCAGGATTAGTACTTCCAATGCTTGAAGCATATCCTGACGCCAACTTAGCACTTGTTGCTCTTGCAACTGGAGCGGGAACAGCATTTGCCTCACACGTAAATGATCCGGGCTTCTGGATGGTAAAAGAATTTTTTGGCTTAACAATGAAAGAAACATTTGCGACTTATACAATTCTTTCATCCGTCGCATCCATTGTCGGAATTATTCTCGTCCTCTTATTGGATACTAGTATCATACTAGCTGGTGTAATTATTGCAGCTATCCTAATTGCTGCGGTAGTGATTCATATGCTTGAAGGGACAAGAAATAAGAAGAAGCAGATGGAGGATATTACTGCTTAGTTTCCGTCACTGGGACCACCCGAAAACACCCGCAATTTGTCGGAATTTGTAGAATAAATATTGAAAAAAGGACTAAAAAACAAAGAGAACCAAGATTGTGAATATCACAATTTTGGTTCTCTTATAACGAAACGCTTTCTACCTCTTTAAGTATATAATGGGTTTCGCGTCGCCTTTTTACAAGAACGGAGTCAGATAGAATATGTAATGCTTATTTACAGCTATACGGCTTATTGGAAAATATTCAGCCATTTAAGCTATTTCCCTTTAAGCAAGAAGTTTTAACATACTGCTGCGGGTAGGGTCTGAAATCACTTGGAAAACATATGTTTAGATTGGTAGACCTTATTTAATTCCAAACTCTCCAGAAAATTGCTTCACTACTCCTGCAACTTCCTCTAGTTTATCTGGTTTTAATAGACTAATCATCTTAGGGAGAAACACTTGAATATCTTCTTGTGAAAAAGTGCCTTCAGTTAGTTTCTTGAAGTTTTCTGTTAGGATTTCTTTTGCCTCACCTTCTTTGCCCTCTTGAACTCTTTCTAAAATAAAATTTAAAAACATTTCTTGTCCTTGCTGGTCCATAGCTTTTGCCTCCTAAAGAAATTAAAAATTGTAACACCTTTTGGTTTCACTTTTTATTATAACACCCAATGGAGTCATTCCACAATTTTTTCCGAAATCGGTTATCCTTATTCCTCTGTATCTTGAGTGCTGTAATTTCTAATTGTACCGGTATGATGAATTTTCATTTGAACATCTACTGTGACTGGTATATTTGCAAACCTTTGATTCCAATCTTTTTTTAATTTCTTCCAAGATTCAGGATCAGAACGATGTAAAGTATCACCGAAACCGAAAATATCTGTTTGATATTTTTTTTGGGCAGCTTCTATAGACGAAATAACTAGACCTTTAATATCTTTTTCAGCTCTTTTTTCGAGATCATAAATCGTGCTTACTTTATTTAAGTCTAAACCAGCACATTCCACATCAGCTACATTTGCCTCTACGTTTAGCTTTATAGATCCCATTGGACCTCCGTTTATCATACTTGTATTTAAATCGGCCTTTGTTCTTAACACTTCTAATGATACTTTTCCTTCTTGTGGACAAGAAAATGTAACAATTGTATTTTTCACTTCTCCAAGTGCATAATTCACCCCTTTACTTTCATCTTCACTTAACCAGCCTATTAATTTTTCATCCTTAAAAACAGCCAATCCATTGTATTTGAGTCTAACAGGAGGATCTGTATTCTCTATATTTTGTTTGGCCCCGCCAGACTGCTTATCACTCGTTTTGAAAACACTAGTTAAAATCGGATTAGCTCCTTCACTTGAAAGCTTTGAATCAAGTGTATCAAATGTAACGGACATTGATGGAGCCCAAACTTTCTCTGAGGTTTTAAGGGTATTATATAATTTGTTAGCTGGAATAGCCTCTAAAGAGGTCAGTACTTTCAAAATATCCTCTGCTCTTGAATCCTTTGCTACTACAATATTAAAGTCCGGTCTAAATTCATGATCTCTAGAAAAGAAATCTAGTGTTTTCCTAATTCCTTCTTTTGCTAACTCTTCTCCAAAGATTACCATTCTAAGGTGAGCTAAGTATACTTTCCTGGGAGCGTTCGTTGTCATTTTTCTCAATGTTTCAAATATGGTATCCCCTTTTTCTTGAAAGACAATGACAGGGGTGCTTCTCCCCGCCCCTTTATTAGAAGCAATCTCAGCTGGATTTACAATTTGTACAGTTATCAGATATTGCTCATCCACTTTGTCAATACCCATTGCAACAGCAATTGCTAGCTCATTTAACTCTTTTCGAGCCCAACATCCCGTAGT
This sequence comes from Niallia oryzisoli, assembly GCF_036670025.1. Lineage (NCBI taxonomy): Bacteria > Bacillati > Bacillota > Bacilli > Caryophanales > Bacillaceae > Niallia > Niallia oryzisoli. The sequence goes on along the minus strand of NZ_CP137640.1, from coordinate 5,782,490 downwards.
AATCGACAATATCGATAGATAAATACAAAAAATAAGGATTTTACGTTTCATTCGCGAACTCCTCTAATTCAAAATGGGCTTACATGGATAGCCTAAGCGAATGAAATCCAAAATATTCTTCTTATACAAGAGGAGATGGTCAAAAGCTGAATTCGTTTTAAGAATAACCTTTTTACGAGTATATTAGGAATAAAGTTTGAAAAAAATAAGGTTTAAAAAAGCGGGGATCATCTGTGGTTTTTTTCAAAAAATCAATAAGAAGTAATGATATAAAGAATAAACATCTTAAACCAAAAAATACTTCACGAAATCAAAATGGCACTGGTAAATTAAGTAATCATTTAAAGGAAAACCTTCAAAAAATAAAAGAAACAGTTGGATCCAGTGAAGACATCATTATCCGTGAGTTCCGTATCGGAAGAGAAAATTCAATAAAAGCCAGCATTATTTTTACCGATGGGCTCGTCGATACTATTTCTAATCAAGAATTCATCCTAGAATCATTAATGAAAGATTTTCCACAGGCAGGTTTTAACACTAAAAGTATGGAGGATCTTGTTCTAAATATAAAAGAAACAACCCTGACAGTTGCAGATATAAAAGATATTTCTGATTACCAATTACTTTATGAATCACTTTTTTCAGGAAATGTCATTCTCTTGATCAATGGATATTCCGTCGGATTGGCCATTAGCATGAAGGGAGGGAAAGAACGAAGTGTAACAGAACCATCTACCGAAAATTCGATAACGGGGCCAAGGGAAGCCTTAACGGAAAATATTCGTGTAAATACTGCCTTAATTCGCCGAAAAATAAATAATCCTAATCTTTGGCTAGAATCAAGAAAAATTGGAGAACAAACTAAGACTAATGTGTCTTTAATGTATATAAAAGGGATTGCCAATGAGGAAGTAATAGAAGAAGTAAGGAGCCGTTTGGATCGGATTAGCATTGATAGTATCCTGGATTCTTTATATATTGAAGAGCTCATCCAAGATACTACATATACTCCTTTTCCAACCATCTATCATTCTGAACGCCCAGATGTTATCGCATCGAACCTTTTAGAAGGCAAGATCGCCATTCTTGTTGATGGAACCCCGTCTGTATTGATCGTTCCAGCTGTATTTGTCCAATTTCTTCATGCTCCAGATGATTATTATAGTCGTGCCGATATTACAACATTATTACGAATCTTAAGATTTATCGGTTTGTTAATCGCAATGTTAGGACCATCCGTCTATATTGCGATTACGACATTTCATCAGGAGATGCTGCCAACTCCATTATTAATTAGCCTAGCAGCACAGCGTGAAGGCGTTCCGTTTCCAGCATTTGTAGAAGCTCTTATGATGGAGGTTACATTTGAGATTTTACGTGAGTCAGGTTTGAGATTGCCAAAGGCTATTGGTCAGGCGGTTTCAATTGTTGGAACTCTAGTCATAGGATCCGCGGCAGTAGAAGCAGGAATCGTTTCAGCGGGGATGGTTATTGTTGTATCCATTACCGCGATTTCAAGTTTTATTGTTAGTTCTTATAATTTATCCATTTCCATTCGAATGCTCCGTTTTCCATTCATGGGATTAGCTGCTTCATTTGGCTTTTTTGGAATAACATTTGGGGTTACTGCAGTCATCCTTCATTTATGCAGTTTGAGATCGTTTGGTGTACCTTATATGGTACCATTTGCTCCTTATATTAAAGAAGATCAAAAGGATGCATTAGTTCTTTTTCCAAGGTGGGCTCTATCCACACGTCAGCGTTTAATTAGTCAAAGGAATATAAAAAGAGAGGATTCAGATATTCCGAAACCAGACCAAGGAAATAATTAAAACGGACTTGTTGTAAAATATCAGGATTTAATGTCGGTACGGTATGAGAGGAGTTTTCACATGATGTCAATAGTAGTAATAGCTGCAGCTTTGATTATTATTGCGATCGATGTCCCTCATCTAAAAAGAAATAAGTTAAAAAAAGAACTATGGGTATTTACTGTTCTTCTATTGATTGGCGTTGGTTTATCTATTGCATGTAGTTTTCATATACCACTTCCTAACCCATTAAAAGGAATTAATACGATTTTACAGCCTTTAAGTAACTATATGTATGAACTTTTAACATAATCAGTGAGGGAAAAAGCCGATGCTTGAAAATGAAAAAATTTCAGCTCATCAATTTAGAATATTAGTAACCTTTTTTACTATTGGAACTAGTATACTTGTGTATCCATCCATTTTAGCAAAATATGCAAGGCAGGATGCTTGGTTAGTCGTGATTATTAGTATAGGCATAGGGCTAACCGTTATATGGATGTTTAGCAAGATTGCTCAGCTTTTCCCAAATATGAATATTGCACAAATTAATGAAAAAGTATTTGGAAAGTGGCTTGGGAAATTACTTACAGTTTTTATGGTTTTGGTCGCATTTATTGCTTCTGCAGAACTTCTATACAATTCAGGTACTTTCTTTCGGATTAATCTCATGCCAGAAACACCAATAGAAGTCCTCCATATCATGACAGCCCTTCTTTTGGTAATGGCTGTCCGCATCGGTTTGGAAACATTTTCACGTGCAGCCGAAATATTTTGGATAATCTTTATTTTCCTTTTTTTGGTCCTGCTGTTTGTGATACCTGAAATCAAGTTTCAAAATATACAACCCGTTTTGGAATCTGGCTTAAAGCCATTGCTATTTCCTACTCTAATACTAGTAAGTGTTTCTACATTTACTGCTGTTTATATATTAATGATCTTTCCAGCAAGTGTAAGCAATCCCCAGGAAGCGCAAAGATCCTTTTATATAGGTCTAATAATAGGAGGAATTATCACTTTTATTACCACGATATTAGCTATCTTAGTTTTAGGAGAGGAACTCACTGCAAGACTTCGTTTCCCGAGTTATTTATTAGCCCAAAAAATTAATGTTGGTGAATTTGTGAAACGAATAGAAGTCATTGTAGCGACCATGTGGTTTATAGCCGTTTATTTTAAGTTGATTCTATACTTTTATGCATGTTGTTCGGGACTTGGACAAATTTTGAACCTAAAAAGTTATCGTCCCATTGTTTTACCAATGGGGATGATCTTAACTGCATTTGCTTCCATGATGTTTCCGAATGTAATTGAACAGCAGCAATGGGATATACAGGGGATGTTAATTCTTAGTAACATTGCTGGAGGATTTCTGCCACTGCTTATATTAATTGTTGGCTATGTCCGTACTAAAACTAAATAGGGACAAGGGGACAGTTTTCATTTGGATTGATAAAGAACAAAAAGCGAACTAGGGAAATTGCAACGATTAAAAACAAAAAGGAAAGTTCTGCAGAGATTTTATATTCTCACAGAGCTTTCTTTTTTTTTCTGGGGGACGAGGGACTGGATCTACTTCACAGTACGCCTTGATTCTGATGTTTCACCTTTATACCATGTTCTCTGGTTTAACCCATTGATCAAATTGTTCTGCTGATAGATACCCTGTTTGAACTGCCGCTTCCTTTAAGCTGATGTTTTCTTTAAATGCAAGTTTGGCGATTGCTGCTGCCTTTTCATAGCCAATATGAGGGTTTAATGCTGTCACAAGCATAAGTGATCGTTCCACATGTTCTTTAATAATGTCTTCGTTCACTTCTATTCCTATTGCACAGTGTTGATTAAAGGAAATCATCGCATCTGATAGTAATGTGATGGATTGGATCATGTTAAAAATAATAACGGGTTTAAACACATTTAACTCAAAATTACCTTGGCTTGCTGCAAAGCCGATAGTGGCGTCATTCCCAAACACTTGGCTTGCGACCATTGTCAGGGCTTCACTTTGTGTTGGATTTACTTTTCCAGGCATGATTGAGCTTCCTGGTTCGTTGGCAGGAATGCGGATTTCACCAATTCCACTTCTTGGGCCGCTCGCAAGCCAGCGAACATCATTTGCAATTTTTAGTAAATCCGCTGCTAAAGCTTTTAATCCTCCATGTACATAAACGATTTCATCATGGCTAGTTAAGGCATGAAATTTATTTTCAGAAGAGCGAAAAGGGTAGCCGGTTAGGTTTGACAATTGTTGCACTACATCAGCTCCAAATTGAGGACTGGCATTAATTCCTGTACCTACAGCTGTCCCGCCAATTGCTAAATCAAGCAAAAACTTTGCTGCCTCTGTGATCATTTTTTCATTCTTCTCAAGCATAAACCTCCAACCGCTGATTTCCTGCCCAAGTGTCAGTGGTGTCGCATCCTGCAAGTGTGTTCTGCCGATTTTGACTATGTTTGAATAAGCCTTTTCTTTTTCAAGAAATGTTTGTTTTAACTCTTGAATGGCAGGAAGGAGGTTCTCCATTATTTTCATATAGGCTGCAATATGCATGGCCGTTGGAAACGTATCATTGGAGCTTTGGGACATATTGACATCGTCATTTGGGTGAATCCTCTCCGTTTCTCCCTGAGCCTCTAGCCGTCCATTTGCCACATGGGCAATCACTTCATTTACGTTCATATTCGATTGTGTTCCACTGCCAGTTTGCCAAACAGCCAATGGAAAATGCTCATCATAATCCCCATTTAAGATTTCATCGCAAACTTTTTGGATGGCATTCATTTTGATTTCACTTAATTTACCTAATTGGAAATTGACGATTGCTGCTGCTTTTTTGATAAAAGCCAAGCCATAAATAACTTCCAAAGGCATCTTTTCGTTCCCAATTTTAAAATTTTCCTTACTCCGCTGTGTTTGCGCTCCCCAAAGTTTCTCCTTAGGTACACGAACCTCACCGAGTGTATCCTTCTCTATACGAAAATTGTCCATATTTAACCACCTCATTGTTTTGGTCCAGTTTGTTTCCGTCACAGTGACTCCCAGAAATACCTCAAAAAAACATCGAAATTTGTCGATAGTCAAAATGGAATTGACCTTATTTGACTGAAATCGTATGGTAGAGACATATATTTGGTATCAAGATTAGTGTATGAAAGGGAGCCTTATGTTATTTACTAATCAGGATTTAAATCATTTAATTGAAGATAAATTCAATGTACAAAAAGGCTAAAGTGGATTTTTAAAAAGATCGTTTGAAGTTGGATGGGGAGATGATCAAATTGAAAATGGAAAACTATCAGCATCTATCCGAGTATGACAATGTGTTAGTGGCAGATAAGGATGGAATGATTATTTTTTATGAGTTGGCTGATTTATACGTTTTAAGAGAAATCGGACTGAGACCCGAAGAAATCATAGGAAAACATTTTTTAAAATTTTATCAAAATCTATCCGATGAAAATAGTACCATTATGGCTGCTTTAAAAATGGGTACTCCTGTGTGTAATAAAAGACAAGAACTAATAACAAAAAAAGGTGGTTCCTTTATATCAATTAGTTCTACGTATCCGATTATAGAAAACAATCAAGTGATTGGCGCTATTGAATTTTCGAAACATTTATATAATAGGGAGAATATTAAATCTATAGATAAAATAGCCCGTCATAAACTCTATCGAAAGAATAATACCATCTATACAATTGATAATCTAATAACGAAAAGTCCAAAAATGGAAGAGGTTAAACAAAAAATCAAAAACGTTGCCAGAACAAACTCTACGGTTTTAATCCATGGTAAAACGGGTACAGGAAAAGAACTTGTAGCACAATCCATACACAACTTGAGTGAATCTTACCAAGGACCATTTATTTCTGTAAACTGCGGAGCCATTCCTCCGAACTTAATGGAAAGTACTCTATTCGGTACAGTGAAAGGAAGTTTTACGGGGGCAAGTGATAGTATAGGTTTGTTTGAACAAGCTGAAGGTGGAACACTGTTTTTAGATGAAATTAATTCATTAGATTATTATCTGCAAGTAAAAATTTTAAAAGCGATTGAAGAAAAAATGATTAGAAGAATTGGCGGGAACCGAAATATTTATTTAAATATAAGAGTCATAGCCGCTACAAATGAAAATCCAGAAACATTGGTAGCTGAGAAAAGGCTGCGCGAGGATTTATATTACCGTTTAGCTGTTGTCCAAATCGATTTACCAACACTGAAGGAAAGAATAGAAGACATTGAATTACTCACTCAGTATTATATTGAGTTTTATAATAATAATATGAATATATTTGTCGATGAAGTAGAAGACCAAGTGATTGAGTGTTTTAAAAGATATAATTGGCCTGGTAATATACGTGAATTAAAACACGCCATTGAAACAACCTATAATAATGTCTCTACCCATGTGATTACTTTACATGATATTCCGAAACGAATTAAAGATTTTAATGTTTCTCCTGCAATTGGGCCGCTTAAAGAGTCATCACAATCATTAAAAGAATTAGTAGAGTCCTTTGAGAAAGAATTGATCATTAAAGAACTAGACAACATGAATGGAAAAATGACAGAGGCTTCTAAACGATTAGGTATTTCGAAACAGCTCTTAAAATATAAAATGGACAAATATAAATTAAAGGAATAGATTTCTATCGATTCAATAGAAAGTAAAAATATTTTTACTGAAATCAGTAAAATTATTTTTACTTTCTATTTTTTTAACTTTAATTTCGTGGAAATTAAGCTGATTTATTTCGAGATTTTCTATTTTTTATAAAAATAATTTTTTACATAATCATACGTTTTTTAAGAATTTAAATCATTTTAATATAAATCTATTTAAAAAATAGTTCATTTTTTGTAAAACTGGCACGAAAAATGCAAATACGAATATGCAGTAAGACAATTTCCACTATTCTTAATCTATTTAATAATTTAGGAATTGTAAAAATGAGGTCTTATTTTATTAGAAATGTTGAAGGAAGGTGTATGTATGAATAAGGTCATGAATGCTAGTTAACTTGACGAATGAAGTCTACAAAAAAAGTACAGAAAGGTCTTGATTTATTTTGAAAAAATCCTTTGTTTATCTATTAGTGTTTATCCTTTTATGTTCAACTTTAACTAGTGTTGCATCAGCAAAGAACGTTGCAACACCAAAAAACAATGAACCTTTAGATTTGATTTTAAAAAATGGATATGTTTATACCTCTGATGAAAATAGCAGTATCGCAAAAACGATTGGTGTTCGAGATGGAAAAATTGTCTATGTTGGGAATAACAATAGTGTTATGTCACTAAAAGGACCTAAGACAAAAGTGATTGATCTAGAAGGGAAAATGGTTTTACCAGGATTAACAGATAGTCATAATCATGCCTATCTTATGTCTGAAAGCCTCTTTTGGCTGGATTTATCTTCTTACTCTACATTAGAAGAATACAAAAAAGCGATTCAAGATTATGTAAAAGAACACCCGGACCTAGAGCAATTGCGGGCTATTGGCTGGAATGAGAGGCTTGTCACTAGTAATTCTGGAGATCTTCAGCCTAGAGAATGGCTTGATGAAGTAGTATCTGATATACCGGCTGTTTTCATCACGAGTGCCCATCATTCTTTATGGGTAAACTCAAAGGCTCTTAAGAATGCAAAAATAGATGCCAATACACCGGATCCAGTGGGCGGTGTTTTTGAACGCGACGTAGAAACAAATGAGCCGACAGGGATCGTACACGAGTTTTCTGCCCAAGAACTAGTCATTAATGCTCTACCTGTTCCGGACTTTACCGTGGAAGAGTACAAAGAGGCCATTCTTGCTTTTCAGAAGGTAGCTGCTGAAAGAGGAGTGACGTCTGTATTCGTTCCGGTTCACTATCCGACCGACAGTCTCATTGATGCATTGGGAGAACTAGAGAAGAATGACCAATTAACATTAAGATACGAAGTAGCCCTATACGTTGATCCTTATAAATGGAAAGAGCAAATCCCACACTTTATCGAGAAACGTGAGGAACATAAAGGCGGTTTGTTTGAGATTAATAGCGTTAAAATCTTTATGGATGGAGTCTTTGCAGCAGGAACTGCCTATCTCCACGAACCATACGTTCATATGCCTGGCGAGTACGGACATCCTGTTTGGAATGAAGAGGAATTCAAGAAGGCTGTAACAGCTTTGGATAAAGAAGGATTTCGTGTTCATATCCATGCTATTGGGGATGCAGCGGTCACGGTATCTCTAAATGGTTTTGAAGAGGCAGCAAAGGTTAATGGAAAAAGAGATTCCCGTCATGAAATTACTCACCTGCACCTCGTTAAAGAGGAAGATTTGAAACGTTTTAAAGATTTAGGGGTTATTCCTGTTATGCAGCCTTTCTGGTTTGCCAAAAATGAATCCTATGTAAGGACGATTGGAGAAGAGAGAGCCAATCACGTGTTTCGAATGAAAAGTTATTTTGATGCTGGAATTCCTGTTGCTTCTTCAAGTGACTTTCCAGTAAATGATTTTTGGCCGCTTAAGGCAATACAAATGGGGGTAACAAGATTAGCTCCAGGTGAAACCGATCCGAATAAAGTATTATGGCCAGAGGAGAGAGTATCCCTTGCTCAAATGATTACTAGTTATACAATTAATGGAGCCTATGCGAATTTTAGAGAAGAGGAAGCAGGTTCTATAGAAGAAGGTAAAAGCGCTGATTTAGTTGTTTTAGAGAAAAACCTTTTTGAAATTCCAGAATCAGAAATCAGTGAAACGAAAACCTTAATGACTGTATTTAATGGGGAGATTGTTTATACAAATCCTTCATTTAATCAATAGGCTTGGTGGCAGTTCCATGTCGAAATAGTATTGTTGGCATGTTCAACAACAGCTATTGGGCTGACTGTACCTGTTGCAGATTAACCTACATTTATATTGATACTAGTATAGTAATGTTTCATTCATTTACATGAAAGTATGAGGAGTTGCTTTATGAAAAGAAAAAACATTTTCAGATGGACTATTTTAATGTTGATCCCTATTTTGTTCCTTGGACAAGATATATTGACAGGTGCTTCATCTAAGGCAAATGCTGAAAATGGTTCTAAAAGTATAACAGTAACCAAGGGAACCAATATTGCTGTTACTGTTTCTCCGGATCATAGTCAAATTGTGATGGATTTACAGGGGATATTATGGACACTACCTATGTCAGGTGGGAAGGCTAAAAAGGTTTCTGATTCATATGTTGATCCTTCTTTTCCAGATTGGTCTCCAGATGGGGAACGAATTGCGTTCCAATCCTATCAAGGCGGAAATTATCATATCTGGTCTATGAACCCCGGTGGATCTGATATGCAACAACTTACTTTTGGGAAATATGATGATCGTGAACCAGCTTACTCTCCTGATGGATCTAAAATTGCCTTTTCGTCAGATCGTGGAGGGAATTATGATATATGGGTATTGGATTTAGCCACAAATGAAGTAAAGGTTTGGACGAATGCAAAAAGTGAAGAGTATCAACCAACATGGTCTCCAGATGGAAATGAAATTGCTTATGTAGATGGCAAACAAATCAAAGTTGTTGATGCATCTGGAAATATTCGCACGATCATAACAGAAGAATCAGGGACAATCTCAAATCCATCTTGGTCACCAGAAGGTAAAGACATTGCCTATGTTGTAAAAGATGGACTACAAAGCAACTTAAAAATTTCTGGTAAGCAAGTAACAAATAATGAAGATGTATTCCCTTTTCCTGTCGAATGGTTGTCAACAAATGAAATCGTATACACTGCTGATGGCCACATAAAAACAAGAAAGCTAGATCAAGAAAAGGCAGAAACCATTCCTTTTCGTGCAGAGATATCTTTAAATTTACAAGAATATCAATCAAAAGAACATGATTTTGATTCTAAGAAACAAAAGGATGTAAAAGGAATTGTTGCACCGAAACTTTCACCGAATGGAAAGCAAGTTGCTTTTATTGCTCTTAATGATCTTTGGCTATTAGACGTAGGCAATGGAAAGCCACGCCAATTGACAGATGACTCTTATATGGAGCTTGATCCAACATGGTCTCCAGATGGAAAGCAGATTGCTTATTCATCTGATAAGGAAGGAACAGAAGATATCTATCTTTTAGATTTGGCTTCAGGTAAGGAACAACGTTTAACAACGTCTGACAGTGCTGAATTTGCTGCTGCATGGTCTCCGGATGGGGAGAAGATTGCTTATCAAGATGAACATGGAAAAACTTATACAGTCAATGTTAGCACTGGAGAGTCAAAACAAGTAATAGAAAGACTAAACTTACCTGGACCTCCTGCATGGGGACCTGATAGTAAAACCATTGCGTTAGCAGCGATTAATACATTCTCAAGTCGATTCCGTGAAGGAACCAATCAAGTTTATGTTGTTAATACTAAAACAGGAACGAAAAACTTTGTTGATCCGATCCCTTTCAAATCACTGAGCAACCGAAATAACTCAGGACCTGTATGGTCACCAGATGGAAAACATATAGCCTTTATTATTGAAAGTCAGCTTTGGGTGATGGCGGTTGATGAAAATGGACAGCCAAAAGGAGAGCCTCGACTCGTTTCAGATGAAATTGCCGATTCGCCTAGCTGGAGTGGAGATTCAAACACATTGATGTATCTATCAAAGGGAGAGTTGAAACTCATCTCAATCGATGGAGGTTCATCACAGACAGTACCTTTCAATATGAAATGGAAATCCGAGCTTCCAACTGGAAAGACTGTGATTCATGTTGGGGGACTATGGGATGGAGTCAGTAAAGAACTAAAGAAAAATGTTGATATCACGTTACAAGGTAACCGAATTGTCGATATTGGACCGCATAAAAAAGAGCATAACGGAAAAGTAATCGATGCGAGTGATCTTACCGTGATTCCAGGATTATGGGATACGCATATTCACCAGCAGTTATCACAGTCTTATTACGGTTCTAGACAAGGACGTCAATTACTCTCTTTTGGCGTGACAAGTACGGTTTCAATGGGAGATTATGCGTATGGTGCGATTGAGGACCGTGAAGCAATCCAATCTGGAAACCGGGTAGCTCCACGCTATTTTGCATCAAGTGAGCTGATCGAGGGTTCACGCGTGTACTATAGCAATATGAGACCTACTACTTCTTTAGATGCTGTTAAGCGAGAAGTAGAAAGAGCCGAGTCCCTAGATGTGGATCTTTTGAAAACTTATGTGAGACTGCCAAATGATTATCAAGCTTATGTGATTGATGCGGCTCACAAAATCGGAATACCTGCGTTTTCACATTACTTCTTCCCGTCTATGGCATTCGGACAAGATGGAACATCTCATATTTCCGCTACACAACGTCTAGGATTTTCCCGAACAGTCAGTCCAAGCGGATATGCCTATGATGATGTCGTGAAATTAGCTGGAGAATCTGGAATGTCTGTCACATCCACCCTGTTTGCGAACATGCTTGGATTCTATCCTGAACTCCTTTCAGATCCACGTATCGAAAAATTGTATACACCTTCGCAATATCAATCATTTAAGAGTGAGTATGAGGTTGCTTCAACGGAATATCAAGAGAGTGTTGCTAAGGATGTGGCGATATTAAAGGACATTATTGATGCAGGCGGAGTGGTAATAAACGGTACAGATTCACCACTTGTAACAATGGGTTTTAGTACGCACGCAGAACTTATGGCTATGACTGAATATGGAATGACACCATATGAAGCATTACGTACTGCCACATACTACCCAGCGAAAAAGATGGGTGTTGAAGATGATTTAGGAACCATTGAGGAAGGTAAGATTGCGGATCTTGTATTCGTGAAGGGGAACCCTTTAGAAAATATAAAAGATACCGTTAACGTTCAAATGGTTATGAAAGATGGGAAAGTATATCCAATCGATGACATTATCGCTCCATTTAATAAACAAAATTAGATTCGCTTAAGTGCCGTCACAGTGACGCTCCGGAATTTGACATTAAATGGAACGGAGGGACAGGCACCGCGACCCAGTATGGTTGAGAAAAATACTGGGTCAAGGTGCCTGCATACTTCCTTGTTGAAAACCGCGACCAATCGCCTCCACGGTTTCACTCGTTTGCTGACGGGTAAAAATCACTCATTTCTACATTGTAATTCTTCTCTGTTAAAATCCTATAAAGCTGCCCAATATGATCATGATTTTTTGTTTCAACTGAAATCTCAAGCTGGGCATAACCAGGATAAATATTCTTACCAATTCGGTTGTGGTTAACCGATTGAATGTTTGCATCAAGATCAGAGATTGTACTTAATACTCTTTCAAGTTCACCTGGTTTATCTTTTAAGGTAATGGTTAGTGTAACATATCTTCCTGACTCAACCATGCCATGTTCAATAATTCTTGAAATAAAATTCATATCTACGTTTCCGCCACTCAATACAGCAACGACTTTTTTCTCTTTCAGTTTTAATTTTTCATAAAGCAGTGCAGAAAGTGAACAGGCACCCGATCCCTCTACTAGCAGCTTATTTCTCTCTAAAGCCATTAGCATGGTCCTGGCAATTTCCATTTCCTCTACACAATAAATATCATCAACGTATTTTTGAACGATCTCGAAAGTTCTTAGCCCTGGTTTTTTAACGGCTATTCCGTCAGCCATCGTGGGTGAGGATTCAACCATTACCGGTTTGTTTTCCAACAATGACTGCTTCATGCTTGGACAAGCAGAGGTTTGAACCCCATATACAGAAATATGAGGATTTTTCTCCTTCACTGCCAGCGCAACACCAGCGATAAGTCCGCCTCCGCCAACAGGGCAAATAATCGCCTCAACTTCCGGAAGTTGTTCGATAATTTCTAATCCGACCGTTCCTTGTCCTGCAATGATGGCATCATCATCAAAAGCATGAATAAATGTGGCGCCCATTTGCTCTTTCAGTTCTAAGGCATAGGCGAGAGCGTCATCAAATACTGTGCCTTCTAATATTACCTCTGCACCATAGTTCCTCGTTGCTTCTACCTTACTTAGCGGTGCGCCTTTGGGCATCACAATGGTGCAGGGAACGCCAAGCATTTGACTTGAATACGCAACCCCTTGAGCATGATTTCCTGCTGATGCTGCTATTACTCCCTTTTTTAACTCTTCCTTTGATAGGGACATAAGCTTATTATAGGAGCCTCTTACTTTGAATGAGCCTGTCTTTTGCAGATTTTCCAGTTTTAAATAGACTTCATTATGTGAAAGCCGACTAAATGTTTTTGAATAATCAAGGGGAGTTGTGTAGACAATACCTTTCATCTTCTCCCGTGCAATGATTATATCGTTGATGTTCATCATGTACTCTTCCTTTCATCCATCCAGAGTTCTTCTTTTTAGGATGTACGGGGAGAAGGAAACTATGTCTAGATTTCAGAAAATGCCCACAGGGATTCGAACAGACCCCCACTCAACTAGGGAACACACCGAAAAATCTTGTTTCATAAAATATTCCACGAATATATGGTCACACTGGGATGCCCGGAAAGCATAGTGCTAAACGCAATAACCATCTTTTCATTTTTATGAAACACGTAGAGAGCCCCCAAAAAATGGGGGCTCTCTTATCTCTATTTATTCAATAATCGTCACTTTGACCTGCTTTCTGCCCCATTGTAATGCGTCATCATGGTTAGGAACAAACACATCAATTCTATTTCCCTTGATTGCTCCGCCTGTATCTTCAGCGGTTGCATACCCATATCCTTCTACGTAGACTTTTGAACCCAGAGGAATAACAGATGGATCGACTGCAATTACTTTTGCATCCGGGTTTGCTTTTAGATCGACACCTGTTTTCGTTATTCCTATACAGCCTTCACATTCAGCTGTATAGGCGGTTGCCTCGACCGTGATTTCCTTAGAGCCTTGTACTGGGTTTACAGTTTCAGCTGGTGCTGGATTTTGTTGAACGCTTTGTGCGTTTGTAGTAACTGTTTCTGCTTTAACTGATGCTTCATTGTATAAATCCGTATATATGATCAAATTCAAACCAGGATGAACTAAATCTGAAGAGAGATTGTTCCATTTCTTTAGGTCATCTACTGTAACTCCGTATACTTGAGAAATATTCCAGAGAGTATCCCCTTCGCTTACAAGTAGGTGTTTAATAGGTGATACTTCGAGAAGGTCATTTGGATGAATCACATCAGTTGATAGATTGTTCCATTTTTTAATTGATTCTACTGATGCTCCGTATTGTTTTGAAAGGTCCCAAAGAGTGTCTCCCTTATGTACGACGATTTGTTCTGCTTGTACACTTGTGCTGGCTATAATAAAGAATGTAACTGCTGTAATGATAGAAAATAATTTTTGTTTCAATCTGTTTGCCTCCCATCGGCTGTTCGTTTCATGTTGAATATCTTAACATAGTAATCTTACAGAAATGGGACAGGAAGATATTAATTGGATGACGAAAATGACAGAATTATGACAATATTTCGGGAGTGCTGTCACTAGGGATATGGGGGACATGTATATGAATTCGGTTCCAAGTACTCAATGATTGCCATTTTTTTCAGGATCAGTTTACTAGTGAAAGATTAATGTTCTAGATCATAGAAATGAAAGAAGCAAGATTATCCGGTGAAGAGGCAATATATAGAATGTAAGAACAAATATTACGTCACTGTGACCACCCAAAGTTTGTCAATATATGCCAAAATAGCTTTCCTAAACACAGTATTGAAGTTGAGAGCGAGTTAATAAGATTCACCATTTTGTTTTCGTAGTACCCCCATAAACTATTAAGGTGATACGTATTCTATTAAGATGACAATAGATTAGACATGAGGGGAATAACATGAAAAAAATGACCAAGGGAGCTTTTGCTATGGTTTTAGCGGGTGCTGTTACGTTTTCTGTCACGAATGCCCTGTTAGTCCATGAATCTACTAAACAGGTGCAAAAAGAAAATGATGTCACGATATCTGAAGCACCGAAACAATCGGATGTAATCAACCGAGAAGAAAAAAAATCGAAAGCTCAAATATCAACACCGAATGTGAAAGACGTGGAAACCAAGCCTTCACTTAATCCTGCTGCTGTCCAAGTGGCTGAAAATAATATAAGCATAAGTGATACAAAGACGATAGCCGCCAGTAGCCAGAATACTGAGGGAGTAACCAAGACCGCAACAACGACTTCTGACCAATCGAATGTGACAACGGCCGCACCTCCTTCTGGAACTAGCTCAAAAGGATCAACGCCGACGAGTACATCCACGACGCCAGTAACGAATAGACCAAGTGAACAAGCGCCAACGCCAACGCCAACGACTACACCTGCGACGCCAGGAACGCCTACACCAAATGAACAAGCGCCAACGCCTACACCTACGGCACCAGAAACGACCA
Organism: Niallia oryzisoli; assembly: GCF_036670025.1. NCBI lineage: Bacteria > Bacillati > Bacillota > Bacilli > Caryophanales > Bacillaceae > Niallia > Niallia oryzisoli. The sequence goes on along the minus strand of NZ_CP137640.1, from coordinate 5,767,313 downwards.
CACCAAGTGTACCAGCACCAGCTGCAGCAACTAAACCTAATGCGCCGGGAGCTAATCCAGCAGCTGCAGGTAATTATGGACAACAAGTTTCTCAAGCTGTAAAAGAAGAAAATCAAGTTAAAAAAGCGAATAACGGAAAGAATATGTAGTTCTTTCAAAAAGGATCACTATAAGACTAAGTAGTTCCGATAATGTGGGGAAAATGTAAAAAACATTCGAAATCACAACAGAAAAATCAATAGAGATAACAAACAGAAACGCATGGATAACAGGTTTTGTGGACATTGAGTACGTTATTATCATAAATAAATCTATTTTGGAGAGCCTTTGGACACTGAGTACGTTATTTGTTAAAAATAACGAAAAAATAACAACCTTTCATATAAATAGCTGAAAGTATGTCCTATAAAAATGTAAAATCATAATTCTTACTGCAAATAACGGAACGTGTGTCCTGTTAACATTCCAACTTACAAGATGACAATAGTTATTATCACTATGTTATTTTGTGTGTTGTTTGCTATGATTTTTAATATGCTAAAGTTCGATATTCAATTATATAACAAGGATTATAAGCACCTAAATTACTATGCAATTTAGCCTGTTAATTAATATGATATTTTATCCGTTTCTCCACAAAACTGAACTACTTACCCTAAGACGGTGGTCCTTTTTCCTTTATACATCATAATAAAAGGCCTTTCCAAATGGAAAGGCCTATAGCTGATATTCATTTATCCCACTCTTAACGGGTAGTAAGACTCCCGCCTCAAGATTCTGAGTATATAATTTGAAGAAGGTAGGTGGGAGAGCAACTGCCCGTAAAGGTCCGACAAGATCTTTTCTTAGAGCTTTAGCTCTTAGAAAGGTCAGTCAGGCTCCGCGTGACTAACCATCAGTGGGGGATGAGAAAAACCCCCACTTATGGAAGTCTTCTTTATATTTTTTCTTTAACCTCCACAAGAGGTGTTTCTTGTGTGACATTCCCTTTTCTTTTTAGCTTATTCCAACCAACCGTTACTCCCTTTATCGCCGAAAAGATCGATTTTATGACGACATAAGCCATAAGCTGCTTGTATATAATTCGTTGTAGAAACAATGAGGCTAGCGGTTTGGGACTTTCTTTCTCCAATCGGAATGCATATAGAGAAGTAAAGAAATCCAACAAGTAGAACAGGACAAATCCAATAGCTGCTTTACCAGGGTGCTTGCCAAAAAGAGCCATAATAAACAATACATCTGCAATTGGTGAAATGGTTTGATAAATATATTGGAACAGCCACATGTTAGGAAGACCGATAAATCCTAATGAGTGATGTTTTTTATTAAATAATGCCCCACGATGTTTCCATAAGCATTGTAACGTACCATAAACCCAACGGTAACGCTGCTTTACAAGGCTTTTTATATCTTCTGGTACTTCTGTATAGGCATACGCTCTTTCTTCAAATTCAATTTTTTTCCCAAGACGTAAAAGAGTCAGCGTGATATCCGTATCCTCTGCCAATGTATCTTCTTTATAGAAACCGGCTTTTTCTACCTCTGATTTTCTCCATGCACCGATTGCTCCCGGAACAACCGTAATGCAATTCAGGACGGCAAAGGCCCGTCTCTCTAAATTAAAGCCTGTCACATATTCAATATGCTGCCATTTTGTAAGGAGATTCCCCTTATTACCCACTTTTACATTCCCTGAAACAGCGGCAACATTTTCATTTTTAAAATGGTTGACAAGCAGTGAGATGGCATTTTCGGCAATGAGTGTGTCCGCATCAAGAGCTACCACGATTTCTCCTTTTGCGTCTTTAAAACCAAGATTAACAGCGGATGATTTTCCTCCATTAGGTTTTTTAATTAATCTCACTTGAGGATGATTGGCATAAGCTTTTTGAACAACAGCAGCCGTATCATCCTTTGATCCATCGTCGATAACAAGTATCTCGAAGTTTGGGTAATCACTGGATAAAATCGAATCAACCGTTTTACAAATGACTTTCTCCTCGTTATAGGCAGCGATTACGACACTTACAAAAGGTGTAAAGGCAGGGTCGATCTCAGTCTCTTTATACTTTTTTATCTGCTTTCTAGAAAGAAAGACGAAGATAGCCAGGCGCAAGATTCCTAAAACGATAGCGGAGTAGAACAAGAGGCTTATAACTGAACCCCAGCCTTGTATGATCTTAAATACTGCCTTGTCATAGATTAGAAAAGGGCTGTCCTGCTTCGTAACCGGGGGCATCATTTGACTTTCGCTTTTTCCGATTAGTTCACCGGTGGTGGTAAAAGTGTATCCGCGCTTTTTCAGCTCTTTAATAATCATTGGCAAGGCCTTTACCGTGTTAGAGCGGTCTCCGCCAGCGTCGTGCAGCAAAATAACATTTCCTTCTGGCAGTTGATCCAATACCCTCTCTACAATTTCGGTGCTGGAAATTTCTTGCCAATCGTCAGAGTCAATAAATTCACCGACCATGGTATACCCCATGTCCTGTGCCCGCATGATAGGCAGCAGCTGGCTCTTTGTACTCGGCTCTGCACCGGCCTCAAACGGTGGGCGGAATAGGCTCATGGAATGACCTGTAATGGCTTGAAATAAACGTTGATTGGCATTAAGCTCCATCTTCGTTTGAAAAGAGGTGAGGGATGCAACATTCGGATGGGAAAAGGTATGGCTGCCAATTTCATGGCCATCCGTATACATCCTTTTCACTAATTCGGGATGCATCATAGCATTTTTACCAACGATAAAGAAGGTCGCTTTTATATCATTCTTGTTCAAAATGTCCAATATTTGTGTTGTATAGGTTGGATCCGGACCGTCATCAAAGGTAAGGACAACTTCTTTTTTCTCCGATTTCCCATACCTAGCCACATGAATAGGCTTTGGTAATTTCGCATAGGTTTCGTCTTGAATCAACCTATTTGAATCCAATTGAATTGTTCTTTTCCCTTTTTCTAATTCAGAAATGATTTTTACGACCTCTCCAGCCCCTGTATGGTGAACAGGATCAGAACTGACCAAGGTTTTAAGGGCATTGGAGGGATCGTCCATTTCCTTTGGCTTATTCATAAAATTCCAAATTGAAGGATCTTCAGAACCGAGGCGCCAAACCGCTATTCCTTTCGAGCCGCTGGCTATCGATAATTTCATTTGATTATAGAACGTAGCAGCATCTAAAAACCAAACAACATGGTTTTTTCCGTTCTTTTTATAACGTAAATAAGGGTTTCCTGCTTGTTTGTTCCAATAAATTTGAAGGTTCGTGCCTACTCCCAGATTCATGACATCCCCGAACGTCATCGCATCTGCGGGCTGTTGAGAGTTTTCTTCCCAGTCGTAGCCGTAGTTTCCTAAACTCACAATCAATTTTTCGGAAGGAATATCAAGCTTGAATAAGGTCTCTTTGAACCATTCAGTTGAAGCGATAGGTCCGGGTGTACTCATGGAGTGGTGCTGGTCATATAGCATAACGAACATCCGATCAACACTAGCTGCTACAGAAGCATAGTCAATACTATCATTCAGCGGCGGGACAGCCACTGTCACCATGAGATGATGCTGGTGAAAGGCTTCAGATACTTTCTTCATAAAACGAGTAAAATGATCTTTATCCTGTTGATTCATATTTTCAAAGTCTATATTAATCCCGTCAAAATCATTGGTTCTCACATAAGCCAATAAATTTTTTATAAAAAGGTCTTCAGCGCCAGGAGTAGTAAATAACTGGTGCAGGATATCGCCATCCCATTTATTATTAGTAAAGTTACTAACTAATGGAAGAATTTTTACATCATTCGCCTTTGCCTCTGTAACAATTGACTTGTCCGTACTAGTCTTAAAGGTAAGGTTGGGAGTAAGCTGCACCCATTCCGGCACGATCGCTGTAAGAGAATCGATATTCTTTTTAAAAGAAGTTTTGCTTTTTTCGTCCCAATTGACATAAAAGCCATACACTTCCTGTTTGCTAGTCATTTGTGTTTTGTTTAATAGCCCCATCGTTTCTTCTGTAGGAGGGGAAGGGGACGTTTTTTGCAGCTGAGAAGCAAGCTCTTCTTCACTGAAGCTTGTATGAATCGGCTCGATTGCCGTGCTCTTTTTCAATTGAAGCTCAGGAAGTTCTGGGTTAGTAAAAAGGCTTTCAATGAAAAAAGACGATACTAAAATAATGAAAGCAGCAAAGCCTGCAGTTATTCGTGTAATAATAGACCAACGTCTTTTGCCAGGATCAAGAAAAACATGTTCTTGATTTTGCTCCCTTTTTTTCAGCCCTAAATTGTAAAACCAGAGGAAGAAAAAATAGCACACAAGACCGATTAAGCCTCCTAGGGCACCTGCTGCAACGGATTGTGAAACTTGTTCGTTCGTTAGTAAGTCAGAAATTAACCCTAAATCTTTCGAAATAGGTAAATCGAGAACGGGTAAATCACGGATAGTTGGAATAAAAGTCGTAATCAACGTTCCAAGGAATAAGGCAATAATATTAAGCCGCAGCAAAAGTGAAAAAGCAAACAATAATGGAATTTGTAAATTATCTAATGGCAAAAAGGCTAGAAAAAAACCGAGTGTACTTGCAATGGATCCTGCATGTCCGGTAACAGGTGCAAATAAGGATCGGATCACCCACCTAAAAAATCTATTCATTAAACTCCTCCTCATAGGTGTAGTATCAAAAAAGCTATCATTCTGTTTAATAGATGAGTTTATTATCTTTAAACAATGGATTGGAACGTTAACCGAAGTGAATTTGAATGCTGCTCATCAAGCGGAAGACTTTTCGACAAAAAATGACTTTACATTAAAAACTTAGGAATTTCATTTAAGTTTATGGGGGTAGGAGAAGAAGTTCTTTATATTTAGGGAAAAGGGGATGGGTAACATGTCCCGATCATTTTGAGCGAAATCGGAACTTGTCACGGTGGTCACCTGCGGCTTTCGTGAAGCGCGAGAACCGTCTGAGACTGCTGGAATAGTTTCTTCGTAAGCAATTTTAGACAGGTATTGCACGAAATCCGTTGGTGGTGACTGAAATCAATTGTGATAAGGGTGATAAGCTACCGAAAAAGGAAAAATGGCTTTGTTTCGGTAGACAATAAGAGATAAGCTTTCGAAAAGGGAAGTAGCATAACCTATTTTATTGGAATATAAGCTTTGCGCATTTACTATATCTATTAAGAATGTACACTTATTCTTATGAATAAGTAGTTTCGATCCATCCCCGTGTTTCAGCAGCTGCAATAAAAAATGGACCGAGCGCGTAAACGCTCCGTCCATTTTGATCTCAAAAAGTATTCTTAATATTTTCTATACACATACGGTTCTTCCGGCTGTTCCATCTTCGTATAAGAAGAAACCTTTAAAACAGGGATCGTTTTCTTGAATGGCTGATAATACATCGTTTCCAGTTCGCCGGTGACGGTGTACCATTCATCATTTTGAGGATGAAGGTCCTTTGGCATGTCCACTAATATCCCAAATACTCCCGAGTCGGATACACAGTGAATGATCCCAAATCGAAATAGAAATACTTGGTTCGGATCCAAGCCCTCTGAGTTTTGATAGGAAAATCCAGTTAACGTCATTTGCTTCCCGGTAAATTCCCCTGGATAAGAATAAATGATCTCCAAATCCTTCAGATAGTTGCTGTCGTTTAAGGTAAGACCGTTTTTATGCAATAATTGATCCCTTGATTTTTCCATTAAGGTTAGATATTGATCTTTTCCATAATAAAGACTCGTATCAGGCTGCAGGAATTGGTGCGAGCTATATGGATCTGAATCATCATATACAGAAAAGTTAAAGCCTTTTTTATCAACAATATTGGAATCCATTGTTGCCACTGGAAGAAAGATGCCTGTGAAAACAGGAAATAAAAGGAGAAGGTACATCACATATTTCCTCCAGCCCTTGTTTTCATGAGAATGATCGTGGCCGCAATCACAGTCATCATGATGATGATGATCGTGATGCTCGCGATCAGGATCCTCTTTTAAATAAATATAGAATTCCATAATGGTAAAAATACCAAGGATGATCATCGCCATTTTTGATACATAAGAATATTTCATATTAATGTATTTCGATATATTACCAGAGGCATGTAAATGCATAAACAAAAAATTGATTCCTATTAATATAAATAATCGCATGGTCACACCCTCTTAAAAAGTGAGTAATAAAGTTAGGCCTAGTACGGATAGAAAAATATAGATGACTAAATAGAGAACAAATTTTGCTTTAAACGTACCTAATAGCATAATTGTATTTTTGATATCAAGCATGGCTCCAAACACGAGAAAAGAAACGAGCGATGAAGCATGAAACGTGCTTCGGAAAGAACTAGCGACAAACGCATCTGCCTGGGAACATAGGGACATTACATAGGATAAACCCATCATAATTAGGTTCCCCGAAACTTTTCCTTGGCCAACACTATATAATAGAGATGTATTTAAATAGGTTTGAATACCTGCAGCAATCAAGGAACCAATGATTAATAATTTTCCTACTGAAAAAAGTTCATCAATCGAATGCTTGAACATCCCTACTAATTTTTCTTTAAATGTATGTTCGTGATGTTCGTGTGCATGTTGGTGTGTGTGTGAATCATTTTCCTCTCTCAACTGCGAAGTTTTGAATTGCAGCGAAATGAGATAGGCCACAATTAAGACAACGAGTAGCGCGATTCCCCCGCGATAAATCACCATCTTCCAGCTGTTCCCGAAAGCAATATAAGTAGAGAAAAGAACAATTGGATTCAAAATGGGACTTGAGAGCATAAAAGCGATAGCCGATGGAAGCGGAACGCCCTTGGCGATTAATCGGCGCGTAATCGGAACGATCCCGCATTCACAGGCAAGAAATAAAATCCCCAAGCCAATTGAAAACAGAACAGACAGAAAGCGGTTCTTTGGCAGGACCTTTGCAATCATTTCTTCTGACACAAACATTTGAATAATCCCTGAAATAAGCACCCCTAGTAAAATAAAGGGAAAGGATTCTATGAATATACTAATAAAAATCGTATTCAGCTGTAACAGTGACTGATAACTCATCACCATACACCTCCAAAAAAAGGCGAAGTAAATGCTTATCAATGATAATCCTGTCTATAGTGAAAGTCAATTTCTTGTTTTTACCTGTGGGATGTGGGGGAAGGCAGGGAATCTTGCGTTTCATTTGATCGTACATTGGGCTATTTATAATAGTTTTTTACATAAACATGGAAATATTGTTAAACTAATATTAGATACCTTATGTTGAAAATGTGTAGTACTAGGGAGGATAAAAATGTTTGACAAATTTAGAAAGAAAAAACAGGAAGAGGAGCTACTTGATGTAGTTGAAGGAGAAGAGATTCATCTTAGTAATGAAGAAGTAGAGCATTTAAAGGGTAAAGCAGAAACGATGGATGAAGAAACACTTCAAAAACATAGTGAACATTATTCAGAAGATGGACTTTGGAATAAGATTAAGAAATACTCTAAAAAAGCCGGTTCATCAGCGGTGTATGCGGTGCTGCTCCTTTATTATGTATTACAAAAGAAAGAAGTACCTATGAAAAATAAAGCTGTTATTATTGGGGCATTAGGTTACTTTATTTTGCCTTTAGACTGGATTCCAGATGTAGTAGCGGGAGTTGGATATACTGATGATATCGGAGTAATTCTTGCAGCATTATGGCAAGTATCCATGTATATTGATGCAGATGTTAAGAATCAAGCCAGAGAAAAATTGAAAGATTGGTTTGGTGATGGGGTAGATACTTCGGATATTGATGGTAAATTGGGATGAATTGAGTTTTGTTGCGGTGATCGCTGGGATTTGTAGAGTAAGGGGAGCGGTTTGGGGTTGTTATTCTGAAAAGACCTAGCTATTCTATTTTCACTTTGTCAGAAAGGAATCTTTATACTGACAAACCCTCTCCTTTTTTCCTTCGCTTTGTCAGAATGGGAATTCATTTCGTTCTATAACTCCACCTAGAGTTTCACAATAAACGTTCGAATACAAGCTTGATCCTGAGATAGAGCCTTATAACTGATGTTTTAGAGTTATTAGTCTGGTTTTTCCCCATAAGCTTGCAAATAAAGTTCCTTCAGAGCCATTCGCAGGGCTCTTTTTTTTCTGCGTGGATCTTCGCCAAAACCAATGTATTCTTTAAAAGGTGGTTTATCCTGACTAATGGTTACGACTACAGAGTAGCGGTCTTTGTAGCGGATGATTTCAAATTCGAGTTCATCGCCAACATCGTTGATGACTTGTTTAATTTCTCTTGAAATATAGTTTCCAGATAGGAATTCTTCCAAAATTCAATCGCCGCCTTATGTGAATTTGCGTTCTAGAGGATTGCAGATAGGAGTTTCCAAAGGTATTGAATTGTGACTTATCTCATGAGTTGATGTTTTCATTATAAGATGAAAACCAGTGGATTTATATGGGCAAAGTGATGAGTGTGTGAAAGATTTTTTGTGGGCCGGAGGGACAGGCACCGCGGCCCAGTTCAATTACATAATACCTGCTGCAGGCATACCTTCAGAAGGAATTTACACCATGGTCTGGAAACCACTACTTAGCTAAATTCTTTGATAAAGGAAAAGTGATTTCTCATAAAATAAGTATAAAGGATACAAGTAGCCACATAGTGTTTCCTGAAATTTTACAAATTTAGCTTCAAAATGACAAAAATATTACAAAATAGTTAGACTATTCTCTATTAATACTATATCATCTACATAGAATGATATTATCCTGAGAGGAGAAAAACATGAAAGCTGTCAAAATATTGTTACTTGTATTATTATTTGTTTTTATCCCCCTTCAATCTGCTTTTGCTGCAGGAACAAAAACACTAGATTCCTATATTCCTATGGATGAAGTCTTTTACGACCATTGGGCAAATGAGGAAATGACAGATCTCATCAATGCCGATATTATTGATGGATACGTGGATGACGAAAACAATATGTATGTGAAACCAAATGATAGCATTACACGTGCCCAATTCGTCAAAATTATCGTATCTGCTTTAGGGTTAACTAGTGATGGCCCTGGAACGACTTTTTCAGATGTAAAACAAAATCACTGGTACACCGATTCAATTCGAATTGCGAGTGATCTAGGAATAATTAGTGGGAATAATGGTCAGTTTTATCCGAATAACAATATTACCCGTGCTGAGATCACGAAAATTATTGTTAAATCCTTTGAAAAAACAGTGGATTTCCAAAATACAAACAGTAAGGCCTTTACAGATGTAGACTCAAAAAACTGGGCATATGAGTACATCAGCAAAGCTTCTTCAGCTAATATTGTGAATGGAAATGGAAGCCAATTCAATCCAACGAAAAATGCTACTAGAGCTGAAGCAATGGTTATGATCCATCGTGCGCTTCAAAAGGAACAGTCAGCATTACCGAATGATGCGGATCTTACAGCCTTCTTAACAGATCATATTACTCGCGAAAACGCCCTTGCTGAAACGAATTCATTTGCTGAGCTTGCAGCTTTATACAATGAACATGGAACAGGCTACTATCTAGTTGAAGGTCTTTTGACAACCGAATGGCTGAGTCCACAAGAAGAAGGAATGGAATATACCGTTCAAATCGATGATGAGAACTTGAATTTAAATGTCCTTCAAAAGTCAAACCGATTTGCTACAGTAGAAGCGACTGGCATGATCATGTCCATCGTCATCAAGAGTCCAGATTTTAATATGGACGCTAGAGAAAATATGGATGGTATCTACAATCTTAAAAAAGATCCAATCAGCGGAGAATGGAAGATATACAACTACCTGCCAAGCTTTGATGAAGAAGAATTTTTAGCAGAGAATCTTTAATTCCTTATTAAAAAAGAGTAATTTTCACAACATATAAACCCAAGACCTATTCGTTTTAATGAATAGGTCTTTTTGGTTATCCTCGAAAAAACTTATTTAACAATTTATTAACGGTAGTAGGGGCGATTTTGATGTGTGTCTATTAGGTATAAGTAAGACTTTTTAGAAACGTGAGAACCGTCTCCACGTTTACTAACATTAATACTATATTTGCCAGCCAGAACGGTTTATTTCATGCAGAAAAGGATGGAAGGGTTGAATTGAAAAGGGGGCGGTTCTCACGTTTCAAAAGGTAACGCGAGAATTGTTATAAGATTTATAAAAGATCTTTGTATTTTTCTTTTCTCTCATCAATGATTCTGCGATACCATTTATCTAATCCGACTTTCAGAAAATATAGAGTCCAAGAAATAGGTATTAAAATCAAGTAAAGGATGTGGTGATATACGATCAAGCTAAACACAAAATAAATAGTCATAATTACGCATATCCAAAAAACATACGTTTGTTGTTTCGGTGCGTTGGCTAAATCTTTTTCTGCTCTGTTAATTGTATCTTTAATGATTTTTTTGCCTTTGCTCAACCCGTTTCCTCCTATTCATTCAAAATTTCTTCTATATTTTATATGAAACCTACTTGTCCACATTGCTGTTCTATTGAGAGTTTATTGTCTATTCGCTTGAAAAATACCAAAAAAATTTGTTTGACAAAAATTATCTTTGGAATTTCTCCTCATTTCCTAGCACTGACAAACTCTGGGAGGCCATAGAGTGGTAACAGTACCATCACTTACAAGTATAAATGTAAAAAAATCTTCAGCCGCACGACCGAAGGTTAGGAAAGGTTTCTTTTTTACTGAGTAATTTTAAGATCGGCCGTTTTTAGGCGGGATGTAATTGCTATGGAACAGGGGGACAGGCACCGCGACCCAGTTCGGTTGTGTTAACTTGCGGCAGGCATACTTTCAGGAGGAACGATATGCTAATCTATAGCAGAAGAACAAATAAATGCCTCTGCTATAGACTGATTAAAACCAATGAATATTTTCTTGAAAATTATTGACATAGTTTTTCGTTTTATTTATACTTTAAAAGGGAAAATAGACGAAGTATAAAATTTGAAATAAGTTTCATATGCTAGATTATTAGCATAGAGTGCTAAATCAAGTTTGATTTCTGTCACTTTAACTTATTTCAATTATTTTATGCTTGGGCTTGAGTAATTTCCTCCTCTTCCGTTGCAGATTTTACATAGTCGACCATAACAATGATTTCTTCATCCTCATGGTTGATTGTACAATTAAAATAAACTTTTTTAATATCTGCTATTCGAACGGAATGACCAATATCAAAATTAGTGATATCAATTTCAATATTATCTGGGATATCATTCGCTTTTGCTGTTATATCTAATTCATGAAGAAATTGTTTAACAATGCCTCCGGCTTTTTCGCCAACAGATGTTCCTTTTAGAAAGACACTAACTTTTGTATCAAGTTCAGTATCCTTATTAACTTGAAGGAAATCTACATGAAGTACTTCCTTTTTTAAAGGTTCATATTGGTAATCTCTTAAAATAACATCTTTGGAATCTCCATCAAGATTTAGAGAGATAATACCATTTCTACCAACATTCTTTATGACTCTAACTAAATCTGCGTTTTTAATAAAAATAGATTTAGTGTTAATATCACTTCCATAAACAATTGTGGGAATCTCCCCATCATTTCTCCACTTTTTCAAAGCAGATTTTTTAAACTCATATCTTTCTTCAGCTACTAACGTATTCACTTAACTTCCACCTTCCTGAATGATTATATAAATCCTAGACTTTCATCTTTATAGAAATATCTAAGAATTATTAAAATTAGCTTACTATTCTTTTTATCATCCTATTCAACGTCAAGCACTTTTCTAGTTGAATGTCGTCGAGCGTATTTGGGGTTGGTTAAAAGGAATTGTCAATGTCAATCGGTTTCACGCCACAAGAAAAATTAATCGCCACTTATATAAGTGTGTTTTTTGTTTGGATTTCTCTTTTGGGTAATCAATATATTCATAAAGTTTTCACTCTACCTTTGTTGGCGTTCCACAATTCTTGTGTCCTAATAGTTTTGTTGTAACTTATGTGTTTATTATATTAAGAAAGTATAATTTATGTCTTTGGAGCATGACTTTCCTACAATTCTAATTCATTTTACCCATTGTTTTATAAATGCCCAAAATAGCTAGACGCGTTAGTTGTAAAGCCATGTAATGAGGGGAATAAATCATATTATTTTCCATCCATACCTTTGTAATGCCTATAATTGATGAACTACAATAATCGAGTAATATGTCTAATGGTACTAATAATTTTTGTTCCTTCTCCATACTTGATACACGGATGTAAAAGCTCTCTCTAATCACTTCATACATTTTTGAAAGAAATTCGGAGGAGTCCATTTTAGTGAACATTGTATGGTAGAATCTATGATTCATAGCTAAATGTTCAAAGTATGTTACAAAGTAGGGGTCAGAAATCTCAATGTTAGACTGATAATTTATATAGTTAGATTTGGTTTCTACTAAAGAATTATTTAATTCTGATAGTTTCTCTTGAATCGTTTTATCTAACAAATCATATTTGTCTTGATAATGGGCATAAAAAGTAGACCGGCTGATATTAGCTCCATTGGTAATGTCTTTAATAGATATTTGAGTAAATTCTTTTTCCGAAATAAAAGATATAAAAGTTTCATATATAAGTTGACGAGTCCTGGTAATTCGGCGGTCAAGAATGGGTTGAAGTTTCTCCATTTTACCTCCTCCAAAAGAAATGAATAAAATTCGAAGTTAAAGCCAAAAATCTCTTTTTAGATTGTTTCTAAAATCTATAGAAGAGTAGTTATTCAAGTGGAATTTTATCGCTACTATGTGAAGAAAATGATTTGCTTTGAAATCGATATATCCCAAATTTCATTTTATTCTTATTCATAAGTTTCTTCAGTTTGATTTATGACAGATCAATAAAATACATCCAATGAAAGATCCCAATTTATCGCACACTTATAAATTAAGTATCCATAAAACGTCGAAATGCTATTAATTGATTGATAATAAGATCTTCGCTAATGTAATTATAATAATCATACTATTCCAATTTAATCAATATGAATTATAAGTTTTGTTGTAAAAAATTTGTAATAAGGATTTGATTTAGCTACTATAGCCACTTATTTTTAAGAACATACTTGTCAATCTTTCAAAACGGATTATCTCGATGAATTTCAGTATGATGTTAAAAAATTAAAGGAGTAAAAGAATTTTTCTAGAATCTTTAATGTACAATTTATAAAAAAATGTGGTTTAATTTAGAAATATAAAACATTTATAAATTGAATATATATTAAACGTCAAAATAGTGTTAAATGTTTGTTGCAATGGAGTGTAGTCTTGCTATAATAAATATCAAATTCCGATTTTATTAATGCGAATTATAGGTATATGTAAAAACACTCTTAATTTAATATGTCAACTGGACTACCAGAGACTTTTATGTAGGCTTAATCCCTTGAGGTTTAAGCTAATAATAAAGGTCTCTGTTTTTGTTTGTTGGCATTCTTAGGGCAAACGTATAAAACTGTTTAATTTGGATGGAAGGAGGTTCGCAAGTGCTAAGCAGAGGAGAACGATTTATAAAAAGCTTAAATGATGGACGCAGTGTATTACTTGAAGGTGAAAGAATAGAGGGTTTGGCATCTCATCCAGCGTTTAAAGGAACTCTTGAAACCATTACACGGCTTTTCAATATGCTAGATGATCCCAATGAAAAAGAAAATGTTGGTTATAAATTACCAGGAAGAAAGTCATATGTACACAATTCGTTTTTAGTACCCTATACATTAGAGGGTTTACAAAAGCGCAGCATGGCGTTCCATTACTGGTCTAAAGAAACTCATGGTATGATGAGCCGGTTGTCTGATTATGCACGATCGATGATAACAGGATGGTATGCAGCTAGAAAAGAACTTGGGAAGCTAGATCCACATTTTGAATCTAAGATTACAGCTTACTATACAGAGGCAAGGGATCAAGATTTGTTTTTAACCACTGCTATTGTCGATCCACAAATTGATCGCTCTAGTGGTCTGGAGGATACCAGAGTGGCTCAAAGGTTTCTCCATATAGTAAGAGAAACCAATGATGGAATCATTTTACGCGGTGCTAAAATGATTGCAACAGGGGCTCCCTATACACATGATTTTATTATATCTTCCTTTCTAGAATTTAAACCGGAACAGGCGAAACACGCACACGTTCTGATTGTTCCAGCGAACTCTAGGGGGCTTCATATCGTTTGTCGGGAATCCTTCGCTGATAGAAGGAAAAACGACCATATTTTAAGTTCTAGATATGAGGAAATGGATTCAGTTCTATTTTTCGATGATGTCTTCGTTCCATGGGAAAGGGTCTTGCTTCATGATAACGCAGAGAAGGTATTAGCACTTCGAGCCAATAAAACAGCTAATTCGCTTGCTTTTCATCAGAATATTGTTCGATACGTTGCAAAGTTGGAATTCGTGACAGGTATCACCTTTGCAGTAGCGGAAGCAATAGGTGTTAATGAATATTTGCATATCCAAGAAAAGTTGGGTGAGCTGCTTATTCAGATTGATACCATAAAGGCCCTTGTGATTGCCTCAGAGGTTCAAGCAAAGCTAGATGAATCGGGAGTTTTAGTGCCTGAACTCTCCTATATCCATACTGCTCGAAATATCGGAACCCGTTTTTATCCGAGAGCCCTCGAAATTTTACAACAAATAGGCGGAGGAGGATTTGTTCAGGTTCCTTCTAAGTTTGAAGATTTCTTTGGAGTAAATTCTAATCACATGCATCACTACTTTGAAGGAAAAACGGTCAGTGCGGAGAAAAAAGTACAATTATTTAAGCTAGCTTGGGATTTAATCGGGAGTCCTTTAGGGTCACGTCATGAACTTTATGAACGATTTTATGCGGGTGATCCGGTTCGTGCTTATGCCAAACAGTATTGTGAATCAGACCAAACCTCTTTTACAGAGCCGATTTGGCGGTTATTAAGGGAAAGCAGTAAGTAGGTGAAATACATAACTGGTTGAGACCTTTAACTATGACAGGAAAAGAAAAAGGCTTCTTACGATTTAACAATCGTTCTATACATCAATGACTAAGGGGTATTTCATATGAATACAGAAAAAGTTAGCTTATTAGAACATTCTAAAGAAGTACAAAGGGGAAATCCAGAAAGAAGCGAGTATCTCAACTTACCAGATATAGATTTTTTTCTTTTTTGTGAGAGGCAATATAGGGTAAATAAGGGAGTATATAACACGATAGATCGCTGGTTTTATCAAAATGGAATAGAGAATATTATTCACCGTAGAATCTATCTTTTAGGTTTTTTGGAATTTGTTACAGAATCGAATTTAAAACAGAATCATCATAAGTATATACGATTTGGAAATGGCGGACTTATTACTAAGCTCCAAGAGTTTATGAAGGAATCGGAAAGCGATAAATATATAATCTAAACACAGTATTTTCTGTCCGTAATATCCAGTAAAAGGATGGTGAGTCCTCTTAGGGATTGACTTTCAGCGTTAGGAGAAAAAAAGGAGGATTTTCAGACATGAGTATAGCGGCAAAAGATACAAAACAGGATTACCCTGAGATCGTTAATTCATTAGCAAAAGAATTTGCCAAAACGGCAATCGGGCGGGATAAACAAGGTGGAACAGCAAAGGTGGAGCGTGATCTCATTCGTAAAAGCGGATTACTCTCTCTTATCATTCCAAAGTCGTTAGGGGGACATGGTGAGAATTGGAAAACGATTTTTCTCATAATCCGTGAATTGGCAAAAATCGATGGCTCGATGGCTCATTTATTCGGTTACCACTTTTTGTGCTTGACCTCTGTTCATCTATACGGGTCAGAACAGCAAAAAGAAAAGCTTTATCGGGAAACTACTGAAAATGATTGGTTTTGGGGCAATGCCTTTAATCCTCGAGATGAAAATTTAATAGTCAAGCAAGAAGGTACTTCGTTTCGATTGAATGGGAAGAAATCCTTTTGTTCCGGCGCTACAGATTCAGATCAACTGCTTATTTCAGCCAAAAATCCAGAACATAATAGACCTGTTATTGCTGTTATTCCAACTAAACGAACAGGAATAGTGATAAATGGTGATTGGGATAGCTTTGGTCAGCGTCAAACAGACAGTGGATCCGTCCTTTTTAATGATGTGCTGCTAGAAAAAGAGGAGGTGCTGGATTTTTACGAACAACAGCGAGAAAATCTGTTTCCTACTTTACGGACACATATTGCGCAAACGATTTTAGTTCATGTTCTCCTTGGTGTGGCGGAAGGAGCATTCGAAGAAGCTAAGAGTTATACAAAAAATGTTTCTCGTCCTTGGTTGACTTCCGGAATAGATGAAGCCAAGCGTGATCCTTATAATATTCGCCAATATGGAGATCTATTCGTTCAGTTAAAGGCCTCTGAAGCATTAGCTCAACAAGCGGTAGATGCTTTACAAGAAGCATGGGAAAAAGAGAGGTCAGTAACAGAACAGGAGCGAGGAGAATGTGGGATAAAGATTGCCACAGCAAAGGTTTCCGTTACCCAAACAGCATTAGAGGTAACAAATCGAATGTTTGAGGTGATGGGAGCAAGGGCTACTTCAGAACGGTATGGGTTCGATCGTTTTTGGCGTAATGTAAGAACTCATACCCTGCATGATCCAATTGAATATAAAATTCGGGATCTTGGAAACTGGGCTCTAAATGATCAGTTGCCTGAGATTACACCTTATTCTTAAAATCAATAAATAAATGAATGAAATAGAACAAAGAAAAGGAGACAAGAAACATGTCAAATATCGTTATTATTTCTGGTAGTCCGTCTCAACCCTCTAGAAGTTCTGCTATTTCTAGCTATTTAGAAAATATTTTAGTTACGGAAGGGAAGCGAGTAAATACTATTCATATTCGTGATTTACCAGCAGAAGACTTATTATTTGCTAACTTCAATAGTTCGGAGATTAAGAAGGCTCAATCACTAATACAACAGGCTCAAGGAGTCATTGTTGTAAGTCCGGTCTACAAGGCGAGCTATCCAGGCGTGTTAAAAGCATTTTTGGATTTAATTCCAGAAAAAGGACTTGTGAATAAAGTCGTTCTCCCGGTTGTAACAGGTGGAACCTTTTCCCATCTTTTATCAATAGAGTATGCCTTTAATCCAGTGTTTTCAGTATTAGGCAGTCAGGAAATCGTTAATGGAGTCTATATGGTTGATTCACAAGTTAGTTACAAGGAGCAGCTTGCTTTTGCTGACCCAGAAATCGAACAAAGACTAAAAGCAGCTTTGAACAATTTATTAAATAAGCTGCCAAGGGAAGAAACGATAAAATAAAACACTTGTTAATTAAGATAGAATGATAGATAGAGAGGGTGGTATATAAATGGAAATTTTTTGGTTCATTCCTACAAACGGTGATTTTCGCCAATTAAATAAGAGTGAGGGTTCGCGTCCTGCAACGTATGACTATTGCAAGCAAATTGCCACAGCTGTCGATGATTTAGGTTATAGTGGTGTGTTAATTCCAACGGGGAAAACTTGCGAAGAAGGATTTATTGTCGCTTCTACACTTGTACCGGTAACCAAAAAATTAAAGTATCTAGTTGCCGTACGCCCAGGGTTAATGTCACCAAGCTTTGCAGCACGTATGTCTGCCACATTGGATCGATTTTCGGATGGCCGTTTGTTGATTAATGTGGTAGCGGGGGGAGATCCAGTAGAAATGGCAGGAGAAGGCGTCTTTTTAGATCACGATGAACGCTATGAGTTAACCGATGAGTTTTTAAAGATTTGGCGTCAATTATTTACAGAAGAAGAAGTCGATGTAAAAGGAGAATATCTACAAATTGAAGGGGGACAATTACCATACCCCACGGTTCAAAAACCATATCCGCCACTATACTTTGGAGGCTCTTCACCAGCTGCCTTAGATGTGGCTGCAGAGCACGTTGATGTCTATTTAACATGGGGTGAGCCGCCAGCTCAAGTGGAGAAAAAAATCAATAAAATGCGTGAGCTTGCTGCAGCTCAAGGAAGAACTTTAAAATTCGGGATACGACTGCATATCATTGTCCGTCCAACAGAAGAGGAAGCATGGGAAGCGGCTAATAAGCTCATTGAACATGTGGATGACGAAACAATTGCCCAAGCGCAAAAAGTATTTAAGCGGATGGATTCAGAAGGTCAACGCTTAATGACGAGCCTGCATGAAGGCGACCGTGCACGATTAGAAGTAAGTCCAAATCTATGGGCGGGTGTAGGTTTAGTGCGAACAGGTGCAGGTACGGCTCTTGTAGGAGATCCCGATACGGTTGTTGCAAGGATGAAAGAATACGCGGATTTAGGCATTGAGACCTTTATTTTATCAGGCTACCCTCATTTAGAGGAAGCCTATACAACAGCAGAATTGTTATTCCCTAAACTGCCATTACAACAAAAGGATACTTCAAATCAACGAACCTTCTTAAGTCCGTTCGGTGGTGATATAAAACCGGCAGTTGTTAAATAATAATAATAATAGAAGAACCGACTAGAAAACTAGAGGTTTTTGATTTTTTTTATAAATCCTAGTTTCTAATTGGACACAGAATGCACTTATTCTGTTTCATTCACTTTCTAGAGGAGAGAGAATCTTTCTTTTAATATGCTAAACTATATTTTTAAAACAACCTTAATCGATAGGTTTAATATTATTTAAAAAGAAAGTACTTTTTCTACAATAGCCGACTGGACTACCAGAGGCTCAAGTCGATTCCTTTCATGTAGGATTCTGATTTGAGCCTCTTTTTCTATAATATCATTTTTCTAATATAAAGGAGGAAATTTCATGAGTTTACAATTTGCTTATTGGGCACCAAACGTTAGTGGCGGTCTAGTCGTTTCTCGTTTACCACAAAAAACAGGCTGGACCTTTGAAGATAATAAACGCTATGCACAAATTGCTGAAGAAATTGGATTTGATTATGTTCTATTACAAACACGTTTTTTTGCAAGCTATGGTGCAGAAAATCAATTAGAAGCAGCTGCACTTGCTTCTGCACTTGCTGCTGTGACAAAAAAATTGAACATTATTACAGCCGTGCTGCCTGGTCTATGGCATCCAGGTGTAATGGCGAAAATCATCTCGACCATTGACCATATTAGTAACGGGCGTGCATCTGTTAATATTGTAAGTGGCTGGTTTAAAGGTGAATTCCATGGCTATGGAGAACCATGGTTGGACCACAACGAACGTTATCGACGTTCCGAAGAATTTATCGAAGTTCTTAAGGAAATGTGGACAGAAGAAGAGGCAAATTATCGAGGCGATTTTTACCGGTTAAACAACGCACCATTAAAACCAAAACCGATTAATCCGCCAAAAATCTTTCAAGGAGGCAATTCCAAAGCAGCTAAAGAAATGGCTGGACGCGTTTCAGATGTCTATTTTATGAATGGTGGCTCTCTTGAAAAAATTAAGGAACAAATAGAGGAAGTAAGAGCTTTAAGAAAGGTGAATGGAAAAGGGGACATTCAATTTGGCGTAAATGGTTTCGTCATTGTCCGTGATACAGAAGAAGAGGCCAAAAGAGTATTACGTGATATAGTCGAAAATGCGGATAGTGATGCAGTAGAAGGATTTAGAAGTGCTGTCCAAGCAGCAGGGGCATCCTCGCCTGAAGGAAAAGGAATGTGGGCAGAATCCACTTTTGAAGATCTTGTCCAATATAATGATGGCTTTAAAACAGGATTAATTGGAACAGCCGAGCAAGTGGCGGACCGCATCATTGAACTTAAAAAAATTGGTGTTGACATTGTACTGACAGGGTTTCTTCACTATGAAGAAGACCTAAGAGCGTTTGGAGAGAAGGTCATTCCAATCGTTAAAGAAAAAGAGTTAGTAGTTTCCTGAAAAATATAAAAACTCCATAGAAGGATAACGGGTTGGGTTTTGAAGTACAAAATTACAATCAGTAGTGCAATTAGCAATTGAATCAGTAGTCGAATTAGTACTAAAATTGTACTGCATTTTAACCAGCTAGATTCCTTTTGCTCCAGGTCTCTAGCTAGTATTTATATCTTATAGTCTTTCCGAGTTCCTTCTATTTAAATATACTACCCAAAAACATCAGGTTTCCAAGCCTGAATTGCATGTCGTTCCTTTTCAAAGGTTTTCTCTAAATAGATCATGGTTGTCCCAATTTTCTCATGCCCTGTTGAGCGCATATTTTGATAAACATCTACCTTGCTTAAATGTGAGATAATCGCAAATGCGTGACGAAAAGTATGTGGTCCTACAAACGATGACCGATGCAATAAAAAAGGAAGGTTGGTTTCCTTTATCATTTTGGTTAAGTTCGAGATAAATAGGAAAGTGTATTTAGTCGAATTAATGAGCAGTTTCATGATTTGGAGAGGAGGGTACAAGCTTGTCTTGATCAAATCGAAGACACTGACTAACCCATACGCAAAAGGCAATGAGTCCGTTTGCTTGATACTTACTAGATCGTTGTACAAAGCCACTTGTTTGGTGATTTCTTTCAGGACGGTTGGAGATAGAAAACGTTGTAATTCTTGTGAGAATAGATGTAATTCTTCAGAAACCGAGAGAACCATGAAAAAACGTGATCCTTTTCGAGTATTTTACTGAAAGAATAACGTTTTTTCATTTTTGGGGAAGCCTGTAGCTTGATGGATATGTGACGTTATCCCAAAATCGAGTGAATTGTATCCACTAACTGTTGGATTAACAGCATAAAGTAGCATTTTGTTAAAATTCAGTAGTTTCACAATTTAAGTCGCAACAATTAGCGTTTAACCAGCAATTGCTTGCCAAATTAGAAGTGCAGTAGCGCTATATAGAAAAGTCATTGAATAAGAGAGATCAGCAACTAATCGAGGTTATGTAGGACATGCTAGAAACGAAAAAACAGGTAGCTATAGCGCAGAATCCACCGGTTAAAAAGAAGAAATAGTGGAGGTTTTGGTGATGCCTATTTGGTTAAGCTTGGAAGGGAGGCAACAAAAGGAAGAGCGCTATACAAGGAGGCTTGTTTTCCGTGCTATACTGTTGGTTTGACCGAGACAGATAGGAGGGTCCCTATTTGGTATGAGTTCTCGGTCGGCTTCAGCCAGTTAGCACGAAAACCAATTCATCTATTTAAGTTTGAAGAGTAGGACTAATAAGTGAAAACAGAGCCGGAAATAATAGGTAAATAGTAAATAAATGAAATTCCAAAAACGCCCCGTTAGTTTCCGAACAACCCTTTTTTCAAAACATACTCTTTTTGCACTTTTTTTTCGAAGTTTGCAACTTCAATTTAATTCACTTTTTTTTCAAAACTTCAGTTTAAAGAGTGAATTATTGATTTTCTTGTTTCTTCTATTATATACTCCCCAAATACTTCAGGATTCCAACCGTGAATTGCATGTCGTTCTTTTTCAAAAATCTTTTCCAAATAGATCATAGTCGTTTCAATTTTTTCATGTCCTAGTGAACGCATTATTTGATAAATATCTACCTTACTTTTATGAGAAATAATCGCAAAGGCATGGCGAAAGGTATAGCTTCCTTGAGTTGTGCTTTCCGCCATAAGTAAAGCATTTGGTGTAAAGAACAATGCAGCTAATACATAATTTTTCACAATAAAAAGCTCTGTAATCATGGTCAAAAGTAAAATATAAAGGACTATTATGTATCCAGATGGCTGCATGGCGAGTATAAAACTAGCAATTAAGATCCCAGGACTGTACCAATTCCTCTTTGAATCGGACGATGATAAGTAGCCACAAGAGTAGAGCCAGACATAACGGCTACACAAGATAAAGGTACCCAATAGGAGCGTACTATTTCAAATTCATAGGCTATAATAGCAGCAATGATCGTGATCATACTTAATCGCAAAGAGGAAATAAAAACAATGGAATTTTTATCAAGAGCTCCACTAAAGGTGGTCTTAAGTGAGGGTCTCGTAATTCGAATCACTTGATTAATTTTAGCTGTTGGTTCATTCATGACTGCATCGGCATTATAAACTAAGTATATCTAAACCTTTATGTTATTTCAAATAAAGTCACAGGAACGACTTGGAATTTGTCGAAATTTGCGCAGGAACACGGGGACAGGCACCGCGACCCAATTTGTTTTGCTGGTTAATTTAAACAAATGTTTGATTAAATTTTAAATCAATTAGTAGTTTCAAATAGACCGAGACGAGAACCAATCCATTCCTTATAATAGAATGGTAGTCGGAGAATTTAGTTACTTAATATTTTAATGCAGGGGTATGGTTATGAATATAAAAATGCTAGTCTTAGATGTCGATGGAACACTTACAGACGGAAAAATATATATCGGTTCTCAAGGAGAATTGATGAAAGCTTTTAACGTAAAAGATGGGTTAGGAATTGTTAAACTTCAAACTCAACATATTGTTCCTGTCATTATTACAGGTCGTATATCGGGAATAGTAGAAAAGAGAGCAAAAGAGCTAGGAATTACTGAGGTTCATCAAGGTATAAAAGATAAGGTTAAGATATTAAGACAAATAGCAGATAAATATGAATATGATCTTAAAGAACTCGCCTATATTGGTGATGATGAGAATGACATCGAATCCATGAAGCTATGTGGATTGATAGGATGTCCGGCAGATGCAGTCCATTCGGTTATAAACATTGCTGATTTTGTTTGTAAAAGAAACGGTGGAGAGGGTGCAGTTAGGGAATTCATTGATTATTTGTTAACTGTAAGGGAAACGCAGGAGCAGTTCTGATGGTGATACACCAGAACTGCTCCTGCGTTTTCATGTATTCTCCTAATAGATGAGTCAAAATCTTTCAAGTTAAAACAACCCACCTAAGGTTAAAAATAATCCAAAACCGCCTTTATTTTGATTTGTTAAATACATCATAGCTAGTCAAAATGAAATTTGAAAGGTTAAAATAAAAATTCAAATTTTATATTTCTTTTAGCCTGCTTAACATGAAAGTCTTACGGACCCGCTCCAATGTTTGTGTTACCGCTAAATGGACTTTTTCATTCCACAATTCCGGCATTCTCGTATGAACTTATAATCCTTCGCCGTACTTTTGAAATTAGAATGACCGCAGTTGTCACAACGTCCTGCTTGTTTATCGGGATAATCTGTGTAGTTGTAAACAATCGATGTGTCGTATCCGTTATATTTATTCTCATCAGACAAAGTATTTCACCTTTCTTCATTATAATGATCTATCTATATTATCTGCTTGATTATTGAAAATGTAAAATTGAGGGACTGAAAAGTTGCACCTTGGAACCCAGGGACAGGCACCGTGACCCGGAATGGTATGGTTGAGAAAACTGGGTCACGGTACCTGTCCCTACGTAACCCGGTAGCTTAACCTTTTTCAGCAATCTCAAACCACCCCATGCTTCCTTAATCTTTCAAAAATGAAAGACACAATTTCAATTCTGAAAGATTAGGAGACTAGCTAACTCTAAAAGTGTATGAATAATCTGAAAAATAAACCAAAAACCAAGTTGGCATGATACTTGCAACAATGTTGTTAGTGTTAACTAACTTATGGCGAGGTGACGTTTGTTGAGTCGTTATGAATATGGCGGTGACGAGTTTATTTTTGTGGAATTGTCTGAGGCAATGAGTTTGGAAGTGAACTTTCAGGCGATGGCGATCACGAGGACGTTAAGAGAGGAGAAAATACCAGGAATTTTAGATATTTGTCCTTCTAATGCATCGTATATGGTTCGTTTTAATCCTGACATGATACAGCCTGATATATTAATTGCAAAATTGAAAGAGCTTGAGCAGGAGGTTTCGCTGGAGAACTTTGAAATCACTGCCCGGGCTGTTGATGTACCGGTCTTATTTGAAGACCCTTGGACACATGAGGCATTAATGCGCTTCCGGGATCGACACCAGGACCCCTCATCGACAGACCTTGAGTATGTGGCGCGCACGAACGGTTTCAACTCAAAGGAGGAACTGATTAAGGCGATTACTGACAGCCCTTATCTTGTTTCAATGATTGGATTTGTACCTGGGCTGCCATGGTGCTATCAAATGGTACCGAACGAACAGCAAATAGAAGCGCCAAAATATGTACGTCCGAGAACATTTACACCGGAGCGGGCTTTTGGCTTTGGCGGGGCGTTTGCCGTGATTTACCCGGTACAAGGGGCAGGCGGTTACCAGCTGTTTGGGACGGCGGCTGCACCTATTTTTGAAAAAGAACAGCGGTTATATGATTTCAAAGAATCGATGACCTTCCCAAGACAAGGAGATGTGTTCCGCTACCGCAGCATTACGATGGAGGAATACGAAGATATTCGTAAACAGGTAGGAAGCGGTGAATTCCGCTATTTAACAAAGGAAATTACGTTCAAACCGCATGAAGTGCTTGAAAATCCAAAAGCGTTTTCAGAGTCTGTATTAGGGAGGTTGTATGCATGATTAATGTCGTCAGTCCTGGTCTTCAAACAACCGTACAGGATTTTGGGAGAATTGGCTATTACGAGGTAGGGATGCCCCCATCGGGTGTAATGGATAAGTATTCCTATATAGCTAGTAATCTATTAGTTGGTAACAATGAAAAGGCTGCGGTTCTCGAGATTACTTATATGGGTCCGGTGCTAGAGTTCCAACAAGATACGGTGATTGCTGTTACAGGTGGAGTGATGCAGCCGAAAATCAACGACCAGCCGGCCGCCATGTGGGAAACGCTGCAAGTGGAAGCAGGCGACGTCCTGTCATTCGATTTTATCAAACAAGGGGCCCGCGTATACTTAGCCGTTGCCGGGGGAATTGACGTGCCGCTTGTGATGGATTCACGCGCCACCTACACATTATGCGGGATCGGCGGCTATGAAGGTCGTGCCCTTCAAGCAGGTGATGTGCTGAAAATTGGCGATGACTACGAAAGGACGATCGCGGAGGGAACACGAATTAGTGATGACCTCATACCGACCTTTTCAAAGCAGCATGAAGTTCGGGTGGTTGTTGGGTTGTGCAGTTATCGATTAACAGAGGAGAGCAAAGAGATGTTCTTTTCAATTGATTGGACCGTTACACCTGAGGCCAATCGGGTGGGCTATCGTTTTAAAGGGGAGCGCTTGAACTTTGTCGAGCGTGAACAGCCATTTGGCGCCGGAAGTAACCCTTCCAATGTGGTGGATTTAGGCTATCCGATTGGGTCGATTCAAGTTCCAGATGGTGTTGAACCGATTGCCTTATTAAATGACGCGGTAACAGGAGGCGGGTATGCTACCATTTGTACGATTATCAGCACCGATTTAGATAAAATGGCACAAATCAAAACAAATGAGAAAGTCCGCTTTGTTGCGGTTGATATTCATGAAGCCCTTAACATTCGGAAAGAGTACCAGAACAGAATCAACCAAATAAAAGAGCAAGTACTAGGACAAGTAGGAGGATTTCAAAATGGCTAATCAAAACCCAGTAATCTCACCCATTCCTGGCGTGTTTTATCGTAAGCCAGCACCAGATAAAGAGGAATATGTAAAAGAAGGCGGCTATGTCAAAGTCGGCGATGTCATCGGACTTGTTGAAGTAATGAAAAGCTTTTACGAGATAAAAGCAGAGAATGAAGGCATCCTTTCCCAATACTTTGTTGAGAATGAAGAGCTTCTTGATGCTGGACAGGAAATCGCAGTCATTATTGAACAATAAAGCGATTTTATAGAAGAATCTTTTAGCAAAAAGGAGGGGGAACACGGGTGGCCTATTTTAAAAAAGTACTGATTGCAAATAGAGGCGAAATTGCCAGAAGAATTATCCGTACTTGTCATAGAATCGGGATTAAAACAGTCGCGGTTTATTCTGAGGCAGATGCTGAGTCGCTGCATGTCAGCGAGGCAACGGAGGCCGTATGTATTGGACCGTCCCAAGCGAAAAAAAGCTATTTGAATATGGAAAAAGTGATTCAGGCAGCGAAGGAAACAAATGCCGATGCCATTCATCCAGGTTATGGTTTTCTTTCGGAGAATCCTGAGTTTGTTAGGCGTTGTGAAGAGGAGAATATTGTTTTTATTGGCCCTTCCGCTGAAACGATTCGTCTGATGGGTAGTAAGCTGGAATCCCGGATTCAAATGCAAAAAGCGGGGGTTCCGGTTGTGCCGGGAACGGATCAAAGTATTGATTCCATCGAGGAAGCAATCAAGATTGCAGACGATCTCGGCTATCCGCTCATGTTAAAAGCAAGTGCCGGCGGCGGTGGGATCGGGATGCAGCTTGTGCAGAACGAGGATGAGTTAATCAAGGTTTTTGATACGACAAGACAGACAGCCAGCTCTTATTTCAATGATGGCACGGTGTTTCTCGAAAAATGGATTTCCGAGCCGCGTCATATTGAAGTCCAAGTCATTGCTGATGCGCATGGGAATGTGCTCCATCTATATGAGCGGGAATGCTCGATTCAACGGCGAAACCAAAAGGTTATTGAAGAAAGCCCGTCGCCATTTTTGGACGAGGAGCTTAGACAGCGGCTGTTGGAAGCAGCGGTTCGTGGTGTGAAGCAAATCGGATATAGGAATGTCGGTACGATGGAATTTATTTTTAACGAACAAAAGGATTTCTATTTTCTCGAAATGAATACCCGTCTGCAGGTAGAACACCCAGTAACCGAAGAAATAACAGGGCTCGATTTAGTGGAACTGCAGTTGAAGATTGCGGCAAAAGAAGCAATCCCATTTAAACAGGAAGAGATCACGAAAGCCGGCCATGCGATTGAGTGCCGACTTTATGCAGAGGATCCTGTTACCTTCTTCCCCAGCCCGGGGGTGATTACCACAATGGAATTGCCAGAGGAGGCCCGATATGATTTCGGCTTTCAAAGCGGCAGCAAGGTAACCCCGTTCTATGATCCGATGATTGGAAAAATCATCGTTCATGGCCTCAATCGCGATCATGCCATTGAGAAGATGAGAAAAACGCTTGAAGGAATGAACGTTCAAGGCATCAAGACCAATCAGCCACTCCTTGTAAAAATCATGAAGAACGACCAATTTATTGGCGGAGATTATACCACGCAATTTCTTACACAAAACCAAGGGACCTTACTGAAAAATTAAGGTTTACCATGATCATGCCAACAAATGCTTGTTTGATTAGGGAGAGGTGAAAGGATGTATAAAGTAGATTTGAACTGTGATATGGGAGAAAGCTTTGGTCTTTATCAAATGGGCAATGACGAAGAGATTATGCCTTATATTACTTCAGCCAATATTGCCTGCGGCTTCCACGCGGGTGACCCGCATGTCATGAGAAGAACGGTGGAACTGGCGAAAAAATATGGTGTAGGAATCGGTGCGCACCCCGGATTTCCTGATCTTTTAGGTTTTGGCCGGCGCTATATGACCTGTACGCCATCAGAAGTTAAAGATTATATCCTCTATCAAGTCGGGGCATTACGAGAGTTTTGCGCTGCAGAAAAGGTTAGAATTCAACATTGTAAACCGCATGGGGCTTTATATATGAAAGCAGGCGAAGATAAGGAATTGGCAAGAGCCATCTTAGAAACCATGCATAGAATTGATCCGGAGATGATTATTTTTGCTATGAATCAATCCGAAGTAATAGAAGAAGCCATCAAAATGGGTGTACCTTTTGCAAGAGAGGCGTATTCCGATCGTGAGCATACAGAAACAGGCTCGATTATCCTGACACGAAAAGGGTCAGAGATTACAGATTATGATGCCATGGCCCAGCGTGTGGTACGGATGGTGAAAGAAGAGCGCGTCCTGACGTACGATGGCAAAGATGCAGCGATTAAAGCGGATACGATTTGTATCCACGGAGATACACCAGGCGCACCAAAGTTAGCAAAGAAAATCGTTGAAGCATTAAAAGAAAACAACATCGAAGTGGCCCCCATTCATACAATCCTATAAAAAAATCCTATAAATGGGAGAACATCCGCAAAGAAATATTTGAATATTTTAAAAACAACACCAAAGGAGCGAAAGTATTGAACATTGAACATACCTATACCTTTAAAGGGATTCCAAGGGACGTGTTATGGAAAACGATTCAAAATAAGGAGGTGTTGCAAAGGGCGTTACCAGGCTGTAAGTCGTTTGAAGAAGTGCAGGAAGATGTTTTTACGTCAGAGCTTGGTATCAGCATTGGACCTGTTAAGGGATTGTTTACAAGTGATGTCCGGCAAGTGGACCGAGATGAACCTGAATCCTATCGTTTACTGGTACGGGGCAAGGGCAAACCAGGTGAGATTGATGCAGATGCCAAAATGGTTTTTGAAGAAACAGAGGAAGGTACTCGTCTTCAATGTAGTGCAGAAGTAAAGTTAACGGGGGTTCTCGCATCTGTTGGACAGAGAGTCATGAGTGGTGTAGCAAAAGTCGTGCTTGGACAATTTTTCAAGGAAATTGATGAAGAGGCAAAGCAGATTGTGTAATCCAATCACGAAATCATTTAGGAGGTGCAATGATTGGAAATTGAAAAAGTGAATGTAACGGTGAAAATCAACGGAAAAGAAAGAAGTGTACATGTGGAGCCAAGAACCCTCTTGGCACACTTTATCCGTGATGAGCTGAACTTGAAAGGTACGCATATTGGCTGTGACACAAGTCAGTGTGGGGCCTGTACCGTCATGGTTGATGGACAGGTGGTGAAATCCTGTACATTATTGGCCGTTCAAGCGGATGGTTCCGAGATAACAACAGTAGAAGGTCTTGGACAAGTGGGGAATTTACATCCAATCCAGCAAAGCTTCTGGGAAAAGCATGGACTGCAATGCGGCTATTGTACTCCTGGTGTGATGATGGCAGCGGTTGGTCTATTACAGCAAAATCCTAATCCTAGTGATGAAGACATTCGTGAAGGACTTGAAGGGGTTATTTGCCGTTGTACCGGCTACCAATTTATTGTCGATGCTGTGAAACATGCGGCACAGCTTATGAGTGAGGCTGAAACGAAAGTTCAATTAGTAGGGGAGGAGCGCCCATCATGACAAAGGTTGTTGGTGCCCGCTTAAAGCGAAAAGAAGATCCGAAGCTGATTACGGGAAATGGGAATTTTTCAGATGATATTCAACTCCCTGGCATGCTGCATGCTGCTGTGCTGCGAAGCCCGCATGCACATGCGGTCATCAAAAAAATCAATATCGAAGAAGCCTTAAAGCTACCTGGTGTTGTCGCGGTCTATACCGGAAAGGATCTGGAAGGAAAAATTGGTCCTGTTCCTACTTCATGGTATGTTCCAGGCTGTGATTTAAAAGAAGGACCGCAATATCCGCTGGCGATTGAGCGTGTCCGCTATGTAGGGGACGGTGTGGCCCTTGTGATCGCGGAAGATCGTTATACCGTCAGAGATGCGATGTATTTAATCGATGTGGAATATGAAACGCTTGACCCTGCCATAGGTCAAAAGGAATCGATGAAGGCAAATGCTCCCCTTGTCCATGATGAGATCGAGAATAATCTTGCGTTTCATTGGATGGCAGGTGCCGTGCCTGAAGAGGTTTGCGAAAAGGCTGAGGTATCGGTTAAGCAAAGCTTTTACATCCAAAGGGTTGCCCCTAGTCCGATTGAAACCCGTGCGGCCATTGGTCAGTACAATCCGGGAAGCGGTGAACTAACCCTTTGGTGCACCTCGCAAAATCCGCATATTCACCGGATGGTTTTATCAGAAATACTGGATATTTCAGAGGCTAAATTAAGGGTCATCGCTCCTGACATAGGCGGCGGCTTTGGTGGGAAAATCGGTGTCTACCCTGACGAAGCGCTTGTCGGCTATGCTGCCCGCGACCTATGCCGTCCAGTGAAATGGATTGAGGAGCGCAGTGAACATTTTACGGCTGCTAACTTTGGCCGCGATGAAGTGATTGATGTTGAACTTTACGGGCAAAAAGATGGCACGTTAACGGCCCTTCGCGTGACCAACACCCATAATGTCGGGGCCTTCCTATCAACAATGGGACCAGGTGTCTCAACGATCGACTTTGGGTTAATGATTACCGGTATTTATAAAATTCCCTATGCGATGTGTGAAACGTTTGGGGTTTACACCAATACAACACCAACTGATGCATATCGCGGTGCTGGAAAGCCGGAATCCACCTACCAGATTGAACGGGCGATTGATTTATTCGCAAAAGAAATCGGGATGGACCCTGTGGAAATCCGACGGAGAAATATGGCCAAAAGAGAGGAGTTTCCTTTTACAAACGCACAAGGTCTTGTATATGACAGCGGGGACTATGAAAAGCCGCTAGAGAAGGCATTGGAAATCGTTGATTACCAAAAGTTTAGAGAAGAACAAAAAGAATTAAGAAAGCAAGGAAAATTAGTTGGTATTGGTTTTTCCACGTATGTGGAATTATGCGGGTTTGGACCGTCAAAGGTAGCAGGCGGCATCGGTTTCCAAGGCGGTATATGGGAGAATGCCACCGTTCGTGTTCATCCTCGTGGAAGTGTTACTGTTTATTGCGGCACTTCGCCACATGGACAGGGACATGCCACGACATTCGGGCAAATTGTTTCTGAAAAACTGGGTATCCCGCTTGATGATATCGAACTCGTTTTTAGTGATACAAAGTCTGTTTCAATGGGCTGGGGGACATATGGTTCCCGTTCGGTAGCTGTAGGAGGCTCCTCTGTGGCGATTGCGGCAGACCGGGTCATAGAAAAGGCTAAGAAAATTGCTGCACATGAACTTGAGGCATCTGTTGAGGAAATTGTATTTGAAAATGGGGTTTTCTCTGTTAAAGGATCCCCAGACTTTCAACGGACCTTCAAGGAGATTGCCAAATCAGCGAATATGGCATGGAATCTTCCTGAAGGGTTAGAACCATCCCTTGAAGCCTCCTCGTTTTTCGATCCGGAAAACTTTGTGTATCCATTTGGAACACATATTGCCGTTGTAGAAGTGGATAAAGAAACAGGGCAAATTGAACTGAAGCGTTATGTGGCAGTCGATGATGTAGGACGTGTCATCAACCCGCTGACAGCTGAAGGCCAGGTGCATGGCGGTCTAGCCCAGGGAATCGGTCAAGCCTTATGGGAAGGAATTGTTTATAGCAAGGATGGCCAGAACCTAACAGGTACATTCATGGATTACGCCATGCCAAAGGCACGCTTTTTCCCTACATTTGAAACAGCCTTTACCGAAACAATATCCCCTGTTAACCCGCTTGGGGCCAAAGGTGTCGGTGAGACTGGAACGACGGCATCCACACCTGCCATCATGAATGCTGTTATGGATGCATTAGAGCCATATGGGATAAAAGACATTGAAATGCCGCTTACACCTGAAAAAGTATGGCGTGCCATTTCGGAAAGTGAGGGCATGTAAGTTGATACCTTCTAAATTTGATTATGTCCGCGTACATTCAATTGATGAGGCGATTACGCAATTACAGCAGTGTAATGGGGAAGGAAAGCTCATTGCCGGAGGTCACAGCTTAGTACCGCTTTTGAAGTTTCGTTTAACAGAGCCAGGAGTGTTAATTGATATTAGCCGGATTGACGAGCTGAAGGGTGTTCGTAAAGTTGGGGATCGTATCGTAATCGGCGCGCTCAGCACCCATTACCAAGTGGCCAATGATCCGATTGTGAAAGAACATATTCCTGTCTTGGCGGAAACGGTCCGTCAAATCGGTGATTTACAGGTGCGAAGCCGGGGGACGATTGGCGGGAATATTGCCCATGCCGATCCTGCCGCAGATTTACCGGCCGCTGCCCATGTCCTTGAGTCTGAAATCATGATTCAAAAAGAAGACGGCTTGGAAACAATGGATATGGAAAGCTTTGTGATCGGCCCGCTCATCACGATGCTGCCTGAAAATAGCATCTTAACGGCCATCTCCTTTGCAATTCCGCCGGCCCACACGAAATCCGCTTATTTAAAATTTTCCCATCCGGCATCCGGTTACCCGGTTATCGGTGTCGCGGTTATTGCCGGTGTGAATAAAAATAATGTAATCGATTATGCAAAAGTTTCGATCACAGGTGTTGGGGACGTTGCCTACCGTGCAGTGGCTGTAGAAGAGAGACTTTTAGGGCAGCCATTATCAGAAATATTGATTAAGGAAGCATCCCAACACGCTGCTGATAATGTTGAAATGGCGCATGATTTATTCTCTTCAGCAGAGTATAGAGAAAATCTTTGTAAGGTGTATACGGAAAGAGCGTTGAAGTCTGTTTTATTATAAGGCTCTGTTATAACTGAATGTTGATTTCCTTTGAAAAATAAACGGAAAAATTCCGTTAATATTTGGAAATACCTATATTTTCCTAAGAATAAAGGGGGTTTTTCCGTTTATATTATCCAAACCTTTGGATTTTGTCTTATTTAGAGCAGTTAATCGGAATATCTCCGCTTATATCTGCTAATAAGTCTCCACTATATACATTTAGACGGAAATTCTCCGCCTATGAATTTATATACCTACACGAAAATCAACAATGAATAATAACAGAATCTATTTTAAAAATAGTAATTTAATAGGGGGGATCTTTTACAAGAAGCCCCTATTTTCCTAATAGAAAGAAGGAGGACATAGAATGACTGATCATGAATTATTGCTGGAGGCGATTCGCCAAACACAGATGCTGGGCAAACGGTCTGCTTTAGCAACGATCGTCAATGTTTCGGGTTCGGCCTATCGAAGAGAGGGGACGAAAATGCTGATTGATGAGGATGCCAATTTAACTGGAGTGATTTCTGGCGGCTGTCTTGAGTCGGATGTAGCTGAAGTAGCAATGTCCGTGATAGAGACAGGAACCCCTGTTTTGAAAACATATGATCTTGGTGAGGATGTGGTCTGGGGACTTGGACTGGGCTGCCCCGGTACGGTTAAAATCTTTATCGAACCTGTTAGGCCGTAAACTCTATAAAGGAAAATTCAAAGGAGGGTTAAAAATGGGGAAGCAATCACCATTTGAGGCATGGTTAGCTAGTGTGCAGGAAGAGCAGGAATGTGTTCTGGCTACTATCCTACCAATCAATCAACCATTTGCAGACAATGAACCTTGCCGTTTATTTATTTCACAAGAGTATAAATGTATCGGTGATTTACAAGATGAAGAGCTGAATTTGCGTGTATCTGAACTGGCGCGGAGAAAATTAACTGAATCCAATCCGAAGTCGGAGACACGGGTATTTACAATGCCGGAAGGAAAGGAGATCCATGTGTTTATCGATGTGTATATTCCCCCTGTGGAACTGTTGATCTTCGGTGCTGGTCATGATGCCATTCCCGTTGCCAAATATGCCGTTTCGTTAGGGTTCAACACAAGCGTCATCGATCAGCGTGATGCTTATAATAATGAGGAGCGTTTCCCCGGAACCAATCAAATCCTAGCCAAACCAGATGAATTTGTTGAAAAAGTAAAAATTAGCAGCAGAACCTATATTGTGGTGATGAATCATCATATTGAAAAAGATCAGGAAACGTTGAAATTTGTTCTTCCATCCCCTGCGGCCTATGTAGGTGTACTTGGTCCGCGTTCTAGGAGAATGCGAATGTTACAAGCGTTGGAAGATGAAGGAGTTACCTTTGCTCCAGAAATGCTGAAACGAATGCACAGTCCGATTGGGTTGGATATTGGTGCTGTCACACCGGAGGAAATTGCGATGAGTATTTTAGCGGAAATGATTGCGTTAAAGAACGGTCACACAGGTGGATTCTTGAAAGGGTCTGACACGATACATCAGCCGGCAGGTGTAAAGGAAAAGGAACATGTATGAGTAACAAGGACGGAAGACAGCAGATTTCCGCTATTATTTTGGCAGCGGGAACCTCATCGCGAATGGGTCAGCCAAAGCAATTACTCTTTTTACAAGGACGCCCGCTATTAGAGCATGCCATTGAAAGGGCTATTTCACAGGGCTTTGCGGAGATTATTACCGTCGTTGGCTGTGAGGCTGCGAAAATAAAACAATCGATTTTAGTAAGTGATCCTCGTTTTCGTTGGGTGATGAATGAAGAGTACGAAAAAGGGCAGGGCGTATCATTAAAAACAGGCATGGTCTCTGTTAATCAGCAGAGTTCAGGTGTTATGGTTTTTCTTGGTGATCTGCCTTTCCTTGCCGAACAAACTGTACAATCCATTTTTCATGCAGGTATGGAAATGCTTACTGATTGCAAGGAAAGCTTTGTTATCCAGCCTGAGTATAACGGTATAACAGGGCATCCTGTTTTTTTTGGCCATTTAGATCGCAGTTTCATTGAACGGCTTCAAGGGGATCGTGGAGGAAAGGCCATGATGAATAAAATAGCCTGCCGCCGCCGCTTTCCAGTTGATGACCGTGGTATTATATATGATATTGATACACCGGAAATCTATGAGGAGGCTAAAAAGCTATAATAGACAGAAAATATTGTATTTTCAGTATTTTATTTTCCCTTCCAAATGGAAAGAAGTATAATAGAGTTATGGAGTTTTTTCTTCGAACAGGAGGGGAAAGGTTGATTATTTGGAAGGATCTTTTAAAACCGATTTCCGTCTTTGTTGGTGTTGATAGCACGATTCGTGATCTCGTTCAACAGTTTTCTGTTCACCATGGAGAGATTGCCTTTGTTACGGATCAAGAATTAATTGTTGGTTATTATACAAAGGAACTTTTGCTCCAACAGCTGGCCCAGTCCTTGAACATGGAGCAATTGATTACCTATCGAAATGATATTTTGAAAGTCCCGCAGTCTTCTCCGATTGAATTTTACCATAATGCCTCTTTAATCATTGGCGTAAATGAAAAGGAAGAAATCGTAGGTTACACCTCTATTGAAGAGGCACGGCATACGATCAATGAGTTAAGGTTAAAAGATATCAATCTACTATTACATGGTGCTGGCGTTGGGATTGTCAGAACAAATGTGGATTATCAAATTGAGTTCATGAATGAAACAGCAGAGAATATATTGGGTATCTCCTGTACATTTTTAATGCATCGAAATTATAAGATTCTCCTGACGAATGACAAAGATATTGAAAAGGTCATGGAAGGAGAGTCCATTTTCAGCGTAAATTCCTCTATTAATTTTAAACAAATAAGCGGCAATTTCTATCCGCTGAAAGAGAATGGACAAATCACAGGGCTCGTACATGTTTTTTTCGCAAAAGAGGTGTTTGAAGAGGCGGTCCGAGAGTTAGATTTTGTCCGCAATTTAAATTCAGATTTAAAGGCCGTTTATGCCTCTTCGCAAGAGCAGATTCTTGTCATCGATAACCGTGGAACCATCATTCGCGTGGCAGGCTCATTTTTACAAAATCTATGGAAGGTCGATTCTGCTGAGGAGGTTATTGGGAAGAATATTGCGGAATTTATTACGAGGAAAGTGTTTCAACCAAATGTCTTTGAGCTATGTCAGAAGCAGAAGAAAAAAGTGACAGCGATTCAAGAGTCCGATGGGGGCGACAGATTTTGGTCGGTGGCAACCCCCGTTTATTATGAAGGAAAGCTAGAAAAGGTAGTCGTCCTTTCACGGGATATCACTCCTAGAAGCCCATCGCTTAAGGCAGATTCCCTGGACGAAGCAGACCTTTCTTTACATAATCGTTTTGAAATAACAGATAAAGATAAGCGGCTTATCTACCGTTCCAAAAAAATGGAGCAATTGGTGAAAGAAATCAGACGTGTCGCGCAGTTTCAATCCACCGTTTTATTGAAAGGAGAGTCAGGTGTTGGAAAAGAGGTATTTGCCCAGCAAATTCATGCGGCAAGTCCCCGCAGGAAGCAGCCTTTCGTCCGGATTAACTGTGGAGCGATTCCTGATAGTCTGATTGAAAGTGAGCTTTTCGGCTATGAGCAGGGTTCATTTACCGGTGCTGATAAAAAGGGAAAAGCCGGATTATTTGAAGCTGCCAATAATGGTACGCTGTTTCTAGATGAAATTGGCGAGCTGCCGCTTAATATGCAAGTAAAACTATTGCGTGTACTGCAGGAAAAAGAGATTACGAGAATCGGGGGGGTGCGGCCGATTCCTGTCAATGTTCGGATCATAACAGCGACAAACCGTGATTTACGGGAAATGGTTATGCAAGGGACCTTTCGTGAGGATCTTTATTATCGTTTGTATGTCATACCTTTTCGTATCCCGGCCCTACGCGACCGGAAAGAGGATATCCTGCCATTGTCGATTTATTTCTTAGAGGAATTCACCGAAAAGTACCAGATTAGAAAAAGCTTTACACCGGAGGCCATCGAGGTGTTGGAGACATATTCCTGGCCGGGAAATGTGAGGGAGCTGCAGAATATTGTTGAGCGCTTAATTTTACTGACAGAAGGAGAATGGATTCAGCGGGAGCATGTACTTAACTATCTATATGGTGAATTGGAAGTAAAGAACCGGCCGCTATTTGTCCTTGAACTGATGCCGCTTAAGGATGCGGTGGAAGAAGTGGAAGCTCAATTAATTGAAAAAGGCATGCGGGAATATCCAACAGCAGACCATTTATCGAAAGTGCTTGGAGTGAGTCCGGCAACACTCAGCAGACGGATCAAAAAGCTGAAACTTGAAAGAAGGGTGAATCCTCATGTTTAATCTACCGGAAACCCACTTCCATTTTGGCGGGGATGAGTATATTTATGGTGAAATCTCACGTGATATGAGAATTGAGAGTAATTTTAAAGCATTGGCTGTCACGAATGAGCTTAGGAGAAGAGAACTGTCGGGAATCATTGATATTGTTTCGGCCAATTCCTCGTATTTAGTAAGGTATAATCCAGATATGATTTCAGCAAGAGATTTGCTGGATTGTTTAAAAGAGATTGATTTAACGAAAAGTGATCCGCGAAAGCTGCATGTTTCTGTTCGAATCATTGAAATTCCTGCATGGTATGATGACCCTGTGTCACGGGAATGTTCCTATCGTTTTCGGAATCGCCATCCCGAGCCTGAGTTATCTAATTTCGATTTTGTGATGAAGGTGAACAACTTTACGGATAAGGAAGCATTCATCGAATACCATTCAGGGACGCCTTATTTCATTACAATGGTTGGCTTTCTGCCGGGAACTGCCTGGCATTTTCCTCTTGGGCAGGAGCCAAGCGAGGTTCTTAAGGCTCCTAAATATCATAGTCCAAGGACAGAAACACCCGAGAGAGGCATAGGTCTTGGTGGTGCGTTCAATGTGATTTACCCTGTCAGCGGGCCGGGAAGTTATCAATTGATTGGAAGGGCAGCTGTACCCGTCTTTGATCCGAAAAGGCAATTAGCTGATTTAAAGGAAACGTCTTTTTTAGCTCGTCCAGGGGATATTTGGAAGTATCGTGCAGTCAATGAATCGCAGTACCATCAGATTACGAGTGAGGTAGAAGCAGGTGCGTATCGGTTTAAAATAAAGAAAATGATCTTTTCACCACTGGAATATATCGAAAAAGGTAAACGGTATATTCAAGAGTTGATGGAGGGTTTCTAAATGATTGAAGTTATGGAACCTGGACTTTGGACAACCGTACAGGATATGGGAAGGCATGGGCAGTATCATCTTGGTGTTTCTCCATCAGGCGCTGCTGATAAGTACTCCTATATGATTGGCAATCTGCTTGTTGGAAATCCCGAGCACTTGGCTGCACTTGAGATGACGCTCATTGGCGGCGAGTATACGTTTCAAAAAGATTCCATTATCGCGTTAACAGGCGCGCCAATGGAGGCTTATCTCAATAACAAGCCCATTTCCTTCTGGGAAGCACATCAAGTCCAAGAAGGCGATTATTTAATAATAAAAGAATGCAGGCTGGGGGTCAAAAGCTATTTATGTATTGCAGGCGGTATTAATGTTCCAGATGTGATGGGCAGCAAATCGACTTATGAATTAAGTCAGATTGGCGGCTTTCAAGGTAGGAAGCTACAGGCCGGAGATATCATCGACATAAATGAACCATTGTCTGATGCCATGCTTCAGGTGGGGAAAACCATCCCGTCTGAATACATTCCGGATTTTCCCGATTTTCAAGAGCTGCGGGTCACATTAGGAATTACGGGATACCTTATGGATGATATGGCTTTAAAAACATTTCTAAATTCCGAATGGACGGTTTCACAAGAATCGAATCGTGTGGCCTATCGCTATAAAGGGCCAAAAGTGTCATTTTCTGAACGTCCCCCATTTGGCGCAGGAAATAGTTTCTCCAATGTAGTCGATATCGCTTACCCAATCGGTGCTGTGCTGTTTACGAACGAGGAAGAACTGATTGTCTTACAAAACGATGCGACAACAGGCGGGGGATTTATCACCATTGGCACCGTTATTAGTCCCGATCTCGACCTCATTGCCCAATCAAGACCATTATCCAAATGCCGCTTCATCGCCGTTACCATTGATCAAGCCATCCAAGCCCGCAATGAACGAAAACAAAAGCTTGAAGGATTGGTTGAGTTGCTAAGGAAGCGCGGGGACAGTTCTCTTGCTTCATTTTCTATTTGAAGCTTGATATGGATGAATAGCAGAACTGTCATGGAGTTTCAGTTGAATGATCACCCATTATGATTAAACAAGAAAAGCTGTCGTAATGACAGCTTTTTCAGCTCCTGCATCCTATAGCTTATAGTGCTGAATTTCGATTACATGAATTTTTCCTCATCTTTAGGACTTTGCAGCATCATTTTTTCAAGCTCAAGTTTCATTTTTTCCGTTTCAATTAGATAGTTTTTGTGTTTGAGTTTTTCCAGTTCCAGTTGGTCTTTCACCATAGTGGCTTTTATTTTTGACTGTTTTTGTAAATGCGTTGTAATGATAGCGATGATTGGAATTCCAAATACCATAATTACAGCAATAGTCCCCGTCATAACAGCACCTCCATGTATTGGGGTATATAACCTACTAAGTAAAATAATAACAGACTTTTCTGTAAACTAAAATGACCTTTGTTTCTATTAAAATTCAATTCCCCATTCATCATCAAAAAGCCCCCATTTTCAGCGCTATATTCAATACCAACGAAACTATGTCGCAGAATATCTTCATTTTTAGAAAAGAAATAAAGCAAGAT
Organism: Niallia oryzisoli; assembly: GCF_036670025.1. NCBI lineage: Bacteria > Bacillati > Bacillota > Bacilli > Caryophanales > Bacillaceae > Niallia > Niallia oryzisoli. The sequence goes on along the minus strand of NZ_CP137640.1, from coordinate 5,728,430 downwards.
TATCTTGTGAAAAGGTAATAATAAAAGTTATTAACTTGTTTACGTTAGTTTGGTCATTAAGGGGGATTATTTGTGAAGCGTAGATTGGAATGGTTGGATGTGGGTAAAGGAATTGGTATGGTGTTAGTGATATTTGCTCATGATCACATTCCAAAGCATCTGAAAGCTTTTATTTATACCTTTCATATGCCTTTATTTTTTTACTTATCAGGTTATCTGTTTTCGCCAACGAAGTATCAACGTTTTTCTAAGTTTTTTACTAGTAAATTTAAATCCCTGATAGTCCCATATTTTTCTTTTTCCATTATCGTATATGTTTGGTTTCTATTTAGGTATAAAATTGGTGATGTCGATTACTCCGGCAGTTTGTTTAAACCATTACTAGGGACGATCATTGGGGAGAGAAATACGGACTGGACGGTTCATATTGGAGCACTTTGGTTCCTTACCTGTCTATTTACAACTGAGCTTTTGTTTTATTTTATAAAAACTAGGCTCAAAACAAATCTTTTCGTTATTATCGCACTTATTATTTCGTCACTTATGGGTTATGTATGTAGTAAGTTTTTGGAGGAACCATTACCATGGAATATTGATGCCGCTCTGATAGCTGTTCTTTTTTTCGGTGCAGGTTATATGTATAAAGAAAGCACTGAGAAAGTAAGCTATTTTTTAAATATGAAGGTATTCCTGATCTTTTGTTTCATAAACATTCTGACTGGATATCTTAACTATCAGCTTTCTGGTGAAAGGGTAGATATGTACGAGAGTCAATATGGAAACTATGTTTTGTTTGTCGTTGCAGCATTTTCAGGCATTATGGCCTTCCTCATTGCTGTGCAGAAGATCATCAGAACGAATACGGTTTTTCAATATATAGGAAGAAACTCTCTAATTTACCTGGCGCTACATCAAAGTATTGTGTTTAGTATATTAGATATGGTATTTAAAAAGTTTTTGGATAATGAATCAGTAGTAATCAAAATTTCGCTTGGAATAATCTATACAATCATCAGTATTATCACCATAGCGCCTGTAGCTTCTTTTATTAAAAATGATTTCCCCTATATCTTAGGAAAAGGGACGCGGGGACAGGCACCGCGACCCAAAGTTTAATCCGGATCGTGATAACGGCGGGACGTTTCTGATGTTTCATATTGAAACGCGAGAAACGTCACAGCACCGCCACTTATTGAATGAACAGGCTTTTCTGTAAACTAAAACGACCTATTTTTCTATTAAAATTCTTTTCCCCATTCATCATCTAAAATGACACCATTTTCATCGATATATTCGATAATAACCGAACCATGTCGCAATATATCTTCGCTTTTTAGATAAGAGATGAACTCATTAAGGATTCTCTCATCCTCTTCGGTTCTTTCTCGGGGTACTGTGATACGAATAGTAGGTGCAATCTCAAACTCTTTATAGCTTCTAAGATGAAGGGGATCAATACCCAATTCCTGCCCAATGTTTTCATTGATAAAGAAAACGAAGAAATCAGCTTTTTTCCCAAAGTTCTCTTTAATAAATGGACTCAATTCGGTTTTTAAATCATCTGCCCATTTATCAGCAACGTAAGTGTCAACCATTTGTTGTGTTTCATCATCATAATAAACTAAAAATTGGGTATTCGTTTTCTTAACCCTTACCTTAGCTGCATATTCAAATTCAAAGTTCCCCATATTATCATACAAAGTGTCATATATCTCGAAGTTATCATTAAATTCATCTTGTAAATATTGCTCAGCTTGAATCTTTATCTTTTCCTCTTCATCTTTATTAGGCTTCATTTCAAATATTAAAGTAACTACAAGTATGCCAATACCTAATAAGATGACACTCAAAATACCAAGTGCAATTTTTAAATATTTATTCAGAATCTCCCCTCCCTTATTTAATAGTTTACCATAAAAATCCATTAGTAGGACGGTGCTGGGCGTTCCTTTCATTATTCATTAATCACCGAATTATTCTGCCAATTTAGGTTCAACCTAAACTTAGAAATTATTAGGGAGGAACGCTGAATGCCTGAAAAACCAGCCATTACGTCAACCGAATTAGGTGGGTTATGGATTACCTATCAAGAAAAAACAATGTTTTTACGAATGTTAGAATATTTTATTGAAAAAGCCGATGACGAGAAAGCCAAAGAGATTATGACAAATTTATATGAAGAACTTGACCTTTATGTTAGCAAGATAACCGACATTTTTAAAAATGAAGGTGCTGCCATACCGGTAGGGTTTACTTCCCATGATGTAAACAAAGGTGTGCCGAAGTTATATGATAACGGTTTAGACATCATGCTCATTCGTCTGCTAAAAGAAATCAGTATGGGATTGCATTCGTTAAATATAACGATGACGTATCGTGAAGATATTGTGATGATGTTTAAAGAACTGACTGCAATTGCTCAAAACTATTACAATCTTTGTACACAATACCTGCTTGAAAAAGGGATGCTTGTTCGACCTCCTTATGTTTCAATGCCTGATTCTGTTGAGTTTGTAAAAGATAACAGTTATTTAGGAGGTATAAATCCATTTGGTGAAAAGCGAGCATTAAATACAGTAGAAGTGGCACATCTGCATCATGCCATTGAATCTAATTTTGCTGGTATGCAGATGATTATTGGTTTTGCTCAATGTGCGAATAAAAGTGAAGTGAAAATGTTTTTTAACGAAGGGGCAGAACTTGCCAAAGGAATAATAAAGGAATTAAGAGAGGTCTTTTTACAAAGTGATGTACCATCTGCTGAACCATCGGGGGGGAATGTAACCGCTTCAACTGTATCGCCATTTTCAGATAAATTGATGATGTATTGCACAAGCCTTTTGTGTAGCTTTTCTATGGGCGGAAACTCACTAGGGACTGCCTTTAGTATGAGAAACGACTTATCTGCAAAAATGTCTGTGTTTATGAAGGATATTTTTGAATATGCTCATAAAGGAGCGAAAATCATGATCAAAAATGGCTGGATGGAAGAACCGCCTCAGATGGTAGAAAGAAAACAAATAATCAAAGAATGAAGTCCAACACTTGTGTAATTAATTTTTCACAGGTGTTTTTAACCTCTTAAAAGTGACTGCTAACCGATTTTTAGTGAGTAGTTCTCGATATTTACTCATGACATTTATTTCAAGATTTTTTTTATAAAATAATGAATGGTTGAAAAATAAAAAAATCTTCCAAGACGGAAGATTTTTTATTTTAAATTGGGATATCCTTGCTGGCGCAATGCCTCATACACCAATATTGCAGCTGTATTCGAAAGGTTCAGTGAACGAACATGTTCATTCATTGGGATTCTCAAAAAGTGGTCTTTATTATTTTCCAGTAAATCCATTGGTAAACCCGTTGTTTCTTTTCCAAACATAAAATAATGTTCCTGTGACATATCACTGAAATCAAAGGCTGAATGTGTTTTTTCACCAAACGTCTCAATATAGTAAAACTCACCTTGATTTTTTGCGAAAAATTCATCCATTGAGTCATAATACGTGATGTTTACAGTATGCCAGAAATCTAAACCTAGCTGCTTGATCATTTTTTCATCTGTTGAAAAGCCAAGCGGTCGGATTAAATGCAAGGCTGTATCCGTAGCGGCACAAGTACGTGCAATATTTATCGTATTAGACGGAATATCTGGTTGATATAGTACAACATGTATTGCCAAGAATGGTCACCTCTATTATTATAATACCCTCCAAATTATAGCATATGTGGGACGAAGGGGCACCGCCGGGTCGGAGTGGGTCGGAGGGACAGGCACCGCGACCCAGTATAGTTGAGAAAAAATGGGTCGCGGTGCCTGTCCCTGCGTACCTGTGCATGCTATTATTATTGAAATGATTTTTTGAAGTGTGAGAACCGACTTCGCATTTTTATTTATTGGAGAAAACTGGGTCAAGGGACCTGTCCCCCCTGGATCAATTGGAGGAGTCTATAAAATGGATATTCAACATCTTAAATATTTTGTAGAAGTGGCCAGACAGAAGAATTTTACAAAAGCCTCTCAAATTTTGCTTGTTTCGCAGCCATCTATTAGTAAGATGATAAAAAGTCTTGAAGATGAATTAAAGGTCACATTGTTAGATCGTTCAGAGAGAAAAATTGAACTTACTGATGCAGGGGTTACCGTTTATGAACAAGCTTTAAAAATTCTGCAGTCGGTCGAAGATGTATATGATTCTGTTAATGAGCTGGTTCAAGTGAAAAAAGGAACGATAAAGTTAGGATTAATGCCTACAACAGGTGTATTGATTTTTCCTAATGTACTTGCTGGATTTAAGAGGAAGTATCCAGAAATTGACATCCAAATGGTCGAATACAGTGCTAAACAATTGAAGCGTAAGGTAGAACAAGGGGAGATTGATTTAGGAATTACAGTACTGCCGATGAACTCTGAGCTTTTCGAAACGATTCCTTTGTTAACTGAAGAACTGGTTGTCCTCGTAGACAGTGAGCATTGGCTGGTTGAAAGAGAGTCCGTACGTTTATCCGATTTGAAAAATGAATCATTTATCCTTTTAACAGAAGATTATGCCCTTCATGATGTGGTTGAACAAGCATGTATCCAGTCGGGATTTGAACCAACCGTTGCTTATAAAAGTTCTCTGTGGGATTTAATCGGTGAAATGGTCGCAACAAAGTTAGGAATTTCGTTGATTCCAAGGTCGATGGTGAGTCGGTTTAATAATCAGAGGGTGCGTGCCATTTCCATTTCTGATCCAATGATCAAGTGGGAATTAGTACTTGTTTATAAAAAAAATAAATATCTTTCTTTTGCCACACGGGAGTTCATAGAGTATATTCAGTCGCATAAACTTTAAGTTTCTATAACTTTATCGCATAGTTTCTATAGTTAATATATATTTTACGAATTGGAGTACGCTGAGTAGAATAATTAATAATTCTTCATTCTTTTCGGAGTATTCATTTAACTATAATGGGGGCTATGACGATGAAAGATATAAAAATAGAATTAACAACCTATAAAAAAGAGAAACCTGCTAGTGATAAGCTTGGTTTTGGACAATTTTTTACAGACCATATGTTGATTATAGATTATAAAAACGGAAAAGGTTGGCATGATCCACGCATTATCCCGTACCAACCGATTTCCTTGGACCCAGCGGCAAAGGTTTTCCATTACGGTCAAACGGTATTTGAGGGATTAAAGGCGTATGTAACAGTTGATAAAAGGGTGCTATTATTCCGTCCAGAAAGCAACTTCAAACGGTTGAATGCATCGAATGAACGTTTATGTATTCCTGCGATTAACGAGGAGTTTGCATTAGAAGGGCTAAAGCAGTTAATTACTGTGGACCGTGAATGGATTCCGACTGAACCAGGGACGTCCCTTTATATCCGTCCATTTATTATTGCAACAGATCCGTATTTAGGCGTGTCTTCTTCGAGGAGTTTCCAATTTATCATCATTATGTCCCCGGTAGGTTCTTACTACAAAGAAGGCATAAAGCCAGTAAAAATTCTAGTGGAGCAGAACTATGTACGTGCTGTTGCAGGGGGAACGGGTGCAGCGAAAACAGGCGGTAACTACGCCAGCAGCCTTAAAGGCCAGGAAATAGCGAGCGAGGATGGATATTCTCAAACGTTATGGTTAGACGGAGTAGAAAAGCGCTACGTGGAAGAGGTAGGCAGCATGAATATCTTCTTCAAAATGAACGGAACCGTCGTAACACCTGCGTTAAATGGCAGTATCTTGCCAGGGATTACGCGTGATTCCATGATTCAATTGTTAAAATCAAAAAATATTCCAATCGAAGAGCGTCGAATTTCAATTGACGAGGTTATAGAAGCCTATCATAACGGAACATTAGAAGAGGCATTTGGTACAGGAACAGCAGCAGTCATCTCGCCAATTGGTGAATTAAAATGGCAGGAAGAAAGAATCATCATTAATAATGGTGAAATTGGGGAAGTCACACAAATGCTTTATGACACCTTAACAGGCATTCAGAATGGCTCACTTGAAGATCCATTTAGTTGGACAATTAAACTATAAACTGGGTCGCGGTGCCTGTCCCTCGGTCCTTTTTTAGCATAATTGTTTTTCATTGGACAATACTAACCATTACTTGGAAGTTATGATGAAATGATAATGGGGTGAAAAGTCCGATGGAAAACAATGAATATGTAAAACTTACTTCAATAGAAATTGGTGCTTTGTGGAGTGCATATTTTTCAGAAACAATAACAAAGTGTATGTTTCTTCACTTTTTAGAAAACAACGTCGAGGACTCAGATATTGAATCACTTCTAGAGCATGGGTTAAACATTTGTAATAAACGTATCCCTAAAATTAAAGAATTGCTATCGAAAGAGAATTTTCCCATTCCTATAGGATTTACTGATGAAGATGTAAACTTAAAAGCTCCCCGACTTTTTTCTGATACTTTCTATCTGTATTACATTTGGTTTATGAGTAGTGTAGAATTACAAGTTCACTCCTTATCACTGTCATTATGTTCTAGATCTGATGTGAACGATTATTACAGAGAAGTATTAAATGGTTCTGCTGATACGGACACAAAAGCACGGGAATTAGCTTTACAAAAAGGATTATTCATTCGTGCACCCCATATTCCAATTCCCAAAAAAGTAGACTTTGTCAAAAAGAAAAGTTTCTTAACCGGATGGTTTGGAGAACGAAGACCGTTAAATGCACTAGAAATTACTCATTTATATAAAAATGCGATGACCAATACAATAGGCATTACATTAATGACAGGTTTCAGTCAAGTAGCCAAATCCAAGGAACTTCGTCAGTTATTCATTAGGGGAAAGGAGATTGCCGCTAAACATTCGAATGTATTTGCTGCTGTTTTAAAAGAGGAGGGCCTTTCATCCTTTGAATCTTCGGAAATATATGCAACCGATTCAACCACTCCTCCATTTTCTGACAAATTAATGTTATTTCATACTACGGCATTAAATGCATTAGGAATAGGTAACTATGGAGTCGCTGTTTCTGCTAGTTCAAGAAGAGATATAGGGACCCATTACACCCGTTTAATGGGAGAAATTGCTCTTTTTACAGAAGATGCAGCAAACCTAATGATTGAAAACGGCTGGATGGAACAACCCCCGCAAGCAGCGGATCGGGATCAATTGGTTAAATGATTTTGTGGGACGGGGGGACAGGCACCCCGACCCAGTATGGTTAAGGAAAAATGGGTCACGGTGCCTGTCCCCCTGGTCCGTTTAGAGAAAAATTTCCATAAATAATATCTCCAATGTTCCCCATCCTATAAGGGTAATAAAATATAATTGGAGGTAATTTTATGGCACAATTAAGAGATATCATGACATCGGATATTGTTACAGTTAACGAAACACAGACGGTACAGGAAGCTGCAGCGTTAATGAGCCAATATAATGTCGGGGCTATCCCTGTAGTAAATAACAGCAGACAAGTAGTGGGTATTATTACAGATCGTGATATTACCCTTCGTACAACAGCACAAGGAGAAAATGCACAAACACCTGTATCACAAGTCATGACTGCACAGCAAATCGTACAAGGTTCACCTGATATGGATGTTCATCAAGCAGCTGATTTGATGGCACAGCAGCAAATTCGCCGATTGCCGGTAGTTGAAAATGGACAAATAGTAGGAATGGTTGCTTTAGGTGATTTAGCAGTACAAAATCAATATGCAAACGAGGCAGAAGAGGCGCTACAAAGTATTTCAACGCCTTCAGCTCCTCAACAATAGTATGGAACGTTGGGGCAGTCGTAGTGACCCGGTATGGTTAGAAAAACTTGGACGAGGAATCTAATCTCTGAGGGTTGAAAGGACAGCTTCCCGACCTGAAATGAAAAATACAAATAAACGAGGAGAGTTCTGGAGAGCAGTTAATTTTTTTCAGAGCTCTCCTTATGTTGTTTCGATTGGGAGGAGGTGCCTGTGACACAAGAAAGACCCCCTAATATTGACAGGCTTTCGTTTAAAAGGCTCTCCCTTATCAGAAAAACCTCCTTATCCTGACAGATTTTCGTATTAAAAGCCTCTCCCTTGTCAGAAAGACCTCCTTATCCTGACAGACTTTCGTATTAAAAGCCTCTCTCTGTCAGAAAGACTCCCTTATCCTGACAGACTTTCGTTTAAAAGCTTCCCCTTGTCAGAAAGACCTCTCTATTCTAAGCTGCTACAGCAATTCTATTTTTTAAGAGATCTCACGAAAAAAAAATTTTAAGCTTTTTTTAAGGAAGATATCTTAACATAAACTTAGAGAAATCTTAAAATTACGCTCACTCTTTATATGATATACTTTCAGCAACTTATAGTAGAGCGTAATTTAATAGCTGTGGTTTTAATAACAATCCATAATTAAATTCTTTACGATTGATATCGGAAAACTATTCAAAATATTCAATGTAAAAAAATAAAGGGAAACCAATAGCAACAATATATTCTTGCATAATTTAAGTTTATTGGAGGGGCTTGTATGAAAAATGCTTGGATTGAAAAGGAAAAAGGTTATGTTTTTAAAACGGTAAGAGGGTTCATAGGAAAACTTCCTCAGCGGAAAACCGAAATTGGTACACTTCATGGAATAACAGAGTTTAAAGACATAAATAAAGCAGAAATATTCGAAGAAGAAAAAGGGCCGAGATTAGAAAATGCTAAAGCAGAATTTCAGAGATATATAGATAAAGTTAACAAGGTGTTAGAAGGTTTAGGTGAAGAGAAACTGAAACTAGAATTGATCTCCTTAGAATCATTGGAAAGCGGGAAAGGGCACCGCGATCCAGAATGGTTAAGATAAACTGGGTCGGGGTGCCTGTCCCCCTGGTTCTCCTCCCTGGTTCTATTACCAGACAGGAGTGATTGGTGTTTTGATTGTGTTGTGTGCTTCTAAAATTTCAGCTGCGTCAAATAGGGTATCTTCACGGAACCTTCTTCCTAGTAATTGGACACCGACTGGGAGTCCGTTTTCGACTGATGTTGGTACAGACATCGCTGGGAATCCGAGCATTGGTATGGCCATCATGGACCACTGGGCAGCCATAACAGATCGCATTCTTTCAACGCTTGCAATATCGGCATCCTGTTCAAACGCCTGCTCAGCCGATACTGGCATTAATAAAATTGGGTACTTGACTAAGAATTTCTGTAGTTCAGCGATCAGCGTGCCTCGACGTGCGTAGCCATTCATATATTGTGTTAAACCAGGCTGAGGTCCCCACCAATCTTTCGCCACTGCATAGTAATGCTCAGCTGCTTTTTTCATACCGTAATCCCCAACTTCCTCAACTAACGGCATGATTTGACGGAACTCTTCCATGCATAATAAATACCAGAGTTTATAGGCCTCTTCAAAAATAGGTACATCAACTTCTTCCACAATATAGCCAGCATCGCTTAACCTAGCGGCTGCTTCATTTAGTGCTTTATCTACCGCATCAACCGGCTTCGCAATATTTGCACCCTTTAGAAGACCTACCCGTATTGGTTTTTGAAGCGGCTCTCCAAGTAACGGGACAGATGCATGAATCGGGTCGCGAGGATCAAATGGAGCCATCGCTTGGAGCGCTAGCCGTAAATCCTCCACACTTCTTGCTAATGGACCTTGGGCAAGCATCGTCTGTACGGACAATGGTTGATCCTGATCTACGGCTCCATACCAGCTTGGGACTCGTCCCATCGTTGGACGCAGGCCGAAGATTCCTGTTGCATATGCGGGATGACGGATGGAACCGCCGATATCATTCCCATGCGCAATCGGCATCATACCTGACGCAACAGCAGATGCCGCACCGCCGCTTGAACCTCCAGGGGTCCGCGATGGATCCCAAGGATTTAATGTAAGCCCGTGTACATCGTTATTCGTAAACCAACGATACGAGAAAGCAGGTGAATTATTTCTGCCGACAAAAATCGCTCCTGCCTTACGTAAGTTCGCTACATGTGGTCCATCTTCGGCAGCTATGTTATCTTTGAAAGCTGCAACCCCGTTTGTAGTCGCTTTGCCTATTTGATCACTATTTATTTTAATGGACATTGGTACTCCATGGAGCGGCCCCAGTTCTTCTCCGGCTGCAACTGCTTGGTCAGCACGATCAGCAGCGAATAGAGCTTCTTCAGCAAACACTTCGCCAAGAGCGTTTAATTTCGGATTCACTTCTTCGATTCTGTCTAATGAACTTTGAACGATTTCTCGTGATGAAACCTTTCTTGATTTGACAGCTCTTACCATTTCGGCAGCTGTCCATTGCCAAAGCTCACGTTTCTGTTCTTTTTCTCTTTCAATACTCGGAAAAATAGGTCTTTCACTCATGTTCATTCCTCCTCTTAATCACTAAACTATAAATAATTATCAAAATATTTAAAATTTTGATGAATTAATGCTATTCTATTAAAAAAAAGACTGTTAGTATATGACTAGAATAAGTGATTTTTAGGTGAAAAAGGTACTAAGATAAGTACCGCCAATGACCCAAAATGAAAAAAGAGGTGGATGGACATGACAGCTATGCATATGAATCTATCTTCAATTGATTATGAAAGGATCACAAGATTAATCCATACATTATCCATGAATTTTAAGAAAGGATCGTATGAATTACAGCATCTGCTATCGGAGTACTTTGGATATCATTCGTCAATTTTTTGGAAGGTGGACCAGAATGGAAACCTATCAAACCCAATTAATCACCGTATTAGTGATGATTTTGTAGAGAATTATGTTGGTTTTTTTCAAAATCAAGATTATCTACATCCTAAAAAGCAGTTACATCTATTTCCAAAAGAAATTGCTTTACGATTGGAGGATGTAACCCAGTTGAAGGATTATGAAGCTTCAGATTATTATAAGGAGTTTATGAAAAAACATAAATACTATCATGAAATGGTGATTACATTTCACTCACGTAATCAATTTAATGGGGTCCTTGGTATAGCAAAATCGAAGTCACAAGGCGCATTCTCCGAGAAGGACCGGACGATTTTCCGGACACTGGCACCAATTATATCAAATCTATTACATTTAGAAACTGAATATGAAGAACAGCGCAAAGAGAAAGAAATGCTCGAGGCCTTTGCTGATAACAATCATACGGGTCTGATTTTACTCGATCAACATTATCAAGTAATCTATATGAACAAGTCAGCATTAAGAATGTCTAAAGAAGCTTCTATTGATAAAGATCTTGATCGTTTTATTGAAAGCCTTTTCTTTAGATCTGCTAATCGCCATGCAGGGTCTATGAAAATGCATCTGCATGACTATCGGATTAAGGTCATTACCCATCACGAACCATTTTTAGCAAAAGAAAGCTGTTATGCGGTAATCATAGAAGAAGATAAACCAAACATGTTGCTCGAAGAGAACCAATTAACAAAGCGGGAACAGGAAATTTGCTCTTACTTAAAAAAGGGATGGACTTATAAACAGATTTCCGAAAAATTATATATCAGTGTCCATACCGTTAATAAGCATATCAAAAATATTTATCAAAAACTCGGCATCAACAGCCGGGCAGCATTACAAGCTGGTACGCAGGGACAGGTCCGTTGACCCACAGATATAGGGGGACAGTTCAAGTGATGATCATTTAGCCGGTTTTGATGTTTCATAGTGAAACGCAGGACCAATCCCCATTTGAATTGAACATTCGTTAGCAGATTCATCAGCAACAATTTACCATTGAATGTAAAGCGAATTTGCAGTAATATAATCACATAAGCTACGTTGTTCGTATTTATAATTAAGTTTTAACCTTATAAGCTGTAATAGGGAGTTTTAATTGAAACAGGAATGACAAGTCTCTGTCTATATGACAAGGAGAACATGCAGAAATGTTTCTGCGAACACCCACTTTTAGGAGTGGTGGTTTAAAACTTTCTTATATTAAGAAATACGGCAAAGGTGGCTTTACATAATTAAGCAGATCAGTTCCTTATGGAGCTGTTTTTTTTTTGCCTAAAAAGTTATACTGCAAACAAACTCAACCAATACCTCCAAAATCTTCGCCTTTTTTCTTCTGCCATAAATCATGTGTTTCCTGAATATCACTCAATAAATTAGGAGAATAGCATTTCATTTTGCAAACAAGGCTTTTCTGGGAGTGAAAGGATAACTTAAGTGGGTCGCGGTGCCTGTCCCTGCTACCCCTTTTTATGATGTTCCTATTTGGAAAATCGTGGCTTGATGGAAACGTGAGAACCGTCCCCAGACCATAATAGAAATCACCTGGATGGAGTTGATGTTTCGTATCAAAACTCCAGAGCTGACCTTTCATCTCAATAAAAAAATATTAAAAAAAGATAAACTTTTATTGATAAACGATAAAACGCATGCTAAAATCAAATCGTAAATAAATAGGAGAGGTGCTTTTTATGAAAAAAGGATCAACTTTATTTTTAAAGATAGCTGTTATCTTTATTGGCCTTCCGGTTCTTGCTTTGTGCATATTCTTGTTGCCATACATAGCGAATGTCGCCATTGAAGAAGCCAAAAAGGGAGCAGAGTTGGCTTATGTGGTATTTGGCCTTTTATTTATTATGTATGTATCGGCAATACCGTTTTACTTTGCGTTGTTTCAAGCATTTAAACTTTTAAGTTATATCGACAAGAATCAAGCTTTCTCGGACCTATCTGTAATCGCTCTAAAGAAAATTAAAAACTGTGCCATTGCCATTAGTGGCATGTATGTGGTAGCACTGCCATTGGTTTACATCATAGCAGAGTGGGATGATGCACCGGGCCTCTTCCTAATCGGAATGGTCATTATTGGTGCTTCATTGGTTATCGCAGTCTTTGCTGCTGTTCTGCAAAGGCTTTTAAAAGAAGCGATAGATATAAAATCAGAAAATGATTTAACGGTCTGAGGTGATACTAATGGCGATAATAATCAATATCGATGTGATGCTGGCCAAACGAAAAATGAGTGTAACAGAACTTTCGGAGAGGGTAGGAATCACAATGGCGAACCTTTCTATATTGAAAAATGGAAAGGCAAAAGCAATTCGATTTTCAACTTTAGAGGCGATTTGTAAGGCTTTAGAATGCCAACCCGGAGATATTCTAGAATACAAAAGCGAAAAAGATCCTCCAGAATCATAAATAAAGCGTGTGTTACCACCTGCTTCACATTTCAATAAATTAATAGATTAATCAACTAGATTTACGTATTTTCATCAAAAAACTTGGGGGCAAAAACATGAGGGCACTAGTACAGCTCGTTCGTTTTGGTTGGGAGCAGGCCCTATCCTGTTTGTTTCCAGTCGTTATTTTTGCCTCTTTAGCTTTTACACAAATTATCCCATTTCCCTTCCTTCCACGTTATGACTGGCTGCTCATTATCTGCCTTCTGATGCAGTGGTGGATGGTACGTTATGGCCTTGAAACACAGGATGAACTAAAGGTTATTACATTGTTCCACCTTATTGGGCTTACCCTTGAACTTTTCAAGGTACATATGGGCTCATGGTCTTATCCAGAGGAAGGATATTGCAAAATATTTGGGGTACCTTTGTATAGCGGATTCATGTATGCGAGTGTGGCGAGTTATCTTTGCCAGGCGTGGAGAAGGCTTAAGGTTGAATTAATTAAGTGGCCGCCGTTTTTGGCAGTTGTACCTCTTGCAGCTGCGATTTATTTGAATTTTTTCACTCACCATTATTGGATGGATATTCGATGGTGGTTATCTGGACTTGTCATGATCGTCTTTTGGCAATCATGGGTCACATACGAAGTTAATGGAATCCGTTACCGTATGCCGCTAGTCCTTTCTTTTGTACTTATTGGATTTTTTATCTGGATAGCTGAGAATATCGCAACGTTCTTTGGGGCTTGGGAATATCCAAACCAAACGGATGCATGGAGTCTCGTTCATCTAGGAAAGGTGAGTTCATGGCTCTTATTAGTAATTGTTAGTTTTCTTATCGTTGCAACGTTAAAGCAGGTTAAGGGAAAAGTTCCAAGATGGTAGATGCACTCAATTAGAGTAATTAGTAAGATGAACAACATGTCGGGAGGGTAGACCATGTCAATGAAAATTCCTTTTTTCAATTATAAACAATCGAAAGAATCCTTCGGTTATATGGAGGATAATATACCGGACCATATTGCCATCATTATGGACGGAAACGGACGCTGGGCCAGGAAGCGTGGCATGCCTAGAGTTGCTGGTCATAAAGAAGGGGTATCAACAGTTGTAAAAATCGTCAAGGCTGCAGTCAAATGTAAGGTGAAGATTCTGACACTTTATACGTTTTCAACTGAAAACTGGAAACGTCCAAAGCCTGAGGTCGACCTTATATTGAGGCTTCCCAAGGAGTTTCTACAAATTTACCTGCCAGAGTTGATATCAAATAATGTACGTATTGAGGCAATTGGTGATATGCAGAAACTTCCAGCTCATACACGTGAGGCGGTACAATATGCCATTGAGCGTACCCGCGACAATGACGGACTTCAACTAAATTTTGCGCTTAACTATGGAAGCAGGCACGAGATTCTATACGCTATAAAAGAAATGTTTGCTGATCTTAACGAGGCAAAATTATCACTGGATGAACTGGACGAACAGCAGTTTTCAAAATACCTGTATACAGCTGGTATGACAGAACCTGACCTGCTTATTCGTACCGGCGGGGAAAAACGCCTAAGTAATTTCTTGCTCTGGCAGCTGGCCTACACTGAATTCTGGTTTACCGATGTACTGTGGCCGGATTTCTCCGAGAAAGAATTTCTACAGGCGCTTGATGAATACAGGCAACGAAAAAGAAGGTATGGAGGCATATAGATTTCCGTTCTGTCGAAAAGGAGTAATCTGTAAAAATTGGTTCGCTATGGTTCCAGTACGTTGTGAGGTTTCAGGAGTTGCATCATGTGCTTGTTTTTATTTGATGTATTTATTTAGAGTCGATATGGAAAAATTACATTCGGAATGTATAAATGGTAACAGGTTAGCTGACTAAGAATCGTGAATTTATAATAATCATCATAATAATTTATTATATTTATATATCAATTGCTGGCGCTCCCCGAAAAAGCCTATTTCCAAACAAAACACTTGATAGGGGACAAAGGCACCGCATCCTATAGTATAGGAAAAAAAACAATGATATAAAGGAGAGTTCTGCAGAAATTTAACTTTCTTACAGAACTCTCCTTTATTTGTTTCAATTGGGTCAAGGTGCCTGTCCCTCCGACCCTCTCTTATAGCAGCATTCCCCCAAGCAGGACAATTACCGGAAGTGAAACAAGAACAATCAAATTTGATAACAGGGTATGCATAACCCCGTAATTTTCATCTGCATTATATAGTGCCAGTAT
This sequence comes from Niallia oryzisoli, assembly GCF_036670025.1. NCBI lineage: Bacteria > Bacillati > Bacillota > Bacilli > Caryophanales > Bacillaceae > Niallia > Niallia oryzisoli. Next base: position 5,713,112 of record NZ_CP137640.1, on the reverse strand, counting down.
GACCGAGGCTACGGTAACTGCTGGCATGGCCATTTCAATGAGTAGAACTTGTTCTACGTCTGCTGCAATAGGTAATAGAGTCAGGGCTAAAATTCCGATTACCGGAAAAACAATTAACTTAAACGATACAGGTATAGCAACCAATTTTGCTGGGACTGTTCTTTTCTCTTTAATGATCGTCATCACTAACATCCCTATGTAGATCATCGCTAATGGGCTTGCCACTGCGCCTAAGGAAGATGTGACATCCTTAACGAAAGAACCTGGATCAATTCTGAAGAAGGTAAAAATCATTCCAATAGTTACAGCAATATTTGGTGCAGTAATCATAGACTTGAAATTTTTTACTGTCACTTTTGTTTTTCCTTGAACAAACAGAGTGCCAATCGTCCACAGCGTTAATGACATCCCTGCATCGAAAACAGCTGCATACACAGCCCCTTTCGCTCCGAACAGAGAAGCACATAAAGGAATACCGATTGGCCCGGAGTTGCCGAATGTTGATAAAAAGGCCGTTTCACGAGCCTTTAGTGCTTCCAATCCAATCGATTTGGAGAATGCCCAGCCTGCAAAAAGCGCTAAAATATTAAAGCAAAGCGAGAAAATGAAAATAATAACGATCTGATGCAATAAACTATTATCAATTTCAACCTTAAAAAATCCGCTTAGAATAATGGCAGGCAGTGCGATATTTATAATGACAAAGATTAAGAATCCCTTTACATCTTTTGTCAATGCAATTTTAGTTGCAAGCCACATCCCAATTCCGATCAGTACGGCCAACTTTAGAACAGTAAATATTAAAATTGAATAATCCATATCCCTTCGATCTCCTTTTCTCCAAGCTGCAATTTTTGAACTTAATATTATATTAATAAAGTAATATTCGAGATAATTCTATCTACTCCCTTTCAAATATTCTAGAAAATTTCAAGTTGTATAAAACAAAATAACATAATTTTTAAAAATGTGTTAATAATTTGTATTCTCCTTTTGATGATGGTGCCTGTAACCATCTAAGTAAATATAAAAACTAAAATTATTCCGTATAGAGTAAATTGAATCTTATATATGGAATTAGAAAACGCTATCATAAAACCGTGTTAGAAATAGTATTTGGAATATATGAATTATTCAAAATATATTTTTTTGCTATTCAATGGGGATTGAATTCATTAGGGAGGAATGTAAGCTATGTCAATTGAATTAAGTGTTGTTGCACCACATGTACCAAGTATTTGCCACAAGGATCACATTCCAGACTTCCAACAAGATTTGGTTGCTGGATTGAAAGTAGTATCAGAAGAGATCGTAGAAGTGAATCCTGATGTGATTGTATTAATTTCTTGTCACTGGCCATCAACGTTTAATCATTATGTCGATTGCACGCCAGTCCATAAAGGCTATCTGACAGCCATGGAAATTCCGGAAGTCATTAAAGATGTTCCGTACCATTACCCTGGAGATGAAGAGTTAGGTCAGCTGCTAGTTCAAGCAGGGCAGGCTGCGGGTATTCCAGTTATTGAATTGAATGATCATCATTATGTTTGGGACTATGGAACCTTAGTGCCATTGCGTCACCTTGTTCCAAATGAAGATATACCAGTTGTTAACATGTGTGTTACGTTAACTGCCAGTCTTGAAGAAACCTATAAATGGGGACAGGCCATTGCTGAAGTGTTAAGGGCGTCTGACAAAAGGTGCGTCTTTGTAGCAAGCGGTGCCTTCTCACATAGCCTTGTACGCGGAAGACATAATAAACCAACCCATTCAGAACATGCCATGGATAAAAAGTTTCTCGAATTATTGATGAATAAAGAGTATCAAGCTGCCTATGAAATGCTTCCGCAATATGCTAGTGCGGCTAAGGTGGAATCAGGGGGCCGCCATTTAGCGATGCTTTTGGGAATCATTGATCAAGAATGTAATGCTGCCTAATATGGTAGTGGACAATCTTCCGGCAGCTGGAATCCGGTTATTACTTTTACGAAAAAGAAGGTAAGCAACACCAAACAAATTGCAGAGGAAGTATTTGCCTAAACATTTGGTTTTCAAACTGCTTAAGAGTCCGCTCCTTCTTAAGCAGTTTTTTTATTTCAAAATGCAATGCAACTATGTTAAACCCCTAACTAAAATGAAAAATATGCATAAAACATTATATTTGTTCCGCATAGAGTAAAGATCGTCTTGTATATAGAATCAATAAAAATTTATTATTAATACTAGGATTGAAAAATTAGCAATATTCCCACTTATATAAAATAATACATCTACTAGTCATAAGAAGGAGTGACCTGAGCGTGCATGATTTTCACACTCATTTTATCCCAAGCGAAGTACTGAACTGGCTTGAGGAGAATAAAACCACAGTCAATGCAGAATGGATTAAGAAAGATCCGAGTAAAGAGGATTTTCTTTTTATCAATGGTAAATGGGGATTCGAGTTAAAACAACCGTTTATCAACTATGATCTCTATATGAAGGAGCAAGAAAGTATCGGTGTTTCACACTCAATGATTTCACCGATTCCGCAGCTGTTTTTGTATGATTTCCCTAAAGAAATCACAACAGAGATGTCCAGAGTCTATAATCATTCCCTTTCTCAGTTAACGAAACAGACTCCAGATAAATTATCTGCCGTAGGAACGGTTCCGCTTGCACATCCAAATAAAGCTGCTGAGGTTTTACAAGAAGCGATGAATCTCGGATTAAAGGGAGCGATTATTGGACCTGGAATTGAGCAGCATATGCTGTCAGATGACTTCTTTAAGCCGTTTTTTGAAGAAGCCAATCGATTGAAGGCGATTCTTTTCGTTCATCCGTTATTGTGTGAAGACCCCCGCCTAAAGAGAAGAATGATGCCGAACCTGGTTGGTGTCCCTTGGGAAACAACGGTTTGTGCGACGGATATTTTGCTGAGCGGAATGATTGATCAATACCCGGATGTAAAAATCTTATTTGCACATGGCGGAGGATTCCTGCCGTATCAAATTGGCCGATTGGATAAAGGGTATGAGCAATGGAAGCTGGTTTCTTCCAATCTTCAGGCACCACCTTCCGAATACTTAAAACGCTTCTGGTATGACACCGTACTTTGGAATGAAAACAGCCTTGATAACCTTGTCAAAGCAGTTGGTGAAGACCGCGTCGTTGGAGGATCAGATTATCCATTTGATTTATGTGTATGGCCTCCAAAAGAAGTAAGTGAAAAAGGCGCTCAATCTTTACTAGAGTACGCCGTTAAATAGTAGAAGCAGGCAGCCGTTATTTGAACAGACGGTGCCTGACACGTTCCAGTTAATATACTTGCGGAGATTTCTTTTTTTCAGTGCCTTGAATTCCCCAACTCAAATATGCACCCTCCAAAGAATCTATTCTCCGCAAGTTTTTTTTATACAACAAAAATAAAAAGCTGTTTGAGAGACCGTCCGCCTCTAAAAACAGCTTTTTTTATATGCTAACACTGGACTCAGCCAAGGCACTGCCATTTCAATTAACACCAAATGTTAATTTCTTCGACAACTCATCAGCAGCCTTCGTCACTAATTTGATTAACATAGGTGCATTATTGGTGTTAATTCTTGAACTAAGCCCGGCAATGCTGACAGCAAATTCAACCTTTCCCGAAGGTGATTTTACTGGTGCTGCAATGGCTGTGACGCCCACGTTCATTTCATCCTTGTTAAACGTATAACCCTGCTTCTTAATCAAAGCCAAACGTTCTTTAAATAAAATGGGATCCGTAATCGTAGAAGATTTAGGAGAGTATAATGGCAACCCTTGTGCAATCACACGATCAATCTCGGCCTCAGACTGATAGGCCAGGATGACTTGTCCGGTGCTGGTGCAGTGGGCCGGATGTTTTTTCCCAACGTGTGTACGTACATTGACATAGTTCGAGCATTCAAACATTTGCAAGTAGATCGATTGGTTTCCCTCTAATATAGAAAGATGAACGGTTTCCCCAGTATCTTGGACTAATTTTTCCAGAATAGGAGGAGAGATTTCATAGATATCAAAGGAAGTCAGGACATAGTGCCCCAATTCTAATAGGGATGAAGCTAAACGAAAGCTTTTTGTCAAAGGATCCCTTACAATAAACCCTTCATGCATTAACGTATTGGTGAGCCGATATACGGTACTGACTCCAACATCCAGTTCATCAGCTAAATCTGTTAAGGTCCATTCCGGTTCATCCATTGTAAACAAATCTAATAGTTTAAGAGCATTGACCATGGAAGAAACAGAACTCTTTTCATTGCTGCCCATATTAAAATTCCCCTTCATATCGTAATGATTCCATGTAACCTAGTTTGGCTGATATTTTCTTGCCTGTTTTAATAATCTCCTCCACGCATTGTGGAATGAGATCCTCTCCAATTCGAAGTCTGGGAGCCGAAACGCTGACGGAGGCTATGACTTTTCCTGTATAATTCTTGATTGGTGCCGCAATAGATACAACATCCTCGTGCATTTCATCGATACATACACAATATTCATCTTGTTTGATTTGTTTTAACTGTTGTACCAAAACATTAGGGTCTGTCACACTGTTTGGCCCTCTTTTTGGCAGTCCTGCTTGAATGACCTGGTCTACGATTTCACTAGGCTGGAAAGCTAATAGGAGTTTTCCAGGTGCTGAACATGTTGGAGGACGATGGTGTCCGACATGTGAGAGTAAGCGAATGGTCTGTTTGGATTCTACTTTTAGGATATAAATGAGATGTGTTCCATCAAGTGTAGATACATGTGCATTTTCATTCAATTTATTTACTAAGCATTTTAAAGGATCGAATGCTTCCCTGTGTAATTCCAGCTGGGACATGATCACACCTGTTAAGCCTAAAATCGATAATCCAACGGTATACTTTCTGCCGACTTTTCTTATATAGCCCTCACTTATAAGATCATTCATTAACCGACTGACCGTGCTTTTCGGAAGTTCCAGTTCTCTGGAAATTTCCGTTATCCCTAAAATTAAATTTTCCTTAGAAAAAAGTTTTAATATTTGCAGCCCATTTTGAACAGATTGCAGAATCGATTTGTTTTCAATAGTCGATGTCATGGTATCTCCCTCGGAAATTTTTCAAATGTTCCACATAGAAGTAAAGTAATCTATTATTCGGAATATTAATATTATACATTATAAGCATTGTAAGCACTACCAAAATAATAGAAAGCAGCTATTTTAATAGAATAGAAAGGGGAGTATCCAAATACTAGTCGTTATTATACCGATAATCGCTATATAAAATTCAAAAAAATTCATTTTTTCCACATAGCGAAATAATAAAATTGTTATTGGAATCAAAAGGTATTATTATACAAATGCAAAAATTTAAAAACAGAAAAGTATGTGTTTTCTGAAAACAAAAGAGGAGGAGAAAAAAATGCGTAGTATTGTTGCGCCGGATATTGTGTCTGGAAGTAAATTTAACCGTTTTCATTTAATGGTCTTTCTTTGGTGTTTCTATGCAATAGCTTTTGATGGCTTTGATATTGCGATGTATGGGGTAGGGCTACCATGGATGATGGAGGAGTTACATTTAACTCCGATTCAGGCAGGAGCAGTTGGAAGTTATTCTTTATTCGGTATGATGTTAGGTGCATTGATCCTAGCGCCCATTGCAGACAGATATGGCCGCAAAAAGGTTCTAGTCATTTGTATGCTATTATTCAGTATTTTTACCTTAGGAGCCGGACTAGCACCTAATCTTACATGGTTTACCATTATGCGTTGTCTATCTGCAATTGGAATGGGTGCATTAATGCCTAACGTTATTTCTTTAATGACAGAGTATACACCTCTAAAAAGTCGGGCAATGATCGTGGCTGCTATGTATTGCGGTTATTCACTCGGCGGAATTTTAGCTTCTTTAATTGGTATGTATATTGTTCCAGTAGTTGATGATTGGAGAGTCCTTTATTATATTGGGGCATTGCCATTAATCACTATTCCATTCTTTATCAAGCAATTTCCTGAATCGATTTCATTTCATATGGCTCGAAAAAATAAGGCAAAAATTATTGAAATTCTTAATAAGGTTCATCCTGAAGGAAATTATAGTGAAAAAGATGATTTTCAAGTTGCGGCAATTGAAAAAGGTGCGAATAAATCACCAGTGGCCAAACTATTTACAGAAAACCGTGCATTCAGTACCATCAGTATTTGGGCAGCAGTATTCTGTACATTGATGATGGCTTACGGCTTGAATACATGGCTTCCAAAAATGATGCAAGAAACTGGATTTAGTATCACTTCCAGCTTATCTTTTAACTTAGTATTGTGTATTGGTCAGATTGTTGGTTCTTTACTTGGCGGTTATTATGCAGAAAAAGTGGGTCACCGTAAAGTTCTTGTTACGATGTTCTTCATTGGCGCAGTTACATTTGTTGCATTAAGCATGACAAGTAATGTGTTTGGACTTTACATCCTGATTTGCCTAGGAGGTGCATGTACAGTTGGTGCGATGAACTTAGCCAATCCATACATTACGGAATACTACCCACGTGACATTCGTGCAACAGGAATGGGTTATTCACAAGCAATAGGCCGTATTGGTTCCATTCTCGCCCCAACCCTAATTGCGATGATCCTTGCAACAGGAATTTCTCCAAACGCAGCATTTGCTATGTTTGCTATACCTAGTATCATTGCTGCAATTGGATATATTCTAGTGAAAGAGAAGTACGGTTCATTTGATAGAATGGCCCAAGACCATATCAACCAAGGAACCACCCAAGTAAGAAATGTCATAGAAAAAGCATAACAAATATAATAGAAGAAACTGATTCGAGGTGGGTCGTGGGGACAGGCACCGCGACCCAGTATGGTTGTGAAAAAACGGGTTGAGAAATATCCCGGTTTTTCACAGCATTTTACGCAATAACCAGTATTCCGGACCTATAATCGGCTTGTAATTCTCATCTACATCACAGGGGTTTTCGCAAACTGTTTTGATTTTTTCTGTAAAACCCAACCTCGTATATAAACGAACATTCGCTTCGTGATCCTTTTCAACGCCAATCGTTACATACCCAAAATTCAACTCGCCTAATCTTTCAAAAACATGGTTCATCAACATCGTTCCGAGCCCTTTGCCTCGCATGATTTCTTCGATTTGGAATCCATAAAGATAAGCAGTTGTCTTCCCATCAGCAAAATCATAATCCTCCAGACACTTGAATAGGTATAATTCGCCGATTAGTCTGGCATGATGTTCGATTGCCCAAAATTCAGCATTTCCATTCTTGATATGCTCCGAAAAAAAGTCAGAGGTATAAAATTTAAACCAAAGTGCTAACATCTCATCGATGGTTGCTTGCCTGATAATCATATTAAATCACCTTAATTTCATCAGAATTTACAAAAAATAGGTGCTTCTTCTTTTTCTATTACTATTAATTATAGTATATTAAATTATAGAGCAAGAATGAATGAACAATACTAGGGACAGTCCGCGAACGATGAAGCTGTTCCTGTGTCTGCTTGGGACGACGGACCTGTCTCTGCGGTCCGCTGAAATGCGGAAAAAACATATTTAATTTCTACACTGTGTAGGTGTAAAAGACAAGTTGTAAGTATTATAGTTATAATGCAGAAAATTACAAATATTGATTAGGGTTTGGATGACCTTTTTTAGTATAGAAAAATTCATTAAAGGCGCATGAGAGAGAGAGGGGAAGAGGATGTTAGATTTAATGAAAAAATCACCGCCCATTTTAAAAGAAGTGGCAAAAGATATCTATTTAATATCCATTCCTATTCCGGTAATGGAGCAGATTAATTGTTATTTATTTCGCGGAGAAAAAGGCTTTACGCTGATTGATACTGGTCTTTATACATCAGAAGGAATGGCTATTTGGGAAGATCTAATATCATCAGGGATTAAGATAGAAAAAGTCGTGCTGACTCATTTCCATATTGATCATATTGGCTTTGCGAGATGGTTTCAGGAAAAGCAACAAGTGCCTGTTTTTATCTCAAGCCACGGATATGAGGAGATGAAAAAAAGGCGAAAAGGAGATTACTCCGATTGGGCTATTGAATTATTTCAAGAACACGATGGTCTTCAGTTATTTAAAACAGCGATAGAAGAACAGATAGCCATAGAAGAGCAGATGATGTACGCTTATGAATTTGAACCGGATGGTTTATTCGATGAAAACCAATATATTTTGTTAGGAAACGAAATATATGAAACGATCTGGACACCAGGGCATTCCGCAGACCACTTTTGTTTTTATAACCATGAACGACAGCTAATGGTTATAGGTGATCATATAGTGGAACACTTCTCTCCACTTATATTACTTGAGTCTTCGACCGATTTAAACCCTTTAATGAGTTACTATGATTCATTAGAAAAAATGAAGGACTATTCGATTAACCTTGCGCTTCCTGGACATGGAAACCTTTTTGAAAATGTAAATAAAAGAATAGAAGATATTCAATCAGGCCACCATTATCGTATGAAGCAAATACTAGAATCCCTTAAAGATGAGGAAAAAACCGCAGGCCAAATGACCCAGGAGATATATAAAAACGCTAGCAACATCGCATTCGGTCCAATCATGTCCACGATCATAAGATGTATCTATCTAGAATCCATTGGAAAGCTACAATCAGAATGCATAAACGGAAAACGATTATACAAGAAGGTCGATGGGGCCTCGGCCAAGTAAATAGTGGAACAAAGTGGGCCAGAGGGACAGGCACCGCGACCCAAAAGATTGAGTTAAAAATGGGTCAAGGGACTGTCCCTTTTTTGCTCCCTTAAAAATTTTAATGAATTGTCATATAAAAGAACATTCTACTTTTATATGATAAAAATAAGGTGGTATATTCAAATAAACAATTCATAGTTATAAAAATTTTTTGATTATTAAAAAATGAGATTGTTTGATTGAAGGGATTACCTGTTATACGAAATAATATTCTGTCTATTGGACAGTTTGTCGCAGGTTGGAGATTCTGCAGATACTCCTCCAGCACATGGTTTGCGGAATCCATACTACATGAGAGTAAACATACTAATGAAGCACAAGGAACAATCATTATAGGAGGGGATTATGATGGAACAAACCTTTCATTTAGCAGCTGAGCTGGAAAATTTTTTAAAAAGGAATATGAATTTTTATACGGAAGAGTGGGTTGAGTTTTTAAAAAAGAATAAAAGCCACATGATCTCTTACCTGATAGAAAACGGGGATATAGATTACCTGAAAGAAAACTGTCATCCATTTATTCAGATTGTGGTCGAAAATATTAGTAGCTTAAAAGTGGATGTTATCATGGATGCTGCCCGAGAATATTGTGTGAAGAATGTAAAAACGGATTTTCCGATTCATTTGATGTGGGAGCTTTTCCAATCATCGAGAGGTTTTATTTGGAATGCGATCAAAGCTTTTCACAATGAAACCGGCAGCACCCTTTCCCTCGAGGAACTCTTTACGTTAGAACGTAATGTAAACGATATCATTGACTTTTATATTGATTCCTACACGGCTTACTATACCAACCACAAAGATGAATTGTTAAAAAGGCATCGTAAAACGGTGGATGAACTGTTAGTCCCCATTATTCCGATTACGCAAAGTGTCTGTATTCTTCCGTTAGTAGGGACGATTGATACCTCCCGTGCTAAAAAAATCCGTGAAAAAACGCTTCAACGTATAATGGAACTACATGCACAACAATTAATTATTGATGTATCAGGTGTACCATTCGTTGATACTGCGGTTGTTAATCATTTGTTTAAAATCGTGAAAGGAATTAAATTGTTAGGCTGCTCAGCCATCCTAACCGGAATCAGCCCGGATATAGCTAACACGATGATTGAACTGGGCATTGATGTCGATAATGAATTAATAGCAAGAGCCGATCTTCAGCAAGCCTTACAGGATCTTCAGTCGTTTTTTAAAACTGTAGAGAATGTTGGATAAATGGAAAAAGCAAGTCTAGTGAACAATGCATAGAAGGGGGCGCTCTATTATGTATGCTCCTTCTTTTGGTTGTTGTTTTTTAAGAAAAGAGGGTTCATTCTGACTGAGGCAAGGTAAAAATTCCTGGATCTGTTAGAATAAGAGCCTCATTGTGATAAGCATGATTCTGTTCTAGAGCAGTTTCCATTTAGATTTGGTCACTCCCGAACTGCGCTTACGGTTTCAGTAGGGGGTAAAGAATGAGCTTTGCCCTTGAAATCCCCAACTGGGTCGACGGACCTGTCCCCTCATCCCAATTTCGTAAAAATAAAAATATTGACAAAATATTTAGGGATAGTTATATTTTAATTGTTAACCAAAATAAAATTAAAGTTAACATATAGAGTGAGCGTTATTTGATTGTGACGTTCAATAAAGGATGGTTGAAACAATTGCAAGAGGAAGTCTTTTATAGTGTTAGAATGAGAGCTTCAAAGAATGGTCCTCATGAAAAGGGTGGAAAGCATATATCAGGCGGGGAACAGCTGTCGACATATGCAAACTTAAAACATTCCGTAAATACCTTGTTGGAAAAAGCGATATCCCATTCAAGAGGGAATCCAGATTTTATGCAAATTCAGTTTGAAATGATTGATAAACCAATAAAAAAAATACAACCCTTGCCGATGGGAACACACGAAGTGGGATCTGTTGAAGAGGGGCAGTCAGTGGCTCGAAGTCTTTTACAAAAGGCAGGAGTCCCAGCCGAAATGATTGAAAAGGCATACGAACAAGTGACTGAATATTCAGACCTAAGGGGTGCGATTCTATTTGATATTCGCTCCGGTTCACGAATCGATGACCGCCAACAAAAAGGCGTTCGGGTTTCGCGAATGGACTGGTTAACCACAAACTTTGAAAAATGGGCTGACCATTACCAGATGCCACGCAGTCCAAGAGTAAAGGAGGCGCTGGTACTTGCCACGAAGGTAAGTACGCATCCCGCAACCGTCGCGGAATTATGCTGGTCAGATGACCCCGAATATATAACAGGTTATGTCGCCAGCAAACAATTAGGCTATCAGCGGATTACGAAGCTAAAAGAATATGGAGATGAACGCGGCTGCCGCATCTTTTTTGTCGATGGCTTAAGCGATCGACATTCATACATAGACTACCTAGAAAAGCAGCCACTATTTGTTCAATGGGGGGAAGATGAGTGACACACGAATTAATCGAAAAAAGCAAGAAGTATCTTTGGCTACCGTTCACGCAGATGAAAGATTACGATGAAAATCCGATCATCATTGAAAGCGGCAATGGCATAAAGGTCAGAGACGTTGATGGCAAGGAATATTATGATGGATTTTCTGCTCTATGGCTTAATGTCCATGGCCACCGAAAAAAAGAATTGGACGAAGCGATTAAGAAGCAGCTTGATAAAATCGCTCATTCCACCTTACTTGGGATGACCAATGTTCCGGCAACAGAGCTTGCTGAAAAACTAATTGAAATCAGTCCTGAAAAGCTGACACGCGTCTTTTATTCAGACAGCGGAGCAGAGGCGATGGAAATTGCGCTAAAGATGGGTTATCAATATTGGATGAACATCGGCAGACCGGAGAAGCAAAAATTTATAGCGATGAAAAATGGCTATCATGGTGATACGATTGGAGCCGTTAGTATTGGGTCCATTGATCTTTACCATCAAGTGTACGGTCCATTAATGTTTGAAAGCTTTAAAGCACCGATTCCGGATGTCTATCACTCCAATAGTGGTGATCCTGACCAGTGCCGCGATGAATGTTTAGCGATTCTTGAACAGCTGCTGAGTGAACACCATCAGGAAATTGCAGCGCTGACGATTGAATCCATGATTCAAGGGGCCGGCGGTATGATTGTTATGCCGGAAGGATTTTTGTCAGGTGTTCGCGAGCTTTGTACCAAATATGATGTCTTAATGATTGTCGATGAGGTGGCCGCTGGCTTTGGCCGTACAGGTAAAATGTTTGCCTGTGAGCATGAAGGCGTTCAGCCTGATTTAATGGCTATAGGAAAAGGAATTACCGGAGGCTATTTGCCAATTGCTGCTACCTTAACAACAGAAGACATCTACCAAGCCTTTTATGACGACTACGACAAGTTAAAAACCTTGTTCCACGGTCATTCGTATACGGGGAACCAGCTTGGATGTGCCGTTGCCTTAGAAAATTTACGCTTATTTGAAAAGGAAAACCTTGTAGAAGAAGTAGCGAAAAAGTCAGAGTATCTCCAATCATTGTTGGAAGAGCTGAAATCGCTTCCTCATGTTGGCGACATTAGACAGCTTGGTTTTATGTGTGGAATCGAGCTTGTTTACGACAAGGAAACGAAGGAACCTTTTCCTGCTAGCAAACGAGTAGGCTACCACGCTACGTTAAAAATGAGAGAGCTTGGCATGCTAACGAGACCGCTTGGCGATGTCATCGTCTTTATGCCTCCGCATGTAAGTACAAGGGAGGAACTGAAAGCAATGGTTTCGATCATGAAAGAAGCGATCATAGACGTCACAAATGGGGTGACAGGTGTTGGTGCTCGATAATTGGTTAAACCAAAGATTAGAAAAAACAAAAGAAGCCGGCTTGTATCGGAAGTTCCGCACCATGAACACAGCTCCGCTTCCTGAGATGGTGATTGATGGTCGGAAGCAGATCGTTTTTTCCGCCAATAATTATTTAGGGCTTGCAAATGACGAGCGCTTAATTTATGCAGCAGAAACCGTCCTTCATGAATTTGGGGTTGGAAGCAGCGGCTCAAGGCTGACGACAGGCCACACCGATTGGCATCAAAAGCTTGAGGAAAAAATTGCCCGTTTTAAAAGAACGCAGGCAGCGCTCCTGTTTTCCAGCGGATTTTTAGCAAATGTAGGTGTCCTTTCTTCTTTACCTGAAAAAGGCGATGTGATCCTAAGCGACCAATACAATCATGCCAGCATTATTGACGGCTGCAGGCTCTCAAAAGCAGATACCGTGGTGTATAACCATATCGATATGAAAGATCTTGAAGAAAAATTGAAAGAAGCACTTTCATATAACCGGCGTTTTATTGTAACAGATGGCGTGTATAGTATGGATGGGACGATTGCCCCGCTTGATCAGATAATGGGATTGGCGAAGCAATATGATGCCTATGTGATTGTGGATGATGCACACGCTACCGGCGTTTTGGGAGAGCGTGGCGGGGGAACAAGTGAATATTTCGGTGTTCATCCTGATGTCGTCATTGGAACGTTGAGTAAAGCCGTTGGAACGGAAGGCGGCTTTGTTGCAGGATCGACAGCGTTGATTGACTTTCTGCTCAATCATGCGAGAACGTTTATTTTTCAAACAGCCATGCCACCGTCCATCTGTGCAGCTTCTTATGCTGCCCTGGAAATCATTGAAGAAAGCAAGGAAAAACGTCAGCTGTTATTTTCCAATATAAAAAAGGTGAAAAATAGTTTAATAGAGATGGGTTATACGGTGAAGGGAGATCTAACCCCGATTATTCCTGTAATCATCGGAGATTCCCAGGATGCTGTTCGTTTTGCAGAAAGGCTGCAGGAAAATGGAATCTACGCACCTGCAATCCGTCCACCAACCGTACCAAACGGAGAGAGCCGGATTCGGCTAACCGTGAATTCTGACCACAGCTCAGAACAAATCAATTACTTATTGGAGTGCTTTCATTCCATTGGAAAAGAGTTGAACATGATTTGATGAAGGGATTTTTTATAACTGGAACAGATACAGATGTCGGGAAAACGATTATATCTAGCGGCCTTGCAGCTGTTTTAAAAGAAAAGAATGTAGATGTTGGTGTATTTAAGCCATTGTTAAGCGGCATTGTCCGAGAAGATCATGCAAGTGATACAAGCTTGCTGAAGGAGCTGTCTCAAACGTCTTTATCCCATGAAGACATTACGCCTTTTCAATTTAAAGAACCGCTTGCTCCATATGTGGCTGCGAAGCTGGAAGGGAAGCTTGTTGGGCTGGAAGACGTATTAAGTCATTGGGGAAAAATTAGAGACAAACATGAATGTTTCATCGTTGAAGGTGCCGGTGGTATTTCCGTGCCATTAGGTGAAGGATTCTTAGTGAGTGACCTGGTTAAAGCGCTGCAGCTGCCCATTGTGATTGTAGCCAGACCCAACCTTGGGACGTTTAATCATATTTTTCTAACCGTTCAATATGCAAAAAGTGTCGGCCTTTCCATTGCCGGGATTGTGATCAATGGAATCAGTGATGATCCTGACATTGCGGAAAGAACAAATCCAGAATTAATTGAAGAGTTTTGTCAGGTTCCTATATTAGGAATTACACCCAAACTAAAAGACATCGCAAAAGAGAACATCAAAAAAATGGTAGAGGATCACATTAATGTGAATTTACTAATAAATCAATTGGAGGAAGTTAAATGAATAAATGGCTGGAACTTGCAGATGGAGTATTAGAAGGAAAAGAATTAACAAATGAACAGGCTCTTTCTATTTTAGAATGTCCAGATGATGATGTCCTATTGCTGATGCATGCGGCTTTTAAAATTAGAAAGCACTATTATGGGAAAAAAGTAAAGTTTAATATGATCATCAATACAAAATCCGGGTTATGTCCGGAAAACTGCGGCTATTGCTCGCAATCTTCTATTTCGAATGCACCGATTGATGCTTACAAAATGGTAGACAAGGATACCATTCTTGCAGGAGCCAAGCGCGCCTATGATTTAAATGTTGGAACGTACTGTATTGTTGCCAGCGGCAGAGGACCGTCTAATAAAGAAATCGATCATGTGGTGGATGCTGTAAAAGAAATAAAGGAAACTTATGGATTGAAAGTTTGTGCCTGTCTTGGGATTTTAAAACCAGAGCAAGCGCAGCGTCTGAAAGAAGTTGGAGTCGATCGCTATAATCATAATATCAATACATCTGCGAGCAATCATGCAAACATCACGACTTCCCATACATACGATGATCGCGTTGGTACGGTGGAGACGGTAAAAGAAGCAGGCATGTCTCCATGTTCAGGTGTCATTGTCGGGATGAGAGAGACAAGACAAGATGTAGTCGATATGGCAAATAGTTTAAAAGCACTTGATGCAGATTCCATTCCGGTAAACTTCCTTCATGCCATTGATGGTACGCCGCTGCAAGGAGTAAAGGAACTAAATCCACTTTATTGCTTGAAAGTTTTAGCGCTGTTCCGTTTTATCAATCCAACAAAGGAAATCCGCGTTTCCGGCGGACGTGAAGTTAACCTAGGTTCCCTGCAGCCGCTAGCACTATATGCAGCCAACTCCATCTTCGTTGGTGACTACCTAACAACAGCAGGCCAAGACGAAACCGAAGACCAAAAAATGCTTCGCGACTTAGGCTTCGAAGTAGAATCAGTAGAAGAAATGAAGGCCAGCCTAGCAGCGGAATAATGGAACGGGGGACAGGCACCCCGACCCATTGGGTCGCAGTGCCTATCCCCTCGAACCCAATATGAAAGGAGGGCTAACATGACAACGATTTTATCTCAATCCAAACCGATTTCCTTTACGACTTCAGAGTTTTTTCAAAATCCCTATCCATTTTATGAAAAGCTTCGATCCTATCACCCTATCTATCGGGGGAATCTATTAAAAAATCCTGGGTGGTACATAACAGGGTATCAGGAAGTGCTAACGATTCTAAAAGATACTCGCTTTCAAAATCGTATGCCTCTGCCGCAGACTTCAAAAAAATATGAGCAGCTCAAAAACATCCAAAATAATATGATGGTTTTCAAAAACCAGCCTGACCATAAGCGGTTACGTTTTCTGGTTAGTAATGTTTTTACCCCAAGAATGGTGGAACGTCTTCGTCCTGACATCCAAGAAACGGTAAACGATTTGCTTCAACAAGTTACCCATCAGAAATCAATGGATGTGATCTCTGATTTTGCTTTTCCTTTAGCAAGTCTCGTCATCGCGAAAATAGTAGGAGTTCCCAAGGAAGATCTGCAGCAATTTAGAGAATGGACAGTAAGCTTAATCCAAACCATTGATTTTACCCGTTCGAGAAAAGTTTTAGACAATGGAAATCAGATTACCATAATACTAAGGAATTATTTTAAAGAGTTGATCACGAAAAGGAAAGAAAATCCGGAAGATGACCTGATCAGCCGATTAATAAAAGAGGAACAAGAAGGGGATCGGTTAACAGACGAGGAATTACTTGCAACATGTATCTTGATTGTTATCGCCGGTCATGAAACAACAGTGAATCTGATCAGCAATTCAATCCTTACCTTATTAAACCATCCACATCAGATGAAGCTGTTAAAAGAAAACCCAACGCTGATTGAACAGGCTGTAGAAGAATTTTTGCGCTACGAAAGCCCAACCCAAATGCTTGCCCGGGTTGCATCTGAGGATATTGAAATCAATCAGACATTGATTAAAAAGGGTGAACAGGTCTATCTTCTTTTGGGTGCAGCGAACCGAGATCCGAGCCAATTTGCTGATGCACATGTACTTGATCTCACTAGAAACCCGAATCCTCATCTTGCATTTGGACATGGCACACATTTTTGTCTAGGTGCTCCGTTGGCACGGTTGGAAGCACAAATTGCGATTCAAACCTTCCTACAACAGATCGACCATCCAAAGCTGCTATCTTCCGACCTCTCATGGCGAAAATTAATAGGATTTCGCTCGTTGAACGAACTCCAAATTATCTTTTAGGAAGCAGGGGGACGGTTCTTGTGCTTCATTTTGTGGAACATTTAATTAAACAAACGTTTGATTAAATAGGAAGCCCTTTCCAAAGAAAATACACAGGTCCCGCTTCCTAGTTAAAAATAATTCGAGAAATGAGAATCAAAATATACATTGAGATATGTCCAAATATAAAAATAAAAAAGGAAAACTTTGCGGGAAACAAAATCCCTACAGAGTTTTCCTTTTTTTGGTGGGACAACGGTCCTGCGTTTCCTTAAACATTATTAATACGTCAGAACTAAGCAGCTGTCTCTTTTCAATATTTTTTTATTGACTTCGATAACGGTGAACACTATTGTATTAAATAGCGCTCCAAATATAGGGCAAAAATTGATATTTTTTCAGTAAAGGGAAGTGGGATGGAGAATGAAGCAATACAATACACGCGCCATCATGGCGTCGTTACTTATCTGCGGTTTCGTTGGTATGTTCAGTGAGACGGCTCTCAATATTGCAATCAGTAACTTAATGGACGTGTTCCAAATTTCAGCTGCGACAGCACAGTGGCTGACTACGGGGTTCCTGCTTACTCTTGGTATTCTGATGCCTTTGACTGGGTTGCTTTTACAATGGTTTACAACGAGGCAATTGTTTATCGGATCACTTGTGAGTTCAATCATCGGTACGTTGATTGCTGCGGTTGCGTTTAATTTCGAAATGCTGATGGTAGCTCGTGTTCTACAGGCGGCCGGCATGGGATTGCTTCTTCCGCTCATGTTTAATACAATCCTCGTCGTGTATCCACCGGAGAAACGCGGGGCGGCAATGGGGTTTGTGGGACTCGTTATTATGTTCGCACCTGCAACCGGTCCGACTGTTGCAGGCCTTCTAATCGAATATTTAACATGGCATTATATCTTTTGGTTATCTCTTCCATTTTTGGTCATTGGTCTGTTAGTAGGGCTTAAGTATTTGGAAAATGTCACCGATATCACGAAGCCCCGAATCGATCTATTGTCCGTTGTATTATCAACCATTGGCTTTGGCGGTATCGTCTTCGGTTTCAGCAAGGCTGGCGAAGGAGCGGAAGGCCTAACGAACACAGTCGTGATTACTTCGATTATCATCGGGGTGGTTGCACTCGTTTTGTTTACTCTTCGGCAGATATTTATGCGCGAACCGATGATGGACCTGCGCGTCCTCAAGTATCCAATGTATAATGTGGGGCTTCTTATGGTACTATCGTGTATGATGATTATCTTGTCAAGCATGATTATTCTTCCAATGTTCCTTCAGAACGGCATGGGACTGTCCGCGTTCGCCGCCGGACTTATGTTGTTGCCGGGCAGCGCGCTGAACGGCATTCTATCGCCGCGCATGGGACGTTTGTTCGACAGGTATGGACCGAAGTGGCTTGTTATTCCCGGCTTGGTCGTGGTTGCGGCCATGTTATGGTTTTTCTCCAACATTTCACCGGAGTCTTCTATTGCTATTATTGTTTTATTGCATATCGGACTCATGGTCGGCATCTCCATGGTTTGGATGCCGGCGCAGACGAACGGACTGAACCAGCTGCCATCCGAACTATACCCACACGGAACAGCAGTGATGAACACACTGCAGCAAGTCGCAGGAGCGGTTGGCACAGCAGTTGCGATCATCATACTTACGAGAGGTATGGAGAATTATTTGCATAACTCTCCTGCTCCGAGTATGCAGACAGAGATGGCTAATGCGATGACGTTTGGTTCACAACACGTGTTTTTGTTCGCCATGATCGTGACGCTAATCGGCTTAGCCATAGCCTTCTTCATCCGTCGTGTTATTGTAAACCACACTTCAATGAATTCGATGCATTGATGTTCAAAAGGGAGTCTTTGGACTCCCTTTTCTTATTACTTTCGTAAAGTTGTAGATATTTACGATGGCTGTGTATGGCAGCCACTTAACTTTTATTATGAAGCGACTAAGTAGAATCGATTTGAGTATTTGAACACCTCATCAATCACTTTACATGCCAGACCCGTCCCCATGTTTTTCTATATACGAAAAAAGGCTTGGAAAACAACTCCAAACTTCTTTTGTGTATTTATACCAACATCCTGAATAAACTCTAATAGGAGGTGTGGTGAGATTGAAAAAAATAATCACTCATACAGCCAGAATTTTTTTGGGACTTGTTTTTCTTGTCGCTGGAATCAACGGTTATTTTGTTATTTTTGGACAGGAACCGTTCATTGCCAATAGCCCAGAGGCGATGAAATTATTCGAATTTAAATATTTATTGATTGTTGAAAAATCATTAGAAATCATCTGTAGTGTCCTACTACTATCCAACCGATTTATTCCATTATCCCTTACCGTTTTAGCCCCGTTAATAACGAATATTTTCTTACTTCATTTGTTCGTTGATCATTCCTTACTTCCTTTAGTCACAGTTCTTGTCATCGTTTATGTTTATTTGTTATATCAATTCAGACAGAATTTTAAGAGCATCTTTGAGAAAAAACCTTAATTGGGTCAAGGGGATAGGCACCGCGACCCATGGAAGGCCGCCCGGCATGGTTCTGCCGTTTCTTCATTCTTATCAATAAACCAAGCTCTATGAGTTAAATCTCTACAGGCTTGCTTTTTCATGTCAAAAAAATTAACTATAGCAGTAATCCTTACGGTAGTACTACAAGAACCGTCCCCGCTCTTCATATTATGTATCGAAAGAATAGATAGGAATTTATCGATTATATCTAAAGAATGAATGGAACATTAAATAAGGTCGGTGATAGAATTCTATATGTGTGTTTGAAAGAAGATACATATCGCAACTAGAAGAGTGCTAATAGTCTGCTAAGAAATGCGATAACACAACAAAGCATGAATAAATCAGTGAGGTGAAGCAATTGAAAAATAAAGTTATTTTACTTTCATCAGATCAGCTTGGAAAAGGAGAAAAAGAGCTGGGCGAAGGAATTTTGGAAACTTTCTTTACCATTCTGAAGCAAAAGGAAGACCTCCCTGTGGCTGTTTTTTGTATGAACCGGGGTGTATTTACGTTAACGGAGGAGTCGCTCGTTTCTCTCCAATTAAAAGAATTGGAAGATAAGGGAGTTGACATTCTCGCGTGTAAAACATGTGTAGACTACTATGAGCTTGGCGAGAAGATTACAGTTGGGAAAATCAGCGGGATGGCCCAATTTATTGAATTAGCGGCAAAGTATGAAGTGATGACATTATCTTAAGTTTGTAGAAGGATCTGTCATACTTTTAAAAAAGGAGCTGCAAGATAAACATGAATCTATATAATAAAATTTTCAAGGAGTATTGGAATCCTTATGTGGCCATTAGTATCGCCGGACTGCTCAGTGCTTTGTATTTTGGCATAACGGGAACCGTTTGGGCGGTAACGGGAGAATTTACTAGACTCGGAGGACATGTCTTACAGTGGTTTGGGGTAGATGTGTCCCAGTGGGCTTATTTCCAATTAATAAATATTGAGGGAACGCCAATTAGCCGAACCGATGGCTGGATCGTCATTGGGATGCTGGTCGGGGCGTTGATGATGATCTTGATTAGCAATAGCTTTAAAATCAGGATGCCAAAACAAAAACGCCGCCTCGTGCAAGGGTTCATTGGAGGAATCATTGCCGGTTTTGGGGCACGTCTAGCGCTTGGCTGTAACTTAGCTGCTTTCTTTACAGGGGTTCCGCAGTTTTCCTTCCATGCATGGATTTTTATGCTGATGACAGCCATTGGAACATTCTTTGGTGTGAAGGTGGTCAACACAAAATGGTGGCTTGGCAAGCCGAACCTGCAAAAGGGTAAGGGAAAAAGAATCGTCAAAAAGAAAGATGGTAACAAAACCAACATCCAGCCGATTTTAGGATTTGTATTAGCAGGTATATATCTGGCAATTATTGTTTACTTTTTCGCAGTGGGTAAGAGTCTTCTTGGAGTTGGAGCGATTGCGGGCGCTTTATTTGGAATCTTGATTGAACGTGGACAAATTTGTTTCACATCAGCTTTCCGCGACATGTGGATCAGCGGACGTGCGGTCATGTCAAAAGCCATCGCAGTGGGGATGATGATTAGTGTCGTTATCACATTTATTTATATTCAAACCGGTGCTGTCCAGATTATAAAAATGGCTGCACCAAGCACGGTGATTGGCGGTCTCTTATTCGGATTTGGAATCGTTCTTGCCGGCGGCTGTGAAACGGGAATGATGTACCGTGCCATGGAAGGGCAAGTCCTATTCTGGATTGTAGGGATTGGAAATATCGTCGGTGCAACGCTTCTATCTTATGGCTGGGATCACCTAGGCATCTTCAATGCTCTTGCCGCAGAATGGCCGAAGGTGAACTTAATCGAGGAGTGGGGAGCAACAGGAGCTCTTCTTGGAACATTAGGCATGTTACTGGTTTGGTTCCTATTTTCCAGCTGGTGGGAAAAACGTTTCCGCTATGGTACGGGAATTAAACAGGAAGAACAAAAACGATTTGCAGCAAAGGAGGTATAACAGTTGTCACAAGAACTTGAAATAGATTACACATTAGATATCCGCGGTGAACCTTGACCATACCCAGTCATTTATGCGCTGGATGCGCTAAAAACCATGAAAATCGGCGAAGTATTAGAGGTTATTGCCGACTGCCCGCAGTCTTTCCGCAGTGTCCCGGAAGAAGCAGTCAAACACGGCTATGAACTAGTCACTGAACCAGAAAAAGACGGGCAGGATATTTACTTCTATATAAAAGTTGTTGAGTGACAGTGTCGTCACTCAGTGGGTCGCGGGGACAGGCACCGCGACCCAGTGGAAAAGGAAGCGCGGGTTCATTCTCGCGTTTTTTTTATTTATCCCAAATAAAGGGGGCGAACCGTCCCCGCGTTATTTCCAAGAGGAATTCAATTTTTGCTATCTGTCATTCGTTTCTATATGCTTGTACTCTTTTTCTAGATCACTCAATGTCCATTCATAAAGATGTTTGTTATTTTTTTTGTAAACACCAGATTTAATTAGCCTATTAATTAACTTTTGCCTTTTTGACTGAACTGCAAGCCGAAGTAGTTTTCCCATTTTTTGTTCCCTCTTTTCCTTGGGTTTCCGTACTTCTCATCCTCTATTTATAAAATTGATTAAAGACAATATTAACCAACCAAATAATAACGAAGGAAATCAAGAAGTATATGCTCAGATAGCTTTCCATCCCCATTTTCATTTCCTCCATCAGTTCCTTATCCTGTAAAATCGTTTTTACAGGATAAGGAAGTTGTATATAACGACATAGAAGTTCTTAGATAAATAGTATGAATGTTAGTGGAGTTATTATTTTTTTCATTCTGAGAAGGAAAAGTAGAATAGAGATTAAATTATTCATTTTGCAATTCATTAGAAGGAATTTCTTCATTGGTAGGTTTGTCCGTGTTTGCATCACCATTGATAGAGTCGCTTGGGTCTTCATTTATTTCGTTAGAAGAGTCCTCTTTAGTTGCAGGTTCATTATTGTTTCCATCCTCTTCTTCTGGATTTATGTTCTCATCAGTTGGATTTCCATCCTCTTCTGTTGGATTAACATTCTCATCTTCTGGATTTACACTCCCACCAGTTGGATTAGCAGGTTCTTCTACCGGAGGGCTACTAGGGTTGACCTTTTCCTTGAGTTCATTCACATAGCCACAAGCAGAAACAAGCATGATCGAAATCACAGGAACCGTAATTTTCAATACTTTTTTAAATATCATTTCTATTCCTCCCTGGTTTTAAATTTTTTTTACTCCTTTCCATCGGGCTGTTGTCATTATAGACAACCCCCTATATAAAAAATTGTCGGTTTATCTGAAATTTACAACTCTTAAATGAATTGTTATCTTTCTATCAAAAATGAAAAACTTTGTAATAAAGGTAATTTTGGGGTCGAGGGTGGGTCACGGTGCCTGTCCCCTCGACCCACTTTTGGTACTAACTGAACCGTTAGAATCATATTCTTCTAAAAGAAAAACAATTAGAGGGGTGTACAGTTCGTTGATAAACGTAAAGGTTGGTTTACGGCCCATTGTAAGCAGGATTAATTTACCGACGGTTTTGAAAACAGCGATCCTTCCAGGTGACTCAATGGAAAGATTATTTATTGCAACGCAGGTAGGGGAGATTTTTTACATAGGAAACGGTGATGTAAGGACTTTTTTAGATATTCGCTCTCGACTTATAAAGCTCGGTGGTTCTGGCGGTGGATATGATGAACGAGGATTGCTGGGGCTGGCATTTCACCCCGGATTTTATTATAACGGTTTGTTTTATCTTCATTATTCTGTAGCTGGAACACAGGGTTCGGACTCCCTTTCTGAATCCTTTACGCCTAACCCGTGTGATCCGAGTACGTTAAACCTTAGGTGGACGAATAGAGAAACCAAATATGATCATATTGATACAGTTGAAGAGTGGATTTTACAGGCAAATGGGCAGCCGCAAAAACGACGGACCTTACTTAACATAAGACGACCCTTTTTAAATCATAATGGTGTCAATAGCTTGAACTTTTCGCCTGAAACAGGAAGGCTTGTTTTAACAACCGGAGATGGTGGATCCGGCTATGATCCATTTAATCTCAGCCAGGACGATATGGAAATCGCCGGTAAAATCATTGAAATCGATGTAGCTAAGAATACATTTGTCGGCAACCCACCGGTCGTCACACGTTTTCATGAACTTCCCGTACCAATTCAGGAAACACTTACAGTAATAGCCAAAGGGGTGCGTAATATACCGGGCATTTCCTTCCAACGCTTTTATAATCAGTATATAAAATATGTAGGGAATGTCGGACAGGATTTGGTGGAGTCCATTTTTTCATTCGTTCATTATAAACCGATGAATGTTACACAACTTGTTCAGGCCTCTATCATGAACAATGCACTTGACCAAGAAGGTTTTATTAATTTTGGCTGGAGAGGGTGGGAAGGTGGTTTTCCTACTGCGATGATGAGGGGCTGCCCGACAAATCCGGCTTTGGATGAGAAAATAATCTCTTATTATCATGAAGCAGTAAAAACTTCAGCGATACGTCTTCCGCCTTTAACGAGTTATTTTCACCAAGATCAAAGGCCAGATAAGTTTGAAGGGACCGCACTTACAGGAGTGCAGCCCTATATGGGGAATGGGATCCCTGCATTAACGGGAAGCGTTGTATTTACCGATCTTGCCCGGAAAGAAGAATCTCAGGGTCCAGTCAAGGGGGCTTTAGCTTATACCCGAGTAAGAGCTGACGGTAAACCAAATGATTTTCATGTGATTCAACCCGATTATTCATTTGGCTCTCAATCGGCTTATTATGTAAGTTTGGGAACAAATCTGGATCAAACCAGACTATATTTAGGAGTCTATGGCTCCATGAAAGTAACCGACCTTAACCAAGGCACAGTATTTGAAATAGTGGGGCAATCACTGCCGTCACTGTGACGCCCCGAAATTTGTGGGTCAGGGGGACATGGGTCAGGGGGACAGGCACCGCGACCCTAAGGTTTAGCCAAATTGGGACGAGGAACCTGTCCCCTTTATTCTTTTAAAAAAGAATAAAGCTAACTCAACCCAAAGCCAGCTATAAAGTAAAGCGAACAGGAAAATACTTCCTGATGTGAGAAATGAAAAAGTATCGGATACGGCTGGACCAAGAACGGGAAAGTGGAAAACATATAGTAAACCCATAATTCCTATTGTTAAGAGAATGGCACAAAAAGAAATAATCGTTAATCTCTTTTTGAAAAAGGAAAAAGCTGCGCCTATCCCAATCCCTAACAACCCTGTTGTAAAAGGAAAAACAAATAGTTCACTTGGAAACAGCATAAGTAGCAGCAGGATGGTAAGAAAATATGCCATCGCCGCCATCTGAAGGGAAAACATGGCACCTATAAGAATCGGTAAAGTGGCAAATGGGCTGATAAAATAGCCGACCCCTGGTAATAGGTCGCCAGCTGAGTGAAGGATGGCCGCCATACAGGAGAGAAACGACCCTAAAACAAGCTTTTTCACTCTAGACTGCTTACGAAACTCTATTTGGGCAAATTGCACATCATCCGAAATTGCTTTAAAAAAATACATCGCTTCACCTAACTCAGGTGGGACAGAGGGACAGGCACCGCGACCCAAAACTTTAGCCAAATCGGGACGAGAAGTCTGTCACTACGTCCCTCCCTTAATAGAAGAAACGCGAGAAGCTTCCTCACGTTTCCCCGTGATTTACTCTTTATTCCGGAAATCGGTCTTTTGAAATTGGTCCTGGATGTTTCTTAGGTTTTAGGTTGTATGACGTAGATATGCGAGACTCATACTTTTGAGTATGTTCCTTCTTCATTAGGCTCTGTAATCGATCTTTGTTCTTCTCAAGAGATTGCTCAAAGGAAAGCAGGCGATTGGTTGGGAATGAAAGCCCCGCTAATATGGTTGTTACTGTAGGTTCAGAATCTGAGCTATAGGTTCCTTCGAATAATTGTAGAGGTTCCCCAATCCTTTCAAAAACTGATGGTACATTAATCAATTTTGACATATTCTCTGATCCTTCATAAATAAGCCCTGCACGAATGGGAATTGCTGACTCAATAGGACAGAATACAGAGTTCTCCAAGGATTGGTGAATTTTACTGCAAGTTTCTTCCATCGTTTTAGCGTCTGTAATTGCAGCTGAAGATATGATTGTTACTCCTCTTGTATTGAGAATTCTCATAAGATCCGTCTCATCAAAGTTACCGTATATTGAACTATTTTGCGTTACTTCCAGTACATAGTTGATGGCTTCCATGACCTGATTATTTGCAGAAAGGTAGATCTGATGTTTGCTTGATTGCGGGTTCATCTTTCGTATCTGATCATTGTCTACGAGGAACACTGAGGAAATTTTTTCTATTTCAGAAAGCTCTTCGATACACTCAGCTGCATTGATTCGATTTCCCGCCAGCACGTTTTGCTCGGGCACAATAGCAATCGCTCCAATGTTGATTCCAGGCAGTTGATCTAATAGCAGCTTTATTAAAAGCGGACTCATACCAGATCCAGTACCCCCGTCAGTTGAAAAAGCTACCAGTAATAGCTTGATATTCTTAAAGGACTGCTTTACAAAGCCAATTATATCTTGACTATTATCATTTACAGCTTTTATTCCGATTGAACGATCCTGCCCAGCGCCATTATAACCAGGGACAAAATACTTCTTCACTACGCCCGTATTAGCTAAGCCATCACGTTGGTTCGTATTGACAAGGGCTGTTTGAAAGCCTAGGTTTGCTGCAACATCAGCTATATTACCGCCTGCTTGACCTACGCCTAAGATTCCTATTGATTTCATTCCATCGCCTCCCTATATGATAATACTCACGATTTATGAATTTAGACGTTTTCATTTTAAAATGACTGAAAAAGTACAGGGATGGGTCAGGGGGACAGGCACTGTGACACATAGAATGGCTAAGAAAAAGGACAGCGCGACCGAAAGTAGAGGAACGGAAAGTGGATTACGGGGCTTGGAACCTGTTCAAGCTGTAGAGCAAATAGGGTCGCGGTGCCTGTCCCCGCGACCCGCCTTAATATTCTTTTCCTGGTTTGTAGTAATAAGGATCATGTTGATGGTCCGTTGTTTTATTATTATCAATAAATATTTTTCCGTTTTCTAAATAAGTGGCTAATGTGATTTGCTTGATTTTTTCTCCCATTTTTCCAACTTCGTTCATGAGCCATTCTCGGTCTAGTTGAAGATATTTTAGATTTTGGTCAAGAATTTGACCGTCCATGATCAATGGAATGGGAAGATACTCTTTCTTTACTTTTAGCTGTAAATCATTTGGTTGAACCGGGCGGTATTCCGACTTGGGAATCACACTAATACTCCCTGTTTCCTCCATTACGGCAATCGCAATGTTTTGCGTATCGGTGTATCCTTGGACTCTTAAATGTGATAATAACTCATTCATAGGCATTCGCACCTTTTTCAAACCTTGTCTATCAATATCACCGTTGTGGATTAGAACAGTAGGCCTTTCATATAAAATCCATCTTAGTTTGTTATGTAAGGATAAACGTATCAAAATTTTATATAAAATAACTGTGATTCCAGCATAGGTTAATGCTTTTCCTAAATCGTTGACTTCAACGGGGGTACTGATAATATTTGTCAGGACAAAGATATAAAGTAAATCAAAACTATGCATTTGGGATACAGCCTTTTTTCCAGTCAACTTTAAAAACAAATAACCAGCGATAAAAACAATGAAAGTACGGTATAAAATTTCCAAATTTGCATCTCTCCTAAGATTCTCCGCAATTAACAAAATTTCCATCTTGAACTACCGATAGTATTAGAAGTTTCATCAGTGTCTAAACAACAGAAATAAAAAAATTATTTGCGAAGGCGGGTCAAGGGGACAGGCACCGTGACCCAGATTGATCAGCTAAACATTAGAAAGTTGCTGATGGGACTTAGCTTTAATAGGCACTATAGCAGGAATTCAGGTTGTATCTATTGGGCTGGGAATGGGTCGCGGTGCCTGTCCCTGCGTTCCACTACTACCGATCGCCTGGAGCGGGATGGTCAACGCCTTTTACATGGTGCCTGTGTCCATCGTCTTCAGTTGTATAAAAGTCATAATAATGGACATGCATTCCATTTCCAACTGGAATAGCCGGCCATGAGTAAGCTTTATAATGATGGGTATGTCCATTTTCAAAGAGTACATATCCCTCCGTATAATGAACATGGTTTCCATCCTGAGTCATAATAGGAGGTGTTGTCACATCTAAACACTGATGAACATGCCCGGCTTCCACCGAAGTATAATCAACAGAGCCATGATTATGGTGCGGGACAAACCCTTTTACAAAATCATCTTTTCCAGCCTTAGCCACTACCTTCACCTCATTTGCGGGTCAAGGGGACAGGCACCGTGACCCAGATTGATAAACCTTAACTAAACAGCTAGAAAGTCCCATCAGTATTCGCTGATGAGACTTAGTATTATTGAATAAATTGAAGGACCTCGTCTATTCAGGTGCAGAATGGGTCGCGGTACCTGTCCCTGCGACCCATTCTGCAATCAACTATTAGCAGCAGCAGGCTTCACGGCAGGCGTCTGCGCATTGTCTGCAAATTTCTGCACATTTTTGGCAGCAAGCATCCTGGCATTTTTCACATGTTTTCGCGCAAGCATCACAGATGTTGGCGCAAAAACTTGCAATGAGTTTTGCGTTGACACTGTTACGAGCGATCATTTGGCTTACGAGAGCACAAATGTCTGCGCAGTCACGGAGAATTTTTTGGCAATTGGCAAATTCCTCTTGCTGTGGGGATCTACAACATGCGTCAAAACACTCATTACATGCTTGAATACACCGATTACAAGCCTCTAAACACTCTTGCAAATAATTGTTCAATTGATTTCCGATTATATAATTCGCCGCAGTTTCCTTATTTTTTATCGTGCTTTTTGTTGTAATATCCATCACTCAACCTCCGAAAAAATGTATTTTTCGATCGTAGGAAAAAGCAAGAGCACAAAATAAAAGAGCGAAGGGTTGCCACGAATTGGAACCCGTTTCGCGTCTCAATGTAGAGTTGGCCTATACTTTTTTTACTACAGAATAAATATATTGTGATATCGCCATTTATATTCCAAATGTTCATAGAAATAAATGTCCATTTATCCCTTTAATTTCTATATAATTAATCGGGAATTGGCTATCCGGCGTTGTTGATTTGCTCTGTTAATTGATTCAGGCATTCTCGATAAACCTCAAGTGTTTCTTTGATATCGGCTACCTTATCTAGCTGACCTAGACGTTGGAACTCAATCATTCGATCCAATGACAAATGCACATGGCCAAAAATAGTTTCCCTCATTAACAGAAGTTCGAATTTGGGGCTTTCATTCCGATGAACCGTATCCACGACCTTGCCTTTATGGAAAAAGATACAGGTACGGACCGATTCATGAATTAGATGCTTTTCTCCGGATAAATTCATATCCTTAATAAGGTAATCGATTAGTTGAACTAACTGTGGGTTCGCTGGTTCAAGACGAAGATAATCCAGGCGAAGATGTGGATTAGACTCAGATTTATAGATGGTAAAGGAGGCTGTTGTCTCATCTTGATAAACGGTAATGGTGCTAGTGTTTTCTGTGTTATGCTCATCGATCATGAATCCTAACAGATTGGCAAAAATTTTCCACCACTCGTATGCTTCGGATTGAAAATTCCCTTTTAAACTACGGTAAATAACAACCTGCATATCACTCCCTCCTTGCTTATCATGCCTAAGGAAAGATCATGTGTATTTGGTATCTGGTTTCCCTCATCATTATAGAGTGTCATTACTTGCATTTTATTTCCGATCATGGAAACGGTGAAGGCAAGCGCCCGTGATAATAAAAATTAGGGTCGTATAGGGACGCAGGGACAGGCACCTGATATGAACGAAACAGTCAAGCGTCCCACTCAATAACATTTTTTATTATATTTTTGACCAACTTTAAGAAGAGGAGCTATTTTCGGCTTCTTTTCTTTTTGGTTATAAATGAGCCTTTACAGGCTAGGGAATCTCCTTCTCAACCTAGTAGCCACCTCTCAATTCATAGAATAGTTGTCAAGTGCTTTCCTTGACGACTATTCTATGAATTGAGACACTGTGTTAGGTTGGGAAGTAGAAACAATTTCCTCCTTTTTGTATTATAAATAGAAGTTAAGAACACGGCACGAAGGCAAAAATCTCTACTGCGGTTAGCACTCTGATATTCGTGGGTTTTCACATTTTATCTTTCCGTATAAAGGACTTTCCACTAACTCGACACGTACATTAGTCTATTTAGACACGGTACAGAGGTACCACGTGGATGATCCTTTCCGGTATTTTTCTTTGCCTTCGAGCCCTGTTCTCAGGAATCTATTTCTCTTTCTAATTTTTTCTTACGAATCTTTTGGTATTAATAGATTTTTTTAAGCCTCAGCTAGATTCTCCACTTCTTGAGTAATTGCCCAAATAAATCCTGCTAATTCCCTTGCTACTGCTGTTACTGCTTTTCCACCTGATTTCCCTCTTGATAAAAGGCGAAAATACTTTTTATGGAGACGATTTTGTGCTTTCCAAGAAATTGCTTGAATACTAGCTGGTTGTCCTTCTTGTCTTCTTTTTAATTCTCCTTTTACGGCAGGTTGATAACGGTAACTCCATGCAGATTCAATTAATAAACGACGAACATGACGGTTCCTAGTTTTTGTAATATCCCCTTGTCTCCTACTATCTCCACTAGAATGTTCACTTGGAATAAGTCCTACATAAGACATAAAGTGTTTGGCCGAAATAAATCTTCTAAATGAACCGATTTCAGCGACCAAGCTTGTTGCGGTTATAATAGCTACTCCTCTTAAAGCTTGAAGTGCTTGTATCATTGGGGCATGAACACCTTCAGTTGCCTGTACCTGTATTTCTTCTTCTAACCGTTTAATTCTTTGTTCAATTTCATAGAGGTGATGAAGATATTCTTTAAAGACAGTCTTCGATGATGAATGTTCAAATTTTAATGTATTTAACCATTCGCGATATTTATGAGTCCAATTTTTAACTCCTTTCGGAGCTCGAATATTATGCCGTAGTAAAAATTTAGTTAATCGATGCTTCGCTCTTAATTCATCCTCTTTAGCATCTTCACGTGCCCGCACTAAATCCCGTAGAATTTCATCTTCTTCAGTTGGTACATATATTGAAGTTAATTCACCTGAACGGAAAAGCTGGGCAAGCCGAATAGAATCCCTACGATCTGTTTTAATACGTTCACCCGGCTTTTTAGGAATTAGAGATGGTGCGATCACCGCGCAATAAATACCCATACTTAGAAACAATCTGTATAATCCGTAGCCTGATGAACCAGCTTCATAACAAACTCGAAGAGTTGCAGGATCACCAAGTTTATTAACTAATTTTTTTATATCTTCTACTTTATGGGGAATGACTCCCCAATATCGTGGTTCTCCACGACCTTCTTCTGCAATGGCAACAGCTATTTTTTCCTTATGCACGTCTAAACCAACGTATTTTATGGTATCCTTCATAATAACTAGCTCCTTTTCGTATTGTGGCTCTGATTTGGTTTGTTTTTCACAGTAAACATTCTTACCAAATTAACCTACGTTGTTACGAGTAAGGAGCTAGTTTCGTTCATGATAACTCGACCCACCGGCTGCATCCATTGGATTGGGAATGGGTCGCGGTGCCTGTCCCCTCGACCCGCCCTTGTGACTATATGGCTATTATTGAATATAAAACTATGATAAAATAATTAAAATTGTAAAATTTCGATAAATGTATATGGGTATTTAGAATGGTTCGAAGCGAGTAGTGCAGACGAACCTATTATAAAAATAATTTGAGATGGGTGATATAAATGACTAAGAACGGTTTGGAGATGGTGCCTGCTGAAATAGATCCTCTATATTTACATGGAACATTACTAAATGAGGATGAAAAAAATAAGCGTATATTGAAAGAACTGGCTGATGTTAAATATGCCTTGGATCAATCGACCATTGTAGCGATAACCGATCAACGAGGGAAAATTCTTCACGCTAATGCCCAATTTTGTAAAATCTCTCAATACCAGTTGGAAGAGTTACTTGGACAAGATCATCGGATACTCAATTCAGGATACCATTCCAAAGATTTTTTCAAAGATATGTGGGCAACCATTGGGAACGGTCAGACTTGGCATGGAGAAGTGAGAAATCAAGCTAAAGATGGTTCGTTTTATTGGGTGGATACAACCATCGTTCCTTTTTTAAATGAACAAGGAAAGCCCTATCAATATGTCTCGATAAGAAATGATATTACTTCACGCAAGCAAATGGAGAACGAGTTGAAAAGAAGCGAGGAAAAATATCGCTTGATTACTGAAAATTCATCAGATTTGATTGTAACGATTGATAAAGAAGGAAACCTATTATATGCCTCACCTTCGTATACTAGTTTCTTAGGGACGGAAGTTTTAGATAAAGAGTTTACTAATATCTACAATTGGATAGACGAAGAGTATTCAAGTAATCTCTTTGCTTATGAAGTGGCAATGATTTTTATTAAAAGAAAAAAATCGTCGCAAATAGAATTTTGTATCAAGAAGAAACATGGTGAGTTGATTGAAGTGGAAGCAAAGGTGAATCCAATTGTTGATGAAATGGGAAAAGTTAAAACCCTAGTATTAGTGGTTCGAGATATTACTGAACGGAAAAAGACAGAGAGAACAATCTATCATTTAGCATACCACGATACATTGACTGAACTGCCAAATCGCAGGTTCTTTATGGAACAGCTTCGTAAGGAAGTTCAAAAAGCGGAGGAATCTCAACTGCAACTTGGGATCCTGTTTATTGATGTTGACAAGTTTAAATATATTAATGATTCATATGGGCACGAGATGGGAGATCTGATTTTAGTAGAAGTTGCGAATCGAATTAGGGAGTGTCTTCGCTCCACGGATATGGTTGCCCGTATAGGCGGGGATGAGTTTACCATCTTATTGTCTAACATAGAGAATACAAAAGAAGTTGAAACTGTTGCCCAAAGAATGACAGATAGTTTTCGAGAGCCATTCGAGGTTGAAGGAAAGTCTTTTAATCTTTCTTGTAGTATGGGGATCTCACTTTTTCCCTTACATGGAAAAAAGGTAGACGAGCTGTTAAAACGTGCAGATATCGCACTCTATACGGTCAAAGAACAAGGGAGAAGTGGATTTAAATTCTTCCATTTAGATATGGAACAAAGGTCCTTGGAGCAAATTTTATTAGAGAATGAGCTTCGTAAAGCCATTCAGCAGCAGCAATTTACTATCGAGTACCAGCCTAAAAAGGATATCAGTACAGGTGAATTAATTGGGATGGAGGCCCTTGTTCGTTGGGAACATCCAGAGTTAGGAAGAATTTCACCAGATAAGTTTATTCCAATAGCTGAGGAAACAGGATTGATTATCCCTCTTGGAGAATGGGTGCTTCGCCAGGGATGCATCCAAAATAAACAATGGCAAGATCAAGGATACCCGCCATTAAAATTATCAGTCAATTTGTCTGTCCGGCAATTCACTCAACCTAACTTACCTGAAAAAATTAAAGAGATTTTAAAAGAAATTGGTTTGGAAGCGAAATGGCTGGAATTAGAAGTGACGGAAGGTATTTTTATGGATTTAGACCATTCAGTAAGTACGCTTCAAGAAATAAGGAATTTAGGTGTCCACGTTTCAATCGATGACTTTGGTACAGGCTACAGTTCAATTAGTTATATAAAACATCTTCCTATAGATACTTTAAAAATAGATGCCTCGTTTATTCGAGATATTCATATAAATGAAGAAAGTGAGGCAATTGTAAAGTTGATTATAGACATCGCCCAAACGCTTAACTTAAATGTGATTGCCGAAGGTGTTGAAAGCCAAGAGCAATTGCTCATCTTAAGGGAAAATGGTTGTCTTCAGGGACAAGGATTCCTCTTTAGCAAACCATTATCCAAGAATGATTTTGAAGGATATTTAAAACAAGCAACTAGAAACGCATAGGGACTTAGAGACAGGCGCCGCGACCCAGTGAAGTAATGTCACTGGGGCAAGGGGCCTGTCTCTAAGTTTTTCTCTTTCCCACGGGGATGTCCCCCCGACCCATTCCTCGCTTTAACATAATCTTTACTAAAAATACCGAAATTGTTTAAAACGACAAGAACCCCTTCCTCATGCTGTTCCATAGCGTTATTCACATGTAGGTGAAGTACATTCTGACGATTTTATAGAATATTTCTATAGATAATCTAATATAGATTTTTAGAGATTGAGATTGTGCATTATTTCTGAATAGAAAATGTCACTTTAAAAGATTTTTTAACTAAGCTATGAGGAGGAGAACATGGAGGAAACCATTCATCTAAAAGAAGTATTGCTTAAGTTGAAAAAGCGATTGGGTTTAATCGTGATTTTTACGACATTAGCAGTAATCGCGACTGGAGTGATGAGTTATTTTGTATTGCCCCCCATTTATCAAGCCTCAACACAGCTTTTGGTGAACAAAACTCAGTCTGAACAACCTTTATATAATCCGGGTGAAGTTCAAACAAATTTACAACTCATCAATTCATATAACGTCATCATTAAAAGTCCAGCCATCCTAGATCAAGTGGTAGAGGAATTGGGAATGAATTTGACGGTAGCTGAATTAAACGAAAAAATCACTGTTTCAAGTGAAGAGGATTCTCAAGTCCTCAACTTAACCGTCCAGGATTCAGATCCCCAAATGGCAGCCAATATTGCCAATGAAACAGCTGAAGTCTTCCAAGAAAAAATTGTCACACTTATGAACATTGATAATGTGAATATTTTATCAAAGGCAAAAGTGGAAGAAAATCCATCTCCTATTAAGCCAAAGCCACTGTTAAATATGGCTTTAGCTCTTGTAATTGGTTTCATGCTTGGTGTTGGAACAGCCCTTTTCTTAGAGTTGTTGGATAATACGATAAAAAGTGAACAAGACATTGAAAGGCTGTTGCAAGTACCTGTACTTGGCGCCGTTGCTGCCTTTGACAGTAAGAGTAAGTCAAGAAAAAAAAACAAGAAGAAGGAAGCTGTAAGGGGTGGATCATATGGCTCTTAATAAAAAGGCAAAAAAGAAAGGGACTGATTTAAAGCGGAGTTTAATCACGAATAAAGATCCACAGTCACACATTTCCGAACAATATCGAACGATCCGAACGAATATCCAATTCGCGTCAGTTGATAAAGAATTGATCACCATCGTTGTAACGTCGTCAGGTCCTGAAGAAGGAAAATCAACGACGGCTGCTAATTTAGCGGTTGTCTTTGCTCAACAGGGAAAGCAGGTACTGTTGATTGACTCTGATTTAAGAAAGCCAACCGTTCACTATACGTTTAATGTGATCAATACAAAAGGATTAACGAATGTCCTGACAAGACAATCAGCGCTAGAGGAAGTGATCCAAGAATCGATTCAAGAAAATTTATCAATCTTACCAAGCGGTCCCATTCCACCAAACCCCGCTGAACTACTAAGTTCAAAAGCAATGGAGGAGTTAATGAATGAAGTAAAAGATAAGTATGATATGGTTCTTTTTGATTCCCCACCATTGTTGGCTGTGACAGATGGGCAAATATTAGCCAGTAAATGTGATGGTACCCTGTTGATTATAAGCAGTGGAAAAACAGAAATAGAGCAAGCGAAAAAGGCAAAGGATTTATTAAACTCGGTGAATAGTCATCTTTTAGGTGCCATCCTAAATAATAAAAAGCTAAAAAACCCCAATTATTATTCTTATTTTGAAGAGCAGTAAACAGATTGTAACCTAACGGTAATATACCTTAATAATATTTAAATATACGCATGAATAATATCTCGATATATGTAAAAGTTAACGAATTGGAAAAATTTATCCAATTGACTTCTTATCAAATCAAAAATTTATTAATGAATACAAACGAATATTCAAATATTTGAATTCATCAAACCGACTGGTTGGGTTCGCCCTAAGGCAGCCGACATGGGTGAGGATACCAGCTTTGTAGAGGATTCCGTTCACCTATATGGATTGCATTTATTTGGGATAAAGCCAATTATACCTATAAATATAATTACTATTCAAACATTCAACACATTAAGTTTTAACGGAAGAACAACTCGGAACAAGGTTGTCATTCGACCTAAGGATTATATCCTTTTTAACCTATTTAGAGAGAGGAAGTTATAAATGCCTTATGAAAAGCGGGTTCCGCTTCTTGTCGGGTTAGATTCCATCATTGTCTTGACCGCTATCTTTTTTGGGTATTTATTGCTGCATCCCTACACCAAGTTCTATTCAGAGCCCATGCTTTGGATTAGTGCCATCACCTTATTAGCCTGTCACCATATATTTGCTTCAATCTATCATCTGTATCAGAAAGCATGGGAGTATGCAAGTATCGGAGAGTTAAAAGCGATTCTGAAAGCTGTAACCCTTTCAATTGCTGTAACAGCATTGGTCCAATCCCTAGTATACCTAGATGTCTACTTCAGAGTTTTGGGAATTACATGGATGATGCATGTCTTATTAATTGGAGGATCTCGTTTTTCATGGAGGGTGTTCCGGGACCATTACATAACAGTCAGTCCTAATAATATTCGCACCTTGATTGTAGGAGCTGGTTCAGCTGGAACGATGGTTGCACGCCAATTGCTGCAAAATAATAAAGGGCAGCTATATCCAGTTGCCTTTGTAGATGATGATCTGAATAAGCATCGATTGCAAATCTATGGAATTGAAGTAAAGGGCGGGATTCAAGACATCCCATGTATTGTAAAAAGATGCAGGATACAAAATATTGTGATCGCCATTCCTTCCTTAAGTAAGCAAGAAATCAACAAGATTTATGATGAATGCTCCAAAACAAAGGCAAATACCAAAATTCTTCCCTTAATAGAGGATTTGGTTACTGGGAAAGTTTCCATCAATCAAATTAGGAATGTTGAAGTGGAGGACTTACTTGGCCGTGAGCCTGTTGAATTAGATATAGAGAGTATTGCGGATAAATTAACAAGTAAAACAGTCTTGGTCACAGGTGCAGGAGGTTCGATCGGTTCAGAAATCTGCAGGCAAATTGCCAAATTTTCGCCAGGAAAATTACTGCTGCTCGGCCATGGGGAGAATAGCATTTACACCATTGACATGGAATTAAAAAAACAATTCCAGCATGACTTTGAGATCATTCCCATTATTGCGGATGTTCAAGATTCTGCCCGAATCCTTGAAATCATGAAAGAGTATCGACCAGATGTAGTGTATCATGCAGCTGCCCATAAGCATGTTCCCATGATGGAATATAATCCTGCAGAAGCGGTTAAAAACAATATTTTCGGCACGAGGAATGTGGCGGTTGCGGCAGATGCTTTTGGGGTGAAAAATTTCGTGCTTGTTTCAACTGATAAAGCAGTGAATCCACCAAATGTTATGGGAGCGACCAAACGGTTTGCGGAGATGATTATTCAAAATATGAATAAGGAAAGCAATACGAAATTTGTTGCCGTAAGGTTTGGAAATGTACTGGGGAGCCGCGGGAGTGTCATTCCAGTATTTAAGAAGCAAATTCAAGAAGGTGGTCCTGTTACCGTTACACATCCAGATATGACCCGTTATTTTATGACGATTCCCGAGGCATCCATGCTTGTGATTCAGGCAGGTGCCTTAGCTCGAGGCGGCGAGGTTTTTGTATTGGATATGGGGGAACCGGTAAAGATTGTAGACCTTGCGAAAAACCTTATCACTCTTTCTGGGTATTCAGTAGAAGAAATCGGCATCACCTTCACGGGAATACGACCAGGTGAGAAGCTTTATGAAGAGTTGTTGAATGAAAATGAGGTTGGGCAAAAACAAGTATTTCCGAAAATTTTTATTGGGAAGGCAGAGCCGATTGGGAAAAAAGAGCTTTATTCTGTGATGGAGACACTGCTGGATCAAGATGAAGCTGAACTGAAGAGGACGCTGGTGAGAATCGCTAATACGAAGATGGGGGAGTACTCAAATGTAAGTGTAAAACCTCATCAATGGAAGGGGTAAGGCGATGACCGAAAAGAATAAGGGGACTGTGGGGGATAGAATCTATTTGTCATCACCGCATATGAGTGATGAGGGATATGAAAAGGAGTACGTGAAAGAGGCCTTTGATTCAAACTGGATTGCTCCTGTAGGAGAAAATGTGAATCGATTTGAAAAGGAGCTTACAGCCCGTGTCGGTTCAAAAGCAGCAGCTGCCCTTTCAACGGGTACGGCAGCCATTCATTTAGCCTTGAAAGCAGCGGATGTGGGTGCGGGGGATATTGTATTTTGTCCAACACTTACATTCTCTGCAACTGCGAATCCCATTATCTATCAAAATGCTACTCCCGTTTTTATCGATAGTAATCATGAGACATGGAATATGTGTCCGAAAGCGCTAGAAGCAGCCTTTTTGAAATATCCAGACGTGAAGGCCGTGATCGTCGTACATCTTTATGGGTTGTCGGCCGATATGGATCCCATTATGGATATCTGCAAGAAGCATCATGTCCCGGTAATTGAAGACGCTGCAGAGTCTTTAGGTACCTATTATAAAAGAAAGCATACAGGAACCATTGGGGATTACGGGGTTTTCTCGTTCAATGGGAATAAAATCATTACAACCTCTGGCGGCGGCATGCTGGTTTCGGATCAGGAAGAAAAAGTAGCGAAGGTCCGATTTTGGGCAACACAAAGCAGAGACCAGGCAAGACATTATCAACATAGTGAATTGGGCTTTAATTATCGTATGAGTAATGTCCTTGCTGGGATTGGCAGAGGACAACTGAAAGTGCTGGATAGAAGAGTGGCGAAGAAGAAATCTATTTTTGAGTTTTACAAGAGAGAGCTGGGAGAACTTGAGGGAGTCCAGTTTATGCCGATTAATGGGTGGAATGAGCCTAATTACTGGCTAAGCAGCATGACAATAGATAGCAGCATTCGTCCCCTAGAACTGATGGAAGCACTGGAAAAAGAGAACATTGAATCAAGACCAATATGGAAACCGATGCATTTGCAGCCATTTTTTGAAAAATATGATTTTGTGGGAACGGACGTATCAGAATGGTTGTTTGAAAATGGAGTATGTTTGCCGAGTGATACAAAAATGAAAGAAGAAGATTTAGTAAGAGTGGTAGAGACGATTAAGAAGTTATGGTAGATGTTGGCAGGTCGTATAACGGCTAAGCTCTGGTCAGTTTTGAAACTACTAAAAAGCTGGTGATCCTGTTTGTTAACGAAGCTTGAACTATACAGAAAATACTTCAAACGACCAATGGATGTTCTATTATCTTTGCTGGCAATGATTGTTCTTAGTCCTTTCTTTTTCCTTATTGCCATCCTTGTGAGAGTCAAGCTGGGCGGTCCAGTGATTTTTAAGCAAAAGCGTCCAGGATATATGGGGGAAATTTTCACCCTGTATAAGTTTAGGACGATGACGGACGAGAGAGATGAAAATGGCGAATTACTGCCGGATCATGTGAGACTAACGAAATTTGGAAAGTTCCTTCGTTCCACCTCGCTTGATGAGCTTCCGGAACTTTTTAATATTTTCATAGGAGATATGTCGATCGTAGGTCCGAGGCCATTATTAGTCCAATACCTGCCACTTTACAATGATCATCAAAAACGACGC
This sequence comes from Niallia oryzisoli, assembly GCF_036670025.1. Classification (NCBI taxonomy): domain Bacteria; kingdom Bacillati; phylum Bacillota; class Bacilli; order Caryophanales; family Bacillaceae; genus Niallia; species Niallia oryzisoli. Next base: position 5,674,280 of record NZ_CP137640.1, on the reverse strand, counting down.
CATGAAGTGAGACCGGGCTTAACTGGTTTGGCACAGGTGTGTGGAAGGAATTCGATAGGCTGGGAAGATAAATTTAATTTGGATGTTCAGTATGTAGACAACGTTTCTCTCATCCTTGATTGGAAAATTATCTTTCTCACGATCACAAAGGTTTTGAAAAGAGAAGGGATTCATTCGGAAAATACGGCGACAATGGAGCCCTTTGAAGGAACAAACCGGAAAGGACGGAGCCATGAAAAATAAACTTCTCATCATAGGTGCCAGCGGTCACGGAAAAGTGGCTGCAGATATTGCTTTAAAGATGAATACATGGAAAAGGATTGCCTTTCTAGATGATAACGAATGTCTGATATCTTCCATGGGAATCGAAGTAGTAGGGAAGTCCTTTGATGCTTTTGACCTTATAGAGGAATACGACATTTTTGTAGCGATCGGTGACAATCGAACGAGAGAAGCCTTACAGGAAACACTTGAAATCAAAGGTGCAAGCATTGCTACATTGATCCATCCTGCTGCGGTGATTGGAGACGAGGTGGAGATCGAAACAGGAACCGTGATCATGGCGGGTGCTGTGGTGAATTGCTGCACCAAAGTCGGAAAGGGCTGCATTATTAATACAGGTGCGACCATTGATCATGACAACCTGCTGGAAGACTATGTTCATGTATCTCCAGGAGCCCATTTAGCTGGATTGGTCAAAGTGGGAAGAGGTTCATGGTTAGGGGTCGGGAGTACCGTAAGTAATCATGTGACGATTACAGCCCATTGTCGAGTGGGTGCGGGTGCTGTGGTTGTGAAAGATATCACAGATCCTGGAACCTATATAGGGGTACCAGCGAGGAGAGCCAAAGAATGAAAAAGAACATTTGGATCTGGAATCATTATGGTACCAATATGTACAGAGATCAGGCGGGCAGACATTATTGGTTTGCCGAAAACTTAAGGAAGCTAGGGGAGAATCCAACCATATTTTGTGCATCAACGTTTCATAATTCAAATGAAAGAATCCCTATCGGAACCGGAAAGTATGTTTCAGAGCAGGTCAATGGAATTCCGTTTGTATTTGTCAAAACGCCCGATTATAAGGGAAATGGCAGATCACGAATATTAAATATGGTTATGTTCTATCACAATCTTTTTCCAGTGGCAAGGCAATATGCCAAACGATTTGGAAAGCCTGATGTTATTTTGGCTTCAAGTGTTCATCCACTGACCCTTATTGCAGGAATTAAAATAGCCAAAAAGTTTGGGATTCCATGTATTTGTGAAATAAGAGATTTATGGCCTGAATCGATTGTTGCGTACGGTGCTTTAAAGAAAAGCAGCATCATCGCCAAACTTTTGTATCTTGGTGAAAAATGGATCTACAAAAAAGCAGATCAATTAATTTTCACGATGGAAGGCGGGATGGATTATATCCGTGAAAAGGGTTGGGATCAAGAAAATGGCGGTCCAATCGATCTAAATAAAGTGCATCATATCAATAATGGCGTTGACTTAGAGACGTTTGAATATAACAAGGAATTTCACATGTTAGAGGATGAAGATCTATTCAGGAAAGACTTATTTAAGGTCATTTATACAGGGTCGATCAGAAAAGCAAACAATGTGAGAAAAATGGTAGAAGCAGCAGAGTATATCGAATTTAAGGGATATCAGAACATACGGTTTTTGATCTATGGGGACGGAACGGAGAGAGAAGAATTAGAACAATACTGCCAAAATAAAGGGCTGCAAAATATAAAATTTAAAGGGTTTATCGAGAAAAATAAAATCCCCTACATCCTTAGCCAATCAAACTTGAACATCATGCATTTTGAACCTAATAGTTTAAAACGATATGGAGCAAGTCTTAATAAAATGTTTGAGTATTTTGCTAGCGGAAGGCCGACTGTGTCAGATTGTGAGTTCGGATATGATCTGATTCAAAAATATCAATGCGGAATGGTAATCGATAACGCAAATGCCAAACAACTAGCCCAAGTAATCATTCAATTTTCTAACATGTCTAAAGCTGAATACACCATCTATTGTAACAATGCCCGGATCGCCGCACAGGATTATGATTTTAATCGATTAACAAGTAAGCTTGCGGATCTATTAAAAGGAGAAACGAATGGTACGGAACGTTCGATGGGGGATCAAGGTTAGAAACAGGAAACGAAACGGGGGAACAATGGTATGGATGTAAACAAAACAAACGCAGATGACTTGAAACAAAAATTATTGAACAAAAGTGCAATACTTGGTGTGGTCGGCTTGGGATATGTCGGGCTGCCACTTGCTGTTGAGAAGGCGAAAGCTGGATATAAAACGATTGGTTTTGATGTGCAGGAAGATAAAGTAAAAATGGTGAACGCCGGTAAAAATTATATTGGCGATGTCGTTAATGAAGATTTAGAGAAAATTGTCCAATCAGGACTTCTATCAGCGACAACCGATTTTGCCCAGGTTGCGAAGGCGGACTGTGTGTGTGTTTGTGTACCTACACCCCTTGATGTACATCAGCAGCCGGATATTAGTTATGTGGAAGCCTCCGCAAAAGCAATCGTTCCCTATATGCATAAAGAGATGCTGATTGTTTTAGAATCAACCACCTATCCTGGAACGACGGAGGACCTGCTTAAACCCATTCTTGAATCATCTGGACTTACCTGTGGCAGGGACTTCTATCTTGCCTTTTCTCCAGAGCGTGTCGATCCGGGTAATCTGATTTATAAGACGAAAAACACCCCAAAAGTCGTTGGAGGGATGACGCCAAATTGTACGGATGTAGCCGCTACTTTATACGAAAGCATACTAGAAGCACCCATTCACCGCGTTTCATCTCCAGCCATTGCTGAAATGGAAAAAATATTAGAAAACACCTATCGAAATGTCAATATTGGGCTTGTGAATGAGCTAGCCATTTTATGTAACAAGATGAATCTTAGCATCTGGGAAGTCATTGATGCGGCTAAATCGAAGCCATATGGATTTCAAGCTTTTTATCCAGGACCAGGACTAGGAGGGCATTGTATCCCGCTTGATCCCTACTACTTATCTTGGAAGGCGCGTGAATATGGATTTCATACTTCGATGATTGAAGCTTCTATGATGGTGAATGACCGAATGCCTGAATACTGTGTTGAAAGAGCCAGTAAAATCCTCAACCGGCACGAAAAAGCGATAAAGGGATCAAGAGTCCTCGTACTTGGCGTTGCTTATAAACAAGATATTGATGATTACCGGGAAAGTCCTGCTCTTCGGGTCATTAACGAGTTAGAAAAACGAGGAGCAGAGGTCGTTTACTATGATCCGTTCGTTAAGGAGTATCGTGATCAAGGAAAGGTGAAAAAGGGAGAATCTCACTTAACAGCGGAACTGATTGAAAGTGCTGATTTGGTGATGATTACCACGGCCCATACAACAGTCGATTACTCCTTCGTCCACCAAAGAGCAAAGGTGATATTTGATACGAAAAATGCCATGAAGGCCATGCAAAATAGAGAAAATATCGAATTACTATAGAAGGAGGATTATGATGCGTTTACGATATGCCTTAATTGGCTGTGGACGAATATCACCCAATCATATTGCCGCTGCGATCGAAAATAAACTGGAAATCACTGCTTTATGCGACATAGTACCTGAACATATGAAGGATAAAATTCGCACCCACCATCTTCCCCCATCTACTTCTCAATATACGGACTATAAAGAGCTGCTTGAAAAGGAAAAACCGCAGCTTGTAGCGATTTGTACGGAGAGCGGAAAGCACGGTCAAATCGCTTTAGATTGTATCGACGCAGGCTGCCATCTGATTATTGAAAAACCAATCTCTCTTTCACTCCAGGAAACGGATGAAATCATTGCCAGAGCAAAGGAAAAAAAGGTAAAGGTATGTGCCTGTCATCAAAATCGGTTTAATAAATCGATTCAAAAGATAAGAGAAGCAGTAGAACAAAATCGATTTGGAAAGATGCTGCATGGAACGGCCCATATTCGCTGGAACAGAGGGGAGGGTTATTATAAGCAAGCTCCTTGGCGCGGAACATGGGAGCAAGACGGAGGCGCCCTGATGAACCAGTGTATTCATAATATTGATCTATTGAGGTGGATGATGGGCGACGAAATTGATGAGGTAATTGGGATCACCGCTAATTTGAAGCATCCCTTTATCGAAGCGGAGGACTTAGGAATGGCGCTAATTAAGTTTGCTAATGGAAGCTATGGAATGATTGAGGGTACAACGAATATTTACCCGACAAACTTGGAAGAAACCTTATATCTATTTGGAGAGAATGGCACGGTTAAAGCTGGTGGAAAGTCGGTTAATAGAATTGAAGAATGGCAGTTTTCTGACAGAAGAGATCATCCAGAAGAGGTGAAACAAACCTTTCAAGAGGACCCTCCCAATGTCTATGGATTTGGCCATATTCCCTTATATGCGGATGTCATTGATAGCATCCAAAAGGACCGAGATCCATATGTGACGGCAGAGGATGGAAGAAGAGCGTTGGAACTGGTTCTTGCCATTTACAAATCATCATTAGACGGGAAAAGTGTGAAGCTGCCAATGGAAAAGGGCAGTACGTTGGATTTCAGGGGGATTGGTAGATGAACTATTTTATTCATGAAAGCAGTTATATAGATGAAGGGGTAACGATCGGGGAAGGCACAAAGGTATGGCATTTTTGCCATATTCAAAAAGGAGCATCTATCGGGAAAAATTGTTCATTAGGTCAAAATGTTAATATCTCCAATCATGTCAAAATCGGTAATGGGGTCAAAATCCAGAACAATGTGTCGGTCTACGAAGGGGTAGAGCTGGAGGATTATGTATTTTGCGGTCCCTCAATGGTTTTTACTAATGATTTAACCCCTAGAAGTAAGTATCCGAAGGGAAGTGCAGGCTATAAAAGGACCCTTGTGAAATACGGAGCGTCTATTGGAGCAAATGCGACCATTGTGTGTGGGGTTACGATTGGCCGGTGGGCCATGATCGCAGCAGGGGCGGTCGTAACAAAGGATGTTCCGGACCATGCATTAATTGTCGGAGTACCTGGGAAACAAATTGGCTGGGTATGCGAATGCGGCAGGGCTCTTACTGATGGATGGAATTGTAAGGTATGTAGGAGAGCGTATTTCCTTATTGAAGGAGGACTAGAAGAAAAAGACGAATGACATGGAGGTGGAAAGGGATACATGATGGAATTCAGAGATCTAAAGACACAGTATCACACCTACAAGCAGGAAATAAATACTGCGATACAGGAAGTTCTGGACAGCGCACATTTTATTGGGGGGAAACAAGTGAGTGAGCTGGAAGAGCAATTAGCTCATTATGTCGGGGTCAAACACTGTATAACTTGTGCCAATGGAACAGAAGCTATGACGTTAGTATTGATGGCATGGGGCATCGGTGAAGGGGATGCCGTATTTGTTCCAGACTTTACCTTCTTTTCCACAGGGGAGGTCGTTTCCTTTAGCGGAGCAACACCTGTTTTTGTCGATGTCGATCGAGATACGTTCAATATCGACCCCGTTCATTTAGAAAAATCTATCATGAAAACAATGGAGGAAGAAAAGTTAACGCCAAAGGCAATTATTCCGGTTGATTTATTTGGTCTTCCTGCAGGCTATGAAAAAATCGAGAAAATCGCAAAAAAATATCAGTTATTTGTATTAGAAGATGGAGCACAGGGTTTTGGAGGAAATATTAAGGGAAAAAGGGCCTGCAGCTTTGGTGATGCTGCCACGACTTCTTTTTTTCCGGCAAAGCCTTTAGGCTGCTATGGTGATGGGGGAGCGATTTTCACGAATGACGACGGATTAGCGGCATTCATTCAGTCCCTGAAGGTTCATGGGAAAGGGATTCATAAATATGACAATGTGAGAATTGGCGTCAATTCTAGACTTGATACCATTCAAGCGGCCGTTTTGAAGGTGAAGTTAAAAGCGTTTATCGATCATGAATTAGATGATATCAATCTGGTATACCGGCTGTATAACGAAAGACTCTCGGGTATCGTAGAAACTCCTGTCATCCCTGAAGGCTATTATTCCAGCTTTGCCCAGTATACGATCAAGCTGAAAAATAAAAGACAGAGAGATTACTTGCAGGCGAAGCTTAAAGAATACGGGATTCCTAGTATGATTTACTACGGTAAACCCATGCACAAACAGGGAGCATTTGAAGACCTAAATTATGATGATAAGGAATTTAATGTAGCCAATGAACTGAGTGAAATTGTGCTGTCATTACCGATTCATCCTTATATGAGCGTAGATGACGTGATCAAGGTCACGAAGGTCATCATGATGGTCTTAGATGGAGACAAATCGGTATGAAAATAATGCATATCAACTCATACTATGGCGGCGGATTGTTTTATAAACATTTATATGATCAGCAGCAAGACCAAGGACTAGAGATCGATGTGTATGTCCCAGCATCAACGGCTGTGAATCTCGCAAACTTAAATCTTGGCGATTACACAACCGTCAGTACCAATCATCATAAATATGATCGATTTTTCTTTCATCTAAAACATCATAAAATTCTTAAAGACATAAAGGAAAAATTCACTATCAAGGACTATGACATGATCCATGCTCATTCCTTATTTTCAAATGGCTATATTTCATACAAGTTAAAGCAAGAGTTTGGAATTCCTTATACGGTAGCCATAAGAAATACGGATGTGAATTATTTTTTTAAATATATGATTCATTTAAGGAAACTGGGAGTTAGGATCTTAAAAGAAGCAGAAAGCATCATTTGTTTGTCGGAACCCTATAAAAATACGGTCATCGAGAGATATGTACCTGAACATCTTACATGTAAAATTGACAGAAAAGTAAGAATCCTACCGAATGGGATTGATGAGTTTTGGTTTAAAAATAGAAATCATGATAAGGAGTCTCCTCGTAAAGACAATTTGAAATTAGTTTATGCAGGGGCTGTCAATAAACGAAAAAATGTATTAACCACTATAAAAGCCGTAGAGCTTTTAAGGAAGAGAGGTTACGGGGTTACATTCACGGTAGTGGGAAGAATGGAGGATACTAAGATACATCAAAAATTAACATCCTTGCCATATGTTCAATATATAGAACCAGTGCCAAAGGAAGAGCTTATCGACATTTATCGTGCAAACGATATTTTTGTTATGCCATCCATCTCAGAAACATTTGGGCTCGTTTATCCGGAGGCAATGAGTCAAGGATTGCCCGTCATTTATAGTAAAGGCCAAGGCTTTGATGGGCAGTTTGACGATGGAGTAGTGGGCTATTCTGTCACCTCTACCTCAGCAGAAGAAATAGCGGATCGGATTGAAGATATCCTAGGTAACTATGAAGTTTTATCCGGTCATTGTGTGAAAAAGGTGAATCAGTTTCATTGGAAAAGAATATCGGAAGAGTATCTCGACCTTTATTCACAGATCATGGGGCATTCTGAATGTATTTCGTTGTAAGTGAGGCTTCCTATGAGAAAAATAGCGAAAACAAACCTTGTAACGAAAAATGATGATAGAAAAATAAGCATGGCTTTAATGGCTTCCTATGTCGTTCTGACGATTCAGTACTTTATTTTAATATCCTTTAACTTATTGGATACGGGCAGTGGTGCGATGGTCCAGCTCCTATCAAAGGGATTTGTAGGTCTGTTTTTCCTGTACGCACTCCCAGTCGTGCTGAAAAGAAGGAAAATCATGTTTTTAGGGAGCTACTTCATAGCCATTTTTGTGTTTCTTCTTCACTTCTTGTTCTTTCCGGAAAATCGAATCTTTATAGGAGAAATAAGCGTATCTTTTTTCTTGATGTGTGTTCCAGCGTTTTTGTATAGTCTGTGCCTCAATGACTGGAATGTTCTAAAAGAAATGATGAAAAAAACAAGCTGGATTGTGTTTGTATTTGGAGTGATTGCTGGAATACAAATCGTCTTAGGGGGAGCGGCAGCAGGTACCTACAGTATGTCACTGTCCTATTATATTCTCCTTCCGGCCATCCTTTTTACCGATAAATTTTTTGATAAGTTTTCACTAAAAGCTCTATTATGTGCGTTCCTTTCTGTGATGGTCATACTGGCATTAGGATCGCGAGGGGCCATCCTGTGTATCGCTGTATTTATGGTGTTTAATTTGATAAAAACTCATGCGAACTTTCATTATAAAAGGATCCTTCTGTACTTGGCTATTTTGGTGAGTATCATTTTGGTGTTGGTCAATCTTGAACGCATTCTGCTGTCTCTTAACGACTTCTTATTAAAATTTGGAATTAATAGCAGGAGCTTACGGCTTTTTATAAATGAAGAAGTCCATTTAAGCGGCAGGGAAAAGATTTATCAAGATGTGATGGGGAAAATCTCGGAGCATCCCCTAATAGGAATAGGTCTTGGCGGCGATCGAGCAGGGGGATTGGGCTATAGTCATAACTTATTTTTAGAAATAGGGGCTAACTTTGGCGTAATTATTGGCGGAATGATTTCGATGGTACTGATTTTCTTTATTTTTCGTACTATCTTTCTAAAAAATAAAGAAAAAAGCCATATGGTGATCATCTGGCTGTGCCTTGGTTTTGTCCATTTAATGGTGAGCGGTTCGTACCTAATAGAAATGAAATTTTGGATCTTGCTTGGTCTGTTAATGAACGTTCATTTTTTAGTTCCATCAAAGGGAGAGAGCCTGCATGCTCAAAAGGAAAATCATCAACGATACAATCTTAAATATCATCGCTACGGCTCTGCCCATTATGATTCTTCAACTGGTGATCTTACCCGTCATCGGTACAAGAGTAGGTGATGTCGAATACGGCTTAATTATTACATTAGTCAGTCTTTCTACTTTGCTAAGCCAGCCTTTTGGAAATGTGCTTAATAATATTAGGCTGTTAACCCATAAAGAGTATGAAGATCATGGGGTGTCAGGTGATTTTAATATTCTGCTTGCAGGAGCGATTCTGATCAATGCATGTATGATGGTCATCGGTACCATTTATTATGCAGGATCTGATTCCTTCTTGAATGTAGGAATGATGATCATACTCTCCTGTTTAACTTTAACAAGAGAGTATGTCATCGTAACTTTTAGAATCACGTTAAATTATAAAGCCATTCTTATGAATAACATCATTTTAGGAATAGGCTATTTAGCAGGAATGCTGGTCTTTTGGTTAACGGGATACTGGCAATCGATTTATATCATAGGATCTGCCTTAAGTCTCATCTATGTGATGAGACATAGCAGCCTTTTAAAAGAAAAACTAACACGAACCCCATTTTTTAAGCAAACAACTTATAAGAGTATCATTTTATTTATTTCCGTCTTTATGAAAACCATTTTAAATTATGGGGATAAACTCTTGCTCTTTCCTCTGCTTGGACCAGCGACAGTGTCCGTTTACTATAGTGCAACTGTATTGGGGAAAATCATATCCATGGCGATAACACCGGTCAGTAGTGTCATGCTGAGCTATTTAGCAAAGATGGAAAAAATGAAAATGAAGCAATTTTTATCTGTCTTATCCATTACGTTTGTTGTCGGTGTGATTGGATATTTTGTCACATTTTGGATTAGTGGTCCTGTACTACAATGGCTCTATCCTAAATGGGCTGAGGAATCCTTGAGGTTAATACCAATTACGACCGCAACAGCCATTATGGAAGTGATGTGTGGTGTTATTCATCCCATTGTACTCCGGTTTAATCATATGAACTGGCAGATCGTTATAAGTGGAACGAATGTAATCATCTATCTGACAGGGGTATTGATACTTTATCATTTTTACGGTTTGGTTGGATTTTCGATCGGAATCTTAGCGGCGGGCCTATTTAAACTCTTGCTCATGATTTCAATCTTTGTATCGAATGATCTCAAGAAAGAGCAGAGTAAGAGGTCTGCTGATGCATAAAAGTTCAGGTCCTAGGGGCTTAAATCCCATGCGCATCTGATCCCGAAAGGAGAGATTGGAATGATCACATTATCGAATATCCATAAGTCCTATAAATCAGCGGCTGGTAAGGAATTAGTTTTAAAGGATTTGAGCTTCTCGATAGACAAAGGTGAATATGTTGCGATTATGGGTTCTTCAGGAGCAGGAAAAAGTACGTTAATGAATATTTTAGGAACACTTGAACGGGCGGATGCTGGTGAATATGTGTATGGAGACAAGAAGATTGAACGAATGAGAAAGGGTCAGTTAACGCTTTTACGGAATGAACAGATAGGCTTTGTTTTTCAAAATTTCCAACTGATCCCTAATCTATCGATCTCGCAAAATGTATTGCTTCCGCTTATTTATAGCCGAAAATGGTTGACGCGTAAAAATGATCGCGTACTAAAGGCCTTAGATCTAGTGGGGTTAGAGGCCAAAACGAGGCAGAAACCCCATCAGTTATCAGGCGGTCAAAAGCAGCGTGCGGCCATTGCAAGGGCGATTGTGAATGACCCGTCGCTTCTGTTGGCGGATGAGCCGACTGGGAGCTTAGATGAAGAAAATACAGAATTCATCTTGAATATATTCGATGATTTAAATCAAAAGGGTGTGACTATTATTTTAATCACACATGATCTAGAGGTTGCCAAAAGGGCCCAACGAACCATGATTCTAAAGGGTGGAGTATTAAAGGAGTTTTCAATATGAGACTTGTCACTTCATTTAAATTGGCTCTTCTTGGACTTTGGGCCAATAAATTTCGTGTGTTATTATCCATGCTTGGCATTGTGATCGGAGTATTTGCCGTCATCGTGTTGTCTGCGATTGCCCTTGGTGTGAAGGATACCGTCATGAAGCAATTAGGCGGACTGGGTGCAGAACAGATGATGATCATGCCCGGACGGGTGTTAGGGGATGATACGGGAAACTTGAACCTTTTGAGCGGTGTGTCTGGTGCTCCTAGTACTTTGACATACAATGATGTAGTGGAGATTGAAAAGGTGGAGTCAGTGGAATCTGTTACCCCTATTCTTGAAACGGTTGGGAGAATCGACTATAAGAACAGTAAGCAAGAGGAAGCATCAGCGGTTGAAGGGATGCTCATCGGTACGAGTGCGACCTATCCGGAGTTGATGCATACGGGCTTAGATGAAGGCCGCTTTTTTTCAATGGAAGAAGCAGAAGGAAAGGAGCGGGTTGTTGTACTTGGCAGCCATATCCATTCCACACTAATGAAGGAGCGTCTGACAGAGCAGGAAATTCAGAATGAAGATCCGGGAGAGCAGAAACAGAAATGGTGGCAGAGGTTGTTCAATTGGCTCATCGGAACGAGCGTAAATGCGGAAGAGGCCAAACAAACATTAGTTGGAAAGGAAGTTCTGATTCAAGGCGAGCCCTTTCAGGTAGTAGGTGTATTAGAATCACAAGCCACACTCGGGATGACGACGGATAATAGTATCTTGATTCCTGTTCAAACCGCGCTGGAAGTGACGAGTATGCAGAATTTAACCACTATTTATGTTCAACCGAATGGGGTGGACGGGGTGGAACAAGTTGAAAAAGCTGTGTATTCTGCTGTTCGTGTTCATCACCCGGAAAGCGATTTTAGTATTGTCAAACAAACGGAGATGCTGGAAGCCATTGATAAGGTAACGGAAATCTTACAGGTGATGCTGTTGGGCATTACAGCCACAGCCTTACTTATAAGTGGTGTCGGGATCATGAACGTCATGGTCATGTCCGTTAGAGAGCGGACACGTGAAATTGGGATTCGAAAAGCATTAGGTGCAACCACCGTAGAAATATTATACCAATTCTTCTTTGAAACCCTGTTATTGTGTACATTGGGAGGAGCCGTGGGGCTTGCGCTGGGTTATGGTTTTGTGCAGTGGTGGAATGGGTCGATTACGATATTTTCACTTATCATCCCAATATGGGTCGTCAAACTATCCTTGTTCTCATCCATCGGGATCGGGTGCATTTGCGGCATCTATCCAGCGACCAAAGCAGCACGATTGCAGCCTAGTGAGGCGTTGAGGTTTGAGTAAAGGGTCGCGGGGACAGAAGGGACACGGGGACAGGCACCGCGACCTAGGTTGATGAACTAAACAACTAGAAAGTCCCATCAGTTCTTGCTGATGGACTTTCTAGTTGTTTTATGAGGTATTATGGAAGGAATTCCGGCTCCATTCATTGGGGTGAGAATGGGTCGCGGTGCCTGTCCCCCAGACCCACCTAATACCGATTTCTTCTTGAACTTTGTTCGGGCGGGTCTAATAATGCTGGCTTATTTTCATTGGCAAGGTTCTTTTTTGACTTCCTTCTTCTCTTATCCCTTCTTATTAACTTATCAAGTACTTCAACTGCCCTTACAAGCTGTAATTCAGTTAATTCCCCTTTAGCATATAAACTGCATAACATTCCATAGGCAATCGCTTTTGTATTAATATCTATATTTACAACAAGGTCAACATCTGAGTTTCCACTGTGTCCAACCAGTGCATTTAGTTTATTTTCATTTGATTTCTCCAAATCTTTCCCTCCTTTTATAAAAGAGGGATACTAAATCTAGTATCCCTGGAACAAGTATCCCAATGAAGCACTCTTAATAATTTTTCTTTCGCTTTTTCTTTTGCTCTTTTTTCTCTTGCTCCTGTTCCTGTTCCTGTTCTTGTTTCTGCTCCTGCTCCTGCTCTTGCTCCTGCTTGGATTCAGATTTTGCACGTACTTTAGCTGCTGATTCGCTATCAACATTAATTTCTACTTTAATGTTTGAGTTTCCACTTTTGGTTACACTCGAATTAGCAACATTAGTGTTTTTATCTTTTAGATTAACATCTGTTTCATTTTCTGCTTCATTTTCTACTTCATTTTTGATTCTTGATTTAAACTCATTTTCAACATCAAGGTCAATGTCAGCTTCAAAGCTTTCATTATCAAAAATATCTGGGTTTCTCCATACTTTACTCATTCATGATTTCCCCCCTTTCCATTTAACAATACAATTTATTCTCTTTTTGAATTTTTGTGAGGACAAGTGCACCTTTTATGTATGAAAAAATTCGGTTTTCCAAATAGGGGCGCGGGCCTGTCCCCCGACCCATCTTTTCGTGATTTTAATCAGATGTTAACCATAGATTTACATTCTAGTTTTACAATTTAATAGAGTCTATGTGAATAAAATGGATTGGGAGGAAATCATGTGAAAATGAGAAAAAGTTTATTAACGGGGTGCGCTTCGCTTGCGTTGGCTGCTGCTTTTGTCGGAATTCCCGTTACGGCAGGTGCGGAGGGAAACCTTAAAGAGGGTGAGACGTTTAATCTCACTATTCTCCAAACGAATGACTTTCATGGTCATTTGGATGACATCACCACGCTGAATGATGGAACTGTTCATCACAATTCGATTGCGAAGTATGCCACCATTATTGAAGATGTGCGGAATGAAGAGGAGAACGTGCTTCTCGTCGATGGCGGGGATGTCTTCCTGCGCGGTGAGTTTCAAGCAGGACAAGGAGAGCTCGAGACTTCTCTATTAAAAGCTTTAGATTATGATGCAATGGTTCTTGGAAATAACGACTTCCGTGTTTTCCCTGCCGGAGAGGGCACGCCAGAAAGCCGTTATGAACAGTTAAAGGATTATCATAGAAACGTAAATTTCCCAATCCTTACTGGGAATGTCATTGACAAGGAAACAGGAAAGTATATCCAAAATGTCAAGCCTTGGACAGGCTTTACCTTCAAGGGTGTAAAAGTCGGCATGATCGGCCTAACTTCAATGAAGCCGGAACTTCGCGGTTGGAATGATGTAGCAGACCTCGATTTCATCGAACCGGTTGAAGCATTGAATGCGTTGCTTCCTGAAGTGAGTAAAAAATCGGACATTAACATTGTCCTGTCACATGCTGGAAACCCTGAAGACCACAACTTGGCTAAGGTTCCTGGAGTTTCAGCAGTAATTGGCGCAGATACACATAAGGTTATCAAAACACCTGAATATGAATTTAACGGAGAGTGGAATGTGCCAATTACCCAAGCAGGCGGAGAACAAGAAAACTATTTGGGCCGCTTGGATTTGACTTTTGAAGTTGTTGACGGCAAAATGACATTGGTCGAATCTGATGGATTTCTTTACGACGTAACAAATGTTCCGGAAGATCCGGAGGTACAAGCCATAATTGATGATTATCGTGCAGAGATGAAGGCGGAATAATTTTATCATGCGATGAGATAACGACAAAGCGAGATTCCAGCTTTGTCGTTTTTTTAAAAATTATTTATAGTGTTAAAAAATTGTCATGACAGGATAAAGTTTTCGTAAAAACGGTTATTGGGTCGCGGTGCCTGTCCCCGCGACCCAGTGGTTATTTTAATTCTTTTTCGGCGTTCTTGTATTTTTCATCGTGCATGTGGTCTACGTATTCGTCTGAAAGCTCACCTACATGAATCATATCTTCACCTTGATCGATGACGTCTGCTGTTTCAAAAAACTCAGCAGGTAATGTAAAGTCAATGAGAAGTTCTCCGGCTGTACTAAATACACTTATATATAAATTGTTCGGAGCTTCCTTCATTTTTAATAGCTCTGTTAATGTGATTTCCTTATTGTTCATCGAAAATGTTACTTTTACTTCATAGAGGGCAATGGACTCCTCTAAAATTTGAACTAATTCATTGATTTCCTCTTCTGAGAGCTGAGAGGGGTCTTCAACATCAAAAAACTTTTCAATTCTGGTATCAAGTGTTTCCATTTGGTCGAGATTGTTTTTGTTATTTTCCTCTACTTGAGCTAAATAATTAAAGAATCTTTCCGTTTCCTCTTCTGTGATACCTAAATCCTCCAGCCCATTTTCAACTTCTGCCATATATTCATCATGATTAACATAAAAATCAACAGTCGCATCCAAATCCTCAATAAATTTATAGTCTTTCACAGAGTCACCGAAATGATCCATCAAGGCATTTAGTTCCTGTTCCGTTAGTTGATATCTCGTTAGCAGCTCCTGAAAATTTTCCGAGTTAATCGGAGTTCCCATGATCATTTTTAGATCTTCTATCGTATCAAATTCATCTAATGGGATTTCGTAATAGGCTAAATAATCCTGTAACTCCTGGTTAGTCCATCCAATTTCGGACAAATATTGGTTTAATTCACTTTGAGGCGGGGCAGCATTTGCCGAATGGGTGTGAAACAAAAATGAAACTGAAACCAGACTTACAAGTATGGCTTTAAGATAGACCATAAATAATATCCTCCTGTCATAAAATTGGTGACATTTTAATGTTTGCTTTTTAGAGAATCATTAAGCTGTAAACTTTTTACCATCGAAAGGGCAGCGCTAGGCATAGGAAGGCAGGGACAGGCACCGCGACCCAGTTAGGCAATGTCACTGGGGCAAGGGACCTGTCCCTAAGTTTTATGTAAGTCTTACAAAGGAAGATCATCAGAAAGGGTATGAATCGCCCTTCTAACTTCAGGTTCTGCTTCAGCCTCTTCATTTGTACAAATTCCATCACATTTCGGGCAACTAATAAAGGTATCGTTTAGATGATAGCCTACATATCCGTGGGTACATTCTTGTATTTCCCAAATGACTTCCCAATATAATCACAGTGCTTGCAATATAATTCCACGGAGCCATAATCAACTTTTTCAACCTTTTTCTTGTTCTTCTTTTTCTTTTTCTTTTTCTTTTTCTTTTTCCCCATCGCTGTTACTCCTTATCAATTTATATTTAATATACAATATTGTGTTAATGTCGTGGAACTCTAGAAACATCCAAGAACTTTAAATGGTTTTGCTTCTTTTGGACCGCGGTGCCTGTCCCCCGACCCACATCTTCTTTTTATACTTTTTTCCAACATTATATTAAAATAGGAGTGATTAGGTAAATGGATGGTACGAATACAAATTACCTTCTGTGAAACGATATGGTGAAACAAGATTTTTCGGGGGGGCACTGTGACTGAATACAAACAAGCGCTGATAAAGAGTGTAAGGAAAAAGCTTGATTCCTGGCCGGAGGATCAAGAAGTTGTTCAACATAAGGAATTATACCGATTTCTCCAGTCGATTTCGGAGACAGCTGTAGTCATTGGGTTGGACAGGGCCGGGGACATGGCTCAATTGTTAATCGAGCAGTTACATGAAATAGACGAAAGAGAATGGACAAAGGAAAGCTTGAGGGCCTTTTTAAATCCTTTACTTTCAATTTTTTTTTTTCTCTTGAAGAACATTCAGGTATAGATGAAGTCATGAAACGAAAGGAAGATGAGGGAGAGAGAAAGCTCATTTTATTAATTGACGATGACCCGGAATATATCATGTATCTAAAGGACACGTTAGGAGAAATTGGCTGGGTGGTCATGGCTGCGGCTGATCCTGATAGAGCCCTTAATTCTTATTATGATTTAAGGCCCGATTGTGTCATGATCAATGCCCATATGAAAGCAATTAATGGGCTTGATGTTCTAGTAAAGCTAAAGGAAGGCATGAGGCAGCAGTTTATTCCGACGATTATGATTAGCCGTGATCCATCGAAGGAAACAAGGATCGAAAGCTATCGGCTTGGTGCAGATGATTTTATTCTTATCCCCTTTGACATGGATGAGTTGATTGTAAGAATCAATCGGCAGCTAGAACGAAAACAGGCCATTGATGATGTGATGCTGCTTGATGAATTAACAAGAGTCTATAATCGAAAATATTTGCAGCCCTCGTTTGAAAGGCTAGTGAGCCAATATAAAAGAAGAAACGTGACCTTTAGTATGGCCTTAATCGATCTTGATTGCTTTAAACAAGTGAATGAAGCACATGGTCATGCGGCAGGGGATTATGTATTAGTCTCATTTGCAGAAATGATTAAAAATACGGTAAGACAAAGTGATATTGTCATTCGTTATCGCAGTGATAAATTTCTCCTGCTGCTTCCAGGGGCACGTGCAGAGGATACAAAACAGGTATTGGAACGAATTCGACGCTTATTTTCAAAGCAGAAGTTTACTGATATACAGCATCATCAAGCCTTTCATTGCACCTTTTCTGCCGGTGTTCATGAAATTCAAGAAGATGAGTTAGATCTTCAGCGAAACATTGAAATTGTGAATCAAGCCCTATATGAAGCGAAACAGGAAGGCAGAAACCTTGTAAAAGTAGTTCCGGTAAACAATATCCGCTATCATCAAAAACAGATTCATGTTGGAATTGTTGATGATGATCCGATTATCCGAGCAATTCTGACGGACTTAATTAGTAAAAGTAATTTTACAGAAGTCATCCAATTGGACATTCAAACTTTCAAGGACGGCATGGAATTCATTGAGTCAAACTGGTATTCAGAAAGTACGGAGCCTTATTTGATTATTTTAGATGGAATGATGCCTCGGATGGACGGGATAGAGGTGCTTCAGAAGCTAAGGGGGCTGAGCTTTCAAGATCGATATACCATCATTATGCTGACCTCACGGAAAAGTGAACAGGATATATCGCGTGCGATTCAGCTTGGTGCAGATGATTATATCACAAAACCATTCAAGCCTTTGGAGCTGGAAACCAGGCTGGGGTATTTAATCAAAAGGATGATATAGATGATTGAAATGAGTCTGGTCTTGCTTTTTATCCTATTTCTTGTTCTGCTCTTCCTCTTATTTAGCCTTTTTTTCTATTTGATGGTCAAAAAATATCAAAAAAATCAAACAAGGCAACAAATAAATGCTCTGAAGGAAGATTATCGGTTGGCCGTGTTTCATTATTTGCAAAACGGACAAACCGAATTATGGGGGCAGGATCCTGAGAAAGAAAAGGTAATGGCTCTTATCGAACTTCTTAGTGATTATTCACATGTGTTAACAGGTCGTGAGGTGGAAGAGCGAATCTATCTTTTTGCAAAAGAGCATTTGACCGATTTTATCAAAAAAAAGCTTACCAAAAAACGCTGGAGTCTTCGAATGAATGCTTTATTTGCCATAGAAGATTTCTATATGGAGCATTTAGTTCCCTCTTTACATGATTTATATCAAAAAAGAAGCACAACTACTTCTGAAAAGGCACAAATTTTAAAACTGATCGCTAAATATAATGATCCGAAAATCGTTGAATATATAAAAGGAATCAATCAAAACCAGAACCTATCTGAGTTTTCTCTGATATCGATCCTATCCATCATGGACGATGAAAAGCTTGATGAGTTACTCTCAGATTTTGATGAACTTCCAAATAGAACACAATATATATTGGTTGATATGATTGGAAAAAAACAGCTGACACAGCATCATCCTCTTTTACAAAAGCTGGTGCTGCAGGATGATGCGGAATTAAGGATTCGGGCCTTAAAGGCCTATGCTCAATCAGGAATCCCGATTGATGCCAAAGCGCTAGGCGGTTTTTTTGAAGCGGACAATTGGCAATTGCGGATGATGGCGGCAAGGGTTGCGGGAATGCAGCGATTGGATATGTACAGAGAGAGTCTGCTCAATCTATTATCTGATCGCGAATATATTGTACGTGCGGAAGCGGCTAAAGCGATTCTGAGATATAAAGAAGGCAAAGCTATTTTACAAAGAGTAACAGAAGAGTCAAAGGATCTATTCGCAAAGGATATGGCTGTTGAGTGGCTTGAGAAGGAGGGTGGTGGTTATTCCTATTAATTGGCCGAATCTACTGATCGTAGGAAGTTGGATGATTTTCCTTTATATGATCATGATCATTCTTGTGTATGGCGGAATGCTGATCCTTTCCCTCTTTTCCATAAGAAAAACCTATCAGCTTGATGAATTTGAGCCATACGAGGAACTGCTGCTGTCCGAGTATACAAAGCCGGTGTCGATTCTGGTTCCTGCTTATAATGAATCGGCTGGAATTTATGGGAGTATTCGGTCCTTGTTAAGCATTGAATATCCGGAGTATGAAGTGATCATCATTAACGATGGCTCGACGGATGATACGCTTGAAAAGCTGACGGAGAGATTCCAGTTGGTAAAAATAAACCGTGTGTATCGGAAACTGCTGGAGACAAAGTCGATAAAGGGAATTTATCAATCGAAGCTTTACCCCCATTTAGTTGTATTAGATAAAGAAAATGGAGGCAAAGCTGATGCCTTGAATGCCGGGATTAATTGTTCAAGATATCCTTATTTTTGCTCATTGGATGGGGATTCGATCATTGAGAGGAATGCTTTTTTAAAGGTTCTGAAGCCGATTATTGAATCGGACGATGAGGTGATTGCCTCAGGTGGAAGTGTAAGGATTGCTAATGGTTGTGAGATTCAAAATGGCGAACTGATCAAGGTTGGCTTATCGCGTAAACCGATTGTGTTGATGCAGGTTATTGAGTATTTACGTGCTTTTTTAACAGGAAGGGTTGGCTTAAGCCAGAACAATCTACTCCTTATTGTTTCAGGCGCGTTCGGCGTGTTTTCGAAAAAATGGGTGGTGGAAGCAGGTGGCTATGCCCATACGGTTGGCGAGGACATGGAGTTAGTCGTACGTCTTCATCGGTTTATGAAGGAAAAAAAGGTGAACAAAAAGATTATGTATGTACCGGACCCTGTTTGTTGGACAGAGGCTCCTGATTCGATTATGTTTTTACGGCGGCAGCGCAAGCGTTGGCATCGCGGCTTATTTGATAGTCTGTGGAAGCATAAAAGGTTAATGTTTAATCCGAAGTACGGCTCCATCGGGTTATTTTCTATGCCTTATTTCTTTTTTATTGAATTTTTAGGCCCGTTCGTTGAGTTGCTTGGCTATATTCTATTAATTATTTCTATTTTTACAGGAAGTATTCAGATTGAGTATGGTATTCTATTTTTCCTGCTATCTTTGATTTACGGCTCAATTTACTCGATGGCCGCAGTGCTGTTGGAGGAATGGAGCATGGAGAAATATCCGAAGGTGCGGCACTTTGCGATCCTTTTTTTGATGTCCCTCACGGAGACCCTTTGGTACCGGCCACTCACTGTGCTATGGCGCGTCGAAGGGATGATTGAAGCCATCTTTGGTAAAAAAGGATGGGGAGAAATGGTGCGGAAAGGTGTTTCAAATGATTAGAAAAAATAGAATCATTCTTATTGGGATTTTATTGCTTTTTGTCCTGTTTTCCTCTCCGTTTTGGGTCTGGCAATTGAAGCCCGCAAAAGAGCTGAATGTGTTGATCATGGACAAGACCGTTCCAGATGAGTCGTACCGTGAACACAAAGGGCTGGTTTGGCTGCTAAATCACTTGAAGCTTAAAAAAGGCGGGAATGAAGCGTACGATTCGAAAGAGGATTATGTCGGGTTTGTCCCGACGGATCAGCCTCCAAAGTTCAGTGTCAGGGAGCTGCCTGAGAATTTGTCGCTGTATGACGTCCTGTATGTGGCGGACAGTTATGGTGTATACAAGGATGAATATGTTGGAAAAAATCAAGAGGGAAACCGCTCGGAGCTATTGTATGGCGGATTGACAACTTCAGATGTTACGAGAATAGGCGACTCATTAATGAAACATCATCAAACGCTGATCGCCGAATTTAATACATTTGGTTCGCCAACGGAGCAGCCTGTGAGGGATGGCTTTTACGATTTACTGCATGTCAGGTGGACAGGGTGGATGGGCCGGTATTTTCATGATTTGGGTAATGAAGAGGTGCCGGTCTGGCTGAAGCAAAACTATGAAAAGCAGTATGGCGAGGCTTATACGTTTAAAGGGAATGGTCTTGTGTTTGTCAATGAAGAGGACAAAGTGGTTATTTTAACTGAGAAGGACATTAAGGATGAGCCTGTTTTGTTTACACTCACGAAAAGCGGTGCTAAGCAATATGGGCTGGGGAAGAGCATTCCATATCATTATTGGTTTGATATTATCGAGCCGTATGATGAAAAGGAGGTCCAAGTTCAGGCGAATTTTGAATTGTCATTAGCTAAAAGCGGAGTAGAAAAACTCGCTGGCAGCCTTATTCCGTTAACGTTTCCTGCAGTGGTGCATCATAAGGGTTCTTCCTATGACAGCTATTATTTTGCAGGGGACTTTGCGGATCAGGAACAAGTGCCAAATTTTTATCAGATAAGTGGTATCACTTGGTGGCAGAAGTTGTTTTCCTCTAACGGGCAGGGAAGGACGGATACTTTCTATTGGGATGCTTATGTGCCGATGATGAAGGATATTTTAACAAAGAAAAAAGAAACCGCCCGAAATGAGGTTGAGCCGGAGGTGCATACCGCCGGAGGGATGAAGGTCGTTGGTCATTCTGGTGAGGATTATCTACAGGTGTATAAAAACGGGGCTTGGGAGGATCTTCTCATTAAGGGTGTGAATATGGGGATTGCGAAGCCCGGCGCATTCCCAGGGGAAACAAAAATTAGTAAGTCAGATTATGCCCGCTGGTTCGATCAAATCAGTGAGATGAACGCGAATGCCATTCGGGTGTATACGATTCATCCTCCTGCTTTTTACCAGGCATTGTATGAACATAATCGCGAGCGGAATGATCCGTTATATCTGTTCCAGGGAGTCTGGGTGAATGAAGAGACTTTTACCGAAAAACAGAATGCTTTCGATCAGGCGGTTACCGATGATTTCAAACAGGAAATTCAACGGACGATTGATCTGATTCATGGGAATGCTGAGCTTGAGGAGAGGGCCGGGCATGCTAGTGGAACCTACGCTCATGATTTGTCCCCGTATTTATTAGGCTGGATTCTCGGTGTTGAGTGGGATCCGGAAGCGGTTGTGGGGACGAATGAAAAAAATGCTGATAGAGCAAGCTTTGACGGGAAGTATATCATGACTTCAAATGCCTCGCCATTTGAAGTATGGCTTGCGGAAATGATGGATTTTACTGCAAACTATGAAGCGGAAACCTACGGCTGGCAGCATCCGATGAGCTTTACTAATTGGGTTACAACTGATTTGCTGGAGCATCCTGCTGAACCTAATCTGGAGGAGGATCTTGTTTCGGTCAATCCGAATGTGATCCTTGCGAAGGAGTCATTTTATCCCGGGCTTTTTGCCTCGTATCATATTTACCCTTATTATCCGGACTTCCTGAATTATGAGGAGGAATATGTCGAGTATGTGGACCATCGAGGGAAGAAAAACAATTATGCCGGTTATCTGCATGATATGAAGGAGCATCATGACATGCCGCTCTTGGTAGCGGAGTTTGGCATCCCGGCATCGAGGGGCATGGCCCATGAAAATGTGTACGGGTTTGATCAGGGGAATCACTCAGAGCAGAAGCAGGGCGAGCTTTTGAAGAGCTTATATGAAGACATTGCTGCAGAAAAAATGGCAGGAGGGCTTGTCTTCTCGTGGCAGGATGAGTGGTTTAAGCGAACTTGGAATACGATGGATTTTGATAATCCAGAGCGCAGGCCTTACTGGGATAATGTTCAAACAAATGAGCAGCATTTTGGATTGCTGAGTTTTGAGCCGGATAAGGAGGACACCCAATTACAGGTTGATGGGGATCCTTCTGATTGGAAGGGAAGAGGTTTGGAGCCGATCAGTTTTGGGGCTAATGAAAACGGTCCGATTAAAAATGTCTATATGGCAAGTGATGCGAGAGGCCTATTTTTACGGATTGATTATGATAAGAAGCAGTGGAAGGAAGATGAGTTTAACGCTTCTATTTTACTAAATACGATTCAAAATCAGGGGCAATCAACTGTTCCAGGGGTACCTGCAGCAAAGGAAGAGGGGATTGATTTCCTTGTTGAGTTGAATGGAAAGGATCATTCGAGGGTGTTGGTTGATAGTTATTACGATCCATTCTATTACCTCTATGGGGAGAAGCTGCAGATGATAGAAATGGAGCCGAATGCAGGAACGGTGAATAATGGAGTGTACCATCCGATTCGGTTGATTTTGAATAAGAGATTAACGATTCCTAAGCAGGATGGTTCACAGGTTCAGCTGCCGCTCACAGCATATGAAACAGGGAAGCTGACCTACGGCAATGGAAATCCTGATGCCAAAGACTTCAATTCCCTTGCGGATTTCTATATGAAGGACGGAATTTTGGAGATCAGGCTGCCGTGGCTCATGTTAAACATGAAGGACCCAAGTCAAAAAGAGATTATGGGCGATCTGTGGTCTGGTGATGGACTGGAGAGCACTGAGAATATTGACTCCATTTCTGCTGCTGTCCTTGTAACAGATCGGGAGAAAGAAATTGTACAGCAGGTGCCTTGGATGCAGTTTACATGGGACAACTGGCAAGAGCCAATCTATCACGAGCGGTTGAAGAAATCGTATGATGTCATGAAGGAAGTTTTTGGGGTCGCAGGGGTCGGAGGGACAGGCACCGCGACCCAGTAGACAAGAAATGCCAGGATAGTTCTAACGTTTCAATCATTCAATTATGCAATCCCCGAGGAGTTACATCTCTTAGGGGATTGCTTTTTTGCGTTGTTTTTAGGGTCGGGGTCCCTGTCCCCTCGACCCACTCGGCCCTATTCCTTCTGCGTATTGTGACGGGGTTACAGACGTGACTTTTTTAAATACTTTGCTGAAGTAATTTAAATCATTAAATCCGACCAAAAAGGCTATATCTGTGACCGATATATTTCCTCTTCGTAAATATAATTTTGCTTCTTCTATTCTCTTTTGATTAATAAACTCACTTATATTCATTTGTGTTTCTTCTTTAAATTTTCGCGAAAGGTAGGAAGGGTTAACATGTATTTCCGTCGCTATTCTATTAAGTGATAAGTTATTTCCTAAATTTAGCATAATGTAATCGACTGTTTTTTTCACAATAGAACTATATTGTCCGGTAGCATATGTGTTTACAAGGTCACAATACTCATTGGCCATTAAGAGAATTAACTTATTCAAATCTGGAATATTCTTTGTTCTTTCAATCAATATGGCAAATCGTTCTGATATGTTATGGAGGTAAATTGGATGGACACCCCCTCTTTCGGCAGCAATTCGAAAGGTTGTATTTAAAACAAAAGCCATATTTTTAGAGGCTCGAATAGGACTTTCAGGTATGCGGTCAGAAAACTCGATGATACCTGACATCATACTGATGAGATGATTGACTTCTGCTTTATCACCTTTTGCTAAGGCATCCATTAGCTGGTTTTGCGTTTTATATCGCTTTTCGATAATATCCTTGTTCTCCTCTATGCTTACTTTTAGCCGATCCTGGTTTAATAATGGCATCGATCTTTCAGAGGAAATGAGCTGAGAGCTTATATAGTCATGACCGCACATATTCACAAGCAATTCTCCCAAATGTTTGTATTCCACCTCACTTAGAATAGGAAGGGATTGATAGAATTGCTCCAAATGTTTACGTTCAGCTGCAGGCAAGTTGTTTCTTAAAATAATATCCTTTATCCGATCAATAATAGAGATGCTTGAAATAAAAGGACCCACTGCCAGGCTGCCATAAAAGGACTGGCCTTTCCAAATGCCGACAGCCATATATTCAAGACCATATGTATTGGTATAGTGAAAATAATAATTGGATGCCTTTTTGCTAAGTATTTCATTAAAATACAAATACTCATTTTTTTGGTAAGTTAGCACGGAAGGGATCGGATGGTTGATCAATTGAAATAGGGTATTTCCATCATGATCAATGACTATCGTATCCATTTTTGTAGTAGAGTTTAGAATTTGAACAATTTTACTTAAATCTTGATACTTTCTTTTTTTCACTTAAGGATTCTCCTTTCTATTAAAATTTACATATAAAATCGACAAAAAACAATATAATTACTAATTAGGTAAAAAAAATACGATTAAGATTTGAAGTGATTTATTATAATGTACTTAAATTAAAGCCCTTTCAAAAAGGAGTTTTGATGAAAAATATTATCCTAAAGGAATATTTGTTTATATATTCCGATGAAAGAGAAATATAAAAAGGATAAGCATGCAGTACTATCACTTGAGTATTTCACTTAACATGAACGGAGGAATCATATGTTATATCCAATAGCTACAGAAAGCCGTGTCGTTGTCAATTTAAGTGGGATTTGGAAATTTATGACCGATAAAGAAGTAGAACCGATCGAAGTATCGCAACCGCTTCCAACAAATGAAGTAGTGGCTGTTCCAGCTTCATTTAATGATCAGACAGTATCAAAGGAAACCCGCATGCACAGCGGTTATTTTTGGTATGAAAAGGAATTTACAATTGCAAAAGCTCTACGTAATGAAAGATTAGTCCTGCGTTTTGGATCTGCTACACATGAAGCATGGGTGTACTTAAACGGTAAAGAAATCACTTATCATAAAGGTGGATTTACTCCATTTGAAGTTGAAATTAATAACTATTTAGTAGATGGGCCAAACCGTTTAACAGTCCGCTTAAGCAATCTATTAGATTACACAACACTGCCAGTTGGGAACTATAGTGAAGAGAAAGATGAGAATGGGCGGATCATTCGTAAAGTAGATGAAAACTTTGATTTCTTTAACTATGCGGGTTTGCATCGTCCAGTTAATATTTATACGACTCCACGCGATTACATTGAAGATATTGTGATCGTACCTAACGTTGATTTAGCTGCTAAAAAAGCGGATGTACATTTTTCCATTAAAACAGCAGGAGCTTTTGATGAAGTACGGGTAACTGTTTTAGATGAAGAGGGCAAGCAAGTGGCTCAAGCTTCTGGTAATGATACGAATATTAGCATTGATAATGTGCAGCTATGGCAGCCACTGAATGCCTATCTTTATACGGCAAAAGTAGAAGGTGTAAAAGGCGGAGAAACGGTTGATGTTTATGAAGAATCCTTTGGTGTCCGCAAGGTTGAAGTGAGTAGCGGTAAGTTCTTGATCAACGGTGAACCATTCTATTTTAAAGGTTTTGGTAAGCATGAAGACACGTTTGTACAAGGCCGAGGCTTAAATGAAGCATATAATGTGCTTGATATTAATTTGATGAAACAAATGGGTGCGAACTCCTTCCGTACGTCCCATTATCCATATTCAGAAGAAATGATGCGTTTATGTGACAGGGAAGGAATTGTCGTTATTGATGAAACACCGGCGGTTGGTTTATTCCACGGTTTTGGCTTTGATTTAAGCGGAAAAAACGCCAATTCTACTTGGAGTGTTCTCAAGACAACGGAAGCCCACGAGCAGGTCATTCGTGAATTAATTGATCGTGATAAAAATCATGCCTGTGTCGTTTTGTGGTCGATTGCCAATGAGCCGGCTTCCCATATCGAAGGAGCGCATGAATATTTTGAACCATTATTCAATCTTGCCCGTCAGCTGGATCCACAAAAACGTCCTTGTACCTTTGTCAATATCCTAATGGCAACGCCAAATGCTGATAAATGTTCAGATTTAGTGGATGTCATCGCTTTAAACCGTTATTATGGCTGGTATTTACAAACGGGTGATTTAAGTAAAGCAGAAGAAGAGACCCGTAAAGAATTATTGGAATGGCAGGAAAAATATCCAGATAAACCAATTATGTATACAGAATATGGAGCGGATACGGTAGCTGGATTCCATAGTGCGTATGGGGAGCCATTCTCTGAAGAATATCAAGAGGACTACTATCGTATGAATAGCAAAGTGTTCGATGAAATCTCTAACTTTGTCGGCGAACAATTATGGAATTTTGCTGACTTCCAAACAAAGTTTGGTATTCAGCGTGTTCAAGGAAATAAAAAAGGAATCTTCACCCGCGAAAGAGAACCGAAAATGGTTGTACGTTATTTAAGTAACCGTTGGAATAACATACCGAATTTTGGGTATAAAAAATAAGGCCCTGTTCTAACTGAATTTTGATTGAAAATAAACGGAAAAAATCCGATTAAATTGGGAAATACCTTTATTTCCCTAAAAATAAAGGGAGTTTTTCCGTTTATATTATCCAAACCTTTCGATTTTGTCTTATTTAGAGCAGTTAATCGGAATATCTCCGCTTAAATCTGCTAATAAGCCTCCACAATATCCATTTAGCCGGAAATTCTCCGCCTATGAATTTAAATACCTACAAGAAAGTCAACAATGAATAATAACAGAGCCAAAAATAAAAAAACGGTGAGGGGTTTCCTTCACCGTTTTTTACTTAGACTACCAGCCTAAGTAATTCGTCGTCTTTCGCATGGACCTCGCCATCATTAACTAGAACCACCTCTTCATATTGATTCGTATTTGTAATAACGACAGGAGTTCTAACATCATAACCAGCAGCTTTAATCTTCTCAATGTCAAATTGAATGAGCAGATCTCCCCTTTTAACCATATCCCATTGTTTGACATATGAATGGAAAAATTCACCTTTTAAATGAACCGTATCCACACCGATATATATTAAGATTTCAGCTCCTTCTGATGAAGTAACGCCAATGGCATGCTGAGTGGGAAAAATCGTGGTAACCACGCCATCAACAGGGGAAACAACTTCTCCTTTTGTTGGTATAATCGCAATTCCTTTTCCGACCGTTTCCGTTGAAAACAAAGGGTCTGCAATCGTGCTTAATGGAACAATTTCTCCGCTTAATGGGCTTGAAATGGTTTCTCGCTTTACATTCCCTAATACAAAATCTTTGACTGTGTTTTTAGAGACAACTTTGTTTGTACTTTCATATCCAAACACAATGGTAAGAACCATTGCGATTAATAAAGATGTTAATGTACCAAGTAAGAACAATCCCATTGGTGTAAATACAGGAATGGATAAGAAGCTTGGCAAAGCAAATCCTGTACCTGATACGCCGAGGGAGCCAATAATTGCTCCGCCGATTGCCCCGGCAATGGCAACATAAAGCATGGTTCGTTTGTAAGGGACGAGAATACCATATGTGATGATTTCGGTTGTCCCTGCAAAAGCACTAGGAAGAAGACCGGACCCAGCCAGCGTTCTCAAGTTCTTATCTTTCGTTTTGAAGAAAACTCCAAGACCTAATCCGATTTGAGCAAATGGTGCTGCAGCTGCCATGGGAATAATTGGATCCAAGCCAGTAGCAGAAAGGTTAGCAAGAGCGATTGGAATAACAGCCCAGTGGAGACCAACAATGGTAAGAAATGACCAGGCAGCCCCAATGACTGCTCCAGTTAACAGACCGCTCTTTGAACTTAAAAATTGAACACCGATAGATAATGCTTCGCCGACATAGGTACCAAATGGTCCAAAAATCAGAATCGTTAATGGAACAATAAGGATTAATGAAATCATTGGATTAATAAACATCTGTAAATCTTTATAAATCACTTTTTTCAAAAGCTTATCTAATAGGGCGTAAATAGAAACTGCAATTAAGATTGGAAAAACGGTTGAGGAATAGTTTGCCAGTATTACAGGAATCCCCAGGAAAGATACATCTTGTGCCTTTTGGGTAACTAAATCAGTAAAATGCGGTTCCAACAATGCTGCACCGATGGCTCCACCTACAAAACCGTTGGCCCCGAGTTTGTTCGCCATTGTTATCCCAAGGAATATTGGGAAAAAGTAGAAAACAGCATGTCCTGCTGCAGCAAGAATCAAATAGGTTCCGCTTTCAGGATTGATCAAGCCTAATGTTTTTAATAGGGATAGTAAGGCTGTGATTAATGCGGATCCTGCTAAGACCCCTAGGATAGGAGCGAAACTTCCACTTACGGTACCTAATATTTTATTCATGACTGTCTCTTTTTGCTCCGCTGAACTATTATTCAAAGTATTCTTTGCTTCCATTTTAGCTCTCCTTCTTGAAATTTTCTTGAAAATTAGAGAACGTTTTCTTGTTAGTATTTCATCTCCTAGTAAAATCATTCTCCTTAGTATACTAGTATACAAACGTATTGTTTTTTGTCTAGGCATTGTTTATCTCTTCACAAGGAATGTAAACCTTTTCAATTGATTTATGATGCGCTTTCATAATCTAAATAAATATTTTTTAAACATGGAGCAGCCGCTCTCAAAACTAAATTTCGAACAAATTGTTAACGATTACATTTTTTTATTGCCAAAAACTATTTTTGCATGCTAGTATACTAGTATAAAAAGTCGCGAATTCCTACTACAACTCTTAGTTGAATAGGGAAGCCTTAGTAAAATCTGGCATACTAGTATGTAAGCATCATCTTATTTTTTTCTTATTCTTAATCTTTTATCTTTTGGTATTTTTCTCTTCTTAGTAGAAATGTAATCGCTTTATTCATTATTTCAATCATAATTTATAGGGGTGAAACGTAATGCGAAAGTTTGGTATGAGAGACAAGTTAGGCTATTTATTTGGTGATTTTGGAAACGATTTCTTTTTTATCCTTGTTATGGCATTCCTAATGGTGTTTTATACTGACGTTTTTCATCTTAATCCTGCAGCAGTCGGTGTGCTATTTATGGTTGCACGTGTGTGGGATGCATTTGCTGATATGGCGTGGGGCCGTTTCATTGATACAAGAAAAGCGGGGAAAAATGGTAAATTTAGACCTTGGATTTTTAGAATGTCTTTCCCATTAGTTATCTCAGGTATTTTAATGTTTGTTTATATTCCTGGATTGTCTCATGGATTTTATCTTGCATATGCTTACGTAACCTATATTCTTTGGGGAACATTATATAGTACTGTTAACATCCCTTATGGATCTATGGCTTCTGTTATCACGGCTGATCCTGTAGAGCGTACTGCCTTATCTTCTTGGAGAACGATTGGAGCACAATTAGCTGGATTAATTATTAATGTTGTTGGACCCATCATTCTATTTGTGGATAACAAAGCTGTTCCAAGTCGCTTTTTACTAGGAGCAATCATTTTCGGTGTATTAGCAATCTCTTGTTACTTGGCTTGTTATAAATTATCTGTTGAACGTGTTGTTATTGACGAGACTGCGAAGCCACAAGCAAAAAAGGGGGGAACAATGAAAGGTTTAGTGAAAAACAAACCGCTCATGTGGTTCCTTATCAGTTCTTTAGCTTTCATGGTTGTTTTTATGTTAATCGGTACAGTAAACGTTTACTTATTTAAAGATTACTTCGGAAGCGCTAAAGCTTTAAGTATGGTTGGTCTTCTGCAATCTGCAGCAGTATTTGTTGTGGCACCATTTATTCAAAAATTAGTTAAAAAATTCGGTAAAAAAGAAGTAGCATCTGTAGGCTTATTAATAGCTGCTGTCGTTTATGGAGTTTTATATATGCTGCCAAACTTAAATGCAACACAATTTATCGTGATCCTAACTGTTGCTATGCTTGGTTACGGGACTTTCAACCTAGTCATTTGGGCATTCGTTACAGATGTAATTGATTACCACGAATATTTAACTGGTTTACGTGAAGATGGAACAGTTTATGCAATCTATTCAATGGCACGTAAACTTGGGCAAGCTGTTGCTGGTGGTGTTGGTGGTGCAGCGATTGCAGCTGTAGGTTACAATTCTGAACTTGCATCACAAACAGCTGAAACTCTTAGCGGAATTCATATGCTTGGTACGTTGGTGCCGGCAGTAGTCCTTGGCGTAGTTTTCTTAATTATTGTATTCCTTTATCCTTTAAACAAAAAACGTACAGAGCAACTTACTAAAGATTTAGCTGAGAACAGAAAGAAAAAGTCTGCTGTACAATCTGCTTAATTCCATTTTTATCCTAATATATCTATAATTAAGAAGATAGTTAATTTTTGGTTAACTATCTTTTTGTTTTCTATTTGAATACAAGATGTTGGCCATGATATGATGAAAAAGAAATGGTCTTAAATAGGGAGTGTAACATGATGATTACAGTATCGCCAAAGCTTCCTGGAGAAAATAATAAAGACTATGCATATAGAGTGATAAAAGATTCAATCATGTCTTTAGAATTAGAACCCGGACAGGCAATCAGTGAAATTGAATTGGCAGAAGCGTTACGCATATCCCGTACACCAATTCGAGAAGTACTAGGAAAATTACGGGAAGAACATTTAGTTGAAGTCATCCCACAAGTGGGCACATATATATCTAAAATTAAACCACAACTCATTAAGGAAGCCTCTTTTATGAGATATATTTTGGAAAAAGAGGTATTAAAACAAGCATGTGAATCCTTTCCAAAAACAGATATGTACGATCTAAAGAAAAATGTGGCCCTCCAAGAAGAATTAATTGGGCAAAAAGGAAAAGAACGTGAATTCCATATACTTGATAAGGAATTTCATCATATCATTTTTAAGGGTAAAGAAAAGGAACACATTTGGGAAGCGATTATTCGCATAAGTACTCACTATAACCGCATGAGACTGTTATCGGAGATCAGGCATAGCTTTGTTGAACCCATTAAACAGCATAGTAAAATTGTTGAAATTATTGAACAAAAAGATAGTGACCAGGTAGAAGATATCGTAAGACTGCATATTGTTGAACCAACAAAACTATGGAATGATCTATATAAAGCAGATAGTCCTTATATCAATTATTTTGAATATCTTGATGAAAAGCCAGTATTCTTATAGGATACTGGCTTTTTACTTGTTCAAAAAATAGCCACTATTTCTTAAAATAATCGCTTGAAATAAAATTATTAGCATGCTAGTATACAAGTATGCAAGAGATATTACTCACTAATATGAACTAGTGCTAGGTGATAGATTTGATTAAAAGCACTATGATGTGAAATTACGATTTCACCAAAGAAATGGAAGAGGTGATAGTCATGTTGCAAAAACATGAAATTCTAAGTGAAATGCACAAAGGTTATTTAGTCGCGGTAATCCGCGGGAAAAATAAAGAGGATGCAGTAGAAATTGCTAAGCAGACATTTCAAGGCGGAATTCGCTCACTAGAAATTACATTTTCTACACCTGGTGCAGAAGATGCCATTGCTGAATTAGTACAAACTGGTGATCCAAATATGATTGTTGGCGCAGGAACAGTTCTTGACGCTGAAACGGCTAGAATTGCGATTATGAAGGGTGCTCGTTATGTTGTCAGCCCTCATTTCAACAGTAAAATCGCGACTGTATGTAATCGTTACGCGATTCCTTACTTACCTGGATGTGCTTCTGTCACAGAAATCATGCAGGCGTTAGAATCCGGAGCAGATGTGATTAAACTATTCCCTGGAAGCTTGCTTGGACCAGGATTTATTAAAGATGTAAAAGGACCGATTCCGCATGTAGAGTTAATGCCATCTGGCGGAGTTAGTATTGATAATATTGATAAATGGGTAATTAACGGTGCATTCGCTGTAGGAATTGGAAGTGCTTTGACTAAAGGGGTTACTAATGGTGACTATTCTTCTGTACAAAAAGTGGCCCGCCAATTCGTAGAGAAACTAGCTTCTGTTAAGGCGGAATAAACAATGAAGAAGGTTGTAACATTAGGAGAAATTATGCTTCGATTATCTGCTCCAAACTATCAAAAAATTGTTCAAACACAATCCTTTGATGCTGTTTATGGAGGCGGAGAAGCAAATGTAGCCATTTCTTTAGCGAAATTTGGACTGGATAGTTCCTTTGTTACGAAAGTACCTGACAATGCGGTTGGTACGAGTGCGATACAGCAATTAAACCGCTTTGGGGTGAAAACAGACCATGTCATCCGCGGAGGAGAACGTCTGGGAATCTACTTCTTTGAAAAAGGCTTTTCGATTCGAGCTTCCAAAGTCTATTATGACCGCAGCTATTCATCCTTTGCGATGTCAAAACGGGAAGAATACGACTTTGATGCGATTTTTGCAGGTGCCGATTGGTTCCATATCAGTGGAATCACGCCGGCATTAAGTGAGGAATTATTTTTCTTAACAAAAAAAGCGCTGGCAGCTGCAAAAGAAAAAGGAATAACAACGAGCTGTGATCTTAATTATCGAAGTGCCTTGTGGTCTTTTGCTGATGCTCGGAAAAAGATGACGGATTTAATCAAAGATGTCGATGTCTGCATTGGAATCGAGCCATTACAGTTACTGGATTCGAATGGACAAGATATAAAAGAACAATTACCTGAAACACCGGATTTAGACGACTATAAAAAAATCATGCTTGTGATGCAAAGGCAATTTGGAACGAAATATATAGCCATGACAAAAAGGACCCATCTTTCTGTCAACCGCAATCGTCTGCAAGCATTGCTTTTTGATGGTCATGAGATTTACCAATCAAGTGACGTCGAAGTCGATATCATTGATCGAGTGGGAACAGGAGATGCATTTTCTGCTGGAATGATTTACTCCTTAATTAACCAATTTGAGCCCCAAACAGCCGTTGAATTTGCGTTAGGGTGTTTCGCCTTGAAGCATACGATTGAAGGCGATGCCAATTTGGTTCCCATTTCTGATGTAGAAAAATTTATGCAGCGATCCTTTGCAATTGACCGCTGATGACGGTCTAAGGAGGGTAACAATTGAGCACGTTTATTCATGATAACTTTTTATTAAACAATCAAACAGCCACCCGGCTGTATCA
This sequence comes from Niallia oryzisoli, assembly GCF_036670025.1. Classification (NCBI taxonomy): domain Bacteria; kingdom Bacillati; phylum Bacillota; class Bacilli; order Caryophanales; family Bacillaceae; genus Niallia; species Niallia oryzisoli. The sequence continues at coordinate 5,641,054 of NZ_CP137640.1, read as the reverse complement.
TACATTTGCAAAGAATATGCCCATTTATGATTATCACTGTCATTTATCACCAAAAGATATTGCTGAAAATCGTAAATTTAACAATATAACAGAACTATGGCTTGAAGGCGACCATTATAAATGGAGAGCCATGAGAGCCCATGGGATTGATGAAAAATATATAACTGGTGATGCAGATCCTAAGGATAAATTTGCTGCATGGGCAAAGACCGTTCCCTATACACTTGGAAATGCTTTGTTTCATTGGACACATATTGAGCTAAAAAAATACTTTGGTATTGAAGAGCTATTAAATGAAGATAGTTGGGAATCCATTTGGAATCGCTGTAATGAATTATTACAACAGGATGATTATTCTGTTCGTGAAATCATCAAGCGTTCCAACGTAAAAGTCATTGGTACAACAGATGATCCGACTGATGATCTTCAATATCATGAACAAATTGCTAGTTTACCAGACTTTCAAGTGAAAGTAGTTCCATCATTTCGTCCTGACAAAGGGCTTGAAATAAATAAAGATACATTTGTCCCTTTTGTTGAAGCTCTTGAAAAAGCAGAAAATAAATCTCTTTCAAGCTATGCAAAGTATATTCAAGCTTTAGTAGATCGAGTTCAATACTTCCATGAAAAGGGCTGCCGGATTTCTGACCATGGTTTATCTAATATTCCATTTGCTTCATTTGAAGAGAATGAATTAGAAGGCATTTACCAATCAGGACGCAGCGGCAGCCAGGTAAGCTTAGAAGATGAGATGAAATTTAAAACAGCCATTCTATTTGCACTGGCAAAAGCTTACAAAGAAAGAGATTGGGCCATGCAAATCCATTTTGGTGCAATTCGTAATAACAACACGAAAATGTTCCAAAAATTAGGCCCTGACGCAGGCTTTGATTCTATTAGTGATCAAGGGGAAGTAGCAAGACCGTTAAATGCTTTATTAGATGCATTAGAAATGCGGGACTCGTTACCAAGAACCATCCTTTATAATTTGAACCCAGTCTATAATGAACTGATTGGAACTACGATTCAGAACTTCCAAACGAATGAAGCAGGAATTGCCGGGAAAATCCAGTTTGGTTCTGGTTGGTGGTTTAACGATACAAAACCAGGAATGATCCGTCAATTGACAGCTCTTGCTGATCAAGGCCTACTCATGCATTTTGTGGGAATGCTGACAGATTCGCGCAGCTTTATCTCCTATAGCAGACATGAATACTTCCGCCGTATTTTATGTAACTTCGTTGGAACATGGGTGGAAGCTGGTGAAATTCCGAATGACCAGGCATTATTGCAAAAGCTAGTTGAAAATATTTGTTATAACAACGCTAAAAATTACTTCGCAATTGAAGTTGAATCATTAGGAGGCAATTAATTATGGAAATGAGTTTTCGTTGGTATGGTAAAACAGATTCGATCCCATTAGAATATATCCGTCAAATTCCTGGTATGAAAGGAATTGTAACAGCTATTTATGATATCCCGGTTGGAGAAGCTTGGCCAATGGATAAAATTGAAGAACTAAAAAAGACGGTTGAAGATGCTGGTTTATACATTTCAGTTATTGAAAGTGTACCCGTTCATGAAGATATTAAAATCGGGCTGCCAACTCGTGATAAATATATTGAAAATTACAAGGAAACATTACGCAATTTAGGTAAAGCCGGCATTCCGGTTGTATGTTACAACTTCATGCCAATCTTTGACTGGACACGTACGGATTTAGAATACCGTCTTCCAGATGGATCAACAGCACTTATTTTTGAAGAAGAAGTAGCGAAGAAAATGGATCCGTTAACAGGTGAACTTTCTCTTCCGGGCTGGGATTCAAGCTATAAGAAAGAAGACTTACAAGCATTATTTGATCATTACAAAAATGTGGACCACGAAAAACTATGGGAAAACCTAGAATATTTCATTAAAGAAATCATTCCGGTTGCGGAAGAAGCTGGCGTGAAAATGGCGATTCACCCTGATGATCCTCCATTTGATATCTTTGGATTACCACGTATTATTACAAACAAAGAAAACCTAGAAAGATTTATTAACTTATATGATAGCCCGTACAATGGGTTAACTATGTGCAGCGGATCTCTTGGTGCTGATCCTAAAAATGATTTCCCTGAAATGCTGCGTTACTTCGGTCAAAAAGATCGCGTAAATTTCGTACATGCTCGTAACGTAAAACTAACAGGCGGAATGTCATTTGAAGAAAGTGCCCATCCATCTGAATATGGTTCCATTGATATGTATGAAGTAATTAAATCGATGGCAGATTTCAACTATTCAGGTCCAATTCGTCCTGACCACGGAAGAATGATCTGGGGCGAAACAGGTAAACCAGGCTACGGTTTATATGACCGTGCATTAGGTGCGACGTACCTTTATGGACTATGGGAAGCTGAACAAAAAAATCGAAAATAATAATCATGCGAAATCAATCATACCTTGAGGAGGATCATAACATGACAGTTCCATTTAAAGTTGATTTAACAGGTAAAGTAGCAGTTGTAACAGGCGGCGGCGGTGTTTTAGGGTCATATTTTGCAAAAGCTTTAGCAGAATGCGGTGCGAAAGTAGCGATTATGGATCTTAATCAAGAGCCGGCTGATAAAGTGGCAGCGGAAATTAACGAAGCAGGCGGACAAGCAATTGGTGTGGCTGCAAACGTATTAGATAAAGAAGCAATTGAAAAAGCAAGAGAAATCATTGTAAAAGAACTAGGCACGGTTGATATCCTTCTAAACGGCGCTGGCGGTAACAATCCTAAAGGTTCAACGGATGATGAATTCTACAATGAAGAAGAAGTGAAAAAGAATCCAGAATTAAAAACATTCTTTGATCTAGATCCAAAAGGTGTTGGTTTCGTATTTGACTTAAACTTCCTAGGAACATTACTTCCTTCACAGGTTTTTGCGAAAGATATGATCGGTAAAAAAGGTGCGAACATTATTAACGTATCTTCGATGAACGCTTATACACCATTAACAAAAATCCCTGCATACAGCGGAGCAAAAGCAGCAATCTCTAACTTTACACAATGGTGCGCTACTTACTTTGCCAAAACTGGTGTCCGTGTAAATGCGATTGCGCCAGGATTCCTAGTCACAAAACAAAATGAAAAATTATTATTTAATGATGATGGAACACCAACAGCTCGTACAGGTAAAATTCTTAACAGCACACCAATGGGAAGATTCGGTGAGCCAGAAGAATTAATCGGAGCAATTCTTTACCTAGCAAGCGAAGAAGCAGCAAGCTTTGTTACAGGTGTTGTACTTCCAATCGATGGCGGTTTCTCTTCTTACACAGGAGTTTAATGATATTTGATCTTTATAGAAATGAAAGGTTGCTAGTCCTAATGCTTTGGGTTGGCAGCCTTATCATTATGTTCAAAAACAGATCATTCCTCGGTAATCTAGTACCTTTTTTCAAAAGACTCTGTTATAGAAAAATGGTTATTTTAAAAAAGCAGGTTGATTGTAGTGGAAGGCACGAAGACTCTTGCGGGAGAAGCGAGACAGTCGAGACACCGCAGACACGAAGTGTCGAGGAGGCTCGGCGATCGCCCTAAGGTGCGCGAAGTGCCTGGAACGGAAATCAACGACTAAGTTTAACAGAGACTTCTAAGAAATAAACAAACTTATGAATAAAGGAGATTCATAGATGAAAGTTAGAATAGAAGAATTCCAGAAAACGAAAGACTTCTTGGTGTGTGTGGATTCTGACGGCTGTGCCATGGATACGATGGACGTCAAACACATAGAGGCATTCGGACCAGAGGCAGTGAATACGTGGGAGCTTCATCCTATCAAAGATCACTTTCTAGAAAAATGGAATGATATTAATCTTTATACAAAAACGAGAGGGATCAATCGTTTCAAAGGAGTCGTTACAACATTTGCTGCATTTGAAGCAGAAGGAATTCAAATGCCGGATATTTCTTCTTTTAAAAAATGGACGGAAACGACAAATGAACTTTCAAATCCATCTCTTGAAAGAGCGATTGCAGAAACAAATGATGAGCAATTAAAGAAAGCGCTTGAATGGAGCCATGCCGTAAATCGTACGATTGAAGAAAAACTGGCTGGCAACGACAAGCCGGTTGAAGGCGCGAAGGAAGGACTTCTTGCAGCCAATCATGTGGCTAATGTAGCGATTGTTTCTTCCGCAAACGGTACTGCTGTGTTAGACGAATGGACAAGACATGAGCTTTCTGTACATGTTGACGTCATGCTGGGTCAAGAAGCCGGTACAAAGGCGTATTGTATTGAACAAATGAAAACATTTGGCTTTGACAATACTCATGTTTTAATGGTTGGCGACGCACCTGGGGATTTAGATGCTGCACAGAAGAATGGAGTTTTATATTATCCGATCCTAGTTGGAAAAGAAAAGTTCTCATGGGACCGCTTTAGAGACGAAGCTTTAGGGAAATTCCTTGATGGCAGCTTTGCAGGTGAGTATCAGCAAAAATTAATAGATGAATTTAATCATAACTTGAAATAAAGTTCAGGAGGGATTAGCTATGATACAAAAGATCGCGAAAAATATCCCAATGCCAAAAGTAGATTTAAAGGCAAAGCCCTATCATCTATCTGATGAAGATATTCAATGGGTAAGAGACACGATTTCTGGTATGACTGATGAAGAGAGAATTGGTCAATTATTTATAAACCTATTTTTCTTTGGAGAAGACAAGTTTAGCGGAAACAATTTTACCAATAAAGAATTGCTTGAGAAATACCATATTGGCGGAGCGCGTTACCAAGGTGGTACTTCTGAGCAGGTGCAGGACTTGATTAATAGCCTGCAAAAGGATTCAAAGATTCCATTATTAGTAGCTGCTAACTGTGATGCTGGCGGTAACGGTGCGATGAATGATGGTACATATGTTGCTGCAGCCGCTATGTGTGAAGCTTCAGGTGACGAGCAAGTCGCATTTGACGCAGGATATGTCTCAGGCCGTGAAGAACATGCAATTGGTGTGAACTGGAACTTTGACCCATGTGTGGATATTTTGAAAAACTGGAGAAATACAATCGTAAACACTCGTGCTTACGGTACAAATGCTGAGACGGTTATTAAACATACAAATGCCTACATTAAAGGGTTAACAGAAAGCAACATCGGTGTATGTATTAAGCACTGGCCTGGAGACGGAACTGAAGAACGCGATCAGCACTTAGTCATGGGTGTCAATGAATTATCCGTTGAGGAATGGGAAGAATCCTTCGGTCAAGTATACGGCAATCATATTGAAAACGGTGTTCACTCTATCATGGCTGGTCATATTGCCTTACCAGAATACCAGAAAGCATTAGTACCTGAATTGGAAGATAAGGATATTTTACCTGCAACGCTGGCACCTGAATTACTTAATGGATTATTAAAAGGAAAACTAGGCTTTAATGGCTTAGTTCTAACTGATGCCTCTCATATGTTAGGTATGACAGCAGCGATGAAACGTGAAGAGTATGTACCGCAAGCGATTGCAGCAGGTTGTGATATGTTCTTATTCTTTAATAATATTGATGAAGATTTCAACTTTATGTTAAATGGCTATAAAAATGGAATCATTACAGAAGAGCGTCTTCAAGATGCTTTAGAAAGAATTTTAGGCTTTAAAGCTGCGCTTGGCCTACACAAAGCACAAAAAGACGGCACGATTTTACGTACAAGGGAAGATTTACAAGTGGTTGGCTGTGAGGATCATATGGAACGTGCGACACAAGCGGCTGATAAAGGAATCACTCTTGTTAAAAATACGTTAAACCAGCTGCCTATTCGTCCGGAAACACATAAGCGCATTCGTCTGTATTTCTTAGAAGGTGAAAAAGGCGGCATTTATGAAGGGGATTCTAAAACACTTGATTTCATTGTGGCGGAGCTAACACGAAGAGGATTTGAAGTAACCGTAAATGATGGCAATACTCGTGTGAAAGGTTCTACATTAACATACCGTGAAGAAGTAGACGCCGCCTTAGTCTTTGCCAATGTAGTAGGATATGGTGCGGAAAACAACTATCGTATTCGATGGAAGACGGCTATGTCTAACGAAGTACCTTGGTATGTTCATGAAGTACCAACTGTATTTGTATCACTAAACTTTACTACCCATTTAACAGATGTACCAATGGTAAAATGCTATATTAATGCATACAAAGATTCAGAGATTACTATCAAAGCTGTGATTGATAAAATCATGGGTGAATCCGAGTTCAAAGGCACACCGAATGAAAATGTTTGGTGCGGGAAATGGGATACAAGACTTTAATAAGATAGAAAGCAGAGGCTGTTTGGACGGCCTTTGCTTTTGTTTAGAGTAATTTGGAATTCTCACTAGAGGAGGAAGTCAGTTTGATTATTGATAAATTGTCTAATGCAATCATGTATGATAACTTGCATCCGAGATTAAAGAAGGCGCTCGATTTCTTGTTTGAGAATGATTTGGATTCTTTAGAGGTTGGTACCTATCATATTGAAGAAAATAATGTATTCGTCATGATTCAAGAATATGAAACAAAACTGCCGGAAGAGTGCCGTTATGAGTCTCATTATCAGTATACAGACATTCAATATGTCATCAAAGGCCAGGAAAAAATGGGCTATACTCATATAGAAAATGCGAAGGTAGTAGAAGAATATATGGATAAAGACCTTATGTTCTTAGAAGCAAATGGAGACAACTTCACTGTCAATGAAGGGTTCTTTGCCATCTTCACACCAGAGGATGCCCACAGACCTGGGATGTGTGTCGACCAGCCCCAACCAATCAGAAAAGCAGTAGTCAAAGTATTATGTGACTAGGGAGGGTCAGAGGGACAGGCACCGCGACCCAGTTTGCCCATTGGATGGTTATTATTAAACAAACGTTTGATTAATAGGTTCACTGCTATTAACTAGACATCTGGATTGGGCCAAGTTATCCCTGTGACCATCTGACGTTTCAATCTTAAATTAAGCGATCCCTGAGGATTTACATCTCTTCAGGGATTGCCTTTTTTGGATACAGTTTCTGCAAGATAAATCCAGGTGCAAGCCGAAACACGAGAACCGTATGCAAGTTTCTGTACTGGGTCGCGGTGCCTGTCCCCCTCGACCAAATACAGAATATTTAGTATAATACAACCAGTCCTATTTTTTGATTTATACATCTGGAGGTACACGATGCATGGGGGAAACTTGTCCGAGGATAAAATAAAACAGTTATTTAATGCGATCCTTTCCTTGCAAACGAAAGAAGAGTGTATGGACTTTTTTGATGATCTTTGTACCACAAAAGAACTTAATTCTTTTGTTCAAAGATTGGTCGTTGCGAGATTGCTAAGGGAAGGGGCGACGTATATGGATATTCAAATTGAAACGGATGCCAATTCAACGACGATCGCCAGAGTAAAGCAGCAATTGGACAATGGTAATGGAGGATTTTCGTTAGTACTGGACCGTTTAGCCGCTCGTCAAAAGTAAAAGAATCCGCTTTGAGCAGAGTTATTTTGCTTCTAAGCGGATTCTTTATTTTAAAATCTAACATTCTTTAAAAAGCATCCAATTTTACATTTTCATCAATGATCAACAGAGGCTCAGTAACTCCTTGAACATCCTCAACAGTATATCCTTTGGCCACTTCAACTAATTTTAACCCCGATTCTGTCACATCCATGACAGCTCGATCAGTGATAATTCGATTTACGACCCCTTTGCCGGTAAGAGGCAGGGTGCAATTTTTTAATATTTTCGTCTGGCCTTTTTTATTGGTATGTTCCATAATCACGATCGTCTTTTTCGCACCATGGACAAGGTCCATCGCGCCGCCCATGCCTTTGACCATTTTTCCGGGAATCATCCAATTGGCTAAATCCCCATTCTCGGAAACTTCCATTCCGCCCAAAATCGCCACATCAATATGACCGCCGCGAATCATCGCAAAGGAATCAGCACTTGAAAAATAGGAGGCGCCTTCTATTACCGTAATCGTTTCTTTACCGGCATTAATTAAATCAGGATCCACTTCAGATTCCGTTGGATAAGGCCCAATTCCAAGCAAGCCATTTTCAGATTGCAGAACCACTTGTTTATCACCGCTAATATAATTAGCAATTAAGGTAGGCATGCCAATCCCAAGATTGACATAATTTCCTGATTCAATTTCTTTTGCCGCTCTTTTAGCAATCTTTTCCCTGACGTTCTGCTCTGTTGCCATCTGTGTTCCCATTTTTCACACCGCCTTTTGAACAGTACGTTTTTCGATTCGTTTTTCTTTATTCCCAACAATTAATCGTTGGACGTAAATACCAGGAGTATGAACTTGGGCAGGGTCGATTGCACCGATTTCCTCTACCTCTGCAATCGTAATCTTCCCAGCCGTAGCGACATTCGGATTAAAATTTTGTGCAGTTTTGTTGTAAACGAGATTTCCCATTGTATCTGCTTTTATCGCACTGACTAAGCTAAAGTCAGCTGTTAAAGCTGTTTCCAGGATATATTCTTTCCCGTCAAAGGTACGGACTTCTTTTCCTTCTGCGATAGGAGTACCGACACCAGCCGGAGTATAGAAAGCAGGGATGCCGGCGCCGCCTGCCCGAATTTTTTCTGCCAAAGTACCTTGGGGGATCAGTTCTACTTCAATTTCACCTGACAGGTATTGTCTTTCAAACTCTTTATTTTCGCCGACATAAGAGCTAATCATTTTCTTGATTTGTTTATTTTTTAAAAGAATCCCTAAACCCCAATCATCAATTCCGCAGTTATTGGAAATCATGGTTAGGTCTTTTACACCGGTCTCACTAAGGGCGATAATTAAATTTTCAGGAATACCACATAATCCAAAACCGCCAACCATGACGGTTGCTCCATTATGAATATCTTTTACAGCGTCAATATAAGATGTATACACTTGCTTCATCTATTCCAGCCTCGCTTTGTATGGGATAAAAGATTTCAATTGTTAAAATTAATTAAGAAGGCATCCAACTGCTCATATACCGACTATCTTCTATTATATGTGCCCCTTTTACAACACGAAGAGGACGGAAGGTATCGATCATTACAGCAAGCTCACTTGTTTCCTTCTTGCCGATGCTTTCTTCGATCTTGCCCGGATGTGGACCGTGAGGCAAACCACTTGGATGAAGGGTAATCGATCCTTCCTCAATGCCGCGGCGGCTCATAAAGTCTCCATCCGCATAATAAAGGACTTCATCACTTTCTACGTTGCTGTGTACATATGGTGCTGGAATGGCCTCTGGGTGATAATCATACAGCCTTGGTACAAAGGAACAAATCACATAATTATAGCCCTCAAACGTTTGATGCACTGGTGGCGGCTGATGAACACGTCCAGTGATTGGTTCGAAATCGTGAATACTAAAGGCATATGGATACAGGCAGCCATCCCAGCCAACCGCATCAAGTGGATGGAAATCATACATATAGGAAGTAATCATTCCTTGTGCCCGTACTCGGACCTCGTATTCACCTTTTTCATCCTTTGTCTCCAATTTTTCCGGTGTTCGGATGTCACGCTCGCAAAATGGTGAGTTTTCAAGATATTGCCCAAATTCATTTCGGTAGCGTTTCGGAGGAACAATCGCTGAATTGGACTCTAAGACTAAGAAACGGGCTTCATCCGATTCCAGTACTACACGATAGGTTGTCCCAATTGGAATCACGAGATAATCCCCTGGTACGAAGCTTAACTCACCGAAAATGCTTTCAATTTTTCCACTTCCTTCATGAACAAACAGCATTTCATCGCCTTCACCATTCCGGTAAAAATACTTCATTTGCTTATTAGGACGTGCCACTCCGATCGCCACATCATCATTGGCTAAGTAAATCCGGCGTGCTTCAAGAAAATCTCCGCCTGCTTGGATGTCCTTTGTTAGGAAATGACGGTGCTGCAGCGCTCCTTTTTCCTCATATTCATATTGAACATCACAAATTTTTTCTGCCTTTTTTACTTGGGTAGGCTGGTTTACATGATAGATTAGTGATTGAATACCGGAAAACCCTTTTGTTCCCATTAACTGTTCATAATAAAGACCGCCATCTTCTTTTCGAAACTGTGTATGTCGTTTATGTGGAATCCGTCCCATTTTGATATAGTGCGGCATGTTGTACACCTCTTTCTTTAAAATAATTGTTCGAACAGCCCCTCGAGTGGGGGAGAATTACTTGCTTACTTTTTCAACGCCTAAAATGTCTGCCTCTGAAAGGGCGGGTAATACGGTTCCTTTCACTTCGCCAAAACCAATTCGGTAACCGTCTCCTTGACAATATCCTCTAATAATCAACTCATCGCCGTCTTTAATCCATGTCCGTTCGTCGCCATTTTTTAGTACAAGTGGCTCTGCCCCCCGCCAAGTAAGCTCCAGCATACTTCCTCTTTCACTTCGCTCTGTACCGCTTATCGTACCGGATGCATGCATATCACCAGGTCGCATATTGCAGCCGGTAATGGTATGATGGGCCACCTGCTGGGCAACGGACCAATACATATAGTTAAAATTGGTTTTTGTAATTTGCGTTCCTTCTTGATCATTTTCTGGCTTCAAATAGACTTCGAGATTAATATTAAAAGCGCCATTTTTCGTTTGTCGTAAGTAGGCAAGAGGCTCTGGATCTTGAGCAGGTCCAGCCTGACGGAACGGCTCTAGTGCTTCAAATGGAACAACCCATGGTGAAATCGAAGTCGCGAAGTTTTTCGCTAGAAAAGGTCCAAGCGGCTGGTATTCCCATGACTGAATATCACGGGCACTCCAATCATTAACAAGCACCATGCCAAATACTTGGTCTTCCGCCTGATCTACTGGAATCGGCTCACCGAGTTTGTTTCCCGGGCCGATAAACCATCCCATTTCTAATTCAAAATCAAGCTGGGCAGATGGCCCAAAGACAGGGGATTCGGCATTGGCTGGTTTGGTCTGCCCTAAAGGACGGCGGATATTCGTTCCGCTGAGAACAATGGAGCTGGCCCGGCCATGATATCCAATCGGAACATGCTTCCAGTTCGGCATAAGGGCATTATCCTTGCCGCGAAACATCGTCCCAACATTTGTTGCGTGTTCTTTAGAGGCATAAAAATCGGTATAATCGCCGACTTGAACTGGTAAAAGCATTTGAACTTCACTTTGCGGATAAAACGCTTTCACTCGAAGCTCCTCGTTATCTCTTAAATCTGCTGTTTCTTGATCCAGCAAGTATTGAAGTTTTTCCCGGACCATTTTCCAGACAGGACGGCCAAGTTCCATAAAGGGATTTAGTGATGATGCGCTGAAAATATTTTTTCCTTCTGCACCCGTCCCATTTAACAAACCGGCCTCGTCAATGACAGACAGGTCAAGGACATATTCCCCGATGGCCGTACCGACACGAGGAGATAGGCTGCTAGGTTGAAAGATCCCATATGGTAAGTTTTGAATTGGAAAATCACAATCTTGTTTTGTCTCAATAAATGAATAACTCATTCTGTTTCCTCCTCATGAAAAATAGATAAATTGCCAAGTTCCTCTCGCGGTTCATCAAAACTGCAGCTTCCGTAGGAATGAGCAAAAAGACTGCGTGCTTTATTAATTTCTTCTGAAGAAACGGACATATTTCCCCAGCTCAGGCCTGCAGGTGTAAAAGAAAAATGTGACGGGTCTTCATCTAGCAGAATCGTTTCTATTGTTTTCACATCAATCGAATCATTGTAAGCGAACAGAGCAGCCGTAAACACATTCACAAATCCATGCATCTTCGTTTCTACTTCATTACGATACTGGCGGATCGGATGATGGAGGCCTGCTGTAAATTTGATAAATAAATCTCGGCCCTGACATTCATGGATCACGAAAGCAGCTTTTTCTGCCGATGGAAACAGGTCAGCTTTAATCCCGCCCATCCGCATTTTGACCCCAATTTGTTTTGGTGATTTATGGTTCACACTTTTGATCGTATCTAATAGTGCTTTAATTTGTTCATTCGTGCCGCTTACTTCACAATAAATAGGATAATCAATTGTGTCCTTTGCCAATTTTTCTAAAAAGGAAGGTTTGACATCATGAGAAAGCTTGATTTCTATAGAATCGACAGAGCCAACATCTTGGTACGTATGTAAAAATTGTTCGATGCTCCTGAGTTGTGTTTGCAGCTCGTTGGATTCTGTTAAAATCACCGATAATCGTAATGGGTATTGCTCATTAAATCGATCTTTATATTCCGCAAGTTCATTCAATCGGGCAGCCGGAATCACAAATGGCCCCAGCATCCAGGAATCAGACCTTGATATATAGGAGGAATAGTTTCGAATCGCTTCAGGAAGTGGCAGCGCTGCAGGAGGGAAAAGTCCCGCATAATCAATCAACTCTGTTATAAAGTGACTAACAGCAGTTTCTCTCCACTTTGCTTTTACCTTTGTTAACATGAAGATCAACGCTCCTTTTTTATAGAGAGTGTCTGATGAGACACTCTCCTAAAAAATCAAATTTCGCGCCAGCGAATTTGCGTCCGGATTTTTATCGAGCTTGCTCGATAAATTTCCTTTAAAAAATCCGAGGCATCCGCCGGAGGCTTTTATTCAGCTGGGCTTAAGCCTTTACTGGATTAGAGTGCTTTTTTAAAAATTATCCTTAAACTTTAGTAGTGGAAGGTTTCTGCTGAATGAACTTAAATATTTCCACGACGTTCTTGTTCTCGTTCAATGGATTCGAATAGGGCCTTAAAGTTTCCATCACCAAATCCAAGGGCGCCTTTACGTTGAATAATTTCGATAAACAGGGTTGGGCGGTCCACAAGCGGTTTGGTGAAGATTTGCAGTAAGTATCCTTCATCATCACGGTCAACCAAGATATTGAGATCTTTAATTTTCTTCACATCTTCATCAATTTCACCCACACGGTTTGCCAATTCTTCATAATACGTATCAGGTGTTGTTAGGAATTCAACTCCATTTTCTTTTAACTTGGCAACCGTACTGATAATGTCATTGGTTAATAGGGCAATATGCTGAACACCTGCTCCATTATAGAATTCAAGATATTCTTCAATTTGTGATTTACGCTTGCCTTCAGCCGGTTCGTTGATTGGGAATTTAATCCGTCCCGTTCCGTTCGTCATAACCTTTGACATAAGTGCGGAATACTCTGTTGAAATATCATCATCATCAAAGTGCTTCAATACACTGAAGCCAAAGACTTTCTCATAATAATTCGTCCACTCTTCCATATCCTCTACGTTTCCAACGACATGGTCCACACCAACTAATCCAGTTGAAGTTGATTGATAAAGGTCTTCATACGCTTCATATCCTGGTAAAAATGGACCTTTATAATCGATTGGTTCAATAATGGTATGAATCGTGTCGCCATATGTTCCAATAATGGCTTTCTTCACTTTTCCGTTTTCGTCCTCTTCAATCCAAGGTTCCTTGATGGCAATTCCTCCGCGTTCAATTGCTTCGTAGTACGTCTTATCGAGTTCTTTTACAAGCAGGGCAATATCTTTAGCGCCTTCTCCATGCTTTTTCACAAACTCAGCAACTTCTGTATTATCTGAAAGAGAACCTGTAAGAACTAAGCGGATGGCCCCTTGTTCAAGTACATAGGAAACTCTATCGCGGGATCCTGTTTCAAGCCCTTTATAGGCCGTTAATTTGAAACCAAATGCTTTTGCATAATAGAAAGCAGCTTGTTTGGTGTTGCCAGTATAGATTTCAATGTGGTGAATATTTTTTACAGGAAAAATTTCTTGTTTTTTCGTTTGGATAACAGATGTGACCTTTTGAGTCATTGCCAACACTCCTTTTTCAATATAAAAAATTTTCTAATTTCTGTTGATGTGACAAATCATAATATAAATTTTTTTAGCAAACAAACCCTCCTTTTACCGCGTTTTTGATTTATAGCTGTTATCCTTTAACTGATTAAAGGATTAATACAGTTAGGCATCATCTTGCTTCGATTCTGAAAAATCAGTTAACATACAGCCATAAAAAAGAGGAGTGATAAAGATGGGAGTAGAGGTTAAATTCTGTCCATGCAACTTTGAAGATGAAATGGAAATGGTAAAAGAGAAATTGCAGGAATGTGAAGATGTAAGTATATGGGAAGAGCGTTGTCTGCTTTATTGTGGTCAATGCTTGGTTGAACCATTTGCTGTTGTGAATGGGGAAAATTTAACGGCTGATAGTCCAGAAGCTTTATTGGTTGAAATTCAAAATCATGTGAATGAGCTAAAGGGAAGCTGCGTATAATAAAAATATGACACCTTGAATTCAACATCATTGCACCTATTTACAACAAAGTCCTTCTGAATGTTACAATGGCATTTAGAGGGGCTTTTTTATCGATTTCTTTACATGAACATATTGTGCAGGAGGCCTATTATGACGGCTATAATCGGGAAAAAGTTTGTGGATGGGGTTTTAATCTTAGCAGATAAAAGAATTACCGTTAGAGGAACACAAGAATTTACCGATGATGTAAAAAAAATAATGGTTTTAAGTCCCAAATTAATTTTTGCTTATGCAGGTGTCAAAAATATTGTTGATAGGTGTGTAGGCAATCTACAGAATTTTGCTCAAGATCCTGTAAACTCACTGGAGGAGATCATTAAGCAAGCACAGAATCTATTTAGTTCTGCATTAGATCACTTTAAAAATAACCATCCACAGCAAAGCTATGATACCGTTTATATTTTAGCCGGCTTTAATGATGATGATGAAACATTTATCTTTTATTTTTCCTCTGATGATTATTTTCAACAGAGAAAACCACTAGAACTCTTTTATAAGACCTTTCCAAATAAAGAAATGCTGGATCTTCGTACATTTTTGATTAACGAAGTCGATCCATCCCAGAAAGAAATTCCCTACTACATTCAAAAGTTTTCCGCTGCCATTAGAAGAATTAACCATCCAATGGTCGGAAAAAGTACTTATTCCGTCTATGTATCAAGAAATGATTATTGTGAAATGGAAATTGATGAGGATGGATTCTGTACCCTAGTAAAATAGATTTTAGAAAGCGGGCCTACAACAGGTCGCTTTTGTTTTCTCAGACACTTTTGAATCCATCCTAGACCACATAAATAAAATATTTTTATGAAACTACTTGAAAATACCAAAAATGTGTTTTAATATTTAGAAAATTAGCAATACGCAAATAGTGTTAATTTGACATTTTAAATCATTCCATTTACGTGGATATTTTTTTGCGAATTTTCTGTATACAATGACTGAAAATTCTGAAAAATAAATATGAGGTGATGTTTATTGAGTTTGAAAATTGAGCAGTCCAAAACACTTCAAAGTCAAGTTTACGATTATTTACACAGCAAGATTGTAAATGGTGAGATTCTGCCTGGAGACAGGATTGTCGAAGAAAGCATTTCAAAGGAAACAGGAATCAGCAGAAGTCCGATTCGTGAAGCCATTCGACGATTGGACAGTGATGGATTAGTAACGGTTAGTCCTAGAGGAGGCGTCAGGGTATATCGGCCAACTTTTTCAGACTTTAAATATCTTTACGAATGCCGGTTAAGCCTTGAATCCACTGCTGCTCATTATGCAGCTATTCGTATCAATCCTGTTCAAAAAGAACACTTATCTAACTTGATGGTTGAAATGCAGCTAGCAGTGAACAAACAGGAGGTTGATCTTTTAAGATCTTTAAGTACAAGATTTCACCAGCTGATTATTCAACTAAGTGAAAACCCTTACTTGAATAAAATGATGAAACAGTTAATTTCCCACCTGACTTTTTATCGAAATGCCGTGTTAAATATCCCAACGCGAATTGGAGAAGGAGCAGACGAACACCAAGCCATCGGAGAAGCCATTATTGCACAGGATGCAAAGGCAGCAGAAGAGTTAATGAAGCTGCATATTGAGCGTGATTATCAATTCTACCTTTCTAAGTATTCGAATAGGAACCAAGAGACTTCATTAGATCTAATATAGAAAAAATTCTTAAAAAAAATGGAGTGTGAACAAGATGATATTCCCAGAACAAGTAACAATCCGTGATGTCACATTGAGAGATGGTTTGCAAAACGAATCCGTGTTTGTTGAAACGGAACAAAAAATCGAAAAAGTAAAGGAGATTATTGCAGCAGGATTCAAACGGATTGAAGTAACCTCCTTTGTCCATCCAAAATGGGTCCCTACGATGCAGGATGCAGATGAATTAGGGCAGCGATTACCGATTATTCTAGGTGTAGAATATGAAGCACTGGTTCCAAATAAGCGCGGGTTGGATCGTTTTTTACAATCAAATTTTCATAGTGCAGTTCTTTTCCTATCTGCCAGCACCGCGCATAATCAAGCAAATGTTAATAAGAGCACTGAAGAATCACTGGAAGAGGTAACAGAATTAATTGCCATTACAAATAAAGAAGGCAGAAAAACAGTCGGTGCTATCTCAACGGCCTTTGTCTGTCCATTTTCAGGGGAGGTTCCATACGAAGAAGTGGAAAAAGTTGCTGAAGCCCTTGTAAACAGTGGTGTGAATGAATTAGGACTAGGAGATACGATTGGGAAAGCAACCCCTAGACAAATCTATGAATATAGCAGCCGAATCCTAGAAAAGTTTCCTGATGTTCCACTAAGTCTTCACCTGCATGATACATATGGTTACGGCCTGGCAAATGTAATGGCAGGAATACAAGCGGGCGTTCGTCTATTTGATGTTGCGCAGGCTGGATTAGGCGGCTGTCCATATGCCCCAGGCTCACCAGGCAATATCCAAGCAAGTAAGGTGGTTCAATTATTAGAAAAACAGAATATTAACACCGGTTTAGATATCGACCAAATATTGAAACTAGATATAGAATTTCCAAAATTACTAGGCTCATCAAAGGTATTAACAAAAACAGTTTAACGTTTTTAGATATTTGTTTTTGGGAGGGAGAACAAAGAATGCTGCATAAATTTAAAGGGCACTACCCAAATGTACATTCCAGTACATATATTGCGCCAGGGGCCCAGTTGATTGGAAACATTGAACTGAAAGAAAATGCTTCTGTTTGGTTCAATGCGGTTTTACGAGGAGATAATGACAAGATTACGATTGGAAAAGGCTCCAATATCCAGGATGGAGCGGTTGTCCATGCTGACCCAGGATTTCCAGTTAATATAGGGGAAAATGTTACAGTCGGTCATAACGTGGTCTTACATGGATGTACGGTCGCAAATGGTGCACTAATCGGAATGGGAGCAACGATTTTGAATGGTGCAGTTATTGGGGAAGGCTCGCTGATCGCTGCCGGAGCACTCGTTTCAGAAGGGAAAGTTATTGAACCAGGTGTTTTAGTGGCTGGAGTTCCGGCGAAAGTCATTCGAAAGCTTACACCAGAAAACATTGAGCGTGGAATAGAAGGGGCACTTGCCTATGTTCAAAAGGGTGCTGTGTTTAAGGAAGAGAATATCTTAGAAAAAGCCTAAATGAATTAGAATTAGATAAACTTTTGAATTTGTTATTCAGAATATTCCAACTAATAGAGATTATCGTATTCCATTATCGTAAAAAGAAAGGAAGATTTAAATATGAAAAAGCCTTTATATGGAATTAAAGTATTAGAATTAGGAAATTTCGTCGCTGCACCATTTGCCGGAAAAATAATGGGAGAGTTTGGTGCTGAGATTATTAAAATTGAAGATCCTGAAAAAGGCGATTCAATAAGAAATTGGCGGGTTATGCACAAGGATACATCCCTATGGTGGTATGTTCATGCAAGAAATAAAAAATCCGTTGCACTTGATCTACGGAAAAGTGAGGATCAAGAAATTATTCGCGAACTTGCGAAGGAAGCGGATGTTGTCCTTGAAAACTTCCGTCCGGGTACATTAGAAAAGTGGGGAATTGGCTATGAAGATTTAAAGAAAATTAATCCGAGTATCATCATGACTAGAATCTCAGGCTATGGGCAAACAGGTCCTTACGCAAAAAAGCCGGGCTTTGGAAGTATCGCAGAGTCAATGGGGGGAATCCGATATTTAACTGGTTTTCCTGATCGTCCTCCTGTTCGCGTCGGTTTGGCGATTGGCGATTCTATTGCAGGCCTATATGCGGTAAATGGAACCCTTATGGCATTAAGAGCAAGGGATATTGATCCAGAGAGGAGAGGTCAATATGTAGACGTTTCACTAACTGAAGCAGTCTTTTCCCTATTAGAAGGCGTCCTTCCAGAGTATGACGTGAAGGGAATTATAAGGGAAAGAACTGGTGCAACATTAGAAGGGATCGCCCCGTCCAATACGTACCTATGTAAGGATGGTAAATATATTGTAATCGCTGCTAACAGCGACAGTATTTTTAAACGATTCATGAATGCCATTGGCCGTCCAGATTTAGCTGAGGACCCTGTCTACGCAAATAATCAAGGCAGAGCACAAAATGCGGAATACCTTGACCAACTGATTGAAGAGTGGACAAAGTCATGTACGCAAAAAGAGGCTCAGAAAGTTCTTGATGATGCTGCTGTTCCGGCAGGACCGATATATAGCATTGAAGATATTGTCAATGATGAACATTTCCAAGCACGTGGTATGTTCGAAACCGTTACACTCCCAGATGGTGAGCGTGTCAAGGTCCCAGGAATTGTACCAAAGCTTTCAGAAACACCAGGAAGCATCGAATGGATTGGACCTAAGCTCGGTCAACATACTGAAGAAGTAATTGGAGATATGTTAAGCAAGCAAAAATAGTTTTATTTTTCTTAGCCGTTGTTTAATCTTTTCTAATAAATAACAGCGGCTAAGAAGAGATATATATCATGAAAAAATGGAGGTGATGTTATATACAAACAACATGGATTAGACAACATAGACCGCTAGACTATTTGATTTTTAGCTATAAGTAGACTACTAAATTATGAATATTCATTTTAGGAGGTAACCGAGTTTATGTTGTCTATTTTAGGATTCGCCATGATTATAACCTTTTTAGTTCTAATCATGACAAAACGTCTTTCCCCATTTGTGGGGTTAACGCTGATTCCGATTATCTTTGGAATCATTGGGGGCTTCGGCAAGGAATTAGGTCCATTAATGATGGAAGGGATTCAAAATGTAGCCCCAACTGCGTTTCTATTATTATTTGCTATTTTGTATTTTGGTATTATGTTAGATACAGGACTTTTTGATCCATTAACATCAAAGATGATAGGCTGGACAAAAGGAGATCCATTAAAGGTTATTGTAGCAACAGCTGTATTGGCAGGAATTATCGGATTTGATGGTGATGGTTCGACAACAATGATGATTGTCGTTACCGCTTTTCTTCCATTATATAAAAGGCTAGGGATTAGTCCGATTGTCTTGGCCAGCATCATCATTATGCAGGTTGGAATCACAACCCTTGTCCCTTGGGGAGGCCCAGCAGGTCGAGTAGGAAGTGTACTGCATCTTGATCCGACAAAACTATATCTTAACATGCTGCCAGGTATGATTATCGGTCTGCTATACGTTGTGGGTGTAGCCTATATGATTGGTTTAAAAGAAAGAGCCCGGCTTCGAAGGGAAAATACGCAGCAAGTTAAGATTGAAGATACTGTCATTCAGGATGCATCTATTGAAAGCGCTGTAATTGAGAATATTAGTCCAGAAGATAGTAAGATGAAACGTCCTAAATTGATTTGGTTCAATGCGCTGCTATCAGCGATCATTATGGTAGCGATTATATTAGAATGGCTGCCGGCTGCTATCCTATTTATTATCGGTACAGCTCTAGCGTTAGTCATTAATTACCCGGTTTTAGATCAGCAACGGGAACGAATTGCAGCACATGCTCCAAATGCATTGGCAGTAGTAAGTATGGTTTTAGCTGCTGGAGTATTCTCAGGTATTTTCAAAGGTACTCCTATCTCAGAGTCTATGGCACAATCTCTAGTAGACATTATTCCTACTGAACTTGGGCCATACATGGCTCTCATTACAGCGATTGTCAGTGCACCAGCTCTATTCTTTATTGGTCCTGACGGCTTTTACTTTGGTGTTCTACCAGTACTAGCTGAAACAGCTGCTAATTACGGCATTGATGCAATATCCATTGGAACGGCATCCTTATTCGGTACTCCGTTTGGCATCATGGGCCCACTCGTTGCATCTGTTTATCTTTTAATTTACATTACGGGTATCAGTCTAGGAGATCTTCATAAAACCGCCGGAAAATGGTCATTAGGAATACTACTCATTTACATCATCGTGGGTATATTCTCAGGAATAATTCCTCTATAAAATAATGGGACACAGGGACAGGCACCGCGACCCGAATTTGGGTCAAGGTGCCTGTCCCCGCGTCCCGTTTTTTATGGTTGGTGAAACTGTATTTTTCTGATATATTCTAATTATATTACTTTTAATAAAATAACTTCAGGGGTATTTGCATGGATCTTTATACAAAGAACTTAATTATCAGTTTTTTATCAGTTATGTTTCCCCTATTTGTATGGCAATTGTTCTATCTTTTACATTATAATTATCAATTTAAATGGGTTAAAAGGTGGATGTTTGCCATTTTTCCTATATTATCCATTATTTTATGTATGACCTTTCCAATAGCCTTACTTCAACCTCTTCTTTTAGATTTTCGCAGGATTCCTCTGATTCTGGGAACTTTATATGGGGGATATAAGGTAGGTTTTGTATTATTAGCTGTCATGTTCAGCACTAGGTATTTAATGGGTGGAGATGTATTTTATTTATCTAGTATCATTTTAATACTAACTACTATCTGTGCAAGTTTACTATCAAATTATTATTTAAAGAAATCGTTAAAGCAGAAAGTATTAATAAATAGTGTATTAATCCTTATTTCGTTAATTATTGGATCATTTCTAATAAACAAGCCTGAGACTTTTACAATGAAAATCGGTATTGAACATTGGTTTATAAATGTGATTGGAATGGTCATTGCCACTCTTTTAACGGAGATTATTCTTATTAATTTTGATTTGTTACACAAATCAATGAAAGCAAAGAAATTAGATGTTGCCAGTCAACTTGCTGCAAGTTTTTCTCATGAAATTGGCAACCCTCTTACTGCTACGAAAGGATTTATTCAGCTTCTTTCGGATGAAAAGATTTCAATCGAGACAAGAAATCAATACTTGAAAATAGCAGCTCAAGAGTTAGATCATGCAATAAACATTATTGATGATTATTTGACCTTTGCAAACCCAGCTCCTAAAAATAGAGATAAGATTCCGATTTTTGAATCAATTCAACGCGGGATCGAAGTACTAACTCCTGTAGCAGAGGAACATAACGTAAAAATAAATATATCACTTCTGAAGAATAACAATTGTTTTGTCCTCGGCGAGCGAAAAAAATTCGAACAATGTCTAATCTATATAGTAAAAAATCGAATTGAATCGATGCCAAATGGTGGAGAAATAAATATTACTTTGGATTGCAATCGGACATCCAATATCAATATCACCATTCAGGATAAGGGCATAGGTATGACCCAGCGGCAAATTGATCAATTAGGTGAACCATTTTTTACTACAAAAGAAAATGGAACTGGTTTAGGAATGATGGTTGCCTTCAGTGTAATAAAAGGAATTGGCGGGAAAATTGAAGTGGAAAGCTTACAAGAAAAAGGGACAACTTTCTATATCAATCTCCCAGTGGGTCAGGGGGACAGGCACCTCGACCCGATTGTTTGAGTAAAGTTGGTGGGTCGAGGTGCCGTCCCCTCGACCCCTGTATTATTGAACATCAATTCTATCTAGTGCAGGTGCTTTGATAGGTTCATTGAAACCTTTGATATATTCAACTAACGCGTCAAGGTCAACAGGGCCGTTTAATAGATTCTTGCCTTCTTTTAAGACAGTGAAACCGTCCCCTCCAGTTGATAGAAAGCTGTTTACAGTCACTGTATAGGTTTGATCAGGATTAACTGGATTCCCTTCAAGATCTGTGATTTTTACAATTCGTTCACTATTTTGTGCGTTCTTATCCCAAGTATAGTGAAGACCGGAAACTTGCAGCATGCGCGGATAACTGCCGCTCCATTGTTGCTCTAAAACCCTTTTAATTTGCTCCCCTGTCAGTTCCATAGAAACAAGATTATTACCAAATGGGAAAGTTGTGTATGCCTCGCCCCATGTAATAGAACCTGCATCAATATCAGCGCGGATTCCGCCTGGATTCATAAAAGCAAAATCTGTACCCATCGCTATACGCTGTGAGTCAGCTGTGAAATTACCAAGCGAAGATTCACCGCTGTCATCCTGATTTCTTGTTAATGAATCGGCAGCTTGTCCAATGACTTCATTCACTAAAGGAGCTACTGTTTCCTTATAGGAATCTACCATTTCTTTTACTTCTGTATCAGGTTCGATTCCTTCGTGATAGGTCGTAACAATTTCTGCCTTTTTTTGGACAATATCTTTTGTTTTTGGATCAATTAATAAATCTACATCAGAAAATGCTGTTCCGTTTGCATATGATTGTACAATTAATTTATTATCCACAGTTGTATTGGCATATCCATGATTATGAGCGCCATAGATGACATCAATTTCATCATCTACTTGGTTGGCGAACTCAGCTACATCACCTGTTGGGTTAGAACCGTCTTGTGCAGAGGAAACCGGATTATGAGCTAAAACAACAATGGATTGAACGCCTTTTTCTTTTAATTCTGCAGCTGCTCTATTGATTGCCTTCACTTCATCTGTAAATTCAATCCCTTCGACAGCACTTGCCACTACAATATCAGGGGTTTCGGTTGTGACAACACCGATAAATCCAATCGGCATGCCGTTCACTTTTTTAATCACATAGGGAGGAAGAATATGTTCTCCCGTTTCTTTATCCATCACATTTGCCACTGTAATAGGGAAATTTGCCCCTTCAAAGGTACCAGTAACCTCATGTTCTCCCCCATAAATTAAACGCATCATTTCTTCTACGCCTTCATCAAATTCGTGGTTTCCAACTGTTCCAACATCAAAGCCTAATTCATTTAAAAATTCAATTGTCGGTTCATCCTGCAATAAAGCTGAAGTAGGTGCACTTGCACCAACAGCATCGCCAACCTCAACCATCAATGTATTCTTCTTCGCTTCCGCTTGATATTTTTTCAAATAGGCTGCCAAGTATTCAGCCCCACCTACTTGCCTTCCTCCCACCGTTCGGTATACATCAAGCTGTCCGTGAAAATCATTCACTCCCAATAGCTGAACCGGAATATACCTTTTTTTAAAATTGGAATGCTCAGGTGGAGCAGCGGATACCGTTGTCCCTAAAAGTGAAGTAGATAAAACAAGAGCCGGTATTAATTTCTTCATCTTTATCATTCTATCGTTCTCCTTATGTAATCTATTAATATAACAATATCGATGGAGTGTTAAAGGATTGTCTTGATAGGATAAAGTTTTTGTAAAGACCGCCATTAGTGACGATTTTGTTAACTTGGGTCGCGGTGCCTGTCTCCCCGACCCAAAAGGTGATAGCTCGGGACAAGTGAATAAGGCCATAAAAAAAGAATCCGAAAACCTACTATAACGAGGTTAATCGGATTCTTGAAATTACTTTATACTGACGAAGACCATGTGAATTTTGCCTTTTATGCCTCTGCGATTTCTGGTTTTTGGTATACTTCTTCTTCGAAGTCGCCTGTTATTTTGCTTGTTAAGATGCCTGTTGTCATGCTGCCACTTACATTTAGGGCTGTACGTCCCATGTCAATTAATGGCTCAACTGAGATTAATAAACCAACGATAGCAACTGGCAGGTCCAAGACGGAAAGTACGATTAAGGAGGCAAACGTTGCTCCTCCACCGACACCGGCAACGCCGAATGAACTAATCATGACCACGACAATCAGTGTTAAGATGAAAGAAATACTTGTAGGATCAATCCCTGCAGCAGGTGCTGCCATGATCGCAAGCATCGCTGGGTAAATCCCTGCACAACCGTTTTGACCGATTGATAGACTAAAAGGACCCGCAAAGTTAGCAACCCCTTCAGATACTCCTAAATCTTTGACTTGGCTGTTAATATTTAATGTCAATGCACCCGCGCTTGAACGTGATGTAAACGCAAACGCCAAGGTAGGAAATGCTTTTTTGAGATAATGTGACGGGTTTAATTTTGCCATCATTAGTAATAGTAAATGTACGACAAACATAAGAATCAATGCTACATATGAAGCAATTACAAACTTGCCTAGGTTGACAATTGCTTCATAATTGCTTGTTGCTGCAACTTTTGTAATTAACGCCATAATTCCGTATGGAGTGAGACGCAGTACGAGTGTTACAACTCTCATGATAATTGCATACAGAGAATCTACAATCTTGGCAAAAAGTTCTGCTTCTGCTGGCTGCTTTCGTTTAATTCCAATGAAGGCTACTCCTATGAACGCCGCAAAGATAACCACAGCAATTGTTGAGGTTGGACGAGCACCGGTCAAGTCAGCAAACGGATTGCTTGGGATCATCTCAAGAATTTGTTGAGGGATGGTCAGATTTGCAGCAGTATCGACTTTTTCCACAAGCTCAGCATTTCGAGCAGCTTCTGCTTCCCCTTCTGTTAACTCAAAGTGATCAAGACCGAATCCAAGGGTTGAACCAATACCAATGGCTGCCGCAATCCCCGTTGTTGCTAGTAAAATTCCAATCACAAGGAAACTGATTTTCCCGAGGTTTTTCGTGATTTTTAATTTCGTAAAAGCTCCCACAATCGAAATGAAGACAAGTGGCATGACCACCATTTGCAAAAGCTTAACATAGCCGCTTCCGGCAATGCTCAACCAACTGATTGTCTCCGTTGTGACATCCGACTCCATTCCATATATCAGGTGAATGATATATCCAAATACAATCCCTAAACCCAAACCTGTGAATACACGCTTAGAAAAAGAGACATGCTTTTTCTGCATCATAAATAAAGCGGCAGATAAAAGTAAAAAAATGACGATATTAATAATAATAAGTACTGAATTCAAGATTTCTATCCTCCGTATATTAATAAGTATGCATCTAAGAGTACCTAAACAATTCCGAGGTGTCAAGTGAGAATTATAGAAAGATAGTATATTTGAATAATAAAATAGGGTCGCGGTGCCCACCGTTTCAATGTGCAACTCTCATTAAGTATTACTCAAAACAAAAAAGCGAGTTTTTATCATACTGGTTCGGGATAGATAAAGAACAAAAGGAGATATGCTTTAATTAAAAAAGAGGGAGCTGGTACAGAGATTCAGCTTTCTCAATGTTTTTTCTTGCGGGACGAGGGACCTGTCCCCGCGGTTCTCTTTTTACATAACAATGGAGGTTGTATATAAATGTCATTAGAAAGTGTTAAAAACCATTTTAAACAATGGAATCGTGAGAAAGATGTGATGGAGTTTTCCACATTGAGTGCCACGGTTGAACAGGCTGCTGATACAATTGGAGTCATTCCGGCGAGAATTGCCAAGACTTTGTCATTTAGAGGTGAAGGGGAAAAAGCGATCTTAATTGTGGCGGCTGGGGATGCAAAGGTTGATAATAAGAAATTTCGTGATGCCTTTCAGCTTAAGGCCCGAATGCTTTCAGCTGATGAGGTGCTCGAGCAAACTGGTCATAGGGTTGGCGGCGTTTGTCCGTTTGGATTGGCAAATGATTTAGATGTGTATCTCGATATCTCTATGAAGCGGTTCGAGACCCTATTCCCAGCATGCGGAAGTAATAACTCCGCCATTGAACTAACCTGTGATGAACTCTATCAATATTCCTACGCAAAAGAGTGGGTAGATGTTTGTAAAGGATGGGGAGATGAGGAGACATCTCAATCCAATTAAAAACTTATGTCATTCCTAAAATATAATTCCTGATTTACTTTAGAACTCAGTGCTGACATGGCCTGAGTTCTTTTGCTTCTCCAAAGGTGCTGGTGAGAAACAGGATAGCCACGTTTCTCATGAATAAATAGGAAAGCGGGAAGAATAATATGGAAGGTGTTAATAGAAAGGGTATAAAGTAGGCAGTTTATGAGAAGGTGAGAGTTCGTATATGGAAATTAGTGGTTTATCCAAAATAGAGGAGCTGGCGCTTAAGAAGCTGATAATCTTCCGTAACAGTTTCATTCGTTACCTTGCAAGAGCCGCGCTGGCCAGTATGTTTATTGGTTTTGGGGTGATCGTTGCTTTTAAAACAGGGAATTACTTTTATTTAGAGCATTCCCCTTTCACCTATCCAATGGCTGCTATCACTTTCGGGGCAGCAATCATATTGATTTCATATGGCGGCGGTGATTTGTTCACGGGAAATACCTTTTACTATACCTATGCAGCGTTAAGAAGGAAGATAAAATGGGTTCAAGTGGTGCTCCTTTGGATGTCCAGTTATCTCGGAAATATGCTTGGGGCTGCCGTTTTTGCAGGCTTTATCTTCTTGACGGGGCTGTTTGCCGACCATTCAGTGAATGGTTTCCTCCTCAGTGTAGTGGAAAAGAAAATGCATGTTCCCACAATAGAACTGTTTTTCCGGGGAATCTTATGTAACTGGCTTGTGTGTTTGGCTTTCTTCATTCCGATGTTTTTTCAGGAGAATGGTGCGAAGATGTTCGCGATGATGTTATTTGTCTTTTGCTTTTTCATCTCCGGCTATGAACATAGTATTGCCAATATGTGTACGTTCGCCATTGCGCTCGTAGTCGATCATCCTGCTTCCATCTCATGGGAGGGTGTTATACATAATTTAGTCCCAGTCACCATTGGGAATTTAATTGGCGGGGGACTCTTGATGGCGGTGATGTATTACTACGTTAATAAGCCGTTCCTAGAAGATTAATATATTTAGCGAGGAGTGTTTTTTATCATGAAAAAAACAAAAATTGTTGTGATTGGCGTTGGAGCTGTGGGTTCTACTACAGCCTATACACTGCTTCTAAGACATCGAATGGATGAACTGGTTCTGATAGATGCCAATGTGGATAAAGCCATTGGAGATGCATTGGATATGAATCATGGGATGCCGTTTATTGGAAGGACTACGGTTTGGGCAGGTTCCTATAAGGACTGTGAGAACGCGGATATTATCATTATTACGGCAGGTTCTGCACAAAAGCCAGGAGAGTCGCGGGTTGAATTGCTGAAGCGGAATATTGGGATTTATGAAAGTATCATCGGCGAGGTCTTAAAGTATAATAACGATGGGATTCTGTTAATAGCCACAAATCCAGTCGATATTATGAGTTATTTTTCTTGGAAAAAATCCGGCTGGCCAGTGGAACGAATCATTGGGTCCGGTACATTACTGGACAGTGCACGTTTCCGCTATTTGATCGGACAAAATCTAAATATTGATCCCCGCAGTGTTCATGCCCATATCGTTGGGGAACATGGTGATTCTGAGGTTCCATTGTGGAGTCTTGCAAACGTTGCCGGTTCTGAAATAGAGTTGGCAGAGAACACAAAAGAATATATTTTCACAAACACAAGAGATGCTGCCTACCAGATCATCAATACAAAAGGCTCTACTTATTATGCCATTGCATTAGCGCTTGATCGGATTTGCACCGCTATTCTCAGGGATGAAGGAGCTGTACTAAATATCTCCACGCTTTTGACCGATTATCATGGAATATCAGATGTCTATCTTGGTGTCCCATCAATCGTTGACCGCTCAGGCGTTCGGGAGGTATTACAATTAGACTTCACAATAGAAGAAAAAGAACTTCTACAACAGTCAGCAAACAAAATGAAAGAGCTGATAAAATCTATTGAGTCGGCATCATAGGGATGGAGGGACAGGCACCGCGACCCATTTAAGTGATATCACTGGGGCATGATTCCTGTCCTTGTATTTACGTCAAGTACTTAAAGGAGAGCTGTCACAATTGGATGAGCTCTCCTTTGAAGTTAATATGGGGAAACGGTTTTTAAGTTATTTCTATATATTGAGTTATATTTACTGGTGAATCTGGAAAATAGGGTCGCTGTGCCTGTCCCCGCGTTCCACTCTTATAGAATAATACTAACCCGTGAATGTGGTCTTAGTGCTTCAAGGTCAAGTACTGCTTTGCGATCTTTGATTTTTAGTTCGCCATTTTGGTTTACTAGTGTGTAGTAGTATTTACCAACATAAGCGTCTGTAAATCCATATCTCATGCGGTAGACGATGAAGTTAGCAGTAAATTTGATTTCACCGTCTGCCTCTTCAGCAATTTGTACATTTGTAATAAATCTTCTTGTGCGTGAACGTGGGTTTTCTGAGTGTGCCCATTTATTTGAAAGACGTTTTACACGTGCTTTTAATCGACTATAGTTGTCAGAGATTAAGAATAAGCTGTTTTTGCTATCGCCATCAGGATTGTCTGTAGTAGGAACAGAATATGTTCCATCCTCCGTAAATAATTGCAGCCATTCTTCTAATTGCCATGCATCAAGCATATCGGCTTCCTTAAATAAGAATTGTTCAATTGCTCTTTCAGTCATTTTTTCGTTTACAATACTCATGGTTTTCCCTCCCTAATATTATGCGTTTGTTTCTTGAACCGCTTTTTCTTCGGCATTCATTAATTGATCATATTTTCTCCAGAACGCTCTCATTTGTTTTTCATCAGTCGTTGGAGAAACTTCTTTGTCCATACCTCTTGAAATATCAGACCATTGAACTTGTTTTACCGTATTTTTGAATCCAAGCTGTGCAGTTTCTAATGATTCGATATCATCTGGAGTTGCGAAACCGCCTGGTCCTAAGAAGGTTAAGAAGTTATCTAATCTCAATTCTTTTTCAGCCGCATCTTCATCAACTGGTCCGAGTGCCCAAGCATTAATTTCCATATAGTCTGGGCTTACTGGATCCCATGTACGAATCGTTACAGACACAATGTCATTGATGATTAAGTTAGGGAAAATCCATACGTTTCTGCTTATATCTGCCATCATACGAGCCTTTTCTTCACCGCAGCGCTCAACTAACTCTTGACGTTTTGCAGCAATGCGTGCTTTCTTTTCGTCATCCCAGTTATTTTGCGCTTTTGCGATTGGACGGCCCCAAGGAGCTTCATATTCCATTACGGCATGGCCGCCTACAAGTGCTTTACCTTGGCCGTAAAGTCCTTTTGATGCATCTTGCCCTTCATCAACGATGTATTCAAGATATGTTTTATGGTTGTAAGGAACATGGTAACCATCGATACTGTTTTCACCTAATAGCTTCCAGTTTGCTCTAATTGCATATTTATGTGTTCCTGGCAATACTTCCATACCTACAGCGGATTGATCGGCAACATAATCTAAATATTCCTTTGCTCCGCCTAAATATTCTTCCAGGCTGATCGCATTATCATCAAAGTTACAGAATACAAAGCCTTTGTAGCTTTCATTTCTTACGCGGTGTAAATCTAATGTTTTTCTGTCAAAATTGTCACCATAGCCGTCTTTTTCCATCGGAACACCAACAAGTTCCCCAGAGTTTTTGAATGACCAGGCATGGTACGTACATAAGAACGTTTTGCAGTTTCCTTTATCGCCGCGGCAAACAAGTGAACCGCGGTGAGTACAAGTATTTAATAATACGCGAATTTCACCTTCTGCATCTCTTGTGAAAATAATTGGTTTACCGGCAACTGTTCTAGTGTGGAAGTCGCCATTATTTTTGATTTCAGATTCATGCCCAACATAAATCCAGCACTTTTCAAAAATCTTAGCGCGTTCCTGTTCAAAAATTTCTTGGTCGACAAAAGTTTTACGGTTAACCAAAAATTTGTTTTCTGCCTTATTGTCGATGATAAAAGTAGTAGTTTGATTTCCCATTACAGAATTCCCCTTTACTAATTTTTTAGAAACAATTCGTTTCAACGCCCCTTTTTTCATCCACAAAGATGAATACGAAAACCCTTACATTTTACTCCCCCCCCAGGAATAAAGTAGTAATAAATATTCTGTTTCGGAAGCAGAGGGACGGTTCTGCTGCTCCTTATTCGAAATCGCTTACATTTTCAATGTTAAATAAAGAAACCCCCCAGTGTCTTTATACATTGAATAATGTTTTGATTATTAGAATATTTGAATATTCAATAGTCTTCATAAACAATTGTAACAATATTCTAAAACGTTCGCAAATAGAAATCTTTTTGAAAAAAAGGTCGAAATCACAAAAAAAAGCTGGAATTTTATTGTAATGAGGGTGGGGCGAGGGAGTGGGTCGCGGGGACAGGCACCGCGACCCGGTGCACAAGTAAACCTTTCCTTTTATTAAATATTGCTTAGAAACCCGAACATTCATATATAATAGATTAACAGGATATTTGAGGAGTATAGAAACTTAAGTGGTGAGACATATGAATGAAACGAGAAAACTACAAGAGGTAGATTTATATAAACCGATCCAGAGGTATTTTGTTCGTGAAGATTATGAAGTGTATGGAGAAGTGAACGATTGTGACATAGCGGCGGTGAAAAATGATGAACTTGTGATTGTCGAATTGAAGCTGACATTAAGTGTTGATTTACTCATCCAGGCGGCAAAACGGCAGCGGTTAACCGATCAGGTCTACATTGGAATTCCAAGACCAAAGGGGCGTTTGAATTCTAAGCAATGGAGAGATAAATGCCATTTAGTGAAGAGGTTAGAGCTCGGGTTAATATTGGTTTCTTTTCAAGGGAAGGGGACAAAAGCAGAAATTCTTTTTCATCCTAGGCCGTTCAATGGCAGTAAAAGCAAGGGACAAAACAAGCGTAAGCGAGAATCTTTAATGAAAGAGATTGAAGGGCGTAGTGCTGATTATAATGTGGGGGGCAGTAGTCGAACCAAAATTATGACTGCCTATAAAGAAAATTGCATTCAGATTGCATGCTATCTTGAACGTTTTGGTCCCTTATCGCCAAAATCCTTAAAGGAAAAAGGAACTGGAGAGAAAACCTCTTCCATTTTAACAAAAAACTACTATGGTTGGTTTGAAAGAGTGAAAAGAGGTGTATATGAAATCAGCGAGAAGGGGAAGGAAGAGGTAAAAGATTATCCGGAGATTACGGATTATTATCTAAAACAGGTACGTGGGGACAGGTCCGTTGACCCAGGATTAGAGAGATGAGAATAAAATGAGAGTCAGTTCAATATTAAATACCAACTAGGAAAGTTCTGCAGTAATTATGTATTCTTATAGGACTTTCCTTTTTTCTTTGGACGCCATGCCTGTTCTTGTTTATTAACCCAGGACGAGTCCTGCGTCCTAGTATTGTTGTGCGAACAGGGGCCGTTACCCTGCATAGTTAAGCTAAACCGAGATGAAGGACCAATGGCCCGCTTCAATAAATTACCACGTAGTAATTTTTATATTTTTATGCCCTTTTTCCTATGAAGCTTGTAAACTTGTTATGGTAACTAGTTTCTAAGATTCATAAAAAGGGGAAATTACACTGATGATGGTTAGTAGAACAAGATTTGCTTCGGTTATTGCTTTGTGTTTCACTATGATACTCGTAAATTCAGTGACGACACATGCAGCTTCTATTAATTATTTACCGTTTGAAAATGCGGAGTTAGGTCGAAACAGTAATGCTTATTTATCGATATATGGAACTCCTTCTATCGAATTAAAAGAAGCATTTGTGAATGAAATTGGTGTTTATGCAAAGGCTGCAAACGCTAAGTGGGGAGCACCTACAAGCGCGATCATGGGAATGGCCATTATCGAAAGTGGTTATGGAACAACAAGAATTGCGATCCATGCAAATAATATTTTCGGGATAAAAGCATGGGGATATAATCCACCTAATGCATGGCAATTAAAAGGACAACCAAATGAAGATTACGAAGCGATTCCTGTTTTGGCTGATTACGGCAGGGATCGCATTATTTATGACGAAAATAAAAGAAGAGATAACTGGTATCGTAAGTTCTCCTCTTATGAAGAGGCTGTGAATTATTTGTCCGGTAATTTATTATTGAATTACCGTTATGGATTTGCCCTCAATCAATATAGGGACCGAATCAATAGTGGCTGGAGCAACGAAGATGCCTCAAAACAATATTTATATGAAATTGCAGATGCGGGTTACAATCACTTAGGCGGCGAATATTATCGAAATACAATAACTAAAGTGATGGAAGAATGGAATTTGTACCAATACGACGAGAAAGGCTTCGCGGATACTGTCGGACATTGGGCTAATGAAGAAATTTCTTTCATTACTTCAAAGGGCTGGGCAAATGGTTACCCGGATGGGACATTTAAACCAGGTGAAAATTTAACAAGGGCGCAAGCAGCTAAGATGATCAGTAACTTTATAGGATTAAAGCCAACAGGTGAAAACATTCAGTTTAGTGATGTATCTGACAGCTTTTGGGGGAAAGATTTTATCACGAGAGTGGCTCAGCACGGTGTTATGAACGGCATAGGAACAGGTAAGTTTTCGCCGGAAACCTACATGACAAGAGCGCAAATGGCGCAAATGTTTTTCAATGCTGGATTTTATCAGCAAGTTTCAACTACAGAAACAAGCGAATTCAATGATATAAATAAAAGCTATTGGGCTTTTTCAGCAATAGAAACCATGAAACAAGAAGGCATTATGGCGGGATATCCAAATGGAAACTTTGGTCCAGCTGATCCCATAACAAGAGCACAAATGGCAGCAGTAATGTACCGAATCTATCAAAAGGAATAAGGGGACATCCTCCAACGATACTTTATAATCACTAAAAAAGCTCTGTAAAGGATTTCCCTCACAGGGCTTTTTAGATGCTTGTAGTACACGGGGTTCGTCCCGTTCTCGTACGGCTAAGCAAAATCGGGACACGGGACCCATGGATTACTCGTGTTCGGAAAATTTCAATTGATACGCTCTTACAATAATTCCGTCATTGGCTGGTATAAAGTCGTATTGGGGTAAGCGTTGAAATCCCATTTTTTCATATAGATCGATCGCGTTTTTCATAAATTCCCCCGTATGCAGACCAATCCTGTTGAATCTTTTTACCTTTGTACGTTTTATACATTCAGAAATCAGTGCCGATGCCACCCCTTGGCCCCTGGCATCTGAGGCTACGGCAAGCATGCGGATTTCCGGATAGTCCAGTTCCTCAATATTCCCTTCATAGGCATTTGTCTTGGTTGGGAATAAAGCAACGCTTCCAACCATTTTTTCACCGGATAAGGCAACAATTAATTCTACTTCTTCCTGTTCAGCAATAGTCGAAGAAATAGATTTTTTCAATGCATTCCAATGGTCTGCTGGAAGAACCTCTATGTATTCACGGTAAGCATTGATTCTTTGTTCCCGAATGGAAGGGTACATCGCTTTTTCTGCATCACGAACCACTATTTTTTCCATCTAATTATCATCTCCTGATTCTTTATTTAAAAATGAATGAGAAACTTGTTTTCTTTTCCGCTGTTTGAAATCCTTTAAAATAACAAGGTATTGTAATCTAGTATACATTAAAAATGTCATCTAGATGGTACGCAGGGACAGGTACCGTATCCCAGAGCATAGGAAAGTAAAGTTTTGTAAGAAGTGACGCTACAGAGCTTTTTTCGAATAGACATGTCCAAAATACTTAAGAAATAAAGGAAGGCACTTAAAATTAAATACTACCACGGGAAGAGGGACCTCCCCGTGACCCTCCCCGTGACCCTCTCCGTGACCCTATAATTTTCTAATATTAAAATTATCTCTTAAAAGGGTCCAGTTTGCCGGGTAGGGGTAACCTAGTGCCCAGTAACTGATTCCTCTGAGGTTAAATTCTTTTGCTAGGTTGAATTTTGCCTGAGCGCTTCGGGCGTCTTCAAACCAAACTTCGTGTCCTCGACCTTGTTCATCTACGTAACGGAAATATGGAGATTGGGAGAGAGGATCGTATTGTATCTCAGCACCATATTTTACGGCACGATTAATAGCTTCCTGCGGGCTGAAAGTTTCTGCCTCTTGACCTTTTACATGAGGGAGAAGCCAATCTCTTGCATATATCTGAAACCCTAGGAATATTTTTTCTGCCGGCATAACGGAACGGGCATATTCGACCACTCGTCTCATCTGATTGATTGGAGAGATGGCTTGTGGCGGACCAAGACGGTAACCCCATTCATATGTCATGAGAACGACAAAATCGACAATCCTTCCGTGGGCCTCATAATCATGGGCTTCATACAACAGTCCAGATTGAGTGGCGCTCGTTTTAGGTGCCACTGCAGTCGAGACAAAATATCCTCTTGGATGCAGGCGGTCTACTGTTTCCTGAAGGAACTGATTGTAGAATTCGCGATCAGCAGGAAGCACATTTTCATAATCAATGTTAACCCCTTTGTATCCCTTTTCCTCCATGATTCGAAGCATATTGGTTATCACTTTTTCGCGTAAAGACGGACTAGATAAAACAATATGAGCTAGATTAGATCCTGCTGCTGTGGAGGTGAAGTTGGTAATTGCCATCATCGGGACAACCCCTTCAGATTTAGCAGCTTGAATCATTAACTCATCTTTTACAGGAGAAAGATCTCCCTTTTCATTAATAAGGTAAGCGAATGGGCTGTGGTAGGTTAGCGGCGGGCCAAGTTCATGAATCGTCTGGGCACCTGCCGCGTCTCCTTGATACGTATAAGCATTTACCTCAATCGTCGGCTTCCGAGGCGGAACTCTTAACTGCATACCGGGATAAATAAGATTTGGATTTTGGATTTGATTTTCGTTAATGATGGTTTGAACAGTCGTTCCGTAACGGTTGGCAATCTCCCATAACGTTTCCCCTGATTGAATGATGTGTAATCTTGACGGGATTCTTATAGTGGTGCCTGGATATAAAACATTTGGATCTGTTAATTGATTTTCTTGAACAATGGTTTGGATAGATACACCATATTGTTGTGAAATTGACCATAAGGTTTCACCGGATCGAATGACGTGGAATGTACCAGGAACAGGAATCACTATTGATTGTCCAATCAACAGCTGGTTCGGTTTTTGCAGCCCATTTACGTCAATTATCGAATTCATGTTCACATTATAACGATTGGCAATTTGCCAAAGTGTTTCCCCACTGCGAACAACATGAATAATCAACAGCATCTCCTCCAACAATTTTCAATAATCTAAGATATGTAGGTACGAAACATTGTGCAATTTGTCCGGGTCGGAGTGGAACGCAGGGACAGGCACCGTGACCCAGGGGTTTGGTTGAGTGAAATTGGGTCGCGGTGCCTGTCCCCACGACCCAACACCCGCGGTCTAATTTAAAAAGTCTACATGAATGCAGGTTATTTTTCATACTATTTACTTCGGGGGTGAAGAAATGGCAAGAGTAAGTTACCGAAGTTCGGATGTGGACTTAATGGCGAGGATGATGAGGGCAGAGGCCGAGGGTGAAGGAAAACAGGGAATGTTATATGTTGGGAATGTCATTGTAAATCGTGTGAATGCAGATTGTTTAGATTTTAAAGATGTGAGAACCATTAATCAGGTGATTTTTCAAGTACAAGGGGGAAATTTCTCCTTTGAAGCTGTTCAAAAAGGTAATGTATTTTATCAAAGAGCAAGAGATTCTGAAAGAAGATTAGCCAGACAGAATTTGGAGTATTGGCGAGATCACCCAGCGAAATATGCATTGTGGTATTTTAATCCATACGCTCCATGCCCTCCAACATGGTACGGTCAACCACATTCTGGTCAGTTTAAAAATCATTGTTATTATGAACCAAAACCTGGAACATGTGATAGTGTTTATATCGGAAGATAAGCTTACTCTTAAGTAAGCTTTTTTAATTAGGTCAAGAGGACAGTGCGCCCCAAAGCATAGGGACAGGATGAAAAATATCGGATTAGGCAACGTGTTTAGTCTGTTGAGAAAAACAGGGGAACAGTGCCAACGTTCCACCTGGGTGCGGTACCTGTCCCTGCGATCCATTAAAACAATTTGCTCTGAAGAATATCGATTGCGTGTTCGATATGTTCTAGATCTTTTTGCGAGGCATGTTCAATTCGCTTTAGAAAACGGGATTCTATGGTGGCAAAGGCTTCCTTCATTAGGGATTCTCCTTCTGGTGTAAGCCGAATATATTGCTTTCGTCGATCCGTGCCATCGTGGATCTTTTCAATTAAGTTTTTCTCCTTTAGCTTGCTAAGTTCACGACTTGTGTTCGGCATGGACATATTTTGACATTCGTTAATTTCACTAGGTGTCACAGGTTGGTTAACGGCGATATGCTCAAGAATGTTATATTGAACCTGCGAAATAGAAGCGGGCTTCGCATTTATGGTTAATTCATTTTTTACACGATGAACAGAAGATGTAAATGAAACAAGTTTTAAAAATAGCACACTTTTGTCCAAAATCACTCACCTCTTTTAGTCAAAATAACAAATCTGTTATCAAATTACAATTATCATTTGATAACTAATGTGAATGGTGTTACTATTTAGTTATCAAATGATAATAAAGAGGTGGGCTATGAATCTACTAATCATTTTTACATATCCAAATCATAAAAGTTTAAATTATGCCTTTTTACAAAAAGTGATAAAAGGAAGTAATGAAAATCCCAATATAAAGGAAATACAGGTATTAGATTTATACGAAGAGGGTTTTAATCCGCTGCTAGTATTTAACGAGGAAAAAAGAAGACGTGATATGTATAAGGACCCTGAAATTGAAAAATATAGAAAACAAATTATGTGGGCGGACAAGATCGTTTTTATCTATCCCATTTGGTGGGGAAGACCTCCCGCGATGTTGTTGGGATATATCGATCAATTATTTGCCAGCAATTTTGCCTATAAAGATAAGAAGGGATATTTCCCAGAGGGGCTTCTGAAAGGGAAGTCCGTTGTATGTGTATCCACCATGAAGGGGCCCACTCATTATCCATTCTTCTGGTTGAACAATTCACATAAAATTCTCATGAAAAGAGCCTTATTTAATTTTGTCGGCATTAAGAAAGTCAAGTTCTTTGAATTTGGATATATGGAAGGCCCAAAAGGAAATCAGCAGAAAAAGCTTGAAAAGGTTTATCGATATTTCAAAAAAATAGATCATTAAGCGAGACCTGTCCCTGTGGTCATCAAAGTGGTTTAGTTTCCTGTGTTCTGTTAAAATAACGAAAGAGCCGTTTTTATAATGTAATCGAGAACAGAATAGGAGGGGAAGAATTTTATTGTAAGATTCATGCAATTATCAAAACGGGGGAATTGTGTATGAAATTAAGAATATACACCATAAAAAGTCTATATTTTTTCATGATATTTATGGTGTTAATTTTAGGAAACATTGGGTTAAATAGTTGGACTGAACAAGTTTATGCAGCAGTTACAAATCCGATAGTTACACCAGAACCTGCGCCAACACCAGAACCCGCACCAACACCAGAACCCGCACCAACACCAGAACCCGCACCAACACCAGAACCCGCACCAACACCAGAACCTGCGCCAACACCAGAGCCTGCACCAACACCAGAACCTGCGCCAACACCAGAACCTGCACCAACACCAGAACCTGCGCCAACACCAGAGCCTGCACCAACACCAGAACCTGCGCCAACACCAGAACCCGCGCCAACACCAGATCCAGCACCAACACCGAACCCAGAAACTAATCCACAACAACCAGAATCACAATCAAGCTCCAAACCAGACCCAACACCAACCACTGAATCAAAGGAACAGACTAAAGTAAACTCAAATTCGACTTCTACAGATACAAAGAAACAGAAAGCAACCGATCCGAGTGAATTCGAGACGATTGATCTTTCCACTATTTTTCCTAAAAAGGACCCAAAACAAAACGAAGCTAATAGTGAAAAGAAATTATTACATTCAAAGGCAGAAGAAAAAGAACCTAGTAATCAGAATCCTTTTCGATCACAGAAGATCATTTTTTACCTTTCTGCCAGCATCCTAGCCGCAGGTATCCTTTTTTGGCTGCTTAGAAAAAGATGGTTCAGGAGTCGGTGAGACAAAGGGACAGGCCCCACAATCCAATCCGAGCATAGGAAAGATACAGATCCTTGTTCGGAGAGAAAAAAACGGTCACTGTCCTCTTTTATTTACTTAGGCGTGGACCTTTTCCCTAGTTCTAGTTCGAATGGGTCGCGGTGCCTGTCCCCCCTGTTCCAAGTTAGTATAATTTTTCCATTAATGGGTAAAAGAAAGAAGTGAATAGTTTAAGGAGGGCTTCGTTATGGAAGAGAATAAAAATGTTAATGCTTCAAATGGACAAGACGTGGAACGTGATACGTTAACGACAAGGCAGGGGCATCCTGTTTCGGATAATCAAAATATACGTACAATTGGAAATCGCGGTCCGGCCACACTTGAGAATTACCATTTCATTGAGAAAATTTCCCACTTTGACCGTGAAGAGATACCGGAACGAGTTGTACACGCACGAGGGTCCGGAGCCTTTGGTTATTTTGAAACATACGGAAAGGTTGGAAATGAACCAGTAGAAAAGTATACGCGCGCGAAAGTATTTTCAGGTGCTGGGAAAAGAACACGATGGCAACTGGGATCTCGTTGGGAACAACCTGAAAATTTTCTTTATCCGTGATGCGATGAAGTTCCCTGATATGATTCATGCGTTTAAGGCGGACCCAGCTTCGAATGTGCCGAATCCTGAGCGGATGTTTGATTTCGTTTCCCGAACGCCAGAAGCAACGCATATGATTACATTTTTATTTTCTCCATGGGGCATTCCCGCAACCTACCGCCACATGCAGGGTTCCGGTGTCAACACCTATAAGTGGGTCAATGCCAAAGGTGAGGCTGTGCTGGTAAAATATCACTGGGAGCCGAAGCAAGGAATTCGTAATTTAACACAAGAAGAGGCAAACGAGATTCAAGCGAAAAACGTCGGTCATGCGACACAGGATTTGTATGAAGCGATTGAACGCGGGGATTATCCAGAATGGGAGCTTTTTGTCCAGATTATGGAAGATGATTACCATCCTGAGCTCGATTTTGATCCGCTTGATGATACAAAACTCTGGCCGGAGGAAAAGTTCCCATGGCTGCCGGTGGGCCGGATGGTTCTTGACCGAAATCCAGTCGATTTTCATGCGGAGATTGAGCAGGCTGCCTTTGGTACAGGGGTTCTTGTCGATGGTATGGATTTTTCAGATGATAAAATGCTGCAGGGCCGTACCTTCTCTTACTCTGATACGCAGCGCTATCGGATCGGGGCGAATTATTTAAAATTGCCTGTGAACGCACCGAAAGCACCTGTTCGCACGAACCAGCATCGCGGACAAATGGATATCCGTGATCCGAAAGAGTCTGGAGAAAATCCACATATTAACTATGAACCATCCATGCTCGGCGGCTTTAAGGAAGCTAGCACCGAAGGCCGTGCACCACACCAGCCGATGTACAATGCTGCTGCAATGAGTGCCCCGATTGATCGCCCGAACAACTACGGGCAGGCGGGACATACCTACCGCAGCTTTGAAGACTGGGAGCGCGAAGAATTAATCAAAAATCTATCCGAAGCGCTTGCCGTATGTAACAAACGAATTCAAGATGCAATGATCGATCACTTCACACAAGCCGATGAAGACTATGGCCGTCGTGTAAAAGAAGGAATCGAAAAGGTCATGAAAGAAATGAAACAGGAAAATAAAGTCCCTGGACGTGAAGCAGGAAAATCAAAATATGGCGGCCAAGGATCATTAGCGCAGAATGAAGCAACAAAAGATGCCGTAAATAAAAGCCAAAAAGCCGATCCTTATTAATGGGTCGGGGGGACAGGCACCGCGACCCAATCCAAAGGGGTAAAAGGGAGTGGTGCCCATACACAATGCCAGATAGAGCCACTCTGGCATTAATTTTTATCAATCATAGGGAAAAATAAGTTGAGTCCAGTAAAATTCTCTTTTTTTACAAAGGAAGGCTGAATAATTGACAGCATGGCCAGGATATTTTACTATACCTATTAGGGTATAAAGATGGGGAGGCATGCAAAATGAACGATATTACGGTATATTCAACCAATACTTGTCCGTACTGTACAATGATGAAACAGTTTCTTGAATCACAAGGATTAAACTATAATGAAGTAAATGTGCAGACAGATCAAGTCGCTGCCCAAAAGCTTGTCAAGGAAACTGGACAAATGGGCGTACCGCAGACAAAAGTAAATGGTCATTGGGTCCTTGGCTTTGACCCGGAAACACTGATGCAATATGTAAAATAAGGAAAAGGGACAGGTTCCACTTTCGTACGATTATGTAATACCGTACGGACGTGGAACCTGTCCTTTTGATTTGTTCATATTTTCAAACTGGGTCGCGGTGCCTGTCCCTCTGTACCACATCTATACCATTAATCGAATAATTAGCGGACTTTCCAGGGATAATAGGTGAGATAAATTGATAGGAGGTTTTTTCTTTGAAAACAAATAAAAAGCAGCAAACGAATAAAATAAACGGTAAGGCGCAGGCTTTACAAAATAAAACCGGCAATTCGCAAATGGAAGGGCAGGCCCCTGCCCAAAAAGACGGATTTCGCTATGATTACAATGATAATTTTTGAGGAACATAGTGGCAGGCACTTTGGGACAAGGTGCCTGTCCCCAGAACGCAGGGATAGGCGCTACGTTCTTGAGTCCTAGTTGGTATTGGTATCTTCTCTTTGTGAAGACCTTTGGAGTTGTGAGTATCTCCAAAGGTTTTATTATGTTGGTGGTAATTTAATAAGTAATCAGACAATTTATTTGACTTCTTGTATACGATTGTATACAGTTGTTAATAACATAGCACTAAAGGGGAGGAATTACTATGGATATCTTAGATATCATTTATTCACGACGCAATATAAAGAACTTCAAATCAGATCCAGTCGATATGGAGCAGATCAACAAATGGCTGCAGGCCGGTACAATGGCTCCCAATCATAGAATGACTGAACCTTGGGAAGTTTACTTGGTTGGTCCGGAGACAAGAGCACAGTTAAACCACAAATCTGATTTCTGGAATGCCCCTGTTGTACTTGCTGTTTTATCTAAGCACGGTGCCACAGAAGCTGAAACCTATGAGAATGTTCTGGCTACAGCATGCTTTGTACAAAATTTTAACTTAGCCGCATGGGCAGAAGGGGTTGGAACTTTCTGGTCATCAATGGGAAATAATCAGCAAAAGCGTGACATTCTAGGTGTTCCAGATGATTATGATGTCATCGGTGTATTTGGTGTGGGGTATCCAGAGGAAATTAACCAGCCAAAAGAAAGAACAATTATTGAAGATAAAATAAAGTATCTTCCTTAAAAAGAGTGAAAAAAGAAGCCCTTAGCGGCTTTTTTTGTTACAGGTGGTTTAACACATATGTGGAAATGCGATGGTGAGAATCAAGGGGAATAATAAGAGCGGAGGTTTAACAAATGGACACTGTTCTTGCATATGTGATTTCCTTTTTTGTAATTGTAATAACAGTATTTATCACGCTTTATTTTAAATCTGAACTAGAGCGAATGTTTGGCGAAAAAAAGGATGTTGTTGTTTTTCATATTTGTAATGTGGTAATTATCTTAATGACAACCCTCGCGGCACATGCTGTTACGACGATTTATATCATGGGAAATGAATTCGCCTTGATACGGCAACTAGTTATTCACTTGATCATGATCCTGCCAATTTACATTTTTGGACATTTTGCATTTGAAAAATATAAATTCATTAATCGAAAATATGTAAAAGCTGCGAACGGAAAAGTTCTTATCATTAACGAAAAGTATTTAAAAAGAAAATAAACTAGGAATCTTGGTCAATTAGAGGAACGAGGACTAGGAGCTAAAACCTTAATTAGGTAAAAGCCCCACATGTACCTTTAGTGGGGCTAGATTATGATAAGGCAGCTTAACTACCTATTGTATTAAATGAAGACAAGTGGGTCGTAGTGCCTGTCCCCCCGACCCGCTGTCCCTCCGACCCGGGAAATTTGATGAGGAAGGTTGTTCCTGTTTCTCCGGTTTGGATGTCGATTGTGGCATGGTGGCGGGCGGCAATGGCGAAGCAGACGCCGAGGCCCAATCCGGTCCCGTTATCTTTTGTTGAGAAGAAAGGAGTGCCTAATTTTTCTAACACTTCTGGTTTAATTCCTTCTCCTTGGTCCTGGATGGAGAGGACCACCTGTTCTTTTTCCATGTAGGTTCTGATTGTCAGCTCTTTTCCAGGTTCCATGGCTTCTAGGCCATTACGGTAAAGATTCAGGATTAATTGACGCATTTCATTCCGGTTCAATAGTAAACTAGGAATCTCACTCGTTTCCATTATTATTTCTTTATTTTGATTACTTGCATTCGCATGTAGTAAAGGACTTAGATCATATAGTATTGAATTTAAATTTAATCTCTCCAGATTGGTTGTCTTGATCGTACCCATGGAAAGAAATTCTGAAATAATGGCATTCGCACGGTCTAGTTCATCGATCATGAGTGTAAAGTAATCAGTAAACTGCCCAAACTCATTTTTTTCATTTAATAGCTGTAAAAATCCGCGTACTGTGGTCATAGGATTGCGGATTTCATGGCTGATTCCTGCTGCCATTTGTCCAATTAACTCTAGTCCTGATAAACGTTTCATTTCCTGTTCATATTTTTTCTTTTCAGTTATATCCCTAACAAAACAGCAGATCCCGTCTTCAAACGGGTAAACATTTACGGCAAACCATGAATCATCATGATAGGAAGGGGATTCGAAGTGGACCGCAATCCTTTCTGTCATGGCGCGATGGAATTCCTGGTACAAAAACGTATCCACTGCATTTGGAAAAATACTCCACACGTTTTTTCCTATTACATCCTTTGCTGTTAGATACTCAGGAAAAACGTGATGATCATTGACATAAATATAGTTCCAATTTTTATCCAATGCAGCGAATCCGTCTGTAATACTATGGATGATTCTGCTGATCTTCTCATTAGCGGCTGCTAGTTCTTTTGTCCGCTCCTTAACAGTTTTTTCGAGGAGGTCATGGTGTTGAAGCAGCTTCTGCGTTAATAAGTCCTTTTCTTCCTCCAGCTTTTTCCTAGCCTGTAAAACCTGTTCGAGCTCCTGATTCTTCTGGGCCAATTCATCCTTTGACCGTTTAAGGGATATATGGGTCCGTACCCTCGAAATTAGCTCTCTTCTGTTAAAAGGCTTCGTGATATAATCTACGGCTCCCAGCTCAAACCCTTTTACAATATCTTCTGTTTC
The DNA here is from genome assembly GCF_036670025.1 of Niallia oryzisoli. NCBI lineage: Bacteria > Bacillati > Bacillota > Bacilli > Caryophanales > Bacillaceae > Niallia > Niallia oryzisoli. Next base: position 5,597,955 of record NZ_CP137640.1, on the reverse strand, counting down.
GCTTTTTACCGTTAAAAAGATGATGGGAATTTCTTTATATTTCGGGTCCGCTTGAAGCGTTCCGCATACTTCATAGCCGTCGATGTCAGGCATCTCAACGTCCAATAAAATGAGCTCTGGTATGTTTTCTTCAAGAAATTGATACACTTCATGGGCCTTCTGGGCAATCCCAAGCTCATACCCGCACTCCGCCATGATCGTGGCTAACACTTTAATATTATTTGGGTTATCATCAACGATTAATACTAGATTATTACCTCTATTTTCCATTTATTAATGATCCTTTACTAGTATTTTTTCAATCTGTTTTAGTGCTAACTTAATGTGAACAATATCGTAGCATTCTGCATGATTCATGAGTTCTTTTCCTTTGGTTATCAGCAGCTCCAATTGGTGTTTTTCCCCTAATGTGACTAGCAGCTGGGCTAACCTTTTTACCGTGCTGATAATGAGGGAGGTTTCTAATCTTTTTAATAACGGATTTATTTGATTCCTAATATCAGCTAATACTTCAGGTGTGATGGTGTCTTGCGTGATGCTTTTCTCCTGATGATCAGGAACACTTGCGTCATGCTCGACAACTCCTTTTTGAATGAAGGGTGCAATTTCACCGAATAGCTGGGTGCTTGTTACAGGCTTCGTGAGAGATCCATCAAATGGATGGTCCTTTGGCAGATCAGCGCTTATCGCGATGACTGGAATATGAGCTGTCAGATGGTTTTCTCGTAGTTTCATCGAGAGCTCAACCCCATCGATCATCGGCATACACAGGTCTGTAATGATTAAATCAGGTTCTTCTGACTTGCACACTTGAAGTGCTTCTGCTCCATTTTGCGCCAGCAGGACACGAATTCCGGCTTTTGACAGGTATTCTTTTAATAAAAAGCGATTCGTCTCCATGTCATCCACGACAAGTATGGTTGTATTTGCATACTGGTGTTTCAAAACAGAAGGGTATGCAGCTTCTTTTGACTCTGATCCAACATCCGTGGCAATTTCGACATTCTTAAATTCAATATGAAACACGCTGCCTTTGCCAACTTCACTCTCAACCGAGATGTTCCCGTTCATCAATTCTACTAATTTTTGTGTAATAGAAAGCCCGAGACCGGTGCCTCCATATTTTTTAATACTTTGTCCTGAAATTTGCGTAAAAGCTTCAAATATTCTTTCCCTTTCCGTTTCAGGAATACCGATGCCTGTATCTTGAACAGATAGGCGCAGGTCGACAGAGTGTTTGTTGCCCGTTTTAGATGGAATGGCTTTTATGGATAGTTTTACATACCCTTTCTCTGTAAACTTCACAGCATTCCCGACAATATTTAATAAAATTTGCCGCATTCTGACTTCGTCCAACAGGATGATTTCAGGAATGTCATTTGGAAAGTCTACAAATAAACGAATTTCTTTTCTGTTGACCTCTTGCATGAAGATCATTTCAATTTCTTTAAATATCGTTTGAAGCTTGATCGGCTTATACTGTACTTCCATTTTTCCAGCTTCAATTTTTGAAAGGTCGAGAATATCGTTAATAATCAGCAGCAAACTATTCCCAGCACTATTAATCGTTTTGACATAGTTTTGCTGTTGTTCGTCCTTAATCGTATCCTGCAGCAGATCGCTTAAACCAATAACTGCATTTAACGGTGTCCGAATTTCGTGGCTCATATTGGCTAAAAATTCACTTTTGGCTTTATTGGCTTTGTCGGCTTCTATTTTTGCCGCGTTTAACTCCCTGTTTGCTTTTTCGATTTCGGTTGTTCGTTCTTTTACCTTTTCTTCTAGATGATTAATATGTTTATATAATTGCTCGGCCATGTTATTAAAAACATGGGACAGCTTCCCGATTTCATCATTCTTGTAGATTTTGGCCCTGTGTAGAAGAGCACCTTGTGAGAATTGTTCAGCAGACCAGATTAAGTTGTGTATAGGTGTTAAAATAACATCTGTTACTTTTTTATAGATAATGATTGAAAGAAACATCGCCATGATGGATAAGACGATCGCTGCTTGAATGTTTTTATTAATTTGGGCTGTTAACTGATTATCTGGGATCGAGGTAATGATCAACCAATCAATTCCGTCTTTTTTATACTCTGTTAGTTTAATATGAAGGTTCCCATCGTCTGTTTTTTTGACCACTTTTGTTTCGCCTGTATTTTTATAATGTTCATAGGCTTCTAGGACGTTTTTGTCTTCAAGGCTGTCGATTGAAATTCTTTTAAGCGTGCCGTCAGAAAGAGATTGAAAGGATTGAATATCAAGTGAATTTGCCACTAATTCACCCGTGTTTCTTTCAATCACATAAGCTGTTGCAGCCCGATCGGCTACGAGTTCTTTCAAATAGCCGTTTAGACTAGAAAGAGTAATCCGTGTCCCGAGTACGCCTTGAAATTGACCGTCATGATTATAAATCGGATAGGCAGAGGTAAGGACAAGATCATCCTTAATAAAATGCTTGTACAATGGAGAAAAAATCGGCCTCCCCGCTTCTTTGGTCATTTGATACCATAGTCTTGTACGGGGATCAAATTCTCCAAAGTCCTCGACAAACTGTCCTTCCGTCAAATCCTCCGTTATCGAGTAATATAAAGAATGTCCGTTTGTTTCAGCATTGCTTCGATAGAGTTGGATGTTACCATTTTCGGTTCTGCGCGCACCGTAATAATCGCCGTTTTCTAAACCATAGCTGATGCTATAGATATTCTCATTGCTAGATTCCATAATACTGGTAAAAAAGACATCTCGTTCGGCCTTATTATTCATATCGACAATCCCATTTTCAATTACATTATGATTCATCGCATTCATCGAATAGGGAAGGTAAATTAGTTCTTCAATCTTTTTCTGGATATCTCTACTCGAGGCGTTTTCCATTTTTAAAATAATGTTTTCCGACGATTCCTTCCAATTCGAAAAGATAATATACCCTATGGTCAGAAGTGTACTTACCATTAGGATGATAAACGAAATACTGATCATCCCCCTAATGGAACTCGTTCTTTTATTCATTGATGCCAAACCCCATTCTAGTACTTCCTTCCTGCAATCGTATATATTTCTACACTATTCTAATTATTATGTCTAAAAAAGTAGAAACTTGCAAGATGGAACAGGGGGACAGGCACCGCGACCCAGCCTGATTGCTGAAATTGGGTCGAGGGGACAGGCACCGTGACCCAGTCTGATTGCTGAATTGGAGGAAAGGTCCTGCGAATCAGTTTGAACAACCAAATAAAAAACCAGGTCCCATCAATTTTTGCTGATAGGACCTGGTTTTTTTATTTATTAGAAGGACTTTGCGTTGGGTTAGTTTGGTTAAAAGTGGGTCGAGTTATCATGAACGAAACTAGCTCCTTACTCGTAACAACGTAGGTTAATTTGGTAAGAATGTTTACTGTGAAAAACAAACCAAATCAGAGCCACAATACGAATAGGAGCTAGTTATTATGAAGGATACCATAAAATACGTTGGTTTAGACGTGCATAAGGAAAAAATAGCTGTTGCCATTGCAGAAGAAGGTCGTGGAGAACCACGATATTGGGGAGTCATTCCCCATAAAGTGGAAGATATAAAAAAATTAGTTAATAAACTTGGTGATCCTGCAACTCTTCGAGTTTGTTATGAAGCTGGTTCATCAGGCTATGGATTATACAGATTGTTTCTAAGTATGGGTATTTATTGCGCAGTGATCGCACCATCTCTAATTCCTAAAAAGCCGGGTGAACGTATTAAAACAGATCGTAGGGATTCTATTCGGCTTGCCCAGCTTTTCCGTTCAGGTGAATTAACTTCAATATATGTACCAACTGAAGAAGATGAAATTCTACGGGATTTAGTGCGAGCACGTGAAGATGCTAAAGAGGATGAATTAAGAGCGAAGCATCGATTAACTAAATTTTTACTACGGCATAATATTCGAGCTCCGAAAGGAGTTAAAAATTGGACCCATAAATATCGCGAATGGTTAAATACATTAAAATTTGAACATTCATCATCGAAGACTGTCTTTAAAGAATATCTTCATCACCTCTATGAAATTGAACAAAGAATTAAACGGTTAGAAGAAGAAATACAGGTACAGGCAACTGAAGGTGTTCATGCCCCAATGATACAAGCACTTCAAGCTTTAAGAGGAGTAGCTATTATAACCGCAACAAGCTTGGTCGCTGAAATCGGTTCATTTAGAAGATTTATTTCGGCCAAACACTTTATGTCTTATGTAGGACTTATTCCAAGTGAACATTCTAGTGGAGATAGTAGGAGACAAGGGAATATTACAAAAACTGGGAACCGTCATGTTCGTCGTTTATTAATTGAATCTGCATGGAGTTACCGTTATCAACCTGCCGTAAAAGGAGAATTAAAAAGAAGACAAGAAGGACAACCAGCTAGTATTCAAGCAATTTCTTGGAAAGCACAAAATCGTCTCCATAAAAAGTATTTTCGCCTTTTATCAAGAGGGAAATCAGGTGGAAAAGCAGTAACAGCAGTAGCAAGAGAATTAGCAGGATTTATTTGGGCAATTACTCAAGAAGTGGAGAATCTAGCTGAGGTTTAAAAAAAATCTATTAATACCAAAAGATTCGTAAGAAAAAATTAGAAAGAGAAATAGATTCCTGAGAACAGGGCTCGAAGGCAAAGAAAAATACCGGAAAGGATCATCCACGTGGTACCTCTGTACCGTGTCTAAATAGACTAATGTACGTGTCGAGTTAGTGGAAAGTCCTTTATACGGAAAGATAAAATGTGAAAACCCACGAATATCAGAGTGCTAACCGCAGTAGAGATTTTTGCCTTCGTGCCGTGTTCTTAACTTCTATTTATAATACGAAAAGGAGGAAATTGTTTCTACTTCCCAACCTAACACAGTGTCTCAATTCATAGAGTAGTCGTCAAGGAAAGCACTTGACAACTATTCTATGAATTGAGGGGTGGCTATTAGGTTGAGAAGAAGATTCCCTAGCCTGTAAAGGCTCATTTATAACCAAAAAGAAAAGAAGCCGAAAATAGCTTCTCTTCTTAAAGTTGGTCAAAAATATAATAAAAAATGTTATTGAGTGGGACGCTTGACTGTTTCGTTCATATCAGGTGCCTGTCCCTGTGACCCGTTTTGTGTTTTTCCATATAATAAATCGGCTTAACTTTGACAATTTTGCGAAAGGAACTAGGGTCATAGACACCTCGACGCTATACGGTGCCTTGGTTCTCATTATTCAACCAGAATGTTCAATCATAAAACACACAAGAAGGATATATTATTGTAAAATATAATAAGATATGAGAGACAGGCACTTCGGCCTAGGGTCGAGGTGCCTGTCCCTGCAACCCAACGGGAGGGTATTTATGAAGATTAAAACAAAGCTGATTTTACTAGTTTCTTTATTAGTGGCTGGTATTTTGATTTCAGGATTTTTAGCTATTTTGCAATCGAATGTAACAGGTAACGCAGAACGTGTAATTAGAGAACTTCAAGGCTTACAATTAACGATGAAATCAATGGAGTACCGTTTTACGGGAATTTCCAATGACGAGAGAGCGTTTCTTCTTACTGGTAATGATGAATTTACTGCTGAGATCGAGGATAAAAAAGAAGAGATCAAGCAATATATTTCAGAAGTAAAAAAAATACCACTGGACAATCAAGATAAAAAGGCGCTAGATGAACTAGAAACGAACTTACAAACGTATTTTGAAGCCAATCAAAAAATGGCGGATGCGTATCATAATGGGAATGAAGAAGAGGCTCTGGCGTTACATATGGAAGAGCAGAGAACGATTCGAAAAGGGTTAGTTGATCCAAGCGTTGAGAATTTTATTTTAAAAGTAAATGAAGCGATTAATGAAAAAACAAAATCGCTGGAAGAAACGAAAAAAATTAGCTCAGCTGTTTTATTTGCAACGGTTCTATTATCCATTATCTGTGGGATTTTCATTTCTTCTTTAATTATCCGCTCCATCAATCGTCCAATTCGAATCATGAATGCACGTTTGAAGGAAATTGCGGAAGGTGAGGCTGATCTTACGCAGGAAATAATGATTAAGTCGCGGGATGAATTAGGTGAAATGGCTTCTTCTTTTAACCAAATGATTGGGAATTTAAGAGAATTAATTAGACAGGTATCGATGAATGCGGAGCAGGTGGCGGCAGCATCGGAGCAGTTATCGGCAAGTTCTGAAGAAACAACAAAAGCTACTGAACTCATTGCTGCAACGGTTCAAGAGGTTGCGGTTGGAACGGATAGACAGGTTCAAAGTTTGAATGAAACAGATCAAACGATCTATGATTTAACTTCTCTTGTCACGCAAATCGCGGTTAATTCAGATATCGTTTCAAAAACATCTGTCCAAGCATCAGAGAAGGCTGCTGATGGAAATCAATCCGTAACAAATATTATTTGTCATATGGATGATATTAATGAGACCGTAAATCATCTCTCACAAAAAGTAAAAACATTGGGAGAGCGCTCCGGCCAAATTAATGAGATTATTGGGGTGATTACAGGAATTGCTGATCAAACCAATCTATTAGCCTTAAATGCAGCCATTGAGGCGGCGAGAGCAGGGGAACATGGACGAGGTTTTGCCGTTGTAGCAGATGAAGTCCGAAAGTTAGCTGAGCAATCCTCTGAGTCTGCTCGTCAGATTTCTTCACTGATATCCGTAATTAAAAAGGATACAGATAATACAGTTGAATCGATGGATGATACGACCATTAAAGTCTCTGATGGAATCCAATTAATCCGTGAGGCTGGAAATTCATTTAAACAGATTGAAGAAGCGGTACAGGAGGTTACTTCTCAAATTCAAGAAGTAACAGCAGCCGTTCATCAGTTGTCCGCTGGAGCAGATGATATGGTAAGCAGCATGACCGTTGTCGCTAAAGTGTCAGAGGAAATAGCAGATGGAACCCAGAACATGTCCGCCTCCACAGAAGAACAAGTAGCAGCCATGGAAGAAATCGCAGCATCCTCATCCTCCCTAACTAGAATGGCGGAAGAATTACATGATTTAATTAAAAAGTTTAAAATATAGAGAGAGTCAGTGGGACTCAGCACCATGACCCAGTGGGGGTCGCGGTGCCTGTCCCTTCGACCCAACAATTTTTTTAATTACTCCAAAATTTAATTTTTACCTGCCTTTATTTTGTAAATCCGCTTTTTCTCCACTAAAAATAGAAATATTCCTTCATTTAACACCTTCAATTTTAAAGAATCGATTTTTGACATGTTTATAGAAGTAAATTACGATTTATTTGTTGAGACGTATTTGGACTACCCGATTACGATTATAAACGATTGTTGTAAACGATAGTAACAATAATTTTGGGTTTGAGGTGAGAGAGATGCCAAGAAGAGCTAGGCTGAAAAGTCGAAGTGGAATCTATCACGTTATGATAAGAGGCGTTAACCGACAAATTATTTTTAAAGATGATGAGGATAAGGGCAGACTAGTATGGACGTTAAGAAAATATAAACCTATTAGTAAGTATCAGATATTCAGCTACTGTTTAATGAATAATCATATACATTTGCTTATGAAGGAATCAGAGGAAGGCCTTTCGGAAGCGATCAAGCGGATTAGCTCGAGCTATGTATATTGGTACAATACGAAATATAATCGAATTGGGCACCTGTTTCAAGACCGTTATAAAAGTGAAAATGTTGAAGATCGAGCTTATTTTTTAACCGTCCTTCGCTATATACATCAAAACCCGATGAAAGCCGGGCTGGCTAGCGACGTATTTGAGAGTACTTGGACGAGTGCAAATCAGTATATCCATCCTGATACTCTAGTGGACATTGATTTTGGACTGAATTTGTTTTCTTCTGATAGGAGTGAGGCCATTACAATGTATAAAGACTTCATGCAACAGTCTAATGATGATCAATGTTTAGAAGACATGGTGAAAATAAGAATAACGGATGATGAAGTAATGGCGCATTTGCGTCAATTAGGTGTGAATAATGGCAACATACTCCGGCAAATGAAGAAAAACGATAGAGATGCCATACTAGAAGAACTGAGAAGGTTGAACCATGTTAGCTTAAGCCAGATAGCCAGAGTCACGGGAATATCAAAAAGTGTGATACAACGGCTCCGTTGACATTTGTGGGCCGCGGGTGGGTCGCGGGGACAGGCACCGCGACCCTGGGTCAAGGTGCCTGTCCCCTCCGTTCCATGTCCCCTCCGTTCCAGCGGTTCTTCGTCAAACTATTTCTTCCTCGTCAATGCGATAATGAATCAAATAATAAACCTCCGTACCAAAGCCATCTATAGATGCAGTCATAGATATGTTTACGATTTCTACCTTACCGTCATATTCCCGTAACCATGCATTCACATGTTTTTCTTTATCTAGAACCTTGATTTGAGAAATTTTCATCGATTCATCCTCCTTTGTTACGCAGTACAATCATATTTTCAAATTTTATTTTTATGATTGAAAAGTAAAAAAGAGCTTAAAGCTCTTTTTGCTTAAACGATTAGCTGCCAGACGTGATTTCATGGAAAACTGTTTTACACACCATTAAAAGTGTGTCCCCGTATCTAATAGGTCTTAACCACCTGATTAACTCCAGTAATAACAGTAGGATACTGTAGAATTCGATACCGCGGATCAATTAATTTATAATCCCTTAGGAAGACTTTACCTTGGATAAATGAAACTGTATCTGCCTGAGCGCACAATTCGTGCTCACTCTCAAAGCGCTCATTTCTTTCCCTAAGTGCACCATTTCCTGATGGATCCACTTCCTGGCCACTTCCATCAAAGAAAACGATCGGAGTAGCCGCAGTATTTTCACCTGAAATCGTGAAGGTAGCTGTCCCGTTTTCATCTGTTAAAATTTCAACGCCATTTTGCGTACCATCATTTGCCTGGTAAGGAATCACGAATCCATTCGCTTGGTCAATCACATAAATGTTTTTTTGCGTCCCTGGAGCAATATTTATTTTTTCCAAAAAAGTAACATTGATGATTTCATCTTGAATCGGCCTTTTCGTTATAGGGTGAATTACAGTCACCGTATACGTTTTTGGTGATCCATTTAAAAACTGATTACCTTGGCTGTCTCCTGTAATGGTAAAAAAGTCCCCTTGGTATTTACATGAATTATTTGAATCCCCTTCTGGCGTGTCAGCGAAAGCCGGCATAGCGAAAGATAAAGCCATCGTCACAGAAGCCAATATGGCCATCAACCTCTTTTTCACTACAATCCTCCATTTCCTTTGTAAAACTAGAAACTTCCTCATAATCAACATTATATTTTTAAATATTTGAATGATGACAAATAAAAGGAACAGAGGGACAGGTTCATCGACCTAAAATCAGTAAGAAAGGGCTCTTTTTACGATAAATAATAGAGAAGAATGATGTTGTAGCTTAGAGATTAGCATCAGAACTATGTCCATTGACCCCTAAGACAGGGTCGAGGTGCCTGTCCCCCCGACCCTAGCCCCACATACTGGTAGTTTTTAAATTTTGTAGGCAATTGAGAGGGTATCTGATAGAATGAAACTATTCTAATATAGTAAATTAGTCAGGGGTGAAATGTTTGAATAAATTGACCAAAAGAGAAATTATGTTTATTGGCTTTATGTTATTTTCCATGCTGTTCGGGGCAGGAAATTTAATTTTCCCAGCTTATTTGGGACATACTGCCGGCGAGAATGTATGGCAAGCGATCCTAGGATTTATTATTTCAGATGCAGGTCTTGCAGTACTAGCTATTATCGCAATTGCAAAATCTGGTTCATTGGACACATTAGTCAATCGGGTGAATCCTATTTTTGCCCTGATTTTTCCAATTTCCATTTATCTCGCGATTGGACCTGGACTTGCTATTCCGCGTGCAGGCAGCCTTGCATATGAAATGGGAGTAAAGCCTTTTTTACCAAATACGATGGAGTCGTCACCAATTGGACTTTTGGTTTATACCATTGTATTTTTTAGTATTGTCTTTTGGTTCACCAAATCGCCGTCTAAATTAGTAGACCGTTTTGGAAAAATATTAACCCCTTCTTTATTAATTTTAATTACTATTGTGTTTATCAAAGCGTTATTTACGGATCTTTCCAGTTTTCCAGATGCCACTTTATCTTATAAAGAGAATCCTATTTCACAAGGGTTTTTAGATGGCTATCAAACCATGGATGCGATTGGAGCCTTAGTTTACGGAATTGTTTTTATCAATCTTTTTAGAAATAAAAACATCACGAGACCTGCATTGCAGGTTAAATATTTAACGATATTTGGACTGATCTGCGGACTGCTTTTAACTTTGTGTTACTTAATTATTGCGTACCTGGGGGCATCTTCTTCGCTTCCAGGAGAAGTTGATAATGGAGCGATTGTCTTAAGTACCGTATTGCAGCAGTTGTTCGGGCAGAGTGGATCGATTGTGTTAGGGTTAATTTTTACATTAGCCTGTCTGAGCGTTTGTATTGGACTAATTACATCATGCGCGCAATATTTCTCGAGTATTTTTCCAAAACTATCATATATAAAAGCGTCGATCATTTTATGTTTAATCAGCGGCTTTGTAGCTAACCTTGGTCTGTCACAAATTTTAAAAGTATCTGTTCCTATTCTTGGTTTAATGTATCCAATTGCGATTGCCTTAATCATTTTAGGTCTGCTGCATGATCGTTTACCGTATAATCAGCGGTCTGTTTATGTCATGACCATCGGTTTTGTTGGATTATTTAGCTTAGTAGAAATCATCAACACCACCTTTTTAAATGGTTCCATGTCAGCGTTATTATCCCATGTCCCTTTCCAACCAAACGGCTTTGGCTGGGTCATTCCAGGTTTACTCGGTCTCATTATCGGAAGTTTCATTGAAAAAATGAAAGTCCAAGAAGAAATCATTGAGAAGAAAGCTGCATAGAGACGAAGGAACAGCAATTGGGTCAGAGGGACAGGCACCTTGACCCAAATTTGCCTACTAAAATCTACAACAGGTCATGCTTGAGCTTGAACAAACCCTATAAAATGAATTAATAAATGGCTCCGGTAATAAACCGGGGCCATTTTTAAATACTCCACTATGAATGTGTCATAGTTAAATTTGCACCCTGCTCCTGTAAGACTGTTCTTTTCTGGGTCGCGGTGCCTGTCCCCCCGACCCACCTCTGACCTATTAGAAAGCGCCGATGACTATAGAGAGAAGGAGAAAGATAGTCATAGTACAACCGGCTGTGATGGCTTTTTTTCTTCGTTCAGGAGGGGAAGTGCGGAGTACGTGCTTGAAGTAAAAAAAGGAACCGGCTGCAATCAGGAGAAATTCCAATAGGAAGCTTGCGGTAACGGATTCCCATAGGCCGAAACCTAAAAGCGGCAAATTCCCTGCGTTTCCGGGGAGAAGGGGCATATCCGGCCGATGAACAATTAAATCAAGAATCCAGTGGCTAAAGCTAACGGCGCCAATCACCATTCCTGCTTTTTTACCCCAAAATCCTCCGGCAAGTAACGCTGCTATTGTGCTTAACAACAGTGCACCTATAAAAGAGTGAGTGTAGAAGGCATAAATCATCACCTGACCATAACCGCCCGCACCTATTGGCTCTATTGATTCCACTCTAGCTAAACTAAATGGAACAAATGCAATATCAAGTAATTGCGTGCTGACCAATAGCGACCAAAGTGGCAGTTCCGGGGTTTTACTTTTTACTGCAGCGGCAACTCCAAAGTGTCCTGCAAACATAAGAACTTCCTCCTTAAGGACTTTAGCAATTTTATCATCATCATCGATTCCATTATAATGAGAACATTTAGGTACCGTTTTAAATAAATGTAAAGATTTGGATAAAAAACAGCACTCTCCCAAATTATATTAACTAAAAAACTGAATAGAACATGTTTATATCTGCTCAGGACAGCATTGCGGCCGATTTTCAAATACACTGTGTGCATTGGAAGTCATACGTTATAGAATCCTGTCATACTATAATTCTATTTAGTAGAGAGTGTTCAAATGCCAAGTCAATCTGGAAAGCAAGACATGGAGACGGAGCACTTGAAACATGATAGAGGGAGGCAGAAATGGTTAACCTGAATAAAGCGAAACAAAGAAATCGTTTGCTCATTTTCATTATGGTTGTCCTGATCAGCGGTTGGCTAGGTGTATTAATTGATTCTTTACTTCCGGAACAGCCGGAAGGCAATTCATTGGGTATGCTGCTGTGGCTCGTGCTGCCGTTTTTTACAGCCATCTTAATGAGAGCTTTCCACCGTGACTGGAAGGATATGGGGATTAAGCCCAGATTTAGAGCCAGCCTGAAGTGGTATTTCGTGTCTTTCGCTATTTATCCGTTTATTACCATCATAACCGTTGGGTTGGCCTTTCTTTTAGGAGGAATTGAACTTTCGGCAATTGGCTGGTCTAACTTTTTATCACTTGTTGCTATTTCAGTTGGCAGTAATTTTATTAAAAATATCTTTGAGGAGTTTACATGGCGTGGTTATCTGACGCCGAAACTTCTGGAATTAAGGACCAATGACTGGCTGATTTACCTCATCTCTGGTCTTGTTTGGGCTTTGTGGCATGCAGCCTATTACTTGGTGTTTCTTCCAGACAAGTATTTCGAATCTATTTCAAGGGCAGGAATGCTATTAACAGGGTGTGTGCTGATGGTGTGCTGGGCTGTTATGTATGTTGAACTATACCGTCTGGCCAAATCCGTATGGCCATGTGTGTTGATGCATGCCGTTGAGGATGCGTTTCCAACCGTTTTGGTCACAACTAGCGGCATTATTACCTTTATGAACAGCAGGCAGGACTTTTGGTTAAATCCTATTAGCGGCGTCATGGCAACTGTTTTGTTTCTTGGAATCGGCTTGTTTCTAAGATCAATCAGGATAAAAAAAGAGGCTGCCATGGTTCCTGGTAATATTAGCATTTGAACCAACTGTAACGATATTAAACACTACTCGTATTAGACGAGTGTTTTTTTATGTAAACATTTCGGGGAGGAGTTCCTGCGTTCCACCAAATAAAAATTTTGGGTCGCGGTGCCTGTCCCTCTGTTCCATTTTATATTAAAATAAGATTTGGAGTTTTAGGAATAGTTGGTTTAATAGTGACGAAAATATATGTGGGAGTGATGGTTGTATGAAGCTTGTATATACTGGTAAAACAAAAAATGTATATGAATTAGAGGATGGAAATTTTCTGCTTCAATTTAAGGACGATGTGACAGGTGTGGATGGCGTATTTGATCCGGGGGCTAACACAGTTGGTCTTACACTTGAAGGTGCAGGCCGTGCAGGGTTGCGCTTAACAAAGCATTTCTTTGAAATTTTAAAGGAAAAAGGCATTCCTACGCACTATATTGATGCGGATATTGAAAAAGCAACGATGACTGTGAAGCCTGCTGAAGTGTTTGGAAAAGGATTAGAGGTGATCTGTCGATTTAGAGCGGTTGGAAGCTTTTTACGCAGATACGGCTTATATGCTGAAGAAGGACAAGCACTTGACGCTTTTGTTGAAGTAACTCTAAAGGATGATGACCGCGAGGATCCGCCAATTAGCGAAGACGCGTTAGATATGCTCGGCATTTTATCTAAGGATGAATACCAAGTATTAAAATCACTCACTCAGCAAATTGCCCACGTCGTGAAGGACGAGCTTGCTAAAAAGGACATTGAGTTATACGATATTAAATTTGAATTCGGCCGTGTAGGCGAGAATAAAGAAATTGTATTGATTGATGAAATTTCCGGCGGCAACATGCGCGCTTATAAGAACGGGGAATACATTGAGCCGCTTGAATTAGAAAAGTTATTTTTATAATGGATGTGCCTGTCTCCAGTGCTTGTGGGGGCAGGCTTTTTTATGTGGGAGATGGGATGGGCTGGCTCTTCGAATTATATTCGAGCCCTAATTGGAACAAGGTACCTTGAAATACACCTGTCGATACAGAAAAAAGGTTTTTAACGAATTCAAATGGAATATATATGGCATAAATCCCTTTAAGGAGGAACAGCGGTGCAGTTGGAAAAACTCATTGGTACGATTGGTTCCGTCGGAAGCCTTCTTTATTGTGGTTATTTCTTATTCCATAATCCGTATGGTCATTCCAGCCCAGAGCTAGATGTTCTTGTATCGTTCACAATGATGTTTTTTCTGCCAATGTTCATTGCTATTTTTGCCAGTCTTTCTTTTAAGCCCATAACGCTGATTATTTGTTCTGTTTGGTCGATGCCGTTAGCGTTATATTTGGGAGCCACTCCGGGTGTTTTTAAATGGCTCATGATTGGACCTGTTCTTTTACTGATAGCAGGGATTTTAATGCATACCAAATCAAGAAATCGGGTGAAATAGATGTTTTTTCTTATGTTGACGGGGATGATTATTGCCTTTATTGTCGGAACGACGTTACTTGTTCAAGGTGAAGTCCTGTTTGGATCAATTGGTATTGGTGTTGGAGTTTTAATGTTGTTGTTTATCATTATTTATTATGGAAGAAATAAAAAAAGAAAGAAGTATGATTGCACACCTGACTGTGACTGTGTTTTTCCAGATTGTGATTCAGGTCCTGATTGCGATTGCGGGCCAAATTGTGATTAGGCTGCAGCGGGTGTTTGAGATTGTTCCCTGTCACCGAATGAAGTCAAGAAGTCTAACCATCTTCGGTTATACTCTGCCTCTATGTGCGAGATGCACCGGAATATTGGCAGGCTATTTATTTTTTCCAATCCTGCTGATTGCCGGGTGGAATCTTCCGCTATGGCTGGGGATTCTCCTCAATTTCCCCATGATCATCGATGGCTGGACGCAGAAAAAGAAATACCGAATGAGTAATAACACATTAAGATTCACAACAGGGATTGTATGCGGGTTGGGACAGAGTATTATCATTGTATGGGTTAGTGAGTTTATTATTTCAGTTGTTTTATAGGGAGAGGGTCGGAGTGATAGTCAACATGACTCGGGTCAAGGTCTGTCCCTCCAAACCAAACCTGTATGTCTACTTTAGACAAGGCGAATGAACTCATTTGGATTTTTCCGGATATATAACCCAATTTGTTTTAGCGTAGCGGGGGAAATTTCTTGAAAATGATTGTTGTGTTCTTGAAATATTTGAAAAAGCTCTATATCCTTTTCAAGATCATTGTAAGCAATGGAGAATTGTTCTAGTTTTTTAGGGTAGTCTCTCGTTATAAAAGTAGATTCCACCTTTTCTAGAAGATCATGCATCTCGGCTGCCTTGAAATACTTTAGTGCTCCTTTGATTTCCTGCCACGTTTTTGGCTGTGCAAAATAATAGGCGCTCCACCAATACATTTCTTCCGTTGAATGACAGGCATGATTGTAATATGCATTGAATAAAAATAATGCTTGCTGGCTGGTATTTAATTGGTGGTATACCTGTTCTTTTACGCTGGCATCTTTTCCTCGAATCATGGGAATAATGGGATCAAAACAGGCCCTAACTAAGTGGTAATCCTCTAATGAATCAAATAATTGTCTACTCATTTCGATTAAAATGATGATTCCCCCCTTTTTCAAACTCTTCTGATGATTTAGCTCAGTTATCCACTATTTGAACTGTACTAGTAATTGCAAAACCTAATCCGATTTAATCGCAACGGGTGAACGCTAAAAGGTTGACCCAGCAATTCTCGGAATCCTTTTTACAGCAAAAGAGTGTAAGAAAATTTCTTACACTCTTTGTAACGTCTGCTTACTTTTCTCTGAAATAATCCATAAAGGCTTGAAAGATCTCAATCCCTTGATAGGATAATAGGGTAATAGCTGATAGGGAAAACATACCAATCATCAAAAATCTCATCCACATCATTATTTTTTCCTCCTTTAAAATAAAATATTTTTTACTTTAAAGGAGAGAAGATCACATAATTCGATTGATAAAAAATAGTCGTGAATAACGTCTTCTTTCTTATAAGATGAATCCGGAAAGGATTTGCATTTGTACAGAAATAAGGAAATAACAACAAGGTAACGATCGTATTTAGGCTGATCGCTTTATACTTGTCAGTAGTTGGGTCATGCTCATCATGTGGACTTTCATGGCCCATCAAAGTTGGGCTTTCGTAATTGATCGGGCTATGATGATGGGCGTGAATGTAGAACAAACTGGATAGCAATAAAAGAAAAATCAAAGCTATATATCTAACCATCATCTCACCCCTTAAAAATGTATTGGTATTATTATATGCTAAAACGGGATAAAATTAAAACTATTTACTATGTTAATAGTAAAAAATACTGGGAATCGAGGAAAGGTACCTCATCAACCAGGGTCGAGGTGGCTGTCCCCGATTCCCAGATGCAAAAAAAGGAAATTGCTGTATTTTGTCGAATCTTATGTAAATATATAATCATTGCATTCTATTTTTATTAAAAGGGAAAGTGGTGAGGATCATTGATACCCAATCAAATCAAAAAATGTTAGAAATTTTGGAGGATATTTCGGAGGGGTGCTGTTTTTTAAATTCAAAAATGGAGGTTGAATACATCAATAAGGCTGGTGAGGCATTGCTGGAAAAGCCAAAGCATGAAGTGATGTACAAATGCCAGTGGGATGTACTGCCTAAATATAAAGAAACGATTGTATACGAGAAATATATGCAGGCGTTTAGGGAACAAATACCGCAATATTTTGAGATTATTACAGAGTATTCAAAAGTACCGATAGAAATTCGGGTATTTCCTAATAAATACGGCCTGTTTCTTATTTTTAACGATATCACACAAAAAAAGGAAGAAGAGAAAAGACAAAAATATTATGACCAACTGAAAATTATCGCTGAGATGGCAGCCGGTGTTGCCCATGAAGTAAGAAATCCGATGACAACGATTAAGGGCTTTTTGCAATTAATGTTACAGGATAAGGACCTACAAAAATATAATGATATTATGAATTTGATGGTTGACGAGGTCAATCGTGTCAATGACATTATTACCAATTTCCTCGACTTAGCCAAGGAAACGCCAAATAAATTAGATTACTGCAATCTTAATCATATTATTACAACTCTATATCCATTACTGGAAACAAGGGCTAACAACGAAGGGAAATTCATTCATTTAAAATTGGCTCAAATTCCTAGTCTTTATGTTGATAAAAATGAAATGAGACAGCTGCTGCTGAATTTTGTCAATAATTCGTTCGATGCGTTGGAGAAAGGGAAATCCGTCTATATTATGACAGCCGATGAACAGGATCATGTAGTTTTATCGATAAAAGACGAGGGAGCCGGAATTCCCCCTGACATAATCGATAAAATATCCCTGCCATTTGTCACCTCCAAAGCAAATGGTACGGGTCTAGGCCTGCCGATTTGTTTTTCAATCGCCAAACGAAATCATGCTGAAATCAATTTTACTTCAGGCTCTGAAGGGACGACCTTCCATATTCGATTTTTGAAAAAATAATCATGGAGGGATTCAGTTTTACATTTTGGTAGTATTTTTAACTGACTCGTTCTCGTTGTCCAAATAAATGAAATTCTATCAAACGTTTGTTTAAGAGGAAAAGGACGATACTTTCACCCTTAAACGACGAAAATAGATGAAAGAAAAAGGAAGCGTACGAAGCACGCCTCAATCCAAGGTATCCGTTCTCTTTTGGTTGTCCATTCATTTTAGTGAATTAATATCCTCCTGAAAAACTAGATCCAATAATAATCAAAAGGATGAAAAGTACTACGATTAAAGCGAAGTTAGAACGTTTTCCTCCGTCCATAGTCTATCACCACCTTATTTAGAGTCTGTATATTTTACGCTATGATGGCAAAATCCGAAACGGACAAGTATGGAATTTTTCATTTTTGGGAATTGGTCGAGGGGACAGGCACCTCGACCCAGGGTCGTAGTGCCTGTCCCCCTGTCCCATAATGAATTTCTTCCATTTGGGGGATAATATGCTTAAAAAGCATATTGTTTGGGAGGCTTTATTTTTACATGGAAGATAAAATGAAGTTGAGATTGACGGCTGCGGAGATGTCGAGCCTGTGGACCCAGTATATTAATGACACATTGGCGCTCTGTGTCAGCTCGCATTTTTTGGAAAAAGTAGAGGATGAGGAAGTCCGCCCAATTATCGAATTTGCATTGGCTACAGCAAAAGAGAATATAGCAATTGAGCAAGATATTTTTAACAAAGAGGAATTTCCAGTACCAATTGGGTTTACGAATCAAGATGTTACACCTGATGCACCAAGAATTTTTTCAGATACCTTTGTCGTCATGTATATGCATCAAATGGCGCTTTTGGCAATTGCAGCTAACGGTGCCGCGTTGGGATTGGCTACACGTCCGGATGTCATTGATTTTCATCGGCGTGTATTGGAGAAAGGGGTAGAGCTCCAGAATCAGACCCGGGACTTAATGTTGAAGCAGGGGACCTTTGTCAAACCTCCTTATATTACTATCCCTGACAAGGTAGATTTTGTAGAAAAGCAGCACTTTCTAGCAGGTTTCTTTGGAAAAAAAAGGTCTATTACATCAGTGGAAGTTACTCATTTATTTTTAAATGTCCAAACCAATTCCATTGGAAAAGCTTTAATCACAGGCTTTGCCCAAATTGCTAAGAATGATGAAGTAAAAGAATATTTGGTAAGAGGGAAGCAGCTTTCGCAGAAATATATAGATATCTTCAGCAATTTTTTAATAAAAGAAGACTTACCTGCTCCTATGAGTTGGGATTCAGCGGTTACAGATACAACGGAGAGTATCTTTTCGGATAAGTTAATCATGTTTCATGTGTCAGCGATGATTGCAGCAGTAATCGGAAATTTTGGTATGGCCATCGCCGCAAGTCCAAGAAGAGATTTAGGTATGAGGTATGCATCGTTACTACCAGAAATAGCCCTCTACGCCGAAGACGGAGCCAACATCATGATCAAACACGGCTGGCTGGAAGAACCCCCGAAAGCCGACGACCGCGACAAACTAATAAAAAGCTAAAGGATAATGGAACGGGGGGACAGGCACCTCGACCCACTCACATGGAACAAGGGACAAACCCTCGATCCACCAGGTGGAACAAGGTGCCTGTCCCCGCGACCCAACTACCTAATTAACTTGCAGATTCATTTATTCGGATGTCTTGTTGTGCCTTCCTTTGTTTGTCACGAATCGACACAATTAAAACTAATGTGAATCCAAATAATGCAACAAAGGCGTTTAATATAAAGATATAGGAGATATCAAATTTATAAATGGCTGCTAGGATGATCGGCATTGAAAATTGGGCGATTCCTTCAGAAATCGTGTAAAGGCTTGTAAGAACCCCTTTTCCTCTACTTGAATGATCAACTAAAATAGTCAACCCTAACTGAATAAGTCCGCCAGATGAGAAGTAGCCCAAGAAAAAAGCACCTACAGTTGCAACCATTGGTGAAGGGAATGCCCATAAAACAAGAGAAACCAGCGCAGTCATGAAGGTATATATCAAAATAATAGGGGCAGACTTCACTCCCTTGTTTCCTAATGTGAACGTTACCAATACACAAATGAGTGCTCCAATACTTCCATAAGAGACTAACATTCTTCCGGCATTTTCACTCATATGGACCACTTCTGTACCATACTTCGCTATCCATTGCCCCAATACGGTAAGGAATGTTAGCCCAACAAAGCCAAAGGAAATCATACAAATCTCTTCCACGCTAAAATGAAATTTCCCTTTCTTTTCAAGTGCTTTTGCTTCCACGGTTATATCTTGTGATGTGGCAGCCATTGGCGGGAATTTACGAGTACTCATAAAGATCAAATTGAGCGATAAGATTGCAATCAATAACGTAAAACTCCATCCATACCAAAATCCCCGCACCACAAGAAAGCCAATGATGATAGGAAGCAAGAACTGCCCCCCTTGAATGAAAAATTTGACAATGATATTAGCAGGACCAGATTTCTTAGTGAAAACTTCCATTAAAGCCGGATAAGTACCTGTATCTAAGAAAGAGTTCGCAATACCAGCTAAAATGCCGAAGAAGTAAGCAATAGACGCAGTAGGACTCCATAAAATTCCGATTGCAAACACTAGATAGAATGATATTCCTAATAGAATCGATGCTTTTCTCCCAAATTTATCGGAAATGATTCCAGAAAACGCTACGGCTAATATTTTCCCAATTCCAAAAGATGAAACGACTGCTGCAGCACCTGCAACGCTTGTCCCCCATTTTTCTGCAAAAACATCGATGTTTAAAGAGATAATAATTAACGCCATACCATGAACGAAATAATTGAGGTAGAGTCCGAAAGCGGTAGATAAATATTTATTTTTCATAACTTAGCTCCTTCAAATTTAGATAAAATCGATAATACCTGTAAAAAAACAGAATCATTGCGATAGTTTTAAAGGATCATAACGAATCATTCGGAAAGTTATGTAATGGCAGCATGGTTGTCAAATTCCATCGCTTCTGACCCATAGACTGTTATGTCATTATTTGTAAAATTGTATCAAGGTTACTGACATGCCTATTTAAATAACTAAAAGACTGTTTAAAATTTTTGGATTATTGTTTTAATTATATAGCTTCTTCCTATAATTTAATAGTAATGCTGGATATCTGAAAAGCCGTGGGGATGAATTCCCACTTAACATATTTATCATTTATTTTCCCTCCTTTTTCATAAACTATTGAGTTTTAGATCGATCTAATAAATTTTAGATCGATCTAATTATAAAAATCAATTTAAAACAAACACCAAACTTTTTTAGTAATCTATAGAAATCGCTTTCAGTAAAAGTTATCTATAGAAAACATTTTTGGTTTGATTAATAATTTAAATAATAAAAACCATATTTCGGTTTGTCAACACTTTTTAAAATATTTTAAATTTATTGGTTACTGAGCATTAAAATTTATTTGCCGAAGTCTATAGCTAAAACTAGTTTGTAAAACGGACTATATTCTTATAAAATATGAGAATATAGTCCGTAATTTTTATTCTCCAGTTTTTACAATTTTTCTCAAAAAACAAACCTAGTAGTATAATCAAAATGATTTAAGTTGGTGGTTTTACTATGAATCAATCACGAAAAAAACCTGTAACGTTACAGGATGTGGCCAAGCATGCGGGGGTTTCGCGTGCAACGGCTTCGTTAATTGTTCGAAACAGTCCTAAAATTGCACCTGAAACTCGTAAAAAGGTTTTAAAATCCATGGAAGAATTGGGTTATGTCTATGATCGGGTTGCTGCAAATTTACGGTCGAAGAGTTCAACGACCATCGGGATCATCATTACAGATATATCAAACACATACTATTCGGACCTACTGAAGGGTGTTCATCATACTTTGGAGGAAATTGGTTATACAGTGTTGTTAGGGGTAACCTTTGATTCTGTTGAAAAGCAGGATAAAATTCTTTCAACCATGATTGAACATCGGGTTGGGGGAATTATTCTTTGTCCTGTTTCAGAAAGTTCAGATGAAATTGTTAACCGGTTAAACAAATTACAAACTCCGACCATTCTTGCTGTAAGAGAGTTGGCAGGAGCCAATTGCGATTTTGTTGGAATTGATTATCAAGCTGGTTCGAAAATGGCTGTAGAGCATTTAATAAAGCAAGGTCATAAAAAAATTGCGTTTTTAGGAGGCTACCGTAAGTCTTCTACTTGGATTAAGAGATGGGAAGGATATTCATTAGCCTTTCAGCAGGCGGGAATAGAATGGGACGAATCCTTGGTCATCGATAGTCTTCCCACCAGAGAGGGAGGTATGGAAGCGGCACGTCAGCTTCTTTCGCAGCCTGATCGCCCTACTGCTATCTTTTGCTTCAGCGACCTAGTGGCATTTGGTGTTGTGCAAGCGGTAAGAGAGGCTGGATTAACTCCCGGTAAAGATATCGCCATTATGGGCTTTGATAATATTCCTGAAGCAGAAATATTTTATCCTCCGTTATCCACGGTCTCGTCTTTTGCACAGCTTACGGGAAAAACAGCTGCGAATCTTCTGCATCAAAGGATTACTCAAGCTGAAGGGGAAAAGAAGCGAATTATTTTACAGCCTGAACTAATTGTTAGGAATTCTACAGAAAATTAATTGAGGAACTATCCATGTTGCTTGCTATGACTAATTAGTAACCAAGGCAGGACCTTCTTTGCTAATTAGTCTAGTAAGGCAATGGGAAATCAGTGAAAATATATAAAAAAATTCGGATATTTTTAAATTTAGTGTTGAATAATTTTATAAAGGTATGATATATATTTATATAAACACAGAAATGAGCAAACGGTTACAAAAATTAGATCGATCTAATAGTTAAAAGGAGGAAATAAACATGAAACTAAGTTTATGTACGACAGGATTTAAAGAATGGGATATCGATGAAATCATTAAATGGGTAACACCTATGAATCAAGATGTGAAAGGTCTTGAGCTATGGAATAAACATATCGAAAGATTTCAGGAGAAGTATGGACCGCTTGATAAATTAGCTAGGTTATTAGAATCCAATGGGATACAAATTCCGTCTATAAGTGCTTATACAACTTTTTCAAAATTATGGAACCGCGAGCAGCATATTAGCGAAGTCAATCAAGCTAAGAAATTGTTAGATGCCGCACACCAATTAAATTGTCCTTTAATTCGAACCTTTGCAGGACATGTTGCATCAAGAAATGCATCCCCTGAGCAATGGTCCGAAACCGTTACAGAGTTTCAAAAGTTTGCTGAAATTGCCGATTTATATGATGTAGATGTCGCAATTGAAATCCATTATGATTCCTTTGCTGATACAGTTGAATCCATTCAAAAGCTAGTACAGGATATCAATCATCCAAGGATTAAACTCATTTATGATGCTGCGAACCTGTACGTTGATCAAGAGGATCCGATGCAAGTTCTTGATACGGTGTACTCCCATATTAGTCACGTCCATTTAAAAAATTATCACTACAATTTGCAAGAGCGATATAAAAACACACCAGCAGCTATTCTTGACGGTGATGTTGATAACATCGCCATTCTAGATGAATTGAAAAAACGACAGTATTCAGGATTTGTTTCTTTAGAATACTTTGGAAGAGAAGGATTCCCATGTTTACGTAAATCGTTAGAACAATGGAAGCAATATATGAGTGTTAATAGTGTCATTTACTAGATTGTTAGATCGATCTAACAATCAAAACTAACAACAAGATAAAAGGAGTCAAAGTACATGGCAATTCTGTCAGTTGGCAAGACTGTATTAGGAGAAGGTTTACCGAAAATTATTGTTCCATTAATGGGTACCACAACGGAAGAACTTGTGAAAGAAATAAATGAGGTCAAATCGTTAAAACCGGATATCGTTGAATGGCGCGTAGATGTTTATGAGCATGTTGATCAGATTGATACCGTTCAGGAAATGATTTCTACCTTACGAAGTGTCCTATCTGATGAACTCCTTCTTTTTACATTTAGAAGCCATAAAGAAGGGGGAAATAAGGAAGTTCCTGTTTCCTATTACGTTGAATTATTGCAAGCAGCGATAAGGACAAAGAAAATCGACTTAGTTGATGTAGAGCTTTTTACCGGGGAAGCTTATGTGAAAGAGCTAGTGGAAACGGCTGAAGAGAATGGTGTGTATGTTATTATGTCCAATCATGATTTTGAAAAAACACCATCGAAACAAGAAATTATTACAAGGCTGTACAAAATGCAGGAGCTTGGTGCCCATATTCCTAAAATTGCCGTGATGCCGAAGAGTGTGAAGGATGTTATGACGCTATTAGAGGCAACGAACACAATGAAAACTGAGTATGCCGATCGCCCGATTATCACGATATCAATGGGAGGAACAGGTTTAATCAGCCGCCTTGCCGGGGAATGTTTCGGATCCGCTGCGACATTTGGTGCTGGAAATCAGGTGTCTGCTCCAGGGCAAATCCCTGTTCCTGAATTAAGAAGGGCTTTAAAAATATTACACAAATATCAATGAGGTTGATTACGATCTTAGAAAATAAAAGGGGTTTTTAAGAAATGCAAAACTTAGGCGTTATAGACGGAAAAACGGAATTAATCGGGTTATTCGCTACACCGATTCGGCATTCCCTATCACCAACCATGCATAATCTCGCCTTTAAAAAATTAGGATTAAATTATGCCTACATGGCGTTTGAAGTCGGGAATGAAGAATTAGCGGATGTCATCAAAGGGATGAAAGCGCTGAATATCCGCGGGTTTAATGTTTCGATGCCAAATAAAACAAAAATTCTGCCATTTTTAGATGAGCTTGATGACAGCGCTAAATTGACCGGGTCCGTTAACACAGTTGTCAATGAAAATGGAAGATTCATTGGTCACAATACAGATGGAAGAGGATATATCAGAAATCTTAAAGAGCATGGGTTTGACATCAGAGGAAAGAAAATGACCCTAATCGGCTCGGGTGGTGCTGCCACGAGTATTGCGATTCAATCGGCAGTAGAAGGAATTGCTGAAATTAGCATCTTTGCACGTCAGGATGAATTTTACTCAAAGGCAGTTGAAAATGCACGCATTATTAATGAAGAAATCAAGCAATTTTCTGTAAAAGCAAATGTATATCCTCTTGAAAATAAAGAACAATTGAAAAAGGAAATTGCTTCAAGTGATATTCTGACAAATGCTACAGGCGTTGGGATGAAGCCGCTTGAAGGGTTAAGCGTCATTGATGATCCGCAAGTACTGCGTCCTGATCTGATCGTAACAGACGTGATCTATAGCCCTCCTAAATCGAAGCTATTACAGCAAGCAGAAGCCGTCGGAGCAACAGCCATCAACGGTCTCGGAATGATGCTCTGGCAAGGAGCCCTCGCATTCGAAATGTGGACAGGGCAGCAAATGCCTGTAGAGTACATACAAGAGAAGATGTTCCGGGACACGGGGACAGGCACCGCGGCCCAGTTTGAAATGATCAAGAGCTAAGAGAAAGTGTTCCCGCCAAGTGGTTGCCCCAAATCAAGGTTTCAGGTAACTATTTTAAATTTGTGCAGATTTAGATTTACGGTTCATGCCTGATACCTTATGGGACATCCAAAAGAAATAGCGCTTTATCGTATCTGCTATTCGTTGGGAGAAGATTTACTAAGGAGGAAAAATAACATACATGTATGATTTTCATACCCATTTTATCCCCGAAGATGTTCTTTACTGGCTGAAGGAAAATAAAAAAACAGTACATGCTGAATGGATAAAGAAAGAGAAAAATAAAGAAGAATTTCTTACTGTCAATAAAAAGTGGGGATTTGAATTAAAAAAGTCATTTATTGATTTAGAACTCTATCAGCAAGAGCAAGAAAAGACCGGGGTTACACACTCGTTAATTTCTCCAATACCACAGCTATTTATGTACGATTTTCCTCTAGATATTTCTATAGATATTTCAAGAGTCTATAACCAAGCACTTGCTGATTTAGTAAAAGATACACCGGAAAAATTTTCAGCCGTTGGTACTGTCCCTTTAGCTTATCCGGTTAAAGCTGCTCAAGTATTACATGAGGCTATGAATATCGGATTAAAGGGTGCCATCATTGGACCTGGAATTGGTCAACATATGCTATCAGATCCCTTTTTTCAACCCTTTTTTGAAGAAGCAAATAGGATGAAGGCCATTCTATTCATTCATCCTCTATTAAGCGAAGACCCTCGGTTAAAGAGAAGAATGATGCCTAACCTGATTGGAATACCATGGGAAACAACGGTCTGTGCGACGGATATACTATTAAGTGGACTCATTGATCAATATCCAAATCTCAAAATATTATTTGCCCATGGAGGTGGCTTCCTACCCTACCAAATCGGACGATTAGATAAGGGCTATGAACAATGGAAACCTGTATCCTCTCAGCTGCAAGCTCCGCCCTCTGAATATTTACGTTGCTTTTGGTACGACACCGTTCTTTGGGATCAGAATAGTATTGATTTTCTTGTCAAAACAGTTGGTGAAGATCGAGTCGTTGCGGGATCGGATTATCCATTTGACTTGTGTGCATGGCCGCCAATAGAAATCAGTGATAAAGGGGCGCATTCTTTATTGGGTGAGGTTTTAGTAAATAATAAATAAAATCCATCTTTATTTTTCGATATGAAAAAAATGATTGACCAACTTTCACTTCTGCAAAATAAAGGCATGTTCAAGCAGACAGACCATTTTATATCGAATTTTATAAGTTAAAAGATAGTATAGAAAAGAGGAGGAATTTTTCGTGACAATTGAATTAAGTATGCTCGTACCACATGTTCCAAGTATTTGCCATGAGGATAAGGTACCTGACTTTCAGCAGGAGATGGTGGATGGTTTAAAAGAGGTTTCTAAAGAAATTGCTCAAATAAAACCTGATGTGATTGTGTTAGTGTCTTGTCACTGGCCGTCAACCTTTGCACACTACGTAGACTGTTATCCCGTTCATAAAGGCCTTCTTACGGCAACAGAAGCACCGGATTTGATTAAAGATGTTCCGTATCATTACCCTGGTGACGAGGAGTTAGCCAACCAATTAGTTCAAGCAGGAAAAGATGCCTCACTTGCCGTTGAAGGGGTATATGACGAGTTTTTTGTGTGGGACTACGGTACGGTTGTTCCTTTACGATATCTTGTTCCAAATGAAGATATTCCTGTTATTAACCTATCAGTTACGTTAGCTGCTAATTTGGAAGAAACGCATAAATGGGGCCAAGCCATTGCGAAGGTGCTACAAGAATCGGATAAAAAGGTCATTTTCATTTCAAGTGGTGCTCTTGCACATAACTTAGTCCGCGGAAGACATCATATGCCAACCATATCTGAACATGCGATGGATAAACAATTTATTGAATATGTGATGAATAAAAATTATCGTGCCGCTAATGAAATGCTGCCACAATATTCAAGCTTTGCAAAAGTTGAATCAGGCGGCCGCCATTTAGCCATGCTGTTCGGAATCATTGATGAGGAATGGACCCCAGTATATTATGCAGCAGGACAATCATCCGGCAGCTGGAATCCTCTTATCACGTTCACAAAGTCAAAAGTTTCTCAAGTGTGAGAGAGTATTTAGATTGAAACAAACTAAAAATATTAAAAAAAATCAAAATATTTTTAGTTTGTTTCATATAAAGAAAACTTCTTGTTGTGATAATGGAGTAGATTAACTAGTATAGCAATATAAAGTAAACATATTTCTGCTCTACTGGTCTTTTAAAGAAAATTATTGTAATCTTTAAAATCTTCTTTAACCATCATCTTAATAGTAGACAGGTCAATATTGTGAACTAGCGTACACGCAATATCAATATGCACTTTAATGAACAAAAGCTTTTCTTAAAGTTTAGAAAATCAATCAATCAAATAATCTATTATTTTATTAATAGAGACATAGGGTTGATTCAAAATGTATAGGAGGATGATTAGATGAGTACACAAGCAAACTTAGTAAAATCCGTTGACAGTTTACACTTTATTAATGGGGAATATGTTCAGTCAATTTCAGGGAAGGTAAAAGCTAATATTAACCCTGCAACAGAAGAAGTGATCAGCCAAATTTCACAAGGTGGCCAAGAAGAAGTAGATACAGCAGTAGCAGCAGCTAAAAAAGCGCTAAAAGGTCCTTGGAAAAAGTTTACATTGGATCAAAGAATTGCGGTAATTCGTAAAATCGGGGATATTATTTTAGAAAGAAAAGACGAGCTTGCACAACTTGAATCATTAGATACAGGAAAACCAATTTGGTTGTCAACTGCCGTTGATATTTCTAGATCTGCCTATAACTTCCATTTCTTTGCAGACTATTTACGTTCTGTAGGAACAGAAGCATATGAAACAGATGATACAGCTATCAACTATTCCGTTCGTCGTCCAGTTGGAGTTGTTGGGATCATCAGTCCTTGGAACCTGCCTTTATTATTAATGACTTGGAAACTTGCACCAGCACTTGCAGCCGGTAATACGGTTGTAATCAAGCCAGCAAGCTTAACTCCGACAACGGCAACTGTGATTGGGGAAATTTGTAAAGCAGCTGGCGTTCCAGATGGCGTAGTGAATATCGTAAATGGTTCTGGCGGTGTGGTAGGTACAGCACTTACAGAACATAAAGATGTTGATGCGATTACGTTTACTGGTGAAACATTAACTGGTCAAACTATTATGAAATCAGCAGCTAATACATTGAAAAAGCTTTCTTACGAGCTTGGAGGAAAGAATCCAAATGTTATCTTCGCTGATGCTGACCTTGATGAAGTCATTGAAACAACGTTAAAATCAAGTTTTATTAACCAAGGGGAAGTTTGCCTTTGCGGTTCTAGAATCTATGTAGAACGTTCTGCATATGATGAATTTATTGAAAAATTTGTAGCAAAAACGAAAGAATTAGTCGTTGGAGACCCATTCGATCCACAAACAAAAGTAGGGGCATTGATCAGTAAAGATCACTATGAGCGCGTTCTAAGCTATGTTGAGCTAGCAAAAGAAGAAGGTGGAGAAGTTCTAACTGGTGGTAAACGTCCTGAAGGCCTAGAAAAAGGTTATTATTTAGAGCCTACGATTATTACTGGTCTTGACCGTAATTGCCGTGTTGTGAAAGAAGAAATCTTTGGACCGATTGTAACAGTCATTCCATTTGACACAGAAGAAGACGTACTTGATCAAGTAAATGATACAGAATATGGATTAAGTGCATCGATTTGGACAAATGACCTACGCCGTGCTCACCGTGTAGCAAGAGAAGTAGAAGCCGGAATTATCTGGGTAAATACATGGTTCCTTCGCGATCTTCGTACACCATTTGGCGGAATGAAGCAAAGCGGTATTGGCCGTGAAGGCGGTATTCACAGCTTTGAATTCTATTCAGAACTATCTAATGTTTGTATTAAATTATAAAAATTAAATGGAACAGGGGGACAGGCACCTAGACCCAGAGTCATGGTGTCTGTCCCCTCGACCCAAAAGTAAGTATATAATAGAAAAGACATAAAAGGGTTCCTCCAAGTTATAATTGGAGGAAAACCTTTTGTGTCTTTTTTTTATTTTTCTCTCTTAAACAGACGTTTGATTAAATTTCAGCTTTTTTGCTGCTAAATCATTTGTTTATAAGACACCTGATTATCCTTAACGGAACGATAAGGTAATTTCCAGTTATAAAAAACAGTTAAAATCCGCAGAACAACTATTATACTGAACAATAGATATAATTGCCATGGATGAGTTACAAGTCCCATTCCAATCACTAGGCCTCCTAGCATGGCCCAAACACCATATATATCTGCTTGCAAT
This sequence comes from Niallia oryzisoli, assembly GCF_036670025.1. Lineage (NCBI taxonomy): Bacteria > Bacillati > Bacillota > Bacilli > Caryophanales > Bacillaceae > Niallia > Niallia oryzisoli. The sequence continues at coordinate 5,568,754 of NZ_CP137640.1, read as the reverse complement.
AATAATGGTTTTCTTCCAGCTAATAAATCACGAACCATTCCGCCGCCACCACCCGTTAAAAGAGCAGCAACGATAACAGCAATGATTGGATGGTTCATTTCGGTTGCATAAAGAGCACCTTGAATCGCAAATGCGGCCAGCCCTACAGCATCTGTATAGAGTTCCCATTTTCTCCACTCTTTTAAAGTGCGTTTTGGAAATATGAATACAATTGTCATGGCGATAATTGCCATTAAAAAAAGCAGTCCTTGTTCCCATAAGGCGGATATAGGTACTCCGATTAAAAGATTACGAATGGCACCGCCGCCAAAGGCTGTGGCTAACCCTAAAATATAAACTCCTAAAATATCATATTCTTCTTCCATCGCTACGATGGTGCCGCTTATGGCAAACGCAATCGTTCCGATAATATTGAAAATTTCCCACATCAAACCTGTATCATCCTTCCTACTATTGCTCATACATTTCAAAGTCTATCTAAATGTTTGACAGTATCATTTATATTTCAAAAAAGACCAAAGCCATGGATGCCTTGATCTTTTTTGCGTAAATATTAAACACTTTTTTCAATCGGCATATCTTGATTTCTTTTAGAAGAATGAGATAGTCTAGCAGCCGCTAAGATGGTAAAAGTGGCGCAAACGATTAAATATATAAAAGCTGCTGTATATGATCCATTAAATTTTCCAATTAACATACCCATAACGGTCGGAGCCAGCAGCGCTCCTATCATACCCCCGAGATTAATAAATCCGATAGAAGAACCGATGACGTTTTTCGAAAATACTTGATGAGGCATGGCCATAATGATGGCAAATACAAGGCCATGGAAGGTTGTACATAATGCTTGATACGTAATGACCAAACTAACTGATGGAGCGTTGAATAACAAATATAAGAACAAAATCGCTAGAAGGGAAAATACGGGTGCATAGTACTTTTCTCTCCCATTAAAATGCTTTTGATACAGCCGTCCTCCAACAATTGTTCCAATCGCCCCTGTAAGTGCCGGCACGGAAGTCAGCATTCCCATTGCCAAAAGATTAAGACCTCTTTCCTCTGTCAGATAAAGAGGCATCCACGAAATTAATCCCCAAATTAAGGTGCTCATTCCAAACCACATAATGGCAAGCTTCCACAGTGTTGGATTTTTCATCAAGTCTTTAAAGGGAACTTTTTTTACAGCTTCTTTATCATCACTTTCACTCTGCATGTTTTCAGGTTTCAGGTAGCGCCATAGCAGCCAGGCTACGATTATGCCAAGGGCACCGATGGCGAAAAAGACATTTCTCCAGCCGATCCAAACTAATAAAGGCGTGGCAATTAAAGGAGCAATGACCCCTCCAAGCGAATTCGATGACATCATAATCGTTTGTGCTCCGGAGCGCTCTTGTTTTGGAAAACTGTCTGCTATCGCTTTAGAGCTTGCAGATGGATAGCCGCCTTCTCCCAAACCAAATAAAAAGCGTATGAAAATCATCGAAATAAGCGACCCAGCAAAACCAGTTAACACCGTAAAGATTGACCAAAAGATGATGGAAATAGCTATAATTTTTCTGGAGCCAAATTTATCTGCCAGCCAGCCGCCGGGAACTTGCATTAATGCATAACCGGCAAAAAAACTGCTGAGTACGACCCCAAGAGCCGCTGGACTTAGATCAAATTCTTTGGCAATTTCCACGATCGAGACATTCATGGCCATTCGATCGAGATAGGACAAACACCATCCTAAAAAAAGCAATGCAAGAATTATATGTTTCTTGTTTTTTCCTTTTGATAACTCATTCATAAAACCATTCTCCTTCCGAATACGGGTTATTAAGTAAGATTAAACAGATTGGATGATCTTTTTATTTGAATCCTGTATGCTTGGACTGTTCAAGTAATCAAAGACGAGTGAGATAAACATTTTTCCGATCTGAAGCATACTGCGTTCATCTACATCAAATTTAGGATGATGATGAGGGTAAGTTGCCTGAATCTCTGAATTCATGCCTCCTACTAGGAAGAAGGCTCCTGGTCGTTCGATGACATAGTAGGCGAAATCTTCCATGGCCATTTGTAAAGGAACTTCTGAAACATTTTCTTTTCCAGCAACCATCTCAGCCACCTGTTTTACACGCTGCGCTTCCTGTGGATGATTCCAAACGGAAGGATAGCCATATTCGTATTCTACTTCACATTCTGCCCCCGCCATCTTACAAGCCGATTCAGCAATGTTCTTGATATTCTTTTCCGCTGTCTCTCTTGCTTCTTTAGAAAATGTTCGAACTGTTCCTGACAATATCGCTTGATCAGGGATGATATTATAACGATCTCCTCCTTGGAACGAGCAGACGGTCACCACAGTTGGATCTGTCGCATTGATGCGGCTTGCTGCAATGTGCTGGAGATTCATGACAATCTGGCTTCCCACAAGGACTGGGTCAATCGCAAGATGCGGCATAGAGCCGTGACCGCCTTTTCCCTTGATCCGGATTTCAAACTTGTCACCAGCAGCCATCAAATACTCCTCCCTATAGCCAATCTGTCCAACGGGAATAGTGGAAAGTACATGCGCTCCATAAACGACGTCGACCCCATCCAAACATCCGTCTTCAATCATTGCTTTAGCACCGCCGGGAATGACTTCTTCGGCAAACTGGTGAATAAACAGTACATTCCCTGCGAGATCTGCTTTTACTTTACTGAGTGCATAGGCAGTTCCAAGAAGAGCTGCTGTATGAATATCATGACCGCATGCATGCATAACACCAGGAATTTTGGATTTGTAAGGAACCTCTTTTTGATCCTCAATTGGAAGCGCATCAAAGTCCGCGCGAAGTGCAACCGTTTTTCCGGGTTTTCCTCCACGTAATAAAGCCGTAACTCCCCGGCCTCCTACTCCGGTTTTTACTTCCAAACCACAATCCTTTAAGAATTCTGCAACCATCGCTGGGGTTTTTATTTCTTCAAACGACAATTCTGGATACATATGTAGATTTCGGCGAATCGAAACAAGGTCTTCGAATTTATCCTCCAATTGTTTCCATGCTATATCTTTCATTACAATCTCACCTTTCTTTGAAAATGTTTTAATTAAATAACTTTTCCTAATTTACTAAATATTATAAAATATTTAGTAAACAAACAATGTGGAATGACACAACGTTTTTCTAATAAAAATGTTGAGTTCAACATAGGGGGAAGAATATTGAAAGAGGAAACACAGCTTCATCATTTAGATCAGGATGCGTTAAGGGTACAGCATGACATGGAAATCCTTATGGAAAGCTTTCGGGTCATCACCTCAACTCTAGAATTAGATGAAGTACTGAAGAAAATCATGCATTACGCAATTGCTATCTTTAGATCCACAGACGCTGGGTTCATCCAACTTTTTGATGAGCATTCAAAGAAGTTAGTCATCAAGTCATACGTCGGATTTAATGAGCAAATACGTTCCTTTAGGGTAAGTGTCGGCGAGTCCATTGTTGGGAAAGTCTATAGAGATGGCTGTGTTCGATTGATTGGAACGACGAAAGAAATTTATGAAAGTATGGAAGGTCTAAGTGAGGATAATTACAATATCTTACACGTTGCAGGAGCATCTGAAAGAACGATTAAATCTCTTTTGTCTGTACCTATTATGTTTGGGGATATACGAATTGGTGTGATGACTCTTCATCGCTTTGATAGGGAAGAGATGCCTAGTGAAAGAGATCTTTTGCTGCTTCAGAGTTTTGCTTCTCAAGTTGCTGTAGCGATTCATAATGCCCAGCTTCACGAAGAGGTTCAGAAAAATCTAGGGGAAGTCACTCATTTATTAACTAAGCTTGAAGATACAAATGGGATTTTGATGCAGAGGACTGAAATACATAACCATCTGACACGGTTATCGATAGAAAACAGAGGGTTGAAATCCATCATTATAGAAATGAATCATTTAATGGAAAAGACGATTATTTATGCGGATTACCTTGAGGTTAAGTGTTATCCTGGTGATCATTCTACCTTTGAAAAAGTAATTGCGGATCTATTTGTTCTTTTTCGTACGAAAACAAAGCCAGCTTATGTTTCCATTTCTGATTATGTTGATCTAACCTGTTATGTACATCCTATCCGATCGGGAGCGGTTTTTTTAGGCTGCCTGATTATAGAGGGAGACGGGCCCTTATCTCCGACCGATCGTCTAATTATTGAACAGGGTGCTCCTATCCTCGCTCTAGAAATTATGAAAATCAGATCAAGAACCGATATTTTATATCGAAAAACCTTTGAAAAGTATCATGAATTCTTGAAAATTAAAAATCCTCTTCAAGCCGAAATAGCAGCAAAGGATTTAGGCATTGATACTCAGAGCTTTATTCAAACCGTAATCATTGAATTATCCGGTAATGTCGATCCACATGCACTTGAAAATGACACTCAGTCCTTTCTAACTCGTCTCAAACAAATCTTATCAGTGGAAAACAGCCTTTTATTTAGTTATAACAACAAAATTATCATTTTTTCCACTACCAATCATGAAGGAGAGCAAACGAGATTCATCAAAGTGATTACGGACAGCATCGATTGGTGGAACAAAAGAAATACAATAGAGGCCCGAGCAGGAGTTAGTACAGGGCTATACTATCCTGGGCAAGCGGAGGAAAATCATAATAAAGCCGAACAAGCCCTTCTTCATTTGAAAAAACAAAATAAGAAAGGGATTTTCCATTTTCGTGAAATGGGGATCGGCCGTCTTTTTTTACATCATCAATCAAGTGAGATCGAATCATTCCTAGCCGAAACCTTTTCCCTTTTATGGTCCGATGAGGAGAAATATCAAGAACTTCTGTACACTCTTATTAGCTACGTCCATAATAATGGCTCCATGGCGGTTACAGCCAAAGGGCTCCATATTCACCCAAATACTCTATATCATCGCATAAAAAAAATAGAGGAAATATTAAGAGTAGATTTTGACAATTATGAGGATTACTTGAAAATTCAACTTGCTGTCTACCTCTATAACAGTTTTTATAAATGATCTATTTTTTAAAAAACAAAATATTTTTAATTTATTTCGTATAAAGAAAACTTATTGTCGTGATAAAGGAGTAGATTAACTATTATAACAAGTATAAAGGATGCACATTTCTGCTTTTGCGGCTTTTTAAAGAATTATTTGGGTATTTAAAATTCTGTTTAATTATCATAGCTGACAGGCTAACATTGTGGGTGGCCTCCTATACAATCAATATATGTAATGTTAAATAGGCTTTCCTCCTTAGGATTAAAATACGTAATCGTTCCTAACGTATCTATTACTATTACACTGGAGAGAGGAATGTATTTTTTAGGTGCAAAGTTAATGCCATGCTTGGTGCCCAAATTTTAAAAATTACTTTTCTCAAGAAAATACTAGAAGTCATGAAACCTTGATTTATTAATAATTGACGGCATATAAAGATACTAGGAAAACAGATTCTAGCAAACTTCAAAACCGTTTGTGACCTGCGTGCTAGGTCAGCTGGGTTCGATTCCCAGGCGATCCCGCTAATACATATTATCAGACGTTATGTAGCGCGGTGAAATTATCTCTAGTTCCAATAACTCTTATGCCTTTTCCGCAACAAGGGCAGGGGGTTTTCTCCGCACCCCCTAACTAAAAACTACATTGTTATCAATTAGTTCATAATCTCATACAATAATCACAGTGATTTTATGTAGGACGTCTCCCGTATAGCTGTTAGCGCAGTTATACATAATGGGGGGCGTCTTTTCCTTTCTCCAGAATTAATTTAAGAAGTCATTATACTCGGCAAATTCCAGACAGGCAATATCGTCAACTTTCTGTCATTTTGGATTAGCAAAAACAGTATATTCCAACAAAATTTTAGTAGAGGGAATTTACGTAATAAACATATATAAAACATATGATATTTATATATTTTGAATATTTTACATATGGAGATACTGATGATAGATTGAAGATATAGAATATTCAAAAAATATTCAAAAAAGTTAAATGTACACCAATGAATATAATAGTTTCCATTCACTATAATAAGGGGTTGAGAAAAAATGATCATTGATATTCATGGACATGTTGTTGCACCACCGGAACTTTATGCATACCAATCAATATTATTATCTAGCAGAGGTTCTCATGGTAAAGGTAAAGTTGAGGTGGATGACGATACATTAATAAATACCGTCTGGAAAGCTAGACCAGGAACACCTAAGAAAACTCATATCGAATTATTGAATGAAGTAGGGACAACAATGCAATTTATATCGCCAAGACCATTTAGTGCAATGCATTCAGTTAAACCTGAAAAGATTATTCATTGGTATACGGAAGAGGCAAATAACCTGATTGCAAGAGTATGCAAACTTTTTCCCGGGAGATTCATGGGAATCGCTGGTCTACCACAGAGTATGGGGGGACCGATTGAAAATACTTTAGAGGAACTAGAACGCTGCGTTAAAGAATTGGGTTTCATTGGTTGTACTATCAACCCTGATCCGTATGAGGGATTGGGAACACCTCCTGGTTTAGGTGATGAATATTGGTATCCACTTTATGAAAAGCTAGTTGGATTAGATGTACCTGCTCTAATCCATTCGGCTGGTTGTATTTCAGAAAGAGAGAATTATAGCTTGCATTTTATTAATGAAGAAACGATTGCTGTAATGTCGTTATTAAATTCAAACGTTTTCAAGGATTTTCCTTCACTAAAAATAGTAATCTCTCATGCTGGAGGGGCAATTCCGTATCAATTTGGTCGATTTCAGGCGGCAAGTTATAGAGCAAATAAAGAACCATTTGAAGAAAGTATCAGAAAACTATATTTTGATACATGTTTATACACAAAAGACGCATTAGAATTGCTCTTTAAAATGGTAGGAACAGATAGATGTATGTTTGGTACGGAAAATCCTGGTAGTGGTTCTGCGGTGCATCCTAGCACTGGTCGATATATGGATGATACAAAACCGATAATCGAAAGTATTGAATGGTTGACGGATAATGATAAAAAGATGATCTTCTCCGAAAATGCGAAAAAAGTTTATAACCTAAATTTATAAAGGGAGTGAAGGAAGATTGGCTGAAATTATATATGGATTAGCAACATCCCATAGTCCTAATATTAGTACACCAGTAGACAAGTGGCATTTACATGTTGATAGGGATTATGCGAAAAAAGATCAACACTTTCGTGGAAAATATTATACATTTGAAGAATTAGTAGAACTTAGAAAGTCTGAGGACTTTCATTCGGAAGTTACAGAAGAAAAATGGAGTGAAAAGTATGACAGGTGGGAACATCTACTTCTTGAAATACAAGATGAATTAGTAGAAATGAAACCGGACATTTTAGTCGTGATTGGCGATGATCAACGGGAACTTTTCCTAGACGACGGAATGCCAACCTTTTCAGTTTTTTGGGGAGATAGTGTTCAAGTTGTTCCGAAAGAAAAACTACCTCCATCACTAGAACCAGCAAGATGGGCAAATTTTGGTGAAAAGGTTGAAGAATATCCATGTCACCCTGAACTAGGTGAGCATATTATCAGAAGTATGATGAAAGATGGCTTTGATGTCGCTCAATTAACACATCAGGCAGAGGGACGGGGAATCGGTCATTCTTATATTTTTACTCATGAGAGATTGATGAAAAAAAATCAAGACATCCCAATTGTACCTATTATGGTAAATACGTATTTCCCCCCAAATCAACCAACAATTGGACGCTGTTTTGAATTTGGAAGAGCATTGAGAAAGGCGATTGAATCATGGGAAAGTTCGAAAAGAGTAGCCGTTGTTGCATCAGGAGGTCTCAGTCACTTTGTTGTCGATGAAGAATTAGATCGAAAAGTATTGAAAGCATTACAAAATAAAGATATGGAATTGCTTTACTCCATTCCTGAAAACTATTTAGATGCAGGTACTTCAGAGATTCGCAATTGGATTGTTGGTGCAGGAGCTTTAGAACACCTTGAAATGAAAGTGTTAGATTATATCCCTGCATATAGAAGTAAGGCAGGAACAGGATGTGGAATGGGTTTCGTTTCTTGGAAATAAAATGATTATTAACGACTCTTTAAATGATTATATTTCGATCATTAAGAAAAGTAGATATAAAGAAAGTGCAAAAATAGATAAAAATGAATAGTCAACAATTCTTTCTTATCTGTGAAATTAATTCATTTGCGCTTTCCTTTTTTTATTTTTAATAGGCAATAAAATGTAAGTATTTCACAAGGAAATATGTTTAAACAGGGGATGGGGTTGAATTCATGTCGGTAGATACAATTTTAAAATTTGATCATGTTACAAAGATGTTTGGAGAAGACACAGCAGTAAATGAGGTGTCTTTTGAGGTGAAGAGTGGTGAATTTGTTGCTATATTGGGGCAAAGTGGATGCGGAAAAACAACAACATTGAGAATGATTGCTGGTCTAGAACGCTGTTCTTCGGGTGAAATTAGTTTTCAAGGAAAAGTCTTAGATAATCCAGACCGAAAAGTTTTCATCCCACCTAACAAACGTGATATGGGTATGGTTTTTCAATCGTATGCAATATGGCCTCATATGACTGTTTTTGAAAATGTCGCCTATCCGTTAAAAGTTAGAAGGTATGAAAAGGGAAAAATAAAAGAAGAAGTAGAACGTGTATTAGAGTTGGTTGGATTAAGTCATCTGGCAGATAAAAAAGCCACACAATTAAGTGGGGGACAGCAACAACGTGTTGCTCTTGCAAGGAGTTTAGTATTTCATCCAAAATTACTTTTGCTGGATGAACCATTTAGTAATTTGGACGCAAAGTTGCGCGAACAAATGAGAATTGAAATAAAAACGTTACAGGAAAGGTTAGGCCTAATGGTCATTTTAGTTACACATGACCAAGTGGAAGCACTTAGTTTAGCTGATAAAATTATTATGATGAATAAAGGTCGAAAGGACCAAGTAGGACCACCTAAGGAGCTATATGAAAAACCTAACACTGTTTTTGTTCGTGACTTTTTAGGGAGCACTTTAAAACTAAGAGTGAAAGTGAACGCTGTTAGGGGTAACGGGATGATTGAAATCAAACAAGAGAACGAAATAGGAGGTTACTTTGAAACGGCTGACCATCATTTAGTGGATCCGAAAGTTGGGGATGAATGTTTTATGGCAGTCCGTGCTGAATATATTAATATTCAACCAGCTGAAAATCAGATGAGTAAAGGAGATCATTCAGAGTTGCAATTTCACGCTCAAATTGAAAAGTTATTATTTATTGGAGACCAATATGAATCAATTATTAAAATAAGGAATGGTGATGAACATCACTTATTTTTACCGAAAACCAATGAATGGTATGAAGGTCAAGAAATAGTCCTAGGAGTGAAACGGGGGATTACAATATGGCCGAATTAAAAGAAGAAATAGAGTACAGCCTTCCTCAGCCAAAATCCAATTGGTTTACACCGACATATGAAGTATATTTTCAAGGTAAAAATTTATTTTATACCATTCTGCTTGCAGGATATGCTTTTTTAGTATTGTATCCGATTCTTCTGCTTTTTATTAATAGTTTTCGTGAGGGTGAATTGGGACAAGATGTGGGTTGGGGACTTACAAATTGGATAGAAGCTTTTTCTCATCCATCTCTACTATCTGCATTAACCAATACACTATCGATCACATTTACTGTACAGGCAATTTCTATCACGATTTCTGTAGTGATTGCCTGGATAATTGCCCGCACAGACCTACCTGGAAGAGGCTGGATAGAATTTAGTTTTTGGATTGTTTTTTTCATGCCTACACTTCCTTTGGTTCAGTCGTGGATTCTCTTATTCGATCCATACGTAGGTGTGGTAAATCAATTTTTTGCTTCGATTCCATTTTTAAGCTGGATTCAGTTTAATATTTTTTCCTGGGAAGGGATTGTATGGGTCCACCTAGTTACAGGAACTATTGCTGTTAAAGTAATTCTATTAACTCCTGCTTTCCGAAACATGGATAGTTCTTTAGAAGAAGCATCACGTGTGAATGGTGCTAATATGTTCACAACCTTTACGAAAGTAATAATTCCCGTATTATTACCTTCTATATTGATTGTTTTAATATTAGGTATCATTCGTTCTTTAGAAGCATTTGAGATTGAAATGATATTAGGTGGGCCAGAAAAAATTGATGTTTTCAGTACACAAATCTATCGAATGATCAATGATGCTAATCCACAGCATGGTGCAGCTACAGCATTGGCATCTGTCATTTTAACAATAATGGTTCCACTGATTGTGTTACAACAATGGATTACTAGGAGAGGTGGTCATGCGACGATAAGTGGGAAATTCAAAACACAGAAGTTTCAATTAGGAAAGTTCCGTTGGTTGGTATTTTCAATTATGTTAATTATTGTATTGATTATGACTGTTATTCCACTCCTTTCATTATTAGTAGGTACTTTTATGAGTATGTATGGATTTTTTAATATCGATAACGCATTTACACTTGCTAATTGGAATTTAATTCTAACTCGAGATACATTTTTACAAGCTTTAAAAAATACATTGTTTCTCGCGACATTGATGGCAATTATCTCGATGTTGTTATACTCCATAACTGCATACATTATAGTACGTACAAAATACGTTGGTAGAAATCTATTAGATTTTATTGTATGGGTCCCATATACAATTCCGGGTATTATTATTAGTTTAGGAATGCTTTGGTTGTTCTTAGGTACCAAAGTTTTTCAACCTTTGTATGGAACCATAGGGATACTGCTAGTTGCTTTAATCTTTACAGGAATTACTACAGGTATACAAATCATTAAATCCAATCTATTACAACTGGGGAATGAGTTAGAAGAAGCATCTTCGCTAAGCGGTGCTTCGTGGTGGTATACGTATCGCAGAATAGTGTTACCAAATATTGCACCAGCCATGATTGCAGTAGGGATATTCTGCTTTTCAATTGCAACAAAATCAACAGCAAGCATTGTGTTGTTGACAACAAATGATACAATGCCACTCTCTATATTGCAGTTAATGTATATGCTAGACGGTAGTTATGAAGCTTCTTCTGTAGTTGGTGTAATTATTATGGTCTTGACCATTGGGGTAGCTCTAATCGTAAGAGCATTAGGAGTAAATATGACTCCTAAATAAATTAACAACGCTTTCATTATGTTTATGGCAATGTGTGCCTATTTCATTACTTAATTCCTTCGTGGAGAATTCCTGCAGGAAAGGAGGGAGCTTTTAGGTGGTAAATCATTTGAAGCAACCAAATATTGTATTAATAACATGTGATCACCTAAGGGAAGATTTTCTTGGGTGCTCTGGCCACCCAATTGCTCAGACGCCCCATATAGATTTACTTTCTCGAATAGGCATGAGATTTACTCAAGCATATTCACCAACGCCAATCTGTATTCCTTCCCGTGCCACAATAATGACAGGACTAGAAGCTCATTCACATGGTATAAAAGAATACAAGGCCGGCTTTGAATTACCCGTTTCAGAAACACTCCCTAAACAACTTAGGGATGCTGGGTACCAAACAAAACTTATTGGGAAGAGTCATATGTATCCTGAGAGGTGTCATTATGGTTTTGATCAAATGTTATTGTGTGAAGAAGGTCGTCGCTTTGGAAAAGCATACGGAGAAAACAGAGGATATGATGACTATGAGCAATGGCTAACGGATCAAGGATATCCTGGGTTGGCTTTTGCACATGGAATATCCAATAATGAATATGCTATGTCTCCTTGGCATTTACCTGATCACCTCCATCCAACAGAATGGATTGGACAACAAACATGTAGAGAAATTAAGCACCGTGATTGGACGCGCCCTCAGTTTATTTGGGCATCTTTTACAGCACCGCATCCTCCTTTAACGCCTCTTATGAGGGATTTGTATATATATGATAAAGATGAGATGTTAGAGCCATATATTGGAGGTTGGACATCCGATTTCTCAGCCTATCATGACTTTAATTTATACAATTACAAAGATAACCATGGAAAAAAGCAGAAAGATTTGGCTTATCGTGCATTTTTGGCCCTAGTAACTCAAGTAGATAGACAAATTAATAGAATTGTAGGGACACTATTGGAAGAAAATCTGTTATCGAACACTTGGATTATATTTACTTCTGATCACGGAGACAGTTTAGGTGACCATTATTTATGGCAAAAGGCGAACTTTCTTAAAGGAGCTTGTAATGTTCCATTAATTAGCATTCCGCTTATAGATCAGGAATACCAACAAAAATACCTTGGTGAAGAATGGTATCCTGGAACTGTTTGCCGAGCACCTGTTGGTCTTCAGGATATCATGCCTACGTGCTTAGAAATTGGCAAGGCTACATGCCCAGAATTAGATGGGAAAAGCTTAATCCCATTATTGAAAAAGCAACAGGATAAGGTTCGTGAGGTTTTGTTTGGTGAGTTTGGGGCTGATGAGAAACGTAACTTTATGGTGTCAGATGGAAGTTGGAAATATATATGGTATGAACAGGATGGAAAAGAGCTGTTATTTAATATAAAAAAGGATCCCAATGAATTAGAAAATCTATCAACACATGAGCATTCAATGAAGAAGATGCCGAAAGAGAGATTGCTTCAAATATTAATAGGGAGAGATGACAAGGTTGTTAAAAATGGTGATTTAAGACCGTCCAATGTAAATCGATTTCAAACAACCACAGAAAAAGCAAAAAGGTATATTAATGAAGTTCTATTAAAACATCCTAAAGGTCTTCATTAATATAAAAATAACTCTTATTTAAGAAATTAATAATTCTTTATCGGTCTGGCCCCAAAAGGGTGAGACCATTTATTTATAGTAAGGATTTGGAATTTTTATATTAAAAATTTAAAACGGAGAAGAGGAAATTTATAATGGATTTACGACATCTTCGATACTTTTTAACTATTGCAAAAGAGAAACAGATAACAAGAGCAGCTAAAAAACTTAATATGGCACAACCCCCGCTTAGTCAACAATTAAAACAAATGGAAGATGAGCTTGGAGTTGAGCTTATTGAACGAAATGGGAGATCGATTGAATTAACACATGCTGGAAAACTTTTTTATAAACGTGCAGAAGGTATTATCAATCAAATGGAAGATACGATGCGTGAAATAAAAGAGACTCGTGAAGGATTAAGGGGAGAATTATCATTAGGAGCTATGAGAATTTCTGCAACGACATTCTTTTCAAAAAAAATCTATGAATTTAGAGAAAAGTATCCTCATGTTACATATAAAATAATAGGAGGGGATCCCTTTCAAATTGCAAAAAATTTAGAAGAACGGGTAATTGAAATAGGAATTATTAGGCCCCCGGTAAAGTTTGAAATAGATGTCAATATAAAAGAGCTAAAGGCAGAACCATATGTTTTAGTTATCCCTAAAAAATGGGGGGAATTTAATGGGAGAACTTCCATTACATTGAAGGAATTGGATGATATGCCTTTGATGTTAATCCATCGAAACAATGGCGAAGGCGCCTATGAAGCAATCATTAATAATTGTTTGAAAGTAGGTGTTAAACCTAATATTATTTGTGAATGCCCAGATTCATTTGTGTTGCTCTCATTTGTAGTTACCGGAATAGGAGCTACTATTTTGCCATCTTCTAGTCTCCACTTTTTTCCTAAGGAAGAAATTCAGGTGTTAGATATAAGTGATTCAGAGTTACAAGCAGAATCGTTATTAATTTGGTCTAAAAAGCGTATGTTGTCAAAAGTTGCAAGTAGATTTATTGAGGAATTTTCTTTTGTAAATAAAATTAGTAAATGATATATATAATATATGAATCTAACCAGTATCTAATTCGTTAGCTAACTAAAACATTTTTTACTAGATATTAATAACAAAGGAATTTTTTTAGGCTTTCTCTCTAATATTTAAGAGGGAAAGCCTTTTGTGTAAATTCACAGCAATAATTTATGAGAAGCTCCCGACCTTTACTTTTTCTGATAATAAATTACGCGCAATTGTACGTTTTAATATTTCATCTGTACCTTCAAATACACGGTATTTTCTAACGGAACGATACCATAATTCAATTGGAAGCTCCTTTGTTAAACCCATCCCACCGTGAATTTGTAAAATTCGATCAACAACCCGATTGACCATATTGGACCCATATAGTTTTGCAATTGTAGCATTATATTGGGGGGGCTTTCCAATGTCAGCAGTATAGGCTGCATTAAATACAAGCCACTTACTTGCTTCTATTTCTACCGCAGATTCTGCCAGCATCCACTGGATGGCTTGATATTCAGAAATAGGGTGATTAAAGGCGATACGTGTTTTAGAGTGATCAATCCCCATTTGTAACAATCTTTCTGCTATTCCAATAGCTCGAGCAGGAATGATGGTTCGTCCATTCGTAATCCATTTCATGCCGAGTTCAAAACCATGTCCTACTTCGCCAAGGATGTTTTCTTCAGGGACCCGCACATTATCAAATATTAGGGAGGCTGGATCCCATCCATCAATCGTGTGAATATTTTCAGATTTCCATCCCATTTCCCGATCAACTAGAAAACATGTAACTCCGCCATGTCCACCTTTTCCTTTATCAGTTACAGCGAAAACGATTGCAAAATCAGCTTCATTTCCATTCGTAATAAAGATTTTTTCTCCATTTATAATCCACTCATTTCCATCCTTTATTGCTGTTGTTTGAATATTTCTGGCATCGGATCCTGCACCAGGCTCTGTTAATGCAAAACAGGATAAACGATCCCCGTTAATAACTGGATATAAGTATTTATGTTTTTGTTCTTCATTGCAATGATATAGGATATTATCGGCATCTCCACCAAAATGAAAGGGGATAATCGTTTTTCCTAATTCGATGTTTATGAGAACTCTCGTAAGTAAATCTAAACCTGTACCACCATATTTTTCGGGTGTAGATAATCCCCAAAAACCTGCTTTTTTTCCTTTTAATTGGATTTCTTTATATCTTTCTTTTGAAATTCCTGTTTTACCCTCTCTTTCATTTCGGATAAATTCAAACTCAAGTGGGATTAACTCTTTTCGAACGAATTCTCTAACTGTTTCTTGAATCATTTTTTGCTCATCTGTTAATGTAAGTTGCATATTCTACCTCCATAAAATTACTAAATTTTAAATATTAAAAATATTGAAAATATTAAAACTATAAAGAGTTTAAACTACCTTGTACTATCGTTTTAGAGACGTTATAAATAAATTTTGTTTATCTCATGTCCGAACTTATTAGTATGTTGTATGTAAATTAATCATATCACCTACTAGATGTTAAAGACTAATATCCATATTATATATTCAATATATATATTAAATATGGCTCCTCGCTATTTTCTGTTTAAATCGCGCATTACTGCCTTTTTGAAGACTAGTATTTCTCCTTCTTCCCTACTCTTCATCACCTACTACTAACCAGATGATAGAGCGGGATTATCAAGAGGTTTGGTCTTGACGTGTTTTTAAACTAAAAGGTTTGGGGATTTAAGAGATAAAATACTAGTTTTTACTGTTATTCCATCTATTTTGTATGGGCCTAGAAAATAGATTGCCATGAAATGGCGAGTTTTGTAATGCCTTTAACATTTTTTCATAGAATTTTACGATAAATCTTAAATATATTAGATGACTGTTTATTTGTAATATATTTGTAATATTTATATATAAAATATATTTAATGTTTATTTTATAGATATTATACAGAATATACTTCACATGATAGACTTAACATTGTAAACATTCTGAAAATAAAAGGGGCGTAATAATGAAAAGAAAACGGTTCATTTTATTAGCAGTAATTCTACTACTTGTGTTTACAGCGTGTTCAAATCAACAAAAGACAGTAGAATCTCAAACAGACAAAGCATCAACAAAAGTAGATAGTAAGAAGGAGGCATGGGAACAAGAACTTTATGAATTGGCCAAAAAGGAAGGAAAAATTAGCATTGTCGGTTGGCCATCTGAAAACCGCGAAGCTCTATTGGAAGAGTTTGAAAAGGAGTATCCAGGAATTAAGGTTAATTTTATAGGAATGAGATATACAGATGCAATGGTAAAGCTTAGGGAAGAACAAAATAATGGAAAGTATCTAGCAGATGTTCAAATAGAAGGCTTGGCCGCACAATTTGATGATTTGAACAAATATATTGTCAATCCCGATATAAAAAATGATGATAATTGGCACGGCGGATTTGCAAAAGGTTTTGATGCATTAAAAGGTAGTAATTATGAAGGACAATATATCTACGGTGTCCAAGCATCACCTCAAATTTTAATTAATAATGATGTCATACCAGAAGGAGAAATAAAGACATTTGAGGATCTATTAAAATCAGAATATTCAGGAAAAATAGTTGGTTACGACTTCTCTATTAGGGGACAAAGTACGGTTACATTAACTGGTCTTGCACGTGCAAAAGGCGAAGACTTCGTCACGGAATTACTCGAAAAAGGAAAACCTGTAGTAGTTAAGGATCATCGTCAAATTGCCAACTGGTTTGCAACTGGACGATATCCGATTGTAATTGGTATTGATACAACTCAATTAGAAGAATTTAAAGAAAAGGGTGTTGTTAAAAATATTCAGACATTACGTGTGGAAAAAGCAAACACATATCAACCTTTTGCATTAGCGGTATTAAAAAACCCACCAAATCCAAATGCGACTAAACTATTTGTCAACTGGTATTTAAGTAAAAAAGGACAAGAAAAGTTTGTCGATTTAATAGGTATTTATCAAAGTCGAAGAACAGATGTACCAGAAGTGCAAAATGAATATACCATCCCTTGGTCACAAATCGAGCAAGAGAATGATGTTCCAATGACATCTGTAGAAGGCACAAAAACAGAAGATTGGGTACTGGAACAAGGTAAAAACTATAAAGCAGGTAATTAGGAACAATAGAATATCAATAAAGCAATGATTTCTACAGACTATTACAGAATAAATGTAATAAAGTTTTTGAAAAAAATGAGCCTAAATCCTGAAGAAGAATATGCAAGAATAGATCTTCAATGTATAGATAAAAAATGAAATAGATTAAGGAGGGAATTTTTAAATGTTAAAACCAGAAGATAATCAATTGTTGACAAGGACTAATTCAGGAACCCCGATGGGAGAATATTTTCGAAATCATTGGATCCCAGCACTTCATGTAGATGAATTACCTTTTCCAGATTGCCCTCCGGTAAGGGTGAAATTGTTGGGAGAATATTTAGTAGCCTATCGAAATACAGATGGTGAAGTAAATTTGGTTGAAGAGTTTTGCCCACATCGAAATGCATCCTTCTATTATGGAAGAAATGAAGAGAATGGAATCCGTTGTGTCTTTCATGGTTGGAAATTTGGTAAAGATGGAAAATGTGTAGAAATTCCATCGGAACCAAGTGAATCGAAGTTGAAGGATAAAGTATGTATAAAGAGCTATCCATGTAAAGAGTATGGTGGAATTATTTGGACATATATGGGAGTTGAAAAGGAACCACCTGAATTACCAGAATATGAATTTGGTAGAGTTCCTGATAATCACCGTCTGGTTACAAAGTGGCACCAAAAATGTAACTATGTCCAAGGGATTGAAGCCAATATGGATTCTAGTCATCTATCGTTTTTACATTCTGGTGGGTTTGATAAAATCAAGGATCTTTCCAATACTTTAAAAAGCAATACTGCCCCAAAAATTGAAGCACATAGAATGGATTATGGGTTGTTGATAGGTGCTGCCAGAGAGTTAGACGATGGAAATGTTTACTGGAGAGCTACCCATTATATTGCTCCGTGTTTAACACTTATTCCAAGAAGGGATAACCAACCAGCACATGCACAAGCATGGGTACCAATCGATGATGAAAATAGTATTGGATTTGCTATCACTTGGCATGAAACCCGTCCGCTATCAAATAGTGAAGTGACTGATTTGAAATTGGGTAATCAAATTCATCCTAAAATGAATCCAGGATCATTTACACCTGTCTACAACATGGAAAACGATTATATGATTAATCGAACGTTACAGGCATCTGGTGTTTCGTATACAGGGATTCCTGGTGTTGCCGCACAGGATGCCTCTGTAATAGAGAGTACTAGAGGTATTCCTGATCGAACACGTGAATATTTAGGAACAAGTGATATTGCAATTATTCAAATGAGAAGATTCCTAATGGATGGGGCCCGTAATTTCGAAAATGGGGAAGACATTCAAAGACCTGATAGTAAAAAAATAGCGAAACTAAGAAGCAATGCAGTCACTCTACAAAAAGGAGTGGATTTCAAACAAGGATTAAATGAATCTTTAGGAATTAATACTTTGGTAGAGGAATTGAAATAGAGGTATGAGAGAATCAGGTATCAATGAAAGGAGAAAATGAATGCTATCTTCCTGTTATGGCTTGTCTATAGGAGAATTATTAGAAAGAGTGAATGAGTCATCGCCTGAGAAAGAAGCAGTCTATGATGGTGTAAGGCGATTATCATATAAAGATCTATTAAATGAATCGAATAATTTAGCTTCTGGATTGGCCCAAATTGGCATACAGAAGGGCGACAGGGTGGCTATTTGTTTACCAACGTGGTACGAATTCATAACGATCGTATTCGCAGTAGCAAAAATTGGTGCTGTGGTCGTACCGTTAAATACTCGTTACCGCGAAAATGAGGCAGAATATATCCTTAAAGATTCTGGTGCAAAAGTAGTGTTTTTTACAGAGACAGCTGATAAAGTCAATCACCTAGCACAATTCCTATCTATTAAAAAACGTAATCCTGCAATTCAACAATTGATTTCAGTGCGTTTTGAACATGAGGAATTAATGAGTTATCAAGAAATGCTAGAGATTGGCAATTCACTTAAATATTCTAGTCCATCTATTAATGTAAAGGAAGATTTATTTTGCATTGTATATACATCAGGTACAACGGGAACACAAAAGGGCGTGATGATAACCCATGATAATATGCTAACGGTCGGTATTAACAGTTATGAAGTTAATGATATGCAAAAAGATGATGTTATTTTACACGTTGCACCATATTTTCATGTAATGGGGCTAGGTGCAATTGTTCGTTTGGTTCTTTATGAAGTGAAGGCAGTTATTCTAGAAACTTTTAACGCAAAAAAAGTTCTTCAATTAATCGAACAAGAAAAAATTACGGTTCATGTTGGAGTACCGTCCATGTATATTCTAGAATTGAAAGAACTAACAGCACACCCTTATGATTTAACTTCTTTAAGAAAGGCTTTTATAGCCGGGGCGCCGTGCCCGGTGGAAACGATCAGAAGAGTAAAAAAAGAGATGAATTGCGTTGTGCAAAATAGTTACGGAATGACGGAAACTTCACTTGGACTAACGTATACCAATTTTGATGATGATGATATTGTTCACGCAGAAACAGTTGGAAAGGCAATACCAGGAGTGGAATTAAAAGTAGTAAATGATAGTCGTAGGGAAGTACCGATCGGAGATATTGGAGAACTTGCATGTAAAACACCTGGTTTAATGAAAGGATATTATAATTTGCCAGATAAAACTAAGGAAGCGATTGATGAGGATGGTTGGTTCTATACAGGTGATTTGGTTTCAATTAATAAAGATGGTTATGTGAAAATTGTAGGGAGGAAGAAAGACATGATTATTCGTGGGGGATACAATATTTACCCTACAGAAATCGAAGAATTGTTTTATTTGCATCCCTCTATAATTGAAGCGGCTATTGTTGGATTACCTAATACAGTTCTTGGAGAAGCATCTTGTGCAGCGTTAGTAGTGAAAGAAAATAGTAAAGAAACTATAGAGGATTTTGAAAGATTTATTAAGGATAAAATTGCCGATTATAAAAAACCAGATCATATAGTCTTATTAAAAGAACTACCAAAAACAGCATCTGGTAAGGTAAAAAAACATGTTTTGAAGGAACAAATTGTTAATGAGAGATTTATAACATTAAGGTAGCTCTAAGGTTTATATTCTAACAATTACTAATATTCATTTTATTATGAATATTAGTAATTGTAAATATGAATATTTCTATAAAGAAAGGATTGATTGGATGAGATCTGATAGAACAGCGGCAGTAGTAGGAGTTGCAGAATCTGATCTCGGGTTTACACCGGGAAGAAATGTACTTTCATTACAAGCTCAAGCCGCAAAGCGAGCTTTAGACGATGCTGGTTTTACGAAGGATGATGTAGATGCCTTATATACAACAGGTAGCTGGGCAGCCTTTCCACAACTAATGTTAGCTGAATATCTTGGGATTAAACCAAAGTATACTGGGGGAACAAATATAGGTGGATCTTCATTCGAGTCCCATGTAGCACATGCTGTAGTTGCTATCCAAGCAGGATTGATTGATGTAGCTCTTATTACATATGGGAGTACTTTGAAATCTAAAAGAACCGCTCCAATGAGCAGCCTTACTCAAACTTATGAGGATCCATTTGGATTGCCAACTCCGGTTGGTCATTATGCCTTGGCTACCATGAAGCATATGCATCTATATGGAACAACATCAGAACAACTAGCGGAAGTTGCTGTCGCTACACGAAAATGGGCATGTCTTAATGAAAAAGCAACAATGAGGGAACCGATAACAATCGAGGATGTACTGCAATCTCCGATGATAGCTGAGCCCTTGCACCTCTTGGATTGCTGTTTAATGTCTGATGGGGGCGGTGCTGTGGTAGTTGCATCTGAAAAAGCTGCTGCTAATGCTAAAAAGAAACCAGTTTGGGTACTTGGTCATGGAGAAAAGCAGACACATAATTCCGTTGTATTTATGGATGATTTGACTGTGACAGGTGCTAAAGAAAGTGGACGACAAGCAATGCAAATGGCTGGAATTACCCATGATGATATTGATGTTGTTCAAGTATACGATTCTTTTACAATCACAGTAATTTTAACTTTGGAATCACTCGGTTTCTGTAAACCTGGTGAAGGCGGGGCATTTGTTAGTGGACAACGCACTGCTCCGGGAGGGTCATTTCCATTAAATACAAGTGGCGGAGGACTCTCATATCTCCATCCTGGTATGTTTGGTATTTTCTTGATTATTGAAGCGGTAAGACAGTTACGTGGTGAATGTGAGAAGAGACAAGTAGAAAATGCAAAAATTGCTTTAGTTAATGGTACTGGTGGCACTTTATCATCTACGTCTACATTAGTGTTAGGGAGGGATTAATTTGAGTAAACCAAGACCTTTAATTGATGACGATAATAGAGTATTTTGGGAGGAACTGAAAAATCATAAATTTATGTTACAACATTGTAATGACTGTCAAAAATTTATATTTTATCCAAGAATTATTTGTCCACATTGCTATTCGGAAAATATTTCATGGAAAGAGACAAGTGGACGAGGCAAGATTGAAAGTTATACTGTAATACATCGAGCCATGCCTCCTTTTAAAGATGAAGTTCCATATGTTGTTGGGATTATTCAATTGAATGAAGGGGTTAAAATGATTAGTCGTCTTACTAATGAAAAGGGAGATGTTGCTATTGGTAAAGATGTTTCTGTTGTCTATCAAAATATTGAAGAGGATCTGACCTTGCCCTATTTTCAAATTATAGAGTGAACTAAGAGTTAGAAATAAGGGTTATTCCTGTTAAATTCAATATAAAGGATAAATTCAGTTTGTTTAAAATGGAGGGAAAATGGTGGATGAAATAATTGAAGGGTTTAAAAAGGTTTCCATTGCAGCTGTTTCAGATGCAATGGATCGACTTGGTATAAACGGCACTTGTAAAGGGATATTTCCAATTAACTTTGGTCACAAGATGGTTGGTCGTGCATTTACTGTCAAGTATTTGCCTGTTAGAAAGGAAAAAGGAAACGTTGGGGACTTTATCGATGATGTTCAACCTGGAAGTGTTGTTGTATTAGATAATGAAGGTCGCACTGACTGTACTGTTTGGGGGGATATTTTAACCTCTGTAGCACATATGAAGGGGATTGAGGGTACCGTTATTAACGGTGTCTGTCGTGATATACATTACAGTCTGGAAGTTAATTATCCTATCTTTAGTAAAGGGAGATTCATACGTACAGGAAAAGACCGTGTCGAAGCTGCTGCTTATAACATTGCTGTGTCAATAGGAAATGTGCAAGTTAAATCTGGAGATATTATATATGGTACAGATGATGGTGTCCTAGTTATTCACAAAGAGCATGAAGAAGCAATCCTAGCAATTGCACAATCAATTGAAGAAAAAGAAGAGGGCATTCGAAAGTTCGTAATGGAAGGTATGCCACTTAAATTAGCACGAGAGAAATATGGATATCACCAACTGCAAACAAAACAAGAGTAGTAACCCTCGTGATAAAAAGTAAAATCAAAAATGAATGTAGGTGTAAATGTGGCCAAGCTAAGCAAAGATGTAAAACTCCTTGAACAGCGGTATATCGATCTTGCTAGATCATATTCGCCCGCAACCCTTTTAGAGGCTTCAGAGAAGAAAGGCGCATTATCTTCAGGGATCAAACCAATTTCTAAACACTTTCGTATTTGTGGACCAGCACTTCCTGTAAGCTCCCCTCCAGGTGATAACCTTATGCTTCATGAAGCGATTACCCTTGCAAGGCCAGGTGATGTTTTGGTTGTGGAGACTTCAAGGGAATATGAAGCGGGGTATTGGGGCGACATAATGACTCACGCTGCACTAGAACGGGGAATTCAAGGTATTGTAATCGATGGGTGTGTTAGAGACTATGATGATATTATTCAAGCGAATTTTCCTGTCTTTTCAAGAGGATTATGTATTCGGGGAACGACAAAAAAAGGTGGGGGAACCATCAATGATCCTATCAAAATTGGAGAGGTTACTATTTCTACGGGAGATTTAATTGTAGGTAATAGTGATGGTGTAGTCGTTATTCCTAAAGAAAAAGTACCTGTAGTACTAAATAATGCCAAGAAGAGGGAAGATTTGGAAAAGGTGATCCGAGAAGAAATCAAAAAAGGGAAGACAACAATGGATATTTACGGATGGAAACCAAGCAAAAATTAAGATAGAAATAGAGTGGGAATCTAATCTTAAAGATAATTACGTTTTTTACAAAGACTTAGTAAACATAGATCAATTTGTTATTTATTGAAAGAGAGGTATTTATAAAATGAAGAGTTTAGAAGGAAGAGTAGCAGTTGTTACAGGATCGGGAAAAGGGATTGGAGCTGCAGTGGCAAAAAGATTAGCAGAAGAAGGAGCTAAAATTGCTGTAATTGATTTAAAGGAAGATTATGGTGCAAATACAGTAGATTATATTAAATCTAAGGGAGGAGAAGCACTTGCAGTTGCTTGTGATGTATCAAAAGCAAGCCAAATAGAAGAGGCTGTCAATAAAATAAATCAACACTATGGACAAATCGATATATTAATAAATGTGGCTGGAGTAACGAGAGATAAACTTATTTTTCAAATGGAAGAAGAAGATTGGGATCTCGTTTTAGATACCCATTTAAAAGGAAGTTTTTTAATGATTAAAGCAGTCCAAAAGTTTATGGTTAAACAAAATTATGGAAAAATTGTAAATACTAGTAGTTTAGGCTCAGTTGGGAAAAGAGGTCAAGCAAACTATTCTTCCGCAAAAGCAGCTCTAAAAGCTCTAACTCGAACAGCTGCTATTGAATTGGGAAGATACGGTATCAATGTGAATTGTGTGGCACCTGGGTTTATTGAAACGGATATGACGAGAGCAACAATTGAAAGGATGGGAAAAGATTTTGAGGAGGTTAAAAAAGGAGCAAGTAAAATGATACCTCTTGGAAGAGTTGGTCAACCTGAAGATGTTGCAAATGTAGTGGCTTTTTTAGTAAGTGAACAAGCAAATTATATTTCTGGTGAAGTAATTAACATTAGTGGAGGATCTTTAACCTAGATAACTAGTAATATAGATAACTAGTAATATATAGATAAGGGGGAAATATAATGGTAGATACAAGTTTGATTGGCATAAAAACTGATTGGACAAAAGTAGAGGTTGAGAAAGGGGCGGTACGGAAATTTGCAGATGCTATTGGTGCTAACAATCCCTTGTATTACGATGAGGAGTATGCAAGAGAAAAAGGCTACCGTAGTCTGGTATGTCCTACAACTTTTCCGGCTACCTTTCACCTTCCGAAACCTGGTATGAACTTAGAATTGACTCGAACTTTGCATGGAGAACAAGAGTATGATTATGAACGTCCACTTGTTGCAGGAGATATTTTAATGTGTAGAAGTGAGTTGGTCGATGTATTTGAACGGCAAGGAAAAGAGCTAATGACATTTTATATTATTGAGACTAGAGGCGAAGATGAAAATGGTCAATTGGTCTATAAGAGTAGAGCGACAATTATACATCGATAGGTAATGTAAAAGTGTTCAATTAGCTTAAGGAAAATTCACAATAAATTCTACTTAATTAGTGGTAGTACTGCAATCACTCTCAACAAACAATCTGATGGTTTGTTTATATGTTGAACAACAATGAAGGGAACAAAGGAAGTCATGCCGAATAAGCCTTTGTTCCAGTATTAAGTCATTGGTAAGTTCGTTTTTTTAAAGTTCACTTTACCAAATCGCTGAAGTAACTTTATGTCAGCGCCGATAAAAGAAAACGAGATAATACCACCGATACTGGACACGAGTGTAAAGTTTCGTCTCCAAATAATTATTCAGAAGATTCAGGTGAATTGTGATTGACGTAAGGTTGTTTGGAGTGATAGCCTCACTTTTTCTAAAACTCTGGGAGTGGAAGGTTTTTGGCTTATAATGCCTTCTAATATAGAATTTATTAACTTATTTCTATATAAAGTTTTGACAATACAAATCGATAAAGGTAGGAGATAAGAATGAGCTTAACTTGGAAAGAAATTAGTTTGAATGAAGAGATGATTTTAGAAAAATTGCCTATTGAAAAAGTGCAATTAGTGAAATATGCAGGTGCATCTGGTGACTTTAATATGATTCATCAAGATGAAGAAACTGCCCTAAAGGTAGGGCTACCAAAAATTATTGCCCACGGAATGCTTAGTATGGGATTTTTGGGAGAGCATTTGAAGGATATTGTAGGGGAAAATGGTTTTGTAAAAAATTTAAAGGTCCAGTTTAGAGGTATGGTGTTTATTGAGGATAAAGTAATCTGTAAAGCTATTGCTAAGAAAAAGAATGAGCAAGAAAAACTGATTGATTTAGATATTTTGGCAGAAACAGCTGAAGGAAGAGTGGTTACAAAAGGATCCGCAAGTATCAAATATTATTAAATATAGATTTAAACTTCGATATTTTATAATATTATTATCCCTTGTGGAGCAATTTAGACGGAAGGAGGGGTTAGAAATGACTGAAGATAAATTAGTAAAACAGTTAAGCAATCTGGATTCATGTGCTATTTCAGATGCACTTGATGCTTTAAATGTAAATGGAGTTGCTACAGGGATGAGACAAATAACTGTGCAAAAGAAAATAGTTGGCCGAGTTGTAACAGTAAAACTTGTACCGAAGACTCAAGAACAAACCTCAAATCGACATCTGGGTACAGCAGCAATTGAAGCTGCTTCCAATGGAGATGTAATTGTAGTGGAACATTTTTCAGACAAAGTTGCCGGGTGGGGAGGTAATTTAGCAATTGCAGCATCGTTAAAAGGGATAAGCGGTGTTATTATTGATGGAGCCTGCCGAGATGTTGATGAGATGAAGTCGATTGATTTCCCTGTTTACGCTCGTTCCTCAGTTCCAACGACGGCTCGAGGGAGGCTTATAGAACAGTCATTCAATGAAAAGATTAATATAGAGGGGATTGACGTTTTCCCCAATGATCTAGTTTTAGCTGATGCAAGCGGAATCGTATTTCTTCCATGTTCCAAAGCAGAAATGATAATTGAAGAAGCGAAAAAAATCATGGAAAAAGAAGAAAGGATGGCAACGGCAATTAGAAGTGGACTTCCGGTTAGTTCTGTAATGGGGCAAAATTATGAAACGATGCTTCAAAAAAAGCTTAACAACTGATTTATTTCCTGCTTGAGCAGAGGCTTTTAGAATATAAAATATTATTATCATTGCATAAAAACTTTAGACTTTTTCAGGTTGGTACGCACTGCTTTATCCAAGGCGTGCTGGATCTTAAAGACGAGCATCAAGTTGAGCTTAGAGGAAGTAGAAGAAAATGTACTTCAAGCACAGCCGAGAAGTTTCTTCCCCTTAGTTTATTCCCGACCAATAACAGGATTATAAGGAAAGTTCAGTGCTGAATGATCAAGGTTTGCGAATTGATACGTACACATAGACCGTGGCGTAAATCATTCGAAATCTTTACACTAATCGGTCCATGGATTGTAACAGGGGACGAAATGGAGAATCCCAATCAACTGCAAATGAATCTATGGGTTAACGTTGAAATTAGACAATCCGCCAATACAAGTGATCTCATTTACGATTGCTATAAATTCTTTGAGGAGGCATCCAATGTCATGACACTGTTACCGGGAGATATTATTACAGCTGGTATACTTGAAGGCGTGTCGCTTCTATTACAAAAGATGATACTGTACGCATTCACATCGAAAGAATCGGCGAATTTTCCGCACAGGTTGACTACAAGCCGGGAATTTGAACATTAAATTGATACAAGGATGATAGAGCTGTTAAAAAATAATAAAGTCATTGAAAACCCAATAAGAAGTCAAAAAATAATGAAATCATTATTTATGTTATAGATTGACAGTTAAAAAAGAATGGAATGGTGACTATGAGAATTCATAAGAATTATACAGAAATAGATAGATTAGAACATAGGATCAACCATTTGAGAAATGAAATGATCCAATCTGCTGCAGCTACTGGTTTGAATAGTCACAGGACCATTTACTTTAGTCAAAAATTAGATAAACTCATTACCATCTATCAAAAGTATTTTTATCATATGGACAAGAACGAAAAAATGTTTCATAACAATAAAATTATTTGAAATTTTAGATAATGTGTACTTTAATATCTTGCTTTTAACAATACCTTTTGTTTGATTTCATAAGAAGACGCTGGGTTCATCCAACTTTTCGAAGAGCATTCAAAGAAGTTAATCATCAAGTCATACGTCGGATTTAATGAGCAAATACGTTCCTTTAGAGTAAATGTCGGCGAGTCCATTGTTGGGAAAGTCTATAGAGACGGCTGTGTTCGATTGATTGGAACGACGAAAGAGATTTATGACAGTATGGAAGGTTTAAGTGAGGATAATTACACTATCTTACACGCTGCAGGTGCGTCCGAAAGAACAATTAAATCTCTTTTGTCTGTACCTACTATGTTTGGGGATAAACGAATTGGTGTGATGACTCTTCATCGCTTTGATAGGGAAGAGATGCCTGGTGAAAGATCTTTTGCTGCTTCAGAGTTTTGCTTCTCAAGTTGCTGTTGGGATTCATAATGCCCAGCTTCACGAAGATGTTCAGAAAAATCTAGGTAAGTCACTTATTTATTAACTAAGCTTGAAGTGACAAATGGGCTTTTGCTGCAGAGGACTGAAATACATAACCATCTGACACGGTTATCGATAGAAAACAGGGGTTGAAATCCATCATTATAGAAATGAATCATTTAATGGAAAAGACGATTTTTTATGCGGATTACATTGAGGGCAAGTGTTATCCTGTTGATCATTCTACCTTTGAAAAAGTAATTGCGGACCTATTTGTTCTTTTTCGTACGAAAACAAAGCCAGCTTATGTATCTATTTCTGATTATGATGTTCTATCCTGTTATGTACCTTATTAGTTACGTCCATAATAATGGCTCCATGGCGGTTACAGCCAAAGGGTTTCAAATTCACCCAAATACACTATATCATTGCATAAAAAAATAGAGGAAATATTAAGAGTGGATTTTGACAATTATGAGTATTACTTGAAAATTCAGCTTGCTGTCTACCTGTATAACAGTTTTTATAAATGATCGATTAATGGGTCGAAGGGACAGGCACCGTGACCCTGGGTCACGGTGCCTGTCCCTTCGACCCAAGAAAAAACCGCTAGCATCTCTAGCGGTTTATAAAAATGTGCTATTTGTAAGCCATATTAATGAGGAATAATGATTGGATCAACATTGTAATATGGATAAGGTAAAATTTTTAAACGAGGGTCCATTAATTTATAATCCCTTGGGTTCGCCATGAATTGGTAAAAAGTAACCGGATTCGCCTTTGCGCAATGTTCGGTTGCTTCATCAAAACGGTAATCTGAAACATAGACATAAACAGAGTTGTCATCAGGATTAGAATCCCATGCCTTACTGCCTCTATCCAAGAATACAAGTGGAGTAACCGTAGTATTTTCACCGGTAATTGTAAAGGTTGCTATTCCAGCCTCGTTTGTTTTGATCGTAACAACGTTTTCTGTGCCATCTGTTGCTTGGTAAGGGGTAACTGATTGATTAGAGCTGTTAATAACGTATCCCTTTTTTTGCGTACCTGGGGCAATATTAATGTTCTCTAAAAAGGTTACATTTATTGTTTCATATGGAACCGGTGTACCGAAGATTGGGTTTGTCAGTGTAACCGTAAACGTTTTATGGGAACCGTTAAAAAGCTTGTTACCCTGACTGTCACTTGTAAGAGTAAAAACACCCTCGTCCGGACATGATGCTGCAGCGGATGTTGGTGATACTAACGATAAAACGATTGACAAAGCAATGGACAGAGAAGCAAGAATGACAAAAATCTTCTTTTTCATCACAATAATCCCCCAATTCATTTTTTTAATTGTTTCTATTATTACAATATCATTTATGAAATTAAATGTT
This sequence comes from Niallia oryzisoli, assembly GCF_036670025.1. Classification (NCBI taxonomy): domain Bacteria; kingdom Bacillati; phylum Bacillota; class Bacilli; order Caryophanales; family Bacillaceae; genus Niallia; species Niallia oryzisoli. Next base: position 5,539,985 of record NZ_CP137640.1, on the reverse strand, counting down.
CTGGATAAGGAACATTATATTATTGAATATTTGAATTAAGAAGCAGAGGGACGGTTCTGTTGCTTCCGTTTTGACGGTGGAAAGTTGCTTCCAATCTTTGAAGTTGTTTGAGTGGCTGGCTTTTTGCACAAATTGCCTGCTGAATGAAAAAGGGGCATGGTAACAAACAACTTTTACCCATGCCCACTATGTAATCCCTTAATACCCAACCTCAACCGAAGCGACAACAATATACATTAGATCATTCTTATCTCCTTTTTCCTCGATGACCACTCCGCTTGTTGTCATCATACCGCCATCCATCACTTCAATCGTGACTTGTCCATATGGCAAAGCTTCTTTTACAACCTCAGAGTCTAGTTTCTCTTTATCGCATGGAACCGCTAATTTGACATTCACCTTCATATTGTCCAAGCTGTTCCCGGGCAGGACTGAGCGAAGTCCCGGCATTGAATTAAAATGAATCGCATTTTGAACGGCACGAACAGCTGCTTTCGTAATATCCTGACCGTGTACGTCAATTCCCATCCCAGTTTCAATAAACATGATTTTTTCCATAATAGAGTCAGCTTCCTTTCAGATTGTTCTGTCTCCTTTATTTTAGCCACAATGATCGATTTCTGGAAGAGGCTTCACACCAAGGTTTTCAAATGCATCAATTGAATACCCCTCATTTCTCTGAGCGATTCTCTATTAAATGAACGAAAAACAAGGTAAAATAAATTCTACAAGGAAGGCGCCGCAGCCTTTTATTTTTTACCAATACTTATCTGAAAATTTTTAACTTACTAACAAAGAGAGGGGAACGCATGAATGTCGTCAATCAAATAAAAAAAGAGCCGAAAGTAGTGTCCAAGCCGCAGGCTGCTTGGGTGATTCTAGTAGGCATTATTTTTATCGCTATTAATCTACGGGCTCCCTTGACCTCGGTCGGGCCTTTAGTTGATCTCATCCGCGATCATCTGCATATTTCGAACACATTAGCAGGGATGATCACCACGGTACCATTGCTTGCTTTTGCCTTTTTCTCTCCTTTTGTTCCAAAGTTAGCGCGAAGATTTGGCGCTGAAGGGGTACTAATGGTAGCGATTATTTTTCTATCTATCGGGATAGGGCTCCGCTCCATATCCGGTGTAGCCACGTTATATATCGGTACGGCGGTCCTTGGATTGGCCATCGCTGCTGGTAATGTATTGCTGCCAAGTCTGATCAAACGGGAATTTCCTGAAAAAATCGGCGTCATGACAGGGGTTTATTCGATTTCGATGAATTTATTTGGCGCCATCGCGTCCGGGATCAGTGTTCCCGTTGCAATTGGATTTGGGTATGGCTGGCAGGGGGCTTTAGGATTATGGGGGATTTTGAGCTTCGTATCGATTCTATTCTGGCTGCCGCAAATGAAACGGCGAACGGGCCTTGCACCGGTTGTTTCTCACCAAACTGCTGAGCAGCATGTGAATCTATGGCGATCCCCGCTTGCTTGGCAGGTCACATTGTATATGGGACTGCAATCGATGGTGTTTTACGTGCTGGTTACATGGCTGCCAGAGCTGCTAAAAGAACAAGGCTTGAGCGCAGACCAAGCCGGCTGGCTGCTTTCAATCATGCAAATCACCGTCCTGCCGGTAACATTTGTCGCACCAATTCTTGCTGGTCGTATGTCTAACCAACGTTTATTAGTGGCCATTACGGCCTTAAGTCTTTTCATTGGAAACATTGGCTTACTGTATGGCAGCAAGAATTTGACCCTCTTGTGGATTATCATTCTTGGAATTGGGGCAGGATTTTCCTTTGGATTGGCGATGATCTTCTTCGGCCTTCGTACCAGGAATGCACAGCAAGCAGCTGAATTGTCAGGAATGGCTCAAGCCGTCGGTTATTTGCTTGCTTCAACGGGCCCAACCCTGTTTGGTTATCTGCACGATGCTACGAATAGCTGGACCACTCCGCTCCTCTTGTTAGTAGCTGTGTCCGTGCTGATCTTTATTGTCGGAATGGGTGCAGGAAAGAATCAATTTGTAGGTGAAAGTAAGGAAAGATAAAAGCAGGGGTTCTTATAAAAGCAGGGGGACGGTTCAATACTTCTATTTTCAAGAGGAAGCAAGAGAACCGTCCCTTTGCTTCGAAAGAGAAGAATTCCATTACGGATAACTCTATTGAATATGAACAAACTATACCTTATATCATACTTAATTTCGTTTTGTTCTATCAAAAGGAGTTGTAATGGAAAGGTGAAAAATAGGCTTTTTATTGCTTTTATGTTTGTTATTATTATTTGCTTAACAACCTTCATAAATCCAATTTATGCAGAGAATGTAACGATAAATAATAAAGAGGTAGTAAATCAAAATGAACCTGGAACCGTAACCATATATCTTGTTCGCCATGGGAAAACGATTTTGAATCAAAATGATCGTGCTCAAGGTTGGGCTGATGGACCTCTCACCCCTTCTGGTGAAGATTTGGTCATAGGAGTGGGTAGAGGGTTAGCAGACGTATCTTTTGTTGCAGCTTATTCGAGTGATAGTGGTAGAGCCATTCAAACGGCAAAACTGATTTTAACGGAAAATCACACCAAGGCAAAGGGGTTGCAGCCTATCGAAAACAAAGGAATACGCGAGGTTTATTTCGGGGAATTTGAGGGAGAGAAAATGAGTGTCCTTTGGAGGCTGGCAGCCGATCATATGCAAATGGGAAATGAAGGGGAGTTCTTCAAAAAAAGTGACAATCCATATAAAGTGTTAATCAATACCCTTTCATGTTTGGATAAATCAGGTGAAGCAGAGAGTTATCAAGAATTAACAGACCGGGCATACAAAGGATTTAAAGAAATTGCGGAACAGGCCTATCAAAATGGCGGTGGCGATATTTTAGTTGTTTCCCATGGTATTACCATTAACGCCATTCTTGAAAAAATTGATGCAAATAAAGTGTCAGGAGAAATTGTTAAAAATGGCAGTGTGTCAAAGCTTACATTTGATGGAACGGGTTGGAGAATACAGGAAGTAAATGAAATGAAATATGCTGAATAAACCTCTCTCAAGCGAAAAGTCATGAGTTTCAGGCCGATGCTATCGGATATTGATTGTTGCGGGTATATATTCACTTCAAGTAAACAAGCCCATACACTTTTTTTCGTTTAACATATCTTATTTAGGGATTAGAGAAAGGAGGGGGAGAGTATGGGCGCAGGTGCAGGTGCAGGCTACGGCGGTGGATTTGCTTTACTTATTGTTTTGTTTATTTTGTTGATTATTATTGGAGCTAGCTTCTTTGGTGGCTATGGCGGATGTTGCTAAAAATTTTTTTGATTCACCAATGAAGTTATTATTGGTTCCGTTATCTGGAAGTAAAAAAGCCCTTCAAAGGGCTTTTTTTACTTCACTTTAGACGCGGAGGGACGGTTCTCCTGCTTCCTTTTTGTTGGTGAATTGTAAATAAACAGTGGTATAGTTGGAGAAAGGTGCAAGTTAATACCTGAAGCAAGGGATCTTTTGTTATGCTTCCGGTCAGGATCCAGTGGACGAATGAAATGAACGAGTAGGAAGCAAGAGAACCGTCCCCGTGCTTCGGAAAGGATGAAATGATGGATAAGCCTGTTATTGTGTATTCGATGGATGATTGTGTGGAGTGCAGTGTGGTGAAGCAGATGTTGACTGCGGAGGGGGTTCCTTTTGAGGTTAGGGATATCACGACTAGTGAGGAGCATAAGAGAGAAGTGGAGAAATATGGCTTCTTGGGTGTGCCGGTTACTGTCGTGGGAGATCGTGCTGTGAAGGGATTTAATCCTGAGTTGATTGAGCTGATTCAATCGCGAAAGCAATAATACAAAACGAGCTATGGTTGATTCCTGGCTCGTTTTTCATATTCTCCATCCCAAACACATAGGTTATCAATGGGATTATAAACATTGAAAAGACTATAAAGGGATATTCATTTCAAACCATATTAATCATATTACCATTGACATTAACTTAAAAACTGCTTATAGTTACTATAGCTAATAGTTACCCATAGTAACTGTATTCGTAGAAAGGAGCGAAAGTATTGCAGGGATTTTTTCAGAGTTATTTAAGACTGTACCGCCCGCTAATCACGACATTGAATGAATTAATGAGTTCTTATCAGCTTTCTTATTCTTTATGGCAGGTTATTTTGTATATTAAAAATAACGGGCCTTCAACACTAGTAGATATTTCCAGCTACTATAATGTTGAAAAGCCGACAATCACAAGAAGGGTTCACCGTTTGGAAGAGCTGCAGATCGTGAAGCAAATTCCTGGTAAGGACCGGCGGGAAAAAGTGATACAGTTAACAGAATTAGGGGAAAAGATCTACAAGGAAATTCGCACAAAAATAACTGATTTGGAACATCAGGTAATGGAGGGGATCACTGCTGAAGAGCAAATGATTACGTTCGAAACCCTTCCTAAAATTCAGGAAAATATTATGAAGCGAGAGGAGAGAAAAAGTGAATAAACCGAAATTATGGACGAAGGATTTTATCATCGTTTCGGGCGCCAACTTTTTGTTAACATTGGTGTTCTATTTATTAATTGTAATTATCGGCATTTATGCAGTAAATGAATATCACGCATCAACAAGTGAGGCCGGTCTTGTAACAGGGATTTTTATTGTAGGGGCTCTAATTGGCCGCTTGTTAGTCGGACGCATCATTGATGTAATTGGACGTAAACGTATGCTAATCATTGGATTAATTCTTTACATATTAGCAACGACTCTATATTTTATCCAAATAGGTATTACCTTCCTGCTTATTACCCGTTTATTGCACGGGATTACGCTGGGGGTTGCGAGTACTGCAACAGGAACAATTGTGGCGCAGATTATCCCAGCAGAGCGAAAGGGAGAAGGGATCGGCTATTTCAGCATGAGTGCTACATTGGCGACAGCTATCGGGCCGTTCATTGGGCTGTATATGAGCCAGCACACAAGTGTTCAAGTGATTTTTAGTCTTTGTCTAGTTTTGGGCATCATTAGTTTGATTACCTCGTTCTTTGTCAAAGTTCCGGCCTTGGAGACCATAGCAAAGACATCCGAATCAAAAGGCTTCAAACTTTCCAATTTCATCGAGCCGAAAGCTATTCCGATTGCCCTGATTACGCTTGTTGTCGCTTTCTGTTACTCTAGTGTTCTATCATTTATCAATTTCTATGCTGTTGAAATGGATCTAGTCAGTGCAGCAAGTTTCTTCTTTCTTGTCTATTCCGTTGCGGTCTTGCTTTCCCGTCCATTCACAGGCCGCTTAATGGATATAAAAGGGGCAAACTTTATCATGTACCCAGCTTTTATTCTTTTTACCGCTGGTTTGCTGCTTTTAGGCTCAGCTCATAACAGCCTGACGTTGCTTCTATCGGGTATCCTGATTGGTCTTGGATTTGGCAACATGCAGTCATGCACGCAGGCGATCGCTGTGAAGCTGACTCCTTCCCATCGCATGGGGCTGGCAACTTCGACTTTCTTTATTTTTCTAGACGCAGGACTTGGATTTGGCCCTTATGTGCTAGGATTCTTCATTCCATATACGAGTTACAGTACGTTGTACCAGGTTTTAGGTATTATCGTTTTGGTATCCACTGCTCTCTACTTCTTGCTTCACGGCAAAAAAGAAAGAGCTAGCCTCAAAGCTGTAGCTTGATAACCAGGTGTCAGGCATCGTAAAAAGACAAATGTGACCCATTTGTCTTTTTTTTGTGTCTGACACTTTTGGTGACATTTTTGGTAGTTTTTGAATGGATTTACCAACATAATTACGATGCTTATGACGAAAATTGAAGAATTTTGTAGATATGTTACAGTAAATGTTGTGATTTTTATTTCTTTTGCATACAAGATTCGCCTTCATTCGAAGCTATTTTATGATAATTTAGTAGAAACGAAAGAATAGATTATTCAGATATACATATATATATATTAGAGAAGCTTTTACTATAATCTTAAAAGGGGCCAGTGTTCATGTTAGTTAAGTCCATTCATGATGAAAAAAATGACCTAATCAACGCGATTGATGCAATTCGGGAAAAAATGATCAAAGCTGGCATGCAAGAAGGACTTGCTAGCATGAAAACCATCGCATTAAGCCAAACCCTCGACGAGTATATCACCAAATATCAGGCTATCAAACAAAACGAAATAAACTAAAGAGCAAAAGAACTGTCTCGGAAGCAGAGGGGCGGTTCTTTTGCTATTTTGTTTGAAAAATCACTTTTTTGTAGCTATAAAAAATATTCTGTTGTATATCCATATTGTATCATACTGACGGGGTTTCAGAGGTGCAATTTGATGATACGGTCGGAACCGGTGCTAGTTTGCCAGAAGCGATTACAAATGCGGCTTATCACTTAATCGAAAACTATTATTCAATGAGTGAAGATAGATATTAATTGAGAGGCAGTTCTGTTGGGGTCATTTTCTTGATAAAGTTTAAAAAAACGCCAGTCTATGTGGGTACAGGGATCGTACTTGACATAGGCTGGCGGTTTTTTTATGAATGAAAATCAATCCACTTGTAAAATTGAAAACTAGCATTCATCCTTTTGGAAGCAAGAGAACCGTCCCTTTGCTTCCTATGAAAAATCAAATACAACCCCAGTTAACTTCTCCGAAACCTCCCACAAGTTCTTTATAACATCCTCATCATTTGCAACTGGATGAGGAGTGTCTAGAGCAGGGTATCCTTTGCGGCGGCTTTTGCCGTCTGGTCCTATGTATTCGCCGCCTTTTAATGATGGAGAGGTTGCTGCATAGATGGTTGGGAGTGCACCCATTGAAGCTGGCTGCAATAACCTACCGGCAAAGCTTTTCAAAAAGTTTGGCGCATCTTTTTTTCCAAACTTGAACAGATTGGTGGAAGAAATGCCGGGATGGCAGGCAAGGCTGATGGCCTCCAGGCGGTTCTCTTTCAATCGTTTATCCAATTCCTTAGCAAACATTAGATTCGCCAGCTTGCTTTGTCCGTAAAATTGAAACTTCTTATACCCCTTTGATCCATCTAGGTTGTCGAAAAGTATCTTTGCCCCTTTGTGGGCGAGACTGCTGATTGTAACCACGCGTGAACCAGGTGTATTTTTAAGCAAAGGAAGCAGCTGACCCGTTAAGGCAAAATGGCCGAGATGGTTACTGCCGAATTGCAATTCAAAGCCATCCTTTGTTTTGGAATGAGGCGGCATCATCACTCCTGCATTATTGATTAGCAGGTCGAGGGAATTCAACTCACTTTTGATCTTTTCAGCGAACGTCCGAATACTCGCGAGGTCTGCCAAGTCAATCCGCCTAATCTCCACATTTGCTTGAGGTTGCTCCTGTAAAATTATTTCTCTTGCGGCTGCACCCTTTGCTTCGTTTCTCACGGCCATAATCACCCGAGCACCCCTAAGGGCAAGATCCTTCGCTGCTTCAAGCCCAATTCCACTGTTGGCCCCTGTAATAATGGCTGTTTTTCCAGTTAAGCGGACTTGATCCGTTGCATTCATATTCATAAATAGCAGCTCCTTTTCGTTAGTATTCTCACTGTAACACTCTATCCTATCAAAATGTTATGTCTATTTTCGCAACAATCTCCATTTTATTAAATATAGAATTTTTCAATATGATAAAATATTCGTAACATATGTGAAGGAGGAATAGCAAGTGAAAGAGAGTATCTACGCCGGATTAGGAAAATTAGGTGCATTCGAACCATGCCCGCGCTGCAAGCACAGATCATTTGAGGGATAAGACGGCTTTGCTCACATCACACTGCATCCTGAACCACTTGAATTTGATGATATAAAAATAATAAACGGCCCCCCATATGACAGCGGCCATCACGATGTGCTCGCACTGCGGTTATATTGCGATGCATAAGTTGAGTAAGGTTGAGCCTGAGGTGTCGCTGGTTGAGCGGGAGTTAGTTGAAGTTTGATTTTAGATGAAGCTTTGTAGCGATAGTTGTGCTATAGGGTTATTTTAATTGGACGTCTTTTGGATTTTTTATAAAAAGAACCATCATAATTGAATTATAGTCGTTGTAAAAATAGATCATCCGCTGCAACTCAATTCCAAGAACAACTAGTTTTGATAAAAATATTGTAGATTCAGATAAATATGCTGTAGTTAATTTTTTAAATGGCACATACAAGTTTCGTCTTCCTTCGTAATTCATCTTTGATAGAGTAAAAGAAAACGGTTCGAAGAGGTGAAGGAAATGGATTTTGAGTATCTTTTGAACGCGTTGCTAGGGGCAAGAAAAATATTGCATGCGATGGAATGTGAGATTTGTGGATATGATGAAGTCTACTATACGGATCCAGTGACCGGTAAACAAATTGGCAGGGCATGTGAAGGCTGTCAGTTTGTGCAGAAGTTTGATTTCTAACTTTATAGAGGCTGCATCATCCAGGTTAATGTGACAAACTGTCTGTTATTTCAATAGAGTAGTAGTTAAGAAGCATGTACCTTTAAAAAACTCGTAAACATTTATTGTTAACGGGTTTTTTGCGGTTTTCCTAGGTCTTTTTTAATCATAAAAGCTGAAAAAGGAATCCGCAGCAAATGATAGATTTGACTTCTATGACTAAAAGATCGGTAAAAAAGTCTGAACTTTTTGTAAGATTATGTTGACAGTGGTAAAAAGCTCTGTTATTTTAGATATATGATTTATGTTCTTTATAGAGAACAAAATGTTTGATATTTAATATATGTCTTATTTTGAAGTTTTGAATATAAAAAGTCAACTAGATTTAAGAATAATTACATAAAAAACATCGATTAGAGTCATAGCATGTCAAAATATGGAGGAACCAATGAGCGCGATTGCAGGAATAATTAACTTCAACAAAGAGTCTATATCAATAGAAGAAACTAGTAGCATGATGCAAACGTTAGAAAAATTTCCTGCAGACGATATTCGGGTCTGGAGGAACGGTCATGCTTTCTTCGGATGTCATGCTCAATGGATCACACCTGAATCCATCGGTGAACCTCTGCCATTCTATGACTCTGAAAGACAGTGCACAATCACAGCCGATGCCATCATCGATAATCGTGAGGAACTATTTGAAATGCTTCAAGTCAGCAGGGATAAAAGGAAGACGATGCCAGATAGTCAGTTGATTCTGCTTGCTTACTATAAATGGGGGGAAGAGGCTCCGAAGTATTTGGTTGGGGATTTTGCTTTTATGATTTGGGATGAGAGGGAGCAGAAGTTGGTAGGCGGACGGGATCCATCAGGGTACCGAACTCTTTATTATTATAGAGATCATCAACGGTTTGCTTTTTGTACAACAATCGAGCCTTTGTTAACCTTGCCATATATTGAAAAGAAATTAAATGAAGAGTGGCTTGCTGAATTTCTAGCTATTACAGGAATGATCGATACAGTAGATGCCCAGATGACTCCATATCTTAACATCCATCAAGTACAGCCATTTCATTCAGTAACAATAACAAAAAATAATTTAAATACTAGCAGATATGGTCATTTTTATACTGAAAAGAAATTAAAACTAAAGAATGACGAAGAGTATGTAGAGGCGTTCCAGGAGGTTTTTCAGAAGTCAGTTAACTCCAAGTTACGAACATTCCGAAATGTGGGTTCGCACTTAAGCGGCGGTTTAGATTCTGGTGCAGTTGTTGGCTTTGCTGCTAAAGAATTGAAAAAGGAAAACAAACAATTACATACGTATAGTTATATACCTCCGAAGGATTTTGTTGATTTTACTTCCAAACGGTTAATGCCTGATGAAAGGCCCTTTATTAAAAAGACGGTAGAATACGTTGGGGGAATAGCCGATCATTATTGTGATTTTGAAGGGGTCAGTTCATATACAGAAATAGATGAAATGCTTGATGTAAATGAAATGCCTTATAAGTTTATCGAAAACTCTTTTTGGCTAAAAGGAACATTTGAGGAAGCATCTGTTGAAAATATAGGGGTTTTGCTTAATGGGGATTTTGGTAATGCATCAATTTCGTGGGGAAATGCTCTTTACTATTATGCCAATCTTTTAAAAAAACTAAAATGGTTCCGACTATTGCATGAATTAAATCAGTATAGCAGAAAGGCTGGCGGTGCAAGATTACGGAATCTCCCTATACTCACGAGGATTGCATTTCCATTTATCGATAGATTGGTTTCTGGTGAACAAATTGAAACATTTCCAAAAATGATTAATGAAGATTTTGCTCAAAGAACAGGGGTATTTGAAAAACTCAAGCACAATGGAATAGATCAATCTGGATGGGTGTCTGCAACAGATTTAAACGAGCAAAGAAGATGGACATATGAGAATGTTTTTCCTACTAACGCAAGTAACACGCTTTATTCAAAGTTATCACTAAAGTATAAGATTTGGAAGCGTGATCCTACTAATGACTTAAGAGTGGTTCGTTTTTGTTTCACTGTCCCTGATGAACAATATGTTATGAATGGGATTGATCGTGCGCTCATCCGTAGATCTACCGAGAACATACTGCCTGATGAAATTAGATTGAATCAAAAAGTTCGAGGGATTCAGGCAGCTGACTGGATTCATCGTATGGTTCCGCATTGGGACAAATTTATAGATGAGGTTAACCAACTTAGTGAAGATAATAGGATATTAGAATACATTAATGGCTATGAAATTACTTCTGCCTTAGCCAGAAGTAAAGAAGGTCCTATTCGAGAGAATATTACAAATGAAGATTATAAAATATTAATAAGAAGCATCATTCTATATCGTTATCTTATTAATAAATTTCTTTGAAAGGAGGTGAGACGATGAAAAAAGCATGGCAAAAACCAACATTAGAAGTTTTGGATATTAACAAGACAATGTGGAATCTAAAAGGAACAAGTCATGATGGAGCATGGACTGAACACTTGTCTAATCTTCATGACAATGGTGATGGCACAATGTCAGAAGCACAGATGAGCTAATTTTATTTACCAAATGATCAAATAGCCCTTTACCAAAAATAGGGCTATTTGAATCAAAGGTAAATGTGGAGTGAAATAAATGATAAAAGTTGATAATACAAATATTTATAAAGCATTTGGCTTTTCTATAATGAGTGAAATTCCTCTACCACAATTACCTCAGTTAGGTTTAGAAGTAGATTCTAATATAGACATTGTCATAACAAAAAAAGATTTAACAAAGAAGTGGATTGAGTTAGTAGAAAAAGACAATGTTTTTGTCATTCAAGAAAATTTAATGATGTATAAATTCTGGGATATTGCTATTTTTGCAGTTCAAGATGGGAAAAGAATATCTGTTTCACCTTTAAAAGAATACGATGAAGATACTGCAGGAATTATCATCTTAGGGACATGCATGGGAGCAGTATTAATGCAGAGAAAAGTATTGCCATTACACGGTAGTGCCATTGCTATTAATGGGAAAGCCTATGCGATTGTTGGGGATTCAGGTGCAGGCAAATCGACCCTTGCTTTAGCTTTTATAGAAAGAGGATTTCGTCTTTTAACGGATGATGTAATCGCTGTTTCTTTAAAAGATGACATTCCCTATGTAACACCTTCCTATCCTCAGCAAAAATTATGGCGGGATAGTCTAAACAGTTTTGGAATAAAAACAGACGACTATAAATCTTTATTAGGAAGAGAAAACAAATTTTGTGTACCCGTTTCCTCTAATTTCATCACGGATCCTTTACCCTTAGCAGGCGTTGTTGAACTTGTAAAAACAGACTCAGAGGATATTTCCATTCGCACAATTGAAAACCTTAAACGGTTTTATACATTTTACTATCATACTTATCGTAATTTCTTTATTCAAAGATCAGGATTAATGGATTGGCACTTTCAAACTTCAGCTAAAATTTTAAAGCAAATAGATATGTATCAATTGCAGCGTCCGAATTCAGGCTTCAGCGCATCACAGCTAGTTTCTAAAATACTAACTACCATAAATAAAGGAGAAGAATAGATGATTAAAAGTAAATCTCTTTCCCTTCAACAATCTGTTAGACAAGTTAAGGGGAATATTGTGAGTAATATGGGTGAGGAAAAAGTAATGTTAAGTGTAGAGAGCGGAAAATATTATAATTTTGGTGATGTGGGAGGGAATATTTGGGATCTTATGGCCGAGTCAATTACCATTAATCAATTGGTAATTTCATTAATAAATATATATGATGTTGAAAAAGCCGAATGTGAGCAGCAAGTATTTTCCTTTTTAGAGCAACTGTTGGAGGAGAAATTAATTGAACTTGTGTAAGAACATAAAAAAGTAGGGAAAAATCATATGAAAGTGCTTAAGAAGATGAATACTTTTTTTGCTTTGGATAAAAAGACAAAAAGTATGTTAATAGAGGCTTTTTTTTATTTGGCATGGGCCCGTATTCTAAAAGCTGTTCCATTTTCTAAAGTAGCTCCTACATTAGGGGTTTTTATGAATGAAACACCCATAAATGTTAACGAATCTAATAGAGTCGTAGTAAGAAAGATTTCAGAAGCTATCCATATCATGAGCCGCTACACCTTTTGGGAAAGCCAATGCCTTGTAAAAGCAATAGCTGCTATGAAAATGCTGGAGAGACGTCAAATAGAAAGTACTCTCTATTTAGGAACTGCCAAAGATGAACAAGGGAAGTTGATCGCACATGCCTGGCTTCGGAGCGGTCCTTTTTATATTACTGGCGCAGAGGTAATGGAGAGGTTTACTGTCGTTAGTAAATTTGCTAAAAGAATCGGCAAAAATAATGTTGAAGGTGAATAGGATGGCTAACGGCTATAGTCTTAACTTAGATAAAGTACCGAGAGAACTGAAATTGCAGCTAGAAATTATGAATTGTAAAACCGTTGATGATCTAAAAGGGATGGAAAAAGAATGGTTTGCAGATATTGATTGGGATAAATTTCTGGAATTAGCGATGCATCATCGTGTATATTCGGTTGTTTATCAAAAAATAAAGCAAATGGATCCAATCTTAATACCAGAAGATGTTAGAAATAAGCTGCAACAAAAATATAAAATAAATACGTTTCAAATGCTTGCTTTAAGCGGAGAAATGGAGCAGGTAAGCCGATTATTTCTCGAGAATGGGATTCGGACCATTTTTTTAAAGGGACCGGTTATTGCATACGATTTATATGGGGATATTTCTCTTCGTACTTCAAGTGATTTAGATTTTCTTATCCCGCTTCATGACTTAGATCTGGCGGAAGACCTTCTCATAAAACTTGGTTATGTGAAGGATGATTATTTTTCAAAGGTATTAAACGATTGGAAGTGGAGGCATCATCATATTACTTTTTTTCATCCTCAAAGGAAAGTAAAGCTTGAAGTTCATTGGAGACTTAATCCGGGTCCTTCACAGGAGCCTGCCTTTCATGATCTTTGGGAACGAAAAAGAGTCAGTTCTTTAACGAGTTCACCTGTTTATTTTTTAGGAAAAGAGGATTTGTTTTTATATCTAGTTACACATGGTGCCAGACATGGATGGTCACGTCTGCGTTGGTTAGTAGATATTCATCAGATTGTGCAACAAGAACTTGATTGGTCAAAACTCTATCAACTATTAATGAAGTATCAGTATCCTCATGTTGGCGGTCAGGCACTTATTTTAGCATCACAGCTGCTAAAGACCCCTATAGTTGCAGAAACGAATCAATTATTATCAGTAAATCAGTCTGAGCGTTTAGCCCAAGCGGCAATATTTTATTTGGAAGAAATGGTGAATTTACATACAGATCCTGTTCCCGAGAATGTGGCTATGTATCATAAACGTCATTTGTTTTCCTTAATGTCTAAGCGCCAAAGGTTTTTCTTTATTATGAGTTTTTTATATCCCTATCCTGAAGATACGGAAGTATTGCCATTACCAAAAAACCTGCAATTTTTATATTTTCCATTAAGACCCTTCCTTTGGGCCTGGCGAAAAAGTATAAAGCGTGCGTTGTCATAGGAGGAAGTGGAATGAGAAGTATTTTGTATTTTATAAAGAGAATTCATACTTTTGCAGGAAAAACTTTATACTTTAACCTCTTTGGAATGGTATTAATTAGTCTATTTGAGGGTGTTGGAATTTTTCTTTTGGTTCCTTTGCTAAGCTTTTCGGGTATGATGGATGTTCGCTTAGAAGACGATTCACCGTTATCAGCGATTAATCATCTATTCAATGGAATCCCTGAAAATCTCAGTTTGTCATTCATTTTGGGTCTCTATGTAATACTCATGATTTGTCATGCTCTTTTTCAACGTTATCAAATCATATTAAACGGTAAGATTCAACAAAGTTTTATTCGGCATTTACGAGATGAAACATATAAGAATTTGATTCAAGCAAACTGGGGATTTTTTTTAAAAAAGAGGAAAACCGATATCATTAATTCTATGACAACAGAATTATCACGTGTCGCTGGTGGAACGTATATGTTTCTTCAGTTTATGACATCTCTTGTCTTTACTTTCATACAAATTGGTTTAGCATTTTGGCTTTCAGCAAAAATGACTATAGCTGTTCTCCTATTTGGACTGGCACTTATATTCTTTTCTAAAACATTTATTCGCAAATCAAGTGAAATTGGAAATCAAAATGTGGAATTATCAAAGGCTTATTTAGCAGGTATAACAGATCATTTTAATGGGATTAAGGATATTAAAAGTAATTCGTTAGAGCTCATTCATTTGGATTGGATCCAGTCCCTAAGCATGAAAATGGAGCAAAACGTAATTGAATTGATTAGATTGAATTCATTCTCAAAATTAATAAATAAAATAGTTTCTGCTTTTTTAATTGCAGGATTTGTATTCTTCTCCATAAAAATGTTTCAAGCGCAGACAGCCCAATTAATGTTAGTTATTATCATATTTTCTAGGATATGGCCAAAAGTCAGTGGAATTCAGTCGAACTTAGAACAATTGGGATCATTAATCCCTTCCTTTCATGCTCTACTAAACTTGCAAAATGAATGTTTGGAAGCAAAGGAGTTAAGTGAGGAAAGTTTTAAAAATTTTGAATCTATTCAAATCAAATATGGGTTACAATGTAAAAATGTGTCTTTTCGCTACAATCAACACAATTCCTTTTATGCACTAAAGGATATCAATGTACAAATTCCGTCTAATCACATGACTGCATTTGTAGGTCCTTCCGGTGCAGGAAAAAGTACTTTAATCGATTTACTAATGGGGTTAAATCAACCTGAAGACGGAGAAGTACTAGTAGACGGAAAACGACTAACAAATGAAAATATATTCTCGTTAAGAAGATCGATTAGTTATGTCCCACAGGACCCTTTTTTGTTTAATGCAACAGTGCGAGATAATTTACTGATGATCGAACCAAATGCTAGCGATGAGGAGGTATGGGGAGCACTCGAATTTGCATCTGCTGCGGAATTCGTAAAAAAACTCCCTAATGGTCTCGATACACTTATCGGCGACCGAGGGATCAGACTATCTGGTGGAGAAAGACAGCGTATCGTACTTGCCCGTGCCATTTTACGTAAGCCGTCGATTCTTGTCTTGGATGAAGCAACAAGCGCACTTGATACGGAAAACGAAAGAAAAATTCAGGAGGCGATTGAGCAGCTTAAGGGGAAAATGACGATTATTGTCATTGCCCATCGTTTATCGACAATACGAAATGCAGACCAGGTCATTGTATTGGATAAAGGCAGAGTGGTTCAAAATGGCTCTTTTCATCAATTAGCATTGGACAGCAATGGGTTGTTTAGCCTGCTATTAGGCAAGCAGTCAGAAGCTTTATTAGTAAACAGTTAATATTGCAATGTTCAAAAATAGATTGACATGTTCTGTATAAAGAACTATTATATTACTATATATGACAAAATATTAGGTATTTTGTACATGAGAAACATAGTAAAAAAGTTGCGATTAGATAGTTGCATTTTTTTTACATTATACGTTCTTTTCAAAGAACAAAAGATTAATAGTAAAAAAACTATTAAAATTCAATAATTCAATACCAACAAAAGGTGATTCAATGAACAGGCAAATCAATACTAACCAAATAATGGAAAAGTCAAAGGCGAAGGAAATTAATTTAAAGGAATTATTTGAGGTAATCAAAAGACGATATTGGATAGTCGTTGTATTAACTGTTCTTTTCACCATCATTGGATTCGTTTATAGTACTGCTTCAACTACACTTTTGTATCAATCCTCAGCAAGAATCATCATTAATGCTGATTCAGAGGAACAAAAGACGCTATTAGTCATCATGAAGGATCCGACGATTATGGAAAAAGTGGTCAAAGAGCTTAAACTGCAAACAACACCTGAGGCGTTAGCTGGGCAGATTACCGCACAGAGTATTAACGAATCAAAGGTGGTAAGTATCGGCGTGACATATGCCGACCCAGAGATGGCTGCTAAAATTGCCAATACGACAGCAAAAGTCTTTCAAGCAGAAATCCCTAACATCGTAGACTTTAATGATGTTCAACTTCTTTCGGAAGCGAAGAGTGTTCCATATCCAATCAACGACAATCGAAGTAAAATGATCATGATTGGTTTAGTATTCGGTGTAGTGGCTGGAGTTGGACTTGTATTTTTCCTTGAATCATTAGATGAATCAGTAAAGTCCAAGGATGATGTCGATGAATTCTTGGGAGTTCCGGTATTGGGTACAATATCAAAAATGAATAAAAAGAACTTGAAAAAGAAGAACCGCAGCAAAAAAGAAGCAGAGCTCAAGGGGTGAGAGTAATTGGTTAAGCTGTTAAAAAGGACTAGGAAACGGAATTTAATTACCTACACTTTTCCTGAATCTAAAATTAGTGAGGAATTCAGAACGATTAGGACCAATGTTCATTTTGTAACAGAGGGGAAAAAACATACCGTGATCCTGATAACATCACCTAAATCGGGTGAAGGGAAGTCAACGACCGCTGCTAATCTGGCTGTATCGATGGCACAGCAGGACGAAAAAGTTCTTTTAATCGATGCTAATTTACGAAGACCAGCCGTACACTTAATCTTTAAACTTCCTAATTCAGGAGGATTAACAGAAGTTCTAACAGGGAATACCCAATTTGAAGAAGCTGTTACAAATACGGAAATAGGGAAATTGGATATATTATCAAGTGGAACTTTTACGAATAACCCGGCAGAATTACTTGCTTCACAAGCAATGAAAGAACTGCTGCAAAAAGCCGCTCAAGTATACGACATTGTGATAATCGATTCTGCTCCAGTTTTGGACCTAACAGATACAAAGCTATTTGCCAGTCAATGTGACGGCGTGCTGTTAGTTCTGTCCCAAGGCAATACCCAAATTGAGGACGCAGCAGAGGCGAAAAAAGCATTGGAATTTGCTAAAGGAGACGTATCAGGAGTTATTTTAAATGAGATGTAACAAATTTTTTTGTTTATTTTGTTCGTTATAAAGAATAATTTCGAACTAACGGTGATGTCTCCTTGCCGTTATCAATGGAGGCACTCGGTCATGCTGTGGGTTGAAAGAAACCTTAGACGTTCGTCGTCAAGAGTATGATGTGAGGAGGGGTTAGATGCCCTAAATATTATGATTAAAGTGCTTAAGGATGTGTTCTTTCAAAAAGTACATATCCTTAAGCACTTTACTTTAACACCATTGAAGGGAGTTTTAATCATGAAAAATTTAGATCATTATCCAAAGTCTATTAAAAAAGCCGTTAGATATATCAAACAGGATGCGACGAAAGAGCAGCTGGAAGAGATCAGAAGATTAATTGATTATGCGATTCAGAGGCGAAATCTAAAATTGGAGTGAGTAAAAAGGAGAGAGAACATGAGTTATCGAAAAAGGCTGTCATTATTTATATTTATCGATTCATGTATTGTATTTACGGTTATCTTTTTCAGCCGTTTTTTAGTAAATGCTACTTTTGATGTTATCACGATGCCGGTTATCGCAAGTTCTTTAGCAATTATTATTAGTCATCATTTTTTCTCATTCCGATACCATTTATATAACAAAGCATGGGAATATGCCAGTATTGGTGAATTAGTGATCATATTCAAGGTTGTCACTCTATCTATTCTCGCGGCAGCCATTGTACAGCAGTTAATCGCAGGGGAGGTTTTCTTCCGACTGCTAGCGGTCACGTGGTCATTACATATGTTATTAATTGGAGGATCGCGTTTTTGCTGGCGAGTCACAAGGGACACATTTATTAGCAAATCAGAAAATAAAAAACGAACGCTAATAATTGGTGCAGGTGCAGCGGGAACGATGATTGCAAGGCAGTTATTACAAAATAAAGAAGTAGATATTATCCCTGTAGGCTTTATTGATGATGATTCGAGAAAACAAAACCTTGATATATTAGGGATTCCAGTGGTAGGCCAGGTTCCTAGTATTAAGGAAAAGGTTGAGGAATTGAATATTGAGAATATCATTATTGCGATCCCATCTTTAAAAAAGAAGGAACTCAATCAAATTTTTCAAGAATGTGCTAAAACAACGGCCAAGACTCAAATCTTGCCGATGCTTGAGGATATTGTAACAGGAAAAATTTCTGTAAGCCAGTTTCGTGATGTCCAAGTAGAGGATTTACTTGGACGGGAACAAGTAAAGCTTGATAGTGAAGGGATTTCCGATTATGTCACCGATAAAGTGGTTCTGGTTACAGGTGCGGGAGGCTCAATCGGCTCGGAAATTTGTCGGCAAATTACACAATTCCACCCAAGTAAATTAATTCTTCTTGGTCATGGAGAAAACAGCATCTATACCATAGAAATGGAATTAAAAGAGAAATACCGGGACACAAATATTGAATTTATTACCGAGATTGCCGACCTGCAGGATTACGACAAAATGACCTTGGTTATGGATACGTATCATCCTGATGTAGTGTATCACGCCGCTGCCCATAAGCATGTTCCATTAATGGAACGTAGTCCTGAGGAAGCGGTAAAAAACAATATCATCGGCACAATGAATGTTGCCCGGTCCGCCAGCTGGAGCGGGGTTGGCACGTTTGTGATGATTTCAACAGACAAAGCTGTTAATCCGACCAGTGTAATGGGGGCAACGAAAAGACTCGCTGAAATGATTATTCAGCATATGGATAGGACAAGCTCTACCAAATTTGTTGCAGTCCGCTTCGGAAACGTACTCGGAAGCAGGGGCAGCGTGATCCCGCTTTTTAAAAAGCAAATTCAAAATGGTGGGCCGGTAACGGTAACACATCCGGATATGGTGCGATATTTTATGACCATTCCGGAGGCTTCAAGGCTTGTGATTCAAGCTGGAGCACTTGCGCGAGGCGGAGAGATTTTTGTCCTTGATATGGGCGAGCCTGTAAAAATAGTCGATCTAGCTAAAAATCTAATCAAGCTGTCAGGAAATTCAATAGAGGAAATCGGCATTGAATTCTCCGGTATCCGACCGGGAGAAAAGCTGTTTGAGGAACTATTGAATAAAGATGAAGTGAATGACAAGCAGGTCTTTCCGAAGATTTACATTGGCAAAACGTCTGAATTGTATATAGAAGAAATTAATGAAATTATTTCTACCTATGCAGTGTTAGATCGAAAAGCTTTAAGAAATAAATTACTTAACCTTGCAAATCAGCAGGCTTCAAAACCATCAGAGAAAGTACTGTCGCTATAAAGATAAAGGAAGTGTTTAAATGAAGAAAGTAAGAAAAGCCATTATTCCAGCAGCCGGACTCGGTACACGATTTTTGCCGGCGACAAAGGCTATGCCAAAGGAAATGCTGCCAATCGTTGATAAACCAACGATTCAATATATTGTAGAAGAAGCAATTGAATCTGGAATCGAAGACATCATTATAGTTACCGGAAAAGGGAAACGTTCGATCGAAGATCACTTTGACCATTCATTTGAATTAGAGCAAAATCTCTTTGAAAAAGGGAAATTTCAATTACTTGATGAAGTGCAAAAATCCTCAAAGATGGTGGATATTCATTATATTCGCCAGAAGGAACCGAAAGGGCTAGGACATGCCATTTGGTGTGCACGAAAGTTTATTGGAAATGAGCCGTTTGCGGTTCTATTGGGAGACGATATTGTTCAAGCTGATAAGCCGTGCTTGAAGCAAATGATTGAACAATATGAACGATACAATGCGTCCGTTCTTGGTGTTCAAACGGTTAATGAAGAAGAAGTTTCCCGTTATGGAATTGTGGACGGGTATAAAATTGGCGATCGTTTTCACAGTGTTAGGAATCTGGTTGAAAAGCCAAAGAAAGAGGATGCGCCATCCAATTTGGCCATTATGGGGCGTTATATTCTAAACCCGCGTATATTTGATATATTAGGTTCTCAAAAGCCAGGAGCAGGCGGTGAAATTCAATTAACCGATGCCATTGCCGCTTTAAATGAACATGAAGCTGTATATGCATATGATTTTGAAGGAACCCGTTATGACGTTGGTGAGAAATTTGGCTTTATCCAGACGACACTTGAATTTGCTCTGCAGAGAGAAGATTTGCGAGAAAATCTATTAAACTATCTTTCTACTATCGTGGAAAAGGAATTCATCAAATAGGGTGAATGGAATGAGCCAAATGCAGAAAAGAGTATTGTTATGTGCGACTGTTGACTATCATTTCAGCAGTTTTCATTTGCCATATATGAAATGGTTTAAAGACCAGGGATGGGAGGTCCATGTTGCTGCATTTGGTGACATGGACCTCCCTTTTACGGATAAAAAGTTCAATATTCCGATTGAACGGTCGCCGTTTAAAGGTAAGAATCTACTAGCCTATCAACAGCTGAAAAAAATAATTGATGAGCATCAATATCAAATCATACACTGTCATACACCGATGGGAGGAGTCCTAGCCCGCCTAGCATCAAGGGCAGCAAGAAAGTCTGGTACGAAGGTAATCTATACAGCCCACGGATTTCATTTTTGTAAAGGAGCACCTGCAGCCAATTGGCTTCTCTATTATCCAATTGAAAAGACTCTTGCTCGTTTTACGGACTGTCTGATCACGATTAATTCGGAAGATTATCAACTGGCCAAAGAACGACTTCCCGCAGTGAAAATTGAACATGTTCATGGTGTCGGGGTTGATACCGAGCGGTTCAAACCGATAGGAGAAGAGCAAAGAAACCAGCTGCGTCTGCAATATGGGTACAGTGAGAATGAGTTTTTGCTTTTTTATGCAGCGGAATTTAATCAAAATAAGAATCAGCAGTTACTGCTGGAATCTCTTGCGAGGATTAAGGATAACGTTCCAAATGCCAAATTATTACTAGCTGGTAAAGGCCCCTTACTAGAGGAATGTCAAAAACAAGCGGAACGACTGGAGATTGAAAAAATGGTCGATTTCCTTGGTTTTAGAAATGATATTGAGAATCTATTGAAAATGTCTGATCTTGCCGTTGCTTCGAGTCTTCGTGAAGGGCTTCCGGTGAATGTGATGGAGGCAATGGCCTGCGGGTTGCCTGTTATTGCTACGGATAACAGGGGGCATCGGGAGTTGATAGTTAATCATAAAAACGGTTGGATTATTCCTCCGCATGATGCTGAAGGGTTTGCGAAGAAAATGAAATTAATTGCTAAAGATATAGAATTGAAAAAGATGTTAGGTTCGAATGGTCGAAAAATGATCCAATCGACATACAGTACAAATAAGATATTAGAGGAAAAGAGCCATATTTATGAGGCGTATATATAAGATAGGGAGGATGTGAAGTGGATAATCCGTTAAGAGTATTGCATGTTGTTGTCAATATGAATAGAGGCGGTGCTGAAACACTTCTTATGAATTTATACCGCAATATTGACCGCTCTAAAGTGCAGTTTGACTTTTTAACATGTAAGCCGGGTGTGTTTGATGAGGAAATCAGGGAATTAGGAGGAAAGATATATAGGATTCCTTATATTTCTGATATTGGGCACTTTCGTTATAGAAAAGAATTAAACAAATTTTTTGAAGAAAACAAGGATTATTATATTGTTCATTCACATATGGACAAAATGAGTGGATTTGTACTCCATGCTGCTAAAAAAGCAGGGATACAAATTAGGATTGCCCATAGTCATAATACGAGTAGTGAAGGTGGAACGGTAGCTAGAGCATATAAATCCTATGCTGGAAAATATATTGCAGCTTCTGCAACACATTTATTAGCCTGTTCAACTTCTGCTGCAAAATGGTTGTTTTCATACCAAGCAAGTAAGGCAATGATTTTAAAAAATGGAATTGAATGTGATAAATTGTCCTACTCACAAACAACTAGAAAGCAGAAAAGAAAAGAGCTAAATCTTCCTGAGGAGAGTTTTATTGTTGGCCATGTAGGAAGATTTAATCATCAGAAAAACCATTCCTTTCTAATTGATATCTATTCTGAGATTGCAAAAAAGAATCCTTATTCTGATCTTTTATTAGTAGGGGAAGGTCCTCTGCAGGATGAAATTCAAAGAAAAGTCAGTGAGTTAGGGTTGGTTGATAAAGTCTTTTTTTTAGGTGTCAGAAGTGATGTCCACCAGCTCCTTCAAGCATGTGATGTTATGTTGTTTCCTTCCCTACATGAAGGATTACCAGTAACCTTAGTAGAAGCACAAGCAGCTGGTTTACCTTGTATCATCTCTGATGTTATTACGACGGAAGTTGATATTGGGGCTGGATTAATACAGTATGAAAATCTAAAAAGTTCACCAGAGGCATGGGCAAAGAAGGTTTTGGACAACACTCATGAAAGAAAGAATACAGTTGAGTATATCCAAAAAAGCGGATTTGATATTCGAAAATCATCTATAGAACTTCAAGATTATTATTTAAGTTTTCTCATTAGCAATCTAAAAGAAACAATAATGAGGGTTTAGGGATTCAAAATGAAGGAGCAATAAAATGCAAAAAATATCATGTTGTATAAGACTTGGTGAAGTTCCACTTCATCTCTACCATGTAACTGCTGGGTTTCTCATGCTAAAGAGACAAGGGATTATCGATTTAAAAATTGAACGATTATCTAAACACGATAAAAATAAGCTGCCATACAACATGATGGAAGTGATTATAAATGATGAAGTACGAGTTTTATATGACTTAAATGATGGATACGATAATCTATTAACAAGTGGGCAGAATTACGTTAATTTTATGGATACACTTTTAATAGATTATGATATTTGTTTCAAAAGGAGTTTTAGTAAGGAGTATAATGCAAAGCTGAAATACAGTAATAAGATATATCCACTTGGATTGAATTACATGGTCACGATAAGAGGGAACATTTCCCATGTGCCGACCGGTAACGATCCGAATAAAGAAAAGTTAAAAAAGCTTTACCGTATGCTGCCGTTTAGTGAATACTATAACGGTCTTTATAATGTAGAATCATTTGAAAATGCACCTATTAAGGACAGGGATCCTAAAATTCTTTTTATGGCTAGACTGTGGGACACAAAAGGAGATGCAGGATTAAATATACCACCATCAAAAAGCGAAGAACGTGTTTATATTAATGAAGTTCGTGCAAAATGTATTAGATTATGCAGAAAAGAATTTGGAAAGCAATTCTTTGGCGGTGTTTCACCATCAAATTTTTCAAATGAACATTATACAGACATTGTTATAGAAGACAAAACGGTAACGAAAAGAAATAATTATTTAAAGAAAGTAAAGGAATCGTCCATTTGTATAGCTACTATGGGTTTACATGAGTCAATTGGTTGGAAGTTTGCAGAGTACGTTTCCGCTAGTAGAGCAATTGTAACGGAAGAACTGCATTATGAGGTACCCGGGGATTTCCAAAATGGTATAAATTACCTCACATTCAAAACACCTGAAGAATGTGTCAATCAAATATATAAATTAGTAATGGACGATGACTATAGATATCAAATGATGGTAAATAATTTCAACTATTACCATCAATATGTTAGACCTGACAGACTAGTTCTGAATAGCTTGATCACTATTATGAAAAATGGGGGAGATCACGATGAAGCCAACTCTAACAGTCTTTACGCCTACGTTTAATCGTGCATATACCCTTCATAAATGTTATGAGAGTCTTACTAGACAGACATCTAATGATTTTGAATGGCTAATTATTGATGACGGCTCTACGGATAATACAAAAGAAATAGTAGATGGTTGGATAGCAGAAAATAAAGTAAAGATTCGCTATTATTATCAGGAAAATCAAGGAATGCACGGAGCGCACAATACAGCGTATGAAAAAATTGATACGGAATTGAATGTTTGTATCGATTCAGACGATTATGTGCCCGATGATGCTGTTGAGAAGATCGTATCATTTTGGAAAGCGTTTGGCAGTAATAGATATGCTGGATTAGTCGGATTAGATGCAACACCGGATGGAAAAATTATAGGAACCCGGCTACCCAATCACTTATCAGCTTCCACTTTATCAGATTTACATGGAAAACATAAAGTTAAAGGTGATAAGAAATTAGTTTATCGAACAGAGTTGACCAAGAAAGTTCCACCCTATCCCTTATTTCATGGGGAAAAATATTGTCCGCTAAGCTATAAATATATTTTGATTGACCAGGAATGTCGATTGCTCTTAATGAATGAAGTTTTATGTCATGTAGAATATCTGGCGGATGGGTCAAGTTTAAATATTATTAAACAATATCGAAAAAATCCAAAAGGCTTCTCTTTTTTTCGAAAAACAGCAATGAGATATGCTCCGACTTATAAAGATAGATTAAGAGAATCCATTCACTATGTCTCTAGTAATATGATGATTAATAATTATAAATTTATATTTGAGTCGCCACGTAAATGGACGACTCTTCTAGCTACACCCATTGGAATAGCATTGTATTTTTATATAAAGAATACTGACAAATCAACTGTATTAAAAATTGATTAGTTAAATGAAAGGATTACTAAACAATGGAAATCCTTTGGATTAATTTTTTTGTCGTCTTTATTTCATCCTTTTTCGCAAGGTACTATTCAAAACCAGCAGTACATGAAATTACTTATGTGAAACCAAATAAATTCTTGATTTTTATTGCTATGCTTTCATTAGTATTAGTTTCTGGGCTTAGGAATAATATTGGTGATACTTTTTTTTATATGCATAGTTATTCCATAATGAAAGATACGAGCTTATTAGACATAAAATTTGAGGATGAATTTGGCTTTAATATATTGCAAATTATTTTGCATAATATTTCAAAAGATCCGCAATTACTTGTTTTTACAACGGCGTGTATCACAAACGTACTAATTGTTATTGCCTTATATAAATATTCACGAATGATTGAAATAAGTTTGTATGTTTATATTGCATCAGGCTTATTTACTGTATCTATGAATGGAATCCGACAGAGTTTGGCCGCGGCAATGATTTTTTTAGCAACCAAATATTTATTAGACGGAAACTTTAAAAAGTTTTTATTAGTTGTTTTATTAGCTTCAACCATTCATCAATCAGCATTAATATTCATTCCTGTTTACTTTATTGTTCGAAGAAAGGCATGGACAAGGGATACATATATTATTCTGGGTGCTGGAGTATTAATTGTAATTGGGTTTAATGAATTTTCCCAACTATTATTTTCGGCTATTGAGGATACTAAATATGGAGTTTATAGCAGTGTTAATGAAGGAGGATCCAGTTTATTAAGGGTTGCTGTGAATGCATTTCCGTTGGTGATAGCTTTTTTTGGGAGGGAAAAGTTACGAGAGCTATGGTCGAAAAGTGATTATGTTGTAAATTTAGTGACTTTAGGAGTAGTTTTTATTATTATTGCGACAAAAAATTGGATTTTTGCAAGGTTTAATATATATTTTGGGCTTTATAGTGTGATTCTTGTTTCCTGGCTAGTGGTTTTAATGGCCAAACAGGATAGGAGATTCGTATATTATGGTATATTAATATGTTATTTTATCTTTTTTATTTATGAACAAGTGATATCACTAGCAATCGTTTATAGAAGTGATTATTTGAAATGGTAAAAGATGAGGAGTTTTGTATATTTCTACATTGCCATTTCATAAGAATTAATATACTTTGATATTGATTATTGGGAGAGTATGTATGGGACATAGGATCAAGGTCATGCAAATTTCATCTGGATTATCTACGGAGGGTATAGGAACCTTTGTTTTAAATACGTATGAGAATATGAATAAAGAAAACTTTGATGTAAGTTTTGCTTTAGCAACAGATTGGAAGCAGCATCATGAGCAAAGAATAATAGATTATGGTGGAAAAATTTATCGGACAGCTGAAATTGGTAAAGGTCTACCTGGAATAATTAAGCATTTCATTAATTTGATAAAAATACTAAAAAAAGAGGGTCCATTTGATGTAGTTCATAGTCATATGGATTTTTTTAATGGAATAAATGTTTTGGCTGCCTTCATTGCAGGTGTACCTGTTAGAATTTCACATGCGCACGTATCAGTAACTGACCAGAATACACCTTTATTTAAGAAATTATATAATATAACTATGAAGTTATTGATAAGTACATTTTCTAGCTTAAAGATAGGATGCTCAGTAGAGGCAAATCAATATATGAACGACCTAAAATGGATGGAAAATAAAAGTAAAGTAATATTTAATGGAATAGATTTAAATAGATTTTCGGGTGATAAAAAACATACTAAGTTAAAAGATAATTTAAAGCTCGATGCAGACAGAATAAATTTTATTACGATAGGACGTATTGATCCTCCAAAAAACCCATTATTTATTGTAAAAATAATTAAAGAATTAAAGAAAATTAAAAGTAATATACATCTTTATTGGATTGGTACAGGAAGTTTAGAAAAGGAAGTTAAACAGTTAGTCATCCAATACGAATTAGAGGGATATATCTCTTTCTTAGGAACAAGGGATGATGTAGCAGAAATTCTATCGCTAATGGATTTTATGTTATTTCCCTCCAAATGGGAGGGATTAGGGATAGTTTTAATAGAGGCCCAGGCGTCAGGAATTCCTTGTTTTATATCAAATACAATTCCAAAAGAGGCAGACTTAGGATTATGTACAGTTTTGTCCCTTGACGAGGATGCTGAAAGTTGGGCAAAAAAAATTAATCAATATATCAATAGTAAAACTTATAATAATAGAATTATAAGTGAACATTTGAAAAAATATAACATTAAAAATACTACAAAGGAAATAGAGTCAATATACTTAAAAAACTTCATTTTATGAAATAAATATAGATATAAAAGGAGCATTTGAATGAAAATCCTTGTAACAGGCGGAGCAGGCTACATAGGTTCCCACACCTGCGTCGAATTATTAAACAAAGGCCATGAAGTTGTCGTAGTCGATAATTTTTCAAACAGCAATCAAGAATCATTAAAACGTGTAAAACAAATTACAGGAAAAAGCTTTAAAATTTATCCGATTGATTTAATGGACGAGGAAAAACTGGAAAGGGTATTTAAAGAAAACAACATAGAAGCAGTTATTCACTTTGCCGGACTTAAGGCAGTTGGAGAATCTGTTAATCTTCCACTTTGGTATTATCGTAACAATATTACTAGTACGGTCATTCTCTGCGAAGTCATGAAGAAATATGATGTAAAACAGTTAGTTTTCAGCTCGTCCGCCACTGTTTATGGTGAACCAGAACGCTTTCCAATTACAGAAGATTCGGACCTATTTGCGATGAATCCGTATGGTCGGACTAAATTGATGATTGAAGAAATTCTCCAAGATTTATATGAATCTGATCCAAGCTGGAATATTGCCCTGTTACGCTATTTCAATCCAATTGGAGCACACTCAAGCGGACTAATAGGTGAAGACCCGTGTGGCATACCGAATAACTTAATGCCATATATTTCACAAGTAGCCGTTGGAAAACTAAAGGAACTAAGTGTCTTTGGAAATCATTATCCAACAGATGACGGAACAGGAGTTCGAGATTATATTCATGTTGTAGATCTTGCCAAAGGGCATCTTAAAGCACTTGAAAAGATTTCAGAGAAACCTGGAATTGAAGCCTACAATTTAGGAACAGGAAAAGGATATAGTGTGTTGGAAATAGTCTCTGCCTTTGAAAGAGCATCTGGTAGAGCGATTCCTTATCGTATCGTTGAACCAAGGTCGGGTGATATCCCGATTTGTTATGCAGACCCAACAAAAGCAAAACAAGAGCTTGGGTGGGTGGCGGAAAAAGGAATAAATGAAATGTGTGAAGATGCATGGAGATGGCAATCAAATAATCCGGATGGATATCAAGATAACGAAATGAAAGAAACTCGCTTAAGTAAAGGCGAGGTTTTTTTATGAGAAAAAGAGAGTCAAAGTGTTTAATGGGAGCTGCCTTGCATGAAAAGATGTTTTGACCTCATTTCTTCCATTATATTATTTACTTTAGCCATTCCGATCCTTTTTATAGTCGCAATATTGGTAAAAGTTAAATTGGGATCACCGGTTATTTTTAAACAACAACGGCCTGGTTTAAATGAAAAGCTATTCTATCTTTATAAATTTCGGACAATGACTGATCAAAGAGATTCCCAAGGAAGAATGCTGCCTGATGATATTAGGCTAACTCCTTTTGGTAAGTTATTGAGAAAGTTCAGTTTGGATGAGCTGCCGCAGCTAATGAATGTGATAAAAGGAGATCTTAGTTTGGTAGGACCAAGGCCTTTATTAATGGAATACCTCCCTTTATATACAAAGGAACAAGCAAAGCGGCATCAAGTTCGGCCAGGAATGACAGGATGGGCACAAGTAAACGGAAGAAATGCTATTACATGGGAAGAAAAATTTAAATTGGATGTTTGGTATGTGGAAAATCGCACATTCTTTCTTGATATCAAGATCTTATTATTAACCTTCTTAAAGGTGATTAAATCTGAGGGCATAAATCAGGCTAATCATGTCACAACGGAAACTTTTAAGGGAAGTAAGGTCGATAAAAAAGAGGGTCATATATGAAATTAGCTATTATTGGTCAAGGCGGTCACAGTAAGGTTATTCATGATATCGTTAAAGCGATAAAAGGAATTGAAATTGTTGGTTATTTTGATGATAAATATGATCAAAGTTATATGCATCAAGGGATTCAATACGGTCGAGTGCTTTCAGCAAAGAACATGCTGGATCATATTGATGATATCAAATTCGTGGTTGCGATAGGAAATAATAAAGTAAGAAAGATGATCGTGGAAAGTCTAAATCTATTAGATCCTCGTTATGCCGTCTTAATCCATCCATCAGCCATTATCAGTCCAAGTGCAACGATCGGTTACGGCTCTGTCGTCATGGCGAATGCAGTAGTGAATGCCGATGCAGTAATTCAAAAACATACCATTATCAATACAGGGTCCGTTATTGAACACGATACAAAAGTGGGAGATTTTGCTCATATCTCACCTAAAGCTACCTTAACAGGCAATGTCACGGTAGAAGAAGGAGTCCATATTGGAGCAGGTGCTACCATCGTCCCACAGATATCGGTTGGAAAATGGTCCACGATTGGGGCAGGTGCCACAGTTACTAAAAATATTCCAAATGATTGTACGGCTATAGGAACCCCGGCAAGGATTAAAGTAGGTAAGAAATTAATAGGAGGTGGACAGGTTGTCAAATAAAAGAATCTTTTTGTCTTCCCCACATATGAGCGGGAATGAACAGAAATATATTCGTGAGGCATTTGCATCCAATTGGATTGCCCCACTCGGACCGAATGTGGATGCCTTTGAAAAAGAAATAGCCCAATATGTAGGAGTCAATGAAGCTGCGGCGGTAAGTTCTGGTACGGCAGCGATTCATTTGGCTCTTTCTTTATTAGATGTAAAAAAAGGTGATCAGGTATTTTGTTCTACCTTAACCTTTATTGCCAGTGCAAACCCGATTGTTTATCAAGGTGCTGAGCCTGTTTTTATTGATTCAGAGCCTGAGACTTGGAATATGTCGCCGCAAGCACTGGAGAAGGCCTTGAATGATGCTGCAGCTGAAGGAAAGTTGCCAAAGGCGGTTATTATTGTGAACCTTTATGGCCAAAGTGCGAAGATGGATGAACTGTTATCACTATGTGAACACTATCAGGTTCCGGTAATTGAAGATGCAGCGGAGTCGCTTGGCGCCCGTTATAAAGAGAAAGCTAGCGGTACGTTTGGAAAATTTGGAGTGTTTTCTTTTAATGGAAATAAAATCATTACCACGTCCGGCGGCGGAATGCTTGTTTCACATGACGCGGAAGCAATAAAGAAGGCAAGATTCTTAGCCACACAAGCACGTGATGAAGCCGTGCATTACCAGCATAGTGTAAAGGGCTATAACTATCGGATGAGTAATATTCTAGCAGGCGTTGGAAGAGGTCAATTAGAGGTATTAGATGAAAGAGTCGAGGCAAGAAGAGCAATTTTTCAACGTTATTATGATTGTCTTTCAACCATAACAGGGATTCAATTTATGCCGGAGTTAGAGGGAACTTATTCAAATCGTTGGTTGACGGCTATGTTAATTGACGAAGCCCAGTTAGGAGTTTCAAAGGATGTCATATTAAAAGATTTGGTTGAAAAGAATATTGAAGCTCGTCCTGTATGGAAGCCGCTCCATATGCAGCCACTTTTTGATGGAGTCACTCATTATTCACATAATGATCAGGAAAATGTATCGGAAAGATTATTTCATCAAGGAATTTGTCTCCCTTCCGGATCAAATATGACCGAAGAAGAACAAATGAGGGTTATTGAAAGTATAAAAAATAGTATAGAATCAAAAACGCTGAATGAAGTCATATAAATTAAGGTTGGTTAAAAGGATGATTGGGAGAAATATTTATTTATTAAGGAAGGAAAAAGGAATAACATTGTCAGAACTAGCAGAAAGAGCCAATGTGGCAAAATCTTATTTAAGTAATATAGAAAGAAGCATTAATAAAAATCCTTCTGTTCAATTTGTCGAAAAAATCGCCCAAGTTTTATGTGTGGATGTAAAAACGATTATAGACGGTGAAAAGGTAGAGTCAGAAAAGATCGATAAAGAGTGGATTGATTTAATTACACAAATGAAAAAGTCAGGTATTAAGAAAGAACATATTCAAGAATACAAAACATTAATCGAGTTTATTAAATGGAAAAACGATCAAACTGATGAAACAAAAACTTGTTGTCTTGAGGGAAAACATGAATACACCAATTAAGATTCCAAAAATCATTCATTATTGCTGGTTTGGTGGAAAAGAAAAGCCCGAGCTTGTTAAGAAATGTATCGAGAGCTGGAAGCAAAACTTAAGAGATTATGAGATTGTAGAGTGGAACGAACAAAATTTTAATGTGAACTGTAATGACTATGTAAGACAGTCCTATGAGGCGGGGAAATTTGCCTTTGTTAGTGATTATGCCAGAGTCCATGCACTCTATCATATTGGCGGCATTTACTTGGATACAGATGTGGAAGTGTTCAAGCCTTTTGATAATTTATTACATCATGAGTCCTTTTGGGGTTTTGAGCAGGAGAACTTTATTGCTACAAGTACAATTGGTGCCGCAAAGGGAAATAAGCTGATTAAACAGTTCCTAGTTTCCTATTCTGACAAGAAGTTTTTACATGAGGATGGGAGTTTCAATGAATTAACCAATGTAGCGATTATTACGAAGATGCTAGAAGGTTTAGGCATGAAGCCAGATGGAAAGTATCAGGAAATAGATGGTTTGGGTGTGTTTTATCCACAAACGTATTTTTCGCCATTTGACTATATAAACTGCCGGTCCTTCAAAACCGACGAAACATATGCCATGCACTATTTTTATAAAAGCTGGCTGCCTCCGAAAGCAAGAATGAAAGGTTATGTAAAAAAGACTGTAGCAAGTGTAATCGGTGGAAATAATATTGCAAAGTTAAGAAAAATAGTTTCAAGAACATAGGTGATCATAATGAAGGAAGTATTAATCGCCTCTTTTGATATGGAAGTTGGGGGAGTTGAAAGAAGCTTGATCAATATGTTGGAGAGCTTTGATTACGGTAACTATAAGGTAGATCTGATGTTATATAGACATCAAGGGGACTTTATGAAATTACTGCCAAGTAAGCCCAACTTATTAGAAGAAATTCCCCAATACACAACCTTTAGAAAGTCAATAAGCGAAACAATTAAAGAAGGTTATATTGTTCTGGGGTTATCAAGAATCTTAGCGAAAGTAAATACTAACTACTATCATAAAAGGACAAAAATAGCTGAGCCTGGATATTATCAAATGCAAATGATGTGGAGATATACTCTTCCATTTTTACCAAAAATGGAAAAAGAGTACGACGTTGCTATTAGTTATTTATGGCCACATTATTTTGTAGCTGAAAAGGTAAAGGCGAGAAAAAAAATTGCTTGGATTCATACGGATTACTCGATAATTGAAACGGATATAGAGATGGATTTAAAAATGTGGAAAAAGTTTGATCATATTATAGCCGTCTCTGAAGCATGCAAAAATGCATTCCTTGCAAAATATAAAGATCTAGAATCAAAAGTTTCTGTTATTGAGAATATTACTTCACCGGAATTTATTCAAAAGATGAGCCAGGAACAATTAGATAATCGAATGGTTAATGATAAACGATTTAAACTATTAACTGTAGCTAGATTATCACATGCTAAGGGGATAGATAAAGCTGTAAAAGCTTTAAGATTATTAAAGGATAAGGGTTACACTGATATTTCTTGGTATGTTGTGGGTTATGGTGGAGAAGAAGTAAAGATTAAAGAGTTAATTAGGCAGAATAATTTAGATGATAATTTTATTTTATTAGGTAAGAAAACGAATCCATATCCTTTTATGAAAGCATGTGACCTATACGTACAACCCTCGCGTTATGAAGGAAAAGCGGTAACGGTAACAGAAGCTAAGATCTTAGCCAAGCCTATAATAGTTTCAAATTATTCCACTGCAGTTAGCCAAATAGATAATGGGGAAGATGGGATTATTTGTGAGGATTTAAGTGTTGAGTCAATTGCGGTTGAAATTGAAGATTTATACAAAAATGAACAGTTAAGAAATAAATTTGTTGATCATAATATGACTTGTAATCATAGTAATGTTGACGAACTAAAGAAATTATATAGTTTAATTGGCTGATAGGAGCAATATATGGATATAAAAGTAAGTGTTATTATCCCTGTTTACAATGCGGAAAAGTACATTACCGAATGTATTGAATCACTTATTAATCAGACACTTGAAGAATGTGAATTTATTTTTGTGAATGACGGGTCAAAAGATCGTAGCAGTTATATAATTAATGAATTTAAGGAAAAGGATAGACGGATTATCCTCATTAATCAAGAAAACCAAGGAGTCAGCATGGCGAGAAATAATGGACTAAATGCTGCAAGAGGAGAGTATGTTGGTTTTGTTGATGCTGATGATTATATTAAACAAGACATGTATGAAAGACTATATAATTCGGCAATTAAAGATGATTGCGATATTGTAATATCTAATTTTGAAAGCGAAATGGATGGTCATAAGGTGATAACAAGTTATCCATTTCCCGTTAATAAACGTTTACATAAAAATTATATAGAAGAAGAGATCTTACCACACTTTATTATGGAAGATAATTTAAATACTGCTTGGAATAAAATTTATAGGAAAAAGATAATAAAGGATAATAATGTTATATTCCCATGCAATGTAGCTTTAGGTGAAGATGGAATTTTTAATATGGATGCTTTTAGTTATGCAGCTACGGTAAAGTACATTGAATATATGGGATATCATTATCGAGAAGTAAAGGGAAGTGCAACAAGAGATATTCTACAAAAGGACTATTTTAAGCGGGCACTAGAAGTTTATTCATCCGAATTACCAAGGGTTTTTGCAGATAGAATTAAGAAAAAAAAGATTGAAAAACTTAAGGCTATTAAATTAGTAAATAGTGTCTTAGCTTATATTTATATTTATTTTACACCAACTAAGGATCTAGCTTTTCGAAGAAGGTACCAATATGTACGAGATATGATCTCAAATAAAGAATTGCAAGAGGCATTAATTATTTATTATCCTGAAAAGTATCACTTATTAGGAAGATATGAGAAGTTACTGATAAAAATGATACTTAAAAAAATGACTATGGGTTTGTACTGCATTACTTCGTATAGTAGGTTAAGAAATAAATAAACCGGAGGATTATGTATGAATATCATGATGTTTGCTCATAATGGGAGTTTAAACAGAGGATGTGAAGCAATTGTAAGATCTTCTACTAACTTAATAAAAGAAAAAATAAATGGTACGAAGATATATTTGGCTTCAGGACTGCCAGAAACAGATCAGATGATCACACAATTAGATGGAATTTATGATGGATCAAAAAATGAAATAAAAAAATATTCATTTTCCTGGGTAATATCCTTGTTAAACGTAAAGTTCTTTAAGGATGAATCCTATGCATTACGGAAAATTCATCATAATATCATTAATAGGATACGGGATGTAGACGTTTGTTTGTCAATTGGTGGAGATAATTACTGTTATGGCGAGCAGCCTGGCTGGTATGAAATAGATAAAAGGGTAAAACAGCAAAAGAAAAAGTTAGTCCTATGGGGATGTTCAATTGGAGAAGAGGATATGTCCGAAAGGAAATTAGATGATCTTAAATTATTTGATTTAATTCTTGCTCGTGAAACGTTAACGTATAATATGTTAAAAAATAAGGGATTAAATAATGTCAAATTATGTGCAGATCCTGCATTTACATTAGAAAAAGAAGAATTAGAGTTACCCAAAGGATGGCAAGAAGGCAATACAGTAGGTCTTAACTTTAGTCCATTAGTCGAGGGGAAAAATCCAAAATCAAAAGTGGCCATTCATGATCTTATCAATCATATATTAAAAGAGACTAACCTAACGATTGCGCTCACTCCACATGTTATGGAGAATGGAAATAATGATTATCAACTTTTATCTAATTATTTCGACATGTATAAAGATACTGGAAGAGTAATTATCTTACCGGATCACCTCAATGCTACTCAATATAAGGGATATATTGCTAGAATGAAATTTTTTATAGGTGCTAGAACCCATGCGACCATTGCTGCTTATTCACAATGTATACCGACAATGGTATTGGGATATAGTGTAAAGTCAAAAGGAATAGCAAAGGACTTGTTTGGGGAAGAAAAACTAGTTCTTGGGATAGAACAAATATCTGATAGTCAATTGCTAATCTCTAGTTTTAATGAGATGGTTAGTGAAGAAAATGAGATAAGAAAAAAACTACAACAGTCTATGCCCAAGATAAAGAAAATGTGTTATAAGGCAGCAGACTACCTTAATGAGTTAATTTCATAAGTAGAGGAAAATGATGAAGAAAAATCTATTATTTGTTATGCCTAGTTTATCAGCAGGTGGTGGGGAGAAGAGTTTAGTCAACCTATTATCCCAAGTGGATTATAATTCTTATAATGTGGATTTATTGTTATTTCATAAAAATGGTATTTTTCTGAATTTGCTACCTAAACAAGTAAATGTTATTGAACCTCTCGGGGATTACACAACATTTAAATATCCATTAAATCATGCTGTTCGTAAATTTATTAAAAAAAATAAATTTCATCTAGCATTAGGAAGACTTATATTTGCCCTGAAAAACAGGGCAATTAAAGATACATCGAGGGCAGAACAGTATACTTGGAAATATCAAAGTAGATCCATAAATGTTCTTGAAAAAGAATATGATGCAGCGATAGGTTATCTTGAAAAGTCAGCTATTTATTTTGTTGTCGATAAAGTGAAATCTAAAAGAAAAATTGGCTGGATACACACGAACTATACAAATTCGGGTATGGACGGTTACTTTGATCAGCCTTATTTTAATCAATTAAATCAAATTGTCACTGTTTCTGAAGAGTGTGCTAGATCGTTAAATGAAAATTTTAAGGGAATAGACGATAAGGTGAAGGTAATCTATAATATCGTTTCGCCTACTCTTATTCATCAACTAGCAGATAATCCAATTAAAGACTCTTTGTCCGCAGGACCAAATGAGACTAGTTTAATTACAATTGCAAGATTAAGCTACGAAAAAGGGATAGATATTGCTATAAGAGCATGTGAAAAATTGGTTAATAAAGGTTATAAAATAAAATGGCATGTTCTAGGGGAAGGGAATGAAAGAGATAGATTAGAAGAAATGATACGAAAGAAGGGGCTAGAAGATCATTTTATACTTCTGGGATTAAGAGAAAACCCCTATCCATATGTGAAAATGGGAGATATATATATTCAGCCATCGAGGTATGAGGGCAAATCAATTGCAATTGATGAGGCTAAAATCCTTCATAAACCTATCATTGTGACAAATTATGAAACAGCAAAAGACCAAATAACGAATGAGATAAATGGACTAATTGTAGATATGACTGAAAAAGGTCTATCAGAAGGAATTGAAAGACTCATACAAAAACAAGATCTCAAGCGAAGTCTTATAAATAATTTGTCTAATGAACAATTAGGAACCGAAAATGAAATAAATAAGCTTTATGAGATTATTTAGTAGGTGGTTCATACATGAAAAAAGATTTATTATTTGTCATTAATAATTTAAACTGTGGTGGTGCCGAGAAGGCATTAATTTCCTTGCTTGAGACAATTGACTATACCGTGTATAATGTGGATTTGCTTTTATTTAAACATGAAGGGTTATTTTTTAATAAAATACCTGAACAGGTAAATCTATTAGATGAACCACTAGAGTTTAAATATTTTGATATGCCTATAAAAGCGGCGATTATTGATGCTCTAAAAAAAGGCAGGTTAGATATTACATCTTCAAGAATAGGTGCGGGATTTATTTTTAAAACTGAAGAAAATAACGCAAGATGTGAACAAAGGGTATGGAAATATATTTCAAAATCCTTGAAACAGCTGAATAAAGAGTATGATGTAGCGATTGGATATCTAGAAAAGAATCCCATTTATTACTGCCTTGAAAAGGTTAGGGCAAAGAAAAAAATTGGTTTTATTCATAATGATTACAATAAATTAGGGATGGACCCAGCCCTTGATATGCAATATTTTGGTCAACTAGATTATATTGTGACCGTCTCAGAAGAATGTTCAAATGTCTTAAAACAGCAATTTCCTATGTATAAAGATAAAGTTTGCGTTATGTATAATATTGTTTCACCAGCAATTATCAATAAGTTATCAATGGAGAAAATTAATTTTAATCAGAAGGGCACTAATCTTGTATCAGTAGGAAGACTTAATAGTCAGAAAGGTTTTGATACGGCTATAGAGGCTTGCAAAGATTTAATTACAAGCGGATATCAAGTAAAGTGGTTAATAATAGGAGAAGGAGAAGAAAGAACCAAGTTGGAACAAATGATTAAAGAGCACCAACTTGAAAATCACTTTATTCTTTTAGGAATGAAAGAAAATCCATATCCTTATATAAAAGCGGCAGATATTTATGTTCAACCTTCACGATTTGAAGGAAAGTCTATTGCTATAGATGAGGCAAAAATTCTACAAAAACCAATTGTTGTAACTAACTTTAGTACGGCAAAAGATCAAATTAATGATCAAGTAAATGGATTGGTTGTAGCAATGGATGCAAAGTCAATATCAATAGGAATTCAACGGTTAATAAAGGATCAAAAACTGAGAAGTAAATTAGTAGACCAATTGTCAAAAGAAAATCTTGGGACTGAGAATGAGATTAAGAAACTTTATTCATTAATTGAAGCGGTATAGAAAGGATAAATGTATGCTTGAGATTATAGGCCTAATCTTTATCGGGTTAGTCATTTTAGTTCTCCTAATTGATATCATTCCTATCATAAAAGATTGGGTTGGTAGAATTCGTATTGGGAGATATAATGATAAAGAAATGTGGAATCAATCAATTACTAATATTGGTGTGGAATGGCTAAATAAAACACCGAAAATAAAAGTAACTGATAATACCAGATTAGTTGCAATTGATATGTTAAAAGGGAATTATACTAAAAATGCGATACAATATTGGCAGGAAGCAGCTTTATTATTGGGGTTAGGGGAGCAACTGAACTGTAAGAGGAAAGATGAAAAAATAGAAAAAGAGATTAAGAAATTTTTAAGAAGAAAATTTGATCAGAATGGTCAATGGATTCAAAAACCAGAACATATTGATGCAGCTATACTTGCCTATTCTATTTTGAAATTGAATTTTATCAATCCAGATCTATATAGGCCTGCGCTAGATTATATATGGGAATTAATTAAAGACAATTTAGGTGAAGATGGAACAGTAGGATATAGGAAATCTATGCAAAACTACAGATATGTAGATACGATAGGTTTCATATGTCCTTTTTTAGTTTCCTATGGGATTAAATATGGTAATAATGATTGCATAGATTTGGCAGTGAAGCAAATTCAGGAATATGAACAATATGGTATGTTAGAAAAACATAATTTACCCGCCCATGCTTATAATATTGAAACAAAAGTCCCACTTGGTCTATATGGTTGGGGACGTGGACTTGGATGGTATGCAATAGGACTAATCGATGCTTGGAATGAACTGCCTCAGAATAATAAATATAAGAATTTATTAGAACAAAGCGTTAAGGAATTTGCTACAGCGTCTTTAAAGTTTCAACAAGATAATGGAGCATGGAATTGGACTGTAACAAGGAATGAAACAAGACCAGATTCATCAACTACAGCTACATTAGGATATTTTATGTTAAATGCAGCAAAAATAGATGGAATTTTTAAAGAATGCCTAGCAAGTTCAGATAAAGCTATAGCTTATTTAATGAAAGTAACAAGAAGGAATGGTGTAGTTGATTTCTCACAAGGTGATACGAAAGATATTGGAGTATACTCGATGTTGTTTAACGTATTACCTTTTACTCAGGGGTTTTGCATCAGAATGACGAATTTACATTATATTTTTAAGGTAGTGAATGATTATGATAAAGAAGTTTCTTAATTTTTTTAGGGCTAGATTTAGAAAAATAATTTTAGAAGAGAAATGGTTAGATGATTATATAAAAATGGGGATGAAAGTCGGTGAAAATTGTAGGATTAGAGCAGATGTTACAATTGATTATTCTCATTGTTGGTTAATTAGGATTGGTAATAATGTTTCAATTTCTCACCAATCTTATCTATTGGCTCATGATGCTAGTACAAAAAAATTAAAAGATTTTCATTATACTAAAATTGGGAGCATTACAATTGAGGATAATGTTTTTATAGGAGTAAGAGCCATAATAATGCCAGGAGTAACTATTGGAAAGAATTCTATCGTTGCTGCGGGAAGCGTTGTTACTAAATCGATACCTGAAAATAGTATTGTAGCAGGAAATCTCGCTAAAGTAATTTCAACTATTGATAATTATAGAGAAAAGACAAATAGTATGTTAAATTCAACTGCTATATATGATAAAGACTTTACAATTACGGGTAATATTTCAGAACAAAATAAAGAAAAAATGTATGAGGAACTACATGATAGAATTGGATTTATTGTATGAGTATATAACATAAAATGTCATTATCTTAAAATAATTATAGCGTATGTAGTCATAAATATTAAATGGGTTTAGTAGTAAGTAAAGTAGAAAGTTAATTAATTAAGAAATAGGTTTTACTACTAAAACAGAGGTGAGATTCTATGAACACTCTAATTAGTGTAGTCGTTCCAATATATAATGTAGAAAAGTGGTTGTCAAAGTGTTTAGAAATGATTATAAATCAAAAATTTAATAATATTGAAATAATTTTAGTCAATGATGGTTCAACAGATAACTGTGGGGCAATAAGTGAACAGTATGCTCAAAAAGATAAGAGAATTAAGGTGATACACAAAGAAAATGGAGGTTTGAGCAGTGCAAGAAACGCGGGGATAGAAATGGCAACTGGGAAATATATAGTGTTTATTGATCCAGATGATCAGATTACCGAAAATTATTTTAAGTCATTATTTGCAATAGCTGAAGAAAATAGTTGTGATGCTGTTGTTAGTGGATACAAGACAGTACCAACTAATAATATTATCACTCCAGGATACCATTTAAACAAAGTAATGGAAGGAAAAGATTTTGTATTAAGTTCCCCTAGTATTCATTCAAATAATGATTTATGTTTTGTCTGGAGGTATATTTATAGACTTAGCATTATTAAAAATAAAAATATTAGATTCGATGAACATGTGTTTATTGGGGAGGATGTTATTTTTAATTTAGAGTTTTTATTAGAATCTCAAAGAGTATATGCAACATCAGATTGTCTTTATTTTTACACTGTAAATAATCCAGATAGTTTAATGCGAGTGTCATATAAACCAAAGTTGGAAAGTAGTTTAATCTTGCAGTATAGAAAAAGAAAACATCTTTCACAAAAATTTGGCTTGTTAAATTATAAACATTATAAGAAGGATTTAGCAACTTATTATATTAATAATATTTATAGAAAAATAATAAGTAATTTAAAAAATAGTCCAAATGTTAATATAAACGTTGAATTACGTAGAATTATTAACTATGAAATGTTTACAGATAGCCTAAAAGAAATTGGCTTATTATATAAGTGTACTAGTATTAAGGAATATGTATATTATCTTGCCTTGAAGTATAGAGTGTATCCATTAATAACAGAAGTTTATAAGCGAGAATTTAGGTGATTAAATGATTAAAAAATTATTGGTTAATATGAAGGAACAGATAGATTTACTTTACTTTTTTGGGAAAGACAAAATGATTTCAATTTTAACACAAAAGCCTTATGTATTATCTAGTGAAGAAACAATAGATAAGATTATAAATGATAAATGTTCAGTAAGTAGATATGGAGATGGTGAATTTCACCTTTTAATTCAATCGAAGGATTTAAAATTTCAAAAAAGATCTGATGAGTTAAGCAGAAGATTAAAAGAAATATTAGTTAGTAATGATGATGATTTAATTGTGTGTATTCCGAAGGTTTTTTCAAAATCCGATTTATCTATGAGAACAAATGAGTCTAAAAAGTTTTGGAAGGACCATGTAGCAAACTATCGTTTATTATGGTATAAGCACTTAGATCGTAACAAAACCTATTATAATTCAACTTTTACTAGGAATTATATAGCGATAGAAGATAAAACAAACTTAAAAAATTATTTCGATAACGTGAAAAAAATTTGGGAAAATAGAGACTTATTAATAATCGAAGGTAAATTTTCTAGATTAGGACTAGGAAATAATTTATTTGACAATGCTAATTCAATCCAGAGAATACTGGCACCTAGTGAAAATGCGTTTGAAAAATATGATTTAATTCTTCAAAAAGCCAAAAAGCACGATAAAGAAAAACTTGTTCTTATTGCACTAGGACCTACAGCAACTATTTTATCTTATGATCTGCATATATCAGGTTACCAGACAATTGATATCGGCCATTTAGATGTAGAGTTTGAATGGTTCTTGAAAAAGACAAATGTAAGAACAAAAATTGAAAATAAATATGTAATTGAAGCAAACAATAGAGTTCAAGATGATAAACCTTTTTTTGATACCGAATATGAAAAGCAAATTATAGATCAAATAATTTAATGAAGCAAAGAGGTGAAGAGATGAATTTGATAAAAAAACTAATTCCTATAAAAATAAAGAGATACTTAAAGGTAGAAAGATATATAGAAAACATAAAACAGCAAATAATGGACTCAAAAGATCGTAATCAATTAACAAAATATCTTGATGAAATAAGTGCAGTAAAAAAGATATTTATATTAGATGCTTGTGACCATAGAAATTTGGGAGATCAAGCTATTTTAATGGCAGAACTTCAGTTTCTAAAGGATAACTTTAAAGAGTATAAAATTGTTAGTTTAGGCCTAGGTAAGTTTAATAATTATAT
Organism: Niallia oryzisoli; assembly: GCF_036670025.1. Taxonomy (NCBI): domain Bacteria; kingdom Bacillati; phylum Bacillota; class Bacilli; order Caryophanales; family Bacillaceae; genus Niallia; species Niallia oryzisoli. Next base: position 5,498,250 of record NZ_CP137640.1, on the reverse strand, counting down.
CAATATCGTTAAGAAACATGCGCGTTTAAATGATATATTTGTGTTGCATGGTGGCGGTAACTTAGGAAATGAATATAAAAGAGCTGAAAATACACGTAGAACCATAATTCAATTATTTCCTAATAACAACATTATTTTATTTCCTCAGACCATGTACTTTACTCCGAATGAGGAAGGCAGCAGGGAGTTAATTAAATCTAAAGAGATTTATGGTAATCATAAAAAATTAACTTTAATTGCAAGAGAAAGAAAATCGTATGATTTAATGAGGAGTAATTTTAATAATAATCAAACTATCTTAACGCCTGATATAGTTTTAACTTTGAATAAATCCCTAACAAATGAGGTTAGAAAGGGAGCTTTATTTTGTTGTAGAAATGATATTGAAGGATTACTATCAAAAGCTGAGAAATTAGAGATTTTAGATATATTAGAGGGTGAATTTTCTAAAGTATCAATTACAGATACTATTGGGGAGAGTAATTTTGAAAGTGTGGAAGCAAAATTTAAGGAATTTAGGCAAGCAGAGATCGTAATAACAGATAGATTGCACGGCATGGTATTTGCTGCAATAACTGGTACACCTTGTATTGCGTTAAGTAATTATAATTATAAAGTAAAAGGTACATATGATTGGATTAAGCATTTAAAATATATTAAATATACAGATTCTATTGACGAAGTACCAGAATTGGTTAAGGAACTTAAAGGCTTGAAACCATGTAAATATGATAATGGCTTCAGCATTTCATATTATGAAAAAATTAAAAAAGCGATGTTAGTATAAGTGTGTGTGTATATATTTACTTACAGTGGTTAGAAATAATTTATTTTTTTAATAAATAATTAGAAAAGCAGGAGAAGAAATGCGAGTAAAGAACTCAATTATCAATATATCTACTGGTTTAGGTAGCCAAATTATTATCACACTACTCAGTTTTCTTTCAAGAACAGTATTTATTTCCTATTTAGGAATAGAGTATCTTGGTATAAATGGTTTATTTACCAATGTACTTGGTATGCTTTCTTTAGCTGAAGCAGGTATTGGTTCTGCTATTATATATAATTTATATAAACCAGTGGCAGAAAATAATATCGAGAAAATAAATATGTTAATGAATTTCTACAAGAAAGCATATAAAGTTATAGCTATTGTTATTTTTCTGCTAGGACTTTCAATATTACCGTTTTTAGAACATTTTACACATGATACCAACGTAGAAAATGTTAATTTAATTTATTTGCTTTTTTTATTAAATACAGCAGCTTCTTATTTATTTTCACATAAAATCTCTTTTCTAAATGTTTGTCAGAAAAGTTATATTGTGACAGGTGTATATACTATATCAACTGTTATTGCTACGTTTATTAAAATTGCAATATTGTATTTTACGAGTAATTATATTTTATATTTAATCATAGATATTTTAATTACTATAATGACTTCTATTATATTATCTATATTAGTAAATAAAATGTATCCTTTTATAAAGGATAAGGTGTCAAGTAGTCTGGATAGGGAAACTAAAAGTAATATCGTTAAGAATGTAAAAGCTTTAGTATTGCATAATATAGGAGGATATGCTGTTTTTGGAACGGATAATTTGATTATCGCTTCATTTGTCAGTGTTACTGCTGTAGGATTGTATTCAAATTATTATATGTTAATTAATATTTGTAGAACTTTTATTAATCAAGTTTTTAACAATATTATTCATAGTATTGGAAACCTAGTTGCAACAGAAAGTAATGAGAAAATCTATAATATTTTTAAAGTAACCATGTTTTTTAACTTTTGGATATACTCGTTTTTTACCACCTTTTTATATATCATTATTGAACCTTTTATTAAATTATGGCTTGGCTCAGATTTTATTATGAGTAAAGGTTTAATCATTATCTTAATGATTAACTTCTATGTTTCTGGGATGAGACGGTCTATATCTACAATTAAAACAACTTCGGGAATTTTTCACGAAGATAGGTACGCACCTTTTATTGAGGCAGCAGTAAATTTAATAGCTTCCATGATACTCGTGCAGTATTTTGGTATAGTGGGTGTATTTGTTGGGACACTAATCAGTACTCTCACAGTTCCATTTTGGATTGCACCTTACTTGGTTTATAAAAATGTATTTAAGATAACTGTAAAAAGTTATTTTCTTAAATATGCTTATTTTTTACTAATTGGAATAGGATCCTGTGTTATAACAAGTTTTATATGTAATGAATTTCTAGCTGATGGATTTATTTCTTTAGTATTAAGGGGAGTTATCTGCATGATTGTACCGAACCTCATTTATATTTCTATTTTCCATCGGACAGAAGAATTTAAACATTTACTAGGAGTTATTAACAATTTTCTTCCAAGGATAATGAGTATGAAAAAATACAGAAAAAATAAATTAGAAGTTTAAGAAGGGGTATAGATTATGAAGGTGCAAGTCAAAGAGATATTTCTTTTAAGATGTATATAGCTTGTGTGGGGATAGTATTAATGCATGCATTAAGTTCATCACTGATGTTTTTTGATAATACCAGTAATTTATTCGAATTTTTTGCTGACTTTATACGATTGTCACTAATGTTTGGCACCCCAGCTTTTATTTTTATTTCAGAATTTGTTATAGCCTATTCTTACCCGCGAAATACACCAAAAGGATTTATATTAAAAAGAATGCGATACATTTTTATCCCTTACGTATGCATAGGAATTTTGTATACATGGTTAGATACAATGAGTTATGACATAAATTTTAAAGGATTTTTAGTTGAAGTTTTTTTAAAGATAGTATTAGGTAGTTTTCATGGCTATTTTATTTTAGTCATTTTTCAATTTTATTTACTTCATATGTTCTTTATAAAGAAGATTGTAAACAAATTTAATCCTAACATTGTTATAATTACTTCTATAATTGTAAATATACTATATCTTGGATTTTTCAATTTTATTGTACCTGAAATAAAACCATTTTTAAATAATTTTATAAGTGACTTTTATTTAGGAAAGTTGAACATTTTGCCTTTTTTTGCTTGGGTTGGCTATTTTACTGTGGCTTATTATTGTGGTTCTAGATATTTAGAGTTTCTATCTTTTGTTAAGTGTTTTTCTAAAAAGTATATAGCTCTTTTCTTTATTCTATCACTTTCGACTTTACAATTTTTATATCATGTAAAATTATTAGAAGTAATGTCATCTAAAAGAATTGATGTTTTCTTTTATACTTTTAGTGTAATTTTATGTTTATTTTATTTAGCTACTAAAATTAGAAAAACTCCAAAAGTAATAGAAATCATTAGTCAATACTCATTTGGAATCTATTTGTTACATCCTTTCTTTCAGAAAATAACAGAACAAGTGTTAAATCTTTATACTCCGGAGATTAATATAACTTCATTTACAATTATTTTATTTGTAGTAGGGATTGGATTGTCAATGATAACTACTTTAATATTTAATCAATTTAAAATTGGGAAATATATTGTTGGACAAGTAGGAAGAGGTATTAGTAACGACAGAAATGTTATGAGTAGTAAGAATTTTTCTATCCAGAAATGATAAGAAACAAAAGTGAAAAAATATAAAGTGAACCTCTGCTTGACCATAGCAGAGGTTAAGGAAGAGTAAAATTAGCTATGGGAGTGTAGTTACTAAAGTTTCTATTTGGAAGTCAGTTTAGTATTATTATCACTCTTATAATTATATATTAAACAACAGTATTATAAATATTATGGACTTTATAATTAGCACCGGTATGGTTAATACCTGTAGAATAGTTAGCACCATCTGTAAAAATGTTTCTGGCTAAAACTGAATCACCTTGTGTTTTAAAGTCATTTGTAAACCCCCCTTTACTATTAAATTCGTTATTAAATATCCTGAAATTTTGTGTTCTGCTCCATACCGTCATAGTTGACTGATTAAATGTATTATCAAAAGCAGCCAAGCTGCCACCAGCGCTAAAAATGACCCCTAATCTTGAGTTAAAGGTATTTTTCTTTAAAACATCTCCAACCATATGCTCCCATCCATCTTCCCAATCGATGTCACATCCAGGCATTCTTCCTCTATTATTGGAGAACATATTCCCTTCTATCGTCCAGCCTTGGCCACCGCACATAGCAAGACCTGTACTAAAGTTATCTTCCAACGTACAATTTTTAATATAACAGTTTCTCGGCATACCTATTGTCCTGATAAAAGCAACGGCACCATTAAAGTCAGTATCTCCTGATGATGGAGGAGCTTCCTGGTAAATCACAATTTTTGCATACTTGGCATTGGGAGGTTTCGGATAATTATAATACTGCAAGTTATACATTTGTGATTCAATATGATTATAGTTCTGATCATAAAAATGGATCGAATATAATCTTGATCTTAAATGTGGATATCCATGATACCCTTGAGTATATCCCAGTAAATAATATTCTCCTAACCCAGATACATTCATATATTGGTTGTATCTGTAGTAGTTTTTAGTAATTCTGTTATCATTCTGCCCATTTTCATCAATATTGCCTAATTCAAAATTAAATCTACTGACAGATATACTTTGAGTATTTTTTCCCATATTCTTATTTCTAAGGGTTCCAGTAATTACATTAAATCCTGGTGATTTGCTAAAAGTGCAGGATTCAAAGCCGGAGTTTAGGCAATCATCAATCAAAACGCTTAAACAATTTTCTACAGAGTTTTGAATTGTTGTTGAATCTCGTTCACCATATACATGTGCTCTCATCAATTTTGTATTTTTTACATTTGTAAAATAGAACATTTTATAGCCTGTTGATGTTAATGGACTAGGTTCAATATTGATAATGGAATTGCTGAAATCGATAATCATATCAGAGGGTGGAAAAATCGTTCTAACAGCAGGGCTTATTAAGTATGTGCCATAAGGAAAGACAATTTTCTTATAACCATTAGTGGAGGCATAATTTAAAGCATTTTGAATGCCGTTTGTAGTATTAGTGGAATCTGTATTATTTATTTTAATGGAGTAAATACTAACATTAACATAATAAATGTCTGCATCTTTTAATTGTGTTTCCATATGATTAACAACATTAATATCAAAACTTGAGGAATATGTTTTGGTTGCATCATAAGCGGTAAGTGTTGCTGTTCCTGACGATACACCTTCTAAAACCCCATATTGTACTCTGGCTACATCTGGATTTGAACTTTCCCATATAACAATATTATCGTTATAAATATCATACGGCAGGTCGCTAGATAGGGCAGTAGCCATGACAACGAAGTTTTCTCCTACCTTAATAGAATCCATTTTTCGATTAATTGACATTCCATTAATGACTCTTGTAGAAGAAGGAGGGGCAGTAATCAGTCCCCCTATCTTTACATTTATATAATCCATAAAAGTTTGGTCTCCTAAGGTAGCTGTTACTGAGACTGTTGTTTCTCCATCATTCACTCCTGTTAGTATTCCACTTTTATCTACAGTTACATATCCCTCATTACCACTTTGGTAACTGATATCCAATAGTTCTGTATATAGATTTGGTAACCCTCTTACAGAAAGTCTTTGTTTTTCACCACGATTTAATTGTACGTTGGAAGGATTCACAGATATCCCTTCGAGTGGATCTTTATTTCGGAAATAACGATAAGTGTTTCTGATTTCCTCATCAGTAAGTTCTCGATTGTAGATCATAAATGCAACTAGTTTTTCAGGGTGAGAATTTTGTAATACATTTTTTCTTAAATAAAGTGGAGACTTTGCCAATGTGTTAATAAACTCTTTAAAGTCATTAGGAACTGGATTTTGAGTTTCACCAATTGAGTCGTTTATAAATACATTTAAAGTGTTGTTAGAATTTAGTCTAAATGTAAATGTGTTTGTTGCTTCTGAACCAATTGGATTAACAGCATCATTATAGGATTGCTTGTATCCTGAGCTATCGATAACCCAATAAGTACCAGCACCCATTCTTCCAGTGCTCCCATCATTTTTTCGATATAAAACACTTCCACCGGAATTAGTGCTAGTTAATTCATTTCCGTCTGTTGTCCAATGTGTACCATTGGTATCATAGCTAATCATTTGAATCGTTAATCCATTACCACTATTTAAATTGATTAATTGACTTAAGGGACTTGTATTCGTAGGGATTTGAACATAATCCTGTACTTGTAACAATAGTCCCTTGTTATCCACATATCCGTCAGTGGAACCGTCATGGGTAACCCCAACAAGAGTAGCAGGCACGTTATTAACAGTGTCAGTTATAGTGTTAGAGGTAGTTCCAGTCCTATTAGTAAAATCATAATGCAAAACAAGCCCATCCGTAACGATTCCAGGGTCTGATTCAGCTACATCCTTTGTATAGGTCGCTGTTTGAACCGCACTTTCATTCCCAGCAGTATCCCTAGCAAAAGCTTTAACAGTAGTTGTATCCGTTAAAGTTAACGGTCCTGTGTAGAGGGAACTAGATGTAGTTGGTTCAGACCCATCCAATGTATAATAAATCGTCGCATCTTCATTTGTAGACATCGTAACTGATTGTGTATCGGTAAAAGTCCCTCCTTGAGTGATCGTTAATACAGGAGGTGATGTGTCCACTCCTAGGGTAGAAATGGTTATGCTGGTTCCACTCGAAATATTTCCGGCTGCGTCTTTTGCCATTACACTAAATGTATATTCAGTTGATGGAGACAACCCTGTAACTTCAACATTTGTATTTGATACAGATGCAAGGAATTCCCCATCTTTGTATATATCATATCCTATAGCGTCTTCGGAGTCAGAAGCAGTCCATGATAAGGTAAATGATGTTGCCGTCACATTATTTGCTGATAAATTAGTTACTTCAGTAGGTGCTGTGATATCTGGTTCGGGAGGAGGGGCAGTTTCATCAAAGGGTGCCAAAACGGTAGCACGATAAGGAATAGTGGAGTTAACGGTAACGGATCTAAAAGGGGCAAACTTACCCTTAAAGGCTTCCAGCGGTTTAACTGAAATGGATAAGTTGTGAATCGTAAAGGTTAGGGATGATGTATTATGGTCATTTGTAATATGAAAGCCCATCATGTCTTCTTGATAGGTTTTTGTAACCCCTGAGCTGCCTTCGAAATAATCTTTAATAATTAAGATCATATATCCACCAGCCTTTTATTCTAAGTTGAAATTTTCCATACTTAACCATCCTATTTACTTAAATGTGAAAAAATGAATATAATATTTAATTTTATAATGGAAGTAACTTTATTCATAAATTCTTTACAAGTTTAAATGTAAAAAGCACCTATAGTTTTATTAAAAATCCTCTAATTGATGAATAAAACAAATAAATGTATAATGAAATTAGGTTCTTTTTAATGAACGATTTGTTCTTTGGTGTATATAGAAAATATGAGGGGATTATTATAATATGTTAACCAAAGTAGGTATGCTGATCATTGGAACTGCGAAACAAACAGTTAAACGGCACCAATCCTCAAAAAATATAATTATTAGATCGGGAATATCAGGTTTCTATCAATTATGGAATACAGTCCAAACATTAAGACGTGTTTGTGTTGATAAAGAATTCCGCTCTATCCTTCTTTTGCAGTTACTAAACTCAAAAAACGTACATCAAACAACACCACTTACTTTTATGAATCGTTATCCTGAGATTTTTTCAGCATGCCGGGATTATTTTGGTGATAAACAGGATATCAAAATACTTTCCTATGGTTGTTCAACAGGTGAAGAGGTTTTAACCCTTCGTCAATACTTCCCTAATGCGCAAATAGTAGGTGCGGAGATAAACAAAAATAGCCTTGCGATATGTAGAAATCTTAAGGTTGATGAAAAAATTAAATTTATACATTCTACATCGCAAGAAATTGAAAAGTATGGGCCCTTTGACGCAATTTTCTGCATGGCAGTTTTGCAGAGAAAACCGCATTATATTAAAGCAAAAGGCGTTACTAGTCTAAAAAAAATCTACCCTTTTGAAAAGTTTGAGCAGCAGATTGTTGAATTAGATCATCTGGTCAATCCACAGGGATTAATGGTTGTACATTTTACACAATATTCGGTTGTTGACACTAAGGTTGCTTCTAAGTATGAGCCGCTAGGTGACTTTAACCAGGATGATTATGAATCGCCGGTTTTTGATAGAAATAGTAATCTAGTCATTAATCCATCGTCGCAAAAGTCCATTTTCGTTAAACAGAGGGATTAACTTTTAAATATTTAACTTTTTACAGCATTCGAAAATTCATAAGTAAAGGCAGGTATTAAATTGGATAAGGGAATTTTTAGGCTTGTAGTAAGACTTCTTCCTATAGCCTATATGATCATAATTTGGCTCCAATCCAGCCACTTCGATCCAGAATCCATCTACACATTATCCTCCGAAGTTAATAAGGGAATACTTTATATATTTGGTGTCGGCTTCGAGTTATTTCACCTATTCCAATTTGGAATTCTTTATTTCCTTCTTGTTGTGGCTTACCTAAGTTTCGGTAAGCTTAATAATAAGATAGAGACCATATTATTGATCGTATCATTGACATATGGAATGATTGATGAAATGCATCAAATGTTCGTACCATTTCGCTCTTTTTCTTTTACTGACCTTTTTAAAGACAGTATTGGGGTTTTTGTAGCTGCGTATTTTATACATAAGAGTTATTTTAGGGACAAGGATTCCAGGCTTGGGATGTTTTTGAGTGAAATTGAAAGAATATCAAAAAAGAATACCGAGAATATTCCTTATTGAAACTAAAAGGATTGTAATAGCTCTCGTATCTTGAGGGCTATTTGCTGACTTTCTTTTTAATAGGACAAGATAATACATGTCGAAAAATAAAAGTTTGAATATTTAAATATCAGTTATAGTGTTAATTGACTCGGGTAAAAAAAACTAGTAAGATACTATTACATTGTTCATTATAGAGAACAAAATGTTTTTTAAAGTATCAGAAAGATAGTATCGAAGAGCCCTTTCATCATGTGTAATTTCCTAAATAAAACAAATTGATAAAATTAATAAGATCTTGCAATCTTTTATAGACGTATAACGGAGAGAGAAATACTATGAAACTAACCCTAAAGAAAGACATGTACAGGGCTTTTGGACTATATATTCATAGCGAATTTAATCTACCTGAATTACCATTAATTATGGAGGGGAGTCAGGAGATAGATGTAGTTATTGCAAAAGCTGATCTTACCACAAAATGGGTCGAAATGAACGAAGAAAACAGCTATTTCCATATAAGTGAAACCCTTTGCATGTTTGAGGTTCCGGGTGTAGCTATATATCTAATCGAAGGAGGACATAGGATTACCGTCTCTCCCATGGAAGATGCTAAGGAAAATCAAGTAAGACTTTATCTCCTAGGATCTTGTATGGGTGCTATTTTAATGCAAAGAAGAATCCTGCCCTTACATGGAAGTGCAATTGCTATTAACGGGAAGGCTTATGCAATTGTAGGAGATTCTGGTGCTGGAAAGTCTACTCTAGCTGCTTCCTTTATAAATAAGGGATATCAACTTCTAAGTGATGATGTTATTCCGGTAACAATTTCATCTGACTCTAATCCTTTAGTCACACCTGCTTATCCTCAACAAAAGTTGTGGAAGGAGAGTCTTAATCAGTTCGGAATGAATACAAACAACTATGAGCCGCTTGTTGATCGGGAAGACAAGTTCTCAGTTCCTGTTGCTGATACCCAATTTTCTACTGAGAATTTACCTCTTGCTGGCATTTTTGAACTAGTTAAAACAGAAGAAGTCATAATCAAAATTCATTCCATTCAAAAAATGGAACGTTTCCACACCTTGTACCGACATACCTATCGAAATTTTTATATAGAAGAAATGGGATTAATGCATTGGCACTTTCACATCTGTGCCCAAATTGTAAATAAAATAAAGTTTTATCAACTAAGCAGACCGGTATCTCGTTTTACCTCAAATGAATTATTAGAACAAATTTTAACAACCGCTAATTTGTAATGTGGTAATAGTCTATTATTTTGGGTGAGTATGGGAAGGAGGTGAGAAGATGATGAAAAAGGAATGGAAAAAGCCGGAGTTAGAGGTTCTTGCTGTTAGTCAAACAATGAGTAACGGACTGGGCCATAATAACGGAAATAATAACGGTAATAACGGTAATGGAGATGCTCCGGGACATGGTTATGATGCCGGTCCTGGAATGGGTCCTGGAAATGGAAATGCATATGGACATAATGGGGGTAACAAAATTCCAGACCCATTCGATTCTTAGGAAGTTCTATTTATTTCCAGTGTTAGTTTGACTAGATTTTAATATGTAATATAAAAAAATTGGAAATTAATACTTGGAATGCTTTTACTTACTTACTTTTATTAAATCTTAATAAAATGTTTTAGAATCATGGAAGGTAATCGTAGAACAACCTTCCATGATTTTTAATAATAGTAATTATATAATTCAATTCATTTACTGGAGTGTCATTTATGTTGAAACAGAGACAACAAAAATTGCGCCAGATGTTAAAACCCTATTTTAATACTACAGACCTGAAGAAATGCTTTCGACTATTGAAGCCCTTTTTGGTAAAACAATGGAATATTTATTTACTTATGTTTGTTTCATTGGTTATTGATATCTTTTTAACTATAGCCTTCGCCTGGTTTTTTGGGAATTTGACTGATACTGCAATAAAAGGTGATATGAATAGGTTGAAAATGCTTGTCCCTATTGGAATTGGATTTACATTGACTAGCGTTGTTAACAATTATATATATATTTATTTTGATACACTCGTATCCAATGGATTAAAACGCGAATTGCAGAATTATTTATTTCAGCATATCTTACGTTTGCCTGTGGGAACAGTAGCGAATTTGCGTTCCGGCAATCTCTTATCTTATTTTACTAATGATATTCATAGGGTTGATGGATTAAGTGGATCAAATTTAATCAACTTGATTCGTCTGCCTATTACATATGTTGCCGTTCTTATCTATTTAATTCAAATAAACTGGGTGCTTTGCTTGATTACAGTAATAGTTGCTCCAGTAGCAGTTATTGGTGGAGCGTTTTTTGGTTTTATTTTGAAAAAAAGCGGGCGGGAAATACATGAGCTGATCGCAGATATCAATCATACATTGAATGAGACGTTTCAGGGTCTTCAGGTGATTCGTTCATTTACATTGGAGAAAAACGTTTTTCGAACTTTTTCTCGTAAAAATAAAGACTATTATCATCTTGAATTGAAAAACGCCAAACTACAGGGCTGGTATTCCACCGCTGGGTATTTACTAAATTCAGCTGTCTTTCTCTTCAGTCTGTGTCTTGGGGCTTATTTTATTTCGGAAAAAACAATGACAGTTGGAAATCTACTAACCTTCATTAATCTGGTTGGTTATTTAGTCAATCCGTTGACAGGATTGGCGAGTCAGTGGGCAGGATTCCAACGTGCGATAGCAGCAATTGAAAGAGTGATAGAATTACTAGAAAAACCAGTTGCCTCGGATGAATTGCCTTCTTTTTCTCCGGCAATAAAAGAGATACACTCCATTCAGTTTAAGGATCTCACCTTTGCTTATGAAGAGAATAAGCTTATTTTTGAAGAATTTAACCTGCAAATTCCTGCTGGGAAAGTCACGGCATTTGTCGGCCCGAGCGGTGCAGGAAAAAGCACACTGTTCAACCTGCTGCAAGGCTTTTATCAGCCAAAAAGCGGCGGTATTCTGATTAATGGTATCCCAACAGCGGAGTTTTCTTTCTCTGATTTGCGAAGTGCAATTGCTCATGTCCCACAGGAAACCTTTTTATTTGGCGGGACCTTTCGAGATAATTTAGTCATTGCCCGGCCTTCGATTACAGAGGAAGAGATGATCGAAGCCTGCCGGTCGGCTTATATTCATGATTTTATCCTATCACTGCCAGATGGTTATGATACGCAGATTGGGGAGCGGGGAGTAAAGCTTTCAGGCGGACAAAAGCAGCGCATGGCGATTGCCCGTGCGATTTTGAAGGATGCGCCGATCTTACTGCTGGATGAAGCAACGTCCGCGCTCGACGGGGAAACGGAATACCTGGTCAAGGCGGCTCTGGATAAATTGATGGAAAATAAAACTACGCTTGTGATTGCTCATCGATTGTCAACGATTCAACATGCTGATAGGATCTTCGTCCTTGATAAGGGGAAAATCGTCCAGGAAGGAACACATGAAGAATTGATTCGGCAAAAGGGATTGTATCAGAAGTTGCATAGCTCTTCCTTTATTGGGAGTGAGATGAAGAAGGATACGGTGGGGGCTTAGAAAACATCGGAAACTGTAGGATATGGAGGAATTTATAAAGAATCTTTAGGCCGTGCTTTTCGGGCCTTTCCTTAATTTTTAGCATGGATATAATGATGAAAAAAAGCTGATAAAATTTCTACCTGTTCCTCTCCAACTCATACTAGACTTTAAATGCTTAGCAGACATCTAATAGAAAATAAATATAATTTTCTAAAAACAGCAAATAATTCAGGCAATTATGTTTATTTTCTACAAAATTTATGGTAATATTTTACTATCCTACTTTTGTGATTCATAAACTTTAAAGATTTAAAGTTATATATAACGAATGAAATATAATAGCCATCTGGTATGCATGAAAAGGGTGAAAAGAAATTGTCAGCTAAAGCAGAAGATGAAGAATGGATCCAGCTAATCCTAGAAGCGAAAAACCTTGGTTTAACTGTAGAAGAAGTAAGGGAATTTATACAAGGGAAGTATGACCCTGATTCCGATTAGATCTAAATTCAGAGGTGCTAAAGCAAAGCAGTAAACTCGAAAGCAGCCTCACATATTGAGTCCCCAAAAAACCTATGATAAAATAAACTTCCTTGGCAGGGGCACTAAAATTATTAAGAAGCGAGGGGAACCCAGTATCCTGGTTTCCCCTCGCCTTTTTTGGTTTTTTATAGGTTCATTTTTATTTACTTCAACACCAAATCCTTATCCTCATCATCCTCTTTATTTCGTCTCTCGATATAATTCAGCCGCCCATCCTCCAGTACGAGGGCAATCCCTTTCCTTTGATCATAAATGTAATGCTTGGTTTTGTGCGGAACTGGTTTAAATAATAGGGAAGATCTTAAGTAAGAAGCTGATTTTAGCTGGTCTTGAAGGCTGCTTTTCTTTATATCAATCTGAATGGAAGGGCCATTCGCTAATAACACAGTTGTTTGGTTAATCCTGTATCGTTGGATTTCTTCAATCTGAGAGCATATGAGCCAGACGACGCCGTTCTGATTTGGTGCATCACAGCGGATGAGGAACAGGTTATGTGCTGCGGATAAGGCTATCGGTATAGGATCATGCTTATTTAGGATTTTCCGCGCAGATTTTAAGGCGTCTTCGAGGTTATTTCCAAAATAGTGGAACGATTGCCTGACGATCTCATCAGGAGGCTGTAGGACAGTAAATGACTCATGGCCATGCATGACTTTAGTGTATTCGTTTGTGTGTTCATAGTGTGAAATAAGAGCAGAAGTTCTGTGATTAATAATGTAATTCTTCCTTGTGTTCATACAAGCATGCTCCATTCATATGAAATTGGTAGTAAAAACAAAACGGAATTATTGTACATGTTTGGCCCTTCTTATTTAAAGATATGGTTTGCTTAAGTTTAAATTTTTCTAAAAGTTGACAATAAAATAACTGATGGAAACGATTACAAATCTATGTATTCTTTTATGCATTCTATTTCACAAGCTCAATTCTACCAAATCTCCTATATGTTAATCAATGGACTTTAAGGGGAAATTTGGAAGTTTGGCCCTCGTAATTCATAAGTTAGACACCACTCCTTCGATTTTCTATTAATATAAAAGAAATAATAGAGGAAGATGGAGAATATCCTCCTTTTCAAAAAAATATACCATTAACACCGTACTAATAGTGTTAAATCATTTAATAAATTTAGACTGGTTATGCTGTGGTTTGAATGTTCAGAATATTCTACAATATGGAATATCGACAAGGTGCAAAGAGGACATTTTCCAATTAAACGGCTGTCGTCATTTGAAATAGTAAGATATGAATCTATTATCAGATAACTAAATGAAACTTGGAGGTGATCATAATGACTGTAAAGCAGTCCATAAGGCAGACTGTAAAACGGCCGATAAATACACCTGTAAAACGATATGTCGGTTATCGTTCGTTTCAATATCTAACACCGGGCAAGCATTATAAACCATATCAGCTCCCAGAAACGGAGAGATACCGAAATACCTATCAACTAAAGCTGTCCGAATCGGAGGAACGTATTTTTGACACACTACAGAAATATTACCCGATTGTTTCACTAAGAGACCACGGGTTTGTCGTTCCGAAAAATCCGGATGATATTATTCCCTATTGCCGTCAGCTTCATACGGAGTTTGATTATGAAGGCTTAGCCTGCTCAGGTATTGATGTGATGTTTGAGAACTTTATGGATGGAATCTCCATCATTACATCACAAAATGGGCTAAAGTGGAACGATGTGATTTTAACCTTAGGGATACGCTACTGTGACATCGCCAAGCAGGATACCGTTTTTATTGCAAGAACCTATCAGGATTTATTGAAAGCGAAACAATCGAAACAAATTGCGATTTTACCATCATTAGAAGCGGCCAGTATTTTAGAAAATGAAGTGGACCGCGTGGATGTTCTCTATGGATTGGGCATTCGCTGTATGGGGATTACCTATAATGATGCCAATACGTTAGGCTCCGGTTTAACGGAACCGTTCGATGGAGGATTAACGAAGTTTGGCAGAAAAGTAGTGGAGAGAATGAATCAGCTTGGTATGGTAATCGATATCTCTCATTGCGGTGACCGGACAAGCCTCGATGTGATTGAGGCAAGTGAGGTACCGGTTATGATTACCCACGCCGGCGCAAGAAGGATTTGGGATTCTCCTCGGATGAAACCGGATGAAGTTCTGCTGGCATGTGCTGAAAAAGGCGGTGTGATTGGTGTTTGTGCCGCTCCAAATACAACATTGTCTACTAGAAATCCTAATGAACATACGATTGAATCGGTGATGGAGCATACTGAATATCTTATTGATTTAGTCGGAATGGACCATGTTGGATTAGGGCCTGATACGTTTTTCGGTGATCACGTTGCCCTGCAGAATGCTTTTGATGATATGCTGTCGCTTCATGACTCACATGGGAATCAAGAGTACGAAGCCTTTCCTTTTGTAAAAGGGTTAGAAAATCCAACAGAAGCCATGAGTAATATGATCAAGTGGCTGATTAAGAAGAATTATAAGGTACAAGACATTGAGAAAATCATTGGCAAAAATGCTTTGCGAATTCTTGAGAGCATCTTATAGAAGAAAAATTTTGATAGGATAAAAGGGAGGAAATTTATAATGGCTGGAATTAAACATGGAGCACCAGAAGTACCAACACCACTTCGCGTGATGATTTATTTTGAATCTACAAGCGGCTGGTTTAACACAACTGGCGAGGAAAAAACAAATGATATTTTACCTGCATTAAATGAAATCATTGCTTCTTGGAAAGAAAATGGGTCTGAGTTACTAGGAACCATTGACCGAGATATTTTAACAGCAGGCCCATCAGGAAGTGCCGGCTATCACGCTTGTTTCCTTTACAATATTCCTGATTTACAAACAATTGCCGATATGACTCATGCCTTCCGGGCAACAGGCTTGGATAAGTATTTTCGTTTAGAAGCTGTACTTGGAAGACCGTTTTTCTTACTTGAAAACTAAAAAATAGTAGTAGTAATAATGATTACTCTCAACCTATTAAATGGGAGTAATCATTTGGTTCTTAGGATAGGAAATATTTGAGAGTGATAAAATGAGTTGATTAATTTTTTCCCAGCATAATCCACGGCTAAAATATTTTGAATATTCAAAATGCAAAATGAAAAGTACCTAATATAATGGAGGTTATTTTATGGTGAAAAAGAACACAAAGGAATCAAAGTTATCGAAAAGGACATGGATTGTCATTGCGCTATTGTTCTTATTAACAGCAATTAGTAATATTGATAAGGCTGTTATTGGATTTGCATCGGTTCCAATCATGAAAGAATTAGGATTAACTCCTGAGCAATGGGGTTTGGTAGGCAGCGTATTCTTTCTATTGTATTCGCTTTCAGCTGTCTTTGGTGGAGTACTCGCTGATAAATATGGTACAAGAATTGTCATTGCTGGTATGGTTGTGCTTTGGTGTCTTATTCAGTTCTCTACTCTATTTGTATCAAGCTTTGCCTTTTTGCTTATTACACGAATCCTTTTAGGGATGGGAGAAGGTCCTTCTTATTCTTTAGCGATGACGGCAGCATCTAAATGGCTGCCTAAGGAAAAACGTGGAGTAGGTCTATCAATTGTTTCTATTGGCAGTCCACTTGGAGTAGCGATCTCAGCTCCTATATTATTGAATCTTATCACCAATTATGGTTGGCGTTCAGCGTTTGTTGCTACCGGGGTTGTTGGAGTGATCTGGATTGCAGCATGGTTATGGGTTGTAAAAGCGAAGGATGATTCAAAAGGGAAAGTGGATGCAAAAGAGGATCTGGCAAAAGAGGACTACGACCAATTGGAAGCCCAGCCTGAATCAGGATTCTTATCTTTCCTGCTTTCGAAAAATTTCATTCTCATTGCTTTATGTGGCTTTGCTACATATTGGGCGTTTACGATGGGGTTAAACTGGATTCCTAACTATTTGGAGAATGTACTTCAATTAAGTGCAGATAAATTGCAAATTGTTGTCGCTTTTCCATGGATTCTCATCACGGTATCGCTGCTTTCATTTTCATTCATTTCTGACCGTCTTTTTCATAAAACGAAAAGTGTTGTGAAAGGTCGTGTATTTGTCCTTTGCCCTGTATTGTTAGCCGGGGCGGTCTGTTACTTTTTCGGAGCTATGGCAACTTCTAGCTCGTTGGCCATTGTACTATTATCCCTCGGTTTAACCTTTGGAGTCATTACAATGGTTCTTGGACCAGCCACATTAATCGAACTGGCTCCCAAGAAACATCAAGGGAAAGTTCAAGGATGGTTTATGGCGTTTACATCATTAGGCGGTATCGTTGGTCCATATGTTACAGGTTACCTTGTAGAAAACTCTTCAAGTGCAGCAACAGGATTTCATTACGCCTTCCAGCTTTGTGCCCTTATTTTGCTAATCGCTGGAGGACTTGGGGTGGTGGGCATACGTCCGAAAAAGGTGGAAAAACCAACAACGATTTATACCAATCAAATTAAGAAAGTATAAACAAAGGGGAGTATGGGTTATTTTTTCAAAAGAAGTAGGATTATGAAAAAATAAACAAGGTTGATTAGAACAAAGGGGTACTCACACAATGTGTCTGGGATCCGCTAAAAACTACTTGGTAATCATCATCATTGGTTACAGAAGGTTTTTCGGCGGAGCCAGGCACTTTTTTTTTGGTGTTTTTTAACTAAACAATATCATACGAACCGTACTGAATTTTCTTTCGTATTCAGACCTATCATGCTGTAGTTGGAATTTTCAAAATATTTTACTATTATTATAGAAAAATTATTTGGAATACCAAATTGTCTTTATGATAACTGTTATGAATAGGATTCTAACAATCTATAGAATTTTTAATTTTCTGAAAGGTGAGGATTTTGATGCAAACAAATGATCAAAGAGTCGCAATCGTTACTGGAGCAAATAAAGGTCTTGGGTTAGCTGTAGCGGAGAATTTTGTGAATGAAGGAAAAAAAGTTGTTTTCGTGATTAGAAACAAGGCGAATCTTGAACAAACAAAGCAGAGGTTTCAAAAGGAAGCAGCACAGAACCAGGTCATGTTCATCCAATTGGATGTATCTGATACGAAAGGGATAAAAAGTGCTGTCGATCAAGTGTTAAACGAGTGGGGCAGAATCGACATTCTAGTAAATAATGCAGGAATTCGTTATGAAACCCCGATCGAAGAGATTAATGAGGAAGAATGGGACCAAGTGATTGATGTTAATTTAAAAAGCACATTCTTTTTCTCACAAGCTGTTGTTCCTGCCATGAAAGAGAGAGGATGGGGACGCATCATTAATATGTCTTCATTTGGCGGGCAGGCAGGTCCATTAACATCAGGTGCCCACTACTCAGCTTCCAAGGCAGGACAAATTGCGTTAAGCAAAACTTTTGCTAGATCGTTAGCATCATATGGCATTACGGTTAATGCTGTTACCCCAGCTTCTGTTCGTACACCAGAGATGGATAAAATGGATCCAGTTAAATTAGCTCAAATGGTAGAGACCATTCCACTAAAACGTGTCGGAGAGCCGAAAGAGGTTGCAGACTTAGTATCCTATTTAGCCTCTGATTCCGGCGGATTTACAACTGGAGCTACGTTCGACATTAATGGCGGAAGGCTTATGAGATAAAGATTAAAACTATTTAAGATATTGAGGGGGAATGAATCATGACTGTTGAAATGAAAAAGGAAAACCTAAATCAAAACTTGTTCGATCGTGTATTGAGTGAAATCCGTGCCAGACGAGACGAATTTGAAGCAAAGCGCCACGTGCCGCGGGACATGATTGTGCAACTAAAGGAACTGGGCATCTATCGCGCTCACGTGCCGAGTTGCTTTGGCGGTGACGGCCTTTCGCCTTCTGAGTTTCTTAAGATGATAGAGGCCATCTCTGAGGCTGACGGGTCCGCCGGGTGGGTGGCAAGCTTTGGCTCTGCACAAGTCTACCTGGCAGCATTACCGAGCGAAACGCTCGCAAAAGTTTACGCAAATGGTCCTGACGTGGCCTTTGCGGGCGGATTGTTCCCAGTCCAACCTGCTAAGAAGGTTGACGGCGGCTATATTGTTAACGGTCTCTGGAAATTTGCAAGCGGTTGTATGGGTGCTGACCTTCTCGGTGTCGGTATTGGCACTGGAGAAGGCGGCAAGCCGCTCACTGCAGTACTTAAGCCTGAGGATGTGGAAATCATTGAGAACTGGGAAGTGATTGGAATGCGCGGAACAGGCAGCCATGACCTTAAGGTAACAAACGTCTTCGTTCCTGATGAATGGACCTTTGTCCGCGGTGGGGCACCTTCTATTGTAGAACCAATCTGTCAATATCCATCCATCGCTTATGCAGCACAGGTACTTGCTGTGGTTAATCTTGGTGTAGCCCGCGCTGCTCTTGATGAAGTTTCTAAGATGGCTGGACGTTCCAGCATCACAGGTGCACCGAAAATGGCCGATCGCGCTTATGTACGAATCTCCATTGCAAAGGCAGAAGCCACGCTAAGATCAGCACGTGCCTTCTTCTACGAGACCACTGATGCCGCTTGGGAATCGATTATGAAGGGTGATGGCGTTTCTGCTGATCAAACAAGTATGCTTCGCTTGGCAGCTGTGCAAGCTACCCGCGCAGGTGCGGAAGCCGTACAGGCTGCTTACCTGCTGGCCGGGACCTCGGCGATTTATGATGGGCACCCGCTTCAGCGCCATTTGCGTGACGCGATGGTCGTGACCCAGCACGCGTTCCTTAACGAAAGCATTTACGACGGCGCCGGTTCGGTCATGCTGGGTGTGCAGCCGATGCCTGGTTTCATCTAATTCTATCAATCAATACCGAAGCGACTATTCTGAATCTAAGTTTATAATTTTAAAACCTGTAATTCTTCTAAAGGCTTGCAGGTTTTTTTGTCCCACCTTAACCTACAGTAGGATTATGTTTTTGATTAATAGGTACAGTAAAAGTTCTTCAAAATATAGGGGGAGCAGTTTCCCTCCAGTAGAAAGGAAGGAATAGGGATGGCGATTATCATAGGGTATTTCGTTGTTTTAAGTATCGTAGCACTAGATTTTTATTATCATGTGTATGGTAATAAAAAAAGGAAAACGTATATCCATACTCCGTTTGATGCAGTATCAGGGCAATATGGATTATTTTATGAAGAAGAAGAAAAAGTATAAAGGTGCCTGACATCAATTTTATAAATATTCAAAAAATATGGTAATTATTCTGGTAGTAGATTAGAATAATAATTAATTAAATTACCACTATACTAATAGTACTAAAAGTTAAATGATTCTTAGACCGAATGTTCTGTAGTTGTAATTTTCTAAAAATTTTAAAATGTCTATAGAGTAAATACTTTTCAAAGTATTGCGAGGTGGAAAAAAATATGAGCACAACCATTAGTGTGGTAAAAGAATCCTTAGTTTTAAAACTTCCTGATAAATCCTTCTTTGACCTATGTAATGAACTATATGGGATTAATAGAGGCGTATATAATGTCATTGATCATTGGTTCTATCATCATGGCCATCAAGAAATTGAATCAAGACGGGATACCATCCTTAACTTTTTAGATTATCTGCAGAAACACAAGATTAATAAGTTTGGCAAAGGCGGAGTAAAACATAACTTGGAAATATTTACAGAAAGTCGGAAGGAGAAAGAGGTAGGTTGAATTGACTTCTACTGGAAAAAACACATTAACAAACATCTTTTCCTTTTTTAATCATGGGGGAGACCATTATTTTCAAGAAAAACGAATGATTCTTTCCAGTACGGATGCGTGGGGAGTCCTGCGTAAAGATTTAATTGACACCTTAGGTGTTCAACGCGCCAAAAGATTTCTCCTGCGCTACGGGTGGAATTGCGGGAAAAATGAAGCAAGAATGTTAAAGGACATGGTGAAATGGGACAGTGATTTGGATTGGCTCGTGGCCGGTTCACAAATGCATCAAATTGGCGGACGTGTTCTTTCATACCCTGAAGAATTTCATGTTGATATGGAAAAAGGGGAATTTAATGTTTCTGGAAATTGGATTGATTCATATGAGGCAATGCAGCATCTACAGCATTATCCGTTGTACCATGAACCCATCTGTTATTTTTTGATTGGATATGGAGGCGGTTACAACAGTGAGTGTCTCGGGAAAAAAGTCATATTCAAGGAAACACATTGTGTTGGAAAAGGCGATAAACAATGCCGTTATGTCGCGAAAACAGTAGAAGAATGGGGCTCGGAAATTGATGATGAGCTCATTAATTACGAGGAACAGGATATTGCTGATGAATTGGATATTGTCTACCGCCGTGTCGAAAAACAAAGTGAGATCCTGCATGTCGGTACGTCCATTACTAAGCATTTAACAGCTGCGCTGCTTCAAGGCAAAGGGATGGATGAGTTTGCAAAAATACTATCGGAGGATTTAAAACTGCCGGTTACTATTCAAAATCAATATTTTGACTATATGACCCATTACCATCCTGAAACGGAGCATCGTGAAGAACAGCCATATGATTTGGAGAAAATAGAAGAATTTATTGAAAAACAATTTACGAACCGTAAATTAACTCAAACAGAGCAATTTGAAATGGAAGAGAATCAAAATCTATTAATCTCTCCCATTATTATTCAAAATGATGTGTATGGTTATATATCCATTTATCGAAAAGGTGCCAAATTCGGAGATGCTGAAACGGACTTTTTAGAAAGGGCTGCAAGTATTTGTGCCGTAAAAATGTTAAATGAACGAACAGCTATCCAAACGGAAGAAAGAATGAAAGGTGATTTGCTGGAAGAGTTATTTAAAGGTGATACAGATCCTTCCAATATCACGAAACGATTCTCCTATTTTGGGTACAATATTAATCAGCCGCAATATGTATTAATTATTGAGTTCCCTAATAAAAGTCTATTTACGGACACTGAGAATACCGTAAATACCAAGAATAAGCTTAATTCGAAGGCAGTCATGGACTTTTTTAATCGTGAAGAAACCCATTATAATACAACGTTTGTTAAGCTGGAAAAGCTTAATAAAGCAGCTATCTTAATTCCAACTGAGTACCTTGAGAAGAAAAGGACAACCATTAAGCAATTTGCTCAGCATTGTTATGAACTAGCCCAAAAAAATAATCATGAAAACTCTCCCGTTTATATCGGAGTAAGTAAGCTTTGTACGGATGCGGGTAAATATAGTAAAAGATTTAAAGAGGCGAAAAAGGCAATCGAGGTGGCAAAGGCTAAAAATCGGTTAATGAATGATTCCCATCATGAGGCCGTCCATGCAGATGAATTAGGGCATATCATGATTCTGTTAGATGCTAGGAAACCAGAGGAATTATTAGAATACGCTCATGAGTATCTCTATGACTTAAAAGCATACGATGAAAAGAACTCTTCGGAGCTAGTTAGAACTCTTTATTATTATATTGAAAATGAATGTAATCTTCATAAAACAGCAAGAGAAATGAATGTTTCGATCAGTGGAATGAGATATCGAATCCAGCGCATCCAAGAATTAATGAATATAGATCTATCAAAGGCATCATCAAAATTTGAAATCCAACTTTCTTTGCAAACCTATATGGTGTTTAACCTTTTATAATAGGATTAGAATGAAAATACCCCAAGAAAGAAATCTTAATATTGGAATTTATAATAAGGCTAAAATTCACCCTGCTTGAAAACTTCTATTTTATCTTGAAGTAAAATAGAAGTTTTTTATTTTTGATCCTTTTGAAATAACTTTGTTAGAAAGAGTGATTAGATATTGAACAAAACGATTCGAATTCGATGTTGCTTCTACTTGGTCGGCATTCTCCTGCTTTCCTTTGGTATTAGCTGTTCTGTTAATTCCCAGCTGGGAGCTGCCCCAATGCCAGCTTTTGAAGTTGGTTTACAACAAACCGTTGGATTGACGGTAGGTACCTGGGAGTTTATTATTGGAGCTATCTTGATCACTGTTATGTCTATCGTTCGGCGAAGCCGTCCTGATGTCCTTGCTTTTTTATCATCCTTTCTTACAGGCTTGGGAATTGATATGTGGCTTTATGTAACAAAACAAGTCTATATTCCCAATCAATTACCCGGTAAAATCATGTTCCTTTGTTTCGGGTTAATCTTCATTGGCCTAGGTGTATCCCTTTATTTGCAAGCAAAATTTTCACCTGCGCCACCGGACGGGATGATTCTGCTTCTTGAGGAGGTTTGGCATCTTAAGCGTCAAACATCAAGGACACTGTTTTCTGCGACCGTTGTCACGCTTGCCTTTTTCTTCAGCGGGCCAATTGGGGTTGGTACCTTGATTATGGTTGTTTCCCTGGGACCAATCGTCGCCTTTTTTTACCCTATTATGGAAAGTCTCATTAATAGATTATACGATAATCAGCTATCGATTCATCCAATAAATAAGGAAGGCTGATTGGCCAAAATGAAAAAACACAGGATCTGATCCTGTGTTTTTCATTTACTATTACTTTTTAATGTCTAAAACCTCAGTACTCACAGCGTATGTTGCTAAATCTTGTTCTGTAAATAGGACCGGCTTATACTTCCAGTTGGCAAACAACTCAACTTGATCCTCATAATGTTTATGCAATGTACCATCCTTTGATATAAAACCGATTTGACCTGGAGGATTTACATTGTATCCCTTAGGGCCATTTTTGGTTAGTTCAATATAATGATTTTCACTGCCGCGATTGGCTTCCAGGAATTCTATTTTCGATCCGTATTGCGGAAGACCGACTAATGAAGTATTGGTGAATACAATCATTCGTGCCGGTTTCAACCATGTGCTTATATCCTCTGATTTATACTGATTTTCTAACTGAGCAAGTGCTTGATCAAGTGAATGAAGCATAAATTGATCAGGGTCCCCATTAAACCATTGATACTGTGTTTCCAGCGGGCCGTTGCTTCCTCCCAAGACCCTTAACGTAAGACTTGAACCATAACGATGATCAATGATCCCTTTGAGTGGTGCATAGGCATCGCCAAGCTGTGATTTATATAGGTTTTCCACAACAAGCGGCCACCATGCTTCAAAAATCGTTACGCCTGGGCTGTCATAGCTGCCGTCTTTATTGTTATCTTCATTTAAATTGTTCCAGTCCTGAAGGGCTGCATAGACTTCCTGATATTTTGGATCATTTGTTTCTTTTAAAGCTTCCATCAACATCGGTTTAAACCACTTCGTTCTTAAGTTAACATAGCTTGCATGATAGTTAATGTCATCAATATCTTCTAATGTTAATTTTTCCTTCGCGTTGACTAAATCAATAAATTGCTGAACGCGGTGATCTTCACCCCACATAAAGCTTAATTCGCCATTGCCCCAGTTTGAAGCAGGCCTATTATTCCAGTTCACAATGTAGCCTGTATCTGGATTAATTGCATATGGATGATCTTTCGGATTGATGAACCCTTTCCACTCATATTCACCTGTACCTGGAGTTGGAAGTCTTAAATCCACTCGTTCATCACGGATTGGATATTTACCCGTATAGAAGTGCCCAATATTTCCTTCCTTGTCCGCATAATACCAGTTGATGCTCATTGCCATTTTTTGTGCTTCTTTTTGAAATTCTTTCATATTATTGGCCCAATTGGACTCTAAATAAGCAGACCAGCTTTGTGCTTCCGTTCCGCGGAAGGACCATGCCTTACTATAGGCAGTGTTATTTTCTTCATCCATGTACGTTACAGGTCCGTGTACCGTACTGTAAAATTCTTTTGTTTCCTCTTTCAGTTCCCCTTTATCATTCCGATACGTAAAGGTTTCTACCTTCTTTTCCATCTCCATCCACTTACCTTTATATAAGTATTGATGTGGATTCTCTGGATTCAATGTTTCTACGAAAATATCAACTAAATTCCCAACCCCGTAAGTAGAGGTAAAAGCGTAGTTTTCTTTTGTACCAAACATAATAATCGGCATCCCGATCAGCCCGGAACCTTCAATATCAATTCCTGGTGCATGCAGGCCTACTTCATATACAGAACCAGGAGCGGAGAAATTGTATTGCGGTCCTCCCATCAGTAAAGCATTGCCGGTAGCTGATTTTTCAGGACCAATGATAACCGCATTGCTTCCAATTTTAAGTGGAAGTCCTAACTTCTCAGAGGTTTCAACGAAGTCATTGCGCTTTTCCGATATTGTATCAGATACTCCTTCGATCCCAGGAAACTGCTGATTGGCTGCCTCTTTTGTATCCTTTTTAACAGGATTGACAGCTCCTTCTTCTGGAAGTGTATTAGGCGAAGCAGGGTCTTTCTCCCAAAAAATATCATCAAACATTTTCTTTGCTGTTTCAGGACCATATTGTTTTTCTAATTGTGCTAAAATCTTTGCATTTTGGATTTCCTGCTCAGAATCCATAAATACCCCCATGGAGGACATGAACAAACGCAATACATCGACTTCCGTCCATGCCTTAGGTGTTACTTTATAATCGTGGAATTCCTTTGACAGCTTCTCATCTGGATTTTTGAGAGCTTCCTCTACATACAAAGAGATACCATCTGCGAAATTCTGGATGACCTTTTTTGAAAATCCATCCATTTTCTTAATCATCGCTTCGACTTCTTTATCCGTGTAGCCATCTCTTCTCATTTGTTGATCTCTTGCTAAAAACTTCTCCCCGAATACTTCCGCTACGCTCCCGTTATTCCCCCGACGGAACGTTTCCAGCTGAAACAACCGGTCCTGGGCCATCACATATCCATAGGTAAAATACAAATCCTCGACATTATTAGCATAAATATGCGGGACGCCATAATTGTCGCGAACAATCTTGGCAGAACCTTTTTTCTGTGAGTCTGCAAGTGCAGGGGTAATGGAGGCTAGTAACAGAATTAAGGTTAAAAATAGTGTTAGGCTTTTTTTGAGCAATTTATTTCTTCTCCCTTCAATATGAAAATCTTTCGAATCGTTATTTCTGAAAATCTACTGAATAGAATCTTTCAAACCTTTTATTTAAGTAAAAAATATAAGGATATTCATATTTTTGTTCAGAATTTTCGGAAATTTCGTTTCGTCCTATGTATTATAGTTAAAGGGTTTTTAGGAAAAAAGGGCTGAATAGGTTTAAAATTTTTCATTTCTTTCATATGATTCATACAATGACAAATCAAAGACTACTGAAAGGATAGACCTTACAAAAGGAAGTTAATAAAAAGTAAAACATCGATCGTCCTGTGTGGAAATATAGCGTTTTCTGCTTATCATCTATAAATGTAATAGTGGATTCGTCCCATTCTAACCTAATAATACAGAATAATTTATATTTTCCTGCAGAATCTGTTGGATACAAATATACTAAATTTTCTGTATAATTACTTTACAACATAGCAATAGTAGAAAGGGGAGAGAGCATAAAGATTAACAGGAGATTTTAATAGAAACGAAAAGTCATGAAAAAGGAGTTAAACAATGGCAGCCTTGTCTGCAAATGTATGAATCTAACGGAGGTGCATGTTATGTCTAGCGTGAACACAAATGAAATTTCAGACAAGAAAATGGCCAGAAGGGCTCTGGTAGGGTCAACCTCTGGAGCGATTATTGAATGGTATGATTTTTCACTTTATGCTACGGCATCTGCTGTAATTTTTCCCAAACTGTTTTTTCCTAATACAGACCCGTTTATTGCAACCATCCTGTCATTCGCAACTTTTGCAACTGGTTTCTTAGCAAGGCCGGTAGGCGCGATCATTTTCGGACATTTCGGTGACCGAATTGGAAGGAAAAACGCATTAATTGTTACCTTATGGATGATGGGTTTGAGCAGTGCTGCGATGGGCTTAATTCCAAGCTATGACTCTATTGGTATATGGGCCCCAATTCTGCTTGTGTTATTGAGATTAATACAAGGAATTGGAGTTGGAGGAGAATGGGCAGGCTCCATCCTCTTATCAATGGAATGGGGAAAGAAGAAGCAGCAAGGATTTATGGCAAGTATCCCAAATGCAGGAGTAGGAGCGGGGATGTTACTATCTTCTGCGGTGATAGGATTATGTATCACTCTTGGTGGGGATAGTTTCTACACATGGGGATGGAGAATTCCGTTTTTAGCCAGTTTATTGCTATTAGTCGCAGGACTTATCATCCGTTCAAAAATTGATGAAACGCCTTCATTCCGCAAGGTTCAAGATGGAGAAGCCGTTTCAAAATTGCCAGTACTAGATGTTATGAAAAAACATCCAAAGCAGATTCTTTATTCAGCATTAGTTAAGTTAGCTGAACATACTCCGTTTGCTATCTATACTACATTTTTGATTAATTACAGTATCAATAATTACAATGTCAGTTCGTCTTATATGGTTAATACTAACACCGCAGCAAGTTTCATGCTCTGTATTTTCATCCCATTATTTGGTTACCTTTCTGATAAAGTAGGAATTAAACGTCTATCTAGGATGGGTATCGCTGCAACACTGGTTTGGGGATTTGTGTTTGTAGGTTTAGTTAGTACAGGTGTACATGCTCTTATCGTAACTGCTATGCTGATTTCAATGATTCCGTTTTGTATGCAAACGGGCGCTCTTCCTGCTTTAGCTTCACAAGCGTTCCCAGCACGCTTACGCTATAGCGGTGCTTCACTAGGGACGCAAATCCCTGCTATTTTTGCAGGCGGTATTGCCCCAATGGTTTGTACGTATTTAATCCAGGCTACAGGAACAATTTGGTCAATTGGAATTTATATCGCTATTGTGTCTGTTCTGGGCCTTATCGGTACAAGCAAATTGAAGAATCTAAGTGAACAGGAAAGTACTTTAAGCGCAGGTAACGAAAGCAGTATGATTTTAAAGACTCCGGAAGATGTAAAAGCATAAAAGTTGTTCAAGTAATAAAAATGACCTTAAATGAATTATTTAAAAAATGTCCTTCATCCAATCGATGAAGGACATTTTTTATAAATAACCTCAATGGTCCATTGTATCTTCTCCTTGTTCCAATAGGATGTCAGGCAGTTTTCCAAAAGCAACATATATATCTAAGGCCATTTGTACCTCACGCCGTGTAGTAGAATCCATCATATCGATGTTAAATCGTTCTTTTAAATTGGCAAGGCGGTATCGCATTCCGCCAATTGATAGATTAAGGATGCGGGCGGTTTTATGCAAATTACATTCATTATTTAAATAAAAATAAAGAGTTTTCAACAGTTCTGAGGATTTCTGAATATCATAGTCATAGATAGAACCTAAAATGTTATCGGCATAGTTCTCTAATTCTTGTGGATTTCTGGCATCTAATAAAATAGAGATATGTCCAATCGCAGAGAATAAGAACACTTGCTGTTGCAGCTTATTGATTTGAGCGATTTCTAATGCTTTTTTAGCTTGTTTGTAACCTTCGTGAGTTCGATGAATACTTGGACATATATTACTTATCCCAATGAGCAGCTGTGCTGAAGGCAATTTCCTCTTCACTTCTTTTAATATCGATATTCCGAATTTTTCTTCGCTCTTATTGCAAGCCTTTAATAAATCCACGGAAATAAGTGCTTGAATCTGTCCAAAAGAGTGTGAGATTAATATATTTTCTCCTGCAATAGAGGAGGAATATTTTCGAAGGATGTTCATAATCAATTCCTTTTCATCATTTACAAATTCATCTTTTTGAAAATCAAAGGATTGATTTTGTAAGTTAAAAATAAACACATAATGTGGTTTGTTAATCTTATAACCTAGAAAAGATAGTTTTTTCGTGATGTTAGAATCTAAATTTGGCTTCTGAAGGACCTCGTCTAATAGCTCTCCTTTCATTCGCTGCTCTGTATCAATGGCGGTTTTTTCATTTAGAATATGAAGTGCACAAATATTGGCTGCTCGTTCGGCAAAAGAAGACTCTAGTTCTTCCATTTCTTTTGAGTTTTTAATGATCGAAATGTAACCATACACACGGTTTTGTACGATGATCGGTGTAATTAACGGATAATGGGAAAAGCCTTGTTCCTTTAAAAAATTTAGTTGTATAGTAGTGGTTTGCTGTTTTAACATTTCATTGACTTTAGCTTGGTCTAATGAGTCAAGATTTTCCTTGTTCTCGATGATGTTTTTTAAGGAATAATCCAGTATATCTCCATATTCTGACAGGGTTTCAAAATCCTTATTGGAAATAACAATGCCACATTTCAAGCTGCGTCCAAGTGTCTGGGCAATAGAGTCGAGCCCTTTCCCCTGTAAGACAATTTCTGTTAGTTGATTACTTAACAAATTCCCTCTTTTTAAAATTTCACTCTGTCTTTCAATTCGTTTATGTGCTTGATCTAGTTCATCCCTAATATCTTCTCGTTCATAATCAACCAATTCAGGTGAAATTTCATCTCCCCAAAGATCCAATGTTTTTCCGACGAAATGACAATGTGGATCCCCTTTCCCGATACACTCGACTTCTTTAAACACCACTTTTTTGCCCAATGAGGTGCTGCAGTAGCCGCTTGCATATCCTTCAAGAAAATAGCAGACAGGTTCAGAATGAATAGAGAATTGCTGCAAATATTGCTGGGCCTCATAAGAATCATTCCAAAATCCTTCCACGTCCAATTTCTGGTTTTTAGTATCAATATCAACCTTAATCGGAACAGAGGTTGTTCGTCCGGAAAGGCCATGCATTGTGACTCCTCCCATAATCCATTCCTTTTTATTCTCCCAATTAAACTTGTCCTTCAGCATCAAGGCTTCATGCCGTCCGCATTGATATCCATAGCGTAATAGAAAGCGTTTGGCTCTTTCAATTCCTAGAGCTAGAACTAAATCTTTGATTAACGCTCCCCATGCATCCGCACTTGATAAAAACATTCGATGAGACTGAAGAAAGTTGCCATTCTCAGGGTTCATTTTCAATAAATCGCTCAAGGTAATTGTATTTGCTTTTATCGCCATTTTGCACCCTCCAAAACGAATAGATGATAGATTACTATAATATCACAACTAGATTGAATTTTCTGCAAATTTTAGCTTTAATAACTGTACGATTAGGCTGTAAAAATGAAATTTTCCTACCTAATCGTAAATTGTTTGAGATTCCTTAAATAACTAAGATATAAATATAGATTTAATTTTCTGAATAGTAGCTAGATTTAGATAACAACAATAATAATTGAAATTTTCATTTAAACGTAAAGGGGAATGAAAGATGAGACGTTCATTAAGTGATCAAGTGTGCATCGTAGGAGTAGGTGAAACAGACTTTGTCAGAGGTACTGATAAGTCATTAACACAATTATTAACGGAAGCAGCGGTGAACGCTTGTCAAGATGCCGGGATTCATCCTTCTGAAATAGATGGTGTCATTAATCCATGGAGATATAATGTCCGCTGTGAAGATTTGGTGGCTGGTTTAGGAATAAAAGAACTTAAGTTCAGCGGCAGAAGCGAAATGGGAGGAGCAAGTGCCATTGCAGCGATTCAGCAGGCTGCTCTTGCTGTTGAACATGGTGTAGCAGAATATGTGGTTGTCACTACTGGTCAAAAGGGTTTTTCAGGGCCGAGATTAGGAGGAACAGATCCAAGAATATTAGATTTTAATAATACGATTATGCCAAATCCAGAGTATCGCGATAATATGGAATATCCTTATGGGCTAATGGTTCCTATGCAGTATTTCTCTCTACATGCGAACCGCTGGTTTTACGAATATAATCCAGACCCAATTGGCATGCAAATTGTGGCCATGACGTGCCGTGAGCATGCTCACAATAATAGTAAAGCCTATATGAAGGGGAGGGTGATGACAGAGGAAGACTATCAAAACTCCCCGATGCTGGTTAATCCATTTCGATTATTCGATTGCTCGTTAGAGGTAGATGGAGCCGGTGCTGTGATTGTTACATCTAAACGAAACGCCCACCGTTTCAAAAAGCCGATCTATATTGCCGGCATAGCGGAAGGGCACGCGAATCAGCCTGATGATATGCCAACCCGTCCGGACATTTTAGACATGGGAATTAAATATGCGGCACCAAGAGCCTTTGAAATGGCCGGCATCTCAAGAGATGAGATTGATTTTGCAGAAATCTATGATTGCTTTACGTTTATCGTCTTACGACAGATTGAAGAAATGGGCTTTTGTGAAAGAGGAGAAGCACCTGAGTTTGTCAAAAATGGCCGAATTACGTATGGCGGACAATTGCCGATTAATACGCATGGCGGCTTATTATCACAGGCACATATTGTCGGAATTAATCATGTAGTAGAAGCGGTCCATCAGTTACGAGGCGAGGCAGGAGCTGCACAGGTAGAGGATGCAAAAATAGGATTAGTGACTGGATATGGCGATATGGGTGATGGATCCATTGCCATTTTACACAATTAAATCGATGAACTTATTGAAAGAGGGGTTGTTAAAATGAATCAAGTAGAAATGCAGCCGATTCGGCCTTTACCAAATAGAGATTCTGATTGGTCACGTGATTGGAATTTGTATAAACCATTTTGGGAAGGAACAAGAGAAGGAAAGTTATTTGTCCAGGAGTGTACCGCTACCGGAAAGAAAATATGGCCGCCAAGATTTTTATCCCCGTATGAACCCGGCTCTGAAGTAAAGTGGGTTGAGGTAGGGACAAGAGGCGTAATTTACACATTTAATATTGTCCATCGATCCTTTTATCCTTATTTTAATGATCAAGTCCCATATGCACTTGTTGTCGTTGATGTGGGAGATGGCGTAAGATTTCTCGGAAATACCGTTGGAATGGACCCAACAAAAGTAAAGATAGGTATGGAAATGGAAGCGGTGTTTGAAAAGGTCGATGATGAAGTGACATTGGTTCAATGGAAGCCTGTGAATGGAGGGAATTAATATGAACATCCAACATGACCTCTTAACAGGAATTCGGGTTCTTGATTTTACCTGGAGTGTTTCAGGTTCAACGACAACAAGAATATTGGCTTCCATGGGGGCAGAGGTAATTAAAGTGGAATGGCCAAAGACACCTGATATGATGCGGTTTTCTATGTATGCAAAAGATGATGAACCGGGCTTGGATAATGGTGCTTTTTTTAACAGCTTAAATGTTGGAAAAAGAAGCTTTACCGTAAATATTAAATCTGCTGAGGGCATGAATATTATAAAAGAGCTGATCCGAAAGTCAGATATTATTACAGAAAATTTCAGTGCCGGTGTTTTTGAAAAATGGGGATTGGATTATGAATCTTTGAAAGAAATAAATGAAGGAATTATCTATATGAGTATTTCCGGATTAGGTCATACAGGAAGACAAAAAAATTACGGGACATGGGGACCTACAGCGGCCGCTTTATCCGGCATGACCTATATTTCCGGCTTACCGGAAACGCATCCTAGCGGCTGGGGTTATTCCATCTTAGATATTGTTGCTGGATATACTGGTGCCTATTCCGTGTTAACGGCATTATTCCATAAAAATCGGACGGGAGAAGGCCAATATATTGATATTTCACAGGTAGAAACCGCATTGCCTTTGGTCGGTACCAATCTATTGGATTTCTTTGTTAATGGCCGTTCCTCCAATAGGCCGGATTTTCCAACAGGGAATCGTTCGACCCTTTCAACAAATGGAAACATATCAGATTTTAGAGGCGCGATTGCTTGCCCGCAAAATACCTATCGTTGTGCGGGTGATGGACCGAATGATTATTGTGTCATTGCTATTTACAATGATGATGAATGGGAAAGATTTAAAGAGGCGATCGGCCAGCCGGAGTGGGCGAGGGATTCGAAATTTTCTGATCTTCAGGGGCGCATTCAACATCAGGATGAGTTAGATTGGCATATTGAAGAGTTTACAAGCAAGTTGACTAAATATGAAGTAATGGAAACATTGCAGAAATATGACCTAGTGGCCGCAGCAGTTCAACAAAAT
The DNA here is from genome assembly GCF_036670025.1 of Niallia oryzisoli. Taxonomy (NCBI): domain Bacteria; kingdom Bacillati; phylum Bacillota; class Bacilli; order Caryophanales; family Bacillaceae; genus Niallia; species Niallia oryzisoli. The sequence continues at coordinate 5,465,649 of NZ_CP137640.1, read as the reverse complement.
GAGGATATTGTGGAATTTGACCCTCAATTAAGTTTCAGAGGTTTGTTTGAGACGGTTCAACATCCGCTATTAGGTGAAAGATTAGTAGAAGGTGTTCCGATTAAAATGTCTCAATCATCCCCATCAATTCGCAAATCTGCTCCACTTATGGGTGAGGATAATGATTTTGTGTTAAAAGAAATCCTGGGCTATTCGGATGAAGAAATTGAATTATTAGATACACAGGGTGTTTTCTGGCCATTGGATATGCCAAAAGAGTCGTTTAAAGCCGTCAGGCCATTATGGTAAAAGGGAAGGAGTGAAGGATGGTGGAAAAGGCAGCTTTAAAAGGAATAAAGATATTGGAGATCGGAGATCAATTGACCCAATTTGCCGGGAAATTGCTGGCAGATATGGGTGCCGAAGTGATCAAGGTGGAACCGAAGGAAGGTCTACCATCGAGAAGCATAGGCCCATTTTACAAGGATACACCTGACAAAAATGGAAGCTTATATTTTTGGAATTACAATACATCCAAGAAATCAATCACCTTACAGATAGAGACAAAAGAGGGACAAGAGAACATCATCCAGCTGCTTAATGATGCTGATGTTATTCTTGAGGGAAATAAACCAGGTCTAATGAAGGAATGGGGGTTGGATTATGACAGCTTGTCGAAGAAGTTTCCAACACTCGTCTATTGTTCTATTACTCCTTTCGGCCAGGAAGGACCATGGAGTCAATACCAATCATCTGACATTGCTCAATTAGCTCTCGGCGGCATAATGGCTGTCACTGGGTATGATGATATTCCTGATGCTCCCCCTATTGCCCCGACTGGCGGACAATCCTATCATCTAGCAGGATATTTTGCTGCAATGGGAATTGTGAGTGCCTTGTTGTATCGTGATTTGAAAAATCAAGGACAATTTATTGATATATCTGTACATGATTGTGTGACGGTTTCTACTGAAATGTCTCTGCCATATTGGATTTATCAGAGGGAACATGTTATCCGCCAAACAGGCCGGCATGCTTTGCCAAACCGTTCGGTACGGTGGAATCTGAAATGTAAGGACGACAAGTATATTCTCGTTTTAAATACTTATTTAGACACAAAGCGTTGGAAGAGTTTGGTTTCATGGTTGTCCTCCTATCAGCTTGAGGAGGACTTGGCGGACGAAAGATATGTGGATGATAAGTACCGTGCACAACGCATGGAACATGTAACAGATGTATTGGAACGTTTCTGCATTCATTTTGACTCAGAATATATTTATCATACCGCACAAAGTATCGGCCTTCCATGGGCACCGGTCCGCGCACCAGAAGATATGATTCATGATAAACATTTAAGTGAGGACCGAAATGTTTTTGCATCCGTTCATCACCCTGAGCTAAATGAATCGTTTACTTATCCAGGAGCACCGTATAAATTCCATGAAACTCCTTGGGATATTAGCAAAAGACCGCCATTATTAGGGGAACATAATGAAGAATACTCAATCAATCTAAAAACTTCTAATCTTTCTAACTAATATTGGAATGCTATTCAGTAAAAGAGTTGATGGGTCAGTCAACTCTTTTACTGTTAAAAGGGAGTTTTTGTTTATGTTTGATGTTTGAAAAATAAAGGGGTGTAACTTCATGGGTTCAGTTATTAATTTCGTGAAACGGAATTTGTATATTCTGTATTCCCTTACCTTTACCATTTACATATTTACTATTTTTGTACCGAATGAAAACATCCAGTATTTGATCGGCGTTATGGCTATTCTGCTCATCCTGATCTCGTTTAAGGGAGCAAGTAACCTATTTAAAGTTTTATGTCTCATTTTTAGTTTTTCAGGACTCCTATTTTATACGTATACGGGACTACCTATTATTCAACTTCCGTTTTATATGTTTTCAAACATGTCACTGCTTTCTTTGTTAACGGTTCTTCCTTTGATGACAAGTGTTGTCCATGCCGGCAGATTTGACCGAAGACTCAATGAATTAATGAAAGGAAAAGTGGGGGATTTAGGCAATTTATATGTCAGGAGTTCGATTACAACCTATCTATTAACAGGATTTATTAATATATCTGCCTTAACGTTATCGCAGGAAGTATTACAATCAAGTCTACAAAATATCCCGCAAAAAATAAGGAAAATCTTTATTAGCAAAACGACACTTAGAGCATTAGCTGTAGCCTTAATCTGGAGCCCGACGGAAATTATTGTGGCCATAACAGTGGATTCGACAGGCATCGGTTATTTATCCTTACTGCCATGGCTATTGCTCTGTTCCTTTATTGTCATCTCTCTTGATTGGATCATCGGGAAAAGAAGTTTTCGTTCAATAACCGTTGAACAAGATGAAAGTATGAATCAGAAGATAAATGTCAAGAAAATGATCATTCAAATTATCAAATTAGTAATGGCCTTAGCCATTTTTTTATTCGTTGTTGTGCTGACCGGGAGCATGCTACAACTAAGTTTTATTTTATCAGTATCACTTGTGATTCCTGTATTTTCACTGTGCTGGGCAATATCATTGAAAAGATGGAAAAGTTTTAAGGTAATAGGTTGGAGGAATTGGAAGGAACGTACCAATAAATTGCAAAATTTTGTTGTTCTGTTTCTTTCTCTTTCGCTCTTTTCCAGTAGTTTAAGCAAGACTTCATTTCATGATGTTATAAAGCAGCCGTTTCTTGCTTTTAGTGATAATCCCATTATGATTTTAATATTTATTCAGGTTGTTTTTTTACTTGGAGGATTAATTGGTGTACATGCCATTGCCACAATCGGTGTTTTATTTGAGGTAATCCAGCCTTTATACGGGATGATAAATCCACTTAGTATTGCTATCGTGGTGATTACAAGTGCATTGGCTACCGCAACAGTCGGAGCTTATGGGGTTACAGTAACCATGACTTCTGCGGCAACCCAGCAAAACCCATACAGGATTACGTTGAATAATTTGCCTTTTTCTTTACTTTTCGGAGCCATTGGCATATCAATCGGCTATTTTCTTTTGTGACTATTTTAAAATTTTTAGGAGGTAGAAAAATGGTTATGACGCCGCAAAAAGGTGAAGTGAAAAGTAGGTTCGTAAAGAATTATGATGGATATCAATCCTTTCAATACCTAACTCCGGGAAAGCATTATAAGCCATTTCAGCTGCCGCAGTCAGAAAAATATCGGCAGACAGTTGAAATTAAGCTTGAAGAAGATCAGGAAAGAGTTTTTGAAACCTTTATAAAATACTACCCTATTGTATCTCTTAGGGATCATGGGTTTGTGGTGCCGAAGAAACAAGAGGACATTATACCTTATTGCCGCCAGCTCCACACGGCATTTAACTATGAAGGACTGGCCTTATCTGGAGTAGATATCCTATTTGAAAATTTCATGGATGGTATATCTATTTTAACTTCTTCGAAGGGTCTAAAATGGGATGATGTAATTTTAACATTAGGTATACGTTATTGTGATATGGCGAAACAAAATACTGTTTTTATCGCTAAAACTTATCAAGATTTATTAGATGCAAAACGGACCAATCGAATGGCTATTTTACCTTCATTAGAAGCAGCAAGTATATTAGAGAATGAAGTCGATCGTGTAGATGTTTTATATGGTCTAGGGGTTCGGTGCATGGGTATTACCTATAATGAAGCCAATACATTAGGATCTGGTCTGATAGAAAAAAGGGACAGTGGATTAACGAAATTCGGCCACAAAGTCGTTGAAAGAATGAATCTGCTGGGGATGGTTGTTGACATCTCACATTGTGGTGACCAGACCAGTTTAGATGTCATTGAGGCAAGTGAAGTTCCCGTTTTTATTACACATGCAGGGGCACGTGCAATCTGGAACTCACCAAGAATGAAATCGGATGAGGTATTAAAGGCTTGTGCAGCAAAAGGCGGCATAATTGGGGTTTGTGCAGCACCGAATACCACTCTTTCATCCAAAAATCCAAACGAGCATACGATTGAATCCGTTATGGAGCATTTGGAGTATTTAATTGATCTTGTTGGAATTGATCATGTAGGACTCGGATTAGATACATTTTTTGGAGACCATGTCGGATTACAGCATGCATTTGATGACATGTTATCTCTTAGTGAATCACATGGGGAAGATTTTAAAGAGTCCTCCTATGTAAAAGGGTTAGAAAATCCAGCTGAAGCAACGAAGAATATGATCAAATGGATGATTAAACATGACTATAAATTTCAAGATATTCAAAAGATTATTGGTGGTAATGCGTTGAGGGTATTAGAGGATATTTTAGATTAAAGCAAGCGTAAGGGGACTTTCATATTGCTTCAATAATGAAAAGATAGAACCGTCTCCATGCTTTATTATTAAAAAAAGTGGAACATTTCCGTTTGGCTGGCGGAAGTGTTCTTTTTTGTGTTTAGAAGATTATTAGTGAACAAGATTCGCAATTTGACAAGAGTAAGGTAAAAAGAGTTGATAATCTGTCAGAAAAGTCAGCCTCGTTATGACAAGTCCGAGGCAAAAATGTCCTCTAAACTAGAGTAGAGAGGAAACACTGTATGTTTCGGTTGAATAAATGATAGAATTTCTAACCTATTCATACATTGAATCCAATCATTTATTTCACTAATATATAGTTATAATTTAAAATTTTCAGAAAATAATTTCTCGATAAATTAGGAGGTTATGACATATGTTAACAAAGCAAGATAATCATTTATTAACACGTACGGGACCAGGTACACCAATGGGTGAACTATTCCGCCGCTATTGGATTCCTGCTCTGAAGTCAGATGAGTTGCAAAGTGATGGGAAACCGCAGCGTGTGAAGCTGCTTGGGGAGGAATTAATCGCTTTTCGAGATACTGAAGGAAAAGTTGGCTTGATGGAGGAAGCTTGCCCACACCGCGGAACGTCTCTTTACTATGGTATCAATGACGGATGTGGCCTTCGCTGTATGTATCATGGCTGGAAGTTCGATACAAACGGTGATTGTACGGAAATTCCATCAGAAGAAGGAGATCCAAAGTTTAGAAAGAAAATCAAAATCAAAAATTATCCGGTTAAGGAAGTAAAAGGGATGGTTTGGACATACATGGGACCGGAAGAAGAACAGCCGGAATTCCCAGAGTTCTACTGGATGGGACTGCCAGATGAGAATATGATGTCAGAACGGGTTTGGCAGGAATGTAACTATGCACAAGTAATGGAAAATGACCTTGATTATGTACATGCGGCATTTCTTCATAAAGCACATGGGACACAGGTGACAGGAGAAGGAATCTTAAGTACTGATTTAGGAATTGATCCGAACCACCCGCTTGTGAAGAATCCTCCGGTTAAGCAGGATGTAGAGGATGCAAATTACGGCAAACGCTGTGTCGCAGTAGGAATAGGAAATGAAACAGATAATGCCTTTATGGAAATTCACTATATCTTCCCATTCTATACGTACCCGCCGCGATTTGAAGGCGAGGATGGAATGTGGCATGCGTTCATTCCACGAGATGATTACAGCACTTGGTCATGGGATGTTCAATTTTCTCATAACCGCCCGATTGATGTACAGGCCAATCATGACCGCCGCGGCTTGAAATTGGATGAGCATTTCAAAAAACAGATCAGTCTGGAAAATGAGTATGCTCAAGATCGTGAATTACAAAAAACAGGTAACTTCACTGGTATCCGCGGAATTGCGAACCAGGATCATGCTGCAACTGAAACAATGGGACCGATTGTCGACCGTTCGAAAGAGCATCTTGGAACAAGTGATCTGCCAATCATTCATATGCGACGCTTACTGCTTCAGCAGGTAAAAGCATTCCAAGAAGGAAAGAAGCCATTTGCACTACAGAATGATTCGCTGAAAAACCTGTACAGTGCGGGACTTTATGACAGCAACGAAAAATCATGGCAGGAAGCCTTCCCGATGCAAAATCAGTTTAAAGGTGACTGGCAGGAAGTAAAGTCTTAAATAATCAAAATTAATTATAGATGAAGCGGGGGATAATCCTTTCGAGAGCAGTCTTTCACGGAGTACAGTACTGCTTATCTGAAAAGTAAATCGCCCCGCAGGCTTTTAATAGAGTAAGAATTTCATTGCGAAGGCAGGGAATCACATGACATTAGAAGAATATCTGCGCACCATCTTAGATGATGAGGAAATCGAATTGGCAACGCTGGAGCCAGCCTTCACTTTTAATTTAGAGGATTATGAGGAGACAGGCCATGAATGAACTTCTCTTTGAAACAATTGAAACTGCGGGAAAGGCAATTCGAGATAAAAAGATTTCACCGGTTGAACTCACGCAGATGACGTTAGATCAAATTCGTGAGCATGAGCCAAGAGTCCATGCGTTTATTACAGTAATGGAAGAAGAGGCATTGGCACAAGCGAAGCAATTGGAAGCAGAGCTAGTGAACGATGAGGTAAGAGGACCGCTGCACGGAATTCCGATTGCGGTGAAGGACATTTTTCAAACAAAGGGTGTTAAAACCACAGGCGGCTCGAAGATATTTGATAGCTGGATTCCTAATGAAGATGCAGCAGCCGTTCAAAAGCTAAGAGAGGCCGGAGCAATTATTATTGGAAAAGCCAATCTGCATGAATTTGCCATGGGTGCGACAACAGAAAACCCTCACTATGGAAGCTCGAGGAACCCTTGGAATGTCACTAGAATTCCAGGCGGTTCAAGCGGGGGCTCTGCAGTGGCAACGGCAACAGGGATGGCCTTTGGTGCTGTTGGCTCTGATACAGCAGGTTCCATCCGGCTGCCTGCTGCGATGTGCGGTACAGTTGGATTTAAACCCACCTATGGTATCGTCAGCAGACGGGGCTGTCTTCCATTCAGCTGGTCACTGGATCATGCAGGTCCAATGACAAGAACCGTACAAGATGCGGCCATCATGCTTGAGGTTATGAAAGGGCATGATCAAAAGGATCCGGGATCTGTAAAACGAAATGTTCCAGTCTTATCTGATGGGGCGTTAGTCGACTTAAAGGGAGTAAAGCTAGGCTTCTATGAGCCATATATGTATGCCGGTATTGATGCTGATGTGAAGCGGGTGATTGAAGAAGCCTTCCGTCAACTGGAATTCCTTGGAGCAGAGATTGTTCCGATTGATTTACCGGGAATTGATGAAGCTCTCAACGCTTTAAAGACAATAGCTCAATCAGAGGTTGTCTCTGTTCACGAGCCGTTATTGAAAAAATACGGACATCTATACGGTGATGATTTGAAATACCGCTTTGAATTTGGCAGTGATATTTCTGCCACTGCTTACATCCGAGCTCAGCGAAGAAGAGATCAATTTGTCAGAAAAACCATTAAACAAATGAATGGGATTGACGCTTTAGTCGGTCCAACAAATGTCCAGCCGCCGTTTGAAATCGGCACAATGGTTCCATCCATGGCCATCAGCAATATGTTCACCCTTGGAAAAACTCCATTGGCAAACATCCTAGGTTTTCCTGCTTTATCTGTAGCCTGCGGTTTTACCTCAGAAAACCTACCAGTAGGGCTTCAGTTGATTGGAAAACCATTCACCGATCAACGAGTGCTTCAAATTGGCGACTGCTACGAAAAATCAGTGCAATGGGTAAAAGCCTTAAAAGACAATGTAAATTACGTTCAGCAATAGGAAGCTTAGGAGGCATTTGAGCCTCCTCATTCTTTCAGAAGCGGAGGGACGGTTCTCTTGCTTCCACAAAATTTGGAAGCAGGGGGACGGTTCTTCTGCTTCCTCAAACTATCCAAAGAATTAGAGGAGAACAATATGATACGCAAAATGGAGCATGTGGCCATCATGGTACGAGATATGGATCAGTCGATTCGGTTTTATTCAGAGCTTTTTGGCTTCAATGTCCGTCTTCGCGGCAGCAAACCGGATCGGGAAATGGCCTTCTTATTTTTAGAAACACAGCCGGATATGGAGATTGAGCTTATCCATGAGAAAACAGCAGCTGAGGAGTACAGTGAAACGGGAATTGTAAACCATCTTGCTTTTACAGTTGAAAACATTGATGAAACGATTCAGTTTTTAAAAGAAAAAGAGATCACGTTTACTTCGGATGAAGTGAAGCCAACTCTGGAAGGCGGACGCATGATCATTTTTTACGGACCGAGCCGGGAGCTGCTGCAATTAGTAGAAAGAGTAAAATAAGGCGGGTCAGTATTTTCAAAAGTCTTAAGGCAGTATTTAAGATGCCACATCTCAAATAGCTACATATATAAGGGGGATAAAATATGGCAAGAATTATGCGTTTAGGCCGAGTGGAATTAAATGTATTGGATTTAGAAAAATCAGTAGAATACTATACAAAGGTTATTGGGTTAGAAGAAACTGGACGTATGGGAAATAGCGTTTACTTAAAAGCATGGGATGAATTTGATCATCATAGTTTAATTTTAACAAAAACAAATAGAGCGGGTATAGCTCACTTAGCGTTTAAGGTAGAGACTCTTGATGATCTTGCTTATTATGAAAGAAAAATAGAGGAATTTGGCTGCACGACAACGCGTATTTCCAGCAACACTAGATTAGCAGAAGGGGAAGCCGTCCATTTTATTTTGCCAACGGGTCATCATTGTGAGCTTTATCATGAAGTCGGTTTCTTAGGAACATCCGTTGGAGCGCTGAACCCTCATCCATGGCCATTAGAAGCAAAAGGAATTGCACCGCATCGTCTTGACCACTGTTTACTTACTGGTGACGATTTGAAAACGGTTACGAGATTTTTTATTGAGGTTCTTAATTTTAGGCAAAGTGAAAGAATTACAACAGTAGATGGGGAGGAGTTATTAGGCAGCTTCTTGTTCTCAACGAATAAAGCGCATGATCTAGCGTTTGTTAAAGGGCCTGATGCGAAGCTTCACCATGCTGCTTTTGCCGTTGATTCCCTTCATGATGTTTTTAAAGCAGCAGACCTTTTGTCTATGTATGAAGTACCATTTGACGTAACACCAACCCGTCATGGAATAACACGTGGACAAACGATTTACTTCTTTGATCCATCAGGGAACCGTAATGAGGCATTCGCCGGCGGTTATATTTCCTATCCGGATATGCCGACCATTACGTGGACAGAAGATAAAATTGGACAAGGTATTTTCTATCACCGCAGAGAACTGTCTGAATCCTTTATGAAGGCATTAACTTAATAGAGTTGTTGGGTAATTGGTAATAAAAGGATTAGAGGGGAGAAGCCATGTATAAAGTATCATTGAAAGCTAGAAATCAACAATTTGAGTATCAGTGTGCCCCGGAAGAAACTCCTTTACGTGCGGCCCGGGACCACTTCATTCCATTTCCAACCGGATGTCAGCGCGGAGGATGCGGGATGTGTAAGGTAAAAGTATTGGATGGTGAGTATAATCATGAATTGATTCGTTCCCATGAATACCTTTCCGATGAAGAACTAAACAACCGCTACGCCCTGGCCTGCTGCATGACACCAAAAAGCGACCTGGACATCATCACAATCGAAGACTATGAAAAGCAAAGAACCGAATTAGCTGAATCTATTAAAATATAGATCAGCTTTCCCAAACGAGGAAGCAGAAGAGTTCATCTGCTTCCTCGTTTGGTTTAGGTGAAGCAGAGGGACGGTTCTTCTGCTTCCATTTTCGATTAAGTGAGCAACTATTGAACAAAAGAGAAATCCTCGGAATTTTATTTTCCACTTAATCGTTCCGGAAGACTTTGAATCGATTGAACAACGCTATCGAGTTTTGCTTCAATTCGATAAAGCAAGAACAGGGTAACGGCAATCGGAAAGCCGACCTCACTAATGAGGGGAATGAACTGTTCCACGAAAGACACCTCGTTTCTGCGTAAGTATAGGAAAAGGCTGCCTCCTGAAGGAAAGCAGCCCTTTATTTTCAAAAATTGTGAATCGAAACTACTTTACACAATCTCGTAATCTGTTACGTTATGCTCGACAAGACGTGCTTCTTTCACGCTGACAAAACTTTGATTGCCACCCCCGAAAATGTTGGCTGCAATAATCAAATCCATTACCTGCTTCACAGCTGCCTTATCGACCGGTTCCTTTGGGTAATCGATCGTCAGCTTTGAAGTTTTACCCAAACCAGTTGTAAAGTGCAATTCGAGTGTTTTTGCCATATTCCTCATCCTCTCCTAATAAAGTTGTTCTTTCTTAGGCCATTACTTCATACATGCCATTCTTTTCAACTGTGGCAAGCGGATGGATCGAAAGGGAAGCCAGTGCCTGCCCAATCTGGTAAAGTTGATCAGCCGTAGCCGATTCCACCACACCGCTATACGTCTTCGTCTTAAAAATTGGTTTACCACCTTCATCAATCCCTGTCTCATAAGTCAAACGCAGCTTCATCGACTTTATCAATGTCTGTGCCATCTTCATCATCCTCTCCTTTCATGCTCTTTATATAGAGAAAGAGGCAAAAAGTGTCCCATGAATTTTGGAAGCAGGGGGACGGTTCTTCTGCTTCCAATGTTTCGTTTGCGAAATGGTCTTATTCCCTAGAGGCCTTAAGCGGAAGCGGGAGAACCGTCCTTCCGCTTCAAAACCGTAAAGCCCTAAAAAGAAGCAAGAGAACCGTCCCTCCGCACCTTTTCCATTGCTCGTCTTTCGCAGGAGCGAACGGTAGCTAGGTTCATATTTTCCATGGCAGCTATTTCTCTGTTGCTTAGGCCTTTATAGAAGCGTTGGATGACCCATTTCTTTTCACGGTCGGTTAGATGACGGAAGTAGCTTAAGAGCGTTTCTATTTCCAGCAGGTTTGTGTCGCTTTGTAACCTTTTCCAGTATTCTTCGCTTGGATAGATGCAATGATCATCGTACTTTTTCTCTTTTTTTAAAGCGCATTGGATCCTCCCTTTAATAAAACTGTATGCATAGGTGGAAAACTTACCTTTTTGCTCATCGAAGTTTTTGCTTGCATCCCAGAGTGCAATTAAGCCAATTTGGTAGAAATCATCCTGATTTTTATAGATCTGCAATGAATAGATAATGGAATAAATCATGTTCGAATACTCTGCGGCAAGCTGTTCAAATTCAAACTCCATCGTTGGACGCCTTTCGGAACGTGCACCATTCCTTGGATTCCCGGGTACCATTAAAATACCGCGAAACATGAAAGTGTTCGAGTTTTGAAAAACACAGATTGTGTGTAGAAAATGCTATTTTGCAGCAGGAAAATGATCATTTTAGTACAGGAAAAGTGCATTTTGGGGGAGAAAATAGAAAAAAAGGTAGTATTTTTGGAAGCGGAGGGACGGTTCTTTTGCTTCCTCGAAAGAGATAAAAAGGCAATAAAAAAGGGTGTCCAAAGATAATGGAGCACCCTCAAAACACAATTGTTACGCCGCCTTATACGTAACGCCAATTGCATTTTTACAATATTCATATTAAATCATTTATAGATACAGTTTAATATATGAAACGCGTTTCATAGCAAGAAAAAGTTTTAAAAAGAATAGAAACTACAATAAGCATGTAAAAGGACTATATTATTATAAATCTAGTATAACTTGGGACTTATATCATGGTATAATTTACTTTTCTAGCACTATTCTAGGAGACCATGATATATACTGCAACAAGATATGGAGAGAGCACACAAATGAAAGAACGTTTAGTTTATCTAGATTGGTTACGGGTAATTGCAATTACCATGGTCGTTACGATCCATATCTCGGGTGGAGTCGTACAAACAAATTATTATGATGGACCAACGAATTGGTTAGCGGCCAACTTCTATGAATCGATCTCAAGGAGTGCAGTTTCTCTTTTTGTCATGATTAGCGGTGCTGTTTTGCTTGGTGATCATCGGGAGCATCAGTATAAACCATTTTTCTTGAAACGAATAAGTAAACTACTCATTCCTTTAATTGGATGGAGCGTTATTTATTATAGCTATCAAGTGTTCGCTGATTGGTATCCCTTTTTTTCGCTTAAACAGTTTATCATTCTTTTTCTTACAAATGGGGTTAGTGGCCATTTTTGGTTTATGTATATGATTATAGGAATCTATTTAACGGTCCCGATCATAAATATTTTTATCCGGCACGCCAATAGAAGAGATATTGAATATTTTCTGATTCTCTGGATCTATGCATCTGTTTTAGTAAAATGGATGAAGTTTGCATTTGGCTACAGTTTTTCTATTGAGTTATATATGGTTACAAATTACATCGGCTACTTCGTGCTAGGCTATTACTTGCACCATTTCCCATTAAAGCGCATATGGGAGAAAGCGGCGATTGCGCTTGGCGGTATCGGTATCATTGCCACTTTTGTCCTGACATACTATGACACGAAAGCAGCAGGAGGTACGCTGCAGGAATTTTGGTATGAAAATCATGCACCAAATGTATTTTTCTCCACAGTCGGCATATTTCTGTTATGTAAAATTGTTTTTGCCCAACAAAAATTGGGCTTTGTCTTTAACCAGATAAGCCGTTTAAGCTACGGTATCTATTTAGTCCACATCTTAATCATGACGATTCTTTCGAATCAAATCATCATTGTAATAAATGAGTTATTCCATCCTGTCCTTTCGATTCCATTTAATGTAATTATTTTTGTTCTTCTAAGCGGATGTGTGTCGTTTGTTTTGAGTAAGGTGCCGTTATTGAGAAAGCTGGTATCATAGTTTATGGTATTAAAAACCTCATCTTTAGTCGTAAGGTGAGGTTTTTTACTTTTAAGTTTCAGCTTATCTTTTTTTGTTCATTCATGGGCATGTTAAAAAAGGAAGCAGAAGAACCGTCCCCCTGCTTCGAAAAAATTTTATGCAAACGATTGCACAAAATTTTTCATTTTGTTATAGTATTGTCATAGTAAAGAGGAGGACGACATCATGAAGAGAGTATGGTGGAAGGAAGCGGTTGCATATCAGATTTATCCGCGGAGCTTTATGGATTCAAATGGTGACGGAATTGGCGATATTCAAGGAGTCATTTCTAAGCTCGATTATTTACAGGACTTAGGAATTGATGTCATTTGGATTTCTCCGATTTATTCTTCGCCGAATGATGATAACGGTTACGACATTAGTGATTATAAAGGAATTATGAAAGACTTCGGTACAATGGACGATTTTGACCAGCTTTTAGAAGAGGTACATAATCGCGGCATGAAACTCATTATGGACTTAGTTATTAACCACACTTCTGATGAGCATGCTTGGTTTATTGAATCTCGTTCGTCAAAAGATAACCTCTATAGGGATTACTATATCTGGCACCCTGGCCGTGACGGGAAAGAACCGAATAACTGGGAATCGATCTTTGGGGGCTCGGTTTGGGAATATGACCCGCAGACAAAGGAATACTACATGCATGTATTTTCCCGCAAACAGCCGGATTTAAACTGGGAAAATCCAAACGTTCGGAAAGATTTATATGAAATGGTAAATTGGTGGGTCGATAAGGGAATTGACGGTTTCCGCGTTGATGCGATTTCTCATATTAAAAAAGTTCCTGGATTCCCTGATTTGCCGAATCCAAACAACCTGAAGTATGTCCCGTCTTTTGAAGGACATATGAATCGTGAGGGAATTGAGGTTTTTCTTCAGGAGCTAAAACGTGAAACCTTTGCTAAATATGATATCATGACAGTCGGTGAAGCGAATGGTGTCAAAGCTGATCAGGCAGAGGAATGGGTCGGTGAGGAAAACGGCGTCTTTAATATGATTTTCCAATTCGAGCATTTAGACCTTTGGGGTAAAAGTGTTACAGGCGGCATTGATCTTCCCGCTTTAAAAGAAACATTCCACAACTGGCAGACAGAACTGGATGGAATCGGTTGGAACGCATTGTTCCTAGAAAATCATGATCAGCCTCGTTCGGTTTCAACGTGGGGTGACGTAGAAAACTTTTGGGAAACATCTGCGAAATGCCTTGCAACCATGTATTTTCTTATGCAGGGTACACCATTTATTTACCAAGGACAGGAAATCGGCATGACAAATGTGCAGTTTCCATCCATTGATGATTATAATGATGTAGCGATTAAAAACCTGTACCATAATGGCCTCAAAGAAGGACAGACACATGAGGAATTGATGGAGATCATTTGGAAAAATGGTCGTGATAACTCGAGAACTCCGATGCAGTGGGCAGATGCTGAGAATGCAGGCTTTACGACAGGCCAGCCATGGCTGAAGGTAAATCCAAACTACACAGACATTAATGTTGAAAAAGCACTGCAGGAACCGGATTCCATTTATCATTACTACCGGAAATTGATCGAATTACGTAAAAATCATCTAACTTTCGTATACGGACAGTTTGAGCTTGTTTTAAAAGAACATGAGCAAATTTTTGCCTATACAAGAACATTAGAAGATGAAACCTATCTAATTATCACCAATCTGTTTGCAAAAGAAACAGACTATCAGCTTCCACTAGCGGAATGGAAAGATAAAAACGCGGAACTGATGATGAGCAATTATCCTATAGATTCAAAGGTAGATTTTCATAACAGCAGCTTAAAACCATTTGAAGCAAGAGTGTATCGAATCCAATAATTTTTTTTAACAGATAATGCAAACGATTGCACTAAAATAGTTCTAAAATTAGAAGGGACTGGAGAAAATGAAACTGAAATCCTTTGATTTTTGGCAAAAGTTTGGGAAGGCATTGCTTGTTGTCGTAGCGGTTATGCCGGCAGCGGGAATTATGATTTCCCTTGGTAAACTAGTCGGAATGTTAGGCGTAGACATTGCTTTCATCAAAACGATTGCCTTAGTAATGGAAGAAATCGGCTGGGGTATTATTGGAAATCTCCATGTCCTGTTCGCTGTAGCGATCGGCGGTTCGTGGGCGAAAGAGCGTGCCGGCGGAGCGTTTGCAGCCTTAATCGCTTTTATCCTTATTAACCGAATCACCGGTGCGATTTTTGGCGTGAATGGTGCTATGCTGGGAGACCCTGAGGCAACTGTTTCTTCCTTATTTGGCAGCGAGTTAGTTGTTAACGATTACTTTGTATCGATCCTTGGTGCACCCGCACTGAATATGGGTGTGTTTGTCGGAATCATTTCCGGTTTCTTAGGAGCCAATCTATTTAATAAATACTATAATTTTGATAAACTTCCGCAATCCCTTGCCTTTTTTAACGGAAAAAGATTTGTTCCGTTTGTGGTGATTGCAGGATCTGTTGTAACTGCTCTTATTCTTTCGTTAGTTTGGCCGTTTATTCAAGGACTGTTAAATGATTTTGGCCGCTGGATTGCTTCATCACGTGACACTGCTCCGGTTGTTGCACCATTTATTTTTGGTGCATTAGAGCGTTTATTGCTTCCATTTGGTTTGCATCATATGCTGACAGTTCCGATGAACTATACAGAGTTAGGCGGCACGTATACGATTTTAACCGGTTCAAGTGCCGGAACAACGGTTGCTGGACAGGATCCGCTATGGCTTGCGTGGATTGCTGACTTAAATAATTTACTGGCTGCAGGTGATACAGCAGGCTATAACGCCTTATTGCATGATGTAACGCCAGCTCGTTTCAAAGTGGGACAAATGATTCTTTCATGTGCGTCCTTAATCGGGATTGCGATTGCGATGTACCGAAATGTTGATAAAGATAAGCGTGCGAAATATAAGTCAATGTTCTTTTCTGCAGGATTAGCCGTTTTCTTAACAGGTGTAACAGAGCCAATTGAATTTATGTTTATGTTTGTCGCACCAGCACTATATGTTGTATATGCGATTATGACAGGGCTTGCCTTTGCGGTTGTGGATCTTGTTCATATCCGAATTCACTCCTTCGGTTTTATCGAACTTTTAACGAGAACACCAATGATTATAAAAGCAGGCCTATGGTTAGACCTTGTATATTTCGTTTTTGCTTGCTTAGTGTTCTTTGTACTTAACTTCACAGTCGCTAATTTTATCATTAAAAAATTAAAATATGCGACACCAGGACGATTAGGAAACTACGTTGAAGATGAGGCCGGCCAAACTGAAAAAGCTGCTTCAAACGACCAGGATGGCTCCCTTGCTACAGCGATTATCGGTTTACTAGGCGGCAAAGACAATATCGAAGAAGTGGATGCTTGTATGACCCGCCTTCGTGTCACGATCAAAGATGTGGATGCGGTTGCATCTGAGCAGGAATGGAAACAGCATGGCGCATTGGGCTTAATCATTAAAGGAAAAGGTGTACAAGCCATCTATGGTCCAAAAGCCGATGTATTAAAATCTGATATTCAAGACCGTATTGGGGCGTAGGAAATGAGATTATTGTCATTAAACTGCCATTCTTGGATTGAAGAAAATCAAATGGAAAAAATGAAGATTTTAGCGGAAACGATTCAGGAAAAGTCCTATGACGTGGTCGCCCTGCAGGAGGTGAACCAGTCCATCAATGCGGAAACGATCGATGGACTGATCAAAAAGGATAACTTTGCTTTGGTTCTCCTGGAGGAATTAAAAAAGCTGGGGGTCACGGATTATCAATTAGCATGGGATTTCTCCCATATTAGTTATGGCGAGTATGAAGAGGGAGTTGCTCTTTTAACGAAGCATCCAATTGAAGCAAAGAGGTCTTTTTTCGTTTCCCAATCCGAGGACATAGCTAATTGGAAAACAAGAAAAGTCGGAGGCATCACGATTCGATATCATAAAGAGATGATTTCCTTTTATTCCTGCCATCTTGGTTGGTGGGAGGATGCAGAGGAGCCGTTTAAAGATCAATTCGACCGGTTATGCCGCTTCGTTAGCAAAGATGAAAAGTTCTTCCTAATGGGGGATTTTAATAATGCCGCTCATTTGAGAAGTGAAGGATATGATTATATACTGAGCAAAGGACTCTATGATACGCATCTATTAGCAAAAGTGAAGGATGACGGGATAACGGTGGCAGGACAGATTGCCGGCTGGGATGAAAATAAACAGGATTTACGAATTGATTATATTTTTTCAAGTGTTCCGCTTGAAGTTCAGGAGTCTTCAGTTATTTTTAACGAAAAAAATAAACCGGTTATCTCCGATCATTTCGGTGTAGAGCTGACGATTAAATAAGAAATGGGGTTATACGGTATGTTTAAATCATTATTTAAGAAAAAAATGGAACCGGAACAAGTTCAGGCTCCATTAACAGGAAAAGTAGTTGCACTGGAAGAAGTGCCGGATCCTGTTTTTTCGCAAAAAATGATGGGAGACGGAGTCGCCATTATTCCTAGTGACAAGCAGGTCTATTCACCGGTTGATGGTGAAGTTGTCAATGTATTCCCGACGAAACACGCGATCAGTCTGCGTACGAAAGCAGGGGCAGAGCTCCTGATCCATATGGGGTTAGAAACCGTTGAATTAAAGGGTGAAGGGTTTAACATTTTGGTTCAAGATGGTACCAAGGTTTCAAAGGGTGATCCAATTGCAGAATTTGATTTTGAAAAAGTTTCAAGTCTTGGCAAAGAAGTGATTACTCCGATCATTCTTTTAAATGGAGAGCAATTCAAGCTTGAAAATAAACACACTCACCAGTCCACGACGGGCGGTAAAGATATTATAATGGAAATAACAAAAGCATAACTGGGACGGGGGGACAGGCACCTCGTCCCAGTTATAACAATCTGGGTCAGAGGGACAGGCACCTCGTCCCTTTTTATGATAATTGGGTCAAGGTGCCTGTCCCCTTGTTCCATAAAGGGGGTGAAGAGGTTGGCGATTACGATTAAGGATGTGGCGAAGGCAGCCAATGTCACGCCATCCACGGTATCAAGGGTTATTGCAGATAATCCAAGAATCAGTAATAAAACGAAAAAGAAGGTCCGTCAGGTGATGGAGGAGCTTGGTTACCAGCCCAATTATAAGGCGCGCAATTTGGCAAGCCGTATGACACAAACGATCGGGCTTGTGATGCCGAACTCAACCGATAAAGTGTTTCAAAATCCATTTTTTCCTGAAGTCATCCGCGGGATTAGTAAAATGGCACATATGAAGGAATATGCGATCCAGTTCTCAACGGGCGAAATGGAAGATGAGATTTATGACGGGGTTGTCCGGATGGTTCAAAGCGGCCGGGTGGATGGTGTGATTTTGCTCTACTCCCGCATCAATGATAAAGTCATGGCCTTCTTAGAGGAAAAAAACTTTCCTTATACGATGATCGGAAAACCCTCTTATGACGTGGAAAAAATTTCTCATGTGGACAATGATAATTATAGTGCCGCAAAGGAAGTAACGGATTATCTGCTGCAGCTTGGTCATAAAAGAATTGCTTTTGTCGGCGGAAGCAACTCCTTAATGGTGACATTGGACCGGGAGCGGGGATATGAGACAGCGCTAAAGGAGGCCGGGATTCCCATCTGCCAGGATTATATCGTGCACGAGGATTTTTTAATCGAAGGCGGGAAACAGGCGATTTCAGAATTATTGTTACGGAAAGAAACGCCAACAGCCTTAGTGGTGGCGGACGATCTGATGGCCTTCGGAATTATCCATACATTAGAAAAAATGGGGCTTCGCGTCCCAGACGATATTTCCATCGTCAGCTTTAATAATCTATTATTATCTGAAATTTCACAGCCTCCATTAACGACTGTCGATATTAATATCTTTGATTTGGGCTTTCACGCAGCGAAAAGCTTAATCGAAATCATTAATAACCCGGATGAACCTGCAAAAAGAATCATTGTACCCTATCGCATGACAGAGCGGAGTTCATGTAAAAAAATATAAAAAAACAATTGCCGCCCCTGTAAATGGCGGCTTTCATTATGCAAAAAGAGAGGGTCGCGGGGACAGGTACCTTGTTTAAAAGAAAGTAAATAGAGAATACATATGAAAAAGAGGAATAGATCATGGAAGAAAAATGGCTGGTTGGTGTTGATTTAGGTGGAACCACAATTAAAATGGCTTTTATCAGCAAGGATGGCGACATTCTTCACAGCTGGGAAATTGCCACGGATAAAAGAGAAAAAGGACGGCATATTCCTGCATCCATCGCGAGATCAATAGAGCAACAACTATTAGAATGTAAGCAAACAAAAAATCGGTTACTGGGGATTGGAATCGGTGCCCCGGGGCCGGTAAATGGTGAAGACGGTTCTCTTGAGGTGGCTGTCAATTTAGGGTGGGAAAACTTCCCGTTACAGGAAATTCTCAAGCGTGAAACCTCCTTGCCGGTTGTTGTAGAAAATGACGCAAATGTGGCTGCCCTCGGTGAAATGTGGAAAGGTGCCGGAGCTGGAGCAAAGAACCTGCTATGTGTCACATTAGGAACAGGTGTCGGCGGCGGGATCATTGTTAATGGGGAGATCGTGCATGGAACAAATGGAGCCGGCGGAGAAATTGGCCATATTACATCGGTTCCGGTTGGCGGTGCACCTTGTAATTGCGGGAAAAAGGGATGCTTAGAAACGATAGCATCTGCGACCGGCATTGTCCGTCTAGCACTGGAAGAGCTCTCCAATTCAATAAATAACAGCAGATTAAGAGATAATAAGGAGATCACGGCTAAACTAGTTTTTGATGCGGCTAAGGAGGGTGATGAGCTAGCTAAACGGGTTATTGAACAGGTCGTTTTCCACTTAGGATTGGCCTTAGCCAATTTAGCAAATGGCCTAAATCCCGAAAAAATCGTCATCGGCGGCGGTGTATCAAAAGCAGGAGACACTTTGTTAGAGCCTTTAAAAGCAGCCTTTACACCATTTGCCTTCCCAAGAGTGGCCCAAGGAGTAGAAATCGTCCCTGCCACACTCGGTAACCAAGCAGGAGTCATCGGAGCAGCCTGGCTTGTAAAACAAAAACTAAGCAAAAGTATGGGGGTCTAAGCTGAAGCAGGAGGTTCCCCGTATAAGCAGGGGTTCCCCTGCATCTTTTTTTGAACCGTACTGTGCTTACTTAATCCTAAGCTGAACTAGGAATTCATAAGAATTCATATAGAATGGGAAGGGGAAACTTGAAGATTCGTAGAAAAGTTACAGAAGAATTATAGGTTTCCGGTCAGGGGGAATGGCATGTCATGGTTCACGGTATGGATGATCATAATTAATACAACCTTCTGGTTAGTTTGCTGCTTTGGCTCAGCTTGGGTGGTTCATAAGCTGCTGCCAAGTTCGGTATATGGAAAAATGGGTTGGTTTTTCAAGGAGCGTTCGTTTGAAAAAAGATTCTATCGCCTGATTTATCTTGCCAAATGGAAGGATAAGCTGCCTGAATGGGGGAAGGTGTGGAATTTTGAAAAGAATCATTTGAAACAAGAACTAAGTTTAGAATATGTTGAGCGATTTATCCTCGAAACGTACCGTGCAGAAATTGGCCATATTGGCATGGCGGTTTTCGGGTTTGCCTGTATACTAGTCAATCCGCGTGATTCCGCTCAAATGGCTATTATAAGTTCAATCATAAATGTTTTCGTTCAAATCCCGTTTTGCTTAATCCAACGGTTCAACAGACCCCGGCTCGTTCGATTAAAAACAAGATTGGAGAAAAGAAGTCTGCAATCTGGAACCGAATTAAAATAAAAAGGAAAGCCAATCAATATGATTACTGGCTTTCCTTTTTATTTTTGGAAGCGAAGGGACGGTTCTGTTGCTTCTTTTCCATTTAAAAAGGATGCAGAAGAACCGTCCCCCTGCTTCAAAAAGAATCGACCACTATGCTGCTTTACAACGTTCTACTCTTCTCCGTAGCTGCAACAACAGCATTAATAACCGCTGCACGGAAGCGGTCGTTTTCCAGGCTTTTCACACCTGCAATAGTTGTTCCGCCCGGAGAAGAAACCATGTCTTTAAGTTCGCCAGGGTGTTTACCCGTTTCAAGCACCACTTTGGCAGAGCCGAGAACGGTTTGCGCAGCAAATTTGTAGGCGTTTGCCCGTGACAATCCTTCGGCAACAGCACCGTCAGCCAATGCTTCAATGAACATATAGACAAATGCCGGGCCAGAACCGCTTAAGCCTGTCACGACATCCATCAAATAGTCGCCGACAACCTCTGCTTCACCGAAGCTTCTGAAGATCGCTAATAGTTCCGCTTGCTCTTCCTTCGTTACATACGCATTGCAGGAAAGCGCAGACATCCCTTCGCCTACTAATGCCGGCGTATTCGGCATTACGCGAACTATCTTTGTTTTTTCCGGTACATTGGCGCTCAATCTTTCAAGCGTAACACCTGCCGCAATGGATACGATGATTTTATCAGCTGAAATATCCTCTTTTATAGTAGTAAGTACTTCGGCAATATTGTTTGGTTTTACCGCCAGAATAATAATGTCCGCTTTTTGCACGACTTCTTTTTCATTGGAAGTGGTGGTTACACCTAATTCTGTCTGAACAGCATCTAAGGATGGCGGATAGACATCATAGACGACGATATCCTGCGGTGACGCAATTCCCGCCTTAATGATTCCATTCATGATGGCTTTTCCCATGTTGCCTGCTCCAACAAATCCAATTGTCCTACTCATGTTAGCACCTGTCTTTCTTTTATAAATTTACCTAACATTACTATAACCTTTTCTAACTTCCGAAAATAGAATTTTTTAAATAAAGCCACAAAGTCCTATGTACAAAAGAAGCCGCAGAGAAGGACAGCATCTTTTTTGTCAAGGAAAAAACGGCGTTATCTACAGGTTTACGCTAGTAGATAACACCGTTTTTACTGCTTACTACATATTCATCATATGATTCGCCCCTGCCCCGAAAGTCGGTTCTAACATACCTAATATCATCGCTATGTGTGAGACAACGAGGAAAATCCCCACAAAAGTGGCATGGATTTTAAGTTTTTGCTCTGCCGATTTATTTTTCCAAATCAGATTCATGTCTAGTAAAGCCATTCCAAGCAGCGGAACAATACCTGATAGGTAGAGACCCACAGCCAATATATCTGTCAAACCGCGCCATTCTTCAGCGGTTGTGATTGGAATAACTGCGTTGATAAACAGATAGATAAACACGCCAGTGAAATACAAGCCTACAAGAATAGAGGTAATTTTGTTAACTGCTCGTAATGATCCGTTAAGATTTCGGGTAAACAGTATGGCCAATTCAGTTATGGCAATGGTTTCAGCCAAGATGACTGGAATGGCCATAAACAGAATCAAGTTCCATGGTTGGTTTGTTGCCAGCAGCTCCATATAATGAGTCATTGTCATGTTCATGGTTCATTTCTCCTTAAGGTTCAACTTGTAGTCGAATCATAGCAGGCAAATATGCAGAAAGTATTCAGAAATGGTGGAGGATTGGTGTCTATGTAACAAAATCCTTTACCATTTCTAAACAGAACCAGAATAAATGACTCGGTGCCATCATCAAAATGTGAAGCAAGAGAACCCAATGCTTCAACGCCGGTTGTTTTTTCTTATAATATAGAATCCGAAGAAAGCTACCACGTAAAGGATGATGGCAGAATAATAGAAGTATTCATCTTTCCCTTTTAGAAAGTCGACATTCATGCCAAAGAAGCCTGTTATGGCAGTAATGGGCAGGAAGAGCAGGGTGATTACTTGGATGAGTATGTTTGTTTTTTCACGACTTTCAATCCGCATTTCCTCTTTTGCCTTCTCATCTTTATCGGCGGCAACCTCAATAAAGGAAGATAAAGCGTCGAGTTCTGATTTCAATTCTTTATAGAGAGAGTCAATTCCTAGACGGTTTTTGATTTTCTCATAAAGCTCAGCATGATGTGTAATGTAGGAAACCTGCTCATACAGTCCTCTTACTGTAAAGTCGACGATTTCTTGCTTGAAATGATTGATGATGTTAACTTGCTCGGAAAAATTCTTGCCGTCTAAAGTATTGTGAATCACCCCAGCGTTCACGGACATTTTGAGCAGGCTGTATTTTTGCTGGAGAAGCAAAAGATAGAGATAGAAATAGGTTTTTTCAATGTTGTTAAAAAAGTGATCGGCAAAATAATCATCCGTGGTACGATTGCCTGTTTCCAACGAAAGATTGGCTACTCCTTCTATCGAAAATCCCCAATAACTATTCTCGAAAGGTTGATAGATATCCGGATTGTCCTCAAGATTTAAATCATATTTTGTAGGAAGATAGGTATCTTTATATGCTTTTCTTAAATAATATAGATACTTTGCAATATCCTTTCCATCACTTAGTACCGGCCCTTGCAGGTATGATCCGGTATACAACAGCACATGGTTCGGATTCTGATTCATTTCTTCAAAATAAGAATCAACCGCGAGCGTCTTTGTTACGGTTTTGGTCAAGTCCTTAAAGTCAATTGTCATTTTTCCATTAGTATCTTTTATAAAGTACATTTTGTTCGTCTTTTTGAAAACCTGTTTGATGTAGTAGTTTGTAAGAATGAGGTCATGGATTGTCACTTGTTTTTCAAAATCAACTTCGCTCTTTTGTCCGCAAGTCATGATATGGTAGACCAAAAATCCGACCTGTGTGTCAAATAAGTATAGATCTATTCCATCGATTCTGATTTCAAATGTATGTTCCTTCACTTGATAAGTGATTCTACAAGCTGCTTGTTCCGGTAACCCTAGCTTTGAGCGATCATTTGGCTCCAGCTCAAAAGCTTTTCCAATCGTTGTTTTATCGTTTTCATTATGGTTAATAAGAGAGGCAATATGATCAAATACTTTTTCATTTGTTAGCTTTTTTACAGTAAAAAAGGGTATAGCAGGAATTGTTTTAAACGGCTTTTGATAGGTAAATGGAATGATTAAATAGGTTATATGCTTTTTTAACAAAGGGATGTCCATGTATTGCGCTCCTTTCACTTTCTATTCCAGTTTTCTAGATTAAGTATAAATTATTCATATTTGAATTAGCTTAATAGATAGATCCCTTATATATTTCTGAATTTTCAACGTTTATAAATGGATTTTAATAATGAAAAATGTTTAAATAATATTATTATTAATGATACACAATAAATATTCATATCCACATAAAATATACTCATGTGTTCACATAAATTATTAATTTATTTGGTTAAAAAATGTGAGTTTAGTCACTGTTTAGATTAGGAAATTTTAATAAAATTCTATTATATTCTGAAAAAGGGGGTCATTAGTATGATTTTTAAGATAAAAAGTGATGAGAAAAATGACCTGTTGAATATTATAGCAACTGTACGAGAAGAAATGATCCGAACTGGTATGACAGAAGGACTTACCAGTATTAATACAATAACACTAAGTCAACGACTTGATGAATATATTGCAAGATATCAAGCAATTATGTTAAAAGAATTAGCTTAGGTATCAATTTCTTCCTTGGTTTGTTCTTATTTTCAAAAGATAAAACCAATTGGAGAGTTTTACACTAAACTAAAAGAAAATATTTTCGGAAACCAATAAAAAAAGCGCATCACTCTTAAGAGTGGTGCGCTTTGTCGTGATAACAGCTTAAAATTCCTCATAAACAGCCGGATCCTGGTTGTTAATTCGGCCATCCGGGTGGGTTAATCCTGAAATGATGCTCATTTCTGTTTGATCCAATTCGAAGTCAAAGATGGAAATGTTCTCGAGCTGGCGTTCAGGTGAAGCGGATTTCGGTATGGAAACCGCACCCAGTTGATAATGCCAGCGCAGCACAATTTGCGGAATTGTCTTGTTATGACGGTTGGCAATCTCTTGAATTGAGTCAACATGGATATCGCGAATGCCGCGGGTTAGCGGACTCCATGATTCAATAGCGATGTTATTCTCCTGATGCCATTTTCGTGCTTCTTCCTGGTTGAAAAATGGATGTAATTCGATTTGGTTGACGCTTGGCTTTACGCCGGTTTCGTTTACCAAACGGTCAATATGCTCCGGTAAAAAGTTGCACACACCGATGGAGCGGATGAGGCCCCATTTCTTAGCGTCGATTAACGCCTGCCATGCTTCAATATATGTATCAACACGAGGGTTTGGCCAGTGAATCAAATATAAATCATAATAATCTAAGTTCGCACGGTATAAGGATTCTTGGATGGTCGTAACCGCCTTATCATATTCTTGATAGCGGCCAGGCAATTTAGAGGTAATGAAGAGCTCTTGTCGTGGAACAGAGCTTCGTCGAACAGCTTCCCCAATAGTTCCTTCGTTTTCATAATTGTAAGCAGAATCAATTAAGCGATAGCCGGCATCAATCGCCGTCAGAATGGAATTCACACCTGCATTTCCCTTAAGCAAATAAGTACCAAGGCCAACAACAGGCAGATGAAGACCGTCGTTAAGCGTAATCTCTGGAATTGATGAAACCATTAACCAATCACTCCTTTCAATATAGTTATAGATTACCATATTTCGGTAGGGCTTGGTTAATAATTGGCACTCTTGAGATGCAGGTGGATGGTTCTGTTGCTTCCATGGAAGCAACAGAACCATCCACCTGCATCATCTATCCTTTTATATAGAGAAAGACCATAAGCACGATGATGAATCCAACAAAAAAGAAAGGCCCTAAACCTGAGCTGTAGACGAAATGAACTTTGATGTTTTGCATGGCGTTTACTAGGATGTAGATAAGTAAAAAGCCGCCTAGAATTTGAATGAGCTGCAGGTGTTTATTTTTTCTTCTCATCTCAATCGCTCCTTTTGGAAGCTAATCACAGATTCGAGGATACTTGTAACCGTTAAAGGGGCTGAGTTTCTGATTTTCGTCCATTTATTGACACCTTATGTGAACTGTGACTTGTATTATTCGTTTAAATTTCAAGCTAAACATGCCCACCTCCCCAAATGAGGCAATAATGAAGCAGTGAGAGGTGTAATTTTATTAAAACTTGTATGGGAAAGATCAGGGAATCGATGCCTAGAATGTTCATTACCAAATGGTTGAACATCATGATATAGTAAAAGCATAAATAATGGAAAGGAGATGTTGTTTTAATGTACAGCAAACAAAACTTTGAGATTGTAACAAATGGGGAGGGATGTGCAAAATAAATTCATGCATAGAACCTCCCAAAGGTTAGGATCCAAACTTTAGGAGGAAATGAAGTTGAATACTATTAATATGAAATACCTAGGACTTACTGAAGATTTAATACAGGAGTCTAAAATATATAAAGATCTTTTTATTGGTCGAGTTTCATCGCAATATAAAAATTTATATAAAGTAATAACGGAAAATGGTGAGATTGCTGCTGAGATTTCAGGGAAACTTTACTATCGTGTAGAAGAACTTTCTGAATTTCCTGCCGTTGGTGACTTCGTTATGGTTGATAGAACAGACCATTCAAAGGGAAACGGAATCATACATCACATCCTTACACGGAAAAGTGTTTTTGCGCGTAAAGTGGCAGGTTCTAAGGAAGATATTCAGGTTGTCGCTGCAAATATTGATACAGTATTTATTTGTATGTCACTGAACAATGATTTTAATCTTCGCAGGCTGGAGCGTTACCTTTCTATCGCTTGGGACAGTGGTGCAATACCAGTTATTGTCCTTACTAAATCAGATCTATGTAAAGAAATAGAGGTAAGGCTTAACGAAATATCCTCTATCGCAATAGGTGTAGAGGTACTTGTTACAACTACTACTTCTGATGAAGGGTATCGATCGTTAAAAAAGTATCTTCCTAGTTGTAAGACAGCAGCGTTTATAGGCTCATCTGGAGTAGGGAAATCGACCTTAATCAATTGTCTACTCGGTCAAAATATATTAGATACAAATGGGATACGAGAGGATGATAAAGGCAGACACACTACGACAAGGCGTGAACTGATCATGTTGCCGAATGGTGGCGTTGTGATAGACACTCCGGGTATGAGGGAGCTTGGAATTATTAATGCGGATTTAACAAAATCCTTTGCTGATATTGATGAACTTGCTTTTAATTGTAAATTCAATTACTGTACTCATAAGAATGAACCAAACTGTGCTGTGCAACAGGCTATTAAAGATGACACTTTGTCAATTGAAAGACTTGAAAGCTATTGGAAACTTAAAAGGGAAACAAAGTATGAAGGCTTGAATTCTAAAATGATTGAGAAAGAAAAGATTAATGAAATGTTTAATGGTATGGGTGGCATGAAAAACGCAAGGAAATTCATCAAAGAACAAAATAGGAAAAAAAGAAGATGATTTTTTAATTGTAACTCCATGACAAGCTTCCCGATTCAATCTTCACAAACAGGCGCATTTCCAGAGTATGGATCTGCGCTTGTTTTTTGCATTAACGGGTGCAATTTTAATTGCCCTGTTCATATACATTTGAAGATATTATGCTCCTTTAAAACACTTTTTAATTTAAACATAATTGTGTTATAAGTATCGTATTTATAGGTGCATAGAAGTGCACTTTTTATATTAAATGCTTTGAAGAATAAATCAATTTGTTTTTTCACATAGCGTACGATTTGCTCTTTATAAAATAACTTTCTTTGTGCAATTTTTTCACGAATGTCTTCCATAAAGGAAAAAATGAAATGCAGAATGGAAGATTCTATGTTGCCGCAATATTCAGACACCGTCATTTTTCACGCCTCCTCTTTTGTCAACAACTTTGATAAAAAATTACATTAACTTATTATTGTAAACTAAAATTAATTAAAGTCAAACTTTCCAACCAAAGCGTCAGTGCTTTCGCCTAGGGGTCAAGGGGACAGGTACCTTGACCCAGTATTTTTACCTCAGGGTCGCGGTGCCTGTCCCCTTGTTCCAAAAAGTTTCATTAGAAAAAGAATCCCTCACCTTTTGAATCAGGATTATTCAAAAGGTGAGGGATTGAATTTAAACGAGTAATAACAGTTAAGTCATAACTCACATATGTTTATTTTTCTATTAAATTTTTAAACAAGCTGATAATATAATCTGAATTGAGTATCAAACCATAGCAGTTTGCCATGTTTGCGTTTTGGGATACGTGTTTGTAAACTCCATTCAGGATACTGTTTAATGATTTGAACTTGATCACCTGTCGCAAAGGCAATAAATGAAATATAATGATCTTTTGTCATCGGATGGTCGCTTGAAATAAACCATTCATTATCCATTTCTGTCATCGATAGCTTTTCCTCGTCTGTTGCTTTCTTCGCTTCGAGTGGTTCTAACTTTCTCCCGCAGCAAGATAGGGTAATACTTCCGGTTGCTAATACGATATTATTACATGATGGACAGACAAAATAATGTGACTTTTTCATATTTCCTCCCACAAATTCATTCGACGATAATTCACCATCTAATATATTTTCTATATTAACTCCCAAGAGGAATGATAAACTTGGTAATAGTGTGACGTCTGGGCATCCATACCCGCGCTCCCATTTTGAAATCGTTCGATCAGAAATATTCATTTGATCCGCTAATTGTTTCTGTGTCAGCCCTTTTTCTTTTCGCAAATGATAAATTAACTCTCCAACTTTACGATTATCCATCCATTTTCCCTCCTGCTCTATTGTCATCTTAGAGGTTTATATAGCTGTAAGCAACAAACGCTCCGTAGAGTTAAAGCTGGGTCACGGGGACAGGCACCCCGACCCTCATTGGGTCAAGGTGCCTGTCCCTCTGTCCCTCCTAAATATGGTAAAAAAAGACCCTTCGATTAAGGGTCTTAGTGTGTGTAAAAATAAAATGAATCTAATTATGGGCTTTTTCAAGAGCTAGTTTTATACCAAAGCCTATCAATACAGTGCCTGTGATTCCTTCAATAATATGTTGTGTTTTCGGTTTTTTCATAAAAACACTAATCTGATTGATTAAATAGATATAAAGTAAAAACCATACGGCAGTCAAAACCGTATAAGTAATACCCATTAATAGAAAGGGTATAAAGGTATTGCTTGCAGTGTGCACGAATTGAGGCAAAAAGGTTAAGAAAAAGACAGCAACTTTGGGATTTAGGATATTGGTAAGGAATCCTTGTTTAAAACAAGATGTGTTTTTAAACGGGCTTTTTGTGTTCATCTCAACGCTTGCTGTTGTTTCCTTTTTCTTCAAAGACCATAGTGTTTTGATACCTAGATAAATTAAGTAAACCGCACCAACGTATTTAAAGATAGTAAATAATAATGCTGATTTTACAATGATAGCTGATAGTCCTAATACAGCAGCAGATGTATGGATGAGAAGGGCACAACAAGTACCTAAGGCAGTTTTAAGACCCCCTAATCTTCCAACAGTGACAGTATTTTTTGTGGCAATAGCAGTATCGGGACCAGGTAAAAGAATTAGTAAAATACACATAAGAACAAACAGTGGAAAATTTTCCATTCTATTAACACCTTCTAATTATGATAAGTTCTGAATTTGTCATTCTTACATGTATTATATATAAATCATGTTATTAATTGAATATCAATTTTAGGGATTGAACAGACATATCAAAGGTATTATGAAACTTGTAGAGTAATAGTAGTGTAGGTGCCACTGAAAAAGGGTCGCGGTGCCTGTCCCTCCGACCCTAATGTAATATATATATGGAATAATGTAATTTATATGTTACAATGTTTTCAAGGAGGGATTTTTTCGTTGGAAAATAGGGTAAAGATAGCGCGTGTTCAGGTGGGTTTAACTCAGCAGCAATTGGCGGAGAAAATTGGTATCACTCGTCAAACCATTAGCTTGATAGAAAAAGGAAAATATAATCCAACCTTAAAGCTGTGTCTGGATATTTGTTATGCCGTGAATAAAACACTAGATGAAGTTTTTTGGATAGAAAAGGGGAGTGATGAAAGTGAAAAAAATTAAGGATGAACGGCTAGTTTTACAAAACTTAAAAAACATCCGTATTGCATACATCATTCAAACAGTTGGTATTCTTGGAATATTAGGCTATGATTTAGTAACAAAAGGGTTTGATGGCATGAGAGAAAATCCATTATGGCTAGTATTCATACTAACAACGGTTATTTCTACATATCTATCAATGAGTATTAGTATAGACCATGAAGGTAATGGAAAATCCCCGAAAAAGGGTTTAAATATTTCGTTGTTTGTAATAGTTATTGTTTCTATCCTAATCGGATTTTTTGTATCCATTACGGATGGTTTTACAATAATTGACGGAGTAATGATGGGCGGAATTTTATTTATTTGCGGTCTTGTGCCAGTTATTTATATTTACTATTTACGAATAAAGCGACAAAATGAACATTTCGATGAATAAAGGAAGGGGACAAAGGGGCACTTTGTTCCAGTATTACTGCACTGGGTCGAGGTGCCTGTCCCTCTGTCCCTATTAATTAGCAGGTGTGTCTAATTGTTGTTGAGTTGTTATTACCTTTTCGCCTTGTTGATTGGCTAGGAAAACTGCTAGTGCTGCAATGACTCCTGGAATCGCAAATACTAGGAAGTTTACTTGTAAAGTTAATTGTGAAGCGAGTAAAATACCGCCAATGGTTGGTCCAAGTATTCCTCCAATTCTTCCGACTGCTAATGCCCATCCTAGTGCTGTTGAGCGCATGGTGATTGGGTAAAATTGAGAAGTATAGGAATGTGTAAGGTTTTGGGTTCCAACGGTTGCGGCTCCTGCAATCGCCACCAATACATACAATAGAATCATATTTGTTGCATATCCTAGGCTTGTAATCGTAATAGCAGCGATTACAAAGAATAGAATGAGCGCTCTGCCAACACCCCAACGGTCTGCTAACCATCCCATTAGAATCGCACCGATGGTAGCACCCACATTTAACGCCAGAAGGAAGCTTAAACTTGAACCAAGAGGGAAACCAGCTTCGGTCATGAATTTTGGCAGCCATGTATTCAATCCATAAATCATCAATAGTGACATAAAGTATGTTAACCAAATCATCACGGTTAAAAGGGCTCTTTTTTCAGTAAATAGATTCTTAACTGGAGATGAATCTTGTTTTTTATTTAAGACGAATGTTTCATTTTCTGATGGTTTATACGTTGTATTCACCTTTACGAGAATCTTTTGTATCCCTTTATGATCATTTTTAACAATCAATGATCCTACTGAGTCTGGTAATAATTTTACCAGGAACGGCAAGAACAATATTGGAAGGGCACCAAAGAAAAATACGGACTCCCAGCCAAAATTAGTGATCAGAATCATACTTAGTAAAGCTGCGACAACTCCGCCAATGGAATATCCAGCCATAATCGTAGCGATCATACGGCTGCGCAATCCTTCTGGAGAATATTCACTAATCAAACCAATAACATTCGGCATCATGCCGCCTAATCCTAAACCAGTAATGAATCGGAACAGTCCAAATAATTCTGGGCTTGGAGCTAATCCTGCAAGCAGCATAAATAGACTAAAGATAAAAACACAAATCAAGATAATCTTTTTTCGGCCTAATTTATCTGCTAAGGTTCCAAATATTAATGCTCCAAACATCATGCCAAATAAGGCATAACTTCCATACATCCCTGCTTGAACAGCAGAAATTCCCCATTCTTTCATTAAGGTAGGTACCACTGCACCATAGATCGTTAAATCAAACCCATCAAATAGCATTAATAGTGCACCCCAGAAAAGTAACATCCCATGAAACTTATTAAATTTTGCCTTTAGAACTGTTTGTTCAGCATTAGTTGTTACTTGCATGTCTTCCTCCTCCTTTAATGTCATCTCCTTAATAAGTGCCAAAACTGATTTAAAATAAAATATCTTAATATTATAATCACTAAATTTATAGTGAATACAAAACAAAAAAATGAGAAATACATGTTGCACCTGTTTAATTGATTTAAAAAGTGCGGAACCAGTATTTCTTTTATTCTAAAGATTTTTATTCAGTAACAGGGCTATTTTAGAGTTTGCTCTTTCATTGGTGAATAAAAAACTTAAAGCACTAAGATTTACAACTTAATAGACATAGACAATAGTGTCCGAAGTCTAATTTGTCATAAAAGTAATAGAATTATTTTATGTATATTTAAAATTATCTGAATATAAATATAATTTAATGTTTTTCTGACAAAATGTCTAATAAAAATTTTCTTGCATAAATTACCAAAAACCCAAAAAAATTATAACAGAACCACTTGTATTATTCGTGGGTCGAGGGGACAGGTTCACCCAGTTGATTGCAAGTTTAAAAAATAATATAGAATGAATAAGATTTATCTCAATTAATCATGCTGAAAAATCTTATTCAATCTATACAACTTTTATTCAATTGTTGGGACGAGGTGCCTGTCCCCTTGAACCAAAGAGGTCCCCCTATCCCTTAGGAATTTACAACATTCTTTGGATTCCCGGTCATATACGCTTTTATATTGTCAACGGCCATATTCAAAAGACGGCTGCGTGCTTCCTTCGTAGCCCAAGAGATATGTGGCGTGATAATACAATTTTTTGCTTGAAGCAGAGGATTGGTATCCTCCGGAGGTTCTACCGCCAGCACGTCCAATCCGGCGCCGCCAATCACTCCTGCATTGAGGGCTTCTGCTAAATCTTTATTGTTAACTAACTTGCCGCGTGACGTGTTAATAATAATAGCGGAACGTTTCATCATGGATAAATTTTCAGCGTTTATCAGTCCTTCTGTTTCTGAGGTCAATGGACAGTGCAAGCTGACAACATCCGATAACCTCATCAGTTCATTCAAATCGCACCATTGAAAATCGGGCAGGTCCATTTCGCGGTGATTCCTGCCATATGCCAAAATACGCATACCAAATGCCGAAGCAATCCGTGCGGTTTGAAGTCCGATTCGTCCTAACCCAACGATGCCCATCGTCTTGCCGGACAATTCAATAAGCGGGTAGTTCCAGAAGCACCAATCAGGATTCTTTCCCCACTGCCCTTCCATAACCGCATCACTGTGGCGTTGAACGCGATGACAATGCTCTAACAGCAGCGCAAAAACCATTTGGGACACTGATTCCGTCCCATAAGCAGGAATGTTCGTCACGACGATTCCTCGTTCTTTCGCAGCCTGAATATCGACAACATCGAAGCCAGTTGCCAGTACACCAATATACTTTAGATTGGGCAGATGATCGAGAACAGCCTTTCTTAAAGGTGTTTTGTTCGTTAAGACGATCTCAGCGTTTGCAGCCCTTTCCACAATGAGATCCACAGGTGTCCGATCGTAAATAGCTGTTTCCTCAAGCTGCATCAATTCACTCCAGCTTAAATCACCAGGATTTAATGTATAGCCATCCAAAACACAAATATTCATAATATCATTCCTTTCAAATGGGTCGAAGGGACAGGCACCATGACCCGGTATTACTATGGGTCACGGTGCCTGTCCCCTCGAACCTTGATTCTTTTCGAATTACCTTTTTCTGTATATAATTTTTAAGGAAATACTTATTCTATTATAGAAGAAAATCAGAACTAAGAGGTGAGAGGATGAGGTTTGTAACGGTAAAAGATCAGGATTGTGAGTTTATTGGATTAGTTGATGATTCGGAAAAGCTTGTTTTACCTTTAAAAAGGGTGTGGGATGAGTTAGAAGAGGGGTTTTTTCCTAACACTATGTTAGAGGCAGTGGAGCTTGGGGATGAATTTATCGCTAAGGTACAGAGGTTATTGAAAAATGTAACAAGTGAGTCATATATTCCGATAGATTCAGTTACAAGGCTAGCACCAATGACTAAACTAAGAAAAAATATATTATGTGTTGGGAAGAATTATGCTAAGCATGCAATAGAAATGGGCAGTGAAAAGGATATTCCAAAGCACCCAATTATTTTTACGAAAGCTCCAACAACCGTTGTTGGGCACGGTACAGAAGTTCAAAACCATCAAGATGTAACAAGTGAGCTGGATTATGAAGGGGAATTAGCCGTTATTATTGGAAAAAAAGGGAGTAAAATCAGCAGAGAAGAGGCATTAGATTATGTTTTTGGCTACACTATTATCAATGACGTAACGGCAAGAGATTTACAAGCCCAACATAAGCAATTTTTTATTGGCAAAAGCCTTGATACGTCATGTCCAATAGGACCTTGGATTGTCCATGCTTCTGCAATCGAAAATCCACATCATTTAGAGATTGAAACAAAGATTAATGGCGAAGTTAGACAGCATTCGAATACTAAAAATTTTATATTTCCTATCGATGAGATTATCCATGTTTTATCAAAGGGTATGACACTTGAACCTGGGGATATTATTGCCACTGGAACTCCTGCAGGGGTGGGTAAAGGCTTTAATCCTCCAAGGTTTCTAAAACCTGGTGACAAAATGGAAATCACAATTGAAAAAATAGGAACATTAGTTAATACTATTTCGGAAAGATAATCTTTTTTGCAAAAAAGAGGGACATTGGTGGGTCAAGGGGACAGGCACCCTGTCCCAGAATGACCCTTGGGACGAGGTGCCTGTCCCCTTGACCCTCTTTTTAGGAGTGTACATTCTCACTGATAGTTGATGAAACGGTTTGACGGTAAAATACATTCGTTAAGAAAAGGGTGATCAAGATATATAAAACAATAATAATTAATTGAAACAACCCTAAATCCCCGTTATATTTCAAAAGAGCAATCTCGCTGTTCCCAACAAGATGTGAAGTAGCGAAGTTGTAAATGAGATGAGCGAATATACCCGGCAGCAATGATCCGCTTTTTAAATAAACATAGAGAAGTACACAGCTCATCACCATTAATACCACGATACTAACGGGATCCAATCCTTTAAAAATATGAAAGATCATAAAGATGACGCTTGATACTATATAAAGCTTCTTTTTTGTCAGGAAATGTAGATTTGCAACAAAGTATCCTCGAAATAAGATCTCTTCATAAAGTGCAGCGATAAACCAGGAGGCAAAAACCAATAAGAATAAGCTGTAAAAACGACCCTCTGACAAGACTTGTAAATTCCATTCTGCTGAAATGACTCCTCTTTCTGAACCAATCATGACTACATACATAACAAGTAATACTGTAACGACAATAGAAGTAAGGGAGAATAATAGATCTTTATTATTCATCCTAAATCCCAATGTATTTATTTTTTTTCGGTCAACCAATCGATAAAAAAGGATCGTGGCAATGGCGGTGATTCCACTTACCACCAACCCGACTAATCCAAACATTTTAAGGTCCGGTGTACTGATATACTGAAACAAACCTAACGGGAATAACAATAAATAATTGAGAAGAAAGTTAATGGCACAAACACTTATAATACGAAACAAACCAGTTTTCATTTTCATCCATCCTTTGTTAGTTTATTGATTCTCATATTAATGGCAAAAAGTCATCTTACGTAGTGACGAATGGATAATGATTAGTCATAATGGAAAAGACTGAAAATTCATAATGAAAACCGGTTGAAAGAAGATGATGAGTGATGTTATCAGCCTTAGATAATCGAAAGTGGAATTGGCTTGATACCTTTTTGTTTTTTATGCGTACGCTGTGGATCTATTACAATGCCAGCTGGGTTATAGGTGTTACGGTTGATCCCGTGAATAAATGGCTGTTGTTCTTCTGGTTTACCGCTATTTACCTTGTGCCGCTTCTGTTTTACCGGCCAGGCTGTATTCATCTCGTATATTTTTTCATCGCCGAATTCCTATTGACGGGGAGTATGTTTATTTTCCTGATGAATGAATTTCAGATGACCGGCGCCTATGATTTTCTTTATCTGCCCTTGATTATGTTTGCTTATGCTTGTCAGGTAAGGCCATTAGTTTGGATTGGGCCGCTTCTCAGTCTCGTTCTATTCTTAACAGGTACATGGGTCGGGGACCAATTCAACGAAACCTTCATTGATATGGCAATTAATACGCCGCTTTTTTATATGATTGGGTTTTGCTTAGGAAGGGTAACGGTGGTGAATCTGAAAATGAAAAAATTAATTGACTCTATTCAAGAGAAAAACCTGGCGTTAGAGCAATATTCGAAAAGAATTGAGGAGCTGACGATAATGGAGGAAAGGAACCGGGTATCACAGGATTTGCATGATACGGTCGGCCACATTTTTACATCCGTTATCACGAGCTTGGATGCTCTGCCATTTGTGATGAAGGCCAATCAAGAAGAGGCAGAGAATAATATAAAGGAAATTTCTAATCTTGCTAGAAAAGGATTGGATGATGTGAGAAAAACGATTCATCAATTATCACCAATGGAATCGCATCAATCATTAGCGGCTTCTTTTCGGCAGGTCATTTCGGAATTTATGAAGCACACGGGAACGGACGTTGATTTTCAAATAGAGGGAAGCGAGCGAGAAATTGGTGAGAGAGCGAAGTATACCTTGATTCGCTGTTTGCAGGAAGCGTTAACGAATGCCAAACGACATGGGCAGGCGACACAGGTGTTTGTGGAGATCTCCTTTGAGGACGATGCGCTTATCCTGCAGGTTACGGACAATGGCGCTGGGACAGAATCTCTTGATCCCGGATTTGGAATCACAACGATGAAGGATCGAATCCGCTCACTAAATGGAGTTATAAGCATGGAGTCGGAAAAGAATAAAGGGACAAAAATTCGCTGTTCCATCCCGCTTGTAAAGGAAGTGGTACGTACATGATTAAAGCCATTATTGTCGAAGACCAAGAGCTGCTTCGGAAAAGTTTAAAGATTGTGTTGGAAAGTATGTCCGATATTCGAATTATTGGAATGGCTAGTAATGGGGAAGAAGCGATTCAATTATGTGAAGAGGAAAATCCTGATGTCGTATTAATGGATATTCAAATGCCAGTGATGGATGGGGTCAAGGCAACAGCAGAAATAAAACAGCGTATGCCTCATATTAAAGTGATTATATTAACCACCTTTCAGGATATCACACATGTACTTAATGCCCTACATGCAGGTGCGGAGGGGTATATTTTGAAGGCCGTGGACCCGCAGTTTTTAGTGAATGGCATCAAGCTGGTCTATCATGGAGGTACCTTGATCCCACAGGAATTAGCTAAAGAAGTCTTTCAGTCCATCCAAAATGGTTCGAACAAGGGAGCGGATCACACAGATCCTATGAAGAATCCGTATGAATTAAGCCAACAGGAATTAAAGGTGCTGAAATATCTGGCGCAGGGACTTTCAAATAAGGCCATATCTGAAAGAATGTTTTTGTCTCTCGGAACAGTCAAAAACTATATATCAAGTATTTATTCGAAATTAGAGGTGAAAAACCGTTCATCCGCGATTATGAAGGCAATAGAAGAGCGGATTATTAAGGAAAAATAAATAGTCATCACAAGGTCGAGAATATGACTTATTGTTCGCCTTTTCTCACTACTGTATATGTCTTTTCTTGATTGAACTACTCCACCTTAATTTCCCAACGAAAATTTGAAGATGGAGATTCCTGCGAACACCAAGGTATCCCTCAGTTATTTAGCAGGCTATCCCCGTCGCACCGACGGTTAGCAGTACAAGTGGCGTGAGCCTCCTGCGAGTGTTGCAAACTTGTACGTTGAACTCGCCACGCACCCTACTTTAGCTTGGTTTTCGCAACTTCGGTGTGCGTGGAGGCGAATGGTGCTTGGATATTTTACAGTGCGAAGCCTTTCTCGCACTAACCCTATATATCCAGTTTTCAAAGAACAACTCACAGGAATATTATACCTTGCGAACAAGTGTTTGTCTATCGTCAATCGACATTCATCTCCCACTTATTTTTGCCCAGCACAAAATTGAAGTGGGAGTCTTCTGTCGGAAAAAGATAAAATCAATAAGGAACAGACAGCGTTTTTATGAAAAAAAGTGAGGGGATAAAGGTGGAGTTTAACGGTAAAGTGGCCTTGATTACGGGCGGTACATCCGGGATTGGTTTTGCTGTTGCCAATAGATTAGCGGAAAAAGGGGCAAAGGTTGTTATTGTTGGGAGAAATCAAGAAAAGGAAACGATGCGTTACGTAAATTGAGGCAAATCCATCAAGAGATTCTCTATCTTTCATGTGAAGTGACAACGGGAGAGGAAGTAAAAGGGATGATTGAAAAAACGCTGCAGCACTTCGAACGTTTGGATTTTGCTTTTAATAATGCTGCAAATGATGAAGTAATCTCTGCGTATACAGCTGAGTTTATGGAAGAGGATTATGACCGGTTAATTGGTGTTACGCTGAAGAGCGTGTGGTTATGTATGAAGTATGAATTGCAGGTAATGTCGGAGCAGGGAAGCGGGGTAATTGTGAATACATCGTCTGTTGATGCATTATTTATGCGCTGCTGGCACGGCTGTTTATTCAGCTGGTAAAAGTGGTGTGATTGCCTTAACAAAATCAACCGCACAAGAATACGGGCGACAAGGAATAAGGGTAAACGCGGTTAGTCCGGGAGCGGTTCGAACGCCGCTTTTAGAAAAGAAATTTACTGTGCTTAACGAGGAAGAAGCTCTTATTCTAGAAAATAAATATAATGAATGCAATGCTTTAGGCAGAATAGGTTTAGCAGAGGAAATCGCATCGGTTGTTACGTGGTTATTTTCCAAAGAATCCTCCTATATCACGGGGCAGAACGTCATTGCAGATGGCGGGATTTGTTTTATGTAAGGAATGATTATTTTTAGGATGGAAAACATTCTATTCAAACGATATGGAGGGGTTCTTTTGAGAGTTCTAAGGTATGTTTTAAGTGCGTGTTTTTTGCTTGCCGGACTTTTGCTCTTTTTTATTGAGATGGAATTAGGCGGTGTAGTTAGTGTTGTCATTGCCTTTTTATTGTTTCCCTCTAGCCGGAGCGGTGCTAAGAAGTCTATTGCGACAAGTCGAAGTTATGACAGCCATTATTATCATAATGATCATGACAGGGACGACGATGATTGGGATGATGATGACCGTGATGATGACCATGACCATGACCATGGTTCTTATAGTGAGGGAGGTTCCGATTCTGATTCAGGAGGGTCGGATGATTGAGCAGAAAGGAGGATGAGATGGTACGGAGTAAATGGGAGTAGCCTAAGTTTACTCTCAGTTTAAGCAGGCTGATGTCAGTCTATTTAATAGGGGGAAGTGAATGGCGGAAATCATCATATTATTAGGAATTGGAATCTTGCCTGTTGTGTTAAGTATTTTTTTACAAAAAAAAATCATTCAATCAAATAAATCTGTTGTGTTAAAGAGTATTGGAAATTACGTATTGTTAGCGTTGGTGCAAACCATCCTTCTGGTAGGCTTGCTTCTCATACAAATCGCCATGTTTCCCGATGTCGCTGGAGGCGCAATCGGCTGGTTCTTCGTCGCATATGTTATTTATTCACCGTTCGTACTTATTTTTAACCTTGTTGTGATGATTGTAGCTCATAGAATATTGCGGAAGAAGATTTGAACCGTCCCCATGCTTCCGTTTATTGAATGTTTTAAAGGTGATAGGATAAGATTGGATTTAATATGTGTTGTAATGATTTTTGCTTTGGAAATGGAGTTTTGTACATGAAGATACATTGTACGAAGAAGTTGTTGGATGAGTTGAAGCTGAAGCCGGAGGAGGTACAGGGAGAGGAAGTGCCGCTTTTTTCTTGGCATGCGAATGTGCTGTTTGTGAACCGGAGGAAAACAGTGGTGTTTTCGAATGACCATAATCGGTATATCATTGTTCTCCATGGGCTAAAGGTTAAGGATTTTAAAAAGCTTGATGAGCTCTTTGTTCAGGCAGTCCGGGTTGCTTTTCAGCAGGAATCTATAAAAGAGGAAATTATCGATCAGTATTTGGAACAGGCAAAGGAAATTTCTTTTGCAAAAACGAAGGATCGAACAACGGTTGCCAGGATGAATAAGAGCTGTGAACATGTGACTTATTGTGAGGATTTATTCACAAACGATGTCCTTTTTCAAAGCAAGGTAAGTAAGCGGGCCAGCCAATTTTTAGTCGGGCAGGGGAAAAAAGATTATATCGTACCAGCAGAAGAATTGTATAAGGATCTAGAGGAGTTTGCGGGAGGACCTATTTTTAGCTCGAAAGCGGTTGAAATGTTGGTAACTCTTAAACTGGAAAAGCATCATGTCTGGCGGAGGCTGGTGGTCCCAGCCAATCGAACGTTTGCTGAATTCCATAATATATTGCAAATAGCTTTTGGATGGAAAGATCAGCATTTGTATGAATATTATCTATTTGATCCGGAAACGACCGGTTATGATAACTGGGATATTAACCATGGTTCACATAAAGATGGCTATAAGCCCATTTTAAACATCGTCTGTGATGAAAAAGATTTGGAACACGAAATGGATGTACCGAAGAAATTAGATTCCGAAGTACATTTATCGGATTATATGTCCGCCAAAATAAAATATCACTATGACTTTGGAGACTCCTGGCAGGTTTATATTGATTTTGTA
The DNA here is from genome assembly GCF_036670025.1 of Niallia oryzisoli. Taxonomy (NCBI): domain Bacteria; kingdom Bacillati; phylum Bacillota; class Bacilli; order Caryophanales; family Bacillaceae; genus Niallia; species Niallia oryzisoli. Next base: position 5,425,603 of record NZ_CP137640.1, on the reverse strand, counting down.
AAAGAAGTCCCGGATTATTCGTTAAACCATCCTATATGTCTTGAAGGGGAAGGGAGCGCCCCGCCGGAGGATGTCGGGGGAGAAGGAGGGTTTGAAGAATTCCTAGCAGTCATCTCTGATCCTAAGCACCCTGATTATTTTCAAACATCAGAATGGGGACTATTCCAAGGATATAACGAATTTAACTTGGATAGGATAAATAGGGGATTGATGAAAGGCGTTTTAATGCCTATTTTATCCTAGGTTTTGAAAGCAGGGGGACGGTTCTTCTGCTTCCAAAATAACTTTAATAGTTAGAGATAGTACTCGAAATGTATACAACCGGCATATTTCCTAATGCCGGTTGTTTTTGTCTATTTAATAAAAAGTCTACAATTTTGTTAATAAAATAATCTCTCTTTTCATTCTATGAAACTCCTCAAAACATTCAAGGATATTACATAAAATGTCATTGACGATAGAAATAATCGAACTATATGATAGAGTAAGCGGAAGGGGAGTCCTTATGAGACACCCCCCAGCATCAAGGTGGAGTTTCATTTGAAAATAAAAGGTAAGATTATTGCTATAGTTAGCGTAGTGCTAATAGCTATTGTTGCTATTCTAGCAATTAATTATAACGGTAAGGTAGAAGAGCAAAACACAATTGCTAAAAATGAAATAAAGCAGAATGAAGTGGAACAGAAGTCCAAAGAGGCAAAAGAAACGGAAGAGGGTTCCACAACGAACAGTGGAAAATCATCGGTAGCGGGCAACCAGGCAGAAGCAGCTGCTAACGAGGAAACTACAGCAGCCGTAGAGGGAGGAACTGCTACTGGGGACACTGCAGCAACATCAGCTGCAGGTAATGAAGCTGGAACATCAACAACGGATAACACAGCAGCAGATTCTTCAACAGCACATGCTGAGACTTCCCCATCGACACAACCATCCTCTGGCAGTTTACATTTTGCCGCAAGAGAGGAAGCGATTGCCTTCGGATTCAGCCGTTTTACAGCGGAAGAAATCGAACTCTATAATCGTGCTTCTGCTAATGGTTTAACACCTGAACAACAAGAAATGGCCATCCAAATGGCATATTCCCGCTTTACATCAGAAGAAGTTGCCGCTCTAGAAGAGGCTTTGGGAAGGTAAACATTAGAATAAAGCAGAGGGACGGTTCTTTTGCTTCCATATGGAAGCAAGAGAACCGTCCCTCTGCTTTTAACTGCACCTTCTTCTAAACTGTAAATTTCACAGAGAAGGTTGTGCCTTGGGTGCTTGTTTGGATTTGGATTTTGGCTTGGTGGCGTGCTGCGATGCCGTAGCATATGCCGAGACCGAGGCCGGTTCCGTTATCCTTTGTCGAGAAGAAGGGAGTACCTAATTTTTCTAAGACTTCGGGCTTTATTCCTTCTCCTTGGTCCTTTACTGAGAGTACAACATGATCGTTTTCCTTGTAAGTGCTGATTGTAATCACCTTCCCCGGGCTCATGGCCTCCAAGCCATTCCGGTATAGGTTTAGGATGAGCTGACGGATTTCATTTCGGTTTAGCATAAGACCAGGAATGTCAGTCAGCTCCAATTCAACCTGTTTATTCTGGTTAGAAGCATCCGCCTGCAGTAAAGGAACCATATCATGGATGAGTGAATTTAAATTCCATTTCTGTAAACCTGTTGATCTTGTATTTCCCATTGAAAGAAATTCTGAGATGATTAAGTTTGCACGGTCAAGCTCGTCAATCATCAAGCTAAAGTAATCTTGAAATGCCGCACATTCATCTTTAGAGCTTAATAGCTGCAAGAATCCGCGTACGGTCGTCATTGGATTTCGAATTTCATGACTGATCCCTGCTGCCATCTGCCCGATTAAATCTAGTCCGGATAATCGTTTCATTTCATTCTCGTACTTTTTCTTTTCTGTAATATCTCTGAAAAAGCTGCAGATTCCATCGTCGAATGGGTACACCGTAACTTCATACCATAAATCATCATATGGAGAGATGGCTTCGAAATGAACCGGAACCCGTTCTTCCATTGCCCGACGATATTCTTTCCCCCATTCCGTATCCACCATCTTAGGGAAGATATCCCATAATCTCTTGCCAATTAAATCATCGGCTTCCAGTTGATCAGGGAAATAGGGGTGGTAATTTACATAAATGTATCTCCACTCTTTGTCAAAAGCCACAAAGCCATCCGTAATACTTTCCACGATATTCATAATCCTTTTATTGGCGGATGCCAGTTCCTTTGTCCGCATTTCAACCATGTTCTCCAGCATATCCCGGTGATGAATTAACTCCATCGTTAATAAGTCTTTTTCTTCTTCCAGTTTTTTCCTCGTCTCTAAAACCTTCTCAAGCTCTTGGTTCTTTCTTTCCAGTTCGTCCCTGGAATGTTTGAGTGCAAGATGCGTTTTCACTCGGGAAATCAATTCATTTCGATGAAAGGGCTTGGTCATATAATCAACGGCCCCTAGATCAAATCCTTTAATGATGTCCTCCTGCTCATTTTTTACCGTTAAAAAGATAACTGGGATTTCTTTATACCGACGGTCTGCTTTAATGGCTGCGCATACCTCATAACCGTCGATTTCAGGCATTTCTACATCTAATAAAATCAGCTCAGGGGTATGTTCCTCCAGAAACTGATACACTTCATTTGCGTTCTGTGCAATGCCGAGCTCATACCCGTGATCCGCCATAATCGTCGCCAAAACTTGTATATTACCAGGGTTGTCATCCACAATTAAGATTAAATCATTGTTTTTATTCTCCATCTGTTCGGCCCTCTGCTAATATTTTTTCAATCTGTTTTAATTTGTTTTTGATTTTTACAATATCGTAGCATTCTACATGGCTCAGTAGTTCTTTTCCTTCGGTTATCAATAAGCGGGATTGATGCTGCTCCCCAATGGAGATTAACCGGTCAGCCAAGCTTTTCACACTGCTTATGATGATGGTAGAGGCTGCTTTTTTTACGTAAGGAAGCAGCTGGGTCCTGATTTCCTCCCACTCTTCAGGCGCAAGAGCGGTATCCTCGTCACAGCCCTTAGTTTCGAAAGAAGGGTCAGGAAACTCCTTGTTATGATGAATAAATTGTGCAAGCTTACTTAATAACTGCTCTGCATGGACAGGTTTTATTAAATAACCATCAAACAGGCTGCCCTCTGGCAGAACTTGAGAAGTGGAGGCACTTAAAGCAATGATTGGAATATCCTTTGTATGAGGCAGGGCCTTTAGTTTTGCAGAGACCTCGAACCCGTCCATGACCGGCATCACGAGGTCCGTAATGATCAAGTCCGGCCGCTCATTCAAGCAGATCTTCAACGCTTCATGCCCGTTTCCAGCAAGCAGGATCCTTAAGCCCGCTTTTGAAAGTAATTCTTTTAATAAGAAACGATTGGTCTCAATATCATCGACGATAAGAATAGTTTCATTTGAAAAATGGTATTGCCAGAAGGAAGTAGTGTCTATTTTGTCAGAATAAGATTCGGTTGCCGCAATCTGGACATTGGTAAAAAGGACTCGAAAAATACTTCCTTTGCCAACTTCGCTTTCAAGTGAAATCTTTCCATTCATCATTTCAACTAATTTTTTCGTAATAGCAAGCCCTAATCCGGTACCGCCATATTTTTTAATGCTTTGCCCTGATACTTGGGTAAAGGACTCGAAGATCTTTTCTTTTTCATAATCAGGAATTCCTATGCCGGTATCTTCAACCGAAAGCTGCAGGTCGACGCAGCTCATGTCATTCGTCTTTGAAGGTCTTGTCTTGATGGAAAGCTTCACATAGCCTTTCTCCGTAAACTTAACCGCGTTACCGGCAAGATTTAAGAGAATTTGCCGAATTCTCACCTCGTCAAACAGGACTAGTTCTGGAATGTCTCCCTGGATGTCGATGCGAAATTCAATTCCCTTTTCCTGCACCTTTTGCGTGAAAATCGTTTCGACTTCTTTAAAAATAGCCGGCAATGTCACCGGTCTTGAATGCAGTTCCATTTTTCCCGCCTCAATTTTGGAAAGGTCGAGAATATCATTAATAATCATGAGCAGGCCGTTTCCCGCTGTGTTAATCGTTTTAATATACCTTTTGTGTTTTTCATCCTGTACGGTATTTTGCAGGAGCTCGCTAAAACCAATGACTGCATTGAGCGGTGTACGGATTTCATGACTCATATTGGCGAGAAACTCACTTTTTGCCGCGTTGGCTTTGTCCGCTTCAATCTTTGCACACTTCAATTCAACATTGGTCTTTTCGATTTCCGCCGTTCTCTCTTTTACTTTTTCCTCTAGATTATTAATGTGTTTATATAATTCGTCCGCCATGTTATTAAAGGACTTCGAAAGCATGCCAATTTCATCATTCTTGTAAACTCCGGCTCTTTGCTGCAAATCTCCTTTTGAAAATTTTTCTGCTGCATCCATTAAGTTATTTATCGGCTTTAACATAAAATCAGTACTTTTTCTATAGATTACGATCGATAGAAGCAGGGCCAAAACCGATAATAGGATAGCTGTTTGAATGTTTTTATGAATATCTGATGTAAATGGTTGATCCGGAATGGCTGTGATAATCAGCCAATCGATTCCTTCGCGTTCATATTCAGTTAGTTTAATATGGAGGCTGCCATTTTCAGTTTCCTTAATTATTTTATCGTTGTTTGTTGTTAAAAATTCGTTGTAGGCATCCCGTATGGATGTATCTTCTAATGAATCAATTGAGATTCTATTGAATGTTCCATCGGCATGTTTTTCAAAATTAGGACCGTCCAATGAATTGGCCACCAGTTCCCCGGTACCTTTTTCCATTACATAAGCGGCTGCCATCCTGTCTGATACAACATTTTTTAAAAATTGATTAAGACTGGAAAGCGTAATATGTGTACCTAACACACCTTGAAGCTGCCCGTTTTTACTATATATAGGATAGGCTGAAGTCAGAACTAAATCATCCTTTACAAAATGCTTGTATAAGGGAGAAAAAATCGGTTTCCCCTTCTTTTTGGCCATCGTATACCATATTCGTGTCCGCGGATCAAACTCGCCAAAGTCCTCAACAAAGGCTCCCTCTGTCATATTCTTCGTGACGGAGTAATAAAGGGAATGTCGATTCGTTTCAGCTGTGCTCCGATAGAGCTCAAGATCATTGTCGGCATTGCGGCGGGCTCCGTAATAGTCCCCGTTTTCCATGCCATAACTAAAGCTGTATATTTCCTCGCTGCTCGCTTGGATGATATTCGCAAAGAAGGCTTCCCGTTTCGCCTTATTGGAAAAATCGATTATATTATCCGCGATGATATGCTGGTTTAATTTGTTCATATCGGCGGGAACACTAATTAGTTCGTCGATTTCATTGAGGATGTCTTTACTCGCGTCGTTTTCAAGCTTTTCGATTACACTTTCAGATGACGCGTTCCAATTTGAGAAAATAATAAAGCCAATTGTAATCAGAGTACTGACCATTAGGAAGATAAAAGATATACTGATAATGCCTCGAATGGAACTTTTTCGTTTTTCCATACATCTTTCCTCATTTCTGACTCCGTAAGAATGAAATATACTTCCCCACTCTATATTAACCGAATAGATGAGCTCAAGAAAATACTATACTAATATAATTTGTGCCTAAAATGTGAATTTCGGGTGAGATCTATAATCAAGGAGGAGAATTGAAGTTTTTTTATAAAGAGTCCGAAATTAACAGAGGAATCAGTTGTTTGGTTATCGAATATTTAAACTAATAAATAAAATGAATATTCATCATCTAGTTCATCATCGCCCGAAGAGTATTTTTAAGGAGTGAACAAGCATGAAAGCAGTAAGGATGTTGTTTCTTGTATTGTTAGTTGCTTTACTCCCGTATCAAATGGCTTTGGCAAAAGAGGCAAAAACACTCGCTTCCTATGAATTTCATGATGAAGGAATTTATAAGCATTGGGCATACGAGGATTTGGAGGATCTTCTTTATGCAGATGTAGTGGAAGGCTTCGAGGGTGATGATGGGCAGATGTATGTGAATCCGGATGAACACATCACAAGAGCTCAATTTGTGAAAATCATCGTAGCTGCGTTAGGGTTATCAAGTGACGGACCCGGAAAGATGTTTTCAGATGTAAAACAGGATGAATGGTATGCTGACGCAATTAGAATTGCTAGTGATTTGGGACTTGTTGGCGGATACGGCGGTCATTTTTACCCGAATGATCCAATTACCCGTGCTGAAATGACAAAGATTCTTGTCCTAGCTTTTGAGAAAACATTGTCTTTCCCAAGTGAAAGTGGAAAAGTTTTTGCTGATGTAGATCATGAAAACTGGGCGGATGAGTTTATTCGCAAGGCCTCTTCCGTAAAAATTGTCAACGGATATGGAGAGTCCTTTAATCCAAACCAATTTGCAACCAGGGCAGAAGCATTTGCCATGCTGCATCGAGCGCTCAAGCTTGAACAGTCCGATTTACCGGAGGATGCTGACCTAACAGCTGTTCTAAGTGAATACATTACCCGCGAAAATAAGCTGGTAGAAACAAATCAATTTGCAGAGCTTCCGGCCTTGGATGAAGAATTCGGAACAGGATTCTATCAACTTGGCGGAGGCGATCCAAAGCCCTTTGACTGGTTCTATCCAGCAGTCGAAGAAGCGGAGATTACAATCCAAATCAATGATGAGAACATGCAGTTCAAAGTTTTGGGAAAATCAAACCGCTTTGCAAAGGTCAAAGTAACCGGCATCACCGTATCTGTTAATGCAAAAATCCCATCCCAGCCAGAACTCAACGAAAACTTCACCACCCAAATGGACAAAGGAATATACCTCCTAAAAAAAGACCCTGCGAGCGGCCAATGGAAGATCTATAATTACCAGGAAAGATAGAAGCACAAGGAAGCAGGGGGACAGTTCTTTTGCTTCCAAAAAGTTGACGTATAAATAACAAAGGCCGGAGAAGGTTCGCAGCTCTCCGGCCTTTGTTATAATTAGTAGAGGGAGTGTCAGCTAGGTTATTCTGAAAATGTTAGTGTAAGGTATCTCGTGTGTCCCTGCTTTTTCGATAATGCTCCAAAATCAACCGAGAAGTCTTCGTTAGATGCTGTGGGAGCTCGTCAAAAGAAAAGTATGCGACCCTGCTGATTTCCTTTTGATCCGGCTTAATCTCTTCCTTGATTCCGTATACAATATAAACCGCAGCAACACTGTATACTTGGTCGCCATTAGGGTATTCGTGGTAAAAATCACTGCCAGAGAATATCTCAAAAAAGGCCAGATTATTCGGTTTAATGCCCATTTCTTCTTTTAACTCTCTTCTGGCCGTTTCCTCAAAAGTTTCTCCGAGCTCCATATAACCGCCCGGCAACCCCCAATTCTTCGTGTCATTCCGATATTGAAGCAGCACCCTGCCTTCTGCGTCTGGGATAATAACCCCGGCTGAATTTAAGATAATCGGGTCATTTCCCAGTTTGCTTCTGATTTCTTCGATATAACCCATCATCGTATATCCTTTCTTGTTGCTTGACTCTGTTAAAATTAATGCCCAAAATGAGAGGGTTGATTCATTATTAGGAGGATTTCTGTTGTTATTAAGTACGGAAAGTTGACTAATAATATAGTCCTATAATGTTTTTGAAGCAAGAGAACCGTCCCTTTGCTTATGAATTAGTACAAAAGAACGGAATTTTACTATTTCATGAAGTTCTGCTAACATTTTCTATTAATTTAACATTTCGATTGGCAAATATGATATAAAAAAGGTAAGGGGGTATGTACCATGAAAAAAAATTGGAAGTTTAGATTTCTTGCTGTGCTGGTTATGGCCATTATGACTTTGGCTGTTGCTTGTGCGCCAACAAAAGAAGAGTCTGTTGACACTAAAAAAGAAGTGACAGAAGACGTTCAAGAGCCAGCATCTGGCACTGATGAACAAACGAAAAAAGAAGACACTCCTAAAGTAGAAGAACCAGCTGATACAGAGGACCCGGGAGCAGAAGAGGAGCCAACTGAATCCGAGGACCCGGGAACAGAAGCGGAGCCAACCGAATCCGAGGATCCGGGTACTGTCGAAGAGCCTGCAGGTGGAGATGAACAAGCCGCTGACGTACAGACTGTAAAGGGTACGTTTGGAGGTTTAGCCGATCCACACACATTTGAATTAAAAACGAATGCGGTCCCTGAAGGTGTTATGGCTTTCCAATTTTACGATGAAGAAATTGGTGCAAAACTTGATGCCATGGAAGAGGGAAAAGAATTAACCGTTGTCTATAAGACAAACGAGTATGGGCAAAATCTTGTGGAGAGCATTGAGTAACAAGAAATTGCGTAATATGGCCATTATAGTGCAAAGAGGGTAGACCAATTAGGTTTACTCTCTTTTCGTTTGCGTGAAAAAATTGCAGTAGGTATTCCAAGCATAGCTTATAAAAAAGGAAGCAAACTAAAAAGGTGGGTGCTGATAACTGAACTGATATCGTGATTTTTATAGTGTCAGCATCCTTGAACGATTTTTTGACATAAAGGGTGGTGGAATCATGGCTAAAAATAAGAATAACAATGCGCCGAAGCATAATAATGCTTTACCAAAAGTTGATGTGGAATTTGCCGAAGAACGCGGAAATGGATTTGAAAAGGTAGCCTTAAAAGGTCTGAACGAACAAAATAAGTAAACGTAAAAAGGGGCAGAAAAACTGTCCCTTTTTATCGTATAGAGTCCATGGAGCGATAACCAGAAGCGATAAGTGATACTGGAGTATATAAACAAACGTTTGATTAAAACTGGTTCTTTTTAATTTGAAAGCAAGAGAACCGTCCCTCTGCTTCGGAATTTTGCCCTCCGTTTTACCTAATAAAGTTTACCAGTTCTTGATTAAATTTGTCTTTTTCTTCCCAGACGGGGCCATGTCCGCTGTATTTGAAAGGGATGACATAGGAATTTCGGATGGATTGATGCAGGATATGGGATTGCGAAAATGGGATAACCTGATCGTGAATCCCATGGATGATGAGAGTGGGGACAAATATTTGGGCTAGATCTGGTGCTACATTTTCGTCCCTTAGTGAGATGATGGTTTTCAGTGTGGACCAGCTGCCTGCTTCTAAGCCCATTCGGATAAACCATTCTGAGAAAGGGCGGCTGGTGTTTTTATAAAAAAATATATCAGCGACATCCTCGAGCATATTTGGGCGGTCATTGCTCGCCTTGCTAAAAAGCTGGGCAGCTGTTTCCTTTGTAAAACCTGTCGGTGCAGCAGCATCTACAAGGACCAGCTTTGAAACGCCGTATCCATTGTGGCGCGCCATATATCGAATTGAAATGGCACCTGCCATCGAATGGCCGACGAGTGTAATGTTCTGCAATTGCAATGTTTGAATCACCATCCAGATATCATCTGCCATTCGGTTGTAATCATACCCACCCCATGGTTTATCGGACTTTCCAAACCCCCTTTGGTCAATGCCAATACATCTAAACCCCATCTCAGGCAGCACGTTATATTGATATTCAAACAAATGGTGATTCAACGGCCACCCATGAACAAACACAATCGTCCGGTTTCCCTCTGGATTCAAATCCTCCACATAAAGATTCACATTACTCTCCGTCCTCACAAAATAACCCAAACCATCATCACTCCCCAAAAGACCGTTTATATAAAATATATGAAATTAAGAAGTAAGAATAGAAGCAGAAGGTTGGCTCTTTTGATGGAAGCAGAGGGACGGTTCTTGTGCTTCCTTTCTGGTAGTAAGAATCCATATGGATAGAAAAAATGCCCGATCAAAGTAGATCGGGCATTTTCTTTGTGTTTAATGTTGGTCAATACGAGAATTCTTTCTAACTACCTTTTAGACTTTTGGAAGCAAGAGAACCCCTGCTTCTTAGAATTTCGCTGCAGCCTTTGAAACTTCTTCTAAACCATCGGCGATGATTTCTTGGGCGCGGTCTGGATATTGGTTATGACCTTCGATGATGACTGTTTCAGGATTGGTTACTCCCCATAATGCAAGGTTGGTTGAAACAAATTTTAGAGCTAATTCATTTGATGCTGCTGGCTCTGTAGAGTATACGCCGCCACGGGCAGTCAATAGAAGGACTTTTTTGTCTCCTACCAAACCAACTGGACCTTCTGGAGTGTATTTAAATGTTCTTCCTGCTTGAGCTAAATAAGAAATGTAGTTCACAAGCGGCGCAGGGACCATTGCGTTCCATAATGGAAAAGCCATAACAATTTTATCCGCTGCAAAGAATTGGTTTAAATATTGATCAACTAAGTCAGCAGCCGCAGCTTCTTCTGCCGTTACTTCCAACCCTTGATTACGTTTGAAAACGCCTGTAATTGCAGTGTGGCCATAATCCGTAATATTTTCCGCGAATAAATCCAGCTCAGTAATGGAGTCGTTTGGATTGGCTTCTTTGTATGTATTCAAGAATGTTTCATACATATTTGAACTAACTGCCTGATCGGCTGGTCTGTCATTTGCTTTGATAAATAAAACATTAGTCATCGTTGTATCCCCTTTAATTGTAAATATTTGAATATAATATTTCTTTATTAAGAATAATTATAATCCTGGGATAATATTACTCTTTTAAAATAACACTGTCAAAAAGTTAGCTTGGGAAAAACGAAGGGACGGTTCTGTTGCTTCTAAAGAAGCAACAGAACCGTCCCCTTGCATCATGTATTAACCTGTTTTACAAAAACAGCTTCTTATTGATTGGCAAATTATTTTCTTCGCAGTAGCTCATATAGTGGTCAATGAACCAATAGACATCGATGATAAGTTCAATGCGGCCTTCTTCATCGAGAAATTCTTCTGATCCATTTAAATGGAATAACGTTTTCATGCCGTGGTCGGACATGAGGGTGTGTGTTCTGCCTGGACTTTCGCGAATGAAGTCGCCTGGTTTTGCAACCCAATCATACTCCGCGTAATACCAGCTTCCTTCAAGGGTAAAGCCTGTTACAGGACCGCGGTGACGGTGACGCCCAAGGGAACCCCCGGCATCCACGCGAAGGATATTAACTGCAGCGTTATTGCGGACGTCAAAGGACAAGTGGCGAATCCATACTTTATCATTGCCTGGGAATGGAATCCATGGAGATTCTTCTTCTGACATATTTAAATATCCCTCTTCCAAAGCAAACTGATCACGTCTAGTATCTAATTTTTCTTCAATTGGAATATAGCTCTCAATCATCCTCATTACCCCCTTATTATTTTAAAGAATGAATCCCTGATCAAACCTTACTAGCCAGCTGCTGCTTTACAACTTCCAATGTCCAATACTTATCCGGGCGGCCTGCTTCCAAGCGCTCTAATACTTCCTTATGAATTTGAGCCACTTCAGCAGTTGTTATCAAATCTTCGTCAGCAACTTCTTCAATGACCACAGTGGTTTTATCTTCGTATAGATGCTCTCCTTTTAAGCGGGCAGTTTCTGGATCATATGGCCATAAGAAAACTTGGCGGCTTGAATAATGATAAATTTTTTCCGGATCATCTACATGAAATCCTAGGTCAAGCAGAGCTTGTCCTTTAATTAATTGATGGAATGTTAGTTCATCTGCGATTCCCCAATCTGCTACCGCTAACAGCTCATCTGAATGCCAAAGGACAGATTGTGCAGCAATATTATAAAAGCCAACCACCCCTTCCTTTTCCTCGACAACAAGAGGATTCTCACCCCATGTGATGCGGTAGACTGGGTGATCAACGGTCATATCAGACGCGACGATTTTATCAAATTGTCCAGAGCCCTCAAGATGAATATGACGGCGATAGTTTTCAAGAATCGCGATGTGCAGCGGGTTTGTGGTCTTTTCTAGTAAATCAGCAATGGGCTGTGTACAGGTAGCAATTACCTCTTTAAATTTACTCATCTTCATTCCCCCAGTTTGTGAACGTTTTCAAAAACCATCGGCGCCAGGTTTGTATAATCATATTAGTGTAAAAAAGGATTAAATAATAGTACAATAATTGCTAATATTATGAATATTTTTAATAATAAAGACTAAAGGATGGGACAACCCAATGGCATCAATTATTAATTCAGATGAAATGATCAAATATCTGCCTGAATCAGGTCAGCTTTTGGACACCTTAAGAAATCATTTAATTTCGGCATTGGGAATGGACCGTGCCAAAGGCTTTCTGCTTCGTTATGGCTGGGATTGTGGAGAAAAGTTTGCTGAGCTTTTAAAAAGGAAGGATGACTATAGTACCTTAACGTTAGAGGATTTATTTCTCTCTGGTTCACACGTACATGCCATTACGGCAGATCTGGGGAGTTCGGTCATAAAATTAATCGTTGATCCTGATACAAAGGACTATTTTTCAGAGGGATATTGGGTGTATTCGCAGGAAGCGGAAAAACATCTCGAACACTTTGGATTATCCTCTGAGCCGGTTTGTTTCACACTAACCGGCTATGCCGGCGGATACGTCAGCAGCATCCTTGGAAGACAGGTTATTTTTAAAGAAGTGGAATGCAAAGGGAAGGGCGATCCTCACTGTCATTGGGTTGCCATGCCTGTAGAGGATTGGGGAAAGGAGATTAAAAAAGAACTGCCCTATTATCAGGAGGAGAATTTAGGCCAGGAGTTAGATAATGCTTTTAAACGGATCGAGGAGCAGAAGGAAGTATTCAAACGGGCTCTGCAGATCAGTGAAAAGCTGCCAAATGCAATCTTAAATGGGAGCGGGCTTAAAGGGCTTATTACGCTTATTGAAAAAGAAATGAACTATCCGGTCCTGATTGAGGATATTCATTTTGAAAGGATCGAAGCCAGTTCATGTTTGAAAACCAGCGATTTAGGAGCTGATTTTGTTAAAAAAGAGTTAACACCTTACATTCAGTCCGCTTTTCAGGCAAAAAAGACGATCCTTTTAAAGGTTCCGACAGCAGGGAACGAAGTTTATCAAAGGCTTGTATCCCCGATTTTTTTAAGGAATAAATTATTTGGCTTTCTTTCTTTTATAAAAAAAGCAGGTGATTTTTCAGAGCTGGATTATTTACTCATTGAAAGAGCTTCATCCGTTAGTGCGATTCAAATTTTAAATGAAACCTCCGCTTTTGAAAATGAGAATCGATTAAAAGAGGAGCTATTAAATGGAATTTTTCAAGAAGAGCTGCCAAAAGAGGATTTAATTTATCGGTTAAAATTAGCTGGTTTTAATATTGCACAGCCACAATATGTGTGTATTTTTCATTTAAATAAATTTAATCATCGGGAACAGCTCCTCGATGAGGCTTTTATTGAATGGAAAAAAGCCGCTGTTGAGCGGATGTACAAGGTCATGGAGCAAAGAAAGGGAAAGGGATTGATGTCAACGCGGGTAAATCAAATCATCGCGCTCATTCCCGAAGAATGGGTTCAATCATTTCCTTCCGTGACGGCCGCAGGATCCTGGCTGTTGGATCATGCGTTTGCCGAGAATAATGAGCTGGATGTAACGTTAGGGATTAGTACGTTATGTAAAAGAGTGGAGGATTTGAAAAGGGGGCTGATCGAAGCTCAAAAAACCATTAACATGATGTCGTTCAGTAAAAGTCCATCGAGGGTCAAGTCGTATAAAGAGTTGGGCGCGATTGCGAAATTTATAGAACCCGAAAATTTCTCCGAGCTTATGTCATTTTCGCATGAATTATTGGATGATCTTATGGCCTATGATCATAAATATAAGGCTGATCTATTATATACACTCTATTGGTATTTAGAGAACAATGGCCATATGAAAAACACGGCAAAGGACATGAATGTGTCATTAGGATCTGTCCGCTACCGGCTGAACCGTATTCAAGAAATCGGCGGATTCAATCTCTCCACAAGCCAAGGCTTTTTCGACGCCCATGTCGCTGTTCAAGTATTCCTTTTATTAGGGCTAATCGAAATTTGATGAAAGCAGGGGGACGGTTCTGTTGCTTCCAAAGAAGCAACAGAACCGTCCCTCTGCATCTAAAACACTAATCTTCTTATTCAATTTTTGTTAATTCTGTAACTGTTACTCCATCTTTAGTTGTTTTAATCAGGCCTGTAAACGGTGCATAGTAGCTGACATATCCCTCTGTTGTAGTCACTTCGACGACGTTTTCGAAGGTTCCGGCAGGCGTTGTAACGGATAGAGAGGCGGCTGTTATTTTATAATAATCCGGCATTTCTCCGTAGCCGTCCCACGTATGTCCGACTTCTATCGGAAAGGCAACTTGCACCGAATATTCGGAGTCTGGGTAACCGAATTTATAGCCCGCACTATCCTGTCTCTCCACGATGGAATACGTTGTTCCGCTCTCTAGGTAGACCTTCCAGAGATTCCAGTTTTCATATTCCTCATTCTCGTATACATAGCGTACTTTTCCGCCATCTTCATAATGATATACTTTACTTGTATCTTTTAAAAATATTAGAGGTAATTTAACCTTGTAATCATCATTTAATGCCCGCGCTAAAAAGGCCGAGAAGTGTGCGCGTGTTACTTTTACATAAGGCCGGAATGTATAGTCTTCATAGCCGTTTGTGATGTTTTCTACAACGATTCTTTTAATATGCGGGTAGCTTTCCATAGAAGGTGAGATATCTGTAAAAGGAACTTCGGATTCTTTCGTGAGGTTAAAGGCTCTCGAAATCAAAATGGCTGCCTGCTCCCGAGTGATGATGGTATTTGGACGAAAGGTTCCGTCGGGAAAGCCTTTGATCACTCCAGCTTCTACAGCAGAGGTAATATATCCGCTTGCAATTTGCTTAGCGCTGACATCGGTAAACATGGTGTTTCGCTGCTCGCCATTTAAATTCAGCGTTCGTCCAATCATGATAGCCGCTTCAGCACGTGTGACTTCCGCTTCAGGCCGGACGGTTTTATCAGGGTACCCGCCAATGATGCCTTTGTTTTCAAGGTAGGTTATTTCTTCATAGAACCTGTGACTAGCTGGTAAATCAGTGAATGTTGCAGCCATAGCACTCAAACCAAAAAGACTAGATGAAAAGATAAATACAACAGACAGCAGGAACCATTTTCGCAAAATAATTCACTCACTCCTTGAAAAATAATACTATCTATTTTCTATTATAATGGTAAACTTGTGGAATTATTAGAATTATTTTTTGAAAATTATAAAAATGTGGACAATTGTTTTGTTTCAGTTGGAAAGACAGGGGGACGGTTCTTTTGCTTCCAAATTTGGAAGCAAAAGAACCGTCCCCCTGCAACTTTTAATTCAATAAATAATCCACTAACTTGTCTTTTGGCTCGCCAAAGATTTCTGCTTCAAGTCTGCGTCCAGTTGGTGTGGCAGCTAGTCCACCTTCTGCAGTTTCTCTTAGTGCGGATGGCATGGTTTGACCAATCGCGTACATAGCTGCGATGACTTCGTCGCATGGAATACGGCTTGTGATGCCGGCAAGTGCCATGTCTGCAGCGGTCAAGGCGTTGGAGGCACCCATTGCGTTTCGTTTCACGCAAGGTACTTCGACAAGCCCTGCAACCGGGTCGCACACAAGACCAAGCATATTTTTTAACGTAATAGCAAAGGCTTCTGCCGATTGCTGCGGTGTGCCGCCTGCCATTTCAACAATAGCTGCTGCTGCCATACTTGCAGCGGTCCCGACCTCTGCCTGACATCCACCGGCAGCTCCTGAAATGCAGGCGTTATTCGCAACGACGAATCCAAAGGCAGCTGTTGTAAATAAAAACTCAATCATTTCATATCTTGTTGGGTTGAGTTTTTCTTTTACAGCAAACAAGGTACCTGGAACGACGCCTGCTGATCCAGCGGTTGGTGTAGCGCAAATGGTTCCCATCGCTGCATTCACTTCATTTGTGGCGACTGCTTTGCTGACCGCATCTAATAACAGCGTCCCCGAAAGGGATTTCCCGCTTTGAATATAGTTTTGTAATAAAACGGCATCACCGCCGGTCAAACCGGTGCGTGATTTTACTCCGTTCAAGCCTCGTTCAACTGCTCGCTCCATTACAGTTAAGTTCTGATCCATTTTTGCGATGATTTCTTCTCGGGACAGTCCCGAGACTTCAATTTCCTGCCGAATCATTACTTCGGCAATTTTGATTTTATCTAACTCTGCTGCTTTCACAAGTTCAGCTACATTGCGAAACATAGCATTTCCCCCTGATGTACAAATTTCCTCAATATATAGTTAGGTTGTCCGCAAAAGACGTCTAGGCTGCTTTATTAATGATTTTTTGAATGGAAAAACAGGTGCAATTTCACATGGCTGTTGCTCCACACGAGTCCGCATGCAGTTTAATAAAACAAAACAGCTAAATCTATTCCGTCTGCTACTCAACCATCCGAATAACACTCGTAACATTTTCCAGCTTCTTTAATTCTTTGATTACTTGATCATCGATTCTTTCATCAACCTCGATGACCATAATCGCTGTATCGCCTTTTTCTTTTCTAGCCACTTCCATATGACCGATATTGATTTTGTATTTAGAAAAAATCGAGGTCACGCAGCTAATGACACCAAAGCGGTCAAGATGTGTGACAAGGATAGCCGGATCACCAGATAATTTTAGTTTGAATGAGTTGATTTCAGTTATTTCAATCGCACCGCCGCCAATGGAGATTCCAATGACCTCCAATTGTTTATCGTCATCAGATAAATTGATTTTGACTGTATTTGGATGCTCGGGTATGGCTTCTTCTGTTTTAAAAATAACCTCCATCCCGACTTGATCAGCGATTTCAAAAGCATCGGGGATGCGTTCATCAAATGTGTCAAAATCCAACAAGCCTGCAACTAAGGCCAAATCCGTTCCGTGGCCTTTGTACGTTTTGGCAAAAGAACCATAAAGGGAGATGATCACCCTAGTTGGCTGCTTTTCAAAAAGAGTGCGGGCCACACGACCAATCCGGGCTGCACCGGCTGTATGAGAACTAGAAGGTCCAATCATAACAGGACCGATAATATCAAATGCTGACCGATATTTCATAAAAGATCACCTAAGTTCTGTTTATAGTCATTTCTTGATGATATTTTCTTAAAAAAGAGGCTTATTTTGGAAGCGGGAGAACTGTCCCCATGCCTCTGTTTGGAAGCAAAAGAACCGTCCCTCTGCTTCTGATAATAAGAAATAGGGATAATTATAATTAACTATCCCTATTTTAGGATTATTTAGTCATATGAGGAATATGCATTATGGAAGCAGGAGAACCGTCCCCATGCTTCCATAATTCTTGTGCCTCTTATGCTATTTTGTCTTTATCTTTGTCAAGTTCTGCTGGTACTTTTTTGTTGATTCCGAAGGCGTAGAAGCTTACTGTGACTAGGCCAAGGAAGACGATGCCGGCGATTAGGGATATACGTGTTTCAACGTTGAACCACATGCCGACTAGTACTACGATTAGGAATGCAATGGTTAAATAGTTTGTAACAGGTGCAAATGGCAATTTGAATGGATGGCTGTCCATTGCGGCACCTTTAGATTTTCTAAAGTTAATTTGGCTGATTAGAATAACAAACCATGGAACCATACCAGGCAATACGCTTGCGGAGTAGACATAAACGAATATATTCTCCGGCGCAATGTAGCTTAATAATACGCCGACTGCTAATCCGATGACGACACCTAATGTTCCAACTAGCGGTACACCATGTTTTGTGACTTTTGTAAAGAATTTAGGAGCTTGTCCATTTACTCCTAATGTGTAAAGCATACGTCCTGCGCTGTAGATACCACTGTTACAGCCTGACATAGCTGCTGTAATAACAACGAAGTTAATAATTCCGGCTGCAGCTGTAATACCTACTTTTGCAAAAGTAGCTACAAACGGGCTGCCGATGGTTGTTAATTCATCCCAAGGATATACGGTTACGATTACAAAGATGGCACCAATATAGAAAATTAAAATACGTCCGATTAAGCTGTTGATCGCTTTTGTTAATGTTTTTTGCGGATCTTTTGCTTCACCAGCTGTAATCCCAACTAATTCTACACCCTGATATGCGCCGATAACAAGTGCTAATGCGAAGAAGAAGCCTTTAAAGCCGCCAGCGAAGAAACCGCCGTGTGACCAGAGATTTGACAATCCAATTGCGTTACCGCCGTTACCAAGTCCGAAGAAAATAAGTCCAAATCCAGCTACAATCATTAATAGAATCGTTACAATTTTTATAAGTGCAAACCAAAATTCAAATTCACCAAATGATTTAACCGAGACTAAGTTTGCTGCTGCAAGGATAAGCATGGCAACTAAACCTGGAATCCAAGAAGGAAGATCCGGGAACCAGAAGTTCATATATGTTCCGACAGCGATAATTTCTGCCATCCCTACAGTTACCCATTGGAACCAGTTACTCCAAGCAGTTAAATATCCTGCAAGTGGGTGAATATATTTATAACCAAATGTAGCAAAGGAACCGGTACTTGGCTCTACATACAGCATTTCCCCCATGGCACGCATGATGAAAAAGATAAAAATACCTGCAACTCCATAAGCTAACATAACTGACGGGCCTGTCCATTTAATTGTGCTGGCTGATCCCATAAACAAGCCAACACCGATTGTACCTCCTAGTGCGATCATCTGAATATGACGACTGGACAATCCTCTGCTTAATTCTTCTTTTGCCATTGTTGTTTCCTCCTGCTCTCCTATTTGTTAAAAGGTAGGGCTGCTAACATTCTGAGGCAAAACCAAACTCTTACATAAAGAGTCCTCCTTAAAAATACAATTGTTTTTTTATTACGGATGAAATATAATTATAATATAATTTTAGGGCAATGAAAGATATTTTTTTCTGTCCCTCGATTCCTTTTAAAGAAGTGGCGTTAAACAGGGACCTAACCTACTATTTGAGTTAGGTCGAATTCCTAACATGAGTGTCCAGCTCGTTATCTCAGGAAAATGTTTACGCTGCTTTTTTTGTTGTAAATCCATCCATTACACCTTGTAAATCCCACAACGATAGTCTTTTATCATTCTTTTTAGGTTTTCTCATATCGACGGCAATATTCCCTTCATAATCTACAAGTACGACTGTTATTGTTTTAAGCAGAAACTAATTCTTTAGCTTTGAAGGGAATTCCTAATTTTTTCGATAGGTTTTCCAACATATCCTTCGTCATACGGTCTAAGTCATACTGCGGATTGAAATCCCATTCCTGATAAGCGGCAGATGCATCTAAGCTGTTTGGCCAAGAGTTGGCAATTCCTTGACGCACAGGGTCTACATCATAATCCATTTCAAATTCCGGAATAAATTTTCTAATCGAAGCGGCAATTTGTTCCGGTTCGAAGCTCATCGCTGTAATGTTAAATGCATTGCGGTGCTTCAATTTTGCTGGGTCAGCTTCCATCAATTTGATGATGGCATCGATGGCATCCGGCATATACATCATATCCATGTAAGTTCCTTTGCCGATGAATGAAGTGTATTTTTTATTTTTCAATGCTTCATAATAGATATCAACTGCGTAGTCTGTTGTACCACCGCCAGGAAGTGTTTTGTATGAAATCAAGCCAGGGAAACGAACGCCGCGCGTATCAACACCGAATTTTGTAAAATAGTAGTCACATAATAATTCACCAGCTACCTTTGTCACACCGTACATCGTTGTTGGACGTTGAATTGTATCCTGTGGTGTTAAATCCTGCGGTGTGCCAGGTCCAAAGGATCCGATTGAGCTTGGTGTAAAGAACTTAAGCTTTAATTCACGTGCTACTTCAAGTGCGTTTACAAGACCGCCCATATTTAAGTCCCAAGCTAACTTTGTTTTCTTTTCTGCTACGGCTGATAAAAGTGCTGCTAAGTGGATAAATGTGTCGACTTGATATTTTTTAGCCATATTAAGCATGGCTTCATAATCCATCACATCCAGAATTTCAAATGGGCCGCTTTCAATGACGATGTTGCCATCAACACGTCGGATATCTGTTGCAATAACGTTTTCTGTTCCATAGATTTCACGCATCCGCATCACTAATTCTGAGCCGATTTGGCCTAAGCATCCAGTTACAAGTATTTTTTTCATTTTCTTAACCCCCAAAGTTAACAGTAATATAGGATTTTTTTTCATATCAATAGGAAAAATCTATGATATCGCTTTCATTTGACTAGCCTGTGAAAGAAATCCTTTCACAGAACCGTTTAAATAATGTTCAATTCTTTCCCGACTTTTTCATATACGGCAAGCGCTTCATCAAGCATTTCCTTTGTATGTGCTGCTGTCGGCATATTTCTTACTCTTCCCGTCCCTTTTGGTACAGTTGGGAAGGTAATGGATTTTGCATATACGCCTTCTTCCATTAAACGGCGGGAGAATTGCTGTGTTAAATTTTCATCGCCAATGATACATGGTGTGATAGGTGTTTCAGAATGGCCGATGTCAAAGCCTAATTTCTTCAAGCCTTCTTTTAGGTATTTTCCGTTTTCCCAAAGCTTTTCAACTTTTTCAGTTGATTCCATCATAATATCGATCGCTTCAATACATGCAGCTGCATCACCTGGTGTCATTGATGTTGAGAAAAGGAAAGGACGTGCACGAACCTTTAGCCAGTCAATTAACTTTTGTGAACCGGCTACATACCCGCCAACAACACCGATTGCCTTTGACAGTGTTCCAATTTGGAAGTCAATGCGATCGGATAGTCCAAAATGCTTTACTGTACCTGCACCTTGACCCATAACGCCTGATCCGTGTGCATCGTCTACATATGTGATTAAGCCGTATTCTTCAGCAATCTCAACGATTTCAGGAAGCTTTGCGACATCTCCGTCCATTGAGAACACACCGTCTGTAATATACATAACCTTTTCATACAGTCCGCTTTCCGTCGCTTCTTTTGCTACACGGCGCAGGTCATCCATGTCTTGGTGCTTCGCGCGAAGAATTTTTGCTCCTGATAAGCGGCAGCCATCAATGATGGAAGCATGGTTTAATTCGTCAGAAATTATGGCATCTTTCTTTGTCATGACCGCTGAAATGGCACCCATGTTGCAGTTAAATCCAGATTGGAAAGCGATAGCCGCTTCTGTGTGCTTTAATTCAGCAATTCTTTTTTCTAATTCATTGTGGATGGATAAGGTTCCGTTAATCGTACGCACCGCACCGGCACCAACACCATACTTCTGAACGGCTTCAATTGCTTTTTCCTTCAATCTGTCATTGTTAGAAAGACCAAGGTAGTTGTTCGAAGACATATTGATAACCGTATTCCCGTTAATCTGGACCTTTGGACCGTTTGGACCTTCGACAGTATCGATCACATTGTAAAGTCCTTTTTCACGTAATTCGTTAAGCTGGGGTGTTAGAAAATCATCTAATGCTTTTTTTGCCAATGGTAATCCTCCTTTAAAAATAAAGCTTCTTAGTTTTACTCAAAATTTATTAGTGTAACTGCTGTATTATTCGGAATGTTCTATAATGTATTCGCTTACATATGGTGTAAAAAATTTTTCCGGGTATCTGGTACAACTGCATGGATTAAGCTACGCTAATTGATTTTGGTAAAATAATTGATTTCAATAATCGTAGATGTGATAAATATCACCCTCTATCAATCATTTGTCATATCTTTATTACATTGCCATCATAACCTCGTTGAAGGATAGTGTCAACGCTTTCAAAAATACACAAATTTTTCAGATTTCTTTGTCATTACAGGGTGTTCAGCTGTTTTGTTCAAATGGACTAATCACAAAATTCCGCCTCATATGGACACGTGTACCGCAATAAAAGAGCGTGAAAAAACGAACAAATAACCTGGAAGCAGAGGGGTGGTTCTCCTGCTGTCTTCTACCGTATTGAGCCTAAACTGCTATTCTTGTATACTTCCATGCATGATATGGGAAATTTTAGTAATAGAGTATTTTTGATAAATTAGTATTGGCTCCTAAGATTAATTAGAGCTAATAGATAGGGTTGAGAGAATTTGTAGTTGCATTTCTGAACTTTTCAAACAAAAGAGGCTAACCTTAGGAAGGGCAGCCTCTTCTGGGGATAAAGCCATTGTTTTGCTTTGGACTATATTTCAAGAGCTTCAGTTACAGTTCTTAAACACCTCTTGCGTTTTGAGATCATTTATTTTAATGCCGCTGCTATCACCGGGACTTCCCTCAATACCTTCAATGGTCCCCGCAATCTCCAGTGGAATTGACTTTAAATTTGCCTCTGTATGGGTAGGGACAGCTCCGCTGCTGTTATTGTTACTGCTGCAGCCCGTCAAAACCAACAAAGTGAAAATTACTAGCAACAACGTTACCAGCCTTTTCATTTTATCCACCTCATTTTTGTGTCTGTAAAGGATGTATATGCCGGCTGCTTTTACCCTTATTCAAGCCAATTAATGGAATATTTTCTTGTTCTTTTTAAATAAAGAACAGCGGTGGCAGAAAACACTATTTCTAAGGATTTGTTTTCAAAACTAAAACAAGTAATTTCTCCAAAAATGTACATAATAAAACCGTTACTATTTGAAAGGAGATGGAAAGAGAATGTCAAAACAAGGCATGACGAACAATAATCAAACAAGAGCGCAAAAAGAAAGACAGGACAATCGTAATGATATTGAACTAGGAAATGAATTTCAAATTGGAAATTCCGGATCACAAAGCCAGAAAAAAAGCGGGCGGCAAGTGAATAAGAAATAAAACCCTATATAAAAGAGGTTGATCAAATTAATGATCAACCTCTTACTTTATTTTGGGTTAAATAAATAGATATGATGAAATAATGTTTGAATGTAGTAGAATCATCCCTATGCACTTATTTTCTAGTACTAAATACCCTAGACTAATTTCGTGTAATGTGTCATAAATAAAGTATGGGAAATTTAAACATATAAATCGTACGATAACGGCAAAACTATTGAAAAATAGTGACGCAAAGCTATAGGGGCTAAAGATTAACAACCATGCTCGCCAGCTACCGAATACGGACTCCTGCGATTTATGTGGTAACGATCAAAAGGAGGAATCCCTATGAATATGATTAACAAATGGTTTTACAACTGGCATTTAATGAAATCAAGACATTATCAGGCGCTAGTCAATGATTGCATAAGCGTTTCACTACGAAATCGACTGCTCATTAAAGCATCCTATCATCGAGAGCTGGCTCAGCAATACATAGATCCTATTTATCCAATATAAAAAGAAAAGAAGCAGGGGAGGTTCTCCTGCTTCTTTTCTTTTTGAAAATTAATTTATGAGTAGAGGGATGGCTCTTTTAAAAAGCAAACAGTCTCTCTTTTGTTTGAATGGATACCCATTTCATGGAGGTGAATTCGTCGACGACCCATGGGTTTCCGAATCGTCCCAGACCGCTGGCTTTGTTGCCGCCAAATGGGATATTTGGTGAGTCATTGACAGTCTGATCATTGATATGGGTCATACCCGCATCCAGCCGGAGTGCGTATTGTTCACCTTTTTCTAAATTACTTGTAAAAATGGCTGAGCTTAAGCCAGCTTCTGTTTCATTGGCCATCGCGATTGCTTCTTCATCACTGTCTGCTTTTATGATTAAAGCAATTGGGGCAAATAGTTCTTTTTGAGCAAGTTCACTATCGTTTTTAACGTCAGTAAAAATGTAAGGGGTTAAGATATTGCCTTCCCGCTTTCCTTCAAGAGCTATAGTTACTCCTTCTTTTTTTGCCAACTCTACGACTTCAAGTGCTTTTTCAATTTGCCGTTCATTAATAAGTGGTCCAATGACAGTAGTCGGATCCTGTGGATTCCCGGCAGCCAATCCTTTTGTACGTTCAACATATTGCTCGACAAAGGCATCGTACTGATCTTTGTGAACAATGATTCGATTTATAATCATACAAATTTGTCCTTGGTGAATAAATTTGCCAAAAATAGCGGCGTTTACTGCTTGTTCCACATTTGCATCAGATAACACAACAAATGGACTGTTTCCACCTAGTTCTAGTGCCACTCGTTTTAAATTGCGTCCGGCAATGGATCCAATATGTCGTCCAACAGCAGTAGAACCAGTAAAGCTGATTAAACGAGGAATTGGATTTTCCATCATTTCATCCCCGATTTCTTCTATATCCGTTAAGATCATGTTGAATACTCCTGCCGGCAGACCTGCATATTCAAATGCCTTTGCAAGGACGACACCACCAACAAGTCCCACTTGAATATCCGGTTTATGAACAATCGTATTCCCAAGGGCAATTGCTGGAGCAATCGTACGCATCGATAAGTTCATTGGGAAATTGAAAGGAGAGATAGAAGAGATCACCCCTAATGGAAGACGGTAGATTTGATTCACTTTTCCTTCCGTACCTGTTGGGACTTCACAAACAGATCCTACTTCACCAGCATAATTTAACGCCTCTTCCAATACTTCTAAAGCAAGATGCAATTCAACATTTGCCTTTAAAATCGTTCCACCTGTTTCGCGGCTGACAAGCTGGACAATTTCTTCGCGATTGTCTTTCAAGTATTGAGCAGCTTTTTCAATGACTGCTTTTCTTTCCTTTTCAGATGATCTTGCCCATCCTTTTTGTGCCTCTTGAGCCGCTTCAAAGGCTCGTTTTACCTGTTGTTTGGAAGCAATGTTGATTTCTGCAATCACGGAGTTATCAAAAGGATTGACATCTTGATAGACCCTGCCGCTGTCACCGCTTACCCATTCACCATCTATGTAACTTTTTGTCAAACTTACGAATTTGCTCATCTTCGTTCTCCTCTCTATATTTCCTATTTACTTATTTTCAATGAAATCAACAAAACTTCCTCTATTAACTTGAGAAAGAGGGAAAAAGCCGCAAGACCATTCGCTTGTCTTAGCGGCCTTTTCATACGATCCATTTTTAGCTAGTCCTATTTAGATTCTTTCTTTTCATGACTACAATTCAAACATTTCCCATACAATATGCCGGCTTTTTCATCTTGCATTGTTTCGATTAACTCTTCACATTGTTGACAAATTAATTGAGTCACCATGTCCCGCTCCTTTATCTGTTATTTATTGTTAAAAAATTCAAGGACTGTCTTTGCAATGCCCTCTGGAGCCATTCCGTAATATTCATAGACTTCATTTGGTTCACCTAATATCGCGAATTTATCAGGAAGACCGATGCGCTTAAATCGGGTTGGGATATCTGATTCTGCAATAATCTCAGCGACTTGTCCGCCAAGCCCTCCATTAATACTGTGATCCTCTACTGTAACAATACATCCTGTTTCACTTGCTGCTTTTAAAACCGCTTCTTTATCAAACGGTTTGATCGTATGCATATCTAGCACTCTTGCATGAATCCCGGATTCTTCTAATTTTTTCGCAGCCATTAAACTCCAGTACACGCTGCTTCCTGTACCGATTAGCGTTAAGTCTTCGCCTTCTTTAATGGTTATCGCTTTTCCAAATTCAAATTCATAGTTATTATCCGCATAAACATCAGGCTCAGCACCACGGGCAATCCGGATAATCATTGGACCTGGATAGTCCATCGACTGTCTAACAACCTTTGCGCATTGGTTCGCATCTGCCGGACAAACTACTGTTAAGTTTGGTACTGCACGGTAAAACGCAAGGTCAGCAATCGCATTATGTGTCGGGCCGCCGCCGGAAGTAACTCCCGCATGAGTGCCAATTAAGCGAACAGGTACATCGTTATACGCAATATCCGCATGAATTTGATCGGCTGCTCTTAGTGGTAAAAATGGTCCAAATACCTGGGCAAATACGACTTTCCCAGATAAAGCAAGTCCTGCAGACAATCCAACCTGATTGGCTTCGGCAATCCCAACATTGATACAGCGCTCTGGATAGGCTTTCATCAATTTGCCGACCTCTGATGAAGGGGCTACGTTGTCAGAACAAACAAACGCAAAATCAATTCCTTCATCTGCCATTTTCCGTAATTCCGTTCCATATACCTCACGTGCGGATGATAAAATTTGATCAAAATTTAACGTTACATCTACAGCCATAATTTATCTCACCTTTCTTGTGTTTTCGATGGATTCTAGTGCTTCTTCCCATTTTTCTTTATTCAATTGACCGGCATGCCAGCCCACTACATTTTCCATAAAAGATACGCCTTTGCCCTTTACTGTATTGGAGATAATACAAATTGGCTTACGGCGAATAATAGGATCGGAGGGAGGGAGGGACTCAAGGGCTGCGCAAACTTCACCCATATCGTTTCCGTTAATTTCAATGACATCCCAGCCGAATGCCCTCATTTTTGCATCCAATGGGTCAATGGAATTGGTCTGACCTGTCGGGCCTGACATTTGCAGATCATTTTTATCAATAATCGCTACTAGATTGCCAAGTTGATAGTGTCCTGCTGTCATAAAGGCTTCCCAGTTTGTCCCTTCTTGAAGTTCACCATCACCGATGATACAGAATGTGCGCCAGTTTTCATTGGACATCCGTGCACCAAGTGCCAGTCCTGTTGCAATTGGCATCCCATGACCAAGAGAGCCTGTAGAAGCTTCGATTGCATCGATATACTTACGGTTAGGGTGCATACTGAAAACGGCTGTTTCAAGTGATTCAAAATGATCGACCATATAGTCCATTGTGTACATGCCCATGTCCTGATAGATCGTATAAAGAGCTTCTGCGCAATGGCCTTTACTTAAAATCAATCGGTCACGTTCGGGCATGTTTGGATTTTTTGGATCATAATTCATATATTTATAATAGAGTGCAACAGCCATATCAATGACAGACAACTCACCGCCTAAATGTCCGGCGATGCCAATTCGGTAGATATACGTACATAAGTTTTTGCGGATTTCAATGGCTTTATCTTCTAATTCTTGAACGGTAAGGTTTTTTATAGTACTAGTCATTTCTAAACACTCCTTTTTTCTAATTGCATTTAATCAATACTTTTGGATATTTCCCGCTCATATGGGCTTCAAACGCCTCGACACCTTGCTCCAATGGAATGATTTTTTGTGTGAAAGGCTTCAGATCAAGCTGCGGCAGCATTTGAAGTGCACGCGGAAACGCATATGGTGCGACAAAAATGCCGGAAATCGTTAGTTCTTGGAAATAACATTTTTCATATAAATTTAATGGCATTTCATAGCCTGCAGGGAACATGGCAATATATAAAACCGTGCCGCCTCTTCCGGCAATATCACAGGTAACATTCGCTGCCCGAGGGGAGCCTGATGCTTCGATGACGACATCAAATCCGCGTCCATCTGTAATGTGTTGAGCAGCATCTTTTACGTCTTCATGAATTGGATCGATGACATGATCTGCGCCAAATCGTTTCGCTAATTCGCGGCGCTCCGCAATCGGCTCAATTAACGTTAGCGATGTGGCCCCGAATTTTTTCATCATTTGAAGTGTTAATAATCCAATCGGTCCGCCTCCTGAGATGGCAACTCTCTGTCCTACTTTCATATTGGCTTTATCCACGATACGAACAGCAATCGATACCGGCTCAAGCAGACAAGCTTCTTCTAGTGATACATGATCTGGTATTTTCCATACCTGTGACTCATGCCAAACAATGGTTTCAGCCATGCCCGGGCGGTTATAATCATGTACATGTTCACAAAATTGCTCCTGGCCATTTAAGCAGTAGTAGCAGGTGCCGCAGAATTTCAAGAAGTTCCCGGCTACGCGGTCGCCAACCTTCAAGCCTTTTTTCGTTGCTTTCGGACCGAGTTCCATAATTACACCGGATACTTCGTGACCAATCCCAAAGGGAGGCTCCCATCCGAAAATTCCTTCAACCAGATGCGGATCAGAACCGCAAATCGAACAATAGGCGACTTGGATTCTTACATCTTCTTCTCCAAGGGGCTGCTCGGGAAGATCGATGACATCGACTCTTCCACGTGTTTCTTCATTTGGATCATTTAATTTTCCAATTTTAACTGCTGCGATTGTTTTCACTGTGTTTACCTCCTAAAGTGTGGTAGCAAAGCCGCCATCGACATTGATGGTCCAGCCATTGATATAATTGGATGCTGAGCTTGCTAAAAAGACGGCAGTTCCCATTAAATCGGCGCCGGAACCCCAACGGCCGACAGGAATACGGTCATTAATTTTGTTGAAGTAGTCTTTATTGTCTGTCAGTGTTTTTGTCATTTCTGTTTCCAAAAAACCTGGTGCAATTGCATTTGTTTGAATATTGTATTGACCTGCTTCATTGGCAAATACCTTGGTTAAGCCAACAATTGCGTGTTTACTTGTTGTGTACGGGGGACAATTTTTATCAGCTGTAAAAGCAAGGGCGGATGCGATATTGATGATCTTGCCTGAGCGCTGTTTGGCCATCTCTTGAACGACAAGATGGCTCAAGTAATAGACAGCATTTAAATTAATGTCCATGACCTTTTCCCATGCCTGATCTGAATAATCGAGGAAGTCTCCAAAAATTCCGACCCCGGCATTATTGACGAGAATATCAATTTTTCCGTATTGCTCGATGCATCCTTCTACGACTCTTTGAATATAGGATTTATCTGTTAAATCACCTTGGATAAAGGCAACTTTTTGCCCTGTTGCTTCGATTAATTCTTTTACTTCTGATACATCATCCGTTAAATGAGGAATGTAAAGATCTGCCCCTGCTTTTGCAAAAGCAACGGCATAGGCCATTCCTAGTCCTTGATTGGCGCCAGTTACAATAGCTACCTTTCCTTTTAATGAAAAGGCATCTAGTGAAAAATCTTGTAAACGATTACTCATAATGACCTCCTAATTGATTAATTTTTACCTGCATTACGGATCGCTAATTCATGCATGATCTTTTCAACTTTTTCTTCCGTCAAATTATAGAAGGCCATAAAAATGACTAATGTGACCAAACAAACAATAGCTGGAAGGTATGAAGTAATAAACATGATGCCGCCTAATGCTTCTGCAGATTGTGTTACGTTTGGAACATATCCAGCATTCGCTAATACCATTGTTGGAATGACTCCGCCAATGGTCAGAGCGCCTTTTAATCCAAGTGTTATTGTTGTGTAGATGACTGCCGGATAGCGCTTGCCTGTATTGTATTCTGCATATTCAACAGCATCCGGAATAATGGACCATAAAATCCCCATCAAAATTCCGTATCCGAAAGAAGAAACGGTTTTAGCTGTCATCAACATGGTAATGGATGAAGCCGGGATGAAAGAAAAGGCAATTGCTCCGAGTCCTGCAAGAATTAATCCTAGAGCGACTGTGTTTTTCTTTTTAAGCTTTTTAACAAGAAGGATAACAAATGGAACAGCAATAACAGATGGCAGTACATTTAATAATGAAAACAACCCAACAAGATCTCCACGGCCTATGTTGTAGGTAATAAAGTAAATTCCTGATGCAGAGGATACGGTATTAAATCCATAAACTCCTAAGAATAAGAGAAATAAAATGACGCACGGACGATTGGTCAATAACTGGACGAATATGTCTTTGATCCCAACAGGATCAAGATGTGAAGCAGATTGAATGCGTTCTTTTACTGTCGTATAACTGTAAAGCAAAATAGATGCAGAAATAACTGCTAAAAGAATAATGGTTATTTGATAACCTGTCGCCTGATCCTCTTTTCCAAAATAAGCGGATAAAATGGGAATGAATAAGGCAACCACAACACCGCCTGCCTGGGCGAACATCATCCGAACGGAATTCAATTTTGTTCTTTCATCAGGGTCAGCTGTCATAACGGTAGTTAATGAAATATATGGATTAATGATGAGTGTGAATAATGTATTAAGCAGGTTATATGTTGCATAAGCCCAAAGCAGTTTCCCGATATGTCCCATATCCGGAACGGTAAAGGTTAAAACTGCGATTAATGCGAATGGTACTGAAAAATAGAGGATATATGGTTTATATTTTCCTCTTTTTGGATTAAGCCGCTCAACGATGGCACCCGACCATGGATCCCAAATGACATCCCAAAATCTCGAAATCAGAAACATGAGTGATACTTCGGCTGCAGTCAGCCCATAAACATCTGTGTAGTAGAAAGTAAGAAACATCAGAATTGCTTGAAAGACAAGATTCATGGCAAAATCAACTAGGGAATAGCCGGCAATTTCCCGCCTTTCCAATTTGTAAAAACCTGGTTTTGCAGATGTTTTCTTATAGCCATTTGAATCAACTACTATTTCTTTTTGTTCTAAACTTATTTCTGACATCTACTTCCCTCCTTTTTATTAGAAGCAATCTTCTTACTATGGATTATAATGAATACGTTTTCATATAAACCGTGTTTTTTTTAGAAAATGGTGTTCTTTTTTTATATTTTCATAATTATTTGATTATTTAGTTAAATAAAACTATAATGATACTATCTTATTTCACTAAAGTTTGTTTCAAGGAGATAATGAACCATGGCCTCAAGGATTCTATTATTTGTTGATCCTCAAATTAGTCAATTATTATATCAATCTGCTAGCTCATTCCACTCTCAATTTGACATCATATGTAACACAAGTTCGTTTGAAGAATTCAGTGATAAAGTATTTGAATTGAAACCAGACATTGTTATTTTTCATTTAGCTTCGCCTATTTATCAAGCGCAAAACTTTTTTGCAGATTTGGCCGAAGCGGAACTGTCTCCAATATTATTGGCTTATTCCACGATTTCCAAAGAAAAACTGACATATGCGATTACTACTTATCATGATTCCAACTTTCCAAACGAACTAGAGAACTTTTTTACAACAGCACTTCATGAGCATTACCATTGTTTTCCTAATTATATTGGGGAAAGTGATACGGCAAATCTCATTATGAATCAGCGCCTCGAAAAATTGGAAAGAACGGAATTTTTGAAGGACATTTTACGCGGAGTAACAAAAGGTGAGTTTCTTTATTATCAAAAGCAGGCAGAGCTTCGTTTGAAAAATGATGGGTATTTTTTATATTTATGGGATCTACAAGATATTGAATATGTTGATCATCACTTAAATAAAAATATCTATTATTGGGTGGGAGAAATCTTGTGTGAAGAATGCCAGACCGTATTAGATCAATATAATGGGGGAGAAGTATTCTATATTAGTCCTACATTACTATGTCTCATTATTAATGACGTTCAGACAAATAGTGAAGTCACACGTTATCAAACACTTGAGGAATTAACAAAAAAATTAAACTATGTATTAAATTGCAAAACCGCTGTTCGATATCGAAGCAAGAGAATAAAAACGATTGAGGATATTCGTCCAGCTTATGATACCTTTCACCGACTTAAGGGCTATCATTTTTTCTGCCGGGAAGCAGAGGTCCTCACACCTAGTCTGCTTGATAAATCAAGTAAAGAAGTAGACTGCAATGAAATAGAGCAAAGCTTAAAACAAATTAAAGAATACATCCAGCATCAATTCACAAATCCTCAATTGCTACAATTACTAGAGGAGCTTTTTTTGGAAAAAATTAAGCCAAGCTTAAACTATCAACTATACTTTTATTCTCAAACAGGAATCTATGCTGCTTTACATGAGAAATTTGGAGCTGTCCTCAAGCAGTCACTGATTGAAAACACTTCACCACAAGAGTTAATCTATTCATCTATCGAACAAAAATATACAGATATTCTCGAAACGATTCATCTTTTAAGAGGTGAAGTCTCCAATCGGTATATGATTAAAAATCCAATGGTCTTAGAGGCGATTGATTATATCCATGAACATTTCGAAGAAGATATTAACTTAAAAACGATGGCAGATGACTTAAGAATCAATCATTCTTATTTAAGTCAGATATTTACAAAGGAAATGGGAATCACGTTAAAAAAATATTTAATTACCTATCGCATACAAAAAGCAAAGGAGATGCTCGAGTCCAGCAACGAGTTAGTTTATACAATCGCCGCCAAAGTTGGATTTTTTGAAGCCAAGCACTTCTCCAAAACATTTAAAAAAATCACAGGCCACACACCATTGCAATATAAAAAACAATTCTCAAAGGACTTCATCTAAAGCCGGGAAAAGTAAGTTGCCAAAAATAGAGAGAGGCTGTGCCAAAAGGTCTTTATTCGACCGTTTGGCACAGCCTCTCTTTCTTCACCATAAGGGCGAAGCAGGGGGACGGTTCTCCTGCTCACTTTCCATCGTTTAGGAAGCAAAAGAACCGTCCCCCTGCTTCCATTCATAGGACTAATGAATCAAAAGTGTGAACTTTACAAATATTTATGTTTCCTTAATATTCTCTCTACGTTTGTTTGACACAATATGACATAGCTAATCTAGTAAAAGTAGGGAGAGGTTCGTTAAATGTCGAAAAAACAGAAAAAGCAGCACAGAAAAGTGACACCAATTGTATTAACTAGTTTAATGGCGATTGGGATTAGTTCAATTCCAATAATTCCTGGGACAACGGTTCAAGCTAGCGGACAAGAGAGCTTGCTAGTTACTGAGAATTTTGATCAACTGACAGGACAAACATTGCCGAATGGCTGGAAGCTGCTTGAAGGCCAAGCTGAGGTTAAGGAGGGCAAACTGCAGCTGACATCACCAGCAACTTCAAAACCAAGCCGTGTCTTGATTCCGCTAGAAGATGAGTCGGGTGATTATGTATTTGAAGCCGATATGACGTTTATCTCAGCTGTGGAGGATACACGCTGGGCATCGATGATGTATCGCGTTCAAGAGGATAACTATCCATATTATCAATTTGCGGTAAGAAGAGGGACAACTGCGTTAAACGGACTGGAGTTTGCGATTCGCAATGAACGAAATCAGTGGGATGTACCGGAAAAAACCTTTTATCCAGAACCTTTTCAGTTCGGTAAAAGCTATCATTTAAAAATCGTTGCAAAGGATAACCGTGTACAACAATTTGTAAATGGGCAGCTTGTCATTGATACTGATTTAGCAACTAAATGGTCTAAAGGGGATGTTGGATTCCAGGCGGCAGGCGTTACGGTCCAATTTGATAATGTAAAAGTAACCACGAATACGGAAGAATTGCCGCCGTTAGAGAATTCAAAGGCTTTCCTTGCTGATGAGCCTGAAACCAATATCGTCAATGCGCCAACTGTTATTTCTAATTTTGAAACTGTTGAAGAAATTGCGAATAGCCAGGATGTTTCTTCGATGATTCTACCCGTACATACCAATGCTCAGGGCAAATTGTTTGTAAACGATACACCGCTTTCCGAAGTGATTAAAGCGATGAAGGGAAAAATGATACCGATTTTCCAAATCCAAGATGAAAAAACGATTACAGGACTACAGGATTTTATTAAAGCCCAGCAGCTTCAAGATATATCTGTAATGTCTTCAAATACTGAGCTAGTAAAACAATTCAAGGAAGGAATTCCGTTCGTCAGGGGAGCTGTTTTTTACACAAAAAATGCTTTAAATAAACATGATCTGAAGGAATTGGCGCTGCAAATCCATGAAAGCAATGCAAAGGTCGCAGTTATTCCGCAAAAGCTAATTACTCCAGAAGTCGTGCACTACTTACATAGCCGTACGATATCAATTTGGGGAATCGGTGGCGAGAATGAAAGTGATGCGCATAGTCTGATCCATTTAGGTGTTGATGGAATCATTGCTAAAGATGAACAGGCAGCCGTATCTGCTTACAGCCAATATCCTGAAAATACAATTGTTCAGCGTCCGATTGTTGCTGCGCATCGCGGAGTTCCATCGCTCGCGCCTGAAAATACAATGGCAGGCTACCAATTAGCCTATGAACTTGGCGCGGACTTAATTGAAACGGATGTACAACGGACAAAGGACGGACATCTTATAATCATGCACGATTATACGGTTGACCGTACAACAAACGGAACAGGGAATGTAGCAGACCTAACCCTAGAACAAATCCGTGCTTTAGATGCCGGCATCAAATATGGCCCTGAATTTGCAGGAGAAAAGGTACCGACTTTCCGGGAATATCTGCAAGCTTTTAAAGGAAAAGATGTGGTACTGCTAGTTGAACTAAAAGCCACTGATGTTGCTGAGCAGACGATGAAGGAAATTGAAGAAGAAGGTATGACCGATCAGGTCCTCATTCAAAGCTTTCATTTAGGAGAAATAATCAAGTCAGATGAAGTAAATCCTCAAGTGGGGATTGGCTACCTATTCTCGGCAGGCGTTCCAGCTACAACCGATGCAAAGTTAAAAAATGCCCAGCAAATGCTTAACTACGCTTCCGGTATGAATGCCACACTGAATGCAAGCTATGGCAGCATATCTAAAGAATTTACCACTTATATGCGCCAGCGCGGTATGATGAATATGCACTGGACGTTTAGAAATGAGCAGCACTTAGGAAATCAGCTGGAGCAAGGAGTAATCGGACCAATCACAGATTACACTCAATGGCTGACAGATGTACCAATCCGTCTGGAAACACCAATCAAAAAGCGAAATCTAAAAGTTGGAGATTCTGCAGTTATCCAAGCAAAAGCCTTTATGCACTACCGTGAAGACAAGAAAGAAAATATTGAAACAAAACTCTTTGTATCCGGTGACCAAGACAATGTTGTCGTTGAAGGAAACACCATCAAAGCACTGAAACCAGGCAAAGTAAATGTATTTGTCACACATACTTTCAGTGCACATGGAAAAGAATGGAACCTAGTAGCTGAACCAGTTGAAGTAAATATTCGCTAAAAAAGGACCCCATGTTTCCAAAGCAATGAGAGGGCTCCCCAGTTTTAATGCAGAGGGACGGTTCTCTTGCTTCCTTCTACACCCCTTTGGAAGCAAGAGAACCGTCCCTCTGATTTGCTCTGCAGTGAGATATCTGCAGAGATTTTTTTGTTGGTCATTAAAAAAAGGCGGGTTAGTGATGACAGGCTGTTTGTGAATAACTGCCCAACTTTATCGGAATGATAATGAAGATTGTGTGTTTTTTGATGAGGTATACTTTATAGAAAGAAGCGATTATGATGAGCGATAACAAAACGACTGAATCCGCAGAATCCAACACTCCCAAACCCCCGTCGATATTCAAACAGGCTTTGACTGTGAATCGAAAGCCATTTCCATGGGTGAAGGCTTTTAGCGCTGGGGTGTCTGCGGCATTGCCTGTATTAATAGGATTGTGGCTCGGTAATTTTGCCTATGGGTTAATTGCAGGAATGGGCGGCTTCACGTATCTCTATACATTCAACATTCCCTATGCTCAGCGAGCGAAGAAGCTGTTCTTTGTTGTGCTTGGAATGACTTTTGTTGCCTGGCTCGGAACGGTAGCGGCTCCTTATCCGTTAGCGGTTTCGATTTTGATAGGATTAATCGGGGCCGTAGCTGTGTTTATTTTTGGTGCTTTAAAAATCATCGGACCTTCGGCGATCTTTTTCGTATTAGTGTTTGCGATGACCACAGGCATGCCGATTCAGCCGGAGCTTGCTTTTCTTCGTGCCAGCCTTGTCTTCTTGGGAGGAACACTGTCATGGATCATCGCCATGATTGGCTGGTTTTTTGAGCCCCATGGTCCAGAAACAACTGTTGTCAAAAGAGTTTTCCTTGAGCTTGCTGCCTTGCTTGATTCAATCGGGACTGAGAAATTTCATGAGGCAAGACATCGGGTAATGTCCGTACTGAAGGAGGCAGAAGAGACGCTTGCTGCCGGATATATTTCCTGGAGGGAAGACAACTTTTTTAAGCGTCTGTATGTATTAAACGACCATGCAAATGTAATTTTTTTATACATACTTGAACATTTTTCGAAAAAAAGTGCTCCAATGCCGCCTGAATTGGGGGATGCTGTGAGGGAAATCGCCTATTCAATGGATAGAAAAAAGAAACAGGCAACACCAAAACGAATTCTTCAGCCGAATGATATGGATGAATCGGTTGCTGCGCTGTTTGTTGCTGTATTTGATGCTGACGCCGTTATGAATGAACCAAACTCTAAGATTGAACAAGTGATTGAAATTTCTAAGCCGTCCTATAAGGGTGTCTTTTTAGGGGCCTTTGATAAAAGTTCAATTGTGTTTATTTCGGCTGTTCGTTTCGGGGTTATTACGATGATTGCGGCTATTTTTGCCTATCAATTTGAGCTGGAGAGATCTTATTGGGTGCCGTTATCCTGTGTCGCTGTGATGTCAGGTGCTACTATTGTTTCAACCTTTCATCGTGCGATTCAGAGGGCTCTTGGTACAATGATGGGGATTGTGATTGCCGGTTTAATTCTTGCTGCACATCCGACTGGATACATGATTATCTTTTTTATTCTCCTTTTAACCTTTATAACGGAGCTTTTTATTGTAAAAAATTATGGTTTAGCAGCGCTATTTTTTACACCTAATGCGTTGTTGATGGCAGAAAGTACCAATCCAGGTACCTTTAGTTTTAATTATTTTGCCTCTGCTAGAATTATTGATGTTGTGATTGGGATAGCGATTGGTCTAATCGGTGTATGGCTGGTAGGGAGGCGGTCAGCGTCAAGTTTGCTCCCTCATGTCATTACGAAAACAATTCGCAGTCAGGGGCAATGTTTGTTCATTCTTTTCACAAATCAAGGAGCTGGATTTTATGCTCCTGACAGCCGGGAGCTTTTGAAGATGAGAACGAACTTATTTCATGCCCAAACCCTTTACAGTACTGCAGCAGGCGAGATTCCGGTCAAACCAAGCGTACTAGAATATTATTGGCCGGTCCTTTTCTCCATCGAACACTTAGCCTATTTACTAGAAAATTGCTCGAAAAATCCAGTCAGGCCGATTCTTTCTGACTCAACCCTAGCTCAGTTACTTTATGTATTCGAAACCATGGCCAACGCAGCAAACCGAAAACTCCCTCCACCATTGAAGGTGATCCCAGAAATCCAGCAATTCTCAAGTATCCAAAAAGCGGTTATCCGTCTGCAAAAATCAATGAGAAAGGCTTGAATCTAGAGGTCGAGGCAGATGGGCTTTTTGGTTTTCTCCCTCTTTTACTGCCCTTCGGAAGCAGGAGAACCGTCCTCCTGTTCCTCTGTGGAGGAATCAAGAGAACCGTCCCCGCGCTTCCTTTTTTTGATGAAGGATTGAATGAATTGAATTGCTAGTAGGAAGAGAAAGAAGAAGAGGACAGCCTGTTCAGGGGCCTCCATAACGTTAAAGGGGCTGAGTGCATTTCGTATCGATGTGGCTAAGTCAAATCCTTGCAGAATATCTATCGTTAAAGAAAAAGCGATTAAAGGAATCATGATTAAAATACAAATGCCGAGGATTTTCATTTTTTATCACTCTCCATTCTAATATATTTCCCAGTTTGTTATTTCCTATAAATGAATAGACGTTGGCGGAATAGGCATAATATTCCTTGATTGGTAAGCGGGGAATATTTAAGTAAAGTAGGTGTTTTTGACAGATGCCGCCATTTTTTAAGCGTCAAAAACAAAAAAGACAAAAAAATAATGAAGGTTTGAGCAGAGAGAACCAACCTGATTCTAGCAGTAAGAGCCAGGTTAGTAACCGTTTGCCAAAATTCTTAACGGAATCTTTATCTCATAATCTGGATGTAATCAAACAAAAGACAGGTAACAGTCCTGACATCATCATTCGAATATTAAAGGTGGGTAGAGACCCAGGGATTCGAATGGCGATTGTTTATGTAGAGGGAATTGTAAATGGTCAATCTATCCATGACTTTATCCTTGAATCCATTATGGAAAACAGTACCCTACGAGAAAAGATGGGAGCGAAGGAAACCCTGAATGTTCTTGCAGAGGATGTTGTTGCACTTGGAACGGTAAAGGAAATCAGCCTATGGGATGATCTGTTTTCCTCATTAATGTCAGGCGAATCGGTTATTCTGTTGGATGGGATCGATCGTGGATTAATTGCCGATACAAAAGGCGGTGAGCAGCGTTCTGTAGAGGAACCAAGCAGCCAGGTTACCGTACGCGGTCCAAGAGATGGTTTTACCGAATCGCTAAGGACCAATACCTCTCTAGTGCGCCGAAGAATTCAAAATCCTGATTTATGGATGGAGTCGATGAAAATTGGCAAGGTAACAAAAACAGATGTTGCCATCATGTATATAAAAGGGATTGCAAATGAGGAAATTGTGGAAGAAGTACGTAATCGATTAAGCAGAATTAACATCGACAGTGTCCTAGAATCTGGGTATATCGAACAGATGATTGAAGATCAGACCTTTACCTCATTTCCAACACTTTATCATACAGAAAGACCGGATTCAGTGACGGGAAATCTTCTGGAGGGAAGGGTCGCCATTTTTGTCAATGGGACACCATTTGTGCTGATTGCACCAGCTGTTTTTATCCAGTTTTTTCAGTCTGTTGAAGATTATTATGCTCGTTTTGATATTGCCACTGCACTAAGATTTTTACGCATCTTAATTTTCTTTATTTCTCTTGTTGGTCCTTCTATTTATATTGCTGCGACAACCTTTCATCAGGAAATGATACCGACTAATTTGCTTTTTGCGGTTGCCGCACAGCGGGAAGCAGTGCCATTTCCAGCATTTGTCGAAGCTGTCATCATGGAAATAGCATTTGAAATTTTGCGTGAAGCAGGGATCCGAATGCCAAGAGCTGTTGGATCAGCGATATCGATTGTTGGGGCACTAGTTATTGGACAGGCTGCTGTAGAGGCTGGAATTGTTTCACCTGCAATGGTTATTGTTGTAGCGATTACAGCCATTGCAAATTTTGCCACTCCATCCTTTTCGATTGCGATATCAGCCCGGTTGATTCGCTTTTTATTTATGCTGATTGCTGCAGTATTTGGTTTTTATGGAGTGATTCTTGGGATGATCATGCTGGTGGTACATTTATGCGGGCTTCGCTCCTTTGGAGTACCTTATATGTCTCCGCTTGCACCTTTTATTCCTGGTAATAATGATGATACGGTGATTCGAGCACCATGGTGGGCTTTCACACATAGACCAAAAATGATCAGTAAAGGAAATATGGTTCGTGAAGGGAAAGATCAGAAACCGAAGCCTCCTGAGAGCCGTTTAATGGATAATGATCAAACACAAAAGGATGACAACGATGGGATGTAGATGGGGACTTCTTTTCATTATGTTTGTTAGCGTATCCGTTCTTTCAGGGTGCTGGAGCCAAAAGGAGCTAACCGATCTCGCATTAGTTTCAGCGATGGGTATTGATAAGAATGAAAAAGGAAAATATGTCACCACTTTTCAAATTGTTAATCCGGGAAACGTTGCTGCGGGTAAACAAGGAAGCAATCAAGCATCTCCAGTCACGGTTTTTACCATTACGGGGAATAATGTGGTTGAAACAAGCAGGGAGGCAACAAAGCAGATTCCCCGCAGATTGTACTATGCCCATACGAACCTGGTCGTGATTAGTGAGAAACTAGCAAAAGAAGAAGGGATCTTAAAGATTTTTGATGCTATGGACCGTGACCCAGAATTTCGAACGACTACAACAGTGATCATTGCCCGGAATACAACAGCTGCAGAAGTTGTCAATAAGTTAACGGCAATTGAGAAAGTCCCGGCAAATAAGGTGATAAAAACCCTTGATTCTTCTGAAAAGAGATGGGGGGAATTTTTTAATGTCATGATTCAAGATGTCATAAGGGACCTTGTATCTGCAGGCCGGGAGCCAATGATTAGTGGATTTTATATCAAGGGGAATTCTAAGGACGGTAAAAAGATGAATAATTTACAGCAGACGACCCCCGATGGGCAGCTTGTAGTAAATGGCATGGCAGTCTTTAAAAAGGGTAAATTGATTAGTTGGCTTCAAGGAGAACCGGCAAGGGGAGCCTCCTTTATTTTAAATAAGGTTCAATCCTCCGATATCAATATTAATTGGGAGGGAGAAAAAGAGGCGATTGCCTATGAACTAATCAGGCAAAACACAAAAGTATCTGCCAGATTGAAAAAGGATGGGGTACCAGCCGTCACGATTCATACACGCGCGGAAGGTGATATTGGTGAATTAATGGTACCTATTGATATAACGGACCCAATGGCTTTATTAAAAATAGAAAAAGTAGTGGAAAAAGAAATTGAAAAAGAGATAAAAATGGCAGTAGAACGTGCTCAAAAAGATCAATCCGATATCCTTGGGTTTGGTGAAAAGGTCCATTTGGCCAATCCAAAAGCCTGGAAAAGGATGAAACAGGACTGGAATGAGATTCACTTTCCGAAAACGGAAGTGACCGTGAAGGTTGATGCCTTTGTGAGGCGAACTGGTATTAGAAATAAATCTTATCTCTCAAATATGGAAAAGTGAGGCTTTGAAAGGAGGTAATCATTCGGTGGAAAACGCAAAAATTAGTAGAAATCAGCTCTTTATTCTCATTGTTTTATTGGAACTTGGGAGTGCTTTACTGGTGCCTACTGCGATTGAAGCCAAACAAGATGCATGGCTGGCCATTCTTATCGCCATGGGAGGCGGTTTATTCTTGTTTTCCATTTACCTTTACCTTTTTCAACAATATCCTGATATTCCCTTGACTGAATACCTTCCTGTGATATTCGGAAAAGCAGCAGGACGTTTTCTCGCTTTTCTTTACGTGCTTTATTTTACTTATATTGCTTCAAGGCTTCTGCGAACATTTGGTGAAATGCTTAGTACTATTGCTTATAGGGATACACCTATCATTATTACTAACCTACTATTCATCTGTGTCGTCATGTATGCAGTCCGCAAAGGAATAGAGGTATTAGCGAGAGCCGGTGAATTATTTTTTATCTTTTTGTATCTGCTAGCTATTTCGGGATTTATTTTGATTGTCGTTTCTGGTCTGATCGAATTGAATCAATTAAGACCTATATTGGAAGAGGGTTTTATGCCGGTTTTAAAGAGTGCCTTTACACAAACCTTGTACTATCCATTTGGGGAAGTCATTGTCTTTGCGATGATCCTTCCCTATTTGAATCATCCCAAACAAGTAAAAATAACTAGTATGCTGGCATTGGGATTAAGCGGAATTAATTTGGCAATAGTGATGGTTATAAATATCAGTGTCATTGGCGTTGACCTGACGGTTCGTTCACCATACCCTCTTCTATCTACCATTCAGAGCATCCAGATTGCTAAATTTTTAGAACGTCTGGATGTTTATTTTATGTTTGCGATGATTATCGGCGGCTTTTTTAAAATTAGTCTCTATTTGTATGCAGCGGCCGTAGGAGCGGCAAACTTGTTTCGAATAAAAGAATCGGCACGGCTGGTGTTTCCTTTGGGATTTGTTATTTTGATTATGTCCCTTTCTATTGCAAGCAACTCTGTAGAGCATAAACGAGAAGGTGTAGAATTGGTTACAGTTGTTCTTCATCTTCCCTTCCAAGTAATCATTCCTTTATTACTTCTTATCGTTATTTTTTTAAAAAAAAGATACAAAAACGGTGCAATGGCAAAAGGTGATAAGGAGCATCAAGGGTAATTCTGGATTGCCCTCTAAAAGCATGTGAAAGGCAGAGTGAAAACGAATGGAATGCAATTACTTTCCTCTGTCCTGGAATTGAAAGCGATGTTATGTATAGTATTGGAGTCATAATTAAGCTAAAGGAAGTGTCCATCCGTGGAAAAGGCGAAAATTAGTAATTGGCAGCTATTTGTTCTCCTATTATTGTTTGAACTAGGGAGTGCTCAGTTAGTTCCGACTGCAATTGGAGCAAAACAGGATGCCTGGATGGCTATATTGATTGCCATGGTCGGGGGATTTCTGTTGTTTTTGATTTATCATCGTCTTTACCAGTACTATCCTAATATCCCCTTAACAGAATATGTACAAAAGTTAACTGGAAAAATATTTGGCCGGTTTTTTGCCTTTTTATATATTCTTTATTTTTCATATGTTGCAGCACGAGTACTGCGGGATTTTGGGGAAATGCTCGTGACTGTTGCGTATCTTGAAACACCTTTATTTATTGCCAATGCATTATTCATGGTTGTGATTATTTATTCCGTCCGTAAAGGGATTGAGGTGTTAGCAAGAGCTGGTGAATTATTTTTTGTACTTATATATATCCTAGCTATTTCAGGTTTTATATTACTAGTGGCATCCGGTACGATTGATGTCAATAATCTACGGCCGGTTTTGGAAGAAGGAATCATGCCTATATTGACCAGTGCTTTCACAGAAACCTTGTTCTTTCCGTTCGGTGAGGTCATCGTGTTTGCCATGATAATGCCCTATTTGAATAAGCCTGAAAAAGTGAAGAAGACAGGTTTGCTGGCAATCGGACTAAGCGGTATCAACCTGACACTTGTCATGGCAATGAATATTTGTGTTCTTGGTGTGGATCTTACATCGCGTTCGCCATTTCCTCTTTTATCTACGATTCAGACCATCCAGATAGCTGAGTTTTTGGAACGATTAGATGTATATTTTATGATAGCGATGATAATCGGGGGCTTTTTTAAGATATGTCTTTTTATCTATGCAGCAGTAGCAGGAGCATCCGGTATATTTAACATTAGTCAACCTGAAAAGCTGGTTTATCCAATGGGACTTGTGATTTTGTTTTTATCTATTACCATTGCAAGTAATTATACCGAACACCTGCATGAAGGGATTACACATATTACATTCATTCTTCATCTCCCATTCCAAGTGATCATCCCATCCTTCCTTCTTGTGATTGCCTTTTTTAAAAATAGGAAAAAGCAGGGGGCGGTTATAAAAGCTGAATAGCCTTAGAACCGTCCCCGTGCTTCTATTTGAAAAGGAAGCAAGAGAACCGTCCCTCTGAACCCAAAGAGAACACCTCAAGACCCCCGGCATCTATGAAATGAGTGGTTTTTAATAGGAAAATAAGGTAAGATACTGTAAATACATAGATAATAGAGCGAGGGTTCGTAAGGGGGGAAGCAGTGATGAGAGAGTTAAACATAGAGCCGATTCGGGCCGTGGAACGGGCGATTCAGATTTTGAACTGTTTTAGCTTTGAACGACCGAACTTAACAATTGAAGAAATTATTGAGAAAACGAAGTTGGCTAAGGCAACCGTTTATCGTTTGCTATGGACGATGGAGAAAAATGGTCTTATTTATTTTGATCAGAAGGAAAATATGTACCGGCTTGGCTACAAGCCGTTGGAATATGGCGGAATTGTCTTAGAACACTTGGATGTCCGGAGGGAAGCGGATCCTTATTTGCAGGAGCTTCAGGAGCATACAGGGCATTCGACGATTCTTGCTGTTCCTCAAGGAACCAATTTGCAATATCTGCTGCGTTACGATAGCGACGAGGGTTTCCAGCCTCGTAACTTTATTGGAAGAAGGCGGATTCTGCATCATGGTGGCCTTGGCATCGTGTTATTGGCGTACAAGCCTGAGAAATTTGTCCAGAAGCTTCTCGATGAACATCCGCTTGAAGAACATACACCTAATACATTGGTTGAACCTGAATCATTTATGCAAAGGCTTCGGGAGATCCGTCAAAAAGGTATTTTTGTTGATGAAGATGAAACTTTCATGGGATATACGGCTATTTCAGCACCGATATTTGGAACTGGAAATGAGCCAGTTGCAGCGATTGCTGTTTCAGGACCGAGTTTTAAAATTCAAGGGCAGGCGAGGGAAAAACTTTCACAGCAGCTGCAAGCTGTGGCAGGGAAAATATCGAGAAGAATGGGTCATATAGATTGAAAATCATCTCTTTCTACAGAGGTGATTTTTTTTATTAAAATGTTTTGACAAATTAGAAAACTTTGTATATATTATGAGTATGAATTCATTATATGAATTAACAATTCACTAGATGAATTAAAAAGGATAACTAAAGTTTATTTATTTCTACATTTCAAAAGGAGGGAATCCTTTCAAGTAGGATGCTATTTTATAAAATCATAAAATGAAAACGTTAGCACAAATGAATGATACTTAGGACACCATTTAAAGTTAGTGAACACATAGGAACACTCAGAAGATGCATAACTTTTACAAAAATTAAAGGAGGTTCTAAAAAATGGGGATTAGATCAAACATTGATCAAAAGACGATTCAACAGTTAAAGGAGAAAATGGAGCAGGGTTTATTGCCGCAATGGGTCATCACGGATCCGGATATCTATCAATTAGAGGTGGAGAAGATTTTCGGGAAAACGTGGCAGTTCCTTGCACATGAAACAGAGCTGAAGGAGCCGGGAAGCTATGTGACCCGCTGGATTGTGAATGACCCGATCCTTCTTGTAAAAAACAAGGAGGGAAAGATTAAAGCGTTTCTTAACTCCTGTTCGCACCGCGGGGTTCAGCTTTGTACTGCAGACCGCGGAAATAAGAAAACGTTTACATGCCCGTATCATGGCTGGAGCTATAATCTCGAAGGCGATCTGATTGGGATTGTGGCGGGAAATAAAGTGTATGGCGAGGAGATGTGCAAGACGGAATGGCG
Source organism: Niallia oryzisoli (assembly GCF_036670025.1). Classification (NCBI taxonomy): domain Bacteria; kingdom Bacillati; phylum Bacillota; class Bacilli; order Caryophanales; family Bacillaceae; genus Niallia; species Niallia oryzisoli. The sequence continues at coordinate 5,381,446 of NZ_CP137640.1, read as the reverse complement.
TCTACGCGAGATTCCTCAAGTCGCCAGCTATCAAGGCATGATCTTTGGAAACCTCGACCCGAATGCCGAGCCGTTGGACGACTATTTAGGAGAAATGAAATGGTATTTTGATCTTATGCTAGGCAGAGGAGACGGCGGGATGGAAGTCAGGGGAGTCCCTCAGCGCTGGGTAGCGAAAGCCAATTGGAAATCAACTGCTGAAAACTTCGCTGCTGATCCGTACCATGTTCAAACTACCCACCGTTCTACTGTTGAAATGGGAATCAGCCCGGAAGATCCGCTTTATGCAGGGTACGGCCATCAAGTTGTCATGAAAAATGGCCACGGTATTAATGTCATTACATCTGCAACAGGGAAGGCGCGGGTTCCATTCCAAGGGATGCCAGAAGAGATGTGGCCGATGTTTGAAAAAAATCTCACTCCTGAACAGCTTGATATTCAATCAAGAGTAACGGTTTTCGTTGGCGGTGCTTATCCGAATTTATCATTTGTCAGCCCGATTCACGGAACAGAGGGACACCTGCACAACTATCTGAACTTCAGACTTTGGAGACCAATTGGACCGGACCATGTTGAGGTTTGGTGCTGGTTCATGATCGATAAGGCGGCACCTGAGGAATATAAAGAAGCTGCTTATCGCGGCTACCTTGGTTCTTTTGGACCTTCGGGAACATTGGAGCAGGATGATACTGAAACATGGGCAAGGATCGTGGAATCAAGCAAGGGCTTAATGGCGAGGGACAAGGAACTGAGCTACAACAGTGTGTCCAATTATTTAATGGGATTAACAAATGTGGAGCCGGACGAGTCTTTCCCAGGGCCGGGGACGGCTTACCCGACTTGTTACACGGATGCTCTATCAAGAAGATTGCATGAAAACTGGCTTGAGCTCATTTCGAAGGATCTTTACGTGAAGGAGGAAGTGTAATGAGTACAGTGGCACAACCAATCACCTTTGAAGTACAACAGGAGATCAGCAACCTGCTTTATCATGAGGCGTACCTTTTGGATAACCGGAAGTTTAAAGACTGGCTGGATCTTTTGACGGATGATTTAGTTTACAGAATGCCGTTGCGTGAGACGGTTGACGGCGGTATTGAGGCCGAGAACATTGTAGAAGATATGGCCTTTTTTGAAGAGACGAAGACATCACTGAAGACAAGGGTGCTCCGGCTTTATACAAAATCGGCGTGGGTTGAAAATCCGGCGACCCGTCAGCGGCATTTTATATCCAATATCGTGATCGAAGGTACGCCGAATCATGATGAGTACAAAGTGAGAAGTTACTTCTTGTTCAAGCGCAGCAGGGGGTCGCAGCGTGAAGTGGAGCAAATGTTTGGCGAGCGCCATGATATTGTCCGTAGAGAAAATGGGCAATGGAAAATCGCATCACGGACGATTTATCCGGATCAAGCTGTGATTACGACAATGAATATGAGCATGTTTTTGTAAGAATTGTGGACAAAGGGGATGTTGATTGCAAGAGCAGAACTGGCTTGGGGTGTGCCGGTGTCTGCAAGTTGGCAATCGGTTAACGGGGAAGTTTTTTTAAAAAAAAGGAAGGTCTATTACTCTAGCTTTTGTGGTCCTTGTTAATGTGGGGATGTTGACAGGCAGTAAAGAAAAGTCAAGCAGCGATAGATTTATATTACATAAGGGGTTGGTAAGTGTGCGGTCCATTAATGTTTCGGAAGTGGTGGCTTCCAGTAAATTTAACCGTTTTCATCTAATGGTGTATCTATGGTGTTTCTTTGCTATTGCGTTTGATGGCTATGATATTGCTATGTATGGGGTCGGCTTGTCCTGGATGATGGAGGAGTGGACATTAACAGCCGTACAGGCGGGTGCCATCGGAAGTTATTCGTTAGTCGGCATGATGGTAGGAGCCCTTGTTTTTGCTCCGCTTGCCGATAAAGCCGGTCGAAAAAAAGTGTTAGCTATTTGTATGCTGTTGTTCAGTATCTTTACACTGCTGGCAGGTGTTGCACCAAACCCTGTTTTTTTCACCATCATGCGCTTCATTGCAGCGCTGGGAATGGGCGGTTTAATGCCGAATGTTATTTCTTTAATGACAGAGTATTCGCCTAAAAGTAACCGGGCCGTTATTGTTGCAACTATGTATTGCGGCTATTCAGTCGGAGGAATTCTGGCATCTTTGATTGGGATGTATGTAATTCCGACTTTTGGCTGGAGAGTGCTCTATTGGATTGGAGTGATTCCGCTCTTTACGTTACCGTTTTTTATGAAACAGTTTCCTGAATCATTATCTTATTATATGATCCGAAAACAAACGAAAAAATTAGTCAGCATTTTAAATAGGGTTGACCCGTTGGGTGACTACAAAGAGCATGAGAATTATCAAATGGCAGCTGTCGGAAAGAATGCGAAAGGTTTTCCGGTCAAAAAGCTATTTGAAAATAAACGCGCAGGAAGTACCTTTGCCTTCTGGCTGGCGGTTTTCAGCTGTCTCTTGATCGTATATGGCTTGAACACTTGGCTGCCGAAAATCATGCAGCAGCAGGGCTATGGTCTTACGTCCAGCTTAACGTTTAATCTTGTATTATGTGTAGGACAAGTCGGCGGTGCGCTGCTAGGCGGATATTTAGCTGATAAAATCGGACATAAAAAGGTTCTTGCCGGCTTGTATATCATTGGTGCTGTCTGTTTTGTGATGCTAAGTTTGAATACCAATATTACAGCTTTATATTTCCTTATTGCCTTAGGGGGAGCCTGCAGCGTAGGTGCGCAAAATATCGCCAACCCATATATCTCGGAATATTACCCAAGTGAAATACGGGCAACTGGCATTGGCTACGCAGTGGGAATCGGAAGAATTGGCTCAATTCTTGCCCCAACTCTCTTTGGTCTAATCCTGGCAACCGGCATCGACCCGCAAAAAGCCTTTATCGCCTTTGCCGTCCCAAGCATCATCGCCGCCATCGCCATCACCCTCGTCCAAGAAAAACACGGCAGCTTCGACAAAGTTAATGCGAAGCAGAGGGACAGTTCTCTTGCTTCCAATCAGTAATGCAGGGGGACGGTTCTCCTGCTTCCGTCCGAATTTTGAATGCGGGTTGACCTGTGAAAACAGGGTTGACCAGTGAAAATTTAATTAGTGTTGTCCCTTCTAGAATTTTATAAAAAAGGAGAGTTGTCGTTAAGTATGACTCTCCTCTTTTTTATGTAAAAATGCAAAAGACGCCTGTCATAGACAGACGTCTTTTCTGCGTTTGCGGCAATGGACCGGACGACCACATTCGTGCGTTTAGCATTTAAGCTTGACCATTGACTTATGCAAATTAGCTCATCGCTTTATTAATATACCATTCGTTTACAAGATTAACAAGTGAATCTTAAAGATGGAAGTAAGTTACAGGTTTATTTCCCTCTCTCTTACTTGGATTGAATATTATTTCGTTAAATGAATAGTTGGTGGGCCTCGTGATTAACCCTCAAGAATTCAAGGATTCTATACCAGGAATAAAGGAAGCAAAAGAACCGTCCCCTTGCTTCTAAGAAAATTCCATGTCTCCTAAGGTTTCTGACCAGGGGGTTTTGTTGAATTCTTTTTCTTCGCCATAGTTGAGGGTGATGACGGCTGTTTTTTTGTAGTCTTTTAGTAGTCCTTTTAGTTCGTTGTCTCTGTCGGTCATGAATTTTACGACAGGGAAGGCTTGTAGTAATTGTTTTAACGACTCCGGAGAGGGTGCGGTTTCGTTGCTTGGAAAAGTATGACTTGGGATGACATAGCGAACGTTAAGTAAATTTTTTACCGCATAAGCTGCTTCTTTCGGTCCCATCGTAAAATGTCCTGAAGAGGAAAGAATTGCAATTTCCGGCTGATATACATCCTGAATCAGCTTCATATCTGTCATGATTGCCGTGTCGCCAGAGTGATAAAGGGTATAATCATCTTGAAAAGCAAAAATATATCCGGCCGCTTCACCGGCATATACAGGATTCGCGCCCTTTGTTTCTGCATAGGAGGAAGTATGCTTTGCCTGTACCATTGTGACCGTCACATCATCAAAGGAAACAGACCCTCCTGTGTTAATCGGCAGGACATTTTTGATTCCTTGATTTAATAAAATAAGTGCCAATTCATACTGCGCCACAATCATGACATCGGGTTTATGGCTGACTAATTTAGCAAGGCCGCCTGTATGATCGATATGTCCATGTGTTAAAAAAACACAGTCGATCGACTGATAGAAATCCGCCTTATCCAAATGCTGCGGAAAACCAGGATTCATGTCAAAAAAAGGGTCAATCAAATACTGTTTCCCTGCGTTACTCGTCAACACATACATCGCATGTCCAAGCCGCCATATTTTCATTAAATTAAATTCCCCCTCAAAAAACAAGATTCACTCAATTTTATTTTTGAGAGAGAAAAATAGAACAGGGAGAATTTTTTTCAGCTTCATCGAATTTTATAAAACGAGAACCCAAAAAACTGTAAGAACAGGTTTGATTGTTCACTCAATATCCTTTAAGGCTTTTAATGTTTTATCACGAGTCTGGTTTCTGTTTATATAGTCTTTGGCAACGAAGTCTGTATAGATTAAATCAAAGAGTAAAAATAATGGTAAGGATGGAGAGATATTCTGACCCATATGCATATTACTTTTACTGGTTACAGCGAGTGTTAAATCAGATAAACGAGCCAGCTCAGATTCTTTTTGACTTGTGATGGCAAGAATCGTTGCCCCTTGCTGTTTGGCAATCTTCACGGCATTGATGACTTCCTTTGTATTTCCTGAGACAGAAATTCCAATAACTAAACTACTTTCAGTACTTAAGGCTGCATCCATCGCCGCTTGATGCGGGTCTGTAATGGACTCTACGTTGACGCCAATTCGAAAAAACTTCCATTTAAACTCTTGGGAAGCAATCCCTGAATTGCCAATTCCATAGACATGAACCTTCTTCGCAGCATTTAAAAGGGTCACAGCTCGCTGGATATCAAAATAAGTTATTTTACGAAACGTATTTTCAATGATATCAATATGGTTTTGATACAGCTTAGCAAAATAATCAATGTCTTTGATATCGCTATTGAAAATCGGCTTGTTTCTTAAGTCGATATACCGTTTTAATTCATGCTTAAATTCATTGAAGCCCGAAAAAGAGATTTTTTGACAGAAACGAGTGATGGTTGCTGGTGAAATATGAATCTTTCTTGCAATTTGACTAATGGACAGCTGACTGATTTCATCAGGATTATGTATGATGTAAAGTGCTAATTCTGCCTCAGAGCTTGTAAATTTTTCCATGCTGCAGACAATCCCGTTAAGTAAATTTTCACCAAGATACTCCATATCTTTCACCTCTTTTTCGACTTCCATATTTTCTTCTTTACAATGTATTCTACTAAGTAGGAAGGACTCCTATACTACTAGTAATCCCAATTTAACAAAAATAACCCAGGCAGCAGCCTGAGTTATTTTAGAATAGATTATCCATTTTCAAAGCATCTGCAAATCTTTTAGTGATAATCTGTGGTCTTGTAATCGCTCCGCCTACAACAACGGCATGAACACCGATATCTAAGACAGACCGGGCAATTTCCGGCGTCGAAACATTTCCCTCTGCAATCACCTTCGCCTTCTTCACTTCTTTAATAATCTGTTTGATAACGAAATAGTTATGATCATCTATTTTGAGACCTTTAGTTTTTTCTGTATAGCCATATAAAGTTGGAGCTACGATATCAAATCCTAATTCATCGGCAAAAATCGCTTCTTCTACAGAGGATACATCTGCCATTAAAACAAGATCAGGATATTTTGCCTTTACATTTTTATAAAAAGTCTCTAAATTACTGCCATCAGGACGTAATCTTGCTGTCGCATCTGTTGCAATAATTTCAGCACCTGTTGCTGCTAAGGCATCGATTTCTTTCATTGTCGGTGTAATAAAAACAGGATTCTCTCCGTACACTTGCTTAATAATCCCGATTACAGGAAGGTCCACTTGTTTTTTGATTTCCAAGATATCAGCAACAGAGTTGGCACGAATCCCAACTGCTCCCCCTTCTTTTGCCGCTAATGCCATACGGCCCATAATAAATGAGCTGTGTAAGGGTTCACCTTCCAAGGCTTGACACGAAACAATGAGTCCTCTTTCAATCTGTTCTAATACTTGCTGCATATTCACACGTCCTTATATATATATAAATTACGTTTATTGTTTATCTAGTAGCTCTTCTACTTCATTTTTAACAATCGTCACTTGTGGTCCGTAAATGATTTGGATACCGGTTCCTTTTTTCACAATTCCTTTTGAACCTGTTGTTTTAATGATATCATCATTTACTAAGTTTTCATCTTTAATGGTTACACGTAAACGAGTAGCGCAACAGTCGACGATATCAATGTTTTCAGCTCCGCCTAATCCTACTACGATTGTTTTCGCACGGTCTGTAGCTGTAACTTGTTCTGCACCAGTTATTTGTTGCTCCTCATCTTCACGACCAATCACTTTCAAGTTTCTTTTCTTGATTAACAACTTGAATGTAAAATAATATAGGAAGAACCATGGTATACCAACTAATAATACATACGGCCAATTTGTTTTATCGACACCTTGTAGAAGTCCAAATAGGATAAAGTCGATAAATCCGCCAGAGAACGTTTGACCAACTGTAATATTGAAAATATCCGCCATCATAAACGCTAATCCATCAAATGCAGCATGTACAACATATAATATTGGTGCAACAAATAAGAAACTAAATTCAAGTGGTTCTGTAATACCTGTTAAGAAAGAAGTTAATGCGGCTGAAAGTAAGATACCCGCTACCACTTTTCTATTTTTAGGTTTAGCACAGTGATAAATTGCTAATGCTGCACCTGGTAATCCAAACATCATCGTAATAAAACGACCTGACATGAATCTTGATACACCTTCATAATACTGCTCTGTTGTTGGATCAGCTAATTGAGCAAAGAAAATGTTTTGCGTTCCGCTGATTAACTTTCCGCCAATTTCCATTGTACCGCCTAAAGCCGTTTGCCAGAAAGGAAGATAGAAAATATGATGAAGTCCTAAAGGTCCAAGCATACGTAAAATAAAACCATATAGCAAGGTTCCAATTTCGCCTGTAGTGGTTACTAATGCTCCAAGTTGATTAATTAAAAGTTGGAAATACGGCCAAATTACAAATAGTATTGCACCGACAAGAATGGCTGTGAAAGAAACAACGATTGGAATAAATCGTGATCCGCCAAAGAATCCTAAAACTTGTGGAAGCTGTATTTTGTTATATTTATTGTGTAAAGCGGCTGCTACAATGCCTATGATTATCCCGCCAAACACACCTGTTTCTAGTGTCTGAATTCCAACAGCTACTCCCTGGCCTGCCCCTGCTAAATTATCTGCAGCAAGTTTCCCTGTAAGGGAAAGCAAGGCGTTTATGGTAGCGTTCATAACAAAATAACCAATCATAGCTGCTAATCCAGCCGTACCTTTATCAGAACGGGCTAAACCAACCGCTACACCCACCGCAAAAATAATTGGCAGGTTTGCAAACACGATATTACCAGCTGCACTCATGATCGTAAAAATAGCTTGCAGCCATGCGATATCTAAAAATGGATAAGCTGAAACCGTATTAGGGTTAGACAGCGCTCCACCTATTCCCAGTAATAGACCAGCAGCAGGTAAAACGGCAATGGGAAGCATAAACGATTTACCAAACTGCTGAGCTTTTTCAAAAGCCTTTTTCATTGATGTAACCTCCTTCATGTCGTAAAAAAGTTTTAATATCGCTTACATGGTTATCATATAGGCCTAACGAATGATATTCAATGGAGTTGAATTCGTTTTCATAGGTTTTCAACATTTTGCTTCTTTTAATGAAAATCTTTTCATCAATTTTATAAAGGGTATGTAGATACCCCTTCCTCATACATTCATTTGGTCATAACAAAAAGACTATTTAAAAGAGATTTCATCCCATTCAAATAGTCTTTAGTAAAAGGGGGACTATACTAGCTGCACTTCAGCTTATTCAAAGGACAATATATCATTTTCCCCTTGTTTTACTTTTCCAAGTTTTTTCACATGTATCCTAGTGGAATCTGTAAATACGACGGGAACAACTGATGAAGTAGCATTTTTCTTGATGTATTCTAAATCAAACTTCAATAGCTCCTGTCCTTTTTCAATGGGATCTCCATCGTTAACCAGTGCTGTAAAACCTTCACCCTTTAGGTTAACTGTTTCTAATCCAATATGAATAAGAAATTCATAGCCTTCTTTTGAACGAATTCCCATCGCATGCTTTGTAGGAAAAACGTTGAGGATTTCACCGTCGACAGGTGAAACCACTAAGCCAGCCTCAGGAATAATAGCAAATCCGTCACCCATCATTTTTTCTGAAAATACAGGATCTTCCACCTCAGTAATCGCGATTATCTTACCTTCAATTGGCATAATAAAATCATGACCAATTTCAGACTTTTCTTCATGTTGTTTTGATGTACTGGCTGCCTCTTTATTTTTACGTTTAAAAAGACCAAACATAAGGTTATCTCTCCTTTTGAATATATAAATGGCTGACCAAGTTTAACAGAGCCAAATTTAAAAACAGCATATCACTCAATTGTTATAGTTGTCTATACCACCTTACATAAAATAATAAAGAGAAAATTACTTACGGCCTTTAATAACAGTGAGTTTTAAATGAAAATAGGTGTTTGTTTGATTTGTTTAGAAATAATTGGTCTAGACAACTATATTTTAATCGTGCTAAGATTGGGTCGAAATTAGAAAGGATGGGTTTGCAATGGAACACAAGGTTAAACCTATTTTGTTAAAAGGAATGCAAATATATGCTGAAGATCAACAGATTGAATCTGGATATATTATTTTAAAGGACCAAAAAATCGTGGAGTACGGTCCAATAGAAAAGATAAGTTCAGCTGCGGAATATTGGGTGATTGATGTCCCCGCTGGCTATAAAGCAATTCCAGGGTTGATAGATGTCCATATTCATGGGGTGAATGGTGCAGATGTCATGGACGCAACCTTTGATGCATTAGAAACAATGACTACGGCACTGCCAAAAGAAGGCACAACTAGTTTTTTGGCTACAACAATCACACAGAGCAATACAGCCATTGAAAAAGCATTAATCAATGCGGGGAATTATATACATGAGCATCAGCAGCCAGGTAAGGCTGAAATCCTTGGAATTCATCTTGAAGGACCATTTGTAAACAAGGTAAGAGCAGGTGCACAGCCGGCCGATTTTATTGTCAATTCCAGTATAGATGATTTTAAAAAGTGGAATACATTAGCACAACAATCAATCAAGCTCGTCACTCTAGCTCCTGAATTACCGGGCGGATTAGAAATGGTGAAATTTTTAAAAGAAAACGGCATTATTGCCTCAATCGGACATTCTGATGCTACTTACGAAGAAGTGACCCAAGCAATCAAGGCAGGTGCTAATCATGTAACACATCTTTTTAATCAAATGCGAGGACTGCATCATCGTGAACCAGGCGTGGTGGGTGCTGCCTTTTTACATGATGAACTAAAAGCGGAAATGATTGTTGATGGTGTACATGTTCGACCTGAAATGGTGAAGCTGGCTTTTCAACAAAAAGGAAAAACAGGATTAATTCTCATCACTGATGCGATGAGAGCAAAATGCTTGAAAAATGGGATTTACGATCTTGGCGGGCAGCCAGTAACGGTAAAGGATGGAAAAGCTCTACTGCAGGATGGAACACTTGCGGGCAGCATTCTAAAACTAGGGCATGCCCTGAAAAATATGCTGGAATTCTCAGGCTGCTCTCTCGAAGATACGATTGAAATGGCTTCAACCAACCCAGCAAAACAATTAAATATCATCGATTGCAAAGGAAGTATTGCACCAGGAAAAGATGCAGACATTGTCATCTTGGACGAAAATCTTGAAGTTGCGATGACTTTTTGCCGCGGAGAACGTGCTTTTATAAGAGGAGGAGAAACAAAATGAAAATCATTAGAGTAAATGATTATACAGAAATGAGCATCAAAGCTGCTGAATTTATGATCGAAAAAATCCGACGCAGTCCAAACATAAATCTTGGATTAGCAACAGGCGGAACTCCTGTTGGATTATATGAACACTTAGTGAAGGATCATAAAAAAAATAACACATCTTACCGCAATGTCACAACGTTTAATTTAGATGAATATATCGGTCTATCTGGTGAAGATCCAAATAGCTATCGTTATTTCATGGATCAGCATTTATTTAATCATATTGATATTCAAAAATCGAATACGTGTGTTCCTCTAGGGAATGCAAAGAATCCTCAGCAATACTGTGTGGATTATGAAAAGCTTCTGACAGTACATGGAGGTATAGATATTCAAATCCTTGGTATTGGCAGCAACGGACATATTGGGTTTAATGAACCAGGTACTTCTTTTTTATCTGAAACCCATATTGTCGAATTAGCGGCTTCCACACGTGAAGCGAATGCAAGGTTTTTCAACAGCCTGAATGAGGTACCAACCCATGCGATTACAATGGGAATTGCAAGTATTATGAGAAGCAAAGAAATACTATTGCTTATTTCCGGAGAAAGCAAAAGAGACGCGTTAGCTCAGCTTTTACAAGGAGAGGTAAACGAAAACTTCCCTGCGTCTATTTTAAGAACACATCCTTGTGTTACAATTATCGCAGACATGGCTGCAATTGGAAAAATAGCTGTTTAATTTCATTTAAAGCGTTACAGTTTTCCTGCTGTCAGTCCGGTCGAATAGCAGTCGTTTAGAAAAAACAAAGGTGAATATAAACATGATAAAAAAAAATTCCCCTATTCCTATTTATTATCAATTAGTAGAACTCATTCAAGAAGAAATTGAAAATGGGAATCTAAAGCCGGGAGATGCACTCCCTTCTGAAAGAGAATTTTCTGAAAAATTCCAAATCAGCAGAATGACGGTGAGACAAGCCTTGACTTTACTTGAGAATAACGGACAACTTTATCGGATACAAGGAAAAGGCACCTTTGTTTCTGAACAGAAAATCGAACAGCACCTACTTGGTTTAACAAGCTTTACAGAGGACATGACTGCTAGGGGGTTGAAGCCGAGCAGTCACTTGCTGCATTTCGAAATCATCCCGGCAGGTTTGCAGGTTGCAAATCAATTACAGATTAAAGAATATGACCCTGTCTATGAAATCAAAAGAATTCGCTTAGCCGATGACGTGCCGATGGCTTTAGAGACGAATTATATTTCCGCTAACCTTATAAAGGGTCTTACGGAACAAATTATCAATCAATCCATCTATGCTTATATGGAAGAACAATTAGGCCTAATTATTGAGAATGCTACACAAACGATCGAATCTTCCATTGCGGAGGAAAAGGAAGCAGATTTCTTAAAAATAAAGTCTGGTGCTCCTGTCATGCTGATTCAACGAAACACTTTCCTTCAGGATGGAACACCTGTTGAATTGGTAAAATCAATCTATCGTGCAGACCGTTATAAGTTTACGATTCAAATGCGACGAAAAAATGGATGAAGGTAGGAGTTGCTCATCATGTTCAGTCAATATTTTGGTAAGCTAAAGGATTTAATGGATCTTGTTGAAAAAACGGAGACAGATAACATAAAAACGGCAGCAAAGCAGGTAGCCAATTGCATTCAACAGGATGGTATCATCCACGTGTTTGGCTGCGGTCATTCGCATATGATCGGGGAAGAGTTATTTTATCGTGCTGGCGGTCTTGCATCGATAAGTCCTATCCTAATGGAAGAGGTTATGCTTCATAAGGGAGCTGTCCGCTCGTCCGAGCTGGAAAAAATGAATGGTTATGCTGAGCAATTTATGCAGGAAGTGACCATTTCTCCAAACGATGTGGTAATGGTCATTTCGACCTCTGGAAAAAATCCCGTTCCGATTGATGTTGCTGCAATTGCTAAGCAAAAAGGTGCTTTTGTGATTGCCATCACGTCCCATCAATATGCCAAAACTCAACCTTCCCGTCATCAGGAAGGGTTATTTTTACGTGAAGCAGCCGATCTTTCTATCGATAATCATATTTCAGTTGGAGATACATTAATGAGACATGGGGATTTATCCTTTGGCTCAGGCTCTACGATCATAAGCATGTCCATCGCAAATGCGATCATCATTGAAGCGGTAGATACGATGCTCCAAGAAAACATCCAGCCCCCCATCTTCAAAAGCGGCAACATTGAAGGATCCGAACAACACAACAAAGAAATCGTCAATCAATATAAGAACAGAATCCCTCTGCTTTGAAGCGAAAAACCGTCCCTTATCGAAGAGACGGTTCTTTTACAAAAAGAAGCAAAACCTATTTAACTATTTTAGCAAAGTCTGTTTAAACCCATCCCATGAGCCGGACTAGCTGGGCAATGACAAACGTTACTATAAAGGCGATGCTTGTTGGAATCATGAAGGACCAAAATGTCCATTTGAGGCTTTTTGTTTCTTTATAAATATTTACTAATGTTGTTCCGCATGGGAAATGCAGCAATGAAAACAGCATCATGTTAAGGGCGGTTAACCAAGTCCAGCCGTGATCAAGGAAGATTTGCTTGAGATCACTAATTCCGTCCACATCAATTAAAGCACCGGTTGACAAATAACCCATTAGCAGGATTGGGAGGACGATTTCATTTGCCGGAAGACCGATGAGAAAAGCCATCAGGATAAAGCCGTCTAGACCGATTGCCTGCCCCAGTGGGTCTAAGAAATTCACAATATGCAACAGGATACTGATGTCTCCTACTTGAATATTGGCTAAAACCCAAGTCAGAATCCCTGCCGGAGCTGCGACTTTAACAGCACGATTTAGGACTGATAAGGATTTATTTAAGGAAGATCGGATCACTGTATCGAAAAATTTTGGTTTCCGGTACGGAGGCAGCTCGAGCGTATAATGTGTTGGGACCCCTCTAAGGGCTGTTTTTGAAAGAGCCCAGGAAACGACAAACGTGGTGATGATACCGATCAAAACAATTCCCACGACGACTGATGTGGTTACAAAAGACTTCATTCCCCCGGTAAAACCCGAGGCCATAAACAGAGAAGCAAGGACAATGAGTGTTCCCCAACGCCCATTACATGGGACAAAGTTATTGGTGAGAATCGCCAGCATTCGTTCGCGGGGAGACTCGATAATTCGTGAGGACATCACTGCCGCTGCATTACAGCCAAATCCCATTGCCATCGTTAATGATTGCTTCCCATGTGCACCAACCGTTTTAAACAGGCGATCCATATTAAAAGCTACTCGAGGTAAATATCCGTAATTTTCCAGAAGCGCGAAGGTAGGAAAAAAGATCGCCATTGGAGGGAGCATCACACTAATTACCCAGCCAGTTCCTCGAAACAGTCCTAAAACAAGAACTCCATGAAGCCAATCAGGCGCATGTAAGGCAGTAAACATGAGAGTTAAATATCCCTCGATCCAGCTGAAGAACTCTGCAAGCATGGATGAAGGGACATTTGCCCCAGCAATAGTAAGGTAAAATACAACACCCAGCATGAGCAGCATGATTGGAAATCCCCAGATAAGGGATGTGAAGACCGCATCTAATTTTTCCGTTTTTTGATCGTATGCTGTTTTTGTAAAAATGACGCCTTCTTTCACTAGGTCAGTGCTTTTTTGATAAAGCTGCTCGACAATTTGATCTCGAATACTTGAGGAAGAAAGCTGTTCAGCCTGCTTTAAAAGTACCTGCAGTCCCGTTTGTTTTGATTCCGATTGAAGCTCCATTCCTCACACCTCCGTTATGGTTATTCTGTTTTCAATTTGTTGTAAAAGATGTTTATCCCCATCCAAAAGCCGCAGTGCCAGCCATCTTACGGGAAATTCCTCTCCGGCAAGCTTTTTTACGACCGGTAAAAGAAGACTGATTTTTTGTTCCGTTTCTTCATTGTAGGTCATTTGAAAAGGAGTACATTGGATCGCGCCAGTTACAACTCGGTCAATCGTATCAAGCAGCATGGGAATCCCTGTTTTATTTCGAGCCGAAATCTTAATGACTGGAACTCCTAGACGTCTCATCAGCAATTTATCATTAATTTTGATTCCTAACTTTTCAGCTTCATCAATCAGGTTAATACAAATGATGAGGCGATCGGTCATTTCCATCACCTGTAAGGCTAAGTTTAAATTCCTTTGCAGGGCAGTGGCATCCAAAACGACCAATGTCACATCGGGTTTTTCAAAGATAATGTAATCACGCGCAATTTCTTCGTCCTTTGAATTGGAAAATAAAGAATAAGTTCCTGGCAGATCAATCATTTCAAATTGCTTATTTTTAAAAGAAAAGCTTCCCGTTTTCAAATCAACTGTTTTCCCGGCCCAATTTCCAGTATGCTGTTTTAAACCTGTTAGCAGGTTAAATATTGTGCTTTTGCCCGTATTAGGGTTACCTGCAAGTGCAATACGGAAGGTAGTCATGGCTCAATCAACTCGCCTTCAATTTTTATACTTTCTTCCTTTCGTAAAGCAATGGACGTTTGGCTTACCCGATAGGCCACAGGGTCACCCAAAGGGCTTTTCTTCAGAACCTCGACTATTGCCCCGGGAATAAAGCCTAAATCAAGAAGCCTTCTTCGCATAACTCCTTCAATCTCCATATGTGTGATCCGAATAAAATCACCAATCTTCCCTTCAAACAAGTTCAATTTATTTGAATTAGCCATCACTTTTTCCCCTCATCTCACTTTTTGCCTTAATACAACTTTTGGAGATATAATATGAACATATATTCATATTGATTACATGATTTAGAAAAAAATATATATGGATTAGCTAGAAAAAGCGGAGGGACGGTTCTTTTGCTTCCAAAAGGCAAAATGGAAGCAAAAGAACCGTCCCTGCGTTTCCTACTCCACAATCTTGGCAAATTCTTCAATGGTTGTTGAGTATTTGACATAGGTTCGTGGCAGGAGGTAGAGTTCGTTTTTCATGTTTTGTTCTTTGTATGGACCGGGTGTTGTGGTAAGTCCGAATTGATAGTATTTCTTTGCTTCTTCCACTACAGTGGAATTGAAACTACCATACGGATATGCCAGGGCGATTACTGGTTTGCCGGTTATGTTTTCAATTTCTTCTTTTGATTCGCCGAGTTCAAATTCCAGTTTCTCTCTTTTCGTCAAATCCGGATGTGTAGCCGTATGGGATTGAATGGAGATGAGTCCCGATTCCGTTAGCATTTTTATATCCGCGGATGTTAATCGCCCGATTCCGCCAATGAATTCCGAAATTACAAAGATGGTAGCTGCTGGTTTAAACTTTCGCGTTTGCAGCTTTTTTAAAATTTGAAAGGCATTTAAATTATCCTTATATCCATCATCAAAGGTAATAAAGATGGGTTTATTCACTTTATTTCGATCTATCCATTGTTCAAAGGTTAATAATGTGTAACCATGATCACGCAAATACTTCATCTGCTCCTCAAAATTCTTTGGTGTTACATATAATTCCTTCTGCCCGGTTCCATTGTATTCATCAATCCAATGATAAACGAGAATCGGGATCCCGCGTTCTGCATATGCCTGTGTTGGAATAGACAAAATTACTGTTAAAAGTAAAAAAATCAATGCTTTCTTCATAAACGCCCCACTTTTCATCAGTTTTTGCTTATTATTCCGCAATATGGTAGAAAATATGAAGCGAAGGGACGGTTCTTTTGCTTCCTAAAACTCATTCGACCCAAAGCGGGAGTGTATCTTACACTTTTTCTTTTAGAATCTAAAAAAGTGGTGCCTTTTCAGCAAAACACGGAACTTATTTTATTCTCGATATAAACAGAAAAAGAAGCAGAAGAACCGTCCCTCTGCTTTAATATATTTTCGTTTTGTAAAGAGGAATAATTGATTGGGAGTATTTACATTAAGGGTTTGTGAAGTTTTCATTAAGACTTTAAGTAATTTTAGCTATTTGTAATTTGGTGTATTATAATAGTTTTAAATTAAAAAAGAATAATAGGGAGATGCACACAATGCTAACAAATATTGGTGTACCGGGGTTAATCCTTATCATCGTATTGGCACTTATCATATTTGGACCAAAGAAGCTGCCTGAACTTGGCCGTGCGGTTGGACAAACATTAGGTGAATTTAAGAAATCTACTCGTGAGCTGACACGCGACGTAGTGGATGAAATCGATGATGCAAAAAAAGCGACTAAATAATATTGAAAACCACCAGGTGTAAGGGATCTTACACCTTTTTTAAAATAGCTGGTTACACGAAGGACTTTTGAATGGCTTTGGCTTTTACTTTTACTAACTTTTAAGATTTGAAGGGGCTTGCTTATAGTATGCCAAAGGCCATTTCTACTAAATCAATGAACAATTGGGGATGTATGATGAAAGAGAAAGAGTTAAATGTAATTGATCACCTTGATGAATTAAGATCGAGGCTTATTAAAATAGTTGCTGCTTTTATTATTATGTTTGTTGTTGGATTTATTTACGTGGAAGACGTCTATCAATGGATGACCAATGATCTGGATGTCAAACTGATTGTGCTGGGACCGAGTGATATTCTTTGGGTCTATTTCATGATTGCCACTGTCGTCGCAATTGCTGGCACCATTCCGGTTTTGGCTTATCAAATATGGGCGTTTATTAAACCCGCCCTTAAACCAAATGAAGTCAAAGTCACGCTGGCCTACATTCCAGCCCTCTTTATTCTGTTTCTCATCGGGCTGTGTTTTGGATATTTTGTCATTTTTCCAACAGTAATGAACTTTCTAATTGAACTTGGCGGCAGTATGATGGTGACCAATTTTACCGCGGAAAAATATTTCCGATTTATCATGACAACGACCATCCCATTCGGAGTACTGTTTGAATTGCCGGTTGTACTCATGTTTCTAACTTCCTTGGGTATCGTCAATCCATATGTCCTTCAAAAAATCAGGAAATATGCTTATTTCCTATTGATCATCATCGCCATAGTTATTTCACCACCGGATTTCATGTCAGATTTCCTTGTGGCAGTCCCACTGCTATTTCTCTATGAAATCAGCGTGAACCTATCAAAGGTTGTCTATAAACGCAAACTTAAAAAACAAAAAGAATGGGAAGCTGAATTAGGAGAAGCATAGACACTAGTCTCATGCTTCTTTTTTCGTTCAAGCAGAAATTTACCTTTTAGGTGCAGAGGAAGGTTCTGTGTTAGATGGGTTAAATAGACTTAGTAGAACCGTGCCCGCCGCGCATTCTTCATTTTATTTTCTCAATTAGCAGGAATTTAGAACTGTTTGCAGAATATGAAAATAGGACTGAGAAACTATATGAATATACTTATTGACTATAGAAATAGATAATAAATATAAACAGCTAATGACTACTAATTGTTTTATCCTAATAATAAATCTAGCAATGACCAGCAAAAAGGAAGCAAGAGAACGACCCTTTGCTTCCCTTGGAAAGAGGAGAGTCTATGAGGAATGTGAAGGATACTTTTCGGTCTTCTAAGGATACTTTATTGAAAGTGAACAGTACCAAGTTTTTTAGCAATATCCCTATAAGACAGGATTCCTTTTTCATATTCTTTTACTGCCCATAAATTATCTTCAAATGTAAATTTAGCCATATAAAAACTGCACCTAAATTGTTAGTTTTGTGTCTAACAATTTAGGTGCAGTTCAATTGTGGCGAGTTTTTTTTTTTGACAAAACAGAAGGTGTAGCTTTACCATCTCGAAGTAAGAAAAAATCCCTTTATTACTGCGAACATATCTGAATCGGAGTCATGCTGCTGCAGCCGCGTTATTTCTCTTCTTTACCCAAACGGTAGTCAACAAAATCAGTGCTACAAACACAATCTGCGGCAATGTGGTTTCAAGTGTTGGATACAGGCCGATCCATTCAATAAACGGTGATCCAATGGAATGGGTTGGTAGTACCTGTGAAACCTGCAGCGCATGGATGCTGACACCTAAAATTTTAAATGCCAAAACGTAGATCATGACTGTTGCAATTTTAAAGAAAAGGGTAATTGGCAGTTTCACGCTGTAGCGAATTAGAATAAATCCAATGACGATTAAAATCGCCAGAGCAATACCAATTCCGCTTACCATTTGCTTCAAGCTCATATACGGGGCCATGCCTGAATAGAAAATGATCGTTTCGGCACCTTCACGGAAAATCGAGAAGAAGCTAATCAAGGCAAAGGAAAACAGTCGTCCTGTGGCAATCGCTTGATACATTTGGCTGCCGATATATTGATTCCAGGCATGAATATTGGATTTACTATGCAGCCATGCTCCAACGGTCAGCATCATCACGACCGCTACGATTCCAATGATACCTTCTATATATTCCCGACTGGAAGCAGCGGTTAATTGTGAAAAGACCATGTTTATGATAAAAGATAAAACTACACTTGCAGCTAATCCGACGCCAACGCCGATCCAAATCCATTTTTGCTTATCGTGTTGGTTAACCTTTTTTAAAAAGGACAACAAGGTTACAACAATCAACAGGGCTTCCAAGCCTTCACGTAATAGAATTAAGGCAGCATCCCAAGTCGAGTAGCTGGTATCATTTGTTAGAGGCAGGAGCCTCTCGTTTAAGTCATTGAGGATTGACTTTGCCGCGTCGACCTGCACCTTTTTCGAACTTAACAAGCTGATCGCCTCAGGGACCTTCGTCTCCATATCACTGTACAGCTTGCTGTCTCTAGTTGATACATCGCCTTCGACCATCGGCCAAATGGTTAATATGTCATTTAATTGAGTAACCGCAGAATCTAGCTGGTTTGCCTCAATAGCTTCAATGCTTTCTTCTAAAAGGTGTGTAATATCTGTCAATGAATATTCAGCAGCGTTGTCGGCTTTTTTCACATTTCCTGCGATCACATTCTCAATGGAAGCCTGGAGTGCATCAAGGTTTGACTGAGCGCTTTCTTGATCCAACGGCTCATTTGTCACCGCGATGCGGATAAAGGCTTGGTACTTTTCAATTTCGCCGTAGGAAACAACGCTTTCTCCTCTAACGAATGTTTCAGCTTCTGCCCATTTATTCAACAACTCGTTATATTGGCTTTTTGCCTTCTGAGTATCACCTTGAGAAACTGTAGCTTTCATTTCATCGATCAGCGGCAGTAGTTCCTGCAGCTTTTGTTTATCCTTGCCTTTGTTTACAGGATTTTGCGCTTTATCAAAGGCGACGAGGGAGCTAGAAAGGGAAGAGAGCTCTTCTCTAATCTCATCCATTCCCGCATCTTTTTGTAAAGCACTCTTTACTTGTAAAAGATGTTCGTCCACCCCTTTGGCCTGCTCACTATCATTCTTAAGAGCATTCCATTCTGATTCAAATCCGGCCATATTTTCAACAATCGCTTCCTGATCTCCGCTTTTCGCCTTCATTAAACTATCGCCGATATAAACAAATAAACTGTCATAGTTTTTCTCAGCAGCAAACGATGCAGGCGTTAAACAAAGGAACACTATCAAACAGGCCGTCAGCATACCCAGCATTTTTTTATAGATCATATATGTTTTTCTCCTTTAACAAAGATGAAGCAGGGGGACGGTTCTCCTGCTTCGAGTTACGTTGGAAGCAAAAGAACCGTCCCCTTGCTTCTCTAGTACGTTACGTGAATTTGGAAGCAAAAGAACCGTCCCTCTGCTTCTATGAAAATAGTGTTTCACCGATGTAGCCGCCTTGTTTTGTTCCTGGAAGGCAGGCGAAGAGGGCGCTGCCGCGGTGGATGATGTATTCGTTTAGTTTGTCGTTCTGGGCGAGTCGGGTTTGGATTGGGATGAATTGTTTGCTTGGTTTGCGCTGAAAGCAGATGAACAAGAGTCCAGCGTCAAAGCTGCCTGTTTGTGGATCCAATCCGGCCTCATAGGAATAGGCCCGGCGTAAAATATGCTGGGAGCCGTCGCCGCGAGACAAGGCCATGTGAGAATCCTTTGGTATGATCGGCTGTCCATTCTCATCCTTCGCCTTAAGGTCAGCGGTGTCACGCTCATGCTTCATCCCGATTGGTGCTCCAGAATCGCGGTGACGGCCAAACGTTTTCTCCTGCTCACTCAGTGTCGTCCGGTCCCACACCTCGATATACATTTGAATCCTGCGAACCACCATATAGCTTCCGCCCGCAAGCCAGTCTGGACCGTCTCCGGGTTGAACCCAGACCTGCTGCTTCATCTCACTGTCTTTTTTTACATCCGGATTAATCGTTCCGTCTTTAAAACCAAATAAATTTCGCGGTGTTTCCTTTTTTGCATCCGCCTGCTTTGAGCGTTGGAAACCGGTTTGCGCCCAATGAATGACCGCTTTTCCCCGTGCAATCCTTACAAGGTTGCGCACGGCATGAAAGGCTACTTGAATGTCATCGGCACAGGCTTGGATACAGAGATCGCCGCCGCTCCAGGCATCCTCCAATGCATCGAGAGGGAATTTCGGCAGTTCTTGTAATTCAGCCGGCTGTTTTGACTGCAGGCCAAAGCGGTCTTTGCCGTCTTTTACAAAAAGGCTTGGTCCAACTCCGAAGGTAATGGTCAGGTTGGATGCAGAAAGCCCTGCCGCTTCGCCGGTATCCTTAGGAGGAATGTAGGTATTCGATGATGTTTCCTCCAGCGGTTCTCCTTTTGTCAATTTCTCTGCGGCGACTGTCCAGTCCTTAAATAATTGAATAAGCTCTTGTCTATCTTCCGTAGTGACGGTTAAGGAGGCAAAATAAAGATGATTTTGCACGTCCGTTGTGATTCCTGCCTGATGATTTCCGTAAAACGGAACACTGTCAATCGTTTGCTGTTCCTTTTCCGCAGCTTCAGTTAAGGATAGGAATCCGCCAAGCCCCGAGGCACCGACAAGTACCCCGAACCCGCTTGCGCCGGCTGTTTTAAGCATATTTCTTCTGGATACTTTTTTTGAAAAAATTGTTGTGTCCTTCTCTGTCTCTGCCAATTAAGACGCCTCCGTTACAATCCCAATTTGTGAAAGGGGTTCAGCCAATGCATCAATCGCCAGGCTTAAATCCTTCACTTCGGATTCCGTTAATTCGGTATATAGTTTATAGTTTTCGCCTTGTTTATGTTGATCGAGTAAGCTGTATACATCTGCAAACCGCTTTTCAATCTCGCTAGCTAGTGCTGCATCTTTTTCACTCAATGCCGGTGCCAGCAGCTGATAGATTTTCTCAGCACCTTGAACGTTTGCGGCAAAATCATATAAATCTGTGTGGGAGTAGCGATCTTCCTCACCGGTTACTTTTGAAGTAGAAACTTCGTTTAATAGATCAACAGCTCCAGTTACTAGCAGTTCTGGTGTCACGTCAACGGTCTCAACCTTGGCACGCAGCAATGTAACATCCTTCATAAGCTGCTCTGCATATTGTTCATAGCCTGCTGTTGTGTTTTCTACCCAAAGCCCTTTTTCAATCCGATGGTATCCTGTCCACTCCGCTTCCGGAACATCACCTTCACGTGCATCAATTTTTGGGTCAAGGTCTCCGAATACCTCAGCAATCGGTTCCGCACGTTCATAATGCATGCGTGAAGGACCATATAACTCCTTTGCTTGATCAATGTTTCCGGCAATAACTGCTTGTGTAAAAGCATCTGTTGCCTGAACAAATTGTTCAATTTCTCCTAAAGCATACTCTCTGTATTCAGCAGAAACATTATCTAACTCACTAGGAGCAGGTGTCGCAGCTTTCTCCTCAGGCTGTGTTGCCGTTTCTTCCTTTGGAGAGCAGCCAAATAATAGACCAGTAGATAAAAATGCACCAATTAACGCTTTCTTTTTATTCATATGTAAATCTCCTTTGTAATAATTTTCAGATTACTATTATAATAACAGACAATGATAATCATTATCAATAGGAAATATTATTCTAAAAATAATAATTTTGTAAAAATAGGGAATAGCAATCCTAGTCAATCTATTTTTTCTATTTGTAAGTCATGGCTGAATGATTTTCGAACGGGGAAGTGTACATATAAAAGAAATTCAATTAATATATCATCAAAATGAACTAGTCCTGAAAAATAGGCCAAAGTGCGGATTTGAATTCTGAATATTTGTTTATATCATTATTGAGAAAGATTATCATTATTGATTAAGGAGGTGAAAAAAGTGATTAGTAAAGTTTTACAAGGTAACTCTTATATGAGTTATTTATTAACAATCATCCGAGTATATCTTGGATGGAGCTGGCTGACAGCTGGCCTAGGGAAGATTACAGAAGGAAAATTTGATGCATCAGGATTTCTTCAGGGAGCCCTATCGAAAATTTCTGGCGACCATCCAGCGGTACCAGGATGGTGGGGATTTTTTATTGAAAATATTGCCTTACCAAATGTAGAACTATTTAATGTTTTAGTTCCATGGGGAGAGTTACTTGTAGGAATAGCTCTGTTGTTAGGAGTGTTCACTTCATTTGCAGCGTTGATGGGGGTCATGATGAACTTTTCTTATCTATTTTCTGGTACAACTAGCACCAATCCGCAAATGTTATTATTAGAGCTTATTATTTTAATTGCTGGTGCGAATGCAGCGAAAATTGGACTAGATTATTGGGTTATGCCGTTTATTAGGAAAAATGGATTTAATAAAGAATCTCAGGCCTTATCGGTTGAATGACTAATCAAGAGAAACCATAAGTGAAATGTACGAGAGTTAATAAATTACTAGATTCATTCCCGTAGCTAACGGAAGTAGATTTAAATAACTTACAAAAAAAGAAGCAGGAAACCCTCCTGCTTCATACCATATTCAAGCATGAATCTTCCCAATCAATGAGGTCATCATTATCAATGTTGTGGTTTATTGGTGTGTACATCTTTTCTTCTATTTCGGGTGATGGTGTGTGATAAGGCTCTAGCACAATCTCTCTTTCTGAGTTCCCAATTACAGCACTGATAAGGTCAAATACAAGTTTTGTATCCTTATCGTCTACAAGGTCTACAAGCATATGAAGATCTTCTTTGTGAATACCCATATTACCAACCCCTTGGAAATAGAATATATTACCACGTATCTATTATACATGATATCAAATACCCTGGTAAGTACTGGAAGAGGTGGAAAAAGTGACATATCCATTACATTTTCGAGCGAATATGATAGGGAGCAGAGGGACGGTTCTCATGCTTCCTATAAGCAATCAGGTTAATTAACTGTTAGTTTTGTAAAGGTATTCTAAATAACAGTTCAGGACTTGTAAAAAATATAAATAATTGTAAAAATAATCCAATTGAGAGAATTGGAGAATATTCTCTATTAAGTGAGGAAAATGTTCTTTTTAATGGAAAAGTGACAGAATTTACGATTTTCTAATCTTGTCTGCCGAATCGTATACTACACGTGGATAAGCAATTCCAAAAAAAAACGTGGAGGTATGATGGAGAATGAATAAAATGTTCAAGGATGTAAAAAACGTACTGAATATGAAAAAGATTGTAGGCACCACGTTGATCGCAGGAACCTTGTTTAGCACCACTTCAGCATTTGCCGCAGAGCAGGATTACACAAATATGACTTCTCAGGATCAGAACAGTACAGGAGTTTCTATTACACAAAACCATCAAAATGACGATGCTGGATCTATAGTGCAGGATGGAAGGGATAAAAAAGCGAAGCAAAAACAGCGTTTAGCTCTTTGGACTGAACAAACTCAATATACAAACGGCTACTTTCTTGGACAATCACAAACAGCCAACAGCTTTTCAAACCTCAACCAAAATGCTGATGGTAATGAAAATAGCCAAGAACAGACGACAGATGTTACCGAAACACAAAATCAAACTGGATCTGGTAACTTTATTTCTCAAACTCAGGATTCAGTAACCAATAGCAATCTATCACAAGACTCATCAGGCAATACAAGTTCTCAGTATCAAGATAATAACAATGAAATTGACCAAATAAAAGAAGCATACGGAAATGGAATCGGCCAATCACAAGACTCCAGCAATTCTAACAGCCAAACCCAAGACTTAACGGGAGAAGATAATCTGCAGGACCAACTAATTTACAATGACACGGACGAACAACAATCGGCAGATGGCCGCATCTTGTTTGGCGGTTTAATTGGCCAGACCCAAGAATCAGAACAGACAAATAACCAAACTCAAGTGACGGATGGAAATTCCAACTGGTCCTACCAGGATATTTACAATTACATTGGTCACAACCAGGATGCTTTTGGTTTATTAATTAATCAAGGACAGTATTCCAATGGTTATACACAACAATTATCAGAGGTTCTTGGCTTAAACAATGATGCAGACCAATATTCCTACCATTTCACAAATCAAGATCAAACAGCAGAAGCTATCGGAGCTTTTCAAGACCAGACTGCTTCAAACTCTGTTACTCAAGATACTTCTATAGATGGTGATGAAAACTATGTTATAAAGGATGTTGAAACAGATACAACGCAAACGCAGACTGGAAATACAGGCAGTGGACAAACGCAAAGCTCTGACAATACCGCTGACCAATCTGGTGTAGTCACTGGAGACAACATCAGCCTTGATCAAATCGTCTACGATGAAGCGAATCAATCACAGTCAGGAGAAGCTGCTTTACAGGACCAAACGTCTGTAAATACCAACACGCAGGAAGCGGTTATTTCCGGCGAGAATACATCAGCACTTCAAGATTCTACTAATTATTCAGAGCAGACTCAAACTGGTGAACTGGCAGGCCAAAGACAATTCTCTGATGTTGAGAGCAATCAATCCTCTACTTCAAATGGAAGAAATATTACCCAAAGCCAATCTTCCAACTCTACGATTGTACAAAGTCAAAATGCACGTTAATCGATTCCATCCATGACCCTTCAGCTCCATCTAGTTTTGCTGGATGGAGCTGTTTTAATTAATAGATAAGGCAATCAAGAAGGGACAATCCCATTATAGAAAAAGGAGAATAGGAACTGTGTTGAAGCGATTATTTATCACCATTTTGATGATACAGCTCCTGCTTTTTGGAAGTACATCAGCATGGGCTCATGCTGTAAGTGGAGCAGACAATTTTTTATCTGATGAAAATGTTGAAGAAATCCAGGAGAGTGAAATTGAGGTAGAGCAAAAACAGAGTGTTGACACAGATGGTACAGCAGACAGGATTGAACAAGAACAAGCTTTAAAGGTTGAAAAGTCTCAAGAGCAAACGACCCCGGAGATAGATAAGGCAGAAGCGGAAAGCGTTGAAGCGGAAAATCATGCTGATGTGAGTGATGAAATAGGGGATGAAGTTCAAACGGATGATCATATTGCTACTGATACCGAAGCTAAAACGGATAAAACCAATGCTGCTGAAGCCGAAGTACAAACGGATGAAAGTACTGCTTCCGAGGAAAAAATGAACGCAGACACCGCTAAAGGCAGTGATGCTGAAAATCAAGAAATGGAAATTGAAGACAAAGCTCAAACTGAAGAAAATAAAGAATCCTCAATCGGAACACAGGCGGATAACAACGCTAGTACGGAAGTCGTATCTCAAGAAGCTGACGATACTGGCTCCGCAGATCAGACTGAACCAAATAATGAACAGGAGTCTGAAGAATCATCTCAGGATCCTGTCTCAAATGAAAATACGGAATCAGAGGGGGAAGGGACAGAACCAAATGACATGCCTGCTTTGATTTTGGAAGATAATGATGTAGATGAAGGAAAAGGTCAGCCTGATAAAAAAGATAACCATTTACCCCATGCAAGCAACGCCTATAAGCAAGAACAGGCTATAGAGGTACTAGCGGAACAAAAGCAAACGGTTATAGAAGCAGATCAAGTGAAGGCCGAACAGGGGCAGGATATCGCGATAAACTATAATCAATCTTTAAAGGTAACGAAAAGGGATAAGCAAAGCCAAGAGACAACTGTCAGAACAGACCAAGAGCAATCTTTTGTAACGGAAAATCAAACAGACTATATGGAACAAATAACAGAAACTATGATTGATACAAAACAGAACGGAATGATTGATCAAGAAAAGCATGTGAATAGAGCGATACAGAATACAAACATTACTACTGCACAAAAACATACATCTGAGACATCGGGAAATGCCGTTATTCTGCAAGAACAAAGTGTTGAAGCAGCTGCCAAAACGAAGGATAGAAATAGGGAAAATGCCAGCATCCTAGCAAAGGCAGCGAATGGAGTAGAAATTATAAAAGATGCCACCCAGACTGCCGTGAAAATTGTTCAGTCGGTAATCATTAATGGTCAGGAAATTACAGCGTTCGAGCAGGAGTTTTCAGTTGGAACCGAACCTGTCGAACACACACAGGTTTTCACCCAAACATTTGCCTGGGGTACCCTCTCCGTATTAAACAAGGCGATTGTTTCCCTTACAGAGGATCAAGACTTAACATCTGTCCTTGAAAGCGTCATAAAGCTGGATTTTTTCCTGCCAGTGAAAAAACTTTTTGATAATCAGCAGGATACATCTGATGAAACTTGTCTAGATTCTGACGGTGACGGTCTGACAGACTGCGAAGAACGACAAATCGGTACAGACGCTTACAACCCTGACACAGACGGCGATGGCATATCCGATTACTTAGAGGTAAAAGTATATAAAACAAATCCATTAAAAGCAGAGCAGCGGTAGTTCGCCGCATCTGCTTTTTTGCTGCATTAAAACCTATAAGAAACTAAGAACCAAGATCACAATGAGAGGTACGATAATAATCAGATACCCAATCGGGTTAGCAAAGTTCAATGTCCAGCCGACTCCAAATCTTTTTTCCACGAAGATGGAAGGGTCGTTCTTATTGAAATAGAAGAGGCCGCCTTTCCAATATTCATCTTCATCATAGTCTCCAACGCCTTCGGCTGGTTGGGCCCCTGCACTATTGTTGCCCGCCGTTCCTACCTTTACAGCAAAAATAATCGTACCTGCCAGTACAAGGAACAAGAAAACCATAGGAAGGGCAAACGTAACGGCATCACCGGCTAAGTCCTCATGAATCGTTGATAATTGAAAGAAGGAAAATAACATCGTAAGCAGCACACTCGTTATAAACGTTAACCAGCTCGAATACTTTCTTAACGTAAGCTGCCGGGCACGGGTTGCTTGTGTGTTTGTGGTGCTTACTTTAATACCTGAGCGTTTTGTTGATAGATTAATTGCTATCATCATCACCTGCATCACTAACAGGATGATCAGCATTTGAATCGCAGAGAAAGGTGTTTTAACCGTAAAAGCATCCGGTTTGCCATTGATTCCCCAATGGGTTGGAATCTGGTCAGGAAGGACAGGATATTTGCTAATTGTATAGATAAGGACACCGATCGTAATAATCATTGGAAGAAAAAATACATACCACGGCAGCATCTCATCTTGAACTCTTGCCGATAAATCAGCAGCCTTAATCCGTTTTACATTTTCTCCCCATTTTTCTGCTTTTTTTCGCTGGGCTGTTTTTCCGTGATAAAAAAAGTACAACGCAATGCTCAATAACATAATGCCAAACTGAATGGCCATCCCGTATAGCACCATTTTTTCTTCCGCAGGACTGGATGTGCTGTACCAAAAGGTAAATATGGCCAATGCTGCTATTGAAACAGAAGCGACAAAAATAGTATATGTTTTTTTATAGCGGTTAAGCTTATCATCCGTTACATGCTGATCTGGTATGGATACGCCAAATACAACCGTCCGTTTCACCAAATATGGAATAGCAGATTCCAAACAGGTTAAAAAGAGAATTAAAATGAAAAAAACAATAAATGCCATAATCAATCATTCCTCCAATCTATGAATGTTTGTTTAACAATCTGATTTTGGAAGCATGTATCATGTTTTTCCTTTGAAGTTTTCGATAACCGTGGAAACAAGTGCTTTAATTTCCTGTTTGGTTAATCCCACAACCAATGCTTCAGCAATAACCGGCTTACATGCTTCAATAAATTGCTCATTATGGGGGCCACTTCGGTTTAACTCATCCTGTGTTCGGATGATGGCACCTGACTTTGGAACAATCCGGATGATGCCCTTTTTCTCTAATTGGTGATAACTTTTACTAACTGTGTGCATGTTCACTCCTAAATCTGCAGCAAAGCTCCTAACAGAAGGAAGCGAATCCCCCGGCCTTAGCTCTCCCCGGGCAATCCCCTCAATAATTTGATTCGACAACTGCGTATAAATCGGAATATCAGACTCAGGCTCAACACGAATAATCATCCTCCGTCCCTCCAATCTGTTCTACTTATATTATAACAAATTTGTTCTATTATGTATAGAACAGAAGTAAGAAGCATAGCTCAATCTTTAATAGGAAGCAGAGGGACGGTTCTTCCGCTTCCAAGATTCAAAAAAGAAGCAGCAGAACCGTCACCCTGCTTCTTGTCTGAATATTTTTACTTTTATTCTAGTCATTATCATAGGAAAGTATCTTTTTAATGGGAAGGGGTTAATGTTAAACCGTTTTCATAGATAATCAGGAATATTTTCATGATTTGAAATTACACACTTGACTGTAATGTTATATTGATATATAGTAAGATTTTTGTAAATTGTTTTACTATTTATTAACATATTTTCATCTCATTAGTGACTGTGATACGCTTTTATTGGAATTACGATGATCCGCTCTTATGACTATAAATAGTCTCTAACGATAAAAATAAGAGTTTTCCGGGTTCAACATGTCATTCATTCCAAAATTTCTATTATGAAGAGGTGTATGATAATGGCAGTCACTGAACAACACATTCAAAGCGACAATGTGATACTACAACAAATTATTAAACTTAGGAACAGCTTAGGGGATCTATACAATAAAAGCGGTGCCAATAGCTCCGCATATATAAACCTATCGCTTCAACTAGGAGCATTGGAAAAACGATATATTGAAGAAAAAATTAAAATGCTTGAGGTATAATACGCAGATAGGTTCTTTTGCTTCTCATTTTTTTGTGATGGAAGCAAAAGAACCTTTTTATTGTAAATTTTGATAAGTCATAACGGTATCTTGTGCCTGCCGTAATTTTTCTTGGGCTTGCCGGACGTCAAATTGTTCTTGTTTGACTTTCTGTTGTGCTTGTTTTAGCTGCTGCAGTTCCATTTCCTCTTGCTGTTTTGCCTTTAATAATTCAGACTCCTCCAACTGTAATTCTAAATGTGCTTTCTGTACCTCAATTTGGGCATTCTTTAACTGCTGCTCCGTTTTATTCTGCTGATTTTCCTTTGTCATGAATAAGCCTCCAGAATTATTATTTGGAACTTATATTCCCATTCTTATGGTGCTCATATTCAGTTGTCTTATGCTTCTATTTCATAAGCTGAATATTTGTAACATTAGGAAAAATGTAATATATTTCTGTTATAATACAACTTTTTAATATGAATATAGGGTAATATCAATAGCAGCCTAGAATTTCTGATTTTTAGTCTATTAAAAATTAGGAGGGGTAAAATGAAAGCGCTTGATATCATGAACACACAGGTCATTAAAGTAAAAAAAGAGCATAGTGTAAGTCTGGTTATCGAAAAATTAATTGAACATGGTCTTAGTGGTCTCCCGGTTGTGAATGACAAAAATGAAATGGTTGCGTACATAAGTGATGGTGATATCATGCGTTATATCGGGAGGCAAAAGGACATGGTACTTGGCACTTTATTTTTTTCGCAGATAATGTCAGGAGACCATGATAATCTTGAGAGTAGGGCAAAGAGATTAATGAATTTAAATGTAATGGAGATTGCCAAGACAAAGGTCTACAAAATATCGTCAGAGGCGGAAGTTGAGGATATCGCAGCTTTTCTAGGTGAAAAAGATATTCAAAAAGTACCGGTTGTACGGAACGGCACGTTAGTCGGTATGATCAGCCGCGGTGATATTATTCGAAATACATTCAAACTTATGAAAAGTGCAGTGATATGAAAATGGGGACAGGTGTTTTTTAACTGTCCCTATTTTTATTGGTTTGAATGCTAGTAGACTATATGTGGATTTGTCCAGCTGTATGGTAGAAACTGCTTTCAAAATAGGTTATCTATTCCCAACCATCCCACCACATTTTGAATCCTCGTTCAAAACTAGGCTTTACAGGTTCAGTGATTTCATCAGGAGCAAATAGCGGGTTTTCCTCCATGGTGTCTTCACCCTCTAAAAACTCTTCTTCGTTTGTCATGTTTATCACCTCCATCACTAGTTTTGACGAATAAATGGTTATTATAATGAATCGGTCAATATTTCACTAAATGTTCAAATCGTTAATTTTGTGTCCTTTTTGAAGTTCTCTTATCCTCTTTGAACATTCGCCGGGTTTTGATATTGCTTCTTTTCGGAAGCAAGAGAACCGTCCCCTTGATTATTTTTGTCCATACCCACGGTTTGAGCCTTTTGCTGAGTGTGATTGGCCTTTAACTTTATGGGAACTGCCTTCAGGAGCAAAGATTTGATTGTCCTTTGTGATTTTTGCGCCTTCTGGGAATTTTTCTTTGTTTGTCATGTTGATCACCTCCACTCTTAGTTTGTGCTGAAGTTTTGTAAATATGATGAAGGTTCGTATTTCCACTAAAGTATTATTCCGTTATTGAAGAAATTGCATCAATGAATGAAGTACGTCTGGCTAAGACAATCTATTATAAGGAGGTGTCACAAATGGAAATGCAAAATAATAAAAATCAACAAATGAATAATCAAGCACAAAGCAATCAAGGAATGAATAATCAAGCACAAAATAATCAACAAATGAATTCGCAAAATACAAATGAAGCAGCGCTAGGCCTTGATATCGATGAACAGGAAATGAACGGCATGTACGGGATGGTGGAAACCGAAGCTGAGGATCAAATGGAGCCGTACACTGAAAGAGATGGGCACTAATTGAAAATTATTTTCGGGTTGGAATCATAATAAGAGTGTTACGTATACGCGTACCACAAAGTGTCGAGAAAGAGGTATTTTTCTCGGCATTTTTTTTTGAACCAATAGTATTGGTTCCTTACCAGACTGGCTTATTGTGCTTTACACTGTATTTTTTTATCTCACCATTGTGTAAATATTGCAAAAGTTAGGCGAGCAAACATAAAATAGTGTTAAGCCTAAAACCTGATTTTGCTGTTAGTTTCCTTTCAGTTAATTTTTCGAACATCAAAGGAGGTACATTTTTGCGGCCGATACTATTTGGTATTAGTGGTGCATTCTTTTTTGCTTTTACATATATTCTCAATCGTTCGATGGAGATATCTGGGGGCAGCTGGATTTGGAGTGCATCGCTCCGGTATATATGGACAGCTTTATTTCTGGTGATCATCGTGTTGGTGAGAAAACAGCTGCGTATGCTACTTGTGATTATGAAGGAAGCGCCTCTGAAATGGGTATGGTGGAGTTTTGTCGGCTTTGGTTTATTTTATGCTCCGATGTGTTTTTCAACCGCTTATGCTCCCGGATGGCTGGTGGCGGCAACGTTTCAAATGACTATAGTTTTTGGTTCCTTACTGGCACCGCTTTTCTATGAAAATATCGAAACAACAAATGGAACGAAAAGGGTTCGGAGTAGGGTCCCGTTACGTGGACTCGCTTTTTCGATGATCATTTTAGCTGGAATCGCGCTCATGCAAATTGAGCATGCAAAAGACATTTCGCTAAAGGAAATGTTATTCGCCACCATTCCAATGGTGATTTCCTCCATTGCTTATCCTCTTGGAAATCGTAAAATGATGGAGGTTGCAGGCGGCAGGCTTCACACATTTGAGCGCGTATGTGGGATGACACTTGCAAGCTTGCCCTTCTGGTTCTTGCTGTCCATTTATGGACTTTTTACAGAAGGGATACCAAGCCAATCGCAAACGATTCAATCGGGGTTAGTTGCTCTGTTTGTCGGCGTGATTGCTACCGTTCTATTCTTTCACGCAACGGACTTGGTCAATGGGCAAATGACGAAATTAGCTGCTGTCGAAGCTACCCAGCCCGTCGGCGTCCTATTTGCCTTACTGGGTGAGCTTTTCTTTTTATCAGCGGATCTCCCATCGCTTTTATCGTGGGCTGGAATCCTGACAGTTATTTTTGGCGTGATTCTGCATAGCTTTGCTTCTCGTAAAAAAGGGGAGAAGAGCTTACGTTTGAGTAAAAAGGTTGAATCGCTGCGGTAGGGGATTTGGGTTTTTAAAAAATGCCGTCGTCATTATTGTCGATTGAATTCAAAATATTGACAAAATTAAAGGGAAACGAAGTCGCTTTTTCCGCTTATAATAGTAGCAAGAGGGAGGTACTTAAGTCAAAAACCCCTCAAAATAAGGAAGAAGGTGCCGATGATGTCATTCACTCATTTCGACGAAATTTATGAAATTTGTTGTGGAATGACGGCGGAGGAAACAGTGTTGGTGAAGGCTAAGCCTAAGGAGAAAATGCTGCACTTCAAGGAGGACGTCATCCCAGATTTTAGTCTATGGCGGGAAGCAGAGCTCCTAGACATCCATGATCGAGAAAACGAGTTACTTTATGTCTAACCTAACCATACCCCATTATTTTCCGAGTGAAGGATGATGGGGTTTTTTTTTGCCTGTAAAAAGAAGAAAAAATCGTTCAAAAACAGCCCTAAGTGATATGATTCTATTAAAAAAGAGAACTCCTCTATTAAAAGAAGAATTCTCCTATATCAATGACTCTATTATTGAGGAACAACTTCCTCATCTTCAACAATCAATTTACCATATTTACCAAAGTCTTTGCCCGGTTGTCCGCCCCACTCATCAAGCGTTAATAAACTTGGCTCTAAACGGCGTGGTTCGCGTGGATTTTCTTCAGGGAACTCTTCCATTCCTTGGCTGTACTCAAGTGTGATGCCGTCTGGATCCGCATAGTATAGGAATATACTTCCTGATGGATGGTGACGGCCAGGTCCTAAGTGAATTTTTACATTGTGATTCTTTAAGACGTTTACTTGTTTACCGATATCATCGATTGATTTTACTTTATAGGCGATGTGGTTTAATTTATTTTCTGGTCCTTTAGTAATCGCAAATGAATGGTGGTAAGGGTTAGGCCATACACGTAACCATGCCCATGCCATTTCGCGGCCTTGAATATCAGATACGGCCATGTTCATTGTATTGACAAGGAAGTCATATACTTCATCAAATTGATTTGTTTCATATACGACATGCAGCAAACATTCAATTTCCAGTCCGTTTGTTGGTTTATAAGCAGTACCCATTTGCATCATTTCCACGTACATTTCATAGGTGATACCTAGAATAGGGTCCTTGAAGCGCAGTGTTCTTCCTTGTGCTAGTTCCTGTGCTTCCTTTGCACTTAACTCTCTTGGATTTAATCCCTTTTCCTGTAAATAATTGAAAACAGCGTCGAATTGAGAAGCCTTTTCAAGTTCAAAGCCAACACGTTTTAATCCAGCTTCAGGAGCCTGCTCAAGAATTAAATTATGGTGGTCATGGCTGGTACGGAGGTAAGCGGTTTCACCAACGCGCTCAACGAACTGCATTCCCACAATATTTGTGTAGAAATCAATTGATTTGTCCAGATCTGTTACACATAGAACAGCATATCCCAATTTTTTATAACGTATCATTACTAAATCCTCCCCTTACTAAAATATTCCGAATCCCCAGTATTTTCTTTACACCATTAAATTTATCCCAATTGTTGAAAATTGTCTAATCACACTTTTTTTGTATAATATTGGATTTTTGAAAATAACTTTTAGAATATTGAAAGCGCAATCATGTGCCGTAAGTCACATACAAAGTGGATTTTTTGCGCTAATCAGTGGATTTCAGAATACGATGATGCTGTTCTTTTTTTACCCCCATCGGAAGCAAGAGAACCGTCCCTCTGCTTCATCCATCTATTTAATGACGATATCTTTGGATATAGTTTTCTATTACATTCGGTAAGGCTTGCTGCTGTTTGGTTAGAAAGTGAAGGAGTTGCTTTTTTTCTTCAGCGGTTATGATCCAATCTTTGGGGACCGACATGATTATTTCGGAAATGGAATTTTTATCGAGTGATAAAATTTTTTGGGCGAATAATCTTAGCTCATTCTCATGAGTAAGGGAAGATGTGGCCCATTTATATACCGGCATGTTAATCCGATACTGAACCTCTTCTGAAAGAGAATCTACTGTCCAAAGATATCCGCCGGGAAAACATCTGCCATGGTCAATCATCAGAAAACGGTAACCTGATCCTTGGGGTTGGAATAGGATATTTGTTCGACTACGATCTGTATTATTTACCCATTGATCGAAGACAATCATACCTGAGAGGTCTTCTTTATTGACTACTTCTTTCTGAGACTGTTTAATAAATTCATTGAAGGAAAGGCAGTTTTCGATATAGGGGAGCGACAACTGGAATCCAGCTGTTCCTGGTATTTTTAACTGTTTGAGATAAGATTGTGTGACATAAACAGGTTTTACAGGCAAGACAGGAAGGCCGAGCTTTTCAGCCAACTTGCCGACAATATATTCATTCACGACTTCCTTTGTTCGATTATAAACATTATTAAACTTCATCACATATAGATGCTTGTCACGGCCTATTTGAAAAAGCTGAGCCATATCACCAGGTAATGACCTGATTAGCTTGATGGAATCATCCTTTTCATACATTTATATACCACCATCCATTTCCCTTATTTTTAAGACAATCTATTCATAATTAGCATTACTGACAGGGCAGAATGGAAAAAGCATACATGGCGGGGCAAAAATGCAGGGGGACGGTTCTTTTGCTTCATTAGGAAGCGAAAGAACCGTCCCCCTGTTTCATAATCTTTACGGCAGAATGTTCCCTGCTGCACGCAAAATGCTGTACCATTCTTCACGGGTGAGGTGAATCTCTGTGGCTTTAGTGCAGTCTTTTAATCTATTGGGATTCATTGTCCCGATGATTGGCTGCATGTTTGCAGGGTGTCGAAGGATCCAGGAAATTGCAATGGTTGTGTTCGTTACTTCGTATTTGGCGGCAATTTCGTCGATTTTCTGGTTTAGCTCTGGAAACTTTTCGTTACCGAGGAACACGCCCTCGAAAAATCCATACTGAAAAGGAGACCATGGCTGGATTGTGATATCATACAGTCTGCAAAAATCAAGCACGCTCCCATCTCTGTTAACAGCGGCGTCATTTTCCGTGTTAACATTGAGCCCGCTTGTAATCATCGTGGAATTGGTGATACTTAATTGCAGCTGGTTTGCCACAAGCGGCTGTTTGATGTATTTCTGAAGCAGCTGAATCTGCAGCGGATTGTGGTTTGAAACACCAAAATGGCGGACCTTGCCCGAGCTTTTCAAAATATCAAAGGTTTCTGCAACTTCATCAGGCTCTACAAGAGCATCCGGCCGATGCAGAAGCAGAACGTCCAGATATTCGGTTTTCAGCCGCTTCAATATCCCGTCAACTGACGTTAAAATATGCTCTTTGGAAAAATCGTACATCCCTTTACGAATGCCACATTTCGATTGCAGAATGATTTTCTCACGGACATCATCATTCATATGTATAGCATCTGCGAAAATCTCCTCACATTCACCGTGACCGTATATATCTGCATGATCAAAAAAGTTTGCTCCTTCTTCCAAAGCTGTTTGGACAAAGCGCTCAGCTTCGGCTTTCTCCAATGTATTCATACGCATACAGCCAACCGCCAACACCGGCACTTCTATGCTGCTGCTGCCCAATTTCATTGTTCTCAACGATTATCCCTCCATTAGATAGAATAAGTATGTACTATAACGTGACCTACATTAACAGTCAGCCTGCCCTTTTTCAACAATTATGACGTATCATGAGCGGGTTCTTTTGCTTCATTTTAGATTCTCCCAAATGGAAGCAAGAGAACCGTCCCTCTGTATCTACCCCAAATAGAAGCAAAAGAACCGTCCCTTTGCATCCTCAACATCGTACAGACTTAAATAATTCGTTCATATGTGAGCTACAATAATAGAAAAAATTATTATGGATATAATGGTATACTCGGTTTATAGTTGAGTATTGGTGATGAAGTAAAATATATGGTTTGTATAGGAGATTATCCATGATTGTATCACATCCATTTTCTAAGCGAACGTTAGGCAAAAATGACTGGTTTGCTATGCTGTTGACGGCTTTATTGACCACGATTGCCAGTGAAATCAAAGTGGTTCCTTTTGAAGGGGAGGATTTCCGGTTTGGGCTGGGAAGCATGGCGTTTTTCTTGTTGATCCTAATTTGGCCGCCGATGTCTATTATCCGAACAGGGATGGTGACAGGGGTGATGGCTGTTTGTATACGCACAATTGAAGATATGATTTTTCAAGAAGCGATATGGTCGACGAGTCTCGTCAGCCACTCTCCTGCTTTGTTGTTTTACTTCTTATTTGCGCTAGGTTTCCAAATCATTAAAATAGATAAGTACAAAACACTTCCGCTTTTTTTGGGAGGCTGGGCTTTTCTTTTTGAATTCATTGCAAACAGTACCGAAGAGATTGTTCGAAACCAACTGCTTCAGCAGGTAAGCATGGACCTGGAAGCATGGGGATTGATCACAGGCGTTGCCCTGGTCCGCAGCTACTTTGTCGTCGGCCTTTACAGCTCGATCACCATCTCTGAACAAAGAAAAAGGATGCAGGAAATGCTTCAGGTTGGTTCGGAGCTCTATGCCGAAACCCTTTATTTGCAAAAGTCTATGAATCATATCGAACAAATTACGGCATCTAGTCATGATTTATACCGCAAGCTGAAAAAGAAAGACATGCATCTGTTAAGTGTTCAGGCGCTGCAGATTGCACAAGAAATTCATGAAGTCAAAAAGGACTCGCAGCGGATTCTTTCCGGATTGACGAAGCTCAGCCTTGAAAAACGGGAAAAGAAACTCAATCTTTCTGATGTCCTGAGCCTTGTCGTTATTGCTAATGAACGCTACAGTGAGCTGTTAAAGAAACGGATCCTTTTTCATAAAAAAATATCTGTTGACTTTGAAACGAATCAGCAAATTCCACTCTTGGCTCTGTTAAATAATCTTGCTGCTAATGCAGTTGAATCAATTACAGATAAAGGAGAAATCCATTTCGACATATATGAGGAGTCGGGTAACACCGTTTTTGTCATCAAGGATACAGGTAAGGGAATTCCAAAAGAGGATGTCCCCGTAATTTTTGAACCAGGCTATACAACTAAGTTCAACGAGCAAGGCGTTGCGGCAACAGGAATTGGCTTATCACATGTCCAGGAAATTGTTCATACGTTAAAAGGGCAAATAAACATTGAAACAGCCGAACAGGGAACTACTTTTATCATTCATATTCCAACAAAGTCGTTACGAAAGAGAGGGGATTGAAACTGCGTTATTTTATTGTAGATGATGACAAGGCAAGCAGAACGATGCTGAAGAACATCATTATTGATGGTGATCTCGGCATGGTGATTGGAGAAGCGGAAAATGGGGTGAAGGGTCTTTTGCCGATTCTCACAAGAAATCCTGATGTTGTTTTACTTGATTTATTGATGCCGGAATTAGATGGGATCGAAACGATAGAACGCCTACGGTCCGAAGGGTTCGAAGGACAGTTTATCATGATCTCCCAAGTGGTAACGAAGGAAATAGTCGGGGAAGCGTACGAGAAGGGCGTCGAATATTTTATACATAAACCAATCAATCGTGTGGAAGTGCAAAGCATTTTAAAGAAAACCACCGAGCAGTTTTTGTTAAAAAATTCTCTGCGCACGATCCAGGAAACCCTGGCGCATATCGGCCTAGATACATTGAATGCAAGAGAGAAGAGTGTCAAAGAAATCGTCATGTCGATTCTAAATGATATGGGCATCATCGGGGGAGCGGGGAGTGATGATATTGTTTTGATTATTGAACACTTAATGAATTCCAGTGAGAGAATGGCCCAGCTTCCTCCATTAAAGGAGTTATACGAAGCAGTTGCATCGAAGGGTGAATTTAATCAGGTCGATGTGAAAAAAGAATGTAAAGCCATCGAGCAGCGTATCCGCCGCACAATTTTAACGGCATTTAATAACTTAGTTTCCTTGGGAACGATTGATTACACCAATCCTGAGTTTGAATACTACGCGCCGCGTTATTTTGACTTTCAAGAAATCAGAAAGCATATGGTTTCGATTCAAGAAGAGCGGGATGAGGAGCCAAAAGTTAAAATTAATATTAAGAAATTTTTGCAGGTGCTATATTTGGAAACATTGGAAAAATATCAACAGGGATAATTTTTTGAAAAAGATAAATGTAGGATTCTGTCGGATTTAATAGGTGACCCGTATTATTGGAATTAGCTCATTTTTTATGAAAATAATTTCAATAAAGGGGTGACTTTTTGATGAAGAAAAGATTTAAATTTTCATTGGCCTATCAAATTCTGACTGGTTTAATCTTGGGGATCATTGTAGGTGCCATATTCTATGGAAATCCAGGTGTTGAGAAGTATCTACAACCGCTTGGTACCATCTTTTTAAATATGATTAAAATGATTGTTGTCCCTATAATTGTTTCAACCTTAATTATTGGGGTTGCTGGGACTGGAAATATCAAACAATTGGGAAAGCTTGGCGGGAAGACGCTTCTTTATTTTGAGATTGTCACAACGATAGCTATTGTCGTTGGTTTACTGTCAGCAAACCTTTTCAAGCCCGGTGAAGGAATTGATATGTCTTCACTATCAAAAACCTCCATTGATCAATACGTGCATACAACGGAGGAAGTTCAGAACTCAAGTCATGGGGTTTTGGATATTATCGTTGATATTGTACCAAGTAACGTCGTTTCAGCGATGTCAGGCGGAGATATGTTATCCATTATCTTCTTCTCCGTTGTTTTCGGTTTAGGAGTAGCGGCGATTGGTGAGAAAGGAAAGCCGGTGCTTGCTTTCTTCGAAGGTGTAGCAGATGCAATGTTTTGGGTAACGAACTTGGTCATGAGATTTGCTCCGTTCGGTGTCTTTGGTTTAATCGGGGTAACTGTTTCCAAATTCGGTCTAGGATCGTTACTGCCGCTAGGAAAATTAATGATCCTTGTATACGCAACAATGGCTTTCTTTATCGTAGTCGTGTTGGGTGGAATTGCAAAGCTTGTCGGCGTCAACATTTTCCATCTAATGAAAACATTAAAAGACGAACTGCTTTTGGCTTATTCAACATCAAGTTCAGAATCAGTATTGCCAAGAGTAATTGAAAAAATGCAGAAGTTCGGCTGTCCAAAGGATATCGTTTCCTTTGTTGTTCCGACAGGTTACTCCTTTAACCTGGATGGCTCTACATTATATCAGGCACTTGCTGCCATTTTTATCGCGCAAATGTACGGTATTGATCTAAGCATCATGGAACAAATAACATTAGTCTTAGTTCTAATGGTTACATCAAAAGGAATCGCTGGTGTACCGGGAGTATCCTTTGTTGTATTACTAGCAACATTAGGTACTGTGGGTATTCCCCTTGAAGGACTAGCCTTCATTGCTGGAATTGATAGACTTCTAGATATGGCCCGTACAGTCGTAAACGTAGTAGGAAACGCACTAGCAACGGTTGTTATGTCAAAATGGGAAGGCCGCTTCAATCCAGAAAGTGCGAAGGACCCTCAATCTGTTAACGAACAATCCGTTGAAAAATTAGCATAAAAAAAAACCGGCTCTCCATTGGAGGCCGGTTTTTTTGTGCAAAAGCTGCATGGGGACGGTTCTCTTGCTTCCACGGAAGCAAGAGAACCGTCCCCATGCTTTTTAGAACAGCTCTGCTTGTTTGTGCCCTTTTTACTAGAATAGAGGACAAGTGTTGATGCGGTTTTCTATTATTTTCATAAAATATACTAAAAACTAAGAAGGAGATGATAGAAGATTGTTTGGTTATTCGATGGTTCAAATGGTACGAGCTCATGCAGATAAGCTGGAACGGACGTTAAGGGATTTAATTTTGAATATGTACAGACCTTTTAAATGGACCCCCTGCTTTTTGCATAAATTTTTCGAGGGAACCATTAAAAGGGGTAAAAAGATTTCTGTGATTGTGGAGTTCCAGGACGGCTGCTATGAAGAGGGTTGTAATGTAGTGGAAGGAATTATGGATAGTCATATGAGAAATAAGATTCGACACTATTTTCCGAGGATTTCCAGCTGCAGTGTGGATATCACACCTTCTGGATTAGAAGACGTTCTCAATAGCTGCCAACATATTAAAAAAGTCTATTTGAACAGCGAGGTAAAGGCGCTGCTTAATGTAGCTGTGCCTGCTGCCGGTGCAAAGGGAATTAATCGAGGAGGGAGAGAATTAACAGGTAAGGGTGTGAAAATCGCCATTATTGATACGGGGATTCATCCGCACCAGGATTTGTCTAATCGAATTACAGACTTTAAGGATTTTGTTAACAATCGTACGGCTGCATATGACGATAATGGCCATGGTACGCATTGTGCCGGTGATGCAGCATCTGCTTCAGCAACCTATGCAGGGCCTGCACCGAATGCAACTCTTGTCGGGGTAAAAGTGTTGGACAAGATGGGTTCCGGTTCTTTAGAAACGGTAATGCAGGGAGTTGACTGGTGTATTCAATATAATATCGATCATCCATTAGATCGAATAGATATTATCTCTATGTCATTAGGTAGCACGGCGCAAAACTATGGTTCAGAAGATGCCGACCCGATGGTGAAAATCGTTGAGAAAGCCTGGGAATCAGGGATAGTCGTCTGTGTCGCAGCCGGAAATGAAGGACCGAATGCCGGAACGATTGCCAGCCCTGGTATCAGTGATAAAGTGATTACAGTCGGGGCACTCGATGACAGGGACTCCGTTGAAAGAACGGATGATGATGTCGCAAGCTTCTCCAGCCGCGGCCCAACAAGGTATGGATTGACCAAACCGGATATATTAGCTCCAGGGGTAAATATCATTTCGTTACGCGCACCAAATTCTTATTTAGATAAGCTGCAGAAATCGGCCCGGGTCGATAATGATTACTTTATGTTATCTGGTACGTCCATGGCCACACCAATTTGTGCTGGTATCGTTGCCCTTATATTAGAGCGCAATTCTTCCCTATCACCTGATCAAGTAAAAGAAGCTCTTATGGAGAATGCCGACCTTTGGAAGGGCAAAGATCCAAATGTCTACGGTGCCGGCTATATCAACGCAGAAAGATCCGTTCCAATCTAAACTCCCAATTCCACTCTAATTTCCCCCATTAAATCTTTTCGCTAAAAATAAACCCATAAACCATTCAAAAATCCCAAGAACCAGTTACTGGATCTTGGGATTTTTATTTAAAGCAAAACAGAAGAGAAAGTTAAAAGTATTTATCCCATAAAGTGAATGAAACTAGAACCAGGCTAACCATGTGATTAATGTCATCTATTGGAGTACCGATTAATGCTATAATGAAATTAATCAACATTAATATGGTTGACTTTATTGACAGTTGACCTAGTGCTTCCATTTCTTAATCATCCATATATTTTTTTGCATAGGCAGAGATAGCCTATGCTTTTTTCCTTTTTTTTAAGCTCAATCTTATAACAAGAAAGAGAAAATCTAGTTATAGTAAAATAATGATATAAAAGAAACGATCTCAAACAGTCAGATATTTGCTGACCATCTACTTTACATGAACGCATACATAAATAGTCAAAACTAATCTAGCAGAAGGTTTATTCTTAAAAGATAAAACGGAGGTA
Source organism: Niallia oryzisoli (assembly GCF_036670025.1). Lineage (NCBI taxonomy): Bacteria > Bacillati > Bacillota > Bacilli > Caryophanales > Bacillaceae > Niallia > Niallia oryzisoli. Next base: position 5,339,843 of record NZ_CP137640.1, on the reverse strand, counting down.
CGTATACCCATGAATGATTACACCATCCTTGAAATGATCACAGCTCAGCTGCAGGATTGCGAAAGCATGGCTGCCTTGAATGATAAAATCTATCCGAAAGAGTGGCATGTCTCGCCTGAACTGTTAAGGAATCTCCTGAAAAAGAATCCAGACATCTACCGTATCCTCAAAACTACGGAAGGTGTAAAGGGCATGTACAGCCTTTTCCCACTTGCAAAAGAAGCCTATAAAGCGATCCTGAAAGGAAGCCTCAGCGAATATGAGCTTGAAGACAAACTCCTGACCTATGACCGGCCGGAGGATGTTTACCTTTACTTTATTACGCTTATTGTTGATACGCTTGATTCCCGCCGTAAAGAATATGCCAGTAAAGTAATTAAAGATATCCCAGGCGAATTAATCCGTCTCAAACAGAAAGGAGTTCATGTCCAAGAAATCGGCGGCTTTGCTGTCAGTCCTGAGGGTGCTAGGGTCCTCCCCAGGATGGGCTTTACCCATCATGGAGAAACCGTTATCCAGAATGGACATGAATATCCTGTCTTTCGCGCCAAGCCTGTAGAGGTAATCCATAGTATAAAATAATAAGTTCGATCCCTTTTAACATTTTTCTAACATAAAATAACTCGCCTGCTTTAAACGTGAATTACCCCGCGTTAAAGCAGGAATTTTTTCATTCAATTTAACGATTTTCACTTTTGTTTATTTTCTAAATGCTTGATTTTTCCAATAGTAGTATAATAGTGTCGAGGTGATTCCGCGATGAGAGATATAACCCTAAGTTCATTATTAGATGTAATTGGAGAAGTTTTTTCAGATGAGATTTCTATCGTTGTTTCGAATACAACGGAGTATATTTACTATCGGCCGAGTAAACGGATTGATTTAAAAATTAGACCTGGTGATCCCATTAAGGAAGGAACGATGGCTTATATGGCTCTGGAGACAGGGCAGAAGGTCTCGGAGTTTATCAACCGTGACGTCTTCGGAGTTCCTTATCACGGGCTGGCTATGCCTATTTACCATAATGGGCAGCTGGAAGGGTGTGTCACGGCAATATATCCGGCTTTAGCAGACGGAAAATCGGTTGTAACTGTGAAAACAGGTGACGGCTGGATTCCGATTCCTTTTTCAAAAGTGGTCTATTTAGAAGCGAAGGACAAGAAGACAACCGTTTATGCAGGTGATGTAACAGGTACGCACAAAAACACGCTGCAGGAATTTGAATACCTGCTTCCAAAGGATTCTTTTATCAGATGCCATCGTTCTTTTATTGTCAATGTGAATCATATTCAAGCTATCTATCCTGATAGCCATTCCACGTTTGTGCTGTCGATGGCTAACGGGGAAAAGGTGCCTGTGAGCCAATCTTATTCCAGTTATTTCAGAAAATTGCTAGGATTTTAAAATTTTTTCTGTTTCGGTGTCGGGATTTGCTTTTTTATTCAGAAAATTTAGTTTTGTGTACCGAAATTCTACTTTTAATGACATATATCAGTAAAATGATAACTAACTAGTCGTTAAGAGAGGGATACAAAATGGAGAATAAGTTGGAGCGTATTAGAGATCAGCGTCTAAGAGACCGCGTCGTAACACCTGATGAAGCGGCTTCTTGGATTGAAAATGGAATGACTTTAGGCTTAAGTGGCTTTACTCGTGCGGGTGACGCGAAAGCGGTTCCAATTGCACTGGTAAATCGGGTTAAGGATGACGAATCCTTTAAAGTAAATGTGTTTACAGGAGCTTCCTTAGGCTCTGATATTGATAAATTATTTGCCGAAGCAGGTATTATCGGAAAAAGATTACCTTTCCAGGCGGATGCAACCATGCGAAAAGGAATCAACCAAGGTGAGTTTTTATTTGTAGACCAGCACCTTTCCCATACTGCCGAGCTGCTGCGTGCCAATGTCTTGGATATTGATGTCGCGATTATCGAAGCTATTGCCATCACAGAAGATGGAATGGTGATTCCGACAACATCAATTGGTAACTCTTTAACGTTTGCTTTAAATGCAAAGTCAATCATTATTGAAATTAATATGGCTCAATCTCCACAACTAGAAGGACTTCATGATTTATATGAGCCTGGAAAACAAGGCGATCGTCAGCCGATTCCGCTTGTAAAGCCAGATGACCGCATTGGGACAATTGGCATTCAGGTTGATGCTGAAAAAGTGAAAGGAATTGTATTTACAAATCAACTTGACTCTCCATCCACGATTGTACAACCTGACGAAGAAACAAAAATCATGGCCCAACATTTGATCAGCTTCCTTCGCACAGAAGTTGAAGCAGGACGTTTAACTGAAAGCCTGGCACCATTACAATCAGGAATCGGTTCTGTGGCAAACGCTGTACTTCATGGCATGTTAGATTCAGAGTTTGAAAACCTACAGATATACTCTGAGGTATTACAGGATGCTGTGTTTGATCTTATCGATGCCGGCAAAGTAAACTTTGCTTCCTGCTGCTCACTAACGCTTTCCGAGGGAAAAATGGAGCAGGTATTCAATAATTTTGAAAAATATCGCGATAAATTAATGATGCGTCCACAGGAGATTTCGAATCATCCAGAAATCATCCGCCGACTCGGATTAATTTCAATCAATACAGCTTTAGAATTAGATATTTACGGAAATGTCAACTCCACTCACGTATTAGGAACTAAAATGATGAACGGAATTGGTGGTTCCGGTGACTTTGCAAGAAATGCCCGCTTAGCCATCTTTGTTACAAAATCAATCGCTAAAGGCGGAAACATTTCAAGTATCGTACCATTCGTTTCTCATGTAGACCATACGGAACATGATGTCGATGTCATTGTGACAGAGCAAGGATTTGCAGATTTACGTGGATTAGCGCCAAGAGAAAGAGTAGAACGCATCATTGAAAACTGCGCACATCCAATGTATCGTGATCAATTATGTGAATACTTTGAGGAAGCTCTAGCAAGAGGAGGACAAACCCCTCATGTTATAGAAAAAGCCTTCTCATGGCACATCAACTTTGCCCAAAACGGCACAATGCTTCAAAAAGTACCAGCAACCGTATAACATTAAAAATTACGGTTCATATATACAAGCGAATCCAACGGGACCAAGATCAAACAAAGCTTAAAGAGGTGGGTACCCTGCTGGACTAACGCTTTACCAAAGTGGGGGACAGTCCCCCAATGATTTAACGCTTTACTAGGATGGGGGACAGTCCCCCATCGGTTTAATGCTTTACCTTAAGTAAGTACTCTGTCTATGTTGTTTTACCCGCTTGGTGGGATTTTCCCCCATCGGTTTATTTCTTTTCCTTCTATATATCTATATACTGCGCTTAGCCAGCAGCTGACGGAAAACAGCTGCTGGCTTTCTTTTTGTCTTTTTTTCATCATTCAATCGAGGCTGTTAATTAATAAAACTCTATTAAGCCGTAAAGTTCCCATCATAACTTAGCATAATGGCTGATTTTACTCCGTCAATTGTAGAGATATTATTGATAAAGCTCATATCGTTATCCTTCACACGCACTTCATAGGTAACTTCGTAATCATTTCCCGGCATAACGGACTTTGATTTAATCGAATGCTTTTTGGCATGTCCGGAAATCACGTGCTCTAAAGAGTTTTCAATTGATGTTTCATTATACCGAATAACTAATAGATAAGGATTTTCAACGGTAATCCGGTTAATAAAGAATAGCAGTACTAGTCCAATCGCAATGGAACCGATCACAGCTAACAAAATAAAGTCAGCACCGCATAAAATCCCCGCGACGATCCCCCAAAAAATATAAACAATGTCCAATGGATCTTTAATAGGTGTTCGAAAACGAACAATTGACAGGGCACCAACCATCCCAAGTGATAAGAGAACGTTCGAGGATATTCCCATAATAATAATCGCTGTTGCCATTGTCATCACAATCAAAGAAATATTGAAAGTATGAGAGTAAATCACACCTAAGAATGTTTTTTTATAGACCAGATATATTAATAGTCCAATTCCAAATGCGACTAATAAACCAAAAAGAGTATCTACAATCGAAAAACTTGCAGTCTTTTCTAGAAAACTAGATTTAAATACATCGTTAAAATTTAACGTTTCCACTATAATTCCTCTAAATAATTATGTTTTACTGTTGAATGGCTGTGGTGTTACGGTGTTAAGCAGGCATATCCGAAGAGAAGTTCCACATTCACCGGACCTACGCAACTCTTTCATCCATACATCCTGCTAATCTGGTATTTCGAATACGTTCCTCGCCGCCTGTCGCCAACCTGAAGCAATTGCTTAATCACATCCGGCAAAAATTCATCATACTTCACTTCAAGAATCACAACATTAGGATTGGTTTCTACCATTGCCAGATCAGGAATCAGTACATCATTGTTTCGAAAGCTTGTTTTTATATTGCCGTCAAAGGTAACCCGCACATTTCCATACCGATAAATAAAGACTTCTCGTTCATAATCCACCACAGTAACCGGCTTTAATTGAAACAACATCATCTGGTGGTATAAGTCTTGAATAAGCGTCCTTTCGTCATGTTCCATCCATCCGATTTCGCCATGCCGGAGCAGGCGGTTTTGGCGGTGGAGATGGCGGAATGAAGCCGGATAGAGGAACTATGCCTGACATGTTTTCAGGTCTCGATGAAGAAGCTAAGGCAAAGGCACAAGAGATCATGGAGCAGGAAAGAGCAGGAACAATTACAAGAGAAGAAGCACAAGCGCAGCTGGCCGAGCTGGGAGTTGAGTTTCCACAAAAAGGCGGGATGCAGTAAGGAAGAATGACGACTGGTAAAATAATGAAAGGGTAGAGAGTCACATATTTCTCTACCCTTTCATTGATTTTTATTGATCCCTTTTCGAACAAACCAAACATGCCACCACATGAAAAGACAAGCGCATAAATAGTAAAAAAATGAATACCATACTTTCCAATCCTTATAATGAACGTAACCGAAATATCTGGATAGTTGCTCGTATAAGACAGAGAAGATGGTCCAACAAAATATATAAATAGCCATTTTTCTTTTGTTTTCAGGCATAAAATTCACATAAAGAATTCCAAAACAAGCTGGTAAAGTCACTTCAATAATAACATCTGAGACATGAGATCCGGGTTTAAATAGGTCATACATATCTAAAATATCGGCTATGAATACATCAGATAGAAGAGTTACCAAGGAAACACTTATCCAAATGCTATAAACTTCAAGTTGGGATAATCGTTTTGGCATTTTATAAAAGATTATCCCAATGATTATATATGAGATAAATAAAAAGGCAATTGTCATTTTCGTTCCTCAAACATGTATAGGTTTTATTTTTTATTATGTCTCGGCTTTTTTTTCTCTATCCGATTATTTATTTTGATTCCAAATTCGTTTGCATACTTTCTTTTACATAATCGGATATAGGTTGGAAACCTTAAGATAAAGGAGGTTTCCATATGAAAAAGTTCTTTATGTTGTTTTGCCTAGCCTTTTCACTGTTTTCCTTAGCAGGCTGCGGCAATGATGAGAAGCCTGAGGAAGATGAAAAAGTGGAAGATGTAGAGGAAGAGGATGAGATTGGCGACGGCGAGGTTGATGATGAATAAAGGTTAGGGGTGCTAGTCTGGCTGGCACTCCTTTTGTTTTAAAAGGGTTCATTTTATATTTTTGCTTTAAGTTAAAAAAATACCCTGATTGCCCTACATAAGCGTGATAAAGGATTAAAATTTGATTTGGAAAAGGGAATATGCTTTCATAGATGTTCTAATGGACAAAATTTTAATTGAAGCAAAGGTACTTGTCTAATAGAAGCAGGCTAAAAGACAAAACCAAGATCAAAGCAAGCCCATAGAGCTGTTCTAAAAGACAAAGCAAAAGTCAAAGCAACCTCAAATGTCCCATAAAACTGCTCAAAAGAACAAAACCAACCTCGAATAAACAGCACCTGTCCCTTAAGCAAATCTAAAAGACGTCCCCACGTGCTAATTTAAAAGATACATCAATAGCACCAAGGCAAACTTTAAAACCATCCATACAAAAAACCCCCCAAAACCTGAAGGTGTTTAAATCGATTATTTAAAAAAGAAAATGCGCCACAGCTGTAATTATTGGCAATGTAATCAACGTTCTTTGAATGAAAATCACAAACAACTCCCAGAACGAAACGGGAATTTTCGAACCGAGCAGCAGTCCGCCAACCTCGGACATATAGATCAACTGCGTAACCGATACCGATGCAACAATAAATCTTGTCATTTCACTTTCAATCCCGGCCCCGATAACAGAAGGCAGGAACATATCGGCAAACCCAACAACAAGTATCTCCGAAGCTGCCTTCGCTTCAGGAATCTGAAGCAGTTCCAATAAGTCCGAAGTCCAATAGGAGCGGAAGAAACAAGCCGGCAAATAAAAATACGGAGAAAAGAACAGGAAGAAGACTATTTAGTAACATTCCGCCTGTATTTTCAGACCAAATCATTTCCGACCCCAATTTGAATTGGACACAGGCAGCAAAAATAGCGCCAAGAATTCGTGCAGCAAACCATACAGGAGGCACGTCCAACAATGATTTTATAAAAGGATTGCGATTCATCACCTCTGGGCGAACGGTTTTCATGAGAATCGTACCGATTAGAGTAAGAAGAATAATCCCCGTCATAATTGCTGGTAAATAGTCGACCAGCCATTCCTGTACCAAACCCGACAAAACCGCAATTGGAATAGTAATATTATCGTTATACGAAATCGGAATCATAAAGAGAAAGATTCCAAGAATAGATGGGATCAAAAACATCGCAACTCTTTTAAGCGGCTTCTTTTTGCGAAGTTCCAGTTGTAAAAGTTGTTCCACTGAAAATCATCCTTATTACATGTTTATAAGACTCCGCTAATGTTAATGCATAATAAGCATTTTACCAACGTTATTTCCCAATCTAATAATTCTGTAATTTCCTAGGTTTCTATAGAAATATTAATTATTTCCTGCACTGGAAATATTCAAATGTTATAAGATAAACTTCCTCTTTATAAAATTAAAAAAGTTTTCGAAGGATTTCTACATGGATAGCGCGAAAATTCAACTATTCGACGACATTTGTGAAATGATAGAAATGGACAAAGTCTTTATTTAAAAAGGATGCAGAAAATTTATGTGTCAAACATAGCTAAAATCTTGTAAGTTCGTGTCGGTAGTCTGAAAATTATAAAAATAATAAAAACAGTTTTTTTCATGATATGCTTTTTCCTGCATCAGTAAATGTTTGAAAATTTAAAGAAAGTGGTGGATTACTATGTTGGAAGAGTTAAAAAATCATTTTGAGAAAGTAATGAATCGTAACGCATCACATGTGAATGAATTACTAGATCATATTCAAAGAAGATACATACATGGTGAACTATCCATCGTTGAATACAAACAGTTTTATTCCGAGCTTGATAAATTAAATGCACAAAAACCTGATTCGTTTATTTTTGCGTCGATTAGTTAAATTTATTGCAATTATTTTTACATAATTAAAAGAGAGAGTCCGCATATGTCGATTCTCTCTTTTATTATTCTGACAGGATAATATCAAATGTAAATTAGTCTTCTTATATTTGAATATATGTATAAAAAGATAATACTATATACAAACTTATATCGTTCATCTCAAAACAACTTTACTTCAATTTAAAATTAAATTCGTAGAAGTGAATTTATTTCTAATATTCTAATAAGTTATAATGAGGATAAAGCAATGACTAGGAGGATTGAAATGAAAAAACATTCTACTGAAGCTATTCCGCTGATTCTTGATTTCTGTCTCTGGTTAAATGAACACAAAAAATCTCCTAATACAGTTAAGACGTATAAGAGGGAATTGGAAAAATATCAAGAATGGCTTCAAGAGAAGAATAGGGATATCAATCACCTAGAAAAGACCGATATCCAATCCTATATCGATTACATGGAAGAACAGCAAAAAAGCCTGGCAACGATCGATAAAACGATTGGCGCAATTCGGACCTTTGCTAAATTCTTGAAAAAACCAGAGCTCACGTTTGGGATAGAAATCAAACCTGTAGAAAAAAAGAATGACATTGAAACATTGTCCGCGCTTGAATACAGCCGGTTGTTGAGGAAGGTAAAAGAAGATGGTAACCTCCGCAATACAACGATTGTGTACGTTCTGCTGCATACTGGAATCCGTGTTTCGGAATTATGCAGTTTAAATCGTTCTCATATTGATTTGAATAATCATGAATTGAACATAGAAAGAACGAATGAAAAAAGGGTTATACCACTATCGTTGGAGACAAGAGGATACTTGCAAAATTATTTGGACTCCCATTCGATAGAAGAAGCGGTGTTTGTTTCCAGTGCAGGTGAACGTCTCACTGAAAGAGCGGTACAATATATGCTGAAGAAGTATGATGTAAACCCGCAAAAGCTTCGCCATACTTTTTGCCAGCGCCTTATTGATAATAAAGTGGATGTTGAAACGGTATCCCGTCTGGCCGGTCATAAGGATATTAACGTGACGAAACGATATGTGAAGTCACGCATGAATAAACGAAAAGTAGAAGAAGCCATTAATCAAGCTTTTACAAACAATCAGATTGGCTAATAATTATATAGAAAGAATCGGTATGGGCTATCCCATCAGTGTCAGATATCCACAATAAATGTGAATCCAGTGCGATTTTACGCAAAGAGATACTAGATTCTATACTGTGGTGAAAGACACCTTTCTTTTGTTTGAACAATATGAAAACATGCTATGAAAATGATATTGATTCCAATGGGGTTTGATGGTATAATAAAAATCTTGCTTTTGAAAAAGTAAGGTTTTTTTCTTTATATAATATTTATAGTGTAAAAAAGAGAAGAGAAAAATTATTGATAGAAGTTGACTTTAATGAAGTTAGCTGGTATATTAAATAGGTCGCTGATACAAGACATCTTTCTAATTGTAATAGAAATATTAAATAGGAAGTTGCCTTCGGTGAATTAATTTGTTAGAATCGTTTTGTTGTCTTTTGGATGATAAGAAAGTGCGTAAAATTATCAAATTCAATTATAAGATTTTTTTGAAAAGAATATTGACTTTGAAAAATTAGCACGATATAATAATCAAGGTCGCTGAGATGAAGCGATAATGAAAATTGTTCTTTGAAAACTAAACAAAGCAGAAACGTCAACGTTAATTCTAGTTGTCTAAAGGCAACAAAAACATATGAGCTATTCAAACAATCTTATTGGAGAGTTTGATCCTGGCTCAGGACGAACGCTGGCGGCGTGCCTAATACATGCAAGTCGAGCGAACTTGCGGGAGCTTGCTCCCAAAAGTTAGCGGCGGACGGGTGAGTAACACGTGGGCAACCTGCCTGTAAGACTGGGATAACTTCGGGAAACCGGAGCTAATACCGGATAATTCTTTTCTACTCATGTAGGAAAGCTGAAAGGCGGCTTCGGCTGTCACTTACAGATGGGCCCGCGGCGCATTAGCTAGTTGGTGAGGTAACGGCTCACCAAGGCGACGATGCGTAGCCGACCTGAGAGGGTGATCGGCCACACTGGGACTGAGACACGGCCCAGACTCCTACGGGAGGCAGCAGTAGGGAATCTTCCGCAATGGACGAAAGTCTGACGGAGCAACGCCGCGTGAGTGATGAAGGTTTTCGGATCGTAAAACTCTGTTGTTAGGGAAGAACAAGTACGAGAGTAACTGCTCGTACCTTGACGGTACCTAACCAGAAAGCCACGGCTAACTACGTGCCAGCAGCCGCGGTAATACGTAGGTGGCAAGCGTTGTCCGGAATTATTGGGCGTAAAGCGCGCGCAGGCGGTTTCTTAAGTCTGATGTGAAAGCCCACGGC
>NZ_CP137640.1:4780000-5327500 GCF_036670025.1 Niallia oryzisoli | reverse complement strand
GGCTGAAAAGCGTAGGCGATGGACAACAGGTTGATATTCCTGTACCACCAAAATCCGTTTGAACGATGGGGGGACGCAGGAGGATAGGGTAAGCGCGCTGCTGGATTAGCGCGTCCAAGCAGTTAGGCTGTCAGCGAGGAAAATCCCGTTGGCGTGAAGGCTGAGCTGTGATGGCGAGGGAAATATAGTACCGAAGTTCCTGATTCCACACTGCCAAGAAAAGCCTCTAGTGAGGATTAGGTGCCCGTACCGCAAACCGACACAGGTAGGCGAGGAGAGAATCCTAAGGTGAGCGAGAGAACTCTCGTTAAGGAACTCGGCAAAATGACCCCGTAACTTCGGGAGAAGGGGTGCTTTTTAGGGTGAATAGCCCTGAAAAGCCGCAGTGAATAGGCCCAGGCGACTGTTTAGCAAAAACACAGGTCTCTGCGAAGCCGCAAGGCGAAGTATAGGGGCTGACGCCTGCCCGGTGCTGGAAGGTTAAGAGGAGAGGTTAGCGTAAGCGAAGCTTTGAATTGAAGCCCCAGTAAACGGCGGCCGTAACTATAACGGTCCTAAGGTAGCGAAATTCCTTGTCGGGTAAGTTCCGACCCGCACGAAAGGCGTAACGATCTGGGCACTGTCTCAACGAGAGACTCGGTGAAATTATAGTACCTGTGAAGATGCAGGTTACCCGCGACAGGACGGAAAGACCCCGTGGAGCTTTACTGTAGCCTGATATTGAATTTTGGTACAGCTTGTACAGGATAGGTAGGAGCCTGAGAAGCCGGAGCGCCAGCTTCGGTGGAGGCGTCGGTGGGATACTACCCTGGCTGTATTGACATTCTAACCCGCACCCCTGATCGGGGTGGGAGACAGTGTCAGGTGGGCAGTTTGACTGGGGCGGTCGCCTCCTAAAAAGTAACGGAGGCGCCCAAAGGTTCCCTCAGAATGGTTGGAAATCATTCGTAGAGTGTAAAGGCACAAGGGAGCTTGACTGCGAGACCTACAAGTCGAGCAGGGACGAAAGTCGGGCTTAGTGATCCGGTGGTTCCGCATGGAAGGGCCATCGCTCAACGGATAAAAGCTACCCCGGGGATAACAGGCTTATCTCCCCCAAGAGTCCACATCGACGGGGAGGTTTGGCACCTCGATGTCGGCTCATCGCATCCTGGGGCTGTAGTCGGTCCCAAGGGTTGGGCTGTTCGCCCATTAAAGCGGTACGCGAGCTGGGTTCAGAACGTCGTGAGACAGTTCGGTCCCTATCCGTCGTGGGCGTAGGAAATTTGAGAGGAGCTGTCCTTAGTACGAGAGGACCGGGATGGACGCACCGCTGGTGTACCAGTTGTTCTGCCAAGAGCATCGCTGGGTAGCTATGTGCGGAAGGGATAAGTGCTGAAAGCATCTAAGCATGAAGCCCCCCTCGAGATGAGATTTCCCATAGCGTCAAGCTAGTAAGACCCCTGAAAGATGATCAGGTTGATAGGTTTGAGGTGGAAGCGTGGTGACACGTGCAGCTGACAAATACTAATCGGTCGAGGACTTAACCACAATTCAATGAATGAACTTGTCAATTATCTAGTTTTGAGGGAACAATCCTTCAACAAAATAGTCTGGTAACAATGGCGAGAAGGTCACACCCGTTCCCATCCCGAACACGGAAGTTAAGCTTCTCAGCGCCGATGGTAGTTGGGGCCTTGCCCCTGTGAGAGTAGGACGTTGCCAGGCTTACCTTTTAATATGGCCCCTTGGTCAAGCGGTTAAGACACCGCCCTTTCACGGCGGTAACACGGGTTCGAATCCCGTAGGGGTCACCAAAGTTTTTCACGACTGTGAAATAACTCTCTTTTATTATGGAGGATTAGCTCAGCTGGGAGAGCATCTGCCTTACAAGCAGAGGGTCGGCGGTTCGAGCCCGTCATCCTCCACCATAATTTTTTCACGTAGTGAAAATAATCTTCCATATTTGCCGGCCTAGCTCAATTGGTAGAGCAACTGACTTGTAATCAGTAGGTTGGGGGTTCAAGTCCTCTGGCCGGCATCTTATTGTTTAAGCCATTAGCTCAGTCGGTAGAGTGTCGCACCGTCTCGAAGAGACTGCGACTGCAACAAAAGCCAAAGGCTTTTGACGCACAAGACCACTAGCTATGTCATAAACATAAACTATGTTCGAGCCATTAGCTCAGTCGGTAGAGCATCTGACTTTTAATCAGAGGGTCGAAGGTTCGAGTCCTTCATGGCTCACCAAAGTTTTTTGCTTCGGTAAAAGTAACTTTCCATATGCGGGTGTGGCGGAATTGGCAGACGCACTAGACTTAGGATCTAGCGCCGCAAGGCGTGGGGGTTCGACTCCCTTCACCCGCACCATTTAAATATATTTGCGGAAGTAGTTCAGTGGTAGAACACCACCTTGCCAAGGTGGGGGTCGCGGGTTCGAATCCCGTCTTCCGCTCTTATGATTTTGCCGGGGTGGCGGAACTGGCAGACGCACAGGACTTAAAATCCTGCGGTAGGTGACTACCGTACCGGTTCGATTCCGGTCCTCGGCACCAAGGTTTTTTATGAGAGTAAAATAACCAAAGTTTTTTGCTTTGGCAAACTAACTAACGATTAATGCGCCCGTAGCTCAATTGGATAGAGCGTCTGACTACGGATCAGAAGGTTATGGGTTCGACTCCTTTCGGGCGCGCCATATGCGGGAAGTAGCTCAGCTTGGTAGAGCACTTGGTTTGGGACCAAGGGGTCGCAGGTTCGAATCCTGTCTTCCCGACCATCCAATTTTCCAAATAAAAATGGGGCCTTAGCTCAGCTGGGAGAGCGCCTGCTTTGCACGCAGGAGGTCAGCGGTTCGATCCCGCTAGGCTCCACCATTTTTTATAGATAAGATTAATACAATGGCGGCGTAGCTCAGCTGGCTAGAGCGTACGGTTCATACCCGTAAGGTCGGGGGTTCGATCCCCTCTGCCGCTACCATATGTATTGGATCTTTAGCTCAGCTGGTTAGAGCAGACGGCTCATAACCGTCCGGTCGTAGGTTCGAGTCCTACAAGATCCACTGTTTTCTAAGCGGAGGAATACCCAAGTCCGGCTGAAGGGATCGGTCTTGAAAACCGACAGGCGGGTTAAACCGCGCGGGGGTTCGAATCCCTCTTCCTCCGCCAGTCAAATTATATATTTTCTATTATCGCGGGGTGGAGCAGTCCGGTAGCTCGTCGGGCTCATAACCCGAAGGTCGCAGGTTCAAATCCTGTCCCCGCAATCTGGTCCGGTAGTTCAGCTGGTTAGAATGCCTGCCTGTCACGCAGGAGGTCGCGGGTTCGAGTCCCGTCCGGACCGCCATTTTTAAAATAAATATTGTATGTTGGCTCAGTAGCTCAGTCGGTAGAGCAATGGACTGAAAATCCATGTGTCGGCGGTTCGATTCCGTCCTGAGCCACCTTTTCTTATGAACAGATTTAGCCTTTATATATCGGAGGGGTAGCGAAGTGGCTAAACGCGGCGGACTGTAAATCCGCTCCTTCGGGTTCGGCGGTTCGAATCCGTCCCCCTCCACCATTATGGCGGCTGTGGCGAAGTGGTTAACGCATCGGATTGTGGTTCCGACATTCGTGGGTTCGATTCCCATCAGCCGCCCCATTTGTTTTGGGCTATAGCCAAGCGGTAAGGCAACGGACTTTGACTCCGTCATTCGTTGGTTCGAATCCAGCTAGCCCAGTTCCTTTGCGGGTGTAGTTTAGTGGTAAAACTACAGCCTTCCAAGCTGTTGTCGTGGGTTCGATTCCCATCACCCGCTCCATAAAATAATGGGCCTATAGCTCAGCTGGTTAGAGCGCACGCCTGATAAGCGTGAGGTCGATGGTTCGAGTCCATTTAGGCCCACCATTATATGAAATGCGTAGGCGACTGCCCTGCTTTGAGAGACGGTGGAGAGCCGATCATGCAAATCCCGGTTTTGGAATTGCGGGAGCGGATCGAAGTGGCTGAAAAGCAAGGAGCCGAAGCTAGACAGAATTAGCATTATTCCGCAGTAGCTCAGTGGTAGAGCTATCGGCTGTTAACCGATCGGTCGTAGGTTCGAATCCTACCTGCGGAGCCATTCTATATTTTAAAAATACATAGCCTAAATAAATGAGACCTAATCCTTAGATTAGGTCTTTTCTATTATTTTTACTATCTAATTGTAAAAGGCATAGAAGAGAAATCTTCCATGCCTGGCCGACTATAATTAATAACTCTTAAAAAGAGGTTTTCTTTTACTTTCGCGATGATCATCTTTATGATCACGGTCATGATCATGATCATGATCATGATGATGGTGATGACCATGATGTTTGTGGTGATGGTGGTGATGATGTTTATCGTCATCGTCCTTTTTAATAATAACCACATCATCAGCGTAGATAATTACTTTATCTACCTTCAAAATTATGTTTCCATCATCATCAAACATTCCTGCAAGATTGCCCTTATCAAAGCGAATGTGGTGACGCTTTTTTTCTTCCATATCTTTTCCTCCTTTCTTATATCTCTATTAGTAAAATATGCTTGTAGTAAAAAAAGGTATGGACAAGTATTTAAAAAGGGCAGTCCATATTTATCAAATTTTTTTCAAATACGTGAGTTTGCTAGATTATCATACTTGAATGAAAGCAAAAATCTAGTCTATAAGTTTGTCCAAGCGGATATGTTCATATAAAATAAAAATAATTTGAAATAAAGGAGAGGGTAGAATGAAGATTGCTTTCATCTCAGATATCCATGGAAACGCGAATGCACTTGATGCCGTACTGAAGGATATAAAGGAGCGCGCCGTTGATAAAATCTATTGTCTAGGAGATATCTGTTATCGGGGTCCTGAGCCGCAGCGATCATTGGATCTTGTCCGTTCATTACAAACGGAGGTAATTAAGGGAAATGCGGATGAATGGGTCATTCGTGGAGTGTACAAGGGAGAGGTGCCCGATCAAGCACTGGAAATGATGAATAAGGAGCGAGAGTGGATTTGTTCCCATTTGGATGCTGAAGCGATTGATTATCTGCAAGGTCTACCGTTAGAATTAAAGCTGGAGGTAGAGGGCGTAATGATTCATGCCTATCACGCCACACCGGAGAGCCTTTTCGAAATCGTTCTTCCTCATGAAAGTGAAGAGACATTGGAAACGAAGATGATGATAGAGGCGGCAGATGTTTATGTCTATGCTCATATTCATAGACCATACATCCGATATTTAAATGGCAAATGCATTATAAATATTGGCAGTGTCGGGCTTCCGTTTGATGGAAACGATAAGGCTTCCTACGCGCTGCTGGATATTCAAGAAGGCAGCTGCCAGACGTCGATTGTCAGGGTGACCTATGATGTGAATCTAACCATTCAGCAGTTTTCCGAATCCGATTATCCGAACCGTGACCAGCTGATTTCAATTTTGAAAAATGCCCGTATTTAATGAAGAAAGCTCCTTTGGCAGCATCAAACTGCAGGAGCTTTTTTTATAGAAAATTAAACCGGAATAGTGATCGTAAAGGTTGTTCCTTTCCTTTTTTCACTTTCTACTTTAATATTTCCTTTAATTTTATGAATGGTACTGTAAACCATCAGCATACCGAGGCCTGTCCCATGATTTTTCGTAGAGTAATAAGGCTTGCCTAAACGAGAAATCTCCTCATCTGTCATACCAATACCCGTGTCTTTTATCGTGATCAAAATCTGATTCTTCTGTTCGGATACGTCGATTATCAAAATGCCGCCTGTTTCCTTCATCGCTTCAATTCCATTTTTACATAAATTAATTAAGCATTGCTGCATTTGATTCCTATCATATTCTTTTCGTAAATTATTTTGAAAAGAAAGCTGAATCGTGACCTGATGCATATGGGCATAGGGCAGTAAAATGTTTTTCGTATACTCGGCTTCCTCTTTAAAATCGGAATAGACCATGTTTTCCGATTGTGGTCTGGAGAAGGCGAGAAAGTCACTGACTATTTGCTCTGCACGCTTCAGCTCCAGTAATGAATATTCAATAAAGCCTTTTTCTTTCTGGGGGATTTCCTTTGATTCATTTAATAGTTGTAAAAATCCGTTTGTCACGGTCAGTGGATTGCGAATCTCATGGGCAACACTGGCTGATAATTCACTGATTAAATGTAATCGTTCTGAGTGTAAATAGGCCTCCCGGTCTTTCATATTGGAGATAATCTGCTCAATTAAATACATTAGAATGGCGGTCATGATCATATAGGTCAATACAGCATTAATTGCCAGTAACCAATATTCGCGATTTAAAGGAACCTGCCTTGAAAGAATGGATAAGTATATAAGCATGATAGTAAGAGAAATGCTTGCAGCCAAATAAATTCTTTTCCGTGATTCTAATTGATGGAACTTCCTGCTGAATAGCGGAACAATCAGAAATATAGCGGTCGAAAACAGAAAGGACTCGACCGTTCCGTCTCCGCCAATGATAAATCGATAGATATTCAGAGCAAGATACACGATCAATGTTAATTTATGCCCGCCAAAAAGTGAAAGAATGACAAAGGGAATATAACGCAAATCAAATATAAACCCGCTCTCCAAATGAATCGGAAACGTCATACAAAGGATCATGGACAAAGCAGCAAGAATCAACGTAATCGGACTACTTATATAATGAACACGATTCTCAAAAAAAATCAGAAAGGCCAAAACCGGCAAAAGCAAAAACAAAAAATTCAACAACAGGGATTCTAACAAACCAGAGCCTCCTCCCAACACAATAAGCACTATTTAGCTATTCTACCATATCATACGAAACATGGGGACGGTTCTTATGCTTCCTTTTTGAATTTTCTAGCAGGAGAACAGAGTGAAATGCTTTAATACGGTAACAAAGAGGGGGCCAGTCCCCCAGCGCTTTAAAGCACTGGGGGACAGTCCCCCGCCTCTCTACAGCACTAAAGCAAATGTTCTTTCACATCCTCTTTAAACCTGCATAGGATATAGAGGTAAGATTCTTGCCTGGGAGGGATGACGATATGTCTGAGCGTAAGAAAAATGAGAGCGATTTTTCGTTAGGAGAGTTAATGAGGCCTCTAACTCATTTTTTCAATGAGAAACCGATCAAAGGATTGTTACAGCAAATGGATGAGCTGTTTCAAAAGCCTTTCTTGTTTACTCCTTCTTTCAACGTGGATGTCACCGAAACAGAAAATGAATACCGAATTACCTCTGAGCTTCCGGGAATTAATCGCGAACAAATTGATATAGATATTATTGATCATTACTTAACTATTTCCATTCAATCATCCGAGTCCATAACGGAAGAAGATGAGAACCGTGCCGTTATCAGAAGGCAGCAATCGATGCAGCGGTCAAGCAGAACGATTGCACTTCCGCAGCCGATTAATGAAAAAACGGTCAAAGCCTCCTACAAAGACGGTTTGCTGCAAATTACGGTCCCGAAGCTAAGAGGAAAGAAAATTTACTTAGAATAGCAACAAAAAAACAAGCAGTGGGAACTGCTTGTTTTTTGCTTTCCTTAAATGGAGCAGACAAGTGTTACTTTTTCGTAACCGGAATCCATATTTCACTTCGATACTCAGGCAATGTTAAATCTTTATATTCATTCCAAAGAATCTCAGGTCCTTCCACTAACTGATAATTTGCAGAAGGCAGCCATTCAGAATAAATCCGGCCCCATACATTCTGCAGTGTTTCAGGAAACGGCCCGACGGCCTCAAATACCGCCCAAGTGGAAGCTGAAACCTCAAGTTGTGACATACCTTTCGGGCACTCTTCCGTTGTAGCCACACCTATATAATGATCAAGCCCGCCTTTTTCCTCCATCCGGTCTTCAGAAAAATTAGTAGAGGCACTCAGCAGTCCGATTGGCTCCACATTTGAAAGGCTCTTTAACAGCGTGATTGTTTCCATATCCAAGCTTTGCCACATGGCAGAGATTTCTGGATTTACCCCGTTAAATACAATTGGGACTCGTTTCATTAACCCCACAACGCGGAACGCCTCTTTTTCTACAATACGATAGTTCATTTCATTTCCTCCTTTTATCGTTAACTGAAAGCTCATTTTCGGAAAAGCCTTCAAAGAATGTCCGCTGTTTCTTGCTTCTGACGGGGAAATGCCATGCAAATGAACAAACGCACGGGTAAACGAATCGGCAGAGTTATAACCGTATTTCACAGCCAGATCCAATACCTTCGTGGAGCTATCACGAAGCTCAAAAGCAGCAAGCGTCAGACGTCTGCGGCGGATATACTCTGACAGCGGGATACCGGCAAGAAAGGAAAACATCCGTTTAAACTGATATTCAGAACACAGTGCAATCCTAGCAGCCTCCTTTAAATTAATCTCATTAGTAAGGTTTTCTTCGATATATGTTAACGCTTGGTTCAGGTTTTTAAGGGAATCCATCTTGATGACCTCCTATATCACTAGAATAACAGGATGCAACGGGAACCATCCGACTTTTTGCAGCGGGGTTTTGTAGGATTTTTTTATAAAAATGGGTCTCAACAAAAATAAAGCCCATTTTTTTGTCACCAAATACCCAGAATTGAATAAACTGCAATAAAGGATTAAGAAGGTGATCAGATGCTTCTGCAAATAGCCCTTTACCTGTTAATCGGCTTCACCATCTTATGGTTCTTTAAGGAACAAACCCTCAACACCATCCTAAAAGAAATCAACTTCGTCCTCCTATGGCCGTTCATCCTCCTGCTGGAATTTATTGAACTCGTTGATAACGCCAAAAGAAGGCGTGAATGAAGGTTGAGCCTAGCTTTTTGGTTTCGAAGCAAATAGTTTTTTACAAGATGCTTTAAAAAATTACTTAATGTAACGATAGAACAAACAAGGATCTGTAATTTATTACAGGTTCTTTTTGTGCGATAAAGAGAATCAACATCCTTGTCGAAAAAATGAGGTTCTCCAACAGGTCTTTTTGCATTTCATATAGATCGAAATATGATACTATTCTCCTTGTAACTCATTTTCAAGAAAGGCAAGAAGAGCGATGAAATTACTAAACATCCACCATGTTGCGATCATTTGTTCAAACTATGAGAAATCAAAAGACTTCTACATAAGGATTCTTGGGTTGACTCCAATCAGGGAGGTCTACCGGGAAGAAAGGGATTCCTATAAATTGGATCTTGAGGTGAACGGCCACTACCAGATTGAGTTGTTTTCATTTTCCAACCCGCCGAAACGACCGAGTTACCCGGAGGCAGCGGGATTACGCCATCTTGCGTTTGCCGTCGAGGATATAGAGGAGGAGGTTAGCTATTTAACGGAGCAAAAGGTAGAAGTGGAAAAGATTAGGATAGACCCCTATACGCGAAAAAAATTCACATTTTTTGCTGACCCGGATGGATTACCGATTGAGATATATGAACAGGAAGCACAAGACAAGCGCAGCAAAAAGCCAGAGGCGGATATATAGGCTGCGACACATGACACATACTAGCTGGAAGTAGAAGAACCGTCCCTTTGCTTCCTAAAGGAGGATTTTCATGAAAAAGGAGACGAATCAAAAGTCGGTTATTTGGGCGTTGTTGATTGCAACGTTTCTTACGGCGATTGAGGGAACGATTGTGAGTACGGCTATGCCGGTGATTGTGGAGGATTTAGGGGGCAGTGAGCTTTATACATGGGTGATATCTGTCTATTTATTAGCGATGGTAATTGGAACGCCTATTTTTGGAAAAATGGCTGACTTATATGGAAGAAAGCTGATGTTTACACTTGGCGTTCTTATTTTTGTCGTGGGTTCAATGTTATCAGGTCTGGCACAGACAATGGAGCAGCTTGTCTGGTTCCGTATGATTCAGGGAATAGGAGCAGGTGCCTTGACCACCATCCCCTTTACAATTATCGGTGATGTGTTTGCCTTTGAACAGCGGGCAAAGATTCAAGGGATGATCAGTGCTGTCTGGGGTATTTCCGGAATCATCGGGCCGCTGGCTGGAGGCTTTATTGTTGATTACATTTCCTGGCACTGGATATTCTTTATGAATCTTCCGTTTGGTATTGTTTCCTTGATTCTGCTATGGGTATCCTTACAGGAGAATCTGGAAAAGAAAAAGCAAATCATTGATTACCCGGGCATTTTTACCTTTGCCGTCAGTATGACCTCGTTTCTCTATGCATTAACGTTATTGAAAGAGCAGAAAGCACTAACAAGCAGTATCCTGTTGCTGCTGGCGGTTGCCGTTGTTGGAATGGGCCTCTTTTTCTGGATTGAAAAAAATTCAAAAGAGCCAATGCTGCCGTTATCGTTATTTAAAAATAAATTTATTTCCGTTGCTAATACAGCCGGTTTTCTATTCGGTTTTATTCTAGTAACTGTTACGTTTTATATCCCTCTATGGGTTCAAGGTGTGAACAACCTAAATGCGACTGTTTCCGGTATTTCCATGCTGCCGATGTCGATAACCTGGCCGCTGGGAGCGATGATTTCAGGGCGATGGCTGGCCAAAACACCGATTGGAAAAATTGCCGTAACAGGTATTTCTATCGTGTTCTTGGGAACATTTGGTTTAATTTTCATGAATGATCAAACGACCATTGCGTTCATGATGGTCATCACAGCCATTCTTGGATTGGGCTTTGGATTGGCCCTCACTGCCTTTACAGTAGCGGTTCAATCAGCAGTAGAATGGAAGCTCCGCGGAGCAGCTATGGGCGCCTTTAACTTACTGCGAAACCTCGGCCAAGCCATCGGAATCGCCGTATCCGGACTATGGCTGAGCGACGAACTTTACGGACATGCATTAGCCGAAAGTCTGCACACCGTATTCATCATCCTCGTCATCCTGGCAATCAGCGCTCTCCTCACAGGAAGCATGCTGCTAGGAAAAAAAGCACTATCCTTATCAACAGAAAAAAATTAAAGAATGCAGAGGGACGGTTCTCTTGCTTCCTTTTTTGGAAGCAAGAGAACCGTCCCTCCGCTTTTTCAGAAGCATAAGAACCTCCCCCTGCTTCGACAAAGTTTTTGTAGAAAAATGTCGTTAGTTTGAAAATTTTTATAATAAAACACAATGGGTTTAACGTGTTATACTAAATCCAACATAAGCAAGGTGATAAAATAATAAATGAAATGAGTGGATGAATCATGTTAGAAGAATTAACTAAGCGTTTTGAATCGGTGAAAAAGCGTAACCCATTACATGTCAATGAATTATTAGATTATCTGCAAAAAAGCTATATTTATGGCGAATTATCAATCGTTGAGTATAAAAAATACTTCTCAGAGCTTCATAAATTAGAGGCTCAAAAGCCAGAGCAATTTGTTTTTTCAGTAGCAATGTAACAAAGGGTAAGTAATCTTCAATAAAAAGATCCACACTATTTTATACACATACAAAAAAGAGAAAGATCGAAAATGATCTTTCTCTTTTGTTATATTAATATAATAAATAAGTCATACTAAACCACATTTTCCCTCTCATAAAGGGTCCTGAAATACGTATCCGTTTTTTCCTTTGCAAACTGAAAGGCATCGATTTCCGTTATGCGTTCCTTATAAGGCAATTTTTTATCGGTCTCGAAATGATGCCGGAAGTCTGGGTCAATATCCTGCATCACATGACGGTATTCATGGAAAAGAGTTTCAATCAAGGTTTCGTATTCCTCGTATTGAAAAATAAAGACGATCCCTAGCTCCCTCCAATAAATTCCCGCGGCAAAACGCAAATATTCATCCTCATCATCGCCTAAATCGCTGATGATCTGATTCGCTTCCCGAATCGAACAAAAAACAACAGGAATGTGAAAAACGTTATCTAAATGGGCAAAAATTTCATGATAGACAGAACGAATATTCCAAGAGAAATCGCTGTCCAAAACATACCAGCTTTTATATTGTTGAAGGATCGTACGCTTTTGCAAAACTTCGGCTAAGGTCATGAATCCAGCCTCCAATCCAAGATAGTCAACGTACTACTATCATATAGCCCATAGGTGCAAGATTATACCTTTAGAATAATATTTCTATTGTTAAAATTATTCTAAAAAGAGGCATATAAATGACTATTATGACAGGTTGAACATCGAATGAGAGAGCAGGTTTTTCGGTTATGCAATAAATCTAGTTCATATTCATGAATGATTTATTCTTTAAATGTTTTTATAAAAATGATGAACGAAATGTTAGATATTGTGATAAAAGTATTATTCGATAGATTTAAATTCGAGTAATGTCCAAAGCTTTATGACAACTTTTTTAATAAATGAGTTTTATATAGCTGTACGTAATAAAAATTTGTAAAATGATAGAGCATTAACATATGTGCAGAGATTCACATAATGGGAGATGAAAACAATGAAGAAAAAAAGCATATTTTTTGTACTCTTCTTGAGTATATTCATGCTGATTGCAGCGGGCTGTGGAAGCAACAATGCGAGTGCGCCGCAAAAGGAAAATCCGAAAGAAGAAAAAAAAGAAGAAGCAGCTAATAAAGAAGAAGAAGCGGTATCAGGTGCTTCAGAAGAAGGCAGCTATACTCCTTACGAAGAGCTTAAAGATAACTATGATATCGTTATTATCGGTGCTGGTGGTGCCGGTATGACTGCTGCGCTTGAAGCAAAGGCAGCCGGTATGAACCCGGTTATTTTAGAAAAAATGCCGATTGCTGGTGGAAACACATCCAAATCATCATCTGGTATGAACGCCTCTCAAACAAAGTTCCAAACAGAGCAAGGCATTCAAGATAGCAACGATAAGTTTTATGAAGAGACATTAAAAGGCGGAAAAGGAACAAATAATCCAGAAATGCTTCGCTTCTTCGTGGATAATTCCGCCGCTGCCATCGATTGGTTAGACTCTATTGGCATTCGTCTGAACAATATCACGATTACAGGCGGTATGAGCGTAGAGCGTACACACCGTCCTGAAGACGGATCGGCTGTCGGACAATACCTTGTAAAAGGTTTGGTAACAAATGTACAAGAGCAGCAAATTCCTCTTTTTGTTAATGCTGATGTAAAAGAAATTACCGAAAAAGACGGCAAAGTAAACGGCGTTAAAGTTGTTTTCAACGGAACAGATGAAAAAACGATTACTTCAAAGGCTGTTATTGTAGCAACTGGCGGTTTCGGAGCGAACTTTGACATGATCGAGAAAGTAAGACCTGACCTAGCTGGTTATGTAACAACAAACCAAGAAGGCAGCACTGGCGACGGAATTTCAATGATTGAAAAATTAGGCGGTACAACTGTTGATATGGATCAAATCCAAGTTCACCCAACTGTACAGCAGGAAAAATCTTACTTAATTGGTGAAGTGGTTCGCGGTGAGGGTGCGATTCTTGTTAATGCAGAAGGCAAAAGATTCCATAACGAAATGGATACCCGCGATAATGTGACTGCTGCTATTAATGCACTTCCAGAAAAAAATGCTTGGCTGGTATTTGATTCCGGCGTAAAGTCTCGTGCAAAAGCGATTGAACAATACGAGAAAATGGGCTTTACTGTACAAGGCGATACAATTGAAGCACTTGCAGAAAAAATGGGTGTTCCAGCAGCAGATTTAAAAACAACGCTTGATACTTGGAACAATGCAGTAACAAATAAAAACGATGCAGAGTTTGGCAGAACAACAGCAATGGACAACGCTTTAACCGGTGCTCCATACTACGCTATCAAAATCGGCCCTGGAATTCACTACACAATGGGCGGGGTCGTTATCAACACGAATACAGAAGTGCTAAATAAAGATGGACAACCAATTCCTGGTCTATTCGCAGCTGGTGAAGTAACAGGCGGATTACACGGTCAGAACCGTATTGGCGGTAACTCTGTAGGTGAAATCATCGTCTTCGGCCGTCAAGCAGGCGTAAAATCAGCTGAATTTGTAAAAGCACAATAATTAATTGTTTTTAGTTAACTGAAAACAGCTTATGGATTAGAAAAAGAGTCATCATTCATTGATGGCTCTTTTTCGTCCTTTTATTTTTTCTTGAAAGAGGAAATATAAATGTCGGTTGTGCGGGTATTTGTCTATAAATATTGTAAGATAGTTAAAAAAACAACAGTTAGTGTCGAATTAAATCATTTTTTCAGACATGTCGTGTCATTGTTTACAAAGTCTGAGAGCGTTATCATTTATTTGTAAATATTAATTTCATAGATGTTATATGAATGATGGTAGTTCCGGGGGAACCATTGATAAATCAGGTGCATTTGGGAGGATCGCCTTTTTATCAATGAAGGATTGAACAGTAATAGTTTTGTAGAACACCTGTGAAATGAACGAATTCTAGTAATGAAAAAAGGGGCGAGTTAAACGATGATGAATTTTAACGGAATTGAAAGATTGGGACGTATCCAGCTACGAGTTCATGACTTTGAAAAATCAGTTGATTACTATACGAATGTTCTAGGTCTTGACATTACAGGCCGTGACGAAAACAGAGTTTATCTAAAAGCCTGGGACGAATGGGATCATCACAGCGTTATTTTAGAAAAATCTGATTCTGCTGGTATGGATCACATGGCATTTAAAGTAACAAACAACGATGTTTTAGATACATTAGAAAAGAAAATTACTGACTTTGGCTGCACAGTTGAACGTGTGTCAAATAAATCCCGTATTGGTGAAGGACAGGCAATCCGTGTTCTTGTTCCAACAGGACATAAAATCGAATTCTATCATGATATTGAATATGTAGGCGTTCCAACTGGAACATTGAATCCACATCCATGGCCAGATGGACTAAGAGGAATTGCACCGCACCGCCTTGACCATGCCTTATTATCAGGTGATGATGTAGTCAATACAAAGAGACTATTCAAAGAGGTACTAGGCTTTGTAGAAACAGAAAAAATCGTTACCGTTGATGGTGAAGATTTAATTGCCACTTGGCTCACAACAACCATGACTGGACACGATATTGCGTTAATTAAAGGACCTGTAGGAAAAATCCACCACGCAGGCTGGTACTTAGAAAGCTGGCATGATATTTTAAGAGCTTCCGATATTCTTTCCCGTAATGAGGTTGAAATTGACGTAACACCTACTCGTCATGGTGTAACAAGAGGTCAAACAATCTACTTCTTTGACCCATCCGGAAACCGTAACGAAGTGTACACTGGAGGATATGCTGTGTATTCTGACTTCCCAACGATTACTTGGACAGAAGACAAGCTTGGCCAAGGTATTTTTTATCACCGCCGTCAGTTAAATGAAGCATTTACTTCTGTATTTAGTTAATCGCTAATAGTAAAAGGGAGATTCTTCATCATCATGAGGAATCTCCCTTTTTTTATGGGGAATTGAGAGGTTGCGAAGGTTTCGGAACCCTGTTGCGAACGACTTCGCAACGAGGCTGTGAATCCTTCGGAACCTATCAAGCTGGCTCTGGTCAGATTTTAGATGTTACCTGCAGGTCCGTAATCAAAAACACTCCATATTGGAACTTTTTAACCGTATAGACATTTTCAAAATCCATCACTTGTTCTCGATCCTCATTCCCAAAATAAACACCGAACGATTCCTGTACCGTAATATGATACGTATCCTCTCCCACCGGCGTGATGCTGCTAATCTCGTAATAGAGTAACGTCTCCTTAATATTCCGGTTATAGGTCTCCAGAACATAATCCACTTGTTCATTGTAAAAGGCACTAGCTGGGTCAATTAAATGCATGATATAAATGAAGGCACCCTCGTTCACAGCCAGCAGATAGTTGGCCATATATTCATCCATCAGCATGGTCATTTGCTGCTCTTCTAGTTCTGTAGGACCTTCTTGAGGAGCTGCAGAAGGGATGGTAGCAGGAACGGCGGGATCCTCCGTTACGGGTACAGTTTCGGTTTCTGTTTCGGAAGAAGGTGGTGCTGCTGGTTTGCCTCCTCCTACAGTCGGGGTATCTCCTTTAGGGTTTTCCGTTTTCGGAATGGTTTGCTTAGGACCTTCATCGTTAGGTGTTGTTTCTTTTGGTGGATCGGGGTCATTCGCTGCTCCTTGGTCCTGAACGTTCTCCTTAGTTGCCTCTTCGGTTTCCGGTTCCTCGCTTGAAGTTTCCTTGTCGGAACAACCGGCTAACATGAAAAATAAAACCAGTAACATGACAAATCCGCGCTGTTTTTTCATTGTCTTCACCTCTGCATAATTAGGGCAATTGGACACATTTTTGGAGAGGACGGATAAGGAGTCAGACAGCTGCAAAACAAAGCCCCAACTCTATCCTATTCTGCGCGTGGGATGAAATATGCTTTGATATTCCACAAAATTAGGGGCAGGGAGTCTGGAAAAAGGTCATTTTTCTTTGGGGATTTTGGCAGGGGTTAGTGGGATTGCATAATACTGTAGTTAAAGAGGCTAATATATAGATGTTAATCTATGGATAATGGAAGAAACGATGGCTAAATACAAGACTAATAGCTAGTTTAAGTGGGTAACAGTAAGCCGGATTTCTGCTCGTAAAATATATCCGCGCTTTTTGGGTACTTATCCGCGCCTTTTTGGACGATATCCGCGGTTTTGAAATACATATCCGTACTTTTACATTTACCTCCAAAAATTCAAACCTTTTAATACTTTTTTCCAGTAAAAAATAAAAAAAGTACCAGTCCCCACATCAAAGTGTAAGAACTGACACTTCCAGTACCTAGCCACTAGGGTCAATATGCGATAGCATCAACCCTGAAACTCATGACTTTAGTCTTGAGAGTTTCATTCATGATTTCCCTCCGTAAAAAACAATACTTACTATTCTTATAATTACACCATATGTTACCAGAAGAGGGCAGAATTTCTATGACCACAGTCTATCCGTTCAACCCGCTAACCTTTCCTCCTTTTTCATCGGCTGGATATACCCATACGTCATTGTCCGCCACAGCCATTCAAACGGACCGAAGCGAAAGTTTCGCATCCAGTAGTAGCTAAACAGGGTTTGCCCGGCATAAGTCACTAAACAAATAAGTGTTCCTTCAGCAAGACTGACTTTCCCGTAATAATTTAAGCCAAGGAAAATGCCCACCGAGATGAAGGTCTGTAAAAGATAATTGGTTAATGCCATTTGCCCGGTGTAGCCAAGCGGACGGAGCAGCTTTTGCCAAAAATCGCGGCGCAGCAGCAATGTCAATGATGACATATAGAAGAAACACAGGGTTATACCACTGAGACTGGTGAATAAGTAGACGGCATTTTGCTGATAAACTCCCACATCAATGATATTCAATTTATAGATAGCCAATAAAGCAACAAGCGGAATGCTTAAAACAAGCGTCGTCAACCAAATCTTTTTAATCATTGACAGATGCGGTGAATCCGGCTTGAACACGCCGATTTTTCCAGCATACAAACCGAATAAAAACATCGCCAGAACAGTGATAATGGTAAAGGGAATATTCGCTAAAATCATTCCCATTTCAGTTTGCAGGCGGTAAGAGACCCATTCAATATACGTTGCGTTTTCATACATATCCACGTATTCTGCTAACTTGCCCGCATCCTCTTGACTTGACTCCGTCGTAAAGGCTTCCAGCTTAGAGGCAGGAACCAGAAATTGAGCGGAAACCATAGCATGAAAAACTAATAATAAACTAAAGGCCCAAATCAAAAGCGTCTTTGGTTTTCTTTTATAAAAAAGCAGCAGCAGGAAGCCGGTAAGCGCGTAAGTATGAAGAATGTCGCCGAACCAAAGGAAAACAAGATGGAGCGCGCCAAATAGTAAGAGTGCAAACAGCCGCCTTAAAAACAGTCTGTTGATCTTTAGCCCCTTTTGCTCTGCACGGCTCATAAATATGTAAAATCCTAAGCCGAATAAGAAAGAAAATATCGTATAAAACTTTGTTTGGACAAACATTTGAAACAGCAGGTCAAGCCATTGGTCCAAGCCGGTATAGTCGGGACTGCGGACCAAAAAGGCCGGGGAATGAAAGGCAGGCATATTGACCAGAAAAATGCCGAGCAGCGCAAAACCCCGGATAATGTCAATCGTCACAATCCGTTCGCGGCTGGATATAGGCGTTGATTTCATCTCCATCATCTCCAGTATAAAATTCCTACAATCAATGTCCTCCTTAAAAAAAATTCACCTTAAACTATTATGCACCAGCAAGACAGGGTATATCAAAGGTTTGGATAAAATATCCAAAAAGAGTCAGGCACTGAAAAAGACAATTTAAGGCATTTTGTCTTTTACGTTGCCTGACACCATTTTGCTTATGCCTGCATGTGTTTATTTTTCCGTTGTATAATCAAGGCTTCTAATGTTCCTGAACCAAGGAGCACTCCTGAGACGATGAGAACTAATCCCGCATAGTGAGCTGGTACGATGGCTTCGTTCAGGAATAGGGCCGCACCTAATACGGAGAAGAAGGTATTTAGGTTTAAGAATATCGAAGCTTCCGTGGTCCTACCTGGCTAATGCAATAGTTGTAAACCGCATGCCCGACACCGGTTCCGAATATGGCTGAAAGCATGAACACGATCCATACTGATGGTTCCCCGTTTGGAATCGTTGCTAAGCCATTTGGTTCGAGTCCTAAGCTGATAAGAAAGAGAATGATCGAACCAAAGAATAACATATAGCCGGTAAACAGTACCGGGTTCATTGTTTTAGAAGCTTTATTGATAATGAGAAAACTAATGGCCTGCACTAAAATTGCTAGAAAGATATCAAAATCCCCTAGATTGATCGAACTGATTGTTCCAGTCCCAAATAATACGGTAACAGAAACCCCGACCCCTCCAAGGAAAAATCCTAAAAGAGTCAGCATTGAGGGTCTTTTTTTCAAAAAGATCATTGATAAAACAACGGTTAACAGCGGTCCCATCCCAAGAATCAATCCAGCATTAGCAGCGGTTGTTTTCGACAATCCGCTGGCTAAAAAGAAATGGTGGAGGATGACACTAAAAATCGAGCCTGAAGCAATGTATAGCCATTCTTTTCCTCTTGGCAGGCGGACCTTTCGTGTAACACCGAGCATAATAAATACCGTTAATGATGCGGTAAAAATTCGCAAAGACGTAATTGTGATAGGAGACCAGTTTTCTACGATCGTTTTCACCATGGAGACGTTAAAGCCCCAGACAATCATTAATCCGAATAGAATTAAGTATATTTTCATAGCATTCATTATGAACCATTCAACCTTTCAAGCCTTTTTTTGTTATTTTACTAACTATCCTATAAACATGATAGAAAAAGGCTCATGGATTCATTTTACCATTGGCTAAGATTCCCCTGAACAACTAATCAGATTAGAATATATGTACAAAAAAAGATGCCGGAGAATACTGCGGCATCTTGCATTATAGGATATTGGTTCATTCTCCAGCATGTTTAGTGTACTGGCCCTGAGACTACTAACTAAATAATTTTCTCCTCGAACGATTCCAAAATTTAATATAATAAGTTCCATTACTTGATTTAAAGAATTTAATACCCACTAGTTTAAGAGGGGTGAAGACTTCTTTCATTTCTATTAAAGGCATAACAAACTCTCCTTAAGTATTCAAATTTTCGAAAGTTTCTATTATTATATCTTAAATGAAACGAATTTTGTTAAAAAAGTTCTTTATCAGGAACAAAGTACTATGAATAAAAACGAGTGATGCTGAATATCTATAAAAAAATGTTTAGGGGTGGAAAACTTATATGACAAAGATATTGCTAAAGATATTTAGTGTCCTTCTTGCCTTACTTGGGATTGTCCTCATGATTACAGATCATGAAGGAATGGGGATTGTGGCAGTCGTATTAGCGATTATTGTTTTTCCATCTGAACGCAGAGGGGTAAAAAGAGAATCCCATAGAAGCAACCACTATGATGACCGTGATCAAGACGATGAAAATAATCAGGAATCAAACAGTGGAGATTCCTCCAGCGGCAGTGATTCAGGCGGCGATAATGATGATTAAGTAATTTATCGACAGACAAAGCTCTGTAATGGAATAACCGATTTTTTCGCTGCCAAACAACCTCCCCAAAATAGGGATTTCGTTTTTGAATGATAGGTCATAAATTTTTGCCCCTCTTTTATTGGAATAGTAGAAAATGAAATATGAAATAACGCAAAAAGACTTCTTTTTAATATAAAAGAAATCATCAGGCAGAGGTATCGCAATAATCTTTACTGAAAACCAATTTTATACTTTAATACTAGTACTTTTAGTCTGACAATGATACGGTAACTTCTGGAACAAAGGGGCATAGTTCATAATCTGACAATCCTCATGAATATTTGGTTGAATAATTCACCTAATTTTACGGTAGGAGCAGAAAGCACTATAATAGTTCTATCTTTGATTTTATTAAAAGGAGATGTCTCCATGATTTTAGTCGTCGGTGGAGCTGGTTATATCGGCAGTCATTTGGTAAAAGAACTAGTAAAAGAAAAGGAAGTCGTGGTTCTCGATAATCTATCAACAGGTCATAGATGGGCAGTGGATGAGAAAGCTGTTTTTGTTGAGGGTGACTTAGGAAATTCTGAGGATTTGGATTCCGTTTTTTCTACATATAATATTGATGCGGTTATGCATTTTGCGGCTTACAGCCTTGTCGGTGAATCGGTGGCTGAACCGATGAAGTATTATCAGAACAATGTAGCAGCAACCTTGACATTGATTGAAGCCATGAAGAAATACGATGTGAAAAATTTTATTTTTTCTTCAACAGCGGCCACGTATGGGATTCCTGATGTTGAGATTATTACGGAAGAAACCCAGACTAATCCGATTAACCCGTACGGACGTTCCAAGCTAATGGTTGAACAAGTTTTAGCTGATTATGCGCGGGCGTACGGATTTCAGTATGTTGTGCTGCGCTATTTTAATGCAGCAGGTGCCTACGAGACTGGGGAAATCGGCGAAAAGCATCATCCGGAAACACATTTAATTCCGATTGTCCTAGAGCAGTTGTTAGGGGAGCGGGAAAGCATCTCTGTGTTTGGTAGTGATTATGACACACCAGACGGAACATGTATCCGCGATTATATTCATGTGACCGATTTGGCCAAGGCACATATTTTAGCACTGGAAGCTTTACTGTCAGGTAAAAAATCTACTGCAGTTTATAACCTCGGCAACGGTTTAGGCTATTCTGTAAGAGAGGTCATTGAAACCTGTGAAAAGGCAACCGGCAGATCAGCAAATGTCATCATGGCGGATCGCAGAGAAGGAGACCCAGCAAGGCTTGTGGCGTCTTCAGAGAAAATCTTCAACGAGCTTGGCTGGAAGGCGGAGTTTTCTTTGGAGGATATTATTGCGAGTGCTTGGAAGTGGCATTCGAGAGGGATTTGATGGAGGAGCATCCGTGATTGTGCGGGTGCTTTTTTGGTGTATCGATTTAATGAAAATTTAGTTATAGGCTGATATGGCTGTTAATGCCCGAGAAAGGGAAAAATAGGATCAGTGGTCGGTCGCTAAGAGAGATTGATAGTGCCCGAGAAGGGGAAAAATAGGATCAGTTCTCGCTAAGAGAGATTGATAGTGCCCAAGAAGAGGAGAAAATAGGATCAGCGGTCACTAAGGGAGATCGATAGTGCCGGATGGGAGGGAAAATCCGTAATAATGGTCACTATTAGGGATTTATAGTACCCATGAGGAGGAGTAAAACGTAAGTAAGGGCACAATGAAAACTTGAGGTGCCCGAGAATCTAAGAATGGTGAGTAAGTGGTCGCTATGGAATTATTGATTATGCCAGGGAATAAAAAATTGAAAAAAGGTAATCAAGAAGTAGTTCCTCAAAAAGCTACATATCTAATAAATAAAAACATTCCCGTCACTATCCGGGAATGTTTAATCTAACTATGCAGAATCCTCTATACAACAACCAAAACCAATTTTAATAAACAGCCTTCCTACCGCCGGCGATACGTCTTCGCGTCAACCGTATAATAATCAACCATCTTCCGATTAACCTCATAACCAATCCCCGGACCATCGGGCACCGTAATCAATCCATTCTTAACCTCAACTTCCGGATCAATGATATCTCGTTCCCAATAATGGGAGGAGCCGGCTGTATCGCCAGGCATCGTAAAGTTCTCCAGTGAAGTAATCGCAATATTATGTGCCCGTCCCACACCAGCTTCAAGCATGCCGCCGCACCAAACGGGAACATTCTGCGCCTTACATAAATCATGAATCTTAACCGCCTCGGATAATCCGCCAACGCGGCCAATCTTCACGTTAATCACTTTACAGCTGCCGAGTGCAAGTGCCTTTCGAGTATCCTCCACGGACAAAATACTCTCGTCCAAACAAATCGGTGTTCGAATCTGCTCCTGAAGTGTCGCATGATCAATAATATCATCCGACCCTAGCGGCTGCTCAATCATCATCAGACCGAATTGATCAAGCTCCTTCAGCACATCGATATCAGCCAGCGTATAAGCTGAGTTCGCATCAGCCATTAAGGGAATCGTCGGGAACCTCTCCCGAATGGCGTCAATTAACTCCACATCTAAACCTGGTTTAATTTTGACCTTCATGCGGCGGTAGCCTTCGGTTGCATACTTATCAATAATACGCAGCAGATCATCCGTAGTCTTTTGAATCCCGATGGCAATCCCGACCTCGATGCTTTTCTTTTTCCCGCCGAGGGCTTGGCTAAGCGATATACCCTGCTTTTTCGAATAAAGATCCCATACCGCACCTTCAATCGCAGCCTTTGCCATGTTATTTTTTCTGATAAAAGAAAAGCGTTGATTCAGGTCGTCCGGATGGTCAAACGGGGATTCGAAGGCGAGAGGTAATAGGAAGTCCTCGAGCATATGCCAGCTTGTCTTCACTGTTTCTTCTGTATACCATGGAACATGAAACGCAACACCCTCTCCCCAGCCTGTGACGCCGTCTTCATCAATGGCCTCGACCAAAATAAAGTCCTTTGTCGTAAACGTCCCATAGCTTGTGGAGAAAGGTGATTTTTGTTCCATTTGTAAATGCCTTAGTACAACTCGATCCAGCTTCATACTCTGCCTCCGTGGTATCTTTTATAAAACATGTCCCCTAAATCACAGGACAAAATCATACACTATTACTTCCCATGTTCAAACGTTTTCATAATTGTCGCTGCCAAAATGAGAACCCCATTTAAGATATCTTCCCTGTTAAACGTCATATCCGGGTGATGCAGTCCGGGCTTCAGGTCGCAGCCTAATCCAAGCATCGTAGATTTCAAATCTTCTTTCATAAGAGAATAGAAGTGAAAATCCTCGCCGCCCGATGTAAGGACAGGGGGTGCGCAGTATTCTTGTCCCAACACTTCCACAATAGCACTTTGCATAATCTTCTGGGCTTCAGGATTAACCTGAGCTGCCGGCAGCTTAATTTCTGCCTTTAACTTTATTTCCGTGTCGTAAATAGCAGAAAGGCCTTCAATAAGCTGTGTCAGTTTGTATTCTAATTGGTTCATTACATCGTTCGTCTGTGCCCGTAAATCGAGCGCAAACTCAGCGTGATCCGGGATGACGTTCCCGCTCGGTCCGCCGGCATGAAACGCCGTCACTTTTATCGATGCAGGTACCTGGGGGTCGACATGGATTTTGCTTACCTCCTGAATCAGGCTGCCGCCAACTTCAATAACATTTATGCCAAGATGAGGGCGTGCCCCATGGGCTGAAACCCCTTTAATTTCGCCGGTCACAAACTGTGAGGCGCCATGGCAAATGGCAGGGGAGGCATAGCCGCTTCGCAGCTCCTGAATCGGGCGGAGATGGACTCCATATAGGTAGTCCACGTCATCCAGCACTTTTTTCTCGAGCATTTTCAAAGCGCCTGCACCCTTTTCCTCTGCTGGTTGAAAAATAACCTTCAGTTTACCAGGCGGCTTGAAGCCCATCTGATTGAACAATTTCACGACCCCGAGTGCCATCGTTGAATGCGAATCATGACCGCAGGAGTGAACCGCTTGCCACTTGCCGTCCTTTTCTTGCCAAAGAGCATCCATATCAGCCCTCAACGCGACAGTGAAATCTCCTTCACCAATTTCACCAACGACTCCAGTACAATCATCAAAGGTTTGTACACGGAATCCTTCCTTTTCAAGTTGCTTTTTTATAAATTGCGTTGTCTGAACCTCTTCCCAACTAATTTCTGGATGACCGTGGAGATGATCAAACACAGCAAAAATGTCGTTCTCAATCTGTTTCAAGGCTTGTTTCACGGTGCTACATCTCCCTTCTTTTTGATAGGAGGTCAAAGCCTCCATTTATTTATTAACATGATTTTATTTAACTATAAAATAAAACTTAATTACTAAGAACACTCTTGACTATTTTGACTATACTATAGATTATTTCCATATTGTATTGGATGTGAAAGAAAACACGCTTTTATAGAAATATTTATATCCTACAATAATATAATGCGGCGCCAACTCAATCAAGGGGTTTTTGCCGAATCTTCAGTAAAATCTTAGCGTACGTTAGATTCATTTGTATGTTCAAAAAACACTGATATGCGTTAAAGCGTCGGGGGTCAGGCCCCCGGCGCTTTAACGTGATGGGGGACAGTCCCCCATCACGTTAAAGCATCAAAAAACCTGCTTTGGGAATTTACAAAGCAGGTTAAATATTGAAACAATTCTTATTTTACGCCCTTCATTAAGCTTTGGATCTTAGGTGAAATGGCAAAGAGGATGATACTTAGAACGATTGATGCTCCTCCGATTGCACCAAAGTAAACCATTTCTGTTTCAGGTGAGTAGAATTTTACCAATTGTGCGTTAATTGCTTGTGCAGCAGCGCTTGCTAGGAACCATAAGCTCATCGTTTGAGCAGAGAAGGCTGCAGGTGCAAGCTTTGTTGTTGCAGAAAGACCAACCGGAGATAAACATAATTCCCCAAGTACAACAATGAAATAACTTAATACAAGCCATAATGGGCTAACTAATGAATCTGTTCCGCCGAAGTTGGCAGGCAGTAAGATCACTACGAATGATAGACCTGCGAATAATAAACCTAAAGCAAATTTTTTCGGAATTGATGGCTGGCGGTTTCCAAGCTTTACCCACATTCCAGCAAAAACAGGTGCCAAAATGATAATAAATAGAGGGTTTAGGGATTGGAACCAAGCTGGTGAAATCGTCATACCGGCAAATTTTAATTGTGTACGCTTATCAGCAAAGCTAGCAAGTATTGTTGAACCCTGCTCCTGAATAGCCCAGAACATAACAGCTGCAATGAACAATGGAATATATGCGATCACGCGTGAACGTTCTTCTGCAGATGTTTTTGGACTGCGGTACATAACAATGAAATAAAGAGTTGGAATGATAATACCAAGAATTGCAACAAGGTTAATAAAACTGTCAATTGTCAGATAACCAGTTGGAATGCCTACCGCAATCAAGATGACAAGAATAATGATTCCAAGACCAATTTGTGTAAACACTTTTTTCTTTTCATCTGGACCAAGTGGATTCGCTACATAAGTACCTGCAAGACCAAGATTTTTTTTCTTCGTTAAAACAAACATGACTAAACCAACAAACATACCAATTGCTGCAAAACTAAATCCTAAATGGAAGCTCTTATCCATTACAGAACCAACAATTAGTGGAGCAAGGAAGCCTCCAAGGTTGATACCCATGTAGAAGATACTGAATCCAGCATCACGACGTTCGTCAGCAGTTGCATAGATATCACCCACAACGCTGGATACGTTCGGTTTAAGAAGTCCTGTACCAAGAACGATTAATACCATGGAAATAAAGAATAGTGTGACATTTCCGGGAATAGCTAACGCTATATGTCCAAGCATAATCAAAATACCACCGAAGAAGATAGCCTTCTGTGTCCCGAAAATACGGTCAGCAAACCAGCCGCCGATGATACCGGACATGTATACAAGAGATCCATAGATGGACATAATAGCAAGGGCTATTGATTCGTCCATCCCCAAGCCGCCTTTGGATACCTCATAGTACATATAGTAAACAAGGATCGCTCTCATACCATAATAGGAGAAACGTTCCCAAAATTCAGTGAAGAACAGTGTGAATAACCCTTTGGGATGTCCAAAGAAGCCTTTTTGTGGAACGCTTTCCACAATTTTCTGTTTATTTATCCCAGACACTTTATTACCTCCTTTTATTCTTCTACAATAATACTTTCTGAGAAAGACATTTGTCAAAGCTCTGGAAATTATTCATATTTGCAAAAAAATAGTGACAAGTCCCAAAATTAATAAAAATTATTTCTATGCTGAGATAATAATCTTAAATAGATTTTTATATGTGAAAGTTTAAAAAGTGGAGGAAAAGAGGAATAAGAAAATAATGCCATTATAGAATGTACCAAATAGGCGAAAAGTATTCAAACATAAGTTTGACTTCCATTAAACACGTTTATCACTTAAAATAAGGAAAAAGACTGGAAAAAGCCAAATGCACGTTAATGCATTAACGCACCGGGGGCCAGTCCCCCGTCGCGTTAAAGTGCTGGGGGACTGGCCCCCAATACGTTAATGCGATAAAAGGGTGGGGGACTTTCATAGCAAGACATTGTTTCTTATTTTATGATAACATTAATAGTGTGCTTTTTACTGACGTTTTCTTGTATACTTGATGGTATGAAATGTAAGAGGTGTTTATTGTGGTAGTAGGTAGAAATGATCTCTGCCCGTGTGGCAGTGGAAAGAAATATAAAAAATGTTGTATGAAGAAGGACCAAGTGATTGAAATTGGTCAGGTTAAGCGTGAACGGTTTTTTCAATTGAAATATCAGCTAGTACAAAGTATGGTGAATGAAGTTTTCCCTTCTTTAACTTTATCAAAGTTGAACGATTTAGAGAAGGAATTTGAAGAACGTGTGGAAGTTGAGATTCCTGATTCCTTTATTCAGCATTGGCTCTTGTTCTTCCAGCGTGATGAGCAAGGCTTACGTGGAATCGAACGCTATAATCGAGCGAACGGAAACCATCACGATCCGATTCTAAAGGAAATGGCACTTGAATGGGAAAAAATACTTCCGCTCCTGATTCAGCAGGTTGATTATGACGAGCAGGGTGTAATCGTAGAGGATCTGTTCACCAAGGAAAGATTCCATATGCCATACTGTGAAACGATGCCGGAATGGACACCGTGGGCCGGGGCCTTATGTATGTTGGAGGAATTCGATGGGGGCTACTATATTAACGGAGTAGCAACATCCGTCGGACCGGATTCTTTGAAGCGGGCATATGACTTTATCAATGAAAAAATGAAGGAATATGAAAGTTCTTCACATGAGGTAGCTTTTGAATTCTATCCAGAAATCCAGAGAGCCTTGATGCAGTCACTGAATGTTCCGGATAAACAGTTCGAAATCATCCGTACAGAACTCCATTATGAGGTTCAGAATATGGACCCTGTGCTTGAAGCCCTGCAGGAGGACGAACGTTTTTATCTGGATGAATGGAAGGGAAACAGCTGTCAAGGGGAATTTCTAACAAATATCTGCCGTTATGAAGATAATTGCGCTTCAGCCCCTATAAGTATTGCCGAAGTGGAAGCTAGCTTGAATATGACTGGGCAAAAGCTTGTGTTTTCAACCATGTCTAATGAAGAAGTTCTTTCTTTTAAAAACAGACTCACTGGAATACAAGGAGTAAAACTGACCAATGAAAAAATAGACAAAGTGATGGCTCCGCAAGAGATGAAAGTTGGTTCGTTCAGTGTTATGCTTCCGAACGGGGTGCCGCAGGAGTTTGCTTTCTTTGCGCAGCAGGCGATGATATTAGAGACTACCAACGAGCCACTGCCAATGTTTGACGGACTTTCTCCAGAGCAAATGGCAGCTGCCGGAAAAGTAGACGAGCTTGAACATTGGCTGCGCATGCAGGAATATTTAGGCTACATGAATCTGAAGCAAACTTCA
Organism: Niallia oryzisoli; assembly: GCF_036670025.1. Taxonomy (NCBI): domain Bacteria; kingdom Bacillati; phylum Bacillota; class Bacilli; order Caryophanales; family Bacillaceae; genus Niallia; species Niallia oryzisoli. Next base: position 5,299,704 of record NZ_CP137640.1, on the reverse strand, counting down.
GGTCAAGTAAAAGTAACTGCTGACTTTAATACAGTTAGAAAGAAATTGAGTCTTGAACTGTCACCATTTGTAACGCTTCGCGAAGAGCGGGATTCAAGGCTTATACCAGAGGTACCTGTAGATGTACCAACTGTGGAAGAGGCTTCTTCTGAGGCTGAATCTCCTGTGAGTTCTTCCGTCACAAAAGAGGATCTCGAATTAATGGAGGAAATCGGCATTCCGTTTGAAGAAGCAGATCAATTCTATGTGAAGGATATTCTTGAGTGCTTCCGTGAAAAAGGGGAAGGCAAATCGCAGAGCACATATTATAAATACCGTCTTGGATTACAAACAGTTGGCTATTTCCTAAGTCAAAAAATCGTTTATTCTTGGTCTGATGTGAACGAAAATGATTGGAGAAGGTGGCTGACGTTTAACTACTTAGCCTTCAACATGGATGCAACAGTGAACCAGGTCAAGGGCTTCATGTCGGTTCTGAAAAACTTTATTGATAAAATCGATGCGGAGTTTGGAACCAAGCATGCGCCAGTTGTCAAAAAGTTGATCAAAGAACTCGAGCCGTCCATTTTGGCGGCTGTAAAAGTGATGGATTCCTATGCATCCTACCAAGTGCGCCGAAATGAGCTGGAATATGAAATGGACCCATTGTTTGATGCGATTGAAACAGGGCCAGTTACATCAACGGATCATGTCAAAGGCTTATTCGAAGTGGTTGAAGTAAAAGAAGAGGGTGCCAGCTTCAAGCTGATCGGATCAGGCAGCCAAGTCTATTCAGCAGGAGTAGACGTAAAACACTTAGAACACATCGAACAAGGCATGGTCATCTTCGGAGAACTAGAAAAACAAAACCAATGGCAATTATGTAAAATATATCGAACATTCCCAACCCAATCTGTTCAATATATTGGCAACTTAGTAACGCAGTAAAGCGCTGGGGGACAGTCCCCCGCTTGGGTAATGCGTTAAAGCACCGGGGGCCTGACCCCCAACACAATACCGCGTTAAAGAACCAACGGGACAATCACCCGCCAGCAGGAGCTGGCGAGGATGATTGTCCTGTTTTGTTGATTTCTAAATGTGTTTTTAATTCCGTCTGTACTTTTTGAATCTCTTCGTCAGGCACAATGATGTAATACACGCCGCCTATTTTCTTACTTTGACCAATCATTTGCAGCTGCTCAACACTAGCTGCAGCATCTCTATAGTTCCTCTGAATATCCATCATCTCATCAAATGTCAGGTTAGTCCGGACATTCTTCCCTAACGCCTCAAATATATCATCAAAGCGTGTAAGAGAGCCCAAGCTCACGCCTTTACTGATAATTCCTTGAATCACCTGTCTTTGCCGTTCTTGACGGCCAAAGTCACCATTCGGATCCTCTTTTCTCATCCGAACAAAAGCCAGCGCCTTCTCGCCGTTCAAACTAAGCTGCCCTTTGCTGAAATGATGACCTTCCTCGCTAAAATCTAGATCGTTTGTAACCTGTATCCCGCCAACAGCGTCAACAATATCCTTAAATCCTTCCATATTGACCTTAATGAAATAATCAATTGGGATATCCAACAGATTTTCAACCGTTGCCATCGACATTTCCTCACGCCCAAAAGCATAGGCGTGATTTATTTTATCCTCGACACCGCGCCCGACGATTTCCGTTCTGGTGTCACGCGGAATACTGAGCATCTTAATTGAATTCATTTCCGGATTAACGGTCAGCACAATCATCGTGTCAGAGCGCCCTCTGTCCCCTTGACGCTCATCGACCCCTAGCAATAATATGGAAAAAGGGTCAGGATCTTCTGCTTTCGTCAAGGTAATCGTTTCCGGACGTTTTTCTGATTTTTCCCTTTCAATCGGCTGATGCATCGTATCCACCGCCGTCGTCAAAGATTGATAAACGGAGTAGGCATAAGCGCCGCCGCCTGCGATTAACAGTACAAACAGCAATACAATAATTTTCAGCCAACGTTTCCCTTTTTTATGCTTTTTATCAGCTCTCATCGTAAATTTCCCCTATCCATATTTACCAATTATTTTATTATTGTGGAATTGGTAGTTGAAAAATAGCCTTTTCTCTCTATTTTCGTTTTAGTATGTCCGACAACCCTCAGCATTAAGACGCGAGTTATCCAATGGAAGAAACTAGTATCCACAAATAAATGTGGATAAGGTGTTAAAAAATGTGGATATGTTACCAAATGCTGTGGATAAGGCCACATCTTGTAAAAACAATTTACCCCACTTAATGCACTAATCATACAGCTTGCACAAAAGTCACAGCTGTTAATAAAATTATCCACAAATAATAATCGGTTACACACCGATTGTCACAAAACCCTTAACAATGCCTAGTTCTAATTTCATTTTTCGCTACTTTCATTAGGCTTAAGAACATATTTGAGATATAATGGGGTTATTGTGTTTTAGAAACTAACGGATTTAAAGAAGGGATTTACATGAAGATTACGATTACTGGAACGGGCTATGTTGGTTTGGTTACCGGGGTCTGTCTTTCGGATGTGGGCCACCAAATCACTTGTTATGATATCGATCAGGAGAAAATCGACCTGTTGAACAGCGGAAAATCTCCCATATATGAACCAGGCTTAGATGAACTTATTCAAAAAAATATCGCCATTGGTCGCTTGTTATTTACAGCTGATGTCAAAGAAGCATACAGCGATGCAGATAGTATTTTTATTGCCGTTGGAACACCGCCGAACGATGACGGTTCAGCGAATCTATCCTACATAGAAAGCGCGGCAATAGATATTGCAAAATATATAACAAAGGACTGCATCGTCGTCACGAAAAGTACGGTGCCTGTTGGGACAAATGAACATATCGGCCGCATCATTCAAGAACAATTACCAGCAGATCTTAAGGTGAAAATCGTCTCCAACCCAGAATTTTTAAGAGAGGGCTCTGCCATCCATGATACCTTCAACGGTGACCGAATTGTCATCGGTTCTGATGATCAAGAAGCAGGGAAGACCATCGAGGAAATATACGCGCCATTCAAGCTACCAGTTGTCCGTACGGACCTTCGCAGTGCGGAAATGATTAAATACGCCTCTAATTCTTTTCTCGCATTAAAAATAAGCTTTATTAACGAAATCGCCAATCTTTGTGAAAAAGTCGGCGGCAATATCGAGCAAGTCGCAACAGGTGTTGGGCTTGATAAACGAATCGGCAATAAATTCTTGCAGGCGGGGATTGGTTTCGGCGGCTCGTGCTTTCCAAAGGATATTAATGCCCTCAATCATTTGGCGAATGAATACGACTACGATTTCAAAATTTTGAAATCAGTTATTGATGTCAATCGTCTGCAAAAAGAACGTTTGTTCCATAAGGCGAAGGAAACGCTCGGATCACTTTCGGGTAAAAAGGTGACTATATTAGGATTAACCTTTAAACCGAACACAGATGATATTCGTGATGCTGCATCCTTAAAAATGATTCAAGACCTGTTGCTGGAGGATGCAGTGGTAACGGTATATGATCCAGTTGGAATGCCGAAGGTGGAAAAGCTTTACGGTGATAAAATCCAATACGGATCATCTGCAGAAAAAGCACTCGAAAATTCAGAAGTAGCGTTTATTTTAACCGAGTGGGATGAGATCAAAAACCTGTCGCTAGAAACATTCAAAAACTATATGAAGAAACCAATTTTGTTCGATGGCAGAAACTGTTTTAAACTCGAAGATGCTGAAAACCACGGGCTTCAATATTACTCTATAGGTCGTAGGCCTATTGTGTAATATTTTCCTCAAAAACGTTTAAATAGGAAAAATGTAATTGAGATAATTAGGTAACGATGGTAATATATAAATGTAAGTGAGATAGACTCCTTTATATTAATACAATAACCAAGGTTGGTAGCCGGGAGAAAAAACACCTATCAAAATGATAAGTGTTTTTTCTCCCTTTTTTTGGGGATTTGCTGGTAAACTTGTTCTTTTGTACCAGTAAAAGAGGCTTTAATCTTTTAAAGCGATGGGGGACAGTCCCCCAACAAGGTAATACATTAAAGCGCCGCCCATCTTTCCTACAGGTATTCGTAAAATAGGTTATAATAGTATGCAGGTTATTATTTATAAAAGGATCAAAATAAATGGTTATGGTGAATATATGGAAAAATTAAAAGTATGGGCGAGGAATTTAAAACGACAAATATTCATTTTGTACTTTGCTTATAAGGATAAACGAGTGCCATGGTTTGTTAAACTCTTTACAGCTTGCGTAGTAGCATACGCGTTCAGCCCAATTGACTTAATACCTGATTTCATACCAATTCTTGGCTTCTTAGACGATGTCATTATTCTACCAATAGGGATAATGCTGGCATTAAAAATGATTCCTAAGGATGTCTTATCAGACTGTGAAGTCAAAGCAAATGAACGAATGAAAAGTGGAAAGCCAAAGAATTGGATTGCAGCCTCAATCATCATAATCATATGGAGCGCCATCATCTTATGGCTTGTCTTTAAGGTCTTACAAAAATGGATATAAGTCGTCAAACAATTAAAAACAAAATAAATAAACAAAAACGCGCTTAGATAATATCCCATATCCAAGCGCGTTTTTGTGTTCGGGTTTAAAAACTAACATACTTTACCGCATTAACTCACGAGGGGGTCTGTCCCCCAATAGGTTAATGCATTAAAGCAATGGGGGTCTGACCCCCAGCGCTTTAAACCCCTAACACTTTACCGCGTTACCCCTGCGGTACGTAGGCTTTCCATTTGCTTAAGTCTGCATCTTCCTTCAACACCAATTCCTTTGGGAAAATAAATGTCCAAGGCTTACTTGTATTAGCCTTAATCTCAAGTGCTTCCATTTTGAAAGCTCCCTTAGCAACCACCTCACCAGATGCATCTTCAACATTCAACGGCAGCTGCTCAAGTTTCACATTCTTTTCACTGCCATTTCGGATCAACAGGGTTACATGCAATGCTCCGGCATCATCCAACCGGGATTGAATCCCCATGAAGTTCACTTCACCTGGCTTAGGCGGCTTGATTGTCTTCACAAGCTGCTCAAGCTTTTCTTTATCAGTGTCAGCTAGGCTCTTTTCCCAGCTTTCCTCTAAATCTAAGGTATGAGGGCCTTTTGCTTTTTTCAGTTCAAATGCAAGCTTCCAGTCTGTTTGCGGAATTTCCTTCACGCGAACATTTTTTGCATTAAATACATATACCCAAGGTGTACTGCTTTCAGCTGGCAGCTCACCAAGACCAGTTAAGTTAAATTCCTGTCTTGCTAATACATCTTCGTCTGGTCCCAGTAAAAGGAGCGTTATTGGCTCAGCAATACGAACCCCTTTCGGCAGACTGTTACGCAAAAACGCCTTAACTGAAACCGTACCATCTTCTGCAGAATGAACCTCAATCCCAGAAAGCGAAATCTGATTCTCCTTCAACAATGGCAGCTCATTATTCAAAAACTGATAATAATATCTTTCTTCCTGACCGATTTCAACATTAGGAGGGAAGTGAAGTTTTGTCTTAACTTCCTTCCCGGTCGTTTCTGCTTTTTCCCCAAGCAAATCCATCGAATCAACTGTATGGTCTTCGCCGTCTTTCGCGATCTTATTTTTATCACGCTTGAAAAAACCTAACATCTTTATTCCCTCCCGATCTGATTTTCAACAGCTCGTACAATCGCAGCCGATTGAACTCCGATTTCTTTTTCTATTAAATGATACATGTCCGTAAATAACGCGTATCCCTCGCGTCCGTATTGGCGCATTGGATCCTCCTGGCTGTAGCTTCGTAAGCCGATTCCTTCTTTCAGCCGCTCCATTGCCTCGAGATGTGCCAGCCAATGATGGTCAACGGCAGCAAGGATATATCTTGGGAATGCTGAAAGAACCCCTGGATTTTCCGTAATCTCATCCAGTCGCGCAAAATACTTCTCAAGCTCCGCCGTCACGATATCCATAATCCTATTTTTATCCATTATATCAACTATAGCAGATAAATCACTTCCAGGCAGCACTGACGATAAATGCTTAACCAGTATACCGAGCTCCCAATTCTCAGGTATGATCTCTTCAGAACAGATATACTCAATCTCACTCTTCACATAAGACTCAACCGAAGATTTAATCAGCGGAACCAAATCCCGACCTTCGAGTATCCGTGTCCGTAATTCATAAACAGTGCTGCGCTGCATATTCAACACATCATCAAGCTTAATGTTGTATTCACGAATCGAATAGCCAGAGCCTTCACAAATTCGCTGCGTCCGATCGAAAAACTCAATCATTTTATCATTTAAAACTCTGCCTTCCGCATCAACTTTTAATTTCTTCTTTAACTTCTCAACTTCCTCATGTGCAAAGCGCTTAACTAAATCATCTTCAAGCGATAAAAAGAACTCAGAGGTACCAGGATCTCCCTGACGTCCTGAACGACCCTTCAACTGGTTGTCAATCCGGCGTGATTCATTTCGTTCGGTTCCAATCACATAAAGACCGCCAAGCTCAGCAACGCCTTCACCAAGCATAATATCTGTACCACGTCCGGCCATATTTGTTGCAACTGTTATCCGACCCTTCTGTCCGGCAAGCGAAATTAACTGCACTTCCTGTTCAACTGTTTTGGCATTTAAGACCTCGAAACCAAGGCCCTCTTCACGCAAATAATCAGCGATCTCCTCAGACTGCAGGATAGAAGTAGTCCCAATCAAAACAGGCTGTCCCTTCTCATGCAGCTCCTTAACCCTCCGAGCAACAGCTTTATATTTATTCTCAATCGTATCATACACCTGATCAAGCAAATCCTTCCTCATAATAGGCCGATTCGTCGGGATCTGAATCACATTCATCGAATAGATTTCCTGGAACTCTTTTTCCTCCGTTTTCGCTGTCCCGGTCATCCCAGCAAGAACAGGGTAGAGGCGGAAATAGTTTTGAATCGTAATCGAAGCCTGTGTCTTATTTTCTTCAGTCAGCTCCAGACCTTCTTTTGCCTCAATCGCCTGATGCAGCCCGTTGCTTAGGGAGCGTCCTTCCATTGTCCGGCCGGTGAACGCATCAACAAGCAAAACTTTTCCTTCCTTTATAATATAATCAACATCTCTCTTAAACATAATGTGCGCCCGTAAGGCCTGGATGACATAATGATAGAGAGTTTGATGCTCAAGATCATAAAGGTTATCAATATCAAACCCGCGTTCAATTTTAGTGATTCCTTCTTCTGTAAAATTGGTAGATTTTGTTTCTGGGTCAAAAAGAAAATCTTCATCTTCTTTAAATGTCTTAATCACTCGGGCACACAAGTAGCTTAACTCGTTACTGACACCAGTTTTTCCTGCAATAATAAGCGGCGTTTTGGCCTCATCCACCAGTACGCTGTCCGCTTCATCAATAATCGCGTAATGATAGGGTCTTTGCACTCGCTGGTCAGGATCGTAGGCCATATGGTCACGCAAATGGTCAAAGCCAAATTCATTTCCAACCCCATATGTAATGTCAGCCTGGTATGCAGCCTTTTTCTCCACAGGATCCATCATCGGTAAATTCAATCCAACCGTCAAACCGAGAAATTCATGGATCCCACCGATTAGATCACGGTCGCGTTTGGCAAGGTAGTCGTTCACCGTAATAACATGAACTCCTTTTCCTTCAAGGGCGCGTAAATAACTAGATAATGAAGCAACAAGCGTTTTCCCTTCACCTGTCGGCATCTCGGCAATATTTCCCTCTGAAAGGACCATGCCGCCAATCAGCTGGACATCGAAATGACGCATGCCAACAACTCGTTTCGCAGCTTCGCGGACAACGGCAAAGGCTTCAACTTGTATATCAAGGACGGATTTTCCGTTTTCAAGCTGCTCTTTAAAATAAGTAGTCTTTGCTTTAAGCTGGTCATCCGTTAATTTTTCAATCTCAGGCTCAAGCTTGTTTATCTGCTGAACCTTTTTATGATAGGTATTCAATTGTTTCGTTTGCTTATCGCCAGTAAGCTTTTTCAAGTAACCAAGCATATCTTTTTCTCTCCTCGCCATTCAATCCATTATCTTGCATTAGTATAGCATTTATTGTAAGGACTTTCAGCACTACTTCTAGCGGGATGCAAAGCGTAGATTAAATCCATAAATAAAAGTAGGTCTGATAGTACTCTTTCTATAATAGATAAGAAAAATAAGTAAATTTTTACTATTTTATGTTAATGCTGTAAAAATCATACAACAGTCCCAAAAACGATAGCAAATAATGACAAAGGTTCTTCTAAAAGAACAATTTTTCGACATAATTACTATCATTACCGACAGAAAAATGACTAAATATCTATTGCTTAAGAAGTAAATGCTGCATGTTTGTCGATAACTTATCGTTGATATATCAATAATCCTACCTTATAATGAGGACAGATAAATAAAAAAAGTTGTGATATTCATTATATTCCTATTGTTCTTTAAAAGGCACAAAAAACGAAGCCGAATTCTACTAATGAGGACAAGTTATTGTGTATAAAACATATGTTTCATCCTTCTAGCAGGTACATATGTAAAGAGTTTTCACGAGACGTAGGAGCTTTTTATTTATTATACAAATCTTTATAAAATCAATTATAAATACATTGTAAAGATTTGTAAAATATAGAATTTTTAAATAAATGAATATTGACAATATTCAGATAAAATTCTATACTGAAACTCGATGTCAAGCTGCTTTTAGGAGTTACATAAATTACCAAATTAATAGACTCTTAGAATGGCTTTGATTATATTTATACTTTTTTCAAATAAGGGGAGGAAATATCTCAATGGCTAAATCTTACCGTAAATTTATTGCTGGAGCTGCAACTGCAGCAGTTGTAGCATCTTCTTTTGCAGGTGTTGCTGGCGCAGCAAGTTTTTCTGATGTAGATAGCAGCACAACTCATAACGCAGCAATCTCTGCGTTAGTAGACAAAGGAATCATCAGCGGATATGAAGATGGAACATTCCGTCCATACGCTCAAATCAATCGTGGTGAAGCTGCAATCATCGTAGCTCGCGCTCTTGGTTTACTTGATGGTAAAAATATTCCATCTAACCCATTCAGTGATGTAAGTGAAAACCAAGCTGCTTATGAAGCAATTGTAAAATTAGCAGACAAAGGAATCGTTAGTGGATTCAATGATGACACTTTCCGTCCTTATGATAAAGTAACGAAAGCTCAAGCAGCCAAGTATATTGCCTTAGCATATGGCTATGAGCCAGCTGACGGAATTACAAAATTCCCTGATGTAAATGAGAATTCAGCTTTAGCAGCATATGTTGATGTTTTAGCAGACCACAATATCGTAGCAGGTAAAGCAAATGGTAACTTTGGTTATGGTGATAACCTAAGACGTGGTGACTTTGCTGGTATTATCTATAGAGCTGAAATAGCTAAAGAACCAGGTACAGGTAATCCTGGAGATCCTATCAAACCAACACCAAATGCTAATCCTATTACAATCACTGAAGCTTCTAACACACCAGGAAATTCTTTAACAAACGGATCTGAAAAAACATACCAAGTTAAGGTTGTTAACCCTAACTCTAAGCTTCCAGTTGAAAATGTGACAGTTAATGTTACATTCTTAGAGAACATTGACACAGATAGCAGTCAACGTCGTGAAGTTACAGTTATGAACCCTGTAACTGGTAAAAAAGTGATCCCTTACCAAGAAAAACAAGGTCAAGAAGCAGTTGCTCAAATTAAAACAGACAAAAATGGTGTAGCTACTTTCACTATCAGCGGTACAAACGCAACAGTTACTCCAGTTGCATTCCTTGACGGAAGCAATCAAAAATGGGATACAAATGGCGGTCCAATTATTGAAACGGTTAATGGTCGTTTCGAGCAAAACACTGAACTTTATACACAAGCAAAACCTGTTACATTTGGTGTAACTCAATATAAGATTGAAGTTACTCCTAAGAGAACAGATGATGCTGCAGTAACTGAAATTTATAAAAATAGAGAATTGAAAAAGGCAGAAATCTCAGTTCTAAATGGCCGTGAATTTACAGTTAAAGTATTAAAGCCAGATGGTACACCATATAAAGGCGGAGTTGTAAACGTTGGTATTGATGAATATATTAATAGTGAATTGGGTACAGCGCCAAGATCAGCGTTCCTTGCTACAAAGTCAGGAGGTCTTCTTGACAACGCAATCACGAAAGTAATTGGAACTGACGATGCAAACTATAATTTGACTGCAACTAAACAAGGTACAGTTAGACTAGATCAAAACGGTGAAGCTACATTTGTATTAGCAAGTACAAGAGCTGGAGATGCGGCTAGACCATTTATCTGGGTTGACCAAAACTTTGATAATAACGATCGCGATCAAGTATATGATAAAGGAGAACCAACTTCAGTTCGTACAAATATACCTGTAACAGACTTCCAACCATCTCGTGTTGATAATGGTTCACTTGGATCAAAATTAGAAGTAACTGAATTATCATATGCAGCGAGAACAAAATTCAAAGCACCAACAGATTACTGGAAAAACATTGAAGATGTGAAAGGCTTCAACTTTACAATTCTAAACCAAAGTGGAACACCATTCTTACCTCCTGCTGGTGGTAGTTTTGATGAGAAAGATGCCACTGTTACTTATGAAATTATCAACACTGGCGGAAATCCAATTCGTGTACACACAGCTGAATACCTAATCAACCCAGCTTTACAAGATGCACAACTTGCTGATTGGGCTACTCTTACAGGTACAAGCGATGGCAGAGTAGTAGAGATTCAAGTAGGCGGGCGTGTAACAATCACTGGTAATATCGATTACGCTAAATGGTATGATCCAAACAACAGTGCCCAAATTGCTATATATGCACTTGGTGGGAAATCTAGCGCTAGCGTAAAAGCGAGTGCAGTTGTCGATGATAATGCTGGAAACGAAAGTAAGAATGTATATGTATATTCTGAATCTAAATCATATGAGTTAAGTAACTCTAATTATGCTCCAAAAGTAGTAGGAGTTCTTGAGAGAGATACAAACTTAGATGGAAATATTGATGAAATCACACTTTCTTTTGATAAGGAAGTAGATATCAATACTGTTGAAGCAGGTGACTTCCGTCTATTCTTAGGATCAACAGATCTTAACCAGCCAGCTATTAGTGCGGTTTATGGTAAGAAGACTAATGATCTTACAAAAGATGATAAAACAAAAATTGTTCTTAAAGTCGAAGAGAACCCTGGAATCGGCGATCCAAATCCAACAATTGGACTTGTTGATACTAGATTATATTATGATCCAAGCTTCTCTGGATCAAAAGCACTTTCTGATGGATTTGGCAATGTAACCCGTGCGTTTATCGTAACTGATAACGGTAATAACGGATCTTACGAAGTAAATCCTAAGTAATTAGGAATCTATAATAAGAGCCTGTCGCAAAATGCGATGGGTTCTTTTTTCGTTTGTTAAATACTAAATTTATAGAAGACAATCTTTGGCTTTATGCCAAAACCTTAATTAGGTATAACACTCAAACCAAGAAGAATGTGCCTTCTAAAATTATGGGGAAATTTCATAAATTGTAATTTATTATAAAAATCGGATTATTTAAAATATAAAGTTGATGTTATTCTACGAAAATCCTATACTAATAATTATTGAATGAATGATAATAGTAAGTTCAACATTCAAAGTTAGTATAAAAAGATCATCCAATATAATTAGGATATTAATAGAATAAGGGGGGGATTTTTAAAATGGCTTACCAACCAAAGTTGTATCGTCCTTTTGTAGCCGGAGCAGTAGTAGTTGCATTGGTTGGTTATTATTGTATACCTGTCGTACATGCAGCAGGCTTTTCGGATATAGATGATAATACACACAAAGAATCCATATTAGTATTAGCTGAACAAAAGGTTATTAGAGGGTTTGAAGATGGAACATTCAGACCCTATCAGCATATATCACGTGGGGATGCAGCTGTGATGGTTGCTCGTACTTTGGGTTTGTTAAACGGTAATAATATACCAGACAATAGCTTTACTGATTTACAAAATGCTAATACAGAAATGAGAGAAGCCATTGCAAAATTGGTGAAACTTGATATTCTTAGCGGATTTTCAGAAGAATTCTTTCATCCTCATGAAACTGTCACCCGTGCTCAAATGGCTAAATATATCGCAAATGCTTTTGATCTCCCTATAAAAGGAAGTGAAACCGACTTTCCAGATGTAAACCCTAACGCCATTTTAGCGCCCTATGTTGCGGCGATTGCTGAGGCTGGTATAACTATTGGTAAAGAAAATGGAACATTCGGTTATCATGATCCACTCAATCGCGGTGACTTTTCCGCCATGCTTTATCGTGCCCATTTTAAAGAGCCGGAACCAGTCATCACTCCAATAACAATTGAGGGAGACGAACAAGGCAACACATTGGTAAACGGTCAAGCAAAAACATATACAGTCACTCTCATAAACCCTGTTTCAGAGGAACCAATTGAAAACGCAGTATTAAATGTGACATTCGCTGAAAATCTTGAAACGAACTTCGGTCCACAAAGAAATGTCGTGGTAACCAATGGTCATGGCCAATTCACTATTCCTTATCAGTCAAAGGATGGCTATGAAGCAGAAATTGAAATCAAGACAGATAAAATGGGGAAAGCAACCTTTACTATCACGGGGATAAATGCAACAGTAACGCCAATAGTCTTTTTAGATGGAAGTAACCAAGAATGGGATACAAAAGGCGGCATCAAGATAGAAACTCAGAATAGCCGCTTTGAAGAAATAGAATACCATACCAAAGCAGCACCCGTAACATTTACGATCACACCTTACCAAATAACGGTTGAAGGTCAAAGAACTAATTATGCGGCAATAGCGGACATGGATGAAAATGGACTAATAACTGAGCATAATGGTCGAAAGTATAAAATCAAAGTGACAAAACCAGATGGCACCCCTTATGCAGGCGGCACTGTAAACGTTGGAATCGACGAGCTGCTTGACGGAAAGTTAGGGAATGAACCATATGGTGCTTATTTTGTTGACTTCAAAAATGCAGCAGGTAAACATCTAACGCAAGGTCAAGTCGGATTGGACTATAATGGCGAAGCATCTTTTGTTTTGGCAAGTAAAAGTATAAATGTCTCCGCCAAACCAATTGTATGGATTGACCAAAACTTTGCCAATAATGATCAACCTGGAACGCTCGAAAGCGGAGAGCCAATATCAGACCAAAGCTTGGTAGAACCAACCAATTTTCAGCCTGCTCGAGTGGACAACGGGATTCTTGGAGCAGAATTATCGGTCATTCAGGATAATTATATGGGAGAGAAAATTTTCCAACTGACCATACTTAATCAAAGCGGCAAAGTATTCAATCTAGGGAAAGAAGTAAAAGCACATGTAACGTTTGAAGTTATCAATACAGGTACACATCCTGTAGAAATAAATACATCATTTTTAAGTAATTTAGAATTAACCCATGCAATGGGTGCAGTTAATAATGATGATATAGTTACAATTGAAGTAGGCGGCCGTGTAACAATTTCAGGAGACACACCGGTCAGTACGGTGACTCTTTTGGCACAAGCAGTAGAAGGGATTTCTACCGTAAAAGTAAAGGGATCCGCAGTCTTGTACCCTGATGTCGGATATGAGAGCAACTCGGTATATGTATACACTGACTATGTAGAAGTGGAGCTTCCTTTCAGCTATACAGCCGATATTGAATCAATCATCGCACAAGATACAAACAACAATGGAACCAGTGATCAGGTTGAAATTACGTTTGGTAAGGAAGTACATCATTTCGAAGCTGGAGATTTCCGTATTAGACATGAGGGTGACGCTTATTCGGCGAATTCAGTAACAAAGGATGGAAAAAAATTAATACTAACATTCCCAGAAGTGGCATTTAACAATAGTACGACTACTCTTTTCTATGATCCACATTATTCGGGTACTGAAGTTCTTACTGACGGGTTTGGTAACAAGGTGGTCGCATTCCAAATTGGATTTACTGCTATGGTAAAAGAAGATAATGAAGAAAACGCTGATGTTAAAAAAGAAGAGAATAGTCAAAAAGTAGATACTAATCCTGATCCAATTCTTGACGAGACACTAGGCTCAAAAGTTGAAGAGAACTTAGAGGCGAGTAATGGAGAAAATCCAGATTCAATTCCAGAAGAGAGTGGAGTTAAAGAGGAAGAAACACCAAATGGAGAAGGTGTTCCAAGCTCGATGGGATAAAGATGTTGATTTTATACTTACATATAGAATTTTTTCGTCATACGGTAGGGACATCCAGAAACAACGCAGGTGTATGATTCTTTTATACGACTGTGTTGTTTATTGTAATAATCTTAGAAAATAATATACCAGAGGTCTTTCCAACCTTTTTTTATATTTATAAAATGAATGATATAAAAAATGAGTTTATATTGTGTATTCGTTTATCTAATTATAAAAAGCAGCCTTATGACAAATGTATTAATTTTATATTACAGAATGCGAAAAATATTACAAATAATAGTGTGTGTGAATTAGGTAAATAGAACGATAGATAAAATTGAAGAAATAGGTCGTTTTGCATAAGTGAGATTTCATTAAAAATTGCTTATGACATCTTCGGTAGTTTAAATAAGAAAATATTAGGCTTAATCTTCATTAGTAGAAGAATTAATGCGTAATTTAATATATTTATATAATAAAATCAGTAACAAAACCTAATTTCTTCATTATAATATAAATTTTAAATGCTGAAATATAACGAAAACTTTAAAAGATAAATAGAGCTGTCGATAAAAATTTATTATATTTTTGTAATATTTTGTTGAATTTTTAGAAAAGTTTACTAAATAACAAAGGGAAAAACTGTTAATAATAGGATTTGGGCAAAGCATTGACATTATACTATTAAAATTCTATACTAATATTTGTTGAGGGGCTGGTTTTAGAGGAAACATTTGTTTATCTTGTAAAATACTAGACTCTTTGATTAGCTATATATAAACTTATTTATACTTTTTCAAACATAAAAGGGAGGAAATATCTCAATGGCTTACCAACCAAAATCTTACCGTAAATTTATTGCTGGCGCAGCAGCGGCAGCAGTAGTTGCTCCTGTAGCAGCACCAGCTGTATTTGCAGCATCTTTTACTGATGTACCTGCACAATATGAAGAAGCAGTATCATTCCTTACTTCAAAAGGAATTAAAGGAACATCTGACACTACTTTCGGAACATACGAAAACATTAAGCGTGTTGACGCAGCTGTTATGGTTGCTCGTGCATTAGAACTTGATATTGATAATGCTCCTGCATCTGGTTTTACTGACGTTCCAGCTCGTGCTGAAAAAGAAGTAAATGCTCTTAAAGAAGCTGGTATCACTAGCGGAAAAACTGCAACTACATTTGATTCTCAAGCTTTAATCACTCGTGGTGAGCTTGCGATCTGGATCCAAAGAGCATATGATCTAAAAGCTAGTAACGATACATTAGCATTTAACGACGTGCCTTCACAATATGCTACTGCAGTTTCAGCTTTAGTAAATGCAAAAGTAACTAGCGGAACTACTGCTACTACTTTTGGAACTTATGACAATGCAAAACGTGGAGATTTCGCACAGTTCTTATTAAGAGCTGATAAGTACGAACCAACTCCTGAAGCTCCAGCGGTTGAGAGTGTAAGTGCGATTAACGCTAAGCAAGTTGTTGTTAAATTCAACACTGCATTAGAAGGTAATAGTGCTACATTAACTAACGATGCAACTGATGTTGCAAACTATACATTAGATGGAGTAGATGCTACATCAGCTGTTCTATCTGAAGATAAGAAATCTGTAACTGTAACTTTTGCTGCTGACGTGGAAGGTGAAGACCAAGTACTAGTGGTTAACCCTGTTGCTACTACTACAAAAGACAAAAATGGTGCAGTTGTAAACACAGTTAAGTACAGCGAAATCTTAACTTACACTGATACAGATGCTCCAACAGTAGTTTCTACTTCATATGCAAGTGGTGTAATTACTGTTCAATACTCTGAAGAAATCGGTACTGCACCATCTGTAGTACGTGTAAATGGCGTACCTGTCGCTGCTGGTGACATTGCTATTGCTTCAGATGCAACTAAGGTTACAATTAATGCTGCTGGTTTAGCTGCTGGTTCAACTAACAGCCTATACATTGCTGGTGCAAAAGATACAGCTAACGTTGCTAACGAAGTTGCACTTTTCAACGGTACTGTAATCGTTCCAACTTCTGATAGTGGTAAACCACAAATCGCTGGTGTAACTGTAACTGGTCAAAACACAGCAAAAGTTACTTTAAGTGAAGCAATTACTAGTACAACAATTGCAGCTAAACTTCAAAAGGGTGCTGAAATCTCTGATGTAACTTTAACTAAAGACCTTACTGATACTACTGGTAAGACTTACCTACTTTCAGTTGACCTAAACGGAGCAACTGCTGGTGATGGAATCTTCGCTGGTACTTCTACAAGTGAAACATTCAGCTTATTATTTGCTGCTGAAGCATTAGTTGACTCAACTGGTAATAAGAGTGCTGAATTTATCACAACTGTAACATTTGTTAAGGATACTAAAGCTCCTGCTTTGGTTAAATCTGAAGTTCTAACTGACAAGACTAAAGTTGCATTCTCATTCGACGAAGCTCTAACAGTTAACGGTTCAGATGCAAACATCGTTGTTAAGAATTCTGATGGAGTAAAAATCAACGTTGTTGACGGTGAAACTGCTCTTAACGGTTCAGACAGCAAAGTTTACGAAGTTGACTTCGTAACTGGTGCTACTGCAATTGCAGCTGGTACTTACACAGTTACGATCCCAGCTGGATTCTTCCAAGATACTTATGGAAACAAATCTGCTGCTGTAACTCAAACATTTACAGTTGGAACAGCTTCTTCTACTGACACTGTTAAGCCAGTAGCTCAAGTAAGCAATGCTTCTGCTGCAAATACATTCTCAGTTGCATACTACAATGGAACTGGAGCTCTTGAAGAAGTTTCTACTTCTGCACTAAATGCTGCTAACTACAATTTAGACGGTAAAGCTCTACCAGCTGGAACAGAAATCTACTTCACTAGCACAGCTAAGAACACTGTAGAAATCGTTCTTCCTGAAGGATCTGTAAACATTGGTAACCAAACTGCTGGTGCTAATGCAGTTCTAACTGTATCTAACGTACAAGATAAAGCTGGTAATACAAACGTTACTTCTAACCATACTGTAGTTGTAAAAGATAACACTGCTGCAACTATCCAATCAGTACAAGTTCTTGGAACTGATGTATATGTAACATTCAATGAAGATGTAGTAGTACCTGCTACAACTGATGCATTAGTTGCATTCAATGTTACTGTAAATGGTACTGCATTAACTGCTACTGATGTTTCTGACCTTACTTCTGTAAGTGGAAACGCTAAGCAAGTTAAGTTCACTTTAACTACTACTCCGGCTGCAACTCCTGTTGTAACTGTTCTTGGTACACAAACAGTATTAAAAGATGCTAATGGTGTAGCTGTAAGATAATAATACTTTAAACTTAAATATTAAGATTTAAAGATAAGAGGATTACTGATTATCAGTAATCCTCTCAGACTGTAGACAAACTCGATGAAAATCGTGTTTTCCTACAGTCTTTTTTGTTTTAAAATGGAAATATGGAAAATTTGAGGTGACATTTATACTTTCAAAACACAATTCTATTCAACGAAATCAAATCGAAATGGTTGCTTTAGGCCAATTAGTACCTGCGGACCATTTGGTCCGGAAAATGGAGACAGCTATTGATTTCTCTTTCATTTATGATCTTGTGAATTGAAAAATACAAACTTAAAAATAGAATCAGGCATTTATGCGATATCGCTGGAATATCACGCTCCTGGTACTATAATTATTTCTCCATACGCTCTCAGAAACGACGGGAACAACGTGAGAAACAAGATATGGCATTGAAAAAAGTCGTATTAAAAGCATTTTACTTTAAAGGTCGTAAAAAAGGTGCTCGACAAATCAAAATGACTTTAGTAGGTCAATTCAATATTATATATAACCTTAAGCGCATTCGAAGAATCATGAAAAAGTTCGGGATTATTTGCCCAATTAGGAGAGCGAATCCATACAAAAGAATGATGAAAGCTACCCATGAACATAGAATTTTACCCGATTTGTTGAATAGAAATTTCAAACAAGGTATACCCAGTAAGGTATTAATTGCGGATATTACATATTTATTTTATGGGAAAGGTAAAAAGGCGTACTTATCAACAATTAAAGATGATCCACCAATGAAATTTTAGCATACAAAGTTTCCGATAGAATCATAATAGATATAGCAACTGAGAATTTAAAGACCCCTGTTCAATACAGAGATCATCTTCTTAAAACAGCCTAGGCTTTTTTAAAAATGTCCTTTACAAAGGGTACACTTTACTTTTCTCTTAGAGCTTTATTCATCTATTCTTCTAGCAAATCAACACTTTGTCCATAAAAAAAGTTGAAAGAAGCCACCCATTGACCCCCTTCGGCCTTTACATATCCAAATCAATCCCCACCTACCAAATAATCCACCAAATACCCAGCCCACAACTCATGACCCTTCACACTTGGCTGCGTTTGATCCTCCACCAAATACTCCTTAATCTCTATCGACTCAGAATCCGGCCAAACCTCCCAATGATCTAAATAAACAATCCCGTGGTCCTTAGCATAGTCCTTAAGCAACTCTACCTGTTTCGGATAAAAAGTCGCATTGTATAATGGATGCGGGGGCTGTAAAATAAAGACAGCTTTTGGATTATCTGCCTGAACATCTTGGATGATGGTGGAAAGATTGTCTAACGAATCTTCAATCTTGACCACTCCATTATCATTTAATGTGAATGGTTCAAAAATGATAAGATCGGGTTGTTCTTTTATGAGTTCAGATTGCAGGTTTTGCTTAACATATTCAGAAGAAGTGAGATCATACTGAAGAGTATTGACATTAATATAATCATGGAACGTTTCTTTTAACGCTGTTGTAACGATTTCTGGCCATGAATCTTTTCCATTTCCAAGTGAATCGGAACCTAAGAATACGATTTTGAAGGGTTTTTCTTTTTGTATACTGGCTTGAAAGGTATTCGTGCTTTCAACTGGCCAGTTTTTTGTATTGGGGAGAAGAGTTTCCCATACAGATGGATGAGCATCGTGCACATTTGGTTGACCTTCTTTAACAGCCGCAGTTGTGGTTGAAATAGCGGTCTTCTTATTCCAATTAGCCTGACCGAAATATAGGGTTGCCACACAAACGATGATTAACAAGATTGGTATAATCCTCTTCATATCAACTTTCCTCCAATATGAATATTGTTGTAATCTTACCAAGTAAATCCTATGAAAATATTGTTATTAAAATATAAGTGCTTTTTATGTTAGAATAACATTAGTAAAAAAATAAGAGTTAGCATGAAAAAAAGATTTACTTATTTAAAAGTATGTCAGTATAAAGTAAAAAAGGCAATATATTATGGTATAATTATCCTGCAATATTTTGGAAGGTGAACGGTATATTGTGCTAATAGATTAACTTTATATATGTATACTCTTGTAAGATTTCTTACAGTGAATAAACTAGGAGGACAAAATGGAAGAAACAATCAGTCTAAGGGAACTTTTTCAGACGTTAAGAAAACGGCTTAGTTTAATCGTGGTGATCACCGTCATTGCTGTGATGATTAGCGGGATAGTGAGTTACTTTATTATTACCCCAATTTATCAGGCCTCAACCCAGTTGCTTGTAAACCAAGAAAAAAGTGATCAAGCAGCCTTATATAATTCAAATGAAGTTCAAACCAATCTACAATTAATTAATACCTATAATGTGATTATCAAGAGCCCTGCGATATTAGATAAAGTGGCAGAGCGGCTGAGCAAGGAAATGTCGGTTAGTGAATTAAATGGAAAAATCACTGTTCAAAGTGAAAAGGATTCACAGGTCGTAAATGTATCTGTTCAAGATCCTGACCCACAATTGGCGGCAGAAATCGCGAATACGACAGCAGACGTATTTCAAAAAGAAATCGTCAGTATAATGAATGTGGACAATGTGAGTATTTTAGCAAAGGCTACTGTTGCTGAAAACCAAGCACCAATTAAGCCGCAGCCATTATTAAATATAGCCATCGCTTTAGTGGTTGGTTTAATGGCTGGTGTTGGATTAGCCTTTTTACTAGAGTACTTAGATAACACGATTAAAAATGAACAAGATATTGAAAACCTGTTAGGCCTGCCTGTTCTTGGTGTGATTGCTACAATGGATTCTACGGGCAAGAAAAATGAGAAGGCTGGTAGAGGGAAACACCATGCTAAAGTTAGGGGTGAGTCTCTTGGCTCTTAATAAAAAGATAAAAAAGAAAGCAACTGAACTAAAAAGAAGTTTAATTACAAGTAAGGATCCAAAGTCACCAATTTCGGAACAATATCGGACGATTAGAACGAATATTCAATTTTCCTCTGTTGATAAGGAAATGAAAACAATCGTTGTGACATCTGCAGGTCCTTCTGAAGGAAAGTCAACAACTGTTGCGAATCTGGCCGTTGCCTTTGCTCAGCAAGGGAAGAAGGTTCTGCTAGTCGATGCTGATTTAAGAAAGCCCACTGTGCATTATTCATTCAATATTACCAATACATTTGGATTGAGCAGCGCTCTTACAAAGCAGTCAAAATTAGAAGATGTCATCAAGGAATCCCTTGAGGAAAATTTGTATGTATTAACGAGCGGGCCCATTCCGCCGAATCCAGCCGAATTGCTAGGGTCTAAGGCAATGGAGCTTTTTATGGAGCAGGTTCAAGATGATTTTGATGTGGTTCTTTATGATACCCCTCCATTATTAGCTGTCACGGATGCGCAAATTATGGCGAGTAAATGTGATGGAACCATTTTGGTTGTAAGCAGTGGAAAGACAGAAACAGAACAGGCTGTAAAAGCTAAAGAATTACTAGCAGCGGCTAATAGCCATATTATCGGTGTTGTGTTAAATAATAAAAAATTGCAAAGCAACAATTATTATTACTACTACGGCAATAATCATTAAATTTTTTGAAATAGAAATGGGGAGAGGGAAATGATTGATATTCATTGTCATATATTGCCCGGTGTTGATGACGGTGCAAAGGATATGGATGAATCGATGGATATGGCAAAGGAAGCAGTACGTGAAGGGATCCATACGATCATTGCTACTCCCCATCATAAAAATCGTCAATGGGATAACGAAAAAACTTTTATATTGAAAAGGGTAGCTGAACTAAATCAGCACCTTTCCAATGAAGGAATCCCGCTTACGATATTACCTGGACAAGAGACCCGTATTTATGGTGAAATCCTAGAGGATTACTTGTCAGGTGGGAAAATACTTCCTTTGGGAGAGACGTCGTATCTTTTTATTGAATTTCCCTCAGGACATGTCCCTCGTTATGCAGAAACGTTACTATATGAGATCCAAACAGAAGGGCTCATTCCCATTATCGTTCACCCAGAAAGAAATCAGGAAATTATTGAGAATCCGGATTTGTTATATAAGTTTGTGAAAAGTGGAACACTCACCCAGGTGACTGCAGGCAGTCTTTGCGGATATTTTGGTAAAAAAATTAAGAAATTTTCCCATCAGTTGATTGAGGCCAACTTGACCCATTTTATTGCTTCAGATGCTCACAATGTTCATAATCGCACGTTTAAAATGGCAGAGACGATGGATATGGTGGAGAAGAGCTACGGGGTTGATATGGTTTATTTGTTTAGAGAGAATGCTGAGTTATTGGTGCAAGGGAAGAATGTTTATCGGGAGATTCCTGAGCGTGTGGTACGGAAAAAGTTTCTGGGGCTTTTTTAAAGGAGCACTTGAGCAGTGCACGGTTAGGTCCCTCTTAAGCTTTGATTAGTTAAAGGATTGAACTATTTTGATTGCATTTGTATGAATAGAAGATAATGAACTCTTAGGTTTATTGAATGAAACGTTCGATATTCCTATGTTATTAAGATCTTATAATTTTTTGTCAATGTTATTCTGTAGGATTCTAAACAACTAGAACAGACATATGAATAGCATTTGGCGATGTCTCCTGTCCGTTATCAATGGAGGTACTCGGTTGCGCTGTGGGGCTTTCATCGAGAGTCCTTAGACACCTGTTGTCGGGAGTGCGATGTGAGGGTGGGTTGGATGCCCGTTATTATAATTATTTGATAGAGGAGTCTTTTTCTAAGTAAATTAGTGTTTAATGAGAGAACATAGGTTGTGTGTTTTATCATTAAAAACTAATTTTTTATTATATAAAAGAAAGTAGGGGATTATGTGAAAAAGGTTCGTAAAGCGATTATCCCGGCAGCAGGGTTGGGAACCCGTTTTTTACCGGCTACGAAGGCAATGCCGAAGGAAATGCTGCCGATTGTTGATAAGCCGACGATTCAATATATCATTGAAGAGGCGGTTGCTTCTGGGATTGAGGATATTATTATTGTGACAGGAAAAGGAAAGCGTTCGATTGAAGATCATTTTGATAATGCTCCTGAGCTGGAACACAATCTACTGGAAAAAGGAAAATTGGATTTGTTAGAGAAGGTCCAGTATTCTTCTAATCTAGCAAACATCCATTATATTCGCCAAAAGGAACCAAAAGGACTTGGACATGCGGTTTGGTGCGCCCGTAACTTTATTGGGGACGAGCCGTTTGCTGTTCTACTTGGTGATGATATAGTTCAAAGTGATACACCTTGCCTGAGACAGTTGATGGATCAATATGATGAAACTCGTTCATCAATTATTGGTGTACAGACTGTAGCGGACCATGAGACACATCGCTACGGAATTATTGATCCGTTAGCTGCAGACGGCAGACGTTTTCAGGTGCGGAATTTTGTTGAGAAGCCTGTGCAAGGAACAGCGCCCTCTAATTTGGCGATTATGGGCCGTTATGTTCTTACACCAGAGATTTTTATGTTTTTGGACAAGCAGGAAAAGGGCGCTGGCGGTGAGATTCAATTGACAGATGCGATTCAGGAATTGAACCGAATTCAGCGTGTGTTTGCGTATGACTTTGAAGGCAAGCGGTATGATGTTGGGGAGAAGTTTGGGTTTGTGAAGACGACGGTGGAGTTTGCTTTGCAGAATGAAGAGATCAAGGATGAGTTGTTGGAGTATTTAGAGCAAATCGTGAAAAGTAGATCTACGGAAAAGGTGGATGCTTAAGCATCTACCTTCGCTGAAAAAAACGAGATAAAGAAGGGAATGCCAGTGAGCTATAAAAAGCGGTTGCCATTGTTAGTAATTTTGGATTCTGCGATTGTGTTAACGGCTATTTTTATCGGCTATTATATTTTACATCCTTACATGAATGTGTATACAATGCCAATGTTGTGGATCAGTGCGATTACATTATTATTCAGCCATCATTTATTTGCATCTATTTATCGCTTGTACCAGAAGGCATGGGAATATGCCAGTGTGGGAGAGTTAACCGCGATTGTTAAAGCCGTAACCTTTTCGATTGCTTTGACAGCAGTTGTTCAATTAGTCGGTTATCAAAATGTTTATGTGCGGGTGCTTGGGATTACTTGGATGTTACATGTGCTGTTAATCGGAGGTTCGCGTTTTTCTTGGCGGGTGTTCCGGGATCATTACATTTCGCCAAATCCGAATAAGAAGCGCACTTTAATTGTGGGAGCAGGTTCTGCTGGTACGATGGTTGCGAGGCAACTGTTGAAGAACGAGCATGCAGATCTTTATCCAGTTGCGTTCGTGGATGATGATCCGTTTAAGCATAAACTGCAGATTTTTGGGATTGAAGTCAAAGGGCGCAGTGAGGATATTCCAAAGATTGTGGTTGAAAATAGGATTGATAATATTGTTATTGCGATTCCGTCAATAACTAAGCAGGAAATGAAGAAGATATATGATGAGTGTGCAAAGACGACGGCAAAGACAAAGATTTTGCCGTTGATTGAGGACCTTGTGACAGGGAAGGTGTCTGTCAATAATATTCGTGATGTTCAGGTTGAGGACTTATTAGGCCGTGAGCCAATTGAGCTCGATATGGAATCGATTTCTGATAAGCTGACAGGAAAGACCGTGTTAGTAACTGGTGCTGGTGGTTCGATTGGTTCCGAAATATGCCGACAGATTTCTCGATTTTCACCATCAAAGCTGCTTCTTTTAGGACATGGTGAAAACAGTATTTATACAATTGATATGGAATTGCGTAGGAAGTATCATTCTGAATTTGAAATTATCCCTATAATTGCTGACATTCAAGATAGAACAAGAATTTTTGATGTGATGGCACAATTCAAACCGGATGTTGTTTACCATGCAGCAGCACATAAGCATGTGCCATTAATGGAGTACAATCCAACTGAAGCAGTTAAGAATAATATTTTTGGCACCCGAAATGTAGCTGAAGCAGCTGATTCACTTGGTGTGAAGAATTTTGTCTTAATTTCAACAGATAAGGCCGTGAATCCTCCAAACATCATGGGTTCAACGAAGAGATTTGCTGAGATGATTATTCAAAACTTAGCGAAAGAAAGTAAAACAAAGTTTGTCGCAGTCCGATTCGGAAATGTACTAGGAAGTCGTGGCAGTGTCATCCCATTATTTAAAAAGCAAATTCAAGCAGGAGGCCCTATAACGGTCACACACCCTGATATTACTAGATACTTTATGACGATTCCTGAGGCATCAAGACTTGTAATCCAAGCAGGTGCATTGGCTCGTGGCGGAGAGGTATTTGTGTTAGATATGGGGGAACCAGTTAAGATTGTGGATCTTGCAAAGAATCTTATTACACTTTCTGGATATTCAGTAGAAGAAATTGGGATTAAATTCTCTGGGTTACGCCCAGGTGAAAAAATGTATGAAGAGCTGTTAAATGATAATGAGGTTCAGAAGGAGCAAGTGTTTCCGAAGATTTTTATTGGGAAGGCAGTGCCGATGGGGAAGAGGGAGCTTTATGAGGTTATTGAAACTCTTCCTGAAATGAATGCTGATGAGTTGAAAGAAACTTTAGTTGGGATTGCTAATACTAAGTTTAGTGAGAAGATGTTGGTTGGTAGTATGTGACTTTTTAGGGTGTGGGTGGATACTTACCGTATTCGTTTACATCCTTCTATTTTGTAGTTTTAAGTAGATTTACGGAACTCATTTCGTATTGATTGGTCAAAGGTAATAGAGGAATATGACGTTGTATTTATGTTAGATGCATTTAATGGTTAGTAGTTGGTTGAATTGGTTACTATCTAAAATACAATTAAGTGCTAAAGTTACTAAATTATATATATTTATTGAATAAACCTAAACTAGTATAAAGTGAGGGAAATTTAAATGATTGATTTGAAAGTAAGAAATATACCATTCTCTCCACCAGATATTACAGATGCGGAGATTGAAGAAGTTATAAAAGCTATGAAGTCAGGTTGGATAACTACTGGACCTAGAACAAAGGAGTTTGAAAAAAGAATAGCAGAGTATGTCGGTACAAACAAAGCAGTTTGTTTAAACTCCGCAACAGCGGCTATGGAACTTACTCTTCGTATTTTAGGAGTAGGACCTGGTGATGAGGTAATTACATCAGCGTATACTTATACGGCAACTGCTTCTATTATTGATCATGTAGGTGCAAAAATTGTATTAATTGATACGGCCACAGATTCTTTTGAGATGGACTACTCAAAACTTGCCAATGCAATTACAGAGAAGACAAAAGTAATTATTCCTGTTGATATTGCAGGGAAGATGTGTAATTATGAAGCGATATTTGAAGCTATAGAAATGAGGAAAGAACTTTTTAAAGCTAACAATGAAGTACAGAAGTCATTTAATAGAGTGATTGTAATGACTGACGCCGCTCATGCTTTTGGAGCTGAAAGAAAAGGTATGAAATGTGGACAGGTTGCGGACTTTACTTGCTACTCTTTCCATGCAGTAAAGAATCTGACAACGGCTGAAGGCGGTGCAGTTGTTTGGAATGATAATCTAGGATTAGATGATGAATGGTTATACAAGCAATTCATGCTATACAGCCTTCATGGTCAATCTAAAGATGCACTTGCGAAAACGCAAAAGGGTGCATGGGAGTATGACATTGTCTATCCTGCTTATAAGTGTAATATGACCGATATTATGGCTGGATTTGGCTTAATGCAATTAAATAGATATGAAGGTCTATTAGTAAGACGTAAAGATATTATTGATCTGTATGATAAAGCCCTTTTACCATTGGGTATTCAAAGCTTGCAGCATTATGGTGACGACTTTGCTTCTTCAGGTCATCTTTATATAACTAGGATACCTGGGGTTAGTGAAGTAGAGAGAAATGAAATAATTGTTAAAATGGCTGAAGCTGGAATTGCATGTAATGTTCATTATAAGCCACTACCTATGTTTACAGCTTATAAGAATTTGGGGTTTGACATTAAGGATTATCCTAATGCTTTTGATGTTTATAAGAATGAGATTACACTTCCGCTTCATACTTTGTTGAGTGATGATGATGTGCAGTACGTGATTGAGAGTTATAAAAAGGTATTAAATGAAGTTTTAAGTGATAAGTTTTAGGTGGGATGAAGGAATGTATAAGAATTTTTTTAAAAGAGTATTTGATTTAATACTAGCAATAATTGCCCTACCTTTTTGGCTACTAATATTGATCATTATCGGTCCAATTATTTATGTTCAAGATAAAGGTTCAATTTTTTATAATGCCCCACGTTTAGGTAAGAATGGAAAAGTATTCAAGATGTATAAATTCCGTTCGATGAAGATGAATGCTCCCGACTTAAGAAATGAAGATGGATCAACCTTTAATGCAGAAGATGATCCAAGGCTAACAAATATCGGAAAATTTATTCGTAAAACTAGCCTTGATGAAACACCTCAGCTTTTAAACATTATTAAAGGTGATATGAGTATTATTGGACCTAGACCAGATTTACCAGAACATCTTGAAATGTATGAAGGAAATGAAAAACGGAAACTTGAAATTAGGCCGGGTGTTACTGGATATAACCAAGCATATTTCAGAAATACTATACCTTGGAAAGAAAGAATTCAAAATGATATTTACTATATCGAGTACCTTTCATGGTGGCTGGACATTAAGATATTCTTCAAAACAGCAATATCCGTGTTGAAGCGTGAAGATGTATATGCAACAGAAAAGAGTACTAGGTCAAACAAAAATTCAGGTGTAGAAATGTAAGGGGTGAAATTATTATGAAAAGTCTAGATAATGCTGTGACCTTCAATGATTTAACTTGGGATACAGACTTTTTTGGTGTTACAAGTGCTAAAGTTATACTGCATAGACCTCTTACATTAAATGAATGGGATAAACTAAAGACTAGATTCAATGATTATCAATTTATATCAATCATGAATGAAAACTCTGAGCCTATTAATGCACAGTTAGTTGGAAAAGATACATCAGCATTTTTAGCAGATGTGAATATACAATTTGAGAAAAAACTAGTAGGTTTAGGGGAAAAACCAGAAAATAATGTAACAATCCACAAAGCACTAGAGAGAAATGAAGAAATCATTGATATTGAAGATTTTCAGTTTTCAAAGTTTACAGAGGATCCTGATTTAGCTAAGCGTGGTGGAGGAGAAGTTTATCGGCAATGGCTTATTAATGCATTTGATAAGCCAGATAAGTTTTTTGCTCTATCCAAGAATGTAAATGAAGATATAAGTGGTTTCTTATTATATTCTTATCAAGATAATGCATGCGTAATTGAACTGATAGCTGTGTCTCAAAAAGAGATTCAAGGTGGCATTGGTAGTAGCTTATTTAAAACAGTTGAATATATAGCATATCATAATGGTTTTAAAGAAATTAAAGTAGGTACACAGGTCAGAAATTTAGGGGCGATCAACTTTTATCATAAAGTTGGCTGTAAACAGGTAGGTTGTCATCAAATTTATCATTTATGGAATTAAAATTAATATAATTATTACTCAAAGTAAGGTAAGGAGATTTTAATGAAGAAAATTCTAATTGTTTCAACTGTAAGTAGGCAGTTTTATTTGTTTGAACAGGGGAATATAGAAGTTATGAAATCCTTAGGTTACGAAGTCCATGCTGCTGCGAATTATAGTGATGCAAATGAAAGGTTAGATACTTTAGATATAATAAGACACCATTTTGATATAGAGCGTTCGCCATTTTCATTAAAGAATATACGTGCATATAAGCAACTTAAAGAAATAATGAAATCGGAGAATTTTGATGCAATTCATTGTCATTCACCAATGGGAGGAGTGCTGGCAAGGCTGGCTGCTAAAGCTACCGGAATATCATCTGTAATATATACTGCGCATGGATTTCATTTTTATAAAGGGGCATCAAAAATTAATTGGTTGATTTACTATCCAGTTGAAAAGTTGTTATCTAGTTATACTGATGTTCTTATTACTATTAATAAAGAGGACTATGAAAGAGCTAAGAAATTTAAAGCAAAAAGAGTCGTATATGTACCAGGAATTGGTGTTGATACAAATAAATTTAGAAATGTTTCTATCGATAGGGAAGCAAAACGGGAACAATTAGGTATACCAAAAAACACAGTAGTATTACTTTCTATAGGTGAAATGATAAAGAGAAAAAATCATGAGACTGCCTTAAAAGCCCTTGCAAATTTAGAAAATCAAAATTTTATTTATTTAATATGTGGTAGAGGTCAATTAGAGGATTATTTAATGAACCTTACTAAAACCCTAGGTATTGAAAATAGGGTAAGGTTTCTAGGATATAGAAATGATATACCTGAAATATGTATTGCATCTGATGTATTTTTATTTCCTTCATTTCAAGAAGGCTTACCTGTATCTGTAATGGAAGCTATGTCAGTTGGGTTACCTATAATATGTTCGGAAATTAGAGGAAATATAGATCTTTTAGATAATGGAGAGGGTGGATATTTACTTAATCCAATAGATATTGATGGATTTCAATTTTATATAAAAAGATTACTAGAAAATAATGAGTTACGAAAATCAATGGGAAGAAGAAACAGTGAAGAAGTTCTAAAATATGATAAAAAAGTAATAAAAGAGAAAATGAGAAAAATTTATTGTGAGAACATATGATCACAATATAGTTTTATTTAAGTTTTTATTTATTGGTAAATTAAAGTATGAATAAATAAGAAAGGTAAACCTATGGCATTAATTCACATTTTTACCTCTTTAATTGTAATATTTATTTCAAAGAAATTATTTATAATTGCCTTTGGGGAAATGAGAATAAATAAGTATATGCCTCATACACACCTATGGTTATGGCAATTAATCGTTTTATCATTAGTTGGAGCTAATTTAATGGTTGTAGGAGTAAGAGCAGATATCATAACTAATTTTGTTCAGAATGAACAATCATATCTATTTTCATTATGGTCTGTGTACTATACAATGCTTATGTTCCCAGTTGCAATAATATTTTTTAATAATATTATCGGTCTAAAAATTAATAAATATTTTAAGTTGTTTCTTAATAAAAAGGTGGAATATTCTTATAAAGACTCAGATAGTCGAATAAAAATATTTTTCTATTGTATGTCAATTATATCAATATTTGTAGTTGTATATTTATGTTACTATAATGCTCCATTATTTATGTATTTAACAGGGAGGATAGATAGGGTTTTAAATGCAAGAGTTGCATATGATCGTGCATTCGAAGGTTCTAAATTAATTAAAAACGTAATTGGAGAATCCATTATACCATTAGCTTCTTATATTGCTTTTGCTTATTATAAATTTACTAAACAAAAGCATTGGAAGATTATTTTTACCATTCTTTGTATGTGTGCATTATTCATAAGTGGAGCAAATATGTCAAAGTCTGGACTAGCATGGTATTTTTTACCTTATGTATTTATCATTACTTCAATGAATGGAAAAATTCCTTATAAAAAACTGTTTAAGATTATTTTAATAATAGCACCAATTCCTCTATACATGTACACAGTTCAATATGCTAGAGCAGGCTTTGGAATAACTGATATAATTTTGAATTTTTATGGTGGGCCGTTAGGTAGAATTTTTATTGGGCAAATACAATCGTTACCAGCATACTTTGAGATATTCCCTGATCTGTATGAATTTTTATTAGGAAAAAGTATATCATTATTTTCGTATATTGGGCTTCCTTTTATAGAAACTGCTCGTATTGCAGCAACTTATATTGAACCTGTGGGAGTTCAAGAGGGTTGGGTTAATGTAGCAAATACTTTTTTTATAGGCGATGCTTATGCAAATTTCGGTTTAATAGGTGTATTATTTAGTCCAATTTGGGTTGCATTTGTTTATTCTATTTTTTATCGGTTACTTGTAACGCACCGTAAAAGTCCATTATCAATAGGTTGTTATGTGTTTATTTTAAATAATTTAACCGAGAGTTTAACAGGAAGTTTTTTTTCAGCATACGTAGTAAATACTAGGGTCATTTCTTCATTATTATTTTTATTGTGTATTAAGATATTTGTTTCGTTATTAGGAGCGAATAACATTACTACAAGAAATAATAATGTAAAGAAAATAAACTTGTATTAGATTTTGCTTAATAAAATAATATGATTGATTTTCGAGTATTACAAGTTCTTTTAATTATGAATTAACGTACACAGTTTGAGATGGATGAATTCTATAAAAGCTATTCAGAATCGAGTTCATCATTGGATTGATCGTTCCTTTCCACAATATTTAAGTGATTTCGGAACTTGGGAAGTAGTAGATTCCTTACAGATTCTCAAGAGGGCTTTATTTCCTGATGAACAAAATTAACGTTAGAAACTCTAGCTGATCTCCGTAGGATCAAACCCCTTTGAATAGGAGGTAGTCTATAATTGATTTGTGTTGTTAATTAATTCCTATCCTAATTTAAAGTAACAAGAAAATAAACTTGAGTTTTGTCCTGAAAATTGATAAAGGGATATTTCGCATTTTGTTTTTAAATTTGCAACTAAGAAGAATAATTTTTAAGACCTTTATAACCTATATATTCTCATAGGTAATGAGCATTCTTGTAAAGAGTAATCACAGTAGATCTATGAATAAAGGTTAAGCAATTAAATCAGAAGCTTGGATCAGTATGCAAGTATTTATGTAATAGGCAAAAAAACGTGAGAAAGCATCGTCGTCCCCGCTTAATGCACATAGAATTATCAATACGTCGGAGAAATGGGAGGATGTGCTGCAATGATCAATGTAAGATCCAATAGTGATTCGAGCTTCTCCTTTTCTGTAAATATAAACAGAGGGCTTATTTAACTATGTTCTCCTACTCATGGATACCAATTAAACTCTGCAAAACAACGATTGTACTGTTTGTTATAATCTTAAAAAAACTGAGAGAAACAAAGAAAACGAGAGAAAAACATTATTTTTATTAAGGAGTATAATTGAGAGAGCAAAATCCAGTCATTACAAGAATCATAGTGTTAGATTTTAAGATGATAAATAAATGGGTTGAGTGTTGAGATAATATTAGATGCTAGCAATACTAAAAAAGAAATTTCGAATTAAATAACAACTTTTGAGAGAAGAATATCTATGATAAAAAAATATTTTAAGGGTGAGTTTAGTAGAAATGTTTTAACGTTATTTACTGGTACTTCAATGGCACAGCTGATACCGATTGCAATATCTCCCATATTAACTAGATTATATGGACCAGAGGAATTTGGAGTTTTTGCACTTTATACAGCTATAGTTTCAATCTTATCAGTAATTTCAACAGGGAGATATGAATTAGCAATAATTTTACCTCAGAAGGACAGTGAGGCAATTAATATCTCGGGTCTAGCATTTTTTCTCAATATAAGCATATCTTTATGTTTATTAGTAGTTTTCCTAATTGGTGAAGAACAGTTTAAAAGTATTTTTGGGTTGGATGAATTAGGAGTTTGGATTTATTTCTTGCCATTTTCAATAATGTTACTTGGTGCATATCAGATTATATACTATTGGTTAAATCGACGAAAAATGTATAAATATATGTCAACAAATAAAGTAACACAACAAGTATGGATTGGAGGTTCGAATCTTTCTCTTGGATATACAACGAATGGCGTAGGGTTGATATTTGGAACAATTGTGGGTCAATTGATTTCATTGGGTATAATAATTAAAAAAATTGCGAAACTAGAAAAGGATATTGTAAAACAAGTATCTAAGGAAGAGATGATTATACAAGCGAAAAGGTATAGTAATTTTCCGAGATATCTAACCTTTGCTCATACTCTAAATATAAGCTCTAGTAATTTATCAACTATACTTTTTACAAACTTTTTTAGTTCGGTTAGTGTAGGGTATTTTTCCTTAACTCAAAGAATACTCAGAATGCCATTAACACTAATTGGAAGTTCTATTTCAGATGTATTTAGACAAAAGGCAGTTGAGGAAATAATTGCAAAGGGTAATTGCAAAAATATATATATTAAAACATTCTGTAGCCTATTTTTCTTGGCATCTGTTCCTTTTGTACTTCTATATATTATTAGTCCTTGGTTATTTTCTTTTATATTTGGAGAAGAGTGGAGAGTTGCAGGCGATTATGCACGTTTAATGATGCCGATGTTATTTTTTCAATTTATAACAAGTCCGTTAAGTAGTCTGTTTATGATAATGGAAAAACAAAAACTAGACTTAATATGGCAAATTGGACTTTTTGTATTTACAACAACTGGTTTAGTTATAGGTTATATAATTTTTAATTCAATTGAAATTAGTATATTGTTGTTCTCTATTGCTTATAGCATTATGTATATTATAAATGGAATTATGACTTTTACGTTTGCTATTCACGGGGTTTCTATAGAAAAATAGTATCCAAGTTTAAAGGTGATTAAATGAGTCTTCTAAAAAAAATAATTAAACTAATACTTACAAGACTTTTTGTCAGAGAAACAGTTATCCTTTTTATGATGGATCAAGTCAAAGAAATTGTTTCTCCTGCAGTAATAAAAAAAGCAACCTACGAAAATATAAATGATATTTTGAACTTTCAAGAAGATAAGTATTTATCAACGTTTAAAGGTTTTTTAGAGAAAGGTGATATAGGTTATTTAGGTTACCTCAATTCACAATGTATACATCGTACTTGGGTAGTAACCCAGGAAGGAACGATTATATACATGCATCCATTGTTAAAGAGAAAACTGAATAAAAATGAAGTATATATACATTATTGTGAAACTTCGCCTTCTGCAAGAGGTAATAATGTGTATTCTCATGTTATTAGTGAAATTGCAAAAGAATATTCGAATAAAAAAGTGTTAATTTGTGTAAATAGGAAAAACATTCCATCTATAAGAGGCGTAATAAAGGCAGGGTATAAGCCGATTGAATCTATTACTGTTATTGCATTATTGGGATGTGTAGTTAATATTAAAAAAGATATAAAAGGTGTTGATCTTTTTTGAAAAACAAAGATAAATATAGAGAATTTTGCCGAGTTGAATCAACAATCCCTATTTTTTCGCAAGATTGGTGGCTAGATGCAGTTGTAGGAGAAGAACATTGGGATGTTGCTTTGGTTGAGGAAAACAATGAAATTATCGCTAGTCTTCCATATATGATAAAGAAAAAGCCATTTATTAAATATATTTCTATGCCAATGTTAACTCAAACAGCAGGTATTTGGATAAGATATCCTTTGGGCCAAAAATATATGGATAGGCTATCATTTGAAAAAGAAATATTTAATAAGATTATTGATAATTTACCTAAGGTAGACTATTTTTCACAAAACTTTCATTACTCTTTCACAAATTGGTTACCGTTTTACTGGAGAGGTTTTAGTCAAACAACAAGATATACTTATGTTATTGAGGACTTGACAGATTTGGACAAGGTATATAGGGAATTTGATAGATCAAAGAAAAAAGACATTAAAAAAGCTTTAAAACAGGTAAAAGTCGGTTTTGATTTATCAGCGAGGGAGTTTTATGAAAATCATAAATTAACATTATCTAAACAAGGACAAAAGATTTCATATCCTTTTGATGTTTTTGAGAGAATTTATAATAGTGTTTACTCGAGAAAAGCTGGAAGGATTATTTGGGCAAAAGATAATCATGGACATCTTCATAGTGCCTTGTTTGTTATTTGGGATGGACAAAGTGCTTATGATTTGATAAGTACTATTGATCCGGATTATAGAAATAGTGGCTCAGCAACATTGTTGATATTAGAAATAATAAAATATATAGCTGATAAAACTAGAAAATTTGATTTTGAAGGTAGTATGATTGAAACCGTCGAAAGATCGTTTAGAAAGTTTGGTGCAGTTCAAAAACCTTATTTTAAAATTACAAAAACATATTCCAAATTATTAAAAATACGTGGTGTAATAAATGAGGTTTTGAAATGATTACAATCTATCATCCAAGAAATTTTATAGACGAGCGGACTTATATCATTGAAGTTTTATTTAGTGAATTTTTAGGAATAGAGTATAAGTTATTTGAGTATGAGGGCGAAAATTATAAAATTATTTTAGAAAATAATACAACTTTAATAATAGTAGATTCATTTTTTAATAATCAAGATAGCAACATGTATTTAGATATTAAAAATATACCTTCGTATGTAAATTTTATTACTAATCCATTTATAATTGAGAAGGATATTCCAATTCTATACGGAACCGATCAACTAGAAGTAACTAAAAATCAAATTATCTGTGGAATTGATATTTTTGCCTCTTCATTTTTTATGCTGACTCGTTGGGAGGAATATGTAAATAAAGAGCGAGATATATATAATCGTTTTCCAGCTGTTGCAAGTGTGGCATTTAAAAATGGCTTTCTGGAACGTCCTATTGTTAACGAATATGTTGAAATGCTTTGGAATATGCTTACTTATTTAGGCGTAGAGCAAAAACGAAAACTGCGTAAATTTGAGTTTATTGTTACACATGATGTTGACATTATTACTTATTGGAAAAACCTTAAAACTAATGTACGAATACTTGGAGGAGATCTCATAAAGAGAAAAAGTATTTATGTATTTTTTGAGCATTTACTTGAACTCTTGCAGGTGAAAATAGGAAAGAGAAAAGATCCGTTTGATTCGTTTGATTACATTATGGATTTGTCGGAAGCTGCAAATATTAAGTCACGATTTTATTTTATGAGTGGCGGTGTGACAAAATTCGATAATTATTTCAAAATAAATGAGTCAGCTGCTTTGAATATACTTAATAAGGTGAAGGAAAGAGGTCATATTATAGGATTTCATCCGAGCTTTAATGCCTATAATGATCCAATTCAGTGGAAGAAAGAAAAAGTACTATTAGAAGAAACAGCTAATGTCACAGTAAAAGAGGGAAGGCAACACTTTTTACGTTTTGAAGCCCCGATAACCTGGAATATTTGGAACGAAGAAGAAATGGAAATGGACTGCACCTTATGTTATGCGGATAAAGAAGGTTTTCGCTGTGGCACGTGTTATGAGTTTCCAGTATTTGATTTTTTGAGTAGAAAACAGCTTTCATTGAAAGAGTATCCGCTTATTGTTATGGAAGCTAGTTTTACTGCTTATCAGACAGTCGCACCTCAATATATGGAGGAGAAAACAAAGGCCTTGATTGAAAAAACAAAAAAATACAATGGGAATTTCGTGTATTTATGGCATAATTCTAGTTTTAATATCCCCGCATGGAAGTCATTCCAACCAGTATATGAAAATATATTGAGATCTCAAATCAAGGTGAGAAAATAAAAATGGCTTCTTCAAGTCATGATTACTCGATAGTTATCAATTAATGTAAGTAGAGTTTTTATTAGAATTTGTGCTTCAAGGAATCTATAAATAAAGATGGAAGAGGAGTATTAATGAGAATTGCATATGTAGTTGCTGAAAGTCTTGAAAAGGAGCATGGCGTTTCAAAAAAGATTTATAATCAAATAAAGTTTTGGATATCAGAAGGACATCAAGTTAGATTATTTTACTTTTCAAACAAATCTTTGAATCCTTTGTTTACTAAATTAGATTATCAAATAGTCCGATATCAAAATAGAGTTGATTTTGTACTAAATTTAAAATATTTTTCTGTAATTCAAGAATGGTCTCCAGAAATCATCTATTTTCGAAGGTACTTATATAGTCGGACCTTTTCAAAAATGTTAAAAGTTTTTCCTGGAATAATAGAAATCAATACTGATGATATCGAAGAAACTAAACTTACATTTCCTTTGGTTATAAGAATGTTTCACAAATTTACTCGTGAATTATTATTTAAAAAAGCAACCGGTTTTGTATGTGTTACTCATGAACTGAGAAAAAAATGGATGCAATACAGTTCCAATGTAATTACTATATCAAATGGTATAAATGGTTCTTATATTGGTAAGCAAGTAACGAGACAATCTAATAAAAGATTTCAAGTCCTTTTTTTAGGCTCCCCCAACCAATCATGGCATGGGTTAGATAAAATAAAGTTTTTAGCTGAAAACCTACCAGATATTGATTTTCACATTATTGGTACTCAGGAATTAAAAAATTCGCCTGTTAATTTAAAACAATATGGATACCTCAATGAGGTAGAATATTTGGGAATTTTAAATCAATGTGACGTTTCAATTGGAACTCTGGCACTTCATAGAAAAAAAATGATGGAAGCTTGTCCTCTCAAAACGAGAGAATATCTTAAGTACGGGCTACCGACGATTGTTGGTTATCAAGATAGTGATTTTTTAAATAAAAATACCGAATTTTTAATGCATCTCCCAAATGAAGAAAACAATGTTAAAAATAATATAAAGGAAATAAAAGAATTCATAGAAAGCTCGCGAAATACAATAATAAAGGAAAATGATGTGAGACATATTTTTAATGAGTATAAAGAAAAAGAACGCTTGGAATTTATGATGAAGTCATTAAATAAAATGTAGTTGTTATTAGTTCTAACTGCCAAGTAAATTACGAAATTCCTCATAACTAATTGATTTTGCGTTATTATATTTACCTTTATAGATACTAATAAAGAGAATTTTTATATGATTTGGTAAGTTCGCATATGAAAATTTTAAGGGGAAAACACTCATTAAATCGTTTGGGTTCTATTTATTCCTTACTTTACAGCAATTACTGGTGGATTATAACAATACAATTTATATCCATTTTCATAAAGACTACATGTACGATATTACACAGAATGAATGAAGTATTCAAATTAATACAATCCTAAGAACAGTCTCTAGATAATGATAATGTCTGCAGTATCCACACCACTGTTATTTGAAGATGCAAATTAAAACAAATCTGTCAAGTAATGAAAAAGGAGAAAATTAAATAATGGCTACCACTTATACTTTAACAAATAAACTAAAAGAAATATTATTAAATAAAACTGCAATACTTGGAGTTGTTGGTTTAGGATATGTAGGCTTACCTTTAGCGGTAGAAAAAGCTAAAGCTGGATTTAAAACCATTGGTTTTGACGTACAAGAATCTAAAGTTGAAATGGTTAACTCAGGAAAGAATTATATCGGTGATGTAGTTAATGAAGATCTTCAAGAAATAGTCGAATCAGGACTTCTTTCTGCTACAACTGACTTTGCTCAGGTTGCCAATGCAGATTGTGTATGTATTTGTGTTCCAACACCACTCGATGAGCACCAACAGCCAGATATTAGTTATGTAAAAACCTCTGCAGAAAACATTGTCCCATATATGCATAAAGATATGCTAATTGTTTTAGAATCAACTACTTATCCTGGAACAACGGAAGAACTTTTAAAGCCAATTCTCGAAACATCAGGGTTAAAATGTGGGGAAGACTTCTATCTTGCTTTTTCTCCCGAACGTGTAGATCCTGGTAATTTGGTTTATAAGACGAAAAATACACCAAAGGTGGTTGGAGGAATTACTCCAGAATGTACCGATGTTGCAGCTGCTCTATATGAAAGTATATTAGAAGCACCAATCCATCGTGTTTCTTCTCCGGCAATTGCTGAGATGGAGAAAATTCTTGAAAACACTTATAGAAATGTAAACATCGGTCTCGTTAACGAACTTGCTATTTTATGTAATAAGATGGGCATTAACTTTTGGGAAGTAGTAGATGCTGCAAAATCAAAGCCTTATGGGTTCCAAGCTTTTTATCCTGGTCCTGGGTTAGGGGGACACTGCATTCCTCTAGACCCGTATTATCTATCTTGGAAGGCACGTGAATATGGCTTCCATACTTCAATGATTGAATCTTCAATGATGGTAAATGACCGTATGCCGGAATATTGTGTTGAAAGAGCTAGTAAGATTTTAAATAGACATAAAAAGGCTATGAATGGATCAAAAGTTTTAGTGTTAGGTGTAGCATATAAACAAGATATTGATGATTATAGAGAAAGTCCAGCTTTAAGAGTGATTGAGGAGCTTGAAAAAGAAGGTGCAGAGGTTATCTATTTTGATCCTTATGTTCCTGAGTATCATGAACATGGTAAGGTGAAAAAGGGAGAATCAGAATTAACCGTCGAGCTAATAGAAAGTGTTGACTTGGTTATCGTTACTGCTGCACACACTATTGTAGATTACGATCTTGTTCAGCAACATGCACAGGAAATATTTGACACTAAAAATGCAATGAGGAATGTAAAAAATAGGGATAATATTGAATTACTATAGGAAGTAAAAATTTTACTTCCTCTTTTTATTGGAGGTTGTCTTTGATATGAATTACTATGTTCATGAAAGTAGCTATATAGATGAGAATGTAACAATCGGTGAAGGAACAAAAATATGGCATTTTAGCCATGTACAAAAAGGAGCCCAGATTGGCAAAAATTGTTCGCTTGGCCAGAATGTTAACATCTCGAATAATGTTAAGATTGGAAATGGAGTAAAAATTCAAAATAACGTAGCAGTCTATGAAGGTGTTAAATTAGAGGATTATGTATTTTGTGGTCCTTCAATGGTATTTACAAATGACTTAACTCCAAGAAGTAAATATCCTAAAGGTAGTGAAGGTTACAAAAAGACACTAGTAAAGTATGGAGCCTCAATAGGTGCTAATGCAACTATCGTATGTGGGAATACTATCGGAAAATGGGCAATGATAGCTTCGGGAGCTGTAGTAACAAAAGATGTACCGGATTATGCTTTAATGGCAGGTGTGCCAGCAAAACAAATAGGCTGGGTGTGTGAATGTGGAATGCCTCTCAAAGAGACGCATAAATGTAATGATTGTGATCGAGAATACAAAGTCGTAGATAGTGTACTAATTAAACAATAATTAATATAGACATGGAGAGATTATAGTGGAATTTAGGGATTTAAAAACTCAATATCAAAAGTATAAGAACGAGATTGATTTAGCAGTACAAGAAGTTATGCAAAGTGCAAGTTTTATTGGTGGGAAGCATGTAAATGAACTAGAACAACAATTAGCAGAATATGTTGGAGTAAAACATTGCATTACTTGCGCAAATGGAACAGATGCACTTTCCCTAGTATTAATGGCTTGGGGAGTTAAAGAAGGGGATGCAGTTTTTGTACCAGACTTTACATTCTTTTCAACTGGTGAAGTTGTGTCATTTAATGGGGCTACTCCAGTATTCGTAGATGTGGACGAAACTACTTTTAATATTGATACAGAGAAATTAGAAAAAGCTATACAAAAAACACTTGCTGAAGGTAAATTAACTCCAAGGATTGTAATTCCTGTTGATTTATTTGGACTTCCGGCTAATTATAAGAAAGTTGAAAGAATTGCTAAACAGTATAACCTTTTAGTGTTAGAAGATGGAGCACAAGGTTTTGGTGGTAATATTGATGGAAAGATGGCATGTAGTTTTGGAAATGCTGCTACAACTTCCTTTTTCCCTGCAAAACCATTAGGCTGTTATGGTGATGGCGGCGCTATTTTTACAAATGATGATGAATTGGCTCAATTATTAAAGTCTATAAAGGTTCATGGAAAAGGAAATAATAAATATGATAACGTTAGAATTGGCGTTAACTCAAGATTAGATACGATGCAGGCTGCTATATTACAAATTAAATTAAGAGCTTTTATCGAGCATGAATTGAAAGATGTTAATAAGGCATATCAACGTTATAATCAAAAGTTAAATGGCATTGTAGAAACTCCAATTATCCCAGATGGATATTACTCAAGCTTTGCTCAATATACAATAAAACTTCAATCTAAAGAACAACGGGATGGTTTACAGGCAAAACTTAAAGAAAACGGAATTCCAAGTATGATTTATTACATTAAACCAATGCATAAACAAGAAGCATTTTCGAATTTAGTGTTTGATGATAATGAATATGAAGTAACTAATAAATTATGCAATACGGTCCTATCATTGCCAATGCATCCTTACATAAAAGAGGAGAATATTGAGGCAGTATGTAATGTAATTCAGGATTTCTTAAAATAATAAGTGCTTAAATTTTACTAGAAAGAAGAGAATTGATTATGAATTTTGCAATTGTAGGGTGCGGTTTTATTGCCAATAAGCATGCAAAAGCTATTAGTGAAATAGAAAATGCCAAACTTGTGGCAGTTTGTGATAAGGTTCCAGCAGCAATGGAACCTTATGCAAATGAATATGGAGCTACTCCGTATACCGAAGTAGACGATATGTTAGAAAAGGAAAATATTGATGTAGTTTGCATTTGTACACCAAGCGGATTCCATGCATCTATTGCTGTACAAGTAGCTAATGCTAAAAAACATATTATTGTTGAAAAACCTATTGCCATGACATTAGAAGATACAGATAAGATTATAGAGACTTGTAAAATCAACAATGTAAAATTATCTGTTGTACACCCTAATCGTTATAGACCTGTTGTTCAAGAATTAAGAAAAATTCTAGAAGAGAATCTACTTGGAAAAATAAGTCATGCAAGTTGTATCGTTAACTGGAATCGTAATCAGGAATATTATGATCAAGCTCCATGGCGTGGGACTAAACAACATGATGGTGGCGTTCTAATGAATCAAGCAATCCATAATCTTGATTTATTACTATGGTTTATGGGAAAACCTAAGCAAGTATTTAGCATGGAAGCAACTAGATTACGTAAAATTGAAGCTGAAGACGTCTCTGTTGGCGTAATTCAATTTGAGTCAGGTGCATTAGGAACGGTAGAAGCCTCTACTACGGTCTATCCTAAAAACTTCGAAGAATCAATAACATTATTCGGTGAAAAGGGAACAGTAAAGATTGGCGGAACTAATGCATTATTCTTCGAACATTTAGTTATTGAAGGAATGGCAGAAAATCAAATTAATGATTTAAAAATAAGTATTAAAGCTGATCCATGGGGAACTCCGGGTCATCAATGGATTATTAAGGACATGGTTAATGCTATTAATGAAAATCGGGAGCCTCAAGTAACTGGGGAAGATGGTAGAAGCGCTTTAAAACTTGTGTTATCTTTCTACGAATCAGCAAAACTAAATTTGCCAGTTCAATTTTGATTGGCATAAATGAAAAGGGGAGCATTTAAATTGCTCTCCTTTTCATTTATTTTAAGAAGATTAATAAGGTCTTTGTGGTCTTTGTTACTGTTTTATCTTAGCTGGATATATCCAATTTTCTCCTTGAATATCCACTTTATAAAGCTCTTTTTCCTTTTGACCTAGTTTATTCATTAAATTGTGTGTCTGTAGTTGGTTATCAACATCGTATGTATATTGTATTCTTTCTTTGTGGATTGTACTATATATAACTGTTACTTTTTTTGGGTAAACATAGTTAGAGCCCACTTTTGCAATCGGTATAAATAGTTCTGTGTTTTTTTCTAAAACACTGATATGAGATTTGATTATGTATGGGGATAAAGTGTTCTCTATATCATCTTTCTCACCAAAAAGATAGGCTGTTATTTCACAGTCTAAAATAATCTCAGGTAGTCCACTATGATGAATTTTATAAAAGGGAATATTCATACCTTTACTATTCGGGTCTTTTTGGATTTCATCATAATACTTATTTGATAATATCTTACTGTTATAATGGGTAACAACTCCGTTTAAGTTAACTGGTCCAATAAATTCTTCCAAAATAATATAAGATCTACTACTTTCAATATTATTTTTTTCATTCTCTTTATTCTGAACTTTGATTTGCCCTGATGCAATTATATATGCAACTATACCCCCAATAATTCCTCCTGAGTAATTTCCAAAAAAACCAAGCCAATCTAAAGGTTCACCAAATGAAGTACCAAATGAAGGTAAAAACATAAGAATGTTAACAACAATTGGTGCAATTAAAATCCAAACAATAATCTTCCATTTGCTTTCTTTGTCTAATTTCATTCAAAAACCTCCATTTAATTAATATTCGACAAAGGTTTAAAAGTTTCCTTTTTAAGAGAGTCTTTTGTTTATATAAAAAGTAAGGATTAGCGTCAAATCCTGCTCAGATAAACGAAAGAAAAAGTAAATACTTGATGGGGACGGTTCTCACGTTTCATTGACAGGAGAAGCTCTATGAAGAATAATCATGTAGGGCTTCTATAAAAAATAAAAATCGTCCCCGCTGTTCTTAAAAAGAACCGACCTCTTTCCACCAATTTCTGATGTTCAAACAATCTATCAAATAATTAATAAAACCTTTCAGGTATTTAGAATTAGATGTTGAATATTAATATAGATTTGTAAATACCATATAAACGATTGTATCTCTCATTTCTCCTCTATATTAAACCAAAACGTGTTTTTCCATTTTTATCATCTATTTTTTCCACTTTTATTATGATCATAATTGTATAAGATTAGCAGGAGGTAATATTAATAACTGCCAAAATACGGAACAGTAGAAAAGGTGGAAGGGATGCTGCCTGCACTGATGGCAGCAAAATTTGCAAAGATTCCTTTTGAAAAATTAACGGCAACAAGTCCATTGCAGGAACATCAATTGAAAATGATTAGACAAATGTCTACCAAACGACAATGGAGCAACCGTGTACAAATAAAAATCATTCGCTTAGCAAGAAACAAACCTATCTGATCTAGAGGGAAGTCGTGAAATTACAGATGAATCGATTTGGCAAGCAATCAATTTAAGACGGGAAGAGCATCTCAAAGCGAAATTAATAGCAGAAAACTTAGCTAGCTGCCTGAAAGATGGTGATTAAGGTGCCGCGTAAAGCGAGAACAAAAAGTAAAACAAGCGTTTACCAAATTATTTGGAGAGGTGCGAATAGACAAGAAATCTTTCATGATTATCAGGATTGGATCCAATTTCTTGATATTCTCAAAAAGTACAAAATAAGATATCAACTGGTTATCTATGCTTGGTGCTTGATGGAAAATCATGTTCATCTGCTGATAAAAGAGGGAAATGAGGATATTTCCATTACCATGAAACGAATTGGAATAAGCTATGCCAAGTATTACAACTGGAGGTACATCACAACAGGCCATCTTTTTCAGGATCGGTTCAAAAGTGAAAATGTTGAAACAATAAGCTATTTACTAACGGTAGTCAGATAGATTCATCAAAATTCGGTCAATGCAGGATTATTCTGCTTAGCGGTGATGTAAGTGGTGGAAGAATGGAAAAGGCAGCGGAATTGTATCATGCTGGATATGCTGGAAAGGTGCTTCTAACCAATGCGAATGCACCGGGCAGTACGATTGAAGATGCTGAATCCTTAGGCATTCCACGTGAAGACCTTTTAACAGAAAGCAAAAGCCACCAGTACATATGAAAATGCCTTATATTCAAAAGACATCGTGTTAGAACATAGATTTGAAACAGCTCTTGTGGTAACAAGTAATTATCATATGAGGAGAACAGACTCAATCACAAGGGACAGTTGGTATGAGAATAAACCATTGTTTGAGCGAGAGTATCGAAAGTTAATTGGCGGTTATTTTTTGTACTGTGATGGGAAGATTACACCTTTGAGGAAGTGGTTTGAGAAAGATAGGTGAAGGCGATTTGGGTTCCTGAACCTGAGATATTTGAATATCCCCCTTTGTTAGGATAGATGTCATATGGGACTTTAGTGTTGTTCGGGTGGTCACAGTGACGGAGCTATAATTGGTTTGGGGATACGGTTAAGTACAGGACTTATTATTGCTTTTGCTTAGCTTTTTTATTTAAGGGAGCCTATCCCTTATTTATAAGCTGAGCTTATTGGATATAATATGACTTTTTTGAATACTGCTGTTTTATGGCATAAATAAATATAGTAAAATGGTAATTAAGTAATCATTAATGTTAAAAAAGAAAATTTTCAATATATTACTTTTCCTATCAAAAGTGAAGGAAGTTGATGTAGGGATTGATGAGTATTTGCAGTAATTTTTGTATATTCATCAATTTTTTATGTAAGTATATAAGGATTCTAGGGAATACGGGATTATTTTGGAAACATTAAAACAACGGTTATCCGTTATAGGGAGTCAGTCTGGAAGTAGGGAGCGATCCACTGCACCAGCGACTAAACTTAATGTACCCTATAAAAATTTTAAAAAGGGGATTATTAATTACATATGTATACTTTAAATTTAAAAAATGTTGACGAGAATGCAGCGGTACAACTCAAAGAAGAACTTAGAAAAGTTGCGGGAGAAGATGTTATGCTGTTCCAAGGTAAGGGTTTTAATGGATTAGAAGAATTAACCCTGTTATTACCAGTAATTGCACCTAGTCTTATCGAAGTTACGGGGAATATAATCATTAACTGGATGAACCGTAATCAAAATCAAAATCGAAGGGTCGAGATAGATATTGATGGCAATATAATTATTGATAATTATAATGCAGAGGATGTTATTAGGATTTTGGAGAGTAGAAAGAAATGA
Source organism: Niallia oryzisoli (assembly GCF_036670025.1). NCBI lineage: Bacteria > Bacillati > Bacillota > Bacilli > Caryophanales > Bacillaceae > Niallia > Niallia oryzisoli. The sequence goes on along the minus strand of NZ_CP137640.1, from coordinate 5,254,907 downwards.
GACTTGAAAGTCGTTTTGAACCGTTTATAAAACTTCACTCTCATAACTTAGAAACATATACATATGATAGTGAGAGACTTGAAGAGTACGAGAGAATCTTTGGAGAAAGTTTTAAAGAAAAGGGATTTCTAGGTGAGACAGAAGACGGTACCAAAGGGATTAGTGTACCGTATAATAAAATCCAGGAAATAAAAATAAAGATGTATGAATCTATATTAGATAGAATATTTCTTTATGGACCAGCTGTTATTGGTCCACATAGACAGAGTTTTAGAATTCGACCAGTTCTTAATTGGAAGGACAACACAAAGGGATATAAAGTAGAAGATAAAGTTATTATACTAGTTGATACAAATACAAAGGCTTTTAACTATCGCATGAATAAACTTTTTCTTTATGGGGAGGAACTAACTAATAAAGAAAAAATACATATGGCTAGTAGTATTTTTTTACATTTTATAGGTTTTATCAAGTCTGAGGAAAATAGTTTTATTTATCAAAAACCAAAGGCGCTAAGGCATCCGAATCTGCATTTTGCCAAACTCCTACAAATTTTTGACGAAATACAGTTAACTTTTATTATAGCACATGAAATCGCACATTATCTAATAGATAACATTCAGGAATATAAGGAAATGCTAGATAATATGACTATACCAAATAGTAACACATTGGTTAATTTAGAAGATAATAAAATACTTGAAGAGGTATTAGCTGATAGTATAGCTTTTGATTTAACAAAAAGAGTTTACCTAAGGTTGGAGGCAGTTGAATTATCGATGGAATTAGTAAGCATGTCTATATTTTTACTTGCTAGATATAATGTTTGTGCTAGGTCAATCTATATGGAAAATAAAGAAGACTATGAACATAGGCTTTGGTTTGCTAGAGATACTATGATTAGGGGAGAAATTAGAAATTTATTCAGAGTAGATAGTGACCCACAATTTATATATAATCTACTAGATGACTTTGTAGAGCCCATACTTCAAACGGCAACTTTATTTTCAAGAATTTGTTACGAAGAGGATAAAAAAGATAAAACTCCACGTATTATTACGGTATAGCCTAAGTGTCTGCACAAACTTTTTCAATAAGTCCCGGTCACTGTGACACCCCGAAATCTTGTTTCACAAGATGTTCCACGAAATGTTTCATTAGAGAGAATGCAAATTAGGGAATGGTGCCTGTGCGTTGCGATCTATAAAGTAGACAATATAATTCAGGATTCACTTAAAGAACTCAGTGCTGACAAGGCCTGAGTTCTTTCTCCTTCTCATCATCCTCGAGTATTTCAGAACCAGGAAGGCTGTCAAGGAGGGCAATTGACAACCTTCCTGGCTTCTGAGAATTGGCTACTAGGATGAGAAGGAGAAAAAGTGGCATTTGCCCTGTTTTAACTCGCTTTCCAATAAATAGCTGGAGTCTTATAATCTAAGAGGCCTTGAATACGTTTATGAACATTGGGTGCCAGGCTCCATCCAGAAATTTGGGAATTATCGCTAGAAAATCTAAAAGGATGCTCTGCGGTGTTAATAAACTCTACAGGGCCTTTTTTCCTTTTATTCACTTCTTACAATTCTATTCAATTCACTTAATGTAATAGAAAAATAGTAGGCTGAAAATAGGTATAAATATCTATTATAATAGCCCAGTGTGTTATATACTAATATTATTGAAAAGGTTTACAATTAACTAAATAGAAAGGGGCTGTGGTGTTGTCAGCAACGGTAATGACGGTCGGTTTGAATGGAATGGATGGCTACCGTGTAAAGAGGTGAATGCGAGGACAGATAAGGAATTATTTGTCATCGTTGGATTGCCGGACGCTTCTGTTAAAGAATTGATAGAGCGGGTTTGGAGTGCATTGTTTGAGAGGAATGCTGATATACATGATAAGAAGATCACTGTGAATTTGTCTCCCCCAGAGTTCAAAAAGACAGGTCCCGGTTATGACGCAGCTATGGTGATTGCGATTTTAAAATCTATCGGGGAACTATCGGTAGAAATTCAAGAAGATCAATGCATCATAGGGGCGATTTCACTAAATGGAGAATTACAACCCTTTGAAGGAATGATCCCTGTTATTACGAATGCCATGAAACTCAGATTTAAACAGATTTATATCCCTCCTATTGACACAAACCTTTTTCCAACCACATTAGAAACAGAACTTATCCCTACCTCCTCAATATCTGCACTAATCTCTCATCTGCAAGGGCAAATGACCTTGGAAATCCCACTCACACCAGTGATTGAATTAAGAGAAGACCAACAACTGAAAAAGGAAGAGCTATCCCAGATAGATTTTCAAGATATTATTGGACATGCGGAAGCAAAAAGAGCTCTGAAATTGCTGCGGTAGGGGGACATCATGTTTTATTAAGCGGTCTTCAAGGATGTGGGAAAAGTATGCTGGCAGAGGCCTATCCATCTATTTCCGAATCTCGGGTCCCAAGAGGCACTAGAATTATACGGAATTTACCAATTAGGCAGAGAGGATGTACTCTCTTTCCACAACCGCCCTATGCGGCATCCCCATCATTCTGCTTCAGGGGTTTCGCTGTTAGGTGGGGGAACGTATCCGAAACCAGGTGAAATATCATTGGCCCACCATGGCATTCTCTTTTTGGATGAAATGGCAGAGTTCTCGAAAAAGACATTGGATATGCTGAGACAGCCATTAGAAAATGGCCGGATTACGATCAGCCGTGCGAAGCAGACCGTAACCTATCCAGCTGAATTCACCTTGATTGCTGCAATGAATCCATGTCCTTGCGGGTACGATGGGTCATCACGACGATATTTCGTTTGTACCCCAAAACAAAAAGCAGCGTACAAACAAAAAATTTCAGGGCCCATCTTAGATTGAATGGACTTTGCCTTGACTTTAAAGAATGTTTCGATAAACGGGGGAAAAGAGAGAGGGGAAAGTTCAAACAGGATAAAGACCCGTGTTTCAAAAGCCAGGGAGCTACAAATGAATCGATATGGAAATCGCCTATTGAATAACCGTGTTTCTTTTCAAAAGATTCAAGATAAATGTCCGATGTCTACCCAGCAAATGGAATATTTACATCAAATCTGCTGGGATAACAAATGGAGCAGTCGCACACAGATCAAAATCATTCGAGTCGCACGTACAATAAGTGATCTTGCATTGGAAGAAAAAATAACAGACCAAGCATTAAAAGAAGCCATCCATTGGAAACTATGTTCCAACTATTTTATGAAGGGAGAAAGAGATGGGTAGAAAAAGAAGGATTTGGATTTCTCACGCCTATCACCATATTTTTGCTAGAGGAAACAACAGGCAGAATATTTTTCATGATGAAATCGATATGATAGAAGTATTTCGCCTATTAGCTATGATTCACTGTGAATATCCTATTTCTGTTTGTGCTTACTGCATCATGACCAATCATTATCATTTACTTTTAAGATCAGAAATGATTTCTATTTCAAAGATCATGAGTATTTTTAATAAACGTTATACGGATTACTATAATCGCAAATATAATCATGTCGGACATGTTTTCCAACAACGCTTTAATAGTTCCCCTATCCTTACTCCTCAGGATCTGCTTCAAGTCAGTAAATATATCCACCGAAATCCAATAAGTACAAAAAAGCCAATGGTCACCAAAATGGAAGATTATCATTTCAGCAGCTATCAATTCTATAAAAGTACACTAACAACCCCATACTCCTACATAAATCTCACGGACCTCCCAAATAGCTTCATGCTGCCAACTGAAAAAACAAACGATCATTATTGTGAATATGTAGAAACGGATTAGTGAATTTTTGGATGGTGCACTATTTCCTTTTATTAAGGCGTTTTATCAATCTCCCGACAGAAGACTCCCACCTCAAGGAACGAGAAGGGCGTAGCCCAGTGAGTAGGTGGGAGATGAATGTCGGTTGGCGATAGCCAAAATCTACCACTTGTGATATAATGGGAACATACATTCTATTTGAGGGGGGTGAAATACAATGCTAGTAAATAAAGCATATAAGTTCCGTATCTTTCCAAATAAAAAACAGATTGAACTGATTAACAAAACAACAGGGTGCTCACGATTTGTGTTTAACTTCTTTTTAGGCAAACAAAAAGTCAAAGATACCTACTGGTATATCTGTGAAGAAATGGTACAAAATGGTCAACTCCCAACAAATAACTGGAAGGGCAAATGTCTAAATAAATACGAAACAGTAAAAGCAATTCCAGAACTTAAAAAGCAATATTCCTTTTTAAAAGAAGTGGACAGTATTGCTTTGCAAAAATCCGTTGAAAATTTAGCTGACTCATATGATCGTTACTACAAAAAACAAAATAAATATCCACGATTTAAATCGAAAAAGAATCCTGTTCAGTCTTATACGACAAAGCATACTAATGGAAATATATCCATTGAAGGCAACTATATCAAGTTACCTAAACTTGGATTAGTTCGTTTTGCAAAAAGCCGTGAAATCAAAGGACGCATTTTAAATGCCACAATTCGACGTAATCCATCGGGTAAATACTTTGTTTCTTTAGGTACAGAAACTGAAGTATCTGAGTTGCCAAAAACTGAATTAGCAATCGGAATAGATGTAGGATTAAAGGATCTTGCCATTCTGTCAGATGGAACGACATACTCCAATCCTAAATTCTTTCGTATATTAGAAGATAAGTTAGCTAAAGCGCAACGAATCATGAGTAGACGAACGATTGGGGGTGCAAATTGGTATAAAGCCAAAAAGAAGGTCGCCCGTATCCATGAGAAAATTAAGGATACAAGAAATGATTACTTACACAAAATATCTACCGAAATAGTCAATAACCACGACATTATCGGTATGGAAGATTTGTCTATAAGTAATATGCTAAAAAATCATCATCTTGCTAAAGCCATTAGTGAAGTGTCTTTGTCACAGTTCAAAACGATGATTGAGTACAAAGCCAAATGGTATGGAAAACAAATCGTAACTGTTGCGAAGAACTTTCCTTCCAGTCAATTATGTTCATGCTGTGGCTATCAAAACAAAGACGTTAAAAATCTTGGTTTGCGTGAATGGAAATGTCCCAAATGCCATAACCAACACGATCGAGATATTAACGCAAGCTTAAATCTTATAAATGAAGCTATAAGACTTCTAACCGTCGGTGCGACGGGGATAGCCTAATCAATAACTAACCGATAGGTTGGTGTTCTTAGGAATCTCCCGCTTCAAACAGACCGTAGGTCGTTAAGCGGTGAGTAGTTCAATCATAGATGTAAATGCTAAATAGGAGCAAAAATATCCTTAAGTACATTTTGTATATCTTGTACAGACTCTGGTTGGGATTGTTCTATAATTCTAGGAGCTAATTCTTTGCCATAATAAACTTCCCCAATCCATATATTTATATTTTCAATAAAAAAACTAAACTGGGAAGTAGGAACGGTACGCTTTCCTACTTACACAGTTTAGTTTACACTCCCATTTTTTTGTTCATTTAAGCGTTTCGAATGATATCCGCTACGATTTCGTAGGATTGTAAGCGAGTTTGATGTTCAAAAATTTGGCTGTTTATAATAATTTCATCTGTTTGTGTTTCTTCCACAAATTTTTCGAGTTTTGTTTTGACTGTCTCTCGGCTGCCTATGATTGAGCCTGCTAATTTTTGCTGTAAAATCGATTTTTCATAACTGCTACATAGGGCATCCATATCATCAACTGGAGGTTGAAGAGGGACTTGCTGATTACGAATAAGTCCAAGATGATGTTGCAGCAAGGAAGTTGATCGTTTTTCTGCTTCTTCATCCGTATCTGCAGCAATAATATTGGTACCAATCATGATATACGGCTCTTGCAAGATTGACGATGGTTTAAAGTTATTGCGATATAAGGCAAGAGCGGGCAATGTATTTTCTGGTGAAAAATGATTCGCAAAGGCAAAGGGAAGACCCAGTTGTGCAGCCAATTGAGCGCTATAACCACTTGAGCCAAGAAGCCAAATTGGTATTTGAAGACCTCTGCCAGGGATGGCATTTACTTTCATATTCTCAGGGCTAAAATAAGCTCTAAGTTCTGCTACTTGATCTGGAAAATCATGTCCATCACTTGTAACGTTGCGACGTAGAGCATATGCCGTAAGCTGATCCGTTCCAGGAGCACGGCCAAGACCTAAGTCGATTCGACCAGGAAATAGCGTTTCTAATGTTCCAAATTGCTCGGCCACTACGAGTGGTGCATGATTAGGCAGCATAATTCCCCCTGAACCCACTCGGATTTTTGATGTATTCGCAGCGATATGGCCAATTAAAATGGAAGTCGCAGAGCTTGCAATTCCTGGCTTATTGTGATGCTCAGCTAACCAATATCTTTTATAGCCCCAATTCTCTGCATGTTGAGCTAAATCTGCCGAATGTTTAAAAGAAGCGTTTGCATCACTTCCTTCAGTAATTGGGACCAAGTCTAGGATTGAATACGCAATATCTTGTAGAGTTTTGTTCATTACTTTTTCAACTTCTTTCTATGATAGTAAATTAATATAACAGCATATGAATAGTTTATCAGTAATTAAGATAGTTTAAAATAACAAGGTATGGTCACAGGGGACCCTCGAAAATTCTTGTTTCACAATAACGTATCACAAAACATAGGGGGCCAGGCACCATCCAAAAATTGTTAGCACGAACCATTTCAGATTTGGCCGGAGAAAAGATGATAACGGACACTTCCATTTGGGAGGCCGTGACATTAAGAAGGATAAGCCAACAAAAACAACAAGTGATCGCGAGGGAATGGTAAATGGCACGTAAGAAAAGAACCTGGGTATTCAATCGATATTACCATATCGTTTGCCGCGGAAATAGAAGGGACCCACTTTTTCTTACTTCAGAGGACTTTAAAGCATTCCTCTACATTTTACAGCTGATACATGAAAAGATCCCCTTCGAATTAGCCTCCTATTGCTTCATGACCAACCACTACCATCTTCTATTACGTTCAAAGGAAGTCCCAATTTCAAAAGTGATGGGCTTAATCAATAAACGTTATTCCGACTACTATAATACAAAATACTGTTTCTGTTTAACCGGCCATGTCTTTGAGAAACGGTACTACGACAAAATCATCGAGGACAAAGAAGGAATGCTCGAAGTCAGCCGCTATATTCACCTGAACCCAGTCGAAGCAATAATGGTCAAGCAGCCCGAACATTACCCATGGAGCAGCTATCATTTGTACAAAAATCCGGATTCTGTTCCGCCAGTGTTTGTCAATCTGAATAGTATTCTTGATTATTATGAAGGGACGGAGGTTGAGAAGAGGAGGAAGTATTGTCAGAGGGCATAATCAACGAAAGAGAATAACAAACTGTAAAACATAATTGTGAAACGAGATTATTCGGGGAGTGCCTGGCACTAGGGCCATTGAGTTGCTTGACATTTCATTCATAACAGCTTTTGATGTAACTATACACCAAAATAAGGAAGGGATAAGGGATGTATGAAAAACAAAATCACGTTTTAAATGTAATTGATTTCAAAACAACTCAACACAATACTATTTTTGTGAAAGTGGCAGGATATGATGCTATTTTAGGGAAAGAGTTTGAGGGTGAAGTAAAATTTGTAAGTGGTATGCCATTTGGAGATTTAATTCATCATCAAAGGTCTTCCTTATCTCCTGATAGTAGACAATTTGTTCGAGAAAATTTATTGAAAAGATATAATGCAGGCGAATTTAACTAATGATCTAAGCAACAAAACAATTCCAAGAGAAATGAATGAACATCAAAAAATTTTGTTTGGCGATTATTTAACTTTCTTAACAAACAAAATCCTTATTACCAAGAAGAGAAGAAAAGTATACTGGAAACATTAAAAGAGTGGTTGAGAACCGGACAAGTGGGGTAAATCCCCACTTGTTTATTTGATATTTTCGATAAAAGCATATAAACATTCTTCTGATGGAATCACGTTCGTTTCGTTATATTCATATATATCCATGTCACCAGCTCCATGTATTTTTGCAACAGCATAAAAACGAGCATGATTCCAATTTAAAGGCGTTAAGCCAATATCTTTTATTCTAGGTTTAAGATAAAAATGACTAACCAACCTCTTCTTTTCGTAAAGCACGTATCGGTTTAAAAAACACCCCTTCATAAATAAAATTTTCTATGGTATATCCTTCCTTTGTTTTTATAAAAAAACAAAAGGAGCGGAATTCCTCCGCTCCTTTCATTTATCCTTATTTAATTTGAACTTTTTGATCATTGATTTGAATAAACCATTTACCTGAAGCAAAGGATTCTTGTGAAATTTCATATACATCCGTTCCTGTTACGGTGATTCCAGGGTTTAAATCAGACAAAATTTTAGAATTATCAATTCCTGTTTCAGCTGCATAAGCTCCACTAGCGTCCACATCTGAATCATATTCTGTTCCTTTTTCATCAAGCAGATTTATAGATGGTTGACTAAACATTCCCATTGGCTCATCTGATACATTTTTAAGCGTATATTGAACCGCAACTAGTACAGCTCCCTGTGATGCTTCTTTACCAAGAAAATCCGGATCACCAATGACACTTCGTTCTTCTACTTTCGTAACAGTTACTTCCGCTTTATCAGTTGGTACAACTTCATTTAAAGCGTAAACTTTTTCAGCTGGCGCTTCTTTCTTTTTCGCTTGTTCTGTTGTATTTTTATCATTCGTGTCTGTTGCGGTATCCTCTCCGCCTCCGCCAATACTGCTAATAATGCCAATCAATATAAAAAATCCAATAAATGATAAGATTTTATGACGCATAAACCAATTTCGTTGATCCTTTCCACAATGTGGACATTTCTTAACGCCTTTTGCGATTTCTTTTCCACATGCTTTACACGATACTAATTGACCTGCCATGATTATTTCCTCCCTATTACAAAAATATTTTTTCTATTACTATCTCACTATAAAATTACTAAAAATGCGTTGTTTTTATTTACCATCTAATTCTTTTTGCCTATAAAATAAAAAAGATACTCCCCAAAATAAGAGGAATATCTTTTTTGTTTTCTTATTGAGAAGTCACAGTGCGATTTTTCACGTCAATAATGATGCCTCTTTTTTTAGAATTTGCTTTTTGAACTTTATCCTTTAGTGTAGTTGGTCCCAACCAAAGGGCAAAAGCGATAAAAGCTAATACAATTGGAGCGAATGCTCCTCTAGAAACGGCTAGTATCGCAGCTAAACCTCCTACCACCGCAGGCCCACCTTCTCTTGGGAATAGTGTCACTCCCCGAGAAATCTTGTTTCACAAGTAAACGCCGGGACGGTTCGTGCCCCCGAGAAAGGTACGCAAGCACTCCCTGAAAAATCCTGTTTCACAAATGTTCCTGGTAGTATTTTCAGAGAATAGCATTAATTTTCGACTACCTGCTAACTATCTGGAACTTTAAAATCTATTTTCCATATATGAAACTTCACTAATTTGTATCAATAGTAGATAGTGCCATTATAAGATGCAAGCTGTTACCATAACGAAAACGATGACTGTGTGATGGATTCGTGATAATACCACTAAAAATTCCCCCTTATTCCTTCACTTTTTCTTCTTTTGATTTTGTCGTATAGTTCACTTGGCCGGGTTCTTTTACTAATTGGATTCCTTTGGTTCTATCATATAAGAAGGTCATAGTTTTGGTCATTTTCGAACGTTCTAACAGGACTGAATGTAAGAAAAGAGCTTGGTTTCGTCTGGTTTGAAGAACATCTACTTTCATGTCAACGGTTAGAGAATAATGGTCAAACGTATGAATGATAGTTTTGGATAGGTTATAAGGATCTGGTTCTATGTCGTGAATATGAGAACTGATCATCCAAACAATTCCGGAGTAACTACTGGAACGGCAGCGGATGAGGAATATATTATGTTGAGTTGATAATCCAATTGGAACTTTATATTTCCCTTTCAAAATTAATCGAGCGGATTCGATCGCTCCCTCCAGATTAGATCCAAGATGAAGGAAAGTGGCCTTCACAATGTCATCAGGGGATTGGCGGACAATAAAAGACTCCATCCCCTCAATGACTAATGTATATTCGTATCCATTAGAAAAGTGAGAAATAAGTGCAGATGTGTGAAGATTAATGAGGTAGCTCTCGATCATGATGTTCCTCCAGTTTTTATTTTATGTAAGGATTGTAATAGATCTATCGAACGGGGGAGACATGAGATATATGTTGTTGTTCACCTCCTATTGATTGGTGATGGGTCACTTAATGTTAACGTTTTCACAATTATAAAAAGAAAAGGGTGACCAAATGAAATAGAAATGAGTTATTCTTTTGATCACCGTATGTAGCATCTAGTATTCTTCTTCTATTTTGTTCTGATAATCTAGTAAATTTGTTTTTTTCTCTATTTCCTGGAACAGCTCAGATGGTTTCATTTGATAAGCAAAAGCTAATTTGATAAAAGAATCGAGGGTAGGCCGGTTTACGTCTCTTTCTATATCACTAATGGTTGTACGATTAAGGCCACTTCTATGAGCCAGCTCTTCCTGATTCATGTGATTCCTTCTTCTTACATCCTCAAAAACAAGTCCCATTCTAATCGACGGATAATCAATCTCCAAAAGAAATATCTCCTTTTAAAGATAATTACATACTAAGACCCAGAAACTCACCACCGTTCTTGAACGTCAAATGTTGGTCTAAGGCAAAAAACGAGATGCGGGTTCTCATGCTTCCTTTTTTGGGTGTGTTTGATGGCGAGGCGTAGGTCTGGTCACTGAGTCTTTGTGGACTTTCAATCTATAAAAAAGCTCAGTGGAGATGGAAGTACCTCTGCGGCTTTTTTGATAGAGCACGACTGGAGGGAAAGGGCAAATGGTAAGGACGTGGCTCTTGGGTTAGACAGAGTCGGGACAATCGAGCCCTAAATCCCCACGGACAGCAGTGTCATTAATTTTGAACGTCTTTTGTGATTTCTAATAAAAAGTGCAGATTCGGGGTGAATTGATATGAATTCACCCTGAAATTTATATGAATTCACCCTGAATTTGATCATTTTGAAGGTGAATTTGCGTTTTTTGTAAAGTGTACAAGCCGACTCGAATTTTATACATTGGAGTTTGAAAGGGGAAAGTGTACTCCCAGGGGGGCTTCCTTTTTCAAAAGAGAGCAGCATGAATTCCAGGAGGAATGGACACATGGAGAAGCTGAATTATGAAACAATCAAACACTATCAATCTTTTGTTACGGTCGAAGAAATGGACAAGGCAGTTCGCGGGTTTTTATATAAATTCAAGTCCTCTCTATCGGATGGAGCGGTAAAGGTCTTGCATTTTCTTTGGACCTATTCGGTGAAGGTGGTTGGGGTGTCGTTTGCTAAGTATGACACGATGGCAGAAGCTGTTGGGTTGAGCCGGAGGACTGTTATTCGTGCGGTGAATACGTTAGAGGAGCTTGGTTTTATTAAGAAAATCCCGACAGCAAGGATGAATGGGAAGCAGGGTGTGAATCTGTTTGTGATTCAGTCTTTTGAGACAATTGATTCATTATTGGACCAGGTGTCACTCCAAGTTGTCACTCGTCCTGTCACTCCTAATAAAGCTGAGAATAAACAGTGTTCACTCCGTGTGATTAAAAAACAAAACCGTATTGTCGTAAGGGAGACGGAGGTTGAAGAGTTAGTTGGTAATATGGATGTTGAGGAGGTTTGTGGTTCAGCTGCAGGTTGTGGAGAAACGGTGGAACGGGAGCTTTGTAGGGGATCTAAACAAACGTTTGATTTAAAGCAGGGGGAAGAGCAGCAGCATAGTGCAAGGGAAAAGCTTAGAGAAGATCAGACATTAGGGGCTAATCCAAGTATAGTGTGTCAATCAGGTGTTCAGTTGAAATCCGATGAATGGCATCAGTTCGATCCAAGCTTTTTGCCAGAGTATGTAAATAGGGAATTTGTTAAAGCGGCTTGGCCATTTTTTAATGCAGGGGATATTTATAAGCTTTGGGGTAGGATTGAGTTGGCCTATAGGAAGGTGAAGTTGGAGGCACATTTGGATGATGTGATGGATGTAGTCCTTGAGGACTTTAAGCAGGTTGTTTTTTTGTATAGGGCAGGGAAAGTGCGTACTTCGTTTGAGGGGTATTTTTATAGTGTGCTTTATCGGAGTTTGTGGGGGGTGAAGGTTAGGGAGTGTGAGCAGCAATGGTATGAGCGGGTGATTTTGTAGTTGGGTGGGGGTGGTTGTTTTAGTTATTTTTGAGATGGGCAATATGATGAAAAAAGCAGTAACAGGAAACTTAAAAATCCCGGCTGCTATATGGCCGGGACCTTCTTTATTTCTGTACTAGACCTCTAAAAAGGGTACCAGCAATCAGTTTACTGCCATTTTATTGAAGTTCTTCGATAGAAACATTGGATTTCAAAAAAAATCTCTTTTTATTAATTAAATTTTTAAACTAAAAATGATGACTTTTTCAGCAGTCTCGGACGGGACGGTTCAGATGTTTCATAGTGGAATTGTCCCCATGATTACTATACTCCTTATTTTGCATCCCAAAACGGTGTTTTAGCTGCAGCATAAATTTCAAGATAACCACATTTTTCACAAAAATAAACCACAGCTGGGATTCCAGATTCGGGAAGAAATTGGATCCCGCCAGTATCTTCCTTTTCCAATTTTGTAATAGCATTAAATCCATCATTTCTTAGCATAAGAGAATTAGGATGATTAATACAGACAACTCCTTTATTTTTTAATGGCATAGTTAAGACCTTCCTTTCGTTTTATAAACCAATTTCTTGCATATGGATACAGTATATTCTTAACATTTGCCATTGTTACTAATATACTACCAACCAAGGAACGTTGCCTCTTTGAAGAATGGAAAAGGCAGCAGAATTGTATCACGTTGGATGCTGGATTACGTCACAGTCACCGCCGAAAATTCCTATAAATATCGTTCAACATTAGTATACGGTCAGTATTTGAAAGGGAAAGACGAGGATTTGGTTGATATTTCCAAAGGATTGAATGATAGTTTAAGACAATTAATTGTATAATTGGTTTTGAGCATAGTATAAAAGGGTGCACTAATTGAATTCCAGGAGGAGGATATTTTGCTGAAATTGATTCGTTTGGCAGCGTTTGTAGTAGTAATGTTTCTATTAGCACCATCGGCAGGACTTGCGGCAGGGTTTTATGATGTTTCAAAGGCATACACATTCTATGACGAGATTGAGTTTCTTACCTCAAAACAGATCATTACAGGATATTCTGATGGAAGCTTCAAACCAGAGGCCTCAGTTACACGGGCAGAGGCAGCGATTATGATTGGACGCGCTCTTGGGTTAAACGGCGACCCGCAGGATACTCGCTTCAGCGATGTGACCGCCAATGTCACTGGCTCTGGCTATATTGCAAAAGCAGTTGAAAGGGGCATTATTTCTGGTTTCCCGGATAACACCTATCGCCCTTATCAACCTGTTACCCGTGCACAGATGGCCATTTTTTTGGACAAAGCGTTTACCTTAAAGAACGCCAATCCTGATAACATTTTTACAGATATCTCGGAAAATATGATTGCCTATCCATCAATCTTAAATGCATATGCAAACGGAATTGTAAATGGATTTAGCGATGCTACCTATAAACCAGACTATAGTGTAGTTCGCGGTCACTTTTCTGCCTTTTTGGCCCGTGCATTAGAGCCGTCTTTTAGAAGCAATCCGGGATTCGCGGTTGAATCGGTATCAGGCTGGGATCAAGAGGCCGAGGTGACAGAGGTTGACATTGACCATGAATGGATAATGAGGTTGAACTATGAACTTGACGAATATGGCTTAAAGAATCTCTACGATTATATTTATGTAGTTCGCGAGGGTGATAGTCAACCAGAAATACTTGAGCCGCTTGTTTATGATAATTTAAAAGTTGTTAATCTTCCATTATGGAATCTATATGATTTTGACGAAACTTATACTCTATTTATTAAAGAAGGTCTTACCTCAAAAACAGGAAAGCCATTAGCAGAGCCTGTTGCCATTAAATTCCATACCAATAAACCGGATTTTTCTGTGAAACAGTCGGTCGAGAAGGATGGCGTACAATTTGATATTATTGCAGATCCATCAGATGAGAAAGTGTATGTAAAAGTAAAAGCCACCAATAAGAGCAGCCAACCCATCCCATATATAAGCGGTTCTGGATGCGATCCGGGACTGGATGCAGCGCTAGTTACTGAAACAGCGGATGGCCCAGTCAAAGTAGGAGGAAAATGGTCCACGGCAGCTAATTGTTCTCTTGCTATTCGAGAGCTAACCCTTCAACCTGGAGAATCCATCGAAATCGTAGAGGTCCTATACCCTCCTACACAACCATTCGATGAGGAAATCTATTTAAAAACAGTACTTCCAACAGGAACAATGGAAAATCCAAAAAAACCAATAGAAGTTTCCGTTCCATTGCAATAAAAGGGTGTCAAACACCATCCACTGTTTTGAAAGTAGACTTGGATGGTGACTTCACAGCGATAGACAGTGACAAAGAATTCGATAAAGTCTCCGCAGCTTTTGAAGAAATTATGGATGAAGAAGAAGAATAGATTTACGATGAATAAAATTTTTTTAATAGGCGCCTAATCAGCGCCTATTTATATGGGTTGAACCGCCGTATACGGAACCGTACGTACGGTGGTGTGAGAGGTCGACTAGCCAACTAGTGGCTAGTCATCTACTCGATTTCTTCCTTTCTTGTAATAATACAATCCCGTACTCCTACATATACCTCATCTTTTGAACAAAAAATTTTACCATAAAAAAATTACACCTCCGATAGTTAGTTGTATCTAACAATCGGGGTGCAGTTTTTTGCCTTCTAATTTAATTATAATCCTAATTGTGTTTTTAATTCACTTTGTACTCTCTGTTGTTCAGTATCAGATACGATAAGGTAATATATATCGTTTATCTTAGTACCAGATCCAGTAATCGTCATTTGTTCTACATTTTTTGCAGCATCTTTATAATGCTTTTGAATATCAACCATTTCATCAAAGGTCATATTGGTTTTCACATTTTTTCCAAGGGCAGTAAATATATCATTATAATTGGTTAATGTAGAAAGACTTGCGCCTTCAACTAACACGGCTTGAATGATTTGACGCTGTCTTAATTGGCGGCCAAAATCTCCTCTAGGGTCATCATAGCGCATCCTCGAATATTTAAGAGCTTTTTCACCATTTAGATTGATCGGTCCTTTTGTAAAATGAACACCTTCATACGTAAAGTCTAAATCATTATTTACAGTTACCCCGCCAACAGCATCAACGATGTCCTTGAAACCTTCCATATTAATTTGCATATAGTAATCAATTGGAATATCTAAGAAATTTTCAACCGTATCGATAGACATTTCAACTCCGCCAAATGCATAGGCATGATTCATTTTATCCGTTGTCCCATGTCCGATAATTTCCGTTCTTGTATCACGTGGGATACTAAGCATCTTCACTGAATTATTTTCAGGATTAACGGTTAACACAATCATGGTGTCCGAACGGCCTCTATCACCAGAACGCTCATCCACTCCTAACATTAGAATAGAAAAAGGTTCCTTTTTAGTTAAAGTGAGCTCTTCTGCTCTTTTTTTCGATTTTTCTCTATCAATTGGCTGGTGCATCGTGTCAACAGCACTCGTTAATGATTGATAAATCGAAAATGCATAAGCCCCTCCACCAATAACAACTAAAGCTAGTATAATACCAATAGTTTTCAGCCACTTTTTACTTTGCTTTTTTTCAGTTCGCATGTTTGTTCCCCTTCTGCATTTGAAGTAAAAATTCAATGATATTATTATAGTTGATACTATTATAGAAAAATAGTACTAATTAATTGGTATTTTAGGTAGGTGTTATTAAGGGTATTTAACAATAAACATTAATAGAGCGGGACTAATATACTAAATCTTTCTTCCTTTAGAATGGTGTAATCAGCAGTATTAAATATTCATACAACTGTTGTAGTGGAACTGTCCTAGTCTTTTTTGAGATAGTTTCTTTTATTACATAAAAAAAGCTGATAGGAAATGACTACTTTCTATCAGCATTTACTTACACCAGATAGCTATTCCCACAAGAGTTCTGAGTGCTGGTCTTTGAAACATCCCAATTTAAATCCTCTATTATTTCATTTTATGTCGAGTTTTGTCTTAATTTTTGGAATTATTGTATCATTTTGTGTTGGATATTCATGGTACTATTTACATAGTTAACAATATTAGCATAGTGTTTATTATATAAGCTTTAATTAGAAAAGGGCAAACCTCTCGAAAGATTGGGACGCAAAGCTACAGGTCTAAGGTGTGATACTATGATGGCTGAGTTGCCTAAAATAGATCATATTTTAGGAGGCAATATAGGTGGTTTCTTTAGAAAACGGGCAAGTACTTGATCAAGAATGGCTGGAACTTATTAAGGAAGCTCAGGATCTAGGATTATCAATTGAAGAAGTTAGAGATTTTTTACTAAATGGTTAGAACATTACACGTTAGAACCAATCTTTAGGTAACATTATAAAATTTAAATAAAGGGTAGGAAGGCAAAAGAGCATACTCTTTTGCCTTCCTACCCTTTATTCATTTAATTAGACTGCCAGTGCATATTTATTTAGTGCCTTTTGTCCAAAAACAGTTTCCTCTAATGCCTTTACTTCTAACAAGATAGGAAAATAGTTCCTGTCCGAATTCATTTTCCCTTCTAATTTAATAAGAGGCAAGTTAAATCTCGTAGTTAAAACATGAAAAAGTTCTGGATTAATTAAAGCAATCATATAGTCATATCGTCTTTCTGTAATGATATAAGCAGTAAAAAACTGAAAAACCTCTAACAATCTCTTAATTGATCCTTGTTGTGTTTTTGCTATAACCAACTTTTCAAGCTCTACTACTCTTTTATTTTTTAGAATAGGGAAGTGATGAAACGGAAATGCTTCATTGACTGGAGAACAGTCAAAATAATATGGATTTAACTCGAAGCAACCAAATTTTTCACTAGTATTAGTGTATACAATAAATCTTTCAATTCCTTTTGTTATGTATGATTCTAACTCATAACCACTTTCAATCCACACAGGCAGCCATATGTTACAATAACTTTCTAGGTCCTTGTGTGATTGAACTTTTACAAATTTCACATGATCATCCCTTTTGTTCGTTATATAGTTCTATCTTAACAACATTTTAAAGGGATTTAAATTAAAAATAAGTAAAAAGTTATATTTTTTCTATTTTCCTTTTATGATTTACCCAATTTTGTATGCCTTTATCCATCTTTAAAACTACTTTTTTTCCGAATGTAAAGGCAAATAGAAACAAAAGGATAATTACTAGGGTAAAAGTATCTAACTTTTGAAAATGGATATAATTCAATATGCCAATAATGATATGAGGAAAATAACCTGTGACGATAGCAACGGCCCCAGTAAGATAGAATTGAAGTGAGGAGTTAAGCCAGTATCTTGCATAGAGCATATAAAACGTTGCAATCCAAGCGGTTGTTTCAGAAACTATCAAAATTTGCCATTTGTAATCCAGTAATATACTAAGCATAAATGAGCCTTCTTTACTATAAGATAAAATAATGTTCATTATAACATATTGGCAAATTATTACCTGCAGGGACTACATTATTATATAAGTCATTTTACATGGCATAAAAAGCTTTATATTCTTACCGTTTATCATCAAATAACTTTACCGATCTCTTTTCCGTGCCTGTCTCAATACCAATTTCTTATCTTTTCAGTGTAACGCAAACAACAATCTAGGAATATTTTGTAATTGTATTGAAAAGAGGAGGTAATGAAATGCATCCAATGCAGCCACAGCCAAATATGATGTACGATGAAAGGGATCACCATCATCATCACGATCATCACCACGGTCATCATCATCACGATCATCATCATCATCATGAAAAGTGTAAAAAACATTTATATCAGTTTATTCAGATTGAATTAAAGGATGGCTCTGTGTATCAGGGGATTCTGCACAGCTATGACAAGGATAAGATATATCTAATTATGCCGAGTGTGACTCAAACGAATGTGACGATCCATTCAGAAGATGAAAGTCGACAGTTTTTTCCTTTCTTTGGACCGTTTGGATTATTTGGCTTTCCGTTCTTTGGAGTCAGAAGGTTTGGACCATTTTTCCCATTCTTTATTTAACTTAAAAGGATATGAAAAAGGCTTGCAGCTGATTGATCACTGCAAGCCTTTCTTATGAAAGCTCTATTTCGTACATGAAAATATTCCATAGTCAAAAGTCTGTTGATATTTTGCCATGATCATCAGATGTTGATAAAATACGCCGTAAAGTTCAGGTTCAATTGTGTCTGAGAATTGAATTTCAGGTAATGACTGAACTTGATTAATCGAATTTGTTTCATTACGAATCATGAGATTTTTAAAACCAGATTGCAAAAATAACTCCGCCCAATCCTTCTCAGTAAGGAGGGTATTGATACCGTAAAATTGTTTAATCTCTTCTTGGTTTGCAGTTGGAAGCTGTTTTCTTAAGGTAAGTTCATTTGCAATAAGCTTGCCCCCAATCTTTAATAAACGAAATACTTCCCTCAGTGCCTTTGGTTTATCAACAAATAGAAGAACAGATTCAGACAGTATAAAATCAAATGAACTTTCCTGTAACGGACATTGCTCAATCGAGGCTTGAATAATTTTCACCGGTAACCGGTGCTTCGTCATTCTTTCTTTGGCTTTTTCTATCATGATCGGATTGACATCCAGCCCCGTCACTTTTGCACCATATTGGGATGACAGGAATGCTGCTGTTTGTCCCGTACCACACCCAACATCTAAAATATGAGTAGTGCTGTTGATTTTCTCCGGCTCGAATATCTTCTTTGTCAGAGTAATTCCGCCAGGATGAGCACCACCAATACCAAACTTTGACAAGAAATCTAAATAACCCGAAGTCCCAATCAGAACCACCTACTTTAATAAACTTATGTATAAGATATGAAAATGAAACTAAAAAGGGACTAGGGACACATGCATCGACCCACTAATTGTCATTTGAAACGGTAATTATTATTATTAATTATAGCTTTAGGCCTGCCACAGGCATTATGAGAAAACGGCTATCTAGAATGGTTAGTTGTGTCTTTTTGTGTACAAAATTTTGTTTTTTTAGGCTAAAGAACCGTATTTCTTTAATGATATGGTAATATAAGACTATAATTCTATTATTATGAAGCTTTGAAACTATTTAATTTGTCTTAGGAGAGGAGTCATAAAAAAACGAAAGAAATCAAATTTATTTACAACAGGTATGGAGGAATTTTAATGCGGAAAAGGTTTGCTTTATTTTTAGTTATTGTTTTAATAACATCCCTTTTTACGAATCAGGCATTTGCGTTCGCTAATGAAGTGGATACTGAACAAACTGTTAAGGAAGAAACTAATAAGAGTGATGAAAGTATAAATCACGTAGTATCTGATAGTGAAACAAAAGATGAAAAGATCGTTTTTGAAGATTATGACTTAGAAATGGTTATTAGAGAACAGCTGCGTAAAATTAGTGGGGATCTTTTGAGAAGTGATGTAGAATCCATTACTAGTTTAGATGCAGGGTACAAAAATATTTCCTCACTAAAGGGGCTGCAATTTCTAACAAATTTAAAATCATTATATTTAGGTGGTAATAATATAAGTGATATTGAACCCTTAAGAAATTTAACAAATTTAGAACACTTAGATCTCGGATATAATAATATCAAAAATATTGAACCTCTTAGCAATCTGGTAAATTTATATTACTTAGATCTTGGTGGAAATAGGATTGAGGATATAGATTCATTAGGTGCGTTATTGAAATTAGAAAACCTATATCTACAGAAAAATTCATTAACTGATATTGGTTCTTTAGAATCCCTTATCAATCTTAAATACTTAGAATTAGGAAACAACTTAATTGAAGATATTTCTGCGTTAGTAAAAAACAGTAATAATGGAGGGTTGGGTAATTCCAAAGTTAACTTAAGCAACAACTTGTTGAAACTTTCACAAGGGACACAAAACGTTCTGGATATTCAGACTTTATTGGATAATGGTGTAAATGTAAGCTATATACCACAAAGAGAATTGGTTAAGGTAAGTGGTATAGAACTATATCCAGAAAACTTAACATTATCATTAAATCAAACATACTCTTTACACGCGGAGCCTAAACCTTATAATGCTACAAATAGAAATGTGAGCTGGACAAGTAGTAATAAAGCAGTTGCTACAATTAATGAGGATGGCTTAGTGACTGCTGTATCAGAAGGAGAGTCTATTATAACTGTAACAACTGATGATGGCGGATATAAAGACTCGATTAAGGTAAAAGTTTTTTCGGATGGAGTAGTGAATTTTCCCGATCCTAATTTAGAAGCTTTAATTAGGGAGAGAATTAATAAAGCAACAGGAGAGCTTCAAAAAAGCGATTTAGCGGAAATTAGAGATTTACAAGGGTACAACAGGAACATTTCAAATATACAAGGGATAGAGAATCTTGTTAATTTATATTCACTTGAATTAACAAACAACCAAATTGAAGATATTTCTCCATTAGAAACTTTATTAAACAATGGCGGATTACCAAAGTGGATAAATTTAAATGGGAATTATTTAAACATTAAGGAAGGGTCCGAGACTTTAAATATTATCCAAAATATAAAAGCCAAAGGTGTAGACGTTTATTATGAGTCACAAAAAACAAGAGCAACTGGTGTCCAAATAAATTCGAATTACGGAAAAATATCAACACTAGGCCTGGTAAAAGATAAATTCGCAGAGAAACAACTCTCTGCAACATTATTACCACAAAATGCTTATGTCAATTCGAAAATTATATGGACTAGCAGCAATGATGCAGTTGCTAAAGTTGACAATAATGGAACAGTTAAAGCCGTTTCTGAAGGAACAGCTACCATAACTGTTACAACTGAAGATGGCGGTCATCAGGATAGCATTGAAGTCACTGTTTATCCAGATGAGGTAGTCACTATTGAAGATAAGAATCTTGAAACCCTAATAAGAAATCAGGTAGGAAGGCTTGCTGGAGACATCAAAAGAAGTGACGTCCTGCCAGTTGAAACTTTGTCCTATCCATATTCAGATATCTCAAACTTAGAAGGATTAGAGAATTTTGTTAATCTTCAGGATCTCAATATAGGTGGGAATTCTATTAAGGATCTTAGCCAAATAAGTAATTTGATCAATCTATCTCAGCTAAATTTAAGTGATACTGGGCTTTCAGATATTAGCTCTTTAACAGGATTAAATAACCTCTCTTGGCTTAGATTATACGATAACAACATAAGAGATATCGGTCCTATTGCAACCATACCAAATCTATCTTATTTAGATGTAAGATGGAATAAACTCACAGATATTAGCACTTTCGCACAAAATGTAAACTATCAAAACACAACAAATCCTTTGGAATTCGATCTAAGCTACAACTATCTCGATCTATCAAAAGAATCTCAGAATGCTAAAGACATTCAGACATTACTTGACCATGGATTCAAGGTGACTTACTTGCCTCAAAATACACCAGACCCTTCTATAAAACCATTAGAGGTGTACAGTGTAGTCATTGATAATCAAGAGGGTGCCCGTCCGCAGGCTGGGATTAGTGATGCTGAATTGATTTATGAATTAGCTGTGGCTCCTGGTATTACAAGGTATTTAGCTTTATTCGATGCGTCAAAGGATATTGATAAGATTGGTCCAGTTCGTTCAGCTAGGAAGAGTTTAACTGATATTGCGGCTGGATATCGCGGGGCTTTTGCACATGCTGGCGGCAGTGGTGAATCATTATCCCTGATTCCAAATCTTCCAATCATGAATATAGATGAGATTTATGGCTCAGGTGAATACTTCTATCGTTCAAAAGATAGAGTTGCTCCGCATAATTTATATACAGATTCAAAGCGGTTAACAGATGCTATCCAAGATCGTGACGGTGATACGGGTGCGTTATCGACCAACCTGCTTCCAGTAGGATCCATTACAGGCGGCACAGATGCGAATAAAGTTGTTACGACTTTTAAAGGCCGTGCTTATGAAACTGCTTTTAACTGGGATGCTGAAGCAAAGCGATATACAAAATATGAAAATAACAAGAAGGTTGTAACAGAAGAGGATTCATCGATTCAGGTTAATAATGTAATCCAAATCTTTGTACCTCATACACAATACTATAGCAGTGAATGGCTGATTGATGTTGACATGATCGGAAGCGGTCCTGCTCATTACTATCGAGACGGTAAGGTTTGGAAAGGGTATTGGAAAAAGACTTCTTCAGAGGAGTCGATGGAATTTTATCTAGAAGACGACAGTAAAATGCAATTTACTGAAGGAAAAGCATGGGTATTAGTTGATGAGGCATTTTCAGATACCAATGTAACCCCTTCTACAGGACAAAATGATGTATCTACTGCATCTGCTATTGAAATTGAGTTTAATGAAAAGATTAAGGAAGGATCACTATATAAAGATATCCAACTTAAAAATCAGCTTAACCAGTCAATTGCAATCACGAAAACAATTGAAGGCAATCGATTAATCATTAAACCGAAAGAAAAACTTTTAAACAATCAATATTACACATTTATCATGCCGGAGGGTGCAGTTGAAAATACAAAGGGCATGAAAAGTACTGAAGTAAAAACGGAATTTAAAACAAAAGGTGAATATGATGCGAGTCTTGTATTAGGTAAGGGATGGAACTTGATTTCAACACCAAAACAAGTCGATGAATTTTCTATTTCAGAGGACGATGTGGATGGATGGTTATCTTTCGGATTGAAGGGAGAAACCAATACTTGGCTGAATGAACAGGAAGATGTTGTAAAAGAGCTTCAAAATCCGGCAAGTGCCGTATTTATCAAAGTAAATAAGGAAACAACAATTTACTTTAATTGGAAAACTGAAGTGTCACCTCAAGAGTCATTTGCCACAAAGACACTGACGTCTGGATGGAATTTAATTGGCGTTGGCACTGATAGTAATCTAAAAGATGTATTGAGTGATTTACGCTATGAAAATGGCAAAGGTTTAACAAGAATTTATGCACCTAATTTGTACAATAACAATAAACAGCGACCTTCTAACGGTTGGTGGCTAACAAATGTATTAGATCTTACAGAGTGGAACTATAATTATTCAATGAATTCCTATGACGGTTATTGGGTTTATTTAAAAGATACAGATGAAGTATATACAACAATCGTTGAATAACAATTGAAATGGTAAAACGGCAGAGATGGGAGCTATCCCTCTCTGTCATTTTCTAGCAACCTCAACTAAGAAAGGAACGGAATTATTAATGAAAAATAGATTTATTATTTTCCTGATTGGACTATTCCTATTTTGCCTTCCGCTTCAAACAGCTGCAGCTGAAGGGTCAATCCCTTCATTTCCCGCGTTAGCCTATGGGGATGTTACTATCAATCAGCAACCAGCCGCTGCAGGCATTGAAGTAACAGCAAAGGTTGATGGAAAAGTTGTGGGAAATATACTGATCAGTGAGCCGGGCAAATACGGCGGAGCTGGAACAAAATCCAAGCTTTTAATAACCGGAGACGGTTTTTCCGGAAAAAATGTCGAGTTTTACTTAACCGGTAAACAGGGTTCAATTGCTTTAAATCAAGTAAAAGCAAAAGAGGAACTTTATTGGGGAGCCGGGGAAGTGAAGAAAATAGATTTTAATGTAACAGTTGAAGAACCTGTTCAAAATCCACCAACCACTGGTGGAACTGGTGGCGGAGCAGTTCAGCCAGCACCTGGAAATAATCAAGATACGATAGTTGACGGTATCGCAGAGGACCTAGTCAGCGTTGATAATCAAAACGGAAAAGCGAACGTATCCTTCCTTGAATCAAAAGATCTTGGTTTAGAAAAAGAACAAGTTTTAACTGTAAAAATGACTGAGGATGTTGAAGAGCTAAATACGCAGCTAAGTTTAGGGATGCTGAATAGTATGAAAGCGAATGATAATACCTTACAAATTGAAACAAATCGAGCTACCTATAGCCTTCCTGTCAGTAAGCTAGATATCGATAACATTCTTGATCAATTTGGAGCTGGAACTGATCCAAACAAAATTCAAATGAATGTAAAAATAACCGAACCATCAGAAAGTGATATCCAGGTACTTGAACAGGTTGCCACAGAACATGAAGTAACCTTACTAGTAAAACCGATTTCTTTTACAATACAGGCGAAAGTTAATAATCAGTCGTTCGAAGTAAAGGATTTTAACGGATATGTTGAGAGAATGATTAAGCTGTCAAAGGATGTAGATGCCAGCAAGGTCACTACTGCAGTGGTCATTTCTCCAGATGGAACCATGAGTCATGTACCAACAAAGATTATTGAAAAGAACGGAGAATATTTCGTAGTTATTAATAGCAGAACAAATAGCTTTTACACAGTCATTCATAATGAAATAGGATTTCAAGATGTAGAAAATCATTGGTCTAAGGATTATATCAATAGTATGGCATCAAAGTTGATCATTAATGGTGTGGATGAAAATCACTTTGAACCAAATAGGAGCATTACGAGAGCGGAATTTGCCGCCATTATCAACAGAGCGTTGGGTTTAAAATACGAAGAAACTGATCAATCCTTCACTGATGTTCCAGAAACAAAATGGTACTATGAACCTGTTTTAACCTCCTATAAGTATGGGCTGATTAAAGGCTATCAAGAAGGTACTTTCCGACCTAATGATTCAATTACAAGAGAACAAGCTATGGCCATTATTGCACAGGCTATGAAGCTGACTGAGCTCAAGGTCACTATGGATGAAAAAACTGCGGCTAATGTTGTTGGGAAATTTACAGATTACCAATCGATCGGGGATTGGGCAACTCAATCAGTAGCGATAACAGTAAAAAATGGTGTTGTTGATGGATTTGCTGACAATAGTCTAAAACCAAAAAATCAGATTACAAGAGCAGAAGCAGCTAAGATGATTCATAATACGCTAGTAAGTACTGATTTAATAACAAAATAGTGTTTAAGAATTTAAGGAGATAGGTAATAAGGGGACTTGTTACGATGTTCTCTTAATTTTGTAATTCATATAATTAATAAAAGTAGCTCTGTGGAGAGTTAATCTTAGCAGGGCTTTTTTATTTTTTTCAACATATTAAACAGCTTTACCAAATATTAAAAAATAGGGAAAAGGGGAGAAAGTGTTTAATGATAAGAAAATTTGGTTTGTTTTTATCTTTAATCATGGCGGTAGCCCTGATAACAGCGTGCAGCAGTGAACAAAAGGAAGGCACAACAACTGCTAGTAAGGAAGAGGCTGTGAATTCAGGAACAGAAGAAAATGAAGCATCATCTGATAAATCTTATGAAACTGGTAAAACTGAAGCCGGTACAGAAAAACAAGAGCAATTAAAAAAAGATAGTGATGAGCAATCAACAAGTGAAAGTAACAACGACACTAATACCACTGTATCCGATTCAGAAAACGGAAACACAGTACAAGGCGAAACGATTATTAGCACAGATTTGATGAATAATATTGGAGAAACCTTACATCTAGGCTATACACCAGAGCAGTTAAAACAAGAATTTGGCGAACCAGATTCGGTAAAAACAACAATGAGTGAAATGATGTTATATTATAGTGATGCGGTTTATACGGTTTCTAGAACGACAAATCAAGTTCATCTAGTCAGTGTTCAGGAAGGGAAAGCCTCTTCATTTTATGAGAATGTTAGCGATGTGATAAGTACATACTCTGAATCTGGAAATTGGCAATTAAACGAGGAAATTTATGATGATGAATACCATTTAGTCGTTCAAAATTCGGAGTTCTATATGGTTTTTGTATCAGATCCTTCTGCAAGTAAAATAAAATCGTTTTGGGTGCAAGAAGTGTAGATTTATAACCCTTCGTCGGTCATCAAATATATATGGATGACAATTGAAGAAGAATTAAACAATAGAAGCAGAGGGACGGTTCTTCTGCTTCCAAAGTTGGGTATAACACTATCAATCTAATAAGTAGATCAAACATAATGTGGCGAGGATAGTCAGCTTAATGAGACTATTCTCGCCTTTTTCAGTATAAGGTCTTCCGCCGAAGCGGTATCCTGCTTAGGGAAATTAGTAAAAATGAGGCGATAAAGGGCTTGTTTCAAACTAAAGCCATAAATTACTATATCGATAGTACTAAAGTTTTTTAAACATTTTGTAATATGGTATAATGTTCCTGTATTTCTATAAAAATAGTATGTTATTAGTAAGGGAGAGGAAAGAAATTTTGGTGAAAAAATATGTATCTCTGTTTTTTGGTGTTTTATTAACACTTGTGTTATTCGTCCCATCAGCAAGTGCTGCGTCATTTAAGGACGTACCTGCTAATCATCTTTTTTTCGATGAAATTGACTATTTATCCAACTCGAATGTGATTACAGGTTATAAGGATGGCCGTTTTGGTCCAGAAGATAAAGTAACTCGTGCTGCAGCTGCAACGATGATTGGGCGTGCACTTGGGCTAGATGGTAAGCAAAGAGCAACAATTTTTACAGATGTGAATTCTGCTAATTTTGCATCCGGATACATAACATCTGCAGTTGAGTGGGGAATTATTAATGGCTTCCCAGATGGTACATTTCGCCCAAATGCCACGTTAACACGGGGGCAAATGGCTATTTTAATCGATCGGGCATTCAAACTAAGTGAAACATCGGATATCCGTTTTTATGATGTGTCTTCTACTTCAAGTGCCTATCAATCTATTTATAAAATTGTAGAGGCAGGTATCACGAATGGTTATACAGATGGAACATTCAAGCCTAATCTTGATATGACCAGAGCTCAGTTTTCAGCATTTTTAGCAAGGGCACTTGATGATCGCTTTAAGGTAAGCCCGCCGGTTATTCCAGATCCAGTAAATTGGGATGGAGAATGGAAAAGAGAGGATTTTGCTAATCCTGGACTTTTAACAATAACAAATAGCAATTCATCCTCATTGCATTTCTCCTTAAATGTAACAAGTGGTGCCAATGTCGGTTGGATTGAAGGAAATGCCCAAATTCAGGGCACGACAGCACAATACAATGATACAGATTCAAGTTGTAAATTGATCTTCACTCATAACGGGGAATCAATCCAGGTAGAACAAACAATGGATTGTTACCAGTATGGAGGAATGGGAACCTATTTTGACGGGGACTTCACAGGTAATCCAGCTGATACTCAACCATCGCTATATCCTAGAGTCCTTGAATCTCAATCCTTAGATGAGGAATTTCGTCAAATGACTGGTGCTGATTATCAGGACTTTGTAAATAGTATGCAATTGATTAATGGCGAGGAACTTTATGATTCCGAAGTGAACGGTAAAGTAATCACTGGTGCAGTTAGAGGACTGTATACGATCATGGAAGGAATCGTCATTATTGGAGATGATGGAAACCTTTATGGCGCCGTAATCAAAGACGGTGATACTGTCCATTATTATACAACCAATCCTGCCTATAAAAATAAGCTTCCAGAGTCTATCGCTGATTGGAAGGCAGACTTTGACAGTTATCCGGTAAAATACTTTTATTCAGGAGTTGAACAGACACCACAAGGAGTTACTCCGGAACAGGCAGAACAAATCATTCGACAGGCACTGCAAGTCCCTCATTCAGCAAGTGTAGTATATGATTATGATGATGGGGATTATTATGTTATTCATGTTTATGATGTAGTGAAGGATGATGTATCAAGCCATAACGTAACTCGCGGATGGTACGCAGTAAACAAGAATACTGGCGAATGGTTTGATTATATGAATTCATTTTAAGCTGGATAGGACTCTAATAGAGGATATTTAGTTGAAGTAAGGTAGTGAAAAGGACTGCTGATAAAGGAGCTTTTAGTAACCTTTTCACTACCCTGAAATTTTCAAAACATACTCAGATTATACTTATTAGACAACAGCTCCAACAACCTTATCCCCGCAATACTATTCCCTCGATCATCCAAAGCCGGACCAAACACACCAATCCCAAACTTACCCGGCACAGCTCCCATAATCCCTCCGGAAACCCCGCTTTTAGCAGGAATCCCTATCTTAATCGCAAATTCACCAGAAGCATTATACATCCCGCAAGTGACCATAAAGGTTTTACAAATCCGTGCAATTTCCTTAGGAATTATGTGGTTCCCGTTTATAGGATCAGTACCGTCCATGGCAAACACCAGACCAATCCTTGCTAAATCCAGACAATTCATTTCGATGGCACATTGCTTCGTATATAAATCCATCAGCTTCTCTACGTCCTCATCGATAATCCCATGCTGTTTTAAAAAATAACTTAAAGCACGGTTTAAATCTGCTGATTCGAATTCTGATTGAGCCACTTCCTTGCTGTACCCAATGTCAGGATTATCAGCCATTGACTGAATAAAGCTGATTAGACGTTGAAACCTTTCCACCACATTGCTTCCTTTAATCATATGGGTTACAGCTAATGCTCCTGCATTGATCATTGGATTTAATGGTTTGGCAACGTCCATTGTTTCCAGCTTTGCAATTGAATTATAGGGGTCACCTGTCGGCTCCATTCCGACATGTTGAAACACATATTCACAGCCTCTGTCCATTAGTACGAATGCCAAGCTGATTACCTTTGAAATACTTTGAAGTGTAAACTTCCTTTCGATATCACCGGCAGAGATACAGTTACTATCAGGATAATGAATGGCAACGGATAAATTATTCGGATCCGCTTTGCCGAGGGCAGGAATATAATCGGCAACCTTTCCGTCTTTTGTAACTTTCCTTGCTTCATTCACGAGAGTGTTTAGCTCATCATTTGATTGACAATACATTGTTATCACCATCTTTTAACAGACTATGGGCTCTACTTAACACAGCAATAGGGCCTAGGTTCTCTAAGGAATGAGAGACGGTTTAACTCCGATTTTACGATTCAAGCAAATGCTGCTGGGACGAGGTATTTTTCTTGATTCGGCGAACCATATATTCCGATTGTAAAAGCATGGCAATTATAAATATAGGTATAGAAATGGCGATAAATTTTCTGTGCCAATCCAGATTTCTTTTCAACACGATTCCTGAAGCAAAAAGATTCATTAATAATCTCACTAACATGCGATCACTCCTTCAGAGATTAGATTTAACTATAATAAGAAATACCATTCGTTTAAAATGGGGGTTCTTGTTCATTTTTTCAAATAGGGAGAATAATGAAACATGCTGTTTTTATGAAGCAAAGGGGAGGTTCTGCTGCTTCCGTTTGGGGTGAAAGCAAAAGCTGCAGAGAAATTTTATAAATAAAAAAAGGGGGCTGCATTGCCCCCTTCCTCTTTTACCTAGCTTTATCCAATATTTCGTTCACTACATCATCAACCGTAATTTCATCAAAGAAGAAGGACTCTCCGCTTAGATTTTCGGTAATGATTTCTCCGGCTCCATTTTGCACGTTAATGTCAGGTGTGAAGAAGAAATCGTGGATTTGGTTGTAGGCTTCATCTGTGTTTAAGTAGAACGGGATATCAAAGCCTTGTGCCATTAGTTTTTCCTTCACGGTAAACTCGGTCGATTCATCAATGATTCCAATTACTTCAATATCGTTTTCGTTGAATTTAGCTAAGTTACTATTCAAGTTGACTAATAGGTTTTCTTCACCCTCATCAATTTGTTGGAGTTGGGATTCTGCATTAAAGTAGACAAAGACAAAGATTTGGTCTTTTCTGCCGTCAATAACATCCTTGACTTCTCTTGTTTCCATATTCTCTAATGTTAGCTCTTCTGCTGTCCCGCCGCTTACATAGATATCAATTGGTGTTTCGCTTGTAGCCAATTCACCGTATGCAGGCTTTGTTTCAATGACTTCACCTTTGGGAATCTCCTTATGGTCCATCTCAATGATTTCCCCAATAGTAAATCCTTTTTCTGTTAAAATGGATTCGGTAGTCTCAACATCTTCTCCTTCTACGAAAGGAACTTCTATTTTTTCAGCATCTTTTTGTTCGGATTCCTCTGTTCCTGCTGTCTCAACAATCGGTGTACTCTCGGCTGCTGTGTTATCCGTTTCTGTCGCAGAGCCGTTTCCGGCAATAGCTGCGAATAATCCGCCGGCAGCAACGATCCAGAATCCAATTTTATAGACGGCACCTAAAATACCTAACGCCAATCCTGTTACAGCCATTTTTCTTCTGAACTTTTTTCTCATCCCAATGAATCCAAAAATGATTGCTAATAACCAAACGGGGATCATAAACCAGCCTATGTATGGGATAAATCCTACTACTACTCCAATAATTCCTAATACTAATGCGGTGACAGCACTTCCGTTCGATTTTGTTTCAACTAAAATCGTCCGGCTTTCTTTTTCTGTATTTGTTTCCAATTGACTACTCCTTTTCAACCGTTGTCTGTGTCTTTTAATTCATTTGGTTTTGTTTCACCAGCTGCCGTTTCTGAATTATTACTGGACCCTGCAGCAATGAAAATAATTATAGAAATAAGTAATAGTGTATCGTTTCTCAGTTTCCTCCCTTATAATTCTTTTATCCTTTCAAATTGAAAAACATTTGAACTTACTTTAGAAGCTTCAATCACATGATACTTTAGTAGTTAGTCCATGAATAGGTAATGGGTAATATGGATAAGTATGTTTTTAATTTGAAAATAGTGCAAGGTAAGATAATTTTACCATAATAGCTATAAAAAAATGATGAAATATGCTTAAGATAGGGGCGTTTGTGGTGCTTTTGTATCTAAAATCTGAAGACTAGGGTAACGTCACTGTGACAACCCGAGTTATGTCGTATTTTGTGGAATAGCAGACAAATAATATTAAAAAGCTATGTAGACAATTACTATCTACATAGCTTTTTAATATTTACCAACCAAACTCACGCCACCGGAGATCGCGAATGATCCTTATGATGCTCTTTTTCCCACTTCCGAAAAATAAGCCATGCAATCAGGCTCAAGACAACCAACAGTCCCTCCAAAGATAAAATATACCAAGGGTAGGGGCCGAGCGCGTCAAAAAGACTTGGACCTTTAGGTTTATGACGTAAAAACCAGTAGTTCCCGTTTGTCCACTTATTTATGGCTAAAATGACAGGGAGTAGAAGATTGATAAAGACAATTAATTTGATAACAGAACGAAAGGTTGGATGATATCCTTTTACCCAAGTAAAATATAAGGTTACCCAAACGACCATGATGTGCGCATAGAAGAAATGAAAAAATCGAAAGTGAGGAAAATCGTATGATAGGGCAGGTGTTAAGATCGCTTGTGAAGCACCTAATAAAGCTGTAAAGAATAAAATTTCAAAGACTAATTTTTTCTTCGTTAGGAGTAAAATAACACATAAGATGAGGCTGATGTTGCAAAGTTCTAACGGAAGGGAACGGCTAAATTTCCAGTCATGATTCACGTACATCCATACGTGATAGGTGATTTCAAATAATATCAACGAGAGGGCCGCACTGATTTCAATTTTTCTCCAGATTCCAGACTTCATTTTCTTTCGATTTAGGAAAATAGCGACTGTAATAATGAGAAAAATAGCTACTACAATTAGATGACTTCGGGAAAACATATCAAAATCGAATGACTTACTGCTGTTGCCAAACCACTCCATTTTTTTCCACCCCTAGTATTATTATAGCATGTCGACGAAATGTCAGATAACTTGTTCTAAATATTAAAGCTGAAATAGAGTTGCCGAAATGTTGATAGAGTTTTAAGTCGTATTTTTATAATATGAAAGAAAATGATTCATGATGTATCTATTTTTGAATATTTGAATGGGTCGGAGGGACAGGCACCGCCTCCCAGTTTGTGATAGAAGGAAAAGGACACTTGAGACAGCGCTTTGTGGTGATATAATGATAAACCCCGAAGTGTTTCATTACTTCAGGGCTTTTCGAATAATGTTATTAAATTTCTTGGAACAAGAGAGCCAGCCATTACGATTTGTTGAGTTCACGCGTTTCCGTGGCTCTCTCCTTATAAGCCATAAACTGCTCCACCAGTTGATCGAGACGGTCAATTTGGTAAGCATAATTATAAATGGACGTACCAATAATCGTAAGCTGGATTTTATGATGGTCCTGATAAGCGGCTATTACTTTTTCTAAAAAAATCGTTGTATCCTTCAGCCTGTCCTCATCCTGTCTTGGATCATCCATCTTAATGATTCCGTCGTATTTTAGCAAAAAGAGCTCATGGTATTTGATTAGCAGTTCTAATTGCTGATCAAATAACCGGTTATCCTCCTCAGTCGGCTTGCTTTTAAAATAGAAAGAGTCAATATCCTCCAGCACGATAAATCCCTGCTGCAGCGATTTAAACATTTGTCTAAAGACGACAATTTCACGTAGGTCCAGCTGATTGAGTTTGGCCATTTTTTCACGTTCTTCATCAAACAAGCGATACTGCTCCTCTAATTTTAAAATATCCTTTTCCAGCTGCCGCATTTGCTCATGGAACGATTTCTCGGTCATTTCATCCGAGATGGCTGTCCGCATCAAGATCGACATATTTTGAAACACACTGTTAACTTTTTCGATATACATTTTCTTATAATTTGGCGGTGAGATGAAAATATTTACGACTAAGGCTGAGGCCATTCCAATAAAGGTCAGCGCAAAACGCTGTAAGGCAAACATCCAGTCTTCATCACCAGGCGCACTCATGACTGCAAGAACGGTTACAAGTGTAAGAGAGATGGTTTCCGCCATTTTGAATTTAACGGACATGCCAATCACAATGATCATGACCAGGCCGATTGAAATCGGATCGTTGCCAAGTAAATATAAGCCAAGCATAGCAAAGAAGGCGCCCAGAATATTCGTTTTCACCTGATCCCCAACCTGCTTCCATGTCCGATAAATGGACGGCTGGAGTGTAAAGATTGCCGCCATGCCGGCAAAAACGGCTGATTCTAGTTTTAATACGGAACATATGTATAATGCCAGCGTAACAGCAATTCCTGTTTTAATGACGCGCGGTCCTATTTTCACAGTTCGAAACTTCTCCTTTATATACCGATTTCGTTCATTTCATTATACTCGGTATAGGTTCCTCTTTAGATAAAATTTTTATTTTAAAAATCCTGTTAAGTATTGATATATTTCAACTAATTCCTGCTCTTTCCCAACAATGCAATTAGGATATTGTTTCACTTCTGCGATGCTGGATAATTTAAAATCATTCGGTGTAGGAAGGCCGGATGCACAAATGACTAAGTAATCAGCAAAGAAAATTAATCCTGTTAATGCTGATGTTTTGATCGACATCTGTCCCATCGTTCTTCCAGTTAATAATCCCTTCATTGCACTTTTTCCACCGGTTCTTTCGATGATGATTCTATTCTCATCAACCATCACTTTTGTGCCGGATTTTAACTCGAATGTCTTCATACCTGATCTCCTCCTATTTTTTACTATAGAGGATAAGGTTTCTGCTAGCAATTAAAATGGTGGGACATGGTGGCGCTGAGTTCATTACTAGAATTAAGTTGGACGTGGTAGCCCTGAAATATGGGTGGGTCGCGGTGCCTGTCCCCTTGACCCAAAATGAAATTAGGCTTTTTATTCCTTCACATTTCGATATTAAAGTGATATCATATTAGTATCAAGGAAATATCACAAGGAGTGATAGATATGAAGGAAAAAGAGATGTTTAAATGGAATGGTTTTGTTGGTTTGTTTATCGTGCTGGTGTTGATCGTCGGACTCGTATTTTCGGCTAGATCCTTTTTTATAACTGAAAGCCCTAGTTCATTTGTTTTAGGAGTCATTCTTTTGTTAGTGTTACTCATTTCCCTTACTGGATTTACGATTATTCAGCCGAACCAGTCGAAGGTATTTACGTTGTTCGGTAATTATTTGGGTGTTATTAAAAAGGAAGGCTTTTGGTTCACGGTTCCTTTTACATCGCGAAGAACGGTTTCCTTACGTGTCATCAACTTTAACAGCGATCGATTGAAGGTAAATGATCTTGAGGGAAATCCGATTGAAATTGCAGCAGTCGTTGTTTATAAGGTGTTTGATACAGCAAAGGCGGTTTTTGATGTAGAGGATTACAAGGAATTTGTTCATACCCAAAGTGAAACTGGTCTACGACATATTGCCAGTCAGTACCCTTATGATAATTTTAACAACGATTATGAAATTTCATTGCGTCAGCATTCAGATGAAGTAGGGGATGTCCTGACTCAAGATTTACAAAGAAGATTACAGGTCGCAGGCGTGGAAATCATTGAAGCAAGAATTATGCATTTAGCCTACTCAAGTGAGATTGCTCATTCAATGCTGCAGAGACAGCAGGCAAGGGCAGTTCTCGCGGCACGGAAGGTGATTGTGGACGGGGCTGTCTCCATGGTAAAATCAGCTATTGACCAGCTAAGCAACGAGCAGATTGTTGAGCTGGATGAAGAGAAAAAGGCACAAATGGTGAATAATTTAATGGTGGCGTTAGTATCCGAAAAAGGAAATCAGCCGATTATTAATACAGGAACCATTTATTAAGGTTGTGAATCAATGTGGCTGAGAAAAAACGATTTTTGCTTCGAATCGACCAAAAGACATACGATGCCCTTGAAAAATGGGCAAGTGATGAACTTCGAAGCGTCAACGCACAAATCGAACTATTACTAAAAAAGGCGCTAAAAGAAGCAGGAAGAAACAAAGAATAAAGGAAGCAAAGGGACAGTTCTTTTGGAAGCAGGGGGACGGTTCTTTTGCTTCCTTTTTTAGGAAGGACATAGGGAAAGATAGGTTTTTTTGTCCTGTTTTTTCATAAAAAGCATTAAATGCTACCATGGAGACAAGGAGATGAGAAGGTGGTATGCGCAAATTTTTATATTGGTTCATCCAACTAACCTGGGGATTACCGTTAAATCTAATCGGAGCGGCTATTGCATTTGTGTTGCTATGCCGGGGATACAAACTGAAAACATTTGGCTATGCCGTCTATTTTGAAGTCGCCAGAAATTGGGGTGGAGTGAACTTCGGAGGTTTCTTCTTTGTCCAGAAAAACGCTAATACGCAGTTAAAGTCCCACGAATACGGACATGGTTTCCAAAACTTACTGTTAGGCCCGCTTATGCCTTTTCTCGTAACCATCCCATCGGCAGTAAGATATCATCACCGAAACTACTTAAAAGCAAAGGGTTATTCCTTACCGCCTTATGAGCAATTCTGGTGTGAGGGCTGGGCAACAAGACTGGGAATAAAATATTACAAAGGTTGATAAGCGGGCGAGGAAAGCTGTTCCTCTGTCCAGGCTATTTTTTCATTATGTTGAAAAAACGAAAATGAAAATGGAAAAATAGTAAAACAATCACTAGTACCATGAAATATAAGATAAGTATCCACATATTATCTTGGATCCATAACGATAGTGGATTCCACCCAGCGAGTTTTCTATCTTATACATACTAAAATTATGAGCACAAAAACATAACGATAAGGGCAATATAGTTGCCCTTATAATAAACAGCAGGAGCAAATTCAAATCCAGATTTGCTGAGGTAGACTCAGAGATAACCAAAATCGACTTGATTCAGAGAGAAAAGACACTTTTCTCTAGAAAGTTTTATTTTTTAAAGGAAAGCGATTTTGAGATGTCGAGCGGACATTATTTCCCGGAAAATGACACCATTCGATATGATTTGAGTTTTTCTAAAGAAGTGAAAGGGAAGCAGATTTATGACAGCTTTGGGTTCACAGGTAAGGAGCTGCAGTTGGAATATTTCTATTATCAGCCAGCCGATTCTTCAGATGGCCTTTTCCCGCCAAGGTGAGGAAGGAACATGAAATAATTTACTTGGTGGAATTCTAGGTGATATTCTTGGCGAAATTGCCGAAGATATTCTCGGTAGACAAAAATAAGGTCAACTGGTTTGTTATTTATTGCTTGTGATTGGAATTTGTCAATAGTAGCTCTGTTGAAGGTGAAGCCTCTGCAGGGCTATTATTTTAATGAATGAAAAAAAGGAAAGTGAAAGTAAAGATGTTTTAGGACTTTGAAAGGCAGTTAAGTTCCCTGCTTTATTTTACAAATGATGCCCTGAAGGTGAATAGGGCTTGCTTTCCTTCTCCTTTATCTCCTTTACAGCCTGCTTGACAAAATTCAATTGCTCGGCAAATTGCTCTTCATGGTTTTGAAAGTATTTAAATGACCTGTACGCTGTTAATAATAGAAGCTTTGAAATTTCCTCAACAAATTTGTTGTATTCTTCACATTCGATAAAATAAATCAATGACTTGCTGTGAACAATGGAAGGGTCACTCAAATTTCTATGTAGGATTTGTTTTCTTTCATCTAGTGGAGAAATACGCTGCCCAACTGGTCTGTTCTTCCCTAAGGATGTCCCAAGGAGCAACGAGGAGTCAAAAATGAGATTCCCGTTATCATATACCCGGGCAATGATTTCAATTTCATCACATTTTTCAACCAACGCTTTGTCGGTAGGCCCAATCTGACAAAATAACTTTAACTGTCCATCAGCTTTATAACAAAGCTGTTTAATTTGTTTTACCGTACCTTCTTGTGGATTGTAAAATGTTAACATATCGCTCCTCCTTTATGAAAAGTATATTTTTGAATATTTAATAAATTCTTCATAAACTAGAGACTTCCTACATAAACAATTAATCAAATAACTGCTTTTTTCGTCAAAAAAGGAGAGGCTGTCCCATAATGTGTCAGGTATCCACCATTTATTGGAGTATCCATTGCCAATTTACGCAAAGTGATACTTGATATGGTGTAGTGGTGTCTGACACTTTTGTTTTGGGACAGCCTCTTATGAATTATGAGATAAAAATATGAAATACACCGATTAAACAAGCGAGCACCATTAACGTGGTATGAATGGTTCGAACCTTTCGTGTTGATTTGTTTTTAGCTAAATAAACTCCTAATAATGCAGCGACTGCCATGAAAATAATTGACCCCAAGCCAATCATACCTTCCAATTCCAATTCGCCTTCATTAATAAACATGAGAATTCCGTGTGCTAAGATTGCTGCCAATACCAAAATGCCAATCATAATATGAGATTTTCCAAGTGTTTTTGAAAAGGATATAATCAGCTGCTTTGCACTTGGAAGTGTTTTGATTATTACTTTTGTCGATCTTCTGATTGGCAGCAGTAATCCGGCACTCCCCATTAGAATGGCCGTTCTCCAACCAGCCATTTTACCGATTTCTTCATAAGACCCTTCATCCTCATCATGTCCCTCACCATGCTCACTATAGTGTTCATATTCTCGGTCATCAAAATCGTCAGCTGAAACAAGGTTATTTGCAACAAAATCAAAACTCATGAGCTAGACAAAAAGAATCGCAATGAATAGTTGAATAGATTTCATAAGGGAAAACATCCTTTCTATTTAAAAGAATTATAATTTTTAGAGTAAAGGATGTTCCTGAAAAATAACTGATAAGAACGGACTGGGTTTTCTTTTTCAAGCAGTAATTTAAATTTGGAAGCAGAAGAACCGTCCCCATGCTTCCTGGAAGAAAGTATCTGTATATACAACAGCTTGTTTAATGAAAATAGAAAGCGCTTTACTGCAGGGTTTTCGACGTATCTATTGAAGAAATATTATAATCTTGTGAATATTCATGTGGTCTTGTAATGAAATAGTAAAATAAAAACATATTTTTATCTGGTAGAATAGGGTTACAGAAACATTTAAACCATATTTTGATAATTTTAGAGATAATTTGATAGAAAATGTTATGAGGTGGCAGTATGAGACAGCGTTTTACACGTATTTTAATGATTGGACTTTTTTTAGCACTTCTTCCCTTTCAGTCTGTTTCGGCAGCGGGAACACAGCAGGAAGATGTAATAAGAATTGCTAAATCATACATAGGAGTTCCGTATAAATACGGGGGCACGACTCCAAGCGGGTTTGATTGCTCCGGATTCATACTCTTTGTTTTTGAAAAAGTAGGAATTAATTTGCCAAGAGTTTCGGCTGATCAATACAATGCTGGAACAAAGGTTTCCAAAGCGGATTTACAGCCGGGAGATTTAGTATTTTTTGAGAAAACCTATAATAAAGCCGGCATTACTCATTCAGGCGTCTATATTGGTAATAATGAATTTATCAGTGCTACGAGTAGTAAGGGAATCAAAATTGATTCATTGAGCAGTACCTATTGGGGACCAAAATATTATGGCGCAACACGCGTTATTACAGGTAGTCCCTCTGGAGAATTCAATGACGTATACACAAGCAGCCCATCTTATACCGCCATTGCAACGTTAACTAAGCAAGGGGTTATTCAAGGGTTTGGTGACGGTACCTTCCGTCCGGATGCAAATGTAACACGTGGACAAGCTGCTGCGATTATTAACAGAGTATTAAACAAGCAGCCAGCAAGCCTGAATTATTTTAGCGATGTACCGGAAACAAACAGATTTGCAAAAGATATTGCTGTCATCAAAGAACTTGGTATTATTGACGGTTTTCCGGATGGAACGTTTCGTCCAAATGACAACATGACTAAAGCACAAATGGCAGTGATTGTTGAAAGAGCGTTTAACTTACAGGACAAAGCATTTGCCGCAGCATCCAGTCATCCATATAGCGATGTTGGTCCTGATTACTGGGCTCATGACGCAATAGTTACCATGAGCAAAATCGACACCACAACCGTATTTGCCGGCGACCGCTACTACGCAACAAGCCAGGCATCACGCTCCATCTACACCACAGCCATCTACAATGCAATGAACGTCAAATAGAAGCAAAAGAACCGTCCCCGTGCTCCGGAAGCATGGGGACGGTTCTTTTGCTTATTAATTTAAAAATGGTGCATCTTACTTTGTAAAACTGGTAACTAGAGTCATTTATTTGTCAATCTCACCAGGGAAATGTCGTTTTTAGCTATCGACAAACGAAGTAGATTTATGTATCCTTAGGAAGCATATAACTAAGGAGGAATTTGGCATCATTATGAATAATCAAAATTATACTTCGGTAAAAGTAACAGTAGCAGATCCATCAGCACTTGGTCTTTTTGGTTTGGCGATGGTAACGCTTGTTGCATCATCCCAAAAATTAGGCTTAACTGAAGGAACATCCTTAATCCTTCCATGGGCTTTCTTTTTAGGCGGCATTGCTCAATTGATCGCAGGTTGGTTAGATTCAAAGCATAATAACGTATTTGGAACAACTGCTTTTAGTGCATTCGGATTGTTTTGGTTCGGTGTCGGTACAACCTGGTTGGTTCAAATGGGCGCTTTCGGTGAAATTCTGCTGGCCAATGCAGACTCCAAACAACTTGGTGTTGCATTCATCGGTTATTTAATCTTCAGTGTATTTATGACCATTGGAGCTATGGAAACACATAAGGTATTATTCTTTATTTTTGTTTTAATAGACTGCTTATTTATTGGCTTATCTTTAAGTTCATTCCACATCGCATATGAATTTTCCCATATGTTCGCAGCCATCTCAGAACTTCTAATTGCCTTGCTGTCATTTTACGGCTCAGCGGCAGCTGTATTAAATGCGCACTTCGGCCAAGTCGTCCTGCCAGTCGGAAAACCGTTTGGTATCTTTATAAAACAAAATACAAAAGGGACAAGAAAAGCTGCATAAGAAGCAGGGGGACGGTTCTTATGCTTCCAAATCTTTGATTGGATACAGTTACTAACTCTGTAGAGAGAACTCTGCAGGGTTTTTTTTATATAAATAGGTTTTATTTCCTCATCATTTTCTCACGTAACAATACCTTTTTAGATTCGCACTACAATTAAGAATCAAATGGTTTATAGTTCCAGATGGAGAACATGTGAAGTGCGTGTAATTAAATAAAATGGCCTTGTAGAGAGAATTCTTAACAGGTTTTTTTTTGATTAAAAGGAAACAAGAGAACCGCCTGCTTCCATTATTTTTCTAAAGCCAAATAGAGAATGATAGTTTAAGATATTGATAGAAAAAGGTCATACAATCGTAATAAATGAAATATTTTTGTCATTTCCTGCTTTTATCATTTTTTATTCTTGGGGGGATTTTTTGCTGCATCGTAGAATTTTATCATCATTTCTATTCCTCGTTTTGTTTATTTCTCTCATTCCAATTCCTCATGGTGAAGCTGCATCAGAGCCTGTTATGCAGGTGAAGCTTAATAACTATTTGGGTAATCAAACCCAAGTAAATCTCCGGGTACAAGGGGATTATGTTACATCTGAACATAAAACTTTATTGAAAAACAACAATCAGTATACATTAAAGCTTGAAAATGGAAAGATTAAATTAAATCAAGGGTCGACTTATATTGGACAATTCGATTCGTTAATCTTGAATCCGGCTGCTGAAGGTAACCTTCTTTTTATCAACCAACGTCCTTACAGCGGTTCCTTTCAATTTGTCCGCGAAACGGTGAACAAGAAAGAAGTTATCCGGCCGATCAACAGTATAAGAATGGAAGAATATTTAAGAGGAGTTGTGCCGTCTGAGATGTTTTCAACGTGGCCGAAGGAGGCTTTAAAGGCACAGGCGGTCGCGGCAAGGACATATGCATTCAAACATAATGCAACTGGGATAATCGATGATACGATTACTTTCCAAGTATACGGAGGGTTCCAAAGCTATCCGAATTCAGACACAGCCATCATGGAAACGGAAGGCCAGGTCCTAAAATATAACGGAAAGCTGATCGATGCCGTTTTCTCAGCCAGTAACGGCGGAAAGACCGAATCAAATGCAAATGCCTGGGGAGGCACCCAGGTTCCTTATTTTAATGTAAAAATTGACGATTTTGACCCAAAGACACAATGGTCATTTGAATTGAAAAAAAGGCAAATTGATTTAACTGGAAAAAGTCTCTCAGACTATCGTCAATGGTGGAGCACTGTCAATGAAAAGGATAAGGTAATTACTGATCAAATCAAAACATGGTTAAAGAATAATGGCTATATGGGGAAAGAATTGAAAATTGTTTCCATTCCTGAATTGTCTTTTTCCGCACCTTCTAGCGGAGGTCGGGTAACAAAAGGATCGATTACCATTGAATTTTTAGTAAAGGATCTTGTTGATTCTAGCGGTGGTTTAATACTGCAAAGATTCGAAGTGATGAACGGGTCAGCTTCGAAAATTCGGGCAATGGTCGGGAATCGTACGATGCTTAGTTATTTAGTAGAAAAAACGGAAAATACAACGGATATCATTAAAGTTCAAGGCCGAGGGGACGGTCACGGTGTTGGTTTAAGTCAATGGGGAGCGAAGAAACGGGCAGATGCCGGACAAACCGTGGGGCAGATTCTTGGATTCTATTATCCTGGAACAGAGCTGATAACAGAGTACACAATCGGAATCCCTGGCATGAGAGACGTTCGGGAGGATTACCGTTTTTACCAAGAAATCGCTTATTTATTAGAGAAAAATATCATTACTGGTTTCCCGGATGGAAATTTCGGTCCGGAACAAACGGTAACACGGGCCCAAGCCGCGATTATGATTGGGAGAGCTGCAGGCCTTGATGGAACCCAAAGGGATACGATTTTCGCAGATGTCCCAGAAGCGTCAAAAGCATCCGGATATATTGCATCTGCTGTAGAAAAGGGAATCATTTCAGGGTTTCCGGATAAATCGTTTCGTCCTGATGAACCAGTGACGAGAGGTCAGATGGCAATTTTCTTGGCAAAAGCTTTTGAACTAGAAC
The DNA here is from genome assembly GCF_036670025.1 of Niallia oryzisoli. NCBI lineage: Bacteria > Bacillati > Bacillota > Bacilli > Caryophanales > Bacillaceae > Niallia > Niallia oryzisoli. Next base: position 5,213,168 of record NZ_CP137640.1, on the reverse strand, counting down.
GAGAGGTGCCACTGACCTTCACAGATATAAGTGAAAACAGCGCATCTTATATTTATATTAAAAGAATTCTTGCAGAGGGGATCACAAACGGTTACCCTGACGGCACCTACAAACCCGAACGATCACTAAAACGCTCTGAATTCTCTGCCTTCATGGCCAGAGCAATCGATGACCAATTTAAATAGAAGGAGAAGTAGGTTTTCAATATAAAATAATAGGAATGGACTTGTGTGACGATTGAAAGTTCCGTGGAGAAATCTCTGCGGGCTTTTTTTATATATTATTGGTGGAAAGCTTATATTTAGTAGATAGGCTGTTGGTTTAATTACGAAGGTGAACAAGAAAAAAAGAATAAAAAGGAAGAAATATCTCAATGGCTTACCAACCACAGTTTCCATTCAATACTATCTTTTCCTTTTTATCCTTTATATTATTATACATATTCTTAATAAAGAACACATGGGTAATTTGTCGGAATATTTAAATACCTTTTATTGATAGAATTTATATGGATAAGTAGTGATTATAAAGACCTATATGTAATAATGATAGATTAATTGTTCTTTTTAGGGAACACACAATAAAGTGTAAGGATAATATTTTTATAAGAGAATAATTTTTACACTAGATTCTAATTTTACCGATGTAAAGTGATGAGGGACAGTCCCCCAGCGCTTTAACGCGCCGGGGGACTGTCCCCCGCTGCTTTAGAGGGTAAAAGTGTACTTGATATGGTACTATATAGATAGATTAGTATAATAAGAGTTAGGAGAATAGTGGAATGAAGTTTTCGGTTTTAAAGGTTGGGGTTGTTACCTGTTTAGCAACAGGTTTGTTTTATGATGTAGCTTCTGCAGAGACAGGGCAAACATTGAAATCTGCATCATCTTATAATGAAGTGGATCAGCATGTGAATCCTTCTTTGCAAGAAATTAACAAATTATTGACGAGTGCTGCATTAAAGGCAGGGATTCCACCTGAAGTGGTTAAAGCAGTGGCAGAAAAAGAGTCTGGTTGGAAGCAATTTGATGAGAATGGGAATCCTATTGTTTCTGAAGATGGTGGGATTGGTATCATGCAAATTACCAATCAATCAGGCTATGACAAAGAGAAATTGAAAATGGATATTGCCTATAATATTAACGCTGGTGTTAAGATCCTAAATAGTATGTATGAACGTACTGACTTGCCAAAAATCAAAGGAGCCGATAAGCAAGTTATTGAAAACTGGTATTTCCCGGTGATGGCCTATAATGGAACAAAACCGGTTAACAGCCCGCTTTATCAAGCGACGAATGAGGTAAATCATGACGCATATCAGGAACAGGTTTTTGCTCTGATAGAAAAAAACAGCTTTTTAGGCGAAACTCAATTGGGTGACTTTCCATTCAGCGCCGCTGATTTTGAATATGATCCTACCAGTGATGAAAATATTAAATTTTTAACGGAAGAGTATACATTGAAGGAAACTCATGACTCTGTTTATTCATTAAAAACAGGAGATCAAGTTGAAACGGTGGGAAATACCAATTTACGCCCACAGCCTAGTACACAAGGCGGCATCTCGTTATCCGAGAACACTTCTTTGATTGTTACAGGAGACTTTCTCTATGATCAAGACACGAATAGTAAAAACCAATTTGTTTGGGTGCCGGTAAAAACAGCTGATGAAAAAAATAAAGGTTACATTTCCTCCGCTTATATCAAAAAAGTAGACGATTTGCCGTCCACATCCTTCACTGATGTTTCGGCAAAATATCAGGATGCAGTGAACTTTGTTGTTTCTAAAGGTGTAAAAGGGATGTCAGACAACACTTTTGGAACACAAGCAAACATTAAACGGGTAGATGCTGCTGTTATGATTGCAGAGGTGCTTGATCTTGACATCGATTCCGCACCTGCTTCTGGATTTACAGACGTCCCTGAACGTGCCGTCAAACATGTAAATGCACTGAAGGCAGAAGGTATCACAAGTGGAAAAACAGAGACTACGCTTGATTCTCAGAGTGAAATCACTCGTGGTGAGCTTGCCATCTGGATTCAAAGAGCGTTTGAACTTAAGGCTGGTGAAAATGAATTATCATTCAATGATGTAGGGGATCGTTATAAAGAAGCCGTCTCAGCGCTTGTAAACAACAATGTAACGAATGGAACATCAGACACAACATTTGGAACCCGTGATCTTGCAAAACGTGGTGACTTTGCTCTTTTCTTGTATAGAGCTGCTCAATAAGACAAGTGGGAATCATTGAGAAAAAATACTTTGAATAAGTGAAACCGGTGTATAAATTTCTCAGATTCAGTGAAAAAATACAAGAAAAGCTCACAGCCTTTTTTAAGGTTGTGAGCTTTTTCTCTTTTACCCGTTTGACTATGATAACGAGACAACAGATTGTCCTTTCATAGAGTAAGCATCAAAAAAGAAGCAGAAGAACCGTCCCCCTGCTTCCTAACTTTATTCATAAATCGTCGTTTTGTTTTTGCCGGTTCGTTTGGATTGGTAGAGCGCGTTGTCTGCTCTTTTGATGATGTCTTCTGGAAATTTGTCTTCTTTTCGTCGGGTGGAGATTCCTAGAGAAATGGTCATTGGGTAGCCGGCCGGGCTTGGTGTGTAGGAAAGCTTTAGGCGCAGGCGTTCTGCCAATGCGTAGGCATCCTCCACTTTTTTATCTCTCAAAAGGATGGCAAATTCCTCTCCGCCGTAGCGGTAGCATAGGTCTTCTTTTCTGGTCACGTCAGCCATGATTGAGGAAAGAAATCGTAATACATCATCACCGACTAAATGACCGTGCTTATCGTTGATCTTTTTAAAATTATCAATATCAATCATAATCAATGCAAACGATATTTTCCGTAAATTCAAATCACTTATTTCTAAATCAAATGACCTGCGATTGCCTAACCCAGTGAGACCGTCCTGTTGGATTTGTGTATTCAATAATTGAAAATGCTTCTGAACATGCTGGTATAGCTGCTTTACCTCGTATATTTGGGACTTGATATCTAAATGTTTAATCGAGTAATCAGGTTTATTCGACTGAATCGCTTCCTCCGAATATCTCGCTAGTCGGTTAATTGGTTTCGCGAGGTGATTGGTAAATAACCAGGCGAGCAAATAGATTAATAATAGAAGCGGGAGGGAACGAATAATTATCTTTTTGGTTAGTTCCTTAAGAGGCTGTTCAATGACAGATGTAGGAGTTTGCGCGATAATCCCCCATCCTGTCTGCTCCACATTGGCATATCCCGAAAAATACTCAATTCCTCTGCTATTGACGATTTCGGCTGAACCACTTTTTCCTTGAAGGACAGCTTGTACAAGTGGATGATCTCCAACCGATTCATTAATGCGGCTGGAATCAGGATGATAAATAATCCTGCCGGAGCGATCAACAACAAAAACAGAGGATTCATCATGAAACTCGTGCTGATTCAGGATCCGTTTCAGTGAACTGTCGCTTTCTAAATAAATGGTTCCGTCCACAACGCCTTGATATGTCCCTGTTTGATTAAAAATAGGATAGGAAATGAGAACGACTAAGTTTCCGGTCTGCGCCGTATAGGGATCAGAGACAAACGGCTTTTGCTCCTTTAAAGCTTGCTTCATAAGATCTGAAGTAATTTGTACTCCAGGCTTTACACCACCTTTATTATTCGATATTGCCGGCGGGGTCATTAACTGCACAACACCGGTTTCGTCTGTAGTAAAAAGAGAGTTAAAATATCCGGCATTGGCTTCTTTCCAGCTATCTAAATCCTCCTGACTAAATTCTTTGCTGCCGAGAATCTTGGCTAAGGTCCCAAGATTTTGTTGCATATTGAAAAATAGGTCACTTGTACTTAATGAAACTTTTTTCGCATAACGATAGTTATTTTTAAGGTAATTTTCAGTTAAGGTGTCTTTTAATGCATGAACAGATAAATACCAGTTCACAATAGTTGTGCTGCAAACGATAAACACCGCTAATAAACTAATCGCAAATTTTAGCTTAATCCCCTTTTTTATTGACATAGATGTGTCCTCTCCTTCGCAGCATCGAAACACTAATATAGTATAATTTTACCAAAAATATCTTTAGGTTAATAGCCCTATGTACCTATAATGATTTTTTATATAATTAACTTCTTAATCAGAAACTAACAATTAATAAATGAAATGGACAAAGAATATATACATTAGGATAATCGCAATATGCTATATAGAAGAAAGTCGGATTTGCACCATTAGATTTTTTTAAAAAAATACATGGTACAAATAGGGAAATATAGTGTAAATCTTATTATTTCAAGGGTTGTATGCAATTTGTTTGGGGGATAATGGATTTAATTCCAACTAATAGGATGAGCGACAAGAGCTTCCAAAAACATAGGTCTATTTTCCTGTTATGATTGGTTCATAGCTTGATTGACACAAAAACTTAACAAGTTAATTAAGCTTTAAATCTACTAAAAACTAAAACTAACAAACACATTGGAGGAATCATATTAATGACTAAAAACTCAAAATCAATGAAAAAATTCCTAGCAACTGCAACTGCAACAACAATCGTAGCTGGCGCTGTTGCTCCTATGGCATTTGCTGCTAACCTAACTGACATTGATGGACATCGTCATGAGGAGGCAATCAATGCTTTAGTAGAAAAGGGAATAATTTCTGGTTATGAGGATGGATCATTCCAACCAAACAAGGTAATCACTCGTGCTGAAGGTGCGATTATGATTGCACGTGCGCTTGGTTTATTAGACGGAAAAAATATCCCAGACAATACTTTCTCCGATGTTGGTGAAAACTCAAAAGCATATGAAGCAATTGTAAAATTAGCTGATTTAAATATCGTAAGTGGTTTTGGAGATGGAATTTTTGCTCCAAATGAAAAAATCACACGCGGTCAAATGGCAAAATACATTGCCAATGCGTATGGACTTGAATTAGGCGACGGAAAAACAGAATTCCCTGATGTAGCTGAAAATGCTAAATTAGCGCAGTATGTTGATGCAATCGCTGATGCAGGCATCGCAAGCGGTTATGAAGATGGTCGATTTGGTTATAACGATCAGCTTAAACGCGGTGACTTTGCTAAGATGGTTTATAATGCGGAAAACCTTAAAAAGGTAGAAGTAACTCCTGCTGTTGATAGTGTAAATGCGCTAAATGCGAAGCAAATTGCTGTTGAGTTTAATACTGCTCTTGCAGAAGGAACAACTGCTGCAGAATTAAAAGCTGCTTTCTCATTAGAAGGTAAAAATATCGTTGCAGCTGAGCTGTCAGAAGATAGAACAACAGTTATCTATACACTAAATAGTACAGAAGTTGACAATGCAGTTGTAACAGTTTTACCTTTAGATACAGATAATAAAGATGATGACAACAAACCTGTTAAAACTGAAAAATTTGTTTCTCTATTAACTTTCGATGACGTTGTTGCCCCTTCTGTAGTAGAAACTTCATTTGATAACTATAATGAAGCTGGTACTACTGCAGATGCTACAATTACTTTTGATGAAGAATTATCAACAATTGGAACTGTATCAGTAAATGGTGTTCAAATAACTCCTAAAGTAGGCACAGATTCATTTACTTTGGAAGGTTTAGAGGTTGGTAAAACTTATACAATTGATATCGTAGGTGCGAAGGATTCTGCATCTCCAGCTAACAAAGCAGAGCATTTAACATTATCATTTACTGTACCAGCAGAAGAGGTTGATTCAACAGTTCCAACAGTATCCACTTCAACGAATGGAAATAAATTAACATTAACTTTCTCTGAAGAAGTAACAAAAGGAAATGTTACAATTGGTGGTACTCCAGTAAAAGCAGCTAATATTACAACTGATGATAATAAAACATTTGTCATTGATGTTCAAAAAGCCAATGATGGTGCATTTTTTGTAAACAATACAAACTTCTTTACTACTGAAGTTGTTGTAAATGGTTTTACAGATGAAGAAAATGCCATGAAAGAAGTAAAATTTAATTCTACTTTCACTGCTGATAGAACAGCTGCATCATTAGCACGTGCAACTGCAACAGAGGATGGAAAAATTGTTCTTGAATTCAATGAAGAAGTGTCTGAGCAAACTATCGATGCGTTGACAGTTAAGACAATTGATGGAATTACCCAAAGCGCTACAACTTTAGACGTAACATCTGCTGTTCATCCTGTAGTGGATGGAGAAGAAGTATTAAATAAATTAGAACTAACTTTAGATAATGAAACTCAATTACAAGTTGATAAAAAATATGTAATTGAAATAGCTAAAGATGTAGTAGCAGATAAATACGAAAATGTGAATAAAAATGTTATGAACTTTAGTGTCGTGCGCCCAGCTGCAGCCGGTGTTGAAGCGGGTGAAGTGATCACTACAACAATTTCTGAAGAAAATAATGTTATTGAGATTGTTTTCGCTAATACAGATGAAGATGGTATGAGTGATTCAGTAAAAGAAGCATCAAACTACACAATCGGCGGTAAGGCATTACCAGCTGGTACTGATATTGATTTTATTGATAACAAAAACAAAGTAAGAATTACACTACCTGAATCATTTGTATCAGTAAATGGAAATTACACTTTTGTCGCTTCTAATTTAGAAGATGCATTTGGTAATACTCTTGCAAAAGGTGAAAACACAGCCGAGTTAGGTTTAACAGAAAACGTTGCTCCAACAGCGGATACATTAACTGTTGATGGCAGCAATAAAGTGGTTGTAAGTTTCTCAGAATCAGTCATTTCTAATGACTTAGATAAAGATACAAATGCATTAGAAGGAATCACAGTGAAAGTCAATGGTACAACTGTTGCAACTACTAATTCAATCGAGTCAGGAAAACTAATCGCAGCATTACAAAACGCTATCACAACTACTGATAAAGTAACTGTTGAATTTAACAATGCTGAGTTAACTGATGCAAATAATAACCAAGTAAAGAACATTAGCGTAAATAACTAATTGCTAAAATAATATGATTCAAAACAAAGGGGACAGTCCACCGGCGCGTTAAAGCGCTGGGGGACTGTCCCCTTTTCCTTTAAAGGATTAAAGTCCTTTTTTAATAAGGATGGATTTATTGATTTCCATATAATTCTTTGTATGCGATGATTTTGAGAGCCATGATTTCTTCTTCTGAGAAGTCACCTGATAATTCCTGGATGATTTCTTCTTGTGTGGCAGTTCCATTTTGTGCTCTTTGTACAACATCGTTTAATTTGGTAACACCTACTCGATCAACGACTACTTCAACTGCTTCTTCTTTTGTATCAAAAGGTAGTTGTTCCGTTGAAGCTTGATTGTTCAAATATTGTTTAGCTTCAGGATTTGTTTCAATCTCTTTTATAAATGACACAAGTTCAGGGTTACTTTTAACCATCTCTTTTACTTCATCTATTTTGCCGGTAGACTCCAATTTTTCAGTAACCTTATCAATCGCATAGTCTTTCCCAAAATGATAAACACCAAACCCGACAGCAATTAGAATAACGACCGGAATTATAATCCATTTCACAAACTTCATTTTGATTCTCCTTGCAATAATATTGTAGGAAGCTGGATTCCTTTTGATGAAAATCTAAGTTTAATTCTAACAAAAAATAATTAAAAAAGCTTCTCATAAGGGTGATTAATGTCATTTCCCTGAAGAAGAAAGAGACAGTTCCCTCGCCGCGTTAAAGCGGCGGGGGACTGTCCCCCACTGCGTTAATGTGGTAAAGATGCACCGATAAAAAGGCAATATTTACGCGTGTTTTTTGGCTTTAACTTTTGCTATGATTCATTTGTTGGACTATTGATATAATAATGCTTCTAGATAATTTTTATATTTAATAGAAATGAATTTTGATATAGTATAAAATTATATTTTAATATTTTTTTATTTAGGGGGATTAGCTTTTGAAAAAGGTAAGTTTGTTATTTGTGTTATTTATTTTCGCCTTAAGCAGTTTTGGTGGAAGTGCCCTGGCATCCACATTTTCAGATCTTCAAGAAGGCAAGCGCTTTTATGATGAAATGGTCTACTTGGAAGGTGAAGGGATTATTACCGGTTTCCCAGACGGAACATTTCGTCCTGATGAAGAAGTAACTAGAGCTGCGGCAGCGATAATGATCGGTAGAGCGTTAGATTTAGATGGGAAACAACGGGATACTGCGTTTTTGGATGTTAAAGCAGATCAAAAGGCAAGCGGTTATATTGCGTCGGCTGTTGAAAAGGGAATTATTCAAGGTTTTGAGAATAATACGTATCGTCCTAATGAAACAGTGACGAGAGGGCAAATGGCGATATTTTTATCAAGAGCGTTTGAACTGACAGTTGAATCTGATGCTTCTTTTAAAGATATCTCACCATCTATGAAGAGCTATACACATATTAAGAAAATAATTGCGGAAAATTTAACCCAAGGTTATCCGGACAACACATTCCGTCCTGATGTAAAGGTTACAAGAGCCCAGTTTTCTGCATTCTTAGCACGGGCATTGAATGATGAGTTTAAAGTTGAAATCCCTGCACAAATGAGCTATTTAAAAGATCCAGCAAAAGTGTACTATTATGAGTCTGATTATATGGGAAGTTATTATATGGAATACCCGAATGAAGAATATGATGGTTGGAATTTATGGGATGTTTACTCTGACTATGGTTACGGCTATGAATATGACTATTCATTGCTAGAAAGGCAAGACAGCGAAGGGTATTACTTAGGATATCCCGAGTCCGAATATTATATGGATTTAAAATATCCAGTATATGTTGGCCAAACCTGGGGTACAGGTTATGAATACGAATATCAATACGTCATTACCGCAACAGGTTTAACCATCACCACCACTGCCGGTACTTTCGACAATGTAGTTGAAGTAACTGGAAATGATGGATTCATTACTTATTTTGCTCCGAATGTAGGCCGGATAAAAGAAGTGTATGACGGGAATACCGTAACAGAATTAACTCAAATAGAAAATAAATAATAACTGATAAAAATGAAAGGACAAAACCAGAGCGGCATACAACTCTCTGGTTTTGTCCGTTTTATATTTAGCGCATTAAAGCGGCGGGGGACTGTCCCCCGCCGCTTTAATGCGCTAAACAAGAATATTGTCGATAAAAATCTAATTTATATGTTAATTTCTTTAATATAATCAATCTGGAGGATATTTTTTCCTTTAGGTTAGAGGGGAGGAATGATGAAGTTTTGAAGAAACTAAGACTGCTATTTTTGTTGGTTGTGTTAACTTTGGGTGGTGGCATGGGTGTGAGTGCGTTGACCCCACCGGTGTATTCAGACCTCGATGGAGGCCACCGGTTCTATGATGAGATCTTGTATTTAGCATTTAAAGGTGTCGTTAAGGGATATCCAGATGGAACGATTCGGCCGAATGAAGAAGTAACCAGGGCTGCAGCTGCTATTATGATCGGCAGAGCACTGGATTTAAATGGTGAACAACGCGCTACGAAGTTCTCTGATGTTGGAGCAAACCAGGTTGCCAGCGGGTATATTGCTTCTGCGGTTGCGGAGGGAATTATTCAAGGATATCCTGATGGAACCTATCGTCCAAATGAAACGGTCACAAGGGGACAAATGGCGATTTTCTTATCAAGAGCCTTCGACCTGACTGTTGAAGTCGATGCACCTTTTACAGATATATCGTCTTCCATGGCAAGCTATCCGCATATTAAAAGAATCCTTGCCGAAAATATTACCCAAGGATATCCGGACAACACGTTCCGTCCGAATGAAAAAGTGACAAGAGCGCAGTTTTCCGCTTTCTTAGCAAGGGCACTAAACGATGAATTTAAGGTCGATTTGCCGGTTTCTTACCTAAAGGATACTAGCAACATTTATCAATACCATACAAATGAAAATGGCAACATCTCATTTGTATATGCCGATGAAGATTATCCGGATTGGAATCTTTGGAATGTGAATGATGAATTTGGAGGCTCCTATCAGGTTGCTGAAAGACAGGATGAGGAAGGATATAAGCTGGGTGCGCCTTATTCTGAATATAGGCTGCTGCTTGCGAATCCTGTAGAAGTTGGTCATGCTTGGGACATAGAATACGGGGACGAAATTCTTGCTTCCAACGAAATCACAGCAACAAACCTGACACTTACAACTCCTGCGGGTACATTTAAAAATGTTGTAGAAGTGACAGATCAAGAAGACTTGGTCACCTATTTCGCACCAAATGTAGGAATTATCAAAGCAGTGAGAGGCGAAGAAACATTAATTGAAGTAACAAGAGTTATTGTGCCTTTTGTTAATTAATTTGAATAATAAAGATAGAAAGTACTGCTACTTTAACGCAGTACATAAGTGAGGGACAGTCCCCCAGCGCTTTAATGCGCTGGGGGACTGTCCCCTAATGCGTGGAATCAGACGCTTCTTTTTGAGATATCTCAAGGATCTAACGTAAAAGAGTTATTTGATATAGAAGATCAACAATAAATAATTTATTAAGGATAAAATTGGAGCGGCATACTTCCCTTCAGTTTTGTCCTAATTTGTTTGTTTAGCACATTAAAGCGGCGGGGGACTGTCTCCCGCCGCTTTAATGCGCTAAATAAGAATATTGTCGTTAGAAATCTAATTTATATGTTCATCTCTATAATATAATCAATCTGGAGGATATTTTTTCCTTTTAATCAAAGAGGGGGAATGATGTAGTTTTGAAGAAACTAAGACTGCTATTTTTGTTGGTTGTGTTAACTTTGGGTGGCGGCATGGGTGTAAGTGCGACACCACCTGTGTATTCAGACCTCGATACAAGCCATCAGTTCTATGATGAAATCTTGTATTTAGCATTTGAAGGGATCGTAAAGGGTTATCCTGATGGATCCATTCGACCGAATGAAGAAGTGACAAGGGCTTCTGCTGCGATTATGATTGGCAGGGCGTTGGATTTGAATGGTGAGCAGCGGGCGACGAAGTTCTCTGATGTGGGAGCAAACCAGGTTGCCAGCGGATATATTGCTTCAGCGGTTGCGGAGGGAATTATTCAGGGATATCCTGATGGAACCTATCGGCCAAATGAAACAGTCACACGGGGACAAATGGCGATCTTCTTATCAAGAGCCTTCGACCTGAACATGGAAGTAGATGCACCTTTTACAGATATATCGTCTTCGATGGCAAGCTATCCGCATATAAAAAGAATTTTTGCTGAAAATATAACACAAGGTTATCCAGACAACACATTCCGTCCGAATGATAAAGTAACAAGAGCTCAATTTTCCGCTTTCTTAGCAAGGGCACTAAATGATGACTTTAAAGTGGGTTTGCCGGATTCTTATCTAAAGGATACGAGGAATATCTATCAATACCACTCTAATGAAAATGGCAACTTCTCGTTTGTTTATGCCGGTGAAGACTATCCGGACTGGAATCTTTGGAATGTAAATGACGAATTTGGAGGCTCCTATCAGGTTGTCGAAAGACAGGATGAGGAAGGATATAAGCTGGGTGCTCCTTATTCTGAATACCGATTAATGCTTGCGAATCCTATTGAAACTGGTCACACTTGGGATATCGAGTATGGAGATGAAATTCTGGCCTCCTACGAAATTACAGCAACAGATTTGACGCTCACAACACCTGCAGGTACTTTCTTAGAAGTTGTCGAAGTGACAGACCAAGATGGCATAGTAACCTATTATTCGCCAAAGGTAGGAATCATTAAAGCTGTGAACGGTGAAGAAACATTAATTGAATTAACAAACATCATTTTTGTTAATTAATTTGAGGTAAAATGATATTTGTTAATTAAAGAAGACATCACTGCTGCTTTAACGCAGTGCATAAGTGAGGGACAGTCCCCCGGCGCTTTAACGCGCTGGGGGACTGTCCCCTACTGCTTTAAAGGGGTAAATCACCCTTTTATTTATTTAAAGCTGTCATTCAATGCACGAGAAAGCATGATGGAGAATTCGGCTCTTGTGATTGGGTCATTTGGTTTGAATGATCCGTTGCTGTAGCCGATGGTGATGCCATTTTCGGCAAGGGTGCTGATGTAGGATGCAGCCCAGTAGTCGTTGCCGACATCGTTGAAGCTCTTGCTTCCAGTGCCTTTCAATTTAAATGCTAGGACTAAAACTTTAGCCATTTCAGCACGAGTTAAAGTATTTCCCGGATTGAATGACTGATTGTTTCCTGCAAAAACGCCTTCCTGCGTCATTTTTGCAATCACATCATAGCCAAAAGTGCTTTCTGTTACATCAGCATAGTTTGGATTTGGCGCTGCATCATCGCTGTATACAATCGCACGGTTTAGCATGATCGCGCTTTGGACACGTGTAATCAGATCATTTGCACCGAAGTTTCCGTTCACATATCCTGCAATAATCCCTTTTTCTACTAAATACTTAATCTCATCTTGTGCAACTTCTGGAATTTCATCGTTAAAGCTTGCTTTTTTCCCCACATTAATTGACTTCCAGAAGTCATTGGCAATCGCAAGATAACCTGCTTGGTTTGGATGAATATCCTGAATATTCGGCAGGTAGCTAATAGCATTCTTTGCAATGGAATCCGCTGTAGAAACAAAAGTTGCGCCAAACGGTTTTCCTGTATCAGCGATAATTTTGTTTAATGCATCCAACAAAGGTAAAAACTGTTCTTTATACTGGCTAGGCAGAATCGGAAATGGATTATAATAGCCCATCACATAAATTTCTGCTTTCGGGTTAAGTTCTTTAATTTTTGTAAAAATAGATGTTAGATTTTGCCCCACTGCAGTCATTCCAGCAGTAAGCTTTTCTTGATCATATGTCACTTTTAGCTCTTTACGATCAAAATTTATTAGTTGTAAAAGATCGTTTGCCCCGGCATCAATCGTAATGATTTCAGCATTCTTAATCGCTTCTTGAATCGAAACTCCATTTTTTACCGTATTATTTTGGATATCATTTAAAATCTGAGTTGTCGTATATCCAGACACAGAAAACTGCTTATTAAAGCTGGACAACACGCCAATTTTATTTAACTGGCTGCTAATATAATCCGTGTAGCCTTTTCCTATTGTTTGATTATATGACTGCCCAGCCGCAAGCGAATCTCCAAGTGCAAGATAATCTACTTTCTGTGTGTCAACACTCTCCGCTGAAGCCACTGGAGCGACCAGCATAGACAAAGCCATGGCAATAGATAAACCGAGTTTCGTACGTTTACTCCTCAATTGAATTCCACCTGATTTTTTGAATAAATAACGTTATTACATTCGCTGTAAAGTAACAAAATCCTCCTAGTAATTTATGAGAAAATAAGACTATAAAAATAGGGAATGATTTCCAAAATTATCATGTACGAGCTTTTCTTTTACATTGGAATTGTTAAAAATGTAAAGAACGTAAAGATACTATTAAGTTATTTAAAATAGTATAGAAAATTCTTACTGGTTTGATAGAATGACTGATAGGATAATTTGCCTAGTTTTAACAAGTTTCTCCTGTTGAAAATGGCAAGAAAAATCACATCTTAGGGGGATATTCAAGTATGAATTTTCAATTTCGTTCTTATCGTAAATTTCTAGCAGCAGCTGCGACGGCTGCGATGGTCGCAACCGCTGTTGTACCTGCAGCTTCAGCAGCAAGTTTTCCAGATGTATCTGACCGATATGAAGAGGCGGTAGATTATTTAGTAGCTAATGATATAACAAAGGGCTTAGCAGATGGTACATTTGGTACTCACGCTCAGATCAAACGTGCCGACGCTGCCGTATTAGTTGCAACAGCATTAGGTTTTGAGAACTTTGGTGCTCCAGACTCCGGCTTTACGGACGTACCAGAACGCGCAGTGAAAGCCATTAATGTGTTAAAGGATCTTGGTGTTATCAACGGTAAAACAGCTGATACTTTTGCGCCACATGATTCGTTGACACGTGCGGAAATGGCGAAAATCATTGCTATGGCCTATGACCTTCCGCTTGAAGGCGAGGCACACCCATTCACAGATGTCAGTGCCACTTTCACAGATTATGTGAAAGCTTTATACAATGCAGGAATCACCAATGGTAAGAGTGAAACTGCTTTTGGAGCCAATGACCCGATCACACGCGGTGAATTTGCTATTTTTATAAAAAAAGCAGAGGAATTTGAAGTCACGCTTCCGGATGTACTTGTTTCCGACGTGGCTGGATTGTTAAATGATGACAACACCGTTACGATTACAGGAAAAGCTGAAGGTGTGGAAAAAGTAATTGTTACGCTGCCGAATGGAACAGAACCAATCGAATTAAAGGCTGATGTTGTGGATGGCGAGTTTTCAGTTACAACAGCACTGCCAGCTGCTGGAATTCAGGATGTGGCTGTTTATGATGAAAAAGGAAAGCTTTTATACGAAGGTGTAGCGGATAGAGTCGTTGGTGCCAAAATTAAGATGGCACAAATCAATCGATAAAATGATAAGCTCTGTAGAGGTAAGTCTCTGCGGGGCTTTTTTAGTAACAAAGTAACTTGCAGCTGCGGACAAACTTCTTCTATACTAATTCGTACTTACAAGATCCTTTTGTTTTAAACAACATATTAATAGATACAAATCGTCCTGTCTTAAACACTTTTCCAAATCCCATTCGTGATACAAATTCTCTCCGTTTCTAAAACCTTTCCAAAACTTTTGTAAACTAGTTAAAATTTATGTAAAAATACTGAAAATTTACGAGTATAGGTCTTGTTCTCTAGTATACTTTCTCTAGGTCATTCTATTTAATAGTTTAGGCTTGAGTATTTTAAAAGAAACAAATTTCCAGCTCATGTCCTGGGAATTTTTCGAAGAATAAAGACCAGCAACGAAAGGAAGGATGTAAAGAATGAGAAATAAGTCTGCTTTATATAAAAAATTTATGACAACTGCGGCAGCAGCTGCGGTGGTGACATCAGCGGCTGCTCCTTGGGCGGCAGCAGTAAACCCATTCACAGACGTACCAGAGCGTTATCAGGAGGCGGTAGAGTTCCTCATCTCAACCGGAGCAAAGGGAACAACAGCTTCTTCATTTGGAACCTATGAAAATATTAAACGTGTGGATGCCGCTGTTTTATTAGCGAATGTATTGGGTTTGGACATAGAGAATGCCGCGGATTCAGGATTTAAGGATGTACCGGAACGTGCGGTTGGTGCTGTGAATGCGCTGAAAGAGGCGGGCATTACAAATGGGAAATCAACAGAATCATTCGGAGCTCAAGACCTCATTACCCGCGGGGAATTAGCGATTTGGATCCAAAAAGGCTTTGATTTACAAGAAAAAACAACGCTGCCTTTTACAGATGTCTCCGAACGTTATGAGCAGGCTGTTCAGGCGCTGCTCGCTCATGAGATCACTCAAGGTATTTCAAAAACTGAATTTGGTGTCCATCAGCCGGCTAAACGCGGTGACTATGCAGTTTTTCTATACAAAGCATTCCAAGCCCAAGATAACGACAACTTTGAGCTTTCTATCATGCATACAAATGATACCCACGCCAATGTAGATAAGGTAGCTAAAAAGGTTACAGCGATTAAAGAAGTGCGTGCCGAAAAGCCGGATGCCCTTTTAATTGATGCCGGGGATGTATTTTCTGGTACATTGTATTTCAATGAGTTTCATGGACAGGCAGATTTAGAGTTTATGAATTATGTAGGCTACGATGTCATGACCTTTGGAAACCATGAATTCGATTTAGGCTCTACACCGGAAGGGCATAAGGGTTTGGCTGATTTTATCAGCGGTGCTTCGTTCCCATTTGTAAGTGCGAATATTGATTTTACTGGCGACAGTGATTTGGCAGGTCTTTTTAAAAATGAAATCACAGACAAGCCCGAGGAAGGTACAATTTATAACGGGATTATAAAAGAGGTAGAGGGAGAGAAGGTTGGGATTTTCGGTCTAACAACAGAGGAAACCGTTGATCTATCAAGCCCGGGCTCTGTTCAATTTGAAAACTATATCGAAGAAGCGGAAAATACTGTCGCAGCATTTGAAGCAGAAGGTGTTAATAAAATCGTTGCTGTTACACATTTAGGCTTCGATGACAATCCGGAAAAGGATAATGACCAGCTGCTTGCTGAATATGTAGATGGAATCGATGTGATTGTCGGCGGTCACAGTCATACAAAGTTAGATGAGCCGGTTGTCGTTGCTGAGGACGAGAATGGGGCAGCGAAGGACCCGACAGTTATAGTCCAAGCCTATCAATATAATGATTACCTGGGAACGTTGGATGTTGAATTTGATGAAAATGGCCGTGTGGTTGGACAGGCGGGGGAATTAATCAAGATTGCAGATAAAGAAGAAGATGCTGTGGCGGCTGAGATGCTGAAGGAGTATTCAGATGTGATTGCAGAGGTAAAAAATACTTCAACAGGTGCTGAGACTGCCGTTGAATTGCCAAATCCTCGTCTTTCCGATGAAGGTGCGACTGTCAGCGTACGAAACAGTGAAACCGCATTAGGGAATTTAATTACGGATGGAATGCTTGATAAAGCGAAGGAGTATAATCCAGATACTGTCATTGCCCTGCAAAATGGCGGCGGAATCCGGGCAGCGATTGATAAGGGGGATATTACCCTTGGGGATGTTTTGACGGTGCTTCCATTTGGCAATACACTTGCAACGATGGAATTGACGGGTGCGCAGATTGTGGAAGCTCTCGAGCATAGTGTCAGTCAGGCTCCAAAGGAGAGCGGTGGATTTTTACATGTATCCGGTATGAAATTTACATATGATAGTTCAAAGGCTGCGGGGAGCAGAGTGGTCGCAGTGGAAGTGAAGAATGAGAACAGTACTTATACAGCGTTGGATCCTGAGGCAAGCTATGCCGTTGCTACGAATGCCTTTACAGCAAAAGGTGGAGATGGCTATGATGTGTTCAAAGAGGTCTATGAACAAGGTCTTGTCACCGACCTAGGCTATGCTGACTGGGAAAACCTGCGAGACTATGTGGCAAAACTAAAAACCGTTAACCCGCAAATTGAAGATAGAATTGTGGATGTAAATAAGAAGTAAGTGGTGTGTGTGCTTTAGTGCATTAAACCATTGGGGGACAGACCCCCAGCGCTTTAAAGCGCTGATGGGTCTGTCCCTTTGTTGATGAGTAATATTTTCTGTTGATTTTAAGATAACAAAAAGTCCCGCATGGATTGTGCGGGACTTTTTGTTATTATTTACTATAGTAGCTTTGGATTCCTCTGAAAATAGCTTCTGCAAATAATTCTTGGTATTCTGCTGATGTTAGTTTGGCTAGATCGTCAGAATTTGAGATAAAGGCTAGTTCTACAAGGACGCTTGGAATATGCTGCTCGCGGATGACGAGGTAATCGTTATCCTTTACACCTCGGTCCTTTGTTCCGATCAAGGCGATCAGTTGTTTTTGAATTTCAATCGCAAGCTCTCGGCTTTCGGCGCCGTTATCATTTTCAGACGTGTCATAGTATGTCTCTGTTCCGGAAGCGCTTGGAGTGGCTGCGTTGTTATGAATGCTGACAAACATCTCAGAATAGTTGTTAATGGATGTTTGAACACGGCCGTCAAGTGTTGGGTAGGTGTCACCCGTTCTTGTCATAACCGTTTTTGCACCGGCATTCTTCAGCTTTTGTTCTAATATCTTTGCAACAGTTAAAGCAATATCTTTTTCCTTGATACTTCCGTTCATTGCGCCTGGATCAGTGCCGCCATGTCCGGGATCAATCGTAATAATCCTGTTTTGCAGGACACTGCCGGAAGTATTTTTCAACTTTAAGTACGTTTTATGTACATAACCGGTTTTACCATTATAAGTTACTTTTGCCCAAAATCCATTGATGCTGTTAACAGTAACGACTGCATTTTGCGGGATGGCTATAACTATTCCATAACTGCTGCTTGGACCTGAACGCATGTTTAATACATCAGCCGTTACTTCCCCCGTTAATCCTGTTACTGGAGCTGGCTCAGGTGCAGGTTCCTGTGCTGTTATTTTGAATTGATCATCCATTGCGCGGCTGATAAAAGCAGATAATTCAGCTCTTGTGACATTTCTACCTGGTTCAAAAACATTACCATTCCCATTTGAAATACGCTCATTATAAAGGGTTTGAATATATGAAGCAAACTGATAGGTGGAAGGAACATCTGTGAAGACTGTTTGTGAATTTTGAGATATTTCCAAGTCAAATGCTTCAACAATGATTTTACTCATTTGTCCTCTTGTCAAATACGTATCAGGTCGATAGGTATTGTCCGTTGGATAACCGTTGATAATGCCAAGCTGGGCAGCGCGCTCAATATAGCCTGAGAAGAGATTTTCAGAAGTATCATTAAATGTGGCTGACGCCGGGTGATACTCCGTTTCTTGAATGGCATTAATAATCATTTTTGCCGCTTGGCCCCGTGTGACAGGATCTGTTGGTTTAAAAAGATTCCCCTCATAACCATTAATGATTTGACGTTGATACAAGTACTCAATTTCAGCCTTCGCCCAATAATCATCGGGCACGTCAGCAAAGGTAGTTTGGGCCTGAACGGTGCGGCCATTTTGAAAGCCAAACATACCAACAATAGCCAAAATAAACATGCTGACGCTTAATAATATTTTGCCGTACTTCGACATTTTCCTGCTCCTCTCATCAAATATCATCTATCAGTTTATCAAAAGTTAAACACTGATACTAGTATCTTCCGTATTAATATATGAAACCGTCAATTTTTTACTAAAAATAGGATGGAGGATGTTGAATGGAGTCGAATGACAGGAAATTATTTTAGCAGAATATGTTAAAAGATGTATGTGTTTTTTGTAAAAATTTTACTAAAATTATTTTGCTTGATATTTTCATAGAAGGCTCAATTGCCTCTAGGAATAGTGTATAATTAGCTAAAGTTGGTAGATAAATAGATAGAAAGGGGGATTGGCGTGTATAAGCAAAAATATTTTATGATTTTGCTATTCTTGTTTCTAGTGCTTATTCCTTTTAAAGCAAACGGTGAGCAGCTAACTGAACGGGTTATTATTATTTTTCAAAATGAAATAGATTATAGTTTACTAGAAAATAAAGAGATTGAAGTACATCATGTGTTTGAGGATTTGGATGCCGCTTCTGTCACCATTCCGGTTGAATGGGAGGATGACCTTCTTGATCGTGCCAATATTCAGTTAATTGAGCCGGACTCTGAAGTGAAAACGACCGCTCAAGAAATGAGCTGGGGCTACCATGCGCTGGGCTTAGCGGATTTTAAGCAGACGGGTTACACAGGGAAAGGCGTTAAGATCGGAATTCTTGATACCGGTGTCCGCGTTGATCACCCTGATCTCCGGATTGCCGGCGGGGCTGTTTTTGTTCAAGGTGCAGCCTCTTATAATGATGATAATGGACATGGATCCCATGTGGCTGGAATTATTGCGGCCCAGGATAATGACATCGGCGCAGTCGGAGTTGCGCCAGGTGCCGAAATCTATGCGGTAAAGGTTCTTGATAAAAACGGAGAAGGAAATCAGTCCGATGTGGTAAAAGGGATTGAATGGGCGATGGATCAGGGATTGGATATTATTAATTTAAGTATTACGTCCCAAAATGGATCCTATTTATTAGAGGAAGCGTTAAAAAAGGCCCAAAGTCAAGGAATTATCACGGTTGCAGCTTCAGGGAATTATCCTACAGCGCTTTATCGTAATTTAAATGTTTTATATCCTGCCCGTTATCCTTCGGTGCTGGCCGTTGGATCCGTCACGTGGGAGAATAATCATTTTTCCCGGTCATTATTTTCTTATTTTGGCCAGGATTTGGATTTTGTTGCACCTGGGGAAGAGATTTACAGCACCTATAATGGAACGGGCGCTTTGGAGTATGAATACTCAACAGGTACTTCCATGGCGTCCCCTTTTGTAGCCGGAATGGCTGCCTTGTATAAGGAGGCCTATCCTACTTTGAATTCACAGCAAATCAAGGTTCATATGGAAAAATCAGCTGAGGATTTAGGTGCGCCTGGAAAGGACATGGAGTACGGATACGGATTGGTTCAGCCGCCTTTGAGTAAGGAAGTGGTGAATGTATTCTCGGATGTGGCGGATGATACCTGGTATACAAAAGAAGTAAGCGATCTTTTTATGAAGGGAATCATCAGCGGGGATAATGACGGGAATTTTAATCCATACAAGCCCATTACCCGTGCTGAAGCCGTGACGATGATCGGCAGGGCTCTAAAGTATTCCGGTGCGCAGACAGTTACGAAGTTTTCTGATGTTCCTGCTGGGCATTTTGCTTCAGGTTATATTACCAGTACGACGGATGACGGAATTATCAAAGGATATTCGGACGGTTCGTTTAAACCGAATCTTAATATTATCAGAGGCGATGTCGCCGTCATTCTGCAGCGGGCCTTCGGACTGCCGAATGCCGCCTCAAGTCATTTTGCTGACGTCTCAGATCAGAAACATTATTTCAACTCAATCAACAGTTTGGCCGAACAAAACATCACCAAAGGATACTCAGACGGCACCTTCAAACCAGACCTAAACATCACCAGAGCCCAATTCAGCGTCTTCCTATCCAAAGCCATGGCCCAAAACCAAGGGACTGCCACCCCAGCGCATTAACGCGCCGGGGGACAGTCCCTTGTCCGTTTAACGCGGTAAAGGGGTGGGGGACAGACCCCCACTCCTTTAAAGAACTAAAGCACGGGCATATTTCTATGTAAATATTTTTGAGTTTTATAAAGGAAAACAAAGGAAAACAAAAGGGTTTGTCGAATTATGGACGTGTATAAATGTAATTCCATTATTCGGAGGTGTGTTTTTGTGTCAAGAAAACCAAGAATTTATTTTCCCGGGGCAATTTATCATATTACGGACCGAGGCAATCGTTGTGCCGCATTATTTTATGATGACAGGGATAGAAAAAAATATTTAGGCATTGTTGAAGAAGCCCATTCCCAATATCCGTTTCATCTCCACTCTTATTGCCTGATGTCAAACCACATTCATCTTCTATTAGAAACCATCAACCATCATCCCCAACAAATTATGAGTATGATTAACACCCAATATGCCATTTATTTTAATAGACGCTACGAGTTTATTGGTCATGTTTTTCAGGGCCGCTATAAAGCTAGTCTCATAGATTCTCTTCAATATTTCTTAGAAGTGAGTAAGTATATTCACTTGAATCCTGTCGAATCTGGTTTAGCTCTCTCGCCAGAAAGCTATCCTTGGAGCAGCTACAATGCATATATCTCCTCTAATCATCCAAACCCACTCGTTACTACTGAAAAAGTCCTCTTCTATTTTCCAGAACCAAAAATAGAAAACTATCGATTATTTGTGGAGGAAACGAAAGCTGAGCGTTAGAGGGCGATCGCTATGTTGTTGTAGTGCAGTAAAGCGTTGGGGGACAGGCCCCCGGTAGTGTGCCGTATTAACGCACCGGGGGCCTGACCCCCGGCAGTTTACAGTGTTAAAGCACTCAACATTCATTCATAAACTTGTCTCTATTCTTGCAGGTTCCTTAATACTAGTTATTTATATGTTAGAATGATAGAAGGGCTTGTCAGGTTCATAGAATAGGAGGGAGTTATGAAAAAGAAACTTGTCGGAGGATTACTTTGTTTTCTTTTAGCGACTAGTAGTTTGTTTAATTTAAATCAGCAGTCGACTGCTTACGCTGCTGATGATGTTACAGGTATTACATTGGAGAAAGAAATGCGGGCGATGATCGATCGGGGTGTAATGAATGGGTATGATGATGGATCGTACCAGCCATTTACAAATGTAAGCAGGGGACAATTCGCTGCCCTGATCTCTCGTGCCTTGCAACTACCGGAGGGACCGGCAAAATTTCCGGACGTTCCGAGCAGTTCGAAACTAGCTTCCGGAATTAACAGCGCAAGCGCAGCTGGGATTGTCAATGGTTATACAGATGGGACCTTTAAAATGAGTGATTTTATCACCCGAGACCAAATGGCCAAAATGATTGATAATGCGCTAGTCTATTTAAATGTTGCTAGAAAAGAAGCTCCATTAAGCTTCAAAGATGCCAGTGATATTAGCGGCACGTTCAAGCAGGCCGTTGCCCGTGCGGTTTACGATGAAATTGTCAAAGGGATTCCGCTTGAAAACGGAGTGTATAATTTTGCCCCGAAAAAAACAGCCACACGTGCGGAAGCAGCTGCTTTTATTTACCGCATGCTTCGAACCGCATACCCTGAATACAATGTCGCAACGATTGATGCCAATCAAAATCTAGTTCCAGGGCCGGTCATCTACTCGAGTTTTGCTGAGGCAAATAACGCGGTAACAAGCCCTGACCAGGTCGTTACACGTAATGATGAAGTTGTTAAAATGGCTGCGGGGATGGTTATTTCGAGTCCAGCGTTTGGTAGTCAAATCACAAACATCTACAAGGATCAAAATTTCAGCAATGCGATTACTTATGTAAATGCTAATCAAGAGTTGGAATATCTGCAATCAACAGATGAGTATGTAAAAATAAACATTGCCGGAACAACTGCATATGTGAAGCATCGGGAAGTAAGCTTAATTCCTAAGCAGCAAAGCAAAGGCAGAAGCTATTACGAGGTCGATCAAGCCGGAAATTTAAATCACTACGTATACAACCCTGCAGGCCATTCTTATGAATCGTATATCAGCGGGAAAGCACCATCCTTTTTAACGGCTGGAAATCATTATTACAGCTGGGATGGCGGTGTATTTTACGACGCGAATGGAACAGAGGTAGGGGCAGCCTATCAATATTTCAACTATCTGCCAGCTCGAACCGTAACAAACTATACGGCAGAGGAGCTTGACAGTTATATCAATAATCGTTTGGCAGAAGTTGAAGCTTCCTATAATAGCAATCCAGTAAAATATAAGGATTACAAGGATGCTACTAAGATTAGTAAAATTATAGGTCTTGGCTCGTATATAAAAGAAGCTGAATCGAAATACAAAATAAATGGGTTGTTAATCCTGTCCATCGCTATGCATGAAAGCAAATATGGCATGAGTGCCTATGCTCAGGAGCGAAACAATTTGTTTGGCTTAAATGCAGTAGACAGCAATCCGGATGAAGCAGACTTTTTTGACAACGTGAATGCTTCTATAGATGCGTTAGCAACTGCATATTTAAATAAAAATTACATTAATCCATTAGGTAGCTACGCAAATGGCGCAGTGCTGGGAAATAAATCTCAAGGCTTTAATGTAAAATATGCCTCCGATCCATACTGGGGCCAAAAAATCGCCGGTCACATGTACCGTGTCGATAAATTCCTTGGCGGAAAAGATTTCGGACGGTACAAAATTGGTGAAACCATCAGCAACGGTCTAAATGTCCGTAGTACACCTGATGACAAAGATGATTCAAATATTCAATTCACCTACAAACAATTCGGCATGCCGGTCGCCATCCTAGAATCAACCACACAACCAACCGGTTCTATCTGGTACAAAATTGTATCCGACCACATCGACTACAACGAAGCATATATCTACTCACTGCATGTAAAAGACATGCCAATTGCACAATAAACAGTTATACAAAAGAAAAATAAAACTACAAGTAAAAGGGGGACTATCCTTCAACGCTCTAAAGCGCTGAGGGTCAGTCCCCCGTTTGTTTACAGCGTTAAAGCACCCACAAAACCTTTTATTATCTATCAATCATGTCTATTATTTTTATTTTTCGATAAAAATATATAGTTTACGACGAAAGTAGACAAAAAAGATGGGGAAATTTATGGTAGAATGGTAGTGATATTTTACTAATGTTTGTAGAAGTTGGGAGGACAGTAATGAAAAGGAAGAAGGTTGGTTTGCTTGGCTGTTTGCTGGCGACAAGCAGTTTATTTTATTTTACCGAAATATCAGCTTCGGCAAGTGATGACATAACGGGGATAACCTTAGAAACAGAAATGCGTTCGGTAGTGGACCGCGGCATAATGCAGGGCTATGGAGAGGGAAATTATAAACCTTTCACAGAGGTTACGAGAGGCCAATTTGCTGCTCTTTTAGCGCGTGCACTTAAGCTGCCTGAAGGAACTCCAAAGTTTTCAGATGTACCGCAAACCTCAGAGCTTGCTGATGAAATTTACAGTGCAAGTTCAGCAGGGATTGTAAAAGGGTACGATAACAGTAATTTCGGGATAAATGATAAGATTACGCGTGATCAAATGGCTCAAATGATAGACAATGCATTAGAGTATTTGGATGTAAAAAGAACAGAGGCACCGCTTGATTTTTCAGATGAATCAAAAATTGGTCAAACATTTAAGCGCGCTGTTGCACGAACAGTTTATGATGAAATTGTTAGAGGTTATAAAACTGAGAGTGGTACATATGAATTTAAACCAAAAAAGACAGCTACACGCGCAGAAGCGGCTGCTTTTATATCACGTATGATACATACACATGAGGATTTTATAGCACAAGGGCTGGATAATCAGCCGGTTCCTCCAGCAGAAGAACCACCAGTAGTAGAGCCCGCTCCTGAGCCGGAGCCGGAGCTGCCTCCAGTTGATCCACATGAGGGTCATTTAGGCATCATGGGAACTTCAGAGGTATCTGCAGCGAAAATGGCTGCTTTTGTAAAAGCAAAGAATCCGAACGCCCAGGACATAGACGAAATTGCTGCAGCCTTTATTGATGTAGGTAAAATATACGGTGTCCGCGGTGACGTAGCGTTCGCTCAGTCTATTCTTGAAACAGGATGGTTTAAGTTTGAAGGTTCAGCGGTAACTCCAGACCAGCATAATTATGGCGGCCTTGGTGTCACAAGTAATGGTGTGAAGGGAAATGAGTTTACGACAGTAAGAGAGGGCGTTACGGCTCAAATCCAGCATCTGATGGCATATGCGTCGACAAATGATATTCCACAAGGTGAGAAACTCGTTGACCAGCGTTTCAAATGGGTAAAACGAGGAAAAGCGCCGCACTGGGAAGACCTAAGCATGACATGGGCGATGAATCCAAATTACGGGACTCACATTCTATCTATATATGAGCAAATGAAAAAATAGATAACTATTAAAAAAGGGGACAAGCCTATGGTTTGCCCCTTTTTTACATTAAAGCGCTGGGGGACTGTCCCCCAGCGCTTTAAATCCCTACTCCTTTAATATACTAAAGCAGTCTTTCTTAATTATCTCTTCCGTACTGTACGAAGCAGTTGTTGGAAGGCTTCGCGATAAAAGACATATAGTCCCACCGCATAAAACCCCACTCCTAGCGGGATAAGGATTGCCAGCTGTATGATCGAATGCCAATCCGCAATTGGTGTAAACTCATTCAATATCACTAAAGGCACTGCCATAACAGCAGTCGGAATGATTACTTTTATAATTAACGAGGCTAGTCTCCGTGCTTCTCCGCGTTCAAAGTCTCGATAAACAACAATGGTGGACACGGCTAGAAAATACACCGACACGACAGAACTCGTTAAAGCCAATCCTGCATATCCAAATGGCTTGACAAATATCCAATTCAATAAGACGTTCAAAAGGATGGTGGTCACGCTGATTCGAAACACTGTAGAGGTTTTGCCCTTTGCATACATCGATTTCGAGACGATATATTGCAGCCCTTGTGTGACAATCATTGGCAAATAGTAAAGCATGGCCAAATAGGTGTTATGGGTGTCTGCTTTTGTAAAAGCTCCGCCTTCATACACAAAAGATATAGCAGCTTGGCCAACCAGTCCCAGCCCGACCGCGATAGGCATTAACGTGACAAGCGAAACCTGCATGCCCATGAAGAAGGTATCCTGAAACTTTTTTTGCTGTTCAACCTGTTCGGATAATAAGGTAAAAATAATCGCAGCAATCGTGGTTCCATAAATGGCATGCGGAACACTGACTAAAAGTGATGCATTGTTTAAATAAGTGACAGCTCCTTCGATTGTGCCAGAAGCAAACATTTTATTAACGAACATGTTGATTTGGCCGACAACTGAATTTAGCAGGGAAGGAATCAATAATACGATAAAAGAAGAGCGGAAATCCTTTTCCACTTTTAAAGTAGGACTCCATCGGAATTCACTTTTTTGCAAATAAAACAGCTGAAGAGCAGTTCCCATTAGTGTACCGACGATAAATCCGTAAGCTAAACTGTTAATTCCCCATTGATCGGAAAAAAGCAGGGCAAACACGGCACCCATTAAAGTTGCAAGCAGCTTTGAAATCTGTGATGGGACAAATACTCTTCTTGCCTGTAAATAGGAGTCTAAAATGCCGTTCAAGGCAATCGCTGTTAAAAATAAAAAGAAGAATTGCGTGATCTCAACTGCAATTTTCTCTGTATTCGGCGTCATCGCTCCGTAAATAAACGGAACAAAGTCAGGAACGAAAAAGTACCCCACAATCGTCAAGACAAAAAAGATCAAGACGGTGGCGTTCATAATCCCATTCGCATTTTTCTCCGTCTCCGCTTCGTGTTCCTTCCGATTCTTCACATACAACGGTAGGAATACGTTATTAAAGCCTCCGGAAATCATCGCGATTACTAACGTTATAAAAGAAAAGGCAAGCAAGTAACCATCCGTATACTCATTCGCCCCAAACTGCCTGGCAATAATACTCTCACGCAAAAACCCCGAAAGCTTCAAAACCAGTGCAAGCAACGTAATCCAAATAGCCGTCCTCTTCAATCCTGACATAAAATTCATTCACTTTCTGTTTAATTAACGCACTGGGGAAAAACCCCTAGTGCGTCACCACATTAAAGCGCCGGGGGTCTGTCCCCCGACACAGCACCACATTAAAGCGCTGGGGGACTGTCCCCCAACACGTCACCACATTAAAGCATCGGGGGAAAGACACCCCGCGCTGTACTGCGCTAAAACCGTCGTTCTTTCTTATTTCAATGCTTCGATATAAACTTCTTCATACTTTTCTGCAGCAGCAATGTGGGAGTATTGTTGTTCGATTTTTAGTCTGGCTTTTTTGGCCATTTCGGCGCCTTCATCCGGGTGATCGAGCAACTTAATGATGGCGTCTGACATTTGCTCCACGTTTTGTTCCTCGATTAGCAGGCCGTCGACTCCAGGATTAACGATTTCCTTTAAGCCCCCGACAGCACAGGCGATCAACGGAGTGCCTGAACCCATCGCTTCAAGCGCGGAGATGGATGTCGCTTCTTCAACCCCGGCAGAATGGATGCTCGGCACAATGACGACGTCAGCCAGTGCAAAATAGTCCTTCACTTTTTCATGCGGAACATCCCCAAGTAATGTTACCTTTTCCTCGAGTCCATGTTCCTCAACAATTTTTTTGATTTCCGGCATTTGATTGCCATTCCCGGCATAAATTAAGCGCGTATTTGGGTATTTCTCTAAAACAGCGGGAAGCGCTAGTGCAGGGTAGATCACCCCGTTTTTCTTCACTAATCTTCGCGGTACAAACAATACATGCTCGTCAACAGATACATCGTATTGAACGCGTAGTTCATTTTTTCTATTTTTATCAGGCTTAAAACTATGGATGTCAATGAAATTCCGAATCGCTAGTCCCTCGACACCTGATACATTCTTCACATAGTCTCTTAGCCGCTGGTCGACGGTAACAATTTTTCTCGTACTGGTGTATGCCTTAATCTCGGTTTCTTGAAATTTCTTCGCTTCAGGACTTCCTTCGATCATCGACCCTTTACTAATCGATTCAAACGTCGCATAGCCGTGGACGGTTGATACGACAGGAAGGCCGGCTTCAACTGCCGCCAGCGTGGAAAAAGGATCCTGCGCATTAACAATATCATAGTTCTTATGTTTATTTTTCATAATTAACGATTTCAAACAGTTTTGCCGAACACGATGGGTCCACAAAATCCCCTGGCCCTTTTTAATTTTATTGATTACAAAACTCGGGCCTTGTGCGTAAAGCTTCCTGACAACCGGCTGGATATTGGAAAAGGAAAGAACATCTACTTCATGTCCTCTAGCTTCTAAACCAGCTTTCAAGGTTGTTACATGGGTCGATAAACCGCCGATATGTGGATATTCATACGCTGTGGCCATCAAAATTTTCATGCCTTTGTTACCTCCGTTTTATAGCTGAAACATGCAGGGGTTCTTTTTTTATAAAAAATTGAACAAATATCTAACCACTTTTTTTATAAAAAAATCGAACGATAAGTCCAACTAATTTTTTAAAATAAATCGAACCACAGGTCCAGTCATCTTTTTATAAAAGAACCAACAGCATGTCCAACAAATTCACCCGTCATTCCCCTAAATCAATTACAGAAACCTATCTTTCAGCAGTTCAACATTTCGCAACGCTTCCTGTTTCAATTCTAAAGCATTCCGGCTGACAATCTCACTATACTGCTGCCGTTCGTTCAACAAATGCAGTGCGTTCTCTGTGAGCTCTTCAACGTCCATTTCTTCGAGGATGGCTGAAAACTCCCACATTCCGTTTCGTTTTAATAGACTTTCAACCTTTTTATCATAACTTAAACCAATATGCGGCACGCCTTTTATGGTTGAAAAAATTAATGCATGGAGCCGCATGCCGATTGTCAGTTGGCATTCACCGATAAAATTCACATATTGGTTTGGTGAAAAATCAGTGCCTAAGATATGACAGTGTTTGCTGTATTTCATATGTGCCAATACCTTTTCACTGGCTTGCGCGTCATGATGGCCTTCCATTGGAACAAATACAGGTGTAACCCCGCGTTCTTCGATAAGCGAATCAAGTATCTTCGCGATTTGTTCAAATTGCTTTACCTGATCAAACCAAGGGCGCACAGATACCGCAACAAGCGAATCACGGTTTTGCGGCGGGAGGCTGTCCATACAGGCAGTATCCTTTCTAGGCTGAAAAGCGAACACAATATCGGAAGTCACGACAACCTCAGGGCGGCGGACACCAAGTTCTTTTAATAAATCCTTCGAATATTGATCACGGACCGTGACAAAATCAGCCATATTGGCAAATACCTTCATGAGAATTTTTCCCCAGGTTGAGTTAACCGGTCCGATACCCTGCGAGAAAAACATCACTTTTGTCCCGCATAGCTTTGCCAGAAAGACAATCAATAAATAATAAGGAAGGGGACCGAAAAGAAAACGCGTCGGATAGGTATCCTGCAGCAAACCGCCGCCGCCGCTGATCAACAGATCCGCTCTCTTCAAGGCTTGGACCTTTTCCTTCAGCTGCTGTTTCCAGCCTCTGTAGACGCTCTTAACCTGGTGTTCTTTTGCGGTTTTTTCCGGTGATAAGGAAAATACCGTGATATCAGGGTTTTGGAGCTGGTCGCGCAGGTTATAAATAATCGCCTCCAAAATCGCCTCGTCTCCTGTATTGCCAAGTCCATAAAATCCAGAAATAACAAACTTCAATAAAATTCCCTACCTTCCAATAAACAAGACCATGCTTCTTCATCTACAAACATAAAATAAATCCTATGAATTCAATATAGATGAACTGTACATGCTGAAACCTCTAAATACGTTAAAAAGAAACATCTCTTAAATAATAAGAAATAAAGGTATAATCCGCAACCTAAAAAAGACCTTAGATGAGGAAGGAAGCGGAGAGGGGGAGTCTCAGCCCGAGTAAAGTATTAAACCGCCGGGGGTCAGTCCCCCACCCAAGTAAAGCGTTAAATCGCCGGGGGCCTGTCCCCCACCCGGGTAAAGCGTTAAACCAATGGGGGCCTGTCCCCCATTCAGGTAAAGTGCTAAATCCAACTTTCGGACTTATTTCCAACTTATATTAATAAACTAACGATAATTGATTTTCTTCTTTCGTAAAAGTTGTTATAATGACTTTATGTGAAAAATTCGTGAATATAATTTACGAATTGACAGAAAACGACTTTTAATAGAAGGACTAGAGAGGATAAGAGGGTTATTAAGGGTGAAAATGTAATGAAACAGAAGAAAGTTCTCGTCATAACCAATATGTATCCTACTAGTAAATATAAAAGTTTCGGTATTTTTGTAAAGAATCAGGTCGATGCTTTACAGAAGAGGGGTTTGTGGATTGATGTACTAGCTGTCACGAATCCGAACAGCGGGAAAGTTAACGTCATGAAAAAGTATTCCGTATGGCTGCTGCAAACGGTGTCCAATCTTCTAACAAAGGGGAAAAGCTATGATGTGGTACATGCCCATTATGTTTTTCCGAGCGGACTTTTAGGACTTCTTTTTAAAAAATTATTCAAATCCCGTTTGATTGTCACAGCCCATGGCGGGGATATTGATAAAATGGCGAAAAAAAGCAAGAGGCTGCATGATCTGACCAAAACCATTTTACATCATGCCGATCATGTGATTGCAGTCGGCCAGGACCTTTACAGCGAAATAACCACTCATTTTCAGGTGGACCCGCAGAAGGTTTCCATTATTAATATGGGGGTTAACCGGCAAGTGTTTAAGCCGCAGGAAAAGGCGGCAGCCAGGGAAGTATGCGGAATGGCACCGGACCAAAAAGCGGTCCTTTTTGTCGGCAATCTTCTTAAACAAAAAGGTCTGATGGAACTTGTCGAAAGCATCAGCCTTATCAATAAGAATGCGCCGGATCAGCCAGTTCATCTTTTCATCATCGGCGCGGAAAAAGACCCTAGTTTCAAACAGAAACTAGATGCCAAAATAGCTGAACGCAGGCTGCAAACTCTTATCCACTTCCAAGGAACAAAAAGTCAATCAGAAATAGCGACTTGGATGAACGCAGCGGACTGTCTTGTCTTACCTTCCCATATCGAAGGTTTTGGCCTCGTGGCACTTGAAGCCATGGCATGCGGTACACCGGTAATTGGCACGAATGTCGGCGGCCTGAAAAACTTACTTTCTGACGGGGCAGGGGTCACGATTCCTGTGAAAAACCCCGAAGAATTGGCAAAAGCTATCTTACATGTATTATCATCAGAGGAAATACGGACAAACTTTATAAAAAATGGATTTAAAAAAGCAGAGGAAAACGACCAGGAACGAATGCTTAATCAGGTAATGGAAGTCTATTTTCCTACTGGAGGGTAGGATCTAATGAAAGACCAAACGAAAAAAAGAAAAAAAGTATTATTCATCTCATCATTAGGCGGGCACTTAACGCAGTTGCTGCAGTTAAAGCCCCTTTTTGACGAGTATGATTATCATATTATTACGGAGAAATCGATCATCACTGAGGATTTGAGCAAGCAATACCGTATGTCCTTTTTAGTATATGGAGCGAGAAATTACTTATTTCGGTATTTCTTTAAATTCAGCTATAACATTTTTAAATCACTTTATTATTTCTTGCGGGAAAAACCGGATGTGATTGTTACAACAGGTGCCCATACGGCCGTACCGATGTGCTATATTGCGAAAATTTTTGGCAAAAAAGTGGTATTTATTGAGAGCTTTGCCAAAACATCGACCCCTACGATGTCCGGGAAGCTTGTCTATCCGATTGCTGATTTATTCATCGTCCAGTGGAAGGAAATGAAGAAACACTATCCTAAGGCAGTACATGGAGGGTCAATCTATTGATATTTGTAGTGTTAGGGACATTCGAGCTTCCTTTTGACCGGCTGCTGAAGGAAGTTGATAAGCAAATTTCGGCAGGAAATATAAAGGAAGAAGTTCTTGTTCAGGCAGGTCATACGAAATACCGCTCAAATCAGATGAAATTCATAGATTTTACAACGTACGAACATATGGCGGAGCTTTACCGTGAAGCGAGTTTTATTATTACTCATGGTGGAACGGGTTCGATCACGATGGGGATGAAGATGGGGAAAAAGATTATCGCTGTGCCTCGTCTTGTCAAATATGGCGAGCATAATGATAATCACCAGATTGAGATTGTCAAGCAGTTCTGCCAAACCGGGCATATTCTTTCTTGGGATGACGCGACGGACATGAGTGAGGTACTCAAGGAAATTCAAACCTTCAAGCCTGCTCCATTCAAAAGCGGAAACAAAGAAATTCTCAATATTCTCCGCAACTTTATTGACAGTGTTTAACGCGTTAAACAACTGGGGGCCTGTCCCCCATCGCTTTAAAGCGATGGGGGACAGGCCCCCTTTTTTAACTATTAACCATTCACATCATCATTAGCCTTGCTTGCTCGTAATTCTTCTGTTGGTAACCCTAAATGTTTACGAAGCGTATCTGACAGCTCTTGTCGTGTTTCGTCTTCTACTTTGAAATAATAAACTCCATTAAGGGTTTCGTTTTCGCCTTCTACTTGCATTTTTTCAATATTGTCAGCAGCTGCTCTATATGATTTTTGCATGCCGATGATTTCTTGCAGCGTTAAGTTTGTTTTGATGTTATCAGATAAGGCTTCCAACACTTTATCGTAGTTTGTTAACGTTGAGATGGATGCCCCTTGTTTGATTACTTTTGAAATAACTTCACGTTGTCTTTCTTGGCGTCCAAAGTCACCATTAGGATCCTGTTTTCTCATTCTCGCATATTGCAGTGCTTCTTCACCGTCAAGATGCTGCTGGCCTTCTTTTAAAGTCACTCCATCCAATTCAAACTCGTATTTATTGTTAACATCAATTCCGCCTACTGCGTCAACAATATCCTCGAATCCCTGCATGTTAACCTGTACATAATAATCCAGCGGGATATTTAAAAAGTTCTCAATCGTATCAATTGTCATTTCAATTCCGCCGTATGCATAGGCATGATTCATTTTGTTCACGGTGTTATTTTCAGAATCACTCTTATCCACTAATTCAGCACGTGTATCACGCGGAATACTTAAGATTTTTGTTGAGTTTAATTCTGGATTAACTGTCAATACTAACATTGAGTCCGTTCTTCCGGCATCATCTTCTCTTTCGTCAACACCAACTAACAAAATGGAAACGGGATCTTTATCAGCAAATTCAACAACTTCTTCCCGTTTATCTGATTTCTCACGGTCAAGAGAGGTTGTCATTTTATCAACTGCACTTGCGACATCACCATAAATGTTATAAGCGAATAATCCGGCAAGTATAAATAAAGCAAAAAAGGTCATCAGAACAACGCGTTTCCATCTCAGCTTTCTCTTCTTTTTCCTTTTCCTACTGATTGTTCTTGTCTCCATAAAAGTTCCCCTCTATATAAATTTGTCTAGTATTGTCAAAGGTCGGTCATAAAGAAATTATAAGCTTCATAGATAAAAGCTTCAACTAGTAATTAAAAACCGATTATATATATTTTTCCAGACATATGCTATAATTCTAAGTTGAATGTTCGAGATTATCATACAAAGAGCTGTATTCTCATTCATTTGCGATACAATGGAAGCTGGCTTGGAAGTGTAAAAACAATGAAGAGGATCGGGCAGAGGCATCTATGAGAATGAAAGAGAAGTGGAAGCCTGTATATGATATTAGACCCAAAACATTATACCACACGATCGTCTTTCAGTATTTTGAATTTAAAAAATGTCATAATAAGTTCAGTAAATTGATAATATTTTCCATTATAAAACAAATTATTCTAATGATAAATCAATTACTTTCGACAAAATTTGGGAGTGGACTACTTTCATGAATACATTTGAAAAAATATTGCTAACGGTGTTTTTTGTTGAGCTCTTTGTTGGCGGCGGAGGAAGGCTGATTGATTTCGGTTTTCTATCGATTCGCCAAGTCTTATTTATAGGATTAATGTTAACGTTTCTCTATCGGATTATAAGTCAAAAGGAAGTCCGAAATTTGGAAGTAAACACGTTTTTCCGCTTGAACCCTGCCACGGTTGGCATCTATCTGTTGATCGGATGGTTTGGGATTAGTTCAGTCATCGGCTATCTCAACGGGAATGCCCTTTCAGAAATTGTCACTGACTTTTTGCGGGTATCCTTTTTTGCCGCCTATTTCCCGCTTGCCTATTATATTTCGGAAAAAAGATTCACAAAGCAAAGAATCATCACCATTCTCAAATATAGTGCATTTGCCGTTGCACTATTTACCGTCATGATTGCTTTATTAGGAAAAACAGTGTTTAGCGGCAATTTCCAGCCTTATAAATTGTTCCTATTATCCTTAATGGGAGATGATTTATTATTCAGGCCAAGCTACAGTGTGTTTTACAAAAGTCACTTTTACGTGTTTGTAGGCCTCGTTGTATCATTAAATGCTGTTTTGACGAAAAAATTCTCAAAGGTCGATATTCTCAATCTGATTTTATGTCCAATCTCGATCTTTTGGTCGGAAACAAGGGGCTTCTTATTTGCGTTAATGGTCAGCGTGCTGATGATTATGATCATTGATATCATCATGATGGCTACCCCGATTAAGAGCCTATCCGGTAAAATAAAAGCAGTTTTTCAAAACGGACAGCTCGTCAAGAAATCGATTATTCTATTGATTATTACGGTGGCGGTGCCATTTTTATACCAATACATGACGCTTGAACGCTTTGAAAAAAGCAGTGCGGCAGCGGGCAGCACGGATGAAATCAATGACACCAGTGCGAGTGTCAGGGTCGACTATCTGCTGTATTCGAAGGATCTGCTCCTTGATCATCCTGAATATCTCGTCTGGGGAAAGGGCTATGGAACGGAGATTGCCGGCCGGGTAACCGGAATTGAAACAAGCTTTCTCGATATTTTGGTCGAGCAGGGCGGTATTGGCTTAGCCATCTGGTTATTTCTCTTCCTTCTTGTTTATACCAATTATTATGGTAGTTTTAAGCGTGGGATGGCCTTACAAACCGCTGATGTTTCGCTGTTAGGTATTTTTATGGGCGTCCTGCTTTTAACCAATATCAATCCTTTTATCAATAATCCCATTGGAATTGTCTTTTTCCTAGTTGTGCTCGTTTTTTCGCAACGTGCGAAGGAAAACGCTGTACAATCGTAAATCAAAAGGGTGTCTGGTCACTTAGTTCCAGATGCCCTTTTTTTCGTAAAAATTAACGTTATTGTCATAGTTTCTTCATATTTATAAAGTAAAGTGAAAGACATAGAATGAAGTTGTTTCTAGTATTATAGGTAGAAACGTGCAGAACAGCGTCGAAGACATTACGTTTATGTTAAAAAACGCAAAAGGGACTTCGAATTAGCGCTATAACAGTATAGAATTAGGTTAATAATTTTAAGAATTTTCAAAACTCGATAAGGGAAGGTGGAGGGAAAATGAATCTAAATGGAGTAGGGAATATCTCTGAGAAAATAGATTTTTTTATGTCGCTGATTCAACAGGACATGGAACATTACGAAAAGCAGTCTGATAAAATTAAGGAATGGGTTTTATCTTCTAAACCTTCACTGAGTGAAACGGAAGCTGAGCTGCTGGAAGAATTATGTGAGGAATATTTAACAAAATCATTTTTGCAGTATGAAGCCATGAAAGAATTCCAGAAGACCTTATTTTCTAATGGTTATTAATAAATATAAAAGTAAGGCCCTGCGAAAGGGTCTATTTTTATGTTCAATTTCTTTATTAAAATAGTAATTAACTTTTCTACAAAACGAATGTAGCTTTGTCCAATTTGTGACACCAATTTTTCAGGAGGAAAAATGTAACAATCTAAATAAATGTCGAGATATCAAGGTTTTCGCGTACTTTTCGAGTCGAAAAAGGTCGCATTTGAAATATTTTTGTAACATAAGTTAAACTAAACTGTAACCTCACGCCAACATTTATTATGAGATACTAGTTTCCAATGATAGAAAATATTAGTAAATGTTCGGAGGCAAAACATGAAGAAAATATTAATCAGCGGGTTACTTTCATGTTCGCTACTCTTCAGTGCAAACATTGGTGGAAATAATACAGCAGAAGCAGCAACAGGTCAAACTGTTTCAGATATAGCAGATGATTACATAGGTGTTCCATATCGCTGGGGCGGCACAACGCCAAGCGGATTTGATTGCTCAGGATTTGTCGGATATGCATATAAGCAAGCAGGCTATACATTACCTAGAACAACTTCAGAAATGTATAATGTTGGAGATTCAGTTTCTAAAAGTGAATTAAAAGATGGAGATCTAGTATTCTTCCAAACATATAAAGCGGGTCCATCCCACGCAGGAATTTACATAGGCGACAATCAATTTGTACACGCTTCTAGCTCAAAGGGAGTTAGAATCGATTCATTATCAAACTCATATTGGAGCAGTACATACTATGGCGCGAAACGAGTGCTTAATAATGAGCCAGGCTGGTCACAGTCCAATGGGAATTGGTACTACTATGATCAAAACGGTAACAAGTTAACAAGTTGGGTTCAGGATCACGGAGCTTGGTATTTCTTCGATCAAAATGGCGTCATGCAAACAGGCTGGCTTGATTGGAATAATGCAAAATACTTCCTTACTTCAAGCGGTGCTATGTTAACTGGCTGGCAGTATCTTGATGGCCAGTGGTACTATTTCTACGCAGATGGTGCAATGGCAAAAGATACAGTGATTGAAGGCTACACAATCGCAAGCAATGGTGTTATGCAATAATGATAGAGGAAGAGCTGGTTATTAAGTGCCGGCTCTTTTTTGGTTGTTTAAGAGATAGAGAGAGAATTCATGAATTATACATATTTTTTTTTAAAAAAAGAATGCAGAACCTGCAGGATGCTGCATCCCTGCTTGCACAGCGTTATGCGCGGCGACAGGAAAATACTTTCCTCAGGCATTCTGCACGGATTTACTAGTTACCTATTAAAAGAAGTTTTTCTTTTTTCTATATTAATAGGAGATGACAAACATGAAAGGGGAGAAATGGGTGAAGAAAAAATTCATAATTGTGCTGGTACTGCTTAGTTTTCTATGCCTTTCTCAGCCTGCCCTTGCTTCGGGAACAACAGGATGGAAGTTTGAGAGTAACCACTGGTACTATCAAAAGGATGATGCTGTTGTCAAAAACAGCTGGCTCCATGATGGACAAGCCTGGTATTACTTAGGCGGTGACGGTGTCATGCAAACCGGCTGGCTTTTGGATAGAGGGACATGGTATTATCTGAATCCAAGTGGTGCTATGCAAACCGGCTGGCTGCTTGACGGTGGTAAATGGTATTACTTACAAAGCAGCGGTGCGATGCAAACCGGTTGGCTATTGGATAGAGGGACATGGTATTACTTGAATTCAAGCGGCGCTATGCAAACAGGCTGGCTTGAGTTAAATCAGCAAAAATATTATTTAACAGCAAGTGGTGCAATGGTAACGGGGCAAGTGTTGATTGACGGCGTAACCTACACCTTTTCAAACTCAGGTGAATTAATTGAATCTACGGGTTCAACAGGATCTGCCGGTTCAACGGGCTGGCGTGATGTGGATGGAAAGCGTCAATACATTAATGCAGACGGCTCCTTCCCAGTAGGTTGGTTTTTAGAGAATGGTCAATGGTATTATTTTGATCAATCCGGCATTGCTCAAACCGGGTGGCTTTATGATGCAAATCAATGGTATTACTTACAGGCTGACGGCAAGATGGCCAGAGGCTGGTTAGAGCTTGGAGGCAAATGGTATTTATTAAACGGCTCAGGCGTAATGCAGACGGGTTGGGTCAGTGAAAGCGGCCAATGGTTCTATTTCCATGAAGACGGCGCTATGCAGACGGGCTGGCTTGAGGATGACGGGAAATGGTATTATTTTACCAAAGATGGATACATGCTGACTGGTATACATACGATTAACGGCGTTGTTTATGAATTCAACATTAACGGCGTGTTAAATAAAGGTTCCGTTACAACGAGTACAACATATAATCTTACGCTTCAACAGATGATTGACAAACAAATGTCTGTTCTGCCGAAAACGGATAAATATCGTAACGACAAAGCATATGTGCATTCATCCTACATACAGCTTGATCCGTTAAACCCATTAGACGGCACGGCTACTGTCACAGGCACCGTGACAACTACACCGTTAAATGTACGTGAAGGCAATAGTGATGCTTACCGCATTGTCGGAACGTTGAATGCCGGGGATAAGGTTGAAATTCTGTCCGTTGCCGGTGATTGGTATGAAATTAAATTTAGTGCTTGGCGTTATGCGAAAACAGAGGATGTTGCTTATTATGTAAATCCTGCTAATTTTTCCACTGATTCGGCTGAGTATTATCAATTTCTATTACTCTCGAAGAATACCGGTGCTTCAGCAGATGAATTAAATAGGAAGATTCTTGCCGGCAAAGGGATTCTCGCGGGCAAAGGTCAGGCCTTTGTCGAAGCAAGCTTAACCAATCAGATTAATGAGCTTTACTTGATCTCACACGCGCTGCTGGAAACAGGCAATGGGACGTCTGAACTTGCGACAGGGATACTTGTAGATTCTGTAGACGGCGTACCGGTTGAGCCAAAGGTTGTTTACAATATGTTTGGTATTCAGGCAAGAGATGTGGATCCAATCCGACTTGGTGCAGAGTATGCTTACCAAAACGGCTGGTTTACACCGGAGGCGGCCATCATCGGCGGTGCCAAATTTATCGGCGAAAAATACATCCATAATCCAACCTATCAACAGGATACTCTATATGAGATGAGATGGAATCCGAACAAGCCTGGTACCCACCAATATGCAACAGACATCGGCTGGGCAGCCAAGCAAGTGACGAATTTGAAAAAACTGTATGATTCAATAAGCTGGTATACATTGAATTTTGATGTGCCGGTTTTTAAATAAAGCTGGAGAGGTTGATCGTTTTGCGGTCAGCCTCTTTTTTTTTTGCTGGAAAAAATGAATCCCTTTTTCACACCAAGAAAAAGGGATTTGTTTTTATTTTGTAAATATTAAGAAAGTAAAATTTTGTTTACAGAATGGTAAAAAGAATGTAAAATCAACATGCGTTCAAAAATTGAATATATATTTGGAGGCTAGTATGGAACACTTGCTGCGCATCATGGAAGTTATCAATAAAAATAACAACGTCAGCCAAAAGAAAATAGCAGAAACAACAGGGCTGTCTATCGGTAAAGTAAACTATTTAATCAATGATTTAATTTTAAGAGGCTTCGTTTTTAGTGAGAAAACAGGCAGGTATATAAGCTATTACATAACAGAGGATGGAATTGAATTTTTGAAAAACGGATATGAGTCTTTTAAAGAAAAAAAGATTAATATTCATCAGCAATCCTTTAAAGACATTAATACAGTCGTGATTCTGGCGGCAGGGAAAAGAAAGGATTTTAATCATCCGGCAGGCCTGCTTACAGTTGAGGGTCAGCCCTTATTAAGAAGGAACCTGGAACTGCTCCAGAAGAATGGTATTTCCAAGTTTATAATTGTGACAGGATTTCAAAAGGAAACTCTTCTAGGGGAGCTCGCAGATTTCCCGGATATTGAATTCGTCGAAAATCCGAAGTATAAGTGGACGGGATCGATGGCATCGCTCGCATGTGTGGAAGAGAAGATTACGGACGACTTTTTACTGTTTGAAGAGGATATTTTAATTGAAGAAAGTGCGATTCATCAGTTGATTATGTATCCGCAGCGGGACTGTATGCTGATTGCGAGTGAAACCGGCTCCGGTGATGAGGCTTTCGTCGAAATCAAGGACGGTTATTTACACAAAATTTCAAAGGACATCCACCAATTTAACCGTGTGGACGGGGAAATGGTTGGAATGACGAAGCTTTCCTTTGAGGTTTTTTCTGAAATGGTAAAAGAATTCAAGGAAAACAATCAAAATCCATATATGAACTATGAATATATGCTTTTAGATGTTGCGAGACATTATCATATCGGGTTCTTGAAAATTCATAACCTTGTTTGGGCTGAGATGGATACAAAACAGCAGCATGAACAGGTCATGAAGAATGTCTATCCTATTTTAAAACGAAAAGAAGCAGAATATCGGGAAAATCAAATCAAGCTTCATTTGGTTGATGCGATGGAGGTTTCCATTGAAGATATTCAAAAAGTTGAACCGTTCGGCGGGATGACAAATAAAAATTACAAGGTCACAATCAAGGACGACGAATATGTTCTCCGTCTGCCTGGCAATGGCACAGAAAAAATGATTAATCGTTATGAGGAAAAAGTGAATTCAACGCTTGCAAGCAGCTTAGGCATTGATACAGAATTGATCTACTTTAATGAAGAAACTGGTGTGAAAATTTCTAAGTTGATTCCAAATGCTGAAACATTGAATCCGACTACTGCAAAACGTGAGGATCATATGCGCTTAACGACATCGGTATTGAAGAAGCTGCATCAATCAGGTGCGGAGATGGAAAATCAATTCGATGTTTTCGAGAAAATGGTTGAATACGAGCAGCTATTACAGGAAGTAAACGGAAAAATGTATGAGCCGTACGAAGAAGTAAAGGCTCAAGTGATCGCGTTAAAGCGTGAATATGAAATGATGGATATTCAGCTGACACCGTGCCATAACGATCTGGTGGCTGAGAATTTTGTGAAAAGCGGCGACGACAAGATCTATTTAATTGACTGGGAATACGGTGGTATGAATGACCCAACCTTTGACTTGGCTGCGCATGCTCTGGAATGTGATTTTTCCGAAGAAGACGAGGAATTATTCTTACGCCTTTATTTAGATTCAGAAGAGATTCCTGTGGACATTCAAAAACGGATGCTGATGAACAAGATTTTCCAGGACTTTCTCTGGAGCATCTGGACTTGTATCAAAGAAGCAAAAGGCGATGATTTCGGGACATATGGAATCGACCGCTTTAATCGGGCAAGAATGAATTTAAAGAATCCATTATTAAGGGAGCATTTAAAGTATGTTAAAGAATAAAGGTGTATATTTCGGACTTCTCTCAGGTTTGACCTGGGCCATCGACACAATTCTAATTGGAATTGTATTATCATCTGCTTTATTTTTATCAAGTGAACAAGTCATCTTTTTAGCTCCTTTAGTCAGTACGTTTTTACATGATCTTTTATCCTCGTTATGGATGATGGTATTTATGGCGTTCCGTGGTGAGCTGAAGACTACTTTTTCAAAAATAAAAACAAGAAGCGGAAGATGGGTTATTTTTGGATCGCTCCTCGGCGGACCAATCGGTATGACCTGCTATGTACTAGCCGTTAAGTATATCGGGGCTTCCTATACAGCTTCTTTTTCAGCAATCTACCCGGCAGTGGGAGCGTTTATGGCATTCTTAATTTTAAAGGATAAATTAACGTTAAAGAACTGGATTGGCTTGTTTATCAGTATCTTATTTATTTTCCTATTAGGCTATTCAAGCGGAGAAATGACATCAGACAACTATATTATTGGGTTCTTATTTGTACTTGGTGCTATTTTCGGCTGGGGCATGGAATGTGTTATTTTGGCCTATGGAATGAAGGATGACGAGATTTCACCTGAACAAGCATTACAAGTGAGACAATTAGTATCAGCTGTTACATATGGTGTTCTTATCCTGCCTTTCATGAAGGCATATCCATTGGTTGGTACGGCGATCATGAGTAAAGAAATTTTCTTTATTGCGATTATTGCCTTAGCAGGAACGGCTTCCTACTTATTCTATTACGGTGCGATTTACAAAATTGGTCCAACTCGTGCGATGGCTTTAAATATTTCGTATTCCGCATGGGCGATCATTTTAAGCGCAGTGTTCCTTGGAGCTCCTCTTACATTGAAAATGTTCGTGTTCAGTATTATGATATTAGTGGGTTCTGTTCTGACAGTAGCTGGACCTGATGAATTTTCATTAAAAAAACTATTATCACGTAATGTAGGAGAAGCAATTAAATGAGAGCTATTTTATTAGCAGCAGGAATGGGCACTAGATTAAGACCTTTAACACTGACCACACCTAAATCGCTTGTTCCGGTAAACGGCAAGCCGATGCTTGAAATTCAAATTGAGTATTTGCAGGAAATCGGTGTCGAAGAGATTATTGTTGTGACTGGATATTTACGGGAAAAATTTGATTATCTGAAGGAAAAATACGGCGTGACGTTAGTTCATAATGACAAGTATGATGTGTATAACAATATCTATACGATGTACCTTGTAAAGGATTACCTGCCGGGGGCCTATGTGATTGATGCCGATAATTATTTAACGAGAAACTTTTTGTTGCCTAATCCGGAGAAATCGATGTACTTCAGTGCCGTGAAAAAGGATTTCAAAGACGAATGGGTCATTAGATACGATGAAAATTTAAAGATTTATGACCTCGTAGTTTGCAGCGACGTTGAAGATTATATCCTTTGCGGGATTTCCTTTTGGTCAAAAGAAGACGGGGAATACATCGTTAAGAAATTGGAAGAAGTGATTGCGGACGGAGACTTTGCGGATCTCTACTGGGACAACATTGTTAAAGACAACATCGGCAGCTTGAATGTCTACTTGGAGAAGATTAACTCAGACGACAGCTATGAAATTGATTCGATTGAAGATTATAACCGTGTGCAGGAGTTAGTAAAGCAATTGTAATGGGATAGATGAATAATGAAGGAAAACATCTGAAGTTTTGGACTTCAGGTGTTTTTTTTCTGTTGCAGTGGTGGTTGGGTCAAAGGGCGGAATATGCGAACGGATAACTCCTGTAAAATTAACCCAATAAATTCCAATTCAAAAGGAGAATTTGCCGAAATTCGTATATTTTTGCAACAATTCCCATCAAATCTCTTCACAACCCCAAACCAACCGTTTATGATTAAATACGTACTAGGACAGTGCTGGCACCAACAGGGACAGCACCTTCACTGAGGTAACGCATTAACCCACCGGGGGTCAGGCCCCCGGTGGTGTAACGCGTTAAAGCGGCGGGGGTCTGTCCCCCAGTGCGTTAGAGCGCTAAAACTAGTTTACTACATACATAGAAGGGATCGGAATGTTGAAGAAGAGAATTGTTTTAGTGATGTTGTTTGTTTTTTTGTTAGGTTTTGTGGTACCTTCTCATCTGGCACAGGCGAGTGAATCGGGCTGGAAGATGGAAAATGGAAACTGGTATTACTATAACGATAACCAAAAAGCGACAGGCTGGCTGTATGAAGGGGACGAGTGGTATTACTTAGATTCAACAGGGAAAATGTTAACCGGCTGGTATCTTGTTGGCGGTAAATGGTACTATTCAGATTGGAATGGAAGGATGTTAACCGGCTGGGTGAATGATAGAGGTACCTGGTATTACTTGAATTTTAATGGTGACATGCAGACGGGCTGGCTGCTGTATGGGAATGAGTGGTATTACTTAGACGCATCCGGCAAAATGTTGACTGGCTGGTATTTACTAAATGGTAAGTGGTACTTTTCTGATGAGAACGGGGTGATGCAAACCCGTTGGATTAAGGATAATGGCAAAGAATATTATCTCGATAAAAACGGCGTATGGAATCCCAATCCTTCCTATCTTGAAGGAAGAATTATTGTAATTGATCCAGGTCATGGAGGACATGACAGCGGCGCAACAGCAGCAGGGGTTTTTGAAAAAACAATCAATCTGAATGTAGGTTTAAAATTAAGAGATTACTTGACTAAGTACAATGCAACTGTTTATATGACAAGAAGTACTGATGAGTTTATCTCACTGACAGACCGGGTTGCATTTTCGAATAAAATTCAACCGGATGCATACATAAGTATTCATGTAAACTCGGCAGGCAGTGCAGCGATCGGAATTGAAACCTATCATAATTCTGCAAAAGGGGTATTACCTGAAGAAAGTAAAGAGCTGGCAACAGCGATTCAAAGCGAGCTTCTGAAAGCTACGGGAGCAAATGACAGAAAGGTGAAGGATGCAAACTTCGCCGTCACAAGAGGGAATTATACTCCAGCGGTACTCGTTGAAATGGGCTTTATCACAAATGATGCCGAACGGGCAAACTTGACAAACAGCAGCTATCAGGAAAAAATTGCAAAGGGAATTTATAACGGATTAAGTGTGTTTTTTGATCAATAATATTTAATATCTTATAAGATGGACCAGTCTATGATTGGTTCCTTTCGATTATGATTATTGGTACGATACTTACTACTGGTATTATTGAACTATCGGCCCCTTCAAGCAATTGGAGGGGTTTTTTTCATGTTTTTAAGTAAAAAAAGCAGTATTTCGCCGTTTAATTGGAAATTAAATAAATTTCAAAATGCATCAAAAGAAATTACCTAAACCAACGGGAATAGTCCCACGCCACATTAAAGCATTACCGCACCGGGGGACAGTCCCCCGTCATATTAAAGCGGTACCGCAGTGGGGGACTGTCCCTCACTGCTTTACCTTCCAACAGTATTACCGTGCTAATGTATATTTTTTTGTAATTTATTGAATAAAAAGATTATATAATTGGTAGCAAAATTTGATTGTTTGTTTGGTTTGAGCGGAATATAATATGGTTGCTCTAAGGCTTTAGGGTGATGTCAAACGGTTTATGAATTATGTGATGGAAGGGTAAATAATGAATAATAGAATTCAATGGATAGATTCGAGTAAGGGGATTGGCATTTTATTAGTAATTTTAGGACATACCATGAT
Organism: Niallia oryzisoli; assembly: GCF_036670025.1. Classification (NCBI taxonomy): domain Bacteria; kingdom Bacillati; phylum Bacillota; class Bacilli; order Caryophanales; family Bacillaceae; genus Niallia; species Niallia oryzisoli. Next base: position 5,168,915 of record NZ_CP137640.1, on the reverse strand, counting down.
CCAAGGGGAACTGAGAGGGCAAATTTATGCTTTTCATATGCCGTTGTTCTTTTTTATATCAGGGTTTCTATTTTCCAATAGGAAATATCCTGATTTAAAAGGCTTCATATTTGCAAAAGCCAAATCCTTGTTAATTCCTTATGTAAGCTTTTCAATCATTTCTATTTTATTAATGAAAATTTTCCAACTTGGAACCATCGATATCCCGAACTTGATCAAGACGTTTTTATTATCAGAAAGAAATGGAATTTATTTCGATCAGCCGCTTTGGTTTTTAACGTCACTTTTTACAATCGAAGTTATTTTTTACCTGTTGGTAAAATATGTGAAAAAACAATCCTGGATTATGCTGCTGACTACAGGCATGTCACTATTTTCCGTTTCAGTATTGGATGCTTTCGCTGGAACCTCAATTCTGCCATGGAGCTTTGATCAATCACTCTATTTTATTTTTTACTTTGCGATAGGGTCTACGCTGAGAAACGCAAGCGTTTTGAACGGAAACTTAAAGAAGTCTCCATTCTTACTGGCTTCATCTATCCTATATCTTTTTTTCCTTTTCAATGATGCAATCTATGCGAAGATCTTTCAAATGATTACCGGAGAAACTTGGCATGTATATGATTATATCTTTTTATATTTAAATAATATTATTTGGGCAGCTCTTGCAATCTTTTTTGTCATTTATTTATCGCAGTTCCTTTCTATAGCTGTCCTAGGCTTTATGGGGAAAAACTCATTAATCCTATTAGCCCTGCATGTAAGTTTAGGCTTTAACTTTATTAACCATTTTGGTGCAGTACAGCTTCAATCGATAATTTCGAACCCTAATTTATTAGGGCTATTATATACAATTCTAACGAGTATTCTATTAACACCAGTCATATTTATGATCAATAAATATTTCCCAATCGTGCTAGGGAAAAAATCCAAATCGCATCAGAAGAACCGTCCTTTACCACCGGTTAAACATAAAAAAATTGTTTAACAAAACAATTAATCTATTTTTCGATAAACTTTGACCCTTTTATTTGAACTTTTCTACTATATTGGTAAAATATTAAAGTAGTACAAAATAAGGGGGTCTATAGTATGAAAAAGGTCTCGTTTGCCTTGCTGTTTACGACTCTTCTCATGATTCCTACGGTCTCTTTTGCACAGGAGAACGGAAATGCATCTGAAGAATTAGACAGTACAAATGTAGTAGAAGAACAGATTTTACAAGATCAAGCAGTTAATCAAGAAGAAGCAGCTGACATGGCACAGCCAGACCCTGCACCTGCAGCCGAAACTCCACAACAAACAGCTGAAGAAACACAAACAACAGAAACGCAGTCTGCCCAACCTGAAACTGCTCCAGCGGCAACACCTCAGACAGACGCAGAACAAACAACAGCTGTACAAGCAGATGCAGCACAACAAGAACAAGCACAAGATGAAGCTGTACAAACAGCAGCCGTACATAACGATGTTACCGCAGCAGGCTGGGTGGCAAGCTACGGAGACTGGTACTATTACGATGAAACTGGCTATCAACTATATGATCAGTGGGTTCAAAGCGGCAGTAATTGGTACTATCTTGATTACAGTGGTGCCATGGTTGCTAACCAAACCTATGAAATTAACGGTCAAGTTTATTTCTTTAATCATCTAGGTGTCATGCAGTCGAATGGCTGGGTATCAGATGGATCCAATTGGTACTATGCCAATGCCGATGGAACCCTAAAGCATGGCTGGCTTCCGTATAACGGAAAATGGTACTATTTCGGAATGTATGACGAATATTATGATGACTATACGTACGCAATGGCGACAGGTTATCAATATATTGACGGCTATGATTACTTCTTTGACAGCAATGGGATTATGGCAACAAAGGGCTGGGTAACCGACGGCTATAACTGGTACTATGCACAAGCAAACGGGACGTTATACCTTGGCTGGTTATCGAGCGGCGGTAAATGGTATTATTTAAATTATTCTGACGGTTCAATGGATACAGGCTGGTCAAGCATTAATGGTAAGAATTACTTCTTTGATAACAGCGGAGTGATGAAAACAAATGGCTGGAACACAGACGGATATGACTGGTATTATGCAACAGGCAGCGGTGCACTGCATACCGGCTGGCTGCAGCTCGGCGGTAAATGGTACTATTTTAACGAATATGGAGACATGTTGACCGGTATCTACCGTATCGGATTTGATTACCATTATTTTGACAGCAATGGTGTATTGCAGGATACAATCGAGGATTATTATTACTATTACTACTATTATTAAGGATGTAACCCCTTCATCGAGTGGTGGAGGGGTTTTCTTATGCATAATTTCACTCCATTTCGCTCATTGCTAAAATGAGGGGAAGGGAAAAATCATCATTCATTAATAGCCATAAAAAGAGGATTCATACTGAATCGCCAGTTACAGAAGGGGCGGCCTTGATGCAACCTATGCAATATAGATTGACAAAAAGTGCTCGGGAATATGTACAAAATATATCTAATTGATGCTATAATTGAAAGCTGAAGTATCATTAGAATAATTTGTCGATTAACATAGATTTGTGCTAGAAAGAGTTGTTCTACACGAAAAAGATAATGCAATCGGCAATGGGCATGAGCCGATAGGCAGGCTTATGAAGATTTCTTGGTCTAGTGCAAGCAGCCAGTCCTTTCTATCAAATGTCACTTCTGATTGGAAGGCAAATCGTGTCTCCATACAGGAGCGTCTTAGGCATGTCATGGCTGGCCATCAAGGAGGCTCTCCTTGAAAGGTGAACGCAGGAACAGGTTCTATATGTTCTAGGCGCTTGCGCTTTTCTTGATCTAGCTCCAGCGCCTAGCCCCTCGAAGTCATAAGCCACTCGCGAATTGAAGGCAAAGAACGCCTTCTATTCACGCGCGTCTTATGCCTGTAGGGCTGGACAAGGCGCTTGCGCTTTTCTAACAATAGTTAAAACGAAAGAGTGGGGAAATGTGGGCATTGCAAAAGTAGCGATAAGCATCGTAACATACAACAGTAAACATATATTCAAAGTGCTTGATAATTTGAAAAGCGAGCTGGGGCAGGATGATCGCTTTCGAATTGTCATCTTTGATAATAACTCGAGCGAAGAATATAAACAGAAGCTGTCTGCATATCAGGATTTTGCGGATATTAACTTTTATCATGAAAACAATGGTTTTGGTTTCGGCCATAACCACAGCCTGCTGCAGGCATCAGAGAAATACTTCCTAGTGTTTAATCCGGATATTTTGGTGACAAAGGAAAACTTAGAAAGCATGCTGGAGTACATGGAGAGTAATTCTGACATTTCACTCTTGGTGCCAAAAGTGTTAAATCCGGATGGAACAACACAATACTTAATCCGTGACCGCGTCTCGGTTTTTGACTATGCCCTTCGTTATATTCCATTTCAATTCGTTAAAAAATTATTTGCCAAGCGTCTGGAATCATATGAATGCCGAAACCTATCTGAGGAAGAGTATGCAAATATCCGAATTGGTTCAGGCTGCTTTATGTTTTTACGCGGCGATGATTTTAAAGAAGTAAATGGCTTTGATGACCGTTACTTCATGTATTTTGAAGACTATGATCTTTGTTTAGAGTTTGGAAAACGTAAGAAGAAAATCATTTATACTCCTTTTTCAAACGTCATTCACTTTTATGAAAGAGGTGCACATAAAAACTCCAAGCTATTTAAAATTTTCCTAAAATCGATGTGGAAATTTTTCAATAAATGGGGATGGCGCCTTTTCTAGAATTGATTCTGTACATTCATAAATAAGGAGTGGAATAGTCCGTGAAGCTTCAAGGGAGATACCTAGATGAGTTCTTAGCAGGTAAAAAGAACAATCTAGACATCATAAGATTTTTAGCTGCATCATTAGTTATTCTCTCACATGCTTACCCGTTAACGATAGGACATAACGCGACAGAGCCTTTTGGGTTGTTTACAAACAGTCAAAGCACGTTTGGTTCTCTAGCTGTGAGTATTTTTTTCATCATAAGTGGATTCTTGATCACGCAGAGTTTTGAACGCTCTAAGGATATCGTCCGTTTTTCTAAAGCGCGTATTTTTCGGATTATCCCCGGCTTAGTAGTTGTCGTCAGTTTAAGTGTTTTTATCCTTGGACCCATTTTCACTACATTAAATCTAGTTGAGTATTTTACAAATCCGCAAACCTATGAGTATTTGCGGACGATTTTTATGTACCATATCCAATATGATTTACCGGGAGTGTTTGAAAGTAATACTGCACCGGTTTCCGTAAACGGATCATTATGGACCTTATGGTACGAATTCTTATTTTATGGAGTGGTAGGGTTTTTAGGTGTCATAAGGCTGCTTCATAAGCAGACGGTTATCGTTGCCTTTATTGCATCGACTGTTCTTTTTCATTTTGGTCATGGCGGCTATTATACCGATTTATTCCGCTATTTTAGTGCGGGAATGCTTTTTTATTTGTTCAGAGGTAAAATTCTGCAAAATGTGTGGCTTGCGTTACTTTCGCTTGTTATCGTTTTTATATCCGCAAAACTAGGAAAATTTAATTATTTGTTTCCGATTTTTGGCGGATATTTCATTTTTTATATCGGATATGCGTCCAAGATTACTTTGCATCATTTCAGTAAATATGGTGATTTTTCATACGGAATTTATATTTATGCATTCCCGGTTCAACAAATGGTTGTCAATCTTTTCCATAATGATATCACGCCGTTGCAAAATTTTATTATTTCGTATCCAATCACATTATGCTTTGCTATCGCCTCTTGGCATTTAGTAGAGGAAAAGGCTTTGAAATTAAGAAATGTTGCATTAGTTAAATCTATCATGTCCGTTCATTAAGATTTCGGAGGATGTTTTATGAATAAATTTGAAAAAATACTGCTGACACTGTTTTTTGTTGAGCTTTTTGTCGGCGGCGGGGGGAGGCTGATCGATTTCGGCTTTCTATCGATTCGCCAAGTTCTATTCATTTTGCTCATCTTGACTTTTATGGTCAGAATTGTAAAAGAAAAGGCGATTCTCGATACGAGGGTCAATACTTTCTTTCGCTTTAATCCACTAACGATTGGAATTTATTTATTAATCGCCAGCTTTGTTTTTAGCTGCGCAATCGGACTCATCAACGATCATTCCTTATCAGATATCATTACTGACTTTTTCCGTGTATCATTCTTTGCCGCTTATTTTCCATTAGCGTATTATATTGCGGAAGAGCGGTTCTCGAAGGATCGTGTCATAGCTTTATTAAAATACAGTGCGGTTGCTGTATCGATTTTCACCCTTGTGATCGCCATTTTAGGAAAAACAGTCTTTAGTGCAAACTTTGCTCCATACTATTATTTCATCAACGGCTTTATGAACGATGATTTGTATTTCAGACCTAGCAACAGCGTGTTTTACAAGAGTCATATTTTCGTACTGATTGCCGTCATTATTTCCTTAAATGCTGTTCTTGATAAAAAATTTACGAAGCTGGATGTTGTCACATTGATTTTAGGCTCCATTTCAGTTCTGTGGTCTGAGACAAGAGGATTTTTACTTGCCTTCATGATCAGCGTGATGATGATTGTAATATTAGATGCAAGAATTATTACCCAGCCGATTAAACGCTTTTCGGAAAAAATCCGTACGATGTTTACCTCAAAGAAGTTTTTACGAAAAATGATCATTTCTGCCTGCATTTTCGTGGCCGTTCCGTTTATGTTCCAATACATGACGTTGGAGAGATTTGAAACAACATCTCCGCAAACGGAAGAAACGCATAAAGAAACAGGGAAAAAGGATTCTGCAAAAACAGAAAAGAAAAAGCCTGCACCTGAAGTCAATGACGTGAGTGTAAACACACGTGTCGAGGATATTCTCGAAGCGAAAACGTTGTTAAGTGACCCGGTTCACCTAATCCTTGGGCTTGGATACGGTACGGAAATCGGGGGACGTGTAACTGGTATTGAAATGAGTATGCTCGACATCCTGATTGAACAAGGACTAGTGGGACTTGCTGTTTGGTTAGTGCTTTGTTTGCTCGTTTATTACAATTACCATGTCGTTTATAAACGAAAGAAAAGCATCTCAACATTGGAAGTATCGCTCATGTCGGCATTTATGGGGATGCTGCTGTTGACCAATATCAACCCATTTATTAATAATCCGCTTGGAATCGGCTTCTTCTTATTCATCCTAATCGTGTCACAAAACCGTAAGGAAAAAGAAGTAAACGGGGAACTGGCAGCATGAAGGTAACGATTGTTGTTGTGTTCTATAAGCAGGTTATTGAGCAGTCTAAGACGTTCTCTTCGTTGAAAAAAGTTTTGCTTGAACGAAAGGACTCTTTAGCGGGCATTGATATGATTCTATATGATAACAGTCCGGAACAGCAGGACTTTGATGCGAATCATTACCCGGGTAATATAGACTATATTCATGATCCGCGCAATCTTGGTATTGCAACAGCCTATAACTATACGTGGCAAAGAGCGCAGGAGAATGGGAGTGAATGGCTGCTCCTGTTCGATCATGATACGATGGTCACGGAAGAATATATTGATCTGATGTTAAAAGATCACGACATAACCGAAGAGATTGCGGCGGTCGTGCCAAAGATTATGACGAATGGGATTATGGTGTCTCCGGTCTACAGCCATTCCCTTCGTCCGTTACAGACAGAAAGACCTGTCGAAGGCATTCAGGAGAAACCGGTGATGGCGATTAACTCCGGTTCACTGGTGAGGATCAGCTTTTTAAATGAAATCGGCGGCTTCAATACAGAATTTCCGCTCGATTATTTAGATCACTGGCTGTTTCATGAAATTTATGAACAGGGCAAAAAAATTCTTCTGCTGCGGGTCACGCTTGAACACGATTTGTCTGTCATGGATTACAGCACAGTTTCACTTAATCGTTATAAAAGCATTCTTGATTCGGAAATGAAATATTACAGTAATTATAAAACCGAATTAATCGGCGAATACCGAAAGCAGCTGTTTAAACGCTTGGCCAAGCAGCTGTTGGTTGTGAAAAATAAGCGAATTGCTTTGTATACTTTGAGCAGGCTAATGGGGAAATAGACGGCTGCTCGGTAGGTAGGTTAAGAAGAGTACTGTAAAAATAAACGGCGGTCTGCTGAATAAGTTCGGCAGGGTACAGCAAAAATAAACGGCCGCTTTGCATACACAGCGTGGGCTTATGCAAAAATAATAAAGAATTCCAGATGGCGTACGGCTCGAAGGAAAAGTTAGGAAGTTATGGTCCATAAAGGCGCCATCGGCTCAAGGCACATGCCACTAGGCGGATGCCTTGAGCTTTTTTAGTTAGTTAAGGATTTTTATGAGATTACGTTTTTTCAATGAAAAAAAGGATAAACGTATTACAGGATCCTTCAAAAAAGAGGGGATACGATTATGAACATATCAGTTTGTCTGGCCACCTATAACGGGGCCGCATTTATTGTCCGCCAGCTTGATTCTGTGATCAAGCAGCTAAAGGATACGGATGAAGTTATTGTCGTTGATGATTGCTCGACGGACGATACAGTTGAGATTATTAAAAATACATATGGTGAACGAGTACAGGTTTTTGTCAATAAACATAACATGGGTGCAATCCGAAATTTTGAAAAGGCGATTCTGCTGTCACAAGGTGACGTCGTGTTCCTGTGTGATCAGGACGATATTTGGGAAGACAACAAAGTCGAATTAGTTATGAATGCTTTTAAAGAGAGGAACGCCGATTTGGTTGTCCATGATGCGGTTGTCGTCGACGGCGATTTGAAGGTTATGTCTCCATCTTGGAATGATTATAACAACAACAAAATCGACCAGGGGATTTTAGGAAATATCTTGAAGAATGCATACACCGGAGCATTTATGGCTTTTAAAAAAGATTTAATTCCGGCAATCACGCCATTTCCTCCGACTATCGAAATGCATGACCAATGGATTGCTCTTGTCTGCATGATGAAAAAGAAAAACATTGTGTTTCTTGACGAGAAGCTCGTCAAATACGTCCGCCATGGTGGAAACGTCACAGGGATAAAGAAACGCACTCTATCCCAGCAATTGAAAGGAAGAATTGGGACGATTCGAGCTATTGTAAGGTATTTGTTTTAATGTGGGGTTATAAAGAGAACTTTTTAAACAAAAAGAGCTAGGGTAATGTCTCATAGCAGGCTTCTAAAGGACAATTCAAAATCAGTCATCAAGGAAAATGCCTTCTTAAAGCTTCTAAAGGCCAAAGTAAAAAAAGTCATTAACCAAACTGTCCTTCACAACACCAAAAGAAGAAAAATCACCTTAAATAATGGACATTAAGAGCTCGGGCCAAGCCCAGTCATCAACCCTAGTCACAGCACCATCCCGGCAACATGCACAAAAGCGACAAACGAATTTCTTTACAAAATTAGGTTTGTACAATCACAACTTCTTCTCTATAATATGTTGGGGAAGATGTCTAGTATTGGCAGATAAAATAGAATCATGTAAATAGCAGTTACCATTAACCAGGGAGTTGATTGAAATGAAAGGGATTATTTTAGCTGGTGGAAGCGGAACGCGGCTTTATCCATTAACAAAGGTAGTATCAAAGCAGTTGCTGCCTGTTTATGATAAGCCGATGATTTATTATCCGCTATCCGTATTAATGCTTGCAGGAATTAAAGATATTCTCATTATTTCAACACCGCAGGATATCGGCCGTTTTGAGCAAATTTTAGGCGACGGATCTGATTTAGGTGTGAATTTTTCTTATAAAGTACAGCCTGATCCAGGCGGCTTGGCACAGGCTTTCCTCATCGGTGAGGAATTTATCGGCGACGACAATGTGGCATTAGTGCTGGGCGACAATATTTTCTATGGCCACGGCCTGACCAATCTGCTTAAAAATGCGGCCAGTCGTGAAAAAGGGGCAACGGTTTTCGGTTACTATGTAAACGATCCTGAGCGCTTTGGAGTGGTTGAATTTAACGAAGAAGGCAAAGCGGTTTCGATCGAAGAAAAACCAGAAAAGCCAAAATCAAACTACGCTGTAACAGGTCTTTATTTTTACGATAATCGTGTGGTTGAAATTGCGAAGAACATTCAGCCATCTGCGCGCGGTGAGCTTGAAATTACAGACGTCAATAAAAAGTATCTTGAAATGGGCGAACTAAATGTTGAGCTTCTTGGCCGCGGATACGCTTGGCTTGATACTGGAACACACGAATCCTTGTTAGAAGCTTCACAGTTTATTGAGACAATTGAGAAAAGACAAACGCTGAAAATCGCTTGCCTTGAGGAAATTGCATATAAAATGGGCTATATAACAAAAGATAAGTTAATTGAACTTGCTGAGCCGTTATTGAAAAATCAATATGGACAATATTTGATGAAAATTGCTACGCAAGGCGTTAACCGATAAAAGCGAGGTTTAATGAAAATGAATAAAATTGAAACAAAACTGTCAGGTGTCTTTATTCTAGAACCAAAAGTGTTCGGCGACCACCGCGGTTATTTTATGGAAAGCTATAATAAACAAATCTTTGAAGAATTAGGCTTACATTATGACTTTATTCAGGATAACCAATCTCTTTCAGCTCCTGTTGGAACTCTAAGAGGACTGCACTTCCAGTTGAATCCGAAGGCACAGACAAAGGTTGTCCGCTGCATCACAGGTGCGATCTATGATGTAGCTGTTGATATTCGTAAAGGTTCACCTACATACGGACAGTGGGTCGGCGTTATTCTTTCTGAGCACAACAAACGTCAGCTTGTTGTACCAAAAGGCTTTGCGCACGGTTTCTGTACGATCGTTCCAGATACAACGGTTGCTTACAAGGTAGATGAGTACTATTCACCGGAGCATGACGGCGGCATTCTATGGAATGATCCGGCTTTAGGTATCGATTGGCCGACAACAAACCCGATTTTATCGGATAAGGATACGAAGCATCCGACATTAGCAGAAGCAACCCATTTAAATTTTGTTTACGAGGAATAGGAGGCTTAACATTACATGAAATTACTAGTAACAGGCGGCGCGGGCTTTATCGGCAGTAACTTTGTCCGCTATATGGTCAATAAATATCCGGAGTACACGATCTATAATCTTGATCTATTAACATATGCCGGTAACCTTGAGAATTTAAAGGATATCGAGAACGCTCCAAACTACAAGTTTGTTAGAGGCGATATTGCTGACCGCGAATTTGTACAAGATCTTTTTGAAAAAGAACAATTTGATTACGTGCTGAACTTTGCAGCTGAGTCTCACGTAGACCGCAGCATCACAAACCCTGAGATTTTTGTGCAGACAAATATTCAAGGTACTCTTGCTCTACTTGATGCAGCTAGAGCAATCGGCGTGAAAAAATACCTTCAAGTTTCTACTGATGAAGTATACGGCACACTAGGTGAGACTGGTTATTTTACAGAAGAAACACCATTAGCGCCAAACAGCCCGTACAGTGCAAGTAAAACAGGAGCAGACTTGTTAGTTCGTGCGTACCACGAAACATATGGTCTTCCGGTGAATATTACTCGCTGCTCTAACAACTATGGTCCGTACCATTTCCCTGAGAAGCTGATTCCATTGATGATTATCAATGCACTGCATGACAAAGAACTTCCTATTTACGGTGATGGGTTAAACGTCCGTGACTGGCTTCATGTGGAAGACCACTGCCAGGCGATTGATTTAGTGCTTCACAAAGGCCGTGACGGCGAAGTATACAATGTTGGCGGAAACAACGAACGCACAAATATCGATATTGTAAAAACAATACTAGCCCAACTTGGCAAGCCGGAATCCTTAATTAAATTCGTTAAAGACCGTCCAGGACATGACCGCCGCTATGCGATTGATGCGACAAAGCTTCGCACAGAACTTGGCTGGGAGCCGAAATATACATTTGAAACAGGTATCAAGCAAACAATCGACTGGTATCTAAACAACCAGGAATGGTGGCAAAACATTATTTCAGGTGAATATCAGGAATATTTCAAGTCCCAGTACGGCGACCGTCTAGAGGTAGAATAATGAATGTTTTAGTAACAGGTATTAATGGTCAATTAGGGTATGACGTTGTAAAAGAGCTTGAAAAAAAGGGACATACCGCTCATGGAACAAAGCGTGAGGATTTTGATCTGACAAACGAAGCGGACGTTTACCGATTTGTTCAAGAGCTAAAGCCTGATGCCATTATTCATTGCGCTGCATATACTAACGTGGACCAAGCGGAAACAGACCGCGAGACTGCCTATAATGTCAATGCGCTTGGCACGAAATATTTGGCGCAGGCAGCACATGAAGTGAAGGCAAAAATGGTTTATGTAAGTACGGATTATGTCTTTGACGGAAACGGAACAGAGCCGTATGAAGTCGATGAGCCAACAAAGCCACTTGGTGTATACGGCGAAACAAAGCTTGCCGGGGAAAACTTTTTACAAGAAAGCCTTGAACAGCATTTCATCGTGCGGACCGCATGGGTTTATGGCATTAATGGCAATAACTTTGTCAAAACGATGCTTCGATTAGGCAAGGAGCGCGGGGAAGTTGGTGTTGTCGCCGATCAGGTCGGATCGCCAACCTACACGGTGGATTTAGCAGCCTTCCTTGTCGAATTAATTGAAAGTGATAAGTATGGCATCTACCATGCATCAAACAGCGGGATTTGTTCCTGGTATGAATTTGCCGTAGAAATCTACAAGCAGGCAGGCTTGGAGGTAAAAACGAACCCGCTGACAACGGAGCAATTCCCGCGTCCGGCAGCGCGTCCGAAGTATTCTGTTCTTAGCAAAAAGAAACTTGAAGAACAAGGATTCACACCATTAAGAGATTGGAAAGAAGCACTTTCAGCTTACTTAAAAGAGCTTGATTCCACTCTTTAATTATTCATGAGGATGACTTATAAGAGTTTGACCAATGAGGGATAGATGTAAGGCACCACACGTCTTTTTATGGTGCCTTACACTACCTCGAAGTCTAACGCTTAGCTTGGTCAGCCTCTTTTTCATAAGTGTACAACAGGTTTGAAGGGGGCATCTTAGGTGACAGTATATGAAAAAGTGAAATCTTACTTCCGAAGTAAAAAGGTATACCAAGCATTACGGCAAAATCCCGTCTTGTTAAAAATCAACCAGCATTACCGAGAATCGGCAGAGGCGGCAAAGCGTGAATCAGTAAAAAATTACGGCTACGAGGCTTTATTGCATGTGAAGGATGTGTTTGCAGAGATGAAGCTGGATTTTTGGCTTGATTATGGAACGCTGCTTGGTGCCATCCGGGAAAAAGATTTTATCGGCCATGATGCGGATATTGATATCGGTACCTTTTTTACAACTGGAGAAGATGCCAAGGCAATTGAAACAGCATTGATCGGGAAGGGCTTTAAAAAGGCTCGTGAATTTTGGCTCGAAGGCAATATTGTCGAGGAAACTTATCTTTACAAAGGGGTTAATCTCGATGTGTATTACTATATCAAAGGTGAAAACCGCGTTTCCTGCTTTGCCTTAGAGGAAGGCGAGAAGACAATCTACAAGAAAGGACCTGAAAAAACGCAAATTACCGGACTTGTAGTGAAGAAATTAACTTCCACTTTCAGCGGGATCACAAGGATTGATTTTAAAGGCAATCCATTTCCAATACCGGAAAACTATGACCAGTATTTAAAAGAAAATTACGGTGAAACTTATATGATCCCAAATCCAAATTGGGATTGGACAAAAGTTGATAATGAGACACTTCCATTCCAGGATAACACGAGGGCATATTTGTTTCATTAATTAGGGGATTAGAAGGAATTTTATGAAAAAATCATTGTTTAAAAACATGCTCTACAAGGTTATTTTGAACAGCTTTAACCTTATTCTTCCCATCTTAGTAGGTCCCTATGTGAACCGTGTACTCGGTGCCGAATCGATCGGGAAAGTGCAGTTTGTTGAATCGATTTATGCGTACTTTTTAATCTTTGCGACCTTTGGCGTCTATCAATACGGGATGCGTGAAATCAGCCGCGTGAAAGACGACAAACAGAAGGTCAGTCAGCTGTTTACGAGCTTATTTACGATTGGTCTTGTCACAAGTCTTGCCGCCTTGCTTTGTTATGGAGCGGTCAGTTATTTTGGCTACGGTGAGGACAGTATTTTCCCGATTTTAATGATTTTCGGTTTTAATTTCATCGCGAACATTTTCATGGTGGAATGGGTTAACGAGGCGCTGGAAAACTACGATTTCATTACAATTAAAACGGTCATTGTCCGGATTATTTATGTCATCCTAATTTTTGCGATGGTCAATAACAGTGACAATTATTACGAATATGCGATGCTTTTGGTACTTTCAACCGTTTTAAATAATATCGTAAGTTTTATCTATATTAAACGTAAAATAAAATTTGATTTCAGTAATATTACGATTGTCCAGCATCTAAAACCATTATTTGTGGTCGTTGTGTTCGCCAATGGGAATGTTTTGTTTACGCTCTTAGACCGTCTGATGCTCGGTCAATTTGCTACCAAAAGGGATGTCTCCTTTTATGTCATTCCGCAGCAAATCATGGGGATTATCAATACATTAATGTTAAGTATCATTCAAGTAACACTCCCAAGACTTTCTTATATTCTCGGGTCGAATGATGAAAAGAGTTATCATATTCTCCTTAATAATATCTCAAAGGTCTATTTTTCATTGTTATTCCCTGCCTCTGCAGGCATCTTTGTCTTAGCGGATGTTGCCGTTTTAATCTATGGAGGTCAGGATTTTATCGGGGCATCAACCGCCTTAAGCTTATTCGCCTTTTATATGATCGTGCTCGGCATCGACTTTATCCTTGCCAACCAGATCATTTATGTAAAAAAGAAGGAAAATGTGCTGATCAAGCTTGTGTTCTTAACAGGTTTTATTAACGTTTTATTTAAAATTGGTTTACTGTTTATGGACAAGCTGACACCGGCTACAGCCGTTTTTACAACAGGTCTGGCTACGTTGATTTTAATTCTACTCGAGTACTGGTATATCAAACGTTATATCAAAATAGAGTACAAGCTGTTTGAATGGGCGAAAATGAAATATTTATTCTATTCACTGTTATTCATTCCGATCGCTTATGGTATCAGACAATTTGTCTCCGGTCCGATTCCGCTCTTTATTGCTATCGGAATCACCTGCTCTGTGATCTACGGTATCATCCTGATCGTCACAAAGGATATCGTTGTCCAGATTGCGCTGGAAAAGGTGAAAGGGCGCTTTGGAAGAAAATAGTTTTATCTTTTTCCGACAGAAGACTCCCACTTCAATTTTGTGCAGGGCGTAGCCCAAAAATAAGTGGGTGATGAATGTCGGTTGGCGATAGCGAAAACGCTTGTTCGTATGGTATAATATTCCTGTTAGTTGTTCTTTGAAAACAGGATATATAGGGTTAGTGCGAGAAAGTCTTCGCACTGTAAAATATCCAAGCACCATTCGCCTCCACGGCACACCGAAATTGCGAAAACCAAGCTAAAGTAGGGTGCGTGGCGAGTTCAACGTACAAGTTTGCAACACTTGCAGGAGGCTTACGCCACTTGTACTGCTAACCGTCGGTGCGACGGGGATAGCCTGCTAAATAACTGAGGGATACCTCGGTGTTCGCAGGAATCTCCATCCTTCAAATTTTCGTTAGAAAATTAAGGTGGAGTAGTTCAAGAATATAAAATAACAAAATCACAAAAAATAGCGTGGCAAGGGATGCACGCTATTTTCTATATCCAAAATTTTGAACTTGGTATCCATTCCCATTGCTTTTTAAAAATAAAGTGATATGATTTTTTAAGTTATTCGTGAAACGTTTCTTGTTACATACCGTCTATTATAGTGAGAGTATGAAAGTGACTTTTTATAATTAGAGGGAATCATTATTACGGAGCTTGTAACGAATTTGTGACGTAAATTAGATTCTCAACATTATATATTTGTGATATAATCCATTTGATATATTACTAGGTTAGCTGATTTTACCAATTAAAAAATAAGATAATGGTTTTTGTTGACTGTATTTGCCTGTATTCATTTGTGATGCGGTGGGCAATATACAATTAAGGGAGGATACTCATGATTTACTTGACGATGTTGCTATGTTTTATCATTTCGATCTTAATAACTCCTGTCGTGATAAAGTTAGCTTTTAAAATCGGTGCAACGGATAAACCGAATCAACGAAAGGTTCACCAGAAAATTATGCCTCGCCTTGGAGGTTTAGCGATATACATCAGTTTTGTACTTGGGGTTTGGTTCTATCAGCCGCAATCGCCATATATCATGTCCATTCTGGCTGGAGCAACCATTATTATCATCACTGGTATCCTTGATGATATGTTTGAAATCTCAGCTAAACTTAAATTAGTGGGTCAGCTTGCCGCAGCCGGGGTCGTTGTTTTTTGGGGCGGAGTACAGGTTGAATTCATTAACCTTCCTTTTAGCGACGGTACTCTGGAATTTGGATTTTTAAGTGTACCGATTACGATCCTATGGATTGTCGGAATTACCAATGCAATCAACCTGATTGATGGTCTTGATGGTCTGGCTGCCGGTGTTTCTTCGATCGCTTTAATTACGATTTCCGGAATGGCGATTCTATTCGGAAACCCATTCGTTGTTATCATTGCATCCATCGTGTTAGCAAGTACGCTTGGTTTCCTAGTTTTTAACTTCCACCCGGCAAAAATTTTCATGGGTGATACAGGGGCACTGTTCTTAGGTTTTATGATTTCGGTATTGTCCCTATTAGGATTTAAAACCTCTGCGTTTATTTCCCTTATTTTACCAATCATTATTCTTGGCGTTCCGATCTCAGATACGTTCTTTGCGATCCTTCGCCGAATCGTAAACAAAAAGCCGTTAATGGCACCAGATAAATCCCATTTACACCATTGTTTATTGGGACTGGGCTTTACACATAGACAAACCGTATTAATCATTTATGCAATGGCAGCTTTCTTCGGATTGGTAGCAGTGATCCTGTCACAAGCAAAGCTTTTAGGCTCATTTGCTTTGATCATTGCACTGTTAATCGTCATCGAAGTCATCGCTGAAAAAATCGGGCTCGTTGGGAAAAACTACCGCCCATTACTAAAATTCATTCGCAGCGTTCGATACCCAACCGTAAAGAACCGTTAATAGAGTATAAAAAAGGTGAGGAACTATCAATAGTCTCTCACCTTTTTTGGTTTCATACACCTACATATCTCTTTCTAAATAAAGCACTTCTCCAGAAGCAATCTCTCCCTGGCCATTTGTCAGCTCTACCATCCATTCGGTGAAGTTCTGTACATCGGCTTCTTCCACATAGGTTTCGATTTCAACGGCATCAAGGTAGTGAATCTCTTTAATCTCGTAAATGGAGGAGCGGAGTTCATTTTCCACTTTGCCGAGCCAAGTGTAGTCAATTTTCGTTGACATCACTCTCATCAGCTTGCGTTCTACTACACCGGTTGCGTCGATGCCTTCTGATGTCGCTTTTCCATAAGCGCGAATCAGACCGCCTGCTCCAAGCTTAATGCCTCCGAAATAGCGGGTGATGACAACAACCGTGTCTTTTAAATGCTTCTTTTTTAACACTTCCAAAATCGGAACACCGGCCGTGCCGCTTGGCTCGCCGTCGTCATTGGCTTTTTGAATCTGGTCGTGTTCTCCGATTAGATAGGCGGAGCAGTTATGCGTTGCATTCCAATGCTCCTTTTTGATTTTCTGAATAAATTCCTGGGCTGCTTCTTCTGTTTCAGCTCTCATCACATGAGCAATGAAGCGGGATTTTTGGATGACGATTTCATGTTCGCCATTCCCTTTTACCGTATAGTACTGGGGTAACATAGTACCGCACCTTTCCTCATTAGTTTTCCATTGGCATAGCATGTACATGACAAAAATGTTACAGATTATTCATCTTAAATCAACTTAAAAGTTCTGTCTTTGTAAAAATACTGTAATATTAAAGGGTTTTTTGTCTTATGAATTAATACCTCTATTATAAATCGACATGCTTCTTAACATCAATTTACAAAAGGATTGTAAACAAACTTTAACACGGGTGTCTTAATTGCATGGTATAATGGTTATAATCAATGAGGACTAAAAAATCATTGTGACATACTCAAAAAAAATTTTAAAATATTGGTAGTATTTTATAACGAACAAATGGAAAATGGTGTAAAATAGGATATATGCCATACATGTTAGGATAATCGATATAACTACCTAGGAGTATTACATTAAAGCGAACAAAAATATCCCAATGTACACCTTTCGCGGTAGTTTAATAGAATGTGTGAAAGGTTCTAGTGTCCTCTGGGGGAATACGATGAACATTAAAAAATTTGATACAAAAGCACTTGATCAGATTCTGGAAAAAATGATGGAAACTGTCGGTAACAGTAAAAGGGAAATCTTTGAAATTGGACAAACATGCCAGAATGACTTTAAAACACTCTCAGAAGAACTGCGTGAAATTAAAATAGCAGTCCGCAACATGATCGAAGAAGGCGACGAGCTGGAGACGATGGCACGATTATCGCGAAAGCGGCTTTCAGAAGTCAGCAAGCATTTCAACCTTTACTCTGAGGCAGAAGTCCGGGAGGTGTACGAAAAGGCCCACCGGATCCAAACAGACCTTACGATGAACAGGCAGATGGAAAAACAGCTGCGTGCACGCCGTGATGACCTTGAACGAAGATTATCAGGGTTGGCTGAAACGATTCAGCGGGCTGAAAGTCTTGTTTCACAAATAACGGTCGTAATGAATTACTTATCAAGTGATTTAAAGCAAATTGGTGAAGTGTTGGAGGATGCTAAGCAAAAGCAGGATTTTGGCTTGAAAATTATTGAAGCGCAGGAAGAAGAACGCAAACGATTATCTAGAGAAATTCATGATGGACCTGCACAAATGATGGCAAATGTAATGATGCGTTCGGATCTAATTGAAAAAATATACCGGGAACGGGGAGCGGAAGAGGCTATTATGGAAATCAGGAACCTGAAGAAAATGGTTCGTGATGCTCTTTATGAGGTACGTCATATCATTTATGACTTACGCCCAATGGCACTTGATGACTTAGGTTTAGTTCCAACTCTAAAAAAATATTTACAAACCATTGAAGAGTATTTCAATGGGACGAACATTCGTTTTATGTATATCGGAGAAGCAAGGAGACTTCCGGCTAATTATGAAGTCGCACTCTTCCGTTTGATACAAGAGTCTGTCCAAAATGCAATGAAACATGCTGAGGCCAGTGAAGTGGTCGTAAAACTAGAGTTTCAACGAGACTTTCTGACCGTAATTGTTCGAGATAATGGGAAAGGCTTTGATGTAAATCAGAAAAAGCCAAATTCCTTTGGATTGATAGGAATGAGAGAGAGAGTCGAACTTCTGGAAGGGGAGCTTTCACTTGATTCCAAACCAGGTAAAGGAACCATCGTCATCATCCAGGTACCGGTTGCGGTGGAAAGTAAACTGAAGCAACACACACTTTAACAGGTAAAATGAGGATAGATGGAAATTTGAATGTGACATTAGACATGCTAAGTGAAAGAATATACAAAGTTCGACAACAAATAGAGAGATTGGTAATGTTTTAGGGAGGCGGAGTATTTTGACAACGAAAATTGTGATAATCGACGATCATCAGTTATTTAGAGAAGGTGTAAAAAGAATCCTGGAATTTGAAAAGACATTTCAGGTTGTAGCGGAAGGTAATGACGGCTGCGAAGCACTTCAGCTTGTGGAAGAACACCGTCCGGATGTCGTACTTATGGATATCAATATGCCGGAGACGAACGGAATTGAAGCAACTCGTCTATTGGTTGAAAAATATCCAGAATCCAAAGTAATTATCCTTTCGATTCATGATGATGAAAACTATGTGACACATGCCTTAAAAACAGGTGCATGCGGTTATTTATTAAAGGAAATGGATGCGGATGCATTAATTGAAGCGGTAAAAGTAGTCGCTGCAGGCGGATCGTATTTACATCCAAAGGTTACTCACAATCTAGTAAATGAATTCAGACGCTTAGCGGCAGAAGAAGAAGGCGGAAATCATTATGTACTGCAAATGGAAGTGCGTCGTCCTCTTCATCTATTAACACGCCGTGAATGTGAAGTTCTTCAGTTATTAGCAGATGGAAAAAGCAACCGCGGAATCGGTGATGCATTATATATCAGTGAAAAAACAGTTAAAAACCACGTAAGTAACATCCTGCAAAAAATGAATGTAAACGACCGTACACAGGCGGTAGTGGAAGCAATCAAAAAAGGCTGGGTGGAAGTTAGATAACGTACTCTCTATGAGGGTACGTTTTTTTTTTGTTTAATAACATTTGGAGATATGTTAAAACCTTCTAACGCGAAGGGTTGATAACTATTGATTATTTATTTCTAAGTTTTGGGCAATACTTCGTGTGGATGAATTGTGGATATGTTCATAAAATTGTGAATAACTTGATAACAGAGGAGGCTAATTATTGTGGTTATTATGAATAGATAGGATTTTCCAGTTATACAGGAATGTGGATAAATAGTTAGAATATTGTGGATAAATAGTTAAAAGCAGTGGATATGTCAGTGGAAAACTGGTTTTGGTTTAGATGGATTGTGGGTTTCACTGGCTCGGTACAGGAGCTAAATGGTGATTGTTCACCTGTACAAACCGAAAATTGGTCACTTATTTTATAGAAACCGTAAAAGTCGGATAAGTTCTCAAAAAGCGCGGATAAAGTGCCTAAAAGTGCGGAAAAATGCCCGAAAACCGCGGATATAATTTAAGTAATAAAAGTACATCCCAATAATTAGAAAAATGCAGCCTGATTCGCTGGGAATCACAACTACATCCTAGCAAGGAATCAACTTTTTTAAAAAATAACTAAAAACGAGCTTGATTCCCTCTATTTACGAAACATTAGTGACGATATCATGATTCAGCTTTACATTACTGACCAAATTGATATAACTATTATTGACCTAAATAAATTCTTTAATGATTCTATCAATTGAAAGGCTGTATTGTTCCAAACATGAATCTAAACTCACCTTTACATAATGCAATTTAAACGGTTTTCATATAAAATGGTACTTAGACAAATAGTAAAGGTTGAGGGGCACAGGTTATAGGTAAATTCATATCGATGATTGGTATGAAAAATGCCAGACTGAGCTAAAACGAAAATGTCCAGTCAGTCAATTTTAACCTCTGTACAAGCGGCCTCGACTTTACTTATTGAAAATTCATCATTAAGGAAGGTATCCCTTTTATGAAAACAGCTGTTGTATCAGATAGTACGGCCTATCTTCCGAAAGAATTGGTCGAGCAATTCAACATACACATCATCCCATTAAATATCATCTTTGGCGATGAATCCTATCAGGAGGAAATTGAACTGAGTGCTGAGCAGTTCTATGAAGAAGTAAAGCGCCGCGAGCTGCCGAAAACCTCCA
Source organism: Niallia oryzisoli (assembly GCF_036670025.1). Lineage (NCBI taxonomy): Bacteria > Bacillati > Bacillota > Bacilli > Caryophanales > Bacillaceae > Niallia > Niallia oryzisoli. The sequence continues at coordinate 5,148,468 of NZ_CP137640.1, read as the reverse complement.
TGCCGGCGATCGGAAATTTCGTCGAGTTATACCAGTCCCTTTCTAAAGAATATGATGCGGTTATCAGTGTTCATCTTTCAAGCGGAATCAGTGGTACATATCAGGGTTCCATTACGGCAGGGGAAATGGTGGATGGCATTGAGGTGTATTCCTTTGATTCGGAAATTGCCTGCATGCCACAAGGCTTTTATGCAATTGAAGCTGCAAAAATGGCAGCCCAAGGAAGCGACCCTCAAGAAATAATGACTCGTTTAGCAGAAATGAAGAAAACGATGCGAGCGTACTTTATGGTTGATGACCTCTCCCATTTACAGCGCGGAGGTCGTCTTTCAAGCGCTCAAGCCCTAATAGGCGGATTACTCCAAGTGAAACCGCTCCTTCATTTTGAAAACAAAGTCATTGTCCCCTTTGAAAAAATCCGTACCCGAAAAAAAGCAATCAAACGAATTGTAGAACTTATGCAGGAAGATGTCAGCGATGGAGCATCCTACCAAGCTGCGATTATCCATGCTAACTGTGAAGAGGAAGTCTTAGCTTGGAAAAGTGAGCTTGAGGAACTGTTTCCAAATGTTGAATTCCAGCTCAGTTATTTTGGTGCTGTGATTGGAACGCACCTTGGTGAAGGCGCCTTAGGTCTTGGCTGGGTAAAAAAATAAACATGACGCCATTCCGTTTTGGAGTGGCGTAGATGTAAAATTTTCTTCCTGAACGTTATTCTTCGGAGTGGCGTAGATATAACATTTTCCTCCTGAACGTTCTCCTTCGCAAGCAGGTTCCGAAACCTTCGCAACCTGTAAAATCATCCATTCGTAAGTACCTTCCGAAACCTTCACAACCTGTAAAATCAGCCATTCATATGAACCTTCTACGACCATCGCAACCAATATCAATAAGAGGTGACCCCATGAAATTCTTCTGCCTAAATGGAAAATTAATTCCTGAAAAACTCCTGCCTCCAACTCAAAAACAATCCACTACCCCACTTCCAATTTCACTAATTGAAAATCTGCCGGAAACACCGTTAATAAACCCGAACTATCCCTTTAATCGAGACCTGCAAAAACTCTTATCCGGAAAACAGCTTCTTCTTCAAGACCTGCCCCATTCATTACAGGAAATTCAATCCCACTACGAAAACGGATATCTTATCTACCGAAAAAGCATTGTAATCGAAAAAAATAAACATACCTGTCTTCGCTGCGGAAACCGGCAAAAACACCTATTTGCGTCTTTTCCATGTGCGAGGTGCGGGGAAACCTGTGTCTATTGCCGAAAATGTATCATGATGGGGAGAACGAGTACGTGTACCCCGTTGGTCAGCTGGACAGGCCCTCCCATACCGATTGAAATAACCAACCCGCCTCTCCTGTGGACAGGAACTTTATCGGCGGGTCAGGGGTTCGCGTCAGACGCAGTAGTGAAAGCAGTGCACGAAACAGATTCTCTGCTTGTCTGGGCAGTATGCGGGGCAGGGAAAACAGAGGTGCTTTTTAATGGAATAAATGCAGCACTGCTTGAGGGCAAGCGGGTTTGTCTGGCGACACCGAGAACGGATGTGGTATTGGAGCTTTCGCCGCGCTTGAAAAAGGTATTTCCGGGTATTCCAGTTGCGACCTTGTACGGCGGCAGTGAAGACCGCCATTTGTATGCTCCGCTGACGATCGCGACGACCCATCAGCTTCTCCGTTTTTACCAGGCGTTTGATGTCGTGGTGTTAGATGAGGTTGATGCCTTTCCATACTCGGTTGAAGAAGCGCTGCAATACTGCGTGGAAGAGGCCCGCAAAAAGGTTTCCTCGATTATTTATCTTACGGCCACACCCAATGAAAAGTGGCGAAAAGAGTGTAAGACCGGAAAGAGAAGTTTTGTCACCATACCCGCCCGTTTTCACCGCTATTCCTTGCCGGTGCCGCGGTTTGTCTGGTGCGGAAACTGGTACAAGCAGCTGAAGAAAGGGAAGCTCCCAGGTAATGTCCTGAAATGGATCACGAGACGGGTTTCTGACGGGCAGCAGGCACTCTTCTTTTTCCCCCGCATCGAATTAATGGAAAAAATCCTTCCTCTGATGAAAACAATCGATCCGAGAATCGAAGCTGTCCATGCCGAAGACCCGAAACGCAAAGAAAAGGTGCAGGCCATGCGTGATAAGGAAATCCCAATTCTATTAACTACTACAATCTTAGAGCGCGGTGTGACCTTTCCCAAACTTGATGTAGCTGTGGTCGGAGCAGAGGACCGGATTTTCACAGAAAGCGCCCTTGTCCAAATCGCCGGCCGTGTCGGTCGCAGCTCCGATTTTCCAAGCGGGGATATTACCTTTTTTCACTACGGAAAAACCGACGCCATGGTCAAAGCCCGCAAACAAATTTTAGCGATGAACAAAGAAGCGAGAGTAAGGGGGTTGATTGATAATTAAGACTAAGTGGGTCAGGGGGACAGGCACCGCGACCCACCCACTGGGTCGCGGTGCCTGTCCCCCTGACCCACATCCCACATAAAAGGACTGATCCCAATGCGTGACTACTGTCTAATCTGTTTTACCAAAATTATCCTTCCAATGGGATGGAATGATCTCATTTCAAAGGTGAAAAAACAAACGATTTGCCAGACCTGTAAAGCAAAGTTGGAAGAAATTATAGGGGAGACATGCTCTATATGTGGCCGGCCGTTCGAACAGCTGGATGCCCGCTTTATTCAGGGGGACCGCTGTTATGACTGTGTCCGCTGGGAGGAGGATCCTGAATGGAAGGGGTGTCTTAAAAATCAATCACTCTATCTTTATAATGACTTTCTCCAAGAGGTGATTGCCCGTTATAAGTTCCGCGGTGATTATGCATTAGCGCAGCTTTTTACCGAGCAGCTGCTGCAGAAGCTAGACGGACAGCCCTTTGATCTGCTCGTCCCGATTCCCTTAAGTCAGGAGCGGCTGCAGGAGCGCGGCTTTAATCAAGCAGAAGCACTGATCATGGAGGCCTCCCTTACCCCGGCAAATATCCTGACCCGTATCCATGGTGAAAAACAGTCTAAGAAATCGCGCAATGAACGGATCCATGCCGGTCAGGTGTTTAGGTTTGCCGAGTTGCCGTCAAAACCACTTAATCACACCCCAACACAGCACATTGCCGAGCCCGAACATCTCCCAGATATAAAAGGGAAAACGATCATCCTAATCGACGATGTCTACACAACCGGCTCAACCCTGAGACATGCAGCAAAGGTATTAACAAGTCACGGTGCCGCATCTGTCACATCGATCACAATTGCAAGAGGCTGAATTTTTGCTAGGTACTAAGTCTATTATCCTCCGACTTTTGTAACAAAAGTTAAACATTTTCCTATATAATAAGAATATACATAGCAAAAGTTTCATAAAGGAGACAACGTTTATGATGCCTGATTTAATTAATTGCCCGAACTGTGGAAAAATAATGGTAAGAAATAAGTTTCGTGATGTATGTGAAGGATGCTATAAGGAAGAAGAAAGGCAGTTTGAGACTATTTATCGATATATGCGAAAGCGGGAAAATCGAGCTGCAACGATTCCGCAAATCATTGAAGCGACGGGTGTCGAGGAAGACCTGCTTCTTAAATTCATTAAAAACGGACGATTTCAGCAAACGCACTTTCCCAATCTCGGCTACCCCTGTGATAAGTGCGGAAAGATTATTCATACAGGCAAGCTGTGTGAAAGCTGTGCCGGAGAGTTAAGATCGGAGCTGGCTGCCCATGAAAAAGAAGAAATCCGCAAGCAGGAGCTGCGGGATCGGGAAAGACAACGGACATATTTAGCTAGTAGAAATAGAGATTAAAGAAGAATATATAATCTAAAACAAAAAAATCAACAGCCAAAACTGTTGGTTTTTTTTATCACTAATATGAAACCAATAGAGGAAGCAGAGGGACGGTTCTATTGCTTCCACAGAATACATAGAATTCATTTTCATATTTTAGTAGCTACTTAATTATTGGCTACCGAAATGAAATTCTTCCGCATGGTTCGGTTGCCAATGGAGGTGATAGGCACCCGAAAAAGAGAAAGTGCGTTAATTTCGGTAGCCAATAAGGGTTATAGGAGCCCGAAAAAGCAATAAGGAGCCGATTTCGGTAGCCAATAGGGGTTATAGGAGCACGAAAAAGCGACAAGGAGCCGATTTCGGTAGGGGGTTATAGGAACTCGAAAAAGCAAAAAGTAGTAGTTTTCGGTAGTCAATAGAGATGATAGGCTCCCGAGAAGGTTTTATAAAATGCAATCAAGACATCTAATCCCTCACCTATCTATTATTTGGTCAATTTGCCCTACTAAATTTCCTCAGCATTTTACCGATATAACATGTAGTGAAAGTGATTGTACGGGAGTGGAACATATGCAGGTTAACAATCAAACAATTCGCCAGCAGCAACCAGCCTTGTCTGAAACCCCTCTAGAGCTGAAGCAAGGGGAAGTGGTGAGAGCAACTATTAAAGAAACCCTGTCAGATACCGATGCGATTTTACAGATAAGAGGAAAAGAAGTCCGTGCCAGGTTTTCGGAAGGAGTACCCGTGTCCGGGAAAGCAGTCACCATCCAGGTTAACGGACAGGCTGACGGCATGCTCCAGGCAAAAACGATTGCCGAGGAAACTACCAAAACACCATTCGCTGAGGAAAAAATATTTGCTAGTGCTGGGTTAACGGGAAAAGAATCCGCTGGAGTCAAGCAAGCTGTAAGAATCCTTTTGGACAAAGGTTTGTCTGTATCAAAAGAAACCGTTCAAGAGTTAGACAGTTTTATAGAAAAAGCTCAGGGCACTCTTGAGGAAAAAATCGATACTGTCAGGGCATTGGCGAATAAACGATTGGAAGCAACCGGCACACAGCTTCGTGCCGTTCACGAAGCATTGCACGGTAGACCGCTGAATGAGGTACTGTCGGATATAGCAAAGGAAATTGATCCGGAGTTTAAGCTGGAGAAACAACAGATTCAAGCCCAATCTACTGATCTAGCAATCAGATCCTCTAGTAAAAGCAGCCGTGAAATACTAGAAACAGGGCCCGATTTAAAAAAGGTCATCCAGCAGATAAAAGAATCAATTCAGAGAATATCAAACCCTGAACAGGCACAAAACATTGAAAAAGCTGCACAAGAAGCCGAAAAGCTCCAGAAAATTGGGAGACAGCGTCTTATTGAAGCCTTGATAAAAGAAGGACTTCAATCAAAAGAAGTCATTAACCAAATAAAAAACGAGCCCGATATCAACAAAGTCTTGCAGAAGATTCAAGACCTTTTGAAAAACATGAACCCGGAAGCAGCACGTAATATTGAACGTTTAGCTCTCCAGGCAAAACAATTGGAGCAGGCAGGTCGTGACCGCATATTCAATATGCTGCAGCAGGAAGGAGAGCCAGCCAATAAAGTGGGCTCCCAAATGACACAAGCTTTACAGCAGTTGCAAAAAGAACCTGATCTAGAAAAAGCGATTGACCAAATGCGAAAGGAAATAACAAGCCTGCCATCCAATTCAGCAAAAACAATCGAGAATGCAATAGATCAAGCACATCAGCTCCTTTCAAAAGGCAGGGAATTAGCTGCTCGCCAGCTTCTTTCCAAGGAATTATCAAACATGGATCAGTCTTCAGTCAAAACTGAGTCACAGATAGAGAGCGCATCCCAGCCTTATGACGTTAATGAATTGCTGCAATCCTTGAACCTTCAATCAAAGGATATTTTAGTTACAAAGGTTACACAAAAGCTGTCGCAATTTACACATGGTTTTCGGGAGTTGAAAAGGGAAATCACACGGAATCTTGATTCGGCTGAGCGGGTTATCCAAACGTTTAAGCAAAATGCTGCACCGCAGGCAAAGCAAATCCTTGAGAATACGATCAGCAAGCTTGATCACGCCATTTTGAAAAGTGAAATGATGCTGTTTACGGATATGAAAACAGAAAAGCAGCTGATGCAGGCAAGTACCCAATTAGCTGAAGCAAAGAAACTATTAACAAAAGGGGACCATACCGAAGCAGTGAGGATTGTCAGTGAAGTAAAAACATTAGTGGATAAAATGATTTTCAAACCGGCCGAGCAAAAAATAATCCACTATGTAAATAAGGAAAATCTACTCTTAGGTGAAAGCTCTCCAATCAAACAAATGCTGAGTAGTTTCAGTGATGCGACGTACGGAACAAACCCGAACCAGGAGCCGTCAGCAAGGCAAATGTATGATGCGGTTCGTTCGCTTGGTCTAAACCATGAGAGCGATCAGGCAAATTCGCTTGTTTTCCATAAAAATGACCATTCACTGCAGGAACACCAAAACGTCAAAGCAGCATTAATGAAGCTCGCGCAAGGTGAAGGGCAGGAAATAAATCCGAAAATCGTCCAGCAGGCAGAGCAGGCCTTAACAAACATTACCGGCCAGCAACTTTTAAGCAAATCTGACGGAAGCGGAACATTACAAAGTATGTTTTTAAATCTTCCCCTTTTATTAGGCGGTAAGCCTGAAAATTTCCAGGTCTTTATTAACTCGAAAAATGAAGGTCAGCAGGTCGAATGGGAAAACTGCAGCCTTTACTTTTTACTGGACACGAAGAAGCTTGGTGATGTAGGAATTCTGTTGAATTCAAATGATCGGAACTTATCGATTACGATTAAAAATGATCTGCCTGGCTTTAAAGAGAAAATGGAGCCTTTGGCTGCCATCACAAAGGAAAAACTTCAGGAAGTCGGCTACAACATTACAGGCATCCATTTTACAAAAATGAACCTTGAACAGAGTAAGGCCGTTGAGCAGTCAGGTCAAGAAGCTAAACAGACAAGTACAACAAGACAAGCCTTCACAAAGAAAGGAGTGGATTTCACGATATGAGAGTTTCTCATTTTTACAACCAGAAAAAACGCAAGGAAATCAATGGTCCGCAGGCTGCTGTGATTAAATACGATGAGGCCTCAGGAAAGGCACCTGTTGTGGTGGCGCAGGGCAAAGGGCATGTGGCAAAGCAAATTATTGACCTCGCAAAAGAAAATAATATTCATATGCAGGAGGATTCCACTCTTGTAGCGAATCTTTTGGACATGGACTTGGGGGACAATATTCCCCCGCAGTTGTACTCGGTCATGTCGGAAATTCTCCTGCTTATTGAGGAAATGGAACGAAAATATTAATCCTAGATGGGCAAATAGAAGTATATTTTTCCAAACTGTTAAAATAAAGTTCCGATTTGCCGATAATACTAGTAAGGAGAACGAAAACGGCAAATAGGAGGGGATTCAATGAAAATAAATAACTTCAGACCTCAGGGCGTCAATCCATATAAAAATCAGATGAACAAGCTGGACAATATCGAGAAAGCAGCCAGTAAGAAAAGGGACGTAGTCGAAATCTCATCAGAGGCAAAAGAATTACAGCAGGTTTCATCCTATGAATTAGAACGGCAAAAAAAAGTGGATGATCTGAAGCTTCAAATAGAGAACGGGACTTATAAACCGCAACCAAAGGAAATAGCCAAAAGTATCATCAATTACTATAGTAAATAAATCAATACGAAATCGTATTGGTTTATTTTTTTTGCCTAAAATTGCCATTATGCTTGTAAAGAAAAATTAAAGGTATCTATTAAGCTCTCCTCGTTTCTGCCGATAAAGTAGTTAGAGGATTTGAATCGAAATATACAAATGGTTGAAATAATAGGAGGCCATCGAATGGATTTTTTAACTGAAGAATTGATTTATAAAAAGAGTTCACAGGAGATCACATCTCTTCTCTATGAGGCCTTACTTGATCACTTATCTAACTCAATAGATGATATTCATACTAAACAATACTTTGATGCAAACAAGAAGCTGCAAAAGGTGAACGATATTCTATACCGTCTCGGTGCTGGTCTTAACTATGAAGCAGGCATTATTGCCGATCAATTGGACCATCTCTATAACTTTATGGCTGACCGTGTAATTGAAGCCAATAAAAAGAAGGACACGGCAATTATTCAAGAAGTCATCTCGATTGCCGAAAGAATAGTCGGAGCTTGGAATGAAGCGTTGAAAAATAAGCCTGCTCAAAAACCATCACCATTCCGCCAAAAAGCGAATGCGTATGAGAAAAATGTCATGATCGTTGAAAGACAAATGAACCAAGTAGAAGAGGGGAAATAAACGATGAGAATCAATCATAATATACAAGCATTGAATGCCTACCGTAATTTATCACAAACAATGAACAGCACATCTAAGAGTTTGGAAAAATTGTCATCCGGTTTGCGCATAAATAAAGCAGCTGATGATGCGGCTGGTCTCGCGATTTCGGAAAAAATGCGTTCGCAGATCCGCGGCTTGGATATGGCGGAACGCAATACATTGGATGCGATTTCGTTGATTCAGACGGCTGAAGGGGCTTTGAATGAAACGCACTCTATTTTGCAAAGGATGCGGGAGTTGGCAGTGCAGTCTGCAAATGATACAAACGAAGGTGCAGATCGTACTTCTATACAAAGTGAATTGGATCAATTAGCAAAAGAGATTACACGGATTTCTGACACAACAGAATTTAATAAGAAAAAATTATTAGCTGCTGATAATACAAAATTCACTTTCCAAATAGGTGCGAACTCTTCACAAGAGTTGACTCTTACACTAATGCAAATGAATGCTGGGAAATTAGGTGTTGGTTCAGGTACAACAGAAGCAAATACAGTGGGGATCGATATATCAGATCATGTAAAAGCAAGCGTTGCAATTGATACGATTGATACAGCAATTGCAAAGGTGTCAGAACAACGAAGCAACCTAGGTGCTATTCAAAACCGCCTAGAACATACAACCAACAACCTGCAAACAGCAAGTGAAAACCTAACTTCCGCCGAATCCCGTATCCGTGACCTTGACATGGCCGAAGAAATGACAAACTTTACAAGAAACAACATTCTAAACCAAGCAGGACAAGCCATGCTGGCCCAATCAAACCAGCTGCCACAAGGGATCTTACAATTATTAAAGTAATATTTACCAGAGGAGTGAGTCACATTGGCTTCTCCTCTTTCTTCTTTTAAAATAGAAGTATTGAAAAATAGAAGTATTGAAAAATAGGTGGTGTCCGAAGGATGGAGATTAATCGAGTCTCTAAAGCGGGATTGAACAGGATTCAAAAGAAAGAAGATGCGATCACCGGGTCTATTTCTTTCACTGAAGTAATGGGAAAGAACCGTGAAAACATTCTCTATGAAAAAATGACAAAGATGATGCAGGACATTGAGGATCAAGGAAAAGTCCTAGCAAATTCAAGAACAATTGATGATTTAAAGAAATATAAAAAGCTAGTCAAGCAGTTTATGGAAGAAGCAGTAAACAACGGACTAAAGCTCGAGGAACAGCGCGGCTTTAACCGCCGCGGCCGAACTAAGGTTTACAAAATTGTCAAAGAAGTCGATAAAAAACTAATCGATTTAACTAACGCCGTTCTGGATAAGGAAAAGAAAGGCATTGATATCTTAAGCATGGTTGGAGAAATCAAAGGAATGCTTATTAATATGTACACATGATTGTGATCGCCTATTAACATTCTATATTAACAACCGATATTAATAGAGGATTAATTTTTATCATTGGAAGGTGGGAGCGGATGTCAGTCCAGCCACTCATAGAAGTATTAAAAAAGCTGTTACAGCTGCATAAAAGCCTATACCAAATAAGTTTGGAAAAAACAGAGGCGATTAAAAAAGGAAATATCGAAGCTCTAAATGCGTTAATTAAAAATGAACAAAAACATATAACAGCGATTCAAATGATGGATAAAGAACGAACAATTCATATTTCGCGGTTGTTTCCAGAATTGAATGAACCAACGTTGTCTGAATGTCTGCCTCGATTTGAACAAAGTATCCGCGAGGAGCTTGCATCCATTCAACAAGAATTGATTGGAAAATTGGACGAATTAAAAGCAGTAAATGAGTTAAACCGTGAACTGCTGGAACAGTCCTTACAATATGTCAGGCTGAATCTAGATCTGCTAATGCCTGATGAACTGACAAATTATTCAAAAGGGCATGAACAGGAGGCTTCATTGCCGCAGGTTTCTTTTTTTGATTCAAAAGCATAGGTTAAAGGAGGGATCACCATGGGTTCGACTTTCCACGGATTGGAAACGGCGAAAAGAGGGATGTATGCGCAGCAATCTGCACTGTATGTAACAGGTCATAATATTGCCAATGCCAACACGCCAGGATTTTCACGGCAGCGGGTCAGCTTTGTTACATCAGAGCCCTATCCTGCAGCAGCCATGAACCGGCCGCAAATTCCCGGGCAGATGGGTACAGGTGTATATGCGGGAACCATTGAACGTGTTAGGGAATCTTTTTTAGATATTCAATATCGAAATGAAAATAACAAATTAGGCTATTGGGAATCCCGGGCAGCTTCATTAAGTAAAATGGAAGATATTATGAATGAACCTACTGAAAATGGATTAGCTGCGGTCATGGGGGAATTTTGGCAATCCTTGCAGGACTTATCTGTTTATCCTGAAAATGAAGGCACCAGACAGGTTGTGCTGCAGCGCGGCCAAGCAGTAGTCGATACTTTTCATTATTTAAATGAGTCTTTGACATCAATAAAGAATGATTTTCGTAATGAAATTGGCATCAATTTGCAGGATATCAACTCCATTCTAAGTCAAATCGGTGATCTGAACAGACAAATTGGAGAAGTGGAGCCGCACGGGTATTTGCCGAATGATTTATATGATCAACGTGATCTTTTAGTCGACAAACTATCGCAGTATGTGAGTATAAAGGTGAATAAGACCTCTTCAGGAGGCGATCCACAGGCTATTGCGGAAGGGCAATATCAAATTCAATTAGTTGATAACAATGGAAATGCTTTACTTGGTGCTGATGGTAAACCGATTCAGTTGGTATCAGGTACAGATTACGTGCAGCTCGGCTTTCAAGGCGATACTGAAATTTCATTTGCTGTACCAGCAGCTATTAAGGATCTTGCTGTTTATGATTCAAAAGGAAAAACGATGACAACAACTATTCCTATTTCCGATTCAAATGGGGAAATAACCTTTTCTCTCGGTAAGCTGAGAGGGTTGATAGAGTCGTTCGGTTATGAAGCCCCGTCAACAGATGCTTCAGGGAACCCAACAACAATTGAAAAAGGCATCTATCCTGATATGCTTGCTAAATTGGACAAATTGGCTTATTCCTTTGCTAATATCTTTAATCATACCCACACCGCTGGCTATACGTTAGAAGGGGTGAATGGGAAGGATTTCTTCAAAATGGCAGCAGGTTCAGCAGTCGATTTTTCAAATAAAGAAGCTTATAAAGGAGCAGCAAAAGATATACTCTTAACAGATTTGAGACCGGATGGTATTGCCGCATCTGCAAATGGAACAGGTACAAATGCCGGTGATGGACAGAACGCCTTGAACCTGGCTGACATTCCGAGCATGCTTCTTACAAGTGCCAACCAGTATAGTGCAATTGAGACTGGAACACTTAACTCTTTCTACGAAGCCATGATCGGTAAGCTTGGGGTCGAAGCGCTGCAGGCGAATCGTCTGACAAGTAACAGCCAGATACTAAGCCAATCAGTGGATGAAAAACGCCAGTCCGTCAGCTCGGTTTCGTTAGATGAAGAAATGGCGAATGTCATTAAGTTTCAGCATGCCTATAACGCGGCAGCTAGACAAATTACAGTGGTAGATGAAATGCTCGATAAAATTATCAATGGCATGGGTACAGGCGGAAGATAAGGCAGGTGAATAGAAATGCGTATTACTCAATCAATGCTCTCAAGCAATATGCTTTCAAGTTTAAGTAAGAGTTATGAAAAAATGGCCAAGTATCAGGACCAAATTTCAAGTCAGAAAAAAATCACTCGTCCTTCAGATGACCCCGTTGTCGCGATGAAGGGAATCAGTTACCGCCGAAATTTACAGGAAATTGAGCAATATAAACGGAACTTTTCTGAAGCCTATAACTGGATTGATAACTCTGATGCGTCACTGGATAAAGCAGGGCAGGCACTCCAGCGGATACGTGAACTGGTTGTGCAGGCAAGCAACGATACGTACGATGAGTCGCAGCGCGATTCGATTAGACAGGAAGTCTCACAGTTAAAAGAACATCTTGTGGAGATTGCTAATACTAAAGTGGGCGATAAATATATCTTTAATGGAACAAATACACTCAATCAACCGATCGTTTCCGCAACACTGCCAGCTGTTACAACCAATAATAATCCGGTTGAGCTGGAGTTATCAAAGGGTGTTTTTATCCATGTGAATGTCACACCAGATCAAGTGTTTAACACGAACTTATTTAAAGATATTGATGACCTGATCCAGCAGTTAGATCCTGCTTCCAATCCAACCGGGCAGAACTTGAACCCTTTTATTGAAAAGGTGGATGGACATTTAACGAATGTAACCAATTCCCGTTCTAGCCTAGGTGCCCGTATGAATCGGGTTGAATTAATGGAAGACCGGATCGACCAGCAAGAGGTAATTTCAAAAGAAGTTCTCTCTAATAATGAGGATATTGATTTTGAAAAAGTCGTAACGGAAATGCTGGCACAGGAAAGTGTCCATCGTGCCGCACTCTCTATTAGTGCCCGTATTATTCAACCGTCATTAATGGACTTTTTAAGGTAAAAAGCTATCTAGTCGGATAGCTTTTTCTGTATCAGGATTTCTATATTAAGATGAAAGTTCATAGAGAAAAAGGGGTGAAAACATGCAGATTCCACAAATTGTCATGCAGTCCCGTTTTGCTCAAATTGATATTTCAACCACTCCGTCACAGCAAACGATTGAGCAGCCCAAAGCCCAGCTCTCTCTTCAGCAGCCGAAAGCAGAAATGATCTTGGAAACCACACCAGGACAGTTAAGTATTGATCAAACAAGAGCGTGGGAATCTATGAACATTAAGCATATTTTTCGCCGGATTGAAGAAAATGCACAAAAAGGGATAAACGATGCCTTAAACGGGACAGCAAGAAGAGCCACTGAAGGCGAAGAGATGATGCGGATTGAAAACGGCGGCAGTGCGATTGCAAGTCAGGCAACGCGAAACAGCCAGCTATTGAATTATGACTACAATATCGGTCTAGTCCCGCCGCCGTTCTCTGTAAAAATGAACTACCAGCCGGGACATCTAACGATTCAGGTGGAGCCTAAGCAAGTGATTAATAACACGGTGGCGGAGAAGCCTGTAATTGACTATCAAAAGGGACAGGTAAACATCAGGATGAAACAGAATGCGGAGTTGAATATTGATTTTAAGATGTAAAGAAGCATCATTCTGATCAATTTCTTAACAAAAAATCACCAAAAAGGACAGGATCATATGAACATTCAATCTAAATATCATGGAGAAATAACTGTACATAAGGAAGATATATTATATTTTGAAAAAGGAATTCCGGGGTTTCCGTATGAATCGCAATTTGTTCTGATTCCTTTGACAGAGGATGGGCTTTTTCAAGTACTGCAATCAACTGTTAATGCAGAAGTTGGATTTATTACGACAGATCCGTTCTTTTTTAAGCAGGACTATGATTTTGAGGTAGATGATGCGGTTGTTGAAGGTCTGGGGATTGAACATGAAAAGGATGTTAAAGTTGTTGTCATTATTACACCACAGGAACCGTTCAATCGGTCAACAGCAAATCTGCAGGCACCTATTGTTATTAATACAGCAAACAATAATGCCAGACAAGTGATCTTAAACAACACTAACTATCTTACTAAACATCCTCTCTTTGCAGAGGAAACAGTTACTGCAAAGGGGTGATCGTTTATGCTAGTGCTGACACGGAAAAAGGGACAGACAATTCGAATTGGTGATGATATTGAGATTACGATTGTGGCTACGGTGAATGATCAGGTGAAGATTGGTATTCAAGCTCCGAAGAATGTGGAGATTTTGCGGCAGGAGTTATTTGAAGAGATTCAAGCTGAAAACAAAGCTGCAACAGCTTCTGTTGAAAATCTACTAAGTAACCTAAAAAATTTACCCAATTTGAAAAAATAATTATACTAAAACATTAAACAGTTACTCAAATCCTCCGATATTAGAATTGTAAGAGGGAATAAGGGCGGCCGACTTTGTTTTCTCTGAAAATTTATTGGTTCACAGGGAAGTGAGCCGGATATTCAAGGAGGAAAAAGGGAATGAGAATTAATCATAATATTGCGGCGTTGAATACTTATCGTCAGTTTGGTGCCGCAAACAAAGCACAATCAAATTCAATGGAGAAATTATCTTCAGGTCTTCGTATTAACAAAGCTGGCGATGATGCAGCAGGTCTTGCGATTTCTGAGAAAATGCGTGGACAAATTCGTGGGTTAGACCAAGCTTCAGCAAACGCTCAAGACGGTAGACTAGAAATGCCGCTCTAAACAGTAATGTTTAGATGAACACTCCGTGAATTCGGTGGAACCCTAAACCAAACCTTTCTAGGTGGATGGTAGGCAATACCGAGCCAAGCCTAATGAATCGGTAACTAGTAATTAGGAAGGTGTGACGGTCAGGTAGTGAGGAGCCGTACCAATAACCTACCCACGAGCGCGGGGCACCCTTAAGGTAGGGTGAAGATATGACCTGAACTTTATGGAAACATAAAGAAGCAGAGGATAAAAAACCACTGCGATAACATATTTGATTTCTTTAATTCAAACTGCTGAAGGCGGATTGAGTGAAACTCATGATATTCTGCAACGCATGCGTGAATTAGCTGTACAGGCATCTACTGATACTAATACAGCTACTGACCGTGATGCTATTCAAAAGGAAATTGACCAGTTAACAAGTGAAGTTGACCGTATTGGCACTACAACACAATTTAATAATAAAAACTTGCTTGATGGTTCACAGTCCCAAAGTGTAACATTAGCAGCGGCAAATACAAAAGTTGTAAAGGCTGAGGTTTTAACTAGTACTGATACTGGAACTTACTCTCTTACAGTTGGAAGCAAATCTGTTGATGCTGCCAATTTAAGTGCTGGTGGTACGGGTGTTACTTCTGCTGACATTGATTTAAGTGGCGGAGCAAATTTTGATGTGAATCAATCATTCTCTATTAAAGTAGAAGATGGAACAACAAACAAGAAGATAACACTTATGGGACAAGACGGAACTGTAATTGATACACAGGATAATGTAGACGTTGCTGGTGGTGCTGTTGTTTTAGACAATGGTAGCGGTAATGAAATAACTATTGGTGCTGGTAAAATTACAGGTAACGGAACAATGAAATTTGATGTAGGTATTACAGCTGATTATACAGTTACAAACACTACAACTAATCAAGCGACTAATGCATCAGTAACAACAACAGATGGTAAAGTAAATGTTGGGGCATTTGAGCTTACAGTTGATAAAACTTTGACAAATAATACTGATGCAGCAGCATTTAAAGTTAGCGGTGAAGCAATTCAGTTACAAATTGGTGCAAATGAAGACCAGAATATGAGAATTGCAATTAGAGATATGGGAGCACAGAACTTAGGTGTTGATAATATTGATGTTTCTTCATACTCTAATGCAAAAGATGCTATCTCAACCATTGATGCTGCAATTAATACGGTATCTACTGAGCGTTCTAAACTTGGTGCATACCAAAATCGTTTAGACCACACAATTAATAACCTAGGAACTTCTTCTGAAAACTTAACTGCTGCGGAATCTCGTATCCGTGACGTAGATTATGCTTTAGCTGCCTAAACAGTGACTAGCACAGTCGTCCTAGCTGGTAACGGCTAGTGATTACAATCGGGTGAATTGCTGGAAAACCCTTAGAGCTTTTCTTACCACAACGTAGTTGGAAACGACAAGCGTGATGGTTTGAAAAAAGAGAAGATTGGGCAATCAGCAGCCAAGCTCCTGTCTCGAAAGAGTGGAGAAGGTTCAACGACTAGGATAGACCATCTAAGTCGGAAGCTATGATGATGAAATCCATAGGTGAAACAATGGTCATCAACATTGTGAATCCGAAGTGCCCGACCCCTACTAGATTGCTAGAGGGTGAAGATATAGTCTAGTAATTTGTGAAAGCAAATTTTCGCACGATGGCGAAAGAAATGATGAACCAAACTAAGAATTCTATTCTTTCTCAAGCAGCACAAGCAATGTTAGCTCAATCAAATCAAATGCCTCAAGGTGTATTACAACTCTTGAGATAATTGATGAGAAGGGCGTCTAGCTTGGTAACGAGCTAGAGTATAACTGGGTGAATTGCTGGAACTTCCTAAAGCTTCATCAACCACAACGTAACTGGAAACGGTCAGTGTGAAGGTATGAAAATGATGGAGATAAAACAATGGATAATCAGCAGCCAAGCTCCTGTGAGGAAACTCTGGAGAAGGTTCAACGACTAGAGAATACGGTCTAAGGTAAAAGCTATGACTATGAATCTCGTAGGGCAGCAAAAGCTGTTCGAAGTGCCCAGCTCCATGAAAAACATGGATGAAAATATAGTCTATTCTGTGATTTCGAAAGACACAGCGGCAAAGCAAGCCAACCAACAACCACAAGGAGTTTTACAACTTCTTCGTTAATTTTAGATATGATAGAGGCTCTAGTTTAACTAGGGTCTCTTTTCATATAAAGCTGTTCGAAAGGAGGAAACTAGTTGAATAAAGATGAACAAGATCGTGAAAAATTTCTTGAGGAACAGCTCGAATGGTGTAAAGTACAAAATGCCATCTTAGAAGAAATAGAAATAATTAATTCACTAATACCCCATTTCTTTTTGGTTAAGTATACTATGATGCTCCGAATGTTTAACTAGTATACAAACTACATTTCTTTAGTATTTTTTGTTTTTTATAAAAGTCAAGACCAATATTTTAGGCAACTTTGGTATTTTCGCTCTAAGACAATATTGGGGCTTTTATATATCCAATTAATTACATCTTTATCTCTCCGGCTCCCATAAAGTTGATAACCTCTTACATAATCTCCTTTTTTAAGTTCTCTTATTACTAACATATAACCTGTTTCTTTGTAGATATGTACTTGTAATTGTTTTAATAACATATATGATCCACCTGTTAAGGCAAATTGACGTTTTCCAATGTAGCCATCGCCATCCCAAAGACCCCTGATATAATGTCTATACAATTCTTTATGGAGAACCGGTAAAGTAATTTCCTTTGTTTTATTAGGAACAATACCAAATTTCACGAGGTCGCTGACTATTTCTTTGCTAGATATCCCCAATACCTTTAAGTCTTCTTGATTTTTGGGTTTGCGTTTTGTTCCTAATATTGCATTACTCCCCATAGCTTTTTTTATTTGTTTAAGTATATCGGCATCACTTTCCTTTATTGCAACAGCTAAATTTCTCCCGTTTTTATTCACATATCCATCTGCAGTTAGAAAGCCTAGAATATACGCTTGATATTCAGTATTTATTTCCTTAAAGAATTGTGTGTCTAATGTATAGATTCTATAGCTGCCGGCACTTTTCTTAATAGGGCATGGATCTAGATTAAATTTTTTTCGGAAGTATTTAATTGTTTCAGGTTTGACGTTAAACATTTTCCCTATTTCGACATCATTATATTGTAAGAGCATCTTTTTAAGTTGTTCTTTATACTTATATGGTTTATCTTTTGCGCAATTACACGTTAGTCCTTTACCAGCTAATAAATGTCTGCTTTGCTTTACAAACTTGTTTCCACAAGTATTACATTTGCACAACCATATGGTATTTTTACTGCTTTCTAAAAAAACCCTATCAATTACAGTATACATACCAAAAATACGACCTTTTAAGTTTATTAACTTACCCATTTGACAGCTCCTCACTTTCAAGGCTTTGACTTGTTATTTTGAATTTAAAAACGCAGGGACGGTAATTTCGCGTTTCAATGAAAATTGTTCCTGCACAATGACGCTCCGAAAAAGCCTAGATATCTTCCAATTTTATATCTCCTTATAGCTTTGCAAAATAAAGCATAGACTAGTAATCTGACTGTTGTTCATTCCGGTAAATTTCTTTATATTATCAATTATTTGCCAATGTTTCAGGTCAACATTTACTTGATAGGGTTTCATATCTTTTAGGTCCAAGACTTTTATGAAATAGTTCTTGTAATAGTCTATATAATGATTTCTATCATTTACAATTTCATAAAGCTTCGGCAGGTATTCCAAATTATCATTGATGGTAAAAGTTGGTTTTGATATTGTGAAATTATTAGGTAAATAGATTGTAGTCCTCTTAGGAAATGATTTGTTTTGTAGTTCATCAAATTGAATCATTTTCCTGTGCATTGAAGGGTGTATGAATGGCTCGACTAGTCGATAAAAGTAATAAATTTGAGGTTGATCATAAATAACTAAACGATTTTGGCCGTCTAGTGAAAAGCACAAGGAAAACCTTTTTACAAGAAGCTTTATTAATTGTTGATTTTCTAGCTTTGTAAAGTTGTCTGTAGAGAGGATTATTTTTCTTGGCGTGCCGTTATCTACTTTTAAATGACCATCATCTAAGTACCACCATGCCAAAGCTTTTTCATTAAAATAACTTTTTAAAAAGTCAAAGGGGATAATTTTCTTTCGGGATGAATACCAGATAGACTCCAAGTATGTAATGATGTTAGCCGTTTTCGATTGAACCATATATCTCTCTGTATACCCCTTCAAGGTTCTAATATCTTGGACTTTTCTATATGAGGGAGGACTAAGAGGTAAGAATGGTTGAAGTTTTTTGTAACAGAAGTTACACCAATCATAGTCACTAGCAGTATGAATAAACTGAAATCTCGGTTTGCGTCTGGGTTGTAATGTGATGCAGCCGTCTCCTAATAACTTACCACATATATATGATAAGAAGTCTTTCTCTTCTACGGAATTCATCTGAAACACTCCCTTCCCTAGCTCATTTAACTTTATTATAGAACATATGATCCTAGTTTGAATGCTTTTTAAAATAAAAATTTTGAATTTTTTAGTAACAAATTTTAATAAACCAATGCGTATATCCGCAAATTAATATTTAACCTTCATCGCTCCACGTTGCAGCCCTCACGTTATACGTTAACCACCGATTACTGAAAAATTGAAACGCCGGGACGAATCGTCCCCGCGTTTCCCCACTTTCATTTGTATAGGTAAATACAACTGCTTTTTATTCGATCTAGAATCTACAACATATTTATCAAGTAATAACTTGGCATTAGATGGACTTCCTAATAAAAAGTGTTTTACTGGTGCTTGGTGCCAGGCGCTCCCCGAAAAATCTTGTTTCACGAATTGTTCCACAAGATGGATGTATTTTGTTTACTAAAGAATTGGTACTTTCTACAGGATATAAACCAGATGAAAATTCATCCAAACAAATAACCTTGCAAAAAAGCAAGGTTATCTATATGACTTATTAATATCACTCTATTTATATGTAATGGACCAACAGGGAATAGGGGTGTTCACGTGTACCTTCCCCATGTACCACTAACATTATTATACTGCGGTATAACCACCATCAATCATAAGCGAACTTCCTGTTACAAACTCATTTTCACACAAAAATACGATTCCATGTGCTATTTCTTCGGGCTGGCCGAGTCGGCCAATAGGGTGTCTGGCCACTAATCCATCATAAAATTCACCTAACGCTTCTTTATTAACCATACCAGACTCAACGTATCCAGGGCAAACAGCGTTTACGCGAATGTTTTTATCCGCATACTCTAGGGCAAGTGATTTCGTTAATATGTTAACAGCACCTTTACTTGCATTATAAGCAAAAGCACCTGCCTCCCCAACATGGCCCAAAATGGAAGCTGTATTTACAATGGACCCTCCACCTGTTTTTAACATTTCACGAATGGCATACTTTGAACCAAAAAAGACACCATTTTGGTTGATCGAAATTACCTTGTTATATTCTTCAAATGTCAGCTCATGGGTCTTTGCAAGTACACCAATTCCTGCGTTGTTGACCATAATATCGACTCTTCCGTAAATTTTGACTGTTTCACTTACAAGGTTTTCGACTGATTTTTCTTCAGCAGCATTTACATAGATGAACGTAACATCAGCACCATTGTCTTTTAAATCCTTTTCCACTGATTTTCCACCATCTTCATTATAATCAGCAATGACAACCTTTGCACCTTTGTCCACAAAAGCTTTTACCGTGGCTAAACCAATACCAGAAGCTCCGCCTGTTACAATTGCGACTTTTTGTTTTAAATGAAACATGATAACAACTCCTTTGATTTATAACAAATTTAGTATATTGTAGTTCATTTTTTATTATTCAGTCTTTATAGGGTTCTTTAGGAAAATTCCAGGTAGTACAGTGAGCTGGCAGGTAAAACCCTTTTCATTTTTATCAAATCACCTTCCAATAACTACCTCTTTTCATTGTATTGCTATTTTCTATCTAACCAACATAAACTATTTATCAATTTCCAAAAAGTGGACTATATAATGTATCAGTGATATATGTTATTCTAAATGTAAGCGATTACAGTATCTTAAATCACATAAGAAATGGGTGAATTATAATGCTATTAAAAGACTTAATGTATGGATTTGCGATAGTAAAAAAACAAAACGCATTAAATCTTAACGAACTACTGGATTTCACTCAGAAATGTTATATTAATGGAGAAATAAGTATTGCTGAGTACAAAAAGCTTTATTTTGAATTGAACAAACTTGGTGCAAAAAAGCCAGAGTCTTTTATTTGTAATAATAGGGAGTTAATTATAGATGTAAGTTCAGTTCAACAACTATCCTGATTTTTTCATAAAAAGTTTATTCATTATATTAAATAAGAGCATGTTTTGTACAAAACGATTCTTTTTCAAAACACGCTCTTTTATTTGTTCTTGTATTAAAGTTTGTAGTGTTATTTTAATCAAACTTTATTTCAAAGCATAGTTAATATAGTTAATCTTCAATCATGTTCCACGCTACTTATATCTTTAGCATTTAATAATATTAAAAAAAACCTCTTAATTTGATCTGAACCCCCGATTAGTGGACATTTAATAAAAGTCCTTATTCGGGGTTTTTTCGGAGAAACATCGTCCCCGCATTTCAATTAATGAGACTAGTACAAATTTAAATCCAAATCAATGGAATCTGTATCCAATAAATGCAATAATATTGACGAATATAATAAGGAAACGAACGTCAAAGGCTTCTGGTGACATATTAGATTGTATGGAATTTTCAATTATCATCTTTATAAATTAATTACCAATATCGTTTAAAATCCCATTGTTCTAAAATAGTAGAAATATTACTGGCAGTTTTCTGCATTTCTTTTATATAGTAAGAGATTTTACTACGATCAAAGTTTTTGCTTGAACAAATAACCTGTATAGCAAAATTAACGGATCTGCTGGAATCCTTTAGGGGTACTGCAAAAGAAATTCCTCCTAAACCAAACTCTTCTTCACATATCGAATATCCCTGTGATCTTACCTTACTTATTTCCGCACGAAATAAATCCGGATCTGTTATCGTATAACTTGTATAGCGTTTCAACCCATTATCTATTACTCTTTCTATTAATTCTTCATCTTGATGAAAAGCAAGTAAGACCCTTCCAGCGCTTGTACAATGGATAGGGGTATCTTTTCCAATATGGGTATATGCTTTATGTGGAAATTTACATTCAAAGAAATGTACATTGGTTACCCTCGAACCCTCTAAAGTGCAGACTCTCACGGTTTCATTTAACTTATCAGCCAGTTCCTTATATAAAGGGAATGCCTCTTTATGTGCTTCTGAATTTGACATAACGATTGAACTGAGGGAGAGAAAGGGGAAGCCAAGACGGTATTTTCTAGTAGAAGGATTCTGCTCTAAAAAACCTTCACTAGCTAAAGTTGCCATAATACGTTGTACTACACTTTTAGGCATTCCAAGTGAATTTGAAACTTCAAGCACTCCTTTTTCCGGTTCATCAATAGTGAAAGAACGTAAAATGTCCAATACATTGACTACATAGGAAACGGATGACTTTTTTCGATTTTCCAAAAGAGTCATAGACGATCAATCTCTCCTTTAAAGTGATAGACAAACATATGAATATGGTATTGCATCTTTTATCATACAATATAAAAGTAAATTAATCAAAATATTTACATTCTTCTGAATAATTAAATTATAATCCCTCTGACAGGGATTTGCCTGTTTTTATCATTTGAAAAATAAGATATTATTCCTTACAGACAACTGAGAAATTACTTCTCTCAAACTGAAAAGGTTTTCAATTCTCTTAAAAGAGAAAATAATATGTTATTCCTATGTGGAGGTGTTTGGGTGTTAGCGAAAAAGCAATTATCAAACGGCCATACGATTTCTTACTTAGAAATAGGAGAAGGTACCCCATTACTCTTAATTCCTGCAACAGGTGTAGACCATACCGTCTGGGGTGATCATTTATCGGCCTTTGCAAAACACTTTAGAGTCTTTGCTATCGATAACCTCGGGACAGGTGACAGCAGCAAGATAGAAGATGTGAGTCATTACACAGAGGAAGTTTTGGCAGATGATGCATTTGAACTGATGAAATCATTAAATATTGACTCTGCACATGTTGCCGGCATCTCTATGGGTTCCATCGTTGCCCAGCGCGTGGCAATTGAACATCCTGGATTTGTTCGTTCCCTTTCCTTATATAATTCCTGGGGAAAAACGGATGACTTTATGGAACAAATATTTAGTATATGGCAAAGGTTAATTGAGACACAGCCAATGTCATTTGCCGGGCCATCGATGCTGCACTGGCTTGTTTCGGAAGCTCTTTGGGAAGAACATCCAGAACAAATTCCATTATTATCAAAAATGGTCTTTGAAAGTGAAACAGCACCTCCTACATTTGTCACGCTTGCACACTTGGAAATTGATATCGCCCATGATGCGTTAGATGAACTCCGGTATATTCAAGCACCAACATTGATTATTGCGGGTGAAGAAGATCGGACAACCCCTGTACGATATGCAAAAGAAATGGTAGAACAAATTCCAAATGCAGAGCTACAAGTAATAACTGGCAGAGGTTCAAGCCATTTACTAATGAATGAAAGAGCGGAGGAATTCCAGTCAATCGCTATTAACTTTTTAATCAATCAGGATAAAAAGGTAAATACTCTTTCCTAAGTGATAGCCATTAGTAGTTTCCTATAAAATGAATGGAGTGATAGAATGACTCAATTAGAATTTTCTACGTTTGATTTGGTGCATTGGCCGCATACAGGACGGAAAATGGAAGGAAAGGTTCAATCCCAAATATATGAAGAACATATAAAGCAGTGGAAACTTACAGAGGAATTGGGATTTGATGCTATCTGGTTAGGAGAACACCATTTTACTGATTACAGCATGACACCTTCTCCTAATATCATGTTGGCGGCATTGGCCAGGGAAACGAAGAAAGTTAAAATTGGGAATATGATTAATGCTTTCCCTTTTAATGACCCATGGAGATTAGCAGAAGAATTTGCCATGCTTGATATTCTTTCTGAGGGAAGATTAGTCATTGGGTTAGGACGAAGTGCTGATGTGCAGGAATATGAAAAATTTGGTATTCCACTGAAAGAGGGAAGACCTCGTTACCAAGAGGGGTTAGAATTAGTAAAAAAAGCTTTTACGGAAGAAGTCGTTCATTTTGATGGAGAGTATTACAAAATGAATGGGGGTTCACTGGTACCACGTCCAATTCAACAGCCATATCCAACTATTTATGCCACCTGTTTAAGTCCGGAAACCCATGACTGGGCCGCAAAAGAAGGGTATCCGATTTCAACCTTATTCTTACCTCCAGATCAAACAGTACAAAGCTATCAAACGTATATGTCTGCGTGTGAAAAATATAACAGGGAAGTGGATCCGAAAAATTATTTGCTATTTAGAAATGTGTACGTGGCGGAAACAAAGGAACAGGCCATTGAAGAAGCAAGAGTACCAATGTTGAAATTCCTGCAGCTATTCCAAAATGCAGCTGTGCCAGAAACGAAAGAAATGATGGATAACTTCCCAGAGAACTTCAAATATTTTTCTGAATTCTTTGCGCCATTCTTTGGTGATTCCTTAACCTATGAAGGGTTAATTGAAAGTGGTATCTTCATCTGCGGGGATCCGGATACAGTGGCTGAAGAAATTCAAAGACAGCATGAAATGATAGGCATGGGCCATTTAGGATGTTGGATGGCTTTCGGAGATCTGCCGCATGAAAAGGTAATGAACTCTATTCAATTGTTCGGTGAACAAGTAATGCCAAGATTTAAATCAACTGTGTTAACTAAATAAATCTGTAAAAACAGAAGACTACTCCAGCGAGGGTGTCTTCTGTTTTTTTATGTACTTTGAAAAATCCTTTGGAACCAGCAGGAAGGATCTCGCATTTCCATTGGACTTCTCCTTATTCAATAAGTTCAATGTCATTATCCCGGCACCATTCTTTAGCAATCTGTTTATAGCGCTCATCACGATAGGAAAACCATTGATCTCGGATTCCAAGATTGATAATTTGATCTTTAAATCTTTGAAAGGCACCTTTGCTGCCGATAGCACGCAATAAAGAATTTTGAATCCGTTCATCTTTCATTGAGAAGCAGAAATCTTCCATAATCCCGTATTCATGGATATCAAATTTAGTCGGTAATTCTATATAATTACCATCATTCTCTAAAATATCAATAGCAACTCTGCTATTTTCCTGCATCCATTGGGGTGAATCATCATTATCTTCACCTTCTGCTGCTCTTAATTCCTCCGATGTTATAAAAACAATATCTCCAGTGGTCTTATTAAAAAATGAGTAAGAATCATCGATTTGAGATTCCATTTCCCATACAATATCCTTCAACTTCACAGGTTTGACCATTATGATCATCTCCTTCTATTCAATTCTATCTCTATTTTCACTATATAAAATAACATACATTATTTGACGTATTAACCTTTGAAACATTAGCGGTGCCCTCTGTTCTTTTAAGCTAAGTGCCAGGTACTGTTTGGGTTTAAGTGCCTGTGACGCCCCGAAAAATCTTGTTGCACACCTTGGTGCCAGAAAGATGTATGTTTTTAAATCATTTGAGCTAGATGGAGAGGCCTAGCTACTGTTAACAACCCGATTAAGAATCGGATTCCTGCCTAAATTAAACAAGCAATAGCAGCGAAATTAAAGCAACCCCGTGAACAAAATTATAAGTTTTTAAAGGTTAAGCATAAGTTCAATTCATACGAATTTATGCTTCTATTGAAGTATTTTGCAGGCTTTTCACCATAAAAGAATAATAAAAAACTTAAGAGAGTAAGTTAAAATTGTATTAGAAGGTAAATCTAAATCAAGTAATCTAAATTACCATTGTTTGTTGAAAAAATTCCCCATAGGTAACATTTTCACGGCTAAAAAAGCGCTAAGGAGACCAATTAAATGATTAGAGTTGTTTGTAAGGGAAAGCTTAAACCAGGTGCAAATGTTGAAGAATATTTAAGTTTAGCAAGACAGGTAGTGGCTGAAACGAGGAAAGAACAAGGCTGTAAAATGTATACATATCATCAAGATATCAATGACCCATCTATCATTACAACAATTGAGGAATGGGATGATGAAGAGGCTATCAAAGAACATAATCAAAGTGGTCACGTCTTAAAAATTGTCCCAAAGTTAAGGGAAATGCGGGAAAGCACCGAAATAAATCTATATCGAGAGGTTTGATAGATTCTGTAAAAACATCAGGAGGAACACTTATTATTAAAACTAGAGTGATGATAGGAGAAGGGGAAAATAGCCATGAAATTTGAAAAAGTTCGTTGGGGCATTATTGGATGCGGTGATGTGACAGAAGTGAAAAGCGGACCGGCATTGCAAAAAATTGGGAATTCAGAGTTAGTTGCCGTTATGCGGAGAACCGGTGTACTAGCGAAGGACTACGCGGAAAGACATGATGTTCCGAAATGGTACGATGATGCTGATGCACTGATTAACGATCCAGATGTTGATGCCGTCTATATTGCGACACCACCAAGTTCACATAAAGAATATACCATTGAAGTTGCAAAGGCTGGAAAACCAGTTTATGTAGAAAAGCCAATGGCGCTCAATTTTACTGAATGCAGTGAAATGATTGCCGCTTGCAATGCTGCTGGCGTTCCTCTTTATGTTGCTTACTATCGTAGGGCCTTGCCCCGATTTTTAAAAGTAAAAGAGTTATTAGAAAATAAAGCAGTCGGTGACGTTCGTTTCGTATCAACAAAACTCTATCAAAAAGCTTCGGATAATGTATTGGATTCAAAAAATCTGCCGTGGAGAGTTCAACCTGAAATAGCCGGAGGAGGGTTATTTTTTGATTTAGCTAGTCATACGCTTGATTTATTCGATTTTTTGTTTGGGCCCATTAAGGATGTTCAAGGCTTTGCTTCCAATCAAGCGGGTTATTATCGTGCGGAAGATATCGTTACAGGCACTTATCGATTTGAGTCGGGAGTTCACGGTATTGGCAGCTGGTGTTTTACTGCTTTTGATGATGTGGATGTGAATGAAATTGTCGGTAGTAAGGGGAAAATTTCCTTTTCCACTTTTGGAAATGAGCCCATTGTTTTGAAGACCACAAGTGGAACAGAGCAATGGAGGTTTGAAGCGCCGCTGCACGTCCATCAACCTCTGTTAGAAACGATTGTGGCTGACTTATTAGAAGGTAGCAGCCAGTGCTCAAGTATTGGCGTAACCGCTGCGAGAACAAACTGGGTGATGGGTAAGATAAACGGCTGGTCACTGTGACGCCACGAAAAATCTTGTTTCACATATGTTCCACAAGGAATTATGCTTTGAAAGCATATGAGCTAGTTGGTAGGGCCTAGTTACTGTGATGAAGAACCAAAAGTGAAAGGTTAGGAATTATAGGCATTATATTTAAAAGGTAAAATAAATATAATAATCACAAACATTTAAGTTTGTGATTATTATTGTATTCTTTCTAATAGCCACTCTTGAACTTCATTCGCAATATCTATCCCCACTTTTAAATAAGCCAGCCGTGTGCCTTTACCAATCAGGATCACCCTTGGGGTCATGGCTTCTTTAGCCGCTTTTAGAACGTTTAGAGATTCTATCGGTTCTAAGGTTTCAATGACAACTGTTTCTATAGCTTCTAGTGGTACACGAATCGTACCAATTAAGCCTCCTGTTTCAAGAAATTTACCATTTATTTTTAGAAAGTTACTCTTCCATGAATACTCTATTTCTGACACTTGCTTATTTGTTTTAGCTCCACCGCTGAATATTCCCATTTGGTCTACTCCTTTATCTATTAGTACTTTTAATGTACCCACTTATTAAAACAATATTTCTAAGTCAAAATATCGTAAATATAAAATACTCGGTAATCACAAAACAGGTAGTATAGGGGCCTAAAGATGATGATCATTGTTAACGTCGGGACTGTTCCGGCGTTTCACCCTGGTGGATTGGATTTAAGCTTCGTATTTTAAGTTGAAAGTAGGCCCATGGAAGGTGCTTATTTCCTTTGAAATAGATTTTGATCACGAGATCCATCCTGGTGTTTCAGTAGGTGTGTGACTGTACAAGGGTTTTAAGAAAAATCGGGTGCCAGGAACCATCCAGGGATAAAATGCAACTTCATTTTTAAAATTTTTATTATTATTCCTATAGTCAATAAACTATTTTAACGTAATAATAAAGGAGTTAAATAATTTATAGTTTAATATGTTAAGGAAGGGAAATTTAAATTGTTATGAATACTGTTACAAATGCAATCTCGCAAGTACCAGTAATAGGGGAATTTACGAATTTTATTCTGGGTATTCATCCTATTCTGGGTCCAATCTTATGGTGGTTAATAATAGTGCCATCATCCCTATTATTTGTGAATAAATTAATAAGTAAATACTTTGGTCCAGATTTATTGAAAAAAGTCATTGATTATGTAAAAGAAAAAGTTTCAAAAGAAAAGCGATATGAAAATGCTAGAAGTAAGTATAATAGCACGATTAGCTCATTGGAATATGTAAGGTGGCAAAGTAAAATATTAACTAAGATTTATGGGGATCAACCGATTGTTCATTTATTCGGACGTAATCATATGGTAGTCGCACATCCATCCGACGGGAATATTGAATATCCTTTTGTTAAGGATGATCTACATCATTTTAGTATGTTAAAAAGTGTAGAAATTCCAGAATATAGACCAGATAAAACACAAATGAAGTATTACAATATCATGAGCTCTAAAATTAAGAAACCAAACTTAATTGGTTTTGAATTGGATGAATATGAAGTTAATCATGAGGGACAAATCTCGTCTTTTACGGCAAATATTTGTCAATATAGACATACGGTGATAACTAGTCATATTCTTGAATATGAAATGTATCAGTTATATAAAGAAAACAGAAGCATTGCAGACGCTTCTGTGGAAGAGATTTTAAACAATTTGCCATATCGAAATAAAATACATATAGGACAATCAGTTCAAGATGTTATTATAAAAGGGAAAAACCGTCACGCTTTAATGAGTGTGCAAATGATGATTATCTATTGGGATGAGAGGTCTCAATGTTATAAAGTGCCAATTATAAAAAGGTCAGAGGAAGTTGCATTAAAGCCAAATTATTGGCATATCATCCCTGCTGGGGGTTTTGAAATTTTTGAAAAAGAAGATATGCATAATGAACATGTGATTGAGGAAAATTTTGATATTCAACTGGCTTTGTTTAGGGAATTATTGGAGGAATTATACAATGGCCGTGATTTTGAAGACAATGAAATGGGCCATGACGGCAACGAAATCATTTATCGAAATCCAGTTATTGAACAATTGGAAAAATTACTAGCAGATAAGAAAGCAAAAATCGAGTTTTTAGGAAACACGACAGATCTAACAACCTTAAGGCCAGAACTTTCGTTTTTATTAGTTGTCGATGATCAGGATTTTTCCAAAAATACCTTTGAAAAAAACTTTGAAGGCGCAGTGATTAAATCAGTTAAACTAGACAAACTCGAATCCATGTTTAAAAATGACCTATTATACCCAAGCAGCGCTGGTCTTTTGCAACTAGCCATAGCTTCAAGCATCTTTAAAGAAAAGGGGTGGGATTTGGGTTCAGTTGCCACGTCCGATCAGTCATTATCAAAGGAACGTATAACGATATAGGAACACGCTTTAAGTTAAAATCTATGATGGTAAATTTTAGACGGTTGACGGTTCTCGCGTTTCATTGAAAGGGAATGCTATAAGGAGAGGAATTTATTCAGGACTTCTATAAACAAAAGAACCGTCCCTGCGTTTCCAAGATCAATGAGAAAAAAACACTTTATTATCAATGTTAAAAAAAGTGCCAGGCACACTGGAGAAAGTGCCTGACACTTTTTTTCTATTCTTGAACTTCTTCCTCTTCTTCGTGATAATCAGGATTTACAACAGTAAATTCATCAATGATTTCACCGTCAGAAGTAATGGTTGTGAAGGTAATTTGGTCTTTGTCAACCTTTGCCTGAATGGATACGGCAATGTTATCCGTATTGACATAGTCGAATTTTTCATCAGTTACGGCATCGTAATGTTTTTTACCTGTTGTACCGACAATCACATATACGGTTCCGTTTGGATCTTCTTTTTCGGCTTTCAATTTTTTCGTTCTTCCGTAGGAATGATCATGTCCAGAGAAGACGATATCAATTCCTAATTCATCGACAACTGGCGGCAGCTTTTCTTTCATTAAGGCATTACCACCACTTGGGTTTGTGTAATAAGGAGGTTTATGTGTCACAAGGATTTTCCAAGGCTTGTCTGAATTTTGGACATCCTGCTTTAGCCACTCCAGCTGCTTGTTCAAAATCTCAGCATTATCGGTGTAACCTAATACGCTAATGTGCATGTTATTGTAATCAACGGAATACGTACCGCCTTTGTCTGCGTCAGGCCCATTGTCAGGAGCGTTGAAAATAGCTTTTGCCAGATGTCCATCCGCATCTCCCATATATTCATGATTTCCAAGAGCCGCGACAAGATCGGTTGAACGAATCTGATTGAATTGGCTCATGATACCCAATGTAGCATCCCATTGATTAAATTTAGAGGATTCATCAATTACATCTCCGACATGGATCATGAACGATAAGTCTTTTTTATCTAAATCCCCTAGTATTTTTTCAAAGTCACTCAAATCAGAAGGCGATTGAGTATCACCTAAAATAGCAAATTCAAAACTTTGCTTTCTTTGTAAGGTAGAGAATTCAAGAAGCTCAGACCAGTTTTCTCCATCACCTACACGATACACATAGGTTGTGCCTTGCTGTAATTTTTTTGCTGTTACTTCATTTACGCGAACGATTCCGTTTTTCGTTATATCCTGCTCACCAGAGAATACTTGGTTAGTAGATGATCCGGTAACGGTTTCCAATGATTTATTGCCTTTCTTTTCATAATCCTTTTTTCGGGCTAACTGGATCACCGTATTCTCTTTTGCTAAAGGACTAGACATCCAGGTGAAGCCTTTTTCTTTATAAGGATCTCCGGTTGGCGTAGAAATGATATTTTTTATTTCTGTCTCCGCTGCAAGAGCTGGGTAGGTTTGCGTGTTCACTTTGAATGAATACTTTCCATCCTTGACAGTATATAAAGCTATTTTCTTCACTTCATTTGTGATGGATTCGACAGTAAGAGAACCTTTGTCGTCCGTTTTGCCAAGTAAAATAGGCTGGGTATTGCCATCGATTAACGCGAAAACTTCAGCATCACTGACTACTTCATTTTGGGTATTTTTAACAGTCATTACTGCAGGCTTGCCAATTAGGATTGGCTCTGTCGTTAAATCAAAAGCACCCGCCACGTCAACACTTGCTGTTTTCATGGAGTACGTTGGAACAAAGCTCTCACCTATAGGGGTATGGAATTGTAAGCTAGCTTCTGTCATTTCATAGGTCAACTTACTGCCTTCCTTTGTCGATGCAGGAATTCGAAGCTGAATGGTTGCAGCGTCTGCTTCCGCAGCCGTTTCCCCGTTATTCACAAGATTCATAGTAAGTGTTCCTGTGCTGGCATCATAGCTATAGGTGCTAGTTTGGAATCCATTGGAAAAAGTAACATCTTCCACGGGATAATTTTTATCGATTTGCATTTTAAGCTTTGAACCTGAGATTTCAGATAGGTTGCTGGCTTTGACGACCAAACTGAACACATCGCCAAGCAATGCTTGCTCTTGCACATGGGTTATTTCCATCTTTGCTGAACCGGTGTTAACCGTAAAATAGACAGTTTCGATGGCTTGGTTTCCCAATTTGTCAGGGACCATAAGTGTTACTTGATGTGTTCCATCTGCAAAGGTTAATCCGTTTAATGAAATATACCCATCCATATCGTATGAAAAATGTCCTTCAGACTGGGAGTAGTCTTTGCCATCAATGAAAATCCTTATTTTTTCCCAATCAATTCCAGTCTTAAATGGATCGTTTTCAAATTCATTTACGTTAGCTCTAATATTTACGGCATTTGTAGCAAAATCTTTCCCGTCTACGTTAATTGATTGAATTTCTGGCGGGTTTAAGTCATCCACTTTTTCGCCATATACGGCTCTGATATTATCAATATAGATGGATCCTTTCGTCATCGGTCCGGTAATTCCAGATCTTGTAGACATTAATCTAATGGTTTGTGTAGCAGATAGTTTGAACGGTCCTGTGAAGGAAGCTGGTATTTCGGCTTCAATGTATTTCCAGCCTGTCCAATCAATCCCTGGTTTTTCCAATGTAAGGTTAAGGGTCTGACTTTTGTTATTTCCATCGACAATCAGCATTCTCAGCCAATAACCTTGAGCTTCAGGAGTGGCATATACCCACATCCCTATGCTTGATGGGTTATCAGGGATCGGCGTGTTTGTACCCGGTCCTGCATAGGCTCCAAGTGTGGTACCGGTCTGTGCATTGGTCAAATCAAAATCCAGCTTTAATGACTGACTGCCAAATCTGACGGGTGCAGGATAGGAAGATAAACTAAGTGCCACTTTTTCACCGCGGCCGGCAGTAGAGGTTTTCCAGCCTCCAAGCGCATTTTCAAAATTAAATAAAACTTCAGGGAGCTTTCCAACCGACACCTTTATTTGGGCTGTAAGACTTGTTCCTTTTAAGCGAGCGGTAATTGTCCCTGATACGATTTTATCACCTGTGTGGAGTATACCAGATTCATCAATGGTTCCCATTCCTTCAGGGATTTCAAACTCAATATCCTGTAAACTCCAGTTTACATTTCTTTTTTCAAATTTGGTGATTAAGTTTAAGTTTGCTTCGCTGTTTTTAGCTACGGTTAATTCAGGTGCGGTGAAATATATCTCATCCGGTTGAGCTATTTCGATGATGCTTTTTCCAACCTCATTGCCCTGATATTTTAAAATAACTTGCAATTCACCCGTTTTACCGTTTGATATAAATTTTCCATTTTCATCAATCGTGCCAAAGGATGAATCCGATAATTCCCACAAGAAGAATCCGTCTGCAGGTAATCCTGCGGAAGCCATCGATTTGTCCCTTCCTTTAGCTGTAAATGAAATCGATGAGCCGGGGATAAAGGATTGGTCATAAGGTTCAATATGTGCGGAATGAAATTGATGATCGGATGGCTCTTTTGAAACAATCAGCCAAGTATTGGCTACACTTCTCTCTGAACGGTCAGAAGGTTGATTGTCTACCTCTAGATTATCACCGCCTAATTCACGAGTTGTGAAGGTGGAAGAACCTCCTCCGTCAAGGTTTAAAGCATTTACCGCCCCCATGTCAATCATTAGCTGTGCTAAATCCGGCATGGAAATTCCAGCTGAATAAGGCTCTTGTCTGCCATCAATAACGACAAAAAATACATCGCCATCTGCTTTAATCCCAACAGCTGTCCGGGGTTCTTTATCCGCTCCTGTTTGAGGAGTTTGATAGATTTGCCCATTTTTTACGAGAATGGCATTGCCGCCCAGCGCTTCTTGCAATTGATCTTTTATTCCCTCATATTCGGTTGCGTCACCAATGATGGCTTCGCCGGATTTTTTTATCCCAAAGAATCTCCAGTTCGTTCCATTCTGAGCTTTAACTGCTTGTCCATCTTTGTAAACAATACCTAGCGGTTCCCCTGTGGCCATATTGTAAAAATCAGCATTCACAGCAGCCACTACGGTATGATTCTCGGAATTAGCTGCCTTTGCTTGCTGCCTGACGGGCTGAAGTCCGAACCTAGTACCGTCATTCGGTGTACCTGCTTCAATGGAGACACTAGGATTTTGTAGATCTACATCGACTACAAAACTCTCAATCTTTTTTCCATCCTTTCCCTCAAAACTGTAGTGCTTTTCCTTCACACCAGGTGCGAGGTCAGCTTGATACTCATTGATTGGTGTTTGGACGACCACAGAGTTCAAATCATATCCGCCCAATGCCGAAGTGATACTTGGGGAAATCAAACTGCCTGCCAAAGCCAATGACAGGGTGACCCGTGACATTCTTTTACTCCATTTTTTCCTCATGCAAGCTCCTCCAAAAAATAATCATATCGTCAATTTCCGAGGAAATAGCCCAAAAATAGACGATTCATTCTATAATATTCCAAAAATATTAATCACGTATTGATTTAAAGTAAAGTATCTATGGATTGAAAGAGGTAAGGTCACTGTGATGCCCCGAAAGGTATTCGACAAAAATCATTATTTTCCAACGTTAGTATTCTACAAATTTTTTGTGTAAAATAGTATATAATACCTAATTAAAAAGGATAATAGGTCTTTTGGTAGATTAATTGTTAAATTAAAAAGGGAGGAGCTGCTTTGGAAATATTTATAGCTAGACAGCCAATTTTAGATGAAAATCAAGAAGTTCATGCCTACGAACTACTTCATCGAAGCAATAAAGAAAAGAATTTTTCATTACTGAGTAATGATCAAGCTACATTAGATGTAATTAATAGTTTTGTACAAATAGGTATAGAAGATTTGTCAGAAGGTAAGCCTTGTTTTATTAACTTTACTGATACGTTATTAGCAAAAGAAATACAATCATACTTTGACCCGGCGACGATTGTGATTGAAATATTGGAAACTGTTAAATTAACTGATGAATTTATAGATCTATTGAGGAAACTAAAGATACAAGGATATAAAATTGCGTTAGATGATTTTGAGTTGGAGGGGCACGAACCATATTTTCATACTGTTATGAATTTAGTTGATTTTGTAAAAATAGATATTCAAAAAACTCCAAGAGACCAACAAATTAAAATAATAAGTTTACTTAAGACGTATAGTGTAGAGCTTTTAGCAGAAAAAGTTGAAACAAGAGAAGAATATGAACAGTGTCTTAAGGATGGGTATACATTCTTCCAAGGTTACTTTTTTTGTAAACCTATGATTATTTCAACCAATGATTTGAGCATTCAAAAGAATAACTTATTTTTAATTATAGGCGAACTATCTCAGCCTGAAGTTGATTTTAATAAAATTGTCAATAATATTGAGAGAGATGTAACTATTTCTTACAAATTACTAAAATTAATTAATTCCCCTGTGTTTCGCAGAGTAAAGGAAATCAAATCGATCAAACAGGCAATTGTGATGCTAGGGTTAAAAGAATTAAAAAAGTGGATTAGTATGATGTTTATTCGTGAGACCATCAGAGAAGCAAACCAAATTCAAAATGAGATCACCAAAATGAGTATGGTAAGAGCAAAAGCTTGTGAACTCATTGCTGATAAAATTGGAAAGCGAAATGAAAGCTCGAGTTACTTTTTGACTGGAATATTTTCGTTAATTGATACACTTTTAAAACAGCCGCTTGAAGAAATCATTAATCAATTACCTTTAGATAAAGAAATAAAAGAAACATTAATAGGCAATCCCACACTGTATAAGGATGTCCTTGACCTAGTTATCCTACTTGAAAAAGGTGTCTGGACAGAAATTGCAAAACTTTGCGAAAAAATTGGTATAGAAGAGCAGGATCTTTTTGAAATATATTTGAATGCTTTGAAATGGACACAACAAGTAATCATTGAATTGAATCATTCAACGGAAAGGGGAGTTGCGACAAATGAGATATAAGAGAAATGAACCATTTAGATATCAATTTGAAAAACCGATTTATTGTATATTACAAACTAACCAAGAAAAGATAGATGGCAGTATATTAGATTTAAGTCCAAATGGCATGAAGGTAACGTCTACAAAAGACTTGCCTTTATTCAGGACTATACATATTACTTTTGGATTAAACGGAAATCAATTTAAAATAACTGGCAATGTTCGATGGAAAAAAAGTTGTTTAGCATCTTGTGTTGGGGGAATTCAGTTACAGAACGATCAGTCGGCTGCTAAGGCGATTACCCGTGAATTAAAGGAATATGTAAAAAAGTTTCCAAAATCCGCTTCGATGTAAATACGGATTTTATTGGTCACTGTGACGCCCCGAAAAATCTTGTTTCACATAAATTGTTCTACAAATGTGTCATAGAATTTAGTATGGTGTATGGTTTTGATACTGTAGTAAAGGAAGAATTTGAATGAAGTTTTTATTTTTTTTAATTGAGTGCGAAGAGGGGTAAGCCTCATTGTAATTTGTGTCATAAAATTGTCACAATTTTTTTAATATTTGACAATCAAAATGATGTACAATATCATATGTGGAAGGTAAGCTTGTTTTGGAAAAAACAGGCGACCTACATGCAAATTTCGTTTATGAAAGGGGAAGATAAAAGCAGCGTTTAGTGAAAAGATAGTAAGTATTGATTGTTTAGGCGATATGGCGTTGGGATTATATTTTTTGAAATCAATAATAAAAGCGAGGGAACTTTAATAATGTGGGTTATTACTGTGTATGGAAAAAATGATATTCAAATGTTTGAATTTGATAATCAAGAAGAGGCAAAAGAATCTTTTAAGAAAATAAAGGGAAGCAAAGTCCTTAGTGAGGTCATCTACTATAACGACTTTGATTCGAAACTCATCGAAGAAGCTTATGTAAGCTCTAAAGTTTCTTAAAAGAGACCAAACCTTTTTACTTACCCAATACCAACTAAAAAAGTTTCCAAATTCTAAATCGCCGAAACCATAGTGTGCGGGGGAACCATCTGGATTCATTAGAATCCATGGGGTGAATCCTTTATATAGGTAGGGCTACTCTGGCCCGAATCCGTCAGCTAACCTCGTAAGCGTTATAGAGAAAGAAGGTGGAGCTTATTATGGCATCCATTAAAATGTGTCTACAGGTCATGAAAAATGAACTTGTAGACACTTTTTTTTCATTTAGAAGGGCTTATAAGACGTTTTTTATTCCTGAGCATCTCTTTTGTCCTTTAGAGGAGCTCTATGAACCTTTCCTCATCCTTAGCATCTCTTATTGTCCATTAAATAAGCTTTACCCTTGGATATTGAAAAAAATCAATAAGTTTCTTCCGGAGAAAAATCCCCAATCCCTTTTAACTCATAATCAAAAAATCTAAGAATGAGTTCATTTTCCGTTTCAACACAATAATAAGGATCAATCTCAGCTTTTCCGGCTTGCAGCACATTTGCAAGTATAGGAGAGAATAGCGGTAAATCGGTCAAGCTTAGATGTTTTGCCCCTTGAAAATGAACCGTATAGGCATCTTTGAAGTGTTCATTATTGAGTTTGTTCGCTGCATAAGTCGAGTTGTTATCAAGCTGGTTCCAAACATCATCAGAATAAATGTTAAGAAGCGGAGTTGTGTAGTCTTCACTGCTTGCTGTAAAATCACCCATTTCTTTGTTATAACCAAGCTCACTAAAGAACGGAGCATCTATATTTACAACTGCACGTATGTCATTACGCTCTCTGCCTAGCCAAACACTTGCTGCACCTCCCATGGAGTGCCCGAACACACCGATTTTTTCAGTATCGATATGTTGATAAACGGGGTCTTTGTCACTTTTGGCTTTTTGAAGGATCGTATCAAGGACAAAATTCATATCGTCTGTTCGCAGTTTCATCCATTTTTGAATGAGACTAAATTCTTCTTCCCTCGTGTAAAAGCCCTCTTTATTAAGATTATTTATTTCACGGTTATAATCTGTATTGATCAAAGCAACTGTTCCATCCTCTGAACGAGTATAAAAGGAATGATACGTATGATCAATGGAAACGACTACATAGCCATGGCTTGCAAGTTCTGTATAGGTAGAGGTATTGCTTGCCTTAATCCCATATCCGCCATGTGAGAACACCACTAATGGGTATGTTCCATCTGCCTTTTCGGGATACCAAAACTCTACATTAACCAATCGGTTTTTCCCCATGTCGGTAAATTCCTCCATACGGTTTTTGTCCTCATAGGTGTAAGTTGCTGTTGCCACTTCATACTTACCTGTCACTTTTGGTGATTGATGCTGCGGAAAAACAACGGCAGGTGCCAGTGCGAATACAAATGCCAATATCATTAAAATGGATTTCCACACAATAGAAGAAGTTTTGTATTTTCGGATAGTTGTTTTGTTACGAATAAGGGAAACGGTTCCCTTTAAGGCTAATAGGAAAAGCAGGATGGCCAGCATAAACCAGCGGAAGCTCCACACAATCACCGATGAAAGTGTGAGAATGACAAAGACTATAAAAATACCAATCCGAATCCAATTCTTTAACTTTGTATGGTTTTGTTTCGTTCTCACACAATAGATGGCAAAAGCAACCTCGAAAATCAATGCAATTAATAAAAGTAAAATCCCCATAGAAATACCCCTTTTCATTCGAATCACATATTATGAACTCAGCATAATAAATGGCTGAAAAGAAGTATATAGAAAAACAGTAAGTTGTATCCAGAAGCAAATAAGATGCAAAAAAGAGCGGTAAGCTGTATCGCTTACCGCAAAAATAATCTGTTGCAGACAACTGCTGCACGTGATTTTATTGACTACACCTAAACATTTTTCCTAAATGCCTTTAGTTTTTCGTTGATTTTTTGGGCTTCTTTTTTATCCTTTTGCCATGACAACAGACGAACGAAAATATAGATAACGGCAATTTGCCCTGCCATGATGATTCCATCTAACACATTATTCACAATTTCAAACACGCTCCCAAGAGCAATTAAGAGAATCTCCAACGTGAAAAAATGAATCCCCATTCGAATTCGCATGTTCTTCTCACTTCTATCATTAGGAGAATATAAAATAAATCCCATTAATGCACTTAAAAAGGAAAATGCCATAATGATATAAATCGACTCTAAATCAAAGGCCATATGGGGATAATAGATTTGCCGCAAAAAAGTAATCATAATGATAATGCATGCGAAGATGATCAAGAAGTCCTTTATCATCTTTTGTGCAAATGTGGTCGTCTTCATATTATCCCCCTCTTACAATCCAAGCATATTTTTTAGGACAGGCACATACTGCCTTGATATAACAGCACGTTCCCCGTTATCCAGCACCGCTTCGAATCGTCCACTTATGGTCGGATAAACAGATGATATTTTGGCTATATTCAAAATCGTTGATTTGGAGGCACGAAAACAGTTCTTTTCCTTACATAATTCCTCTAACTCATAGAGCTTTTGTTTTACCTCAAAGACGTTGTCATTACAGTAAATAAAAACCTTTCCATCCACTGCTTCGAAATAATAGATATCACTAAGCTTGATACGATGAACTTTATCATTCTGATATCCTAGTAAAAGGAGGTCCTCCGTCTTCAGCTTGCTGACAATTTCGGAAATTTCATCATCTACCTCATGACACCGAATGATAATTTCTTCTGCTAGTTCTTTGTTTATTTCTTCTATTGAAATTTTCAAATGATCACCCACGGAAATTCAAATGATTTCAGGTCGAATAAGGATTCTGTTTGTGAGAACACCAATTACAATCCTCTAGTTTACATTTTAACAGATTATAGTTGGAAATTTATAGTATGATTTCCGCTTTAGTCGATCACTGTGACCGCTAAAAGTTTGTCGAAATTTACATCTGTATTGATAATAAACATATGTC
The DNA here is from genome assembly GCF_036670025.1 of Niallia oryzisoli. Taxonomy (NCBI): domain Bacteria; kingdom Bacillati; phylum Bacillota; class Bacilli; order Caryophanales; family Bacillaceae; genus Niallia; species Niallia oryzisoli. The sequence continues at coordinate 5,109,519 of NZ_CP137640.1, read as the reverse complement.
TTAAATGGTATGTTATGAAGTTACTGGAGCATATATTGGTAATGTAGTTGTTCTCCTACGAAATATGTCTAATCATTTTATAGTCTAATAGCTGTTAAAGCCGGAAAATCTGAACAATCATCCCCCTTAAGGTCAGAGCGTTCTATGTTAATTCCTATTTTGGAGGTGACTCTAATGTTGATCGTATTGCTGGTATTTCATGTTTTGTGTAGTATCTTCTGGTTTGGTTCCGTTTTATTTGCGGATTTCATCCTGATGCCGGTCATTTCAAGTCTCGAACCACGGTATCAATTCGCAGTGATGGAACCACTTGGCAAACGCGCTGGCCGCGTATTATTTCCAGTCAGTATCTTGACGATCATCTCAGGGATCATCCTTGGCATTGCTACTGGGGTCTTGGACCAACTTTCCACACCTTATGGGTGGACTTGGATTGCTTCAATAGTGTTTACATGCTTGCTTCTTTATTGGGGGGTGGGAGTGATCAATCCCGCAGAGCGCAAACTTAAATACATTCTCCCAGAAACACCAGAATTCACAAAACAGTTATCAAAAATAAAACTTTTCATCATGATTGAATTATTATTCATGCTATTGATTTTTATTTTCATGGTATTAATGCGTTTCGGTTTATAATTTGGCCTATCATTATTTATGTTTAATGAAAATATCCGAACGGAAAAAAGGGAGATGAATGAATTGAAATAGGTGGTCAAAGTGTTCTACTGCACTATGATCACCTATTTTTTAATTTTAGTATTTTTTTCTTTGGCAACCAGAAAACTGTCCTAATTGCTAAGTGCCAGACACTCCTCGAATTATCTTATTTCACATGAATATTCCACGCAAAAAGAAACGTCAGCTCCGTTCCGGTGCTTCTTTGATCACTGGGTACCTGTCCCCACGACCCGTCACTGTTTCCTATTGAACTTATTAGACAAAATATATATGATTCATATATAGATAGATAAAAAGGTCTATATTTATTGGAGTTTATTACTGTTTTTTATAGGTAAAAGGAAGGGTGTGAGATTTTGTAAATCTTTTAGATCTTTAACGTTTGTTATAAAAAATCACTTAATCAATACCCACATTTTATACATATTCTAGTAAATAAGTTAAAAAGAAGAGGACAACAAGATGAAAACATTCTTTAGTAAAATCAACCATATTAGAACGAAATTAACGTTAGCTTTTGCCCTTATTTTAATTATTCCCATTCTCATTGTAGGTGTTTTATCTTTTACAACCGCCAAAGATACAGTTGAACGTGAAGTATTGGCGGGAATCGATGACTATTTAAATTTATTAAATACTACAATAAATAATGAAATGGAATCTAAAATTCAAAACGTCGAGCACTTTTCGCAAATTAGTGCTTCTCAACTCGATCAGGAAACCAATGTAACGGACTTACGGCTGAAATTTGATCAATATATCCAAACCCATCCGGAGGTTACTAACATCTATGTAGGTAATGAAAAAGGGGAATTTATTCAAGAACCTAATGTGGCGATGGACGCTGATTATGATCCAAGAAAACGACCTTGGTATCAAGAGTCTATGGTTCAGAGAGGTGAAGCGGTGATCTCGCCGCCATATATTTCAGCCAGTACGGACGGAATGGTCGTGACTATTTCAAAAGCCACTGCGGATGGCTCGGGCGTGATGGCGGTCGATATTGATTTAAAGTACTTGCAGGACTTAACTAACCAAGTGAAAATTGGGGAAGGCGGCTACGCACTTCTATTAGACGGAAATAAAAAATTTATTTCTCACCCTGAAAATGCTGGAGGAATTGAAGCAGCCGAAGAGTTTTACAATAAACTATATGAAAAAGAAAAAGGGGAGTTTACATATACTTTAAACGGTGAACAGAAAATCATGAGTTTTATGACGAATGATCTAACAGGCTGGAAATTGGGAGGAAACCTCGTCTCCAAAGAAATTAGTGAGCGTGCTGCCACCATTCTCAAAACGACGATCATCGTCATGATCGCCTCTGTCTTAATTGGTTCGTTAGCTGTTCTATTTATTATAAAATCGATTATTCGACCACTCAATGCGATTAAGGAAAAAGCAATTACCATCAGTCAGGGAGATTTAACCGAACCAATTGATATCAAAACGAATGATGAAATTGGAGCGTTAGGTCATGCGTTTAATGAAATGCAGGGCAGCCTTCGGAATCTCGTGCAAAAAATAGAAAAGAGCGCCATGCATGTGACGGATGCTTCAGAGGAATTGTCTACCAATGCTTACCAAACAGGCATAACATCTGAACAGGTGGCTACAGCGATTCAAGAGGTTTCGTCCAGTGCCGAAAAACAAACATATAAGATGGAAGAAAACACACAATCCTTACATGAAGTTTCACAAGGTGTCATGAGAATCGCTGAAAACTCGGCGAAGGTATCAGAGCTTTCCCATCATGCTTCACAATATGCGGAGGATGGAGGTAAAGCGGTACAGGATACCGTAAATCAAATGCAATCGATTTATGAGACAGTGACTCAATCGAACCTTGTGATTAAAACGTTAAATGAACGTTCAAAGGAAGTGAATTCAATTGTCGATGTCATTACCGGCATTGCCGATCAAACGAATTTACTTGCATTAAATGCAGCGATTGAGGCAGCCCGTGCAGGTGAACATGGAAAAGGCTTTACGGTAGTCGCTGATGAAGTTCGTAAACTAGCAGAACAATCCCAGCATTACGCAAAAGAAATCTATTCAATTATTGAGAGAATTCAACACGATACGGAAAAGTCCTTCAATATAATGACACAAGTGATGTCAGATGTTCAAAGCGGCGTCCAGATTTCTCGGGATGCCATCGATAAATTTAATAAAATTATTCATTCTACTAAAGAAATGGCTCCACAAATGCAAGAGGTTTCAGCAGCAGCCGAACAAATGGCAGCTGCCGTTCAAGAGGTAACCGGCATTGCTAATGAGCTTTCCGCCATTGCTCAAGAAAATGCAGCTACTTCAGAAGAGGTAGCAGCCTCAACTGAAGAACAAATTGCTTCCTTGGAGGAAATTTCAACCTCCGCAAAGAAACTTTCCACTATGGCAGATGAATTATATGGAGCTGTTTCTCAGTTTAAGTATTAAGTACACGGGGACGGCACCTCGACCCACTAAACGTGAATTGTCGGATGCTTAGTGTCTGCCCTTTATCAAGTATATTGGGTTGCGGTACCTTCGCTCTTATCCCGCGACAAAGTTTAAAAAAACCATCCTTAGATTTATAAAATCTTCGGATGGTTTTTTCGATTTTAGAAAGTTCATGTGACAAAAATTGAATGATAAAATAGTACCTTTTTTTAATATTCCCTTAATTTGAAACCTATAGGTAGTTTAATTATATAAAAGAAAAGGATTGAACCACTGTGACAGAGGCTCACACACTAGACCTCTCGCTTTCATTGGAAACCTCAAGAAGACCAGCCTTGCCCCAACAACAATCATTCCTTAATTGTAATTTTCCGGTTTTTAAATGAACCTGAATGTTCTAGCGAGATATGCGCTTCAATGGACTTTAAGCTATCTTCACGGAGCTTGGTATCCTGAGCTTTTAACTGTTTCCAATCCGAATGATAGTATCTGTACAGCTGGTGCTCTAAGTTCAAAAAATCAATGTCATGTTCTAATCCCAATTGATATAATTGCCTCACTTCAGAAATGATCCCTTTTTTTACGTAATCCTCCATGGCAGTAGCGTTGATCGTGTTGTTCTTCATGCGATTACTTATAATCCCATTGGCAAGGTAGAGGATAGTAAAGCGAACGTTTCCGTTTTGTTTTTCGGGTTGGATTTTTACCATTTGGTCTTCAAGCACCGCAAGAAATTCAGGTTTTTGTTTATTTGGTAATAGGATAGAAGCACGTTCCGTTTTAGGATTCAGCCAACGCATCCCTTTTAATTTTTCATAGGGAAAATAGCCTTTGTACTTTTGATTACTTAGAAAAAACGCACCATCGATAGCTAATTTTATCTCATTCTTTTTATTTTTCTTCCATTGTGTGTCATCAAGCTTGAGTGAAGGAATATAAGTGGTGCGTCCAGGTTCAAAAAAGTCCCGAGCAAATTGGTTTAGTTTTACAGGCCTGATCGTCGAGCTTTGTTCATATGAATTTTTCGGGTTGTGCAAAATCGTTTTTAATGAGCTTTGATTAAAAAATCCAGTAGAAGAAAGGATATCGACCATGGAACTTTTGGTTGCGAACATCCATGGTGTTGGCCGGAACTCATAATAACGCGTTAATCCATCAAAGATACTGTCCATTCCTTTTTCCAGCGCGGCTTCGCTTACAACAATGGCCGTGACATGTGCCCATAGAATTCGTTCCTGCGCGGTATGATAAGCTTTAAAAAACGCATCGATAAATGTTTCCCCGTTCGTCTTGGACACATAAACCTCTGCCGGCGCTTTTTCACCGTCTGCACTTTTTGCAACAGAGCTCAAGCCTATCATTTGAATATAGACATAATATTCCCCATCTTGATAGTCGACACCGATGGCGGTGCCAAAGTTTTGATTTTCGATGCTGCCGATATCATGGTCACAGCCTGTTACAAGCGATAGACAAAGAAAAAGAATGGTACAAAAAAGCATGATGGATGTTTGTTTCATACTATTTTCTCCGCTTCTGAATAAATGAAATGCCAAATTTTTTTCGATCAAATGGATCCACAAATAAAGCTGCTAAATATTCTTTGAATGTTAACGAGGCAATGGGTTCGAGATAAGCGATTTTAAATGACTCCAATTGAGAAAGATAAATAAGAATGCTAAGGAATCCAATAAAAAGCCCATACACCCCTAAAAAAATAGATAATAATAGGGTATAGAGGCGGAGGATACTCACGGTTCCGACTAAAGATTGATTCACAAGCGTGTAGCTCGCGACTGCTGTTAACGCAATGACAACAATCATCGTTGGGGAAGCAAGCCCTGCTTGAATGGCAGCCTCACCGATAATGAGCCCGCCGACAATTGAAACCGTTTGACCCAGTACGGTCGGCATGCGAATTCCCGCTTCTCTTAACACCTCAAACAACCCAAGAATAAAAATCGCTTCCAGACCGACGGGTAAAGGCAATCCTTCACGTGAGACAACAACAGTGGCTAATAGGGAAAACGGCAGCTGGTCCATATTGACCGAAGCCAGTGACACCCAAAGTCCCGGCAGAAAAATGGCTATGACTAAGCCGACAATCCGAATAAAACGTTCAAACCAAACCAGATAGTAAGGAAAATGAACATCTTCAGGCGATTTAATTAGCTCAAAAACATTGATGGGCCCAATTAATACAGAGGGTGACCCATTCACAATGATAATAAATCGTCCGCGCAGCATGCTTTCAATGACAAAATCTGGACGTGTCACATAATCGAGTAAGGGAAATAAAGAAAACGAGCGATCGGCAAGCCATTGCTCCAATTGACCACTGCTTATAACGCTTTCTCCTTGAAAGTCGGCGAGTCGCTTCCTGACTTCTTCAATAATCTCCTGATTGGCTTTGTCATTTAAATAAAGCAGAGATACCTCGGTTTTACTCAGCGAACCTATGGTAAAGGCTTCGCAATAAAGTTGTTCGGATTTCATTCGTTTCCGGATCAAGGAGATGTTTACATTCATCTCCTCGGTAAAACTATCCTTCGGTCCCTTAATTGAAACCTCTGTATTCGATTCCTGCGGATCTCGATGTGGTACCTTGCTTATATCAAACACATGAAAAAATGGTGTCCCCTCCCTAAATACAATCAGCGAACCTGAAAACACAAGATTGACCATTTCATTCATGCTTTTAATATGCTGAACAGGAGGCAGCAATTCAGAACGACGACGTGGTTCTTCTCTCCCTATACTTAAAAGTATGCGGTTAAAATACTCATTTAACTGTGTGGAATCAAGCATCCCTTTGCAGTAAAACGCTTGGAGATGATCGTCATTTTCAATTGGAATAAATTCAATATCTGCATAATGGCGAAAAAAGCTTTTTATCTCATCGCAAGTCAACGTTTCCTTTGCTAAAAGTTGGTCTAATTGTTTCAGGTTCATATGTTTTGGTTTCCTTTCTTCATTGGCAAATAGCTGATGATCAATAATGCCAATGAAATGGCCGCAGCATTTATCATAGCGGTTGGATAAAAGTATCTTCCGATGAGGGTTTGCACCCACATATCACTTAACGGAATTAAGGTCAATAATCCTAAAAGTAGGGAAGCGGCGACAAACACATGCTTCTTTTTCGAGACTTGTAGGTGGCCTTTAATCATATCCGAAAGCAGGTAAAGACCTAATGAAATTCGGATGATCTCACCGCTTAATAATTGAAACATCGCCAAGAAGTCAACATGGGAAATATATTCCCCTAAGGTGATGAGACGCCATTGTTCAAAGGCGGGGAACCGCATATCAGCTGCCAATGCCGGTCCGAATGAAGACAAGGTCCCCGTAGTAGGGCCAAGAATAAGACCTACTAAAATCGTGATCAGAGAGAAAATATTCATCAACGAAAACGATTTTTTTAAATGGTGCTGAAGAAGTAACAGCACAAGTAAATCGGCGCTGCCCCCAAGAATGATGATTGTCCCTTTTATTATGGGAGGGTAGCCATTAACCAGGACAGGGAAAAGATAGGAATAATTTTTTTCTGGAAAAGTAAACAAAGCGACGAACATTCCCAGCGCCCAAACAATCGGTAATAAAACCGCTGAAACATAGACAATCGACTTTAAGCCGCTATAGGCTGACCAAGCACTAATCATCAGGAAAGGCAGCATCACAATAAAGGATGGCGTCCGCGGCAGAAAATAAATATTAATGGATTGAATTAAATCATAAAAAGAAATCGCACTAATCGCAAAAACATAAGCCGTAAGGATGCCAATGAAAAAGCGTGAAATCACTGCCCCCGTACGTGCTTTGATCCAGTCATAAAGACATAGGCGCTGATGATTTTTTTTCATAATCAAATAAAGGATCATTCCCCATAACAGTAAGAAAACATAGGCAATCAATGAGCATAGCCATGCATCCCGTTTTCCTGTTGTGAGCAAATGAGGCAAAATGAGCACATGATTGGAAATGCCAATATAAAGGATAAGAACGAAAAATAATTGGGCCCGAGAAAATTGCATTGAAACACCACCAAATAAATTACCACTGTTGTTAGGTTTTGTTTGTGTTTCCAAATTATGCATTGGTCACTGTGACCACCCGGTTTTTGTCAAAATATGTAGTTTTGGTGCTAAGTGTCAGACACTCCTCAAAATATCTTGATTCACAAGAATATCCACGCAACATGCCGTCAGAACCGTCCCCGCGTTTCTGCGTATCTCAGCATTCCTAACCAAGGTCACCTTTAAAAAAGAAAAGCATAAATTAATGAAATGAGGTGACCTGTATGGAGAAAATTTCAAACCATAAAAATGAATTGATTGATCAACTTATTCAATTACGCGATGAAATTGAAGATTCTTTATTTGATCTTTCTAATAGCCACCAGATCGATATGACGGATGCAAGTAAGCAAAATTTATGTGCGTTTTTAGCCTTACAAAGATTTTTAAATCCGGCACTCGATTCTTTTTTAGTACAAGAAGGATTTTCATCTATACAAATGATGAGTCCCCATGTTTTGTATTCCTTGAATAAAATAATCAGCCATTTGTCTCCAAATCAACGGCAGAATGATCATTATATTGATATCGAACATGCCGTATACCTTAAAAATCAGCGAAATCAGGAGTTATTAGGAAAATCGGAAGAGGATCCCATCTCCATCATGGTCACTTTAGATAAAACGATGTTGGACACACCGGAAATATTCAAAGATTTACTAAGGGCTGGAATGACTATTGCCAGAATAAACTTAGCTCGTGATCATTCTGTATGGAAAAAGTTGGTTGAGGGCATTCGTGCGGCAGAAGAAGAGCTGGGATTTGAAACACAAGATAGAACATGCAAGATATACATGGACCTCCCAGGCCCTAAAATTCGCGTTGGTGATTTAAGGAAAATCAAAGTTCCATTAAAAATCAATACGAAAAAAACCTCCGCAGTGGGTTATTTAATGAGTCAAAAAAGTCATGAGAATCCTATTAAAGATGGTTTTGTTATAAAAATAAATATCGATGAATTCACGAATGCTGCTGCCGGTCAGATTATTCATTTTACTGACGCTAAAGGAAGAAAACGATTTTTCACGATACTAGAAATCGTTAGCCCAGCATGCTTAAAAGTTGAATTAAATAAATCGGCCATCTTAAATGGGGAAACGATTGTCGAACTGAGTCCTGACAAGAAGAGCAAACTAACAAATCTATTGGAGGGACCAGTAACAATTAAAGTGAAAATGGGAGATATTTTACGTATTTATAAAAGCTATCATTATCTTGGAAAACCAACGATGAATGGGGAACCAGCTTCTATTGGCATTACCTTACCGGAAGCATTAAGAAATGTTAGACCAAAAGACAGGGTCTTTTTTGATGATGGAAATATCTGCGGCGTAGTATTGGAAGTGAATGATCATTATTTAGATGTAGAGATTATCCTTACTAGAAATAACGTAGAAACGATTAAACCAGATAGAGGGGTTAATTTTCCAGACTCATTGGTTTTCTTAAGTGTTCCGGCTATTACAAAAATGGATATTACCATGTTAGCTGAAATCATCCCATTTGTTGACTTAATCGGAATTTCATTTATCCATCATCCAAATGATATTCGAATATTGAAGGGGTATTTGGATCAATATACAGAGAGGAAAATCGGTGTCATTGCAAAAATAGAAACAAAGTACGCCCTTTTGTCTTTAACCAAAATTGTTCTTGAAGGGGTAAATTTGGATCTGTTTGGAGTCATGATTGCTAGGGGAGATTTAGCGATTGAAATTGGCTACGAACAGTTGGCAAAGGCTCAGGAAGGAATCTTGGAAATTTGCCGGGCAGCACATGCCCCCGTTATATGGGCAACCAGTATTCTTAATCAAATGAATAAGACCGGAATACCGCTAAGGGCCGAGTTAACTGATGCTTATACGGGATTAAGGTCAGATTGTATCATGATCAATAAAGGTCCTTATATATCCAATTCCGTAAAATTTCTGCAACAGCTTGACCAAATTAAAAAAGATCCATTATTAGAGTTTAGAAATTCATTGTTATCCTTTGTGCAATATGATTTTCAATAGTATTTGGGATATCTGACTTCTTGTTTAATAGTTGGATATTACAATTTTAAAACAAGGTCTTATTTTAAATTGTAAAAACCACTTGAAATGCTAGAAATCTATATTAAAATAATTCTATCAATATGAGAGAAGGATTTTAATGTGGATTATAGCGGCAGTATTGACGATGGTTTGTTTTGGAATTAATAATATGATTTTCAAGGTTACTTCGGGAAAAGGACTATCAAAGGTGCATATGCAGTTTTTCTTTTACCTTGTCGCTTTTTTATTAATGGTTGGCTATGGAATCGCTGCAGGTTTTGCAACATTTAATGGATTAACGATTGTACTAGGTGCCATCATCGGAATATTAAATGCAAACGGGAATATTCAAATGTCAAAGGCGTTTGAAAAGGGGCCGGCGAGCATAACTTCGCCGCTGATTAGCACAAATACGGTTATTCCCATTCTAAGTGCAGCACTTATTTTCCACGAGCACATTTCACTCATTCAATGGGTTGGCATTATGGTTATGCTTGCTTCTGCAGCTGTCATCCAATATGTACCGGGTAATGGTGTGAAAGTGGATTATAAGCCGTGGATGTACCGCGTTTTATTATCGATTGGATCGTTTGGTGTACTCGGTGTGCTGATGAAGACGTCTTCCCATTTACATATTGATTCAATTAATACATTGGTTTGTATGTATGGCGGTGGTGCGGCTTATTTAATTATCAATAGCTTTATTATGAAGGAAAAATGGCAGCAGACAGAGTTGAAATTTGGGGCAATTATTGGATGCTTTAGTGTTGTCGGATATAGCAGCTATTTTTTTGCTCTGGAAACAGGAGTGGCGAGTATTGTATTCCCAATTGTTAGTTTGAGTTGTTTAGTTGTCGTTCTTAGCAGCTGCTGGCTATATAAAGAAAGGCTTAAAATATATCAAGTCATCGGGGTTATATCTGCATTAGCTGGGATTGTGCTGGCGAAGATTTAGCAAAAGATGCTCATGCAATATGGGGGTGTATCTCAAGTAAATTATATCCCCTAAAAAAGGACGATTAAAGGCCTTGTGGAGAGAAATATTCTCTGCAGGGCTTTTATTTTCATATTTCTCTTTCTTTTTGTCTATATACGGCAAGTTTTAGTTTTATTAATGCAGCCTGAAATGTAAGAATGGATGTAAAGGGGACTTATCGGACATTATATCAAGCATGTGCTTTGCTTTTGTCCTTTAGAAAGGCTCTATGAGACACTTCCACATTCTTAATCTTTCCTTTTGTCCTTTAGAGCCTAATTATCTTTTTCTCCCCACAAATCATTACAATCCAACAATTACCTTGTATTTTCTTCATAGTTCGGAAATACTAGGCAAAAACTAACGATTTTTTACATTTGTCATCAGATCTTTACTTTCTTTTACCCTTCTTATAGAAACTACTTAATATTTCTTTGGTATTTTTGTAAGTGTTGTCTATTAAATAGAGTGGGGAGATGGAGAAATGATAGGGAAAAAATGGTTACCAGCACTTAGTGCCCTTGTTATGGCAGCCGGGATTACTACAGGCGGGGGTGCTGCAATGGCAAAGGAAAAGCATAAGGATATCTTGAATGTTTCGCATCGCGGTGCATCTGGACATGCTCCGGAACATACATTAGTGTCGTATGATATGGGCGAAAAAATGCATGGGGATTATATTGAAGTGGATCTTCAAATGACGAAGGACGGCCAATTAATCGCGATGCATGATGAGAAAGTGGACCGGACAACGGACGGAACTGGGTATGTAAAAGACATGGCCCTTTCAGAAGTTAAAGCATTAGACGCAGGCAGCTGGTTTAACGAAGCCTATCCAGCGTATGCAAATGAAAAATATGAAGGATTACAAGTACCAACTTTAGAAGAAGTGTTCCAAAAGTTTGGTAAAAATAATAGCTACTATATTGAAACGAAATCACCTAACATTTATCCAGGAATGGAAAAAGAATTGTTACGTTTGGTGAACAAGTACGATATTAATAAGGACAAACTTCTTGTGCAATCTTTCAGTGCTGAAAGTTTAAAAATCATGCATGAACTGGATCCTTCTATTAAACTGGTTCAATTACTATCTTATCGTTCTAATGCGACTATTACTAATGAAGAAATCGCTGAAATAAAAGAGTATGCAATGGGAGTCGGCCCGAACCATACTTATTTAAATGAAGAGTATATCCAAAAGGTTGTAAACAACGGTCTTGAAATTCACCCATACACAGTAAATGATAAAGAGAGAATGCAACAATTAATTGACTGGGGAGTGACAGGAATGTTTACGAACTTCCCAGACCTGCTTCATGAGGTGAAGAAAGGAAAATAATTGGATTTGATAAAACAGTTGGTGCTTGCTTTTATGCAGGCATTAACTGTTTTTTTTAGGTTTATGGGGTGTCCACTATCCCCACAGAAATATTTTGCTAGACACCATGTTTCAAATTCTATCAAAATCTATTATCGACACCTTCTCTATGGTATTATGTAAGAGTGATTTTTATCAGGAGGAAATCTGTTCATGATTGACCAAATTCTTAGTCCCTTTAGAAAAAAACGCGAGTTAAAAACTGAATTATCAAAAGATTACAATATTTGTTACGAGCACTTACATTCCTTTTTAAGAGAAAAGGGAGGAAACCATGCATCACATTTAATCTTCTTACAAGATAAAGAACTATTTTGGACTAGCCAAAGAAATGTATTAATTGCTTATAAAAGGATTGCAAATAAATTAGTCGTGCTTGGAGATCCAATAGGAGAGGAAGCGGAGATCAAGGATGCAATAAAGGAATTTTGTGAATATGGTAAAAGATTAGGGTTAAAAGCTGTATTCTATCAAATAAGTCCACGCTATATGCAATATTATCATGATTCAGGCTATCGTTTTCTTAAGTTAGGTGAGGAAGGTCTTGTTAATCTTAAACAATTTTCTATAGAAGGAAAACAGGGTGCAAAATTGCGAACCCGATTTAATAAGTTTGTTCGAAATTCATACAGATTTAATGTTATCTATCCTCCTTTTACAGATAACCTTCTTTCAGAGTTAAAGCAGGTATCTGATTCTTGGTTAAGCGGGCAAAAAGAAAAGGGTTTTTCCGTTGTTTCTTTTAGTGAAGAATATGTTTCACGTTTTCCTATTGCGGTTTTGTACGGCCCTAGCGGGAATATCATGGCGTTTTCAACTTTAGCAACAGATTATAAAACCACGATTACGATTGATCTAATGAGAAAACTTTCTGATAGTCCACACGGAACAATGGATGTATTATTTATTCATATCCTTAAATGGGCAAAAGACAACGGATACAAACAGTGCAGCTTAGGTATGACTCCGCTGTCAAATGTGGGGCATTGCAAGCATTCTTTCACTAGTGAAAAAATTGCACGCCTCGCGTATGTTTATGGTAATTCATTATATAATTTTAAAGGCTTAAAAGAATTTAAAAATAAATTTGCTACCGATTGGGAGCCTAAATATTTAGCATATAAAAAAACATCACTTCCCATTACTTGTTTTCAGCTGTTATTACTAATTAATCGAAACCATCAACCCAATAAAAAGGATCATGAGGAAAAATACGAATATCTTTCAAAAAAGCGCGATAACACAATTGCTAATTGATTGATGATCAAGTAACTTTCCTTTGGTGGCTCTCTTCAAAATTGAAAGGACATTCATTATGGTGATAAATAAAGAACTATCCTTTAAATTTATGAAATATAGCTTTGTCGGCTGTATAAGCACGCTCATCTATTTCATTTCAGTATTTGTTTTAGTAGAGTGGTTCATCTATGATCCTTTATATGCATCTGCCTTATCCTTTATTTTCATGACGTTGATTTCCTATTTGTTAAATAGAAAGTTTACCTTTGGGAGTACACTTTCCACGAAAACCTTGCTCCGTTTCCTTGTAGTCTCTTTAATTGGTTTTATAATAAATTTTATCATTATGTATTTGATTGTAAAGGTGTTTGATCTCCACTATTATCTCGGAGAGCTGGTAACAACCCTGATCATACCAGTGATTAATTTTATTTTAAATAATTATTGGACTTTTAGAATAAAAAATGAGGGCGGTTCCATCACATCGGTGGACACAGGCGCCTCGACCCAAAATGGAACATAGTTAAACTGCACCCTCAATTGTTTGTCGAAACTAACAAGTGGAGGTGCAGTTTCTCTTATGAAGATATATTCTATAGAGACTTCAAAACACCTAAGCCAAACAACGCCTCCTGCTTCGTACGAGTTTGTGATATAATATTCTTAATCTTTCATATATTTTGGAGGGCATTTGATGAAACCGACACTTACAAATAATGAAGTTGGATCCATGGAATATAACCTTTCTATTAATAAAATTTGGAAGCAATATCAAGAAATGGGACAATATACGGGCGAAGAGATCCGTATGGACATTTTCCATTCATGGGAAGATTCGAAGAAGCTAGGCATCAATCCTTTTCAAAAAAAAATTAATGAAATTATTACCCAAACCGATTTAGATAACTGTCTTGAGAAAAATAAAGAATTGCTAACGGTTGCCACGCCAAAAATAAAAAACATATCCGACCTATTAAATGAATCGAAAACGATGTTTTCCATTGCAGATAATCATGGCACAGTCTTGTATTCTGAAGGTGAAAAGAATATCCTGAAGAAAGCGGAGAGAATCAACATTTTCACTGGGGGAACCTGGAGTGAGAAATCAGCGGGAACAAACGCAGTGGGGCTTGCGCTGAAAACCAAACAGCACTCGCAAGTTTTGTTTTCGGAACATTATTGTGAAAAAAATCATGAATGGTTTTGTGCGGCTTTCCCTATTTTGTATCCGTTTACAAATGATTTATTAGGCGTGATTAATATTGCGGGATGTAATAATCAGTTGAATCAGAAACACCTTAAGTTTATCTTTTCCGAAGCAAATCAAATCTCCAAATCTATCAATCAATATTTTTTCAAATATGCTTTACGAAATCATTTATTTTTAAATACGGCATTGGAAGGTGTGGAAGATGCAGTGTTTATCGTGGATGGTGGAAAAAGTATTGTCGAAAAAAATGCTGCCGCTCAATCACATTCCCTTCTAAGTGAAGTTCAATCGTTAAATAGCATACCAAAGTTAGATCGTTTCGTAGAGTTTGTTTTACATAATGGACAACAGATTTTAAGAGAAGAGGTAAGTATTAATCATAAAAATAAGCAAAAATTTATTTGCTCTATTTATCCTGTCACTTTCCAAGATGAGATTTTCGGAGCCGTTATCTTTTTTAGAAAAAACATTGAGCTTCCCATCACAAAACCGCAAAAACCAAACAGAATCCAATCTAGAAATTCTACATCCACACGTTATAGTTTTGATGATATGATTGGTTCTTCAAAGGAGTTTACAGCTATCGTAAAAAAAGCACAGAAAGCTACGATGATCGATACCACTGTTTTTCTATCAGGTGAGACAGGGACAGGAAAAGAGCTTTTTGCCCAATCCATTCATCAGGGTAGTAACCGGAGTGATAAACCCTTTGTAGCGATTAACTGTGGAGCTGTTCCACATAGTTTGTTAGAAAGTGAATTATTTGGTTACGAATCAGGTGCATTTACAGGAGCGAAATCGAAAGGAAGTCCTGGAAAATTTGAATTGGCTCAGGGTGGTACGATTTTCCTTGATGAAATTGGAGATATGCCGTTAGATTTGCAGGTCCACCTGCTTCGGTTATTGGAAGAAAGGGTGGTCACCAGACTTGGTGGGGGCAAACCGATTCCGCTTGATGTACGTGTTATTGCGGCTACTCATAAAAATTTAAAGGAAGCTGTACAAAAAGGTGAATTTCGCGAGGATCTATTGTATCGTCTGAACGTGATCCAGCTGCGAATTCCTGCTTTACGTGAAAGAAGCAGCGATATCCCGGCATTGGTTCATCACTTCATAAACATGATGGGTGGAGAGTTTGGAAAGAGTGATATCGTCGTACAAGCAGATACGATGCAGTACCTGACACACTATCATTGGCCAGGGAATATTAGGGAATTAAAAAATGTTATTCAGCAATCACTTTTTAATATGGAAGGAAATAGCCTTTCCCCATTCGATCTTCCTCCAGAATTGCTTAATGACCCTGTAGAGGAAGATGAAAAGGGAAGAATAATTGAAGCTATGATGAGGGAGGATGGGAATGTCACAAACGCGGCAAAAATCCTTGATATTTCCCGAGCGACCATGTATCGAAAAATCAAACAGTATCAGCTGGCTGCTGAAGATTGGAAAGGCAAACATATAAAAAGCTAAATATAAAAACCTCCATTTTATACATCTCTCAGGTGAGAAGGATAGAATGGAGGTTTTTTTCTTGAGATAGTGAGACAAATGAGACAAATGAGACAAATGAGACACAATCCGTCTCATTGATACAAAACTTAAAAATACAATGGCAAGAAAAAATATTGTTTTGACAGCGTTTTCAACCTTTATAAAAGTTGGCACGATACTTGCATTATAAATAAGTGTAAAGAAAACATTCACTTTTAAGACGAAAGCAAGGTGATGAATAGAAATGAAAGAATTTGATCTAGTTGTCATTGGTGCAGGACCTGGGGGATATGTTTCCGCCATCCGGGCTGCTCAATTAGGCAAAAAGGTAGCGATCGTCGAGAGAAAGAAATTAGGTGGAACCTGTCTGAATGTCGGTTGCATACCTTCAAAGGCACTATTGAAACATAGTGAAATGGTTGAAGAGATTCAAAAGGCAAATAGCTGGGGGATTAAGACCGGTGAATTATCCATTGATTTTCCTAAACTAATGAAACGAAAAGACCAAGTCGTACAGACGCTGACCGGTGGAGTTGACCATCTGCTAAAGAAAAACAAGATTACTTTTTTCCAAGGAGATGCAACTGTAACAGAAGACAGAGTGGTTTCCGTCGGTGACGACAAAATGAAGGCCAGAGATATTTTATTAGCAACAGGAAGTAAACCTTTTATCCCGCCAATTAAAGGATTGGATCAAGTAAAATACTTGACTACCGATTCATTCTTTGACTTGAAAGAATTGCCGAAATCTATGGTAATCATTGGTGGCGGGGTAATATCCGTAGAGCTGGCTTTTGCCATGGCCCCACTTGGAACAAAAGTGACCATTATCGAAGTAGCTCCTGATATTCTCTTGACTGAAGACCTTGACGCACGAAAAATCATTAAAAAGCAATTACAAAGGAAAAAGGTACAAACCATTATAAAAGCTGAAATACAGGAAGTACAACAAGGAAAGGTCATTTTAGCGGACCAAGAAATTCCGTTTGATACACTTTTAGTCGCAACTGGAAGAAAACCAAATATTGAAGTGGCACTACAACTTAACCTGAAAATGGATGAATCGAATAAATTTGTGGCAGTCAATGAGTTTTATGAAACGAGCAAAAAACATGTTTATGCAGTAGGAGATTTGATCGGAGGCTATCAATTGGCACATGCAGCAAGTGCAGAAGGTCTCATTGCGGTTCAAGCCATGAATGGTGAGAAGCCTCAACCTTTAGATCAAACAGAAATTCCTAGATGCGTCTATACACATCCGGAAATCGCTTCATTTGGTCTTAATGAAGAACAAGCCAAGAATGCCGGTTATGATGTGAAAATCACCACATCTAACCTTTCAGGAAATGCGAAAGCCATTGCGATGGGAGAAACAGAAGGTTTTATCAAAATCATCTCTGATCATCGATATGAAGAAATACTAGGCGCCGTGATTGTCGGTGCCAATGCAACCGAGCTAATTGGAGAAATATTGGCCATGAAGCATTCAGAGGGTACGATGAATGAGCTAGCAAACATGGTTCATGCCCATCCGGCCATTTCTGAAGCGATTGGAGAAAATGCAAACGCTTTATTCAAACAGGCCATTCATATGTAAACAACCTATAAGGAGGAATTATAAATGGAAAAGGAAACGGTACTTTGGATATATCAAAAGATGAATGAGATTAGATTTTTCGAAGAAGATGTACACCGTACTTTCGGAAAAGGGTTAATTCCAGGATTTGTTCATTTGTATGCAGGGGAAGAAGCGGTTGCAACAGGAGTTATGGCTCTATTAGATGACGAGGACTATATTACAAGTACTCACCGTGGCCATGGACATGCCATTGCAAAAGGGTGCGATATCAATGGTATGATGGCTGAAATTATGGGGAAAAAGGATGGCCTAGGCGGCGGTAAAGGTGGATCCATGCACGTTGCCGATGTGGGTAAAGGAATGTTAGGTGCCAATGGGATTGTTGGAGGCGGTTTCGGCTTAGCGGCTGGTGCGGCACTTAGCATTAAGACATTAGGCCGTGACAATGTGGCTGTTTGCTTCTTTGGTGATGGAGCATCAAACGAAGGATTATTCCATGAGGGTCTAAACCTAGCATCCATTTTAGACTTACCGGTTATTTTCGTTTGTGAAAATAATCAATTCGGTGAAGGGACACCGTTTAGATATGCAAGTGCTTCTGAAACGGTTGCGGAAAGAGCATCAGCTTATAATATGCCTGGCGTACGTGTGGATGGCATGGATGTTGAGGCTGTATATAATGCGACAAAAGAAGCAATTGAAAGAGCGAAGTCAGGGAAAGGTCCTACCCTCATTGAATGTGATACGTATCGAAAATATGGTCACTTTGAAGGGGACGAACAAAAATACAAAACGGATAACGATCCAAATAAAGACCGTGATCCGATTATCGAACTTAGAGAAAAGGCGCTTCAAAATGGCTGGATGACAGCAGAAGAAGCCGATCGTATTGAAGCTGAAGCGAAGGAAACCATCAAAAAAGCCGTTGAATTTGCTGAAGCAAGTCCACTACCAGATTTAGAAACTTTATATACGGATATCTTTGCATAAGAATAGGAGGAATGAAAAATGACAAACAGACAAGTAACTTTTATGACTGCTATTACTGAGGCGATGTCACAGGCAATGAGAAAAGATGAAACCGTTATTTTAATTGGTACGGATGTTGCGGGTGGGGCTGAAGTCGATCATTTAGTTAAAGACGATGGCCGTTATGATGATGCATTTGGCGGTGTTTTCGGATTATCTAAGGGGATGGTAACAGAGTTCGGCCGCGGACGTGTCATTGACACACCAATCGCAGAGCATGCATATTTTGGTGCAGCAGTTGGTGCTGCTGCTACCGGTTTACGTCCGATTGCAGAATTAATGTTTAATGATTTTGTTGGATTCGCTTTGGACCCAATCTTAAACCAAGCAGCAAAGATGCGTTATATGTTCGGTGGAAAAGCAAAAATCCCTCTAACTGTCCGGACCGTCCATGGAGCAGGTGTAGGAGCAGCTGCGCAGCACTCCCAAACGTTGTATGGAATGTTTGGTGCGATTCCAGGTGTTAAAGTGGTTGTTCCTTCCAATCCATATGATGCAAAAGGGTTAATGTTAGCAGCGATTGAAGAAGATAACGTAGTTGTTTTTTCAGAAGACAAGACCCTTTATGGCATGAAAGGGGAGGTACCTGAAGAATACTATACGATTGAAATCGGAAAAGCCAATGTAACGAGAGAAGGAACAGACCTTACCATCGTGGCGATCGGTAAAATGGTGCAGGTAGCCCACACAGTGGCAGAAACCTTAGATAAAGATGGAATTTCAGTGGAAGTCATTGATTTAAGAACAGTAGCACCATGGGATGAAGAAACAGTTCTGAACTCTGTGAAGAAAACAGGTCGATTGATTGTCATGGATGAATCGAATCCACATAACAACACAGCAACTGATATTGCATCAGTCGTGGCGGATAAAGCGTTTGATTATTTAGATGGTCCGATTAAAACGGTATGTGCACCAAATACACCAGTACCATTTGCATTTAATTTGGAACAGGCCTATATTCCGGATGCAAATAAAGTGTTGACTGTTGCAGAAGAATTAATCGCTGATTTGAAAAAACAACAAGTAATGAACTAGGAGGTGAAGAGGAATGAGTGAAACAATAGTAATGCCTAAATTAGGAATGACGATGACAGAAGGTACGATTGTGGAATGGTATAAAGAAGTAGGAGACCCTGTTAATGAAGGCGAACCTGTTTTAATGATCAGTTCTGAAAAATTAAACCAAGACGTCGAAGCTCCCATTTCTGGTATTTTACTAGCAAAAAATGCAAATGTAGATGATCAATTAGAAGTAGGAGCGCCTATTGCTGTTATCGGAGAAGAAGGCGAAGCAGCTGTACCGAATGAGGGAAAGGCCGATCAGCCTGCAGCTGGCTCCGAGAAAGTGGAAGCAGTTAGTGCTAATTTGGTAAAAACAGAAGAAAAGATAGTAAAAGGCAGCCGGATTTTTATAACTCCATTAGCAAGAAAAATGGTTAAAGAGAATAATCTGGATAAGGATTTAATAAAGGGAACGGGCGGCAACGACAGAATTACAAAACGGGATATCCAACGTGTTTTAGCGAGTGGATACGATTATCAGGCAGAGTCACAAGTGGCAGCAGCCCTAGCTGTACCTGCGCCTGTTGCTAATTATGAATCCATTGGTGAAGGTCTGAATCCAATGCGAAAAGCTATTGCCCGCAATATGCGTAGAAGTTTGGGACAAACGGCTCAATTGACTTTACATCGTAAAGCAAATGCTGATAACTTAATAGACTTCCAAAAGGTGCTTCGAAACAAAATTGAGTCAGCTGATTTAGATGTCAAACTAACGTTGACAGTATTGATTGCTCGGGCAACGGTTCTAGCCTTACAAGATTTGAAGAAAATGAACTCTCACTACCAGGATGGTCAGTTGACGGAATTTGACGAGGTTCATCTAGGAATTGCAACTTCTTTGGACGATGGCTTATTAGTTCCTGTCGTTAAGGATGCACACCAAAAAACAATCGGTGCTCTTGCAAAAGAAATCAAAGAGATCTCGACGAAAGCAAGAAATGGTCATGCAAGCGGAGATTTACTAACAGGCTCAACTTTCACCATTACAAACCTTGGAGCCAGTGGAATTGAATACTTTACACCTATTTTAAATACACCAGAAACAGGTATTTTAGGTGTAGGTGCTTTCCAGGATGAATTAATT
Organism: Niallia oryzisoli; assembly: GCF_036670025.1. Taxonomy (NCBI): domain Bacteria; kingdom Bacillati; phylum Bacillota; class Bacilli; order Caryophanales; family Bacillaceae; genus Niallia; species Niallia oryzisoli. The sequence goes on along the minus strand of NZ_CP137640.1, from coordinate 5,089,230 downwards.
TTAGATGAAGAAGGCAAAGTGAAATCCGTTAAGAAAATACCATTCAGCCTCACCTTCGATCACCAAATAGCAGACGGGGCATTGGCGGCAGAATTCTTAAGTATCTTAATTAACTATATTGAAAATCCATATTTATTAGTTCTTTAGTAAACAAAAAAAGAGATTAACAGTAGAGAGCTTGGCAATCTATTGTTAATCTCTTTTATATTGTTGGTCTATTCATCTGATATATTCAATCGATAAAGCATTGTGACAAGGTGCGATCTTTTCATTGGCTCATTAGGCTTAAAGGTAGTAAAGTTTTTCTGAGCTTTGCCATTTTGATCTAGATAACCGTCTATAATGTTTTGGTCATATAACCATTTAACGGCTTCTTCTTCGCTTACCGTATTTCCTGTATAACTAGTAACAAGCAGAACAGCTGCTTCACCTCTAGATAGGGCTGCATTTCCCTTTCCTTTCACAGGAAGACCGTATGATTTGGCAAGTGAATAGATGTTTGCTAAAGATTCATCTTTCAAATCTGCTCCCAATTTACTTCGTAAAAAGACCCTTAAATATTCGCTTTCTGTCATTGACTGATACGGTTTCAGTACTTTTTCCTCTTCATATCCCTTTATGATCCCTTCGCTAATAGCCCAAGCAAAGGCATGTGACCAAAATAAACCTGGTTGATAATCTTTATAAATCGTTAAATCAACTGAATTTTCTTCTTTGATGCTGCCTGTTTTTACCCATTCGGCAATATCGCCGATAAATTCCTCAGGGACATTTCCTGGTGTCATGTATTCTGTTATTCCGTCTGGTTTATCTTTATAGTTGACAAGCATATGCATCATATCAGGATACAATTGATACTGGACATTCTTCCTTCCTTCTAAAGCGGACTTCCAATTTTCTAGCTGTTCAGCTGGGACTTGGATATCCTTTCCACCCTGTAAGAATAACAATGGTACATTTTGCTCTTTTATAAGCTCTGCTGGCTCGTATTCATTTAAATCAAACCACCAGTAAGGAGGCTGTAATTGGAATTCAGGAGGCAGGTTGTCTCGAGAATATTGCGGATCTTCAAGTAAAGCAATCTGGCTCTTTAACCATTCCACCTGGGCTTTGGCTGCATCGATTTGTTCCTTTGGTGCGTTCATCTTTTCAGCACGAAGAAGTGCCTGCTCCATTTGCCAAAGTAAAAGATCATGGAATTTTCCAGTTGGGCCGGCAACACCAATGGCTCCTTTTATCTCCTGGTTTTTGTCATTTTCTAATATGAGCGGTAAAGCATATCCTCCTTGACTATGGCCTAATACAAAGATATTATTGTCATCTACTTTTGGAATAGATTTCAATGCTTTTACGGCAAGATTGGCATCAAGAACCGTTTCCTCCATGATAGTAAACTTAGGGTCCATACTTGCTTTAATGGCGTGTGTGTTTGTTCTTTTATCATAACGAAGAACGGCAACTCCATGATTAGCCAGCCCTACAGCGATATCTCTGAATGGCTTAATTGCATAAAGTGTTTCGTCCATATCATTTGGCCCGGAGCCGTGTACAAGTATAACAACTGGAAATGGCCCATCACCTTTAGGGATCGTTAATACACCTGGCAATGTAAAAGATTCTTCACCAATCGTGATTTGTTTTTCTATGTAATTCTCAGGATGGTTATACTCTGGATTGATGATCTGACTCGGATCATTAGGGGCTTCTATGTGGAAATCATCCACTTTTCCATTCTGATTATAGTTAAGAACGAATAATAAAGTTCCATTCTCGGCTGTTAAAAGTAATTTTACCTTCTCATGTAACCCATTATTTTGTTTTTCTTGCAGTGTAACTGTATTGACTTTTCCATATGAGGCAAAACCCGCCCAAAGATGCGGTAATTGTTCCTTGGTTAAGTACTTTTGAAGATTTTCGCTTAATAGTGGATAGAGTGTATCCCAGTCTTGTTGCTCTGCCAGGGAAATAAATTCCTTCGCCGCTTGTTCGTAGTCTACTTGTTTCATAGATTGTTCTGCATAGACATATGGAGATGGAATAAATCCCCCAACCCCAACTGTTGTTATTCCGAGAGAACCTGCTAAAAGCCATTTTCCGATCACTGTGTGTTTTTTCACATAGATTCCTCCTTCAATGAGCTCATAGTTACTATTCGATTATCTAATGGTTATTTCCTGCGTATTTTTTAAAAGGAGGGGAGGAATATAGGCACAGACGAGAGCACTAAAAAAGCCAATTTAAAAAGGAGGCTCTGACATTATTCATTGTTAGTTTTCGTGTTGGTATGTAAATTCATAGGCGGAGAATTTCCGGCTAAAGTATAAAGTGGAGGCTTATTAGCAGATATTAACGGAGATATTCCGATTAACTGCTCTAAATAAGACAAAATCCAAAGATTTGGATAATTAAACGGAAAAACTACCTTTATTTTTAGGGAAATAGGGGTATTTACCAATTTAAACGGAATTTTTCAGTTTATTTTTTAAACATATGGAAATCAACATTCAGTTATAACAGGGCCAAAAAGAAAAAGAGGTAGGTTAACTACTATATGTAGGGGATCTACTTCTTTTTGTACTTTATGATGATGAAAATGTCCGATAGCTGTTCTAGGTATACAATTTTTTGGTTCCTGTGTTTTCTTATAGTGCGCAAAGCTTATGTTCTAATAAAATAGGTTAGACTACTTCCTGTTTTTGGTAGCCTATCAGCCATATTGGCGACTGAAGCCAGCCCCTTTACCATTCACAAAACCTCATCCCTCCGATAAACCCCAATCACAGCCGGAAACACCAAATAGTCCTTCTTCAACTCCCGAAAACTAACAAACTCATTTCCTCGCACAATCATAAAGTCTAGTGAATATTCATGACAATTTCGTGGTACGATGTTCCAGGTTCTTTTTATAAAATCAACCGCCTGCCGCGGATTCTTGGCAAAAACAAACACAAACTCATCGTCAGCGATTTTGAGAGAGTATACTTTTTCAACCGATATACAAAGATAATTCTGCTTCGTCCATTCACCGACTAGCTCGGTATCCACCTGTACATGGTCAAGAACGGTATGGGAATCGTTTGGTGAAACCAGGCCCTCCCTCAGGAGATAATAGAGGGAATGGGCCGTAAACGAATAGTCATTCTGAACAGCTTCTTCAAATAATTCTTTGATTGTCGACATCTTTGATCTCTCCCGTATTCTCGTTGTAGAATGCATGGGCTGTACTTACAGGACCGTTTCGATTTTTCGTAATAATCAGTTCTAATGCCGGGTCCTTCAGCGAGTGATCATAATATTTTTCGCGGTAAAGAAGAATAATCAAATCCGCATCCTGCTCGATACATCCGGAGTCCCGAATATCCCCCATGCTCGGGCGCTTATCTTGCCGCTGTTCAACCGCTCGATTTAGCTGGGCAAGGCAGACGACCGGGCAGTTGAAATCTTTTGCCATCGCCTTCAGGTTTTTGGAGATTTCACCGACCTGCTGATTAGCGTTGCCGCCGTATGTGTCATTCGGTGTGATAAGGACCAAATAATCAATAAACACGATTGGCTTCCTTTCAGGGAATTCATGAATTACCTTGCGCAGCTTTGCCCGCATCATCGGCACCGTTTGGCTTGATCCATCGAATTGCTGGATTCCCGTTTCGTTCAGCTTGCCTAATACCGTTGGCCAATGCTCCTTTTGCTTTTCTGTTAAAAGTTGATAAGGATCCCGCATTTTTCCGCGATTAAAGCCTCCCGTGCTGGCAATTAATCGCTTCGTAATGGTTTTGGCCGGCATTTCCAGTGAAAAGATAACCGGCAGATAGTGCTGCCAGCCGGCCTGTTTTGCCAGGTGGAGCATGACATCGGTTTTCCCCATACTCGGTCTTGCTGCAACAATCGTGAGATCCCCTTCTTGAAATCCATTTGTATAGGCATCCAGCTCCTTGATTCCTGTTAGAACGCCGGATTGTTCCGCTGCTTCGCTCCAGGGATCTTCAAAAACATCCAGAATCTCATCGCTGATGGACCGGTGATCATCGACCTTCGCTTGATCCATCATCTGTAAACCGGAGACCACTCGATCAATCTCCCAATCCTCTTTTACTGCCAATGTTAAAATGTTTCGTTTCTCCCGTTCCTCCATTGCTCGAGCACGATTTCTTCATAATCCTCAAATCGAACGGGATTGGCATAAGATAAAAGTTCCTGGACATAGGAAAGTCCGCCGTAGTGCTCAGGATCGCAATCGAGTGCAAGCGTAATTGCATCAACAGCTCTAGATAGGCTATGTATTTTTTTCATCAGCTGCATTAACAGCCTATGCCGCCCTTCCGCAAAATGTTCAGGAAGGATGATGGTGTCATGCAGCAGATGATTTTCTTTTAAAAAACTTCCCAACAGTGCCTTTTCAGCAAGACAAAGGTTCCGCGTCTCCATTTGTAATTGTTCTGCCAACATCATCACCAATCCTCTCCTTCTGTTAGGTCAATCTGAAAGCTGCGGGGAATAGCTCTGCCTTTATCGTGCTGCCAGTCTTGTCGGTCCAGTTTTCTATGTTGCACACGTCTTTTTTCATGCATCACCAAATCTTGAATGGTCCGGATCCCTAAATGAGCCCGTTGGAGAGGATGGTCCACAAATAATTCAACACCGGTTTTGAGGCCTGCTTGACTCTTTCGATCGCCTCCAAGATTAGAGATTCAGACATTTTTGATACATTGATATATGTATTGAGTATTTGAATGTGATTGGGTTTGAGTGTGAAGCCAAACACCGATTTCCAGGTTTCGATTACATCTGACCAGACCTTGTTTTGTTGTGTGTCTGTCTGTTGTTGTCTAAATAATGTGGAACAAATTGCGGAAGTATTTTCCGAACTTGAGAGAGGCTCGGAATGAGATACGGCAATAGTTTCCGATGTTGAGTGATGCTTGGAATGAAAGTCAGAATTTTTTTCCGAGGCTTGTACCTGGTTAGTAGAGTTACCGGTACAGACTTCGGAATTAGATTCTGATGATCGTGCCGGTGTCGTATCGTTTTCAGCACAGGGTGGTGAAATTTTTTCAAAAGGTTCTTCTGCTGTCTGTTGAGGTAATTGGGGTTGATCCCAGCTCTGAAAAGGAATAATCCGATAAACCGGCGCTTTTCCATGACGGGAAACATAATCAATCCGGCCTTTTTCCTTCAACTCTTTTCTGGCTTTTCGTAACGTGCGGTCTGTTAAGTTCGTTCTGATACACAACACCGACTCGGCTACTGAAAAGGTCTCAGACCCGCCCGCCTTAACATGCATATGCATTAACGCATGCCAAAGATTAATAGACGACGGCGTAAGCGGATTTAATTCCAACCAACTATAAAAAGAAGATATTTCCTGTACATAATTCATGCAGCATCCCTCACCATATGTAATATTTGATCTGAACTGCCTCCATCCTTGTTATATGGATTAGGTACATGAAAATGTCCTATGAATTTTGAAATAATAGTAGATTTTAATAGTAGTGTCATAGAAAGTTCACAAAGAAGCATGGGGACGGTTCTTCTGCTTCCAAATTGGGGGGGACGAGGAGAAGGTTTCTTGTTATAAATAATAAACAGGTCCATAATCCCGCTAAATCGGCGATATGGACCTGTTTTAATTATTTTAGTTATATCCTAAATTCCATTTCTTCTTCAGCAAGATGAAATCCTAAGTCCTCGATTTCCTTTCGTACTTGCAGCTCCGAATCAATTGCCGGATTTGAATGATTTAGATGGGTAAAATAAATCTCAGTCTTATTTGTTAAATCTTGCAGCCGTTCCATCGTTTCGACCATGAGGGGATGGGGGATTTCGCGATAATCGCGGCCAATATTCTCAAGGTCTTTGGCTGAATGAAAGGTTCCGTCTAATAAGCAGATGTCCGCTTCCTCGCAAACGGTGTGAATGTCATGACTCCACTCGTGCCAACGATCAATATCTGGAACATAGAGGACCTTCTTATTTGGTCCCTTAATCCAAAAGGCAAATGTCTCTGAAAATTCATTTCGATGCGGTACCTCAACTGGAGTAACCGTAACGAGTGGGGAAACCCGAATGTCATCTCCATCCACGATTTCTTGAACACTGATATTCCCGAGCTTGGTTAATTGACTCCAAGGGGCCTGTTCTTCTAATAGATGTTTCATTTTTGTACCTGCCATCACCGGGATTCCCTTTGCTCCGATGGCTTCTCGGCCCAAAAATAATAGACCAGGGTAATGTCCCAAATGAGCATGGGTTAAAAAGATGCTCTCCATCAGCTTTCCTTTTAAGTTATATTTCATTTGCAGCCTGGTCATTTGCTCTCTAAGGTCAGGTGTTGCATCAATTAAATGCCACGTTTGCTCATCGGGAAGGATAATCGCTAATGATGCAGCAAGGCGCCGAAGCCGCGGATTCTGAATGGCGTTTGTACAATTTTTACAAAAGCAATTTGGATGGGGCAGACCGGCATCTTGAGCCGTTCCTATTACGCTTAAGATCACCTTACTCATAGTGCAACGTCTCCTTTTTCAGTTGTTTCTTGTTCATAGTTTTTCTTTGTAATCGTCCAGCTGGTAAAACCGAATAAGATATTTATAAGCGGGACAAGGTAGGCTAAGAAGGCATACGGAATAAATTCACCTGGACTGACGCCTAGTATTCCCGCTGCAAATACGGCAGGTACGCCCCATGGAACGAGATTGATGCCAACGGTTCCTGCTGCTTCAACACAGCGGGACAGGTTTTTCGTATCAATCCCCATTCTCTTATAGTCTTTTACAAAGGTTCTCGCTGGTAAAATAATCGCTAGAAATTGTGCTCCGCTGGCAAACGCTACAATAAAGGTAGAAAGAATCGTCGTACTGATTAAGGATCCAGTCGAACGGACTTTTGACATCATTTTTTTAGTTAAAACATCAAAGGATCCGGTTTCCTCTAATATTCCCCCGAGTGCGGTTGCCAAGATTAACAAACAAACGGTTCCCAGCATGGACATGAGTCCGCCGTTATTTAACAAGGAATCCAACTCTTTTACACCAGACTCTACGTGATAACCGTTTGTCATGATTTGAATAACAGATGCCATTGATGAACCCTGAACGATCATGGCGAGCACGCCGCCTAAAATACCAACTCCCATCAAGGCAGGGATTGCTGGTGTCTTTTTAATCATCAAAATAATGGTCAAAATAGGCATCAGCAATAAGAGTGGATGAATAACAAACACAGCGTTCAAGCCTGTTTTCATTACATCAATTACCTTTGTATCGGCTCCGCTATTTGCTGTTGCCGACTGGCTAACGATCCAATATAACACGATTGAAATGATAAATGCTGGAATGGTATCCCATAGCATGTGCTTTACATGACTAAATAAATCCGTTTCGGCCATTGCCGGAGCGATATTGGTTGTATCGGATAGGGGAGATAATTTATCACCGAAATAGGCTCCCGAAATCACGGCTCCTGCCACTAGCCCTGGAGGGAAGCCAAGCCCTTCTCCGATTGCCATAAAAGCAAGTCCAATTGTCGCAATAGACGTAAATGAGCTGCCCAATGTGATCGAAATAATCCCAGTCACCAGTGCCACAATTGGTACAAACATGGAGGGATCAATAATGGAAAGACCGTAGTAAATCATAGTTGGGATGACCCCGCTGGCAATCCATGTACCAACAATAATACCAATAATCAGCAGAATAAATACGGCAGGTAATGCCCTTGCAACGCCATTTACCATCATCCTCTGGACATCATCCCAGGTCCAGCCGGCAATAATGGAAACAATGGCTGCCGCGATTACACCAATCATTAACGGAATATGCATCCCGGCTTTCCAAATGAAAATAGATAAGGCTGCAGCGCCAATCAAGGCAATGATGGGGATCAGCGACATCCCTAACGTAAGTTCTTTTTTCTTCATGTAAACATCCCCTTTGAGTAATTAATGAAATAAAAAAAGCCCCCATCCCAAAAAAGGGACGGAAGCTCCGCGGTACCACCCTAGTTAACAGATCAAAATCTGCTCGCTTGTTTAGATAACGGCCGAAACCGGAAACCAGCTCCCTATCTGTAATTCACCATACCCCTTGCCTGTTTTGCAGCCCCAACAGGTCTCTGTTTTCAAAGTTGGTATTAGTTACTTTCATAGTTCAACGCTTTTATGCTTTTGTGTAGTTAAGTATATTTAGATAATATTCTAATAGAGTATAATAAGTCAATCTTTTTATACTATTTACAAATTCTATTGTATTTTACTATTACTAAGACCATGGACCTTTTTAATACAATAATGTTCTCTATAACTTATAAGTTGTACAATAGGAAGATATGAATATTACCTAGGGAAAACGAAAACGGCTCTTAGGATTGAAGATGTATTTTCCTTCAAGGAAATTAGAAGTGGAGTAAACAAAGCTTTAGAGGAATGGCAGTTAGATGGTTTAACAAACGAGCAGTTGAATGATTTGGTCACTTGCCTCATTTCTATCCTGCAGCAGATCTCCATCATGGATAATGACAAAGAGATTGGAAAGCTCTTTTTTGCCATTTCTCAAAAACAAATCATCTTGATGGCAGATTTAGAGGTAAGCCAAAATATGTTCAAAAAGACGAATGCGGTTTTCCCTGTCTTGACTGCCAATAATCATTATCTGGATATGAAAAAGCAGGATCGATTTGATACACCTTATCTGTTTACTGATCAGGTGATTGAGATCATTAGTGTTGAAGGACAGCTGGAGATCGTAATACCGGAATAAATTTTCTTTCATATATTTAAACTTCCCAATACGCCTAAGCTACTAACAAATAATTGGTGGTGTTGGGTTGTAGTATGGTGAACCGTATCATAAAAAAATGAGGTTTTTACTAAATTTAGATTGAATGTTTTGGGGAGAAATGTACTGTAAGTGATGCAGATTTTTTAATAGGACTTACTATTAGAAGTAAGCCCTATACAAATTAATTAAAGATAAGTCTCATTTAATAGAAAAAAACTCGATTACAAAAGATATAGTATAACAATAATATAAAGATATTAAGGAGAGAACCAAATGAAAAACAATGAATTAAAAGAAACACCACATATTAAGCCAAATGGAGTAGAAATAGCAGAAACTATACTTTTGCCAGGAGATCCACTCCGTGCAAAGTTTATAGCTGAAAACTTTTTAGAAAAACATGTTCTTTTTAATGAAGTTAGAGGTATGTTGGGGTACACAGGCGAATATAAAGGAAAGAAAGTTTCTGTTATGGGTACCGGTATGGGGACACCCAGCATGGCAATATATTCATGGGAACTAATTAATGTTTTTGGAGTTAAAAATTTAATTCGTATAGGTTCATGTGGGGCTATGCAAAATGAGATTAAGTTATATGATATTATACTTGCTATGGGAGCAGCAACAAATTCAAATTATGCACATCAATTGAATCTTCCAGGTCAATTTCCAATTACAGCATCTTATGAATTATTAGAGAAAGCTAAGAAAATAGCTGATGAAAAGAATTATAAGGTTCATGTAGGAAATGTACTATCTAGTGATGTTTTCTATAATGCTGATGAAACTGCAACAGAAAAGTGGGCTAAGATGGGAATATTAGCGGAAGAAATGGAAACGACAAGTTTATATTTAAATGCTGCTAGTGCTGGAGTTAAAGCATTAACAATTTTAACAGTAAGTGACCATATGATTACACATGAACAAACAACACAAGAGGAGAGACAAACTTCATTTACAAAGATGATGGAAATAGCTTTAGATTTAGTATAAGTAATGGGAGTCATATGAGGTATTACTTATAGAAAGCACAATTCTGTTGATCATGCTATTAGTAACAGTAGATATTAAAAAATAAGTATGTAAAAAACCTCATTTAGTTACAGCACGGTGAACCATATCATAAGTAAATGAGGTTTTCAAAAAATAACTAAAAACTATTATAAATTCCCTTATACAATATGGTATGAGGGAATTTTTTGTTAAAAGGGAATCCCATTTTGCAGAAAGGAATACTTCTATACATCGATCATAGCTGTGTCTATTTCTTTAGTTTGCTAACTGACCAATTGCAAATTGTTTTGACCTTTCTAATAATTCCTTGTCTTCTTCACTTTCGCATGCAGACATTAATATCAACCACATTACAATGATTCGCATTATAAACGATTTTTTCACAATAAAATTCTCCCTATTATAGATATTCAATAAACAAAGAGTATTGAAGTTTAAGGAGAGCTTCAATAGTCAGTGGAAAAATGACGGATAATCTAGGTCGAATCTTTAATATCAGTGTAAAATTTGATAAATAGGTACAATCTATATCCATAAATAGGGGCAAAGCATATTAGTTATGTTTAATATGTTTTGCCCCTTTATTTTTTAAGCTAATATATCCCATCAGGTAGGTGTGTTATCAATGTACTTAAACGAGTAAATATGTGTTTTCGTTAGATTAATGACTTCTTGGATAAAATTCTCTGGGGTTTCTTTGAACCCATTTTGGATCCAATTTTGAAGGAGTCCGTAAAAGCCATAGGCTGTGTAACGTTTAAAATATTCCATATTCACGGGGATATTGTTGATGGTCTCAAAAATAAAATGTTTCTTATAGATTATTAAGATCGTTTGAGGAAACCGTGTATGTAAACCTGGTAATGTGTCATCGTAGTTAATTAATGTAAAAAAATTACGATTAGTATAGATGTAAGAAACGATATTAAAAGATGGCGCATCTAGCTTGGCTGTATAAACTTTTTGCCCTGATACATAAGGTTTGCCCGCGGAAGCTTCTAATCCCTGAAGCATGGAAACGAGTAAATCCTCAGCCAATTCAATTTTATCTGTGTAATGGATATAAAATGTACTACGATTATAAGCGGCGTAATCGACAATATCTTTTACAGTAACGGAATGGTAACCCTTTTCTTTAATAAGTTCAATCAATGCATCCCTTAAATGTGCTTTTGTCCGATTTTGTCGTTGATATTTCATAGTTTGTTCATTATTCATGAAAGATTCTCCTTCAATATAAACAGATTTATCATAAGTGTCTATCTAATAGACACTTAGTGATATCTTAATGATTGTTAAATGTGAACAAAATAGTACAATTTAATTGTGAACAAAAAAGCACAAATAATAGATATATCTATTATTTTTATCTTAAATGTGCTTTTGAATTCTTGGTATGAGGAGGAACTAGGATGGGAAAATTACAAGATAAAGTAGCTGTAATTACCGGAGGAGCATCTGGTATTGGTGCAGCAACAGCACGATTATTCGTTTCAGAAGGAGCCAAAGTAGTTCTTGTTGATTTAAATGAGGAAAAGGGAAAAGCCTTCGAGGTAGAATTGAAAGCGCTTAACGCAGAAGTTCTTTTTATAAAAGCAAATATTACAAGTGAAGAGGAAGTCGCAAATATCTTTAAACAAACCGTTGAAACGTTCGGCAAAGTAGATGTTGTCTTCAACAATGCGGGAATCGGCCGTGTTCATTCTACCCATGATTTAGAGTACTCAGAATGGCGCAATACCGTAAATGTTGATTTAGATGGTGTCTTCTTAGTAGCACGTGAATCTATCCGTGAAATGTTAAAGACAGGCGGTGGTACGATCGTGAATACGGCATCTATGTACGGATGGGTTGGATCACCTGGTTCAGCAGCTTATAACGCAGCAAAAGGCGGCGTGATTAACTTAACTCGTTCTCTTGCTCTTGAATATGCAGAACAAAATATTCGTGTTAACGCATTATGCCCTGGCTTCATTGATACACCAATTATACCGGAAGAAAGCAAACAGGCTTTATCTGCAGTCACACCGATGAAACGTCTTGGTAAAGCAGAAGAAATGGCAAAAGCTGTATTATTCATGGCATCTGATGATTCTTCATTCATGACTGGTAATAGCTTGACTGTTGATGGCGGGTATACAGCACAATAATCAATAAATTGGACTAAAGGGCAAATAGGGACTTGTATAGCAATAGAAATTGAAAAGAATAAAGGAAATTCTTCAACAAATAATAGTTCAGGTTGATAAGTAAGTGGATTTTTACCAGAGTTGTTAAAAATTATTGTGATTTTTTAAAGAAATTTGGAGGAATGCATAATGGGTAAACTAGATGGTAAAGTAGCAATCATTACAGGGGCAGCACAAGGTATGGGCGCTATGCATGCTCGTAAATTCGTGGAAGAAGGAGCAAAAGTAGCGATTACTGACCTTAACTTTGAGGGTGCACAAAAACTAGCCGATGAATTAGGAGAAAACGCAATCGCACTTAAACTAGATGTTGCTAGTGAAGAGAATTGGGTAGAAGTTATAGCAAAAACAGAAGAAACATTTGGTCCGATCAATGTGTTAGTAAACAACGCAGGAATTGGTATCTTCAAAACATTAGAAGAACTAACTGTAAAAGACTTTGAATTAACATTTAAAGTAGATGAGCTTGGTGTATTCTTAGGAATGCAAAAAGTATTGCCTTCTATGAAAAAAGCTGGTGTAGGTTCTATTGTTAATATTTCTTCTGTAGATGGTTTGGTGAGTGCACCAACGGCTATTGCTTATAGTGCTTCTAAACATGCAGTAACTGGTATGACTAAAGGTGCAGCTGCTGAGCTTGGACAATATAATATCCGTGTAAATTCTGTACATCCAGGAATTATCAAAACACCTATGGCTGACCAACCAGATGTTGAAGAATATCTTAAGCAACTTGAACAAGATATTCCACTAAGAAGAAGAGCAGAAGTAGAAGAAGTATCAAATTTAGTTATATACCTTGCTTCTGATGATTCTAGCTATTCAACTGGAGCTCAATTTGTAGTAGATGGTGGAATGATTTCTGACTTATAATAGATATAAAAACCTCATGGTAATGCTGGAAATGATTAAATTATTAAGACAGGGAAAAGAAAAACAAGTATTGTTAAGTATTCCGTTAACTAGGATGTTAGTTTGATATTACGGAAAACCTAAATACCGACTCAATTAAGTCGGTATTTTTTTCTAAGTGATTACACTGTTATTTAGTGGCATCCTACTTTCTGATCAGGCCAACTTCAATAATGCAACGGTTATTCCAATTGATGGTGGACAATCTTATAAATATTAAGAAGTGAGGAGATGGTTCCCCTGCTTCCATGTCCTGCTCCCTCCAAACGAGAGAGCAGGTTTTTTTCTTTAAATCGGATTTAGTACAGCTTCTCGGACGATAACCAATCTGGAAGGGAGAGTAACGTTGAGGGAAGCGAGCTATCCGATTCCGGGAGAGGTAAAGCATGACTGGCAAATTATTTGTGACATCACCCATGTTCTTGGAAAAGGGAGGTATTTTTCCTTTTCATCTACGGAAGAGATTTCATTATTAATTTTTTAAAGAATACATGACTATGAAGCTTGTCTTAAAAAATATAAGGCAAGCTTTATTTTAGTTATGTACAAACTTTAATTAAACAATAAAAACTTCATTTACATGCGTTACAGTGAACCGTACCATAAATAGAGGTGGTTATTATAACCGAAAGACCAGTCATGCTGGTCTTTTTAAATAGATTATAATATGAATGTAGTGATTTTGAATTTAGTTTGTTTAACATGGTATCGCATGGGTGAGCTGTACGGTTATGAAGGAGAATGTCCTTTAAAGCGAGAATGAAGGAACCTTTACTGAGTGTCATCCCCTTCCTCATCCATAAATAAATTGAGGATAGAATCTAGGGGTTCTGTTCCATTAGCAACTGCATTTACTTTATCAATATATTGATCACTAATTAAATGTTTTAGCGGTTGTTCTACCAAATTAAAAAACTTAAACGCATCTATTGCCATTCTGTCCCACTCTTCATAATAGGTTAAATAGTCATCTGCAGTCACTTTCATTATTGTGGTTCCTTCTTCTGGTGCACATTCAAACGTTTCATCCTCACCGAATGCTCCATAATCAGATGTTAATTCTTCACCAGGTTGAATGTCTCTCGCCGCCAACTGAAAATCATAAGCTGTATCTACACAATTCGGATTGAAGTTATGATTCATATATTTTGCATGATCCCAAGAAAGAACATATATACCATCAGTATCTAAATAGGCGTATTTATATATATACTCACTTCGCAAATCATCAAGACTATCAATATATTCCTCTGTCAGAATCATATCTAATTCATCTTTAATCCAGATAATGGTTCCTTTAGGGATTAATTTTGTTGCAAACACACCAACGCCTACATCCTCGCTTACATACCGAATTTCTGTATCTGGGTGCATCAATTTGTTTATTCCTCCTTATTATCGAAATTGATTTATTCGTAATTAAATGACGGTTACACCTTCTTGGATATACTTTATATGCTTATGTGCAACCTTTACGTTTGGAATAAACTCTTGTTTTATTTGAAGGAGTTATAGCTAAAAATTCCTCAACTGCCGATTGATTAGGTGTGGTGAATCAAAAACGGCTGCTGGGAATTTCCCAACAGCCTGGGTAAGTCTAATTCTTACTTACCTTTCTTTTTACCTGTGCCTTTTCCTTTACCAGTACCCTTACCTTTACCAGTACCTTTTGCTACTGGATTTTGAGTCAAGAACTCACCAAGTTCTGATTTTCTTGCTTGTTCAATTAATTCTAAAATTTGGGATGCTCCCATGTATAAAACCACCTTTTCATTAGAATTTCAAAGACTATGTATATTATGAAATCCAAATTTATTTGTTCTATTTTTTTTTATTAATTTATTTATTTTTTTTTATTAATTTATTTATTTTTTTTTATTAATTTATTTATTTATTTTTATTATCAAACATACTTTCTTCCTCATAAGATGAAATGTAAAAAAAGGGGGGATGATGTTATGCAGCACAATATCCCTACAATCAGTATTTTTATTGAGCCTAAGCATCTTGAAGTACTGGAAAGCGATGTTTGGAATGAGGAGCCTCTTCCTGCCAAGCTGGTAGCAGACCATATTCCATACGAGGTTGGTATTACTTATCGAGGGGATCACATACGCAATTTCCTCAAAAAATCGTATAGAATCGACTTTGGAACGTTTAACGGGAAATTTGCAGGGCGTGAAATTCACTTGAATGCTGAATATTGCGACCCCTCATTCATTCGTAACAAGCTATCCTTTGACTTTTTTCAGACCATTGGGAGTCATTCACCTGATTGTAAGCATGTTTTCATCGAACTTAATGGAGAGCCTATGGGTATTTATTTACAGCTTGAATCGGTCGATGAATGGTTTTTACAAAAAAGAAAGCTTCCGTATGGTCCAATCTTTTATGCAACGGAATATCTTGCTAATTTTTCTTTATTAACCCCAGAACATAATCCGAAGACTTCCCTTCTATCGGGATATGTTCGGAAATTAGGGGAAGATGAGGATGACCTTGATTTAGAGGTGCTCATTTATAAAATTAATACGATTTCACGAAAAGATTTTGGTGAAGAAATTACAAAGTACTTGGATGTCAAAAAATATTTGTTGTGGCTGTGTGGTGTGGTTTGTACGCAGAACTATGACGGTTTTATTCACAATTATGCACTATATAGAAATGGGGAAGATGGATTATTCCAAATGATTCCCTGGGATTATGATGCAACGTGGGGCAGAGATTGGGATGGAGAAATTATGGAATACAATTATGTTCCCATTGAAGGCTATAATACACTCACTGCACGCCTTCTTGATGTAAAAGAATACCGCGATCAATATCGTCTTCTCCTTGAAGAAATTTTGGAAACCTCGTTTACCACTGCAGCATTAGAACCAAAAATTACAAATCTATACAGGCAAATACGCCCATATATAACTTTAGATCCTTATAAAAAGATGTCTATCGATCTGTTTGATAACGAGCGAGAATCCATTCTACGTTTTATTTCAGATCGGAATAGCTATCTTCAAGAGCATCTTAAGGATTTAAAATAAAGGAGGAAATACTTTTGGGACCCATCGTTATGAAATATACGGAGAAATATGGTCGTGGGATATTTGCGGCCCGTAATATTGAGAAGGACGAATTCATTGAGGTAGCACCAGTGATTATCATTCCTAAAGTTGAATGGAAACAAATGAGGGAAAGTGTTCTTGTGAACTATATTTTCCGTTGGGACGACGATAAAGCTCTCGCTTTAGGATATGGCTCTTTATACAATCACTCATACACTCCAAATGTAGGGTATATTACGAATATTGAAAACAAATCGATAGACTTCTATGCAAGGGAAGATATTCGTGAGGGAGAAGAACTCGTGGTCAATTACAATGGAGACCCAATGGATCAGTCTCCATTATGGTTTGAAGTCATAGAGTAAACTGCGTTAACTTTCATTGAGACAATTCTCAGGGCACTTTTTTTCGATGTTATGGAAAATAATAGTGGATTTTGAGGAGTTATTTTGGGGAAAATACCTTAATTGAAACGCGAGAACCGCCCCCTCGTTTCAAAACTAATCCGCAATCGATGCAAGGAATTTCTTAGTATTAATGAACTTGCAGATTTTGTTGTGCAGCGGGAATAGTATACAGGTTTTATCAAGGACTATATTTTTGAAAGAAGCAGGGGGCGGTTCTTCTCCTTCCAAATGGAGGTTGAGGCAAGGGACACGAGGGTTTCGCGTACTCTCTCACATTAAATATCACTATAAATATATTAAATAATCTGAATATTGACTAAATAATTAAGCTGTGCTAATATTCAAATAGTCAGCATACTGATTATTTGATATAAAATAGAAATGAACTAGATTGAATAGATACCAAAACCAATTTATTTTGATAGGAGTCTTTTTTAATGTTTGAACTCAACGAAAGTTTATCTTTTTTACTTTCCAAGTGTAACCAAACAGCCTTTGCACTTTCTCAGGAGAGATTGTCAGAATATAGTCTGACACCGGAACAAGCGGTTGCTCTTACTTATTTATTTAAGAAGGATGGTATTAATCAGCTGCAATTAGGTGAAATGATTCAAAAGGATCGAACAACCATCAGTGGTATTGTAAATAAACTGGAAGCATCAGGTTATATAAGAAAAGGAGTTAATCCATCTGACAAACGGTCTAGTTTGATTTATATAACAGAGAAAGCACTTGCCATTAAAGAGGCTATGCTGGAACAGGCTGTGGAGGTAAATAGATTTTTAACGAAAGATTTAACAGATCAGGAGCGAGAGTGCTTAATTACTGCTCTTAAGAAAATAAGAAATTGTAAGTAGAGGTTGATTTTTTAGCATTTATAACGATAAGAATGTTTTTCCTAATTAGTCAGTATACTGACTAATTTATGATATATGTTTTTATTTTATAAAAGGAGGTCATCCAATAAAAGTTTACTAGCTTGAATGAATAGGAAAATAAAAGGGAGGAATAAGGATCATGCCAAGTGTATTTGATAGTCCGAACAAATTACTTTTTGGGAATGGAACTTCTAAAAATGTAGGTGAAAAGCTAAAAGAAATGGGAGTGACAAAAGTTCTTTTCATCTATGATAAGGGGATAAAGTCTGCAGGTATTGTGGATAGAATAACAGATTATGTTACTTCATGCGGTATTGAAATTGTAACTTACGATAAGGTAGAACCTAACCCGCCTGATTATTCAATAAATGAGGCAGGAGAACTGGGTCTAGGAGAAAACGTAAACGGCATCCTGGCAATAGGAGGAGGGAGTTCTTTGGATACAGGAAAAGGAGTGAGAATCTTATTATCGTATCCTGGTCCTATAAGCAATTATTATGCAAAATTAGACTCGCCGCCACTTGATGAGAAAATGATGAAACCGCTCATTGTCATGCCAACGACAGCAGGCACAGGGAGTGAAGCCACTCCTGGGGGCGTGATCACCGACAGTATGACCCATGGTAAGAGACCAATTATATGTGGAATCAGTTTGGGTATTATTGATCCTGAGCTTCATGAAAATCTCCCGTCTGCGATTACAGCATTAACAGGATTTGATACGTTATGCCATGCTGTTGAGGCAGTAACGTCTAAAAGCAGTAACAGAATTAGTGATGTTTTGGGATTAGAGGCCATCACACTTGTTGGAAAACATTTACGTACAGCCGTACATGATGGATCCAATCTTGAAGCCCGCGAAGGCATGGCTTTGGCTGCGACTCTAGCAGGCATGTCACTTAGAGGACCTTTTGGTGGGATACCTCACGACTTAGGTTCACCACTAAGCAGTGTTTATCCGATCCCGCATGGTAATGCCGTGTCCTTTCTATTAGCGGAAGCTCTTTCTTTTATAGCACCTGCTGCGCCAGATAAAGTTCGCTTAGTAGCAGAAGCCCTAGGAGCGGAGATTCCTCCTGAAGCATCAGCAGAAGAAATTGGAGTTATAACGAGAAACACCGTGAGATCACTGTATAAAGATGTGAATATGCCATCGATGAATTCCTATATTCCTAACAAGGACGAGATGTTGGCTAACATAGATCTATTCTATAAACCTTCTGTATTTTCTCCTAGATCATTGGAAAAAGAAGATGCCATTAGGATTCTATCGAACTCGTATGACATTAGCTGTGAAAGGCAGTTAGAGGCACGGTAAGAAAAGTCCACTGATTATGATGGTTGAATCTTTGGTGTTACATTAAAACTGTTTTATTAAAACCAATCATCCGAAAACGAACAAGTCCTATTTAAGACCCATTGAACAAGGGTAATTATTACGCCTTATTATTTCAGAATATTTTGAAAAAATACCACGAAGAGAAGAGGTTAAAAGTTTGAATATAAATCAAGTCGATGTAAAGCATGTTGATTTATGGATTAATCATGAAGATGTGAAAACAGATCAGTATAGAGACGTTGTTGATCCTGGAAGGTTAACGGATATTGCTGGTAACGTAGCTCAAGGAAGAGCCCATCACGTCGATCAAGCAGTTAAAACGGCACATCAAGCCTTTCTTTCTTGGCGGGAAATAACTTTTGAACAAAGAGCTCAGCTGCTATTAGAGGCAGCAAATATGCTTGAAAAAGGCACTAATGAATATGCAACTTTACTGACAAAAGAAACCGGCATGCTTTTATCGGCATGTAACAGAGATATCATGGCATCCATCATGTCTATTCGTGAAACGGTAAAACTGGCACAGGAATTTTTTGAACCTAAATATGCTGAGGATGAACACACACGTATCATGATTGAAAAAGTTCCACTAGGAGTAGTGGCTGCGATTACCCCTTGGAATGTACCGATGGGAATTGCGATGGGGAAAGTCCTTCCCATTTTAATAACGGGAAATACCGTTGTACTTAAACCATCTCCTAACGCATCCTTGGCAGTTACCTTGGCTTTTAGAGAAATGTCAAAACTACTTCCGCCAGGTGTCATCAACATTGTTCATG
This sequence comes from Niallia oryzisoli, assembly GCF_036670025.1. Lineage (NCBI taxonomy): Bacteria > Bacillati > Bacillota > Bacilli > Caryophanales > Bacillaceae > Niallia > Niallia oryzisoli. Next base: position 5,069,873 of record NZ_CP137640.1, on the reverse strand, counting down.
GAGAAATGGAGGTTGGTGAAGCCCTAACATCCCATCCGCTTGTACGAAAAATTACGTTGACTGGCGGAGAAAAAACGGCTATTAGCATTATGAAATCCGCTGCGGATTCGTTAAAACGATTGCACTTTGAATTAGGTGGAAATGATCCTGCCATCATTTTAGATGATGCCAATTTAGAAGAGGTTTTACGAGAAATTTCGGAGTTAACGTTTAGACGTTCTGGACAAGTATGTGTAGCGACAAAGAGAATCTATCTTCCAGAAAAACTATATAAGGATGCTTGTGAAATTTTTATGAGCTATGTGGATCACTATAAGATTGGTCATGGCTTAAATCCAGATGCTACATTCGGACCGGTTAATAATCAACACCAATATCAGTATGTTACCTCCCTCATTCAAAGGGCAAAGCAATATGCGCGAGTAACAGAATTAGGTACGAAGCTTGAACCAGAAAACTGGAATAATGGCTATTACATCCATCCGACGGTTGTTACCCATGTGAAGAATCATCAAGAGATTGTTCAATGTGAACAGTTTGGTCCCGTTGTTCCATTGATATCGTACAAAAACGAAGAAGAAGTGCTCCGAATGGTAAACGATACAGAGTATGGTCTCGGATCTTCTGTTTGGACATCGGATTACGAGAAGGGACTTAGAGTTGCTAGGAAAATCGAAGCTGGCTGCACAGGGATTAATGGAAGCATTGACTCTCCTCTTGGTATGAATTTTGTTCCTTTTGGCGGAGTAAAAAGAAGCGGCATTGGCTGGGAACGAGGAATGTCTGGCTTACAGGAATATGTAAACTACCATAGTATTACCTACCATAAAAGAACTTTGAATTAAAAAATATTTACTATTTGTATAAATAAGGTGAAGGAAAAATTTTTGAACCCTGCCAACGGGTTGACCATTGATCGAGGAGGAATAAATCATGCGTGCCCTATTATTAGAAGAAACAGGAAAGCCGATGTCGGTAAAAGAGGTTTCTGATCCAACCCTAACACCAGATGGAGTCATCATCAAAGTGATAGCTAATGGAATTTGCCGCAGTGATTGGCATATATGGGCGGGAGATGCAAATGTGGTAAAAGAATTCCCGCATGTCATGGGCCATGAATTTACAGGAATCGTTGAGGAAGTCGGAAGTCAAGTGAGGAAGTTTCAAAAGGGTGACAAAGTCATTGTTCCTGTTGCTCAGAGTGATAATACCTGCCCACATTGTTTAGGAGGCCATCATAATCTATGTGATAACCGTGTGATTCCAGGAATCAGCTATTGGGGAGGATATAGTCAGTATGTCCACGTTCCGAATGCAGACGGGAATCTCGTTTATTTACCAGAATCGATGGATTTTGTATCGGCTGCTTCATTAGGATGCCGTTTTGTCACCGCTTATCATGGGATCGTAGACCAAGTAAAGGTTCAAGCCGGTGAATGGGTCGTGATCCATGGATGTGGCGGTGTAGGCTTATCGGCCATACAACTAGCGAGCTCCCTTGGTGCAAAGGTAATTGCAGTAGATATTGGAGAGGATAAATTAGAGCTGGCAAAACAATTAGGCGCCCATATCACGGTAAATGGAGCGTATCACGATCCTGTTGAGGCCGTTCGTGAAATCACGAAAGGTGGAGCGGATGTATCTGTCGATGCCTTAGGAATTTCAGAAACCTGTCAGAAAGCCATTTTAAGTCTAGGAAAACGCGGCCGTCATCTGCAAATCGGGTTGACGACCAAAAAGGAAAAGGGATTTATTTCGCTTCCGATTGATATGATTGTTGCCAAAGAGATTCAGGTAATGGGAAGCTCAGGTATGCCAACATCACGTTATCCAGCTATGTTCAACCTAATAGAAAGCGTTCAGATTGATCCTAGTCAATTAGTATCTCAGTGTGTGTCTTTAGATGAGGCATATGGTGTCATCGCCGGAATGAGCGAGTATTCGAATGTAGGTATATCAGTGGTTGACCGTTTTTAATAAAGCTTTTCTTAACAGTGGTAATGGTTGGGTTTGTGGTGATTGGAGTTTTAATGAGTTGTGATTTTTCATCGTGAATATACTCAAATTGAACCATCTCGAAACTCCTAAATGAGAAACTGATGATGACTTTTTTTAAAAAGATGATCAATTAGTAATGAAATAAATGGGTGAAATTTATTTTAAACATATGTTTCGAAAGGTTTCTATCTACTCATCTATCATTCTAAAAAATGAGATAGGAATTTTCGTTGCGAATTAGGGAGAGATAAAAGGGATGGAGAAATTAAACTCAAAAATAACCAAAAAAGCATGGACGATGATATTGTTGTTATTTTTAATGATAGGGATTAGTAATGTAGAAAAAGCGATGATTGGATATGCATCAGTACCTATCATGGATGAATTAGGGCTATCACCAACGGAGTGGGGATTGATTGGCAGTGCTTTCTATTGGATGTTTGCCGTTTCTGCTATTTTTGGCGGATCAATGGCAGACAAGATGGGAACAAAGCACGTGATTACGATTATTGTTGTTTTATGGGCAGCCGTTCAATTTTCAACGATGTTTATTTACAGCTTGCCGATTCTATTATTAACACGAATTATTCTTGGTATAGCAGAAGGTCCATCATATGCATTAGCTATGACCGCTGCGTCTAAATGGCTTCCAAAAGAAAAAACGGGAACAGGACTTTCTCTTGTCTCTATTGGTGCACCTGTCTTTTTAGCTGTTTCAGCACCCATTTGTATCTATCTCATTACACATTATGGCTGGCGTTCACAATTTCTAGCAGCAGGTATTCTTACGTTGATTTGGTTAGTGCTTTGGATATTCTTTGGGAAAGAAAAACCGGATACGGTTGAAGAGAAACAGACTTTACAAGTGAGCTCGAATACTAAAGTTAGTTTTATTCCTTCCTTATTTTCTAAGAACTTCTTAATTGTCATCATCTGCGGTTTTACTGCCTATTGGTCGATGTCCGTTTTCATGTCCTGGGCCCCTAATTATTTTGCAACCGTTTTAAAATTAGGGAACGCTGGCATGTCTTTAGCTGTAACCATGCCAGGTATATTGATCATGGCATCCCAATTACTTTTTTCAATGCTTTCCGACAGAATATACCGTAAAACTGGGAGTATGGTTCGATCAAGAGTCTTTGTGATGGGACCAGTGGTATTGATAGGGGGGCTTGCTTATTTCTTAGGCAGCTTGGCAACGACCCCTGCTTTAGCTGTCACCTTTTTATCACTAGGTTTAACAATGGGATCAGTTATCTTAGTATTAGGTCCAGCTATTATTGTTGAAATTATTCACCCGCAGCATCATGGAAAGGCGCAAGGGATTTTTGTAGCAGCTGGTTCAATCGGTGGAATGGTTGGCCCTTATGTAACGGGTGTTATGATCGAAGGTGCTTCGAATATGGGAACTGGTTTCCACTATGCCTTCTATTTAATGGCCCTGATTTTAGCTGTCTGCGGGGCGCTTGTATGGATGGGAATTCGTACGAAAAAAGAGAAGGTTGAATTGGAAGCGGTCACAAACCTGAATTAGTAGTTCGCTGTGACGGCCCGAAAAATCTTGTTCCACAAGTTGCCTGTGCATAAGCACTTGTGGAATTGAATAGAAGTTATGTTAATAGAGAGTAAAACAGGTCCATTATCCAAATATAGTGGGAATAATGGGCTTGTTTTGCTTCTTTTTATTTGGCTCTGTTAATGTTTGTTGATTTCCGTTCGGGCACTTTGCGCACCTTAGGGCAACCGCCGAGCCTCCTCGACACTTTGTTTCAGTGCGATCTCGACTGTCTCGCTTCTTCTGTCATTTACTTCTTTTCCTATAACCTCCCCATCCAAAAGGGATAATGACAAATTGCGTAATAATCAAGTATACAAAAGCACCTACAGCCATCGTAGGCAGGGTGGCTGTTAAATACTGATATGGTGCATGGGACTCGTACGTTAGTGGATTTAATAAATAGAAATAGGTTAAAACGCCGCAAAGTAAAGCGATGATACTGGCGGGGTTCCAGCCTTTCCAGAAAGAATAAACGGAGTTTGGTCCTGCATCATATAAATGCTTAACATGAAGTTGCTTTTTACGAAAGATGAAATGGTCAATGATCTGAATGCCAACTAAAGGAGCAATCAACACTCCTAGGAAGGTTAAGAAATTACTAAATTTATCAAAGAAAAGTTCCGGGATAAAAACAGACACAACCGCTATTGGAATTAATGTAATTAAAATAGTAGCGTTCCATGATCTTTTTTTCAGGATAGATAAGTTACGCAAACCTATGCAAGAGATATAAACGCCAATCACTGCTGATCCGAAGTTGGTAACAGCAATAAAAGCTAATGCAATCGTTCCATATAATGAGCCCCCTAATTCTACCATCCAGCTAGTAGGATCTGGATCATTCATTAATAACACTGATAATAAACCAATAAAACTCATTAAAGATACAGGAAAACTAAGTCCAATGATTGAAGGTAAGGTCGTTTGGCTTGCTTTGGGCACAATTCTTACGATCCCGCCTAAATAAGGCCACCAAGCTATTATACTTATCAAGCCTATTTCGATGCCAGTTGTGTAATTCCACAATCGATCATTAGAGGAATAGGCTGGTTTAACTTCAGTAATTGTTTGATAACCAAAGATATTTATAATCATTATTAACATCCATATTCCAATTAGGATAGTCGGAATAGCAAGGATAGTAGATAAATGCTTAACTGCCCTCGATCCAAGCTTCATTAAAAACCAGATGGTTATGACAGCTACTATAGCAAGTAAGGATAGTAATATAGAACTCATCGTTTCACTAAATACATTTGAAAGCACCAATATGTGAGTAGCTGCTTTGGTAAAGAAAATGATGCGAATCGAATTCCAACCAATCACAGATAAGTATTGCAGTAATAAAGCGATAATAAAGCCTCGATTACCAAAGAACGGTTTAGAGGAAGTAATACTATCAATTCCATATTTTGCAGTTATTGGAATGACAGCAAGCGAAACGAACAGCATTCCAATCATCGTTCCTGCCGTAAATGCGGCAATTCCCATTTTTGCATTTAAATAAAGACCAACATACCCTCCAACCAAAAAACACCATGTAGCGACAGATGTGCTTATCAGTACCATCAATAAGTCCCGAGGGCGCCAAGTTCGTTCATTGGGAAGCAGCGGATAAGACCCTTCAGTCTCGCTATATTCCTGATCAGACATTTATAACCATCCCCATATTAATAGGACTCCTGGAAAGATGACACCAAACAAAACATAAACAGCATAATCTTGGTTTGATAGGTCACCGCCTTGGTTTTCTTTCAATACCATTGATTCTAATCTTTCTTCTGTCGTAAGCCTTTTTTTTGCTTTTTTATTTATCATGAAAGAATCCTCCTTGAAATCAAAGGTTTCTACATATTTATGCTTGTCTACAAAGAGTTGTTTGGACTTCGTTTTGATTACCTAATTATCCTTCGAACTGTGGTAAATGGAGGCATCAAGTCCACTATTTTTAAGCCTTTTCCCTATTACAACTACCTAAATGTTAAAAAATATTATTTTATTATGACACAAGATGATATATAATGACTTTATTAATTTTCGTAAATAAACTTAATTCAACCTATAATTCGACTAAATTCATGCTATTTTATATTTTATAATCGAACATAATATTTATTTATAAAAATAATATTCGTATTTAATGGTTGGGTGGAAATGAGGGATTCTAATATGGGTAAGTTTGAAAATAAGTGGATTCGTGCTGTACTTCCAGCACTGCTCATTCACTGTAGTATTGGCACAGTTTACTGTTGGTCATTGTTCAAGGCGGATATTGCCACTTACATTGGGAGTTCTGTCGGTGAAGTGGAATGGGCCTTTAGTTTAGCCATTTTTGTCCTTGGAATGTCTGCAGCTTTTGGCGGGAAATTTGTTGAAAAGGACATTCATAAGTCCTCATTAATTGCGGCATTATTTTTTGTCGTTGGAATGGCGGGTACAGGTTTCTTTATTTATCAAAAGTCATTGATCGGTATTTATGTTTCTTATGGAATTGTGATGGGGATTGGACTTGGTATCGGTTATTTAACACCGGTAAAAACATTAATGCTTTGGTTTGAAAAGCAAAAAGGGTTAGCGACAGGCCTCGCTGTTGCCGGTTTTGGCTTAGCGAAGGTCATTGCTAGTCCTTTAATGGAAAAACTTCTCGGAGAAAGAAATCAAGAGGGAATTTTAGTAAATCCTACAAATATCTATACTATGTTTTATATATTAGCAGGTATCTATTTAGTCATGATGGTTATTGGACACTTGCTTCTAAAGAAACCAGCCGGATATGAAGAAGAAAGTGTACAAGCCTTAAGCTTTAGCTATAAAAAGGTGTTAACAAATAAAACATTTATCGGCATTTGGCTGATGTTCTATATTAATATTACATGTGGATTAGCGTTGATATCACAAGAAAAAGGTATTTTAGCGTTCATTGGATTTGGAGCGATTGGTTTAGTTAGTTCGTTAACCGCTGTTTTCAATGCAGGCGGACGAATCGCTTTCTCTTCATGGGCTGACCGATTAAAAGATCGAAACTCCATCTATAAAATTATTTTCATTTTATCAATTGCAGCCATATTATTAACCATTGTATTTGATGGTATTAACCATTCGATCGCGATCCTTATCATCGCCTTACTTTGTATCGTAAATGCAGGTTACGGCGGAGGATTTTCATCATTACCGCCACTGTTATCTGACCGCTTTGGGTTAGATAGTGTTTCCACTGTACATGGACTAGCGTTATCTGCTTGGGCCGTGGCAGGACTGACAGGCAATCAGTTAAGTGCTTTTGTTCTGGAAAAAACACAATCCTATGATATGGTGTTATATGTCATTATGGCTTTCTTCATCCTTGCTACTTTAATTAGTATATTCGTTGTCAAACCTGATAAAGTATACTTGGAAAATGAAGAATCAAATAGAAATGAACAAATTGCTGCAGGATAAGGGACACGGGGACAGGCACGTCGACCCGCTATATATTTCAAGGAAAGCTCTGTAAAGATACTACTTTATTACAGAGCTTTCCTTTTTTTTGCCGAGTGGACCAGGGGGACAGGTTCCTTGACCAACCATTTTCTTCCATTTTCGAGAGTGTAAAGCATACCCATTGATTTAAGCATGGTTGAGTGTATACAATTAATAATTGGTGAATAAATAAATCGCAATGAAAAAACATTCCATTATATGTAGTACAGTTGCCCAAACGGTGGGAGGAAGGAGTAAATATGGAACAGAAGATAGAAAAGTTTCCATGGCTGTATTTATTAATTTTATCAAGCGTTACCTTTATGGCGATTTTATCAGAACTAGTACCGTCGGGAATTCTGCCTGAAATGAGTGAAGGTTTGGTTGTATCCTATTCATCTATAGGGTTATTAGTAAGCGTATATGCGATTGCTTCTGCGCTCGGAACGATTCCGTTAATTACTTTGACAATGCCAATGAACAGAAAAAAACTTTTAACAATATTGATGTATATATTCGGGGTTTCCAATTTAATCGTTGCCTTCTCTCCATCCTATTATCTATCAGCTGCTGCTAGACTTGTCGGAGGAATCAGTGCAGGTGTATTATGGCCAATGGTTTCTGCTTATGCTATGAGGCTAGTACCTTCTACATTACATGGGAGAGCCATTGCGGTGACCATGTCCGGGTGTACTTTGGGACTTGGAATCGGTTTGCCGATTATGACAACGATAGGCACTGAACTTGGATGGAGAATAGAATTTGGTGTGATTGCTGCTATTATTTTTATTATAGCCATTTTGGGACAAATCATTTTACCATCTGTAGAAGGAGAAAAAAGAACCACTGCCAATTCTCCTTTTTATATCATTCGCAATAAATCCGTCGTCATTTGTTTGATCGTGACGCTGCTTACGATTATGGCACAATATGGTTTGTATACATATATTTCACCGCTTGTCGATTATTTTGATTTTGTTGGTGGAATCAAGTTAGCTTCCATCCTTTTTGGAATTGGAACCATCCTATCCGTTGTACTAGCAGGTAAGGTGGTGGATAACCATCTTGGACCTCTGACCGTATTTTTGTTCACTTTAGCTTTGGGAACGATGTTTTTGTTTGCAGGCTTTAAGGGAATGCCATATGTTTCACATCTTGCTTTCCTTTTATGGGGTGTTTCTTTTGGGGCGCTTCCTACGTTATTCCAGGCCGTAACAACCAAACAGGTGGAAAAGGGAAAAGATGTGGCTACTTCTTTGCAGTCATGTGCCTTTAATTTTGGAATCGTGTTTGGAAGTGCAATTGGCGGTGCGATTTTAGATCAATTATCGGTATATCATATCATTTATCTAGCCATCGTATTATTAATTGTCCCAATCCTATTAAGTGTTTTTTCGAAAAGGACTTTTTGGCAAAAGGACATGAATACAGGAGACCATAAACTAAAACACAAAGTGATTTAAAATAAGTTTCTTTTTAGGAAAAAAGGAAGAGGGAGTCAGGAGCAGTTTAATGGTGCTTGACTCCCTCTTCTAAATTCCTAGAAAAAGAATTATCATAAGGGTCAATGAAAGTGTTTTATCGGAAAAGAAGTTAGGGGCGATTAGATTGAACGATCCATTGTCAGATTTTCAACTATCATTTCAACAGATTGAACTACTAGTTCCAAGGGTGAATAAAGGGATTCAATTTATCTTGGTCATAAGCGGCGAATTAAAAATAGAAACATCTAGTCGTTTTTATTATATGGAAGAAAAGGATTTGCTTGTCATTAATCGTAATCAGCTTTACCAGATTCAAGGCAGTGAAAATAACCGGGTCATGACATTAACCATTTCCGATGCCTTTATGGATCATCATTACGCGGACTATCGAAATCGGCGATTTGAATGCTATTCAAAGGAAATAGATATGGGAAGAGAAGGGATGATTCTTTCGATTCGGAAGCTCCTGGCAAATGTCATGGTTAGTTATTATCGACAAGATGAAAGTTATCGAATTGAGATTAAAAGTTATATCTGTCAAATGTTACTGATCTTGATACGTAATTTCAAAGTAGAAGGCAGTGTTCTTGAAAAATTAGATACAGGTGATCTGCGTATAGAACAAATCATTGACTATATGGAAAAGAACTATGACCAGATGATAACATTAGAGGAAACGGCTAAGAAATTTTTTCTTTCAACAGGTTATCTGTCCCGTTATTTTAAACAGAAAATGGGAATGGGATTTAGTCGTTATTTAATGAATATCAGACTGAAGCATAGTATGAAGGATTTACTTTACACGTCTGACTCGATTTCGCAAATCGCTATGAATAATGGCTTTCCAAATACCAAGTCTTTTTCAGCTTTTTTTAAAGAAGTGTACGGAATGACCCCGCATGTATATCGTGACAGTCATCATGTACAAAAAGAAGATTCAGTTCAAAGCTATAGCAAGGAAGATACTTCAAAGTTTATACAATCACCAGAAATTGTCGCAAAATTAAGCAGCATGATCTTAGAGGATGAAAAACCATACACCCATACAGAGACAAGGTATGAAAAGCTGCCGTTAAACCTGGCCAAACCTGTGTCAATGACATTAAATTGTCCGTCTCACATTCTCCATATTGGCGAAATTATCGAATTATTAAAAGAAGATGTTCGATCTCAAGTGCTAGATGTGAAAAGGGATTTACAGTTAAGGTATATTGGAATTCGTCATCTTTTTAACAATACGGCGATTCCTCCTGAGGTGGAAACAGATGAAGTGATTCCGACAACATCTCCTTATTTTAATATTGATAGTGCGTTGGAATTCATGAAAAAGAATGAATTATCACTGTTTGTCCAGTCTGATTACATGGATATCTCGAGGAATGAAGAGGAATATTTTACAAAACTTGTTCAATTTGTGAGACATTGTTTGCAATTGTATGGGGAATCGTTTATTGGCGAGTGGCATGTGATGTTTTACGAGCCGTATAACACTGGAGCCGAAGCAAAAGAGCTTCAGAGGGTTTATGTAAAACTGTACAATTTACTGAAGAAGATGGTGCCTCAGGTTCAAGTGGGCGTGTATATGCCTTTTTCCTTCAGCAAAGAAAAGACAAGTGACAATCATAAATGGCAGCTGGAACATGGTGCGTCTATTGATTTTATTGGGTTTAATGCGAACCAAAATGATGTCGTTGATTTTCAGGAACTGGATAATAGCCAATTTGATTTAGCAAAGGATTATATCAAAGAGAAAACCGATAAGCTGAAGAGATATTTAAAAAAGAGTCATTTGGAAAAGCCCCTCCACCTTGTAGCATGGAACACGTTGTCTGGGAATACCAGGTATACGAACGGCACCTTTTTTCGAGGAGCTTTAGTTTTGAAAAATGTTTTAGATATAGCTAATGATGTGAAAACCGTTGGGCTCTGGATTAACACGATTGTACATGAGGAAACTGGAAAAAATAAACGCTATCGAATGGACGGTGTCGAATTATTCCATTATCTAAATGGAAAACGACCAGCTTATTTTGCCTTGATGTTTTTAAAACGTTTGCATGGCGAGGTTGTTGCACATGGTCATGAATATGTAATGACACGAAATGAGCGGGGATATCAATTGATTTTGATGAATGGTACGATCATCAATCCGTATTTCTCCGTGGAGGAGACCTTTCTGCAAAAACTCAATAAAGAAATTCACGTGACCATTTCCGGTATGGCCACAGGGGAATATCAAATACGCAAGCATGTGTTTGATAAAGATCATGGAGCATTGTATACGAAATGGTGGAACTTGAACAGTAAGTATGGCATGGATGCGGAAATCATTGATTATATTATCAATTCGAGCAGGCCTTCCTTAGAAATCTTTGATGAAACCATTGAAGAGGAGTGGTCCTTTTATTCCTATTTAACCAGTAATGCGATTCACTTTTTTGATATTCGAAAAACCTACAGTTAAGCGTGTTTGAAATGCCCATAAAGTCCGACTTCGTCTTCTATCCAGTTTGAGCTGTGTGAAGGCGGGTCGGACTTTTTTATGATAACAAAAAACAACCGCAAAATTTTTACCTAACTTCACAGCAGGTTAATTATTTTACACAGTCCTCCGGTCTTTTGCATAAAAATTGACTCTCTTAAATCCGCGTTCATTTCTATAATTACAGTATAGAAACACATTAAAAGATTTTACATCAAATTACAGGAGGTTTAACGATGGAGACTAATTATAAAGGTACAGATAAGATGATCACAGGGATTGTGTTCGGGGTTATCACATTTTGGCTCTTTGCCCAGGCAATGGTCAACGTAGTCCCGGACGTTCAATCAGATTTAGGGGTTTCTTATGGAACGTTAAATATTGCCATCAGCTTAACCGCTTTATTCTCAGGTATGTTTATTGTAGCTGCGGGTGGAATAGCAGATAAAATTGGACGTAAAAAAATTACCTATGTCGGGTTAATTTTAAGCGTGATCGGTTCTCTTTGCCTTGTATTCACACAAGGAGCAGTTTTGCTCATCATTGGCCGTGTGATTCAAGGACTTTCCGCAGCCTGTATTATGCCATCAACCATTGCTTTAATGAAAGCTTACTTTGAGGGAAAAGACAGACAGCGTGCCCTTAGTTTTTGGTCCATTGGATCATGGGGCGGTTCAGGGGTCTGTTCGTTTGCCGGCGGTGCTATTGCAACGTATATGGGATGGAAATGGATCTTTATCTTCTCTATTATTTTTGCCCTTCTTGCCATGCTCCTTATTAAAGATACGCCTGAAAGCAAAGCAGAAGGAACAGGTGCATTCAAATTCGATTTTAGTGGTTTAGCTATCTTTATTGTTACGATGATCTCTTTAAACGTTTTTATTACATTTGGTGCGGACTTAGGCTGGACAAGTCCAATTTCAGTCATCACTGCCATCATTACAATTGTTGGAGCGATTGTCTTTTTTAAAGTTGAAAAAAGAAAAGAGATTGCCCTTATTGATTTCTCATTATTTAAAAATAAACCATACGCAGGTGCCACTTACTCAAACTTTTTGTTAAACGCCATTGCCGGGACACTTGTTGTTGCCAATACGTATGTTCAAGTAGGCCGTGGATTTACTGCATTCCAGTCAGGCATGCTGTCCATTGGATATTTAGTAGCGGTTCTTGCCATGATTCGTGTGGGAGAGAAAATCCTGCAAAGAGTTGGGGCGAAATTACCAATGATTTGGGGCGCTGTTATCACAACCGTTGGTGTAGCGGTTATGGGATTAACCTTCTTACCTGATTTAGTTTATACAGTTGTCGTATTTATTGGATTTGCTTTATTTGGTCTTGGACTTGGAATCTATGCCACACCATCTACAGATACATCTGTATCAAATGCACCTTCAGATAAAGTGGGAGAAGCTGCAGGGGTTTATAAAATGGCCAGCTCACTTGGCGGTGCGATAGGGGTTGCCATTTCCGCAACGGTGTATAGTTCAGTTGCAGCAGCTGGAAGTGTTGAAACGGCTGCATCCGTCGGAATTATCGTAAACGTTATTTTTGGAGTCCTTTCCGTTCTTTCCATTGTGGTCATGGTTCCAAAGAATGCTGGAAAAACAGCAGGGGCTTCATCGTCAAAAGTTCACACACAAGCAGCACAGAGAGCCGCTAATTAATAAAAAAAGAATCAATAGAAGTATACTTCAGCTCATTTTTTATAAATTGGCAAGGAATCGGTGGTTCTACCGTTCTTTGCCATCAAAAAAGGAGACGAAAAAAATGAAAAGTGAATTAATGAGCATGTTAGAAGCACGTAAAGAAGAAATGATTGCCATTCGTCGTTATTTACATGAAAATCCTGAATTATCCTTTCAAGAGGAAAAAACAGCTCAGTATATAGTGGATTTTTATAAAGGAAAAGATGTTGAGATTCAAACGAATGTTGGGAATGGTCATGGAATTATTGTGACAATTAAAGGTGGAAAACCGGGAAAAACTATTGGTTTGCGCGCTGATTTTGATGCCCTTCCGATTACAGAAGAAACGGATATACCGTTTAAATCAAAGAATGAAGGCATCATGCATGCGTGTGGACATGATGGTCATACGGCATACTTGTTAGTTTTAGCCGATTGCTTAATTCAATTAAAGGATTCCATTCCAGGTACAATCAAAATCATTCACCAGCATGCAGAAGAGGTTCCGCCAGGCGGAGCAAAAAGTATTGTCGAGTCTGGATTGATTGATGATTTGGATTCCATTTATGGGATTCATTTACTGCCAATGGGACCTGCGGGAACAGTAGGCTATCATGCTGGTTATTCTTTCAATGGACGAGCATATATGAAAATGAAGGTTCAAGGAAGGGGCGGGCATGGTTCCTCGCCGCATCTAGCAAACGATGCCATCGTGGCTGCGGCGCATTTTGTGACAGCTGCTCAAACGATTGTCAGCCGCAGATTAAGCCCTTTTGAAATTGGCGTAATTACCATCGGATCTTTTGATGGAAAAGGGACTTTCAATGTGATCAAGGACAGCGTAGAGCTTGAAGGCGATATTCGCTATATGACGGTAGAAACAAAAGATAAGATTGAGAAAGAAATCAAACGGATTGTAAAAGGGATTGAAGAAGAGTTTGATGTAACATGTGAGCTTACTTATGAGCCAGATTATCCACCTTTATACAACAACCCTGAGCTAACCGCGAAGGTTGCAGAAAGCTTACGCAGCATGGATGACAAAGACATTAAAGAAGTAAAGGAATTTCCAGCCATGTCACCATCTGAAGACTTTGCCTATTATGCGGAAAAATTCCCTGCCTGCTTCTTTTACATTGCCTGTACACCAAAAGGAGTAGAAAATCCTTACTTTAATCATCATCCAAAATTCGATATCGATGAAGACGCCCTCCTAGTGGCAGCAAAAGCAGTTGGACAAGTTGTTTGCAGCAGTTTGCAGTAGTTCCAGGCACTCGTCGAAAAATCTTGTTTCACAAAATGTTCCACGCATTTGTGGTATGGAATATAGTGAGATAAATAGTTAAATAACATAAAATAAGAGCAGTGGTGAAGAATGTAGCCCACTGCTCTTATTCACTATTTCGATAAAATTTTTGTACTCTGTATTGATAATCTTCTACATTTCGTTTCACTAACAAATGTAGAGCCTAAGAGGAGGGTGCCACCTAGCACTTGAATCATCGTCATTTGTTCTTGTAAGATGACCCCTGAAATAAGGATAGCCACAAATGGATCTACATAGCTTAACAACGCAATACTTTGTCCTTTTAACTTTTGCATTCCTGAGAAAAATAACCAAAATCCAATTCCTGTGTTAACAATTCCTAATAGAATGATAAAGGGGATAGATGCCCTTGATACTTCCAAGATACCGAATCCCTCTGTAACAAGTACATATGGTAAGAGAAGGAAAGCTGTTGTTCCAAGTTGGATGATTGTAATCTCTAACTTGGCCATGTCTTGAATAAATTTATTCAATAACATTAATGCAGCGTAAAATGCAGCCGCAATTAAACCAAAAAAGATCCCGAGCAGATCATCTTTGCCAAATGCACTTATGCCATTTCCAACAATCAATACCATCCCTGCTATCGCTACACCAATACAAGCTGTCTTTTTGATGGATAATGGTTCCTTAAGGATCATGGGTGAGAGAATCAAGACAAGCACAGGTGCAAAGTAATACGCTAAGGTTGCGTTAGTGACTGTTGTATAATCATAGGATTGATAGAGGAAAATCCAATTCCCTCCTAATGCAATACCAGAAAGCAATAAGACGAAAGAATTTGCTTTCATTAGTTTCCACGAAATGGATTTTTTTGTCATAAAAAATACGAACATTAAAAATAAACATCCGATTGAACTACTAAGTAAAGCTGTTTCACTCGAAGATAAATCAATGTATCTTACAACTAAACCAATTGTACCGAAAATAATCATTGATAATATAAACTGAATGCTAGATTTCATCGTCTACTCCTTCGAATCTGCGAAACAGCTTATATTTCGCAGATTCTTAATCTGTTATAAATATAAGCGTGTTTAAAGGAGTAACTGGTGGTGGTGGTGATGTTGAAACGGGCATTCTAATGTATGGATTAATATACGGCATAATAAACCTCCTATTTGTGTTTGTTCGCATAATTCATCGTTCTTTCGCTATACTTGAATAATTGAAATGTCTGCAGAATTAAGTGTATCATGCTTTTATAGATTACAAAAACGAATATTTATCATAATTAACATGACAAATCCAGATGAAAAGCGAGGGAAACGGACACTAAAGAGCAAAACTAGTGCCCATTTCAAAGGTAAAGTAGGTGAGAAACATATGGACATGAACATTCAAAAATATATGGCATTTATCAAAACCGATGAATATGGCAGCTTTACAAAGGCAGCAGAAGTATTGAATTATTCCCAATCCGGCATCAGCCGCATGATTAACGATTTGGAAAAGGAATGGAGTGTGTCGCTTCTTGAGCGCGGGCGAGCCGGTGTGCGCCTGACTTCCGACGGACTTAAGCTATTACCGTTTGCGCAAAATGTATGTAATGAATTTCGAAAATTGCAGGCGCAGGTGGATGAACTGAAAGGCTTGCAATCGGGACTCATTCGCATTGGTACATTTTCAAGCGTAGCAACCCATTGGCTTCCGAAGATCATTAAAGAATTTCAAAAGGACTTTCCTAATATTGATTACGAACTTCTGTTGGGGGACTATACGGAAATTGAAAGCTGGATTTTAGAGGGACGCGTGGATTGCGGCTTCCTTCGGCTTCCTACACACCCGGAGTTTGAAACGATTTTTTTGGAGCAGGATAAACTCCTCGTTGTTTTGCCGGAAGACCATCCGATGGCTGACTGTGAATGCTTTCCTGTTAAGGCGCTTTGTGATTATCCCTTTATGCTTTTAGAAAAAGGTGCTAAAGCTGAAATATCCGAAATATTTGAGCGGTATAATCTTGAACCAAAAGTACATTTTACGACATGGGATGATTATGCCATCATGTCCATGGTCGAAGGTGGGTTGGGGATTAGTATATTGCCGGAGCTTATTTTGCAGCGCATTCCCTACCGAATTGTAATAAAGGAACTCGATATCCCTGCGTACCGTAAGATTGGTCTTGCCATGAGAGATAAAAAATCTGCGCCGCTTGCAGTTAAACGATTTTTAGACTATCTGTAATGTAGGAAAGAAAAAATGTAAAACCTGTTTCTCGCCATCTGTCCGAGGTGAGAACCCTCCCCACGATTACAAATGATAAATTATAATAAACAAGGAAAGTTCAGTAAGGATCCACTATAATAGAGCTTTCTCTCGCTTTTTTGCAGGAACGTTGGACTGGTCTGTCTGCGCGTCTTTCGACTATGTTTATGTTGAATATATAGATTGGATTAGAGGCAGCGTTGATATAGGGGACTAGTTGAATATCTGGGTCACGGTGCCTGTCCCCCTGTACCACCTAATTCTTAGAAAGTAGGAATATGTAATGTTTAGGATTGGAATTGTTGGCCCGAGTTTGTCGGTCGATCGAATTCTTGAGATAGCTAGAGAAATGGAACAGGAGATGGAGTTTATCCCCCTGGCCTATAATGAAACAAGTGAAGTAAAAGAAATCATATTGAGTAATGATCAGCAGGTGGATTTTTGGCTTTTTTCCGGATATATCCCCTATACGATAGCAAAAAAATTACTTCCGTCAGATGAAAAGCTAGTGTATATATTTTTTACGGAATCGAGCATTTATAAAGGAATCATGGAGCTCTCCTATTCTCAAGGGAAATTATTAAATCAGGTTAGTATTGATATGGTTCAACCTTCTAACATTGCAGAAGGAGACGGTATACAGCAATTAAAAATGACAATGAAGGACCTTTATTTGAAAACCTTCGATGCTGAGATTGACCCGAATGAATTGTTTCATTTCCACTATGATTTATGGAAACAACAAAAGACAGAAGGTGCTTTAACCTGTTTCCCAACTGTCAACCAGGCTCTTAAAGAAGCGGGTGTTCCAACCTATTGGATGTCACCCACTCGGATTGAAATATTCCAAACGATTCGAATCTTTTTTGAAAAAATAAAGACATCTTATTATAAAGAGACTCAAATCGGTGTTGTCATAATTGAGGTGTTGGATTTTGACCAGATGAAAGAAAAGATGAAAAAACCTTATCAGATCCATTATTTAGAGCTTCGCTTCAAGGAACTGCTGATTCAACTCTGCGAAAATTTAGGCGGGTCGCTTTTCGAACAAGGGAACGGAAGATATACGATTTTCAGCTCTAGAGGGGTAATTGAAAGAGAGATTCAGACCATTCAGGAGAAAATCGAAGGCTTATCACTCGAATCAAATACGGCTGTTGCAGCAGGGGTTGGTTTTGGAGAAACTCTTTATTTTGCAGAGATGAATGCTCATCGTGCACTTCGTCAATCGAAGGAAAAAGAAGCAAAGAAGATTACGATTATTCAAGATGATGGGACGATGATCGAGTCAGTTGGAGAGGAGGAGGAACTCACTTATTTCTACCGAACGGATGATAAAGATTTTTTAGAGAAACTAAATAAAGGAAACATCAGTGTCAAAACGTATAAGAAAATAGAGGCATTCATTCGGAAAAAGTATCAGAATGGATTCACGACTAAGGATTTGGCCATTCATCTTCAGATGAGTGAACGGTATGCCCAGAAGATTGTGGCTGATTTGTGTAAAGTAGATTTGGCAGAATATATCGGCGAGGAGTCACCGCATTCTCGAGGAAGGCCAATTAAAGTTTATAAGTTGAAATAAGCATTTGATTATAACAAATGCTTATTTTTTTGCCTATTTTAACTTAGTTTTTTATGTGTCATATAATCGATTTTTTAATATCGATTTTTTCCAATACCCTCCATCAGTCAAAAAACTATTGATATGATTCTTAATTTTACGTAATATTTAATTAGCGAACAGTTCGTTAATAATGCGTTAAATAAAAAAGATAAAGTGACATAACTAGTTTTTAAGTAAAAACAGCAGGAACGTATAGGTTTTTTTCGCAAGTTCATTTTAGATTTAATCTCCATGATATTATTTTTCCCTATAAAGAAAAAACCATCGTTTTTTCTTTATAGGGAAAAATAGTTGGGGAATTCTGCTGAAGTTTATTAAAGGAACTAACTCTTATCTGATAAAGGATGAAATTAGGGGGATGGTAGAATTGGTGTCAGCACGTAAAAGAAATTGGATTTTGGCTTTACTTTTTTTAGGATGGGCTTTAGGAAATTTGGATCGATACATTATGAATTATGCAGTGTTGTCCATAACGGAAGACTTGAATCTGAGTGCCTCATCGACAGGACTCTTACTCAGCAGTTTTTTCGCAGGATATGCACTCATGCAGCTGCCTGGAGGCTGGCTGGCTGATCGGTTTGGTGCAAGAAAAGTCCTTATCACTTCAGTCATTATGTGGTCTATTTTTACTGGCCTAACTGGTGCGGCGTGGTCAATGGTCTCCATGATCGTAATTCGTTTCTTGTTTGGGATTGGAGAAGGAGGATTTCAGCCTGCTAGCTCTAAAATCATCTCACAAGCGTTCCCAAAAGAGAAACGGGCTGGGGCAATGTCTATTATGTTATCATCTGGCGGAATTGTTGCACTTATTATCCCGGTTCTTTCAGTTACATTGCTCACGACCATTGGCTGGCGTACCACGTTCGTCATAATTGGATTTGTCGGTGCCATTATTGCAGCGTTATATTGGTATTTTATTAAGCTGCCAAACAGTAATGAGACGCTAAGTGCACAGAATTCTCAAGGAGTACAAAAGGGTTCGTTTAAAATGTTGTTTAAAACACCCCTGATGTTAAATTTATTTATTGCTTATTTTACCTTATACGCAGTTAACTGGGGTCTTGCAACATGGCTCCCTACCTATTTAGTGGATGTTCGCGGTCTCGATTTAGTTTCATTAGGCTGGCTACAGACAATTCCAGGAGTAGCACAACTCTTGGGCATGTTTTTAAGTGGATATGTGATCGATAAGTTAGCAAAAGGACGCGAAAAAATAGCTGGTGCTTTTGCTTGTGTCTTTATTTCTATTCTACTGTACCTTATGTTTACGGCCTCAAATGTAACTTCTTTTATTATTTATCAAACCGTCATTATGTTGATTATTTCGTTTGTCGTCATTTTATTGCCAGCAGTGGTACTTAAAAATCTGCCATCTTCTGTAGCTGGTTCTGGTATGGGGCTAGTTAATACAGGCGGTCAGCTTGCTGGTTTTATCACACCACTTGCCATTGGATTTATCGTTGATGCATTTAATGGCTCGTTTAATGCCGCTTTTTGGATGCTGATTGTTTTTGCATTTATATGTGCTGTTTCTCTTTTGACGATAAATTATGAAAAAGGTGAATTACTTACTAAAAAAAATGAAGAAGCAAGTGCATCATAAGCTGACGATTAGAGCCGTTTTAAAATTTTAAAGTGGGGAAGGTTTACAGGTTTGGACATACAAACTTTTATTTCAGAATATATAGAGAAACGCAGAGAAACATTTATTCAACTAAGCGATAAAATATGGGAAACACCGGAAATTTATTTTGAAGAGTATCGGTCTTCTGAATATTTGTGCCACGCCTTGGAAGGGGAAGGATTTCAGGTTGAAAGAAATGTTGCCGGACTACAAACTGGTTTTATGGCCAGCTTTGGCAGCGGGAACCCTGTAGTGGCCATCTTAGGTGAATTTGATGCTTTGCCTGGCTTAAGTCAGAAAAAAGGGTGTACCCAAAATGACCCCATTTCAGCCGGCGGTCATGGACATGGATGCGGACATAACTTATTGGGTACTGGAGCTTTTGCCGCTGCAGTAGCTATAAAAGAATATATGAAACAAACAGGTCTGAAAGGAACGGTTCGTTATTACGGGTGTCCGGCTGAGGAAAACGGCTCTGGAAAAGCCTATATGACTCGAGCAGGTTTGTTTGACGATGTGGATTTTGCCCTTTCCTGGCACCCGGAAACAAAGCCTGTTATTATGAATTTCAGTTCGCTTGCGAACTACGCTGTTCGATTTGTTTTTAACGGAAAGAGTGCTCATGCCGCCGCTGCTCCTCATTTAGGCCGCAGTGCACTTGATGCGGTTGAGCTGATGAATATTGGGGTCAACTATTTAAGGGAGCACATGATTCCAGAGGCAAGAGTCCATTATGCCGTTACGGATACAGGCGGAAATTCTCCCAATGTGGTACAAGCTCATGCAGAGGTTGCCTATTTAATTCGTGCTCCGAAAAAGAAGCAGGTCATCGAGCTGTATAACAGAGTACATGACATTGCAGAAGGGGCGGCCTTAATGACAGGAACAAAGGTGGAGGTCGTGTTTGAGGGGGCTGCTTCGGACTTGATTCCTAATACCACACTTGCTGAGACCATGTACAAAAACTTATCAGCGATTGGTGTTCCTGCCTATGATGAGTTCGATCAAAAGTACGCGAAAGAAATAAGGGATTCACTATCTCCCGAAGATCGTGACGCTGCTTTAATCGGATTTGATAAAAGTACAGCGGAAAAACTGAAGGAAAAGCACATAGCTGATGTCATTCCGCCATTCAGTAAGAAAGAAATCATGTTGTCAGGCTCCACGGATGTTGGAGATGTGAGTTGGGTCGTTCCAACCATGCAATGTATGACAGCTTGCTGGGCGCTCGGAACTCCTTTCCACACTTGGCAGGTCGTTTCGCAAGGGGCAATGCCCATTGGCCACAAAGGCATGCTGCAAGCAGGAAAAGTCATGGCCTGCACAGCCATCGACGTCATGGAAAACCCGGATATCCTCGAACAAGCAAAAGCCGAGCATAAAGAACGCCTTGACGGAGAAACATACTTCTCACTAATACCAGAACAACAAGAGGCGCCTCGGAAAAGCTAAGAGAGTCTCGGGGACAGGTTCCACATCCCACCATATTCTTCCATTTTAAGTGAAGGAGAGAGGGATGTTGGGACGGAAACTCCTATATAGCGAAGGAAAGTTCTGTAAAGATTCAATTCTATTACAGAACTTTCCTTTATTTTTTTGAAAATTGTTTTTCGTTAGCAATTTTAGGCAAGTAATGCACGAAATCTGTTGTGCTGACCTAAATCAAATATGATAAGGCTGATAGGCTACCGAAAAAGGAAAAATAATCCTAATTCGGTAGCCAATAAGGGCGACAAGCTACCGAAAACAAACAATAATAATGTTCTCAGCAACTATAAGTTGTACAATAAGAAAGAAATGAAATAGACTTCTAGGAGAGACAAATGGATAAGAAAGAACAATCATTATTGAACTATTATTATAGTAAGTTGATGGATCATACGTTTGATGAGAAGGATGTCTATCCTTTTTTTCAATTAATCCGCAATCGCTGCAATGAGATTCGTAGTATTAATGAACTTACAGATTTTGCAGTGCAGCGGGAACAGTATACAGGGTTTATCAAGGACTATATTTTTGACATGAGAAGAAAGTTTGAAAGCCTCGGGAAAACGAAAACGGCACTTAGGATTGAAGATGTATTTTCCTTCAAGGAAATCAGAAGTGGAGTGAACAAAGCTTTAGAGGAATGGCAGTTAGATGGTTTATCAAACGAGCAAATGAATGATTTGGTCACTTGCCTCATTTCCATCCTTCAGCAGATCCCCATCATGGACAATGGCAGAGATATTGGAAAGCTCTTTTTTGCCATCTCTCATAAACAAATAATCTTGATGGCAGAAATAGAGGTTAGCCAAAATATGTTCAAGAAGACGAATGCGGTTTTCCCTGTCCTGACTGCCAATAATCATTATCTTGATCTGAAAAAACAGGATCGATTTGATACACCTTATTTGTTTGCTGATCAGGTGATTGAAATCAATTGTCATGAAGGAAAGCTGGAGATCGTCATACCGGAATAATTTTTCTTAAACCCTCTCTAAAAAAACTTGTAACACACCAATTTTGTGCGAATTGGTGTGTTTTTTAGTGCTGGTATCTCAACATTCTTTCATCGTAATACAAGAAGAATAGGTTAAAATTGTGATTATACAATACTGTTTAGGAAGTGGTTTTCATTATTAATGCAATCGTTTTGTTTATACTTGCAGGCTTTGCCGAAATTGGCGGAGGGTATTTGATTTGGTTGTGGTTAAGAGAAGGTAAGCCTTTTTATTGGGGAATCGGCGGGGGAATAGCATTAGCTATTTATGGTGTTATTGCTACGTTTCAAACATTTCCATCATTCGGAAGAGTGTATGCTGCCTATGGTGGTGTTTTTATTGTTCTATCTGTCTTATGGGGATGGGGAATCGATAAAAAAACACCTGATCTATATGATTGGGTAGGTGCCAGTATATGTTTAATTGGTGTTGCGGTGATGTTGTTTGCACCACGCCAATAGATGAAGGACTGAAATTGGTTCAGTTCGCTGAGGGTCGCGGTGCCTGTCCCCGCGACCCTCTTATTCTGCTGCTTGTTTTCTTAGAAATTCAATGGCTTTATCAACGTCTTCGGTGAGGTATAAGGTTTTATTAAAATCAAAAATGGCCCTGTCTTCAGCTGCTTGATAGTCCGCAAAGGAGATTAAGCCAAAAAATTTCTTCCATTTATGTTCTTTTTCCAACAGCTCTGTTTCCCGTTTGATTTCGTCATGATTAATTTCGTTGATGATGATACAGGGTGCAGAAAAGTCCGGCTAAAAAAATCGTCTATATAGAATTTGCAGCTGGCTGGGATCTAACTCTTCCTTCACAAAGCCGGAGAGGATGCCGACATTATCGACCTTCAATATCTTGTCAGCGATTCTGTTGTGTTCACCTTCATTGACTCCACCTTTTGTGATCAGGCCAACACAGTACCAAATTTTCTCCGCTTCTTCACTGTTCTTTTTCTTTTTAAAAAACAAGACTGCCCCCACCTTTATCCTATTCATTTTTGTCTAAAATCACCAGATCACTTTACTTTAACATGTTATTAAAATCTACCATACTACCATTCCCTTCGTAAAAATAGACTTAAGTTGGTTTTTATGAAAAAGGGTATAAAACCAGAGCATGTCCTTTGAAAAAACATATATTAATAGTACAACCGCACTACAGGGACAGATGGAAGGGAGGGACATTAGCACAGCCGGGAAAAGTGGAGGTAAAGCCGTATCAGGATTAACCTGAAATACTTAATTAGATGAAAGGGGAAAAAATGCAAAATTTAACTGTTTGGCTAACCATTTTCACTTTTTTGGCTACATTGGTTTTAATTCTTTGGAGACCTAAAGGCATGAATGAAGCGATACCAGCTTCAATAGGTGCGATTATTGTTGTGCTTATTGGAAGTGTTTCCATATCAGACCTGGGGATCATTTCAAACACCATTAGTGGTGCCGCCATTACCATTATGGCAACCATTGTCATGGCGATTGTTTTAGAAAGCTTTGGTTTCTTTAACTGGATGGCTGAGAAGCTCGCAGAAAGAGCAAAGGGGTCAGGGGTTCGTTTATTCTGGTACGTCAATCTTTTGTGCTTTCTCATGACACTTTTCTTCAATAACGATGGAAGTATTTTAATCACAACTCCTATCCTTGTCATGTTATTAAACAATATGGGCTTAGAAAACCGGCAAAAAATCCCGTATTTGTTGTCTGGTGCTTTAATTGCAACCGCTTCGAGTGCTCCAATCGGCGTAAGTAACATTGTTAATTTAATCGCTCTCAAAATCGTCCATATGGATTTATGGCTGCATACAGCCATGATGTTTGTGCCTGCAACAACTGGATTGCTGCTGCTGACTTGGCTCTTGTACCTTCGCTTTAGAAAAATCTTACCGGAAACCGTTCCTACAAATGTTTCAGGTTTGTCACGCTCAACTGACCACCCGCTTAAAATAAATAAAGGAATTCAGCATGAATCGGAAAAAGCTCGGTCTCGATTTATGCGAAACGTCCTTCTGTTCGTATTTGCCGTCCGTTGCAGCTTGTTTGTCGCTTCGTTTGTCAACATACCTGTTTCTCTTATGGCTGTCATCGGATCGCTTGTACTTTTAGGCTGGAGATGGGCCTATTTAAAACAATCTCCTGCAGATATGCTGAAAAAAACGCCGTGGTATATTATCGTTTTTGCCTTTGGTATGTATACCATCATTTACGGTCTCAATAACATCGGTTTAACAGACTGGTTGATCACGTTCATGAGGCCAATGGTTGAAGGCAGCCTGCTCCATGCGAGTGTCATGATGGGTACTCTTCTAACTGTACTCTCCAATATCTTTAATAATCACCCCGCCCTCATGGTTGGAACACTTACGTTAATGAATATGGATTTAAGTTTACTCGAATTAAAAATTGCTTACCTAGCGAACGTTATTGGAAGTGACATGGGTTCATTACTGCTGCCAATGGGAACGCTCGCTACACTGATGTGGATGCACATCATTAGGAAAGGGAAAGTCATGCTCAGTTGGTTGGAGTATATAAAAATCACAGTGGTTGTGATACCTCCAGCTACATTATTTACCTTAGTGATTCTATATTATTGGGTAAATTGGCTTTTTGCCGGCACTCTACAACAATAAGGAAGATTTGAGAAATAAGGAGAGAATCAAGGTGCTTATCGATTTTGTAGATTTAATAGGGAAAAATATTGAGGTGGAAATGTCTAGAGATATTTTTCTAAGGGGAACGTTGTTAGATAGTGGATTGGATATCATTGTCATGTATGATGCTAAAGATCAACATTTTCTCTATATTCCCTTTGTTCATGTTCAAAAGTTGAAAGAAATAAAGTTAGACGAAGAGGTCTCTTATCAGCCCTCTGAAGAAAGACCGATTGAATCGGAGCTTATTTCTTTTCGAAAAGTATTAATGATTGCAAAAGGTTTGTTTGTCCAAGTGTACGTGACTGGAAACAAATCGATTCATGGCTATTTAACCAGCATTATGAACGACTATTTTGTCTTTCACTCCCCTGTATACAAAACAATGTTTATTGCGATGAAACACGTCAAATGGCTTATTCCATATCCACCAAACGCCACGCCATATTCCTTAAACAATGAAAATCTACCATTTAAGCCCGTTTCAATTTCATTAGCCAGGTCTTTCGATGAGCAGTTGAAAAAATTTGAAAATCAACTAGTGATCATAGATGGCGGGGAAAATACAGAACAAATTGGCTTACTTCAAAAAGTTCGAAATAACAAAGTGACTCTGATCACAGCTGAAAGGGAAACGGTGTATCAGAATATCGAGCATATTAAAACAATCCAATTACCGTAATAAACTCGGTTTGAACAAAAAAATTTGGGATGTGATGTCCACTTGTGTAGACGAAACAAACAAAAAGAATAACCCACCCTGCGAAGATGGATTATTCATTCACCACTAGCATCGTTTATTGACCGTGTGAGCCGCGGTCTTTTTTTAGTGTACTACCTATTATCAGGATATGTTTTTTAGTTACATTTTGTTCCAGGTAGAAAAAAATTTTTAGAGAACCAATCGGGGCGGCAGTCTGCCGCTTCAAACATTAATGAATGACCTAAAAAATTACACCATTGGTTTGATATAATTACAGTATCATTAAAAATGATATGAGGGTGATTGTAATGAAAGTTTGGGTAAATAAAGGGTTTTCAATTTCTACAAATAAAGAGTATTTAGATTTTGATTTAATACATAATTTTTTGAATCAAGAAGCCTACTGGTCAAAGGGGATCCCAAAGGAAACAGTAAAAAAGTCAATTGAACATACTCCCTTTTGTTTTGGGGTTTATAAAGGTGAAATAGGTAATGAAGTGATTGAACAAGTCGGTTTTGCAAGGGTAATAACGGATTCAGCAACCTTTGCGTATCTTTGTGATGTGTTTATATTGCCAGACTATCGTAAATTAGGATTATCAAAATGGTTAATGGACATTATTACCAATCATTCCGAACTAAAAGGAGTGCGTAGGTTTATGTTAGCTACTAATGATGCACATTCATTATATAAACAATATGGTTTTGAACAATTGGATAATCCAGAACTTTTTATGCAAAAAGTTCAGAAATCCCCTTATCAAAAATAGTTTTTCTATCATCTATATAGGGCAATAGAGTTTTTTTTCTCTATTGCCTTTTTGTTTACATTGAATATAGGTTATAAGCCCTAAAAATTACCTCTTCTTGTGTCTTTAGTCACTTACAATTATGTCAGAAATAGTTAAAATTAGTAGTTGAGCTAAGGAAAATATTTCATAGTGAAACGCAACAACCGTGAAGTGAACCCCCTAAGTTGGATTTCTTAGTCCAACTTAGGGGGTTCACTTCATAACAGGTAAAATCCATGCGTTTTAATATTGTGGACACTGAGTACGTTATTATCATAAATAAATCTATTTTGTAGAGCCTTTGGACACTGAGTACGTTATTTGCTAAAAATTACGAAAAAATAACAACCTTTCATATAAATAGCGGAAAGTATGTCCTATAAAAATGTAAAATCATAATTATTACTGCAAATAACGGAACGTGTGTCCTGTTAAGGTGACAATAGTTATTGTCACTATGTTATTTTGTGTGTTATTGGATACTGCCTCTTTGTTTTTTTGAGATATAAGATTGGGTATTGCTTAACGATGACTCATTTCAATTTAGGGTCGCGGTGCCTGTCCCCTTGACCCACCTTGACCCACATTATTGATGATATTCCTTTAGCATTTCTTCAATGGCGTAGGCTACTCCGTGTTCGGTGTTTTGTTTTGTTGTATATTTGCATAACTCTTTTATTTCTGGTGCGGCATTTCCCATGGCAACGCCGCGGCCTGCTGATTGTAGCATGGTTTTATCATTCAAGCTGTCCCCCATTGCCATGACATCCTTCATTTGGATTCCCAAACGATTGCTGTATTCCTGTAATGCTAGGCCCTTATTCGCGTCAGGATGGTTAAATTCAAGGTTCAAGTGACCGGAGGATGTGATGATTATCCCAGGTTCATTTTTTAATTCATTATAGGCCTCCGAAAGTTTATCTTCCTTAAGAGAGAAACTAAGTACTTTATAGACCCTGTTTTTCTCATCGGAAAGCTGCTTTTCAAAGTTATCGGTAAATTGTACATTTTCATCCTGAAACCGTTTCTCCACCACTTGGCGGATTTCTTCATCTGTGGAGTTAGGCATCACGTTTTTAAACATTTCAATCGCCACTTCCAGAAAATTTTCTTTACCGGATGAAAATACATTGTTTTCCATAAAAAGCTCTGTATACATTTCTGCCCTTTGACAGGCTGACACAATCTTGCGGCAAGCCTCTGTATCCAAAGGGATATCGCGGGTCAAATGGCCATTTATGTCATATGCTGCAGCACCATTCAGACAGATAATCGGGCACGAGATTCCTGCCTTCGTAAGGATTCTTTTAGCAGAATCATAGGACCTTCCTGTTGCCACAACAAAGTGTAAACCCTTCGCTTCCGCCTTTTTAATCGCCTCCACATTTTCCCGGCTGATTTCCCCTTTTTCATTTAAAAGTGTTCCGTCTAAATCTGATGCAATCAATTTCATTTTCTTTATTACCTCATTTACTGTGTTCATTTTGCCATTACTATACCATATTAATAAAATTAAAGTCACTGTGACGCCCCGGGTTTGTCGAAATGGAATTAAGTCACTGTGACGCCCCAATTCAATATAGGAGTTATTTTACAAAAAAAGCATTACTTCCAGTAGTTAACCGATTTGTTAATAAGCACCTTTAAAGGTAATAAATTTTTCAAGTTCTATCTTACTGTATTAAGTGGGAGTTGGAAAACATAACGGTACGACACTAAAAAAATTGGGAGGTTCGCCATGGAAACAAGCTATAAAGGTACAAATAAATTGATTATTGGGATTGTGTTTGGCGTTATCACATTTTGGCTGTTTGCGCAGGCAATGGTTAACGTTGTCCCAGCTGTGCAAAAGGATTTAGGAATTTCGTTAGGATCATTAAATGTTGCGATCAGTTTAACGGCTTTATTCTCCGGGATGTTTATTGTTGCTGCAGGAGGAATTGCCGATAAGATTGGGCGTAAGAAAATTACCTATCTAGGTTTGGTTTTAAGTATAATCGGTTCACTTTGTTTGGTTCTTGCAAACGGTTCTGTATTGTTAATCATCGGCCGTGTTATTCAAGGTCTTTCAGCCGCATGTATTATGCCGGCAACGATTGCCTTAATGAAAGAGTATTTTGAAGGTAAGGAGCGGCAGCGTGCCTTAAGCTTTTGGTCGATCGGCTCTTGGGGCGGCTCTGGTGTGTGTTCTTTCGCAGGCGGTGCCATCGCCACTTATATGGGATGGAAATGGATATTTATTTTTTCGATCATCTTTGCTGTTTTAGCGATGTGGCTTATTAAAGATACACCAGAAAGTAAAGCAGAACAGTCAGGTGCATTCAAGTTTGACTTTGTCGGTCTGGCTATTTTCGCTGTTACGATGCTTGCTTTAAACCTTGTCATCACACGTGGAAAAGACTTTGGCTGGACAAGCCCGTTAACTTTAGGTCTTGCTGCCCTTACTTTAATTGGATTTTTTGTTTTCATTAAAGTGGAAAGAAAGAAAAAGCATGCACTGATTGATTTCTCCTTATTTAAAAATAAGCCATACACGGGTGCCACTGTTTCTAACTTCTTATTAAATGCAATTGCCGGAACTCTTGTCGTAGCGAATACGTACGTTCAAGTTGGCAGAGGGTTTACAGCTTTCCAATCAGGCATGCTATCGATTGGTTATTTAGTTGCCGTATTAGCAATGATTCGTGTGGGTGAGAAAATTTTACAAAAAGTAGGGGCGAAATCACCGATGATTTGGGGTGCAATCATCACAACCGTTGGGGTTGGACTCATGGGCTTGACCTTTTTACAAGGTATGACTTACACCGTTGTTGTATTCATTGGGTTTGCCTTATTTGGCCTCGGCCTTGGAATTTATGCAACACCTTCGACAGATACGGCTGTTTCTAATGCACCGTCAAATAAAGTTGGGGAGGCATCTGGACTTTATAAAATGGCCAGCTCTCTTGGCGGTTCATTTGGTGTTGCCATTTCTGCGGCTGTTTATGGTGCGATTGCTGCTACGGGAAATATAGATGCAGCCGCAACTTGGGGAATTATCACAAATGTAGCCTTTGGTGTCATATCGTTAGTGTCCATCATGACATTGGTTCCGGCGGATGCAGGAGAGAAAGGAACAAAAAGAACGTCACCGACACCAACACCTGTCACGGAATAAAAAAGAGGAAATTTCATTTATTTAAAATACACATGTAAGGGCCTTGGAGCTGGGAGGTATAAAAAATGAAGCAGCAGCTTATGAAATTGTTGGAAGAACGTAAAGAGGAAATGATTCAAATTCGCCGTCATTTACATGAGAATCCGGAATTGTCTTTTAAAGAAGAAAAAACGGCACAATATATTTTAGATTTTTATAATGGGAAGGACGTAGAGGTTCAGTCTAATGTTGGGAATGGTTTTGGGATTATTGTAACCGTTAAAGGAGGAAAGCCGGGGAAAACCATTGCTTTACGTGCTGATTTCGATGCCTTGCCGATTATGGAGGAAACGGAACTTCCTTTTAAATCAAAGAATGAAGGGGTCATGCATGCGTGCGGACATGATGGACATACGGCCTATTTACTGATTCTTGCTG
Source organism: Niallia oryzisoli (assembly GCF_036670025.1). Lineage (NCBI taxonomy): Bacteria > Bacillati > Bacillota > Bacilli > Caryophanales > Bacillaceae > Niallia > Niallia oryzisoli. Next base: position 5,040,223 of record NZ_CP137640.1, on the reverse strand, counting down.
ATTGCCTTATTCAATTAAAGGATGAAATCCCTGGTACGATCAAAATCATTCATCAGCATGCAGAAGAAGTACCGCCGGGCGGAGCAAAAAGTATTGTCGAATCCGGGGCGCTTGATGATGTGGAAAATATTTTCGGCATTCATTTACTTCCAATGAATCCAGCTGGAGTGGTGGGGTATCACAGCGAATTCTCGATGGCTGGCAGATCTTATTTAAAGGTGGGGATTCAGGGGGTTGGCGGACATGGTTCATCCCCTCATAAGGCAAATGATGCCATCGTTGCAGGCGCTCATTTTGTTACGGCGGTCCAAACGATTATCAGCCGGCGCTTGAATCCATTTGATATGGGTGTCATCACCATTGGCTCCTTTGATGGAAAGGGAACCTTTAATGTCATAAGGGATCGTGTGGAACTTGAAGGGGACATCCGCTATATGTCGGATGAAACAAAAGACATCATCGGGGAGGAGCTGCGCCGTATTGCAGGCGGGATTGATGCTGAGTTTGGTGTTCAATGTGAGTTGACCTTTACCCCAGATTACCCGCCGCTTTATAATAACCCGGAAATGACGGATTTAGTTAAGACAAGTCTTGAAGGGGCGAATGATCCGGATATTAAAGAAGTGATCGAGTATCCGATGATGTCACCATCTGATGATTTTGCTTATTATTTAGAAAAAATTCCTGGCTGCTATTTCTATATTGGCTGTACGCCAAAAGGGGTAGAGAAGCCATATTTCAACCATCATCCAAAGTTTGATATTGACGAAGATGCATTGATTGTAGCCGCTAAATCTGTAGGGTATGTCGTTTGCGGGTACTATGGGTTGGAGTAAAGAGGGTCGCAGGAGGGTCGCAGGAGGGTCGCGGGGACAGGCACCTTGTACCACCATATATTTACAATTTTATTTAAATGCAATTAACACACTTATCTTTGCTCCACCTTTTTCATATATCAAACATTTAGGAATAAAAATCCACCCTAAAACGCACGCTACTTACGTAGAGGAGGTGTACATATATGGCAAAAAGAGTTGCTGTTGAAGGCTCACTTACAAACGTTTCAGAAGCTCTTCGTCAAAAAGGATATGACGTGGTTGATTTGAAGTCAGCTGCGGATGCGGAAAATTGCGAATGCTGCGTGATTACTGGCGTGGATTCTAACGTCATGGGAATGGCAGATACTTCAACAAAAGCTTCGGTCATCGAAGCAAACGGCTTATCCGCGGATGAAGTTTGTCAGCAAGTTGAATCAAGAATGCAATAATTTAGCAAACAAAAAGAAGCAGGAATCTCTGCTTCTTTCTTTGCATCATAGGTGGAACACAGGGACAGTAACACGCCCCCTGTCCGGGACGCGGTGCCTGTCCCTGTGTTCCACTCAAGGAAAAAATCAGCCGTTGACCGTGGTTAATCGCTTTACTTCCATCGTTAATAACAAACTAAATAGGACTTCAAACACAATCATGAATCCTGAAACCATATAAGGAGGAAAATTAATCCCTACCAGAAGTACAACAATGGGAATCACCACAGATAAGACGATATAACTTCTTGATTGATACAGCCAGCCAAATGGCAGCAAATGAGCGCCAAAAATCATTGCCAAAACCATGACCATTTTTTCAGGTACGGTTGGGTATACCCACATGGCAATCAGCAGGTACAGCATTTGATTGAAGGAAAATAATACTCCTAACTGTGTCAATGGATTCCCTTTGTTTGTAAAATCAACTTTAATGAATTTTGATAGGAGAAAAGCGATTGGCATGAGAGGTGCCGTGAAGCAAAAGGTTAACAAGTTTTTCATCAAGATCGGCATTGAGGTCAAATGAACGATTAATACGGCAGACCAAATAATGATAGACGCTAGAATAAAATGCAATCCTTTTTTCTGTTTAAGGGCACAATCCAGCCGCAGTTCCTCCAAATTCATTGCAAAAATCCTCCTTCAATTTATAGGTCTTCATTTCGATAATTTATATTATATTGCAGATGGAAAGTTCTGGGTGGATAAACCTTGTTGATTGATTGTATGAAGAAGGGAGCCAATAATTGCCTAAAAATAAAAATGGGTCGCGGGGACAGGCACCGTGACCCACAAACTAGTCTGGGTCGAGGTGCCTGTCCCCGCGACCCAAATTTAAGAGGTGATCATCTATGGATGAGGAAATAAAGACAAATCAAAGGTCGATGAAGAGGCTGATGATTGTTGCTGTTATTGCAATTCTTTTTGTTCCAATTCTGTATTCCGGTATTTATCTTAGTTCATTTTGGGATCCATATGGTCATTTTGACCGGGTGCCGGTTGCTTTTGTAAACCAGGACAAGCCGGTGGTGAAGAACGGAACGGAATTTCATTTGGGAAAGGATATTCAAGAGAATCTGAAGGATAACAAGAGCATCGGCTGGCACTTTGTCAGCTACAACCAAGCGAAAAAAGGAATTGAAGGTACGAAATACTATGCTTTGATCGTGATTCCGGAGGATTTTTCCAAAAAAATTTCTGAATCAAACTATGGGAAGTTTGAAAAGCCGAAGATTATTTATGAAGCAAACAAAGGGAAAAACTATGTATTTGCCCAAGTGTCAGAACGTGCGGCAGAGAACATAAAAGCAGAGGTTGCTTCTAATATTCAAAAGGAAACAACAAAGGCTTTAGCTAACAATCTTTTTGCGATAAGAGATTCACTTGGTGATGCGAGTACTGGTGCTGCAGATCTTCAGGAGGGGACAAGTGCATTAGCGGCAGGTGCTGATCAATTGTCTTCTGGATTAAATACTTCTGCTTCCGGTTCAGATCAGTTAAAAGAGGGACTGGAAGAAGCAGCGGGCGGTCAGTCAAAGCTTGCAGCGGGAATGGGCTCCTTACTCGATGGACTGCATCAATTTAAAAGCGGCTTAACCCAGAGTACCGGTGATGTTTCCGCATTATCCGCGGGTGCAGCATCTGTATCTGATGGGCTAGGAGAAATGAATGCCACACTTGAGAAAGCGAAACTTTCGGAAGGCTTACAGGCAGCAGCTGACAGTATCGGCAGCATCAAAGGTGCAATCAGCCAGGCTTCAACTGTTTTAGCCTCATCAAATGATCCCGCAAGCATAGCACAGGCACGTGGAATTTTAGAACAGCTCGTTACCAATATTAATAATCAAAACCTAGAAGGAAATCTACAAAACGCAGCAACAAGCACCGGCGATTTAGTGGTAAATCTGCAGAGATTAAACGGCGGGGCGAAACAGGTAGCAGAAGGCACGAATACAATAGAGGATACGCTAACGGAGACGCAGGAGCAGGCATCGGCGGGAGTGGATAAACTGATTAGCGGTGCCGAAGAACTGCAAACCGGCAGCAATGATTTACTCGAAGGATTACAAACCGCTGCGGCAAACACAGGTGAATTGTCCTCAGGGTTACATGAATTGCATGACGGGGCCATCGACCTTAATGAAGGTATGGCAGCTGCCGACCAAGGTGCACTTGACTTAAAAGAAGGCTTGGAGAACGGCTACAACGAGATGAATGACAACCTGACCTTTACAGTCGAAGGGATCTCTAACTTTATCAAGAATCCGTTAGCGATTGAAGATCAAACGATCAATCAAGTAAATACATATGGGGAAGGTTTGGCACCTTATTTCATTTCATTGTCCCTATGGCTTGGGGCGATGTTGATGAATTTAGTTTTATCATTGGTTAAGCTATCAAAGGTGATTACGTCCAAATTCTGGGGCAGTTATATCGGAACTTTTATTGCAGGGGCCATCCTGGTGATGCTGCAGGCAGTAATATTAACGGTCATCCTTGTAAATGGCTTAGGAATGGAAGCTGTCAGCATACCTGTATTTTATCTAGGCAATATGTTCATTTCGCTTGTATTTTTCAGCATTATGTATGGAATGTCGTTTGCCGCTGGTTTGGTTGCCACGCCAATTGTGTTCATACTATTTATCCTGCAACTGGCGTCATCGGGAGGTACTTTTCCAATCGAAACGTCACCGGAATTTTTCCGAGCCATTTCACCCTATTTCCCAATGACCTACACCGTCGAAGCCTTAAGAATGATCACAAGCGGAATCAACACATCGAGAATGCAGACCATCGCACTGATTTTGCTCATGTTCCTCTTGCTCTTTGCTATTGGCGGGTATGCAGTAAAATGGATCATGAATCGAAAATCAACACGAAGGCTGGCAGCGCAGTAGAAGGATTATTTACAGAACGGACCGGATGAAACCGAACGTTGAATAAATAAAATGGGACATAAAGCTCCATTTTGAACCTTATGTCCCTTCATTTCCTTATTTCTTAAATTGTTGATAATAGTTACTAAGCACTGAAATAGGATTTGTTGATTGAGCAGCATTTACTGCAAGAATTTTTCTTTCTAATGTATAGCTTTCGCCTGCTGGAACCTCTATTCTTTTCTGACTCATGATCCAGTTTCCATTTCCGTAACCTACAAGCTCACTTGTATCTCCAGCATAGATAAGTCCGTATACCTGCTTATCTGTTCCCGTCATTCCAATCCATGGTTCACTTAAGGTAAACTCTTGTGGATTCGAATAAGAAAGGGTAATCGACGGATTGCCTCCAACACCGCTTCTTTGACCAGAACCATCATAATCAATGGCGTCACCAATCCAAAATGTTTGTGTATCAGAACCGGTATTCGTGAAAACGGTATTAGCTGTTATCCACTCTTGATCTTTTTCAATTGTAAAAATAGTTTCTACTTGGATATTAGGAACTTCAAGAGATTTTCCAGTTGCTTTCACGACAGCACGGTTTGCAGAAACTTCAGCTGATTCAACCTTTTCACTTTCAACTGTAAGCTGCTGCCAGGCTTCTGTTCCGGATGGTTTTGTTTTTGAAGCATATGGAAGGTTGATCCAGTCCATTTGATCCTTCATGCCATTGGCTGCTATGTCTAGAAGCTTTCCTTTTGTTACTCCTGGCAGCTGTGAATCTGTACTTTTATCAGCGATGGTCATGGCCAGCTTGCTATTTTCCATAACCAAGTCCTCAATGGTACCCTGTGATGTTGGACCGGAAATGATTTTACCATAGCCGGCATCTACAGATACTGCTGCTAATGCGAGATCTACTTTTTCTGTTTCTCCATTAGCAATTTGAAAATCAACTTTGTTGGTCTGATAGGCCAGGCGGGATGCTTCCAAATGATAATTTCCGGGCTCTAATGAGATCTGATAGTTACCGTTAGCATCTGTCATCCCTGACATCATCTTTTTACCTTGGTCATTTTTGATGATAATCGCAGCATCTGCTACAGGTTCACCTGAAACTGAATCTGTAATTTTCCCATTAACTCTCGGCCAGCGCTCTGCTGCCTCACCACCTGGAGTGAAAGCGTATAGATTTCCGTCGAGTGCCCCAACAACAAGTGTATTTCCGGAGATTGCAGGAGAAGATGCAACCCAGGCGCCGATTTCATGCTGCCATAAAGGTTGTCCTGTTAAACGGTCGAACGCATAGAGTTTGCCATCATTTGAACCAATAAAGACAGTTTCGCCGCTGATGGCTGCAGAAGAAATGATTCCGCCATTCGTACGATATTTCCATTTCAGTTTGCCTGTTGACGCATTTATAGCAGCTACGTTTCCATCAGGGAATCCCATATATACAACTCCATCAGCTACTGCAGGAGAAGATCCAGTTGCATCGCCGTGAATATAGGAACTATCGGAGCTCTTGTAGCGCCATAGTTCTTTTCCAGTAGAGGCATCAAGAGCAACAAGTAATCCACCTTGGTATCCCATAAATACTTTTCCATCTGAGATCGATGGCATCGAATGCATCCAGCCGCCTGCAGGTTGTTTCCTCCACAGCTCTTTTCCTGAGGCTGCATCAAAAGAAATTAAGTAACCGCCGTCTGCGCCAACATATACCTCACCGTCTGCAACTACAGGGGTTGATTCGACAATCCAGTTTCCTGCTAATTTAGAATTCCATAATTCATTTCCAGTCTTGGCATCAAGGGCCATCAGTTTACCGCCGCTGCCTGTACTATAAGCCTGATAGATAACTCCATCCACTACTGTTGGGGAATAGTACATCCATGCTCGTTGTACTTCGTCTTTCGCCATTGTTTTATGCCAAAGGATTTCACCAGTTTGGGCATTTATTGCATATAGTGTGCCGCGAATCGAAGAAGCATAGACGATTCCATCTGCTACAGCAGGTGAGGCTTGAACTTGTGCATCGGCTTGAACCTGCCATACTTTTTCTCCTGTTTCTAGATCAACTGCATGAATTGCATGCTGTTCGCTGCCGTTTTCATCACGTGTTCCGATATAAACCATTCCATTTGAGATAGCAGGTGAAGAGGTAAGAATGGTACCTGGTGTGCGGTATGACCAGTCTAAATTTAAACCTGCTTCTATAGTATCTGAGCTCACACCAGTATGCTGTGCATTGCCATGGAACATGGTCCAATCGCTGCCGCTCTTAGGTGCAACTCGTTCTGAGCTGTTTACGATTGTAAAAGAATGATTCCTAGACCAAACCTTACCGGCATCATCTGTCACCCTAACCTCGATGGCATGTTCGCCCAGGTCAGCTTTTTTTGCGTCCCATTGGTCAAACCATGACATGCCGCCGCTTTGCTTCAGCTGTTTCCATTGGCTGCCATCCACGCGGTATTCGACCTTTGATACATTACTTGTGGTATTATAGGCATTCACTAATATGTCTACTTTTCCTTTTGTAACCTTGCTTCCTGCTGCTGGATGGACAATGGCTGCACTTTCTTTGATATCATACATTTTATAATTAGCATCTTGTTTACCGCCTTGGAAACTAACCATGCGGAATCCATTTGGCATTTGATCAATCGTATAAGAGCTGGACACCGTCGTCACATGGTTAGCACCTGGAATCGTGTCTTGTGCTACATCATTTACATGTGTATGTCCAACCATAACTAGCCTTGTATGATATTGACTAAGAAGATCAATAAATGCTTTGGTTTTATCTCCTCCAGGAGTTTGCGGTGTATTCAAAGGCTTATGAACAAATACAACTACTTCCTTGTTTTTTGCATTTAGTTCAAGGTCTTGCTTTAACCATTCTAATTGTTCAGCTTCATTAAAACCTAAGGTATTTTCTAATGTGACAAAGTGACGGTTTCCGTAATCAAAGGAATACCATTCAGGTCCCAGATATTCGCGGTACCGATCAATCCTTGCGCTATATTCACTTCCGGGAGCAAAGTCATGGTTACCTACGGCAGGATATACTGGGAGGTCTGATGTTGCCGTGCTCGCCGTATAATCTTTAAATTCATCATCTGTTGCCCGGTTTGTTAAATCACCACTGACAGCAATAAAGGCAGGGTCCCCTGTTGAATCATTAATTTGTTTTAACTGATCTGTAAATCGCTGACGGTTATTCGTCGTGCCTGCTTGTACGTGAACATCCGCCACGTTAGCAAAACTAAAGTTTGGATTATTCGTTTCCGGCGTATGTAGGAGTCCGAAATTTTCTTCAATTGTTTCAGCGGCTTGGAGAGTGCCAAGTTGCTTGTAGAACTGCGGTGTTTTATTTTCGTCTGTTGGTACGCTGTATCCACTTGGAACCGTAACAAAGACGATATCACTTTGACGTCTTTCTGTATCAATAACAAGTTGATAGTTTCCTTTTTCATCAGTAACAGTCAATGTTTTTCCGTCAGATACTGTTACATGGGGAATCCCAGGTTCATTTTTGTCTTGTACTCCATTTTCATTCTTGTCCTGGTAAACCGTTCCTTTTACAGTCGCATTGTCGTTATCAGCGTTAACTGGTTTAATTACGGCAGCCAAGGCAAGACTCGACATGAGAACAAGAACACTGGGTCTCAGCACATTTTTGATCTTTTCAAATTGTTCTGGTGTAAACTTCATTCTTTCTCCTCCTTTTTTTTATTAAGGTTATTTTGTAACACGCGTAATTGTAGGATCATCACCTCCTTTAAAAGATTAATAGATTTACGATAGAAAACGCTGGAAATACCACGTTATTCCAAATAAGAAAATGGCTGTATTAACAGCAATGTGGATGGGTGATGACCATTTGAATTTACGAATAAAGAGTAGAATTGGGAAAAGAAGAAGAATAATAAGTGTTTGTCCTAATTCCACGCCCACATTAAAGGTTAATATCGGCCAAAGGGATGACCATTCAGTTGGATTGGCTAATTCCAATGCTCCGGCAAAGCCAATGCCATGAATTAAACCGAAAACAAATACAACGATAAAACGATATTTATCTGATAGACCAAGGAATCTTTCAATTGCAACAAATGCAACACTTAGGGCAATCAAGGGTTCTACAATATTAGAAGGAATATGTACCAGCTCGAGGGCGGTTAGGCCAAGAGTGACGCTATGGGCCAATGTAAACAGAGTCATAATTTTGATGACATCTATCAATTTCTGTGAAGTCACTACAAGCGCAATAATGAACAGGATGTGATCTAAGCCAATGAGTATATGGTGAAAGCCTAGTTTGATAAAAGGAACGCTTTGTCCAAGCATGCTGTCTTTACCAAGAGTGAGATCACGTTCCCCAGAGGTAAAAACAAACTTTCCTGTTTTTTCACCTAGATCATACGTGACGATGTTTCGATGAGCAGGATCATTATCTAAGAAGAAAACATCATAAGTAATTTGTATGGCAGCGGATTCCTTATCTTCGATTGGAAAATGGAACGTAATATTGGCATAATCCCTCTCCAATCTTCTATCTACATTTGTTTCAATAATCGTTCCATCTAATTTCAATCCTTGATTAAAGACCGTAAGCTTTTCTGCAAAATATTCTTCAAGTAAAGATTTGTTTTTTTCTAATGCTTCGCTTAATTCTGCAGATGTATAGCCGCCGCTTGTTATGCCGAGATCTACTATTCGAGCTAGCTCGAGATAATCTAAACTAAGCTCATAACGCAGCCCATGGTTATCAAGAGAAATCGAAGAGTATCCCTCGCTATTATCTGTATGTGCAGAAGCGGATAGCGGGGAAATGAAGAAATAAACACCTAAAATTAAAAAGAAAATTCCTTTTAATTTATTTCCAATCATAAAACTCACACCTTTTTGTTTGAAATATTTGAAAATGTCGAAAAGTGAAACCTATTCAAGTGTAGATTGGAATTTTTAACACAGGATGAACGGGGTGTAAAGAAAAGCAAAGATCCTATTACAAAACGGTATAGAAAAAATAAGATGATTGAAGCAGGGGGTGGCTCTCTTGCTTCCAAATGAAATCAACATAAAAAAAATCGGGTTACCATCTGCGTGTATCCGATGTTTTATAACTCTCCTTCACATGGAAGGAGTTTCAGCTGATAATTTCACAGCCTTGAGGTAGGTTTTTTTTGTTTCAAATTCATAAATATCCCTATATATAAATACAATGAAAAGGTTCCTTTAAGTGCCTTTTACCTATTAATCATTTAGATGGGAGGCATTAAAATAAAGTAGACTGAATTTTAACAAAAAGGGGATAGGGTATGAAGCAGTTAAAAAAGTGGATGAGTATGATTTTTCTTGCGGCATTGTTATTTGCCGGGGCTTCTCCAAAAGCCGATGCAGCGATTGTTTTTCCAGATGTACCTTCATCGCATTGGGCGGCGAAGGAAATTTATTATTTAACTGAACTTGGCGTTCTAAAAGGAGGCACGAACGGGTACTTCAACAAGGACGCACCCGTAACACGGGCAGAAGCGGCAGCGATTTTGGTCCGCGCGAAACAGCTGTCTTTAACAAATGTGCCAAATCCGGGCTTTAACGATGTACCAGTAACGCATACGTTTTACAAAGAAATCGCCGCGGCCGTCAATGCCGGCTGGTTCTCGAAGGCAGCATCCTTCAACCCAAATAATCAATTGAAGCGCGTGGATATGGCGAAAATCACGCAGCTGGCCTTCGGAATCACTGGTTCTGTTCCTGTTCAATGGGAGGACATGGGCCCGGGATATCCAGGAAATACTTATGTAACGCCAATGCTGGCAAGTGGAATCACTTCCGGATATACCGCGACACAGTTCAAACCGTCTGAGTTTGTCACTCGCGCTCAAATGGCAGTATTTACAGCTCGGGCGATGAATCCTGAGTTCCGATTGAAGGTGATTCAATATCCGCAGAAAGCAGCTGAGGGCATTTACTATCCGCAATTTAAGGATAATACCGGGACGTATGATGTGTCTTATTTAAACGGAAGATTGCAGGAAGAGGGCCAGTCCCTCGTGGAGACACGGCAGGAGATCATGGATTTGGCGCTTGAAGACGACATGATGGGAGACTATTATGCCTTCGAAGCCACCTACAGCGTGCCGCGGGCGGATTTGAATTACATCAGTGTGTTATTCTCCAGCTACTCATATACAGGCGGAGCCCACGGTTATGAGCAGCTCTTCTCATATAATTATGATGTAAAAAATGCTTCGCTCATTTCGCTCGGGGATTTGGCAACGAAGCCTAATTGGGAGCAGAATGTAGTGAACAAAATCAATGAAATGAATGCTGAATTTTATCCTTACTTCGGCGGTCCTAGTAATCTTGATGAGCTGCAGGGTCAGTTTTACATGACTCCATCGTCGTTTGTGATGTTCTTGAATCCATATGAATATGCGCCATATGCTGCTGGAATAAGGGAGTTTAGTATGCCGTATTCGATGATTCGTTAGGGGAATAAATTTTAGTTCTTGAAATTTTGGTTTTAATGAACATTTTAAAAAAAATATTATAACGCTTTGTCCATTTAGAGTTAGTCTAAAGGACAAAGCGTTATTTGTTTAACTTAGGTTTTGTCTCATAGAGGTGTTCTAAAGGACAAAACATATGAAGGTGGAAAAGGAAAAGTCTCATAGAAAGGGGCTAAAGGACAAAACGAATGCAAGTCAATAGAGAATTGTCCCATAGAGTGGTGCTCCTAAATTTTATTCTGTAAAATGAAAGTAGATATTCTAACACAGATAATGCTTGTAAAAGAGGAGACACATCAATGGAACGTAAAAATCTCGAGTTAGTGACAAAGCTGCGTCATGAATTGCATATGCATCCAGAGCTTTCGAATGAGGAGGTTTGGACGAAGCAGCGTTTAATGGATTTTATAAGAGAGCATACAAAGCTTGAAATCGTTGATAAAGGAAATTGGTTCTATGCTATTTACCATGCAGGGGAGGGAAAAAGGAATTTGGCCTTCCGGGCTGATTTTGATGCCTTGCCGATGGATGAAGTCATTGATCTTCCCCACGCATCGAGGTATCCGGGAAAAGCCCATAAATGTGGGCATGACGGCCACTCTGCGTCACTTGCCGGATTTGCACTTGAAATCGATCAGAAAGGGGCCGATCACAACATCTATTTCCTTTTTCAGCCTGCAGAGGAAACCGGAGACGGCGCGATTCAGTGTGTTGGGTTTATCAAGGAACATCACATCGATGAAATATTTGCCTATCATAATTGGAGCGGGATGGCGTTAAAAACGGTCAATGTCATTGAGGGAACGGCTCAATTTGCTTCAAAAGGCATGACGATTCACATGGAAGGTTCACCGGCGCATGCCAGCCAGCCAGAGGACGGGGTCAATCCGGCTTTCGCGATTGCTAAAATTATTAGTAAAATTCCTGAGTTCACTTCTTCGGAGAACAATAAAGGGTTAGTTCTATGCACCGTGGTACAGGTTGCTGTCGGCGAAAGAGCCTTCGGAATGTCGGCAAGCAAAGGGGACCTGCTCCTGACGATCCGTGCCCTGTATGAAGAGGAATTAGACAAGCTTCAGAAAAACCTGGAAGAGTTAGCCAAAACTCTGGCAGAGGAAAACGGGATTAAAAAGGTAACCTTTACGTATAACGATGAATTCCCGGAAACGAAGAACCACAAGGAAAGCATTGAAAAAGTCCGTCAGGCTGCTAAAGAAAAAGGGATTGAAATCGTTGAAATGCCGGCGGCTTGGCGGGCATCTGAAGACTTCGGCCACTATACAAAAGCAACAAAAGGAGCGATGGTCTACATCGGAAACGGCGAAAATTACCCGCAAATCCATACCTATGAATATGACTTCAAAGATGAGATTATCGAAACAGCTGTTGAACTATTTAAGGGATTAGCAGCTGCAAAATAAGAGTAGAGGAACTCCTTTTGACACTCTAAAAAATACCGAGCAGACATCAGTCTGCTCGGTATTTTTTTTATTATGAGAAAGCTTTTTCATGTCTGTAGATTAGAAAAAAACAGCGGCGGCATCCGGTTTGTGTATTGTTTGATAGAAAGTGCAAGGAAGCACTTTAACTCATTAACGCACTATCGTTTTAATGAATATTTTTGCATCATAATAAATTAATTAATATAATGACAGTGCTAATAAAATAATTCCGAATGTTCATAATAGTCAGAAATGAAAATAGCATCTTTGGATTAAGAAAAAACAAAACTTAGATACCTATTAAGGAGGAAGTCCATGTACCACTCATTTTCATTAATGAAAGCGGATTCTATTTTCAACATGCAGACCCTAATAGTTAAAATGGTTCAGCACAAAAATAAGGGTTCCCCTCTTGTCATGACGAGTTCAATATTTTACGCCAGTTCCAAAAAAGATATAAAAAGCCACCTAGAAAAAGTAGGTGGCAACAATGAAAACTACTTATATATAAAATATCAATAAAAAGCCGAAGTATCAATAAATAAATAGAAATATTCAAATTAGGTGAGAATGAACGACAGGTGCCTTCTTTTTTAAGAGACCGGTCTTCATGAAAGAAGATAAAGGAGTAGATATATGAAAAAACCTTCATTTTTAACCTCGATAGCGATTGTACTAAGTGTTGTTACCTTTTTAGGAATAAGTATTTTGCATTATGGTGTGGCACCGCAGATTCCGATTATCATTGCAACGATTTTTCTTGCTTGCTATGGACTTACATTGGGGTATAAATGGAAAGATTTAGAGAATGCCATGGCAAAAGGCATTTCTCAAGGAATTCCCTCGATTTTAATTTTATGTTTAATTGGGATTTTAATCGGAGTATGGGTTCTAAATGGAACAGTTCCAACCATTACGTATTATGGTTTGCATGCTTTATCTCCTGATTTCTTTCTTATGTCTGCTGTGCTGATTTGCTCTATCGTCTCAGTTGTCTGCGGAAGTTCATGGAGTGCGATTGGTACGATCGGGGTTTCTTTAATGGGGGTCGCCTACGGTTTAGGTATTTCTCCGGCCATGGCAGCGGGAGCCATAGTATCGGGGGCTATTTTCGGTGATAAAATTTCCCCGCTTTCAGATACGACAAATCTGGCAGCGGCCACTGCCAAGGTTAGTATCTTTGACCATATTAAACATATGTTATGGACAACCATTCCTAGCTACATTCTGACATTGGCTGCATTTACCGTCATCGGCCTCTTTATGGACAAGGGTCCGGTGGACAGTAAGCAAATTGAAACACTTATCCAAGTTCTAAATGATGAGTTTATGATTACACCAATTACCATTCTTTCACCATTGTTAATCATTATACTGGCAATCAAACGTGTAAGCCCTATTCCATCACTTGTGATTGGTTTAATCACAGCTATTTTAACAACTTTCTATACCGTTCCAAATGTTGGAATTGGAACGATTATGGCAACAGCCCATAACGGCTATACAGCAGATACAGGTGTAGAAGCCATTGACAGCCTGCTTTCACTTGGAGGCTTGAGCAGTATGTTATTTGGTGTTTCACTCATTTTAATCGCCCTTGCTTTTGGAGGAATGATTCAACACATAGGGATTGCTCATTCCATTATTGAAGGGATTCAAAATATGTTAAAAAGCAGGGGAAACGTTATTGCATCAACAGTTGCCTCTTGCATTGGCATTAACCTGACTGTCGGTGAACAATATTTGTCCATTCTATTGCCGGGGCAGTTGTTTGAATCAGCTTATCAAAAGGTAAAGCTTCATCCGAAAAACATGTCGAGAACGCTGGAAGATGCAGGGACAATTGTCCATGCAATGGTTCCATGGGGTGTAACAGGAGCCTTTATTATGTCAACGTTAAATATCGGCGTAGAGTATGCTCCATTTGTCTTTATTAGTATGATCAATCCGATTATAGCGATTATTTACGGCTACACCGGAATTGGGTTAACGCCTTTAAAAGAAGAAGAAAAGGCAATAAAAGAAGAAACAATTGAAGTACGAAGAGAAGCACTTGAGGGTTAATCACATCTGAACATATTAGGAGGAATTTAACATGGCATTAACATTATCAAACGAACAAAAAACAGGACAATCCATCCAATCATTCGATCTATTCACGAAAATTCAAGAGCATGAGCAAGTATTTTGCAATGATCCGGCAACGGGCCTAAAAGCAATCATAGCGATTCATGATACAACACTTGGACCAGCATTAGGCGGAACAAGGATGAGACCATATGACACATTCGAAGAAGCGTTGGAAGATGCGCTGCGTTTATCAAAAGGAATGACCTACAAAAATGCTGCAGCTGGTAACGACTTTGGCGGTGGAAAAGGTGTCATCATCGGCGACCCACTGAAAGACAAAACTCCAGAATTATTCCGTGCCTATGGACAATTCATTGATTCTTTAAAAGGTCGTTTTTATACAGGTACGGATATGGGAACGGTCTTAGACGATTTCGTTCATGCCCATAAAGAAACAAACTGCATCGCTGGTTTACCTGAAGAGTACGGCGGCGGCGGTGAAACGTCGATTCCGACAGCCCTGGGTGTTTTATACAGTATTCAAGCGGTGGCAAAAACCTTATGGGGACACGAGAATTTAACTGGGAAGCGCTTTGCCATCCAGGGATTAGGCAAAGTAGGCTATAAAGTAGCAGAGCATTTACTGGAGAATGGCGCTGATTTATATGTAACAGATATTTCCGAAGAAGTTATCAACACATTAATTGAAAAAGCCAAACAAATGGGTGGAAACGTAACGGCTGTTAAAGGAAGTGAGATTTATGGAGTCGATGCAGATATCTTCGTTCCATGTGCCATTGGCGGTATTATCAACGACCAAACAATTGACCAATTAAAGGTACAAGGAATTGTCGGGGCTGCCAATAACCAGCTGCTACATGAAAGCCATGCCAAAGTGCTAAAAGAAAAAGGAATTCTTTATGCACCTGATTATATTGTCAATAGCGGCGGTGTCATCCAAGTAGCGGATGAATTGTATGGACCAAATAAGGAGCGCGTCTTAAGTAAAACGAAAAATATCTATCGTTCGATTCTAGAGGTTCTTGAGCAATCAAAGCACGAAAACATGACAACTGTTGAAGCAGCTAATTTAATGTGCGAAAAAAGATTGAATATAACAAAGGTAAGAAATAGTTTCTTCTCTCCAACGAAACGTCCCAAGTGGGAAGTTCGTCGTTAATCAATGGAATAGATAAATAGAATTGTAGAGGGGCTGCCCAATTCGTCTGTGGGAGCCCTTATTGTCTATAGAAAAAATTGATATTTAACAAGATTTTTTCTATAATAGCAATGGCACCTCATGAGAACTATTCTCACGTGGTTATATTTCTGAGATTCAATAGAGATGTAGATAATAAAAAATTCATCGGAGGCAGGGAATGGATAGGAAAGAAGAATTATCATCACCTATGGTCAAGCAATTATTTCATGCGATTCTCTCTTTAAAAACGAAACAAGAATGTATCGAGTTTTTTGAAGATTTGTGTACGATGAATGAATTGAAATCCTTTAGTCAAAGGCTTGAAGTTGCAAGAATGGTAAGAGACGGCGATACCTATATGGATATACAAGTGGAGACTGGCGCCTCATCTTCTTCAATCAAAAGAATTAAAAGATTAATTGAATCGGAAGACAGTGGTTATGAGCTTGTTATACATCGTATAGAGGAATCAGAGTCCCTTAAGGTGACTAGATAAACCATTATTAACAGGACTACGTTCAAGATCAATGTTGGTTTAGGTTGGTAGTTGATTGTATCTTGAATGGAAATAATAATAAATAGCGTTGACTTCCTCGATCAAAATCAAAGAAGTCAACGCTTATTCATGCTATCGGCACTTTTTCAGCAGCCTCACCTATAAAAAGTCTAATGTTGCTTATGGTATCATCCACGACAATACGCTGCTTTGCAGGAAGGTCAAAATTCCAACAAGAATAACCAGGAAAAAACTATGTTTTAACGTAAAGCGAAGTAACTCAGATTCTTTCCCTGCCAGTCCAACAGCGGCACATGCAACTGCAATGGATTGTGGTGAAATCATTTTTCCGGTAACACCACCTGAAGAGTTGGCAGCAACAGCAAGCAGCGGATCCATTCCAACCTGCATGGCCGATATCTTTTGTAAGTTTCCAAACAGCAAGTTGGCAGATGTATCCGATCCGGTAATAAAGACACCAAGCCAGCCAAGGAATGGAGAGAAGAATGGGAATAATGAACCCGTTTTGGCAATGGTCATTCCAAGAGCGTGAGTCATACCTGAGGAGTTGGCTACATAGGCAAATGCCACGACAGAACCAATTGTTAAAATAGGCAGTTTTAATTCGTCGATCGTTTCCTTAAATGCTACTGACCAATCTTTCCAAGATAAACCCGTAATATATTTTGTAATAAAACAAGCAATTAAAATGGCTGTCCCAGCTGACCCTAATAGTTCGAGCTTGTATACTGCAGCAATCGTTTCGCCTGCATCATTTATTATTTTATTGTGCAAGAATGGCACTTCCGGTGCATATGTAAGCACCTGTCCTATTGAATTAACTCCTTTTAAAATAACATTTGTTCCTTCATAATGTCCTGTTAACGCTGCTTTAATGGCTGGAATACCCCAAAAAGAAATAAATGCTGTTAAAACTAAGAATGGTGACCAGGCTCTAAATACTTGTCCGCCTGTATAGTGAACGTTTTCATTTTTTGCATTTTTTACAGCTGAAGCGGCAGCCATTTCAGCTTCCCCTTTGAAACGAAAAATCGTTTTTGGTTTCCAGAATTTTAAGAAAATAGCAAGGGCAAATAATGAGACTAAGGCTGATAGAATATCCGGTAATTCAGGTCCTAAGAAGTTAGAGCTTAAATATTGTGAGATCGCAAATGAAAATCCTGATACAAGGATGGCAGGCATAACCTCCAATGCTCGTTTAAATCCCGCCATAATAATCACTAAATACAATGGAATAAAGAAAGAAATAAATGGAAGCTGACGTCCAACCATTTTAGATATTTCCATGGCATCAATCCCTACAGGACCTGCCATAGCTGTAATCGGAATCCCGATTGCCCCGAAGGCAACAGGAGCTGTATTTGCTAATAAACAAATTCCGGCAGCGTATAATGGATTAAAGCCTAATCCTACAAGTAAGGCTGCTGAGATCGCAACGGGAGCACCAAATCCAGCTGCTCCTTCCAGGAAAGCTCCGAATGAGAAGGCAATGAGTAAAGCCTGTAAGCGGCGGTCTTCTGTAATCGATTGGACAGAATTACGTATAATTTCGAACTGTCCGCTTTTTACCGAAAGCTTATAAAGAAAAACGGATGTTACGATGATCCAGCCGATCGGTAATATACCGTAAACGGCACCTTGTGTGGCAGACATAATCGCCATTTCTGCAGGCATTTTGAAAGCTATTACGGCAAGGAGAACAGCTAGAACCAGTGTTGTTAATCCAGCAATATGCCCTTTCATGCGTTTTATCGCAAGTGCCCAGAAAAAGTATAATATTGGGATAACAGCCACTATGGCTGTTAGAGCTAAATTATCCCCAACTATAGTAAAATTTTGAGTAAATGTCATAGTTATACCCTCCAATTAATCAATCAAACTATTCATTTTTTTTGCATTTCTCTAATGCTAGTAGAGCTTAATCCCCCCTTGAACATAGATATCGTTTACATTTGTTGGTTTCTAACATAGGTATTATGATAAGGTCATCTGATGACTGGATGACTCAATAGTCTGAATTATAAATGCGAATTTTAGAAAAAACAATAGATTTGTGAAAAGTTTATGAATTTTATTGACGATAAGTGTGATATTTATTTGTGTAAAGTATTAAAAAGACATTATACTTTTAGTAATAGCTAACAGTAACCTGAGGATGTGAGGCGGAAATGATGAAGTATAAACAAATAAAGCCTAAAAAAATATACGAAGAAGTGGCAGAAGCCCTTCATGAAGCGATTCACAATGGCCAACTCAAACCAGGAGATAAACTAAATTCGGTAGAGCAATTAGCGGGAAATTTCCAGGTTGGACGATCGGCCATTCGGGAGGCATTGTCTGCCTTAAAAGCAATGGGTTTAATCGAAATGAGGCAGGGAGAAGGTACATATGTTAGGCAATTTGATGCAGAAAATCTAACGTTTCCCCTCTCAACTGCGATGTTGATGAATAAAGAAGATGTGAAAAATCTTCTTGAGGTAAGAAAAATTATTGAAGTTGGAGCAACTGCTGTTGCCGCAAGTAAGCGAAGTGCGGAGAATTTAGAACAGATGAAAGCGGCATTAGAGCAAATGAAAATTTCCTATGGAAATGAAGAATTAGGGGAGAAATATGATATGGAATTTCATTTAGCCCTAGCAGCTGCTTCTCAAAATTCACTCTTAACCAATTTATTGCTTCATGTTTCTGACCTAATGCAGGAAACGATGAAAGAAACACGGAGATTATGGCTGTTTTCTAAATCGACGACAACGGAGAAACTATATGAGGAACATGTTGAAATTTATCAAGCAGTTCTAGAACAGAATGGAGAAAAGGCTAGAAAGGCAATGCTTAGCCATTTGAACAATGTAGAGGATATTTTACAAAAGTATTTTGAGGAAACGGATATGCCACTAGATTAAGGGGCCTTTTTTTTTAAAAAAGAGCTCCTTGATAAAAAAAATATTTGAAAACACTTTCGAAACATGGAATATTAATAGTGTTTTCAAAGTGTTTATCTGAAATTCTTATACACTAGTCATCAGATGACCTGTTGACCAGTTGGCTGATTAGTAGTAAAGTAGGTTTATTAATTTTTACTCTATTTAGACAAATAAAATAATTACAGGACTCATTTTTGGGGAGAGGGATGGAAGAAATGAAAGTAACTTTATTTGCCACATGTCTTGTTGATATGTTTAAAAGTGATGTAGGTAAGGCAACAGTCGAATTGTTAGAACGGCTTGGCTGTGAAATTGATTTTCCTGAATCGCAAGTATGTTGTGGCCAGCCGACCTACAATAGCGGGTATGTAGAGGACACGAAGCCAACCATGAAAAAAATGATTGATACATTTGAGCATGCTGAGTATGTTGTCAGTCCATCTGGCTCTTGTGCTTACATGTTCCATGAATATCAACATATCTTTAAAGACGATCCTGTCTATGGACCCAAGGCGAAAGAGCTTGCAGCCAAAACATATGAATTAACTGAATTTATTGTTGATGTCTTAAAAATTAAAGACGTTGGGGCAACATTTCCCGGCAAGGTTACCTATCACACATCTTGCCATATGACAAGATTACTTGGGGTAAAGAAAGCACCGATAACATTATTAAGTCATGTAAAGGGATTAGAATATATAGAGCTTCCAGGAAAAGAAAATTGCTGTGGCTTTGGCGGAACGTTCTCCGTTAAAATGGGGCAAATATCTGAGCAAATGGTGAATGAAAAAGTCCAGCATGTGGAAGAAACAGGTGCTGACTATTTAATTGGTGCAGATGCGTCCTGCTTAATGAATATTGGAGGGCGAATCACAAGACAAGGAAAGCCAATCAAAGTGCTGCATATAGCTGAAGTGTTAAATAGCCGCGTATAAGCAAATAAGGGGGGACAAACATATGTCAATGAAAACGAGCTCAGAGAAATTTAAGGTTCGTGTCAAAAATCAAATCCAAGACTCCTATATGAGAGGTGCGGTTGCCAGCGCTCAAGAGACGATCCAATGCAGAAAGCAAACCGTGACGGATGAGTTGGGAAACTGGGAAGAATGGCGTAATCATGGGGAAGAAATTCGCAAACATGTACTCGAAAATCTTGATTACTATTTATTTGAATTAAGTGAAAATGTGGCGAAAAGAGGCGGTCATGTCTTTTTTGCTAAAACAGCTGAAGAGGCTGGCCAATATATTACGGAAATTGCCAAAAAGAACGAGGCAAAAAAAATAGTCAAAGCAAAATCTATGGTGACAGAGGAAATCAGTCTCAATGAAAAACTAGAAGCTATTGGTTGTGAAGTGATTGAAACGGATTTAGGGGAGTATATTTTACAAGTGGACGACCATGATCCGCCGTCGCATATCGTTGTTCCTGCATTACATAAAAATAAAGAGCAAATAAGGGATGTTTTTGCAGAGAAACTAGACTATAAACAGACAGAAAAACCTGAAGAACTTGCATTGTTTGCCCGTCAAACCTTACGTCAAGACTATTTGACTGCGGATCTCGGGATAACAGGCTGTAACTTTGCCGTGGCAGAAACAGGATCTATTACGTTTGTGACAAACGAAGGAAATGCTGACCTTGTTGCTGCCCTGCCAAAAACACAAGTCGTTGTCATGGGGATGGAGCGTATTGTCCCGACCTTTGAAGAAATGGAAGTATTGGTCGGCATGCTTACAAGAAGTGCAGTCGGCCAAAAATTAACAAGTTATATTACGACATTAACAGGTCCACGTGAGGAAGGCGATGTGGATGGTCCTGAAGAGTTCCATCTCGTCATCGTTGACAATGGCCGTTCAAACATTCTTGGAACAGAATTTCAATCTGCTCTTCAGTGCATTCGTTGTGCAGCATGTATAAATGTTTGTCCGGTATATAGACATGTTGGCGGGCATTCTTATGGTTCTATTTATCCTGGTCCAATTGGAGTTGTCTTAACGCCGCTTCTTGGCGGGTATGATGACTATAAAGAATTACCATATGCCTCCACCTTATGTTCTGCTTGTACGGATGCATGTCCGGTAAAAATCCCGCTTCATGAACTAATCTTGAAGCATAGGCAAGTGATTGTAGAAAAGGAAGGGAAGGCACCTTTTTCCGAAAAAATACTAATGAAGACAATCGGTATGGGAACTTCTTCACCAACTTTATATAAAATGGCTTCAAAAATGGCACCAACGCTTTCGAAGCCACTATCTACTGATGACCAAATTACGAAAGGTGTCGGACTTTTAAAAGAATGGACAGATATTCGCGATTTGCCAGCGCCCAATAAAGAGCGCTTCCGGGATTGGTTTAAGAACCGGTCAAAAGGGGGAAATGAATGATGCAAGGAACTATTAACAATCGTGATGCTTTTTTAAATGATATTGCTAATCGTCTTGGCCGAGAAAGAAAAACCTATGTGAAAAGACCAAATTGGGCTTACAATCCTCAAGAAGAGGTATTAAAAGGTGCTTCTGTAGATGAATTGTTAGAAGTGTTAAAAACTCAATGCACAAAAGTTCATACGAAACTTATCGTAACGACAAAAGAAAAATTGCAGGAAACACTAGTAAACTCGATTGAAACAGTTGGCGGCGGACCGATTGTGACGTGGAAGGATAAGCGCTTTGAGGAATTTGGACTTGGGAAACTATTAAAGGAAGATTTCCCGAAATCCAATGTTGATGTTTTTGAATGGAATGCTGCGCTAGGGAAAGAAAATATTGTGAAAGCTGAAAAAGCGAATGTTGGAATAACGATTAGCGAAATCACATTGGCGGAATCAGGTACGGTTGTTTTATACAGCGGCAAGGATAGAGGGAGAACCATCAGCTTCTTGCCAACAAACTCTATAGTGATCGTTCCAAAAAGCACAATCGTCCCGCGCATGACCCAAGCGGCAAAAATATTACGTGAAAAGATAAAGAACGGTGAACAAGTTCCTTCCTGTATTAACTATATTACCGGCCCAAGTAATTCAGCAGATATCGAGCTAAACCTCGTTGTCGGTGTCCATGGACCAGTCAAAATGACTTACATTGTAGTGGAAGATTTGTAGAATAGTAATTGTATGTAGCTTTTAATCTGGATAGGTAAAAAATGGTTCTTCCGATTTATTTTGGAAGAACCATTTCTTTTTGTAAAAAAGGAAAATGAGGGTCAATAAGAGAATATATAAATATAATGATATTTATGATAATTTAGTTAAAAAGAAAGATGTAAAACTCTTACACGCCAGGAGGAACAAAATGGAAGATTTCAACCTAGATGAATTACGTCAAAATATTGATCAAGTGGATCGTGAGTTAATAAAATTACTAGCTGCACGATTTGAATTAACGGAGAAAGTCGGAATCTACAAGTCAAAAAACAATCTAATTCCCCAAGATAAAAGTCGCGAAACTCAACAATTTAATAAATTAACTAAACTATCCGAAGAAAGCGGCCTAAATCCTGAATATGCCCTGAAAATTTTCAGATGCATCATGGACATTGCCATTTCCCGTCATCAAGAAATAGGGAAGTAATATGCACAAATACACTTTTAGGGCAGATCTCCAGTATAGATCTGCCCTGCTTAGTTTAATCTTCTTCCTTATAAAATCTTTTACCCGTTTCCGGATGGTAATACACAACAAGCTTTTTCTTTGTTGTCGGGTCAATAGAAACCTCATTTGTTCGTATAAAACCCTCAGGTACGTCTGTCCCATGTTTTGTTTTAAAGCGGCGGTCCCAAATAAACCAAGAGCCGATAATGAGAATGGCCAAAATTAGGATTTGTATTACAAAGTAACCGAATATCCATTCCATCTATTATTCCTGCTCTGCCAGTACGGCTGTCCCGTAAGACACGATCTCGCTCATGTTTTGACCAATTTCCCCCGAATCAAACCGCATCATAATAATTGCATTTGCGCCCATGGCTTTCGCATTTTCTACCATTCGGTCCATTGCCTGTTTTCTGGCATCCTCCAGCATTTCCGTGTACTGATTAATTTCCCCTCCAACAAGCCCCTTAAAGGAAGCCATGATATCCTTACCAATCCCGCGGGCTCTAACCGTTAAACCAAATACAGGCCCTTTCACTTCTACGATTTTATAGTTGGGAATTCGTTCTGTCGTTACTACCAACATGGTGACCACGCTCCAATCTTGGTTTATTCTATTATTCTATCGCTGCTGATAAAACATCATAGAAATATATGTATAATCTATCCTAATCATACCATACGGTTGGAAAAATAAGTAATTTTCAATTCTGAGGTATAGGGATTTTCTTTTAAAAAATGTTCAAAAGAGATTCCAATAATGAAATCTCTTTTTACCGATATTAAAATAACTCGGCCGTCATTCCTCATCAGGAATAAAACATCCACTTCCCTCGTCCTGCTTCTTTCGCTTTATACAAAGCATGATCGGCTCTTTTTAAAAGCATTAAGGATTCCAAGCCGTCATCAGGAAAGAAGCTTATCCCAATACTTGTCGCTGTTTTCACTAATTCTCCATCTAGATCAAAAGGCTCTTTCATGGCCTGAATGATGCTTTCAGCAATCCGGATAACCTCATCCTTCTCTTCAAATTGTTTTACACAGACGGCAAATTCATCGCCGCCTAAGCGGGCAAGAAATGTATGATCACCTAGAACATGATTCAATCGCTTGGCGACATTGATTAGCAGCTTGTCGCCAATCTCATGGCCAAGCGTATCATTAATAAGCTTAAACCGGTCCAAATCCAAGTAAAAGACAGCAACCATTTCCAGACCATTCAGCGATTGATGTAGTGTTTCTGCTAATTCTTTTTCAAAATAACGACGATTCGGGAGTTTGGTTAAATAATCATGGTTCGCGTTAAACGTAAGGGTATCTTGTTGCTCTTTTTCCTTCGTAATATCTCCAATTATCCCGTCTAATCGAATCACTGTACCGTCTGCATCCTGGTACGGCAATACTTGATGGTGTAGCCATTTCACATTTCCATTGGCATCGATGATCCGGTGTTTAAACGTCATTTCATCTCCATTCATTGAACGTTTAAAGTCAGCTAGAACGTAAAATAAATCTTCCTGATGAATATACTTAAACCAGGTTGTATTCTTTTCGAGGAACTCTTGTTGCGCCACTCCGTACATTTCTTCTATTCCTTTTGAGCAAAGGGTATAGCGATTTTGTCTTACATCATAGGACCAAATCCCAACATGTAGACGATCCGTCACAGACTTCATCTGTTTTTCGTTTTCAATTAATTTCAATTCCAAATTTTTTTGCTCGGTAATATCCTGTACGGTCCCAATCAGCCGGACCGTTTTTCCTGTTTCATCTTTAACAGCTTCCCCGCGTTGAAAAGCAATGCGGTCCTCACCATTGCTCCTCACGATGCGGTGCTCTAACTCGTAGTCATGACCATAATCGATCGAATTTTGAATGGTTTCTTCATACTTTTTCTTATCATTTGGATGAATTAGTTGGACAATTGTTTCCCAAGTCGGGACAAACTCGCAATCATCCACACCGAAGATCTCATACGTTTGATTCGACCAGAATGATGTGTCTAATGCTACATCGTAATCAAAGCTGCCGATATTCGTGATTTTTTGCAGATAAAGCAAATTATCATATAGTGATGAGATCCGATTTTTATAGTCATTGATGGTTCGTAGGTCTTTACAAACGCAATAAATGCAATCGTTTCCATTTGGGATTAAAGTAAAAAGAATTGGAATTTTCTGTCCCGTTTTGTGTAAAAGTACAGCATTAAACGTTGGGGATTCGCCGTTTCGCGTTAGATGAATATTAGATTTCAAAATGTCAACCATATCATTAGGCATCCATTTTGCTAAAAAGTTCTTCCTGTCTTCAGGAGTATATCCCAGCAGTGTTTTAGCCTGATGGTTCATCGATAAAATATGGCTTTCTGTGTTTATGATAAATACAGCATCTGGAAGTTGGCTAAATAACGGGTTTTTACCAATATCAAGCTGCTGTTTGAATGTAGTGTATTTAGTTCTAATAAGATTTGATAATCTATTAAAAAAACCCATGATTTATTCCTCTCCAACTATAGCTATAAATCTTTATATCATTGATAATGTTGCTTTGACTATGGAACAAAAAAAGACAATAGGATGACCAATCACTTTTCTGCAAAAGGGTTATTGCTTCATCCTTCTTTTAAGGTTTTAGTATACAACCTTTTCTATAAACGAAAAATATTTTTGTGTTATATTTATATAGGGTTTTTTTAGAGAGGGGATTATTTTGTGGTTTTTAATGATTCTGCAGTAAAAACGAAATCTGTGTACATAAACTTATTTATTGTTGGTATTGTGTTAGTATCCTTCAATTTACGTCCGGCTATTACTTCAGTTGGACCATTGGTCGGAATGATTCAAGAGGACATGGGGCTCGAGCATTGGAGTGCAGGGATTTTGACCAGCCTGCCGCTCATCTGTTTTGCTTTTATGTCACCGCTTGTTCCGAAAATCGCTAGCCGTTTTCACAATGAGCTGACATTACAAATTGGGCTGATCACGATCTTGATAGGGGTCATCCTGCGAACGATTGCAACGGTGCTTTTCCTATTTGCTGGAACGTTTTTGATCGGCGTTGGAATTGCGATTTGTAATGTGCTGCTGCCGGTTGTGATCAAAGACAAATTCCCAACGAAGTTCGGTTTAATGACAAGTGTCTATTCGACTTCGATGGGTCTTGTTGCATCATTGGCATCGGGTTTCAGTGTACCTTTGGCGGTTGGATTAGATCTAGGCTGGCAGCGCGCGCTGCTTGTATGGGGAATTCCTGCTGTTATTGCTATTATTCTGTGGGTGTATCTCATTAAAAAGAGTCCAGCAAAAACAGGAGATATGAAAAGGTCTGCGACAAATGGAAGTCGGATTTGGCGTTCGGGACTTGCCTGGCACGTCGCTTTATTCATGGGTTTTCAGTCGTTTTTATTTTACGTCACGGTTGCCTGGCTCCCTGAGATCCTCCATGATTTTGGCGTCAATACATCGACAGCAGGCTGGCTGCTATCCTTCACCCAGTTCATGGGGCTGCCTGCCAGTTTCTTAGTCCCGGTCATTGCTGGGAAACTTCGCAATCAAGCCTGGCTTGCCGGTATACTTGGAGCTTGTTCAATCCTTGGTTTTACTGGAATCATGTTTACATCATCGTTTACCATGATGATTTTTAGTATCATTTTGTTAGGGATAGGCTTGGGCGGAAGCTTTCCATTGGCGCTGGCGTACATTGGGTTGAGAAGCAGGGATGCCAGACAGGCCGCTGAATTATCCGGCATGGCCCAGTCGGTTGGGTACGTCCTTGCCGCAGTTGGACCGATTGCCATTGGTTCTTTGTACGATGTAGCCCACACATGGTCTGTTCCATTAATTACGCTAATAGCAGTCAGCGTACTTGTCGGCCTCTTCGGTGCAAGTGCGGGCCGCAACCAATATGTATAAGAAGCAGGGGGGATTCTCTTGCTTCTTTTTTAATAGAAGTCGTTGAAGCAGTAAAAAATGGTCAATGGTCTGTCGTTCATATCGCTGAAGGAATTGAAATTTTAGCATGGGTTAGTGCGTGATGCAAACGACCAATTCCCGCCTCATACATTTTCGCAAAGGTAGAAGCATGGTTTAACAAAATGTATGAGGCAGCAGCCGATGTAAAGAAATTGTAGAATAAAAGGATTGAACAGCCTGAGTTGATGGTGACTCAGGTTATTTTTTTTAGAAATGATTTTATAGAAAAATGATCGATGCCTAACCTGTTTCAAAAAAAGTTCCGTTTTTTCACTATTAAAAACGTCGCCATCCCTGCCGATATAAACAGTAGCAAGTGAATAGTATAGGAGTGGAGTTCTATGAACATTGAGCGGATGCCTAATCAAACTAATTCCAATGCAGCGAGAGTAACTCCGGTGGAAAAATCGAAGCCGACCCAACCGGTTGAAGATCTCTTGAAAAAACCTGAGCAAAAGCAGGAAAAACCAATGGTGGAGATCGATAAGGAAAAAATGGAGGAAATGGTAAAAGGCTTGAACGAATTTATTCAGCCTGCTAGCACATCGATCCGGTTCGTCCTTCATGATAAATTACACGATTACTATGTAACGATTGTTGATGATAAAACAAAAGAAGTGATTAAGGAAATTCCATCGAAAAAGCTGTTGGACACGTATGCCAACATGATGGAGTTTGTCGGTTTGCTTGTAGATAAAAAGATTTAAGCGAGGTGTATGAATATGGCAAACCTGCGAATCAGCGGCTTGGCCAGCGGGATGGATATTGATTCCATTGTTTCCGACATGATGAAAATCAAGAGAATGCCGCTCGACAAGCTCAAGCAGCAAAAGCAGACAATGGAATGGCAGCGTGACGATTACCGCGAAATGAACACACTGCTCCTAAACTTCCGTTCGGAACTCACACAGATGAAGCTATCTACTAATTATAGAACTCGGACGACTACGACGACGGATGAGTCGAAGGTGACGGCGACAGCAACGAGTGCTGCGGCGCTTTCTTCGTATTCGATTCAAAGCGTAAGCCAATTGGCTACGGCGGCTACTAAGGTGAATGCGGGTAAAATATCTGGAAGTCAGAAAATCAATCTAGATGAAGGATTATATGCAGCACGTGATAAATTTTCAGTTGATAAAACTAACTTCAATTGGCAATCAGGAAGTGTTGAAAGTAAAACATTAAAAGTGACTGATCCTGGAAATATTTCACTGGAACTACCCGAAGTCATTGATATTAAAAGTATTTCAAACATGAGTGTTAAAGTAAATGGTGTGGCTTATATAGCTGTTACAAATCAGGGTGAGCTAACTGATGGGAAAGTTTTAGTAGACTTAGATACAGGGAAATTGACCTTTAACCAACTTTTATCTAAAGAAAGTACAATAAAAATAGATTATATTGCTAATAAAAAAATAGATACTTTTAATTTTAATGAGAATACTAGTAGTTTTAATTTAACAAAGGGTGCTTTAAACGCAGTTGATACTATTAAGATAACGGCTGAAGGAGCCTCTATACCAACCGAATATACTGTAAATGAAAACTATAATCAAGATGATTGGGATATTGTGAACAAAGATGGAACCAAGGTCGGATCAATCAATCGTTTGAATGGGAAAATTTCGATGGCTGAAGGATTTCAAATTTCAGCAAAATCTAAGGTTGACGTAACCTACGATCAAAAATATTTCAATTTCGGTTTAACTACCTATAATACTGAAGGAAAAGCAGTTACAGAAAGTTTCAATATACTGGGGACTGAGTCTCTAAACAATGTAATCAATAAAGTAAATTCTTCTAATGTTGGTGTTTCCATGTTTTATGATTCTTTTAGTGACAAAATGACTCTAACAAGAACTGAAACTGGAAATTTTAACGGGTCTGAGTCAGATCCTGAAATAATTACAACTGGTAACTTTATTAATGATTTACTTCAATTTGGAGGGGTAACTGAATCTGGTGGAAAAAATGCTGTCTTCACCATCAACGGGCTTAAAACCGAACGCAACTCTAACACATTTGCGGTAAATGGTGTTACTTTTACCTTAAAACAAACATTTAATGAATCTGAAAGCACTACAGCAACACCCGTAACCATAGCCATCAACAACAACAACGATGAAATTTTCAATAACATCAAAAGCTTCATCGAAAAATACAACGAATTAATCGGAAAAATTCAAGAAAAAACCCAAGAAGAACGCTACAAAAGCTACACACCGCTTACCGACGAACAGCGCGAACAGCTATCGGACAAGCAGCAAGAGCAATGGGAAGAGAAGGCCAAGAGTGGCCTCCTAAGAAGAGATCAAACCTTAACAAGCCTGCTATCATCGATGCGGATGGATTTTTACGGAAAAGTAGAATCTGAGAAAATCAATCCAGTCTATTCACAGCTTGCGAGCATCGGCATCAAGACGACTGCCAACTACTTAGAGGGCGGAAAGCTCGAAATAAATGAAGCTGAGCTGAAAAAGGCAATCGAAGAAGATCCTGAATCGATAGAAGCCTTATTCAACGCATCAGGTACGACAAACTCCCAAAAAGGGATTGCTCAGCGTCTATACGATACCGTTGGCAAAACGATGGATATATTATATGAAAAAGCCGGGAAAAGCTATTCAACGAATAATCAATTTACCATTGGAAAGCAGCTGAACAATATTGATAATCAAATTGACAGTCTCGAGGACAGACTGACGGCTTTGGAAGACCGCTATTACAGGCAATTTACAGCGATGGAAAAAGCGATTCAAAATGCCAATCAGCAATCCGCATACATCACTCAGAACTTTTTTAGTTAATGAACGTAAAGAAAGGAAGTATTTTAAATGGCTGTTCAAAATCCGTTTCAATCCTATCAGCAAAATTCCGTTACAACCGCTTCTCCAGGGGAATTAACGCTTATGCTATATAATGGATGTATCAAGTTTATCCGCTTCGCCAAAAAAGCGATGGCTGAAAATCAAATCGAGGAAAAAAACACAAACCTCATCAAGGCGCAAAAAATTATCCAAGAATTAATGGTGACATTAAACATGGAAATTCCAGTTTCGAAAAACATGATGTCTTTATATGATTATTTACACCGCCGTCTTATCGAAGCAAACACCAAAAACGATCCGACCATTTTAGATGAAGTGGAAGGCTTTGTGACGGAGTTCCGTGATACGTGGAAAGAAGTCATACAATTAAACCGTCAAAAGCAGTTTTCTCAAGGCGGTCAAGTCTAGTGAGTGCTGTAAAGGATTACTACCTTGTGACAATTGAATTAATAAAACTGCTTGAAAACGAGCAGTCTAATGACCGTGATGGTAAAATCGCAAAAGTTGAAGGGGTATTGGAAAAGCGGGAGGGCTTCATGCAAAAGATGAAGCCCCCTTTTTCACAAGAAGACCAAGAGACAGGAAAACGGCTTGTTGAACTCGAAAAAAACCTAGCCAAGCTTTTAGCTGCTGAAAAAGCAGCGATTAAAAAGGATTTGCTTACCCTAAATAAGAAGAAGCAATCGCAAACAAAGTATCATAACCCTTACGAAGCACTTCCAATAACAGACGGCGTTTTTTACGACAAAAGAAAGTAATTTTGGTTATGGCCGGCTTTTTGTATCCGCCACTCAGCCATAGGTTTCCGGCTGTTCTACAAGAAAGACACAAATTCGACATATCTTCAAAAAATTAGTGGATTTAGCAGGAAAATCAAAGGGTAAAATAGAAATATAATCCTATAGAAATAAAAGTTACACACAACGGCATTTTATAAGGTTATAATACTGATAAAGGTAAGAAAAAACGCTTACACTTTTATCTTAAACTTTAGAGAATGCTGAGTGAATAAGAAAAGGAGGAGTTCACTTATGAACTACAACATTCGTGGTGAAAACATTGAGGTAACTCCAGCAATTAGAGAGTATGTTGAAAAGAAAATTAGCCGTCTTGAAAGATACTTTACAGAAACACCTATAGCAAACGTGAATGTTAACTTAAAAGTTTACAACGATAAAAAAGCGAAGGTTGAAGTTACGATTCCAATGCCGCAACTTGTGTTACGTGCAGAGGAAGTAAATGAAGACATGTATGCCGGAATTGACCTTATTACAGACAAGCTTGAGCGTCAAATCCGTAAACATAAAACAAAAGTAAACCGCAAATTCCGTGAAAAAGGCGGAATTAATACTTTATTTACAGTAACAAATGAACCAGCCGAACCAGCTGTTGAAGAAGAAAATGATTTAGAGGTTGTTCGTCAAAAAAGCTTTGATTTAAAACCAATGGACAATGAAGAAGCGATCCTGCAAATGAACATGCTGGGCCACAGCTTCTATGTCTTTACAAATGCTGAAACAAACCGCACAAACGTTGTTTATAAGCGTAAAGACGGCCGTTACGGATTAATCGAAGCTAATTAATCGCAAGCGTATAAAAACTAAAAACCCGATTCATATGAACATCACAACGCAGCTCTTTCTGAATAAGGGCTGCGTTTTCCTTTTTCCTGTTCATATACGTATAAAAAGGTAAATACAGGATCTGGATAAATGAAAATATCCTTGAATTCACGATTTCCCACTTGGAAATAACCATTCTACATAACCGATAAGTATATCCTTCATCCTGATTATCCATGCGACATAAGTTGTCACTATTCAATGGAAGTGGTAAGATAATGAAGGAAATTAGGGGTTTTTATTTGGAGGATTCGGTATCTAAAAAGCGAATCTTTTTTCATTCACACAAAAAATATGAAGTAACAAGTAACATGCATGTGCCTTGGAAGCAGGAGAACCGTCCCCTTGCTTCATCTTATAGGCATATTCGAAGGAAGTAAGAGAACCGTCCCTATGTTTCCTCAGGGGGAAAATACGGCGCTGTGCTTCCTCATGAACAAATAAAGGAGCGTTTTTATGGCTGGGATTTTAAGTAAAGTGTTTGATCCGAATAAGCGGGAGTTGAAACGCCTCACGAAGATGACTGAGAAGGTTGAAGCGCTGGCCTCTGATATGGAAAAGCTTTCAGATGATGAGCTCCGAGGTAAGACAGAGGAGTTTAAGGCTCGTTATCAAGGCGGAGAATCTGTTGATGATCTATTGTATGAAGCGTTCGCCGTTGTACGCGAAGGTGCTAGACGTGTTCTCGGCATGTATCCATACCCTGTTCAAATCATGGGAGGTATTTCCCTGCATGAGGGAAACATCTCAGAAATGAAAACAGGGGAAGGAAAAACGTTAACATCGACGATGCCCGTTTATTTAAATGCAATAACAGGAAAAGGCGTTCACGTTGTCACTGTTAACGAATATTTGGCAAGCCGTGATGCCAGTGAAATGGGCCAGCTCTTTACTTTCCTTGGACTAACCGTAGGATTAAACCTTAACAGTCTTTCAAAAGAAGACAAGCAGGCAGCCTATGCCTGCGATGTAACCTATAGTACGAATAATGAACTTGGTTTTGACTATTTACGTGATAACATGGTTCTCTATAAAGAGCAAAAAGTACAGCGACCGCTGCATTTTGCTGTTATTGACGAGGTTGACTCGATTTTAATTGACGAAGCCCGTACACCATTGATTATTTCCGGATCTGCGCAAAAATCAACTCAGCTTTATATTCAGGCGAACGCATTTGTTCGTACAATGACAAAAGAAGAAGACTATACGTATGATGAAAAAACAAAAGGGGTTCAATTAACAGAGAGCGGGATGACGAAAGCAGAGCGCGCGTTTGGAATTGAAAACCTGTTTGATATCAGACATGTTGCGCTGAACCACCATATTACACAGGCGTTAAAGGCTCACTCTAGCATGCATCGTGATGTCGACTATGTCGTGCAGGACGGAGAAATCATCATTGTTGACCAATTTACCGGACGTTTAATGAAGGGACGCCGTTACAGTGACGGCCTTCACCAAGCCATTGAAGCAAAGGAAGGTCTGGAAATTCAAAATGAAAGTATGACCCTTGCGACGATTACATTCCAGAACTATTTCCGAATGTATGAAAAATTATCCGGTATGACTGGTACAGCAAAAACAGAGGAAGAGGAATTCCGTAACATTTACAATATGAATGTTGTTGTCATTCCAACCAACCTGCCGATTGCTCGTGATGACAGAGCAGATTTAATCTTTTCCAGTATGGACGGGAAATTTAGAGCTGTTGTCGAAGATATCGCGGAACGCCACAAAAATGGACAGCCTGTTTTGGTTGGTACAGTTGCAATTGAAACGTCTGAGCTTATTTCCCGCTATTTAACGAAAAAAGGAATTAAGCATAATGTCCTTAATGCGAAAAACCATGAGCGCGAGGCTGAAATCATCTTGAATGCCGGACAGCCCGCTGCTGTCACGATCGCCACCAACATGGCCGGTCGTGGTACCGATATTAAGCTTGGTGAAGGTGTGAAGGAAGTTGGCGGACTTGCCGTTATTGGTACAGAGCGTCATGAAAGCCGTCGGATCGATAACCAGCTTCGCGGACGTTCCGGACGTCAAGGGGATCCAGGTGTGACTCAATTCTATCTATCCATGGAAGATGAATTAATGCGCCGCTTTGGTTCTGACAATATGAAGGCCATGATGGAAAAGCTTGGTATGGATGATACCCAGCCGATTCAAAGTAAAATGGTTTCAAAAGCCGTTGAATCTGCACAAAGACGTGTGGAAGGGAACAACTTTGATGCCCGTAAGCAGCTTTTACAATATGATGATGTCCTTCGTCAGCAGCGTGAGATTATTTACGCCCAGCGTAACGAAGTGTTAGAATCAGATAATCTACGCAGCATTGTTGAGAATATGATTCAAACATCCTTATCACGAAATGTGGCGATTCATCTTGAAAACGGTGAGGATTCAGAACAAAAGGATTATCAAAGCCTATTAGATTACATCAATGGAAATCTTCTGCATGAGGGCGATATCACGCTTGATGATCTTCAAGGCAAGTTCAGTGACGAGATCATCGATATGGTATTAGCCAAGGTAAAAGAAAAATATGATGTAAAAGAAGAGCAGCTAGGCGAAGCGCAAATGCGTGAGTTTGAAAAGGTAATCGTTCTGCGTGCAGTTGATTCGAAATGGATGGATCATATTGACACGATGGATCAGCTTCGCCAAGGCATCCATTTACGTGCCTACGGACAAGTAAATCCGCTCCGTGAGTATCAGACGGAAGGCTTTGCGATGTTCGAAGCGATGGTCGAAGCAATTGAAGAGGAAGTTGCGAAATATGTGATGAAAGCAGAAATCCGCAACAACCTTCAACGTGAGGAAGTCGCAAAAGGGCAGGCTGTTAATCCGAAGGAAGACGGAGAAGTAAAGAAAAAGCCGGTTGTGAAAAATAATGTGATCAAACGTAACGAACCGTGTCCATGCGGCAGCGGTAAAAAATATAAAAATTGTCACGGGTTATTGGAGTAGTCCAACCAATCCAAAACAACTCTGCATAACAAGGTCTATCCAGGATAGACTTTGTTATGCCTGTTTTTGATGACAACCATTAATTATGTTCGAGGTGAAGGAAATGGAATTAGCGGAAATTCGACATGAATTAGAAAATACAGCTAAAAAATTAGCGGACTTTAGGGGGTCTCTTTGACTTAGAAAACAAAGAGGCACGTATTGCCGAGCTGGACGAAGTCATGCTCCAGCCGGGATTTTGGGACGATCAGCAAAAGGCTCAAGGGGTCATTAATGAATCCAATGCCTTAAAGGATCAGGTGAATGAGTTCAACGACCTCTATGAAACCTATGAAAACCTCGAGCTGACCTATGAGCTTATAAAGGAAGAACCGGATGAAGATCTGAAAAGTGAGCTCGAAGAGGAGATTACCGGTCTAACAGAGCGCTTAAATCAATTTGAACTTCAGCTTCTCTTAAGCGAGCCGTATGATAAAAATAATGCGATCTTAGAGCTGCACCCTGGGGCAGGCGGAACAGAATCACAGGATTGGGGTTCGATGCTGCTTCGTATGTATACACGTTGGGCAGAGAAAAAAGGCTTCAAGGTGGAAACACTAGATTACCTTCCAGGCGATGAAGCCGGGATTAAAAGTGTCACACTTGCAATTAAAGGTCATAATGCCTACGGCTATTTAAAAGCGGAAAAAGGCGTTCATCGTCTAGTTCGGATTTCGCCTTTTGATTCTTCAGGCCGTCGTCATACATCGTTCGTTTCTTGTGAAGTCATGCCTGAATTCAATGATGATATTGAAATTGAGGTTCGTTCTGAGGATTTAAAGGTGGATACGTATCGTGCTAGCGGAGCCGGCGGTCAGCATATCAATAAAACAGAATCCGCAATCCGGATTACCCACCTTCCAACTGGAATTGTGGTCACATGCCAATCAGAGCGTTCACAGATTAAAAACCGTGAATCAGCCATGAAAATGCTGAAATCGAAGCTTTATCAATTGGAAATCGAGAAGAAAGAAGAGCAGCTTGCTGAGATCCGCGGGGAGCAAAAGGATATTGGCTGGGGCAGTCAGATTCGTTCTTATGTTTTCCATCCGTATTCCATGGTTAAGGATCACCGTACCAACACAGAGTCTGGTAATGTGAATGCGGTCATGGACGGCGACCTCGATGCGTTTATTAATGCATACCTGCGTTCAAAAATCTCCTAATCCGGAGCCTGTTTGAAATTTTAGGTTATGAGGATAAAAAAGGTCTTTGTCCAGAAGAATGGACGAAGACCTTTTCTTTTGTCATAAACTCCTACTTCTAGTATTTAAACGCTATCTTTTAAACAATTCATATCTGTCTATTATGAACGAAATATAATACACAAAATTGAAACAAATGCTCAAAACCTTCGTATGACAGCATTATTTACAAAAAGTTAACTTGAAACAATATTGGAAATAGTTTTAAAAGAAAATGATTATGCTATAATATATCTGAATTATGTAGACATTTAAAGGGGGATATAGAATGAAAATGAAGGGGAAACTAGCAGCTCTGCTGGTAGGTACCGCTATAATGCTTGCAGCCTGTGGTGGAGGGGAAGAATCATCAACAAGCAAATCAGGTGAGGGTGCTACAACCGATACAGCTGTTGCAAATGGAGAGAAAATTTTCACTCAAAAATGCTCCAGCTGCCATGGACAAAACTTAGAAGGCGGAGTTGGTCCTGAGTTAACAACAGTTGGTTCAAGACTGTCCCAGGCAGATATTGAAACATTAATTAAGGATGGAAAAGGCGCCATGCCTCCAGGTTTAATTGAAGGTGCAGATGCAACAGCAGTTGCAGAATGGCTTGCTGCTAAAAAATAATACATTGTTTGAAATATAAAGGGACTGAACCAGATTGATTAGGTTTCGTTTAGTCAGTCCCTTTTTGACTTCGTTTCGCTTTTCATCTGCTTTTTATTCCACGTACAAATTTTTAAAAGATTCATACTCCTATTTTCCTATAATTTTCACAAATGACCCATTTGTATTACAAAATGGTAACCACCGTAATAAAACCCTTATTTCTTCAATATTTTACAAACATTTGGTTCCCTAAATACGACGTTTTTTTCATATGAAAAGAAACTGTAATATTTTTAATACTATTTTTGCTAGATTATGATGTTATAATGGTGTGTGTGAGAAAAACATGAATATTTTTGTAGAAGTTTGTCGACGGTATTTAACTTCATTCAGCAGAAGTTCTTCATTTCAATAAGTGT
This sequence comes from Niallia oryzisoli, assembly GCF_036670025.1. Lineage (NCBI taxonomy): Bacteria > Bacillati > Bacillota > Bacilli > Caryophanales > Bacillaceae > Niallia > Niallia oryzisoli. Next base: position 5,004,129 of record NZ_CP137640.1, on the reverse strand, counting down.
GGTTAAATGCAAAAGTTTTCAAATTTAGCATGATTCACTGAATGAAGTTAAGACTTTGGTGGATGCCTCGGATTTTTTAAAGGTATTTTATCGAGCAAGCTCGACGACGGACAGGACGTCCTAGTAGGCGAAAGCTACAGGATGTGGCGCTTTGAAGCGTGATAAAAATCCGGGCGCAAATTCGGGGGCGAATTTGATTGTTTTTTTCAACACAAAAAACATTGGGTGATAACATGATAGAAATGGAAGAAGTGTTTAAGAAGTATCCTAACGGGGTTGTTGCAGCCAATGGAATTAGTGTTTCCATTAAGCAAGGAGAATTTGTCTACGTCGTAGGACCTAGTGGTGCAGGTAAGTCTACGTTTATAAAAATGATGTATCGCGAGGAAGTTCCGACAAAAGGAACGATTATGATAAACGGTCTCAATCTGGCAAAATTGAAACCAAGCAAAGTTCCACATCTGCGCCGACAAATTGGTGTCGTGTTTCAGGATTTCAAATTACTTCAAACCTTGACTGTTTATGAAAATGTAGCATTTGCGATGGAGGTTATTGAAGAGCATCCGGATGACATTAAGAAACGTGTTATGGAAGTATTAAATCTAGTAGGCTTAAAGCATAAGGCACGTATGCTGCCGTCAGAGCTTTCAGGCGGGGAACAACAGCGTGTGTCCATTGCCCGTTCGATTGTAAACAATCCAAAAGTTGTGATTGCGGATGAGCCGACAGGAAACCTGGATCCCGATACATCCTGGGAGATTATGAAGATTTTTGAAGAAATCAATAGGAGTGGGACAACCGTTGTCATGGCAACACATAACCGGGATATCGTGAATTCGATTAAACACCGTGTCATAGCCATCGAAAGCGGTATGATTACTCGTGACGAACAGAGAGGTGATTACGGGTATGAAAGCTAGAACACTTCGCCGTCATGTAAGAGAAAGTATTAAGAGTTTGGGAAGAAATGGCTGGATGATGTTTGCATCTGTCAGTGCAGTAACCATTACCCTTCTGCTGGTTGGGGTCTTTTTCGTTATTATGATGAATCTCAATAATGTGGCAAAAAGTATCGAAGAGGACGTTGAAATCCGCGTCCACATTGATGTTGCTGCAACAGATGAGGAACAGCAGGTATTGCGCAGTGAAATTGAAAAGCTGCCTGAGGTGGAAAGTGTCAAATTTTCACCAAAGGAAAAAGAGCTTGACAACTTAATTACCAGCTTAGGTGAAGAGGGAGAAGCCTTTACATTATTCGAACAGGATAACCCGCTTAACGACGTATTTGTCGTAAAAACGAAAAACCCAACAGATACCATGAAAGCGGCTAAGCAGATTGAAAAATTGAAGTTTGCCTCTAAAGTAAAGTATGGTCAGGGCAGTGTGGAAAAGATTTTTGAAGTAACGAGTGTCGGAAGAAACATCGGTATTATTTTAGTCATTGGACTGTTGTTTACGGCGATGTTTTTAATCTCGAACACGATTAAGATTACGATTTTTGCTAGAAGAAAAGAAATTGAGATTATGAAGCTTGTAGGCGCCACGAATGGATTTATCCGCTGGCCGTTCTTTCTTGAAGGACTATGGCTTGGATTATTGGGCTCGATTATTCCAATCATTGTGGTGGGTACGGCCTATTACTATGCCCATGGGTATTTATCAGAAAAACTGGCAGGTAATTTCATTCAGTTACTTGGTTTCAGTCCGCTTATCTATCAAATTTCCGGACTTCTAATCCTATTAGGTGCACTTATTGGGGTTTGGGGAAGCTTAATGTCAGTGCGTAAGTTCTTAAAGGTATAAGAATGAGAATGAGGGGAACAAGATGTACTTGTTCCCTCATACATATGAAATCTATCTATTTACTGATGGATTTTACTAACTTGCTAAAATATAGACAGATACGATTTACCCGCGAGAGAGGAGAAATCGCAAGTGAGGAAACAAATTATTACACTATCAATTGCCGCTTCAGTAGGACTAGGGACAGCTTTTATCGGGATCCCATCTGGAACTGCCAAGGCGGAATCAATAAGCGAATTAGAAAAGAAAAGTGAAGAGATTCAAAATAAACAGGCAGACATTCAAAGTGAAATCAGTCAAAAGGAATCACAGCTGAATGAAATCAGCGAGGAAAAAGCACAGGTCAATGCCGATATCAATCGAATTGATTTAGCAATTGGTGATACAACGGCAAAAATTACTGAAAAGAATCAGCAGATAGATGAAAAAAATGCCGAGATTACCCAGCTTAATAAGGAAATTGACGTGTTGAAGGATCGCATAGAGGCTCGTAATGAAGTATTAAAGGACCGTGCCCGTTCCTACCAGGAAAGCGGAGGATTGGTCAGCTATATTGATGTATTAGTAGGGGCAGAGAGCTTTGGTGACTTTATTGACCGTGTCGGAGCCGTTGCGGTTATATTAGAAGCTGACCAGGATATTCTTGCCCAGCATAAAGCAGATAAAGACGCACTCGAGCAAAAGCAGGCCCAGCTTGAAAAGGATTTAAGCGATCTTGAGGCTATGCGTGCTGAGCTTGCTAGTCTGCAGGCTGATTTAAACGCACAAAAAGAAGAAAAAAATAAATTAATGACTTCCCTGCTTCAAGAAGAAGCGCAGGTAAATGAATTAAAAATGAGTTTAGAAGAACAAAATGAAAACCTTACTGCCCAGGACGCAGCGGTTCAAAAAGCAATTGAACTTGAACAGCAAAGACAAGCTGAACTGAAAAGACAGCAGGAAGCAGCTGCAGCGGCAGCATCTGCAGCAGCATCTGCAGCTGCAGCTGCTGCACAATCTAGTAGTTCAGCTGGTGGCGGCTCAAGTGCCGTTTCAACCATTCCTGTTTCAGATGGAACTTTTACTAGACCGGCAGCAGGAACGATTACATCTGGATTTGGCTTTCGCAGCTTTAACGGCGGCGGGTTCCACTACGGCGTAGACATTGCAAAAGCAGGCACTGTGCCGATTGTTGCAGCAGCTGACGGAGTGGTATCAAGATCCTACACATCGTCTTCCTACGGTGAAACGGTTATGATCACGCATATTATTAATGGACAAACCTACACAACGGTCTATGCTCATATGAGCAGCCGTTCAGTCGGCAACTTAGCCACTGTCACAAAGGGACAAGTGATCGGTTATATGGGTAATACCGGTGATTCCTACGGCCAGCATTTACATTTCGAACTGCATCGTGGAGCATGGAATGCAGCGAAATCGAATGCCATTAATCCGGTTGGGATTGTACCATTGTAAGAGAAAGATAGATTACTATAGTTCTAAAAAAAACGGAAGAGCGCTGGAATACGGCTCTTCTGTTTTTTTTGCTGTGTTTTTGTGATATGTAAAAGGAATGCACCTTAAGCAAATTACTTTAACAATAACTATTAACTTTATTATAAAATTAAACATATAGATTAATTGATTAAAGGGGAATAACCGTGGAAATTAGAATTTTATCTTCATTAGAAGATGCAGAAAAATATCGCAGCATTAGACTTGAATCTCTACAAAATAATCCAGAATCATTTGCTTCCAGTTATGAAGAAGAAAAAGACTGCTCTATTGAGAAAGTTAAGAATCAATTTCAATCGAATGATTCTTTTTCCTACGGGGCTTTTGGGAATGGAGAATTAGTTGGAATCATTACTTTACATAAAGAAAAATTATATAAACTAAGTCATAGGGCGCATATTGGGGCAATGTATGTTTCTCCCTCTAAAAGAAGTTTAGGAATTGGGAAAGTTTTAATGGATGAAGCAATAAAGAAAGCAAAAGATATTGAAGGCTTGGAACAGATATACTTAGCAGTTGTTTCAACTAACGAACCAGCAAAAAAACTTTATTCTTCACTGGGATTTACTGTTTTTGGTACAGAAAAGAATGGTTTAAGGTTAGAAAACAATCTTTATTATGATGTAGACTTTATGATTTTGTTTTTATAGGAATGCGTCTGTACTCATTTTAGAGCTATTTAATGAATGAGGGTATGTAAATTGTTGATTTGTCCAAAAACACCGTCAGGTAAGAAGAAAAAAGAAATCAGAAAGCTAATCTAATTCCTGAAAACTGCCAGAATGAATGGAAAAAGGGATCAAGAAGTTAAAGTTTAATGGTATTGAAACCAAACAAACCATCCTTTTTCCTTACTTTTAGCTAAAAATATTTGACCTTGGGCTAAGTTAGCTCCTGGTGCTTTTGGAAAATCTAAACGTACTAGCCATGATTTTTCAGCAATTTCTTTGCCGCAAAAGGTCTTTGCCATTCCAAAATAAACTTCTTCTTCTTTATGACCAACGGTTTTGAGAAAAGGTTTGGCAGTGACAACATTCCATTTCGTATAAATATCAGGAAAATCATCTAATCCAGTTCCATATGTTTTTGGTATTATTGTATTTAGCGCTTCAATTACCTCTCTCCTATCCTTTATTGATGTTTCCATTAATTCACTTAATACAGGACATTCTTTAGGTTGTGCGTAACCTTGAATTGAGCCAAAAAACAACATCCCAATGGTCAGCATCACTATATATTTCATTTTCATATACGAAACTCACCTCTGAAGTTAATTTTCCTCATTTCAAGAAAAATAGCCAATGAAGACACAGACTTAATGTGCAGATTAATTGAAAAATTATTGGTTAAAATATGGTATAAAACAAGGAGTTTAGTATTTAGTTCTCATATTATAGCGAAAATTAGAGATCTAAATAATTGACTATTTCTTTACTTAAGCCTAAAATTTTTCCTGAGAGAAACATTTTGAAACTAATCTAATTTAGGGTTATTTAGAAAGGAGTCCTTATTATTACTAGTTTTTTCCAGAATTTTAATCCTATAGAACAAGCCTTTATCGCTTGCTTATTTACGTGGGGAATGACTGCGCTTGGGGCCGCATTGGTTTTTGCAACCAAAACAATCAACCAGCGTTTATTAGATAGTATGTTAGGGTTTGCTGGAGGTGTCATGATTGCAGCCAGTTATTGGTCCTTACTGGGACCAGCAATTGAATTGTCAGCGGACCATGCCATAGGCGCTTGGTTTCCAGCGGCAATTGGGTTTTTATTAGGCGGGGTTTTTTTATGGGGAGTTGATAAGATTCTGCCTCATCTTCATCCAAATGCCCCTATTAGCCAGGCGGAAGGCTATTATCCTAAAAAAAGAAAAAGAAGTACACTGTTGGTCCTTGCGATCACCCTTCATAATATCCCCGAGGGGCTAGCTGTCGGGATTGCCTTCGGTGCACTTGCAAATGGCGGAACGGAAGCTTCTTTAGCAGGTGCCTTGACCCTTGCTCTAGGAATCGGTATTCAAAACTTTCCTGAAGGTGTGGCAGTATCAATGCCTTTAAGAGGTGAGGGAATGTCCCGTAAAAAAAGCTTTTTATACGGACAATTTTCAGGTATGGTCGAACCAATTGCCGCAGTCATTGGTGCATTTGCCGTCGCATTCATTGAACCATTATTACCTTATGCCTTGAGCTTTGCCGCTGGAGCAATGATATTTGTTGTAGCTGAAGAAGTGATTCCAAGCTCACAAGAAAAAGGCCATAAGGACCTAGCCTCTATGAGTTTAATGATTGGTTTTGTACTGATGATGATTCTCGATGTCGCATTGGGTTAACTACATTTTTACTTTCGTAGGACTTTAAATGGCAGGATAACGGGAAAGGGCTCCCTTGAACATAAAACAGTGTCGGACAACATAATTTTATTAGTAAAGGGGGAGCAGTTAAATGAAGGATTTTGATTCCATTTGTAAACAATTTGCGCAAATCCTTAAAGGGAAAAGCAGAGTAAATCAGGGCAGTTGTTCTGTATCGTTACACCGCGATTTTAAGGTGTTGGTTAAAGGACGCAAAAGCAGTTCGGTTGTGCCAGTGGGAGTCTCATTTGAATCAATCGATCAAAATGGTCACGCATTAAACTTGGCTGAAATCGCTGTTTTAGAAGAAGAGATTCCTAGTTTCATGCATTCCCTTGTCCAACAAGGCCTGATTGTGAGTGCTCTACATAATCATTGGTTATTTACTGACCCTGTCATTTTATATATGCACGTTCAATCTATTGAGCATCCATTACATTTTGCAAAAAAGATGGCACATTCATTTTTATTTTTACGTAGTTATCCTGTCTCCTAAGTTATACCAAATAATTTTAATCTATACTTCTAATACTAACAGGTGAAATAATCACTTGGAGGTATTAATGGATGAGCAGCAATCAAAATCAAAAGAAGCCAACCTTTCCCCCACAGCATCAAAACAGAAAGCCTGGATTCGAAACAGAAATGAATCCCCGTCCAATTTCCCAAAGTCCCGAATACAAGGCCAGTGGAAAACTGGCTGGCAAAACGGCCATTATAACGGGTGGTGACAGCGGAATTGGAAAAGCAGTTGCCCTTTTATTTGCGAAAGAAGGGGCAGATGTTGCCATTGTCTACTTAGACGAACATGATGATGCCGGTGAAACAAAACAGCTTATCGAAGCGGAAGGCCGCAAATGCTTGCTGTATGCCGGCGATATCGGAAGTGAGGATTTTTGTAAAGATACAATCAACAAAATACATTCGGAGTTACAAACCCTGGATATTCTCGTTAATAATGCAGCCGAGCAGCATCCGCAAAAGAGCTTGTTAAATATAACATCTGCACAGCTTGAGAAAACATTCCGGACCAATATTTTTTCCTATTTCTACATGTCCAAAATGGCATTACCTTATTTAAAAAAAGGAGCCTCCATCATCAATACAGCTTCGATTACAGCCTACCAGGGCAATGAGCAGCTGATTGACTATTCGGCGACAAAGGGAGCCGTCGTTTCCTTTACCCGTTCCCTGGCATTATCACTTGTCACTCAAGGAATCCGTGTAAATGCGGTAGCACCGGGACCCGTTTGGACACCGCTGATTCCCTCTACTTTTACAGCCGATCAGGTCGCCACTTTCGGCTCGGATACACCAATGGGAAGAGCAGGGCAGCCGTATGAGCTGGCACCTGCCTATGTTTATCTGGCCTCGGATGATTCAGCCTATGTAAGCGGGCAGACGATTCATGTCAATGGCGGTACCGTTGTAGGCGGGTAAAGGATATATCAGCGTTTTTGTAGAGGGGAAATGCTCCCCTGAATCATCTAACAAAATAATATTTCAGCAACCAGGCGCTTTCCTATAACAAGGAATAGCGCTTATTTCCATTTTAGGTCCAGATTGTGGAGGTCTATTTATATAGCATGAAACGAACTAAACTATTTTACTTTGGAAGAGGAAAAATTTATTGTAATATAATGTTAAGTAATGTAACATCTAATTAATAATCTAACTATAAAGGAGCAGTTTTATGTCAGAAGATATTACATTTAAAGATGCTAGCATTGAAGATTTACCAATAATAGTGGATATTTATAATTCGACTGTTCCGGGCAGAATGGTAACTGCTGATACTGAACCTGTTTCTATAAACGATCGATTAGATTGGTTTCATGAACATAACCCTGATAAAAGACCTTTATGGGTTGTACAGTATGAGGGTGAAATCTGTGGCTGGGTAAGTCTTCAATCTTTCTACGGAAGACCTGCATATCAAGCAACAGCCGAAATAAGTATTTATCTTCATGAAGAATTTCGCGGGAAAGGGCTTGGAAAAAAGATTTTAACCAAAGTAATAGAGGAATGTCCTAAGTTTGAAGTGGATACCTTACTTGGATTTATCTTTGGACATAATAAACCTAGTCTTACACTCTTTTCAAGCTTTGGTTTTGAGAAGTGGGCACATTTTCCAGAGGTTGCTACATTAGATGGAGTGAAGAGAGACTTGATTATTCTTGGGAGAAAGATTTCATAGCAAGTAGACTTTGATCTTTTAATTGAAATGTTCCAACTCAATAAATGTGTAGGGTTGATTCCGATTACACTATGTAAAAAATATCAACTAAATTATGTGAAACTTCAGACCCAAACGCTAGATTTGTCGTGGCTTATCATGGTTAAAAGAGAAAGTTCTTTCATCTGTTTTTATTAAACAATCGGGCGCAATTCCGGAATAAGAAATGCGCTCTTTCTTTAAAAGCTATTTAATGAATACAGTATTTATAGAAAAGTGGAATATTTAGCGACATTTTATGAAAAACTTAATTGACATGGTTTTCTTGCCAGCAATTTTCACAGGAGGAAATAAAAAATGGCATTCACATCCAAAAATATCTTTATCAATTTATCAGTAAAAGACGTGAACAAGTCCACCAATTTTTTCAAGGAGCTAGGTTTTGAGTTTAACCCACAGTTCTCCGATGAGACCACATCTTGTATGATCATAAGTGACAATATCTTTGCTATGATAATGATTGAGGAACGTTTCAAAGGATTTACTAAGAAGGAAATTGTGGATACTACTACTTCTGCCGAAGCAATTCTCAGCTTTTCAGCTGAAAGTCGGGATCAAGTGGATGAGATAGTAAATAAGGCATTGTCATCTGGTGGTAAATCTTTTAGTGAACCTCAAGATCATGGGTTTATGTATATATGGGGGTTTCAGGATTTAGACGGTCATTTATGGGAAGTTGCTTATATGGATGAAAGTGCAGTTAATCAAGAATAAACTTTAAGGTTTAAAGTCAAATCAAGTTTAATATTCTAAGGGGTGATGCTTTAAAAGGTATCATCTTTTTATTTATCTTCTATCAGATTAGAAATATGTAAAGTAATGGACTTAAAGTAATAGGTGCCGGACTTAAATATGATTATAAGGCTAATTCTTCGCTAAAAGACGAAGGGGTTAAGCTTTTTTATCCTTCAAAATCCTTAACGTTTTAAATCCTCAATCTCTTGACGCTACACATTAGTAAACGAGTTGGCGACAAGTGGTAAATATCGTGGCATTGATGGTATAGGATAGAAGAAGTGGTACATTCTTATGGCTGTAATCAATAATTGCTCACCTTTCCGCATTAACTTGCTCATTCGTCCGCAAATAGTGGCTCAAAACTCCGAACAGTTGGCTCAATCTATCTGCAATCCTCAATTAGGTTTATATATTTCACGAGCCATCGATTCTAGAATATATATAACAGGTACTTGTGTAGTAATATTAGCCTCTTCAATAAATTCCTCCGTTACATAATAGGGTATGTTTATATCAGAGGTTTTAGCAATGGTTGAGAGTTTCGTGTTTGTGATACTAATAATTTTACTTCCTTTTTGTTTAAGTTGATGAAGATGGGTGACTGTAAAATTATTTTCTCCCGAGACAGATAATACAATGGTGACGCTATTTAACATCAGTTTGGAGTGTATCGGAAAGTGAGGGTCTTTAATATACATCGAAAATTTACCTAAACTTGAGAAATATCTCGCACCATATTCAGCAAGAATACCAGAGCTTCCAATCCCAATGAAAATCACATTATCTGCTTTGGTGACTAAACTGGCAGCCATCTTGATTTTTTCTTCTAAATCACCTTTTAATGTCCGCTCAAAAAACTCTACAATGGAATGATGGGAACTTTTGATCGTCGTCTTTTTATTCTCTTTTAAACTAATTTTAAGCTTTACTTTAAATTCGGAAAAGCCCTCACAATTGAGCTTTCTGCAAAAACGTAAAATCGTCGCTGTTGATACATGGGTTTCATCCGCTAGTTCGCGGATTCGCATATAAGCGACTTTCTCGCTGTTTTGAACAATATAGTTGTATAAAGACATTTCTAATTCATTAAAAGAAGCGATTATTTCGTTTGTAAACATGTATGTAAAATTCTCCTTTTTATAAGGGATTGTACCTCTGTAAAAAATCTCAATCCACCTCAGTTTAACACAATAAACTGATAAAGACACATGGTGTTACTTTTGTGTAACAAATGCCTTTCTTCGTTATAAAAAACTAGATATCCTTCACTTCTTTACTATCTTGCTCACTCTAGTTATGATTCTTCTATAGTCTTTTTTTAAAAAAAGCAGCAAATAATAAAGAAAACTTCTATAAATGGGGTTTAGTTATCCCCACTGAATTTGTATACGACAACATGAATAAAAATATGGAGGCAATCACATGAAAACATATCAATTTCCTGAAGGATTTTTATGGGGTGGCGCAACGGCTGCTAACCAAATAGAAGGTGGCTTCCGTGAAGGGAATAAAGGTTTAAACATTGCCGATGTTCTTCCCGGAGGAAAAGGCCGATTGAAGGTATTGCTTGAACCGGGCTTTAACTTTGAAGTCAATAAAGAAAAATATACTTATCCGAATCATGAAGCGATAGACTTCTACCATCGTTATAAAGAAGATATTGCCTTATTTGCGGAAATGGGTTTCAAAGTTTTCCGTATGTCTATTGCTTGGACAAGAATTTTTCCAAATGGAAATGAGTTAGAGGCAAATGAAGAAGGCTTGGCCTTCTATGACCGAGTGTTTGATGAGCTGTATAAAAATGGGATCGAACCGGTTGTGACTATATCCCATTATGAAATGCCAGTAAATCTTGTAAAAAAATATGGTGGTTGGAGAAGCCGTGAAGTTGTTACCTTCTTTGAAAGATATGTAACGACCATTTTCAATCGCTATAAGGGAAAAGTGAAGTATTGGATGACGTTTAATGAGATCAACAGTGGTTTGGAATTCCCGATCATGGGTCTTGGGTTTGCCATTAAAGAGGAATCAGATAAGTATCAATCAACCTTTCAGGCATACCACCATCAATTTGTTGCTAGCGGCATAGCAGTGAAGTTATGTCGTGAAATGATGCCAGACGCCAAAATTGGCTGTATGATCTTATACGCACCGGTTTACCCTTATGATTGCAGCCCTGAAAATGTCATGTATGCGTTGGAAGAATCTCGCCTCTTTAATTATTTCTGTGGTGATGTTCAAGTGCGGGGTGAGTATCCAGCCTTTATTAAACGTTATTTTAAGGAGCATAACATTCAGTTGGAAATCCAAGAAGGCGATTTAGAGCTAATAAAAGAGAACACGGTAGACTACATTGGCTTTAGTTACTACATGTCTCGTACAGAAAAGATCGATAAAAAGCCTATGGATATGGGTCAAGGAAATATTTTAGGTGGAGTGATCAATCCTTTCTTGAAAGCAAGTGATTGGGGCTGGGCCATCGATCCACTGGGATTACGTATCACTTTAAATGAGCTATACGACAGATACCGAATTCCGCTATTCATTGTGGAAAATGGATTAGGGGCAAAGGATGAAGTCGCACCAGACGGCACGATCAATGATGATTATCGTATTGATTATTTACGCAATCACATCAAAGCGATGGGGGAAGCCATTGAAGATGGTGTTGAATTAATGGGTTACACTCCTTGGGGATGTATTGACTTAGTTAGTATGTCAACAGGGGAAATGTCTAAAAGATATGGTTTCATCTTTGTTGATAAACAGGATGACGGCAGCGGGACATTAGAACGCAAAAAGAAAAAGTCCTTCTTCTGGTACAAAGACGTCATTGCAACAAATGGGGGAAAGCTATAAATTGTGTTTGAAGTGCAGGGAGAAATCCTATGATAAAATTAGTGTTAACAGATATGGACGGAACGTTTTTGAACAGTAAAGGTGACTTCAACAGGGAACTGTACAAGGATGTAAAAACGCTGATGAAAGAAAAAGACGTTGTTTTCGCTCCTGTTACCGGCAAGCAATGTGAACGTATTGAAGTGTTATTCGGTGAGGATGCCGATGATTTATGGATTCTAGGGGATAGGGCAACCCGAATTAAGCATAATGGGGAATTTGTTTATGAATCATTGCTCAGCAATCCATTAGGGTTGGAAATTATTCGTTTACTTGAGGAAATTAGTCTGGAACATACCATTATTGCCTGTACTAGAACTGGTGCGGTTATAAAGGATAATATTCCTCAAGAAGAAGCGGCTATTGTCAGAGGCTCCTATGCGCAAGTAAGACAAGTCTCGAATTTTAATGAAATAACAGATGATCTTGTTAAGATTACGCTTCACGATCCATTGTTTAGATGTATGGAAACGAGGGAAAAACTATCTCTGTTTTTTGAGTCAGCTTATATTGTTGCTTCGGAAGCAGCATGGATCGATATAGCCAATGAGAATGTTCATAAAGGTACTACCGTTGAACACTTACAACGTTTATTGAATGTGACTCCGGAAGAAACGATGGCATTTGGCGATGGTTACAATGATGTAGAACTCATGACCCGTGCAGTATATAGCTTTGCTGTCCGAAATGCAGTTCAAGAATTAAAAAATACAGCAAATTTCATTACCCGTTCAAATGATGAAGATGCTGTAATGAAAACAATCATTAGAATGTTATCCTTACAGGGAAACAATCGCTAAAAAGGCATAAAAATTTGCTTTTCTTCTTCTTTAATAGGGCGCATTTCCAGAGTATGGATCTGCGCTTTTTTGCATGAAAGGGCCATTTTCTTGAAAAACACCTTTAAAGGAAAATCTATAAGTTAAAGTTCAGAAGGGATTATGAAGGTTTCTACTTAAAGTAATGTAAGTAGGTTCATTCATATAAGATATAATAAAAATACAAGGATATTAGCTGGATTAATTGTTAATCACCCATGTATTGTTTTTGACAATTCGTTTCAATTTGAGTAAGGTAACTTGGTAAGATTCAAACAAGAGTGGTAGAACGATCTTTTATCACATTTTTCATGTTAAGCTTACGAAACCTTGCAATATAAGAATTTTCCTTGAAATATTCGTAGTAGGGATGAAGGAAACAATCATTACTAGGAGGAATTATTATGGCAAACTCACAAACTACTCATATGCTTAAATCGGAAATGTTCTTGGATGTTATTCAGGAACGTCGTTCTGTTCGTACATATGATCCAACTGTGCAGATCTCACGCGAAGAAATGACCGAAATACTGGAGCTAGCAACTTTGGCTCCTTCGTCTTCAAACTTGCAACCATGGCGTTTTCTAGTCATCGATAAGCCTGAGTTGAAACAAAAGCTTCTGCCAATTGCGTATAATCAAAAACAGGTAGTCGAGGCTTCTGCCGTTATTGCTGTGCTTGGCGACGTGGAAAGCTACAAGAAAGCCGAAAAAATTTATGGGCAGGCAGTTGAAGCAGGATTTATGCCGGAGGATACGGCTAAATCCTTCATCGAGCGTACGGTCGAAATGTACTCAAGCTTGCCTCCTGAAGTGGCTCGCCAAATCGTATATACGGATGGCGGTCTTATCTCGATGCAACTTATGCTGGTCGCCCGATCTAAAGGTTACGACACCGTTCCGATGGGAGGGTACGATCAAGCGAAGTTCGTTGAAGCTTTCGGAATTTCCGAACAGTATGTGCCGGTTATGCTCATTGCTATCGGAAAAGCAACAAAACCGGGACATCCGACTACACGTCTTCCTATTGAGGATGTAGTGTTCTTTAACGAAATGCTATAAGGCATCATTCAAAAGAAAAGACATATATACCCGCATTATACCGACGTTTTGAAGGTCTTTCATAGGAATTCTAACGATAGATGTCACCTTAAGGGAACAATCATTTCAAACCCATACTTGATTTGTATCAATAAGTGCGAACCGATTTTAACAGTCTTTGATATTCAAGTAAAGGTGCTTTTGTTCAATATCCAAAATAATAAAAAGCTGGAAATATGCAAGTTTTTATTCATTTCTTGCAAGTTTCCAGCTTTTTTCTATTCAATAAACATACTGCCATAAACAGGATTTTTTATTGCCAAATATAATAAGTAGTATGAGATTAATGCAAGTTGAGGTTAAAAATGAGCTTATTTTAAAGGCTATTATACTTCTTATCATTGTTACCAATATTTTCACTTTTTACTTTTGCGCATTTCTTCTTAGTTCTAGGGGTTTTAGACCTCATTCAAGGCATTTTTGGCTTTATAAACGGTGACTCTACGAAATCATTTATTATCATTTTTGAAAAAGTAGCAATCTATGAAAAACAAAAAATGGGAAGTGAATGGTAAAAGTAATGAAAAGTTGGTTATATTTGGAACTTGATATTAAGCTGTCTGCTATTTTTGCAATCGTACTGGCATCATGATTCAATAGACAATGTTTTTCAAATAGAATTTATGTTTATGTTCATCATGACCTTTTTCCTTTTACTTTTGATCAATATTAGTATGATTATTCACTTAAAAAAGGTTGATCGCTCTACCTCCGAATCTGATATGAATTAGTTAGATAACTAATGGATGCGTTTCTGCAATAAGTGGAGATGTTTTTTCACTGATATTGAATAAAAGGTATCCTAAATCTTACCACAAATAGTGATACACTATAAGAAAGGAGGGCAATTCAAAATGGAATTCAAAATGGGGGACGGTGCAATTGTTCTACCCCCTTTACATATTACAATTATCGCCATAATAATTATCTTCTTTTTAGTAAGGTGGAGTAAGCAATTAGAAAAACGACGTTTTACAGTTTTCTTGTATTTTCTGATTAGCACCTACATTGCTCCAATTTATTCTCACATTACAAAAGAAGGGGTCTTTCAGATATGGATTCCCTTGGGATTTATAGTAGTTTTCTTTTACTTGTTTCGTAGTGATAGATACCATCCGTCAAAAATGAAAGCGAGTATTTTAGGATTATGTATAGCATTATATCGGTTAATTTTAATATATATTGATTAGTTTTAGGTATTCAACTAACCGATGCGATTGTTCATGAAGATCAGTCGATGATTGTGCTAACGAGCAGCTATAAAGTGGAGATTTGGATTAAAGGTGGAATTCAAGAATCCTATCCCGCACAAGCAGGTGCAAGCAAGATTGAAGTAATAGATTAGAAATTGTAGTCAGCATAGAGGTGCGGTGTTTTCTTGCATTAGAAATTGTTTTTATGTTCATTTATAGGAAACGAAAAAACGGCGAGGTGAATCGCAAATGATCGAAAAACTGCATCAATCGATTGAAAAACTATCTGGCAATGAGGTAAGAAACCTATTATTAAATTTGATGTATAAAATAAAAAACATGCACGATTCGAAGGATTTACAAGAGGAAATGTTGGAAGAATTATATTCTTTATATGATGAAATTCTTGGAGTCTCACAAAACAAAAGACGTTTTGAAAGAGAATATAATACAGTACATATTGCATGCGGAGAATCGACTGCAGGTTCTTTAAGGTACGGTTTAGAACGTGGGAATAAGGTGATAGGATTTCCAGATTTCTTTTCTATCGGGCCAATTTGGAAGCTACATAATGATGTTGGCCGCAAACATCGTTATATATGGTTAAAGGATCATATCAACATGGAAATGGATTATATGGAAGAAGAGTATGAAAAGAGAATTGCTGAAATTCTTGAAGAAATTGATGCTATTCCAGGGAATGTACCAATTGTCATCTGGACTGCTGAAAATGCGGATGAACAAACGGGAATGCGATATCTTATGTATTTGTTAAAAGAAAAACCAAATGATGTTCACCTAATAAATACAACGCTTGCCCATCAGGAATTATTTACATCAAACGATGATGAGCAACTTTTTCATACAAGTATGATTCATCCTGAAAAACTAAAAGAGATGGATGAGAAAAATGCAGCCAAACTCTTAACCGCTGAAGAAAGTAGCCACTTTCAAAATGAGTGGCTAGCACTGTCAGAATCAAAAGGGATTTTACGGATTTGGCAAAACCGAGAAATTAAATTCGTTAATGAAAATCACTTTGACTCATTGATTATTGCTGTCACTCAAAAACTACATGCGGAACAAGAATATAGGGGCTTTATCTTGGTTGCCAAAATTATTGGTGAAGTTCTTGGTCTGTTGGAGGGAAATGTTTTCCACGCGTTTTTAGAATACAGAGTTAGAGAATTGATATATAACGGTGTTTTTAAAATAAAGGGAATTCCAAAGGATATGAGGCATTATAGTGTGAAATTAAATTAATAGCTTTGCTTTTGAATAGGTGGTGAATTTATGTCTAAAATAATCGTTTTGATTCTCTTTTTAATTCTTATGAATGCCGTCCTAAAAGGAGAAAAAAGGGGTGTAAGATTAGCCATTCTGGGCTATTTTACTTTGCTTTCCATCGTATTTATGTCGGGAATTATTCATATTTCTTTTGAGTATCATTTATACAATGGCCCTGTTTTGGATGGGGGTTTTCAAAGTCTAATGGAATGGGTTGGAGGATTCTCCTATTTATTTATCATTCCAACATCTTTAATTGTTGCCTACAGGCTATATAGATTAGCGCAACGTTTGTTTGATACTACTTTGGTAAAAATGGCTATGTACCTGTTTTGGTTGGCTGTATTAATTGGAATCAGTTATGTTTCATTCTTTCTATTTACATTAATTTTTTATGGATTTGCTCCTTAAATCGTTTAAGATATTTAGAAAAGGGGGCGGTTCGAATGGAAGAGGAAAAGAAACACTTTCATGAATCAATGGATGATCCGTACAATGAACCAAACGATGAACCCTTTAACGACGTCATAGATCATTATAACAAGATAGAAGGAAATGCTGGAAAACCGTCAAATGCTGGTTTAGGACAGCTGCCAAAACCATTGAAATACTTTGGGTATTTCATTATCGTTTTCTTTAGCATTACCATTTTTCTATTAATCTTGTTAGCTATATTGAACTAAAAAGCAGCGGCATGAAGAGCATGAAATTCTTAATTATTTTATAGGATTTGCTATTTGTTCAATCGATACTCATCTATTCTTTTCAATCGTTTCAATAAATTTTTCCATTGTTGAAGTTAAGTACGTATCGGTTCTTCTTATAAAAACGGTAGTGACTTTACTGTATTGCTCTGGTAGTGTATGACATTGGATGAGTTCGTTTTGTACCATATGAGCAACAGCAGATCTTGGAACGAATGAAACGCCTAAGCCAACGGCAACGCTTTGCAGAATGGTTTCTAACGTGCCAAATTCCAAAACCTTTTGCGGTGTGACATTTTGATTTTTATACCAAGTCTCAAGACGAGCTCGGTATCCACAGCCTTTGCTAAAGCATAAGAAGGGTTCCTCTTGCAGTTCTTCCAATGTAGCGTCACGCATATCTGAAATTAATACAAGCTCCTCTTCAAACACCTTATGGGAGACAAGATCGGGGTGAAAGTCTGATTCTGTTACGAACGCTCCGTCCAATTTATAATTTAATACTTCTTCTTCTAATGTTTCCGTGACCCCGGTAAATAAAGACAAATCGACATTTCTATATTTCTTAATATAGGCAGATAATATTTTGGGTAAATGGATGACAGTTTCAACGGTTCCGATATCTAATTTTCCAGACGGTTCTTCATTGCTCTGAACCGCTTTTTTCATTTCATCTGTTAACAATAAAATTTTCTTACTATAAGTAAGTAATTTTTTACCCTCTGGTGTTAAGCTCATTCCACGATGATGACGGTTAAACAAAGGGGTATTAAGTTCAGCTTCGAGCTTCCGAATTCTTGAGGTAATATTTGATTGCACGTAACTTAACTCTTTTGCCGCTTCTGTAATCGTTCCTTTTTCCGCCACAATTTGAAAGATTTCTAAGTCCTTAAATTCCACGATTTATCCACCTTTTCATATTTTCATATTTATCACTATGATATCAATAAAAATGATAACCATCATCATTTTTGTTCATTTTACAAGATGTCAAAAAAGTTAGAAGATAAATATGTCAATTTTGTGAAGGAGGTAGAAAAAGTTTGAAAAATAATGTTTTGTTGGGAGCTTTGTTATGTTTTATTGCCGCAGCTTCATGGGGGGCGATGTTTCCTGTAGCACATGCAGCTTTTAAATATATTGATCCCTTTTATTTTACAATCATTCGATATGGGTCTGTTACCATCATTTTGGCCTTGATCCTATTATGGAAAGAAGGAAAGCAGGCGTTCCGCTTTGAAGGAAAAGGTCTTCCCTTATGGTTTTTCGGTACAATGGCGTTTACCGTCTATAATCTTTTCATCTTCTGGGGAGAAGATTTATTAGGTGAACCAGGTGTAATGGTGGCATCGATTATGGAGTCACTTATGCCGATGATTTCGATTGTCATTGCATGGCTGATTTTTAGACGACGTCCACATCTGTTTACGTTAGGATGCGTGCTCGTGTCGTTTATCGGGGCAGTGTTAGTCATTACGAAAGGAGATATTCAAGCATTTCTTGGGGCAACGGGTCAATTGATCCCTTCGATGCTTATATTCATTGCTGTTATTGGATGGGTTATTTACACAATGGGGGCTAGTAAGTTTCATGGCTGGTCTGCATTGCGATATTCCACGTTAAGCTGTTTACTTGGAACGGTCACGGCCTTCGTTATTACAGTAGGTGCATCGGTATTTGGATTTTTACCTGTCCCATCAGGAGAAAATATCAAAGCAGTAAGCCCGCATTTAGTGTTTATGATTATTTTCCCTGGCGCCATTGCTTTACTCGGCTGGAACATTGGTGTGAGTATCTTATCCCCATTAAATGCCTTGTTATTCATTAACTTTGTTCCTGTTACAACACTGGTAGTCTCGGTTTTTCAAGGGACTTATATAACCGTATTCGACCTTATTGGTACGGTCTTGATCATTGCTTCACTTTTATTTAATAACATTTTTGTTAGAACGGTACAAAAGAAAAAATCAAAGCAGCCGTCGCAGACACATTTGCGTGAACGCGTATCATGAAGGTTCATAAAGTTCATAAGAATTTAATATATAAACGGAAGAGTTCTAGAATGATACTCCTCCGTTTTTTGTTATACTCAGGTGGTAAAAAATGTATACACGTGGATATGCGGCTGAAAACCGCGGATAAGTGGTCGGAAACCGCGGATAAATAAGCGAAAACCGCGGATATCTATTTCCCTGACCAAATATATGCAGATATTCCTTGCTTAAATTGCCTATTTACACTAAAAAAAGCAGCTTTAGTCTCCAAACCTAGACTTCTTCCCAAAAACCTCTAAAAAAACGTAATTTCCCTCCTGCTTTAGAGTTTTTTTCATAACTTGTCCATTTCCACATATATTGAATTAAGATTGTTTGGACAACTAGTTCAAACCGAAACCCGCCTAGATTCATTTTATAGAAAAAGTGGTTCATGAAAGGTAGAGAGGGAGATGGGAATGAACCGGAAATGGATAGCACTCCTGATGGCAGGCTCCTTGCTGACTGGAGCTGGTGGTACATATGGAGCCATGATGTTGAAATTACAAGTCACACCGTCACAGCAGGAACAAACAAAATCAGAATCCGAAAAATCTCAATCACCGGAAAAGCCTATGTCTGACCACACGATTGAGGAAGGAAATATGGATAAAATTGTTTCGGCCTATCAGCTGATCAAAGGAAATTATGTTGAGGAAGTGAAGGAGGAGCAGCTCGTTGAAGGGGCGATCCAGGGGATGCTCAAAACATTGGACGACCCTTATTCCGTTTATATGGACAAGGAGACAGCCAAGCAGTTCAGCCAGTCATTGGATTCAACCTTTGAGGGGATTGGGGCAGAGGTTAGCATGGTGGACGGAAAAATTGTGATTGTCGCTCCATTTAAAGATTCTCCCGCAGAAAAGGCAGGTTTAAAGCCATATGATCAAATCCTGAAAGTAGACGACGAAAGCATGGAGGGGCTTGATTTATATGAAGCCACCTTAAAAATCCGCGGTAAGAAAGGAACAACGGTAAAACTTGAGATTTTGAGACAGGGATTACAGGAGCCGATTACGGTATCGGTGAAGCGTGATGAAATTCCGCAAATAACAGTCTATTCGAAAATAAAAGAGCAGGACGACAAATCAGTTGGCTATATCGAAATTACTTCCTTCTCAGAAGATACGGCGGCGGAATTTAAAAAGCAGCTAAACCAGCTTGAGAAAAAGGATATCGCTGGTCTGGTGATTGATGTTCGCGGCAATCCGGGAGGGTTCTTAGAAAGTGTTCAGGAGATCTTAAAGGAATTTGTCACAAAGGACAAACCATATATGCAGATCGAAAAGCGCAGCGGTGAAAGAGAAAAATATTATACGACGTTATCAAAGGAAAAACCTTATCCTGTTGCCGTCTTGATTGATAAAGGTAGTGCATCCGCTTCGGAAATTCTTGCCGGGGCCCTTCAGGAGACGGAAGGATTTACACTGATTGGTGAGAAGACCTTTGGTAAAGGAACCGTTCAGCAGGCAGTACCAATGGGTGATGGCAGCAATATCAAGCTGACCTTGTTCAAATGGCTGACACCGGAAGGAAACTGGATTCACAAAAAAGGAATTAAGCCGGATTTAGAGGTGTTGCAGCCGGCGGTTTATCAGTCACATCCAATACAGCTTACAGATCCATTAAAAAAGGACATGAACAATGAGCAGGTGAAAAATGCGCAGCAAATATTAATGAGTCTTGGGTATGAAACAGGCAGAAAGGACGGCTATTTTAACGAAGCTACAGAAACGGCGGTAAAGGCATTTCAGCAGGAAAATAAATTGAAGGTAACAGGGATTATAGACGAAAAAACTGCTGCAGCCCTTAAGCAAAATGTGGTCAAGGAATTGAAAAAGGAAAAAAATGATCTGCAATTGCAGGCCGCACTAAAATTTATCGCGCAGGCAGCAAAGAGATAAAACAGATAGGCTGAACACCCAAACAGGACTAGAAGTCTAACATTCTATGAACTGTTTTTAGTGTTCAGCTTTTTTTTCATAAACGTTCAATAATTTTTCAGATTACTAAAAACGTGTTGAAGCCATAGAGAGTACAATAATAGTGAATACATGTTGAAAACATCTTTTGAAGGGGATGTAATGATGGCTTCAACCAAAAAGCATGAACATCGACTTTACGAAAAGACCACAGGCTGGGGATTTACGGCAATCATTGCAATTGGGACTGTTTTGATGTTTATCAATGGAAATTCAACTAAGGGCTTTATGGGAATAATGACGGTCATGGTTTACGCAAGTATTCTTATATATCAGAGCCGCTCGCCCCGCCCATTTCCTGCTTCTTTTACGATCATCAGTTACACTTTTATCTTTATAGCGGTTGGACTCGGTACGTTAAGCGGTTTTTATCGAGTCCTGCATTTTGACGATGTTCTTCATCTTTTGTCAGGGATTTGGATTGGCTATGGGAGCTTAATCATTCTCAAACTAATGATTGGAAAGGATTTGTCCTTACGTCTTCCAAAGGCCTTTGTCGCACTATATATGCTCTGCTTTTCCCTTGGTGCCGCTGGTCTGTGGGAGCTGCTTGAATTTACAGGTGATAAATGGTTTCACTTTACCTCCCAAGGCAGGGACCATGATGACACCATGTTCGATATGATCAATGGACTCGTTGGAGGTGCCGTGACGGTCATCTTCTTTTTGCGAAAACGACGGAGTTAGTCATAACCTTTTCAAACTGAAAATGTGTCATAACGCCTAATTTACTGTCCCGCTTTAATTTGATAGAATAGTTAAATAGAGATTATGTTCTTACTAGATTTCTAAATGAATGATCAATAGAGGTTGGTGGCAGTTTTGGCACTAGATTGGGGTTTTGAGTTATTAAAAGGATTAGAGAGTTTATTTCTAAATCCGCTGTTTTATTATTTGTTTATCGTTGCAATTATTTTGGGAATCTCAAGAGTGAAACGGGAACGGAAGCAATTCCATGTGCGGGCAAAAGATGCCTTCTTTGAATTACGCCAGCTTCTTCCGCTGGGTTTTGTCCTTGGTTTGATCCTGTCTGTCGTTACGATTGGAGTCGGCTTGGTCATTCCTATTGAAACGATTATTTTTGCCGCTCTGTTCACTTTTTTATGGAGCTTGACCACAAATTTTCGCTTTTTATCTCCGGTTTACACAGTTGGTTTTGCCTTTTTCGCCACGCTTTTTTTTCTGAGCAAAAAATGGTCTCTTCCCCTTATTGAAAGTCATACAGCTGAATGGAATTCATCCATTCTTCCTTCAATTGCCGCTCTGTTGGGTTTATTAATGATTGCTGAGGGGATTTTGATTTTCCGAAATGGAAGGAAGGGCACATCTCCAAAACTGATCAAAGGAAAAAGGGGATTACGTGTCGGCGTACATGAAGTCAAGCGTCTTTGGATGCTGCCGTTGTTTTTGATTATACCTGGTGAAGCATTGAAGGCATCATTTGAATGGTGGCCGGTGTTTTCTGTCGGCAGTCAAACGTATTCAATCCTGCTTGTTCCTTTTGCCATTGGATACTATCAGCAAATCCAAGGCATGCTGCCGGTAAAAGCAGTCCAGCAGGTTGGAAAAAAGGTGATCGTTTTCGGATCAGTGTTCACATGCTTGTCAGCAGTCGGGTACTGGTATCCGCTTGCATCGATTGTCATTACCGCACTTGCGATCATTGGCCGTGAGCTGTTATCATTGCGCCAGCGTTTGGCCGAGGACAATCTTCCGTTTTATTTTTCACAGCGAAATCAAGGCCTTATGATTCTTGGTGTCATTCCTGATTCCCCTGCTGAAAAAATGGGCCTTGGCGTTGGTGAGATTGTTTCAAAGGCTAATGGTATCACAATAACAGACGAAGAGTCCTTTTATGAAGCGATGCAAAAGAATCGTGCTCATTGTAAGCTTGAAGTGCTTGATATCAATAATCAGGTCCGCTTCGTACAAAGAGCACTTTATGAAGGAGACCATTACCAGCTTGGTATTCTCTTTGTCCAGGATGAAAAAATGTGGGATGATGAATCTATGGTGTTCGTCCAACCAAATCATAAATCTTTTTCATAAGATCAAACCCTCTAAGGAATTCACATCCTTAGAGGGTTTTTTATTTATATTTCGTAGGACCAATAATTAAGGAACTCATAATGCCAACCGTAATAATCGCAATGCAGGAAAAAAGGAAGGTTCTAATCCCTAATACGCTAAAGCCGGCTGTCACAATCAAGCCGTCGATCAAGAAAATGACGATGCCAATATTTAAGGAAGAGGAGTTTGACACTAATTTTGCCAGCAAATCAGTTCCGCCGGTGCTTGTCTGATAGCGGAGCATTAAACCAGTGCCAAGTCCAATAAAGGTACCGCCTAGCACGGCACTTGCCAGAATCGGCAGGTGAAGTTGATGTTGAATCGGTGCCAGCCAATCAATGAAAAAAGCGGCAATAAAGAGACCGTACAGACTATGATAAAAATACGATCTCTCGCGAAGCCATGTATATAGAAATAAAGGAATACTCAGGAGCACCATGGTTAGTCCAACTTGTAGGTCAAAAAAGTAATGTAAAATGAGGGCAATCCCAATAATGCCGCCATCAATCAAATGATAAGGTACCAAAAAACCATTAATCCCAATTCCCAATAAGAGGCTGCCAATAAAAACTACAGGTATTTTCTGGATAATAAAAGCCACCTTCATTTTTCTAAATTCGTATCACTAATATATGTCCAAGCTTTTTATCTTAGAAGAGTTTTACATGTAGGATGTTGTAAGAAAATGGTATAGAAAGCTCATGAAAGGTAAAAAATGTATGAGGTAAAAAGTAAAAATACGAACAGCAAAAAGGAGCTAATCTATTTGATCAGTTCCTTTTGTTTTGTCCTTTTTGGTTCAGCTTAATTGCGGCTCAATATGAATAGTTGAATCGTTTATCTGATGGTTTTCCAAAAGCCGGTCTTCTACATCTTCGGCAATTTGATGTCCTTCAATCACTGTTAGGGTAGGTTCAACGAAAATCGTGGCATCTACAATGGCGCGGTTTCCGTGCAATCTTGCTTTGATGTCCTTAACGAGCTTAACACCGGGCGTATTTCGAATCGTTTCTTCGATTTCTTTCAGCTTTGATACTTCAAAGGCATCAGTTAAATCGAGAGCTGCATCTTTGAAAATTTCCCAAGCCGTATAGCAGATTATGAATCCGACAATAACCGCTGTCAGCGAGTCAAGCCAGCCAATGCCAAAATAGGAACCAGCAATTCCAATGGTGGCACCGACACTGACTAATGCATCCGAACGGTTATCCTGCGCAGCCGAATAGAGGGACTTATTATTGAGTTTTTTTGATAATCTCAAATTGTAACGATAAATTCCGAACATAAACAAGGCGGATGCTAAGGCAACAAAAGCAGTCATGATATCAGGGGTCGTTTCGTCTGGATTAAAAAAAGCTTTTACCGATCCAGTGATGACCTGAATCCCAACTGAGATCATAATAAAAGCAGCCACTAATGAGGCAATCGTTTCTGCTCGTGAATGCCCGTAGCGGTGGTTTTCATCCGGCGGTTTTTGTGCAATTCTTAAACCGACTAGGACAGCGAGCGAGGCCATAATATCGGTTAAATTATTCAAGCCATCCGCTTTTAATGCTTCGGAATGGCCAATATAACCCATGATTAGTTTAAAAGCGGATAGAACCACGTAGGCCAAAATACTAATCATGGCACCTTTTTCAGCCTTTTTAAGATTGGAGTTCCCCATAAAAAACCCCTCCTAGAAATAACATGCAGATTTTCCACCACATATAGTATTGATTCCAACAGTTGATTATATACTCAGCAGGCTTGTATCTAATCTGTGATCATTTCATAATAGAGAGAAGGGAAGCTGTTCGTTATTTACAAGACATACGAGGAACACATAGATATAGGAAAAGTAACAAAATTCAAAAAAATGGGCAAACCACGACTATTTTTAGTTGAACTTTTATCTAATCTCAATCATAATATATATGAGCATATATTCATATATGAAAATAGAAAGAATTCTATTAAGAAAGCAGGGATTGCAATGGGCCACCATCACGGTCATTCGCATGGACATTCTCACGGTCATCACCATGGACACCATCATCATGGGCATTCTGCAAATAAAAAAGCGTTATTACTGTCATTTCTTCTCATTTCTATCTTTATGATAGTGGAGGTAATTGGCGGATTACTGACAAACAGTCTCGCCTTGCTTGCTGACGCTGGTCATATGCTCAGCGATGCAGCGGCACTCGGGCTTAGCTTCTTTGCCCTTAAATTAGGGGAAAAAGCGGCATCGCAATCCAATACGTACGGATATAAACGGTTTGAAATCATTGCCGCTGCCTTAAACGGACTGACGTTAATCATCATTTCATTATATATTTTTTACGAAGCGTTTCAGCGCTTTGCGAATCCACCTGAAGTACAAAGCGTAGGGATGCTCTCGATTTCAGCAATTGGCTTACTTGTTAACATCATTGCGGCTTGGATTTTAATGCGCGGAGATAAGGATGAAAACTTAAATGTAAGAAGTGCTTTTCTTCACGTATTAGGAGACATGCTTGGATCTGTAGGTGCAATTGTAGCGGCACTCTTGATGATTTTCTTTGGCTGGGGAATGGCCGACCCAATCGCAAGTTTGATTGTAGCTGTTTTAATTATTATCAGCGGCTGGAGAGTGACGAAGGATTCTTTCCATATCTTAATGGAAGGAGCACCTACTCAAATCAAACTGGAGGATGTAAAGGCCGCACTAGGAAAGATTGCTGGAGTGACAGAGGTTCATGATCTCCATATTTGGTCCATCACTTCAGGGATGCCGATGCTGAGCTGTCATATTGCCATATCAGAAAATGGCGTTCATGACCAAATTTTGGAGCAGGCCCAGGGGATTCTCCATGACGATTTCGGTATTGAACATAGCACCATTCAAGTGGAAAGAAATGAATTGGGATGCCCAAACCCTCATCAAGGCTGTAATTAATGGTGGGCATGCTCGATCGTTTGCTTTAAAATATCCATGACGTGCTCATCATCATACGTATAGTATAATGTCGTCCCTTCGCGGCGGAATGTAACTAAACGTAAATTTTTCAAAAAACGCAGCTGGTGGGATACAGTCGATTGAAGCAGGGATAATTTCTCAGCAATCTCATTGACGGAATGTTCACCGGAAAATAATAAATGTAAAATTCGAATTCGGGTTGGGTCCGATAAAGCTTTAAAGGTTTGCGAAACAATAAAGAGCGTTTCTTCATCAAGCTCTTTGATTTCTTCGATTGGGTTTTCGTTTTCCATTGGAACCACCTCCTGAAACTATTATAACGATTTTAAAAATAAAAATCATGGGTAGCTTAATTCGCCTAATGATTTTTTTATTTTGTTGTGAAGATTTTTGTACCAGTTACATCGCTTTCCGCAGGTAAGACAAACCTAATTTTCATAGGAAATCATGCTGTTTCTTTTCATCTTTATTTCTTAGTAGTAAAATAAGAATAAGATGAGTTGTTTCTTTACAGCACGGCACTGCAAATTTTATGTGACGGCTGAATATTCAAGGAGGTGAACCTTCACGACGTGAAGGATGAATTGGACGGTATAAACTTACTCATTCTTGTTATATTAATTGCCTTAACGGCTTTTTTTGTTGCAGCAGAGTTTTCAATCATACGAGTGAGAAGGACAAGAATTAATCAATTGGTTGAAGAAGGAAATAAAAAAGCGATTGCTGCGCATAAGATAACGAGTAATTTAGATGAATATCTATCAACCTGTCAATTGGGAATTACCGTTACGGCATTGGGAATAGGATGGCTTGGGGAACCGACAGTCGCCCATGTGATTGACCCGATCTTTGAAAGCATGCCGATTCCGGCTTCGGTATCAGGGACCATCTCTTTCGTCATTGCCTTCTCTTTGATCACTTTTCTAAATGTAGTTGTCGGAGAATTAGCACCAAAATCATTTGCGATTCAAAAAAGCGAAGGGATTACGCTGGCGGTCGCCAAGCCGTTAGTTTGGTTTAACCACTTAACCTATCCGCTTGTGTGGTTTATGAATCATTCCGCACGTTTTATTACCAAACTATTTGGGATAAAAAATGTATCGGAAAATGAACTATCGCGCTCAGAGGATGAACTGCGGATCATACTTTCCGAAAGCTATGAAAGCGGAGAAATTAATCAATCGGAATATAAATATGTAACGAATATCTTTGATTTCGATGAGCGGATTGCCAAGGAGATTATGGTGCCAAGGACTGAAATGGTCGCCATTTCAACGGATGCAACGAAACAAGAAGTCATTGAAATTATGGAACAGGAAAAGTACACACGCTACCCTGTTGCAGAAGGCGGTGATAAAGACCGGATTGTCGGAATCATTCATATAAAGGATCCATTAACGGCCTGGGTGGACAACCCTGATGCGAAAATCAGCGATTTTGTCAAACCAGTTGTCTCCGTCATTGAAACGATTCCGATCCATGATCTATTACTCTTACTGCAAAAGGAACGCGGCTATATGGCGATCCTGCATGATGAATATGGCGGAACGGCCGGGCTGATCACGATGGAAGATATGATCGAAGAAATCGTTGGGGAAATTCGTGATGAGTTTGATGCTGACGAAGTGCCTGAAATCAGGAAAAAGGGTGAAGGACATTACATCTTTGATGCAAAGCTTCTCATTTCAGAAGTTAATGACCTGCTGGGAACTCATTTTGATGAAGAGATTGTTGATACGATCGGCGGCTGGTTTTTAAATCAAAAATATGATGTGAAATTAGGCGATGTCATCGAAGCAGAGGGGTATCAATTTACAATCCAAGAGATCGATCAACAGCATATTTTATTTATTGAAGTTGAAAAATTGGCGGAAACGGATTTACCGGTTGAAACACTGGAAGAGGTGAAATAGTCCCGGTAGACAGGAGTCCTCAGTTTGCGAAAAACGCGGCTCTTGCCCCCGGGACTTAATAAACGCCACTAGGAGCAGGTGATGTTGATTGTTTTTAAAATTTTTATCAGCCCTTTTTTTACCGGGTTTACTGGTAGTATGGTTTACAAGGGTAACATACAACCGCGTACTGGCCCTTGTTTTGACGGTGGCATTAATCGCAGCCTCTGTATATAAAGGATATACCCATACGATGTGGCTGATTGTCGTAGATGCCTTTTCCTTAACCGTCGGCTTTTGGTACGGAGCTCGAATCAAACAAAGAATGAAGCATTCATCATAAGAAAAGACCTGTCACCATAAAAGAGGAGGCAGGTTTTTTGTCATTTGGAGGCTCGGCGGTCGCCTAAGGTGCGCGAAGTTCCTGGAACGGAAATCAACATCCTAGTTTAACAGAATTTTGAAAAAGGAATGTCTGTTCGCTTTAAATGTGGTTTGTTTTTATGTCATTGTGGTAGAATGGGAATAGCTGAAAAATTTGGATACGGATGAAGATAGATAGTCATGGAAGAATGGGAGGAAAGCACGTGAAGGATCAATTTCAATTAGTATCAAAGTATAGGCCCCAAGGGGATCAACCGGGGGCCATCAGAAAACTCGTTGAGGGCATTCAAGCTGGGAAACGTCATCAAACATTGCTCGGTGCAACAGGAACAGGAAAAACATTTACGGTTTCAAATGTCATAGAAGCCGTAAATAAACCAACATTGATCATCGCCCATAATAAAACCCTCGCAGGACAACTGTACAGTGAATTCAAAGAGTTTTTTCCAAACAATGCGGTCGAGTATTTTGTCAGTTACTACGATTATTTCCAACCGGAAGCCTATGTTCCGTCGACAGATACGTTTATTGAGAAGGATGCCAGTATTAATGATGAAATCGATAAGCTGCGCCACTCGGCAACATCCGCATTATTTGAACGGAAGGATGTTATCATCATTGCGAGTGTTTCCTGTATCTATGGTTTGGGTTCGCCGGAGGAATATCGAGACCTGGTCGTTTCCTTGCGTGTCGGCATGGAAATTGAACGAAACCAGCTTCTCCACAAGCTTGTTGATATCCAATATGACCGCAATGATCTCAATTTCATTCGCGGTACATTCCGCGTGCGCGGTGATGTCGTGGAAATCTTCCCGGCCTCAAGGGATGAACATTGCCTAAGAATCGAATTTTTCGGCGATGAGATTGACCGGATTCGTGAAGTGGACGCCTTAACAGGAGAAATTATGGGGGAGAGAGAACATGTAGCCATATTCCCAGCATCCCACTTCGTTACCCGCGAAGAAAAATTGCTGGTCGCCATACAAAATATTGAGAAGGAGCTTGAGGAAAGACTAGCAGAGCTCCGTGAAAATGATAAATTATTAGAGGCTCAGCGTCTTGAACAGCGGACGCGTTATGATTTGGAAATGATGAGAGAAATGGGGTTCTGTTCAGGAATTGAAAACTATTCCCGTCACCTTACGTTAAGGCCGCCGGGTTCAACACCATACACTCTTTTGGATTATTTCCCTGAGGACTTTCTTATTGTCATTGATGAATCACATGTTACGCTCCCGCAAATCCGCGGCATGTATAACGGTGATCAGGCAAGAAAGCAGGTGCTCGTAGACCACGGCTTCCGTCTACCGTCTGCGCTTGACAACCGCCCGCTTATTTTTTCCGAATTCGAAAAGCATATCAAAAACATTGTCTTTGTATCGGCAACGCCTGGTCCGTATGAGCAGGAGCATACGCCGGAAATGATTGAGCAAATTATCCGTCCAACTGGTTTATTGGATCCGGTTATTTCTGTTCGACCGATTGAAGGGCAGATTGATGATTTGATTGCGGAAATTAATGATCGGGTTGAAAAAAATGAGCGTGTCCTTGTTACGACCCTGACGAAAAAAATGTCCGAGGATTTAACCGATTATTTAAAGGAAATCGGTATAAAAGTGAATTATTTACATTCTGAAATAAAAACGCTAGAGCGGATTGAAATTATCCGTGAGCTGCGGTTAGGAAAATATGATGTACTTGTCGGGATCAACCTACTTAGAGAGGGACTTGATATCCCTGAAGTATCACTTGTAGCGATTCTTGATGCAGATAAGGAAGGCTTCCTGCGTTCCGAGCGTTCGCTGATTCAGACGATTGGCCGTGCTGCCCGTAATGCGAACGGACAGGTAATTATGTATGCGGATAAAATGACCAACTCGATGGAAATCGCGATCAATGAAACAAAACGGCGCCGTGCCATTCAGGAAGAATACAACCAGAAGCACGGTATTACACCGATGACGATTCAAAAGGAAATCCGCGATGTAATCCGCGCAACACATGTGGCCGAAGAGCAGGAAGAATACAATCCGGTTTCAGGACTTGTGAACCTTTCAAAGAAGGAAAAAGAAAAGGTTATTGCCGATATGGAAAAGGAAATGAAAGAAGCAGCCAAAGCATTGAACTTCGAGCGTGCGGCAGAGCTGCGTGATTTAATTTTAGAATTGAAAGCGGAAGGATGACGTATAGATGGCGATGGAGAAACTGATTGTAAAGGGTGCCAGAGCCCATAATTTAAAAAATGTAGATGTCACGATTCCGAGAGATAAGCTTGTTGTGATAACAGGACTTTCCGGTTCAGGAAAGTCCTCGCTTGCCTTTGATACCATTTATGCTGAGGGACAACGGAGATACGTTGAATCTCTATCAGCCTATGCCCGTCAGTTTCTCGGACAGATGGATAAGCCTGATGTCGACTCTATCGAAGGCTTATCACCAGCGATATCGATTGATCAAAAGACGACAAGCAATAATCCGCGTTCAACGGTTGGCACCGTAACAGAAATCTATGATTATATGCGTCTGCTTTTTGCCAGAGTGGGGCATCCAACCTGTCCAACACACGGCATCGAAATAACATCGCAAACGATTGAGCAGATGGTTGACCGCATTATGGAATATCCTGAACGAACGAGGATTCAAATACTAGCTCCGATCATTTCTGGTAAAAAGGGAGCTCATGTCAAGGTCCTGGAGGATATTAAGAAGCAGGGCTATGTAAGGGTTCGGATTGATGAGGAAATGTATGATTTAAGTGAAGATATCGAACTTGAAAAAAATAAAAAGCATTCCATTGATGTGGTCATTGACCGGATTGTTGTGAAAGAAGGGGTAGAAGCGAGACTTGCCGATTCATTGGAATCAGCCTTAAAGCTTGGCGGAGGCAGGG
Organism: Niallia oryzisoli; assembly: GCF_036670025.1. NCBI lineage: Bacteria > Bacillati > Bacillota > Bacilli > Caryophanales > Bacillaceae > Niallia > Niallia oryzisoli. The sequence continues at coordinate 4,973,314 of NZ_CP137640.1, read as the reverse complement.
TGAAAATCGATGTCATTGGCGAGGAAGAGCTTTTATTCAGTGAGCATCATGCCTGCCCAGTCTGCGGTTTTTCAATTGCTGCCCTTGAGCCAAGAATGTTTTCTTTTAACAATCCGTTTGGTGCATGCCCTGAGTGTGACGGTCTTGGGGTCAAGAAAAAGGTTGATGTTAATCTTGTGATTCCAAATAAAGATTTAACGTTAAACCAGCATGCGATTGCCCCGTGGGAGCCAGGAAGTTCGCAATACTATCCGCAGCTCTTGAAATGTATTTGTGACCATTATGGAATTGATATGGACGTGCCGGTTAAGGATATACCGCAGCATCAGATGGATAAAATCCTTTATGGCTCGGACGGAGAAAAGATTCGATTTCATTATGAAAATGACTGGGGACAGGTTAGGGATAATGAGATTGAATTTGAAGGGGTTCTCAAAAATGTAGAACGTCGTTTTAGAGATACAAGCTCAGACTATATTCGTGAGCAGATGGACAAATACATGGCTGAGCATCATTGTCCGACCTGTAAAGGCTACAGGCTGAAAAAAGAAACATTAGCCGTTCTGATTGACGGCAGGCATATTGGTGAGGTGACAGACCTTTCCGTTATCGAAAGCTTACAGTTTTTTAGCAGCTTGTCATTGTCTGAAAAGGAAATGCAAATTGCCCATTTGATTTTCCGTGAAATTAAAGAACGTCTCGGTTTTCTTGCCAATGTAGGTCTTGATTATTTAACGTTAAGCCGTATGGCCGGAACCCTGTCAGGGGGAGAGGCCCAGCGGATCCGTTTGGCTACGCAAATCGGTTCGCGCTTAACAGGTGTCCTTTATATTCTCGATGAGCCGTCCATCGGCCTTCATCAGCGGGATAATGACCGCCTGATTGAAACACTGCGAAATATGCGGGATATCGGCAATTCGTTACTTGTCGTTGAACATGACGAGGATACGATGATGGCTGCTGATTATTTAATTGATGTTGGACCGGGGGCAGGGATTCGCGGAGGGGAGATTGTCTCAGCTGGTACACCAAAAGAGGTAATGGAAGACCCTGATTCCTTAACAGGTCAATATTTGTCAGGCAAGAAGTTTATTCCGCTGCCAATTGAACGGCGGAAGCCGGACGGACGCTTCATTGAAATAAAAGGAGCAAAGGAAAACAATTTAAAAAATATTAATGTGAAATTCCCGCTTGGCATGTTTGTGGCAGTCACTGGTGTTTCAGGCTCAGGAAAAAGTACGTTGGTGAATGAAATTTTACATAAAACACTGGCGCAGAAGCTGAATCGAGCTAGAAGCAAACCGGGAGAGTTCCGCTCCATTACTGGTCTTGAGCATTTGGATAAAGTGATTGATATTGATCAAACCCCGATTGGCAGAACTCCGCGATCAAACCCGGCTACGTACACAGGTGTATTTGATGATATCCGTGATGTATACGCTGCGACGAATGAAGCCAAGGTGCGCGGGTATAAAAAAGGACGCTTCAGCTTTAATGTAAAAGGCGGCAGATGTGAAGCATGCCGCGGTGACGGGATTATTAAAATTGAAATGCACTTTTTACCGGATGTTTATGTTCCATGCGAGGTTTGTCATGGGAAACGTTATAACCGTGAAACCCTTGAAGTGAAATACAAAGGAAAAAACATTTCCGAGATATTAGAAATGACTGTTGAAAATGCAGTAGAATTTTTCGAAAATCATCCAAAAATTAGGCGGAAGCTGCAGACTCTCATGGATGTCGGCCTCGGTTATGTGACACTAGGTCAGCCGGCAACGACACTGTCCGGCGGTGAAGCGCAGCGGGTGAAGCTTGCTTCTGAATTGCATAGAAGATCAACAGGCCGCTCCTTCTATATTTTAGATGAGCCGACAACAGGGCTCCATGTTGATGATATTTCACGCCTTTTAGTGGTTTTGGAGCGCCTGGTAGAAAACGGTGATACCGTCCTTGTCATTGAACATAATTTAGATGTAATTAAGAGGGCTGATTATTTGATCGACCTTGGTCCAGAGGGTGGCGATAAAGGCGGAACGATCATAGCGACCGGAACACCTGAGGAAGTGGCTGAGGTTGCGGAATCCTATACAGGTAAATATCTAAAACCGATTTTGGAACGTGACCGAAAGAGGATGCAGAAACAAATTGAAGTCACTCAATAAGTGGACGTACTCGGCCTCAAGACGTATTCTTATTTAAACTGAAACATATTGTTGTTCATTTCGTATGTATTATATGAAGATGTTTCTCTAGGGAGGAATCATAATGAAGGAACAACGTAAACGAATTTTACAGATGGTTGAAGAAGGAAAGCTGACCGTTGATGATGCTCTTTACTTATTAGAAAAACTGGAAAACTCAACAAAGGAAATGGAAGAAAAACAAGAACAGCTCGTGACAGAGCTGTCAACGGTTGTTCATTCAGAAGAACAAACGAAGCAGGAAAAGCAGTCACAATCCCAGCATAGCTATCAATCCACAAAGGAAAAGATCTTTGAATTTGTGGATTATGCTGTGAAAAAGATAAAAGATCTTGATTTAGATTTGAATTTTGGCAAACGGATGGACATTTCCCATATTTTTCAGCAGACAGATGCTGAGTTTAAAGAAATGGTTGTCGATGTAGCAAATGGAGATGTTCGTGTCATTCCTTGGGATCAAAAGGATGTCCGTATTGAATGTAAAGCCCAGGTATACCGCGGCGATAATCACGATGAAGCAAAAGCAAACTTTTTAAAAGAAGTCACGTTTGCGGTGAAGGATGAACGTCTCTATTTTTCAACAAGACAAAAGTGGATTAAGGTGGAAACGGTTATTTATGTTCCAGAATCGGAATATGAATATGGGGATATCAGGGTTTTCAGCGGAAATGTTGAAAGCAAAAATATCAGCATGAAGAAAATGAAAATCAAAACGGCTAACGGTAAAATCATTATGGATGCCATTAACAGTCAGGAAGTGGATGTGGAGACGGCAAATGGTCTGATTCAATTCATTGGCTGTGAAGTAAAGTCGATTGATGCAGAAACATTAAATGGCCCGATTATGTTGAATGGCGATTTTCGTAAAGTTGAACTGCAGACGTTTAATGGGAATATTCAGTGTAAAACGATTAACCCAGAATGTGAAATGATTGAAGTAAAGACAACAACAGGGAATGTTGAATTGTCGATACCGGAGCAGGCGGCAGTTAACGGCATGCTGAAGTCTAACCTTGGGAATTTCAACGTTGAACTTGAAGGAATCCAAATTATAGACGAGAAAAGTGAGTTTATCCAAAAAACGCTGAATTTTAAAACGGTTAAAGAATCAATCGATCTCCTCCAGCTTAATGCAGATACGAAAACGGGCACGATTTCGGTTCGAAAAGCATAATCATTTAATTTATGTAACAGGATGCTTGAGTTGTGGCTGAAATCGTTTGGAGGAACTTTTTTCAGCTTTGAACATGAGGTGTTAGTATATGGGATGGCTAGCAGGGATTTTGATTAATGCCATATTATTTATCGCTCTTTCCGGTTTTTTCAAAGAGTCTTTTTATATTGAAGGGATTCTTGCAGCCATTGGGGCGAGTTTTGTGTTATCGGTGCTAAATATGATTGTCAGACCAATTCTCGTCATATTAACACTGCCTATAACGGTTTTTACATTAGGTTTATTTTTGTTTGTAATCAATGCCCTCACCTTGATCTTGACAGATCAAATCATGGGCGAATCCTTTGAGATTGAAAGCTTTGGGATGGCATTTGTCATCGCGGTAATCATGTCAATCGTAAATATCATTATTCAAAATTACCTAAACCGAAAAGACGAAAAAAAACATTAACCTTAAAAAAGGCTGAGAAGTAGTAATTGCTATACTGCTTGTCAGCTTTTTTTGTTTTGAAAAAATGAAAATTATTCTTGAAAAGATATAGTCATTTGGTTCTTAGCAAAAAAATGATAAAATAATGTGAAACTTACTATAGGATACAGCCCTTATTTTGTTCATTTATAAAGGAGGCACAAAGTTGGTTAAAGTACGTACGAAAGACGTAATCGAAAAGTTTGATCTTGAGTTGCTTAGTGGTGAAGAGGGGATTAACCGTCCAATCACAACCAGTGATATTTCTAGACCCGGCATTGAACTGGCAGGATATTTTGATTATTATCCCGCAAATCGCATTCAATTAATAGGTATGACAGAGTTGACTTTTGCCAATAAGCTTAACGAAAGCGAACGAGACTACCGCTTAGAAAGGCTTTGTACAGATGTGACTCCGGCAATTATTATTACGAGGGATTTAGAAGCACCTGAAGCACTTCTTGAAGCGTCTGAACGGGAATCGGTGCCGGTTATGCGCTCAAAGCAAAAAACAACCAGATTTTCAGGGCTGTTAACAAATTTCCTTGAAAGCAAGCTGGCACCGACGACAGCAGTACATGGCGTTCTTGTTGATATATATGGGGTTGGCGTGATGATTACAGGGCAAAGCGGTGTAGGTAAGAGTGAAACCGCACTTGAACTTGTTAAACGCGGTCACCGTCTGGTTGCCGATGATTGCGTAGAGATCCGCCAGGAAGACGAAAACACACTAGTGGGTACTTCACCGGAATTAATTGAGCATTTGCTAGAGATTCGCGGATTAGGAATCATCGATGTGATGACCTTGTTTGGTGCGGGCTCTGTTCTTAGTCATAAAAAAATCTCTCTCGTCATCAGCTTGGAAAATTGGGATCAGCAAAAGCAATATGACCGCTTGGGCATTGATGAAGAGAAAGTGAAAATCATTGATACAGATGTAACAAAGATTACGATCCCAGTCCGCCCTGGACGAAACTTAGCGGTTATTATTGAGGTAGCCGCGATGAATTTCCGTTTGAAACGGATGGGTATGAATGCGGCCGAGCAGTTTACCAATCGCCTCAGTCAAGTTATTGATGAGGGAAATAAAGAAATATAATCATATTAATTAACTAAAAGTTGTCAAATGATATTTTTTCCCTCATAGTGGATGATGAAAGCTGTGAACGTTAAAAGGCTGTACGAAATTTAAAAGGAGATTAGAACAGTAGTTAAAAATTTATACAAATAGACACAAAGGCTATCACATGTACTTAAAGTAATTTGTTTGATTCCTCCTCCAATGCATAAACCTGCTTTATTGTTTTAGGCTTCAAATCAGTTACATTTCTATATAAGGTCTTATATTTTAATTATTCGATCATCTCCATTGTATTTTATAGTAAAATTGAACTATAAAATAGCCAAATAAAAAGGGCGATGATCATGAAAAAAGCATATAAGACGGAAATTCTTCTAAATGAAAAACAGCAACAAAAAGTACATCAAACGATTGGTGTCTGTCGTTTTGTTTACAATCTATACCTTACTACTGCGCAAAAACACTATAAAGACACAGGCAAGCACTTGTCAGGCTATGATTTTTCCAAGTGGGTGAATAATGTTCACCCAAACAAACGGATTTCTGGATTAAGGACGTATCCAGTAAAGCAGTGAAAAAGTCCATTATGAACGGAGATCAAGCCTTTAAAAACTTTTTCAAGGGATTAGCTAATTTTCCGAAGTTTAAGAAAAAGAAACATCAAGAGGTTAAAGCCTATTTTCAAAAAAATAATCCGACCGATTTGTCAGTCGAGCGTCACCGAATCAAGGTCCCAACGCTTGGATGGGTTCAATTAAAGGAATATGGCTATATTCCATCAAACGCAAAAGTTATCAGTTGTACTGTTTCACAAAAAGCAAATCGATACTACGTATCTGTTTTATGCGAGGTGGAACAAAAACAGGAGGTTCAGGTCCTCCTTTATGATGGAATCGGGATTGATTTAGGGATTACTGACTTTGCCACATGTAGTCATCATGAGACGTTTAAAAATATCAATAAAACACAGAAGGTAAAAAAACTAGAAAAGAGTCTTAAGCGCAAACAACGAAAGCTAAGTAGAAGTTATGAACAAAATAAAAATCAAAAGCGAGGTGAATTCTGCGCTAAAAACAGGCAGAAACAACTGGTAAAAGTTCAAAAACTGTACGCTAGACTAGCCAACATTCGAAAAGAATATGTTAGATATGTGGTGAATCAGCTGGTGAAAACCAAGCCGGCTTATATCACTATTGAAGATTTAAATGTGAAAGGCATGATGAAAAATCGACATCTATCCAAAACGGTCGCGGGACAAAATTTCAACTATTTTAAAGAATGGCTCACTGCTAAATGTAAGCAGTACGGTATCGAGCTCAGACAAGTAGATCGATTCTATCCATCTTCAAAGCTTTGTTCTTGTTGTAATCACAAGAAAGTGATGTTTAGCTTATCTGAACGAATTTTTACATGTGATGCTTGTGATGCTGAAATGGATCGCGATTTTAATGCCTCTTTAAATCTGAAGTATGCGAAGGAATACACAGTTTTAACTTAACTAATCTGTGTATATGTACGGTCGGCTAGATCGGAATTAACGCCTGTGGAGTGTTACACCAACCGTAGTAGCGAGCAATCGGAGAGACGGGACACGAAGAAGCAGGAATATGTCTAGCGTAGACAGATGTATACTATTGTCTATGTTTTTAGTAGCAGTTGTAAGAATGGAGGAAAGTATTCAACCGCTTGATCCGATAGCTATTTCGCTTGGACCAATCCAGGTTCATTGGTATGGTGTCATTATCGGAGCAGCCATTGCACTTGGGTTATATATCGCCATTAAGGAATCCGAAAGACGCGGGCTTGATAAGGACATATTCACTGACCTTATGCTTTGGGCCATCCCGATTGCAATTCTATCGGCCCGGACCTATTATGTCTTATTTGAATGGGAATACTATTCGCGTTATCCAGGAGAAATTATTGCCATTTGGAACGGGGGACTGGCCATCCACGGTGCATTAATCGGCTCGGTCATTACTGCCATTGTTTTCACTAGAAAGAGAAATGTTTCTTTTTGGAAGATAGCCGATATTGCTGCACCAAGTATTATTTTAGGGCAGGCAATTGGCAGATGGGGAAATTTTATGAACCAGGAAGCACACGGCGGAGAAGTGAGCCGTACCTTTCTTGAAAACCTGCATTTACCGGAATTTATTATTAATCAAATGTATATTAACGGTGCCTATTACCATCCAACCTTTTTATACGAATCTGTTTGGAATTTGTTAGGTTTTATTCTCTTAATGCTATTAAGAAGAGTAAATCTGCGCCAAGGTGAGCTATTTTTAACATATGTTATTTGGTATTCAATTGGCCGATTCTTTGTCGAGGGCATGAGAACAGACAGTTTAATGCTGACAGAGACCCTTCGAATGGCTCAAACCATTTCAGTTGCACTAATTCTGCTTGCTGTTGGACTGCTTATATATAGAAGAGTAAAGGGATATGCAGATGTTCGCTATTTAGATAACCAGAAGTAAATTAGGAGAGTTTTCTCTGAGGACAACTGGGAGAAGGAAGATGAGAAAATGCTAGGAACTTTTAAAAGAGGTTTTATGGTTGGACTTCGGGTGACATGGACGTTTGGGAAAATCATCTTTCCTATTACACTAATGATCACGATTCTTCAGCACACCCCAGTCCTGCCTTGGATTATAGATAAAATTGCGCCGTTTATGAGCTTATTCGGTCTATCCGGGGATGCGGCCATACCGCTTGTGCTCGGGAATGCACTTAATATTTATGCAGCAATCGGGTCGATTTTATCACTTGATTTTACTGTAAAAGAAGTGTTTATAATCGCGGTCATGCTGTCTTTTTCTCACAGCATGATCCTGGAGTCGGGGGTTGCCTTAAAGACAGGAGTAAAGCTGTGGATCGTTCTGCTTGTCCGCGTCAGCCTTGCCATTATTTCAGCAGTTATTATTAATTTGTTGTGGCAGGGCGGTTCGGAACAGGCGCAATATGGCTTTGTTTCCGCTTCGCAAAGCAATGAAGCAGTAACAGGCTGGATCGAAATCGGGGCGGCTGGTCTGCAGTCTGCCATCTTGGGTGTGGTTCAGCTGGCGATCATTGTCATCCCGCTGATGATCGGAATCCAAATTTTGAAGGATTTGAAATGGATTGATGTTTTTTCCAAGTGGATGGCACCTGTCACACGTTCCCTAGGGATGAATCCAAATACGTCTACAACACTGGCTGCTGGATTATTGCTTGGTCTTGCCTACGGGGCAGGGGTTATGATTCAGGCTGTCAAAGAGGATGGCGTCAGCAAGAAGGATTTGACGATTGCGTTCATTTTTCTTTCTGCCTGTCACGCGGTAATTGAGGATACACTTATTTTCGCTCCTTTGGGCATCCCAGTGCTGCCGCTCTTGTTGATTCGTTTGGTGGTGGCAATCGTGCTGACGGCTTCTGTAGCGCTTATTTGGAATAAATTTATTATCGCAAAGACAAGGAGTAAAGAAATAACCTATGAGCAATAAAATTACAACATTATTATTTGATTTAGATGGAACATTAGTGGATACAAATGAATTGATTTTTTCTTCCTTTCAGCATACGTTAGACCTATATTATCCTGGTCAATACACACGGGAGGATATTTTACCATTTTTCGGACCATCTCTTACAAGTACGTTCTACGGTATTAATGGGGAAAAGGCCGAAGAGATGATCGAAGTATACCAAGCACACAATAAGGCACACCATGATGAGCTTGTTACGATATTTCCAACCGTGTTGGAAACAATTAAGCAGCTAAAAGAAAGCGGCTATAAGCTTGGAGTTGTCACAACGAAAAGAACAGAAGTAGCGAAAATGGGATTGGAACTGACAAAGCTGACTCCCTATTTCGATGTTTTCATTGCGTTTGAAGATGTGGAAAAAACAAAGCCAGATCCTGAGGCTCTTTTTAAAGCAATTGAAATGCTTGATTCTCGTCCAGAAGAAGCAATCATGGTCGGTGATAATTTTCATGATATCCTTGCTGGGAAATATGCCGGCATGAAAACAGCAGGTGTTTCTTGGACGATCAAAGGCGTTGATTATTTGAAATCATATGAACCTGATTATATCCTCGAAACCATGAGCGACTTATTGGATATTGTTGAGGGAAAAAGATGAGAAACACGGATCGGTATCCGGTAGAGGGCCCCAATTCACTCTGGCATGTCTACAAAACCGTTCCGTTCTGGAAGGTTATCAAAAATTTTGTCGTTATTCAAGCGGCCCGCTACAGTCCATTTCTCGGTCTGAAAAATTGGCTGTATAAGCATTTTTTAGGAATGAAGGTAGGCGATCAAACCTCGTTTGCCTTGATGGTGATGCTGGATATTATGTTCCCTGAGAAAATCAGTGTAGGAAGGAATACCGTAATCGGCTACAACACGACGATCCTTGCTCATGAATATTTAATTAAGGAGTATCGTCTGGGAGATGTGAAAATTGGCAGCGAAGTGATGATTGGGGCCAATTCAACGATTCTCCCCGGTGTAACCATTGGGGACGGTGCCATCGTTTCAGCAGGCACCCTCGTCCATAAAGATGTACCTGCTGGAGCCTTTGTCGGAGGAAATCCAATGAGAATCATAAGAGAAGATGCTCAAGAGGTACTGCAAGAATAGAGCATCCCCTTGGCGCTTATATCTTGTTTCGAAAGAGTATAAACGCCAATCCTATTGGATGAAAGGTGACAGACGCCCCAAGTGGTGACTGTCACCTTTTTTGTCTTTTTGCGGTGTCAGGCACCATAAAAAGACAGATTCGTTCATATTTTTGTGGATGGCGGCCAGTACCAGGAATCAGAAGCTTCATTCTGACAAGGAACAGAGGAAATCTCAAAACTCTGTCACAAAAAGAGCTTTATTCTGAAATGGAGAGGCACAATAAGCAAAAACCTGTCAGAATTTCAGGTGCCCGTAGTACATAAAACCAATAACCACCAACAACAAAAGAATAAAAACCCATCACATAGGGAATAACATTAATTTCCTTGACAAATATCGACCTATAGAGATACAATATCTTCAACTTACTACCACATTAGCGAACTAAAGCGTTTGTCGCTAAGTGTGATGAACAGAGGTGTTCTTAGCAAATGAGCCGTTTATTTATGTTTGAAAAACCACTAGGCATGAGAGACACATTACCAGGATTATATGAGACAAAACACAAAATCCGTCATGCTATCGGAGATGAAATGAAAAAATGGGGCTATCAATTTATTGAAACGCCTGCCTTAGAATACTATGAAACAGTTGGTGCAGCTTCAGCTATCCTTGACCAGCAGCTGTTTAAGCTATTAGATCAGCAGGGACATACACTTGTCCTAAGACCCGATATGACATCACCGATTGCCAGGGTTGCAGCTTCCAAGATGTTAAAGGAAATCACCCCATTACGACTTGCCTACTCTGCGAACGTATATCGTGCCCAGCAGCGCGAAGGCGGACGTCCGGCCGAGTTTGAACAAATCGGCGTTGAATGTATTGGTGATCATACGATTAGCGCGGACGGCGAAGGCATTGCCTTGTTAATATCTGCTTTAGAGGAATCAGGTCTGAAGAATTTTCAATTGTCAGTCGGCCATATTGGCTTCGTAAAGGAATTCTTCACGGATATTCTAGGAACGGAAGACCGCGTAAACGCCCTGACTACCTTTTTATATGAAAAAAATTATGTCGGCTACAGAGAGCATGTGAAACAATTACCATTATCATCGATTGATAAACAACGCCTGTTAGATTTTTTAAACCTAAGGGGCGGTGAAGAGGTAATTGAAGCGGCAAATGCCCTGCTTGAGAACGGCAAGGGACGAACTGATTTAGACAACTTGAAGCAGCTATGGGAAACACTCTCAGACTACGGTCAAGTGGGTGCAAGAGTAAAATTTGATTTAACGCTTGTCAGTCATATGAGCTACTATACTGGAATATTATTTGAGGCTTATGCCGATCAGGTCGGATTTCCAATTGCCAGCGGCGGGCGCTACGATCATTTATTAAGCAAATTTGGGAAAGATACCGGTGCAACCGGATTTGCCATTCGACTTGATCGTTTAATTGAAGCCCTGGGAACGATCCAAGCCCGCGAGCCAGTGCAGTGTATCCTATTCAGTGCAGAGCGGAGAAAGGAAGCCTATGCGTTAGCGAATGAAAAGCGTAAAAGCGGTTTAAAGGTTGTCCTTCAGGATATAAATGGTGTGGAGAATCTCGATGCCAGTACGGAATTATATGAAGAAGTTACGATGTTAGTCGGAAAAGCAGGGAAGGAGTCAGCACAATGAATGAGCCGTTAACAATTGCCATGCCAAAAGGACGCATTTTTGAAGAAGCGGCTGCTTTGCTTCGGGAAGCAGGCTTCAAGCTGCCGCCGGAATTTGATGATTCACGGAAATTAATTATCGATGTGGAAGAGGAGAACTTCCGTTTTATTCTTGCCAAGCCGATGGACGTACCGACCTATGTGGAGCATGGTGTCGCAGACCTTGGAATTGCTGGTAAAGATGTCATGCTTGAGGAAGAACGGGATGTATATGAAGTACTCGATTTAAACATCAGCAAATGCTACTTAGCTGTTGCTGGACTGCCAAATACAAAAATGAATGATGTCGCACCGAAAATTGCCACTAAGTATCCGAATGTTGCTTCAAAATATTTTCGTGAGCAGGGCGAACAGGTTGAAATCATTAAGCTGAACGGTTCGATTGAGTTAGCGCCAATGATTGGCTTGGCTGACCGCATTGTTGATATCGTCTCAACGGGCAGAACATTAGTGGAAAATGGACTTGTAGAATATAAACAGATTGTAGATATTACCTCACGTCTTATCGTCAATCCTGTCAGCTATCGCATGAAGGATAAGCGCATCAGCGAAATCGTGGAACGAATTGCCGAAGTATTGAAGCAAAAAGCTACTGTTTAAATTTTTTAAGTTAGGATGAGAACGGTGAAAATCATAACTGTAAATGAAGGAATTTCAATCAAAAGATCGGTTGACAGCGGTACAGAAGAACAGCGGAAAATTGTCAAAGACATCATTGAAAATGTCAAAAATAATGGTGATGAAGCGTTAAAAGCATACACAGAAAAATTTGACCGCGTACGTCTTTCAGATCTGGCTGTTACAGAGACTGAAATAGAAGCAGCCTACGGCCAGGTTTCCGAAGAAATCATTGCCATCATTAAAGAAGCAGCACAAAATATTCGTTCCTTTCACGAAAAACAGCTGCGCAATTCCTGGATTACAACGGAGAAAAATGGCACGGTTCTAGGGCAGAAAATAACCCCGCTTGATTCTGTCGGTGTATACGTACCAGGCGGCACGGCTGCCTATCCTTCATCCGTATTAATGAATGTCGTACCGGCGCAAGTGGCTGGAGTGGAACGAATTGTCATGGTATCCCCTCCGGGTGAATCTGGTACATTACCGGCAGGCGTCTTAGTTGCAGCGAAGGAAGCCGGTGTAAAAGAAATCTACAAAGTAGGCGGTGCTCAGGCCATCGCTGCCCTTGCCTATGGAACGGAGTCTATTCAACCGGTTGATAAAATTACCGGACCGGGCAATATCTTTGTGGCGTTAGCAAAGCGGGAAGTCTTCGGGGATGTGGACATTGATATGATCGCAGGTCCTAGTGAAATTGCCGTTCTTGCTGATGAAACGGCACGGGCAAATGAAATTGCTGCAGACCTGCTTTCCCAGGCTGAGCATGATGCACGGGCATGCAGTGTCTTAGTGACACCCTCCCGAACACTGGCAGAAGCAGTCGCATATGAAGTGGAAAAGCAGCTTGAAACATTGCCACGCAAAACCATTGCTGCCCAGTCGATTGCCGATTATGGCGTGATCTATGTGACAGAGACAGAAGAAGAAGCAATAGAAACGATTAATCAATTAGCACCAGAGCATTTGGAAATCATGATGGAAAACGCGATGGAAAAGGTTGGCCAAATACGCCATGCAGGAGCGATTTTTGTCGGCAGATACAGTTCAGAGCCTGTCGGTGACTACTTTGCCGGACCGAACCATGTTTTACCGACAAACGGAACAGCTCGTTTCTCCAGTCCGCTAAACGTTGACGATTTCCAAAAGAAATCAAGCATCATCATGTACAGTGAAAAAGCATTCAACGAAAACAGCGGAAAAATCGCTGCATTCGCCCGCCTCGAAGGCCTCGAAGCACACGCAAGAGCCATCGAAGCCCGAAATCAATAAGAAGCAGAGGGACGGTTCTTCTGCTTCCTTTCGGTTTCATATTTTTTTAATCCAGCCAAACAAAACAGCTCACTACACCAAAACGAGCGAGGATAGGGAGATAGGAATCATGACGAGAAGCGCATCAATACAACGAAAAACAAATGAAACGAACATTGAGCTTGAGTTAAACATTGATGGCTCAGGCCAGTCTCAATTAGATACAGGGGTACCTTTCTTAACCCATATGCTTGATCTATTTGCCAAACATGGTCAATTTGACTTAACCGTTAATGCCAATGGTGATACAGAAATCGACGACCACCATACAACGGAAGATATTGCAATTTGCCTTGGACAAGTATTAAAAGAAGCGCTTGGCGACAAAAAAGGCATTAAGCGTTACGGAAATGCTTTCGTGCCAATGGATGAAACGCTTGCCCAAGTAGTAATTGATTTAAGCAACCGTCCGCATTTGGAAATCCGCGGCGCTGAATTTCCAAGTCAAAAGGTGGGTACGTTTGATACCGAGCTTGTCCATGAATTCCTGTGGAAATTTTGCTTAGAAGCCAGAATGAATCTTCATGTCATTGTTCATTACGGTCAAAATACACATCACATGATTGAAGCCATTTTCAAAGCAATGGCAAGAGCGCTTGATGAAGCAACAACCATCGACCCAAGGGTAAAAGGTGTTCCATCTTCAAAGGGGATGTTATAAATGATAGGAATTGTTGATTATGGAATGGGGAATTTATTCAGTGTCAGTCAGGCTCTGAAACGTCTGGACGTACCATTTTTTCTCTCTGAGGATCCAGCTGAGCTGGCAAAAGCAGACGGCTTAATCCTTCCGGGAGTTGGGGCCTTCAAGGATGCCATGGCCCGTCTAAATGAATCAGGACTGACAGACTTCCTTCATCAGTACGTTGAAACCGGCAAGCCGCTGCTCGGCATCTGCCTTGGTATGCAGCTTCTTTTTGAAGAGAGTGAAGAAGGCGGCCTGACAAAAGGTCTTTCTCTTCTTCCAGGCCGTGTTGTCCGCTTTCCAGGACAAGCAGAGAATGGGGAAACCTACAAAGTGCCGCATATGGGCTGGAATCGTTTAAAATGGGAAAACAGCTCACAGGTCACAGCCAATTTGGAAGAGGACTACGCCTACTTTGTTCATTCCTACTATGTCAAAACAGTAAACAAAGAGATTCTCATTGGAACAGCTTCTTACTTTGAAGAAGTTCCAGCAGTAGTCGGAAGAAACAATGTATACGGCATGCAGTTCCACCCGGAAAAAAGCAGTAAGCTTGGTGTCGAGCTGTTAACGAATTTTACAAAACTAGTATTAAAATAGAAGGTTGCTTCCAAGGAAAGGAGAACGGATCATGGCTTTTACGATATATCCTGCCATCGATATGAGAGGCGGGAAATGTGTTCGGTTGATTCAAGGTGATTATAATCAAGAGACAGTTTACGGTGATTCTCCATTTGATATGGCAAAGTCATTTAAAGAAGCGGGAGCAGAGTGGATCCATATGGTCGATCTTGACGGTGCCAAGGACGGCAAACGTGTGAATGATACGTTTGTGATTCAGGCGGCAAAAGAATTAAACGTCAACGTGCAGATCGGCGGCGGAATCCGTACAGAGCAGGACATCACCCATTATCTAGACAACGGTGTCACAAGAGTGATCATCGGAAGTATCGCGATTTCCAATCCGGAGTTTGCGATTGAAATGGTGAAAAAATACGGCAAACAGATTGCGATTGGGATTGATGCAAAAAATGGCTATGTCGCTACACACGGCTGGTTAAATACATCTGAGGTAAAGGCAGTCGAAGTAGGCAAGCGCTTTGCTGATGCCGGTGCGGAAACATTTATATTTACCGATATTGCAACAGACGGCATGCTGTCAGGTCCAAATGTCGATGCGGTAAAATTAATGGCTTCCGAAACCGGCAAGCAGGTGATTGCATCAGGTGGTGTCAGCTCCTTAGCTGATTTAACACGGTTAAAAGAATTTGAAGCGGTAGGAGTCAGCGGTGCAATTGTCGGAAAAGCCATCTATGAAGGTCGGTTCACAGTTTCTGACGCATTGAAAGAGGTTGGTGTATAATGATTACGAAAAGAATTATCCCATGCCTTGATGTAAAAGATGGACGAGTGGTGAAAGGAATTCAATTTGTCCAGCTGCGCGATGCTGGTGATCCGGTCGAGCTTGCCCGTTTTTATGATGAGCAGGGAGCGGATGAACTTGTATTTCTTGATATTTCCGCCTCACATGAAGGCCGTAAAACAATGGTTGATGTGGTGAAAGCTGTCGCATCAGAGCTGGCTATTCCATTTACGGTCGGCGGCGGCATTAATTCACTTGAAGACATGAAACGCATCCTAAGGGCAGGGGCAGACAAGGTTTCCCTAAATACAGCTGCCGTTAACCGGCCTGAGCTAATCACAGAGGGGGCTGACTTTTTCGGCACTCAATGTATTGTTGTGGCGATTGATGCGAAATTTGACGAAGAACTTGGTTCGTGGCGCGTTTACACGCACGGGGGCAGAACACCGGTTGATAAAGAGGTCATCGCATGGGCGAAAGAAGTAGTCGAACGCGGTGCCGGTGAAATTCTACTCACCAGCATGGATTCTGACGGGGAGAAAAAAGGCTTTGATTTGGCATTAACAAAGGCAGTCAGCGAAGCGGTGACAGTTCCGGTAATTGCTTCCGGCGGTGCAGGCAATGCCGAGCACTTTGAAGCGGCGTTTAAAGAAGGAAAAGCAGATGCTGCACTTGCTGCTTCTATTTTCCACTATAAAGAAACGTCCGTACACGAAGTAAAAGCATTTTTACGGGAAAAAGGTGTGAATGTCAGATGAACATAGAAAATATAAAATTTGATTCCCAAGGCTTAATCCCTGCGATTGTACAAGATGCCGATACAAAGGAAGTCTTAACCCTTGCCTATATGAACCTTACATCACTAAAGAAATCGATTGAAACAAGAGAAACCTGGTTTTTCAGCCGCTCCCGCCAGGAGCTGTGGCATAAAGGTGCAACGAGCGGTAACACGCAAAAGATAGTTGAAATGAAGCTTGATTGTGACCGCGATGCGATTGTGGTGCTTGTTCATCCAGCAGGTCCTGCCTGCCATACAGGTGCAGTCAGCTGTTTTTCAGAGCCGATTTTAGAGGAGGAATAAATTGTGACAAAGGAAGCAAAGCTTGAGGATTTTCAAATTCTTATCGATTTAGAGAAAATCATTGACCAACGTGAAAAAGAACGCCCTGAAGGTGCTTATACGACCTATCTTTTTGAAAAAGGCGTTGACAAAATCCTGAAGAAGGTCGGTGAAGAGGCATCTGAAGTCATTATCGCGGCAAAAAACCGTGATCCTGAAGAATTAAAATGGGAAGCATCGGATCTTTTATATCATTTGTTTGTATTGCTGCGTGAACAGGGACTTCCATTTAAAGAAGTGCTGAATGTTCTCCAAGAAAGACATTTGCAAAAAGAAAATAAATAATTTCCAGGGGCTGTCCCAAAAGGTGTCAGGATTCCACAATCAATCAATTGGTTTGTGGTGCCTGACACTTTTTTTTGGTCCGCTTTTTTTGCTTGTTTTTATTTTCGTTCACATACCCTTTCTGCTCTGTGAAGGGTGTGTTATAATTGTTTAGTTGAACAGAAGCTGAATCCGCGGCGAACGATGCTGTGCGGTTAAAGTTAGTTAATTTTGTAACATTTGGAGGATTACATGAGTAAAAACTCTCAAGCTAAAAAATCAAAAGGACAGTTATTGTCATTTATCCCTACGGGTGAATATTATTTTTCTAAGGGCTTGAAGGCTTTTCACCGTCGTGATTTTCATAAAGCAATTAAATATTTAAAGCGGGCTATGCAGCTTGAACCGGGCGAACCGATGATTGTCTGCCAATTGGCGATTATTCATACAGAGCTAGGAGAATATAAGGAATCAAATGAACTTCTTCATTTCATTCTCGAAGAGCTTGATGAAGATATGATGGAGTGCCACTATTTCTTAGCCAACAATTATGCCCATTTAGGTTATTTTAAGGATGCCTATGCTCATGTTAATTTGTACTTACAAGAAGAGGATAATGGGGATTTTGTTGAGGATGCAGAGGATCTTCTTGAAATTCTAACCCTTGAAGCCGACGATCTTGAAGAGGAACTATATGAGCAGGACGATCTTATTACGAAGCAGGAGCATGCAAGAGAATTGCTTGAATCAGGACACTTTCCGAAGGCTGTTAAGCTATTAAAGGATGTGATTGAAGAATTTCCTGAATACTGGTCTGCTTACAATAATTTAGCCTTAGCATATTTTTATTTAGGAGAGCTTGAAAAAGCATCCAAAACATTGGATTTAGTCATGGAGCGCAATCCGGGAAATTTACATGCTATGTGCAATAAGCTGGTATTTGCCTACTTTCAAAAAAACAAGGCAGAAACGGCTGCGATTGCAGATGTATTAAAAAAAGTAAAGCCGATTTTATCTGAGCATCAATTTAAATTAGGAGCAACTTTTGCTTTAATCGGTGAATACGAACCAGCCTACCTTTGGTTCCGCAAGCTTCATAAACAAGGATATAAGGGTGACGGATCCTATTATTATTGGTTTTCCTATGCGGCTTATTTTACAGGAAGAGAGCAGCTTGCCCGTTCGCTATGGGATAAAGTACTTGTGCTAAATCCAAGTAAAGAAGGGCTTGAGCCTTGGAATGAAGAGCAGCCGGCTGCAGAAGGCTTCGAGGAGCATGACCCATCTATTTTAAAGAAATTAGAAAGTGATTATATCGAGGAAAGATTGTTTGCCCTTTTCCTTATTTCTCTTTCTAATAAAAAAGAAACGTATCTTTCTTCAAAGGAAGTCGTGAAAAATAAGAAATTCTCCTCACTGGAAAATCAATATGTAAACATGGTGAAAGTGGGTAAAATAGATAGTGGTGAGCTTATTGTGGCGCATGAAACTGCAAAAGCTTTGTACGAACACCATCATCCGATTGGAACGGTTGAAGCAGGACTGTATTTGATGTGGTTTTCCGTCTTTGTTGAAATGAGCGAGGCAAATGTTGCTTTGAAAAATAAAGATGCCTTGGCTGCCGCAACGGAATATGTTTGGAAGAAGCTAAGAAATGAAAAATCATCACAGAAATTAGTGGCGAAGCAATATGGACTGTCACCTTCCACTCTCCAAAAATACATTAAATTAGTAAATGGCTACTTACAGTGAGCATATGGTTGGACTTCTTATCCGCTGTCTTATAGGATAGGGATAGGGGTATTTGACCATATTATAAGGAAAGATTCGGCTGATCAAAACTAGCTGAAAAGGGTTACCGAAAGAGGAGGATTTCAAACGTGACGGAAGAAAAAATTTATGATGTGATTATTGCTGGGGCTGGACCTGGCGGAATGACTGCTGCTGTTTATACCTCAAGGGCTAATTTATCCACATTGATGCTTGAACGCGGGATTCCAGGCGGTCAGATGGCAAATACAGAAGAGGTAGAAAACTACCCGGGCTTTGAAACGATTCTTGGTCCTGATTTATCGACCAAAATGTTTGAACATGCGAAAAAGTTCGGTGCAGAATATGCTTATGGCGACATTAAAGAAATTATCGATGGAAAAGAATATAAAACGGTTATTGCAGGAGCGAAGGAATATAAAGCACGTGCTGTCATTATTTCCACAGGTGCTGAATATAAGAAAATCGGTGTTCCAGGTGAAAAAGAATTGGGCGGCCGCGGTGTATCCTATTGCGCAGTCTGTGACGGAGCTTTCTTTAAAAACAAAGAATTATTTGTGATCGGCGGAGGCGACTCGGCTGTTGAAGAAGGTGTATACTTAACAAGATTTGCGAGCAAAGTGACGATTGTTCACCGCCGCGATGAGCTTCGCGCACAAGCGATTCTGCAGCAGCGTGCATTTGATAATGAAAAAATTGGCTTTGAATGGAGCCATACATTAAAATCCATCAATGACAAAGACGGTAAAGTGGGAAGCGTGACATTGGTTTCCACAAAGGACGGCGCTGAGAAAACACTCCCAGCAGACGGTGTCTTCATTTATATTGGAATGGTGCCGCTGTCCAAGCCATTTGAAAATCTTGGTATTACTAATGAAAACGGCTATATTGTCACAAACGAAAAGATGGAAACAAAGGTACCGGGTATCTTTGCTGCCGGAGATGTTCGTGAAAAAACACTTCGTCAAATCGTTACCGCAACAGGTGATGGAAGTATCGCTGCCCAGTCTGCACAGCATTATGTGGAAGAGTTGATTGAAGAATTAAAGGTAAAAGAAAATTAATGCAGTTTGAACATTGGAATAGCTCGCTTGGTTGGGGTATGTTCTGAACAAATTTCACTTGGATTTAATCGTTTTGTAACAAGAACGAAATATAATTACGGTATAATAAAGAAAGAAATTGACCCCCTTTAAGATAGTTATTCCTTTAAGGCACAGGCGCTAGCCTGTGTTATTTTTTTGTGCTTTTTTACGTGTTCACTACTAAGAACATATCAGTACACTAAACATTTTTTTCTAAGCTCTTCTTCTTGTGAATACCGTTTGGATGGTGACTATATCCATTGTGACGACCTCATAAAAATAGTATAATAAATGGAAATAGTTTAGTTTAAAACATAGTATCTATGCTTTCTGTTATGATGATACATAAATATATAATTAACAGCATGTTTACTTAAACCATTCATCGATAGATAGCTTAAAGAATAGAATTGTGATAACCTATAACGTTGTTTTCTGATTGAGAGGTGATCCATGATGCAGCGAGTGACGAATTGTGTCTTGCTGAAGGAGAATGAAGTATTATTGCTACAAAAGCCGCGACGAAATTGGTGGGTAGCTCCTGGCGGGAAAATGGAACCTGGCGAATCAGTCAGAGACTCATGTATCCGCGAATTTAGGGAAGAGACGGGTATTTATTTGCGCAACCCGAATATAAAAGGGATCTTTACCTTTATCATGAAGGATGGAGATCAAATCGTAAACGAATGGATGATGTTTACATTTTTCTCCAAGGATGCAGATGGTTTGAATCTAGATGAATCGGATGAAGGGATTATCCGCTGGCAGCCGATTAATGAATTAAGAAACCTCCCAATGGCAGAAGGTGACTACCATATTTTGGAATACATGGTACACGGAAACGGCATCATCTACGGAACCTTTACCTACACACCAGATTTTGAATTACTAAGCTATCGCTTGGATCCAAGCTAAAGATTGTACGAACAGAAATCAACAACTTTGTTTAACAGATCTATTTTTAACAAAAAGGGGGAAAAAAGAATGAGTACCGGATCGCTGAATGATTCTCAAGTAGTGATTATTACGGGTATGTCAGGTGCAGGAAAAACGGTAGCAATCCAGAGCTTTGAG
Source organism: Niallia oryzisoli (assembly GCF_036670025.1). Classification (NCBI taxonomy): domain Bacteria; kingdom Bacillati; phylum Bacillota; class Bacilli; order Caryophanales; family Bacillaceae; genus Niallia; species Niallia oryzisoli. The sequence goes on along the minus strand of NZ_CP137640.1, from coordinate 4,952,772 downwards.
GATTTAGGTTTTTTCTGTGTAGATAATTTGCCTCCTACTCTGCTTCCAAAGTTTCTCGAACTGATGAAAGAATCTGGGAATAAAATGAATAAAGTGGCTTTAGTAATGGATTTACGGGGAAGAGAGTTTTTTGACGACCTTTTTAAAGCATTAGATGATCTAGTAGAAGGCTCTTGGGCAACACCGCAAATTTTGTTCCTTGAGGCTGATGACGAGACACTTGTCAGAAGGTATAAAGAAACAAGAAGAAAGCATCCGCTCTCTGGCAATGGGCTTCCGTTAGAAGGAATCCAGAATGAACGGGCATTACTGGCTGACTTAAAAGGCAGAGCTCAAATGATCTATAATACATCACTGATGAAGCCCCGCGAACTGCGAGAGAAAATCCTTACTGAATTTTCTTCTAACAAAAAAGCGACATTTACCGTCAATGTGATGTCATTCGGCTTTAAACATGGGATTCCAATTGATGCCGATCTTGTGTTTGACGTCCGATTTTTACCAAACCCGCATTATATTGACCGGATGCGGCCGTTGACAGGCTTAGACGGTGAAGTATCCAGCTATGTTTTAAAATGGAATGAAACGCACAAATTTCTTGAAAAAGTAACAGATCTGTTAAGCTTTATGCTTCCGCATTATAAGCGTGAAGGCAAAGCGCAGCTAGTCATTGCAATTGGTTGTACGGGTGGTCAGCACCGCTCTGTTGCATTAGCTGAATATATTGGTCATCACTTTGAAAAGGACTATCATACTCGTATTTCACATCGTGACATACAGAAAAGAAAGGAACCACAAACATGACGCAAAAGGGGCAGCCAAGAATCGTCATCATCGGCGGCGGCACAGGACTGCCGGTATTACTCCGAGGGTTAAAGAAATACCCCGTTGATATAACAGCGATTGTAACAGTTGCCGATGATGGAGGAAGCTCAGGAAGACTGAGGGATGAGTTAAATATTCCTCCTCCCGGTGATGTTCGCAATGTGTTGGCCGCTCTTTCGGATGTAGAGCCGTTAATTGAAGAAATGTTCCAGCATCGTTTTAAGTCTGAAAATGAATTGTCAGGCCATTCACTCGGAAATTTAATTCTTGCCGCCATGACCTCGATAACAGGAAATTTCATGTATGCGATCCAAGAAATGAGCCGAGTATTGAATGTACATGGGAAAGTTCTGCCGGCTGCCAATCAAAGTGTTGTTTTGCATGCAGAGCTTGAGGACGGTCATATGATCTCGGGGGAATCAAAAATTCCTTACTCAGGAAAAAAAATTAGGCGTGTGTTTTTAACGCCGGAAAATGTTAAACCGCTTCCAGAAGCGATACAGGCAATCAGGGCGGCGGATTTAATTATTATCGGCCCAGGCAGCCTTTATACCAGTATTCTGCCGAATTTGCTCGTTCCGAAAATCGGTGATGAGGTTTGCTGTGCTAAGGCAAAAAAAGTGTACATCTGTAATTTAATGACACAGGCAGGGGAAACGCATGATTATACAGCAAGTGAACATGTGCAGGCGGTTTATGATCATTTGAATGATCCATTTATTGACACAATCCTTGTCAATAGTGAGGATATTCCAGATGAAATTCAAAAGCGGTACAGCGAAGAAGATGCAAAGCCCGTTCATTTTGATGTCAGCAATCTATATGATTTGGGACTTGAGGTTATCTACGGTGAAATCGTCAGTCTGGAAAATGGTGTGATTCGTCATGATACAAATGAAGTGGCAAAAATTTTATATTCTATACTAATTGATGAAACCAATAAGCAGCATCATGCGTAATAAATAGATAAGAGTTGTCACAGGGGGGTGCAGCAATGTCTTTCGCTTCAGAGACAAAAAAGGAACTGACAAATTTAGAGGTAAAAGACTGTTGTGGAAGGGCCGAACTATCCGCATTAATTCAAATGAACGGCTCCCTCTCTTTTACAAATAAAAAGCTTTCGGTTGATATCCAAACGGAAAATGCGGCAATCGCCAGAAGAATTTATACGCTAATCAAAAAGTATTATACGGTAAGTGTAGAACTATTAGTTCGAAAAAAAATGCGTTTAAAGAAAAACAATGTGTACATTGTGAGAATGGTTGAACATGCACGCGGCATTTTAGAGGATTTAAAAATTATCGGAGAGGGTTTTGAATTTCAAAATAGCATTTCGCCGGAATTAATCAAGAAAAAATGCTGTAAACGTTCTTATTTACGTGGGGCCTTTTTAGCAGGCGGCTCTGTCAATAACCCGGAAACTTCATCCTATCATCTTGAAATCGCGTCGCTCTATAAAGAGCACAATGATTCATTATGTGAACTCATGAACTCATTTGATTTGAACAGTAAGACACTGGAACGCAAGAAGGGATTTATCACCTATTTAAAGGAAGCTGAAAAAATAACGGACTTCTTAATCATCATCGGAGCAAACAATGCTTTATTGCGTTTTGAGGATGTCAGGATTGTCCGGGATATGAGAAATTCTGTTAACCGTTTGGTCAATTGTGAAACAGCCAATTTAAATAAAACGATTGGAGCAGCCATTCGCCAGGTTGAGAATATCAAATATATTCAAGAAACCGTCGGCTTGGAGGTATTACCGGAAAAATTACGCGAGATCGCACAGCTTCGTGTTCATTATCAAGATGTGACGTTAAAAGAATTAGGTGAAATGGTCTCCGGCGGTACAATCAGTAAATCAGGCATCAATCATCGGCTCCGTAAAATTGATGAAATTGCAGAAAAGTTACGAAAAGGTCAAAGGATTTAAAAATATTCTTAACAATTCGCAAGTATAATTAAGAAATATGGTGAAATTGCCGTCCAACTGTGAGAAACGAACAGAGCTGAAATGGTTAGACTGGCAATTCATTAAACATTAGTTACAAGAAGGGTACATTCCCGTTAAAGATAAATAGAATTTTATAGGAGGATTAATTAGAGATGGTAGAAAAACAGGTTGAAGTAAAATTGAAAACAGGTTTGCAAGCTCGTCCTGCTGCCTTGTTCGTTCAAGAAGCCAATCGATTTTCATCAAATGTCTTTTTAGAAAAAGACGGCAAGAAAGTAAATGCAAAAAGTATTATGGGGCTGATGAGCCTTGCAATCGGTTCAGGAAGTACGGTCTTATTAATTGCTGACGGAAGTGACGAAAACGAAGCAATTGAAGAACTTGCTAAATATATCGAGCAGGAAGATTAATGCGGCAAAACAGATGAATAAAATAAAAAGAAAAACTCGCAGCATACAGCATGCGAGTTTTTCTTTTATGTAAGGCGTGAGTACGCCTTTATTACTTGTCGTTTTTCTTTTCAACAGCGCTGCTGCGAGTAATGATATGGTCAATGAGGCCATATTCTTTTGCTCTTTCAGCTGTCATGAAGTTGTCACGATCTGTGTCGCGTGAAATGACTTCAAGTGGCTGGCCTGTACGCTCAGAAAGAATCGTATTTAATTTTTCACGTAAGAATAGAATACGTTTTGCAGCAATTTCAATTTCAGTTGCCTGACCTTGTGCACCGCCAAGTGGTTGGTGAATCATCACTTCAGCATTTGGAAGGGCATAGCGCTTTCCAGGTGCTCCGGCAGTAAGTAAGAAAGCACCCATTGATGCAGCCATACCGATACAAATCGTTTGTACATCCGGTTTAATGAACTGCATAGTATCATAGATGGCCATTCCAGCAGTAATGCTTCCACCAGGGCTGTTAATATAAATAGATATGTCTTTCTCAGGATTTTCTGCTTCAAGGAAAAGTAATTGAGCAACAATAGAGTTAGCCACATTATCGTCAATTCCGCTTCCTAACATAATGATACGGTCTTTTAAAAGTCGGGAATAAATATCATATGCACGTTCCCCGCGGTTTGTTTGTTCAATAACTGTAGGAATTAAATTCATTATTCATATCCTCCTTCTCGTTACAATAGGTTCCGCAGCGATAGAAAGGTACCACATCCTAAAGCTGTTTGTAATTTTATCATACACTGATGGTCAAACAAGGTCAAATAATAGACCCGCATTAGAAACAAGTATTTTTCGATAAGAGTTGAAACACCTATTGTTCGCATTTTTCCATTTCCATCTTAACCAAAAACGTATGATTTTAAACGATTATTGTAAAGACGTTAAAGGCACAATAAGAAAACCTCCTATCTAAAATAGATAAGAGGTTTTTAGTACGCCCTCGGCAGGAATCGAACCCACATCTTAAGAACCGGAATCTCACGTGCTATCCGTTGTCGTCCTCCATGAGCGAACCTTCGAGAAACACTTCTATATCAATGGTTAAGTTGATTTCAACTAAAATCACTGCATGTTATTTACGCAAAAGACGAACCCGAAATTAACCAAAAGATAATTTATATTGCTGGTAATGTCAATACAATTCAAAATGATAACCTGAATAATGTTGTCTGCCATTTTCAAAAACAAAAGGAACAATTAGGACATAGAACACTTTATTCAAATAAAGCACAAATTTGTTTTCAATACTGATTTTTTAGTGTGTGTAATTATTAAAAGAAAAATAGGGTAGTACAAAATTGAAAAAAAAATACATAGCCCACATTTTATTGTGCGTTTTCCGTATTATATAAAAACTAAATGGGAAGGGGGTTCATTGTGGACCCTTTATGCGTAGATTTATGGGTGGTTATTGCTGGTGGGAATGTAAGCAATAACAGAATTCAACGGGATATTGAAGCGGCTAACGAAGTATGGAAGACATGTAGAATTCATTTTAGCTTAAAAGGAATTTTGACAATCCGATCAGTGAATGTTGAAAAATTTGTTGGCAATGGGGTTTTTACCTCCAGTAATCCTCCAGAAATACTTAATATGTTATCGATTAGACCTTTATACCCAGGTAGATATAAGATTGTTATTTACTATGTAGATGGAAAAAGATTTAGTGACGGCGCAAATGGAGTTTCCCCCTACCCTTTACCTCTAACGGAAGGGGGGCCGAGACCATCTATTATACTTACTAACGATGCACATCCAGATGTGACTTTTACACGATTTGTTTTAGCACACGAATTAGGGCATACTTTATTCTTAAATCCAAATAATCTAACCTTAACTAATCCAAGCACCACGGCTACCCCAGACGGATTTCACGATAATGATCCAAATAATTTAATGTTTGTAGGAGGTGTAGGTTCAAATCCTACTATCAATAAGGAACAATGTGAAAAAGCCAGGTTAAGTGTATTTGCACGTCGTTGTTGGGTAATTCCGATTCCGATTCATATATTTCCACCATTCGGACCGGTTCCACCTTGGCCCCCGCCGGGTCCCCCTCCACCTGGACCTCCGATGATGCTACACATGTTTTATGGTGTTGAAAATCCCTGCTTTGGGTCATCGATGACTTGGAATCAACAATACTGGAATAAGTTAGGCTGACATTGGTTCATCCTTTTTTTATTTAAGAGGAATTTTGGAAATATGGCTTGTTGGAAGCTTGTAAATAGGTTGTCAAAATGGCAGTACTTTCTTCAAGTTTTGCAATTAGATAACTTTTATCCTTATTCAGGCTACCATGTTGAATAGGATATAAAATTCTCATTTTACCAGGGGGTTCCTAACGGAGCTCCCATCTTATTTTTTGTTTTTAATCGTTTAGTAAGCTGTATTCTACGAGCGTAACGTTTCTTTTGCATTCTCCTTTACCATCAAAGCTGATGTCTTGTATACGTTGGTTAAATCACGCAAGCCAACAAATTTAGTCGTGTCTGGAGCATCGAATAATCGCTTTAATTGTTTCTTGCTAAAAGTCGGTCCTACTTCACGGCGCTTCCGAAGTTGTGAATCGGTTTCGAAAGGATTGGCATCTATATACTTTTTTCGCGACAGAAGCCGAAAAATGTTCTCCTAGCCCTTAAACGTGGATTAATCGTATTTGTAGCACGACCTAACTTTGCTGATACTCGATAAAGTTTTCAATATGTGGTGTTTTGATTTTCCGTACATCTGAAAGTGGAACATTTATTTCTGTTAATGCTCGTTTCATTTGTTTGAGCTCTTTGTCGAAAAATTTTACGGTAGCAGGAGATAGTCCTTTTATTCGACAGTGCTTTAAAAATTCTGTGGTGGCATTTTGAAATGATGATGTTTGCTGTGAATCCTCACGAGAAATGGTTTCAAGTGCTTGAATAGTTTTTGAATTGGTTACGGAGTTTCTACGTTTTGAAATGGGGAAAACCTCCTTCATATTAATTAGGAAGGTTCGTGGTATATAAGCGTGGTATTTATGTTTGAACAGTAGCCATTAAAAATGGACATAAAAAAATATCACCACGTTTATTAAACGCAGTGATACCAATGATTTATTAGCGCCCTCGGCAGGAATCGAACCCACATCTTAAGAACCGGAATCTCACGTGCTATCCGTTGCACCACGAGGGCAAAATAATGATGCATTAAAACAACGCCTTTTTATTATATGACAAGACAAATTTCTTTGCAAGTATCTTTTTAAATATTTCATTGTTAATTTCTAGCATAAAACTATAATTATAGTAGTATTTTTAATTAATAAAATCGATTCACGAATAAAGGTTCTTATTGTAAAATTAATAAAGAGGTGATGTTCATGAGTATGAAGGCAGGGTTATGGCAACAGCAAACGATGAAATTAGCCATGACACAGGAATTAACCCAGGCGATTGCCTTGTTACAGTATTCCAACCAAGAATTGATTGAATTTCTCGAAAATAAGGCAATCGAAAATCCGCTTCTGCATATTGAAGCCGGGAGCACACAAACCATGGACCCCCGATATGATTCAAGAAAAAAGGTCAAAAAAGCATCACGTGATGATAAACAGAACTGGTTGGAGCAGGTAGCGAAAAAAGAAACAACATTAGCAGAATATCTGTTTTCGCAGATGGATGTACGTTCATACGACGATCATCTGAAAAAAACAATCGCTTTTTTAATATATAGCATGGATGAAAACGGTTACTTACATATTAGTCTAGATGAAGTAGCCACAATTTTGTCTATTTCACTGCACAAGGCAGAAGAAGCTTTACAGGTCATTCAAGGGCTTGAACCCTTTGGTGTCGGGGCTAGAAATTTACAAGAATGCCTGCTCCTGCAAATTAACCAGAGCAGCGAGATCGATAAATTGGCCTATACGATTCTTTCTGACTACTTTCTTTTGTTTGCTGAAAAGAAGTGGAAAATAATCGCCAAGCAGCTTAATATTGAATTGAAGCAAATCCAGGAAGTCTCTGATTATGTCCAATCGTTAAACCCAAGGCCGGGTTCTGATTTTTACGCTGAACCTTCAAGCTATATAATTCCCGATCTCATGATTAAATGGGATGGTGAAGCTTTTTCTGTTCATATGTTTGATGAAGCACTTCCGAAAATACAGTTTAACGAAAAATATTATCACAAGTTTTTCTCAAACGGCGATACAAAGGTGAAACGCTTTTTGCAGGAAAAGGAGCAGGATGTTCAATGGATTTTACGAAGCATTGAGCAGCGTAAAGAAACGTTATTAAAAGTGGCACTAAAAATGATTGAGAAACAGCCGGAATTTTTTATTTACGGAAAAGATCGCTTAAGGCCGATGACAATGAAGGAAATTTCCGAAGAATTGGAGATTCATGAATCAACGGTAAGCCGGGCGGTCAGAGAAAAATATGCGCAAACACCTTTTGGTACGATTGAGTTGAAATCGCTTTTTTCTAGTACAATAAAAACAACCAATGATCAGGATACCTCTTCCGTACAGGTGAAAAATGAAATCTCTCAGTTGATTGAGCAGGAGGATAAGCAAAAGCCGCTTTCCGATCAAGATTTAGCACTTATGTTAGAGGAGAAAAAAGGAATCGTTGTGTCAAGAAGAACAATTGCCAAATATAGAGATCAACTTGGGATTCCAGCTTCTTCGAAAAGAAAACGATTTTAATACTTGAAAAGGATGTAGATTTATGACAACAGTAACTTTATTTACAAGAAATGGCTGTCATTTATGCCAAACAGCAAAGGAAATTATTTTAGAATTACAATCACAATTTCATTTTGATTATGAGGAATGTGATATCGATGAGCGGGATGAATGGACGGAACAGTATGGATTAATGATCCCGGTTGTATTATTGGACGGGGAAGAGGTTCAATATGGACAAATAGATAAAAACGCTCTGTATAAAGCGTTTTCAGAAAAATAATTAATAAATTTCTATTGAATTAGTAAAACATACCTGTTAGAATTACTTCTGCAGGGTAATTTTTTTTGTACTAGGTGGGACATAATATGTCTAACGTGGACTGTTTGTGACCAACTGTGAAGGAGCTACATATAATGAAATCAATAATTCAATTACAAAAAAGATTATTACCTGATCTGCTATCGATTATCCAAAAACGATTCCAAATCCTTCGTTTTATCGGAGCCATGGAACCGGTCGGCCGGAGAAGTCTTGCGGCCTCACTTGGACTAACGGAAAGAGTGTTAAGAAGCGAGGTTGACTTTCTTAAACAGCAAAAGTTACTTTTCAGTACATCAGCAGGCATGAGCTTGACAGAAAGTGGAAAAGAACTGGTGGAAGAACTTCAAGGCCATATCCGTGAAATTATGGGGATTGACGAAATGGAATCCGACCTAAAGCGATTGCTTGGAATCAAGAAAGTCATCATCGTAGCCGGTGACAGTGAAGAATCTCCCTGGGTCAAGGATGAACTTGGAAAAGCCTGCGTTGCAAGCATAAATAATAATTTATCAGGGGAAAATATCATCGCAGTAACAGGGGGTACAACAATGGCTGCAGTTGCTGACATGATGACTCCAAAGTCACAAGAGCATGATTTATTATTTGTCCCTGCTCGAGGCGGCATTGGTGAAGATGTTAAAAATCAAGCCAATACCATTTGTTCCAAAATGGCAGAAAAGACAGGCTCGAAGCACCGTGTCCTTTATGTACCCGATCAAGTGAGTGATGAAATGTATCAATCCATGATAAAGGAACCAGAGATTAATGAGGTTTTACACTTGATTAAATCAGCTAACATGGTTTTGCATGGGATTGGGGATGCTATAACTATGGCTAAACGCCGGAAGACGAGTGCGGAGGACATTCAGAAATTAGAGAAGTCCGAAGCGGTCGGTGAAGCATTTGGCTATTATTTCGATGAGGCTGGAGAGGTTGTTCACAAGGTTCAAACAATTGGAATGCAACTGAAGGACCTTAATAATGTCAGTCATGTCATTGCGATAGCAGGTGGTGCTTCAAAGGCAAAAGCTATTCGCGCTTATATGAAGCGGGCTCCGGAAACAACAGTTTTAATAACAGATGAGGCTGCAGCAACAAAGTTGTTACAAGGGTAAATCCTTTTAATAAATAATTTTATAAATAATCCTTATCTAATTAAAGGAGGAAATAAAAATGACAGTAAAAGTTGGTATTAATGGTTTTGGAAGAATCGGACGTAATGTATTCCGTGCAGCATTAAATAATCCGAATGTAGAAATAGTGGCAGTTAACGATTTAACTGATGCAAAAATGCTTGCCCACCTTTTAAAGTATGATACAGTTCATGGTAAATTAAATGTAGAAGTATCTGTAAATGGCAATAACTTAGTGGTAAATGGCACAGAAATTATTGTAAAAGCTGAACGCGATCCTGCAAATCTTGGCTGGGGAGATCTTGGAATTGATGTAGTAGTTGAATCAACTGGCCGTTTCACAAAGCGTGAAGATGCAGCAAAACACCTTGAAGCAGGTGCAAAAAAGGTTATTATCTCTGCTCCGGCATCAAATGAAGATCTAACAATTGTAATGGGTGTTAACGAAGATCAATATGATCCAGCAAGCCACCATGTGTTATCAAATGCATCATGTACAACAAACTGCTTAGCTCCATTTGCTAAAGTATTACATAGCCAATTTGGAATTAAGCGTGGAATGATGACAACCATTCACTCATACACGAACGACCAGCAAATACTTGACTTACCTCACAAGGACTACCGTCGTGCACGTGCAGCGGCTGAAAACATGATTCCGACAACAACTGGTGCAGCAAAAGCGGTTGCTTTAGTATTACCAGAATTAAAAGGTAAATTGAACGGTATGGCTGTTCGCGTACCAACTCCAAACGTTTCATTAGTTGACCTTGTTGCTGAGCTTGAAAAAGAAGTAACTGCTGAAGAAGTGAATGCAGCATTAAAAGCAGCAGCTGAAGGCGAATTACAAGGAATATTACAATACAGTGACGAGCCATTAGTTTCTAGAGACTATAACGGTGACCCACATTCTTCTTCTGTTGATGGACTATCTACAATGGTCATGGAAGGAAATATGGTTAAAGTTATCTCTTGGTATGACAATGAAACTGGTTACTCAACTCGTGTTGTTGACTTAGTTGATTATATTGCGAAAAAGGGACTTTAATTGACCCGAGGCGCCCTCGGCCCGAGGCCATATGCGGGCGCCTTTTCTACTTTTTACTTTTCTAATTGTGAAAATAATTATAATGTTCGTTTAATAAACTAATGGAAAATTTTCCAACGAACGTCTATAATGGTTAAGGGTATCACAGGGGAGGGGGAACATTCCCTACTCCTTTTTTTATGCGGAAGGGGATAAAGCATTAATTTATGAGGTTTAGGAAAACCTAACCATTTGTACCCGCCGCACTTAAAATCGCTTTTCTATACTTAGATCTTAAAGGAGGATCTTTTCGTTGAATAAAAAGAGCGTAAAAGATATTGATTTAAAAGGGAAAAGAGTATTTTGCCGCGTTGATTTTAACGTGCCAATGCAGGATGGACAAATCACAGATGAAACTCGTATTCGTGCGGCGCTTCCAACGATCCAGTACCTGCAGGAGCAAGGAGCGAAAGTCATTCTTGCCAGCCACTTAGGACGTCCAAAAGGACAAGTCGTGGAGGAGCTTCGCCTTACATCAGTTGCCAAGAGACTGTCAGAGCTTTTAGGCAAGGATGTAAAAAAAGCGAACGAAGCATACGGAGATGCAGTGAAAGCGTTAATTGCTGAAATGAATGAAGGCGATGTTCTCCTTCTTGAAAACGTTCGTTTCTATCCTGGCGAAGAGAAAAATGATCCAGAATTAGCGAAGGCATTTGCGGACTTAGCAGATATATACGTAAATGATGCGTTTGGTGCTGCTCACCGTGCTCATGCATCCACAGAGGGAATTGCTCACCATCTTCCAGCTGTTTCCGGATTTTTAATGGACAAAGAGTTAGAAGTAATCGGAAAAGCTCTTTCCAATCCTGAACGTCCATTTACAGCGATCATTGGCGGTGCAAAAGTAAAAGATAAGATCGGTGTAATCGATAATCTTTTAGATAAAGTGGATAATCTAATTATCGGCGGCGGACTTGCTTATACATTTGTTAAAGCACAAGGTCATGAAGTCGGCAATTCGCTATTAGAAGAAGATAAAATTGAGCTGGCAAAATCCTTTATGGAAAAGGCAAAAGAGAAGGGCGTAAACTTCTATATGCCGGTTGATGCGGTTGTTGCTGACAAGTTTGGTGCAGATGCGAATACAAAAAATGTTTCAATTGAAGATATCCCAGCAGATTGGGAAGCGCTCGATATCGGTCCGAAAACGGCTGAGCTGTATCGTGATGTCATCAAAAAGTCGAAACTTGTCATTTGGAATGGACCAATGGGCGTTTTTGAAATCGATAAATTTGCTAATGGAACAAAAGCAGTTGCGGAAAGCTTAGCAGAATCGAAGGATACATATTCGATTATCGGCGGCGGTGATTCAGCTGCTGCAGTAGAAAAGTTCAACCTTGCAGATCAAATGAGTCATATTTCCACTGGCGGCGGTGCCTCATTGGAATTCATGGAAGGAAAAGAACTTCCAGGAGTTGTCGCACTTAATGATAAATAAACCACAAAGAAGCTTTTTAAAGTATTGAAAGGGATGTTAATGTATGCGTAAACCGATTATTGCAGGAAACTGGAAAATGCATAAGACACTTCCTGAAGCTAAAAGCTTTTTGGAAGAAATAAAAAATGCTGTTCCAACAAATGATAAAGTAGAGTCCGTTGTATGTGCTCCAGCTTTATTTTTGAGCAGTTTAGTGGAATTAGCGAATAATACAGATGTAAAAATTTGTGCACAAAATATGCACTTTGAAGATAAAGGCGCTTTTACAGGTGAAATCAGCCCTGCTGCCTTAGCTGACCTTGGTGTACAGTATGTGATTCTTGGTCACTCTGAACGTCGTGAAATGTTTAATGAAACAGATGAGTCTGTTAATCAAAAGGTATTGGCTGCTTTCAAACACCATTTAATTCCAATTGTATGTTGCGGCGAAACTTTAGAACAGCGTGAAAGCGGCGTAACAAATGAGTTCGTTGCTTCTCAGGTTCAAAAGGCTCTAAATGGTCTATCAGCTGAGCAGGCAAAACAGGTTGTTATTGCATATGAACCAATCTGGGCCATTGGAACAGGAAAATCTTCTACTGCACAGGATGCGAACGAAGTATGCGCTCATATTCGTTCCGTTGTTTCAGAGCAATTTTCTCAAGATGTTGCGGAAGCGATCCGCATTCAATACGGCGGCAGTGTGAAGCCGGAAAATATTAAGGAATATATGTCTGAAACAGACATCGACGGAGCCTTAGTCGGAGGCGCAAGCTTAGAACCAGCTTCTTTCCTTCAATTGTTGGAGGGTGGAAAGAATGACTAAAGCACCTGTTGCAATCATTATTTTAGACGGTTTTGGCTGCAGAGATGAGAAAAAAGGGAATGCGGTTGCCCAGGCGAAGAAACCAAATTTCGACCGTTATTGGAAGCAGTTCCCACATAATCATTTAGGCGCAAGCGGTGAATCTGTCGGGCTTCCTAATGGTCAAATGGGAAATTCCGAAGTTGGCCACATGAACATTGGTGCAGGCCGGATCGTTTACCAAAACTTTACACGAGTAAATATTGCGATTCGTGAAGGGGAATTTGAAAAGAATCAAACCTTCCTTGATGCCGTAAACCATGTCAAGCAGCATGATTCTGCGCTTCATTTATTCGGTTTGCTATCTGACGGAGGCGTACACAGCCATATTACACATATGTATGCTTTATTACGTCTTGCAGCAGACCACGGTCTAAAGAAAGTCTATGTACACGGCTTTTTAGACGGACGTGATGTAGGCCCGCAAACAGCTGAAATCTATATTAAAGATTCATTGGAAAAAATGAAGGAATACGGCGTTGGTGAATTTGCAACGATTTCAGGCCGCTACTATTCAATGGACCGTGATAAGCGCTGGGAGCGTGTTGAAAAATGCTACCGTGCCATGGTGTATGGAGAAGGTCCATCATATACCGATCCTTTAGACCTTGTGAAAGACAGCTATGAAAACGGCATTTATGATGAGTTTGTTCTTCCTTCTGTTATTACAAAGGAAAATGGCGAGCCGGTTGCAACGATTCAAAACAATGATGCGGTTATTTTCTATAATTTCCGTCCAGACCGTGCAATCCAAATTTCAAACACATTCACAAATGAAGATTTCCGTTCATTTGACCGCGGTCCAAAGCATCCAAGTCCGTTGCATTTCGTTTGCTTAACCCATTTCAGCGAATCAGTTAACGGCTATGTTGCTTTCAAACCAACTAACCTAGACAACACACTTGGTGAAGTACTGTCGCAAAATAATTTAGCACAGCTGCGAATTGCCGAAACAGAGAAATATCCTCATGTTACGTTCTTCTTAAGCGGCGGTCGTGAAGATAAATTCCCTGGTGAAGAGCGGATTTTAATTAATTCACCAAAGGTAGCTACATATGATTTGCAGCCTGAGATGAGCGCTTATGAAGTGACGGATGCTCTTTTAAAAGAAATCGAAGCAGATAAGTTCGATGCGATTATTTTAAACTTTGCCAACCCTGATATGGTCGGTCACTCAGGCATGCTCGAGCCAACCATTAAAGCGGTTGAAACGGTTGATGAATGTTTAGGCAAAGTGGTAGATGCGATTCTTGCAAAAGGCGGTTACGCGATCATCACAGCTGACCACGGAAATGCAGATGAAGTTATCACGCTTGACGATAAGCCAATGACAGCTCATACAACAAATCCAGTTCCGGTAATTGTGACAAAAGAAGGCGTAACCATTCGTGATGGCGGTATTTTAGCTGACCTTGCACCAACAATGCTTGATCTATTAGGTGTTGAAAAACCGGCTGAAATGACTGGAACTACGATTATTAAAGCGTAAGTTTATAACTATTAATATAAACTATTTATTTTAAAGGAGAGATTTTCTATGCCATATATCCAACATGTTTATGCTCGTGAAGTACTTGATTCCCGCGGTAATCCAACAGTTGAAGTGGAAGTATTAACAGAGTCCGGCTTTTTTGGACGTGCTCTAGTTCCTTCTGGTGCTTCAACTGGTGAATATGAAGCTGTTGAACTACGCGATGGAGACAAATCTCGTTACCTTGGAAAAGGTGTTCTTAAAGCAGTTGAAAATGTAAACGAAGTAATCGCTGAAGAAATCATCGGTATGGATGTTACGGACCAAGTTGGTATCGACCGTGCGATGATCGAATTAGATGGTACTGAAAATAAAGGAAAATTAGGTGCAAACGCAATCCTTGGTGTATCTATGGCTTGTGCACACGCTGCTGCTGAATCAGTAGGTCTTCCTTTATACCGTTATTTTGGCGGTGTAAACGCGAAGCAGCTTCCAACACCAATGATGAACATCATTAACGGTGGATCGCACGCTGATAACAACGTAGACTTCCAAGAGTTCATGATTCTTCCTGTCGGTGCTCCTACTTTCAAAGAAGCTATCCGTATGGGTGCGGAAGTATTCCATTCATTGAAGAAAGTTCTTTCAAGCAAAGGGCTTAACACAGCAGTTGGCGACGAAGGTGGATTCGCTCCAAACCTTGGTTCTAACCGCGAAGCATTAGAAGTAATCATTGAAGCTATCAAAGCTGCAGGCTATGAGCCAGGAAAAGACGTATTCCTAGGCATGGACGTTGCTTCTTCTGAGTTCTTTAACAAAGAAACTGGTAAATATGATCTTGCTGGGGAAGGCCGTACAGGCTTATCATCTGAAGAAATGGTTGCATTCTATGATGAGCTTTGCAACGAATTCCCTATCATCTCTATTGAAGATGGTTTAGATGAAAACGACTGGGAAGGCCACAAGCTTTTAACAGATCGTCTTGGTACAAAAGTTCAGCTTGTTGGGGATGACCTATTTGTAACAAATACAAAGAAATTAGCTGAAGGTATCGAAAAAGGCGTAGGCAACTCCATCCTAATCAAAGTTAACCAAATCGGTACATTAACTGAAACATTTGATGCAATCGAAATGGCAAAGCGCGCAGGTTACACAGCAGTTGTTTCTCACCGCTCTGGTGAAACAGAAGATGCAACAATTGCAGACATCGCTGTTGCAACAAACGCTGGTCAAATCAAAACAGGTTCTATGTCTCGTACAGACCGTATCGCAAAATACAACCAATTACTTCGCATCGAAGACGAACTTGGCGAGCAAGCTGTATATGCTGGTTTAAAGTCTTTCTATAACTTAAAGAAGTAATCAATTTAAGTGAAAAAGGCAATAACCTCCTATTTGTGTGATAAATTCACATGAATGGGAGGTTTTTTTATAATAGGCTTTGTTAAAGAAATATGTTGATTTGCTAGATTTTTGACTCATCCGCGTGAAATGTACATTTCAGCTAAGCTGAGTCAAAATTCAACAATATTATTTAACAAAGACTTATAATAAAAAATTGATGGAAAATGGAGATTCCCCCTTCATCTGCAAAATGTGTCTCTGACATGTATTGTTTGTCCAATCTCTTTTTACTCTCCAATCATAAAGTATATAGCTAGATATTATTATTAATTGAATGAAGGGAGAATTTGCTTTATGAGCGATGAGAGATTTATAGGTTTTCGCCCTGGTGAGTTAATGGGCGTCGAAGAGACTTCTACAAGCAGATGTCAGGGATGTGTTTGTGATCAATTAAGAACTTTACAAACGGGTACAGAAGTAGATGTGTTTTTATCTGGTGGAGTAGTGTTGGAAGATGTAGTGTTTATTAACTTAAATGAAAGAACATGTTGTGCATTCTTTACGGATCCTGTGACCGAACCTGGCTCTACACTGATTGTGGATTGTGAAACGATTCAGGCAATTCGTATCGAAAGAGACTGAAGTAGCATTAAGCTCAAATAAAATGTTTTCATTTTTATAAGAGATTCTTCCTAGCAAAGGATAGATCTTTCTATCCTTATATTTTATATCTTTTATTTTTATGAAAAGATTTGGTTCCATTCGGATAGTATGATAAAATAGAAATATTGTAAAAGGGCGTTTTCAGGAGGTTTCTATTATGCTTCATACTATTTTAATTACATTACTAGTGATTGTCTCAATCGCTCTCATTGTTGTCGTTCTTCTTCAATCAGGTAAAAGCGCCGGTTTATCAGGAGCCATTTCCGGTGGAGCAGAGCAGTTATTTGGTAAACAAAAAGCTCGCGGTCTTGACTTGGTTCTTCAGCGAATGACAATCGTGTTATCTGTCTTATTCTTTGGATTAGCAATCGCCGTCGCTTATTTTGGTCTTTAATACAGTAAAAAGCCTGGCCGTTTGGTCAGGCTTTTTACTGTATTTGTCTAGCTCCAGCGCCTAGCCCCGTAAGTCTAGCCACGCCTGAATTGAAGGCAAAGAACGCCTTCTATTCAGGCGCGTCTTATTGCAGCCTAAAGGCTGATCAGGCGCTTGCGCTTTTCAGTTCAAACAGAATACTGGCATGTTCTAGAATCATTTGTTAAAACTAATATTGCTTAGTTTATCAATAGAGGAGTATTATACATGAAAATTATTGCACCAAAACCATTTACGTTTGGAATGGGAAAGCGGGCTGTTCTATTATTGCATGGATTTACGGGAAATACAGCAGATGTCCGCATGATTGGCCGCTTCCTTGAAAAAAAAGGCTACACCTGCCATGCGCCATTATATAAGGGACATGGCGTACCACCGGAGGAATTGGTTCATACCGGGCCCGAGGATTGGTGGCAGGACGTCATGAATGGATATGAATTTTTAAAAAGGCAGGGCCATAACGAAATTGCTGTAGCTGGACTGTCACTTGGCGGGGTATTTTCGCTAAAATTAGGATACACTGTACCTATAAAAGGAATTGTGCCCCTGTGTGCGCCTGCTTATATCAAAAGTGAAGAAGTGATGTATGAAGGAATCCTTGCCTATGCCCGCGAATATAAGAGACTAGAAGGAAAAACGGAAGAGCAAATTGAGAAGCAAATGGCGGAGTTTCAAAAGACACCGATGAAAACGTTAAAGGCCCTGCAAAATCTAATTGCAGACGTCCGTGAACATATCGATTTGATTTATGCACCACTATTTGTCGTTCAGGCAAGACATGATCAAATGATCAATACTAACAGTGCGAATATCATTTACAATCAAGCAGAATCGGTGCAGAAAGAGATAAAATGGTATGAAGAATCCGGACATGTCATTACATTAGATAAAGAAAAAGACCAGCTCCATGAGGATATTTATCAGTTTTTAGAAGGGCTGGATTGGGAAGAATAAGTAATAGGATATGTATTATTTTTTTTAAAAAAAGAGTTCATATATGAACAAAACGATTCTCTAAAAGGAGGGATATAGATGGATGATGCGTTAAAACCGCATGTTGACCGGCTATTACATTATATGAAGGATGAGGCATACAAGCCGTTAACGGTTCAAGAATTAGAGCAGGCATTGGGTGTAGAGGATTCTTCGACATTTAAAGACTTCGTCAAAGCTCTTGTTTATATGGAAGAAAAGGGGCTTGTCGTACGGACGAGAAGCAACCGCTACGGTTTGCCGGAAAAAATGAACCTGATTCGTGGAAAACTTACCGGGCATGCGAAGGGATTTGCCTTTGTGATTCCAGACGAACCAGGCATGGATGATATTTTTATTCCACCTAATGAAACCAACAACGCCCTGCATGGGGACACAGTCCTTGCCCGTGTGTCATCAGAGAGTTCAGGTCAGCGTAGGGAAGGAACGGTTGTCAGAATCCTGGAAAGAGGAGTTCAGACGGTTGTTGGAACGTATACAGAGAGTAAAAACTTTGGTTTTGTCATTCCAGATGAAAAGAAATTTGCCGGGGATATTTTTATTCCAAAACAAGCAGCTAACGGTGCTGTAGAAGGACATAAAGTCGTTGTCAAATTAACTGTCTATCCAGAAGGCCGGATGAGTGCAGAAGGAGAAGTCATTCAGATTCTTGGACATAAAAATGATCCAGGTGTCGACATTCTTTCTGTTATTCATAAGCATGGACTGCCGGGAGAGTTTCCGGAAGAGGTGCTGCAGCAGGCAAATGATACCCCTGATACGATTAACGAAGAAGAGATTAAAAACCGGCGTGATCTGCGTAATGAAACGATCGTGACGATTGATGGGGCAGATGCAAAGGACTTGGATGATGCCGTTACCGTCACAAAGCTTGATAATGGAAACTACAAGCTTGGCGTACATATTGCGGATGTCAGCTATTACGTAACAGAAGAATCTCCGATTGACCGTGAAGCGGCAGAAAGAGGGACAAGTGTCTATTTAGTAGACCGTGTGATTCCGATGATACCGCACCGTCTATCAAACGGAATCTGTTCCTTAAATCCAAAGGTTGACCGATTAACTCTTTCCTGTGAGATGGAAATTGATGAAGACGGTACCGTTGTAAACCATGATATTTTCCAAAGTGTCATAAAAACGACGGAAAGAATGACTTATTCTGATGTGAATAAGATTTTAGTGGATGAGGACGAAGAATTAATTAAGCGTTATGAGCCGCTTGTTCCGATGTTCCGCCTTATGCATGAATTAGCAAAGATTTTAAACGGAAAAAGACAGCATCGCGGGGCGATTGACTTTGATTTTAAAGAAGCAAAGGTGCTCGTCGATGATGAAGGCAAACCAACAGATGTTGTGCTTCGTGAGCGCTCTGTCGGGGAACGTTTAATTGAGGAGTTTATGCTGGCGGCCAATGAAACGATCGCGGAGCATTTTCACTGGATGGACGTACCGTTTATCTATCGGATTCACGAGGATCCAAAGGAAGACAAGCTGCGCCGATTCTTTGAATTTATTACGAACTTTGGCTACATTGTGAAGGGAACAGCTAATTCTGTCCACCCTCGAGCATTGCAGGAAATCATTGAGGAAGTACAGGGCAAGCCGGAGGAAATGGTGATTTCAACGGTGATGCTGCGCTCAATGCAGCAGGCGAAATATGATCCGGATAGCCTCGGTCACTTTGGATTGTCAACAGAGTTCTATACGCATTTTACCTCACCGATCCGCCGTTATCCGGACTTAATTGTTCATCGCTTAATCCGGACGTATTTAATTGAAGGTAAGCTGGATCAAGCGACAAGGGAAAAGTGGGATTCGCGTCTGCCTGATATCGCTGAGCATTCTTCCAAAATGGAGCGCCGGGCGGTTGATGCCGAGCGTGAAACGGATGAGCTGAAGAAAGCCGAGTATATGGAAGATAAAATTGGAGTGGAGTATGACGGAATTATCAGCTCTGTTACTAATTTCGGCATGTTTGTCGAGCTTCCAAATACGATTGAAGGTCTGATCCATGTCAGTTATATGACAGATGATTATTACCGCTTCGATGAACGTCATTTTGCGATGATTGGTGAGCGGACCGGTAATGTGTACCGCATTGGCGATGAAATCACGGTTCGGGTCATTAATGTGAATAAGGACGAACGCTCAATTGATTTTGAAATCGTCGGCATGAAGGGCACGCGTAGACGTGATCCAAATGCAGGGGGCCGTGTCTTTAAAACAGGCAGCTCCGACCGTAAACCACAGAAGGGAAAAGAAGGCGGTGAAGGCGGCGGCCGAAGCAGAAGCCGAAATGGCCGCGGCAAGGAAGCTAACGAGTTTAAGCCGGCGGCAAAGAAGAAAAATAGAAATAAAAAATTCTTTGAAAATGCTCCAAAAGCAAAACGGAAGAAAAAGCGTTAAAGAGAACGGGACATCCGGCTGTTTTCGGATTCGGAAGCAGGTTGCGAAGGCTTCGCAATCAAGCTGGATGTCTCTCTAGGTTCGCAACCTGGTTCTGATTTGTTCGGAACATGATTTTTTGCTAAAATAGAGCAAAGAAAGTGGGGAAAAGCTCTATGCCAAAAGGTGAAGGTAAGGTTATTGCGCAAAACAAAAAAGCGTATCATGACTATTTTATTGAAGAAACATATGAAGCAGGACTAGTACTGCAAGGCACTGAAATCAAAGCTCTTCGTGCCGGCAGGGCCAATTTGAAGGATTCCTACGCAAAGATACTGAATGGCGAAGTATTCTTAATTGGAATGCATATCAGTCCATATGAACAAGGGAACCGCTACAATCATGATCCGGAAAGAACGAGAAAGCTTCTGCTTCATCGCAGGCAAATTAACAAGCTCATCGGTGAAACAAAAGAAGCCGGCTACTCGTTAGTGCCATTAAAGATTTATTTAAAAAATGGCTATGCAAAAATTCTCATCGGTTTAGCGCGAGGGAAAAAGAAATATGATAAACGAGAAGACCTGAAGAAAAAGGAAGCGAAGCGTGATATTGAGCGGGCATTCCGTGAAAGACAGAAGATGTAAGCAGACTTAAGGTTTAGCGGAGATGGAAAAAAAGTTCGTAAACAAAGCTGGCAGACAAACCAGTAACTTACAATTGAAATCATCTTAAATTATGGTATAATAAATCTTGTCAGCAGGAGCTGATAAATAATCTTTGCTCGACCTTTGAGCATTCCGAACGTCAGCGCTCGTTTAGCGCGAATCGATTCGATAATTAAATTTATCATCGATTTTCTCATATGGGGACGCTACGGATTCGACAGGGGTAGTTCGAGCTTAGGTTGCGAGTCGAGGGGATCGGCCTCGTTAAAACGTCAAAGCCTATAACTGGCAACCAAAAACAACTTTTAGCTGCCTAATTTAAGTCAGCTGTTCGCCCTTCCATTGCCTGCGTGGTAAGGTAGCGGACTCAAATTCAGCAGGATACGCCGGATTCCGCCGTCTGAGGATGAAGGAAGAGAACAATCAGACTAGCCAGCCCGGACGCCCGTCGATAGGCATAAGGTGCGGCGAAATGCAAATATATCGACTACACTCGTAGAAGCTTAAGTGCCGATATCTTTGGACGTGGGTTCGACTCCCACCGTCTCCACCATACATAACAATGTTGGTGGCTTATACTTAATTATGAATTAAGCCATAAAATTTCCGACTGGAAACTTTATGGCTTATTTAATTTATGAAATTTTATAGTGCATTTTTAGTTAATGGTTTCATTAACAGGGTGCTGTAGATCTATACCTTTTATGATCTGGTAAAAAAAGGAATCTTTTCTAATATGTTTAGAAAAGATTCCTTTTTTAATATTGTCGTAATAATTATTTCTGTACTTCAATGTCTTTTCCGTTATTTTATGAGCTTCCCTCTATTCTTCGATATCTTTTTTTTCCTTAGCAGCTTTCCCGGAAAAACGGTTCGATTTTTTGTTCGTAAGAAGAATGGCCGTTTACTTTGTGTTGAAAAGGGTAATCTTATCAATGAATCTTTCAAATCTTGTTTTCTTAATGGATAAATCGGTTCTAAAAATGGTCTTCCAAGTGATGTTAATCGAATGAGATGAGCTATTAAAAAGCGGAAGCAAACCAAAATACCCAAAAGCCCCCACAGTTCGGCAAAGAGTAAAAATGGAAAACGCAGCAAACGGATCGTATTGCCCATTTTATATACAGGCGTTGTAAAAGAAGCCAGCGCAGCAAGGGCAATAAAAATGAGCAGAACGTTGCTTGTTAGACCCGCTTCAACCCTTGCTGTTCCAATGACAATACCGTTCCGCTTAAGAGCTTTTCTTCAACTTTTGAAGGATCCGATGAAAACTGGATATCGGAAAAAGGAAGAATCTGTTTTGTATCCTCTAGTTTATGAAATTCTTTCTCTAACAAATTAGGAAGAGCACACTCGCGAATGTTTTTTTCCTCCACAAGTGTGGAAAGAAATGTTAAGCAAAAGGAAACCTTTGTTTTTTCATTTGTATATTCAACGGTCTTAAAATCATGGGATTTAGCGAAAATTTCCTTTGTACTTCCTTTTTCTTTGTTTTTATTTTTAAAAAGATTAAACACTGATGTAATCTCCTTGGCCGTTAAGTCTCCAGCTTATTGTTACCTTATTTGGAAAGATTATGAGTGGATTAAAAAGAGAGGAATTCTAAACAAAAAAAGCCGGAACAAGGAGATTCTCCAAGATCCGACTTATGTAACAAATTTCAATTAATACGTTAAGCTGCCTGCAATGACTAAACCAACAGTAATACCTGCAGCGAAAAGACTGAAGCCTACTGCCATATTGCCTTCTTCCACTTTTTTCGCAAGGTTCGTTGATTTTGGTGTTAAAATATATTCAATAATTAAGTAAACAACGACCTGGGTAATTATCCCGATTAAGCCCCAAACAAAGGCATCAAGAAGATTGACGCTTCCACCCCAAACTGTGTACAGCGTAATGGCCAAACCGATGACTTTTCCCCATAGCTTTAACGCTACAGCCGTATTACCTTCCTTAATTAACTGCCATTCTGAGAACCTTGTTGTAAAGGCGAAGGCAACTAGGCCGATAATAATTAAACCTAGGCCTGTTCCAACATGAGCCAAAAAACTTAAAAAACTGTCTGATGAAATAAATTCCATTATTGTTTTTCCTCCTCGTTTTCAATGCCTACTGGAAGGAAGTAGGCTTCATTGTCTGTAATTTGTCTTCCGGCACGGATACCGATGGCACTTGCATGACCGTTAACATAGAAACATCCATACATATAATGAACATTTTTCTTCCCTTGTAAGGTTTGAACGACGGTTTTTGGAAGTTTGATAAATTGTTGATAGACGGGCAATGAATCCTGATAGGTTTTATGAGCATCTTCTTCCACTATCTCGCCGCTGCCTGTAAAAATCTCAACGGTGTCTCCTTCACGTCCAAAGGAAGGCTTCTTTACATAGGAGAGTCCTTGTCTAAGAAAATAGACTTCATCCAAATAGGTTGGTAAAAAGTAAGTATGAATCCAATTATGCTCTTCCTCTGTAAAAAAGGAATGCAGTTCTTCGTGTAATCCCCATATCAATGCCAGTACTGCTTTAGATTGCAGTAGAAAGGCAGAAGGCGGATTGATAACAGCCAATTTCTTCTCTTCAACAAGCTTCATTAATTCCTGTCCAACTTTTACTTTCGTTTCTGGATCTTCATCGTCAACGAGATGTTCAATCGGATAGGTTTGCCGATAAAGAACATCAATCATTTCACCCTGGTTATCATAAAGACCTCTATCAATGATGATTTCTCCGTTTTCCCTTATCGGTTCTGTTACAAGGCGCAGCTGGCCGAGACTTAGATACTGGCTATGTAACCCATATAGTTCCTGCAAATATTGTGTTGTTAATCGGTCTTCTTCATGGTCATCGTGTGAAGAAAAGACGATGTTTGGACTTTTTCTTTTTCCAAGTGAAAGAAAAGCCTTTTTAACAGTTAGCCTCACTGCCTTACGAAGTTTTTCTTCGCAAGCTTCATTCGGGTTTTTCAATTCGAATGCTTTACATACTTCCCCATTAACAGCAAAGGTTTCTTTGATAAAAGTTGGTGTATCCGAATTGACCTCAAGAAGCTTTATTTCTTCATTTATAACCACTAAATCCATACGGGCAATCACACTCTCGAAGGGGAGCGTCTGCAGTCTGATAAAGGAAAGGGCTGGCTTAGGAAAACCTAGCTGAAGCAGTGTTTCTTCATCTAAATTCCGTAAGAGCGGTGCCGTTTTAAATAAAATATATCCGATTCGTTCTGTTGCCTTTCTAATGGTTTGAATCCTAGCAGGTGTTTCTTTTTTGACATCCCATAAAGCATATTCTGTATCGAAGAGGTCATGCCAAAATCCATCGATTCCTTCAAAGAAGCGCTGTCTTTCCTGACGAAACGTATTCATGTTTATCCCCCGAATCCGCCTTTTGATCCGCTGCCAATTCCAGATTTGTAAGAGCTTTGGTATGATTTATAACTCGGACTGCTGGTTAGTGACTTTTTACTAGAATAAAAGGAGCCGTTGTGATAGTATCTGCCGCCATAATAGGAGTCGTCATCATCACAGTAGTAGGTACCTGTTTTTTTATCCCAGTCCCAATCATCACAATCGTAGCCTGTAGGCTCTGAAGGTCGGTCTTCCCCGCAGGCTGCTAAAGAAGAAACGAGTGCAGCAGCAACGACACCTTTCATCATTTTCTTTGTCTTATTCAATCTTAATCCCCTCTCTTTATTCAGTTATGGAATAGCCTGTTGGTGTTACATACAACACATATGCTTTACGATCCTCATCAATCTCTGCAGAATCACGTTCCCACTCCTTCCATTGATGGTATGTATAGACACTGCCAATGGTACTTAATACATCCAAATGATTGGTAACATATTCGGACATAATAAGTGGATGACCTTTGATCGCATTCCATTCACGAATCTCAAGCAGTATACCATCCTGGGTTAAGATAGCAGGTTCCGGCGGTCCTTCTTCATAGATTTCTACATAAATGATGAAGAGTTCATCCTCAATCGCGGAGGACAGCTGTTTATATGTCACACCATCCTTTACAAAAAACTCACATTCTCGTCTAGCTAAAATTTGTTCGAGCTCGATCTCCCGATAATGGTAAATGGGAACATAGTGATCGTTCCCTTTACGGAGACGATATTCCAAAACAGGATTTCGAAATTTCATAATCCACACCCTTTTGTCTGTTTTCCTATACTAGATACGCCTAATTATAAGAAAAGTTTCGTAGTGTTTGTCGAAAAAGTTGCAATTTTTTACTTTTGCAACTAATAGACTAGGCAAAAAGAAACACAAAACATAAAAAACCCGATTTCGATTGAAATCGGGAATTTGCTATTATTATTATTTTTATTCAAGGAACTTCTGTAATTTCTCTGTTAAAATTAAAAATTGTTCTTTGTTTCTGTCACGTAACGATAAGTCGATTTCCTTTAATATTTGCTCTTTCTGGAAATCGCGTAGCGCTTTGTCTAACACCATTTCAGCAAATAGTGAATCATCAATTACCTCAGTTTGTTGGGGTGCATTTAGAGAGTACTTATTCATTTGGAAATCAACTCCTTAACCTTTTTTCAATTATATCAGTTAATTTCAGATAATTCAAATACTTTTAACCATATAAATTTATAAAAATTATTCCATGCCTTACACCTTAGGTAATTGTTGATATTTCAGTGTATAGGTTTGTTCATCATGCAAAGTTGTACTACCAAACGTATACATGTAGTATATCTAACCATTTTGAGGTTTATAAGGAGGATAAATGATGAGCAATAGTAAGAATGATCAACACAAGGAAGCTGACCATAGTTCAAAATCACGTTTTTACCGTGCATTTTTTGAATCTTTACTAGGAAATGACGTAAAAATTTATCGCGGGGGACCAGAGGCTAAGCATGGTGTATTAGTAGATGTCCAATCAGACTATGTGGCGCTTTCAGCGAAACATTCGGTAATCTATTACCAAGTAGAACATATCAAGAGTATTAGTGTTCCAACAAAGCCAAAACCGCCGCACCATCAACATGATGATTTAGGAGAAGTTGAATTGTTTTCAGCAAAAAGCTTTCACAAATTGCTGAAGAAAATGGAAAATCAAGTCATTAAATTAAACCAGGGAGGACCTGAGTCTATTCATGGAATGCTGTTGTCCGTCCGACAAGGGTTCGTGGTTGTAGATTCAGAAGATGATGGTCTTGTTTATGTGAATCCTCACCATATTAAAAGTGTAAGCCTATCTTCAAAGGAAGTTATGGATAGAGAGAACATGGAAGAAAACATGATTACTGCAGATGATTTATATGATGTACTTCATCATTTTGAAAATAAATGGGTTTCCATTAATCGCGGCGGTCCAGAAGCGATTGAAGGAGTCCTATTCCTTGATGATGGATATTATAAGCTTACACGAAACGAGGAAGTCATACGTGTGGATCCATTCCATATTAGAAGTGTAAGTTCTGGACCTAAAGGTTTTATGAAAAAGAGCCAAGAAGAGGAAAAAGATGAGAATAAAAAAGAAGAACAAGATAATGGACCTATGGACAGAAAAAGAGCTAAACGTAAAAACAGATACTCTCTTGAAGGAAAGAAAAAAGTAAAACATGGCCCATTGAAAAAAAAGCGGCGTCGCTAACGGACTAAAGACTAGGAGATTCAAAAATTGGCAGACTACAAAAAATTCCTTTTCAGAAGAAAAGGAATTTTTTTTGTACTGATTGCGTATTTTCATTCAGGTGTTACTTTTTTTAATAGAAAATCGACTCAATCCATATAAATAGGACAACCAAGGTAAAGGCAACGGTAATGGGAATGACCAGAACAGTCACCTTCAAGTATTCTTTCCAGGAAATTTTCACATGATGCTGCTTTAAGATGTACATCCAAATCAGTGTAGCTAACGTTCCAGTTGGTAATAATAGGGACCCCATATCACTTCCAATAATATTGGCTAAATAAATGGTCTTCAGTGTGATTGGATCGAGTCCCATTTGTGTCAAAGAGAGGGTACCGATCATTAATGCAGGGTGATTATTAAAAATATTGGATAAAATGGATAAAGCGGTACCCATGATTAAACTTGCATGAAATAGGCTGTCTGCAACCATTGGCTCTAGAAACTCAACTAAGAAATCTGTTAAACCAATATTTTGTAACCCATATACGATGACATACATCGTGAAGGCAAACACGAAGATGTGCCAAGGTGTTTTTTTCAATAAATCGACTGGATTGACCTTTAAATAAATCCAGCGCCACGATAGCAGGATGATGGAACTTAGAACAGCTACAAGGGAGACTGAAATCCCTACATATGATGCAATAAATAATGAGATCCTGACAAGGAAAACAAAGGCAATCACGGCAAACATTAATCTTGATTGATTTGTTTTACTTAGATTGGGCAGGGATTGTAAAGATTGTTTTGAACCCAGCTGAGAATATTCAATTGGTTCGGTAAATAGAGTAATGGATGCAGGTAATTTTTTGCGGAAGTAGAAATAAAGAAGGGTAGCTAATAAAAGCAATCCTAGTGTTCCTGGAACAAACATCATCGCGGTATGGAGATAGAGGTCCATATCAATGATCTTCAGTGCGATAAGATTAACAATATTGCTAACTCCAATTGGTGCGCTTGAGGCTGTTGCAATTAATGCTCCGCTTATTAAATAGGGGAATTTCTGCCTATCACTTAAGCCAAGCTTCCGTAATAACATCAGCAAAATAGGTGTAGTGATGAGGATGCTCCCGTCATTATTTAAGAATAGAGTCATTAAGAAGCATAAAAGGTTCGTCATCCAAAATAGTCTTTTCCCTGAACCTTTTGTTGCTTCCAATATTTTGGCAGCAACCCAATGGAAAAATCCGATGCTTTCCATGGCGATGGCCATTACCATTGTTGCCATAATCGTTATGGCTGCTCCGGTCACCTTCGAACTAATATCTTCAATATCTGCCAGCGAGACACTACCACACAGGAAGATAAGAATTGCCCCAAGCGTAGCCGGAATGGCTTCGTTGATTCCTTTAGGTCTCCAAAAAATCAGAACCATTGTTAACAAGAATGAAAGAATGGTAAACCAAAAGGTGAATTGTGTCACGTCGACACCTCCTTTCAGGGGCCCTATTACATTGCTGTATTGTCACTCCTTATTTTTATTATGTTCACGCTTACTTTCGCGTGTACTGTATTATACGTAGGACATATATGAGTTGTCCTAAACGTTTTCACCAAACAAAATGTATATATGATTCTTTTAATATAAATGAAATCTTTAATAGAACTACTATTTTGAAAACGTTTTCTTTAATGTGAAAAATTTTCATGAAAAACATTGACATAAGACAAATAAATGTTAGAATTTTATGTATAAAGATTAATTGATAATGAATCTCATCTGCAACGATGTGATTTTTATTTTATACTAGATTGATAATGAATCTCATTATATCGTTAATAAATGACGACATTATTTTTTTTGACTAATAGTGATAATGTTTCTCAATAACTTTTATTGATAATGAATCTCATTATTAAACAATCCTATTTACATATTTAGAAGAAAGTTAGGAAAACAGATGAAGAAAAGATACCTACTCATATTGCTTATCCTTTTATCATGTATATCGCTGTTTATTGGTGTATCCGGTATTTCACCACTAGACATCTTCCAAATGAATGAAGAAGAAGCCAAAATTTTCTTCTCAGCGAGAGTCCCGCGTCTTGTCAGCATTATTATCGCGGGTGTAGCGATGAGCATCAGCGGTTTAATCATGCAGCAGCTAAGCCATAACAAATTTGTTTCGCCGACAACGGCAGGTACAGAGGATTCGGCCCGCTTTGGCATTCTGATGGCGATGATGTTTATTCCAACAGCCGGATTAATGGTTAAAATGAGTTTGGCATTCGTCTTTGCCTTACTGGGAACGTTCATTTTTATGAAAATACTAGATAAGGTAAAATTTAAGGATGCCGTATTTATTCCGTTAGTAGGTTTAATGTTTGGGAATATTATAACTTCTATCACAACATTTTTTGCTTATAAAAATGATTTAATCCAGAACATGACCTCTTGGCTGCAAGGGAATTTTTCCATGACAGTGAAAGGACAGTATGAACTTATTTACATCAGTATCCCGCTTGTTGTGCTTTCTTATCTTTTTGCTAATAAGTTTACCGTTGCCGGTATGGGCGAGGAATTTGCTGTCAATCTCGGCCTTAAATATAAGCAGGTTGTCAATATCGGTTTAAGTTTGGTGGCCATGATGTCAGCTGTGGTAATCTTAACAGCGGGAATGATTCCATTTCTAGGGTTAATTATTCCGAATATCGTTTCTATATATAATGGGGATCATCTGCAAAAGAATCTTTCCCATACTGCATTACTTGGTGCTGTGTTTATTTTAGTTTGTGATATTTTCGGACGCTTGGTTATTTATCCATATGAGATTCCAATTGGTTTAACCGTAGGTGTCATTGGAAGCGCAATATTTATCTACTTACTTTTGAGGAGAAAGGCTTATGCGTAATTGGACAAAAATCGGAATACTATTCATTGCAGCAGCCATTCTCATTGCGGTCTTTTTGTTTACAGATGTAAAAGGATCCTGGGATTATGTGCTATCGAAAAGAACGGAAAAAATTGCAGCTATGGTCTTAACCGGAGGGGCAATCGCCTTTTCCACCATTGTATTCCAAACGATTACCAACAATAAAATTCTTACACCAAGTATCATTGGTCTTGATTCACTCTATATGATGATTCAAACGGTTTTGGTTTTTGCATTTGGTTCAACTTATTCGTTAATGAGCAAAAACGTGAACTTTTTTATCTCCATTGCCCTAATGGTTCTATTTGTAGGAATTTTATATAAAATCATTTTCAAAAGAGAAGGCAATAATCTTTATTTTCTTTTACTCATAGGAATTATCTTTGGTACCTTTTTTCAAAGCATTTCGTCCTTTATGCAGGTACTCATCGATCCAAATGAGTTTATGAGAGTTCAAGATAAAATGTTTGCCAGCTTTAATAATATTAATGGTGATTTACTCCTTATTTCTGCTATTCTCATTATCCTTGTTACCTTCTTTTCCCTTCCATTTATGAAATATCTCGATGTTATTTCATTAGGGAAGGAGCAAGCGATTAATTTAGGTGTAGACTATGATCGGATCGTAAAGCGTTTACTTGTCGTTGTTGCCATTTTAATTTCGATCGCCACAGCACTTGTAGGTCCGATTACCTTTCTAGGGTTATTAGTTGTTAATGTCACGTATCAATTATTTAACACGTATAAGCATACTTTTTTAATTCTTGGGTCTATTTTTGTCAGTATTATTTCACTAGTCGGCGGTCAGCTTATCGTTGAGCGGGTATTCACTTTCTCAACAACCTTAAGTGTAATTGTTAATTTTATTGGCGGAGTTTACTTTATCTATCTTTTATTAAAACAAAGAAAAGCCTAGTGAGGAGGAGAAGCGATATGTTAAGTGTTAGAAATTTGACTAAGCGTTTTGGAACTAAAAAAGTGGTGGACGGGGTAACGATGAAAATACAAAAGAAGAAGATTACCTCCTTTATTGGTCCCAATGGGGCTGGGAAAAGTACCGTATTATCAATGATCAGCCGCTTGATTTTAGCTGATGAGGGCATTATTCATATCGATGATAAAGAGCTGTCATCCTGTAAGAGTAATGAATTGGCCAAGAAAATATCGATTTTGAAACAGTCCAACCATATCAATGTCCGCTTAACCGTTAGAGAGCTAGTTTCCTTTGGACGATTCCCTTACTCACAAGGCCGTTTAACAAAAGAAGATTGGGAATTTGTTGATGAAGCTATTCAATATATGGAGCTTGCAGATATGCAGGAAAAGTACCTGGATGAACTTAGCGGCGGGCAAAGACAACGAGCCTATATCGCTATGGTTATTGCTCAAAATACAGAATATATTCTTCTTGATGAACCGCTGAATAATCTAGATATGAAGCACTCTGTTCAAATTATGAAGGTTTTACGCAGACTTGTAGATGAACTGGGAAAAACCGTTGTCATCGTTATCCATGACATTAACTTTGCATCCTGTTATTCTGACTACATTGTGGCCTTAAAGGATGGAAAGGTTGTTCAGGAAGGTCCGACAGATGAAATTATTAAACCATCTGTGTTAAAGAGTATTTACGATATGGACATTAATATCGAATATATCGATAACAATAAAATCTGTGTTTTTTATGCATAGGTATTTCTGTTTGCATTCGATTGAGAAATATTCTCACAATTGATTATAGATACGTGCGCGCCTTTCTGAAGGGCTGTGATCATGGGAGAAGGTTCTTTCGATCGTAAACATAATGATACAATATATAAAATTACTATGAGGTGTAAAACATGAAGCAGAAATTAATGGTTTTTGTCTTAGCAATATTTGTGCTGTTATTAGCAGCATGCAGCTCAGAATCATCAACGGAAGAAAGCAAAAACACGGACTCAACAGAGCCGAAAGAGACAGCTGAAGCAAAAGAAATTACTGTAAAGCACCTATTAGGTGAAACGTCTGTAAAGGTAAATCCGCAAAAAGTAGTTGTGTTTGACTTTGGTGTATTAGAAACTTTAGATAAATTAGGAGTTGAAGTAGCAGCATTGCCAAAGGAAGGTACCGTACCTACCCAGCTTGAAAAATACACTTCTGATGAATATGCAAGTGTCGGCTCTTTAAAAGAACCTGATTTTGAAAAAATTAACGAGCTTCAGCCTGATTTAATTATCATCTCTGGAAGACAACAAGATTTATATGAAGATTTCCAAGAAATTGCACCAACGATTTATCTAGGTGTTGATACAACTAAGTACATGGAATCATTTAAGGAAAATACTGAAATCCTAGGTCAAATCTTTGATAAGGAAGCAGAAGTAAAAGAAGAATTAGCAAAAATTGATGAAAGCATTCATGCATTAAAGGAAAAAGCATCAGGTTTAGAGGAAAAAGCATTAGTAACTTTAATTGATGAAGGAAATATCAGTGCTTATGGACCAGAATCACGCTTTGGAATTATCCATGATGTATTTGGCGTAAAACCGGTTGATGAAAATATTGAAGTATCTACGCATGGTCAAAGTGTATCTTTTGAATACCTAGTTGAAAAAGATCCTGATATCCTATATGTAGTTGACCGTGGTGCAGTGGTTACAACCGGCCAGGCAGCAAGTCCTGCAAAAGAAGTTCTGAACAATGACCTTGTAAAAGGAACAAAGGCATTTAAAGAAGGCCGCATCGTGTATCTTGATCCAAATTACTGGTACCTATCTGGCGGCGGACTTGTTTCTGTAGCTGAAATGGTTAAAGCAATCGACGAAAGTCTTTAAAAAAATAAAAAAGTACAAATGGATGTACTCTAAACAAAATAATGACTATAAAAGACTGAGTGTTCCCAGCACTCGGTCTTTTCATTATAGCCTAGTAAAAAGAACGGTAAGCAAGAAAATAAGACTGACATACGTGTCAGTCTTATTGTGAAATAACTTTATGATCTGAAATGGAGACGGAAGGTTCCATCATTTTTTTAAAGTTTACCCGCTTATTTACAGCGTACATAATTGGTGCCCCAACAACCATGACAACTAGTTCCCCGGCAGCCGTCGTTAGCCATGTAAATAAGAATGGAAGTCCGAATGCTAGGTTCAACTCAAACGCAATAATAAACATCGTAAAGGTGAATACAATCGTGTTAAAAGCCATACGGGACCAGATGCCTTTAATAAAACGAGTGGAGAAAATCGTTACTAAAAGGGCAACAATCGACTGTCCGACACCAAAAACAAGATCATAGGCGACCATCGGCGAAAAGAACAGGTTTGTTAAGAATACACCAAGGACAATCCCATAAATGAATCTCTTGTTAAATACGATGAGATGATTGAACATCTCGGAGACACGAAATTGAACATTCGTGAAGCCAAATGGCTGGATGACAAAGCTTACAGCAATATATAATGCTGCGACAATGCCATTTACTGCAAGGGTTTTAATATTCATAAGAATCTCTCCTTAGTTTTTTATCGTGGGAGGGTCTCGAACCACGTGTTGAAGTAAATCAAATTATATTATTATACTATGAAAATAAAAAAATTAAACCTCTTTTTTCTAAAAGAGAAAAAGAATATTCTTGACATTCTTTCAAAGACTCTTTATTATTACCTTATCAGAATAAGAGTTTTCCCTAAAGGGGAGTAGCTTTTACAGCAAAGTCGTCATTACGGAGTTTGTGCTCCCGGCTTTGTTGGCAACTTTTAAAGTTGTTAGCAAGACCTTTACCAATAGGCAGGGTCTTTTTATTTGTGCAATCAGACCTTTACTATTGGTAAAGGTCTTTTTATTTTGTTTCGATGGGAGGAGAGTATATGGGAAATAAATCGGCATGGACCCTAGTTATCGTTAAGACAGAAGTTATGAAGAAACTCTCTGGCAGTCGAGCGATATGGACCGAAACTTGAAAATGAAAAGCTCGTTACAATAGTCAAAGCGAACAGAATATTTTCAAGGAGGTTAAAAAATGGAATTTTCATTATTGATGGAGTATGGATGGGTCTTATTAGTCTTAATTGTGTTAGAAGGACTGCTGGCAACCGATAACGCATTGGTGCTGGCAATTATGGTGAAGCATCTACCGGAGGAGCAGCGCAGGAAAGCATTATTTTATGGGTTAGCAGGAGCGTTTGTATTCCGTTTTGGATCATTATTTGTTATTTCGTTTCTTGTTGATATTTGGCAGGTTCAAGCGCTTGGTGCGGCGTATCTGATCTTCATGTGCTTAAATCATCTATATAAACATTTTCTTAAAAAGAAACCAGAAGGAGAAGCTCATATCGAAAAGCCTAAGAAGCAAAGCGGCTTTTGGATGACTGTATTAAAAGTCGAAGTGGCCGATATTGCGTTTGCCATTGATTCTATCTTAGCGGCAGTTGCGTTGGCAGTCACACTTCCTCTTATTCCTAATATGGGAGAAATCGGCGGAATGCATGCCGGTCATTTCATTGTTATTTTTGCCGGAGGTTTTATTGGCCTAGTGATCATGCGATTTGCTGCCAATATGTTCGTCAAATTGTTAGCTAAAAAACCTGGTTTGGAGATTGCTGCTTTTGTTATCGTCGGATGGGTTGGAGTGAAGCTTCTCGTTCAAACCTTATCACATCCGGCTGTAGCAGTTGTTTCAGAAGGTTTTTCTCACTCAACAGCCTGGAAAGCAACATTCTACATTGTATTAGTCGGTATCGCAGCTGCAGGCTGGTTCCTTTCAAAGGATCACCAAGAGGAAACAGCATCTGAAACAGCTTCAGATAATACGAAAAAGGTGAATGCGTAATTTACATTATCAAATCAAGAAAAGGGAAGGAGTACTACTTGAAATCATATAGCGAACTTGCTCGCAGTGTTACGTTTTCAAGGAGAGGCTCCAAAACGATACTAACAGGAAAGCATGAGGATTTGGAGTTTGTTGGTGCCGGTAGAAGTGCCTATGTATTTAGAATCAAAGCAACTGAAAAAGTGATTAAAGTTTTTTTCCCTCCTTTTACTGCGATCGCAAAGGAAGAAGCAAGAATTTATCGGGTCCTGCAGGGAATGGATTATTATCCCTCCTTGTATGATGCAGGTGAAAATTATTTAGTCATTGATTATCTGCGCGGAGTTACTTTTTTTGACTGCTTAAGTAAGGGGCATATCATTTATCCGCAGCATATTGAAGCGGTTGATCATGCCCTGTTCCTGGCAAGGCAAAGAGGCTTAAATCCTTCTGATATCCACTTGAGAAATATCCTTTTAACCAGGGAAGGTGAAATTAAGCTTATTGATGTAGCCCGCTTTGGACAAAAAAAAGATTGTCATCAATGGGACGATTTAAAAAAGGTCTTTTATAAATACTATAATAAAGGTCTCTGCCCAAAGAAAATGCCGGTCTGGCTATTAAATAGGATTGCTGATGTTTACATGAAAAGATGGCTGCCGCAGCTGCCTCAATTGAATGGATATCAGCGGTAAGTGATGGAGTAAATAGAGTGGGAGGTCTAAAATGAAAAAAGACCTCCATTAATAGGAGGTTAAAGGGGGGTTTACACTTATTATAAGTGTGACCCATATGAGCGATTTTTATACAAAGCTATTTATTGCTTAGTCCTGTTAAAGCCCTTTTTTCAAATATTGGTGAAACGCCTGTACAAATAGTGAACAAGCTTCATATGTAATAGTAAAGGACAACTTAAGTTTGTCCTTACCGTTAAACCCAAAACCTCCTATATTTTTTTTAAAGCCGTATGACTGAATCATACGGCTTCTTTTTAATTATGGTTATGTTTAACATAGTTGTTGATTTCCGTTCCAGGCACTTCGCGCACCTTAGGGCGACCGCCGAGCCTCCTCGACACTTTGTTTCAGCAGGATCACTCCTATCCCGCTTCTCCCTCAGGACATTGAATTACTTCCTCGAATCCGCCCACGCACGAGAAAATTCGATAGAATTTTCGAGGAGTCTTCGTGCCTTCCACTACAATCAACCTGCTTACAATAAATCAATATTCTGCTTTAACAAAGCCTTAATTATAAGGTTAAATAGCTTTTCCATTCATTGATGAAGGATTGAGTGGATGCATTTGGATTGGCTATGACATCCTCTGTGGAGCCGTGCTGCTGCAATTCACCGTTCATTAAGATAAATAATTCATTTGTTAATGATTTAACCTCAAGTAAATCATGACTAACAAATAAAACGGTTGTGCCTGACGTTGTTAAAATGGATTTAAAATCCTCAACTAGCTTCATTTTGGTTGGAAAGTCTAGTGCGGAAAACGGCTCGTCCAGGCAGAGCAGCTCAGGCTCAAGAATCATGGCCCTTGCTAAATTAACCCGCTGTGATTCCCCGCCAGACAGCTTGTATGCATGCTTATCGGCCAAGTGGGCAATATTAAACTTTTCCATCCATTCAAACACCTTTGCCTTAATCACTTTCCGCGGCTGCTTTCTAATCTTGAGCCCGACGGCAATATTTTGAAAAACGGTCGAATCAAGCAGCAGCGATTGCTGAAGGGCAATAGCAATTTTTCTCCGCTGATCAAGGGTAACCGTCTGGGCAGAAACCTTTTCCCCGTGAAAATAAATCGTTCCGTTAGTAGGAGCCTCTAACAGGGAAAGGAGCTTAAGCAGGGTGCTTTTTCCAGCCCCGTTTGGACCCATGATTCCATATACATGTCCTTTTTCAATCACAAGCTCTGGAATCGAAAGGATGTTTCGGCTTGGTACTTGAAATTCAAGCTTTTCTGCTCTGATCATTTCCGTCATTCCATCCGCCTCCTTTGCTGCAGCGAGGTTAGACTGAACGTGATCAAGAAGGCCAGCGCCATTAAAATAAAGGAAAGGGCAATGGCAATATCGAAATTTCCTTTTGAAACCTCCATCATAATGGAGGTTGTTAAGATTCGTGTTTCGCCTAAAATATTGCCCCCTACCATCATGGCGGCACCGACCTCTGCAATCACACGGCCAAAACCGGCCATAATCGCGGCCAATAAGGCAATCCGCATCTCTTTTAATAAAATGAATAAGGTTTGTAGTTTTGTCGCTCCAAGTGCTTTAATCTGCAGGAGCATTTTATCATTGATTTGCTGAAAAGAGGAGCTTGTTAACCCAGTTACAATTGGAAGGGAAACCAGGATTTGCGCCAAAATGATCGCTGTCGGAGTATATAATAGGGCGTAGTCTCCAAATCGGCCTGAACGCCACAGCAGCATCGTAATCGTCAGACCGGCGATGACGGGAGGCAGTCCCATGCCAATATTGATAAAGGCGAGAATGAGTTTTCTTCCTTTAAACCGCGCCAGCCCTAAAACAATTCCAATCGGAATGCCAATGATTGTGCTGATAAGGATAGCTGTAAAGGATACACGGAGGGTGAGAAAACTAACCTCAAAAATACCCTTGTCCCCAGATGTAATCAATTCAACTGCTTTTAATAAACCTTCTATAATAAGATCCATTCAACCAACCAACTTCCTACTCTTTCGTAAATAAAAGGGTGGCGGTAAGTATTATAGACTTACCGCCATCCTTTATTTATTATATCTCTATTATTTAGCATCCGGGAAGAACAAGGCTTGACCATATTTGTCCTTGCCGAATTCTCCGATAGCTTTTTGTGTATCATTATTGATCATAAAGTCAACAAATTTCTCTGCGCCCTCTGCGTATACTTTATCATGCTTTTCAGGATTTACCTGCATCACATGGTAAATATTTTTTAATTCCTCATCACCTTCAACAGAAATTTGTAGGTTTGTTAAATTCTTTTCCTGCGCTAACCAAGTTCCTCTGTCAGTTAAAGTATAGCCGCTCTTTTCATTGGCGATTTGTAATGTAGCACCCATTCCTTGTCCTGTTTGAAGATAGGATGCGTTATCAGTAGGTGTTAAGTTCGCTTTTTTCCATACTTCAAGCTCTTTTTTATGTGTACCAGAGTCATCGCCTCTTGAAACAAAGACCGCATTTTCACTCATGATTTTTGCAAAAGCCTCTGAAATCGCTAATCCTTTAATTCCAGCAGGGTCATCCTTAGGTCCGACGATGATAAAATCATTATGCATCACAAGCTGACGGTTAATCGCATCGCCGCTTGCAACAATTTCTTCTTCTGAAGCAGGGGCATGAACAAGCAATACATCTGCTTCACCTTTTGTACCCATTTCTAACGCCTGTCCTGTACCAACAGCAATGGTTTTTACATTAATATTTGGATTTTGTTCTTCAAACATCGGGATAATCAGTTCGTCTAATAAACCTGTGTCCTGTGTACTCGTTGTCGTTGCTAAAATAAGATCCTTTGTTTCAGCCTTTTCTTTCGTATCTGCAGCCTGCTCAGTTTGGTTATCCTTGTTGTCAGTTGTTTTATCTGCCGCATCATTGTTATTTCCGCAAGCCCCTAAAACCAACAATAACAAAGCGAAGAGACTTACTGCTAAAAATCGATTGAATTTTTTCATGGTTCTAGCTCCTTAATCTATGGTCGTAAATAATAGTTCCAAACTCAGATACATCATAGCCCGCTTTATTCTGCATACTATCAGTAAACGCTGTGTCGGTAAGCATATCGATGAATTGCTTTAATGTCGCTTGATTTTGCTCTGTCCACCGGAAAACAAGATCGAATTGTTCCTTCATGACAGGAATAAAATCTAATTGGAGATTTTCTGTTGCCGATTGTATGCCAAAAGCAGCGTCTGCTTTTCCTCCGTTAACAAGTGATGCCGTTGCAGAATGAGTCCATTCCTCATTGTCATAGCCATGTATGACTTGAGGATCAATTCCTTCTTCGGCTAAATGATAATCGATTAAGTAGCGGGTACCAGACCCTTTTTGCCGATTAACAAAAACGACGTCTTCCCTTGTTAGATCGTGAAAGCTTTTTATGTTTTTGGGATTCCCTTTTGCGACAATAAAGCCCTGGACTCTCGAAGCAAACCGCATAACCGTGATCGGCTCATGGACAAAAAGCTGTTTGATAAAAGGAATGTTATACTCCTTTGAAGAAGGGTCTAATAAGTGTATGGCAGCTGCATCACAACTATTTCGATATAACATCATCAGTCCTTCAAGACTGCCAACATATGTAGGGTGGATCGATAAACCTTGTGTTTGCCGTGCTGCATATTTAACTAAATGCTCGATGAGAAAATCATGGCTGCCGGCAAGACGAATCGCATGGGCTGCGGCTGGTTTCGGAGCGGGTGCTGTTTCCATCTCTTGTTTATATCGATTGACTTCATTCTGCTCAATCCGCATTTTATTTCCAACCTTAAAGGCACGAAGCTCCCCGCGTTTAATCAATTCATAGACAGTATGTTTTGATATTTTAAACAGCTTGGCTACTTCATCAGGAGTATATATTTCATTCATGGGCATCTCCTTTCTTACTAAATATAACATTATGTCTTTGGGACGCATGCAAAAAAAAGTTTATCATATTGTTTTGTCTAAAAACAATTGGTTTTGTTTAGTTTTGTTTAGTTTTGTTAGGGTAATGATCATTCGTTCATATTATGTTCATTAAATTTTCATAAAGTATAGGTAAAATGATGGAGTGATGGAGTGTAATATTATCCATTATCAATGATTTTGTTGAGATTTGTCGAAAATAAAAATATAATGAAGAATTGAAAGTGATAATGAATGGACTGTTATTTTAAAGCAGCTCCTTAGAAGGTGAAGAAGCATGACAAATAAACAATCTACATCAAGACTAGACTTCAGTCTTGTCCTTATATTACTACTATTATGCCTAGCCAGCTGTATTTCCATTTACAGTGCCCAAAAGACAGGGCAATACGGTGAAAACTTCTTATTAAAGCAAATCGTTTGGTATATTGTCGGATCGGGGATTATTGCCGCTGTCATCACACTCGATTCTGATCAGCTTAAGAAGCTTTCATGGTATGCGTATGGCTTTGGGAACTTCTTATTAGCCTTTCTGATTGTGGCCCCGGACAGTATTGCCCCGGTCATTAATGGTGCAAAAAGCTGGTATAAAGTTCCGGGAATGGGATCCTTGCAGCCATCGGAATTTTTTAAAGTGTTCCTCATTCTGGCGCTTGCCCGTGTGATCGTGGAGCACCATCAAAAGTATTTGTTAAAAACGATCCAGACCGATTTATGGCTTTTATTGAAGCTTGGATTTGTGACAATGCTGCCGTTGCTATTGGTGATGCAGCAGCCTGATTTAGGAACATCGCTTGTACTGATGGCAATATTACTAGGCATGCTGTTTATTTCCGGAATTTCATGGAAAATACTTGTTACGATATTCGGCAGTGCTGCTGCCCTCATTACGGTTATTTTCTATTTTGTCCTTTGGAAGCCCGAGATACTGGAAAAATATCTTGGGGTTAAAGAGTATCAATTCGGGCGGATCTATTCATGGATTGATCCTTATAATTACCAAAGTTCAACAGGTTTCCAGCTTACCCGCTCCTTACTGGCGATTGGGTCCGGTGAAACGTCGGGAAAAGGCTTCGGAACAAGAGACGTGTACCTGCCGGAAAGTCATACCGATTTTATCTTTAGTGTTGTAGGGGAAGAGTTTGGCTTTATTGGGGCAAGTATTTTAGTCAGCTTATTCTTTTTGCTGATTTATCATATTACAAAAGTGGGCATGGAAACGAAGAATCACTTCTATTCATACATTTGTGTCGGTGTCATCAGTATGATTACGTTCCACGTATTTCAAAATATCGGCATGACAATCGGACTCTTGCCAATTACCGGGATTCCACTTTCGTTTATCAGCTATGGAGGCAGCTCGTTAATGGGAAATATGCTGGCGCTCGGACTGATATTCTCGATCCGCTATCATTATAAAAAATATATGTTTTCAACTACGGATTAACAAAAGCCGCTTTGAATTGTTCAAAGCGGCTTTTGTATTATTGCAGCTGCCCGCCTCCATAAGGGAATTGGGTGGTGGTGTAATTATAGAATTGCTGATGTTTTTGCTGGAGCTTTTGCTGATCTTCCTGCTCAAGCTTGTACCAGCCTTTTTTGAACATGAGATTATAGAGCTGACGTTGTTCATTTTGCGCTTCCGTACAAATAGACAAAAGGTCTTGATATAGCGCTTCGTGACTGGCCTCATTTAGCGCAATGCTATAATTATTGGTTATATATTTTTCCGTTGCTAATGCATCGTTCAAGAAATCGCGGTCATTCATTTGTGGTGTTTTCTGTAATTTCGTTGTTTTAGGATTTGCGATTGTTTGACTTTGTCCGCTTTGATTTTGGTTTTGATTCACGTTGTACACCTCCGAAAAAGTAATTACATCATTCCGTTATTCGACGGTTGTTGTTGTTGATTTTGAACGTTCAAATGGGAAAGGATTCTTTCGTAATGACGCTGGTGCATTTGACCGCAGCGTTCCAGCTCGGACGCAATTTCAGGGTCTTGACATTGCTGAGCAAAAAAATGAGCCTTTTTCATTGCCAATAGATTCCATGAAAGCATATCCGTTAAATATAAGGTGTCTTTTGTTGAAATGACCGCTGGCGGTTGTTGATACAAGATGCCTTGATTTTGTGTATTCATATTCATGTTTGATTGCTGCTGCATGTTCAATCCTCCTTTAATTTCGTTAATGACT
Organism: Niallia oryzisoli; assembly: GCF_036670025.1. Lineage (NCBI taxonomy): Bacteria > Bacillati > Bacillota > Bacilli > Caryophanales > Bacillaceae > Niallia > Niallia oryzisoli. Next base: position 4,911,933 of record NZ_CP137640.1, on the reverse strand, counting down.
ACTTCTTATATTGATTATTTTGACTGTTTACTTTATCGCGGTCATTGTACTCTCCACCTGGTCCAGCATTCCCTTTAATGCTTGCTGCACTAACTGCTGCTCTTGATGGATTCTTCACTCTTTTTACCATGGGTTTCACCTCCATGCTTAGCTTAACCTTTTATGTAAAATTCCTTGCAGGGCATTTTTTTCTTTATTTTCCGGAATGATTGTTCAAAAATTCAATATATTTTATAAGTAAAACAAAACTTTCACCAAGATTTTTCCCCCTCAAAAAGTAGATTCATTCATTCAAAAGGAGGGCTTTAACAATGATTCAATCGATTCGAAAAGCAGCAGTCCTCGGATCAGGCGTAATGGGCTCGGGAATAGCGGCCCACCTCGCTAATATTGGGATTCCGACACTGCTGCTCGATATCGTTCCATCTCAATTAACGGATAGTGAAAAAGCGATCGGCTTAACACTTGAAGATAAACAAGTCCGCAACAGGATAAGTGAACAATCGCTGCAAAAGCTCTTAAAACAAAAGCCTGCACCGTTAACATCGGTAAAAAATCTTTCTCTTCTTGAAGCTGGTAATTTAAAAGATGATCTGCACCGTTTAAATGAGGCGGATTGGATCATCGAGGTGGTAGTCGAGAACCTTGATATTAAAAAGCAGCTTTTAACAAAGGTTGATCAATATCGAAGACCTGGAAGTATTGTCAGTTCCAATACTTCCGGAATTTCCGTCGAAGCCATGGCGGAAGGGCGCTCAGCTGATTTCAAAAAGCATTTTCTCGGAACCCACTTTTTTAACCCGCCCCGCTATTTAAAGCTGCTTGAAGTGATTCCAATAAAGGATACAAACTCGGATGTAGTAACGTTTATGAAACAATTCGGGGAGGAGCGGCTTGGTAAAGGTGTGGTCATTGCAAAGGATACCCCCAACTTTATTGCGAACCGGATTGGAACGTATGGGCTGCTTGTTACAGTGAAAGAAATGTTAAACGGCGATTATAGTGTCGGGGAAGTGGATTCTGTTACAGGTCCCTTGATCGGCCGGCCCAAAAGTGCCACGTTCCGAACGCTTGATGTCGTTGGACTTGATACCTTTGCCCATGTTGCCAATACCGTTTATCAGCAAACCGAAGGCCATGAAAAGCAGGTATTTGAAATTCCCTCTTTTATGAAAAGCATGCTGCAAAATGGTTGGTTAGGCAGCAAATCAGGGCAGGGTTTTTACTTGAAAAAAGGGAAGGAAATCCTTGAGCTGGATCCAGCTACATTGGAATATATGCCGCGGAAAAAATTAATAACAGACGCTGTTGAACGCAGTAAACAGGAAAAAAACATCGATAATAAAATGAAAATGCTCCTATCTAGTGAGGACCGTGCTGGAAAGCTGTTATGGAATATTCTGATACCCGTCCTGCTCTATTCTGCCGAGCTGCACGGTGAGATTGCCGATGATATTGTTTCGATTGACCAGGCTATGAAATGGGGATTTGGCTGGTCGCAAGGGCCGTTTGAGCTATGGGACAGCATCGGTCTCGAGGAATCGATTCAAAGGCTTCAAGCTGCAAATGCAAGCATTCCCGATTTAGTTAAGGAAATGCTGCAAAAGGGCTGTACATCTTTTTATAAAGAAGAAAACGGTAACCGGCATTTTTATCATAACGGAGAATACCGCCCAATTAAGGAAAATCCAAAGATTCTCAACCTGGCAAAAATCAAGCAGCAAAAAGGCGTGATCAAAAAGAACAGTGGTGCCAGCTTAATCGACATTGGCGACGGTGTTGCCTTGCTTGAATTCCACTCGCAGAATAACGCTATTGGACCTGATATTTTACAAATGATCAATTTCGCTGTTGATGAAGTGGAGATGCATTATAAAGGGCTTGTTATTGGGAATCAGGGAAAGAACTTTTGTGTCGGCGCCAATTTAGCGATGATTCTGATGGAGGCGCAGGACGATTCATTATTTGAATTAGAGTGGATTGTGTCATCCTTTCAACAAACAATGATGAAAATTAAATACAGCACAAAGCCTGTTGTAGCCGCGCCATTTGCGATGACACTTGGCGGCGGGGCGGAGGTTTGTTTACCGGCAGCTCGGATCCAGGCTTCAATGGAAACCTATATCGGACTTGTTGAAACTGGTGTTGGTCTTATTCCAGGCGGCGGGGGAAATAAAGAGCTTTATTTAAAACATCTCCATTCCATTCCAGAAGAGGTTGAAATTGACTTACAAAAGGTAGCCAATCAAGTATTCGAAACGATTGCCCTGGCAAAGGTCTCTACATCAGGCATAGAGGCGCGAGAAAGAGGCTTTTTAAATGAGAATGATGGAATCAGTGTCAATGACGACTTTCTTCTTTATGATGCCAAGCAAGCCGTACTGTCTCTTTCCGAAAAAGGCTATAAACCGCCGCTTAAACAAAAAATTCCCGTTGTCGGTGAAACTGGCTATGCAGCCCTTTTACTGGGAGCACAGGCGATGAGAACATCCGGTTACATTTCGGATCATGATTTGAAAATAGCAAAAAAGCTTGCCTATGTGATTGCAGGAGGAAGGGTGCCGTACGGAACAAATGTGGAGGAAGAGTATTTGCTCCAGCTGGAAAAAGAAGCCTTTTTAAGCCTCATAGCGGAACGAAAGTCTCAAGAACGCATGCAGCATATGCTTCTAAAAGGAAAGCCGCTTCGAAATTAACAATAGTGCAAAAGATGGCAATGGGCACAGAAAAAGGGAAGGAGAGACAGATATGAATGAAGCGGTCATTGTAGCCGGAGCCCGAACTCCGGTTGGAAAGGCAAAAAAAGGAACGCTAGCAACCGTTCGACCGGATGATTTAGGAGCACTTGTGGTAAAAGAAACGTTAAAGCGGGCCGGAGGGTATGAAGGAAATATTGATGATTTGGTTATTGGCTGTGCCATGCCTGAAGCAGAGCAGGGAATGAATATGGCCCGAAATATCGGAGCGCTTGCAGGTCTGCCGTATACAGTACCTGCAATTACGATTAACCGTTACTGCTCGTCAGGCCTGCAGTCAATTGCCTATGGTGCCGAAAGAATTATGCTGGGACATGCGGATACGATTATTGCCGGCGGCGCCGAATCGATGAGTCTTGTACCAATGATGGGTCATGTTGTTCGCCCGAATGTCAAATTGGCTGAAGAAGCACCTCAATATTACATGAGCATGGGGCATACAGCCGAGAAAGTAGCGGAAAAGTTCGGAATCTCAAGAGAAGATCAGGATCAATTTGCCGTTGGAAGTCATCAAAAAGCAGCCAAGGCGATTTCGGAAGGCAAATTTGTCGATGAAATTGTACCGGTGGAGGTTCCTGTCCGCTCTATTAGCAGCAATTATAAGCTGAAGGAAACGACCATCACATTTCATGAAGATGAAGGGGTTCGGCCTGATACCAACCTGGCAGCATTGGCAAAACTGCGTCCTTCCTTTTCGGTTAATGGAACCGTTACAGCAGGCAATGCTTCGCAAATGAGTGATGGGGCTGCCGCCGTGATGGTTATGGACCATGAAAAGGCCAAATCATTAGGCTTGCAGCCGCTGGCAAAGCTCAGGTCGTTTGCCGTAGGGGGGGTTCCTCCGGAAATCATGGGCATTGGTCCAGTTGCCGCAGTACCGAAAGCCTTAAAGCTTGCCGGGTTGGAGCTTTCTGATATCGGTTTAATTGAATTAAATGAAGCCTTTGCATCCCAGTCGCTGCAGGTCATCCGTGAACTTGGTTTTGATGAAGAAAAAGTGAATGTGAACGGCGGTGCCATTGCGTTAGGACATCCACTTGGCTGTACAGGAACAAAATTGACATTGACGCTTTTGCATGAAATGAAGCGGAGGCAGGTGCAGTTTGGCATTGTCACCATGTGTATCGGCGGAGGAATGGGTGCTGCCGGAGTATTTGAACTAATCTAAGGAAGGGGGAAACAGCATGCCTAATAAAACGAATACAGCTCCAAAGGGTGGAGGCTTTTTAATCGAGGATGTTTCCTGTGATCAAGTATATACGCCTGATGATTATAGTGATGAGCATAAATTGATAGCGAAAACAACAGAGGAATTTGTGGTGAATCAGGTTATGCCAGAGGTGGAGGCTATTGAAAATCATGAATTTGAAAAGTCTGTAAAACTCCTGCAGCAGGCCGGCGAGCTGGGGTTATTGGCTGCAGATGTACCTGAGGAATATGGCGGCTTAGGGCTTGATAAAGTAAGCTCTGCCTTAATTGCGGAAAAGCTGGCAAGAGCAGGTGCTTTTTCTATTACACACGGGGCACATGTCGGGATCGGCACACTGCCAATTGTGTTATTCGGGAATGAAGAGCAAAAACAAAGATACTTACCTTTATTGGCAACAGGTGAGAAAATTTCCGCGTATGCCCTGACGGAGCCGGGTTCTGGTTCAGATGCACTTGGGGCCAAAACAAGTGCAAGGCTGAATAAGGAAGGAACCCATTATATTTTAAACGGCGAGAAGCAATGGATAACCAACTCAGGCTTTGCTGATATCTTTATTGTCTACGCTAAAATTGACGGCCAGCACTTTTCTGCTTTCATTGTTGAAAGAGATTATCCGGGAGTTTCGACAGGCTCAGAAGAAAAAAAGATGGGAATCAAAGGATCCTCGACAAGAACACTGATTTTTCAAGATGCACTAGTTCCAAAGGAAAACCTTCTCGGCGAATATGGGAAAGGTCATGTGATTGCCTTTAATATTCTCAATATCGGCCGCTATAAGCTCGGGGTTGGGGCCGTTGGTGCGGCGAAAAGGGCATTTGAAGTAACGGTTCAGTATACGAATCAGCGTCAGCAATTTAAACAGCTGCTCTCGAAGTTTCCGTTAACAAAGGAAAAACTAGCATCCATGGCAGCCAAATTATATGCCGCTGAAAGCTCTGTTTACCGAACTGTCGGATTATTTGAGGATCGAATGAGCAGACTGACACCAAAGGAAGTCAATGACGGTAGGGCGGTTGCCAAATCCATCGCCGAATATGCTATCGAGTGCTCAATAAATAAAGTGTTTGCTTCTGAGATGCTGGATTATATTGCAGATGAAGGTGTCCAGCTTCACGGCGGCTATGGATATATGCAGGAATATGAAATTGAACGGATTTATCGTGATTCGAGAATCAATCGGATTTTTGAAGGAACGAATGAAATTAATCGTCTGTTGATACCGGGTACGATTTTACGCAAGGCTGTTAAGGGGGAGCTTGCGCTTCTACAAAAAGCACAAAGCCTGCAGGAAGAATTAATGATGTTTATGCCGTCAGAACCAGGAGATGAACCGCTTGAGCAGGAAAAGTATTTAGTTGCCAACGTCAAAAAGATCGGTCTCTTAGCATTAGGGCTGGCCGTGCAAAAATACGGGGAAGCATTAGAAAAAGAGCAGGAGATATTAGTAAATATAGCTGATATTATTTCTAATATATTTGCGATGGAATCCACTGTTTTACGGACAGAAAAAGCGATAAATAAAGCGGGAACGGATAAAAACAGCCAAAAGCTAATTTATACGCAAATCTTTTGTCAGGAAGCCTTCCAGAAAATTGAACAAGATGCAAAGGAAACACTGATTGCCATTGAACAAGGAGACACTCTTCGGATGATGTTATCTGCTCTTCGCAAGTTTACCCGCCATACTCCGCTTAATATTATTGCAAAGAAAAGAGAGGCAGCCGGGAAATTAATTGATGCAGAGCGTTATATTGTATAACACCTAAATTCCATCAGCAGGTATTTTCCTGCTGATGGTTTCGCCTAAAATAATTTTACATAACTTTCCGTACAAGAAACCCCATATTCGTTAGGGGGAGGAGGATCAGATATATTTTCTTGTGATAATTTTTCAATTCTTTAGAGGATATTGTAAGGAAAAGTAGAATAAAATTATAAGGTCTAAAGAGACCTTTAAAGGTCGTACAGAAATGTGTGTTAAAATATTCTTGGATTTGGACAAGCTAGATATGAGGTGATGAGTTGGCACTTTCGTTTTATTGGTATCCAAAATGCGGTACATGCAGAAAAGCAAAAAAGTGGCTTGATGACCACGAAATTAAGTATGATGAAATACATATTGTAGAAAATCCGCCATCACGGACCGAACTTGAAAATATGGTCAATAAAAGCGGACTGGATATTAAAAAATTCTTTAATACTAGTGGTCAAAAATATCGTGAATTAGGTATGAAGGATCGCATAAAAGAAGCGTCTGAAGCAGAATTGCTTGATTTATTAGCATCTGATGGAATGTTAATTAAACGCCCAATTGTAACGGACTCTGAAAAAGTAACCGTTGGTTTCAAAGAAGAGCAATTTTCTGAGACATGGGTTTAATTAAATCATAACAGCTGGAGGGAAAAGAATGAACGCACCAAAAGAATTACGTTATTCCGAAGAACATGAGTGGGTAAAAGTTGAGGGAGATAAAGTGCGTGTTGGCATTACAGAGTTTGCGCAGCATGAACTTGGTGATATTGTATTTGTCGAGCTTCCTGAAGTAGGAGATGAATTAACAGTTAATGAGCCGTTTGGCAGTGTAGAATCTGTTAAAACAGTTTCAGAACTTTACGCTCCTGTAAGCGGAAAAGTGGTTGAAGTAAACGAAGGATTAGCAGATGATCCGCAATTTGTAAATGAATCCCCTTATGAAAAGGCTTGGATGGTTGTGATTGAGCCTTCTGATTTGTCAGAAATTGACAAGCTGATGACTGCGGAGCAGTATGAAGAAATGACGAAAGAAGACTAAAATTCGGGAGAATGCGCCTATTGGGCGCATTCTGTATTTAAAGGGGGAAATGAGAATTTTAGGCTATGATAAAGTAATTATTGTTGAGGGGACTACGGATAAAAGAAAAGTGAAAACAATTGTCAAAGAACCGATTGAGATCATTTGTACAAATGGAACAATTAGCGCTACACTATTAGATGAATGGGTTGATACATTATACGATAAGGATGTCTATGTATTAGTGGACGCAGATGATGCTGGCGAAAAGCTTCGCAAGAAATTAAAGCGGGAATTTCCACGTGCAGAGCATCTCTATATTGATAAAATGTACCGGGAAGTAGCATCAGCGCCGGAGTTTCATTTGGCAGCCGTATTAATAGCGGCCAATATTGAGGTTCACACCCAATACTTAGACAGAGGTTAATCATATGAAAGAATGGAGCAGAGAGGAACTCGAAGGTTTTATTCATCAACAAGGCTCAGGCTTAATTTATCTATATACACCTTTTTGTGGAACTTGCCAGGTTGCAGGGAAAATGCTTACGGTTGCAGCGGAAATTTTACCTGATACAAAGTTTGGTAAAATCAATTTAAATTATATGCCGCAGCTCGCGGAGAAATGGGAAGTGGAAAGTGTTCCATGTCTCGTTTTTTTAGAAAATGGCAGCATGGCTGATAAAATGTATGCTTTTCAATCGGTTCCTTTTTTAATTGAGAGAATCAAAGCCTTTTTTTAGTTATGCTACTTGTGAGAGGGAAGTAAGCTTTGGAGGCTGCTTCCTTCTCCTTTTTTTGAGTAATATTATAGAAATGTTGTTTTTTGAAAAAATAAGTGGAGAATAATCATGTTACAAAAGCAGGAATCACCCGCCGAATCAGTGAATATATACGTAAAGTGCAGTGAAGCTGGGTGGGTGGTTCAGAATGGTAGGTCTGATTAAGGGTTGGCTTGAAGAAGTGAACCGAAAACAAGCAGTACGTCTGCTTTTGAAAGGTGTCGTTTTCTCCTTTGTAGTGAAAACGGAAAAGGACATCATTTATGTGAAGGTTGAGAACGGCGTTATTTTCCTTGATGATGAAATGCAGGATCCTTCAGTGTTAAAAAGAATCGAATTGCAGGCTGACGTTTTACAGTCTATTCTTTCAGGCGAAAGAAAACTAAGGGAAGCGGTAAAACATAAAGCAGCTGCAGCAACTTTTTCTTTTCGTGAGCTTTTATTGCTGGAGTCACTGTTTTTTCTTGCAAAACCAGACATAAATTATTCACAATCTTTACCAGAAACTCGATAAATAAATTGACTAATAATTATAAATCATGATAATATTTCACTAATTAATTTAATAGTATCTTATCAAGAGCGGTGGAGGGACTGGCCCGATGAAGCCCAGCAACCGGGGAAACACGGTGCTAAATCCAGCAGAGTATTGACTCTGACAGATAAGAAGAGATGACGAAAACCCTTCTTCCTGTGAAAAGAAGGTTTTTTTTATATCTTCTAAAAGTAAATAAACAAAAGGAGAGATAAAGATGTCAGCTAATGAAAAAAAGTATCGTTTAGAAACATTAGGGGTCCATGGTGGCCTGCAGCCAGATCCAGTTACAGGTGCAAGGGTTGTACCAATTTATCAAAATAATGCCTATCAATTTAAAAATACAGAACATGCCGCAAATTTATTTGGATTAGCAGAGCCTGGCTATATCTATACTCGTATTCATAACCCGACAGTAACGGTTTTTGAAGAAAGAGTCGCTCTATTAGAAGGCGGTATCGGTGCACTTGCGACAGCCAGCGGAATGGCAGCCATTACACTGGCTATTTTAAACATTGCTGAAGCAGGGGATGAAATCGTCGCAGCCTCAAACCTTTACGGCGGTACATATAATTTATTTGCTGTTACACTACCTAAATATGGTATTCATGTCCATTTTGTCAATCCTGAAGACCCGGAGAATTTCCGCTCTGCGATAACAGGGAAAACAAAGGCTGTTTTTGCTGAAACGATCGGTAATCCAAGCCTGAAGGTGCTTGATATTGAAAAAGTGGCTGAAATTGCTCATGAAGCAGGCGTGCCGCTTATTATTGATAATACATTTGCTACACCATATTTGTGCCGTCCGATTGAATTTGGTGCAGATATTGTGGTACATTCTGCAACCAAATGGTTATTAGGAAACGGTACAACAACTGGCGGAATCATTGTTGATGCTGGTAAGTTTGACTGGAACTCACCGAAGTTTCCTGGATTTACAGAGCCGGATGAAAGCTATCATGGCCTAGTGTATAGTGAAGCTATTGGTGCTGCCGCTTATATTACAAAAGCGCGTGTTCAGCTTCTTCGTGATATGGGCCCTGCGCTTAGCCCGCAAAATGCCTTTTATTTCGTATTAGGTCTTGAAACGCTTCATGTCAGAATGAAGGAACATGTGGCAAATGCAGTAAAGGTTGTCCAATATTTAGAAAATCATCCTGCAGTCAGCTGGGTTCTGTATCCTGGCAGTGATAACAGCCCTGATAAGGCGCATGTGGAAAAATATTTACCAAAAGGTGCAGGCTCTATGATCGTATTTGGAATTAAAGGCGGCAGAGAAGCTGGAGCTAATTTGATCAATAATATCGAACTATGGGCACATGTTGCTAATGTCGGGGATGCAAAGAGCCTCATCATTCATCCGGCGAGTACAACGCACCAGCAACTTGATGCAGAAGGATTGGCTGCTGCCGGCGTAACAGAGGATTTAATCCGTCTTTCTGTTGGAATTGAAAATGTAGAGGATTTAATCGAAGATTTAGAACAAGCGATCTTTAAAGCAACTGGAGAGTCTTCTCTATAAAACTTTCAGTTTACTGAAATAATTTTAAGAGAGTGCAATAAACCCTATAGCGGGGCCTTTTATAAGGCGATATTGACAGAATATTAATATATTAAAATAAATTATTATATTGACACTCCTTACTATCTATGGTACGATAACTCTCGTAATTCTCAAAATACGTTAAAGTAAAAATGCTTGACATGAATGTAATTAAATATACATGTTTGCTCTTATCAAGAGAGGTGGAGGGATGTGCCCGATGAAACCCGGCAACCGTCAATGTCAATTGACATGGTGCCAATTCACACAAAGCATTATGCTTTGACAGATGAGAGAAAGGCAGCACATCCTTATGCCTTTCTGCTCACATGCAGAAAGGCATTTATTAGTATATAGGCATTTTTTTAACTCATTTCCAGTAAGACTGTATTGGATAACATATGGATAGTAAGGGGTGAAATCAAGATGATTTCAATCAAAAACGTAAAAAAAGTTTTCTCCACGAAGCAGGGAAAAGTAACAGCTGTTACGGACGTTAACCTTGAGGTAAAAGACGGCGAGATATTTGGCGTGATCGGTTACAGCGGCGCGGGAAAAAGTACATTGATTCGAATGTTAAACGGACTTGAGCTTCCTTCTGAAGGCTCTGTAACGGTGGCAGAAAACCGAGTTTCTCATATAAAAGGAGCTAAATTAAGGGAAGCACGCCAGGAAATCAGTATGATTTTCCAACACTTTAACTTACTTTGGTCGAGAACGGTAAGAGAAAATATTTCTTTCCCACTTGAAATTGCCGGCGTACCGAAAGAAAAACGAATGAAGCGAGTGGACGAGCTGATCCAGCTTGTCGGCCTTCAAGGAAGAGAAGATTCGTACCCATCACAGCTGAGCGGCGGTCAAAAGCAAAGGGTTGGGATTGCCAGAGCACTTGCGAACAACCCGAAGGTATTATTATGTGATGAAGCAACATCAGCACTTGACCCGCAAACAACGGATCAAATTTTAGACCTGTTAGTCGATATAAATAAAAGACTTGGTTTAACCATTGTGTTAATCACCCATGAAATGCATGTGATTCGTAAAATTTGTCACCGCGTTGCTGTTATGGAGGCAGGAAAAATTGTCGAAATGGGCACGGTTTTAGAAGTATTTAAAAACCCGCAGCAGCCGATTACAAAACGATTTGTCCAGCAGGTGACAGAACCCGAGGAGACAAAGGATACGATTGAGCATCTGCTTACAGAGTACCATTCCGGAAGGGTTGTTCAGCTCACCTTTATTGGAGAGGGTGCTGAGAAGCCTTTGATTACGAATTTAATTCGTAACTTTGAAATTACGATTAATATTCTGCAGGGGAAGGTCTCACAAACACAAAACGGTGCATATGGTACACTGTTTATCCACTTAGACGGAGAAGAAAGTGAAATCGAAAAAGCTATTAACTATATTGATTCTCAACAAGTGGGCCTGGAGGTGATTTCGAATGCTTAATCAGTGGTTCCCGAATGTTGATTGGGTGAAAATGTGGGAAGCAACGAAAGAAACCTTATATATGACGGGGATTTCCACCCTTGCAACGTTTATTCTTGGTATTATTCTTGGTTTACTATTGTTTTTAACTGCAAAAGGGAATCTCTGGCAGAATTATACGGTAAATAAAGTCATCAGTGCATTGGTCAATATATTCCGCTCTATTCCATTTATTATCCTGATTGTTCTTTTGATTCCATTTACCAAATTCGTATTTGGGACAATGATTGGTGAAAATGCGGCATTACCGGCCTTAATTATTGGCTCAGCCCCTTTTTATGCCCGTATGGTTGAAATTGGACTTCGGGAAATTGATAAAGGTGTAATTGAAGCTGCGAGATCAATGGGGGCTAAAACGACTACAATTATTTGGAAGGTATTGATACCAGAGTCCCTTCCAGCACTTATCTCAGGAATTACTGTTACAGCCATTTCATTGGTTGGATTTACGGCTATGGCCGGTGTCATCGGGGCAGGCGGTCTTGGTAACCTGGCCTATCTTGAAGGATTCCAGCGCAGCCGTTTTGATGTTACGTTAATGGCTACTATTATTGTACTTGTGATTGTATTTATCATCCAATTTATTGGAGATATTATAACTAATAAAATAGATAAAAGGTAAAGGGGTTGTCATAATGAAAAAATGGTTAACAGCATTATTCACGTTAGTATTCGTTCTTGTGTTGGCTGCATGCGGCGGCGCAACAGAAGAAAAGAAGGATGATTCTGCGGCAGAATCAAAAGAAGAAATGAAAAAACTTGTAGTTGGTGCATCCAACGTACCGCATGCTGAGATTCTAGAACAGGCAAAACCGCTATTAGAGGAAAAAGGAATCGAACTTCAAATTGAAACATTCCAGGATTATGTTCTTCCTAACCAAGCGTTAGCTTCAGGAGATCTTGATGCAAACTATTTCCAGCATATTCCTTATTTCGAAACACAAATCAAAGAAAATGGTTATGAATTTGCAAATGCTGGCGGTATTCATATTGAGCCAATTGGTATTTATTCAAAGAAATATAAATCATTAAAGGATTTACCAGAAAATGCAAAGGTTATTATCAGTAACTCTGTAGCTGACCATGGCCGTGTCCTTTCATTATTAGAAAAAGAAGGCTTAATCACATTAAAAGAAGGCATTGATAAAACAGCTGCTACTATAGATGATATCGTGGAAAATCCAAGGAATTTAGAATTTGACACAGAATATGCAGCAGAGCTTTTACCGCAAATCTTTAATAATAATGAAGGTGACATCGTTCTGATCAACTCAAACTTTGCCATCGATGCTGGTTTAAATCCGCTTAAAGATTCAATTGCCATCGAAGACAAAGAATCACCATATGTGAACATTATTGCCGTTCGCAAAGGTGATGAAAATAAAGAAGAAATTAAAGCATTAGTTGAAGTGCTGCACTCTAAGGAAATTCAAGATTTTATTTTAGAAAAATATGACGGTGCTGTAGTACCAGTATCTGAATAAAAAACGAAGCGTAAAGCCATTGCCCTTAAAATATGAGGGCTGTGGCTTTTTATTTTTTTATAATGGTGTGAAAATTGAAGAAAATAGTAGAGAAATTAAGAATAATGTCGAATGCTAAGTATCAATAACCCAAAAACAGGCGATAAAGCCGAAAATGGTTTATTTTCGGGTTTGAGTGTTTTTAAGCATGGATGGTAGCATATAAAAATAATAAAACAGCACATGCGACGTCAAACTCATATATTGTCGAAGGGATTGAGGACTATTAGCAGCTTGCATATGAATTATACACATGAAATGGAAAAAGCCTTGCATCATGCACATGGAATTGGCTACGAGGTCTATTGCCAAAAACCTAAAGAAAGAATGAAAGTGGAAAACCGACGTGAGCAAGAATACAGCCAAAGTAGAAAAATCTTTGAAAACTTTGCTAAAAAGCAGCATCATTTATAAAATAACCATAATCATGTATAATAAGCATATATAAACCAGTGCCATCCACATGCGCTGGTTTTTTTGGTGCCTAACACCAAATCATACTAACGGGCTTAATGCAGCATACTAGTGATAAGGAAATGACAAAAATCACTTTAAATCGGCGGTGTGTGTAGTGAGTCCGTGATGGGAAAAATAAAAAAATTATTTTTTAAAAAAGCTAATTGAAAATAGCTTAAATCCATTCTCAATAGCGATTAAACGGACTTTCTAAATAGTTTTGTTTGAAAAGCTTGTAAATACTACATAAATGTTGCTAACAAATATGATTTGGTATAAGATTGTAATGAGAATAGATTGAGAATTGAGAAAGCCGGTTTCTAACCGACAAGATACAAATTATTTTTTTTGGAGGGTAAAAAAATTATGGCAGGATCTGTACTAACGATTAAAGACTTACATGTCTCTATTGACGGTAAAGAAATTTTAAAAGGTGTAAACCTTGAAATAAAAGGCGGAGAATTCCATGCAATCATGGGTCCGAATGGTACTGGTAAATCTACTTTATCTTCAGCCATTATGGGGCATCCAAAATATGAAGTGACACAAGGAAGTATTACGCTGGATGGACAAAACGTTTTGGAAATGGGAGTTGACGAACGTGCCCGTGCAGGTCTATTTCTTGCCATGCAGTATCCAAGTGAAATCAGCGGTGTAACAAACGCAGAGTTTTTACGTTCGGCAATTAACAGCCGACGCGGCGAAGGCAATGAAATCTCCTTGATGAAATTTATTCGTCAAATGGACAGCAAAATGGAATTCCTTGATATGGATCCAAATATGGCACAGCGTTATTTAAATGAAGGATTCTCCGGTGGAGAAAAGAAACGTAATGAAATCCTTCAATTAATGATGATTCAGCCAAAGATTGCGATCCTAGATGAAATTGATTCAGGACTTGATATTGATGCATTAAAGGTTGTTTCAAAAGGTATCAACGAAATGCGCGGCGAAGATTTCGGCTGCTTAGTTATTACACACTATCAACGTCTTTTAAACTATATCACTCCTGACTATGTGCATGTAATGATGCAGGGCCGTGTTGTAATGTCAGGCGGTCCGGAGCTTGCACAGCGTTTAGAAGCAGAAGGTTATGACTGGATTAAACAAGAGCTCGGAATCGAAGACGAAACAGTCGGTCAAGAAGCGTAAGTTAGGAGGATTTAATCATGACAACAGAAATGAAAAAAACTTTTGAAAAAGAGTATATCAGCTCTTTTTCAAAGGATATGGGCGAGCCTGTCTGGTTGACAGAACTGCGTATAAATGCCCTTGAACAGGCTGAGAATCTTCCAATGCCGAAGCCGGATAAAACGAAAATTGACAAATGGAACTTTACTCAGTTTGATAAACATATAATAAAAAGTGAAGATTTCACTTCCTTTGATGAACTACCTGACAGTGTGAAATCATTAATTAACGTCAATGAAAATGATCAATCATTATATATTCAACGTAATAATCGTCCAACACTGATCTCTCTTTCAAAGGAATTACAGGAAAAAGGTGTTATTTTTACGGATATCTTTACAGCAGCCCGTGAACATGGCGATTTGCTGCAAAAGTACTTCATGAAGGATGCCGTAAAGGTTGATGAACATAAACTAACTGCATTACATGCAGCGCTGTTAAACGGAGGAGCTTTTTTATATGTTCCAAAGAATGTGGAACTAACAGAGCCAGTTCAGGCTGTCTTCTTACATGATGATGCGGAGGCAAATGTATTTAACCATGTGTTAATTGTTGCCGAGGATAATAGCTCAGTTACGTACGTAGAAAACTATATCTCAACGGTTGAATCACAAGATAATGTTTTTAACATCGTCTCAGAAGTGATTGCAAACCAAAATGCTCATGTACAGTATGGAGCGGTTGATAATCTGGCAAAAGGCGTTACGACTTATGTTAACCGCCGCGGTGTGGCAGCAAAGGATGCACGAATCGGCTGGTCACTTGGATTAATGAATGATGGGAATACCATTTCTGAAACGACAACAAATCTAATTGGAGACGGTTCAAGCGGCGATACAAAATCAGTTGTTGTCGGCCGTGGCGAACAAATTCAAAACTTTACAACGAAGATTGTTCATTTTGGCCGTAATACCGAAGCAAACATCCTTAAACGTGGTGTGCTGAAGGAAAGTGCGACAACGATTTTTAATGGGATTGGAAAAATTGAACACGGTGCTTCTAAATCAAATGCTGAACAGGAATCTCGTATCCTGATGTTAAGCGAAAAAGCACGCGGGGATGCAAATCCAATTTTACTAATTGATGAAGACGATGTAATCGCAGGACATGCCGCATCAGTTGGCCGCGTTGATCCGACACAGCTTTATTATTTAATGAGCCGCGGAATTACACAAAAGGAAGCTGAACGCCTTGTAATTCATGGATTCTTAGCACCAGTTGTAGCTCAATTGCCGATTGAAGGGGTTAAAAAACAACTCGTTGAAGTTATTGAAAGGAAAGTTCAGTAATGAATACTAAAGAAATCAAGCAATTGTTCCCAATTTTAAATCAAGAAGTAAATGGGCATCCATTAGTCTATCTTGATAGTGCTGCGACTTCTCAAAAGCCGATTCAGGTGATTGATGCGATTACAAATTATTACCGTCAGGATAATTCAAACGTACACCGTGGTGTTCATACGCTTGGAACAAGAGCAACTGACGCTTATGAAGGTGCTCGTGAAAAGATAAGAAAATTTATTAATGCTAAATCCATTGAAGAAATTGTTTATACGAGAGGAACAACAACGGCATTAAATCTAGTTGCTTCCAGCTATGGCAATGCTAACCTTAAAGAAGGCGATGAAATTGTCATTACGTATATGGAGCATCACAGCAATTTAATTCCTTGGCAGCAAGTAGCGAAAAATACCGGTGCGACATTAAAGTATTTTCCACTTCAGGAAGATGGTACATTATCATTGGATGATGTTAGAGCGACGATCACGCCAAATACGAAGCTTGTTGCAGTGACAATGGTCTCAAACGTTCTTGGCGTCATGAATCCAATTAAGGAAATTGCAAAGATTGCCCATGAAAATGGGGCTGTAATGGTTGTTGATGCCGCACAGGGTGCGCCGCACTTAAAAATTGATGTACAGGATTTAGATTGTGATTTCCTTGGTTTTTCAGGACATAAAATGTGCGGACCTACCGGTATCGGTGTATTATATGGTAAAAAACAACTTCTGGAAAATATGGAGCCAATTGAATTTGGCGGCGAAATGATCGATTTTGTCGGACTTTACGAATCTTCATGGAAAGAGCTTCCATGGAAGTTTGAAGGCGGCACACCGATTATTGCAGGAGCAATCGGCTTAGGTGCAGCGATTGATTTTATACAGGAGATTGGGTTGGACAATATCCTCGAGCATGAACATAAGCTGGCTGCTTACACGCTTGAAAAAATGTCTACAATTGAAGGAATTTCGATCTACGGTCCGAAAGAAGCAGAGAAACGGGCCGGGGTTGTGACATTTAATCTTTCCGATGTTCATCCACATGATGTTGCTACTGTCCTTGATGCAGAAGGAATTGCTGTAAGAGCAGGCCATCACTGTGCACAGCCGTTAATGAAATGGCTTGATGTATCAGCAACTGCCCGGGCAAGCTTTTATCTGTATAATTCAGAAGAGGATATCGATAGACTTGTGGAGGGACTCGTGAAAACAAAGGAGTATTTTAGCGATGTCTTCTAATAATTTAGATACCCTCTATAGACAAGTTATAATGGATCATTATAAAAACCCTCGAAACAGAGGCGTCATTGAAGATGAAAGTTTAACGATTAACATGAATAATCCGACTTGCGGCGACCGGATTCAACTTACGATGAAAGTGGAAAATGATATCGTCGTGGACGCAAAGTTTGAAGGGGAAGGCTGCTCTATTTCTATGTCATCAGCATCGATGATGACAGATGCGATTAAAGGCAGACCGGTTGAGGAAGCATTAAAGCTTGCTCATACTTTTTCTGATATGGTGCAAGGAAAAGATATTGATATTGATGATGATGAAGATCTTGGCGATATCGAAGCCCTGCAGGGGGTATGTAAGTTTCCTGCCCGTATCAAATGTGCGACATTAGCATGGAAAGCCATGGAGAAGGCTCTTCATGAAGAGGATAAATAAGCTTCTGCCCAATGAAGGATAGTGTAAGTTAAATAATAAGCGGAAGCTTCCGGCTTCCCTTATAAAGGAGGACTAAGGCGATGGCAAAAAAAGCACCTGAAATCGGTGATTACAAATATGGCTTTCATGATAAAGACGTCTCCATTTTCCGTTCAAAACGCGGTTTAACAAAGGAAATTGTTGAAGAAATTTCAAAAATGAAAAACGAGCCTCAGTGGATGCTTGATTTCCGTTTGAAATCATTGGATATCTTCTACAGCAAGCCAATGCCGCAATGGGGTGGAGATTTAAATTCATTAAATTTTGATGAAATTACGTATTACGTAAAACCATCTGAGAAATCTGAAAAATCATGGGATGAGGTTCCGGATGAGATTAAACAGACTTTTGATAAGCTTGGGATTCCTGAAGCAGAGCAGAAGTATTTAGCAGGGGTTTCTGCTCAATATGAATCAGAGGTTGTTTACCATAATATGAAGGAAGATCTTGAAGCACAAGGAATCGTGTTTAAAGATACAGATTCCGCTCTTCGCGAAAATGAAGATATTTTCCGTGAGCACTGGGCAAAGGTTATTCCACCGACAGATAATAAGTTCGCAGCGTTAAACTCTGCTGTATGGTCTGGCGGATCTTTCATCTATGTACCAAAAGGTGTGAAGGTTGATACACCACTGCAAGCGTATTTCCGGATTAACTCAGAAAACATGGGTCAATTCGAGCGTACGTTAATCATTGTGGATGAAGGTGCATCTGTACATTATGTAGAAGGCTGTACAGCACCGGTCTACACAACCAATTCACTTCACAGTGCGGTCGTTGAAATCATTATTAAAAAGGATGCGTATTGCCGTTATACAACGATTCAAAACTGGGCAAACAACGTGTTTAACCTTGTAACAAAGCGTGCTGTTTGTGAGGCTAATGCCACAATGGAATGGATTGACGGAAATATCGGTTCTAAATTAACGATGAAATATCCAGCTGTTATTCTGAAAGGTGAAGGAGCACGCGGTCTTACCCTTTCTATCGCGATTGCCGGTAAAGGACAGCATCAGGATGCCGGTGCAAAAATGATTCATCTAGCACCAAATACATCTTCGACAATCGTATCTAAATCGATTTCTAAGCATGGCGGTAAAGTAACGTACCGTGGTCAGGTTCACTTTGGACGTAAAGCAGATGGTGCCCGTGCGAATATTGAATGTGATACATTAATTATGGATAATCAGTCAACATCAGATACGATTCCATATAATGAAATCTTAAATGATAATATTTCACTTGAGCATGAAGCGAAAGTATCAAAGGTTTCCGAAGAACAATTATTCTATTTAATGAGCCGTGGTGTTTCTGAACAGGAAGCAACGGAAATGATCGTCATGGGCTTCATTGAACCATTTACAAAAGAATTACCAATGGAATATGCAGTTGAAATGAACCGTCTCATAAAGTTCGAAATGGAAGGTTCTATCGGTTAAGATAGGAGAAACCTTTATATATCAGGGGTTTGAGAGGTTTTTATTAAATGTAAAATTGCAAGCGTGCCGATTTTGTGCCGATTCAGTTTTATCTTTTGGTGTAGGAGGCGAACTTTTGAAGTTCGTCTTCTTCTATTTTTTCAGTAATATCAAGATAAGTATCCGCAGTTGTTTTGATGGTTTTATGTCCCAAACGATTCGATACATATTTCAGGTTTGCGCCGGATTCAAGTAGCAAAACTGCATGTGTGTGTCTGAATCCGTGAGTGCCTTTGTAATCAACACCCGCTTTTTTACAATATCCTCGAATCGTCTCTCGAATAATAGAAGGTGTTAGATAATGACCGTTATAATTTTGAAAGATAATACCATCTTTATTTTTTCTGAACCTTGGATTTCCTAGAATTAATTCATTTTGCTTCATTTTATATTTTTTCAATTCACGTAATAAATCGTTATCAATCTTGATTGTTCGATATGACGAAGAATTCTTTAGTGTTGTCAATTTTACTTTGTTATTATCATCACGACTTGTTTGTTTGTCGATGGTTATCTTATCCCCATCAATATCTGACCATCTTAATGCTAATGCTTCGCTTATCCTCAATCCAGTTTTGCTTAAGAAATACATAAGCATATAGTAAAGCTGATATTCTGGAAATCTCTGATGCTTATATGTTTTCATGAAATCCAATAATTGATTTAATTCCTGAAGGTTAAAATATTTCACTTTTTCTTTCTTTATAGCAACAGCATCTTGTACAGGAACTTTTAATTTATCAGCAGGATTTTTTTCAATCACTTCAAGTTCATGAACAGCATGATGCAAAATACTTTTCATGACTGAAAGATATTTCAATCTTGAACCATATGAATATTTTTCTTTTCCTTTGTCATCTAATTCACCAAATGATGCAATCCACCTTTTAATTTCCACTCTTTTTATATTCATGATTTTTTTGTTTTCAAAATATGGAGTAATGTGATTTCTAACAATCACTTCAAGCTGCACATAAGTTGATTCCTTTACATTTTCTTTCTTATTTTCCAACCAGTCCTTCGTTACTTGATCAAATAGCATATGCCTATCATTTAGGGCTTGACCATAATATATTCGTTCTTCAACTTTTGCTGCTTCAATTTCAGCTTCTTTCTTAGTGCGGAATGTTCCGATGCTAAATTCTTTTCCTTCCTTAGATACACGTGCCTGCCACTTTCCGCTTGGTAACTTTCTGAATGTTGCCACCTTTTTATTTCCCCTTTCTATTCTTTACAATAATGTTGACTTTCTAATAAATGTCATTTTAATTTTCCCCTTTTTCTTTTTTTTCTTTTTTTAACCGATTGTTGTATGCCATTTCACAACTAGATCTTCTACGTCCTGGAAGTACGGAACAAAACCGTTGACGCTGGTGGGCTACTTCAAATAGATGCCCACAGTTCTCGCAAATACGCATTTGAGCATTATTCTCTATAGATAAATTTAAATAGAAATAAGCGGCTTCAAATAGATCCGTGAACACGGAAAATGGTGTTTGTCCATCAATCCTAAAGGAAAATACGGACTTTTCCTTCATTTCTTTTTGTAACATTCGACTTGAATGAACTTTAATATGCTCTCCTTTTTTAGGATTAGTTGGTAGTTTAGAGTAATTATTTGTCATTAAAGCATTAAAGTATGAAAAAATTCTTTGATATTCATGAAGCTTTATATAAAAGTCATTTAGAGACATCCAGATGATATTAATATCATTTACCGGTTTCTTATTCTCAAGGACAGAAAGTGTAACCCCAGTTGGAAGCCCCCATGTTTTGCAAAAATATATTAAGTTAGTAAAGTTGGAAAAGTCCATTTTGGCTAATTCTGTATATAGGGTTTTTCCAAACTTATCTAGCTTATATTCGTGTGACCACTCTTTGTCGGGAAATAATAAATCTTTAAAATACTCCTTTGAACCTAAAGAGTTGGTTATTGTCTTTGATGCAACTAAAAAAGCAGCTTTAATTTTATATTTTTTTTGATCATTTTGTGGCTCGATACGTTCAATTTGGCCGTTTACGTTTTCTCCATAAATTGGACTTTTAATAAAAAAATCTTTAATAGGTAAATCTTCTGTCAGCGGAATTACTTTAATAGGAGCATAGCCTTCAAATGTAATTGCCCACATATCACTATCAGAAAAAAATAAATCGTCTTTTAATTCGTAATCATTATAAACAAAAAATGAGTTATCAACTTTTAGTTCTGATAAAAAATTTTTTTTCATTTGTCGTTTCCCTCCTAAGAAACCTCTAAAATGGGATTTTTTTTGCTGTTTTTGAATTATTTTTTATGTTTTTTGGATTGGGTATTTGGTAAAAACTACATAAAACAATTAGATACGTTGACATTTAAGTGTTGATGTAATTTTTCTTTTATTGTACAGTATCTTCATAGAGATAACAACATGAAAAACAACAATAAATATATATTTTATGTGTAAAGGAGTGTGGCATATGTTTAAACGGAATCTAGAAATTAGAGAAGTTAAGGGAAAGATTCCATTTTGGGTAATTGCAGAGAGGCTAGGGGTTCATGAAAATACACTTCGAAATTGGATGAAAAGTGAAATGTTAGAAGAACGCAAAAGAGAAGTCATGGGGGCTATTGCACAGATTAAAGAAGAAATGAAAAAGAAAGGTGAAGTATAGTGCCTGAGGAAAACATCATTCAATTTTCTTTAAACGAAGAAGGTTTGAAAGAACTTTATCTCACTGAGGTTCAAAAGCATCTTGAAAAAATTGAAATGGATGCAATGCTTATGAACAGCAAGCAATTGTGTCAGATGTTAAATCTATCTTGGCCGACGATTGAAAAGTTATTCCTTAGTGACCCTAACTTTCCCGGTATTAGAATAGGAAAAAAATGGGCATTTAATCGGAAGGAAGTTCAAAAGTATATTGACCATTGGTTCTCTGAAATTCGGGCACAAGGTGGAACGGTCAATTTATAAGTACAATGTGTATTTTTTTACAGAAGGAAGGTGGACTTATGGTACTTAAAGGAGACAGCGGCATTATAAGCCCTTACTTTGATAAAATACCCCAGGAATTGAAGGATAAAAAACAATGGGTATTATGGAAGGTTGTGCATAGAAAAGATGGAACATTCGGAAAAGTGCCAAAGCAAATAAATGGTACAAATGCAAATCCTGCTAATCCTCATACTTGGAAAAGCTTTCAAGAGGTTCAGAAGGTTTTTGGAACTGCAAAATACGATGGTATCGGCTTTGTTTTTTCTCCCACTGATGAATATATTGGCGTTGATTTAGATGGACATTACAAAGATGGGAAGTTCCAAACTAAAATTTCACACTTGTTAAGCAGTTACAGTTATACAGAAGTAAGTCCAAGTGGCACGGGGTTACATACAATCTTTAAAGGAACCCTACCGAAGGGGATTAGCCACAAGAATACAGTCGAAAAGATGGAGATTTACAGTGAAGGTCGATTTTTTACCTTTACTGGGGAGATTGTAGGAAATGATACCATTATAAATAATCAAAATATCATTAATAACTTGGTAGAAAAATATTTTTCCAAAAAGAAAAAAAACTATAACATCCACAGGAATAGCGGGCAAGCTTCACATGCGGATGTTATAGACGATAAGGAACTTCTAGATGTCATGTTCAATTCCAAAAATGGGCAAACCATTAAGCGCTTATTCACTGGAGATACCAGTGAATATAACGGAGATCATTCATCAGCTGATCAAGCTCTTTGCAACCATTTAGCTTTTTTTACCGCTAAAGATGCAAAAAGAATGGACAACCTTTTCAGGCAGTCTGGCTTGTTTCGTGACAAATGGGATAGAAAAACTGGTGCTTCTACATATGGAGAAATAACCATACAGGAAGCCATTGATAAAACTTCAACTATTTATAATTTACCAAATAAAAGTAACCAGAGCAACACTAGAGTACGAACAGGTAAAGATCAACAGGAAGAGTGGGAACAGCCTGTTTATTTTGATGAATACTTATTGCCGGAATTCCCTTCTAACATTTTTCCGAGATGGTTAAGTGACTATATAGAAGGCGTAGCGGAGAGTACGCAAACACCAATTGATATGCCCAGTATGTGCGCAATATCAGTTTTATCTATTGCCGTAGCAAAAAAATTTGAGGTTAATCCATATGGTTCCTGGATTGAACCACTTAACACTTACACAGCTACCTTGATGGGACCAGCACAGCGTAAATCAGCTGTATTCGATCTTATGATTAAGCCAATTCTCAATTATGAGCAAGATGAACATGAACAATTAAGGGTAGAAGTTAGAAATCGAAAGACTGAAATTGATGCACTGAAAAGGAGGCTCGAGGAGGTAAAAAATAAAAATGCTAAAAAACCGGATTCTAAATATGTAGAAGAAATGAAAAAAATTAATAAAGTAATTGAAAGTCTACCAGAGCTATATTTACCTTCTTATATTGTGGATGATGTGACGCCTGAAAAGCTAGGCCAAATTCTTGAGGAAAATGACGGAAGAGTGGGAATTTTATCAGCAGAGGGTGGTATTTTTGAAATCATTAAAGGTAGATATAGTAAGGAATTAAATATGGACATATTTTTGAAGGGCCATAGCGGTGATTACATTAGGATAGATCGTAAGAATGGTTCCACAGTAATAATTGAAAACCCTGCCTTAACAATCGGTATCTTTGCACAACCTGATATATTGAAAGATATTCCGAACGCTTTTAAAGGTAGGGGATTAATGGCAAGATTCCTTTACTCTTTACCAAAGGATTTTAGGGGATATAGGAAAATCAGGCCAAAAGATATTTCTATTGAAGTGAGGAACCGATATATGAAGAATGTCAAAAGACTTTTGGAACTTCCTATGGGTGAAATTCAAAGATTAACATTTTCGAATGAAGCTGACTATTATATTCAATCATTCCAACAAGAAATTGAAGAAAAATTAAGAGAAGGAAGTGATCTAGCGGATATTGCAGAATGGGGTGGTAAAATTGTTGGACAAATATTAAGAATAGCCGCTTTACTTCATATAGCCGAAAATATTAATAGTGATACTGATATCCCACAAAAGATAACAGTAACCACAGTTGCAAAGGCTATAAGTACAAAGAAATATTTTATTGGTCATGCTAAAGCCTCTTTTGGTTGCATGAGTTTAGATAAAGATTTAGAAAATGCTAAATATGTTCTTAATAAAATTAAAGAAAAGTTTAAGGGTGAAACGGCTATATCCCACCAACAATTATGGCAACTTGTTAAAAGAAGGCTGGGCAAAGCTTCACAACTAGATGGAACATTAGAAATCTTAGAATCAAGAGGATTTGTAAGGTTAAGGAAGGAAGGACGTAAAAAGATAATATGTATAAATCCTTATATTGGTGTCCCTAATTCCCCTAGATCTAACTGAACCATAAAGACTCAAGGGAATGAATCAGGGACATCAAAAGTATTATTTGTTCCTAAATCCCCTAATAGTTCCTAAATTGGAAACGGGAGCATTTTTACAAATAACGAATTAGGGGATTTAGGGTGCAAGTAGAAACAAAGGATGTACTGGTCAAAAGTCAAATGAGAGAAAGGATAAAAGACTATTAGGGGAATTAGGGAATCTTTCATCTGGTGGGGAGGGTGAGAACATTTGATTTATTCTTCCTATTAGATTGCTGAGTCATAGTATTGTTGTTTTATCTTCGGTCAATGGAAATATTTAAGCTGATTAATATTTTTCAAGATTAATAACAATTCAACAAGATCAAAAAGAAGAGTTAGGAGAGGGGATTAGAATTTGGATGTTTTTCAATATAAACCAATTGAAATTATCAATGGGGAAGTTGATTATAGTTTCGAGGATTATAATCAGGATTTAGTTAAAGTACTCGAAGTGGAATTTGGCAATAGATACAACGAAAAAATATTTGACTTAATATCTGCTTTATTTATTTCAAAGCTAAACGGACTAGAGAAATCTGATGAAACCCTGATAGGGCTTACTGATGCTTTTGAAAACGAGATAAATATTTTACAGGCAGTCTTTATGAGAACCCTGACCGAACAAATTAAACACGGTATCCCAAGATCAACCGCTATTAAAATTACAAACGGGCTTTACCAAGCAGCAATAAAGTCCATTAATGGGAAGTGATAAGCAATGCCACATGATATAAAAACCATAGAGCGGTTTATGGAACTCAGGGCTAAAGGTGAGAGTTTTAGACGGATCGCTAAAAAGCTCAAAGTAGGGAAACAAACGCTGATCAATTGGGAAAAGGAGTATCGTGAAGAAATTGCGAATAGGAAAGCTTTCGAGCTGGAAGCTCTTCAAGAAAAGTATTATTTGACGGTAGAAAGAAGTGTCAAGTTTTACGGAGAAAAAATCCAGGCCCTTGAAACTGAGCTGGCCAAGCGGGATTTGGAAAATTTGGGGACCAAGGAAATATTTGAACTGTTGTTGAAATATCGAGCTGAACTGAAAGACCTTGCCGTGACCCCTGTCTTTTTAAGTGAAGAGGAAATACATCATAGGCAGGCCGAACGGCAATTCCTGGAGACCATAACAGAACCGCTACAAGACCACTTTAAGGAAAAGGGGATGAAGCGATATGGAACTTAACATCCGTGATTTTACTCTTTTACTAATAAAGTCATACAAGCGATATACAGACGGCTATATAAGCGAACAGACAGCCTATAGAGAAGCATATATGTTAAATAACATTATTAAATCAATTGAAGTGACGGAACTAGAAGCTAGATTGGAACGGATAGAAGGAGTCTTGCAAAATGGCAAATAAGAAAAAAGATCGGGGATTTCAAGCAATATTAAAAAATGGTAGCAACTATGAAAAAGCCCTCCTTGTTGCCAATAGTAATGCCGAAAAGTCAGTAAGCGGAGAAGGTTTTCTAACTGAATATGAGATAAGAGAGATAATGAAAAGTATTCAGACCAACGAAGGGGCAAACATATATAACTCAATCATGGATATTGAAAATAGTATGCGCTTAGCGGTCTATAACATGGAGAATGAATATCACTTTTTTGAGAGCCGTTTTTGGATGTATTACTTTTTTTACAACAGGTATAGTTTAATCACCGAGATCCCTGACAGTATAAATAGTTTTCTATATAAGCATCCAGAAGCACGTAATGAACTTTTAAAGTCTATGAAAATAAGCAGCGTGGAGTTTTCTCCAAGTAGTGACGGGATATTTGTTGAAGGGAGAATGAAGCCGGAGGTAAATGAAATCCGTGTAAAAGTAGCGAATGCCCTAGACTCGGCTCGAATTCGAGTTAAGACAGTAGCAGCCTGTATTAAAGATTACATGGAGGAAAAAGACGTTATTATAGAAACTTATCTAAAAAAAGTTGAGGTACTAGAGGAGAAGGTAGGACAAGCTGACCTCCCACCAGAAGATGAACAATACAGGGCTATCAAAAAAGTGAATAAGGAGCTTATGGACAAACTGATCTATGAAGATGGGATTATTGTTTTTACCGCTTATGCTGATCTGCCAATTGACAAGAAGTATTACAGGAAGTTTCGCAAGCAATCGATTGAAGGAGTTTATGCTGAGTGAAATCTGAAATGAATTAAAAAAGTGATTGGTCTTGAGGCAGACATATAAAGGCTAAATCACGGAGAATGAAAAGGATGGAACTGTAATGGTTTCATCCTTGTATTATGATATAAACAAAGGGAGTGTGAAGGAGTACACTTAAACTGATTGGTTAGTTGAAGAGTGTTGTTTATAACTCGTGTTCAACAATCGGGCCAGATTGTGTAATAACATATTTCATTGTATCGTGGAAATTGTGAAGAAATACTTAAAATCCCTCAGTTTAATACGATTATCTCTCGAATACTCGCTTATTCGCAGGATTTCATGCACCTTAATATTTTGTAACGATAGAAAAATAGGGTGCAAGATCTATTAATAGCTTCGTGGACGCATAGTGAAATAGAGGAGTCTAATTTCGCTCCATATTTTACTATTATTATGTACATGCTCCACACCGCCCCTGGAGGCTTTCCCTCCCATGTCTCAACGGGTCATTTGCCCTTTCATTTTTCGTTATGCTTATCCAAGGGGTGGAGGCCAGCGTTTAGATAAAAGAATGGAAGAACTTTTTTGGGGGAGTTTTCCAATGAATGTTGTTAACTTAGTATGTTGGGCTATACTTAAATTGAAATATTAATTCAAGTAGTTGGAGGTGCTTAAATGGGAAAAAAATATGAAGGAAAAATTGTTGATATCTATAAAAATTATGGGATTATAAAAAGTATCATAGATGATCATGAAGTCACTGTGCACTTTTTAATTCTCCCAGATATGATAACTGATGGTGTATTCCAAATGACTGAAACTATAAAATATCAAATGAAAAATATTGAAATTAGAAAGTCCAAAGTCTATGTTGCCTATAATCTGGAAAATATAGTTGATCTAGAAATCAAAAGTTGGAAATTATCTAAACATAAATTTGAGAAAATAATTACAGATGATCACTATACATATCTTTTCAAGAAAATGGCAGGGAATGATCATGATATCTCACAAGAAAATTTAAATTCTTTAATCAAATATGATAAACAAGCAAAAGAATTTTTTCTCAAATGGATTTTGTATATAGAATCTCAAATGAAAGATACTCTTATCTATATTTTTAATAAGTTGCAGATATCTACCACAACTATTTATAGAGTTTTAAAAGGTAATGGTAAAACCAAATCAATAGTTGATAGACAGTTTAAATTTGTGAAATCAGAATTTATGTTTAAACCTGAATTCAGCACATTAAGTTTAAAGAAAAGTAAAAATGATCCAAATGATATTGTAGTTAGTGATTGCCCGATTCCTCTTTTTTTGGAAACTTTATCACTAAATGAGCTGGGTGAAGTGTTGAATCAAATTTTACAAAAAATAGATTTGTCCAACAAAAAAACGCATGAAAAATATAAATACCTTTATTTAGTGAAAGAATCTTTCTTAGAATTGGCATTTATTAGAAATGCTTCTGCTCATGGAAACCCATTGATTCCAATCGTTTTAGACAATAGTTTTAATGCAAACTACCTGTATGAAATGGCATCTGCTTTTCCAAGTTGGAATTCAAAAGAAAGTGTAGAAAAATGGGAATTATTTAATTTTATCCGATTTACTGCCCGTTCTCTTTACAAACAAGGTATACCGTTAGTAGATGCTGGAAGTCCTCAACTCTCTGCGTTAGCATTTACTAAATCCCTGCTGATAAACCCAGCTAAACGATCATTTTTTATGTTTTTCTTTGTAATGCTTTCTACTTTTGAATATATTGATTCTAATAACGAAGAAGAATTTTGGAATGAGTCAACATTTTTTATCCATTCTATACTAGGAGAAGAAGTAACAAGAAATTATTTTGATGAATTTCCAAATAAGCAATATTCTGTAAAAACAAAGTTAACGGGACTAGTTTTACCGCTGATTAGTTATAGGACTTTTGAACATGGGAGTATGTTTAAACCTATTTTAGAAGCTTCTATGAATATTCCTCAAAAAAAATATTTGGTTGAAATGTAAAAATGATTCTGTAATATTTAAATTACCCGCTTAGAAAATTCTTAGCAGGTAATTTTTATGCTATTAAAAGGAGCACGATAGGAAACATTTTGATGATTTTGCTTGCCATTTGCTTTATATAAGACTTTAAATAAGAGATAATAAATCGGTGTTTTTGTCAATATGAAATTGAGCCAGAGCGATCACTTCAAAAGTGAGCCACTTAATGATTATTAACTCCCAAACACTTCGCGCGCTAATGTTACTCTTCGACGTTTTCCTGGTGCTTCATACTTTGACGGAAACGGTATGATTCTCCGTTTAGTAAGTGGATATGTGATCGATGTGTCAATCGATCGAGTAATGCAGCTGTCATCTTCCCATCCCCAAAAACGTTCGTCCATTCAGAGAATTCTAGATTGGTTGTGATAATCACGCTAGCGCGTTCATACCTACCTGAAAAGAATTGGAACAATAACTCTGCTCCCGTTTTGGTGAAGGGGACGTAACCTAGTTCATCTACGATGATCACATAAAATTTGAGCCACTTTTTCTCAAATGCCTCAAGCTTATGCTCTTCAATTAATAAATCGAGGTGCTATAAAAATAGTTGTAAATATTGAAATAATAATATAAGTTATAAAATTCCTTAATAAATATGTTTTCATTTCAACAAAACCTTTTTAATCTATTTTAACAAAGGAAATAGTAAATTAATCTAAATTTGTAGGAATTTTAAAAATAAGGTCGTAATCATACTATATTAAAAGTAAAAAGGAGAAAATCATGCTAAGTTTTTTTAAATCCAAAAAGGTAAATACTAAAAGTGAAGAAAATACTAAAAATGAAGAAGATACTAAAAATGAAGAAGATACTAAAAATGAAGAAGATACTAAAAATGAAGAACATCTTCAAAATTATAAAAATATTTTATTCGTTGCTACTACAATATTAGAAAGTGATAACCCTCATCGTATATACGACCTTATTTATTCTTTAGGAAAACCGTACCAATTTGAAGTAATAAATATGTGTATTAAAGGAAAGCCTTTATCAAGAAATTCGGCTTTTTGTATTGAACATCTATTTTTCAAAAATGGCAATAAGCATTTTCAATTTACAAAAACAGATGAAACAGGCAATTTTATAAATTATACTAGCTGCAAGAAAAAAACTACAATTCATCCCTCAGACTCTCTTATATTTGCTTTTCCTTGGAAAATAAATCGCTTATTGGACGCGTTTAATAATATCGGTGAAAAGGTAGGAGATAAATGGAAACAGGACCCTTTGAATCATAGAGTTGTTCTTATTCACCCTTTGAATATTGGATATGTAGACAATGGAAACCATTCAACTGTAATGAATATTATTAATAATGAAGCGCCTATGTATGTTACGGCTGAATTAAATCTAGCACCTATTTATGAAGAATTATATACTGATGGACAATACTTTAGGAGAATAAAAGATAAGCAAGAAGTAGATAAAGTTGCATCTGTTGAGTTTGCTGCAATTTTTGAAATTGGGAAACTCATTTTAAGGAATAAAGTCTAAACTTAGTAAAGCCATCAAATTTTTTGGCATAGAGTGTTTCTCAAAAACAATATTAATATTCTTATATAGCCGATTGATTTTATTAATAAATCAGTCGGTTTTTTAGTACCATGAAAGTAAAGGGGTGAACCTACCTTAAATAAGAAATCTTCATGTTTATTATAGAATAATTGAATCATATCGAAAGCGTACTGCAAAGCTAAGGATATGTCCGTATGATAAGATAATTGAAGAGCAGAAATTTTATATAGGGGTATGGGCTAAGTATTTCTACTCTATCATCATGCAACAAGAAATAAAGTATTCTATGCACGGACTTTCTGTTTCTTTATATTATTAATTATCGGATTATAAAGGCTTACTAGTTTGTTTCCTTCGAGTTCTTCCTCTTCTTTAATAATTGAATTTTCAGTGAATAAAGCATTAATAAAACTGATTTGCTTATATGGATCAGAATACACATTGAATTCCGCAGTATCACAAAGTCCTTCCGTAACTAACAGCGTAAAACTTTTATCAATTTCATTTTCTTGAATGGTACCGTATGTAAATGTGCAATGCTTTAATTCTCCATTATTATCAATCATTTGGAAGGTAATAAAGTCTTCATAATTCTCTTTAAATACAGATGAAATGAAATAATCATCAGAATTTGAAGTGAACTCTAGTTCGTCCATTTCATCTAATGCTCCCCAATAAACATTAAACTCTTCAAAGCATAGGTATATGGCATCCTTCAAATAAATATCATCTTGAAAATACAAGCAGTGATACTATCCTTATGAACATCCATACCACACGCTCTATCAATGATTACATCCATTGAAAACATCCTTTCTACGACTATAAATATTGGAGGCTGGTGCAACAATCAGAATAGGCTTAATCTACCATGAGTGCTTCCCGTAAAGGAGCGACAGTCAGTGGTGCACCGTGGTCGAAGGAGTCAGACTAACGGATGGGCTCTCACGCACCATAGTGTATCGACCTTCCTCTCCCAGTCGTAGAAACAGTATTGACGGTTCTAGAGAATTATTTTCATTTTCTGTGGTGCAGCGCTGATTTTTGCGCTGCATGGATGGCTAACGGGTGCGTTAGTTAAAGAAGAATTACGTGATTTTAGGTTTGAGAACTTATTATAGTTATTCCATTAAAGGGCACATTTCTTGAGTAGAGAAAGTGCCCTTTTTCTTGTCTATTAAGGGTTATCATGTTTTGATAATTGGGTATTGTCTTCGATTGTTGAATAACTTTCGTATAAAAAAGGCTATCCTTGAACATAATAGTGTCTAGATTAATTGATTTATAACATAGGAGAGTGAAAGAATAATGTTATTATCAGAAGCTTGGAAAAAGTATCAACTAGATAAAAAAATTGAGGGATATTCCCCACTAACATTAAAAACTTATTGTTTTCAATATAATCTCTTATTACGATTTTTTGGTGATATTGATATGAATGAACTTACTACTGAGAAATTAAAAGAGTACCTAATTCAGGCAGGAGAACACTTAAAGCCTTCGAGTCTATAGGGTTCGTTGTATTAAATCCCTATTCAAATGGACACATGAAGAAGGATTTATTGCTAAAAACCCTGCTGCTAAATTAAAAGAGCCGAAATTAGGCAAAAGAATTCCAAAATTCCTATCAGAACTAGAGATTGAGCATCTTAGGGAAGCCTGTCATACTTCGATGGAGAATGCGTTATTCGAATTTATGTATTCTACTGGCTGCCGTATTGGGGAAGTTGTAAAATTAAATCGTGATGATATTAATTTCGCAATGAATTCAGTTATTGTACGTGGGAAAGGTGATAAAGAAAGGGAAGTGTACTTTAATACCCGTTGTCTATTTGTTTAAAAAGGTATCTAGATGAGCAAAATGATGAAGATTCCTGTTTGTTTATTACGGAAAGAAGGCCATATAGGCGTATGAGCATTGATAATCTGAGATTTATTATCAAACGTATATCGAATCGTGCTGGGATAAAAAAGAGTATACATCCTCATCAATTACGACACAGCTATGCTACACATATGATTAATAACGGTGCGCCACTTGAAGTGATCCAGAGCTTGCTTGGTCATGAGAAGAGTGAAACCACAAAAATATATGCTCAGCTAAGTGGAAAGTTGAGACGCGATTTTTATAGTAAATATTTTTGAAAGTTATTTAAATTAAACTTTAGTTGAAATCGAGGCACGCATATAAAAATACGTGTCTTTTTATTATCGGGCCATTTAACGGAATAAAAGTCTCAAACAACATTGAATTAATGTTTCGGATAATAATTGGAAAAAATCTGCTTTTTATGTAATATATATATTGAATTATGTAATATATATATTACTATAATATCAAGAGGTGATAAAGATACGTGGTTAATAAAGTTAAAATAACTCGTATTCAAATGGGTTTAACTCAACAACAATTGGCCGAACAAATAGGTGTCACACGTCAGACAATTAGTTTGATTGAAAAGGGAAAATACAATCCAACTTTAAATCTATGTTTAGATTTATGTTATGCACTTAATAAAACCTTAGATGAATTATTTTGGATTGAGAGGAAAATTACCGAGGGATGAAATTTTTAAAAAAATAAAGGATGAAAGGTTACTTCTTTGCAGTTAAAGAATATTCGTATAGCCTTTTTCTTTCAAAATCTATGTATCATTACTTTATTGATTTATTACGGAATAAAAGATAGGATGGGCAACGTCACACAAAACTCATTATGGCTAATATGGATTGTTACGGGTGTTTTATTGAGTTTTCTACAAATGGGAATTTGAGTGGATATAGAATCTGAAAAGATAGAACTGTAAGAAATTTAGTGGATACAGATAACAGTTTACAATATCAATAAAAAGTTTATCTGACCAAAATTGAAGTGAGGATGATTAACTATGGGACAAGTTTTTATTGATGAAAAGGGACCACAGGAAACGATTAGAATTTCAAGAAACTACAGTGATGATAGAAGAATAAATCTTGGTGATGATTTAATGCGATCTTATGTTGCTGATGTACTTTATATCCCTGAAAGTTCTCTAAAAGATATTATCAAAAAGTATTCTGAACTTGTTGTAGATTATAGAGAAGAACAAAAAAATAAAGTCGAAAAGGAACTAAAAGGAATTGATATTCTACAGGGGAATTTCAAATATGGCATTGCGAGTATAAAGAAAGTTAATGGTGATTTCTATCTTAAGTTATTTGATATCCTGCTAGAGGCAGACGTTTCTAACTTACTTTTTTCAGTAAATAAAATGTCAATGGTTGTTGATGCCAGACTAACACAATGGATTCTAAAACTTGAAGCTAAAAGATTTATTAAATCCGCCATATTATTGAAATACAGTCTCACAAAATATTGTGAATTAGAAGCATCAGAAGAGGTCATTAGAAATCTTTTCGATCCACACAAAAAAGTCAATGAAATATTGTATTCTATTCAAAATGATTTGAAAGAATTCGTAGCAAAGCACAAAAATAACACTAGAATGAAATATCAATTAGAAGATTACAAAAATATGATAACAATAATTGGAAAGGGGAAACACTTAGCTGATAATTTAGTGTTTGAAAAAGTATCATTTGATTGGGATAAGGTGAGCTTCGATGTTGACTTATGGTTGTCCGAGAACAAGTTAAAAGATATATGGCAACCTGAGCAGTCAACGTTAATTCTTGACCAAGGTATACCTTCTAAGCCATTTGAAAAGATTGGATTTGGGAAAGTGCTGGTAGATCAGGATTCTAAAGATTTCGTTGGATTACAATTAGCAGATATGCTGGTAGTAATAACTGGTAGTTACATTTCTAAACTTGTATCTGCAATTCGTTATGATAAAGCAGAACCAGAAAAGCCTAAACATCTTGATAAAGAGTGGTTTGATCTAGAAGAGCATCAGTTTGACCTAATTTTAAAAATGACACAGTTCTTTTTTGGAAATGACAATACTTACAGTTTCATAGGGGATAGTTATTTTGACGAAACTCTCCTTTTTGAAATATTTTGTAGGTATATAAGTTCATTTAGTAGTTATGAGAATTATCATAAAAAGTCTAGTAATTTACATGTTAAAGATATGTTTAAGTATTATATTGCTGCTTCAAAAGAAAAATGGAGCTTAGGTGTACAAAATGAGTTTTTAGCAAGGAATATTTACGGGGATTATATTACTGGAATTAAAGAGGGGGTAATACGGAGGTTATAATATGTGCGGTTTCTAAGCTCCTTTTTATTATTCCCACTCCATATCGTCTGCAAATAATTAGAGGTTATTTGACTGCAATTTGGTGATTATTTAGGGCAATAAATTTTTAAAAAGGCACTTGCACCAATCCTACCGCAGATTTTGTACGACATATGAAAGAGGTAGTAGAAAAAGTAAAGCCATCTAAAGAAACGGAGGAAAAATAATGAAAGCAATTGAAATGATATTCAAAATAGAGATTGAGGTGAAGTAAAGGTGCTTTACTTCAGTTACGATATTCAGCAATCGGGCTAGATTATTGAAGAATGGATTGTACCTATATTATGAACAGTTTAATATTAATCACGGTGAACCGTATCATAAATAAGTGAGGTTTTAAAAAGAACCATCTAAAATGTTTGAATTATGCGTTTCAGGTGGTTTTTGATATTGATTTAAAAGGGATTTACCCTGTATTAACGAAATATATAAAGAATTATATAAAGTTTTAATATGTATGATAATGGGAGATAGAACATGAATAAAAGGGAAGATATTTTAAATGCATGGATTACAATAGAGCAGTTATCGGAAGGTTCAATTAATAAAAAAGACAAATTATTAAAGTCGTTACATACTATTGAAGAGAATTGGCAGAAGTTTTTTTTTGATTTTTTAACTAATCAAAAGGAACAAAAAAATATTTCAGATAAGGTCTTTAAAAAGTCGGGCATAGTATTATATTTTGGTATTTTCAATTTCCAAGAAATTATTGATATATTGAGAGAGAGATACAAGATTGCTAAAACTTATGAAGAAGTCAGTAAATCTGAAAAATTTACCTTTGCTTTATATTTTGATAATCAACTAAATATTATAGCCGATAAATTGTTTTTAACAATGAGCGGTTATATTCGTGAACATGGTAATTTACCCGAAGATTTTTTAAAAGTTGAAACTTCATTTAGAGAAGATTTAAACCGAAAATTTGATGAGGATTTTAATAAGACAATTTCTGAACTTTTACAAAAGTATAATGTTTCAGTAGATAACTTTCGCTATACATTCGTGCGAAATTTGGATAATGACGATATAAATCTACATTCTTTCTTTATTGAAGATCTAAAAATAGCAAAGATAATTAATAGTGAAAATTTAAATCGATATTTTAATGGGTTTTCTGGATATAGGAAAAATCTAGACAGCAATAAAGAATCAGAACATTTTAACGTACATATTTTCGAGGAAATTGCTTTAAAACCAAAATTTTATCCGTTAGGACGTTTCCCAACTAACCCTGCTTATGCACTCTCATTAATGCAACAGGTTGCGGTAAATCTAGCTTTAAACGACGAAAATGATATTCGTAGTGTCAACGGTCCACCAGGAACAGGTAAAACAACATTGTTGAAGGATATTTTTGCTGATTTAGTAGTACAACAGGCATTGGAAATTCCGAAACTTTCTAACAAAAGTATTCAAGGGAGTCTGGTTTATTGGCAAAATGCTAAACTTGGCGTTTTACCACAATCTATTTCAGATAAAAATATTATTGTGGCAAGTTCAAATAATGGGGCAGTCCAAAACATTGTTAAGGAGTTACCAAAGAAAAAAGAGATTGCTAAAGATTTTCAAAATCAATTAGGGGAAGCGAATTATTTCAAAGATATTTCTAATTCCCAATTAACTGGTGAAGGATTCGGAAAAAATCGTAACATTAAAAGTGAACTGTTAAATGAGGAAAATTGGGGTGTTTTTTCGTTAGAAGGTGGAACGTCAAGCAATATTAATAAATTACTTCTAAATATTGAAGCAATTGAAAAAGATTTAGAAGAAAATTATCAATCGAATACTGATGTATATCAGGAATTCTCACGTCTTTATAATGGATTGAAAATTGAAAGAGACAAAGTAGAAGAATATAGTCAAAAAATATATTATCTACGCAAACTAAAAGTCAAACATAAAGAGCAAGTTAATGAATTTGAAAAAGAAAAAAAGGAAAAACGAACTGATTTGATTAGACAGGAAAAAGAAGCTAAAGCTGAAATTGAAAGACTGAGACAAGAAAGCATAAATCTTCAAAAAGATTTATCGAATGCTTCTATTGAACTTAAAAATTTAACTAATGAACAAGTTCAAGCTGAAAGAAATTTTAATGTAGTTACTTCACAAAAGCCGAGTTTTTTATGGCTTCAGAAAATATTTAATAAATCAAAAGTTGAACAGTATTTCAGGAATCTCAATAGCGCGAATGATCACTTAAATTATCTTTCTCAACAAAAAAGTAAATTGTTGAAAGACTGTAGGCAATTTGAAAATGAGCTAAAGGGAATTGCTGATAAAAGTGAGTTTATTCAAAAACAAATGCAGGACAGAAAATCTGCCTTCGAACGATGGATGACTACTAAGAATAATAATTCGAAAAAATTAGAAAAAGAAATCGAGTCATTGGAAAAAATCAAGTCACAAAGAGGCATAGAGGAAATAGATTTTTCACTATCATATGAAGAACTTCAAAAGTCTAATCCTTGGTTTACAAAGGAGTTCCGTATTTTACAATCAGAATTATTTATTTCAGCTTTAAAAGTTAGAAAGCAATTCCTCTATGAAAACATAAAAAATTTAAAAGCGGCAAGGATTATTTGGAATAAACAATCTGATTACATTGCGAAAGAGAATGGTCATCAGTTAATTTCAGAATCATGGCAATGGCTGAATTTTACTGTTCCTGTTATCAGCACCACTTTTGCTAGTTTTGGTCGAATGTTTAAAAACCTTAAAGAAAATTCAATAGGCAATCTATTCATAGACGAGGCTGGTCAAGCATTACCACAGGCTAGTGTTGGGGCAATTTTTAGAAGTAAAAAAGTTATGGTTGTTGGGGATCCCTCACAAATAAGACCAGTATTAACCTTAGATTCGAATGTTCTAACCTTAATTGGAAGACATTATAAAGTAGACGAAAAATTTGTCTCTGCTGATGCGTCTACTCAAACAATTGTAGATGCTGCCAGTCAGTATGGGTTCCAAAAAAATGATGATGAATGGATTGGTATACCACTTTGGGTACACAGACGTTCGAACTATCCGATGTTCACAATTTCAAATGAAATATCTTATGATGGTTTAATGGTACAAGGCAAAAAAGAAGATGAGGCGCAAGGGAAATCACAGTGGTTAGATTCTGTTGGACAGGCAAATGATAAATATGTTAAAGAACAAGCTGACTTACTGAAAAGTCTAATTGCTAAACGGTTACAAGAAGATCCAGATTTAGCGAATGAAATCTATGTTATATCTCCATTTAGAAATGTGGCTTATAAAATGGCACGAGTTTTAGATGAAATTAACTTTACTAAACGACAAGACGGTAAAACAACAAATGTTGGAACTGTTCATACTTTTCAAGGAAAAGAAGCGAAAATTGTCTATTTTGTCCTTGGAGCAGACTCTAATAGCAGTGGGGCAGCAAGATGGGCTGTTTCTGATCCAAATATAATGAATGTTGCGGCTACACGAGCTAAAGAAGAATTTTATATTATTGGCGATAAGAAATTGTATGCATCACTTGGTAGTGAAGTGGCGAATAAAACTATTTCCATTATTAACGACTATAATAAGTGATTACAGCCATCAAATTGACCCAGTTGTGCCATCTTTTTGATCCAACTGTGACAAGAAAATGATCCATTTGAAACAAAGGTGATCCAATCCACAGTGAAATATGCTTTCTTAACCACAGCTTTAGCTGCTTGCAAGTCTCAAGTACGGTGTGAAGTGGGGGAAAAGCTGGCGATAATTTCAAAAGCTTACCTATCACTATAATAATTAAAAGATCAATTGAAGTTCTTCTAAAGTTTTCGATCTTCAGCAATCGGGCGCAATTGTTGAAAGATAACCAACAAAAGATGCTCTTCGTAAGTAGATGGCATAACTTTTATTGTGACCACATTTTGACCACGAAACATATATAAGGGTATAATATCCATTTTTCATTTAATGCAAAAAAGCCTTATAAATTAAGGCTTTTCGCAAATGATTTTAATTCTAGTTTCTTCCTATTATATTTGAATATAAAAGAACGTAAAAAATACAGTCTTAAAGGCGCTCGTCGTGCACCTTAGTTCTCAAAATGTTAAGATATCAGCGTTTCAAGGCCCTTTTCACTTTTGTGGAAATGGTCTTTTTTATGATTATAAAATGCTTTTTACCTCATAAAAAAGCTTTGTATCAACAAGAGGCACCTTGACTTTTTTGAAAATTCTACACATCATTTCTTAAAGTTAATTGTTAATATTTAGAAGGCCCTTAATCGTCGCAGTTAGGGGCCTTTTATTATAATTTAACTGAATCTTACCAAATCTTTAGTCAAATATAGGTTAATCTTTTATACAGTGTGTATTATAATTGGAATATCATACCATT
The DNA here is from genome assembly GCF_036670025.1 of Niallia oryzisoli. Lineage (NCBI taxonomy): Bacteria > Bacillati > Bacillota > Bacilli > Caryophanales > Bacillaceae > Niallia > Niallia oryzisoli. The sequence goes on along the minus strand of NZ_CP137640.1, from coordinate 4,873,499 downwards.
GGTATTTTTTGTTAATTTAATACATAAAAGAGAGGTTGGTTTTCATGAGCTATATATTCCCGTTTGAAGAATTTAAAGAGTTATGGGAGTCCTCACCGTTAGTAATTATAGACACTAATGGTTTTTTAAATTTGTACAGGTATTCAACAGAAACGACAAATCAAATTCTAAATATTTTAGATACAGTTCCAAAAGAACAGTTTTGGTTACCGGCACAGGTTATTAAAGAGTTTAAAAAAAATCGCCACGATGTCATTACTAGGGAATACAATAAGTATAAAGAAGTTACTAAAGAAGTTGAAAGAATAATGCTTGTTACGAAAAATGATATTGATAAACAGTTTAGCAAATTTAACAAGTTTAGGTTTCCAAAGGTCAATGATTTTGAAGCGAAGATTCATGTAGCAATTGAATCAATTAAAGAAGAGTCAAAAAACTATAAAGAAGAGATCAAGGAAGAAGTTAAACAAAATGAAAAAATGCTCCGTGATGATAAAGTTAAGGAGTTTATAGACGAACTTATAAGTAGTGAAAGAGTGGGTGAACCTTTTAACTTCACTCAATTGCTACAAATATATTCAGAAGGTGAACAAAGATATCAATACAAGATGCCACCAGGTTATATGGATATAGAGAAAGACAAAAAAGATAACACTAAAAGGGAGAAGTTTGGAGATTTAATCTTATGGAAACAGCTATTAGAACAATCTAAGAAAAATAATAATGGAATAATTTTCATTACTAATGATGAAAAAGAAGACTGGTGGGTATTAGATAAAAATGATATACCCTTGAGACCTCGTGAGGAATTATTTGTTGAATTTGATGAATATAGTGATCAACCGTTGGTAATTATGAATTTAACTAATTTTATCAACCATGTTTCAATTATTAATAATATGGTTGACCATACTACTCATCTAGAGATGAATGCTGATGAAATAAGTGAAGAATTGATTGCTCATAAAAGTTGGGAAGAGATACTTGATGATAAAGGTGATTTAACAAGTTACCTAATACATAGTGGTGATTTACAGGATTTTGTATCAAACCCAATTGCAGATGTGGAAATAACGGAATATTTTCCACCAGAAATAGATATTGAATCTGTTGAAGTTAGTGAAAATCAGGTTATTATTGAAGGTACTTTTAATACACGTGTTGGACTAAATATTACTGAATCTATCTCCAGGAATTATTCTAAGGAAGTTTTTGCTCCGGATGTTCTTATTAGTGGTTATATAAGTTTTGAATTTGATGTAGATTTTGAGAAGGATGAAGATTTTATTATGACTGATACACTAAATATTGTAGCTAGTGGTTTTGAGGTATTAGAATGCGATCTCCCATATGAAGAATTTGATGAAGAATTTGATGAGCGTTGTATTCGTTGCGGCAACCCCAATGTTTCTTATTTTACAAACAATGGTGATAATGTCTGTGAGAAATGCAGTATTCATTATGAAATTTGTCCAGAATGCGGTAAGCTGTTTGAACAGGGAACCTTGGGTGGAGCTTTCTGCAGACCTTGTGAATTAGAACGAAGAGATTAATATTTATTAATAAATTAGTTACCAGGTTTTATTCAATATAAAGATCTATAATTCAATTCACATTGATAAAAGTGGAGTAACAAAAGGGTAACGCAACCCTATGTTACTCCATTAAATTGAGTTAAAGATGTTACATTAAAAGTCATAAAAAAATGCATAATAATGCGGGTTAGTTAGCATGTATTAACTTACGTTAAACATGTTACAAATTAGTGGAAATATGGGCTGCATGATGTAATATAGAAAAGTACTCTAAAACCCTTGTTACATGTGCTTTTGCACGGCAACCTTCGTGTCGAGGTTCATGCCGATTTCGTGCCGAAATAATTTTATTTTGCATTTTAATATATTTTAAAAAACAGTGAAACCCTTGATATAAAGCCATTTCTTTATTAACTATTTCAAGCTATTTTAAGCACAATTAATCAAGTTCGAAATGGAAGGTTCTATCGGCTAATATTTACCTTTATGTTAAAATCGTCTGCCATAGCGGCAGGCGATTTTCATTATCAAGAAGTCTATAAGCGGGATCGTTTTGAGTTCCCATCCTCCACCATAATCTGCTTCATTTACATTTGCTCCTTAATTAGCTATCCTTAAGTCGTAAAGTATAAGGCAGTAACTATTTTACGGCTGGGCTGCCAAAATAGAAGGTGAACGTATGGAGTTTATTATCCTTGTGATACTTGGATATTTAGCAGGTACAATTGGAAGTCTTGTTGGTCTTGGCGGGGGAATTATTATTGTTCCTGCTTTATTGTTTTTAGGCGGGTCAACAACACTGATCGGTGATGTTTCGCCGCAGGTTGCTGCAGGTACCTCACTTTTGGTGATTATTTTTACTGGCCTGTCCTCGACGATTGCCTATTATAAGCAAAAAAGGGTCGATTATAAAAGCGGGCTGATCTTTTTTATTGGAAGCGGCCCTGCTGGGATATTAGGAGCATGGGTCAATAAACAGTTAAATGTCGATACCTTTTCGATTTGGTTCGGCGTGTTTATGATATTTATGTCGTTTGTACTCATGTACAAGGATAAATTAAAGCCATTAAAAAGAAAATCGGAAAAAGGAATTTGGCGGACTTATACTGACGAAGAAGGGAATGAGCAATCCTATGGCTTTCGCCCGCTGATCGCCATTGCCATTTCAGTCGTTGTCGGTTTCCTTGGCGGCCTCTTAGGAATTGGCGGCGGTTCATTAATGGTTCCAGCCATGATACTGTTATTCTTTTTTCCACCTCATATCGCTGTGGCTACGTCCATGCTTTTATTATTTTTAACATCGATAACCAGTTCAGTGGCCCATATTGTGATGGGTAATATCAATTGGCTTTACGCTCTTGCCCTTATCCCAGGTGCTTGGTTCGGCGGTAAGGCCGGTGCGTTATTAAACAAAAATCTGCCGGGTAAAGCGATCGTAACGCTATTAAGAATTGTCCTCATAATTGTCGGGATCCGCTTAATTTTCAGCGGGCTTAATTAAAGGTGTTTTTAGGTCTTTTGTGCTAAGATGAAGAAAATGAGAAATATTATCCGATCACTTTAAAGGGGAAGGGAAGGTGATTGAATTTGGAAGTTATCCATATCTATCATATCAATGATTTACATAGCCATTTTGAGCATTGGCCGCGCATTCAACATTTTTTAGCAGAAAGAAGAAAATGGCATCGTGATGCGGGGGAAGAATGCTTTTTATTCGATATTGGGGATCATGCTGACAGGTCTCATCCTTTAACAGAAGCAACCCATGGGAAAGGGAATGTAGAGCTTTTAAATGAAGCTGGCTTTCATGCAGTTACAATTGGAAATAATGAGGGAATTACGTTTCCATTTGATGACTTGGATCATCTATATGATCAAAGGCAATTTGATGTTTTATTAGCCAATTTATTTTATAAAGACGGCCAGCGTCCAGGATGGCTTAAGGATCATGCCATTTATGAAACAAAGCAGGGTGTCAAAATCGGTCTGACCGGACTGACAGCCAATTATACTCATCTTTACGACCTTTTAGGCTGGCAGACACAGGACCCGTTCGAAGCGCTTAAGGAGCAAGTGACACTTCTAAAAGGAAAGACGGATATTTTGATTCTGCTTTCCCATTTAGGCATTCATGATGATGAACGGATCGGACAGGAATTCCCCGACATTGACGTTGTCATCGGTGGCCATACGCATCATATTCTTCATGAAGGGAAAATGGCAGAAAACACACTTCTTACTTGTGCAGGTAAGTACGGTATGTATGTCGGCCATATTCGCTTAACGGTCGACACTGCAGGCCGTATTGTCGAGAAAAAAGCGTGGCTCTATGATACAAATGATCTGCCACCGATCGATGACGAAGAGGAAAAAGTGAATCAATTATACAATTGCGGGAAGGATATTCTTTCGGCTACTGTTGTCTCTTCACAAAGCAATGAAATTTCTAAAGAGGATCTTGCTATCCTGCTATGTAAAGCGATTCAAGATTGGTGCCAAGCGGACTGTGCTTTTATGAATGAGGGGTTAATTCTTGAAAGTTTACCAAGCGGAAAAATTACCAAATATGATTTACTGAAGCTTTGTCCTCATCCGATAAATCCGGCCGTCGTGGAGCTTTCGGGAGCAGAGCTGCGGGAAGTACTCGTTCAGACAATGGATGAAAAGTGGAAGAACCTGCAAATTTTCGGGCTTGGATTTCGCGGCAAAATAATGGGAAAAATCGTATACAGCGGAATTGATGTAAAAAAAGAAAATGATTATTACCGCTTTTCTATTCATGGATCATTCATTGATAGTGAGAAAATTTATAAGTTGGCCATTCCTGATATGTTTACCTTTGGCCGCTTTTTCCCATCCATTTTCCGTGCCAAAACTAAGCATTATTATTTACCTGAGTTTCTGCGCCACCTATTAGAGTGGAGGCTTGGCGAAACAGAAAAACAAACAGTTCATTAATACACGCTTTGTGCCTTTCCTACATAATTTATTAGTAGGAAAAGGAAAGGAGCATGTACAGATGATCGATGTTTCACCAATTGAAATATATGGACATACCTTTTTAAGTATTTCTGTTTCTTTACCGAAAACCAATCTGCTTGTGGTTACGAGTGATAAGGGATATATTATGTGCGGAGCTCTTGATGTCGCATTGTTAAATGATAAATTGAAAGACCGTAAAGTAATTGCCGGCAGAGCGGTTGGTGTTAAAACGATTGAACAGCTTCTGGAGGCCCCTTTAGAATCTGTCACATATGAAGCAGAAGCAATGGGGATTTATAAAGGGATGATTGGAAAAGAAGCTATGCTGAAAATGATATAGAAGGAGGGGAGTCATCGCGACTGCCCTTTTTTATTTTCATTAAAGTTCGTATATCAATCTCCTGACAGTAGACTCCCACCTGAAGGAACGAGAAGGGCGTAGCCGAGTGAGTAGGTGGGAGATGAATGTCGGTTGGTGATATCCAAAATCTACCACTTGTGATATAATGGGAACATATATTCGGTGTAAGGAGGTGAAATATAATGCTAGTAAATAAAGCATATAAGTTCCGTATCTTTCCAAATAAAAAACAGATTGAACTGATTAACAAAACAATAGGGTGCCCTCGATTTGTGTTTAACTTCTTTTTAGGTAAACAAAAAGACAAAGATGCCTTGCCTACTGGTATATCTGCGAAGAAATGGTACAAAACGGTCAACTCCCAGCAAATAACTGGAAGGGCAAATGTCTAAATAAATACGATACAGTAAAATCAATTCCAGAACTAAAAAAGCAATATTCCTTTTTAAAAGAAGTGGACAGTATAGCTTTGCAAAAATCAGTAGAAAATTTAGCTGACTCATATGATCGTTACTACAAAAAACAAAATAAATATCCACGATTTAAATCGAAAAAGAATCCTGTTCAATCTTATACGACAAAGCATACTAATGGAAATATATCTATTGAAGGCAGCTATATCAAGTTACCTAAACTTGGATTAGTTCGTTTTGCAAAAAGTCGTGAAATCAAAGGACGCATTTTAAATGCCACAATTCGACGTAATCCATCGGGTAAATACTTTGTTTCTTTAGGAACAGAAGCTGAGGTATCTGAGTTGCCAAAAACTGAATCAGTAATCGGCATAGATGTAGGATTAAGGGATTTTGCCATTCTGTCAAATGGAAAGACATACTCCAATTCTAAATTCTTTCGCATATTAGAAGATAAATTAGCTAAAGCGCAACGAATAATGAGCAGACGAACGATTGGGGGTGCAAATTGGTATAAAGCGAAAAAGAAGGTCGCCCGTATCCATGAGAAAATTACGGATGCGAGAAATGACTACTTACACAAAATATCTACCGAAATAGTCAATAACCACGACATTATCGGTATGGAAGATTTGTCTATAAGTAATATGCTAAAAAATCATCATCTTGCTAAAGCCATTAGTGAAGTGTCTTTGTCACAGTTCAAAACGATGATTGAGTACAAAGCCAAATGGTACGGAAAACAAATCGTAACTGTTGCGAAGAACTTTCCTTCCAGTCAATTATGTTCATGCTGTGGCTATCAAAATAAAGACGTTAAAAATCTCGGTTTGCGTGAGTGGAAATGTCCAAAATGCCATAACCAACACGATCGAGATATTAACGCAAGCTTAAATCTTAAAAATGAAGCTATAAGACTTCTAACCGTCGGTGCGACGGGGATAGCCTAATCAATAACTAACCGATAGGTTGGTGTTCTTAGGAATCTCCCGCTTCAAACAGACCGCAAGGTTGTTAAGCGGTGAGTAGTTCAATCTTTGGCAGTGGGGATGGAGCTGAAGCTGCCAACCGAGAAACTAGAAACGATCGGACTCGGAGCTCTCATGCATGATATTGGCAAAGTTTCTGTTCCAAAGGAAATACTCATGAAGCCTGGAAAGCTGAAAGATGAAGAATATGTGATTGTCAAAGAACATGCGCTTGAAGGCTTTGAATTATTACGTAACACGCACACAGTGCCGCTGCTTGTCTCCCATTGTGCTTTTCAACATCATGAGCGGCTCGATGGCTCCGGTTATCCGAGAGGTCTTAAGGGTGATGAAATCCATGATTACGCAAAAATTGTCACGGTAGCCGATGTGTTTGATGCTGTAACATCCCATCGTGTCTATCGCCAGGCAATGCTTCCACATGAAGGCTTAGAAATGCTGTATGCGGGATCTGATCGTCATTTCCAAGGTAAAATCGTGAAAGCTTTTCAACATTCCGTTGCAATCTATCCAGTGGGAATAACCGTTTCCTTGAATGATGGCAGAAAAGGGGTCGTCGTCAAACAGAATCAATCGCTGAATGACCGTCCGATTGTAAGAGTCCTTGAAGAGGACGGTTATCCTGTGGCGCCGTATGAAATTAATTTAGCAGAGAAACTTTCCTTAGTTGTGACAGATTGTGATACAACCTATAAAAGATCGTAAATAATTTTATCGCTTTTTAACTAAAATTATGCGTTAGTCCCTCTTTCTCTTGCATACATATAGCTTGTAGAGGGGGGAATTGTCTTGGCAAAGCTTTTTCGCAGACGGATACACAAAAAAGGGCCGTTGCCATTAAGATATGTACTATTGATAACGCTTGTGTTTTTCATCTGTTCAACCCTGGTCTGTCTATGGATCATTGATAAAGAATTAGAGCCGACGCTTATGAGTTATGCCAAGTCAGAATCAAGAAATATTGCCACATTAGTCATCAATAATGCAGTGGATAAGCAATTTGAAGAAGCTGAATCAGAAGATCTTTTTCGGACGATTCCCAATACAGACGGGTCCAATAATATTCAATTAGATACAGAAAAAATCATCCGAAAACAGACAGAAATTGTCAGTCTTATTCATGAAAATATCAAGGAAGCAGAAGAAGGGAATACAGATGTACTTAGTTCAATTACAGAAGTAGAAGTTGAAAAGAAAAAAACAAAGGATGCAAAAGGAATCAATTTCTCGATTCCATTAGGGCGGGCAACCGATAATGCTTTGCTTGGTAACTTAGGACCGGATATACCCGTTGAATTTTATGCTATTGGGGATGTCCAGTCAGATGTGAAAACGAAGATCGATGAGTTTGGCATCAACGGCGGTATTATCGAAATTTATATTGAAGTTCAAGTCAACATCGAGATCATCGTTCCCTTTTCCTCAGATGTAACAGTTGTAAAGCGAAATATCCCAATTGGTATGGGCGTATTTAGAGGAGACGTTCCACAATTTTTTAATGGCAATGGAAACAGCACTCCGGCAATTCAATTGCCGAAAGATTAAGGTGTCAAGCACCGCATATGGACAAATGGTAGCATTTTGTCTTTTTGCGATGCCTGACACCTTATTTTTTTGTCTAGCTCCAGCGCCTAGCCCATCTTGGGTCTACCCAATCCGTCAAGAAGGTTAAAGAACAACCTTCTTGACGGATTGGCTTATTACAGCCTTAAGGCTGATCAGGCGCTTCCGCTTTTATTTTTTTGCTCTTTGTCTTTCCTGTCTTTCCCAAAGTCTTAAGTGTGGATACGGGTCATAAGACCATTCCGTTCTTCCGTTATCCTTATACATCCCATAATGCAGATGTGGAGGGAATTTTCCGGATGTACCCGGAGGTCCGTAGCCGGAGCTGCCGACACTTCCAATCATTTGGCCTGGTTCAACCACCTGCCCGATATGTAAATCCTTGGCAAATCCATTTAAATGGGCAAAATAGTGGTAGTTATTATTAATATCACGAATACCGACGCGCCAGCCGCCATATTTATTCCAGCCTTTCATTTCGATAATTCCGTATGAAGTTGCACGCACTGGAACGCCGTAGCTTGCAAAGATATCGGTGCCTTCATGAATTCTTCTTCCTCCCCAGCCGCGTGCATCACCCCATGTGTTCTTGTAGCTATGGTTACTTCGAAGCGGGACAGGGAAGGCATGGGTTTCTAAATTCAGATGTCCAAAGTGTTTGTAGATTTTGGCTTTCCCGATAATAATACTAACTGATTTATCACGTTTGTAATAATCCCATAAAGCCAGCTTAATGTTATCGTGATCAGTGCCATAATTTAAAATATGGCGGGCAAAGGCATAAAGGACATCAGCATCGCTTTTTAGTGATGCTTTTTGATCCCCGTCTCCATCGGCGCCCATTCCGGCAAAAAATTCAATTGAAAGCGGGTTTTCATCCGTTCGATTTGGATTGGTTAATCCAACCCATACTTCCGGTGAAAAATAAATTCCTGTTAAACCTTCTGCTTTTGGTAAGTCCTTTCGGGATTGGCGGATATTTCTTTCATATTGGTCAACAGCAGCTAAATAATACCAGGGAATATTTGTAACATATTCTATTTTCTGATATAATTCCATTCTCCTGGCATAAAGGTCATTTTGCTCATTTTCAGCATTTGTCAGCAATGGTCTATTTACAAAAAATAGAATGAAGCAAATCGAACAGATTAAAGCCTGCCGCATACAAATCCTCCCTTCCATCTGCAAAAGATAAAGTATAATGTTTTTAGCATTCGTCTTCAGCACCTCAAGATTTATTGGCCACGCATGTACTTTTATCTGCCTTAATAGTTTGTGAGTACAGAGTGATTTCATAAATATAAATTTTTGGAAATAACAGCAGAGTTTTGAATGGTTGTCGTTTATTCCTTTCCTATGTTAAAGTTGAAAGGATAGCAATTACCCTGTTAATGTTATATTGCGATAGAAATGGAGTGACAGTATGTCCAACAAAAATGAAATACAACGTAAACCGGAGTGGTTGAAAATAAAATTAAATACAAATGAGCATTATACGGGTCTAAAAAAAATGATGCGGGAACATAATTTGCATACAGTATGTGAGGAAGCTCGTTGTCCAAATATCCATGAATGCTGGGCGCAGAGAAGAACAGCCACCTTTATGATTCTCGGTGATACATGTACGAGAGCCTGTCGTTTTTGTGCTGTTAAAACAGGACTTCCGACTGAATTGGATTGGAAAGAGCCGGAAAGAGTCGCTGATTCCGTTCAGCTGATGAATTTAAAGCATGTGGTTGTCACAGCTGTTGCACGTGACGATCTTAAGGATGGCGGTGCCGCTGTTTTTGCGGAAACGGTCCGTGCGATCAGAAGGAAAAATCCCTTAACTTCGATTGAAGTTTTGCCATCCGATATGGGAGGCGTGTATGAGAATCTAAAAACTTTAATGGATGCCAAGCCGGACATTCTCAATCATAATATCGAGACCGTGGAAAGACTATCACCAAGAGTAAGGGCAAGAGCAAAATATGAAAGGTCCTTAGAGTTTTTGCAGCGTGCAAAGGAGCTTCAGCCGGATACTCCGACGAAATCAAGCTTGATGGTAGGTCTGGGAGAAACAACAGAGGAAATCCTTGCTGTAATGGATGACCTGCGTGCCAATCATGTCGATATTATGACAATCGGCCAATACCTGCAGCCGACGAAAAAACATTTACCGGTTGAAAAATATTATCATCCAGATGAATTTAAAGAACTTAAAGAAATTGCGATGCAAAAGGGCTTCAGTCATTGTGAAGCAGGTCCGCTTGTTCGTTCCTCCTATCACGCAGATGAGCAAGTAAATGAAGCCGCAAAACAAAAGCATACATTGGGAGACCAGGAATTGAAAAATGCTTAAGAATGAAAAGAGTTCAGCTAAATCGGGCTGAACTCTTTTTTGTGTACTGCATCGTCATTACTCTTTTTCAACATTGGTCGATCGGTTACGGATGTCCATGACATCTCCATTCGCATTTTCCTCATCTTGAACAGGCTGGCCTTGCGGTGATTTTTTCATTTCTTTTATCAGCTTATCGATACCTGTTTCGGCATTTTTGCTGGTAGAATCAAGGTAGGAATAGCTTTCCATTGTTTTCCGTAAGTTAAAATTATCGCTGACATATACACGGTACCAGCGTGGAACGACAGACATGCCGGTTTTTTTAACTTGATCGGCGGTCAGATCTCGATCCTTTGTATCGCTATCATAAATGATAAGTACCTCTTCATCTGTCACAAGCGTAGCTGCATCTTGTACATTTGGAAGGTCTGTACAATACTTTGAAATCGTATCGGCTACTTTTTCACGGTCAATGTCTGTATAATGATTGTCAGACATTTGCTCGCCTAAAACGGGGCTTTTTTGATGACGTACATAGCCGAAGTGCTCACTTTTATTTCCGTTATTATGCTCCTTATATAATTCCCGGCGATCATCATTTACGTTAATCGTATTCCCGCTGTCCTTGTACGTTTCGTTTTTTGCCAGATCCTCTTGGCAGGCTGTCATAACAGTAAGACTACAAAGACCGACAATCAGCCATGATTTTTTCATTTTTTTATCCACCTCCATATCTATAGAGTGACCGTTGTACATACTTTTTCACATAGTAATTGTTGGCGATTTAGCTGACTGCTTGCACTTTTGCTGATTTTATGGCTAAATCTTCTTATAGCAATCCGTTCCAAGCATTGCAGTTACCCTAGCAAATCTGGAAAAATTTGCGGTTCTTGGAATGCGAACAAGAACGTATAGATATAAGGCTGTGTCGATTTCGTCTGCTATGAAGGCTGAAATGGTCCGTTTTATTGGAGACACACTTGAGAGGTGAAAAGGATGGTTTGCATTGAAAATACTTGTTACGAGATCGTTGAGGAAAGAGGAAATGGCTTTAACGAAGAAGCTTTCCGCAGCCGATATAGCGATATCTTAACGAGATACGATTATATTGTCGGTGATTGGGGATATGGTCAGCTTCGGTTAAAAGGCTTTTTTGATGACCAAAATCAAAAGGCTTCCTATGATACAAAAATCAGCACAGTATCAGAATACCTTTATGAATTTTGTAACTTTGGCTGTGCTTACTTCATTGTGAAAAAAGTAAAAAAATAAGGTGTCAGGCACCGCAAAAAGACAAAATGCTAGCATTTGTTCATCTGCGGTGCCTAACACCCTTTTTTATGAGATAAGAAAGTATTTCTTTAGACTTTGATAGTGGTCTAGCTCCAGCGCCTAGCCCCTCGAGGTCATAAGCCAATCCGTCAAGAAGGTTAAAGAACAACCTTCATGCCGGCTTGTCTTATGCTTGTCGGGGCTGAGCAAGGCGCTTGCGCTTTTCTTATTCATCGTGCGGAGGATGTGCGCCTTCCATCTGCCTTGGCAGGTCTTCATGAAGCGATTTGTTCTCCCAGTTGAAGGCACTGTAAGTCCGTTGTCCTTCACGCCATGGGGTGCTTTTATTTTCAACAGGTGTATTTTTTCCAATCGGTGAACCGACAGGTCCTTCGGGAAATTCCTCAGGAATGACAACATTTCTCATCTTTTCAACGTTGGAAAAATTTCTATAATGTTCCGTCTCTTTGTCGTCCATTTTGATCACCTCAACAACAGTATTCACTTTTCTTGTGAAAATATGAGGTGATACGAGCATGTCAGACGATTTCGGATAGAAACGAAGTGAGTTCTGCCGCCGCTTCTTCATCTAAGCGAAAAACATGCTCCAAATAGCCTTCTTCTTCTAAATCATCATGACCAATAATAGCGAAGTTTCCGCCTTGAATATCAAGAACCAATAATTTTCCATAATAACGATCTGAATATGTGATCGCTAAATCAAAGCGGTTATTTTCACCCATAAAGCTGACAAACCTTGTTTTTGTGTTTTCAGTATCGTCGTATAAGTAAAAGCGTTCTGTCATCTTTTTCTTTTTCTCCCCTTTATTCACTGTCGTTACAAAATATTTCGCAAAAAATATTGTTATCCCTATATTAGCAGAAACAATGGTTATACACTAATGGTTGAGCACTAGTTAATAATTTTTCATAAATAGATTTTGTGAAAATTATGGTACAATAAACATAAGTATATTAATATGACGGAAAAGACATTGAAACAGTTTCATACGAAAGCACCAAACTGATATATGCCTATGAAAATTTGTGCGTAATCGAACTTGTAAAACCGTTTACATTACAAATGGGATAATTTAAATATATAATGGTTTCTATGCTTCTGAGAGGAAGGTATATCGATGAGAGTTAGGAAATGAAGCAAATGGGTAAATTGGTGGAAAGTCTTTCTTCCGTTACGGCATATTAGGTTTTTTCCACCACGCTTTATTATAAGAGACGTAATCGCAGAAGGTGTTTTACAGGCTTTTAAAAACGGAAATGAAACGGCTGTTATTGTGTATAACATCAGGAATATGTCAGATCTGATACAGTGGTTTGGTACAAGCGAGACTGAAAAAGCCATTCAAACGATAAAAAAGACCTTTCATGAAGTAATTGAACGGGAACAAGGGCTTAGAAAGAATAAAATGCTCTTAGCGGATTACCATTATGGAGATGGATTTTCAATCTATTTTCAAGTTGAAGATGATGTGGAGCAAAGAGTATATGACGTTGATGCATTAATGAAAAAATTATATAACGAAATGAAACGTGCGCTGCCATCAGATGAAGTTACGAGCCAGCTTATTGTTGATAAAGAATTTATGTTTATCGAAAAAAGATATCCTGTGGTTCAGGATGCGATATATACAGCCCGCAAACAGGCTCTTACGATGGCAGAGAAGCGGGTTCAGAGTGAATATCTCGAAATGCGCTATGAAATGAGTAAGATTATTTCGAAAAAGAAAATTCGGATGTTTGCCCAGCCAATCATGGATATGATGAAAAACGAAATCCATGCATGGGAGATGCTGGCAAGGGGTCCTGAAGGCACCGATTTAGAAATGCCTTTACGTCTATTCGCCGTTGCAAGGCAGACCGGTAACCTCTATGATTTAGAAATGATTGTCCTCGAGAAAACCTTTGAAAAAATAAAGGAAACCGGCTGCCACCAAGAGATTTTTGTTAATTTTACACCATTGACTCTTGGAAATAAATGGTTTGTTCAGGATTTACAAACACAATTAAATAAGTTCAGCATGGTTAATCCACGTCAGATCATTATTGAAATGACGGAGCAGGATACGGTAGAAGAGAAGAAGGTATTAATTGATAATGTGAAACAATTACGTTCGTTAGGCATTCGTTTTGCCTTAGATGATACTGGCGCCGGTTATTCAAATTTCAATTCAATTGGTGAAATTCTACCGGAAATTATTAAAATAGACAGGGCACTAATTCAAAATATCCATGAAAGTTCCGTAAATGAATCCATATTAAAAGGAATTCTGCTTGTGGCTAAAGAAGTAGGTTCTAGAGTGGTGGCTGAAGGAATTGAAAAGATGGAGGAAGTAAGTGTCTTGTCAAAACATGAAGTTGATTTCGCTCAAGGATATTATTTTGCCAGGCCTTCTGACTTTACTCATCAAATGCTGTCATCAATGTAAAGGGGACAGCGCCAGCCTTATAGCAGAAATTTATAAACGGATAAACTAGAGGGGAAAGGTGATAGAAATGTATTTTGTGGATAGAAATAAAATTGAAGAAACATTAAATTATCTGGAAGGACTTATTGGTTTATTAGAAGAAAAAAAAGAGTGGGAAACAGCGGTTGAAAAGGCAGGTTTAGAAAGAATTCTCCACATGATTCTTGAGTCTATCCTTGATGTTGGAAATGGCCTTATTGATGGCTTTATTATGCGTGATCCAGGCAGCTATGATGATATTATTGATATTTTAGAGGATGAAAAGGTTATTACGAAGGAAATGTGTGAGAGCTATAAAAAAGTGATTTCCTATAGGAAAAATCTGCAGCAGCAGTATACAAATATCAACCATCGTGAACTCTTGGAGGGCTTCCAACGTCAATTAATTCCGTTAAAACAGTTTGCCCCAAAGGTACAGGAGTATATGGAAAATGAACTTGGCCCTGTTACTGCTTTCAAACCATCTGCTAAATAATAGAGCGGTTACATTGCGGAAATCAAGATGCAGGCTAAATTCCAGTGAACAAAGTCAGAGATATAACGATATTTCCAGGTATAGAACGCTTAAAAGCTTTTCTTACAAGGATGGTGAAGTGAAATGTTAATTAATACACGGAATACAAAGGAACAAATATTAGCCCTTTTAAAGCAATATGGCAGCTTAACGATTATGGAGCTATCGAATGAATTGGGTATTACTGAAATGGCAGTAAGAAGACATGTCCAAACGTTGGAGCGTGACAAACTCATTCGTTCGAATGTAAAAAAACAAACAATGGGCAGACCTTCTAAAGTATATGAACTGGCAGAGCAGGGAGAAAACTTCTTCCCGAAAAAGTATAAGGAGCTCAGCCTTGAAATCTTAAACGGACTAAAAGAAGCCGGCCAGGAAGACCTGATTAAACAAATACTGGAAAAGAAAAGAGAGCAATTCCTTGAACAGTATAAACTCGATCATAAGCAGGAAGCGTTGGCTGAAAAACTTGAAAGCTTGAAGCGGATCCAAGAGCGTGAAGGCTATATGCCGCAAATTGAGAAACAGGATGGCAAGCTGCATTTTAAAGAGCTTAACTGTCCATATGTTGAAATTGCAAAAGAATATCCTGGAATTTGTCAAGCTGAGCGCGAGTTTATCAAGAAGTTTTTAGATGCAGATTTTACCACTCTATCTTCGATGGCGGAGGGTCATACATGCTGCCATTATTCGATACAAGAAAACTAATATAAGTGTAACAAACCGACTACAACATGCTTCTGCAAATGAGGGTGAATGGATGAAACAATACAAAGGGTATTTAATTGATCTAGACGGTACGATGTATAGAGGAACGGAAGTGATTCAAGAGGCAGCAGATTTTGTTAATAAATTAAATGAACGCGGTCTGCCGTACTTGTTTGTAACAAATAACTCTTCTAGAACACCTGCACAAGTAGCGGAAAAGCTTCGAGACTTTGGGGTAAAAGCAACGGAAGAGCAGGTTTTTACAACCAGTCTCGCAACAGCTAATTACATTTATGAACAAAAGAAAAAGGCCTCTGTCTATGTGATTGGTGAAGAAGGGCTTATGACAGCGTTGAAAGAAAAAGGCTTTCCGTTTGCCAATGAACATGCTGATTTTGTTGTAGTGGGCATTGACCGTGAAATTAGCTATGAAAAATTAGCGATTGCCTGTTTAGCTGTCCGCAATGGTGCCGTCTTCATCTCGACGAATGCCGATATTGCATTGCCGACAGAAAGAGGGCTTCTCCCTGGAAATGGATCGTTAACGTCCGTTATTTCTGTTTCTACCCAAACAAAGCCAATCTTCATTGGAAAACCAGAGTCGATCATTATGGAGCAGGCGCTAAAGGTAATTGGGACAAAAAAAGAAGAGACCTTAATGATTGGGGACTATTATGATACCGATATTATGGCAGGAATGAATGCAGGAATCGATACATTACTTGTCCATACGGGTGTCACAACAAAAGAGCTGTTGAAGGGCTACGAGAATCAGCCAACCTTTGTTTTGGACAGTCTTAATCAGTGGGAAATAGTGTAAGAAGCACGCCTTATCAGCGTGCTTCTTTTGTTATCTCAGTTCAGCCTAAGGGCGAAGTGATTCCTACTCTACATTTTCGGCACGGTGTGCAAGGCGGCTTGATGCTGCCGCAGCAATGGCACCGACAATATCATCAAGAAAGGTATGGCAGTAACCTGTTGATTTATCATTCAGTTTCTTTAGGATGCCTGGCTTTTGTTTATCAATATAGCCATAGTTTGTGAAACCGATTGAACCATATACATTAACAATGGAAAGGGCAAGGATTTCATCAACCCCATAAAGACCTTCATCCGTCTTAATGATTGATTGCAGCGGTTCTTCCAGCATTCCTTTCTCAGCCAGTATATCAAGCTGAATTCCTGTTAATATGGCGTTTTGAACTTCTCTTTTAGAAATGACCCGCTCTACATTGTGCAAACAATCTTCCATTTTTAAATCTGTATGATAATCTTTTTGCAAATAATACACAAGCTCCGCGATTTCTTCGGTTTTGACTCCCCTTTCTTTAAGCCATTTTCGCGCTGTTTCTTCCGTTAGATCCATAACTTTTCCATCTTCACTCATACGTTTCACCTTTTTCCTAAGATTTTCACAACTGTTTATGTGGACCTATTGAATCTCTTCCTCATCTTCATCATTTCCGTCGATTAAGCCCTTATTCAAGAAATACACAAGTTTCCCGTTCATTCATCATAAATATAAAACATCAGCTAATTAGTAAAAAGGAAGCAATAAAATAAATAGTATTAGAATTATTCTATCAATTTTTCATGATGCCTGCCAAAGATGAGCACAAATTATTTTTTTATAAACATTTCTGAAGTGAAATTTTGTCATAAAAAATGAGGTGGAGAAGTATGTTACAAAAGCTTCTTAAAAAGCATTATGGAATCGAAGCGATCGAATCGATGCCGATAGGTCACTATCATTCATGTAAAAAAGACAATCAGCGGTATATTTTGATTCCGGTTAATCATGTAAATGAAGAAGAATTGGCAGAATTAGACCAAATAGCGAACCATTTACAAAAGAATGGAGACCGCTCAGTCAGTTCATTTCTACATACAAAAGAGAATAGCAGAATATTGGCATTGGAATCGGAAAAATATTGTGTTCTCACTTGTCACCAGACCCATTTACGAACATCAGACCGAATGGGGAGAAAGTTGGCGAAATTCCATTTTCGTGGCAGATCTATTTCTTTTCCAGTGCAAAAGATAAGCAGAATCGGGCAATGGAAAAGCCTGTGGGAAAAGAGAATAGACCAAATGGAAAAAGTTTGGAACAGTATGCTTTATCAACATCCAGAAAATGAGTTTGACCGCATGTTTTTAGAGTCTTTTCCCTATTATATGGCAATTGGAGAGAATGCGATTCAGTATTTAGTGGATACAGAGCTGGATGATGACCCAAAAGCTATCGATAATGGGACAGTATGTCACGATCGTTTTACGATCCATACCTGGGGTGAAGAATTTTGGCTGAGAAACCCATTTGATTGGGTATTTGATCATTGCAGCCGTGATTTGGCAGAATGGACTCGAGAGCGTTATTTCCATAATTATCGAACGCATCAGCCGGATATCCAAAGTTTCTATAGGGATTATCAGTCGATTGAACCATTAAGCTCTTTTGCTTGGAGATTATTATATGCAAGAATTTTGTTTCCGCTTCATTATATGGAGTGTATTGAAGATTATTATTCGACAACTTCTGAGCAGCAGCAGCGGCTCTTGACCGAGCGGTTGGAAAGTTATTTACAGCATTCAAGTGATCATAGAAAATTCCTACAAGATTTTTATCAATTGACAGAAGTCCCCGTGCGCAAATTTCAAATACCTGTTATTGATTGGCTTTAAAACCATGGCGGCACTGCTTTTTTTTATGAAAACAGACAGTTTTCGCGTATAATAAAAATAGTGAAAATAATAAGAAAATAAGGAGGGATAAAAGCTTTAGTATACATAATTTGAAATTATTGCTGAAAATGAGAAATTTATTCCTTGTAAAACCAGTATTTTCACACTATAATGTCTACTATACACATACAAATGTACTTTTATAATGAACAGCTAAAGGGAGGGCTAGCAGTGAATGTGATTTCAATAGGTTTATTAGGGCTTGGCACAGTTGGTTCAGGTGTTGTAAAAATTATCGAAGACCATCAGGATAAACTCATGCACCAAGTCGGCTGTCCGATACAAGTGAAAAAAATTCTCGTTAAAAGTTTGGATAAAGAACGTTCAATCGATATTGAACCATCTGTTTTAACAACAGATGTCGATGATATATTGCTAGATCCTGAGATCGATGTAGTGGTTGAAGTAATGGGCGGCGTTGAGAAAACAAAAGGATATCTCCTAGAGGCATTGAACAATAAAAAGCATGTCGTAACAGCTAATAAAGATTTAATGGCTCTTCATGGAGCGGAGCTTTTGCAGACTGCTTCTCATAATGGGTGCGATTTATTTTTTGAAGCAAGTGTTGCCGGGGGCATCCCTATTTTAAGAAGTATTGTGGATGGTCTGGCTTCAGATAAAATTACGAAAATCATGGGAATTGTAAACGGCACAACAAACTATATCTTAACAAAGATGAGCAAAAACGGTGCTGCCTACGAGGAAGTGCTCAAAGAAGCACAAGAACTGGGATTCGCTGAAGCAGATCCAACTTCAGATGTAGAAGGATTGGATGCGGCTCGTAAAATGGCGATTCTTGCCACTCTCGGATTTTCAATGGAAATTGATTTAGATGACGTGTCTGTAAAAGGAATTACATCGATTACAGAAGAAGATATTCAGTATGGAAAGCAGCTTGGTTACACAATGAAGTTGATCGGTATGGCAAAGCAGGATGATGATAAAGTGGAAGTCAGCGTACAGCCTACGATGTTATCTGATTCACATCCGCTTGCTGCAGTGCAAAATGAATATAATGCCGTTTATGTCTGTGGTGAAGCGGTTGGCGAAACAATGTTTTATGGTCCGGGAGCGGGCAGCCTTCCTACAGCAACTTCGATTGTGTCAGACCTGGTTGTTGTCATGAAAAATATGCGTGATGGTGTCAATGGTAAAAGCATTGTATCGCCGCAATATCCGAAAAAATTAAAAGCTGATAATGAGATTTTCTCAAAGTATTTCTTACGTTTACATGTATCAGATGAAACAGGCGTGTTTGCAGAAATTACATCACTCTTTGCCGAGCATAATATCAGCTTTGAAAAAATCCTTCAGCTACCTATCGTAAAACGGGAAACAGCTGAAATTGTTTTGGTTACTCACCATGCAACAAAGCAGGATTTTGAAGATATTTTAGTGAGATTAAGGGATTTAAAATCAGTAAAAGATATTAAGAGTACGTACCGCGTTGAAAGATAACACGGTTAAAAATGAAAAATAAGCAGCAGAACATACTAAGGAGTTGTCAAGGTATGAGCGAAAGTGACATGCTCATAATAAAGGTTCCCGCCAGCACTGCCAATCTTGGCCCTGGCTTTGATTCGATAGGAATGGCGTTAAATCTTTATTTAACTTTAGAAGTGGAAAGAGCAGATCAATGGGAGGTAATTCCGCTAAGCAAGGAAATGGCCTCTTTTACAAAGGATGAAAGCAATTTTATTATTCAAATCGCATTAAAAACAGCCAAGCGGTACAATAAGGAATTACCGCCGGCAAAAATCAGGGTTAACAGTGAGATTCCGCTTGCCCGAGGTCTTGGCTCAAGTGCTTCCGCGATTGTAGCCGGTATCGAACTGGCCGACGTGCTTGGCCGGCTTAACCTATCACGGCAGGAGAAATTTGCTTGGGCATCAGAGATTGAAGGACATCCTGATAATGCAGGTGCTTCTGTATTTGGAGGTCTGTTGATTGCCTGTCAAACAGATGATTCTGTTGATGCGGTTGTTACACATGATATTGATTTTGAAATTGTCGCGGTTGTACCGCGCACAGAGCTTTTAACGAAAGAAGCAAGAGGTGTACTTCCTCAGGGAGTAACTTTTAAAGAGGCTGTTACAGCTGGTGCTGTTTCAAATGTACTTGTAGCAGCTTTATTTAGCGGCAACTATGATTTAGTTGGTAAGATGATGAAGAATGATCGTTATCATCAGCCATATCGCCGCCAGCTTGTCCCGCATATGGCAGTCATTGAAGAACATGCACTGCAGTATGGCGCTTTTGGAGTAGCATTAAGCGGGGCAGGGCCGACAATCCTTTGCTTAACAAAGCCTGGTGCTGTACAGACTGTTATTGAAGGATTACAGAAAGTTCTCCCGGACATGGATTATTTAAGTCTGAAGGTTGATCAAACCGGAAGTAAAGTCTATTCAATGACAGGGATATAAAAAAAAGAAAGCGACTTCTAGCCGCTTTCTTTTTATCATGTTCCTATTAGAATACTTGTTCAACTTCCACGATCCCTGGAACTTCCTCAAGCAATGCACGTTCAATACCAGCTTTTAGTGTAATAGTAGAGCTTGGGCAGCTTCCACAAGCGCCTAACAGGCGTAATTTTACAATTCCATCCTCTACATCTACCAATTCACAATCTCCTCCGTCACGAAGAAGAAAAGGACGCAATTTATCTAATACTTCTTGTACTTGCTCTGTTATTGTTTGTTCTGACATGTCGATCATCTCCTTTCCACTCATAATTATTATTATAATCAGAAGAAGGGAAAAAAGCTATAAATGAGAATTAAAATCCAGCAGTTGCTTTTTACCATGAAAGAACTTAATTTAAAATTGTAGCATAAAAAAAGGAAGGTGTAGTATGGCGCAAAAAACGGTAGAAATAGCAATTTATGGAGCAGAGCAGATTTGCGCAAGCTGTGTGAATTTACCCTCTTCAAAGGACACTTATGAGTGGCTAGAGGCAGCAGTCAAACGAAAGTTTCCCAAACAACCTTTTCTGTTCACTTACACAGATTTATATGAACAGACTGATAATGAAGAGAAAAAACAAATGATAAAGAGGATATTGGAAGAGGATTTGTTTTATCCGGTGGTCGTTATTGAAGGGAAGATTGTCGGAGAAGGAAATATTCGCCTAAAGAATGTTTTTTCCGAGCTAATAAACTATGGGTATAGGGAAGAAAATGGTGAATAACAAGAAAAAAATCCGCAAATAATAAAGCTTTTTGCGGATTTTTTGATACTTTAGCTGTTTAACCATTATGATATTTATACATCCATAGAATACCTGACTTAATTAAACGGGCAACCCTGCCAGTTACCGGTTTTTCAGCGACTAGACCAAAACCATGTTTTTTACCAAGTGAGCCGAGTATTCCTTTTAATTTAATCGTTGGTAATGATTCTGGCAATGGTTCACCTTTCCAACGCGATTGCAGGACCTGTACAATTTGCTCTGCTTGACCTTCTGCTAATTGAGCACTTGGAGCATGCGGCAGACTTGCACAGTCTCCCACTACATATACATGTTCATTATCAGGGATATTATGATGCACGGTTAAGACGACTCTGTTTTGTTTGTCTTTTTGGACATCCATTTCCCGAACAATTCGGTTTGGCTGAATCCCTGCCGTCCACACGATGACATCACATTCAATTGGTTCATCGTGATTATAAAGAACATTCTCTTCTACTCTCGTAATATTAGAATTGTTGACAATTTCTACTCCATGATTATCAAACCAATTCTGAACATACGTGCTTAGTCTCTCAGGGAATGAAGATAAGATATAGTTTCCTCTGTCAAACAATTTTATCTTTAAATCCTTACGACTCTCATTCAGTTCGGATGCAAGCTCAACACCGCTAAGTCCAGCGCCGACAATCGATACGACTGATCCCGGAGGAAGATTATTTAACGCTTGGTAAGTATCCCGCGCTTTTTCAATGCTTTGGATACTGTATGTGTATTCGGCAGCTCCAGGCACATTATGATATTTATCCTCACAGCCTAAGCCGATAATCAAATCATCATAGGTTACCGGATCCGCGTTAGATAAAATCACTTTGTTTTCTTCTAAGTCAATTTTTTCAATTTCAGCATAAACGACTTTTAATTTTGGGTGTTCCGGAAGGTCTACACGCACATGCTGATCGGATATCGTACCAGCTGCAAGGGCATAGTACTCGGTTTTAAGGCAGTGATAGGGTAAGCGATCAATTAAAGTAATGGATACATCTTCTGGTAATTGATTTGGCAGTAAACGGGCAAGTACTCTCATTCCGCCATAGCCAGCACCAAGTATAACAAGGTTTTTCATTTCAATTTTCCCCTTTTTACTTCATTCAGCTGAAATTTTCTTTTATTTGATTGATGAATGAAGTCATTCTTTTGTCATACATAGCAATAGTAAACGATTAAGAATTTACAGTATGCCCTTCTATTAAAGGGCATACTTATTGAAGCCTTTTTGAATGAACAAAAAAACCTTCAAAAATTATATTTAATTATTGAAAAATACTGTAGATACCCAAAGTATATCTAAATTGTGACAAAATAACAACAGTTATAGGGCGAAATATTGACAAATTACCTACGTCGTAAATGAAAATCACTATTCCAATGGATAAGCGATATTATTTGCCTACGTGATATAAAAAAAGTATTATGATTGTTAGAGTAAGAGGTGAAAATACATGTTTAAATCTATTATAGAATTTTGTGTCAGTAATTTAGCATCTGGTGCACAAAAGGCAAAGGAACAATTAGAAAAAGATTATGACCTGGATGTCATTGAGTATGGATGTTTAGGCTACTGTGGTAAATGCGCACATTCATTATTTGCTCTTGTTGATGGTGAGGTTGTTACGGGAGAAACACCAGAACAGCTTGTAGATAATATATATCAGTATTTAGAAGAGAATCCTCCTTTTTAGTAATACAACAGTAAGGGTGCATTTTGTATGCACCCTTACTGTTTAAGATCCTGTCTAATTTCCTGCCATCTTTCTTTTGCCATTTCAATTATTCTTGTTTCTACCGCCCGTCTCTGTCCTTCGATGATTTTTGAGAAGTATCTGCCTGAATCCTTTTTATTTCCAGCTCGATACGAGAGTTCCGCTAGTAGGTATAGGACACGGAATTCCGATAGTTGGGTTCCTTGATAATCCTGAGTCATATAGGCATCCACATATTCGTGAAGGGCCAGCTTCATAAAGCGCATTTCTTGATCACCATTCTCCTGTGAGCGGTAAAACCAGGCAATTTTTAAATACATTCCTGCCAGTACGATATGTTTTTCTTTTTTCAACGATGCACAATAGACAGCAAGCTTATACGTTTTAATCGCATCATTTACTGTCCTTTTGTTCGAAAAACTATGAGGCCTCCATTGTGAACAAACCTTCTCTTGGATCACTTCTTTTGTACTAGGTGGAAAGTACGGGGAGAAATCATCTGAAAATGAATATCCGCAGGCAGGGCATACCATAATAAGATACCACAATGGGTTTGTTTCAAAAGGAGAATAGCTAGGACAAAAATCAGTATCACTGTGGATTACTTTGACAAAGCGGGAGCGTATTTTCTTAGATGTAAAAGAATTTCCACATAGGGGACAATCACATGTTTTATCAAATAAAGCATCTAGTTCTGACAAATTGGGTCACCTCTTTAGGATGAAGACTGGTTCTATTTTACTGCTATTATAGCTTGGATAGAAGAGAAGCACTAATGATTGGGCACTTTTGATAGGTTACTTAAGTTGAGGAGAGGTTGGGAAGAGTATATAATATAGAGAAAGTGTTAAAAGGAGGAAAGTATATGAGCGAAACAGTTACGATTACAGAAGCAGCTGCTATTCAGATAAAAGAAATGATGAAACAAAATGAAGAAGAAGGATCGCTATTACGAGTTGCCGTTAAAGGCGGGGGCTGCAGCGGTCTAACATACGGGATGGGATTTGTTCAAGAAGCTGAAGAAGATGATCTCCAATTTGAACAAAACGACATTCAAGTAGTAGTAAAGAAAGAAGACGCTGCTATTTTAAATGGAACAATCATAGATTACAAGCAATCTATGATGGGCGGCGGGTTTACAATCGATAATCCGAATGCGATTGCTACCTGCGGCTGCGGTTCATCCTTTAAAACGGCAGCAAACGCTGGTACGCCAGAGGAATGCTAAGGTTTTAGAATAATTGTTCTGGGTTATGAATAACAGGGTAATTTTGAGTATACACAATCATGAAATTGTATAATAACGACCCTAATTTAATTAAATCAAGGTTGTAAATTACATGCCTTCTCGGTAGTTAATGTCTAAAACATTACTATTTGAGGAGGCTTTTTTATGTCTTTAAACAAGAGAATTAGGAAAAAACCAGTTGGAAAAATGTCTAATCAAAATGAATATCCAAAATTAACAATGAAACAAGCAATTGACCTAGTCATAGCAGGAAAGAGTGCAGAAGGTTTAAGGGAACGGACGTTAAAAGATTATCAAAACGATTGGAAGTATTTTGTTTCATGGCTTCAAAAAAACTATGAAATTGAAACGGTAGATGAACTTACACCACAGATTTTTCGGAACTACATTAACTATTTAAAATATGATGCACCCAAGTAAGACGGCACAAGTATATCCAAAGTGAACAAGGAATCGGTTTATCTGATACAACGATTAACATTCGTTTAAGGGTGTATCGGGCGATGTTTAACTATCTAGAGCAGGTTGGATACCCGTAAATATAATGATTCAATCGGTTCTTTTGTAGCTGACTTGGTTTTACAGGTTTTATCATAGGTTGCCGAAGAAGAGAGAACTAAGATTAAAACTCGTCAAGCTGAAGGCATAGCCTCGGAAAAGGCTCAGGGTAAACACTTAGAGTAGACCTAGAACATCAATCATATCTCAATTTGAACAGGCTTATAAGCAATGGAAATCAGGAAACATTACTGCAGTTGAAGCAATGAAAATATCAAATATGACTAAGGCTACATTCTATCGCAAAGTAAAGGAATATGAGGCAAGCTAAGGGACTCCTCAAGGGGTCTCTTTCTTTATGTTGAGGATGAAGGGGGGTATTTTCCACGCTTTTATGCCGCCCATTTTTACGATAGGGGTATAGTCGGTTAATTCACACACCATGGATTATTAATATGTATAATTCTTTAATATTAAGGTGGTAAATGTATAACGCTTTTCGACCAAATGGTATTTCTTTTCAACTAACGTGGTAGGTCAATTGAATAATGTGTCCTAAAGGCTTCTATTGCTGATTTTAAAACGGTTTTGGAGTTTGTAACCAAAGTCCCCAAAAATACATATGTATAGGAGAAATCAGCCCTTAGGAGGAACGGATATGGCAACACGTCCACCTGTATTACAACGTGGAGATACTGTTGGGATTGTAACTCTAGCTAGTCCTTATCCATCAGAATATATAAACAAAGCTGTAGCTAATCTTAAGAAAAGTGGATTTAATGTTGTTCTTGGAAAACACGTTTATTCACAAAATGGAATTGTGGCAGGAACAGATGAACAAAGGGCATCTGATTTAATGGATATGTTTGTTGATAAAAGAGTTAAAATGATTATGTCTACTCGTGGTGGAACAGGGTCTTTAGGTGTTTTGCCTCATTTGGACTATAACATCATAGCAAGAAACCCAAAGATTGTTTCGGGTTATAGTGACATTTCAATTGTACTAAATGTGTTGAACCAGTTCACTGGTTTAATCACATTCATAGGTTTAATGCTTGAGGATTTTGTTCCAACCACACCTGCATATAACTTTACCTCGTTCTATACTGCTGTTTCTACCTTTCAATCGCCAAGACAAATACTTAATCCGCCGAATATTCCTCTGAGAAGTTTAGTCTCAGGTAACGTTACAGGAAGGATTGTTGGTGGAAATTTGACCTCTATTGTAGATAGCCTAGGAACACCATATGAGATTGATACTAGAGGGAAAATTCTTCTTTTGGAAGAGCAACGTGAACCTTCGACTACCATTTATAGGTATTTAAACCATCTAAAAATCGCAGGAAAATTCCGTGATTGTGTAGGTATTATTATGGGTGAATGTACAGATTGTATTGAGGCATACGGCAAAAGCTGGGACGATGTGATTAACGATTTATTAATACCTTTAGGAAAGCCATTGATAAAAAATTTAACTACATCACATGGAGTGTATAAAGCAACAATTCCTATCGGTGCAAATGTAAACCTTGACTCTAGAAATGGTAAAATTACGGTGCTTGAACCTGCAGTAAGTTGGTCGAGGGCATAATTATATTTCTTACGATGGTACTTTGAATCCGTTCATCTTTGTGAGCGGTTTTTACTTTTGAGGGAATCTTTTTTCATTACTGCAAATCATGGATACTTGTTTGAATGTAATTCTTTGGGTATCATTCAGTTAACGATATTAACAATCGAGTAGGCTTGCAATTAACAAACATGATTGCAATTCATAACCTTCAGAAACAACAATAAACCCTTGATATATCAACATTCTCAAGCAATCTATGATGGGCGGCGGGTTTACAATCGATAATCCGAATGCGATTGCTACCTGCGGCTGCGGTTCATCCTTCCGCACAGCCACACAGGAGGGAACACCGGAAAACTGCTAATAGATTCATTAAAGCGGATAGCGCGGGCTATCCGCTTTTACTTTATACAGTACTTCTGTACTGATGAAGTGTGAGAGCATAAAAAAAGCTGACTCATACAGCCAGCTTACGTTCATTATCCGTTCTTAATTAAATAAATCAGAACTATGTGGAACACGTTTTTTCGCAGTTGGGTCAATGAACATTTTTGCCTGCGAAACAGCTACGGGTGCTTCGCCAAATCCGCTGGCAATCAGTTTCACTTTGCCATCATACCGGCAAATATCGCCGCATGCATAAATCCCGGATATATTGGTTTCCATTTTAGAATTTACGACAATCGAGTTTCTTTCAATTTCCAGGCCCCACTCTTTAATTGGTCCAAGTGAAGAAACAAATCCATAATTAACAATTACTGCATCAACATCAATCGTTACCTGTTCTTCTGTTGTCACATTTTTGATCAATACTTTTGTAATCCCCTGTTCATCGTTTATTAATTCTAATGGTACATAAGGAGTTTTAATATTCACGTTTGAGTTTTCAAGGTTTTCAACGCTGTGCTCATGAGCACGGAACTTATCGCGCCTGTGAACAATGGTTACTTTTTCAGCAATAGGTTCAAGCATTAATGCCCAGTCAACAGCAGAATCCCCGCCGCCAAAAACAATTACTTTTTTACCGGCAAATTGATGTAAATCATCGATAAAGTAGTGAAGGTTTTTGTCTTCAAATTTAGAGGCATTTTCCAATTCAAGTCTGCGCGGTTGAAATGCACCGTTTCCAGCGGTGATAATGACAGCTTTAGAATAGTGGATTTCTTTATTCGTTGATAATTTAAATATCCCATCTTGTTGTTTCTCAATTTTATTCACTGCCTGCTCCAGGATAACGGTTTGTTCAAACTTTGCCATCTGTTCTTTTAAGTTATCAATCAATTCCTGAGCCCGTACTTTTGGAAAACCGGCAATATCATAGATGAATTTTTCCGGATATAATGCAGATAATTGGCCGCCTAATTGCGGCAAAGCTTCAATTAATTTCACCGATGCTTGTCTCATCCCGCCATAGAAAGCCGTAAACAGTCCAACCGGTCCGCCGCCAATCACGGTGATATCATATATGTTCTGATCTTCCTTCACTCGAACAACCCCCAATTATTTACATAATTTAATAAAATCCTTAATGGTTTTCACTATGAAAGGGAAGTGTTAATATGTTTATTTTACTATTTATTTTTACTATTTAGAATAGTTAATTATATTATCAAAATTTAAGCTTTTATCTATTGATAAACGGATAGAAATAGAATATTATAATGTGAAGAGAAGCCGTTAATCCTTTGTGAACATTATTCACATATATGCATATATTAGTGAAAAATATCACAATATTAATCTCCTTTTTATCGCAACAAGGAGGATTTTTTCGACAGGTGAGGAAAAACTTTTCAAAAGGGGATGATCATTTTGCTAAAGCCAAAGATCGTTATTTTGGGGGCCGGTTATGCTGGGTTAATGACACTGACAAGATTACAAAAGGCGATGAATGTGGATGAAGCAGAAATCGTGTTAGTGAACAAACATGATTATCATTATGAAACAACCTGGCTTCATCATGCTGCTGCGGGTACGCTGCATCATGACCGTGTCCGTTTTGATATTAACAATTTGATTGACCGAAATAAAGTAACGTTTATCCAGGGAACTGTCGTTGAAATCGATACAGAAAAGAATAAAGTTCTATTTGAAAATGATGAAATTTCCTATGATTATCTAGTTGTTGCATTGGGCGGAGAATCTGAAACATATGGGATAAAAGGGTTGAAAGAAAATTCATTCGCGATTGTCAGCGTGAACGCAGCGCGAAAAATTCGTAACCATATTGAATACCAATTCGCAACGTATCATACGGAAGGTAAAAAAAATGAAGAAAAATTAACGATCGTTGTCGGCGGCGCTGGTTTTACCGGCATGGAGTTTCTTGGAGAATTGACTGACCGGATACCGAAGCTTTGCCGCGATTATGATATAGAAGAGAATCAAGTGAAAATAATTTGCGTTGAGGCTGCTGCTGCGCCTTTAACCGGCTTTGATAAGGATCTGGTGAAGTATGCAATGGCCTATTTAGAAGGAAGAGGTGTCCAATTCAAACTGAATACAAGAATAAAGGAATGCCAACCGAACACCATTATTGTTCAATCAGGCGAAGAAGAAGAGGTAATTAAAGCGGGAACCATCATTTGGTCAGCAGGTGTACGGGGAAGTTCTGTCATCGAACGATCTGGGTTTGAATCAAAAAGAGGACGTGTAATGGTACAACCTGACTTACGCGCTCCAGGAAAGGATAATGTTTTCATCATTGGGGATTGTTCCATTGTTGTCAATAAAACCGATAACAGCCATTATCCACCGACAGCCCAAATTGCTATGCAGCAGGGGATGTCTTGTGCAAATAACCTAATCAAGCTCATCCGTAAGAAAACAGATTTAGAAGCATTTGTTCCAAATATTAGAGGCAGTGTGTGTTCGTTAGGGGAAAAGGATGCCATTGGAATCGTGTATGGGAAGAAATTAGTAGGATCTAAAGCTCTTTTTATGAAAAAAGTAATTGATAACCGGGCTTTATACATGATGGGCGGTGCCTCGCTCGTATTTAAAAAAGGGAAATTAAATTTATTTAGTTAAAATGGGACAGATAGCATCTGTCCTATTTTTTTGTAAAAACTATATTGTTATAAAATTGACGCTTCTTTGTACATTCAGTAAACTTAAAATGGATGGGGACAGGGAGGAGAAACTAGACATGCAGATGAATATTGTCGTACTGATCATATCTATGCTTTTATTTTTTGTGTTATTTTTTGGCATCGGCTTTATACTCAATATGCTATTAAGAATGTCTTGGATTATGGCCATTATTTATCCGATTATTGCTATTTTTATTGTGGACAAGGTTCGGTTTGTTGAATATTTTACAAACAGTCAACAAGCTTTCTCAGATCTATTCGCACGTATAACCCATTTAGCAGTAGCTGATATATTGATTTTAGCTTGCGGCTGGGGCGGAGCACTTATTGCCGGCGTTACGATTAAAGCGCTCCGTAAAAAGGGATATCAGATGTTCTAACAAAGCCTTCGCTGATGCGGAGGTTTTTTGTATTTTACTATTTATGAATAATTTCATTCCTCATGGGAAAAGAATAGTTTTGGGAGGAATGAAATTAACATGAAAAGTTTAAAGGTGGTAACCACCCGTTTAATGATGATGGTTTTATTTTTAACTGCTCTGTCGACAACGTTCCATTCCATAACCGGAGTGGAAGTAAAATCACTCGTGTCTAGTATTTACGAAAAAGTAAACGAGAATTCAGAACGTTTTTATCTATCTCATCCACTCACGTCACTTGGGGCAGGGTTTCTATCGATTCCAAAAGCGCTAACTACAGTTGCGGAGAAAGAAGTAGCACCAACTAAGGCTGCAGCTGCAACAAAAACTCCGGCATTGGAAGATGCTTTTGATTGGTCGAAATATCCCATAAAGAAAGTGGTTGCAACAGGGTATACGGCGGGATATGAATCTACGGGGAAGGATGCAAATCACCCAGAGTATGGGATTACCTATTCAGGCGTTATGGTGAAAAGAGATTTGTTTTCAACCGTTGCGGCAGATTTAGATGTCTTTCCGATAGGAACCATTTTGTTTATTCCCGGATATGGATATGGGGTTGTAGCCGATAAAGGCGGTGCCATAAAAGGAAACCGCGTCGATCTTTATTATGAAACAGTGGACGATGTCTATAATCATTGGGGTAAGAAAGAAATCGACGTCTACGTTATTGAAATGGGTGATGGATCACTAACAGAAACAGACTTACAGCTGCTCAACGAAGACAAAGCCATGCAGGTATTCCGCCAGCAATATATAAAATCTGAACAAAATTAATAGGTGTCAGGCACCGCAAAAAGACAAAGTACGTGAGATTGTCCATTGTGGTGCCTGACACCTTTCGCATTATAAATGAAATAGAAAGTGCAATCCTAAAGTGAGGAGAACTCCAGTTAAGCCGCCAAAAAATACTTCGATTGGCTCGTGGCCAAGCAATTCCTTTAATTCTTTCCTTTTTTCCTGCTCGGGCTTTTCCTGCCATGTTTTGGCATCTTCCACAAATTTATTAAATTCCGCAACGAGCTGATTCAGAACAGTTGCATGTTTTCCTGCCTGTCTGCGGACCCCGGAAGCATCAAACATTGTAACGATGGCAAATACAGTAGAAACGGCAAAAATCGGCGAATCTAATCCTGATTCGAGGGCTACCCCTGTAGAAAGAGCAGTAACTGCAGCAGAATGTGAGCTCGGCATCCCGCCGGTACTTGTCAGCAGTGACCAATCAAACTTTTTCGTTGCGATAAACTGAATCGGTACCTTAATAAATTGCGCGAAAAAAATCGCTGCCAATGAGGCCCAAAGTGGAAAATTTTCTAACAAACTCATGCATGCAGACCTTCCTTTGTGTGTAAAATGAACAGTGCTTTATTGTATTCTCCATTTTAACAAATATGCTCTGCCATTTACTAGTGACCTTTAAGATTTGGAGTTCGGAAATGATTTGGCCTTAGGTTATAATGATAGTATTGACATAAGGAGGGGTTCAAAAAATGTTTACAGTTCATAAAGAAAAGCCATTTTTAAAAGCACATGAATGCCTGATCATTGGTTTATTTGATCAGCCTTTGAAATTTGCTGGCAGTCTTTCGGTTGTGGATGAAGCTTTCTCCGGTGAGTTGACCGAATTAGTAAAGAGCGGTGATATTAGCGCTCGGGAAGGAAAAATAGCAAAAATACATACATTTGGCAGAATGGCTGCTAAACGGCTTTATTTTGTCGGTTTAGGAAAAGAAAAAGAATGTTCTTTCGAAAAGGTTCGTGAAGCATTTGGTTCCGTGTTTAAAAATATTAAAGAAGACAAGCGTGAGGAAATCGCTGTATATCTAGATTCTTTTCTCCCGGAACAGGTAGATATATTGGATGCTGCCCATGCATTAAGTGAAGCATTTGCTTTATCGACCTATCAATTTGAGGGCTATAAACAAAAATCAAATGAACCTGAGAAGACAATCGAAAGCATTACAGTGTATTCGGAGAGTACCGATGAAGAAGAGGTCAAAGCTGCCCTGATGGTTGGCTATGTTTATGGAAGTGGAACCAACTCGGCGCGGACACTTGTCAATACTCCTGGAAACCTATTAACTGCTGGGGATCTTGCACAGTATGCACAGGAATTAGGCGCTAAATATGATTTTGAAGTTGAAATTTTAGAAAAAGAAGACATGTTAAAGCTTGGCATGGGGGCGTTATTAGCGGTTAATCAAGGGTCAAGCGAGCCTCCAAAAATGATTGTGTTAAAATACCAGGGCAAGGAAGCATGGGAGGATGTCATCGGTTTAGTCGGAAAAGGCATCACCTTTGATACTGGGGGCTACTCGATCAAAACAAAAGCGGGAATAGTCGGTATGAAAACCGATATGGGAGGTGCGGCGGCAGTTCTTGGTGCCATGGAAATCATCGGTGAATTAAAGCCGGAGCAAAACGTCGTAGCAGTGATTCCATCAACGGACAATATGATCAGTGGAAATGCCTTTAAGCCGGATGATGTGATTACATCGATGAGCGGAAAGACGATTGAAGTATTAAATACAGATGCAGAAGGACGGCTAGTACTTGCTGATGCCGTAACCTATGCCAAACACCACGGAGCGGACTATCTCGTTGATGTTGCAACCTTAACGGGAGGAGTCATCACAGCACTTGGTACAGATACTACAGGTGCGATGACGAATAATGAGGCATGGTTTGAACAAGTGCTGGAGGCATCCCATGAAGCAGGTGAACCCATTTGGCGCCTTCCGATTTTTGAAAGCCATAAAAAGCGAGTACGTAACAGCAAAATGGCTGATTTAAACAATTCACCGGGCAGTGAAGGGCATGCGATTATGGGTGGTGCGTTTGTCGGTGAGTTTGCTGAAGATACTCCATGGGTTCATCTGGATATCGCAGGAACAGCAACAAGGAATAAAGCTGACTGTCTAGGGCCGTCTGGTGCAACCGGAGTGATGGTCCGTACATTGGCCTTAATCGTTGAACGATTTGAAAAGTCTGAGCGATAAAAGAAGTGAATAATTAACAAGGTGTCAGGCACAGTAAAAAGACAAATGAATGCATTTTGTCTTTTTACTGTGCCTGACACCTTTGTTTAGTTGCTCAACTCTTTTAACTTACTGATAAGCTCCTTCACATGATCCGCTGTGATGATTTCTCCGTTCACTTTCGCATATGGACTTCCCTTACATAATTCACATTGACTTAAGCAGGTATATTCCTTCACCGTGACTTGGTCCGCGTTGAAAAATGCCTGAAACAGCAGCATCGATTCTTCATCTAAGAAC
Source organism: Niallia oryzisoli (assembly GCF_036670025.1). Taxonomy (NCBI): domain Bacteria; kingdom Bacillati; phylum Bacillota; class Bacilli; order Caryophanales; family Bacillaceae; genus Niallia; species Niallia oryzisoli. The sequence goes on along the minus strand of NZ_CP137640.1, from coordinate 4,840,552 downwards.
TGGTCTAAATTTCTTTGACACAATTCGATGTTGACCTTTTTCTTTTTTGAAAATATTTTTTGCATTATAGATTTCATTGATAACGGCCCCCGGGGTTTAATGCAATACGATCAATATTACTATAACAGGCTTTAATACAATGAAGTCAAGAAAAATAGTGAGTCTTTGTGACAAATGTACGAAAAGCAGATAGAGGAAAATTTTTGGGATAAGTTGGTCGCTTGCCTATTCCAAACAGTCACTGCTCGCATATGAAATAAAGTAAGCTAGACAAAAAGGAGGTAATCAGAGTGTACGGATACAGAGGCGGCCCTCATCAAGATCAAAGAATATGGTTATTAGCAGCTCCGTTTGTTGGAGGACTAGTAGGCGGTTTTCTAGGAGGAGCAGGAGGCGGCTTTTTTGGAGGTGCGACAGGGTCGGCATTTGGACGACGTCCATATTTTGGATATCCACCATATATGGGCTATCCGCCATATATGGGATACCCGCCATTTCCAGGAGGATATGCGCCATATTATTGAAAAAGCTCATACATTTAAGCATAATAAGAGGCTGATGAATCATGAAAATCAGTCTCTTTTTCCTTTTTATGTGTTAGCTGCAAAAGAAAGACACTTCTTACATAGAAGTTTAACAATATAATGATACATAGTAATATGAATGATAAAGGTCTTTTTTTGGAGAAGGGTGGGATGAGATGAATAATAAAAAAACAATGCTGGATGCTCTTGGCATACAAATAACCAAGCTTGAAAAAGGCAGAGTGACAGCTACAATGCCGGTGGATGACCGAACCCGCCAGCCATTTGGCCTCCTGCATGGAGGGGCAAGTGTTGCCCTTGCTGAAACGGTTGCAAGCGCAGGGGGCTATGAATTAGTGGATAAAGAAAACGAGGTCGTTGTCGGCCTCGAAATAAATGCCAACCATATCAAAGGAAAGAAGGAAGGAATTGTAACAGCTATCGGTGAGGTCATTCATCGAGGTAGAACGACGATGATCTGGGAAGTTAAAATAAAGGATGAACAAGAACAGCTAATCTGTATCTCCCGCTGCACTCTTGCGATTATCAAGATAAGAAAATAATAAGCGAACTGACTTCTAAAAGAGAGGTCAGTTTTTTATTTCACCATATCTTTCTGCCACTATTTGCCAGATTTAATGGATAGACTAGTGAAAAAACGTTGATATATATGATATAATAAGAGAAATATTTGAAAACTAATACTTTGTAACTCTATTATGAGAGATAAAGGTGGTGGAAGGGTGGCAGAAGACCAGCAATATCTGTTTATTGATTTTGAGTTTACGATGCCGGAAAAAGGGAAAAAAACAAAAGGATTTTATCCAGAAATCATTGAAGCAGGAATTGTAGCAGTTATTAACAATCAAATCAAAGAAAAGTTTTCCACCTATGTAACACCTATTCGTTTTCCAATCCTATCGGGTCGTTGTAAATCTTTTCTTCAAATTCAACAGGATCAGGTTGATCATGGAATTAACTTTATTGAGCTTATTAATAAATTTTCTACCCTTACAAAGGGGTACAGAAATACGGTCGTAACTTGGGGAAATATGGATATGAAGGTATTAAGGCATAATTGTGAGCAGGCTGCTGTATCCTTTCCATTTCGGGCAAAGGAAATTGATCTTTCCATGGAATACAAACGATTCTTTGGTGATCAAAATCAAACAGGCCTATGGAAAGCTGTTCAAGAATACGGAAAAGACGGAGTGGGTCATCATCACCGTGCGCTAGACGATGCTTTGACAACCTATCATATTTTTAAACTAGTAGAAAATGATAAACGTTACTTGCATAATCCGGAGCAGACCACGATCGGCGACCGGATTGACTTATCACAGTTGTTTAATAAATTTGCTTAAAAGCCAAATCTTGATAATGATTTGGCTTTTTTAGCTTTCAACTAGTTTCAAGCCCTATGCAAGTGCCATCCGATTTCTTACTTAAAATAATCCTTTTCCAATTGATTGATATTTTTCAGACTTTGCTGGGCCCATTCCGAGGAATCTCTTGTTAATTCTTCCTTCAGCAGCTGCACGGCTGCCTTTAATGAACCCTGGTAATCCGGTACCTCTTCATCAAATGCTTTGACCATCTTTTTTGGTACATTTGTTTGTTCCCGATAGGCAAGTGCACGTCTTTCATGGAAAAACGGAACTGCTGCATCTTTTGGATGATGCAAATCCCCCTGCATCGGATGTTTCACGACAGCTAACACTTTAACTAAATAATGTTCAGGACGAATATCGGTGATTTCACCTATGTATTTGCCTGTTTTGTAAATGGCTGTAACTGTATCTCCTACTTTTAATGAATCCAAGTTTGAAAACCTCCTCATAACTGTTTATATGTGCTTATTATGACGTACATATAAAGAAAAACAAAATAATAAGCAAGGCGCTTGCGCTTTTTGGATAATTAATTAGAAAATTAGAAGGATTTCAAAAAAACTGTTATAATTGTCTAAGGATAGAATGGCTTATCAGAAAGGATCGTAGTAAATGACTTTTTCTTCTGTTCTAGGTTTATTTTTATATTTTCCTGAAGACAAATCGGAGTATATTCCTGCTTTTATTCAACTAGTTATCTTTTCTTTGTTCGCTTATTTTGCGGTCAAATTTTTTATCAAACTATCAAAACGGGAAGAAAAAAAGGCAAAGGAATTAGAGGAACATTTAAAAATGCAATCACAGGAAAAGAACAGTTAGCCTTTCAACTGTTCTTTTTTTAACGCGTTTAAAACGGCTTCGGTTCGTCAAGACTAGATACAAAATGTCTTGACGGAGGATTTATTGACATGAAGAAAAGATGGCTCATGGTTACATTATTATTTCTTGCAGGCTGTATGGAAAAAGAAACAACACAAATGGACGTGGAAATGTATAATGCTTCTGGTGATTCGCTAGGAACAGTCAAGCTTGAGGAACAATCGAGCGGTGTAAAAGTAAATGTCGATTTAAATGGGCTCCCACCAGGAGAACATGCCATTCATATTCACGATAAAGGCTCCTGTAAAGGACCTGATTTCAAATCGGCCGGTGATCATTATAACCCGGAAGACAAGGAGCACGGACTAATGCATCCAAAAGGTGCACATGCCGGGGATTTGCCAAATATTATTGCCCAAGATGATGGAACAGCAAAGGCTGAACTAATGGCCCCAAAAATGACCTTTAAAGAAGGAAGGACATCATTGCTAACGAAGAACGGGCTATCCATTGTTGTTCACAGCGAAAAAGATGACGGAATGTCTCAGCCCGCAGGCAATTCCGGCGACCGAATCGCCTGCGGTGAAATTAAAAAAAGATAAAGAAGCAGCAAAACTGGCTGCTTCTTTATTTGTAAAAAAAATATCGATTCAAACAAAGAAGTTTGGTAATAAATAAAAAAGAATCACGTTCTAATCACGTATCTTATGAATTTTTTATATTTTGGAGAAAATATCTATTTTAGCAGTAAAAACTCGATTAAATTTTGCTATAATGTAACTATTTAAAACATATGGAGGTCTTTCCATGAAGTTAACGCAAAAGGAAATGGAAATAGTTGAGATTCTTGAAAAAGATGCTCGCTTATCAACAGAAGATGTAGCTAAAATGGTGTGCTTAAGTATCGAAGAAACGGAACAAGCAATTAAGAAGCTTGAGGATCATAAAGTGATTGTCAGATATATTTCACTGATTGATTGGGGAAAAGTGGAAGAGCATACAGGTGTCAAAGCAATGATTGATGTAAAGGTTACACCAAAAAGAGGTGTCGGCTTTGATGAAATTGCAGAAAGAATCTACCGCTTTAAAGAAGTAACCTCTGTTTATTTAATGTCAGGGGCATATGATTTATCCGTTATTATTGAAGGGAAATCAATGAACGAAGTGGCTAGCTTTGTATCACAGAAACTTTCGACCCTTGATTCTGTTTTATCCACAACGACTCATTTTATATTAAAGAAATACAAGCATGATGGTATTATTTTTGAGCCGGATAACAAAGACAAACGAATTGTGGTGTCACCATAATGGAATTAGCTAAAAACTCTCATCTATCTAAAATTGCAAAAGAGCTTAAACCATCAGGAATACGAAAGTTTTTTGATCTTGCAGCCGGAATGGAAGGAGTTATTTCGCTGGGAGTAGGAGAGCCTGATTTTGTCACTTCCTGGTCCGTAAGAGAAGCAGCGATTCTTTCGCTTGAACAGGGAAATACTTCCTATACTGCAAATGCTGGTTTGCCGGAATTACGGAACGAGATCTCTTTATATATGCAACGACAGTTTCAGGTTGAGTATTCTCCGGAAACTGAAATAATTGTAACGGTTGGTGCCAGTCAAGCGATCGATATAGCCATGCGTGCCATTCTTGACCCGGGTGACGAAGTCATCGTGATTGAACCTTGCTTCGTTTCCTATATTCCCATGGTTCAATTGGCCGGGGGAGTTCCTGTTCAAGTTCAAACATTAAAAGAAAATGACTTTAAAATTCTGCCTAGCCAAATTGAAGAAGTGATAACAGAGAAGACGAAAGCCATTATGCTTTGTTCACCGAATAATCCAACAGGCTCAATGCTGAATAAGAAGGAATTGGAAGAGCTAGCTGCGATGGTTGAGAAGCATGATTTACTAGTCATTGCCGATGAAATCTATGCAGAGCTTGTCTATGATGAAGAATATACAAGCTTGCCTGCGATACCGGGAATGAGAGACCGAACGATTTTAATTTCCGGATTTTCGAAAGGTTTTGCGATGACCGGATGGAGACTTGGTTTTGTTTGTGCACCTTCTGAGATAACAGGTGCCATGCTGAAGATTCACCAATATGCCATTATGTGTGCACCAACAATGGCTCAGTATGCAGCTCTTGAAGCTCTAAGAAATGGACGTTCAGACGTAGATGATATGGTGAAAAGCTACCGCCGCCGCCGGAATTTTATTGTTCAGTCCTTTAATGAAATCGGTCTGACTTGTCATATGCCTGGCGGAGCCTTTTACGCGTTTCCTTCAATTGAATCGACAGGATTAAGCTCACAGGAATTTGCCGAGCAGCTATTACTGCAGGAAAGTGTGGCCGTTGTACCTGGAGATGTTTTTGGAGAAAGCGGGAACGGACATATCCGTTGTTCCTATGCCACTTCATTAGAGCAAATCCAAGAAGCCGTCAAACGGATGAAACACTTTATTGACAACCTGCCGTCGAAAAAATAAATAAAAAAAGGACAGCCATAAAGGTTGTCCACTTCAAAAAGGGGGGAATACTAGAAAGTCTTACACTATAAGTCTTTCCAGTTTCTCCTTTTTTATTCTTTCTTGCTTCATTTTTTCCATTAATTTTTTGATTAGATGAGTAAAATTCATTGGTTTAACCAAATACTATTTTTGATAATATTTAATAGTTATGCTATAATTTTATATTGCGTATAAACAGAAACTAAAATTTTTATAAATAGGAGTGTTTTCATGTCAGAAAAGATCGAAGTAGGAAGTATATTAACGGGTAAAGTAACAGGAATTCAAGCGTACGGGGCATTTGTTGCATTAGATGAAAAAAATCAAGGTCTTGTTCACATTTCAGAAATTACGCACGGATTTGTGAAGGATATTCATGATCATCTTAAAGTTGGCGATGAAGTAACTGTAAAAGTATTGTCTGTTGATGAAGAAGCTGGAAAAATTGGTTTATCCATTCGTGCAACAGAACAAGCACCTGCACAAGAGACAGAAGCAAAAGCGAAAAAACCTCGCAAGCGTCAGGCTGCTGCACCAATCACAACAGAAACAGAACAAGGCTTCAATACGCTAAAAGACAAGCTTCAAGAGTGGATTGAACAGTCAAAGGCTGAAAATCTAATTAATAAGTAATCATGTACATCAGGAAGCATAGGACATTCATATAATGTTCTATGCTTCTTTTTTTGCATTCAGTAGAAGCTCTCTAGAAACAGGGGGGGATGTTGGTGAATAAATCAAATGAAATCATTGCGCAGACCAATAAATTGGGGGCGCATAATTATCTTCCACTGCCGGTTGTTGTGGCAAAAGCTGAGGGAGTATGGGTAGAGGACCCAGAAGGTAATCGGTACATGGACATGTTAAGTGCCTATTCTGCTGTAAATCAGGGACACCGCCATCCCAAAATTATTGCCGCTCTTAAAAAGCAGGCAGACAGGGTAACATTAACTTCGCGCGCATTTCATCATGATCAGCTTGGCCCTTGGTATCAGGAAATATGCAGGCTGACGAACAAAGAAATGGTATTGCCAATGAATACTGGAGCCGAAGCAGTTGAGACAGCTTTTAAAGCTGCGAGAAGATGGGCATATCATATAAAAAATGTTCCGGAAGATCAAGCTGAAATCATTGCCTGTATTGGTAATTTTCATGGCCGGACCATGACAGCAGTCTCATTATCCTCAGAACAGGAATATAAGTCTGGATTTGGACCGATGCTGCCTGGCATCAAACTTGTCCCTTATGGTGACCAAGATGCATTAAAGAAAGCAATTACCCCGTATACAGCGGCCTTTTTGATTGAGCCGATCCAAGGCGAGGCAGGCATTGTGATTCCACCTGCAGGATTTTTACAGCAGGCATATGAGCTGTGTAAGCAAAACAATTTACTATTTATGGCTGATGAGATTCAAACGGGTTTAGGAAGGACAGGTAAAATGTTTGCTTGTGATTGGGAGAATGTTGAGCCTGACGTCTATATACTTGGTAAGGCCCTTGGCGGCGGGGTATTTCCTATATCTTGTGTTGCTGCCAATAAGGATATCTTAGGTGTGTTTAATCCAGGTTCTCACGGCTCTACCTTTGGCGGGAATCCCCTTGCGTGTGCGGTTTCCATTGCATCAATTGAGGTCCTTGTTGAAGAAAGACTCGACGAGCGTTCACTTGAACTGGGAAACTATTTTTTGCATGAATTAAAGAAAATTTCTAATGAAAAAATCAAAGAAATTCGTGGACGCGGATTATTTATTGGGCTGGAGCTGACAGTGGCTGCACGACCATATTGTGAAGCGTTAAAAGAGGAAGGGTTATTATGTAAAGAAACCCATGAAAAGGTCATCCGCTTTGCACCGCCGCTTATAATTACAAAGGAACAGATTGATTGGGCATTAGAAAAAATAAATCAAGTGTTTCAGCAAAAAAGGTAGTGCCTATACACTACCTTTTTGCTGGGACGTTTAATAATTATCTTGTTGGGCGTGCTTCAGGTGCTCTTTCAACCTCAGAACTTGGCTTAAATAATAAGCCTAAATTGATCAGGCCGGCAATTCCAACAAGACAGTAGATGATCCTTGAAAAGGTTGTTCCGTCCCCAAAAAGGGATTCGACAAGGTTAAAACCAAAGAATCCGATTAATCCCCAATTGATTGCTCCAATAATCGTAAGTAATAATGCAATCCGTTGAATAGCGCTCAAAAGGAACCGCCTCCGTATTGAAATGTGTACTACACTATTAGGTTGTTTATGTTTAAGGGAATTATACATGATTTCATTAAATATAAGATATTTCTCCATTCCTTGTTTGGCTTTAAGGTTGTTTTTTAACGTGGTTGGTAAAGTTTATTAACCTGTGAAAAAAAATGTCATAATTGGGCACGCTTACAAATAGCAGAGTTCCTTGATTATCTGATCAGCTTTCGGTAAAGTGTAAATGATTAAAATATTGGGAGGCCACTATGACACATATTCAATTTGATTATTCAAAAGCTCTTTCTTTCTTTGCTGAGCATGAAATTACATACTTACAGGACGCAGTTAAGGTTGCCCATCATTCATTGCATGAAAAAACAGGAGCAGGAAGTGATTATACCGGCTGGATTGATCTGCCTGTTGACTATGATAAAGACGAGTTTTCTCGTATCCAAAAAGCAGCTGAAAAAATTAGAAACGATTCTGATGTTTTATTAGTTATTGGAATCGGCGGATCTTATTTAGGTGCGCGCGCTGCCATTGAGGCATTGCATCACAGTTTCTACAATGCATTGCCAAAAGAAAAACGCAAAACACCGCAGGTTATTTTTATTGGGAACAATATTAGTTCTTCTTATATGAAGGACGTCATGGATCTATTAGAAGGTAAAGATTTCTCATTGAATGTGATTTCAAAGTCAGGTACAACGACAGAGCCGGCAATTGCGTTAAGGATATTCCGCAAGCTGCTGGAAGAAAAGTACGGTAAAGAAGAAGCCGCAAAGCGGATTTATGCAACAACAGATAAAGCGAAAGGTGCGCTGAAAACAGTTTCAGATGAGGAGGGCTTCGAAACCTTTGTTATTCCAGATGATGTCGGCGGACGTTATTCTGTATTAACTGCAGTAGGGCTTTTACCGATTGCTGTAAGCGGTTCTGATATAGAAGCGATGATGAAGGGAGCTGCGGCAGCAAGGGAAGATTTCGGCAGCTCAGAGCTTCATGAAAATGCCGCTTATCAGTATGCTGCAATTAGAAATATCCTTTATAACAAAGGAAAAACAATTGAAATGCTTATTAACTATGAGCCGGGCTTAATGTATTTTAATGAATGGTGGAAGCAGTTGTTCGGTGAAAGTGAAGGAAAGGATCAGAAGGGAGTTTACCCGTCTTCGGCAAACTTCTCAACGGATCTTCATTCATTAGGCCAGTATGTACAGGAAGGCCGCCGCGATATCTTCGAAACGGTAATCAAGGTAGAAAAACCAAGACATGAATTGACGATTGAGGCAGCGGATAATGATTTAGACGGCCTTAATTATTTGGCAGGTAAAACTGTTGATTTTGTAAACAATAAAGCGTTTGAAGGAACACTTCTTGCCCATACAGACGGCGGTGTTCCAAATCTGGTTGTTTCTATCCCAGAGCTTGACGAATACACCTTCGGCTATCTTGTTTATTTCTTTGAAAAGGCATGTGCCATGAGCGGTTATTTATTAGGTGTCAATCCATTTGACCAACCAGGTGTTGAGGCCTATAAAGTAAATATGTTCGCCCTTTTAGGAAAACCAGGTTACGAAGAGAAAAAAGCAGAACTGGAAAAACGCCTAAAATAATAAGATATCAAAAAAGGTGTCTGGCACCACATAAAGACAAAATGATCTCATTTGTCCATTTGTGGTGCCTGACACCTTTTTCTATTTAATGATAATCAGCTGGTCATGTTTTTCAATTAAAAACGGGTGAGGAGGATTTAGAATGGTTGCTCCCCCTCTTTTTATCCCGAGGAGAAGTCTTCCTTCCTGTATTAAGCGAAGGCTTAAAGTCATATAGTCCGTTTCTATTTCTCCATAATCGGCTTCTGTAAAAACAAGTTTCTTTTCTGTTAATTGATATAATAAATCCAAAAAAGACGTAATGATGTCCTGTGAGGTAATGCTTTGGAGCATAATGAAGCTGGTTAGCAGATTTGTTTGGATGATTTCATCTGCTCCTGCTCTATTCGCATTTGCAATCTGTTCGTTCGTCAGGATTTCAACAATCGTTTCTATATGTGGACTAAGGCCTTTAACAGCTAAAAGGGTTAAAATCGTATGCATATCTGCCTGTAGTTCATCTTTTGCAGGATCAGCGGTGATAATAACCTTTTTTGCCATCGAAATATTGGCTTTATGTAATACTTGATCCTGATTCGGGCGTCCTTGTACGAAATAAACATTCCTAAATGAAGAAACAGGATGCTCTTTCAGCGTTTCATCGATTAACGCGATGGTCACCGGGTTTTTTTTATTGATTAATGAATGAATAATCTCCCGCGTGCGTTCGTTCCATCCAATAATGATATAATGATCACTTCCTTTAAACGCTGCTTTCCCTTCTAAATGGTCATTTTGTCTAGATGCAGCAGTAGTCGCTAAGGAAATAAAGAAGGAGGATAGAAAACCTGCACTTGTAATAATCAGTAGAATTCCAGCAGCCTTTCCAATATATGTACGAGGTACATAATCTCCAAACCCAACTGTTGAGGCTGTGATCACAGCCCACCAAATGCCGTCAAAAACAGTTGGGAAGTTTTCAGGCTCAAGAAAGTGAACAAAAGTTCCAAAAACGGTAATAAGTCCAGTGGCAATGATAAAGGTACGGAGTAAAAACGGTAAGCGGACGAATCTTAAAAATAATTGATGCGGCAAATCTTTTCACCTCGGGTAGCAAGAATCATTTTTCCATTATTGACGAAAAAAGGAGCTTTCATAATCCGGATGTAAGGAAAAAACGGTTGTGTAGGAGATACAAGCCAATGAAAAATTCTAATTTCTTGCTAATTCCAATCATTGGTGGTCTAATCAAAATATGGGAAAAGAAAAAAGAGGATGATTTTACATCTCATCCTCTTTTGTATTTTCGTTTGTTCGTACCCATTCCTGTGCCCATAGGTTGATTTCTTTAAAAGCATTTTGGAGAGCAAAGCCTTTTTCAGTTAACGAATATTCAACTCGTACCGGTACTTCAGGGAAGACCTCTCTTGTTACAATCCCTTCATTTTCTAATTCTTTAAGCCTTTCCGATAGGAGCCGGCCGCTGATGGGCATGGAGGAGTTAATCGTACAAAAACGCTGTGAACCCGACATGAGTTGGTTAATAATCAAGGCATTCCAGCGCTTGCTAAGGATTTCGACGGCCTTTTGAAATTTAGGACAAAGTGTGTTTTCCTCCATTCGCAACCTCCTTATTTAAAAACATTATTACTATAATAATAGTGATTAAATTACTTGACGTCAACTATTTACGAATTTATACTTACTTACATATAGTAAGTAATACGTAGATAGTGTATTCTTTCCCGAGAGGATGATCATGATGATTTCAGATAAAGTTAGAGATATACTTATAGATAGAATGAAAATTTTAAAACAAGAAAATAAACCAGATCTCTGTTTAGTAGGACCTGTTAAGCTGCCTGTTCAATTAGACGGTGAGATCGTAACATTTCAATGGTATACCTGGCTGGCTCTTGAAGGGCTGCCATCCGAAAAGGAAAAATTGCTTGAATCGTTACGATCAGCAGATTTAGCCTCTTCTCAGCAGTCATCAGTTTTAGTATATGGTGATTTCGAACAGTCAGAAGACGCCTATATTCGCATGCATAGCATTTGTCATACCGGCGATATTTTTGGCAGCCAGCGCTGCGATTGCGGTTATCAGCTGCGTCAATCGATGAAGATGATTGTCAAGAAAGGAACCGGAGCATTATTTTACTTAGCCAATCATGAAGGACGCGGAATTGGTTTATTTACTAAATCACTCGCTTATATCCTTCAGCAGGAAGGGTATGATACTGTTGAGGCCAATAATGCCCTTGGTTTTCCGGATGATATTCGTTCTTATGAGGAAGCGATTCGTGTGATTAAAGGATTAAGAAAAAATCCAGTCACACTGATTACAAATAATCCGAAAAAAATTGCGGCTTTAAAGGCATCGGGCCTGACCATTAGTGATCATATCCCGCTTTGGGGCGGAGAGTCTGACTATAACAGCTTTTATTTGGCTACGAAAGTAGAGAAATCAGGACATATTCTTAACAGTGAATTGAGCATAACCAATTAAGGAGAGTTTATCATGAAGAATGATCAATATTTTATGAAGCTTGCGCTTGATTTAGCCTCTACTGCAAAAGGAAAAACAAATCCCAATCCTCTTGTTGGTGCAATCATTGTCAAGGATGGCATGATTGTAGGCTCCGGGCTGCACCGGAAAGCCGGCGAACCGCACGCAGAAGTACATGCTTTTCACATGGCTGGCGATCATGCAAAAGGGGCAACTCTTTATGTCACACTGGAACCATGCTCCCATTTTGGAAAAACGCCGCCTTGTGCGAATTTAGTGAAGGAATCAGGGGTTTCCCGCGTTGTGATTGCCATGAAGGATCCGAATCCGCTTGTAGCAGGCCGTGGCATCAAAATCCTGGAGGATGCAGGAATTGAAGTGGTGGTCGGTATTCTCGAGCAGGAAGCTAGAAGATTGAATGAACGTTTTATTCATAACATGCTGAAGCAGATGCCGTTTGTCATTTCAAAAGTGGCCATGACCCTTGATGGGAAGATTGCTGCCTCTAATGGACATTCAAAATGGGTGACAGGTGAAGCGGCAAGACAAAAGGTTCATTATTTGAGGAATGAAGTCGATGCCATCCTTGTCGGAATTGGAACCATTCTTGCGGATGACCCGATGTTAACGACAAGAATTCCAGAGGGCGGTAAAAATCCAGTCCGAATTATTATTGACTCTGGATTACGTACACCGCTAGATGCTAAAATAACCGATTGTTCAGAGGCGGAAACGTGGATTTTTACACATGAAGGTGTAGATGAAGAAAAAGAAGCGGCCCTATTAGGTAAAGGTGTGCAAGTATACTCTGCTCCACAAGGAGAAGGACTTGATTTAACCTTTATATTAAAGCAATTATTTGAATTAGGAATTACAGATGTGTTAGTTGAAGGCGGAGGAGAAGTGAATAATGCCTTCTTACGGGAGGGGCTCATCAATAAGTTTCAAGTATATATTGCACCAAAGGTATTGGGCGGACGTCATTCATTGACTCCTTTTACAGGCAAGGATGTCGAGTCGATGGATGAAGCGGTAGAGCTTGAATTTGATTCTGTTGAGCATATTGGTGATGATTTGCTTATCACGGCTTACCCTAAACAACAAGTTGAAGCATAAGACAAAAGTAAACGGGTGATAGAACATGAAGTCATATGATTATAAGACAGATGTTTGTATCGTAGGTGCCGGACCAGCCGGTGCTTTACTTGCATACCTGCTCTCTAGTCATAATATTTCTACCATATTGGTTGAGCGGAATACACATATCAATAAAGAGTTCAGGGGAGAGCACTTAAACGAGACCGGCGAAGCCATTTTACGAAGGTATGGTCTTTTTGATGAGCTGGAGAATATTGGACTATTAAGAATGGAAAGCGTTGAATATTGGGATCATGGGGAAGTGTTTAAAAAAATCATTCCGGATGAACGTGTTAACCATTGCGGTATTCATGTCCCACAAAAGCATTTGCTCGGCCTCATATTGAAAAAAAGTGAACCGCTCAACGATTTTAACCTATTATTAAATACAAAGGTAACGGCATTACTAGAAGAAGACGGCCAATTTACGGGTGTAAAGGCAATAAAAGATGGAAAAGAAATAACCATTAAAAGCTCTCTGATTGTAGGGGCAGATGGTCGTTTTTCAACTGTCCGCAAATTGGCAAAAATCCCATTTGAGAAAATCAAGCATGGATACGACCTTCTCTGGGCACGAATCCCAGCTCCGGAGGATTGGGAGCCAACGGTTCGCATGGCGCTGATTGATAATGAACAGCTTGCCTTGTTTACACAGCAAGGCGGTTATATTCAAATTGGGTGGAACATAGAAGAAGGAACGTACCCTGAGCTTCGGAAGCATTCAATTACCCCTTTTATCGATCGGTTAATTGAAGCTTTTCCACAGCTGGCGAATACAGTTCGTGCTGAGATCCAATCGTGGGATGATTTTGTTTTACTTCAAGTACAAAGCTCTAGAAGCGAAAACTGGGTGAAGAAAAATTTGGTGATTATTGGAGATGCGGCTCATACGATGAGTCCAACCGGTGCAATTGGTATTAATAGTGCCATGAAGGATGCAGATGTATTGTTTCAAATTCTTAATGATGCAGACTCTATGGAACAGGTTGGCAGCATAGAATTGCAATTATTTGAACAGCTTCGTAGAAATGAAGTGGAAGCACAACAAAAAGAACAATTACAAAAAGAAGAATCATTTGGAAAACAATTTATCCCGGTGTAGAAATAGCAGCCGGGATTTTTTTATATTTGACTGTTTTGGCTCCAATTAGAAAAGGATCCTGTTCCATTACATCCTGGGCAATCATACGATTCCGGATAGCTGTATTCATTCACGATTGGAATCTGAAATCCTTTTCCATTACAGTCTGGACAATGTCCTAAGCTTTGTGCCTCGGCAACTTTCTTTTCATATAAACTAGACTTCCAATCAGAAAGATAACTAAAAAGCCCCATTTTCATACCCTCCTTCACTTTTTCCATATTTTATGCACGCAGCTCCGTTTTGGGAAACTGTATTCATAGGAAACATTTGTATTATGTCATTAATGTTGTGAATTTATTCAGGATCTATCGGAAAGTTTATCAGCGCAAAAGTAAGCTCCGTTTGGGGTTTTTTTGTGGTGAAACATAACTGCTTTGGATAATTTTATCTCTTTTTGTAAAAAGTAAAATCAATTAAGTTCTTGGGGTGTTAACAATTGGATTACATACAAGATCAAAAGGAGAAAAAATTACTCGTACTTGCACTTATCATTCTTGCTATATATATTTCTCCTTTATTTATATTAGGAGAAAATGCGCATATTCGTGTCCATGATAATCTGGATTCAAACTTGGCCTGGTATAAAGTATTGCGGGAAAGCGGGGAAATTTTTGGCCCAATTGATGCTGTTATTCCGCAAGTTATGAACGGAATACCAAGAAATGCATTTGGAACGGAGTACAGCGGAATCGTCTGGCTATATTCCTTATTTCCGACTATGACCGCCTATGCATTGAGCCAAACGATCACAAGACTGGTTGCTTTTTTCGGGATGTATTGGCTCTTACGTGATCATTTTTTAGCGAGAAAAGAGTGGGGTTTGATTACGGTAGGAACATCGTTAGCATTTGCCTTAACACCGTTTTGGCCATCAGGCATGCTGAGTACGCTGGGAATGCCGCTGGCTTTATGGGCATTTCTGCATATCCGAAGGGGAAGGAAGACATGGAAAGAATTCCTGGTGCTTAGCCTTCTTCCTTTTTACTCAAGTATTGTACTAGGCTTTTTCTTTTTTTTATTTGCCATGGGGATTCTGTGGATTATCGATGTCATTAGACGTAAAAAACTTAATCTGGCTTTTCTATTATCACTGATGTATATGGCACTCGTATACTGTTTCGTTGAATACAGGCTTGTCTACTCCTTTCTTTTTTCCACTGAGCCGAATAGCAGGGACGAATATATCCATGCACGTCTCTCATTATGGAGAGCGATTCGTCTCACCTTTAAAAATTATGTGCTTGGACATACCCATGTCATGACGGTTCACGGCTTAATTATTCTGCCGATATTGCTCGCCGCTTTTTACTTGGTCTGGAAAAAGGGCTGGTGGAGACAGGAAAAGTATTTTGTGTTTTTATTTATTCTTAATTTTGTTTTATCACTCTGGTATGCCTTTTGGTTCTATAAAGGCTGGCAGCCGTTGACGGAGAAGTTTCATTTTATGAATAGCTTTAATTTTGCCCGTTTTCATTTTCTAAGACCGCTCGTGATTTACGTGTCTTTTGCCTTGGCATTGAAAATCATTTGGCTGAATACAAAAGAATTTCGCTCAATTATTTATTTTAGTTTAATTGCCCAATTGATCATATTAGGGCTATTTAATGAAGAGGTATTTTACCGGGAAAAGCCTTCTGTCAAAGAGTTTTATGCCGAGGAATTATTTTCACAGATCAGGGATCATATCGGGCGGCCCGTACAGGAATATCGTGTAGCAAGTGTCGGCCTGCATCCAGCAATTGCTCAGTATAATGGATTCTACACATTAGATTCCTATAATAACTTTTACCCGCTGTCATACAAGCATGAGTTTCGAAAAATCATTGAAAAAGAGCTGAAGAAAAACAAACAAATCCGTACTTATTTCGATGAGTGGGGCGGACGCTGTTATTTATTTACGGATGAATTAGGCAAGCATTATATGTTTAAAAAAAATACGAAAAAGAAGCTAAAAACTGTTCAATTTAACTTTGAGCCGTTTAAAAAAATGGGTGGAACACATATTTTTTCATCCGTTCCGATTGTCAGTGCGGAAGAAAACCAGTTAGTGCTTGAAAAAGTGTTCTCTAGTAAAGAATCCATTTGGAAAATTTACTTATATCGGGTTATTTGACTCGAAAAATGAGGATATCCGTGGTTTTAACCTGCTTATCCGCACTTTTACATTTTAAGAAATTTGAACTTCACATCATGGAGGGAACAGACATGAGTACACCGGTAGTCACACTTGTTGTGCCTTGTTATAACGAAGAAGCTGTCTTGCCGTATACAATGGAGGTATTACAGCAATATCTCCAGGAATTAATAGATCAAAAGCTGATTTCAGAGAGGAGTAAAATATTGTTTGTCGATGACGGCAGCAAGGACCAAACTTGGAAACTCATTTATAAAGCGAGTCTTGAGGCAGATACGATTCGCGGTCTAAAGCTGGCTGGAAATGCCGGTCATCAAAACGCTTTATTAGCCGGGTTATTCGCCGCAAAGTCTGTATCCGATTGTGTCATCTCTTTAGATGCTGATTTGCAGGATGATATTTTGGTGATCCGCGATTTTATCGAGAGATTTAAGGAAGGGTATGAAATTGTCTATGGAGTCCGCAGAAAAAGAGAGACGGATACGATTTTTAAACGTAAAACAGCCGAAGGCTTTTATAAATTGATGGAAAAAATGGGTGTCAATCTAGTATATAATCATGCTGATTACCGGTTAATGAGCAGACGTGCGCTTGAGCAGCTTGAACGATTTGATGAAGTGAATTTGTTTTTACGGGGAATTGTTCCTCTGATCGGATTTCGCTCCACCAATGTTTATTATGACCGCAAGGAAAGATCTGCAGGTGAAACAAAATATCCATTGAAAAAAATGCTTTCCTTTGCCTTTAACGGAATTACTTCCTTCTCCGTAACTCCGATTCGATTTGTTTTATTAACTGGCTGTACGTTTTTCTTTGTCAGTTTTTTTGTTCTATGTTATTTTCTAGTGTTAAAGTTTTTTGGTGAAACTGAAATAGGCTGGACGTCATTAATTACGTCGATCTGGCTAATCGGGGGTTTGCAGCTGATGGCCATTGGACTCATTGGAGAATATATTGGAAAAGTCTATAAAGAATCAAAGCGAAGACCGAAGTATATTGTGGATATTGATTTATTCAACTTATCGATTCCTGAGCATTTGAGAGAAAGGGAAGCCGGTGAAGCTGATCTTGTACATAAAGGACTATCTAACTGAAATGAACAATAAAAGAACCTGCCGTCTAACGCAGGTTCTTTTATCTTAAAGATTAAGAAAGGGTCTAGCGGTCGAAATCCCGCTCTGTTGTAAGATCGCATTCTTTTAACGGAATGATTTTCGTCTTTTTCACCCATTTATGACCCAGCCAGATAACCAGGAATAATGGCAGTCCAATATAGGAAACAAGTACCCCGTTCCAGTCAATTCCATCACCCATAAAGGCAGCATAGTTTTGCCCCAGAATAACAATGCCGCAAACAACGAAGGCAAAAATAGGGCCAAATGGATAAAAACTTGATTTGTATGGTAATGCGTTCATATCTTTTCCTTGCGCCACATAGGCTTTGCGGAAGCGGTAATGGCTGATGGCAATCCCAAGCCATGCAATAAAGCCTGACATTCCTGATGCATTTAACAGCCATACATACACGACTCCTTCACCAAAAAGGGAAGCGAGGAAAGCGATTGAACCAACTAGTGAAGTGACAATTAAGGCATTTACAGGAACCCCGTTTTTATTTAACTTTGCCAGGAATTTTGGCGCTTTGCCTTCTACAGCTAAATTCCAAAGCATACGGGTTGATGCATACATACCTGAGTTACCTGCAGACAGAACAGCTGTTAATATAATAGCGTTCATAACTGAGGCCGCAAAAGCAATCCCGGCTCTTTCAAATACAAGTGTAAATGGACTTGTTGTGACTTCACCGCTTGCAAGACTTTCATTTGTATAAGGAATTAATAATCCAATCACAAAGATCGCTAGAATATAAAATAATAAAATACGCCAAAAGATTTGTTTAACAGCCTTAGGAATATTTTTTTCAGGGTCTTCACTTTCTCCTGCTGCAACCCCAAGTAATTCTGTACCTTGGAAGGAGAAGCCAGCGGCCATAAATACACCGAGGATGGCTATAAAGCCGCCATGAAAGGGTGCATCTCCGATTGTAAAGTTTGAAAATCCAACTGCTTTATCGTCCATGATTCCTATGATCATTAAAAAGCCTGTAATAATAAAAACAATAACTGTCACGACTTTAATAAGTGAAAACCAATACTCTGCTTCACCAAAGCCCTTAACAGATAAGTAATTAATTAAAAACATGACGACAAGACAGATGCTGCTCCAAATGATTGAAGGAACATCTGGGAGCCAAAATTTCATGATTAATGAAACAGCAGCAAGTTCAGCTGCGATCGTAATCGCCCAGTTATACCAATAGTTCCATCCAAGAGCAAATCCTAATGATGGGTCAACGAATTTTGTTGCATAGGTGCTAAAGCTTCCGGCAACAGGCATATAAGCTGCCATTTCTGCTAACCCGGTCATAAGAAAATAAACCATAGCCCCGATGAGTGCATAGGCAAGCAGTGCTCCGCCGGGTCCTGCGGAATGAATGGCACCGCCACTGGCAAGAAACAGCCCTGTACCAATGGTCCCTCCAAGCGAAATCATCATTAAATGACGTGCTTTAAGCTTTCTTTTTAATCCGCTTTCTTCCTGGTGTATCAGGATATCCTCTTTTTTTTCTGCAGATGATTGCATTCTATCGACTCCTTTTTTAATAGGAAGGAGCGGGTAAAATAAAAACCGCCAAAGAGGATTCGACGGTTTTGTTCCCGTATCATACCTTCCGAAAGATAGCTCAACACGAGTAACGGGTGTTAATCGTGACAGTTCTGTTCCTATTCGAAAACAGACCCAGCCTGTATTTTCAGAGAAAAAAATACAAACTTCGGCAGCTTTTCCTTTCGGGAGGAGTCATGGATCATCTCTTTAGTCTCGTCCTGCCTACTAATAAAAGCTGCAACCTCTACCCCACCGGCAATGATGAGGATATCATTATATTCATTTATTATGCCCTATGCAATTATACTTAAATTACTAGGAAAAGCCAATGGAAAGTTATTCTCATATATCAATAAAATTACTTGTTTTAATGATTTTGTTACGGATAATAATATTAAAATAAACATCTCATTCACCATGTTGTAACAAATTTCGACAAATTTTATAGTATTTTAATATATCTGTTTACTTTATTTATTCATTTATGCAATAATAGACAATGTTGTTTTGCAATAATATATTGATTAATATAAGTTGTTGGAAGATTGAAAACAGCTTTTTTTCTTATTTAAGGAGGCGAAAGCAATGAATTCAAAAATTTCTCGTAATGAAATAATAGCCATCGGTCTTATGCTTTTTGCCTTGTTTTTTGGTGCAGGAAACTTAATCTTTCCACCTGCATTAGGACAAGCAGCAGGTACGAATCTTTGGCCGTCTATTATTGGCTTTTTATTAACTGGAGTAGGCTTACCTTTATTAGGGGTACTGGCGATCGGGGTGTCTGGTCATGATGATGTTCAGTCATTAGCGAATAAAATAAACCCGACCTTTTCCCTCATTTTTACTGTTGCCCTGTATTTATCTATCGGGCCGTTCTTTGCGATTCCACGTACAGGAACCGTGTCATATGAAATCGGCATTGCCCCGTTTCTTCCGGAAATGTCCGGCGGTTTTAATATAGGTTTACTGATTTATACGATTATTTATTTTGCGATTGTCGGATACCTATCATTAAATCCAAGTAAAATTGTTGATCGCGTTGGGAAAGTAATGACGCCGATATTATTACTTTGCTTATTAATCGTATTAGTTGCGACGGTAATCAATCCGCTTGATAAACCGTTAGCTCCGATTGGAAGTTATGTAGACAATGCCTTTTTTAAAGGTTTCCAAGAAGGCTACTTAACAATGGACACATTGGCATCATTTGTCTTTGGTATTATTGTTATCAATGCGATTAAAGACAATGGAGTCACAACAAAGAGCGGTATTGCAAAATCAACGATTAAAGCAGGATTAATTGCTGCAAGTGCATTAGGAATCATCTATCTTGGGCTAGCTTACCTTGGTGCAACAACTAACTATGCAGCAGGTGAAGCCAATAATGGCGGTGCCCTATTGACATATGCAGCGAATACTCATTTCTCGATCTGGGGCAATATAATTCTTGGATTTGCGATTTTATTTGCCTGCTTAACAACATCTATTGGACTTATCACATCTTGTGCAAGTTATTTTTCTAAAATGTTCCCGCGTTTTTCTTATAAAACGTTAGCGATTGTATTTACTGTTTTCAGTGCGGCGGTTGCCAACATTGGTTTAAGTCTGTTAATTACGATTTCTGTTCCAGTCCTGGTAGCGATTTATCCATTAGCGATTGTATTAATCTTTTTAACATTCTCTGATCCTCTTTTCAAAGGAAAATTATCTGTTTATCGCTGGAGTATGCTGTTTACAGGAGTTTTTAGTGTGATTGACGGTATTAAGGCAGCGGGTATCCAGCTTGAAGGATTATACAGCTTCTTAAATAAATATCTGCCGTTGTTTGAGGCAGGCATGGGCTGGGTTGTACCAGCATTAATCGGTGCTGTGATCGGTTTTATCATTCCATCAGCGGAAAAGACGGCTGACTCAAATAAAAAAGTAAGTTAATAATGAAAAATGACCTTATGAAGAGGGCAGCCAATTGGGCTGTCCTCTTTTTTAATAGGCTCCCAAACCTTTTCGGGCTATAAAAGTCCTAATCCCCTCTAAAAGGTCATTGGCTTAAAATTTGCTTCATATACTATATAAATGATTTATTGGGGGGATTAAATGGTAACCGCTTATCGGCATGAACCATTGACAGACTTTACTGTAGATGAAAATAAACTCGCGTTTATGGAAGCTTTAAAACAGGTGAATTCACAATTAGGAAAAAAATATCCGTTAATTATAAATGGAGAGCGGGTAACGAGCGGGGCAGTCATTGCCAGCTATAATCCAGCCAGAAAAACAGAGTTAATTGGAACAGTCTCTGCTGCTAATAAAGAATTAGCCGAAGAGGCAATGCAAGCGGCATATTCAGCCTTTTCGGTTTGGAAAAAATGGCCTCCTGAGGCAAGGGCCCATCTATTGCTGAAAGCAGCTGCGATTATTAGAAAACGGAAGCATGAATTTTCGGCATACCTAGTCAAGGAAGCCGGTAAGCCATGGAAGGAAGCGGATGCGGATACGGCCGAAGCGATTGATTTTTTGGAATATTATGCGCGGCAAATGCTGGACTTAAAAGATGGAGTACCGGTGAACAGCAGGGATGGAGAAAACAATCGGTATACGTATATCCCGCTTGGCGTCGGCGTCATTATTTCACCATTTAATTTTCCCTTGGCTATTATGGCTGGAACAACGGTTGCAGCTATTGTAGCTGGAAATACAGTCCTATTAAAACCATCCAATAATACACCTGTTGTAGCGGCAAAATTTGTAGAAGTCATGGAGGAAGCCGGTCTTCCAAAAGGAGTCCTGAATTTTATCCCGGGGAGCGGTGCGAAAATCGGTGATTATTTAATTGACCATCCCAAAACCCGGTTTGTTTCTTTTACCGGATCACGTGAAGTGGGGTGCCGGATTTATGATCGGGCGGCAAAAGTACATCCTGGGCAGGTTTGGTTAAAGCGGGTCATAGCTGAAATGGGAGGAAAAGATACAGTTGTTGTGGATGAGGATGCTGACCTTGATTTAGCTGCAGCATCAATTGTATATTCCGGTTTTGGCTTTTCGGGTCAAAAATGCTCTGCCGGATCAAGAGCAGTTGTACATGAGAAAATATATGAACAAGTGTTAGAAAAGGCTATTGCCCTAACAAAGGCTTTAACAGTCGGTAATCCAGAAGAAGCAGAAACCTATATGGGACCCGTCATTGATCAAGCTGCTTTTAACAAAATTATGTCCTATATAGACATTGGGAAAAAAGAAGGCAGGCTTGTTACCGGCGGTGAAGGCGATCTGGAGCAGGGATTTTTTATCCAGCCAACGATTATTGCTGATGTGGATGAAAAAGCCCGGATCATGCAGGAGGAGATCTTTGGACCTGTTATCGCTTTTTGTAAAGCTGAAAGCTTTGATCATCTTTTACAGATTGCGAATAACACGGAATATGGATTGACAGGGGCATTTATATCGAAAAGTCGTGAACATATCGAACGGGCACAGCAGGAATTTCATGTCGGTAATCTGTATATTAACCGTACCTGTACAGGGGCAATTGTCGGCTATCAGCCGTTCGGCGGCTTTCAAATGTCGGGGACAGATTCCAAAGCAGGCGGTCCTGATTATCTTCTCCTCCATATGCAGGCAAAAACCATTTCTGAAGCATTATAATTTGGCCTGCCCAGTTGATTTTAAGCTGCAGTAATAGCTGCCAATTTAAATTATCGATCGGGATCCTTTTCATAGGCTTGCAAGGATCCCTTTTGGCATAAGATCAGTCACCTTCTAGAAGGAGGGATCTTAGAATGTTATCAGCCCTATCAAAAGGATTTTTCCTCTATTTATCAAAAAATAGAATTTTGAATCGCGTAGCGAAAAAATGGGGATTGAAGCTTGGTGCATCACAGGTTGTAGCGGGAAATTCACTCGAAAGCATGGTTGTAAAGGTTCGCGAATTAAATGAGAAGGGATTGCTGTGTACGCTTGATCATTTAGGAGAATTTGTTTCTAGTAAAGAGGAAGCTGATTCTGCAACGGATGCTGCGATTCTGACATTGGAAACAATTGCGAATACAGGCTTGAACAGCCATTTATCAGTAAAATTGACGCAGCTTGGTGTTGATGTTGATCGGGACTTTTGTGTAAACAATATGCGCAGGATTTTAGAGACAGCGGAAAAATACCAAAACTTTGTTAGAATTGATATGGAAGACTATTCACACTACAAAGTTACGTTAGATATTTTACAAGAGCTGCGGGAAACGTATCCTAATGTCGGTACCGTAATCCAAGCTTATTTACGCTGTGCAGAAGAGGATATGAAGACTCTCCAAGATGTTCCACTACGTTTAGTAAAAGGAGCCTATAAAGAGTTACCAATGGTTGCTTTTCAACATAAAAAAGAAGTGGATGACAATTTTATGAAGTTGATAAAAATCCGCCTGTTAAGTCGAAGTTATACAGCGGTCGCGACACATGATCATCATATCATTGAGAGTGTAAAACAGTTTGTCGAGGAACAGCAGATTTCGAGAGATCAATTTGAATTTCAAATGCTTTATGGCTTCAGAACAGAAATGCAGCAAAGTCTGGCAAACGAGGGATATAAAATGAGGGTGTATGTTCCCTATGGCAGTGATTGGTTTGCATATTATATGCGCAGGCTGGCAGAAAGACCGCAGAATGTTTCATTTGCTTTAAAAGGATTTTTATTAAAATAATAGAAAAGGCAAACCGTCTTACGAATCGGTTTGCCTTTTTGGTATGGTAACGGAGAAGGTGGGATTCGAACCCACGCAACGGTTGCCCGCCCTAACGCATTTCGAGTGCGCCCCCTTGAACCACTTGGGTACTTCTCCAAAGAATAGAGAGCGGGTGAGGGGAATCGAACCCCCGTCATCAGCTTGGGAAGCTGGTATTCTACCATTAAACTACACCCGCATTGCTTATTGCTATACTAGTATAGCATAATCTCGAGAATTTTTCATTTGTTAATTAAAGAAGGGTAAAAAAATCGTTAAAAATCAACCCGGAAAAAAGTTACCATTTTCTTTTTTACAATTACAAGGGTCTACTATATAATTATAATATTTAAAACATTTATTGGCAGAAATATAGATCAAGAGGAGATCGTCTAATATGAGAAAGCATGGATTACCGCTGCGTGAGAAAAGCATTGTATTTGTTGGTTTCATGGGAGTTGGAAAAACAACCATTGGAAAACTAGT
Organism: Niallia oryzisoli; assembly: GCF_036670025.1. Classification (NCBI taxonomy): domain Bacteria; kingdom Bacillati; phylum Bacillota; class Bacilli; order Caryophanales; family Bacillaceae; genus Niallia; species Niallia oryzisoli. The sequence continues at coordinate 4,816,734 of NZ_CP137640.1, read as the reverse complement.
GGCCAAGAAATTGTATCGTGATTTTATTGATGTGGATGAAGAAATTGAAAAGGAATTTGGCATGCCGCCAAGAGCAATCTTTGAAAAGTACGGAGAAAAGACCTTTCGTGAACGGGAACAATCATTGTCCATCAGCTTAAGCCAGTCTCCATTGAAAGTCATTTCTTTAGGCGGCGGTGCTTTTCTAAACGAAGAAATAAGAAAAGCCTGCTTAGAAAATTGCCTTGTATTTTTTCTCGACTTATCTTGGGATTCGTGGAAAGAGCGAATTAGTATTATTATTGACAGCCGGCCGGTACTGCAGAATAAAAGCCTGGATGAAATTGAAGAATTATTCTACAGCAGGCAAAAAGCTTATGAACTACATAATTCAAAAGTGAAAACAGATCATTTGAACGAAGAAGAAGCAGCGGATTATATTATTGATTCCTTAAAATTAGCATGGGAATTGAATGAGTGAGCCTAAATGAAACGAAAAAGGGGGCATGGGCAGCCCCCTTTCTTACATCCAACGATCATCCATTTAAATAAGGCTTCAGCGTCTTTATTGCCTCATCAAGTTTTTTTGCATTTTTATTATACATGGTCTTGGCTTTTTCCGACTTCGTTTCAAGAGCGAACAGCTCTAAGTCGGCCTGACACTTTTTCATCATGGCCAGCAATAAAGGACGGACTTGAGGAGCGGGGATGTTCATTTTATCATCGTAAACATCAACGGTTAGACCGCCATAAGAGTCTACCTGTCCTAGGAACACATTCTCAATGGTAACGCCGAGCTTGTCCAGTTCTGTATGCAGCCATTTTCGATCTTTTCCTGCGGAAGCCATTGCATCATTTATAATGGTTCCATCCATAATAATGGTTTGCGGGGCTTTATCATTTGCTACCTTCATATTCATATCTTTCGGGGTTAATGGTCTGTTTTCTTTTTTCAAGAGAACACTAAGATCTCCTTTTGGCTCAAGTATAGCGAATTCTACATCTGCCATATTAAACACATTTTTTTGCCGTAGAAGGGAGTCAATTTCACTGATGGAATATTTCTCTTTTTTTAGATTATCCTCCATAATTTTCCCATCCTTAATGATGATGGTTCTTTTCCCTTCAACTAGATCCCTGAATTTTTTACTTTTCAGAGAAATGATATCTACAAGTAAGGTGATTAAAGCAAAAATAGTGATGGCTAAAACGCCATGACCAATATTGCTATCCAACCCCATGATGACTTCTCCGGCAATACTTCCAATTGTGATTCCTGATACATATTCAAAAAAGGATATTTCCGATATCTGCTTTTTTCCTAAAATTCTAGTCAAGACGATTAGAACGATAAAGAAAATAATTGCACGAATAAAAATACTACCATATTCGGGCATATCAACACCTCTTACGAATTTTTATATTGTGGCTCTTCAAGCTCCATTTCAACTTGGCGTTCGTGAAGATCTTTTTGTATCTCTTCAATCATCAGCATCATATCATGAAAGGTTCTTTGGGCATTCTCTTCCTGAGAAAGAATCGCAAGCTCGGATAGCTGCGCCTCAATACTTTTCAGCGTCGCAATACTTTGCTTTACACTTGAAATAACTGTCATCTTTTCATCATCCTTAAAAAAGATTCTTACTATATCTATTTTTTGCAAAAAATAAATTTCTATCAAGGAATGTTAAGATTGAAGAAACCGGTCTGCCAAGAGCAAACCGGTTTTTTTCCTTATTGATTGTATTGCGGTTCTTCCTGCTGAATCTGCTGAATCCGCGGTTCAATACTATCAATGATGGTTTGTGTTTGTTTTGCTGCATCGGAGTACAATTGCTTTGCCTCTTGATTATCAGTTCCTAAGGCAAAGGTCTCCAAGCTTGCTTGTGCACTTTTTAAACCGGCAATCGTTTGTTTTACTTGTGTGATTACAGTCATTTAATATTCCTTCTTTCATTGAAGATTTAAATACAAAAATATTGTGTCATTAGGACATAGTTTCTATGTAAAAATCAAAATGGTTATTTCTGGGACTGATTAAGGCTTCCTTGTATTTTTGGCATGAAATGGCCCATTTTGGCAAAGATAAGCATAACCAACGAAGATTGGAAATGATAGAAGAATGCCGTACACAGTGTGATGAAAGGGGAGTTTCAAGTGAAAAGAGTTAAGGATGCGAAGCATATTAGTGAAATAATTGACTCAATCACACAGGAATTTCAAACTTCCTTTGACTTTGTTGATAAAAAATTACATATCGATGGGAAAAATGCCCGGCTTTTATATATTAAAACAGTAGTAAATGGAACAGACCTACAAGAATATGTGATAAAGCCATTTTTTGAGCTGCCTACGGATCAACATTTCAGCTCCTACTTATCATCCCTTCCCCAGCAGCAGGAATGGGAGGGAAAAGAACAAATCCTTGATCATTTAACAAGAGGAAGCATTGTTGTTGTTGTTCAAGGCAATTTGCTTCTCTTGGATGTAAAAAGTGTCAATACAGATTCCGTTCTACCAGTGAATCTTGAACCAACCATACATGGACCTGAACTGGCATTAAGTGAAGATATTGCTACTAATATTAATCTGATTCGCCAGCGCTATCACAGACCCTCTCTGACAGTGGAAATGCTGCAAGTTGGGGAAAAATCAAATCAATCTCTTGCTATTTTTTACGACCAATCGGCCGTTAATAAGCCGGTCCTTGAAACGATAAAAAAGAAACTGGATTCTTTACATACTCCGTTAATCCAAACAACTGCAGAGCTGCAAAGGCTGTTAAACGACAAAAAAAGATCGCTTTTACCTATTTCGATGCTTAGTGAACGAACGGACCGAATTATCTATAATATAGCGGGTGGTAAGGTTGTTCTCGTATTAGATGGCAACCCGATATCATTAATGGCTCCTGCCGTTTTTGCAGATTTTATGTCTGCTACAGAAGATAACTACCGGCCCTTTTGGGTGACGATGTTTAATAAATGTCTTCGCTATTTAGGGTTAATTATCTGTTTAATATTACCGGCTCTATATGTAGCAATTACATCTTATAATCCTGAAGTTTTTCGTTTTGAATTAGCGTTATCCGTCTCCGGAAGCCGGATTGGTGTTCCGTATCCGTCATTTGTTGAAGTATTATTTATGCTGATCGTCATGGAATTACTGATTGAGGCCAGTATCCGCCTTCCGAAAGTGATTGCCGGTACAGCAACAACCGTGGGCGGTTTGATTTTGGGAACAGCAGCAACAGAGGCAGCATTAACCTCGACAATAATGATTATTATCGTGTCGGCAATGGCGATTTCAACCTTTGTTATTCCAATTAATGAAATGGGTTTTGCCGTTCGCATTATTAAATATGGGGTACTACTGTTTGCAACGATTGGAGGTTTGCTTGGATTAGCCTTATTTTTACTAGGTTTTATGATGTATTTATCGAATATGGATAGCTTCGGAGAGCCCTATTTTAAGCTGTATCTGCAAAGGAAAACAGCAGAAGTAAAGGGGGATGAGATATGAGCCGTTACTTCTATTATCTAACTTTTATTAATACGATAGCGAGCATGGCTGCATCGATGCCCAAAATCCTGCTGATGGATAAAGAGGAAGGAGCGATTGTCTCTATACTTGTATCGATTCCGATTGGTTTGGTTGTTTGTTATGTTATCGGGCGGTTTTTTCAAGGTTTTCCAGGAAAAGGCTTGCCTGAATTAATGGATGCCTACATTCCAACGTTTTTCAAGATCGTGCTGCTGTTAGGGGTTGGTATTGTGTGGTATGCAGCAGGACTTCTTTCTGTTATTACCTATAGTTTTTTAATTAAACGATTTTTGTCCCCAAATGCAAATCTAATTTATATCGTATCATTGATATTACTCTTTATTTACTATGGGGCTTTAATGAAATCGAAAAATGTTCTATATGTCCTTGAAATGATTTTTATATTTACTGTACCCCTCATTTTTCTTATCCTTATCAAAGGGTTTACAAATGAACACTTCGAAATGGATTTTGTGAAAGAATCAATCATGCATATACAGAATTATCCAAGTTACCATGCAATTTGTGCAGCTGCTTTTGTATTTTGGGGACCGGCCAATTTAATCATTTTTAACCGTGTGATGATTAAAAAACAATCTATGACATGGAAGTCCCTTTGCATACTCGGTTTGTTTGGGACAAGTGTGTTATTTGCATGCTATTTTGGTCCAATTGGCTTGTTGGGGTTCGAAAATGTTGGGTTGACTACCTATCCGGGTATGACTACAGCAGATACCTTGTATTTTCGTTATTGGATTATTGAACGTGTCATCTTTGTATTATTGATGTTTTTTTTGGCGATTACATTTGGCAGTTTATTGACTCATTGGCATGTGGCAATCGAGCTATTTAAAAGTGTTATTTATTTCAAAAAGTTTAAATGGAAGAAACACAACCTCACCCCCCATCTTTTCCTGATTATTTTTTGGGTCATTAGCGTGAAGGTTGTTACATATTTAACCGAATATCAATTGCTAAAGTATACGGGTTATTTTTACAATTTATTTCCCCCGCTGCTAACCATCATGTTCCTGCTTTTTTGGGTGATAAGAAGGAAGGCGAAGGCATGAATAGGATTTATCGGAACGTAAAATTCCTGCTGCTTATCTCTATCTTAATAGGGAACGTTATCCTGCAAACTGGCTGTGGATTTAAAGACATTGATAAGAGGCTTTTCGTATTAGCAATCGGAATTGATCAGGCCGAAAGCAAAGGGAATCATTATAAAGTAACCTTGAAAATAGCTTTGCCCTCTGGCTCTTTGAAAGATTCAAAAGGGGAGATGTACACCTATTTAACAAAAGAGAGCAGTAAAGTGGCGGATGCGATAAGATCATTAAAAAACCAGGTCGATAAGGAGTTTGACTTTGGTCATTTGAAGACAATCGTTATAGGCGAAGCATTATTACATGATGATATTACTGAAATCACGGATATCTTTTTAAGAAGAAGGGACTTTCAAAGAATTTCTTTTGTTGCAGTGGGGAAGCCGACAGCAGAAAAAGTGTTAAAAACAGAACCAAAATCTGAAATGGCAGCTTCCGTGTCGTTATTTAATTTCTTTTCTGAAACAGGGGTCGAGAGTCCATATATTGTGACAACATACCTTTTTGACCTTAGAAGAAAAATGGTGGAGCATGGTTTTGATCCTGTTTTGCCAATCATAAAAGTAGATAAAAAAAGTACAAAATTAATAGTTGATCATTCCGTTATCCTATCTGACACGGTGAAACCGATGGAATTAGACTCAAATCAAACGATACTTTACAATATGATACGAAATAATCTTAAAAAAATGGAATTATTGATTAAAAAGGAAGATCATGAATATATGATCTCGATCGATTCACTGAGTTCTAAGTATAAGATTTTGACGCCAACCAATCAAAATCCTGTCATCGATATGAATGTTGAGCTTATAGGGATTATAGAAGAGTCTGATCAACATATAAATAGTAAAGAACTGAAGCAATTAGGAATACATGCCTCTAATGAAATTGAGAATGCAATAAGAGATTTATTCGTTCACCTTCAAGAAAAGAAGATCGATCCTTTAGGTTTCGGATTACGATATAAAGCAACCCGATTACATAAAAAGGATCTTTTTACAGAATGGGAACAAGAACTTTTTCCTCAATTGAAATTAGATGTTACTGTTAATGTGGGAATCAAGAGTACAGGAGTTATTGAATAAAAAAAGTATATAACGAAAAAAAGAGGCTTACGCATTCATAGTACTTATGACAATTGCGCAGCCTCTTACTTTTTATCCTATTGATTGATCAGTCTTTTGTTCAGAGAATTGACTGTGATACAATTCAGCATAAAAACCATTTTGTGCTAATAGTGCTTCATGGTTTCCTTGTTCGATGACTTTCCCTTCATTCATGACGAGAATCACATCTGCATCTCTAATCGTGGACAACCGATGCGCAATCACAAAGCTGGTCCGGCCTTTCATCAAATGATTCATAGCCTTCTGAATATGAACCTCTGTCCGTGTGTCAACACTGCTTGTGGCTTCATCTAAAATTAAGATCGGCGGGTCGGCTAAAATCGCGCGGGCGATTGTTAATAATTGTTTTTGACCCTGAGAAATATTGGTCGCTTCTTCGTTTAGGATCGTATCATAACCCTCCGGAAGGGTACGGATAAAATGGTCAGCATGGGCAGCCTTTGCCGCTTCTATAACCTCTTCTTTTGCTGCGTCTTCCCGACCATAGGAAATGTTGTCGGCAATACTGCCATGAAACAGCCATGTATCCTGAAGCACCATGCCAAACAGGCTGTGTAAATCACTGCGTTTTAGCTCCGTAATATCAACGCCGTCAATTCGAATCGTACCGTTATTGATCTCATAAAAACGCATCAGTAAATTCACTAGCGTCGTTTTCCCCGCCCCTGTTGGACCGACTATGGCAACGGTTTGACCCGGCTCGACATCTAAGTTCATATCCTTGATCAGCAATTGGTCTGCTGTATAGCCAAAGTCAACATGCTCAAATGACACTCTCCCTTTCGGAAAAGAAAGAACTTTTACCTCCTGCGCTTCGGGAACCTGCTCCTCTTCATCTAAAAACTCAAAAACCCGTTCAGCGGAAGCAACCGTTGATTGAATGATATTGGCGATATTAGCTGTTTGGGCTATAGGCTGTGTAAACTGGCGGGAATACTGAATAAACGCTTGAATATCCCCAACTGAAATGAAGCCTTTAGTGACAAAAATACCGCCGACGATACTAATGAGAACATAAGCAAGGTTACCAACGAATGACATTAAAGGCATGATGATGCCGGAAAGGAATTGGGCTTTCCAGCCATATTGAAATAATTCTTCATTAACGGCTGAAAATTTTTCAATTGCTTTCTTTTCGTGACCAAAAGCTTTAACGACCTCATGGCCCGTATACATTTCTTCGACATGGCCGCTTAATTGACCCAAAGTCTTCTGCTGTCCGACAAAATACCGTTGTGATTTTTTCGCCACGACCATCGTGATGACAGCGCTAAGCGGCAAAGTAACAAGTAAAATTAGTGTCATAACGGGACTAATTGTAAGCATCATGATAATAACACCAATAATAGTCACAATCGAAGTGATAAACTGGGTTAAGCTTTGCTGCAGTGTTGTACTAATATTATCGACATCATTGACAATCCGGCTTAATGTTTCACCTGTTGTTGTACTATCAAAATACTTTAACGGCAAAGTGTTAATTTTTGCTTTCGCTTCTTCCCGAAGTGTATAAACGGTTTTTTGTGCCACGCCGGCCATCACATATTGTTGAATCCACATGAATAAAGAACTGAATAAATATAGACCGGCTAACAAAACGAGGATCCTGAATAAATACTCAAAATCAATTCCGGCACCAGGTATGCCTTTGAATTTTTCCATCAGGCCTTCAAAAATTTTTGTCGTAGCCATTCCAAGGATTTTCGGTCCCAATATCGAAAAAACGGTACTTAATATCGCGGCAACCAAAACAGTCAGTAGTTGGAAACGATAGGGAGCTAAATAGCGGATTAATCTTTTTAACGTCCCTTTAAAATCCTTTGCTTTTTGAACCGGGGCTCCCATTCCGCCGTGCGGTCCAAATCCAACCCCTTGTCTTCTTGTTGGTTCTTTACGATTACTCATGCTAATTCCTCCTCTGTGGCTTGGGAAGAGACGATTTCCTGATAGACTCGACAAGTCTTCATTAGCTCTTTGTGTGTACCAATTCCCGCGACATTGCCTTCATCAAGAACGATGATTTGATCTGCATACATGACAGTAGAAACCCGCTGTGCAACAATTAAAAGCGCTGCCTGTTCCGTTTCTTGTTTTAGGGCTGCCCGCAGCTTCGAGTCGGTTTTATAATCCAAAGCAGAAAAACTATCATCAAATAAATAGATTTCCGGCTTTCTCACAAGTGCTCTTGCAATAGACAGACGCTGTTTCTGACCCCCGGAAAGGTTCGTACCTCCTTGGGAAAGGACTGAGTCCAGCCCTTTTTCCATTTTGGATACAAACTCAAAAGCTTGAGCTGTTTTGACAGCATGCAGCAGTTCCTCATCGCTGCTGTTCTCATTACCGAATAGAAGATTATCCTTTACAGTACCGGTAAAAAGGACGGCCTTTTGCGGAACAAGACCGATTTTTTTCCTTAGAGATTGTAATGTCATATCTTTAATATCCACTTCATCGATTAGAATGGAACCAGAGTCGACTTCATAAAAGCGGGGAATCAGTTTTAACAGGGTTGATTTTCCTGATCCGGTACCCCCGATAATGGCTGTTGTTTCACCTGGCTTCATGTTAAATGAGAGATCCTTAAGGGCAGGGACCTCTGCACCCGGATAGCAGAACGTTACATTTCGAAATTCTAAATAGCCTTTTTTCTGAGCGGTGATAGGATTATTTGTTTCCAGCATTGTTGGCTGCATTTGCAGCACTTCATGAATTCGTGCAGCAGATGCAGAAGCACGCGGAATCATGACAAACATCATCGACAGCATAATCATCGAAAACATAATTTGCATCGCATATTGAATGAAGGCCATCAAACCGCCAACCTGCATATCGCCGTCATCAATCCGAACAGCACCGAACCAGATGATTGAAATCACCGTATAGTTCATAATCAGCATCAATACAGGCATTAATAAAGCCATGATTTTATTCACTTTAATGGAGGTTTCCGTCAAATCAGCATTTGCCCGCTGAAATCGATTCTTTTCATAAACGATTCGGTTAAAAGAGCGAATGACTCTTATACCGGTTAGGTTTTCCCGTAGTACACGATTCACTTGGTCGAGCCGTACTTGAACGAGTTTAAATAATGGGATCCCTTTCCAAACAACTAGTAAAATGACAACAAAAAGAACAGGTACCGCGACAAGGAAAATTTTTGTCAGCTCTGCGTCCTGCGAATACGCCATGATGATTCCTCCAATTGCCATAATTGGAGCCGTTACCATCATGCGCAGAATCATATTCACCACTTGCTGGACCTGTGTAATATCATTTGTCGTTCTCGTAATTAACGAAGCCGTGCCAAATTGATCAAATTCCTGTAATGTAAAATTTTCAATATGTGAAAAGACTTTGTGACGTAAGTCTTTCCCAAACGACATCGATACTTTTGCGCTATAATAACTGGCAGCAATGGAACATGCCGTTCCAAGAGCTGCAACTAGTAACATCAAGCCGCCAATTTTCCAGATATATGGAATATCCTGGTGGACAACTCCTTTATCAATAATGTCAGCCATTAATGTCGGCAAGTACAGCTCTGATAAGGATTGGGAAAAGATAAGAGCCAGTACGAGAACAATCAGCATTTGATATGGCTTTAAATAGCGTAATAATTTCAGCAAATTGAATTCATCTCCATTTATTTCGGCATTGAAACGTATATATCATACTATAAAATATGGTATTGGAGTAAACTTTTAGAGTGAGATTATCGAGTTGGGGGAATGAATTAGTGAGTAAGGTATCGAAGTGACTTTGATAATTTATTGAAATGAAAACAGGGTGTCCAAAGCTTCATTTGATTTGGACACCCTGTTTAATATGTTGCACATCAATGAGCAGCAGACCCGCGATGTTTATGAAATATATTATGACCATTTCGTCGAACATAGAAGAAAAATCCCAGAATTATCTCAACAATACCAATTCCAAAGAATAAATGATGTAGCCAATTAATATCTGTCAGCCAGTACATTTGCGCAGAAATCCACAGAATCATCACCATTCCAAGAATCATCGTGGCAATCCCAGTATGACGATAATTCTTAAAAGCTAAATAGGAAACAATTAAACTAGCAATTCCAGTGATAAAAAATAAGAAAATACCTGGAATGAGAAAGTTCTCAAATGGTGACTGCTCTAACAGCTCGATTGGGACACCCATACTTTCACCACTCGGATCCATCATAGCACCCAGCCCGCCAGCCGTCGCCCCTATTCCCACAAACAACAATAAAGCACTAGTCACATTCGGCAAAAACTTCCTTTTGTTCATGACCTCAACCTCTTTCAATTGAATTAAAAGAATCGTAGTTAAAACAAATGAAGTATTTTCCTACTTATATTATTGATATATGGGAGCATAGGAAACCTGTGTAAATTTTAGGAATTCTAAATCTCACAGAGGTTAGCTCTTACGCTACAAAAATCGAAGACCCGAGAGTAAAAAGAAATGATAGGAGTCCATTCGTGCCCGTAACCAAAGAAATAAGAGAGGAGCGGGAAAGAAAGAGGTTCATTCGTGCCCGCAACCAAAGAAACAAGAGACGAGAGGGAAGTAACGCCGTCCATTCGTGCCCGCAATTAATTAAATAAGAGAAAAACAGGAAATAAATCAGAACACTTTTGTTTTTGAACAATGATTTAGGAAAAAATAATTAAGTAGATCTAGTAATACAAACTGAATTTATTTACTTTTACTTGGATCTTCAGGAATGGCAAAATATGAGCGTGTACTATGGAACATAATTTTATAGTTCTTTTTCAAAACTCTCCTAATTGTCTTCTTTGACTCAATCACTCCATACCATTCAAAAATACCATTCGTCGTAATTGTCTTCTCCGGAAAAAGCAATTTAAATTCCTCGATGCTTCGCAGCAACCCACATATAATACCTTTTTTCAGTTTGCTATACTTATACTCAGGAATGTTTGTTAAAGGAGGTGTAGTGTTATGCATGGAGATTAATTGCTCAGCTAACTTATGATGGGTTCTGTATAATTGAGAGGCTTTTGTTTTTAGCTTTTCGATAAACGATTCAATTGTGTTGGAAAGATTGCAGGAAGATGGAGTGGTGTTTGATATAGAGTAAATTCAGGGTGAATAAAAATAAGGTAGGCTTCGATTGAAAAGGTAGATCCGAGACCAAGATCATGGACCAATCTCCGGTACAAAGATTCACATGGTTTTAATTGATCAAAGGGGTTTTGAATTTCATTTCCGGATTTGCTGTACCATGTGTCCTTTTCAATATAAAAATCACCGGCAAAGTTTTTTACTTCAAAGAGGTAAATCGTCCTTTGTGAAATAAGTGTTGAATCAATTTGAAAAGGAGTATTATTTTTTCTAACAATAAGTCACTTATAATGAGATCACTAAGTTGCTTTTCTAACAGCATAGCTTCACATTTCTTTTCACCATGGTATCCTTTCTCAAGATTTGTATAATATTGTTTTTCGGATAAGGATAAATCCATTCTTGTGTTTAAGCTTCGCAGCATTTTTAATTTTGTTGATTCCGTTAAAGGTTTAATCAGCATATGACACTTCCTTTCATTTACATTAATCATTTGTAATTAGGACTATATATACAAGTGAAAGAAATACTCATCATGACTTTTAATTCCTTATTCAAAAAAATAAAGTGGAAGTTATAATAAGGATAAGATGAATTTAAAAGGAGGGATTCAAAGTGAAGCAACAACATAAAACAGTCATCTATTGGTCCTTACTGAATCATAAAGCGTGGAAAATGTACTTGGCTGCTACTGATAAGGGAATTTGCTTTGTTGGATCGCAGAATATGCCGTTTGACGAGGTAATAAACTGGGCAGAAAAAGCATTTCCAGGGAGTCCTCTTGAGGAGAATGCCAAGAAGCTGCAGCCCTATGTGGAACAAATAACCGAATATTTGGAAGGGGAACGAAAAAGCTTTTCGATTCCATTTGATTACAATGGGACCGAGTTTCAGCAGGCTGTCTGGAAGGCCCTTTGTGAAATACCATACGGAGAAACGAAATCCTATTCAGATATTGCCCATCACATTCAAAAACCGGCTGCCGTGCGGGCAGTAGGGGCGGCGATTGGTAAAAATCCAGTACTTATCACGATTCCATGCCACCGGGTTGTTGGAAAAAATGGCTCATTAACAGGGTTTCGGGGCGGTTTGGATATGAAGAAACAGCTCTTAGAATTGGAAAGGAGCTGTCAATCCTAGTTAACAAACAGGAGGTGCGCTATGCAAAATCAATTTCTCGATCCTGCTATCAAATGGGAAGAAAATGGAGAAAGCTTGAAAATCTACACCCCAAAAGAATTCAGCTTCCGTCAAAACTTAAAATATCTATCAAGATCCCCAAATGAATGCCTGTTTGAAGCCACAGAGGATAAAATCATACGAGCCCTTTCTCTACATAATGAGACAGTTCTGATCGAAATCACGGCAGAAAATGATACAATGCTAGTTGTCCGCTTTTTAGCTGATACTGCCTCAAGAGAAAAAGAAGCAGTTGTCAAATATGTTTATGAATGGTTTGATTTAGGTACGGATATTCGTCCTTTTTATGACTTAGCTAAAAGGGACCCGATTTTACATAACTTTGTTCATCATTTTTTCGGGTTACGGATAATGGGAATTCCTGATTTATTTGAAGCACTTGCATGGGGGATTATGGGTCAGCAAATTAACTTGGCATTTGCTTACACCTTAAAAAGACGGCTTGTAGAAAAGTTTGGTACATTTGTAGAGCATGATGGCAGGAAATATTGGTTATTTCCAAAACCTGAAGCGATTGCTCATTTACAAATTAAGGATTTAACAGAGCTGAAAATGACGGGGAGGAAAAGTGAATACTTGCTGAACGCAGCAAAGCTTCTTCTCCACGATGAACTCTCAAAAGAGCAGTTACTGCAGACCAATAATGTGAAGGAGGTAGAAAAAATTCTGACGAAAATCCGCGGTATTGGTCCATGGACTGCCAACTACGTATTAATGCGCTGTCTACGTTTTCCTAATGCATTCCCGATTGATGATGTTGGGTTACATAATTCTTTAAAATTAGCTTTAGAGAGAGACGAAAAGCCCGTCAAAGAGGAGATACTTTCATTTTCGGAAGGCTGGGCAGAATGGAAGTCCTATGCTACCTTTTATTTATGGAGATTACTTTATTAAAAGGATTCGTCCAGTCAAGATTAAATTTTTTTATTTCTATATTGAGCGAACAGTGCTGCACTGTTCGCTCTGTTTCATTAAGAAGCTACTTTAATTGCTCTCCCAAACGGTACCTTTGGCAGGAATTCATCAGGTACGAGCCAGAACATTTCAAAATCAACATTTTCCATATCTTCATAAATGTATCCGGTCACATCAGTGATATAAAATAATGTATCAATTTTTTCTTTTTCAGCCCATTCTAATACTAAAGTATAGGAGGCTTTTCCGTGGGTATGATATTTGATTGTGTCTGCTTTTACTGGTTCGATGCTACGTATTTTGTAATCGGCTTGAACGAGCAATGTGTCGGGCTTCACCGTTTCAAATAACTTTACAATATTATTAATTAGCAGTGCTGGGACTTCATTTGTTGACGTATCTACAGCGAGTGCAATTTTCTTTTCTTGTCGAGATTGAATCATAGATAATAAGGTTTTTTGCCATTTCAAAATCAATCATCCCCTTTAAAGACTTTTAGCAGCAGTTCTTATTTTGCATTTCAATAGGAAAAATATAATGGCTAAGCATAAAAAGTTTTAGCCTTGTTGTAAATTTCTTGTACATAAAAAAGCTGTAAACCCTAATATAGCGAGAATACAGATTTTCGTAAGCTGCATGCATGTTATGTAAAATTTAAATAAGCCATCAGTGGGGAAAACACCACTGATGGGGTCTCTATTATGATAAACGGTTGCTATAATCTTCAAAACCGAATTGTCTAATCACTTTAATTCCTTCTTCATCGTTATAAGATGCAATTGAAGGCAGGTTTACACCATTGAACATATGGTTTTTCACCATTGTATAGTGTGCCATATCAGTGAAGACAACTTTATCGCCTGGTTTTAACGGCTCTTTGAATGAGTAATCACCGATCACGTCGCCCGCAAGACAGGTCATTCCTCCAAGTCTGTACGTGTATTCAAGCTCATTTGGCTGACCTGCATCAATGATATTTGGCCGGTACGGCATCTCAAGAACGTCAGGCATATGGCAGGTTGCGGAAGTATCAAGAATTGCAATCGGCATTCCGTTGTCCACAATATCGAGAACGGTTGTTACAAGATAGCCGGTATTCAAAGCAATCGCTTCGCCTGGTTCTAAATAGATATCAACTGAGTACTTCTCTTTCATAAATAAAATAGTTTCAACTAAGGTTTCAATATCATAATCAGGTCTTGTGATATGATGGCCTCCCCCAAAATTGAGCCACTTCATTCCTTTAATATACTCACCAAATTTTTCATCGATAACCTTAATCGTACGAGCAAGCGTATCGGAATTTTGTTCACACATAGTGTGGAAATGTAATCCGTCAATCCCGTCAAGCTCATCCGGTTTAAAGTTAGCAAGAGTAACGCCAAGTCTTGAATTTGTGTAGCACGGATCATAAAGCGGTGTTTCAATTTCCGAATACTCAGGGTTGATACGAATCCCAGATTCAATTTTTTTTGGATGGTTTTTCACTTTATCCTTGAATTTTTTCCACTGTGGAAAAGAATTGAACACAATATGATCAACATAGCCTAAAAGCTCATCAATTTCCCTATCAGAATAGGCAGGTGCGTACGCATGCACTTCCTTGCCCATTTTTTCATAGCCAAGTCTTGCTTCAAATAAGGAGCTGGAAGTCACACCCTTTAGATATTTGCCGACTAAAGGGAATACAGAATGCATGGAAAAACCTTTTAAAGCAAGTAGGATATTGCATCCAGTGCGCTCCTGTACGGAATTCAAGATTTCCAGATTCTTTGTTAAAAGTCTTTCATCCACAATATAACAAGGTGACGGTAAAGCAGCAAAATCAATTTTCTTCATTTATCATACCTCAATCTAACAGCGTTGGCGAGAAGCTTTCTTGCCATGGCAGCCCGTTTTTATTTAGTTCTTCCATAAATGGATCTGGGTCAAACTCTTCGACGTTGAATACACCAGGTTTTTTCCAAATGCCTTTCATCACAAGCATGGCACCAATCATGGCTGGAACACCTGTTGTATAGGAAATAGCCTGTGAGCCGACTTCAGCGTAGCATTCTTGATGGTCACAAACATTGTAAACATAATAGGTTCGCGGTTTGCCATCTTTCATGCCTTGAATAATACAGCCGATATTCGTTTTTCCTTTTGTTCTTGGTCCTAATGATGCAGGATCAGGGAGGACTGCTTTCAGGAATTGAAGGGGAATGATCTCTTTTCCTTCAAATTCAATCGGCTCGATGGAAGTCATCCCAACATTTTCAAGCACTTTTAAATGTGTTAGGTATTTCTCGGAGAAAGTCATCCAAAATCTGATTCGCTTTACTCCGTTGATATTAACAGCAAGTGATTCTAATTCCTCATGGTACATAAGGTAAATATCTTTCGGACCAATTTCAGGCAGATCATAGACTTTCTTAACAGCTAGTGGCGGCGTTTCAACCCATTCTCCGTTTTCGAAATAACGGCCGTTTGCCGTTACCTCGCGGATGTTGATTTCAGGGTTAAAATTTGTCGCGAAGTGATATCCATGATCACCGGCATTGGCATCAACAATATCAATCGTATGGATTTCATCAAAATAATGCTTTTGTGCATAGGCAGTAAAAACGCCTGTAACCCCTGGGTCAAAGCCGCTGCCAAGCAGTGCTGTTAAACCAGCCTTTTCAAATTTTTCTTTATATGCCCATTGCCACTTATACTCAAACTTAGCAGTATCAGGCGGCTCATAGTTTGCTGTATCAACATAATGAACACCTGTTGCAAGACACGCATCCATAATGGTTAAATCTTGATAAGGGAGAGCAACATTGATCACTATATCTGGTTTGAAGCTATTTATTAGGTCAATAACTTCATCGGTATGGTCAGCATCAACTTGTGCTGTAGTAATTTTTGTATTGCTGCCCTCTAATTTATTCTTAAGAGCATCACATTTTTCAAGCGTTCTGCTTGCAATGCAAATTTCCTCAAAGACATCTGGGTTCTGGCAGCATTTATGTACAACAACACTCGCAACGCCACCAGCGCCAATAATCAACGCTTTTCCCAATCTTAATACCCCCTTAATCAAATTCGCCCGCCGAATTTGCGTCCGGATTTTTATCACGGCTTCAAATCGCCACATCCTGTGGCTTTCGCCTGACTAGGACGTCCTGTCCGTCATCGGACTCGCTCGATAAATTACCATTGAAAAATCGCAAGACTCGCCGGAGGCTTAACTTCATTCAGCCGGGGTTTGAATCCCTGTTGAAGCAGAAAGCTTTTTGCATTCATCCCCCGCTTATTTAAGCAGAGGACTTCTGCTGAATGAAGTTAAAAGCCAATCAGAGTGATTATACAGAAATTATAAATAGCAATCAATAAATTACGACAAATTATGAGTTTTTCTCTTAGGTTCATGCAAATAAAAAACTCCCGCTGTGCGGAAGTATGAATCGTATTTAAAAAGTGAAACTTAAGAACGTAACGGTTTAACATTTACTGCACATGCTTTAAATTCAGCAGTTCCGGAAATAGGATCGTATTCATTCAATGTTAAAACATTTGTTGGTACATCACTAAAATGGAAGCTCATAAATACGAGGCCTGGAACCACTTGGTCGGTAACTTTCGCTTTCACATGGAGCGATCCTCTCCTTGATGAAACCTTAACCATATCGCCAGTTTCAATGCCAAGCTTTACGGCATCATCCGGATGAATATCAAGGCTTTCTTCTGTTTGCTTAATTTTCACACCGCTTGCATAGTAACGGGTTTGCGAGTGTGTATTATAGGATTCATATCTGCGCCCGGTTGTCAGTGTTAATGGATATTCTTCATCAGGGAGCTCAAGCGGCTCTGTATAGGTTACCGGTACGAATAGCGCAGGTGCCTCATTTGTTTCATTCTCTTCATGGAATCGGGTGTGAAGTATGAATGTGCCTGGATGTGACTCATCTGGACAAGGATAATGAAGGCTATATTCCTGATCAAGCCGGGAATAAGGCATTCCGCCATACATTTCCCACGCAAGTGTACGCAGCTCATCCCAAATTTCTTCACTGCTTTGATAGCTCATTGGGTAATCGAGTTTTGTGGAAAGGTCACAGAGTATTTCCCAATCATCCTTCGTATTTGGATGCGGCTTGACGGCTTGACGAACACGCTGAATACGGCGGTCTGTATTTGTATAAGTGCCTTCAACCTCACCCCATGATCTGGCAGGAAGGACCACATCAGCCAAGAGAGCTGTTTCTGTTAAGAAAATATCTTGAACAATCAACAGATCAAGTTTTTCTAAAATTTTCTTTGTATGATTCATATGAACGTCTGCCATAAGAGGATTTTCACCGATGACATATAGGGCTTTTACTTCCCCGAGTTCCATTCTTTCAAAGGTTCTTGTCTGCGTATCACCTGCGATTGGATTGATTTTTACATTCCATGCTTTCTCAAAGCGGGCGCGGTAGTCATCATTGGTTAAACTAACAGCACCGGGCAGCTGGTTTG
This sequence comes from Niallia oryzisoli, assembly GCF_036670025.1. Taxonomy (NCBI): domain Bacteria; kingdom Bacillati; phylum Bacillota; class Bacilli; order Caryophanales; family Bacillaceae; genus Niallia; species Niallia oryzisoli. The sequence goes on along the minus strand of NZ_CP137640.1, from coordinate 4,799,293 downwards.
GAAGACAGCCCATATCACCGGCACCTTGTACGTTGTTTTGTCCGCGCAGCGGCATGATCCCGCAGCCTTCTTTTCCAATATGTCCTGTTAGCAAGGCAAGATTGGCAACATCAAACACGTTGTTTACACCGCAATGATGCTCTGTAATACCAAGTGTATAGGCGATCATGGCTTTATCAGCTGTTGCATATTCTCGTGCTGTGTCAATAATATCCTGTGGTGATAAGCCGGTAATGGAAGCTGCATATTCCGGCGTATAGATTTCTGTCATTTCTTTTAATCTAGTAAAATCATTTGTATATTTTTCAATAAATGCAGGGTCATATAACTGCTCTTTGATGATAACATGAATCATTGCGTTCATTAGTGCAATATCTGTGCCGACATGAAGCGGTAAATGACGGTGAGCACTTTTAACCATATCAATTTTCCGCGGGTCAATCACAATCATTTTCATACCTGATTTAACTGCCTTTTTCATTCGATTGGCAATAATCGGATGGGCTTCTGATGTATTTGAGCCCATTAATAAAAGGACTTCCGTACGGTCAAAGTCTTCCAGCGTGTTTGTTGGAAAACCGCTGCCAAATATAGTTGCCAGACCGGCAACGCTTGGAGCATGTCAGGTTCGGTTGCAGCCGTCAATATTATTACTTCCGATGGCAGCTCTCATGAATTTTTGCGTTACATAGTTGACTTCATTCGTGCTTCTTGCTGTCGCAAATGCTGTAATCGCATCTGGACCAAATTCAAGCTTAATGGCTTTTAATTTGTCAACAATGAAGTTATAGGCTTCTTCCCAGGTTGTTTCAACCAGTTTGCCGGCTTTACGGATGAGTGGTGACGTAAGTCGGCTTTTGGCATGAACATATTCGTAAGCGAATGAGCCCTTTACACATGTCTGTCCTTTATTGACAGGAGCTTCTTTGTCTCCGCGGATTTTAACAATCCGGTTATCTTCTACTTCGACAATTAATCCGCAGCCTGTTCCACAATAGCCGCAAACCGTTTTAAACTTTGTAGTCTCTCCCATAAGTACCCCCCATTTAGGATCCTAGTATTACTTATTTTATTTATTATACATAAATTATATTTCATTAGCGGTGATTGTTATCACAAAATTATGAACAAAAAAACACCCCGACCATTCGTTTTCAAATTTGTCGGGGTTTGGGCTGTGTGAAAAATTGGATAAACAAACTAATCTGCTATTTTTGTTTCAGGAGGAAGCTTATGTTCTGTACTAGGAATTCTATTTGGTTTTGCCTCGATTTCATCTGAAGAAAACACAAGAACAACCATCATTCCATGAATGGCCTTTGCTTTAATTAAAATCGGCTCATTATATTCATTTTTAAACGTAAAGTCAGGACCATACCAGCTGACTGTTGCATCACGCCCCGCTGGAACATATCGGACTCGTTTGCTGTGCGAATAGCGTTCCAATATTTTCATGCCCGAGCGGTCAACGGCATTATAGAGAGTAGAGGAAACCTGACAAATACCTCCGCCAATTCCTTCCGCCATCTCGCCTTTCACAATGATCGGAGCTGATAAATATCCTTTTTCTTTTGTCCGCTTGCCGACAGTTTTATTAAAGGAAAAAGTTTCACCAGGAAACACGACGGAATTATCAATCGCTTCTGCAGCAAGATAAATATTATGAGATCTTTCTTTATTTCCACTGTTAAAATAAGTGACATAATGGCCGATTCTTTTGTCGTTAATTGCGGCAAGAATCTCGCTGTCCACACGAGGGTAAATTCTCCTGGTAGGAGCAGCAATTGTTGAAGGGCCATGTTGATAAAAATAAGATAAAAGCTGCTCCATAAAAGCGTTTTTGTTCAATTCAATGCCTGCCTGCTCAGGGACGATACGTCCCGAATCATCAATCACTGCATCGACGGCTTCTTTTCGGATATTCCTGTCAAGCTGGTCTGAAAGCTGAGTAAGCTTTTGCATATCCGCAAGAGTAATACCGGGGGTAGGTGAAGATAAATCAGAACGGCTGACCGTCATAATAGGTACGTTTTCATGAGTAATAGTCAATTCATCTGGTGTTTGCTGTTGAAAAACAAGTAAAAGTCCTAATATCCATGCGAAATTCAATCTATTCACCTCATATATAGTATTTGGGAAGGTGAATTTTTTTATGTGATGAAAGTGGACTATCTAAACTAAAAAATGCAGTCAAGATAATAGCATTCGTTTAGTTCTTAAGAAATAGGTATAAAATCATAATATCCATTAATATTTTACCTTATATTTACAACTAATTAATATAATTGAAGTAAATTAGAAGTAAGAGTTGATCGTTATTTGAAGAGAACCTCGGGAAATGTATTTATTAATTATGATTCGTAGTTTAATAAGTTTAAAAGGTGAAAATGAATAGAATTAAAACAATAATGAAAATGAAGGTGTCAAAATGTCTATAGTCATTGGAGATATTGCTAAGGAATGTATCACCGTGGATCCTTCAACTAAATGTCAGAACGTATATTCCATGTTTGAAGAAAAAACAGCTTTAGAAGGCATTGTTGTTGTTTCGGAGGAAAAACCGATTGGATTAGTTATGAAAACACACTTTTTTCAAAAGTTGTCTACAAAATACGGATTTGATCTTTTTATGAATCGCCATATTGACCTTGTTATGGGAGATGAATTATTAATTGTTGACTATTCTATTCCAATCACTGAAGTCAGTTCGCTGGCAATGAATCGAAAACAAGAAAACCTTTATGACCTTGTTATTGTCACAAAGCAGAATCATATGTATGGAGCCGTTAGTATTCGGGAATTAATCATGAAATTATCCGAACTGCAAATAAGAATTGCCCGCTACTCCAATCCATTAAGCGGTTTACCAGGCAATAATGTAATTGCAGAAACATTACAAGAGGTTATAACTTACAAAAGGTTTAGCGTTTTCTATATTGATATTGATTCGTTTAAATTTTTTAATGATACTTTCGGATTTAGAGAAGGCGATGAAATTATAAAAGAGACAGCAGTCATTATTTCAGATACGATTCAAACTACGGATAATGAGCCATCTTTTATTGGACACATAGGCGGCGACGATTTTATTGCTGTTATTCCCCATTATCATTATGAAGAATTATGTAAGGAAATCATCTTTCGTTTTGATCGATACATAATGCGGTTTTATACAGAGGAAGAAATTGAAAGAGGTTATGTCCAAGGGATTAATAGGCAGGGAATTCTTGATAATGTTCCGCTTGTAAGCATTTCGATTGCAGTCGTTCATAATAAACAATATCCAATTACATCAATTGAGCAACTTAGCCGGGAAGCGGCAAAAATAAAAAAAAGATGTAAAAACATAACGAAAAGTACGTTTCTTGCCTTAACTGAATAGCGATATTGCCTATTAAGAATAGGATAAATAATGGATAGTATAAAAACCTTGTGGTATGACAAAGTTTTTATACTATTCTTCTTTGAAAAGCTGGATTTACTGTTGGAATACATCCATCTTTTAGATGTTCCATAGGTTTTCCAAGTGCATATCCCTGGCCCAAATGAATGCCCAGGCATTTTAAGAATCTAAGCTCTGAAAGGGTCTCAATGCCTTCCGCAATAATCGTGGTATCTGATTTTAGGGCGAATTTCAAAAGAAGTTCTACTATATGTTGTTTTTCAGAATGTTTATCAATATCTCGTATAAGCGATTTATCTAACTTAATAAATTCTGGTTTAACACTTACAAGGGTTTGTAAGCTATTGTAGCCAGTACCTGCATCATCAACAGCAATTCTGAAGCCTTGATTTCGATAGTGTTCAATCATTTTCTCAAATTGGACTCTATTTAAAACTGCCTCCTTCTCAGTAAGCTCTAAAACAATTTGATAAGGGGAGAGCTTATGTTTTGCCAATAATTCGAGCGTTATACCGCTTTGATAGGAGGGGTCGGCCAAGACCTGAGACTGTATATTAATGAAGACCAAATGATCTTTGTGCCCTTGTGAGGTCTTTATTTGTTCCGCAAATCTTTCAAATGAAAGGTTTCTTAAAAATCGTTCAACCATAAAAACCTCACTGCTGCTGCTAACATAATCATAAAATTGCTCAGTATTAGGGAAAGATGATGATGTTTCAGGTCGGTTAAGGACTTCAAAACCAATGGTGGAACCTGTTTCAAGTGATACGATCGGTTGAAAAAAAGTGTAAATTCTTTCTTTCTCCATGAGTACTTCAAGTTCTTTTTGCCTATTAAATTCTTCATAAAGTTATTCCATCTTGAGTGTAAAAAATGAAAAAAGTGAATAAGATTAAGCATTTTATTTTGCATTACATATCACCTGTGTTGGATTATGTCGAAATCTAATTTTAATTATAGAGCTAAAAGTCCATTTCTTCTGCTAAGTTTTTGTAAAGCTTATGTAAATTAAATAAAGCTGATGAAGACTTTATGTTGAGCAAAAAAGCCAAGAGAAGAAGGTTCTCTTGGCTTTTTTTAAAAATTAATTGGGGAACATAATCTTTGTGGGAAGATAGAAAGTATGATCAATGAAAAAAATCAAAAATCAAAAATTATTTTGAAAAAAATTATAATTTGCCGGTTAGAAATTGTGCTTCACCAAGACCAAAGCTCCAATCCGCATTTCCGTTTTCAGTAATCGAAATCATGACATCCGTCGGCTTTATCCCGCATTGAGCTTCTAACTCATCAACCAAACGCTGATAAAAATATTGTTTTTGTTCTTCCGTTCTTGTTTTGCTGGTAATGCTGATAATGACGAGATCATTACTTCTCTCGAATCCTAAACCGGTATCCTCAATAATTAATTCATGTGCAGGATGCTGATGCACAATCTGTTAGCGGTCTCTTACAGGTACCTGAAACGCATCTACAACTACCACATGTGTTACATCTAATAATTTTCTTAATGTTTCCTTATCTCTTCCTTCAATAACATCAAATCGCAGTAATGGCATGTGAAATCCTCCTATTATAATAATTTTTTCTTGTAAGAATTCTTTATTTATTATTTGAGAATAGCATATCAAATAATCGAAATTTAATCAATATATTACCAATAGTTGATCGTAAGGCGATTAGATTTTTATAAACAAAAAAGAGGCGGTTCTTTTACGAATCCGCCTCTTCGTGCTGTTAACAAATTTTCTGGATTAATTGTGGGGAATTATTCTTGGGGGAGTTAACTAAGTTTGAGACCTCATAGGTTTCGATAAATTCCTCTGGAAGCGGTTTTAACAATCGATTCAATTCCTGTAGGTCATGAATGGAAGGATCTAACCATGTTTGTTCATCCTCTCTTTTAAGAATGACAGGCATTCGGTCATGAATATCCTTGACAATTTCATTTGGTGTAGTCGTTATGACGGTGCAGGAATAAATCATCTTTCCTTCAGGGGATTTCCAGCGTTCCCACAGTCCTGCCATCGCAAAAAGTTCATCTGATTTCAACTTAATTCGCATGGGTACTTTGTTCTTTTGATCTTGCCGTTTCCATTCATAGAAACTATCCGCTATAACTAAACAACGTCTTTTTTTATAGGCATCACGAAAACTTGGTTTTTCAGCTAACGTTTCTGCCCGTGCATTTATAAGCTTAAAGCCGATTTTCTCGTCCTTTGCCCAAGAGGGAATTAACCCCCATTTTAAATGGCCTAAACGATTGCGGCTGCCATCATTAATTACAGATAGAACAGAGTGAGAGGGGGCTATATTGTAGCTTGCATCATATAACTCCTCTTCAATCGCTGCCTCAATGGCAAAACGATCAATAATTTCTGAAAAATCGGCAGATAGAGTAAATCTTCCGCACATGAACATCACCTCGTACCTTAGATACGAATATTGTAGCAACTTTTGATAGGGAAAATCAAAAATCTTAGGAATGGATAGAAATAGTGCATCACATAAATTTTTTTCGGGGCTGTTCCAAAGAAATCGTATTTATTTGGAACAGCCCCAGCGTTTTAGATGATTAAATCACGACCAAGGCTTCCACCATTTTTTCTGCTGTTTCTTGGAAGCCGCAACTTCTCGATAGGTGGATATCATTTCTTGAAAGATTTCTTCTCTTTTTTGGACTTCCTCCTGTGATTGCTTAAGTTCATTGATTGACTCGATTAAGTAATCCTGCTGGACATCAAAGAATTGAGATACATTTCTCATTTCATCTTTCGCTTCATTAACCTTCTTTGACACTGTCTCAAACAGCTTCTGATTCTCTCTTTCCGCCATTTTTGTAGAGGCATTGATGCGTTTCGCAATCCTTTCGTAAGTTGATTCCGAACCTTTCAGAATGTCATAGGAAAGGGTTCCGTATGTTTCGGAAGTCTTTTCTGAAGCTCTCGTAATTGCATTTGTAATTTCTTCCACTTCAGCTTTTCTTCTATCATTTGATCTTTGGATTGACTTTGAAATTTCTTTTACGGTCACGAGGGAGGAATTTGAAAGTTCATTTTTCATATCATCGAGTAAATCATTTTTGTTACGTTTCATTTCATACTTAATCTCATGTTTGATTTCGTTCAACAAATCCTGTTTGAAGGTCTCCATCGCTTTTTGAAAGGCTTCTAGATTCGATGGCTCGAGTTCATTTTCCGGTGCAGGTTCGATATCTTGTGCTGTTTGAGGCTGGAAGGCTACTTCGAATGTATCGGAAGCAGGTTCCGATTCTTGCTTTAGATATTTTTCTAATAATGTCCGAATCATTCCTTTTGGTACATTTTGCTCCCGCATTTCTTTTACTTTATTTAAAATTTTAATTTCATGCTCTGTATAATAACGGGCACCCTGCTGTGTGCGTGGAATCTTGAGGAGCCCGTTTAAGTCTTTTTCCCATTGTCTAATGGTTCCAGTTGGAATATTTAAGATTTGAGAAACCTCTTTTATTGAATAAGCTCGTAATAATTGTCTGTTATTCATTTTTCCATTCCTTTCTGGCAAATTAATTTGGTTTTACATATATTCTTTCTTGTGACTATTGTTTTCCTGCCATATGACAAAAGCTATCAAAAGAAGATGGGATTCAACAAAAGGAACATAAGTTTTCTGATTATTATTATTTTTATCGATTTTTCATGAAACTGTAGAGTACGTTATTGACATTTGATAAAATTCTAATAAATATGATATTTGAGTATAGCTCAGGTAACGATCCTTATTCCTTAAAGGAATTTTTTTTTGTTGCAAATCTCAATAACCTTATTCATGAAAACTGTACATAATAAGGTACGACACTTGATTAGCACACATTTGATAAAATCATTGAGACTTGAGGAGAGGTTTTATGAAAACAGATGTTCAGATTGCACAGGAAGCTTCGGTAAGACCAATAAGTGAAATAGCAGAATACCTTGGAATAACGGATGAGGAATATGAGCTATATGGAAAATATAAAGCCAAAGTATCACTGGGTGTATTGGAACGCCTTGAAAACAAACCCGACGGGAAACTAATCCTTGTGACAGCTATTAATCCCACTCCAGCAGGGGAAGGAAAGACAACGGTAAATGTCGGACTTTCGATGGGATTAAATCAAATTGGTAAAAAAACCATTACAGCTTTAAGAGAACCATCACTTGGTCCTGTATTTGGGATAAAGGGTGGTGCAGCAGGGGGCGGCTATGCCCAAGTGGTGCCAATGGAAGATATTAATCTTCATTTTACAGGTGATTTTCATGCCATAACCTCTGCGCATAATCTACTTGCAGCCATGCTGGATAATCACATCCATCAGGGAAATACCCTAAACATTAATCCGAAAAGGGTTGTCTGGAAACGAGTACTTGACATGAATGACCGTGCCCTTAGAAATATTATCATTGGGCTTGGCGGTACCGGTGATGGATTTATCAGACAGAGCGGCTTTGATATTACAGTCGCTTCAGAAGTGATGGCTATTCTGTGTTTGGCAAACAGTTTTAGCGATTTAAAGGAAAGGCTTTCTCGAATGGTTGTGGCTTATACATTTGATGGAAATGCTGTCACTGCCGGTGATCTAAAAGCAACAGGGGCAATGACCCTATTATTGAAGGATGCGATTAAACCAAATTTAGTGCAAACGCTGGAAAATACGCCAGCCTTTATACATGGCGGCCCGTTTGCTAACATTGCCCATGGATGTAATTCTGTTATGGCTACAAAAATTGGTTTAAAATTGGCTGATTATGTTGTCACAGAAGCTGGATTTGGTGCCGACCTTGGTGCGGAGAAATTCTTCAATATCAAAAGCAGATTTGCTAAGTTAAAGCCGAATGCAGTAGTCGTTGTGGCTACGATTCGGGCTTTGAAGATGAATGGCGGCATTGCAAAAGATGAGCTGGACAATGAAAATGTAGCAGCATTAAACAAAGGTTTCGCTAACCTTGAAAGACATCTTCAAAATGTTAATAAATTTGGTGTACCGGCATTGGTAGCAATCAACAAGTTTCCTACCGATACCGAAGCTGAAATTGATTTATTAAAAGAAAGGTGCAGCGAAAAGGGAGTAGACGTCATTTTGACGGACGTTTATGCAAAAGGCGGAGCAGGAGCCATTGAACTAGCTGAAAAAGTGGTAGAAGTCTGTGAAACAAAACAATCACAGTATATGCCGCTATATGATACAGAACATTCAATTGTTGAAAAAATTACGACGATTGCAACTGAAATCTATAGGGCAGAACGAGTTGAGTTTACAGCCCAGGCTAAGCGGCAAATAAAAGAGATTGAAAAGCTGGGTCTTGATAAGATGCCGGTATGTATTGCGAAAACACAATACTCATTCTCTGATAATCCTGCCTTGCTGGGTGCTCCAACCGGATTTACGATCACGGTTAGAGAGATTAAAGTGAATGCAGGAGCAGGGTTTATTGTCGCAATAACAGGTTCGATTATGACTATGCCGGGTCTGCCGAAGGTTCCTGCTGCAAATGGGATGGATATTACGGAAGATGGAACCATTATCGGCCTTTCATAAAACAGAGGAGGTATTTTATGGGAATCAAACTAGCCGGAAAACCGGTTGTGGAATCATTAAGAGAAAATATTAAAGCAAGAATAGCGGTGTTGAGCGAAAAACAGATTACGCCCACATTGTTATTAATTAGAGTCGGGGAACGTGAGGACGATATTTGGTATGAAAGAAGTATCTTAAAAAACTGTGACCTGCTCGGCATTCAATGCCAGGTAAGAGAGTTGCGAGTAGATGTGTCTATGGAAGAACTAAAGAAGGTATTCCATGAAGAAAATAATAACCCAAATGTCCATGGAATTATGATTTTCAGGCCGCTTCCAGAGCAGCTTGACGCGGAAGAAATTCGAAATTTAATTGATCCCGCTAAAGACATTGATTGCATGTCGCCTGTAAATCTAGAAAAGGTATTTGAAGGGAACAGCAATGGGTTTGCGCCATGTACGCCAAAAGCAGTGATTGAACTGTTAAAGCATTATGACATTCCGTTAAAAGGAGCAAGTGTTGTTGTTGCGGGCAGGAGTCTCGTCGTTGGCAAGCCGCTTGCGATGCTTCTTTTAGATGAAAATGCAACTGTAACGATCTGTCACTCGAGAACGAAGGATATGCCTGCAGTGACCGGTAAGGCAGATATAGTGGTTGCTGCCATTGGCAAAGCCAAATTTATGACAGAAGAGTATTTCAGCGAAGGGCAGATTGTTGTGGATGTCGGAATTAATGATGACGGCACTGGGAAAATTGCCGGTGATGTTGATTATGATTCGGTTTTTGAAAAGGTAAAAGCCATTACGCCGGCTACAGGCGGAATTGGCTTGATTACCACAACGATTTTGCTCAATCATGTTGTACAGGCTTGTGAAAATATAACGAATGGGAATTAAGAGCAAAGTCCAGTATAAATAAAAGTTCTAAAGGAGGCAGATGCTGATTTGTCTTCCTTACTATTTGATCGGAGGAGTTACTTTGTTAGAAAAAAGCAGCAATGAATTTATTCAGGAGCTATCATCAAAGGCGCCTGTCCCTGGAGGCGGCGGTGCTTCAGCATATGTCGGTGCCCTTGGAATGGCGCTGGGAAGTATGGTTGGCAATCTGACGGTTGGAAAAAAGAAGTATAAGGATGTTGAAGCGGATATTATTGAGCTTCTGCAAAAGTCTGAAGCGATTATTCATAACCTAAAAAGCTTAGTCAGTAAGGATGCGGAAGTATTTTATCCATTATCACAAGCCTATGGAATGCCATCAGGTACGGAAGAGGAAAAAAAGAAGAAAGACGAAGTTTTACAGGCAGCCCTTGTGGATGCAACGATGGTACCGCTTGACATTGCAAGAAATTGCTTAGAAGCGATCCATCTACATGAGGAATATGCCAAAAAAGGCACACGCATTGCTATTAGTGATGTTGGGGTAGGGGTCATTTTTTGCAAAGCTGCCCTCCAAGGTGCTAAATTGAATGTCTTAATTAATACGAAGATCATGAAAGATGCCGAGCTGAAAAATAAGGTTGAAGGTGAACTAGCCGAAATAGAGAGAATTGGAATGGCAAAGGCAGATCGAATTTTTGCCGATGTTGAAAAAATGCTAAAGTCTTAATGTTAAGAGTGTCAGGCACCGCAGGATAAATGCGGTGCCTGACACTTTTTTTACAGATAAATAACATGTAAATTGTAATAAATCAAGAATGTGAAAAGACACACTTTTGTCATTGCCTTTAGAAGGAGGAGTATGTTAATTTCACTCTGTTGGGTTAAGCAACGAAAGGGTGGATAATACATGGGTTATTATAGTCCTAAGGAAATCGCTGATATTTCTATTAAAAAAGGAACAGAAAAAGCAGATACATCGTATCTGTCAATGGCTGTCTTAGGGTTTTTAGGCGGAGCTTTTATCTCACTTGGATATTTAGCATACATTCGCGTAACCGGAACAATGCCACAAGAATGGGGAAGCCTTGTAACGCTTGTAGGTGCAGCTGTGTTCCCGGTTGGGCTTATTTTAGTTTTAATAGGCGGTGGGGAATTACTTACAGGCAATATGATGGCGGTAGCAATGGCATTCTTCGCAAAGAAAATCAAATTTTCCCAATTACTGCGTAACTGGCTTCTAATCGCTTTATTTAATTTACTCGGTGCATTATTTGTTGCATACTTTTTTGGACATTTCGTTGGGTTAACGGAAGGTGCCTTTTTGGAAAAGACTGTTCACACGGCTGAAATGAAAGTAAACGATCCATTCTGGGTAGCGTTGGTTTCCGGAGTCGGATGTAACTGGCTTGTGGGAATTGCTGTGTGGTTATGTTATGGGGCAAAGGATATTGCCGGTAAAATATTAGGAATCTGGTTCCCGGTTATGACTTTTGTCTTAATTGGATTTCAACACGTTGTAGCTAATATGTTTGTGATTCCGGCTGCCATCTTTGCTGGACACCTATCATGGTCAGATTTTTTACCTAATATCATTCCAGTATTTTTAGGAAATGCAGTGGGAGGAGCAGTATTTGTAAGTCTCCTGTATTTTCTAGCTTATAAAAAAGACGATGCTGGAAGTGGAACACTTTCTGTTAATAAGGATATCAAAAAAGCTGGATGATTGCTTTGTGACTGTTGGGAGGGGAAAGTAAGTCCTTTCGACAGTCTCTTGATTTATTGAAAAAAATAAGACGATACGAAAGCTTTCGTATCGTCTTTGTTTTATATATGATTTTAATTATTTACGACCTGCTTTACTTCTTCCCAATAGTATTGAACGGCTTCCTTACGGACAACCTCAGGGCATTCTACTTCATCAGCCCAATCATCATAATTGTTCTTTCCATTTAGATGTTGGATGTCTACGGAATAGTATTTATCTTTATATTTAAAAATAACTACAATCATTTCGTCAAAACCGGCATCATCGTTTCCAAGTTCCTGAACAAACTCTAGACCGTAATCAGGATCATTTCTTCTTTCTGCTACAGATTCTAAAATAACATTTTTAGGGAACTTCATTAATATTCTCTCCTTACTTTTTATCCCGATATTGACGGGTACTACTTTCTGTTCTGATCTGATCCATCAGAGGATGTCTTCTATATAGCGTATTTTAATACGTTACTAGACAAAAATAAATAAAAAATAAAAGAAAAAAGTGTCTAATTTGTGAAGGCAAAAGTTTACATTTTAAAAGCCATTGCCATCATTATTATAAGATTATTTTTCTCTTCTATGCAGCCGTTCATTTTTAGTATAAGACGGTTGTCTTTAATTGAGATGAAGTTTTATTGTTTTCTTGATATATCATTGCTGCTTCTTTGAATATTTTTTCATGGCTGCTTTTTTCATGCCTTTGACTAAATATCCGCCTTTGAAGCTTGTTGGTTCATAGGCAACCACAAAGGCCTTAGGTGCTTCTTCGTTTAAAATACTCATTAATTCCTTTTCTCTGCTTCTTTTTACAACAATATCAAGTCGATATCTTTTATTCCCTTCTCGGCCTTCGCCTTCAAACATGGTAACGCCAAAACCTTCGCTTCTCAACTTATCAATTAATTCATGATCATGGTCAAGTAAACTGACATTCACAGTACGGTATCCAATGGCTAATCTTCTCTCTAATAATCCTCCTAAAATGATTCCTCCTGAATAACCAACAGCGTATGCAACCATATTTAAGTAATTGGATAGGTCGGAAAAGATAATTCCTAAACTGATCACATATATTAAAGCCTCTGCTCCGCCTAGTAAAGAAGCTATATTAATTTCGCTTTTTACAAGAAATATCGTACGGAGTGTAGTAAGCGGAACCAGTACAAATTGCATTAATACGATTAAAAGTGCATCTAACATTAGGATCGCCTCTCAGTAAAAAATAGAAAATCTTATAACATTGAAATAATAACATAGAATTCATGTTAAGTAATTCAAATATAGTTAAAAGGGATCTTGTTAGTACTTTCTCGTATTGAAAAAAATATTCAGTATTACTGGTTTGCTTCTATATCAGATAGTATATAAGCGGCTTCAAGATGAAACCTCATTTTTAAGTTATGAGTAATTTTTTTCACTTACATTAACGTGTTATTTTATCAAATTGTTCAGCTATATCCTTGTAGGTACCTGAAGAAAGAATAAGGCCAGGATTTCCATCATAGCAATAACTGTGTGTCACCTCATGAGACAGATCAAATTCTACTAGATCATCATCTTTAAATTCAACATTACATTTTGGGCAGATTTTATCCATGGGACAGCCTCCTAATTACGTGTTTGTCCATATTTTAACATATATAATATTTAAATGTTTGAAAATTTAATGAAACAAAATTTAATAGCAGCTTAATGAAAAAATCGAAACTGACTGATTGCGTGAAGAATTAGAAAATAGTACTATTTTTACAAACACTATGAAGTTCCGAAAAACAGAGATGGAGTTGGAGAGCATGAAAAAAACAGTCGTAGTCAGGGGTATGACAATTGGTGAAGGGGTACCTAAAATATGTGTACCGATAGTAGGTGAAACGATTGCGCAGCTGGAGGACGAAGCGGCACTTCTAAAAAGTATCGATCTTGATGTTGTGGAGTGGCGCGTTGATTTTTATAAAGATGTGGAAGATATTGAAAAAGTGAAAGAAGCCTTAAAGAGGATCCGCGAGATTCTTTTGGACATGCCGCTTATTTTTACCTTTAGAAGTGCGAAAGAAGGCGGCGAAAAGGAAGTTAGTGCAGAGTATTATTTTAGGTTGAACAAAGAAATCTCGCAAACAGGTCTCGTTGACATTGTAGATGTGGAGTTGTTTCAAAATGAGCAGGAGATTAAATCGCTGATTGAAGTGGCGCACAAAAATAATGTATTTGTCATTATATCGAACCATGATTTCGATAAAACACCTGCCAAAGAGGAAATCATTTCTCGTTTGCGAAAAGCGCAGAAATTAGACGGTGATTTACCAAAGATAGCAGTAATGCCAAGGAATACAGCGGATGTTTTAACATTATTAGAAGCTACTAATGAGATGCACGAACAGTATGCCGATCGACCGATTATTACTATGTCGATGGCAGGGAAAGGGGTAATCAGCCGTTTGGCAGGGGAAGTATTTGGCTCTGCTTTAACATTTGGGGCCGCTAAAAAAGCCTCTGCACCCGGGCAGGTTCCTGTCGGTGAATTAAGGAATATATTAAATCTAATACATTCAGGCCTCTAAAAAGAAAAAACCTTGAGATTTCTCAAGGTTTTTGTCGTAATACTATAAATGGAGAATAGGGGGCTCGAACCCCTGACCTCAACGCTGCCAGCGCTGCGCTTCCGTGAAAACAATAGTTTCTAAAAGTAAATTCATTCAGTATAATATATAAGAAAGAATTGGCCTTCTACTTTTTAGGCGGACACAGGATCTCTTATTTCCACGCAAACCTCATTTTATTGTTGTAGGAGGACATATGATTCTTTATTTGGCATAAATCCTCAAACAATAAGAGACATTTTCCTTAATAACGGAATTGATGTCCATTCACCTCTTGAATTTTGCTTCTTTAACCTCGTTAGTGGAACCAATGTCCGCTTTCTACAACAATACCTTATCTTTTAGCGCTTGCTCCAAGTACGACGTTACTTAACTAACCTCTTTTATTGTAATTCATACTAATTTCACTTATGTCAGTTTTAAGGTTTTCATTTTCAAGTTCATTCTTCACCATGATTAGGATTACGGTTTAGACATTTATATTGAAATGGATTTTTATTTACTCATGTAAAAATATTAAACCGAAAGGGAAAGTGAATACAAATGTTAAAATTCGAACAAAAATACGAACATTGGCTTCAAGAGAAAATTTCCGAAGAGAAAAATCATAGGAGACGTGAGATCCTAGAAAAGGGGCTAGGTCATGGTACAGTTGAATTTCTCCGTTCGATTTGGTACCCTACTGTAGGGAATTTTGATCATTTATTTCCTGAATGGGAGGTGCGTGATTTCAACAATGGCTATCGTTACTTAGATCTTGCCTATAGGCCTGAGGATGCAAAAGGCTGTATTGAAATTCAGGGATACGGACCTCATGCAAGAGATCTTGATGTACAGCGATTTAAGGATTTGTGTTGGAGACATTCTTTATTAGCACTAGATGGATGGACTATATTACCAATTGCCTATTTATCGATTAAAGATGAACCCAAACGGTGTCAACAACTTATTCTTGCTTTTATTGGGAAATTCATCTCTACTGATACACCTTCACAATTATCTTGGGTTGAAGCAGAGGTTGTACGATTTGCACGCCGCCTACTTCGTCCGATCACTCCTCTTGAGGTTGCTAATCATTTAAGAATAAGTGACCGTCATGCAAGACGCATTTTACATACTATGGTTGATTTAGAAATTCTAAGTGTAGCCAGCGGTGTTCAGCGCTCGCGTGCATATAAACTCAGATGATGTTAAACCACACCTTATGCGGATATATGATTCCTTATTTCCATCAGACTCTTATCTTTGATGAAGTTATCGGACATACAATCCGTAAATAAGTGCAACTCCTCAAGAAACAGCTGTGATTTTCCACAATAGCGGAATCAATGTCTGCTTTCTTCTTGAAAACTCCTATTTAACAAAAATAGCGGTACGTATGTCCTCGAAATCAAAGGCAAGCATAAAAAAACAGTACCATCTCTCAGATAAGAAAGATGATGCTGTTTTTGACTAATATAGATGGAGAATAGGGGGCTCGAACCCCTGACCTCAACGCTGCCAGCGTTGCGCTCTCCCAGCTGAGCTAATCCCCCAAAGGGTTGTTACAAATGAAATTATAGCGGGAAACGGCAGTTGTTGCAAGAGGTTTTGTGATTTTTTAGTATAGAAATTTAAAGTTGACTAAAGGGATTGTAAGTTATTGCAGACCGCCGATCTCCGTTCTTATTACTCCATCAATACTGGAAACTTTATAGTACACATCAGTAATATTGCGACGGAAATCAACTGTGACCAAAAGTCTGATTACATGTTCTCCGCCTTTTAAATCTTCAATATGAATTTTCCTAATGGTAATCTTTTGCTGCTCAAAAGATTCTATAATAGAATCGAATTTATTTTTATCTTCAACTCTCAAATTGATATTAATTTCTTTCTGGCGTAATTGTCTCGGCCCCACCACACTGAAAAAAAAGGGAATGATTTCTACACTGATAATTAACAGGGCAACACCGGCAAGTGCCTCTACGTAATAACCAGCTCCTACGGCAATTCCTACTCCGGCAGCCCCCCATATAAGAGCAGCGGTTGTTAGTCCCGAGATGCTGTCATTTCCTCTACGTAAAATAACTCCGGCACCGAGAAAACCGATTCCGGAAACAATTTGGGCTGCGAGTCTAAGTGGATCCATTGTAATGTTTATCTGGTCATTATGAGGAAACTTATATGCGGATTCAATCGATACAATCGTTAATAAACAGCTAACAATCGAGATAACCAAGCAGGTTTTTAAACCAACCGGTTTTCGTTTTAGCTCTCTTTCCAGACCGATGATCATGCCTAAAATAGCTGAAATACCTAATTTTATGAATATATCTAGTTCCATATTGATCATAGTAATCGCTCTTTTCATTAGGTCTATTTTGATTGAGATTAGCTAATCAGAACTGAACTTCTAGTAAAAATATATCATAAATAATAATGTTGATATAATATTAAATATAATATTAAATATTATATTACTAGAATAATCAGTACTTAAAGGAGTAAAAGATGAATACACCGAAAATAAATCCATATATTGTCTTGCTGGTTGGCGTTATTAGCGTGTCGACTTCAGCAATATTAGTAAAATTAGCATCTGCACCATCAGGCATCATTGCGTTTTATCGCTTATTTTTTACTGTCCTTATCATGCTGCCTTTCTTCATTTATAAATATATGTCAGAGCTTAAACATATATCCAAAAAGGATTGGCTCTTTTCTGTTATTTCGGGTGTTTTTCTGGCTTTCCACTTTATATTATGGTTTGAATCCTTGCGCTATACTTCTGTGGCAAGCTCAACTGTATTAGTGACATTGCAGCCGTTGTTTGCCTTTATCGGTTCTTTTTTATTTTTTAAAGAAGTTTTTTCGGGAAAAGCAGTTTTATCATGTGTGCTGGCGATATGCGGGAGTGTCATGATTAGCTGGGGTGATTTTTATGTTAGTGGAACAGCATTATATGGAGATTTATTGGCACTGATTGCTTGTGCTCTTGTAACAATCTATCTAATGTTCGGGCAGACGGTACGAAAAAGAGTATCGATCATTACCTACACATTTGTTGTCTATTCAATAAGTGCTATGACATTGTTTGTGTATGTTTTGATAAAGGGAGAACCATTGTTCCCGTATACTTCAAGTGATTGGCTCTACTTTATTCTTCTAGCTGTCTTTCCAACCTTGTTAGGACACTCATTATTTAATTGGTCCTTAAAATGGCTGAACACTTCGACTATCTCAATGGCCATTTTATTTGAACCTGTAGGGGCGGCTATTTTAGCATATTTTCTATTTCAAGAAACGATCAATTGGACTCAAGCAATTGGCGGTATGATTGTAATTAGTGGAATCATGTTCTTCCTAGTAGATGAGAAGAAAATGAAGATTAAAATGAAACCAAATCAGATGCTAAAATAAAATGTATTATATAATGAAAGAAAGAGCCTAATATATTTTGCATAAAATGAAAAAGTCCCTTTAAGAGGGTCTTTTTTTAAGAAAATGCAAATGTTAATGCAGAAAAGATAAATGCGGAAACGGTTGTTAAGATAAATGTCCCGCCATAAACCTTATCGTCACTGTCAGCGATTTTAATTCCTTCAAAGTAGGCATATATAAATAGAAATACCGCCATGATGAATGATATGTAAAGTGCGATATACTGAAGCATGGTTCATCACCTTTCATAAATGAATAGAGTTACTAGAACTTATGTGTATTCGAATAACAATATGACTTTTTAGTACTCATGAAGAATTTTAACGAAAAATAACTAAAGATATTGCAAATACTAATTGCTCATGTTATATTAATACCTGTCCTCAAGAAATAGTTAAATTAATGAAAAAGTTTTAAAAACTGTTGACTTAATGTATGAGGGTATGGTATTTTAGAAAAGTCGCTTCTGTGGCAGCGTGAAAAATTGCTCTTTGAAAACTAAACAAACAAAAACGTCAACGTTAATTCTGGTTGCCATATGGCAACAAAACTAAGAGCTTAGTCAAACAATCTTATTGGAGAGTTTGATCCTGGCTCAGGACGAACGCTGGCGGCGTGCCTAATACATGCAAGTCGAGCGAATTTGCGGGAGCTTGCTCCCAAAAGTTAGCGGCGGACGGGTGAGTAACACGTGGGCAACCTGCCTGTAAGACTGGGATAACTTCGGGAAACCGGAGCTAATACCGGATAATTCTTTTCTACTCATGTAGGAAAGCTGAAAGGCGGCTTCGGCTGTCACTTACAGATGGGCCCGCGGCGCATTAGCTAGTTGGTGAGGTAACGGCTCACCAAGGCGACGATGCGTAGCCGACCTGAGAGGGTGATCGGCCACACTGGGACTGAGACACGGCCCAGACTCCTACGGGAGGCAGCAGTAGGGAATCTTCCGCAATGGACGAAAGTCTGACGGAGCAACGCCGCGTGAGTGATGAAGGTTTTCGGATCGTAAAACTCTGTTGTTAGGGAAGAACAAGTACGAGAGTAACTGCTCGTACCTTGACGGTACCTAACCAGAAAGCCACGGCTAACTACGTGCCAGCAGCCGCGGTAATACGTAGGTGGCAAGCGTTGTCCGGAATTATTGGGCGTAAAGCGCGCGCAGGCGGTTCCTTAAGTCTGATGTGAAAGCCCACGGCTCAACCGTGGAGGGTCATTGGAAACTGGGGGACTTGAGTGCAGAAGAGAAGAGTGGAATTCCACGTGTAGCGGTGAAATGCGTAGAGATGTGGAGGAACACCAGTGGCGAAGGCGACTCTTTGGTCTGTAACTGACGCTGAGGCGCGAAAGCGTGGGGAGCAAACAGGATTAGATACCCTGGTAGTCCACGCCGTAAACGATGAGTGCTAAGTGTTAGAGGGTTTCCGCCCTTTAGTGCTGCAGCAAACGCATTAAGCACTCCGCCTGGGGAGTACGGCCGCAAGGCTGAAACTCAAAGGAATTGACGGGGACCCGCACAAGCGGTGGAGCATGTGGTTTAATTCGAAGCAACGCGAAGAACCTTACCAGGTCTTGACATCCTCTGACAATCCTAGAGATAGGACCTTCCCCTTCGGGGGACAGAGTGACAGGTGGTGCATGGTTGTCGTCAGCTCGTGTCGTGAGATGTTGGGTTAAGTCCCGCAACGAGCGCAACCC
>NZ_CP137640.1:992500-4775000 GCF_036670025.1 Niallia oryzisoli | reverse complement strand
TTATGTTGGAGGAATACCCAAGTCCGGCTGAAGGGATCGGTCTTGAAAACCGACAGGCGGGTTAAACCGCGCGGGGGTTCGAATCCCTCTTCCTCCGCCATTTTAAAAAAATGGTACAAATTAATATTTTCTATTATCGCGGGGTGGAGCAGTCCGGTAGCTCGTCGGGCTCATAACCCGAAGGTCGCAGGTTCAAATCCTGTCCCCGCAATCTGGTCCGGTAGTTCAGCTGGTTAGAATGCCTGCCTGTCACGCAGGAGGTCGCGGGTTCGAGTCCCGTCCGGACCGCCAGTTATTTTTAATAAGGCTCAGTAGCTCAGTCGGTAGAGCAATGGACTGAAAATCCATGTGTCGGCGGTTCGATTCCGTCCTGAGCCACCATGATGGCGGCTGTGGCGAAGTGGTTAACGCATCGGATTGTGGTTCCGACATTCGTGGGTTCGATTCCCATCAGCCGCCCCATTTCAATCTTATGCGGGTGTAGTTTAGTGGTAAAACCACAGCCTTCCAAGCTGTTGTCGAGGGTTCGATTCCCTTCACCCGCTCCATAAAGGGCCTATAGCTCAGCTGGTTAGAGCGCACGCCTGATAAGCGTGAGGTCGATGGTTCGAGTCCATTTAGGCCCACTTTAAAAATAGTAATATTCCGCAGTAGCTCAGTGGTAGAGCTATCGGCTGTTAACCGATCGGTCGTAGGTTCGAATCCTACCTGCGGAGCCATATGGAGAAGTACTCAAGTGGCTGAAGAGGCGCCCCTGCTAAGGGTGTAGGTCGGGTAACCGGCGCGAGGGTTCAAATCCCTCCTTCTCCGCCATTTGGCCCCTTGGTCAAGCGGTTAAGACACCGCCCTTTCACGGCGGTAACACGGGTTCGAATCCCGTAGGGGTCATAATAAAAAAGCTGTTGACATTAACGTCAACAGCTTTTTTATTATCTTACGAATAGATTCCTTATGACATTCAAATCAATCTGTCAATTCTTCTTTATCTTTTATTTTTTCTCCAGGATTGTTTAAGTCCATATCTGAAAAAAAGCCGGTGGACGGACCGCGAAATATGTCAAAAGCTAATATTTTGCCATCTGGTGCATCAAAAAATGGGTCTTTTCCTTTCTTATTCCTCAACAAAAATTCTTCTTCTGAAGTACTCATAAAAATTCCTCCGTTAAATCGTATTTTCCTTTCATAGTATTTCAAACAGTTATAAGAAGTATGTCAAATCATAGTAATTGGCGTTGCATAATAGCGAGGAATGAAAATAATTTTATTTTATTGTCGAAAAAAATAAAAAACAATTTCAAGGACTTTTTCTCTTTAAATAGAATATATAACCTAATATGGGTATATGCTGTAGATTACTTTAAGTATAGGTGGGGAAAAATTTGGCTTTAACTTCGTTATATCCATCAGATTATCAAGTTCATCTTTTTCATGAAGGAACCTTGTATGAAAGCTTTAGACTTTTTGGATCACATATCATTGAGGTTGGCAGTGACAAATGGACAAGATTTTCTGTGTGGGCACCAAATGCAAAAGAAGTAAGATTGGTTGGAGATTTTAATAATTGGAATGGAAAAGGCTGCACATTACATAAAATAAATAAACAGGGTATTTGGACGATTTGTTTGCAAGAAAACTTGGAAGGTAAGTTATATAAATATGAGATCATAACGAAATCAGGAGAGTCCTTTCTTAAAGCAGATCCTTATGCTTTTTATGCGGAGGTTAGACCGAATACTGCTTCCATTGTCTATTCAATTGCTGGCTTCGAATGGGAAGACAGCAGATGGATGAATTATAAAAGTAAACGGAATCTACTAGCAGATCCTATCTCCATTTATGAGGTTCATCTTGGTTCTTGGAAGAAAAAAGAAGATGGCAGCCTATTGTCTTATCGTGAGTTGGCTTCTGAACTTATTCCATACGTTCTTGAATTAGGCTTTACACATATTGAACTCTTGCCCATTATTGAACACCCGCTTGATATGTCTTGGGGCTATCAGGGAACCGGTTATTTTTCAGCAACAAGCAGGTACGGCACACCACATGATTTTATGTATTTTATTAATGAATGTCATAAAAACGGCTTAGGGGTCATTCTTGATTGGGTTCCCGGACATTTTTGTAAGGATGCTCATGGTTTGTACAAATTTGATGGCTCTTTTTTATACGACTACCCGTATGAAAACGACAGGGAAAATCGTGTTTGGGGAACAGCGAACTTTAATCTAGGCAGAAATGAAGTCCAAAGCTTTCTTATTTCTAGTGCTCTTTTCTGGATTCGATATTTTCATGTTGATGGTTTTCGGCTGGATGCTGTGTCTAACTTGATTTATTGGCCAAATCAGCCAGGCAGGATAGAAAATCATGATGGTGCTGCCTTTTTAAAAAAGTTAAACTCAGTTATATTTCAATATGATCCTTCTGTTCTCATGATAGCCGAGGATTCAACAGATTGGCCGAATGTGACATCTCCCGTTCATTACAATGGATTAGGGTTTAACTATAAGTGGAATATGGGTTGGATGAATGATGTTCTTTCTTACATGGAAACTCCATCAGAACATAGATGGAAAGCACATGAGAAAATGACTTTTTCCTTACTGTATGCCTTCAATGAAAATTTTGTTCTTCCTTTTTCTCATGATGAAGTGGTGCATGGGAAAAAATCCCTCCTTGATAAAATGCCGGGAGATTACTGGCAAAAATTCGCTCAATTAAGACTATTGCTAGGTTATATGATGGGTCATCCAGGAAAAAAATTATTATTTATGGGATTTGAATTAGGCCATTTTTCTGAATGGAAAGATAAAGAACAATTAGATTGGCATCTGCTTGATTATGACATGCATAGAAAGATGAAAGCATATGTTAAAAAATTACTCAAATTGTATAAACGGTCAAAACCTTTGTACGAATTAGACCATCTGCATGATGGGTTTGAATGGATCGATGTGAATAATGTGGAGCAATCCATTTTTTCTTTTGTTAGAAAAAGTAACAAAGAAAATGATTTGCTCGTATTTGTATGCAATTTCACTCCTGCCGTCTATCACGATTATCGAATGGGTGTCCCGGTTAAAGGGGCCTATCGGGAAGTATTGAATAGTGATCATGACAGCTATGGTGGTTCAGGAGTCATTAATAAAAAAGTCCTCCAAGCAACAGAAACAGCTTTTCATGGTAAACCATATTCAATTAAGCTATCAATCCCGCCATTTGGGGTTTCTGTATTGAGATTAGTAAAACACCGAAAGGAGAAAAAGGGCGATGATAAAGAAAAAGTGTATAGCTATGCTATTGGCAGGAGGAAAAGGAAGTAGATTAAACTCCCTAACAAAAGAAATTGCGAAACCAGCTGTTCCGTTCGGTGGAAAATATAGAATTATTGATTTCGCCTTAAGTAATTGTACCAATTCAGGTATTTCAACTGTCGGTGTTTTAACACAATATCAGCCGCTGGTCTTAAACTCCTATATTGGAATCGGAAGTACTTGGGATTTGGACCGTAAGGATGGAGGTGTCACCGTTTTACCGCCATACAGTGCTTCTTCAGAGGTAAAGTGGTACACAGGTACCGCAAGTGCGGTGTATCAAAACCTAAATTATATCGAACAGAATAATCCTGAGCATGTTCTGATTTTATCAGGTGATCACATCTATAAAATGAATTACGAGGAAATGCTGGAATATCATGTTAACAAGAAAGCGGATGGTACTATTTCGGTGATTGAAGTTCCTTGGGATGAAGCAAGCCGATTTGGGATCATGAATACAAATCAAGATCTTGCCGTAACAGATTTTGCAGAAAAACCTGAGGTGCCGAAAAATAACCTGGCTTCCATGGGAATTTACATTTTTAAATGGGAAGTTCTAAAAGAATATCTTTTCTTGGATGCTGAAAATACAGAATCTTCACACGACTTTGGGAAGGATATCATTCCATTGCTTCTTCGAGACCAGAAGAAATTGTTTGCTTATCCATTTAAGGGTTATTGGAAGGATGTTGGAACAGTCAAAAGCCTGTGGGAAGCGAATATGGACCTATTAGATGATAACTGTGAATTAGACTTATTTGATTATGATTGGCGCATATACTCTGTAAATCCGAATCAAAAGCCGCAATATATTTCATCTGAAGCCGAAGTCAGGGAATCCTTACTAAATGAAGGCTGCACCATAGAAGGAATCGTAAATAAGTCGGTTCTGTTCCAAGGGGTTACGATAAAAAAAGGATCGATGATAAGAGAATCGGTTATTATGCCGGATGCTGTTATCGGAGAGAATGTTTTTATTGAAAGAGCCATTGTCCCTTCACATATGTGTATACCTAATAACACTGTCATAAAAGCAGACGCCAATCGAGAGGAAATTGTATTAGTAACAGATGAGATGATAGCAAGCAATTAAAAAGCTGTCTGAACCGGGGGGAGATACCATCTTTCAATCACAAAGGAGAGGAAACCTCATGAATAAAAAGTTATTAGGTGTTATCGATGCTACAACTTATTATGATGATTTAAAGGAACTAACTACTCATCGGTCATTAGCGGCCCTTCCTTTTGCCGGCAGATACCGGTTAATTGATTTTGTCTTATCTTCGATGGTGAATTCAAACATTCAAAGTGTAGCGATTTTTCCAAAGTATCAATACCGTTCGTTGATGGATCATTTAGGCTCTGGTAAAAATTGGGAGTTAGACCGTAAGAGAGATGGTTTGTTCTTTTTTCCATCCCCTAATTTAGATACTCCAAGTGCAGGCATTGGCTCCTTTACCCATTTTGCTGCCAATCTAGATTATTTATACAAAAGCACACAGGAATATGCCATCATTGCCAATTGTTATACAATTTTTAATATGAATTTTCAGCCAGTGCTTGACAGGCATATAGATATGGGCTGTGATATTACGGAAATTTGTCATAACGGGCAATCACTTGATATGTACCTTGTCAAAAAGAGGTTGTTGATTGAACTAATTGAAGAGAGACAGAAAACCGGGTACACATGTATGAAGGATGTAGTGAATGGCTTAGCGCCATATACTCTTTGTACGTACGAATATCCCGAATTAGCATATAAAATAGACTCCATTTTAGCTTATTACGAAACATCTATGAAGATTCTTCATCCATTTGTATTAGATAACTTGTTTATTCCTACACAGCCAATTTTTACTAAAGTAAAGGATGAACCGCCGACTCGTTATCAAAAAGAGGCTGTAATCAAGAGTGCGATGGTTGCAAACGGCTGTATGATTAATGGAACAATTGAAAATAGTATTATTTCCCGCGGAGTTAAAATTGGCAAAGGGTCTGTTATCAGCAACAGCATTATTATGCAAAAATGCCAAATTGGTGATAATTGTGTAATAGATTCGGCTATCCTTGATAAAGATGTAAGGGTGGAGTCCGGAACGGTTATGAACGGAACAAGTAAAAAACCGTTAGTTATTCGAAAAGGTACAGTACAGGGAGCGTTGATGAACTCGTGAAAGTATTATTTGCCGTAAGTGAATGTGTTCCATTTATAAAATCCGGGGGACTTGCTGATGTAGCAGGTTCCTTGCCAAAGGAACTTAAGAATCTTGGTACTGATGTGCGCATAATGATGCCAAAGTATGGAACCATTCCAGATCAGTTTAAAAAAGATATGAAGAAAAAAGCTGAGTTTACTGTCGAGGTTGGTTGGCGGAATCAGTATTGCGGAATTGAAGAATATACGTATCAAAACATGATTTATTACTTTATTGATAATGAACAATATTTTAAACGTGACCGTCTTTATGGATATGATGATGATGGTGAACGGTTTGCTTATTTTAATCAAGCTGTTTTGGAAAGTCTAGCGCAGCTTTCCTTTTACCCTGATATCATTCATTGTCATGACTGGCATACTGGTATGATTCCTTTTCTTTTAAAAAGAAGGTATCAGAGTCGCGATGAGTACGCGCAAATGAAAACAATCTTTACGATTCATAATTTACAATTCCAAGGTATTATGCCGAAGGAAGCATTAAAAGACCTGTTTAATTTGGATGATAGGTATTTTCATATCGATGAGCTAGAGTTCTATGGGAATATTAACTTTATGAAAGGTGCCCTTATTGCAGCAGATAAAATCACAACCGTAAGTCCGACCTATATGAGTGAAATTCAAACGGATTATTATGGAGAAAAACTAAACGGTTTATTGACGGCAAGAAGGGCTGATCTAATAGGAATTCTAAATGGAATTGATGAAGAAATTTATAATCCAGCATATGATGCAAACCTTATCCAACCCTATCACTCATCATTGATTCAGGATAAACAAACAAATAAGGTACATATACAGCAGCGATTTGCCCTGGATGTGAAAGATATTCCCCTTATAACGATGATTACGCGTCTAACAAAACAAAAAGGATTAGAGCTGGTTAGAGCTGTATTCCATGAAATTATGCGGGAAGATATTCAAATGATTGTACTGGGTACCGGTGATCCCGAGTTTGAACACTTTTTCCGTGAAATGGAATATCGGTATGGAAATAAATTTAAGGCTTATGTTGGTTTTGATGAAGGCTTGGCTCATCAGCTGTATGCCGGGGCAGATTTATTTCTTATGCCGTCAAAATTTGAGCCTTGCGGACTAGGACAATTAATTGCCTTAAAATACGGAACACTCCCGATTGTAAGGGAAACAGGCGGATTAAATGATACGGTACAATCCTTTAATGAATATACATGGGATGGCAATGGATTCAGTTTTTCAAACTTTAATGCCCATGATATGTTATATACAATTAGAAGAGCGCTCCACTTTTATTATGAAAGATCTGTTTGGACCCATTTAACAGAAACAGCCATGCTAATGAATTATAGCTGGTCACAATCCGCGGTTAAATATTTTGAGCTTTATCGGAATCTTGTCTCAAGGAGTGAAATGTATGTTCTCAAATAAAGAGGAGTTTAAGCGACATTTCCTGCAGAGACTGGAAATGATGTGTGGAAAAAGTTTTGCCGACAGTACAAAAGACGACCAGTTTGATACATTGGGCCATATGATTCGTGAATATGTCAGCAAGGATTGGATTCAAACAAATGAACGCTATCGATCATCCGATGAGAGACAGGTCTATTATCTATCCATCGAGTTTTTGCTTGGCAGGCTGCTTCGTCATAATTTAATGAATCTTGGAATTGAGGAACTTGTTGACGAAGGTCTGCACGACTTGGGGATTGACTTGAAACAAATAGAAGAAGTGGAATCAGATGCAGGATTGGGAAATGGGGGGCTTGGTCGTCTTGCAGCCTGTTTCCTTGATTCTCTCGCATCCTTGAATCTGCCTGGACACGGTTGTGGGATTCGCTATAAACATGGTTTATTCGAGCAGAAAATTATCGAAGGCTATCAAGTGGAGCTGCCTGAACTTTGGCTAAGGCATGGACAAGTATGGGAGGTTCGCAAAGCAGATCTGGCAATTGAAGTCCCATTTTGGGGCGATGTGAAGGTAGTTGAGGAAAACGGACGTCTTGTCTTTCAACATACAGATGCGGAAAAAATTTCAGCTGTTCCCTATGATATTCCAGTTGTGGGCTATGATAATCAGACGGTAAATACACTAAGACTATGGAGTGCGGAGCCGTCGCCGTTTCCGTTTCACAAGGATATTTTAAAATATAAGAGGGAGACTGAGAGTGTTTCTGAATTTTTATACCCTGATGATACACATGATGAAGGAAAAATTCTCCGTTTGAAACAGCAATACTTTCTTGTTAGTGCCAGTATCAGCTCCATTGTTAGAGGCTACTTAAAAAAGCATGACAATCTGAAGGATTTACACCACCACGTATGTATTCATATCAATGATACACATCCCGTCTTAGCGATTCCGGAGCTGATGAGAATCCTAATGGATGTCGGCGGTTTAGGCTGGGATGAAGCGTGGGGCATTACGACGCAGACCATTTCCTACACGAACCATACCACATTGTCAGAAGCATTGGAAACATGGCCGATTCGAATTTTTCAGCCATTATTGCCGAGAATCTACATGATTGTCAACGAAATAAATGAGCGCTTCTGTCAGAAATTATGGCAGCTGTTTCCCGGTGATTGGAAAAGGATTGAACGAATGGCCATCATTGCTCATGATCAAGTGAAGATGGCCCATCTTGCCTTAGTCGGCAGTTATAGTGTGAATGGTGTAGCAGCCCTTCATACTGAAATATTAAAGAAACGGGAAATGAATGATTTTTATCAAATATTTCCAGAAAAGTTTAACAATAAAACGAATGGCATTACCCATAGAAGATGGCTGTTAAAGTCTAATCCACTGCTGGCAAATTTAATTACGGACGCAATCGGTCCTGCATGGGTCAAACAGCCTGAGCAGCTTGTAAGGCTTCACGAATTTCAACATGATTCGATCTTTCTTACCCAATTAGATGAAATTAAAAGGCAAAATAAACAAAAGCTTGCTAACAGGATTCAAGCACAGACCGGAATTTTCATTGACCCGTCGACCATTTTTGATGTGCAAGTGAAACGTCTGCACGCCTATAAAAGGCAGTTATTAAATGTTCTTCATATCATGCATATTTATAATCGGATAAAAGAAGATCCGCAATATGTCTTTCATCCTCGTACTTTTATTTTCGGTGCCAAAGCCTCCCCAGGTTATTATTATGCAAAAAAAATCATAAAACTAATCAATACAGTCGCGGAAAAAGTAAATAATGATCCCGCTGTTCAAGATCGATTAAAGGTCATTTTCCTTGAAAACTATCGTGTTTCACTCGCGGAAGAAATTTTTCCAGCAGCCGATATCAGTGAACAAATTTCCACGGCAAGTAAGGAGGCGTCCGGAACTGGAAATATGAAGTTTATGATGAACGGTGCTTTGACAGTTGGAACGCTGGATGGTGCGAATGTTGAAATTAAAGACAAGGTTGGAGAAGAAAATATCTTTATTTTTGGTCTAAAGGCGGATGAAGTGTTGCATTATGACGGATATCGCTCAATTGAATATTTTCATTATGATAAGCGGATTCGTAAAGTGGTCGAGCAGCTGACAAACGGTTTCTTTGCCAATGTAGACGATGAATTTGAGGCCATCTATGATTCCTTGCTCATGCAGAATGATCAATATTTTGTGCTGCGTGATTTTGATTCCTATGTCAATATTCAAAAGAAGGTCAGCCAAACCTATGTTAACAGAGAGAAATGGTTAAAGATGAGTTTATTCAATATTGCTCAATCTGGTTATTTTTCAAGTGATCGTACCATTCGAGAATATGTAAAGGATATTTGGAAAATTGATCAGGCTAGGGTACACTAAGCTGGTTAACTAAATGATTTGGTTTTAAATAAAAAAGCTTCTGCGTTTAGGCAGAAGCTTTAAATCATGTTTCCTAGAAAAATACCAATGGCTAATAAAAGTCCGAAAAATGTATTTGTTTGCGATGTAGCTTTCATAGCAGGCATCATATGAATTGGAGCTGTATTATGAATAAATCCTTTGATAGCTGAAACCGCTTTTGGAATGCTAAGCACAACAAGTAGAATCCACGGTGAGATGATTTGAAATCCAATTAGCATAAATACCCAAACATAAGAAATGACAAACATCGATGCTAAGAAGGCAACGGCATTCTTTTTACCAAGCAGAATAGCCAATGTTTTACGTCCGTTTTCTTTATCACCTTCTAAATCACGAATATTGTTTGCTAAATTAATTGCTCCGACTAAAATCATAATAGGTGAAGCGGTTAAAACACTCTCTGTTGATACCGTTCCAGTTTGAATAAAGAACGAAATTAACACAATAACCATGCCCATTAAAAAGCCTGAGGCAAGCTCACCAAAAGGAGTATAGGCAATCGGTACCGGCCCGCCAGTATATAAATAACCTGCTAGCATGCAGCCTAGGCCAATTAAAGCTAACCACCAGCTAGAGCTTATACAAATATAAATTCCAATAATAAGTGAAATGCCGTATAAACTGAGTGCCAGCTTCATAATCGTTTTTGGCTGAATCCCATCCCTTACAATTCCTCCGCCAATTCCGACCGATTCTTCATTATCAAGCCCGCGCTTAAAATCATAGTACTCATTAAATAAGTTTGTCGCAATTTGAATTAGAATGCTTGCAACCATCATTGCCAGGAAAAGTGGTAAATTAATGCTGGTGCCATCATTCATGGCTAGTACGGTTCCAAGCGTTACTGGTACAAATGCAGCTGTTAATGTATGGGGCCTGGTTAATCTCCACCATACCTTCCAATTTTTTTGTTTGGAAATTGGAGAAGTCATTGACTGTGCCTGCGAATCCATCTAAATTCCTCCTATTTCTTTGCTAGAAAAATATATGGTTACGAATATACCTTTATTTTCTATCTTTATGTATCAGAAACAAATTTTCTAAATAGTCCCGAATTTGAACATTTCGTTACAATTTAAGTTTATGGAAAGAGCCAGTTTGTGTCAACAACTTTACTTTCTAAAATGGAATATTTGTGGTAAAAATCGAATGGTAACTCTTTACAGCTATAAAAACAACCATATTATTGTAATATCATATAGAAACTGTATAAAAGATACACGATCGATTCATATCTAACAGCTTGAGATAATAGTCATAGCTAAGGTAATATGTTATGATATTTGAGTGTATTTGTGTAAGTTTATAAAACTAACTTAAATAGATCGACTGTTATTGGAGGGGATTTTTTTGGTTACCATTCAACGGACGGAACTAAAAGAAGGGATCCAAGCAGCAATAGAAAAGGCAAAAAAAAATTCTGCCTCCATATTGGTGAGCGAGGTACAAAAAATTGACTCCTGTTCACCTCTTTCATTTTTTGCAGCCGGAAAAGAAAAATATGGCGGTAAAAGATTTTTTTGGAAACACCCTTCACAAGAACGTTACATGATAGGTTTAGGAATATGTAAAGAAATCGCATCGGATCAGGCAACTGACCGCTTTTTTCATGTTGAAAAGGAGTGGGGGCAGTTTATCGATCAAGCGATTATTTTTGATGATGTGCATGTACAGGGAACGGGGCCGACTGCTTTTGGCGGTTTTTCGTTTGATCCGGATAAAGAAAAAACAATGCTTTGGTCAAAATTTTCTTCTTCCTTATTTCATATTCCTCGTTTTATGTTAAGCATCATGGAAGGTCAAACTTATTTAACAACCAATGTTGTTTGTAAGGAGGAACATGACGCTACCTTTTATACGGCTGTTGAAAATGAGCGGCAGGAGCTGTTGGCAGGGGCAAGAAAGCATTTCATGTTTGACCCGATCTCTCTCGTTGATCAGCTGGAAGTAAAGCCGGACGCTTGGAAACAGTCCGTTACACAGGTCGTTGAAGGATTGAAAAAAGGCCCGCTTAAAAAGGTCGTATTAGCAAGAGAACTCCGGCTTGTATTTAATAGGAAAATACAAATCGAACCTGTTCTTGACCGCTTGCTTAATGAACAGAAGAATAGCTATGTATTTGCGCTTGAATCAGAGGGTGATTGTTTTATTGGTGCCTCACCAGAGCGTTTAGTGAAAAAAGACCAAGACCAAGTATTTTCGACCTGTTTGGCTGGTTCGATTGCCCGGGGTAAGAATGAGGCAGAGGATGAACAGCTTGGACATTCACTGTTAACAGATGACAAAAATTTAATTGAGCATCAATATGTTGTTGATATGATTAAAGAAGCTATGGAAGATACTTGCAGCAAAGTCACTCTTCCATCCAAGCCTCAATTGCTTAAATTAAAACATATTCAACATTTATATACGCCTGTAATTGGCAAAGCTGATGAACATACTTCGCTTCTTTCCCTAGTAGAAAAACTACATCCGACACCAGCTCTCGGCGGACTTCCCAAGATGCCTGCTGTTGCAAAAATTAGAGAAGTAGAGGAATTAGACCGCGGATTTTTTGCAGGTCCAATAGGCTGGCTGGATTATAAAGGAAACGGTGAGTTTGCTGTTGCGATTCGTTCCGGATTAATTCAAGGCAATGAGGCTTCTATTTTTGCCGGCTGCGGCTTGGTTGAGGATTCAATTGCCGAGACAGAATATGAAGAAACGAATATTAAATTTAAACCGATGCTATCAGCACTTGGAGGAATCAAATCATGAATCATCAGGAAGCACTAACAGGCTATATAGCTTCTTTTGTAGCAGAACTTGTACAGTCCGGTGTTACGGATGTCGTTGTCAGTCCTGGTTCACGGTCAACACCGATTGCGATGGTGATGGCCGAACATCCGGGTTTAAAGCTTCATATCCATGTAGATGAAAGATCAGCTGCGTTTTTTGCGTTAGGAATAGCTAAAGCAGCAAAAAGGCCGACTGTTCTTTTATGTACGTCTGGAACTGCTGCGGCTAACTATTATCCGGCTATTGTCGAAGCAAATATTTCGCGTGTACCATTAGTTGTTTTAACAGCTGACCGGCCTCATGAGTTGCGTGATGTAGGAGCGCCTCAAGCAATCGATCAAATTCATCTTTATGGAAAGCATGTAAAATGGTTTGTTGAGATGGCGCCGCCGGAATCCACTAAGGAAATGATTCGTTACGCCCGCATGGTTTGTGCGAGAGCTGTAGCTGCTGCCACCCAGGCACCATCGGGTCCGGTGCATTTAAACTTTCCTTTACGTGAACCGCTTATTCCAAATCTTGATGATGATCAGTTATTTAGACAAAAGGAACGAGTGAATGGATATGTGAAAATCCAACAGCCGACTGTATCCTTACGTAAGGATGAATTTGATTCTTATGCCGAAAGGATCAGAACAACCAAGCGGGGGATCATTGTTTGCGGACAAATGGAAGAAAACGGCTTTGCTGAGGCAGTCACAGCATTTGCTGAAAAATATCAGTTTCCTATTTTAGCTGATCCTCTTTCCCAGCTACGGAGCGGGGTTCATAACGGTAAAACAATCATTGATACGTATGATGGATTTTTACGAAATGATTTGGCAAAAGAAGCTTTGAAGCCGGATCTGATTATTCGTTTCGGCTCGATGCCGGTATCAAAAGCTTTAACCATCTTTATGAAGGAAAATTATGAGGTACAGCAGTTGGTGATTGACGGTGGAATTGGCTGGAGAGACCCAGCATTGGTGTCAACGGAAATGGTTTACTGTCAGGAAACACTTTTCTGTAAAGAAATGACGATGAGAATGGAAGCAATGCCCGAATCAGATTATTTCGAGAAGTGGAAGAATGTAAACTCATTTACGAAGAATTTAATCGATACGATTGATAAAGCAGAAGAGTTAAATGAAGGGAAGCTTTTTCATCAGCTGGCCGAATTACTTCCTGAGGAAGCGGCAATCTTTGTCGGAAACAGTATGCCAATACGTGACTTAGATTCCTTCTATCACCTTAACGAAAAAAGCATGAAAGTTTTCGCGAACCGTGGAGCAAATGGAATTGACGGTACGGTTTCAACCGCACTAGGTGTGGGAACGATCCATCAGCCCCTTTATTTGATTCTTGGTGATTTAACTTTCTTCCATGATTTAAATGGACTTGTTGCTGCGAAGCTTCAAAACGTTAATATCACGATTTTATTAATTAACAATAATGGCGGTGGTATTTTCTCATTTTTACCTCAGGCTTCACATCCAAAGCATTTTGAACTCCTGTTTGGCACTCCGTTGGATTTGGACTTCAGTAAGGCAGTTGAGATGTATGGAGGACAATTTACATCTATTTCTAACTGGGATCAGTTTTCCGAGACACTATTACAGGATAGAAATAAAGAGGGGCTGCGCGTCATTGAAATTGTAACGAATCGAGAAAGTAATGCAGCTGAACACCGAAAATTGTGGAAATTTGTTTCCCAGGAAATAAACTCCATGCTTGAAAAGGAGAATGCCTGATGAATGTAACGATTGATGGCATTCACTATCATGTTGAGAGCATAGGTGAAGGTTTCCCTTTGCTTTTATTACATGGTTTTACAGGGGATTCAACAACCTGGAAGCCATTTTTTTCACAATGGAGTAAGGATCATAAGGTCATTGCAGTTGACATTATCGGTCATGGCAAATCAGCTTCACCAAAGGATGTCCAGCGGTATGAGAGCGTATCCGTTTCAAAGGATATAAGAAAAATTCTCGATCAATTGGAAATTGGAAAGGCTGATGTATTAGGGTACTCTATGGGTGGAAGACTTGCATTAAGTTTTTCATTCCTTTATCCCGAATACGTACATAAGCTAATTTTAGAGAGTGCATCACCCGGATTGGCTTCCGAAGAGGAGCGGGAAACCCGCCGGATTCAAGATGAAAACCTTAGTCGTTTTATACAGGAAAATGGCATCGAGAGCTTTGTTAAGTATTGGGGGAATATTCCTCTTTTTTCAACGCAAAAGAAGATGCCAATTCATAAGCAGCAAGAGATAAGAAAGCAGCGTCTGCAAAACTCGGTTATCGGACTTAGCAATAGTTTATTGGGCATGGGAACAGGAGCGCAGCCTTCCTGGTGGGACAAGCTGCAAGAGCTGGAGATTGAGACACTTCTGCTCACAGGTGACCAGGATCAAAAGTTTTGCTTAATCGCTGATAAAATGGTAAAAATGATGAAGCATGCACAGTGGAAAAACATTAAAGAATCCGGGCATGCGATTCATGTGGAACAACCTGAAAAATTTGGTACAATAGTAAGTGAGTTTTTGTCAAATTTTTGAGAAATCTTACTAACATTGACGAAGGAGGAGTTATTATGACAGTAGAATGGGTTGCTGGACGTAAATACGAAGAAATTATTTATGAAACGTATAACGGAATGGCTAAAATTACGATTAACCGTCCGCATGTTCATAACGCTTTTACGCCAAGAACAGTAATGGAATTAATCGATGCTTTTGCATATGCACGTGATGATTCAAGTGTAGGCGTTATTATCTTAACTGGTGCGGGAGATAAAGCCTTTTGTTCAGGCGGAGACCAGAAAGTGCGTGGCCATGGCGGCTATGTAGGCGAGGATCAAATTCCGCGTTTAAATGTGCTTGACCTGCAGCGCTTAATTCGTGTCATTCCAAAGCCGGTAATCGCCATGGTAAAAGGATATGCAATTGGCGGCGGACACGTATTACATATTGTTTGTGACTTAACCATTGCAGCTGATAATGCCATTTTTGGTCAAACAGGTCCAAAGGTCGGAAGCTTTGATGCAGGCTATGGATCCGGTTATTTAGCAAGAATTGTCGGTCATAAGAAAGCCCGTGAAATTTGGTATCTATGCCGTCAATATAATGCACAGGAAGCATTAGACATGGGCCTTGTAAATACAGTTGTACCGCTTGATCAAGTCGAAGAAGAAACAATTAAATGGTGTGAAGAGATTCTTGAAAAGAGTCCAACTGCCATTCGTTTCTTAAAAGCTGCATTTAATGCGGATACTGACGGATTAGCTGGAATTCAACAATTTGCCGGCGATGCAACACTTCTTTATTATACAACAGAGGAAGCAAAAGAAGGCCGTGACGCATTCAAAGAAAAACGTCAGCCAGACTTTGATAAGTTCCCTCGTTTTCCTTAATGACATCGGGGTCTGAACACTAACAAAACAACTTTTCAATTTGACAAAAAGTGCAACAGCTTGGTGGTAAATCCATCAGGCTGTTTTTCTTAAGAGGGTGAAAAACTTGAAACAATCGATGCCGAATTGGCTGAAAAAGAGGGCCTATTTAACTCCTGAAAGGCCGGCAATCATTTTTAAAGGGGAATCGATCTCCTTTGCCAAGCTGTATCATAATGCTTACAAAATAGCTGGTAAATTAACAGCAATTGGAATCAGGAACAAACAGTTTACGGCTGTATTATTAAAGAACCATGTTGACTCTGTCGTGATTCTGCTTGCCCTGCAGCTCATTGGGGTACGGGCTGTAATATTAAATAATCGCCTTACAGCAGACGAGATTATTTGGCAAATCAACGATTCCAAAGCTGCCTTTTTCCTAAGTGAGGAACTGTTTCATGATAAGCTGGAGAACATAAGCAGAAGTCTGCCGGCTTTATCTGTTTTCACGAAGGAAGATTTGATTCAATCTTCGTTTGAAGAGCCGCAAATAATAGAAGAAATCGATTTAGACGAAATTTGTACCATCATGTACACATCAGGTACTACCGGTTATCCCAAAGGAGTAATCCAAACTTATGGTAATCACTGGTGGAGTGCAACAGGCTCTGCCTTAAATTTAGGCCTGCATGAAAATGATTGCTGGCTGTGTACGGTCCCACTGTTTCATATTAGTGGTTATTCCATTTTAATGAAGAGTATCATCTATGGCATGAAAATCGTTTTGTATGAAAGATTTGATGTTAATGAGACGATTAGTGATATTCGTGACGAACAGGTAACCATTATGTCTGTTGTCAGTACAACTCTGACGATGATTCTCGATCAACTAGAGAATGAACGGCTTCCGAAACGCTTTCGCTGTATGCTGCTGGGCGGCGGACCTGCATCATTGGCGCTTTTGGAGAGATGTATTGAAAAAGAAATTCCCGTATTTCAAACATATGGGATGACTGAAACATCATCGCAAATAGTTACCCTTTCACCAGAAGATAGCTTTCGAAAACTAGGTTCAGCGGGAAAACCGCTTTTTCCTTCTCAAATAAAAATTATCCAAGACGGCAAAGAAGCCGCTGCAAACGAACCAGGTGAAATTGTAGTCAAAGGACCAAATGTTACTACAGGTTATCTGAATAGAGAATCAGCTACTAAATCTTTGCATGAAGGCTGGCTTCACACGGGAGACATCGGCTATTTGGATGAGGACGGCTTTTTATTTGTTCTTGATCGGCGGTCTGATTTGATCATTTCTGGAGGAGAAAATATTTATCCGGCAGAAATTGAAGGGGTACTAACCTCTCATCCGGCTATTAAAGATGCTGGTGTTATCGGCAAACAGGATGATAAATGGGGGGAGATTCCGGTTGCATTTTTAGTTAGAAAAGCATCGGTAGTGGTAAGCGATATTACTAGCTATTGTGAAGAAAGGCTTGCCAAGTATAAGATACCTAAGGAAATCTATTTTGTCGATGACATTCCGCGTAATGCCAGCAAGAAAATTTTACGGAGAGAGCTTCGTAAGTTATTAAATGAATAACGCTAATTATACGAAGAGGCTGACAGATAAACGTTAGCCTCTTTGGTTTATTAACAATAATTTTCTCCCTGCATGAATACATCATGCTAATCGGTTATGATAAGGATAAATGATTTTTCTGAAAATGGAGGTAACTAAGTGACAAAGAACTCGATACTAGTTGTTGAAGATGAGGAGAAAATATTGCGTTTATTAGAGCTTGAGCTTGTCTATGAAGGGTATGAAGTAGGAAAAGCAAATGACGGCCTTAAAGGGTTTGAATTATATCAAAATCAAAAATGGGATTTAATTTTGCTGGATGTAATGCTGCCGGGAATCAGCGGAATTGAACTACTAAGGCGGATTCGGACCCAGGATGCGTATACTCCTGTCATCCTGCTGACGGCGAAAAGCTCCGTTGAAGATAAAGTTTCAGGACTTGATTTAGGGGCAAACGACTATATCACAAAGCCATTTCAAATTGAAGAATTGCTGGCAAGGATTCGCGCTGCTTTAAGACTGAAGCCTTCCGTACAATCGCAAGCAGAGGAAACAGATGCCCTGCAAATAGCAGATTTGAGTGTGAATGAAAAAACAAGGCTTGTAACAAGGGGTGACAACCAAATTGAACTGACGCCGCGGGAGTTTGATCTTCTTGTCTACTTACTAAAAAATAAACATCAGGTCCTTAGCAGGGAACAAATCATTGAAGCAGTTTGGGGCTATGATTATTATGGAGATACCAATGTTGTGGATGTCTATATCCGTTATATTCGTAAAAAAATAGACCTGGCTCATGTTGATCCATTAATTCATACCGTTCGCGGGGTCGGTTATGTATTGAGGGAAGGAAAATGAAGCTTCGCCAAAAAATCAATTTTTCAACCACTTTTCTTTTTATCGGTTTATTTGTCTTGATCAATTTTTCCATTTATTTTGTTTTTAGCTATTTAATTTTGGAAGGAGAAAAAGAACAGGCCCAAGCGGAAGGGGAAAAAATTGTCGATGGCATAAGTGAGTCCTTGGGGGCAATTAAGACAGATGAACTGCTTCGTGCCTATGTTCCGATAAACGGAATGATTCAAATCGTATCTTCGGAGCAAAAACGTCTATCTCTCGTCACTTCTCCTTCTGAAAAAGAACTGAGCAGCCGGGAAGTACAATACTATGAGAAAGAAGTAAGAGAAAAAATTTCTTATAAGGATCATACTTATTTATTTCAATCAATTCCAACGATAGGGGCGGATGGGAAAATTGTTAATCTACAAATCATGAAAAATATTCAAAGTGCTGTTGATGATTTGGTCATTTTAAGGCTCGTTCTTTTATCCGTCACGATTATCACTATGATTCCGCTGTTCGTGTCCAGCCGGCTGCTCAGTAATGTGATTACAAATCCGATTACATCATTGATTGAAACGATGACTGAAATTCGGAAAAAAGGCCATTTTAAACGGATTCAGCTCGAATCCCGTTCAAAGGATGAATTATATGAAATGGGTGAGACGTTTAACCATATGATGGATTTATTAGAAGCGAATTTCCAAAAGCAGGACCAATTTGTTGCGAATGCTTCTCATGAGCTTAGAACCCCTTTAACCATCATTGAGAGTTATGCCAGCCTAATGAAAAGAAGAGGGTTTGAGGAACCTGAAATTTTCCATGAGTCAATTGAAGCCATTCATTCTGAAGCTGTCCGGATGAAGGATATGGTCGAACAATTATTGTTACTTGCTAAGCATAATGAGGAATGGGATATCCAATTTGAAACGATTGATCTTGAAGAACATGTCAGACAAACAGTTCAGACGTTTGAAAATGCCTATCAGCGGGAGATTTGCTTTCATGTGCAGCAGGAAGGTATTACTGTTCTTTCTGATCCGCAAAAGTTAAAACAGCTTACCTATATCATTTTAGATAATGCGAAAAAATACAGCGAAGATGTTATTACCGTTGAAGTTGGCATACAGGATGGGAATCCTTTTATTCAAATTGCGGATAGAGGCGTAGGGATTCCAAAAGAGGATTTGAATAAAGTATTTGATCGTTTTTATCGTGTCGATAAAGCAAGAAGTAGACAGATGGGGGGGACGGGTCTTGGCCTTTCCCTCGCTAAGGAACTTACCGATGCAATGAATTCCAGGCTTTCTATTGATAGTCTTGAGGGTGTTGGTACAACTGTTAGAATTGAACTGCCCCATGCCAAGTAGAATCATTCTCATGGGATTCTCATTTTTGTCATGCATAATAAGTGAAACAGGTTGATTTGAGGTGAGAAAATGAAAAAAAAGCTATTGCTTTGGACTGGATGTGTAGCGGGTGTCATCATTGTCCTGTTCTTCTTATTTAATAAAATAGCAGGTCCTATTTTTACAAGTGCTGATGTATTGACGAAGCAGGAGGCTCAGGCAATTACAGAAGAGCGCTATACAGGCAAGGTAAATAAGATCCATCAAAAAAATAATCTATTTGTAATGGAATTAGAAAAAAGTACAGGAATTTACGAGATCATTATTAATAGAGAAACAGGTGAAGTAGCTTCTTTAAAACAGATCAAACAAAAGGATGAAACAATGATTCCGGAAGAACAGCCTAAGCCTGTAGAACCAACTAAATCAAGTGAACCACCTGTACAAGATGAGGGAAACGTGTCGAAAAGTTTGACAGAGGAGGAAGCAGCAACGCTTGCACTGGAACAGGTGGCAGGTACCGTCGATGATGTAGAACTAGAGAATGTAAATGGGATTACTTATTATTTTGTTGATATCGAAACGACTGATGGCCGTGAAGCAATAGTAGAAATTAATGCTATTACTGGTGAGGTTAAATCGCTGACCTGGGATGATGACGGTAGCGATGATGATGATGATTAACTTTTTTACGCTAATTCTCATCATTTTCTAATCTATCTTTCCCCTTGTTCTCATTTTTCAAGGATATATTGATAGTGTAAGGAACAGGAAATGAGTACAAGGAGGAAATGATGATGAAAAAGAAAGTATTCATTGGAGTTGTAAGTGCAGCGGTTATTTTGGGAGGTTCTATTGCAGCAGTTGCTGCAAAAAATGAAACAAATACACAAGTTGATCAAAGCAAAAAAGGATTCATCACAATGGAAAAAGCAGAAACGATTGCTCTTAAAGAAGTTGATGGAATAGTTGAAAGTATTGATTTAGAAACAAAGGTTGGGAAATCCTATTATGAAGTGGAAATTGAAAAGGATAGGATGGATTATGATATCTATATTGATGCTGTTACAGGTAAAACATCTTCAGTAAAGCAGAACGATGATGGTTTTGACGACGATGATCGTGACGATGATCATGATGATGATTCAGTTGCAGCAGAAAATACCAAGACAACAGCAGCAGCAATTTCTGATACAGAAGCCATTGCAATTGCCGAAAAAGCAGTAAATGGAAAAATGACTGGGATTAAAAAGGAACATGATGACGGTATTCTAAAATATCAAGTTGAACTTCATACAAATCGTGGAGAAGCAGAAGTTGATGTCAATGCGTTTACAGGAGCGGTCATTGAAATAGACTATGATGATGAAGATTAATAACTAATAAAAAGAGAGTTCATGAGGAACTCTCTTTTATCTGCCTTATAGAAAGCTTAGTGTAATGCCTTTTTTAAGGCCTCCAAATTATCGTTCATAATCGAAAAATAGTCACGGTTGCTTTTCATATCCGCTTCTGTCAGAACGGATAAATTGTGAAGGGTAAGTGCTTCTGCACCAATTTCCTCTTTAACAATTTCAGTTAATTTCGAGCTGACATTTTGTTCAAAAAAGATATAGTTGCTGCCTGTTTCTTTGGCTGTTTTAACAATAGATTCAAGGTCTTTTTGAGTAGGCTCACTTGCGGTAGATAAGCCGGAAATGCTGATTTGCTTTAAGCCGTAACGCTTTTCCCAATAACCGTAAGCAGCATGTGACACGATAAACTCTTTATGCCCTGCCTGTTTAGCCATTTCTGAGAACTTACTGTCTAGTTCATCGAGCTTTTGTATTAATGCTTCATAGTTTTGCTCATATGTTTTTTCATTTTCCGGATCTTTTTCAACTAAGGCATTTTTAATTGATTCAGCTAATTCTTTCGCATAAATCGGGTCAAGCCAGACATGCGGATCAATATCGCCGTGCGTATGACCATGATTTTCCTCTTCAGCGTGATTAACTGCCTGTTCATCGATATGAATCGAATCTCCAGCTGCAACCAACGTAACCTTTTCATTCACTAATGTGTCTTTTGCTTTTTCAACAAAGCCTTCAAGACCTAGCCCAACGTAAATAAATAGGTCAGATTCGGCTAGTTTTATCATATCTTTTTGTGATGGCTCAAATGTATGCTCATCTGCTCCAGGTGGATAAATCGTATCAACACTGACAGCTTCTCCGCCTATCTCTTCAGTGAAATATTTCAGCGGATAAACCGTTGTATAAACCTTCAATTGTTTATCAAAACTTGAACCATTATTATCTGCTTCAGTCCCTCCGCAGCCTGTTAAGAACAAGCTGACTGTAAGGAAGACGGTTAAACATAGTAACCATTTTTTCATTTTGTATCCCCTCTCATCTCCATAAACCGTATTAATTACGATTTAACTTAAAAATATCCCCTGATTTTTATTAATACGTAATCATTACGATTTCAATCTTACAAAATATAACCATAAAAAGCAAGGCAAAAAATTTGTTTTATTTTGCCTGATTTTTCTGTATGCTAAAAGAGAGAAACTATTTGAAAGGTGTTTGAATGATGAGAATTCTTGATGAAGTCCTTGAGTATAATGAAAAATTTGTCGCTGAAAAAAAATATGAAGAATTTACAACAAGCAAAATTCCTAATAAAAAAATGGTTATTTTAACTTGTATGGATACACGTTTACTCGAACTGCTTCCGCGTGCACTGAATGTGAAAAACGGTGATGTTAAAATGATTAAAAATGCGGGAGCGATTCTAAAACATCCATTTGGCAGTGTCATGAGAAGTATATTAGTAGCTGTGTATCAGCTGAAGGCTGATGAAGTTCTTGTCATCGGTCATCATGATTGCGGCATGGGCGGATTGAAAGCAGATGATATTATTCCAAATATGTTAGAGCGTGGGGTGTCTCAAAAAACACTTGATACACTCGAATATTCTGGTATAGACGTACAAAAATGGCTGAAGGGCTTTAGTAACGTAGAGGAAAGTGTCGCATACAGCGTTGATGTTATTAAAAATCACCCGCTGCTGCCGGAAAATACTCCAGTACACGGCTTAGTTATTGATCCGGAAACAGGAAAATTAGATTTAGTCGTAAATGGTTACGAAAAGTAAATAGAAAGATGCTGTAACACAAGTTTCTTTGTCACAGCATCTTTTTTATAGCTTCGTTTTATGCTTCTTTTTTTCTCCAAAAATACCCGGCCATTCTGCAGGCACTTCATCAATCCCTCCTGGATGGAGGGGATGACATTTTAATATCCGTTTAAGAGCGAGAAATCCTCCTTTTAAGGCACCAAACCGTTTAACGGATTCCAGACCGTAATGCGAGCAAGTAGGATAAAAACGGCAAATGGGAGGCTTTAACGGTGAAATCACTAATTGATAAAAACGGATGATCGCAATGAATACTGCTTTAAGCATTTGATAGGATCCTTCTTTACAAAAAATTTATTATTTTGTTGTGTATTATTTCTTATAATATAGGTGATAGCAATCTTGAAATAGATTCCTTAAAGCGGATGATCAAGCTTCTACGATTATACTCTTCCAGAGTTAATTCCTTTGAGACCTTTAAATCCTCATAAAAGCTTTCTGTTAAGGCTTGTGCAATACCTTCATCATATAGAAAGGCGTTCACTTCAAAATTGAGTCTGAAGCTTCTAACGTCAATATTTGCCGTACCAACGGATGATAATGTATGATCAACGATAATCGTTTTCGCGTGAATAAAGCCATTATCATATATATACACCTTTGCTCCGGCCTTAAGGATTTTCCCAATATGGTAAAATGTTGCCCAATAAACAAAAGGATGGTCAGGTTTATTTGGAATCATGACTCTCACATCTTTACCAGTCAAAGCAGCTATTTTAACCGCGTCAAGAAGACTTTCATCCGGAATGAAATATGGTGTTTGAACCCAAATGGATTTTCTGGCAGAAAGGATCATTTTGATATAACCGTATTTAATCTGCTCCCATTCCGAGTCAGGACCGCTTGACACAATTTGCATGGCGATATTACCCTTTGGCTGAACGGTAGGAAAAAGGGTGGGTAAATAAGAAATATCATGCCGATGTGAGGCCTGATTCCAATCCAGGATAAATCTTGTTTGAATCGCATGGACGGAGCTGCCTGTAATTCGAAGATGTGTGTCACGCCAATAACCGAATTTTTTATTTAAGCCTAAATATTCGTCCCCGACATTAAATCCGCCAATATAACCTATCATCCCATCTATAATCACAAGCTTTCGGTGATTACGGTAATTCATTCGAAAGTTTATAAGCGGGAATTTCGATGGAAAAAAGGCCTCCACTTCACCGCCAGCAGCAAGAAGCTCCTTAAAAGCTCTTCGCCGTAAAGACCGGGAGCCTAGATCATCATAAAGAATTCGGACCTTTACCCCTTGTTTAGCTTTTTCAATTAGTAATTGAATCAGTTTTGAGCCTATTTCATCATTTTTAAAAATATAGTACTGTAAATGAATAAAATCGTGAGCATTCTTAATATCCTCAAACAACACATCGAATTTCTCTCTGCCGTCTGTGAAAATTTTTACTGTATTATTTGTGGTTAATATCGCATCATTGTTAGCGAGTAACATATAAATAAGACCTTGATGATTTTCCGCTACCTGATTATGGCAGGAAAAATTTCCGGAACGGAAGCTGGATGTCTGCTCTGCAATCATTTCCTCGATCCCGATTTTTTTTCGGTCTTCCCATTCAAACAATGAGCTTCTTGTCAAATTCTGACCGAAAAGTAAATATAAGATAAATCCTAAAATCGGAATAAAGAAAAGGACCATCAGCC
Source organism: Niallia oryzisoli (assembly GCF_036670025.1). Lineage (NCBI taxonomy): Bacteria > Bacillati > Bacillota > Bacilli > Caryophanales > Bacillaceae > Niallia > Niallia oryzisoli. The sequence goes on along the minus strand of NZ_CP137640.1, from coordinate 4,750,879 downwards.
ATGCCCATGTCGGACCGGCATCCTTATTTTCCATAAAGATGACAATTACCGCAAGAATCATATTTAAAAATAAAATCATGCTGACGACTAACGAATATAAATCCAAATCCATAGGTCATATACCTTTCTGAACATCATTTATACATCTGTTTTCCGTTCTTGGCTGGCATCATTTGGATCCTCAACAGATGGATCAATTGTATGCTTATATTGATATGCTTTACTGGTTACCTTCAGACTTACAATTAATACGACAAGAACAATAATAATAGAAATTATTAGTACAGTTACCAATTTTATCATCTCCTCTATTCAATAGTATTTTAACATGAAACAGGAAAGAATCCTCTGAAATACCATTCAAATCCAATTATTTTAAGGAATGAAGCAATATTTATTGGTTATCTTAAGCAAAGGAGGTAGATGAAACATGACTCAGGAATTAATTCAAGCCGTAAATAAGCAAGTTGCCAATTGGACTGTTCTATATGTCAAACTGCATCATTATCATTGGTTTGTAAAGGGACATCATTTCTTTACATTACATGAAAAATTTGAGGAATTCTATAATGAAGCAAACGAGAATGTTGATGTTCTGGCAGAAAGACTTCTTTCCATTGGCGGTACACCAGTATCAACGATGAAGGCGTGCCTAGAGTTAGCATCTGTTCAAGAAGCAAACGGAGGAGAAAATGAGGACGGAATGGTCCGTGATACCTGCAGTGATTTTGAAAAAATGATTCAAGAGCTTCAGGATGCAATGAAATTAGCAGATGAAGCGGGAGATGAAGGAACAGGTGATGTTCTTCTTTCGATTCATAAGAACTTACAAAAACACTTGTGGATGCTAAAAGCCTATTTAGGCTAGTAAAAAGACTTCCGAAATAGAATGAATGCTTGCTAAATTGGACAAGTATTTATTCTATTTTTTTTCATATGGAATCAAAAAGAAGAGACTCCCTCGTGATGAAGCAGCCTTTTGAAATCATTGTGAATTATGTATGTATGTTTAATGAAGGTTACGCTGATTTATTAAGGAGCTTTGCTGCTGACCGTAATCTTCTTTAGCAAATTTGCCTTTTAAACTTTCAATTAAATAAAGTCCCATTAGCGTATATAGCTCTTGTTCATCCATTTCTTGAATTAATTGCAAAATGTCCTCCTTTGACATTTCTTCAAGAAATGCAAACGCTAACATATCAATGTCCTCTTCATCCCCAGTTAACTTATTGCGATACATTTCATAAAGTTCATCAACAAGTTTCATTCATGATCACCTCCATCTTTAGTATATAATGACTCGGCAATTTTTACATTATATTTAATTTTACCCATTAATATGTGAAAAAATGCTTCTTGGTGGAATAGGAAGTTTTTCGTATAGTTTTGATTATAACATGGGGACGATAAGAGTAAAAAGGAATGAGCCCATTATGGACGAAAAAAAAATATATTATATTGAAATTGCCTCAGGCATGATTACCCAAAGTGCTGTTGATTCAACGTGGAACTTCAAGATTGAAGCAACTGATGAGGAAATTCGCAAGTTAAGGGAATACTTCGATCGAGCAGCATCATCGGAAGTAGGCAATTTCATTCGCGCACATATTCCGTTCCGTGAATATCATGACGACCCTGACAATGATATTTACGATGAGAATATGAAATCGATATACCAACTGATCCATCAGCTTGGTGATAGTGAAGCAAAACAACATATTGAAAGTATTGGATTATTGGACCAAATTTAGTATGTACGAGTTCATTTTCCATTTATAATAGTATCAGTGGAAAATAAACAGAGGTGCGTAATCATATGGAAACTTTTATCGATGAACAGGGCGGACGTGTGACAGTTTCCTTTCAAAAGGATTCCTTCGCTCAAAAGGCCAGTCATGTGTTGGTCATATGCCGTTTCTATGATCAATGGCTATTAACAAAACATAAAGAGAGAGGCTGGGAATTTCCCGGCGGAAAAAAGGAAGAAAATGAAACGCTGGAGGAAGCAGCGAAGAGAGAGGTCGAAGAAGAAACAGGTGCCCGCTTAAAATCGCTTCAATATATAGGAGAATATGAAGTGGCCAGCGGAGGGTCTTTTGTTAAAGCCATTTTCTATGCCGAAGTAGAAAACTTACTGCCAAAGGAAGGCTATTTCGAAACAAATGGCCCCGTTTTAATAGGTGGAGATTTATTGACTCTCCGCTTTCAAGACTCCTACAGCTTTATCATGAAGGACAAGGTGATCGAGTTGGCACTAGAAAAAGCAGCCTTATTAGAAAAAGTATAAAAACAAGGTGCCAGGCACCACAAATGGACAGAACACCGTTCTTTGTCTTTTTGTGGTGTATGACACCTTTTAGTTGTTTTTGATTAATTTTTTTTCGAGGAGTTCGACGAGCTGGTACATAATTGTTGCAAATATAGCAATGACAAAAAGTGATAAAAAGACAAGTGTAAAATTGAAAACCTGGAAGCCATAGATAATCATATATCCAAGTCCTCTAGAAGAAACTAAAAATTCTCCTACGATGACTCCGACCCAGGAAAGGCCGACATTGACCTTTAGTGTAGAAATGATAGTTGGGAATGAGGCTGGCAGGACAGCTTCCTTGAAGGATTGTGCTCTAGTGGCTCCGAACGTATATAATACCTTTAAATAGTTTGGATCGACCTCACGAAAAGAGGTATAAACCACAATAGTCGTAATGATGACAGAGATCAAAGCGCCCATTGCCATAATGGATGTAAAGTTTGGTCCGAGTGCAACAATGAGAATGGGTCCTAAGGCAATTTTGGGCATGGCGTTCATAATAACTAAATAGGGATCAAGGATTTTCGAGAGAATGGGCGACCACCATAAGAGTGCGGCTAACAATGTACCAAGCAGTGTACCAAGCAGAAAGCCGAAGATGGTTTCACCGAGTGTTACACCTAAATGCATGAATAATGAACCGTCTTGAACATTCTCAATCAACAATTTCCATACTTTTGAAGGTGAACTGAATATCAGCGGGTCAATCCATCTTAATTGACTTGCCAGCTCCCAGCTGCCGAAAAAAGCCAGGAAAATAATGAACTGATAAAAACGAACCCATCTTTTTTCCCTTATTATGGAGGCTAGAAATTTTCGGTGAAGTTGTTGGATCTCAGCTGATGACTTCAAGGGATTCCAACTCCTTCCAAATGGTTTGAAACAGGCTTTGAAATAGTTCGTGGTTCCTTGCATGAAAGGGGACTAAGTTTCGTAATTCATCGGGAACAATAAATGTCTTATAAAGCTGTCCGGGCCGGGAGGATAATAGAAAGATTCGGTCGCTCATGGCGATGGCTTCACCAATATCGTGTGTAACAAGAATGGCTGTTTTATGAAAAGACTTCAGGGTTTCGAAGATATGATCCTCTAAATGAAGCTTTGTTTGAAAATCCAGCGCGGAAAAAGGCTCATCAAGCAAGAGGACCTTAGGCTCTGTCGCTAATGTCCTGACCAGCGCAGCCCGTTGCCGCATCCCACCGGAAAGCTCTTTAGGGTAGTGTTTTTCTACTCCCTTTAAGCCCATCTTCTCAAGCAAATGAAGCGTATTTTTTTTTTTATCTTCATTGAGTATGTTGTTAAGCTTCAGCCCGATTTGGATATTTTGCTCAATCGTTTTCCATGGAAATAGATAATCCTGCTGCAGCATATATCCAATATCGTTTGATTTATTGCCAATCCTTTTTCCCTCTAACGTGACATCCCCTTCAGTCGGCCCAATTAAGCCGGCAATAATCGAAAGAAGGGTGGTTTTCCCGCACCCGCTTGGTCCAAGCAAGGATACAAATTCACCTTCTTCGATTTCAAGGGAAATATCATAGAGGGCGGTAGTAGCAGTTGTTTTAGTAAAATAAGTATGACTGATATTTTTTACGTTTAAAAAATTCATGATTTGCCCTCCTTACAATTATTCTATATACATGTTGGGTAAGGTGGTTTTCACTAATGTATACTCACGGAAAGAGTGGTTCACTTTCCGTGAGTGGGTAAGGCGCTTCCGCTTTTCGCTATTCCATCACCTTTTCGGCAAATTCGGTATTCACCAATGTTTTGTAATCGATGCGTTTTGGCAGTTCTCCGGCTTCATCCATAATGTTTTGTAAATTATTCCATTCTTCTTCATCTAGAATAGGATCGGTTGCAAAGGAGGTTTGATTTTTATAACGCTCAATGGAGGATTCGATTATTTCAAGGTCAGTATCTTCAAAGTATTTTTGGATTAGTTTTGCTGTCTCTGCAGAGCTGTTTTCATATACCCACTGCTGGGCTTTATAAATGGCGCGGGTGAACTTTTCAACTATTTCTTGATTCTCTTCTAAATAGCTTTCCTTCGTCATGAAGGTAGTATATGGTACATGCCCTGATTCAGTTCCAAATGAGGCAACAATATGGCCTCTGCCTTCTTTTTCAAACATACTTGCCTGAGGTTCGAATAATTGTACGAAATCACCAGTACCGGAGATAAAGGCATTCGCAATATTCGCGAAATCAATGTTTTGAATAAGGTTTAGGTCATTATGCGGATCAATCCCGTGATTTTTTAACACAAATTCTCCAACCATTTGCGGCATTCCGCCTTTTCGCTGTCCAAGGAAGGTACTCCCTTTTAGCATTTCCCAGTCAAAATTATCAATTTTTTCTCGTGAGACAAGAAATGTTCCATCTGTTTGCGTCAGCTGGGCAAAGTTAATGACCGGGTCTGTTGAACCCTGTGCTGCAACATAAATGGAGGTTTCAGAGCCGACAAGTGCGATATCCGCACCGCCTGATACGAGTGTTGTCATTGTTTTATCGCCGCCAAAGGTGGTCATTAGTTCAATATCAAGACCTTCTTCTTCAAAAAAGCCTTTTTCAATGGCCACATATTGTGGGGCATAGAAAAGAGATCGTGTGACTTCTGCTACTTTAACCTTTTCCAGCTTTTTTACGTCATCGCTAGATTTTTCAGAATTGCATGCAACAAGACTGGTCATCAAAACAGTTATAACAAGAAGTAAAAAACTAGCCTTCCACCATTTTTCCATGATAGAGGACCTCCCTTAAATTAAAATGGAATTTTTAAGCCTAAATTATCGTATGAAATATGAAAAAATGTGTGAATGCCTAGAGGGTAAAACATGAAGGGGAATAATCAATCTTGTTGGGTGAAAAAATAGGCAGAAAAATACCTCTATACAAAGGATGTAAGTAACACCTTCGTACAGAGGCATGATTTATTTCATAAAATTATTTTCCAATAAACATTTGTGTCCAATGATTTCCTGCAGATTCATAGCCGACACCGATATGAGTAAAGTCACGGTTCAAAATATTTCTTCGATGGCCTTCACTATTCATCCAGGCATTGACTACTTCCTGCGGTGTTCTTTGACCTTGAGCAATGTTTTCACCTGCTGTGCGATAGGTTACGCCTTGGTCTCGCATCATATCGAATGGAGATCCGTAGGTTGGGCTTGTATGTGAAAAATACCCCTTTTGCTGCATGTCAACTGATTTCATCTGTGCTACGCTGCTCAACTTCGTATCTGCCTGTAAAGGAGGAAGCCCGTTTTTCTTGCGTTGTTCATTTGTTAAATCAATCACCTGCTGAGCGGCTTGACTGATGTTAGCCGGAGCTTGCTGCTTTGCTGGTGTTTGCTTTTGAGCAGGTGCAGGTTGCTTTGCTGGTGTTTGCTTTTGAGCAGGTGCAGGTTGCTGCGCCGGTGTCTGCTGCTGGGCAGGTGCAGGCTGCTGTGCTGGCGTCTGCTGTTGAACAGGTGCCTGGTTTGGTTGCTGCGGTATAAGTTGTGCTAATTCTTTACTTTGTCGCAGTCTTGCCTGCAATTCATTATCTAAATCTGGATTGGCAGGAATGAATTGATATCTACCCTCTTGGATTAAAACAGCTCTTGTATGCGGATAGTTGTTACTTGATAGGGACGTGTTAAGAGCTGAAAGATTCGGGTTATCATCTGTATTATCGTAATTTTTATTGCGTGCTGTTTTATTACGATTAACGCCGTTGTTATTGTCCCTGTTATTTTGACCTGTCCAGTTTGCATCGTTTGCATCATTAATATTGCGCAGAGACCAATTTGTCGTTCCATTACCCCAATTAGCGTTGTTATTTCTACTCCAGTTTACATTAGTGGCATTACGATTATTGTTATTATTATTTACCCGAGTAACATTACGGCCATTATTACGATTATCGTTATCTAAGTAATCTTCAGTAAGCGGACCGCGGTGGTCAAATCCATATGCAGTGCGGTCATCGACTTCACGGTTTTTGTTGTTTACTTGTGCTACATTTGTACCGCCGCGATTGGCTGTATTGACTGTGTTATTTTGATTATCCATCGCGTCATTTGTGTCATTATTACAAGCAGCTAAGCCTAAGATCAGCATGGGGGTCACAAAAATACTGAATTTCCGTTTTCTCAATTGAATTTCCTCCTTCGAATAGATGGACTACTCTCTTATTGTTACTGCTTCTGAGAAAAAGTATTGATGGGAATAACCGTCTAATTTGGAGTGAAGTAAATGGAATTGGGAAGTTAAGCAAAAAAGAACTTAAGAGGAACTGCATTTATATTGGTTTTACGTATAGGGGAACATAAAACTCCCTAAAATGGTTAATTAAGGGAGTTTTGTTTTTTTTGATGTTTTAATACATTCTCGTTTCCGAGATTGTATTGCGTATCTTCTCAAGGGAACGTTGGGCTTGTTCCTTATTTAATACCCTTAAGTTAACATATAGTGCGTCAATGAGGCTGAGCTGTGCAATTCGTGAAGATAATGCTTCAGAACGAAATTCTGTTTCTTCAGAGCTTGTATATAGGGATACATCTGCATATTGAGAAATCGGTGATTTAGGATAACCGGTGATAGCGATAGTTTTGGCCCCATTTTTCTTTGCTGTTTTTAAAATATTTAATGTATCCTTGTTAGTTCCTGTATGGGAGATCACAACAGCTGCATCCTTTTCCGTTAACTGTGAAGCAGACATTAATTGAAAATGGGAATCAATAAATGCAAACGCTTTAATTCCAGTTCGCACAAATTTATGAAATGCATCCATCGCAATAACTGCGGATCCGCCGGTTCCGTAGAATTCCACTCTATTTGCATGGAATAATATTTCAACTGCTTTTTGAACAGAGTTCTTGTCTAAAATCTCCAGTGTGTTTTCTAATGTTCTGATATTTGACCGGAAGACTTTATCCGCTATTAGCTTTTCATCATCGTTGTCAGAAATTTCAATATCCTCAAGAACTTGGTCGTTTGGCGTACTGATTTCGGATGCAAGTGCAATTTTCATTGCCTGGTATCCTTTAAAGCCAATCCTTTTGCAAAAACGAAAAACCGTTGCGTCGGCAACATTTAACTCCTCAGCGACTTCGTTAATTGTGCCGTGAATAATCTTATCTGGATCATCCAATATATAGTCAGCTATTTTTTTTTCTTTCTCGCTGAGCCGGGCGTAATTTGAACGTATTTTTCCTATACAATTCTGTGACATGCCGATTTTCCTCTCTATAATGATTACTCAAATAGTATACCATAATCTGAAATTGAAAAATATTTCTTCTTTATGGATTAAATAATAAAAAAATTTTGTTTAATTAGTGATAATTAAATATATATTTTATATTTTACTACAAAAAGGTTTAATAACGAATTTCATTAAAAGAAACTCGTTTGGGAATTTCGAGAATACTATGGTAAAATTGGTTGATGCCAAAAGAAAAATTTATATATAAGGATAGAAGAATGCATGATAAAAGATAGGACCCTAAAGGGTTCTGATAAAGTGTATTTGCTTTGCAGAAAGAAGGAATTGCAGTGATTATTAGATCAGATGAAGATTTAAAGGGTCTTAAAGAGATTGGAAAAATTGTAGGAACAATTCGTGATGAAATGATCAAGAAAACGAAACCTGGCATTACAACAAAAGAACTTGATGATTTTGCCGGGGAGCTGTTTGAAAAATACGGAGCACTTTCAGCACCTAAGGGTGAATATGATTTTCCAGGCTTTACATGTATTAGTGTTCAGGAAGAAGTAGCCCACGGGATTCCTGGAAGCAGAGTCATCCAAGAGGGTGATTTGGTCAATATCGATGTTTCTGGTTCGAAAAATGGCTATTATGCGGATACTGGTTTATCTTTTGTTGTAGGTGACGGTAATCCTGAGTTAAATAAGCTTTGTGAAACAGCGAAAAAAGCATTTGAAGCCGGATTAACGAAATTTAAAGTTGGCGGTAGAAAAAATGCCATTGGCAAGGTTGTCTATCAAACGGCAAGACAAAATGGCCTTACAGTGATAAAAAATCTTACCGGCCATGGGGTAGGTTTATCCTTGCATGAAGCACCTGACCATATCTTAAATTATTATGACGCATGGGATAAAGAAATTCTCCGTGACGGCATGGTCATTGCTTTTGAACCGTTTGTCTCAACAGGGTCAGAAGAAGTATATCAATTAGATGATGGATGGACATTTGTAACTGAAGATAAAAGCTTTGTCGCGCAAATTGAGCATACGGTCATTGTGACAAAAGAGGGTCCTGTTATTATTACAAACTAATTAGAAGAAAAGACGGTTAAATTCCTGATGGTGCAGCCATCAGGAATTTTTGCGAAATGAAACCTTTTGAAAAGGAATAACAATAATTTAATTATTCATGATAATAATAAGTACGAATATAGATAGAGGAGATGAGGATGATGACTACCATTATTGCAAAACAAAAATTTCCGTCTCCCCATCCGGAAATTGAATTATCAATCATCACTTATCTCGCTAATGGTTTAAAGGTAAAGGGCTTACTTGCTGAACCAAAAGATGACGAAATGTATGATGGTTTCCTATATTTAAGGGGCGGAATCAAAAATGTCGGAAAAGTACGTCCTGCACGTATTATTCAATTTGCCTCGGAAGGGTTTATCGTGTTTGCTCCTTTTTACCGTGGGAATCAAGGCGGGGAAGGAAATGAAGATTTTGCTGGTGAAGACAGGGAAGATGCTTTTGCAGCCTTTCAGCTCCTAACGCAGCATAGAAGGGTAAGGAAAGTCCATATTTTTGGTTTTTCCCGCGGAGGTGTGATGGCCCTTTTAACAGGAATCAGATATCCAGAGGCAGCCTCCATTGTCACCTGGGGAGGAGTAAGTGATATGTCCCTAACCTATGGGGAAAGAAAGGATTTACGCAGAATGATGAAGCGGGTAATCGGAGGGACTCCGGCAAAGGTTCCTGAGCGGTATCAATCCCGGACTCCTCTTTACGAGCTTGAAAGGCTTGAACCGCCTGTCTTAATCATTCATGGTCGCAGGGATAGAAATGTTTCTGTTGAACATGCCTATCGATTGGAAAATAGATTAAAGGCACTCAATAAAAGTGTGGAATGTTGGTATTTTGAGCAATACACTCATTATTTCCCGCCGGCGGTTAACAGACAGATTGTCGCTGATTTAACCTTGTGGATGAAAAAACAAAATGATTAATGGTAAGATAGCAAGTAGAAGGAACAAATTCGTCTTTGAAAAGGAGAGGGAATAGATGGGCATGCCTTTAGAATTAAATACGATGATCGTGACAAAAGGTAAGGAAGAGAGAATTGGTGAAAATGATTTTACCTTAGTAAAAGATGATTATCGCCTATATCCGATTGAAGTCCCGCTCGAAGTTAGAAAAACGAAGGAAAGTGACCCAGGTGCATACGCAGTAGTAAAAAGATTGGAATGGGAAAATAACAAAACAACCATTACATATCAGCTCATTTCATTAAATACGACTAACTAAAAAACAGCAACCTTAAGTTGCTGTTTTTTTACTATCTTATGCGGTTGGTCCGCCTTTTTCAATAATGTCAGATGAAACGTTTTGGAACTTTTTAAAGTTTTCGCGGAATTTTGCAGCTAGTTCTTTCGCTTTCGCTTCGTAAGTTTCTTGGTTTGCCCATGTTCGGTTTGGTTGTAGGACATCATCCGGAACACCTGGTACGTGTAACGGAATTTCTAAACCAAAAATATCATCTTTTTTCGTTTCCACATTTGTAAGCTCACCTTCAAGTGCGGCTTGCACCATGGCACGTGTATAGCTTAACTTCATACGGCTTCCAACACCATATTCTCCCCCAGTCCAGCCTGTATTCACAAGAAATACATTTGCATTATGCTGGCTGATCTTTTCTCCAAGCATTTCAGCATAGCGTGTTGCAGGCAGCGGAAGGAATGGTGAACCAAAGCATGTGGAGAATGTTGCTTCAGGTGATGTAACACCGCGTTCAGTTCCCGCAAGCTTGGAAGTGTATCCGCTTAAAAAGTGATACATGGCCTGCTCTTTTGAAAGCTTAGCAATTGGAGGTAATACACCAAAGGCATCGGCAGTTAAGAAAATAATTGTATTAGGGTGACCGGCAACGCTTGGGTCAACAATATTGTCAATTGCTTGCAGCGGGTAGGCAGCACGAGTATTTTCAGTCAGTGTACCATCATCATAGTCTGCAATGCGTGAATTCTGGTCAATGATAACGTTTTCTAAAACTGAACCAAAACGGATCGCATCAAAGATTTGCGGTTCTTTTTCGCGAGATAGATTGATACATTTCGCATAGCAGCCGCCTTCAATATTAAAGACACCATTTCCAGACCAGCCGTGCTCATCATCACCAATTAAACGGCGATTGGGATCAGCTGAAAGGGTTGTTTTTCCTGTTCCTGATAAACCAAAGAAAAGAGCAACGTCCCCTTCATTTCCAACGTTAGAAGAACAATGCATTGGCATGATGCCGTTTTCAGGTAATAGGTAATTCATAATCGAGAAGACAGACTTTTTGATTTCTCCGGCATACTCTGTTCCACCAATTAGGACAGTCCTCTGCTCAAAGGAAATGATAATAAATGTTTCTGATTTAGTGCCGTCAACTTCTGGATCAGCTTTAAAATTAGGTGCAGCAATAACTGTAAACCCTGCATCATGTTCAGCCAGTTCTTCAAGGTTCGGACGAATAAATAGCTGATGTGCAAATAAGTTATGCCATGCATATTCATTAATAACCTGGATAGGGAGTCGATGCTTTTCATCAGCCCCTGCAAAACCTTTAAAAACAAATACTTCATCTTTTTCTTTTAGATATTCCAACATTTTATTGTACAGACTAGAGAATACTTCTTTAGAGATCGGTTGATTCACAGAGCCCCAATCAATTTTGTTCTTTACTGATTCTTCTTCAACAATATATTTATCCTTAGGGGATCTTCCAGTGTATTTTCCTGTTGTTGCAATGACAGCGCCGGTTGAAGTTAATTGCCCTTCCTTCCGAGTTAATACTTTTTCAACGAGTTGTGGAACAGATAATTGAGTAAGAATATTAGTGCCATTAAGAAATTCATTTATTTCTTGTTTCAAACTTACAAAATTCATCCGACGAATACCTTCCTTTGACCAATTTATTTATAATTTTAATTTCAGAGTGACTTAGCTCACAAATAGTATAACACAATTATTCGAATAGTCTATACTAATAATAAAAGTTTTTAGTCTTTTCGTAAAAATTGGAATGGTTAAATATATGGATAGAAGAAAATGACTAGAATAACAGGATATATATTAATAGGAAAATATTTTTAGCATATTCATTGACAGTCTTTCCATAGGTACGATATGATGTTTCCTTGAACGGATACTCTCTTATCCCGAGCTGGTGGAGGGACAGACCCAATGAAACCCAGCAACCTGCTAGTATTTTTAGCAAAGGTGCTAATCTGTGGCAAGGATCTATTTCCTTGAACGATAAGAGTGAAAGGCGCGAATCTTATTGCTTTCAACCTTTTCACATATTGAGAAGGTTTTTTTTATGCATATGATGGACGACTTTTAAAAAATCTTCATATCAAAGGAATTATTTACCCCGAATTTTATAAAATATATAGGATAAATACTCCTTGTTATTTCCAAACTACTAGGGAATGAGTTCCGTATCATGAGAGATTGCTCGATAACCGCTTTTTTGCAATCTCATTTTATATAAGGAGGAAATCAGATTGTCAAAACGTCGCTTGTTTACCTCGGAGTCAGTTACAGAAGGTCATCCAGATAAGATATGTGATCAAATCTCTGATGCCATTTTAGATGAAATCCTTGCTCAGGATCCTAATGCACGTGTGGCTGCTGAAACTTCAGTTACGACCGGATTAGTTTTAGTTTCAGGTGAAATTACTACATCAACATATGTTGATATCCCAAAAATTGTTCGTAGTACAGTAAAAGAAATTGGTTATACAAGAGCCAAATATGGATTTGATTCAGAAACTTGTGCTGTGTTAACGTCAATTGATGAGCAGTCTCCGGATATTGCCATGGGCGTTGATCAAGCATTAGAAGCTCGTGAGGGAACGATGACCGATGAACAAATTGAGGCAATTGGTGCAGGAGACCAAGGTCTCATGTTCGGATTTGCCTGCAACGAAACAAGTGAGCTGATGCCATTACCGATTTCATTAGCCCATAAGCTATCCCGCCGTTTAGCAGAAGTACGTAAAGATAATACACTTGCCTATCTTCGCCCGGATGGAAAAACACAGGTAACAGTAGAATACGATGAAAATAATAAACCTGTTCGTGTGGATACAATCGTGATTTCAACGCAGCATGATCCGGAAATCACTCTTGAACAAATTCAACGCGATTTAAAGGAATTGGTTATTTCTCCGGTTGTACCAAATGAATTAATTGATGAACAAACAAAATATTTTATCAACCCGACAGGCCGCTTTGTCATTGGCGGACCTCAGGGAGATGCCGGTTTAACAGGGAGAAAAATCATCGTTGATACTTACGGTGGCTATGCCCGTCATGGCGGCGGTGCTTTTTCTGGTAAGGATCCAACGAAAGTTGACCGCTCTGCTGCCTATGCTGCTCGTTATGTAGCAAAAAATATTGTGGCAGCTGGACTAGCGGATAAAGTAGAAGTTCAATTAGCCTATGCGATTGGCGTTGCTCGTCCGGTTTCGATATCAATTGATACGTTTGGTACAGGAAAAGTAGAGGAAGAAGTGTTAGTTGATATAGTAAATAGCAACTTCGATCTTCGCCCGGCAGGTATCATCAAAATGCTTGATCTTCGCCGCCCGATTTATAAACAAACGGCTGCATATGGTCATTTTGGCCGTGTGGACGTGGACCTACCATGGGAACGAACAGATAAAGCAGACTTGATACGCAAACAAGCATTAGAAGGCCATAACTAACATTCAAAATCGTAATGATAAGCGGGAGCTGCATCGATGATGCGGCTCCCGCTTCCTTTTGCTTGGCATGGCTTCATATACTCGAATCTGAAAATTGCTTAATGTTTTAGAATAAATAGAAAAAGTATAAACTGCTTATAATAGCATGATTTTCCCATTGTTTTTTTTAATACTTCATGCCATTATAAAAAAATTAGTGGTAGTATAAGAGAGTATGTTTTTTAGAAAAATTTAAGAACACTATCGCAGGAGCTTTAAATAAAGAATGGAGTGACGTACATAATGTGTGGTTTTATTGGTTGTGTACATGAAAAAGCACAAAACTTTAACGAAACCGAAAAACAGTTATTCAAACAAATGAATAACCTTATTACCCATCGCGGACCTGATGATGATGGATATTATATGGATGATCATAGTCAATTTGGATTTCGTCGCTTAAGTATTATTGATATCGAGAGCGGTCACCAGCCTTTAACATATGAAAATGAGCGCTATTGGATCATTTTTAATGGTGAAGTCTATAACTATGTTGAATTACGTGAAGAGCTTATCAAAGAAGGTCTTACATTTGAAACAAGCTCAGATACAGAGGTAATCATTGCCCTGTACAGCCATGTAAAGGAAAAAGCAATTGAGCGTTTACGCGGCATGTTTGCATTTGTCATTTGGGATAAAGAGGAACAAACCCTTTATGGCGGAAGAGACCCTTTTGGAATTAAACCATTCTTTTATTGTGAAGATGATGAAAGAACGTTTTTTGCTTCTGAGAAAAAGAGTATTCTACAGGCAATGAAAAATGATGTATTAAACTATGAATCATTGCAGCATTATTTAACTTATCAATTTGTTCCAGAGCCTGAGACATTATCACAAGGCATTCACAAGCTCGAACCTGGCCACTACTTTACAAAGAAAATTGGCTCACCAATGGAGATTAAACGTTATTGGAAAGCCAATTTCCATCCCGTTCAAAAATCAGAAAGTGATTTTATTAAAGAGATTAAAGATGTGTTATTTGATTCTGTAAAAATCCATATGAGAAGTGATGTGCCTGTAGGCTCATTCTTATCAGGCGGAATTGATTCATCTATTATCGCATCAATTGCGAAAGAGTTTCATCCTGCCATTAAAACCTTCTCTGTTGGTTTTGACCACAATGGCTTCAGTGAAATTGATGTGGCAAAGGAAACAGCTGATAAGCTTGGTGTAGAGAATATCAGTTATATTATTTCCCCTGAGGAATATATGAATGAAGTGCCGAAAATCATGTGGCATATGGATGATCCGCTTGCAGATCCTGCCTGTGTACCGCTTTATTTCGTTGCCCGGGAAGCACGTAAGCACGTAACGGTAGTACTATCAGGTGAGGGTGCCGATGAACTATTCGGCGGTTATAATATTTATCGGGAACCGGAATCATTAAAGATGTTCAATAAAATGCCGCAGTTCGGTAAGGTATTCTTAAAATGGCTTGCAAGACTCATGCCAGAAGGAATGAAAGGGAAAAGCTTTATTGAGCGCGGTTTAACACCGATGGAGGAACGTTATATCGGGAATGCAAAAATGTTTACTGAAGATGAGAAACAGCAGCTGTTAAACGTTTTTAATCCTAATCTTCATTATACAGATGTTACGAAGCCGCTGTATTGGGAAAGCCGGGGCTATGATCCAGTTGATCAGATGCAGTACATCGATATTCATACGTGGATGCGCGGCGACATTCTACTGAAAGCAGACCGTGTCACAATGGCACACTCATTGGAGCTTCGGGTTCCATTCCTGGACAAGGAAGTGTTTCGTGTAGCCTCACAGATACCAACAAGCTTAAAAACAGCGAATGGTACAACAAAATATGTCCTTCGTAAAGCAGCCGAAGGCATTGTTCCGGATCATGTCTTGAATCGTAAAAAATTAGGCTTCCCGGTTCCCATTCGCCATTGGTTAAAAGATGAAATGAATGATTGGGCAAAAAAAATAATCCGTGAAAGTGATACGGATCATTTACTTAATAAATCGTATGTTTTGAATCTCTTAGAAGACCATTGCCAAGGAAAAGCGGACAACAGCCGTAAAATTTGGACAGTCCTCATGTTCATGGTGTGGCATCAAATTTACGTGGAAAAGAAATATTCTTTTGATCAAGAAGCTTCTAAGCCGATGAGCCAAGCGATCAGAGGCTAATAAAGGTACGTAATCGCTTGACTTCCCATTTGCACCCAGGAATCTTCGAATTCCGTTATGGGTGCTTTTTTATTTTTTTCACCTGTTAAAGGATCGTTAAAGTAAATATACTGTTCATCATAGCCAGTTAACAGAACAGAATGCTCCTTATAAGTAATATCAACAGGTCCGCTTGGTGTCTGCCATGTTTGAAACCTGCTCTCAGGCAGTCTGCTGTAGGTAGTATTTATTATCACCCAAACAGGACGATTATCGGATAGATGAATTTTCAATTCTTGAAAATCAGAACCGGTTAAATCAATCATCCTTCCCGGCAGAAATTGGTCTGCAAGATCTTTTATCGGTTTATGATAGACACCAAGACCAGGATTATGAAATGAATACATATCCCCGACAAAGCCATCATTAGGGTGGCCAAAATAGATGACCCCGTTTTCCTTACGGTAAGTGGAAGGTTCTTTTTTTATTTTTTCGGCAAGTGTCATTTTATCGACTTCTACACCTGCATGTTGAAGCAGCATCGCAAGGCTCGTTACTTCGCATCCGCGCGGGAGCTCTGGAAGCTGCTTGATTATTGGTGCATCGATGAGGACACTGTCTTTTATTTTAATAATGGAAACGTCAAAGTTATCTTGTAAAAATGTATTGGTTTTGACAATCGGTGATTGAAACCAGTATTTCATGTGCTCAACTGCATTTGCTACATTTCTTGATTTCGTAGAATCAAGGAAAAAACCTGCTGCTAAAACAATGATGATCACGAAAAACATGATGAAAGAATTAAATAGCTTTTTCCGATTCACTAATTTAGCGATAAGGGAAATGAGCAATAAAAATAACACTGCAATAAGAAAGTATAATATTATCATGAGTACCACCTGATGTGTATTTTGGTTGATAATACTAGTATAGTTTAATATCGGTAAATATTAATACGGTTAATGTTGGAAATGTAGAAAATACTATGACTGTTGATCAGCTTTATTCTGTAATGATTTATAGTAGATGCCTTTTTCAACGTATTCTCTTCGAATTCGTTCCATATCTGCTTTATCTTCAGCAGTTAATTCACGAATCACTTTTACAGGTCTGCCGAAGGCAAGTGTATTCGGAGGAATCTTTTTTCCTTGTGGAACAAGGCTGCCTGCACCGATAAAAGCACCTTCGCCAATTTCGGCCTGGTCGAGAATGATTGAACCCATGCCAATTAAAGAGTTTTCCCTTATAATACAGCTGTGAAGAATGACTTGGTGTCCAACTGTTACACCATCTTCAATAATAAGGGGATTATTAGGACTTTGGTGCAAAACAGAATTATCTTGGACACTTACTCTTTTTCCGATTATTGTTGGTGCAACATCTCCACGAATGGAAGTGTTAAACCAGATGTTCGATTCGTCACCAACTTCAACATCGCCGGTAATCGTAACGTAATCAGCGATGAATGCAGAATCTGAAATTTTTGGGCTTTTGCCCTTGTAGGGATAAATCATTTTATACGCTCCTTTAAAACTTTTTATTGTTTGACTTAGGACACACATTTAATTTAGGTATGGAGAATCTTGCTGATCGTATCAAAACCAAGTCATATCTATTGTACTAATTGTATCTAATAAGTGAAGAGATTTGTCAAAGGATTTGTATTTGAGTCATAATAATAGTATGAATGTTTCGGTTTCGTGAAACAGAAATATATAATAGGCTTTTGCGGAACCATAAAAAGATAATAAGAAGTTGAGTCACTTTTGATTTTCAGGAGGAAAGTACAATGTGGAAATGGGAAGCGGAAGGAGAAGCCAAAGCGGTTGTGGTGATTGTTCATGGGGCCATGGAACATCATCGACGTTATGGCTGGTTAATTGAAATGTGGCGATTGTCAGGATTTCATGTGGTGATGGGGGATTTACCGGGTCAAGGCATGACAACAAGATCTGGAAGAGGCCATATTGATTCCTTTGATGAATATATTTTTGAAGTGAAAGATTGGATACAGGCAGCCTATCAATTTGAGTTACCGGTTTTCCTCATCGGGCATAGTCTGGGTGGACTAATCTCTGTCCGTTTGCTTCAGGAAGAACGATTAAATTTGGCAGGTGTTGTGCTATCTTCTCCATGCCTGGGATTAGTCAAACCCCCATCAAAGTTATTGGATTTATGTTCATACTTTCTAAACATAATAGCGCCGCAATTAAGACTAAATACCGGCTTAACGATTGATATGGCCACCCGAAATGAGGATGTAAGGGAAGCAGACATGAATGATACACTCTATATTACAAAAGTGTCTGTCAGATGGTATCGTGAATTAATCTATGGGATAAAAGAGGCATTTGAAAAAATAAATCAGATACAAGACGTTCCGCTTTTTCTGATGCAGGGCGGGGATGACAAAATTGTCAATAAAAATACAGTCAGAAACTGGTTTAACATGGTGCCTTTATCTGAGAAAAGGTTTAAGGAATGGCCGGGCTGCTATCATGAAATTTTTAATGAGCCGGAACGTGAGGAAGTTTTTGAATATGCAAAGGACTTCTTTAACAGCCAGCTAAAATCAATAGGATATCTTGTATAAGCGAGGGTATAGAATATGTCAGTTCCAAGTATGCCGTTAAGTTTAATGACTAAGTCATATCGTAAGATTTTTCCATGTGCCAATAAGGAGCTCTCTTATTGGAAGGAGCGGGCTTGGAATATTCCAGACCCAGAGCTTCGCAAACAAGCATTGGCGAGCATCAATCATAAAACGTTTCATTGTGAGGGCGGTGCGATTATGGCACTCATGGCAAATGATCAATATGCTGAAGTGATTCGTTTTATTGTCGCTTATCAAACAATAAGCGATTATTTAGATAATCTTTGTGATCGAAGCACTTCGTTAGATCCGGCTGATTTTAGAGCACTGCATGAAGCGATGAGGGATGCACTGTCATTAGAGAAGACAGAAGCCAGTTATTATCGTTTTCGTTCTGAACAGGATGATGGAAACTACCTTTCCGACCTTGTTGCAACATGCAAGGAGGTTCTCTCGAAATGTGTTCATTACGAAAAAGTAAAAGATTACTTACTAGAACTGTGTGGATATTATTGTGATTTACAAGTACATAAACATGTGATTCCGGATGAACGTGTGCCTCGTTTAAAAAGGTGGTTTCACGAGAATAAAGATTCAATTCCGAAAATGGAGTGGTATGAATTCTCTGCTTGTTCCGGATCTACCTTAGGTGTTTTTTGTCTGGTAGCTTATGCTTTTAGCAACGATTTTCAGGATCGATATGCGAATGATATTCGCAAAGGCTATTTTCCTTACATTCAAGGCTTACATATTTTGTTGGATTATTTAATTGATCAGGAAGAGGATAAAAAGGAAGGAGATTTAAATTTTTGTTTTTATTATAAAAACGAAGAGCAGCTTTTTACTCGTTTAACACATTTTATTAAGGAAGCAGACCGCCATACAAACAGCCTTCCGCACAAACGTTTTCATCGTTTAATTAATCGGGGTCTCTTAGGTCTTTATTTATCAGACGAAAAAGTAAGAAAGCAGCGCGACGTCCGCAAGCTGGCAAAAGGGATCATGAAAACAGGCGGTGCCGTCAGTGTGTTCTTTTTTATCAATGCTGTCATTTATCGAGCAATGCAAAAATTCAGCAGGGGATTAAAACAAGAAAAACAGAGGTTAGAACGTTACGTATAGGCGGCAGGCACCACATATGGACAAATAGATACCTTTTGTCTTTTTGTGGTGCCTGACACCTTACCTTTTCTCGATTGCAATGATAAATGGCGGATTGTTTGTCTGGTTAATATAACCATATTGCAGGACATGGGCTTGTTTTTGATCAATTGACTTTACAAATTCCAACAGCCTGTCACGTTCAACCGCACCTTCAGGGTGGCCGTGATAGATAACCAGCACGATAATCGCTTCGGGCTTCATTATGGAAAGGAGCTGTTCGATAGCTGAAATCGTTGTATTCGGCTTCGTTACGATTGATTTATCGCCGCCAGGCAAATATCCAAGATTAAAGATGGCTGCAGACACTTTTCCGTAATGCTCATTTGGTATACATTCACTTATTTGCTCATGACCCTTATTAAAAAAGGTTACTCGGTTCAGTAGATTCTGCTCTGCTAAACGATTCCTACTGTTCAATACGGCTTCCTCTTGAATATCAAAGCCGTAGACATGGCCGCTTTCCCCAACCAAATTGGCGAGAAATAGGGTATCATGGCCGTTTCCAAGTGTTGCATCTACAGCAATATCCCCAGGAGTAACTGCTGTTTCCAGCAATGATCTTGCAAAAGGTAAAATCTGCTTCAGCTTCATGCTTTTACAACACTCCATTTCTTTCCTTGCCAGCTGTTTCGGCGGACAAGCTCTGCATCAATGCTGTTGAGAACTTCCCACTTATTAATACTCCACATTGGCCCGATCATTAAATCAATCGGTCCATCACCTGTAATACGGTGAACAATCATTTCCGGTGGTAAAATTTCTAATTGATCACATACTAATTTTACATAGTCATCGAATGATAAAAATTCAAGCATCCCTTTTTCGTATTGTTTCACCATCGGGGTGCCCTTCAATAAATGAAGAAGATGGATTTTAATTCCCTGTACATCAAGCTTTGCTACTTCACGTGCAGTTTCCATCATCATATCAGTAGTCTCCATTGGCAGGCCGTTAATGATATGGGAACAAATTCGAATCCCATGCTTGCGGAGTTTTTCGACACCTTCAACATAGGCTGCAAAATCATGCGCCCTATTAATCAGGTTGGCTGTTTGGTCATGAACTGTTTGCAGTCCAAGCTCCACCCATAAATAGGTTCGTTCATTCAGCTCTGCCAAATATTTGACAACATCATCAGGAAGACAATCCGGTCTCGTTGCGATAGAAAGCCCGACAACCCCATCCAGATTTAAGACGGTTTCATATTTTTCCTTTAATACAGGAAGAGGGGCATGTGTATTCGTAAATGCTTGAAAATAGGCCATATATTTGCCATCTTTCCACTTTGTGTGCATTCTTTCTTTAATATCATTAAATTGTTTGATGAGATCATCATTTCGGCTGCCGGCATAATCACCAGAACCTGATGCACTGCAGAAAGTACAGCCGCCGTGTGCAACAGTGCCATCGCGGTTCGGACAGTCAAAACCACCGTCTAATGCTACCTTGAACACTTTATGGCCAAATATATGCCGTAAATGGTAATTCCATGTATGATAACGCTTATGGTCGCTTGCATATGGAAAAGGATTTATTTGATGCATAGCGGATACCTCCTTAAAACTCACATTTAAATATTTTACCACGAAGTATACACCTTTCCAATGCGGTGTCAGCTTCTGTCTAGAAATGGCAGTCACTGTCTGCGTAGAAACAGGAGATTTGTGCAAAATAAGTACGTAAAGCTCTAGTCCTTAAATGAAATCGAGCTTTGCTTGGAATGATTTAACTTCATTCAGCAGAAGTCATCGACTTTTATAAGTGTGGATGTATGAAAATGCTCACTGATTCCAAGGAGGATCAACCCAGGCTGAATGAAGTTAAGCCTACGGCGGATGCCTCGGATTTTTTATAGGAAATCTATCGGGCGAGCTCGATAAAAATCCGGGCGCAAATTCGGCGGAGCGAATTTGATAAGGAGGGGTTTTATGGCGACTCGAGCATCGATTGAAACGCTGATAGCAAATTGTGAAGACGCACTGAGGTTTGCCTCAGATCAATATCAGGAAAGCAGCCTCCAAGAACATTACAATGGTGAAAATTATACACAAGCTTTACAGAAATTAGAGGGTGCCTATAATGAGCTGGCAAAAATGGCTCAAAGTGCAAATGGGCAGCAGCGTGAACAGCTTCACCGCATGAGATTACAGCTGCAGCAGGCTCAAAGTCAAATGATATTACATGATCATTAGGAGGAACAGCCGTGAAAAAGCGTTCAAAACAACAAAATCCAGAGCAGAAAACACGCAATGGAGCAAACAGTAATGATCTAGAGCTTGGACAGGATTATGATCTTGTAAAGCAATCGAAGAAAAAATATGAACAAAGCGGCAGCCAGCCGGTAAAGTCGAAATTTCATCCTGAATAACCGAAAAGCGGAAATGCCTTGCTCAGCCCCGACAAGCATAAGACGCTCCTGAATAGAAGGCGTTCTTTGCTTTCAATTCAGGAGTGGCTATACCCAAGAGGGGCTAGGCGCTGAGGCTAGACACCAATATTGTCATCAAAGAGCTGATTTGCAAAAATCAGCTCTTTTTGTCGAACTTTTTAATTAGTAAATGTTTCCTGTTTTTACTAAAAAAGATTGCTATTTGGACTATAAATTTTTAGAATATACTTATATTTCAGAATATTTTAAAAAAGGAGGAACGTTAATGGGTAATTTAGCAAAAGAAGGCGTATCACAGCAAAATAAGTATGATTTTGAAAAAATTGCAAACAGCCCAGAATTTAAACAGTTGATGAAAGCCAAGAAAAAATTCCTTGTTCCTGTCTCTGTTGTCTTTTTGGCCCTGTACTTTTTATTACCAATTCTAACTTCTTATTCAACCATCTTAAACACCCCTGCAATTGGATCCATTTCATGGACATGGGTATATTCTTTAGGTCTATTTATCATGACATGGGTTTTATGTATGGTGTACGTAAAAAGAGCAGCACGCTATGACAAAATGGCTCAAGACCTCATTGAAAAATATAATCAAGGAGATAAAAGCCTATGAGTGGAGTTGGATTAGTATTATTTGTCCTCATTGTTGGATTGACACTCGTCATTACGTATTGGGCCGCAAAACGTACGAAAACAGCAAGTGAATTTTACACAGCAGGAGGCGGTTTAACAGGCTGGCAAAATGGACTAGCTATCGCTGGAGATTATTTATCAGCAGCATCCTTCTTAGGAATTGCCGGTGCTATTGCCCTTAATGGTTTTGACGGTTTTTTCTATTCAATCGGCTACCTGGTTGCTTATCTAGTTGTTTTGTATATTGTGGCTGAACCGTTAAGAAATCTTGGAAAGTACACGATTGCCGATATGATTACAGCACGTTTTGACCAAAAGAAAGTACGAGCTGTTGCAGCGTTAAGTACGATTACCATCGTTATCTTTTATATGATTGCCCAGTTAGTTGGTGCAGGCGCTCTTATTCAGCTCTTATTAGGTATTGATTATTGGGTGGCAGTTCTTATCGTTGGTGTGATGATGACCACATATGTACTATTTGGCGGTATGACGGCAACAAGCTGGGTTCAGATTACAAAAGCCGTATTATTAATGATTGGAACTGTTGTGATCTCATTTTTAGTGTTATCGAAGTTTAATTTTAATATTTTTACGATGTTTAGTGAAATGAAAACGATGACACCACTTGGTGAATCTTATTTAAATCCAGGTGTGAAGTATAAAGTTCCGCTTGATACGATTTCCATGATGGCAGCTCTTGTACTTGGTACAGCTGGTTTGCCACATATTTTAATGCGTTTCTTTACTGTTAAAGATGCGAAAACAGCACGTAGTTCAGTTGTAACGGCTACATGGGTTGTTGGTATCTTCTATATTTTAACGATTTTCCTTGGCTTTGGGGCAGCTGCTTTTGTAGGATCTGAAGATATTATTGCTGCGAACGCTGCAGGAAACATGGCAGCGCCGCTGTTAGCAAAAGCGCTTGGCGGGGATTTTCTCATGTCCTTTGTGTCAGCGGTAGCGTTCGCGACAATCCTAGCTGTAGTTGCCGGTCTTGTATTATCTGGTGCATCCGCTTTTGCGCATGATATTTACGGACAAATTATTAAAAAAGGTCAGATTACAGAAAAACAACAGATGCTTGCGGCACGATATGCTTCAATCAGCGTTTCAGTATTATCTATTATTCTTGCACTTTTTGCTCAGAAAATGAATGTTGCTTTCCTTGTATCGCTTGCATTTTGTGTCGCAGCGAGTGCTAACTTACCGGTTATCCTCTGTACGATTTACTGGAAAAAGTTTAACACTGCCGGCGCCGTTACAGGAATGCTGACAGGATTAATTACAGCGCTTGTATTGGTTGCTATCAGTCCAAACGTATTAAACCCTGTTGCAGGTGCAGCTATTCTTGTTGGAGATCCTATTTTTCCTTTAACAAATCCAGCAATCGTCTCCATACCTGCTGGTTTCATCGGTGCATATATCGGTACAGTTGTTGCTAATAAACGTGATGAGAAGAAATATGCCGAAGTTATGGTTAAAGCGAATACAGGAGTAAAATAAAGAAATCATGAGCCACCACTTTTTATAGTGGTGGCTTGCATAGTTTTAAGAGATATTTTTTGGATGAAATGAGGTATAATTCTTACTAAAAGTGTTAACAATTGTTAGTATCTTGTAATATATTAATTTCATTCAGCAGCCTACTTTTATAATTAGTAGTTGAATGAAAAAACTCTTCGATTTTTGTAAGGGTTTCGGGCACTGACTGAATGAAATTAAGCCTCCGGCGGATGTCTCGGATTTTTTTTATGGTAATTTATCGAGCGAGCTCGACGACGGACACGACGTCCTGGATCAGGCTAGACATACGGATGTGGCGTTTTGAAGCGTGATAAAAATCCGGACGCAAATTCGATGGCGAATTTGATTTAGTACCTTTTTTGCCGACTTGCATCTTGAGGCAAAATTATATACAATATCACTATATATTTTTCTATAATTAGAACAACATTGACAAGGAATAGTAATGATGTAAAAACCCGTAATAGAGAGCTGGCGGTTGGTGCAAGTCAGCCGGGATCATCATGAACTCGCCTTGGAGTTACAGATGTGAAAGAACAGTAATGTCTGTCGTTTTCCGCGTTAAGGATAAATGAAGCGAGTGACTTTTTCACTAATGTGGGTGGTACCGCGGGAGTTTTGATACATAATCCTCTCGTCCCAGTTTTGGGATGAGGGGTTTTTTATATTCTTTTCTAAGTTATAGAGAAAAATGCTTCAGAACCCATTATTACGAAAAAAAGGCTGGATTCTAGCCATTTATTAAATGTAGGAGGAAAACAAGATGAGTTTTAATCATCATGAAATTGAAAAAAAGTGGCAAAAGTATTGGGAAGAAAATAAAACCTTTAAAACAAGTGAGGATAAGGGGAAGCGTAAGTTTTATGCACTTGACATGTTTCCTTACCCATCTGGTGCCGGGCTCCATGTTGGACACCCGGAGGGCTATACAGCAACCGATATTCTTTCAAGAATGAAAAGAATGCAGGGATACAACGTCCTTCACCCAATGGGCTGGGATGCTTTCGGACTGCCTGCAGAGCAATATGCATTAGATACGGGAAATGACCCTGCAGAATTTACAGAGCATAATATTAATAATTTCCGCCGTCAAATTAAATCTTTAGGCTTTTCCTATGATTGGGACCGTGAAATTAATACAACAGATCCGCACTATTATAAATGGACACAATGGATCTTTTTGAAGCTTTATGAAAAGGGTCTTGCCTATATCAGCGAAGCACCTGTTAACTGGTGTCCTGCATTAGGAACTGTGCTGGCAAACGAAGAGGTTATTGATGGAAAGAGTGAGCGCGGCGGACACCCGGTAGAGCGTCGTCCAATGAAGCAGTGGAATTTACGAATTACGGCCTATGCTGACCGTTTATTAGAAGACCTTGAAGAATTAGACTGGCCGGAAAGCATTAAAGATATGCAGCGTAACTGGATCGGCCGTTCGGAAGGAGCAGAAGTAATTTTCCAAATTGATGGACATGATGACAGTTTTACGGTTTTCACTACACGTCCTGATACATTATTTGGTGCAACCTATGCTGTGCTTGCTCCTGAGCATGATTTAGTGAAAAAAATTACGACTGATGAACAGCGTCAAGCGGTTGAAGATTATTTAGAACAAATTAAGAGCAAAAGTGATTTAGAACGTACAGACTTAGCCAAGGAAAAAACGGGTGTTTTCACCGGAGCCTATGCTATTAATCCTGTAAATGATGTAAAAATTCCAATTTGGATCGCAGACTATGTATTGGCAAGCTATGGTACTGGTGCAATTATGGCTGTTCCCGGTCATGATGAGCGCGACTATGAATTTGCTAAGAAATTTAGTTTAGAAATTAAAGAGGTTGTGGCAGGCGGAGACATTGAAAAAGAAGCATACGCAGGTGATGGACCGCATGTAAACTCTGATTTCCTAAATGGTTTAAATAAAGAAGAAGCCATAAGTAAAATGATTGCTTGGCTTGAGGAAAAGGCAATTGGTACGAAAAAAGTAACATACCGCCTTCGTGATTGGTTATTCAGCCGTCAGCGCTATTGGGGCGAACCAATTCCAATTATCCATTGGGAAGATGGTACGATGACAGCTGTTCCGGAAGAGGAACTTCCTCTAATTCTACC
Organism: Niallia oryzisoli; assembly: GCF_036670025.1. Taxonomy (NCBI): domain Bacteria; kingdom Bacillati; phylum Bacillota; class Bacilli; order Caryophanales; family Bacillaceae; genus Niallia; species Niallia oryzisoli. The sequence continues at coordinate 4,725,038 of NZ_CP137640.1, read as the reverse complement.
GGTTACAACAGAAATCAAACCATCCGGTACAGGAGAATCTCCATTAGCAAATATCGAAGAATGGGTGAATGTAGTCGATCCTGTTACTGGTAAAAAAGGCCGCCGGGAAACCAATACAATGCCACAATGGGGCGGAAGCTGCTGGTATTTCCTTCGCTTCATCGATCCGCATAATGATGAAGTGTTAGCAGATCCTGAAAAACTAAAAGAATGGCTTCCTGTTGACATCTATATCGGCGGAGCAGAGCATGCGGTATTACACTTATTGTACGCTCGTTTCTGGCACAAGTTTTTATACGATATCGGAGTCGTTCCAACAAAAGAGCCTTTCCAAAAACTGTTTAACCAAGGAATGATTCTTGGTGAAAATAATGAAAAAATGAGTAAATCAAAAGGAAATGTTGTGAACCCTGACGAGATTGTTGACAGTCATGGTGCGGATACATTACGTTTGTATGAAATGTTCATGGGACCGCTTGACGGATCCATTGCCTGGTCTACAAACGGTGTCGATGGTTCAAGACGTTTCTTAGATAGAATTTGGCGTTTATTCATTGAAGATAACGGTAGCTTGAATTCAAAGATTAAAGATAATGAAAAAGAAAGTAATCTTGAAAAAATCTATCACCAAACGGTTAAAAAGGTAACAGAAGATTATGAGGGCTTGCGTTTTAACACAGCCATTTCTCAGCTGATGGTATTTATTAATGAAGCCTACAAAGCAGATGTGTTACCAATTGATTATATGGAAGGTTTTGTGAAACTATTATCTCCGATTGCACCACATATTGCAGAAGAGCTATGGGAAAAGCTTGGTCATTCGAATTCTACGATTGCTTTTGAAGCATGGCCTGCATATGACGAGGCAAAATTAAAGGATGATGAAATTGAGATTGTCATTCAAATAAACGGTAAAGTCAAAGCAAAATTGGTCGTACCGGCAAATACAAACAAAGATGCGCTGGAGCAAATTGCCATGGACGATGACAAAGTAAAGGCACAAATTGACGGCAAAACCGTTCGGAAAGTCATTGCGGTTCCTGGAAAGCTCGTTAATATTGTTGCAAATTAAGAAGTAAAGTAGAATAAGTAAGAAGAATAAACGGCATTTCTTCCTTAATAAAAGGAATGCCGTTTATTGTAAAAGAACAAAGAACAATAGGGGTGTAACACATGAGTCAAATGGCTGTCATTACAACATATGAATTAAATGAAAAGCTCGAAGCAGGGGAAAAGCTGGAGCTTGTAGACGTGAGAGAACATGATGAAGTGGCAATGGGGATCATTCCAGGTGCCAAGCATATTCCAATGGGAGATATCCCGGCAAGCTTAGATTATTTTGACAAAGACAAAGAATATATTATGATTTGCCGTTCTGGCTCAAGAAGTGCATATGTTTGCGATTTTCTCCAAGCACAAGGCTATAAAGTCCGCAATATGACTGGCGGAATGCTTGAATGGAGAGGGAAAGTAGAATATTAACATTTGTGGATTTCTAAAGACAATATAAATATAAAAACAGACCTTTAACGTAAAGATAAAGGTCTGTTTTTTCTTTTTACTATCATTAGTTTTTTCATCAATGCCCCCCGAGATAGGCCATTTTAATTTGATCACTTGATCTAAGCTCTTCAGCAGTGCCGCTTAATACAACTCGTCCAGTTTCAATTACATAGGCGCGATGGGCGATAGATAGGGCCATATTGGCATTTTGTTCAACAAGCATAATTGTAGTACCTGTTGAATTGATTTCTTTTATAATGTCAAAAATCGTTTTCACTAATAAGGGAGCAAGTCCCATTGAAGGCTCATCCAAAAGAAGCAGCTTTGGTCTCGCCATTAAGGCACGGCCCATTGCCAGCATCTGCTGTTCTCCTCCGGAAAGTGTTCCTGATTGCTGTTTTCGACGCTCATGAAGACGTGGGAATAACTCATATACCTTTTCATAATCTTCCTTAATACCTTTTTTATCATTACGCAAATAGGCGCCAAGCTCTAAGTTTTCTTCTACACTCATATTAGCAAATACTCGTCTTCCTTCGGGAACGTGTGAAATTCCTTTTTTTACGATCCATTGCGCTTGTTTTCCATCAATGGATACACTTTCAAAGGTAATCGTTCCCTTTTTAGGTTTTAACAAACCAGAAACGGTTTTCAGCAAAGTACTTTTTCCAGCACCATTAGCTCCTATCAGAGTAACGATTTCTCCTTGGTTCACATTTAGTGAAACTTCTTTTAGTGCATGAATATTACCATAAAATACATCGATTCCCTGAACTTTAAGCATTATGAAACCTCCTCGCCAAGATATGCCTCAATTACTTTTGGATTGTTTCGAATTTCTTTTGGTGTACCTTGCGCGATTAATTGTCCATGGTCAAGTACATAAATTCGTTCACAAACTCCCATAACAAGAGCCATATCGTGTTCAATTAGTATTACCGTTAAATTAAATTGGTCACGAATAAAGGAAATGAGCTCCATTAAATCATGGGTTTCTTGTGGATTCATTCCAGCTGCCGGCTCATCCAATAATAAAAGTTCTGGGTAAGCGGCAAGAGCACGTGCAATTTCAAGCCTGCGTTGTTGACCATAAGGAAGGTTTTTTGCTTTTTCATCTTTAAAACCTTCTAAATGAAAGATCTTTAAAAATTCAATGGCTTTGTCTTCCATTTCTTTTTCACCCGCAAAATGACCTGGAAGTCGAAGCATGGATGATAGGATCGAATGTTTTGCAAGTGAATGATAGGCAACCTTTACATTATCAAGTACGGATAACTCACCGAATAGTCGGATATTTTGAAATGTGCGGCTGATCCCTTTTTGTGTTATTTTAAATGGAGGCAATCCATTTAATTTTGCACCATTTAACAGAATACTTCCTTCTGTTGGAACATACACTCCTGTGAGCATATTAAAAAAGGTTGTCTTCCCAGCACCATTTGGCCCAATCAGTCCAATTAATTCGCCTTTTTTGATTTCGATATTAACATCTGATACAGCCTTTAGACCGCCGAACTGGATTCCGACATGATCTACTTTAAGCAACGGTTGGTTTGTTGTCATTTTTTAATCCCTCCTAAACAGCTTTCCGTTTTTTAAAGAATGACGTTATTTCTTTAGTCCCCATTAGGCCTTGTGGACGATACAGCATCATGACAATAAGAACAAGACTGTATATAATCATTCTGGTTTCTGGATAGTCCTGTAGATAGGTAGAGATAATAGTTAATAATATGGCTGAAATAACGGAACCTGACAAACTACCTAAACCGCCAAGTACAACAAAAATTAAAATATCAAAAGACTTTAAAAAACCAAAGTTACTTGGCTGAATAATATAAAAATTATGTGAATACAATGCCCCAGCTACACCAGCAAAAAACGCACCGATAATAAAGGCAGCAACTTTATAATAAGTAGTGTTAATTCCCATGGCATCAGCTGCAATTTCATCCTCTCGAACGGAAATACATGCTCTTCCATGAGTTGAATTTGTGAAATTTCTGATTATTAATATGGTAAGTAACGTTGCAAAAAAGATCCAAGGCCAAGATGTTAAATGTGATACCTGCATCCCGCTTGCGCCGCCTACATATTCAATATTTAACAGTGTAATTCTTACAATTTCGCCAAAACCGAGAGTAGCAATTGCTAAATAATCTCCTCTCAGACGAAGGGTTGGAATACCAATAACTAAACCAGCAAGTGCAGCAGCAAGTCCCCCTACTATTACGGCTACACCAAAAGGTAAGCCTAATTTCATGGTTATAATGGCAGAAGCATATGCACCTACAGCAAGAAAACCTGCATGACCAATCGAGAATTGGCCGGTAATTCCGATAATCAAATGTAAACTAACTGCAAGAATAATATTGATCGCCATTAGATAAATCATGTTTTCGTAAAAGGCATTGAGCTGTCCGCCTGAAATAAGTACTTGAACGACAAAAAATACAGCAAAGGCTGACAAAATTGAAAGCCAGAAACCTTTAGATCGTTTGATGATAGACATGCTACAGCCTCCTTTATACTTTTTCCTTTGTGTTTTTCCCGAATAAACCTGATGGACGGAAAATTAAAATAAGAATTAAAACAATGAATGCAACTCCATCACGCCACAATGAAAATCCAGACGCACTTACAAAGGATTCGATAACTCCTAATACAAGTCCGCCAACCATTGCTCCAGGGATAATTCCAATTCCACCTAATACTGCAGCGATGAAAGCTTTAAGTCCTGGGATAATCCCCATAAGTGGTTCAATTTTTATATAATAGGCTCCAAAAATAACACCTGCAGCTCCAGCAAGAGCAGAACCAATTGCAAATGTAGCTGAAATTGTATTATTCACATTGATCCCCATTAATTGAGCGGCTTCAGTATCGTAAGAAACAGCGCGCATAGCTTTACCAATTTTTGTTTTGTGAACAATGAATTGCAAGATGATCATTAATAATAAAGAAATTCCTAGTATAAAAAGTGATTGAGAATTAATCGATACGCCAAATATATCAATTGTACTAGAAGGAAGGGCATCGCCGGGATATGCCTCAGGCTGTGCACCTCGAAAATAAATCGTTCCATATTCAATAAACAGGGAAACACCGATAGCGGTGATAAGCGCTGCAATTCTAGTTGCATTCCTTAAAGGTTTATATGCAATTCTCTCGATTAAGACTCCAAATAATGCACACACGACCATGGAAAGAATTAGGGAAGGAAAGAATCCAAGGTCAAGTACTGTCATGGAGTAGAAGCCTACGAATGAACCAACCATGAATACATCGCCATGAGCGAAGTTGATGAGTTTAACAATTCCGTAAACCATAGTGTAACCGAGTGCAATCAACGCATATATACTGCCAAGTGAAATCCCATTAACTAATTGTTGTATTAGTTCCATATGTGCACTCTCCTAACCACATCTATTTTTTCAGTTTGTAGATAAATTAAAAATATGAATAGGGGATATACCCCTATTCTAGAAATCAATTATGTTTATAATAAAGACGTTTAAATATTCAAACAATTCCGAGTGACGAATTCAATGTTTTAAACCAAGTCTTAATGATAATACTTGTTTTCTTCTTATTCAGGGTTTACTTTTGTTTTGAATATTTGTTTTCCGTTTTCAAATGAAAGAATGGTAGCTGATTTAATTGGATTATGATTTTTGTCATATTTGAAATTGTCACTAGTGATTAGGGATAGGCCTTCTGTTTCTTCTAATGCTGTTTTAATTTTCTGAGGATCTCCGCCACCAGCACGTTTGATTGCATCTGCAAGCAAGTAGCCTGTGTCATAACCTAGAGCATTAAAGGCATCAGGTGTTTTATTGTACTCTTCTTTAAAAACCTTCACAAAATTTTGAACTTTTTCATCAGTATCGGATGAAGAGTAGTGATTTGTAAAATACACATCATGTAAAGCATCTGCGCCAGCAATTTCAGCCAGTTTAGGAGAATCCCAGCCGTCTCCGCCAACAAATGGTACGTCAAGACCGATTTCTCTAGCTTGTTTTAAAATCAAACCAACTTCTTCATAATATCCAGGTACATATACTACTTCTGGTTTTTTTGCTTTAATTCTAGTTAATGTGGCACGGAAGTCTGTATCCTTTGCAACATAAGCTTCTTCTGAAATAACCTTACCGCCATTTTTTTCTAAAGAATCTTTAAAAGAATTAGCAAGTCCTTTTGAATAGTCGCTTGAACTATCAATTAATACAGCAGCATTTTTTAACTTTAGATCTTTTGCAGCAAAGTTTGCAGCAATTTCTCCTTGATATGGATCGATAAAGCTTGTTCTAAAAATATAATCATTTAATTTTCCGTCCGTAACTGTTACGTCAGGGCTTGTAGCAGGCGGTGCAATGACAGGTATTTTATTATCTTGGGCAATTTGTACTTGAGCGATCGAGTTTGTACTTGTTGAAGCACCAAGAATGACAGAGACTTTATCTTGACTGATTAATTTAAGTGCAGCACTTGTAGATTCTGCTGCATCAGATTTGTTATCTACAGTAATAAGCTCAATTTTTTTGCCGTCAATTCCTTTTTTATTGATTTCCTCAACAGCAAGTTCAATTCCTTCGTTAATTCCTTGACCATAAGAAGCAACGTTTCCTGATAATTCAAGATTTACACCGACTTTGATCGTGTCACCGTCGCTTTGTCCTCCTGTTGAGTTGTCTTTACCACCAGCACATCCAGCTAGAACGCCTGCTGAAAGCATAAAAGACATGAAAATGGCATTTAACTTTCTCTTTCTCATACGTTTTCCCCCAATAATAATATTATTTTCCGCCGTCATTTAGTATTTGTGTATGAGGCGATTATTCCTAGTAAAATAGGAATAGATGAATGTATTTTACATGATATTTTACGCTTAGTCTACGAAATTTTCTTGCAAAAATAAATTTTTAGTTTTTTAGTATAATATTTTCCAAATAAAATCATAATTTTATTATTGGGTGTCATTTATGACATGAACTTCATTATCATGATTATGGAAGGATCTAGAGATAGAGAATTATTTGAAACTGACTACTATATAGAAAAAGGGGGCAGAGCCCCCTTTTCAGATAAACATTTTTGTTGTCAGCGTTGATTTAAAAGGAGCACAGTGCAGGATTTTAACAGTTAAGGATTTACTTTCGTTTCAAATACCTGTTCTCCATTTTCAAAAGTGAGAATCGTGGCAGATTTTACAGGATTATGTTTTTCGTCATAGGTAAAATTACCAGTTACAAGCGATAAATCTTTTGTATCTTCCAACGCTTCCTTAATTTTTACAGGGTCAGCACTGCCCGCACGTTTGATGGCATCGGCAAGTAAATAACCTGTATCGTAACCAAGGGCGTTAAAAGCATCTGGTGTTTCTTTATATTTTGCTTCGTATGCTTTTACAAAGTTTTGAATCTTTTCATCTGTATCACCAGAAGAATAGTGATTCGTAATATATGTGTTTGTTAAGGCTTCAGCACCTGCGATTTCAACTAGTGTTGGTGAATCCCAACCGTCACCACCCATGAAAGGTACATCTAAACCTAATTCTTTTGCCTGTTTTAGGATTAGACCAACTTCTTCGTAATAACCTGGAATATAGACAAATTCAGGGTTTTTCGATTTCAGCCTTGTTAATGTAGCTCGGAAGTCAGTATCCTTTGCTATATAGGCTTCTTCTCCAATGACTTTTCCACCATTTTCTTCAAAAGCCTTTTTAAAAGCATTGGCAAGTCCTTTTGCATAGTCGCTGGAGCTGTCAATAAGAATGGCCGCATTTTTAACACCCAAATCTTTTACGGCAAAATTAGCTGCAATCTCCCCTTGAAACGGATCAATAAAGCAGGTCCTGAAAATGAAATCATTCAGTTTATCATCTTTAAAGGTAATATCCGGATTTGTTCCGGATGGTGTTATAATAGGAACCTGGTTGTCCTGGGCAATTTGTACTTGAGCAAGCGTATTGGTACTCGTTGCCGACCCAACAATCGCTGATACATAATCCTGGTTAATCAGCTTGAGGGCGCCGCTTGTAGCTTCAGCAGCTTCTGATTTGTTATCAACCTTCACAAGGTCAATTTTCTTACCATCAATCCCTTCCTTATTAATTTCTTCAATTGCCAGATCCAATCCTTCAGCAATCCCCTGACCATACGAAGCCACATTACCGGATAATTCCAGGTTGGCACCGATTTTAATACTGTCTCCGCTGCCATTCGATTCGGTACCAGACGTTTGTTCATCATTTCCAGAGCAAGCTGCCAAAACTCCTGCTGAAAGCATAAGTGACATGAAAAGAGCATTTAACTTTCTTTTTCTCATCCTTCTCCCCCTCGTAAATGGTTTTGACTTTCGTACTGGTGTCTTCTTTGTCATGAAAGATTAATGATTATGAAACTTCAATATTCTGAAAACATTGTACAAGATATCCCTCAATTAGTCTATTTAATTATCTGAATTAACTAAATTTTTAGTTAATTAGTCGGAGTAATTCTTCATAAAATGACAAAATTTAAAATAATAGAAAGATTAAAATTTATAAAACAGGAAAAAATAATGAATAATAGCTAATGATAAGGAGAGAGCGGTTTGATTCAGGTAAAATTATTTGATCAGGAGCACGAGAAGAACTTAGAGTCGGAGATGAACCATTTTTTGAAAGATTTGGATGAGAAAAAACTGCTGGATATTAAATATAATGTAGCAGCCATGCCTGATGATGAGGATGAGGAACAAATTTATTGTTTTACTGCCATGGTGATTTATCGAGCCTGAGTAACGCAGGCTCGATTGTTTTTTATCCTTTTAATTTACTAGATTCGGCCGCATTTTGACCTGCAAGGTGTCCGGTTACAAAAGCAGCTGTAATATTAAAGCCGCCGGTATAGCCATGAATATCCAAAATTTCCCCGCAAAAATACAAACCGCACATTTTTTTTGACGCCATTGTTTTGGGTTCTACTTCCTTGGTGGAAACACCGCCGCCGGTAATAAATGCCTTTTCGAGTGGAAGGGTACCATTTACAGTAAAGCGGAATCTTTTACAGCTCTCCACGAAGCTTCTTAGTTTTTCATTTGAAAGAGTTCCAGCCTGGGCCATAGGATCGATTTGATTGAATTCAAGCAGAAAAAGTAAATATCGCTCCGGCAATAAATGTTTTAGTACATTCTTTATATTCTTTTTTGGTTCAGATTTTAATAACTGTAGAAGCTCTTGATAAAAAACTTCTTCTTTTTTATCAGGAAAGACGTCAAGATTAACTGTCACTTTATGACCTGCCGACTTTTTCAGCTCTTTAACAATGAATTGGCTGCAACGGAGGACAGCAGGCCCGCTAATTCCAAAATGAGTGAAAATCATATCCATTTTATGCGTGATAAGCGCTTTGCCTTTTTGATTCAAGACACTTAAGGCAACATCACGGAGAGACAATCCCTGTAATGTTTTTTCTTTTATAAAGGGTTCATTTGATGTTACAGGTACTTCGGTAGGAAAAAGCTCCGTTATCGTATGTCCTGCTTTTTCTGCCCATACGTATCCATCACCAGTTGACCCTGTATGAGGAACGGATTTACCGCCAACAGCAATGACGACTGCGTGTGTTTTAAATCGTTCGCCGTTTTTTAATAGAACAGCTTTTACCTCGTCTTGATCATATTCAACTGTTTCTACCGGACTATTCGTTTTTATCTCAACACTCAGGTCAGATAATTTTCTTAATAAAGCATCAACAACAGATTGTGCTTTGTTGCTGACAGGGAACATTCTTCCATGATCTTCTTCCTTTAACTCAATCCCTAATCCGTTGAAAAAATCAATAATATCCTCATTATTAAAAATCGAAAATGCGCTATGTAAAAAACGTCCGTTTCCAGGGATGTGTTTGATTAATTCGTCAATTGGGAGTCTGTTGGTTACATTACAGCGGCCACCGCCCGAAATAGCCAGCTTTCGGCCAAGCTTGTCTCCCTTATCAATCAGGAGCACCTTGGCCCCTGATTTACCTGCCGTGATAGCAGCCATTAAACCTGAAGGACCGCCGCCGATTACAATTACATCATACATATAGTAAGTTCCTTTCTAATCAAATTCGCTCGTCGAATTTGCGTCCGGATTTTTATCGAGCTCGCTCGATAAATTACCTTTAAAAAATCCGAGACATCCGCCGGAGGCTTAACTTCATTCAGCCGGGGTTTGATCACCAATGAATCAGAGAGTATTTTACATACATCCTCAAATTATAGAAGTGGGGGACTACTGCTGAATGAAGTTAATACTAGAATTCTTTATTAAAGAAGAGTAAACTACAAATAGTGTGTTTTCAAGAGCAATTGTACTATATTAGTCAAATTTTGCTATCGCTTAAAGCGAAATAAAGGTATAAAATTAAATATTGTCCGGTTTCTATGTATTTACATATTCCTACGTTGATAAGGAGAAGGAATTGATGTCGTCAAAGCTTTTAAGAGGAACATTTATATTAACGCTTGGAACTATTATTTCTAAAGTGCTTGGATTATTTTATGTCATTCCCTTTGATGCCATTGTTGGGAAAGAGGGTACAACACTTTATCAATATTCGTATGTACCTTATACGATTTTTATTAGTATTGCAACTGCCGGCATCCCGCTGGCTATCTCTAAGTTTATCGCGAAATATAATGCTCTCGAGGAATATGCGGTAGGGAGAAGGCTTTTTAAATCAGGGTTAATTGTCATGCTGGTGACCGGTTTTGTATCTTTTCTAATTCTATTCTTTTCTGCTCCTGTTTTGGGAGAGATGGTCATTCAAGATGATGATCAAGTGACAAAAGTAGAAGACGTTATAACCGTTATTCGTGCGGTCAGTTTTGCCCTTATTGTTGTCCCGTTTATGAGTTTAATTAGAGGCTTTTTCCAAGGACATCAATCGATGGGGCCGTCAGCTGTGTCACAAGTAGTAGAGCAAATTGTCCGGATTGTTTTCCTTTTGGCCGGCGCATATGTTGTTTTACATATGATGAGCGGAGAAATTGCTACGGCGGTTAGTGTGGCTACCTTTGCTGCGTTCGTCGGTGCCATTGGTTCATTGCTTGTGCTCTTCTGGTACTGGTTTAAACGTAAGCCTTACCTGGATGAATTACTGCTGCAGGATAAAGGGACAGTTGTGATTCCGTTAAAGGACATGTACAAGGAAATTCTTTTATATGCGGCACCCTTTGTGTTTGTCGGTATTGCCAACCCATTATTTCAATTCATTGACCAAATAACGTTTAATAAGGCTATGGTTGAAATTGGCTTGGCAAAGCAATCAGATTTTGCTTTTAGTGCCTTAAACTTTTATTCACATAAGCTGGTGATCATTCCTGTATCATTGGCAACGGCCTTTTCATTAACACTAGTACCAAATATTACGAGAACCTATATTGAAAATGACCGCAATGAATTAGACCGTCAGCTCAATCAGACATTCCAAGTGTTATTGTTTCTCACTTTACCTGCTGTTGTCGGGATGTCGTTACTTGCGGAGCCGGTCTATACGGCATTTTATGGTCATGATGTGTATGGCACGGAGGTATTGCGTGCATATTCTCCGGTAGCGATTCTCTTTGCTTTATATTCTGTTACTGCTGCGATCATGCAGGGAATTGATGAACAGCGTTTTACGATTTTAAGTCTTTTGGTGGGACTGCTTATTAAGCTGAGCTTAAATATTCCGCTGATCAAGTTAATGGAAACAAAAGGCGCGATTTTAGCAACTGCGCTGGGGTATGGAGCTGCGATTATCATTAATCTTATCGTAATAAAAATCTATACTCGTTATTCGTTTAAACTTGTTTTGCGAAGGGTTCTCTTAATAGTGACTTTTACTGCGTTGATGTTTGCCGGTGCAGGAGGGGCCTATATGCTGCTTACCCAATTTTTATCTCCAGAATCAGTCTGGCAGTCACTCATTATCATCATTTGCTGTGCCGCAATTGGTGTAGGTATCTATGGATACCTGGGACTGAAATTAAAATTGGTGAATAAATTATTTGGTCAAAAAGTGGACAGAGTCATGCAAAAGTTACATCTTAAACGATAACTAAAGGGTCTCCGTTAATGGAGACCCTTGTTCTAATCTTAATAGTATTGCTCATCCTGACGAATGCCGAGTCTTCTTTCGATTCGATCTAGACGGCGTTCGATACGTTCGTTTTGGCGTTCTAGTCTGTCTACTCGTCTCTCTAAACTATTTAGTCGTTGGGAAAAGCCTCCACCTGGAAAAAATTGACCTTGTTGTTGACGAGAATCCACCGTTGGGTAAAATTGTTGATATTGATGATAATCCATCATCACTTGACATCTCCTCACTTTATTTATTTGAGACTGAAATGTTTTCTTGTGTGTCTGCCTCATGATTTAGTTACACGATTACATACTATGGTTTTTCTCTGAATTGGAAATGGATAATAGCCTATAATGTTACAAAAGGAGTGGTTTTGTGCGGATTGATAAATTGTTAGCGAATTTAGGATATGGAAGTCGGAAGGAAGTAAAAGATCTTCTCAAAAGTGGAGTTGTAAAAGTAAATGACCAAACGGTAAAAAATGGAAAAGAACAGGTTGACCCTGAAAAGGATACAGTTACATTGCACGGGGAGGTCATTGAGTATAAGGAATATATTTATTTGATGATGAATAAGCCGCAGGGAGTCATTTCTGCAACCGAGGATCATTATGAAAAAACGGTTATTGATTTACTGGAAATGGAGGATGCTGTTTATTCGCCATTCCCTGTGGGCAGACTCGATAAAGATACGGAAGGCTTGTTGCTCTTAACAAATGATGGTCAGCTTGCGCATCAGCTCTTATCACCAAAAAAACATGTTCCCAAAACATATTTTGCAGTAATTGATCAAGAGGTTACAGATGCTGACGTAAAGGCCTTTCAAGAGGGTGTTACGTTGGATGATGGTTATGTAACAAAGCCGGGTATGCTGAAAATACTGAAATCAGGGATACGATCGGATATCGAATTAACGATTACAGAAGGGAAATTCCATCAGGTAAAAAGAATGTTCGAAGCAGTTGGCAAAAAAGTGGTTTACCTGCAAAGAATTTCAATGGGGCCTTTAAGATTGGATGAAAGCCTCGAACTAGGGGAGTATCGGGAGTTAACGGATGAAGAAATAACAGCAATAAAAGAAGTAAACACAAAATAAGCCGCCCTTCATCATAAGGTGGCTTATTTTGTGTTTACTTTTACGATGTTAACTTAACCTTCTTTTTAGTTGTTGTCCATTTTCCTCTGCTTGGGCTTCTGACTAAATCGTTGTACGCTAAGACATTTAAGTCTCTTTGTATCGTTCGAGGAGTGATTCCGAACTCTTCCACAAGTTCTTGAGTAGTGACAGTTCCTCGATTATTAATAAACATATAAACGGATTTGATACGGTTTAACATCCGGTTAGTTGACGGTTTCAATAAACCACTCCCTATCCTAATTTCAAACCTATGACAAATTCCAGCATCCAACACTTTAGTGAAGATCGAAATCTCCCGAGAATATTCCCTTCTTTTCCCCAGACAACCCCTTTTCACAACATATAGTAAGTACTTTGCTGTATTACCTCTACCTATATAATATCCATATTATCATAAGATTTCCACTATGTAGAACTGAATTTACAAAAGATTAACTTCATTTAATAATTTTGCCAGTATCAAAAGCAGGATAATATGAATACCTAAAACTACATTATGCAGAATATTCTCATATTATTAAAGAAATTCACCCAATAATAAATACTTTTTGCATAATCAATGGAGGTTTGGTAATGATTTAAGAGAAAAAGGGAAAAACAAAGTACACTTTTTATCAATAAAGATTATGATATGATTTAAATAGGGCTGATGAATTTTACAGCTGAGGGCTTTTCTTAATGGAGGTTTCATATGGTACATATAAATTGGTCTGATGAAGTATTAAAAAGAAAAGATGCACTCATTCAAGACACACAAAAAATATTACGGATTAAAAGTGTGTTGGATGAGGTAAATGCTACAGAGGATGCACCGCTTGGCGGCGGTGTAAAAGAAGCATTGTTGTTCATGCTCGAAATGGGAGAGAAAGATGGGTTCAAAGCAAAGAATGTCGGAAACCTGGCTGGATATATTGAATTTGGGCAAGGTGAGGAAAGTGTTGGGATTCTTTGCCACGTTGATGTAGTGCCAGAGGGCGATGGATGGTCAAGTGACCCATATGGTGCAGAGATTCGTGATGGCAAAATATTCGCTAGAGGTGCGATTGATGATAAAGGCCCAACGATTGCTGCCTATTATGCCATGAAAATTGTCAAAGAATTAAATCTGCCGCTTAATAAACGTGTTCGCATGATCATTGGAACAGATGAGGAAAGTGACTGGAGATGTGTTGAGCATTATTTCGAACATGAGGAGATGCCTACGGTTGGATTTGCACCGGATGCAGATTTTCCTATCATCTTTGCTGAAAAAGGAATATGTGATTTCGATCTTGTTCAAAGCATAACTGAAGACAAAGACGCAGATCCTGAAGCGAAATTAGAAATTATCAGCTTTGAATCGGGAAGAAGATATAATATGGTACCGGATTTTGCGAGAGCGGTCATGCATGTTCAAAAGGAAAAAACAGATGTGATCCAAAGATATAAAGACTTTTTAGATAAACACGGAGTAAAGGGAAAATGTTACGTTGATAATGGTCAACTGATTCTCGAGCTGGAAGGCGTGTCAGCACACGGTATGGAGCCCGACCAAGGCAAAAATGCTGGTCTATTCTTAGCTCAGTTTATTCATGAAAACAAACCTGATCAACAGGCGGCACCTTACTTCGAATTTGCTTCCCGTTACTTATTTAGGGATTCAAGAGGGAAGCAACTAGGAGTCGCATACTCGGATGATATTTCCGGAGAACTTACTATTAATATTGGAAAAATGTCTTTCAATCGATCAGAAGGCGGTATGTTTGGCCTGAACCTGCGCTATCCGGTTACAGCTGACATAGAGAAAACAAAAGAATTGCTTGAATTATTCGTAGGACAAAAAGGCTTTAAGCTGGAAAAATTCTCAGATTCAAAGCCGCATCATGTGGATGAAAATCATGAATTAATTCAAATATTAAAGAATGTATACGAAGAACAAACAGGTGAAACAGCAGAGCTTTTGGCAATCGGCGGAGGTACATATGCACGCTCTTTAACTTCCGGTGTTGCTTTTGGCCCACTGTTCCCAGGCAGAGAGGATATTGCCCATCAGAAGGATGAGTATATGTATATTGATGATTTAGTAAAAGCGACAGCTATTTATGCTCAAGCGATATATGAATTGGCAAAGTAATTTATTCTCTTACGTATGGTAGAAAGAAAAGCACCCGTCATGTTGCCGGGTGCTTCTATCAGCTCTACCACTTATCAATTAAAAAGCTAAAGTGAGGTCGAATATAATGAGCACACATTACTTTTGGGCTCTGGCGCTTCCAAAATCAACGAAACAGACGATGCATAGTCAGCTTGGGGATGTGGTTGAACATTTTCCTTTTAAACGATGGGTGTATTGGGAAGATTATCATATTACCTTTGCTTTTCTTGGGTCCGCAGAAGAACAAAAGCTTCGCCGATCAATAGAATTAGTCGGAGAAGCGATAGAAAATGAAAGGACCTTTCTTTTGAATCTTCAAGGACTAGGTGTATTTGGAAGCAAAAAGTCGCCACGTATCTTTTGGGCATCAGTAAAAAAGAACGATAAACTGATGAATTTGCAATCACTTGTATTTAAGGCTTGTTTGAGATCTGGATTTACACTGGAGTCGCGCCCGTTTGCACCGCATATTACACTGGCAAGAAATTGGACTGGCGACGATTTTGATCATAACTGGCTTGATACATATAATCCATATCAGGAAAAGTTGATTTCTTTTCCCGCAAATGAAGTTGTGTTATATAAAACGAATCTTGAGAAAATTCCAAAGTATGAACCCATTGCAACCTTTTCCCTGATATCTGAATAGAATATGAGAAGAAAACGAGGAAGAATACAATGGGACAGTTAATTAAATTACAAGATTATACATCGCGCTATGAACAAAATATATTTCATTATCCTACACGCTTTGTGACGTTGAAAAAGCAGCAATGGGAGAAATTACAGCACAATTGGGAAAATCCCAGAGATGAAATTTTGTTATCGCAAACAGCTGAATTGACTATAGAAGAGAAGCCTCATTTACTCAATAAAATAAAAACGCTGTTTAACCGAAGGAATGCCTCAGAAACGATACAAAAGGAAAATGGGAAATTAGCGGCAGAAGAACCAACAGAAATAGATCATTTCTCTGTCAAGATATATCATGCAGAAAACGTTGAAGAATTAAAACAGCAATTTCTCAATCAACTATTTGATTTCCAATTGAAATGGGCCACATCGACATTAACAGAGAAGTCCAATATGAATAAACGATTCTTTTTTGATGAACATTTACGATTCTTTTTGCAGCGGTTTCCCGATACGTATCTCCTGTTATATAGGCCCATCTTTTTATTAAAAAAAGCATCGATTGAAGTAGAGTCGATTTTAATCAGTCCGACTGAAGTTTGGTGTATTACCTTTTTAGAGGATCATGATTCGGCTGTATTTATCGGTTCTAATCAAAAGTTCTGGGATGTAAGAACGAATCGCAACGTGAAAAAGATTGTTAATCCGTTAATTGCTGCGAATCGAACAGAAACAATCGTGAAAAAAATATTTCAGTTACATGATATTGACTTGCCAATTCATAAAGTAATTTTGTCAAGGAACGGTTTTATTGATTATCCATTACCACCATACGATGCGACATTAATTGACAAGCGGAATTATGAAGAATGGTTTGCTTCGTTACGGCGGCTTCGTTCCCCTTTGAAATCGATTCAGTTAAAAGGGGCAAAGGCACTATTGGATTATACCCAAACCACATCCATCAGACGGCTAGAATGGGAAGTAAATGATGGAAATAACTAAACGATCATCAATTGATTTTTTTATTAAAAGGAAGTGAAGGGAATGAAGATACATGATTGCGATTGAAAGGGATTATCAAGCCTATTTAGATGAAATGCGAGTCATTACAATCATAGTCCCTCATACTCTTCCTCACGCCGATGAAAGTTCCTTTACATTGGAATGTGACGCAGATGAATTTCCACTTACCGTTGTTGATAAAATACACCTCAATGAGTTTATGAAATATATCTGCCAAACAGCAGAAGAGTTGAACATTGGCAGTCAGTATTGGATTAAGGATCACCTTCAAAGAAAGACTGATTTACAGATTGGAGCAGTGACAAGAACAGGTGCATTCGATGAACGTTTCTATTATGACGGACATTTGGGAGCTTTTTACCAACCGGATCAAACAACTTTTAAATTATGGGCACCAACAGCAACCGGAGTAAAGCTAAAATTAATGTCATCAGATAGATCCGATCAAGAAATCATTGATCTAACAAGAGAAGAGAAAGGTGTTTGGACGGTTTCTGTTAAGCGGGATCTTGAGAATTCCCTTTATACGTATTTAGTCTGCGTTAATCTTCAATGGAAGGAAGCGGTTGATCCATATACTGTCGCTGTCAACGCGAATGGTCAAGAAGGAGTGATCATTGATTTAAATAAAACCAACCGGGTAAAACGAGTGCTGCCTCCGTTGGAAAAAGCAGTAGACAGTGTGATCTATGAAACTCATATCAGGGACTTGACAATACACCCCAATAGCGGTGTTTCTAATAAAGGAACGTATATAGGCGCCGCTGAAATGGACACGAGAAGCAAGAATGGAAGCTTAACATCCCTCAGCTATATTAAAGAGCTGGGTGTCACCCACATCGAATTTCTTCCGTTGCATGATTTTGCCGGGGTGGATGAGCTTGAAATGAGAAACGAATATAATTGGGGATATAATCCGCTTCATTTCAATGTTCCTGATGGCAGCTACTGCACGAATCCTCATAATCCCTATAGCAGAATAAATGAGTTAAAATCACTTATTGATACCATCCATCAAAATGGTCTCCGCGTGATTTTAGACGTTGTATACAATCATGTATATGAAAGAGAAACATCAAGTTTTGAAAAAATCGTTCCTGGTTATTATTTTCGTCATGACGAACACGGAATGCCATCAAATGGAACCGGCGTCGGAAACGATATTGCATCGGAGAGGAAAATGGTTAGAAAGTTCATCCTGGATTCTATATCATTTTGGCTTAATGAGTATCATGTTGACGGTTTTCGGTTTGATTTAATGGGGATACTCGATATCGAGACAATGAATGCAATCAGGTCTCTCGTTGATCAAATGGATCCATCCATCCTGCTTATAGGCGAAGGCTGGGATTTAAATACGCCTCTCCCGCTTGAAATGAAAGCAATTATTCACAACCAACACAATCTTCCGCGAATTGGTCAATTTAATGATTGGTTTCGTGATTCAATTAAAGGCAGTACATTTAATATGTACGATTTAGGCTACATGTTAGGAAATGAACATTATTATGAAATGGCCATTCAAGTTCTTGCTGGCAGTGTCGGTATAGGAAAAAATGAGAAAGGATTATTTACCGAACCTGATCAAAGTATCAATTATGTGGAATCACATGATAACCATACATTATGGGACAAACTAATAGTTTGTTTACAGAATGAGAAGCTGGAAAATATCCAAAAATATCATCGCCTTGCAACAGTGATGGTGCTTCTTGCGCAGGGAATTCCTTTTATCCATAGTGGGCAGGAATTTTTCCGCACAAAAAATGGCGAAGGAAACAGCTATAAATCAAGTAATGAAATTAATCAGCTTGACTGGGATCGTAAAGATGAATTTCAACATCATGTTGATTATATAAAAGGAATCATTGCCATTCGGAAATCCCATCGTGCCTTTCGTTTTCCAACTGCCGAACTCATACGAAAATATATGTGTTTTTTATCTCTTCAAAAGCCGCTCATTGGCTGGACTCTACAAGGTGTTGGAGATTATGGACCGAGTCAGTCTATTATCGTTCTTTTTAATCCCACAAATTCTGAGCAAGTTGTTTCATTACCGGACGGAAACTGGAATATTATGGCCGATGATGACAAAAGCGGTATCATTCCAATCAATCGTGTGAAGGAAAAAGCCAAGTTAAAACCGATCAGCTCTTATGTACTATTTAAGGTCTAAATTTCAAATTGACTGATGAAAACAAAAGGATAGTCTTGACGGCTCCTGGATGTGAGGATAAAATTTAAAAGATGGTTATTGTAAAATATTATCGTTCAATAGCTGTCTTTTTACAGAAAAATGATAATGAAACCATATATTGCAAGCTTTAGCGTCTGTTCTCCCTCATAAGGAAAAGAAGGCGCTTAAAGCTTTTCAGGCAGTAAATAGAAATTGCAGGTGAACAGCATTGGAACACTTTTTTGGACATGATTGGGAGATTGTTCCCGCAGGTGGAGCGACCGGGGAAGCCTTTTATGCACAACACGAAGAAAATCAATATTTTCTAAAACGGAATACTTCTCCATTTTTGGCCAGCCTATCAGCGGAAGGTATTGTTCCTAAGCTTGTATGGACGAAAAGATTGGAAACCGGCGATGTTTTTACTGCGCAGCAATGGTTAAATGGACGAGAACTGCAGCCTTCAGAAATGAACCAGGAAAATGTGGCGAAGCTCTTAAAAAAGATCCATCAATCAAAGCCGCTGCTGAGCATGTTAAAGCGTCTTGGGAAAACTCCAATGCAGCCTGTAAAGATTCTCCAAATAATGATACAGGATTTGGATCATGAAATAGGTAATCTTGATTCTGTCAAAGCATCGCTTAAATTTCTTGAGAATAATGTGAATGGGATTCATTATGAACATAAAGTGGTATGTCATTGTGATGTCAATCATAATAACTGGCTCCTGGATGAAAACAACCAGTTGTATTTAATTGATTGGGATGGGGCTGTTATAGCTGACCCAGCCATTGATATCGGCACGCTGCTTTACTGGTATATACCGCGTACCGAATGGGAAACATGGCTGAGTCTATATGGGCTAAAGTTGGATGATCATTTACTGTTACGGATGAAATGGTATGTGATTGCTCATACGCTTACATCCATTCAATGGCATAAAGATAAGTCGCGGTTAACGGAAATGAATAAAGAGATTGACAGGCTAATTCAATACCTGTCATTATGAAAACTGGTCAATATTGTCAACCCATTGGGACAGCTGCTCCTGATGTAATTCAATATGAGCATCCAAGTTTGAAGCGTTGATTCCGCTTTGGCTGTATGAATAGATTTGATCGAGAACTTGTTTGTTGTTTTGATCGATATTTGAATTAACCATTAACGATTTGATTAAACGCTCTAATTGTTCACATTCTGAAACAGATCCGCAGCAGTCTGTTTGATGGTTAGATAAAATATCCTTTAGTAAATTTACTTGATCCTGATATTGAAGTGGCATTGTCAAACATCCTTTCTGTCAATCTCCTGCGTAAAAAAGTAAAGGAGAATTCACAATTTATTTTGTGAGTTCTTTTTTAATTTATTCGTCTGGGTAGAATTATTTTGGGCTATGGATATATGATAACGAGTAAAAGGAAATGTACGAAAAATTATATTTAGGGGTGTCACCATGCGTTTAAGAAACAAACCTTGGGCAAAGGAAAAACTAGAGCAGTATCCGCAATATGTTGCATCTGCTCCTGAAGAATTAAAAGGAAAGTGGAATGGGGTTTACGAAAAAAATCAACCACTTCATATTGAGATTGGTACCGGAAAAGGACGGTTTATTACAGAAATGGCAAAAGCTAACCCTTCGATTAACTATTTGGGGATTGAACTGCAGGAAAGTGTCATTGTTTCTGCGCTTGACCGTTTAATTGAAGCAGAAGTGCCAAATGTAAAGCTGCTGAATGCAAATGCGGTTGATTTACCACAGTACTTTGAAAAAGGAGAAATTTCAAGAGTCTATTTAAATTTTTCAGACCCTTGGCCTAAGACCCGTCATGAGAAGCGTCGTTTGACGTATAAATCCTTTTTAAAGATTTATGAAGATATTCTTCCTGAGGAAGGAGAAATTCATTTCAAAACAGATAATCAAGGTTTGTTTGAATACTCTCTTATGAGTTTTTCAGCATATGGGATGCTGTTGAAATTTGTCAGCCTTGATTTGCATAACAGCCTTTTTGAAGGAAATATTATGACTGAGTATGAAGAAAAGTTCTCTGAGAGAGGGAATCGCATTTATCGCTGTGAGGTACAATTTAAAAAATAGGGCTGATCGATTGTTCAGCCTTTTTTAATTTTTATAAAAGGAAAAAATGTAATGTTTTGAGCTAAAAATTTGTAATTTTTAAAATATTATAATATATTTTGTGCGTAACGATCATAGGGACGAGGGTAAAAAAACGTGAATATAGGGGAGGGTAAGGATGGAAACATTACAATTAACGAATAGTAAGCTGACATGGTTAAATGGCGGGGTCAATCACCTCGATGGCGGAGCGATGTTCGGAGTCGTTCCAAAACCACTATGGATAAAGAAATATCCATGTAACGAAAACAATCAGATAGAGTTACGAACAGATCCAATCCTTATCCAAATGAATGGAGTCAATCTATTGATAGATGCTGGAATAGGGAATGGAAAATTAACGGAAAAACAAAAGCGTAATTTTGGCGCGCAAGAGGAAGCAAAGCTTGAAGAATCACTAGCAAAGCTTGGTTTATCGCTACATGACATTGATTATGTATTAATGACACATTTGCATTTTGATCATGCTTGCGGCTTAACAAAACCGAGTGGAAGTGAATATGTTCCTGTTTTTCCAAATGCAAAAATCATTGTCAATCAGATTGAATGGAATGAAATAAGGCAGCCTAATATCCGCTCAAAAAGTACATATTGGAAAGAAAACTGGGAAGCCATTGCCTGGCAGGTTGAGGTGTTTGAGAAAGAATGGTCAATGGGAAATATTAAGCTTATTCATACTGGCGGGCATAGCGACGGACATTCGATCATCCTTATTGAGGACGGTGGGCATACCGTTTTACACATGGCAGATATCATGCCGACACATGCGCATCAAAATGTTTTATGGGTAATGGCATATGATGATTATCCGATGAATTCCATTGCTGCGAAACAGAAATGGCTGCAATATGGACTTGACCGCAATGCTTGGTTTACGTTTTATCATGATGCGTACTACCGGGCTGTTAAATGGGATCACGAAGGAAAGTTGACTGAGTCAGTGCACAGAGAAAGATAATGGAAATGAACAGCAATACAAAAAATCCCCTTGCATGGGGATTTTTTAGCTTAAAGGGTAGGCATCAAGAATGGCTCCTGTTTCGGCATCAACGATGAATTCATATTGTTCCGTTTGACCATCGACCATTCTTGAAATACCGCCGATATAGACTTCATAATCCAAGAGAGATTTTGAATGCTGCTGTTTTTCCATTTGAATCCATGAGCCAGAAATCGCTCCATGCTTTTTAAAGGCAGCTTTTGCATTCGCCAAGGCTTTTTCTGCTGAGATTGATTTATTATTATCTATTGCTTTACTAAGAACAATTCCAACGGCAACACCGGAGCCTACCCCAGTGAGAAAGGTTTTCCAATTCACGAAAGAACCTCCTTCATGTTAATGATTACATGATTCTGTTATTAATATTATCAGAAATCATGACAATACTTAACTATTTTCAAATATTTCATCTGAAGTAGTGTCAAATATATGACCCATGAATCGGGAATGCTATGACATGAAAATGGTGGTGAAATAGAATTTTAGGTACAATGAATAGTGATAGAGAAATACATAATAGGATGACTATAAAAGAGGAGTGTGACCTGATTTGAACGAAAAAACGTTACAATTGTTTAAAAACTTAACAGAGCTGCCGGCTATAGCAGGGAATGAACATGCTGTTCGGAGTTTTATGCGTGAACAATTAGGCAAGTATACGGACGAAATTGTCCAAGATAAACTGGGTAGTATTTTTGGCGTCAAAAGAGGCGATTTAAACGGTCCTACTATCATGGTGGCTGGGCATATGGACGAAGTCGGATTTATGGTAACTTCTATAACAGATAACGGAATGATTCGTTTTCAAACAATCGGCGGCTGGTGGAATCAGGTTATGCTGGCTACTACAGTCGAAATCATCACAAAAAACGGTCCTGTTCCAGGCGTAATTGGTTCTATTCCACCTCACCTTTTAAGTGATGAGCAGCGGAAAAAGCCAATGGAAATGAAAAATATGCTGATTGATATTGGTGCAGATGATAGAGATGATGCAATTAGGATTGGAATTAAGCCAGGGCAGATGATTGTCCCTGTTTGTCCTTTTACACCTATGGCAAATGGCAAAAAAATTATGGCGAAGGCTTGGGATAATCGATATGGCTGTGGTTTGGCGATCGAGCTTCTTGAAGAACTACAGAATGAAACGATACCGAATATCCTATACTCAGGTGCAACGGTTCAGGAGGAAGTGGGGCTACGCGGAGCGCAGACTGCTGCAAATATGATTAAGCCTGATCTATTCTACGCCCTGGATGCCAGTCCAGCAAATGATATGTCAGGGAAAAAGGACGAATTTGGCCAGCTTGGAAAGGGCGCCTTGCTGCGTATTTTTGATCGCACAATGGTGACACACCGAGGCATGAGGGAGTTTGTTCTTGATACAGCTGAATCAAATAATATCCCATATCAATACTTTATTTCGCAAGGCGGTACAGATGCCGGGCGGGTTCATTTGTCAAATGAAGGGGTACCGAGTGCTGTGATTGGAATCTGCTCGCGCTATATTCATACACCGGCAAGTATCATCCATATTGATGATTATGCGGCCGCAAAAGAATTAGTGACAAAATTAGTAAAAGCATCTGATCGCACAACCGTAAACAGCATTTTGCAAAACAGCTAATCATCATTACCATACAGCATATTAATGGTCACCAGCTTCTCAGTTTGTTATGATCAGAATACCGAAAATCATATAGGTCATTCGAAAAATGGAGGAAATAGGATTGAAAAATCTAGAATCAGTTGAACAATATACAGAATTGCAAAATAGCGGTAAGCACATCTTTTTATTTTCTGCTGACTGGTGTAAGGATTGCCGCTTTATCGAACCGTTTATGCCTGAGGTAGAGGCAAAATACAGCGAATATACGTTTATCCATGTTGACCGTGATCAATTTATTGATTTATGTATTGCGCAGGATGTTTTTGGTATTCCAAGCTTTATTGCCTACGAAAATGGCAGTGAACTCGGCCGGTTTGTAAGTAAAGACCAAAAAACACAGGAAGAAATTGAACAATTTATTGACGGTCTAAAATAAAAATAACCTATGCAGATAAACCCCTTTTCTTTGAGATAAGGGGATTAATTTTGTAGAATAAGAAAGAATGTCTTATAAGGAGATTGCATAATGAAAATGGATAGTATTAAAATGAAAAATGAGCTTCAAAACCGGCTTGCCCATCCGGAGCGAAAGTTTGAATATGATCGTAAAAAAGATCAATTGCGAATTGAACATAAACAAACCGGCAAAGGAATTACGATTTCTTTACCAGGTATTATAGCGAAGTGGCAGGAACAAAAAGAAAAAGCAATCGATGAAATTGTGTATTATGTGGAAGAAGGACTGCAGGCAATGGAGGCAGATCCAGAAATCTCTGGGAAAGAAAAAAATATTTTCCCTGTTATTCGATCGACTTCTTTTCCAGTAGAAACGAACGAGGGAAATGCTTTTATATATGATGACCATACAGCAGAAACGAGAATATATTATGCACTTGACCTCGGAAATACGTACCGACTGATTGACCAAGCTCTTATTGAGAAAGAACAATGGGATGAAAAACGGATAAAGGAAATGGCTCTATTTAATGTTCGTTCATTATCAACAGAATTGAAAACAGATCAGGTTGCTGGAAATACCTTTTATTTTTTAAATAAAAATGATGGGTATGATGCCAGCAGAATATTAAATGACTCCTTTTTAAAAGAAATGCAGCAGAAAATAAAAGGTACAATGGCAATAGCCGTACCGCATCAGGATGTGCTGATTATCGCCGATATTGGGAATGATACAGGCTATGATATACTAGCCCAAATGACGATGAGTTTTTTTGCAGCAGGCAGGGTCCCGATCACAGCTTTATCCTTTTTATATGAGGATGGGGAGCTCGAACCAATCTTTATTTTAGGGAAAAATAAAAAGAGAGATAGAAATGAATGAAAAGGACCATTAAGGTTCTTTTTTTTGTCATGTATAATGACATAAGCAGACATTCATAACAGAGGTCTCTATCTTTCAGAATTTTCCATTTCATCTTACCATAGTATCATTCTTTTAATTTATCTCGTATTTTTAGGAATTACTGATAAAATAAGAATGGTAGAATGAGAGAAAAGAAAGAGTGATAAAGTTTGAATTGGATAAAAAGGTTCTTACGCCTATTTAAAGAAGATGAAGTACATATAGATGAAGACAGTGAACACATTCGCGGCAGTACAAAAAAGACTCAAGAATCGAAGCAAAATCGAGAGATAGGAAAAGAAGTAGATGCGAAAATTGTCTACCAATATCCAAAGGGTGCCTTTCGATTTCCATTAGTTCCTGACGATAATAAAGAGGTAAGAAATCGACCAAGGCGTTCTGTTTTGAAACAGGAACAGGAAATCAGTCAAGAGCATAGGCAAGAACATAGACAAGAGCATAGACAAGAGCATAGGCAAGAACATAGACAAGAGCGTAGACAAGAGCATAGGCAAGAGCGTAGACAAGGGCACGGCAACGAGCGACCAAGGCGGCATAGCCATCAAGCAAAATATGAACCTGTTATCAGACAAAGAATGGATGAACAGGAAAATAAAAATTCAAGACCTTTTAAACCAACAGATATCCCTTCGCCTATCTTTGGCTATAAGCAGCGGCCGGACATACGAAAAGGCTCCTTGCATCATGAGGTTGAGTTGGAAGCGATTGAGAAAAAGGATCCAATCAATCGTGAGCTGTATCATCGCTATTCGCAGTCATGGGGTGGTGCTCCTGTGATTGTGAAACCGGGTGAGAAAAGGTTTAATCCGCTGGATTTAAGTCTGTCAAAGGCTCAAGTTAACCTCAAGGAGATACCTCTTTCGGTTGTAAAACTTAAGGAACAAAAAGCTGAGATACCGGTTGAACAAAAAATGGAGCAAGAGGTTCTAAAAATAAAAGACTCACAACAAATAAATGTGCAAGAAGTGATTGACGAGGATGTAATAAAGGCAGACAATAATGAACAAGCAGTACATATTAAAGAAGAAATTCATGGGGCTAAGGAAGAAAATGTTGATATTCCTCCAGATGGAGAAGAAGCGGTAATCGAAAATAGTGTGACAGCGGATGATCAAGAGTTAATCCTAAAAACGATTGAGACAGCGGATGATCAGGAGTTAATCCCAGAAACGATTGAGACAGCGGATGATCAAGAGTTAATCCTAAAAACGATTGAGACAGCGGATGATCAGGAGTTAATCCCAGAAACGATTGAGACAGCGGATGATCAAGAGTTAATTCCTGAAAGACCTGAAACAGCAGAAAGGGAAGCAGCCGCCGCTATTGAACCTGAACCTGCATCAGTCCATGAAGAAGAATTAACAGAGGATGAACAACTGTCTTTACTGAATCACATTATTAAAGGAGAAATAATTGAACCGGAGAACAGTATTCAAGCTGAGCCTGAAGAATCAATGGAAAGTCAGGAAGAAGAGCCGGTGCGTTCAACAATTCCTTTTAATGTGATTATGCTTAATCAAGATAAGCTAAGGCTGATGGAAAGAGAGCGAAAAAAGGTTGAGAAGGTCGAAAGAGAGATGCCTCAACAGTTAGAGGGAACAAAAAACCAGACTGAACAAGCTGTTCAAGCCAATCTAAAAGCGGTTGCTCAAGAGACAGATCATGATCATAAAGTCGTCATAGCAGATCAATCGTTTCAAATCATAGCAAATATAGATGAACCAGTCGTACAAACTGCTGCAGCAATCGAAGAGACAGTGCAGCATAATCAAATCGATGAGGACAATGAACTGGATCAAGCTCAGGAACAAACGAATCAGAACTATGAATTTTCATTCCCTTCCATTGACCTGCTGACACCTCCTGTAGTCGTCGAGGAAAACGATCAATGGATTGAGGAGCAAAAAGAGCTGCTAAATACAACCTTAAAGAATTTTAATGTTGGCGCTTCTGTTGTCAATGTCACACAAGGACCATCTGTTACACGTTTTGAAGTACAGCCAGAGCCTGGTGTGAAAGTCAATAAAATTACGAATCTATCTGATGATATTAAACTTAGTCTCGCCGCAAGGGACATTCGTATAGAAGCCCCTATTCCAGGTAAACACACAATCGGCATTGAAGTTCCTAATAATAAAAGCAGACCGGTTTATTTAAGTGAAATTGTTAGCAATCCAGAATTTATTCGCCAGGACTCACCGCTTACAGCAGCATTAGGCTTAGATATTTCCGGAAAACCAATTGTGTCTGATCTGCGGAAAATGCCGCATGGTTTAATCGCTGGTGCCACAGGTTCAGGGAAAAGTGTCTGTATCAACACGATTCTTGTAAGTTTTCTGTACAAAGCGAAACCGGAGGATTTAAAGCTGCTTCTGATCGACCCGAAGATGGTGGAATTGGCACCGTATAATCATATACCGCATCTCGTCAGCCCGGTTATTACGGATGTTAAGGCTGCGACAGCTGCGTTAAAATGGGCTGTTGAGGAAATGGAACGGCGCTATGAATTATTTGCCCATACGGGTGTTAGAGATATTGGACGCTTTAATGAGTTGGCTGTAAAGCATAAGCAATATGCAGATAAACTGCCGTACATTGTCATTATTATTGATGAATTGGCAGATTTAATGATGATGTCGCCTGCAGATGTGGAAGAGGCTATTTGTCGAATTGCCCAAAAGGCACGTGCATGTGGAATTCATCTGATCATCGCGACACAAAGACCATCTGTTGACGTCATTACGGGATTAATCAAAGCTAATATTCCGACAAGAATAGCTTTCTCTGTGTCATCACAGGTTGACTCACGGACTATTATCGATGTGAGCGGTGCCGAAAAGCTGCTTGGCAGAGGGGATATGCTATTTTTAGAAAACGGCTCATCAAAGCCTATCCGACTTCAAGGGACTTTTGTTTCAGACGAAGAAATTGATGATGTGGTAGCCCATGCCAGAAAGCAAGGGGAGCCTGACTATTTATTCGAACAAGAAGAGCTGCTGAAAAAGGCTGAAGTGAATGAAGCTGAGGATGAACTTTTCTATGAAGCATGTGAGTTTGTCATTGAAAATGGCGGAGCGTCTACTTCCATGCTGCAAAGACGATTTAAAATAGGCTATAATCGGGCCGCTAGATTAATTGATATGATGGAGCAGCACGGTTATATTTCGGAATCACGCGGAAGCAAGCCGAGAGATGTATTCATTACAGATGAGGAATTAGAATCCTTACAGATAGCACATAAAAGCTTATAAGCCTACTAGAATGAGAGGGGATGAATGGACATCTGGGCTGTTTTTCCTTCTCTCATACATAGGGTACATGATTGAATGTACTCTAATGAATAATAAATAATGAAGTTTTCTTTAGATGTTAATGGTGATATAATGTTTGAATATGATTAGATATCGGTTTAGGATGTCCATTCTATCAGGATATCTTCATAATCAAGCATAATGAGCAAAAATTAATTAATAATCATATACTGTTTTTACAGTTAGACGATGGTTGGAGGTTCTTTATATGACTAATTACCATTTCGTAGGTATTAAGGGGTCTGGAATGAGTGCACTCGCACAAATTCTTCATGACATGAACTTTCAGGTTCAAGGCTCCGATGTAGATAAACGATTTTTTACGCAAGTTGCTCTTGAGCAATCAGGAATAAAGATCCTTCCTTTTCAAAAAGAAAATATTCAACCTGGAATGACGATTGTTGCCGGTAATGCTTTTCCTGATACCAATGAAGAAATTCAAGAAGCAATGAAGCTAGGTCTGCCGGTTATACGCTATCACCGATTTTTAGGTGATTTTATGAAACGGTTCTCAAGTATTGCCGTTACTGGAGCGCACGGTAAAACATCTACAACTGGATTGCTTGCTCATGTCATTTCAGGAGAAAAACCGACTGCATATCTGATCGGTGATGGTACTGGTAAAGGGGACGAGAATGCGGAATATTTTGTGTTTGAGGCATGTGAATATCGCAGGCACTTTTTATCGTATTTCCCTGATTATGCGATCATGACCAATATTGATTTTGACCACCCTGATTACTTTGCGAATATAGATGATGTATGCGCGGCTTTCCAGGAGATGGCTTTGCAGGTGAATAAGGGGATTATTGCCTGCGGCGATGATGAGCATTTACAAAAAATTCAAGCAAAAGTTCCTGTATTGTTTTACGGTTTCGGAGAAGAAAATGATTTTCAAGCACGTAATGTCGTAAAAACAACAGAAGGTACAACCTTTGATGTTTTTATTCGAAATACGTTATTTGATACGTTCTCCATTAGTAGCTTCGGGGATCACAATATATTAAATTCTTTAGCAGTGATCACCCTTTGTCATTATGAAGGAATTGACAAGGAAGTCGTACGTCAACAATTATTGAATTTTGAAGGGGTTAAAAGGCGTTTTTCAGAAAAAAAAGCTGGATCACAAATCTTAATTGATGATTATGCACACCATCCAACCGAGATTAAAGCAACAATCGATGCAGCAAGACAAAAATATCCAGAAAAAGAAATTGTGGCCGTTTTTCAACCTCATACGTTTTCAAGAACGCAAGCGTTCCTTGGGGAATTCGCTGAAAGCTTGAGTCTTGCCGATAAAACGTATTTATGTGAAATATTTGGATCAGCCCGTGAGAATCATGGCAAATTATCGATTCAGGATTTGCAGGCCAAGGTACCTGAGTCGGAAATTATTACAGAAGAAGATATGTCTTCTTTAAAGAGTCACGATGACAGCGTGATTATTTTTATGGGAGCCGGAGATATTCAAAAGTTTCAGGCTGCATATGAAAAAACTCTGCAACAGCTTAATTAGAAAAACAGAAGCGGAAGTATTGAATAGACAAAATGTCTTATGATACTTTCGTTTTTTATTTGTCAAGGGTATGGAAAAATTCACACTAGGATCAGTGATTATGAATTGCAAGTATTTTGGAGTGTGGTAAGATTTTTATATAGGTGGGTTCTTGACCAAGAAAGCTTGTTTTTATGTTTATATCCTGTTAGTAGAGGATATATAAATAAGATAGGGAGGTGTCAGTCAATTTGATTATCATTTTATATTTAAGTGTAGCCATAATAGCTATTGCCTTTTTTATTTTAGTGGTTTTTCTATCCAGAACTTTAAAGTCATTACAGGGTACACTTGATCATGTTTCAAAGACATTATCAGGTTTGGAGCAGCAATTAGAAGGGGTAACAAAAGAAACAACCATTCTATTACATAGAACAAACGAACTCGCAAGTGATGTACAAAAGAAAGCAGAAGATTTGAATAGTGTGGTAGCTGCAGTGAAGGATGTAGGCGAGTCAGTTCGGAAATTTAGCGGCTCGATACAGTCGATTACACATTCAATGAACCAACAGGTTGAAGAAAATAAGGATAAAATGGCACAGGTCATACAATGGAGTAATATTATTTTTGAATTAAAGGATAAATGGCAGGAAAGAAAACAAAAGAAACATACTGAACGTACACTTGAAGAAGGTTATGATTTTAAGAAGGAGAGAGCAAGGTACTAGAGAATAAGGAGGCATATGAATGGCTGGAAACGAAAGAATGAATTATGAATTGAAAAAAGATAAAACAGATTCACGGATGAGTACAAAGGATTTTCTGATCGGGACACTGATCGGTGCAGCTGTCGGTTCTCTCACAGCCCTTTTGTTAGCGCCAAAATCAGGAAAAGAATTAAGGGGTGATTTGAATAATCAAGCATACCTATTGAGAGAAAAAACAGATCATATTCGTGAATCAGTATCAATAAAAGGAAATGAATTAACTTCAACAGTAAAAGATAAAACAACTGCCATTTCAAAAAAAGTCTCAGAGCAGTCGGTGGACCTTGTTAATAAAGTGAAAGGGTTAACGACTGACGCTGAAACGAAACCGGTGACAAATCCAGTTGATGAATTATTTGAACAAACTACACATTCTGAGTCAGATATTCAAAAGAAGCTGGAGGAAACCAAAAGAGCATTTGACGAAACAGAAAGTAAATTCAATTCAAAATAGTTCCTTCTATATATAACAGTAAGAAGAGAAGTGAGGAAAAAAATGATTAAACTTAGTTCAATAGAAGAATTCAATCACGCATTAGAAAAAGAAGAGGCTCTTTTTGTTTTAAAACATAGTATCACATGCCCGATCAGTCAGGCTGCATATGATGAATATGAAACATTTACAACCGAACAACAGGCAGTTCCTACATACTTTTTAACTGTTCAAGAGGCACGCCCATTATCCAATTATATTGCTGAGACATTCCAAATCAAGCATGAGTCACCACAAGCGATTCTTTTCACTAAGAGTAAGGCTGTCTGGAATGCCTCACACCGAAATATTAATCAGAAGTCGTTAGCTGATTCATTAGAGCACACGAAATAAAAAAGCATCCACTGGATGCTTTTTTATTTCGTCATCACGTTTTAGTAACGGGCCACACAATACTTAAATCATCTCCGGGTTCAATTTTTCCGAAAAAAGTTGTTTGTTGATTATTTCTTAATAATGTAAATCGGCCTGTTGCTTTTTGTGGCAGATTTATTTGAACATGATGAAATAAATCCTGAAAGATGAACGGTTCCATTTTTCTTTGTTCATAAACGATGTGGTCTCCATCTAAAATAAGATCATTCTCTGAAAGTACAACTTGATTTCTTTTGAACTCTGTTAATCTTTTCGTCATGGTAAGCGGTTTGCCATTATAAGATACAGGGATGCTTTGTGAAAGCAGAATTTGTTTCACCTCTGCCAGTTCTCTCACTTTTGGCTGTTTTTTGTTTTCGATGATGATAGCGTCTAAATGTTCATAGGTACTCCCTAATTTCACCTCTAATCCATTTCGAAATAGTTTTCCTGAAAAAGGAGGAATAAATGTTTCCTTGCCATTTAGATTAATATGAAAGGGACGTAATTTATCGAGTTCTGTTTGCAGGTTCAAACTGGTAAGTAATTGTTCGATGGTTTCTGGGAGCCTGCATTCAATATGGTCACGGTCAGAAATCTGTTTTTCTGTATCAGCGGGAAGGCCATTGCATGTAACTTGCGCATATACGGTGTATGCTGTTCCATTGATCGTAACCGTTTTTTGCGGAATTCCATCCAGTAAATCTTTAATATAGACAACCGGCTGTTCTCCATCTTTTCCTGGGATGACTTCCAGCTGATCGCCATTTTTGATTGGATCATCAAGACTGCTTGAGGCACCATTTTTATATAATAAGGGTGCTTCCCCATGTCCGCCTGGTATCGTAATATTTTGCCCATTAAGAGAAATGATCATGGCCATACCAGGTTTGCCGTATAGCTTATTTAATTTAATTCCGCTTGCAAGCAGACAGTCGCCCGTTGTTAATTTATTCACTTCAAAAAGGCGGACCGGCTGTTCATTGACGTAAACAGTTCGGTAGTGGACAGGTGATTTTTGTGCCGTTATGGCAATTCCAATCGGAGTAACTAATTCAGGACCTTTATCAATATGGCCGGCAATCGAGACAGATGGAATGGCATTTAAGTCTCTAATCGCTACTCTATTTTCAGGAAGATTCATATTTTGAGCGAGTGCTTGTGTAATGTTAGGAGTCAGGCTGCCGCCGCCAACAAGCATAATTGCCTTCGGTGCTTTATTATTATTTAACCGCAAAATTTCATCAGAAATCGATTTAGCTAAGTGATCAATAACAGGTGTTATGTTGGCAATCACTTCTTCCCTGAAAACCTCGGTTTTGAAACCTAAAATATCTGTAATTGTAAGACTAGGCTCGGTCAATAATACCCTTTTTACCTGCTCTGCAACCGGAAAATCCAGCAGGTATTGATCGCTGATTTCCTCTGTTACTTCATCACCGGCAATCGGTACCATTCCATATGCGATGACAGTTCCCATATCTGTAATGGCAATATCGGATGTTCCTGCACCAATATCAACAAGGGCGACGTTCAATCTCCTTATTGACGGAGGGATGAGTACATTAATGGCAGCAATCGGCTCAAGGGTCAGTGCCTCCATTTCTAAATCTGCTCGATGTAGAGCAGCGATTAAAGACTCTACGACCACTCTTGGTAAAAAGGTAGCGATAATTTCAACGGAAGCCTCATTACCTTGTTGGTCAATTAGGTTCCCAATCTCCTCATGATCAAGTTTATAATTTAAAACAGAATAGCCAACGCAATAATAATAGTGATGGTTTTCATGGTTCTGCTGATTCTCGGCTACAACCGCTTGAGCCTGTTGAACGGCACTTAACTCCAAATGAAGGATATCTTCTTTTTGAATCATAGGTTTTCCAGCGATATTGACGGTTACAGTCGCACGTTCTGTTTTTAATGCTCTTCCTGCTGCGGCAACATTTACCTTTTTTAACGGTCCATGTGTTTTTTCAAGTTTCTCTTTTATATCAGCAATAATATTGGCAACAGCTACTACATCATGGATTTGTCCATCAAGCATAGCCCGCTCCGAGTGCTCTATCATTAAGATATCAATGACTTGATAAGATTGCTGATTCACTTCTTCTAATATGATTCCGACAACAGAGCGGGTACCAATGTCTAAAGCAAATAGCTTCTTTTGTTCTTCCAAGAGGATGCACCTTCTTTAGTGGTTTATATAAATACTTTAGTGCTTAAAAGCGTCTAAGCAAAAAAGAAAAAAGTCGTGACAATGACTGATAATTCATATATAATAACCGTAATCATAAAAAATGTATCACATTTTAGATAGTCGATAAAGAAGCTAATGTTAATGTGATCAACTAAAAAGGGGCGGACTTGACATGAGTAATAATCAGTTAGATCAATTGAGACAAAAAGTCGAAGAACAAAACCTACAAATATTACAATTAATAAATGAGCGGGCGAAGACGGTTCAGGAAATCGGGCGTGTGAAGGAAACACAAGGAGTAAACCGCTATGATCCGGTACGTGAGCGTCATATGCTTGATCAAATTATTGAAAATAATAATGGTCCTTTTGAAGATTCAACCATTTTACATTTATTTAAACAGATCTTTAAAGCAGGCCTTGAACTGCAGCAGGATGACC
The DNA here is from genome assembly GCF_036670025.1 of Niallia oryzisoli. NCBI lineage: Bacteria > Bacillati > Bacillota > Bacilli > Caryophanales > Bacillaceae > Niallia > Niallia oryzisoli. Next base: position 4,691,157 of record NZ_CP137640.1, on the reverse strand, counting down.
ACCGCAAGGCCTTGCTCGTATCTCGTAAGAAAAAATCAGAAGATACAGTCATTGATTTAAAAGGTGAAATGGTCGGTGCCGGAAATCCTTCCTTTGTATTTGGTCCATGCTCGGTTGAATCGTACGAACAGGTTGCAGCCGTTGCAGCTTCTGTAAAAGCCAAAGGGCTTAAACTTCTTCGTGGAGGAGCTTATAAGCCGAGAACATCTCCATATGACTTCCAAGGTCTTGGTGTAGAAGGTCTAAAAATTTTAAAACGTGTGGCAGATGAATATGATTTAGCTGTTATTAGCGAGATTGTTACACCAGCAGATATTGAAACAGCCCTTGATTATATCGATGTGATTCAAATCGGTGCCCGCAACATGCAAAACTTTGAATTGCTGAAAGCAGCTGGTGCAGTAAATAAACCAGTCCTGTTAAAACGAGGTCTTGCAGCAACTATTGAAGAATTTATTAATGCAGCCGAATATATTATGTCACAAGGAAATGGTCAAATTATGCTTTGTGAACGCGGTATCCGGACTTATGAAAAAGCAACAAGAAATACATTAGATATTTCTGCAGTACCAATCTTAAAACAAGAAACACATTTACCGGTATTTGTTGATGTGACACACTCTACAGGCAGAAGAGATTTATTACTGCCATGTGCAAAAGCAGCCCTCGCAATTGGTGCTGACGGTGTAATGGCAGAGGTTCATCCAGATCCTGCCGTAGCATTGTCTGATTCAGCACAGCAAATGGATTTGAAACAATTTGATGACTTTTATAATGAAATTCAGAAATCTGTCTTTATCAGATCTTAATCAACAATCGGAGAAGCTTTCCACAAAAAAAGTGGGAAGTTTTTTCTTTGTGATTCTTGGATTTAAAATTCAATAACGTTAGAATAATGGTAAATTGCCTATAATTATGAAATAAATGTTAAACAAATCAGTTGACATTGCTTGTTGTTGTTGTCTATCGTATGATTAAGTACATAAATATGTATATTAATTGATAAAGTTTGATTAGCTGAATCATTATTACCAGTTCGTTCGTGAAATTTAGAACAAAGTAAGATAGTGAGGATAAACAACTAAAAATTGATTACAAATAAGATTATAAAGGAGTGTTAAACGTGAATATTACGATATATGATGTTGCTCGGGAAGCAAATGTTTCCATGGCAACGGTATCGAGAGTAGTAAATGGAAACCCAAATGTAAAACCGACGACTAGGAAAAAGGTGTTAGAGGTTATTGACCGGTTAGGATATCGTCCGAATGCGGTGGCAAGAGGATTAGCAAGCAAGAAAACAACAACCGTAGGGGTTATTATTCCTGATATTTCAAATGTCTTTTTTGCTGAATTAGCAAGGGGAATTGAAGACATTGCGACAATGTACAAATACAACATTATCTTAAGTAACTCAGACCAAAATAAAGACAAGGAGCTGCATTTGTTAAACACGATGCTAGGCAAGCAGGTTGATGGTCTTGTCTTTATGAGTGGTAATATTACAAAAGAACATGTGGAGGAATTTGAAAAATCTCCTGTACCGATTGTATTGGCTGGCTCCATTGAAGAAACGGGAAAAATTCCTTCAGTTAATATTGATCATGAGCAGGCTGCTTTTGATGCTGTAACCACTTTTATTGAAGAGGGACACAAAACTATTGGGCTTGTGATTGGTCCGTTACATGATCCGATAAATATCCATAAAAAGCTTGCTGGGTATAAGAGAGCCTTAAGTGAAGCTGGCATTGAATACAATGAGGAACTAATAGTGGAAGGGGATTATACATATGATTCAGGGATAGAGGCTTTCGAAAAACTTTTGGAAGCACAAAATCGTCCAACTGCTATTATGGTAGGCTCCGATGAAATGGCGTTAGGCGTCGTACACGGTGCTGAGGATAAAGGGTTTGTTATTCCGGATGACTTTGAAGTGATCACATCCGATAACACAAGATTGTCGTTAATGGTACGTCCGCAGTTGACGACGATTGTACAGCCTTTATATGATATCGGGGCGGTAGCGATGCGTCTGTTGACTAAATTAATGAATAAAGAGGAAGTAGATGATTTAATTGTTGTTCTTCCACACCGAATTGAAGTACGAAATTCAACAAAATAGACTACTTTGAACATGGTAATGGGGAGCCCTTATGTGGGTCTCCCCATTTTCATAGGGTTAGTTACAGTCAGCTTTTTTCTCTTTACGAATGGAATACAAAGCCTTTTCGAGTGTTTGTTTATTTTTTTCCGTAATTTCTTCTTTTCTTGGAATCGGTTCATACAATTGCTCTTCGTCCTCCCAATTTGATGGGAGAGTGCAATCTGCTTTTACCTGCCATTGCGTCATCCAATCCTCTGGAAGAATCCCAGTATTTGTTCGATTCTCCGTCATTTCAAACCAAATGGATGCCCAAGCTCTCGGAACCACACGCCAAATATCGTAGCCACCGCCCCCGACAGCAATCCATCTTCCATCACAATATTGATGGGCGAGCTTGTGGGCAAGCTTCGGAATTTCCTTAAACGACTTCATCGATGTATAAAGGTGTGTTAAAGGATCCAAATAGTGGGAATCAGCACCGTTTTGCGTAATGATCACATCCGGTTTGAAAAATTCAGCTACCTCTGAAGCGGCCGTTTTATAGCAATCTAGAAATGACTCATCCTCAGTAAAAGCATCTACTGGAATATTAAAGGAATATCCGTATCCTGCTCCTTGGCCTCTCTCACTGATATTCCCGGTTCCAGGAAACAGGTAACGCCCGGTTTCATGGATCGATAGGGTGCATACATTAGGGTCATCATAAAAGGCCCATTGTACTCCGTCACCATGGTGGGCATCCGTATCAATATAAAGGACGCGGGCCTGATATTTTTCTTGAATATATTTGATGGCGACAGAAATGTCGTTATATACGCAAAATCCAGACGCCTTTCCCCTAAAACCATGATGAAGACCGCCGCTAAGGTGCAGTGCGTGCTTTGCTTTTCCACTCATAACATAATCTGCAGCAGTTAAAGCCCCTCCGACAATTAATGAAGTGACCTCATGCATATTCGGAAAAATAGGTGTATCCTCTGTGCCAAAGCCATAGCTTTCAGCTAGTTCAGAAGAAAGCTTCCCCTGTCCGGCTAATTTTACAGAATCTACAAATTGTGGATCGTGAATGAGAATTAATTCATCTCTTGTTGCTGTTCGTGGGGGGATGATACTCTCTCTGTCAATGGCGTTGCTTTTTTCTAATAAATCATATGTCAATTTTAAGCGAATCGGACTAAAAGGATGGTGTGCATTAAATCTATAGTTTAATAGATCTGGTGAGTAAATAAAGATTGAATCATCATTCATCTTTCGATACCCGGTAAATTTGGCCAAAGAACTTGATATCCAGCCTTTTTGATATTGTCTATTAAACTTATTGGATTTATAGTCTGCGCTCTGATCACAATCATTTTAAATCTTTCATCCTTTTTGTCTGGGTAAATAAGTACGCTCAATATATTAACCTTTTGTTCACGAAACACAGCTGTAATTTCATTAAGAACACCGGCTCGATTTGGGGCTTTGACTTCAATTTGTGATGCCGGCTGATTGGCTCCAGTAAGCTCTATTAATGTATGTAATAGATCTGTCTCCGTTATGATTCCAACTAATTTCTTATCCTTAACAATTGGTAAGCAGCTAATATGATGTTCATAAAAAATGGCGCCAATCTCCTCAACAAAATCGAGGGGATGCCCAGTAATCAAATTGGTTGTCATAATCGTTTTAATTGGTTTTTTTAGGACATGTTTTTGTTCCTCCGGATTGCTTAATATGGAGGGGGTAGCATCGCGGATATCCCGATCAGATACTAACCCGATCAATTGGTTGTCTTCCGTGATAATCGGAAGATGCCTTACTTTATGTTGTAGCATAAGATTCGCTGCTTCTAGGATGGGTTGATCTTCTGTGAGCGTAAAAATCTTTGTCTTCATTATTTCTTCCACAATCATCTCTTTTTCCCCCTTTACTATCTCTATTTTAATACATAAATCGGTTCATGAAACGTAAACTGTCGAACTTTTGTATAGATTCTGAATTTACTCTTTTTCCTATCCGCACCAACAGGCAGTTTGCTGGATGCGAGCAAATTTCCGGATCATCTGTTGCATACCATTCTAGTTCTCCGCTACTCATCATTTTTCCCAAAATATCTCGGTATTCCCAAACGTTTAACCCTGTTCCTTTTAAATCCCAATGCCAATAATATTCAGTTGTAAAAATGATATAGTCTTCCATTGCATCATCCATCATGGAAACCTTTAAAAGGGCTTTTCCAACTTTGAGTCCGCGATAATGTGAACTAACTTCAATTGCCCCAAGCTCGATTAAATTTTCCATATTTCCTTCGGACCAGCGTTCAAGTGGATCAGGATATAAGAAGGTGACGTAACCGATAATGGTGTTTTCTATTCTGGCAATGATAATCCTGCCTTCTGTTAAACTTGCAATCTCAATAACAGCTTGATGCTGCTTTGCTGGAGGGCGGAAGGCAATGAGTCCTGGATCAAATTCATATTGCGCTAATTGCTCAGGTGTTATCGGTCCTTCAATGATTAATATGCCAACAGGGGTTGTTAATTCTTTTGAATAATAGGTTTTCTTGTGTTCCATAAATTTTTATTCACCGCCTGAAATATTCTCTACCCCTTAATACTCTTAAAAAATCGGTGGATAAATCTTTATTAGTTGGGATTAAAAGGAATTAAGGATGTAATAACACCATTATACACAATTTTCAAGCAATAAATGTTACTATAGCCTATTTACATTATTAATAATTTTTGGACATAATAGATCGATATGTTGAAAAATTTTTTTAATATTTAATATTTTAAAAATTGAGAAAATTTAAAACTTGTTATATAATAGATTTGAAATTACAAAAGGGAGGAAAAGATAGATGAAATTGGAGGCATTACCATCTTTTAAAGGAGACTATAATCTAACTAGTTATGAGGAAGTGTATAATAGTTTTGATTGGACAGAAACAGAGAAGATGTTTTCCTGGTATGAAACTGGAAAAGTAAATATAGCATATGAGGCAATCGACAAACATGCAGAAAGTGTCAGAAAAAATAAAGTGGCACTATATTATCATGAAGGTCTAAGAATAGAAAAATATACGTTTAAAGAAATGAAAGAGCTTTCTAACAAAGCTGGTAATGTGTTTAAAAACTATGCACAAGTTGAAAAAGGAGACCGGGTCTTTATTTTCATGCCTAGATCACCAGAATTATATTTTTCTGTATTAGGAGCTATTAAGCTAGGGGCTATTGTTGGGCCTTTATTTGAAGCATTTATGGAAGGTGCTGTACGTGACCGTCTCGAAGACAGTGAAGCGAAAGTGATTGTTACAACGAAAGAACTGCTGCCGCGTATTCCTGTTGATGAACTTCCAGCATTAAAACATATCTTTGTCGTTGGTGACGATGTAGAAGAAAACGGTCAAATTATTGACTTTAATAAAAAAATGGCAGAAGCAAGCTCAAAGCTTGATATAGAGTGGGTTGAACGTACAGATGGTATGCTGCTTCATTATACATCTGGTTCAACTGGTAAGCCAAAAGGCGTATTACATATTCATAATGCAATGATTCAGCAATACCAAACAGCAAAATGGGTTCTTGATTTAAAAGAAGATGATGTTTATTGGTGCACAGCCGATCCAGGCTGGGTTACTGGTACAGCATACGGTATTTTTGGACCATGGCTGACAGGTACTTCAAATTTAATCGTAGGCGGTCGTTTTAATCCTGAGACATGGTATAAAATGCTTGAGGATTACGGTGTTACTGTTTGGTACAGTGCTCCAACAGCTTTCCGGATGCTGATGGGTGCCGGCGATGAAGTTGTGAAGCGATTTGACTTATCTAATTTACGTCATATCTTGAGCGTTGGTGAGCCGCTAAATCCAGAGGTAGTCCGTTGGGGCATGAAGGTATTTGGTTTGCGAATTCACGATACGTGGTGGATGACTGAAACAGGTGCACAAGTTATTTGTAACTATCCTTGCATGGAAGTGAAGCCTGGTTCAATGGGTAAACCGATTCCTGGTGTACAAGCTGCCATCGTTGATGATCAAGGAAACGTGCTTCCTCCAAATCGGATGGGCAATCTTGCTATTAAAAAGGGATGGCCGTCCATGATGTATACAATCTGGAATAATCAAGAAAAATATGAGTCTTACTTTATGCCTGGAGATTGGTATGTATCTGGAGATTCTGCTTATATGGATGAAGAAGGGTATTTCTGGTTCCAAGGCCGTGTAGATGATGTCATCATGACAGCCGGTGAACGTGTTGGTCCATTTGAGGTTGAGAGTAAACTCCTCGAGCATCCGGCTATTGCAGAGGCTGGTGTAATAGGAAAACCTGATCCTGTCCGTGGTGAAATTATTAAAGCATTTATTGCGTTAATGGATGGCTATGAGCCTTCAGAAGCGTTAATTGACGATATTCGCCAATTTGTTAAAACGGGACTTGCGGCACATGCGGCACCAAGAGAAATTGAGTTCCGCGATAAATTGCCGAAGACTAGAAGCGGTAAGATTATGCGTCGTGTGTTAAAAGCATGGGAGCTTAATTTACCAACAGGTGATCTATCGACAATGGAAGATTAATCAGCAAAAAAGCGGGTGTCCCACTCTATTGGGATACCCGCTTTTCATTTGTTCTTATCGATTACTGTGCAGGAGGTGCTATTGTTCCTTGAGTACCTTGTTCTCCTGTTTCAGGGGCAGGCGGGGGAGCTGCAGGCTGCTGCGGCTCTGTAACAGCTTCGTCAGTTGATCCGGAATCTACCGGCTCTGCAGGCGGCTGCCCGGCTGTCACGTAATTGGATGGTGCTGATTCATTCCCGGCAATATCTACAGCAGTGACATAATACGTGCCGATACCTGCCTGGAATGAATGGGACCCGTCTACTTTAATCGTTCCAACTCTTTGACCTCCGTTATAGACTCTGTAACCGACAATATCATATTCAGAGCTGCTTCCCCATGTAATCGTACTGCCTGATAATGAAATACCTGGAGCTGAAGGAGCACTGCCGTTGTCCTTCAGGCTTGCATTTGGCACGATTGCATTGGATAAGCCGCTGCTATACGAGGCTAATTGGTTTGCTGAGATTCCCAGCATTTTTTGAATTGCAGCAGAGTCTAATATTACCCCTGATTGGACAAATTCAGAAGGTGTAGAATCGAGCGCTAAGTATTTTTTACCACCGATTGTTACAAATCTTCCGCTTTCAAAACTATTATCCGATTTGGTAGGTACGAACTTTGCGTTGAAAAGATCAGTACGTACAAGTCCGGCGTTTGAGCATGCCTCAGTTGCAATCCCTCCGGAAACAGCACAGAAGGTTCTGGTAACGATTCCTTCCGGCATTGGGAGCGTTTCACTTGGATCTACCAATTCTGGAGCGATATCATAGGCTGCATTCATTAAATCAGCCCATAGATAGATATTACGTACACCATATGATAATCCTTTATAACTGAGTTCTAATGGTTTAGGTTCATCATAGCCGTTCCAAACTCCAAACGATACATTTGGATTTGTTGCGACAAACCATGAATCTTTATAGTCCTGTCCTGTACCTGTTTTACCAGCCCAGTCCGAGCTGAATTTTAAGCGTCCATTTACTGAAGTAGCGGTACCGCCGCTGATTACATCTCGTAACATATCATAGGTTAAATAGGCGGTTTGCGGACTGAATACCGGAACTGGTGTTACTTGGTGCTGGTAGACAATGTTTCCTTCCTTATCGGTAATTTTTTCAATCATATAGGCATCAATAAATTGACCGCCGTTAGCGAAAGTACCGAAAGCATTTGTATTTTCCTCGACAGAAACACCTTTGGTCAAGCCGCCCAATGCCGCTGATCGGTTAACATAGTCGCCCTCTGTTAAGGAGGTAAAGCCCATTTTCTCTAGATATTGTGCAGGCTGTGTATCAATAATATCAACATAGGCTTTAACAGCAGGAATATTATAGGATTTTGCTAATGCTTCTCTGGCTGTTACAAGCCCGTGAGTTGCGCCCCCGTAGTTGGTAGGCCAAGGTTTGCTTGAGCCAGGATTTAATTTTAATGGAACATCAGGTAAAATGCTGCCTGGTGAGAGCGTACCCTGTTCAAAAGCAGGAGCATAGACTAACAATGGTTTCATTGTGGATCCATTTGATCGTTTGGCGCTTGTGGCATGATTGGTCTGCTCACGGTTATAATCGCGACCGCCGACAAAACTAATAATTCTACCAGTTTTGTTTTCAATTAAAATCGCACCGGTTTCAACTGGATCACTAACCGTTTTTACTTCACCGGTTTCAGGATCTGTGTATGTTTTTGTTTTATCGTTTCCGTAATATCGGAAGTTATTAACTACTTCTGTAAAGCGATCATAAATATCTTTATTGATTGTACTGTGGATATCATAACCATTTTGTCGAATGTCCCTGTCCGCAAGAGCCGTGTATTTTTCTTTTAGTACGTCATCTGCGTCCAGCTTCTCTTTTGTAATGCCGTCTTTTTCTGCAAGAACATAGGTCATTACCTCAGTCGCACGTTTTTCAATTTCTATTGTAACCCAGGGATATTGCTCGATTGGATTTTCATGAATGGTAATGAAATCTTTTGTAATATCATAGGCAATGGCCTCTTCATATTGTTGCTTCGTAATTTTATCGTCAGTATACATTCTATTTAAGACAGTTTTCATTCTTGATATGCCGGGTTCAAGATTTTGTTTAATTTCTCCGCCATTCGTATATGGTGTATATCCGAATGGACTTTGAGGAAGTCCGGCAATAAAGGCGGCCTGTGGTAAGTTCAAGTCACTTACGTCTTTTCCGAAAATACCCTTTGCTGCTGATTGCACACCGGCAATATTTCTGCCTGAAGAATTACGGCCAAACGTTGATACATTTAGATAGGCTTCAAGGATTTCCTCTTTTGAGAAAAACTTTTCAAGTCGAAGGGCCAGTAATATCTCTTTTGCTTTCCGCTCGAACGACACTTCATTTGTTAAAATTTGATTTTTTATTAACTGCTGTGTGAGAGTGCTTCCGCCTGATTGAACGGAGGAATTGGTCACCTCTTGAAAGACCGCACGTAAAATAGCTTTTGGTACAATTCCGCCATGCTCGTAAAAATATTCGTCTTCTGTAGCTACAACAGCATTAATCAAATCTTGCGATACATTCTCAAGCTTTACTTCTTCCCGTTCAAGGTCAGTGTACAGCTTACCGAGATAAACATCATTAGCGAAATAAAGTTCGGAGGTTTCTTCATAATTATAGATATTTTTTTTCATACTATCATAAGAGCGTATTGGTTCATTTTTAACTAATGAAGCAAAATATCCTGCACCAAGACCACCTGCAAAAGATATACCAAGTACAATAACGATTATAAAAATAAGAACAAGATTCCAGAGTACCTGGTAGGTGATCCGCGCTTTTTTAACTGTTTGTTTGTCCTTTAACAGTTGGATAAATGATTTTAATTTATCACTATATTTCGACTTTTCTATTTTCATTTAGTAATCCCCTCCAAAATCACCCTTCATTATAGCATAAACAGGGAATGGAAAACGAAAAGATTGTTGCTATTTGCGGAACTTTCATGATAGTATTTGACATTATTTGCTGATTATGATAAAAATGCAATATTACTAATTAATAAGTAAAGGCTAAGACGGGCATCCAGTAGTGCTTCTATCCCTGCCAAAGAGAGCCAGCGGCTGCTGTAAGCTGGTGCAAATAGAAGTGATGAATTACCGCCCTGAGCTTTCACTAAGAAAAATAGCGGATTTTTAGGCAAGATAGTTTCGCTTTTCTAGTACTAGTGACCGGTTAATCCGTTATCTTTTTGAGTGGGAGAATGAATTCTCCAATTTGGGTGGTACCGCGCATATTTTTGCGTCCCTGCATGTTTGCAGGGACGCTTTTTATTTTTTAAGGAGGAAAACAAAATGAATTTACTTGAGGATTTACAATGGAGAGGAATTATCTACCAGCAGACAGATGAAGAAGGTATTAAAGAAACATTGGATAAAGAAAAAATTTCACTATACTGCGGTGTGGATCCTACTGCAGATAGTATGCACATCGGTCACTTATTACCGTTTCTAACCCTAAGACGGTTCCAGCAGCATGGACATCGTCCAATCGTACTTGTCGGCGGGGCTACAGGGATGATCGGTGATCCAAGTGGAAAAAGTGAGGAGCGTAAACTTCAAACAACTGAAACAATTCAGCATAATGTTGAATGCATCCAGAAACAATTGAGCCATATATTCGATTTTGAAGGCGAACAAGGGGCAATTATGGTTAATAACTATGACTGGGCCGGCTCTATGGATATTGTTACATTCCTACGCGATTATGGAAAACATGTCGGTGTAAACTATATGCTGGCAAAGGATACAATTGCAAACAGACTTGAAACAGGGATTTCATTCACTGAATTTACCTATACAATTTTACAGGCGATGGATTTCTTACACCTTTATGAGAAACATAATTGTAAAATGCAGGTTGGTGGAAGTGACCAATGGGGTAATATTACAACAGGTCTCGAATTAATCCGAAAAATGGCACCGGAAGGCTCAAAAGCATTTGGATTGACGATTCCTCTAGTTACTAAAGCAGATGGAACAAAATTTGGTAAAACAGAAAGCGGAGCTGTTTGGCTTGACCCTGAAAAAACCTCACCGTATGAGTTCTATCAATTCTGGATCAATACTGCTGATGCGGATGTCATCAAATATTTGAAGTTTTTCACTTTCTTATCAAAAGAAGAAATTGAAGAGTTAGAAGCATCTGTCCAGACTGAGCCTCATTTACGTAAAGCGCAAAAAGCATTGGCAGAAGCGATGACAAAGTTAATTCATGGTCAGGAAGCACTTGAGCAGGCAATGAAGATTACAGACGCACTATTTAATGGCGACATTCAAAACTTAACAGCAGCTGAAATTAAACAAGGCTTTAAAGACGTCCCATCCTATGAGCATACTTCTGGGGAAGAAATCAATATTGTTGAGCTATTAATAGCTGCAAAAATTGCTCCTTCCAAAAGACAGGCACGTGAAGATGTGACAAATGGGGCTGTGTCTATTAACGGAGAACGCGTAACAGAAACGGATTATCTTGTTACAGCCAAAGACCGGATTGAAGGACAGTTCACAGTCATTCGCCGCGGTAAAAAGAAATATTACTTAATCAAATATTAATCATAATAAAAAACCTTGCCGATTTGGCAAGGTTTTTTAAACGTATCATTAACGAGAGTAGAACTCAACGATAAATGCTTCGTTAATTTCAGCTGGAAGTTCAGAACGCTCTGGTAAACGAGTGAATGTACCTTCTAGTTTATCAGCATCAAAAGTTAAGAAATCAGGAACAAAGTTGTTCACTTCGATTGCTTCTTTGATGATGTCAAGGTTACGTGATTTTTCACGAACACCGATTGTTTGACCAGGTTGAACGCGGTAAGAAGGAATATCAACGCGTTTGCCATCTACTAGAATATGACCGTGGTTAACAAGCTGACGAGCTTGACGGCGAGTACGCGCTAAACCTAAACGGTAAACAACGTTATCTAAGCGAGATTCTAAAAGAATCATAAAGTTTTCACCATGGATACCAGCAAGTTTTCCGGCTTTATCAAAAAGATTGCGGAATTGACGCTCGTTTACACCATACATATGGCGAAGCTTTTGCTTTTCTTGTAATTGTAAACCATATTCAGATAGTTTTTTACGTTGGTTTGGACCATGTTGTCCAGGAGCGTAAGGACGCTTTTCTAATTCTTTACCAGTGCCGCTTAAAGAGATACCTAAACGACGAGACAGTTTCCAGCTTGGACCTGTATAACGAGCCATGAATGACTCCTCCTCTATGTTTTTATTTTTGGTAAAATAAAAACAGATGTGAGATCTTTCTTAGTCATTTTGTTTTCATGTACCTTCGCCCTGCAGCAAGGGTTACTCAATACACCGTCTTAGTGCAACCTGAGGAACAAAATGATGCCAAAAAAGTATTCACATTAGCTGCATATTTTACACAAAGGCTATTATATAATTATTGTTATATAAATGTCAAGGCTGGTTTAGGGAAACAGACGGAAACTTATAATGAAGACAAGCGACATGATTTCTTCATTTGGTAAATTCAGTTAAATGCATGTATAATATAGCCTAAGGAAACTATTTGCAGTGAAAAATAGATCAGGATAAAAACTAGGTGAGGTTTATTATGGAATTGCTCGGGGAACGTATTATTCTGAATTTAAAAAGTCGCTTTTTTGATATAATCTCAACAGAATATCATCAATTGCAATATGATGCGATCTTAGAAGATATGCTCGTAACGATTAAGCAGCTAATGCACGCTGAAGAGGTGACGCTCTATCATTATGATGAACGAAACCAACAATTGGTTGTTGAGGCTTCAACAAATTCAGAAGTAAAACGAAACTTTGTTGCGATTCATTTTTCCTATGAAGATCATCAAGAAATGAGACTATACCGAAGGCCCTTTCAGTTTCACGCTTTTAACCACTATGACTTATTAATCCCTCTGAGAAATAACGAACGTATTCAAAGCTATCTTGTGTTAAAAAAAGAAGGTCAATTATTTTCCCAATTAACCGAACAGGTTCTTGAAAAATTAAGTGTTGAATGTGGACTTTTCTTGCAAAAGGCTCAAAAACTAACCAAATTGTTTGTAGAGGAAAAGCGCTACAAACAACTATTCCGGGTCACGGAAAAGGTCCATTCAACGATGAATATGAAATCTGTCCTTGGAGAAATTATTGATTCCCTGCAGGCGGTCTATCCAACATTTACCTATTTCTTATTTCTTTCGCAGGATCATAAAGGCTATGAAGGATTACCAATTAAAGAATTTAATTATACTAGTAAAAATAAGGAAATTATGCAATCGTATGTGACCGGAACCATTCAATTTGAGGTTTCTATAACAGAGCGTAAATCGATTTTGTATGCACCGTTAAAAGGGAAACAAGGTGTCTACGGGGTACTGCAAGTTACGTCGCCAAACACTCTTGTTTTTCCAAAAAATGAAGTTGAATTTATTACGGTTCTTGCCAATACAGCCGGGGGAGCCATTGAAAATGCTCAACTTTATGAGCAGTCTAAGCGGTTGATAGCAGACTTACAATTGATTAATGAAACGAGTCATCACTTAAATTCTAATCTTAGGCTTACTGAAACCATGTTCTACATGTCAAAGCAAATTGTCAAATCACTCGCAGCTGAAGAAGTCGGTTTTATACAGTTTTCTTCCGCTGAAACGCAAAATGATGTACAACAGGGAAGTACTTCTTTCTTTTTTACCGATGAGGCTAAACCCTATATTAAGTATGTCAAAGAAAGACTTCTTAAAGAGAAGGAATCATTATTTATCGGTGATTTAAAATTGTCTTCCGAAACAACCCAACTTTCGACTTATAAATCGGCAATGGCGGTGCCGATGAGTCAATCAAATGTTTTGAATGGATTTGTTTTAGTTCTGCACCATGACCCATATGCATTTTCATTTGACACGTATAAGCTGTTCCTTTCTCTCATCCATCATTCAACATTAGCCTTTACGAATACACTTTTAAGAGAAAAACTTGAGAAATTAGTAGTAACTGATCATTTAACGAAATTGTATTCGCGAATGTATCTTGATGAGCAGATCCAGAAATCTATGCAATTGGATGAAGGTGCGACTTTCATATTAATCGATATCGATAATTTTAAAGTTATAAATGACACATATGGCCACCAAATTGGTGATGAAGTCATTATTCAAGTTTCAAAAATTATTCATTCCAATATCCGCGGGACGGATATTGGTGCCCGCTGGGGTGGTGAAGAGCTGGCAATCTACTTGCCGAAAGTGCAGATTGAAACTGGTGTGAAAATTGCTGAAAGGTTAGTCCAACGGGTAAGAGAATCTACAAATCCAACTGTCACGATCTCCTGCGGCGTTACATGCTGGAAAAGTGAGGTTCAAGATAACTATCAAGATTTATTTAAACGTGCCGATAATGCACTGTATTTGGCGAAAAAAACAGGGAAAAATAAAGTGGTTAGACAAGACTCTTAACAATATCAAACAACTCCTGACAACTCAGGAGTTGTTTCTTTTTCCGAAAATTAATATCAGGTAGATACATTTTTCTACAGAAACGACGAAATGGATCATTTTATATTAGCGAAACGGCATGAACTGCATTCGTATTTGTCGAGTTTTTTTTAAAGGATTGCAGGGCTGAAGAGCGAATTTTCTTATAGATAGAATACTTTCGCCCAATATTGATAAAATCACTAATAGTGAGGGGTTTATAATGAAAAAAAACTCGAAAGAGGAAATAATCCAAGCTGCTATTTTCTTGTTTAATACGAAAGGATTTCAAGGTACGTCTGTCAGAGACATTGCTGGAAAAGCAAAGGTTAATGTTGCGAATATCGCCTATTATTTTCAAAATAAAAATGGTCTTTTAGAATATTGTTTTACGCATTACTATGAGGAATATTTAAAGGAGTTAGAAAAAGGGATGGCAGTCCTTGAGGCTGATGCATTTGCCTGTATAAAAAAGGTTGTTCAGAATATTGTTCATTTCCAAAGCATGAATTTACATTTAACGCGATTTATTCTCCGTGAGCTATCACTGGATACTCAAGTGGTCCGTGAAATGATGTCTACCTATCTGACAAAAGAGCGTTATCTGCTTTCGGAAATTTTGGAAAAGGGGATATCCCATCAGGAATTTAAAAAGGTGAATATCAACTTTTTTATTATTCAATTAAAGGGTTTATTATCTATGCCATTTTTAAATAGTCAATATATTTCTGAAGTGCTTCATCTATTTCCACATGAAAAGTACTTTGCTGAAAAATATATTCTTGAAATTACAAGCTGGCTTGAGGGCATTTTAATTCCTTCTTCTAAAACATTAAAACAATACAACGAAGCTGTGCCGCCATTAACTCTTAAGAATGTTCCGGTGCGAAGATCGAAACAAAAACAAGCAGGCGGCGGAAGTCTTCGTTATATTTTAGAGCGGCACTGATAGGAGACGCTCATAGCCTTGTCCTAGTTCTTTCGATTGATGTGCATCAGATCCATAGACAAGCGGAATCTGTAATCTATTTGCTTCCTGTATAACCCAGTCAGGGGGATATGGCTCGCGGCATAATGGTTTTGCTGTTCCAGCACCATTATAATCGAGTTCATAGCCTTCTTTTTTTATTATTTTTAATAACTGTAACAGGGCGTTTTTTTCATCACCATGAAAGGGAAAACGCTTTTGAAATTTATGAACAAGGGTAATATGACCGATTCTTCTTGGTTTAAAGGTGCCTAGATCGGCTTCGATAGACAGTTTTACGGTTTCATAGTACTTTTGATAGATTTCTTCGACAGAGCCATAGATAGAAATCATTTCTTCAAACCCCTGTGGACTATAGTCCAGGCAATCATATTGTCCCTCGCGTTTCAGAAAATGTACTGATAAAATTGCATCGTCGAGCATTGTGCCAATTTTGTTAAGGGCAGCGGTCGTCTCTCTTTCAAATCCTTCAATAAAATCGACCTCAAGTCCACAATTAATTTGAATTTTGTTCCTGTACAGCAGTTTAACTCGCTCTATCTCTTCGAAATAATGGTCCAAATTTCCCCAGGACATAGCACTGTCTTTCGTTGGCGTTGTATCATTGAATCCCTCCGGCAGGGGTGCATGCTCTGTAAAAGAAATCTCTGTAAACCCTAGTGAAAGCGCTCTTTCAATATACTTTTCAAAGTGGTCATTTGATCCGTGCGGACAAAATGGAGTATGAATATGTCCATCTTTTTTAACCATGGTTAATCCCCCAATATTTAATCTTCACAAAAAAGTTCAATTATTTAAAATTTTTGTATTTTTGTGTTAATATAGATAATGTTTTCAGAAATATGTAAAAAATTCTTTTATGGTTGGTTGAAAAAAGTCAGTTAAATAATTCTACAAAAAATTAAATTTTAATAGTCAAAAATCGTCGTTTACATGGTATCATAAAAACATTGAAAAGAACATGCACAGAGCCTCACATAGAAATATATATAACCTCGGCTCTTCATATTTCTTCCTAAATCCACTTCAAAGCTAGTTTTCATGATTGTCATAATGCTAGGCATTATTTGGATATGAATCATACAAATTGCAAAAAAAAATTTATATAAAAAATAGAATCAGCTCGTTATAGAACAGGGGGCTTACAATGGAATACATAATCGGAGGAATTGCAGTTTTAATTTGTATATTCCTAGCGGGGTTTTTTATGAAGAAAAAATTTTATAAGGAGACAGATCGGCTAGAATCGTGGAAAATTGACATTACCACTCGCCCTGTACTAGATGAGTTGCAAAAGGTTAAGCAGTTAAATATGAACGGTGAAACAGAAGAACGTTTTGAACGATGGCGAAACACTTGGGATGAAATTATTACAGTTCAGCTGCCGGATCTTGAAGAATTGCTGTTTGATGCAGAAGAGCATATTGATAAATATCGCTTTAAAAAAGCAAAAGTTGTCCAAACGGAAATCAGTTCAGTATTAGAAAATATTGAAGAAAAAATGAAACAATTACTGGATGAACTACAAGAGCTGGTTGGCAGTGAGGAAAAGAATCGCCTTGAAATTGAAGATTTGAAGGAAGTATACCGAGAAAGTAAAAAAACGCTGCTGGCGCACCGCTATTCTTTTGGGAAAATGGAAAAGAGTCTTGAAAAAAGGCTAGAGGAAGTCTCAAAGAAGTTTAGCGACTTTGATGAAAAAACGACGAACGGCAATTATTTACAGGCACGGGAAATTGTCGTTTCTATCCATAATTGCTTAGAAAAAACAAAAAGGGATATGGAAATTATTCCTAATTTATTAATGGAATGTCAATCAACTATTCCTTCTCAATTACATGAATTAACAGAAGGATATAAAGAAATGCATACAGAAGGCTATGTACTTGACCATATTCAAGCCGAAAAAGAAGTAGAAAGAATC
This sequence comes from Niallia oryzisoli, assembly GCF_036670025.1. Lineage (NCBI taxonomy): Bacteria > Bacillati > Bacillota > Bacilli > Caryophanales > Bacillaceae > Niallia > Niallia oryzisoli. The sequence goes on along the minus strand of NZ_CP137640.1, from coordinate 4,674,060 downwards.
TCACTTGAATTAGCAGAAACCTTCGGCAAAATAGAAGTATCGGATATGGAAGAAATTCAGGAAAAAGTAGTGAATTGGAAAGAAAGTATTGATACCGTGTATGATCTGCTCGAAAAGGAAGTAATGGCAAAGCATGAAATCAGTCAACGGGATCGAGAAATTTTGGATATGCTCCAGTCTGCTAAAAAAGTAAATAGTGAATTAAATCACGAAATTGCACATGTTCAAGAAAGTTATCATCTTCAAGATGCTGATTTAGAAGTTGTGAAATCTTTAGCAAAACAGCTCGATCAGTTATTTAAACGATATGAACTGTTGGAATATAAAATGGACGAGAACCTGACAGCTTATTCACATTTGAGCATGGATATGACAGCGGTTAAAGAAATGCTAGATATACTAGTTGCAGAACAAGCTGCCTTTAGCCAGAAGTTGCTGGCATTACGTAAAGAAGAATTAGCTGCAAGAGATAAAGTAAAAGATCTCAAGAAAAAGGTAGCCGAAACCATTCGGTTGATATCTAACAGTAATGTTCCCGGTGTTTCGGAGGACTTTAAAGATCTACTAGAAGATGCACATGACAGCATTAAAGATGTCATTAAAAAGTTGAATGATAAGCCGCTGGATATTCCGGTTGTTCAGGAATATTTAGAACTAGCGGTTCTAACGGTTGAAAAAGTAACAAAAGAGACGGAAGAACTTTTTGAGATGGTTAAGCTTGCTGAGCGGGTTATCCAATACGGAAACCGTTACAGAAGCAGATATGCTTCTGTCGATAAAGCCCTAAAAGAGGCAGAAAGTCTATTCAGATCCTTTGAATACAAAGAGGCCTTTGAAGTTGCATCTGCTGCGATTGAAAGAGTAGACCCTGGCGCATTAAAACGATTAGAAGAACTTTTAGAGGTGTAATTTGAAAAAGGCCTGCTGATAACAGCAGGCTTTTTTTCATATTAATACTATTTTCCAAAATCCAATGATTATGATAACATTTTAAGTTAGGTGATCCGTAACGAAAGGGAGAAAGAAAAACGATGATTTATTTTGATAATAGTGCCACAACGAAGCCGTTTCCAGAAGTGCTTGATTCTTTTGTAAAGGTTTCTACCGAGTATTTTGGCAACCCATCATCATTACATAATTTTGGCGGGCTGGCTGAAAAGCTGCTCAGTCAGGCAAGAGCGCAAGCGGCAAAGTTCTTGAATGTACAGTCCAACGAAATTTATTTTACTTCCGGCGGTACGGAAGGGAATAATTTAGCTATTAAAGGTACCGCGTTTGCCAATAAAAAACTTGGACGTCATCTAATCACGACAAATATTGAACATCCATCTGTCCGGGAGTCAATTAAACAGCTGGAGGGCTTTGGTTTTGATGTGACGGAAGTTCCGGTTGATTCAAATGGAAGAATCAATGTCACAACAATTGAGAATGCGATTCGTGAAGATACGATTCTTGTGTCCGTTATGCATGTTAATAATGAAGTTGGAACGATTCAGCCTATAAAAGAGATTGGGCAATTATTGAAGCATTATCCGAAAATAAAGTTTCATGTTGATCATGTTCAAGGAATTGGAAAAGTAGCGTTAAACATAAATGATTGCCATATTGATCTTTGCTCTATTTCAGCCCACAAGTTCCATGGTGTTAAAGGGACTGGTTTGCTGTTTGTTCGCGATGGAGTTAAAATAAATCCGTTATTGAATGGCGGAGGTCAGGAAAAGAATCTGAGAAGCGGAACAGAGAATGTAGCCGGAGCGGTGAGTTTAGCAAAAGCTTTACGTATGATCCTAGAAAAACAACAACAGGAATTAGGTCAATTAAACCTGATTTCTAAACGTTTACGGGATGGATTGTCACAGATAGAAGGGACTGTCGTGAACACTCCTGAAAAACATGCCGCACCACATATATTGAATTTTTCTATACCTCATTTAAAGTCTGAAGTATTTGTTCATTCTCTTGAAGAAAAAGAGATATTTGTTTCGACGACATCCGCTTGTTCTTCGAAACAGAAGACAACCAGCAGCACACTTCTAGCGATGGGTATCCAGGAAGAAAGAGCTGGCAGTGCAATACGGTTAAGCTTGTCTTATTCGAATACAATGGATGAAGTTAATACCGTGCTTTCTGCAATAAAGGAAACGATCGAAGAGTTAAGAAAGGTAATGAAATAATATGAACTATGACCGCATTTTAATCCGCTACGGAGAACTTTCCACAAAAGGAAGAAACCGCAGTAAATTTATTGAGAAATTGGCAAATAGTATAAGAGGTACATTACATGAATTTCCCAATGTATCCATTAGGAGTACGAGGGACCGTACGTACGTCATCTTAAATGGAGAAGATGGCCGTCAAATTATTGAACGCTTGAAGGGTGTCTTTGGGATTCAATCTTTCAGTCCTGTGATTAAAACGAGTAAAGATATCGAAGAAATGAAGGCTGCTGTACTTGATCTTTTCAAAAAGGTATACAAAGAAGGTCAGACATTTAAAATCACAACAAAACGTGCAGATAAAACGTATTTTATGGAAACGAATGAATTAAATCATGTTTTTGGCTCTCATATCCTGCAAAATGTCCCGAATTTAACGGTTAACGTCAAACAACCGGATATAAATATGCAAATCGAAATCAGACCAGAGGCGGCCTATATATCCTGTGAAACGATCCAAGGTGCAGGAGGGCTTCCGGCAGGATCAAGCGGAAAGGCAATGTTAATGCTTTCGGGTGGTATTGACAGTCCGGTTGCAGGGTTTGTATCAATGAAAAGAGGATTACAACTAGAAGGCGTCCATTTTTATAGTCCCCCATTTACGAGTGAGCGTGCCAAACAAAAAGTCATTGATTTATCAGCAAAATTAGCTTCCTTTAGCGGACATTTTCGCCTGCATATTGTTCCTTTTACCGAAATTCAGCAATTAATTCATAAGCAGGTTCCAGAAAATTATACAATGACGACAACGAGAAGATTGATGCTCCGTATCACAGACAGGATTCGTGAAAGACAAGAAGCACTTGCCATTGTCACGGGAGAAAGTCTCGGTCAAGTAGCGAGTCAAACACTTGAAAGCATGTTTGCCATCAATGATGTGACGAACACACCAATCTTAAGACCGCTTATTATGATGGATAAGTCTGATATTGTTGAAATTGCCCAATCCATTGATACACATGACATATCCATTAGACCTTTTGAGGATTGCTGTACGATTTTTGTTCCAGCCTCTCCAAAAACAAAGCCGAAACGGGATAAGGTTATTCATTATGAAAGTTATATTGACTTTGAGCCCTACATTCAAAAAGCAGTTGCCAATATCGAAACAATCGACATAAAACCGCAGGAAAATAAAATCGATGCTTTCGATGAACTTTTTTAATACAAAAGTTTCTATTTTCTTACATTAGGTCTACAAATTACCAAGGGGAAAGTTGAATGAAGTCATGTGATACTACACATTCTATTATCACAAGGAGGTGATATCACATGGCAAACAACAACAACTCAAACCAATTACTAGTTCCTGGGGTACAACAAGCTCTTGACCAAATGAAATATGAAATTGCTTCTGAGTTTGGTGTCAACCTTGGTGCTGATACAACTTCTCGTGCTAACGGATCTGTTGGTGGAGAAATTACTAAGCGTCTAGTACAAACAGCTCAACAACAAATGGCTGGATTTTCTCAACAATAATAAAAAATAAATAGAAGATGGCTACAAGGAGTGGGAGCAATCCCGCTCCTTTTAATTTGTGCAATCACTATAGAAATGCAATTATATTTAGTACTTACTCATAATATCTGGTTGAAGTTTTTCTTAGAAAATTGCTTAAAATGTGATATGATGGAAAATAGATGATTTTGGAGGCGAATAACATGAAACGTGAAGATTTGATTGCACCGTTACAGTACAATCTTGTTTCAGAAATGGAACGTTTTGCAAAACAAAAAGGAAAGATTGCTATTAAGTGGGAAAGTCATGATGGTGAAACGAAAGAAATTTCATATGAGTCATTAATGTCTGGTGCTAATAAAATTGGTAATGTATTTTTAGATAAAGGATTAAAAAAAGGCGATGTAATACTCATTATTATCCCACGCTTAATTGAGGCCTATGAGGTTTATTTAGCCGCCCTTAAACTAGGACTTGTTGTTATTCCAAGTTCAGAAATGCTTCGAACGAAAGATCTCCAATACCGCATTATGCATGGTGGTGTGAAAGGGGTAATCAGCTATTATCCATATGCGGATGAATTTGAGCCGATTGCTGAAATGAACCAGATAGTTAAATTTATTATCGGCAATGATAAAGAAGGCTGGGAACGGTTAGATCTGAAAATGCAAACAGCTTCCGCTGAGCTTGAAATGGCTGATACAAGCCGTGATGATATGGCCTTTTTATCTTATACATCAGGGACAACAGGCAATCCAAAAGCCGTTGTACATACACATGGGTGGGCCTATGCCCATCTTAGAACAGCTGCACCGCATTGGCTTAGTATCAATGAAAACGACATCGTATGGGCAACTGCAGGTCCTGGGTGGATGAAATGGATTTGGAGTCCGTTCTTAGCTGTACTAGGTTCGGGTGCAACCGGTTTTGCGTACCATGGGAAATTTGAACCTGAGAAGTATTTAACGCTGCTTGAAAAAAATAAGGTGAATGTACTTTGCTGTACACCAACGGAGTACCGCTTGATGGCAAAGGTTGATCACTTAGGTGATTATAATTTGTCAAATATACACAGTGCTGTCTCTGCTGGAGAGCCGTTGAATCGTGAAGTGATTGAAACATTTCAACGGTGCTTTGATCTCAAAGTTCGGGATGGATATGGTCAAACTGAAAATACTCTCTTAGTTGGGATTATGAAGGATATGGAGTTAAAGCCGGGGTCAATGGGTAAACCTACACCAGGCAACACGGTAGAAATCATTAATGATGCTGGTGAGATTTGTTCAGTCGGAGAAGTAGGGGATATAGCTGTCCATAAGGATACGCCAGCATTGTTTAAAGAATATTATAAGGAACCTGAAAGAACAATGGCACAATATCGCGGTGATTATTATGTGACAGGCGACAGGGCTAAGAAGGATGAAGAAGGGTATTTCTGGTTTGAAGGCAGAAGTGACGATATCATTATTAGTTCAGGGTATACGATTGGACCGTTTGAGGTTGAGGATGCACTTGTTAAACATCCATTAGTCAAAGAATGTGCAGTTGTAGCCAGTCCTGATAAAGACCGCGGAAATGTTGTAAAGGCTTTTGTCGTGCTAAAAGAAGGGGTTAAGGAAAATGAAGCCGAACTTGTAACGCTGCTTCAGCGTCATGTGAAAGAAATGACAGCACCTTATAAATACCCGCGGAGAATAGAATTTGTTGAACATTTACCAAAAACTTCTTCAGGAAAAATCCGTCGTGTTGAATTGCGAAATCAGGAATTGAAAAGGTTTATGTAATTTGTGGAGGAAGGAGCAGGCGCAGTGGCAGCCTGCTTTTCTAGTTGTTTAAACTTCAAATTTTAGAATATGTACTTCTTGTCACAATTTATCTTCTCATTTATAATTATTATTTTAAAATAATAGAATAGAGGTAATGGAAATGGATCATAAAGGGGAGAAGATGGGGGTTATTTATGCCGCCTTTTCTTATTTAATATGGGGATTATTACCTATTTATTGGAAGCTGTTAGATGGGATTGGAGCGGATGAAATATTGGCCAGCCGAATTGTCTGGTCCTTTCTTTTCATGATTGCTGTCTTGCTCATCACAAGAAAGTGGTCGAGCTTTATCGTTACATTAAAAAATTTATTTAAAAATAAGAAGCAGCTCGTATTTTTAACAACAGCATCTGTACTGGTTAGCTGTAATTGGTTTATCTATATTTGGGCAGTTAATCATGACCAGATTATTGAAGCGAGTATGGGTTATTATATCAACCCGCTTGTCAGTGTATTGCTTGGAATGATCGTGTTAAAAGAAAAATTATCAGCAGCGCAATATGTCTCTTTCTTTTTTGCTAGTATCGGCGTAATCATTTTAACTGCATCATATGGAATGCTGCCATGGATTTCATTGTCATTAGCCTTTACGTTCGGTTTTTACGGATTAGCAAAGAAAATGATAAAAGTAGATTCATCAATTGGTTTAACATTAGAAACGTTGGTGATCACACCTATTGCATTCATTTATATCCTTTATTTATTCTCGCAAGGAACGAACACATTCTTGACAGTTTCTGTAAAAACAGACCTGCTCCTTATTTTATCAGGTGCGGCGACAGCGATACCGCTTCTCTATTTTGCGAAAGGCGCCCAGAGGATTCCGCTGTCCATGCTCGGATACATTCAATACCTTGCACCGACGATCAGTTTGGTATTGGGTGTATTTGTTTATCGAGAGCATTTTTCAACGGGGCACATGATCGCATTCTCCTTTATTTGGTTTGCCTTAATCATCTACTCTTTATCAAACACAAAATTTATGAAGCGTGAAAAGCAGAAAAGGAAAAGTATTAAGGAGGCTTAACGTTAATATTTATAACGAAGACTGCGGGAGCAGCCTTCGTTATAAAAAGTTTCTTTTTACTTTGTCCCAAAATGAATTATGCTTGAGTTTGATTGTTTTAATCTTTTTATCACTTAGTTTGATTTGTATTTTTTCAACATGTTGAATACTAAGTGCCTCATTATCCATTGCCATTGTTGGATGTTCATTTCCTTCCTTGGCTACCTTCAGCGTTAAAATCTTCTCATTGCTTAAGATAAAAGGAGATCCAAGTGTCCTAAATTGATTGTTATTTAATGAACCGAGCTCTGTTATCTGCATACACGGAAGCAGCGGATCTACTACTGCGCCGTTAACGGATTTATTATAAGCAGTGCTGCCTGTCGGCGTAGATACGATAAGTCCATCTCCTCTAAATGTTTCAAAGTGAAGGTCGTCAATGTATACGTCCATGATAAAGGTTTTGACAATATTAGATTGAATACTGAATTCGTTTAAACAATAAAAAGAGGCTTGGTTATCAACCGTCACTTCAATCGTTGGATAGCGGCGGACTTCAATCACTTGTGATGTCATTGCATCAATCATTTCTTGTGTATTTTCAATATGAAAATCACAATAAAGGCTTAAATGATCTGTAGTTGATATCCCTACATATAAACAATCTTCACGAAACCCGGTTCTGCGGACACCCTGCAAAAAGGCTCCATCGCCGCCGTAACAGGCAATTACATTAGCTTTTTTATAATCATTAACCATTGTGAAACCAAGCTCGATTGCTAGTTTACGAATAGTGTCTATTTTTTCTCGTATCATTGGCTCTTCTTTGTGGAAAAAATAAAGATTACGGCGCTCTGTCATCATGATCCCTCCCTTTTCTTATCGTACTAAAATTTATTGAATTTTTCTAATTATTTCTTTGTTGTGAAACATTTCATGGTTTTATTCGTAATACAAGTAACCGAAAATTAAAGGAGGACGAGTAAGTGAATGGAAAACGTTGGGCAGCTTTGGGGATTGCAGCTGCACTATTTATTTTCTCAGTTGTCATTAATACTTTTACAACGATTTTTAGTAAAGACTTTCAAACTACGATGGATGAATGGATGAATCCGACAAGTGGACTCTTAACGGAGGAAGTGATTGAAGAAGGAAATGTGGCGAAAAAAATTGCTGTACTGGATGTGAATGGAACGATCCAGGATACCGGGGATACTTCACCTATTTTTGCCCCAGCTGGCTACAATCATCAAACCTTTCTTGAAAATTTAGATTATGCCAAGGAGGATGATGCTGTTAAAGGGATTATTATTCGAGTCAATACTCCCGGTGGCGGAGTAGTTGAGAGCGCGCAAATACATGATAAAATTGTAGAGATTCAAAAAGAAACGAAAAAACCAGTTTACATATCAATGGGATCCATGGCTGCTTCTGGTGGATATTACATTTCGGCACCAGCAAATAAAATATTTGCCAGTCCGGAAACATTAACCGGATCACTTGGAGTGATCATGCAGGGCATCAATTATGCCGGGCTCGCCGAAAAATATGGTGTCAAGTTCGAAACGATTAAGAGCGGTGAATTTAAAGACATTATGAGTCCTTCAAGAGACATGACAGATGAAGAAAGAGCCATCTTACAGGAAATGATCAATAGCTCTTATAACGGTTTTGTGAAAGTCATCTCAGAGGGCAGGGATATTTCGGAAGAAGAAGTAAGAAGAATTGCAGATGGCAGAATTTATGATGGACGACAGGCGAAAGATTTACATTTAATTGATAACTTTGGATATTTTGAAGATGTTGTCGATGCAATGAAGAAAGATTATAAATTAAAAGATGCACAAGTCATTCAGTATACAGAAGATCTTGGCATTGCTTCACTATTTTCGATGAGTGCCCGTCAGCTGATGGGGCAGGATGATGTTGAACTTGCCGGATTAATGAATTTATTATCACAGCGGAATTCACCACGATTAATGTATTTGTACGCAGAATAGGGGGTGTAGAAATTGGATTCAAATCAACAAGACCTTGATAAAAGGATAAATGTACATGAAGAGGGAGCACAATTAGAGATGAATTCCGGACAAATAGAAAATGGAGATAAAGGGGCAGATATCGCCGGTCAACTGCCAGAAGATGTAAAGACTGATTATCGATATGCAGGGTTTTGGATGAGATTCTGGGCATATTTACTTGATTTACTTGTCATCGCCAGCTTAAATGGAATTCTCGTATATCCAATTCTCAGAGCCTTGGATGTGAAAATTAGTGATCCAAGTATGTTTGCACCTGTTTCTATACTGACTGCTGTTATATTCTACGGCTATTTTGTGTTGATGACCAAATTCTTTCGTCAAACACTTGGGAAAATGGTGTTTGGATTAAAGGTCATTTCACTTGATGATAAAAAATTAAGCTGGTCAACGATTATGTTTCGTGAATGGATCGGACGCTTTATATCAGGCAGTATTCTTATATTATATGTTGTGGTTGCTTTTTTACCAAAAAGACAAGGGATTCATGATTTATTCGCGGATACAACGGTTGTTCATGAACGTTCATAAAGAAATAACTAAAACCTGTCATCAGAAGATGGCAGGTTTATTTATGCCTTTTTTTGACAATAATAAAAGGCTGAAAGGTTGTGAACAAATTGAAATGGATCTTGGTCGTTTGTTTAGTTATCCTGCTTCTGTTTGTGTTCATCATCATGACAAAGATAAAAGTAATGATCAACTATTTTCATGCCCGCGATGATGATTCATTAAAAATAGAATTTAGAGCTTTGTTCGGACTAATTAAATATAAATTAGATATTCCAGTTATTAAAATAGATGACGATTCAGCGTCAATAGTGGCAAAAGGGAAAATAGAGTCAGGGGAAAAAGAGCAAACAATGAAAAAGGGAGAACAAAAATTTACACCTGAAGATCTTTTAGAAAGCTTCAAAGATTATAAATTACTTTTACTGCATGTGGTCTCACTACATAAAATTATCCGCCGCTTTTTGAAAAAAGTAAAAATCACCCAATTGGAGTGGAATACGCTTCTCGGGACCGGTGATGCGGCACTGACAGGGATGCTGACAGGTGCAGCTTGGACTGTAAAAGGGGGCATTATCGGAATTATCAGCAGCTATTTTAAGCTTCATGTTATGCCGCAAATGACCGTCCAGCCTCACTTTCAACTGGCTGTTACACAAACATCTTTTAAATGTATGCTTCAATTTAGAATCGGGTATGCTATGGTAGCAGGAATCAAATTGCTTAAATTTTGGAAAGGCGGACGACCTCAGTTTAAGACAAAGCCTTTATCCGCCTTGTCAAATGATAAAACAAAACCAGTCTAGAAGAGGAGGAAGTAAACAATGTCCGATCATCCAATTCAAGGATTAATGACGACCGCAATGGAAAATTTAAAAGAAATGATTGATGTTAACACTATTATTGGGGATCCGGTTGAAACCCCTGATGGCAGTGTAATATTAACGGTTTCAAAGGTTGGTTTCGGTTTTGCTGCCGGCGGAAGTGAGTTTAATATGGAAAATGGTGGCAGCGGTGGAAACCAAGGAGGAGAAAAGCAAAAGATGCCGTTTGGCGGCGGAAGCGGCGGAGGTGTTTCGATTACACCGATTGCCTTTTTAATTGTGAACTCCCATGGAGTGAAAATGGTACATCTTGATGAAAGTACTCATTTATATGAACGGATTCTAGACCTCGCTCCACAGGCGGTAGATAAAATCCAACAAATGATGTCCAATAAAGATAACAACAATCAATCCGGAAAGCAGTCCGGCAACAATCAACACCCCGGTAATCAATCCGGCGGTCAGCAATCAAATGAATATAACCAACAAAAACAGGAATTAGAGTTTTGATATGAATAAGGTTAACTTTCTAATTAGGGAGTTAACCTTTCCTTTTGGCTGTTCACTGAATTTTTTCCTTTTTTTGAATTTCGATACATATTTGTTGCAAAAGTTAATTTGAAAAGTTATAGTTTACAATGTACATAAATTGTTATAGGAGGAAATAATTATGGCATCTGTTACATTCGCAGGAAATGCAGTTACATTAATTGGTAATGAAGTAAAGGTTGGAGATAAAGCACCTAACTTTACTGTACTGGCTAATGATTTATCACCAGTAACTTTAGAAGATACAAAAGGAAGCGTACGTTTAATCAGTGTTGTTCCATCACTTGATACTGGCGTATGTGATGCACAAACACGTCGTTTTAACGAAGAAGCTTCTAAATTAGACAATGTAAAAATTCTTACGGTAAGTGTTGATCTTCCATTTGCTCAAAAACGCTGGTGTGGAGCTGCAGGTATCGAAAATGTTCAAACATTATCAGATCACCGTGACATTTCTTTCGGGGAAGCATTCGGTGTTGCGATTCAAGAACTACGCTTATTAGCTCGTGCTGTATTTGTTGTGGATTCAAACGACACAGTAACATATGCAGAATATGTAAGTGAAGTAACAAACCACCCTAACTACGAAGCAGCACTTGAAGCTGCAAAGCAAGCAAAATAATTCGTTTACAATATCAGAAAAAGCCAGCTTTATAAGCTGGCTTTTTGTTGTCTTCTTAGCCTGCTAACTTGTACATCTTAATAAACCCCGCTAAAATAGGAAAAGAGACTAGAAACAGGAGGAAAATATTGTGAAAACCACTCCGGTTGAAGAATTGTTTACGATCATCAATGATACGGCCATTCTTTTACAAGAAGAATTAAATGTCAGTTACTTAGAAGCGTTAGCGGAAACAGGAGAAAATTTGTTTCATCAATCCGTTCTACAGGACGAATTGAGTGAGCTGACGTTAAAAAGATTGAAAAAGATCTATGAAGATAGTCAAATAACGAAATTTACGAAAGAGGAAATTCGAAAATCGTTCCAATTAGCGATATTAAAAGGAATGAAGGAAAGTGCGCAGCCTAATCATCAAATGACCCCTGATTCCGTGGGGATGTTCGTTGGATATTTACTACATAAGTTCGTCAAAAAGGAAGCTTATCGGTTAATGGACCCTGCAGTTGGTACGGGAAACTTATTAACAGCGGCTATGAATCAGGAAATGAATAAAACAATCCAAGGGGTTGGAATCGAAATAGATGATTTACTCATTAAATTAGCTTATATAAATGCCAACTTGCAGGAGCATCCAATCGATTTCTTTAACCAAGACAGCCTGGAGCCTCTTTTCGTTGAGCCAGTCGATGCAGTGATAAGCGATTTGCCTGTCGGCTATTACCCGAATGATATTAGAGCAAGAGACTATGAATTGAAGGCTGACGAAGGACATTCGTATGCTCATCATTTGTTTATTGAGCAAAGTATTCGTCATGTGAAACCTGGAGGCTATTTATTTTTTATTATCCCGAACGGTTTATTTGAATCGGCGCAGGCGAAAAAGCTCCACGAGTATTTCCAAAAGTCTGTCCATATTCAAGGTATTATTCAATTACCTGAAACGATGTTTAAGAATAAACAATCGGCAAAAAGCATTCTAATTCTGCAGAAAAAGGAAGACACTCTGGAGCCTCCAAAACAGGTATTATTAGTTAATATGCCTTCTTTCTCAAACGGAAATGAAGTAGAAAAAATTCTTGCGAAAATTGATCGCTGGTTGATTGAAAATAAAAAGTAATCAATCTATAGAAAAAGTTTATAATAAATTTTGTGGAAATTTGTCGAAATATCAGAAAATAATTACTTTTAGTTGTGTGCCATTTTTGTAAAAGTATTCCTTGAATTACTTGTCGTTCAATGATTAAATGAGAAATTGGAGATATTAATTTTTTTAATTGGATAAACTATCGTTGTATCGAATAACAATTAATTTTTTTTATTGATTATCCAATTGACTCAGTACTAATGACATGTTTTATAAAGGAGCGTTTTTAAATATGGCTAAAATCATTGCAATCAACGCTGGCAGCTCATCTTTAAAATTTCAATTATTTGAAATGCCAAGCGAAGAGGTAATTACTAAAGGATTAATTGAACGCATAGGGTTAAATGATGCTGTCTTCAATATTACTGTTAATGGTGAAAAAATTAAGGAAACAACTGATATCCCTGATCATAACGTTGCTGTTGAACTTCTACTAAATAAGCTTACTGATCTTGGTATTATTCAATCATTATCAGAGATTGAAGGAGTGGGGCACCGTGTCGTTCATGGTGGAGAAGCATTTTCAGATTCTGTCTTAATTACACCTGAAGTTCTGCAAAAAATTGAAGAGCTATCAGAGCTTGCACCGCTGCATAATCCTGCAAACGTGACAGGAATTAAGTCTTTCCAAAAGGTTCTGCCAAATATTACTGCGATTGCAGTATTTGATACAGCATTCCACCAAACTATGCCGGAGGATTCTTTCCTATATAGTGTTCCTTACGAGTACTATAAAGACTATGGAATTCGTAAATATGGATTCCACGGTACATCTCATAAATATGTATCTGAGCGTGCTGCTGAAATGCTTGGAAGACCGCTTGATCAGCTTCGTTTAATTTCTTGTCACCTAGGTAATGGTGCAAGTATTACAGCCATCCAAGGCGGACACTCGATTGATACATCAATGGGCTTTACTCCGCTTGCCGGTGTAACAATGGGAACTCGTTCCGGTGATATTGACCCTGCCCTTATTCCATATATTATGGAGAAAACAAAACTATCTGCGGATGAAGTATTAGATGTTTTAAATAAAAAGAGCGGTATGCTTGCTCTTTCTGGATTCTCAAGCGACCTTCGCGACATTGAGCTTCAAGCATCTGAAGGCAATGAGAGAGCCGAGCTGGCCCTTAAAGTATTTGCTTCTCGTATCCATGCTTTTGTCGGTGCGTACGCTGCGCGTATGTCTGGGGTTGATGCAATTATTTTTACAGCAGGTATTGGAGAGAACAGTGAGACAATCCGTGCCCGCGTGCTGAACGGTCTTGAATTTATGGGCGTTTATTGGGATCCTGCTTTAAATAATCTGCGCGGAGATGAGCGTTTTATTAACTACCCGCACTCACCAGTTAAAGTAATGGTGATTCCTACAGATGAGGAAGTTATGATTGCAAGAGACGTTGTTCGCTTAAGTAAATAATAGTAGTAATAAGCAATCTTTTTCTTGCACTTGTCTGCAGGAAAGGGGTTGCTTTTTTATTGAAGGTGCAAGGCAGTTCTAAGATTTTCCTAATTAGTTATGGTATACTGATACAAAATAAACGGTGCTGTAAGTTAGGGGGTTCTTTTGTGACATTAACAGATCGGGAAGAACAAGTATATCAAGAGATCCGTGAATGGGAAAATCGGATGTACAGGTATGTGCCGAATGATTTTCAATTGGTTTATGATAAGTATATTGAACGCTCTTTTCAGCTTTTACCGGAAAAAACAAGAGAGCAGTTTTCCTCATCACTTGATAATTGGTTATTTCATCTTCACGCCTTTATTCAAGGGTCTGAACTTCAGATGGATGCAAAGCAAAGAATCATTGAGAGTGGAAGAATATTTCACGAAGGCATACAAACGATTGAGGACTTGCAATCACTATCAATCGATCAATTGCAATATATAGCAGGGCAGCATATTGCCAGGCACCGCCTCTACTCGTTTGCGCAAGGAGGCATGTCAGGAACCGGAGGAACCATCCTACTGGGTGTTGATATTCCGGGGATGGCTGTGATTAATATGCGGATTGTGCAGTTAATAGCAATGACATATGGAATTGAAGTAAATACACCATATGAAATGATGACGGCTTTAAAGGTCTTTAATATCTCAATCCTTCCTATACGCATGCAGGGCCAGGGCTGGGAGGAATTAATGAATGATATCCAGCACGATGGCTATTTTTATGAAGGGAAAGAGGAAATCGCTAATCTTGCCTGGGTGGAACAGCTGTTGAAGCAAGGATTAAAGGGAATAGCAATTATGATTTTTAGGAAAAAGCTTATTCAAGGAATTCCCTTTATTAGCATGGCTATTGGTGCCGGGGTCAATTATCAATTAACAAGAAAAGTTACTGACTTTGCTCATAAGTATTATCAGATGAGATATTTGTTAAAGAAAAAGGAGAGTACAAATGAGTATTGAAGAGCATAAAAAACAAGCGCAAAAAAGTGTTATTTGTAAAGTCATAACAGTTAGTGATACAAGAGACAAAGAAACAGACAAAAGCGGGAAGTTAATGATTGAACTGCTTGAGAATGCCGGACACAGGATAGGGGATTATGTCATTGTGAAGGATGAGGAAGAGCCTATTCGGGAAGCCGTATTAAAGGGCAGCTTAGATCCTGATATCGATGTGATTTTGACAAATGGCGGAACGGGAATTGCCTTAAGAGATGTAACGATAGAGACGGTTCAATCATTATTTGATAAAGAAATAACTGGATTTGGAGAATTATTCAGGATGCTCAGTTACCAGGAGGATATCGGGTCGGCAGCGATTCTCTCCCGTGCAGCAGCCGGAGTCATTGGAAATAAAGCGGTGTTCTCCACACCGGGTTCATCAGGGGCTGTGAAGCTGGCAATAAATAAATTAATTCTCCCTGAACTTGGTCATGTGGTCCGAGAATTAAAAAAGGATTTATCATAAAGTTATAGGTGTCAGCCACCATAAAAAGACAAATATAATGATTTTGTCTTTTTACGGTGCCTGACACCTGGTTTATTATTGGTGCATTTTATCAGTGATGTTTTGATTGAGGCGAAACCAAAGCCATAATTCATTGATGGTCGATGCGAGTTCAGCAATTTCACTATTAAGTTGGCAGGAGAGCTGGAAGTCAGCTTCGTCATTCAACTGTGCTTGCTTCTGATTGATGATTTTTTCAAGATGGATAATCCGGTCAGGAATTGCCCCCCGAATATTCTCCCAGTATAGCAAAATGGACTCTTGAGACTCATCTGATAATTCATCCCATTCAAGCTCAATTGAAGGCAATTGAATCCCTAATCGTTCGTCAAAAACAAAATATTCTTTCATTATTTGCTCCTCCTATATATGAAGTCACTAGATTCGTTAACTATTTAACTTATCAAAAGATTCATATAAATTTTACCACATAATTTTAGTTGTCTCTTTCATTTCTGATTTTTAATACGAAAATAATTATTTTTATGCGAAATTAAGAAATAACTATTGAATTTTTTAAGAAAAGTTGTTAAAGTGTTATTCATAAACGTTGAATAAAAATATAAATAAATGAATATTTATTCGTTATATATCGAGGAGGAAAATTTTTAATGGCAAATCCAAAATTAGTACTAGCATATTCTGGTGGTTTAGATACATCTGTCGCAATTACATGGTTAAAAGATCAAGGGTATGATGTTGTTGCTTGCTGTTTAGATGTTGGTGAGGGAAAAGATCTAGAGTTTATTAAAGAAAAAGCTATAAAGGTTGGAGCTGTAGAGTCTTATATTATTGATGCAAAAGAAGAATTTGCACAAGATTATGCGCTTCTTTCCTTGCAGGCTCATACATTATATGAAGGAAAATATCCACTTGTATCTGCTCTATCAAGACCGCTTATTTCTAAAAAGCTAGTAGAGGTAGCTGAAGAAGTAGGTGCAGTTGCGATTGCACACGGATGTACAGGTAAAGGAAATGACCAAGTGCGTTTTGAAGTTTCAATCCAAGCCCTTAATCCAAATTTACAAGTTGTAGCACCGGTTCGTGAATGGGCATGGTCAAGGGAAGAAGAAATCGAATATGCAAAACAAAAGAATATTCCGATTCCAATTAATTTAGACAGCCCATTCTCTATCGATCAAAATCTATGGGGAAGAGCGAATGAATGTGGAATTTTAGAAGATCCTTGGGCAAAACCACCGGTAGACGCTTATGAATTAACAGCAGAACTCGAAGATACACCTGATACACCGGATATCATTGAAATCGGCTTTGAGCAAGGTGTTCCTGTAAGCTTAGATGGAAAGAAATATGATTCTTTAGCACAGCTGATTTTAGATTTAAATGTTCTTGCTGGTAAGCATGGGATTGGAAGAATCGACCACGTTGAAAACCGTCTTGTTGGAATTAAATCACGTGAAGTGTATGAATGCCCTGCTGCTATGACACTTATTACAGCCCATAAAGAATTAGAAGATTTAACATTGGTGAAAGAAGTAGCGCACTTTAAACCAATTATTGAATTAAAATTAACAGAAATTATTTATGAAGGTCTATGGTTCTCACCATTAAAGGATGCTTTAGCAGCATTTATTGCTGACACACAAAAATTTGTCACTGGTACAGTAAGAGTAAAACTATTTAAAGGGCATGCTATTGTTGAAGGAAGAAAATCAGAGTACTCTCTATATGATGAGAAATTAGCAACATATACTTCTGATGATGCATTTGATCATACTGCGGCAGTAGGATTTATTCAATTATGGGGACTTCCTACAAAAGTTCAAAGTATCGTGCAAAAAAACAAGAAGGTGAAAGCGTGAAAAAGCTTTGGGGCGGAAGATTTACAAAAACAGCAGAAGAATGGGTCGATGAATTTGGTGCCTCCATCCCTTTCGACCAAGAATTAGTTATGGAAGATATTACTGGCAGCATCGCCCATGTGACGATGCTTGCCAAAACAGGCATCTTAACTGATGATGAAGCCCAGCAAATTAAAAAGGGTCTTGAAGCTCTAAAAGAAAAAGCAGCCAATGATGAATTGGAATTTTCAGTAGCATTAGAGGATATCCATTTGAATCTAGAAAGCAAGCTGACTGATCTAATCGGTCCTGTCGGTGGAAAGCTTCATACAGGACGCAGCCGTAATGACCAAGTAGCGACAGATATGCATCTATATTTGAGTAAGCAGGTAACGGTTATTATTGAATTAGTTGCTGAATTGCAGCATGCTTTGCTTGAACAGGCAGAAAAGCATGTGGAAACCATTATGCCTGGTTATACACACCTGCAAAGAGCACAGCCTATTTCGTTTGCCCATCATTTAATGGCTTATTTCTGGATGTTTGAACGTGATAAGCAGCGTTTAACAGAGAGCTTTAAAAGAATTAATATTTCTCCGCTTGGTGCTGGAGCATTGGCAGGGACAACTTTTCCAATCGACCGTCATTACAGTGCAGAGCTTTTAGGCTTTGATGGGATCTATGAGAATAGTATGGATGCTGTCAGTGACCGCGATTTTATTCTCGAGTTTCTTTCTACAAGCTCGATTTTAATGATGCACCTTTCACGCTTCAGTGAAGAAATTATTCTTTGGTCCAGCCAGGAATTCCGTTTTATTGACCTTGATGACAGCTTCTCAACAGGAAGCAGCATAATGCCACAGAAGAAAAATCCGGATATGGCTGAATTAATCCGCGGTAAAACAGGAAGAGTTTACGGAAACCTGTTTGGGTTACTGACTGTTCTAAAAGGCTTGCCGCTTGCGTATAACAAGGATATGCAAGAGGATAAAGAAGGTATGTTTGACACTGTAAAAACCGTTACCGGATCTTTGAAAATTTTTGCGGGAATGGTCCGTACGATGAAAGTCAATACAGGTAATATGGAACAAGCGACAAAACAGGACTTTTCAAATGCTACGGAGCTTGCTGATTATTTGTCAAGTAAAGGAATGCCATTCAGGGAAGCGCATGAAGTAGTAGGAAAGCTTGTTCTTCATTGTGTTGAAAAGGGCTGCTACCTAAGTGACTTATCAATGGATGAATTTAAAAACTCAAGTCAGCTTTT
Organism: Niallia oryzisoli; assembly: GCF_036670025.1. Classification (NCBI taxonomy): domain Bacteria; kingdom Bacillati; phylum Bacillota; class Bacilli; order Caryophanales; family Bacillaceae; genus Niallia; species Niallia oryzisoli. Next base: position 4,655,841 of record NZ_CP137640.1, on the reverse strand, counting down.
TGAAAACGATATTTATGAAGTGTTGGCACCGGAAACGGCTGTTGCACGCAGAAACAGTGCTGGCGGCACCGGTTTTGCACAAATAAAAATTGCGCTTGAAAAAGCTAAGAATTGTTTAGAAGCTAAATAATCATAAAAAAACCACGCTGTATAAAAATAGCGTGGTTTTTTATATTTATACTTCTCCGGATTCACTGCGAACAACTAATACGTCACAGCGGGCATGGCGTGTGATGTGTTCGGAAACGCTTCCAATCAAGAAACGCTCAACAGCATTTAAGCCTGTAGCACCACACATGATTAAATCAATTTCATGCTTTTTCGCAATATCTTTTGGAATTTTTACTTTAGGAGAGCCATAGTCAATAACATATTCGACGTCCTTGACCCCTGCATCAATTGCTTCTCTCTTATAGTTTTCCATTAACTCTTTTGCAAATAGTTCTGCTCTTTCTGCAATCGTGCGATCATATGCCTCGACTGTGGCAAAGGTGCGGGTGTCAATAATATGGGCAATGACAATCTTTGAATCATTTCTTTTTGCAACCGCAACCGCTTTTTTAAATGCCCATTCAGCTTCTTTTGAACCATCTACTGCAACAAGGATTTTTTTATACGTTAGTGTCATAATAATCCCTCCTTATACTTTTATTATACATGAAAATAATTGAATATTTGTAAAAAGATTTAGAAAAATATATGAATAAATACATTCTTTTAAAATGGAGAGAGTAAGTTGATAGAAGTAGAAAATTAGGAAAACCGTAACAGAAAAAAAGGGTAACTTATATTTATAATTAAATGAGATATATGAAAATAAATTGAATGGGAGGTCCAATGGGTATGCGTATCGGTGTTCCGAAAGAAATAAAAAATAATGAAAACCGCGTGGCTATGACACCGGCAGGGGTTGTAAATTTAATCAATGAGGGTCATCAGGTTTATATTGAAAAAGGTGCAGGACTTGGTTCTGCCTTCAGTGATGAAGAATATTTAAATGCTGGGGCAACAATTGTTGAAACTGCTGAAGAAGCTTGGTCAATGGACATGGTAATGAAAGTTAAGGAGCCGCTGACGAGCGAATATGAATATTTTAGAGAAGGTTTAATTTTGTTTACATATTTACATCTTGCCCCGGAACCGGAGCTGACAAGAGCTCTGCTGGATAAAAAGGTTGTTGGAATTGCCTATGAAACAGTACAGCTACATAATCGAAGTCTTCCGTTATTAACGCCGATGAGTGAAGTAGCAGGCAGAATGGCAGCACAGGTGGGGGCACAATTTCTGGAAAAAGTCTATAGCGGAAAAGGTATTTTACTGTCGGGAGTACCTGGTGTAAAAAGAGGCAGGGTGACTATAATCGGTGGAGGGGTAGCAGGCACAAATGCGGCTAAAATCGCAGTCGGTCTAGGAGCGGAAGTGACCATTCTCGATATCAATCCTGATCGCTTGCGGCAGCTGGATGATATCTTTGGCTCACAAATCTCTACTCTTATTTCCAATCCATTCAACATAGCAGAAGCGGTGAAGGAATCAGATCTTGTTATTGGTGCTGTCCTGATTCCAGGGGCAAAAGCACCTATTCTCGTTTCGGAGGAAATGATCAAATCAATGAGTCCTGGATCTGTTGTGGTTGATATCGCGATTGATCAAGGCGGTATTTTTGAAACAACCGACCGAATTACCACACATGATAATCCAACCTATATCAAACACGGGGTCGTGCATTATGCTGTTGCCAATATGCCGGGAGCTGTCCCCCGGACTTCAACTATTGCTTTAACCAATGTGACGGTCCCATATGCTGTTCAAATTGCCAATAAAGGTTTTAAACAAGCCTGTCTTGATAATGAAGCATTATTGAAGGGGATCAATACACTGAATGGATATGTTACATATGAAGAAGTAGCAAAAAGTTTACAGCTTGATTATCATGAAGTAAAAAGTATTCTTAATTCCATATAAAAACGAAAGGTGTCAGGCACCACATATGGACAAATATATACCCTTTGTCTTTTTATGGTGCCTGACACCTTATTTATTTTATTTAATTATTTGCAGTTCTTTCGGGAATTTTGTTAATACCTCGACTCCGTCGGCTGTGACAAACACATCATCTTCAATGCGTACACCAGCTACATTCGGTACATAAATTCCGGGTTCAATTGTATAGACCATTCCTCTCTCCAGCAATAGGGGATTCGTTTCAGTTAAGGAAGGGTATTCGTGTACCCCTATCCCTAAGCCATGCCCAAGCCGGTGTGGAAAATATTCTCCATATCCTGCTTCCTGTATAATTTTTCTGGCTGTTCGATCGATAGTTGAACAGGCAGCTCCTGGTTTACTTGCGTCAATCGCTGCAAGCTGGGCCTTTAAGACTGTATCATAAATCTCTTTTTGCTGATCCGTAATATCACCATAAGCAACTGTTCGTGTAATATCAGAGCAATAGCCATCAACGACTACTCCTAAATCAAAGAGAACAAAATCCCCTTTTTTTACTTTCGATAATCCTGGATTGCCATGTGGTGAGGCTCCGTTTGCTCCGGTTAATACCATCGTGGCAAAAGACATTGCCGTAATGCCTTTCTTCTTCATTTCATATTCAATGACAGCTAATATATCAAATTCCGTTTTTCCTTCTTTAATTTCTGCGCAGCCAACTTCAACTGCATAATCTGCTAATACACATGCTTCACGGATTTTAGCGATTTCTTTTTCGTCCTTAATCATGCGAAGATTACGAAGGATTTCCTCAGCCGAAATAAAGGCTGCTTCCGGGAAGATGGAAGAGACCGACTCATAGCGTTCTACGTTCATATGCTCTTTTTCAACAGCAAGCTTTGAGACTTTATTCACACGCCTTTCAATCGCTTTCCGCGCCATTTCCCAGGGATTTTCAACGTCGCTGTAGCCGATGATCTCATAGGTCCAGCCTGAAGCTTTTGCGTCTTCTTTTTCCATTGCCGGACAAATAAGAATAGGCTCTTCCTGCTGAAAAGCAATTAAAGCTAGTAATCGCTCATGAGGGTCACTGTAAAAACCACTTAAATAAAAGACATTTTCCGTTGAAGTAATAATTGAAATTTCAATTTGATTCTGATTCATCCATTTCGACATGTTTGTTAATCTTTGATTCATTAGGATGCCTCCATTCAAAATGCTATGTAGTTTTGGTTCAAATTCTGAATAAACTTGAATTTTTAATATGTTTTTCCTTGTGCTACGATTTATATTGTATCCCTTTCTATTCAACAATGAAAGGGAGGATAAGAACTGGTCTACTTTAAAGGAGTGTCTGAGATGTTGTTCATAGATAATAAAGGTATTACGGATCCAAGAATTAACTTGGCGATCGAAGAGTATGCATTAAAAAACCTTGATATTAATGAAACGTATCTTCTTTTTTATATAAATAAACCATCTATCATTATCGGTAAAAATCAAAATACAATCGAAGAGATTAATACTGATTTTGTCGAAAATAATGGAATCACCGTCGTAAGGAGATTGTCCGGCGGAGGTGCTGTTTATCATGATTTAGGTAATCTGAATTTTAGCTTTATTACGAAGGATGACGGAGAGAGCTTTCATAATTTCCGTAAGTTTACCGAACCCGTCGTAAATGCTTTGAAGAAGCTTGGCGTGAATGCCGAACTTAGCGGGCGCAATGATCTCGTTGTCGATGGCCGTAAAATTTCAGGAAATGCTCAGTTTTCAACGAAAGGGAGAATGTTTAGCCACGGTACGCTCATGCTTGATTCTGAAATTGATCATGTTGTTTCAGCGTTGAAAGTGAAGAAGGATAAAATTGAATCAAAAGGAATCAAGTCCATCCGCAGTCGTGTTGCAAATATTTCCGAGTTTTTAGCTGAAAAGATTACGATGGAGGAATTCCGTCAATTATTGTTATCAAATATTTTTGCTGGTGAAGCGAAGATTCCTGAATATGTATTGACAGAAGAGGACTGGGAAAAAATTTATCAGCTGTCAAAAGAACGGTATCAAACATGGGAATGGAATTATGGGAAATCCCCTAAATTTAATCTCCAGCATTCACATCGTTTCCCTGTCGGCAGCATTGATATAAGACTTGAGGTTAACAAAGGAGTTATTGAAAATTGTAAGATCTATGGTGACTTCTTCGGTGTCGGTGATGTGCATGATATTGAAACCCTCTTAAAAGATGTTAAATATGAAAAAGCTGCATTGGAAAAGGCATTAAGAGATATAGATACTAAACACTATTTTGGCAATATTACGAAGGAAGACTTTTTAAAATTAATCTATTAACTTCATTCAGCTAAAAGAAGCGGGCAATAGGGTCTGCTTCTTTTAGCTTAATTTAGAATAGAAAGAATAATGCAATATATTAGATTTCCGTGTAATATATAAGATAGAGATTTTTGAAATGAGTGATTGGAGGAGGTTATGTGGTGGGGAATGTGGTCTTTGAACAAAGGAAAAGTGGGTTATAGCGATTTTTTAAAGAAAATTGACAGAATCCATTTTATTTTTTAAAAAGACATATAAATAGATTGAAATAATATTATTTTAATATTATAATTTACTACACGAAAGCATAACAGCATAAAAGCGTTTGAGTAATAAAGATACTATTATTGAGGGGGATAAAAATGTTAATGAGAAAGAAAAAGTCAATGAGTTTGGCAGCATTTGGGTTAGTTGGCGCTTTATTGTTCAGCGGCTGCAGCAATAATGAGAGTACCAGTGGAAATGAAGCAAATGACAGTAAGGAAACCTTTAAAGTTGGAATCTCACAGTATGTAACGCATCCATCATTAGATGCTGCAACAGAAGGATTCAAAAAAGCGCTTAAGGACGAAGGTTTAAAAGTAGAGTTTGATGAACAGAATGCAAATGCAGATCAAAGCAACGTCCAAAACATCGCGAATAACTTTGCTGGAGACGGCGTCGATTTAATTTTTGCTAACGCGACACCAAGTGCACAAGCAGCATTTAATGCTACAAAGGATATTCCAATTGTGTTCACATCTGTTACAGATGCTGTTGGAGCACAGCTTGTTAAGTCAATGGAAGAACCAGGAGGCAATGTAACAGGCACAATTGATAACCACCCAGAGGCAATTCCTAATACGGTGAAGTTCATTAGTGAAAACTTTCCTGATAAAACAATTGGAACCGTTTATAATGCTGGTGAACAAAACTCTGTCGCACAAGTTGATACGATTAAAAAATCAATTAAAGAATTAGGGTTAAAGGAGCTTGAGACAGCAACTGTATCTACATCTGCCGAAGTAAAACAGGCAGCTGAATCCTTAATTGGTAAAGCGGATATTATTTACATCATTACGGATAATACCGTTGTTTCTGCACTTGAATCGGTTATCCAAGTTGCACAGGATAATAAATTGCCGCTGTTTGTTGGTGAATTGGATTCTGTTGAACGCGGCGGCTTTGCTGCATATGGATTTGATTACGAAGATATCGGTTATGAAGCGGGCTTACTGGCAGCACAAATTTTACGTGGCGAAAAGAAACCGTCTGAGTTACCTGTTCAATACCCGCAAAATCTAAAACTAGTAATCAACAAGAAAGCTGCAGAAAAAATGAATGTTGAGCTTAAGGAAGAATGGAAAGATCAGGCTGAATTTATTGAGTAATTTTATAGAGAGGGGTTCTACTTAGGGCCCCTCCTTTTGTTCATAAGAATAGTGGTTTAGTACCGTATGCTGACGCTTTTCTAATGAATGCTATTAGTGTCTTTAGGTTTTGGCAGAAAGGAGAAATATCATGTTTAACGCTGTTTTTGGCTCCTTTGAGGCAGGTGCCATTTATGCACTGATGGCTTTAGGAGTATACCTATCTTTTAGAATATTAGATTTCCCCGATATGACCGTTGACGGGTCATTTGTTACTGGTGCATCTGTTGCCGCTGTGTTAATTGTTGGCGGGGTAAACCCTTTTATCGCGACATTAGCTGCAATTATTGTTGGCTTTATTGCTGGCTGCGTGACAGGCCTGCTTCATACAAAAGGAAAAATTAACCCTTTATTATCAGGGATTCTCATGATGATTGCACTTTATTCTATTAATCTACGTATTATGGGAAAATCAAACGTTCCGCTCCTGCAGGAGGAAACCATCTTTACAAAGCTTACAAGTTTTTGGCAGGGCTTAAAAATTGATGATGGTATTCATTCGCTGTTTCAAATGATTGGACTGGGGGACCTTGTCCCTAAGACATGGGGAATTCTAGTTATCATGCTGTTATTGGCTTATATAGTGAAAAAAGGAATCGACTTCTTTCTTAAAACCGATATTGGTCTGGCAATCCGGGCAACCGGTGATAATGAAACGATGATTCGAAGTTTTTCAGCTGATACAGATGCTCTGAAAATATTGGGTCTTGGTCTTTCAAATGCTATCGTTGCTTTTTCAGGGGCATTAGTAGCTCAATACAGCGGCTTTAGTGATGTAGGAATGGGCATTGGAATGATCGTTATTGGTCTTGCTTCTGTCATCATTGGTGAGGCTGTATTTGGAGCAAAGAAGATTGCACGGGCAACGTTGGCTGTAATCGGGGGGTCCATTTTATACAGATTGATTGTCACAATGGCACTACGTGTGGATTTTCTAGAAACGGGAGATATGAAATTAATTACGGCCATTATAGTTATTATTGCTTTAGTATTACCGAAAATTAATCATAACCGAAAAGAAAAACAGAGGAAAAAGAAACGAATGTTGCAGTCGTTTGAACATAAACAGGTCTTTAAAGCATAATTGAAATCGAGGTGAGTCGTATGCTGCACTTAAACCAAATTTTTAAAGTTTTTAATGAAGGGACACCAGATGAGAAAGTAGCACTTCATGAGTTAACTCTTCAGTTAAATCCAGGGGACTTTGTAACGGTCATTGGAAGTAACGGAGCAGGAAAATCAACCTTAATGAATATTATTTCTGGAAAAATTATTACGGATTTGGGGACTGTTTCTATCGATGGGAAAAATGTTACAAACGTTCAAGAACATAATCGGGCAAGGTTGGTAGGACGTGTCTTTCAAGATCCAATGGCCGGGACTGCCCCGACTATGACAATTGAAGAAAACTTGGCCATCGCTTATTCAAGGACAAAACCACGCGGACTGCGAATCGGTGTTACTAAAAAACGGCGAGACTTTTTTAAAACGAAGCTGGAAACACTCCATTTGGGCTTGGAAAATCGTTTGGAGGCAAAGGTTGGTCTGCTCTCAGGTGGAGAAAGACAAGCACTGTCATTGTTAATGGCTACCTTTACAGACCCGAAAATACTCTTGCTTGATGAACATACTGCCGCACTAGATCCATCAAGGGCTGAATTAATTACAAACCTGACACGGGAAATTGTACAAAAAAACAAATTGACCACTTTAATGGTAACTCATAACATGCAGCAGGCTCTTGATTTAGGGAACAAGCTGATCATGATGGATAAAGGACAAGTCATTTTTAAAGCAAATGAAACAGATAAAAAACAATTAACGGTTGAAAAATTATTAGAAGAATTTCAGCGGATACGCGGAGAAAAAATGAATAGTGACAGAGCCGTATTAATCTAGGAGGCTGACCATAGTTGTCAGACTCCTTTTTTATTTGATTAAATCACAAACATGTTCTAAAATGCAGTATTTCTACTACACTAATAGTAAGTGTTTGTACAAACTTTTTAAGGAAGGGGGATGAGAATGGCAAGAAAGATTGGTCTATATGGAGTTTTAGCGTATTTGCTTTTTGGGTTATTTTTTTACTGGTATCTGTTTTATTTTGCAGATTCAAGTTTACCGTTTGAGTATCAAGGTACCCAAGCAGATCCTGCTACGTTTTTAAATAAACGGGAGCTTTTTTTGAGTGAAGAATACTCAAGGATTCGCTATTTATTGTATTTTTTATCCACTCCATTTGAATGGCTTTTTTATTTATTTGTTTTATTGCTTGGTATGTCAAAAGCATTTAAAGACTGGTCTGAAGTGACGGTAAAAAAGAAATGGCTGCAAACGGCTGTTTATTTAATATGGTTGTCATTCTTCTCATTTGTTGCCATGCTTCCGTTTAGCTATATCAGCTACCATTTATCAAAAAGTTATCATATCTCGACACAGAACTTCGCGTCCTGGCTCAAAGAAGAATTACTTGATTTTTGGATAAATTATGGAATAACGTTCATTCTTGTTTCCGTGCTGTATTGGTTAATGAAGAAAAGTGCAAAACGCTGGTGGCTGTATGCATGGCTTCTTTCAGTTCCGTTTACATTATTTATGACGTTTTTGCAGCCTGTTGTGATTGATCCTTTATATAATGACTTTTATCCATTAAAAAATAAGGAGCTAGAAGCAGAAATCCTTGAGATGGCACAAAGGGCAGATATTCCTGCTGATCATGTTTTTGAAGTGAATATGTCGGAGAAGACGAATGCATTAAACGCTTATGTGACTGGAATTGGTTCAAATGCTCGCATTGTTCTTTGGGACACGACACTAAATAAGTTAACAGATGAGCAGATCCTGTTTATCATGGCGCATGAGATGGCCCATTATGTAGAAAAACATATTTATGTCAATATTGTAACGAGTTTATTATTTTCATTAGCGGGGTTATATTTGACAGCCAAGTTGATGAATTGGATGGTAATTCGCTATGGAAAGGCCTTTAAAGTTCCAGCAGTCTCAGATCTTCGTTCATTGCCTCTGTTCTTGCTGATTATTTCCATGCTTATGTTTGTTTCCAGTCCGCTCACTAACATGATTTCTAGGTACCAGGAAACAAGGGCAGATCGATATGCAATTGAAATGACACAGGATTCAGAAGCAGGGATTACTACCTTTCAAGAATTATCACGTGCGGGATTGAGCCAAGTTAATCCGCCCTATCTCGTGAAATTTTTCATTTATGGACATCCTACGATGCTTGAGCGCATCTCAACACTTGAAGAATATGAACATAACCAGATGAAAACAGAAGATAACGAAGGAAGTTAACTGAGTAAGCGGATGTAACATGAAAAACATCCTCCTTAAGGATAAAGGAGGATGTTTTTGTTGGAAAAAGGAGAACAGTTCACTTTGACAGGCGATAGGAGAGTTATGGAGGGGTTTAAAGTTAATAAATACTCCAGCTGACCTACGTACCAAAGCGTTTGCTAAGTTCTCTGAATTGCTCGGAAAGTCGGAAAAACTTCTCTTCATTTCGCTCATCAATGGCTTTGTCAATGCGGGCCAATAAACTTTCTTTCTCTGCTTTTAATAGGATTTCAGTCAGGAACATTTCAATGTACAAGTCTAGAATGTAGTTTTCTTTTAATTTCTTTTTGTTCATGGCACTGGATTTCATCAATTCTGTGTAAGAATTATCTTTCATGGAAATCACCTCGGGTGCTTTTTTATATTATATGGAATAACGATCCATTAATCAACTGAATTTTGAAAATTTTTTGAAAATATTTTGCCTTATTTACAAATATGTACAAATTAAGAAATTAGAATTAGTTTATAGAAGAAAATGGAATATATATGATATTATGGTAATTGACTTTGATATAAAAGGAGATGAAAATTATATGGTAAGACCTGACATCAACGAGGAATATCTGATTAGTCGTTCGACACTTGCGATTCTCCCAATGGAATATGGAAGTAAACTATATTCACAGATTTATGATCTTGAATACGATCAATTTTCTCCATCAAAGCCGCTGGAGCTGATTAAGATGAGCTGCCGATCATTCTGTTCTAGCTACGAAGGGCGTAAAGAAGGGAGCAGACAATTAATTGGCTTTACACACAAAATCCCCATTACAATTGATTCCACAAATATGCTGTACTTTTTTCCAACAGCATCTCCTTTGAGTAAGCGTTGTGCATGGGTTTCGCATGTTCATGTGTTACATTATGAAAAAGTTGATGCTGCAAATACACTTGTTTATTTTAGAAATAAAAAAACAGCCATTTTACCAGTCTCCGCCTATACTTTTGAAAATCAAATGTTAAGAACCGCATTATTACGTACAAAGCTGATGCAAAATAAGAGAAATGGCGGTTATGGTCGAACCATCTCCAGAAGTCGTCAAATTTCCAAGGCTTCTGAACATAGTCCTGATTATGATGTTAGCCATGATGATTTGATAACAGAATAAGGAAGTATTAAGAATGCAGAAGCATGTAAAAAAACATGCTTCTGTTTTCCTATAGTTGAAAATTTACTGGGTTGTTATTACTGTTATTGGAGAAGTATATCTTTTAAATAGATAGTAGCTAAGCAATTCTTGGACCTTGTTTCGGATACGGGGATTAAAATAATTATGTTGTTCTTCATAGCCTTGATACAAAAACAGAAAACCAGTAAAAGCTTGATCATGGCTTACCTGCTCAACTTTTAGTTTTTGTTGTTTCATGTATTGCTTTATACCTTTCATATCATTCTGAATAGCCTTCATTGTTTCCTCAATAAGGTCAGCATAGGGCTGCTTTAGTTTAAAGGGACTTGCATTAACAATTGCAAGGTCTCGATTTAATATGGTAAGGACCATAGGTAAATAAATTGCCTGCTCCATAATATTTCGATCGTACTCCGGGATTCTGGTCATTGCTCCAAAACCTCCTTATAAATATAGGAACATTTGTTCTTAAATTATCATAAAGGATATCGTCCTTTATTTCAATAACAAATCAAAATATTCTAGTAGGTCCAAAAAAGTAATTTAAGGTAAAATGAAATAGTAAACTATTAACTTATCTAAAGCATAAAGTGAAGTGAATGACAGTGTTTTGGCTGTTACTAATTTAGGAAGGGTTACTTGACTATGAGATATGATAAAAGACAACAAGAAAAAAAGGTAAAGAGAAAGCGAAAAAAGAGGCTGCTCAAAACGACTGTTTTAGGATTATTTTTGCTGATGGCTGTTACCTTTGGGTATGCTTATTTTCAATATAAACAAGGGATAAATAAAGCCGGTGAAAAATCAACGATTAATCAGGAAGTATTTGAATTTAATGGTGAAAAGGACCGATATGGCGGTACGAATATTCTTTTAATTGGAAGTGACTCAAGAGGAGAAGAAAGTGCCCGCTCAGATACCATTATGATTGCGCAATATCATCCGAAAAAGCACTCTTATAAATTAATTTCTATTATGCGGGATTCCTACGTTGATATTCCGAATCATGGGAAAAATAAAATTAATGCTGCCTTTGCACTTGGCGGACCTGAATTATTAAGGCAGACCATTAAAGAAAATTTTAATGTCGATGTAAAGTACTATGCGATTGTTGATTTTGATGGCTTTATCCATCTGATTGATGAAGCATTTCCGAACGGAGTCGAAATTGAAGTGGAAAAAGCCATGTCCGCTTATCTGGATGTCCCGCTTCAACCGGGGTTGCAGCGGCTGGATGGGGCGCATCTTCTTTCATATGTCAGATTCCGTTACGATACAATGGGAGACTTCGACCGTGTGAAACGCCAGCAAAAGGCGATGAAGGAAGTAGCCAGTCAATTTGCTTCATTCCAAACCTTATCAAAGCTTCCCAAATTAGTTGGTGTGATGAAACCATATGTGAATACAAATATGGATACGTCAGATATTATATATATAGGTAAGGACTATTTATCAAAGGAAAATCGTAATATTGAAACGTTTAGGATTCCGGTTGAGGGTATGTTTGATACGGATAGAATCAATGGGATAGGAGAAGTCTTGACCATAGATAATGAAGCCAACGCAAAAGCAATAGGAGAATTTTTAGCAAAATAGGTTTTATTCTTTTTCATTTATCCGGGCCGGGTGTAAAATGAAGTTAAGGTTATTTGAGAGAAATAAGAAAATAGGTGGGAATGTCAAAGTGAAGATTCTGTTTTGTTTTGAGCCGGGAGTTATCATTAATGGATTTTGATATGATAAAAGAGTGGTTCACATTTGAAAATATTATGGCCTTAATTCATGAATATCGATCCTTTGGTCCGCTTCCAGGTATCCTGCTTCCCATGCTTGAAGCATTTCTTCCTTTTTTACCGCTATTTTTGTTTGTGATGGCAAATGCGAATGCGTTCGGTCTTTGGTTTGGCTTTTTATTTTCATGGATAGGAGCCTGTACGGGAGCACTTCTTGTCTTTTTATTTTTTAGAAGGTTTGGTCAAAAAAGGATTCTGCAATTTTTAAAGAGACATCCAAAGGTTCAAAAGCTGATGCGGTGGGTGGAGCGTCATGGTTTTGGTCCATTATTTATCCTTCTATGTTTTCCATTCACTCCTTCGGCAATTGTGAATATTGTTGCAGGACTATCTAAGATTAGTACATATCAGTACATGTTAGCGGTTATGACGGGAAAACTGGTGATGATTTTTACCATTAGTTTCGTGGGGTATGATTTGAAATCCTTGATGACACAGCCATTCAGGACAGCTGTCGTAGGGCTTGTTATATTTATTCTTTGGTATGTTGGAAAGATGGTAGAAGTAAAAATAAATAAGAGTATGAACAAAGAAAACAAGAGACAAGAAGGATAATCAACCTTAGTGGACTACTTAATTTGGAGGAATCGGTGCATATGAAGGAGGAAATTAAAAGGGAAGGCATTGAATGGCTTAAAGCGTTTGGAATTGGTATTGTAATTTTTGCTTTTATCCGCATGTTTTTTTTCTCGAATTATGTTGTAGAAGGCGAATCGATGATGCCGACTCTCCAGGATGGGAATAAGCTTGTCGTGAATAAAATCGGTTATCAAATAGGTGAACTGCATCGGTTTGATGTGATCGTTTTTCACGCAAACGAACAGGAAGACTATGTAAAACGTGTCATTGGTTTACCTGGTGACGAAATAGAGTATCGTGACGATCAGCTTTTCATTAACGGAAAAAAGTATGAGGAACCCTATTTAGAAAAATATCGCAAACAGACATTTGGCGGAAGGCTGACCGGTAATTTTACTCTTTTTGAGCTGACAGGACGAAAAACAGTCCCAGAGAATATGATTTTTGTATTAGGCGATAATCGTCTTGGCAGCAGGGACAGCCGGGAATTTGGATTTGTTTCTGTTGATCAGGTAGTTGGCAAAGTAAATCTAAGATATTGGCCAATGGACGAAGTGGCTGTATCTTTTTAAGGCATTCATTTTAAAGTTCATGCATTCAAAAAATAATGAAAAGGATTCGTGAAATTAACGGATCTTTTTTTATTGCTTTTTGAATCTCTACAAGAAATTAACAGGATAACCTTTAATAAATTTTTCTATTGGTATGGTAAGATGTTTAATAGACAAAACCTTGAGAGGGTGAGAGAAGTGACAGTACGTTTATTAATTGGACGGTCGGGCAGCGGGAAAACCGCAGTTTGTCTCGATGAAATTCGAACAAAATTAGCAGATGATCCAGAAGGTGATCCGCTGATCTATTTAGTACCTGACCAAATGACCTTTTTATCCGAGTATCAATTAATTAATACACCCGGTTTAGGCGGCATGATACGTGCTCAAGTTTTCTCTTTTACTCGTCTCGCTTGGAGAATTCTTCAAGAGACAGGCGGAATCAGCCGCTATCATTTGAATAGCACTGGTATCAATATGCTGATTCAAAAAATTATCGAAGAGAAAAAAGAAGAGCTCCATCTATTTGGGCAGGCAGCAGATAAAACAGGCTTTATCAGTCAAATGGAGCAAATGTTAGTAGAATTTAAGCGTTACTGTGTCCAACCGGGGGAATTGGCCGAAAAAAAGGACCAGTTATCAGAGCAAACATTAAAGGATAAACTCCATGACCTGCAGCTTATTTATGAAGGCTTTGAAGCTGGATTATCAAATAAATATATTGATACGGAAGATTATTTTCGTCTTTTGTCTGAAAAAATAGCAGAGTCCACCTATTTGCAGAAGGCTGAAATTTATATAGATGGTTTTTATAGTTTTACACCGCAGGAATATATGATTATCGAGCAGTTAATGAAGCATTGTAAGCAGGTCACGATTACCTTAACACTTGATCGTTCCTTCCATGGGCAGGCTCCGGATGAATTGCATTTATTCCGCCTCACTGGAGAGAATTGCCGGACATTATATGAGATCGCTTCTGTAAATGGGGTATCTGTTGAAGAAGTGATGTTAGACGAGTCTAAAAGATGGAATGATGAAGCATTACAGCATCTTGAAGCCCATTTTGATTCACGTCCGGCACGGACCTTTAACAAACCAAATTCAATTTATATTGCCCAAGCGGTCAACAGAAGGTCGGAGGTTGAGGGAATTGCTAGAAACATTAAGATCCTTGTATCAGAACAACATTACCGCTACCGTGATATAGCCTTGTTGATGAGAAACGGACAGGATTATCATGAACTGATTGAAACAATTTTCCGTGATTATGAGATTCCTTATTTTATCGATCAAAAGAGAACGATGCTGCATCATCCTTTGGTTGAGCTGATTCGGTCCGTTCTCGAAATTATCAATGGGAATTGGCGGTATGAACCGGTATTTCGTGCCATTAAAACGGAGCTGTTATTTCCACTCGGACAAAATAATGATAAGCTTCGTGAGCAAATGGATAACCTTGAAAACTATGTGTTAGCGTATGGGATTAAAGGGGATAGATGGACGAGGCGGGAGCGCTGGGTTTACCGTCGTATTCGGGGATTAGAGTTTGAAAATGTCGCACAAACCGATAGAGAAAAGCGTAAAGAACAGGAATTGAATGAACTTCGCCTTATGGTAACAGCACCAATATTACGATTGTCACGGCGGTTGAAAAGAGCCGGAACAGGGAGAAATCTTGGAGAGGCTCTTTATTTATTTTTGGAAGAACTAGATATCCCGGCAAAGCTAGAAAACTGGAAATTTGCTGAAGAAGAGAAAGGAAATCTTGTAAAGGCGCGCGAGCACGACCAGGCTTGGAATGCGATTATCGATATTCTCGATCAATTTGTAGAGATTCTCGGTGATGAGGAACTAACCCTTCCATCATTTTCAAAAATACTAGATGCAGGATTGGAAGCTCTTCGCTTTTCACTTGTTCCGCCGGCCATAGATCAAGTACTGGCAGGAGATCTGGAAAAATCAAGATTTTCAGACGTTAAGGCAGCATTTATTATTGGCTTAAATGAAGGTGTGCTGCCTGCCAAATTTACCGAGGATGGTATTTTTGCCGATGAGGACCGTGAGCAATTACTTTCAAATGGATTGAAAATAGCTCCTTCAAGCAAAACAAGATTATTAGATGAAGAATTTCTTGCCTACAAAGCCTTCGTTACACCATCAGAAAACTTGTATATCAGTTATCCGCTAGCTAATGAAGAAGGAAAAGCATTAATACCATCTCTTTATATCAAAAGAATGCAGGATTTATTCCCTGGGCATAATGAGCTGCTTTATATGGCAGACCCTTCAGAACTGGCTGATGAAGAACAGCTTGAGTACATTTCACATCGGAATAGAAGCTTGTCGTATTTAACAGCACAGCTTCAGCTTAAAAAACGGAACTATCCATTAGCAGATTTCTGGTGGGATGTATATAACTGGTATGTATCAGGCAGTGCGAAAGAAAGTGCTGTCCTTGTTCTCTCAAGCTTGGACTACAAAAACCCTGTCAAACCGCTTTCAGAAGAGGTTGCTCATGAGTTATACGGAGATGTGATTCAAGCGAGTGTATCGAGGATGGAGTTATTCCAGGGCTGTCCATTTTCGCATTTTGTTCAGCATGGTTTACGGTTACGAGACAGGCAAATTTTCCGACTGGATGCACCTGATATCGGAGACCTGTTCCATTCAGCATTAAAATTTATCGCGGAAGCGGTTATGACAAATAATTTAACCTGGGCCGATCTTACGAAGGAACAATCGGAAACATTGGCCAAGGCAGCAGTAGAAGCATTGGCGCCAAGGCTGCAAAATGAAATTCTCTTAAGCTCGAATCGTCATGCCTATATAAAAAGAAAGCTTGCACAGATCATTACCCGCGCTTCGATTATCTTAAGTGAACATGCCAAAGTAAGCGGCTTTGCACCGGTCGGTTTGGAGCTTGGTTTTGGTCCAAAGAGCGAACTTCCGCCCCTATCTTTTCAACTGCGCAACGGTACGAAGATGCAGCTGGTAGGAAGAATTGACCGTGTTGATAAAGCAGTGGACGAAAATGGAATATATTTACGGATCCTTGATTATAAATCCAGCTCGAAGGAATTAAATTTAGGTGAAGTATATTATGGGATGGCGCTGCAGATGCTGACCTATTTAGATATCATTATGAGTCATGCAACATCATTGGTTGGATCCGAAGCGATTCCAGCTGGCGTCCTCTATTTTCATGTTCATAATCCAATAATTAATGCTAAGGAAATTTTAACGCTTGAAGACATTGAAGAACAGATTTTTAAAAAGTTTAAAATGAACGGGCTTGTCCTTGGTGATGAACATGCGATTCGGTTAATGGACCTTAGCCTTGATACAGGTTCATCAGAAGTGGTTCCGGCGGAAATTAAAAAGGATGGAACCTTGGCAAAGCGTTCAAAAACGGCGAGCAAACAGGACTTTGATGATATGCGTGAATATGTCCGTAATATGTATGTGAAAACAGGAAATTCCATTACGGAAGGGAATGTGGAAATCTCCCCTTATAAAATGAAGGATAAAACACCATGCACGTTCTGTTCGTTTAAATCAGTTTGTCAATTCGATGAATCAATGGAAGAAAATCATTACCGCTTGCTTGTTCCTCGTTCAAAAGAAGAGGCGCTCGAGCTGATGCGAAAGGAGGTAGCAGAAAATGGGAATAAACAAGATACCGCCGAAGCCTGAACATGCAACATGGACCGATGACCAATGGAAAGCCATCATGGCGACTGGACAGGATATATTGGTTGCCGCTGCTGCCGGGTCTGGTAAAACAGCTGTATTAGTGGAAAGGATGATCAAGAAAGTCCTGTCAAAAGAAGCACCGATTAACGTAGATGAGCTGCTTGTCGTAACGTTTACCAATGCTTCTGCAGCGGAAATGCGCCATCGAATCAGTGAAGCGCTGGAAAAAGCAATCAATGACGATCCAGCATCCAGCCATTTACGAAAACAGCTGAGTTTGTTAAACCGGGCATCCATATCAACCATTCACTCTTTTTGTCTTGAAGTCATTCGAAAATATTATTATATGATTGATGTCGATCCAGGATTCAGGATTGCCGATGAGACAGAAGGTCAGTTATTACGTGATGAAGTACTTGATGATTTATTTGAAGAAGAATACGGTAAAGCGGATAATGAAGATTTCTTCCGTCTTGTTGACAGTTTTACAAATGACCGCAGTGATACCGCGCTGATGGATATTATCCGCGATCTTTATGATTTTGCCCGTGCGAACCCTGATCCGGATCGATATTTGCAAAACATCATTCAAATGTATGATGTTGACACAAACGTATCCATTAATGAACTACCTTTTATGAAATCCTGTATGTTTGATGTGGTGCTTCAGCTAGAAGGGGTCAAAGGCATGCTTGAAAAAGGGCTGGCTTTAACGAAACTGCCGGGAGGACCCGCGCCAAGGGCAGAGAACTTTTTAGATGATTTGCAAATTGTGGAAGCCATGCTGGCCGCCTGTAAGGATTCGTGGAACACATTACATCGGGCCATGCAAAACTGGTCTTTTTCCCGCGCGAAAACCTGCCGTGGCGATGATTTTAATAAAGAGCTAATCGACCATGCGCAAAAATTACGTGATGGAGCAAAGAAAAAGCTGCAGGATCTACAGAAGGAGTTCTTTTTACGAAAGCCAGAAAGCTTCCTGCAGGATATGAAGGATATGAAGCCGATTATCGAAACGCTAACAAGACTTGTACGAAGCTTTTCTGAACGTTTCAGTGTCGTAAAGCGGGAGAAAGGGCTCGTTGATTTTGCTGATTTAGAGCATTACTGCCTTGAGATTCTACTTGACCCTTCTGCGAAAAGTGATGGTATTCTTGTGCCATCTGCGGCAGCACGGCACTATCGTGATACATTTAAAGAGGTACTTGTTGATGAGTATCAGGATGTCAATTTAGTTCAGGAGTCCATTATTCAACTCGTCACGAAGGAAGAAGAGAAAACAGGAAATCTTTTTATGGTTGGAGATGTGAAGCAGTCGATTTACCGCTTTCGACTGGCAGAGCCTAATCTTTTTCTAGGGAAATACAATCGATTCACAGATGACGGCAATGAGAGCGGCTTAAAAATTGACTTGGCAAAGAATTTCCGCAGCCGTCATGAGGTTTTGGCTGGAACAAATTATTTGTTTAAGCAAATAATGGGCGTCAATGTCGGTGAAATTGAATATAACGAAGCTGCCGAGCTTGTAAAAGGTGCATCTTATCCTGAAGATGTTACCTACCCTGTAGAATTACTGCTCATTGACCTTGAAAAAGAGGAAAGCGATTTTGAGGGAGGCAGCAGTGAAGAGACTGAGGCTGTTCTTGATGAGGCAGAACTTGCTCAATCACAGCTTGAAGCGAGAGTCATGGCAAAGAAAATCAAAACCATGATCGCTGACAAGTCCTCTGTATATAACCCGAAAACAAATAGTTCACGCCCTGTCATGTATAAGGATATCGTCATTTTACTCCGCTCCATGACGTGGGCGCCGCAGATTATCGAGGAATGTAAACAGCAGGGGATTCCAATCTATGCGAACCTTTCAACCGGCTATTTTCAAGCTGTGGAAATTACGATAATGATGTCCTTATTAAAGGTTATCGATAACCCTTATCAAGATATACCGTTGGCCTCTGTCCTTCGTTCACCGATTGTCGGCTTGCATGAGGAGGAGCTAGCTAGAATCCGCATTCATGAAAAAAATGGAACCTTTTATGATGCTTTATCATCCTTTTGCCGGCACAAACAGACAGGTGATAATGAAAAACTCTACGATAAAGTTAAACCATTTCTCTTGCTGTTAGACGGCTGGAGATCAATGGCACGGCAGGGTTCCTTGTCTTCACTAATTTGGCAGCTGTACCGGGACACTCATTTCTATGATTTTGCCGGGGGTCTGCCAGGGGGGAAACAAAGACAGGCTAATTTACGGGCATTATATGACCGGGCCCGCCAATATGAAGCCACTTCCTTTAGGGGGTTGTTCCGCTTCTTGCGTTTTATTGAAAGAATGCAGGAACGGGGAGATGACCTTGGTGCAGCACGTGCTCTTGGCGAACAGGAGGATGTTGTCCGAATCATGACGATTCACAGCAGTAAAGGGCTTGAGTTCCCGATTGTATTTGTTGCCGGCTTAGGACGGCAATTCAACATGATGGATTTAAAAAAGCCATATTTACTAGACAAAGAATTTGGTTTTGCTTCAAAATATGTGAATATAGATAAACGGATAACGTATCCATCCCTGCCTCAATTAGCCTTTAAACGCAAGAAAAAGCTTGAGACGCTGGCTGAAGAAATGCGTGTTCTTTACGTGGCATTAACGCGGGCAAAAGAAAGACTATTTTTAATCGCATCTGTGAAAAGCTTACAAAAAAAGCTTTCAAAGTGGGAGCAGACGCTGGATCATCCAGAATGGCTCTTAAAGGATTATGATCGTGCTTCTGCTGACAGCTATCTCGACTGGGTTGGCCCTTCGCTCATCAGGCATCGTGACTGCCAACTGCCGATGGAAAAAGGAACCAAAGCATCAGGACTGATCCCCGAGGATCTGATTGAACACCCGTCCTGCTGGAGAATTGCCGTGATAAAAGCAGAGGAAGCAGCAGTATTAGATGAGGAAGAACTCGCCGCTGATAATACTTGGCTCGATAAAATCATTCAAGGCGAAACGATCAAGATTGAATCTCCTTATAAAAAGGAAATTGCGGCAAGATTATCGTGGCAATATCCATATCGAAGGGCATCAACCCATCGTTCAAAGCAGTCAGTCTCAGAAATAAAAAGACAAAAGGATTCATCCGATGAGGCCAGTGGTACGGAGCTATTACGAAGATTTAAAAAGCCATTAATGAACAGGCCAAGATTTATGCAGGAAAAGGCGTTATCACCTGCCGAAATTGGGACGGCCATGCATATGGTGATGCAGCATATTGATTTTTCCAAGCCTGTTGAACATGAAACAATCAATAAGCTTGTCGATGATATGGTCAGAAAAGAATTGTTGACAGTAGAACAAAAGTCTGTCATTGAACCTGAATTAATTTGTTCGTTTTTTGAATCTACGTTAGGAAAAAGGATGACGTCAGCACCATCCTTAAAGCGTGAAGTACCATTCAGTTTGTCCCTACCGGCTGTCGAAGCATATGAGGACTGGACTGGTGAGGATGAACCTGTACTTGTGCAAGGAATCATTGACTGTTTGTTTGAGGATCAGGAAGGACTCGTTCTTGTTGATTATAAAACAGACGGGATTACGGACCGGTATAAAGGCGGTTTTGAAGAAGCAAGACCGATTCTCGAAAAACGTTATCGTGTCCAAATAGATCTTTATACAAAAGCTGTAGAGCAAATTTATAAGCGTCCAATTAAGGAACGGTATTTATTTTTCTTTGACGGCGCCCATCTACTAAAATTAGAACGATAATAAAACCGGCAGGTGTGAACCCTGCCGGTTTTTCTAGCTGCTGGTGAATGTCATTGTCTAATTATTTCCTACATTAGGCTGATCAATTAGATCAGTATCAAAATGATTTGTTGCACTAATGCCATTATTGGCTACAACCAATCCGCCTGTACTACCTGCGCCCGAACCGGTAGTTGTTTTCGAGTTACTTTTCGGTGAAATATTTAATGCATCGCCGAATTGAACATTTCCTCCGCCAACATTTAGTATTTGAACCGGTCCAATAATTGCTGGCATCTTTTCCACCTCCTATGCTTGCTCAACATTTTTTTCACTGTTCCCGTTAGTGTGTTCTAATTGTCTTATATGCAGGGTTCTTGATTCCCCTTGAAAGTTGCAGGAGCTTCCAATATGCAAAACAGAAGCGGAAGTTATACCGGTTATATCAATGGAACCTACTTTAATGAGTGGATGTAACGAAGTTGAACCAATAATTATCGGCTCAACTATTGGCTCAATAGGAAGTTGAAAAGAGAAAATGGGATATGAATTAAAATTACCCTCATTTGAATAAAACAATTCTTTCTGTCTTTGAACGGCAAGGGCGCGAGTAAAAGCAGTAATACACGTTGAATCACCTATTTGAATCACTGAAGACAGCGCTGATGAATCCACTTTAAGAGAATCTACTTTTGATGTTCGGTACATAGAAAATTATCCTCCTGGAGATAACGGTACAAACGGCCCGATAATCAATGATTCGGCAGGAGTATCAAACAGTGAAGTAAGCTGAATAGAGTTTGTATCCCCCACCATTAATAGTGACGAACTTGATACACCTATTATTCGAATACTGCCAACACAAAGCTCACGGTTGACTACTTCAAATATCATGCTATTTTGGTCCTTTCATATTTTCTGGTAAATGTTGAAGGAATGTTGAAACACCATGATGTATTTCCTTCTTCATTTGTTCGAAAATCCATACTTTATGCTGATCATGGGTGCGTCCATTTTGAGGAGGCTGGTTTAAATAATACTCAATTCGCGATGGAAGCTGCTTTTTAATATCTTGAAGAATAAAGTCACGATACGTATCATCTACTCTAAATTGTAACTGTTCTCCTGTATTCTGCATAATCGTTTGCAGGTTATCATCTAAATATTGGTGGACCTGACTTTCAATCTCAGTAAACATGGACACCCTATCTTTTGGATTTGGAACCCCGTTTTGACTTGGAACAGAAAAATCCTCTATTCCTTGTAGATCGGATGGATTTAACCCAATATTTAACGTTCCTTCTAATGTTTCTACTTTTAACTGGTCAAATTTATATTCCATTTTTTCAACACGAATAGGGGGACGGTCATGCATTTCTGTTATTTTTTTCTCTAACATGTCTATCTTTTTTTGTAATTTTCGTATTGTTTTGTCCTGTGCATAAACATATGCTTGAATAGATTGAATGACTTGATAAAAATTTTGATTCACTTTACCCACCTCACAATACTACTAGATCTACAAATTAAGAAAACATAGGAAATATTTGACCTTTAATAAACATTAAGCTGTTGGCGATGTCAACGGTACGGCAGGTGCCTCCAAAAGTCTTCCAGGTCTGACAGCTTGAGGAGCTGGTCCGGTAAACCCGCCTGTATTATAAAGATTTGAAACAGGCTTTATAATGCCGGCACTGCCGATTTGAAGTACTGAAGAGTTTGTAATTCCGTTAATTCTCAAAAGGTGAATCGATATCGATTGTTGAACATAGAAATTCATGGAATTCACCACTTTATTCACTAAAATAAGCTGTATGCTGTTTTATGCTGAAAAATCAATTATTTCTAGTCTATACATTAAAGAAGTTGCCTTGATCCGTAACATCTGAATCAATAGTATTTGTTGAACTTTGGTGGTTTTGTACATAGAGACCATCACCTGTATTAAAGGAACCTGCACCAGCAAAGGTCTTTGCATTGGAAAGTGTTGATATTCTATACACATCACCAATATGGAAAACGGCTCCTGATCCCACAGCTATTACTTGAACAACGCCTACGATGGCTGGCATTTTTGTAACACCCTCTATATATATAATTGGACTGGAATAAAGAAATGTGTGATCTTTGCCCAGCTTTTTTACATTGTATGTCATAGATAGCGGAAGGTGCGTTCATTGCCCATGTTTTTTCTTTGCGAAAAAAGTAGGTAAGTAAAGCAATTGTATATCGTTATCATATTAATAGGTTTTTCCATTTCTATATGGTATGATAGGTTCGAGTTTTGATAGAGGAGGACTATTAGTATGACACATGCACATATTACAACATGGTTAATAGCATTAATTTTATTTTTTGTAGCAATAAGTCTACATAAAGCAGGAAAACAGCGCGGTTTTAAAATTGTTCAAATGATTTTACGATTGTTCTATCTATTGATTATTGTTACAGGAGTGATGTTGCTCTTCAGTATGGCTGCAATTAGTACGATGCATTGGATCAAGGCTATACTTGGAATCGTTGTGATTGGCTTGTTTGAAATGATACTCGGGTCTACCACGAAAGGAAAATCGACGGGAGCAGTTTGGGTAATATTCGTGATAGCGTTTGTAGCTGTTGTTTATTTAGGCTTATCGCTGCCTTTGGGATTTTATATTTAAGACACAAAAAAACTGCCAAAGAGAAGGGGCAGTTTTTTGTTTTTCAACCGATTTTTTCAATGACCATTCTCTTGCCGGTACTTAAGGTAAATTCAAAGCGGTCACTTGTATGTTCAAAGTAGGTGAAATGATGATGAACACTGCAAATAGAATCTCCATTATCGAAAACAATAAAATTAACACCGTTCTTTTGTTTACTATCATTAAGAAAAGTCAATTGATTATAGCAATAAATACAATCGTATATAGAAAAATCCATCGTATTTAGGCTGGTAATAAATTGATAAAAAGCATCATCATTGACTTCCTCTAACAGCCGCTCTAACGAAAACACTAAATTTTTTCTAATTCTTACGGTGTCCTGATCCTTTAAATGTATTGTTTCTTTGCCTTTTTGAACTTTTCCATCTTTGCCTAAAATTCCCTTGCGCCAGCGATTTAAACGGAATACTTCTATTTCTTCGTGAAGCCATACATCTAATAACGTCGCTTCCTCTGTTTCCTCATCAAAAAAAACCCACTGATCGTTTATACATTCAACTGTTCCTTCTGTGAAGGCACGCTGCTGAAATTCGATAAGTTTTGTACGTTGTTGTTTATTCATGGTTTATAAGACCTCCGTATAAAAACCTCCGTATATATACCCCATAAATAAGGGGGAGAATTTCATTTTCATTTTCTATTTCTAGACATAATCGCCGTGTTTTAAACCCCAATTTTATTTTTCGGGACAAATAACCAAATTTATGCTTAAGCATAGTGTAGTTAAAGAGAAGTTAGCTTAAAAGGTTCCGTAAAGAAAGGGTGAGCATAATGTGCGGGATAACAGGCTGGGTGGACTATCACCGAAATTTGCAAAACGATACTGAAACCATTAATAAGATGACGGAAACTTTGGCGAAGAGAGGACCGGATGATACCAATATATGGACTGATATTCATATTGGATTTGGTCATAAACGATTGGTCGTTGTAGATCCACAGCGCGGTAAGCAGCCAATGGTAAAAACAAAACATAATCATCGATACACCATCTGTTATAATGGTGAGCTTTACAATACTGAGGATATCCGAAAAGAACTACTACTAAAAGGATATTCTTTTAATGGTCATTCTGATACAGAAGTTCTGTTAGCTGCCTATATAGAATGGAAAGAAAAATGCGTCGATTATCTAAATGGGATCTTTGCCTTTGCTGTCTGGGATGAAGAGCGGGACTTATTGTTTATTGGCCGGGACCGCCTGGGCGTTAAACCATTGTTTTATTATGAAACAGCAACAGGGTTCATATTTGGTTCAGAATTAAAAGCACTATTAGCACATCCGGACGTCAATCGAGCGATCGATCGAGAAGGTCTTGCGGAAGTGTTTGGACTCGGACCATCTCGTTCACCGGGATCGGGTGTCTTTAAGGGTGTAAAAGAATTAAGACCTGCCCATGCATTAACGTTTTCACGAAACGGATTGAAAATCTGGCGATATTGGAATGTGAAAAGCGAACAACATAACGATTCCTTTGCTGATACAGTTGAAAAAATCCGCTTATTATTTACAGATGCCGTCACAAGACAATTAGTTTCAGATGTACCACTTTGTACGTTTCTTTCCGGCGGTGTTGATTCAAGTGCCATTACAGCTATAGCGGCGAAGACATTTAATCAAGAAGGTAAAGGGCAGCTTCATACGTATTCTATTGACTACGAGGGAAATGATCAGTTTTTCCAAGCAAATGAGTTTCAACCAAATTCGGATGGAGCATATATCAAAAAAATTACGGATACGTATAACACGATCCATCATCACTGTGTTATTTCACAGGAAGCTCTAGCTGAATATTTACATGAAGCCGTTCATGTTCGGGATTTACCTGGAATGGCTGATATTGATTCATCATTGCTTTGGTTCTGCCGTGAAATCAAAAATGATTTTGTTGTCAGCCTCTCAGGCGAATGTGCGGATGAGATTTTTGGAGGATATCCGTGGTTTCATCGTTTAGACGACTTAAGCCGGACAGGGTTTCCGTGGATGCGGTCAATTGAGGAAAGACAGGGTTTGTTAAAGGAAGAATGGCAAAAGAAGTTAAGTCTTCAGGAATATTCCCTCGAAAAATATCAGGAAATGATTGTTGAAACGCCGTTGCTCGACGGAGAAAGCAAAGAAGAAGCAAGAAGAAGGGAATTGTTTTATATTAATATGCTTTCCTTCATGACGACTTTACTGGATCGTAAAGACAGGATGAGTATGGGAGCAAGTCTGGAAGTCCGCGTTCCGTTCGCTGATCACCGGTTAGTTGAATATATGTGGAATGTACCTTGGGACATGAAAATGGCAGGGAATCGCGAAAAGGGAATTTTACGTAAAGCATTGGAAGGTCTTTTGCCTGATGAGGTATTGTATCGAAAGAAAAGTCCTTATCCAAAAACACATCACCCTGCATACCGAAAACTTGTAAAAGGAATGCTGGAAAGTATATTAAAAGATCGAGGTACGGTGTTATATGAGTTTTTTGATAAGGAGAAGCTAAAGCAAATCGTCGAATCAGAAGGGGCTTCCTTTAAGGAACCATGGTTTGGCCAGCTGATGACGGGGCCGCAGCTGTTAGCGCATCTTGTTCAAATTCATCATTGGTTTGAAGATTATAATATAAAGATTGTTGATTAGGTTGAAAAATTTTTTATGTGGTGTCTGGTATACAAAATACAATTTTATCTAACAGACACCACCATATCACTTAAGTTATGAAGAACCATCCTGAAATTGGAGTATGGATGCATCATAGGGTTTTAAAACAGCAATCAATTCATCGGACTCCATCATGAATTCTTGGTTTTTAAGCATATCTATTATTTTTCGTCCTTTTAATGAAAAAGGAAGCATAAATTTTAACTCCTCTGAAGTAGGATTAAGGATAACTAGGCATTTGCGGCCATCACCAGCTTTTACATACGCGATACCGTTTTTACAAGGTAGAAAAGAGAATGTACCATTATTCGCTAACAGTGGTTCCGTTTTTCTAAGTCGGATTAACTGTTTAATATGAGTCAATATTTCAAGGTTGTGCTGCTTTTCATCCCATATCATACAGCTCCGGCAGCCTGGATCCATTCCGCCTGTTATTCCAATTTCATCACCATAGTATAGGCAGGGCGTACCAATAAAGGTTAATAAAAAAGTGTTGATCAGCTTTGCCTTTTCCACATTTCCATCGCATTCCGTTAATAATCTCGGTGTATCGTGACTCCCGACAATGTTGAATAAAGCTTCGTTAACTGTGTCGGGATATTTCATCATAACAGTCGTCATTTGCTCTACAAATTCACTTGCGGAAAGCATTCCCTTTGCGAAAAAGTGAATCGTTTTTGTTAAAAACGGATAATTCATGACCGAATCAAATTGGTCTCCTCGAAGCCATGGCATGCTGTCATGCCATATTTCACCAAGAATAAAAAGCTCAGGTTTTATCGTTTTAACAGCTTGACGAAATTCCCTCCAAAATGCATGATCAATTTCATTGGCAACATCAAGTCTCCAGCCGTCAATATCAAATTCCTTAACCCAGTAGCGCCCTACATCAAGCAAGTAGTTTTTTGTGTCTTTATTTTGCGTATTTAGCTTTGGCATCGTTTCAACAAAGGAAAAAGTGGCATAGTTCGGCTTTTCACCACCCTTTAAAGGAAACTGATTCGTATGAAACCAATTTTTATAAGGAGACTTTTCTCCGTTTTTCCATACATCCTGAAATGGAGGAAAATAAAACCCGCTATGATTAAATACAGCATCAAGCATGACACGTATCCCTTTTGAATGGCATGTATCAACGAGTTGTTTAAAGCTTTGTTTATCGCCAAATTGCGGGTCAATTTCAAAATAATCGATTGTATCATACTTATGATTGGAGTGCGCTTTAAATATGGGTGTCAAATAAATCCCATTTATCCCTAATTCTTTAAGATAATCAAGCTTTTGGATGATACCTAAAAAGTCACCGCCAAAAAAGTTTGCGGATGTGGGCTCCTCACTACCCCATGGTTTTGTTTCTGGTGGATTTATGCCGGGATCGCCATTTGCAAATCGTTCCGGAAATATTTGATACCAAACCGTATTACGAACCCACTCTGGCGCACGAAACACTTCGTTTGTATGTAAATATGGGAAGCAGAAATATTGGTTCGGGTCCTGTGGCGGTTCTGTAAAATAGCCTTTTTCCGTGTAAATGGTACTTTCAGAGTCTCCATGTACATGGAACCCATACCGTAACCGCTGATAGGGAGGTGAAACCTCAGCCATCCAGTAATCAAATAATGCATCTGTCCCAAAACGAGTCAGAGGGGCAATTCTTGTGAACCATCTGTCATCATTCCATTCATACTGATCGCCGTAAATCAGCTCAATAGATGCTACATTGTCTTTTTTCGTTTGAATTCTTATATGCAGCGTATCTTTTTGAAAAGGATAGGCATACTGATCGGTTGGACGGTGAAGAATAGAAGCTCGCTCAATCATCGAAATACCTTCCCTTCTGTAAAGGATTGATTATAGGTTATCCCGTTATTAAGTAAAAATTTACGTCTTGAATCGGTTAATTATGATTTTGACCTTATAATTTGAAGATTCAAGCCTTGTTAAGATGAATATTTGAAATTTTTCAAAATAATAATGTTTTTCGTTGACTGTCATACAGCCTAAAGGATAATCTTAATAGTGCAAGGAAAAAGCTTTTTTACGATAGAGGGGAGAATGGAAGATGAAAAAATGGGTTTACATGCTCATGATCATCTCGTTATTTTTTTTAAACGGACTGTCAGCACATGCT
The DNA here is from genome assembly GCF_036670025.1 of Niallia oryzisoli. Lineage (NCBI taxonomy): Bacteria > Bacillati > Bacillota > Bacilli > Caryophanales > Bacillaceae > Niallia > Niallia oryzisoli. The sequence continues at coordinate 4,627,848 of NZ_CP137640.1, read as the reverse complement.
GCTGAAAAAGAGAATCGAAAATGGCAGGATGAAAGCGTTTATTTAATCATGATTGACCGCTTTAATAATGGGGATCAGAGCAATGACGAAGATGTGGAAGTAAATAATCCTGAAGGCTATCACGGCGGTGACTTTCAAGGAGTGATCGATCAATTAGATTACATAAAGGATATGGGATTTACTGCTATATCGTTAACGCCTGTTTTTGATAATGAAGCCGGAGGGTATCATGGATATTGGGTAAAGGATTTCTATAAAACGGACGAGCATTTTGGCTCAATAGCATCACTTAAGAAGCTGATACAAGAGGCACATAAAAGGGGAATGAAGGTAATTCTTGAATTTGAAATAAACCACGTAGGACCCAAACATACTTGGTTAAACGATGGGGAGAAAAAGGATTGGTTCCTGGCTGTGCCAAATCAAGAAAAAGATCTGCCTTTATTAAATCAAAATAATGAAGAAGTAAAAAAATACTTAATTGATGCTGGAAAATGGTGGATTGAAGAAACGGATATTGATGGTTATCAGTTAAAGTTACAAGAAGATACATCTGCTGCTTTTTTGAATGAGTTTGCAAAAGAAGTGAAAACAGTAAAAGAGAATTTTTATCTCCTTGGAGAGACAAAAAACGCCGATTCGAAGGAAGCAGAGGCATTTTTGGAAAGTGGCGGGGATAGCATTACAGACTATCCGTTAGCTGCAGAGTTAAGAGAGGTGTTTTCCGAGACAAATCAGTCGTTTGCACCTCTGTTTTCAAGGCTTGAACAAAATCAAGCCAATTTTTCTGGAACAGCTTTAATTGGAACTTTTATGGATAATCAGTATACTGTTCGTTTTACAAATAATATGGTGGAGAAAAATGAGCATCCAGGACCGCGCTGGAAGCAGGCATTAACGTTCCTCTACACAACACCGGGTATTCCGTTCGTCTACTATGGAAGTGAAATCGCATTGAATGGAGGAGAAGTGCCAGATAACCGAAAACAAATGAATTTCCGTACTGATACAGATATCGTCGATTATATTAAAAAGATCGGAAGCCTGCGCTCAGAGCTCCCTTCCTTAACCAGGGGAACAATGGATGTACTGTACGAGAAGGATGGAATGGCTGTTTACAAACGAGTTTATCATGAAGAAACGACTGTCATTGCTATTAATAATACAACAAAAACACAAACCGTTACCTTATCAGCGGACGAGCTAGCTGCAGATATGGAATTAAGGGGCATGTTAAACAATGATTTAGTCCGAAGCGATAAGGATCAATACCATATCACGATTGACCGCGATGAATCTGAAATTTACTTATTGAGCAATAAATCTGGAATCAATTATTCTTACTTTATAGTTCTCGGAGCCGTATTGATTGCCTTTTTCATTTTTCTTGGTTTAGTTATAAAAAGATCCCGCAGACAGCAATCCTAAAAAAAGGAGGCGAAGTCCTAGACTTCGCCCCTCTTTTTTTATTAACGGTAATTGACAAATTGAACATCAATGGTTAAATCGGCTTCTTTGACTGCCTGAATAATTTTTTGCAGGTCATCACGGCTTTTTGCTGTAACACGGATTTGGTCATCTTGAATCTGGCTTTTCACCTTAAGTCCGCTGTTCTTAATAATGGTATTAATCTTCTTTGCATTTTCTTTATCAATACCTTGAATAAGCTTTGCTCTTTGTCTTACCGTGCCGCCGCTTGCCTTTTCCACTTTTCCGTAATCCAGGTTTTTCACGGGTACCCCGCGTTTAAATAATTTACTGAAAAGTACATCCTTAACCTGATCTAATTTGTATTCATCATCTGAAATAAGTACCAGTTCTTCTTTGTCGAGAGAAATATCACTTTTGCTGCCTTTAAAATCGTAGCGTGTTTGAATTTCCTTCATTGCTATTTGAATAGCATTTTGCACTTCAGCAAAATCAACGTCAGACACGATATCAAATGAACTATCTTTAGCCATACATACCTCCATCAAAACAGTTTTCGTTCTCGGCCACTCTATTATGGAAAGAAGTTTCCCTTTACATTTCAATTATAGTAAAATATAGCAGTTGATACAACTTTATGAAATGAGACTTATTTATATATGTCGTTTCAATCGATTTAGTTTTTTTAAGGAGGAAAATTCCCTTGTTAATAAATGAAAGTATTGGCCGTGTCATACAGTTAGAGGTAGCAAGAAAAACGGATTTTGGTTACTTTTTAACAGATGGAACAGAGGATGTTCTGTTACATAAAAATGAAACCCAGCAGGATTTGGAACTAGAGACATCCGTGGAGGTCTTTTTATATACAGACTCCCAAGGAAGAATCGCTGCTACAACAACGATTCCAAAGATAACGGTCGGCGAATATGATTGGGCAGAAGTGAGTGATGTAAAATCTGGGATTGGCGTTTTCTTAGATATCGGAATAAATAAGGATATGCTGCTCGGGGAAGAGGATCTGCCTGCCCATAAAAGTGTCTGGCCACAGGTCGGTGATTTACTATATATCACGTTAAGAGTGAATCGAAATAACCGCATATATGTGAAACTGGCTACGGACCCTATTATTGATGAAAAATCAGTTAAAGCCACAAGAGCTGATTTTAATAAAAGTATTCATGGCTTCATTTACAGAACGGCTAAAGTCGGAAGCTGGATTTTTACTGCAGAAGGCTTTAAAGGGTTTATACATGAATCACAGCGTCAAGTCGAGCCGCGTCTCGGTGAAAAAGTCGAGGGAAGAATTATTGATGTGAAAGAGGATGGAACGATAAACGTATCGTTGCTGCCAAGAAAGGAAGAGGCACTTGATTTAGATGCTGAAAAAATCCTTTCAATTTTAAATGAACGTAATGGAGCTATGCCCTATTGGGATAAAAGCCTGCCGGAAGATATCCAGAACCGTTTCATGATGAGCAAAGCGGCATTTAAGCGGGCGTTGGGAAGGCTGATGAAGGAAGGCAAAGTCTATCAAGAGGAAGGCTGGACTTATATAAAGAAAGACGAATAGGGCGGAATAAAACCGCCCTTATTAATTATAGATGATCTGTCTTTTTTGAGTATTGGTTCTTACCAGCTTTGCGGTTTTTTTCACGCATCATATTTTTTTCATGGTGAAGGGCATTGTTGTCCTTTGCCTTTTTATCATTATCAGATGTATGCGGCATAATAAAACTCCTTTCCATCATTAGCTTCAAGCTTAGTCTTGGCTCTGACGAAAAGGAGTATGTAAGAGAGTTTTTTCCATGACATTCTTTAAGCAGACATTTCGTTTAAGAAAAAGATGGCAATGGTTCCAGGCCCTGTATGAGAACCAATGACAGCCCCGATATCTGTAATCATAACTTCTTTTGCATGTAATTCATTTTCAATTAATTGTTTCATTTCCAGTGCAGTATCCATGGCATCGGCCTGACTGATGCCAACGGTTTGGTGTTCAAAGTTTACTCCGCGCTCTGCCATTACTTCTATAATGCGGCGGAGTAGTTTTTTTTGGCCGCGGATTTTCTCAAGAGGGACAAGTTTACCATCTTCGACATTTAAAAGCGGCTTAATATTCAGCAATCCGCCCAAAAAGGCTGATGCCTTTGAAACTCGTCCGCCCTTTGCTAAATAATCTAAATCATCAACAGTAAATAAATGTTCCATATGTCTGGCAAGGAACTCGGCTCTAGCAACGATTTCGTCAAATGAAGCATGAGCATTTGCCAGTTTTGCCGCCTCCATGACGATCAATCCTTGTCCGAGAGAAGCACATTTCGTATCAATAATGGTTAACTTGAAATCTGGGTATGTTTCTTTCACTTGATCACGAATCATAACCGCTGTTTGATATGTACCTGATAGCTGTGAAGAAAAGGCAATATAAATTCCTTCCTCTTTTTTTTGGGCCATTTCCGTGAATGTTTGTTCAAATAGAAGTGGTGAAACCTGAGATGTTTTCGGAACTTGACCATTCCGAATCGCATGATAAATCGTTTTTGGTTCAATTGTCAGCAAGTCTTCATATTCTTGACCATTCAAATGAACTTTTAACGGAAATAATGTAACATGGTTGTCTTTATAAAAATGTAAGGGTAAGTCACTCCCGCTGTCAGTTAAAATCTTAACCGGCATTGGAATCACCTGCTTTCCATTAATTGCTGGATGTATTCTTAAAAATACTCACTGTAACAGTATTTCGTTAAATAGTGTACCATTTTATGAATATCGATAAAAGTATTATGAGATGAGAGAATCTAACAAAAACAAGCATGAAGTGATTAAATTGGGCATAATACCCTAAAATGCTTTTTTTATTAAAGGAGGCTTTTAAATGAAAAAGGTCATCATCTTTTTTTCTTTCCTATTGTTTTTTCAATCTGGGAATGCAGTAGAAGGCATGTCGGAGCAGTTAAGTCATGCTGTTGCCGCTGAAGACAGAGTGGAAAATCATTATTTTAAAGATATTGTCGTTAGTAAGAAGAATGGACAGTATGTAATTACAGGAAAATCTAAAGTCAAAAAAGGCGTCTTTTATTATAATGTGGAGGATGGACATCGTGTGTGGGTTCCAGAAACAAAAGTGAGAGTAAATAATTTGTACTGGACTTATTTTAAATTGTCTGTTGCTATTCCAACGAAAAATATACCCGATAATGGGGTCTTGATTTTAAATTTATATGAAAAGGACAGATCTAAGGAAATAACGGATCATTTCCCGGTTGTTCTCGAACGTTTTAAAGATTAAACAAAGCTGACAAACTTGTCAGCTTTGTTTAATCGAAGCGTACATAACTTTTATTGTAGCGCATCTAACTCTTTTTGTAGTTCTTGGAGCTGCTCTTTTTCAGCCATTGTTGTATTGGCGTAAGCAGATGATAGAGCATTTTTAGCTTTTTCGATAGCCGCTGGCTGTTCTTCAGGGCTTGTATTTCTTGCTAAATTAACAAATTTACGCGCATCTTGGAACAGTCTGTTAGCCATCTCCTAAAGCCCTCCTCCAAGTGAAGATTCTTTATCATTGGCCATTTTGTATGCCTCTGCTTCTGCATACGTCATGTGATAAGGGATACGTTCAGCATGTTTAGTAACAGTGTCTACACCTTGCTGTACAAAACGTTTGGATTTGTTCCGTTTACCCATTCGAATCCCCTCCAAAAAAGAGTGTTGAAGCTTGTTATAAGCCTCATTCATAGTATGTTCATTCCGAAGAGGATTATGAAGGAATATCGGAAAGTTATCCTGTCCTTCCTTTAAATCGCCTTTAAATTCAATAAGTCATTTAAATAATAGCCAATCCCATCTTCTTCGTTGGTTAACGTGACATCATTTGCGACTGTTTTCAGTTCAGTAATAGCATTTCCCATTGCTACACCATAACCTGCAAAATCAAGCATTTCAAGATCATTATCTTCATCACCAAAGGCAATAATTCGTTCCTGAGGTATGTTGTAATATTCAGAAACTCGTTTTAGACCAATTGCTTTATGCAGCCCGTTTTTAATAATTTCAATAACGGGAAACGGTGCCCCCCAGCTGCGATGCTCAATGACCTCAGCATGGACTTCATTTAACCGCTGGCGAATGAGCTTGACCTGTTCTTCTGTAGAATGAATTAACATGCTTGTCGGTGATACTGTTAAAAATTGACGTAGATCACCTGTCGTTATATTCGGATTACCAAAGTTGAATAAATCGAGAAGCTTCTCATCATGATAGTGAAAGTATACATCATCAATGACCTCAGCAATAATATTGTAAAAGTCATAAGAAATACATGTGTCCACTATATCCTTTGCAACAGACATTTCAAGCGGTGAATGGTAAATACCCCAATTATGATCTTTCGGATGGTGGATAAAAGCCCCATTAAAATTGACAATTGGAGAATCTAATTCAAGTTCCCGATAATACATTTCCGAAGAACGAAATGGTCTCCCTGTTGCGATCATAACAACATGTCCCAATTCCTTTGCTTTTTTTATTACCTGTTTCGTTTTATAAGAGATGGTTTTATCATCTTTTAGTAAAGTTCCGTCTAAATCCAATGCAATTAGATGTGTATCAGCCATTCTAATTCTCCTTCCCCTGCTCGCTATCAGCTGTATGTAATCGTCTTTTAGATAGTGTAATCCTTTTGGAAAAAAAAAGTCCACATGTTACACTTAATTCAAAAGAACTTTCTTTAATCTTATAATCTTTTTGTTAACATTCAATGCTTTGTTTTGTTAATTCATTATTAAGCTCTAAAGCTGTTGCTTCTCTCGATTGGAGGAATACATTGTGATTTTAATTGAAAATAAAGTAGTTCATGGTATTCCGGTATTACATTTGGCAAAGAAAAGCCTTTATGAAGCCAGGCTGCCCTTTATTATGTTTATGCATGGCTTTACGAGTGCAAAAGAAAATAACCTGCATTACGCCTATTTATTAGCTGAGAAGGGTTTTCGTGTTGTACTTCCGGAGGCCATGTATCATGGAGAACGACAAGGAAATATGAGTAAAGAAAAGCTTGCGCTCCATTTTTGGGATATTGTTCTACAGTCAATAGACGAAATAAACGTACTGCGTCAATCTTATCAAGAGGATCATCTTATTGATCCTGACCGGATTGGTCTAGTGGGTACTTCAATGGGGGGAATTGTCACACTTGGTTCGTTAACACGTTATAAATGGATCAAGGCAGCTGTTAGTTTAATGGGCATGCCTTATTATGAAAAGTATGCACTATTACAAATCAATGAAATAAAAAAACGTGGGATCAAGCTTCCGTTAAAGGAGGAACAAATTTCAGAGCTGCTTGAAAAATTGAAAGAACTTGATTTAAGTAATCAGCCAGAAAAGCTCGACCAACGCCCGCTTTTGTTCTGGCATGGGAAACAGGATCCAATTGTGCCTTTTTCTTATACATATGACTTTTACGAAAGAATTAAACCTCTTTATGAAGAAAAACCGGAAAAATTGCAATTTATCTTTGATGAAAAATCTGGTCATAAAGTCAGCAGGCAGGGAGTTTTAAAAACAGTGGAATGGTTTGAGACATATCTTGCTTAGTCAACAGAATATCTAAGCGAAACGTTTAAGCTTTTTCTTCTTTTCTGTTACGATAAGGAAGATATTAAATACAAACAGGGAGTGAACATATATGGATCAAGATTTAAAAGATAGTATTATGGGTGCTTTAGAGCTGGTAGAAGATCCTGAAATCGGCATGGATATCGTTAACTTAGGATTAGTATATGATTTAAAAATGGATAACGATGGCATTCTAACGGTCGATATGACCTTAACATCAATGGGCTGCCCTCTTGCAGGAATGATTGTAGACCAAGTACAAGCAGCTCTACGAGATATTCCAGAAGTAAACGCTACAAATGTTAATATTGTTTGGAATCCGCCATGGACAAAAGATAAGATGTCAAGATATGCAAAAATAGCTTTAGGGATTCAATAAACTTTTCGCAGCCGGCAGGAATTGCCGGCTATTTTTTTATGTGATAAAAATGTGGCTAAAAATGAAAACACCATTTATATGTGAGTAACCTCACTATAATTAACTCTAAAGTGCTTTATAATTTTTTATATTGCATAACGATAGAAACTTATTGTTGGATAAAATGAGAGGGGTTTTCTGATGTTTAATCGAGATTTTAATCGAGATCCATTTATTGTCATATGGGAATTAACGAGAGCTTGTCAGCTCCACTGCTTACATTGCCGGGCAGAAGCACAGTTAAAAAGAGATCCACGTGAATTGACCTTTGAAGAAGGCAAGAAACTCATTGATCAAATTTATGATATGAATAATCCAATGCTTGTATTTACAGGCGGCGATCCATTGATGAGAGCGGATGTTTTTGAGATAGCTTCATATGCTGTGCAGAAGGGTGTAAGAGTCTCTATGACTCCAAGTGCCACTACGAATGTAACAAAAGAAGCAATCGAAAAGGCAAAGGAAATCGGATTATCCAGATGGGCATTTAGTTTGGACGGTCATAATGCAGAGATACATGATCATTTCCGCGGGACAACCGGCTCATTTTATCTAACAATGGAAAGAATTAAATACCTGCATGAGCTGGACATTCCCATTCAAATTAATACAACGATTTCACGTTATAATCTGGACCACCTAGAAGAAATGGCTGAATTAGTAGAGCAATTAGGATGCGTTCTTTGGAGTGTATTTTTCCTTGTTCCGACGGGCAGAGGCTTAGAAAAGGATATGATTTCACCCGCCGAGCATGAAAGAGTATTCACTTGGCTGTATCAATTAAGCAAAAGAGTATCATTTGATATAAAAACAACAGCGGGACAGCATTATCGCAGAGTTGTCATCCAACAGAAAAGAAGAGAAATGAAAGAGCAGAAGGATCAAATTCAATACCTGGATGCATTAACAGAAAAAGGGTTGACCGGCTCGATTGACGGATTGGGAAGAGCTCCAAAAGGGGTAAATGACGGAAATGGGTTTATCTTTATCTCTCATATTGGTGATGTTTATCCAAGCGGATTATTACCAATTAAGGTAGGAAATGTACGTGAACAATCACTTGCTAATATTTATCGCAATTCTCCAGTCTTGCAGGATTTGCGCAATCCTGATAAATATAAAGGGAAATGCGGTCAATGTGAATTTAGACATGTTTGCGGCGGGTCTAGATCCCGTGCCTATGCTATGACAGGTGATTATTTGGAAAGTGAACCATATTGTGTCTATATCCCGCAGGCATTACGAAAGCAAAGGATCCATTAAGTTTTTTTGTTAAAGTTGACAAGATTATGTACTGTGAGAATATATCTTAACAATACGGACATTTATGGTCAGATAATAAGAGTATGTTCGAAATACTTAATTAATAACAATGTTGTTCAAAATATGAGATAATAAATCTAATTATTAGTTTTCACTATTATAATAAGGTTAAGGACTCTTAAAAGGAGTTGACTATTAATGACAAAACAAATGGTCAAGGATGCATTAAATCGGCCATTAAGAGATCTTCGCATCTCTGTTATCGACCGTTGCAATTTCCGCTGCCAATACTGTATGCCCGCTGAACTTTTTGGTCCTGACTTCGCCTTTTTGCCAAAAAGCGAGCTGCTCACATATGAAGAAATCGAACGGCTTGCCCGTATTTTTGTTCATCTCGGCGTAGAAAAAATTCGCTTAACAGGTGGAGAGCCTTTATTACGAAAAGAACTTCCGCTTCTTGTAAAGAAATTATCCTCTATAGAAGAACTAAAAGATATTGCTCTAACCACTAATGGAGTACTTTTGCCAAAATATGCTCAGGAATTAAAGGATGCCGGTTTGAAACGAGTAAATATCAGCTTAGATTCGTTAAATGATGAGTTGTTCGGACAAATCAATGGCCGTAACGTAGGAACTCAGCCTGTACTTGATGGTATAAAGGCGGCTAAAAAGGCAGGTCTTGGTGTAAAAATTAATATGGTTGTTAAAAAAGGGTTAAACGATACCGAAATTATTCCGATGGCTCAATTTTGTAAAGATCATGGGCTTCAGTTGCGTTTTATTGAGTATATGGATGTTGGCAGTACAAATGGCTGGAAAATGGATGAAGTTGTTACCAAAAAAGAGATTTTTCAACAGCTAAATGAACATTTTTCATTAGAGCCTGTTGATCCAGATTATTATGGAGAAGTGGCGAAAAGATACAGATACGTAGATAACCAAGTTGAAGTAGGTTTTATTACATCTGTGTCCGAATCATTTTGTTCCAGCTGTACGCGGTCTCGATTATCAGCAAACGGACAAATTTTCACTTGCCTGTTTAATGGAAATGGCCACGATATACGTGACTTTATGAGAACCGGTGCAAGTGATGAAGCGATTTCAGAGAGAATTATCAAGTTTTGGAATGGCCGGACTGATCGTTATTCTGATGAAAGAACAGCCGAAATGGCTGCCAATCGTAAAAAAATTGAAATGTCTTATATTGGTGGATAGAAAACTCCTAAAAGCAGGAGTTTTTTATTTGTCAATGTGAAAAGTATGATAAGAGAAATCTACCGATGCAATGTAAAAACCAGCAAGTATTTCACTGCTGGTTTTTTACTTTCATTAAATATAACGCGGGAATAAAATATTATTTCTAAATGCACATGCATAAATGTGTGTGCTTCTAACATTTCAAGGCGGCTGTATACTAAACGGTATGTTCCACAAGCATCAAGCGGCGGTGTAAAGTCTGCTGTAATGGTGCGAAGTTCTTTTAGAATATTACCAGCATGATCATGCTCGCTTTCGAGTTTGCGAATCTCTTCAATGGCTTCTTCTCTGTTTTCGACTTCATTCTTTTCCAATGATAACAGAAGCGGGAAGCTGGTTGCCTCTTCCTTTGCGGTATGTTCAAGCAGTTCTTTTTTTAGTTCATAAAATAGCTTGTAAACTTTTAAAAGCTCTGGGTGATTGTCACTGTGAACTTTTGCTACCTTTGTAACATAAGGGCTGAGAGCTGCTAGTTCTTCGCGAAGCGGATTGTGATAGTGTTCAATTACATGTTGAATAATTTCTTCTGAAGTGCTGTTCGTCCAAACCTCCATGTTATCACTTTGATCTGATTTAGCATAAACGTTCGCAAGCTCTTCCATTAATTCATCAAGATTCACGTTCTGTTCAGCAGCTGCAGTGCTGATAGGTGTGTTGCCTCCACAGCAAAAATCAATTCGATATTTTTTAAAAACATCACTTGTCTTGGGAACTTCATTCACGATATCTCTTACTAAGCTTGTATTTGAAAATGGGATTGTAGTCATTATTCAATTCCTCCTTGAATTCTTGTAGATAACTATCATAAGCATATATGAATTCTTCGTGTAATAAGGTGACATGAATCACAATTATAGAAGTTTTTCATGAAAAACAGTTTTTTGCAAAATATGTGATGGTTTTCATGACATATTCGAATGGATTAAGCTATATTGAATAAGATAGAATGATTTAGCGTTCCAATATTTTGGAATACTTGTAATATAACGGGGGTTGGTATGATGCTAGAAAAACGTACACCGATTACAATTGGTGAAGCAGTAAGCAAAATAATGAACTATAAACAGGCAAGTACTGTTGAGTATGTATCTATAAATGAAAGCTATGGACGTTATCTTTCTAAAGAATTAGTGGCTACAAATAATGTTCCACCCTTTGATAAAGCACCCTATGATGGGTTTGCCATTAGATCAATTGATACGAAAGAGGCTTCCCTGTCTAACCCGGTTGAATTTGAAGTGATTGATCATATTGGGGCAGGTGTTGTCAGCAGTAAAACTCTTGGTCCGTTTCAGGTGATTAGAATTATGACGGGTGCGCAAATGCCTGAGGGTAGTGATGCAGTAGTCATGCTTGAATTAGCACAAACGAGTGAACGTGACGGAAAGCATTTTATGTCGATTAAACGATCCTATAACAGCGGTGATAATGTATCCTTTTGCGGGGAAGATGCAATGGAAGGGGATGTTCTTGTAGCAAAAGGTACATTTATAAATCCTGGGATACAAGCGATGCTGGCAACTTTCGGTTACGCTCAGGTACCTGTAGCAAGAAAACCTGTAGTCGGACTATTTGCAACCGGAACAGAGCTGCTGGAAGTTGGAGATCAACTTGAACCAGGAAAGATACGTAACAGTAATTCGCATATGATTATGGCGCAAATTGAGCGTGCAGGAGCAGAAGTTCAATTTTTTGGAAATCTTCCTGATGATTTAGATACATGTTTTGAAGCAATTTCTAACTGTATTCCAAAGGTTGATATGCTCATTACAACAGGCGGTGTTTCCGTTGGTGATTTTGATCTTTTACCGGACATCTATGAAAAGCTTGGGGCAGAAGTATTATTTAATAAAGTAGCTATGCGTCCAGGAAGTGTTACAACCGTGGCACAGGTAAATGGTAAACTCTTATTTGGTCTTTCTGGTAACCCTTCTGCTTGCTATGTCGGATTTGAGTTATTTACAAGACCGATCATTAGAACGATGCTTTTTTCAGATAAACCACATTTGCGAAAAGAAAAGGCGATTTTGCAAGCAGATTTCCCTAAAGCAAATCCATTTACCCGATTTGTCAGAAGTGCTCTTACTGTTCAGGATGGCCGTCTTGCAGTGGAACCAAGCGGGATGGATAAATCCAATATTGTCATGAGTCTTGCTGGTGCGAATTCATTTATCATTTTACCTGGAGGAACAAGAGGTTTTCAGTCCGGTGAAGAAGTAGATGTTTTATTATTAGAAGATACTGTCGGGAGCGTTTGGCCTTGGTAAAACCATTTGTTTTACAAATAGCAGGATACCAAAACAGCGGGAAAACGACTTTTTTACATAAGCTACTTACAGAGCTAAAGAAAAATGGATTTAACACTGTCACTGTTAAGCATCATGGCCATGGCGGGAAACCGGATATGAAGGAAGACAATGATTCGGCCCGCCATGTTTCTGCTGGAGCTACTGCCTCCCTTGTTGAAGGTGGAGGAAGATTGATTCTGCAATCCGAACCTGCATATTGGTCATTAGAAGAACAGCTGGCACTTATGTCTTTCTTTCAGCCTGATTTTATTATTATTGAAGGGCATAAGCATGAAGGCTATCCAAAGGTGGTTTTAATCCGTAATCAGGACGACATGACATTGCTTCAGCAATTAACAAACATTCAATTAGTTCTGTATGAGGACAAACCTCCAGCAGGCTTTCTTGACCGGTCGTTTCATCGAAATGATCAACAGGCAACACAATGGCTCGTTGAATACTTAGCTGCCCGGCTGAAAACATAAGAATGCTCAATACTAGCATTCCATTTGTTAAAAAGAAAAATATGTCGAAAAAAGTTCACATATGCAACTTTTGTCACAGCTCCGTATATCTGTTTCCTTTATCATGATGGTAAGGGGATGTTTTTGATAAAGGGGACGTGTTATAAATGGAAATGTTTAGAATGATATTATGGGTTATTTATCCTTATACTGTATTATTAATCGTCATGATGGGGTATCTATGGAAATGTGATTACTCGAAAATATATAATGGAAATAAAACATTTGAGAGAGTATGTAAGGTGCTGTTTATAGCTGTCAAAGCGTTACTATGGTTAAGTTTACTATCCGGTGCAGCTGCTCTTTTTGAAAGCGGAAAGGGCAATGATTTACTAGACATGCTTTATTGGGGGATCAGTTTTATATCATTTCGCCCGAATACGGGACTAATCGAGCAGATGTCATGGCTCGCCCAGATGCATATAATGGTTTTATTTACTTTCATCCTCGTATTATCTTTTACGCTGCCTTTTAGAAAAATAAATTGAAAGACATTAAAATGATAAAAGAAAGGGCTGTGTTAATGTACAATGTTGATTTTGGGCACTTGTTGATTGCAGGGGAAGGCACGAAGACTCCTGCGGTAGCCCGCGGAAAGCGAAGTGCCTGGAACGGAAATCAACAGCGATGTTTAACAGAGCCAAAGAAAAAAGCCAAAAACTGATTTGCATAAACGAAGCAGTTTTTGGCTTTTTATTATCGTTCAAGTGTTTCCTAATGAATATTGCATATATCAACCGGACAATTTTCACAATGGATTTCAGTTTTTAAGTAATCAAGATCATGAATCGTGATAATTCCTTTATCAACAGAAATAATTTGATTTTTTCTTAATTCACTTAGCATACGGTTTACAACCTCACGCGAAGTACCGCAAAAATTTGCAAGTTCCTGATTTGTGATTGGTAAATCAATCATAATTCCTGAAGTTGTTATTTTGCCATAACTATTTGACATTCGTATTAGTGTAGAATACAAAGCTCCTTTTTTGCCATTCAAGATTAAATCGCGAAACTTTGTAATGGTTTTTCGGTTTTGATGACTCATCCATCTTATAAATTCAATGGCCAGCCCATTATCCCTCTCTAGTCGTTTTTCCAGCTCATTTTTATAGATAACAGCAACTTCACCGCCTTCAACCACTTTTGCATTAAGCATATACTTCGAAGAAGAATAAAACATTGGTAATTCCCCGATTACTTCACCGGCAGAACTCATGCGTAATGTAAGTTCTTGACCATCGGGGGTCATTTTACTTATTTGTACTTTACCGCTTTGGATAATATATAGCTCTGCCGCATCTTGTCCTTCCTGATATAGATAGCTTCCTTTGTTGATTTTACGTATATGGTGAACGGATTGTAATAGTTTAGTTAGTTCCTCCGATAATTGTAATTGTGCTAATGGCTGCATAATAGTACCACCTTTATTCGTATATTCTATAGCTATTGTTAAAAAGACATCTTATATTAGCACTTAAATGAGAATTATTTTCAATTGAAGAAAACGTTAGTTCATCCATTTTTTAATTCACAACGTGATAATGAATTAAATAGGCTATTAATAAATTATACTATCTATATAGTGCAAAGTCATGAGGCAAAATAGTATTTTAGAAAAAAATGTTTGCAATTTTTAGAGTATGTTTTATAATGGTAGAAACATATCTTATAAATATTAAATAAAATGATTAAATATTCATTTTTAATAAATCCGGAGGTGGAAGGAAAATGAAAGTTGCGGTTATTGGAACAACAGGATATGGAGGCATTGAACTGCTGCGAATATTGCATTCACATCCAGTTTTTCAGATACAATCCATCCACTCGACAAGAGGCGAAGTACCAATTTGGAAGGAATATCCTCATCTTTTCAATATTAATGATCAAGTTCTTGAAGTTATAAACCCGGAAGAAATAGCTGAGAAATCAGATCTTGTTTTTTTAGCTACGCCATCTGGTGTGTCAGGACAGCTTGCCGCTCAATTTGCCGAGTTCAATATCAAATTAGTCGATTTATCTGGCGATTTACGATTAAAGAATACCAATGACTACACGAAATGGTATAAACATGAAGCAGCACCACAGACTATCATTGATAAGGCTGTATATGGCTTAACAGAATGGAGCCGGGAACAGGTAGCTGCAGCAGAATGGATTTCAAACCCGGGATGTTACTCAACAGCTTCACTGCTCGGTTTGGGACCAATCGTGAAGGAGAATCTTATTGACCCGGCATCGATTATCATTGATGCTAAATCCGGAACATCAGGAGCAGGAAGAAAGCCGTCAAGAACCAATATGCATGCTGAGATGAGCGAAAATTTCAAAATATATAAAGTGAATGAACATCAGCATATTCCGGAAATTGAGCAGCAGCTTTTAGAGTGGAATGAACAAATAAAGCCGATTACTTTTTCAACTCATTTACTGCCAATTTCACGTGGAATAATGGCAACGATTTATGTAAACGTTAAAGAAAATATTACATTGTCTGAAATATATAAAATTTATGAAGAACATTATCAAGCTGATCCTTTTGTTCGAGTTCGACCTGAAGGGCATTATCCGTCTGTTAAGGAGGTTTGCGGCTCTAATTTCTGTGATATCGGCTTGCATCTAGATGAAAGAACAGGCAGATTAACCATTGTATCTGTTATTGATAACTTAATGAAGGGAGCTGCCGGCCAGGCGGTTCAAAATGCAAATATCATGACTGGTCTTGATGAAACCACAGGTCTTACATTTATCCCGATGTATCCATAATCAGCTTATAAGATGGGATGTATCAGCTAAAAAGCCGGCAATATCTGGTACGCTGGTCCCATAAAGGAGGAGTCACTTGTGCAGGCAGTATCAAATATTTATGTGAAGGAAGTTAAAGGCGGAAGTTTTTTATCGCCAAAAGGTTATTCAGCAGCAGGTGTTGAAGCGGGGCTGAAAAATGATAAAAAGGACGTTGGGATCATCATAAGTGAGGTTCCTGCCAGCTGTGCAGCAGTATATACAACCAATCAGTTTCAGGCTGCACCGATTAAAGTCAGTCAAGATAGTATCGCAAAAGAAGGCCGTCTTCAAGCTGTCATCGTGAACAGCGGTTGTGCTAATGCGTGTACCGGTGAGCAAGGACTTCGGGATGCATACGAGACGAGAAGCCTGGTCGCCCAAAAATTTAATATCAAAGAACATCTCATTGCTGTCGCTTCTACAGGGGTTATTGGAGTTAATTTACCAATGGAGAAGATTGCTAATGGTATTGAACAATTAAAACCTGGAAACGAGCAGGAAAATGCAGTCGCATTTCAAACAGCGATATTAACAACAGATACAATAATGAAAACATCTTGTTATACTGCAGAAATAAACGGCAAAACTGTTACAATGGGAGGAACAGCAAAAGGGTCTGGAATGATTCACCCAAATATGGCAACCATGCTCGCTTTCATAACAACGGATGCCAACGTTGATCAAGCTGGTCTCCAAGCCGCATTAAGAGAAATAACGGAAACATCATTCAATCAAATAACAGTGGATGGTGATACTTCAACAAATGATACGGTTTTTGTATTAGCAAACGGAAAAGCTGATTATGAACCATTAACACCTGAGCATGCGGATTGGCCTGTGTTCGTAGAACTGTTATCGGCAACATGCGAAAGCCTTGCGAAACAAATTGCCAGGGACGGAGAGGGAGCTACCAAACTAATTGAAGTGGAAGTAAAAGGTGCCATAAATCAACTGGATGCAAGAATGATTGCAAAGCAAATTGTTGGTTCAAACCTTGTTAAAACAGCTGTCTACGGTGCAGATGCCAACTGGGGCAGAATAATTAGTGCCATCGGTCAAACAAAAACAACCGTGAACACAGAAAATGTAGATATTAGCATTGGGTCAATTGAAATGCTCAAAGGAAGTGTACCATTGGTATTCTCAGAAGAGGAAGCACTTGAATATTTACAAAAAGATTTTATTAAAATAAATGTTGATTTGCATAATGGAGAATCTACTGGAAAAGCATGGGGTTGCGATTTATCCTATGACTATATCAAAATTAATGCTAGTTATCGTTCATAGGAGAGATGGGGAAATGAAGAAGATTGTCATCAAATGTGGAGGAAGTATACTTGATGAATTAACACCAGCGTTTTTTGCATCATTGAGAGAGCTCCAAGACCATGGTTATCAATTAGTTTTCGTCCATGGCGGAGGACCCGATATTAATAAGATGCTTTCCATGTACCAGGTGGAGCCGGAGTTCCATAATGGCCTTAGAAAAACGACAAAAGAGACACTTGAAGTTGTAGAATTAGTCTTATCAGGTCAAACAAATCGAAAGCTCGTGCAAAAGTTAACTGGATATGGTTTTCAGGCAATTGGCTTAAATGGGAGTGATGGCGGCCTTCTTCAGGCTGATTTCATTGATCAAGACTCTTTAGGATTTGTCGGGGAAATTACACAGGTGAATGACCAGCTGATATCCATCCTGACACAGGAAGGGATGATACCAGTTATTACACCCATTGCAGTTCAAACAGCAACAGGTCAAAAGTTGAATATTAATGCAGATTATGCTGCTGCTGCCGTAGCAGGTGCAATCGGTGCTGAACAATGTATATTTGTTACAGA
Organism: Niallia oryzisoli; assembly: GCF_036670025.1. Classification (NCBI taxonomy): domain Bacteria; kingdom Bacillati; phylum Bacillota; class Bacilli; order Caryophanales; family Bacillaceae; genus Niallia; species Niallia oryzisoli. The sequence goes on along the minus strand of NZ_CP137640.1, from coordinate 4,610,429 downwards.
TGTTGAAGGAATCATGGTAGAAAAGAGGATCGTCCATTCAGTAAACAAAGAACAGGTAGAAAAATATATTGAAGATGGAACCATCTATGGGGGCATGATTCCTAAAGTAACATCAGCTATGTCTGCTCTTGATAAAGGACTTTCAAGTGTTATGATCGTGTCAGGAAAAGCAGCCTTTTTTAACGGCAAGGAATGGAAGGGTACAAAAATTATTGGAAAAGAGTGGAGTTACAATGAGTAATCTGTTTCCAACATACAGCAGATGGGAAATTGAGCCTGAGTGGGCAGAAGGCAGTATCATGTATGGGAAAGACGGAAAAAAATATTTGGATTATACATCTGGTATTGGAGTATGTAATCTCGGTCACCGTCCGAAAGTGGTAGAGGAGGCAATTCAGGAGCAGCTGAAAAAGTTTTGGCATGTTTCCAATCTTTTCCCTGTTGAAATACAGGAGACTGCGGCAGCAAAATTAGCTAAAGCAGCAGATATGGATTTAGTCTTTTTTGCAAACAGCGGCGCTGAAGCTAATGAAGCAGCGATTAAGCTGTCAAGAAAAGCAACTGGGCGTACAAAAATTATTACATTTAATCAATCATTTCATGGTCGGACATTTGCTACGATGTCTGCAACTGGGCAGGACAAAATAAAGCATGGTTTTGGTCCGATGCTTGAGACCTTTATATACGTACCATTTAATGATCTTGCAGCTTTGAAGGAAGTAATGAGTGAGGAAGTAGCGGCAGTGATGCTTGAGGTCATCCAAGGAGAAGGCGGCATTCATCCTGCTTCTGAGGAATTTCTAAAGGGTGTTGAAGTTCTGTGTAATGAATATGGCTCACTCTTGGTTATTGATGAAATTCAAACAGGTGTTGGTAGAACTGGAAAACCGTTTGCTTTTCAGCATTATGGTTTAAAGCCTGATATTGTTTCAGTTGCAAAAGGACTTGGCAGCGGCCTGCCAATCGGAGGAATTATTGCGAAGGGCAAATTTAAAGATGTATTCGGTCCTGGAAGTCACGGAACGACATTTGGAGGAAATCCACTTTCCGTTTCATCTGCTATAGCTACAATGAATACAATATTTCAAGAAAGCTTCTTAGCTGAAGTGAATGAGAAAGCGAACTTTTTTAGAGCCGGACTTGAGGAAAACTTATTACCTTTACCAAGTGTCAAGGAAATAAGAGGGATCGGTTTGATGATTGGAATTGAAGTAATACAAAATGTTCCAGAGCTACTAAAGAGTCTTCGTTCAAATGGTTTTATTGCCTTACCTGCAGGGGAAAATGTAGTCAGATTATTACCTCCATTAACCACAACGAAGGCAGAATTAGAAGAGGCAATCGATATACTTACAAAGGTTTTAACGCAAAATTAAATACAGCCGGTCAGGCTGTATAATTTTTCAGTTGACCGTATAATTATAAGTGCGTTACAATAAATATACAAAAAATCATGGGGTGTGCGAGATGAAAGGATATTTACAGTTAAACAGCGGGGATTGCTTTCAAGGGCAATGGTTAACGAGTGCACCTGTTGATGAGATTAAGGGTGAAATTGTCTTTTTTACCGGAATGACCGGATATCAAGAGGTACTTACAGATCCATCCTATAAAGATCAAATCATTGTTTTTACTTATCCGTTAATTGGAAACTATGGGATAAATGAAGTCAATTTCGAAAGCAAAAAGCCACATGTTGCAGGTGTTATCGTATACGAAGCAAAGCAGACAGCTTATCATTACGAAGCGCAATATTCGTTGATTGAGTATTTAGAAAAGTGGGGCATCCCAATGCTGGGATCCATCGATACGAGAGCAGTAGTGAAAAAGATACGCAGCAAAGGGACAATGCCAGCAATGCTGACATGTTCTGAAAACTCAGATGAACATGACTTTACATTATTAGAAGATCAAAAGGTTAGTAAAGTAACAGTTTTTAAGCCTGAAAGCTATGGTAACGGAGACCAGCACATTGTCCTAATGGATTTCGGTACAAAAAAATCGATCGTAAAATCATTAGTAAAGCGCGGATGTACGGTTACTGTCGTTCCGTTTAATACTTCATTTGAGGAAATGAAAAGGTTAAAACCAGACGGAATATTGCTTTCAAATGGACCTGGTGACCCGAAGGACCTTGAGTCTGTTTTACCAACAGTTAAGAAGCTAATAACAAATTACCCTGTTCTAGGAATTTGCTTAGGTCACCAACTAGCCGCTTTAGCTCTAGGTGCAAATACCAAAAAATTAGCTTTTGGTCATCGTGGAGCTAATCACCCTGTTGTAGATTCGGTAACAGGAAAGGTATTTATGTCATCACAAAACCATAGTTATGTTGTTGATTCACAATCTATTAAGGATACAGGTCTTACATTAAGGTTTACAAATCTTCACGATCAATCTGTTGAAGGCTTTGATCATGAGAAGTATCCTTTGCAAACGGTGCAATTCCATCCAGAAGCAAATCCTGGGCCTAGTGAGAGTGAATATATTTTTGATGAATTTATTGAAACAGTAAAAGCAAACAATGGGAGAGTATTTGCATATGCCTAAAGACACAACAATCCATTCAATACTTGTTATAGGCTCAGGACCAATTGTAATTGGTCAGGCAGCCGAGTTTGATTATGCTGGAACACAAGCCTGTATGGCATTAAAGGAAGACGGCTATGAGGTCATTTTAGTTAATGATAATCCGGCTACGATCATGACTGATCATAGTTTTGCGGACCGGATTTATTTTGAACCACTATCAGTTGATGTAGTGGAGAAAATTATTGCAAAAGAAAAGCCGGATGGACTCCTTGCGACACTTGGAGGTCAAACCGGATTAAATTTAGCCTTTCAGTTACACGAAAATGGTGTATTAGAAAAATACGGAGTGAAGCTGCTCGGTAGTTCAATTGAATCGATTAAAAAAGGTGAAGACCGCGAAGCATTTAGACAGCTGATGCATGAATTAAATGAACCCGTACCAGAAAGTACGATTGTTCATGAGTTACAGGAAGCTGTTGCCTTTGCAGAAGAAATTGGATTTCCGATCATCGTTCGCCCTGCCTATACATTGGGTGGAACTGGCGGTGGAATAGCTGATTCAATGGATGAGCTGACAAAATTGGTGTCAGGCGGATTAAAAGAAAGTGCTATCCATCAATGTTTAATTGAAAAGAGTATTGCGGGCTTCAAGGAAATTGAATATGAAGTCATGAGAGATGCAAACAATACCTGCATTACGATTTGTAATATGGAAAATATTGATCCTGTCGGTATTCATACAGGTGATTCAATTGTCGTTGCCCCGTCGCAAACCCTTACTGATGAAGAATATCAAATGCTTCGTTCAGCATCGATTAAGATCATCTCCGCATTAGAGATCATTGGCGGTTGTAATATTCAATTTGCACTTGATCCAAAAAGCAAGAATTATTATTTAATAGAAGTAAATCCACGGGTAAGCCGTTCTTCAGCCTTGGCATCAAAGGCAACAGGCTATCCTATTGCACGCATGGCGGCAAAATTATCAACAGGGTATTTATTAAATGAAATTGTTAATCCTGTTACAGGTGATACCTTTGCAAGCTTTGAACCGGCACTTGATTATGTAGTAGCCAAATTTCCAAAATGGCCTTTCGATAAATTTCCTTCACTCGAAAGAAAATTAGGTACACAAATGAAAGCAACTGGAGAAGTAATGGGAATTGACCGCAATTTAGAACGGGCCTTATTAAAAGCGATTCATTCATTAGAAATCAGTGTCAACGATTTAAAGCTTCCTGCATTAGAGCAATTAGAATTAGCTGAGCTGCAAAGTGCCCTGCTTGAGCAGACTGATCAACGCTTTTTCATTTTACTTGAGCTTTTGCGAAGAGGAATTTCGATTACAGAGCTGCATGAAAAAACAGGAATTGATTTATTCTTCCTTAAAGGCTTTGAAAAGATGATTGCGATGGAGAAGGAAATTGCCGGTTCTTCACTTGAAACGGTGACAAAAGAAGCCTTTCAAATGTGGAAAGAAAGAGGCTTTAGTGATCATTTTATCGCAAGTACCTGGGATGCAACAGAAAAAGAAGTTCGTGAAAAACGAAAGCAGCTAGGAATTCTTCCTGTATATAAAATGGTGGATACATGTGCTGCTGAGTTTGAAGCAAAATCAAATTATTTTTATTCCAGTTATTTTGGTGAAAATGAACAGGTTCCAAGCAGCAAGAGAAAGGTAGCCATTATCGGAAGTGGTCCTATTCGAATTGGGCAGGGAATTGAATTTGATTATTGCTCTGTCCATGGTGTGCTGGCATTAAAACAAGAAAATGTTGAAACCATATTAATTAATAATAATCCAGAAACAGTAAGTACCGATTTTGCAACTGCTGACCGCCTTTATTTTGAACCGTTAATTTTAGAAACAGTATTAAATGTCATTGAAAGTGAAGGCATCTCTGAAGTGATTGTTCAGCTCGGGGGTCAAACAGCTCTAAATCTAGCCAAACAGCTAGAAGAGAATGGTGTAACAATCCTTGGTACAAATTCGCATACAATTGATGTTCTTGAAGATCGAGATTTATTCTATCAATTACTAGATGAGCTGAAAATTCCGCATATTCAAGGTGATATTGCGTATAATCATGAACAGATTACAAACCTTGTCGAAAAAATCGGTTATCCTGTTTTGATTAGACCATCATATGTTATTGGCGGCAAAGGAATGGAGCGAATCAATAACGAGCAAGACTTGGCTGCATATCTTGAAAATGGCGGTATCCCATATCCGGTTCTTGTCGATCAATTTATGCAGGCGTATGAAGCAGAGCTCGATCTTGTGGCAGACGGAAAAAATATTTGTGTTCCAGCCATGATGGAGCATATTGAAAAAACAGGTGTTCATTCCGGAGATAGTCTTTCTATGTTGCCGGCTCAATCATTAACAAAAATAGCCAAAGCAAAAATGAAAGACTTTGCTGCAAAAATTGTTCAAAAGCTTGGGTATAAAGGGCTGATGAATATTCAATATATTGTTGACGGAGATCAGGTATATCTTCTCGAAGTAAATCCTCGGGCAAGCCGTACTGTCCCAATTGTAAGTAAAGTGACAGGTGTTCCGCTCGTACAATTGGCAACAAAAGTATTACTTGGGACATACAGACTGTCTAGTGAAGATACAAAAGAATTTGCAGATGTACCGTATGTATGCGTGAAGTACCCAGTATACTCTTATTATGCTTTAAATGGTCTTGATTCAAAAGTAAGTCCTGAAATGCGCTCAACAGGTGAAGGAATTTCTATTGCTTCAAACCTTAAAGAAGCATTACGTAAGGCATTCCATGTTTCACTACAGAAAAAGAATGGAAATGTCATTGTTGTTAGCACATTAGCAGAATTAGAAAATATTACTAAACTTGCAGAGCAATCTGGTGTTACAATTGTCATAGAAGAACATGCTGAAGCAGTACTAAAGGATGCAAATACAGTTGCGTACTATAATCCAGGCAGTCTAGATGAAGACAAACTGCTCCGTTCCATTGCAACAAGAAACCGTGTGATTACGTTTACTGAAAAAGAAAGTTTACAGGCTTTCTTATCAGGCTTAACGATAAAAGACTTTACTGTTCATTCAATTGAGGAATGGCACAATATGATAACAGAGGACGTGAGTGCAGTATGAAAACAGATCTAACAGTTTTAGAAAACGACTTAAATTTAAAAGGGAAAGACTTTTTAGCATTAGCTGATTTTTCTCCCAGTGAAATCTTAGGTCTGTTAGAAAAAGCTAAAAAGATAAAGGAATTACACTTAGCAGGCGAAAGCTATACTCCATTAAAAGGAAAAACACTTGGGATGATCTTTGAAAAATCCTCAACAAGAACCCGTGTTTCTTTTGAAGCTGGAATGTACCAGTTGGGCGGCAATGCTTTATTTTTAAGTAGCAACGATTTACAGATCGGCAGAGGTGAGCCTATTTCTGATACAGCTCTAGTTTTATCACAATATTTAGATGGTATTATGATTCGTACGTTTGAGCATGAAAAAGTAGAAGAACTGGCTAAACATGCGTCTATTCCAGTTATTAACGGTTTGACTGATTTATTCCATCCATGTCAGGTATTAGCTGACCTATTAACAATTATGGAAATTAAAGGGGAGCTAAAAGGTTTAAAAATGGCTTATATTGGCGACGGAAATAATATGGCCCACTCCTTGATGATTGGTGCTGCAAAAGTGGGTATGGACTTATCAATTGCTTGCCCTGAAGGCTATAAACCGGAAGAAAAGGTTGTCAACATGGCCATTGAATTTGCTAAAGAATCAGGAGCAAATATTGTTGTAACGGAAGATCCAATCGAAGCCGTTAAAGAGGCTGATGTTATTTATACAGATGTATGGACCAGCATGGGGCAAGAAGCTGAAAATGAAATTCGCTTAAAAGCATTTGCTCCAGTTTACCAAGTAAACGAAAATCTTGTGAAGCATGCAAAAGATGATTATGTTTTCCTTCACTGTTTACCAGCACACCGTGGTGAAGAAGTAACGGCAGGTATTATTGATGGCAGTCAATCCGCTGTTTTCCAAGAAGCAGGCAACAGATTGCATGCTCAAAAAGCGCTGCTTGTAGAGCTGCTTAAGTAACCGTCATTGATTGAAGCTTCCTTTCTATCTAGATGCCCTTTTCTTTCCATCATGATTCCTTTTTAAAACAGCCATAATAAAAAGGATTCAAGGATAAGGAGGGAATGTAATGGGTCAAAATCGTCAGTTTCGTGCCGGCCAAAAGGCTCCGAACAATGGTATTTATATAGAAATTGGTGAAACAGGAAGCACGGTGGTTAATCCAAAGAGATTAAAGCTCAGGGCTGGAGATGCCTTTCCTGAAAATTCAAATCATAATCGTGTTTGGACATATGCACGAAAACCATAATCAAAAAGGCCATCCTTCACGGATGGTCTTTTTGCATGTAATCAATGCCGACTTACTTTTATTTTCTATAAAAGCGGGGTATAATAAAATTAAAGGTCAAAAAAGGTCAAATGGAGGCAACGAAAAATGGACATCAATCAAATGACTGAAAAAGTACAAAAAGCGATTATGGACGCCCAGTCAATTGCTGTCAGAGAAGAGCATCAGGAAGTGGATGAGGTTCATTTATTCCTTGCACTGCTGGAAGATGATGCTAGTCTAATCACTTCTATCCTTGAAAAAACAAAGGTGAAGGCTGCAGATTTTAGGAACGATCTGCAACAATTCTTATTAAAAAGGCCGCGTGTTTCTGGCAGCGGTGTTGAGCAAGGGAAACTGTATATCACAAATCAACTGCATCGGGTATTGGCCGAAGCAGAAAAATATATGAAGCAATTTCATGATGATTATCTATCTATTGAACATATTATCATTGCAGCTGTCTCACTGCCGTCTGAAGTGGGAAATTACTTAAAAGATAAAGGAATCGACCTAAAATCTCTGCTGCTTATTATTAAAGATATTAGGGGGAATCAAAGGGTGACATCGCAAAATCCAGAAGGAACATATGAGGCATTGAAAAAGTATGGAAGAGATTTAGTGCAGGAAGTGAAAAAGGGAAAAGTTGATCCAGTTATTGGCAGGGATAGTGAAATCCGCCATGTGATTCGAATATTATCAAGAAAAACCAAAAACAATCCTGTTTTGATCGGCGAACCAGGAGTTGGTAAAACGGCGATTGTCGAAGGGCTCGCACAACGGATAGTCCGTAAAGATGTACCGGAAGGATTAAAGGATAAGACGATCTTCTCACTTGATATGAGTGCTTTAATTGCCGGAGCAAAATTTCGTGGTGAATTTGAAGAACGGTTAAAAGCTGTCTTAAATGAAGTGAAGAAAAGTGACGGTAGGATTTTACTGTTCATCGATGAAATACACACAATTGTTGGGGCCGGAAAATCAGAAGGGGCAATGGATGCCGGAAATATGTTGAAGCCGATGTTAGCTAGAGGAGAACTTCACTGTATTGGTGCAACAACGCTTGATGAATACCGAAAATACATTGAAAAAGACCCGGCTTTAGAACGGCGTTTCCAACAGGTCCTTGTTGAAGAGCCTGATATTGAAGATACGATTTCAATCTTACGAGGTTTAAAGGAAAGATTTGAAGTACATCATGGCGTGAACATTCATGACCGGGCATTAGTGGCTGCAGCAACCCTTTCAGATCGCTATATTTCTGACCGATTTTTACCTGATAAAGCAATCGATTTAATTGATGAAGCATGTGCCATGATCAGGACGGAAATCGATTCAATGCCTTCAGAATTAGATGAAGTGACAAGAAAAGTTATGCAGCTGGAAATTGAAGAGGCTGCATTAGCAAAAGAAAGTGATGAGGCAAGCAAAGAAAGACTCATTTCTTTACAAAAAGAATTGGCAGATTTTCGTGAGCAGGCTGATGCGATGAGAGCCAAATGGCAGCTGGAAAAGGAAGGAATTCAAAAGGTACAGGAAAAAAGAGAGTTATTGGAGAAATTAAGACGTGAACTAGAAAAAGCAGAGAACGAATATGACTTAAATAAAGCTGCTGAGCTTAGACATGGAAGAATACCTGCTTTGGAAAAAGAGTTGAAGCGAATAGAAGCTGAGATAAATAACAAGCAAGGGGAAAGATTGTTAAGAGAAGAAGTGACAGAAGACGAGATTGCCGGAATTGTAGCCCGTTGGACAGGAATTCCGATTACAAAGCTAGTTGAAGGTGAGCGTGAAAAGCTGCTTAGACTTCAAAGTATACTCCATGAAAGGGTAATTGGACAAAATGAAGCTGTTGAGTTGGTATCCGATGCTGTTTTAAGGGCAAGAGCTGGAATAAAAGATCCAAAACGCCCAATTGGTTCGTTTATTTTCCTTGGGCCGACAGGTGTAGGGAAAACAGAGCTTGCTAAGGCGTTAGCTCAAAGTTTATTTGACAGCGAAGAGCAAATTATTCGTATCGATATGTCTGAGTATATGGAAAAGCATGCCGTTTCAAGGCTTATTGGAGCGCCGCCGGGATATGTAGGATATGAGGAAGGCGGACAGTTGACAGAGGCAGTGAGAAGGAGACCCTATTCCGTTATCCTTTTAGATGAAATTGAAAAAGCCCATCCGGAAGTATTCAATATCCTGCTGCAAATGCTCGACGATGGCAGAATTACAGATTCTCAAGGAAGAACCGTTGACTGTAAAAACACAGTCATCATCATGACTTCTAATATCGGTTCCCATTTTCTGCTTGATCAGCATGATGGGGAAGAAGATATAAGAGAGGAAACACGGGATCTAGTCATGGGACAGCTGCGAAGTCATTTTCGCCCAGAGTTCTTGAATCGAGTGGATGAGATTATTTTGTTTAAACCACTTACATTACAAAATATTAAGGATATTGTTGGGAAATTAATGAAAGAGCTGCAATTGAGACTTCAAGAGCAGCAAATTAGATTACGTATAAATGACGATGCAAAAGAATATATTGCAGAAAACGGTTTTGATCCAGTATATGGAGCGCGGCCACTAAAACGGTTTATCCAAAGAAATCTAGAGACAAAACTGGCCCGTGCCATTATTTCAGGTGAGATACGAGAAAATAAAGAGGTCACCATCATTGTTGAAAATAATGATATTGGCTTTGAAATCATATAAGGAACAAGCTAATCATTCATAAACAACCAGAAAAAAGGCTGACTCTTCATTGAGTCAGCCTCTGTTTCCCTAAGATTCTCTTTATGGAAGCAATTAATGAGCACCGTCATGTCCAGAAGGTGTGTCTGGAAGGATGGCAGGAATAATGGATATTAAGATTGTCGTAACAACCCCTAAAATCGCACCTGTTTCAGCATGAAACTCGGCACCAAGCATAGAACTTACTACGTATGTAATCATTTCCATAAGAAGAACAGTCCAAAATAATGTCCAAAAATAGCGCACCAAATTCACCTCTAACCCTTTTATATCTTAATCTATCTTAGCATATTGCTGTCAAATAATAAAGAAAACTTTGGCGTGAGAATTAACTATAGATTTCCCCTAATTCTATTCATTTAGTACAAACTAGGCTGAATCCCATTCATTTTTCATTTCCTTACATACATTAATAATAAGAGCATCAAAGTGTAAAAAGCTTTTGAACTATGACGAGGTTTAAAAGGCAGCTGATTATATAAAATACCGTGAAGGGGAGAATGTAATGGAGATCCGGAACTTTCAATTGGATACCGAATGGAATATTATTCACTATCCGGAAAGACCACTAGGTTTCGGTATCCTTATCATTGGGGACGAAAGACATTTTGTTGATGAAAATACAAGTTATTGGTTACAAAATGAAGGAAAGCATGCCTTGTTAAAATCACTGCAAAAGGCAGGCTATACATTATTTTATAGTAATTTATATGGCCGAAATTGGGGAAGCGGCAAAGCGGTTAAACTGGCAAAGCGACTATATGAACATATGATGCGTTCGGAAATATTGAATGCCAAAATCCACATTATAGCAGAAGGAATGGGGGCGTTGGTAGCACTGAAATTATTAAAAGAACTCGAAGGCTCGATTCGCTCTGTTGTTCTAATTAACCCGATTTTGTCTTTACAGCAGCACTTGGAATTGGAAAAGGATCGTAAATTTTTTTATAAAAAAATAATGAGGGAACTCTCTGAATCCTACGAATGTAATATTGAATCAATTGTAGAGGAACTGCAGCATGTTGACGCTCCACCGCCCACATCAAACCCAAATGTACCAATAAAAATGATTCACGTGTTAGCAGACAGTCGTGCCTACAAGCAATCCTATTTACTCAATCAACTATCGAAGAAATGGGAAGAAGAGAAGCAACTTATTTCTGTTTGTTATATGGTTCCGGAAAAAAGACTGCAAATGGATAACCAGATCATTCATTTCTTAAAAAGCCATGAAAAAATTTTATAAAATCGTCTTGCTTATTCAGTGTACAAATTCGTAATGAAATAAACCCTTATTCATGTTGTTTAGATATTATTGGCACTCCCTGTGCATATGATGAGGTAAGATTTACTGTTACAGGGAGGCTTAATTATATGGACAAGGCTGTTATTATTGGAGCCTATGAGTTTATTGGGTTCCATCTATGTCTTTCATTGCTTGAAAAAGGGGTAGAAGTAATCGGGATTCATTTACCATCCTTACATGATGATGATTATTTGGAAGAAAAGCGTTTAAGTGTTGGAAGAAATAGTAATTTTATTGAAAAAGATGAAACCTTCTTTGAACCAGGACAGTCATTATTAGATAATAGCGTCTTGTTTATTGATTATTACAGCTATTATCGGATGCATAAAGAGAATGAACTGGAATCAATGATCAATCAATCGATCGTTAATGGGGCGGCACAATGTATTTTAATTGTACCTGTTCAGTTGAGTAATAAAACGTTCGCTGCTGATTTTCCATTACAACTAGTAAAAAGGCAGAAGGATTTCCAAATCTATTACTTACCGACAGTCTATGGACCTTGGCAGCCGCATCATTTTACGTTTCAAAAAGCACTCCTTAATCCTGACAAACCATTAAAGATTGATAAACGGGAATGGACTAACGATGCCCTTTTTATCAGTGATGTAATCACTCGTATCTTGGCTCAAGTTGAGAAGAAGGAAAATTTGGAGATCCTCTTAGAAAGTTCGATAAACGACCATTGGTATAAAGCAGCTTCCACAATATTAAAAAACACAACTATAGAGAAAACTAATGAAGAACTGAAGGTAAATGAGGATATTGTTGTATTACAAGTAGATGGTACAATCCTTTCGGAAGGAGTTGAAACACAAAAAAGACATCTAGTCAGGCTAAAGCAATTAAAATAGTCAGATAGTAAAAAAAGGACTACCAACTGAAGCGTTTTATAGGTAAAATGTTAAAAGGATGATTGATAAAACGGGAGTTGCATTGTATTGAAACGGTTTGTTATCCTTCTTTTGTGTCTGATGGTAGTTGTATTAGCTTCGTGTGGACAAGCTGGAAATCAAGATGAGCTGAAAAAAGTGGGTCTATTAATACCTGATAGTATTAATGATCAAGCATGGGGCACAAAGGGGTACAAAGGTTTGCTGAAAATTCAATCCCGTTTTCAAGTTGACGTTTATTATAAGGAAGGGATGAATTCCAAGAATGTCGTCGAAAGAGCCATAAAGGAATTTGCTCAAAAAGGCGTCAATTTAATATATGGGCACGGCCATGAATATGATGAATACTTCGCAGACATAGCTCCAAAATACCCAAAGATACATTTTATCACGTTTAACGGTGACGCCAAAAACAAAAATGTAACAAGTTTGATCTTTGATTCGTATGCGAGTGGTTTTTTTGCTGGCATGGTTGCTGGTCATGTGACAAAAACGAATCGTATTGGCGTAATTCCAGCTTATGAATGGCAGCCGGAAGTAAAGGGTTTTTCTGAAGGGGTTAAATATCAAAACAAAAATGCTCTAGTCGATATCCAGTATGTAAATGATTTTGATGATCAAGAAAAGGCTATGCTGATAGCCGATGCGATGATGACAAATCATTGTGATATTCTATATCCTGTCGGTGACAGCTATAGTGTTCCTGTAATTGAAAGAGTAAAGGAAATGGGACTCTATGCCATTGGCTATGTTTCCGATCAATCAGATTTAGGGAATAAGACGGTGCTTACAAGTACCATTCAAGATGTCGATCAGTTATACGAGATCACGGCAGAAAAATTTAATAATGGGCAACTGAAGCCTGGGAATATAACCTATGACTTTCAAAATGATGTCATTTCACTTGGAACATTCAGTCCATTATTAGATCAGAAATTTATTGAAGAATTAAATCGCTCCATTGAGAGATATAAAGAAACAGGGAAACTTCCCAATGAATAAAAGAAAAAGACTGCGACTTTGAAGGGGCAGCCTTTTTCTTTTATTTACTTGATCCACTTGTTGATGAGTGGCGCCAGCTTATTCAGTAATGGTTTAAAATGCGAAGTACTGCTCATGAATGTATCTATATTTTTCATTAACTCATCAATATCTACATTCGATAATAAATCATGGATCTGATTACCTTGATTTGCAGCAGAAGGTTCCCTATCCTGATCCTCTTTATGTTGGAAATGACGGTTTCTCCGATCGCCAAACATAAATCTTGTAAATCGATCATGCTCTTCTACATGAGATTCCTTATTTTCCTCATGCTCTTCTACATGAAATTCCTTATTTTCCTCATGCTCCATCCCAACCCCTCCTTTGATCGAGCTATACTATAAAATATGAAAATTATAAAGAATGGAATGGACTTTTTAAGATTCTCTGTAAAGTAAGAGTCAATTATTTATCATATATAATGTTGCGAAACTTCCTAACTATAGGTTAAAATTAGTACCAAGTCATAATATTTGATAATAAAGTTAGTCTAATGATATGCAATTAACGAAAAACAGCTTTTAAGGAGTGAACATAATGAATGCAGGAATACTAGGAATTGGCAAAGCATTACCTGAAAAAGTATTAACAAATCACGAATTAGAAAAAATGGTCGATACAAATGATGAATGGATAAGAACCAGAACAGGGATAGAGGAACGCAGAATTGCTGATGATGATACAGACACTTCAGATTTAGCCTACCAGGCTGCAGTAGAAGCTCTGAAAGATGCAAACATATCCGCTGAGGAAATTGGATTAATTTTAGTTGCAACTGTGACACCCGATCATCCATTTCCAACTGTTTCATGTATGCTGCAGGAACGTCTTGGTGCAAAAAATGCTGCCGCAATGGACTTAAGTGCAGCATGTGCAGGATTTATGTACGGAATGATAACGGCGAAGCAGTTTATTGAAAGTGATTCATATAAATATGTCCTAGTTGTTGGTGCAGAAAAGTTATCCAAGATAACAGATTGGAGTGACCGTAATACAGCCGTGCTGTTTGGAGACGGTGCAGGAGCTGTTGTCATGGGGCGTGTTTCTGAAGGAAGAGGTGTCCTATCATTTGAACTTGGTGCAGATGGTACTGGTGCCAAGCATTTATATCAGGATGAATACATTATCATGAATGGCAGAGAGGTATTTAAGTTTGCTGTTCGTCAAATGGCAGACAGCTCTGTTAACGTAATCGAAAAAGCAGGCCTTAATAAAGAAGATGTTGATTTTCTCATCCCTCATCAGGCAAATATTCGTATTATGGAGGCTTCAAGACAACGATTAGGACTTCCTGATGAAAAAATGTCAAAAACAATTAGAAAATATGGTAATACCTCTTCAGCATCAATCCCAATTGCCATGGCAGAAGAGGTAGAAGCAGGTAAAATTAAGGATGATGATATCATCGTGATGGTTGGCTTTGGCGGCGGTTTAACATGGGGTGCTATTGCTTTACGTTGGGGCCGTTAAACATAAGGATAGCATGGAAGAAAATAAATAGTATGATAAAGGAGTTGCATTCGGAATGGAAAAACGAAGAGTCGTTGTTACGGGAATCGGTGCTGTAACGCCGCTAGGTAATGATATAGAAACTACATGGAACAATTTAATCGCAGGGGTTTGTGGAATTGGTCCATTAACAAGAGTAAATGCTGATGACTTCCCGGCAAAAGTAGCAGCAGAGGTAAAGGATTTTGAACCTGAAGATTTTATCGATAAGAAAGATGCTCGCAAAATGGATCGGTTTACTCAATTTGCGGTTGCTGCTTCACTTATGGCAGTTAAGGATGCAGGTCTTGATATTAATGAAGAGAATTCAGATCGAATCGGCGTTTGGATTGGGTCTGGAATTGGTGGAATGGAGACATTTGAGAATCAATACCAGAACTTTATCAATAAAGGCTATCGAAGAGTCAGCCCTTTCTTTGTACCGATGTTAATTCCTGATATGGCAGCAGGTCAAGTATCAATTACACTTGGGGCAAGGGGCTTTAATTCTTGTACTGTGACTGCTTGTGCAACAGGCACAAATTCAATTGGCGATGCCTTTAAAGTCATTCAGCGTGGTGACGCCATTGCTATGGTAACTGGCGGTGCTGAAGCGCCAATTACAAATATGTCAGTAGCAGGTTTCTGTGCTAATACTGCTCTTAGTACAAATCCAGACCCTAAAACGGCCTGCCGTCCATTTGATTTAAACAGGGATGGCTTTATTCTTGGAGAAGGGGCAGGCATTATGGTATTAGAAGACTTAGAGCATGCGTTAGCACGTGGTGCGCACATTTATGCAGAGATTGTCGGATATGGTGCTACAGCTGATGCCTATCATATTACAGCGCCTGCTCCAGGAGGAGAAGGCGGTGCCCGGGCCATGAAAATGGCTATTAATGATGCGGGCTTAAAGCCTAAAGAAATAGATTATATTAATGCACATGGAACAAGTACAGCCTATAATGATAAGTTTGAAACAGCGGCGATTAAAGAAGTTTTTGCTGATCACGCAAATAAATTAGCAATCAGTTCGACTAAATCAATGACAGGTCACCTTTTAGGGGCTGCTGGAGGAATCGAAGCAATTATTTCGGCTCTTACGATAAAAGAAGGAATTATTCCGCCTACGATCAATTATCAAACACCAGATCCAGAATGTGATTTAGATTATGTTCCAAATGAAGCAAGAAAGCAGGAAGTGAAAACGGTATTGAGTAATTCACTAGGCTTTGGCGGACATAATGCTACGCTTGTTTTCAAGAAATTTGAAAAGTAAATAAAAGGATTTAAGTTTCTAGAAAAGGCCGCATGTTTCAGTAAATGCGGCCTTTTCGATTCTGTTTCTTTTTTCTCCTTACTAACAAATTAAACTCTTTTTCATATATTGTGAAAGGGAGGATGACTGCAATGGGGATTGAAAGAACAGACCAATGGCTTCGTGATCATTTTAATGATCCGTTAGAAATATGCAGCCGACTAAAGCCGTTAGATAAAGACAAAAGCGAATCACAATTCTATCAATACTTACTTTCCTTTGGGATGTATAGACCCAATCGCATGACAAAAGATATCTATCATAATTTGCTCAAGGATCATATATGGCAGCGGGTAGAACATATTTTTGCGAGGTATCAGAAAAAGTGGAATGGACCTGATATACCTGTCTATATCTTTCCGTTTGGAAAGAGGAGAAATTCTAGAAGTGAAATGAAAGGTGGAGTATCTTTCAAAGAAGGAATGTTTCTGTTTCTCTCTCCATTTTATAAGGATGAAAAAGAGCTTGAAGCATTGTTTGTGCATGAATATCATCATGTCTGCCGATTAAGTCGATTAGACAAACCATTTCAACAATATACCCTGCTTGATTCCCTTGTCATGGAAGGCTTTGCTGAATATGCAGTAACGAAATCCTGTGGTGATGATTATAATGCAAATTGGGTTTCACGTTACAGTGATAAAGAGCTTCGCTATTATTGGGAAAGAGATGTCAAGAAACATCTGCAAACGAAAAGATCGGAACCTTTACATGATGCTATCCTTTTTGGAAAGGGCCGTTATCCGGATCTTCTTGGCTATGCTATAGGGTATTGGCTTATTGAAAATGCAAGTAAAAAGAAGCGTTTATCCATACAGGATTCCTTTACAATAAAGTCAGAGGATATGCTTGATTAACGTGATTCCAATATGAACAAAATATGGTTGTAATATGTACTTTAAGGAATAATTTAACTCTTATCTGCCTATACTGAATGACAAACAGTTAGTTGAAGTGAGGGGTTAATAAATGATGTATCTTCATGATGTTTGGGTTAACTGGTTTGAAGGGGAAGAAAATGGCTATAATGTTTGCCATTTTCATGAGTGGCGCAAAGATGACAGCGTCGAATTACTTGATCAAGTCCCTTTATTAAAAATAGACCCTGTTCTTTATAACTACATTGAAAATGACATGGCGGAATTACCGCAGCAATTATTGGATGAAATTTATCAAAAGGCTTTTTTACGAAAAAATCATGAGCGGTGTCAGCTTGATTATTGTTTTGTGGTCTCTGATGGAGTCGGTATTTTAGCCGTTGATACTATTGGCTATAGTATTCCAATCCGTAAAAGCAGGTTGATTCCAAGGCAAGAACAATTAGCTTTTGAAATGTTGGAAACAAGTGAAGTTATGCATTATGACTTTACTCCGGCTCCAACACAAATAAAGGAATTCCATATCCTTTCACCGCAGCCAGAACTTATGAAAGGGCTTACTAGAAAAGAAAGACAATTGAAGCAGCTCTTATTTATGGCATTGGATCAGCTCTATACATCAAAAAATGTGGCGGAAGTCCGTTATTGGTATACAGAGTGGAGACCTGATTTATATCAAGCCATTCAAGATCTTGAATTTGATGAAGCATGGGAGCAGTTATATGAGCAGTCGAAATTTGGCTGGACAGAAAAGCACGAAAACTTTTGCGAGAATATTATAAAGGGACAACCATTTTTTGAAAAATTATGGGATATGGAACAAGGTCATAAAGTGAATTAAAAAAGGAGCTGATACATGTCAGCTCCTTTTTCTTTTCTAAAACCCTGATGAATTATCTTCTGCGTTTCCGTCCTAGGCCCATGGCATTTTCCATCTTTTTCAGCATTTTACTTGCCACTTGATTTGCCTTTTCAGCACCTTTATCAAGGATATCGTCTAACTCAGATGATTCCATTAAATCATAATATTTTTGTTGAATTGGACTAAGAGCCTCGATAACGACTTTTGCCAAATCACCTTTGAAATCACCGTATCCTTTTCCTTCGTATGCTGATTCTACTTCTGGTATCGTTTTTCCAGAAAAGATTGAATAAATCGAAAGCAAGTTAGAAACGCCTGGCTTATTCTCGACATCATATCGAACAATACCATCTGAATCAGTAACTGCGCTTTTGATTTTCTTTTCAATTTGTTTAGCATCATCCAGCAAAGAAATAAATGCTTTTTGATTTGGATCGGATTTACTCATTTTTTTGGTTGGTTCCTGAAGAGACATAATGCGTGCGCCAACCTTTGGAATTCGAACTTCAGGTATGGTGAAAATATCATTATATTTCTTATTAAAGCGTTCTGCTAAATCACGTGTTAGTTCGAGATGCTGCTTCTGATCCTCTCCAACAGGTACAAGGTCTGCACTGTATAATATAATATCTGCCACCATAAGCGGGGGATAGGTTAAAAGAGCAGCAGAAACTGCATCTTTTCCAGCTGATTTATCTTTAAACTGCGTCATGCGTTCAAGTTCTCCAATATAAGAGATGCATTGCATCATCCAAGCTGCCTGTGCATGTGCAGGAACTTCAGATTGAATAAATAACGTTGCCTTATCAGGGTTCAGGCCGACTGCAAGGTATAATGCAGCAAGAGATCGGATGTTTTTACGTAATACAATCGGATCCTGTGGCACTGTGATGGCATGTTGATCAACGATGCAAAAATAACAGTTGTACTCATCCTGCAGTTCGACAAATTGTTTTAATGCACCGATATAATTTCCAAGCGTAATCGTACCGCTTGGTTGAATACCGGAAAAAATGGTTTTCATGTTTTATCCTCCTCAAAGAATTGATTATTGGTAAGTTAAGTTTATATTCAGCTGATAGAATGGAGCTGGGGTATGTTCTAATGTCAATATACAAGACTAAATTATTTTTGGCTTAAAAAAGACCATTCATCCCTATTACCAATAGGGACGAATGGTCCGCGTTGCCACCCTAATTACTCAATGTGAGTCACTTTATTTCTCCTAAAGCAGGAGAAGTCCCGATAACGTGAGATAAACGTTGAAGTGTAGTCCAATCATGGTTAAGCGTTTCCACACCAAAGCTCAAAAGTCCATTCTACTATCCAGGTTGTTTGTTCTCACCAACCACAAACTCTCTAAAAACCTTCAAAATAGTGTACTAATCTTTGTCAAAGCCGTCAATATAAACTTTAATTATGTATTCTTACTAATAAAATAGCGTAATTGTGGGAAAAAATCAAGTTAAGATTAGTTCACGGGAAAGGATCTGTTTGTCAATAAAATGGAAAATATATACGAAAGAATAGATGAAAATAAAGAAAATATATCGAAATAATTAATTGCGAAAAAGTTGTTATCTAGTAACATGAATTTAAGTTATTTGGGGATAATAAATACTGTCTAATGATTTTTGCTTGTCAAATTAATTATTTAATCTATAATTAGATTTATCAACATTTTTTTTAGCTGATAAGACATTTGTACATATGGAAAAGACTAAATATAATTTTCTAAATTATATTAATATATCATATTCGTTTTTAGAGTAAATATATTAGTATAAATAAAATTGTTTAAAATCTGTTTTTTATAAGAGAAAGATTCGGATTATTTAAGTAATATACCATGGGCGTACATTTGTTTTTATTGGGTGTAAAAAGAGAGTTGTTAATATTTAAGGAGGGTACAACATGAAGAAAAGAACATTACTTTTTTTAAGTATGCTGCTTGTTCTGAGCATGTTTTTAGCTGCTTGTGGTGGCGGTAAAGATGAAGCAGGTAGCAGTAAAGATGGGGCAAAAAAAGCAGCGCAAGATCTCCGGATTAATATTAATACAGAACCTCCAACTCTAAATCCTGGATTAGCAGAGGATTCTACATCAGGTACTGTCCTTCGCCAGGTATTTGAAGGTTTATCACGTATTAACCTTGATGGAAAAGCAGAATTAGCGGCAGCCGAAGATGTCAAAATTTCAGAAGATCAAAAAACTTACACGTTTACTCTTCGTGATGCAAAATGGACAAACGGTGACCCTGTTACGGCAAAGGATTTTGAATATGCATGGAAATGGGCATTAGATCCTGCTAACGCTTCGCCATATTCATACCAGCTTTATTATATTGAGGGTGCGCAAGCTTTCAATGAAGGCACTGGTAATGCTGATGCAGTGGGTGTAAAGGCACTTGATGACAAAACATTGGAAGTTAAGCTTACAAATCCAACTCCATTTTTCTTAGAACTTACTGCATTTTATACGTATTTACCAGTTAACAGTAAAATCGCTGAAGCAAACCCAGACTGGGCAAATGATGCTGGTGAAAACTATACAACGAACGGACCTTTCAAAATGACTGAATGGTCACACAGCGATAAAATTGTTCTTGAAAAGAATGAAGATTATTGGGATGCTGACACTGTTAAGTTAAAAAACATCACAATGATTATGGTAAACGATCCAAACACAGAACTATCGATGTTTGACAGTGGCGAGTTAGACTGGGCGGGAATGCCAACAGGAAACCTGCCACAGGATGCACTGCCAGCACTTAAAGATGAAGGTAGACTTCATACAGAGTCCATTGCTGGTATTTACAATTACAAATTAAACACAACTGTTGAGCCGTTTAACAATGCAAACATTCGTAAAGCTTTTGCATTAGCAATTAATCGTCAAGAGCTTATTGACAACGTAACACAGGGAGGACAACTACCGGCAATGGCAATCGTGCCGCCAACTATGTTCCCTGAGAATGAAAAAGGCTACTTCAAAGATAATGATGTGAAAAAAGCAAAAGAATATCTGAAAAAGGGCTTAGAAGAATTAGGATATAAAGATGTTTCTGAAATGCCGCCAGTAGCGCTTTCTTATAATACGGATGAAGGACATCAAAAGATTGCCCAAGCCGTCCAAGATATGTGGAAGCAAAATTTAGGTGTTGAAGTTACGTTAAATAATGCTGAATGGAAGGTTTATATCGAACAAGTGCAATCGCTTGATTACAATATTGCTCGTATGGGCTGGTTAGGCGATTTTAACGATCCAATCAACTTCCTTGAAGCGTACTATTCTGCAACTGGTGGAAATAATGATACTGGCTGGGAAAATAAAGATTTCCAAGCATTATTAGATCAATCAGCTACAGAATCCGATCCTGAAAAGCGTCAAGACCTGTTAAAACAAGCGGAAGAAATCTTTATGGATGAAATGCCTGTTATTCCAATTTATTTCTACACAAATAACTGGGTTCAAGATGAAAACTTAAAAGAAGTAGCTGTTTCAGGTCTTGGTGATGTTCAATTCAAATGGGCACACTTTGAATAAGATATGATTTTTCCAACGTAAGGTATATGGGTCTCGACCCATATACCTTCGTTGCTGATAGGATATAAAAGTTTAATTTTTTAGAAATTATATTGGAGGTGTTTGACATTGGTTAAATATATTGCAAAAAGATTGCTGTATATGCTTTTGTCATTATGGGCGATTATTACAGCAACGTTCTTCCTCATGCGATTAGCACCGGGAAACCCCTTTACATCAGAGAAAAAACTGCCTCCTGAAATTGAAGCAAACTTGAACGCTTTTTATGGTTTAGATCAGCCTTGGTATGCTCAATATTGGGACTACGTAGTAAGGTTAGCAAAATGGGATTTCGGTCCATCTTTTAAATATAAAAGCCAAACGGTCAACGATTTAATCAATGAAGGATTCCCAGTTTCGCTTACATTGGGGGTTGAAGCCATTCTCATTGCAGTAGCTGTAGGAGTCTTATTAGGAGTTATTGCTGCGCTTAATCATAATAAGTGGGCTGATTACAGTGCAATGGTTGTAGCAGTTTTCGGTATTTCTATGCCATCCTTTATCCTCGCTACTTTATTGCAATATGTTCTTGCCATAAAAATGGGAATTTTCCCAGTTGCTTTATGGGAATCTCCAATGCACACCGTCTTGCCGGCACTTGCACTCGCAGCTTCCCCTATGGCCTATATCGCTCGGCTTACCCGTTCTTCAATGCTTGAGGTTTTAGCCAATGATTATATTAAAACAGCCAAGTCAAAAGGGTTAAGTAAAGGAGTAATCACAGTCAAACATGCAATACGAAATGCTATGCTCCCTGTCGTTTCCTATATGGGCCCTCTTGCGGCAGGAATCATTACAGGAAGCTTTGTTATTGAGCAGATCTTTGGTATTCCAGGTTTGGGCTCACACTTTGTAACAAGTATAACGAATCGTGATTATACCGTTATCATGGGAATCACCGCTTTTTATAGTATTCTTCTGCTTGTATGTATTCTCCTTGTCGATATTGCGTATGGACTTATTGACCCTCGCATTAAATTAGCTGGCGGGAAGAAGGGAGAGTAAAAATGGAGAATAAAGATCTTTTTAAACTCGTTGGAACGAAATCTGCAGATGCTGAAAAAATTTCTAAACCGAGTCTTTCCTTTTGGAAAGATGTTTTGTATCGATTCAGAAAAAATAAGCTGGCTTTGGTCGGTGTTGTTATCCTTGCTCTATTAATCATTATGGCCATTTTTGGACCAATGATTTCTGGTTATGACTATGCTTCAAATGATTTATCTAATAAAAATCAGCCTCCTTCCGCTGAACATTGGTTTGGTACCGATGATTTAGGTCGTGATGTATTTACGCGTACTTGGGAAGGTGCCCGCATTTCCATTTTTATTGGACTTGCCGCAGCATTTATTGATTTGACAATCGGAGTATTCTGGGGCGGGATTGCTGGATATAAAGGCGGACGTGTTGACGAATATATGATGCGTACTGCCGATGTATTATATGGAATTCCTTATTTATTACTCGTTATTTTACTAATGGTTGTATTAGGATCAAGCTTAAGTACGATGATATTAGCCATGTCCATAACCGGCTGGGTAAATATGTCACGGATTGTCCGTGGTCAGGTTCTTTCATTAAAAGGTCAAGAATATGTACTAGCTTCACGTACACTTGGGGCAGGAACATCAAGAATCATGAGTAAGCATCTTATTCCTAATGCAATGGGACCTATTCTTGTAACGATGACACTGACCATTCCGTCAGCGATTTTCACAGAAGCTTTCTTGAGCTTTCTAGGGTTAGGGCTTACACCGCCTTTAGCGAGCTGGGGCACGATGGCATCTGATGGTCTGCCTGCATTAAGGTATTATCCATGGAGACTGTTTTTCCCAGCAACATTTATCTGCTTAACGATTTTTGCATTTAATGTCATTGGAGATGGTTTACGTGATGCACTAGACCCACGACTTCGTAAATAGGAGTGAGAAGATGGAAAAGTTATTAGAAGTGAAAAATTTAAATGTCTCATTCCACACATATGGAGGAGATGTACAGGCTGTTCGCGGTGTTTCCTTTGATTTGTATAAAGGTGAAACATTAGCTATTGTCGGTGAATCTGGATCAGGAAAAAGTGTGACTGCACAAACACTAATGCAATTAATTCCGAAGCCGCCAGGGAAAATTACAGGAGGACAAATCCTGCTTGAAGGCCAGGATATTGTATCGAAAACAGAAAAAGAAATGGAAAGCATTCGAGGAAAAGAAATAAGCATGATTTTCCAGGATCCGATGACTTCGTTAAACCCAACGATGAAAGTTGGGAAACAAATAATGGAAGTGTTGATTAAGCATCAGAAAATGGATAAAAATGCGGCAAAGGCTAGAGCAGTTGAACTATTGAAGCTTGTTGGCATCCCAATGCCGGAAAAACGTGTTAATCAATATCCGCATGAATTTTCCGGCGGGATGAGACAAAGAGCAATGATAGCCATTGCGCTGGCGGCAAATCCAAAGCTATTAATTGCTGATGAACCAACAACAGCTCTTGACGTTACAATTCAAGCGCAAATTCTTGAATTGATGAAAGACCTGCAGGCTAAAATGGATACTTCAATTATTTTTATCACCCATGATTTAGGGGTAGTGGCAAATGTTGCCGATCGAGTCGCTGTAATGTATGCTGGTCAAATTATTGAATCTGGAACGGTTGACGAGATTTTTTATGATCCAAGACACCCATATACATGGGGATTATTAGCTTCAATGCCGAGTCTTGAAAATGACGATGAGGAAGAACTTGCAGCCATTCCAGGAACTCCGCCAGATTTAACAAATCCGCCAAAGGGAGATGCATTTGCTGCCAGAAATCAATATGCTCTTGCGATTGATTTCGAACAAGAGCCGCCGTTATATCAGGTTTCTGATACTCACTTTGTGAAATCCTGGCTTCTTCATCCTGAAGCGCCAAAGGTGGAACCGCCGGCTTCAGTAAAACGCCGCATTCGAAAGTTATCCTCCACATTCGAAAAACCAATTTTAGTAGAAGGGGGGAAATAAAATGGCAGAGAAACTATTGGAAATAAAAAACCTAAAACAGTATTTTAATGTTGGAAAACCGAATATGGTTAAGGCTGTTGATGGTGTTACCTTTGATATATATAAAGGAGAAACACTTGGACTTGTTGGAGAATCAGGCTGCGGCAAATCAACAACAGGCCGTACGATTATTCGTTTATATAATGCAACAGGCGGGCAGGTATTATTTAATGGGGAAAATGTCCATGGCAAAAAGTCAAAGGCAGACTTGAAAAAGTTTAACCGAAAAATGCAAATGATATTTCAAGATCCTTATGCATCCTTAAATCCACGTATGACAGTTGCTGATATTATTGCAGAAGGCATTGATATTCATGGGTTAGCAAACAGTAAACAGGAACGTATGGAACGTGTCTATGAGCTGCTTGAAACAGTCGGTCTTAACAAGGAGCATGCAAACCGTTATCCGCATGAATTCTCTGGTGGACAAAGACAACGAATAGGTATCGCCCGAGCGCTCGCCGTAAAGCCTGATTTTATTATTGCTGACGAACCGATATCAGCACTTGATGTATCGATTCAGGCGCAGGTTGTTAACCTATTGAAACAACTTCAGCGTGAAAAAGGTTTAACCTATCTTTTTATTGCTCATGATTTGTCAATGGTAAAGTATATTAGTGACCGTATAGGTGTTATGTATTTTGGTAAGCTGGTTGAGCTGGCGCCTGCGGAGGATTTATATAATAACCCAATGCACCCATATACAAAGTCATTATTGTCAGCGATTCCTGTACCGGATCCTGAAACGGAAAGAACTCGGGAGCGGATAACGTATGATCCTGCTGAACACCATTACGCAGCAGATGAGAAGTTGGAAATGCGTGAGGTTACACCAAATCATTATGTTTATTGTTCGCAGAAAGAATATGAAGAATTGAAAAAGAAGAATAATGCCTAATAAAAAAACGATCTCTTAGTGAGATCGTTTTATTTTTTACTTCCACCTACATTTTTCCATCCTGTTTGGATTCGGGCTGATTGATTGACAAATACAGATTTTTTGTTTCTGCCAAACAGTTTATTTCCGATTCCATCTGTGATGATCCCGTTAATGGCAGTTATTCCGATAATTAATAAAGCAACTAAAAGAAAATCAACAATATAAGCAACCATAATAAACCTCCATTACCTGGAATTTCAAAAGTCCTTATGAGATTGAAGGAGTGTGTGTTCCTTACTTACATTGTATTATAAATCCAGAAGATTTTGAAAGAAAATCTTTTTAAATAGTAAAAAAAATAAAGGCGAATGCCTTTTAAAAAATGATAAACTGCTTAATGAAGTTATATTATAATAATGCCTATTTCTATTTTGAATGGATAAGAAATTGTTTTCAGTTTCAAAACTATAATTGAGAAAATGACTGCTTTAAAATATGTGAATGAAAAGGGCTTTAAGTATATTGATGTTTAGATATATAAATAGATTTTTGAAAAAATAATCTAAACTTTTTTTAGAAAAAGTGAAACTTTTTCCTTTCTAATTCGTTTAATATTAGTAGATTCTGTTATAGAAGGAAAATAGTAAATAATTCGATTAATTTAAATTCTTTTTTCAAAAAAAGGATACCAAAACACTATTTAATGGTGTATAATAAACAATATAAATTACTTAATTAAACTTATTTTAATTTAAGAATGCTATGATAATAACAAAATATTTTTACGATATATAGAGCATGTCTAATGATAAGGGAGTGGATTGAAAATGGTTACGTTATATACTTCACCAAGTTGTACATCATGCCGAAAAGCAAAAGCATGGTTAGAAGAACACGAAATTCCTTATAAAGAAAGAAATATTTTTTCAGAGCCACTAACTATCAATGAGATAAAAGAAATTCTCCGAATGACAGAAGATGGGACTGACGAAATTATTTCAACTCGTTCTAAATCTTTTCAAAAGTTAGATGTTAATCTTGAAACAATGCCATTACACGAATTATTTCAATTAATTAAAGATAATCCTGGTTTATTACGCAGACCTATTATTATTGATGAGAAAAGGCTGCAGGTTGGATATAACGAAGATGAAATTAGAAGATTTTTGCCGCGTAAAGTTCGCACGTTCCAGCTGCTTGAAGCGCAGCGGCTTGTAAATTAAATAAAGCTGGCTCTCATTTTGTGAGCCGGCTTTTTTATCATTTTAATGTATATTCAGTCATCAATATTATACTCTAAAATACAGAGTATAATGAAGAAGGAGTCGATTCAAAGTGCAGGTTAAGGTATTTGCAAATCTTCGGCAAATATGCGGAGGAGTGACTGTAGAAGTTCATCCGGATGGAGATAGAGTAATTGATGTATTAGAGAAAATGATCGCAATGTTTCCTCCGTTAGAGGAAGAGATATTTACTGAGGAAAGAAAGTTAAAGCCATTTGTTCATGTCTATATCAATGGCAGAAATATTATTCATGCGGATGATCTGCAAACGAAAGTGTCAGAGCAGGATCAGTTTGCTCTCTTTCCTCCTGTGGCAGGTGGGTAATTTGAAAACAAAGGATTTGGAATTTCGCGGGATTCCTCTACATCATCTTGGTATGTATTTTGAAGAATTAGGCGGAAGAAAGGATAGTGATTCATTTCCGATCTCTTATTATGGAGAAAATTGGAGTGCGGAGATCCTTTGTGAAGAAGAAATTGCTTTTACAGCGGCTTTTAAGGTAAATGCGGTGCATATCCGTTTTATGGCTGAGAATCTTGAAATCTTGGAGTGGGTAATTAATAACTATCGTAAAAAAACCTTTAGAGCCGGCGGCTAATGATAAAAAGTTTTAAATGAAGAAAAGGCATCTGCATAAAAGCAGGTGCCTTTTTCTATTATTTTATTGTGCTTATTAAGCTGGGTTAGTTTGGTAAAATTTCTAATTCACGCAGTTTTTCCTCTGAAACGATACCGTCTTTCCAGCCGCGAGCATCATAGTATTCTTTCAGCATGATATCCATACGGCTTACTTCTCCAGCGCTATTACCTGTTGCAGGCTCATCAGTAAAGCGCTTAGGTAGGAAATCATCTTCAGGCTTGTCAAAGCCCGCTAGGTTATTGTAGTAACGCTCAAGATTGTAAATGCGTTCTCCGGCCTTCATGACATCATCTGCAGTCATTGGGATTCCAGTCATTCCGCTGTATTGTTCAGCATAATGCTCTGCATTTTCAGAGAAAGAAGAGAATTTACAAATATCCATTGAATCACCAAAAGCATGTAAATCTTGGAATACTTTTAATAATTCACCTTTACCTTCTGGCTTTAGGCGGTCTGTTGGCTCTGGAATACCGGCAATTTCACTGGCAACCGTGTAACCACGTAAGTGACAGGCACCGCGGTTACTAGTTGCGTAGCCAAGACCAATCCCTTGAATACCGCGTGGATCGTAGGCAGGAATAGATTGTCCTTTAACAGACATTGAAATCTCTGGAGCACCCCACTGGGCAGCAGCACGTGCAGGACCTTCTGCTAAACAATCGCCAATTCCTTTGCGGAAGACAATATCATTTGTTAAACGAATCATGCCGTCTGCATCGCCCCACTCTAGCTTCTCATCAGTGAGACCTTTTTCAGAAGCTTCCATTGTGACAGAGAAGGCATGACCAAGCTCAATCGTATCTAAACCATATTCATTACATAAGTCAATCATATAAGAAATTGCTTTAGCATCACTTACTAAACAGTTTGAACCAAGAGCAAAAGCAGATTCAAATTCAACACTTTCTACTCTTGTTTTGTATGGTCCCTCTTTTACTTCGACCTCAATTTTACAAGCCACTGGACAGGCATGGCAGGCATTATTTGAGACAAGAAGATGTTCATTGACAAACTCTCCGCTGATCTTTTCAGCATGCTCCCATTGAGAAATTTGAGAGTTCTTTGTTGGAAGGGCACCTACTTCATTGATTAGGTTCATCAATACGTTTGTCCCGTAAACAGATAAGCCACCTTTATTAGGTGCTGTTAATCCGCCTTCTAAGATTGCTTTAACGGCTTTCTTATTTGCGTTCTTATATTCATCCGCATTTTTAGGCTGCGGCATATTTCCTTTTTGTTCTGCCTTAATGACAATCGCCTTCAGATTTTTGTAGCCGGCAACAGCTCCAGTACCGCCGCGTCCTGCAGCTCGGTCATGCTCATTCATGAAGCCGGAAAAGCGAACAAGATTTTCTCCTGCCTGACCAATTGTCATAACAGAAAGGTCTTTTTCACCGTATTTTTCCTTCATTGCTTTAATGGTTGCTCTTGTACTTAATCCCCAGAACTCGGAAGCGTCACGAAGCTCTGCCTCTCCATTTTCAATATAAAGATAAACAGGACGGTCGCTTTTTCCTTTGAAAATAATATTATCTACACCTGCCCATTTCAAGCGCGCTGCAGTCCAACCACCCATATGTGAATCTGTTACAGTACCAGTTAAAGGTGATTTTGTCACGACACAAAGGCGTCCACTCATGGAAGAACGCGAACCGGTTACAGGACCTGTCATAATACATAAAATATTATCCTCAGATAATGGTTCAACCTGCGGCCCATTATCAAGAACATATTTTACACCGAGACCGCGCCCGCCGATGTATTTTTTAGCATCCTCTTCATTGATAGGTCTATATTCTACTAAACCTGCTGATAAATCTACTATTACTTCTTTATTTGTAAAACCGCCAAGATTCATCGTTTTGTCACCTCTCCCATTTATTGTAGAATGTTTTGTTTCTTTATCTTTTATTATATAAAAGTTATTCTAACTAGACTACTACTTTTATATTTTTTTGCTAACATTTTAAATATATCCATAATCAGATAAAATACAAAAGATAAGGAAAGAAGGGATATCTATGGAAGAAAATTGGAAGCGTTATTCCAGACAGATCCTTTTTCAGCCGATTGGACTGGAAGGGCAAAAGAAATTGGCAAATAGTAAAGCTGTGATAGTAGGGATGGGTGCATTAGGTACAGTCATTGCAAATCATCTTGTCCGCTCAGGTGTCGGATATATAAGAATCATTGATCGTGACCTTGTAGAATTATCGAATTTACAAAGGCAAACCCTTTATGACGAGGAAGATGCAGCGAATCATCTTCCTAAAGTAGTTGCAGCTGAAAAGAAACTTAAAAAGATTAATTTTTCTGTTACGATTGATGCTATCATCTCTGATGTTAATTTAGATAATGCTGAAGATTTATTAAAGGAGTTTGATGTCATACTCGATGGGACTGATAATTTTCAAAGCCGATATTTGATCAATGATGTCTCTGTTAAACATCATATTCCCTGGGTCCATGGGGCAGCGGTAAGTTCAAGAGGAATGTTTTCAGTCATTATTCCTGGGAAAACACCGTGCTATCGTTGTCTCTTTCCATCTGTGCCGAGCGGCTTAGGTGAGACGTGCGATACAGTCGGGGTTCTATCTCCGTTAACCGATATAATCGGCTCATTCCAAGCGATGGAGGCGATCAAACTGTTAGTGGGTAGTGATGTAACGACAAACTTAGAACAAATAGATGTTTGGTACAATTCAAGTCTGCAGATGGATATTACACATGGAAGAAGTCCAGAATGTCCGGCGTGCGGCAAAGGTCAGTTTGATTTCTTAGACCGCTCTTCCAGTCAGCAGGTTGTGTATACGACACTATGCGGCCGCGATACTGTCCAAATCAATCCGAAAAATAAACAGGCAATAAATATGAAGGAACAGGCTGAACGATTAAAGAAAAGCGGTAAGGTGAAAGGAAATCCATATCTGCTTCGTTTTTCACCTGATAACGAAATAACGCTTGTATTTTTCAAAGATGGCAGAGTTTTGGTGCACGGGACAGATGATATCGTAAAAGCTAAGTCTTATTATGCAAAGTATATCGGTTCGTAAGTACCAAAGGAATGTTTGTGTCGTTGGGTGATAACACTTTTCAAAACATGTTGACTTTGATACAATGATGGGTAAGACATATAGGCGCAAATTGATTTTAAAAAACTTGTTGCATTTTAATTCCCTTTATTGATTTTTTATCATAAAATATGAGTACAAGGTATAGAATAACATTCATCATGGAGTTATTCATATATTACAAAGGGAATGATTGTTTTCTATCTGTATGGGGGTATTTTGTCCCTTCAACCAATGCAGGAAGGGAGAGTTGCTATATGGAAATTGAGCGTATTAATGATCACACCGTGAAGTTCTACATCTCTTATATTGACATCGAGGAAAGAGGATTCGATCGAGAAGAAATTTGGTATAATCGCGATCGAAGTGAAGAACTATTCTGGGAGATGATGGATGAGGTTCACCATGAAGAAGAATTTGTGGTCGAAGGACCTCTTTGGATTCAGGTTCAAGCGCTTGATAAGGGGTTAGAAATTTTAGTGACAAAAGCTCAGATTTCTAAAGATGGTAATAAATTTGAGCTCCCAATTTCTGATGAAAAGTTTAAGGATTTGCCGATGGATGCTCGAATTGAAGATCTGCTTGAAAATCATTTTAGTCCAATTCATGAAGAGGGTCATTCTGAGTTTGATGACCGTATGGATTTTCTAATTAGGTTCCAGGATTTTGAAGATCTTATCGCCCTTTCTAAGCGAACTGGTTTAGATGATTTGACAACTAAACTTTTCTTCTTTGAAGGAAATTATTATTTATATACTGAATTCCCTGAGGATGAATTTGAAGAGGATCAAATTGATGATATATTAAGTATTCTTCTCGAGTACGGGCTGGAATCGAGTACGACAATTCACCGGCTTGAAGAATACGGTAAAGTAATAATGGAATCAAATGTATTTTCGCAAATCAGAGAGTACTTTGTGTGACATGCCGATTTCCTTTACGGAGTCGGTTTTTTTTATCAGATAAGTAAGTATACTTTAGACTTAGATAGTGGTCTAGCGCAATCAGCCAGCCCCTCTTGGGTCTAGCCAATCTGTCAAGAAGGTTAAAGAACAACCTTCATGCCGCCTTGTCTTATTACAGCCTTAAGGCTGAGCAGGTACCTACGCTTTTCTTACTGTGGAGGTTGGAATGAAAAATACGGTAAATATTCTTCTTTTCTTCATTATTATAGCCGCTGTCCTCTATTTTCTTAATGTGTATGTTGATTTTATAAGCGGCTTGATTGGTTATCTAAGTATTTTGTTAACGATACTTGGTACAGTGATTGGTTTTGTTATTTTTCTCGAAAATCGGCATCCAACACAGACTTTAACATGGCTCGTTGTTCTTGGTGGTTTTCCGCTTTTTGGCTTTATCTTTTATTTATTATTTGGCCGTAACTACCGTAAGGAAAAAATGTTCCGAAAGAAATATTTCCTTGATCGGCAGGCATTTATACAACACGAAGGACAGGATCCGGTCAGTAAAGGGAAAATACAACAGGCAGGAGTACACCAAAGAAAGCTCTTTTATTTGGCGCAAAGATTGGGCAACAGCCCGATTTCATTTGGCACGGAAACGAGGGTGCTTACAAATGGGGAAGAAACTTTCAACCATATATTAAAAGAGCTTTCGAATGCTGTACACCATATCCATTTAGAGTATTATATTGTCAGAGATGATGATATAGGGGAAAAGATAAAGTCGGTTTTGATTCAAAAAGCCAGAGAAGGTGTTAAAGTTCGTTTTTTATATGATGCTGTGGGGTCATGGAAGCTATCTAAAAAATATATTCAAGATTTAAAAAATGAGGGCGTTGAAATGGTTCTATTTGGCCCTGTAAAGCTCCCTTTTCTCAATAGTAAATTCAACTTCCGTAATCATCGAAAGATCATTGTGATTGATGGTAGTATTGGCTTTGTTGGGGGATTGAATATCGGGGATGAATATTTGGGCAAGAATGTGCAGTTTGGCTTCTGGCGTGATACCCATCTCATGTTGAAAGGGGAGGCAGTAAGATCGTTGCAGTTGATCTTCCTCCAAGATTGGTATTATATGACGAACAAAAGCTTTTTAACATCCGAATATTTATCACCTATTCTAGAGGAAAATAAACACGGTGGAGTTCAAATGATTGCCGGAGGACCTGATAATGAATGGAGTGCAATCAAGAATATCTTTTTCTCTATGATTACATCAGCTAAGGAATCCGTATGGATAGCGTCACCTTACTTTATTCCGGATGAGGATATTTTTTCAGCTATTAAAATTGCTGCTCTTAGCGGGATTGATGTTCGGCTTTTAGTGCCGGAAAAACCGGATAAACGGATTGTTTTCCATGCTTCTCGATCCTACTTTCCTGACCTGCTTGATGCGGGTGTGAAGATATACGAATATGAGAAAGGATTTATGCATAGTAAGTTTCTCATTGTTGATTACGAGCTTGCGTCGATTGGGACATCAAATATGGACATGAGAAGCTTTCATTTAAATTTTGAAGTAAACGCCTTTTTATATCGAACCAAAAGCACGGAGAAATTAGTCAGTGAATATCTAAACGATTTACAGCATTCAAGGGAAATTAATGCGGAAAACTTTAAGAAAAGACATTTTGGCTATCGTTTGCTCGAATCTACATCGCGATTATTATCACCATTATTATAGTTGCTCAGGAAGTCCATTCAAATAGAATGGATTTTTCTTTTTAGCAGGAAGGAAAATGTTTAGCAACAGCGAATGTTTAAGAGGGAAAGGAGGAGATGGTTATGCTAACGGCCATCCGTAGAGACGGAACACTTGTTAAATTACTGCCAAGGCGTTCAAAAGAAGCGCTTAAAAAAGAGAAAGAGAAGGAAGAATTTTTTTGCCCGGAATGTAAAGAAAAGGTAATCATGAAGATAGGGACCAAGAAAATGGAGCATTTTGCACATCAAAAAGGTTCACAATGTGTTGAGAGCTATGAAAGGGAGACAGATTATCATATAAATGGAAAAATTCAATTATATGATTGGCTCGAAATTCAGCAGTTTAAACCCAGACTTGAACCTTATTTTCCATCGATTCGGCAAAGGCCGGATATCAGTGTTTCTTGCTTTGAAAGAAATTATGCACTTGAATTTCAATGTTCGGTGATCCCGCCGGAACTTATGGTAAAAAGAACCAATCAGTATCAATCGGAAAAAATCATCCCTATATGGATTCTGGGAGGTAAAAACATTAAGCGAAAAGGAAAAGGAAAGGTTTCACTTTCTAGCTTTGATTATTTATTTCTCACGAAAAGCCCATCTAACCTTTGGTATCTTCCAGCTTACTGTCCTACATCAAAAATATTTATCCTCTTAACAAGCATTACACCGGTTACTTCGAAAAATGCCCTTTCTGAAATATCCATATTTTCTCATCCATCTTTTTTATTTCACCAACTTATTGCGCCCGTTAAAAAGAAAATAACGTGTAACTTGCATGATTGGAAGCACGAAATACAAATTCAAAAATCAAGCTTGCTTTTGCAAGGGTATCATTCCAATCAGTTTATCAAAGAATTATATCTTCGCTCCATGAATATTTTGCTGCTGCCCGCCATCATTGGCTTACCTGTACCGAATTCTCCGATGATCGAAACACCACCGTTGATTTGGCAGGCCTATTTATTTATTGATCATTTACATCAGACTAAAAAGAATGTCATTACCTTTGATGAAGTTTATCGCAGTTTTATGAAACGCATTCAGAAACAGCAAATAAAGTTACGTACACTGCCATTGGTTTCAGACTATGATCCGAGCAAACCTTTGATAGAATATCTTCAATTACTTTCAAGGCTGAAAGTGCTAGAAACGGTGAATGATACTGTATATAAATTAAACCAAGAAGTAAAAATACCCGAACATTGTACGATGCAGCAACAACAGGAGGATTCCTTCTATCAGAAGTTTGCGCAGGTTATTTTTAGATAGAAGTAAATGAAAACTTTTCTTCCAACATATATTAAAAGTGCTAAGTTTTTTAAATGGAAGGAAATTGAGTTAAACTAATAGAAGATAGTAGTAATAAAAAAGAAATGAATGGAGGATTATGATGGCAAATGAAGCAGCGGTAAATAAACTTCCTGCAAGAAGTGAGATTGCAGTTGAGGATACTTGGAGATTAGAGGATATTTTTGCTAGTGATGAAGCTTGGGAACAGGAATTTCAAGAGGTAAAATCGCTTATTCCCGGCGTAAAGGAATTTCAAGGTAAATTAGGCGAAAGCGCTGACACTTTGTATCAGGCATTAAACTATCAGGATCAATTATTAGAGCGTCTCGGTAAGTTATTCGCTTATTCTCATATGCGTTTCGATCAGGATACAACAAATTCCTTCTATCAAGGTCTCGATGATCGGATGAAAAATTTGTACTCACAGGCTGCCAGCAGTCTTGCATTTATTGTTCCGGAGTTACTTTCCGTTGAGGAAGAAAGGCTAAATAGCTTCTTGAATGAAAAAGAAGAGTTAAAGCTTTATGAGCACTCCTTAGAGGAAATTAACAGGCAGAGACCCCATGTGTTAACAGCTGAGCAGGAAGCTTTATTAGCGGAAGCCTCTGAGGTATTGGATGCTTCTGGAAATACATTCAGTACATTAAATAATGCAGACCTTGAGTTTCCGTGTATCAAGGATGAAAATGGTGAGGAAATCGAGGTCACGCACGGCCGGTTCAGCCGCTTCTTAGAGAGTGCAGATCAAAGAGTGCGCCATGATGCCTTTAAAGCGGTTTATGATACGTACGGAAAATACCGCAATACATTTGCAAGTACATTAAGCGGAAATGTAAAAAAGGATAATTTCTATGCGAGGGTAAGAAATTATAAATCTGCACGTCATGCAGCGCTTTCTGAAAACAATATACCTGAAACTGTGTATGATAATCTAGTTAGCACAATTAATGAGCATCTGCCATTATTACACCGCTATGTTAAGCTGCGTAAGAAAGTACTAGGATTAAATGAGCTACATATGTATGATTTATATACTCCATTGGTCAAAGATGTAAAAATGGAGATCAGCTATGAGGAAGCAAAGGACCTTGTCTTAAAAGGATTGGCACCACTTGGTGAAGAGTATATTGGGGTTTTAAAGGAAGGTTTTGAAAACCGTTGGGTTGATGTTCATGAGAATAAAGGAAAACGAAGCGGAGCCTATTCTTCAGGGGCATATGGCACCAATCCATATGTTTTAATGAACTGGCAGAATAATGTGAATAACCTTTTTACACTTGCACATGAATTTGGCCATTCTGTACACAGCTATTACACGAGAAAAACTCAAGCATATCCGTATGGAAATTATTCAATCTTTGTGGCAGAGGTGGCTTCAACCTGCAATGAAGCATTGTTAAATGATTATTTATTAAAAACTATTGAGGATGAGCAGAAGCGAATATATTTATTAAATCATTATTTGGAAGGCTTTAGGGGAACTGTATTCAGACAAACGATGTTTGCAGAGTTTGAACATTTAATTCATCAAAAAGCACAAAATAATGAGGCATTAACAGCGGAAAGCTTAACGAAGGATTATTATGAATTAAATAAAAAGTATTACGGTGTAGAGGGAATGGTGATTGATGAAGAGATCGGATTAGAATGGTCCCGAATCCCACACTTCTACTATAATTACTATGTTTATCAATATTCAACTGGTTTCAGTGCAGCAACAGCTTTGAGTAACGGAATCCTTACAGAAGGTGAACCTGCAGTAAAAAGGTATATTGATTTCTTAAAAGCTGGAAGTTCTGACTATCCGATTGAAGTGTTGAAAAAAGCGGGCGTTGATATGACAAGTAAAAAACCGATTGAAGATGCATGTAAAGTATTTGATGAGAAGCTTTCTGAATTAGAGCAATTACTATAAAAGTAGGAGCTGGCTTTACAAGGCCAGCTCCTGCTACATTCCTTTAAATCTCTTCCGATTATTTAGGTAAAGCACGAATAAAAAAAGCGAAAGAAATAACAGGGGGGAAGTAAGAAAAATTGGCAAAAGCTTCATTAAACCGAGAACCTGCAGACAGAAGGTAAAGATAATAAACAGGGAAAGGATGGTGATAGATAATTTCTTCATCGCCTTATCCTCCAAATGATAATCTAGAAGTGTCACATAAATCACTGAAGCAGTAAAATATATGCCTGAAAAAGCTAAAATAGGACTAGTTTATGACAATTATGTGAAACTAGGTACATATGCCTTGTCATTATGAATGGCAAATGATATATTATTGACGTGAAGTTGATCACAAGCAAACATATACCCCTTTGTTTGACCGTGAAAAATTTCTCCCATCCCCTTTGTTCGTATTTAATTGAAAAAGACCTTGCGTGAGCAAGGTCTTTTTCGTTGTGCAAACTGCCATCATTATGATTGATGTATATACCTCCAAAACGTTCCGTATTTTGCCGGTACTTTCTCCACAAGTTGTTTTAACTGAAGTTTTTTTAGTTCCCGTTCAACTTCCTGCACAGTTTTATTATAAACCACTGATATTTCCTTTGATGCGACTAAATGAAAATGCTTGAGAAATACCTCTAGTGGAGGAGGGTTTGACTTAACCGGCTGCTCTTGTAACATTTCTTCAATAATTTGGACATATACTTCATAAGGATAATTTCCGGTAATCTTAATTCCTTCTTCTTCAATATTTTCATTAAAAAACACAAGCGTTGGAATTTCTGAAACATCCATTTCAGAGGTGATTTTTAAATCACATTGAAAGGCCTTTGCGGCACTATTAGAATGAATATCTGAAATAAATTCAGAGACATCTAAACCTGCACTTTCTGCACATACTTGTAAAACTTCAAGTGTGGATATATTTTGCTTTTCAAGAAATAACATTTCCTGGAGCTTACGAAGAAAACGAATTCCAGCCTTTCTTCCTTGAAGTTCAGCTGCCTTTATGGCAATGGATGCTAGGTATGGAGCTGAGATCGGATTCTCCAGCCAAAGACTTCCATCACAGGACATTCCAAATCTGCTTCCCGTTTTATCCCATAGTTCTGCAATTGTTTCATACTTATTTTTCCTACCCAAATTAAGCATTGCCAAACTTCCACTTACAACGTGTTTTATCTTAAAATATTGACCATATTCAATTTGCAGCTTTTTCATGATTGGTTCAAGAGCCCAGCATTCAGGGCAAAGTGGATCGATGAACATATATATTTCAATCGGCTTTTTCTCATTGCAGTGACAGGGATAGGAAGCAGTGTTAAAGTCTAATGCTTCTTCGTTTGTCACGTTCTCTCACCTTTCATGTCTTTGTTTTCATCAGTATTTATCATATGCTGAGCAGTTTGGATTAGTCTCGCGAAGAAAAATTCACGAAAAGAACCAGAAAGACCAACCTCATCCATTGCTTTATCCATACAGGACAACCATGCTTTTGCTCTGGTTTCTGTAATTTCAAATGGAAGATGCCTTGCTCGCAGCATAGGATGTCCATGCTCGGAAGTATATAAAGGTGGTCCGCCCAAAAATTGAGTCATAAATTGTTTTTGCTTTCGAGCGGTCTCTGTTAAATCGTCAGGAAAAATAGGTGCGAGATCAGGATGGTTTGCAACACGACGATAAAAAGCATCAATTAAACGGTACAGTTTTTCTTCTCCAATCATGTCGAATGGTGTAGGTGCATTTTCGACCATATTTAAATCCCCTTTGCCATGTAGTGTAAGCATCCTTGATAATAAACGATATATTGAACTGATATATAACAAGATAAATCCTCTTCTATTTTAACAAGCTACCATTTATATCTCAATCAAATAGCCTTAAAGTAGATAAATTGTCAGGTATAAGGATGGAAAACCAAAAGAAAATGACCTGGTTTTCGGCAATTTCTGCGTAAATCGGCATTTTTTTGATTTCATATAAAAAACCCGTTTTAAACGGGTCTTTTAGGTTATTTGTTTAAGCTAAATAATAATTTTTTACTTGTTGGACGTACTTTTGTGTTTCTTTAAATGGCGGGATTCCTCGGTATTTGTCTACATTACCAGGTCCGGCATTATAGGCTGCGAGGGCAAGATCCGTATTACCATTATATTTGTCTAACATTTGGCTTAAATACCTACTGCCGCCCATAATATTTTGATAGGGGTCAAAAACATTTTCGACTCCAAGTGATTTTGCTGTTTGAGGCATCAATTGCATGAGTCCGCCAGCACCTGCTGAACTAACGGCATTCGGGTTAAAGTTGGATTCTTGTTGTATCACTGCCTTAATGAGTTCGGCCGGAATTTGATAACGCTCAGCAGCCTCATGAATGATGGGTTCAAAGCTATTATTAGAACTGGAAAGCTTTGTCAACTGTTTAGGCAGGATAGATAAAGCATTTACTGCAATTGATGAAGAATTGTCAGATTCCGCTTGTGGAAGCGTCCCCTCATCAGATCTAAGACTGCTTAATAAATCATAAAATAAGTTTGGTTTTATAGACGTCGTTATACTATTAGAATTGATATTTTGCAATGCCTGCAATTCCAGCATTACTTTTATCTGATTGACATTCATTGCTTTTTCTCCTCTTAATGCTTCCTTTTTAATGCTTCATAAAAACGCTTAACCTTGTTATTCGTTTGGCGAATAGGGATATTATGATTCGCTAAAAACTGATAAAAAATAGCTTGTCCCTGTTCTCGATTATTTACTTCATATTCTACCTCATAATCTTTTAGATTTAAATAGGAACTGGCATCCAAAACAAGCAGCCCTCCCTCATAGGGAAATTCTGTTCTTTCAGTCTCGAGAGTTCCAAAATAGTGGAGATTTTCTATGTCGATGCCTAGTTTTATGATTTGTGATTTAATGATTCCTTCATAAAGCTTTCCGTTTTTTAATATATTTTGGGCTTGTTCCTCGGAAAGTTTCTCGTTTGTTTCTAGTAAGCCTTCAGGATGGGGCTCTTTAAGTGTCATTTCAAATTGCCCTCGTTTTTTTCTAATTCTTAAAGCGCATCCTATATTCTTTAAAGAAAAATCGCTTGTATCAAAATAATGATTTTCTTGTCTAATGAAGTCATTATGTGTTAAATGAAAAACGGTAAGTAATCGAGTAAATTCTTCTTTACTTAACATATTTTTAAATTCTATTTCAATATTTTGCGGCATTCTGGTATTTTCCCTTCTTTTATATTTGTTTATGTTATGTAACAGTCAAGACACAACCTATTTTCTAATTATCCCTCTTCTAAATAGTGAAGGCAATTTTTAGGGTATAATAGACATTCATATGATAAAATAAGTAATATTACAGGAAGGATAAATGATTATGATAAAACGACTAACAGTTACAGATGCAGTGATAAATTCTAATAAAGAATTACAGCTGGAATTAGACCGCGATATAAATCTAAATGGTTTTAAGCCTAGCGGGCAAATGCTTGTTGATTCAGAAGGTTTATCATTCATCTATTTATTAGAGCATGATGATGCTTATACATATATTTCAGTGCCTGACACTGTTTGGAATAGCTTAAAGGATGCTATACCTGAATCTCTATCAGTTGTTGTAACAAATGGCAGAGAAAGGCTGCTGCTTCCACAGTTTCAAGAGGAACTGGAATATTTAATTGAAAATATTAAAGGAAACAGTAATTATGGTGAAAAAATGATGAGTAAGGTTGAGGCTGTTTTTTGTTAAATAAAAAGGTAAAATTTTTAACTTGGATAGTGGTCTAGCTCCAGCGCCTAGCCCCTCGAGGTCATAAGCCAATCCGTCAAGAAGGTTAAAGAACAACCTTCATGCCGGCTTGTCTTATGCCAGTCGGGGCTGAGCAAGGCGCTTGCGCTTTTCTGAACAGGGTGGTGTTTTTTTGGAAGATTGGGAAAGTTTTTTGGCTCCATATAAACAGGCGGTCGAGGAGTTAAAGGTAAAATTAAAAGGAATGCGCGGTCAGTTTCAACTACAATCCAGCCATTCACCGATTGAATTTGTCACAGGCAGGGTAAAGCCGATTGCCAGTATTTTAGATAAGGCTCATAACAAAGGGATCCCGCTCGATAAGCTGGAATTGGAAATGCAGGATATTGCGGGCTTGAGGATGATGTGTCAGTTTGTTGACGATATAAGTAGGGTAGTTGAACTGTTGCGCAAACGAAACGACTTTGAAATTGTTGAGGAAAGAAACTATATTTCTAATAAAAAGAAAAGTGGCTATCGTTCGTATCATATGGTTATTCGATATCCGGTTCAAACCATTAATGGGGAAAAAAAGATATTGGTTGAAATTCAAATTCGTACATTGGCGATGAATTTTTGGGCCACGATCGAACATTCACTTAACTATAAATATAAAGGTCAATTTCCTAAGGATATACAAATGAGACTGCAGAGGGCTGCAGAAGCTGCTTTCCGCTTAGATGAAGAAATGTCATTAATAAGAGGCGAGATTCAAGAAGCCCAGGCATTCTTTAGCAGCAAGAAGGAATCACAGCAAAAAGGGGGAAGTAAGTAAAAGTTGATGAAAAGGGAGCTTAAACCGATGAAATTTGCGATTACTTCAAAAGGCGATGCAAACTCCAATACGCTCATGCATAAGATAAAAATGTATTTGCTCGATTTTAACTTGCAGTATGA
The DNA here is from genome assembly GCF_036670025.1 of Niallia oryzisoli. NCBI lineage: Bacteria > Bacillati > Bacillota > Bacilli > Caryophanales > Bacillaceae > Niallia > Niallia oryzisoli. Next base: position 4,569,884 of record NZ_CP137640.1, on the reverse strand, counting down.
TGAAGATCAGCCGGACATCGTTATTTCTGTTGGCGGAGATGGCACACTGCTCTATGCATTTCACCGTTATTGCAGCCGTTTAGACAAAACGGCCTTTGTTGGTGTTCATACTGGACATCTTGGTTTTTATGCTGACTGGATTCCGGAGGAAATTGAAAAGCTTGTTATTGCTATTGCAAAGACACCATTTCAAGTAGTAGAATATCCATTGCTAGAAATCATCATCAGGTACCAAAACGGTGAAAGAGAATCAAGCTACATGGCATTGAATGAATCAACCGTTAAAGCCGTTGAAGGTTCACTTGTCATGGACGTTGATATACGCGGGCAGCATTTTGAACGATTCCGGGGTGATGGATTATGTATATCCACTCCTTCAGGAAGTACGGCTTATAATAAGGCGTTAGGCGGAGCGATCATCCATCCCGCCATTCCTGCGATTCAGTTAACAGAGATTGCATCGATTAATAATCGGGTATTTCGGACTGTTGGATCTCCGCTGATCCTACCTGGGCACCATACATGTACGCTAAAACCGGTCAATCAAAGGGATTTTCATGTTACAATTGATCATCTTACCCTCTTACATAAAGAGGTAAAATCTCTTCAGTTTAGAGTAGCTGACAAAAAAATTCGCTTTGCACGTTTCCGTCCATTTCCATTTTGGAAAAGAGTACATGATTCATTTATCTCTAACAACTAACAGGGTATGAAATCGGAATAGGGGCGGTACTTTTATGTCACGTTTTATGCTGCAGTGGGTAATTGACACCCATGATGCAGGAAAGATGATCAAAGAGTTTTTAAAAGAAAAAAGTATTTCTAAAACAGCTTTAACGGATATAAAGTTCAAAGGCGGTACAATAGCTGTTAATGGTCAAGAAGTGACTGTTCGTTATTACTTGCAGGCTGACGATCATTTAACTGTCCATTTTCCTGTGGAAGAACCTAGCGCAGGCCTTTTAGGGGAAGATTTGCCGTTAGATATTCTCTATGAAGATGATTATGTCATGGTGGTAAACAAATCCTATGAAATGAATACCATTCCGTCAAGAGAACATCCAACAGGAAGTCTGGCCAATGGATTGATCGGCTATTTTCATAAAATTGGGTTGCTTGCCACCACACATATTGTGACAAGACTGGACCGAAATACATCCGGTCTTGTATTGATTGCCAAGCATCGCCATATCCATCATTTGCTAAGCAGTGAGCAAAAAGCAGGCAGAATTAAAAGAACATATGAGGCTTTTGCAGAGGGAATATTGAAAAATACAAGCGGTATGATCGAAGAGCCAATCGGTCGTAAACAAGAAAGTATTATTGAACGTGAAGTAAGAGCAGATGGACAGTATGCATTGACACATTACCAGGTCATTCAATCTTTCCCGCGATTTACATGGCTTAAACTGCAGCTTGAAACGGGAAGAACGCATCAAATTCGAGTCCATCTTTCATATATTGGACATCCGCTATTAGGGGATGAGCTATATGGAGGTCTAACAGATCTAATGAAAAGACAAGCTCTTCATTGCCGGAAGATTATCTTTATTCACCCTATTATCGGGGAAACGTTTGAATTTACAGCTGAATTGCCTTCAGATATGCAAAGTCTGCTGGAGAGAAGCAAATAATAGTTATAAAGTAAATAAGAACATAAAAGCCGGCGCAGTCCGGCTTTTATGTTCTTATTTCACGGAATTTTTCTGGTACAAACGGCATCGCAGAAGGTACCGACATTATTTCAAACTCGGGGTATCGTAGGGAAGAAAGTTTACCGCCAAATACGGCTCCTGTATCAATATTATATGTATTGCCAATGTTTCTTACATCTCTAACAGGCGTATGACCATACACAATTGTTGCTTTTCCCTTATACTCCAGCGCCCAGTCTTTTCTTACAGGTGAGCCATCCTCATGTTTTTCACCGGTAATATCACCATAAAGTACAAATGTTTTTACTCTTGAATTTTGTTTGCCAATTAATTCTTCGCTGATTCCAGCATGAGCAATAATTAGTTTTCCATCATCTAGGATACGATATAATGGAGCATTTTCATATAATTGCATAAAGGCTCTTCGAACCTTTTGCTGTTCTTTACGATCAAGGGCTTCATATTCCGCTACAGTAGTTTCTAAACCATGTGTGACTTGTACCTTATTACCCAGAAAATAACGATAAAGCTTATTACAATGATTTCCCGGTACATAATAAGCTAAATCCTTTTGGATTAGAGTGAAAACGGTGTTAATGACACGAATGGATTCCGGCCCGCGGTCTGTTAAATCACCAACAAAAGCGAGCTTCCTATGATCTGGATGAATCGGAATGCCATTTTGCCAATCGTAGCCAAGCTTAACAGTTAAATCATGTAACTCTTGGAAACAGCCATGAATGTCCCCAATGATATCCACTTTCATGCAATATCCCTCCTTTTTCAACTATAGCTGCTTAGAAACGGTCTATTCTTCTTCTTTTTTAATATGTTCAATTCCTTGTTTATTAATATGAAATATGTCAATTACTTGTTATAGAGTATTCCATATTTCTAGCAATATTAACTCTTTTATGATAAAAAGTTAAAATAGATTATTTATTAAGGAGGCAATAAATGGAACATGGATTATCCGTTACGTCATTATTAATTGTAATTTTGGTGGCTTTTCTAACACCCTTACTATTACACAGATTAAAGCTGACTTTAATTCCGGTTGTGGTTGCAGAAATTTTGATGGGTTTACTAATTGGAAAAAGCGGATTTGATCTTGTGGAATCAGATATGTGGATTGAAACTTTGTCAACGCTTGGTTTTATTTTCCTGATGTTTTTAAGCGGACTGGAAATAGATTTTAAGGCTTTTTCAGGAGGAAATAAACGAGCCAAACTTCCGAATGGCAAGCTTGAGCCAAATACATTTTTGACTGCAACGGTTATTTTTATTGGGATTTTTATTATTTCATGGGTGTTATCCTATTTGTTTGTTTTAACAGGTTTTATTGATAATGCGTTTCTCATGACCTTAATTATATCTACCATATCATTAGGTGTCGTGGTTCCTACGTTAAAGGAAGCGCATCTAATGAAAACGGCAATCGGTCAAATCATTCTATTAGTTGCTGTTATTGCAGATCTTGTTACTATGATTCTTTTAGCTGTATTTGTTTCTTTACAAGAGGGAGGCGGAAATACTTGGCTGCTCCTTATTTTATTTGCTGCTGGTGTTCTGCTTTATTTTGTATTAAAACTATTTAGAAATCAAACCTACTTAGAAACCATGGCTACAGGAACGGTCCAAATTGGAACAAGAGGTGTTTTTACCTTAATTATTGTACTTGTCGCTATCTCAGAAACTGTCGGGGCAGAGAATATTTTGGGTGCTTTTCTTGCGGGTGTCCTTGTATCGCTCATGTCACCAAATCCTGAATTAGTTCATAAACTTGATTCATTTGGTTATGGATTTTTAATTCCAATCTTTTTTGTTATGGTTGGCGTTAAATTAGATATCTGGTCATTATTTGGAGATCAAAAATTACTGCTGCTTATACCATTACTATTGATTGGTTTATTCATCTCGAAAATCATTCCGGTTTATTTATTGAAAATTTGGTATGACAAAAAGACAGTAGTTGCCTCTGGATTTTTGTTGACCTCTACTTTATCGCTTGTTATTGCTGCAGCAACAATTGGTGAAAGGATGGGTGTCATTTCTGAGGAAATGGGAGGTATGTTCATTCTAGTAGCCGTTATTACGTCAATTTTTACACCAATCGCTTTTAAGAAAATCTTTCCCTTTGAAGCAGAGCATATTAAAAAAACAAAGGTGGCAATTATCGGTGCAAATCAATTTACGCTTCCAGTCTATTCAGAGCTGAAGTCTGGGGCATTTGAACCCGTACTTTATCATACAGCACAAGGCAAATCTGATAAGTCAAGTTTCCCATCATTGTTTGCCATTACTGAGATTGATGATTATTCATTAGAAGCGTTAAGTGGTACAGATGTGTTTGAGGCTGAAATTGTGGTTATTTCTACAGGTGATGAAAGGGTCAATGCGGAGCTTGGATCGGCTTTAAAGGAAAAAGGGATGGAACGGGTGATTTGCCGTATTGAAAGCCAGGAGCTTGAGGCACAATTAAAGAAAAAAGATATAGAGGTTTTTTCGGTTCTGCTCTCAACGAAAACCTTATTACGTGCTCTCATTGAATCACCACATGTGATGAATATTTTAACCAATCAAGAATCGGCATTATACGAAATATATTTAACAAATAATAGGTTTGAAGGCATGACATTACGTGAATTTCCATTTACCGGCGATGTAATATTTGTCCGTATCTTCCGTGGAAAAGACTCGATCGTACCACACGGAGAGACGGAGTTGCATGTTGGGGATCGTTTAATTGTAACTGGTACGAAAGAGTATGTAGAAGAATTGAAACAAGAGCTTCAATTTGGGCTTTACTATTAAGACAAATCTTTAAGAAAGAAGTTCAGCGTTTATAAATTGTTCTTCTTTCTTCCCTTTTCAATTAAACTGTAGTAAAGTTAGTACTAGGTACTAATAACTTGTTATAATAATGGAGGTATAAAATATGACGATAAGTTTAACTGGTAAAACATTTGTTGTCATGGGTGTTGCAAATAAACGCAGCATTGCCTGGGGAATTGCACGCTCATTGAATAATGCAGGTGCTCGGTTAATTTTTACATATGCTGGAGAACGTCTTGAGAAAAGTGTGAGAGAGTTAGCTGATTCACTAGAAAGACCTGATACACTTGTCCTTCCATGTGACGTGACAAAAGATGAGGATATCGCAAAATGCTTCCAAGAAATTAAAGAAACAGTCGGTACGATTCATGGGTTAGCACATTGTATAGCGTTTGCTCATAAAGAAGAGCTTGATGGCGAATACATGAATGCTACACGTGATGGTTTTCTATTAGCACACAATATCAGCTCTTATTCTTTAACAGCTGTTGCAAAGGAAGCACGTTCTTTAATGACAGAGGGCGGAAGTATTGTTACGCTTACCTATCTTGGCGGTGAGCGGGTTATGCAAAATTATAATGTTATGGGTGTTGCGAAGGCTTCTCTTGATGCAAGTGTTCGATATCTGGCAGCAGACCTTGGTAAGGATAATATCCGTGTCAACTCGATTTCAGCTGGACCAATCCGTACATTATCTGCAAAAGGGATCAGCGATTTCAATTCCATTTTAAATATTATTGAAGAGCGCGCTCCATTGCGCAGAACTACAACCCCGGAAGAAGTCGGTGATACGGCAGTTTTCCTATTTAGTGATATGGCTAGAGGGATTACAGGCGAAAACATTCATGTCGACTCCGGATATCATATTTTAGGCTAAATATAGTCTCCAAAAATAAAGGATAAGACCTGCTTTCTTTTTATAATCGAAAGCAGGTCTTTTTTGTAGAAAAATTAAGTTTTTGTTTTTATTTATGACAATAAAGAAACCAATTTTTATTTATTGCATAAATATATTCATAGATTCCTTAGAGGAGGAGAGAAGTATGCCTGAAAATCAATCGCGAGAACCGCTCCTTTATATTCAACAACCAGAATTGGCATATCCAAAGTTGGATATGCAGCAAACATATATAATCTCTAAACAACAAAAAGAAAAACAAACAATTGCTCCATTTCCTGAATTGGATAGTGATTCGGAGACAGTAACAAACCAAACGGCTGTGCTTCAAGATAAAGAGACTGAAATTGCGGTTGAAGTGAAGAAGCAAGAAGTGATCGTTGAACAACAAACCAAAAAGGATGTCAGCACAGATAACAGACCACAAAACCAAGAGCTTGATCAAAAAGCTGTTCAGGAAGTAATCAATCAATACAATAATCAAAGTCAAGAAAGTGATAAGAGCGGACCATCAAAGGGTAAACAACATTCATATTCTTTTAAACGAGTGAAAAGCTTTAAGGAGATGAATACATTAGAAAAGCTCAATTATTTAGAGCATTTCCCTAAGTTGCTTCCGCCAGTACCTTGTATTTTTGCAACAGGAAGCAGCTCTGTTAGAGGTTTTTTACTGAATAAGACCGAGGACTCAGTTGAAATAAAGCTTTTTAATGACAAAATCATGGATATTCCAATTGAGCAAATTACAGAGGTAAAAATGCTTGGTTTACATTCATAATCACTGGCCTATGAAATAGAGAGAAGCCAGCGGGTTGCTGGCCTCTTTGATTAATCAAGACTTGATTAATCGCAAATGCCAAGATCTACATCAGCGATACATTGAATAGCACAGAAGCAGTTTAGGTCGACAGTAATACAGTCATTTGTGCTTTCAAATCCACATAAATCACAGAATGAGCTTAAATCGATGCAGCAGTTTTTAACCATATTTAAGGAAGCCATTTGACCGTTCTCTTTTGTGATTGGTTTAATCACACGTAATGTTGCACAGCAGTTATCGAATACATCCTCTACTCTAAAGAAGATCGATACACATGCACCTTCTCTTCCCTTAAAGAATGCGTGGAATGGCGACCCGTCAGCTGTTTTTAATACAAATACTCTTGTGTCGGCATTTGTTCTTCTAGCTGGTGAAACAAGCGAGCCTAGTGGTTCCTGAAAACAATTTGTTGGACATTCACATTCATTTTCTGCATTATCTTGAATATCTTTAATCGCACGGACTACATCACATACACAGCCTCTAGAACTAGTATCAGTTGTACCTAATACATCGTCGTCGTTTCTTCCGCAACCCATAATGTTTTTCCTCCTTATTTATTTCTTATGTGTTTCTACACTAATAACATATTGTCGGATGGTAATTTGGGATACGGACAAACGCCTTGTTTTGCGAAATTAGGCTTTATAAGCTTTTGGAGGCTTGATTATGGAAATTACCTTTCTCGAGTTGCTTATACTGGGACTATCTTCTTTTCGTCTTACTAGATTGTTTGTATTTGACAAAATAACTGGTTTTATTCGCGATTTTTTTATTGATGAAATAGAAGAGTATGATGAAAAAGGACAGAAAGAAATTTATTTAGTACCGAAGCAGGGATTTGTAAAGGGGTTTATTGGTGAATTATTAAGCTGCTACTGGTGTACTGGTGTTTGGTCTTCCATCATTTTAGTTGCCTTCTATTTATTATTTCCTGCTGTTGCCGGACCAGTTTTATTGGTGCTTTCTGTAAGCGGTCTGGCAGCTATCATCGAAACAGTTATCCAATCAAGGCTTTAAATATAACGATTTCAGCGCTAGGCACCTGATTTACACAAGCTATTCTTTCTTCGCATAAACTACTATATGGAGTTAAAAATATGTGAAGGGAGGATAGCATTATGAATCAATCTCAATCTTGGAAGAAAAACGCATCGTCCCAAAATGTGAAAAGCAGCAGCTCAAAATCAGCTGTAAAGAAAAAAGGCTGCGGCTGCGGTAAAAAATCATCCAGCTAAAACATTAATATACATGAAATCGAAAAAGGGTTCATAAAAGAAATGAAAAAAGTAGTATCTGTGCTCAGATGCTATTTTTTTCTGAGATCATTTTTTATGTTCTCTAATTGGAAATTATTTTTGTAAAGCTAACCATCATAAATTTGCCTATTAGGAAGAAAATATAAATACGATAAGTAATTTTACATAGGAAGGGTCGAAAATGAAAAATAAACAGACGATACTCTGCGTTTTCATCATGATATGTCTGTCAGTAATAGCGGCAGGTTGTAATACCCAGCGTAATCAATCAAGTCAAGATTATATGTCATTGATGCAAACGACTAATCCTGCACCAAGAACCGTTGCTTCGGACTCCAAACCAGATCTCATTAAAGAGATTGAAGAAGATGTTGAATCACATAAGGATTTATATGATGTTGCGGTGATTAAGGGAAAGAAGCACATTCTTGTCGTATACAAGGTAAAGCATATGCAGCGATTTCATATGAAAACAATTGAAAAGGAAGTTAATGAAAAGCTGGAGAAAAAGTATCCAGACGAGAATTTTATCGTTTCCAGCGATTATAAAATTTTCTTAGAGGCGGTTAGATTAGGTGAAAAGATGAAGGATCCAAAATACCCGGATAAAAAGGCGGATGAGGAGCTTGAAAAAATTGTTAAGCTAAAGAAAGAATTAACATAAGAAAGGGGTTGCTGGGAATGGGGAATCAGAAGAAGAAAAAGACACCAGAGCAGCAGCAGTATGAGCAGCTTCAGCAAAAACATGAAACAAAAAGGCCTGTTTTCAAAAACTGTATGAAAGCATTTTTTGTTGGGGGATTTATTTGTACGATTGGACAAGCAATTAGCTACTTTTATATTTATTTCTTTAATTTCACGGAACAAACAGCTGGTAATCCGACTGTTGCAACGATGATTTTTATTGCGATGCTGCTGACCGGTTTTGGGGTATATGACAGAATCGGCCAATTTGGCGGAGCAGGCAGTGCGGTACCAATTACTGGTTTTGGAAATGCCGTCATTTCAGCTGCGATCGAACACCGGACAGAAGGATTTGTGCTTGGTGTTGGAGGAAATATGTTTAAGCTTGCGGGTTCCGTTATTCTATTTGGTGTTTTTGCTGCATTTGTCGTTGCATTAATTAAAACAGTACTAGTAATGTGGGGTGTAATCTAATGCTCGTTGGGAAGCAATCTTGGGTCTTTCAGCAGCATCCGGTCATTGCTGCAACTGGAGTTTCAGGCGGGCCTTTTGAGGCAAATGGAAATTTAGCCAAAGATTTTGATATCCTGCATGATGATTTATGGATGGGACAGGATTCGTATGAAAAAGCGCAGCGAGTATTGATAGAAGAAGCCATTCAAACGGTGCTGCAAAAAGGTGACATTCAAAAAGAAGATGTTCAATTTTTAATTGCTGGGGATTTAATTAATCAAATCACACCGACAAGTTTTGCAGCAAGAACCGCTCAAATTCCGTACTTCGGTCTTTTTGGTGCATGCTCAACGTCCATGGAAGGACTGGCATTGGCCTCATTTATGGTCAATTACCAAGGTGCGAAAAATGTATTAACAGGTGCATCCAGCCATAATGCGGCAACTGAGAAACAATTCCGTTACCCGACTGAATATGGCGGTCAAAAACCGCCGACAGCGCAGTGGACAGCAACTGGTGCTGGAGTCGCTCTTGTAACGGAAAATAAGAACCAAGAGAACCTTCCATACACCACATCCGCAACAATTGGAAAGGTCATTGATATGGGGCTGACGGATCCGTTCAATATGGGTGGAGCTATGGCACCAGCTGCAGCCGATACCATTACAGCTCATTTAAAAGATATGAGACTTGAACCGTCACATTATGATGTAATTGTAACAGGCGATTTAGCCAGAGTCGGTCGGGAAACCGTATTGGACTTATTGGAGCAAAATGGATTAAAAATGGATTCTGACCGTTTTCTTGACTGCGGTCTTATGCTTTATAAAGAAGATCAGCCTGTGCAGGCGGGAGGCAGCGGTGCCGGCTGCTCTGCAGTGGTATTGTATGGACATTTATTGAATCAAATGAAGAAAGGTGTTTATAAACGTATACTGCTCGTAGCTACAGGTGCATTGTTATCCCCGCTGAGCTTTCAGCAGGGTGAATCGATTCCTTGTATCGCACACGCAGTTTCTATTGAAATATAACTTCAGACAGCAGGGCGAAATTGAACTTATGAAAAAAGATATTAGAAGGGAGAATACAATATGCTGCCAATGTTTTTTTGGGCATTTGTGGTTGGCGGACTTATTTGTGTAGTTGGCCAACTATTATTTGATGTAGCAAAATTAACTCCTGGCCACACGCTAAGTCTATTGGTTGTTATCGGGGCAATATTGGATGGGTTAGGGCTGTATGAGCCGCTTGTAGATTTTGCCGGTGCCGGTGCAACCGTACCCATCTTAAGCTTTGGGAATTCTCTTGTTCATGGTGCTTTACAGGAGGCAGAGCAGCATGGATTAGTAGGTGTTTTAACCGGTATGTTTGAAGTTACAAGTGCGGGTATTTCAGCGGCGATTGTTTTCGGCTTTTTAGGAGCATTATTGTTTAGACCAAAGGGATAAAAAAGCCATAAGGCCGGTTCCTTTTCTTCCAGCTAAAATTATTGGAGAAAAGGAAACCGGTCTTATAATTTAATTTTTAAGCTTGCCCTCACATATTTTATTTTCGTACATATTTTATATTGACTCAATAATTAAGTGAGGTGAAAAGATATGTTCGGATGTGGATACGGCGGCTACGGTGGTTACGGCTACGGTGGTTATGGTTACGGCGGCAGCACATTTGTTTTAATCGTTGTGTTGTTCATTCTTTTAATTATTGTTGGTGCAAGCTTCTACTAATAAAACTCATGTAGAAGGAAGAGCTGCTCAATGATTTGAGCAGCTTTTTTTGGGGCAGTTTGTGTGAAAATGACACGATTTTTTCACCTTTTCATAGTATATAAAAGGCTTGAAAGGGAGGCATTATTTAAAATGGATAATCAGTTTTTTAAAAATATCGAGAAAAAGACCGGCGTTAATATGAAGGATATTTTAGATTTAGCCAATTCACTGCAAAATGCAAATTTTAAAGATGAAAATACAGTTCGTAATGTGGTCAGAAGAGTATCGCAAATTGCCAATAAACCAGTTTCAAAAGAAACAGAGGATAAAATTGTCGAGTCGATTGTTAAGGATGGTAAACAACTTGATATCAACACCATTTCTAGAATGATTAACAAAAAATAAGTGATGAAAAAGCTGTCCCAAGGGGGCAGCTTTTAATATCGAATCGATGTTAAGAATCGAGATGGGTTTGCTTTCTTTCCGCGCCTATTTTGCGGAATGGAAAGGAATAATTCCTCTTTTGCTCTTGTTGCTGCTACATATAACAAACGTCTTTCCTCCTCAAGGGGGTCACTGTCACCTGCACGGAGAGATTCCAGCGCGTAATCATGCGGGATGCTGCCATCAACAGTTCCGATGACATAAACAATCTTATATTCCAGTCCCTTTGCGCGATGGATCGTACTTAAGGTAACGGCATTTTTCCGTTGTTTACTTTGCTGTTTCATTTCTTTATTCATAGCAGCCATATGGTCAGCATGGTCAAGAAAATCCCGAATAGAAGTAAAGTTTTTTGCTGCAACTTTAAGGTCGCGAATATCATCAGACCCTTTATCCCACTGATTTCCTTCATTTCCCCGCTTTTTTAGAAACTCTTGAAAGCCTAGTTCTTTCTCAATCTTTTCAATTGCAGCCAGTGGCGGCTTTGCGACGACTGAGCGGATAACAGGGGCTACTTTTTTTAGCTTCTTTTCTTGAAAAGAAAAGCTTGTCTTGATTCGGCCGATGCATTCGAGCAATGTGCAGTCGTTCAAAATACTTTCTGCTTTTATATCGGTAATAATGCTCTGTTTAAGAAAAAGGGATGGCAAAATGTTAGCTATTGCATTCTGATCATCTTCATTCAAGGATAATTTTAAAAAGGAAAGCATGCTTTTAATAATAAAGCGCTCATAAAATGAATCAATGTCCTGATCAATTTTAAATGGCAGACTGGAAGTAGTTAGTCTTTCAAATACAGCTCTGCTCGCTGTATTTGTGCGAAAGAGAATAGCAAAATCACCCGGGTCGGCACCAGCAACAATTTTCTCACTTATATCTGTGACAATCATGGTTGCCTCTTCCTCCTCATCTTCTGGAAAGAATAAAACGGGTTCATGATTATTCGCAAATTGGGCATGCATTTGTTTTGGCCGACGATGTTTATTTGCGGCAATGATTTTATTAGCAGTTTCGACAATGGCATGTGAGGAACGGTAATTTTCACTTAAATGAACAACAGCAGCCTGTGGAAAGTCCCTTTCGAAATACCGGATATACTGCGGGTCACTGCCGCGAAAAGCATAAATCGATTGATCATCGTCCCCAACCACACAGACATTTTTCTTAACGGCAGACAGCATTTTGATCAGCTCATACTGAACCTTATTCACATCCTGGAACTCGTCAATTAAAAAATAATCAAAGCGATTTTGATAGCGTTCAAGTAAATCAGATTCCTCTTGAAATAGTTGATAACAGCCTGTCAGCATATCATCAAAATCAAACAGTTCTTTTTGCCTCTTAAATTGTTCATATCGTTCATATAGAAATAATACCTTTTCATCCCAGTTCGTTTCAGCCTTTACTTGTTTTGGAGTCAGGAGTGAACTCTTCCAATAACCGATCTGCTGAAGGGCTGCATCGTAGGCAAATTCTTTCTCATCAAGATCTTGTTCTCTTCCCGCATCTTTTAAAATTTGCCGGCGCTGCCACTCGATATTTAAGAGCTTTTTGCTGTTCCATTTTTCCGGAAAATGATGCGCAAGAATTCGGTAGAAAATACTATGAAAAGTCCCTGTGACCAGACGGTTTATTTGGCTCTTTACAATATTTGGATAGTTTAATAGTCTTGTTTTCATTTCTGAAGCTGCTTTTGCTGTAAACGTCACAAGCATAATTCTATTTGCCTCTACCTTTTGTTCTGTCAAGAGATAAGCTGTCCTGGCAGTCAGCACTCTTGTTTTCCCGCTTCCAGCCCCGGCCAGTACAAGAAGAGCTCCATTAGGATGGACGACTGCTTCCGCTTGATTAGCATCTAAAAAAACATTGGCATCAGAAAGAGCCTTGATATAAGGAGAATGTATCGTTGACATATTTTTTTCATTTGAAATAAATGGGGGGAGATAAGCGACAGCTTTAGCCGTTTTAAAAGTTCCGCTATTTTTTGTCTTTGTAATCACATTCGAAGTGGGGATGCGGAAACCGTTTACTTCCCTTACGATCAAATCAGCAGCCGTCTGCTCTTCGATTTCTGGATCTGTACAATTTGAGTGTTTTGTATAATTATGTTGAAAATATGGGTCCTTTTCAATCCCTAAAAATAAGCGGACTTTTTCCGAGCATACAGGACATTCTAAGAGCCCCTTTTTGCCATCTTCATATATTCGTTGATAGGATGATCGATTCGTTTCATCAAGAACGATTAATTGATTTCCTTGTTTGGCAGTTTTCATAAATATTTCTCATCCTTTTTTACATCAATAAAGTAGACAAATTTAATCATATCAAAAATTAACTGTGTACAAAAGGATGATTTCGAAAAAGGATTTGTTTGCTATTTGTAATGGGTATGAAAAAACCCTGCTATTAGCAGGGTTTAAATTTCTTTTATCATGGTCTTATGAGGAATTCCTGCATCGAGAAATTCCTCTGATACAACCTCATAACCTAATTTACTATAAAAAGGAATGGCATGAGTTTGAGCGTTAAGCTTTAAACGCTTGAAGCCTTCATTTTTTGCATAAGATTCAATTTTTTCCATTATCGCTTTCCCCGCACCAGTGCCACGGTAGTCGCTAAGAACACATATCCTTTCAACCTTGCCATATCCATTTACTGTTCTAAATCGTCCGGCACCAGCAGGTTCTTCTTTAATATATAGAACAAAGTGTGTTGCTTCTGACTCAAGGTCATCAATTTCTTCTTCTGGCGGCACGTTTTGTTCTTCGACAAATACTTTTTTGCGAATCTTGAAAGCATCGTTTAGCTGCTGTTCACTGCTGATTGTCTGTACATCCATCGAATTTACATTCATTGTTGTTATTCCTTTCCAAGATGAAATGTTTCATATACTGTCCAGGATCCATTTTCTAGCTGATACAAAAGATGAAAACGATCCACTTTATCCTGCATATTTACTTTTAGCATTTGTAATGAACCGAATACATCTGAATGCTCATCATTTGTCAGCTTTTGGGCGACTGTAATATGGGGTACATAAACATATTCTGATCCATGGCTTGGAACCTTTGATTCAATTTCATTGTGCAGGCTTTCTAGGTCATCCTTTGGATCAATTTTTAAAAATATGACATTATTAACTGGTTTGAAAGAGCTGAATTTTGTGAGGGTAATGTCAAAAGGTTCAGTTTTTTGTGCAATCTCATGAAGTTTTTGCACAATGGTATTGGTCTCATTGGACTCTGTTTCAAAGCCAGATTTTAATGTGATATGTGGAGGTATAAGCGTGTAATGTGGGTCATATCGTTTTCGATAAGAATTAACAAAATCTTGTAAAGGTTTTGCAGGGAAAATCACAATACCGTATTTCATCGATTTACCTCCGTTTAAGTAAGTTTGATTACCCAAATGATATAATGCAGGATTAATTGATTTCCATTATAACAAATTTTTGCCTTAATACTGAAATAATCAATACTAAAATATATGTTTTAAAACTCTCTAATTAACATAATTATCAGAAAATATGATAAAATTATAATTGGAAAATTTGTACTATAACAAATTTTCCGTAAAATAATAAAAGGGGGAAATCTTTTGAAGAAAAAAACTTCATATTTTATGACGGCTCTGGTAGTAGCACTTTCATTGGTTTTGGCAGCCTGCAGCGGTTCAAGTGAAGAAACAAGCGGTAGTTCTACAGATAAAGGCAGCGGGGAGTCTGAAAAACCGAAATTTATCAGCATCCTGACAGGTGGAACGGGAGGTACATACTATCCACTTGGCGGAGCGTTTGCTAATATCATTTCACAAGAAACTGGAATTGAAACCAATGCAGAAACGTCAGGTGCTTCAGCCGAAAATATGACAACTTTAAAAGATGGAAATGCTGAAGTTGCTTTTTCACAAACAGACATTGCTGCCTATGCTGCAGAAGGAAAATTAATGTTTGAAGGGACTAAAATTGATAATGTACAAGCAATTGGAACCCTTTATCCTGAAACCATTCAAATTGTAACAACTGAAAAATCAGGAATTAAATCAGTCGAAGATTTAAAAGGGAAAAAAGTGTCTGTGGGTGCACCGGGATCCGGCACAAATCCGAATGCTGAACAAATTCTTGAAATGTACGGCATGACATTTGCTGATATTGAAAAGAAAGATCTTTCTTTTGATGAATCCACAGCTGGGATTCAAGATGGAACTATCGATGCCGCATTCGTTACTGCTGGTACCCCTACAGGAGCTGTCGAAGGTTTATCAGCAACAGAGGATATTGTGATTGTGCCGATTGAACAGGACAAAATCGATGCGCTAATTAAGAAATATCCATACTATATTCAAGATGAAGTAGCTAAAGGAACCTATGGTCTGGAAGAAGCAGTTCCAACTGTTGCGGTACAAGCGATGCTTGTTGTCAGAGATGATCTTTCAGAGGATGTTGTCTACGATATCACTAAAGCCATTTTTGAAAATCTCAATCAGGTTACCCACGCAAAAGCAAAACTAATCAAAGCTGAAAATGCTTTAAATGGTGTTGGAATTGAGGTACATCCAGGAGCGAAGAAATACTTTGATGAAATAGGTGTGAAAGCAGCTGAATAGTTGAGCTGTTGTCCATTTATTTAAAGTTTGTTTAATAGCCGGCTTGCAATCATTTCGTTACGGGCCGGCTATTTGTTTTATGACATAGAGAGGGGAGAAAGCATGGTGAAGAGTAAGTCCATTTATCTACTCTTTTTAATACCCTTTTTCCTAATCATCATCCTTCTTTTTATTTTCACCCCTGTTAAAGAAGCACTTGTTTTTCAATATCAAAACAGTGGGAAGACACTTGCTTATATCCCCATTTCGGAAGGAAACACGTTTCAGATGAAATATACTCATTCAATTCATTTATCGGATGTTGTAGAAAGTTATGAAGTGACGGGTGACAGGCAGATCAAACAATATGAATTGATGTATGAAGACTTTGCGATTGGTATGCCGGAAAATGCTTCTGGAGGAGAGACATTCGAACAGAAAAATGGAAAATACTATTTAAAAAACATGGATAGAAAATTTCCATCCTTTGATCTTCGAACCGGAAAGGTACGAGCCAATCATACGCTAATTTTCCTTGAAAAAGAGTATCCTCTTTCCCGTGTAATAAAGCCGGGAACGTGGGTTCGGATTAAAATAGCAAGAATTAATCTATGGCAAATGTGGAAAGGAGTGAACATGCTTGAGTAAACAATACGAAACACTTTCAGAAGAACAACAGCAGGAGCTGTTAGAAAAATATGATCCGGAGGCAGGTACAAGGAAATTAAAGGGAATATTTGGTTGGATTGTTTTTTGGGGGCTTCTGGCTTTTTCACTTTTTCAGGTATATACATCAGTATTTGGTGTCTTAACTGCGCAGTTGCAGCGAACAATTCACTTAGGGTTTGCATTGGCCTTAATTTTTTTACTTTTTCCTGCGAGAAGAAGGGATGTTGGCAGAAGGAATAAGGTTGCATGGTACGATATGATTTTTGCCCTTTTATCTGTTGTGGTTGGAGCTTATTGGCCGTTAATGATCGACGAACTCGTAAATCGCGTAGGGCGGTTAACGTCGTTAGATTTTATTGTCGGTTTACTGGCGATTCTGCTGGTACTTGAAGCAACAAGACGAACAGTTGGGTTGCCGATCACCATTATTGCAATCGTATTTCTGGGTTATGCGATATATGGCCCGTATATGCCTGGTCCGCTGGCCCATCGCGGCTTAGAGCTTGACCGGCTTGTTCAGACGATGTTTTTTACTACAGAAGGGATTTTGGGAACACCGCTAGCGGTCTCCTCCACCTTTATTTTCTTATTTTTACTGTTTGGATCATTCTTAATAAAAACAGGGGTTGGGGAATATTTTAACGATTTGTCCATCGCAATTGCCGGACGCAGTATTGGCGGTCCCGCAAAGGTAGCTGTATTCTCCAGTGCCTTACAAGGAACAATCAGCGGCAGCTCTGTCGCCAATGTTGTAACGAGCGGAGCGTTCACCATTCCAATGATGAAAAATCTCGGCTACCGAAAGGAGTTTGCTGGTGCTGTAGAAGCAGCCTCTTCAACCGGCGGACAAATAATGCCGCCTGTTATGGGTGCCGCAGCCTTTTTAATGGCTGAATTTATCGGAATTCCCTATGCGGAAATTGCGTTGGCAGCAGCTATACCAGCAGTCCTTTATTTTGCCGGTATTTGGATTGTGACCCATTTTGAAGCAAAACGGATGGGATTGCGCGGCCTGACAAAGGAAGAGATGCCCGACAGAAAAGAGGTTCTGCGAAAATCCTATTTATTAATTCCCATCATCGCGATTATCGTTCTTCTTATGACAGGAATGTCTGTAATGCTTGCTGCGCTTTATTCGATTGTGATTTCCATTGTGGTTAGTGCTTTTAATAAAGAAACGAGAATTGGTTTTAAAGGAATCATTGATGCGTTGGTAGATGGAGCTAGAACAGCACTGGGGGTTGCTGCAGCAACAGCAGCAGCCGGGATTATCGTTGGCGTTGTTACAAAGACAGGACTTGGCTTGAAGCTCGCAAACGGATTGCTGGATATTGCAGGTGGAGCTTTACTGCCTACGCTGTTTTTAACGATGATCGCCTCGCTTATTTTGGGGATGGGCGCACCAACCACTGCTAACTATGTCATTACTTCAACCATTGCTGCTCCAGCAATTATCATGCTGGGTGTACCGGATTTATCGGCCCATCTATTTGTGTTTTATTTTGGGATCATAGCTGATATCACACCGCCTGTTGCATTAGCAGCTTTTGCCGCAGCAGCCATTTCTGGAGGAGAGCCGATAAAAACTGGAATAGAGTCGTCAAAACTTGCTATTGCCGCCTTTATTATTCCTTATATGTTCGTCTTTTCTCCAGAACTGCTTATGATTGATACTACCTGGTATAAGGTTTTATGGATTATTATCTCTGCCTTTACAGGCATGATTGCCATTGGAGCGGGTGTTGTCGGCCATTGGTATCGAAAAATTTATTGGTATGAACGGATTCCAGCCATTGGCGCCGGCTTGCTGCTTATTCATCCGGGAGGAATGACAGACCTCATTGGCTTTGCCATCTTTGCCGGATTAATTGTCATTCAGTTTATTTTTAAAGGTCATAATACACCAAAGGCTCAGGTTTCAGGCTGAACGTAAAGGGGCTGTCCCATACAGTCCCTTTTTTTTAGTTCCATATTAACTACTCCGGACAATCTCATGTCTCACGGGCATAATAGATAGGACATTTTTTCGTTTAAAGACGCGCGTCTGTCTTCTGAGGAAGCAGTAGGCTCTTATATACTCCCCATCTAATTGTTTAACGACAATTTTTCTTTGTGTAAATTGATTTTTTTCAGAAAGGTAAATCATTTCAATTGGAATTTGCTCGGTTAACGATTTGTTAATAAGCAGCTGCATGAACATACACACCTTGATGTTTTTACCTTAGTATATACAAACAGGTGTTCTTTTATACGTGTTCTGGCAGCATTCCGAAATTCAAGTTAGGTATTCACACAAAAATTCCCTCTGTCATAAAATAATAAAAACCGAAGGAATGAAAGAAATTCAAAACAGTTCTCGAAAAAATGGACAGTACTTGAAAAATATTGACAATTCCTTAATTGGTGGTGAAACCATTGTCGATTTATATAATAAAAGCAAAGAAAATCATTACTGTCTCGAAAAAAGGAACAATTGATCATGGAGCAATGGTTGTTCAAAATGGAAAAATAATGAACATCTCAACATGGGAAAAAATAAACCAAAAATATCATCAAGTACCACTGTTAGATTACAGTGATTATATTATTTGCCCTTCCCTCGTTGATTGCCATACACATCTACTCGAATTTGGTCCTCCATCACAATTCCCAATTACACAAGAAACCCATTTGCTTGCAGGTAAAGCGATTTTACTCAATACCCTTTGTGCAGGAATTACAGCACTAGGCGAACAGGTATGTGGTAACCCAATATGTGATTTGCGTGTTTCAGAGCTAAAGCGGGCTGCTCAGGATATCCCAATGGATATCAGCTTTGCGGCGTCTATTTTATCCCTAGGGTTTAAAAGGCTCATTCATTTTACAGCCGTAACAGGCTCAACACCTGTTCCTCGTGAGGTACTCGTCAGTAAAGAGGTCTTAGAAACTTTGGCATCGGAAAACGAATATGCAGGCGAAAACATCTTTATTAATGCAACACCGGGCAACTTTTTAGAAAGTGAAGTGCCGAATGCAGGTGAACTAATATATTCTCAGCAGGAGTTAGAATACATTGTATCGATTTTTCATGAGCAGGGACAACAAATTGGTGCCCATGCAGCAGGAGAGCCAGGGATTCAAATGGCACTGGAAGCCGGATTTGATGTGCTTCATCATGCCCATGGGATAACAGATAGTCAGATAGAAAAAGCGGCCCGGCAAAAGACACAGGTGGTTGCAACTCCTCTAGGTGGTACACATCTTAAGCCAAATACATTTGCAGAAATAATGAAAATGGTAAATGCCCAAATATCGGTTTCCATTTCAACAGATGCTTTTCTCCCTCCTTATGAAAAAAATGCAGTTGCATTGCAAAACGATAGAAAGACATTAATGGGACCGGAAGCCTTAATGGCCATTGCCAATCCTTATATGAAAGGGATGCTGGAATATGGATATAGCGAAAATGAAGCATTGGCGTTAATCACCAGGAATCCAGCAAAGGTACTTGGGAAAGAAACACAATTTGGTAGTTTAGAAGCAGGGAAAGAAGCCAATTTTCTCATAGCAGAAGGAACTCCAGGCATTGAAATCGTTAATCCAAACAAAATTAAAGCGGTTTATTTTCGAGGGGAAAAGGTAGTCTCGAGGCTTTAATGATTTATTTAGAGCTGCAGTATCGAAGCTGCAGCTTGATTCTCCTTTAGTGTAAATATGGTAAAATAAAGAAAAACAGGAGGGAGCCATGAATCGTTCAATTGTAGTTTTACAAAATGCAAGTAAACAAATTCATAAAAAATTAATCTTAAAAGATATAAATCTAACCTTTAATATAGGATTGACAACGGCAATTGTCGGTCACAATGGTTCTGGAAAAAGTACGTTACTAAAATTAATTGCCGGGATTTATGAACCAACCAAAGGAACAATTGAACGCATGACCAAGAGGATAAGCTACGTTCCTGAACATTTTCCAGAAAATCTCCGTTTTAAAGTAAAAGAATACTTATACATAATGGGAAAAATGAGAGGATTAGATTCCGCGGTCCTTCAAAAAAATATTCATAAATATAGCGGGCAATTTGGGATTGAGGCCTATCTGGATACTCCCTTAAACAACTGTTCAAAAGGGACAAAACAAAAGGTTGGGATCATCCTGGCATTATTATTGAAATCAGATATTCTATTGCTCGACGAACCTTTGTCAGGATTGGATGCTGAGTCGCAGAACGAACTAGCTATGCAATTGAAATCGATAAAAAGTGATCATTGCATTGTTTTTACTGCACATGAATCACTGTTAGTTGATCGTTTAGCAGATCAAGTGATTCAAATTAATAAGGGAAAAGCGGAATCACATCTTTACTCGCTGACACAGGGAAAACAAATGGTTATCAATATAAAGGTATATGATAGAAGTATATTACATACACTGACAGGTATTTTGGAAATGAAGTTTGAAGGTCAGGATACGGCTGTTTTAATTGTATCTAACCATGATTCTGACAGAGTCCTGCTCCAGCTGTTGGAACAAGGCTGTTCGATCCTGAAGCTGGATGAAAGAAGGTAATGGTTTGCGGGCTTTTATTCAATATCAGTTGCTTAATTATATTCGATCTTTAAAATTTATCCCTTCCTTCACTGTGTTTGGTGTATGGATTTTTATTCTTTATGCCTATAAAAATGTTCCCATCCTAAGCAGCTATGCGGTATCAAGTATTGCCATATATTTGACGATGTGCTGGGTTGGTTTAACTTTATTTTCTCTAGAAGAAGACAGCGAAAAGCATATCCTGTTTGCTGCGATTAAGAAGAAGGAGCTCTTTTTATTGGGAAAATGGCTGACAGCTCTTATACTGTTTATTCCTCTTTTTCTTCTTGCCGAGTTTTTCCCGATTGTTACGAACAGTTTTAAAGGAGATGTATCTCTTATTCATTATGGTTTATCCTTCTACAGCCACTTATTACTAGCACTATTGGGTCTTTTAGTTGCTGGCTTCTTTTCCATAACAAATCTTACGGCAAAACGATATGCCTGGTTATCTGCAGTATTTGTTCTTGTTGTATCATTGGCCGAACGATCGATTATTGAATCCATTTCATTCAGTAAATGGATCTTGTGGATTTTCCCTCCTGCCCTAAAGGTAATTGAACCGTTAAGCGGCAATGATTCTATTGTAGTGAGAAAGGAATTCTTTGTTAACTTGCTAATGGTTATCTTTTATTTAATCGCAGGTTATGCAGTCTTATTTAAGCTTTTTCTTAAAAAACACCAATAATCTAGGGTTGCCTTAAAAACATCCGATTTCGGATGTTTTTTTTCTGCGGTAGTATACTAAACAAGAGAACCTTTGGAGGTGGAATAAATGGAGGACCAGAAGTTTTTTGATCAGGAAGCAAATGAGGCAAATATAAAAATAAATCAAGAATTGGATGATAACAGTTACAGACCGCATCGTACAGGTAAAGAAGGGGAAAATTCAACAACAGAAGCAAATATGAAAATTCAAGAGGCTTTTTATAATGAAGAAAATTCAGATGGAATCATTCCAACGTATTTGAATAACAACACACCAGCAATCAAAATTACAGGAAATGATAAATGATGGCATGAAAAAAACCGGTCTGTGGACCGGTTTTTTACTTAGACAATCCCATCTGTTTTGTCACTTTTGTCTTTATTACGTTTATTGCCTTTGCTGTTATCCCCGCTAAATGGCACTTCGCCGTGAAGTTTAGGTGAATTTTGATTTTTGCTGCCCTTATTATATTTTTTAGTCATAGGAGTACCTCCATTCCTGGTTAAAGTAAGTACTATTTACTTTATTGGCCGTCTGCACCGTTAGACGTAACTCTTCGTGTATGACCATCTTCAAAATTGTTTTCTCTGAGTTCTTTTACTTTGTCATTCAATAATTTTTTTTGATCGACTTCAGGAGACGGAGATAGCTTTTTCTTCGACATATGAGACCCTCCTTAAAATTACTGTTAAGCATCATTAGTATGCTTCATTATTTTCATTTAATGAGGGTTCCTGAAAAAACGGAAAACCTTTTTTAATAGCCTGTTTTCCCAGATCTTTCCACGATAACTATTTTTGAAATCGATGTTTTTCAATGATTTCAATTTGCGTAATTTTCCCTTCATGCACGACGATATTAACTGAACCAAATTTAATTTTCTCTAATAGCTCGATAATATTGTTTAGTTTTTCTTGATCAACCACTGCCATTCCCCATACCTCCCGATTTTTCCTTGTTTTTTTAAAAAAGGAGACACCTTTTCCACTTATTTCATATAGTGAGGTGCCTTTGGTAGACCAATCAGCGACAATTCATTTTATATTATCATAAATCACATAATTCCTATCAGTCAAGTGAGTTTTAAAAATAATGAAAAAAATGGGTATTTGGTTATGAAATGATAAATAATTAGAATTCTTAGTTGACATATAGGATTAATATATTTAAAATAGGTTTTAAATATTCAAAAAAATACAAATCTGCCGATCAGACATACTGAAGGCACACAACATTTATCAAGGTGAACTTGTATTCACTTTGCTAAGCAGTTGTGTGTTTTTTTTGTATTTATGAAGATTAATTTAATTAATGGAGGGGTTGTACATGTATCAGATTAAGAAAAAACGAAAGTTGAAGTTGGCAACAGCATTAATGGCATCATTTGTTTTGCTTTCAGGATGCTCATCAGACACATCGAGCAGTGAAAATAGTAACGGGAAAGGAAAAGAAAAAAAGGAAACAGTTGAGTTATTAAATGTATCATATGATCCAACCCGTGAACTCTATGAAGAATTTAATAAAGAATTTGCTACTTATTGGAAAGAAGAGACAGGTCAAGAAGTAACGATTAATCAATCACACGGCGGGTCTGGCAGCCAAGCGCGTGCGGTTATCGACGGCTTAGAGGCAGATGTAGTTACATTAGCACTTGCGTATGATATTGATGCTATAGCAGAACAAAATTTAATATCTAAGGATTGGATACAGGATTTTGAAAACAATTCATCCCCCTATACATCCACAATGGTATTTCTAGTTCGTAAAGGAAATCCAAAAGGAATTAAAGACTGGGATGATCTTGTGAAAGAGGGAGTCTCTGTTATTACACCAAATCCAAAAACATCTGGCGGGGCACGATGGAATTACTTAGCAGCTTATGGGTATGCGTTAAAACAAAACAATAATAATGAAGAAAAAGCAAAAGAATTTGTTAAAAAACTATATCAAAATGTTGAGGTATTAGATTCCGGTGCACGTGGGTCTACAACAACTTTTGTTGAAAAAGGGATTGGTGATGTATTAATTGCATGGGAAAATGAAGCATTACTTTCTTTGAAAGAATTAGGCGAAGGTGAATTTGAAATTGTTGCACCATCAATAAGTATTCTTGCCGAACCACCAGTAGCAATTGTTGATGATGTAGTAGACAAGAAAGGAACAAGAGAAGTGGCAGAAGGTTATTTAAAATTCTTGTACAGTGAAAAAGGTCAAGAAATTGCCGCACAAAATTATTATCGTCCACGTGATGAAAAAGTGGCGGAAAAATATGCGGACCAGTTTCCTGAAGTAGAGTTATTTACTATTGATGAAGTATTTGGTGGATGGACTAAAGCACAGGAAACCCACTTTGCTGATGGCGGAGTATTTGACTCCATTTATGCTCAATAAATTAAAGGATTAAATAATAAGTTTATAATAAGTTTATAAGAAGTGTAACAAGGCACCCTGTGACCTAGAATGAACGAATTCAATCATAATACAAAGGGTGCCTATAGCTTTTCTTTAAGGAGAAGGATCAAAATGAAAAGCAATAAAAAGAGAGTTCTACCGGGATTTGGCCTATCGTTAGGATTTACGACTCTGTATCTCAGTTTGTTGGTACTCATTCCTTTATCGATGGTATTTATTCAAACTTCTCAGCTCGGATGGGGAGAATTTTTAGATGTTGTCACAAGTGAACGCATTGTCCATTCCTACAAAATTAGTTTTGGTACTGCATTTGCTGCAGCAGCCATCAATGCAGTTTTCGGTTTGTTAGTTGCATGGGTATTAGTTCGTTATTCGTTCCCAGGCAAACGGATATTAGATGCCTTAATCGACTTGCCATTTGCACTTCCAACAGCTGTAGCCGGAATTACACTAACCACCTTATATTCGACAAATGGTTGGATTGGTCAGTTTTTAGAACCGTTTAATATAAAAATAGCTTTTACACCGTTTGGTATTACGGTAGCCTTGGCCTTTATTGGTTTGCCATTTATTGTTCGTATGGTCCAGCCTGTTCTTCAAGATATTGAAAAAGAAGTGGAGGAAGCTGCCGAGAGTTTGGGGGCATCGCGCTTTCAAATCTTTCGAAAAGTGATTTTTCCTGAAATATTACCAGCGCTATTATCAGGATTTTCATTAGCCTTTGCGAGGGGTCTTGGAGAATATGGATCGGTAGTATTTATTGCCGGTAATATGCCCATGAAAACGGAGATTGCACCGCTGATGATTATGACAAAGCTGGAGCAGTTTGATTATGCAGGGGCAACAGCCATAGCTGTTGTCATGCTCGTCATTTCATTTCTATGTTTAATTATCATTAACATCATCCAATTGTGGAGCCGAAGGTCTGAGCTCAAAGTGAGTAGGTGAATAAAGAATGGAACCCCAAATGACAAAACCCATTGAACAAATGTCGATTCGAAAACGAAAACATTCCAAAGAATCGAAATGGATAAAAATGATTCTCATTTCTATCGCAATTCTGTATTTATCCTTATTATTATTTGTTCCGCTTATTGCTATTTTTGTCAAGGCGTTTGAACAAGGTGTTGTAGTCTATTTAGAGGCCATAACTGATAGTGATGCATTATCTGCTATCCGTCTAACGCTGCTTGTGGCAGTCATTGTTGTACCTTTAAATACAATATTTGGCATTGCAGCCGCATGGGCTGTAACAAAATTCCGCTTTAGAGGAAAACAATTTCTATTAACTTTACTTGAATTGCCATTTGCTG
Source organism: Niallia oryzisoli (assembly GCF_036670025.1). Lineage (NCBI taxonomy): Bacteria > Bacillati > Bacillota > Bacilli > Caryophanales > Bacillaceae > Niallia > Niallia oryzisoli. Next base: position 4,544,870 of record NZ_CP137640.1, on the reverse strand, counting down.
TTTCACCTGTTATTGCTGGTTTAGTGTTCGTATTGCTCTTTAGTCCTCGTGGTGTGTTAGGACCATGGCTTGTTGATTTTGGAATTAAAATCATTTTTTCAGTACCAGGTATTATTATAGCGACTATATTTGTGACCGTTCCCTTTGTTGCGCGTGAATTAATTCCAGTTATGCAGGCGCAGGGAACATCCGAGGAAGAAGCAGCCGTTTCTCTCGGAGCCAACGGGTGGCAAATGTTTTGGCGGGTGACACTGCCAAATATAAAATGGGGGTTGTTGTATGGCATGATTTTATGTAATGCCAGAGCCATTGGAGAGTTTGGCGCTATTTCTGTTGTATCAGGGAGGATTCGCGGATTGACGAATACGATGCCGCTTCATGTAGAAATTTTATACAATGAGTACCAATTTTCTGCTTCTTTTGCCGTTGCATCTTTAATGTCAATCATGGCTATTATTACACTAATAATTAAAAGCATGATTGAACGGAAAACAAATAAACAAGAGGGAAAAGGAGTGTAGATTGTCATGTCTATTCAAATTAAAAATGTATCAAAAACATTTGGAACGTTTCAAGCCTTGAAAAATATTAATCTAGATATTCCTGATGGAAAACTTGTTGCCTTATTAGGTCCCTCTGGTTCAGGTAAAACAACGCTGCTTCGAGTCATTGCCGGCTTAGAAGCAGCCGACGAAGGGACTATTCTATTTGATGGGGATGATTTAACAGATGCCCATGTAAGCAATAGAGAAGTAGGCTTTGTATTCCAGCATTATGCATTGTTTAAGCATATGACTGTATTAGAAAATATTGCATTTGGCTTAAAGGTAAGAAAAAAAAGAGATCGTCCTTCCGCTTCTGCTATTAAGGAAAAGGTGAATGAACTATTACAGTTAGTTAAATTAGAAGGCTTTGCTGAGCGATATCCTTCACAATTATCAGGCGGTCAACGTCAAAGGGTCGCGCTTGCCCGGGCATTGGCGGTTGAACCAAGAATATTGCTTTTGGATGAGCCGTTTGGAGCATTAGATGCAAAAGTAAGAAAGGAATTGCGCCGCTGGCTTCGTAAATTACATGATGAGGTCCATATAACTAGTGTATTTGTGACGCATGATCAAGAAGAGGCTCTTGATGTTGCCGATCAAATTGTTGTAATGAATGAAGGGAAAATAGAGCAAATGGGTACGCCGGATGAGGTCTATGATCACCCGGCAAGTCCGTTTGTTTATGATTTTCTTGGGAATGTTAATTTATTCCGAGGCAGGCTGAATCATGGAAAGCTGAGTGTAGGCAGCGCTCACTTAGAAGTACCCGAGCATTTCGATGCAACTAATATAGAAGCAGTGGGGTATGTTCGCCCGCATCATCTATCCATTGAAAAGGTGAAGCAAAGTAAGGGTTCAATTCCAGCAATCGTTATTTTCTCTCATTCTGTAGGTCCTGTTGTCTATATTGAGATGAGGCTTCAGGATTCAGAAGAGTATGTAGAAGCGGAAATAAGTAAGGAAGATTTTAGCAGCTTGGATTTAAAAAAGGGTGAAATAGTTTATGTGCATCCGAAAAAAGTAAAGGTTTTTGTACCGGAGGATTTTGTGATCTAAGTTGGTTATTGTTAAAAGAATAATGATCTTAGAGAAGAGTATAAGTAATTTAGATGAAAAAGGATGGCCTTCAATATAGGAAGGTCATCCTTTTTCAATTAAGCTTTAAAACTATCCTGCCATTTAAGCAATCGATTTTCCAAAAAGCGGACAATGGAGTCAGAAATTTTACCTGCTAGAGCAAATATGATGATTCCGACAAAAACAATGTCTGTTTGCATAAAGGAACGGGCATCTTGAATCATAAATCCGACACCTTGATCTGCTCCTAATAATTCAGCAACGACTAAGCACATCCAAGCAGCACTTAAACCAAGTCGTATACCAAGCAAAATGTTGGGTAATGCACCAGGAATCATAAGTTTTGTTACTTTTTCCAGACGGTTGTATTCTAAAATCTGAGCAACATCATATAGTTTTTGATCTACATTTCGAATCCCTAAAAAGGTTTGTAAATATAAAGGAAAAAAGGTACCTAATGCAATCAACAATACTTTTGATAATTCTCCAAAACCAAACCACATGATGAATAGCGGTGTTATGACTAGTAACGGGATGGTACGCAGCATTTGGATGGTTGGGTTTAAGTATTGTTCCGTTCTTTTATTCATTCCAACAATGATCCCGAATAAAAGGCCGAAAAAACCACCAAGAGAAAAACCAAGAAACGCACGGGTTAAACTAATTTGTAAATGGGCTCCCAATTCGCCTGATTGAACGAGTTCAAGAAAACTGGTTAGGATTAATAATGGTGATGAAAATAATTGGGCTGGTAGGATACCAGCAGAGCCTAGTACTTGCCATAATAGTATAATGGCAATAGGCAGGAATAATCCTCGAAAAATAATCTTACCTTTTTTTGAGTTTGTGTTCCTTTTCTTAATAGAGATAGATTTGTTTTGAACAATTGTTTGTGTAGACATGATTGTCATCCTTTCATTAATAAATTAAATACTCCAGTCTTCTACATCTTCAGCTTTATGATCAAGATGATTTAAAATAACAGTTCTAAATTCCTGAAACGATTTGCTTGTTCTTCTTCTTGGATAAGGTAAATCAATGGCAACATTTGCTTTCATACGCCCTGGTTTTGAATCCATCACGAGTACTCTAGAAGATAAAAAGATGGCTTCATCAATATCATGGGTGACTAGAACCATAGTCGTTTGATTTTTTTCCCATATTTCTAATAAAGCTTCCTGAAGGTGACCGCGGGTGAAAGCATCTAATGCGCCAAATGGTTCATCTAGCAGCAAGATTTCAGGATTACGAAGCAATGCTCTTGCTATTGCGACACGCTGTGACATACCACCTGATAATTGCCGTGGATAAGCTTTCTCAAATCCTTTCAATTTCACCAGTGTGATTAAATCATCAACTCTTTTTCGTGTGTCTGGTTCTTTTAAAGAGAGATTGCCAGCGATATTCTTTTCTACTGTCAGCCAAGGGAATAAGCGGTGCTCTTGAAAAATAAAGCCGCGGTCTTTTGAAGGACCATTCACTTCCTGGGTGCCCACGACAATGTTTCCTTCATAATTCAGATCCAGACCGGCAATTAGCTTTAATAAAGTACTTTTTCCGCATCCGCTTGGTCCAATAACTGATAAAAATTCACCCTGCTGTACCGAAAGATTAATGTTGTCTAAAACATGGACTTTCTCACTTTCATTGTTAAATGTTTTGCTTACTTTATTGATTTGTAATGTAGCAACCATAATTTGATCATCCTTTCTGAAATAAAAAAGAGATTCAGCTCAAAAGACATAAATTGTCTTTTTGCTGAATCTCTAGTCGACTAGTCGATTCATTTTAAAATTTTAATTTGAATTATGAAAATATTTAATTAGTAATTTATCACTTTTTTGTTTCATAATCAATACTTAATTCCAATTAATTTTATAGGATTAATTACAAAAAAGTTGTTGACAGAATATTTTTGCTTCTGTTAAGATTCATTCATACAACAAACCAATTACCATTATTATCAAGTTAATATCGTTGAAAAGAATCAACTGGTCGACCGGAGATTCAATGAAGAGGTGAGCCCCCACATCCTCTTTGTTGGATCTCTTTTCTTTTTAATTATTAATCTGATTATATTGGTAGGTAAAGTTGGAATTTGAAGTAATAAAGATGAAAATATAAAAAATCATTTAGGAGGAAATAAACAATGACAACAACACAAACAAATCAAATAAAGGTGATACCTGTAGCAGGAAGAATTGGAGCAGAGATTCAAGGAGTTCAATTAAGTAAGGACTTAGATACCAGCGTATTAAACGAAATAAAGCAAGCACTTGATGAGTACAAAGTTGTATTCTTCAGAGGCCAGCATCATTTAGATGATGCAAGTCAGGAGGCATTTGCTAAATTATTTGGAGAGCCATACGCACATCCAACAGTACCAGTAAAAGATAACTCTAATTATATTTTTGAATTAGATTCAGAACAAGGTGCAAAAGCAAACCATTGGCACACAGATGTTACCTTTGTTCCGGAAGTTCCGAAATACTCCATTCTAAGAGGTGTTACGATTCCAAGTGTGGGTGGTGATACGGTTTGGGCAAATACAAATACAGCATATGAAGGATTGCCAGAAGGATTGAAGAAATTAGCAGATGAATTATGGGCTATTCATACAAACGAGTTCGATTATGCCCAATTAGTTGCAAAGGCAATAGATGAAAAGGATGAAGTCAGACAAAAATATCGCGCTGTATTTGAATCAACTGTTTATAAAACAAAACATCCAGTTGTTCATGTGCATGCTGAAACGGGTAAAAAGCATTTATTACTTGGAGGATTTGTTGGAAAATTAGAGGGTTATAGTACTAGTGAATCTGAAAAATTATTTAGCATCCTTCAATCATACGTTACTCGTCTTGAAAATACAGTCCGTTGGAAATGGACTGAAGGAGATGTTGCTATTTGGGATAACTTAGCTACACAACATTATGCTGTCGCAGATTACGATGAGCACCGTATTGTACGAAGAGTGACGGTTGGAAAAGAAATTCCTGTTAACAAAGATAATCACCAAAGTACATTAATAACTAAGCAATAAATGATCATATAACCTGAGATTCAATAAAGAGCAGCATTTCCCTTTATTGAATCTCAAGTTTTTATAAAACGTAAACCACTTATTCAATTGATAAACAGGAATTGTAATCTGGGAGGAAACTATGAAGAGACATCGAAAAAGTCTAATAGGATCAGTCTTTATATTTTTATTAGCTATTATTCTAACGGGGTGCAGTACAGGAGCAAGTTCATCAACTCAAAAAAGTAAAAAAGATGACCCGATCGTCGTCAAGATTGCTTTAAATGGCAAAATGAATCCATTAACAATCGGGAGAGAAAAAGGCTGGTTTGAGGAAGAATTCGCCCCTTTGAATGCTGAAATTGAGTGGAGTGAATTTACTAGCGGGCCCCCGCTTCTTGAATCTCTTGCAGCTAATCATGTTGACTTATCTTTTCTTGGTGACGGAGCACTTATTGCCGGTTTAGATAAAAAACTGCCTTTCGAAGTAATTGCTCAAACTAGTGATGGAAAATCTAATGTTCGAATTCTTACTCATAATGATAGTAGTATAAATAGTATTGAAGATTTAAAAGGAAAAAAAGTTGGGGTAGCATCAGGAACAACAGGTCAAGTGTATTTAGCTAAGGCACTGAAATTTCATGGTTTAACTTTAGATGATGTAAAAATAATCAATTTACAGCCTGATGATGCTCAATCAGCTTTTGAAACCAAACAATTGGATGCTTGGGCAGTTTGGGAACCTTATAAAACCAATAATGTCGATAAAGGAATTGCAAAAGAACTTAAAGTAGATGGAGAGATACTAGCACCTGGAGCTATTATTGCTCGTACAGGTTTTGCGGAGGAACATCCAGAAGTTGTTGAAGCTTATTTAAGAGTTTATAAAAAAGCTGCTGACTGGCGAATTGAACATCCTGATGAGGCTGCAGAAATTTATTCGGAAGCAACCAAAATACCAGTAGAAACAATCAAAAAAATCATTGTAGCTGATGAACCAAATATTTTCTTCAGTAAAGAATCGATAAAAGCACAGCAAGAATCAATCGAGACCTTGGTTCAAGTTGGTTATATCAAAAATGAATTTAACTTTGAGGAACGTATTAACTATAAATATATTGATGAGGCTTTTAGTAAAAAATGAGCAGGTCATCCTGCTCATTTTTTATGATTAAAATTATTTCCAAACGTCCTGAGCAATGTTAATGACATGACGTACTTTATCCCACTGCTGTTCCTCTGTCAGCTTATTTCCTTCTTCAGTTGAAGCAAAACCGCATTGCGGACTTAGGCAAAGCTGATCAAGGCTTACATATTCACTTGCTTCTTTAATTCTCGCTTTTACATTTTCAGGATTTTCGAGATCGCCAAATTTAGAGGTGATTAATCCTAAAACAATTTTTAAGTCAGAGCGGTTTACGTGGCGAAGCGGTTCGAAGCCGCCTGAGCGCTCATCATCAAACTCAAGGAATAAACTATCAACATCTAAGCCGCCAAAAATAATATCTGAAATATTTTCATAGCTGCCGCTTGATGTAAACATAGATTGGAAATTACCACGGCAAATATGCATCGTAATCGTCATATCTTCTGGTTTTTTGGCGATGGATTCATTAATGACTCTTGCATATAACTCTGCTAGTTTACGAGGACTTTCCCCTTGTTCGCGAATCTTTTCAAGCCCTGATTCTGAAAAGAAAGATGCCCATGATGTATCATCTAATTGCAGATAACGGCAGCCGGCATCATAAAAAGCTTGAACTGCCTTTTGGTAAGCAGCAATTAAATCATTAGCCAAGCCTATTTTATTCGTATAAAGATCGGTTTCAATCTTTCCTCTATAGAGAAGCATATTTGGGCTTGGAATGGTAAACTTCGCTACATGGTCACCAGCGATATTATGAAGAAATTTGTAGTCTTCTATAAAAGGATGATTGTCAAAATCAATTTTTCCTTTCACTCTTACCCCGTGAGCTCTTGTCGTAATACCGTTAAATTGTAATCCAGTTTCAGCTTCATAGAATTCAGCGCCGACAAGGCCGCCTAAGAAATCAAAATGCCACCATGCACGTCTAAATTCACCATCCGTAACAGCTTGTAAGCCGATTTCTTTTTGCTTTTCTACTAAACGAATAATTTCTGTATCTTCGATTGCACGAAGCTGTTCGGCAGTGATTTCTCCATTTTCTTTTTGTAAACGAGCTTGTTTGATTCGTTCTGGTCTTAAAAAACTTCCAACGATATCTGTTCGAAAAGGTGCTCTTGTTGACATGTTTACATCTCCTTACAAAATATAGAATAATTATATTGATTAGTTTAATGATTCGACAACTTTTAATAGAAAATTAATATTGAAAATAGTGAAAAATAGTACTTTATGAATAATGATTATCCTGCTATATGCACCTCCCAAAAAATTGTATAAAAACACACGTTATCGAAAAAAGTAAAAATAACCAATAAACGTGTGTTCTTTTGTTGTTTTAGCACTTATTAAAGTTTTGGCACAAGGGAGTAGGACAAAGTTACATCTACTATTCATTGTTTGGAAGCGTTTTATAATTTAACATCATAATTGTAAGGCTAGTTAGAAAGGATGTGGACAGAATGTCCCAAGAAAATAAAGGCGTAAAGGTTCGCGTTCAGAAATTCGGTAACTTTTTAAGCTCTATGGTGATGCCCAATATCGGCGCTTTCATTGCATGGGGCCTTATCACAGCCTTGTTTATTCCAACAGGCTGGATACCTAATGAAAATTTAGCAACTCTCGTTGATCCAATGGTTAAATACTTACTTCCATTATTAATTGGTTATACAGGAGGTAAATTAATTTATGACGCCCGAGGTGGCGTAGTCGGTGCGATTGCCACAATGGGTGTAATCGTTGGTGCCGATATGCCGATGTTCTTAGGAGCCATGCTTATGGGTCCTATCGGCGGCTGGGTGATAAAGAAGTTTGATTCACTGATTGAAGGAAAAGTGAAAACTGGTTTTGAAATGTTGATTAACAACTTCTCTTCCGGTATTCTCGGCGGTATTCTTGCCATTATTTCATATTTAGCAATCGGACCAGGAGTTACAGCATTAACGACTGCATTAGTTGCAGGTGTAGAATGGATGCTTGATGCCGGAGTTCTTCCATTAACAAGTATTCTGATTGAACCGGCAAAGGTATTATTCTTAAACAATGCCATTAACCATGGTGTATTATCACCAATCGGAATTGAACAGGTAAAGCAGACAGGTCAATCGATTCTATTCTTACTTGAAGCAAATCCGGGACCAGGAATTGGAATTCTGTTAGCCTACTGCTTCTTTGGTAAAGGGACGGCAAAACAAACGGCACCGGGTGCAGCGATTATTCATTTCTTTGGTGGAATTCACGAAATTTACTTCCCATATGTATTAATGCATCCAATGTTATTCTTTGCAGCCATTTTAGGGGGAGTAAGCGGCGTATTCACATTATCCATGCTTGGTGGTGGATTATTGGCTCCGGCATCTCCAGGAAGTTTCCTTGCGATTTTAGCCGTGACACCACAAGGGGCAGGATCGTATCTTGCTAATATCGCTGGCGTACTGGTTGCTGCTGTTGTTTCATTCCTTGTTTCAGTATTGGTATTAAAGACTAGCAAGTCAAAAGAAGGCAATTTAGAAGAAGCATCGCAAAAAATGCAGGAAATGAAGGGCAAGAAAAGCAGTGTTGCTAGTGTCTTAACTGTAAACGAGCCAGCAACAAATATGGATCTTAATCCTGAAAACGTTCAACATGTAATATTTGCCTGTGATGCTGGTATGGGATCAAGTGCAATGGGTGCATCATTGTTACGTAAAAAGGTAAAAGAAGCTGGATTAGATATTAAAGTAACAAATACAGCGATAAGTAACCTTCCAAATGATGCTCAGGTCGTCATCACACAAGAAGAACTAACACCACGTGCGAAGCAAAAAGTTCCAAATGCTTATCACATATCAGTTGATAACTTTTTATCTAGTCCAAAATATGATCAATTGATCAGTCAATTTAAGGATGGGAATAACGGTACTGCTGAACAGAACACTGAGGCACCAGCCAATAAAACGTCTAATGCTGACAACGGTGTTTTAACGAAGAAAAATATCTTTTTAAATAAAAAGTTTGCATCTAAAGAAGAAGCCATTCGTTTCGCAGGACAAGTGCTGGTTGATGGAGGATATGTTAATCCTTCTTATATTGAAGCGATGATAGCAAGAGATCAATTAACTTCAACTTATATGGGTAATGATGTAGCCATCCCTCATGGAACAGAAGAGGCTAAAGCGGATGTCATCGAATCAGGTGTAACGATTATCCAAGTTCCGGACGGCGTTGACTTTGATGGAAATAAGGTCCGTTTGATTTTCGGAATAGCAGGTAAAGCAGGCGGCCATCTTGAAATCCTTTCAGCTATCGCTGTTACATGCTCAGAAATGGAAAATGTCGAGAAAATGGCAACAGCTCAATCTGTGGATGAGATCCTAGCAATCATTGGAACATCATTTGAAAAATAAGCGGGAAAGAAAGATGCAAAAGCATCTTTCTTATTCCTATTTTTAAAGGTTTTTTATACATAAGAAATGGAAAAGAGCTGATGTCCATGCTGATAACAGCGAGAGAAAAGGCTATTTTAGAATTATTGATCAAAAAAAGCGGGAAGCATACAGCATTATCCTTTGCTGACTTTTTACATGTAAGCGTTCGAACGATCCACCGTGACTTAAGAAACATCGAGACGATATTAGAGTCCTTTGATTTACAACTAGACAAATCCAGTGATAATGGATTATTGATAACGGGCTCCAATCAGAATATTTACCGCCTGATTCAAGAGCTTACGAAAGTAAAGCCACAGGACCTTTCTCTCGAGGAAAGAAGGCTTCTTTGTTTTATCAAAATGGCGGAGTCAAAGGACCCAGTGAAATTAGCCCCCTTGGCTAAAGAACTTGGCGTATCAATTACAACGTTAGGAACGGATTTAGATGAATTAACGGAATGGCTTCAGGACTATGGAATCGAGCTCGATAGAAAAAGAGGTGTCGGAGTTGAATTATATGGAACGGAGGAAAAAATCCGCAAAGCGCTGGTCAACTTTTACCTCATTTATTTTAATAATGAGTTAATCGAAAGCTTAATTTTACTTGCCAACGATCAAATGGAGAAGGAACGAATCCTGTTTTATTTAAAAACATCTTTTTTAAAAGTAATCGATGAGGTTGTATATGAAAAAATAAAAAATCTCAATACCAAACTGGCTGACAGTGATTATATTACTTTCTTAATACATATCTGTATCTCTCTGCAAAGGATCGAAAAAGGCTTTTCCCTTTTGGAGACCGAGATTGATCTCGAGTCTTTAAAGCCATCGGAAGAATTTCAATTTGTAAAAGAGATCAGTCAGGAATTTTATCAGTACTTCTCTATTTCATTAACTGATATCGAAATAGCCTTTCTTGTCATGGTATTAAGAGGCTCGAAAGTACAAAAAGCAGAATATACGAATTATGACAGTGTCTTGGTCGGACGCTCGATAAAGAAAATCATCCATCATGTTTCAAAACAAATGAATAGTGATTTAACATCAGATTTTTCTTTATTCCAAGGCTTATTGGCTCATATGGAGCCTTCTATTTTTCGGATACAAAAAGGATTAAGTTCGTTTAACCCGTTAACCGATGAAATTAAAAAGAAGTATCCTTTGTTGTTTTTGACTGTCAGCAAAAGTGTAGCAAAAGAATTTAAAAACCTGGAATTTAATGATGATGAAATTGCATATATCGTTTTACACTTTGGCTCTGCATTAGAGCTGCGAAAAGAAGAGGTACAGATTCTTGCTTTAATTGTTTGTCCTACAGGTATCGGTACATCCAAAATGCTTGCAAGTCGAATTAGAAAAGAAGTTCCCGAGATAACAGAAACGGAAATTGCGTCTCTAAAGGATTTACAGACGAAGGATATCAGCCAATACGGGATTATTATTTCAACCGTCATTTTGCCTTTACAGGAAAAATTGGACTATGTCTATGTGAATCCATTGTTGTATGAAAAAGACATTGAAGCGATCTATGATTACATCGGGACGAACATTCAAAAGATCACAAGGCAGACAAGCTACCATTCTCAAGTGAAAACAACAAAACATAACAAACCTAAAGCAAAGTCGTTACTTGAATTCATGCAGGAAGTGGATGAATGTCAAAATAGTATTCGGAGCATTTTACAAAATTTATCTGTCTATCGTTCAAAAAACAATGAAAACTATAAGGCGTTTCTCAAGGAAATGGTTGAACACTGTTTAGAGCAGGGGTTAGTTTCCAGCACGGAAGCTGTATATGGTCAATTGCTTGCAAGAGAAACAAAGGGAGGCTTAGGAATACCTGACACAAACATGGCACTTTTCCACTGCCGTCATGAAGGAGTTATGGAAATAACCTTTCATATTGCCCATTTAGAGACTCCCTATCGTTTGCTGGGCATGGACGGCAGGCAGATGGATGTCCATAATATCCTTTTGCTGCTGGCTCCTGAGAAATTAACACAGCTTCAATTGGAAATAATAAGCATGGTTAGTTCCATTATTGTTGAAGATAAAAGGGCAATCATGATTTTTTCTTCAGGGAATGTGAAAATCATTCGTTCAAAACTGGAAGATACTTTTTATGACTATTTGCAAAATAAATTTGTAAAGGAATGAATTAATATATGAAAAATGTTGTACATTTTGGTGCTGGAAATATTGGCAGAGGTTTTATTGGTGCATTGTTTTCCCAATCAGGATATCATGTAACGTTTATAGATATTGCAGATGAGATTATTTCAAAGTTAAATGAAGAAAAAGCCTATAAAGTTCGGACAGCTGAGGATCAGCCAACCGTAATTGAAATTCAAAATGTGTCAGGATTAAATAACATAAAGCAGGAAAAAGAGGTTATTAAAGCGATTGAAGAGGCGGTCTACATTACAACTGCTATTGGCCCTAATATTCTTCCTCACATTGCTCCGTTAATTGCTAAAGGCCTGCAGTCAAGACTTAATGTTACGAATGAAAAGGTATATGTCATTGCGTGTGAAAATCAAATTTCAGCTACAGACATATTAAAGGGTCACATTTTAAAAAATATGCCTGAGGATGCAGCAGGTAACATGGAAGGGAAAGTCCACTTCTTTAATTCAGCCGTTGACCGAATCGTACCAATCCAGGACAATAAGAATTCGTTAGATGTATTAGTGGAGCCTTATTTTGAATGGGTTGTCGAAACAACAGAAGATATTCCAGCGGTGGAAGGAATGACAAAGGTAGCTGATTTGGCACCGTTTATTGAACGTAAGCTATTTACGGTTAATACAGGACATGCAGTAACTGCCTATTTTGGTTATCTAGACGGTAAAGAAACGATTGACCAAACATTAAATGATCCATCAATATACGAAAAAGTGAAAGCTACAATTGAAGAAACCGGTGCATACTTAACCAAACGCTACGAATTGAATGAAGTAGAGCATCAAACCTATATTAAGAAAATCTTAGGGCGCTTTCAAAATCAGCATCTGCATGATGATGTAACGCGTGTCGGTCGTTCTCCGCTCCGAAAGCTTGGTGCTGAAGATCGGTTAGTTAAGCCTTTAGTGGAGGCTAAGAAATTAGGATTGTCTTATCAAAATCTCGCCAGCGCAATTGCGGCTTGCTTATTATTTGATGTTCAAGGGGATCCAGAAGCCGTTGAACTGCAAAAAATGATTCAAGAACATGGTGTCACACATGTATTAAAAGAAGTCAGTCATTTAGATGAGACGGATGAGGTTGTAAAAACCATTGTAGAAAAGTATGAGAGCTATAAGGCTGAATATCGAAAATAAGAGAAAAGTAAGATGTCCTTCATTCAAACGATGAAGGACATTTTTTTAGGCATCAAATGACTGGGAATTCATCTGTGACGTGCTGGTTTTGTTCGCAGTTGAAAAAATAGAAGTGGCAATAAGTAAGCCTGCTGAGAGAATGCAGCCAAAAACAATAAAAGGCAGAGTAATAATTCCTGTTTTTAAAATCAGCGTCGCCAAAAGTGGTCCGATGCTGGCTCCAATAAATAGGATAAAGGTATAGATTGACGTGGCGATTCCTTTTTCATTGCCGCCAAGCTGACCGACTAATGCAAGCATGGAAGGGACGACAACGGCAATCCCGCATACAAAAAGAATGCTCATAGTGATAATCAGCCATAATTGCTGAATAAGCCCCATGACTAATAATCCTATAATTGAACAAACCAGCCCGCTTACCAAAACTTTTTTCATTCCAAACCTTTGAACAAACCTTCCTGTGAAAGGGGATAAAATCATGCCAAGAATCCCTGCTGCACGGACAGCAAAAATATCTTGATCATTAAAGTCAAAAGTAGTGCTCAGGTAATTTCCTAATGCGGTGTACATGCCGACAAAGGATAGTAAAATCATGATTGCAATGCTGTTGCAGAGGATAAGTTTTTTTTGCGAAAAAGGGATTTTGAACTTTTTAATCACTGAAAACATGCCATAATTCCCTTGCTGGATATCATCGTTCGGTAAAAAGATGATCAATAAAATCGTCGTTATGAAATAGAGAACGCTTAAAATCAGAAAAACGGCATTCCAATTGAAGACAGATTCAATAAATGTGCTTATAAGCTGACCGATAATGCCGGCAATTAAAAAACCTGAACTGACAATTCCAATGGTAGTCACTCTTTTTGCTTGAGGATACATCATACCTATATAGATAAGGGCAATTGGTGGAAACGTAGCTGCGGCGGCACCCTGAAGAGCTCTTAGGATAAGCAGGCTACTGTAGCTATTGGTTAACCCGATCAAAAAGGTTATGAACGAAAAACATACCAAACCGATCATCATCACATTTTTGCGGCCGTATCGGTCTGAGATGGCGCCGGCAAATAAGGAGCCAGCTGCAAAGAAAATCGAAAATATGCTTCCGGCCCAGGCAGCCTGACTAGCTGAAAGGCTATAGGAAGCTGCAAAGACCGGCAGTAAAGGAATTGTTACATATAATGAGCATAATACGACTAAACCGGTCCAGAAGAGGATTAAAGTAATTCGATTCATATTTTGTAAGTCAAGTTCCTTCGTGTTCTCCATTGATATATTCCTTTCATAAAGTCATTTTTATATCCATTATGAATCAATTTGTATAATTTGTAAAATTCAAAATTTATTGTCATCAAAAACGACATGATACTATTTTAAAATATTTATTTTTTGTTACCCCCAAAAAAGTACCTCATTATTTCGAATGTTTTAGTGAAGAAGAGACAGATAGAAATATAATATTTGAGGAGGAAATGATAAATAGCAAGAAGCGAATTAGCTATGGCAGGGAAATTATATGCTATAATGGTTTCTGATTTGAGGTGAGGCTATGCTAGGTTTATTGTTAATGTCAAGAAAAAGAAAACATACCCTTGAAGAAAAAATCCATCTTATTCAACAGGGTGATTTGACATTACTTAATGAACTGATTGAGACCTATAAACCATTTATTGCAAAAACAGTCTCTTCTATATGTAAAAGATATATTCATGATTCTGACGATGAATTTAGCATTGGTCTTATTGCATTTCATGAAGCGATTGAGAAGTATTCATTTGAAAAAGGGAACTCATTAATCAGCTTTTCAGAAGTAATTATCAAGCGTAGAGTAATCGATTATATTCGAAAGCAAGCTAAATATAAAGAACTCAATTATAATTTAGGCAGTTATCAGGATGAAGATTCCGAATCCTCAGCCATCGATGCTGAGCTTTCTATTAAAGAATATAACAGTAAAATAGATGAGCAATTAAGAAAAGAAGAAATTCTTCAATTCACTGGACTACTACAGCAATTCAATCTTACATTCCAAGATTTGCTCGAGCAATCTCCTAAACATGCTGATGCAAGAAAAAGTGCGATACTGGCCGCAAAAATAGTTGCTGATAATGAAGAACTTTCTAATAGTTTGTTACACAAAAAGCAGCTCCCTATCAAACAGCTGGAAAAACTGGTGTCCGTCAGCAGAAAAACAATTGAGCGAAATCGGAAATATATTATCGCTATTTCACTTATATTGATCTATGATTTTGTCTATCTAAAAGATTATATCAAAGGGGTTGTGGAAACGTGAAAAAAGGAATCATATTGGAAATAAATGATCGTTTTGTAACCCTTTTAACCCCGGAAGGTGAATTTTTACGGGCCCGAAAGCTTAACAATGACTATCAAATTGGTCAAGAGATTGACTTTTTTCCAGATAAGAAAGAAATGGAAAATAAATCTTTTTCAATTTTTCATACTTTCAAAGGAAAAGCACTTGCAGCGTCATTTGCAAGCCTGCTGTTACTAGTTTCTCTTATTCCTCTATATCAAGGTAACCAAGTATATGCTTATATGTCTATTGATATAAATCCTAGTATCGAATTAGGGTTTAATAAGGATTATCAAGTCATTTCAATCACTCCTTATAATGAAGATGGAGAGAAGATTGTAAACCAACTAAAAGGGTGGAAAAAGAAGGGGATCGATGAGGTAACAAACGATATCATCGATGAAATAAAAAGACAGGGTTATTTGAAAGATAACCATGAGATTGTTGTCGGAACAGTTTATGAAACGGAAACGATAGATGTCGATAACCCAAACTGGAAAGAAAAATGGACCGATGTGCAAGAAGTTATTCAAGGGAAACATCTTGAACTTACAGTTGTGAAAGGTACGGAAGAAGATAGAGAGATAGCTCAAAAACAGGGTGTAACGATCGGGGAATACAAAGAGGAATCCAAGAGTTTGAATAAGAATCATTCAAAGAAACAAAAGGATCAAAAAGAAAAGCCGGTAAAAGAAGAACTGCCGCAACAAGAACAACAGACGGATGCATCTTCTCCAAAAGTGGAAGAGCATAAGCCAGCAGTAGAGCCTTCAAAACAGAGTGATCCACCGGTGAACACACCACAGGATGGGAAAGCTAAACCTGCAATAGAAAGCACACCACATGTGGCGCCAGGGCAAATAAAGAAGGAAAATAATTTTGACCAATATACGGGTGAAGTGAAAGGACCGGAACTGGACAAGGCTCATCCTTCAGAGAAAGAAAAGAAACCCGAACAAGCTGAAACAAAAGCGGACAATGAAAAACAAAAGAATAATGAGAATAACGGTAATCATAACGGAAATAACGGAAGTAATGGAAACTTTGGAAATCAGGGTAAGCAAGGGGATTCCTCAGATAAAAATAACGAGAAAAATTAATATATTCAACGCTAATTCAAATCTAGAATTAGCGTTTTTTATGTTACCAAATAGCAGCCAAGTGAAGCAGAATAAATAATTTAGTAATCTCTTAAATTAACAAAATTATTAAATTGACACTTCTTCATAATATGATATATTAGTATAGTAAAATGCTTTAGTACTCAAAAGCTCAAAAGCTAAAAAGCGTTTAATTAAAAAAGAATTTTACTATCCAGAGAATAACAAATGGCAACTATATAATAAGTAAGGTGTGAACAGCATGAGTGAAAATCAGCAACATTTACAAAGGGGCTTGCTGCCAAGGCATGTTCAGTTTATTGCGTTAGCAGGTATGATCGGTACTGGTATTTTTAAGGGAAGCTCCGATACATTGAATATGGCCGGTCCAAGCGTAGTCGTAGCTTATATGATCGGCGGTCTATTGCTGTTCATTGTGATGGCGGCGTTAGGAGAAATGGCAACTGTATACCCGAACCTTAATGTACAGAATCTGATCAACAAGGCCTTTGGATTTCAATCATCTTTTATCGTTGGATGGCTGTATTGGATTAACTGGGTTATCGTGACGGTTGTAGAATTAATTGCAGCGGGAAGCTTTTTGCAATTTTGGTTCCCCTCTATCCCATTATGGCTATTAAGCGTACTTTGTGCAGTCGTTATTGTGGGTATTAATTTATTTCAAGTAAAACATTATGGGGAATTGGAGTTCTGGTTTGCCGGTATTAAAATCATTACTTTAATTGCTTTTATTATCTTGGGAGCATTGATTCTATTAAATATTTTACCAAACACAACAAATGCTTCTTTTTCTAATTACACAGCACACGGTGGCTTCTTTCCAAATGGAATGGGAGGGATGCTGAGTGCATTTCTTGTCGTCATGTTTTCCTACGGCGGTGCTGAATTAATTGGTGTGGCTGTGACTGAGACGAAGGATAGTGAGAAAGTTATTCCGAAGATTATTAAGGGAACAGTAGCAAGGGTTATTCTATTCTATGTATTCCCGATTTTAATTATCTGTGGTATCATCCCTTGGAATGAAGTGAGTTCAGCAGACAGTCCATTTGTTCAAGTATTCAGCTTATCAGGTATTCCAGGTGCAGCACATGTGATGAATTTCGTCCTGTTAACGGCTGTTTTATCAGCAGCAAACTCAGGTATCTATGCAACATCTAGAACATTATATTCAATGGCACAGAATGGAGAAGCACCAAAGGCTTTTTCGTTCATATCCAAAAAGGGAATTCCGTTAAATGGAATTATTTTAACAACTTCTTTTATATTAGTAGGAGTATTTTTAGCTTATTTAACTCCAGATCAAGTTATTAGCTACCTGATGTCTATACCAGGCTTTACCGTAATATCTATTTGGATAAGTATTTGTTTAGCTCAATTAAAGCTTCGAAAACAATATGCAAAGCTCCCGGCTTTTCAAGTCAAATGGTTCCCGTATACAACAATATTTGCAGCAGTATCCTTAATTGTCATTTTTATTGCTTTTATCTTTAATGCACAAAACATAATTGGTACAATAGTTTGCCTTTCGGTTCTATTTGTATTAATCATTCTTTCCTTTGTAGTGAAAAAAGAAAAGAAAGAAAAACGTGCTACGTCTGTAGCATAACCTACAGGGTGTCAGGCACCACATATGGACAAAATCCTATTTTTGTTCATATGTGGTGCTTGACACCTTTTTGTCTATAAAACTACCAAAACTTTGGAGATTTTATTTTAGTTGATTACAAGTTACAATTTTTTTGTGAATAATTCACATGGTGATGCCGAAACCTGAGGAGATGATTTATGAAGAAACAAATATTTGTAGTAGCCGCTTCGGTTGGTATTTTATTTTCTGCTTATTCTACCCAAGCATCTGCACATGCAATCGAATATAAAGTTCAAGCCGGTGATACTCTTTGGAAAATTACTTCATCCAATAATATTACCGTCCAGGAATTAATGAGTTGGAATAATCTCACATCAAACACAATCCGTGTTGGTCAAGCGTTATCATTGATTGCTCCGCATACTCATAGTACTTATACAGTTAAATCTGGTGATACTTTATTTTCTATTGCCAAAGCAAACAGTCTTACGTCTACAGAGTTGAAGTCATTCAATAACTTAATGAACGACAATATTTATGTTGGACAAGTACTAAAATTAACAGCTGAAGGAACATCAGCTTCTGCCCCAGCCCCAATTGTAAAGGCTTTGAATGTTGATTCTTTAATCACAGAGGCAAAGAAATATATTGGTGTACCATATGTATGGGGTGGAACGACACCTTCTGGTTTTGATTGCTCTGGTTACTTAAACTTCGTTTTTAATAAGCAAGGTGTCTCTCTGTCTCGAACAGTGGATGCCATTTGGAACGCTGCAACGCCTGTTTCTGTTCCACAAAAGGGAGACCTCGTATTCTTTACAACATATAAAGCTGGACCATCACATGCTGGCATTTATATTGGGGACAACAAATTCATTCATGCAGGATCTTCTACAGGTGTAACCATATCAGACTTGAGTAATACTTATTGGAAAGAATATTATTTAGGAGCGAAAAGAGTAAAGCTTTAAAGAGAAACATTAGAGAAGCTCACATTGGGCTTCTCTATTTAAAATACGTAAAATCCATCTTTAAAACCTTTCAATTGTTCCACGATAATCCACCTCTTATCTATGTTTATGAAGAATTTCATCATATAGTTGGTAGTGTTACCGTACTTTCAGAATCCTAAGAAGGAAATTTTTTTGTTAAAGGATTATTTACCTATCTTTATTTTGGAGAAAAAAAAACCGCATACTCTATTAGGAAGAGCTACGGCTTTTAGTGGATTCATTTCATTATTACATTTCATCAAAACTCAAGAATTCTTCGAACAGTTGTTACGTATGTTTGACTAACGGTCAGCTCAGGACTGTCAGGGATTTTAAGCTTCATGATCAGATTAGAAGATACATCGCGAGACAGCTGTTGTATAAATGAAATATTCACAATATAGGATCGATGGATACGGATAAATGAGCTTGGCAGCCGTTGTTCGAGAACTCTTAATGTCTGAATGGTACTGTATTGGCCGTCCTTGGTATAAAACCAGGTTTTTTTTTGACTGCTTTCAATATAAGCAATTTGTTCTATAGGAATAGGATTCCAAATTTCGCCTTGTTTTCCAGTAATAAAAGAATAGGATGGCTGTTTATTGTTTAATGCATACAAGGGAGGAAGAATGACTGTTAGTGCACCAATAAAACCATTATCTTCTTCTATCGGATAGCCAATTCCATAGTATGGGATGCCGAATACCGATTCATTTACTAATGATTCGATCCTGCTTCTTTGTTGAAAAACACGTTCAGAAATACTGCCTGATGGAATAGCTTGTCCAGGACGGATGCGGATGTCATGGATACCGGACTGATAATCTAAATATTGATTCATATCTGCAAAGGCAATAGAGGCTTCTTTAGGAACCCAATCTTTAATGAATTTATAAATGTTTATATTATTCATTTTGCAGAATTTTCTCCCTTTTTGTAATATTGACTAAATTATAACGCGATCTGAGTTTCATATCCATATAATTCCTTTCATCATAAAATAAAACGTTTTATCCAAATTTTCAGACAGGTTTAAAAACGTGTTATATAATCAGAATCGAATCAAGTAAAGTTGGTATTGTATATCAGATGTTTTTCCTAAACCATTGTGTGACAGCAAATAAAGAAAAATGAATATGGAAGAGGGGATTATATGGTACAAACAAAGGGATTAGAGGGAGTCGTTGCAACCACATCTTCTGTGAGCTCCATAATTGATGATGTATTAACCTATCGGGGATACAATGTTGATGATCTTACAGATTCTGCACAATTTGAAGAAGTGATCTATCTGCTTTGGTTTAATAAACTTCCTACCTCTCAGCAGCTGGCTGAATTCAAAAGTGAATTAATTGAAAACGTTTACCTCCCAATTGAGCTGCTAAATATAATTGAAAAACTATCTAAAGAAAACACCCATCCAATGTCAATCTTAATGAATTGTGTTTCAGCACTTGCTATATATGATGAAGAGACAAATCAAATGTCTGAGGGAGCTAACTATCGTAAGTCGCTGCGCCTCCAAGGAAAATTAGCTTCAATTGTAGCGGCTTATTCGCGGATCCGCGAAGGAAAACAACCGCTTATACCAAAAGAGGATTTAAGTTTTGCTGGCAACATTTTATATATGTTGAATGGAGAAATTCCAGATAAAATCTCAGAAAAAGCTTTTAACAAAGCACTTATTCTCCATGCTGATCATGAATTAAATGCATCGACTTTTACGGCTCGTGTTTGCGTTGCGACGTTATCTGATATGTATTCCGGTATAACAGCAGCACTTGGAGCGTTAAAGGGTCCGCTTCATGGTGGTGCAAATGAAAGTGTAATGAAAATGCTGGCTGAAATTAATGATATTACACAAGTTGATTCATACTTACATAAAGCTTTTGAAAACAAAGAAAAAATCATGGGTTTTGGTCATCGGGTTTATAAAACAGGGGATCCACGTGCAAAGCATTTACGTGAAATGTCGAGACAATTAGCTAAAGTAACAGGTGAAGAGAAGTGGTATTACATGTCACTGGCTATCGAGAAAATCGTCACAAATGAAAAAGGCCTGCTTCCAAATGTTGACTTCTATTCAGCATCTGTTTACCACAGCTTAGGAATACAGCATGATTTGTTTACACCTATTTTTGCAATCAGCCGTGTATCTGGGTGGATTGCCCATATTCTGGAGCAGTACGAGAATAACCGTTTAATTCGTCCGCGGGCAGAATATGTAGGACTTAAAAATCAAACCTTTATACCTATTCAAGAACGTGATGAATCGATGGATGTCATTGCCTGATAAACAAGCAGGAAATTTATGGTGGGGAGTAGAAGATTATGAGTGAGAAAAAGGTTTCAATTGCAGATCCAGGTCCGTTAGGATTAGCAGCATTTGCTTTAACAACATTTGTTTTAAGCTGTAAAAATGCAGGTCTGCTTCCAGACTCTGTAGGTGATGTATTTTTAACATTAGGTTTATTCTACGGAGGATTGGCGCAGATGTTGGCAGGTATGTGGGAATTTAAGAAGGATAATACATTTGGTGCTACAGCGTTTACCTCCTACGGTGCTTTTTGGATTTCCTTATCTTCCTTGATATATCTGGAATTAACTGGGGTTTTACATTTTGGTGAGGATATAAATATTGCTCTCGGCACATTTTTGGTCGCCTGGACAATCTTTACTTTCTATATGTGGATTGGAACATTCCGCATCAGCCCTGCATTAAATCTTGTTTTTACTTTATTATTTATTACGTTTATCATATTGGATTTAACCGAATTTGGAATCATTTCTGGTCCGATGGCAGGATACTTTGGCTTAGCAACTGCCTTTGCTGCTTGGTATGCATCCGCTGCAGGTATCTTAAATCCATTATTTGAAAAAGACATTCTTCCAACTGGAACATTCAAAAAGAAACAAATTGAACGTTTTGGCAAAAGTGCTTAATCTTCTAAATTAAAAAATATCAGGGGAGGTACTTCATGTTTTATGTTCTGTTTTGTCAAGAAGAGGAAATCATTTGTGAAAATTTCGATCAAGTCATGGACCAAATAGCAGCTGGATGGAAATTATACGGTTACTCAGATAATAAACGCCTAGCAGAATCCTTACTACATGAATGTACCCACCACTGAGGAGGAAAGTTCTTTTGCTTCAAAAATCTTAGCATAGTTTCAATGATTAATTAATTATTAAATTGATACTGCCAAATTCACTCTACCAAGTCGAAAATGCTTTATCAATTTATTATGTTAAATAAATGGCCTTTGATATATGCGTGCAAAAAGTGATTCATTTTGAGTAAACATGTCCGTATATACCAAAGGCCATTTGACCACCAACTTATATAGATATACAGAGGGAGAGATAATTAGTGAATTTAATATTGATGGGACTTCCAGGTGCAGGAAAAGGCACCCAAGCAGAACAAATCATTAAAAAGTATGATATTCCACATATCTCTACGGGAGATATGTTCCGGACAGCAATAAAAGAAGGTACACCGCTTGGTAAAAAAGCAAAGGAGTATATGGATGCCGGTGAACTTGTACCGGATGAAGTAACGATTGGCATTGTCCGTGAACGTTTAAGCAAAGATGACTGCTTAAACGGCTTCCTATTAGATGGTTTCCCGAGAACTACTGCTCAAGCAGAAGCTCTTGAACAAATCTTGGCAGAACTCGGAAGAAGCATTGACCATGTATTAAATATCCTTGTTGACCCAGATGAGCTGATGGCCAGATTAACCGGCCGCCGAATTTGTCGTGATTGCGGCGCAACCTACCATATGATCTTTAACCCAACAAAGGTCGACGGGGAATGTGATAAGTGCAGCGGGGAACTATATCAGCGGGATGATGACAATGAACAAACAGTCGGAACACGTCTGAAGGTAAATATCGACCAGCAGCAGCCCCTTCTTGATTTTTATAGTGAAAAAGGAACTTTACGTAATATCAAAGGTAACCAGCATATTGATATGGTGTTTAAAGAAATTGAAAATGTAATCAGTTCTTCAATCTTCACAGTAAATTGATGAAATTGAGATATATAGCATAAATTAAGATTAATAAAAAAGGCAGAATTCAAAAGTTATTATTCTATTGGATTCTGTCTTTTTTGCTTGAAGCAAGAAAGTGGATGGTTAAATTAATTGTTTAGTGGATGGTTAACTAGATAAACATATAGTTTATAATAGAATTATTTAAATGGAAGTACAGTGTTACCACTTAATCTTACTTAAACTATGCAAATATAGAGGTGGAAAATGAAGGTTTTATATACTTTAGTAATTATAGTTTTAGTAATAGCTATTGTCTCAACACTATTAATTGCAGGAAAAGGCGACAATAATTATAGCAGCTCAACGAAAAGAAATTTCTCTAATTTAACTTTTATTTATGTAATTATCATTATTTTTGGTTTAGTTTCTCTAGGTGTATACATTAGGTTTTTCTCTTAAAACAAATTATGTGATATTTTTGCCTATTATTGTAATAATGATAATAGGTTATTTTTTATTTCTGTTTTTGTTCTTAATAGAAGGCTGTGTTAAAGCACAATGTTGATTTTGGGTAAGCAGGTTGATTGCAGTAGAGGGCACGTAGACTCCTCGAAAATTCTATCGGATTTTCTCGTGCGTGGGCGGATTCGGGGAAGTAACTCAATGTCCTGCAGGAGAAGCGAGACAGGCGAGACCCCGCAGACACGCAGTGTCGAGGAGGCTCGGCGGTCGCCCTAAGGTGTGCGAAGTGCCCGGAACAGAAATCAACAACCATGTCTAATAGAGCCTAATAGAAAGACAGAGCACAATTAGTAAATAAATAGAAAACTTATAATTAAGTACAGGTAACTAATTAAATATTAAGGACTGTTAATATGGATTGGAGACCAGATCGAAAAGCAAAAAAGGCAATTTATAAACAACTTGCTGAATATCTTGAAAATGGAATAGCGGATGGTACATTTCCCCCTGATAAACCATTACCATCTGAAAGGTACTTAGCTAAGGAGCTAAATATAAACAGAAGCACGGTCGTTGCTGCATATGATGAGTTAGAATCAAACGGGCTTATTCAAAGAAATAGAGGAAGCGGGACGACCATAAGCAAGGATATTTGGGGAATTACTAAGAAACGCATTCCTAGCTGGAATAGATATATTGAGGCGGGTTCCTTCTTACCTAATTTACCCGTTACTCAACGGATACGAAAAGAAGCCGTTGAACATCAATTGATCAATCTAGCAAGCGGAGAATTGTCAGAGGATCTTTTTCCAATGGAATACTTAAGAGAAATTACTTCGACTAGATCGTTTATTGGGAGTTTAGGCTATGACCATCCGCAAGGAAATGAAATATTGAGAAATACCATTGCCGAGCATGTTAGGCAATTTCGTAAAATTGAAACGTCACCATCTTCCATACTGATTACATCTGGAGCGCAACAAGCGTTACACTTAATCGTTCAGTGCTTGTTAAAGCCGGGAGATGCTGTTGTTTTAGAAGATCCGTCTTATAATTATAATCTTCCAATATTTAAATCAGCAGGAATCAAGACCTTTTTTCTATCAGTAGATAAGAACGGAATAGACCCCAAGGAATTACTGTCCTTACATAAGAAACATCGAATCAGAATGATATTTTTAAATCCGGCTTATCAAAATCCTACAGGTTCCTTACTTAACGAAAATCAGCGAAAGGTGATTCTTGACATATCATCTGAACATGGGATTCCTGTCGTGGAAGATGATCCATACAGCTTAACGTCTTTTACAGGGGAACAAGTTCCCACACTCAAATCGATGGATGTCCATGGGAATGTTTTGTATATCAGCTCTTTGTCAAAGATTGTTGCTTCTGGGTTAAGAATTGGTTGGATTATTGGACCAAAACCTGTTATTGAGAGGTTATCTGACGCCAAGCAACAAATAGACTTTGGTCATGCTAGTTTTACTCAATGGATAGCAAATGACTTTTTAGAATCGAAAAATTTTCATGCTCATATCAAAGGATTAGTGAAAGAATTAGAAAAACGCAGAGATCAAATTGTCACCAGCCTTCAGTTTTATTTGAAAGACCAGGTTGAATTTTCTGTTCCTCAGGGAGGAATCCATATATGGTGCAAGATAAAAAAGGATATTAATGAAATTCACTTACTGGAAGAATCAATCAAAAGAGGAGTTATTTATGTTCCTGGTTCAACATTGGGATCAAAAAAAGGCTTTGTTCGGTTTACTTTTGCAAGAGAAAATGAAGCATCAATTGATGAAGGAATGAAAAGATTTTCTGAAGCGCTTCATTTTCTCTAACATTTTTTGGGGGAATCATGATATTGATCATGATTCTTATTCTTTTTTTATGCCCAGCAAAAGTAAAAAAGCTTTTTTAGTAAAAATGCCTAGTTCACTTTAACCAATCCTGAATAAAGTTGATTAATTTTTTTGATCCGGGTGATATGTGTCGTAAGGAAGTGCCAGCAATGCCGATGGTGCGGTAATAATTTTCTTCCAAAGGTATGATTTGCAGACCATCAGGAATCCGGTACAGGATCATTTCCGGAAGGATACTAATTCCTAGTCCATTTTGTACCATAGCAATAATTGCTTGATCCTCAGAGATTTCATATTTAATGACTGGCTTAATATTATGTTTTTTAAAAATTTTTCGTACATCCTTATCAATACTGGATTTAGGCATAATAAAAGATTCATCATTCAGTTGATTTAAATAAATTATTTCTTGCTGAGTTAGGGGATGGTCATCAGGTAAAATACACAACAGTCGATCTTGTTTTAGGGGGATTACTTCGTATGCTTTTGATACCGGTAATGACATAAAACCAAAATCAACGGTTCCATCTGCGATCCAGCTATCAATTTCATCGTAATCTCCTTCAAAAAGCTTAATTTCTATGTCAGGGAAATATTGATTAAATTGCTTAATAATTTGGGGTAACCATTGGATCGATACACTCGGCAGTGTACCAATTCTCACGACCCCAACTTCCAGCCCATGTATTTTAGATACTTCCTGCATCATTCGTTCATTGCATTTTAATATTTCCCTCATGTAAAGCAGCACTTTTTCTCCGTTACTGGTTAATTGAATACCTGAACGACCTCTAGTGAGTAAAGTAAATCCAAAGTCTGACTCCAGACCTGAAATGGCATGACTGACAGCTGACTGCGTTAACCCAATCACTTCAGCTGCTTTTGATAAGCTTCCTGTTTCTACAACTGTTCTAAAAATATCATATCTGACAAGAGTCATTTACCATCACTCCAAGTATTAATTATTTTCATATATTACATTATAAATATTCATTTGATTTATACAAGGAATTAATTATAATTAGAATCAATTAAAATATAAGTAAGTTAATAGGTTTTATATGTATTGATATCGACAATAACTAATATAATTAAAAAAGAAAGAAAAGGAGAATGAGATCATTGAGTACAGTACTTCATAATATTGCACCATATTCTATGGAGGTCATGACAACAAAGCTTTTTACTGAAATAGAAAAAAAGGTAGTAGGGAAACATGGGGAAAAAGGGAAGGCTTTACTACAACAAGGTGTAGAAAATTTTGGTTATAAAGATGCAGAAGAAATTGCCACAAAAGCAGTTACAGAAGGTGATATTCACAAACTGTTTGATTATATTCCTAAGAATCATAAAGTCAAGAATAAATATGAGAAACTAACACCATTTGCCCTATTTGCAAAATTGTTTGCGCAAATTACTAAAGCTGTTGTAGATACGTATGGTGAAGAAGGAGAAAAAACGATTCAAGAAGGTATTTGGGAGTTCGGTGAAAAGAGGGGCTATGGCATTGCACAAAGAGCAAGAGTAAATGGACAGAACAATACTGTTGAAAATTACTTATCAAATTATGATATGGGTAGAAGTGAGTTATTTACCATTGAAGAAAATTATATTCCTGGTGAAGAGGTTGAGCAAACATTTACAGTATGTCCTTTAGGTGATCAATGGGCAGCAGATGATATGCATAAATATGGGCTTGTGTATTGTACCATCATTGATGATGCAATTGCACATGGCTATAACAATAAATTTAATGTTGTGCATGACCAATTACTTTTAAAACATGGACAATGCCATTTTCGTTTTCAATTAAAGGATGAAGATGCTAAAAATGATTAATATCCTAGAAATGATTAATATCCATCGATTGATAAGACATATAGAAGAATTATCCTCCATCGGGAAAAATGATGATGGTGGCGTTAATCGTTTTTCATATACAAAGGAAGAGCAATTGGCAAATGAATTAGTCAAACAATATATGGAAGAAGCTGGATTAACCGTTCATTTTGATGCAGTCGGAAATTTAATTGGAAGTCAAAAAGGTACGATTGATGCTCCTGCTATGTTACTAGGTTCTCATATTGATACTGTACCAAATGGTGGTAAATATGATGGCAGCTTAGGTGTTTTAACAGCAATTGAAGTCATTCATTCATTAAAAGAAAATAAGGTTCAATTAAAACATCCAGTAAAAGTTATTGCTTTTAAGGATGAGGAAGGAACTCGCTTTGGTTTTGGAATGATCGGTAGCCGAGCTGTGGCTGGGACATTGACGGAAGTAGATTTGACAAGAGTCGATCAACAAGGAGTTTCAATTGAACAAGCCATGAAGGAATTCGGATATAAAAAGGAACGACTTCAAAGTGCTAAAATAGATAACGTAAAAGCTTATGTAGAAGTTCATATAGAGCAGGGAAAGGTTCTTGAAAATCAGGATGCTGCCTTAGGAAATGTCACGGGGATTGCTGGACCTTTATGGCTGCAGTTCACTTTAACAGGGTTATCTGAGCATGCAGGTGCTACACCGATGAATCAACGACAAGATGCCTTGGTGGGTGCAAGTCTAATCATTGCTGAGGCTGAAAAAATAGCAAAAGAATATCCAACAGCTGTCGCTACGGTCGGCAAATTGTCAGTAAAACCAAATGGAGTAAATGTTATCCCTGGTGAAGTGGCATGGACGATGGATATTCGAGATATTCATGAAGATATCCGTGATGAACTTGAACAAAGGATTAGACAATTTGCTGAAACGACTGCGACTGAAAGACGACTTGGTCTTGAAATTTCGGTATTACAGAGGGTAGCACCTGTACGTTGTGATGAGAAAATTCAAGAAGTAATCAGAGACAGTATTCAGGAAATTGCTGAACCTGTTGTGTCTTTACCGAGCGGTGCAGGACATGATGGGATGCAGTTTAAAGATCGATTCCCAGTGGGAATGATTTTTGTCAGATCCAAGGATGGAATCAGTCATAATCCTAAGGAGTTTTCTTCAAAGCAAGATATTGGAAAAGCAGCAAACGTCTTATATAAAAGTATTTTAAAGTTAGATGCTAACTAATGTGTTTCAGAAAACAGGGCCTACTAGTGAAGACTTTTAAATTAAAAAAGTAGGCTCTGTAATTTTTCACTATTAATAGTTAACACACGATTAAATGTACTTTTATTCATACTATTTAGCTTTGTTTAATTGGATTAAAAGGAGAATAAAAATGAATTTTTCAGGTTCAACAATTGTTTTTGCTGAAATTATTGTATATATCTTATTAATGTTACTCGTTGGTATTTACTTTAGTAGAAAAAAATTAGACCACGCAGATTATTTTCTAGGTGGCAATAAGTTACCTGGTTGGGCACTAGCATTTTCCGAAAGAGCTACAGGCGAATCAGCTTATATGTTCTTAGGTGCAGTGGGCTTTATTTATGTGGCAGGTTTGTCAGGTGTTTGGATTTTATCCGGGATGTTTATAGGAATTCTCTTTTCATGGCTTGTATTAGCGAAAAGATTTATGAAAGAAACGAAAAAGTATAATGTGTATACCTTAACAGATTATATAGCGGTGAAATTTCCTAATCATAGTAATGTGATTCGTTGGTTATCATCGCTCATCATGGTTATCTTTTTTACATGTTATCTTGCAGCTCAATTTTCCGGAGTAGGTAAAACGCTATATTCATTTTCAGGACTTAATATTACTGTTGGAACAGTTATCATAGCACTAATCATTATTGCTTATTCATGTATGGGTGGATTTATGTCTGTTGTATGGACAGATACGATTCAAAGTTTCTTAATGTTGATCGCGTTTATTATTGTTCCAATCGCTGGATTTGCTGAAATTCAGCAAAATGATCTATCTGTATCGGCAGCATTAAGTTCAATGGGAAATGGTGCTGATAGTTGGTTAGGTGGATTAACTGGACTGGCACTTGGAGCGATGTTATTTACAAACCTATCTTGGTTCTTTGGTTGGTTAGGTGGACAGCCTCAACTAAGTTCGCGTTTTATGGCTTTAAGGGATGAGAAAGAACTTAGAACGGGTCAATGGGTTGCTATTATTTGGACGTTAATTGTTTATATAGGAGCCTTTTTATCTGCTATTTTTGCATCAACCATTTATAAACAAGGTACGATCGATGATGCTGAAATGATTTTGCCACATATGGTATTTGACTTACTGCCGCCTTGGGTAGCTGGAATTATCATTGCCGGAATACTTGCCGCGATTATGTCAACAGCTTCATCCCAGTTACTTGTTATCACAACATCTGTAAGTGAAGATGTTATTCACAAAGCCATGGGGAAAACAATTAAAAGTACTACTCTAGTAAAATTATCCCGTTTTGTCGTCATTATCAGCGGAATTGTAGGGATTATTGTTTCATTAGCATCTGGATCCATTATTTATAGTATGGTCAGCTTTGCTTGGGCAGGTGTTGGAAATACATTCTCTGCTATCATCTTATTGATCTTCTTTTGGAAAAAAACATCGGGGACAGGCGTTGTAGCAACCATCATTACAGGTTTCCTAAGTGCCATCCTATGGTCCATTTCACCATTAGAAGTTATCGTATCTGCCAAAGCTGCCACATTCTTTATCTGTCTCATCGTAGGTATTGTCGTAAGTCTTTTGTACCCTGAACAAAAGCCAAAAAGAGTTAAATTAGTTTCTTAAAACAGCGAATCCTTAAACTTGGTTTGGACTAATGTTTTCAAGAAACACAAGCTTTGAATATTTATTATTATTTAGAATCATGGTCAATCATGATTCTTTTTTTATGTATAACAGGAGACTCTAATAATAAATCGGGTACTTTTTATATAAAACTTGAAGTGGTGGGTGAAAATAGTAGCTTATTGGATGGTTCACTTTGTTTATTTTGTCTTATTATTTAAGGAAGGTTAAATAACATCATTAAATTCTATTTGTATCAATTTACTGAAACTGAAACACAGTTTGAGAAATCACAATTTGAATTGGTTAAATAAAATTAATTTGATTTGAGGTAAAAAAGATGAAATTAGAGTCCAATCTTATTAATACTGAAAAAAGAACGATAATAAGTGAAAATGAAGATACTGGTAAAAGAAATAAGACAAGATGCTTTCTTTCTTCAAGGGTTAAACAAATTAAACCCTCTGGTATTCGCCGCTTTTTTGACATGGCAAGTCGTGTTGAAGGAGTTATTTCACTTGGAGTAGGTGAACCTGATTTTGTAACTCCTTGGTCTATACGTGATGCAGCTATAGGATTTTTACAAAAGGGTAATACATCCTATACAGAAGCTGCAGGGTTGCTCGAACTTAGAAAAGAAATATCTTGTTATATGAAGTCTCATTTTCAAGTTGAATATTCTCCAGATTCGGAAATTATCGTCACGGTAGGTGGAAGTCAAGCACTGGATATTTCATTGCGCACGATTTTAAATTCAGGTGATGAAGTCATTATTATTGAACCAAGTTATCTTGCGTATGCACCATTAGTAACACTTGCGGGAGGATTACCTGTATCACTAGAAACCACCAGAGGAACTAATTTTAAACTTCAGCCGGAGCATCTTAAGCAGGCCATAAATACAAATACCAAAGCATTAATTCTTTGCTCACCTAATAATCCAACAGGCAGCTACCTTAATCAAGATGAACTAGAAGAAATATCTAAGATAATTATTGAGCATGATTTACTTGTTATTTCAGATGAAATATACGCTGAACTTACCTATGATGAACCATTTTGTTCTATTGCCTCTATATCTCAAATGAGGGAAAGAACAATTATAATATCAGGTTTTTCAAAGGGTTTCGCAATGACAGGGTGGAGGCTTGGTTTTATATGTTCACCAGATCACTTTTGTCAAACAATGTTAAAGGTACATCATAATACTATGATATGTGCGCCTTCTATCACACAGTATGCGGCAATCGAAGCGTTAAAGAATGGTCAACAGTATGTTGAGGAAATGAAAACAAGTTATCGAAAAAGACGAGCTTATGTTGTTGATTCCTTAAATGAAATGGGTTTAGAATGTCACCTGCCAGGCGGTGCTTTTTATGTATTTCCATCGATTCGTAATACTGGCCTTACATCGGAGCAGTTTGCAGAAAATTTGTTGATTCAAGAGAAAGTTGCCGTGGTACCAGGAAATGTTTTCGGTGAGGGAGGAGAAGGTCATATCCGTTGTTCATACGCTTCTTCTATGGAAGCATTACGTGAAGCAATGAAAAGAATGAAACAATTTGTGGGGAATTTACAAAGTGTAAAATAAAGTGCTTAATCCTTAATCTCTTTTGTTATTACATTTACTTTTTATAAAAAGTCATGATATAGACTATGATTTTTTTTATTTTTATAACTATGATAAATGGATGGTCAAAAAAACATCTTATTGGATGGTTATAAAAATTATAAATCATTTATTATTGAGAAGTGGATGATTAACCATCCGAATAGGTTATTTAATAATAATTTGTAATTAAGTGTGTGGATTGGTTCACAATTATCTTTTCACCATATAGTTTTTGAATTGGATTGGAGGGGAAGGGTTGTGATTTATATAAATCTGTTAAAACAGCGTAAAGCATTAGATTATATTAAGCCCTATATACCAGGAAAACCATTGTGGGAAGTACAAAAGGAATTAGGTTTAACAAGGGTTATTAAATTAGCATCAAATGAAAATCCTCTTGGTCCGTCACCAAAAGCTATTGATGCTATAACAAGTCGTCTTTCTGGAATTAATCGATATCCTGATGCACATGCTTTTGAGTTAAAAAGTGTTATTGCGTCACAGTTATCTTTGTCCATAAGCCAGTTAATCATTACAAATGGTGCAGATGAATTGATTACCTTAATTTCAGAAACATATCTAGAATCCGGAGATGAAATTATTGTCCCTGCCCCCTCTTTTAGTGAATATGATTTTGGGGCACATTTAATGGGAGCAAAAGTGGTTTCCGTACCACTTGATAATAAGTATCAATTTAATATTGATTCTATTCTATCGGCAGTTACGGATTACACTAAATTGATTTATATTTGTTCTCCCAATAATCCAACAGGTACTTACTTGCCGAAATATATGTTAAAAAAACTATTACATTCACTGCCTAAAAATATCTTAGTCGTTTTTGATAGTGCTTATAGCCATTTTGCGACAAAGGAAGACTATACAAACGGATTAGAATATGTCCGTTCTGGTTATCCAATTATTGTTTTACAAACATTTTCTAAAATTTATGGACTTGCAGGTGTAAGGGTAGGGTTTGGGGCAGCACCCAAATCCATTATCCAAAGCATTTTACACGTGAAGGAACCATTTAATGTAAATAGTTTAGCCCAGGCTGCAGCAGTTGCTGCTATAACAGACGAAGAACATGTAGATAGGTCTAAACAAGTAAATACAGCGGGAAGGGAACAGTTATATAAAGCCTTGAATGAACTTGGCTTACCCTACACGGAGAGTATGAGTAATTTCGTTCTTGTAGAATTCGGCACAGAAGCTAAGAAAATTTATGAAGAACTTTTAAACCTTGGAGTCATTGTCCGTTATGGCGATACATGGGGAATGCCGAAACATATTCGAATATCTATTGGAACACATGAAGAGAACTCTATATTAATAGAAGCAATTTGTTCTATTCAATCAAAAGGAGAGAATAGATAGTTATAGGGGAGAAATAAAATGAATGAGCTTGCAAAGAAACTAAATGAAGATTTAATTAAATATAATCATAATGTCTATCACTTATTGTCTAACCTGGGAAAAAAGCTTTATTACCCTAAAGGGATCCTTAGTCAGAGTGATGAGGCGAGCAAAAAAGCTTTTCGTTTTAATGCAACGATTGGAATTGCAACCGAGCAAAACGTTCCCATGCATTTCGAACATATACAAGAAAGATTAACAGGATATTCTCCTAAGGATGTTTATACGTATGCACCTACCTCTGGAAAATTTCAATTGAGAGAAGAGTGGAAACGGAAGCTATTAAAGGAGAATCCTTCCTTAATAAATAAAAGTTTTGGATTGCCTATAATAACGAACGCACTTACTCATGGATTAAGTATTATAGCAGATCTGTTTGTGGACGAAAATGATTCCATTATTCTCCCTGATAAATATTGGGGGAATTACCAATCAATTTTTCATCTTCGAAGAGGCGGTCAGCTTAAAACGTTTGGGCTTTTTGATGAGAGCGAAAAGTTTAATGTTACTGGATTCAGGGAACGTCTCATGGAACAAAAGGATGTTGGAAAGGCAATCGTCTTACTTAATTTCCCGAATAACCCTACAGGATATACCCCCCATGATAATGAAGTCCATGGGATGATTGCAGCAATATTGGAGGCGGCAGAGGCCGGGATAAATCTAGCAGTCATACTTGATGATGCCTATTTCGGATTGTTTTATGAAGACTCTGTTAAAGAATCGCTATTTGGAAAATTGGCAGGACTTCATCCAAGAATCTTACCAATTAAAGTGGACGGGGCAACAAAGGAAAATTACGTTTGGGGACTAAGAGTAGGATTCCTCACGTTTGCCTCTTATCATAATGAAATCCTTGATGTTTTGGAGCAAAAAACAAAAGGGCTTATTAGAGGGACTATATCAAGCGGTTCCCATTTGTCACAGACAATTATTTTAGATTCGTTACGATCAAATAAGTATGATGCGGAAAAACGTGAAAAGTTTGAACTAATGAAATATCGAGCAATGAAGGTCAAAGAAATTCTCAATCAAGAAAAATATAAAGAAGTATGGACCTACTATCCCTTCAATTCCGGGTATTTTATGTGCTTAAAGCTATTACAAATAGATGCTGAAAAGCTAAGACTTCATTTGCTGGATGAATATGGAGTAGGTACAATTGCAATTAACTCGACCGACTTAAGAATTGCCTTTTCTTGTGTGGAAGAAGAGGATTTAGAAGAGCTTTTTGAACTAATTTATCGTGGTATCAATGATTTCTTAACAAAGGGAGTATGAAGTTATGTCTAATGCTGCTGAAACACTTGAAGGGTGGTACTGCTTTAATGACTTCCGCAAAATAGATTGGAAGAGATGGAGGTCCTTAAATGAGGATCAACGTCAAGAAGTTCTTGAGGAGATAATGGAATTGTGGAACCAATGGGTCAATAACGAAGAAAAAGCAGAGGGTGATCATGCCCTCTTTCAAATACTGGGACATAAAGCAGATATCATGTTCATGTTTCTTCGTCCAACCCTTAGGGAATTAACTCAAATAGAACTAGCATTTAATAAAACAAAATTTGCAGAGTTTACAGTGCAGACTACATCGTATGTATCAGTGGTAGAACTCAGTAATTATCTCCCTAAAGGGGAAGATCCTTAAAGTAAACCTGAGATAAGGGCAAGATTATTTCCGAAAATCCCAAAAACGGAATATATTTGTTTTTATCCGATGAACAAGCTTCGTAGTGAGGAAAATAATTGGTATATGTTACCAAGTGAGGAACGCAATCAAATGATGAGGAGCCATAGTTTAATTGGCCGCCAGTATGCTGGTAAAGTAAAACAATTTATTTTAGGATCTGTTGGACTAGATGATTATGAATGGGGAGTGGCCCTATTTGGTGAAGATCCTATCCAATTTAAAAAACTAATTTATGAGATGCGTTTTGATGAAGTAAGTGCCCGTTTTGGTGAATTTGGTTCCTTTTATATAGGAAGATATTTATTTAAAGAACACTTTAATCATCTACTACAACTATGATTATGACATTTATAAGATGAGAAAGGGTGTGTGAAAATTGGTCATCCAATTTGAAACTCCATTATTTACAGCCTTAAAAAAACATGCAGAAAAAGATCCAATCCAATTCCACATTCCCGGCCATAAAAAAGGATATGGCATGGATCCTGATTTTAGAGAATTTATTGGTAAAAATGCTCTTTCTATCGATTTAATCAATATAGGTCCTCTCGATGACTTACACCTTCCAAAAGGAATTATAAAAGAAGCGCAAGAGTTAGCTGCTAAAGCATTTGGTGCAGATTATACGTTCTTTTCTGTACAAGGTACAAGCGGGGCCATCATGGCGATGATTATGTCAGTTTGCGAACCCGGGGATAAAATTCTAGTTCCACGAAATGTTCACAAATCAATTATGAGTGCAATCGTTTTATCAGGTGCAATTCCTATTTTTATCCATCCTGAAGTAGATTCCTACTTCGGGATCTCTCATGGGATCACACCGGAATCTATTGAACAAGCATTAGTGCAATATCCAGATACAAAAGCTGTACTCGTGATCAATCCAACTTATTACGGAACTTCAGGTGATTTGAAAAAAATCGTAACAATTTCCCATTCCCGGGATATTCCCGTACTTGTAGATGAAGCGCATGGGGCACATATCCATTTTCATCATGAACTGCCGTTATCCGCAATGGAAGCTGGGGCCGACATGGCTGCAACAAGTGTGCATAAGTTAGGCGGCTCCCTTACCCAAAGTTCTATTTTGAATTTGCGTGGAAATCTTGTCTCCCATAAGCGTGTACAGTCTGTTTTAAGTATGTTGACAACAACCTCTACATCTTATTTATTACTGGCTTCTTTAGATGTTGCCCGAAAATCGTTGGCCAATGAGGGACAGGCATTACTTACGGATACGATTCGAAAAGCAGAAGAAACACGAGCAAAGATTAACGAGATTGATCATTTATATTGTATGGGTCGTGAAGTGCTGGAATATAGTACGGCAGTGGCTATGGATCCTACAAAGCTATTAATATCTGTAAAAGAGCTGGGCATTACGGGATATAAAGTTGAAAAGTGGCTGCGAGACAGATTCAATATTGAAGTTGAATTGTCCGATCTATATAACATTCTTTGTATTGTCACACCCGGTGACTCTGAAGAGGATTTATTGACACTTGTACATGCACTAAATGAACTGTCACAGGAATATAAATATCAGGTTAATGGAAATGTAGATAGTACCGTTTTATTACCTGAAATTCCTCCCTTGGCTGTGACACCGCGTGATGCTTTTTATTCTGAAACAGAAGTGATTCCATTTGAACAATCCGATGGAAGGATTATTTCTGAATTTGTTATGGTTTATCCTCCAGGAATTCCTATTTTTATACCTGGTGAAATCATTACAAAGGATAATCTGCTCTATACAAGAAAAAATATCGATGCTGGTCTTCCTGTTCAAGGTGCTGAAGATGAGCAACTCCAAACATTACGTGTAATCAAATAATATAGCCTTTAAACAATTCTTTTTGAATTGAATATTTAATGAACTAAGTGGTTTAATAATATTCTTTAAGGTGGCAAAAAAGATGAATTATACAAAAATGATTGATCATACTTGGCTCAATCCCGAAGCGAGAGAAGCGGAGATTGTACAGTTATGTGAAGAGGCAAAGGTATATGGGTTCGCTTCGGTATGTGTAAATCCTGTATGGGTAAGGATAGCAGCAAAACTCCTACAGGAGACTGATGTAAATGTCTGTACGGTTATAGGATTTCCTTTAGGTGCAAATACACCCGAAACTAAGGCATTTGAAACTAAAAATGCCATCGAAAACGGGGCTACTGAAGTGGATACAGTAATTAATATTGGTGCATTAAAAAACAAAAACGATGCCCTCGTTGAAGAAGATATACGTTCTGTTGTTAATATCGCGAAAGGAAAAGCATTAGTGAAGGTTATTATTGAGGCATGTCTATTAAACGATGAAGAGAAAGTACGTGCTTGTGAGTTATCAGTAAAAGCTGGAGCAGACTATGTCAAGACTTCAACAGGATTTTCTTTGTATGGAGCAACCGTTGAAGATGTGTCGATCATGAGAAAAGCAGTTGGCCCAAATATTGGTGTTAAGGCATCAGGGGGGGTCCGAAGTAAACAAGATATTAAAGCAATGGTAGATGCGGGGGCATCAAGGATTGGGACCAGCTCTGCCATAAAACTCTTAGGATGATAAATTGATATTAATTGATTGAAGGATCATATCAAGGGAGGTCCCAGATGTATGGTAAATACTAATCAAAGTGTAAAAGTTGCAGTGATTCAAGCTGCACCAATCTTGATGGACCGCGATGGCACTATAGAAAAGGCAGTTAGCTTAATAAAACAGGCCGGAGAAAAGGAAGCCCAAATTGTCGTTTTCCCAGAAGCTTTTATTCCTGCCTATCCTAGAGGATTATCATTTGGAACAATAATAGGAAGCCGCACGGACGATGGAAGAAAAGATTGGTATCGATATTGGGAGAACTCAATTCCTGTCCCAGGTGAAGCGACAGAACTACTTGGGAATGCAGCACGGGAGGCAGGTGTCTATCTTGTCATTGGTGTCATTGAGAGAGACAGTGAATATAGTGGCGGTACTCTTTATTGCTCAGTGTTGTTTTTCAGTCCAGATGGAGAATTGCTAGGGAAACATCGTAAGTTAAAACCGACTGCAGCAGAACGAATTGTTTGGGGTGAGGGAGATGGTAGTACATTACCCGTATTTGATACCCCGTATGGAAAAATTGGGGCACTAATTTGTTGGGAAAACTATATGCCTCTTGCTAGGGCAGCTATGTATGCACAAGGCGTTCAAATTTATATTGCACCAACTGCAGATGCAAGGGAGACTTGGCAGTCTACTATCCGTCATATTGCAATGGAAGGAAGATGCTTTGTTTTATCTTGTAATCAATATGTAACGAAGGATATGTATCCTAAGGATTTAGCTTGTTATGCTGATCTTGAAACTTCCCCAGAAGTAATGTGTATAGGTGGAAGTGCTATTATAGGCCCGATGGGGGATTACGTGGCGGAACCTGTTTGGGGAAAAGAAGAAATGATATTTGCTGACCTTGATATGAAGCAAATTGCCTATAGTAAATTTGACTTCGATCCTATAGGACATTATGCAAGACCTGATGTATTTAAGCTGGAAGTAAATAGTGAAAAACAGAAGAGTATTGAGTGGAAGAAGTAATGTTATGTACTCCCAATAAGATGATTAATCTATTTTTAAACAAATTGGGTCTCTTTGACTAACTAATTATTAGACTTAAAATTAATATTATTGTAATATTGTTAATCTATAAATGCTTAAAACAAGTGCCTACAGGTAAATTAGATAACCAAATATTACAATCAGGGAGTTGATATGAAATGTCTTGGACGATTGTTATTATAGTGATTTTTGCAATGTTAAAAATGTTAACAAGTCCCCCAAGTGCAGTTGTGGGATGGTTTGTAAGTAATTTTGCACTTCATCCAAAACTTAATTCAAAAGATATTACTATAACATTTAACGGAAAGCACTTAGAGGAGAAAGAAAAAATTAGATTTACTGAATTTTTTAATGAGGCTCTATTTTTAAAAAGGTACAATATATTCCAAGGGAATGAAGAATTGTTTCTAAATCCAGAAACGAATGTTATTCCATTTGTCATAAATGTAAAAAGTAGAAAAAAAGAAATGACATTCTATGTTTATAGTTACGATGACCACGTTGATGTAGTCAAGCAGTGGAAGAAGAAAGTTGCTTCTTATAGTCTTAGTTCTGAGTGTCTACAAAAGTTTACTATTTCAAATAGTTTAAGTGTATAAAAGAAAAGGCTTGATATCTATAGAACTTCGTTAAATATCCGTGCAAATAGTATGAAAGGAAAGCTTTGATCCAAGCTTGTGGACTAAAAATGAAATTTGAAGAATTGCCAACACCATGTTATGTATTCGATGAAGGTCTTGTAGAAAAAAATCTTAAAATCCTAAACGGAGTTATGGAACGGACAGGCTGTAAGATTATATTGGCACAAAAAGCCTTTTCAATGTATAAGATGTATCCTTTGATTGCAAAGTATTTAAATGGTACAGCAGCAAGCGGCTTATATGAGGCACGTTTAGGGTACGAGGAAATGGGGAAAGAAAATCATATTTTTTCACCTGCTTATCGCGAGGATGAAATAGATGCAATTATATCCGTTTGTGATCATATCATCTTTAATTCCTTCTCCCAGTTAGAAAAGTTTAAAGATAAAGCTCTTCAAGCGGGTAAAAAAGTAGGCTTACGCATCAATCCAGAATGCTCTACACAAATTGGGCATGCCATATATGATCCATGTTCACCAGGTTCTAGATTCGGTGTAACAATAGAGCATTTTCGTCCTGACTTGCTTGATGGCGTTTCTGGGCTGCATTTTCACACACTATGTCAGCAAAACTCTGACGACTTAGAAACAACTCTAAATGCGGTGGAAGAAAAGTTTGGGCCGTGGCTGTCACAAATGGAATGGATCAATTTTGGCGGTGGTCACCACATTACAAGGGAAGATTACAACATCTCATTATTGGAAGATTGTATTAAGAAAGTGCAGGATAAATACCGTTTAGAAGTATATCTTGAGCCAGGAGAAGCTATTGCTCTAAATGCGGGATATTTGGTTACAACTGTACTTGATACGCATCATAATGGTATTGAAATTGCAATTCTTGACACTTCTGCAACCTGTCATATGCCTGATATGTTAGAAATGCCTTATCGTCCTCCTCTTCTTGGATCAGGTGAAGTCGGGGAGAAGCCATTTATGTACCGACTTAGTGGACAAACTTGTCTTACAGGCGATACAATTGGGGATTATTCTTTCGATCAACCATTAAAGAGTGGAGATCGTTTAATTTTTGGTGATATGGCAATCTACACGATGGTGAAAATCACAACTTTTAACGGTATGGCATTACCAGCTCTCTCTATTCGTGATAAAGATGGAGACTGCCATATTGTACACCAATTTGGATATGAAGATTTTAAGATGAGACTAGGATAAATGAATGATAGAGATTTTATATTTTATTCATCTTTAAGGGAAGAAAGATCTGCAAATGAATGAAATCTTCCCTTTTATATTACTTATAAAAAACAGGTTCTGAAACATGAGCCTGGTTTTTTGTATTCATTTATGGATAAAAAATATGGACCTATTTCCTCGTGAGGTTCTTTTAATATGTATATTTCAAAAAGCGGATGAGTAAATCAGTAGAGAATTAGATGTTTATTTCTGTTAAATTTCAATTATACTAATGTCGGTGTAGTTAACTCATACAATATAGGATCAATGCTTCAAGAAGCATTGTCACCGTTAATTAAAAAGATGGAAAGGAGTGGAAAATATGCAAATTGATTTAAACAAGAGAACGTTCAAACAAATAATTAACGAAAATCTTAAACCGATTATAAGGAAAATTGATGAAGAATCTTATTATCCAAAAGAGTTTCTTAGTGCGGTTGGACAGGCGGGTTTTTTTTCTTCAAGTAATTTACAAAAGGAGAATATACGTTGCCGAGAAATTTATTTAATAGAAGAGACTGCAAGGTATTGCATGACGTCAG
This sequence comes from Niallia oryzisoli, assembly GCF_036670025.1. Lineage (NCBI taxonomy): Bacteria > Bacillati > Bacillota > Bacilli > Caryophanales > Bacillaceae > Niallia > Niallia oryzisoli. Next base: position 4,504,645 of record NZ_CP137640.1, on the reverse strand, counting down.
CCTTTACATTATGGTGCCACTTAGCTGCTTTAACCTCTGCTAGATTGAGCAACAATCCTTTTGTTAAAAACGAGCTTTTACCATTATTAGAATCAGGAGAAGTACTCGGTGGAACTGGCTTATCAAACGCGTTGAAATATTATGCTGGGATCGAAACGATTCGTTTAAGAGCTGATAAGACAGAAGGGGGATATACGATCTCAGGTAGTTTGTCAAGTGTGTCCAACCTGGATGTCGACCACTGGTTTGTCATTATAGCATCCATTAATCTACATCGAATAATGTGTATGATTCCTACGAAAATAAAAGGTTTAGAGTTAGAAAGTAAAACGAATTTTGTAGGTTTGAATGGTAGTGCCACTTACTCCTGTTTCTTTAATAATGTATTTGTTCCAGATAAGTGGATTATCACTGAACAAGCAGATGAATTTATACAAAAAGTCCGCCCAACATTAGTACTCTATCAAATACCTTTAGGTATAGGAGTATCAGATGCGTCTATTGAATCAATTGTAGAAAGTCATTCTAAAAACGTAGAAGTAAATCATCAGGTAAAATCGCAACTAAGAGAATTGATGAATGACATAGAGTTCATTCGTAAAAGAACCTATGAATATGCACAGTATACGGAACTAACAGTTATTTTGAAGGAAATATTGTTAACACGATTAGAAATAGCTAAGTTAACCCCGAAAATAGTCTATGAAGACATGCTCTATTCTGGAAGCCCTGCATATATGCAGGGAAGTGATTCATTCAGAAGGCTAAGAGAAGCGTACTTTTTAGTTAATTTAAGTCCAACAGTAAAGCAATTGGAGAATTAAATTAGCTAGGTATAGGTATTAATCCTTTATTAAATAAATGAACCTAAATATATGTAAAGAGGGTAGTAGTATGGCAAAAGAACTGCTGGGGAAACGTGTTGTAATCGGTGCTTCTCGAAAAACGGAAGAGATTAGTATGCTTATCGAAAAACAAGGAGGAATCCCAATAGTCCGTTCGCTGCAAGGAATTGTATATTTAGAGGAGAAGGAGATAGAACCCGATCTTATGAAACTCATAAAAGAGGGGACAGATTGGATTATTTTTACAACGGGGATCGGAACAGAAACGTTGTTGGATATAGCTGAGAAACTGGATGTTAAAGAGCGGTTTAAAAACATTATCAAACAGGCTAAGATTGCTTCAAGGGGGTATAAAACACTTTCTACATTAAAAAAACTAAGGATTATGCCGGAAGCGGTAGACGAAGATGGTACAACTAGGAGTTTAATAAAATCATTGGAGCACTTTGACTTTACTGGAAAAAGAGTTACGGTTCAACTCCATGGTGAAACAGCACCAACATTAATCAATTTTCTTAAAAATAAAGGCGCAGATGTATCAATGATACTTTCATACAAACATATGCCTCCGCAAACAGAAACAGTTGCAACATTATGTAAAGAACTGCTTGAAAATGAGGTGGATGCAGTCTGTTTTACCACGGCTATCCAAGTTCGCTCATTATTTGATTTTGCAAAGGAACAGAATATTTTAGAATCCCTTTTACATACTTTCAAGTCAACTACAATGGCTGTAGCCGTAGGAAAAGTAACAGCTGAGGCTTTGAGAGAAGAAGGAGTACAACGGATAATTACTCCAGAAAACGAAAGAATGGGAGCGATGGTTATCGAGTTATCTCGTTATTATCGTAACAAACTAGGGTAAGTTTTTGGTAACGATAAATGTATCTAGAAGAAAATGATATAGATATTAAAGAGATCCTATTGTTATTATAGGGTCTACTTTATTTAAAGTGCTTGTTCAAGGTTCGATCATAAATTTACTTTAGTGCTTTTGACCGTAAGAAGAAAAGGTCATTTTTCTGGTATAAAACCGTGATTGCAACAAAGGGTGAAGAACTTTAATTTTTATTTTTATAAATTTTATGGGCTATACTATGGTAGCTCTTTTATATTACAACCAAAAATTGTGAAGGAATGTACTTATACTAACACCCATTAATTAAAGAAAAGGAAGGTAGATAATAGAAATATATATCATTTTATCCACTTCCTTTTTCTTAAGATACTGTTATTCTTTTTTTTGCTACTTTCTTTATGGTCGTACCTACCTTAGGATGAATTAATGAACCTTTCTTAAAACCATATCACAAAATCAGCAGTTTACATTAAAAAATCTTTTTTTCAAAATTTTGGGATAGATGGTTGATAAGTGTTTTCATTGGCTTATCAATAAATATATCTTTCCTGTAAATCGCAGCTACTCTTTTATGAAGTTTTTGATCAACAATTGGGATTTCCCGAATCTGTCCATCATTTATCTTTGCGAGATACGATTTAGGAAGAATGGTTGCTCCTAAATTAAGGCTTACCAAATGTAATAAAGATTCATATGTTGACAGTTCAAGGATTGGTTTTAAGACAAAACCGGCTTCCTTACAATCATTATCAATAAATTGGCGAACGATGTAATGTTTCGCTAATAAAATCATAGGTACTTTTTTTAATTGTTCAAGCTTTACAAAAGGCTCATTGGAAAGCTTATGTTTGGAGGAAACAACCAGAGAAAATTTTTCGAAAAATAAAGGAATGGTCTCAAGTTGGTCATCTTCTACGGGCATGTAGACGATACCAAGATCTAATTCGTTTTTTAAAAGCCTAATTCTTGTTTCTTCGGTCGGCAGTTCAAGGATAGACAACTGAATTCCAGGGTATTGTTCATGAAAGGAAAGGACAAACTCCCGAAGTAAATGACTTCCTGAACATCCAATTGTCAATTTTCCTCGTTTAAGACCCATAAATTCATTAATTTCTGTTTGTGCATGTTCTAATTCATTAAAGATCCGTAGAGTATGTTTTAATAAAATATTTCCCGCATCTGACATATATACTTTTCTACCTACACGTTTAAAAATTTTAGCACCCAGTCGATCTTCAAGAATTTTGATTTGTTGACTAAGTGTCGGCTGACTGATTCCTAATTTTTCAGCAGCCTTTGTGAAATGAAGTTCTTCAGAAACAGCAAGAAAATATTCAAGAAGTCGCAGGTCCATAGTTTAAATACCTCTTTCATCTATACTAATATCAGTAATGCATGGATGTAATACTTTTTGTAAAAAAATTCTGTAATCCTATTTTAAAGGATTTTATCAGATAGTCACATAATACATTGAAAATTTAGTATTTTTTATTCTTTTAATTAATTTAAAGAAAGGTAGTAGATTATTGACTTTAACACTTTTTAATAGTTATTAACTATAATTTAATAGTTATATTAGGATTGTTCAATTAATGAAAGCGTTCTAACATTAATTTACATAAAACAGATTATGGAGGGATGAAAATATAGCAATAGCTGGTTCTTGAGAAATGTGCTGTTTTTTGTGGTCTGTTTTACGTGGGAATTTGCATCCTTTGCAATGGTGCCGATTACTTTAATATGTACACTTACAGCCTTTTTAAATAAAAAACTTCAGTAAAAAATTATAAATTTGGAGGAAGACATAATGGACGATATTATTACAATCTCCACTGTCAATTTTGGAGCAAAATGGGGTGAAAGTAACAAAAATTTAAAACGTATACTAGAATATGTTGATGTATTAGCAAAACAGGGGTCACAAATAATTGTTTTTCCAGAAACTGCCCTTACAGGTTATGATGATGATAAAGACAAGCCCCTGGAGGAGAAAATGCATCGCCGATTAGCTGAAACGGTACCAGGCCCTTCATCTAATGCAATAGCAGAATTAACAAAAAAATACGGTATATATGTTTTATACGGTCTTGCAGAAAGAGAGACTAATGATCCAACAAAAGTATATAATGCAGCAGCTATTTGTGGACCGGAAGGCGTAATAGGTACTTACCGAAAGATCCATCTGCCTTTCTCTGAAATGAACTGGGCAGATAGAGGGAATTATCCAGTCTTATTCGAAACTCCTTGGGGACCTGTTGGTGTTGGAATTTGTTATGATACCTATTGTTTCCCAGAAATTATGCGGTACTGTCGAGCAATGGGTGCACGTCTATTTATTAATTGCTCTGCTATTGGCACAGAGGAGAGCGGGGGAGCAGGTGGCTATTACGGAAACCTTTGTTTGGAATACTTGGCCAGTACAAATGACATGTATATAGCCACAGCTAACCTATATGGTAAGGACGTAACTACTTATTTTATGGGTGGATCTAGCATCATAGGTCCCTCAAGTAAGCCACCACATATTCATTATTATGCGGGTCAAAGATTTCTTGATCCTGGTGCAGATGAAGGTACTGTTTCGACAGCAACGTTAGACCTCTCATGCGTTGAAAATTCTTTTCTTAAAAGCGTTTGGGAATACAACGAATCAATTGATTCTTGTGATTGGCGTCCAGAACTGTACTCACAATGGTATGAGAAAATATTGAGGACTGATTTTTGGGCTAAGCCAAAGAATAATCATTATATATCTAAATAACTAAATTAAAGGATATTTTCCAAAGAGGTTTATAGATTCCCAAAAAAGATGAACACTATATTTATAGAGTTCATCTTTTTTAATTTTTATTAATTAATGTATTACTAACATAAAAACCCACTAAATATTTAAAAAATTTAGTATTTTTGTTGCTTTATGTGGTTAACAGAAAGCCAATTGTTTATTGACTTAAATGCCATATTAATAGTTATTAACTATTAATAAATAGATATATTAGAATTGTTCAATGGTTGAAAACGTTTTAATATAAATTTACATCAATCGCATATAGGAGGAATGCTAATGAAAGATGAAATATCTGGTATTTGAGCAATGCTTTATTGAATTCCCTTTATTTGGGAATATATAAATCTGATAATCAATGAGGAGGACCAAGTGTGAAAATAGTAGTTATAGGTTCAGGCGCAATGGGAATGCTTTTTGGAGGCAGATTAGCTTTGCAAGGTTATGATATTACAATGGTCGATGTTGCTCCAGCTGTTATAGAAAAACTAAATAACGAAGGTTTACATCTAGAAGCTGATGATGGATACCATTTGATACCTATCAAGGCTGCGTTTGCAGAAGATATAAATGAAGAAGTAGATTTGGTTATTTTGTTTACAAAAACAATCTATTCAAGATCTGCATTAGAGTCGGCAAAAAAATTCTTAGGAAAGGACACTTATGTGTTAACCCTTCAAAATGGATTAGGGAATATAGAACTAATCAGCGAATATGTTACATACGACCATATAATTGCCGGAGTTACAAATCACCCAAGTGATGTTAAGGGAATTGGAAAAATCAGTTCACACGGTTCGGGTTATACAAAAATTATGTCAGTTAACGGTGAAGAAAATGAAATGTTGTATATCATAAAAAACGCATTACAGGAGTCAGGACTAAATGGTCAAATTGTCCCTGATGTGATGGTAGCAATTTGGGAAAAGGTTGCTTTTAATGCAGCGATTAATGCAACAACAGCGATTTGCAGAATACCGTGTGGAGGTATGGCAGTAACAGAGCAGGGAAAACAACTTGTTTATACCATTGCAAAAGAAGCTGTAGCTGTTGCTAATGGTCATGGAGTAGATGCATCGGAAGAATCTGTCATTAAGAGTTTAACAGCTACATTTGAGGTTCATAAAGATCATTTTACCTCCATGTCTGCAGATATTATCAATAAAAGAAGAACAGAAAATGACTTTATTAACGGAGGAATTGTTAAAAAAGCTAAAGAGGTGAATATGAAGGTTCCATATACAGAAGCATTGTATAACTTAATCTGTACGATTGAAAATACGTATGATATGCAAAATCTTAGTACAGATGCTGACAAAACTAAAGAATCAGTTTCAAAATAAAATAAATTCTAGTAGATAAATGGAAAAAATATGTAGTAGCTATTAATTGGAACGGTCGTTAAATAATGGCATTGGATAAAGCATCTAGAGTGTAACCCCTAGCACTATAATTAAAAAGGCCGATTTCCATGTCTCCTTTAAATGCTTAATTAGTTAAAATCAGGGAGGAAACAAGAGCAACTTTAAAGATAGGGTGATTTAGATGGGGAAAATATCAATTATCGGTGCAGCAGGAACCTTAGGTGCTACTTGTGCCATGTGTATTTCGCTAAAAGACTTTGTTGATGAACTTTGTTTAATTGACGTTAATGAAACATTACTTGATAACCATGTTATGGACTTTGAGAATGCTTTTCCTTCAAAAACAATCTATAGAGGATCTTACAAGGATCTAGAACATTCAGATATCATTATTATTACTGCAGGGGTACCCAATAGAAATGAAGTAACATCAAGAACAGCCTATCTAGCGGATAATATTCGTATTTTCAATAAAATTGGTGAACAAATTACGAAGTACGCTCCAAAGGCAATTATCGTAACTGCTTCCAATCCTGTAGACATTTTAAATTATTATCTTTTTGAAAATTTTGGTTTTAATCGTTCCCAATTGATTGGCTACACACTCAATGATTCTCTTCGATTTGAATGGTCTATAAGGAAAATCTTAAATATTAATCATAAAAATGTTATCAAGAGTCCGGTCCTTGGTGAACACGGTAATTCCCAGGTACCGCTTTTCTCCCACGTCTTACAAAATAATAGCAAACTAGTTTTTACCAGCGAGCAAAAAGCAAGAATTCAAGAAGAGCTTCAAAATTGGTTTGTTCGCTTCAACAGTTTAAATATTAAACGAACGACTGGATGGACAACCGGGGTTGGTATTAGTCAGATCGTCCATCATCTATTACATGATAATTTAGTATCGACAATAGGATCAACCATTCTTAGAGGAGAATATGGATTTTCAGATGTAAGTATTGGTGTACCAATTATAGTGAATAAAAAAGGGGTCCAAACGGTATTGGAATGGGACTTGGAACCTTCGGAAAGAAAAGCTTTTAATGAATCAGTTCAAAAGATCAAGACGTTAATCGAAGAGAATAAGACACTATTTGTAAATTAGATAGAGAGAGGGATTTATATGTATACAGCAAGTACCGCATTTTTAGAAGCTCTGCAGGAAGCAGGTGTCTCTTATATATTTGCTAATTTGGGAAGTGATCATCCTGCCATTATTGAAAGCCTTGCTGAGGCTAAACAAAAAAATAAAAAATTACCGGAAGTCATTATTTGTCCAAATGAAATGGTAGCCTTAAGTTCAGCGCATGGATATGCGCAAATTACAGGAAAACCTCAAGCTGTTATCATTCACGTGGAATGTGGCACACAGAACCTGGGTGGTGCCATTCATAACGCAGCAAAAGGAAGAGTACCGGTTCTTATATTTGCGGGAGCTTCTCCTTTTACACAAGAAGGAGAGTTAACAGGAAGCCGAAACGAATTTATTCACTGGATTCAGGATGTTTTCGACCAACGCGGCATTATGCGTGGTTATTCTAAATACAATAATGAAATTCGCACTGGAACTAATATCAAACAAATCGTACATCGTTCGCTGCAATTTGCCAAAAGTGATCCGAAAGGTCCTGTTTATTTAATGGGTGCACGGGAGGTCATGGAAGCGGAGGTCGAACCAGTTACAATTGATACGTCTCTGTGGGAGCCGATCATTCCGACCGCTATGCCTCCTCAATCTGTTAATGAGGTAGTTCAAGACTTACTGAAGGCTGAAAAACCACTTGTGGTTACTTCCTACTTAGGACGTAATCCAGAGGCGGTAGATGAATTAGTTACATTCTGTGAGAGTTTGTCTATCCCGGTCATTGAATCATGTCCAAATTATATGAACTTCCCTTCAGATCACCCATTACATTGCGGGTATCAATGGAATACACCAGGTCAAAATAAATTAATCGCAGATGCAGACCTTATTCTTGTAATGGACAGTGACGTCCCTTGGATCCCAATGAAAAACAAGCCATCTGATCAAGCGACTATATATTACTTTGATATTGATCCAATTAAAGAAGAAATGCCTGTATGGTACATCCCTTCTAAGAGATTCTTTAAAGTAGATTCACATATTGCATTGCAACAGTTAAACAAGCAATTAAGAAACAATGAAAATATCGATTCAGAGCTTGTTAGTAAGCGACTAAAGACTTATGCAAAAATACACGAAAGTCAAAAACAATCTCTAGCCTTAATTGAAGAAGTAGGTACTGACTATATTACACCAGAATATTTAACAGCGTGTATTCGTGAAATCATGGATGAGGATACGATTGTTTTGAATGAAGGGATCTCCAACTATCCGACGATCTCGAACCATCTGAATGTAAACCAAAGTGGTACACTTTTTGGAAGTGGTGCAGGGTCATTAGGGTGGAATGGAGGCGCAGCCATTGGAATGAAGCTGGCTAGACCAGATAAAACCGTAATTACTCTTACTGGTGATGGAGCGTATATGTTCAGCATTCCATCAACGGTTCATTGGATGGCCAACCGATATAATACACCGTTTTTAACCGTCATTTACAATAATCACGGTTGGAAATCACCAAAACTATCTACCCTTGGTGTCCACCCTACTGGAATTGCCCAACAAATCAATGAATTCTTCGTTGATTTTACACCGGTTGCGGATCTTTCAAAAATCGCAGAGGCAGCGGGAGGCGCTTTTGCCAAGAGTGTCAAAGATCCAGAACAATTGCAGGATGCTTTAAATGAATGTCTGCAAGCTGTAAAAGAAGGACGTTCAGCTGTTCTTGATGTTCATCTGCCAACTGTAGTCAGTGAGGGTGAACGAAAAGAGGAAACAAATAAAGAGGACCTACAAGCTATTAAATAATAGATAGTATATAACTATATTTATAATAATCAAAATCTTTAAAAAATTAAAAAGAGTGAGTGAAATAATCTCAACAGTTACAAATACACTTAATAGTTGGACAAAGCAATATATTGGTGGAGAATGGCAAGAAGGCAACAGCCAAAAATCATATACAAATAAAAATCCGTATGATCAATCTAGTTTAGTAAGTATCAAACTTGCCTAGATATTGATACTTCTCATAAAAAAGCACAGCAAGCTCAGCTGCATTGGCAGCAAAGGGATCCGAGTGAGCGTGCGGATATGATGAAAAAAGCTGCGGAAGTTGTCGAAAGCATGAGAGAAGAAATCGTCAGTGTTCTCATCTCTGAAACCGGAAGCAGTGCGATTAAGGCCAATGTTGAGGTAGATTTAGCCATAGCAGATATTCAAGAATTCGCAAACATTCCATTTAAAATGAACAGTGAAATAAGTACCTCTGTGATTCCGGATAAGGAAAATAGAGTTTATCGCCTTCCGGTAGGTGTCGTAGGGGTCATTAGTCCATTTAACTTCACATTTATCTATCTATGCGCGCCATTGCACCAGCCCTTGCAGCAGGAAATGGAGTTGTAGCGAAGCCTGATTTACAAACATATATTTCGGGTGGTTTCATCATCGCGAAAGTATTTGAAAAAGCAAGATTACCTAAAGGGCTATTCAACGTAGTCGTGGCGGATATAGCTGAAATCGGTGATTCATTTGTAGAACATCCGATTCCACAAGTTATCTCATTTACAGGATCTACAGCTGTAGGCCGCCGTATTGGTGAGCTGTGCGGGAAACACTTAAAACGCGCTGCCCTAGAACTTGGTGGAAACAATGTCATGATTGTGCTGGATGATGCTGACGTGAATCAAGCAGCTAGCGCTGCTGTGTTCTGTAAGTTTTTACATCAAGGACAAAATTGTATGTCCCTGAATCGAATCATCGTACACCGTAATATTAACAATGAATTTGTACAAGTATTTAAGGAAAAAACAGCGATGCTAAAAGCAGGAAACCCCGCAGATCCTGAAGTGTTTATCGGGCCACTAATAAACGAGGGGCAAGTAAAGAAAATTAAATCATTGGTGGATCAGTCCATTGAACAAGGAGCAAATTGTATCCAAAAAGGTAAAATCGAAGGTACTCTCGTTGAACCAATTATTTTAACAGATGTTACAAATGATATGGAGGTAGCCAAAAATGAATTATTCGGTCCTGTTGCAGCCATCTTACCGGTTGATAGCGAAGAAGAAGTAATTCGGATTGCAAATGAAAGTGATTTTGGACTGAGTGGTGCTGTTTTCACTGGCGATGTGGAACATGGAGTAAACGCAGCTCTCCAAGTTCACACAGGAATTATTCATGTCAACGACCAAAGTGTCAACTGTGAACCAAATATTCCTTTTGGCGGAGAATAATCCTCCGGTTTGGGAAGATATGGCGGGGAATGGTTTCTAGATGAATTTACAACAACAAGATGGGTGTCCTTTCAAAAGGTACCAAGACCTTTTCCCTTTTAACAAATAAAACGAATATTGAGTAATACCTCAGAAGCGGACGATTAGAAAGTTCTCTTATCGTCCTTCTGAACAACCATCGGATTTATCCCCATTCTTAAAGCTAAAGGGAGGGGGGAAAAGAGTGCGGTTACAAAGAGTCAGTTTGAAGACGAGATGTTATTTATATGAGGGGGGAAACTATGAATAAAATTAATGTAAGAGAATTTGTTGATGAATCAAAATTTAATCGCTTTCATGGCCTTGTTGTCTTTTGGTGCGCTTTTATTCTTGTTTTTGATGGATTTGATTTAGTAGTATATGGAACGATTATACCAGCACTAATGGAAGAATGGTCCTTAACAGGAATTCAGGCAGGTAGTTTAGGAAGCTACGCTCTTTTGGGGATGATGTTCGGCGGGTTTATTTTTGGACCATTAGCTGATAAATTTGGCCGTAAAAATGTCATTATTCTCTGTGTTACGATTTTTAGTCTATTTACGGGATTAATTGCCTTTGCTACAAACGTTACTCAATTTGGAATTCTTCGTTTTTTGGCAGGTTTAGGATTAGGAGGAATGATGCCAAATTCGATTGCATTAATGACGGAATTTTCACCGAAGTCATACAAAAATACTCTAGTCTCTATCATGTTAAGTGGTTATTCTCTAGGTGGGATACTATCTGCAGCACTTGGAATCTATCTTATCCCTAAATTTGGCTGGGAATCCATGTTTTTGGTAGGAGCCATCCCATTACTTACAATACCTTTAATGATTAAATCTCTTCCTGAGTCTCCTGGTTTTCTTGTGGCTAGAAATAAGAATAAAGAGATTGGGAAAATGTTATCCAAAATCGATTCTACCTTTATACCTAATAAAAATGATGTATATGAAATTATTGTTCCCCAGCAAAAAGGTACGACAGTTTCACAGCTATTTAGAAATGGCCGTGCTATAAATACTTTCATGTTTTGGATTGCATACTTTATGTGTTTGTTAATGATGTATGGTTTAAATACATGGCTACCAAAAATCATGACTGAATTAGGATATGAAATGGGTTCAAGTTTAATGTTCCTATTAGTTTTAAATTTAGGAGCCATTGTAGGGCCTATTATAGGTGCACGGGTGCCAGACCGTTGGAGTGCTAAGACAGTGCTTATTCTATTCTTTTTCATCGGTGCAGTTTCTTTGGCTTCACTGGGACTTACTCCAAATACATTGGTTCTATATGTTCTTATTGCTATTGCTGGAGCAGGAACGATTGGAACACAGATTCTTCTTTACTCCTTTACTTCTCAGTATTATCCGATTCATATACGTTCAACGGGCATTGGCTGGTCGTCAGCAGTTGGAAGATTTGGTGCTATCTCCGGTCCAATGTTGGGAGGAGTCCTTCTCTCAATGAATCTAGCATTAAATCAAAGTTTTATGGTTTTTGCTGCAGCGGGTATTATCGCAGCATTTGCTATTATGCTTATTCAAAAGAAAAGGGAAAAAAATGTCGATTTAGAAAGTTATGACTCGGACAAACAAGTGTTATAGAAAATAAAACTCATGATGAACCTAAAGACATTTGATCAAACTTGAGTTGGGGGTTTTCCTAAGTAATATAATCTTACAAAAAAACACCATTGAAAATTCAGAAGATTTCGATAATGTTATTTGGCAATGATAGTAAGCAGATTCCCGTTTGATAAATTAGTTCAGTTTCATAGTTTTTTAGATACTAACCAAGCTATAGCTGATTCTATAAACGGGTTAACTATTAAATCAATCATTAAAATGGGAGAAATAACTAAGGAGGGAATTAACTTTATGACAACAGTAATGACAAAATTTAGTCAATGGAGTAATCAATATATCGGTGGAGAATGGAGAAAAGGGCAGAGCCAAAGTGAAAATAGTAACCAAAATCCATTTGATCACTCTGAGCTAGTAAAAATTCAATTAGCTTCCGTTGATGACATTGATGCAGCGTATCAGTCAGCAGCAAAAGCTCAGACGGACTGGCAAAAAACAAATCCGGAAGCACGTTCAGCTCTCCTGAAAAAAGTAGCTGAAGTGTTAGAAAATCGTAGAGCGGAAATTGTCAAGATTCTTATTGCTGAAACGGGAAGCAGCTTCGCAAAAGCTAATGCTGAGGTGGACTTTTCGATTGCTGATATAAATGAGTTTGCAGAATTGCCATTTCAAATGGAAATGAAAGTTGTTTCATCCGTGATTCCAGGGAAAGAAAATCGTGTTTATCATCTGCCGGTGGGAGTGGTGGGTGTCATTAGTCCATTTAACTTTCCATTGTATTTGTCAATGCGTGCCATTGCTCCAGCCTTAGCTGTTGGAAATGGTGTTGTAGTAAAGCCAGGATTACAAACATTCATTTCTGGTGGGTTATTTATTGCAAAAATTTTCGAAGAGGCCGGATTGCCAAAGGGGTTATTAAATGTAGTTGTTGCATCTAGCAGTGAAATTGGAGATGCCTTTATTGAACATCCGATTCCAAAGGTAATTTCCTTCACAGGTTCAACAGAGGTTGGAAAACGGGTTGGGGAAATCTGCGGAAAAAACTTAAAACGTGTAGCTTTAGAGCTCGGTGGAAACAATGTGATGATTGTCCTTGAGGATGCTGATATCAATCAAGCAGCCAGTGCCGCTGTGTTTGGAAAGTTCCTGCATCAAGGCCAAATTTGTATGGCATTGAATAGAATTATTGTGGATCGAAAAATTTATGATAAATTTTTCCAAGTATTCAATGAAAAAACACAGCTAATAAAAGCTGGAAATCCGGCTGATCCAGAAGTATTCGTCGGGCCGCTAATTTCTAAGAATCAACTAGATCAAGTTCAAGAATGGATCGATGAGTCAATCCGTGAAGGAGCAGTATGTATCCAAAGGGGCAATGTGACAGGAACACTAATGGAGCCTGTTATTCTAATAAATGTGACAAATGATATGGCCATCGCAAAGAATGAGCAATTTGCACCTGTTGCAGCTCTTTTACCAGTGGATAGCGAAGAAGAAGCCATTAGAATCGCAAATGATAGTGAATATGGTTTAAGCGGCTCCATTTTTACTAGTGATTTAGAGCATGGTGTAGAAGTGGCATTACAAATTCAGACTGGAATGATTCATGTAAATGACCAAAGTGTAAATTGTGAATCGAACGTTCCGTTCGGTGGAGAAAAATCATCTGGATTAGGAAGATATGGCGGTCATTGGTCTCTAGAAGAGTTTACAACAACTCGATGGGTATCCGTTCAAAATGAAAACCGTCCGTTCCCATTCTAAGGTTTGATTCCATGCAGAAAATCCTTGAATGAACTACACCCCCAATTATATGGTAGTATGTTTGAACGAGACAAAAAAATCTAAAGTTTTTTTACTGTTAGAATCAAAATAATTGGATGAGTTATTAGAGATTTTATATAAGAGGGTTGATTATCTTACGATTCAATATATTTATTTTCAAAATATTACTTGAGTTTTAGATAATTGAATGTTAATATCAATAACAATAACTCAAGTAGTTAAATAAAATAATAGCGATAACTTCTTATCCAGAGTGGTAGAGGGACAGGCCCTATGAAACCCGGCAACCATCAAGTCAAGTTTATGACTTGAACGGTGCTAATTCCTGCAAAGGTGTTAACCTTTGAAAGATGAGAGCAATGTATTTAATTATACGGACCTCTCTTTTTATAAAGAGAGGTTTTTTAAATGGAAAGAGGCTTATCGCTCAGGAGGAGCGAATTGAAATGGAAAGAGCAATATTTGGTGCAAGTGGATTTTTTAGTCAAAAGGCATTTATTACAGGTTTAAGAGGGATCGAAAATGTTCGAACAGGGCATCTAAGAGAGAAAAATTTAGATATAGTGGAAATATGGTATAATCCCTGGAAAGTATCTTATAAGGAATTATTAGAATTATTTTTTGACTTACATGATCCAACATCAAGAGAAGGTCAACAATTTACCAATCAATCCTTCATTTTTTTCAATAATAAAACACAATTATCAATAGCTAAACAAAAGAAAAATGAGTTAAAACAGCTTTTTAAAAATAAAATTATTACAAAAATTACGCCAGTAGATGAACAAGTTTATAGTCTAGATGAGGTAAAATATGTTTCTTAACAAATAATTTTTCTAAAAAACCCTTGATAATCAAATATTATCAAGGGTTTTTTAGAAAAAGAATACAAAACAGTTTACATGCAATTCACAAAATTGTTGAAAGATACATTTAACCTTGTTACAATAAATACAAATGAAAGGTTATTTTTTTGTCTTATTTGGGACAATAAATGTCCTTATGGGACATTTATTGTCCCTGCGGTGTTTTTGATGCCCCAACCTGACCTGTTGGGAAATCCATCCGATTAAGAAAATCTTCAAATAATTGGAAATATATAAATACTGAAAGGATTTGAATGAGAAAAATGACAGAAAAAACATTTAAAATTACAGCCGAAACAGGTATTCACGCACGTCCAGCAACTGTATTAGTAGGAATGGCAAGCCGGTTTGATTCTGATATTCATCTTGAATTTAAAGAGAGAAAAGTAGATTTGAAATCAATCATGGGAGTTATGTCGCTGGGTATTGGACAAGGTGCAGAAATTAAAGTCAGTGCAGCTGGTGAAGATGAGCAGGATGCAATGAAGGCTTTACAAGATTTATTACATAAAGAGGGGTTGGCAAAATAATGAATTTTCTAAAAGGAATAGCTGCGTCAAGTGGGATTGCAATGGCCAAAGCCTATCGATTAGTTGAACCAGTTCTTTCATTTGAAAAGAAAGTAATTGAGGATGCTAATGTGGAAATTGAAAGATTACATACTGCATTAACAACATCTAAAACAGAGCTTGAGACCATTCGTGAAAAGGCGAAGGTAGGACTTGGCGAAGAAGAAGCAGCCATATTCGATGCACACTTGCTAGTTTTAAGCGATCCAGAACTGATTACTCAGATAGAAGATAAAATAAAAACAGAAAAGGTAAACGCAGAACAAGCTCTGAAAGAAGTTGCGGACATGTTTGTTTCGATGTTCGAACAAATGGACAATGATTATATGAAAGAGCGAGCTGCCGACATTCGCGATGTAACGAAACGTGTCCTTTCTCATTTACTTGGTGTTCAAATAGTGAATCCAAGCATGATTTCAGAAGAGGCTATTATTGTGGCTGAAGATTTAACACCTTCAGATACCGCCCAATTAAACCGCGAATTTGTTAAAGGTTTTACAACCAATATTGGCGGACGTACTTCACATTCAGCTATTATGGCTCGTTCAATGGAAATCCCAGCAGTTGTTGGAACAAAAACTGCAACAGTGGACATTCAACATGGTGACTTTATCATAGTTGATGGTTTGAAGGGTGAGGTTTATGTAAATCCAACATTAGAACTCATTACTCAATATGAACAGGAACAAATTCGTTTTGAAGAGCAAAAAGCAGAGTGGGCAAAACTTTTAAATGAAAAAACTGTTTCGGTTGATGGTCATCACGTAGAATTAGCTGCCAACATTGGAACACCTAATGATTTAGCCGGAGTCATCAACAATGGCGGTGAAGGCATTGGTTTATACCGAACAGAATTTTTGTATATGGGACGTAATGAGCTCCCTTCGGAAGAAGAGCAGTTTGAATCCTATAAGACAGTTCTTGAAGGTATGAATGGAAAGCCTGTTGTCGTAAGAACATTGGATATCGGTGGAGATAAGGAGCTGCCGTATTTAGATTTGCCAAAAGAAATGAATCCTTTCCTAGGATTTCGTGCTATTCGTCTCTGTCTTGAGGAGCAGGATATATTCCGTACACAATTGCGTGCATTATTGCGGGCAAGTTCTTATGGAAATTTAAAAATTATGTTTCCAATGATTGCGAACTTAGATGAATTCCGTGCAGCAAAGACTATTTTAGAAGAAGAAAAGCAAAAGTTGGTGAGTGAAGGCGCCGATGTTTCTGATTTTATTGAACTTGGGATTATGGTCGAAATACCTTCAACAGCGATAATGGCCGATCAATTTGCAAAAGAAGTGGATTTCTTCAGTATCGGAACAAATGATTTAATTCAATATACAATGGCTGCCGACCGTATGAATGAACGGGTTTCCTATCTATATCAGCCATACAGTCCTGCTATATTACGGTTAGTAAAAATGGTGATTGATGCGGCCCATAAAGAAGACAAATGGGCTGGAATGTGCGGGGAAATGGCGGGAGATGAGATCGCCATCCCGTTATTGCTTGGCTTAGGTCTTGATGAGTTCTCAATGAGTGCTACATCCATCTTAAAAGCACGTTCGCAAATTCTCCGACTTTCGAAAAATGAAATGGAAGAATTAGCTGAAAAAGCACTGCAAATGAGTACAACATCTGAAGTTGTTGAGGCAGTAAAAGCATTGTCAGATAAAGTAATGAGCATTTAAGACAAAACGTGTTTTTGGAGTGAAATCATGAAACGAATTGGTGTTTTAACAAGCGGTGGGGATGCACCTGGAATGAATGCTGCTATAAGAGCGGTTGTTCGGAAGGCCATTTACCATGATGTGGAAGTGTATGGTATTTATGGAGGATATTCAGGTTTAATGAATGGAAACATTGAAAAACTTGAGCTTGGATCTGTCGGAGATATTATTCATCGTGGCGGTACGATGCTTCGCTCGGCAAGATGTGAAGAATTTAAAACAAGAGAAGGTCAATTAAAAGGTATCGAGCAGTTAAAATTAGCTGGAATTGAAGGGCTAGTTGTGATAGGTGGAGATGGATCCTACCGTGGGGCAAAGGCTCTGACTGAACATGGTTTCCCTTGTGTAGGTGTTCCTGGAACGATTGACAACGATATTGCGGGAACACAATTTACCATTGGCTTTGACACCGCTTTAAATACGGTCATTGAAGCGGTTGATAAGATTAGAGATACAGCCCAGTCCCATGAACGTGCGTTTGTGATTGAAGTGATGGGCCGTAATGCAGGTGATATTGCACTATGGTCCGGGCTTGCAGGCGGTGCAGAGTCGATTCTTATTCCTGAAGATAACTATGATATGAATGATATTTGTGAGCGATTAATACAAGCACAAGAGCGTGGAAAGAAATATAGTATCATCATTGTTGCTGAAGGTGTGGCAAGCGGCGTTGAATTTGGCAAGCAAATTAAAGAACTGACAAATTTTGATACGCGTGTTTCAGTATTAGGACATATTCAACGCGGCGGGGCCCCTACTGCCTTTGATCGTATACTGGCAAGCCGTCTTGGTGCACGTGCTGTTGAGCTTATATTAAAAGGTAAGGGTGGCAGAGCAGTTGGAATAAATAACAATCAAATGATAGATAATGATATTGCTGCTATTTTAGGAGAAACCCATACAGTGGATATGAATCTATTAACATTATCAAAGGAGCTCTCTATTTAAGTTAGACCGAAGGGTTTTAATGGAAGATGAGTGATTCTTACATTCATCTTCCATTTAATAAATTTAAAGCAAAAATACATATTTTTAGGAGGAAGAATCATGGGGTTAGTTTCAATGAAAGAGATGTTAAACACTGCATTAAAGGAAGGGTATGCGGTTGGACAGTTTAACATCAATAATCTTGAGTGGACACAAGCCATTTTATCCGCTGCGGAGGAAGAAAAATCACCAGTTATCCTTGGGGTTTCTGAAGGCGCAGCTCGTTATATGGGCGGCTTTTCTGTTGTTACAGCTATGGTAAAAGCACTTGTGAATGAAATGAATATCACAGTTCCAGTGGCAATCCATTTGGACCACGGTTCGAGCTTTGAAAAATGTAAAGCTGCCATTGATGCTGGTTTTACTTCTGTTATGATTGATGCTTCACATCATCCATTCGAAGAAAATGTAAAGATTACAAAACAAGTAGTTGAATATGCACATGAACACGGTATATCTGTTGAAGCTGAATTAGGAACGGTTGGCGGACAGGAAGATGATATCATTGCTGAGGGTGTTATTTATGCAGATCCAAAGGAATGTGAGCAGTTAGTGAAACTGACAGGAATTGATTGTCTTGCCCCAGCATTAGGCTCAGTTCATGGTCCTTATAAAGGGGAGCCAAACTTAGGTTTTCAAGAAATGGAAGAGATTTGTCAAACAATCGGGCTGCCGTTAGTTTTACATGGCGGTACGGGTATTCCAACGGATCAAATCAAAAAATCCATCTCCCTAGGTACAGCAAAAATTAACGTAAATACAGAAAATCAAATAGAATTTACGAAAACAGTCCGCGAAGTATTAAATGGAGATTCTGATGTATATGATCCACGTAAAGTGATTGGACCAGGACGTGAAGCGATTAAAGAAACAGTGATTGGTAAAATGCGTGAATTTGGTTCTGCTGGAAGAGCAGTTTAATTGAAGAGAGCAGCCTTGTGGCTGCTCTTTTGTAATAAAAAATAGTTATCTATATGTATTTAAAAAAACTATTGTTAAAAAAGTATGTAAATTTATATAGTTAAATTAGGGGAGAGGAGTAAATGAGAAATAATTCTGAGGAATTGAAAAGCAAAGTAAAACAACAATTTGGTACAAATGCCAAAAAATATGTTGATAGTAAGAGTCATGCCTATGGATCGGATCTTCCAATAATAATAAGTTGGGCAGAACCCAAAGAATACTGGGTTGTTTTGGATATAGCGACTGGTGGGGGGCATGTTACGAAACAGTTGTCTCCATATGTAAAACAAGTATTTGCGACTGATATAACGATAGAAATGCTAAATGAAGCAAAAAAATTTTTAGATCAATACGTTTCGAATGTGTCATACATTGTAGCAGATGCAGAAAGATTGCCGTTTTTAGACGAAACTTTTGACCTTATTACATGCAGAATTGCTGCTCATCATTTTCCTAATCCACAAAATTTTATAGGAGAAGTAAGCAGAGTATTAAAACCGGGTGGGAAGTTTATCTTAGTGGATAATATTGTTCCTGAAGATGAACGAATAGATGAATTTATTAATACGCTAGAGTTATTGAGAGATCATAGTCATGTACGTTGTTATAAAGAAGGTGAATGGAAGAGCTGGGCTAATAACGCAGGATTGGGTTTTATTAAATCACAAATAAGAAAAAAAACTTTAGATTATAAGCCATGGGTTCAAAGGACAACAACATCCGTAGACCAAGTATTAATTGTGAAAGAACATATTATAAATGCAGATGAACATATACAAGAATATTGTGGTATAAAAATGAATCAAGGAGAAATTGCTTCATTTCACCTTGACGAATGGATGGGTTTATTTGAAAAAAATAGCTAAGAAAAAGGATAGAGACTCTATCCTTTTTCTACTATTATAAATAATAAAAAAACACTTTCTAATGAAAGTGCTTCTTGATGATCCGAGAGGGATTCGAACCCCCGACCCCATCCCTGTCAAGGATGTATTCTCCCACTGAACTATCGGATCGTAATAAAAATATTTTCTAATACAATGATATGTAGATTTAGTATCGACAATTAATAATATATTATAAATATACATTTTTGTCAATAAGAAATCCGTTTAGTTTAATTATTTTCTATGAATAAGAAAAAGCAGTGAGAAATCCAGTAAAGCGGAACTCACTTTTTTTGTCCGCTAACATAAAGTTATGCAGTTTCGCATAGTCTAGTTAATTTTTCATAAGTTGAGAAATGAAATAAACCATGCTTTTCCTGTCAGCCTGGATTTATCAGAATTAAAATGATGGCACGTAATTTGCATAATGTATTAATAAAAATATTATCGAGGTGTTTATAGTGTCTATTAAATCTGTTAACGTAAAGCAAAATGAGGCAACTAAAGAGAAAGATAATTCACTGCTGGAATTTCAAGAGACGCTGCAAGAAGCTGTTAATATAATGAACTTTCCTCATCAGGTTTTTGAACTCATCAAAAAGCCAATGAGATTTTTAGAGGTCCTTATACCGGTTCGAATGGATAATGGAGAGGTACAGATTTTCCAAGGCTACCGTGCTCAGCATAACGATGCAAAAGGGCCGACAAAGGGAGGCATTCGCTTTCATCCGGATGTGACACCTGAAGAAGTAAAGGCACTTGCAGGATGGATGAGTTTAAAATGCGGTGTTACCGATCTCCCATATGGAGGGGCTAAAGGCGGCATTGTCTGTGACCCTCGTCGGATGAGCTTGGGTGAATTGGAGAGATTGAGCAGAGGCTATGTACGGGCTGTCAGTCAGCTCGTAGGGCCGACTAAAGATATTCCAGCTCCGGATATGTACACGAATGCACAAATTATGGCCTGGATGCTTGACGAATATGACCATATCCGCGAATTTGACTCACCTGGGTTTATTACAGGAAAACCGATTGCCTTAGGGGGTTCGAGGGGAAGGGAAACGGCTACCTCTAAAGGTGTTCTCTATACGCTTCAAATGGTGTGTGAACTAAGAAAGATGTCGTTAAAAGACACAAGGGTTCTAATACAAGGATTTGGAAATGTAGGAAGCTACTTAGCGCAGTATTTATATGAACTGGGGGCAAAGGTTATCGGTATCGGTGACGCACTGGGAGGCTTATATGATGAGAATGGACTCGATATTCCATATCTTCTTGATAACAGAGACTCCTTTGGAATTGTATCAAACCATTTTTCTAACTCAATTTCGAACCAGGAACTGTTAGAAAAACCTTGCGATGTTCTAATTCCTGCAGCGATTTCAGGTGTTATTCATAAACGGAATGCAGATAAAATCAAGTGCAAAATTGTCATCGAAGCAGCAAATGGACCGACAACGAAAGAGGCTTTGCAAATTCTTGACGAACGCGGAATCCTCCTTGTTCCGGATATCTTAGCAAACTCAGGCGGTGTGGTTGTATCCTATTTCGAGTGGTGTCAAAATAATCAGGGTTACTATTGGACGGAAGAAACGGTTGACGAACGCTTAAAGGAAAAAATGAAGGAAAGCTTTGCCAATGTATATGCAACCGCTAAAAAATATAATGTTAATTTAAAAATTGCTGCCTATATTGAAGGAATCCAAAAGATTGCAGAAGCTTCAAGATTAAGAGGCTGGCTAAATTATTAATTTATCATACATTCTTAAAGTAGAAAAAGATGTGATCTTTTTCTACTTTTTATATTTTAAAAATTCAAAATAAAATGATAGTATCAAACTTAAGAGATTAAGGGAGATGAAGTCATGTTTTCCAGCCAAAATGAAAAATTAGATCGAATATCGAACGATGTGGAAGATGGTTTCGAATTAAAACAAGATAAAGAAAGTGAAATTGAATATATAAAGGAACTAAATACAGATTTGAATGCGATCTTATCCAGTATTTATGATGAAATTCTCGTGGTCAATGCAAAAGGGGAATTGCTTCGCTATAGTGAGAAGATTATCGAAGACTTTTGGCAGGTTGATTTAAAAGAGTTAATTGGAAAAAATATTATGGATCTTGTAGACAAAGGTTACTTTACACCGTCTGTTTCAAGATTGGTCATGGAAAAGCAAAAGAAGGTTTCTGTTGTTCAAGAAACAAGCACGGGTAGAAAAATCCTTGCTGTCGGAAATCCAATTTTTAATGAAAACAATGAATTAGAGCGGATTGTGATTGCATCAAGGGATATTACAGAAACCTCCCGCTTAAAGAATGAACTGGAGGAAATACGGGAAAAATCAGAGCTCTATAAAAAAGAATTACAGCATTTTAAAATGAAGGATCAATTATCAAAAAAATTGATTTACAGCAGTCCAAAAATGGAAAAAGTCATGAATCAAGTAAAGAAAATAGCCGATTTTTCATCCACTGTTCTCCTTAACGGGGAATCGGGCGTTGGGAAAGAAGTCATTGCAGAGGCCATTCATCAATTTGGCAGAAGAGCGGAAAAACCTTTTCTTAAACTAAACTGCGGAGCGATTCCGGAAAATTTATTGGAGAGTGAGCTGTTTGGTTATGTAAAAGGTTCTTTTACGGGTGCAGATAAGAATGGGAAAGAAGGCTATTTTAAACAAGCAAATGGAGGCATTTTGTTTCTAGATGAAATCGGTGAAATGCCGATGCACCTGCAGGTAAAACTGCTCAGGGTTCTTCAAGAACAGGAAGTAATCCCGATTGGAAGTACGACACCAATTAAAATTGATGTCCAAATCATTGCAGCAACAAATAAAAATTTAGAAAAACTTGTTGAGGAAGGAACGTTCCGAGAGGATTTATTTTATCGCTTAAATGTTATCCCAATTAAAATCCCTCCATTAAGAGAAAGAACGGAGGATATATCCCCGCTGGCGTTTCATTTTCTGCAGCGTCTAAATGAAAAGTATGACCGCCATTATCATTTAACACCGGATGCAATCAATATGCTTGAATGCTATTCCTGGCCGGGAAATGTAAGGGAACTGCAGAATATCATTGAGAGATTAGTGGTATCTGCCGACCAGCCAGCGATTGATGCTGAGTTTGTCAGCCAATTTCTAGCGTATGGCTATGAGCGTAAAAAAATGAAGCCTATGGTAACAAGAGTCATGCCTTTACAGGATGCGATTGAATCGGTGGAGGAGCAACTGATTGTTATGGCCATGAACCAATATAAGACGACGACAAAAGCGGCAAAAGCATTAGGGATCAGTCAATCTTCTGTCAGCAGAAAGTATCAAAAAATTGTCAGTGAAAAACTAATTTGAATAAATTCATATGAATAGGAGGCTGCTTCGGATGATTTTTCTGAAACAGCTTTTTCATTTCAAAGATAAATAGATTTATGCACAAGTGAATAGAATTAATAAAAGTTAAATTCAAAAATAATGAAATACAGTTTCTTACCATTGGCATGATTATTGCAAAAGAATGTAATAAGTGTAATCCATAAAACAATGATTTAAGGTGCAGAAGGGGAGAAAAATAAATGACAAGTATCAAAAAATATGAGGTTTATCCAATGTATATTGATGGGCAATGGGTAGGCAATGAAAATGAATTTTTTACAGAAGTGATAAATCCGGCAACAAATGAAGTCATCGGAGCGGTACCTACTGGAGGTGCTTTGGAGGCGAAGCAGGCCGTAGATGCAGCCCATGCTGCTTTTAAAACATGGTCCAAAAAAACTGCGGATGAACGCTATCGACTGCTTATGAGATGGCATCAATTAATAGAAGAAAATAAGAATGAAATTGCCAGAATTATGACAATGGAGCAGGGAAAGCCATTACATGAAGCAGTAGGAGAAGTACAGTATGCTAACAGCTTTATTTCTTGGTATGCAGAAGAAGGGAAACGGGTATACGGTGAAACGATTCCAGCCTCCCACCCTCATAAACGGATCCTTGTCCGTAAAGAACCTGTAGGAGTTGTTGCCGCGATTACACCATGGAATTTTCCAGCAGCGATGATCACAAGAAAAGTAGCGCCGGCTCTTGCAGCGGGTTGTACATGTGTTGTAAAACCAGCAAACCAAACTCCATTAACTGCTTTGAAAATTGCTGAACTTGCCCATGAAGCCGGCATTCCTAGTGGTGTATTAAATGTTATTACTGGAAAATCTGCGGAAATTGGCGATGCTTGGCTAAAGGATACACGTGTAATGAAAATAACGTTCACCGGATCAACAGAGGTTGGGAAGACGTTGATGCGCGGTGCTGCTGAAAATGTGAAAAAAGTCAGCTTAGAGCTTGGCGGTAATGCTCCTTTTATCGTTATGGATGATGCGAATCTAGAAAAGGCGGCAGAAGGATTAATTCAATCGAAATTCCGCAATGCCGGCCAGACATGTATCTGTACAAATCGGATTTATGTCCAAGAAGGAGTAGCGGATGAGTTCATTCAGATTTTTCAAGCAAAATTGCAAAAGTTTAAGGTTGGCAATGGATTAGAGGCAGGAACAGATATAGGGCCATTAATTGATCATGCAGCATATGATAAAGTTGCAGGACTTGTAAACGACGTCATTGTAAAGGGTGGAAAGATATCCTACGCGGGAGAGAAACCGGCTGGTGAGAATGGTTATTACCATGCTCCTATGATCCTAACGGATATTAACGAGGATATGGAATGTATGAAGGATGAAATCTTTGGTCCATTGGCTCCAATTGCTACCTTTAAAACTGAAGAGGAAGCGTTAGAGAGAGCGAATAATTCCCGCTATGGCTTGGCAGCCTATATTTTCACAGAAAATCTTAGTCGTGCTTTCCGCATGAGTGAAGGAATCGAATACGGAATTGTTGGATTGAATGACGGTCTGCCATCTACAGCACAGGCGCCGTTTGGCGGATTTAAGGAAAGCGGTCTTGGCAGAGAAGGCGGACATTTCGGAATTGAAGAGTTTTTGGAAATAAAATATATTTCCATTGCCTTAAGTGAAGGTTAATAAATCTAGAAAGCAAGTTTAATGATAGTTTCTATCATTAGGCTTGCTTTTTTGTTGGAGATTTTTTTGGAAGCTATAAATAACAGCTTCACAATATCCCGTTATGCAAAAATGAATAACCAATGCAAATTCGACTAGACAGGATAGTTAGATAGGAAACTTTGAGGATTAATAAAAGATGATCATAATAATATCCAATTATGCAAAAATGAATAACTTATGCAACTTTGAAAATATCGAAAACACTTCAAATATAGAAAGTTTGGCATAAAACTTGCTTGTAAAAATAGTGTAAACAAAAATAAGCCCTTACGGCGATTCTAAATTTTTATGAAATTGATAAAATGTTAAACTATTCTGAAAAAAAGGAGGATTTTATACATGTATGATTTTGCAATTGTTGGCGGGGGAATAGTAGGTTTATCTACAGGAATGGCAATATATAATCGATTTCCAAATGCGAAAGTTGTCGTGATAGAAAAGGAATCTAAAGTAGCTGAGCACCAAACAGGTCATAACAGCGGGGTTATTCATTCCGGCATCTATTATAAACCAGGCAGTTTCAAAGCAAGATTTGCCCGTCAAGGCAGCCAATCAATGACAGAATTCTGCCAAATCCATGGGATTGAACACGATATTTGCGGGAAGGTAATTGTTGCAACAAAGGAAGAGGAGATACCGCTTCTGCAAAACCTATACACCCGCGGACTTGAAAATGGTCTTGCTATTACAAAAATCGGACCGGAAGAGTTAAAGGAAATTGAGCCGCATGTGAAAGGCCTTGGTGCTATTCGTGTACCTCAGGCAGGTATTGTGAATTATCGCCAGGTAAGCGAGAAGTTTGCTAAAATCATCAAAGAACATAGCGGTGAAATAAAATTAAACACAAAAGTAGAGAAAATCCATGAGGACTCTGACGGTGTGACAATTGAAACTAATCGTGGAACTTTCAAAGCTAATATGGTCATTAATTGTGCAGGCTTGCATAGTGACCGTGTGGCAGCCGCTGCCGGGTATAAAACAGATATGAAGATTTTGCCGTTTCGCGGTGAATACTTCAAATTAAAACCGGAAAAGCGCTATCTAGTAAAAAATTTAATCTATCCTGTTCCAAATCCGAAGTTTCCATTCTTAGGTGTCCATTTTACCCGCATGATAAGTGGTGAAGTGGATGCAGGTCCAAATGCAGTACTTAGCTTTAAACGGGAGGGCTATAAAAAAACCGACTTTAATGCAAAGGATCTGGCCGAAGCATTAAGCTACAGCGGTTTATGGAAAATGGCAGGAAAGTTTGCGAAAGAAGGATTTGAAGAATATGTCCGTTCTTTTAGCAAAAAACAATTCACAAAAAGTCTGCAGCAATTAATTCCTGAAATCCAAGAGAATGATTTAATTCCTGCACCAGCTGGCGTTCGTGCTCAAGCATTGAAAGACGATGGAAATATGGTGGATGATTTTCATATTATCATGGGAAGACGTTCGATTCACGTGTGCAATGCACCATCGCCGGCAGCAACAGCATCCATTGAAATAGGTAAAGAAGTAGTACGAAGAATTCCTGTTCAATCCCACTTACTTGAAGCTGCAATTATTTAATGTATAGGAAGGATGATCCTTTATGTTTAATGGGAAAACCATTTTCGTTGCCGGCCATGCCCGCTTACCGCAAGGGATGGCAGCCAAAAGTGTCTTTGATACGTTAACAATAACGGCAGAAATTGATAAGAAATATGGGGTTATACTGGAGGCATCATGTACGCTGGCAACAGAGCACGGACGTGAATTTATTGGCCGCCTATTAAAGGGAACTAGTCTTAATGACGGGGTTGATGAAGCCATTGAAGCAATCCAGACGTATTATCGCGGGAAAGCGACCAATGCACTTGTTGCTGCCATAAAGGATCTTGATGTTCATTTTCAGCAGATAAAATCTATTTCTGTCAAATAAAACAATATAATTATTATTTAAAAATTAAAAATATATTGACAATTTAGCCAATCCATAATATTATTAGGTTAATTCAATGTAAAGCATGTTTGCCTTTTGGAAAATGCCCTTTCAAAATCGTGAACAGCAATTGAACGATAGACGGGAAACGTAAATAACAAACGAACTGTATGTTCACTGTGACTCTATTGCCATAGAGCGGTGAAGTGAATATAAGCCAGTTGTACAAGTAGATTCCTATGATGATAATAGGAAGCTTGTTCGACTGGCTTTTACTATTTCCTGTTGATTATTTCACCTATATCACAAAAAACAGGAGGAACAAAACATGAGTATGACAACTGAAAAACAGAAGGCAAAATTTGAAGTGAAAACTAAAAACTATGAGGTAAAGGTTCATCCGCAGACAAACCGTTTATACCACATTACGATTACAAGAAATGCGATAAAAGGATTCCTTGAAAAGGCAATAAATGAAAACTATTCTGTTCAGCATTTAGAATATACTCCATATGCACGCCACCTTGTTGCAGCGTATCTTTTAGAGCAGGTGGGAGAAGAGTTTGGTAATCTGCTTCGTGAAATTATTCATGATCGTGAGTCAGGTGGATTTACTCTCGGTTTAGAAGGTATTACAGAAGAGACTGATGAATATGTTATTTTTGCAACAGCTATTTCACATATAGTAGGTATTCCAAATTTCGACTCCATGACAGGAAAATATTATGCAAGATTTTCCGTAAAAGATACGGACAACAGTGATTCTTACCTCCGTCAAGCCTATCGTTTATTCACGCTTCACACTGATGGTACATTTGTTGATGAACCAACAGATTGGCTTTTAATGATGAAAATGGTAGAGCAAAATGCACGAGGCGGGGAATCTCGTTTACTGCATCTTGATGATTGGAAGGAACTTGATAAATTTATGAAACATCCGCTCGGGAATCACCGCTTTACGTATAAAGCGCCTAGCAGTAAAAATGTAGATCAAGAAATCGATCGTTTAACGTTCTTTGATTATAATAATAAGCCAGGAATGTGTTTTATTGACCAATTCGTTTATCCAGAATCTATTGAACAGGCAAAATACCTGCATGATTTGTCAAACTCAATGGAGAATGATAAAAGTGTGATTGAATTAAAACTGCCTGTTGGAAATTTGGTAGTCCTTAATAATATATTTTGGCTTCATGGTAGAGCAGCTTTTGAGAAGGATCCAAATCTATATCGTGAATTAATGCGCCAACGAGGCAGATTTAATCAAAATGCTATCTAACTAACTCATTCCTTTGTTTTTAAATAATATCCAACCCCACCCCATATTGGATATATCTGATAAAAGAAAGACTCATTCTCTGGATTTTAGTCTGGAAAATGAGTCTTTTTTTATTTTTTTCTAAGGATGATAGAAATGGCATGAAGATTGCTTATGAAAAATGTAAGAACATAAATTTATTGGCACAGATACGATTTATGGATTTATGTTGGCATAAGAATTGCTTTATAAAAAAGCAAGAAAACAACTTGAACAAAGGAAAGGATGATAAAAATGAGTTTCGCAGAAATCAAAACAAGTATCCCTGGAGAAAAATCTAAATCATTAGTCGAGAGACGACAAAATATAGTTCCTAAAGGAGTAAGCAATGGGGTTCCTGCATTTGCTCAAAAAGCAGAGGGAGCGTTAATTACAGATGTTGATGGAAATACGTTTATTGATTTTGTCGGTGCGATTGGTGTGATGAATGTTGGACATAATCATCCGAAAGTGAAACAAGCCCTGCATGAGCAGGTTGATCAATTTATTCATACTGGATTTAATGTCATGATGTATGAATCTTATATTGAACTGGCAGAAAAGCTTGCAGAATTATCTCCTGGTAATCATGAGAAGAAAGTTCTTTTACAAAATAGTGGTGCCGAGGCAGTCGAAAATGCCGTTAAAATTGCCCGTAAATATACAAAACGACAAGGTATTATTTCCTTTTCCAGAGGATATCATGGCCGTACATTAATGACGATGACCATGACAAGTAAAGTTAAGCCTTATAAATTTGAATTCGGTCCATTTGCACCTGAAGTATATAGAGCGCCTTACCCATACTCATATAGAAGACCAGAGGGTATGACAATTGAGCAGCATGAAGAGCAGGTGCTTGCTGACTTTAAAAACTTCTTTATTACAGATGTAGCATCAGAAACAATCGCGGCTGTTGTTATGGAGCCGGTGCAAGGCGAAGGCGGTTTTATCGTTCCTGGAAAACACTTTGTCCAAGGAGTTGCTGAATTCTGTAAAGAGCATGGTATCCTATTTATAGCCGATGAAATTCAAACAGGATTTGCCAGAACAGGGAAATACTTTGCAATCGAGCACTTTGATGTTGTTCCAGATTTAATTACTGTTTCAAAATCAATGGGTGCAGGAGTACCAATCAGCGGTGTAATCGGCAGTAAAGAAATTATGGATCAATCTGAACCAGGTGAACTGGGCGGAACATACAGCGGAAGCCCATTAGGCTGTAAAGCTGCTTTAGCAGTATTAGAAATCATTGAAGAAGAAAACCTTAACCAACGCGGGCAAGAAATCGGTGAAAAGGTTATGGATCATTTTGAAAGGTTAACAGAAAAGTTTGATTGCATAGGTGATATAAGAGGTCTTGGAGCGATGTGTGCAATGGAGATCGTGAAAGACAGAGATTCAAAGGAACCTGCAAAGGATTTGACTAACAGTATTATTAAGGAAGCGAACAGGAGAGGACTGTTGCTTTTCAGTGCAGGAGTTTACAGCAATGTATTGCGCCTGTTAATGCCGCTAGTGATTACAGATGAGCAGCTAGAGGAAGGATTAAATATCTTAGAGCAAGCAATCGAAGCAGCAGTTGCAGCAAACAGTGTAACAGCATAAAGAACAAGGTGTCAGGCACCCCAAATGGACAAAATGGTTCATTTTGTCCTTTGGTGGTGTCTGACACCTTTATATTTTTTAAGCTTTCGGACGACAGATGGCTGGCTGATTCCGAGTAATTCGGCCATTTCATAGGTTGTTTTGCATGTTTGAGCGGCTCGAAGTATCATATGTTCCTCCACTTTTTCTATAGCTGAATTTAGATCTAGATGTTTTAGTTCTTCAAACTGGATTGTTGTTTCCCTTTGTAATTTGGTTTCCTTTGTTTTCGAAATGGGATGACAGTTAATGGAAGGGGGTAGGTCATTTGGATAAATAGTAGTTCCCTCAGTTGTTAAGATTAAACGTTCCATTAAGTTTTCTAGTTCCCGGACATTGCCGGGCCATTTGTAGGCTATTAATGATTCATAAGTTGCGGCATGGAGCTTCTTTGCGGTTTTGTATTTTGCATTTATTAAGTCAATATAATGGTTGATTAAAAAAGGAATTTCATCTTTGCGTTCCCTTAATGGGGGAATGTGCAGCGGAATTACGTTTAGTCTGTAAAATAAATCAAGTCTAAACTTTCCCTTTTCTACCATTTCCTCTAAATTCTGATTGGTAGCTGTTACAAGCCGGAAATCGATATGCTGTTCTTTCTTGCCTCCGATTCTCATAAACTTCTTTTCCTGCAGTACCTTCAATAATTTCACCTGCATGGATAGAGGAAGCTCCCCAATTTCATCTAAAAACAAAGTGCCATTATGGGCTTGTTCAATCAATCCTTGCTTTCCCTTTTTGGTTGCACCGGTAAAGGAACCTGCTTCATAGCCAAACATCTCTGATTCAAACAAATTCTCAGGGATTGTACTGCAGTTTACTTCGATAAAGGGCTCTTCGCTGCGCTGGCTTCGGTTGTGAAGCTCGTGGGCAAACATGCTCTTTCCAACGCCAGATTCACCTAAAAATAGAACCGTGGCGTCTGATTCAGCCACTCGATGAATGGTATTGGCAATCTGCTGCATTTCTTTGCTGCGGAAGTGTATCCCTTCTTTTCTTCGCAGTTCCTCTACTTCAGTTTGATAGCCTTGAAGTTTCCGTTCCAATTGTTCATATTGTTCTTGGAGTCTTCTAATTTCGGTTTGATCCTGGGCGTAGCTGACAACCCGAACGATCGTTCCATCATCATCAAAAAGAGGATACCCCTTCGTCATGATAACCTTTCCAGTTTGAGTGTGCTGCAGGATTTGGACTGGTTTCTTTTCTCTTAAAACCATCGCGGAAATAGAAGGGGTAAGAATTTCCTCCCTTTCAAGCTGATAAACAGATTTCCCTTTATATTCATCGGCTTTGAGACCATAAACTGACCAATGTTCAGGGTTTGACTGAAGAATGATCCCTTCTGCATCTGTAATAGTGATATTATTGTTAGATGTTTCAATAATGTAATTTAATAGTTTCTCTGCAAAAGAATCTTTCATCCCATTTTCCTTTCTTAAGTAGCGTTTGATTCAAATATAAATCAAAATTATCCAATAATCAAGAATTGAATTAAAATTCAGATATCTTAATTCGTTAATGAATCATTCTTCAAAATCAGCGATTTTTTCCCTTATTTAAACAAAAGTTTGATTGGCATGGTTATTGCTAAATAATTAATAAAGAATTTCATCGGTTGAAAATCAACCTAAGAAGACGAGGAGGAATATCGTGACTAAATATTTAAATTTCATTGGAGGAGAATGGAGAGACTCCATGGATGGAACAACAAGAGAACATATTAATCCTGCAAATCCTTCACAAATGATAGGTTATACAGTACCAGCTATTGCCGAGGAAGTAAATGAAGCTGTAAAACATGCAAAATCAGCTTTCTCACAATGGAAACAGCTTTCACCTGTTGAACGTGGAGAAGTATTGCGGAAAGCAGCCGATATTTTGGAAGCGCAATCACAGGATATTGCCGAGACAGCTACGAAGGAAATGGGTAAAAGATTAATTGAAATGAAAGGTGAGGTTCTTCGCGGAGCATCCATTTTGCGTTATTATGCTCAAGAAGGAATGAGAAAGCTGGGAGAGGTTTTGCCCTCAGCAAACAGTCAAAATACACTTTATTCAGTGAGAGTACCGCTGGGTGTTATTTCTGTCATTACACCATGGAATTTCCCGGTAGCGATTCCTATTTGGAAAATCGCACCTGCACTGGTTTATGGTAATACAGTCGTTTGGAAGCCCTCTCAGGAGACAGGCATTACAGCAGTAAAGATAGCGAGTGTGTTTGAACAGGCAGGTCTGCCGCCTGGCGTATTAAATCTTTTAAATGGAAGCGGAGAAATAGTGGGAAACGCACTTGTTGAACATCCGGAAACAGCAGCCATCACTTTTACCGGCTCAAACCGGGTTGGAAGAGAGCTGGCTTCCAAAGCAGTGGCGCAAAATAAAAAGTACCAGCTGGAACTGGGTGGTAAAAACCCGGTCATTGTTCTTGAAGATGCTGACTTGGATTTAGCGGCTAAATTAACCGTGGAAGGAGCCATGAAGCAAACGGGTCAACGGTGTACAGCTACAAGCCGGGTGTACGTTGAACAGTCGATTTATGATCCATTTATTGAAAAACTGTTAGGACACACCGCTCTAATTAAGGTAGGGGATGGCTTAAATGAGGCTGTGACAATGGGGCCTGTAGCTTCAAAAAAACAATTTGATACAGTTACTTCCTATATAAGAAAAGGCTTAGAAGAAGGAGCAGAAATTCTCTACGGCGGTAACGCCTTATATGATCCAGTCTATCATGGCGGCTATTTTATTGAACCAACGATTTTTGGACAAGTAACAAATGAAATGACCATTGCTAGAGAAGAAATATTTGGCCCTGTGTTAGCTGTCATCAAAGTAGCTGGTTATAATGAAGCGCTTGCTCAAGCAAATGATACGATCTATGGTTTAAGTGCGTCATTGTTTACAACCAATTTAAACAAAGCCTTTGACTTTATTAAAAATAGTGAAGTCGGGATGGTTCAAATTAATGGCGAGACCGGAGGAGCGGAACCACAGGCACCATTTGGAGGAATGAAAGAATCCAGCTCCGGTACGAGGGAACAAGGTCAGGCTGCAATGGAATTCTTTACTGCATATAAAACAGTATCCCTAACAACTTCTTTGTAATTTTCACGATAGATTCATTTTTTTATGAATGGTTGTAATTTTAAAAGACGAAATATTTTAAAATTATCAAAAAAATGAACAAGGAAGGTGATAAGTTTGGCCGTACAACATAATGAACTTAAACAAGATCTAAAAACTAGGCATGTGACCATGATATCGATTGGCGGTGTAATCGGGGCAGGATTATTTGTCGGAAGTGGTGCAATTATTGATTCGACAGGACCTGGTGCTATTATATCCTATATCATTGCTGGATTAATGATTGTTTTGATCATGAGAATGCTTGGAGAAATGGCGGTTGTGAATCCAGACAGCGGGTCTTTCTCTACATACGCTCATAATGCAATCGGTCCTTGGGCTGGATTTACGATAGGTTGGCTCTATTGGTTTAACTGGGTTATTATTGTTGCAATCGAAGCAACATTATTAGGCGGGATGGTACATGATTGGTTTCCTTCCATACCAGTTTGGGTAGGTAGCTTGGTTTTCCCTGTTTTAATGTTAATAACAAATATCTTTTCGGTTAAAGCATATGGAGAATTTGAATATTGGT
This sequence comes from Niallia oryzisoli, assembly GCF_036670025.1. Taxonomy (NCBI): domain Bacteria; kingdom Bacillati; phylum Bacillota; class Bacilli; order Caryophanales; family Bacillaceae; genus Niallia; species Niallia oryzisoli. Next base: position 4,471,505 of record NZ_CP137640.1, on the reverse strand, counting down.
TAGCTTTAATTAAGGTTTCAGCAATTGTAATCTTTTTATGCTTAGGGGCTGCGATTTTGTTTGGATTCGTTCCAGGGATAAAAGCGCAAAGCCTATCAGAAATAACAGCAAACGGCGGATTTTTTCCGAAAGGAATTCTTCCGGTATTTCTTAGTGTAATTTTTATTACTTTCTCATTATCAGGGAGTGAAGTTGCAGCTATTGCAGCAGGTGAGTCACAAAACCCTCATAAGAATATAATGAGAGCGATAAATGCGGTTGTATGGCGCCTTCTTCTGTTCTTTGTCGGTTCAGTAGCTGTACTAATTATGGTTATTCCACAGGATGCCAAAGACTTACTTCTGACACCTTATGCGAGTGTATTTGAACTGGCAGGATTTTCTGCCGCGGGGCAAGTGATGAATCTTGTCATCTTTATCTCTTTACTTTCAGTTTTAAATTCCGGTCTGTATACAAGTTCCCGAATGGTTTACTCATTGGCTTTGAAAGGGGATGCCCCAAGAATTTTAACCCGGGTAAATAAAAAAGGAGTACCAATTTGGGCATTAGCGATTAGTTTACTTTTTGCCTATGTATTCACGCTGTGTAAATTCATTGCTCCCAATACCGTCTTTGTATTTTTGGCAAACAGTTCAGGCGGAGTTTCTATGCTAATGTACATCTTTATTGCTTTCTCACACATTATTCTGCGAAGGAGAATGGAAAAAAACAATCCTGAAAAACTGGTAGTGAAAATGTGGCTGTTCCCATATTTGACTTATGCAACGATCTTTGTCTTATTTGCCATTTTTGCTGCCCAGGCTTTTATTGATTCAATGAGAATGCAATTCCTGTTAACATCTCTGTTAACTGCTCTTGTCATTGGTTCTTACTTCCTGTTCTATCGTAAAAAAGAACATTCTGTTTTGAATACAGAAGAAATACAGTTAAATGAAACAGTCATAAATAAATAATAGAACGAATCGAATTGTATAAAGTATGATAGATTACTGTTTTCAAGTACCTATGAAAAACCTGTAAGCCATTTAACAGGTTTTTCTTTTTTGTGATTGAATAAATAACATTTCGACATTTTTCTCTTTTGAAAAACTCAAATAGTACTATTCATATGATGAAAAATAAGTTATTATAGTTTTATAAATATTATTTTAATAATTAAAAATTTTCAGAATAATAGGTGAGTAATATGCAATTAGGAATGAATTTAAATCAATATCAAACCCTAAAGCTGACGTTGACACCTGAGCTTAGGCAATCGATTAATATTCTACAATACTCTGCATATGAACTAATCGATTTCTTAAAACAACAGGCAGTTGAAAACCCCCTTTTAGATATAAAAGAAAATATCAGTATGGATTTTGTGACTCGTAACTATAATCAAACAAGCGTATCTTCCGGTACTTCTAACAGTGATAAGGACTATGATCCTATTATTCATTACTCGGATACTGTAATTACTCTTGAAAAGCATTTACTTGAGCAGATCATGACACACGCTAAAATTAATGAAGGTCAGAAAAACATCTTGAAATTTTTAATTGGTCATTTAAATCAACATGGTTATTTGGAAATAGAGCCAGTGAATGCCGCTCAAATTTTATCTGTATCAATGGAAGAAATGGAGGAAGCTGTTTTTATTTTACAAACGCTAGACCCAGTAGGAGTAGGAGCTAGAAATCTAAAAGAATGTCTTTTGATTCAAACCGAATCACAACAAGATTCCCACCCATTAGCCTATCCTATCATTGAACACCATATGGAAGATTTAGCTGCAAACCGCTATCATAAAATGGCCAAACAATTTAATGTAACCGTACAGGATATTCAAGAAGCAGCTGATTTTATTAAATCTTTAAATCCCCGCCCATGCAGTGAATATCATCATGAAATGACACAATATATTATTCCTGATGTAATAGTAGAAAAAGTAAATGATGAACATATAATTATTGTTAATGATAGTATGATTCCTCAAATTTCTATTCATCCTATTTATAAGAATAATACTGTGAAAATGGCAGAGGATTATATTAAAAAGAAACAACATGAAATAACTATGCTAATGAATGGCATTTCGCAAAGAAAATATACGCTTTATAAGGTGACTGAAGCGATATTAGAGATGCAGAAGGATTTTTTCCATTATGGAATGACCAAATTAAAACCTATGACCTTAAAGGATTTATCTGAACAGCTTGGCTTTCATGAGTCGACCATCAGCAGGGCAACAAGTAATAAGTATATCCAGACACCACATGGACTTTTTAAAGTAAAGGACTTGTTTTCAACAGGCCTTTCAAGACGTAACAGTATGGATAGTGAATCATCTGTGGTAATTAAGGAACAAATAAAGGACCTGATTGATAAAGAAAATAAAGAAAAACCAATTTCAGATCAAAAGATTGTCGAATTACTCATGAAAAATGGAATACAGATTTCCCGCCGGACCGTTGCAAAGTACCGGGAAGAAATGGGTATTCCTGGTTCATCAAAAAGAAAGCGTTACTAAAAAGTCTATTACATTGCTTTAGAAATTATTAATCTATTAAAAATGAGAGGAAGGAATCTAACTTCCTTTCATTTTTTTATTGTACAATTTTTGCACCATTTGCAGATTAGGATAGGCAATTCCAATTAGAATGATGGTAACACCTATCCATTGGGAGAGGGTAACACTTTCCTTAAGAATAAGTGTTGACATAGTTACGGCAGTAGGTAATTCTGATGCGCTTAAGATGTTCCCGAGTCCACTGCCGACCTTTGGCATCCCGATATTAAACAGAAGCGGAGGGAGAAATGAACCGAAAAATGCAAAGAACAGGGCAAATGTAAGCAAACCATCCATTAGTGAGCCATTCAAGATAAAGGTTGGCGGTAAAATGAAAAACACAAGAATTGTTGCTCCGCTGGTCATAATTGCGCTCTTTCGAATAGGATGGATGGGTATGCTTGAGCGTCCGCTAATATAGATAAAGGATGCAAAAGATATGGCTGAAAGTAATCCCCAGCATAATCCAATTAGCGAAAAAGAGATACTATTATACAAAACTCCTGAAGCAAGCACAGAGCCAATAAGGATCACTGTGGTAGCATTCAAGTTTTTTCGACTTGGAACTGTTTTATCCAAAAGAAATTGTAAAATGATTCCAACCCAAGTGAATTGAAGTAATAGTATAATGGCTAATGAAGCATCGATATATTTGAGCGATTGATTATAAAAAATACCGGTTAACCCCATTGGTGTTCCGCTTATAAGCAAAATCAAAATTTGCTTTATACTTAATTTGTTTTTTTGAATAAACATGGAAAGAATCCATAACATGATCGCGCCAAAAAAATACTGTGTTCCCGTTATATCACTTACATTAAAGCCCTCGGAATATGCGAGTTTAACAAATGTTGAAACAACACCATAAGAGCAGCCTCCAAGAAATACAAGGAGACCATATTTCCATATACTCATAATTTCCTCCTTACTAAATACACAATAAAAACCACCCGCCTTCAATGAAGGTGAGTGGTAATTAGCATGACAAATGCATACCAAATTCTAATTTGATTATAAATTTAATAGATAGTTGTTGTAAATGATATTTACTTTCTGTGTAATCAGCAGGCAGGATGCTGCAAAGAGTTATTTGCCAAACTTACCGTAGTGTACAATTGATTCTCTTGGTAATAATGTTTTAGCAGGTGGTTCTTTTTCTGGATAGCCTAATCCTAATATGGCAACAACGCGTCTGTCACTTGGGATTTGGAGATGTTCTCTAACAAAGTTCTCTCTTTTCTCAGACTCATCCTGATCCTCGGAGTGATAAATCGCACCAAAGGCAGCACCGATTCCCAATTCGATTGCTGACAGCCAAATAAAACCACTGGCAATGGATGAATCCTGCAGCCAATATTTGCTGATATCTGGACGTCCAGTAATGACAATTGCTGCTGCAGCATCTGAAAGCCAAGGTACAAACGGTGTAGCTTGTGATAAATGCTGTAACGAATCACGCTCAGTTACTAAAATAAATTCCCTTGATGGAAGATTATTTCCTGCCGGAGCTAAATAGGCAGCTTGTAATATTTGCTCCAGTTCCTCACTTGCTATCGGCTTTTGGATATAATGAGTTATTTCTCGTCTTTTTTGAATGGCTTCAAAAACCATCATACAAAAATCACTCTCCATCTCGTTTTAAATGAACATAACCTAACATAATAAACTTCTTATTATTAAAATAATACTAATCCTATTAGAATCCAACAAATGAACTGTATTTTCTTATTAATATCAAGCACAAAATCCAGTAAAGTTATGAAGGGATTACCCTAATGTCAGTAGAATTATGTAATATACTGATTTTTAATAAATCAAAAGTAAATACAAAATGAAATGAGGACTTAAGGTGAGATTTATCAATTTTAAAGCTGGAAATACCACACGCTTAGGTATTAAAACAGAAAATGGAATTATCGATGTAGAACAAGCTGCTAAAACTTTTGCCCTTGAAGTTCCAACGAAAATAGAAGATGTGATTGCTGCAGGTGAAAAGGGGATTAGGCAGTTAAGCGAATTGTGTGAAAGGGAAATATCATATCTTTCAGAAGAAGAATTAGTATATGCACCATCTGTAACAAATCCGGAAAAAATAATTTGTGTCGGTTTAAATTATGTGGACCATGCAAAAGAATCGAGTATGGACATACCTACATCACCTGTACTTTTTAGCAAATTTAATAATGCATTGGCTGCGCATAATCAAACGATTGTATTGCCGAAAAGTGCTGAGAAATTTGATTATGAAGTAGAACTTGTCATTGTAATTGGCAAAGAAGCAGCGAATGTGTCAAAGGATGAAGCTCTATCCTATGTGTTTGGCTATACGGTTGGAAATGACTTGTCTGCAAGAGATTTGCAATTCCGCAGCGGACAGTGGCTGCTTGGAAAAACCCTTGATAACTTTGGTCCAGTAGGTCCTTATTTAGTGACAGCAGATGAAATAGATCCAAACAACCTAAATATTGAATGTAAAGTAAATGGTGTTGTAAAGCAGTCAGCCAACACTCGTGATATGATTTTTGATTGTGCAACGCTTATCAGCTATATTTCTGAACACATGACGTTAAAGCCGGGAGATATCATTTTCTCTGGAACACCAGAGGGAGTTGTGCTAGGTTATCCGGAAGACCAACAGGAATGGCTGAAATCAGGGGATGAAGTTAAAGTTACGGTTGAACAAATTGGAACATTAGTGAATGTACTGAATTGAACTACTCCACCTTAATTTCTAACGAAACTTGAGATGGAGATTCCTGCGAACACTGGTGTATCCACCAGTTATTTAGCAGGCTATCCCTGTCGCACCGACAGTTAGCAGTACAGATGGCTTTGTAGCCTCCTGCGGCGATACTATCTTGTACATTTGAACTCACTGCACGCTCTACTCTGCTTGGTTTTCGCTACTTCGATACGTGCAGGGCGAATGATGCTTGGATATTTTACGTGACAAAGCCTTTCTTGTCACAACCCTATATATCCAGTTTTCAAAGAACAACTTGTACAGGGAAATTATACCATGCAAACATATGTTTTGGCTATCGCCAACCGACATTCATCTCCCACTTTCTCATTGGGCTACACCCTTCACATTCCTTGAAGTGGGAGTCTTCTGTCGGAAAACGATAAATTTTATAAATGTAAAAAGCAGACATAAAAAAAGTCTGCTTTTTTATTTTCGAAATAACATAACTCCAATTGGGGAAAATAAACATGCAAATTTTAAGGGAGGGGGGATACAATGGAGTTCTTTCATGGTCAAGAATCTCTAACAACCTTGCAGTGGGTGTTAAGAGCTGTTGTTACCTACTTATTTTTGCTGTTATCAGCAAAAATAATGGGACAGCGTTCCATTTCTCAACTAAGATTAATTGATTTTGTCATGGCATTAATTATCGGAAATATCATGGCGCATCCATTATCGGATGAACATTTAGGATTAAAGGGATCGATGATTTCGATGTCTGCTTTAATCATATTGTATCTATGTACGATCTTATTAATTTTGAAATTTCAAGGCATTAGAAATCTTTTGCATGGCCAAGCCTTTCCATTAATAAAAGATAGTCAAATTATTTATAAAAATCTAGCGAAAGCCAGGATATCGCTCGATGTACTTTTATCAGAAATAAGAAAGCAGAAAGTGTCAGAGGTGCATCATGTTTCTCTAGCTTTATGGGAGCCGGATGGAACGATTTCTATCTTTTTAAATCCTCAACAACAAACGATAACCAAAGCAGATATGAAAATACAAACAAAACCCTTCTCTTTTCCTCGAACTGTTATTAAAGAAGGTAAGCTGAATATTTATGTATTACATGAGATTGGAAAGGATGAAGAGTGGTTAAAAGAGAGGATTAAATCAAGCTACAACGTTGAATTACATCATATCTTATTAGCTACAATCGATCAAAAGAATAACCTGAAGGTCTTTTTGTACAGCTAATAAAAAGAACCTAAGTATATTAGGTTCTTAAGCATATAACAGTATAGTTTTTTGTGCTTCCATTACGAGTTGAGAGTACAAGGTTTCAAATTCAGTGGCTGGTAATGGTTTGCTGAAGTAATAGCCCTGAACATTGTCACAGAGATATCTTTTTAAATATTTAACTTGTTCCTCGGTCTCTGCACCTTCAGCTGTAACGGTTAACTTTAAATTATGAGCCATCGTAATAATTGTCGCTACAATTGCCTCGTTATTTTGATCGATAGTCATGTCATTAATAAAGGTTTTATCAATTTTTACAGTATCAATAGGTAATTTTCGTAAATAGTTAAGTGAGCTATAACCGGTCCCAAAATCATCAACAACGATATGAACCCCTAAATCTTTCAATTCTTGTAAGATAACAATGGATCGGTTAATATCCATTGACATACTTTCAGTAATTTCCAGTTCTAAAAGTTCAGGGTTTATGCCGGTCTTTTTAATGATCTTTTCAATATTACTGACTAGTGATGCTTGTAAAAACTGATGCGGAGATAGATTGACAGAAACAGGTATAGGAGGAAGTCCCATCTTTTGCCATGTAACACATTGATGACATGCTTGTAGTAAAACAAACTCTCCAATCGAAATAATGAGCCCGGTTTCTTCAGCTTGTGGAATAAAGGTCTGCGGTGGAATCAGCCCTTTTTCTGGATGAATCCAGCGAACTAATGCTTCCACACCAGAGACTCTGCCATTCTGTATATTAATTTTCGGTTGATAATAAACAACAAGTTCATCGTTATTAATGGCTTTACGGATGCTATTCTCCAGGACGATTTGATTTCCGAAATATTTATCATCTTGTCTTGAATAAATAGCGTAATTATTTTTTTCGTGCTGTTTCACTTTATACATTGCGTGATCAGCTAGTTTTATTAAAGTATCCGCATCGTTACCATCCTTTGGATAAAAGGAAATGCCTATACTTGTTGATATAGGAATTTTATAGCCTTTAATGATGACGGGATTTTCTAAAGCCTTCATAATTTTTTCTGCAACCAGGATGGGTTCAGTATGGTCTAGTAAAAGTGGTAATAGAATGGTAAATTCATCACCGCCTATGCGGGAAACAGTATCACTTTCATCTAAGCAAGATACAATTTGTTTTGAAATATGCCTTAATAAAAGGTCTCCTGTTGCATGACCAAATGTGTCATTGACTGCTTTGAATCGATCGAGGTCTAAAAACAAAATGGCTGCCAAAGTATTGTTTTGTTTAGCTTTTTCTATCGCATCCTGTACATACATTTTGAATAAACGGAAATTTGGTAAGCCTGTTAAATAATCATGATAGGCAGACTTGTGTAATGATTCATATGCTGCAACCCTATCAAATGCAAGGGCTATGTGATTTGTAAAGGGTTGCAGCTGTTCGATAATATCTTCTGAAAAATAGTTTTCTTCTGTGCTTGCAATATTTAATGTGCCAATGGCCGTATTTTTTGCGATAATTGGCAGTATTAATAATGAGTTCATTCCTTCTTTCAAAAGTGCCTGTTCAAAATAGGAACCATTATATAATTGAAAGTGATTACGTACAATGATTTGCTTATGGTCGATAGCATAAATAAAACATGTGTCTTCCAATTGCAGTATAAAGGAAGAAATAATATTATACTGTTCGAGTTTGTGTACTTCCAGTTTCTTTTGCTGGTTCATAACTGTTAATGAAATATGCTCTACTCCCATATACTTTTGAATATTGACCAAGGTTGATTTGATGACTTCTGAACTTTGAACATCGTCTTCTAAGACAGAATTTGAAATACTGTCGAATACTTCTAGCATGGCTACTTTGTTGGATAAATCCTTCGTTGCATTGTTAATTTTATTGACTAAGATTTCTTCATGGTTTTGGATGGTTTTGGCCATTTTATTAAACTCAATGGCTAATTGTTGTATTTCAATTACACCTTTTTTCTCTAACGCATCTACATTTCGGTATCCTTTTGATAATTGCTTCGTTGCCGATATCAATTTTTTGATAGGAGCAGTCAATCTCCTGCTAATCACATAGGAAAAGATCAAAGACAGAATCGAATAAATAATAACTGTAATAATTGTTTCAAATAGGACTATTTTTTGTTGTTTTTCCAGGGCAGTCGTTTTTAGACCGATTTCAACTTCTCCAACGTTTTCTTTATAGTATTCGATAGGGAGTTTTTCAATTATTAAATTTCCTAAAGTTGTTTCACCTTTTTGATTAACGGTGTTTCCTTCTTTATCCCTGATAATGACATAAGCTATATTTGGTTCAGACTGCAAAGAATACGTTAGAGGACTTAAGTTGGAATAATCCCCTTCAAGCATAGATAATCCAATAGCTGAGTTTAGTGTTTTAGCTGCAGTTATGCCTTCATTTTTTAAGGCTTCCTCCAGATGTGTTGTTTCCAGCCAGAGATAAAGCATACTAATGGTGAGAACACCAGTTAAAACAAGACTGTTCATGGCCAGCCAGAATTGGACAACTAATCCCTTATTCCATTTCATTCTTACCTACCTCCTTGAGGAGGTTGAGCCATTGTCTGTAATGGTCGGACTGTCCATTACGTCCGTATTGTTCCGTAATATCATTCCATTCAGCGGCGGTTAATTGTAAAGTTTCCTCGGCAGTTAAATTATGAATTAATGCTTTGTGTATATTTTCATCAAGTGCTTGCATGTATTCCCATCCGCTTGGAATCATCAAATCAGCATTTGGGTTGTATAAGCTTGACTTTACTGTGTTAAGAAAATCTTCGTTCATTTCAACTAATGGGAATGCTCCTTTTCCAACAGTGGTAAAATGACTGTAACGAAATGGGTCGTTAATGGTTTCTTTTGATGAAAGTCCTTTTTTACTAATCTCCTTTGATGTAATATAAGAGATAATTTCCCACGCTTTATCAGGATTTGGTGATTGCTTGGAAATTCCTAAAACACGGCCAATCCAGATCCCTCCTTTAGGCTGATCAGGATCTTGCGCAGGCACCGAAGTCCAGTCAATTTTATTTTCAACTTGAGAATCCCATGTTTTATGATCAAAAGAAAAACGAGAAGTGTCACTCCATTGAACGACCATGGCGAGGTTGCCATGGAGAAAAGCGTTATTTAAATCAATCCAATCATACATGGAATTTGGGGGAGTAGCTCCACTGTCATTCAGATCAATTAAATCTTGTAATGCTATAACCGCTAATTCATTTTGGATAAGTGGATTCATCTCTTCATCAAAATACTGTCCTCCCATAGAGTTATAACGTTCAGCAAACCAAATGTATCTTTTAGCATCTCTGCCAAAAATCGCAGTGCCATATAAAACCGCTTTTCCGTCGTTGTTTAGATCTCTTGTTAGGAATTTAGCAATTTGGTCATATTCCTCCCATGTTGAAGGCGACTCTATGTTTTTTCCATATTCTTCTTTGTACTCATCATTATATTTTTTAAAGATATCTGCTCGATAGAATAACAAATGTGTATCCCCATCATAAACCATTCCATAATCGTGCCCGTCAAAATTCATATAAAGATTTCGGTAGACGGGTAATAGATCATCGAAATCTTTTGTATTTTCGATATATGAATCAAGCGGCAGCAGCATATCTCTTGTTACATATTCCGGCATTTTACCAGGAAAGATCATATAAATATCGTAGTTTTTTTTGCTGGCAAATAAAAAATCTTCAAGATTATCATTCAATCTGTCTGGATAATGGTATTCTATACGAACACCAAACTTTTCTTCAATATTTTTTTTCTCCATTTGAAACAATGCAAGTGATTGCTCTGAATCAGCGATAATTGAGATCACCGGTAATTCACTATTTGTTTCATGTTTATTCTTTTCTTCGGAAGGAGATGTATTGTATCCAGACAATATGATCATAAAAATAAGAAACAACAATGGCCGTGTTGATCTCATGATAGATAACCTCTGATTTGTTTGGGTATATTTTACCATTTCTTTTGTAATGAGTGAGGGAATATTGGATTTTGTCGAAAATATGACACATATATTTCAAAAGTTTGTTTGAAATACATATATAATTAAAGAATTACCGTATTAAGAAGGGGCTGTCCCAATTGGACAGCCCCTTATATGGAGATCATGTTTCACTATTATTTGTAGTCACTGATTTTTGTCAGTCTAATATCAGCTTCTTTTAATGATACGGATAAGGATTTAGCAAATTCTAAAGCCCCTTTCGTGTCGCTATGAATACAGACGGTATCTGCCTGAATTGAGAGATCCATCCCTTGGAGTGTACGCACCTTTTCTTCCTTCACCATTGTAATGACTTGGTTATCTGCTTCTTGGCTGTCAATAATGAGAGCATTTGGATGGGAACGGGGTGTTAAGGAGCCATCCTGTTGATAAGTGCGATCTGAAAACACCTCATTTGCTGTACGCAGTCCAATTTTCTTCCCAGCCTCGATTAATTCACTGCCAGCTAAACCAAAGAGAATCAATTCCGGGTCTATTTTATAGATGGCTTCTGCAATGGCTTTTGATAAAGCTTTATCCTTAGCAGCCATATTATATAGGGCGCCGTGCGGCTTTACGTGCTGCAGTTTTCCGCCTTCGGCCCTTACAAAGCCGTATAGTGCACCAATTTGATAAACGATAATATCATAAGTTTCTTGAGGTGAAATCTTCATTTCTCTTCTACCAAAACCAACTAAGTCCTGAAAGCCGGGATGTACTCCGATCCCGACATTCTTTTCTAGAGCAAGCTGGACTGTTTTTCTCATCGTTGCGGGATCACCCGCATGAAAACCGCAGGCAATATTTGCTGATGTAACATAATTCAGTATTTCTTCATCATATCCTATGCTATAAGCACCAAAGCTTTCCCCCATATCACAATTTATATCAATTACGTGCATGACGATTTCCTCCTTATAAATGATAAATCCCATATTTAAGCTGTTTGATTTTTTTCTCTCTTTCCAGATAAAGCAATTGTGCTTCCTCCGGCGTAATATTGGTAAAATGAATCGTATCATTTGGTTTAACTTGGGCAAGTAATGGCAAATCAACAGAAGCAATTTCGCCTATCTTAGGATAACCGCCGGTTGTTTGCCGATCAGCCATAAGGATAATCGGGTTCCCGTCAGCAGGTACTTGAATGGTACCGAATGTGACGGCTTCAGATAACATTTCAATGGCCTTCTCTAGGCGTAGCATAGGTCCTTTTAACCGGTAACCCATTCGGTCAGACTGAGGGCTAATTTGAAAAGGTTCCGTCCATAACCATTCCTGACTTTCTTTTGTAAAAAGCTGATATTGCCGCCCTTTCATGACACGGAAAACAGGATTCTTTTCCAGCTTTGGGATAAGTTCTGAAGAAATAGACCAGTTCATTTCAACAAAGGGCAGGTTTCGGTCCATATTGATCAATTTTTTTATCAGCTTACTGGACTGGTGTGACTTTTCAGCAAACGCGATTTTGTCTCCTGCCTGTAAGGCGCGTCCATGAAAGCCTCCTAAATTAGCACGTAAATAAGTGGAAGTACTATTCATAATAGAGGGGATTGAAAACCCTCCCGCTACTGCAAGATATGAACGGGTGCCAGTTTTAGCGTATCCAAATTTGAGTACGGCTCCTTTTTTTACAAGGACTGGACGCCACATAGGGACAGGCCGGTCTTGAATAGTAGGTGATAGGTCCCCGCCGCAGATAGCAATTAAAGCATCCTCCTGAAACTGAACGTTGGGTCCAAGAAAAGTCATTTCAATCGTTGGTTTATTTTCTTCATTACCTACTAATAGATTCGCTAATCGATGGGAAAGGGAATCCATCGCACCACTTGTAATAACGCCGTATTTTTGATAGCCAAACCGTCCAAGGTCTTGAATAGTGGAAAGAAGGCCGGGTTTAGTGATTGTAATCATGCTTTTCTTTTGCCTCTCTTTCTTTGAACTCCGCGCAGGAGATGCTGGTAAATTTAATTCTATCACCTGCTTTTAATAGAGTAGGAGGGTCTTGATTAAGGTGAAACAAGAAAAACGGTGTACGGCCAATGATTTGCCATCCTCCGGGTGTTTCAAGTGGATAAATGCCGGTTTGGTTCCCTGCAATTCCGACTGAACGGGCAGGTATCTGTAATCTTGGTGTTTTTCTTCTAGGTGCAGCGATTCTATCTGACATTCCACCTAGGTAAGGGAATCCGGGTGCAAAACCGATCATATAGACGACATAATCACCAGAGGTATGGATTTGAATCACTTCTTCCGGTGTTTTGTGATTGAATTCAGCAACGATTTCTAGGTCTGGTCCATATTCTCCGCCATAGCAAACAGGGATTTCAATCATTCTTGATTCAAATGTTTGATCTAGTCCAATACTGGATAATAACGTGATTAGCTGTTCGCAAACATAATGGTAGGGGAGTTTTCGTCCCTGTGTGAGACGTTCGATTTTCATTGGATGATAAAAGATGGTCAAAGTTGTAAATGCAGGAATATATTCAATCATCCATTCAACAGGAAAATCTTGAAGGTATGAAGAAATCATTTGTATTTTTTGATGTGTAATCGTAGAGATAGTATTTCCTAGTTCGATAATAACTCCTTGATCACCCAGTGGAAATAATTTGTAATTCATAGTACCTCCAATAAAGTAATATATTTAAAAAATCAGAGATTGAAAAGGTTAAACCAATGTAATATAGTGAATAGTCTTATTATAATGAAAATGAATATGTAAGAAAAGGATAGAAGGAAGCGAGTATTAAATAAATAAATATATATAACTAATGGAAAAAATGCTAGAATTTTAAAATAAATTCGAAATATTTTCCATCCTCTACTGTCCTTTTGAAATCAAGAGTATCGCGGGTTACAATAAATATATTAATAATAGGGAGATAGTATAAATGAAAAAAAGAGTTGTCATTACAGGTATTGGAGCTGTTACTCCAGTAGGAAATGATGCTGTAACAGCATGGGAAAATATTAAAAAAGGTCACTCAGGAATTGCGCCTGCAGTCCGTATTGATGTGGAAAAAGTAGATGTAAAACTTGCAGGAGAAGTAAAAGACTTTGTTCCAGAAGAGTTTATTGATCGAAAAGAAGTTAGAAGAATGGGGCGCTTTAGTCAGCTTGCTGTTGCGGCCAGCAAAATGGCTGCTGCGGATGCCGCTCTTCAGATCGGTGAAAATGTGGACCCTGAGCGTATTGGTGTATGGATTGGTTCAGGTATTGGCGGTTTGGGTGAATTTGAAGAACAATATAGAAAGTTTTTAGATAAAGGGCAAAGAAGGGTGAACCCATTTACGATTCCAATGTTTATACCGGATATGGCTGCAGGAAGAGTATCGATCGAATTAGGTGCAAAAGGAATCAACAATTGCTCTGTAACGGCTTGTGCTTCCGGATCCAATTCCATTGGTGACGCATTTCGAGAGGTACAAAAAGGTAGTGTAGATATTATGATTGCAGGTGGTACGGAAGCTTCTATTACGGAAATGACGGTCGCAGGATTTTCAAACATGACCGCACTGTCAACAAATCCAGATCCCGAAACAGCGTGCCGTCCGTTTGATAAAAATCGCGATGGCTTCGTTATTGCTGAAGGTGCAGGTATAATCATTTTAGAAGAATTAGAGCATGCCATAGCACGCGGAGCGAAAATTTATGGCGAGCTGATCGGCTATGGTGCCACAGGGGATGCCTATCATATCACATCGCCTGCACCAGATGGGGAAGGTGCTGCACGGGCAATGCAATTAGCATTAAATGATGCTGATATTTTGCCGGAACAAGTCGATTATATCAATGCACATGGTACCTCGACTCCGTTGAATGACTTGTATGAAACAAAAGCCATTAAATCCGTTTTTAAAGAGCATGCGTATCAGCTGTCTGTCAGCTCTACGAAATCCATGACAGGTCATATGCTAGGGGCTGCAGGTGCCGTTGAAGCGATCTTTTCTCTTTTAAGCATCAGAGATGGAATTCTTCCACCTACAATTCATTACCAAACAAAGGATGAAGAGCTGGATTTAGATTATGTTCCGAATGTGGCAAGGGAGAAGAATGTTAACATTGCTTTGTCTAATTCCCTTGGATTTGGCGGTCATAACGCTACGCTTTTGTTTAGAAAGTACTCTGAATAAGATTTAGACTGTTATTTTTTCAAAAATATTGACACATGAAAATAGATATGTTATTTAAATTATATCGCGATTAGCACTCTATTGGGTAGAGTGCTAATTCATTTGTTACAACAATCTACTACGTAACATATGGTTCACGTAGTCTTAGCTATGAAAGGAGATGTTTTTATGGAAAAGAAACAATTCCAGGCGGAATCTAAAAGGCTGCTAGACTTGATGATTAATTCCATTTATACTCATCGCGAGGTTTTTTTAAGAGAGTTAATTTCAAATGCCAGTGATGCGATTGATAAGATTTATTACAAAGCTTTGACAGATGACTCTTTACGTTTTGATCAGAATAGCTACTACATAAAAATCGAGGCAGAAAAAGAAAACAGGACCCTTAAAATTATTGATACTGGTATCGGAATGACAAAGGAAGAGCTTGAAAATAACCTGGGTGTTATTGCAAAGAGCGGTTCTTTAGCATTCAAAAAAGAGAATGAGCTGAAAGATGGATATGACATTATCGGTCAATTTGGTGTTGGTTTCTATGCTGCTTTTATGGTTGCAGATGTGGTAACTGTCATAAGTAAAGCATTGGGAAGTGACGAAGCCTACAAGTGGGAATCCGAAGGTGCAGATGGGTATACGATTGAGCCATGGCAAAAGGATTCTGTCGGTACGGAAATCATTTTGAAAATAAAAGATAATACTGAGGAAGACCAGTTTGGAGAGTTCTTAGAAGAATACCGTTTAAAAGAAATCATTAAGAAGTATTCTGATTTTATTCGCTATCCAATTAAAATGGATGTTACTGTAAGCAAGCCAAAAGAAGACAGCGAAAATGAATATGTAGATTTTAAAGAAGAACAGACGATTAATAGTATGGTTCCAATTTGGAAAAAGAACAAAAACGATCTTACTGATGAAGATTATGAAAAGTTCTATCATGAAAAGCGATATGGTTTTGACAAGCCGTTAAAAACGATTCATACAAGTGTCGATGGTGCGGTAAGATATCATGCAATTCTTTTCATTCCGGAAAATATTCCATTTGATTACTATTCTAAGGAATATGAAAAAGGATTAGAGCTTTACTCCAATGGCGTATTGATTATGAATAAATGTGCGGATCTCCTGCCGGACTATTTCAGCTTTGTAAAGGGTATGGTCGATTCCGAAGATCTATCTTTAAATATCTCAAGGGAAATGCTCCAGCATGATCGTCAGTTAAAACGAATTGAGAAAAACATTAACAAAAAGATTAAAAGTGAGCTCTTAAGCTTATTGAAAAATGATCGAGAAAAGTATGAGAAGTTTTTCAATTCCTTCGGCAGACAGTTGAAATATGGAGTATACAGTGACTTCGGTTCTCATAAAGAAGTTTTGCAAGACTTATTGATGTTCTATTCTTCAAAAGAGAAAAAGCTGGTTACTCTTGATGAATATGTATCTAGAATGCCTGAGGACCAAAAATATATTTATTATGCTTCAGGTGATTCTAATGAGCGGATTGAAAAGCTGCCGCAAACAGAATTAGTAGCAGATAAAGGCTATGAAATTCTTTATTTTACAGATGAAATTGATGAGTTTGCGATTAGGATGCTTATGACTTATAAAGAAAAAGAATTCAAATCCGTTTCAAGCGGTGATCTCGGAATTGAAGAGGATCAAACAAATACAGATGAAGAATTGAATGAAAATAAGGATCTGTTCGAAAAGATGAAGGATATCCTAGCTGGTAAAGTAAAAGATGTTCGGATTTCTAAAAGATTAAAGACTCATCCAGTCTGTCTATCTACTGATGGTGAAATTTCAATTGAAATGGAAAAGGTCCTCAATGCGATGCCTGACAGCCAAGGTATTAAAGCAGATAAAGTGTTGGAAATTAATGCACATCACGAAGTGTTCCAATCCTTAAAAGCAGCCTTTGAAAAGGATCAAGAGAAACTCGCGTTGTATACTAATCTTCTATACAATCAAGCCTTATTAATCGAAGGTTTACCAATTCAGGATCCGGTTGAGTTTACAAATGATATTTGTAAAGTGATGGTATAATGGATGAAAAAACAGCCCCTACTTTTATCGAGTGCGGGGCTGTTTTTTCGTTACTCGAGAAAATTTTAAGAATATTTTACAAAATATAAATAATATTGAGTAAATACATAGTAAACTGAAAGTAGGAATAAAAGTAATAATGGGACAAGGCACAAAATGCTTTATAAAGCTTGCCTGGGAGGAATCGATTATGGGCAAAATGACAGCACCTGAACGTGGTTGGGCTTTTTATGATTGGGCGAACTCCGCATACACGCTGGTTGTCGTCACGGCAATATTTCCGCTTTATTTCAAAGCTTCGGCAACGCAGGCAGGAATAGCGGCCTCGACATCAACGGCTTATTGGGGATATGCCAATTCATTTGCAACTTTATTAATTTCTATTTTAGCCCCTATTTTAGGCACAATTGCAGATTTCAAAGGCTATAAGAAACGTTTATTTGTCATTTTTTCGTCATTAGGAATCCTTTTTACGCTGCTTCTGGCTGTGGTTCCTAGTGATCAGTGGCTGCTCTTATTGGTTTGTTTTGTGGTCACGTCGCTCGGTTTTTCGGGGGCTAATGTCTTCTACGATGCCTTTCTTGTTGATGTGACGACCAAGGAAAGGATGGACCGCATCTCTTCAAATGGATTTGCGCTTGGCTATGTTGGCAGTACGATTCCTTTTATCGTTTCAATTGGAATTATTTTATTGTCTCAGCAAGGCATTATACCGTTATCAACCACAGTAGCAAGTCAGATTGCCATAGCCATTACAGCATTATGGTGGGGGATATTTACCATTCCAATGTTAAAAAATGTGGAACAAAAATACTACAAGGAACGTGTTCCAAATCCAGTTTCAACAAGTTTTAAACAGCTGTATTCAACAGTAAAAAACATTAAATTATACCGCCCTTTATTTTTATTTTTATTGGCCTATTTCTTCTATATTGATGGCGTTCATACGGTCATTAATATGTCGACGGCATTTGGATCAGACCTTGGCATTACATCGACCACGTTATTAATTGTCTTGTTTGTTACGCAGATTGTAGCGGCGCCGTTTACCATCCTGTTTGGTAAACTAGGCGGAAGATATAGCGAGAAGACGATGATTATGGTGGGGATCATTGTTTATATTTTTATTTGCTGTTACGCCTATTTTTTAGATTCCTCTATAGACTTTTGGCTGCTGGCAATGCTTGTTGCGACTTCACAGGGAGGAATTCAGGCCATGAGCCGTTCTTATTTCGCCAAACTTGTCCCGAAAGAATCATCAAATGAATTCTTTGGCTTTTACAGTATCTTTGGAAAGTTTGCAGCGATAATCGGACCGGTATTGGTCGGGGTCGCTGCACAAATCACGGGAAGTACGAACAGCGGTGTCTTTAGTCTTGTCATTTTATTTATTATTGGGGGCGTTATACTGCTTCGAGTGCCGAAGCAAGAAGTGATGGTTTCTACTTCTGCCGTTAATCGTGAATTAGATTAATGCGTCAAGTATGAGAGATCAGCCTTTTTAAAATGAACCAACATAACTGTAAAAAAAAAGCCTGTCCCGGTTGCACTCACGAACATGCATTTAGGGCAGGCTTTTCATTTTATTTATTAAATTGGAAATAAATCAGATGATAGGTATCTTTCCCCTGTATCAGGAGCTAAGCAGAGAACTCTTGCTGAAGGCGGTAGTTTTTTTGCTACTTCGACAGCAAAGTGGGCAGAAGCTGCGCCAGATGCGCCAACGAAAATTCCTTCTTCTGCAGCAAGACGGCGTGCCATTACTTGGGCATCTTCATCTTCAATTAGCAGGACTTCATCATAAATATCCCGATTTAAAATCTTTGGAATAAACCCTGGACCAGTTCCAGGAATTTTATGCGGACCTGGTTTCCCTCCAGAGAGGACCGGTGACCCGGCAGGCTCCACGACGTATATTTTTAAATCCGGGATTTGTTTTTTTAGTTCTTCCCCGGTTCCTGTAACGGTTCCGCCCGTTCCGGCAGTTAATACCAAGGCATCCAGTTTTCCTTCAAAGGCTTCCAGGATTTCTACAGCAGTTGTATCGCGGTGGGCATCAGCATTTGCCTCATTTTCAAACTGCATTGGGATGAAGCTGTCGGGAAGATCCTCAGCCAATCGGTTTGCCTCATCAATTGCTCCTTGCATTCGCAAATTAGCCGGAGTTAAAATGACTTCTGCTCCATAGGCTTTCATGATTTTGACACGTTCTGGTGTAGCGTTATCAGGCATGGTAATAATACAGCGGTATCCTTTCACCGCACTCACCATCGTAATCCCTATTCCCGTATTACCGGATGTCGGTTCAATGATCGTACTTTTGCCCGGGATTAGCTTTCCTTCTGCTTCAGCACGTTCAATCATATTAAGCGCAGCACGATCCTTAACGCTGCCGCCGGGGTTAAATGATTCCAATTTTATATACACATTAGCGCCGTTTGAATCCGGTAACTTGTTTAATTGGACAATAGGTGTATTTCCAATTAATTCAATGACCGATTTATAAATCTTCATTAAAAATCTTCCTTTCTTTTGGATTTTAATCTCCCCAAAAATGTGGTAAATAATTTGCTCCACTCTAGTAATTCCAAAGTCATTTTATAATACTGTCAAACGATACACAACCATGAGCCATTTTAGGCTAAAATTTAAAGAATTTAGAGTAATAAAAAAGTAAGCTTAAATAACATAAACATGTTAATATGACAAGAGTTTGATAAAGATCTTGTGGCAAGTGCAATGGATCGTATCAATTACACTACAGAAGTAGACGAAGATGTATTAAACCAATTTGCTAAATCATCTTTTGAATTAGAATTTCTTAAAAGAAGAACCTGAGTTAGCGGGATTAGTTGATACTTCATTTTTAAATTAATAAATCTATGAACACCACCCTGTTGGAGAATAGGGTGGTGTTTTGATTTTTGTGTTAAATCTTAATTAACTGTTGGATAAATGTTTGATATTTTTATAAAATGAAAGAAGATAACTATTTGTTAATTAGGCAATTAAAAGTTTATATGATGTCTTTTGTATAAAAAAATCTTCTATTTGGAGGGAGCAGGCGAAATGAAAGTTCAACCCGTATATGTAAATGGAGAATGGATCGAGGCAGACGATTCAACCTTACTAGCTGTAGTAAATCCAGCAAATGGTGAAGTTATTGCATCAGTACCAAACTGTGGAGCTGACGAAGCAAAAAGGGCGGTAGACGCAGCATATGAGGCATTAGCCGGCTGGTCCCAAAAAACAGCAGCAGAGCGCGCAGAACTTCTGCAGCAATGGTACAAATTAATTGATCAAGAAAAAGAAGTGATTGGCGAAATCATGACACGTGAGCAAGGGAAGCCGCTGCAGGAAGCCATTGGCGAAGTAACCTATGCGAATAGCTTTATTTCATGGTTTGCAGAGGAAGGGAAAAGAATATATGGCGAAACGATCCCTGCTTCACATGAAAATAAACGTCTTCTTGTATTGAAACAGCCTGTGGGTGTTGTAGCAGCGATTACACCTTGGAACTTTCCGGCTGCCATGATTACCAGAAAGGTGGCTCCAGCGATGGCAGCAGGCTGTACTGCGGTTGTTAAACCAGCTGAACTGACGCCGCTTACCGCATTCAAATTAGCACAATTAGCTGAACAAGCAGGCATTCCAAAGGGCGTGTTTAACGTTATTACAGGTAATGCAAAGGCAATTGGTGAGGCATGGCTTCAAGACGATCGAGTAAGAAAAATAACGTTTACCGGTTCAACTGAAGTGGGGAAAACGTTAATGCGCGGAGCTGCCGATACGGTAAAAAAAGTGTCGCTTGAATTAGGCGGACATGCTCCTTTAATTGTTTTTGAAGATGCAAACATTGATAAAGCTGTTTCTGAGGCCATTGCGTCTAAATATCGAAATGCAGGACAAACCTGTGTATGTGCGAACAGAATCTATGTTCATGAATCTATTGCTGCTACTTTTTCAGAAAAATATAAGGCAGCAGTAAATGCTTTGAAGGTTGGAGACGGGCTCGAAGCAGGGACACAAATTGGGCCATTAATTGATGAGAGAGCCATTAAGAAAATGGAAAATCATATTGATGATGCGCTTCAAAAAGGCGGCAGAATTGAAACTGGTGGAAAGAAGCTTGCGTTAAATGGAGGATTTTTCTTCGAACCTACAGTTTTAATAAACGCAACGGATGACATGCTTTGTATGAATGAAGAAACATTTGGTCCGCTGGCACCTATTGCTACTTTTACAAGCATGGAAGAAGTCATCCAAAGGGCAAATAATACGCCGTATGGATTAGCAGCCTATGTGTTTACTGAAAGTTTAAGCAAGGCTATTCAGGTATCTGAAAAACTCGAGTATGGAATCGTCGGTTTAAATGACGGCGTACCATCTGTTGCCCAGGCTCCGTTTGGCGGGTATAAACAAAGCGGATTAGGACGTGAGGGCGGTCATCATGGAATAGAGGAATTCCTCGAAACAAAATATATTTCGATCGCTTTAAGTTGATTGGTAAACGGTCATTGTGGGAGATCACGATGACCGTTCTTTTTTGATAGTAAATGCAAAATATTTACAATCTTATGAATGAAAATTAAGATATATCACATCAATTTTTATAATTGTAAATGAATGATAATTGGTATTTTCATAGATTAATTTTTCTTAGAAGGAGTAAATCTATAATTATCAAGGCTTCACAAAAGGTCATTAAATCGATTTGACCAAAAAGTTAATGTGAATTGATGAACAATATATGAAATAAAGGTAAGGTAAATTGTAAATGCTTTCATCTAGAGGTATCATAACCTCGTAAAGTAATTTACTAGATTTCTTACATAAAAGGGAGGATTAAGAATGTCGACTAAAAAAATCAACTTAGCAGGAGAATTATTAATGAATGAACAATACTATGACAAGTTGCTAAATATTCATACTTGCGAAGAACAGAAGCGTTTTTATAAGTCTTTTCATTACCATCCATATGAGCCGACTCCATATAGTGCATTGGAGACTTTATTCCAGCAATATGAATTAAAAAACAGCGACCGAATTGTTGATTTTGGCTGCGGTAAGGGCAGGTTAAACTTTTTTATCGAACATTTATTTAATGCAACCGTGATAGGTATTGAAATGAACTCGATTTTTTATCAGGAAGCATTGAAAAATAATGAAGGTTATGTAAGAAATAGAAAAAACAGCCTGGAGCGGATTCATTTTCTTAATTGCTTAGCTGAGGAGTACAAGATTAGCTCTAACGATAATCGATTTTATTTTTTTAATCCTTTTTCGATCCAAATATTCAGGAAGGTTATTAACAATATACTATTATCGTTCGAACAAGCACAACGTAATATCGATTTGATTTTATATTATCCATCTGAAGACTATATCTATTTTTTAGAAAAAGATACAGCATTTGAATTGAAACAGGAGGTGATCCTTGCCGATAAATATAATCAAAACCCTTCTGAGAGATTTTTAATTTATGGATTAAATATAAGCACATAGAGAAAAGACTATTGCAAGAGAACGGGGTTCTATTTTGAAATAAAACTATGAAGTCACGATCACATTAGCAAATTAATTAGTAAGCAAATTAACAATATAAAAAATGCTCGAGGCAAAAAGGCTTTGGGCATTTTTCTATATTTCGGCTTTTGAATTAAAGCACCCGTTCAATGATAGTATTTGCAGTAGATCAAAACTGTGCAGTAAGTGAGGTAAGTTAAACTAAAAATTTTAGGAAGATGGAATTGAAAGGTGTATTTGATAAAGAAACCGTGATTAACATCACGGTTGGAAAGCTTCTTCATTGAGATCTGGCTTATTCCCTTTTACTTAAATTAATATTTTACTCGTGCGGATGATGATGCGGATGATGGTGCGGTGGATGATGCGGATGATGGTGCGGATGATGATGCGGATGATGATGCGGATGATGGTGCGGATGATGATGCGGATGATGGTGCGGATGATGATGCGGATGATGGTGCGGATGATGGTGCCGATGATGGTGCGGATGATGGTGCGGATGATGGTGCGGATGATGGTGCGGATGATGGTGCGGTTTATGGTGTGGTTTACGGTGTGGTTTACGGTGTGGTTTATGGTGTGGTTTATGGTGCGGATGATGGTGCGGTGGATGATGCGGTGGATGGTGTGGCGGATGGTGCGGTGGATGGTGTGGCGGATGGTGTGGTCTTGGAGGGTGTGCTTTTGTCATAATATGTCACCTCCTTTTTAAAGGATAGTACATTATATTAGAAAATGTACAAATGGACAGGGCATTCTAAGTGGGAAAAAGCCAATTTATTGGAAGGGTTTGACACATTATATAAGATTTTGTTTGCGTAGTTCGACAATATTCCTTAATTAAACAAAAAAGCAACCAAAATGGTTGCAAATTACTAATGAATTTTATATTTTGTATTCGAATGAACCCTTTAATCACAAATTAACCAATGACTGCAATAATTCCTTCCTCGTCGTCTAGTACAAGTTCAATTCCTGAGTATGGATCTCTATTCAAGAATTCGTCAAGCCATAGTCTTAATGCTTCAATAATATTGATTGTCACGAGCACTTGTTTTCTCCCGTTTGCATAAGCCTCTGCGGAAAAACCATAATCATCGTCATACATCAGTTCGATTTCAACCTCTTCAGGCTTTATCTGTTTTTTTCGAGAAATATAGACACAAAGAGCATTTACGATATCCTGCTCAGAGATGATCAGCCTCTCCATGGATTCGGATCCTCTTTTTTCTTGTTATTCTTGAATAGAGTGAAAATTTTTCGAATCACTGCAATGATAACAACAATTGCTAAAATATTAACGAATAACCCTAGAATAGAGCCTAAGAACCCCATATTTGCAAACAGTCCGCCGAATAATAGACCTGCAAGACCACCAAGCATAAGTCCTTTCATTAAACCGCCGCTCTGTTTGGCAGGTGTCGCAGCAGATTTATTGGTTGTAGTCGTGTCATTCTTTTTATTTTGGAAGAATGAATTGTTGTTAGTTGTGCTATTATTGTTGCTGTTAAAACTTTTCTTACCTGACTTGTACCCTTTTGCTTCAACTGTTGTGGTGTGATCTTGGAAAACCACATTTCCAATCGGCGAAAAGAGTAATGCCGCTGTAAGTACTGCTGATAAAAGCTTTTTCATTTACTATATTCCCTCCATGTGTTTGTTTATAAAATATAATGGTGAAAGTAAAACAAAGGTATTAAAATCATTTTTACATCACCCTTATATTGTATAGTATTTACGAGTGAAAACAAAAAAGGTTTCATTTTTAGAATAAAAATATATTTGTTAATATTTACCGCCAATAAATAGTGGGAATCAATATCTAGTTAGTATTTTAGAATAAATGTATAATGATAGATATTAATTTAAAAAGTGGTGATGATTCATGACATCTTATATAAATCAGCCGGATGGCGTCTTTCCTTCTGTTTGTTCTTTAGATTGTCCTGATCAGTGCGGACTGCTCATTCATAAGAGGGATGGAAAAATCGTAAAAGTGGAGGGTGACCCCAATCATCCGGTCACAAAAGGAAATATCTGCAACAAGGTAAGAAATATGACAGCTCGTATTCATGATGAGAATCGTTTAAAGTATCCAATGAAACGGACTGGTGCTAAAGGAGAAGGTATGTTTGAACGAATTAGCTGGGAAGAAGCACTTCAAACTATTACTTCTCATTGGAAAGAGTTGATCGAATCAGATGGACCCGAGAGTATTCTTCCATACAGCTTTTATGGGAATATGGGAAATCTGACTGCAGAAGGAATGGATCGCCGTTTCTTCAATCGTTTGGGTGCAACACGTCTAGACAGAACCATCTGTTCCGTTGCAGGTGGAGTTGGATATCAATATACAATGGGCGGAAGCTTCGGTATTGATCCGGAGGATACTGTTCATTCTAAGTTAATTATCTTCTGGGGAGTCAATGCGGTTAGTACAAATATGCATCAAATTGCATTGGCCCAGCAGGCCCGTAAGCAAAACGGTGCAAAGATTGTGGTCATTGATGTTCATAAAAATCAAACAGCTAAGTTTGCTGATTGGTTTATACCAATTATGCCGGGAACAGACAGTGCTCTTGCATTAGGAATGATGCATATTTTATTTAAAGAAAATATGGTTGACCATGCTTTCTTGCAGCAATATACAGTTGGTTATGAAGAACTTCGCGAACATGTTATCCAATATGATCCTAAAACAGTCTCGAACATTACCGGGGTACCTATTGAAGATATTTATACATTAGCTCGTATGTATGGAACGACCTCACCTTCCTATATTCGGATTGGAAATGGTCCGCAGCATCACGATAATGGCGGAATGTGTATCCGTACGATTTCGTGTCTTCCAGCCCTGACAGGACAATGGATGGTTAAAGGCGGCGGGGCAATTAAAGGGAATTCCGGTTATTTAGAGTATAATGCTTATTACCTGCAGCGTCCCGATCTATTAAAAAATAAAAAGACAAGACGGGTAAATATGAATCAAATTGGTGAAGCATTGCTAACACTGGACCCGCCAATCAAATCACTTTATATCTACAGCAGTAACCCGGCGGTTGTGGCACCTGACGGAAATAAAGTCAGAAAGGGTCTGCTTCGTGAGGATTTATTTGTAGTGGTACATGATTTATTTTTAACGGAAACAGCTAAGTACGCGGATATCATCTTACCTGCAACTTCGTCCTATGAAAATACTGATTTTTATGCATCGTATTGGCATCATTATATGCAGATTCAACAGCCGGTCATCGAGCCATATGAGGAGTCGAAGTCAAATGTAGAGGTCTTTAAGCTTCTTGCAAAAGGTATGGGCTTTGATGAACCTGCTTTTCAGGAGACGGAAGCAGAACTGATCGCGAAGTCACTTGATTATCCAAGAAATCCTTATTTAGAAGGAATCACTTATGAAGCATTAGTGGAAAAGCAATATGTAAAAGCAAACATGAAACCATTGCTTCCAGGCAGACTTAAAACACCGAGCGGAAAAATTGAATTATATTCTAAGAGAATGGAAAAGGACGGGTATCCTCCACTTCCTACCTATATCCCGCTTCAAGATGACGGGGATTTACCGTTTGCATTTGTTCCAGCACCAAACCATAATTTCTTAAATTCAACTTTCTCAATTAATGACAAACATCGTGCCCTTGAAAAAGAACCTCTTCTTCATATAAATGTAGCGGATGCCAAGGAACGAGATATCCAAGATGGAGATGTTGTAAAGGTTTGGAATCACCGTGGTGAATGTGAGCTAAAAGTCACTGTCGGCGAAACCGTACTTCCAGGAGTTGTAGCAACTCAAGGACTATGGCAGAATCTCGATGGGGCAAATCAATTGGTGAACTCTTTAACACCAGACCGCGTGTCAGATATGGGCGGCGGCGCTACCTTTTTTTCAGGTCGTGTAAATATAACTAAAAAATAGAATTTAAACGGACAGTGCTTATAGTGCTGTTCGTTTTTTGATATAATCGTTAAAGTCTTCTTAAGTTAAAACAAATGGGTGGAGGATTTATGAATGATTAAATTTGGAATAATTGGAACAAATTGGATAACGGATTCTTTTATTGAAGCAGCATCAATGGCGGAGGATTTTGTTTTATCTGCTGTCTATTCCCGTTCAGAGGAAAGAGCGGCGGAATTTGCGCAAAAATATGGTGTTGAAACAATATTTACTGATTTAAAGGAAATGGCGAAGAGTGATGCGATTGACGCAGTTTATATTGCCAGCCCGAACTCCTTTCATGCAAAGCAGGCTATTCTGCTGATGAAGCATAAGAAACATGTATTATGTGAAAAACCCCTCGCATCGAATACGGCTGAAGTAAAAGAAATGATTCACACGGCTAAAGAAAACAATGTGCTTTTAATGGAGGCTTTAAAAACAACTTTATTGCCAAACTTTAAGGTGGTTCAAGAAAACTTACATAAAATTGGTACGGTTCGCCGTTTTACAGCAAGCTACTGTCAATATAGCTCCCGTTACGATGCTTATAAAGCAGGCACCGTACTTAATGCCTTTAATCCTGCTTTTTCGAATGGATCCATTATGGATATCGGGATCTATTGTATCTATCCACTAGTGGTACTGTTTGGAAAACCAACAGCTATAAAAGCGAATGGCTATATTCTCGAGTCTGGGGTTGATGGGGAAGGAAGTATCATCTTATCGTATCCAGAAATGGAAGCAGTCGTGATGTTTTCTAAAATAACGGATTCATCTCTGCCGTCAGAAATTCAAGGAGAGGATGGAAATATCGTCATAGATAAAATGAATCCAATTGAAAAAGTAGAAATACATTATCGCAATGGTATCGTTGAGAATGTGTCACAGTCGCAACAGCATTCTATGTATTATGAAGCAGATGAATTCATTAAACTGATTAAAGCAGGAAAATACGAATCAACGATTAACACCTATACTAATTCACTAATAACAGCAGAAATTATAGAAGAAACCAGAAAACAAATGGGCGTCGTATTTCCATAGCAGCCGGACAAGAATCGAAACAAAAAAGGTCACTAACAAATCTCGTTAGCAGCCACTAAAAGATCTTGTTAGTGACCAGTAAAATAACCTCAAAACCTATTTCCAATCCACTACTTCTTTCAGGATTTCATAAGAGCGTGTTTGTTTTTCCTCATCAAAAATATACGAAATTGCCATTAGTTCATCGATTTGATACTGCTCTTGGAAGTTCGTGAACTGCGCACGAATAGTATCTTTACTGCCCATCAAAACAGCGCTTGTCATTGATTTTACCATTTCTTTCTCCATTGGAGTCCAGTATTCATCCATATTTTCAACCGGAGGGCTTAATGGCATGGCAGCACTTCTGACTACATTTAAGAAGAAGAGGTCTAATGATGTAGCTAAGAGGTTTGCTTCTTCATCTGTTTCTGCTGCGATTACATTCAAACACACCATCATATATGGTTTATCGAGATATTGAGATGGCTGGAATTTTTCCCGGTAAATTGAAATAGCCGCTGCCATTTGCTGCGGTGCAAAGTGGGAGGCAAACACATATGGCAGTCCTAATTTGGCAGCTAAATAGGCTGAATCGGTTGATGAGCCAAGAATATAGATCGGAACTCGAGTGCCGACGCCTGGATGTGCTTTTACATAGCTTTGGACATCTTCGGGTCCGAAATAGGTTAGAAGTGATTGAACGTCATCAGGGAAGGTATATACAGATTCATGTCCGCTAGATCTTCTTAATGCATTGGAAGTCAGCCGGTCCGTACCAGGTGCCCTGCCAAGTCCTAATTCGACACGGTTAGGATAAATCGTTGCCATTGTACCAAATTGCTCTGCTACGACTAATGGAGCATGATTTGGCAGCATAATCCCCCCAGACCCAACGGGAATGCTTTCTGTATGTTCTAACGTATGTTTTATTAATATTGAGGTTGCAGAACTGACGAGTGTTGGTGCGTTATGATGCTCAGCAATCCAAAATCTGCGATACCCCATTTTTTCAGCGGCACGTGCAAGTTCAACCATGGAATCAATGGCTTGTTTCGCATTTTGACCTTTGCGAATCGGAACAAGGTTTAAGATAGAAACCGGTATATTTATATTTGCCAATCTCATTCATCCTTTCATTTATATTGCTATATAATCATAACAATTATCATGAAGGATACAAAACAAGATGCATATTCCATCATTTACTTATATCTTTTGAAAAAATGATAAGCGTATAACACCTCCAAATACTATTTTTCTGATATACTAAAGTTCGGTAAGAATATCTAATATAAAACCTATGTATATAGTTATATCTTGCAAATATAAAATGATAGGTGGAATAATTGAAATGGAGCAAAAACCTTATAGAGTGCTATTGTACTATATGTATGTACCAATAAATGATCCTGAGGAGTTTACGCAGGAACACAAAAACCTTTGTCAGGAACTTGAATTAAAGGGAAGAATTATCATTGCTGGTGAGGGGATTAATGGAACAGTTTCCGGAACAGTGGAACAAACGGACCGCTACATGGAGACAATGAAGATGGATTCTCGTTTTACTGATATGATATTTAAAATAGATGAAGCAGATAAACATGCATTTCCAAAATTAAAGGTTCGTTATCGCAATGAGCTTGTTACGCTGCGATTAGAGGATGATGTAAATCCAAATGAACTAACAGGTAAACATTTAACACCACAAGAATTTTACGAAAGCATCAATGATGAAGATACTGTCATCCTTGATGCAAGAAATGATTATGAATATGATTTGGGCCATTTTAGAGGGGCCATCAGACCGGATGTCCAGAATTTCCGCGATCTTCCGCAATGGGTCCGTGAAAATAAAGATTTGTTAGAGGATAAAAAAATTGTTACGTATTGCACCGGAGGGATTCGTTGTGAAAAATTCTCCGGCTGGTTATTGAAAGAGGGCTTTAAGGATGTTTCCCAATTGGGCGGGGGAATTGTCACGTACGGTAAGGATCCGGAAGTTCAAGGAGAACTGTGGGACGGTCAGCTTTATGTGTTTGATGAAAGAATTGGAGTACCGGTTAATCAAAAAGAGCATGTGGTTGTCGGACGTGATTACTTTACAGGCGAACCTTGTGAGCGGTATGTAAATTGTGCGAATCCAGAATGTAACAAAAAAATTATCTGCTCTGAGGAAAATGAACATAAATATTTGCGCAGCTGTTCTTCAGAATGCCGCACTCACCCGCGAAATCGATACAAGGCTGAACATGGATTGACAGAGCAAGAAGTAGAGGAAAGACTGCTGATCATTGCAGATTAATAGATAGAGAACAAAGGAGGGTACTGTCAAAAGGCAATACACTCCTTTTTCTATATGAAACCGTTAATACAATGTTAATTGATAGAAATAATAGAAGTTTTCACTTATAATATTAAATTTATAATAATTAAAGACGACTAGAAAGAAGGAACAAGGATAATGGGAAAAATGTCCAAACCAAAAGCAGCCTTTGCTATTGCTTTTGTCGTACTTATTTGGGGATTATGCTGGCCCATTTATAAAATAGCACTTGAATATACTCCGCCATTTCTATTTGCGGGTATGCGTACATTATTAGGTGGGATTATGCTGGCGTTCGTCCTTCTTCCTGGGTGGAGAAAAATTCAATGGAAGAAAACATGGCCGATTTATATGATTTCTTCTTTTTTTAATATTATGATCTTTAACGGAGTTCAAACCTTTGGATTGCAATTTTTGCCTTCTGGATTATTTTCAGTCATTGTGTATTTGCAGCCGGTACTTGTCGTACTCCTTGCATGGTTATGGCTGAAGGAATCATTGTCACCGATAAAAATAGCTGGAATGATCATTGGGTTTATTGGTGTTGTAGTTGTGAGTCTTGATGGAATATCGGGGAATATTAGTATTCTTGGTATTATTTTGGCGTTCGTAACAGGAGCTGGATGGGCCGTCGGTGTTGTATATGTGAAAAAAACAAGCAGTCAGGTAGATGGTTTATGGCTGGTTGCGCTACAGAATATTTTTGGTGGAGTCATTTTAAGCGGTATTGGTCTCGGTACGGGAGAGGGCCTATCAGAAATTGTATGGAATGTCCCATATGTTTCTAGTTTATTATATGGTGCCATACTAGGGGTTACAGGAGCCACAGCAGTTTATTTTAAATTAATGAATTCGGGTGAATCAAGCAAGGTTAGCTCGTTTACCTTTTTAGTCCCGCTTATTTCTGTTGGAATCGGTACATTATTCCTTGGTGAACCATTCACGATCTCATTATTTTCTGGATTAGTCCTAATTTTGCTTAGCATTTATATGATAAATCGAAAAGGATCTCAAAAAATGCGCAAAACCATTGTAGAAGAACTAGATCATGTGGAAAATTATTAGTAAAGAGTTTATTTTATACTACTAATGATGGTAGTATCGTTTGACTTTTAGTTAATAAGTTAGGGAGGGATTAAGATGATGGAAAGCATAGAGCGGAAAGTAGAATTACAAAAGAAGCTTGTTTCATACCGTAGAGAATTGCATGAGCATCCGGAACTATCAATGCAGGAATATGAAACGACCAAACGAATTCGCAAGTGGTTGGAAGAGGCAGGAATTCCTGTATTGGATTTTTCGTTGGAGGTTGGGGTTGTTGCAGAAATCGCAGGCGGTCAGCCCGGACCAACAATTGCCTTACGGGCAGATATTGATGCCCTGCCAATTAAAGAGGAAACGGGTTTGCCATTTGCTTCGAAAAATGAGGGAATTATGCATGCGTGTGGGCATGATTTTCATACTGCTTCTATCATTGGTGCAGCGATTCTTCTGCAGGAACGACGAAACGAGTTAAAAGGGAAGGTACGAATCATTTTTCAGCCGGCGGAGGAAATTTCACAGGGGGCTGTTTTAATCGGAAAAGCAGGTGTATTAGCCGGAGTGGAGGCAATTTTCGGGATGCATAATAAGCCGGATTTGCCGGTAGGAACGATCGGGGTTCGTGAAGGAGCACTAATGGCGAGTGTTGACCGTTTTGAGATTGAGATTACAGGTGTTGGCGGTCATGCAGGAATTCCAAACAATACAATTGATCCAATTGTGGTAACCGGTCAGATGATCTCAGCTCTACAGACAATTGTCAGTCGTAATCTCAGTTCCTTTCATAATGCCGTCATCAGCATAACGCAGGTACATGCAGGAAATACATGGAATGTCATTCCTGAAAAAGCAGAGCTTGAAGGGACTGTTCGAACCTTTCAAAATGAAGCACGTCAGGTTATTCCGGATTTAATGAAGCGTACAGTGGAAGGGGTCGCGAGTACTTATGGTGCAAAAGCAGAATTTCATTGGTACCCCTATATGCCAGTTGTAGACAATTCGCCGCGTTTTACTAAGATTGCGGCTGAAACGGCTCATAAGCTTGGATATGAGGTTGTGGAAGCATCCCAAAGTCAGGCTGGAGAGGATTTTGCTTTTTATCAAACAAAGCTCCCTGGGTTTTTTGTCTGGATGGGTGTTGATGGTCCAAAAGAATGGCATCATCCTGCGTTTTATTTAAATGAAGAGGCTCTATTAGTTGCAGCCAATTACTTTGCAAACCTTTCTATTAATGTACTTAATCAATGGAATTAATGTTCAAAAATAGCGAACAGCAGATTGTTCGCTATTTTTTGATCTTCTAAACATAACTTCACTCACAATTGATCAAGTAAATTATCATTCTCTGGTTCTTGGTTAAAGGTTAACACTTCTTCAACCGGCTGATAGGATTCACCATAAAACTTATGATCTTTATAGGTATGGATCAGATCATACGTTTTTTTCATAGCCTCATAAATCATTTCCTCAGACTCGTTGTTTGGTGCCCAATAGAGGATTTCCAGAGTATTTATTTCCTTGGTAGCCAATGATCTCCTGGTATAACCGATTGACTGTGCATGCTCGAAGCCCTCGCGTTTATAAAAATGCAGCCTTTTTTCAGTGTCGCTGTCCTCGTAGCTAATCGGTTCAACTTCAAGAATAATGGGTTTCTCCTCTTGCTTTAATTTCTCTAACAGTTTATGACCGAGACGCTGTCCGCGGGCTTGTTTAGAGACTAGCAAGTAGTCAATAAAGATAAAGTTGTCTAATTCTACATACATCATAATATGGTTAGGTCCTTCATCTTTATGATAGATATCCGAACGTTCCTTCAGTAAGGTTTCCATATGCTCTTTTGATTTCATTTCGACAACGGGAAAATACTGATTTAACTTTTCATACCAATGCATACGTTTCTTCTCCTTAAGATTTTTCCTAAAGTATCATTCATTATAAAAATACGCAATGATGGAAGTATTTGTTCATTTATCTGTTTTTATTCTTTTTATTTACAAAAATATCCAAATCTCACGAATGTTTCTTCCCGATTTCGTACTTTTCACACAATTGCCTGATACATTAGGAATATGAAAATAATTAGGGGGCAGGGGGAATGAAGAAATGAGTAGTAATGTTTTTATCATTACTACTCATCTTTGTTTTTGCAGGCTGTAATGCGAAAGAGCAGCAATCAAAATCGGAAAACAAGGGAAATGAAACAGCTGTAACGGATATAAGCCTGCAACAGAGACAACCGCCACAAATGAAAGCAGTAAACAAAATCACGAACATGCTGTAAATCCAGAGGAACCAACAGCAGAAGATCTTTGCTATTTCTGTAACATGAAGATTTATACAAAAGATGAAGAAATAGGCGTGTTTACGGCGCAAGCAATCAAAGAAGACGGAACTCATGTGTATTTCGGCGATTCCGGCTGCTTGTTAAACGCAGAGATAAAATTTAATGAAAAGTTCGTTAAGGAATGGTTACGTGATTTTACTACAACGGAGTGGATTGAAGCTGGTAGTGCAGTAGTTGTTAAAGCTGATGTTCAAACAACTATGAAATATGGGTATGCTTTCTTTAAGGATCAAGAAGGAGCTAAGCCTTATTTAGAAGATCCTGCATTAAATGCTGAAGTGTCAAGCTGGGATCCAATCGATCAAGAAGCTGAAAAACGATATCAAGCAAAAATGCAGAAAGAAGCGGAAATGGAATCGAACGGAACGATGGAAAATCAAGAAAATATGAATATGGATATGTAATAAAATAAAGGCTGACAATTACGTCAGCCTTTATTTTGTCTGTTCATTCTCTCATAGTGGGACCTTCATCAGCTAAACCATGCAAATCAACAATCTGCGGGTGATCCAATTCATCAAGAGGAAACACAGTTGCTGTTTGGTTATTCGAGTGAACTTCTTTTATGTATACCGGTATTCCTCTGAAGCTTACATTAACCATTTCAACTGAGTTGATAATTTCCATTGCACGTTGAATATCCATCCTGTACTCTCCTTAAAAGTTTTCAACGTATTTTTTGCATTTCCAAACACAAATATTCTCTTTTCTTCTTTATAAAGATGCAGATTTGGTTTGGTCTGTCCACTTTTCACGTAAGGCAGAAAGAAATACTTTAACATTTGTTTTATCCTCCATGATGGGGGAAGATACATATGAAAGCGTTCTGGTAAAGGGATGATTTTGCAATGGAATAATGGTAAGAATTCGATGCTTGACATCTCTTTTAATGACACTCTTCGATAAGAGGGAAAGCCCCATCCCATGGATAAGCATTTCTTTTATTCCTTGACTGCTGCTGATTGATATCAAGGATTTTACCTTCAAGCCATTTGCACGCACGACGTGGTTAAAATATTCTCGTGTCCCTGAACCGATCTCCCTAACGACCCATTCTTGATTTTGCAGGTCCGTAATCGTTACGTCCCTTTTATGAGTAAGCTCATGATTGTTCGAGGCGACAATGAATAACTCATCCTGCATAAATGGCTGGACAGTCAGTTCTTTTTCATTTGTATGACCTTCAATTAATCCGATATCAACTTGGAACAAACGGACGGATTGGACAATTTCTTCCGTATTTCCAATCGTAACCTGCAGGTCAAGTTCTGGATATTTCTTTTGCAGGTCATATAATAATGGCGGAAGAATGTACTCCCCAATCGTAAAACTGGCACCTATCTTCAGTTCTCCTTTAATTGAGTTCTGATGTTCGAGAATATCCTGTTTCGTCTGTTCATATATGGTAATCATTTGCTTTGCTCGGTCATATAGCAATTCACCGGTTGGAGTAATTTTTAGGATTTTCGGAGAGCGAAGAAATAATTTTGTTTGAAACTCCTTTTCTAGATTTTTAATATGTAGACTGACACTCGGCTGGGACATTCGAAGGATCTCGGCAGTTTTGGTGAAATTTTTCACTTCCACCAGAGTCACAAACGTTTTTAATTCGTCATAGTACAAATGGATTCCTCCTTTTATTATTAGTATTATTAATAGTTATAATAATTAATATTTATTTTACTAATTCTCATTCTTTTGGTAAAGTTTCATATAGAAATCATTAATATTAGATAATAATCATAAATCCTTTCTATATCATTAAATTCCTACTTGAATTATAGGAATAATAGATATAAGATGGATGTAAGAAAAAATTAAATGTTTGAGAATTAGTCGTTATATTGAGATTAGTCGTTATCATAATAAAGATGTACGATTAGTTTAATTATTTTGTGAGGTGGATTTCGTTGCAACTTCAGGTATTGAACAGTCCGTTTAATCAGGAGCAGGCAGAGCTCCTTAACCGTTTGCTGCCGAGCTTGACAGAGTCACAAAAAGTCTGGCTGAGCGGTTTTCTAGCTGCATCACAGTCTCAAGTTCATTCGGGGTCACAGGCTGCTGCTGCACTGGAAACAGTAGAAGCTCCAGTATCTGTGAATAATGTGAAAACAATTACGAAAGAAGTAACTATCCTTTTTGGTTCCCAGTCTGGAAATGCGAAGGGATTAGCTGATAAAGCGAAAAAGACACTCGAGGAGCAGGACTATAAAGTAACGCTTTCGTCTATGAGTGATTTTAAACCAAATAATTTAAAAAAGGTTGACAACCTGCTGATTATCGTGAGCACACATGGTGAAGGGGATCCGCCTGATAATGCGATATCTTTCCATGAATTTCTTCATGGGAAACGGGCTCCAAAACTTGAAGGACTCCAATATTCTGTTTTGGCACTTGGAGACAGCTCGTATGAGTTCTTCTGTGAAACGGGTAAGCAATTTGATCAGCGTTTGGAAGAGCTTGGCGGGACAAGACTATATCCACGTTTTGACTGCGATGTTGACTATGATGAGCCTGCAGCAGAGTGGCTGGAAGGCGTCCTTAACAGCTTAAACCAAGCTCAAGGCGGAAATGCTGCACCGGCATTGACAACTGAAGCACCTCAAGGCTTAGAATCACAGTATTCTAGAACAAATCCTTTTAGAGCGGAAGTGCTTGAAAATCTTAATTTAAACGGACGCGGCTCTAACAAAGAAACCCGTCATCTTGAATTATCATTGGAAGGCTCAGGACTTACATTTGAACCAGGTGATACATTAGGTATTTATCCTGAAAATGATCCAGGGCTTGTTGACTTGCTTATTGAAGAACTGAAGTTGAATCCAGAAGAAAGTGTAACGGTTAATAAGCAAGGGGAAGTTCGCTCTCTAAAAGATGCGCTTACTACTTATTTTGAATTGACTGTTTTAACAAAGCCTCTTCTTGAGAAGGCATTAGAGCTTACAAATAATGAAAAATTAAGTGAACTTCTGTCATCTGGGGATGTAAAAGAATATCTTCACGGTCGAGATTTAGTGGATTTAGTTCGTGATTTTGGTCCATGGAATGTTTCAGCACAAGAGTTTGTATCTATTTTAAGAAAACTTCCTGCACGTTTATATTCCATTGCGAGCAGCTATGCTGCAAATCCAGAAGAAGTTCATTTAACAATTGGTGCTGTTCGCTACGAAGCGCATGGCCGTGAGCGTAATGGTGTTTGCTCGATTTTATGTGCAGAGCGTCTAGAATCAGGCGACACACTGCCTATCTATATTCAGAAGAATGATAATTTTAAGCTTCCGCAGGATCCTGAAGCACCTATTATTATGGTTGGTCCGGGTACTGGTGTTGCACCATTCCGTTCGTTCATGCAGGAGCGTGAAGAAATTGGTGCAGAAGGTAAGTCATGGATGTTCTTTGGAGATCAGCATTTTGTGACAGATTTCCTTTATCAGACAGAATGGCAAAAGTGGCTTAAAGATGGCGTATTAACAAAGATGGATGTTGCGTTTTCTCGTGACACTGCTGAGAAAGTATATGTACAGCACCGCATGCTTGAAAATAGTAAAGAATTATTCGAATGGCTTGAAGAAGGGGCTTACTTCTATATTTGCGGTGACGAGAAAAACATGGCACATGACGTGCACAACACACTCATTGAGATTATCGAAAAAGAAGGCGGCATGAGCCGTGAAAAAGCAGAAGAATATCTTGCTAACATGCAGCAGCAAAAACGTTATCAGCGAGATGTATATTGATTTTGGATTGAAAGGAGTGTTTTCAACATGGTGAAAACAATTTTAACAGCGCCTGAAGGATCACCAAGTGATGTTGAGGAGATAAAAGTAAAAAGTAATTATTTACGCGGAACACTGAAGGAAGTAATGCTCGACCGCCTGAGCGCTGGAATTCCCGACGATGACAACCGTTTGATGAAGCACCACGGCAGCTACTTGCAGGATGACCGTGATCTTCGTAATGAGCGTCAAAAACAAAAGCTGGAGCCTGCCTATCAGTTCATGCTACGTGTCCGCTTACCAGGGGGCGTCGCATCACCTGAACAATGGCTTGTTATGGATGATCTTGCAGACAAGTATGGAAACGGTACTTTAAAACTGACAACTAGAATGACCTTCCAATTGCATGGGATCCTAAAATGGAATATGAAGAGTACCATTCAGGGAATCAATGCAGCTCTTATGGATACCATTGCAGCATGTGGTGATGTAAACCGTAACGTAATGTGTGCAGCAAATCCATATCAATCTGAGCATCATGCAGAAGTGTATGAGTGGTCAAAGCAATTGAGCGATTATTTATTACCGCGGACAAGAGCTTACTATGAAGTATGGCTTGATGAAGAGAAAGTTGCTGGAACTCCGGATGCAGAAGTTGAACCTATGTACGGACCAACTTATCTGCCTCGTAAATTTAAGATTGGTATCGCAGTTCCACCGACAAATGATATTGATGTTTTCTCTCAAGATTTAGGTCTTATTGCGATTATTGAAGATGATAAGCTTGTTGGTTTTAACGTAGCAATCGGCGGCGGTATGGGAATGTCACACGGCGATAAAGCAACATATCCACAGCTTGCGAAAGTCATTGGTTTCTGTACACCAGACAAGATTCAAGATCTAGCAGAAAAAGTGATTACCATTCAACGTGATTATGGTAACCGTTCTGTTCGTAAGAATGCTCGTTTTAAATATACAGTTGACCGCCTTGGACTTGAAAATGTCAAGGAAGAATTGGAAAACCGCCTTGGCTGGAGTTTAGAGGAGGCAAGAGCATTCCAATTTGATCATAATGGGGACCGTTACGGATGGGTAAAGGGTGTAGGTGGCAAATGGAATTTAACCCTATTTATCCAAGGTGGACGTGTAGCAGATTATGATGACTATAAATTGAAAACGGGCTTACGTGAAATTGCGAAAATCCATACAGGTGATTTTCATTTAACAGGAAATCAAAATGTAATTATCGCCAATGTATCAAGCCAGAAAAAGAAAAAGATTACTGAACTCGTTGAGCAATACGGATTGACAGACGGTAAACACTATTCAGCTCTGCGCCGCAGCTCTATTGCCTGTGTAGCCCTTCCTACATGCGGCTTGGCCATGGCTGAAGCAGAACGTTATCTACCATCTCTACTTGATCAGATTGAGGAAATTATCGACGAAAGCGGACTTCAAGACAAAGAAATTAATATTCGTATGACTGGATGTCCAAACGGATGTGCCCGTCCGGCTCTAGGCGAAATTGCCTTTATCGGTAAAGCTGTTGGTAAATATAATATGTATCTTGGTGCAGCCCATGATGGCAGCCGACTAAGCAAAATGTATCGTGAAAACATCGGTGAAGAAGAGATCTTACGTGAACTTCGTGAACTTCTTCCGCGTTACGCAAAAGAACGTTTGGAAGGCGAGCACTTTGGTGACTATGTCATCCGTGCTGGTATTATTAAAGCAACAACAGACGGCACTAATTTCCATGATTAATTTATATAGGAAAGAGACAGGATTGCATCCTGTCTCTTTTTTGTGTTCCCAAGAAAAATGAAGTTTCTCAACCAATATAAATCACATAATGAAAAGCAAACACATAATTTGATATAGGTATATGAGCTAGATGATTGCAACCTGTGTAAGGTATTAGTAGTAAAGAAACCCTATTTATTAAAAAGCTCATAAAACTCAGTTGACAAGTCGGAATAGTTTAGATTAAAATGTTAATTATATAAGAAATATCAGAAAATACCCAATTACACTGCCGATCGGTCAACCGAAGGTCCTCAAGATAAAAAAGGGTATCAGGAGATAAATTAGGAGGATAACAATGAAAAAGTTAATCGTTTTTGCATTTATTGGCTTTTTAGCCCAGTTGATCGACGGTGCTTTAGGCATGGCCTATGGTGTAACATCGTCATCTTTATTGTTAGCATTTAGTATCGCACCAGCAGTTGCTTCAGCTTCTGTCCATTTATCAGAAGTGGTGACTACAGCAGCCTCAGGTGTTTCTCATATAAAATTTGGAAATGTTGATAAATCAGTTGTTTATAAGTTAATTATTCCTGGATCGATTGGAGCATTTTTAGGGGCTACTTTTTTGAGTAATATCCCTGGGGAATTGGCAAAACCATATGTCTCTATCTTTCTCTTGATATTAGGGATGTATGTTTTATTTCGTTTTCTATTTAACTATCGTCCGTCAGTAGGTAATGGCAAATCAACTCTTACGAGAAAGCAAGCCATTCCGCTTGGTTTTATTGCTGGTTTTATGGACGCGACCGGTGGCGGTGGATGGGGTCCGATTGCTACACCTGTCCTTTTAAGTAAAAATGACATG
The DNA here is from genome assembly GCF_036670025.1 of Niallia oryzisoli. Lineage (NCBI taxonomy): Bacteria > Bacillati > Bacillota > Bacilli > Caryophanales > Bacillaceae > Niallia > Niallia oryzisoli. The sequence goes on along the minus strand of NZ_CP137640.1, from coordinate 4,432,281 downwards.
AGTGCAAGAAAAGTAGTCGGAACAGTTGACACAAGTGAATTTGCCATTGCTGTATCAGCTTCATTAGGTTTCTTTATTTCGCTGGGCTGGACACAAGTAAATTGGTTCTGGGTAACTGCGTTAATCATTGGGGGAGTAATTGCCGCACCAATTGCCGCATGGTTAGTTCAAAAGGTTCATCCGCAGTTAATGGGTGTTCTAGTCGGTGGATTTATTATTTTTGTCAACTCTAGAACTCTATTTACTACATGGATTGATCATACTTCCGTTTATCCATATTTATACACAATTATATTCGTCGGATGGGCCACAGCAATCCTTTTTACAGTTAATAAACTATCGAAAAAGAAATCCTCTATTTTCGTGAAACAAAAAAGGACTGGAAATGTTGCCGATTAAAAAATAATTTTACGAAATCACTATTCTTTGTGTCAAAATGACAAAAAGAATAGTGATTTTTTGTGTGAGCATTATATGATATGGATGGTGTTTTTCCTTAAATTTATTTAACAGAAACTCAATGGCAATTTTTATTCTGTGTTCTTTTTCTACCTCAATAAAAGTTAGATCTTTATCCTTATACGTAAATTGAGAATCAATGAGATAGACACCATTACTATTTCATGACTATTTAAAACGGAAAATAAGGGGTTAAAAGATTGCTCTAAGGTTAACAGAAGAGCAATGGAACCTCCGTTAACAATGGGAAGAATAATCTTATTAGTCAAACCTTTCTCTGGAATTAAATCAAAAAATGTTTTCAACACACCTGTAAAGCTTGCTTTATCATCCGGACTGACAACAATCACTCCTTGTGACTGTTCAATTATTGTTAATGCTTGCGTAATAGCTCCGCTTTGGTGGGAATTCACGGACATTAATATTTTTTACTTGATGTCCTCGATTTGTAAGAATCTTTTCCAAATAGAAAGCAATAGCTGAGGTTGGGAGGAACTCCATGAAACAATAACAATATTTGCCATATTATCTGTCTCCTTTTCTATTCTTCTTAATTGGGTGTATATGTGAAATAAATCTTTAAGCATCCTAATAGATGTTCCTTTTTTCTATACTTTTCGTAAATTGATGAAGTTTTACCGTAAGTCCCCCATTTCCAAAACGTATATATTTGTAATGGTTATCCTGTTCTCCTGAATCCAATACAAAATCCAAAAAAGCTATGATATAAATACGACGGTTTGTAATTGAAACAATTCCATTTGTATAAAACCAACAATCAATCGTATTATACACTCCCCTATTTACACGATAACGGTCCTGACACCAAAGAAAAAATTGTAAATCAGGTAAATTAAGATACTCATTTCTATGGAAAGATAACTGATCATGATCATTGTTTCTAGAAATAAAATAACCTTGAGTAGCCATAATACACCTCCAATGTTTGAAATAAAAATAGAGGCTTCCAAATCAGAATGATGTCTCTTTCTGATTTGGAAGCCTCTAGTGGTCCAGTCGGCAATTACCTATTCTTTTTCATTACTTGTATCTTAAATTATATTAAACCTATCAGTCAAGTGTTAATTAAATAATTTGTTATTTCATTTTTATCGAAAAGATTATTCATTTTTTTCAATTTTACAAATAATTAGGATGACCCTATAATCAATACATGATTAATCATACCTGTTTACTAAAGTTTAATGGCAATTGAAAAGTAAGTATAGATAAATAATTATTTAATTTAACGGGAGGAGAGGGTGGCGTGACAACGTTTACTGCTTTAGAAAACACTTATATTCAGAAAGCAGAGGAGCTTGCTCAAAAATTTAATGAAAATGCAGCAAAAAGAGATTTAATCGGAGGTACGCCGAAGGCAGAACGTGATTTAATTCGAAACAGCGGACTGCTGAAGGTATTAATTCCTAAAGAATATGGTGGTTTGGGTGGAACATGGACAGATGTAGTTAATATAGTAAGAATTTTCGCAAAATACGACAGTTCATTAGCTCATGTATATGGATATCATTTCGTAAACCTTATTACCTCCCATTTATGGGGAAATACAAAACAGCAAGAATACTATTATCGCGAAACAGCAAAGAGAAATTTATTTTGGGGTAATGCGTTCAATATAACAGATATAAAACTTCATGCCCAAAAACAACAAGATCATTTTATCTTAAATGGTGTAAAGACGTTTTGTACAGGAAGTGTAGATTCAGATTATCTAATTGTTTCAGCTCTTTCTGAAGAAGGAGAGGAATTATTTATTGCAGTGATCCCTACTAATCGCCCAGGCGTGAATGTAAACGATGACTGGGACAATTTCGGCCAAAGACAAACAGATAGCGGAACCGTAACATTTACAAATGTAAGGGTCAATGAAAAAGAAGTATTACGAAATCGTTTCGATGCTGATGAATTTGCAAAATTACGTATCAAGATAGCTCATTTTATTCTCAATCATCTGTTTCTTGGTATTATGGAAGGCGCATTCGAAGAAGCGAGGAAATACACGATTACACAAACAGGACCACGAACACCAGGGTTTGAATCAGCCATTGAGGATCCAAGTATTCAACGACATTATGGAGAAATGTATGTTCAAATCGAAGCGGCCAGACTGCTGGTTGATAAAACAGATGTACTTTTTCAAAGAGTATGGGATAAAGGCGAACAAATTACGGCAGATGAAAGAAATGAATTAGAGCAAGCGGTATTCACTGCAAAAGTATTTACAACCCAAGCTGGTTTAAACATAACCTCACGGATTTTTGAAGTAATGGGAAGCCGGGCAACTTCCAGCCATTATGGGTTTGATCGGTTTTGGAGAAATATGCGTACGATGACCTTACATGGTCCAGTTGATACAGTCATACAAGATTTAGGCTATAGAACCTTATACGAATAATGAGGAAAAGGAAAAGGTGGGGAAAAGATGAATCAAGTAACAGCAGTAAGGAAGCCAGTAGAACAATCGGACTTGGAGAAAATCAAAGTTCAAGCAAAATCGATCTCCTTTGGTTATCAGGGTGTAAATATTTTAAACCATATTGACATTGACGTAAAAGAAGGGGAATTACTGGTTCTAATGGGGCCGAGTGGCTGTGGGAAAAGTACTTTTCTTCGACTAATGGCAGGCTTGGAACAGCCAAACGATGGAGAAATATTAGTGAATGGGGTATCCTCAGCAGATTTGATTCCAGATTGCGGGGTAGTTTTTCAAGATTATTCATTATTTCCTTGGTTATCTGCTGAAGAGAATATCGTTCTCGCATTAAAGCAAAAATTAAAAGGAAAAAAAACAAAAAAAGAATTACAGCTTCTTGCCGCAGATTATCTAGGTCTTGTGCAGTTAGGTCACGCTGTCAAAAAATATCCTGGTGAAATGTCAGGTGGAATGAAACAACGTGCTGCGATTGCCAGAGCTTTAGCGTTTGGTTCAGATTTGATGCTAATGGATGAACCATTTGGCGCTTTAGATCCACTGACACGGATTCACTTACAGGATTTAATTCTTCAAATTAGCCAAGATCAAAACCGGACGATTGTGTTTGTGACACACGATGCCGATGAGGCCATTTATTTAGCTGATCGGATTGTGATGTTTTCAACAGGATCACAAGGAGCTGTCACTACCAGTGTGGATGTTCCCTTTACTAAACCGAGAAATCGTAAAAAACTATTTAGCAGCAGTGAATTTACGAGATTTAGAGAGCATATTTTGTCCATCATGAATCAGGGCTTGCTGGATAATTTGGAAGATCAACAATTTGTAGGTTCAAATGGAGATAAAATTTAACCTAAAAGTGGAATCGGAGGAAAACAACATGAAACGATTGGTAAAAAATAATGTAAAGTCTGCTCTCATCGCGTTAACAGCAGCTGTTGCTCTAGCGGGCTGCGGAACAGGTCAAAGTGCAGAAAAGACCAATTCAAATGAATCAAAAGAAGAGAAAACATATGAATTAAAAATCGGATATGGACAGGGAAGCGGGGCGGCTTTATTTGACGTAGCTGATCATGAAGGCTTCTTTGAAGATGAAAATCTAAAGGTGGAAGGTGTAGGCTTTGCCTCATCAGCAGATGGACTTAATGCTTTGGAAGCAGGGAAAATTGATTTAGGTATGACCTTTGGAACAGCAGCTCCTTTAACCTTTATATCAGGCGGGTCCAATTTTTCCATCATTGGAGGCCATCTAGAAGGAGGGCACCCGATTCTTGTTAAAGAAGAAAATAAAGAACAGTATAAATCATTGGAAGATTACAAAGGAAAAAAAGTAGGTACGATTCGGATGTTTACCTCTGATATCGTGTTCCGTTCCGCTCTTGCAGATGCCGGAATTGATTGGAAAAAGGATCTTGAAATTATCGAATTTAAAACGGGCGGCGATTTATTACAGGCTGTTGCAAGTGGAAAAGTCGATGTGGCCGTTTCAGCAGGATCAACCTACTTGAAAGCAAAAGAACAAAATTTAGCGGTTATTGGCTGGAGTAATGATTTAAATCCAACTCATGTCTGCTGCCGAGTTGTGACTAGGCAAGAATTATTATCAGAGGATAACGGAGAAGCTTATAAACGCTTTTTAAAGGCGCTAATTCGGGCAGAACGTGTGCGAAATGAACATCCGGAAACAGCGGTAGAAGCAGCAAAAACTCATTTGAAATTGGATGATGAAACCGTCGATTCGATTGTGAACGAGGAGCATTCTCATTATTCACCAGATCCAAACAGTAAAGAAGTGAAAAAAATGTGGGAGCAAATGCAGGAGATTGGCTATATTGAAAACGCAGAAGAGATTGATATTAATAAATATATAAATCTAGATCTCTATGAACGGGCATTAAATGAATTAATTAAAGAATATCCAGAGGATCAGGATTATTATCAAGAGTTATTAGAACGTTTTACTAAACAAAATCTGTAATCATCTAGGTTATCATATAGAACAATTGACAGGCGGGAGGATCATAACAGATGAAAAACTTGTTCAAACAATATGGAATTACCATTTTTATTGGAGCAGCCGCCATTGTGGCATGGGATATGTTAACTAGATTTGGCGGTTTAAACCCGGTGATTTTTCCAAAATTAAATGAAGTGTTTAGCGTATTTTATACAGCAGGAAATGAATTATTTGCGGGGTTAATGAGTTCCCTTAAGTTGCTGTTTCCCGCTTATTTAGGATCAATCATATTAGGGATTGGAGGGGGAGTATTTTTTGGCTTATTAACTCGCATTCGCCAAATTTTAATGCCTTATGTTCATTTGTTAAGTCCACTGCCCCCAACCTTATTTGTCCCGTATGCGATCGCTGTACTGCCAACGTTTGAATCAGCTTCGATTTTTTTAATCTTTATTGGAACCTTTTGGCCGATATTTTTGGGAACCCTTCAAGGGGTTCTCATTATTGATAAACAATATTTAGATAATGCGAAGACGCTGGGTTTGAAAGGGAGTGACTTTTTAACGAAAGTCATTGTCCCAGCTGCGTCCCCTTATATTCTTAGTGGTGCCGGGCAGGCATTAACCCTTTCTTTCTTAATCCTAACGATGGCTGAAATGTTTGGTGCTGAATCAGGAATGGGCTATTTCATACAGTATTACACCGATTTTGCCTATTATGATTACGTGATTGCAGGGATGATTTTTAACTGTGCTGTCATTTTAATTGCCTTGTTATTATTTGAAAAATTAAAAAAGCGTCTGCTGTTTTGGACTAATTTAAAAGCGGATAATGAAACAGGAAAGTCAAAATGAAAAAACAATGGATGATAATGATTCTATTATTTGTTTTAGCCGGTTGTTCATCAAAGGTCGAGTCGAACGCTACCCAATCAGAAGGCCTTGAAGTAGAAGTGATCAGCAACCCGGAAAATGCTACATTACTAGAGCCGGTCGAAATAATCGCTTCGATAACTCACAGTGGTACGAGTGTGGGTGAAGGAACCGATATCTTTTTTGAAATAATTAAAAAGGATGGGCCAGTCATTGGAACTGTTACTCCAGAAAAAGTTAGTGATGGAAAGTATCAAATTAAAACGATATTTGATGAAGAAGGAACTTATGAGTTTATTTCTCATGTCACATTAGGGCCCGAACATGTTATGCCTGTTTATGAAATGAAGGTTTCACCATAGGAGGTGGGATGATGTGGAAAAATAAGAATTTCAGGGTTGTTACTCGTATCCTTCTCATCTCTATTTTGTTCATAACAACTGGATATGTGTTATATCAAGAACTGTTTAAAGAAGAAAAAACAATAGCCGCTGAAGTGGGGAATATTTCTCCTGATTTTACTTTGTCAGACCTGGATGGTAAGGAACACACATTAGCTGACAATCAGGGGAAGGGAGTTGTCATTAACTTTTGGGCTACCTATTGTCCTCCATGTGAAAAGGAAATGCCGTATCTGGAAAATGCCTATCAAACCTATAAGGATCAGGGTATCGAAATTTTAGCAGTCAATGCTGCTGAACCTACAATCCTTGTTAATCAATATGTTTCACGAAAAAAATTAACCTTCCCTATTTTGCTTGATCGTAATGGGCAGGTACTAGAAAACTATCAAGTTCAGAATCTGCCAACTACGTTTTTTATTAATGCTAAAGGGGAAGTAGTGAAAAAGGTGTTAGGTGAGTTATCCGAAGAAAAACTGGAAGAAGGCTTACAACTAATCAAATAAATATTTAATGAAGGGTTTGAAACTGAGGAGGAGAAAATCAAATGGCTAAGAAAAAAATTGTATTAGGTGCATGGATACACGGTGTAGGCGGTGGTTGGGGAGACTGGAGACATCCTGATTCTTTACCAAATGCAAGTACAAATTGGGATTTTTACAAGCAGCAGGCGCAAATAGCGGAGGCTGGAAAAATGGATTTTGTTTTTATTGCAGATAGTGTCTCAATTAATGAAAATTCGAGTCCCCATTATTTAAATCGATTTGAGCCGATGACTATTTTGTCGGCGATTGCTGGTAACACGAATCATATTGGTTTAGTAGGAACTGTGACCGTCAGCTATAGCGAGCCGTATACATTAGCGAGACAATTTTCTTCATTGGACCATATCAGTCATGGCAGAGCAGGCTGGAATGTGGTAACATCCTGGCTGTCCGGGACTGCGGATAATTACAGTAGAAATCATCATCCTTCACATCCGGAACGTTACCAAATTGCACAGGAATTTTTGGATGTGACAAAAGGGTTATGGGATTCATGGGAAGATGATGCGTTTGTTTATGACAAAGAGTCAGGTGTCTTTTTTGATAAGGAAAAGCTGCATCCTTTAAATCATAAAGGGAAGTATTTTTCAGTCAAAGGGCCTTTAAATATCGCCCGTTCAAAACAAGGCCAACCAGTTATTTTTCAGGCTGGTGTATCAGAGGATGGGAGAAACTTTGCTGCCAAAAACGCGGATGCTATTTTTGCAGGACATCAATCAAAAGGAGAATTACAGGCATATTATGCAGATGTAAAAAGAAGAGCTCGTGAGTTTGGACGGAACCCTGATGAAGTGTTTATCCTGCCTGGAATTATCCCGGTGATTGGAGATACACAGGAGGAAGCGGATCGCAAACATCAGGAAATAGCCAATCTTGTTACTATTGATAAGGCGCTGCATGCATTAGGCAGACCTTTTGATGATCATGATTTCACACAATATCCATTGGATGAACCTTTCCCAGACCTGGGTGATTTAGGAAGGAATAGCCACCGTGGTACATCCGAAAAAATTAAACAAAATGCGAAAGAAAGAAATTTAACCTTACGTCAGGCAGCTCTGGAATTTGCAACACCGAAAGGAGAATTCGTCGGCACTCCTGAAAGAGTGGCTGACTTGATTCAAGAGTGGATTGATGAAAAAGCAGCAGATGGATTTATTATTGGAGCTTCTACTCCAAAAGGATTGCCTGAATTTGTGGACTATGTGGTTCCAATTTTGCAGGAGCGAGGAATATTCCGTAAAGAATATGGCCACGATACTCTTCGCGGGCATTTTGGATTGGAAGTACCTCCAAATTGTTACTCCAAAAAGATTTTACAATAAAATAACAGTAGGATCTAGAAGAAAAGCCTGTTAAAGTTCTTAAAAAAGCAATTAAAAAGACCAACTCCTGAAGGGTTGGTCTTAATGCAAATGTTATTTGCGAATTCCTGTCTCCTCAGCTAATTGTTTAAAAATATTTGTTTCATTTTTTACTTCTTTGGTAAAATCTTCAGAGTTTAAATACCCTGGTTCTAATTTTACTTTTTCTAATTGCTTGATAAACTCCGCATCTTTTTGCATTTTTTCAATTGCCTTATCCCACTTATTAACAATCTCATCTGGTGTTCCAGGTGCAAAGGATAGCCCGCTCCACCATTTAACCGTTAATCCTTTAAAGCCCTGCTCTACTGTTGTTGGAACATCTGGATAAAGAGGATTTCTTTCTGGTGATTGAACGGCAAGTAATTTTATCTTCCCTGAATCAACAAGAGGAGCAAATTCGCCAACTGTATGGACTCCTAGTACGACGTGGCCGCCGGCAACTTTCGCTGCAGAGTCTGATGCACCTTCAGAGGATACCATTTTTGTAGAATTATACTCAACACCAATTGATTCGAGCCATTGGGCTACTGCAAATGCTGAAATCCCGGCAGGACCGACACTTGCCCAAGTTAATTTTTCAGGATTAGCCTTTACCCATTCTGAAAATTCCTCAAAGTTATCCCACTCAGCATCTGCCTTTACAGCATAGGCCATGGATCCAGTAGCAATACGAGAAATGAATTTGTTATCCTCAATTGTTAAAGTAGGATTGGATGTTCCTGCTTCATGCAGTGATGTAGAGGAATTATTATTAACAAGAACCGTATATCCATCTGGCTTCGATTCTTTCAATGCATATTGGGCGCCAATAATCCCACCGCCCCCGGTTTTGTTCGTAACGACAATAGGCTGATCCCACTCTTTACTTAAATAATCTGCCACAGTACGGGCTGCTAAATCTACACCGCCGCCGGCAGCGAAAGGAACTACAAGTTCTATTTGCCTTGCAGGGTAATTAAGATTCTTGTTTTTCTCTTCCTTTGTAGAAGAACCAGATGAGCACCCAGAAATAATTAAACCAGCCATTAGTATACATGTGAGCAATACGGATAATTTTCGTTTCAAGTAAATACCTCCTATCAATTATATTAAAATTCCATTTGTTCCCCAGTTTCCTGAATGATTCGTTTCTTTGTCCTTTTCATTAGAAATATAGAAATGACTAAGGCAATGACAGCAAATACTAGAATAGTAAGTGAGATAGGCCGTTGAACAAAAATCAATAAACTCCCAGATGACATTTCTAAAGACTCAATAAAATACCTCTCTATTTTAGGACCTAAAACAAGGCATAAAATAAACGGTATAATCGGCCATCGATATTTTTGAAATAAATATCCAAGAACGCCAAAAATAATCATTACCACAACATCAAACATACTATTACGAATCGAATAGGCACCTAGAACACTAATTAGGAGAATAATAGGTGCTAAAATTCCAAAAGGAACCTCGGTGAGTTTTGCCCATAATCCAACCAAAGGCAGATTTAATAGCAACAAAATGGCATTACCTATAAACATACTGGCAATAATCGTCCAGACAATTTGATTATTTTGTTCAAATAAAACAGGACCTGGTGTTAAACCATATATCATGAGCGCCGCTAACAGGACTGCAAGCGGCGGTGATGCAGGTATTCCCAACGATAGCAAGGGAATAAATCCACCCGAACTAGTTGCGTTGTTCGCTGATTCTGGCCCTGCTACGCCTTCAATAGCACCATGACCAAATTTTTCAGGATGTTTGGAAACCTTTTTTTCTAAATCATAAGCAAGAAAGGAAGTAATCGTTGCCGAAACGCCGGGCAGGATTCCAAGAAAAAAGCCAAGCAAACTTCCTCTTAAAATAGGGGATAAACTCTGTTTTAAGTCCTGTCTCCCTGGATATACACTTTTAATCCTTACATGCTTTTTTACTGTATGATTTTCTTCAAGACCTTTTAAGACTTCAGCAATGGCAAAAAGACCAATGATGATACTAATCATTTCAAATCCACCAGTCAGAAAGGTAAATCCAAAGTCAAATCTCGGAGTGCCTGTAGTGATCCCAATACCGACTAAAGAGAATAGAAAGCCAAATAATCCCATAATAACTGATTTTCTAAATGAATAGCCTGTTAAATTGAATAGAATCAATAACGCAATCAGAAGTAATGTAAAGTATTCAGGGGGCCCAAACTTAAGCGCTTGATCAGCTAAAATAGGAGCAAACAAGACCAGGCCTATTAACCCAATGATTCCCGCTGTAAAAGAACCAATAGCTGCAATACCTAAAGCGGTTCCTGCCTTCCCTTTTTTTGCAAGAGGGTAGCCATCTAGTGTTGTAGGCACAGAAGAAGATTCACCGGGGATATTCATTAAGATGGCTGTAGTAGATCCCCCATACATGGATCCATAGTAAATACCGGCCATCATCATTAATCCTTGCACAGGGTCAAGAACGGTTGTTACTGGTAATAGTATGGCAATGGCTGAAGTTGGACCAAGACCGGGGAGAACTCCAACTAAGGTTCCAAGCAGAGATCCCAGTAAAACAATAAGAAGATTGGAAGGTGTTATGACTTCACTAAATCCATTGAGCAGGAACATGATCGAATCCATCAGAAGTTCTCCTCCTTAAAACCCAAAATAACCACTTGGAAACGGTATTTTTAGCAGGACGATAAATAAGTAATATAAAACAGTAGTGATTGCCGCTCCCATCAAAACAGAGAAAAGCCATCGATAGTTTCCGATCATTTTTATTAAAGCAATAGAAACAATCAAAGTACTAATGACATAGCCAACGAGCATAATGAATAAACAGTAAATAAACAAGATGAGAATCGTTAATAATAAATTTAGCCTAGTTCTTCCGGAGGGGAGGTTTGTTTGATTACCCTCAATTTTTCTATCAAAAAATACGGCTAAGCCAAAAATGATCAGGAGAAGACCGATTAAACCTGGAAAGGCATGGTCGCCGGTTAAAAGGTTTTTATTTAGCGGATATAGCTGTATCCCTTCATATAATGATAAACATCCAAACAATATGGCTATTAAACTACCGACTTTTTTCTCGGAGATGAACTTAGATGTCATGAATTGTCCCCTTTCCATGTTAAAGCTATTTTCTGTTTGTCTTAATAAATATGTATGTTACTCTTTTTCATCAAAGTCCAAAAAAAGCAAATTAGAGGACAAAAATGAACTTGCACGTTTGCCTTGTAGTTAATAGCAAAAAAAATGCACTCTAAGGAGTGCATCATGGTAATAATATTTAGTGATTATGCATCTGTCCCCCGCTCATATCTCCACTCATGACGAATAAAATCAACCCAACTGTTATTAATAAAACGGCCCAAATCAATTCAAAATTTATGATGTATTTACTGAATTTGGCCATGCCGGCATAATAGACTAATGTTGCAATGATGATCATTGAAGTCAGCATTCCTAGTTCATGAACCACCCAGATGGGAATAAGATCTGTCAATCTCTTTGCAGAAAGAATAAATGGTGCAAATAATAATCCGGAACCATGGGTGGAGGAAGCTAGGAAAGACCACAGGATCAATTGTCCATAACCAACCTTTAAGCCGCCTGACCATTTGAAATGGCGATAGTACCGAAATAAACGAAATAGTCCATATAGAATAATAAAGGATGAAATAAAAAGATGAACAAAATGTAATGGAAAATGAAATCTTGCAGCGGTTTGAACGATAATGACAACTCCATCGCCAAGAACCTGACCTAACGCAATAGGGAAAATAGCGAAAAATAAAACACGCGCATCATTTCGTTGAACAGCTAAAAATACAGCAAATAACCAACCCATGGCGGGGTTAAGACCATGAAAAGCCCCTAAAAGAGTAGCAGCAATTAATTGGCTGTCATGTGATAGAAGGATGTCGGTCATACAGGTATCTCCTCATTATGGATAACAAAACGTGTCTGTAGAGCAATCGCCTCCATCCAATCTAATTTGATGTGCTCTTACCCCATCAAATTCAACAAAAAAGTCTTTATCAATCTTCATTCCACCGTTAGAGTTAATATTAACCTTTACCATTGCCCCTTGGATTCCGGTTGGATAGAATTGCTCATCCCAGGTTTTATAGAGAGAGTTGGTAAAATAAGCCCGTTTTCCATCTCTGCTCAGTTCCACCATCTGAACCCCGCCGGTCATGCTTTTTCCTGAAGGATGTGGAACCGGATTGGCTATACCGCCAATTTTCACTTTATCGATAAGCTTGGCATCAAAAGGATCACTAACATCATATTGAATCAATTCTCCCGTTCCCCAGCAAGATACATATAGAAAACGATCATCAAGAGACAAGACCATATCTGTCACAAGCGGAGGAACTGCTCCAATGTCTTTAAGGGCAGGCGGAAGAAGATTAGGATCTGTTGGGACAGCAGGAATCTCAATGATTTTTCGGGCGTTCCATTTACCGTTATCTTGATACCAAACCCAGATGGAGCTTGCTAAATTTGTTACATCAATTACAACACTTGCAAACCCATAGGTTTTCCGGGGATTATGAGCAGGACGAAGCTCCAGTACCATCTGATGTTGATCTCCTAGATCCACTTCCTCAACAAAACTTCGAGTTTTACTATCAAAGAAAAAGAGACTATGGCCATATTTCCTCTGAAGCAGGGCATTTAAATTTAGCCCGTTTTCAAATAAGTCTGGTGTTGCCCAGCCGCTTGTGATTGTAATATCATGTGCGATATGCCACCAAAAATCATAGGCAAATACTTGAGGCCCCCGATCTATTTCCCAAGCACCTAAGACATTAAAATTAAAATGATCAAGCAGCAGTAATCCTCCTGGACCGCCATTACCGTTCGCTTCTCCTAGGGCACTGATAAATATTCCTTCAGGGCCGCAATGGACTGTATGAAGACGGCTGTATCCGGTACGTTGTTTTATCTCTTCTGGTTCAATTGTTCGAATAATTTTAGGTTTTTTTGGATCTGGTTTCGTATCAATAATATAAATTCGGGAAGAGCGAATACCGGGAACAATTAAATAGCGACGTTCTAATTGAGGGTGAAAAGCAGTAGGACATAGGGCTGAGCTGCAGGCATTCCATCCAAAATGGTGGAGTTCATCCTCAACACCGTGCGGCATATCAAGTTTATAAATAACCTTTCCATAAGTCTCGGAATCAGGATCTAAATCAATAACCCCAATTCCATCAGGATTTAATAATGCTACGTACGCAAGTTTTTCAGTGGGGGCTTCCATGGCAGATCGAGGAGAAGGATAAAAGGTAGGATCTGTCCCAAACCATTTACTCACAATGATCATCCTTTCATAATTTAATGAATTTTTGATGCAATTATATTGTTATTATCATAATGGGGATATTAGTAATTAATTCAGTTTTAAAAAACTAAATAGGCATATTCATGATAAAAAAGAATGGAGTATAGTCTAAAAGGTCAACAAGTGGAATGAAAGTTTCACTTATTGACCATAGTCAAATTTATTGATAAATGGGAACTTCATTCTCATGCGGTGTTACAATAGGGTTAACAGCATAGGTTTCTTTTTGATAGGAATTTCTTTTTTGTTTCCCGATATCAGTGCCGTAGATATGAATAGTTATCGCTGTATCCTTATACGGATTTCTAACACTATGTATATCCGCATTTGGAGGATACACAAATGAAATATCGCTCTTTTTAGCTGTTACGGTATTTATAACCTCTAAATGAACATCATCAGGAGACTGGTCACTTAAGGTTTTTTTGTATCTCGTTTCTTCAATTGCTCCTTCATATACACCGACAAGCCCCCAAACTAAATGATCATGGATTGGAGCAGTGTGCCCTGGTCCCCATACAAAAAGAACAATAGAGAATTCTTCATCCTGTGGTTTGTATAGTAAGTATTGACGATATTTATCCTGCTTGGGTTTTTTGTAGCTTTCAGGTATTAGTCCTTCTTTCTCAATAAGCAACTGAAAATAAGGTGTAATTTGAGTAACGATTTCCTTTTCTGTTTTAGCTTCTTGTAACACTTTTCTTACTGATTTTTCAAAGGCTTGAAAATGGTTAATTGCTGTCATGGTTATCCTCCTGTTTAAACGCAGTATAGTTATCGAAATAGTCAAATAAAAATTCTTTATAAAAAATCATAAAGATAAAATGATTCATTGTAAAATAGAAAAAGAAAAATATTGAATTCAATAAAAATGAATGTTTAGTGGCAAAAATTACAAATCCAACTTGACATATCGGAAAAATAAAAATATATTATTAAATAATGAAAATTAAATGAATCAGCCCACTAGACAACTAGAGGCCCGTACTAAAAGAAGGGATTTGTCTAAAGGGCTGAATATATTAACCCAAGCCTATGAAATCTTCTTAGATTCGTAGGCTTTTTTAGTTAATAAAGGTGAAAATGAGGTGTGATCATGGATTTAAAAGCAATCAAAACATTTCAGACTATAGCTAAGTTAGGAAGTTTTCAAAAAGCTGCAGAAGAATTAAAGTACGTACAGTCTACTGTTACGATTCAAATTCAAAAGCTTGAATCTGATCTTGGCGTGAAATTGATTGAGCGGGGAAGGAAAATCCAATTAACGGAAGCAGGAAGGGTTTTTCATGAGAAAGCAGATTTATTGCTCAGAGATATAGAATATGTACAAAATTCCATGGATGAATGGCAGCATGGTGAGACTGGAAAGGTCAAAATAGGAGCAATTGAACCAATGGCTTTATATAGAATGCCCAAAATATTGGGTGCATTTTGTGCAGAATATCCAAAAGTTCAAATCAGCATTGAAATAAACAATACGAAAAATTTAACTCAAATGATTAAAGATGGAGAGCTTGATTTAGCCATTTGTAATACTCCGGAATTGGATCACGAGATTTTATTTGAGCCATTATTGACGGAAGATGTGTCATTATTGATTCCAAATACACATCATTTTACAAGAAAACAAGATATATATTTATCCGATTTTAAAAACGAAAGACTCTTATTAGGTGCATTTGTATGTAATTATAGAATACATCTAGAAAAGTCATTGATAGAAGCTGGTGTAAATCCTCAAATTGGTTTAGTTGTTAACAGCATGACAGCTTTAAAGGAATATGTTCAGTCAGGGCTTGGTATAGCTGTAATTCCTGATGTAATAATAGGAACGCCGCCAGAAGGAATGGTTAAGAGAAAGATTGCTGATTTGAAAGTAGGCGTAGTTACGGGAATCGTAAGAAAGGCTAATTGTTTACAAAATAGTAAGGCCATTCAGCGTTTAATAGCCTCCATTAAAGAAAGTGCTTAATAGACATCAAAGTTAAGAGCTAAAGTAGCAATTGATTTAACAAGTATAAGATTCAATTCAATTTTATTGAATGAACTATTCTTATTTTTCAATTATACATGTTAAATAAACTGATATATACTAGGTTAAAACCAAGTATATCAATTTGATAAAGAGGTTAAATAATAATCATTTTCAAAGAAAGGGATGTTAATTTGAACATATTCCATCAAAGTGATAAACCACTAAAGGGGATTCGAGTTCTTGAATTTGGTCAAATTGCTGCAGGGCCTTTTACAGGAATGCTGTTGGCAGATTTAGGTGCTGATGTGATAAAAATTGAAAGGCCCAATGGTGGTGATGGTATGAGATCATGGCCACCATTTATTGAAAATTCAAAACATAGTGAATACAGTGCTAATTTTTCTTCGCTAAATCGTAATAAACGAAGTGTAGCTATTGATTTTAAAAATCCAGAAGAACTTGAGATTTTAAAGGAACTCTGTTTAAAAGCAGACGTGATTGTTGAAAATTATAGACCAGGTGTACTTGAAAAATTTGGATTACATTACAATAGCTTAACAAAAGAAAATCCTAAATTGGTTTATTGTTCTATATCAGGTTATGGACAAGAAGGCCCGTATGCGAAGAAAGGTGCATTTGATGTAACCATACAAGCTTTTAGCGGGTTAATGAGTGTTACTGGAGAAGAGGATGGACCTCCAGTAAAAAGTGGAGTGCCTATTGCAGACTTTGCAGTTGGTTTATATGCCGCCTTTACGATTGTTGCTTCTGTTCTAAAAGTAAAGGAGGCTGGAAAGGGTTCGTATATTGATTGTTCTATGCTTGGAAGTGTACTTGGAATTTCAGCATTGCAAACTAGTGAATATTATGGGAAGGGAGAGCCTCCAAAAAGATTAGGAACAGCACATCCTAGAAATGCCCCATATCAAGCTTTTGAGAGTTCTGATAAACCGTTTGTTATTGCAGCTGGTAATGATAAACTTTGGTACCAAGTTTGTGAAGCCACAAATCTAAAGGAATTATATGAGGATCCCAGATTTTTGACACAAACAATGCGTGCCAAAAATCAAAAAGAGCTTAAAACCCTATTAGAGAAAGTCTTTGTAACTAAAAGCTCTTCTGAATGGATTACTGAATTTGATAAGAGGGGTGTTCCTTCTGCACCGGTAAATGATTTTGCGGAAGCATTGGCAAATCCAATCACGGAATCGTTAAATATTTTGCGAGAAATGAATTTACCAAATGGTGAACAAACATTAACAATAGGTTTTCCAGTAAAAATATCAGATTACGAGTTTGAGATTTATAGAACCCCGCCACAGTTAGGAGAACATAATAAACAAGTAATAAAAGAATGGCTCAACCCAAGCAAAGTTGGAAGTCAGCGTTAGAAATAGATGAATACATGATGTTAACTACAATTCCTAGTATTCCAATAATATTAATATGAGGAGAGTAACAAATGAAGATTGCAATGGTATTATCTGGAGAACCAGAAATCATTGTACCTATTGTAGAAGGTACAGTGATCCGTTTATACGATACAGCAACTGGAGATGTCCAGGACTTTGAAAATCCCGCTTTAAAGTTACAGAGTGGAAAAAGGGGCGCTGTTATAAAGTGGCTGAATGAAAGTGGAGTTACTATATTATGTGCTCCCCCGAAAATGTTATGTGAATTATCATATGAGGCCGCTCAAAAAGAGGATTTTCAATATTACCGTATAACATCAGGTACGAGTTTTTCAGATTTAAAGAAATTTATTACCAATAATCTTTTAGAAATAACAAATGAGCTCCCAGAGATAGAAATTGAGCCAAGTATTCCCCAAAAGTAGATTAATAGCAATCAAACTGTTGATAAGGAGTCAGGATGAAAACAATCAAATTAGTAATCACCGAAAAAATTGCTTCAAAGAGAAAAGTTGCGCATCTTTCTTTTACCAATGAAAACAATTTGAATGCCATTAATTATGAGTTATACGAGGAGTTAAAAAAAAGTCTGGAAGTTATTAGGGAAAGGGAGGATGTTGGAATCCTGATCATAAGCAGTGAAGTAGCCAAAGCTTTTAGTTCGGGAGTTGATGTGAAATTTATAAACACCTTAACGAATGCAGAAGCAAGTCTCTTCTTTACTAATTTATCCATTCTATTCAATCAGCTTACCCAATTTCCGATTCCTACCATTGCTGTAGTGAATGGATATACCTTCGGAGCAGGAGCAGATTTAGCTCTTTCCTGTGATCTGAGAATTGCTATGGCTTCAACAGTGTTTCGATTTCCAGGTCCACAGTTTGGGTTGGTCTTAGGTACACAGCGGTTAATTCATGAAGTGGGTTCTTCAACAGCTCGGATGTTAACACTATTAAACAAAAAGGTGGATGCACAAACAGCCGAAAAGTACGGATTGGTTCATGAAGTATGTAAAGATTCACATGACGCTCATGCCATGAGTTTAGAATGGATAGAAACATTGCAGAATGTCCCTTTAAATACTGTCCAAACCATAAAGGGATTAGGTTATGATCAAAAAAATTTCTCCTATGAATTAACTAAAAAATCTGTTCTACATGGGGATTTTCAGAAAAGATTTAATCATTATATCAAGAAATAGGATGCTATTTGGGGGTGAAAAGTATGCATCAAAAAATGGGTGTGGAGTTAAATATTCATCAATTGAGAAAGTCATATAACCATTTAGAAGTGCTTCATGATGTTAATTTATCTATTGCTTCTGGAGAGTTCGTAGCAATTGTCGGAAAAAGCGGTTGTGGTAAAAGCACTTTACTCCGGCACATTGCTGGATTGGAACATGCTACAGCAGGAGAAATTAAACAAAATCATAAAGTCATTAATGGATTAAATCAAAGTGCTAGGATCATGTTCCAAGAAGCCCGCTTACTGCCATGGCAGTCTGTGCTTGAAAATGTTGGTGTTGGACTAAGTTTGAAAAAAGGGTGGGAACATCGGGCAGAATGGGCTCTTGAACAAGTTGGGCTTGCTGAGAGAGCCAATGATTGGCCATCGGTATTATCTGGAGGGCAAAAGCAACGCGTTGCTTTGGCAAGAGCATTGGCGGGCGATCCTTCATTATTATTGTTGGATGAACCATTGGGGGCTTTGGATGCTTTAACTAGATTGGAAATGCAGGCACTTATAGAGGAACTTTGGCAGCAACAGAAATTCACAGCCATATTAGTGACTCATGATGTAAATGAAGCAATTTCTCTTGCAGACCGGGTGATTTTAATAGAAAAAGGATCCGTGAAAATGGATTTGAGAATTCCATTACCCCGACCAAGAAATCGAGCTAATCCTGATTTTGCTGAATTAGAGGAAATGGTTTTGTCAAAGGTACTAGGAAAGAAAGAACCGTTAAAAAAGGTAGTAAATCAATCATCACTCTATATTGAAAATAATATTTTAGGAGGAATATAGCATGGTGGAATTTATTACAATGGCACCGACATCAGGAGATGGTGAATTTGTGGGTGCTGTTAAAAATTCGAATGTGAAAAATGTAAACAGTTGGTCTGGGACCGACGAATCAGCAGAACGTCCACCTACAAACGAATATATAAAGGAGATTGCACTGGCTGCAGAGAAAGGAGGCTTTTCAACCTTGTTATTGCCAACAGGTTCAGGGTGCCTCGATCCTTTAGCAATTGCTGCAAACTTGATCGCACATACAGATAAATTAAAGATTTTGTTTGCGGTTCGTCCTGGTTTTACAGCTCCTACAACTTTTGCTAAGCAGTTTTCAACTATAGACTTTTGGTCGGGGGGAAGGGCACTATTAAATATCGTTACAGGTGGTTCTCCCGCAGAGTTGGCTAGTGAAGGAGATTATTTAGATCATGAATCACGATATAGAAGAACTCGTGAATACATTCAAATTTTGAAAATGTTATTTACTCAGGATCGTTTTGATTATGAAGGTGAATTTTTCCGCTTGAAGGGCGCTTCATTATACCCAAAACCATTAGAAACTCCACAAATATTTTTTGGAGGAGCATCTGAAATTGGTAAAGCAGTAGCAGTTGAAGAAGCAGATGTTTATATGATGTGGGGAGAAACCATTGAGAATACAAAGGAAAGAATTAAAGAAATGAAGCAATTGTCTGCCAAACAAGATCGAGAATTAAGTTATAGTGTTTCCTTTCAGGTAGTTCTTGGTGAAACAGAAGAGGCTGCTTGGAAAAATGCAGAACGTCTTCTTAGTAAAGTGCCAAGCACTTTGCTGGAAAAGAAAAGCGAGATGACTGTTAAAGGTGATTCGGTAGGTGTAAAAAGATTACATCATTTAATGGAAAGCGGAAAAGACAATAACTTTAAAATTGGACCTAATCTGTGGGCAGGTTTAACCCAGGTTTTATCAGGTAATTCAATTGCTCTCGTAGGAACACCAGACCAGGTGGCCGATCGGATTGTTGAGTATGTTGAATTAGGTTTTGACAAGGTTTTGTTAAGAGGGTTCCCGCATTTAGAAACAATTACACAAATCGGTGAGCTTGTTATCCCGAGGGTACGGGAAAGATTGAACCAGGTTCAGTCAGTTTAACCAAATTTGTTTTAGAGTATTACAATAGAAATCATCAAAATACTATTATTATATGGGACTGGGGAATAAGGATGAAATCAATTTTACGAGGAAGGCATTATTTATTACTTATTAGTTTATTATTACTTTCATTGATACTTTCAGCTTGCGGGCAAACAGCTGAAACTTCAGGAAATAAAAAGGAAATAAATATAGGCTATCAAAAAAATGGTACTACATTGTCTTTGAAAAACAAGCAGGCACTTCAAAAAGATTTAGAAAAGGAAGGCTACGAAGTGAAATGGTCTGAATTTAATACAGGAAGCTCCATTCTTGAAGCCTTAAATGCTAGAAGTATTGACTTTGCAACGGCTGGAGATATTCCTTCCATTTTTGCACTTTCTAAAGGAAGTGATTTTAAATATATTGCAAGCGAACCATCTTCGCCTGCTTCTCAAGGAATATTAGTTGGTAAGGATTCACATATAAAATCTGTGAAGGACTTAAAAGGGAAAAAGATTGCTTTTAATAAAGCCTCAATCTCGCAATACTTATTAACCCAATCTTTACATTCTGTGGGGTTATCTATAGATGATGTTGAACCGGTATTTCTTAATCCACCAGATGCTAGTGTTGCTTTTGAACAAGGGGAAGTAGATGCATGGGTTGTATGGGATCCATATTTGACTGTTTCAGAAAGTAAAGGGAACACGATTTTATCAGATATACCCAATGTTCCATATCGCGGTTTTTATTTTACAACCACTGAATTTGCTGAGGAACACCCTGAGCTAGTGGAGAAATTTGTTGAGCACCTTGCACAGATTGGAAAAGAAATAGATCAAAATCCAGTGGAAGCGGCTAAATTGCTGAATAAGGAAACAAATATTCCGCAAGAAACCTGGGAAAAGGTATTGACAAAGAAAAAGTCAGACGTTAATTATATGGATCAACAAGTTGTTCAGGATTTACAAGCACAAGCAGACAATTTGTATAAAATTGGACTGACTGATAAAAATGTAGAGATCAAAGATTATGTTTGGACTCAAGAGGATAAGTAATTCTAAATGTTCAAGGGAGGAGTTACTTAATGACAAAAAAGACAATTAAGGCCTATTATCGGACAGCTCCATGGATCCTTCCTGTTCTGCTGATAATCTTCTGGCAGTTATTTTCAGAAACAGGGTTGATTTCTGGAAAATTCCTTCCTTCTCCAATTGAAGTGATAACAGCAGGAGTAGCATTAATGGTAAATGGGGAATTATTTACAAATATATGGGTTAGCTTTCAAAGAGCATTTATTGGGTTTGTAATAGGTGGAGGACTTGGATTACTTCTCGGACTTCTGAATGGAATGTTTCCAATGGCAGAAAGACATCTTGACACAACCGTTCAGATGCTGCGTAATATACCACATTTGGCGTTAATTCCAATCGTTATCTTATGGTTTGGAGTAGGAGAAGAGGCGAAGATTTTTCTAGTTATTACCGGTGTATTCTTCCCTATTTACATTAACACCTACCACGGGATTCGTTCAGTGGAAAAGGGGTTAGTTGAAATGGGGAAAGTGTATGGATTGTCAAACTGGAAATTATTTTCAAAAATTGTTTTTCCAGGGGCACTTCCCTCCATATTAGTGGGTATACGATATGCACTTGGTGTTATGTGGTTAACATTGATTGTAGCTGAAACAGTTGCTGCAAGTTCAGGAATAGGGTATATGGCAATGAATGCCCGTGAATTTATGCAGTTAGATATCGTTGTCTTAGCTATTTTAATGTACGCCTTACTTGGTAAACTAGCAGATTCTTTAGCAAAGCTTCTTGAAATGTACTTACTTAAATGGAATCCAGTATATCAAAGGAAGTAAGATCCGTTCTAAAAATAAAATGGCCATCGATAAAATCTTATCTGATAAGCTTAATAATTTGATACTTCTCATCTTTGACCCCTGTTAAATAGAATCTTTAATCTAGTATTCATACAATTAGGGATTAAAGGAGCGGGTTTAATGAGCTATAATCTTCGCAAGGCAGTAGAAGAGAGACGAAAAAAATTAATAAACAAATTACTAGTGTGTAATGTGTATAAAGATAAAGAGGAACTAATGTATCTAACTTTATCTGAACTGGAAAATGAATACAAATCAATCCAATCGAACGGACATCCACATGATAATATGGGTTCAATCCAATGGATTAATAGAAACAAAACTCTATGAATTTAATTAAAAAAACTCCAGTGTACGTTCTACTGGAGCTTTTTTCTGCTAAATTTTAAAGTGCCTCTTTAATAACCTTTTTGTAATAGAAAACGGAAAGGATTCCAAAAATGGAGTACAAGGCAGTATAGAGAACCATGACAATAATCATCGGTGTCCAAACCTCTGTACCAAATAGAAACCAGCCCGATTGGACGGCAAAATATCCATGGAGCAAGCCAATGATTAATGGAATGCCAAAATTAAAGATTTGTTTAGCTTGGATTCCTTTTACCAAATCGCCTTCTGTGAAACCAAGTTTTCGTAAAATGGTATAGTTCGGCTTTTCATCTTCACTTTCATCCATTTGTTTAAAATAGAGGATACAACCGGATGTAATCAGAAACGTTAAACCTAAAAAGCCGACGATGAACATCGTAAGACCATAGAGCTGCTTTATTTCGTTGCTTCTTTCTAGAAGAGATAAATTTTTCGTATCTTTACTAAACGTACTTGTAAATAATTCTGCCGCTTCGTCTGCTTTATCTTCATCAACGAGATTTATTCCGATATGCAATGAAAATTCTCCTTGAATGGACGGATTCTTATCTTCTTTTAGAGCTTGAAAAACAGTGTCGTCCACAATAGCAGATGGAATGCCTCCGGCTGTGAAATAGTAGGATAAATAATGGTCCTTTTGTAATCCTTTGAAGGCAAGTGGAATGGTTTGCTGTTTTCCCATTAGTTCAAGATTTCCAGAATCCTTGAAAGAAAAAAACATATCTAACATATCGTTATAGCCTGTGAAGAGTACTTCTCCCTTAGAAACATCAATATTAACCGAATTATCACTAATTACAGGAATAGGCATGCGATCTAGGTCATTCGTTAAGTTGTTTTCTTCAAAGGTGCTTTTCATAATATTCTCTAAGTTTGCCTCAGCCTGAAGGACTTCAATTTTCCTTTCGGTAAAATCTATCTTATTTTCTGTTAATTTCGCTTTAAACGATTCAGAATCTCCGGTATCAATAAAGGCAAAGTCACCGCCAACTGTATGCTCAGCTGATTCTTCAGCAGAATAGTAAGATATATAGCTTAAAGAAAGTAATCCAACAGCCAGTGCGGATACAGTCGTAATAATCGTTAATAATAAAGCATTCGATTTAATCCGAAACATGATGGAGGAAAGGGAAAGAACCTGGTTAATGTTTAAATAGCCATCTTTCTTTTTCCGGATCAGGTAAAAGATAAACCGGACTGATCCTTTGTAAAAAAGATAGGTTCCAATGATAACAGCTCCAAGAATAAATACCATGGCCATGAACAGTTCATTCATGGTCATAAAATCCCCGCCAAATAATTTGGAGGAAACATAGTAGCCTGAAATAATAAGTAGAATCCCAGCAATGCCGTATATCATTTCAAAGATAGAAACTTTCTTTACTTTCTCTTCTGTAGAGGATTTGACGCGAAACAGAGAAAGGATACTCTGTTTTTTAATAAAAAACCAATTCAATAAAATAATGAAAAGATAAATGACACTAAAGACTACAAGCGTCTGAATCAGGGCCTCCGAAGAAAAATTCAAAGAAGCAATAGCGTCTACCTTCGTTATTTTAAATAGAATCATCATAATTAGTTTCGAAACAGAGAAACCGATAAAGATTCCGATCATTGTAGAGCTAAAATAGAGAATAAAGTTCTCAACCGTCAGGATTTGCAGAATCTTTCCTTTGGTCATTCCGACCAGCTGAAACAATCCGATTTCTTTACTGCGCCGTTTGATGAAAATATTATTTGCATATAAAAGAAATATAGAAACAATTGCGACAAGCAATATGGATGCAGTGCGAATGGCAGCTGCACCTTTAATACTGCCTTTTGTTTCATCCATTGCCGGGTCATATTGCAGGGTGACAAAGGCAAAGTAGAGGGCAACCGTAAAGATCAGCGCAAACACATATAAATAGTAATTTTTTAGATTCTTTTTCAGACTGCGCATAATGAGCTGATTAATGTTCATGTTGGACGCCTCCTAAAACAGCCTGTGTTTTCATGATATCTTGGAAGAAAGTTTGTCTCGATTCTTCGCCTTTATTTAATTGAGTATAGATTCGTCCATCCTTTATAAAAATAACGCGGCTGCAATAGCTTGCAGCAACAGGGTCGTGTGTCACCATTAAAATCGTAGCATTTCTTTTTTGATTTAAGTCGTTTAGTTTATTTAATAAATCTGAAGCGGATTTTGAGTCGAGTGCACCGGTGGGTTCATCGGCAAAGATAATACTTGGTTCATGAATAAAAGCCCGTGCTGCAGAGGTGCGCTGCTTTTGTCCGCCGGAAATTTCATTTGGATATTTATCTTTCAACTCATAGATGCCTAAATCTTCAGCAACAGCTTTAAATTTTTCATCTGCTTCTTTTTTCGACGTTTTTGTAATCGATAAAGGCAAGAGGATATTTTCTTTGATTGTCAAAGTATCTAATAAGTTATAATCTTGAAAAATAAAACCTAAATAATGTTTTCGAAACTCTGCCAGCTTCTTTTCTTTCATAGCAGTCATTTCTCTTCCTTCAATGTAAATTGTTCCATCACTCACCTTATCAATGGAGGACAGGACATTTAGCAAGGTTGTTTTCCCCGAGCCTGATGCACCCATAATACTGACAAATTCCCCTTGTTCAACGCTAAGATCAATTCCCATTAAGACTTCTTGTTTATTAAACTTATTGCCGTAGCTTTTATGGATTTTTTTTGCTTCTAAAATTTTCATTTCCATCCACACTCCTAGAATTCGTTACTTTTATTATAAAAAGTAGACAATTGCTTTTCCTTTTTTTTAACGAACAAATGATAAAAGCATGTGACATTTTTGTCACATGCCTGTAATTTTTAAGAAACCATTCTTTTTCGGAAAGGTTAAGGTAAAAGTTGTTCCCGTTCCAGGTATGGAGTCTGCATCTATATGTATGGCTAAGGTCTTCGTCGCTTTTTTAACCAAATAAAGCCCCATTCCTGTTGCCGCATTGTCCTGATGCATGGTAGTGGAAGTAAAGCCTTTATCAAAAATACGTGGAATATCCTTTGAATCAATCCCGCGGCCGAAATCCTGTACTTCCAACTTTAATTGACCATGCTGCAGATAGCTTTTTATGACAATCTCGGTGGCTTCACTGTATTTTACAGCGTTGGTTAGCAGCTGACGGATGATAAATGACAACCATTTGGCGTCTGTTAATACTTCTGTTATCTCCAAGTCAACGTCAAAGCCAATTCCTTTTTGGATACACCATGATCGCAGTGTTTTAATCTCCTTAAAAATTAATGCTTGAAGATCTGTTTTCTCAATATAAAGATCATTTTCAATAAATGGAATCCGTTTTTGATGAAGCTGTTGGTCTAGAAGTAGGTGAATACGGAGCCATTCATAAGTTAATTGTGCCTTTACACTTTCATCGGTAATCCGGTCAATCATTAAATTCATCGCTGTCAATGGGGTCTTCACTTCATGTATCCAAGCTAAAAGATCATCCTTTTCCTGCTCCATTGTTATCCTGCTTTTTGCAAGATCCTTTTTCAGCATTTCTGTCTGCTCGATAAGCTTTTGTTCCACCACCGCTTCAAATGGTGTTTCGGCAGTGGCGATGCTCGATAAATCCAAATGATTGTCCCATTCCTTAATACTTTTATAAAATCTTGTTTCTTTCAGGTAACGGATGATGAAAAAAATAATGAAAACCATAAGCGATAAAAAGGAAATATAGAGGATGGGCATTATTTGTATTGCTGAATCTAGATATGCAACGATGATCATCAATAATTGCAGAAAAATAAAAAGTAAAATCCAGCTTTTTCTTTCTATAATATATTTAAGCATCATAGGTATTCGACTCTTCTCTGGCTATGTATCCCTGACCAACCTTTGTTTCGATAAATTGACCTAAATGGAGGCCATCTAATTTTTTACGCAAACGATTGACATTAACCGTTAACGTATTATCACTGACAAAGCGTTCGTCATCCCATAGGCTTTTAATTAAATCTTCCCTGCTTACAATTTTATTTTTTTGTTCTACAAGCAGTTTCAATATAAATATTTCATTTTTTGTTAATTCAACCATACCTTTATCATTGGATACCGTATTCTTTTCAAAATCAACTGCTGCTCCGCACCAGGTTTTAAGTGCAACCGGTTCGGTGTTGTAGTTATAGACACGACGAAGAATAGCCTGGATCTTGGCAATGAGAACGTCAAAATGGAACGGTTTTTGTATGAAATCATCTGCGCCAAGCTGCATGGACATAACCATATCGGTCGGATGATCACGGGATGACAAAAACAGAATCGGCACATTTGAATGAGAGCGGATCATTCTGCACCAATGAAACCCATCGAATTTTGGTAATTGAATATCAATAATGACTAAATCGGGGTTAATCATGGTAAACTCCTGCATGACTTGACTGAAATCAGAAATCCCAAACACATCATAGGACCAGCCTGTCAAGCGCTCTTTAATTTCCTGGAACAGTGTTGAATCATCCTCGATTAATAGTAACTTAAACATATAATTCACCACACAATACGTTTGTTTGTCGGGCTTTTTTCGATTGAAAACGAACGCCATCCTTTATCTTGATTGTAAAGCAAAAACAAAGCGTGTGCTATTATGAAGATTTTGAGTCTATCATAAAGATGGAACAAGAAGGAACACTATATAAGGACAACGGGAAAACAGAAAGGAGTTAGTATGGAGCAAAAACCACAAAATGTAGAAAATAACGAACAGGAAAAAGACCTTTATGGTGTGGAAAAAGAAATGAGTCTTCAATCAGTTAATTTTGCAACTACAGACAATCCTTATTTTAGTGAGGATTATAAAGAAGAGGATAATAAAAAGGAGTGAACAAAGTCTGTTCACTCCTGCTTTATTTTTGTGCAAGATTAAGTGCTGTATTTGCGACATTTAAATCCACCTGCAGCTGTTCGCTCAAATCATGAGGGTGATAGTATCCTTTCGAGATCATATAATTGGAAATTTTTTCATGTGTCTCAATAGAAGTACGTAATTGCTTTCTTAATTCCTCACGAAGTTCAGGTGTGGCCGCTTCAGTAATAGCAACTGTATAATTTCTTACGCCGGATTTTGCAGAAATCAAGAAATCTGTTGCGATCACTTGATCCGTCATTCCACCCATTCCCATCATGTTTTGAATCAGTTGATTCATTATTTCCCGATTGGTTATGAACTTCTGTAGTTGCTGAATTTGATGGATTCTGCATTTGCGATGGATTTTCTTTTATCTATAAAAAACGGGATTCGCAATTATGGATTTGCGCTCACTGAAACGGCAAGTCCAGAGCTAAGAAAGGTATTGTCCAAGCAATTAGAAGCAGCCATTGATTTACATGGCGAAATCTCAGCACTCATGATCAAAAAAGGGCTGGCATAATCCACATAATTTCGAAGAGCAATATAAGGTCGATCTAAAATCTGCGGAAACAGCCGTACAAATTGCAGAGTTGAATTTATTTCCAATGGATAAAGATCGTCAGGGTATGTTCGCGACACCGAATAAATAAAGGAGGGATTTAGCTCCATGAAAGCTGTCACGTACCAGGGTATTAAAAATATAGAGGTAAGAGAGGTTAAAGATCCTTCCATAGAAAAGCCGACGACATTATCGTCAAGATCACAACGTCTGCAATATGCGGGTCCGATCTGCATTTGATACATGGAATGATCCCTAGTACTCCTACGGATTTTGTCATCGGTCATGAACCGATGGGGATTGTAGAGGAAGTGGGACCGGACGTATCAAAAGTAAAAAAAGGAGACCGGGTCATCATTCCTTTTCAACCGGCTTGCGGCCGCTGCTGGTTCTGCAGTCATGATCTTACTAGTCAGTGTGATAATGCCAATCCCCATGGTGAAATGGGTGGATTCTTTGGCTAGTCTGAATTAACAGGGGGACTTGCCGGGGGACAGGCTGAATATTTACGGGTGCCTTTTGGAAATTTTACGCCCTTTAAAATTCCAGACGATTGTACAGTAGAGGATGAGAAATTAGTGCTGCTTGCGGACGTTGCTGGAACCTCCTATTGGAGTGTTGACAATGCCAGTGTTAAACAGGGTGACACTGTTGTCATTCTCGGATGCGGACCAATCGGTCTTATCGCGCAAAAGTTTGCCTGGTTAAAGGGAGCAAAGAGAGTCATTGCTGTTGATTATATTGATTATCGGCTTCAGCATGCCAAACGGACTAATAATGTAGAAACCATAAATTTTGAACAACATGATAATACAGGAGAATATATAAAAGAAATCACTCAAGGCGGAGCAGATATTGTGATTGATGGAGTGGGTATGGATGGAAAGTTCACCCCGATGGAGTTTTTAGCATCTGGATTAAAGCTTCATGGAGGTTCCATGGGTGCCTTGGTGATGGCCAGTCAGGCTGTACGAAAAGGCGGAACCATTCAAGTAACTGGGTGTATACGGCGGTCGGTATAATGCTTTTCCTTTAGGAGATATTTTTCAGAGAAACGTGACGATAAAAACAGGGCAAGCACCGGTTATCCCGTATATGCCATATTTATATCAATTGGCTAATGAGGAAAAAGTCAATAGGGGTGACATCATTACACATGTAATTCCTTTAGATCAGGCAAAGCATGGATATGAAGTGTTTCGATACAAAAACAGAAGA
This sequence comes from Niallia oryzisoli, assembly GCF_036670025.1. Lineage (NCBI taxonomy): Bacteria > Bacillati > Bacillota > Bacilli > Caryophanales > Bacillaceae > Niallia > Niallia oryzisoli. Next base: position 4,403,477 of record NZ_CP137640.1, on the reverse strand, counting down.
TTGTATAAAAGTTGTGTTAAAACCTTAATACTTACCCAATATTGGGACAAGATCTACTATAGGTTTCCGTCCCAATATCTCGTTAAATTACTAAATAGTTAAAAAACTATTGACATTTATTTGCTGTTAATTTATTATCATTATTGATAATAATAAAAGAAAAAACATTAAGTTCAATCCCATTTAGAAATAATAGGAAATATATACGAATAGATTAAGTATATATTTTTTTTGAGATTATTATTATCATTATTGATAATGATAATGATAATAATAAGGGAGAGATCTTAATATAAAGGAGGAAATGAATATGGTTAGCAATATGACGATCGCATCAATGATAGGGGTTATTCTTTATACACTATTATTATTTGTTGGCTTTATCCTATTTAATAAACGGAGAACAGGTTTATCCATTAAACCATTGATTGTTGGAAGTATTGGCTTTATTGTATTTACACAAGTTTTAGAGAAGATATTACATCTTGTGGTCATTACTCAATTTCCAAACTATGCAGAGCATCCAATTCTTTTTGGAATTTATGGAGGAATGGCAGCAGGACTATTTGAAGAGGTAGGAAGATTCATTTTATTTACTTGGCTTTTGAAGAAATATTTAGATTATAAAGGTGGATTATCTTTTGGTGTCGGCTGGGGAGGAATAGAGGCAGTAGTCTTAGCGTTTTCTACTATATTACCAAATGTTATATTTGCTTTCATGATCAATTCTGGTACATTTGAAACAGCTATGGCAGCCCAATTACCAGCTGATCAAATTTCCATGATAAAAGAATCACTGGTAAACCAAAATGCAATCTATTATTTATATGGTATGTCCGAACGATTTTTCGCTGTATTTATGCAAATTTCATTTAGTTTACTCGTTTTAATTGCAGTTGTCAGAAAGAAAATCTCCTATTTAATCTATGCTATTCTCATACATGCTGCTATCGATTTTCCACTTGTCTTTTTCCAAACAGGGGATATGACAAGCATGTGGATAATTGAAATTTATATAGCTATTATTGGTATCTTATCGATGTTCTTTATGAAAAGATTAAAAAGAAGTTTGCTATAATGATAGTAAAAACATTGCTGTATATTTTTTAAAATAATACGAATCCTAATATGTGTTTAGGAGGTGACGAATTTGTCAAAACAACAGTCAGATAAGCAGGGGAACATGATAAATACTCAGCCTGGTGCAGGGTCAAAATATCATGAAGAACACGCAGGAAATGTTCAAGGCTATGGATCAAATAATGTGGATGTAAATGAAAGTGGAATGACTAATAGTAAAAATAATGACAATCAATAATGGATGAAGACGCCCGCTTGCGGCGTTTTTTCTTTTTTTAGCTTTTGTTTTATTCTTCTTTCAGTTAATATGAGAAAGACATTGTCTAGTTTAAGAAAGTGGAGTGGATTTCTAATGGCAAAGGGTAAGGGCGGTACTGGCAGAGGAACAGGAAAAAAAGGCTGGACTCGATGGCAGGCTGGAGCAAATAAAGCAAAGAGTGCAAAACCATATAAAAGTAAAGGAACCAAAAATGGTGGAAAGTAGCAGACTATTCTTGGTTAGGGGCAGGAATATGTATGACAGGTGCCTCTGTCATATTATTTGCTCCGTGAAATGAACTATTTATCAGAAACATAAAAAAGCTTGCAGAAAAAGTCTTCTTTTTCTGCAAGCTTTTTTTCGTCAATTACTTTGATTTCTGTTCAGCTAGAAACTCGTCAATTGCTCGAGTCCAATTGATTCGTGCCATTTTAGAGGCTGTTTCAGGATCTCTCTTTTCGAAAGCTTCAATAATTGCTTCATGTTCATCAATAGATTGAGTTGTTAAAATAACGGATTGATGATGAAAAAGTCTCATGACATGTGCTTGAAGAGTTGAGACTGCATTTTTAATGTAAGAATTTTGCGCAGTTTCAATAATCAAATTATGATATTGATCATCATATTTGAGTGCTGTATAAAAATCTTTACGGTGAATCGCTTGAGCAAAACTTGAATTCAATTCGCGGAGTTTACTGATTGTCTGATCATCAATTATGGGAGAAGCAATTTCTGCCGCCAGTGCCTGGAGAGCACCTAATGGAGGCAAAATCTTTGTAATATCCTCTTTCTTAACAGAAGTCACTTGTGTACCAACTCCAGGAAACATTTCCACGAACCCTTGAACATTTAATAATTGTAGAGCCTCTCTAATAGGTGTTCTGCTTACCCCTAAAGCTTGTGCAAGATCTGCGTCATGTAATTTTTCTTGAGGCTTCAGCGTACCATCGATTATCCATTCTTGCATTTGAGAAAATGCACGTTCTTTTGCAGAAACACGTGTTGGAGTAGAAAAATTTGTTGGAATCGGCATGTATAACCCACCCTTTGTTCTTTAAATAAGTTGTTTGTAAAATACTATTTTGTATTCTTTAATAATATTATTATATATATTAAAATATATAAATGCAATATATCGCATGTATCGACATTATTTTGAAGTAATATATTGCATAAATATTTTGCGTATGATATCGTATGTATACTGATATATTACATACTTCTAAAAAAAAGGAGGAAAACAAATAATAGCTTATTATAAGTTAAGTTATCTGAAAATTTTAATAAGAACTAATTTATTATATTAGTATCATTCTTTTTACATTTCTAAACAAGTAGGGAATATATCTAAATAGCATCCTACTTATATTACATGCATTTATGCATCGGGATAACAGACTTTTGGGAGGGAGAAAAATGAAACAAAAAATGTCATTTTCTTATTTAATTGCGGTTGGGTTTATGCTATTCGCTTTATTCTTTGGAGCAGGTAACTTAATATTCCCGGCTATGCTAGGTCAATCGGCTGGCTCCAATCTATGGTCAGCTAACTTTGGATTTATTGTTACGGGTGTAGGTTTACCATTACTAGGTGTCATCGCGTTAGGTTATTCAGGTAAAAGTGATTTACAATCATTGGCCAGTCGTGTAAGTCCATTTTTCGGAGTTGCTTTTACTGTAGTGCTTTATTTATCAATTGGTCCATTATTTGCGATTCCAAGAACAGGTACTGTATCATTTGAAATGGGAGTTAAACCATTTATCGCTGAAGAACACACTACAATGGGATTATTAATCTTTTCAATTATCTTTTTCGGAATTACACTTTATTTTTCATTAAAATCTCAAAAAATCGTTGATATCGTAGGAAAAGTATTAACACCGCTATTATTATTATTTATTGCTATTCTTATCATTACAGCTTTTATGAAACCAATGGGAGTATTTCAAGCACCTACTGAAAATTATGTAACAGATTCATTTTATAAAGGCTTCAAGGAAGGTTACTTAACGATGGATGCGCTCGCTGCCTTTGTTTTCGGTATCATTGTTGTCAATGCCGTAAAGGAAAGAGGAGCAACAACGAGAAAAGAAATTATGAGTGCCGTTGCAAAGACAGGACTTATTGCAGCAGGACTACTAGCTATCATTTACACTTCACTTACGTTTATCGGAGCTTCAAGTGTAGAAGATCTTGGCTTATTAGATAATGGTGGCGCTGTACTATCGGGTGTAGCAAATCATTACTTTGGTTCATATGGCGGTATTTTGCTAAGCCTAATTGTATTTGGTGCTTGTTTAACAACAAGTATTGGTCTTATCACATCATGTGCAACTTATTTCAATAAATTATGGCCAAGCATCTCTTACACGAAATTTGCCATTATCTTTTCCGTTTTTAGTACAGTTTTCGCGAACTTCGGCTTAAGTCAACTAATTGCGATTTCAGTTCCTGTGTTAGTAGCAATTTATCCATTAGCTGTTTGTTTAATGGCTCTAACATTCTTACACAACTTCTTTAAAGGAAGAAAAGAAGTGTATCAATGGAGTATGGGATTAACATTTATCGTAGCTTTATTTGATGGATTGAATGCAGCTGGAATCAGCTTTGCTCCAATCAATGAACTATTTGCCAATATCCTGCCATTATATGGTCAAGGTTTAGGCTGGATTGTACCAGCAATCCTTGGTGCAGTAATTGGTTTTGTGATTAGTAAGGTAATAAAGAGTGATCTAGAATCTGCTCCGATAGAAAACAAAGAAGCAGTATAATAAGAAAAAAGGTCCACAGATCAATTGATCTGTGGACCTTTTTTCTTTGAGATTTTAGATTAAAGCAGTTTCTTTTTCCTTAGCTAAGGATAAAAGCTCTTCCTTAATTTTCTCAGCATTTATTTTTCTTTGCGCAACTCCTGTTTCCATTGCAGCCTTAGCTACTGCTTCCGCAACATGAGCTGCCACTCTTGGATCAAATGGATCTGGAATTACGTAATTAGCGTGTAGTTCTACTTCTGTAATTAATCCCGCTATGGCATTAACAGCTGCTACTTTCATTTCCTCGTTTATTTCCTTCGCATGAACTTCTAAAGCACCACGGAAAATACCTGGGAATGCGAGAACGTTATTCACTTGGTTCGGAAAATCTGAACGGCCAGTCCCAACGACAAAGGCACCCGCTTCCTTTGCTTCTTCCGGCATAATTTCCGGAATCGGATTAGCCATTGCAAAGATGATAGACTTTGTATTCATCGACTGAACCATTTCTTTTGTCACTACACCTGGAGCTGAAACGCCGATAAACACATCTGCTCCCACAAGAGCATCTGCTAATGTACCTTGTTTTTGCTCCTTATTCGTGATACGGGCTAATTCTTCTTTAAATGGATTCATTCCGAATGGACGTCCTTCATAGATGATGCCCTTTGTATCACATAAAATAACATCCTTTACACCCATGTTTAGTAACAGTTTAACGATTGCAACACCTGCTGAACCGGCACCGTTTGCTACAACACGGATGTCTTCAAGCTTTTTGTCAACAAGTTTTAAAGCATTTATTAATCCCGCAGCAGTTACAATTGCTGTACCATGTTGATCATCATGGAAAACTGGAATATTACAAATTTCCTTAAGTCTTTCCTCGATTTCAAAGCATTGTGGTGCAGCGATATCTTCTAAGTTTACACCGCCAAAAGTCGGTTCCAATAATTTTACAGTCTCAACAATCTTGTCTGGGTCCGTTGTATCTAAGCAGATTGGAAATGCATCAACATCTGCAAAAGATTTAAATAATAGTGCTTTTCCTTCCATTACAGGCATAGCAGCTTTTGGACCTATATTTCCAAGACCTAGTACAGCTGTTCCGTTTGAAACAACAGCAACTAGATTCCCTTTCATTGTGTAATCATATGCTTTGCTGTCATCTTCAAAGATGTCCAAGCATGGTTCGGCTACACCGGGGGAATAGGCTAGGCTTAAATCATGTGCATTTCTTACTGTAACCTTTGAGTGAACACCCAGCTTTCCTCTATTTTCTTTGTGTAACCTTAATGCTTTTTCACGTAACGTTGACATTTCAATTGTCTCTCCTTTGGGATAATATCATTAATTAATAAATTAGTAAAAAGTAAATCGTGATGCTGTGACTCTTAGAAAAGATCTTAAACTGCAACTAGTTTAACTGAGCGGTTGTAGAAGGAAATCACCTCGGTAAGTATCTTGTAACCTTGAATGCTCTTGAACGCTTCTTTTGCTTCTTTTTCTGTTTTGAATTCATAAATTTTTGTTTCTTCCTCTTGATAGGCGGTGATTACCCACATCATAACTTCTTCCATTTTAAGATCAATTCTCCCTTTTACTTTTTTTTTGCTTAATACCTGTTAACACAAGTTATTATAACAGGCTGAACTGAATTTAAAATACTTTCTACAAAAGAAGTCAAAAGATTACAAAAAAATTCTATTTTTATCGCGCTTTTCTATAAAAATTATCTTGTTTTTTATTTAATAATTAAAAAAATTCTCTTTGATTTTTATTAAATGACCATTATTCTTTGCATTTACGACTCGAAATTGCTATTTATTGTCGAAAAAAGGGTAATACTAAAACAGACATTTGGAATTGAAAATGATGTAAAATGGACTTTATCATATACTTAAGAATTCTATTTATAATTAGTAGAAAGTCCATATATGCAAATCAAAAGGTATAAAGGAGTATTTAAAATGGCAGATGAAAAAGAAGTAAGCAAAGATAAAAATGAAGAAGTTGTCATCAATAAAGCAACCGAAGGTGATACGATAGAGATTAAAAAAGGTCCTATGAAAGGGAAAAAGGGGATAGTCATTGTAAGCCGCGAAAATTCAGTTATTGTAGAAATTGGGACAAATTCAAAAACAGATGAACCAATTAAAACGGTAGTCAACCATAAAAATTATAAAAAGGCAAAGTAAATGAGCATACATATGAACGTTAATGCGCTTCTACAAATTAAGTAGAAGCGCATTTTGTTTTTTACGGTTGGTAGAATCTATTTAAAGCGATAGCACGTAAGAGACTTCCATCCGATATTTTTGATTGAATAAGTACTTTCTTCAGCGAATACTTATTTTAATGGATAACAGGCTGGAGGGATTCAATGGAAAAAAAGACATGGAATACAACAAGGGATCAGGAAGGAAAAGGTCTATTAAGATTAGGGGAGAGGCCGGAACAGCTCCCGGAAAGGGCATTTATCTCACTGACGAGGGGAGAAGGATTGAACCTATTGCAGTTATTTATCAACCAACTGTTAACTCTCTTGGTTATGAGTCAAATGAAACGGACTCCGGGACTTCTTTATGCTGAACTTCAAGGGGAATTAAAGAATCGTAAAGGAATCGGGCAAACCATCACAGTATGGGATGGAAAGTCAATGTCCAAGTTTCGCAATAATGGTTTTCATGGTTTTGCCATGAAGTTTTTCACCTGGGTTATTCATCGCAAAAGTACGAAAACCTATTACCTGACATATTCGCTAAATGGCAGCATTCCTTCACAAGTAGAAGCTGCAGGTATTCTAAAGAAGTATGGGAAGTATTATGATGGGGGGCAGCTTGTAAGAAAAGCCTGTCCTCCAAAAATTGATGCTTTATAAATAAAAGCAGCTGAGAAAGATTTCATTTTCAGCTGCTGTTTTTTCTTACTTCGACAAATCTATTAAATAACAGTTTTTTAAATAACATATAAAAATACGGATAAGAAATGTGCGCAGCTTCCAAATAGGATGAACATATGGAAAATTTCGTGGAAACCTAAATGTTTATATTGAAGGATCTTAGGTTTTACCCCATAAATAATTCCACCGATGGTATATAGAATTCCGCCAATCAGTAATAGATACAATCCGGCTGTATTCATATTCTGAGATAATGGTGAAATGACGATTATAACCATCCAGCCCATTGCAATATATAGTACGGTAGATAGCCATCTAGGACAGTGAAACCAGACCATTTTAAAAATAACTCCACAAATCGCTACAGCACAAATAATGGAGAAAAGCACCAAGCCAAGTACTCCTTTTAAGCTGATCAGACAAAAAGGTGCATAGGTCCCCGCAATTAAAATGAAAATCATGGAGTGATCTAGTTTTCTTAAAAACGTAATCACCTTATCTTTTGCGATAACCATGTGGTAGGTTGCAGATGCCGAATAAAGAAGGATCATACTAATCCCAAAAAGAATGACAGCTAAAATAGCGAGAGGTGAACCATTTGTCAGTGAGGCTTTGACCACCATTGCCAGTAAAGCAATAAAGGACAGAATTGCTCCAGCTAAATGAGTTAGACCGTTTATCGGCTCACGAATATAATTTCCCATTTGAATCCTCCTGTAACAATAAGTAGTTTTTATAACTATATATAATAATATATATATGATGATATATAGTCAAGATTTACTTTCGTAGGTAATTGATGTAATATTTAATATGTAAATGAATTATAAAAGTATAGAATGGAAATTGAGGTTTGTTATGGAAAATATCAAGCATTTGATCGATCAGCTCGGTCTGGAGAATCACATAATATTAGAGGATATACCGAATATTGACTTGTATATGGATCAAGTCATTCAATTATTCGAAAGTAAGTATAACAGTACAAAGAGAGATCCTGGTGTTAAGGTATTAACGAAAACAATGATCAACAATTATGCAAAGGGTAAGTTGTTATTTCCGATTAAAAATAAGAAGTACTCAAAAGAGCACCTTATATTAATAAGTCTTATTTATCAGTTAAAAGGAGTACTTTCCATTAACGATATAAAGTCGACATTGGACGGGATCAATAAAAAGGTTGAGGAAGGGGATATGGATTTAGATTATTTTTATAGCAGCTATCTTGATTTATCGCAAAAAAATGCTCAACAATTTAAAGACGACATCCAGCTAAAAGCAGTGGAAGCCTCTGATAAAGTGAAAAAGATGGAAGATAATGATGCTGACTATTTGGAGAAGGTGTTATTAATCTCATCTTTGGTAAATATAAGTAATCTATATAAAAGAGCTGCAGAAAGGTTAGTGGATCAGATTGTACATGAGAAAAAAGACGATTAACCATATCAAATGATGGTTAATCGTCTTTTTTTATTTGCTTTTCTTATTTTCTCTTGCTGCTTTTTTTCTGGCCTTTTTACTTAAACCTGCCTCCGCGCCGAATTCAGTATCACTGCTTCCAGTATGTGGCTGATTACGGTTGTTATTTTTGTTAGTCATAATAATCCTCCTTCTTATGTATACAGAAACTGATTGATACTCGTTAAATAACGATAATCGTTTTGGCTGCTTTTGTGAACTTTCCATATTCAAAAGTAGCTGAACTTATTATGGATGAGTAGCTTTGTAATTATTCTTGATTTTTCTATATTTAATTTTTTGAATATAATAATGGTTATACATAAAAGAATAATAGAGAAAATTAAAAGAGAGGGAAGTCCTCTCTTTAATGTTAGTTATTAGACCGTAGTGTATATTCTGGCTTCTCATCTAAGAAGTCTGAAATAGCAGCAGTTAAACTATCGGCTCCATTCGCATCATGACCAGCTTCCCATAGCATCATACCGCCGAAGCCATTGTCCAATGCTAATTCCGTTTTCTTTTGAACCGTTTCAACTCCATTGTAATAGTAGGTTGTTCCATTCATAACAACAGTATCCTGTTCAGCATTTTCCGGGTTACTATTGATGATGGCTGCATAGGATAATTGATTTACATTTGGATCCTCTGGCTGCGCATAAAAAGGCACGCCCAGAACAAGTTTCTCTTTAGCAATCTGATGGCTGTCAAAAAGACGTGACCAATAGCCGACAATATTTTCGATATGATGATAGGGTGCCAAATTGGCTGCATTGTATCCGCCGTCCCACTGTCCATCATATGCCATGATATTAACATGGTCCACATAATTAAACATTTGTGGTTCATATACAACATTGGTAATTTCAGTTCCGGTCACACTATGAACTTTTGCATTGACTGCAATCGATAATTCTTTATTTTTACTGTGAAGTAATTCCCCTAATTCTTGAGTAAAGACAGCTAAGTTTTGTGCATCTTCCGTTGTACGAGGATGTTCAAAATCGATATCGATACCATCAAGCTTTTCCCGCTCGGCTATACCAGCAAGTTCAGTAACCAGCTTTTTACGGGAATCCGGATTTGAAATGGCTTCTTTAAAATAGGGATAAGATTCGCCGCTGTATATGTGAAACCATCCACCTACCGCCAGCATCACCTTTGTATTCTGCTCGTGTGCTTTTGACACGATTGACCGTAAATTATTTAAAGCTGTATCACCATTAAATATCAGACTGCCGTCCTTTAAAGGATGAGCAAAGGAAAAAATGACATGTGTTAAATCTGCATAATTTACTATGTTAGGGTCACGAAAATCTTGCATATAGCCGATTAACACCTTAGAATCCTCGATTGCTGTCTGCTGTTTTTGCTCAGATTCTTGTTTCGACCTTTGTTGATTTTTTTCATTTTTAACTGATTGTGTCGATTGTTGATGGGTTTTTATATTTTCAGCCTCTTGCTCATCTTTATGATTAGAATATAAAACTCCTGCAAAAAAACCTCCGGTAAAAGTGAATATGATAATCAGAGATAGTAGGAGATTACGAATCCTCATAGAAACATCCCTCCCTAAACTAGTCCATACATATGATTATAGCAAAATAGTAAACAGAATTTAGCTGGTAAAAGTTAGGGAGCAGTGATGCTACTTTATGAAAGTTTTTATGTTTTGTTTATGAAATAGCTATTATATGAAATAATGGCAATTGAAAGTAAAAGTGGGAATGTCCATGAAAGGGGTACCAGATGGAATATAAAGTGCTTTTTTTAGACATTGATGGAACGATATTAAAGCCGGATCATACCTATACGGAATTAACGAGGGAAGCGATTCTTCAAATATTGGAGCAGGAGATTGAAGTTTTTATTGCTACGGGACGGCCGCTTCATGAAGTTAGAGAGCTGGCAGATGAATTACATATTCAATCGTTTATCGGTCAAAATGGTGCACTGGCTGTTTATCAAAATAACACCATTGTCGAAGAACCGATGAGTAGACACCAGGTTGAAAGAATGTTAGAAATCGCTAAAGATCATAATCATGAGCTGATTCTATTTACAAATGAAAAAAATTATCTTACATCACTGGATCATCCAAAGGTTCAACATTTTCTTAAAGCATTTCAAATGAAAAATAATACTTTGTTTACAGAAGAGGTTATTGAGCATATTTTAGGACTAACAGTATTGAATGTAACAGACCCTTCTCAGACGTCTCTATATGAATTTGAGGATACCATCCGGTTGTCGCAGGTTAATGTAGAAGGCAGCAAGGATGCCTATGATGTCATTCGTACAAATGTAAATAAAGGTGAAGCGGTGAAAAAATTGCTTAATCATCTGCAAATTCCACGGGCACAGGCGATTGCTTTTGGGGACGGAATGAATGATAAAGAGATGCTTCAGGCTGTTGGTGAAAGCTTTGCGATGGAGAATGCAAATCCTGATTTGTTCCAATATGCCAAGCATAAAACAGCATCTGTAACAGATTCCGGTATTTATCATGGCTTGAAGAATTTAGGTTTGGTTAAATAAAAATTATATACAGTCTGTTGGAGCGTGAAGAATGGAGATTTCAAATATATTAGTTGTCAGCCCAATGTATAAAGAGATACAAAGCTTGCTTTCGGAAAAGGGAGTAAAGAAGAATTTTCGTTATCTTCCGGACAATCAAGTAACAGAGCAAGATTTAAAATGGGCAGATGCACTTGTTGCTTTTAACTTAAAATCTTTGTTTGATTTTCGTCATGTAAAATGGGTGCATTCCCTAGGAGCAGGTGTAGACAGATTTTTGTACGAGAAAAATTGGCCGCAAAATGTATTGTTAACAAGAACTGTTTGTTCCTTTGGACAAAGGATTGCTGAATATTGTTTGAGCTACATATTAAAGGATATTCAATTTCATGATCAATTTCAGCAGGATAAGTGTCAAAAAAATTGGCAGCCTAAGACCCCGGGGTTATTAAGCGAGCAAAAAGTAATGATCTTCGGTACAGGCGAAATCGGCCAAACGGTGGCGAAGATTTTTTCTTTTTTAGGTGTAGACGTATATGGTGTGTCATTAAGCGGAAAAGAAAAAGAGTTTTTTACAGAGGTTATGGCCATAGCTAACTATGAAGCACGGCTTAATGAGATGGATTACATCATTAACACGTTGCCGTTGACGGAAAAAACAGCAGGTCTTTTTGATGATTCATTTTTTAGCAGGGTATCTAAAGCTGGTTTTTTTAACGTCGGGAGAGGCGCATCGTTGAATGAAGCAGCTATACTGCAGGCATTGGAAAATCAACAAGTGCGATTTGCTGTTCTCGATGTGTTTACCAATGAGCCGCTTCCAAAGGATAGCAAATTATGGGAGCACCCAAATGTTTGGATTACACCGCATATCTCAGCGGTAACAACACCTAGTGAAGGGGTGGATTGCTTTATTGATACGTTAAGAAAAATTGAGGAAAATAAGTCGCTTACTAACAAAGTTGATATTGATAAAGGATATTAATATAGAAAGAAAGTGGGCTGTCTTAAAGGAGGTTTGGTATCTTTTAGGACAGCCCCACATGAGTTTTAATTAATCTTCCATTGTTGATAAATCACCTGTTGGAAGACCAAGTTCCCATGCTTTTAGGACGCGGCGCATGATTTTTCCTGAGCGTGTCTTCGGCATCGTTTCACGAACTTCGAATAACCGAGGTGCTGCGTGGGCGGCAAGATTTGTTTTAACAAAATTACGGATTTCTAGAAGCAGTTCCTCACTTGCTGTGTAGCCTGAACGCAAAGTAATAAAGGCTTTAATGACTTCGCCGCGAACAGGATCTGGAACGCCAATAACACCGGCCTCTGCAACAGCAGGGTGCTCAACAAGCTTACTTTCTACCTCGAAAGGACCAACGCGCTCACCTGATGTGTTAATCACATCATCTACGCGGCCTTCAAACCAAAAGTAACCGTCTGAATCCTTATAAGCAGAGTCACCTGTTACAAACCATCCTTTTAAGAAATATTGATCGTAGCGTTCAGGGTTATTCCAAATGGTACGAACCATTGCCGGCCATTTTGGTTTAATAGCTAAATTCCCCATATGGTTTGGCGGCAGCTCATTTCCTTCATCATCAATAATGCTTACTTCAATACCTGGTAATGGTTTTCCCATTGAACCTGGACGGATTGGATTACTGCGGAAGTTAGCACAGATTGCGGAACCTGTTTCCGTCATCCACCAGTTATCGTGAATACGTAAGTTGAGCGTTTCCAGTCCCCAACGAATAACTTCAGGGTTTAATGGTTCGCCGGCTGACAGCATATGGCGAAGGTTTGAAAGATCATATTTCTTTGGTAGCTCATCCGTATTGCCCTTTAATAAACGTAAAGCAGTCGGTGCACTAAACCATACTGTTACTTTATATTTTTCCAATGTTTCAAACCATTCATTAGCGTCAAAGCGTCCGCCGCGAAGTACATTGGTCACCCCGTTAAGCCATGGAGACCACATTCCGGCAGATGTTCCAGTAACCCAGCCCGGGTCCGCTGTACACCAATAAATATCATCCTCTTTTAAATCGTATACCCATTTTCCTGAAAGGTATTGATGAACCATGGCATCATGGACTTGAAGAACACCTTTTGGCTTGCCTGTTGAACCGGAAGTATAGATTAATAACATTCCAGCTTCACGGTCCACCCATTCAATTGTATATTCATCAGAGCTTTGCATTAAGTCTGTAAATAAAAGCTGATACGGCTCGGCTGCTTCGTCAGCACCAACTAAAATAATATATTGTAAATCTGGTAATTCGTTTACTGGGATTCGTTCAAGAAGTGCAGGAGTTGTCACTACCGCTTTAGCACCGCTGTCTAATAACCGGTCTTTAACCGCTTCTTCCATAAATGCCTCGAACATTGGTCCAGCAATTGCCCCAATTCTGATAATTCCAAGCATGGATATATACAGCTCAGGACTGCGAGGCATAAAGATGAAAACCCTGTCACCTTTTTCAATGCCTTTTGAACGTAAACCATTAGCGAATTGGCATGATAACGCTTTCAAGTCAGAAAATGTATATTCTTCCTCATGGTTCGAGTCACAGTAAATAAAAGCCTTTTTATCTCCTTTTCCTTCATCTACATGACGATCGATTGCTTCATATACCATATTGACTTTGCCAGTTTTTGACCAAGTAAAATTCTGTTCAACATTTTTCCAATCCATTTCTTGTACTGCTTTCTCATAGTTACCGAGATTTGCAGCTGTGTCAATCATTTCAATCTGTTCTTTTAACGTGTTTGTCATCAAAAACCCTCCTTATTATCTTGCAATAATGTTATGTAACAGATAAATTAATATAGTTTGTATTATAACAAAGACTCCAAAATTTGCCAATATTTTTCGGAAATTTCCGATTAATCACAATATAAAACATTTTTTTGACACTATTCTAGAATATATGCAGACTAGAACAGAAAATTTTTCGTTTAAGGTTCTCTTTGTTACAATTTAAGGGCTAGGTTTTATGCTTTTAAGAAAGAATAATGAAAGGGTGAATGATGATGAAATATAACTTTGATGAAATAGTCAATCGCAGAGGTACTTATTCTGTAAAGTGGGATGGCGGAGACTTGATTAAAGCCATGGGTTTGACGGATCGTTATGATGAAGAAACTTTGCCGTTATTTACGGCAGACATGGATTTACCTGTTCCTGAACCATTAATACAAGCCTTACATAAAACAGTTGACCATCGAATCTTCGGTTATTCTATTTTCCCTCCTGAATATTATGAGGCAATTCAGCATTGGTTTAAAAAGAGACATGACTGGGAGATTCAAAAAGAAGAAATTGTGTATTGTCCAGGTACTGTATATGCAACCAATATTGCGGTCAAAGCCTTAACGAATCCTGGTGACGGAATCATTATTCAAAGACCTGTGTACCCTCCTTTTACAAGAGCGATCGTTGAAAATGATCGTACACTTTTAAATAATAGACTAATTTGTGATGAAGAGGGCTATTACACAATCGACTTTGAAGATTTTGAGGCAAAAGCAAAAGATGACAATACGAAAATGTTTGTCCTATGTAATCCGCATAATCCGACAGGAAGAGTCTTTAATCAGGATGAACTGAAAAAAATGTCAGATATCTGCGCAAAATATAATGTCATCATTGTAGCTGATGAAATTCATGGGGACATTATCAGATGTAACCAGACCTTTACACCGATTGTGAAGGTAGCCGATAAGATTGACAATATTATTACATTTACGGCCATTAACAAAACGTTTAATTTGGCCGGGCTGCATTGCACAAATGTGATTATTTCAAATCCAGAGTTAAGAAAGAAATTCAGCGATGCCATTGGTATGAAATCGGCTTCACCATTTACGGTGGCAGCACTAATTTCTGTTTACAGGGATGGGGAAGAGTGGTTGGAGCAATTAAAGGAATATCTTGATGGTACGATTGCCTGGGTTGTTCAGTTCCTAAAGGAAAAGATGCCAAAAGTAAAGGTCCGAATTCCTGAAGGAACCTACGTTATGTGGATGGACTTCAGCGGTTATGGAATATCTCCAAAGGAAGTTCATGAACGTATTTATGACAGGGCGAATGTGCTGCTTGAAGATGGCGTAATGTTTGGGAAAGAGGGCTTAGAATATCAAAGAATCTGTATCCCGTCTCCAAGACCAATGATAAAAGAAGCATTTGA
Source organism: Niallia oryzisoli (assembly GCF_036670025.1). NCBI lineage: Bacteria > Bacillati > Bacillota > Bacilli > Caryophanales > Bacillaceae > Niallia > Niallia oryzisoli. Next base: position 4,388,320 of record NZ_CP137640.1, on the reverse strand, counting down.
AAGAATTGCAAGGGAATTTGAAGATTTACATTAATGCTTTAATTTCCAGTAGTAGTAGAAGCAGGTTCCATAAAAGGGATCTGTTTTTATTTTTTTAGGAAAGGGTATTCATTTTTAAATTTTTAGAATATATTATCTTTTCAAAACGATTATTTTCATGTATATTTGTTTTATAAGAATAATATTTTCTATTTATTATTCTAATCGTTTTACCTAGAGGGAGTAATAAGTTAGTAGAAATACATATCCCTTACATAATATCTTTTTATATGATATTTTCCCAATATTAAGACACATTTTAAAATTTCGAATAAAGAGGAGTGTATATCCATGCATGATTTTCATACGCATTTTATCCCAACAGAAGTTTTAGGCTGGATTAAAGACAATAAAAAGAGCGTTAATGCTCAATGGGTAAAGAAAGAAGATAATAAAGAGGAGTTTCTCACGATTAATCAAAAGTGGGGTTTCGAATTAAAAAAGTCCTTTATTGATCTTGATGTTTATAAAGCGGATCAAGAAAAAGCAGGGGTAACTCACTCATTAGTTTCTCCAATCCCGCAACTGTTTTTATATGATTTTCCTTTAGAAATAAGCACTGAAATGTCTAGGGTATATAACCAATCATTAGCTAATCTAGTAAGAGAATCAAATGGAAAAATGTCTGCTCTTGGAACGATACCATTAACAAATCCTTTAAAAGCTGCTGAAATTCTAAGAGAAGCAATGAATCTTGGGCTTAAGGGTGCCATTATCGGACCTGGATTGGGTCAGCAGATGCTTTCCGATTCCTTCTTCCAGCCATTTTTTGAAGAAGCGGACAAGCTGAAAGCTATTCTTTTTATTCATCCGCTGCTAAGCGAAGATCCTCGTTTAAAGAGAAGAATGATGCCGAATCTAATCGGTGTACCGTGGGAGACAACGGTTTGTGCAACAGATTTACTGCTCAGCGGAATTGTCGACAAATACCCAAATGTTAAAATTCTATTTGCTCACGGGGGTGGACTGCTTCCATACCAAATAGGGCGCTTAGATAAGGGCTATGAAAAATGGGATTTAGTAGCTGCTAATTTACAAGCACCACCTTCAGAGTATTTAAAACGTTTTTGGTATGATACCGTTCTTTGGAATCCTAGCAGTCTTGAGTTTCTTGTCAAAATGGTTGGAGAAGATCGGGTTGTGGCTGGATCAGATTATCCATTTGATTTATGTGTATGGCCTCCACAAGAGATTAGTGATAAAGGGGCACAATCCCTGCTTGAATTTGCAGTGAAATAATATTCATTTCATCCCTAAAGAAATCTCTTCGTCTGATTTTCTTTAGGGATGTTTCTTGTATATCCAATAAAAATGAAAAATTTCACTTTGTTCCGCATAGCGTAATATCTGTCTTGTATGCAGGATAGGAAAACGTTAACATAAAGACATTGAATTAAATATTTAGAATATATAAATAATTTTTATCTTTATTTAAAGGGGTATAGAAAAGGGAGGAATTATCATGACAATTGAATTAAGTATGATTACACCACATGTTCCAAGTATTTGTCACGAAGACCAAGCTCCAGATTTCCAAAAAGGAATTGTTGCTGGATTAAAGGAAGTTGCAAAGGAAATTGCTCAAATTGGACCTGATGCCATTGTGTTAGTTTCTTGTCACTGGCCGTCAACATTCGCACACTATGTAGATTGTTATCCTGTACATAAAGGATTCCTTACTGCACAAGAGGCACCGGACTTAATTAAGGATGTTCCGTACTTTTATCCAGGTGATGAAGATTTAGCTAATGAATTAGTTCAAGCAGGAAAGGATGCTGGTCTTCCAATCGAAGGAGTTTATGATGAACATTTTGTTTGGGATTATGGCACTGTTGTTCCTTTGCGATATCTTGTTCCAAATGAAGACATTCCAGTTATTAATCTATCTGTCACACTGGCTGCAAATCTTGACGAAACCTATAAATGGGGTCAAGTAATTGCAAAGGTTTTACGTGAATCCGATAAAAAAGTAGTCTTTGTTGCCAGCGGTGCCTTAGCACATAACTTAGTCCGAGGCAGACATCATATGCCGACACTGGCTGAACATGCCATGGATAAGCAGTTTGTCGATTTTGTTATGAATAAAGACTATCGTTCAGCCTATGATATGCTGCCACAGTTCTCAAGCATGGCTAAAGTTGAATCAGGCGGCCGTCATTTAGCGATGTTATTTGGTATTATTGATGAGGATTGGAAACCAGTTTATTATGCAGATGCACAATCTTCCGGCAGCTGGAATCCATTAATCACGTTTACGAAAACAAAAGTTTCTGGAGAACAGGAAAATTCAAAAGAGGAATATGTAAAATAATAATAAAACAGCTGGTTGGGGGATTTCATATCTGTCAGCCAGCTGTTTTTGTTTTTTTAATGTATGAAGATACGTTTTTTTATTTTGTTCTAAACAAATGAAGAGTGATAGAATAAAATTATCATGGAACAATACTAGACTTAAGGAAGAGTATGTAATGAAGAAAACACTTTATGATGTAGTATTAATATTACTAGGCTCCTTTATTTTCTCGATTGGAATTAATTTTTTCACAATTCCGAATATGTTGTCAGAAGGAGGCGTTATCGGTCTTACCCTTATTGCACACTATGTGTTTGGCTGGTCGGCAGGGATGCTGAACTTTCTATTGAATACCATTCTTTTTTTGCTCGGATATAAGTTTTTTGATAAAAGAACGATTTTTTATACGTTATTTTCCATTGCTGCTTCATCATTCTTTTTGCATTTAACAAACGAAACAGGAAATGTATTGACGATGGATACGTTCCTTGCCTCTATTTTTGCTGGATTATTGGTCGGTATAGGAATAGGGATTATTTTTCGTGCAGGCGGAACTTCGGGCGGCACAACCGTGTTAGCAAGAATTGCTCATCAAGTATTAGGATGGAGTATTGGAAAAGGCATATTGGTGATGGACGTTGTCGTTGTAGTTGGTTCCATTTTTATTATTGGAATTGAAAAAGCTATGTATACGCTTGTTGTTGTTTGGGTAGGTGCAAAAGCAATCGATTTTATCGTAGATGGGTTGGATGAACGTGTTGCCGTTATCATTATTTCAAATCAACCACAAAGAATTCTTTTCAGCATTACTAACAGCATGTCAAGAGGACTGACCGTTCTCGATGGGAAAGGTGGGTACACAGGGGCAGATAAAGAGGTGCTCTATATTGTAATTAATAAACAGGAGCTTGTTCAGCTTCAGAAAACAATTAAAAAAATTGATGAGAATGCCTATGTAACCATCCACCATGTTCATGAAGTGATGGGCAGAGGCTATAAAGCTGACAAGACTAAAATCGCGAAAAATTGGAAAAGCCTATGACCTAGATCTTTCATAAAGCAGGTATGGTAAATAAAAATGAGGTCTATTGAACTATTTCGTGTCGCGGGATAAAAATACCATTGAATTCGATATAGAGATGGATTACTATAAGAACACAAGCTGCATTGCTCGTAACCATAATAAAGTTTTAACCTTTAAGCTGTTATAGGGAGTTTAAATCGAAACAGGAATGCCAGGCCTCTGTCTATATGACAAGGAGGACATGCAGGATTGTTTCTGCAAACACCCACTTTGAGGAGTGGTGGTTTAAAACTTTCTTATACCTGTTTACGACAAAGGCGGCTAACCATGTATTTGTAAACCAGTTTCCAATCGGGGGCTGGTTTTTATTTTTGATAAAAAACAAGCAAATAGGCCGAAATAGTGTTATGGATGCCATTCACTATTGTCGACTTATTTGTGTATGGAAAACATAATAATACTGTTTAAAAAATGTAATAGCTGATTGGGCACTACTAATATTATTTTTTCTGCATAAATCAGCGAGTGTCATTAGTTTCGTCGTTGCAAATGTCTGTTTATTTGTTGCCAGTACAAAGTAAATTAAGGTGTTAATCACAGGCTGGGGAAGTTTCATTTCCTTCAATTTACGGATCACCTTTGATTTCGGATGAAGGGAAGGAATGTATTCCTGAACTTCCATCAACACATCCTCTGTCGTATTTGCCTCTAAAAACTCTGCTAATTTTCTTTCCTTCTCTTCTATGATGATGGTCTCGTCAAACATCAATTCTCTCCTTTCTTTAAACTTTTGTTCTATTTATATATGAAGTAAATGATTTGGTTAATTGATAAATTGGTCAAAGACAAGGTTTATCAGCCATAGGGAACTTAGTGCAACCATTGCATACATGCTTACATAGATTAAAGTTTCCATAGTAGATCCTCTTTCTCTATTTTTGTGGACTGTTTTCAATATCCGCTGCTAAGACTATACTTTCATCATGTTTACTTATGTATGGTCAAATTTTCTATCAACACTCATACATTATAAAGGAGACTTTCTTCATTTTTTGTCGAACGATTGGATCAAAAAAAATTTTAATAAAGATGTAAAAAAATGAAATATATGAAAAGTAAATGCGATGAATGGATGTATATATAATACAAAAAAACTTTACAAGAAATTACGGGAGCATTCGGAAGGAAACTTACATTTTTCCAAACAACACGACAATATTATTTGTCAAAAAAAATCTTATGGAGGTTCTGTGCGGTTTATGTGCTTTAGATTAGGACTTTTGGCTTGCAGGGATAAAAATAAATCTTCTCGAATCTATTAATACTGAATTTAGGCAGGGAAAAGATTTAATCACGATTCAGTCTCTAATCTGCTAAATGAATACAGTAAAATATCAAACCTTCGAACAATATGAATTAGTATCCTATGATAAAGCTTTTGATAGGTAAAAATGATTGACAGAATTTTAGGAGGGATAGTTAATGTTGTTGGAATTTGATGCGAATCTGGATCAGAATGCAAGAATTAAAGTGATCGGTGTTGGCGGCGGCGGAGGCAATGCCGTGAATCGTATGATAGAGGATGGAATTGAGGGTGTTGAATTTATTGCGGTTAATACGGATGCACAGGCACTTAAATATTCTCGTGCAGGAATCACAATGCAAATTGGTACTGCATTAACGAGAGGACTAGGTGCAGGAGCCAATCCCGAAGTTGGAAAACAAGCAGTGGAAGAAAGCAGACAGCATATCGAAGAGGTGCTCGAAGGGGCGGATATGGTTTTCGTTACAGCTGGAATGGGCGGCGGAACAGGGACAGGAGCAGCACCGGCGATTGCTGCGATTGCCCGTGAACAGGGTGCGTTGACAATTGGAATCATCACAAGACCTTTTACGTTCGAAGGCAAGAAGCGATCAATGAATGCAGCAAAAGGAATCGAAGCCATGAGACAATCAGTTGATACCTTGATTATTATTCCAAACGACCGCTTATTGGGTGTCGTTGATAAAAAAACCCCTATGCTTGAAGCCTTTCGTGAAGCGGATAATGTTCTGCGCCAAGGCGTGCAGGGAATATCTGATTTAATTGCCGTCCCGGGCTTAATTAACTTAGACTTTGCTGACGTCAAAACGATCATGTCCAATAAAGGAACAGCCTTAATGGGCATTGGGATTGCAGAAGGTGAAGGAAGAGCTGTGGAAGCAGTAAAACAGGCAATATCAAGTCCGTTACTCGAACAGTCTATCGAGGGTGCACAAGGGGTGTTATTAAATATTACGGGTGGTAATGATTTAAGCCTTTATGAGGTTCAAGAGGCAGCAGACATCGTTGCGTCTTCTTCTGATGAAGAATTAAATATGATATTTGGTTCTATTATAAATGAGAATTTAAAAAACAAAATTATTGTTACGGTTGTTGCAACGGGCTTTGAGGATAAGGATACTCCGTCATTGAAGATGCCTGCCCGTCCCTCTGTGGGCAGAAGACAGAATCCTCGGAGAGAGGAACAACGTCATTCAGTAAATGAACCGCAAAAACGGGAAGAAGTTTTGCAGCCTTTTGCTGGATATCCACAATTTAAGGAGGATTCATTGGATACACCTACTTTTTTAAGAAATAGAAGCAGACGTTATTAATAAAACCTTAAAAAGGGCTGTCCCTGGGACAGCCCTTTTAGGCTTGCGATTTATCTATCTAAAACATTGCTTTGGATATTGTCTAGACTTGAACAAGTTATGGTATAAAATAGAAATGGCAATAACTAGTATCGAACAAAAAACAATCATGCACAGATAATCCCAGCCTTGCAGCGAATTAATAGCTACAACTGCACTTGCAGCTGCCGGAGGATGTACAATATTGAACATATACATGAGAAAGACAACGAAGGCCAATGTGATTCCAATTGTGATAGGACCTTTACCAAAGAAGCTCCAGATTAATAGGGCTGTAAACGTAGAAACAAAGTGTCCGCCAATTACCTGAAACGGTTGGGAAAATGGTCCTTCATGAATAGCGAAAACCAGTAAACAGGTTGCTCCAATAGGACCGAGAACCATGGGATATCCCAGGGAAACGGCGATAACAGAAATAAATAGCATCGCAATCAGTCCGCTGGTTGCAGAAATAGCATGTTCCAATACTTTGAAGCGGCTCCCTTTTACCTTTTCTCCTTTCATTTTTGTTAAATACGTAATCAAAATGACATTCATGGGCAAACCTTTAACCGTATCTCTTTCTAAACTCATTCTTTCTATCTCCTCAAACTGTTCTTATTAACGCATTGTCATAAAATTCATTTTAATGGAAAATAGGAATAATTTGAATATCTTTTTATAGAAGAGTACTATAAAATATTTATTTAAATCTTAAATAATTTTTTTGAATAATAAATTGTATAATAAAAAGGATAATTCTTTAAAAAAATATAACACTAGATTATTATAATTATTAATACAAACAAAAAAGGGGATTTATATGGAATCAGTTATTCAAGATCAAATCCATACATTTAGAGAAAGTCGCAAAAATAGAGGGAGACTGCTGATTAATTGCCCTGACCAGCCAGGAATCGTAGCTACTGTTTCAAAATTTTTGTTTGATAATGGTGCAAATATTATTGAATCAAGTCAGTACTCAACGAATCCTGAAGGAGGAAACTTCTTCATGCGTATTGAATTTGAATGTCCTGATATATTATCGAAAAAAGAAGTGCTGAGAACTCAATTTCAAACAGTAGCAGAAAAATTTTCGATGGATTGGAAATTAACTTTTGTTTATGATTTGAAAAGAACGGCAATTTTTGTTTCAAAAGAGCTTCATTGTCTTCGTGAACTATTATGGGAATGGCAAAATGGGGATTTATTGACTGAAATCGCACTGGTTGTCAGCAATCATGAGGATTCAAAAGCAATCGTAGAAGCATTGGGTATTCCTTTCTACTATATACCTGCTAGTAAAGAAAATCGTGCTCAAGTAGAAGCAAAGCAGCTTGAGCTGTTAAAGGAATTTGACATTGATTTAATTATTTTAGCAAGATATATGCAAATTCTGACACCTTCTTTTGTCGAAGCACATCCATTCAAAATCATTAATATTCATCATTCTTTCTTACCTGCGTTTATTGGAGCAAGGCCGTATGACCGAGCTTACCAGCGCGGAGTGAAAATTATTGGAGCAACATCACATTATGTAACAAATGATCTTGATGAAGGTCCAATTATTGAACAAGATGTACTGCGGGTAGACCACCGGGAGCAAATTGAAGATTTGAAAAAGAGCGGCCGCTCAATTGAACGAAGTGTACTTGCAAGAGCAGTAAAATGGCATCTTGAGGACCGTGTCATTGTACACGAAAACAAAACCATTGTATTCTAATAGTTGGTGATGCATAGAGGGATTCCAAAAGGTGTCAGTCACTATAAATCGAGATACCATCGCCTTTTGGAATCCTCCATGCCTATTATAACAGCAGTAGTTGTTGTTGCAGGGGGGAATGTAAAATGGCTGCTGTGAAATCGGTCAAGATTGATGGCGAGGATATCCATGTGTTTAACAGTGCCATTTATCTATTTGAGTCAAGTACAGGATTTACTTTAGAGTTGGATATGATTGTCAGTGAAGTCGTCGTAAAAAAATATAAGAATGAGGAGAACTTGATTGCTGAAATTGAATTAGATGAAGGCCGGATAATAAGCTCGATCATGCATGTAAAAGTGCTTGCAGGAAGATTGCCACAGCTCAACCTGTTCTGTGAAATAAATGACCCTGATGAGTATCAGGACTTTCATAGAATACATGAAAATGATTCTAAATTTCCGGATATTGAAGAGGGTATTACAATAGAAGAAATACGGAAAGTAGAAATGCCGATTGAAAAAGTCAATGTAAAATTGAAATTACCAATTGATCAGGTGGAGTGGCTGCAGAAACAAAAACCACAGGACCTGAATGAATTTTTTAAAGAAGTCATTTATCATAATTGGCGAAAACAGGCAGCTAAATAGTATAGGGGTCTGTTTTTTTTTATCTAATATAAAGAGCTTGGAAAATGTCCCAAGCTCTTATTTCCGACTATTTATTAGTTTATTTGGAGTGTGTAACTCAATATCAAATTTTTTATTATATGCCATAGACTTTTAGCTTTAATCTTATTCTGCAAAAGGGAGCGAGTAAACTTTTCTTTATTGTTATCCTGGAAGATTAATTCTTTCATAGGGACTTGTTTTAATAAGATAAGATTGCGGTTTCTCTGCCTGCATCTTATCCAGCTCACGAAATAGTTCTTTATATTCGATAATTGAAAGTTTTTCCTCGATATAACACTTTTGAACATAATCTAATAGGTCATTGGCATGTGACGGCTGATAGTTTTTCTCTTCTTTAAATTGATATATTAAGTTTTCTATTGTCATAGTTTTCACTCCTTAAATAGATTATTAGAAAATGAATACGCTCTCAAAAATAAGTATAACATGTAATAAATCCAGTTCAAATTTTTATAAAATTCAAACTAACGACACCTTTTTACAATATTTAAACATTAAGATATATTGTTAATTAATTATCAATATAATAAGTTGTTGATTTAAAAGGATTTATATAAAAGTTTGTTTTTTCACAATGGAACTATATGGAAATATTTTTTCAAAAAGAGAAGACGATTCATGTCGAATTTGTCGGAAACTTTTTGGATAATTGTGAATTATAATGGCTTGAAAAAGAGAATTTCCTTACTGAAACAGAAAAATTTTCCGTTTTCTGTAAAAAAAGATAATTCCTTATATGGGAAATGCATACAAAATTAAAAACTTAGCTTTGAGTAAAATAACCTATTCGATGCTTTATGATCGAATAGGTTATCATGTATAATGATTTATTCCGAAGCTCGTGGTGCGCTTTCAAATTGAATTTTCTTATGAGTTCCGTCACAGAATGGTTTCTTATTCGATTGTCCACAGCGGCAAAGGGAAAAAGTGGATCCGATTTTAAAAGGACTTCCGGCACCATCAAGTAATTCGACCTCGCCAGTAACTCTGATAGAGCCGTTATCGTTGATTTTTATCGTGACTTTTTCATCGTTATTCATGTCATCTTTCATCCTTTCTATATTTGCAATCTTAATTAAATGGTGTAGAGATCTACATATTATTAATCTATATCAAGTATGAACAAAAAATATTCATCTTATAAACCGTTTATGGCATTTGAATAATTGAGCCAATCCTTCCTATACTATGTATAAAATATCTTTTTTCACCAAATTATGTTATGATTGAACTTCATGATAGAAAGAGGACGTGAAAATTAGTGATAAAAATTGAAATTCCACAGCCTGATATTACGATTACAGAACGAAAACAAATTCCTAAAGAAAATGAGCCAATCATAAAACCGATCTATGGCTTTATTGATTTTCATCAGATTCCCCGGGATAAGGGCGGCATTTTCTTATTTTATAATATTAATGATGAACTGCTTTTCGTTGGAAAGGCAAGAAAATTAAGACAGCGGATTAAAAAACACTTTGAAGACAATGTCTCCCCAATTAAAATGCATCGAGATGAGGTTTATCGAATGGATATTTGTCTAGTGGACGATCCAATGGAGAGAGAAATTTACGAAACTTATATCATTAATAAGCTCCATGCAAAATACAATATTGAGAAAGTTTTTTACAAATAAATCCATTGAATTTCATCGTCATATACGTGAAAAGGCACAATCCGTCATCAGGATTGTGCCTTTTTTAAGAAGTAAACAATTTTCCTATATATTATGAAAATGAGAGGATTTATTCTAATATTATTAGTTTAGTTCTTGTCGAAAAGCGTAAATATATTGTTTAATAAATAGTAAGAATTATTAAATGATTTTAAACCCTTTACATAAAGTATTCAAGTTGTTAAAACAAATGAATGACTCCAATCAAACACTTAAGAAATAGACAATAATTAGAGGAGCTGGATGAAGAATGAATACTCTCTATAAGACCCCAAAAAAGCATGGTATGAATAAACACATTCCATATAACGATAAATTAGCCCCATTCTTCATCCGGGACATTCTGTATTCCTTGATACCAGAAGGCACCGAGCATATTTATGTAGTGGGTATTGGATCAAATAAAATAAATGGGGACAGTCTTGGTCCGTTTGTCGGTACATTGCTGGAAGGTTTGTATACAGAGCATATTACAGTTTCCGGGACATTGAAAGACCCTTTAGATGCAGATACACTTGAGTATAAACTTGCACAGATTTCCTTTCCTGATAATAGCTTTGTGGTTGCGATTGATAGTGTACTAGGTTCAGAACAGTCGGTAAATTCAATTTTGATTCGAAATAGGGCTTTGAACCCTGGTGTAGGCTTAGGAAACAAACTGCCGCAAGTAGGGGACTGTAGTGTAATGGGAGTAGTGCTGAAAAATGTCCCGTCAGAAACCCGTACACTTTTTCTGACAGACCTTCATCTAATCTATACGATGGCCATGACCATTGCAAAGGGGATATCATTGACAGTCCGCCAGTACTTTCATTATCCATCTAATCAGCCGCTGTTGGTATTGGGATGAAAATGAAGAAGTAATGAATGAAATCATTGGAAAGGGCTTTTCCGTCTTTTAACAGTAGGCCTTTTTTGACTCATGATAGTGCATATTGTTTTAATGAGTATTCATCCTGTACAGTTATGTTGTGATATCCAAGGGAGATCCAGCCCTGTTTTTCAAATTGCTTTAAGACTTTTGTCGTTGTTACTCTGGCAATCCCGATGAGCTCCGAAATTTCCTGGTGCGTGTAATCGATTGAATATAATGGATCTGATTCTGTTGATTTAAAATAAGTTCCTAGTTGAACTAATATATGGGCAACTTTTTTATCGGATGATAAAAAGGCCATGCTGTATACTTGAATGGAAAGGAGACGGATCGTTTGAGCCATTAAGGAATATAACTCAATCATTAAGCTCGGGTTCAGAGTCATATACGTTAGCATTCGGTCAATATTTACCGTCAACAACTCAACTCCTGTTACTGTACTGGCTGAAGTTAACCGTGGAGTATGGCTGAGATGTGAAGCGTCCCCAAAAATCATATTGGGTCCTAATAATTTTAACGTGATTTCATTGCCTTCTTTTGAGGTAAGAAATAGCTTTACCCGTCCAGATTTTATTAGGTAAAATTCACTGGCCGCATCATCTTGAAAATAAATGATTTCCCCTTTTTGATATTTCTGCACAGTCCCAACCTTTTCGATTGCGCTATACAAATTGGAGCCTTTATCTATTGTCATCGTTTGATGAATTTTTGTACTGTCCATATGCGCAAATTCTCCTTTCTAATTACTAATCGTGCCTGACAACGAAAATGGACATTTATCCTGCTTTTGTCTATCTGGAGAGGATTGTCTATTCTCGTATTTCTTCATTATGGGGTTGTTGATAATCATGTCGGTATTGTTCTAAGTTGATTCGATGATGTTCATCGAACATAATTCCTTCTTTTTTAAGACGTTCTATCTGTATATCGTGCGATTCTTTATCTTTGATGGCAATTTCTCCTTTTGCATTTATGACTCTATGCCAAGGGAGCTCGTGGCTGTCACTCATTGAATGGAGAATTCGGACTATTTGTCTTGCTCCTCGTGCACTTCCTGCTTCGGCCGCAATTTGCCCATATGTCATAACCTTTCCAACGGGAATGGATTTAATGATTTCGATTGCCTTTTTGGTGAATGGGTTCATTAAATTCAACCTTTCAATCTAAAAGATTACTGCTTTTATTTTGTAACCTTACTATACGAGAATCTATGCAATGAAACAAGGTGATTAAATTCTTTCACTTGATTTTTTTAAATAATATTTTAATTCAATAATGTTATAATGGAACACATGCAGAGTAACATACTATCGCAAAAAAAGGAGTAAATATAAATGCAAAAGCAGCTATTTCACACAACAAATCCAGGGGAGCTCGGAACGTATTTTTTTGGAGACCGATTATTGGATTTTCCAAAATACTTAACCTTTCTAATGAATTTTTTGGACAAGAATAATCAGCAGGTACAATTTCTTCAAGCATTTGTCCATGTAGAATCAAAGGAAGAAGAAAAGGATGAAGTTTTGACGGTAGAAACGGTTTTCTATAATGGTGACAAAACAAAAATCATTCGTATCTGGGGCGCAAAGGATATTGAAAGTGGTGTTGCCTTAATGGTGACAATGGAGTTCATTAACTCAGAAACCAAACAAACAGAAGAAGAATATATCGTGATTGAAAATGACGAGGAATTTTATCATGAACAAGCACCGGAGAATTAACTAATGCTGTTGTAAAGGTTATTTCATCAAAATAAGAAAAACTTAAAGATATCATATTCTGGACGGTAAATTATGGTATCATAATGAAGGGCAAACTTTACGAAAGTAAAAGACGCAAAGCCACGGGCCTAAAGCAGAACTTTGCCACGGCAGCCGGGTTGCATATTAGTTATAAATGATAACTTTTCTAATTTGCCTAATACATAAAGAATAAGAAGGGCGAATATGTTTTTACCAACTATTTACAGTACGAAGGATCATTTAGTACATATTGTTAAGGATGAACAAATCTGTTTATGCAAGTTTCCTTACCATTATTACTATACCAAAAACAAACAGGATTTGAAGAAAATTAAATTTAAGCATGTTCAGGAGGTAACTTGTCCTGAATGTAAATCAGGCATTAATTAAAGGTTCAAGACATAACCAAAAAATCAGTAGAACCAAATATCCAAAAAAAGGACTTTTCATCACGGGATGAAAAGTCCTTTTTCACAAAACAAATAGAGAATCAATCGATATGTTTTTGTTTTTCCTGATTTTTATAATTCAATAAAGAAAAATCCAATGGCTGGTCAGAACCATTCATTAGCTTAGAGACATAGGAAGAAGTCAGCTTATAGCCATCCTCCAATTTTTCAGCTAAATAGTTTGTTCGTTCAAAAATGATCGAACGGATATGGTTTAATTGCCGAAAGATTTTTTCCGTTATGGCTTCCTGCGTATCTAATCGTCTAGAGACATCCCTTTGAAAATCCTCCTGTTTTGCTGCTGATTCATTATGAAGTTCCTTTTGTTCGGCTATTTGTAAGGATAGTTGTTGAATTGCCGCCTCATTTTGTTCCAGACTAGCAGCCATTTTCTGATCCGATTCAAGCAGACTATTCATTTTATTTAGAATGGAGTTTTTTAAATGGCTTTCACTTTCGATACTAGATTGGAGATTGTTATTTTTATCATTTAAGGAATGCAGCGTTTGAATCATTTTCGCTTCAAAATGTTCGTGGTGATAATTACTGCTCTTTAATTCAGCAATTTGTGTCTTCATGTGATTGCATTGAGTTATCATTGTTCTTTGAAGTTTCTTGTAGCGTGGTTTCAGCTCTTCAATTGATTTTATAAGTTCCTTGTTTGCTTTGTGTTGTTCCTTTATTAATTCGGTGACCTCGTTGAATCGGACAATATCCTGATTCGGTTCTTTCGGTTCAACATTATTTTTATAGATAGAAGGATGTTTATTATTATCATTGATAAATAATCCCATTTCCCTCTCACCCCCTGTTCTGAGATTGATATATCTTATGTGAAAAAAAGGATAAGTGTCAAGCATGATTTTGATCTCATAATAGATTAAAATTACTTCGTTGCGATGTTAAAATTAATAAAATATTCACATTTACATGAAAAACTGTGACTTTTATCATTAGTTCAATTTATTAAATGATTTAAAATTGATATAGATTTCGTTATAGATCCAATAGAAGGGAAGAAATTATTTTTATATATCATTATTACTTTTATATATAATGCTAGTTCACATGGTTTAGGAAAAAAATTATAAAAAGAAAATTCCTTGGGGGAAATATCATGAACTTATTATCAAAAACAAGACAAATAAATTCTCTTTTACAAACAACTGCAGGAAAATCCGTGAATTTTAAGGAAATGACTGACACGTTAAGTGAAATTATTCAAGCAAATACATTTATTATTAGTTTAAAAGGAAAACTGTTAGGGTTTTCAATTAATCAAGAAATCGAAAATGAGCGAATGAAACAAATGCTAGAAGACCGACGTTTTCCAGAGGATTATACGAAAAATTTATTGAACATCAAAGAAACTTCTTCAAACCTTGATGTAGATAACGAACATTCTGTATTTCCAATTGAAAATAAAGAGTTATTCAAAAATGGAATAACTACAATTGTACCTATTATCGGCGGAGGAGAACGAATTGGAACATTGATTATTGGAAGAGTAGAAGCACCATTTGATAATGATGATCTTATCCTTGCAGAATATGGTGCAACCGTAGTAGGAATGGAAATTCTTCATGAACAGGCTCAAGAGCTTGCAATTGAAGCCCGCAGAAAAGCGATTGTTCAAATGGCGATTAATTCATTATCATATAGTGAGCAGGAAGCGGTTGAGCATATTTTTGAAGAGCTTCAAGGAAAAGAAGGATTATTAGTTGCTTCAAGAGTGGCCGACCGTGTGAAAATTACGCGATCTGTTATTGTAAACGCACTACGTAAACTAGAGAGTGCCGGTGTCATTGAATCACGATCATTAGGTATGAAAGGAACTCATATTAAAGTGTTGAATGATGAATTCTTAGTTGCACTTGAAAAGTTAAAATCTAACAAATTCCGTCTAGCTTAAAAATAAAAAAGGATGTCCCAGATCATTTGGGACATCCTTTTTTGTTTTCAATAGGATTTTCCTTTTACCAGAATTCCTCTTATAAAATTTGCACTTTTGATTGTACCTGCTTCCCTCCATGCTATAATTTTCTGATGGAAAAATTGAACAAAGCCGCCAATTGTTAGTGCAATGACAATGCTGGCAATTCCGACAGCACCGTTAATAAGAAAGGCAAGGATAAGAGCAGTGCTTTCAGCAATTAGTTTAGAGTTTCGCAGGCTTAGGCCAAATTTTTCATGAATGGCAATCATTATAGTATCCATGGGACTGGCTGGGAACTTAGCCTGTAAATACAATGCTACGCCGAATCCTAAAATGAAAATTCCAACTAATAGTACGAGTACCTGGACAACAAGCTGATTAAAGGAAATGGATTCCAAGATGGTTAACAGCCAAAAATCAATGAGTGTTCCTGTCAAAAAAATCGTCAATACGGATAATATTTCTGGTTTTCTTTTTTGAATGAAAGAATTAATGAATATGAGTACGATCCCGTTTAGAATTGCGCATGTTCCTACAGATAAATGTAAAATTTGCGATTCTCCTACAGCAAGAGCCTCCCAAGGTGCAGCTCCTAAATTTGCTTTAATAATTAAAGAAGATCCGAGAGTTAATATGATTTGACCGATCACAAAATAGAGGATTCTACTTTTCATTTTGTCTAACCACCTTTAAAAATATATTAACTATCTTGCTTGTATTAGCTGTCTGTTTCATACGGATCACTTAAAGGGTAATCCATTATAATTCAAATTTTAAAAAGATAAATGATTGGATAGTGAAGTTTTTTACGTTTAAAATCGATAAAAACGAATATTTTGTTTGATTATTCTTTGAATAATAATAAAGTGAAGCAGCTAACAAAACAATGAATTATCTTGTTAAAATACAAAATTTTCTGCATTATCTTGCTCGATTTTATAGTAAGGGCTTTCAAAAATATGTATAATATTATAAAAAAACTGCTCCTAATAAATGGATGAAGGTGAGATCAATGGATCATATTAAGCTTCTTCAAAACCCGTCTTTGGTATATATCGGTAAGCTAAGTGAGAAGCCCGATTGGAATTTTCCTAGCCATAGACATGATGACTTAAGTGAAATTGTTTATATCCTAGGTGGAGAAGGGGATTTTATTATTGACGATCAGCCCTATTTGGTCCAACAGGGTGATCTATTAATTTATAATAAAGGGATTTTCCATGAAGAAAAATCATCAAAAAATAATCCTCTAAAGACATACTATTGTGGAATTGCTGATATTCACATTGAGGGACTACCGGAAGGATACATTACTCCAATGGGTACATGTCCTTTGATAAAACAGAATAAATATTCAGAGCAAATGGAGAAACTTTTTTCAATGATGTTCGAGGAGTCATCTCTAAAACTTAAAGGCTATGATGATATTTGTAAAAACTTATTGAGGTCCATGATTATCTATATCCAACGAATGGCACAGCTTGAAGAAATGAAAACAAAAAATGATTCTGAAACACTTGCACTCCAGATAAAGGAATTTTTAGATAAAAATTATTTAAAGCAATTAACATTAGAGGAAATTGCATTAGAGTTTCATATGAATGCCTATTACCTGTCACATGTTTTTAAAAACCACTATAATGATTCACCGATAAATTATATGATTTATAGACGAATGGGGGAAGCAAAGAAGCTATTAATTAATACTGATATGAAAGTTAGAGAAATATCTCAGCTTGTCGGCTATGAAAATGCAAATTATTTCTCAAGGATTTTTGCAAAAACAATGGGAGAGTCACCACTGCAGTATAAAAAAAATGAAAAAAAAGAACGTGTAAATTTAAAATAAATCTTAGTGAAATAAAAGAAATCGTAAAAAAGAAAAAGAAAATAAACGAAATTTGGCTCTATATCCAAAAAAGAGTTGGGAAGTGACGTTTATTTAGTTATAATTAAAAAATTTATTTGTTTGGGTCATCTGATTAATCGAAATACAAAAACAAATAGCAGGAAAAGGCTGCTCGGAATAAGATAGAAATTCATTAAAGATAAATTGAAAATTTATGTTCGAAAGTAAGCAAATTTCTTGTAAATCTTATCATCAGTGATAACAGTGTAGGGCATCATTCATGAACGAATGGTGCTCTACACTATTATTCTTATTGGAATCGTTTTCAATAGAACATGTTAAGTAGTGGATATCCTTTTGAAAAAGTCCCAAATAATAGATGTTGCATCAGGGCCAAGCGGATCAGTAAATTTCCCCAACTCACTTCCTCCAGACCACACATGCTCCATATCGTGAACCAAAAATAGTTCAATAAAAGGATGCTGATTTTTATCCGTATAACTATGATGGGAATATCGTCTGCCATTGTTCAACGTCTCAATTTTTACAGAAGCAGGAGAAGCCTTTACGTTGCCTTTACCGCCTTCTGTGAGGAAATGTGCCTGGTTCCATTGAACAATAATTTGATTTGCATTTTTCGGATGGACTGTCAGATCATTTGTACCATGAAAGACAATAAGAGGAACTTTTCGTTTGATTCCTGTTTCGGTAAATGCTTTTTGCATTTCATGAAAGGCATTTGTACCACATTTAAAGGGATCTCTTACTCCTTTTCTCATGACCATATCGGCAGCTATATTCCAGGGATCCTTCCATAAATTTGTTTTTGCTGCATCATATGGTAAGCCTGAACAAACGGCAATTCCGCTAAATAGGTCTGGGTAGGTTACCCCAAGGATACTGGCCATGGCCCCGCCTGAAGAAAATCCTACTACATATACCTTATTCCAATCAACGGAAAGGCTGATGTCTTTTAGTTTTTTTTCTGCATTTCGCAATACGCCGACAATGCTTTTCGGCAGTCCTTTTCCACGATGCTGGTTTTCATCTAAGAACCAATTCCAGCATCCAGCGGGATTCGATTTATGAGGTTCTATGAATAGAGGATTATAGATGCGTTTCATCGTAGGGTAAAGGACGATGAAATGTTCTTTTTCGGCTAGTTGATTCATTTTTGTTTCTTCAGCAAATTGATCCGGATCTTGATCACATCCATGAAGCATGACGACCATTGGAAGACTGTCTTTTGCGGGATGACTCGGAACATAAAGTTTATAAAAGAATCCTTCATGCAGATAGTCTTTAAAGTTATCCATTTTTTGCTCTCCTTAATTATCTAACTTTTCTCCAAAAGCTTTGCATCAAGGGAGTAGGTTTTTTGTGAAAATGAATAAATTGGTGTCCTTATAATTTATGTAGCAAAGCCCATAGTTGCCACATTTTTTTGCATGCAGTTGCATTTCTTCTATATGGTGATTCATATTATGGTGGAAAAGAAAAAAGTCTTATATAAAATAGCTATTTGCAGCTATTTCATATAAGACAGCTTAGGAGATACTTTTGGCTGATGTGAAAATAAGGAGCGGCCTTTTCCGTGCGGAATACACATGGGTGTTCCGAAAAGGGGATCACAGGAAATATTGCATTTCATTTGAAAAACGTCTTGGACCAATACGCTCGTAATAATGTCTTCTGGTTTTCCTTTTGCATATACCTTCTTATCTTTTATCGCAACGATATGATGAGCATATCTGCTTGCGAGGTTTAAGTCATGTAATACCATGACAATCGTATGCTTATCTTTTTCGTTTAGGTCAAACAATAAATCTAAAATTTCGATTTGATGAGTCATATCTAGATAGGTTGTTGGTTCATCTAGTAAAATAATATCTGTCTTTTGTGCTAACGTTAATGCAATCCAAGCCCGCTGCCGTTGTCCACCTGATAATGAATCAACTGTCCGGTCCTTTAAATTTAGAATATTGGTTGATTTTAATGCCTGGATAACAGCATCTTCATCTGCTTTAGACCATGGCTTGACCAAGCCTCGGTAGGGATGTCTTCCTTGTTTCACTAGTTCATAAACGGTTAATCCTTCAGGTGTAGTTGGACTTTGTGGCAAAATGGCAAGTTTTTGGGCGACTTCCTTCGTTTTCATCTTAGCAATATCCTGTCCATCCAAGATTACACTGCCGTTTTGCGGCTTCAGCAGACGAGCTAATGAGCGTAAAAGTGTGGATTTTCCACAGCCATTCCCGCCAATGAAAACCGTGATTTCACCTTTTGGAATCTCAATATCTAGATCATCAATAATAATAGTTTCCCCATAACCAAGTGTTAAGTCCTTTGCTGATAATGATTGCATTGGAATCTCTCCTCTACGTCGTGCATAAAAACAAATTTATATATACTATTCCCAATGTAGTTACTATTATTGTATTTCCTTTTATTCTAATAGTCAATGATAATCATTTTCATTAAAAAAATAGACACATGCTTTCATGCTTTAGCGAGGTGGGGGACAGACCCCCGCCTCGCTAAAGCATGAAAGCAGCTTCCAAAAGGAAGCTGCTTTGTTTAGGGTTATTTTACTAGGGTTTTTACTAGGTCATCGATTGTTTTTTCGGAGGCTAGTAGTCCTTTGTTTGTCCAGTTACTTGCATCGTTTAATAGATGAACATTCCCGTTTTGGGCTGCTGGTGTACTTTGCCAAACGGCGCTGTTTTCAAGTGTCTTGATTCCTTGTTCGCCTTCTAAAGCCAATAAGAATACATGGTCTGCGTCAAGTTCAGACAGTTTTTCGACAGAAATAGGATTCCATTGCGTACTTTCCGCATCCCCAAGTTCTTTTACTAAAGCAGGTTGATTTAATCCAAGCTCATTATAGACAACATCCGCACTGTGACGGTTGTTTTCAAATAAAAAGAATTGATTGCCGACTGCCCAAATAGCAGCCACTGTTTCATCTCCAATTGCTTTTTTTAGCTGCTCTTTCGCATCAGCTACTTTTGCTTCATAATCACTTAAAGCCTTGTCAGCTTCTGTTTCTTTTCCAAGAATTTTTCCAAAGGTTTCAATCTGTTTACGCCAATCTGCTGTCGTTTCTTCAGTCATGACGTAGGTTGGAGCAATTTTATTATACTCTTCGTATGAACCTTCATAACCATCCATATTATTTTCTAAAATGATAAGCTCTGGATCATGATTCAGTACTTGCTCTAAAGGCAGATTCCATTCAATACTTGGTACATCCTTTAAGTCCTTCTCCAAATAATCTTGTACTGTATCTCCAATCGCCCATTTTGCAACAGGGGTAACGCCTAATGCTAATAAAGTATCTTCATGGAAAGGGGCCATGATTCTTTCAGCACTAGAAGGGATTGTCACTTCTCCCATTGCAGAATCCAATGTTACCTCTGATTTATCTTTAGTTTCTCCTTTTTCTGGTTCAGCTTTTTCATCATTGTTATTACCGCATGCAGAGATAACTAATAATAACCCAATAATGATACTGAAAAAAAATAGACGGAATTTCTTATTAGAGTGCATATGTATTTCCCCTTTATGTTATAATTTCTATGCTAATGATAATCATTTTCATTTATTTAGTCAAACAACAATTATACTTTTGACGAAACAAAAATAGGAGAGAGCAATGCTATCATTTATTAATCATTCAAGTCCTTTAAAAATTCTTCTTAATCTTGCTGCCATCGTATTATTAATGATCTCTCTCGGACTGTCCGTCTCGTATGGAACAACTGAGATTGATCTTGCCACAGTCTGGCAGTCAGTTGTTCACTTTAATCCTGATCTCACCTCACATCAGGTGATTCAAGAGCTGCGCTTGCCTCGTGCTATTTCGGCGGCATTAGTGGGGGCATTTTTAGCCGTGTCAGGAGCCATGATGCAGGGCATGACAAGAAACCCGCTGGCATCTCCTTCCATTATGGGGGTAACAGACGGTGCTGCATTTGCCCTTGTCCTAGTGATGGCGCTTTTCCCTGGTGTTTCGGGAACAGGAACCATCCTTTCTTCTTTTATTGGCGCCGGCATAGCGGTTGCTCTGATTTTTATGATTGGTTCTTTTTCAAGCGGAGGATTAACGCCGGTGAAGTTAGCCCTCGCGGGTGTAGCGATTGGAACGCTGCTGCGATCTATTACTTCGGTGATAGCCTTTCATTTCAATTTAGAAAAAGAATTGGGTTTTTGGATTGCAGGAGGACTATCCGGTGCTAGCTGGTCATCTGTTAAAATCCTTGTATACTCAGGTATCATTGGTTTACTTGTTTCTTTCCTTATCTCAAAGTCCATTACCGTTCTTAGTTTAGGTGAAGATATGGCAATCGGCTTAGGGCAAAATAATCTCATTATAAAGGGTTTAGGATTTATCTCGATTTTAATATTGACAGGTGCAGCAGTTTCTGTTGCAGGTGCAGTTGGATTTGTTGGTCTTATTATTCCACATATCACTAGATTTATAATGGGAACAGATTATCGATGGATCATTCCATCCTCAGCTATCTTTGGTGCACTTTTACTAGTCTTATCAGATATTATTGCAAGACTTGTTAATGCTCCTTTTGAGACACCTGTGGGAGCCATCACATCCCTTATCGGAGTTCCTTTCTTCCTTTACTTAGCACGTGGCAGTGGGGGTGGAAAATAATGAATACAGCTCAAGTGAAGAAAAAGAAAAAGTTCTTATCGCTCAGCGCACTGCTTGTTTTGTTAATGACAATCATGTTTTTCGTAAGTTTGAGTTTAGGGGTGATAAATATCTCACCGAGTGAGGTTATAAGTACCATTTTTAATAACGGAACGGCTAAGCAGGAACTAATACTTTTTGAATTCCGTTTACCAGGAATTGTATTGGCGTTGTTAATCGGAGCAGGCTTATCTGTATCAGGGGTAATCCTGCAGGCCATTACGCAAAATGAGCTGGCAGACCCTGGTATACTGGGAATTAATACGGGTGCAGGACTAGCAGTAGTCTTATTTATTTACGTTTTTCAAGGGAATTTTGCAGCAGCAAGTGAACTATCAATTTTTATGATGCCTTTCGCAGCTTTACTTGGAGCGATCGGGGCTGCGGCGCTTATTTATGTTTTAGCATGGAAAAACGGTGTAAATCCTATCAGACTTGTATTAGTCGGGATTGGTGTAAATGCAGGCTTTGGTGCATTTCTGACCATTTTTCAGTTAAAAATGGATCCGCAGGATTTCAGGCAGGCCACAGTTTGGCTGACAGGGGATATATGGAATGCAAATTGGACCTTTGTCGGTGCTTTGTTACCTTGGATTTTGATCCTCATTCCGATTGCTCTATCGAAAGCACACGGATTAAATGTTCTGCACTTAGGTGATGACCTGGCAAGCGGCCTCGGCACCAGCGTTGAAAGAGAAAGACAAATACTGTTGTTAATTGCTGTCGCGCTTGCAGGTGCATCGGTTGCAGCAGGCGGGGGGATTGCCTTTTTAGGATTGGTTGTTCCACATATCGCGAGAAAATTAATGGGGCCGTTACATCAGTATATTATCCCGATTTCCACTCTAATAGGTGCTTTATTGTTGATGGTATCTGATACGATTGGAAAGAATCTCCTCGCACCCACAGAAATTCCTGTAGGGATCGTCGTTGCTATATTAAGTGCTCCGTATTTTATCTATCTATTAATAAAAGCAAAGTAACAAAATTTCAGGCTGAAAGGACACTCAATTTATGAATATGCAAGAGGTAGTGAACAATGTTCCAGATTATCAGGTCTTTTTGACTGTAGATGAAATGGATAGAAGTACAAGAGAACTCGCTCGTGAGTTTCCTAGTATCGTAACTGTTTTTGAAGCTGGAACATCAAGAAAGGGACATTCAATATTATGTATGAAAATTGGAGACGGACCCAAGAATGCGCTATGCTTTGCCTGTCCGCATCCGAATGAACCAATCGGTGCCATGACAATGGAGTACTTTTCACGGGCTTTAGCTGAGAATGACCAGTTACGTGAAGAGTTGGGCTTCACTTGGTACATTATCAAATGCATTGATCCTGACGGAGTTCGTCTTAATGAACAATGGTTCAAGGGACCATTCAACCTATATAACTATACGAAAAACTACTACCGACCAATCGGTTACGAACAGGTAGAATGGACGTTTCCGATTGATTACAAGGAATTGCATTTTCATAACCCGCTTCCTGAAACGGAGGCGTTAATGAAGATTATTGATGAGACAAAACCAGAATTTATGTATTCTTTACATAATGCAGGGTTTGGAGGAGCTTATTGGTACCTATCCCATGATCTGCCCCAATTGTATGATCGCCTAAGGAACTCGGCATTGAAACAAGAGATTCCATTAAGCTTAGGAGAGCCTGAGGAGCCATTTATTACGAAGCTGTCACCGGCAGTTTTTAAGAGTATGAGCATTAAGGATGCGTATGATTTTACCGAAAAATATACAGGCGCTGCCCCTGATATTAAAAATGGAACATCCAGTTCAGATTATGCGATGTCACAAGGAGATTGTGTTACCCTGCTCGCTGAGCTTCCTTATTTCTATGATCCTAGAATACAAGACATGAGTGAAGGTGAAATAACAAGAAGAGAAGCGATACTTCAGAATGTAGAAATGAACAAAGCCCATTTTAGCGCATTAAAAAAAATGCTGACGGAAGTTCGACCTTATATTTCATTAAGTAATCCATTTGTGAAACTGGTTGATGAAGTGATCCAGTTTGTCTTAGAAGGCAGTGAAGCCAAAATTCAATGGGCAAACAGCCAGCCGGAATTTGAACAACCTGCTAAAATATCGGAAATCTTTGATAATCTGCAGACGGCTAAGTTCTATAACGGACTATATCTGGGCTTATCCGTTCGGACCATTGAATATGAAATAGAGAGGCTTCAACTAGAAGAAGCGAATAATACAGCAGTCATAGCTAAGCTTCAACATACACTCGAAAAAGGATCAAAGCAACTAAAAGACTACTGCGAACAGCTAGAAAACGAACTCAACTACTCTGTCATACCAATACAAAAACTAGTGCGAATTCAAATCGAAAGCGGCCTAATCGTAGCCAGTCACATAAGTAAGAAGCAGAGGGACGGTTCTCTTGCTTCCAAAATTTTTGAATAGGGTGTGCAGAAATATGGACTCTACCATTACCTTTAAAGACAAAATTGAATCAGAGGAAGAATTACGGTCGATAATCGGTTATCCTAGCGAGCTTGTCAGAAGAAAAGTGATTACTTATATTGACGAGCATTGCAAGGATTTTATTTCTCGTTCACCTTTTTTAGTTATATCTACCTCAGATGAGGCGGGATATTGTGACGCTTCTCCCCGGGGGGATATGCCTGGATTTGCTTTAGTGCTTAACGAAAAGCATATCGTGATCCCGGAACGTCCTGGAAATAAAAGAAGTGATACACTGCGTAATATTCTGGTAAACCCAAAAGCTGGTCTATTTTTTTTAATACCGGGATTAGGTGAAACATTGAGGGTGAATGGAAAAGCAGCATTGGTGAAAGATTCTCAGCTACTGGAAAGGATGGCTGTCAACGGCAAAAAGCCTCTGCTTGGCATTTGTGTAGAAGTGGAAGAGTGTTTTATTCATTGCGCCAAAGCGATTATCCGGTCAGGACTCTGGAAACCTGAATCTTGGAGTGATAGGGAATCATTGCCTAATGCAGCGAAAATTTTAGCTGAACATGTGAAAATTCCAGGTGCAACTGCAGAAAAAATTGAAAACAGTCTGAATGAAGATTATAAGACTGAGCTATATTAAATCTAAAAAACTTTGTCCTTCATTATATATATGAACGACAAAGTTTTTTTATTGAAGCATAAGAAAAACGAATGAACGAATACTATACCTGTTAAAAAACAGGTAAAGGAGAATTACATGTTGAAAAAGTGGATGATTTCAATCATACTCGTTACTTTATTCACTTCGTTACATACTTCTATAATGGTAAATGCACAAGGAACCGAAAGTTCAAAGGAATGTGAGAACGAGGCTATTTTTAGATTGAAATATGATATGCAGGAGCTCTGGATTGAGGATGCCTGGTGGACAAGGAGTTTTATAATCAGCAATCATGCTGGACTAGAGGATGAAAAGGATGTTCTAGATAGACTTTTACAAAATCAAACGGATCTTGGGAATATTATTAAGCCTTATTATGGAGCAGATGCTGGAAATAAGCTTACGAAATTATTGAACGAGCACATATTGATTACCGGAAAAATCATTGATGCAGCTAAAATAAAAGATCAAAATAACGTCGAGAAATATAATAAGGAATGGTTTCGGAATGCAGACACGATCGTTGAATTCTTAACGAATGCCAACCCCAATTGGTCAAAAGAAGAATTGACAGATATGTTCTATACCCATTTAAGATTTACTACAGATGAAGTTACCGCAAGATTGAATAAAGATTGGAAAGGTGACATCCGTCTAGCTGATCTAAATGAAGAGCATTTAGTTCATATGTCAAGAGTGCTGGTAGATGGAATCGTCAAGCAGTTCCCTGAAAAATTCAAATAAATTGAGGCGATATCTTAATAGGTATCGCCACTTTGCCCTTCTTTCTTATTTATCAAATATAAAGGCAAATTTGCCTCTTAAGATAAGTAACATTCTGCGGTTTACAAAATATTTAGTATTTTCCTACGAGTGGTTAATAGTGGGTAAGTAAAATGAAGTTATCTCAATGACAGGAGGTAAACGTGTTTGAAGGATGAGAAACTGTCTATTCGTTCCTGCATGCTAGCACTGCTGCTTTTAATGTTTACTTTAATTGCAACCGCACCTATTTCGCTGGCAGCTGAGAAAAAAACAAATAAGAGTCAAATGGAATTAATAGTTATGACTTATAATATTTTTGCCGGCGGGTCCCGCTCAACACCACTTGAAATTGCAGCTTCAATTAAATTTGCAAATGCAGATATTATAGGCATCCAAGAACCAGCGCAAAGCTTACCGGGTCTTGCCGAGCTTCTTGGCTTTTATCACAATGAAAGAATGAGCATTCTAAGTCGCTATCCAATTATTGATCATGGAGACAAAGATTTTGTTTATGTAGAAGTTGAGCCTGGAAAGGTAGTGGCGGTAAGCAATGTTCATTTGCCTGCAGCACCATATATGCCTTATCAACTTCGGGATCAAAACTATACCGTTGACCTGGTCATACGTCATGAAAAAACACAAGAGCGAATGAACGGCATAGCAAGTAGATTGGAGTCACTTCCTAAAATCGCTGAAAAAGAGATACCTGTTTTTTTAACTGGCGACTTTAATACACCATCCCATTTAGATTGGACTGAAGAGGCACGTACGAACCATTATGGTTTCGTTGTTGAATGGCCCATATCGAAAAAATTAGAGCAGTTGGGCTTCCTTGATAGTTATCGTGACATCTATCCAGATCCAGTGGCAAAACCAGCTTATACATGGACTTCAGGTCTTCCTGGCAGAGAACCGCCAATTGAGCCTAATGAAAAACATGATCGCATTGATTTTATCTATCATGCTGGTCCTGTAAAAACATTAGACAGTCAAGTGGTTGGGGAATCCGGCCCATATTCCGACCTTTCAATGGCTAAATGGCCGTCCGACCATCGGGCAGTCGTATCTATGTTTGAAATCATACCGGTAGATAAGCCATGGAATATTTCACCTGATAAGAGAACTTATTCTAGTGGAGATCCCATTACCGTATCATTTAATGGATCTAGTAAGGAAACGGATTGGATTGGCCTTTATCATGTGCAAAAACGTTCGGAGGAAGGATCGATTCAATGGAAGTATGCAAGCAGTAATACAGTGATACCTAGTTTACATAAAAGTGAAGGAGTTGTATCGTTTACGGATACAGCTTCATTGTCTCCAGGAATCTATAAAATTCTTTTTCTAGCAGATAATGGTTATCGAGTTCTCAATGAAAAAACTATTAGCATATTACCAAACTGAACTTTTCGGCAAGTTCCATGTGAATTGTATTAAATCTATAAATCTCATAGTCATCTAATCATATATCTTGCGTCCTTATTTAATTCATTATATTCTGTTAACTACAGACTAACAAGAGGATGGTATTTTGCCTATGAGTGTACGTAATGCTGTTACTGTTAATATGAATCGATCAAAGCGGCTGCAGATGGCATTGGTCCTTGGGTCTTTTGCTGCCATTGGACCATTATCGCTTGATATGTACCTGCCGTCATTGCCTGCACTAAGTGAGGATCTGCAAAGCAGTACATCTGTTGCACAATTAAGTATAACGGCCTGTTTACTCGGAATGGCTCTTGGACAACTGCTATTAGGGCCTCTCAGCGATCAAAAAGGAAGACGTCTTCCATTGATTATTTCCTTGGTTATCTATTGTCTCTCATCTATCCTTTGTGCAAGTGCACCTTCCGTCTGGATCCTGATTTGTTTGAGATTCATACAAGGACTGTCAGGAGCAGGTGGAATGGTGATTTCACGGGCAATTGTCCGGGATCTGTATTCAGGAGTGGAATTGACGAAGTTCTTTTCACTATTAATGCTGATTAATGGAGCAGCTCCGATACTAGCGCCGGTTATAGGCGGTCAGTTGCTGCAGTTTACGTCATGGCGGGGCGTTTTTATTGTATTGGGAATCCTTAGCCTTTTGATGATTACGATGGCGTTTTTTTGTGTTCAAGAAACATTGACGGATGAAAACCGCAGTACAGGCGGGATAAAGGAAACACTAAGAACCTTCAGTGGTCTGCTGCATGACCGGGTTTTCATGGGATATGTGTTGACACAAGGCTTTGTCAATGCTTCGATGTTTG
This sequence comes from Niallia oryzisoli, assembly GCF_036670025.1. Taxonomy (NCBI): domain Bacteria; kingdom Bacillati; phylum Bacillota; class Bacilli; order Caryophanales; family Bacillaceae; genus Niallia; species Niallia oryzisoli. The sequence goes on along the minus strand of NZ_CP137640.1, from coordinate 4,360,562 downwards.
CTTATATTTCCGGATCTCCTTTTGTGATTCAAAATATTTTTGGAGCGTCAGCGCAAACGTTTAGCTTCATCTTTGCCATCAATGGAGTCGGGATTATTATTGCAAGTCAGATAACGGGCAGGCTTGCAGGCAGGGTAAAAGAAAGCAAAATGCTGATGATTGGCTTGGGAATCGCACTTTCAGGAGGTATCCTTCTCAACTCAATGCTTGCTTTAGACGCGGGGTTACCTGGCATATTACCAGCATTATTTTTAGTTGTATCAAGTGTTGGTATTGTATCAACAACATGTTTTGCACTAGCTATGCAAAGCCAGGGAAAAACAGCTGGGAGTGCATCTGCTTTATTAGGGTTAATGCCTTTTATTTTAGGTTCTATTATGGCACCGCTCGTAGGAATTGGAAATGGTCAGTCAGCTTGGCCGATGGGGATTATTATTGTTTGTTGTGAAATAATCGCAGTTATATCCTATTTTTTCCTTGCTAGGAGAGAAGCAAGTTGGCAAAGCCAGAAGTGAAAAAATTGAAAGTTTAAATAGAAATGTGGAGTATGTTACGAAGTAAAGTAACATACTCCTTTTTTGTTTGATTAACAAGTTGATTTAAGGAAAAGCTAAGAAAAAGTTGATGGAAGGGGTATGACGATGATTGAGTTACCTACTCGATTAGAGGGCAAGGTATTTGACATGTATGAGCTTGAGCTTACTTTGAAGCCATACGGTTTTTCCGTTGGGGGAAACTGGGATTATGAACATGGATATTTTGACTGTAAGGTAAGGGAAGAGGATGGCTACCAGTTTTTAAGGCTCCCTTTTGAAGCAATAGACGGGCAATTAGATGCAAGAGGCTGCAGGGTAAAAGTTGGCAGACCATTTTTATTATCCCATAAATATCAAATCGGTCTGGATGATCATGCGAATAGTGGAAATGGTTCCGCAGCCTTTAATCAATTTAGCGAGCCGGCTGATAAAGATGCAGAATTTTCGGATCCGCCAATTAACTTAGGAATGACGATGATTCAAAAAATAGAAACATCGCTGCTGGATAAATAGAAAGGGAGTGCCAGTTTTGAGTCAGGAAAATTTGAAAAAGAAAGCTATGGAGATTATTTCTAAACATCGCACAGGTGTATTAGCGAATGTCGAGAATAACAAGCCGCATACACGTTACATGACATTTTTTAATAAGGATTTAACGCTGTACACACCAACCCAAATGGATACAGAGAAAGTGGATGAAATACAAAAAAATCCCTCTGCCTCTGTTTTGCTAGGCTATGAGGCTAAGGGCATAAGTGATAGTTATATTGAGGTGTCCGGCAAAAGTCGTATTAATCAATCGCAGGAGCTGAAGCAGCAATTCTGGGATGACTCCTTTCAGAAGTGGTTCGACGGTCCTGAAGATCCCAACTATGTGTTTCTAGAAATACAGCCTGAAACCATTCGAATTTTAAACACGGAAGGCGGGCCGCCGCAAGAATTCCAAGTATAATATCTAAAAGGCGGTTCTATTGCTTAGAAGCAATGAACCGTCCCCTTGTGAAGAAAAGCAAAGTATGCCCCGGCTTTATAATTTCTTTATCATGTTATACCAAAGGATACCACCGTGTTCTGAGTTTGAAATACCACGGTTTTGGTAGCCGTGTTTTTCATAAAAAGGAATGAGATCTGCTCTGCAGGTAAGTGTGATGCTTTTACGTTTTTTTGTTTTTGCGTCTTTTTCTAGATGTGTGAGTAAGGCTGAAGCTACTCCTTGTTTTTGAACGTAGGGATTAACCGCTAGTCCTAATATACTTTGATGACCACCGCTTACAGGGTTTGCCTTAATATCTGTAAATAAGTCATCCGTGATAAAGGCTTTTTCAATAACAGGACCATTTACTAGTCCGATAATTTTGCCATCATTTACAGCTACAAAAAAACTATCCGGGATCAGTTGAATTCGTTTTATAAATGCCTCTTCAGTTGCAGCCTCTTCTTTTGTAAAGCATTGATTTTCAATGCTGATAAGCTCTGGTAAATCTTCTATTATTACATTTCGTATTGTTAACATCACTTATGTTCCTCCAAAAAAATCAACGATGCCAGTGCGCTGGATGTTTAAGTTCGGGCGGCAGCTTCGTACGAGAATTCCCCTTTGCAGCATTAAGCTGATCTTGTGTTAGAAAAATACTTCCGGTCAGATCGGCACCACTGAGATTTGCATCGCGGAAATCCGCCCCGATCAGATCTGAATATTTTAAATCCGCTTCTCTTAGGTCAGCGGCAATCATGAGTGCACCTCTAAGATTGGCACCGCTAAGATCTGCTTTTCTAAGGTTAGCGCCCATTAAGTCAGCGCCTCTTCCAATTGTTCTCCGACGTTTTGGAGGATTTTTTTGCTGCTGAATCGCTTCAGCACGCACAAGTTCACTCGTGCGAATAAGTAACTTATTTATATCCGCACGGTGCGCTGGAATATCTAGATCTAATAGGGCTACTGGGCTAAGAAGAGTCAGCTGCTCCGTCTTATCTAATGCTTGATTGAGATCATCATGAATCGATACCGTTGCTTTTCTTGATAAAGCTTCAGTCAAATACCAAAGCATTTCATGGAGCTGCTGCATGATTGGAAATACCGCAAACATTTTCTTCGCCGTTTCAGGGTTATCTTTCCAATCCCTTCCGTCAAAGGTAGCTTGAGAAACCTTTTGTCCTGCCCCAAAGCATTCATAAACAGCACAGCCACGAAAACCTTTCTCGCGGAGATCTTTATGAATGCAGCAGCGAAAATCAGTCTGTAAATTGGTGCAGGGTGTTCCACCGTCTTTATCAACTGCAAAGTCTGCCGAAGCGGCAAATGGCAGCGCTACACAGCATAGACCAAAACAGTTTTCACAATCGGCTCGAAGCGTATCGCGGTCTTTATCACATAAGGAATAGGGGATGTTTGACAATTCGTGCACTTCCTTTTTACTCTATCTAGAAATAGGATCATCATTCGTTATTTTCATTTTTTCATAATATCACGGTCTTTTATTGTTATCAAATACCGGCCAATCTATATTTTATAGACATTTTGTGAAATATAACGATATATTTTCATTATTAACAGTATTCTTTGAGTAAAATAATAGCCTCTGCTACAATAGATTCATTAATACTATCGGAGGTTATTTATAGTGAAAAAGACATCGTTTTTGACATTAATCTTCTTCCTGTTATTTGTCCACAATGCTATGGCACATACAGGGTTAGAAAGTTCCTTCCCTCAAGATGGAGCTGTATTAAAAGAAGAGGTACAAAACATAACGTTAACGTTTGAATCAAAAATTGAACAGGGCAGTACTTTTGAACTTGTAAATTCAGAAGGCGCATCGATAGCTGTTGAAAATATTGCTTTAGCAGAAAATCAAATCGAGGGTAATCTATCAAAACCGTTAGAAAATGAGGACTACAAAGTAAATTGGAGCATTATAGGAGCAGATGGTCACCCGATTGATGGAGTTGTTTCGTTTACTGTTGACGTACCAGCAAAAGATACACCTGTGGAAGAAAAGGATGAAACAATAGAGAAGAAAGAAACAACTGAGCAAGCACAATCTCCTGCACCCGTTGAAGAGAATAAACAAGGAACGGAGCAAGACAATAATTCCTCTTATCTAGTACCAGTGCTGATTGGTATTTTAGCAATTATTATTGTTATAAGCTTTGCCTTTATGATGAAAAGGAAGAAATAGCCATGATCCTTATTGGCACTCTGACACAGTCTTTATTATATCTATGTTTTGCCATACTAGTCGGTACGTTTATCCTTTCGCTAGTACCAGGCAATAAAAAGCCGGAGATACATGTTCCTAAATGGGTTTTGCTTACGGCTATAGGTGGAATTGGTTTGTTCTCCTTTTTCCCGGTATGGGAGCTAATCTTATATCTGAAACAAAACATAGGCTTATCTTTTTCCCTGCTTCAGTCTGTATTGTTAACATTTGAAGTGGGAAAAGCCTGGTTAGTCACGTATCTGCTTGCAACCTTGCTTTTTTTATATGTTATATGGGTCGATTACCGGAAAAGACCCTCGTATGCTTTAATTGGATTGCTTTTCGCGTTGTTCTTAATTCTTGCTCTTGGCTGGTCCAGTCATGCAAGCACATATGACCCTGTCGTTGGATTTATGAGCCATTCGTTACACTTTACTGCTGTTAGTATTTGGGTGGGAATACTCTTTATGGTCAGCTGGTTTTCTATTAATCATGCCAATTGGTCCCGATTTTTGAAATGGTATACACCTGTAGCAATCCTTTGCTTTCTGAGCACGATTATTACCGGGCTAGTACTAATGACTTTTGTTGTTGAGTTTAACGACTATTTTAATTCCTGGATGCTGCCTTATGGCCAGTCGCTGTTAATGAAACATTTATTGATTATTCCGTTGTTCATTTATGCAATGGTAAATGGTTTTTTTGTGAAAAAGAAATTACTCCATGATGAGCACTATAATCCGAAGCCGTGGGCAAAATTAGAAAGTGTTGTTATTTTACTTATTTTTGCTGCAACAGCGGCAATGGGCCAACAAGCTCCGCCGCATGAAACGGTTGTTACCATTGAAGGGGCTTCAAAACTATTTATGATGCTGTACCAGGGTGATTTTCAGCCAAGTATGACTGTACAGCTTGAACTTAACTCTGTCAGTATTTCATTAATAATATTAGCTGTTCTTTTTATCGTATTACTGCTTATGTCTTTTGTAAAAAAAACACCTGCGTTTGTTTCGTTTCTGATGAGTGCTTTATTGTTTGTTTGTCTATATTTTTCAATCATTTTTAGTATTAATTAAGCCCGATAGGAAATGGCGAGTATATGGATGCTCGTCATTTCCTTTTTTTTATTATCTATGTACCTTCCTTAAAGCAAAACCATAGGATAAATCGATAAACGTTAAGGGGATGAAGAAAAATGTACTATATTCCTAACCAGTATCCATATCAGTATCGATATCCTTATTATGCGAACACACCTATTTATAGCTATCCAAGACAGCCAGAGTATTGGTCTTTTCCATATAGGATAGATCCTGAATACAGCTTTGATTCTTTGCGTACCTACAATGGAAGTATGCAGCTAGAAGACCATGGTCCAAATCCATATGTTGTTAATATTAACCAGGCAGCAAAGCAAAACAATACTTTTCGTACTGCTTTATGGACAGGAACACACTTTCAAGTTACATTAATGAGTCTCAATCCTGGTGAAGATATCGGTTTGGAAATACACCCTGAAGTTGATCAATTCCTACGGATTGAGCAAGGCCAAGGGATTGTCCAGATGGGAAAGCGTAAAGATCGATTAAACTTTAAACGAAATGTCTATGATGATTTTGCTATCGTTGTACCTGCCGGAACATGGCATAATGTTACCAATACAGGTACTGTTCCGTTAAAACTATATTCGATATATGCACCGCCTAATCATCCATTTGGTACTGTACACAATACTAAAGCAGATGCAGCGGCAGCGGAAGAACATTAATAAAACCAGATATTGTTATATTTTAGTCAAAACGTCGTCTTGTATCATACATCAATCTAGACGTCTTACGGGCTTAAATGAAGGACATTTTCATGTATCCATTCAGAATTTTGTCCTTCAGTCCGATTTTGATGGATACTTTGGGAATACTACCATACATATCCTTAAAGAATCGTAGTTGAGGGAGGAAGGAAATGCCAAGAAAAGCTGTAGCTGTTACGGAACAGAATGAACAAGAAACGATAGAACAAGAAGAACATGAAGAGACCGCTATAAGTGAAAATACAGAGGATGAGATAGGGAAACTGAATCGTATGCTGGGAGCGGTTCTTCATTATCTGTCAGATGACGAAGTAGAGGAAATTGATATTGAATATCTCCTGGAAAACACGGAAGGTCTACGAGAATGGTGGGATCAATATCGGGAAAGAAACAGAAAACAGATCGAGGATGAGATTAAGAGATCCCTTAGTGACTTGCCTTTAGAAGAACTGGAAAGTATTCGAGAGCAGATCAAGGAAAAAATGAGTTAATTCTTTTAAGTAATCATAACAAGCAAATGGATAAAAATTGTCTCTTAACAAATACTGTGCATAGGACCCTCTTGCATAGGGTGTATTCTTGATAATGAAGGTGATGTAGATGAAAAATAATGATCAATACGATTTTGCTAATCTGTCCAACAGTGAATTGAAGCAGGTAAATTCTCTGCAAGAAGAACTTAGTAAAGAGACAGGTGAAGATGTAGTCTTAATTGCGTATGCGGATAAGAAAAAAGAATAGTTTCTAACATTTTTATAAACATAAAACTCACAGGACCTTTTTGGAAGGTCGCTGTGAGTTTTATGTTTATTTACATTATTTAAAGCCAGGCGTCATCAATGGAATGAACTTCAGCAATGGAATAAGCAGCATTTGTGATAGCCTGCTGCAGCGTTTCACCGGATGCGCAAATGTCATTAAAGCAAACTTCGAAAGTGCCAGTTACTTTATACGAAAATCCAAACTGCTTTAATTTTTCTACAATTAGCATGGCATGATCCAGATTTTGTTCTGGTTGAAATTCATGGTCATGAATAAATGCCTCTTTTTCAAAATCATACCATCTGTCCCATCGATTTAATTTCCACCCCATAATTCTTCGTGCAATAATGTCAATTTTATTCATTCGTTGTTGCTCCCTTTTAACTTGATTTTATTATTCTACCATTTTCATAGAAATACGCCCATAAAAATGATTTCATTATTTTAAATTTACAGATATATCTTATTCTTAATAATGAAATTATAAGACAGGCATTTGAAAATAGTACAGAATTTAAAGAGACTTTTTAAATGTTTTAGCTAAATAATGAACTTGTCCATTCAAGCTTACACGGACAAATATAGTATAGCAATATATTCTCAAGAGAAGGGAGGCAATTATCAAAGAGAAAAGAAATTGCTGTACAACAACAAAGTGTTATGCAACAGGAGCCTGAATGTCCTACATGTCCTGAAGGAACTGAATGTTAGGATAGTGATCTTCTATGTTTTAATATCCCATGTACTACAACTGTCGTACTTTTGGGCCTTATTCAATTAAACATTGGACCACTTTGTATTCGAACTGGCTCAGTTGGAGATTTGGCTAATGCAACAGAAGAAGAACAACTTGCCCATGTTCAACAGATCTTTGGTGCATTAAGAAATACACTGCCAAATTTTTCACAACGTAGATTGACAATAAAAAAAAGCTGCCACCTTGACAGCCTTTTTTATTGCTATAAGATACATCGAAAATTTTCGTTTTTTCATTTGTTTGGTCAGAAACACATTGACAAAAATAGCCAGACAGAATATGATTTATTTATTAATCAATAAATAAATCGCAGAATAAAGGATGATACTAGTGGCAGCCAGAAAAGACAAAAGGGAACTTATTATCGAAAATGCAGTAAGTGTATTCGCTGAAAGGGGGTATTATAAGGCCACGACCGCGATGGTAGCAAAAGCAGCAGGAGTGACACAACCATATGTGTTTCATTTTTTTGAAAATAAGGAAGAGCTATTCAAGGTTGTGATTGATCGTGCATTCAGCCGGATTTATGATACTTTTGTGACGGTAGAAGCACCGGCCGACCAGTTAATTGAAGCGATGGGGCGCGGATTCGACCAAATTATTAAGACACATCGTGCCGAGATATTGATGGTTATGCAGTCACACGCCATTTCAGAGGCCGGGATTAGAGACCATGTTCGCAACTTGTATCGCAAAATGTATGAATCCTTAACGCTAAAAATGGAGAAGTCTGGGATTCCGAATGCTAAAGCAGCTGCAGCTCGTTTTATAGGCACAGGTTTGCTCATTACAGTGGCAGAAGTGTTAGAGATTCCAGAATTAATTTATGGAGAAGATAATTTGGATTGTTAAAAGCGGTCAAAAAAAGGGAGTTACACAACTTTCTTTTTTTAGCACAATTATTTATTGATTGATAAATAAATAAAAAGAGGGGATTTCTTGTGTCTAATAGGGAGAACGTAGATCAATTGCAGGTTGAACCATCGATAAAGCTATTTGAAGGAGAAAAAGCGCTCGTTATTACAGGGATCGTGGGGTTTATTCTTGCTGTTTTTACCAAGATTGTTATCTTTATTCAAGGTCCAGTCATTTTACCTGAAGGCAATTTAAACGATGTCTTTTCTTTTAATGCTGCAATCGGCAGTTTTATCCTTTCAATTGCTGCAATTTTGCCTTTAGCCAGGCTAAAAAAGCATAAAAGGAAACTGATTCGCTGGACCTTTGTTGCGGCCAGTCTCTACAGCTATGGAATCGAGACCATTCAAAACTTCAGAGGGCTGAATCCACGATTTTCTCAAGAAGCTACTTTAGTTGATCTAATGGCTGGGATGGTGTTTGCTGTTGTTTCACTAACCATCGTCATATTAGGACTGCTTTTGATGGTACAATTTTTTCGGATAAAAAAGCCCTTTGAACGTCATCTGCTAATAATCGGTACTCGTTATGCGTTTCTCTCAGTACTGGCAGCGAATGCCGCTGGCATATGGATGATTTTGCTGCAAGACCGCTTAATAGGAGTATCTGGGAATTTCATTGTTCTCCATGGAATCGGATTTCATGCTATGCAAACATTAATTATTCCAGCTTGGTTATTGGAAAAAGTGCAAGTTCAAGAAATCATACAAAAACGGCTTGTTCATATAGGCAGTATCGCCTGGATGATATCGATCATAATGATTGGTTTCCAAACAGCATTAGGAAGGACGGTATTTGAACTTTCGACACTCCCCATTCTAACGAGTCTCTCCTTACTAATTTGGTTTGGAACGGCCCTAACAGCAGCCTGGATTTTTCTAAAGATAAAGAAAGCGGCGGTCAAACAGGAATCCCGTGCCTCTTTATCACAATTGTAGCAATTGGTGGATATCATGCGTTAAAAAAGGCAGGAGACTATGCTCCTGCCTGTTAATCGTCACTGCTTAGAATCCCAAAAATACGTAAAATGCTGATAAATAAGTTAATAAAATCAAGATAAAGATTCAAAGCCATTAAAGGGACTTCTTCGGCGCTGAAACCATAATGCTTCATGACGTTAAAATCATATAAAACATATCCGCTAAAGACTAAAACACTAATAAAAGAAAAAGCCAGCATTCCGCTTGTACTTAAGGGCCAAATAAGGTTAAAGATGGCAATCACAATAAGGGCGATTAAAGCTGCAAACAGCATGCCTCTTAAAAAAGATAAGTCCCGTTTTGTTACAGATGCATAGACCGCAAGGCTTGTAAAAACGGCTGTTGTTGTACCTAATGCCATTAAGACTGTATTTGCACCGGCTGTTGCAAGATAATAGGCGACAATCGGATAGGTTGTAATTCCTGATATAAAAGTAAAAACGTACAAAAATGTGTACGAAATGGACTTTTTTCTACGAAATAAAAATGCAGAGAGAATCATAACTAGCTCCAAAATGGCTAAGGGGAGAAACAAAGCCGGCGGCACAAACACTCCAGCTACCATTCCTACAAAGGAAATAGCAAGTGAAATAGCAAAGGTTCTCATGACTGACGGCATGTACCCATTTGCTGATTGAACATACATACAATTTTCACCTCAATATAGATTTTTGTACTAGAGAACAGTAGAACGTACAATTTTTTGGGATATAACCAGCGTACTAATTATACGTATGGCAGAATAAATGGTTTCATGCCTATGAAAAAAGTAGTATAACCAATTTGCGATGATGGAAATATTTACCATTATATCATACATAATTAGCTGACAGGTAAACGATTGAAGGACTATCATCCCGTTTTAACCTTAAAATAGACCGTTCTTCTATAAATTACGGTAGTATTAATAATACAGAAAAATAGAAAAAGGGCGGGATATTTTTGAAAAGGATCTATGGAGTCATGATGGTTCTACTATCGGTGATGATAGTAGGATGCAGTAAGTCTGACATTCCAGTCGAAAAAAACGAAGTTGAGGATACGGTAGAATCTTCCGGAAAAATGGTTAAAGAAGCAGGGAAGCAGATAGAAGACGAGGCTGGGCTTTGGCCGGATGCTTTTCTAGAGAGTAAAGGGAGCTTTTCTTTTCCTTCTACCTTAACAGAGGCAGAAAATGTTCATAAAGGAATTTGGTGGGAGAAAATTGAACATGAAGAACTAACGGAAGAGGAGCAGCTGGCAGCAGTTGAAACACTAAAAAATGTGATTAAAAATGATGATAGCAACGAAATGAAGGCGGAGACAATCACCCGATTTATAGTTGAGAGCTATTTTCCGGAATTGCCTCCAATGTCAACTTTCACACCGAGGGGCAAAATAAATTTAGAAGCGTTAGAGTCAGCATCGAATATTAAATTAAACGGCAGAGAGATGAAAGAAAACATTCATATTGCGATTATTTTAGATGCATCCGGCTCTATGAAAAATGTGCAGGATGGGAAGACTCTAATGGACACGGCGAAAGAATCGATCGAAGATTTTGCTTCAAATCTGCCGGAAAAAGCTAAAGTGTCGTTAACGATCTATGGACACAAGGGGACGGGCTCTGATTCCGATAAACAGCTTTCCTGCAGCAGCATTGAAGAAATTTATCCACTTTCTGCTTATCATACGGAAGCGTTTGCTGCGGAATTAGAATCGATTGTCCCAAGCGGCTGGACTTCGATGGCTGCATCGCTTACGCAAGTCGGAGAAAAACTTGCCAGCGAGAATCCAGGCGATGCCACGAATGTCATTTATCTTGTTTCAGATGGAAAAGAAACCTGTGATGGGGACCCGGTAGCTGCAGCCAAACAGCTTGCTGAGTCCAATATCGATCCGATTATCAATGTAATAGGATTGGCTGTTCAGGCAGAGGATGCGAATGAACTCCAAAGAATAGCCGAAAGTGCTGAAGGGCGTTATATCCAGGTGAATAATCAGCAGGAGCTTGATAAGGAATTTCAGGAGTCAAACAACACCATCCAGCAATGGATTGATTGGCATAGACAAAACACGGATGAAGCCATTAATCAGTTAATGGAAGATAAACAGCGTCTAATGGACCTGAATGAACAAACAGTGGACAGTCTAATGCTATTTCTTCGTCATGGCAAACAGACATTAATGGATCTGAATAAAACGCAAAACATTAATCAGGAAGTGTATAATATTGTCTTTGAAGACTTAGAGGATTTCTACAATACGATGTATAAGGAAAAAGATAAACTGTATACAGAAAAACTTAAAACGATTGAAGAAACCTATAGCAGTACGAAGAGTGAGATAGACGAAACCTATAAAAATAATTTTCAGTAGCAAAAGGACAGGCAGACATGCCTGTTGTAAAACATCACGGAGTATGATGAAAATGCAGATGAAAAGAGGATGAAACTATCATGTTACATCCTCTTTCTTTTTTATAAAATAGAAAATTAAATATTAGCGAAAATACCATTTGCTTTTGCAACAAGATTATTTTGATCATCATAAATAAAGCAATCAATATGATTGAGGGATCTGCCCTTCTTGATTATGTGTGCATCTGCAACAAGAAATTTCCCTTTTGCCGCTTTTATAAAAGTCGTTTTAAGATCCACTGTTACAACGGTCTGTCTATTGTTCTCATCAATAGGAAAGGCATTCCCCATCGCAATATCGGCAAGTGAACAAATGATCCCCCCATGAACGACCCCTACGCTATTAATAAATAGCGGCTGTATAGGTAAAGTCACTTTTAAATTTGTATCACTTATTTTCTCATACTGACACTTTAACAACTCATCAAAAGCATTTTCAATAATTTTTGTTTCCATAACTACACTCCTAAATATAGTTTTTTAAAAAATATAAGAAAGTTTACTTGTAAAAAAGTGAAACTAACATTTTCTTAATGACCCAACATGAATTAACTAAACATTAACGTTTTAGTGAATTTTTCACTTGCTGAAATAATAGTTTTCGCAAGGCCGGGAATATTCTTTGGAAGAATGCGTTCACTTGGACCGGCTATAGCAAGTGCCGCGATCACTTCACCACGGCCATTTCGTACTGGAACCGCAATAGAGGTAAAGTTTTCATAAAACTCATCAATAGAAGCATAATATCCATTTGACCGGATAAAATCAATTTTTTGATTGAAATCTTTAGCTGGTATGAAAGCTTTCTCCTTTATTGCATTAATTGTTTTAGCAGGCTGAAATGCTAGAATGGCTAACCCAGTACTTGAACGATAAACCGGTTCTCCCTGACCGATATAGGTAGAATAGTGAATCGGATGATGACTTTCTTCTATATTAATCACATAGGCATATTCATTCTCTAAAACCATTACACCTGATGTTTCACCGGTAGCTTTTTGAATATGCTGTAAAATATTCGACGAATATTTGTAAATTTTCATGTTTTTTGTAATGACATTTCCAAGTGAAAGAAATGAAATACCCAGGCGGTATAAGTTGTTTTTTGGTTCTTTCGTAATAAAACCCTCTGATTCTAAGGAAATGAGGATACGGTGGGCCGTGCTTTTTGCTATCCCTAATTCATCTGCAATTTCCGTAACGCTTAATTCTGATTGATCGATTGAAAAAAGATTTAGTAAGCGAATGGCATTTTGGAGAGTAGAATAGTTTGCTTTTTTCAATTCAACTGTCATTTTCGTTTTCATCCTTTTATTTACTAGTAGTCAAAGCCTATTTTTTTTGAAATTTCCTTTGCTGCTTTTACAATACTTGAAATGTATAAATCTTTCTGATTACCCCCGAGTTCTTTACTCGACCCTGTAATGGCTGCTGCTGCAATGACTTCTCCATTATAGTTGTAAATAGGTGCCCCGATGCTGGTAATTCCCTCTTCCAACTCATCACATGTTACAGCATAGCCGGTTCTGCGAATCTCTTTTAACTGACTCCGTAATTCATCTAAATCAGTTACAGTCTTTGATGCAGACTTTATGATTCCTTGTTGTTCTACTTTTTCAAGGATTTCCTCCAGGATTTCTTCCGTTTGATAAGATAGGATGATTTTTCCGCAGCTCGTAGAATAAACAGGATGTGGTTTCCCAATTTGTGAAGACATTCTAATAGGGTGGCTTGTTTCTAGTATATCTAAATAGACCACACCTATATCGTCCAATATTCCTAAATGAATGGTTTTACTAAATTGATCAACAAGCGGCAGTAAAATGGGCCTTGCTTCCAAATGAATATTTAATTGGGATTTTACCAAACCCGACATATTAAGGATAGATAAACCCAAAGAGTACTTTTTTTCCTTTTTTTTCAGCAAATTTTCCTGTACTAGGGTATTGATGAGCCGTCTTGTGTGGCTAATTTCAAGATCTAATTCCCTGGAAATTTCCGTTAATCTCCATTCATTTCGTTCGACCGTAAATAGGTTTAGAATGCGAGCAGCATTTTTAACGGTTTGTAGTATATATTTTGAATCCCCTTGTTGAGTCATGAGAAATCCTCCTGAGGTAGTATATAAAAAACAACTATAAATAGCTGAATAGACTGATTATTTAATAGATTAACGATTTATGACATAAAAAGCAATAAGCCCGGAAAATAATTTTTATCATATAAAAGAACACAATTTTTATAAAAGACAAAATTTTTTAAAGAATTTTATATTTTTGTCATATACAAGAACACACAAGTTTTAAATGACAAAAATCATGCTATAATCAGTTCAAACGATTCCGATAAATTAAAATTTTATGAAAATTGGAAACGTTAACAGGAAGACTATGAATTGTACAATTGTACATAAAAAGAATCAATGAAAGTAATGAGTTATTAGAGGAGGGAAACAATGACTAAGAAATTACAAATTGTTGACACGACATTGCGGGACGGAACGCAAAGTTTATGGGCCGCTGAATCACGTACAGGAATGATTGAGGCAGTTGCAGAAGATCTTGATCAAGCAGGCTTTGCTGTTGTAGAGGTACCCCTTATGCCGATCAACTTCAAGAAAATCATTCGTGAATTAAAAGAAGACCCTTGGGCAATGGCGAAAATGATTGTTGAAAAAATGCCGAATGCCAAAAAAGCCTATATGGGATGCCCGACTATTTTTCCATTTGAACTTTATGCGGCGCCTGTATCTGTTTCAAAGCTTTTCTATGAGAAAATCATTGGGATGGGTGCCTTAAACCGAGTTCAAACAATGGCTAATATTTACGGGAATCTTGGGTCGGACCACCCTTGGTTTATGCCGCACCTAAGAAAGTTAGGCGTAGAAACAGCTCATGGAATTTCATTTAGTATTTCTCCAAGACATACTGATGAATACTACGCTGAAAAAACAAAGGAAGTAGCAGCAAATCAGCCGGATATTATTTATCTAAAAGACCAGGGTGGACTTCTAACTGTTGAAAGACTGCAAACATTGCTTCCTATTATAATTGAAAATTCTAATGGCATTCCGGTTGAACTGCATTCACATTGTACAACAGGATTAGCAGATGCCGTTTATGCAGAAGCGTTGAAAATGGGTGTATCGACACTTCATACAGGAATCCCGCCATTGGCGAATGGCTCCGGTCAGCCTTCTTTATTCACAACACTTGAATCTGCGAAATATTTAGGATACAGTGCTGATCATCTCGATATGGAAAGAATTAATCGAGTATCAGAACGCTTAATGCATGTTGCAAAGGTAGAAAAACTGCCGATTGGTGAGCCTTTAGAGTACGATTACTCCCAATATGTGCACCAAGTTCCAGGCGGTGTTATTTCGAACTTAAGACATCAATTAAAAACATTAAAGTTAGAAAATAGAGTAGAAGAAGTACTTGAAGAAGTAGTAAAGGTACGAGAAGAACTTGGTTATCCTGTAATGATTACTCCTTATTCTCAATTTATTGTTACACAGTCTGCTATCAATATTGCTACAGGTGAACGCTACAAAGTGGTCATCGATGAGCTTATTCAATATGCTGCCGGCGTATTTAATGAAGATTCTGGTTATAAATGGATGGATCAAAATCTAAAGGATAAATTCTTAAGCCTTCCTCGTGCGAAGGAAATTTCATTAAATAATTATGCAGAGGATATCCCTCTTCGTAAGGTAAAAGAGCAATTCGGAAGTGCACTTATGTCAGATGAAGAACTATTAATGCGCTTTATTATGAAAGGTACAGCAGATATAGAAGAAATGCGTAAAGCTGGCGCTCCTAGAAAGTATTTCTCAGCATCAACACCATTAGAACAACTATTAAATAATTTAAGCAAGCAGCCAAGTATCAAACATGTTCAAATTCAAGGTCATCAAGGCACACTAGTTTTATCGAATAAATAGGATAATTTCAATTACCTCTTTTCAAATTTTTATATATTTACAATTCAGGAGGAACATAACATGACAAAAAATAATTTATTTGGAACAGATGTAGAAAGCATTACTTGCCTTATTGATAAATTAGAAGAATCTTCTTTCAATTATTTAAAGTTAGAAAATCAAGATCTTAAAATTGTGATTGGTAAAGATGTAGTTGCAGAAAATACTGAAAGCAGCGTATTTCAATCACAAGCAGCTCCAGTGAACAATGTTGTACCGATTGAAAATGTGGCGCCTATCGTAGATGAAGTGGCTGCAGCAGTTGAAGCACCAGTAGCAGAACAAGCTGCTCCAGTACCAAGCAAGCCTGAAAAACCAGCAGCGCAAGCAAATATTGTTGAAATTAAAGCAACAACTGCTGGTATCTTCTACGCTCAGCCTGAGCCGGGTGCTGCTCCTTATGTAAAAGTGGGAGATAAAGTAGAAAAAGATTCTACAGTTGGTTTAATTGAAATCATGAAGGTTTACAGTGCAATTCCTGCAGGTGTTGAAGGGGAAGTTACTGAAATTCATGTTCAGGATGCTGACTTTGTCGATTATGGTACTGTATTATTCTCCGTTAAAGTAAAATAATGAACCATTCCTATTGGCGGGGGTATCATACTCCCGCTAATAGAAAACTAGAGAAATCTGGAATTGATTATAAACATTTACATAAATGGGAGGCTTATCAATGGGAATTTCAAGAATCTTCATTATTAATCGTGGTGAAATTGCGACTCGAATTATTCGTACATGCAAGGTATTAGGAATCGAAACCGTTTTGGCTGTATCAGAAGCGGATCAAAATAGTTTACCGGCAAGAATAGCAGATCGAGCCGTTTGTATTGGACCGCCAAGTGCTGCCAAAAGTTATTTGAATATTCCAACTATTATTCAAACTGCTTTATCGGTTGGCGCAGATGCCATTCATCCTGGGTATGGATTTTTAGCAGAAGTACCTGAATTAGCTGAAGCTTGTGCGGAAAATAACATCATTTATGTTGGCCCGCAGCCTGATCATATTAAGAAAATGGGTAATAAGCTTGTAGCAAGAAGTATAGCACAAGAATGTGGTGTGCCTGTTCTGCCGGGTTCTGAAAAAGTTTCCACCTTTGAAGAAGCAGCTGAAATTGCTGACAGCATTGGCCTTCCTATCATGTTGAAAGCCGCAGCAGGCGGCGGTGGCCGCGGGATGAAAATCATTACAGACCGTTCAACCATTAAAACCATGTTTGAATCCGCTTCTGCAGAAGCAAAATCAGCATTTGGTGATGGCACAATGTATGTTGAAAAATATATCGCTAATGCCCGCCATATTGAGGTGCAAGTACTAGGTGATAAGTATGGAAATGCGATTCACTTAGGTGAACGTGACTGCTCTACGCAGCGCCGTCATCAAAAATTAGTAGAAGAAGCAATGGCACCGGGAGTTTCAGAAGAGTTACGTGAAGAAATCAGAAGTGCAGCTGTAAAACTAGCAGAAAATATATCCTATGAAAATGCCGGTACAGTTGAATTTATTTATGATGAAGATGAAAAGAAATTCTATTTCCTTGAAATGAATACACGTATACAAGTAGAACATCCAGTAACTGAAACCGTTACAGGTGTGGATTTAATTCAAGAACAAATCAATGTAGCAAATGGGGAGAAACTTCGCTTTACTCAAGATGATATTCGCTTCTCTGGTCATGCGATTGAGTGCCGGATTAACGCTGAAGCACCTGAGGAAGGATTCCGTCCATCTCCGGGACTGATTACAACATGGGAAATCCCGCAAGGACCGGGAGTACGAGTAGATTCTCATTGTTATACAGGTTATACCGTACCTGTATTCTATGATTCTATGATCGCGAAGGTCATTGTTCATGGAGATGACCGCCAACACGCGATTAATCGAATGCTCGCGGCCCTTGATGAGTTTAAAATAGAAGGAATCCGTACAACCATTCCATTCTTAAAAGAAATTTTGAAGGATGAAGACTTTGCCAGTGGCCGTGTTCATACACGTCTACTCGAAAAAATAATGGCTTAATGGAGAGGTGTAACAAATGAGTAAAGCAGTTATCACAAGCGGAGCTAGAACAGCAGTAGGAGCTTTTCTTGGAGGGTTAAAAACGGTCCCCGTTGAAGAATTAGCGGCAACAGCTATAAAAGAAGCATTAAAAAGATCGAATAACCTTGACCCTCATCTAGTTGATGATGTGGTGTTAGGACATGTGGAATCTTCTGGTGATGCACCAAACTTAGGAAGAAATGCAGCCATGCTTGCAGGATTGGATCATGTACCAGGGTATACACTAAACCGGATTTGCGGATCAGGAATTCAATCCATTGTGAATGCTGCACAAGATATATTAACAGGGAATTCCGAAATCGTTGTAGCTGGCGGAGCAGAAAGTTTATCAAGAGCACCATACTATCTTCCATTAGAAGTTCGTTATGATGGATTCAAAATGGGGAACCAGGAATTACGCGATGCGAATACAAAGTATCACCACAATTGCCAGCCATACCCGCAATATCCAATTATGCATATGGGAAATACAGCTGAGAACGTTGTGAGAAAATATGAAATTTCAAGAGAAGATCAAGATCTTTTCGCTTACAACAGTCAAATGAGAGCCAAAGCGGCGAAGGAAACCGGCAGATTTGAAAGGGAAATCGTTCCAGTAGAAATCAAAGGAAGAAGAGGCGCTGTAACGATCATTGATACGGACGAACATCCAAAACCGCATACGACTTTGGAGGCTCTATCTAAATTAAGACCAGCTTTTGAAAAAGACGGTAGTGTTACAGCTGGGAATGCCTCCGGTTTAAATGATGGCGGAGCAGCAGTTGTCGTGATGTCAGAAGAGAAAGCAAACGAATTAGGACTTTCACCTATGGCAGAAATTGTGGATTTTGCTGTAGCAGGACTAGACCCGTCTGTTATGGGACTTGGACCTGTGTTTGCGATTCGCAAGCTTCTTGAAAAAACAGGTATGGCGAAGGAAGATATAGATTTATATGAAATAAACGAAGCGTTTGCAGGACAAATGCTTGGCTGTATGAAAGAGCTGGAAATGTATTTAGACAGCCCATTATATGATCGTATCAATGTAAATGGCGGCGCTGTTGCCCTTGGACATCCGCTGGGAATGAGCGGAACAAGAATCACGATTTCCTTAATGTATGAACTGATTGAAAGAAACGCTAAATACGGTATTGCCAGCGCGTGTATTGGCGGAGGTATGGGAATCGCTTTATTAATCAAAAATCCAAATGCTTAAAATTCTGGGAACCGTGCTCAGTTTAGTGACTGAGCACGATCTCTTTATATAGAAATGATCATTGAAAAACAAAGGGGATGACAGTGATGAGTAAATTGATTTCAGCAGATGAAGCAGCGAAATTAATAAAAGATAATGACTTCGTAGCGACAACAGGTACTTCAGGATTAGCCGGTTTACCCGAAGAATTGCTTGTCAGCATTGGAGAAAGATATAAAAAAGAAGAAGGTCCGAAAAATATCACCTTTATGAATGGTTCTGGAATCGGAATTAATACAGAAGGAAGAGGTATGGACCACATTGCTCAGGAAGGCTTGATCAAACGTGTCATCTCTGGTCACGCCGGTTTCTCTCACCGTATGTCAAGATTAATAACGGAAGATAAAATTGAAGGATACTTTTTTCCGCAAGGAGTGATCACACAGCTTTGGCGTTCCATCGCGGGCAAAAAGCCGGGAGTGATTACAAAGGTTGGTTTGAATACGCTTATGGATCCGAGAATACAAGGTGGGAAAATCAACTCGGTAACAAAGGAAGATTTAATCAGTGTGGTTGAATTAAATGGGGAAGAGTGGCTTCATTACCATAATATCCCTGTTAATATTGCTATTATTCGCGGAACGACAGCAGATGTAAATGGAAATATTACAACAGAACGTGAAGTGGCTAATTTTGAAATATTATCCCTGGCAACGGCTGTTAAAAATAATGGCGGGATTGTCATTGCACAAGTTGAAAGAATTGCCGAGGCAGGGTCTCTGAATCCAAAGCAGGTTCGAGTGCCAGGTGTCATGGTAGACTATGTTGTTGTATCACAAAATCCGGAATATCACTACCAAACAATGGCTAGTTCATATGATCCTGCTCTTTCAGGTGAGTTGCGAGTGCCGCTACAATCCATCAAACCGGTTAAGCTAGATGCGAAAAAAGTCATTTCAAGACGTGCGGCTATGGAACTATCTCCAAAATCGATAGTGAATTTAGGGGTTGGCATGCCGTCAATCGTTTCTGCTGTTGCGACAGAAGAAGGCGTGGCTGATGAAATGACATTAACGATCGAGTTTGGTCTTTTCGGGGGCTCACCTGCCCCAGGTATGGATTTTGGCGCTTCTTATAATCCGGATGCCATTATTAATCATGATCACATGTTTGATTTTTATGATGGCGGCGGATTGGATGTTACATTCTTAGGACTAGCACAGCTAGATCAGCACGGGAACGTCAATGTCAGCAAATTTGGTCCAAGACTCATGGGACCTGGAGGATTTATTAATATTAGTCAATCTTCCAAAAAGGTTGTGTTCATGGGTACGTTTGCTGTCGGATCAAAAGAAAGATTTGAAAATGGTCAAATCATTATCGAAGACCATGGCAAAGGGAAAAAAATCATTGATCATGTAGAGCAAATTACATTTAGTGGTGAATATGCATCGAAAGCAGGCATACCGGTATTATACATCACAGAAAGAGGCGTCTTTGATGTAGTAGACGGAAAACTGAGATTAATTGAAATTGCTCCAGGGGTGGACTTGGAGAAAGACATTATTGCATGGATGGATTTCAGACCGTTAATTGCTGAAGACCTCAAGATGATGGATGAAAGCTTATTCCAAGAACAATGGGGAAATCTTAAAAATATCATTGAAGAAAAGAAAAATTTTACTCTTGCTTATAACTAAAAAATGTTTCATTTTTTAATAAGGTTGGTGGAAGGAAGATGAATAAACCTAAAAAACGTCCATTTGCGGAACTCGTTAAAGAAAATAAACTTCAATTATTACGTGATCAAGAGGCAATGGAAAAGATCGAACAAAGATTAGAAAAAAAGCATATTCGAAAAGCAAAATAGCAGGGGGAATTAGGAAAGAGCTTTTGTTAAAAGGGGGTACAAAAGTCTCTTTTCTAAGTTTTTCCTTCCACTATTTTAATATAGACCATGAAAGGGGATGGATCGATATGAGTGAAGCCGTAGTTTCTCTAGAGCAAAGAACAGTAAAAAAAATCATGAAAAGAATTTTGCCATTTGTCTTAATTTTATATATTGTTGCTTTTATAGACAGGGTCAACATGGGGTATGCTGCTCTTGAAATGAATGCAGAACTGGCTTTAACAGCGGAGGTTTTTGGACTTCTTTCTGGTATTTTCTTTGTTGGGTATTTCTTTTTTGAAGTTCCTAGTAACATTTTGATGGAACGTTTTGGAGCAAGAATCTGGATTACAAGGATTATGGTTACGTGGGGATTAGTCGTTGTGTTAACAGGATTCGTTCAATCAGCGACACATTTATATATTGTACGATTCTTATTAGGTGTCGCTGAAGCTGGTTTTTTCCCGGGAATTATTCTTTACCTTACGTACTGGTTTAGAGCAAAAGAAAGGGGACGCGCTTATTCATTGTTCCTGATTTCAATGCCGCTTGCGGGATTAATTGGAGCTCCATTTTCGACATGGATTCTTGATCATGTAAGTTGGTTTTCTTTATCCGGATGGAGATGGATGTTCATTATTGCAGGGGTATTAACCTTCCTGTTTGGGATTGTGTGTTTGGTTTATTTGACAGATCGTCCAAGGGATGCAAAATGGCTGTCAAGTGAGGAAAAGGATTGGATTGAGAAAGAATTAGAAAATGAAAAAGTGAATCAAAAAACAGAAAAGACTTCTAAGCTGGCAGCGTTTAAAAATCCTGTATTATGGTCATTTGCCTTTACTTACTTTGCCGTTTATACAGGGGTATATGCCTTATCATTTTGGCTTCCAACGATTATTGATAGTTTTTCAGGGCAATTATCGAATACGACTATTGGATATATTGCGATGATTCCTTCCCTTGCAGCCATTCCATCTATGGTCATTTGGGGTCGATTCTCAGATCGTAAATTAGATAAGAAAATGTTTGTTATTCTGCCAATGATTTTAGCGGCATTCGGTTTTGCAGGCACAGGGCTTGCTGGCAGTCCTTTTACGGCTGTTCTTCTTATTACATTGGCATCTATGGGATTATACAGTTTTACTGGACCATTCTTTGCCATGTTATCATTATCTTTGAGTGAAAAAGAAGCGGCTGTTGGAATTGCTGCTGTGAATACATTGGCTAGTCTTGGTGGTTTTTTCGGACCAACGATTTTAGGGTATTTTGATCTGATGGGCGGAATGATGTTCATTGGAGCACTTTTACTTGTTTCGTTCCTGCCGCTTTTACTGATGAAGAGTAGTATACAACTAGAGAATGTTGCAAATTCAACCTTGGAAAATGCAACATAAAAAATTGCGATTAGAAGTAAAATACGACTGATTAATTGAATTGCCATCATGTTAAGGGTTCAAAAGCTTTTGCTTTTGGACCTTTTATTTTTTATTAATAAGTTTACGAATTTAATATTTAATCAGTATGGTTTTTTTAATTAAAAGGGTACTTTTGTCATATAAAAGAACGATAAAGTTTTAAATGATGTATATTATGATAAAATGAATCAAAAAAACATAATTCAAAATAGTTAGATAACTTTTTAAATAAAGGGGAATATAGAATGTTTCAAGCGGAGGAACTATTAAGTATTAGGATTAATGAATTAAAAAAAGAGTTGATCCAAATTGCTAAGGGTACTGGTTTAAACAGTCCAAGTACTTTGAGCTGCAGTCAGGAATTAGATAAACTTATCGTCCTTAAAATGAGATGTCTAAGGGAGGAAATGAAATATGAAATGAGCAGAACCTAAAAAAATATTTCAAGGCTCTGTTCAAGATCATGATGGCCTTAATCATAAAATAGATCCATTTAATGAAAGCGGTAGCAAATATTTATGCTCAAATTATTGTAAAAAGGAAACATATAAACCGACCCCATGCTTAATGTACAATATTCAAAATATATTGAATATTGTAAAATTTTAAATTAAAATGGTAGCAGGTTTTTTATAGTAAGGAATTTTTTTACAAATGAGTATTGGGGGATATTGAATGGTTGATAGTGCTAGAATATTTTTAAATGAAAATCAAATTGAGCTGCTCCAGGGAAGTCTAGAATATCTCCATAATATTCAAGATTGGGAGCTTTTAACGGAATCCATTGTGATTGAAGGGATCAAGCAGGTTGGAAAAGGAAAAGGTTTATTTCTCGTGTTTGATTATAGTTTAAAAGAATTAATTCCTCAAGCCAGCTTGGATCTAAGTAATCAAGAGAAAAAGAGATTAACTAGAATGGCTCAAAAATTATTTTTAAATAAAAGTCAAGAAAGATATATTCAAGATGACAATACCTATTTTTTCCCTATTTTTCGTCAACGAGAATTTTCCTCTGTATTTGTCATTGAACCACAACAAAGTGATAACCTTTCAAAAGAACAGATTTCTCTTATTACGATTTTTATGCAGTCTATCTCTGTTGTTCTGGAGAACTCCCGCTTATTTTTAATCATGCAACGGAAAACAAAGAGTTTAAACCTGATTAACCAATTGCATCAACTAACCAATCAGTATTCATTTCAAGACATTTTAGCTGAGATGGTCCAAAAAGTCGGTGAACTGCTTCATTCTGATAT
The DNA here is from genome assembly GCF_036670025.1 of Niallia oryzisoli. NCBI lineage: Bacteria > Bacillati > Bacillota > Bacilli > Caryophanales > Bacillaceae > Niallia > Niallia oryzisoli. The sequence goes on along the minus strand of NZ_CP137640.1, from coordinate 4,337,426 downwards.
GGCCGGTGTCATGCTTTACGATCCGGAAAAAAATGAACTAGTTCTGCAAAAACCAGCTTTTGGCTTTTGGGATGATTCAATCATTAAGCAATATCGTGTATCTCTAAATGAAGATAGTAATGCCAAGCAAGTGTTTTTAACTGGCATTTCAACCATAACGATGGATGCTACCAAAGATAAACGGTACAATCATAGTTTCATTGATTTATTTCAAGCAAAAACGATCATAACAGTTCCCTTAGTTGTTGACCAAAAAAGAATTGGCATTCTTCATGCGATTAATAAAAAAACGGGTTTCTTTACACAGGATGATTTGAATCTTCTATTGGAAACTGCTGATCATTTAGGCGTTATTCTTGAAGCAGCTGTTCAATTAGCCTCAAGCGGGAAAGAAGATTATAAACGAAACGAAATTGAACGATACTTAATGAATCAGCTATTTGGCTTATTAAAAAGCATGAATGATGAAAAAGTGCAAGAAACAACAGATATTATGAATACATTGGAAATCATTCCCCGGCCTAGAATTTGCGTTTTGAAAATTGGTTTTTATAAAAACGGGGAAATGACTATGGATTTATTAAAGGAATATAGCAAATCAGTTATAGAAGAGAGTAATAAGGTTTTGAATAAATCAAGTTCCATTTATCAGGATGGAACCATTAATGTTCTGTTTCCTCATGAAACAGAAAAAGAGTTAATAGAATGTTGTGAACGTTTGCAAAGGTTATTACAAGGAAGGCTGAGGAAGGAACTTCAGGGCATAGAAGTATTTTTGGGAATCGGAGAATCGGTTGATAGAATCGAGCTGTTAAGTCATTCCTATCATCAAGCAGGGCAAATTTTAACCATTATTCCCTCTCTGCCTCAATTTGGCTATGTCGGCTACTATCCATCCTGCGGCAGCTGGACCTTATTATCCAATATGATGAACCATAATACGAAATTGGCAAGCACGTTCACAAATTTGTATTTAAACAAGGTCAATCAATTGAAGGATTCAAAAGAAATGAAGGAGACATTAGACGTCTACTTAAAGTACAGCGGGCAAATTAAAAAGGCAGCTGAGGAATTATTTATCCATCAAAATACGTTAAAATATCGAATAGACAAGCTTTTAGATATAACCGGCTTAGATCTAAGTGACTCTGAAACTAGATTAAATTTGATGCTGGCATTGCGGATGGAGCAATTGCTGCAGACTTCTTAAGGAAATAAAGCCAAACAGGTTCAAAAAAAGGTGAATATGATAAGTTATAGACGTGAATTCAAATGTTGAATTCACGTTTTTTTGTGTTTTACACCCAAAAAAGCGACGGAAAGTGATGATTATTTTGTTTTTTGGAGACATGGTGACAGTGAGGGATAAAATTTATAATAAAGTTGTAAAATTCAAAAAAATTCAAATTAGAAAATCGAATTAGAAATAGGAGGTTTATTATGGTACAAGCACAATATACGGTTGATATTGATACTGGGGGAACATTTACAGATGGATTTTTCTCCTATGGTGACCAATTTGAGGTCGTCAAGGTTGATACAACCCCGCATGATTTAACCATCTGCTTCAATAATTGCATTCGTGAAGGGGCCAAGCGATTTGGGTTTGAAAATGTAAACGATTTCCTGAAGAAAACGAAAACGATCCGGTTATCCACAACAGTTGGAACCAACTCATTGATTCAAAGAACAGGACCTAAATTAGGAATCATTGTTACAAAAGGATACGAGGATACATTATACCTGGATGGTCATAATCCTCTCATAAACTATTTGATTCAGCCGGAAATGGTTGTATCGATTGACGAACATGTATCTGACAATGGAGAAGTCATAAAGCCGGTCAGTGAGGAAGAGGTAAAAGCAGCAACGAAGAAACTACTGGAATTGGGTACAAGGGTGATCATTGTCAGCTTAGAAAATTCTCATAAGAATAACGAAAATGAAAAAATGGTCAAGAAGATCATTCAAGATGATTTTCCAAAACATTATCTTGGAACAAAACCAATCCAGCTCGGCAGTGAAATCAGTACGCGGTCTGACGATGCTATCCGCACCAATGCAGCCGTTGTGAATGCTTACTTGCACCGTGATATGGTGAAGTACTTGTATAAAGCGGATGAAAGCATCAGACAAAAGGGCTATACAAAGCCGTTATTAATTGCTCATGCCAATGGCGGTGTGGCACGTGTCGCAAAAACGAAAGCACTTGATACGTATAACTCAGGACCTGCAGCAGGATTAATGGGAACTAAATACATTGGAGAATTGTACGGGCTTCAAAATATTATGACAGTTGATGTGGGCGGGACAAGTACAGATGTCGGCTTAATCTCAAATGGCGAGCTTACCTTTGATACAGAATCCAGTATCGCCGGAATACCGGTACACTCTCCGCTCATCCATGTTCTTTCTGTTGGCGGCGGCGGCGGTTCCATCGCAAAAGTAGGAAAGGATGGGGAACTTCTTCTAGGACCTGAAAGTGCAGGAGCAGTACCTGGGCCGGCATGCTTCGACCTTGGAGGAACGAAACCAACCGTAACAGATGCCTGCGTAGTGTTAGGCTTGGTGGACCCGGATTATTTCTTAGGCGGTACAAAGAAAATATCCAAAGAGAAAGCCATTCAAGCGGTCGAAAAGTGGATTGCGAGTCCATTAAATATCACAGTTGAGGCTGCTGCAGCTTTAATTGTCGATAAAATTGAAGAAATTGGCGGCGACACATTGCAGCTGCTTTCAACAGAACGAGGAAAGGATATCCAAGATTTTGAACTCTTCTCATTTGGCGGCGGCGGCGGACTCTTCTCGGCAGGGATGGCAAAAAAAGCTGGAATTAAGAAGATTTATTCCTTCCCATTCAGTTCCGTGTTCAGCGCATTTGGTTTATCAACTGCAGACATTGCTCACAACTATCAAGAGCGGATTGATTACAGCTATCGTCCTGGCCAGTCAGTTGATGACTTGATCAGCTCAAGCAATCAACTGATGGAGAAAATGAAGAAACTTTCCTATCGTGATATGAGAGGAGAAGGATTTACACCGGAATCCATTCGTTTTGATGTCTCTGTAGAGGCTGTATCAGCTGACCAGCAGCAACGAAATATTTTTGCTTTAGACATTGAAGCTTTTAAAGGAAACAACGCCAGCCAGTTGCAAAAAGCTTTAACCAATATTGCAGAACAATTACAAGCGGACAACATGACCATTGAATTTATTCGATTAAACAGTTTTGTAACCGCTTCTCATTATACATTACCAATATTAGAGGCTGGAGAAGCAGATGCAATACCAAAATCAATCAGAAATATTTATTGGACAAATGATTTTATCCTTACAAATATTTATGAAATTGAAACATTAAAGCCAGGACATGTCATTAACGGTCCTGCCATTTTGGAAAGCTCAAACACGACGATTGTCGTACCTGTCGGAGCAAGATTCACAATGGATCAACATTTAAATGGGGTAATGGAGGTATAAAAATGAGAAAAAAAATTACTGAGTATATCGATTTAGATTTAGAAAAAGAGGTTTGGGTCTGCAGCAAATGCGACCATGAGTTAAATTCGGCAAAAGAGAATTTTAAAGAAGGTTGTCTTGTGTACGACCGTGATCCAAGTGAGATCCATCAGCCGCATTTGGAGGGCGAGTATACGTTTTCTCCTGATCCGAATTGGATCCGATTGGTTGAGTTTTATTGTCCAAGCTGCGGTACTTTAGTGGAAACAGAAATTTTGGCACCAGGACATCCGATCACACATGACATTGAGCTGGATTTAGAGGCTGTCAAAAAGCAAGTGAATCGTGAAGAATCTGGAAAAGAAATCAAACAGGTCTAAGGGAGGAAATGGAATGTCTGGAAAAGTAAGAGCCACAATTGATATTGATATCGGGGGAACTTTTACCGATTGTTTTATACGATATGGAGAAAAATCAATTATTTCTAAAAGTCCGACGACAGGCTATGATTTGTCCGTTGGTTTTATTAAAGCGATTGAAAATGGCGCCGATCTTCTTGATTTATCGATTGATGAATTGCTAGAGGATACAGAAGTGATCCGCTATTCCACAACAGTTGCCATGAATAAGCTGATCGAACAAAAAGGACCGAAGCTTGGGTTCATTACGACAGAAGGCTACGAGGATATGCTTTATATCGGAAAGGGAAGCCAATGGGCTGACGGAATCAGCACGCTTGAATCTCGTAAAATCTCAGAGGTGGACAAGCCGAATCCGTTAATTTCCAGAGAGTATGTGATTGGGGTAAAAGAACGGATTGATTATACAGGAAAGGTGATCCGCCCTTTAGATGAGGAAGATTTTAAAGATAAATTACAAACTCTTGTAGACAAAGGGGTGTTAGGGTTTGTTGTTTCCACTCTTTGGTCCTTTAAAAATCCGGTGCAAGAAAAACGGATTAAAGAATTAATCGAAGAAGAATACCCTGAGTATTATCTTGGCCATATGCCGGTTGTTCTTTCAAGTGAGGTCATGCCGAAACGCTATGAATACAGTCGTTCAAACGTGGCGATTCTGAATGCCTATCTGCATGCGGCCATGGCGGAAGAACTTTCCAATATTGGTGATGAGCTGCGCGATATGGGCTATAAAAAGTCCTTGCTGATGGTCCATAATACAGGCGGAATGGCAGAGGTATTCAGGACATCTGCGGTTAACACGTATAATGGCGGCCCTGTGGCAGGAATTATTGGCAGTAAAGAAATTGGAAAAGTATATGATTTTGAAAATATCGTTGTTGCCGACATGGGCGGGACAAGCTTTGACATCGGTCTTGTTGTAGATGGTGAAACAAACAATTATCAATTCAAACCAGTCATTGACCGCTGGCTTGTGGATATGACGATGCTTGAAAGTAAATCAATTGGAACAGGCGGCGGCTCCATTGCCTGGATCAATTACGATCTTGGAGGCAGATTAGAAGTCGGTCCGCAAAGTGCGGGAAGTTTTCCAGGACCTGTAGCCTATGACCAAGGCGGAACAGAGCCGACGGTTACGGATGCCGATTTGATTTTAGGCTATTTGAATCCGGATTATTTCCATGGTGGGAACTTATCCCTTAACTTGGAAAAAGCAAAAAAGGCGATCGAAGAAAAGATTGCGAAGCCATTGGGTGTTGATGTTTATGAAGCAGCTTATTTAATTAAAAAAGTCTGTGATGGAAACATGGCCAATATTATTCAGAAGGAAACGGCTCTGCAAGGAAATGATCCGAAAGATTTCGTCTTGTTTGCCTTAGGCGGCGGCGGTCCTGTCCATGGTGCCGGATTCGGATTTGACGCAGATATTCCAAAAACAGTTATTATGCAGCAGTCACCGGTATTCTGTGCCTTCTCTTCTTCCATGATGGATGTGATGCACATGTACGAGCAGTCCAAACACATTATTCTGCTTCAGCCGAGTACAAAAGAATTTTTAACAGATTATGAATCTTTTAATTCGACTGTAAGAGAATTGCAGGCAAAAGCGATTCGCGATATTACCGGCGAAGGCTTCAAGGAAGAGGATATTCAATACCAACTGGAGTTAGATATGAAGTTTGGCGGACAGCTGAACATTAAGCGAACGGTTTCACCAACCATTTTTATTAATAGTCCGGAAGATATTCAAAACCTTTGGGATAGTTTTACAGAAGATTATTCAAACGCTTACAGCCCGATTGCTGTTTTCCCTGAAGGCGGGATTGAAATTGAGAATATGGTGTTAAAAGCGATTGTTCCGCAAGAAAAGTTTAACTTTATTGAACAGGAATACCAAGGTGAAGATTCCAGCAGTGCTATAAAAGAATACCGTCAGGCTTACTGGCCTGAATTAGGCGGCTTTGTTGAAACGGCTATATACCAACTGGAAGATTTAGCCTATGGCAATAAAATTGAAGGGCCTGCCTTAATTGAATCACCACATACAACGGTTGTTCTTCCGCCGAACGCAGTCTATACGGTTGACCAATATTTGAACGGCATTATCGAAAAGAAAATGGTTGAGGGGGTACTAGCATGATCGATTTATCAATTAATGACCGCATCCATCCGGAGCCGATGGATGATTATGAAAAAGCCTGTTTGGAAAGTTTAAAATTTGGAGAATACGAGATTTATAGTGAAAAGCTAAACCAGCTTGTTTTGGAAGCAAAGGAAGTACTGACAAAAATCGGAATTTCCAGTATGGTTCACTCCGGTGACATTATTGTAGGTCTCTATACGGCAAAAGGCGACCTTGTTGCAGCTTATTGCGGAGTATACTTACATGCCGTAACAACACAGATTGCCATTAAGTATATATTGAAGCATTACAAGGATGATCCAACCATTGGTATTAAGGAAGGAGACATCTTCTATGCCAATGAGGCCCTTTATGGTGGTGTCCATAATCCGGACCAAGTGGCAGTTATGCCGATTTTCCATAATGGCGAGCTGATTGCCTGGTCAGCAGCAGCTGTGCATCAGCCGGAAACAGGTGCGATTGAGCCGGGCGGAATGCCGATTACAGCAAAATCCCGTTCTGATGAAGGGATGAAGCTGCCACCGATAAAAATTGGTGAAAACTATCAAATTCGCAATGACATGTTGAACATGATGGCAAACATGGTATCAAGAGCACCGCGTATGCAGATTGTTGATACAAAAGCTCGTGTGGCTGCATGTGACCGCCTTCGTGTTCGGGTACAGCAGCTCATTGAGAAAAAAGGTGTAGAACTGGTTGTCGGCGTCATGAGAAAAATGCTGATCGTTGCCGAAGAAGGGGCAAGAAACCGAATTTCCAGCTGGCAGGATGGTGTATACCGATCCACTGCCTTTATGGATACGATCGGGGTAACCGACTCATTAATGCGCTGCGTGTTAACGTTGACGAAAAAAGGTGACACCTTAACTTTTGATTTTACAGGTTCATCACCTGAAAATGATGGTTCATTTAACAGTTTCTTACACATTGTCAGAGCCCATATTGCTATCTACCTGTTTGGTGTTCCTTTTGCAGACCTGCCGACATCATCCGGTATTTTCTCTCCAATCGAGGTAATCGTACCGCAGGGAACATTCCTAAATGCAAATGTGGATGCGTCTGTTGCCAACTCACCGGTAACAAACAGTGTAACACTCTCAACTGTCTCCAATGCGATGGCTAAAATGCTTCATGCCAGCGGTGCAAACGAATTAGCGACGGCAGGTTATGGTGTTGGTGGATGTGCCATGGTTATTGCCGGACTAAATCAATGGGGCGTTCCTTTTGCGGACATGCTGGCAAATGCCCTTAACAGTGAAGGCGGCGGTGCAAGAAGTAACCGTGACGGCAACAACTCCTTCGGTTTCCCTTGGGGCTGGTGGGGTAAAGCACCGGATGTAGAGGATATGGAAAATGAGCAGCCGCATGTTCATTTATTCTTTAACCATTGGAAGGATTCCGGCGGTTTCGGAAAATATCGAGGAGGTGCAGGAACGACGGTCGCGTGGGCCGTTCACAAGGTTCCGCAGCTTGTCTACCAATCAATCATTAAAAACCATAAAGTTCCAACCGTTCAAGGACTCTTCGGCGGTTATCCGCCTGCATCACACCCAGGTATTAAAGTGGTCAATGCCAATTACTTTGAGAAAATGGCAAACGGGGATAGTGACCTTCCGCGAAATGTAACAGAACTAGTAAATAATCGAAGCATTGATGGAGATTATGTGGTTGAGCGGGCTCCGCGCGGTGCTTCACCAGTGAAGGAAGGGGACATCTTTGTTGGAAACTCTTTAGGAGGCGGCGGCTTTGGTGACGTACTTGACCGTGATCCTGAAAGTGTATTAAAGGATGTCAAGGACCAGCTTATCTCTGATTGGGTTGCTCAAAACATTTATAAGATTGTCTATGATCAAGAAACATTGACATTGGATGCAGTGAAGACAGAAGAGGCTAGAAAGGCTGAGCGAATTTCACGCTTAAAACGCGGCAAGCGTTATGATGAATTTATGAAGGAATGGTCAGAAAAGCAGCCGCCTGAGGAAGCTCTTACGTATTATGGCAAATGGCCAACAGCAGAGCCTGTAAGACAAATTGTTCGTTTGTAAAATTAGCCGATTCAACATGGAGGTGTGCGAATGAATAGAAAAGAGTTTGTACAGAAATTTTTTAAGGGACGGGCCGTTTCTCGGCCTCCCTTTATCCCCTTACTTGGGTCGTTTCTAACAAAGGTAAATCAAGTATCTGTGGAGGAATTACTAAATGACTCCAGTACGCTTGCTTCATCTATTGTGAATACCCAGCAGTTATTGGGATATGATTCATTAACCCTGCCGATTGATACGTCAGTAGAATGTGAAGCGTTTGGAGCACAGCTGCGCTGGGAAGATAAGGAAATGCCTGCGGTTGATTCGCAGCTTTCACTTTCAGACCCACTGGATCATTCTGACTTTTCTATGAAAGGAAGAATTCCTATCCTGATTGAAACGGTTAACAGGTTGGTAAAGGTAAATGGGAAGGATTATTCCGTATTTGCTACGGTTACAGGCCCGTTAACCATTTTAAAAAATCTGTACGGTGAGGACGTATTTTCAAACAAAACTGAAGATATCGTTGATAAGCTTGAAGTCATCTCTCAAGGCTTAATCCAAATGATTAAAAGCTTTGGCGACGAAAAAGTTGACGGAATTATCATAAATGAGGATCTTCCGCTTGATGTACACTTGAAGGACGAATTCAGCCAATACTATAAACCGATTTTTAATGTAATCAAATTCTATAATATTTCCGGAATCCTAAGAATCCCGCCTGAAGTGACAACATTCGAAAAGATTGAAAAGCTTCCGGATTGTTTAATCGTTTCGACTGCCTTGCTTTCGAATGCATCGAAAATAAAAACAAAAGGTGTGGCAGTTGATCAATCATTTTGGTCACAATCCACCGATCCTTCCGAGCTTTCGGAAATCTGGAGTAAAAATAATAAAAGAAGATTATTTTTATCAACTAGTCATTCATTAGATTTGAATCTCGATTTGACAGAATTGCAGGAAAAGACGTCACTGCTTTGTAATGAAGCAACATGGGCATAATAGGACTTTTTAAAAGCGCATCTCTTAAAAGAGCTGCGTTTTTTGCCCTGTAACTTATATCCTTGTTTAGAGATAGAGGATTATCAATACAATAGGCAATAGCTGGACAGGTGAAAAAACCTGTTCTTTTTTTGCTAAAACAGTCGAAATTTTACGATGAAAATCATGGTTGGTATGTATTTACATAAAATTTTTAATATGGTAAATTACATAATATATTCAACGTTGACTATTCAACATTGAGCTAAATGGGGAAGAAAAATGATTAAGAATATCATTCAAAAGGGCTTTTTTAAAGGACTTAAGCAAAAGGTAGGAAAGGAAAAAGCAAGTGAATCACATGAACTTTTTTTACAATTATTGGAAGAAAATAAAGGCTGGGCTACGGATAAACCGACTGAATTAAACTTAATTTTTACTTCTATGGTTCTAGCCTCATTCAAGGTATTAAGAAAGTACGAATATCCTAACTGGAAGGAGGTTTTACGGTATTGTTTAATAGACAGAACAAAGAAAAAGCAGCAGTTTTTTATGAAATTATATTTATTATTTGATCGCAAACCCTTTAATCGGATAGTAAAAATATCGAAAATAAAGCAGATTAATCATTATGGTGACCAGAACTTTACTCATGAGATCGTTAAAGATACAGAGCAGTCCTATCATTTACATGTAAAAAAGTGTTTTTACTTTGATTTTTTCCGGAGTCACGATGCACTTGAAATCATGCCTATTTTTTGCGCCATGGACGATATTTGGGGGGATTTACTGCTGCCTCAAAAACATGGAGTCAGCTTCTCTAGACCACAATTGTTGTCAAAAGGGGATTCTCATTGCTTTTTCAAATTTGAACGGACAAATCACATCAATTAGATCACTTTACATGCACTTCAGAAAAGTGTTATATTTTTATCACAATAGTTAACGTTGAATATATAATATTGAGGTGTAATATGACACGTCTTATGGTTCTAGGTTTGCTAAGATTAAAACCAATGTCAGGCTATGAATTGCAGCAGCTTCTGCAAATTAGTGCAGTAGACAAATGGGCTGGAATCCTAACAGGTTCGATTTATCATGCACTAAAGAAAATGGATAAAGAGGGCCTTGTGAGAGTAGCGAAAGTTGAATCAACAGGCAATCGCGTGAAGGCAATATATGAAATAACGGAGGCAGGGGAGAAGGAGTATGGAAGATTATTAGTGGAATCTTTTCGTGAGCCATCTGTTTCCCTACCAGTAAATTTGTATACTGGCCTATCAATGCTGAATCTCCCGAATCACCAAGCAGACACTACTGTATTAATGGAAGCGATGGAAGCACAAAAAAAGGAGCTGCATCAGGAATTAGAGGAGCTTGAGGCTGGACAAAATGTTAAACAGCAATTGATAGAGATGAATGAGCTATCAAAAATAACCTTTCAAAATATGGTCGACCAATATAAGCTGCAAATTGGTTTCTTAGAGAAAATAATAAAGACACTTTAGTATAACAAAAGCAAACTTCATGTAGATGCAGGCGGAACGTGGTAGTACTTTACTTCTTGACGGAATCTTCAATCATTGATATGTTTAATTGTGGAAAAATGTGTATAAAAGCAGTAGGTGCCCTTTATGGGAGAATAGGGAATGGAGTGAGAATCTTCAGCGGTCCCGCCACTGTAATGGGGAGTTTCATTGGAGATGCCACTGGAGTTATTTCTGGGAAGGTCTGATGAAATGATGAGCCTAAGCCAGGAGACCTGCCTATTTGCTGTGACGGTATAGATGATGGAAAAGTCTGTAGTTTATTTGCTATACAAATAAGCTGCAGACTTTTTTATTATCTAATTTCACTTTTTGAGAGGAGAAGGAGACATGCAGTTATTACAACAAACGATTGAGAAAATTGTGTGCTTGGATCAAAAAATTGCAGCAGAAGCTAGGGAAAGAGTGGATCACCTTATTAAACCGGCTAAGAGTCTAGGGAGATTAGAGGATCTAGCTGTCCAGTTAGCGGGTATTACAAGAAATCTGAAACCTGTATTTGATCAGAAAGCGATCATTGTGATGGCGGCCGACCATGGGGTTTATGAAGAAGGAGTCACAAGTAATCCCCAGGAAGTAACGGTTGGTCAAACGTTGAATTTTGCTAAGGGAATTACAGGTGTTTGTGCGATTGGACAAGTATCAGGAGCTAGAATTGTTCCTGTAGATATTGGGATTAAAGTAGAAATGCCAAGTGATGTTGGGATTATCATTCGAAAAGTGAAAAATGGTACAGACAATATGGCGAAAGGACCTGCGATGACAAGGGAGGAAGCAATAAAGGCCATCGAAGTCGGTATTGAAATCGCTAATGAAGAAATCAAAAAAGGAGTTCAGATCCTTGGAACAGGCGAAATGGGTATTGGAAACACAACACCAAGTACGGCGATTTTGTCTGTTTTACTTCGTTGTGACCCGTTAGGAATAACGGGCCGGGGTGCTGGTTTAGGAAAAGGTGGACTTGAGCATAAAGCGGAAGTCATCCGAAGAGCCATTCATATCAATGAACCCAACCCTGACGATGTGATTGATGTACTGGAAAAGGTGGGGGGATTAGAAATTGGAGGTATGGCTGGAGTTATGCTCGGAGCTGCTGCAAACCGTATACCGGTTGTAGTGGACGGATTTATCTCAACCATAGCAGCAATCATTGCGGTGGGGATAGAACCAAAGACGAAAGACTATTTAGTCACTTCCCATGCCTCACAGGAACCGGGTGCCAAACTGGCCAGCGAACTGTTGGGATTAGAACCGATGTTAATGATGAATATGTGCTTAGGTGAAGGCTCCGGCGCAGCATTAGCCTTCCCAATTATTGAAGCAGCCTGTTCCATTCTCAAAAATATGCCAACTTTTGCGGAAATAGGGATGGAAATTTAGAATTATTATAAAGCATTTGACCATGAATAGCTTTATCTAATTTAATGAAGGGCAGAGGGGACTTCTACTTTATTTGGATTAAATCGGCAGAAAAGTTTAAAATGGAGTATGGTTGAGAGAGTTTTTTTACATAAATCAAATTTCTGCAAAGGAGTACGAGCATGGAAAAAAACGAAACAAAAGAAGTTGAATCCGTCTATCATCAATTGATAGAAGCATGGAATACACGGAGTGCCCGCGGTATGGCGGACTTATTTAGAGAAGATGGTGAGAGTATAGGATTTGATGGAAGCATCTCACTTGGCAGGGACGAGATATTTTCACATCTGAATCCTATTTTTCGGGATCATCCTACGGCCCGGTTTGTCACAAAAGTCAAAGCAGTGCGGTTGTTAAGTTCAGATTCTGCCATTTTAAGGGCAATTGCCGGAATGGTAGCGCCGCAGCAATCGGATATAAACCCGAATGTGAACACACATCATACACTTGTAGTGATAAAGAAAGAAGGAAAGTGGTGGATTCAATTGTTTCAGAACACTCCTGCACAATTTCACGGCAGGCCTGAATTAGTGGAACAAATGACAGAGGAGCTAAGGCAATTATTATAAGATAATTAAAAGGGAATAGTTTGCTGTTCTGTTAAACAAAAATGCCAACTCCTAATACAAAGGGAATTGGCATTTTGTATACCTTTATAGTTTAATCTTCTACCTCAACAATGATTTCAAGCTCTACTGCAGCATTTTTAGGAAGCTGTGCCAATCCAACAGCCGTACGTGCATGAACGCCTTTTTCACCGAATACCTCAACAAATAAATCTGAAGCACCATTGATTACTTTTGGATGATCGGTAAAATCAAGGGCAGAATGCACCATCCCCAAAACCTTTACGACCCGTTTGACACGAGATAATTCTCCAAGTTCACTCTTTAGGATTCTTATAACATTAACCGCGGCCTGGCGGGCTGCTTTATAACCATCTTCTACAGTTAAATCCTGTCCAAGTGTTCCTAAGTACTGATCAGAAATTTGTCCCGATGTAAAGATAAGGTTACCCGTACGTACACAACCAATATAATTGCCTAATGGCTGTCTAGCCGGTTCAAGAATAATTCCTAACTCTTCCAGCTTGTTCTCTGGTGTCTTAACAATATTCGTCATGTTCTTATCCCTCTTTTACTATGTTTTTTATTCTAAATATAACTATCAAAATAAGGTTTTTATCCTTAATTGAATATTTCGACATAAAATGGAATAATCCTTTTTTGGTACACCAAATAGTGCATTTTCAATTATTTAGATGCACTGCCTTTTTATGTATTTTTAAAAGAAAAGACACATGATTGATTCAATAAAAAACATTTTATATTAATAAAATAATTATAGATGACACTTAATAATGATAGTATAATAAAAATCTATCAATCTTTAATGATATCACAGTTTCAAAACGCTAGCCTTCATGCATCATTCATTAAGTCATCCATTATAAAAAGGGGGGAACGTGATGCAAGCAGGTAATTCGCCAAGCCAACTGCAAAGAGGATTAGAACAACGGCACATCACTCTTATGGCATTGGGATCTGCAATTGGAGTTGGATTATTTTTAGGTTCTGGATCAACGATTCAACTGGCAGGTCCGGGAATTTTATTAGCTTATGTATTTTGTGGCATGATTATCTTTTTTATCATGAGGGCATTAGGTGAAATGGGGATACAAAATCCTGTGGCGGGATCCTTTAGTCAATATGCCCGTGATTATTTAGGAAACTTGGCCGGATTTATTACAGGCTGGAATTATTGGTTCCTATGGACCGTAACCTGTATGGCGGAGCTTACGGCTGTGGCCATTTATATGGGATTTTGGTATCCGGACGTACCGCGTTGGATTTGGGCGCTTTCTGCATTAGTCATCATCATGCTGGTTAATTTTTTATCGGTAAAAGCGTTTGGAGAGCTTGAATTTTGGTTTGCTCTTATTAAAATTGTCGCAATTGTTTTTATGATTGTTGTTGGCTTTGCCATGATCTTCTTCGGATTTGGGAATGGAGGAGTGGCTACAGGTATCAGCAATTTATGGAATCATGGCGGACTGTTGCCTAATGGTATAACAGGTGTTTTTATGTCATTACAAATGGTTATGTACGCATTTTTAGGCGTTGAAATGATTGGTCTGACAGCAGGGGAAGCAAAGAATCCTGAAAAAACTCTTGCAAAGGCTATCGATACCGTATTTTGGCGCATTCTTATCTTTTATGTCGGTGCCTTATTCGTTATCATGTCTATTTATCCTTGGACAGAAATTGGCACGAACGGTAGTCCTTTCGTGTTAACGTTTGATAAAATCGGAATTCCAGCAGCTGCAGGAATTATTAACTTTGTTATATTAACAGCAGCTCTTTCTTCCTGTAACGGTGGAATTTTCAGTACGGGCCGGATGTTGTTTAACTTAGCAGAAAATGGTGAAGCACCGAAAGCTTTTGCTAAAACGAACAAAAACGGCGTGCCGAGCATAGCAATTATTGCAACCGCAGCGGCATTAGTAATCGGCGTTGTATTAAACTATTTAGTGCCTGCAAAAGTATTTGCATGGGTGACATCGATCTCAACCTTTGGTGCAATTTGGACATGGGCAGTGATACTACTGTCTCAAATGAAATTTCGTAAAGATTTAACACCTGAAGACAAAAAACAATTAAAATTCAAAATGCCGCTCTATCCGTTTAGTTCCTATTTTGCCTTGGCGTTCTTAGCAATGGTGATTGGAATCATGGCGTATTTCCCTGATACAAGAATTGCTCTTTATGTGGGTCCACTGTGGATTGTGATCCTCGTAGCAGCTTATTATTTCGGCGGCCTGCATAAAAAAGCCAAATCTGCTTCAGAAGAGCAGGAGGAAAATGTAGTTTAAAAGGCTAAAAGAGGCTGTCCTGGATAGGACAGCCTCTTCTTTAGTTTTCTTTGATTTCTTTGCGGTTTTTCTTGAATAGCTTGGATAGGACTTCATATACGATTGGGACGATGATTAATGTTAACAAGGTTGAGCTTGTTAGACCCCCAATTACGGTAATTCCTAATCCTTTGGAGATTAGACCGCCTCCGCCAGAACCAATGGCTAACGGAATTAAGGCGCCGATTGTTGCGATAGCTGTCATTAAGATAGGACGCAGACGTGTTGAACCCGCTTCAAGTATAGCTTCGCGCATTCCCATTCCATCACGTTCCATATGAATAATCCGGTCTACAAGCACGATGGCGTTTGTTACGACGATACCGATCAGCATCAAAAGACCCATCATAACGGATACGGAAATGGTTTCTCCGGCAATCAGTAAGCCGACAAATGAACCGATCACGGTAAACGGCAGGGAGAACAGGATTGCAAATGGAGCAAGTCCTTCTCCAAATGTAACAACAAGGATAAAGTAGACGATCGCAATGGCTGCAAGCATCGCCATACCAAGCTGCGTGAAGGTTTCAGTCATATCAGCCTGAACACCTGCCACGCCCATGGTGACACCTTTTGGCAGGTCTAATTTATCAATGGCTTTATCAACGGCAGATGTTGCTTTTGACAAATCTTCACCAATAACGGTTCCTGAAACTGACGCATAGTATTCACCTTGGCTGCGTGCCAATGTATTGAGAGTTGTTCCTTCTTCAACCTTTACCAGCTCTGACAGCGGCATGGCTGTCCCAAGTGCTGTTGGTATTTGTCTGTCTAAAATTTCATCAATTGACTTAGGATCTTCTGTTTGTTCCTGCTGGACAATTACTTCGATGTCGTTTCCGTCTTTTTCAATGGTTGTTAATACATCCTGTGTTTTCGTTGGGTTTAACATCATAACAATTTGTCCTGTTGTTAACCCATACTGCAGTAATTCATCCTGCTCCACTTTGAACGTATACTCAACATAAGGATTTTCTGCACTGGATGTAACGTCTTCTAAATGGTCATTCTTTTTCATCACATTTTCGACTTTGTCCACTGCTTTATATAGTTTATCTAAATCCTCACTGTAGAAGGTGTAGCTGACTTCATTAGAAGCCATGGACGACATAGAAGAGAAGTTTTGGCTCTTCCACTCGCCGGATTGATTGATATTAGATACATAGTCTTCGATATCTTTACGAACCTCTGGGAAGTTTTCCATGTCCGGGTCAAAAATTAGGTACATTAAGGCACCGTCACCACCGCCACCCATCATCGCGGTCATTGGATCACCGCTTTCGGTTACGGAGACTTGAACAATATCAATATCCTCTCGTTTTAACATCTCTTCTTCAACTTTTTGAACGTTCGCTAAGGTGTCTTTCTTCAGCTCGCCTGTTCCTGGCGTGTAGGTTAAATACATCACTTTTTCTTCCTCACTGCCCATGAAGCTGAAGCCGATTAATGGTGTTAATGCCAAGCTTCCAGCTAATAAAACTACAGCCAGAATGGAAGTAATGATTTTATGATTTAATGCCTTGTTCAATAATCCCTTGTACCAGTTCGCTAATTTTCCTGCCTCTTTATGACTGCTCTCCGTTTTTTCACTGTAAAGTTTTTTCCTAAATAAGAAGTGGGAGAGGGCGGGTACAATGGTAATCGCAACAATTAATGAGGCACCAAGGGCAAAGGTCATTGTTAATGCGAATGGTGCAAATAACTCTCCAACCATACCGCCGACAAAGATAAGAGGTGCAAATACAGCAACAGTTACCAATGTGGAAGATAGTATTGGTTTGAACATTTCGATCGTGGCTTCACGGATAAGAGCTCGGCCTGTTAATTTCTCTTCGCGTAAATGGAGACGTCGATAAATATTTTCCACAACAACAATGGAGTCATCAATAACACGGCCGATGGCGACTGTAATTGCTCCAAGTGTCATGATATTCAGCGTAATATCCAGCCAGTGTAAGAGCAGCAGTGCCATGAAAATCGACACTGGAATTGAAATGATAGAAATAATCGTTGATTTAAAATCACGTAGGAATAAAAGGATAATTAACACTGCAATAAGCCCGCCAAAAACAGCTTTCTCAACCATTGTTGAAACGGATTCTTCAATTGGTGCACCTTGGTCAAGTGAGACATCAATTTTGAGGCCATCTATCTTTTTTTCTTGGTCTTTAATTAAATCTTTTACTGCATTAACAACATGAACCGTATTGTCCTGTTGTTCTTTAACAATTTGAATGGTAATTGAATTTTCTCCGTTTGTACGTGAAACGGATTGTTCTTTTCCTATTAGTTCCACTTTTGCAATATCACTAAGCTTTACAAATGGGGAAGGTTGTGCTGCTGAAGGAGTGACAGGAATCAGCATTTCCTTCAAATCATCAAGCGACATGAACTTGCCGTCCACTGAAACAGCTTGTTCACCTTCTTTAAACTCGAAAAGACCTAATGAAACAGCCATGTCGCTGGCTTGAATCATTTCCTTTACTTTATCTTCTGTTAATCCTAGTTCAGCCATTTTTGCTTTGTCATATGTAAGCTGAACTTCTTCAAGATGCTGGCCCGCAATAGTGACAGATGCAACGCCATCGACTTTTTCAATTTTTGGGACTAAAATATCTTCGACTGTTGATGTTAATTCAACGATATCCTCTGATTGACTGCTGACACTAAGCGCTACTACCGGCATCATATTCATGCTGACAGCAGTAACTGTCGGCTCTTGTGCATCATCTGGTAAATTGACATTATCTAATGCAGCTTCTAGTGCACGTTTTGCCTCATCCATATCCACGCCATATTCGTATTCGACTTGTAAATTGGCCATATTGGAATAGGAATTGGAGAAGACATTTTTCACATCTTCGAGTCCTTCTACAGCCTGTTCAAGAGGAATGGACACATCCTCCATTACTTGTTCAGGAGTTGCTCCAGGATATACATCCATGACCATTAGGTATGGAATGGAAATATCAGGGATGGTTTCCATTTTCATTTTCGCTGCTGAATACATGCCGGAAACCGTAATGATAATCGTAAGCAGCCATACGGCCAGTTTGTTTCTTATGACAAAATTGACTAACCCTTTCACTATTACACCTACCCTTAATTGACTTGCTAAGCTCAAGTATTTATACTAATGACTAGTCGGTCATTTGTCAATGATTAGGGGAGATGAAATAACATGTTAAAAAAGCAATTAATTATGGAGAAAGCTCTTGAACTTTTTGCTAAACAAGGTTTTGAGGCTACTTCTATAAAGCAGATAACGGATTATTGCGGGATTTCGAAAGGGGCTTTTTACCTGTCGTTCAAGTCAAAGGACGAATTGATTTTGACTTTGATTGACCATTTTATGATTCAAATTACTTCGGATATTGACTATATAGTCAAAAACACGAATGACGATGATAAACTATTATATGAATTCTATTATACGACATTTGAATCGTTTCAAAAGCATTCTGATTTTGCCAAGATATTGATCAAGGAACAGTCACAAACGTTAAATAAAGAATTGATTGAAAAAATTCATTCATATGATCGATTATTAGAAAAACTGATCTTGTCCATGATTGACCGTTTATATGGAGATGAGATTACCCATACAAAATATGATTTGATGTATTGTATTAAAGGTTTTATGAGCATTTACTCTAATTTATTATTTTTTCAAAATGCCCCATTAGATTTGCAGCAGATGTCGCAATCGCTTGTGGAAAAAACAACGATCTTAGCACAGCATACGACCATACCGTTTTTATCTGAAGAGCTTGTTCAAATTACGACATATTCGATGCATGAAAAGATAACAAAGGAACAAATTATTGAGTTAATGGAGCAGAAAATTGCTGAATTGGAAGATTCCATCGAAAAAGAATCATTAATCCTGTTAAAACAGCATCTCCTTGAACCCAGCCTAAGTCCTGCGATTGTAAACGGACTTCAAGAAAATATCCGAAACCATCCACATTGTAAATGGATTGCTTACCTGCTGCGCAACTATTAATGGTGTCATTGATGGTGTTAGGCACTAGAAAAAGACAAACTGGGGCATCTTGTCTTTTTCTAGTGCCTAACACCATTTCTTAATCAAAATACTGTAAGAAGTGCTATAATAGTAGTAGAGAAAGAAAAGAAGGCTGCTAGATTTACGATAGGTTAGCGTTATGTTGATTAACTCTTTTATTGAAAGCGTTTTAATAACAGGGGGATGAGTGAAATGTCAGATCAAGCAGTCGTAAAGCAGGGTACAATTATTTGTCAGGAGTGTGGAAAAGAAATAGACGCAGTTGAGAATACAAACGGTGTCAAAACATGGTATGGGATTTGTAGAGACTGCGCCGATATAAAGGAGAAGGAATAACCTTTTCTGAAAGAATACAGCCTTTGTAGTTAGAGCCATAATAAATGATTGAGACCTGTACCGGGTCTCTTTTTATTTTTACGGTGGAAGCATGGGAACGGTTCTTTTGCTTCCATTCCATCTTTTAATAGATGTCACAAATTACCATAAAATAAAACTAGCCCCTAATTCGCAGCAACGCACGATATTTTGGTTAGAAGCGTGTGTGGACACATATAATCAAAACAGAGCTACACTACGAAAGGAGCTAATTTCTTTCGCAGTATGTCCAGAAGAAGGGTGATATACACATCCTTATCTATAGAGTATGTTGGTTTTACGAGACTTGAAGGCAGGAGAACCGTCCCTCTGACCATAAATGGTAATATGGAGAAAATGAGAATATGACTGAGGTAATTAAATGGGGAAAAAGAAGAAAAACAAGAATTTGTCATTTTAAGCATATATTTTTTAGGTGTTTATAATATATAGCTGAGTAAGAGGAATTAAAGAAAGTGAAAGAAAGTGAGCTTGTAGCATTGGGCTTACTTTCTTTCGTTATTAGAGAAGAGCTTTAGAAAGTAACAAACGTCTATCTTTTTCCTTTTTGGGTAAGATGATGAGTGATGCTTTGAAAGTCAGTGTCGTCGAGTATACCTAGCTTTTTAAATAAGGCTGTATACCCAAGAATTCTTTTATGGATACGATGGTTCATGTGAATGTTCACAGCTCCTTTTTACATTATTTTATGCTCGTAAGACAAAAAGTTTCCTTAAGGAAAAAGATTGGCGGAAGTTCTTGTCTATCCGGTATTTTTTTTCATAAAAAAAGAAACTCTTTAGTGGATAGCCTGCTTGTATAGAGGCTTTATCGTCGGAAGAGTTAATTATGAAGTATTAAGTAGGGCAGATCCGTTACAATGTGCCGCCGTCCGTATTCCCGGATGACCTGTAAAAAGCGCAGCTGAATCCCGCTAATCCCTCCTCCCGCAATCACAACATCATACTTCATCTCAACCAACACTATTCTACAAAAACAACTTCCAGTTTCTGTATATAACACAGTAAAAGATTAAACCGTCAACAATTTAAAACGCTGTGAATTGTTAGGAGCACAGGGACGGTTCTTCTGCTTTCAATAATTTTAAGGCCAGAGTCACTTAGTTTATTAGAAAATAGATAAAACTTAATCAATTTATAATGAGAATCATTATCATATATTGGCGTTAGAAATAATAACTTTACACCATATATTTCACGATGTCATTTGTCTTTAGTCTATTAATAAATAAACCAATAACCATGAAAAGAGGAATTGTATATAACACAACTAACTCTATATGTATACGGGATTACCTATGTTGATAGTCTACATTTAATTGAACAGTCTATCAGAAACTTGCACAGCATTGTTTCTGTTAAAGGTACATTGCCAAAAGGGAAGATTACAGTAAAATTTAGACAAAGTTTTATCCGTTCAATGGATAACATGATAGAATTGAGGATCATGGATTTGAGGTAGTAAAGAAGATACAAAAGGATTCTTGCTTTGATACTTATAATTAAAAATACAGCTAATATTAAGAGCAAGAGAAAAGCATTTGATACTGCTTTGTTCTTGCTCTTAATAATAAAAAATAAGTGTAATAGGTTTACCAAAGGATAGAAGAATTCAAAAGAAAGAAATAGATGGAAGCAAGAGAACCGTCCCTCTGATTCTAGGAGTTTATTCTCTGCATTCTTTGAAGAAGTAGTCCGTCTGTCTGATTGTTTTCTCCGGTTTCGAAGGTAGTCATGTAGTGGGTTAGATATTTGCCATATTGGTTTTCTGTTTGATGCAGGAGTTCGTCTACATAATAGGCACCTTTTGGAATGGAATCTTTTAGGAGGACAGCTAGAGCAGCGTAGACACCGCTGGCAACTTGGAAGTAAGTGGCATTTGTTTGAAATTTGGAAAATATTTCTTCGTTAGAAGATACATTATACATATAATGTTCTTTGTCTTGGTAGACGACAAGGACGCCGACTAAGTCTTCTCCATCAAGCGGTGCTTTATCAGGGTTCAGTACTTCCATATCATAGTCCCATAATTTATCAACATCATCTAAATTGGTCCTAATTATGTCTGTCGTATGGTCATTCACTTTGTATAGAAATCCGCTTTCGAAATCATAAATTTTTCCTAACGTAAAAATCTCCTCATGCGGCATTAAACAGCCGTAAAACTGTTTGTTTCCCAAGGTAACCTTAAATTCAATATCATATACATCTTCATATAAATACAGCGGGGTATGATGATGAATATACATTGGGTAGCTTGCAATTGCCTCATCGAGAAAACATTCAGGTGACCAGGTTGTGTAGATAGTATTCTCTTTCGCCTTTAAAGGATTTTTATAAAACGAGGTGTCATGCTCGACAATATAACAGGCAAGCGGTTTTTCCTTTGAATCTTTTAAAAGTTCGTATGCCATCCATTGAACCACTCCAGGATTCATTCCTGAACCAATGATTGCAGTGGTATTAGTGAAAAGGTCTTTGTGCTTTTCTAAATGGTAGATTCTCTCTGCTAATTGAAATCCTTCATATAGTTCTTCATTTTCATCAATATACGTATTCTCTAATGCTGTATTAACGTACTTAACACCGAGTTTATTACAGCATTGAAGCATCTCCACGGTATCTCCCCAAGAAACATCAATCACAACCAACGTTTTAGTGCTTTTCAAATGCTTCGTCAGTTTCTTTATATCCTTAAGATCAAATTGATGTAAAACGAAATGCTGGTACAATTCAGGAAACAGACTACTATAGTACTCTAAATCCTTTTGATTTTTATCAACCAAGTGAATCACAGAATTCTTAATAAGAGAGTGGATTGGATCGCTCGTATCAACAACAGACTTATTCAAAATAGAGAGTACAGACTTTGCAACACCACCAGCACTTCCCAAAACAGTTATTACAGTATTATTATCCTTCATTTTACACATCCTTTGAGGCAGGGGGACGGTTCTTTTGCTTCCAAAAAATAAAGAACTCCTTTAGTAGAATACTCTTGGTCCTATGCTTATCCCCCAGAATTTGAAATATTACTTAATTATATTTATTTGACTTAGTAGTTGCTTGTACAACTAACTATGAAACCAGAAATAGGTTCCTTTTTTATTAAATTAGTGTGGTCAGAGGATATTATTTTACGAGCCATTAATATTGAGGCTCCCAATATTATACAAATATTAAGATATGGGAAAAAGAGGTAGGGGGATAGTATCTTAGTTTCAAAAAGTGAATTTGGAAGCAATAGAACCGTCCCCTTGTTTTTTATGAGTAAAATCAGGTGTTGTTTTTGTCTTTGTCAGCTAATTAATCATTTATAAAAAAGTCTGCATTTTTTTAAAAGTGCTGCATATTCTGTATTATAACAGTTTTGAGTGGTGTAATCTGTATCAAACAAAGGGAGGGTATATAATGTTACAAAGTCCAGTTGATTTTTTTAGAGAATTACCGAAAAAAATCTGTGTTGAGTGTGGGCAAATTATTGAGGAGCAGGCTGAATCGTATTTAATGGAATGCGATCACTGCTTGTCTAAGAGAGTTGAATAATCGAAAAAACTTTAATGATTCTCCCGTATTTAACCCAACCTCCATTTGTCGGAGGTTTTTTTATTGCTCAAATTGTGAGGATTATAATGGAACGTAAAGGACTTTGTCATGGAGTATCATTCTGTATTATAACAGTTTGTTTTAGGAAGCAAGAAAACCCCATGCTTTCTTTTCGGAAGTAAAATACGATGTGAAATTCTTTGAGATAAAAAAACCGTTTTGATACAATTTAGGTGACTATATGATGTGGAGGTATACATATGACACTTAGTGGAAAAGCGGCGATTGTTACGGGGGCAAGTAGTGGTATTGGGGAAGCGACAGCGTTTGCGTTGGCAAAAGCAGGTGCAAATGTAGCGTTGGCGGCCCGGAGAACAGAACGTCTTGAAGAATTGAAAACGAGGATAGAAAATGAAACAAACGCAAAAGCGATTGTCGTAAAAACAGATGTAACGGATAAAGCTGCTGTGGAAATGCTTGCCGCGAAAACGAAGGAAGCATTTGGCTCTATTGATATCTTGGTGAATAATGCTGGAGTTATGCTATTATCTCATATTAAAAATGATTTAATTGATGAATGGACTAGGATGGTGGATGTGAACATTAAAGGTGTTCTGCACGGCATTCATGCTGTCCTACCTACGATGCTTGAACAAAATACTGGCCATATTATCAACATTTCATCGGTTGCAGGTCATGAAGTGACTCGGACCAGTACGGTTTATTCTGCAACCAAATACGCTGTCCGTGCTCTTTCAATGGGGTTGGAGAAAGAGTTTTCGACGACTGGATTACGCGTGACCAATATTTCACCTGGAGCCGTTGAAAGTGAATTGAGAGAGCATATTACAGATGAAGAGGTTCGCTCTAATTTAGGAAATAAGAAGAGAACGCTTTTACATGCAGACGATATTGCCAATGCGATTGTGTATGCTGTGTCTCAGCCTGAATATGTGAACGTTAATGAGATTATTGTACGTCCAAAACTAAATTACTAATAGGTTTAGAAAAACAGCAGCTGTAATTGTGTTTAGCTGCTGTTTTTATATGGCAGTTGAATGTCGATTAAATGAATATTCTTGAGAATTAATCTGTGAAAACTGTATCTTAACTTAATTTTTGCTTAAAAATAAATCGAACAAAGAAGCAGAAAAACCCTCCCTCTGCTTCCAATAGAGAGGAGTTTTATGATGGCGTTTTATGAGAGGTTGACTCCGTTTTATGATGAGATTTTTCCTGTGAATGAGACGGCTTGTGATTTTTTGTTATCGTTTTTTGAAAAGGCTGAGATTGTGTTGGATGTTGGGGCTGGTACGGGGAATATGGCGATGGCGCTTACGAAGAAGGGGCTGCGGGTGATTGCGGCTGAGCCGGATGTAGCGATGGCTGAGTATATAGGCAAAAAGGCTGGTGAAAATAACGTAACAATTCCCGTTCATATCAAAGCGATGCAGGAAATCGACCAGATAGCTGAAAAGGTCGGTGGGATTTATTGTATTGGAAATACACTGCCGCATGTGAATAACTCAGAAGAGTTAGGGCTTTTTATAAAAAAATGTTATGAGCTTCTAAGTAATGGAAACCGATTTATTCTTCAGCTTGTGAATTATGAAAAAGTGCTATCATCGGTTAATGATTTTTCATTTCCAGTCATTCAAAAAGATGACTTAACGTTTACAAGGTACTATAGGCAGGAAGGAGAAAAAATCATTTTTACTACTAATTTAACCGTAAAAGGAGACAAATTTTCTAACTCAATTCCCTTATATCCAGTAACCTCTAGTCAATTGATTCCCATTCTACATGAGGTCGGTTTTGAAGTGGAACATGTTTATGGGAATTTCGCACGTCAGGAGTACTCGAAGAATTCACCAGCATTGGTCGTTGTCGCAAAAAAGCGGGTTTAAACCTATTTCCTCAATGCAGGCTGTTCATCTTCGTAGGAGCATGGGGACGGTTCTTTTGCTTCCAAAAAGGAAGCAAAAGAACCGTCCCCATGTCACGTTTTTCTCTCCTTGCTCGTCATGTTTGTGAGTGATGATTAAGGGGTGGATAGGTATAGATGGTCATGTGTTTGATGTAGTGATTATTGGCGGTGGATTGACTGGGTTGACGGCAGCGGTTTTTTTAGCGCAAGGCGGAAAAAGGGTGGCAGTTCTCGAAAAGGGGAAGGGTTTTGGAGGCAGGGCTGTGACGAAGGAAATGGCAGGTTCCTATTTTAATTTAGGTCCTCATGCTTTTTATAAAAAAGGAGTGGCTGCTCGTGTATTAAGAGAGCTTGGAATAAAGCTGGAGGGAGGAAGCCCAAGTACCAAAGGAGCTATATATGTGGAGGAGCAAAAATTTCAATTGCCTGGTACGATGATGGATTTATTCAGAACGAAGCTGTTAACTTGGAAGGAAAAAAGAGAATTTGTTTCCCTTTTAATGAATATACAAAGAATGAATCCTCAGAATTTTTATAATCAGACCATACAGCAATGGGTAGAGACTAGGTTGAAATCAAAGCGGAATCAAGAGTTGTTTTATGCATTTTGTAGGTTAGCCAGTTATATTAATGCACCAACGATTGCAAATGCCGGGGTTATTCTTCGCCAGCTGAAAACATCCTTGAATGGTGCTGTCTACGTTGATGGCGGATGGCAAACAATCATTGATCAGCTCAAGGAAAAAGCGGAAAAGCTTGGTGTTGTTTTACTAAATAATTGTAAAGTAGAACAAGTGGATATGCACGAGGAAGTGAAGGTTATTTCTTTGACGAAAGTGGGAGGACAAAAGAAAATAGGGGCAGGATGGGTTCTTTTTACAGCTGCGCCAAAAGAAATCTTACGCTTAGTGAAGGATATTCAACATACTCATCTTGGAAATATGCTTAGTAATAGTATACCTGTCAAGGCAGCTTGTTTAGATGTAGCGTTAAGCCGCTTAACTGAACCACAGCAGCATTTTGCCCTTGATTTTGAAAACTCACTATACTATTCCAATCATTCTCAAGCGGCGAAACTTGCAGTTAACCCGAAGCACCAAGTGGTCCATGTCATGAAATATTTAACACCGGGGGGAAATCCTCAACCGGACCAAGTGAAAACCCAGCTTGCAGCTTTTTTAGAAAAAAATCAACCCGGTTGGGAGGTCAATCTCGTGGCCCAGCGTTACATACCTCATCTAATCGTTACCGGCCGTAGGGGCTGAAAATATTATGGATTTTGCAGCAATGGAATTCCCGGGACTGATGCTTGCAGGAGAATGGGTAACAAACGACTTTCTTTTAGCAGAAGCGGCGCTTTATACGGCCAAAAAAGCTGCAAGTGTAATTTTAAGTGAGGTGAATGATGCCATTGTCTATAAGTAAAGAGGAAATCATTTTTAAACAATACAGAGCGTTGCTTTTTTCAATTTCCTATCGAATGCTAGGAAGTGTCACAGAAGCAGAAGACATCGTGCAGGAAACGTTTTTATCCTATTTTCAGCATGATACAGGGGCGGTCAAAAATGAAAAAGCCTATTTATGTAAAATGGCTATCAATCTTTGCCTTGATACACTGAAATCTGCTCGAAAAAAACGTGAGGTTTATGTTGGACCATGGCTGCCTGAACCTATTTTGACGCCGGTAGAACAGGATGATCCCGCAGATCAAGCCATTGCAAAGGAAAGTCTGTCCTTTTCCTATTTACTGCTCATGGAGAAATTGTCTCCTGTGGAACGAGCTGTTTTCCTCCTTCGAGAAGTGTTCGGATTCAGCTATCGTGAAATAGGAGAAATCGTTACTAAAACAGAAGCCAACTGTAGAAAAATTTTTACAAGATTAAAAGAAAAAATCGGAGCAGAAGTTCAGGTGACAACGCTGAACAATGATAAAAATCAAACAATCATTTCTGAATTTATCCAAGCCTTTCAAAATGGTGATATGGAAAAAATCATGACACTTGTATCAGAAGAAGTGGTGTTATATTCCGATGGAGGCGGAATCGTCAAAGCTGCCATAAAACCTATCTATTCGAGAAATCATGTACTATCATTCTTAACAGGAATAGCCGCAAAAGCACCGGCTGACCTCATTACAAAGTTTCAAAACATAAATGGACAACTAGGGGTTGTCAATTACATTAACTCCTACCCCCACAGCGTCATCAGCTTTCAAGACCAAAACGAACAAATAACCAACATCTATATCAACCCAGAAAAGCTTCAGTGGAGATAGAAGCAGAGGGACGGTTCTCCTGCTTCCTTGATGATGGATCATTTTCCGGTCATAACAGATATCAAAAAAAGAGTTTGAATGTCTGAACCATAGACTCCCAAACTCTTTTTCTATATGTCTAAGGTGTTTCCCATGAAAGGGTAAAACTGCCTTTATGATTTTTACCTTCTACCTGTAGTTTATATACACCGGCATCCCGAATTTGAACACTATTGCCCGGATTCAGGGTGCTGATCACTTTTTCTTCAGAATCAAGTATGACTGCTTTCAGCCTGCCTTTTTCTGTATGGGCAGTCAATGTTATTTCTAAAACCTCTCCAGGTTCAACTGTTACTTGCTTATAATATTTTCCTGAAAAACTACTATATTCTCCCGCAATTTCATGCTTGAATGAATCAATTTCCCCTACGGTAATGGTGTAAGAACCTCCCGAACAGCCAACAAACATAAACAACATAAGCATCAGCAACAATAAAGTTCCAAGCTTTTTCATCTTTGGATTCTCCCTTTATCGATAGTAAGAATGTTGATGATACAAAATCTTTACTTCAATAAGTAATACGTTTGAAGAAGAAAAATGTTCAGAATGTCAAAAAATTGTCATAGATTTTATTGGTTCCTTAAAATTTGGAAGCAAGAGAACCGTCGCTCTGCTTCTTAAAAAATTATTTTAAAAAAGCAGATTGACAGATTTGTATATACAAGTTACAATGAAAACGTTCCCAATAAAACATGTATATACATGTTGGTTTGGAATGAAAGCGGATTAATATTCGAAATGTGTTTTACAAATACTTTTATTAAGTTCTTCGAGAGAAGAGGGGGAAAAACGATGAGTAACTTTACTCAACCTGCAAAAGAACTGTTGGAGCACGTAGGCGGCAGTGAAAATATTTCTGTTGTGACACACTGTGCCACAAGAATGCGTTTTGTTTTAAATGATCCGAAGAAGGCGGATATTGATAAAATTGAAGCTCTTAAGCTAGTAAAAGGAACGTTTACTCAAGCGGGGCAATTCCAGGTAATTATCGGGAATGAAGTGTCTTCTTTCTATAATGAATTTATTAAAATAGCAGGTGTAAGTGACACCTCAAAGGATGAAGCGAAGGAGGCTGCGAAACAGAATATGAACATTCTTCAGCGGATGATCGCTCACCTTGCAGATATCTTTACACCGTTAATTCCAGCGATCGTTGTCGGGGGTCTTATTCTTGGATTCCGAAATATCATCGGCGACATTAAAATGTTTGAGGATGGCACAAAAACGTTAGTTGAAATTTCTCAATTCTGGGCCGGAACGCATGCGTTTTTATGGCTGATTGGGGAAGCAATCTTCCACTTCCTTCCTGTTGGGATTACATGGGCGGTTGCAAGAAAAATGGGTGCGACACCAATTCTAGGTATTGTGTTGGGGATCACGCTAGTATCACCACAACTCCTAAATGCTTATGCTGTTGCCGGTGCGACAGAAATTCCTTTCTGGGATTTTGGTTTTGCGAAAGTAGATATGATTGGTTATCAGGCCCAAGTCATTCCGGCTATCCTTGCAGGTTTGTTATTATCTTATCTTGAATTGAAATTACGTAAGATTGTACCAAATGCAATTTCGATGATTGTTGTCCCATTCTTTGCCTTAGTACCGACTGTTCTTATTGCTCATATCGTATTAGGACCAATTGGTTGGAAAATCGGTTCTTTCATCTCTGATGTGGTTTATTCTGGTTTAACCTCTGCATTTGGCTGGTTATTTGCAGCAATTTTTGGCTTTGCCTATGCACCGCTTGTTATTACAGGTTTACACCATATGACAAATGCGATTGATCTTCAGCTGATGAGTGAGCTTGGCGGAACAAACCTATGGCCAATGATTGCTCTTTCAAATATTGCTCAAGGTTCTGCCGTACTAGCGATGATTTACATTAATCGAAAGAACGAGGAAGAGAAGCAAGTATCCATTCCGGCTGCCATCTCTTGTTACCTAGGTGTAACAGAGCCAGCGATGTTCGGTATTAACTTAAAATACGGCTTCCCATTCTTAGCAGCGATGATCGGTTCCCTTGTTGCTGCTGTTATCTCAGTTGGAAGCAATGTGATGGCAAACTCCATCGGTGTCGGCGGTCTTCCAGGAATCCTTTCCATCCAGCCGCAGCACATGCTGACATTTGCAATTGCGATGGTAGTAGCCGCTGTGATTCCGTTCATTTTAACAATCGTATTTGCTAAAACGGGTATGGCGAAGTTTTCTTTTAAAAGAAAATAAACAAACAAAATACGAGGGGAACAACTAGTTGTTCCTCTTTTACTATTTAGGATATTTATGGGAAAAACTCGTTCAATTTTATAAAAGGAAAGGTGTTAAAATATGACTCAGCCTTGGTGGAAAAAAGCGGTTGTGTATCAAATCTATCCAAAGAGTTTTAATGATACGACCGGTAATGGTGTCGGTGATATACAGGGGATTATCGAGAAGTTAGATTATTTAACAAAGCTAGGCGTGGACGTGGTCTGGTTAACTCCGATTTATGAATCTCCACAGCGTGATAATGGATATGATATCAGTAACTATTTTCAAATATATGAACCATATGGAACAATGGAGGACTTTGACCTTCTTTTAACCGAAGCGCATAAGCGTAAGATTAAAATCATTATGGATATTGTCGTGAACCACACGTCAACGGAGCATCAATGGTTTATTGAATCGAGATCTTCTAAAGACAGTCCGTACCGAGATTATTATATTTGGAAGGATGGAAAAAACGGTGAACCGCCAACGAATTGGGAATCAAAATTCGGCGGGAATGCCTGGCAATATGATGAAGAAACAGGGCAATATTTTCTTCATTTGTTTGATGTCACACAGGCAGACCTTAATTGGGAAAATGAACGGGTTCGAAAAGATGTTTATGATATGATGAAGGTATGGCTTGATAAAGGGGTTGACGGGTTTCGTCTCGATGTCATTAACTTGATTTCGAAGGACCAGCGTTTCCTTGATGACGACGGCACCATTGCGCCCGGGGATGGACGCAAATTTTACACCGATGGGCCAAAAATTCACGAGTATTTACATGAAATGAATCAAGAGGTATTTTCAAAGTATGATATCATGACAGTTGGAGAAATGTCGTCGACTTCCATTGATAATTGCATTAAATATACTCATCCTGACCGGCAGGAGCTGAATATGACTTTTAGCTTCCACCATTTAAAAGTGGACTATCCGAATGGAGAGAAATGGACAAAAGCAGATTTTGATTTTCAGAAGTTAAAGCAAATCCTTTCTTCATGGCAGGTGGAAATGAACAAAGGCGGCGGTTGGAATGCTCTATTCTGGTGCAACCATGATCAGCCGCGAGTCGTATCACGGTTTGGCAATGATGAAAAGTATCACCGCGAATCGGCCAAAATGCTGGCTACGGCGATTCATATGATGCAGGGAACTCCCTATATTTATCAAGGCGAAGAGTTTGGGATGACCAACCCGAATTTTGAGAGTATCGATGACTACCGAGATGTGGAATCATTAAATATGTTTAAGATTCTCAAGGAAAAAGGAATGTCAGAGCAGGAAGTTCTTGCTATTTTAAAGCAGAAATCCCGTGATAATTCAAGAACGCCTGTACAATGGAACGACAGTACGAATGCCGGCTTTACAACAGGAACCCCGTGGATCCAGCCAGCTGCCAATTACAAGGAAATTAATGCAGAAAAGGCATTGGCTGATAAGAATTCAATTTTTTACCATTATCAAAAACTCATTGGGCTGCGAAAAGATTATGAAATTGTGACATCGGGAAATTATGAGTTGCTATTAGATGATCATGATGCTATTTTTGCTTATATACGGAACAATTGTGATGAAAAGCTGCTCGTTGTGAACAATTTTTATGAAAAAGAAGTCGAGTTCCAGCTGCCTGAACAGATTGATTTAACGGATTTCAGCAGCAAAATTCTTTTGTCCAACTATGTTGATTCGTCACAAAATCCGAAAAACTTTACATTAAGACCATATGAGTCGATTGTCTATCACATAAAAAAGTAAACTGGGGTTTTGACTATGACAAATAAGTATTTGATGATCCATAATGAAATTGCCAAGCAAATCGATAAAGGGGAATTTGCGACCCATTCACTATTGCCTTCTGAGCATGAGTTATGTGATCGTTACAATACCTCTCGGGAAACCATCCGTAAGGCCTTAAATTTGTTATCGCAAAACGGTTATATTCAAAAGGTCCGTGGGAAGGGCTCGATTGTCATAAAAAGCACGAAGATTGATTTTCCTGTTTCCGGTTTAGTGAGCTTTAAGGAATTGGCAGATAAAATGGGAGAGAAGCCGCGTACATT
Source organism: Niallia oryzisoli (assembly GCF_036670025.1). Lineage (NCBI taxonomy): Bacteria > Bacillati > Bacillota > Bacilli > Caryophanales > Bacillaceae > Niallia > Niallia oryzisoli. The sequence goes on along the minus strand of NZ_CP137640.1, from coordinate 4,306,024 downwards.
TGTCGAGGAGCTTTCGCTCGTTAAGGCGGAAACATATATTCAAAAGCAGCTGAATCTTTCAAGCAAGGATCAGGTGTGGCAGGTGCTCCGGGTAAGAGAAATGGGCGGGGAAAAGGTGATTCTTGATAAGGATTATTTGTATAAAAAATTCGTCCCGACCCTTACCAAGGAAGTGTGTGAAAACTCTATTTATGAGTATCTTGAAAAAGAGCTGGGTTTAAATATTAGTTTTGCTAAAAAAGAAATTATCGTCGAAGAACCAACGGAAGAAGACAAACAATTATTGGATTTAGAAGGCTTCCATTCCATTGTTATCATTAAAAACTATGTCTATCTTGACGACACCAGTCTCTTCCAATATACGGAATCTAGACATAGACCCGATAAATTTAGATTTGTCGATTTTGCGAGAAGAATACATCAATAACACCCATATAAAATTCGTTCCTACGCTGATAAATCATATCAATACCACAATTTTTAGAATTGTGGTATTTTTTGTGTACACGATGAAATACAATTAATAACACAGGAATTGTCCTAACACCTTTGATTTGTGAAATTTATAAGAAGTTTTCTCTTTTTTTAATACAAACAAATTAATAAGTTTTATAATAGTATTATAATAATTTTTAATCATATAGGAGGTCTTCTAGATGCTTTCTAATATTGGTGTACCGGGATTAATTTTAATTCTACTCTTGGCTCTTATTGTTTTTGGACCAAAGAAGCTTCCTGAATTAGGCCGTGCTGTTGGTCAAACTCTAAGCGAATTTAAAAAGTCAACACGTGAACTAACCAGCGATATAGTGGAAGAAATAGATGAAGTGAAAAAAGAAGTAAAGAAAGAGGTGTGAGATATTTCTCACATCTTTTTTTTGTTAGGCTAAAGCTTTTATTGCACTACAGATTAATATATAAAGATGCACAGGGACGGTTCTTTTGCTTCCAAAATTGGAAGCAAAAGAACCGTCCCCTTGTTTTATAGGTTTAATAAATGTTGAACGGCATAGGCAAATCCGTTGTCGTCATTTGTTTTGGTGACGATATCGGCTTCCTGCTGTACTGAAGATGGGGCGTTGCCCATCGCAATGGACGTTGTCGCAACTTTGAATTGGCCAACATCGTTGCCGCCATCCCCAAATGCGTAGATTTCGTCGAATGGCTGGTTCGTTAGTTGCTGGTAGCGCAGGAGGGCAGTTCCTTTATCGGCTTCAATAGATGTAAACTCTACATTGTTTGGGTGTGAGGATGCCATGGACACTTCCAATTTCCCTTCGATTGCTTTTTTAGCCTGATCAATTTTTTCAAGCTGATCATGTCGTGATACAGCCATGACCTTATAAATTTTTACGTTTTCTTTTGCTAAAATTTGCTCATAATTATAATCCTGGAAAATCGGTTCGATTTCTTCGGGACGTTTATCTTGGATGTCTGGATTTCGACATGGAAAGCCGCCTTGATTGGTATAGACCATGATCCATAATCCTAATTGATGTAAAATCGGAAACAATTTTTTATAGGTTGGGATTGGCAAAGATGCTTCAAATAAGGGTTCTCTCGTTTTAGAGTAGATGATGGTTCCATTTATGCTGATAATGGGCGGCTGAAGCGTTTGTATAGCATCCAATTTGATGACATCTTCCACTGCCCGGCCTGTGTTAATAATGATGCTGTGTCCTTGCTTCTGTAAATCTTGCAGGACATGTAGATTTTCTGTTGAGATTTCATGCTGTGAATTTAATAATGTACCGTCTAAATCGATGGAGAAACATTTCATTTGATTGATTCCTTTCTTATTATATAAAGTTTACTATAGCAAAAATTTCGATTAGAAAAAACTTTTTTTGATTAGAAGGATAAAATCAAGTAAAATTTCTATTATTTCTCGTGGGGAATAAGTTTCTTTCAGTCGTGTATCTTATTAACGTATGAATTGAATTTTAACGAATGAAAAGGGGGATCACAATGGTTAACCAAAACTTCGAGAAGTTTAGAAAAATTCAAAGTCAGCATAAGAGTGAATATGGCGGGGAACGTGGCAGAGGCAGCAATAAAAATGACTATAATACCCAGGAAAATACAGATAAATCACCGGGATCTGCTGGTAGAACATTATAGTTAATTACGATTGGTTGAAGGAGCGAGAGAAATTCTTGCTTCTTTTTTTTTACAAAATTTGTACATAGTTAAAGGACAAATACATATACTGTATTATAACAAAGGAAAATTAAGTAAAACTGTATTATAAAATGGAGGCGACTTAGATGTTACAAAACCCAGTTGAATTTTTTAAACAATTACCGCAAAAGGAGTGTGCTGAATGCGGTCAAATGATTGAGGAGCAGGCAGAATCTTATCTTATGGAATGTGATCATTGCTTATCAAAGCGGGATGAATAATCATAAATACTTAATGAATATAACAAACTCTTTGTAGGATCTTTCATCCTTATGAAGGGTTTTTTGTTTTTAAATGGTTATTTGAAATTCGTATAGGAAGAATTTCTCGAACTTAATTAAAATACATCACAGTATAATATTTTGGTTCAATTTCCTCAAAATACTTAATCAAACTGAAAATAAATCCTTTAAACCGTTCTTCTGCTTCCAATAATTAACCACCTGAAAAAACAAGTGGATTCTGGTGTGAGGGTTATACTATGGATGTAGTGTTTGAAAGGGGGAGAAGGATATGGACTTAGAATGGTTTGACAGAGTTTGTGGTGAGCTGGAGGATAGTCTTGATTCTATTTGCAGTAAGTATGATGAAAATGGCGGGATGTCTGTAGAACGCGGGGCAAAGCATCCCAGAATTGACTTTTTCGTCGAAAATGGAGATGTAGATAGAGATTATTTTTGTACGATTTATTTCGATCCACGAAATGAAGAATTCTATATTGAATCCTTTGATCCAGATCTTGGCTATGAAAGTAAGGTTGTGTTGGCTGATATCGAGGACATCATTGATGCGGTTCATGAAAGCTTCCATATTTATATGGATGACGATATTTCAGTCGTTGAGGATCTGTTGGCTGATGATACCGAGTATTATGCTTCTGATGATGAGTTAGAATTGTTAGATGGCGATGATGAGGACCCAGAAATTTACTTAGAAGAAGTAGATGTAGAATGGGAAACTCCTGAAGTAACCGCTTATTATTTAGAAAACGAAGTGGAAGTTACGTACCAGTTCGGGATTGTTCAGGAGACGGGGGATGGTGTATTAAGACGTGTCAACCGTATCTGGACAGATGAAGATATGCTAAAAGATGAAACGAATTTTATATTCAGTAAAGAAGAAGCAAGTACGATTATTGCTATGATTGCCAGCCATATGGATTCACTTAGTCCGATGGAATATCACTAAATGAAATAAGTTTTGCTGCCTTTAGTGGGCGGTTTATAATTTTTAGTATAACGATGTTATTAAAAAGGAGAACTCTTATGGCGAATAATGAAAAGATTACAGACGTGGTCGATCAGCCTTCAATGGCTAAGAGCAGCACTGACCTTGGTGTGGAAAAGCAAACAAAGAATGCAAAGCTTGCAAGTAAACCTAAAATTGGCGAAACCATTATCGGTGATGATGGTATAACCGGGCGTATTAGATAAGAGAATGATAGGTGGTCGAATAGATATGAAAAGTCAGCGAATACCGGAACATAAATTAAATTATACAACAACTGTGGACCAAGCTCTTGATAATATGGAATCTAAGCCTGTTTCCAACCCTTTAACAACAGGTAATTCAAAAACAAGCGAGGCAGCAACTGCTCACGCAAACGAAGTGAAGTAAATGAAGAGAATGGCTGCTCAAACAGAAGCAGCCATTCTTTTCATTATATAAAGTGAATCCTTTATCTTATTTGGAAGCAGGAGAACCGTCCCTCTGCTTCTTAGGAAATGAAAATCGGTTGTCGTTGGATGACTTGGATGGCGAGGTCGATGGAGAGATTGTTTTCTACTTGGGTGAAGAGTTCTTCTTTGATTGTTGCACCTGTTGGAAGTGTGTAGTTTGAGACTTCGATTCCTTTATTGATTGGTTCACTTGATTCGATGATGGTACTTTGAATTAATTCGCAGTAAGAAAGTTCGTTGAAATGGTGTGTTGAATGATGATGTATATGACCTGGGTCATTAGATAACCTTTTATTCGAATGGTTGTAACCATTTGGTATTGAATTTGAGATGGAATAATAATTTTCATGACGGGTGTTCATTTTTGGTTGTTTGGGAATCGTTAGATAGTCTTTTAGTTTAATTTTCCTTTCGAATGGAAAATTTTCTATTAGGAAGGACATAGAAATACCGTCCGTATAGGAAATGTTTTTACGAATAAATCCTTTAATAAATAACTGGTTGGTTGGCAGGATAAGCCTGCATCCTGTTATTTTCACTCTTTTTTTCATGTCGACAATTTCGAGAACTGGTTTTGGAAATTCTGTCACATAGGATAAATCCACTTGTAAATTAAGATCTGTAATAATCATCGGTGCGGTTGATGCTCTGTTTCCGATGGCTATTTTATGCTGATGTATGTCTTCTTCCTCATCACAAAAGAAAAAATCAAATTCTTCATTCATTTTGTCTCTGATCATTTTATACCTCCTAGGGCAAATAATAGTTATTTTATGCGGTATAAAAGTCTATGTATAGGGCTTTGCCTAAGACAAGATTGAATTTGTATTTAATTAATGGCATTGTGAGGGATTAGGTAAAAATTACCATCCCTCACATGCATGTTCAACTGTATCAGAATGGGGTCTAAGGTGAATGATGTAAGGTTACAGAAACTAATTTTCATAACTCAATGAGGAAGTGTATAAGGATGCTGGCAATACTATGATTTTGTAAAATCTTTTTATTAAAAATTATTCAGAATCACAGTCATCGTCATTACTTGTTGAAGATACGAATAGATGCTGATTTTGGAGGATTTTTATGGTAAAGTCAATGACTAATTTATCTTCTGTTTCTTTAAATGTACCTTCATTTATGAGACCGGGTGTTTCGATGGAATGCCGATTAACTGCCTCAACCCATTCAATGATTTTACTGTTAACTAATTCGCAGTATGGAATTTCATTATAATACTCAGAACTGGCTTGATGGAATTGGGATAGGTCGCTTGATAACATTTCATCTTTTTCTGGGAAATCGGAAGGCATAGGTTTCGATAGATAAAAATCAAACTCATGGCGGTTGTTTGTTTTAGGCATAATTGGTTTTGCAATGAAATTTTTAATTTCGGTTATCAGCTCAAATGGAATATGCACGGTTAGTGAGTGTAAATCCGTTGAAACGGTTGTAGCAGTTGAGGATTGCTCCGTAAGAGCTGAATATTGAATATTTTTACGGACATATCCTTTAATAAATAATTTATTTGTTGGCAATAATAGTCTACATTGTGTAAGAACCAGCGTCTTTTTAACATCTTTAATCTCTAGAACGTCTTCAGGAAAGGTCGTTCTGTGAACGGTTTGAACCTGTAAGCTAGGCTCTGCTATAACGACGGGTACCTTTGTAAGTACCTTACCGATCGTTATTTGCGGCCGGTGACTTTTTTGCACGAAATTATCTTGAAGGTGTTTTTTATTATTATTTGACATATTTAATCCTCCTACTGGGAACAGAATAGTGTATTCTATGCTGGGCGTATAACCATGTTTGGGCATACGCCCAGAGACAAGGGTGAAATTGAAATAAAAACTTTGTCTAGGCTAAAGTCACATTTTATAAAAAATATTCATCATTCCAGCTGTTGAACATATACTGTACTATAACAATTTAAGATCGTTTGAATCTGTATTATAAAAAAGGAGAGGTAAATATGCGTAGTACAGTAGATGTAAAAGAATTACCTAAAAAGGTATGTGTGGAATGTGGCCAAATCATAGATGAGAAGGTTGAATCCTTTCTAATGGAATGTGATTATTGCTTATCAAAGAAAGAGGAATAGACAAAAGAAGCAAATTGCACGAAAATCTCCAATTAAATGGAGGTTTTTTTGTATTGTTTTATGTTCTATAACAGGATATTTCAGGGTGATCTTGCCTCTTTGATCCCTTTTGAATTGACAATTTCCAGAAAGTACTTTAGTTTATATCTTACATGTTTATAGAAGGTCGTGAACAAGATGAACACAATAACTGAAGAGGAAACGAAACAACATTGGAAACGGAATATTATTCTCTTTTTAAGCAGCCAAACGATTTCGCTTTTTGGTTCCTCGTTAGTTCAATACGCTATTTTTTGGTATATTACTCTTTCGATGAATTCCGGCGTGATGATGACGGTCTATATTATATGCGGTTTCATCCCGACTTTTATTTTGTCTCCGATTGCTGGGGTATGGGCTGATCGTTACAACCGAAAGCTGTTGATTATGTTGTCAGATGGAATGATTGCTATAGCTACACTAATCCTCGCCATTGTTTTTCTAATGGGGTATGATGAAGCGTGGCTGCTTTTTGTCATTGCATCAATCCGTGCCCTCGGAACAGGAGTTCAAACGCCTGCAGTTGGAGCGATTCTTCCGCAAATTGTGCCGAAGGACAAACTAACTCAGGTTAACGGGACAAACGGAAGTATCCAAGCTGTGATCATGTTTGTATCGCCGATTGTCAGCGCAGCATTACTTTCCGTAACGACTATTGAAAAGATTTTCTTTATTGATGTCGTGACGGCAGCGATTGGTATTCTAACCTTAGTTCTCTTTTTCCATATTCCATTACATAAGAAAGCATCGGAAAAACAAACAACAAGTTATTTTTCCGATTTAAAGGAAGGCTTGTCCTATATTAGACAAAATGATTTTCTAAAGATTTTCTTTCTGTTTTTTGCTATTTTCTTTGTCTTAATGGCACCGGCTGCCTTTTTAACACCGCTGCAGGTGACCCGCACGTTTGGGGATGAAATTTGGAAGTTAACGGCTATTGAAATAGCTTTTTCTGTCGGAATGATGGCAGGCGGGGGGATTATAGCGGCATGGGGAGGCTTTCAAAATAAAATACATACAATGACCTTTGCTAGTCTAGTCATGGGAGCCTGTACTTTTGCACTTGGAATCGTGCCAAATTTTTGGATTTATCTAGTGTTTATGGCCGTAACGGGAATAGCTATGCCTATTTTTAATACCCCAACTAACGTATTATTGCAGGAAAGGGTGGACGAAAATTATTTAGGAAGAATCTTTGGTGTCTTTGGAATGATTTCCACTTCCATGATGCCAATCGGAATGCTTATCTTTGGACCGCTCGCAGACATTGTCCCCATTGAGTGGCTTCTCAGCGGAACCGGATTACTAATGCTCATTCTTACCATCCTTTTTGGTCGAAACAAAGTACTGCTGGAACAGGGTGCAGGTACATTAGCGCCAAAATGATTAAATAAATGTCGAAATTTTTGTAGAAAAATGTCGGTAATTTGAATTTTTTTAAAACAACTGTAACTAAAATCACATGTTATAATGAATTTGTCGGTAAGAAAAGTAAAAAAATGACAATGGAAGAGTGGGATTACTATGTTACTAGAAGGATTAATTAAACGCTTTAAATCAGAAAAAAAACGTAACCCATCACATGTAAATGAACTACTGGATTATGTCCAAAAAAACTACCTTTCTGGCGAACTAACCATAAAAGAATACAAAAACCTATTTTTTGAACTAGACAAACAAAATGCAGTAAAACCAAGTTTCTCATAAAAAGTACATGGGGACGGTTCTCTTGCTCCTTTGGAAGCAAGAGAACCGTTCCCATGTTTTTTTATGCATTCACTAAATGAGTTTCAGGTACGGTTGGTAAGATGACTTCTACGGTTGTTCCTTCGTTTAGTTTACTTGAAATTTTTAATTCGCCATCGTGATTTTCAATAATTTTAAAGCTGGTCATTAAGCCTAAACCGGTCCCTTTTTCTTTTGTTGTATAGAACGGTTCGCCAAGTGTCGGTATCCGGTCTGCCGGGATCCCAATGCCGTGGTCAATAAATTTAATAGAAACTTTGTCTATTTCCAGTTTATTAACTTTTACATCAATATTTCCGCCATTTGGCATGGCCTCAATGGCGTTCTTCAAGATATTAATAAACACTTGTTTTAAATGATTTTCTTCACAGACAATGGTTGGAATATCTGCTTCAAATTCAACAAAGATTTGGACATTGTTTAAAATAGCCTGTGTGTTAACAAGAGTCACGACATCTTTGATTAAATGCTTTATTTCCCTGTCCTTGAATTCCATGGCAGTTGGTTTGGCCAATACTAGGAATTCACTAATAATGAGATTAATCCGATCTAATTCTGATAATACTAGCTCGAAATGTTCTTGATCATCGGTATATTTCGCTTTAAATAGTTGCAGGAACCCCTTGATGGAAGTCAGCGGATTCCGAATTTCATGAGCAATCCCTGCAGCCATTTGCCCGACAAGTGCCAGCTTTTCTGATTTCTGCAGAAGACCTTCTGTTTCTTCTTTTTTATCGGTAATATCTTTAAAAACAGATAGAGTAGCCATCTTCCCTTCATACATAATTAACCGGCTCGAGATTTCGACGAAAATTGTTTTGTGATCGAGCCGCATTAATTTTTGTTCCACATTATTAGTTGGTTTTTTCTCTTGGTGGAGAAGAACCATCCGTTTTTTCGCAAGTTCTTGGTAGTTCGGAGAAATAAAATGATAGATGGATTTTCCGATTATTTCATCTTTGTTTTTCGCTCCAAGTAATTCTTTCCCAGCCTCATTTACGTAAATTGTCATATTTTGATAATGGATAAGGATAGAATCCGGTATGGTTTCAATTAATTGCTGGTAGTTCTTGTCCGTTTCGTTCATTCTTTCAATATAAAATGATAATTTATCATATTGTTTGCCAATCAACCAAGCAATAATAATTACTGCAATTAAATCAATGAACAATTTCCAAGTTGAAAAATCTCTAAACAATAGAAGACTAATCAATTCAAAAAAAATGAAAATACTTATAATAAATAGACGTCCCTTTATTTTCATGAATTATATCCTCTTATACTATAGTTGTATAATATATTTTAACATAAATAACAAGGAGATGTCCTAAAAGCAAAGGCGTCAGGCTCCATGTTATCGAAAATGCGACTATATGTAAATATCGGATGCCTGACACCGTTTGGGCCACCCTATATTTCTAAAAAAAAAACCGCATACATAATGCGGTCCAAATGCTGGTTTATTATTGACTTATACCCAGTATAGAGTATGCAATGAAGCTTAAATGTGCATATAAAAAGGAAAAAATTTTTCTACTTTATTTGATACATATTAAGTGATTTGAACAGATTTCAAAAGCTTAAGCTGGCAAGCTAATGATCCTTTTCACTAATAGTCACAGTGAACTTCATAAACAAGTGATCAGACGGAAACGTTTTGATTTTGGAGAATTCTAATCTTAAAATCAATTACCATTTTATCATCAATCGTTTGAAAAGGAACTTCTTGACAAATAAGTTGGCCGGATGGACTGTAAATATTAATATTTCGTCTATACTCCCGCTGATCTCTAAAAATGGCTTCATCCCATTCAATGATGTTACTTGAAATCAATTCACAGTACGGCAGGTCATTATAAAATTGATCACTATTTTGGTGGAATTGGGACAGGTCACTTGAAAGCATCTCATCTTTTTCCAGAAAACCTGAAGGCACAGGCTGCGGAACTAAAAAATCAAATTCATGACGACTGTTCTTCTTAGGCAGCACTGGTTTCGAAATAAACTCCTTAATTTCTGTAATTAACTCAAAATCAATATGTTCAGTATGTGATTTGAGATTGGAATCTATAATAGGAGTCAGGAAGGGTTCAAAACCTCGTGTATTTTGCTCCAGTGTTTGTTCCGGAGGACGATTGTCTCCATTATGCTCCGCTTCGAAATTGATGGGAGATGCATACTGAATATTTTTACGAACAAACCCTTTAATAAATACTTTATTTGTCGGAAGTAAAAGACGGCATCTCGTAATAACCAATTGTTTCTTTATATTTTTAATCTCTAATACAAAGTCATGAAAGTCAGTTACATGGAACATATCTTTTTGGATATAAACCTCTGCTAAGACGACTGGAACCTTTGTCACCATTTTGGCCTTGTGATGGTGTTGTTTTTCCGGCTCACAATCGAAGTAATCATCAAATATATATTTTTCTTTTTTTATATCAGGCATATTTAAATCCTCCTACAGGGCACAGACTAGTGTATTCTATGCAGTACAAATGACTATGTATAGGTATGCGCCCAGTAACAAGGAACAAGTGATTTTATTTATCTCCAAGAATAGAATGTAAGTATTGCAGTGCCTTCTCTTTACTTCCGGAATATTTCTCTTGACGCTGCTGGTCTTTTTTCATTTTTTCGATTGCTGTCTGGAGGATTTGTTCTGCTTTTCCTGCAGGTACAACGATGACACCATCTGCATCACCCACGATGATGTCGCCTGGGCTGACACTTACGCCGCCGCAGGAAATAGGGACCTGCAGCTCTCCAGGTGCTGCTTTTGCACTTGCTGAAATGGTGGAAGCACGGCAAAATACAGGAAAATCCAAGTCCCTGATACCTTGGATGTCACGAATAGCTCCATCAATGATGATTCCCTGAAGTCCCATGTTTTGGGCCAGGCTAATGACAAAATCACCTGCAACGGCCCGCTCGGTATACCCTTTTCCGTCAACAACCAGTATGTCTCCTGGTTTAGCATCTCTAATTCCTCGTAAAATTCCTGTATTATCACCTGCAGGAATACTGACCGTAAACGCTCTGCCAGCGATTTTGTAAGTTTCCTTTAGTGGTTTGATTGCTGTATTCATATGGTTATATCCTTGTAACGCATCCGATATACCTGTTGTAGGTAAGCCAAGAAACCTTTCTTCGAGTGATGACATAATTGAATTCCTCCCCTGAGTATTAGCTGATTATATGTATAAGCGTAATTTTATGAAGATATGTCAAAGAAGCGTTAAAGAAATGCAGATGAGGGAAAAGTGTTGAAAGGAGATAGGTAGCCCGGTCCTATCACCTTTTATACTCATTATAATGAAACAGAATATCTCTTCTTCTTTTTAAAATAGCACCATTCTTTATAGCCGATTTCTCTCAGTTTTTTTTGAACTAGTTCAAAATCGTCGCCGACTCTTTCCGGATCATGGGCATCTGAACCGAAGGTCACCTTTACACCATAATGATGGGCCATTTCAAGAATCTCAACAGATGGATACCAGCCGCCTGCGTCCTTCGTTTTGCCTGAGGTATTGACCTCAATCACGACATCCTGCTCTGCGATTACGTTTAAGGTTTTTTCAACAGCAGCTGTTTGAATCGAGGAAAAGGCAGGATAAAAACCCTTCATAGCATCAATATGACCAAGAATATCATACATTCCGCTTCTAGCTGAGCCTTCAATCAGTTCATAATAGGATTCTTTTGTCTTTACCTTTTGCGCTTCAGAAAGTCCTTCCCAGCGAGTCTTATGAAAAATACTTTCCCCATCTACATGATGAACGGATCCGATAATATAGTCAAAAGGATAAGGCTCAAAACACCGGCGATAGATGTCTACGTTCTCCGGGAAAAAATCTGCTTCAATTCCCAACAAGACATCAATTTTTCCTTCGTACTCCTTTTTTAGCTGTAGTACCTCAGCTATATAATGAGGAAATTCGCTTTTCGCCATTGTGATATGTGGATATGGATGGTCTTCTTCGCTTCCGAAATAGGGGGAATGGTCTGCAATCCCAATCATCGATAGTCCGCAATCCAGCGCAGCTTTAATATAGTCCCGAATCGAACCACGTGCGTGTCCGCAGCGCTCATGATGTGTGTGAAAATCAAAGGTTACATTTGAGTTGATCATAGTTATCATCCTTTACATCGATTTAATCCTATTGTTCCTTTTTATTTGTAAAATGAATCTATTTTATCCTTTGTTTGTTCTAAATGAAATGGTCTTCAAATGGTTATGTATACCTGCTATGCATTTTTCATCATGATGTTCATACAATTCTAATGAGGTGGTGGAAAGTGGACTTTGAAAGAGAGAAGGCAAATCTGTTGGCGGAAAATATTAAAGGTTTTATTCAATTTGTTCGGAAAAGTTATCAACAAAAGAACAGCTATCTTTCCGATCCGGATAAATTATATCGGCTGAAGCTGCTTATTGATGAATTTCATTTTCAAATTATAGCAGATGAATTAACAAGAATAAATAAGTTCGTATACGATGAAAAGTATACAGCTTTATTAGTCAATCGTTTTAGAAAAGCGATCCACATGATCGGAGACTATATCGAACAAAATTACAATGATTTGTTCATTTTCACCGCAAGGCTTCATACTTTACGATCGATCAGCAGTTCGTTTACCAATATATGAGAGCATGGGGCTGTCCCATGCCTTTTTCTGTTCTTCGATAATGTTGACGAAAAAAACGTCGTCTTTTCCTACACCATGTATGTTTCATCAATATTAGAAAGCACTTACAATAAACTCATAAGTTTAAATATTAAAAATATTTATGAGGAGCGATAGATATGACAGTTAAAACAGTAGGTGTAGTGGGCGCCGGATCCATGGGTTCAGGAATTGCAAATGTATTTGCGTTAAACGGATATAATGTGGTATTACGTGACATTGAGGAGCGTTTTGTTCAGGGTGGGTTAGATCGCATCGACAAATTTATGAGCAAAAGTGTGCAAAAAGGAAAAATTACAGAAGAAGCTAAGCAAGAAGTTCTATCCCGCATTACATTAACAACTGATTTACAAGATTTAAAAGATGTAGATTTAGTTGTTGAAGCTGTTCTTGAAGATATGGATTTGAAACAATCTGTATTTTCGCAGCTTGACGAAATTGTGAGAGAAGATGTTATTTTAGCAACTAATACATCCTCTTTATCCATAACAGAGATTGCAGCGGCAACAAAACGTCCAGATCGTGTAGCGGGCATGCACTTCTTTAACCCAGCTCAAATAATGAAGCTTGTCGAAGTCGTTCGCGGCTATAGCACTAGCGATGAAACAGTAGCTACATTGAAACAGGTTTCTGAAGTGTTGAAAAAAGAAGTGGTTGAAGTGAAGAAGGACGTTCCTGGATTTATCGTCAACCGAATCATGATTCCACAATTTATTGAAGCCATTAAAGTGCTTGAAGAAGGAATTGCGACAAAAGAAGATATCGATAAAGCGATGCGTTACGGGTTAAATCACCCAATGGGTTCATTCGAACTTCAAGACTATGCAGGGGTTGATATCGGTTACCATGTAATGGAATACTTCCAAAAAGAATTTGCTGATAACCGCTGGGCACCGCCGCTATTATTGAAAAACATGATGAGAGCCGGCCGCTTCGGTAAGAAAGCAGGCGCTGGATTCTACGATTACAATACAGAAAAGAAACAAGAGAAAGAGGCGGTGACAAAATGAGCTACCAGTCTTTATTAGTTGAAATAGAAAACAAAACAGCAGTCGTTACGATTAATCGTCCCCCGGTAAATGCATTAAACGCACAGGTGTTTAATGAACTAGGACAAGTAATTGATGAATTGGATATCAATTCTAATGTGAATGTGATCGTTTTAACAGGCAGCGGAGAAAAAGCATTTGTTGCTGGTGCGGATATTAATGAAATGGCAGATGCAAATCTCGTTACCGTTGTCAACAACAATAAAGTTTCACGTTCCGTTTTTACAAAGATCGAGAATTCAACCAAACCTGTCATTGCGGCCCTAAATGGTTTAGCACTTGGCGGAGGCCTTGAACTTGCACTATCCTGTGACCTCCGAATCAGCTCAGACAAGGCGAAGTTTTCCTTCCCTGAAGTAGGTCTTGGTATTATTCCTGGCGGAGGTGGAACACAGCGTCTGCAAAAAATAATCGGTCAGGGCAGAGCGAAAGAACTACTTTACTTTGGTGACATGTTTGATGCAGCACAAGCATTAGACTGGGGAATCGTCAATAAAGTAGTCCCAGCAGATGAACTGTTGGCTGCCGCTAAAGAATGGGCAGGTAAATTGGCTAAAAAACCTCCTGTAGCCTTACAAATGGTAAAACTTGCGGTCAATACAGGAAGTAATACCGATGTTGAGTCTGGTTTAATCATTGAAACTACATGTTTCAATACGTCATTTGCAACAGAAGATGCAAAAGAAGGTCTAAATGCATTTGTTGAAAAAAGAAAACCGGTTTATATCGGACAGTAATGATGAATTCGGGTGGTGGTAGGTGCCACCCGATTTTTTTTGGAGAATATGAGAGATTGATGAGCGAAGGATTTACTGACACATGGACAGCTCCTACAGACTTCAGGCTTGGGATTTTATCCGAGCCTATTTTGGTTATTTTAATTAAGAAATGTCATATATAAGAATCAAGAATCTGTGAGTAACAAAAAATATGTTATAATTAATTGAATAGCCAAAAAATTTTTAATATTCTATTTGGATGTTTTTCATACAATGCTCTAGATTAATAGTTTATGAAAAAACTTCAGCAGTATTGATATGAAAAGAAAGAGGAATTTTTATGAGGAAGAAGTATGTAGAAAAGATATGGACAGGGCAATTTTATGTGGCACTAATAAATAACTTTCTTTTATTTATTGTTTATTATGCATTACTAACTATTTTACCTGTTTACATTCTAGGAGAATTAAATGGAACGAAGGGACAAGTAGGTCTGGCAATGACCATTTTTATGCTGTCGGCCATTATCGTAAGACCTTTTGCAGGAAAGATTATTGAAATATTCGGGAAACAGAAAACGCTTCTGATCTCTGAATTTGTTTTTTGTCTTTCAGCGGTGTTATATATTTTTGTTGATTCTTTATCATTTCTCCTCATTCTAAGATTATTTCATGGTATTTGGTTTAGTATTGTCACAACAGTGTTAGTTGCGATTGCGAATGATATTATCCCAGAAAGCCGCAAAGGAGAAGGCCTTGGTTATTTTGCCATGTCTATGAATTTAGCGGTAGTGTTTGGTCCGCTTATTGCATTTACCGCATTACAATGGTTTTCGTATCAACTATTATTCACTGGTCTCGCTGTTATCGTTGTAATTGGGTATTTATTTGCGTTTTCCTTGAAGGTTTCAGAGTATAAGCCGAAGTCTTCAACGGTTAGAAATAATCGTCCTTCATGGCATGATTTCTTTGAAACAAAGTCTTTTCCAATTGCGGTTGTTGGTTTCTTAACAGCATTTGCTTATGCAAGTATTATGTCGTTTATTTCCGTGTATGTTGAGACAAGGGGGTTACTTCAATACGCAAGTTTATTTTTCATTGTCTTTGCGGCAGCGATGATAATGGTTCGGCCTATGACGGGTCGTTTGTATGATACGAAAGGTCCTCATGCTGTTATTTATCCATCATTCCTCTTTTTTGCAGCGGGATTGTTTCTATTAAGTTCAATACACTCTGTTACGACCTTAATCATATCGGGGGTTCTCATCGGAGTCGGTTATGGATCGATTGTTCCTTGTTTCCAAGCATTGGCAATTCAATCAGCACCAAAACATCGAAGCGGGCACGCAACTTCAACGTTCTTTACATTATTTGATTCTGGTATGGCTCTCGGCGCCTTTGTGTTAGGGGGTGTTTCAGCACAATCGGGCTACTCTGCGTTGTATATTTTATGCGGTGTCATCATCATTTTTACGATTCCGGCTTATTGGAGATTAACAAGTGCAAACAAAGTCAAAAGCAGTATTTTGCAAATAAAAGACGTAAAGGAAGGGTAAACGATTTCGATTAATTAAACATGAAAAGTGTAAAAGATGAGCCGTCAATAGAGACATGAGCCTTGATCTGTATATCGGATAAGGCTATTTTTCTTTAACAAAAAAGGAGTAGTTAACCTATCCCTGTACTAACAGTGTAGTAGTTGTAAAACGAATTTACTATATTTATCGTTAATAAAGTACAAAAAGACTCTTAATTTTCCTACATTGTGTAGGTACACCTTTTGCTTGAAAAATATTAAACTTTAAAACAAGAAAACAATATAGAATTTAGGCGTTTAACGATAAACTTTATTCTTTTTAGGGGTGGAGATAAATGGATTTTTTACTAAATGAAGATCAGTTGGCGATTAAGACAATGACGAGAGATTTTGTAAACGAGGAAATTATTCCATATGCACGAGAGTATGACGAAAAGGAAGAGTTTCCATTTGAGATTCATAACAAGCTGAGAGAAGTTGGTTTATATAATTTCGCTCTCCCTGAACAATTTGGCGGTCCTGGTATCGATAAAATTTCACATGCTGTAATCGTAGAAGAACTGGCACGAGGCTGCGCAGGAATTACGACTTCTGTCGAAGCAAATTCCTTGGCATCCTATCCAATCCTTGTCGGTGGAACAGAAGAACAAAAGAAAAAATACTTCGGAATTCTCGCCGATGGGGGATATTCAGCTTTTGCTCTTACCGAACCTTCAGCAGGCAGTGATGTAGCTGGGATGAAAACAACGGTTGAAAGAGTTGGAGATGAATATATTTTAAATGGAGACAAATGTTTTATTACCAATGCCAGCTATGCTAATTACTATACAGTACTTGCGAAGTTAAAGGATGCTGAAGGAGCCAGCAAGTTTGTTGCGTTAATTGTTGATCGCGACTTAGAAGGAGTAAATGTCGGTCCTCACGAAAAGAAAATGGGACTTCGTTCTTCTAATACAGCTTCCGTGACATTTGATGAAGTACGTGTTCCAGTGGAAAATCGTCTTGGCGAAGAAGGGGACGGCTTTAAGATTTTTATGAAAGCGTTATCCTACGCCCGCCCAATGGTTGGAGCTCAGGCACTTGGCATTGCACAAGGAGCTTATGAGGAAGCTGTTAATTATGCAAAGGAAAGAAAGCAGTTCGGTAAGCCGATTGCGAACTTCCAAGGCATTCAGTTTATGCTGGCTGACATGGCTATGCAAATTGAGGCTTCGAGATTATTAGTACAAAAGGCCGTTTGGTATGTAGAGCAAGGAACACCAAATATCAAGGCTTCATCATTTGCTAAATGCTATGCCTCTGATACAGCGATGAAGGTGGCAACAGATGCGGTTCAAATACATGGCGGCTATGGCTTCATTCGCGAATATGGGGTTGAAAAATATTTCCGCGATGCTAAAATCATGCAAATTTATGAAGGAACAAACCAAATTCAACGGGTTGTCATTGCGAAAGATATTTTAGCAGATTAAGAGTTTATAAGATGTAATCAATTCAATTCAAAAACATTTCTGAGGAGGAAATACAATGAATATTTACGTTGTTATGAAACGCACTTTTGATACAGAAGAAAAAATCACGATTAAAAATGGACAAGTAGTGGATGATGGTGCTGAATTTATTATCAATCCATATGACGAGTATGCAATTGAAGAGGCGCTTAACCTACGAGAAGAACACGGCGGTGAAGTAACCGTTGTCACAATTGGTGAAGAAGAAGCGGAAAAAGAGCTTCGCACAGCCCTTGCAATGGGAGCTGATAAAGCTGTCATCATTAATGACGAAGATGTGGAAGACGGCGATCCATTCTCTACCGCAACAATTCTAAGCACATTTTTTAAAGACAAAGAAGTTGATATTATTCTAGCGGGGAATGTAACTGTGGACGGCAGTTCCGGTCAAGTAGGTCCAAGACTCGCAGAGGAGCTAGGAATTTCGGCGGTTACAACAATTACAAAGCTTTCGATTGACGGAAATAAAGCATTGATTGAACGTGATGTAGAAGGCGACATCGAAATCGTCGAAACACAGCTGCCACTTTTAGTCACTTGCCAGCAAGGGTTAAACGAACCGCGTTATCCATCTTTGCCGGGTATTATGAAGGCAAAGAAAAAGCCGCTTGAAAAGCTAGATTTAGATGATTTAGACATTGATGAAGATGATGTAGAAGGAAAAACAAAAACAATTGATATTTTCTTACCGCCGGCAAAAGAGGCCGGAAAGGTTCTTACAGGGGATATTTCTGGGCAAGTGAAAGAGCTTGTTTCATTATTAAAAACAGAGGCCAAGGTAGTTTAATTTTACAAAACAAATATGCACGCAGTATATAGAGAGAAAAACGGACGGAATAATCAAAGTGAAAGTTATAGGAGGAACCAGTATGTCAAAAAAAGTACTTGTAATAGGTGAAGTTCGTCAAGGTGAGTTACGGAATGTTTCTTTTGAAGCCATTGCGGCTGCAAAGCATATTGCGGATGGAGGAGAAGTAGTCGGAGTATTACTAGGCGATGCAGGCAGTTTGGCTAATCAACTGATCCAATATGGAGCAGACCGTGTAATAGTAGCTGAGAACAGCGAACTGAATAAGTATACACCAGATGGATATACACAGGCAATTATGCAGGTGATCGAAGCGGAGAAGCCTGAAGGATTGATTCTAGGACATACATCAATTGGAAAAGATATTTCACCGCGAATTGCGGCAAAGCTTAAGTCAGGATTAGTTTCAGATGCTGTCAGTCTTGAAGTAAATGGAGACGAGGTTGTGTTTACCCGTCCAATCTACTCTGGAAAAGCGTTTGAGAAGAAAGTGATTAAAGAAGGATTGATTTTTGCCACCATTCGTCCAAATAATATTGCACCACTTGAAAAGGATGCAGCACGTACTGGTGATGTAGCATCAGTTACTGTTGATATCAAAGACTTGCGTACGATTATTAAAGACGTAGTACGCAAAACAACAGGCGGAGTAGACCTTTCAGAGGCAAAAATTATTGTATCCGGCGGTCGCGGCGTAAAGAGTGCAGAAGGCTTCAAAGTGCTGCAGGAACTGGCAGATGCATTAGGCGGAGCAGTTGGATCATCCCGTGGTGCATGTGATGCAGGGTACAGTGACTATTCGTTACAAATTGGCCAAACAGGAAAAGTGGTCACACCGGATCTTTATATTGCATGCGGAATCTCGGGTGCGATTCAACACGTAGCCGGCATGTCCAACTCAAAAGTCATTGTTGCCATCAACAAGGATCCAGAAGCAAATATTTTCAGCATCGCTGATTATGGAATTGTTGGAGATTTGTTTGAAGTCGTGCCGTTATTAGTGGAAGAGTTTAAAAGTGTGGCAGTTAACTAAATGTGCAGGATAGGATGCCGGTATCAGGCATCCACTTATAGGGAGGAATTCATTTCCTCCCATTCCCGTAATACAACCATGGGAGGAGATGAAAAGGATGATATCATTACTGAATTTAATTGCTTTCCTAGCCGTGGCTGGATTTGCAGTCTATTTGTTTGTCAATCTTGTTTATACACGGTATTTATTTATCAACCTTGGTAAAAAAGCTGAGTTTGAACCAAACTTGAAAGAAAGAATGAATCTCGTATTAACCAACGGCTTCGGTCAGTCCAAATTATTTAAAGACAAAAAAAGCGGAATGATGCATTTAGTACTATTTTATACTTTCTTTATCATTCAAATTGGACTAATTGAACTGATTATAAAAGGTTTTATCAAAGGTTATGAATTTCCTTTTGGTGAAGCACATAAATATTTCAGTCTGCTGCAAGAGTGGGCCACATTCCTCATGCTGCTGGCTATCGTATATGGTTTTTACCGCCGTTATGGTGAAAAGTTAAAACGTCTGCAATGGAAACGTGACGGAAAAGCAGCTTTTGTTTATATCGCTCTATCCACACTAACTTTATCCATCTTGATTACTTTAGGTTTCGAAGCGGTTATGTTAAATCATGAACCAAACCTAGTCTATGCTCCATTCTCTGGTACAATTGCTCTGCTGTTCTCCGGTATTGGAACAACCGCAGGAACTGTACTGTTCTACGTATTCTGGTGGGTTCATATGCTGACTGTCTTCACATTCCTTGTGTTTGTCCCGCAGTCAAAGCAATTTCATGAGTTATTTGCCATGGTCAATATTTTCTTTAAAAAACAAGGCCCTGTGGGAAAATTAAGAAAGATTGATTTCGAGGATGAGGAAGCTGAGGAATTCGGTGTTGGTAAAATCGAGGATTTTACACAGCAGCAATTGATTGATCTGTACGCATGTGCAGAATGCGGTCGATGCACCAATATGTGCCCAGCTTCGGGTACTGGAAAAACGTTATCGCCAATGGATCTGATTGTGAAGATGAGGGACCATTTAACAGAAAAAGGCGCAGCCATTACATCGAGGCAGCCATGGGCACCTGCTTTTGCGTTTAAAAATACAAGAGCCAATCAGCTGGCATTAGCAGGAAGCGGTGCCGAAGAAGTGGCAGCAGCGATGGAAAGTGTTCGATTAATTGGTGATGTCATTACAGAAGAAGAAATTTGGGCCTGTACAACGTGCCGCAATTGTGAGGACCAATGTCCTGTAGCAAATGAGCATGTGGATAAAATTATCGACCTCCGCCGTTATCTTGTTTTAACGGAAGGAAACATGAACAGTGATGCACAGCGGGCAATTACCAATATTGAACGTCAGGGAAATCCTTGGGGAATGAACCGCAAGGAGCGTGCGAACTGGCGTGATGCTGTTGAGGATGTGACGATCCCGACAGCAAAAGAATTGAAAAAAGCGGGAGAAGAGTTTGAGTATCTATTCTTCGTCGGCTCAATGGGTTCCTACGATAACCGAAGTCAGAAGCTGACGCAGTCCTTTGTCCGTTTGTTGAATCATGCAGGAGTTAAGTTTGCGATTCTTGGAAATGAGGAAAAGAACTCTGGTGATACACCGCGTCGGATTGGTAACGAGTTCTTATTCCAAGAGCTGGCGAATGCTAATATTGAAACATTTAAGAAGTATGATGTGAAGAAGATTGTGACAATGGATCCGCATGCTTTTAATACGTTGAAAAATGAATATCCTGAATTTGGTCTAGAGGCAGAAGTGTATCATCATACGCAATTACTGTCCAAACTCGTAGAAGAAGGAAAGCTGAAGCCAAATAAGGCTGTCAATGAAGTCATTACGTATCATGATTCCTGTTATTTAGGCCGCTACAATAATGTGTATGATGCACCACGTGATATTTTGAAGTCTATTCCGGGTGTTACGCTTGTGGAACCTGAACGGAAACGTGAAACAGCCATGTGCTGCGGTGCCGGCGGCGGGCTGATGTGGATGGAGGAAGATACGGGAACACGGATTAACGTGGCAAGAACGGAACAGCTGTTGGAAACAAATCCAACCATTATTAGTACAGGCTGTCCATACTGCTTAACTATGATTGGTGATGGCACAAAAGCTAAGGAAGTAGATGAAAAAGTTCAAACATTAGATGTCGTTGAGATCCTTGAAAAATCGGTTATTTAATCAAATAGATGCCCAGGCTTCGGCTTGGGCATCTTTTTATAGAGCGTTGAAGGAAACGCCTTCTATAAATTTTTTTTTACTTACTATAGAAAATTCCTCTAATGTGTGGAAATAACTAATTATCTTTCCTATACCATGTCGGTATATAGATTTAAAAAATTATTTTATACTTAAAATACAGAAAATTTAAATAGTTTAAGGGGGACATACAAAAAATATTATTGAAATCATTTATGAGTGAGAAAAAATTGATGAATAGAAATGTAATCGCTATCACTTACACATTTTGCTGAGATAAACGTCTATTAACGATAAGGGGGAATAATAATGTATACACAAATGTCAGTATATGAAGTGTTGGAAAAATCCTATGCGATAAACCCAGAAAAAGAAGCGCTTTATGACGGATATACCCGCGTTACCTATCAGCAATTATATGATGAAGTAAATCATATCGCTTCTGCCTTATCACAAAGGGGAATTGAAAAAGGAGACAGAGTCATGGTTTGTCTCCCTAACTGGAATGAGTTTGTGTCAATTTATTTTGCGTTAGCCAAAGTAGGGGCCGTTCTTGTTCCATGTAACACACGATATCGCAGTGAAGAACTGATGTATATCCTTGAAAATTCTCATGCAAAAGTAGCTTTTGTGACCGGTGAATTTGGGCATGTGGAGTTTTTTAAACATTATCTTAAAAATGAGCACAACGGCTATTCATTAGAACAGATCTTTACGGTACGCAGTAAAAATGAAGAATTTCTCTCATTTGACGAATTATTGGAATTAGGAAACAATACTCCTTTCACACAACCTGGTATTCATCCGGTCGAAGACGTATTTTCCATTCTCTATACATCAGGAACAACTGGTAAACCAAAGGGTGCCATGCTGACACATCAAAATTTAAACTATTCGGCACTTATTACAAATGAAGAGTTACAGTGTATACCTGATGATGTATTCCTAATTGCAGTGCCCGTCTTTCATGTATTTGGAATGGCACCGGGTATTCTTTCAGCCATTGGTGCCGGAGCCAAAATTGTCTTTATGGAAAATTATAAGGCGGTTGAGGCGTTAGAGTTAATAGAAAAAGAAAAGATTTCGGTTCACCATGGGGTTCCAACGATGTTCATTCTTGAATTAAATCATCCAAGATTTGATGAGTTTGATCTTTCTTCCTTACGAACAGGTATTATTGCCGCAGCGCCATGTCCTGAGGAAATTGTTCGAAAAATCCGTAATGTGATGGGCTGTGACATTTCGGTATTCTACGGATTAACAGAATCAACGGCATCCATAACAGCGACAACCTTTGAGGATGATGATTTTATCAGGGCAACAACCGTTGGCCGAATTTTAGCCGGATCAGAAGCAAAGGTAGTAGGTTCACAAAGAGAAGCGGTCCCATTCGGCGAGGTTGGGGAGCTGGCGTTAAGAGGACCAGGAATTACAAAAGGCTACTATCAAATGCCTGAGCAGACAAAAGAGGCGATTGATGAAGAAGGCTGGTTTTATACGGGCGATTTAGTGACAATGGACGAAAAGGGTTACATACGAATTGTCGGCCGGAAAAAAGAAATGATCATCCGCGGCGGTTATAATATCTATCCACGCGAAATAGAAGAATTGTATTACAAACATCCGAGTGTACTAGAGATTGCGATTGTCGGCCTACCTGATACGGTGCTTGGAGAGGTTTCCTGCGCAGCGATAAAATTAAAACCAGGTATGACTGAAGACGAGGAAGAAATGAAGGACTTTATCCGAGGAAAAGTGGCTAATTATAAAATACCTGACCATATTGTGTTTTTAGATGAAATGCCAATGACAGCGAGCGGAAAAATTACAAAAGTAGCGCTCGAAAAAGAGTTGCGGGCAAAATTTGAAGGCATTCTTCGCTAGTTTGATAGGAAACTAGGATAATAAGAAGAGATTTTTGTCTGGAAAAATAAGAGGAGTGTAAAACATGGCAAGAACGATAGAATATCATTTTCAAGTTCGTTGGGGTGAAACAGACGCTGCCGGAATCGTTTTTTATCCCAGCTTTTATGCCTGGATGGATGAAGCGTCCCATCATTATTTTGCCGAAATCGGGTATCCAACAACAAAATTACTTTCAGAGGATAAGGTCAGTATTCCGCTTTGCGAAGCAAAATGCGTATTCAAAACACCGCTGGTATTTAGTGATCAAGTGACGATTAGAACCACTATATCAGAAATACGCAAGAAAGTGTTTGTCATAAACCATACCTTTCTACGAGATGGAGAAACTGTTGCAGAAGGCTACGAAATCCGTGCCTGGGCTGATTTCAATACACCAAGAGTGAGAGCGGTCCCGATCCCGGATGAACTAAGACAAGCTATTGAGAGTATTGAAACAACAGCATAAAAAACGCGGGGGGACGATTCTATTGCTTCAAGAAGGCAATAGAAACGCCCACCCGTGTTTTTTATTTTATTTTTTATTGGAAATAGTTTATTATCTCTATAAAAATACCAAAATTTATACTTAATCATCAATATATACTCCTATTTAAAATTAATGTACAATAAAAATGACGAATATTGTCATATAGAATCGGACGTATATTTTGTATGGCAATGTAAATAGAAAGGAAGAAAAGAATGCTTCATAATATTGATAAGATATCAATGGTTCAGGAATCTAAAGAGTTCTGTAAGCAATCCGGTCTAGATCCTGCTGTGATCCCTACTTTTCATTGTATGCCTAGTGATGAACTCGATAAGAAGCTGAAAAATTATGAAGAGATTCTTTCAGTTGTCGGCTTTTTTATGAATCAGTTCCTTGTATCGATACAAGGAAAGGGAATTCCATTATTGATCTCGATAAGCAATGAAGAAGGGGTAATCCTTCAAATCGATGGAGACCAATCGATAAGAAGGGTAATGAATAAAGCTGGTTTTAGAGTCGGAATACAGTTTCGCGAAGAATGGGCCGGAACAAATGTGGTAAATCTGGCTTTAAAGCACCAAAAGCCGATAGAATTAATCGGTGATGAACATTATCATCAATTTTTCCATAGTGCTGCATGCTATTCGGTTCCTTTTTACTATAAGAAACAGGATAATTTACTTGGAACAATATCCATTATGACATCAAAAGAGTATAATCATCCTTTTTTCTTAGCCATGCTGATTACGATGGTAGATTCGATTGAACGGGAGCTGCTACTTCGGAAACAAAACAGCCGATTAGATGTTCTCAATCATATACTTATTGATACGACAAGAAATGCTATCGTTGCTACAGATCCGGAAGGAATTATTCTTGAATTTAATTCATGTGCTGAAAAAATATTAAAGTATCAAAAAGAGGAAGTAATCGGTCAATCGATTGACACGATAGAACAAATGAGTGACTATATTGGCCGAGTCTTAAATGAAGAAAAGAAATTTGAAGACGTTCAAGTGTGCTTCTATGATTCCGAAAATAATAGAGACATCGTCTGTCTTTTCGATGCTTTACCAATCTACGATTACAAGGGTGGATTAATTGGTGCTTTAGGCCAGTTCCGTGATATTACAGAAAGATTTGAATCAGAACAAAAAATAAACCATATGGCCCATCATGATGAACTAACAGGAATAGCGAATCGTCGCTTAGTCAAACAAAGGCTCTTACAAGAAATTGAGAATACAAACGATCCGATTCAAAAAATTGCGATTGTGTTTATCGATCTTGACCGTTTTAAATACGTGAACGATACCTTTGGTCATAGTGAAGGAGATCGATTGTTACAGCAGGTTTCCGAACGGCTGCAAAAATACGTGTATTCAAATAAAGATTTGGTTGCGCGTATGGGTGGAGATGAATTTATTTTTATTTTGCCGGATAAGGACTCGGAAGAATCGATTCAATCTCACGCAAAAGACATTCTTTCCTGTTTCGACAAACCATTTGTAGTCAATGGATTTGATTTGCATATTTCAGCGAGCCTTGGTATTGCTGTTTTTCCGGATCACGGGAGGGATATAGAAGAGTTAATGGTTTGTGCTGACAGCGCGATGTACCAAGCGAAAGCTGGCGGTGGAAATAATTTTCAAATTTACACACCCGGTATGTATTCCAATTCTTATAAGAAGCTATTCATGGAGAATGCCTTACGAACATCAATTGAAAATAATGAGCTTATTTTGGAGTATCAGCCGCAAGTTGATGCTAAGACCAGAAAAATTGTCGGTGTGGAGGCGTTAATTAGGTGGAATCATCCGCAGCTTGGTTTAGTATCACCTGCTGAGTTTATACCATTAAGTGAGGAAACGGGATTCATCGTACCTTTAGGGGAATGGGTGCTCAGGGAGGCCTGCAAACAAAATAAACGTTGGCAGGATGCAGGTTATCCACCGATCAATATTTCAGTCAATTTATCTAGCAAGCAATTTTCACAGGAAAATTTAGCAGCTGATGTGAGTAAAATCTTGGAAGAAACAGGACTTGCACCCGAATTTCTAGATTTAGAAATCACAGAAAGCATGATGATGGATGTCAATCATTCGATTCATGTTCTAAAAGAACTGCATGCATTGGGAATTCAAATTTCCATTGATGATTTTGGTACAGGATATAGCTCATTAAATTATTTAAAGCGTTTTTCGATCCATCGTCTAAAAATAGACCGTACATTTGTTCAAGATATTACAAATAGTTCAAGTGATGCCAGTATTGTCGAAACGATTATTACAATGGCACATAATTTAGGGCTCGGAGTAATTGCTGAAGGGGTTGAATCAGAGGAACAATTAAAGTATTTAATAAACAAAAATTGTGATGAATTCCAAGGTTATTTATTTAGTAAGCCTCTATCTGCTGAAAGATTGGAGCAGCAGTTTTTAAAATAAGAATCATCCAAAGGCTATTAAAATAATCAAAAGGCAGGTAAAAAAAATGGGTTCAGTTGCATCAATGATGACAAGTAAAAAAGAGGAAGATCCCACAAAGGAGAACTCAACAACTGTTACTGTCGCATCAATGCTTTCTATGCATTTGAAAAGATTAGGCGTATCACATGTGTTCGGTATACCAGGAAAGGCAGTAACTCCTTTAATTGCCGAAATGGATCGGCAAGGACTTCTATATGTATTAAGTAAGTTTGAAGGGGGAGCCGGTTATGAAGCGGCTGGATATGCGCTTGCTTCACATACATTAGGAGTAGCTATTGGTACATCCGGACCGGGCGGTACCAATATGATTACATCAGCGGCTCAAGCCAAGTCCTCGCATGCTCCTGTCCTATTTATTACCGGTCACCCATCTATTAAAGCAACAGGAACAGCTCTCGGACAGGATGCATCCAGTTTTGGAACGGATATCGTTCGTTTGTTTGAACCTGTAACGAAATTCAGCCGTGCTGTTGAACGAGGAGATCTGTTTCCTACGTATTTCCGTCATGCACTTGAACAAGCGTTTACAGGCATAAAAGGGCCGGTGCACTTAAATATACCATCCGATGTGCTGATGGAAGAAATACAGCCTTTTGATATTCCGATACCGTACAAAATGCAACATACAATGATTTCTTCCAATTTAGATGAAGTGATTAAGGTTCTGAATCAAGCAGAGAGACCATTGTTGTTTTTAGGAAAGGGTGTCCATTCGTCAAGGGCGTACGAAGAAGTTCAGAAGTTTGCGGAGTGTTGGAATATTCCAGTTATGACCACACCAAGTGGAAAGGGTACTTTTGCGACAACTCATGAATTGTCGTTAGGGGGATTTGGTCTTGGCGGAACTTCTGAGGCTGACAGCTATTTAATGCAGGGTGTTGATGTCATGGTCGTGATGGGGACACGGTTATCCGATATGACCCTTGCCGGCATGACCATAGACATGCATCCAAAATTGATTGTTCATTTTGATTTGGATGCTACATTTATTGGAAAAAGCATCCCGGTGCCAACCATTCCAGTTCTAGGTGATCTCAAAGCAAATACGGAAAAAATACTTGAATTATCACGAAATCGAATAGTTAAAAAAGAATCAACAATCGAGAAAGTACAGTCAAATCAAGAAAACTATTACCAGGATCCTTTTCTTTCTGCCGGTATAGCGATAAAAACGTTTCAAGAAAAAATTCCTAAAGAATCATTGATTATTAGTGACTGTGGCAGCCATACGTTTTTTGCTATTCGAGATTTAGAAATCTACGAGGCTGGCAGTTTTATTTTTGACAGCTATTTTGGAGCCATGGGACACGGTATTTGCTATGCAGTGGGAGCCAAGGCCGCACGTCCTGATCTTCCGATTATCAGCCTGACAGGAGATGGGTGTCTATTAATGCATGGGACGGAAATTTCGACTGCAGTCAATTATCATCTACCGGTGATTTTTGTAGTGTTAAATAATGGAAGCTTGGATATGGTAAATAAAGGGATGGCTGCAAATTTAGGGACAGAAGTGGGGACAAAATATGAAGTACCGGTAAATGGGGCGTTATTTGGACAAGCTCTTGGTGCTCGTGGTTTCCGCTGTAACACAATCGAGGAAATTCACCAGGCAATGGATTTAGCACTTCAGCACGACGGTCCTACTGTTGTAGAAATTATGGTGGATCCATATGAAATTCCTCCAACAATGAAACGTGGTTAAAGAAAGGGATGTTAGAATGACTGAAAATAAAAAGGATAATCGTTATGATCAAGGGATTGAAATAATGAAAGGAATGATGGGGAAAAACGGGGATAAAATCGCTGAAGAGCTGCAGCAGCTTCATCCTGATATTGCTCATTTGGTTATTGCGGGTTATGCCGATATATTTGGCCGGTCAGGCCTGGAGAAAAAAGAAAGAGCCATTGTGATCTTAACGGCCCTTATCATACAGGGTGCAACTGATCAACTTTATGCACATACTTATACAGCCTTGAATATGGGCTTAACACCGAATGAAATCTTAGAAATTGTTATTCAGTGCACAGCATATATTGGATTCCCTCGTTCCTTAAGTGCTTTAAAAGTCATTCAAGAGGTAATAAAGGAAAATGGGCTGGAATTTAGTAAACTTCCTTGAGTTTTTGATTACAGAAAGGAACGGTACGATTGCTCAGGCTGAAGCAATCAAACCGTCCCCTTGAACTTAAGTGTACAACCTATCTTTTATATTAAATCATGACAATACTCATTGATCAGTTTGACAGCCCTTGTTTGGCTGATATTTAAATCCTTGGCTACTTTTCTTGTGCTTCGGTGTTTAGTATAGGATTTCCGCACAAAGGAGCGCTTGATTTCATCAATTGCATCATCGAGATGGGTCGGGAGCTCCGCGCGAATTTGGGCAGTGACTTTATCGACAATGATTTCAGGCAGATCTTGGATTTGAATAATAGAGTCACTTGTAACGATCAGCCTTTCCATCAGATTTTCCAGCTGACGGATGTTGCCCGGCCATGAATATTGATTAAATAGATCAAGGCATTCCTGTGAGATTAATTTATTCATATTATATTTTTTATTTATTTTATGGAGAAAATTATACGCTAAAGGAATAATGTCTTCTCTGCGCTCGCGAAGTGAAGGGATGTGTAAGTCAATAATATTCAAGCGGTAAAACAAATCCTCCCTGAATTGACCTTGCTTCACCATCTCCTCTAGGTCCCGGTTTGTTGCAGCGATAATGCGAATATCAACTGTTTTCGTTTGATGACCGCCGATGGGAATAAATTGCTTGTCCTGAAGGACCTGTAGCAGCTTTGCCTGCAAGGATAGCGGCATTTCTCCAATCTCATCAAGAAATAGTGTCCCTTTATTGGCAGCCTCAATGAGACCGATTTTTCCTTTCTTTTTTGCTCCTGTAAAAGAACCTTCTACATACCCGAATAACTCAGATTCAAGAAGATCCTCCGGCAGTGCCGCACAATTTATTTTTAAAAATGTTTCATCCTTACGGTTACTTATCTCGTGAATATAACCGGCAAGCACACTTTTTCCCGTACCCGATTCACCTTGAATGAGAATCGTTGAATCAAATCTGGCAATTTTTTCACATACTTTTAAAAGTTCTTTCATTTTAGCTGAGTTTGTAATGATGTTAGGAAACTCTTCTACTGATGCTGTTGGTTTTTCTTTCTCATTTTTCATACTCATAAA
This sequence comes from Niallia oryzisoli, assembly GCF_036670025.1. Taxonomy (NCBI): domain Bacteria; kingdom Bacillati; phylum Bacillota; class Bacilli; order Caryophanales; family Bacillaceae; genus Niallia; species Niallia oryzisoli. The sequence goes on along the minus strand of NZ_CP137640.1, from coordinate 4,276,653 downwards.
CGTTTGCAGCTCCTGTGAGGTCGTCACAATCAGCTCAATCTCGTTGTTATCGTTCAGGACCGGCACAGCGGTTGTTAAGAGTTCTGCTCCAATATATGTCTTTTGCCGCATCGTCACAGGCTTTTTCTCTTTAAAAACTAAAGGGACAATTGAAGGCTTCCAAAGACCCCTTTCCAATAATTCTGTATTATACTTCCCAATTACCTCCTGTGGTTTTAAACCGTAATGCTTTTCACAAACACGGTTCACATAAACAATCCGCTTTTCTCCATCAAGGACAAATATTTCATCAGAAGAATAATCTAAGATATCTTTTAGCACATGTCCATTTATTTCGATGTCTATTGGAATATTTGCGTACTGCTTCATGTCGGTCAGCCTCCTATTTCGTAATTTTCTGTTATAAATGAACATAAAAGGTGAAAAGTGAATTGTAATTGACTCATAGTGAATTGAAAACAACTCAATAAAAAGTCCGTAAATTCATAATAATATGCAAATTAAAAATAGAAAATCCCCATTTGATAAGGTTTTAATAAATTTTTAATCTTTTTTAAAAGTTGGCATACTACTTGCATTAATAAAGGACAAGTAAGTAATTTACAACATAAAGATGGTGGTAATAAGAATAATGTAGCAGATAAACCTGTTTGAAGAAACCGTTTTGAGAGAGTACTAGCTTTAAAAAATAAATGTATTCATAATGAGGAGGAAAAAACATGAGTTACAATCCAGTCCAAAATAAAGCGAGTAAAACATTTGAAAGAACGATGACATATGATTTGTACACAGATCCAAAGGTATTTGAATTAGAACAGGAGTTAATTTTCTCCAAATCATGGCAGCTGGTAGGACATACAAGCCAGGTGGAAAAAGAAGGACAATTTTTCACAACAGAAGTTGCAGGTGAACCAATTATTGTTACCCGTGGGATGGATGGGGAAATCCGCTCCTTCTATAATGTCTGTCCGCACCGGGCTACAAAGCTGGAAAAAAAGGAATCCGGCCAAAAGAAAATTCTTCAATGCGGCTATCATGGCTGGACCTTCCACTTAAATGGACAGCTTAATAAAGCGCCTAATTTCAGCGGTGAGGATGCAGCCTGTATTAGTGATCGCTGCCTACGAGGCGTGAGAATGGAAATCATGCAATCCTTTATTTTTGTTAACCTGGACGATAACGCAAAGCCGCTAAGTGAGTCGTATGGCGATTTCTATAGCCGACTTGATAAATATCCATTCTTAGGGGAATTGAAACGAATCAATGCAAAAACGCGCATTATTAAAGCGAACTGGAAGGCATTTATCGATAACTATTTAGAATGCGATCACTGCTATGTAGCACATCCGTCATTTGTTTCTACTTTGGATATGAAAAACTATCAAATTATTACCTGTGAAAATTATTCTGTCCAAGGAACGGTTGTAAAACCGGATAAACAAATGGGTACAGTTGATTTAAATGAAGCCGAAATGCAGGGTGGAGAATTCTTCTGGTTATGGCCGAATTTAATGATGACGATCTATCCGGGACCAGGGAATATCGCCACGATTCAAATGATTCCAATTGACCATGAGACAACATTAGGTGTCTATACCTACTATTTTAGAGATGAAGATTTAACTCAGGAAGAGAAGGATTTAGTGGCTTTTGCCGAGCAGGTTCGCCAGGAGGATGTGGAATTGGTAGAACTAGAGCAAGTCGGTTTCCGCTCACGTGCATTTAATAAAGGCGTTTACTCTCAATCAGAAAAAGGGATTGTTCAATTCCACGATATGGTACTGGAGGCATTAGGAAAATGACAAACAACGTACAAGAATCTTTACAGTTGAAAAAGTATCTATTAATAGATGGAAAAAAGGTAGAGGCTGACAAATATTCGGATTTATTTTCACCTTATTCGGGAGAAAAAATTGCTGAAATAGCGATGGCTGATGAGAAGTTAGTAAAAGAGGCTATTTCGGCAGCTGATAAGGCCTTCAAAAAGATTTCGAGTATGCCTGCGTTTGGACGGTCCGCTATTATAGAAAAAGTCGTTGCTTTATTAACAGAAAGAGCAGATGAAGCAGCGAGAATACTAGCGCTAGAGTGTGCTAAACCGTTAACGTTTGCGAAGGCTGAAGTTTCCCGTACGATTGAAACCTACAAGTTTGCTGCCGAAGAAGCGAAACGGATACACGGGGAAACAATCCCGTTTGATGCTTCTCCAGGCGGCGTTGGCAGGATCGGCTACACAGTACGCAAACCAATTGGCGTGATTGGGGCCATCACTCCATTTAACTTCCCATTGAATTTAGTCGCACACAAAGTAGGACCTGCGATTGCATCAGGAAATTCAGTTGTTTTAAAACCGGCTTCGCAAACACCATTATCTGCATTATTCATCGCGGAATTATTCCAGGAGGCGGGCTTGCCTGACGGTGTTCTGAATATCGTAACAGGCTCTGGCAGCGTCGTAGGTGAAACGTTGATCCATGATGACCGCGTGCAAATGATTACTTTTACAGGCAGCCCGGCAGTAGGGATTGGCATCCGAAATAAAGCCGGCTTAAAGAAAACAACCTTGGAATTAGGCTCGAATGCTGCGGTAATTGTTGATAAAAATGTTGAGATGGATAGAATAATAGATAGATGTGTCATGGGTGCGTTTTCAAATCAAGGTCAGGTATGCATTTCCCTGCAGCGCATATATGCACATGAGGAAATTTATGATGAGTTAGTGGAAAAATTAGGATCAGCAACCAAACAGTTAAAAATCGGTGATCCGCTTGATCCGGAGACTGACATATCTGCGCTCATTTCAAAAAATGAAACAGAACGGGCGTTTAATTGGATTGAGGAGGCACGTCAGCAGGGTGCCGTTGTTTTAACGGGTGGGCAGACACAGGAAGGCATTTTAGAGCCGACAATTTTAACTAATGTTCATCCAACGTTAAAGGTATCTTGCCAGGAAGTTTTTGCTCCGATTGTCATCGTGAACAAAGTGAGTTCGGTTGAAGAGGCTATCCAGTATGTCAATGATTCACGCTATGGTTTGCAAGCGGGCATCTACACAGAGAATATCAAGCAGGCATTGACAGCTGCGGAGCAATTGGAGGTAGGCGCTGTTCTAATCAATGACATCCCGACATTCCGCGTCGATCATATGCCATACGGCGGTGTCAAAGAAAGCGGGACAGGCAGAGAAGGCATTAAATATGCCATTGAAGAAATGACAGAATTGAAATTAATTGTTTGGAATCAAAACGTGTAATCAATGATCAACATGAAGAGGAGACAAGCGATGAAAACATTTAAAATTGCCTCCATTCCAGGTGATGGAATTGGGCCGGAAGTGATTCGGGAAGGAATTAAAATTCTTACTAAAACTGCTAAAGTTGATGGAACCTTTCAATTTGAATTTACGGAATTCCCGTGGGGCTGTGAATATTATACAAAACACGGTGTCATGATGGATGACGATGGTATGGATAAATTAAAAGAATTCGATGCGATTTACCTTGGGGCAGTCGGTTATCCGGGTGTGCCTGACCATATCTCATTATGGGATTTATTGTTAAGAATTCGAAAGGGCTTTGACCAATATGTGAATATCAGACCGATCACCTTATTGGAAGCGGCCCCATGTCCATTAAAGGATACGAATCGTGAAGATGTGAACATGCTGTTTATTCGTGAAAATAGTGAAGGGGAATACGCAGGGGCAGGGGATTGGCTTTTTAAAGGGAAAGAAAATGAAGTTGTCCTGCAAAATGGCGTCTTTTCCCGCAAAGGAACAGAGCGTATTATCCGCTATGCCTTTGAAACAGCCAGAAAAGAAGGAAAAACACTGACAAGCATCAGTAAAGGCAATGCCTTGAATTATTCGATGGTTTTCTGGGATCAAGTGTTTGAAGAAGTCAGCAGGGAGTACCCGGATGTGCGGACAGCTTCCTATCTTGTGGATGCAGCGGCAATGTTAATGATCAAGGATCCAAAACGATTTGAAGTGGTTGTGACCTCGAATTTATTCGGCGACATATTAACCGATTTAGGCGCGGCGATTGCAGGGGGAATTGGTTTGGCGGCTGGTGCGAACATCAACCCAGAGCGCCAGTACCCATCGATGTTTGAACCGATTCATGGTTCTGCACCGGATATTGCTGGACAGAGTATTGCCAATCCACTGGCCGCGATTTGGTCAGCAAGCCAAATGATGGACTTTTTCGGCTATGAAAACTATGGGGAAAACATCTTACAGGCAATTGAAAAAGTACTGCTTGACGGGAAGGTATTAACAACTGATATGGGCGGAACAGCTACAACCGAGCAGGTTGGAAATCAAGTGGTGAGCTATCTGGAAGAAATTCTTGGCCAGCGGGTTGTAGAAAAATAATACGCATCAGACCATCACATGCGGACTAGATTATGTGATGGTCTGAAATGAATATTCGGAAGATTAAAAATATAATGAATCGAGGGATTGTATGAATAAGGAGAGCAAGATTGATAGGCAGATCCTGGGTATGGCTTTAGTACTGATTCTTGTTATCACAGTGCCCATTTTAATTAATCCCGAAAAAGGGACAGCCTTCTTAAATGGAGTATTAAAATTTATTACAAGTAATTTCGGTTCATTCTATTTATGGGTATGTTTAGGAATCTTTGGATTTTTATTTTGGCTGGCATTTAGTAAATACGGAAAAATCCGATTTGGCAAGGAAAAGCCTGAGTTCTCAACTTTTAGCTGGCTTGCCCTTATTTTTACAGCTGGAATAGGTTCCGGTATCATGTACTGGGGGATTATTGAATGGGCTTTCTACTATGATACACCTCCATATGGATTAGAGTCAGGCAGTGTGGAAGCGGCAGGGTTTGCTTCAACCTATGGAATGTTTCACTGGGGATTCTCTGCGTGGGCGATCTACTGTGTACCTTCCATTCCTATTGCCTATGCTTTATATGTAAGAAACTATAATTCCGTTCGCTTGAGTACCGCATGCCGTGGTATTATTGGTGACCGTGCTGATGGCTGGTTAGGAAAAGTAATTGATGTATGCTTTATGTTTGGTTTAATGGGTGGTATTGGAACGTCTTTAGCATTAGGAACCCCGTTGATTGCAGAAGGGATTCATCAATGGTTTGGTGTTGAGAAGTCCACCGGACTGAATTTAAGTATTGTATTAGGCCTAACCGTCTTTTTCTGTATCTGTTTATTCTTTGGTCTGAAAAAAGGTCTGAAGCTGTTAAGCGATTGGAACTTGTATTTATATTTTGCATTGGCTATTTTCGTAGTTATTTTTGGACCGACGGCATTTATTTTGGCTACATTCACAGACAGTGTCGGCATTCTGCTCCAAAACTTCTTTAGAATGAGCCTTTACACGGATCCGGTTGGGAAATCCGGTTTTAGTGAAGCATGGACTATTTTCTATTGGGGTTGGTGGTTCTCTTATGCACCATTTACAGGAATGTTTGCCGCCCGAATTTCAAAGGGCAGAAGCATTAAAGAACTGATCCTTGGTCAATTAGTCGGTGGAACAATCGGCTGCTGGGTGTCCTTTGCGGTTTTTGGAAACACAAGTATGTTTTTTGAGATTACAGGTGCCGCTCCGATTATTGAGACGCTAAATGCAGAAGGTGCGCCGGCAGCTATTTTTGCATCATTACAAGCGTTGCCGTTAGGAAGTATTGTGACTGTATTATATGTAGTAGTAGCTGCGATTTTCCTTGCTACAACTGTAAACTCTGGGGCCTATACATTGGCAGACGTAGCCTCCAAGAATTTGCGCAGCGGGGAAGAACCTGTCCGCTGGTACCGTGTATTCTGGGGTATTTTATTAACAGGGATTGCCATTGTATTAATGTATGGCGATGCCTTAAACGCATTGCAAACGTTAACAATTATCACAGCTCTGCCATTAGTCTTTATCATGATCCTTATGATGGCATCCTTTATCAAATGGATTAAGGAAGATGAAAAGCTACTTTTCGGCACTGAAACAAATAAAGAGACAAAAGCAATAAAAAAAGACAAGGCTCTAACAAATATTGAAATAAACATCACAAACAAAAATGAAGAGGTGATCTAAATAAGAAGCAGAGGGGCGGTTCTTCTGCTTCCAAAAAGGACAGGCAGTATCTAAAATAGATTCTACCTGTCCTTTTTTCTTATGTACCGATCACCTCCTAACAATTAATCTTTTGCATAATGCCTGCATGATTGACATATTCAAAGAAAATCAGTCATAGGGAAGTAAAAGAATATTAGTTGGGGGTTGATTTTTATGCCGACAAGGTATAGAAAATGGTCAGAATATCCTTACCCCGGAGATACAGTACCGCCTCAAGGAAATCCGGCACCAGCCAACGGGCCGATGTTTTTTATTTATCGGTCAGGAAACAATGAATTCTTTGATCCTTTTCGGCAGCGGATTGTGTGGAACATTAGTAATCCAAATCAGATCAATTGGACAGCGGAATTAACCCTCGTTCAACAAACGCAAGTCTCCCTAACTCCCGAACAAAAACGCATTGCCCAGTATTGGGGAACTGGGGAAGCAACGGAAAAAATGACTAGGTTCCTTTTCCGTTTAGCTGAAAAATATCGAATGGGTTCCCCGATGACTGCCAGAGTGTTGGCGTTGTTTCATGCAGCCGTCAACGATGCTTTTGTCATGTCTTGGTACTTCAAATTTCTTTGGGATGTTGCACGCCCCAATCAATATGATCATAATCTATCCACTGTCATGTTCACGCCTCGGTTTCCATCTTATCCGTCTGCCCATGCAACAGTAGCAGGTTGTTCAGAAGTCATCATGAGTTATATCTTTCCAAGAGAATCAGCTGATATCAAAAAAATTGCAGAAGAATGTGCTCTCTCAAGGTTATACGCAGGTGTACATTTCAACATAGACAACGATGAAGGTCTAAGGCTGGGCAGGCAAATCGGCGAAATTGTAGTTCAATTTATGAAAACACAAAGCATTTGGAGAAAAAAGTAAAAAGTGTCATGCACCACAATGTAGTTTCTATATCACTTTACGTATAATCGTAATGGATATAGATTCATTGTGGATGCCTGACACCTTGTGGGACAGCCCTGCTCTTACTTAATCATCGATATATATTGTCTTACCACTTCAAACACATACTCTTGATTGTCTGCCGCTGTGTTTGGATTATATTTTCCTTGATTCATTTTATTATTGGATGCGGATATCTAAGAATGGTACGTTGTAGGCACCTGCAATTTGGGCAGCGGAGGCACCTTCCATTTCCTCTACTGATGTTCCGTATTTTTCATGGAACCATTTGATGCGGTCGACTTCATTATTCCATAAATCAGCGGAACCAATTGTTCCTTCGACCACTTTTCCCTTTGTGTAGTTATTTTTCACCGCATTCGCAGCTTTTGATCGCCGTCAAAGTAACGAATTTTTTCAGCGCTGGGATCTTCTCCTGCACTTCCTTCAGAGGCCAAGAGGTCCATAGGAATCCATTTAAACGGATCACTGCCTTCTCCTTCAGCTAGTTCCGGAGTTTTCATTGAACCGATGTTTGTTACTCTTTTTCCTAATACTATGTCAAACACATTTAAACTTGCATCATGCCCGCCTGATGTTCCTTGATTGATAATGGCAATGGGATTATAGCGTTCAATCGCAACTGCGGTTGCTGCTGCTGTGTTTTCCATTCCCTTTCCCGTTTTTGTGACGATGACCGGATAGTGATCAAGGGTTCCAATCAAAAAAATAAAGCTGCCTGATTTTTCTTCTTTTACGTTTTGCAGCTTTTTAGCAAAGTTTTCCCCTTCAATCGGCATAGGAGCCTGAATAATAATAGGTCTTAGTGCATTTTCTGATGTTGCTTCCGTTTTTGGTTGGGATTGAGCCTGAGCCTGTACGGACGAAGTAATACCTGCTGCTCCAAATAAAAATAAAAACGTTGTTATCATGGAAACACATTTTTTTTACCATGTTGAGCTTCATCATACATCCCTCTCATTTGTGAAAATGATTTTTTTGCATCCTAACCTTAATCTATCTTTTTCACAAGGGGAAAAACTTATTCATAAAAATGAAACTGCCAGAATAATTGCTGAAATATATGATAAGTAGTAATCATTATGCTTTTGCGATATAATTTTCTTGTTCCGTATCAAAAGATTTGGAGGAAAGTAAGTGAATCAAATGTTAAAATTAGCTTCGTCAATTCTTTATTGGAAATATTCAAGGGAAGAAGAAAGCTACGAACGAAATCTGAAAATATATAATATCTATAACAGTTTAGGAATCTCAAATATCATCGTGTGCATCATTCTCTTTTTTCTTATTTTAGGCATTGGTTCAAAGTTCTCTGATTCTGCAAGTGTATTAGATTCTGCCTTTATGATTAGTCTTATGTTTGGCTTTATACATTATCTCCTGCAAAAATTGCATGCATTAGAGGTCTATATCAAAGTAAAACAGGCATTAGGGGATGCCAGTGCGAAACAAGAATAGAGATGAATAGACTATTATCATCCACCCAATTTGGGTGGATTTTCCTTTTTGCCAAAAAGCTCAATTGAAGAGAGTGCTATTTCACGATAAAATAAAAGAGTGGAAAATGTCTAAATAATCACATAAGAAAATTTGACTACTATAGAAAGGAGTTAATATGAAAAAAAATAAATTACACTATGCCTGGATTATCGTTTTTGTTACGTTCCTATCCTTTTTAGCTGTCCAGGGCGGGCGCTTGGCTTTTGGTGCCTTTGTAGGACCTTGGGAAGAGGATCTTTCCATGGATAGAGGAACGACCTCAATTATTTCCGCTTTAAGCTTTGTTATTTATGGAATTTCGCAGCCATTTATCGGCAGACTTGTAGATAAATATGGAGCCCGTCTGATCATATCAGTTAGTACTTTACTAGTGGGAATCAGTTTCTTTTTTATTACATTTGTGAATCAGCCATGGCAATTATTTGTTCTTTATGGGTTTGTTTCGCTTGGCGTTGGCGGGGCATCGAATGTGGCAGGTACCGTGCTCGTCATGAATTGGTTCAATAAAAAACGCGGACTGGCATTAGGAATTTTGGAGGCAGGCTTTGGGTTTGGGCAAATGCTGCTTGTTCCGGGCTCTCTTCTATTAATCCAATATGTTGATTGGAGAATGACGAATTTATTATTAGGTGTCTTTTTAATAATCATTGTCTTTCCAGTCGTTCTGCTTTGTTTGCGAAATCATCCGAAAGATAAAGGCATGGAGCCTATTGGGGGCCTTGTGAAGGAAGAAAACATCAAGCTTGAGGACAAGCCTGAGACAAATTTTTCAATCGGGGAAGTATTGCGGAAAAGACACTTTTGGTTCCTGTTGCTGCCTTTTGCTGTATGCGGCTTTACGACAACGGGGTTAATGGATACACACTTGATCCCTTTATCGCATAATCATGGATTTTCTACAACCGTCACGAGTGCTGCAGTTAGTATCCTAGCAGCCTTTAATATTATTGGAATCCTCTTGTCGGGTGTGATCATTGATTATTGGAGCAGCCGAAAACTGCTTGTATTCTTATACTTTACCCGTGCTTTATCGATTGTGATTCTTGTCTATTCTCACAATCCGGTATTAATGTTGATTTTCGCGGCCCTTTTTGGATTAGTTGACTTTGCAACCGTTGCACCGACGCAATTGTTAGCGGCTGAATATTTTAAGAAATATTCCATTGGCTTTATCGTAGGGTGCTTGTCATTAAGCCATCAGGTAGGCTCGGCATTGGGTGCATATGTACCAGGTTATTTTTATAATATGTCAGGAAATTATAACATCTCCTTATATATTTCAATCTTTATCTTAGCGGCAGCCGCCATTATGAACTTCTTGCTTCCTGAGCCTAACAAGGTACAAACGGTGAAGAATACGGAGTCAGTGGAACTGCCAGGTTGATTAGGGTCGGAAAATAGATTACAGTTCGTCTAAAAAATGTATGATGGAAGGAAAGTACAGGATGAAAAGATGTGCATGGGTAACGGATGAGCCATTATATATCGAGTATCACGATCAGGAATGGGGCGTGCCCGTTTATGATGATAGAATGTTATTCGAAATGCTGTGCCTGGAAGGTGCACAGGCAGGACTTAGCTGGTGGACGATTTTACAAAAAAGAGAAAATTACCGTAAAGCTTTTGATCATTTTGATGCGGAAAAAATTGTTCAATACAGTGATGAAAAGTTAGAAGCATTAAGGGAAGACAAAGGAATTGTGCGGAATAAGTTAAAAATTCAAAGCGTCGTCACAAATGCAAAAGCATTTTTGCGAATTCAAGAGGAGTATGGTTCATTTTCCGATTATATTTGGGGTTTCGTCGATCACAAACCGATTGTGAACCAGTGGAAGACGAAAGAAGAGGTACCGGTTACCAACGAACTGAGTGATAAAATGAGCAAACAGCTAAAAAAAGTCGGCTTCAAATTTGTCGGCAGCACCATCTGCTACTCCTACATGCAGGCAGTCGGTATGATTAACGACCACACCTTGGACTGCTTTTGCCATCCAAGTAATAAATAGGGTGTCAGGCACCACAAATGGACATTTTCATGTATTTTGTCCTTTTGAAGTGCCTGACACCTTTTTTATTAAATTTCAAAATCTACAACAATGATATCCTCTAGTTCTAATTCTTTGAGATGGGAGAGGAGTTCCTGGTGTTTTGGGTGTGGAAGATAGTTTTCTAATGCGGCACGGTCAGTTAAACGTGCTGTTAAGGCAATCTCATATCCCTTGCTGCGATTAGAAAAGTTACGTCCCTGCTGAATATCGATAATTCCCGGAATATAGTCCTTTAAATTCAAGGTTTTCTGAATCAGGTCGTCCAGCTGGGCATCTGTTAATTCGTTCTTAAATTTGATTAACACAATATGTTCAATCATTTGACAACCCCTTCTGTTTTGTTATTTAGTGTTTGACGGTCAAAGCCGGCAATTTGTTTGTATTTGTTTGCAATATCCTCGAGCTCCTGCTGTGAGATCACATCATGCAGGTTCGTAAATCCATTCGGTGCCCGTTCTTCAACAATTTGCATGACGCTTTCCGGACCGTTCTGTCTGTTGGTCAGAACAATGTTAGCAGTTGGTTCCATGCGGGCATTTGCATACGCAGTCAATGCGAGTTCTACCGTCGGCTGATCAACGAAAGCTTGTCCTAATGCATCGGCATCGAGAATCGCCTGTGAAGCACCGTTCGATCCGATTGGATACATTGGATGTGCTGCATCACCAAGTAGCGTTACTCTGCCAAACGTCCATTGCGGAAGCGGGTCGCGGTCCACCATTGGGAATTCATATACGGTATCTGTTTCTTCGATTAACTTTGGTACATTTAGCCAGCCAAAATCCCATTCCGAGAATGCAGGTGCAAAAACTTCTTTTTCTACTTTCTTATTCCAGTCACTGCGCGGAGGAACTTCACCAGAGACAGAAAGTTCAGCGATCCAATTGACAAGGGAACGGCCTCTTGCGGCTGTTTCCGGACAAACAGGATAAGCAACGAATTTCTGATCCTGGAATCCAGACATGATCATGGACTTTCCGGTTAAAAATGGAGTAGATTCTGTAATGCCGCGCCATAAAATCCGGCCGCTGAATTTAGGCAGTCCTTCATTAGGGTAGAAGTGTTTACGGACGATCGAATGAATACCGTCTGCAGCAATAAGGAAATCACCGCGGTACGTTCCAACAATGTCACTCGTTTTTTTGTTTTCAAAGATGGCTTCCACGCCATCATCAAAGGATTGGAAGGATTTTAGATGATGACCAGTAAAAATAACGTCTTCTCCAATCTGTTCCTTTACTGCATTCAATAGCAGAATATGTAAACGACCGCGATGAATCGAATATTGCGGCCATTTATAGCCTGCATTCAAACCTCTTGGCTCATGCCAAATCTGCTGGCCATACTTGTTATAATAATTTAATTCAGCAGTAGGAATACCTATTTTCTTCAGGTTGTCTGCCAGCCCCAATTCAGTTAAAATTCGAACAGCATGCGGTAATAGGTTAATCCCAACTCCCAATGCTTTAATATTTTCTACACTTTCAAATACACGGACTGACACACCAACGCGGTGAAGTTTAAGAGCAGTAACAAGCCCGCCGATTCCACCGCCAACAATAATCGCTGTTTTTTCTTTATTCAATTTCTTCCCCTCCGTCTAAAGCTGTAATAATAATTAAAAAATATAAATTTTTAACTATTATAATATCACATAGTTAAAAATTTTTTAAAAAAATATTTGAATAAAAGGAAGCATGGGGACGGTTCTTCTGCATTCAAAGAAGCAGAAGAACCGTCCCATGCTTCGAAAAAAAGTTTATGAACTCTTTAATAGTTTGGTCATAACTTGTTCATATTTCATGGATATGATGAATCTATCAGCTAACCTAGGACTGTTCGGGCAGGCCAAGATGGTTGTTCGAACAGTAAAAAAAAATAATTGGAGGTATCTAACATGAAAAAGAAGAAATTATATTCTTTAGTTATGACAGGTGCATTATCGTTTGGAATATTGGGTGCTGGCATGTCAGCTCTGGCAGCTACCGATGCTACTACTGCCGCAACAGCTACAACAGATAAAGGGACTTCAACTTTAGATGAAGCAACAAAAGAAAAGGCTCAGACGATTATGGACCAATTAAAAACAGACTTAGCAGAACTTGGAGTAACGATGCCTGAACGGGGCGGGAAAAAGGACATGTTTGCCAACTTAGATGAGGAAACAAAAGCACAGGCTCAAGCCATTATGGAGCAGCAAAAAGACGGAACAATCACAAAAGAAGAAGCAAAAGCGCAATTAGCCGAACTGAGAGTAGAGCTGCCTGATCGAACAGGAAAAATGGATAAGTTTGCCGGCTTGGATGAAGCAACAAAAGAAAAAGTGAAATCGATTATGGAACAGAAAAAAGATGGAACCATTACAGAAGAAGAAGCAACAGCACAATTAGCAGAATTGGGAGTAGAGCTACCTGAGCGCAGTGCTAAGGCGGACCTATTCGCTGGTTTAGATGATGTAACAAAAGAAAAAGCACAATCTATCATGCAACAGAAAAAAGAAGGAACGATCACAAAAGAAGAAGCAAAAGCGCAATTAGCGGAATTAGGGATAGAGCTGCCTGAGAAAGTGGGAAAAATGGATATGCTAGCTGGCTTAGATGAGGACACAAAAGAGAAAGCACAATCTTTAATTGAAGAAGCCCAAGCAGAACTAGCTGAATTAGGAATTAATCACTTACCATTTTAGCATCAAAAAACTGAGGATCTTACTGAACAAACTCAAGAGTAGAGATTCTTGAGGAATTAGAAGGGACGGTCGTTCTGCCAGATAGGGTATAGAACAGCCGTCCTTTTCTTTATGTTTAATTTTTACACTTTCTGTAAATATACCTGCCGCATAGTACCAGCGATGATTTAATTTCTCTAAAATTTACGAAAAAAGTAAAAAATATTCATAATAATTGATGATAGAATAGTTTGAAAATTAAACTATAATAGGAATTAATAAATGAAAAATTGGAGGAATGATTTTGTTAAAGGTATTGGGAATACAAAGAATTAAGATCGATCTGCCTTTTAAACTCGACCATATCTACTGCTTTTTAGCAAAAGGGGAAGAGGGCTGGAAGATACTTGATACAGGACTGCATAATGAAAAAGCCATTGAAACTTGGAGGCCTCATCTTACAGGGAAAAATATTACAGATATCATCATCAGTCACTGTCATCCAGATCATATTGGCTATGCTGGGCAGCTTCAAAAGGAAACAAATGCACTGGTTTGGATGTCTGAAACGGATGCAGTCCTAAGTCCATTATTATGGAGTGATGATTCGTCTAAGATCTTACATCAAAGATATATCAGTTGTGGGGTCGATCATAAGACAATTAATAAATTAAGTAGTTTGACAGATCCTTTAGTTTTTCCACTTCCTAAGGTTTCCGGCTATTTAAAGGATGGAGATACTATTATGTTTGGAAACTATCCATACGAGGTAATAGAAACGCCTGGCCATACGGATGGTTTATTTGTCCTTTATAACAAAGAGAAGAAAGTACTTCTATCAACTGATCATATTCTTCCAAAAATTACACCGAATATATCCTTACGTAGTACAGGAGACAGTAATCCGTTAGAATCCTATTTTCAGTCATTATCCAAAATGCGTTCTTTAGATGTCGAATATGTGATTCCATCACACGGAGAGCCCTTTAGTCAATTCCATCAACGTGTAGAGGAATTAGAAAAACATCATCATGAAAGGCTGGAGTTCATACTTACGCTCCTGGATCAGCCAAAAACTGCCTTTCAAGTTTGTGAACAATTATTTCGCGAAAATTTAACTATTCATGAATTACGATTTGCGATCGGTGAGACACTCTCGCATTTAGTTTATTTAATCAATAAGGGATTGTGTCAGAGAACAGAGGAAAACGGGATTTGGTATTATGTAAGGTAGGGTGTCAGGCACCACAAATGCATGTAAATGTCCATTTGCGGTGCCTGACATCTTTCTAATGATTGGCAGGGACTTTCTTTTTATCTTTGGTAAAGAACCATCCGCCAGCTGCAATTAATAAGAGAACGATATAGAATGTAATTTTCCATTCTGGGGATGTAGCAAAGCCTTCCGGTAATACCGCTAATTCCGGATGTGCTAGGGTGTAGATGGTAAGCTTTACACCAACCCAGCCGACGATGAGAAAAGCGGCAATTTCTAGGCCTGGTCGAGTATGAAGCAGCTTAACAAAGAAGTTTGCTGCAAAACGCATGATAATTAAGCCAATGATTCCACCAGCAAAAATAACAAGGAATTTACCTCCGTCAAGTCCTCCGATGTTTGGCATGCTTGTATTTGGCAGGGTGACAGCAAGGGCAACGGCAGCAAGAATAGAGTCAACAGCAAATGCTATATCGGCTAATTCTACTTTGAAGACGGTTCCCCAAAAGCCTGATTTTTTCTTTTCAACCTCTTCTTTGTCTTTTTCCTTTTTCAGAAACACTTTTCTAACGATATGATTGATGGCAATGAATAATAGATAGAGTGCCCCAATTGCTTGAACCTGCCATACATCGACAAGGAAGGAGATCGCAAAGAGGGAACCGAAACGAAAGACAAAGGCGCCTGCCAATCCATAAAATAATGCCTTTTTTCTGGCTTCCTCCGGCAGATGCTTAACCATAATGGCTAAGACAAGCGCGTTATCAGCTGCCAGCAAACCCTCAATCGCAATTAATAATAATAATACCCATGTGTATTCAAATAAAATGGATAGTTCCATAGATTCATCCTCCTAGAGTTTACTAGTTATCTTTTAATGATGGTTTTAAATGAATGATGTCATGGTCTTTACTTTCCATCCCTTCTTGAAAAACAAGCTTTGATTTAAAGTAATAATATCGGTTCTTCTTTGATCGTTCAGAATCTTCGGGAATGGTGAAAGTGAACGATAATTTCTCCTCCTGGTTTGCTTGTATCTCCTTTGAAGTTAAGATTGTTTTGGTGTCAACCACTGTTTCCTGCTCTGTATCCGTATCGACCATAATCAAATCACAATGAATCCCTTTGATGGTTTGATCCACCGTACCGCCCTTCAGAAAGAAATAGCCAGAAACCTTTTCACCGGGAGCATACGTCTCTTTTTCCAAAACTAAATCAATTTTTGCGGAACCTACACCTAAAAGTGACAATGTTTTTCTTAATAGCATGAATAAATCCTCCAATTATTAATTTCTCTTTAATTAAATTGAAAAGCCCTTACCAAAGTTGGTAAAGGCTTTGAAAAATAAAAGACCTTTACCGGTTGTGATGGTAAAGGCCTGATAATAGAAAAGACCCTTACCTGTAGTGCAGGTAAAGGTCTTGCTAACAACAAATGTTGCCAACAAAGCCGAGAGTTTACAAACTCCGAATTGACGACTTTGCTGTAAAAGCTACTCCCCTTTAGGAGAAACGATTTAATTTATAGATTTATCATATAATTCTAGTTTAACAATGTCAATTGTTTTTTTATCTGTTTTTATTTAACTTTTTGTAAAGAAATAGAATGACCATATTTCCTTAAAAAAATATGCTACAAAACAATCGAAAATATTTTTTCTATTTCCTATAATAAGCGGATAAAAAAACTTGGTTTGGATTGATTATAATTGGTTTATGAAAATTCTGAATATTTATAAAAGGAAAGGGTGATTGAAAGCGGTTACCTTTATAAAGAAATGAATAGAGATAAATAATTCCAAACAGGGAGGCTATTTAATGCAAAAGATCAACCCAATGAATGTCATTGATAGAAGTCGTATTCATTCGTTTCATGTTCTTCTAATATTCTGGCTGTTTATGGTTATCACCTTTGATGGGTACGATGTCGTCATTTATGGAGCGGTTGTTCCGTCACTTATAAAGGAATGGGGGATATCGGGTGTAACAGCAGGCGCAATTGGAAGCTATACGGTTATCGGAACAGCGATAGGAGCCATCCTTTTTGGCATTCTTTCTGATAAGCTGGGTCGTAAGAAAATCATTTTATTAACAACCTTTTTATTCAGCTTTTTCACCCTTTTATCCGGTTTTGCGAATGGTCCTGTTTTATTTACGATCTTTCGTGTGATAGCAGGTATTGGTCTTGGAGGCGTTATGCCAAATGTCATTGCCCTTGCAACTGAATTTTCTCCTAAGCGTGTACGTACTGCTATTGTATCTTTCATCTTTTGCGGTTATTCCGTAGGAGCCATGACTGCAGCACTAACAAGTCGTTCCTTGATCCCGACTGTTGGCTGGGAAGCGGTATTCTGGATCGCGGGAATTCCTATTTTATTTATTCCTTTTTTACTAAAGAGTATTCCAGAGTCAATTGAGTTTTTGGTACAAAAAGGAAAACTTGTCGAGGCTAAGAAGACACTAGGGAGAATCGACTCTCAACTAAAAAATGTCACAGAAATTCATTTTGTAAAACCAGCAGCTAAAGAAGCAGGCTCTCCTGTTGTCAAGCTTTTCGGGGAAAAGCGTGGAGTCAGTACGATCATGTTCTGGATTTCTTGCTTTAGCGCTTTCGTCTTAATTTATTCGATGAATACATGGTTACCTTCCCTCATGATGGAAGTAGGCTATGATCTAAGCTCAAGTCTTGCCCTAACAGCTGTTATGCAAATTGGTGCCATTTTAGGTACAGTCATCTTTGGTCCATTAGTGGACAAGATTGGATTTAAAAAGGTACTTGTTCCTTTATTCTTTAGCGGGGCCATTGCTTTATCCTTAATCGGCTTTTCAAAAAGTATCTTTATTGTTTTTGCGCTTATTTCCGTTGTCGGTGCTTCATCAGTCGGTTTACAGAATTTGTCAAATGCGTTTGTTTCCCAGTATTATCCGAGCAATATGCGTTCAACCGCTCTTGGAAGTACAATGGCATTTGGCCGTTTGGGAGGAATTGTGGCACCAACGTTTGTAGGGATTTTACTAACGATAGGTCTTGCGCCACAGTATAATTTTGCTGCCATTGCCACTGCCGCAGTTCTTGGCGGTTTGGCCATGCTGTTTGTTCAAGAGAAGCATGGAAACTATAATAAGGGCCAGCAAGAACAAGAAGGGAAAACAGTTTCAAGCTCAAATAAAGAAATGACCATTGCGGAATAGCCAATATAACAATCTAACATTCCCGGGAGAGCTGATTCCTGGGATTGTTAGTTTAGAGAACCATTGAGTGAGTCTTCATTAGTTGATAGATGAATAGATGTCATGAAAACGATATTTATATAAGAAATAGAGATTAGGAGTTGAACAAACTTGAAATTACCGAATAAAGTATCTTCACTGATGAAAGTGACTGCAGTTGGCTCGATGGTAGCCGCTTCCATTACAACTACTGCTTTAATAGGAAAAGAAAAGACGGCTATAGGGTCTGAAAAGGTAGAGAAACCTATCAAGGATGAATTTACCTCTCCAAAAGAAAAGCCCAATATTGTATATATTGTTTTAGATGATGCAGGTTTTTCTGATTTGGGCAGCTATGGATCTGAAATAAAGACACCAAATATGGATCAACTAGCAAGTGATGGGCTAAGGTACAATAACTTTCATGCGAATCCTATGTGTTCTCCGACAAGGGCATCTCTTTTAACAGGGAGAAACCATCACTCTGTTGGGATGGGAAGTGTAGCGAATTTTGATTTAGGTCCGGAAAGTCATACACAGGCACGAATTAAGCCGGAAGCAGCCACATCAGCAGAAATTCTAAAGGAAAATGGTTTTAGTACATTTGCCGTTACAAAATGGCATGCTGCCCCGCTTCATGAAATAACCCCAGCAGGTCCATTTGATAACTGGCCTTTGGGACAAGGATTTGAACGTTTTTACGGGTTTTTGGAGAGTCATACCGACCAATTTGCCCCTGAACTTGTCTACGATAATCATATGGTAGAACCGCCAGAAAAAGAGGATTATCATATATCGGTGGATTTTGTCGATCATGCCATTCAATTTGTAACAGATCAAGTTTCTGTTACCCCTGACAAGCCATTTCATCTTTATCTAGGTTTTGGTGCTACTCATTCACCGATTCAAGTGCCTGAAGAATATATAAATATGTATAAAGGGGTCTATGATAAGGGCTGGGATGAAATTCGGAAAGAGCGTTTTGAGCGGCAAAAGGAAATGGGAATTATTCCGCAAGATACGGAATTTATCCCGCGGGATCCAGAGATTAAAGCATGGGATTCACTTTCCAAAGAAGAACAGGAGTTATATGCACGATTCCAAGAAGCCTATGCTGGTTTTATGACTCACACCGACGACCAAATCGGCCGTTTCATATCCCGGTTAAAAGAGATGGGGGAACTTGATAATACCATGATTGTACTTGTGTCCGACAATGGTGCAAGCAGGGAAAGTTCAAACGGTTCGATTTCATTTTTAAATTATATCAATGGGAATCCGACAGAAACAAAAGATTTAATCGCAGTTAAGGATAAAATTGGTGGTCCTGAAGTACGTGCAGCCTATCCGCTTGGTTGGGCACAAGTGAGCAGCACTCCTTTTAAAAATTACAAACAATCACTTCATAATGGAGGGACTCGTGTACCGCTGATTATCCATTGGCCGGAAGGGATTAACGAAGAGAATCGTGGGGAGATTCGGACACAGTATCATCATGTTATAGATATTACACCGACCGTATTGGATATTATAGATGTAGAGGTGCCAGAAACGTATCAAGGAATTAAACAGATGCCAATGCATGGAACAAGTATGACTTATTCGTTTGAGAATTCGGATGTTCCTACAACCAGAATAAGACAGTATTATTCCATTTATGGAAGCCGTGCCATTGTAGATGGCGATTGGAAGGCAGTCACCTACCATAAGCAAGGGGAACCATATGAAAATGACAAATGGGAATTGTATCGTATGAACGACTTTACAGAGTCTAACAATCTAGCAGAAAAGTATCCAGATAAAATAAAGGAACTAGAGAAGCTCTGGTACGAGGAAGCAGAAAAATATGACGCGTTACCTTATGAATTTGAAACAAGCCAAGTTAGAGGCTATATAAATCCAAAAGCGGTGAATAACCGAAATCAGTTTGCGTATTATCAAGGAATGGAGCACATCGGAACATACGCTGCTCCAAAGATTCAAAATCGTTCCTACACAATTATGGCCACGATTGATCGTAAAGAAAAGAAGACCGACGGGGTTCTTGTGGCACATGGAGACCATCTAAGCGGCTATACACTATATATAAAAGACGACAAGCTTGTATATGAATACAATCTTTTAGGAACGGTTTATAAAATGGTTTCGAAAGAAAAAGTACCTGTGGGGGAATCTACCATTCAGTTCGAATTCCAGAAGACTGGTAATCTACAAGGGAAAGCTTTCCTAATGATCAATGGAAAACAGGTTGGGGAAGTGGAGATGCCAAAAACTTTTAAAGCAACGCTTGCTGAAGAAGGTCTTGATATTGGAAGAGATATGCTGCGACCAGTAAGTCCGGATTACGGAAAAGGGAAGGACTTCAAATTTAGCGGTAAGATTAATAAGGTTGAATATCATTTAATGAATGATTAACGTTAGAATAACACAGTAACGCAACGAAGGAGGACTTTATGGAACAACTTACACAGGCCCAGAAGGGATTTCATATTCTGGCAAAACCAACAGGTCCAATTTGTAATCTGGATTGTGAATATTGTTTTTATACGGAAAAGGAAGCCTTATTTTCGGGAAATCCAGCATTCCGAATGTCTGACGAGGTTTTAGAGAGCTTCATAAAGAAGTATATTGATACGCAAAGGACGCCGGAAGTTCCGTTTGTATGGCAAGGTGGGGAGCCTACATTAATTGGCTTAGATTTTTACAAAAAAGTGGTTCAACTTCAAAAGAAATATGCTAATGGGAAAAAGATAGAGAACTCCTTGCAGACGAATGGCACCCTTTTAGATGAGGAATGGTGTAAATTCCTGGCAAAGCACCAATTTATGGTAGGATTGAGTTTAGACGGGCCCAAATTTATACATGATCGGTACCGAGTGGATAGAGGACAAAGGCCAACGTTCCATAAAGTCATGAAAGCACTATCTTTACTAAAGCAGTACAGGGTTGAATTTAATGTACTAACATGTGTAACAAAGGAATCTTCTAAATTTCCACTTGAAATCTATCGTTTTTTTAAGGAACAAGGAGTTCGTTTTATTCAATTTATACCGATTGTAGAAAGGACATCGAATACAGAGGCGGAAGGCTGGGGGTTACGGCATGCAGCTCCTTCCTCTCCTAAACAAGATAATGTCCACCGGGAAGTGACTGCATGGACAGTAGAACCTGAGACATACGGGGACTTTCTTATTCAAATTTTTGAAGAATGGGTAAGAAAGGATGTAGGGGATATTCATGTTATGAATTTTGAGTGGGCTCTTACCTCTTGGCTTGGATTAGAGTCAAATATTTGTATATTTTCCAAGAGCTGCGGACAGGCGGTTGTCATGGAACATAACGGAGATGTTTATTCATGTGATCACTATGTCTATCCTTCCTATAAGCTTGGTAATATTGTAAGCGATCAGCCGGACGAGATGATTGATTCTAAAGAGCAGCAGGCATTTGGTGCCAGCAAAAAGGCAGACTTACCAAAAGAGTGTCAATCCTGTGAGGTCCGTTTTGCTTGTCATGGAGAATGCCCGAAACGTCGTTTTCAGAAATCAGTAAGCGGAGAACCCGGCCTCAATTATTTATGTGCAGGGTATAAGAAATATTTTCACCATATCCATCCTTATATGAAGGTGATGGTTCAGTTGATCAATAATAATTTACCAGCCTCCATGGTGATGGATGCGATTAAGTCTCCTTTAGTGATTAAAATGTAAAATGTTAAAAATAAAATTTGCATCATAAGGTTTTAAATGGAATATTATCTTTTCCTAATAGACAAAAATAATGATTTCAAGGTATATAAACAAGCCAGGATCGTTCATGATTTCAAACATGAGTGTACCTGGCTTCACTTTTAAAAGCTTGTTGAAATGATTGTGTTGGTGTAAGATTTAAAATATTCAGATAATGTTTTGTGATCTTTAACTAAATTGGAGGTTATAAACTTGACTTTGCACTTAAATCATATATTTACAGCTCATATACAGGTAGAAAATCCGATTGAAATTGGGGATGGCGGAAAAGGACATAGGAGGGTGATTCCGATTACTGGCGGCAGTTTCGAAGGAGATCTGCTCAAAGGAAAGGTCCTTCGTGGGGCAGATTATCAAATTTTACGGCAGGATGGTGTAACAGAAGCTCTTGCTCATTATACGATTCAAACTGATGACGGAGTTCCAATCTATGTAGTCAACAAAGGTTACAGACATGGCCCAAAAGAGATTATCGATAAGCTTATACGGGGAGAAGAGGTGCCCGATGATTCTTATTATTTTAAAACGAGTCCAGTATTTGAAACAGGAAGTAAAAAGTACGATTTTCTTAATAAAATGATTTTTATTGGAGAAGGGATTCGAAAACCATCAGAGGTCCAGATTCGATTTTATCAAGTAGAGTAATAGGAAATAGTTAGGGGGAAATAAAAGATGTTAAAAGAAAGGAGGAGCAAAAGTGTCAGTTTCTAAGCAGGATGCATTAATGGAGCGAATCGAAACACATTTACGTAAGACGGCACGACAACTGATCAAAGTGAATACAGAGGAAGAGGCGTTACAATACTTAACCGATTCCTTTCGACTGGAATTATATTGTGACTTTGTTGGAGTGATTATAAAAGAAGATAACCTCTTTATCCCAAAGGCATGGAGCGGTCATATTCCTTCTGTCACAAATGCGTTTCCGCTTCTTGTAGAAGAATGCTCCGCTAAACTTATGCGATATAGTCTAACGGATGAATCTCAACACGTTGGATGCAGGTTTGCAGACATGTTAAAACAAAACGAGGTCAAAACATGGTTTAGTGTTCCATTAAAAGATGATCATCATCATTATGGTTTTTGTGTACTTGGTTTTCTAAACTATGTTCCTCTTTTAGATATGGAAAAAACATTTGAAGACTTTGGACAGGATATTGCCTTAGCCATATCTATTACAAGACAAAAAGAAGCGCAGTTAAGAAAAGTAGAAGGCATTGAATGGATCAGTCAAAATTTTTCACTTGGTACGCCGATTGAGCAACATATTCATGAATTAACAACTAGAGCAGGAACAGGAACAGATGCAGATTTAGCATGTATTTATTTATACAATGCTTCTCTCGATTGTCTTGAATTACAAAAACCATTTTTTGGGGAAATCGAGCCCGATGCAACAATCCTGATGAATCACTACATTTTGAAAGATCACTTCCCGTTTTTAGAGACCATTGGCGGCCGGCAATTGACCGTACCCATCGTTATGGGAGTAAAGCCAATGGGAGTATTACATATCGAGAAGATAAAAGGGGATGTTTTTCAAGATGAGGATCTAAAAATACTGGAGCTGCTATCAAAATACTTTTCAAGCATTCTTGAAAATGCAGGGCTTTTTAATAATGAAAAAAGTCATAAAAAAAAGCTTCAATCCCTTATCAAGTATCAACAAGCGCTTGTGAAGGAAACGGTAGATGATCATAATTTTGATGGAATAACAACAATGCTTTATCAACTGTTTGAAAATACTGTTATCCTATTTGATCGTTTTTTACGTCCTATTTCCTATGTTTTTAGGGAAGCGGACCAGGACCCAAATCTTATGTCAGTAATCATAAAGGGTGCACAAAAGGCCATAGCAAGTGACAAAAACGATGAAACGCTTATTGTTGAAACGAATAGCGATACAGAAGTCCGTTATTCATTATGGCCTGTGGCTGGCGGTAATAGTTTACTTGGTTATTTAGCGATCCAACTATCAAATGAAAAAATGGATGAATACGATCAGCTGGCAGTCGAACTGGCTCGTAATATTTGTTCAATCCAATTTATCAAACAAAAGCTGGTTTTAGATGGAAGGGAACAAGCGAAGGACAGCTTTATCGGAAAATTATTGGCTGAGAAAATAGAGGATACAGGCCATATTATCCAATATGCTAATCTCTTCCAGTGGGATTTATTTCGCAGTCATCGTGTTTCTACGATATCAATTAAGCTGCATCAAAAAGTGATTGAAACATCCAATTTATTAGAACAACAGGCTAAAAAAACGTCTATTTGGGAATTTATCAAATCCATTCTTTTAGATATCAATGACAAAATCATCACAGCTTCCCATGATGATCATTTTATTCTCATTGTTCCTGCAGAAGCAGAGGGTGAACAGCCGCGAGTATTTTGGAAAACTCTATATGGTAAGTTGAAGAAAAGTTCAGAGGTTCAAGTAAGCAAATGCCAAATTCTATTAGGAATTGGGGAAAGAACAACAGTCATTCAGGATTATCATGTAAGTTATCAGCAATCGATTCAAGCATTAAATGTAGTAAAAAGTCGTTTTTCGGATGATGGATTTTCTATGTTTGAAGATCTGGGGTCGTATACTATTTTTTCACAATTTAAAGAAACGAAGGCGATTCATCTCTTTCTCAAAAAATATATGGAGCCTTTGTTAAAGTACAGTGAAGATAAGAATATTGATTTATGCCATACCCTTTATGTGTTTTTACAAAATAATGGGAATGTCAAAATTACAGCGGAAGATCTTTTCATCCATCGAAGTTCACTTTTATATCGGCTTGAGAAGATTGAATCGTTAATAGGGGAAGATTTAAATAATGCCGAAGTTCGTCTCAATTTGATGATGGCCTTTAAACTTTTTGATTTGTACGGAGATGAAATGCCGCCTGCCAAATAAGCCAATTAAAATACTAAATAGATTTGAATGAAAAGCTATTGAGTCTTGTAAGATGAACCATTTACACAGAACTTGATAGTTTTTTTGTGTCTTAAAATGGCTATAAGGTTTTACCTTTTTCTTTGTTTGGGGAAGCCAATGGTTTTACTGTACTTTTTGTCAGAAAAAAGGAGTGTTAATCCTACATAGTGCGGGTATTAAATGGAATTTTATCAGATTATAATGAATTTATAGAAAAATTAAACAAATAGTAAATGAAGGAGCGTTCATATGAAAATTCAAACAATCGGAGTCGTTGGAGCGGGATCAATGGGTTCTGGAATAGCTAATTTAGCTGCCTTAAATGGATTTCAAGTTATTTTGCGTGATATTGAGGAGCGGTATTTAGATAACGCCTTACAACGAATGGACCAATTTATGAGTAAAAGTGTGCAAAGAGGAAAATTGACAGAAGAACAAAAACAAGAGGCCTTAGGGCGAATTAGTATTACGACAAATCTTGAGGAGTTCTCTGCAGCAGATGTTGTGATTGAAGCAGTTATTGAAGATTTGGATCTTAAAAAAGAAGTGTTCCGAGAGCTTGACCGCATTGCTCGGGAAGATGTGATTCTCGCTACGAATACATCCTCGATGTCCATCACTGAAATTGCTTCGGTAACGAATCGTCCGGAACGAGTGGCAGGCATGCACTTTTTTAATCCAGCCCAATTAATGAGGTTAGTTGAGGTTGTCAGAGGATATCAAACAAGTGATGAAACAGTGGAAGAATTAAAAGAATTGTCTAGAAAACTATCAAAAACGCCAGTGGAAGTAAAGAAGGATTCACCTGGGTTTATTGTCAATCGAATTATGGTTCCACAGTTCATTGAAGCGATCAAGCTTCTGGAAGAAGGAGTAGCATCTGCAGAGGATATCGATCAAGCTGTAACACTGGGATTGAACTATCCAATGGGACCATTCACATTACAGGACTTTGCTGGTGTGGATATTGGCTACCATGTGATGGAATATTTCAAGAATGAATTTAACAACGATCAATATGCACCGCCGCTGCTATTAAAACAATTAGTTCGATCAGGGCGGCTTGGAAAGAAAACAGGTGCAGGATTCTACGATTACGAAGAAAAATAATAAAAATTGGAGGAATGGATTATGAGTTATGAATTTTTACTATGTGAAATTGAAAATAAGGTTGCGGTGGTGACGATTAACCGCCCTCCTGTGAATCCCTTAAACACACAAGTATTTCAAGAGCTTTCACAAATATTTGATGAATTAGATGCAAATGAGGAAGTTCGTGCGATTGTCCTGACAGGAAGCGGACAAAAAGCGTTTGTTGCAGGTGCTGATATTAATGAGATGGCTGGTCTTGATGTCGTTGGGGTCAATAAAATGAACAGTGTTTCAAGAAATGTTTTTATCAAAATTGAAAACTCTAATAAGCCGGTCATTGCTGCAATTAACGGCTTAGCCCTTGGCGGCGGATTAGAACTTGCCCTTGCTTGTGATTTGCGGATTTGTTCTGAGAGAGCAAAATTTGCTTTCCCAGAGATAGGACTTGGAATCATTCCAGGTGGCGGGGGTACACAACGTTTACAAAAGATTGTTGGCCAAGGCCTTGCGAAAGAATTGATCTATTTTGGAGATATGTTCAGTGCCGAGCGTGCCAAAGAACTACATATTGTTAATAAGGTTGTCCCGGTAGAAGAGGTTGTTCCAAATGCTAAAGCATGGGCTGAAAAGTTAGCAGATAAACCGCCTGTTGCCCTACAGATGGCCAAGGTTGCCATTAACAATGGAAGTGATACAGATCTTGATACAGGTCTAATTTTAGAAAGCGCGTGTTTTGCGACAGCCTTTGCAACGGACGATCGTAAAGAAGGACTGCAGGCATTTGTTGAAAAAAGAGAACCGGTTTATGTTGGACGATAATCAAGAAATGGAGTGAGGAAAATGAAAGAAATCGTTATATTAGAAGGAGCAAGAACGCCATTTACTGAAATTTCCGGATCCTTTCGTGAAATCGATGCAATTGATTTAGGGGCGATTGCGGCAAAAGAAGCGATCCAAAGATCAAAGATAACTGCAGAGGAAATTGATCATGTTGTATTCGGGAATGTACAGCAGTCCAGCAAAAATGCCCATATTTTGGCTAGACATGTTGGTTTAAAAGCAGGAACACCGATTCCGGTTCCCGCTTTAACCATCAATCGGTTGTGTGGATCAGGAATTGAATCGATACTTACTTCTGCACGCTATATTTTAGCAGGTGAAGCCAATGTGGTTCTTGCAGGAGGAACCGAGAATATGAGCCAGGTTCCACATGTTATTCGCGACATGAGATGGGGGAGCCCATTAGGCGGTACGGTAATCGAAGATTGGGTATGGGATGGTCTGTACGACACATATGGAAAATGTTCGATGGGAGATACAGCTGAAAACCTGGCAGCAAAATACGAACTGACAAGGGAAGAAGTGGATCATCATGCTCTTTCCAGTCATAACCGAGCGATTGCAGCAAGAGAGAAAGGCTACCTTCAAGAAGAAATCATTCCTGTCCCGGTGAAAGGAAGAAAAGGAGATAAAGTCATTGCGGAAGACGAGCATATTCGTCAAACGAGTATGGAACAGCTAGGAAAATTAAAGGCAAGATTTGTTGAAAATGGTGTGGTGACACCTGGTAATGCTAGCGGGATGGTCGATGGAGCAGCTGCTGTTGTATTGGCGTCAGGTGATTACGCAGAGCAAAACGGTTTAAAACCGATCGCTCGTTTAGTTTCCTGGGATGTTGTTGGGGTCGAGCCAAAGTACATGGGAATTGGTCCAGTTCCAGCGATTCAAGGAGCCCTTCGTAAAGCCGGCTTATCCATCTCTGATTTGGACTTAATCGAAATTAATGAGGCTTTTTCAGCCCAATATCTAGCGTGTCAAAAGGAATTAGGGTTTGACCCTGAAATTGGAAATGTCAATGGTGGAGCGATTGCGCTAGGTCACCCGCTTGCAGCAAGTGGTACTAGGATTTCAACGACTCTCATCTATGAATTGAGAAGACGTAAGAAGAAATACGGAGCTTCAGCTGTTTGTATCGGCGGCGGTCAGGGAATCGCAGCCATTTGGGAAGCTTTGTAAAAGAAGAGGGGGCTGTTCCATAAGGTGTAAGGCATCCACAATTCATCTTTATTCAGGACAGCTTTATGTTAAATTGTGGTGCCTGACATCATTGGCCCCTTAGAAATAACGATTCGATCCACAGAAGTTTAGCGTCCTTGTTATCTATAACTTAGATTCTTGAACGATGGAGAGGAGAAATATATGGATAAAAATAAGAATCTTATGTCTGTGTACGAGCTATTAAAGGAGGCTTCCTTAAAGTATGGAGACCAAGAAGTGATCTATGATTTAAAGCAACGATTTTCATATAAACAACTGAAAAACGATGTAGATTACTTGGCTGGCGGACTAAAAAGGAAAGGGATCGTTAAAGGAGACAGGGTAGCTGTTTCATTACCAAATTGGTATGAAAATGTGGTTGTGCTTTTTGCCATTGCGAAAATCGGTGCCATTGTTGTTCCCTTTAGTCCGAAATATAAATCTTTCGAAGTAGAACGAATTTTGAAAAACGCAGAGCCGAAGCTTTTGATTGCAACGGAAGAATTTGAACATCATGTTACGTTTAAAAAGGCATTAACGTTAGTGCCAGAGGCCATTACTGTTAGGTGTGTTTTAGAAGGACTTGAATCGTATGAAGATCTTATGAACACAGGAATGAGTGCAGAAGAAGTAACCATTGATGTCAACGAAGATCTTTTTTGCCTTTTATATACCTCAGGGACAACCGGCGTACCGAAAGGAGTGATGGTTCCGCATCGAGCACTTGTCGGGAATTCTGCTTATACGATAGGCAGTGAGCTTTATTGTAATGAGGAAGATGTGTTCCTTATTGCTGCGCCATTATTCCACATTTTTGGGATGGCTGTAAACCTATTTTGTGCGGTGGCTGCCGGTGCAAGAATCGTATTAATTGAAAAGTATCATCCGCAGTTAATGCTAGAAATGGTCCAACAGGAAAAGGTGACGATTCATTCAGGAGTTCCAACGATGTTCATTAAAGAATTAGAAGTGGATCATTTCGATTCATACGATTTATCTTCACTACGAGCAGGGATTGTTGGAGCCTCGCCCATTCCAGCAAATAAAGTGAAAGAAATTAGAGATCGCTTCGGCATGAATCTATGCCAATCCTTTGGAATCACGGAAACTTGCTCTGTCACCATCACACCATATGATGATGATGAAAAATATATAACCGAAACACTTGGTAAAGCCCTTCCTGGAGTAGAAATGAAAATCGTAGACGAAAATCGATTACAGCTTCCCCCTGGGGAAACGGGGGAAATTGCAATTAAAGGATTTGGCAATATGAAGGGGTATTATAAAATGCCCGAACAAACGAAAGCGATTACAGATGATGAGGGATGGTACTATTCAGGGGACCTCGGAACTATGGATGAAAATGGATATTTACGCTTCATTGGTAGACAGAAAGAAATGATTATTCGCGGCGGATTAAATATCTATCCGCAAGAAATTGAAGCGGTCTTGACGAAACACCGAAAAGTAATGGATGTGGCGATCATCGGTCTGCCTGATGAAATTTTTGGTGAAATCGTTTGTGCGGTTATTCAACTGAAAGAAGGAAAAGAAAGCTCTGAAGAAGAAATTATTACTTATCTGAAGGAAAGAATCGCTACACATAAATTACCGAGTAAAGTGGTATTTACACAGGAGTTCCCCGTAACTGCCAGCGGGAAAATCCAAAAGATGAAACTGAAAGAGCGAGTTACGTCAGAAATAACAATTGGTTGAGAAAGGAAGATAAATATGGCTTTTCAATATGAATTTAAATTTAAAGTACAATGGGGAGATACGGATGCGGCTGGGATTGTATTTTTCCCGAACTTTTATAAATGGATGAATGAATCGACACATGAGATTTTTGCTGCCATCGGCTTTCCCGTTTCCAAACTTATAGCTGAGGATAAAATTGGGCTTCCATTATTAGAGACTCATTGTAATTTTAAGAGCCCGCTTTATTATGAAGACAAAGTCGTTTTACATAGCACAGTTGAAGAAGTAGGAAACAAGGTTATAAGAGTGAACCATCAATTTTATAAAGATGGACAATTGGTTGCAGAAGGCTATGATGTTCGTGCTTGGACATCGTTTAAAGGAAAACCAAAAGCGGAGGTGATTCCGGAAGAAGTTCGTAACAAACTTATGTCTTCGGAACTAATTGTGGAGGGATAGCGATGTTAAAAGAAATAGTAAATCAACAGCATTTTTTATCAGCGGCAATTTCTCCAAATGATGTCTTTACACCGGAGGATTTTACGGAAGAACAGCTCATGATCTCAGATATGACAAGTAAATTTGTTTCGAATGAGGTCTTACCTCGTTTAGAAGAGATTGAAAATAAAGAGTTTTCACACACTGTTGACTTAATAAAGCAGGCAGGGGAGCTTGGCTTAATCAGTGCCGATATTCCTGAAACGGATGGCGGACTTGAGCTTGGAAAGGTAGCGGCCACTATTATTGCTGAGAGAATGGCACTGGGCCGGTCCTTTTCCATTACATTTGGCGGTCAAACGGGAATTGGAGCGTTACCGATTGCTTATTTTGGAACAGAACAACAGAAGCAGAAATACCTGCCGGATATCTTAACTGGTGAGAAAATTGCCGCCTATGCCTTAACAGAGCCATCTGCTGGAACCGATGCCCTCAGTGCGAAGACAACAGCTGTTTTATCGGAATGTGGTTCGTATTATCTGGTTAACGGGGAAAAACAATGGATTTCGAATGCCGGTTTTGCTGACCTTTTTATTGTATATGCCAAAGTGAATGGAACACAGTTTACGGCATTTATTGTTGAAAAAGATTATGAAGGTGTTTCGACAAGTTCCGAAGAAAAGAAAATGGGGTTAGATGGATCTTCCACGAGGTCGGTTATATTAGATAATGTCAAAGTTCCTGTGGAGAACGTGATTGGAGAAATCGGGAAAGGGCATGTGATTGCATTTAATGTCCTGAACATCGGCCGCCATAAAATTGCTGCCACCTCTTTAGGAACGGGGAAACGGGTGA
Organism: Niallia oryzisoli; assembly: GCF_036670025.1. NCBI lineage: Bacteria > Bacillati > Bacillota > Bacilli > Caryophanales > Bacillaceae > Niallia > Niallia oryzisoli. The sequence goes on along the minus strand of NZ_CP137640.1, from coordinate 4,246,188 downwards.
TTGAGCTTTCAGTTAAATATGCAAATGAGCGAAAGCAATTTGGGCAGTCTTTATCTAATTTTAATTTAATCAAAAATAAGATTGCCGATATGGTGATTAAAACATATGTAAATGAAAGTGCTGTTTATCGAACAGCGGGTAGGATGCAGGATGGTTTTGCTGAAATGAAGCAGAATGGTGATGACATTGGAAAGACGATTGCCCGCTATGCAGTGGAATGCTCCATTAATAAGGTGATGTCAACTGAAATCCTAGATTTTGTCGTAGATGAAGGGGTTCAAATTCATGGCGGTTATGGCTATATGTCAGAATATGAAATTGAAACACTCTATCGTGATGCCAGAATTAGCCGGATTTTTGAAGGAACCAATGAGATTAATCGAATCGTCATCGCTTCGTCATTATTGAAAAAAGATTGGCAGCCAATGGAAAATGAGAATGTTGAGGGTGGTATTCTTCAGCATGAAAAGCAAATTCTTCTCCTGTTAAAGAATCTTTTTCATTCACTTATTTTAACGCTTAAAAAGCAAGGCTTAGACAATTTAGAGGAAGAACAAGAAACGGCAGCCTTTATGGCCGACATAGCCATCCATATTTATGCCATGGAAAGTGCGATTTCAAGAACAGAGAAAGCCATTCAAGCAAAGGGAGAAGAAAAAAGTCAACAAAAGATTGACTGTACGAAGATATATGTACATGAGTCTTCTCAGCAGCTGGGGCTTAGAGCTCTTAATCTATTAAATCATTTGGTAGAAGATAAAGGATTTTCACAGATTTCCAAACGGCTTATTATGAGCAGCCCAGTAGATATCATTGAATTGAAACGAAAGATTGCTTTAGAAACCGTAAAGGCTGAGAAATATATCATTTGATACAAGGGGACGGTTCTCCTGCTTCCATGGAAGCAGGAGAACCGTCCCCTTGCTTTTTTAAATAAATAAACACAGCTATCATCTTTTACAAAGAAAGGAATTCTTACAGGTATCCTTATCACACTCTCCAACGCCTTAACATAAAAAGTAAAGACTTAATTTAACAAGGGGTTGATCTTGATGCCGTATAAAAAGTGGTCAGAGCATCCTTACCCTGGACAATCAACTCCACCAAAAGGCAATCCTTTGCCTGAATTTTGGAAGATGTTTTTTATTTATCGGTCAGGAAACAATCAGTTTTTCGATCGCTTTCAAAGAAGGGTCATTTGGAGCCTTCAGGATCCTAACCAGATTAATTGGGAGTCCGAGCTGGAAATGGTCCAACAAACAGCAGCCACCTTAACTCCCTGGCAAAAAGAAATAGCTGAGTATTGGGGAAACGGGATCCTTATTGAAAAAATCACTCCGATTCTTTTCCGTTTAGCTGCCAAACACAATATGGGAACAACAAAGCTTTCTTTGGTGTTAGGCCATTTTTATGCAGCCGTCAATGATGCCTTTGTGATGTCCATGTATTTTAAATATCATTGGGATACTGCTCGTCCTATCCAATATACCAACGACGAATCCTTTTCTGTCGTTTACACACCCCGTTCTCCATCATATCCTTCAGGTCATGCAGCGATGGCAGGCTGCTCCGAAGCAGTCCTAAGTCATTTCTTTCCAGGAGAATTAGCTAACATAAAAAGAACCATGGAAGAATGTGCTCAATCACGATTATACGCCGGAGTCCATTTTAAAGCAGACATAGAAGCCGGTCTGCAGTTAGGAAGACAAATTGGAAAAAATGCAGTAGACTACTTGAAGACATGAAACAACTGAAGTAACAGTGCAAAAATTTAAACGAAGGGTGACAGGTACTACAAAAAGACAAAATGCAAGAAACGAACAATTGTGTGCCTGTCACTTTATATCTTTTTCCGACAGAAGCCTCCCACTTCAATTTTGTGCAGGGCGTAGCCCAAAAATAAGTGGGAGATGAATGTCGGTTGGCGATAGCCAAAACACTTGTTTGCATGGTATAAAATTCCTGTGAGTTGTTCTTTGAAAACTGGATATATAGGGTTAGTGCGAGAAAGGCTTCGCACTGTAAAATATCCAAGCACCATTCGCCTCCACGCACACCGAAGTTGCGAAAACCAAGCTAAAGTAGGGTGCGTGGCGAGTTCAACGTACAAGTTTGCAACACTTGTAGGAGGCTCACGCCACTTGTACTGCTAACCGTCGGTGCGACGGGGCTAGCCTGCTAAATAACTGAGGGATGCCCCTGCTCGCAGGAATCTCCATCTTCAAATTTTCGTTAGAAAATTAAGGTGGAGTAGTTCAAGACTATGGTGTAACGGTAACCAGCAAAGGGGAAGGCTCTCCTTCGCCGCCGGCGGTTCTTAATGCTAAGTCAACCTGATCTAACCTATAATTATGGGAATTCAGTTTGCTGAGCGGGAATCTTCCGCTGGAAATCAGTTCTGTTGCCATTTGAACTGATTCATAGCTATGCCCTCTAACACCTTTAAGAGTCAGCTGTTTTTTTATCACTGTATCAATATCTAATTCTGGTATGGTTTGATATTTATATGCTCCGAGAAGAACCGTACCGCCTTTTTTGGCGATAGAAATAGAATCCGTTACAGGTGTTGTTCCCCCTGATGTTACATCTAAGACGAGGTCAGCCATCTTACCTTCCGTTATTTGTTCCATCCTGGAATACAAATCGTCTGTACTTGTATTGATGATGTAATCCATACCTAATTCACGTGCTAATGTTAAGCGGCGCAGGCTGGAGCTGCGTCCAATCATAATGACCGTTGCTCCGGCAGCTTTAGCTGCCAGCCCGCAGGCTAATCCCTGCTGTCCAGGCCCGTATATGGCGACTACCTGGCCGGTTCTTACTTTTCCTTCTATGCTCATCCATTCAAACCCATTGGCCAATGGCAATGTGAGCGCTGCTTCCACAGCAGGCACATGGTCCGCTATCTTATGAAGAACGGAATTGGGATGGAGATACATATATTGGCTGAATCCTCCCCATAAAGAAGGTTGCAATGTGATAGGTACAGTTCCATAACGAATTCCACCTGATCGAGGATCAGTAAATGTACAGGAACGATAGGAGCCGGTCCGGCAAGCTTTACACTGGCCACACGGAATGTATTCCTCCATCGCGACTCGATCACCTTCTTTTAATCCCCATTTATTAGCGGCGAGATCCCCGATTTTTTCAATATAGCCTACAACGTGGTGTCCTAATATTTTTGGCTCCTGAAAGTGGCGGTAATATGAGACATCGGTTCCGCAGATTCCCGTAATTTCAACGCGGAGAATGCCTTCTTCTGGTGAAATATCAGGAAGCTCAAATTCATGTAGAGCAGTTTCCTTTTCAGCAACAGCGACTGCTGCCAGAATCTTTTTCCCCATAAATCTGCCTCCTTTTTATAATGTGTATTTTTCTAAAGTAGATTTAGCAAACAAATCTTCTACTTTTAATTGGTTCTTGATTATCCCTTGTTCATAGGAATAAGTGACAGCAGCTTCTAGGGTTTTGCGGTTTTTCTCTAATCCATATGGCCAGAAATCCTCTCCCATTAATTCTCTCGTATTTTCCCATTCAGATGCAAACCAAGGAAGGGTCACTTTTAAAGCAGCTGTTTGCTTGAAACCTTCATATACCTTTTGTTTTGCCTCCTCAAAAGCCTTATATAAGTTTTGGGCTACCCAAGGGTGTTTTTCTAAAATTTCATCCTTGATAGCGACAACATGCATAATAGGAAAAATTCCAGTACGCCTGAAATATTCCTTTTCAACAACCGGGAAATCAGGGAACAGCCGTTGGACATTTGGAGAGCCTTCAAGAAAACAAGACGGTGCACGCGGTGCAATAAAGGCATCGATTTCACCAGATTCAAGCATTTCATTTAATGTTTGGTTATCGTCGATTTGCCTGATGTTTATATTCCAAGGAAGATCTAGTTTGATCTTTTCTACGCGGCCTGCTGTTTCCTGTCCGCCAATATACCAATTCATGTCGGATGGATGAACACCAAAATCATGCTGGAGAATACCTCGAATCCATAGGCATGCAGTTAACTGATATTCTGGAATCCCCACCCTTTTTCCTTTTAGATCTTCTGGTTTTGTTATACCAGAATTCGTATTGATATAAATGCCTGAATGGCGGAAGAATCGGGACATAAAAACGGGAATCGCAGTAAAATTTGGAAACCCGCGATCCTTAGCAACTAAATAAGAAGATAGGGATAATTCGGCTACATCAAATTCCTGGTGGCGCATCATTCTCCAAAATGTTTCCTCAACGGGCATATTTAGCCAATTTAAATCTATTCCATCTACTTGAACGGAACCATTAGTTAAAGCTTGGATCCGATCGTAATCCCAGCAGGCAAAGCTTAGTGTTAGTTTAGACATAAAGCCACTTCCTCTCAATCATTTAATAAAAGTTATATATTCATAATGTCTTATCGATGCTGATGTTGGAAACAGCCTGTTCTTTCATACGGCACACTAGGCAGTAAAAATATTGAAAAAATAATGATTATTTGTTAAATTTGGAATAATAGAATAATAGAATAATAGAATAATAATACTTTAAAAACAGAGAGTGAGGAGCGAAAATTGTTGTCTTCCGTACATAATGCAATCAAAATTTTGCAGACTTTTTCGAAGACTGAGACGGAGTTAGGAATAAGTGATTTGAGTGTGCGGCTAGGGTTGGCAAAAAGTACCGTTTTCCGGCTTATGCAGACATTAAAGGAATCCAATTTAGTAGAAAAAAACCAAGAAACCCAAAAATATCAATTAGGCATTGCTGCTTTTGAACTTGGTTTCACAGTGTATCATTCGATGGAACTTCGCCGAATATCTGTTCCTATTCTTGAGAGGCTGTCCAATTCCATTAACCGTGTTGTGCGGCTTGGTGTATATGATAATGGAGGAGTAGTTTACCTTGTGAACCGTAGTCCCAATGGGGATAATGCAACCATTTCGAAAATCGGCGACCGAATTCCAACACATTGTACAGCCGTTGGGAAAATGCTGTTAGCCTACCAAAATAACAATGAAGTGGAACGAGTTATTGAACTCGGTTTACGTCTTTATACAAATAAAACGATTGTTTCCGGAAAGGAATTGAAAGAACAACTTAATGGGATTAGACAGAAAGGGTATGCTCTAACAATGGAAGAATGGCGGAATGGTGTTTCTTCAGTTGCTGTGCCTGTAAAAAATGATCTAGGGAAAGTAGTAGGTGCTGTCAGTATAACCGGTCCTAGATCGTCTTTTTCTTTAAATCAGATTGAGCAATACGTCCGGGAACTCAGACAATGCAGCCGATTGATTACAGAACAAATGGGTATGGACTATTTTGACTAAAAATTATAGAAAGAATTAAATATAAATCCTTGAGAAATGATTAGTAGAAACTAATCATTCTTTCTTTTTTAATAGAGAGTTATAGGTTTTCATTTATATATTTATAAGAGAATGAATATGGTCCGAAAAATACCATTTTATTGTATAAATTTACAAGATAACGATAGTAAAAACTTTTTTTAAATATATGTTCCACATACAAGAACATCGAGAAAACGAGCTCTTTGTTTTATGAGAATATGATAATTGTAAAATTTAGAAAATTTAGAATAGGACAGGATCATCATCTGAAGTATGAACATAATGTAAGCATTTCCTGATAATAAGGAAGGAGGAAGATTGCATAAGACGATTGATAGTTACTGATATGATATTCATTTTCTAATTCTAACATAAGAACAAGGGGGCTAAATAATGAAAAAAGCAGTAAATGGATTTTCAAAGAAACTATTCATTTTACCATTATTAATTCTAGCATTGATCCTTAGCGCCTGTGGAAACACAGAAAAAACGCAATCAAACACGAAAGTAGCGGAAGGTAATAGTAAAAGTAGCGAGACCAGCATTAGTATGGCATTTCCTTCTTATAATGCCAGCTACCTGCCAGCATTCGTTGCTGAAAAGCATAAGTTATTTGAAAAACACAATCTAAAGGTTTCTTTCACAAAAGTACAAGGCGGGGTTATTGCACTTAGAGGACTTCAAACGAATGAGTTTCAGATTATTTCCAGTCTGCCAGAATCAGTAATTAACGGCATCGCATCTGGTGCAAATATCAAAATGATTGGAACATTTGATGATCAGTCTATGTATAGTATTTACGCAACATCTGATATCAAGAAGCCTGAGGATTTAAAAGGTCAAGTTGTTGCAACAAACCGTACAGGAAACGGAACCGACATTCAGCTTCGCTGGTGGTTAAAGAACAATGGATTAGAGCCTGACAAGGATGTCCGTATTGTGGAAGCAGGGGAAAATTCAACACGTCTTCAGTCATTAATAACAGGTCAGTCAAAGTTGACCATTCTCAGCCAGCCAACTGACTTAAAAGCGGAAGCTGCAGGGATGCATCAGTTAGGACTTATGAGAGATGATCTGAAAACTTATAACCATAACATATTAATCGCTAACGGTGAGTTTTTAAAGAACAATCCGGAAGCAGCAAAAGGCTTTATGGCTGCGATCGCTGAAGCAACCGAGTATGCGAAGAAGCCAGAAAATAAAGACGAAATGATTCAAATCATTATGGAAAAATTAGAAATGAATCAGGAAGACGCTCAAAAATCCTTTGATTTTGTTCTACCTGCTTTAGCAGATAAAGGAAAAATCAATGTGGAAGGATTAGAATGGGCGATTGATACAACAAAAGAAGCCGGAATGTTAACTGGTGATGTAACAGTCGAGAAATTATATGATGATTCTTATATTGCAGAATAAGTTAGAACGTAATTATGTTAATTTATTTCTAAGAGGTGAAGTTGATGACGAAAACACTAGTAAAAACGAAAACACCTATTCTAAAATTTGATAATTTAAATGTTATTTATAATCAAGGTCAACCGAATGAGGTCCATGCATTAAAAAATGTATCCGGAGAAATACATGAAGGAGAATTCATTTCAATCATAGGACCAAGCGGATGCGGAAAAAGTACACTTCTTCATACGTTGGACGGGTTAATTAAACCTTCTTCTGGTAAGATTTCGATTAATGGTTCGGAAGTACACGGTCCTGATGAAAATAGAGCCATGGTATTTCAGGATTTTGCTTTAATGCCTTGGCAGACAGTCTATCAAAATGTAGCATTTGGTTTACGGATGGCGGGCAAGAAAGACCGGGACATTCGCGATAAAGTCATGCATTATATCAAAATGGTCGGACTTGAAGGGTTTGAACAAAAGTACCCTCATCAGCTCTCAGGTGGAATGAAACAAAGGGTTGGTATCGCTCGTGGCTTTGCTGTTGAGCCGAAAGTGTTACTGATGGATGAGCCATTTTCTGCTATAGATGAACAAACGCGGGAAATCATGCAGGAAGAAGTTTTGAAAATCATGCTGCATGAAAAGAAAACGGTGATTTTCATTACGCACTCCATTGATGAAGCAGTCTTTCTCTCCAGCAGAATCATTTTAATGTCCGTTCGGCCTGGACAAATAGTCGATGAAATGAAAATAGATATCTCTTATCCAAGAACTCTAGAAACTAAGACTTTGCCAAAATATCAGGAATATAAACAGGTGATATGGGATCATCTAAAAGGAGAAGTAAGAAGACAGTATAATAAGGGGGAAGCATAATGCAAGAATTAGAGATTTCAAAGAATATTCCAACAGCTGTGAAAAAGTCTTCATGGAAGATACCGAAAAGTGTTTTCTATCCATCCGTGACACTTCTAATTATCTTAATCATTTGGGAAATTTGCGGGCGTTTACAACTTATTGATCCATTTATGTTCAGCTGGCCAAGTAAAATTTTTACCGAAGCCATTGCCTTTTTTATCTCGGCAGAGGTGTTTACACATCTTGCTGTCAGCGGCATGGAAGTTGGAATTGGATTTGCAATGGCGCTGATCGGGATTCCGATCGGGTTAGCAATGGGTTATTGGAAAAACCTTGAATTAGCATTTGATCCCTTTGTAACTGCACTCTATACAACACCAATGATCGCTTTGACCCCATTATTTGTATTATGGTTCGGGTTAGATACCCTCTCGAAGGTGATGATGGTATTTGCCTTATCCATATTCCCAATTTTGATTAACACAATGTCAGGTGTGAAAATGACCGACCCTTCCTTAATTAAAGCTGCCCGCTCTTATGGGGCAAGTAGAGGGCAGATGTTTAAAGAGGTAATTTTGCCATCAGCTATTCCATTTATTATTACAGGGATCCGCTTAGCTATCGGAAGAGCGCTGATTGCTGTAGTTGTTGCCGAAATGCTAGCTGGTAATATTGGTATTGGTTATGCCATTAGACATGCATCAGAGCTGTTTCAAACAGCCCAATATTTAGCTTATGTTGCTGTTTTAATGGTACTGTCTGTATTACTGACAGAGTTGTTGAAGATATTCGAAAAGAAAATAGCGCCTTGGAGGAATTTATAAACAATTTAACTCAATAGTGTCAGGCACCACAATAAGACAAGATGCTATCATTTGTCCATATGTGGTGCCTGACACTTTATTTTTTTTGTTGTCCACAGTGAATAGTATAAAATATTTTATAAAAAGAATGAAAATTTATTTATTATGTTCCATATGCAAGAACCCTCCCTGTAATCAGTCTTTTGATCACCGTATAATTTCAATATAAATAGTCAATAAATTCAAAATAATTAAAAGGGAAGTGGGTTAATTATGTTAAAGAAAGAGGATAATGAAAAATTATGTTGGACTGGTAAAGGAACGCCGATGGGAGAAGTGTTCAGACGCTACTGGATCCCTGCGATTCTTTCAGAAGAAGTACCTGAACCAGATAGTCCGCAAATAAGATTGAGATTGTTGGGTGAAGACCTCGTTGCATTCCGTGATTCAGAAGGGAAGGTGGCGATTTTAGACGCCTATTGTCCACATCGCCGGGCCCATTTATTCTGGGGAAGAAATGAGGAATGCGGAATCCGCTGCACATATCATGGCTGGAAATTCAATCGGGACGGCGAGTGCGTTGATATGCCGAATGAGCCGGCAGAAAGTAATTTTAAGCATAAAGTGAAGCTCACCTCCTATCCAACCTGGGAGAAAAACGGAATTGTTTGGACCTACATGGGTCCAACGGAAGAACAGCCAAGGTATCCTGATTATGAATGGCTGAGAGCTCCGGAAACTCATTTCCAAGTTTCCAAAACTTATGAAAGCTGTAACTGGCTGCAGGCTCTTGAAGGCGGAATTGATACATCTCATTCATCGTTTGCACATAACAACAATATCCAGGATAAAAATTCTTTGCGTAACCGCTCAAAAAATCCAAAGCTTGAAGTAGATAAAACAGATTATGGGTTTCGTTATGCAGGAATCCGCGATTTAAAAGAGGACGGCAATTATGTTCGTGCTTACCAATTTATCATGCCGTCCCAGCAAATGCGCGGTCAGATGTTGAAATGGCATGATGGCAGTCAAGAGGAATATCCAACCATTCGAGGTCATTTCTGGGTCCCAATTGATGACGAAAATGTGTGGGTGTGGAATTTTAAATATACATCAGATCCTTCCATACCATTAGATCCTGAATTCTCTTTACAGCAGGAAATCTTATTTGGGAGAGGTCCTAATGATGTACTTCCTGGATACCGTTTAAAACGGAATCCATCCAATGATTATTTAATTGATCGAGAAGTGCAGCGGACGAAAACATTTACGGGAATAGCGGGAATTAATACTCAAGATTATGCTTTGCAGGAAACCATGGAAAAACCGTTTGCTGACCGTACAAAAGAACGTCTTGGCACAGCAGATTTAGCCATTATTGCAGCAAGACAGCTATTGTTAGAAGCGACTAGAGATGTAGAAAATGGTAAGTCTCCAAAAGGGAATCAGCCTGAAACATACAGAGATGTCCGGGCCTGTGATGCCTTCCTTCCAAAGGGATTTGATTGGAGAGAAGGTTTGAAGGATAATATGACAGCAAAATATCAGCTTGTTAAGACGAATTGATAGTGATCAGACATGTAAATTCATAGGAAAAAGAGCGATAGATAAAGAGTGAATTTTACTATCGCTCAATTTGATCGATGAGGGGTGAAGCTAATGCCATTAGTAAAGCAATTTGTAATACCAGATTATTTATATGGGAAATCGATCGCGATTCTAGGCTATAGCAGGGAAGGACGGGAATATGCCAAGTTACTAAGGGATCATGATATCTCGGTCGTTATCGGGCTAAGGCCTGTTGATGATTTATGGTCAGACGCAGACGGAGACGGGTTTCAGGTAAAAAACCTTTGGGATGCAGTAGAATCAGCAGATATTATTCAAGTTTGGTAGTACGAAATGATAGGGGAAATATTAGCTTTGATAGCTGCCTTTTCTTTTGGCTGTGCAAATGTCATGGTGAAAAAAGGGGTAGGCTCAAATTCCAAAAATAATGGTGCCTTTCTGTCGGTTCTGATCACTTTTTCCTTAGCCGGGATAATTATGCTGATAAAAGGACTGTTTCAAGATTGGTCCCAGTACACTGCAAATGGGATCGGATGGTTTATATTAGCTGGAGTCTTAACAGCTTATATCGGAAGAACCTTATTATTTACATCTATCCAGCATTTAGGTTCCGTTCGGGCTTCTACTTTAAAACGTTTGAATTCACTTTTTACTGTCCTGATTGGTGTATTATTTCTACACGAATCAATGAATTTTATGGTCTTCTTTGGGATGCTGCTGATTTTTGCCAGTTCATCGTTTTTAATGTATGAAACGATTATTTCTAATAGAAGATTAAAAAATGAGACTGCTGCTGCGAATGAATCAAAAATTGTAAAGTCTGAAACAGAAAATGTGAGTAAAAGAAATTGGTTCAAACGATTTAAATTAGTTGCTAGTTTAGGATATATGTATGGTGTCGTATCGGCCTTAGCGTATTCAGTTGGTTATGTGGTTAGAAAAGAAGGGCTGAAGGAAATACCGGATCCGTTTTTCGGAACGATGATAGGAGCACTAGTTGGGATCCTGATATTTATCATGATTTCCTTGTTTAAAAAAACATTCCAACATTCAATCGTGTCCACATTTACACAATCGCATCCATGGTTAATTGCTGCAGGAGTAGCCACTTCATTAGGGCAAATTCTCTATTTTTCAGCATTAACATACAGTAACGTATCGAGAGTAGCCATTATTACGTCAACGGACGTTATTTTTACCCTTATATTGTCAGCTTTTATCTTTAAAACCCATGAAGGAATAACAAAAACCGTTTATTTGGCTGCTGTTATCGCAATGGTTGGTGCGGGAATGATTGTTGTTGGATAGATGGAAAATGATCATGAAGGGAGGTCTGTTTTTTGAAGAATACTAATTGTGAAGAGTTAAAACAGCAGTTGGTAGATGGAATCCGAATGTTAGAAAATATTGAACACATCGACTTTAACGGCCATTTCAGTGTACGAATACCTGAAACCGAATATATTTTGATCAATTCGGCAGAAGCAAGCAGATGTTCCTTAACGGTTGAAAATATTATTGCGATAGATCTGTCGGGGAATATTGTCGATGGAAAAGGCCGGCCGCCAAATGAATATCCACTTCATACCCAAATATTTAAGCGCAGAAAGGATGTACAGGCAATCGCCCACACCCATCCGCGATGGTCCACGCTGTTTACAATAGCAAAAGTTCCATTGCGTCCTGTAATAATCCAAGGGGCAGTGCTGGGAACCATTCCGGTTTTCTCTAAATCTCATTCGATTAGTAATGTTGAAATTGCCGATGAACTTGCTGAAAAACTAGCTGATCATCAAATAGCATTATTAAAAGCTCATGGTGCAGTCATCACCGGCCAATCGATTATCGAAACCTTTGTCCGAAGTGTGTTTTTAGAAGAAAACGCTCAGCGTCAATATATGGCAAGTCAATTGGGCTATGCTCATTCTTTAGAGGAAGAAGAGATTGTAAGCATGGCAACATTCATCTGGCAGTCGAGAAATATTCAGAAGGTTTGGGATTACCACCGTAGTAAACTTAAATAAAGTATCAGGCACCACAAAAAGACAAATGGTCCCCATTTGTCTTTTTGTGGTACTGACACCCTTTAAAACTATTTAGACAGTAACAATATTTTTAAATTGGTATGATTTGTACCAAAACAAATAAAAAATTGAGAGATTTTATCTGTATACTTAATATTCAGATTATTCTAAACTAAGTATACGCTTACATGGTGATAAAAACAAAAACTTAAAACTGAACTAAATCTATCGAAAAAATTTATTCTTCATTATGAATAAAAGGGGGAGACGGAATGACCGAAAAACCTGCTTTCAAAAAAACAATCAGGGATACTGCTTGGGATTACAAAACGAAAAATGAATATGAAGATGTGACCGTGAGACAGCAGCCGTATGTACATATGCACTACCGTCATATTTTCGATGAACGAGATTATGATATTTATGATCCGCGATACACACGTCTGAAATCTTCCGATTGGGAAGCCTTCCGTGATCCGAAGAAATTCTGGTATACAACTTATGTAAATAATCGTAAGAAAATGGCGGAGGAAATTGAAAACGCATTCAGCCAGGCGAACGAACTCGGTATAATCGAAAACCTTTCACCGCAATGGGCAGATGCAGTAAGAGATCTTTATACACCGCTGCGCCACCTCGAATATGGCGAAAACGTGCAAATGCAATATGTAATTCGATATGCCTTAGGATCAGCGATCGAGCAGTGTGCAACCTACCAAGCCTACGACAAAACAGGAAGAGCGCAATGGATTTCACAATGGGCGATGAATATGCAGGAGCATCACGGTGATTTTCTATCCCATGGTAAAGAAGTGCTCTTGAATGAGCCGGCCTTCCAGCCGCTGCGCCGCTATGTGGAAGAAATCCTTGTTACGGACGACTGGGCAGAAGTACTGGTGGCAGAGAACTTAACGTTAGATCTTTTACTAGGAAATCTTATGTACCGTGAGTTTAATAAGGAAGCGATGAAACAGGGGGATACGCATTTAGCAGTTATGAACCTTGTCATTGCTAAACAATTAGATTGGCACCGTGATTGGGCATTCTCCCTGTTCAAGCTTTTAGCACTAGATGAAGCTGAAAGCCGTTGGGATTATTTGAAGGCCTTAGGCTATGAGGAATGGGAAGGCGATTACCGCTGGGGTAAAGTGCTAAGTGACCCGAGAGAGACTCCTGAAGAGACCTTATCAAATGTAGAAATAATTCAGGAATGGGTCGATAAATGGTACCCGAAAGCCTTTGAAGCAGTCCTTGCTTTAGCTCCTTTATTTGAAAAACATGGAATCGAAATCAACCTTCCGGCTACATTGAAGAAGATTGAAGAAGAAGCGATTATTCCAATCTATAAAAAATATAAACTGCCATTTAAACAATACGAAATAGCACTTAGCTAATAGAGAGGACGGGAAATCATGACTGTAAAACAAGCATATGTAGGGATGGATTTAGATACAAGCGGCGGCAGTGTTGTAACTGCGATCATTGCAGCGATTGAAGAAGATAATGAAGGTGTAATCGTTGAAGATTTTCATGTTTATAAAAAAGTAAAAGCGCCTGGGAAGATGGTTTTAAAAAGAGAAACGGTTGAAGAACATCTTGGAGCGGATTTTGATATGGATCAAGTGCACCTTGTGATGTCCTCTGCTTTCGGATTTATTACGGATTGGGACGAAGAACAGCTGACGATTGAATGGGAAGATGCAGAATAAGGAGGGATCAGTTACGTGGCTAAAATGGGAATAAAAGAAAAGTATCATGCAATGACAAGGGATTTAATGTGGGAGCCAAAGGATTTTGATATGAAACGGGTTTATCCTTTAATTGAAAAAGAAGGGATCATTCTCAAGGATCCAAGCAGATGGGAAGATCCATTCCGCATGGCTTATAACCAATATGTGAAAATCCAGTCTGAAAAAGACGGAATTTACCACGCGGTGCGAAATGCCTTTGAAGCAAACGACGGACATGCGAAAGTCGTAGATTCCCGTTGGTATGAAGGGGTAAAAGTATTTGCGAATGCCGTTCAGCCGGCAGAATATTCTGCTCACCGCTTGATGGCTTATGTCGGCCGTAACATACCAATTGAAGCCATCCGCTTTGCTACCTTCAATCAGGCAATCGACGAACTGCGTCATGCGCAAATTGAAATCAAGCATTACGCTCATATGAGTAAAGAAATCGACGGATTGCATGCATTTGCGAATACATCACAAAACCTATGGTTTAATACGGTGCCTAAGTCCTTCTTCGATGATGCGATGACAGCAGGTCCATTTGAAGCGTTAATGGCGATTTCCTTCTCGTTTGAATATGTATTTACAAATATTCTCTTCCTGCCGTTTGCTTCTTCTGCCGGTGCAGTCGGGGATGAAAACTTTGCTGCTGTTGGAAAAACAGTTCAATCAGATGAATCCCGCCATATGGCGCTGGGAATGTCAGCGTTAAAAATGCTGTTAGAGGAAGATGACCGCAATATTCCGATCATTCAAGGCTGGCTCGATAAGTGGTATTGGAGAGCATACCGTATGTTCTCAGTTGTCTCTACACTTGTAGACTATTATCCTCGTATTCGTCCTATTTCATGGAAGAAAGCATTTGAAATGTACGTTGAAGAGCAAGTATTTAATGGTCTATTCAAGGATTTACGTAAATACGGTATCCGTCTGCCGAAGCATGCGGAAGACAGCATTAAAGAAAAAGAGCATTATTCTCACGTAACGATGCGAATTCTGGATCAGTTCAAGCATGCCAATATGTTTAGAGGTTTCCAGCTTCAGCCGGATGACTATGAATGGTTATCAAACGAATACCCTTTATTCGACGAGTATTATGCACCATTTTTCCGACGCAACGACCATAATGTCTTTGCCAATGCCAGCCCTGGCGTTCCGGCCATTTGTCAGGTGTGTCAAGTTCCAGCAGAGTTTCCAGACCCAGATAATCCGACGAAGCTATGGACACAGTACAGTGAGTATAACAATAAAACGTATATTACTTGTTCTCCTGGCTGTAAGCATATTTTTGAACAGGAACCATTTAAATATATGCAAATTTGGTGGCCGGTAGAAGCCTATTTGAACGGCGAGTTTGGTGAAGATCCGGTAGCGGGATTATTCAAATATATTGGACTATCTCCGGATGAAGCCGGTGAACACTATTCCTCAAATGAGCATGCTCGTTGGCTTGAGTATCGCAGACATTTAGGACTCGATAAGAAATTTTTCTAGTAGGAGGGGATAGAATGGACTATTTGAAGGATGAAAACCATCTACTTGTCTGGTTCGTACTCAGACCGGAAATAGAAACGAAATTAGGAACCAGTTATCTAGGGATGCGCGCCCGCTATAATATGACTACAAATGAATTACTGAAAGAAATATTAGACACATATAAAGCAGATAAAGAAAAAAGCTATCGCTTCGTCTTAAAACGGGCTGCCGGGGATATTGAAATTTCCTTAGATAAGACCGTTCGAGAAGCTGGTATGCGAAATGGAGACTGCCTCCAAGTCATTGCTTGATAGAAAACTTATTAGAAGTAGAGGATAAGCATCCGCTTATTCTCTACTAAATAGATGGAATTACATAGAATAAATGAGAGGTGAGAAAGAAACATGAGCAAAACAACAACAGCAGTAGAAACTTATGAAATTACATTAGAGCCGAGTGGGAAGGTCATTACTGTTAAGGAAGGCCAAACGATACTGGATGCTGCGATTCGCAACGGAATTCAGGTTGCATACGGATGCCGACATGGCAGCTGTTCAGCCTGTAAGTGCCAAGTTCTTGAAGGCGATTATGAGATTATGGACCGCGTTTCGGACTACTCCTTAATGAGCTTTGAAAGAGAAGAAGGCTTTACGTTAATGTGCAGCACGCTCGTTGAAAGTGATCTTGTCATTGAAGTAGAGGAAGAAGAATCAGACCTGCCATTCTTTTCGGTTCATGATTTTGAAGCAGAGGTCGTGGAAAATAAACAATATACGCATGACATTCACATGATCAAGCTGAAATTACAGGAACCTGCTGAAGTTCCATATGGTTCAGGACAATTTTTTGAATTTGAGATACCTGGTCTAGATCATACACGTGCTTATTCGGTAGCAAATAAATATCAGGACGGCAGTTTGGTTGAATTTCACATTAAGAGAGTTCCGAACGGTCAAGGCTCCATTTATATGTGCGACCTGAAGGCAGGAGATACCGTTACAGGCTCAGGACCATATGGCAGCATGCAGCTCCGTGACCGCAATAAAGACTTGATCTTCGTTGCCGGCGGTTCAGGAATGGCTCCAATTAAATCGTTAGTTGAAGAAGTATTCTCTGACACTTTTGAAAAAGAAGCATGGTTCTTTTATGGTGCCCGCTCGAAAAAGGACTTGTACCTGGCTGAGGAGTGGATGGCATTAGCAGAAAAATATCCAAATTTCCATTTTATTCCTGCGTTATCGCAGCCGGATGCTGATGATGAATGGGATGGTGCAACCGGCTTCATTGCAGATGTTATTTCAGGCACCCTTGAAAATATGGCAAATATGGATGCTTATCTCTGCGGCCCGCCTATAATGATTGAAACAGCATGTGATGCCTTGTCAAAAGGCGGCGTTAAAGGTACAGATATTTCTTATGATGAATTTTAATAATGGGGAGGAATTAAAATGGCGAAAGTAATGCGTATTGGTCGAATCGAATTAAAGGTTTTAGACTTAGAAAAATCAGTAGAATACTATACAAAAGTAATCGGTTTAGAAGAAACAGGCCGAATGGGTGACAGTGTTTACTTAAAGGCGTGGGATGAATATGATCATCACAGTGTGATACTAACAAAATCGAAAAGTGCTGGGATAGCGCACTTCGCTTTTAAAGTAGAAACGCTAGATGACCTAGCGTACTTCGAAAGAAAGGTCGAAGAATTCGGCTGTACAACTACAAGAATTTCTAAGGGTACTAGATTGGGTGAAGGGGAAGCAGTTCACTTTATTTTACCGACAGGCCATCATTGCGAGCTGTACCATGAAATTGATTTCTTAGGGACAGCAGTAGGAACGTTAAATCCACATCCATGGCCGCTTGGAAAAGTGGGAATTGCGCCGCATCGTTTTGACCACTGCTTATTAACCGGTGATGATTTAACTACCGTTACAAGATTCTTTATTGATGCACTTAACTTTAAACAAAGTGAAAAAATTACGACTGTTGATGGCGAGGTGCTATTAGGAAGCTTCCTATATACAACGAATAAAGCCCATGATTTAGCGTTTGTAAAAGGCCCTGATGCAAAGCTGCACCATGCTGGATTCCATGTTGATTCCCTTCATGATGTGTTTAAAGCAGCAGATATCTTATCCATGTATGAAGTTCCGTTTGATGTGACTCCGACTCGTCACGGGATTACACGTGGTGAAACGATTTACTTCTTTGATCCATCAGGAAACCGAAATGAAGCATTTGCGGGTGGATACATTACTTATCCGGATATGCCGACGATTACTTGGACGGAAGATAAAATTGGACAAGGTATTTTCTACCACCGCAGAGAATTGTCTGAGTCCTTTATGAAAGCGTTAACTTAATTTGAACTTTTTAGAGCATTAACTATAAAAAAAGGAGGGATTAGCATGAATAAAATCACGCTTAAAGCAAGAGGGCAGCAATTTGAGTATTCCTGTGCATCAGATGTCACACCGTTAAGAGCAGCACGTGATCAGTTTATACCGATTCCAACAGGCTGTATCAGAGGCGGCTGCGGAATGTGCAAGGTGAAGGTGCTTGATGGTGATTATGAACAGGAAATCATTCGTTCCCATGACGCGTTATCTGATGAGGAATTAGCAAACGGTTTTGCGCTTGCCTGCTGTATGACAGCAAAAAGTGATCTTGAAATCATTGCCGTTGAGGATTACGAGAAAGCACAGCAGGAAAGTACAGAAACAATTAGTGGAAGAAACTAGTAGAATAGTAGCGAATGGATCCCAGCTTCTTTTAGAGCTGGGATTTATTCGTTATTTTTTGACTTTTTTGATAAAATAATATTTGTAGGTGTCGTTAACTGTCCTAAATTTGCTAGTGTTCTAGATAAAATATTCATTGGCGGTGAATTCATTGAAATATGGACAAATACTTGTTGATAACCAACATATGATCAAGATTCCAAGTTCAGCATTTGGGGCACTTCGCAGGGAATTGATTGATACATTAGGAATTAACCGCTCCAAAGGCTTTCTTCGTCGTTATGGCTGGTATTGCGGTGTAACCGATTGCAAGAAAATGTTAGAGCTGGATTGGGAGGACAAAAAGGACCTTTTTTGGGCAGGACCTAAAATGCATACCGAAAATGGTCATGTGGTAGTAGAGCCGCATATTTTGGAAGTTGATTTTGAAAAAGGAAGCTTACATTTTGAAGGAGATTGGATCGATTCCCAAGAAGCCCTAGAGCATATTAAGCTATTTGGATACAGTGACGAATCTGTCTGTCATACTTTAGTAGGCTACGCAAGCGGCTATCTATCTGAGTTAATAGAAAAACAAGTGATTGTAATAGAGACCAGCTGCATTGCAAAGGGGGATGACAAATGTCATTGGATTTGCAAGACGGTGGATGAATGGGATGGGGATCCTGAGGTTGAGAAAGAGCGCCATTTCTATGAAGCGGACCGAATTAGTGCCGAGCTGGAGGAAACCTATGAAAAACTTAGGGTTGAAAGGGACAACTTGAGTAAAACGTATGAGGTGCACCAGAACCTATTTAAAGAGGTCATTTTTGAAACAGGTGTCCAGCCGATTGCCGATGTGTTGTATGATACTATGAAAACACCTGTGGTAATTGAGTCCCTTAATTGTGAAGTGAGCGCTGCTGCGGGTATTTCGCTGCAAGAGGCAGAGAAATACTCATGTGAATTGAAGGAATGGTTAGCTAGGCCTAAACGCAAAAAAAGTGAAAGTAAGCAAGAAATCTTTGAAACCATGTTATTGGAGCTCTCACCCGGTCATAAGAGAGTCATCACACCTATCTTTTTTCGCAAAAAAATTTATGGATATTGTTCCTTTTTAACAAAAGAAAATAATGTGTCAGAAGTGGATAAAATGGTGTTAGGTCAGGCAGCCTTGGCTTGTTCTTTACACCTTTTGAATGAGCTTACTCGTTTTAATACAGAACAGCGTATTAGAGGAAGTTTTCTGGAGGATATTCTGAATAAACGGGTAACGGTGTCTGAAATTGTAAATTATGCTCATTATATTGGATTTGAATTGAAGCCGCCTTATTTTATGGTAGTGATTCATAGGCGTTGTGAGGAAATATCCATAAAGGAAGAAATTGAATTTAACGATGAATTCATGAATGATCTCTATATGTTTTTTCAACGTAATCAGATAAAATGCTTGCTTGGGAAAAAATCAGGGAATGTGATCATCCTATGTTCTAACTCTGTATTATCCAATTATTTAGAGAAAGAGAGCTTTTGCAGTCATCTGCTGTCCTTTTGTTCTAAAAAGTACCCGGAATTGTCATTTAAAATGGGCGTGAGCTCAAGCCATTTGTCCATTGAGGATGCCCCACAATTATATGATGAAAGTATGGCTTCATTAAAGGTTACAAGTTCTCGTCAAAACCTTGTTTTTTTTGAAACATTAGGGGTTGTAGGGATGCTGCTTCAGACAAAGAATCCTCAAACACTTGAAAACTATGCTTATCGTGTATTAGGTAATTTAGTAGAAGAGGATAAAAGTAAAAGTACGGAGCTGCTTATCACACTCTATTATTACTTAGAAAACGGGGCCAGTATTCATCAAACAGCCTGTGCTATGAATTTTTCTGTAAATGGCCTTCGCTATCGATTAGGAAAAATCAATGAACTCCTGCAGGTCGATCTTAACAAAGGCTATAACAAAAATGAAATCTATGTAGCACTTCAATGCCTAATCGTTTTAGGAGAACTTAAGCTACCATCTAATTAAACCATGAGTAAATCCTATAAGCAGATAGTACCTAAAAATATAAGGGCCTGTCCAAAAAGTCAGTAAAATTGATTTTTTGGACAGGCCCTTTGTTTTCAATATATTCAAAGTAAATATGATGAAAATTGGTATGAACCATACCAAAATTCAAAAAAAATTGAGTTACATCAACTCTATAATAAATATTCAAATCATTCTAAAATTAGAATACGCTTACAAAAAAGCGAAAGAAAAAAGGTATAAAACTGCTTCTGATGAAATTTTCCATGAAATTTAAACGTAATTTTCTGAGATACAAAAGGGGGAAGAGAAATGACAACTAAACCTGATTTCAAAAAAACAATCCGAGACCAAGCCTGGGATTATAAAACAAAGAATGAATATGAAGATGTGACAGTCAGACAACAGCCATATGTCCATATGCACTATCGCCATATTTTTGATGAGCGTGATTATGATATTTATGATCCACGTTATACACGTTTAAAATCTTCGGATTGGGAAGCTTACCGTGATCCAAAAAAGTTTTGGTATACAACCTATGTAAATAATCGTAAGAAAATGGCTGAGGAAGTTGAAAATGGCTTTAACTATGCGAATGAACTTGGTGTCATTGAAAATCTTTCACCAGAGTGGGCAGATGCAGTAAGAAATTTATATACACCGCTTCGTCACCTTGAATATGGTGAGAATGTTCAAATGCAGCATGTCATCCGTTATGCATTAGGTTCAGCGATTGAACAGTGCGCAACTTATCAGGCATATGACAAAACTGGAAGAGCTCAGTGGATTTCACAGTGGGCCATGAATATGCAGGAGCATCATGGTGATTTTCTAACTCATGGAAAACAAGTACTGCTTAATGAGCCTGCTTTCCAGCCATTGCGCCGTTACGTAGAAGAAGTTCTTGTAACCGATGACTGGGCTGAGGTGCTAGTCGCTGAAAACTTAACATTAGATCTTTTACTAGGAAACCTAATGTACCGTGAATTTAATAAGGAAGCGATTAAACATGGGGACACACATTTATCGATTATGAACCTTGTGATTGCTAAACAGTTAGATTGGCACCGTGATTGGGCATTCTCCCTTTTCAAGATGTTAGCACAAGATAAAGCAGAAAGCCGCTGGGATTATTTAAAAGCCCTTGGCTATGAGGACTGGGAAGGTGATTATCGCTGGGGTAGAACGTTAAGTGACCCAAGAGAGACGCCTGAGGAAACGCTTTCGAATGAAGAAATCATTCAAGACTGGGTGGATAAATGGTATCCGAAGGCATTTGAAGCTGTACTTGCCTTAGCTCCGTTATTCGAAAAACACGGAATTGATATCGATCTTCCGGCAACATTGAAAAAGATTGAAGAAGAAGCCATTATTCCAATTTACAAAAAATACAAACTTCCATTTAAACAATACGAAATAGCACTTAGCTAAGAAAGGGAAGATAAAAATGACTGTAAAGAAAGCATATGTAGGCATGGATTTAGATACTAGCGGAGGCAGCGTTGTAACCGCGATCATTGCAGCTATTGAAGAAGATAATGAAGGCGTTATCGTAGAAGATTTTGCCGTTTATAAAAAAGTAAAAGCACCCGGAAAAATGGTTTTGAAAAGAGAAACGGTTGAGGAGCACCTCGGGGCAGACTTTGATATGGATCAAGTTCACATAGTCATGTCATCCTGTTTCGGATTTATTACTGATTGGGATGAAGAGCAGCTGACAATTGAGTGGGAAGATGCACAATAAGGAGGACTATCATGGCTAAATTAGGTGTAAAAGAAAAGTATCATGCAATGACAAGGGATTTAATGTGGGAACCAAAGGATTTTGATATGAATAGGGTATATCCTTTAATGGAAAAGGAAGGAATTATTCTAAAGGACCCAAGTAGATGGGAAGACCCATTCCGGATGGCCTATAACCAGTATGTCAAAATTCAATCAGAAAAAGATGGCATTTATCATGCGGTTCGGAATGCTTTTGAAGCAAATGACGGTCATGCAAAAGTAGTAGATTCACGCTGGTATGAGGGCGTAAAAGTATTTGCAACAGCTGTTCAGCCAGCAGAGTATTCAGCACACCGATTGATGGCCTATGTCGGCCGCAACATTCCGATTGAAGCAATCCGCTTTGCTACTTTTAATCAGGCAATTGACGAATTACGTCATGCTCAGATTGAAATTAAGCACTATGCACATATGAGTAAAGAAATTGACGGACTTCATAATTTTGCCAATACAACACAAAACCTGTGGTTTAATACCGTTCCAAAATCATTTTTTGATGATGCAATGACAGCAGGTCCATTTGAAGCATTAATGGCGATTTCATTCTCATTTGAGTACGTATTTACAAATATTCTTTTCTTGCCATTTGCCTCCTCTGCAGGTGCAGTCGGAGATGAGAACTTCGCCGCAGTTGGTAAAACCGTACAGTCAGATGAATCCCGTCACATGGCATTAGGAATGTCTGCTTTAAAAATGCTGTTAGAAGAAGATGACCGCAATGTTCCAATTATTCAAGGCTGGCTTGATAAATGGTATTGGAGAGCCTACCGTATGTTCTCTGTTGTGGCAACATTGGTTGACTATTATCCTCGTATTCGTCCAATCTCATGGAAGAAAGCGTTTGAAGTGTATGTAGAAGAACAAGTGTTTAACGGATTGTTTAAAGATTTACGGAAATACGGCATTACTTTACCAAAGTTCGCTGAAGACAGCATCAAAGAAAAGGAACACTATTCTCATGCTGTTATGCGTATCCTAGATCATTATAAGCATGCGAATCTTTTTAGAGGTTTCAAATTACAACCTGATGATTACGAATGGTTATCGCAAGAATATCCAGATACATTTAGTCAATATTACGCACCGTATTTCCGCCGCATGGACAACCATGTCTTGGCTGGGTCAAGTCCGGGTGTACCGACTGTTTGTAGTGTATGCCAGGTTCCTACAGAGTTCCCGGATCCAGATAATCCGACAAAAATGTGGACTCAATACAGTGAATATAACAATAAAACATATATAACTTGTTCACCTGGATGTAAACATATCTTTGATCAGGAGCCGCTTAAATATATGCAAATTTGGTGGCCGGCAGAAGCTTATTTAAGTGGAGAATTCGGCGATGACCCAGTTGCTGGGTTATTCAAATATACAGGGTTATCACCAGAGGAAGCAGGCGAACATTATTCTTCGAGGGAGCATGCTCATTGGCTGGAGTATCGAAAACACTTGGGATTGGATAAGAAATTTTTCTAGAGATGACATGGGAGTGAAAAGGATGGCAAATTATTTGAAACAAGACAATCACTTAATTGTGTGGCCGGTTCTAAAAGAAGTCACAGAAAATGATTTGTTTCAAGGAAATATTGGAATTAGAGCCAGATATGATATGACAAATAAGGAATTGTTAGAAGCCTGCTTAGAGGCATGGAAGGCAAACGTTGAAAAGAGTTATACGTTAAGATTAATTCGTGCCGATTATGAAATAGAGATTTCTTTAGAGCAAACGGTTAAAGAAGCTGGGATTCGAAACGGGGATTATTTAGAAATCATCTCAGCATAGCTTTCTGTATATTTCTCCTTCAGGTGAATATAGGACATTACTTGAAGGAGAAACAGCAGTTTGATTGTTCTGCTTTTTTAGCATAGAGCGGTTGATAAATAGGATGATGAGAGAGGAGATAAAAACATGAGCAATACAACTACAGCTGTTGAAACATATGAAGTGACACTTGAGCCAAGTGGAAAAACAATCACAGTGAAGGAAGGTCAAACGATACTGGATGCAGCGATTCGTAACGGGATTCAAGTGGCCTACGGATGCCGTCATGGAAGCTGTTCTGCATGTAAATGCCAAGTTCTTGAAGGCGATTTTGAAATCATGGATCGAGTATCGGAATACTCCTTAATGAGCTTTGAGAGAGAAGAAGGATTTACATTAATGTGCAGCACTTTAGCTGAAAGCGATCTTGTGATTGAAGTAGAGGAAGAAGAATCAGATTTGCCTTTCTTTGCAGTCCATGATTTTGAAGCAGAGGTTGTTGAAAATAAGCAATACACACATGATATTCACATGATTAAGCTGAAACTTCAAGAACCTGCAGCAATTCCTTATGGATCAGGCCAATTTTTTGAGTTTGATATACCTGGATTTGACGAAACACGTGCCTATTCAGTAGCAAATAAATATCAAGACTCAAGTATCATTGAGTTTCATATTAAGAGGGTTCCAGAGGGCAAAGGCTCCAATTATATGTGTGATCTAAACGTTGGGGATATGGTAACTGGTTCAGGTCCTTATGGAAACATGCAGCTTCGTAATCGAAACAAAGATTTAATCTTTATTGCTGGCGGCTCTGGAATGGCTCCGATTAAGTCGCTTGTTGAAGAAGTATTCTCTGAGTCTTTTGATAAAGAAGCTTGGTTCTTCTATGGGGCACGTGCAAAAAGAGATTTGTATTTAGTTGATGAATGGGTGGAATTAGCGAAAAAGTATCCAAATTTCCACTTTGTTCCGGCATTATCACAGCCTGACGTGGCTGATGAATGGGATGGAGAGGTTGGATTTATCGCTGACGTGATTTCACGTAAACTTGAAAATATGTCGAATATGGACGCTTATCTATGCGGACCTCCGATAATGATCGAAACAGCTTGTGATGCCCTTTCTAAAGGTGGAGTAAAGGGTACTGACATTTCTTATGATGAATTTTAATAATATAAAACGATTTGGCAGGAGGAAAAAAAATGGCTAGAGTAATGCGTATCGGCCGTGTCGAACTAAGAGTATTAGATTTAGAAAAATCAGTAGATTATTATACAAATGTTATTGGCTTGGAAGAAACAGGACGGATGGGAAACAGCGTTTACTTAAAAGCATGGGATGAGTACGATCATCATAGCGTGATTTTAACAAAATCAAATTCCGCTGGATTGGCTCACTTAGCTTTTAAAGTGGAATCATTAGACGACTTGGCTTACTACGAAAGAAAAATCGAAGAGTTCGGCTGTACAACCACTCGTATTTCTAAAGGTACGAGATTGGGTGAAGGGGAGGCAGTTCATTTTATTCTGCCAACAGGCCATCATTGCGAACTGTACCATGAAATCGATCTATTAGGGACTGCTGTTGGCAATTTAAATCCGCACCCATGGCCGTTAGGCAAAAAGGGAATTGCGCCGCATCGTTTTGATCATTGCCTATTAACGGGTGATGATTTGAAAACAGTAACAAGATTCTTCATTGAAGCTCTTAACTTTAGACAAAGTGAAAGAATTACAACAGTAGATGGTGAAGAATTATTAGGGAGCTTCCTTTTTACAACGAACAAAGCGCATGATTTAGCCTTTGTTAAAGGTCCTGACGCTAAGCTTCACCATGCAGCATTCCATGTCGACTCCCTTCATGATGTGTTTAAAGCAGCGGATCTTTTATCGATGTATGAAGTTCCATTTGATGTAACGCCGACACGTCATGGAATTACAAGAGGGGAAACGATTTATTTCTTTGATCCATCAGGAAATCGAAATGAAGCTTTTGCGGGCGGATACATTGCTTATCCGGATATGCCGACCATTACGTGGACGGAAGACAAAATTGGACAAGGTATTTTTTATCATCGTAGAGAATTATCAGAATCCTTTATGAAAGCGTTAACTTAAACTAAGATTTTTATAAAAAATGAGTTAGAAGGAGAGAACCAAATGGTTAAGGTGACTCTTAAAGCAAGAGGACAGCAGTTTGAGTATTCCTGTACACCAGATGTAACGCCATTAAGAGCAGCTCGTGATCAGTTTATTCCAATTCCAACCGGCTGCATTAGAGGCGGATGCGGTATTTGTAAGGTAAAGGTGCTTGGCGGTGAATACGAGCAGGAAATGATTCGTTCTCACGATGCTTTGTCCGATGAAGAATTGGCAAAAGGTTTTGCATTAGCCTGTTGTATGACAGCAAAAAGTGATCTTGAGATCATTACTGTTGAAGATTATGAGAAAATACAACAGGAAAGTACGGAAAACATTAGCGTAAGAAACTAGTATATAAGTAACGAATGCATCCTATCCTCATTTTGAAGATGGGATGCATTCGTTATTTGATGACCTTTTTGATAAAATATAAAATGAACATGGTATAAAGTGATTATTTCTTTTTCTAGATTTCTTTTTTCATTATCATAAAACATTCTTTGGTGGTGAATGCATTGTTAAATGGAGAAATGGATATATACAATACTAGTAACCAAACGATGATAAAAATTCCAAGCTCGGCATTTGGAGAGCTTCGGCGAGAGCTGATTGATATGCTGGGTTTCAAACGATCAAAGGGCTTTCTTCTTCGGTATGGCTGGAATTGCGGGGTCACCGATTGCAAGCAGATGATGGAGGTCAAGCCTGAGTGTAAAAAAGATATTTTAATGGCAGGGCCTATGATGCATACAGCGAATGGTCATGTAGAAGTAGAACCGACTGGATGTGAAGTAGACTTTGATAAAGGGAGTTTATATTTTGAAGGGATCTGGAGAAACTCAAACGAAGCAATTGAACATATTAAACTATTTGGATCTAGCGACGAGCCTGTATGCCATTCATTGGTAGGCTATGCGAGTGGGTATCTTTCGACGATTATTGGAAAACAAGTACTTGCGAAAGAAACAAGTTGCATTGCAATGGGAGATGACCATTGTCATTGGGTTTGCCAAACGATGGACAGATGGAATGGAGATCCCGAGGTTGAGAAGGAACGGCAGTTTTATGAGGCAGACCGAATCAGTGCTGAACTGGAGGAAACCTACGAGAAGCTTAGGCTTGAAAGAGATAACTTAAGTAAGACATATGAAGTGCACCAAAATTTATTTAAAGAGGTTATTTTTGGAATAGGGATCCAGCCGATTACTGATGTATTATTTAAAACGCTGAAAACACCTGTGATTATGGAAACCCACAATTGTGAAGTCCGTGCTACTGCAGGTATTTCTGAACAGGAGGCTAAGCAATATTCTCTTGAATTAAAAGAATGGTTCGCAGAGCAAAGGAGTAAGAAGGGTAAAAAAAATAAGCATGAGATTCATGAAACGGTATTGCTGGAACTTTCACCCGGACATAAGAGGGTTATTACACCTATCTATTTCCGCAAAAGAATCTATGGCTATTGTTCCATTTTTACAGAAAAGAATAAAGTGACGGAAGTGGATAAAATGGTATTAGGTCAGGCAGCGTTAGCCTGTTCCTTACATTTATTGAATGAGCAGACCCGTTTTAATACAGAACAGACAATTAGAGGCAGTTTTCTAGATGATATTCTAAATAAACGGATACCCACCTCTGAAATTATCAGTAATGCTCATTATATTGATTTTGATTTACAACCACCCTATTTCATGGTGACCATTCAACGGAAGTTTGAAGAAACATCGATGAAAGAAGAAATTGAATTTAACGAACAATTTATGAATGATCTATTTAAGTATTTTCGGAAAAAACAAGTGAAGGGATTGCTCGGGAAAAAAGAGGGAAATATCATTATTTTATTTTCTAATGCTGCATTATTACAAAGCAATTTGGAAAAAGAAAGTTTTTGCCGAAAGCTGCTTACCTATTGTTCTGATATGTATGGTCAATATTCATTTAAAATGGGTGTAAGTTCAAGTCTATCGTCCATAGAAGATGCCCAGCAACTCTATCATGAAAGCATTGCTTCGCTAAAAGTGGCAAATTCCAAGCGTAGTCTTGTCAATTTCGATTCCTTAGGAGTTGTTGGCATGCTGTTGCAAATGAATAATCTGGAAGCGCTTGAACAATATGCTTATCGCATTGTGGGTAAATTAATGGATGAAGATAAAAATAAAAGCACGGAATTATTAATTACCCTCTATCAATATCTGGAAAATGGTTCTAATGTTCATAAGACAGCACGAGCGATGAATTTCTCCGTCAACGGTCTGCGTTATCGATTAGGAAAGATCAATGAATTATTACATGTAGACATCACCACTGCTCATAACCGAAATGAAATCTATGTAGCACTCCAATGTTTAATTGTGTTGGGAGAATTGAAGTTGCCTGCATAGGAATAGCTCATAGGTTCATAGTTCTATTTTCCTGTTTATGAAAAAGTTGTTCCCATTTTCGAAATATTCCTATATAATGATGAAGAATTTAATAAGCATAACTAGGGGTGTCCAATGAGTTGGGCTGAGAGAGAAGTGCGCTGAAAGCTTCTTAACCCTCGGGACCTGATCTGGTTCATACCAGCGTGGGGAAGTTTGAATGTACATACTATACATTTCTTCTGCATATATAAAGCCGGGTCCAACCATTTATTGGATACCGGCTTTTTCTGCATTTGTAAACCTCTTCTCATGCTCGTCTGTTCTCTATCTGGTCCTTAGTGCAAACAAAAGGAGAGATAGGAGTATGTCAACACCTTCACTAAATGAACAAAACATTTCGATCATGTCAAATTTTCCAGGCAGTAAAAAAGTATATGTAACAGGATCAAGACCTGATTTGAAAGTACCGATGCGTGAAATCGGCTTAAGTCCAACCAACACAAGTTTTGGCCAGGAAGAAAACGAACCTGTTCGTGTTTATGACACAAGCGGCCCTTATACAGACCCAGAATATACAGTCGATCTGACAAAAGGTCTACCAGCCCTTCGCCGTCCTTGGATTGAGGAACGGGAGGATGTCGAAGAGTATGAAGGCCGGGAAATCAAGCCCCAGGATAACGGATACCGAGATGCGGATGATCCGCGTGCCAATCAACAGGTATTCCCTGGATTAAAGCGTAAGCCTTTACGTGCGAAAAAAGGCAAAAATGTAACACAACTTCATTATGCAAGAAAAGGAATCATTACACCTGAAATGGAATTTATTGCTATACGTGAAAATTTAAAGCCTGAATTTGTCCGTGATGAAGTGGCAAAAGGACGCGCGATCATTCCAGCAAACATCAACCATCCAGAGTCAGAACCGATGATTATTGGACGGAATTTTCACGTAAAAATTAATGCCAATATGGGTAATTCTGCTGTTACTTCTTCGATTGAAGAGGAAGTGGAAAAAATGACCTGGGCTACTCGCTGGGGAGCCGATACAATCATGGATTTATCAACCGGTAAAAACATTCATACGACCCGGGAATGGATGATCCGAAATTCTGCCGTTCCAGTTGGTACTGTGCCATTGTATCAAGCGCTGGAAAAAGTGAATGGGATTGCTGAGGATCTTACATGGGAAATTTACCGAGATACATTGATTGAACAGGCAGAACAAGGGGTCGATTATTTCACGATACATGCCGGGGTTCTATTGCGCTATGTACCATTAACAGCTAAACGGGTAACAGGAATTGTTTCCCGCGGCGGTTCAATTATGGCGCAATGGTGTCTGCATCATCATCAAGAAAACTTCTTATATACACATTTTGAGGAAATCTGCGAAATTATGAAGACGTATGATATTTGCTTTTCATTAGGAGACGGTCTGCGTCCAGGATCGATCGCCGATGCCAATGATGAAGCGCAATTTGCTGAACTTGAAACGTTAGGTGAACTGACAAAGATTGCTTGGAAGCATGACGTCCAGGTGATGATTGAAGGTCCAGGGCATGTGCCGATGCATTTAATTAAAGAAAATATGGATAAGCAATTAGAGGTTTGTGATGAGGCGCCATTTTATACATTAGGACCTTTGACAACAGACATTGCTCCAGGATATGACCATATTACTTCAGCGATCGGAGCGGCGATGATTGGCTGGTTTGGTACAGCAATGCTTTGCTATGTCACACCAAAAGAACATTTAGGGCTGCCAAATAAAGAGGATGTACGTACAGGCGTTGTCACATATAAAATTGCTGCCCATGCAGCCGATTTAGCAAAAGGGCATCCAGGTGCGCAAAAACGAGATGATGCTTTATCAAAAGCTCGCTTTGAGTTTCGCTGGAATGATCAATTCAATCTATCATTGGACCCAGAACGGGCAATCGAATATCATGATGAAACACTTCCTGCTGAAGGAGCCAAAACGGCCCATTTCTGCTCGATGTGCGGCCCAAAATTCTGCAGCATGCGAATTTCTCACGACATCCGCAAAAACGAAGAAATGAAAATGGGAATGGAAGAAAAAGCTAAAGAATTTAAGGCAACAGGCGGGAATATCTATCAATAATGTAATAGTGTAGGTTTTTTTAAGCACGGGGACGGTTCTCCTGCTTCCTTTGGAAGCAATAGAACCATCCCCGTGCTTTTTTAATTGGAAAATAGTTGCAATGACTGTTATAACTGTATATACTGTATATGAACAGATAAAACAAATTAGAGGATGTTATATCGTGAATATTTTACTTTCCAATTCTTCTGATGAACCCATTTATCAACAGATTTTTAAACAAATAAAAGAACAAATTTTAAAGGGAGAACTTGCCGAAGGTCAATCACTGCCATCAATCAGGAGTCTGGCGAAGGAACTGAAAATAAGTGTAATCACGACGAAAAGAGCCTATGACGAGCTGGAAAAGGATGGTTACATCGTTACCGTTGCCGGAAAGGGGTCCTATGTTGCCACGATAAACAAAGAAATGCTGCGGGAAACAAAAATGAAAATGATTGAAGAAAAAATGACTGAAGCGATTGACGAAGCAAAGCTGACAGGTCTCACGTTAGAGGATCTGCAGGAAATGCTAAAGCTTATTTATGAGGGGTGATTAACATGAATCAAAATATCTTGGAAATTACGAATCTGTCAAAAAAATATAAGGGTTTTTCATTAAAGGATATTTCTTTTACTCTTGAAAAGGGCTATATAATGGGCTTCATCGGGCCGAATGGGGCAGGAAAAAGCACGACCATCAAATTAATCATGAACTTGATCAAAAAGGACAGCGGACAGATCAACATATTCGGGTTAGACCATAAGAAACATGAGTTGGAAATCAAGCAAAGAATCGGGTTTGTATATGATGAAAATCATTTCTATGAGGAACTGACGATTCATGAAATGAAGGAAATGATTCGACCTTTCTACCGTAAATGGGACGAAGGCCTATTTCAACAGTATGTAAAGGAATTTAGACTTCCTTTAAAGAAACGGATAAAGGATTTATCAAAAGGAATGAAAATGAAGTTTTCTTTAGCTGTCGCACTATCCCATCATGCCGAATTGTTGATCATGGACGAACCCACCTCTGGGTTAGATCCCGTCGTCCGTTCCGAAATATTAGAGGTGCTCCAAGCATTATTGGAGGACGAAAATAAATCCATCTTCTTTTCCACTCATATCACCTCTGATTTAGAAAAAATTGCAGATTATATTACTTTCATCAATAACGGTGAAATTATTTTTTCTAAAACAAAGGATGAGGTAATAGAAGAATACTGTCTGGTAAAAGGCAGCAATGAGCTGCTTACTGATCATCAGCTTGGCGATTTGATTGGTTTACGAAAAAAAGCCTATGGCTTTGAGGCAATGGCAGTGAATAAAAGGCAAATAAGGGAACGATTTGGTAATTCAGTTATCATTGAAAAACCATCGTTAGAGGACATCATGGTGTTCTCGACAAGAAGGGGGGATAATCATGTATCATCTTATTAAAAAGGACTTTTTGATGCAAAAGAAAGCATTAAAGCTTTCCATTTTATTGATGCTCTTTTTTTCAATTACTCTTGTTCATAATTTAGGGACAGCTGGGTTATCTGTCGGAATTATTGCTATTACGTATCAATTAGTTCTGGGTACGAGTGCATTAGAGGACAAAGATAATAGCGATATGATACTCGTAAGCCTGCCTATAAAGAAAAACAAGATCGTCCTTTCAAAATATGTTTCAATTTATATTTTTGCGGCTTATGCTATTCTTGTATATTTTATCATTGCTCTTATGGCAAATCTTTTCAATCTGCCGCTTGAGGTACCTATTACAGGAATGGAGATTCTTATTGCTCTACTTGCTGTCACGTTATTCTTTTCGATCTCTTTTCCGTTAGTATTTAAGTATGGCTATTTAAAATCAAAAATGGTTAACTTAATTCTCTTTTTCATAGTTGTTTTTGGAGGGACCCCTATCATTAGTAATATTATGAACGATGAGAAACTAAGTCAATCTGTGATCGAATTTATTCATCAACGGTCTGATACACATTTAACTATTCTTATTCTAATCCCGCTGGTTTTGATATTAGTTATCTCTTACCTTCTTTCATTAACATTCTATAAAAATCGGGAATTTTGAACATAGTACGATACTGAATACAAATGAAAAAAGCAAAGGAGGTATTCTTCTTTGCTTTTTTTACTCTGCATAATCGTTACACTGCCTTTAATGGATATATTCAGGTAGGCCATCCAATACATCTATCATTATTTTAATAAATCGGCTACCTTCCAAGTTTTTTGTTTCTTTTTTGATTTCATTCTTCTAAAGAATTGATCCATGTAGTAAACAACAATAATAATAACAGACATGATGCTAAAGTATTGCCCAATTACATTGAACACATTTGCGCTGGAAATGCCTCCTTCTTTTCCTTCAAATTCTCCTTTATGGATAGCTGCTCGATCCACTTGATCATCGCTTATTCCTCCTTGTTCAGAATCATGATCAGGAAGGTCCTCTGGATTAAACGTGTCTGGTTTGTCCTCAAAGCCTTCTGCCAATACACGTTTTCCTCCGTGTTCGAAACCATCACCTGACATTTGTGAAGAGGAAGGATTAAATACTTGTGCAACCCCCTGCAAATGCATGAAGAAATGGGAAAAGTACATTTGGTAGCTTCCAAAAATTAATAATGCTGCGGCTGCTAATTTTGCAACAAACCCAACAGCAGGTCTTTTTCCTTTCAGTTTAAGGATATTTTTAAATGTATTGACAACCCAATTCCAATGCATCCCAACATGAATAGCAACTAATACAAGAGCTAAATATGAGACAGACATATGAGTCACCTTAAACCATTGTTCATTTCCAATATTAATATTTGGAAAGACGACACGAGAAATGAAAATCCCGCTGATAATCACAAATAACATCGTCACTAACAAAAGTAAATTGAGAAAGTAATTAAATCTTGTTTTAAATGGTAATTTAGAATCAAATAATCTAAGTGTTACATTCTTCACCCATTTTCCATTCAACAAGACATGGATAAAAAATACCCCTCCAATGGCGAGCCCGGCAATTTCGTGAAAAGTTAACCCGCCTAAGACACGTTTATTGAAAAATAATACGAACGTAACAGCCATAATCATATCTAATCCAAGCTTCACAATATTCATTTTTTTCATCGTTTTTCTTCGTCTCCTCATAATGGTCATTAATGGATGTATATAAAAGTAATGCAGAAAGCTTAAAAAAACCTTAAAAGAGTAATCTGCATATTCCGAAAATAGAGTCTTTTTCGCTGTAAAAAAATGAAATAAATTGTATAGTAATAGTAGGAATGAAAAGGGAGGATTACATGGTGGCAAAGAGAAAAATGGTAATAACAAAGGATTTGAATGAGGATTTATTGGATCAGATAAAACGGGTTGTTCCTGACTGGGACATTATTGCTGGGAAGGATAAAGAAATATGGAGACCGCATGTGAACGAAGCGGAAGTAACGCTTGGCTATAAATTGGAGCTCGAGGATTTTTCAAATCTAAAATGGGTGCAATCCTCAAGTGCAGGAATCAACCATTTTCCGATTGAACAATTTAAGTCCAATGAAATTATGTTGACTAGTGCAAATGGTGTTCATGCCTATCCTATCTCTGAAACGATTTTTGCTTATATGTTAGGATTAACAAGAAAAATACATACATATGTAAGAAATCAACAGGCAAAAATTTGGCATCATAGTAATATGAAGTTGGAAATTCATGAAAAAACTATTGGAATTATCGGCGTTGGTGCGATCGGAAAAGAAACAGCCAAAATTGCGAAGGCTTTTGGCATGAAGGTTCTGGGTGTACGACACTCAGGCAAGCCGGCAGAGAATGTAGATGAAATGTATAAGCCTGATCAGCTGGAAGAGCTACTGCCAAAATGTGATTATGTTGTCTTAACATTGCCGCTGACAGATGAAACCTATCAGCTATTTACAGCCCGGGAATTTCAATTAATGAAACCGACAGCTTTCTTTATTAATATCGGCCGCGGCAAGCTCGTAAAGGAAGACGATCTCATTGCGGCTTTACAAGCAGGTGAAATAGCGGGTGCAGGTTTGGATGTTTTTGAAAAAGAACCGCTTGGAGAGGATAGTCCGCTTTGGGAAATGGACAATGTCATCATCACGCCGCATACAGCGGGTTCAACTGAATATTATGATAAACGTGTTGTTGAAGATATTTTTATTCCTAACTTGAAAGTATATCTCAAAGGCCAGAAGCCGTTTATTAATCTAGTAGATTACTCGAAGGGGTACTAGGAACACGGGGGCAGAAATATTGTCCCAATATGATTATAGCTGTTGTTTAAATTTTATATTGTACACGGCTATAACCATAAATTTGAAGTGGAACAAGATGTATGGCTGCCAAATGACGGCCGCTGCTATTTAGTTATCAATTAAAAGTGTAAGAGTATATAAAAGTGACAGGTATGATCCAACTTTATGGAGAATGCTTGTCACTTTTTGGCTAAAAAGCGTTAATCTTTGGTTGTTATTTTAATCTTTAATTTTAAATAAAATTCTAGTCATTTTAATAGATCAATCCATTTCAAAAGAAGCGGGACTTTAATCATAATTTTTGTAAAATTCTGATGATAGGAAGGAATATGTTTATAAATACAAGAATATGTTGCTAAGGATATTTGTGTCTATTAATCAAACTTCATAATTTTCATTTTTTAATTGAATAAAAGGAATAGAATCTTTTTCAGGTAATAGATTTTGATATAAATGTATTTTTCGAAAGGGTGTGAGAAAATGAGAAAGGTTCATTCAGTAGGCAAGAATAGAATGGAAGAACTGCCAATCGAGAATGAGAAACAGATAATCCAAATTCACGATCGTAATTGGATTATGAAATATCATGTAAAAGATAGGAAATATAGTTTATATGTAAAAAATGCAAATTCTAGATTGCAATTTAAAAAAAATTAAGACTTGATTTCAACAACACGGTTTGCAGGAGGTAAAGCAAGGTTAGTCAAAAATAATGCCAGGCACCACATTCAGCTGATCCGCTTTTGTGCTGCCTGACATCTTTATTTTCACCCTTTTGGGCATTCTCGAAAATATATTTACACCACTTATAATCCTTTAATGCGAGCACTTTGGATGCCATCTCATTCAAAAAATTTCTCCTTTTTAAAAATTAATATAAGCCTTATCTGACAACATAGTTTAATACAACCAACCTCTTGTAATGTGTTTGCCATTATTAATTAATTCCTCCAGCCTCAAAAATTCCGCAACCATTTCTTTTCCAAGCTCCATTATTTGATACTCCTTTTCCGTGACCTTCCATCATTCTCTACTGGCAGTCTAGCCGATATAATATACAACCGAAAACTACTGATAAAAACAAGTAAAGTGTCTTTTCTTTTAATCCTGTTTGAACCAATAGAACAGCCCATATGTATATGGTTTCTGATAGAATAGAATGATAAGGCGGTTGAAATGGAGGAGTAATTTTTGAAATATATGATGTTTGATTTTGATGGAACATTAGCTGATTCTAGCGATGTTTTCATGCAGGCTTGGAATACATATGCGGAACAGTACGATTATTATCCGGTTGTAAAAGAGGATTTTATTTTAACTAGAAATTTAACCCTACAGCAGCGGGCGAAGCAATTTCACTTTCCCATGCATAAATTACCCATGATTTTGCCAAAAATTTATCGATACTTTCGTGAGCATGTGACAGATGTGAAGCTATTCGATGGCATAAAAGAGATGTTAGACACACTGGCACAAACAGGTTATAATATTTCAATTCTTTCATCTAACGCCAAGGAAAATATAGAATTACTTTTACGGCAAGAAAAAATTGATTCTGTAGCACAAGTGCTATCATCTAGTAAATTATTTGGCAAGGATGCAGTCATTAAGAAATTTTTAAAGCAAAAGCAGCTGGCTCCTGAACAATTATTGTATGTAGGGGATGAAGTGCGGGACATCATTGCCTGCAATAAAGTCAACGTGCCGTTCATGTGGGTTAGTTGGGGGTTGGATGGATTTGAGATGATTGAGAAGGAAAAACCGAAATACGTTGTACATTCACCAAAAGAGCTACTGGACACATTGAGTTTAGAATTAGACAGTATAAATATAAATTGAGGTGATATCCATGCTCAATACCGAAGTAACAAAACAATTGAACATAAAATACCCCATTATTCAAGCTCCGATGGCGGGTGGGACAACAACTTCCCAATTAGTCGCAGCCGTTTCGAATAGCGGCGGTCTAGGAATGATTGGCGCTGGCTATTTGACGCCTGCTCAATTACGTGAACAAATGAGAGAAGTAAAGCAGTTAACGGTCAACAATTTTGGCGTAAATTTATTTGTTCCAACGGAATTTAATGTTCCCCAAGATAAGATCGATTTTGCTAATGAAAAATTAAAGTCTATTAAACATCAATTAAATATAGTAGAGGACAGCTATCATCTGCCGGATGCAGGAAAGCTTAACAAAACGTTTTATGAACATATAGATGTCTTGATAGAGGAAAAAGTGCCTGTCTGCTCATTTACCTTTGGAGTCCCTTCAATGGAGATACTTAGCAGATTAAAAAAGCAAAATATTCTTTTAATTGGAACAGCTACAACGGTTAAGGAAGCTTTGGAAATTCAAAAAGTCGGTATGGATATGATAGTCGTTCAAGGCAGTGAGGCTGGCGGGCATAGGGGGAATTTTATCCATGAGCAACATGAGAGTATGATAGGCTTAATGTCGTTGATCCCGCAGGTTGTGGATTGTGTAAACATTCCCGTGATTGCTGCTGGTGGCATTATGGATGGAAGGGGATTAATGGCGGCCATTTGCTTAGGGGCAGGGGCCGTACAAATGGGAACAGCCTTTTTAACGTGTAAAGAAAGCGGAGCGAATAAGCTGCATAAAGAGGCGATTCTTCAATCCGATGAAGACCAGATCACGGTAACACGAGCATTCTCCGGTAAATGGGCAAGAGGGATTAACAATAAATTTATCTCGGCTATGCAGGAAAGTGAAACAGCTTTTCCTGAATTTCCTGTTCAGAATACCTTAACGCAGTCGATTAGAAAAGCATCTGCCGCTCAAAATAATCCAGACTATATGTCGCTTTGGTCTGGTCAAAGTCCGAGATTAGCAAAAAGTCTATCCGCTGAGGAACTCATCAATGACATTATGTCACAGGCTGCAAAAATTATAAATGGTTAAGAGTGTGTGCCAGATCATCGTTTTTATAGGGGTTGCCTTCGTACTGGGGCAACCCATTTTTTTGGACTTTTTGTATTTCTCTTAACCTTTTTTTCAAGATTCATCCCGTATGACTATTCCTTCCAACCTTTCCAATAGTTTATAAGGGCGAACTTTAAATGATTCATATGGTATGGAATTCCCTTTCATTGCATCTATCACCCTCGGAAGAAACTTTCCGCGTGTAATATATTGATGGACGTTCCATTCATCGAGCTTCACAAACCGGACATCCTGTGTTTCATCAGATGTTTTTAAATCTCCGCCAATCTTTTTCCCATGAAATACGATTGAAAGTGTAGTTCCGTTTGAATAAACACCAGTTACGCCAAATAACTTAACTTTTATTCCGGTCTCTTCAAGGATTTCCCTGCAAAGTGCTGCGTCTAATGTCTCTCCGTCATCAACCCCGCCGCCGGGTAGTTCCCATGTATCTGATCTCCAATAGGTTTGAACGAGCAGGGCTTCATCATTTTCATTTGTAATATATCCGCTTACCGTCACGTTTTGCTTTGGCGAGTGATAAACACCTGTTGAGGTTAAAAATTCTTGGCGATAATCCAAGTAAGGCGGCCCAAATTTTAAAAGCTGTGCTTGTGCTTGCTGATGCAGTTGATCCTTTTTTACTCTTTCTTCAATTTTTAAATAGTCATTATAGCTGGGATAGTGCCACATGGTTACGATCTCATCTTCTTCCTCTGTGATCCAGCGTCCAATCAATGTTGCTCCATTTTTTAGCTGATTAGGGAGTACATATTCATGAAAAAATTGATTTAAATCGATTACTCTTTCAGGGGGAATTCTGTGGATTTCTCTTCTGCAGAACATGATCATCCTCTTTTCAAATCGATGATGATATTGTATGTTCAATGATAAAACCGTGACATTTGTTATGGAAGAAATATTTGAGCAAAATAATCGTTAGAATCCAAGAAATAAAGTATATTAGAGTAAAAATCGTACTATTGACCTAATTTTTCCGTGATCGGAGGTTATTTATGAAGCTAACTAATTTATTTGTTAAACCGTCTGTATCTCCTGAAAAACAGCAATTGCTGGAAAAGGATATGTTCTTTAGAAACCTGCAGCGCTGTAAGCTGTTCGCAAAGATCGTGATTTTGTTTGAGTTCATCCTTATTTGTATGAATCAAACGACTAGTTTTGTCACCTATCATCGGATGTTTGTTTTTGATATTTATTTTCGGCTGTATGTTCTTTTACTATTAATGAGTATCATCATGCTGGTCTATATAATCCGGTTTGAAAAGAAAAAGGATATGACAGAAAAGCAATATCAGTGGTTTCGTTTTGGAGTAATATGTTTTGTTTGTTTCTTTTTAGTATGGGGTTCTGTTGTAACTTTGGTTGATCAAAAGGGATATGGTCACGTCATGGCTTTTGCCGTGAACATCATGTGTGTCTCCATTCTATATCTTGCCTCCAACCGCACAATCTTGAAACTATATATCCTGCCGATAGCTGTGCTGTTTATCGGTTAACCGTTTTTTCAACCATCGACAGATACGTTATGCTGTATAACAGCTACGCAGCTAATTTTTTCAATGAAGTGCTTCTAAAGGAAAGCAACCAAAATCTTGCTTTAAAAATTCAGGAAAACATGGCGATAAATGAAGAGTTAAAAAGGGCGAATGAGAGACTGAAACATCTCACATTAGTTGATGAGCTGACGAAAATTCCGAACAGAAGAGGTTTTTAACAGTATATACAGGATCAATTAGCAAGCACCCATGGAAAACGAAATGTCTCATTGATGATGCTGGATATTGATGCATTTAAACCATTTAATGATAACTACGGTCATTTAGAAGGAGACAAAGTAATCCAATCCAGTTGCTAGTACCATCCAACAACAGGTTAAACCTGAGGAAGGCTTTCTTTCACGCTTTGGTGGAGAAGAATTCGTTATTACTGTTTTTGATTGGAATATAGAAAAAGTCTTTCAGCTTGCTGAAAGGATTAGAAAAGCAGTATATGACCTGGGCATTACGCATGAATATTCACCTGTATCAAACCGGGTGACGGTTAGTATTGGGATTGAGACTGGGGATGTGGAACATCCATTAGATATTGAAAGGTTGTTAGAAAATGCAGACCAGGCCCTCTACCAATCAAAGAATAATGGACGGAACCGGGTTGAAGTTTTTAGTGGAACGAATCAGATAGAAATGAAAGTTTAAAAAACCTCCAAGCAGCTTGGAGGCTTTTATTGTTCAATGGACTGAATGATATTTATCTTTTCCCGACAGAAGACTTCCACTTCAATTTTGTGCAGGGTGTAGCCCAATAATAAATGGGTGATGATTGTCGGTTGGTGATAGACAAAACACTTGTTCGCATAGTATAATATTCCTGTAAGTTGTTCTTTGAAAACTGGATATATAGGGTTAGTGCGAGAAAGGCTTCGCACTGTAAAATATCCAAGCACCATTCGCCTCCACGCACACCGAAGTTGCGAAAACCAAGCTAAATTAGGGTGCGAGGCGAGTTCAACGTACAAGTTTGCAACACTTGCAGGAGGCCCACGCCACTTGTACTGCTAACCGTCGGTGCGACGGGGATAGCCTGCTAAATAACTAAGGGATACCTCGGTGTTCGCAGGAATCTCCATCTTCAAATTTTCGTTAGAAAATTAAGGTGGAGTAGTTCAATCTTCTAAAGGAATGGTAATATCTATTTGCTGATAGTCAGAACTGTTTTCCTTCTTTACGGTTTGGAATCTTACATTTACAGAAAGATTATCTAAAGTAATCTGTTCAGGTGGATTATAACACTTCGACTACCTCAATTGATGCACCGGGCTGCAGACTATAAAGTGGAACTTCAGGCGTGCAGCTGCCTGTCATACGCCATTTACTGCCTGGTTTGACTGAACCATCCTCAGCTACAGCAGATAGTCGGGCAGAAATGCCTGGATCACAACCACTAAACCCTACATATGGAATGGGTTCGCTTGTGATATTGGTTGCTTTAACCTTTGTGAAAATCTTTTCTTCGGTCAGATCTAACATGAGGTCAAATGTTACACCATCCTGCTCGATCGACTTTGTAACATCAAATTTAGGTTTATTTGTATGAAATTTGATGCATACTGGCTCTGTTAAAGGATTTCCTATTTTGGATTGAACATCTTTCTAAATATATAGAGTGTAATTTTCATCAAATTTATAAAGTTGATTTAAACGAAGCTTAACGGTTTTTGGATCATCTTCATTAATGATTGGTTGAATATAATTTTTTTGTTGATCACTATCACGGACAATATAAATATGGTTATAAAGGCTTCGCTTATTCACCTCATCATTAAACTTAATCACCCATTCTGTGTCAATATCCGCTTCAACCATCGATGAACCTTTGTCCCAGCCTGATACAGATTCGACTGAGAAGGTCGGAGCTCCTCTGAACGAAGGATCTAAGGAACGGGCCAAAAAGGCATTTTGCAAAGCTTCCTCTCCCTTACTGCATGGTATTAACTACCATTATAGCATGTGTAAGATAGAGAAGGTGCCTGACGATTATTTCGTAGTGGTAAAATAGGATTCTCCTAGAATTTTCTACTTATGATAACTGCCAGGTGAAAGCTCTCTTTCAATAAAAGTGTTCTATCCGACTGTTTAACGTCGTACTTTATTTCAATTTCTATGGTAGGAAACTCTTCAACACCTTGGCTTCTAGAAAGACTAAAATCTTCATTTAGTAGTTGCTGTCCTAACCAGACATAACTTTTTCTTATGGAATATTATAAATTAACAGTATTTTATGAATCTCTCAAATTATCCTATTATTTATGTAAAGAAAGATCATCACATTTAGGAGGAATTCGATGGATACTGTTAATAAATATGATGTTGTTGTAGTTGGTGCAGGGAATGCAGCTTTATGTGCGGCGATTGCGGCAAAGGAAAATGGTTCACATGTACTTGTTTTAGAACGAGGACCTATTGAAAAGCGTGGGGGTAATTCATTTTTTACGGATGGAGCGATTCGTGTTGCTTATAACAATCTAGAGGACATTAGAAAGATTATCCCTGAAATGACAGATGAAGAAGCGGAAAAAGTTGTCATGCCCGAATATACAGAAAAGGATTTCTATGAAGATTTAATGCGGGTGACAGAAGGAAAAAGTAATTCTATCCTCGCCAATCAACTTATATCCAAATCTTATGAAACCATTCGTTGGATGCATGATCATGGAATTCAATTTGAATTAAATTATGAAAATCAATCCTTTGAACAGGGAGGTAAACGTCATTTTTGGGGTGGACTTCCGATTAAAACAGTAAACAAGGGCGTTGGGCTAATGGAAAAGCTCTTTAACCGTGCTGAAGAACTTGGCATTGACATTTGGTACAACTCACGTGCAATCGAGTTAAAGATGGATAAGGACAAAATTACCGGTATTAAGATTGAACAGAAAGAGAATGTCATGATTGTTGATACAGCTAGTGTCATTTTAGCATGTGGTAGTTTTGAGGCGAATAAAGAAATGAGAAGTACACAGCTTGGGAAGGAATGGGAAGCAGCGATTGTAAGAGGGACAGAATTCAATACAGGTGATGGAATTACAATGGCATTAGCGGTTGGAGCACAAAAATATGGCGAGTTCGGGTGGACGGGCTGTCACTCAATTGGCACCGATTATCAGGCGCCAAAAGTAGGTGATTTTAATAAGCCAGGAGATATCTACAAGAAATCCTCATTTCCTCTT
The DNA here is from genome assembly GCF_036670025.1 of Niallia oryzisoli. Classification (NCBI taxonomy): domain Bacteria; kingdom Bacillati; phylum Bacillota; class Bacilli; order Caryophanales; family Bacillaceae; genus Niallia; species Niallia oryzisoli. Next base: position 4,204,114 of record NZ_CP137640.1, on the reverse strand, counting down.
GGGCTGCTGGTAAATAATGAAGGAAATCGATTTGTTGATGAGGGTGCTGACTTTCGGAACTACACATATGCCAAGTATGGCCGTGAAGTCTTAAAACAGCCAGGCCATATGGCTTATCAAATTTTTGATGCTCAAGTCCGTTCCATGCTGCGAAAGGAATACAATCTAGAGGAAGCCACATGTATCAAAGCAGGTACACTTGAAGAATTAGCGGAATTAACATCTGTGGATCAAACTCAATTTTTAAGGACCATTAGCGAATATAATGCTGCTGTCCAAGAAGGGGTGTATAATCCAACGATAAAAGATGGGAAAGGAACCGTTGGTGTTACACCGTCTAAATCCAATTGGGCATTACGAATCGACCAGGCACCTTTCTATGCTTACCCGGTTACTTGTGGAATTACCTTTGCTTTTGGTGGATTATTAGTTAACCATGCAGGTGAGGTGTTAAACCAAGAAGAAAAATCCATACCTGGACTATTTGCAGCAGGTGAAATGGTTGGTGGAATCTTCTACAAAAATTACCCTGGTGGATCAGGCTTAATGTCTGGAGCTGTTTTTGGTAAATTGGCGGGGACTTCTGCCGCACAGTATACGAAAGAAAAAATAGAATTAGCCTAAATCTTCATTAATATCAAATAGCATCTGCCTGAACGGAGGGCAGATGCTTTATTATGTGCCGGTACTTGTATTACAAATGACAAGAGGAGCTGGAATTTTCTTATTGCCTAGTAAATTCCTTTTCCATAAAATCAACAAATGCCTTTACAATGTTTAATTTTAATGAATCCTTATGGTAAAACATCCATGTCTTACGAACGATCGGTTTTCCATCAATCATTTGAAGATCCTTTTTGTAAAGATCATGAACATCTTTTAATATTAAACTAGGCATGATCGCATAGCCTAACCCATTCACAACCATTTTCTTACAGGTATCCACTTTATCTACTTCTATATTAACAAGGGGCGGCTGAGTGAATCTTTCGGACCACCAATTGTCGATCGAATGTTTCAAAAGTAAGTCTGTATGATAATTAATCCTTGGCAGGTTGGGAAGATTTTGAATATCAACTTCATCTTTGGAAGCAATGCAAATCGTCTCTTCAAATAATAAATGTTTTTGTTCGTTCCAGTTATAGTCGCCTTTAACAATACTAATATGGACATCCTGATTGTGAATTAATTCGGCAACATGGCTGCTAAAGCCTGTTGTTACCTTGAATTCAATATTAGGATACTGTTCTTTGAACTGCTTTAATAGGTTTGGAAGCATATAGTCAGTAAAAAAAGTTGAAACACCTAACCTTAATGTACCTACGACATTGTTTTCCATATTAAGGACATTTTCCTTTATTCTTTGGATGGTTAATAACATTTCATGTGCGCTTTTCGCTAAATATTCTCCTTGTGGGGTGAATTGGACCCCGCGTCTTCCTCTATTGACAATTTTTAGGCCAAATTCCTTTTCTAATTGCTGTAAGCGGTTTGTCAAGGCTGGTTGGGAAATATACAAACGCTGAGAGGTTTTTGTAATGTTTTTTTCTTCATAGAGGACTTGTAAAACCATCCAATCTCGTTCATCCACTTACAATAACCTCCTTTAGACATAAAAAATATTTATGGATTATGATAAATAAACGGTATTATAATTATTGCTAAAATTATACTATAGTTGAACTAAAAGGCAAAGCCATAAAAGGAATCTATGCTACAGTATCGAAAGAAGGATTTAGAATGAATAAACATAAAGGTTTTTTTCAGAACTTATTGTTTGTATGTCTAAGTGGATTCGGAGGATTTCTACTTTCACTAACAGGTCTTCCAATTGGATGGATGATTGGAACACTACTTACCGCAACTTTTCTTACCATAGTACAACCGAAAAAAGTTCATTTATCACATCATCAAGGTGGAATTCCAAAATATTGGTTATATATCGGGCAGTGTATTTTAGGGATTGAGCTAGGTCAGAAGGTTACAAGTTCAGTTATATACATTTTTCTGGAAAATTGGTTAACCATTCTCATTATGCTTTTTTTATCAATCCTTTTTACTTTCTTTTCGGGACTCATTTTATGTAAGTATAGTAACTTGGATTTATTAACCAGTTTTTTTGCGACTGCACCTGGGGGATTGTCTTCCATTCCTGGTATTGCAGAAGAGGTGGGGGCTAATACCGGTGCTGTAAGTATTATTCAAACGATGCGTGTATTTTTAGTACTGCTTACGATTCCTGTCGCAATGTCCTTTTTAAGTGGAAATCTTGAGGGTAGAGAACGTTTGAATCCAGTTCCTACAGAAGTCATACATGTTGGGCTAGAACAATTGACTTTGACGATTTTGTTTGTTTTGATCGCATGTGGTGGATATTATTTAGGTAAATTTTTGAGGTTCCCAGCTCCATGGCTGATTGGAAGTATGGTTAGTGTTGCGATTGTAAAATCTTTTGGTTCCATATTACTAGGGTTTGATCTTATTGCTTGGTGGCCGCAATTGTTTATTATCGTATCGCAAATAGTTATTGGCGCAAGCATTGGATCGCGCTTTCAAAAAAATATGTTTAGAGGATTAAATAGAATCTTGTTGATTTCATTTTTAAATACAATCGGTTTAATCTTTTTTACGCTTATATGTGCGTACTTTGTTTCAAGATATACAGACTTGACCTTTCTCACAGCAAGCCTAGCCTTTGCACCTGGCGGTATTGCAGAGATGACAACAACGGCACTTGTTCTGAATGAGGATTCTACTTTTGTTGTTGCCGTACAGGTATTAAGAGTCGTTACCGTCTGTAGTACACTTCCACCATTATTTCGATTGATAAAGTATATGGAGGTCAAAAAGAAGGCCCATTCACATCAATCAGCCTAGTTTACGGTATAATGAAAAAAGTTCTTATCAATAAATGAGTTTGGTAATGAATCAAATGAAGGGGTGATATTAGTGTGTCCTTTTTATTATGAAAAAGAAAAGAAAAATCAAGAAAGACGTTCCTATTATGTAAATTCTAATGGAACGAATGAAAAAGAGATGGAAATGTTTGTTCATAAAGTGAAAGAAATGATTCAACCATCGTTAGAAAGTGATAGGGAGATCGTCTTTCTATGTATCGGTTCGGATCGTTATATTGGTGATTCTTTAGGACCGCTAATAGGGACCATGCTGACAGAAAAACATGTACCGTATCGTGTATATGGAACATTGGAAGAACCTGTACATGCATTTAATTTAAAAAGTATTTTGAAAGAGATCCATAAAAAGATGAAAAAACCTTTAATTATTAGTATTGATGCATCCATTGGAGTGAAAAAGTTAGTAGGTTATGTGATGTTTAAAGAGGGACCTCTAACACCGGGAAAAGCACTTGAAAAGATGCTTCCAGAAGTAGGCGATTATCATTTTGTTGGATTTGTTAATTATGTAGATCCAATGCCCTCAACCCAGTTCTTAAATGATACTCGCTTATTTACTGTCATGAATCTCGCCAAAACCATTGTACATGCAATTACGAAAATAGCGGGGACGGATAATTGATTAATAGGAAAAAGAGAGATAAACCACCATATTATATTATGGCGGTTTCCGAGTTATTTTATAAAAGAAGAGCTATCCAGATTCAATTGAACTCGTCGAATTTGGATAGCTCTTTATTTGTATCTTTCGTGAAAGAAGAAAATATTTAACTTAACTAATCGCACTGGTTATAAAAGCAACTGCAATAACGACCAAAGAACAAAACAGGGTCCATTTAAAGGCAAAACGCTGAAATTCTCCAATATCTGTTTTGACCATACCAACTAGTAGAAGAGTGGAAGCAACAAGGGGACTTAGAAAATGTACAGGCTGTCCTAATACGGATGCTCTGGCAATCTCTAATGGACTTACACCATAAGCAGCCCCTGCTTCAGCTAGAATTGGTAAAACCCCAAAGTAATAAGCGTCGTTAGATAAAACAAAGGTAAATGGCATACTAGTTAGTGCAACGACTAATGGGAAAAAGGAACCTACGGATTCTGGAATAATGGCAACTAATGCATGGGAAATAGCGTCTACCATTTTTGTACCAGAAAAAATACCTGAGAAAATACCAGCTGCAAACACTAATATAACAACCGTTAAGGCGTTTCCAGCGTGCGCTAAAATACGTTCTTTCTGCTCATCTAAATTAGGATAGTTAATCATCGCAGCGAGAACAAATCCAATTAAAAATAATATCGGTGCGGAGACTAACCCCATTACTAAAACCACCATGACCGCTACGGTTAACAATAGATTGACCCATCTCAACTGAGGTCGTTTCGTATTACTTGGCAATATATGAATGGAAGCAGCGACTTCACTTAGTTCTAATGATTGTTGAGGAATTTGATCCAAGTGGATAATCCCAATTTTAGCTCTCTCCTTTTTTCCAAGAACATAGGCTATAAATAGAATACAAGCCATTCCTGAAAGCATGGTAGGTAACAGAGGCAGGAAAAACTCATTTGCATCAAGACCTAAGGAGGCAATTGCTCTTGTAGCGGGGCCTCCCCATGGAGTCATTCCGCTCATTATACTGACAGAAAGTAGAGAAATGGTGGCAAGAACAAGTGGGTTCATGCCAATTCGAAGGTATAGTGCCAGCATAGCAGATATCGTAATCATATGAGTAGTCGTACCATCGCCATCTAAAGCCACTGTCATGGCGATGACGGCAGTCCCGACTGCTATTTTAACTGGATCTCCTTTTACAAATTTCATCATTGTATTAATAAGTGGGTCAAATAAGCCTGCATCGATCAAAATTCCAAAAAATAAAATCGCAAACAATAATAATGCAGCAGAAGGAGCTACTTCTTTTAAACCATCTAGCATCATCCCGCCAAGTTCTAAACCAAATCCTCCAATCACGGCAAATATGATGGGTACAACTACAAGTGCCGTTACAGGTGATAACTTTTTTGCCATAATCAAATAAGTAAAAACCAATACCATTGCTATCCCTAAAAATGTAAGAATATGAATCCCCTCCTAAAATAGTAATCGTTTTCAAATTTTCTTAAATGTTAGAGTAAACAATAACAACTTTTATTAAAGAAAATTTGTATACTTTGGAATATTCGGTATTTTTAGAATAAAATACACGGATAAATAAGTAAACTATAAAATTTTTAACGAATTTCTAAAAAAAAACTTATAATCTAAGCAAAAAGAAAAAGAGGAAATCAGCCTATTCCTCTTTTTCTATATAAGTTCTTATTTAAATATTCGGATTCTCATTTAAGAAGTTTATAAAATTCTTCACAGTGGATAGTTGTAATGAATCTTGATTATACATTAACCAAGTATATCGATTAACTGGTTCTCCATCATGATAGGATAATTCATGAATTTGTAAGTTATCTGAAGGTTGTAGACAAATTTGTGGGACAATCGCAATCCCCAAATCATTTTTAACCATTTCTTTACAGGTATCGAGTCGATCTGTCTCCATCATGATGAAGGGAGGTTCAGAATATCGATCATGCCACCAGCCATTAATTAGAGTTTTTAATGAACTGTCCGTTTTGTAATTAATAAATGGAAGTTCAGGTAATGCCTCCAGTTTGATTTCTTTTTTAGAAATCAAACAAAGTTTTTCTGTATGTAATAAGGCCTTTTTTCCGTACCATTCGTAATTCCCCCGGAGAATCCCTAATTGCACCGTAGCTGAATTAAGAAGGTTAATAATATCGTTACTCCAACCTGTATTTATATTAAACTGCACGTTTGGGAATTGAATCGAGAAACTTTTTAATATTTTAGGCAGCTTATATTGAGCAAAGTTACTAGATACTCCTAATCTTAATGTTCCTCTGACATCTTGTTGAATATTCAACATATAGTCTTTAGTCTTTTGTAACTTCTTGATCATTTCTTCTGCATACTCTACCAAATGGACACCTTCTGAAGTAAATTCAATGCCTCCTTTTATTTTGAAAAATAATTTCGTTCCGAACTCGTTTTCCAAATTTTTGAGCCTGTATGTTAAGGCAGGTTGTGAAATATATAATCGTTCAGATGCACGGCTGATATTTTTCTCTTGAAATAAAATTTGGATCGCATTCCAGTCCTTTTCATCCAAAATATTCCCCTCCAATCCTTTCATGATTATAAGTTTTTTTTACGAAATTTCTAATAAATTATCTATTTTACTTATGATAGCACATATTTTACTATATTTTTAGAAGAACCGATAGTATTTCAGGGTGATTAGAAAGGTGGATGATCTATTTGAGAGTACCTGTTGTCGTGATGCGTGGAGGAACGAGTAAAGGTGTTTTTCTAAAAGAAGAAAATATGCCAAGTGATCGTTTAGATTGGGATGAATTTCTATTAGATATAATGGGAAGTCCAGATAGCAGACAAATTGATGGGTTAGGCGGAGCAAATTCATTAACAAGTAAAGTAGCCATTATCAAAAAGTCAGATATACAAGATATTGATATTGACTATACATTTGCCCAGGTTAGTATTGAAAATCAATTAGTAGATTTCAAGGGGAATTGCGGTAATATATCTTCAGCAGTGGGTCCATATGCGATTGAACAAGGACTTGTACCAGCAGTTGAGCCTATTACAACAGTTAGAATTTTTAATACGAATACACAAAAGGTTATTATCGCTGAGGTAGAGGTTGAAAATGGTCATGTAAAAACGGAAGGTCTTTATTCAATCCCGGGAGTGCCAGGAACTGGGTCTCCTATCTATCTATCATTCACAAATGCAGAAGGTGCAGTGACAGGAAAACTCTTTCCAACCGGAAACCCAACTGATGTCGTTCATTCATCTAAAGGCCCAATCAATGTTTCAATTGTTGATGTAGCCAATCCATTGGTCTTTGTAAACGCTCAAGATATTGGTCTTAAAGGTACTGAGCTCCCACATGAATTCACACAAGAAAAGCTAAAGGAATTGGAAGAAATTAGAGCGATGGCAGCTGAAATGTGTCAATTTGCGTCAAAAGAAGAAGCAACAAGAAAATCACCTGCTGTCCCTAAAATGACCATTATTGCTGCACCAAGAGATTATATCGATGTAACAGGGATGGAAAGAAAAGCAGAAGATATGGACTGTACAATTAGAATGATGTCCATGCAAAAACCACACCAAGCTCTAGCCATAACAGGTGCGATCTGTACAACCGCAGGAGCATTTTTGAAAGACACCATTTTATCTGATTTGGTAAATGTAAAGCAAGAAGTCGTACGATTAGGACATCCAGCTGGGATTATGGAAACAAAGGTGGATATCATTGCTGGAAATATGACAGCAATCAAGGTTGTACGTACAGCACGGATAATTTTGGAAGGGTATGTTTATACAAAGAAAAATTATCAGTTTATTTCCGCAATGAACTATAAGTTGGCATAAACGAAAACAGATTATTGACTGCATAAAGAACGATTTGTCTTATGAATAGATGGAAAATTAAAAATATTTAATGATAAGGTTGATTTAATTTGGAGGAATCATTCGTGTGGATTATAACTGTTTTCTTAAAGCAAAATGTTAAGATGTACGAGTTTAATACAGAAGAGGAGGCAAGGGAAGCTTTCAAGAATATGAATGGGTATAAAATTCTATCTGAAATTCTTTATTATCAAGATCCTAGCCTTAAAAAGGTCAGTAGTTGGTAGTTTTATAGGAAAAAAAGGAGCAGCCATTAAGCTGTTCCTTTTTAGATTATTGTACGGGACCATTTGTAATTTCAGTCAATTTAGAATTGATGGCAAAGATATTAGCATTTACATCCGTGATCCCAAAGCCGGCTAACCTTTTAGAATGCATGTCGATGTATTTTTCAGCTGTTTCTTTTGTTTCAAAAAGGTAGATGCCGCCGGCTTCTTTTGTGTCGGGGTTTTCTGTCCAGATCTTCCATATGAAGCCTTTTTCTTCATTAATGCTTTCCGCTAAATCAGAAAACGCCTCCGCCATTTCATCTCCGAATGGCCCTTCCATCTTAAAATCAACCTGTAATAGGTAAGCCATAATCATTCCCCTTGTTATTTTTTCGTTGTAAAATAAGATTCCCCAAGAATTTCCTTCTTATCATAACTCCCGGGTGAAAGCTCTTTTGCAATAAAAGTATGAATATCTGACTGTTCAACATCGTACATCACTTCAATTTCTTTTGAAAAAAGCAGTTTTTCTTTTTCAAGTAAATTAGATAGGGAAGGCTGCTGTTTTGGTTGTAATTCTTCTGCATTAAGGACCTGCTTTAAACCATCAACATAGTATTCGAATGGGCGGCCCCCAACAATTTTAACTCCTTTGTTTTCCTCATTAATCATAATAATAGTAGGAAAACCTCTAACACCAAGGCTTCTCGCAAGACTAAAATCTTCATTTAGTAATTGCTGACCGTTTGGTTGTTCAGCTTCATTAACAATGGCTTCTCCATCAAGCCCAAGATGATTGACGATTTCAATCATAACGCTGGCATCGGAAATATTCTGATTAAAGGCAAAAAGAGCTTCTCTTGCACGGCGTAAATATTCAAAGGCTAACGCATCGTTATGATGTTTTTGAATCACTTTAAATACACGAGAGGGAGGGTAAGAGGATTGAACGGGATTGTCAATCATGAGTGACCCATCAATTGGCATGCGAGAATAGACACCAACTTCTCTCCAGTGACCAGCAACATCAGCAGGTTTAAAAATTCCATTTGCAGGGTCAACAGGACCATCACCCCATTTTTCCAGCAATCCACCCATTACCGTATGGAAGTTAAAATAGTGTCCGTACTGCTCTATAAATCGGCGGAGAACAGGTTCAATCGCCCAGCAGTGAGAGCAAATCGGATCTGTTACATAATAAACTTCGATGGACTTTTTAGATTGATTAAAATCAATTATCTCCATTTCTTCCTCACCAGTAACACCACAAACTCCTGTTTCTAAATCACAAATCATATTAGGATTGTTTGTCAATTTATTTTTCCTCCTTTTGAATTCATTAGGTTTTTTATTTATATTTTTATTTTAGTTCATAAAGATAAGCAGCCATACCAATAGATAATTGGATTTGTCGTTTATCCAACACAATGAATAAATTGTTGAAAAAGTAGGCGGGGGATCGGCTTGACTCAAACCAATAGGCTACGTGTTTTGTATGAGAGAAATATCCTTTTTCAGCTGCATCTATTGTCCCAACTTGTGCTATTGTTTGGAACCATGAGAACCGTCCCCATGCTTTATATGGTATAATTTGGTTTGAGTTACGTGTGAAAAGAGTGTTGAGGGAGGGAGTTAATGAAATGACTGGAGGTGGTTATGATATATACATATAATTCTTTTGAAAGTTTAGGAGTATTCACATTACATAGATCTATTTTTATTACCATATTGATTTTCTCGATTCTATTATTTTTCACCATTATTATTCCTAGATTTCAAAACAACATGATAAACGGATTCACTGTACTGACGCATACGGTTGTATCAATCTTAGTTTCTGGTCAACTATTATACTTTGATGGAATTGTTGTTGATGAGATTGGATTAGGGGGCGACCCAGTATCTTTTATCCTTTTTTTAGCAATAGCAGGAATTGGAATAATAAATCTGATTGTTTATTTTTCCGTGAAAGGAAAATCAGACTATAAATCTTAATAAACGGATGAATTGGATATTTAAATGAGAAGTGAGTTAAAAGTGGTTCCTGGTTCCTTCGTTTTTTCTATCATTCTTTGGATTGTTGGGTTAATAATTCTCTATTTAGTCATTTCAACAGCAGTAAAGGTAGGTATTAATAAGTCTGTTGTTGGTCAATATATCGAAAAGCAATATGGAGTTAAAAATGTAAAAGAATTATTACTTGATAAAGATTTAGATAATGAGAAATGAACCTTTTACGACTAAAGTCAGGTGGGTCGGAGGGACAGGTCCATCGTTCCAAATGTGATGTAAAGCATTAATCCTTTCCTGCTAGAAAGTATTTATTGTTTTATCGAGTTCCACAAAGTAGAATTCGGGTACTGTGGAGGATAACGACTTCCTTAATGGTTAGAATGAAAATGAAGAATGAAGTGAGAAAAAGCTTAAATCGGAGGTATTTATTTTGAATGGAAATTTAACAGAAAATCAGTTTCAAGATATTATTCGCAGAAGAAGCATGGGCGAGATCAGTTTTTCTGAATTCCTAGATGAATTATCTCAAAATGGCATTAACGAATACCAAATAGAAGTTGCAACCGGGCAAGCGACATACAAAGGAGTTCATTCGGAGTTTAAAACTGATTCTCAAGTTAGCTTGGTCATTTCGAATATATTTAATAGATCGAAGGCACTTGGGGCAATCGAGAACATTTCACTTCCTTTTTTAGATTTCTTAAAAGAGATAGCCGAAGCAGGAATTGTTAGTTATCGTGTCTTGATACCGGATAAAAAGGTTTTTTACATAGGGATTGGAGAAGAAGCGATTGAAGAGCAGTTAACAGTTTAATAATAATAGTCTTTTTTTTATGCAACATGATAAGAACAGCATTACCTATATAAAATAATGCTGTTCTTATTTAAAGGGTATTTAGTTGAAATTATTTCATATCTACTTTTAATCTTAAACCAAAATGTTCTTTTTCAATGAGAAACGAAATGAGTAAACCTCCAATAACCGCCCACAATGGAGCACTAATATGGAAAAAGCTCACACCGGATATTCCAATAATTAAGGCAAAAAAGGCTCCCATTTGAAATTTACTATTTGAAAAAGCATTCTTAAGTGAATTGATAAGAACACCTAACATAGCTAATCCAGCGATTACGGTAACAATTACACTTGGCATGGCGATAACAAAAGGAACAACGATTGAGGCTAAGAGTCCGTAGAGGGTATGGATGATCCCATTCACAAAGGATGCCGCATAGCGGGTTTCTTTTTTTCCTACCTCATTCGCGGAACAAATTGCCGTTCCTGGTCCCGCAATGTTAATAGCATGGGCACCGAAGAAGGCAGCAACAAGACCGATAGCAGAGCCGGAAATGGCCATGGCATTATTCGGCGGATTATAGCCTTGCGCCATAAGTACTCCTGTTGCTTGCGCGTTTTCAGAACAAATGATAAGCAATGCAAGTGGAATACTAATCGACACAATCGCTTCAACACTAAAAGCTGGCATGATGAATTGCGGTACGATAAATAAATCCTGTCCTCCCTGAAATTGAAAGGCGTTTGTTAATAAGGCCAAAGGAACCGCGACTATTAATGCTGTTAATACAGGTGGAATCTTTTTTAAAAATCTTGATGAAAGCAAAAAAGCTAAAATGGCCGAACCAGCGAGTACGGGTGAAATCGTTATCGATGTAATCATATCAATTGCAAACCGAATCATGACGCCAACAATCATCGCCATGACTATGGGAATCGGCATCCATTTCATGACCTTATCAATTAATCCCGATATGCCAAGAATAATAACGAGGAAATTGGCAACTAGATAAGCTCCAATTGCCTCATTTAATGTAAAATTCATCAATGATCCTGAAACTAATACAGCTCCTGCAATGGTATAAGCACCCGCAATCGGTTGCCGGTATTTTAATGCTAAATAGATACCAAGTAATCCGCTGAAAAAATAAACAGCAAACAGCCAGCTTATTGTCTGTGCATAAGTCAAGCCGCCGTTTGCAGCCCCGCCAATGATGATTAAAGCAGGGCCAGTGCATCCAAAAGTAGCTGTAACGACAGCTGTGCTTACGGTACTTAAATTAAGATTATGGCGTAAATCTTTAAAATTAGTAATAAATTGATTTCCCCTCATAGATTTCCCTATGCCTCATTTCTCTGGTGATAGAATATTTATTTTCATATTCTGGATTACGTATGCGTTTTGACAACAAATGATTTTTCTAAATCAATCAACATTATTTAAGGCTATATAGCTTGTGTTATTGTCGAAAAATTTTGTCTTATCATACATAGTATCAGATTCTTATACATAAGAAAATAGTAGATTATATGCTGCTGAACAAATTAAAAATTTCATCTTTTTTACTGCATTATATAATAATTTGATTCAAATCAATTTATTTTGAATCATTGTAATCTATGATTTGTTTGTAATATTAACAAGGTAAAACTAGTTGAGATCGCGGGACAATGGGACAGCCTTGCCTAATGATTAATCAATAGGAGTGGGTCGCGGTGCCTGTCCCTGTGACCCAAAGGGGGAGAGATTATGAACACGATTGTGGTTTATGCAAGTATGACGGTAACGACGGAGCTGATGGCTCGTACGATTGCAGATGAATTAGCAAAAGCGGGTGATCGGGTTGTTATGAAGGATGCGATGGAAGCCTATGCTGATGAATTGATATCCTGAAAGGTTTCTATCGATTTGACAGGCAAAAAGGCTGCAGCATTTGGTTCCGGCTGCTCGACCTATGAACATTTTGCCAGTGCGGTTGATATTTTAGAGGAAGCTTTAAGAAAGCAAGGGTGTGCCATTATCACAGAGGGATTGAAGGCAGATACTTGGTCGAAGAAAGAAGCCGATATCGAAACCAACTGTATCTCTTTTGCAAAAAAAATCATCGCTATGTCTCAGCCTGCAGTATTTAATATATATAAGTAGGATACAAGCTCTAATTGTTTGCTGGTAACTAATAACCGTGTTAATTCTCTGACAGGTCGGAAATTACCTCTTATTCTGTTATAATGTGAAGAATGGAAAAACGGTAATTTGAGAAGCTCAGGAAAAGGTTCCTTTGCTTCATTTCAATGTAAAACAATAAGGCGAAGGAGCTTGTAAAATGGACAGCATGATTTTCGATTTAGACGGGACATTATGGGATTCAACTGACACGGTTCTCTTGGCGTGGAATCGTTTGCTGAAGGATTATACGAAAATCAAAAGAGAGATTACGAAGGAAGATTTGCAAGGAGTCATGGGACTTCAAGTACCGGAAATTGGGAAAAGATTGTTCCCAGACTTAGATGAGGCTACCCGGAAACGGTTTTTAGAAGAAAGCTGCATAGTTGAGAATACATTTATAGGAAAACAGGGAGGAATCCTGTTTGAACAGGTCGAGGAAGTACTGAAGATCCTTTCGCAAAAATATAAGCTTTTCATTGTAAGCAATTGTCAGGATGGATATATTGAAGCTTTTTATCAGTATCATCAGTTAGAAAAATACTTTATAGATTACGAGAATCCAGGAAGAACAGGTCTTTCCAAAGGAGAAAATATCCAATTAATTATAGAAAGAAATAAATTATCCCAACCGGTTTATGTAGGTGACACTGAAGGGGATCGAAAGGCAGCAAAATACGCCGGAATTCCATTTGTGTATGCCAAGTACGGATTTGGACAGGTAAGTGAATATGATTATGTCATTGAAACAGTTGATGATCTTGTAAGGATCTTTTAGAAATTCGAGTAAACGAGGGGACGGTTCTCTTGCTTCCATGCTTTTGGAAGCAAGAGAACCGTCCCCGTGCTTTATGACCACGCTTTTTTTAAAAGCTCCACACCACGTTGGATTTCATCAAAAGTTAGATTTCCAAAACCAAGCCGAATCATGGGGTGATCCGGGTGATTGTTTACAACGTAGATGGATGTGGGGTAAACTTTTACACCCAAACTGGCTGCTTGTTCAATAAGATGCTGTTCTGTGTGATCCATATGAACTTTGATAATTAAGTACAATCCTGACTGCTCACCGATAATGGTGATTTTGTTCTGAAACTGTTTTTGTAATTGGGATACTAAATATTGAACTTTTCGCTTATATACAAGACGCATCCGTTTAATATGACGATTCCATTCGCCCTCTTCCATAAATTTAGCCATCGTTAATTGACTGAAAAGGGATGTGGTGCTCTCGAAATAACGAAATTGATGTTTATAACGATGTAATAGGGGCTGTGGTAACACCATATAACTTAAACGAATTCCCGGCAGAAAGGACTTAGAGAAGTTCCCAAAATAAATCACTCTTTCCGAATCTATGGAAGCAAGAGCTGGAAACGGCTTTTGTGTATAACGAAACTCACTGTCATAATCATCTTCAATTAAATATCCTTTTCTTTTTTCTGCCCAATGAATCAGCCTTTGCCGCTGTTGAACGGACATACTTACTCCGTAAGGACAATGGTGTGAAGGTGTGACATAGATTAGTCTGGATGTCGTTTGTTCTAGTTGGGAAAAATCAGCTCCCTCTTCATAAATAGGTAACGTTTCAAATGCAAAATGATGTAGTTGAAAGGCCTCTCTAACTCCATCATACCCGGGGTCTTCGACGATAATGCTTTGGAATTCCTCTTGTAAAATGAATCCAAGGTTAACGAGCAATTGCTGTGTCGTACTGCCGACGATAATGGCATCTGCCTCTGTTTTCACCCCGCGGGATTGCAGTAAGTAGGCTGCAATTTGTTCACGAAGAAATGATTCTCCAAAGCGGTCCCCGTATTTGTAGCTCTCCTTTAAGGTGAGCATTTGATTGGAGATTCTCCGCCAAATTTTTAAAGGAAAATGTGATTGATCGACGGCACCTGCCCGGAAGTCAATGAGAACCGGTGTGGCTTCCTTTTCACTAATTGGATCGATTGGTAGATCTTTCGTTTCCTGAATGAAGTCATGTTCTAATTCATTGGCAAAATAACCTTTTCTTCCTTCACTGCGAATATAGCCTTCAGCGACCAACTGTTCATATGCCGTTAATGTTGTATTACGGCTGACTTGAAGGGATTCTGCCAATTCACGAATGGAGGGCAGCTGCTCATGTGGAAGGATATCGCCTTGTTCAATAAATCGTTTAAATTGTTCATAGATTTGTTTGTATTTCGGAGAGTCCTCCGCCAAAGCAAAAATCGTATTTTTCACTCTATTTCACCTTTGACATGTTAATTTTTTAAAAATTGTACCTTTTTAAATGTCAATTTCTATCATACTATACCTTTATAATAGAAATCTATTTTTAAAGTTACATAGGAGGATGGATCATGAATTATAAAAATTTACTTGTAGAAGTGGAAAATAAAGTAGCGGTTGTAACGATCAGCAACGGACCTGGCAATCAATTAAATACAGAAGTTTACTTGGAATTAACACAATTAATGAGCGAATTGGAAGTCAATGATGAGGTACAGGCTATTGTGATTACCGGGGCTGGTGAAGAGGCATTTGTTGCTGGAGCTGATATCTATGAAATGGCCGATTTGGATACAGTCGGAATGATGGATTTAACACAAATTACAAGAATTTCTTTTTCTAAAATTGAAAACATTAGAAAGCCTGTGATTGCAGCCATTAACGGAGAAACACGCGGAGGCGGCTTTGAACTGGCTTTATGCTGTGATATGCGTATTGCTTCTGAAAACGCGCAGTTTGCTTTTACTGAAATTAATTTAGGCGTGATTCCTGGTGGCGGTGGTACACAGCGAATCCAAAAAGTGGTTGGACAAGGCATTGCTAAAGAATTATTGTATTTTGGTGAAAAGATTGATGCCGAGCGTGCGTATCAGCTGCAAATTGTCAATAGAGTCGTTGCCCAAAATGAACTGTTAGCAACGGCAAAAGAATGGGCTGGAAAGCTTGTGGAAAAAGCACCTGTTGCATTAAGAATGATGAAATTAGCCGTTAATACAGGCGCAAATGTGGATCTTGAATCCGCTTTAACGATAGAGGCAACTTGTTATGATGGCGCCTTCGCAACACGGGATTGCAAAGAGGGAATGGCTGCGCGTCTTGAAAATAGAAAGCCGAATTTTGTGGGCAGGTAACATTATTTGAATGAAGGAAGTTTCAAACTCATACAAGAGGCATGAAGCACCACTCAAAATATAGGGACTGTAAAATCCGATGTTATAAGCAGGGGGATGGTTGCAATCGAACCGTACCGCTGCTTTTTTTTGATATCGAATGTTTGTATATATCTTTTATGCTTTATATAACAAACAATGGAATCTATTCCAGTAAGTGTACAAAGTTGGGCTTACTAAGGTTGAAAGGATGCCAGTCTCAGGATTAATATTTAAGGCTAGAACGCGTGCCAATAAGCTTTCCGGCGGACAAAAGAGTCGCATTGGCTTTTTGATCAATTTGTAATTCATTCCATCAGGCACATGCTAAGGATATTTTGCGTAAGCAAGTAACATACAATGAAATTGAATTATCTAACAAAGACGATAGGAAGGGAATTGTTGAAAGAACTTGGGAAGGAAAAGCTTTGAAGGGAATTAAATGTTTATCTTTAGTTCTTGATACATTTGATGAGCTCGTCTATTTCCGACTGTAACAAAAGGCTTGTTAAATTAGTTTCGTGTCGTTCATCAGAAAAACGAAAGAACCATGAAAAAACGTCATCCTTTTCGAGTATTTTACTGAAAGAATAACGTTTGTTAATTTTTGGGAAACTTTTTTAGTTAAATTGATGGGCATGTGACGCTACTCCTAATCTCCCTTAACTTTAATTGTAATTGTTAAACATTTCCTTTTATTATAATTGGAGAAGAATTTTTAATGTCTTTTTTGGGTTATCTATTAAATTTCCACCTCGAGCATCAAACTTTTAATGAGGGATAGTTAAATACTAGATTGTAAAAAATACTCCATTCCATACCCCCTCATATAAAGTATCAGAAAGAATGCTAGATGCTTTTCTGCTTTATTAAATGTTTTTTTTCTAGTCTTTCTTCGATTTTTTCAATTGCTTCTGGATTACGCAATAATTCAAGTTTGTTTTCTTTAACAAGCTCCGCAAAGGAACGTTTTTTTGGTTTATTCATTTTAATTTCACCATTCCTACTTAATTTATTTATCAAGAAAGGATTTTTTAATTGTATACAAGAGTAAAGTTCTTTAATGATCGTATCTCTTTCGAAAAGAACAATTTTGATAAATAACGATGAGTTTATCTAATTTCTGACTAAAATAAAGGGTGTCAAGACTATTTATGCCATTTTTAGCTGCAATTCGGATTAAATCCTTTTTCATTTGATCAATCGTATCCTTTAAAACATTAGTGTTCATTAACATCTATTAAACTCCTCCTTATGATACTCTTAAGTGATTTAATTACAATTTAAGTATTTATAAGTAGCTCATGATGTTATGAGTTTACCTAATATCTAAAGGTATATAACTCATCTTACTAGGTCCGACATATTCTGCTCGAGGACGAATTAGACGATTATTCTCATATTGTTCTAATATGTGGGATATCCATCCGGAAGTACGGCTAACGGCAAAGATGGGCGTAAATAATTCTTTACTGATACCTAAGCTGTTATATACAGAAGCTGAGTAGAAATCAACGTTAGGTAACAATCCTTTTTCTCTTGTAATGATTTCCTCTATTATGGTAGACATCTCATATAGCTTTCTTTCTCCTGTTATATGAGCGAGCTTTTCAGACATAGCTTTCAAATGTTTAGCACGAGGATCTCCCTTTTTATAAACTCGATGACCAAACCCCATTATTTTCCTCTTTTCTGATAAAGCTTGATAAATATAAGGCCTGATATGATGAATATCACCGATTTCTTCAAGCATTTCCATAACAGCTTCATTTGCTCCCCCATGAAGAGGACCACTTAACGTTCCAATAGCTGAAACGATTCCTGCATAAATATCAGCAAGTGTTGCAACAGTAACCCGGGCAGAGAAGGTTGATGCATTTAATTCATGATCTGCATGCAAAATCAATGCTTTATTAAACGCTTCAATTGCTATTTGATCAGGAACTTCACCTTTTAACATATATAGGAAATTTTGTGCAAAGCTATACTCTTGTTTAGGAAAGAGGATTTCCTTTCCTTCTCGAACTCTTTGGATAGCGGCGACAATTGTTGCGATTTGGGCCTGAATTTTCAGACCCCTTTTTTGATTATTCTCCCAAGAAATCTCCTTCGCTTCTGTATCTAACAAGGATAAGGCAGACACTGCTGTTCTAAGCATGTCCATAGGCTTGGCGCTTTTTGGGAAAGACTTCAATAATAAAACAATTTCATCCTGTAAAGTCCCATATTGAACAAGCTCCTTTTTTAGCTGAGCTAAAGATTCAGTCTTCGGAAGTGTACCATTCAATAGTAAATACAAAACTTCCTCAAAGCTTGCTTGTTCCGCTAATTCATCAATAATAATTCCTCTGTATGTTAAAGTGTCATCAATAATTGAACTAATAGCAGATTGAGTTGCTGTAATGCCTTCTAGTCCAGAAGTAGTCATGATCATCACTCCTATTTTTTAAGAAATTTATAAATCGATTAAATTGCAGCTGTAAGATTAGCTGATACTTGAAAGCTTGCTTCAGTTTTCTCTTTTATTTCTTGTACAGTAACATTGCATTGTGTTTCGACAAGAACCATTCCCTCTGGTGTAAAGTCAAAAACAGCTAGGTCAGTAATTAACCGGTGCACTACTTGCTTTCCAGTCAATGGCAGTGTACATTCCTTTTTAATTTTCGATTCTCCATGTTTGTTGACATGCTCCATAATAACGACTACACGTTTGGCTCCATTCACAAGGTCCATAGCGCCTCCCATGCCCTTCACCATTTTTCCGGGAATCATCCAGTTTGCTAAGTCCCCATGTTCAGATACCTCCATCCCTCCAAGAATAGCAAGATCGATATGACCACCGCGAATCATAGCAAATGACTCAGCGCTGTCAAAAAATGATGAACCCGGAACGGCCGTAATGGTCTCTTTTCCAGCATTAATTAAATCTGGATCCTCTTTTCCGGCTACTGGATAGGGACCGATACCAAGAAGCCCGTTTTCTGATTGAAGCAATACATGAAGATCACTTGGTATTTCATTTGCAATCAACGTTGGAATGCCAATTCCTAAATTAACATTCATCCCATCCTTAATTTCTTGAACCGCTCTTTTTACAATTATTTGACGACTTTCATTCATTTTTGAACACTCCATTTCTTTTATAATTTAGGCTTTCGCAACGGTTAGCTTCTCAATTTTTTTCTGATAGTTCGTTCCCAATAATACCCGTTGTACATATATTCCCGGCGTATGAATTTCATCCGGATCCAATTCTCCTATTTCCACGATTTCTTCAACTTCCGCAATCGTGATCTTACCAGCTGCAGCTGCAAGAGGGTTAAAATTACGGGCTGTTTTTCTAAAAACAAGATTTCCAAGAGGGTCTGCCTTCCATGCTTTTACCAAAGCAAAATCTCCGGTAATTCCATGTTCTAAAATAAAGGTACGTCCATTAAATTCCTTATGTTCCTTCCCTTCTGCAATAGGAGTGCCTACTCCGGTAGGGGTATAGAAACCAGGAATTCCAGCTCCCCCTGCACGAATTCGCTCGGCAAGTGTACCTTGTGGGACTAGTTCTACTTCTAATTCTCCGCTTAAATACTGTTGTTCAAATATTTTGTTTTCCCCAACATAGGATGACACCATTTTCTTAATTTGTTTATTGGCTAATAATAGTCCAAGTCCCCAATCATCGACTCCGCAATTATTGCTTACAACGGTTAAATCCTTAATGCCTTTTTCTCTAATTGCCTGAATTGAATACTCAGGAATACCCGATAGGCCAAAACCACCAACAACGATCGTTGCTCCATCCTTAATGTCTGAAATCGCTTCCGTAAAGGAATTCATCACTTTTTCTTTTCTCATTGAACTGCCTCCCTATAATTCTGAAAATTTAGAATTAACTTTAATCTGATTTTACATTTCTAATTTCTATAAGTAAAATACATATAAGGAATATATATTATGAAAGAAAAGAATAAATAAGGGAGTGCTAGAATGGAATTAAGAGACATTAAGTCATTTATGGAGGTTGCCAATCATAAAAGCTTTACAAAAGCATCGGCGCATTCCTATTTGTCACAACCTTCATTGAGCAAAGCAATAAAAAAATTAGAAGAGGAACTTCATGTACAACTATTTGATCGCTCAACAAGACATTTACAGCTAACTGATGCAGGGCAGATCGTTTATCAGCAGGGGCAGAAAATGCTGTCAACCTTGTCAGAACTGGAGATCCTATTGGATGAGCTCAAGAACATAACGGCAGGTGAAATAAAAATTGGAATACCTCCATTAATTGGGATCCTTTTTTTTCCGGACATTGCCAGGCGTTTTCATGAAAATTATCCAAAGATTTCTTTGGAATTAGTTGAACTGGGTGCAAAATCGGTTGGGAAACTAGTAGAAGATGGAACGATCGATCTTGGTCTCATTGTCATGCCAGCGAATCAGAAGAAATTTAATATTTTTCCGTTTTTTGAAGATGAATTTGTTTTATTTCTTTATAATGATCATCCACTAGCCCAAAGATCATCTGTTTCATTGGAAGATTTAAAAGATGAGAAGTTCATCTTATTTTCTGATAGCTTTACTTTGCATGACTATGTCATTCAAGCATGTGAACAAAGGGGATTTACTCCGGTAGTTTCTTATCGAAGCTCACAGTGGGATTTGATCGTTGAATTGGTCTCATCAAAACTTGGCATCACCTTGTTACCAAAAATTATTTTTGAGAAACAATATAATAGTAATGTTAAAATCATCCCAATTGAAAATTCGACTCTTCGATGGAGACTAGGGATTATTACAAAAAAAGGGGCTTATCATTCTTTTGCATTAAGAGAATTATTGAAATTACTTGTAAACGATTCTGAAGGGATAGTAAATTCATTATCTGAATGAAATAGTTTGATGAATGAGAATTATTTATATTGTTTTGGAAAAATTCATTTCTATATTTTCTGCCAAAATGAAAAATACTTAGCCTATTTTGATAAGAAATACTCTTGGTTAAATAGTGGCCTAGAGTTTTTTCTTTTGAACGATGATAAATCAAAATTGTAAAAGGAAGTTTACTACTGTATTAAAAAATAAACAATTGTAATCTTTTATAATTAAAATGATTCAAAAAATATCTATTAAAAATAAACAGAAATAATAACATTCCACAGTAATAACACGGGCAATAGATGAAATATTAAAAATATTTAGTTAAAAATTTAATTTGGCACGACTCTTGCTTATACAATTAGTGTAAGCAAGACATGCACTGAAAATTATAGATAGGAAGTGAATAAAATGACACGCGAACAAAAACTATTAGGAGAAATTGAACGTATTCAAAAAGGCGGGAATGCAAAGGGACATAAAAAACTTAAGCAAATAGGAAAACTATTTGTAAGGGATCGTATAAAATTATTTTTCGATGAAGAAAAGCCATTCTATCAAAGTTTATAAAGGTATTCAAAAACCAACGTCTAATACAAAGTACAGCCTTGATTACTAAGGATACTCATTTTTACATCTCAGGAAATGGACTTGAAACAAGAGAAATGGATTGAAATCTTGTTCACCTAGAATGAGTGAAAAATATGCTGAAAGGTAGGAAACTCTTATAATAATAAATTTGAATGATTTGATTCAAAATCAATTTATTTTGAGTAATTGTAATGACTTACTTCATGAATTTGCAACTTATTGCGACAGACTCTTACTTTATCGTCTAGCAGTTGAAGCTATCCAGCATGCATGAATTTCTGATATACTTAAAGCAAACGTATATTCCTATTTTTAGCAAGCTGGTGATAACATGTCAAATGACGTTCATATATCCGTACGGACACTTGTGGAATATGTGTACCAAGGCGGCAGCATTGATTCTCGTTTTCTCTCTCAATCCACTCTAGTAGAAGGCACGAGAATCCATCAAAAAATACAAAAAACCTATCAGGAGACAGATCAGAAAGAAGTTTATTTACGGACAGAAATTCCTTTTCAACCTCTCCTATTCGTCATTGATGGCCGCTGTGACGGCCTTTTGTTTCGTGATGATGAGATTATCATAGATGAAATAAAGTCTTTTTCACAGCCGCTCGACCAGCTTCCAGAAGAAGGTTATCCCGTTCACTGGGCACAGGCAAAAATGTATGCTTACATGTATTCAAGGGACCATGAATTAGCGGATATAACTGTGCAGTTGACGTATGTCCATGTGGAAACAGATGCTAAGCAATATTATAAAAAGAAGTTCACATATTCTGAATTAGAAGGTTTTGCCGCCGAAATGGTTCAAGGGTACGCACCTTATGCCTTGCTCCGAAAGGAACATCTTCAGAATCGTAATGAAAGTATAAAAGAATTAATTTTCCCATTTGAAACCTACCGGGCAGGGCAGCGAAAATTGGCGGGAGCTGTCTATAAGACCATCCAGGATGAAAAAAACCTATTTGCGATGGCACCGACCGGAATTGGTAAGACGATTTCTACCCTTTTTCCAGTCGTAAAAGCGATGGGAGAGGGTCTTTTGAATAGGCTGTTTTACTTAACGGCCAAAACGATTACGCGGACAACGGCAGAGGAGGCATTCGAAAGGATGCGTGCCGGCGGTCTTTGTCTCCATACTATTACCATTACAGCCAAGGATAAGGTTTGTTTCAAGGATGAAACGATATGCCAAAAGGATTATTGCGAGTATGCAAATGGATATTATGACCGAATCAATGAAGCCATTTTGGATATTCTTCGGCATGAAAACGGGATAACCCGTGAAGTACTGGAGAAATATGCGCATAAGCACAAGGTGTGCCCGTTTGAGTTTTCGATCGATCTGGCGTATGAGGCAGACGCCGTTATCTGTGATTACAATTATATTTTTGACCCTCGGGTTTCATTAAAGCGGCTGTTTGAGGAGCAAAAGAAATCGACTGCCGTACTGATTGATGAGTCACATAATTTGGTCGACCGCGGCCGGGATATGTTTTCCGCTTCATTAAATAAAAGGACCTTTCTTCAGCTAAAAAGAGACTATAAGGGCACAGCTGTTTTTCAACTTGCTGCTAATATAAATGCTTGGTTTATCGCTTTGATAAAGACCTCCCCTGAACAAAATTTTGTTTTGGAGGAGCTGGACAACAGCTTACAGCTGCTGCTTTTTGAGTTTGTGGAAACAGCTGAGGCGGTCCTGAAAAAAGAAGCTTCCCCAGATCTCTTGGAAGCGTATTTCAAAGTGAAAAACTTTTTAAAAATTGTCGAGCTCCTAGATGATTCCTATGTTATTTATGGTGAAAAGGAGAAAAATGACCTGCATCTCAAGCTTTTTTGCATGAATCCGGCTAATTCTCTTCAGAAAATGGGAAAAGGGTATCGCAGCAAAGTATTTTTCTCTGCAACGCTTTCGCCTCTTCCGTATTATCAGGATATTCTTGGCGGGAAAGAGGATGATTATCATCTTTCGCTTCCATCGCCATTTTCAAGCGAGCAGATTGATGTCTTTATCAAATCGTTGTCCACCCGTTACCGGGACAGGGAACGGACAAAGGATGAAATCGTTTCGAACCTAAGGGCTTTGCTTCAAAGCCGTCCAGGGAATTATTTAATCTTTTTCCCGTCCTATCAGTATTTAATTACCGTTTATGATCAGTTTAAACAGGAGGATGATGAGACAAAAACATTGATTCAAACAACAGGAATGACGGAAGAGGAGAGAGAGGCTTTTTTGGAAGCTTTTCAGCCGAATCAAAAGGAAACCTTGCTGGGTTTTGCGGTACTCGGAGGGATTTTCTCAGAGGGGATCGATTTAGTCGGCGACCGTTTAAACGGTGTGGTTGTTGTAGGTGTTGGTTTGCCACAGCTATGCTTTGAGCGGGACTTGATCAAGGATTATTTTAACGAACAGGGAAAAAACGGCTACAACTATGCCTATGTCTACCCAGGCATGAACAAAGTACTCCAAGCAGGAGGGCGCCTCATCCGCTCAGAAAAGGACCACGGCACAATCGTCCTCATCGACGACCGCTTCCTACAAAAAACTTACTACCAGCTCCTTCCGACGGAATGGAAGCATGGGGACGGTTCTTATGCTTCCAAATGAAGTTTGGGAGATTCTAGTAATGATATATCATCATAAACTATTACTAGCCGGGTTCTGAAAAGTATAAGTAATGATACTATTTGAAGATGAGGTGTGGCCATGAAAAAAGCATGGGTCCTCTTGATTCTAGGATTTCTGCTTATCGGATGTGGGAAAGCAAACAGTAATGAAACCAACAATGATGGGAGTGGGATTGTGGCGGGGAAGATAACGGCTGCTCTAAAGGAAACAAGTCCCTTGGTTTTTCAATATGAAGTGAACAATCAAACAGAAAAGGAAGTTAAGTTTGAATTTTCCAGCTCACAGAGGATTGATTATTCAGTAGAAACAGATAAAGGAGAACAAATCTATCTGTTTTCAAGTCTGACGATGTTTTTAGCGGTGTTAGGAGAGGAGACCATAAAGCAGGGTGAATCCTTAAGCTACGAGATTGATCTACATGAATTGGATTTAAAAACCGGTGACTATCTTCTAAAGGTATGGATGACATCGAAGGACGGGAAGGCGTATCAAATAACTCAAGAATTCACAGTAAAATAACAGGATACAAAATCGGAAACATCATCGAATATGTTTCCGATTTCAACTTAGGTAGACTTTTCAAAAAGTTGTAAAATAAATCTTGCCTAACTAACGAACGTTAGTTATAATTTTTCATATAATAAAACATAATCTAAATTGAGTACTATAAAATCAAAACACGTAAGGAGGTTTGAAGATGGATCGTTTATCTGTAGAGGGAACGAAAAGAAAGATTCTCGAAGCGTCTATTGATTTATTTTCACGAAAAGGGTACTCTGCCGTTTCTGTGAGGGAACTAACCAAGGCCGTTGGAATCAAGGAAAGCTCCTTATATAATCATTTCCGCTCAAAAGAAGAAATTCTTGAATTGATTTACCAAGTATTTAAAGCAGAACATGACCTTGCCCTTCCAAGCATGGATAAACTGCCTATTATTGCAAAAAATACCACCATTGAAAAATTTCTGCTCGATGGCATGGAGAGCTTTAAAAAGTCTGTAGCGGATGAGCTGCATGAAAAAATGTGGCGTATTTTAAATATTGAACAATTCAGGGACCAGCGGGCAAGGGAAATCATTTTAAATCAAGTGTATAAAAGGACGATTGATTTTCTCGAACATGCATTTCAAGCTTTTATGAATGAAAATAAATTAAAGCAGGGAAATACCAGAATGCTGGCTATTCAATATCAATATCCTATTTTTACGATGATAACGGAATACTTACTTGTAAAATATGATGATAACGATACAACAGACGTCGAAAATAAAATGAACGAACATTTACAGTACTTTCTTCAATACATCAATATCAATAGTTAGGAGTTACCGATACATTAGTTGCTTTGTTTGTATTATTTGATCGTTTTTTTGAGGATTATCCTTTAATGTATCCACCCATTTTAAATTGAAATGGGAATGGATATTTAGTATGAATTAAGCTAACGAACGTTAGTTTTTTAGAAAATGAACTTCAAAAAAGGGAAAAGGTGAAAATGAATCAAACATTAATCAAAATCGAAAGTTTTATTTTATTACTGGCAGGAGCATATTTCTATTTTTTCAATGGTTATACCTGGTGGCTATTTTTCCTATTGCTCTTGTTTCCGGATGTATTTATGATCGGTTACACAGTAAACAACAAAATTGGAGCTTATCTATATAATTTTGCTCATACTTATACCACCCCTGTTCTTCTCTTATTAGCAGGGTCTATTTTTTCAGATAATAGTCTTACCATGATCTGCCTGATCTGGATTGCTCATATTGGAATGGATCGCATGCTTGGTTATGGATTGAAATATGAGTCTGGTTTTAACAGATCTCCGAAAGAAGTCTCCCATCCTCAAGGAATGTGAAGGACGACAGCCCAATGAGTAGGTGGGAGATGATTTTCAGTTGGCTTTAGCCAAAATAATAGCAAATTAGGAACAAGTGTTCTATAATATAACTAGGAGGTGAATGAATATGACCAAGCAAAACAAAGCTTTCAAATTTCGGTTGTTACCACACAAAGATCAAGTTGTGTTATTAGCAAAAACTTTCGGCTGTGTTCGTTTTGTCTATAATAAGATGTTGGCAGAACGCAAGGAAACCTATGAAAAGTTCAAGGATGATAAAGAAACGCTTAAAAAGCAAAAGTTTCCGACTCCTGCAAAATATAAAGGTGAATTTCCATTCCTAAAAGAAGTGGATTCACTAGCTTTAGCGAATGCACAAATCAACTTGCAGACTGCTTATAAGAATTTTTTTGAAGGAAATGCTGAATTTCCAAAGTTCAAGAACCGTAAGGCAAAACAATCCTATACGACTAATTTAGTCAATGGAAACATCGAATTAAAAGACGGTCATATCAAACTCCCAAAACTAAAACTCTTAAAAATAAAACAGCATAGGAAAATCCCTGCTAATTATAAACTGAAATCCTGTACCATTTCCAGAACGAAGTCAGGGAAATACTATGTATCTGTTCTAACAGAATATGAAAAAGACATACAGCCTAAAAAAATAGAAAATGTCGTTGGGCTAGATTTTGCTATGGCTGAATTATATGTGAGTAGCGAGAATGAGAAAGCCAATTATCCTCGCTACTATCGTGTCATGTCAGAAAAATTAGCAAAAGCACAACGCATTCTGTCTAAGCGTAAGAAAGGTTCTGCACGTTGGAACAAGCAACGCTTAGTAGTGGCTAAATTACATGAAAAAGTAGCGAACCAGCGTATGAATTATCTTCACCACAAATCAAAAAAATTAGCTTCCAACTTTGATGCTGTCGTGATTGAGGACTTGAATATGAAAGGAATGTCTCAAGCCCTTCACTTTGGAAAAAGTGTTCACGACAATGGGTGGGGCATGTTCACTACTTTCTTAGCGTACAAGCTAAAAGAACAGGGTAAACAGCTAGTAAAAATTGATAAGTGGTTTCCTTCTACTAAAAAATGTTCTTGTTGCGGTGCAGAAAAGCCTATGTCGCTATCTGAACGCACCTATCAATGTTCTTGTGGCTATGTAGCAGAACGTGACTATAATTCAGCAATCAATATCAAAAATGAAGGATTACGCTTACTGGCATTATCATAGAAACAATAACTCTTGGAACAAGAGGGTTAGCTCGGTCAGTTTTCGTTGGCTAATAAAAGCAACGATAAGTCGAGAAGCCCCCACTTCAAGCAGACCGTAAGGTTAGCTAAGTGGTGGGTAGTTCACTCATACGCATATACAAAACATGAAAAATGGAAACCTTGGGGAAGCCATTGAGATTCTGAAAAGATTCAAACGGCGGAAAAATGTCCGCAAACCAAATAAATGGGGGAATATGAATGCAAACTGATTTACCGGTTAACATGTCGTCCGTGTCAAAAAAAGTCCATCATGTGTATTTTTCGTTGATATTGAGAACCGTATTATTTTTTATCATGGGAATACTATTTGTAGGAATACTAGCTTTACAGGGGAGTGACCAGCCTTTTAATGATGCGGAAAAATGGTGGCCGTTTCAAGTGATTTTTGCTAATTTATTTTCCTTTTTGATTATTAATCAATTACTAAAAAAAGAAGGTCGTTCCTACAGAAGTCTTTTCCGAGCACCGGTTGATAAAAATCGGAAAACTGTCCGGGAATATGCGGTACTTTTTCTAGCAGCAGTAATCGGAGGGGCTGTTCCGTTGTATTTGTTTTCTTACCTGCTGTTAGGTGCTATCCCACCGCCTGACACGCACTTTCAGGCACTTCCAATCGGTTATGCAGTTATTGCGCTCATCCTCTTTCCGTTATCTAATGCGTTAGTTGAAACTCCTACTTATATTGGATATGCATTGCCAAGATTGCAGCAAATCACAGGGAAAATTTATATGCCGATCCTGATTGCAGGTTTTTTCCTGGCGCTTCAACATGTATTTCTTCCGATCGTACTGGAGGCAGATTATATGTTATGGCGACTGCTTTCGTTTATTCCTTTAGCTATCTTTTTAGGGATTTTCTATACAAAGAAGCAACGGATAGTACCGATTGTAATCATTCATTTTATCATTGATCTCCAGCTGGTTTCACAGATGTTTATCAATTCGATCTCATAACAAAGAACGTTAATATTGTCTTAAAAATAAAGTGATAGAATAATATTCAAAATGCTAGAAAGTGAGAGAAAATGAAAACCAAAGGAAAATCTCGATTTAGGGTAATGACTAGAAACATACTGTTATTTATGGCAGCAGTACTCCTGTTGTGGTTCTTTTTCCATAAAGGAATGACTGTCTATGAACATCAAAAATATCCGCCTACAGGTCAATTAGTGGAAGTTGACGGGAAGAAGATGCATATCTATACAAAAGGAGAGGGAGAAAATACGATTCTGTTAATGAGCGGCTTAGGGACAGCTGCACCTGTGTTAGATTTCGAACCCCTCATAAATGAACTCGCAAAGAATAATAGAGTAGCAGTTGTAGAAGCGTTTGGGTATGGCTGGAGTGATGCTACCAATAAAGAACGAACCGTGGAAAATATTGTAGGGGAAATCAGATCAGTTCTTAATCAATCGAATATAGAAGGACCGTTTATTTTAATGCCGCACTCGATTTCTGGGTTATACAGCATGTACTATGCCAACAAATATCCTAGTGAAGTAAAAGCGGTTATCGGGATTGATCCTACTTTGCCAAAGGCACTGGAGTATTTTCATGAAGCTGCCCCTTTGATGCCCAATTATTGGAGTTATGTTGCCCCAACTGGGATAGCAAGATTGGCTGTCTATTTGATGGCCGATAACTTCCTGCCAATAGCGGAGGAAGGTACGTATTCTGAAGAGAATCTAGACATGACCAAAGCCATTTCTGCTTGGAAAGGCAATAACAGGAATGTAGTGCAGGAAGGAAATGAAATTAAACAGAATATCGAAAAAACAGTTCATATGTCATTTCCCTCTAATATGCCAGTACTGTTTTTTACGACGAAAGAGGATAAAGTAAACGAAGAAGGTAAATCCAATGTCACTTTTTATCAGACCCAATTAACGAATCATCCTTCAAGTGAAGTGGTCATCTTAAAAGGTCATCACTATCTTCATTGGACTCAAGCGAAAACAATAAGTAATCATGTAAATGATTTTACAACAACATTTGAAAATGAATAGTGCGTAATAAGCAAGAATATAATTTTGTACATGTTGAATATTGAGAAAGGGCGCTTTCCTGCATCAGGATTAGCGCTTATTTTTATTTCATGTCGACTATTATGAAAGGATTGGTATGATGGCGGCACAATGCCTAATTAGCGAATATCTATTAGTTTTATGTCATATTCTTCTACAGGATATCGTGTTTTGAGAATGAATTGGCTGCTATGAGGGGGAAAATCATGGATCAAAATTATCCAGTCTATCCGTACATAGGAGTCACGCATCGCGTAGTGATAGAACCGATTACTTTTCCACCACAACATCAGAATAGACAACCGGGTCTGGAGTGGGTTATGCAGCCCCGTCCTATTTTTGATTATCCTGGTTATGCCGGTAACAACAAACTAAAAAATCGAGTAGAAATTATTACCGGTGGTGACAGTGGAATTGGACGTGCAGTAGCGGCAGCTTACGCGAAGGAAGGCGCTGATTTAGCGATTATGTACCTTAATGAGCATCGTGATGCGAATGAGACGAAACAATATGTAGAGTCATTAGGTGCACGATGCCTGTTGCTGCCGGGGGATTTAAGGGATCCCGCAACTTCGTCGGCAGCTGTAGAACAGATAATCAAAACATTTGGACGATTGGATATAGTAGTGAATAATGCGGCAGTGCAACCATACACAAGAAGTATACTGGACGTTTCGAATGAACAACTTGAAAATACATTCCGCACAAACGTCTTCCCTTTGTTTTATTTGACGAAAGCCGCATTGCCTTATTTAAAGCCAGGGAGTTGCATTATTAATACTTCATCTAGGGTCGCTTATGAAGGAGAGAAAAGTGTGATCGATTACTCAGCATCTAAAGGGGCCGTAGTCTCTTTCACCCGGACCATGGCTATGTCGCTTGTAAATCAGGGCATACGAGTAAATGGAGTGGCTCCTGGACCGGCGTGGACTCCACTAACTGTAAGTACTTATCCTGCTGAAAATCAGCTCACCTTTGGAGCTGACCTTCCCATGGGCCGCGCAGCACAGCCATTTGAAATCGCTTCAACGTATACCTAGCCTCAATTGAATCCGTTTATGTCACAGGCCAGGTTCTTCATATTAATGGAGGTAAAATTCGTTACACTTAGGTCTCTTACGTGTAGGAGGCAAAGGGACAAAAGGTGGCAGTGCACCTATTTTTTGAATTCCAAATACCAAGGGTGCCAGGAACCTGTCTTGAATATAGATGGAGCCTGCACCATTATTTTTGCTCTAATTGGTAAAATTTGTTTTTTATTATAATCATATAAAGGAGTATACTATTTATGGAATTAAACTTAGGAGAACAAATAAATTGGATAAACAAAATAGTTCTTACAGATGGATCATTTTTGCCTCAGTATTACTTGCTTATTTCTTGATTGTGGGTCAAAGAACAGCTCCGGGATTGATTACAGACCAGGTAATGAAGGATTTTCAAATCTCTGCAACAGTTGTTGGGTTAATCACAAGCATTCAATTTGTAGCCTATTCCGGATTACAAATACCAATTGGTCTTTTATCAGACCGATTTGGTCCTAACTACTTTCTTATCTTTGGAACGCTCTTAAATGGTTTAGGTACGGTCATCTATAGTTTAGCGTCACATGAATATATATTATTATTTTCTAGGTTGTTAGTAGGGGTAGGAGACGCGACCATTTGGGTCAATTTAGTTTTAATTTTAAGTAAATGGTTTAAAGTTGGGGAGTTTACTAGATTACTTGGATTTGCGGGTGTGGCCGGAGGTCTTGGATCGCTTTTAGCAACCGTTCCCTTTTCATATTTCATTGCGCTGGCAGGTTGGAGACCAATATTTTTATCAACAGGTATTCTATTGTGCGTGATCGCCATTCTTCTTTATTTTGTTCTTGAGAAGAAACCTGGACAAGAATCTAAACACATTTCGAAATCAAACGTCCGTCAAACTCAAACACATGAAAAGACATGGACGATTCTTAAAAGAATGCTTTCCAGCCGGCAAGCATGGGCGACGTTCTTTTGTCACTTTGGTGTCGTGGGTACCTATGTTGGATTTATTGGTTCATGGGGTGTCCCTTATGGAATACATGTCCTTGAAATCAGCCGTTCAGGTGCCAGTCAGCTGATGATGTATGGTCTAATCGGAGTGATTATTGGCTCTTTTGTCATTACTTGGGTTACAAGTAGATTGGAAGCAGTCAAGCGTCCTTATGTACTCATTCAATTGATGATTTTTCTCTGCTGGATCGCTTTATTTATCATGGAGAAGCCGCCGGTATTTATGGTTATCCTATTATTATTTTTGATTGGATTTGGGCATGGTGGAGGTCCTTTAACGTTTGCCATTGTTAGAAAAACTTTTTCTGTGAAGGAAGTAGGTGTAGTAACAGGATTTGCCAACACTGGAGGATTTATCAGTGCTGTTTTGCTGCCATTCTTCTTCGGTAAAATGCTGGACCACTTTCATCAGGCTCCCATTGAAGTAGGTTACCACTACGGAATGCTGATCCCGGTGTTGTTTACTTTTATCGGCCTAATAGGAGGAATGATGATAAAAGAACAACAAAGGGTCGAGGGGACAGGTTCATTGACCCAAAAGGCAAAGTAGGGGGTCTATGGGGTTTCATCGTCTGATTGAATCTTTACTATGAAAAACATTGTGGTAAATGTAATTATTGTGTAGTCGATCAATTTAGGTGACATTTTTAATAATTAATGAAGGTGAATGTACATCAAATATAAAAAAGAGCTGCTTATTAGGTTAAGTAGTTCCGATAAAGTGGAGAAAATGTAAAAAAATATTCAAAATCAAAACAGAAAAATCAATAGAAATAACAAACAGAAACGCATGGATTACAGGTAGAATCCATGCGTTTTAGTTTAAATTGTATGATTCAACTTTTTTGTGGACATTGAGTACGTTAATATCATAAATAAATCTATTTTGGAGAGCCTTTGGACACTGAGTACGTTATTTGCTAAAAATTACGAAAAAATAACAACCTTTCATTTAAATAGCGGAAAGTATGTCCTATAAAAATGTAAAATCACAATTATTATTACACATAACGGAACGTGTGTCCTGCGGATAATCACTTGTTGGTGGTCAAGATAATAAAAAAGACATTGCTTCAGATTCAGAACCTTTGGTTCACCGTTCACAGGTGCAAGCAGAATAACACCGAATGTAGTTTGTAAGGCCGTATGCTTATAAAGATTGTTTAATAATACATTGGCATTCGCATCCTTATAATGGTTTCTATCCAAATTGAATATACAATCTTTCACCTCACTGAATCTTTTCTATCGTTCCGTTTATGACATAAAAAGTAGATGCTTCTTTTAATGTTTGATGGTCAATCCCCTCCATACTTTTTTTACAATAAGGAAAAAGGTCAGGATGTCCGAAACGAAATGAATGAATGATAGTTTGGGCCACGGTGCCTGTCCCCCTGACTCATTTTTCAACCTTTCCTTGATACAAAGGGATTTCCAGTTATCCAAAACCGCCAAGGGTAATGTTTTGCCTCACCTGAATTTTCAATGCCAACCCGCGGTCCTTTTGAAATGGCTTCTGGAATCTTTCCAGTGGTAATGTATAACGGCGGTTTTGTAATGGGAAGCCCGTAATCATCCATTTTGATTTTGAGCGCTTTGGTCAATTTTCCAGGTCCGTTGGTTAAATTTCTTAGATTATCTATCCCGCGGCGTTCTCGCATTAAATCAATCCCTTCAACCGGTTCGATGGCCCGAACCAAAATGCCCTCAGATTCTTCGGCTGGACCGCTTACGACATTCACAAGCGTGTGTGTATGGGTGACAAAAGTATACACATAGCCTGCCTCTCCAAACAAAATTTCCGTTCTTTTAGTGCGACGATTTCCAAAACCGTGCGAAGCCCTGTCACCTGGTCCGATGTACGCTTCAGTTTCCACTATGTATCCTGATGCGATGCCTTCTTCTGTTTCTTTTACCAGAAGACACCCAAGTAAGTTTTGGGCTAATTCAAGTGTAGGCTGTTGGAAAAAATCGATTGATAATGGTTTCAATTCAGTCACCCCCGAAGCATTTTTTCATTGTTCTACTATTATCATTTATTTTTCGAGTTTCTAATAGTTAAAATATTGCGAAAATTACGAAACGGGTATGAGGAGAATGGGATTGCTGCGGCATTTTTTTTTATTTTTTGAACCTGGAACGAGGTGCCTGTCCCCCTGACCCCTCCCAGTTAATATTTAACATGATTAATAAAAATGAGAATACGATAGATATGAATGAAGATGAAAAGTGAAATAGGAATGGGGGATTGTATGATCCAAATATCAGGGGTCCCGTTTCAACCGAATGAAAATTGGCAGCTTGGAAGTATTGAAAAAACAATTATTCAAATGATGCAGAACGCTCCCGATTTATATACTTATTATTCCGTGGATGAATTATTGTTTGAACTTAAAGTGCGAAAGAACATTATCAAAAGTGCGAACGAAATGAACAAAGGTAAAGCCGTGTTTACAGCCTTTGAATATGCCCGCTGTAATCCCAGGTATTGGCAATTGACAAGAGCAGGCGGGTTTCTTTTAAGACCAGATGTGCGGCCATCTGATGCGATTCTGGATGTTTTTCGGAACAGTTCGCTCTATGCATTTGAATGTGCAACCGCTATTCCGATCATCTATTACCATGCCATATTGAATAGTATAGGAAGTAATTTATTTAATTCACTTTTTCAAAATCTGTATCTTTACAGCTGGCATACAGATACTGACCTAGGGATCATCACCTTTTATTCGCATCATTTATTACCTGGAGATGTCGTGTACCTGAATAATCCTGATTTTGATCCCAAAACACCATGGTTCAGAGGTTTAAATGCTGTTGTCCTTAATGATGGAAGATTTTTTGGTCATGGATTTAATATAAGGACAGTAGAAGAAATGATTCAAATTCTGAATGAGAAAAGAAAACCGGGTAGTCATCTATCAGCATATGTATCAAGATTAGTGACAAGGCCTTCTTTTAAGTATTTATTCAGAGTGTCAAGTTGGAATAGAAGTAGCAGAACATACAAAATGCAGCGTCTGATCGTACATCATAATAAAAGTTCCATTTCATATGCTCACTATCTTTATTATTCAATTTGATTTTTTTTTGTCATCGCCCAAACCCTGACATTCACCCATTTTTTTATAGACGGGCTCCAAACTCACCTTCGGGAGTATTATATATAGAAATTCCTTACTCGAAGGGAAGTGTAAAAATGTATCCAAACCTTAATGCACCAGCAAATATTGGTGCTAATGTTATGCCAAATATAGCACCAAATGTGGCGCCAATGCCGACCTATTCAGCTCCTGCTTATGGTTATGACTGTCTAACTCCTGCTTATGGTTACGGCTGTCATGGACACTATAATTTTGTGTTAATTGTAGTATTGTTTATTTTATTAATTATTGTAGGTGCAAGCTTCTACGGCTATGGCGCTTGCTAATTTAACTTTGTTTTTTTTATTCCTGTGAGTGTATACACGAGCAGGAATTTTTTCATTTTATAGGGGGACAGTTTCGTCCCCGCGCCACTTAGTTAGGAATAATATTCCTTTTAAAAATTGATACTAACTAAAATAGGAGGTGCCATTGTGAAAGAGGACCAATTAAAACTACTTGAAAAGATTAGAAAGTCTGAAATTAAATTGAGTGATATATGGATTAATTATTGGCTGGAATATTCTAATCCCTCTGTTTGGCAATTTTGGTTATGCATAGCAATGCTTGTCATTCCACTTGTCATATTAATTCTCTTTATAGATCGAAAAAAAATCTTTCATCTAGGCTTTTATGGATATGGAATACATATATT
Source organism: Niallia oryzisoli (assembly GCF_036670025.1). Lineage (NCBI taxonomy): Bacteria > Bacillati > Bacillota > Bacilli > Caryophanales > Bacillaceae > Niallia > Niallia oryzisoli. The sequence goes on along the minus strand of NZ_CP137640.1, from coordinate 4,169,267 downwards.
TTTCGCGATGATAGATGCATTTGGAGTTATAAAGGGCTTATGGATATATCCGTATAAAATATTTCCAGCACTGCCTGCTAGTGTTTCACTGGATTCGTCATTTGTTCCAGTAACTTTTATTCTTTTGTATCAATACATCCTTAACAAAGGGAAGAATTATTATATTTGGATATTACTACTCTGCCTTGCTCTTGCTTTTATTCTAAAACCGCTTATGGTCGGTATAGGTCTATTTCGTTTCGGTGGAAAAGAGAACTTTTTAATGCTATTTTGGGGGTATGCGGTGGTTGCACTAATATCAAAATGGATAACGGACTTTTTTATTTTTTTAAGTAAAACAAGAAAATGGAGTTTATACCGTGAATAACACTAAAGTGGGTCCACAGGGACATCTCGACCCTGCGGCCTATAAAATTGACATTGTTGGATATTCCTTTTATTATTATCTTGAAATCGAGATATCTCTATATGAATTGGAGGAGAAAGTATTTGGAAAATAGGAATATACTACATGTACAAAAATTAGGTTTTCAATGGCAGGCTGAGAGCCCCTTCCTTGTCACGATGCATCATCGAGATGCCTATCCTGCAGGAAATGAGGAACAAGGACCGAATGTGTCATTAGCTGGAAGAAATCTAGGAGAAGATTTTACTATAAAAGATGGTTTTAGGATGTATCATGGAGAAAAGGTACCGGGATTTCCATATCATCCGCATAGAGGATTTGAAACTGTAACAGTTGTCTTGGAAGGTTTTGTAGACCATTTTGATTCAACAGGTGCTTTAGGCCGCTACGGCAACGGGGATGTGCAATGGATGACAGCGGGAAAAGGCTGTCTACATACGGAGATGTTTCCACTTGTCCATCAGGATAAAGGCAATCCGTTAGAACTTTTTCAAATTTGGTTAAATCTCCCTGCGAAAAATAAATTTGCCGAGCCGGAATATAAGATGCTATGGGCTGAGGATATTCCTGTGATTCAATCTGTTGTGGATAATGGAAAAAAATCAACGGTCAGGCTGATTGCCGGGAATTTGCTGGGCAAAGATAGTTTAGAGCCAAGCAAGGCTTCCTGGGCAAAAGATAAGGATAATCATGTCGGGATCTATCTCATTAAAATGGAGCCGGAAGCATCCTTTACATTTCCAGCCGTTTCTGAAACATTGAATCGAAATGTATATTATTATGAAGGAAATGAAATAAGCATTGGCGAAACAGTGATTACAAGTATGAATCGTGTCAAGCTTGCTGGTGGCACAGAAACTACTATCATCAATGGATCTGCCGAAAGTTATCTATTAGTGCTGGAAGGGGAGCCGATTCAAGAGCCGGTTGCTCAATACGGTCCATTTGTCATGAACACGCAAGAGGAGATTCGTGAAGCATTCAGGGATTATCAGCAAACACAATTTGGCGGCTGGCCATGGGGCCGTCCGGATCCAGTGAATGAACGGAATTCCGGAAGATTTGCCCGCTATTCTGACGGGACAATTGAAAAAAGATAATCGGTAAGAGGGCCGCAGCACAGGTAACTTGACCCATTCCGGGTCAAGTAATTTGTCTCTATGACTAACCATGGTTAAAGGAAGAGAAGCCTATACCACCTAAGTCTCTTGCAAAAGAGTCGGGAATTTTGATGGAGAGGATATTATAATTCCTCTTAAAAAATCTGATAGAACAAAAGAACATTCTCCATCAATCATTTTTCATATAAGAAGGCCAGGTAGCAAACATACCTAGCCTTTTTAGATACATAAATAATTAGTTCGATAAAGTCTTTTTCATGGCTCAATACTAATGACAAGCTTCAACAATTCGTGCTAAAGGAGGAACCTGTTCGTCTGTCCATAATCCCAAGTCAAAATCTGTAATACGGCCGTCAGGTTCTACATCTGTCATCTCAATAATAATAAAACCGGCCCCACCTATTGCTCGATTTACATAGTGTAAGTAATGCCAACCAGTAGCAATTCCATCTTTCTGTCCCACTTAATATTGACACATGAAAAAGAAGGGAATGAATGGTTAAGTTCAGCAGGATCGATACTAGTTATTTGAAACCAATTATCATGTATGGAGTGTTGTAGTTGTCTGATGAGCAGCTATAGCTAAGTGCGAAGGATTACGAGGCATATGCGTTGAATCGAACTTGAGCTGTTAGCTGCCCGAATAATAGAGAAAGGGGTTGAAACACAATGAAATTAGTAAAATTTGAAAACGAAGAAATTCCCCCGATTGCTTTTGGTACATGGTCATGGGGGACTGGGGCAAACGGAGGGGATGCTGTTTTTGGAAATCATCTCACAGAAAGGGAATTAAGACCCGTATTTGACGCGGCAATGGATGCAGGATTCAATTTATGGGATACAGCGGCTGTATATGGGATGAACGCCTCTGAAATGATTTTAGGGAGTTTTATCAAGGAACGCGATGATGTCCTGATTTCAACGAAATTTACTCCACGAATGGCAGGCTATAATGACAACGCTGTTGAGGAAATTTTGGACGGAAGCCTTAACCGGCTCGGGGTGGACCATGTTGATATTTATTGGATACATAGCCCGGAAGATGTAAAGAGATGGACGCCAAAATTAATCCCTTTGATGAAAAGCGGCAAGATAAAGCATGCCGGTGTCTCCAATCATAATCTGGAAGAAATTAAATTGGCATCCAGCATTTTAGCGGAAGCAGGGCTGAAACTTTCCGCTGTACAAAACCATTACAGCTTGCTTTACCGTTCATCTGAAGAAGCCGGAATTATTGATTATTGCCACGAAAATGAAATTGTGTTCTTTTCTTATATGGTATTGGAACAAGGGGCTTTAACCGATAAATACAGTGCGAAGAACCCTCTACCAAGTGGTACTAGAAGAGGCGAGGCTTTTAGCGCAAATGTGCTTGCCAAGCTTGAAGGTTTAATGAAGGTCATGAGGAAAATCGGCGGTAAATACAATGCGTCCACTGCACAAATTGCAACAGCTTGGTCTATTGCGAAAGGGACGGTGCCGATTATCGGCGTTACGAAAACGTCTCATATTGAAGCTGCTATAAAAGCCGCTAAGGTTAGTCTGACAGCGCAAGAAATCCACGATCTTGAAACAGCAGCGAAAGAAACCGGTGTTGAGGTTAGAGGAGCTTGGGAAAATCCAATGCATTAAGGCAATATGAATCAACAGCAATAATAAACCTGAGCCCTGTATAAATAGGGACTCAGGTTTATTCATTCTTATAAATTTTAAAGGATTATTCCAAATTCCAATCTAAAAATGTTCCAGGTTTGTTCTGCCATAACACAAGCTGGAAAAGTCATTCCATTCTTGAATCACCATTCTACTGAATTTAAGAATGATTGGTAAAAAAGGAAGAATATTATTTCTATTTATCCTTGAATTTTCCTTCTATTATACTTTTGCATGATACTCTTCGATGATTCATTCAAGAAAGTGATTAACAAATGTTGATTATAAATGATAAATTAAACCCAAACAGAAGGTGTTTTTATGGAAAATGTTGAAAAAGTAAGGAAAAATACAAACAGCTATTTGGCGAAGTAGTTTCTGCTTCATATGCAGGAACTGTATGATGAAATATCACGTTTGTCAAGAACACCTGCCCCTGCAACTGATCGAACAGAGGTATTAACTGGTAAATGGTCTTAAGTCCAATTATTATAATAAATATAGTAAGGAAGAAGAGGGTGCACAAGTTTGGACTTGCACTCTTCTTTTTTCTCTCTTTAATCCCTTGTAAGAAAAGGATTGGTAAAAAAGGTTATGATATATATTTTTATATTTTTACTATTATTATGTGCAGCCCTTTTATTGTTTTTATTCATTGCTCCAGCATTTGGTGGAAACCCAAGTAAAGCAGAAAAAGAAGTCTATCAAACAATTGATAACTTTCATAAAGGGAAATTTATCAATCCTATCCTAACAAAAATGAACATGAGTCCTTCCGAATTCCTTTCGATGATGAAGGAATCCATCACACGTGCTAAAGAGATCAAACCCGCACGTCAAGTTCCAGTATCCGAGATTGATTGGAACCTAATTAACAGTAAAGAAGACAGTTTAACTTGGTTTGGTCATTCTGCTTTTCTTTTAAGTATCGACAATACAAAGATACTCATTGACCCTATGCTTGGACCTGTTGCTTCCCCGGTCTCTTTTGTTGGAAGTAAACGCTATAGTCAAGATCTTTTGCCAATTATTGATCATATGCCGCCGATTGATGCGGTCTTCATTACGCATGATCATTATGATCATTTAGATTATCCATCCATCCGAAAGCTAAAGAATAAGGTGGGGCATTTCTATGTTCCTTGTGGGGTAAGTGCTCACTTAATCAGGTGGGGAATTCCCAAAGAAAAAGTGACAGAACTCAAATGGTGGGATGAAATAAAGTATAAGGGTTTAACCGTAGCATTGACTCCTTCCCAACACTTTTCTGGACGAGGAGCTTTTAATCGAGATACAACCCTTTGGGGAGGCTGGGTGATTCTAGGAAAACAAACACGTTTATATATTAGCGGTGATGGTGGGTATGGTGGTCATTTTAATGAGATTGGGAAAAAATATGGACCATTTGATCTTACTTTAATCGAAGGCGGTCAATATGATAAGAGGTGGGAAGGGATTCATATGACTCCCGAACAATCTGTCCAAGCGCATAAAGATGTATATGGAAAGATTATGATGTTAATGCATTGGGGTGCATTTACACTTGCGTATCATGGATGGACAGATCCTATAGAAAGGGCAATAAAAGCAGCAGACACAGAAGGAGTACTACTAATTGCTCCTAAAATTTGCGAAACCGTTCCATTAAAAGGAGATTTTTCTATTCCACATTTTCCATGGTGGAATGATATAAAATGATGCAAATGAATTACTTATTCATTGCCTGGAGATATGATTATTGATTAACATAATAAGAAGTGTGGTTATATAAGTAAAAACGGTGGGTTAAAAAATGGACATGGAAGATTTTATAGATTTTTGCAGGAAAGGCAATCCCATTTCAGGTGAGGACAAAGTATTACACGGGCATTAACTCAATGTAGTTATAATGCCCAAAAGATCACGATGGAATTGAATACATCCTATCATTCAAAGGAAGAAATAGTAAAGATTTTCAGTAAACTGACAGGTAAAAAAGTGGATCCATCTTTTATGTGTTTTCCGCCATTTTATACAGATTTTGGTAAAAATATTATGATTGGGAAAAACGTGTTTTTTAACACAGGTTGTTCCTTTCAAGATAGAGGCGGCATTAGTATAGGAAACGGATCATTGATTGGGATGAATGTCACAATTGCTACATTGAATCATGGGCTATCTTTAGAAACAAGAAATACAACATACCCATCTCCCGTTACTATTGGCGAAAATGTATGGATTGGTTCAAACGCAACCATACTGCCAGGTGTGACAATTGGTGACAACTCTGTTGTTGCAGCAGGAGCAGTTGTAACAAAGGATGTTCCAAAAAATACGGTTGTTGCAGGAGTGCCGGCAAAGGTTGTGAAAGAAATTAATAATTATATAGACTAAGCTAAAGGAAACGATAATCCAAGTAGGATTATCGTTTATGTTTTGATTCAAAAGGCTTTTCATGTGTTAACCTTGCAAAGGACATTCGAATAAACCTGTTTCCTAGATTATATAAGCCTTCTAGTTATCCTATTTATTAAATGATAGAATATATCCTTTTCCTCTGATATTTTCAATCTGTACAATATCTTGTGTTTTTTTACGAACCCGGTAGATTAATGCATTTACTTCGTCTGAGCTGACATCTAGCAGGGCGCTTTCTGTTTGTGCCCTCTCATTCCATACACATTTCTTCATGTCTTCAATCGGTACAATTTGATTGACTTTTGTTAAAAGGAGTTCGATACATTTATATTCTTTGTCAGAGAATATAAATGTATTTCCTTGAATAGATAATTCTTGCCTCAATGGATCTAAAGCCAGGTTATTTACCCATTTACACATTTGTACAGTTGGAACCATATCTGCTGTCTGTTCTATACTTGAAGAGGAAAAGCTTAGTTTAATTAGATGATTAGCAATCGAAATTTCTGTAGAATCCTTAAGGATGAATTCTTCATTTGGAATTAATCGCTGATTATTAACGAATGTACCATGTTTACTATTTAAATCCTTAATGAGATACATGCCGTTTTCTAAGGAAATAGATAAATGTTTCCTTGATACAAAGATATTATTAAATGCTATATCAGGTTCCCAGTTATCCCCCCTTCTGCCAATAATCATCTGTGAACGATTCAAGGGAATAAAGGTTCCTTTTTCAAAAGGGGAACCACTTTCAACAATTATATTTGCTAATGCTTTCATAAGTATCTCCTAAACATCATCATTCATATTCTATTTTATTAGTAAATTATCATAGTTTTATCATTATCTATCCATTGTGTGAATAGCAGCTTATTTACTATAGTGTACATGCTGAAATTATCAAAGCCTATCTCATCTTATAATGAATAAGGAGGATTGAAAAGTGAAAGATAAAAAAGTAATAAAACGAATAGCACTTATTTTTCTCTTGTTTGTTTTATTTATTTTCTTTAATAATAGTAGTCTATTCACGAAGGAACGAAGTGAAGACCCTGTTCTTCTTGCCCATGCTGGGCTGTCACAAACCTATCCGATGGAAGGCCTAACCGGGGATACGTGTACGGCTGAGCGGATTTATGAACCGGAGCATCCTTATATTGGAAATACCATTCCATCCATGGAGGCAGCATTTAAGGAAGGGGCAGATGTAGTAGAGTTGGATATCCATCCCACCAATGATGGGGAATTTGCTGTTTTTCATGATTGGAACCTGGAATGTAGAACAAATGGAAAAGGCGTCACAAGGGATCATACAATGGAGGAGTTAAAGAAGCTGGATGTTGGTTACGGCTATACCGCGGATAACGGCAAGACCTATCCTTTTCGTGGCAAAGGGATTGGATTAATGCCCACCCTACATGAGGTGCTCACCTATTTCCCGGACAAACAATTCTTGATTAATATCAAAAGCGATGATCCTGATGAAGGAGCCAAATTAGCAGATTATCTGACTTCTTTTTCCAACGAGAGAATCAGTCAATTATCTGCCTATGGAGGTGATCGGCCAATTGCCGCCTTAAAACAGCGATTACCGAACCTTCGAGTCATGTCGATGGAATCGATGAAGAGCTGTTTGATTCCTTATATCGCAGTAGGATGGACTGGATACACTCCTTCAGCCTGTGAAAATACACAGATACATATCCCAGAAAAAATCGCCCCGTGGTTATGGGGATTTCCCACTAAGTTTCTTAACCGAATGGATGCGGCAAATACGAGAGTGGTTCTCGTTGCAGGAAATGGCAAATGGTCGGAAGGTTTTGATGAAGCGCAAGACATTGAACGGCTTCCAGCTAATTTTAACGGTATGATTTGGACCAATCGAATTGATGTGATTGCCCCGATTATGAATGAAAAATCATTCGAGAAGTAGTGGAACCTGTTAATGGGCTTTTTTATTAAAAAGCTATAACTTCAATTTTTTACAAAGTAAAATAATTATATGGTAAAAGGTGGACTCGAATTGTATATTCCCAAATATTTTAAAATTAATGATGAAAGCACTATTTACGATTTTATAGAAAAGTATAGCTTTGCAACTTTATTTTCTCAGCATAAGGGAGAGCCTTACGCTACCCATCTTCCGCTGATATTAAATAAATCTGAAAATGCTTTATATGGTCATTTTGCACATCCGAGCGAACAATGGAGGGATACTGAAAATCAACAAATTTTTGTTATTTTTCAAGGTCCTCATTGTTATATTTCTCCTTCATGGTACGAAACAAGGAGGGCAGTACCCACATGGAATTATGTATCCATCCATGTCTATGGAGTGATGGAGATCATTGAAAATCAAAACGTAATTGTTGATTCTTTAAATGAAATGGTAAAAAAATATGAGAGTCCGGATAGTCCATACAATTTAAATGATGTAGACTCCAATTTTATCGAAGGAATGAGTAGAGGAATTGTAGCATTCAAAATAAATATTACAAAAATTGAAGCAAAAGCTAAATTAAGTCAAAATCATCCTGTGGAACGACAAGCGTTAATTATTAAACAATTAGAAAACACATCTAACCAAGATAATATACAGGTGGCATCCCTAATGAAGAAAAATCTACATAAATGAAGTTCAGGCTATTCAACATTGTCTTGTTGAACTAATGGGTGTATTAATCGAATATCGGTTTCCAAAATCCATTTACAAATTAAGGCTTGGTTTTAATAACATAGAACCAAGCCTTTTTGTTTAAAACCTTGCTTATTTAGTTTTCAAAAGCGGCTCCATTATTAATCAAGATGCTTTCTGCTGTTTGGCCACAGACTTCCTTGTCCAAATAAAGGCGAGGAAGAAACAGCCAAGTAAAATAATAGCGCCAAATGTAAAAGGAATGCTCTGGTGCCAGTCAAATAAGGTTCCAGCTAATGCAGGTCCAATCATATTTCCTAAGCTCATGTAGGAATTGTTCATCCCGGCTGCAAAACCTTGCTCATCTCCGGCTGTTTTTGAAATTAACGTATTGACGGCCGGACGGATGAGTGTTGTTGCTGTTGAGAAAATCGTGGCAACCAATAAAATGAAATAAAAGCCGTTGACATATAACATGCCATAAAGACTGAAGGCTGCAACAAGCAGACCGAATAAAATAATCTTCATTTCACCGAATCGATTAAATAATTTGTTGAGTGCAAACCCTTGGACAATCACACCGGCAAAGCCGCCCAAGGTCATGACAATCGCAATGTCATTTGGTGTATAATTAAATTTATAGGTTAAAAACATGGTTAATGTGGATTGAAAGTTAGAAATTCCAAATGAGAATACAAACACAACGATTAATAATACAAAGTAGCTGGTCTTAAAGGAGCGGGCCATTTGCTGGAAGATGTTTTCTCCCTTTGACAGTTCCTTCACGACAGGTTTGATTGCTGGAAGGAATAGGAATGATAATATTCCGGCAAGGATCGTCACGGAGCCTGCAAAAAAGAAAGGAAAATGCAAATTGATATTTGATAAAAATCCGCCAATTCCTGGACCAATCATAAAGCCTAACGAAATCGCAGCACCGAGCCAGCCCATTGCTTTTCCGCGTTCTGTATTGCTTGTGATATCTGCAGCATAGGCCATAACAGGTGGCACGATAAAGGCTGAGCCAAGTCCTGTAAAAAATCGGCAAAGGTAAAGCATCCATAGTTCATCAGCCAATCCAAAGGCAATTTGGGAAAGGCCGCTCACGAAAAGACCAAAGATAATTAAATTTTTTCGACCATGGCGGTCAGATAGATTTCCTGCAACAGGAGAAAAAATAAATTGGGCAAATGCGATAATCGCAATAATAAAGCCTAATGCTTGTCCCGCAGCACCATAGGTTTTCAAATAGGCAGGCATCACGGGGAGAATTAGGCCGATCGCACTAAAGGTGATAAACATATCAAACATTAAAATATATAGTGCCAATTTTTTGGAAAGCTTCATGCAATCTTCTCTTTTCTATAAATTTAGTAATCCTAAATAAATTATATTATAGCTTTGTTCAATCGGATAAACAATGAAAAGAACTTCCGGAAATAGGAAGAACAAATGGTGCCACTGTCACCATTTGTGATAGTAAGTAGAAATATCCAATTTTGCTAATGATTAATGGTATAATTCCACTTATGAATCAAAGCGCAAATTTTATCACTAGAGGTTATTCAATGAAGTTATACACACTAAAAAAGTCGTTTAATGGATATAAAAAAGGAACAGAGTTTTATTTAATTGCTGAATCAGAATTCATCGGAGTGAAAGAGTTTGTATTGCGAACGAAGGAATTAACGGATCGAATATCGATTAATGAAAGGGAATTGCTTAAGCATTTTATTTTCATAAAAGAAATCTTTTAAAGAAATGTAGGTCCCCATCTTTATTGTAAATAGACGTAATATTAATCCATTTTCTTTGGAAAAATAGAACGGAAAACCATATAACGAAGGGGTAACCATGGAAAAACAAAACATTTTATTTAATCTCGATGATACGCTGGCCTATTGTAACAGGTATTTCAATCAGGTTATCGGTGAATATACGGATCTAATGACAGGCTGGTTTCCTTCATTGACAAAGAAGGAAATCAGGCAGAAGCAGCTTGAAATGGATATTGAAGCCATCAGCGTTCACGGTTTAGATTCGGACCGCTTTCCTGAGTCTTTTGTTCGTGCCTACCGATACTTTTGTGATCAAACGGGTAAAGAGAAGAAAAAGAATGAAATGGATGATGTAAAGGAGTTGGGATACAAAGTATTTGAAATCCCGGTTGAACCGATTCCTCATATGAATGAAACTCTCCAGGAATTAAAGGATGCCGGTCATGAACTGTATTTACATACGGGTGGAGATGAAATGAATCAGCGCAGGAAAATCTCCCAATTGGAACTGACGACCTTTTTCGAAAATCGTGTTTTCATAACTGAACATAAGGACACAACGGCTTTATCGGATATTTTAAAAACGATTCATGCTGATCCTGCTATTACGTGGATGGTTGGAAATTCGTTAAGAACGGATATCGTACCCGCGTTGGAGCTAAATATTAATGCGATTCATATTCCGGCCGAAATGGAATGGAAATACAACGAGGTCGACATCAACGTGGAGCCGAATAGTGGATTCTATCAAATCGATTCATTGCAGGAGGTACCGGATGTTATTAATCAGCATATTCACTAAGAATAAGTGTCTGTGTTGTTTGTAAAAGTCTTAAACAGCGGGTTTATAAAAAAGAGGCTGTCCCATTTGTGTGGGACAGCCTAACTAAAAGGATTAATTAATGTGCTGAACTGTAATTTTGATCCATCTCTTCAGCCTGATGGTTTTGTTTTTTTAATAGGATGGCAAAATACCCAATGGTCATGGCCATAAAGGCAATCATATAGGTTAAGAGAATTGCATTGTTGTGCCACATATATGAAAAGTCACCGCTTGAAATAACTGCTTTAAACGATTGTACGGAATATGTCATTGGCAGCCAAGCATTTACTGATTGCATTGCCTGTGGAATTAACTCAAGCGGGAATGTACCAGCGCTTGTGGTTAATTGCAAAATCAGAATCACAATGGCAATAAAGCGGCCAGGGTCTCCCAGTGTTGTTACAAGCAATTGAATTAAACTTAAAAACACAAAGCTTGTAATGAGAGATGTGACAAAGAATAATGGAATACTTGCCACTTGAATTTTTAAGAAAGTTAATAAAATGAAGTCGACTAGTACGGCCTGAATGATTCCCAAAATCGTTAATACTCCAAATTTGCTTAGGAACCATTGAAATGCATTTTTTGGCTGAATGACAGGTTCTTTAAGCTTAAAGACAATGGAGATCAATAGTGCGCCGACAAACAAGCCAAGAGAGATAAAGTATGGTGCAAAACCAGTGCCGTAGTTTGGCACTTTATTTACTTCTTCCTTTTTAACTGTAACAGGTTCGCCCATCATATCGTAAGTGTCATCGGTCGCGTCAACTGAGTTAGCCTGCTCGGCACCTTCAGCTAGTTTACTAGAAAGTTCTGTTGACCCATCCTCTAGTTGAGCCGTACCATCTTCTAATTCTTTTGAGCCCTCTGCAAGCTGGCCGGCACCGTTCTGTAATTGTGCGGAACCATTTGTTAATTGGTCCATTCCCGTACTTAACTCATGTGCACCCGTATCTAGTGCAACGGAACCATTATATAACTGACCGATACCTTGCTGTAAGGCAAGCTGTCCTGCATTTATTTGCTGAATTCCAGATAATAATTGGTCAAAAGAGGGACTCGTTTGTGATTTCAATTGATCCTCTAATCCTGCGGTTGATGATAATAATGATTCATGCAGGCCTGTTTTAAATTGTGTAAAGCCTTGGTCAAGTCCATTTGCTATACCAGCAGAGATGTTAGGCTGTAATTGCACTGTCAATTGCTGTTCGAATTGCTGTTGAAGCTGTTCTTTCGTTGGCTTACCTTGAGCCATTTGAGCTACAAAGGCAGAAGCATGCGCCTCATCCATAACTTGAGCGTTTACAAGTGCATCCTTCAGCTGGGACATTTGCTCGGTTTGTGATGTCGTTAATTGGCTGGCAAGCTGCGCTGATAGGCTTTTGGCAATCCCAGTTGTTAGTTGGGTGGAAAGGCCGGTACTAAGCTGTGATTCTAGTTCATCCATGCCACTATCAACTTTGTCGACACTTCCTGTTAACTGGTTTGTTACTCCAGCTGCAATTTGCTTTGGCAGCTCTTCCTTCATCGTTCCTATACCATCTTGTACCTGAGTGGTACCTGAAACTAAGGCAGGTACTTTTTCGTTGATCTCTTGAAGTCCAGCTTTTACTTGATCTGTTCCATCGGCAAGGCCGCTTGCACCAGATGATGCTTTTTCAACCCCATCTTTAAATTCGATTGATTTGGATGCCAATACCTCAATATTTTCTCTTAAGGTTTTCGAACCATCATTTAATTGTGTTGCGCCATTGGCAAGCTGATCTGAGCCATCACTTGCTTGTGTCAACCCATTGGCCAATTCATCCACTTTACCAAACATCGTTTCGGCATATGTTGCAGTAACATTCTTCGAAACTTCAGCCTTTATTTCTTTTACGGCTGTTTCCCCAATCTGGGAGGATAAGAAGTTTGTACTTTCGTTTGGTACATAGATTAATTCTAATTTTTGCGGGTTAGTATCTAAAAGGGTTGTAGCATTTGCTGAAAAGTCCTCAGGGATTTCCACTAACAAATAATACTCCCTGTTTTCTAACCCTTTGTAGCCTTTTTCCTTCGACACAATATGAAAATCAAATTGGTTATTATTCTTCAACTTATCGGTCAACTGCTGACCGATTTCCAAATGTTCTCCTTCAAAATCTGCGCCCTTATCCTCACTAACAACCGCTACCGGCAAATCTTCCATATGAGCATAGGGGTCCCAAAATGCCCACAGAAACATTCCGGCATAAAGTACAGGTACAAATGCTACGGCTATAATGGGGATAAGGATTTTTCGATTGGAGAGAATAGCTTTGAGCTCAGATAAAAAAGATGATTTTCTCACAAAATAACCTCCTATTAACAATTGACCATTTTATTCAATTGGTCATTTTTGGCCAAATAAGCAGGGTACTCTTTCATGACGAGGACCCAAGTTGAATTGAGGTTATTTTTCTAATCCATTAAAGAAATATAATTTAAAGAGATTCGTTATTTCTTCTTTGTTAAGTGGTGCGTGATACTGTTCCCAATCAAAAATTAAGGATACATAAAGCTTTAACATAACGAAAGCTGTAATTTCGGGGTTGCATGGTTTGATTTCGCCGCGGTCAATCGCTTCTTGAATAATATTTTTCATATATTGGATGATGGCTTGTTCCATTCGCTGCACAACATCCACAACCGCTTTTGTACCAATATCCCTTTCCTCTTGAAAAAGCTTGATCGTTAATTGGTGTGACTTACGAAACTCCAGCAGGCGAAATAACACCCGGCTTGCATTTTCAAAAAAGGTGAGGTTTCGATCCATGGCCTCTTCAGCTACATTCTTCATGTCCCGAATCAACGTACTGATGATTTCGTCAAATAATTCCTCTTTGTTTTTAAAAAAGGTATAAATCGTACCTTTTCCAACGTTCGCGAGCTTGGCAACCTGATCCATTGTCGTAGCTTTATAGCCGAACAGCGAGAAGGAATTGGTAGCAGCCTCAATAATTAATTGTCTTCTATCAATAGCCAAGAAAGAGTCACCCCATTTATAAATTGACCGAATGAATAATTTAGTCACTTATTTAGCGTTAAGAAATATAACACAGGAATTTCCTGTTTGCAAGTAATTTTGATATATCAATTATAAAATAGATCTTTTTAATATGTGAAGCAAGTCCGTCAATGAAGATGTTTCAATTATTTCACTGTTAATGATATCCTACAAGCTTTGTAGCTTATTTTTAATTAACAATAGTTATCATTCTCATTTAAAGTCTAATGGATACTATTCAAAATTATTGCTTAAATACTACCTAATTCTTTGTCCTCTTATAATAAAATTGAATATATATATATAGACAGAAAAGTCATAATAATACAACAAAAAAGCGATGTTTGTCTTCTTAAAGAAAGATACCATTAAAACATCCCTTAGAGTACACTCTCGGTATTTCTGAGAAAGCAAATGGGAGGGGCAAGGGATTCCTTATCCCATCTGACTCGACGTATGCCGAGAGTCTATTTAGTTAGAAAGGAGGAGAGAATCATGCTTGAGATCAGTAAGTTGGGGAGGGGACAAATCGAGGAACATCATTTGCTTTGAAGCATGTCTGTTTCGAATACGTACAATGTAGAGCTTGGGAATCAACGACCCTCGGGGAAACGAACGGTCGTGCAAAAGGCTGCAAATACGTTGATTTCAAATATCGTGATTTCGTCAACACACTGCAGGTGCTCAGCTACCTAGGCCTTGATTCTAATGAGAAAATCAACGCCAAAGGTGTACAAGTCGCACTGCGAGATGTGGTAGTAATTACCATGCCAAAGCCAGCATACCTGGCCTGACCGGTAAAATTCATGTTTATTCTTGTGTAAGCGCATTCGTAAAGGAACAAGCGGCGAAAAGGTAGAAATGTTTGTTTACACGATGGCGAACCATGACGAGGTATTCCAGAAAACCAAATTTCATGCAACGGTTTGGCAAACAGGTGTACCACCAATTGCAGCTGTCGATTTAATCGCGAAGAGAACCTTGACACTAAAAGGATGCATCTCTCCTGAGTTGATTGATCCAGTTTTGTTTTTCGAATGCCTGAAAGTTCGTGGTATGGAATGGAACGTGATTACGAAAACAAGTCCATTAATGGTGGCATTTAATATACAAGGCTGGAAGCTACTTTAAACAGGTTATGAAATGGCGTCATTGATAAGAAAATACATCACCATTTAGGAGATTCGTTAACTTGTAACAACACATTTATGAGAATCGTAAAAAGGAAATGATATCGTGTATGGTTCAAGAAAAATGCTTTTCGCCGACCTCTCCATGTTATTGATTACGATAAGCTGGGGATATAGCTTTATTTTGGCAAAAGATTTGTTGGTAGAGATGACCCCACTTTTCTACACCGGATCTCGTTTTCTACTGGCCGCAATCCTTTTGGGACTGTTGCAGTGGAAAAAGCTTAAGTACATGAATCGACTCTGCTTACAAGCTGGCAGTCTCGCCGGTGTCTTTCTCTGCGTTGCATATACAGCTCAGATTTTTGGCATTGGTTTGACCACCCCCGGAAAAGCAGGTGTTATCACTAGCACCAGTGTCGTGATCGTTCCGTTTCTCTATTTTATTTTTTCACGCATGCACATCCAGAAGGGACCCATCATCGGCTGCGTCAGCGCCTTTATCGGCTTGTGCCTCATATCTTGGGATGGCAGTTGGCAAGGTGTGAACCTTGGGGATCTGATGGTGCTTATCTGCGCAGTCTTTTTTGCCATTCATTTAGTATATGTCGATCGCACGTATATAAAATTACCTGATTTGGATCCAATGCTTTTCACCATAGTGCAACTTACTACAGTAGGGGTGATTGATATGATCATCGCCCTGTTTCTGGAGCCGGTACCGACAAATTTGTCAGGCTACGGCTGGTTTGCTTACCTGTTTGCGGTTATAGTTGGTACCCTACTTGGTTACATGGTCCAGATGCATGTGCAGCTTAACGTAAGTCCGATGCGAGTGAGCTTGATTTTTTCTTTGGAGTCCGTGTTCGCATTTGGTTTCTCTTGGTTAATCTGGGGAGAGCCAGTGAGCTCCAGCATTTTGTTTGGTGTTTTGCTCTTGCTTACTGGAATCTATATTACTGAATTTAGCAATTCCAGTTTGACATCCAAATATGGCGAAATGGAGTAAATAGTGCTCGCACACCCGAGGGTGTGCGTTTTTTGTATTTGGCGTACCTTTAACGATCCTTATCTACACAAAGTCCTCTGGTCTAATCAAATCCTAGGGAAAAGACTTTACTGGCAAGCATGGATGCTAATTTGGCGGTTTAAGGTTTCTTTCCGACGGTTAAGTCGTGATGGACGAGGGAGTTAGTCAGGTATCGATGGCGACAGTTGTAC
Source organism: Niallia oryzisoli (assembly GCF_036670025.1). Lineage (NCBI taxonomy): Bacteria > Bacillati > Bacillota > Bacilli > Caryophanales > Bacillaceae > Niallia > Niallia oryzisoli. The sequence goes on along the minus strand of NZ_CP137640.1, from coordinate 4,153,075 downwards.
AACAAATAATGTGTTTTTTATAGTGGTACCTGTCTATAACCGTTTTGGGATCGCGCTAAGATAATCACTACAATAGCTGCGGACGAACAATCGGTTTATTATTCATGATTAAGGGAAGAATCAGTCAGAATGGGACGAATGGAGATTCTAGTGGGAATACAAGAAGCACCAGTAACAGAGGAAGGTCAAGAAGATGACGGAACTGAAGAAACTGATGAAGAAGTAGCAGAGAAAGGAACAGAGAATCCAGCAGATACGCCTGAAGCCCCAGTGGCAGAGGAATGGGCAGTTCTCACGTTTCATTAATAAAGAATAGGCTCAACAAAATGAATCGGCAGAACAGTCCCTATGTATAAGAGAACGAAAAATTTTAACGATCTCCGAAAGAAGTCTCCCATCCTCAAGGAATGTGAAGGGCGACAGCCCAATGAGGTGGGAGATGAATTTCGGTTGGCTTTAGCCAAAATAATAGTAAATTAAGAACAAATGTTCTATAATATTACTAGGAGGTGAATGGATATGACCAAGCAAAACAAAGCTTTCAAATTTCGGTTGTTACCAAACAAAGAACAAGTAGTGTTATTAGCTAAAACTTTCGGCTGTGTTCGTTTTGTCTATAATAAGATGTTGGCAGAACGCAAGGAAACCTATGAAAAGTTCAAGGATGATAAAGAAACGCTTAAAAAGCAAAAGTTTCCGACTCCTGCAAAATATAAAGGTGAATTTCCATTCCTAAAAGAAGTGGATTCACTAGCTTTAGCGAATGCACAAATCAACTTGCAGACTGCTTATAAGAATTACTTTGAAGGAAATGCTGAATTTCCAAAGTTCAAGAACCGTAAAGCAAAACAATCCTATACGACTAATTTAGTCAATGGAAACATCGAATTAAAAGACGGTCATATCAAACTCCCAAAACTAAAACTGGTAAAAATCAAACAGCATAGGAAAATCCCTGCTGATTATAAATTGAAATCCTGCAACATTTCCAGAATGAAGTCAGGGAAATACTATGTATCTGTTCTAACTGAATATGAAAAAGACATACAGCCTAAAAAAATAGAAAATGTCGTTGGGTTAGATTTTGCTATGGCTGAATTATATGTGAGTAGCGAGAATGAGAAAGCCAATTATCCTCGCTACTATCATGTCATGTCAGAAAAATTAACAAAAGCACAACGCATTCTGTCCAAGAGTAAGAAAGGTTCTGCACGTTGGAACGAGCAACGCTTAGTAGTGGCTAAATTACATAAAAAAGTAGCGAACCAGCGTATGAATTATCTTCACCACAAATCAAAAAAATTAGCTTCCAACTTTGATGCTGTCGTGATTGAGGACTTGAATATGAAAGGAATGTCTCAAGCCCTTCACTTTGGAAAAAGTGTTCACGACAATGGGTGGGGCATGTTCACTACTTTCTTAGCGTACAAGCTAAAAGAACAGGGTAAACAGCTAGTAAAAATTGATAAGTGGTTTCCTTCTACTAAAAAATGTTCTTGTTGCGGTGCAGAAAAGCCTATGTCGCTATCTGAACGCACCTATCAATGTTCTTGTGGCTATGTAGCAGAACGTAACTATAATTCTGCCGTCAATATCAAAAATGAAGGATTACGCTTACTGGCATTATCATAGAAACAAAAACTCTTGGAACAAGAGGGTTTAGCTCGGTCAGTTTTCGTTGGCTAGTAAAAGCATCGATAAGTCGAGAAGCCCCACTTCAAGCAGACCGTAAGGTTAGCTAAGTGGTGGGTAGTTCACCTAAGTGTATATAGGGACAGGCACGTCGAACAACTTTTGGTCCATGGTGCCTATGTCCCACTATTATCTTTTATGCGAGTCTCATCCTAAAATCTGAGTAGCTAAATTCATGTACAATATGATATTCCCCATCTTTATTTTTAACGGCAATGGATGGTAATGACATACCGTTAAAAGTGTTGTTTTTCACCATAGTGTAGACCGCCATATTACCAAAAACTAGACGATCACCACTCTTTAATGGCTGATCAAAAGAATAATCTCCGATCGTATCGCCTGAGAGACAGGTTTGCCCACCAAGACGATACAAATATGGGTTTTCTCCTGCTTCGCCAGATCCAAGTAGAGGCGGACGATAAGGCATTTCCAACACATCTGGCATATGACAGGTTGCAGAAGTGTCAAGAATAGCAATTTCCATTCCGTTTTGAACCGTATCAAGTACAGTAGCAACTAGATATCCTGCGTTTAGAGCCACTGCTTCTCCTGGTTCAAGATAAACTTCTAAACCGTATTTATCCTGCATTCTCATAATACAAGCTTCAAGTCTCGGGATGTCATAATCTTCCCTTGTGATATGATAACCACCGCCAAAGTTGATCCATTCCATTTGTGACAGCCAAGGTTCAAACTTTTCCTCTACTACATCAAGCGTTGTTTCTAAATCATCAGAGTTTTGCTGACACAGAGTGTGGAAATGAAGCCCTGAAACACCTTCAAGCAACTCGGGACGAAAATGCTTTTTGGTTACACCGAATCGGGAAAAGGGTGCACATGGATCATAGAGGGAACGTCCACCTTGTGTGGAATATTCAGGATTGATACGTAAGCCAGTCTTTTTACCATAGTGAAGAACTTTTTCTTTATATTTTTCCAACTGTGAAAAGGAATTAAAGACGATATGATCACAAAAAGAAATGATTTCATTAATTTCATCTTCCCGATAGGCAGGGGAAAAAATGTGATTTTCTTTACCCATTTCCTCATAACCAAGACGAGCCTCGTATAAGCCGCTTGCTGTCGTACCACTTAAATATTTTCCAATCAGAGGATACATGGTCGTCATTGAAAAAGCTTTTTGTGCTAAAAGAATTTTACATTCCGTACGTTTCATGACTCCGTTTAAGATTTCTAGGTTTTTTTCCAAAAGAACTTCATCGATCACATAACATGGTGTTGGTAATTCTTCAATTCTCATATTTACCATCCTTCTCCGGCTCTATGAGTTTTACAGTCTCAGAATCTACAAGCACTGGGTTAAAGTCTTCATTCCAAGGAAGTCCCCATTTATTTAGTGCTTCCATGAATGGATCGGGATCAAATTCTTCAATGTTATATACGCCTGGTCTATTCCATTTTTCTGTTAAGATCATCGCTGCACCAATCATTGCTGGTACACCTGTTGTATAAGAAACGGCTTGAGAACCCACTTCTCTATAGCACTCTTCATGGTCACAAACATTGTAGATATAATAGGTTTTATCTTGTCCGTCCTTTTTTCCTTTAAAGATACAGCCAATGTTTGTTTTCCCTTTAGTACGAGGTCCAAGTGAAGCTGGATCTGGTAATACAGCTTTTAAAAATTGAAGTGGAATAATTTGTTTTCCATCAAATTCAATTGGTTCAATAGAAGTCATTCCAACGTTTTCAAGACATTTTAGGTGAGTTAAGTAACTTTGACCAAATGTCATGAAGAAACGGATACGCTTTAGTCCTGGGATGTTTTGAACAAGAGATTCCAGTTCTTCATGGTAAAGAAGATACATGTCTTTCTCACCGATTTCCGGGAAGTCATAAACGCGTTTAATCTCCATTGGTTTTGTTTCAATCCATTCCCCATTTTCCCAATACCTTCCGTTAGCAGAGACTTCACGGATATTGATTTCTGGATTGAAATTGGTTGCAAACGGATAACCATGATCCCCTGCATTACAGTCTAGAATATCAACATATTCAATTTCATCAAAGTGATGTTTGAGGGCAAAAGCAGAGAATACACCTGTTACACCAGGGTCAAATCCACTTCCTAAAAGAGCTGTTATACCAGCTTTTTCAAAACGTTCACGATATTCCCACTGCCATTTATATTCAAATTTTGCGGTATCTTCCGGTTCGTAGTTTGCTGTATCGAGATAGTTCGTTTTTGTTGCTAGACAAGCATCCATGATAGTTAAGTCCTGGTAAGGTAAAGCTAAGTTCATTACGATATCTGGTTTTACTTCTTCTATTAAAGTAATTAACTCGCCTAAATTGTTTGCATCAACCCGAGCAGTTGTTATTTTCGTTTTTCCACCATCTAATTTGGCCTTCAACTCATCACATTTTGATTTTGTTCGACTTGCGATACAAATTTCTTCAAATATATCACTGTTTTGGCAGCATTTATGGATGGCTACTGATGCTACTCCACCACAACCAATAATAAGTGCTTTTCCCATCTCTAATCTCCTAACTTAATCGATTTTGTAAATGAAAAAGGGTAGTCCAAGTAAACTAATTAGGATGCTTGATTAAATAAATGATTGTAGTGTCTCTTCTTACCATTTATCAGCTATTAAATCCATTTAAGTCTTTGATGTAACCTTCCTTCGGAACATTATTATCTCTCGTGATCAAGTCAGTCTTATAGTAAGTTAGATATTCTCCATACTTTCTTTCGGTTTAGAGTGGTAAAACTACTTTTGTAACACCTCCGCTGCTGAATAATATAGAAATGGAAAATGCCCTTGTCCCATTAAACATTTCATTGCAACTTTCATCAATTAACGCAGTACTTGAATGAAGTACATTAATTTCTTAATCAATATATGACTCTAATGATTGCTATGTATATGCTTTTGTCTATGAATAAGAGTGCTGTTAGAAATAATAAATGAGGTTTAGTTTAAGTGCTTTTTTATTAAAAGGGGAGATTAAAAAAGTAACACTATGTAGTATGGTGTACAGAAAACCAGAAGGATGTATCATGGATTGAGGCTTTCATAAGATACAAGTATTATAGGTTTGTATATTTTAACTTTTTATTGGTATTGGTAATGAATATTTGCTGTTATTTATTTAGCAAACGGGCATTATCCAGAATAATATATTTGATATTAATTGGCTGTAGATATGCTGTAATCAAGGGGGACCAAATATGCTCTTCAAAAATTAAGTTATAATGGTCAAACGTTTACATCCGAACCCGAACAGTTAATCAACCCAGGTGATTATAATCATTTTAAACTCGGAAAACAAATTAGAAAAACTCAAGACGGAATGCGAATACACGAAGTGAATAATGACGAGAAACGTATTGCAATAAAAGGTTTTATGTTTCCAGCGACATTTTATAAATTGAGTGATTGAGAAAAATAGCCAATAGTTAAAGTACCTTGAAATGTATGTTATCATAATGCTAATTAACACACCATTTGGTGTGTTTTTGTTAGCAATGGTTGAAGTGGAGAGTATCGGTAAGCTATGTAATTATGTAAAATAGTAATCTGAGTAAGTATATCTAACAAATAATATGGTAATAAACCGAAGTGTTGCTTTTCCTTTTATCTATTGGACACAATTTCCAATAAGGATTGAAATGATAAAGAATAGCATTGGGGAAGAAGAAGCTAAAGGGTACTTTATAAAAATGCACACCAATGGTACTTCAAATGATATGATCTCATATAAAAATAGGCGTATAATTAAATACGCCTATTAATATCTAATTACTATGATTAAAAATCAAAATGATCCGGATCTGGTCCTACACGAAGATTTTGATTCAACCCATGAATAATCTCCATTTCCTCCTTGGATATGGCAAAGTCAAAAACATTTGCATTTTCAATTATTCGATGTTCTTTCGTTGATTTTGGAATGGTGACCACACCGTTTTGTAGGTCCCAACGCAGGATAATTTGGGCTGTGGATTTATGATATTTATTAGCGATCTCTATTAGAATATCGTTATCGAGTAATTGACCCTGCATTAAAGGTGACCAAGCTTCAAGCTGAATGCTATTTTCATGACAAAAAGCCTGCAGTTCTTTTTGAGTTAATCGAGGGTGGTATTCCACTTGATTGACCATCGGCTTTATTTCAGCGTCCTTCATTAAATCTTCCAGATGGTGAATGTGAAAATTGCTCACACCGATCGCCTTTACTCGACCTTCTTTATAAAGAGTTTCCAGCGCTCTCCAAGCTTCCTTGTATTTTCCTTCAACAGGCCAGTGAATCAGGTATAAATCTAAATACTCTAACTCAAGTTTCTTTAAGTTTTTCTCATAAGCAGCAATCGTTGATTCATATCCAAGATCGGCATTCCAGACCTTTGAAGTGACAAACAGTGCTTCTCGAGATATGCCTGCTTCCATGAGGCCTTCCTTAATCCCTTTTCCAACCCCTTCTTCATTTTCATAAATTGCTGCTGTATCAACACTTCGGTATCCATGTTTAATCGCGGTCTTGACTGCGTTCACTAATTCAGGGCCTTCTTCGACTTTAAAAACACCGATGCCAAACCAAGGCATTTTTACACCGTTATGCAAAGTGGTTGTATCTTGTAAATGTTTCATTATGTTAAACCTCCAATTATTTTTTTCTAAAATCTTCATCTCTAACAGGAAACTTCCAATTTTGCCCTTTCAACAGACGGGGATTTTCGTTCCAAAGCTCTACTACACGCAGTCAGAATGGCAGCAGCTAATACCATTAGTGCTCCAATCCATGAAGTATGAATAATTCCAATTGAATCTGTTATGATTCCACCTAGATAGGAACCAATGGCTATTCCTCCATTAAAGGCAGCAATATTAATAGCTGACGCAACATCCACTGCACTTGGAACAAAGCGCTCGGCCAGCATGACAACATATACCTGCAGACCCGGTACGTTCATAAAGGCTAATAATCCCATGAAAATAATTGTAATGAACCCGGCGAGTTTAAAGGGAGCTGTGAACATCAACACAAATAAAATGATGGCTTGTACGATAAACATATAAAATAGGGCACGAATCGGATTTTGGTTCGAAAGCTTTCCGCCAATCATGTTGCCAATGGCAATCGCTATTCCATACACGAATAAAATGATGGCTACCATTTCTTCTTTAAAGCCCGTTATATTTTGAAGTAACGGCGATAAGAACGTAAAGACAACAAAGGTCCCGCCATATCCTAATGCTGTAATGGTAAATAAAAGTAATAATCGGCTATTTGTCACGAGCTTGACCTGATCACGAAAGGTTGTTTTTACTCCTTTTCTTAAATGCGATGGGACGAGAAAGCTATTTGCAAATAGTGCAATCATACCAATGATGACAATGGTAAAAAATGCAGCTCTCCAACCCAGCTGTTGGCCAATAAAAGTACCAAAAGGAACTCCTGTAACAGTAGCCACTGTAAGCCCTGTAAACATAATCGAAATCGCACTGGCACGACGATTTTCGGGCACTAAATCAGCCGCAATCGTTGATCCTATTGACATGAAAACACCATGTGAGAAGGCAGATATCACGCGAGCAGCTAGTAATAAACCAATAGAATGAGAGAATGCAGCGAGGCTGTTTCCTATAATAAAGACAACCATAATCCAGAGTAATAAGGTTTTTCGAGACATTTTCGATGTCATCGAAGTCAGGATCGGAGCTCCAAAAGTCACCCCTAGCGCATATAAGGATACAGTTAACCCTGCAGTGGTTACCGGTATACTTAAATCTTTAGCGATCAGCGGCAGTAATCCGACACTGATAAATTCTGTGGTACCTATTGCAAATGCACTGACTGCTAATGCAAGCAGCGCCAATGTACTTTGTTTTTTACCTAAAGCCATAAGTTTTCCTCCTTATTTGTTTGAATAGCAGCTTTCTTTTTCGTAAATACGAATGAAGAAAGGATAGTATAAATCGGCCGGCAAATGTTATTATGAGATAGTTGAGTTAAAAAAAGAAGTACGCACTTTTAAGTGATATAGATACTTATAAGTAATATAGGTACTTTTTAGTACCTATAAGCAGGAGGATCATTTCATGGAAAAAAAGAAATATAATATATCAGTTGAAGCCACATTAGAGGTGATTGGAGGCAAGTGGAAATGCGTAATTCTTTGCCATCTTACGCATGGAAAGAAACGGACAAGTGAATTAAAACGCCTGATGCCGAACATCACACAAAAAATGTTAACCCAGCAGCTCCGGGAACTGGAAGAAGATGGCGTGATTAATCGGATTGTTTATAATCAAGTCCCTCCAAAAGTAGAGTACGAATTAAGTGAATATGGAAAAAGTCTCGAACAAATATTAAGTGCTTTATGTACTTGGGGAGAACATCATATTATTAAAGTTTATGGAGATAAATCAAAGGTTTTAGAGGAAAGTATTTTAAATAATTAATGTTGTTTCAAGAACTAGAAAATTAAAAAAGACACTACCTAATTGCTATGTTAAAGAGGTAGTGTCCTTTTTAAATTAAATAATTATAATAACATTCTTAAGTATTTTTCGAAGTTAACTCCTGCTTCATGAGGAACGTGCTCGAAGGAGGCGTCGTTGATGGCCTCTGTAAGGAATTTCACTGCAAGCTGGACAGATTCTTCGAGGTCCTCTCCACGCATCATGCTTCCCATTATCACAGATGCAAATAAATCACCTGTACCAGAATAACTATCACCGTTATATTCCATTGCAGTATAAAAGGTTCTATTTCCGTCCAAATACATATTGCCGATAGACTGCTTATCTGAATCTGCTGACGGGGGATTTACTCCAGTGATGATCACCTGAGCTCCAGTTTCTTGCTGCAATGTATTCCCAGCTTCTTCTAACGCTTTAATATAGTCCTTTTCATTTGAATAGCTATGCAGCTTTTCATAAGACAATCCGGTTAACAAACAGCACTCCGTCACATTTGGTGTAATCACATCTGCATGCTTTACAAGTTCTTTCATTCGTACCAACAATTCATTGGTAAAAAGTTTATAGACTTCTCCTGTATCTCCCATGACCGGGTCAACAAGTAAAAGGGTTTCTTTTGTATAGAATGTATCTAAAAATTGAAAAATCGTTTGGATTTGCTCTTCACCCGTAACAAAGCCGGTATAGATTCCATCAAAGGTTACATCAAGCTTTCTCCATTCCTCGATATAATTGTTCATTTTTGATGTCAAATCTTCACAAAAAAAACTAGGATAACCGGTTTGCGCCGAGAGGACAGCCGTTGGTAACGGGCATGCCTGCACACCCATGACGGAAAGAACCGGAATCACAGCTGTTAATGAACATTTTCCAAAAGATGATAAATCCTGTATGACTGCAACTTTTTTCATTATAAACCTCCATAAAAACCAATCAAGCTTAAACCTTATTTATCTTACCACAAAAAAAGAAACTCGAAAATTCTAAAAGAATGCTGTGGAAGCTCTTACAAAATATACCAAGCGCAGTTGTTAAAACGCTTGTAATCACTATGTTTAAATTGTTATTAAAAATATGGACTGAATTTTTATAAAAAAATGGCTCTTTTATATATTCCAGCCTTTTGCTAAAGTCATAGGTAAATTCAACTTAGGAAGGTTAGATATATGGAAAAAACACAAACACAAAGTTATGTAAAGCCAGGCCACAAAACGTTAGATTTAATTTTAACCTCTATGTTAGTTGCACTTGTTTTTGTTTCTACGGTCTTTTTGAATATTAAACTACCAATTACGGCAAATGGGGGTTTAGTGCATCTAGGAACAGCGATGCTTTTTATTGCATCGATTTTATTTGGTCCTAAAAAAGGGGCGCTTGCTGGTGCAATAGGAATGGGATTATTCGATATGGTCGGAGGCTGGCTGGTATGGGCACCTATCACCATTGTGGCGCGTGGCTTGCAGGGATACCTTGTTGGTAAAATCGCTTGGTCAAAGGGCAGCAAAGGCAATAGTCTTGGTTTAAATATTACTGCAACCATCGTTTCCATGCCATTTATGATTGCTGTTTATTATATTGGGGAAGGAATTCTTTACGGCAATTGGATTGCACCATTAGCTTCGATACCTGGTGACCTTGTTCAAAATATTTTAGGAATTATCATTGCCATTCCAGTGTGTGCTGCATTGAAAAAAGTTCCTTATTTTAAGTAAAATAATGGATGAAAACCTCCTTTGCTTAGGAGGTTTTTTCATGAGCGGAACAGGGGTATCCTGACCCAGGGCAGGGAGATAAGGGGACAGATTCATTGACCTAAAAGAAATAAGTATTATTTAATAGATTGGTAAACGGTGCCTGTCCCTGTGTTTCCGTGAAGATAACTGTTTCTTCTGGCTGACACTCACTTATTTTTAATCCTTGTCACATCCACATTTTGTAAGCTTCCAAGCAATCCATGCTAATATGAATGCCAAAATCAGCTCTGGAATAACTACATACCAAAAATGGAAGTTTATTATTGTTTGAGCAAGCTCAGGTTGGTTGGCCATGGCTAGGGCAGCTGCTGCTCCTGATAGACCAATGCCCAAACCGATTCCTATAAAGCCTAATAAGGCTAAGCCCGCTCCAATACAACAATTCAATATGCTTCGCGTCGACATCGACTCACCTCCTGGAAATTGGCGTCCATATAGTTTATTCATATAAAAGTGTGCCCGTATAGACTCCATACGCCAAACAAACCAGGAATTGACACTAGTAGTGTATTAAGGGTATAATACAAGGCAGAAGGTGTATTATATCCTTAATACATTTTTATAAGAAATGACAATTCCTTGTACCGTTAGTGTATTAATCTATTAATACACTAAGCTGAACTTGTTTTTGACTATTTTTTTTACACAGGACAACTGCATAAGTGTAATACAGTCAGAGGCAATGAAAATATTTATTTTTTCTCCACGGTTTTTTAGGTTTGAACAGCTTTCACATCGAAAGCCATTTATTTTTGTTTTTACTGTATTAATCATTTAATACAGAAGAAACTTACTATGTGTTTTAGGAGTTGGGTCTATGGAGGCAAAGTTTAATCATCGAGATCCCGTTTATGTGCAAGTTATGCGGCATTTTAAAGAACAAATTGCTAGAGGGTACTTTGAACCGGGTCAGGAGATTCCATCGAGAAGGGAACTGGCGAATAAGATGAAGATTAATCCAAATACGGCGCAGCGAGCGTACAAAGAAATGGAGGAACAGGGATTGATTTTTACGGAAGGGAATTTACCAAGCCGCATTACGAAGGATGATCAGCTGTTGAAAAGGGTGCGAGAGGAATTGATTTTAGAAGCGGTTGATACATTTGTGCATTCCGTTCGGACCATCAATGTTCCGCTGCACGAGGTGTTGAATCTAGTGAAGGATCAGTATGAAAAGGAAAGACACGAATAGGGAGGGGATTAAGTGATTGAAGTAAAACAAGTAACGAAAAAATTTGGAAAAAAGAACGTGTTAAATGGGGTTTCCTTCACTGCGGATAAAGGCGAGATTACCTGTTTAATTGGCATTAATGGGGTAGGGAAGACCACGATTATGAAAGCAATTATGGCTTTAACACCAATTGACGGCGGAGAAGTCCTGATTGACGGGGTAAAAATACATAAAGAGACTTATGAAAAAATTTCCTTTATTCCTGATACGATTACGATGCCGCCATCGATGAAAATAAGAGACGCTTTTACTTTCATGGCTGACTTTTATGGCGGTTGGAATCAGCTTAGAGCAAATGAACTTCTCCAATTTTTCAGGCTGAATGAAAGTGATCGCATTTCGGAACTGTCGAAAGGGAATACGGCCAAGGTAAATCTGATGCTTGGTCTCTCGCTGGATGTCGATTATATCCTCATGGATGAGCCATTTTCAGGGATCGATATTTTCAGCCGTGAACAAATCACCGATGTATTTACCAGTCATTTAATTGAAGACCGTGGTGTTATTATCACAACTCATGAAATCAATGATATTGAGCATTTAATTGATAAAGCCGTTTTAATGGATAACGGTGTTGTCTTAAAAGAATTTAGAACAGAAGAAGTCCGAGAAAAGGAAGGAAAATCGGTAGTGGATGTCATGAGAGAGGTGTATAAAGGATGAATCGGTTTTTAAAGCTAGTCCATTTTGAGTTTCATCGATTTTTGAAACTTTATCTCGTGTTAATGGGAATAACAATTCTATTACAAATGATTGGTGTAATAGTTGAATCACGGAATTATGTAAACCGAGCCAATCAACTCATTTACAAAGAATATATGCCAATGGAACAGTTTATCGAACAATATGGTACTTATTCGTTTATGCAGATGGTCCATTCCTTTTGGTTCATGGGACCGATTACCCTATGTATTGCGGCTTTACTCATTTATGTCTTTTTTATTTGGTATCGCGATTGGTTTGGGAAAAGCACCTTTATTTATCGATTGTTCATGTTGCCGACATCACGCTTGAATGTCTACTTTGCAAAGGGAGCGGTGATTTTCCTATTGATTCTTGGACTTTTAGCACTTCAACTAGTATTAATACCGCTTGAAAACCGAATGTTACAGTTGATGGTTCCGAAAGAATACCTTGACGTACTCACTGTTAATCAAATAATGAAGGTTGATTATTTAAGTATCCTATTTCCACCCTCCTTTATTGAATTTCTTTTAACATATGGAGGCGGAATGACAGCAGTGTTTATTGTGTTTAATGCGATTCTGTTTGAACGTTCTTACCGCATGAAGGGGATTGTGTTTGGGATTCTCTATTGTGCTTGTTCTCTTTTCATCTTTTTGGCCCCCATCCTGGTGGATTCTTTTATACTAAAAAACTACTTTTATCCCCTTGAGATATTATTCATGGAAATTGGAACGGGGATCATTGTTCTAGCGGGTGCCATTTGGACAGGAAATTATTTATTAAAGAATAAAGTAAGGGTTTGATAGGAGGTTGAAAATATGAAGCGATATTGGAAAAGCATCTTACTTTGTTCCCTATCGATCATCGTGGTTGGCACTTTTTATATTCAATCCAGCTTTGCTGATCAGACAAATATCCAAATTAAATTTGATAGAGTTAAAGGTGATGAGAATGAAGTAAAGGATCTTATTTTATACGGTGATTATTCGGTTGGTAATCTATATCAATCATTAAAAATTACAAGTGAGGAAACGATCGATCAGAATCAACAATCCTTTTTACAAAGAATGACAACGGGTCGCTTTGCCCCGGTTTTTAAGGATCTAATGAAAGAGCACAAGGGTTTTTTGCGCGGCAAGGAGTTATCTCCTGCTAATTATTATGAAAATGAAAATTTATTAGTCTATGCGGGTTTAAAAGGGGATTCAAATGAGTATCCAATGAGGAATATCAAATTTGATATTCAGATTTTCAATAAAAAGTCAGGGAAAAAAATGGTATTCCAGTCAGATATACCAGAAAAGGAAAAGTATAGCTTTATGAATGTGGAAGATGTTCAAGTTATAAATGGTGAATTGAAGGTAATGGTACGAGGATTTGGAATCCATGGTGGAGAAGATTTACGTTATTATACCTTTAACATAGATGAGCAAAAATTGGTAAAGGATGAGACGATTGTTTCCACTCAAACGACAGAAAAGAGGTGGACAGATATAAGAATCATCCATGATTATAACTCAATTCAGCCACAAAACCATTATCTTATTCTCACGGAGACATATGAAGCTCAAAGGGTACAAGAGAATGGGGAAATGACATCCTATGATGGTGAACCAAAATTAGTAGAAAATGAAGCTTTTGTTTACCGTATAGACAAGAATCAATTGAAAAAACTAGAAATTCCTGATGAATTACCGCAATCAGGCGAATCGTATTCGATCGTTGATTCTACCATCTTTATTCACAATCGATCAGCAAATGGAATCGAAGTGAATCAATATGATATGGAAAAGGAAGAATGGGAGAATCCATTGACATTTGAATTGCCGCTATCTGCAAATAAGAAGGATCAGCCATATATCAAATTCATGAATGGAAAAATGTACCTCATTCGTTCAACCAGTAACGGTCATACGCTTTTTATAGGAGATGTCAAAACAGGAGAGTCCTTATATGAAGGAAACTTAAATGTTAAAAATCAAAGGGATGTTCAAAAAGAATATCAACTGTATTTTCATGAAGTTAACTCTCTTTAATAAAAATGAATGGGACAGAGGGACAGGCACCGCGTTTCGAGACGCGTTTGCCTGTCCTTCTGTCCCGTTTTTAATGTAAAATATAATTAGAAATGTATTTATTTGGGAGTCGCCGATTAGAAGAATTTGATATTGAAATGGAGGTGCTGTAAGGTGAAAAAATTTTTAAAAGTGTTCATTACGTCAATAGCAGCTTTATCACTTTTGGTTAGTTGTGAGGAAAGTAAAAAGGTAGACAATAAAACGATGACGGAAGAAAAGGAGGCAACAGAGGAGAAACGAGATATTAACGACCTTGTAACCATAAAGGAAATAGTAAATAAAGAAGGCATTTCTCCAAATGGTGAAAAGGTGAGGTATGTATATGAAGCACCAATTATCCATATTGATAAACCTGGAGCGAAAAGGGTAAATGAAACGTTTCTCAATTTGATAAAGGATCTGGAAGAACGAATGGATGATGGCCAGCTTATACCTCTTTCAGTAAGCTCAAAAGCGTATTTAAATGACGGAATTATATCGGTTGTGATGGATACAAATAAAACTGGGCCAGAAGGAATCTATGCAGTGAATTATGAGATAGACAACGATCAAGAGATAAGTACGAAAGATTTACTGGAAAACTATCAATTTGATCCTCAAAGACTGATTGCAGAAATAAATAGACAGGTGGAAATAAACGGAAGTAAACCTGAAACGGAGCAGGATTTTTTCGGCATCGATTATTTTGCAGATACGATCATAACAAACAGCTCTGATTTTCCTTCGCAGGATGAATATTTGAAGAAGCTGGACGAAATACAGAAGAAAACAATGGAAGAAAAAGAAAGATTTGTCGTGGAAAACATAGACAAAATAAAGGCTTATCTCAATCAGGATGGAAAATTTGTGTTTATTCATAGGGCAGCCCTGTCAGATGAGGAGCTAATTGTTGAGTGAATGTAGCATAAAGAGGGGAAAAGGAACGTCAACAGCGTTCCTTTTTTTACGTTAAGGCTGCGGTTATGTCACAATCCTTTGTTCTGTAACAGGACAATGAGCGGTTTTTTAATCGCGCATTGCACCTGCTTCCCGGGAAGTCATGGCTCCTTGTCCTTGGCTTACATCTTTTTGAATTTCCTGTTTCACCTTTTGTGCCTCTGTTCCGGCAAATCCTGGTTGCATAATGGAATTCAAATTCTCATTTGTTTGTTGATTATCCTGTTGCATAAAAGCCCTCCTTGTGGGTCACGGTGCCTGTCCCTTCGACCCTTAGTTTAAGAATAGGCTTTCCTACTTAGGATAAAGTATTACTAAAAAGTAAAAGAGGGGTTTGTATGAAATTTCTTGTAATTGGTGCAATTATATTAGGTTCTATTGTTTTTTCTTTATTACCCATACTATCTGCACATTTTTTTCAACCAACAATAAAAGACAGCATTAAATTTAATGTGTATTTTCTTCCTCTTTCTTTTTTAGGAAACATTGTACTATCCTGGGGTTTCATTCAAGGCAGCAGAATATTTGGAAATACGGTTATGCTTGGAGGTATTCAGACTGGGGCATATGCAGTTCTAGTTGCATTATTATCTAGTTTAGTTTTACACCAGAAGATTTCGGTATTTTCGATTATTGGACTTTTTCTCATTGCAATAGGTACGATCTTTTTAAATAAATAACTGTGTCGCAGGAGGAGCACCACAACCCTTTCGAGAATACTTTCAAAAATTTGGTGGATATTAATGATAATATTTCTTATGGGAGTTTTGTGAATGGCTTCTTATCAAAAGGAAAAAAACATTATCATTTCTATTTATATCTTAAATGCTCTTTTATTGTTTAAATTTGTCCCGAAAGATAAAATTCGGCATGCAACGGTGATTTTTCTTTTTAAACAGGTTATCACTTGGTTTTTTGGATTACTCGTTGTTGAAAAGAAACTAATTGAGTATCCCTATCGTCCATTTTTTAAAAAAACTTATAAAGCAAGCTTTTGTTTTGAATATTTCTTTTATCCTGTACTTAGTATTTTATTTAACCTTTATTACCCTGAAAAGAGAAATGCTTTGATCAAGACTTTATACCAGTTTATTCATGCGTCAATGATCACTGCTCTTGAAGTATTGATTCTTAAATATTCTAAGTTAATTCGTTATAAAAATTGGAAATGGTATTGGAGTTTTATGACCATTTGGTTTTCCAATTATCTTTCACATAGATTTTACAAATGGTTTATAAAAGAAAATGGGACACAGGGACAGGCACCTTGGCACCGGGCTGGGAATCTCGAACCGCCAGAAGTAACTTGACCCAATGTATAAGAAGAGAGGACCAATTTTTTTCAGTCACGCAAAATGAAGCAAAACAACCGTCCCCATGCTGCCAGAATTAATAAAAATTGGAGGGTATTCTTTTGGGCATCTTTGGAAATACAAAGAAAAATCCTTTAACTGCTGCGGAAATATCAGCTTTATGGCTTCAGTATATGGGTGATAGTATGGCAATCTGTGTTTATAAATATTTTTTGAGAATTGTTGAAAATGCAGAGATAAAGTCTATCCTACAATTTGCCTTACAATTAGCTGAAAATCATGTCACGGAAATCACTACAATCTTGAAAAGCGCGAATTACCAAATCCCAATTGGCTTTACAGGTAAAGATGTGAATCTGAAAGCTCCGCGTCTGTTTTCTGACCAATTTTTACTTTTTTATTCTTATATTATGACAATCCATGGGTTAACCTCCTACAGCCTAGCTATTACCAATGTGGAGAGAGAAGACATCCAAGATTTTTATTTTGAATGTGTGGGATCATCTAGAGAATTGTACAAAAAAATAATGGAATTGGCTAAAACCAAATTCCATTTTACAAGTGTGCCGACCGTTGATTCGCCGGATGAAGTGGAATTTTTTGATTCAACAGGAATCATTGCCAATTTATTTGGTGACAAAAGACCGCTCAATAGTTCTGAAATCAGCAACCTTTTCTTTAATTCTAGGAAAACTGGATTTATCAGATCGTTAAGTTTGGCTTTTAGTCAGGTGGCAGTGGCGGAAGAAGTTCGCCAATTTATGATCAAAAATGTGAAATTAGCGGGAAAAGATGCAGAAAGCTTTGAAGCGATCCTGCAGGAGGATAATCTTCCAATACCCGAGAGATGGGATGCTGAAATCACCGATTCGACGGTAAGTCCATTTTCAGACAAATTGATGATGTTTCATGCAGCGTTATTAGTCAATACGGCTCTATCCTATTATGGGGCTGCAATGGGTTCCAGTCTAAGATCAGATATCATCCTTAACTACAAGGGAGTATTTAACCATGCACTGCAGGCGGGAGCTCTTTGTTATACTATTATGGTTAAGCATGGATGGTTAGAAAAACAGCCTGAAGCGATTGATAGAAATTCACTTGCCAAAGGTTCGCAGGAATGAGACGCGAGGAGTGAAGAATAGACTCGTACAGGTTATCCTGATTGCTGATGATGTATTTGTTATCAGTAGAAATAATTCTTCATTAAGACAAAAACCTCCTTGGCTTGGAGGTTTTCATGTTTTTGAAGCCGCCTAACCCCTTGCCTCCAAAATTTTTTTGCTCATCATGTTATATATTAATTTTGCTTCGTTATTATCTATGAAATGACAAAGGGCCCTGTCATCGATAATTATGTGAGAGGAAGTATGATTAAATATGATGAAAAAATCTCTTTTAATTGCGGCGGTTTTAACAAAAAAGCTTGGTGTTCATACCAAGCTTTTAAACTTCCTAAAGGATCGTTCGATTTTGGAATCTCCTTATAACCCCGATTATAATCACAATAATGGCTATGTCTAATGCAAAAACATTTATCCAACTGTTAATTTGTATTTCTAAAAAATTTTCAATAAAGAGTATTGGTATTTTTGTTATGGGGTCTTTAACTATGTTTAAAATAGCAATATGGGCTAATAATCCACTTGTGATTACTTGAATCCAAGATGTGTTTCCTAAAATGTCCGAAAACGAATTATATAAGAAAAAAACAGCAGATACACTTAAGAATATACCTATTATTATAAAAAGGGGGTTTGATGAGAGTTCGGCTGTGATTATTACACTATCTAAACAAACTGAAAAATCTGTAGCAAGAACAATCAACATCATTCGAAAAATCGATATACTTGGAATCGGTCTCGCCTTGCTGTCATTCTCAATAGACCATACTAACCGAAATGCAATAAATAGAATAATTACCCCTGTAATGAATCTCAAACCCGGAAATTCAGCTAACGAATGAATAACCATTACATATATCGTTCGGCTTAAGGTTATACTGAAAATAATGTAAATGAACAATTCTCCAATCTTATAGCCATATTTTCGGATAACAGCTGAGATAATAAGAAGGTTGTCAAGATCGTTAATACTATTCATTAAAAATATTTTTATAATATCACTCAAAATCCAATTCCTCCTGAATTTCTACCAATTTAATTTATTTTTTTGTTGAAAAAGCATGAAAAAATATTACTGCAATATAAATCATAATGATGCCGATAAAAGTGCTGCCTAAATAATACAATATGCTAACTAATGGTTTTCTATTTCGAATAAGTTCATAAATTTCACTTTCAAAAGTTGATAGGAAACGGAACCCGTCAAGAATATTCTGTCTTTTGTTTTTTTATTCATTTTGAAGAGATAAAATGAAGGAAAATAGACTACTGTCAGGCTGAAAAGAGAGGTATGCAAATGGATAATGAGAGATTGAAACGGCAAATTGATTTTATTGTTGAAATTGATCAATTGAAACGAGTCATGCGTCAAAGTCGAATTATTGGAGACACACAAGATGAATCACTATGGGAAAATTCAGCAGAGCATTCCTGGCATTTTGCTATGCTGGCGGTGATTCTTAGTGAATATGCAGACGAGTCTGTTGATATCGCCAAAGTTATGAAAATGGCATTGATACACGATATTGTTGAAATCGATGCAGGGGATACCTTTGCCTATGACCAGGTTGGTAATCTAGACAAGGCTGAAAGAGAAGGGAGGGCTGCTTCCCGTATCTTTGGTTTGCTTCCGGATGATCAACGTGATGAAATGATGGCGCTGTGGTTGGAATTTGAAGAAGGGGAGACGAATGAAGCACAATTTGCGGCTGCCTTAGATTTGGTCCAACCATTGCTGCAGAATTACTATACACAGGGATATTCCTGGAAAAAGAATAAAGTGACGTCCGATCGAGTGCTTGCACGAATTGAAGGTGCAACTAAAAACTCTAAGGCTCTAAAGGAGTTCGTTGAATGGCTGATCACCGATGCGGTCAATAAAGGGTATTTAAATGAAAAAGAATAATAGTTTGATGTGACATCCTGGGGAGAGTTCTTTGTTTCTGTCAATTGAAGAAAAAGAACCCTACCCATACTTTTATTAAATGGGAAGATTGAATAACACGTTTTGGTTAACTGAAACGATGGTGTGTATAACTAAATGAAATTGATTTCCTGGGTCAAGGTGCCTGTCCCTCCGACCCGCGAAATGAAATACATAATTTGTAAAGCAATACGGAAACTATTTGTATTAAATAAATATAGGTGGAATGTATGAGCAAAAAACAAATATTGAAATGGAAGCATATTGTCTTAATATTGCTTGTTTTAGTTTTAAGCGTTTGTGGGAAGGCATGGCGTGATTTTCCGAAGCATTACAAATCCTTAAGCTATGTTACTATTGTGCATGTGCTTTATTACAAATTATGTAAAAGGCATCTTGTTTGGGAATTTACACCTTCGAATTTTAATTGGAGGTTATTGCGAATTATTCATATTTTCATTGTCACACCATCACTAGTCCTTTTATTTCTTTCTAAGTATCCAAAAGCTCGATGGAAACAGCTTTGTTATCTTGTTAAATGGGTTTTGTCCTCTAGTATTGTTGAATACATCGCACACAAGCAAAAAATGATTCAGTACAAACATGGCTGGAACATTTTTTGGTCAAGCGTACTCTACGCAATGATGTATATACTTAGTTCTCTGTTTACTAAAAGACCACTATTAACGTTCTTTCTCTCCGTTTGTTCAATTGTATTTTTCATTATTAAATTTAAAGTACCAATCAAAAGCAAACAACTGTTTTCACGTAGATTTGACACCATTGTTGATTGCTTTTACCATTCGAAGTTGGAAGATTTACTATAATTTCTTATATTTTCATAACAGAGTAGCTCTTGAGGCTGCTCTGTCATTTTCGATTGAGAATTAACTTCATATATAATCTACACCTTCAATTTTCGCCATAACGACTTTCCTGTAAAAATCTTCTCCTTTCATAACATCAAGAATCTTTTTCCCACAATCTAAAAAATGAAATAATTCCTTCTCTGATAAATGGTCCATCGGAAATGGAAAGTGTTCTTTCATTTGAATGGATTGAATTATATCTTTAAAGCGACTTTTCCCCTCTTCGGAGATAGAGACCTTTTTACATTTCCGCTGCGTAGGATCAGGCGAAACAGAAATAAGACCATTTTCCTTCAAAGGCTTGAGCAGTCTCGTTACAGTAGAGATATGCCAACAGCCTAATTCACTTATTTGAGTAGGTGTAAGGGAAGGGTTGACTGTAAGTAAAAATAAAATATGCTGCTGGGCAGGGGATATATCATAATCTTTCCCTAATGTAGACCATTGTTCTGCCAAACAAAAATACAATGCTCTTATGGTCAAAACCATTTTTTGCTGAATCAAAAAATTCATTATGCATGATCCTCACTTGTAGCTACAATTGTAAATACAAGTAATAGTATCCTTAATGATGGATAAAGTATGCATAAGGTTACAATTTTTATTAACTTGCTTTTTTTACTTAAACAGACCACTTCCTTCTATGATAGGAACCTCATTCTGACAAGGAGAAAGTGAAAAAAGAAGAGTCTGTCAGAATAAGAGCCTCATTCTAAAAAACCACCTGTCATTCCTATATAAATTTTATGAACGACAGGTGGTTTTCTTTAATTAGTACTAGGAATCTCTATTTTATTGTTTTTATGAATATCTTCTGTACCAGCTTCCAAAGCCTTCTTGTAATACGAACATTTATGCTCGATGAGTTTCATTGTTTTTTTTAGTTCTTCCATCTGTGCTTCTACACTGGATTTTCTTTCCATAAACATGTCATATCGCTGCTGCAGCGTGGAGTCCCCGTCAAAGCACCATTCAATGAATTTTTTTATTTCCTTAATAGGCATCCCGGTGGATTTCAGACATTCAATTATTTTTAAAGCGTCGATATCGGATTCTTTAAACAATCGTGTTCTGCTGGCTGTCCGCTCAACAAAAGGCATAAGTCCCTCTTTGTCGTAGTAACGCAAGGTATAGACGGTAAGATTCAATTCTTTAGCAACTTCGCTGATCGAAAATGTCTTCAATGTTTATCTTCCTTTCTAAATAATATAGACCTCGAGTAAACTCTAATGTTATGACGGGATTCTATCAAGTTATTTGCTGTATATTAAAGTCACATGAAAGGAATGTATAAATTTGCTTGTTTAATAGAGTTATACTTTCTTTAAAAAAACAGTTAAATCGATGATAGGAAACCAGTATGGCCGGGGAGATTTTTAAAAGAAAAATATCTGAATCACTTGACCTAGAGTTAACTATAGGGATTAACATTGGTTTTGCAAGAGAAATATACAGTGATAGAAAATGAAGGGAATCGTTTCCCTTATACAAGCATATTCTCTTGAAAAGTTTAGATAATTGGAGGTTTTACATATGATAACTGCTAAAGCCAGAGCTGTCGATGGTCCAGACAAACCGTTCCGCGTAGCTGAAATTAAACGACGTGATCTTGATACTCATGATGTTCTAATTGAAATCAAATATGCCGGCATATGCCATTCTGACATTCATACTGCTCACGGTGAATGGGGGCCCGTGAACTATCCTCTCGTACCTGGACACGAAATTGCCGGTATTGTTACGGCAGTAGGGGCACAGGTGACAAAATACAAGGTTGGTGACCGGGTAGGGGTCGGATGTATGGTTGACTCTTGCGGCAAGTGTGAGAACTGCCTTAAAGGAGAAGAACAATACTGTCTCAAGGGAAATATCCAAACCTATGCAGGTGTTGACAAATACGGCGAACCTACTCAAGGAGGCTATTCTACTCACATTGTTGTACAGGAAGATTTCGTTCTAAGAATTCCTGATAGCATTGAGCTTGATGTCGCCGCACCATTACTATGCGCAGGGATTACGACATATTCTCCACTAAATCATTGGGGAGCTGGTTCAGGTAAGAAAGTAGCGGTGGTTGGTATGGGCGGTCTTGGTCATATGGCTGTTCAAATTGCCCATGCCATGGGTGCCGAGGTCACAGTTCTTTCACAGACATTGAAGAAAAAGGAAGATGGCTTGCAATTGGGCGCGGACCACTACTATGCAACAAGCGATCCAGAAACATTCGAGAAACTTGCCGGACATTTTGACTTAATTATTAACACGGTAAGTGCACAGATTAAATTGGATGCTTATTTAGGGCTGCTCACTCTTGATGGTGCTCTGGTAAATGTTGGTGCTCCTGCAGAGCCATTGTCACTAAATGTGTTCTCTCTCATCGGTCATCGCCGTTCATTTGCAGGTTCCATGATTGGTGGCATTCGTGAGACGCAGGAAATGTTAAACTTCTGTGCAGAACATAACATTGTTCCTAAGATAGAAGTGATTTCAGCCGATCAAATTGACGAAGCCTATGAACGTGTATTAGCTTCAGACGTGAAGTATCGATTCGTGATAGACATTAGCACAATGTAATTTGCGTCAATAATTGGTTTAATGGTAATTAGGTTTGTTCCAAATGCTTAGGATTTTAGGACACCCTTTTACTCATAGAATTTAAACAGTAAGGATAAAAACTGGTCTTAACATTAATAAAGTTGCACCATCAACTTCTGAGATGGTGCAACTTTATTTGTTTCATTCGGATAAAACTGATACAAACAACTCCCTTTTGGAATACTAGAACCTAAAGGGGGTTATGAAATTTGCATGACGTAGATTTACATCATATTTTCAAACTTGGACTTATTTTAGTAATGATTGCAGCTGGAACAACAGCTATAGCCAAAAAACTCAACCGACCTTACCCGATTGCATTAGTAATTGTAGGTACAATTATTGGTCTTATAAACATCCCAATTTTTGAGCCTTTAAAGGATTTTATTACAGAAGGTGAAATCTTCAACTTTGTTATCATTACTCTGTTTTTGCCTGCTTTATTAGGTGAAGCGTCTTTAAAGCTTTCCTTTTCTCATTTAAAAGAGAATAAAAAGCCGATTCTAGCTCTAGCTTTTGGAGCGACGCTTCTATCATTTCTTATTGTTGGTTTTTCTTCAATATGGCTTTTAGGTTTTTCCATTCAAACAGCATTTGTTTTTGCTGCTTTAATGAGTGCCACAGACCCGGTAAGTGTTCTTTCAATTTTTAAAAGCTTAGGCGTAAACAAAAGGCTGGCAATTGTTATTGAAGGAGAAAGTCTATTTAATGATGGACTTGCGGTAGTCCTTTTTAAAATCTCCGCCTTTTATTTGCTGACATATCTTGATATTGGATTGGCGGGTATAGGATATGGAATATGGGAATTTATTAAAGTGATTTTCCTTGGACTAATCATTGGAGGTGCGCTTGGTTTTGGTTTTTCAAAATTAACAAGCTACTTTGACGATTATCCTTTGGAAATCATCTTTAGTGTTATTCTGTTTTATGGATCTTTCTTAATTGCCGAAGCTGTACATGCCTCTGGCGTAATTGCTGTTGTTGTTGCTGCTATGATTTTTGGAAATTACGGGGCAAAAATTGGAATGAGCCCGACTACAAAGTTAAATATTAATAATTTTTGGGAAGTCACGGCACTATTAGCTAATTCAATTGTATTTCTAATGGTAGGGCTGGAAATAACCAGGATTAACGTAACAGACAAATGGGGGTATATTTTTCTTGCGATATTAATCGTACTTGTGGCAAGAAGTATTTCCGTTTATGCAAGTTTACTATTCACTAAGAATTTCTTCACCAGTTGGAAGCACGTAATCAATTGGGGAGGGCTTAAGGGATCATTATCAATTGCCCTTGTTTTAAGCCTGCCACGAGATTTTGCAGGTCGGGAGGAAATTCTAATATTTGCATTCAGTGTAGTGTTATTCTCATTGGTATTTCAGGGACTTTCAATAAAACCCCTATTATCTATCCTAGGAGTAAATAAAAAAGCAGAGGGATTTAAAGAATATGAAGAAATTGTAGCACGAGGACATAAATTCGAAACGGCTATTACGGAAATAAACAGGGTTAGAAAGAGGTTGTTTATTACTGAAGCTGCTTCGAATGAGATTATTACACAATACGAACAACAACTATCGGAATTAAAGAACAAATTGGAGCAACTTTTTGAGAAGTATCCTAATCTAAAAGAGAAACAACAAATCATTTTACAAAAATATGCATTATACGCACAATACGAAACCATTGATAAATTAAACAAGGAAGACATTCTCTCTAATGAAGTCGCTGAGCATGAACGTAGTCAAATTATGGACGAATTAGTAAAATTAGAAGATTCAATCTAATAAAAGGGAGTAAGTAATGTGAAATTGTTTAAAAGAAAAGGGAATTTAATCAGTTTGCATCCTGCCCAAATTCTTGTAATTGGTTTCGGTTGTCTAATATTTTTGGGGACCCTGCTTTTCATGCTACCAATTGCTACAAATGAAAAAGGACATGGACTTAGCTTTATTGATGCTTTATTTGAAGCTACCTCTGCTGTTTGTGTTACAGGTTTGGCAGTAGTGGATACTGGAACAACTTTTACGTTATTTGGTGAAATTGTTCTTCTTTGTTTGATTCAGATTGGTGGTTGGGGTTTTATGACCACAGGTATATTCATGTATATTATCTTAGGTAAAAAGATTGGACTCAAGGGACGCTTATTATTACAAGATTCATTAAACGTATTTACTCTCTCAGGAGTCGTTAGCCTAGTAAAACGTATCATTCTCATTACTGTTATTGTAGAACTAATTGGTGCTGCTACTTTAGCAATACGTTGGTCATTTGAAATGCCGCTAGGGAAAGCCATTTACTATGGTATATTCCACTCCATATCAGCCTTTAATAATGCTGGGTTTGGGCTTGAATCTGACAATCTTAGCAAATGGGTAGGTGATCCGACAGTTAATCTAATGGTTACCCTTCTTTTCATTACTGGGGGTATTGGTTTTACAGTAATTCTCGATCTTTTTCATAAAAGATCTTTACGCAAATTATCCCTTCATTCTAAAGTCGTATTGCTCATGACATTAATACTTAATATTATAGGACCTTTAATCATTTTGGTCTCAGAATACAGTAATCCTGCAACTATTGGAAATTTGGAGTTAGGAGATAAGCTATGGGCATCCTACTTTCAAGGTGTCGTAACAAGGACAGCAGGTTTTAATACAATTGATATTGGTGCCTTGAACTTGTCTTCCCTTGTTTTCATGATGGCTCTAATGTTTATTGGTGCTTCATCAGGCTCTACTGGTGGAGGTATTAAAGTAACTACTTTTGCCATTATTATTTTAGCTTTTTGGACAGTGGTAACGAATCGGAATGATGTAAATATTTTTAAACGCAGGATTTCGTGGGAATTAGTAAATAAATCATTATCAATTGTGGTGACAGCAATTCTTTTTATTTTCCTGATATTCTTTTTATTAACTTTTTCCGAGAAAGCTGATATGAGCAAGCTATTATTTGAAACCATTTCTGCCTCTGCTACAGTAGGTTTGTCTGCAAATTTCACACCTGAACTGTCTCCTATAGGAAGAGTTTTAATTACGATTATGATGTTTATTGGAAGGATCGGACCATTAACAATGGCATTTGCACTTTTAAACAATCGAAAAGAAGCAAAGATTAGATATGCTGAAGAAAAAATATTAATCGGGTAGGTTTAATTAATTATAATTAATATTATCCTGGGGTGAATGCCAAAGCTAGGCTGTTTAAGTTTAGGAAGATTCGGAACAAGTATTGCATCAAAGATACGAAGATCGACAAGAAGTACAGATTTAGATGATGATCAAATTGAAGATAGTAGTTTATCGCTCACACATGCTATTGTACTTGATTTGATTTTACAGAAGAGGAATCACAAAATCCATTGAGAGCCGAAATTTTGATTATGTAATCGTTGCAATAAGCGATACTATGCCACAAACAACGCTCACAAATATTAATTATTGACTTCTTCTATATTTTTACTAAACTTTTAAAGTAATCATTATTTCATAGTTGGAGGAAACATGTCCATTCAAGTTGAAAATTTAAATAAATCGTTTCGTGTCCATGTTCGGAAAGAAGGCTGGTCAGAAGCGCTGCGCAGTTTGTTCAAACGGGAATACCAAACGGTTCAGGCCGTGAAGGATGTGTCCTTTACCATTGATACCGGGGAGATCGTGGGGTTTTTAGGACCGAATGGAGCGGGAAAAACAACCACGATAAAGATGCTAGCCGGTCTCTTGCATCCTACTTCTGGAAAGATAGATGTGAGCGGCTTTAAACCGCAGGAGCAGAAAAATGAGTTCAAAAAAATCATGAGTCTGGTTATGGGACAAAAGAGTCAATTAATTTGGGATATCCCGCCGATGGAAACCTTTCTCGTTAATAAAAGCGTGTATGAAATTGAAGAAAAAGTATTTCGCCAAACCTTAGATGAATTGGTTGAACTCTTAGAGCTGGAGCCTTTGCTAGGTAAGCCGGTACGCAACCTTAGTCTCGGTCAACGGATGAAATGTGAGCTGGCTGCTTCGTTATTACATCGTCCATCGATTCTTTTTTTAGATGAACCGACCATTGGATTGGATGTCGATACGCAGGAAAAAGTACGCCAATTCATTGCTAAGTATAATCGGGAACACAAAACAACGATTCTCTTAACCTCTCATTATATGGGAGATGTGACAGCCCTTTGTGATCGGGTACTGATCATTAATCATGGGAAACTTCTTTATGACGGAGAGCTACAGGTTTTAACAGAGAGATTAACGCCGTATAAATTGCTAGAGGTTCGTCTTTCTTCCATGTCTGATATTGCTTGGGAATCTTTCGGTGAGGTGGTTTCATTTGAGGATGGAAAATTGACGCTGCGAGTGGCAAGGGGTCGGGTACCGATGGTCTCATCTGAATTGCTGGCCAATTTTGACATTCATGACCTCAATATCCAAGAGCCGCCAATGGAAGAAGTCATTACGCTAGCCTTCCAGGAGGAATCCCATGCTAGCTAAATATCGGGCGATTTTGCGAATGAAATATGTAGAGATGTTTTCATATCAGCTCTCTACGATGGTCTGGATGTTCGGCACGATGGTCCAGCCTTTAATTACGATGATGGTTTGGATGAATATTTATCCAGACCAAGGAGACGCATTTATATTGTATTTTATCTCCCTGATTATGGTCGAGCGGCTGACAAGTGCATGGGACGTTTGGGAAATGGATCGTCAAATTCGGGAAGGAACGTTCTCCTATCAAATCGTGCGGCCGTTTCATCCAGTTCACTGGGCAATTGCTGAAAATATTGTGTATAAAGGCTTGTTTTTAGTGGTTCTTGTTCCGTGCTGGGTTGCCTTATCCATCTTTCTTCCTTCCCTGCAGTTACAGTTGTCGGCAGCACAATGGGGACTGTTCTTAGCTGCACTGTTATTGGGAGCTGTTATCCGATTTTCTGTCAGCTTTCTGTTTGGAATTTTGGGTTTTTGGATGACAAAGGTGACCGCACTCTATGCAATGTTTGAGACGATTTCCTTATTCATTTCAGGAAGAATCGCGCCGTTTTCACTCTTGCCGCCCGTTGTGAAGCAAATCAGCATTTTCCTGCCTTATCGCTATATGATTGGATTTCCATTAGAAATTTTAACAGGCGCCTATGATACTCATACCCTAGTTGTTGGGTTTACAGGAGCGATGATTTGGTCTGTTCTTCTTATCGGGGCCATTAGCTGGTTATGGAAGGCTGGATTAAAGAAAAATCAGGCGGTGGGTGGATAGTATGGTACGATATTGGCATATTTTTAAAGAATTTTTTCGTACTTGTCTGGTAGAGGAGCTTGAATATCGCAGCGAGTTTATTGGAAATCTTTTATCGAGTCTTTTTGGTATTATTGTTTCGATTTTAATGGTGCAAATCTTTTTCTATCAAACGGATCAATTGGGGGGCTGGGCCTATGCGGATGTTCTGATTCTTCTCGGGATTTACAACACATTGCAAGGTCTGATTGATTTCGCACTTCGGCCAAATATGCCGAGACTCCTTTTGCATATTCGAATGGGAACGCTTGATTATGTATTAACAAAACCGGTTGATAGTATGTTTTTCGTGAGCCTGCGTCATCTTAACTTCTGGCGTTTGATTGATGTTTTATTAGGGCTTGGATTAATTGTTTATGGTCTGGTGGAGAAGCAATTTTTCCCAGTTTTCCTTGATGTGGTGTTCTTTTTCATTACCATCCTTTCTGCCTTATTGATCATTTATTCTTTATGGATGTTGCTAATGACAACAGCCTTTTGGGTGATTCGGATGGATGATTTGTCATTCCTATTCACTTCCTTTTTTGAAACCACTCGATTCCCCATCACGATGTATAAAGGGTGGATGCGCATGGCCTTAACGTATCTATTGCCTGCCGCGTTTCTTACCTTTACTCCCGCAAGTTCTTTACTTGGGATGTGGGATGTTCAAACAACGATTGCCTCGGGTCTTGTCGCGATCATTTTCTTTTGGTTAGCACGAAGATTTTGGAAGTTTGCTCTTGCGAATTACACGAGTGCCAGCAGTTAATTCATTTTTCCTATGTTCGACTGAATGAGAAGCCCCTCACATCAACTAATTTGTGAGTTTTTCAATTTTAGAAGGTTGGCTAGGTCTTGAAGAAGACTCATTGGTCAAAGCTAACAAAAATAAAAAAAGAGATAGCCTAAGCTACCTCTTTTTTATTTTTGTCGAATGAATGACAAAAGTTAGAGTGTCCATTTCTATAAAAATGAATTAATCTATTTTTCCCTTTTCTTGGAGGTACTTCCTATTTAAATGGTTTTCTAATCATTTTTTAATAATACTCTAAGTCCCTGTTAGTTTTTTGATAGTACATTACAAAGTAATAAATATATATTTGGAGGAAGAGTTAATGAAAATTGTAATTGTACCGTCAGGATTTAAAGAATGTCTAGATGCTGAGGAAGTGGCTTTAGCGATGGCACGAGGTGTGAGGAATTTTGATCAGTCCATTGACTTGGAAGTTATTCCGATGATTGATGGCGGTGAAGGATTTGCGAAAGCAATCACTAACATGAAAGGTGGAGAATTGATATACAATGAAGTGATAGGGCCAGTCGGCGAGAAAGTTATGAGTTATTTTGGAATATTTGTAGAGAACAATAAACGAACTGCTGTAATTGAAATGGCAGCTGTATCTGGATTGAAGCTAGTCCCTCATGATCAAAGAAACCCATTGAAAACAACAACCTATGGTGTAGGAGAGTTAATTTTATCTGCACTTGATTTAGGGGTAGATAATATTTTAATAGGGTGTGGTGACTCTGGTACTTCAGATGGTGGTGCAGGAATGGCGCTAGCATTAGGGGTTCGTTTTTTGGATAGGAACCATCAATTCGTTCCGATCAACGGTGGAGAGGATTTATTGCAAGTGTATTCTCTTGATCTAACAAAATTGGATAAGCGTTTACAAAACGTATCTATTAATGTTGCATGTAACTGGCAGAACATTTTATGTGGAGAAAAAGGTGTTGCACGAATCTTTGGACCGCAAAAAGGTGCGACACCAGCGCAAGTTGAAAAATTATCATTAGCCTTAGAACATTATGCAACGTTAATTCAAGAAACTGTAGGGATAGATGTTCGTTCATTACCAGGCAGTGGAGCTTCAGGCGGGTTAGGAGCAGGACTAATTGCCTTTACTGGAGCCATATTACATCCACGATTCGATATTATTATGGATTACATCAATATAGAAGATAAAATTTTAACAGCAGATGTTGTGCTCACTGCAGAAGGGAGTTTAGATTTCCAAACACCAAACGGAAAAATTCCAGCGGAAGTTGCACGAATTGCGAAAAAGTATAACATCCCAGTAATTGCCATTGCAGGAACAATCGGTAAAGGTGCAGATCAAAACTATCGGGCAGGTATAGATGCCTATATCAGTATTATTCAACAACCAACTTCTCTAGAAAGGGCAATGAGAAAAGCACCAAAATGGATCGAAGAGAGTACGGAGTCAGTGTTAAGACAAGTTGCTATCGGTTTAGGAATTGCAAAAAAAAAGTTCTTAAAGAGGGCGGTTATCAAAAATGATAACTAGAATAGAGAAACATGCTGAAAAGAATAACAGAATCAAACAGTGGATCAATCAATTATCTACTAGGTCATTAGTGATTATCAGTTTACACGTAATAATCTTATTGGTCATCGTATTAATCGATGGTCTGAACTATGATGCAAAGATTTCCATATTTGCATTTTTATCAGCAATGACCTTATGGATCACAACTAAAATACCCGCTGGATTTGTAGCTATTTCACTCATTATGTTCATTGTGATCATGAATGCTGCAAACCCTGATTTGTTATATGATTCGTTATCTGAAGAAGTGGTATGGTTAATGGTGGGCTCTTTTATTATTGGTGAAGCCGTTAAGCAGTCCCAGTTAGCAGAACGATTAACCGTATCTATATTGAGAAAGTGTCATAAAAAAAGCAATGTTCTCTTAGGGTTAAGTTCAATTTTATTTGCATCCGTATTTTTTATTCCCTCTACCTCAGGGCGAGCAGCGTTATCAATGCCAATTATTCAACAGCTGAGTGAAAAATTTTCTACTAAAGAACAAAGAGTGCTGGCTGTTCTAGCTCCTGTGATCATATTAATGAGTACATCAGCAACATTAATAGGAGCAGGTTCTCATTTAATAGGAATCGGTTTACTTGAAAGTACGGTTGATCAATCCATTTCATTTAGCAAATGGTTCATTTTGGGGGTACCATTTGCTATAGTTATAACGCTTGTATCCTTTTTTATAATAAAATGGATTTTGTGGCCAAAAGATGGATTTAGGAAAGCGGAATATGTACAAACGGAAGAAAAAATAATGGTAAAACGGCCGATTAATGGAAAAGAAAAAAAGATCATTATCTTAATCTCATTTTTAATCTTGGGTTGGATGACTGAAAGGATACATGGCTATGATATAGCATTTATTACGATGATAGGTGCGGTTTTAGTCATGACACCAAATTACGGAATTATTAGTTGGAAACAGGGAATGAAGTCAGTATCTTGGAATTTAATTGTATTTGTTGCCGCAGCAACTGCGCTTGGAAAAGTGTTAGTTGATACAGGTGCAGTAAAATGGATCGAAACCAAAATGCTAAATGTTCTATATTTGTTTATAGGCGCGCCAGAATGGCTAATTGTATTAATCATCTTACTCTTAACTGTATCAAGTCATTTGTACATTACATCACATACAACACGTGCAATTGTTTTTATTCCAGGTTTATTATTATTTAGTGAAACGATAGGAGTTAACCCTTCGACGGTTGTTTTTTTAAGTTTAATAGGGATGAACTATTGTGTTACAGTTCCAGTTAGCTCGAAAGCATTACTCCTCTTTTATGAGGAAAGTGAAATCTCATATGATGCTAGTCATCTATTAAAAATAAGCGCCATACTCATGCCTCTTTATATACTAATCATGATGTTGTTTTATTTTTCTTATTGGCAGTGGATGGGGTTGCAATTATAAATCATGAGGTGAAAGAATGAATAGTCACATTTTAATTATTGAAGATGATGAGAAAATCGCAAGAGTGATTCAGCTAGAATTAGAATATGCAGGTTATCGAGTAAGTATTGCTTATACAGGTAAAGAAGGGCTATCCATTTTAGAGAAGGAAGAGATTGACTTAGTTCTTTTAGATGTAATGATACCTGAATTAAATGGAATGGAAGTGTTAAGACGAATTCGTCATGAGAATAACGAAATGATTATTATTATGCTGACGGCACGTGATTCAGTTTACGATAAAGTAAGCGGATTAGATTTAGGTGCGAATGATTATATGACAAAACCATTTGAAATCGAAGAATTGCTTGCACGAATCCGT
This sequence comes from Niallia oryzisoli, assembly GCF_036670025.1. Lineage (NCBI taxonomy): Bacteria > Bacillati > Bacillota > Bacilli > Caryophanales > Bacillaceae > Niallia > Niallia oryzisoli. Next base: position 4,121,032 of record NZ_CP137640.1, on the reverse strand, counting down.
TCCAATCTTCGCTTTAAGCCTAAGAGTGTAAAAAGTGAAGATTCTAGCGTCTACCTTATTCACTCCATTTCGATTCATACAAATACAAGAGAAGTGTTTAAAAACGACTGTTTGATAGATTTGACACCGCGGGAGTATGATCTCCTGATTTATTTAGTTAAGAACAAAAATCGTGCACTTGAGCGTGAACAAATTTTAAATGAAGTATGGGGAATTGATTATTATGGTGATACGCATGCTGTAGATGTGTATATTCGATATTTAAGAAAAAAATTAACTGACACAAAGGACGATCCATTTATCCAAACTGTTCGCGGTGTCGGCTATATGATTAAGGATTAATTATGAGATTAAGAACGCGGATTCAACTATCAGCGACTGTTGTATTAATGGTACTCATTATCGCTAATACATTGATTTATTTTATATTCAAAAATTCCGTGATTAGTTCTGAAATTAATCGATTAACAAATACAACGGTTAATACGGTTAAAGAACTCAATACCCATTCACATTTATCTATGGAACAAGTGCTACAGGCCTATTTAATTAGTGATGGAATGATTCGTGTTGTTAATAGCAGCCACAATCCTATTATTCAAGCGGCTACGAACAGTGACTATTTTAAGATACCTAGTAAATATGACGACGATCAATTTGAGGAAGTAGTCCAATATAAAGACTCTATGTATGTGGTTGTTTCCATTCCTACGATTAATGAAAACGGAGAAATTGTAAATTTACAAGTTGTTGAGAATGTCGATGTTCTATTTGGTAACATTAATGATTTAAAATGGGTGTTTTTATACACAACGATTATTGTCATTATCATTTTATCTTTAACCAGTAGGTTATTAGTACGTATGATTTCGTTTCCGATTCAACGTTTGACTCAAACGATGAACTTAATTGAAAAAGATGGATCATTTGAAAAAATATTGGTTGCAAATGATTCGAAAGACGAATTATCTGAAATGGCCATGACGTTTAATCGAATGATCACAAAATTAGAAAAAAGTTATTTAAAGCAGGAACAGTTTGTCTCAGATGCTTCCCACGAACTGAAGACACCTTTAACGGTAATTGACAGTTATGTGAAAATATTAAAACGCTGGGGGAAAGAGCGTCCTGATATATTAGAAGAAGCCATTGACTCCATTGGGTCTGAATCAAGCCGTATGAAATATTTAACTGAGCAATTGCTGCTATTAGCAAAATCTGAAGAATGTATTGAAAATGAAAAGTTAAAAACCAACATTGTACCAATCGTCGAGAAGACCATTCATCGATTACAGCAAGCTTTTAAGCATGAAATTTATTTAAAAAATGAACAACGAGAGATTCATATGAATATACATGAACCGAGTTTTGTTCAAGTACTTGTCATTTTATTAGATAATGCAAAAAAATATAGTGATGATCATATTAAGGTAGAGTTAAAAGAGTGGGAAGAAAGTGTGAGTATTAAGGTGACGGATAAAGGAATCGGAATACCATTTGAAGCCCAAGCGCATGTTTTTGATCGATTATATCGTGTTGATAAAACAAGAAGCCGAAAAACCGGAGGATCAGGTTTAGGGCTATCCATTGCCAAGCGAATAGTTGAACAACATGATGGTTACATAAACCTTGAAAGTGCTGAAGGATATGGGGCGACTTTTACAATCACATTGCCGAAAAATGGGGGTGTAATAAGATGAAATTAAAAATTTGCCTTATTACGTTTATCATTTTAGGCTTATCCTATTCCTTATTTCTTATTTTTATAAAAGATAATCCTACAACAATTTCACAAAAAGAAGCTGAATCAATCGTTACAAATTTCTATGGAGGAAAAGTCTTAAAGGCAAAACTAGAACAAGAGAAGCGTAACTATCAACTTATATTTGAAAATGACAAAGGAGTTTATAAGGTTTCAGTTGATAGTGAAACGAAGAAAATTAGTAATATACGACTTATTGAGAAAAAAGAAGCCTTGATCACCATAGAAGATGCTAAAAAAAATATAGAGAAAGAATTAAGTGGCCAGGTTAGTCAATTGAAAGAAATCAAGAAAGAAGGTCAGCCTTTTGTAGAAGCAACTATTGTGAAAGATAACGAGCATTATCTTATAGAATATGATTTGAAAGAGAAAACCATTGTTTCTAATAAAGAAATTAGTAGTAGTGTAAGCAACCCGCCAAATATATCAGAACAGGAAGCAAAAGATATTGCGTTACAACAAATAAAGGGTGAAATCACAAATTTATCCATCGTAAATACTCAAAATGGAAGGCACTATAAAGTGACAGTAGACGATTATTCAGAGGGTGCCCATGTATATGTTCAAGCAAACACAGGAAAAGTATCATCCATATCATGGTATTCAGAACAGCAGCAGCCGACAACACGACAACAACCAAGTAACATGATGAATGACAATGCTGATGATGAAAATGATGATAACAGCATGGATGAGGCTGATGACGATGCTGATGATGAAAGTGATGACTAGGTACGAATTTATTTGCGCTTAAATGTATTTTCCTGTAAAAGTCCATAATTTAAATACTTAGAGTCAGAGTTTGGAGAGGCAAAAAATTGTTGATAGATTAATAAACCACTCGCTTCCCCATCACGATGTACAAAGGGTGGATCTGTATGGCATTAACTTATCTATTGCCTGCCGCGTTTTTTACCTTTACTCCGGCAAGTTCTTTACTTGGAATGTGGGATGTACAAACAACGATTGCCTCGGGTCTTGTCGCAATCATTTTCTTTTGGTTGGCACGAAGATTTTGGAAGTTTGCCCTTGCGAATTACACGAGTGCCGCAGTTAAAATGGGTCAGTGTTGTCCCACTGACCCAAATTATTATATCTTTTCCTCTTTATATGGTTTTAAATCTTTTCGATGAACTAATTCTATATATTTAGGGTTTTCAAGTTTTTTGACTTTACAGTAACCCGAACGGGTGACATAGAGAACATGATGTTTTGCATTATTATAAATGACAATATCATTAACTTTAATCATTAGATCACCTCTCTAGATCATTTTACTGATTTGTCTTAAGAAAAAATTTAATCACAAAAAGTCCAACAGATCCCCACATACATCCTGCAATGACAATTGGCGCTAAATTTTTCAACATCATCCTTTTTTCTTTTTTCTCCTTTCTTTCATGCATATGTTTACCACACCAAAAATTCTTTTGAAACGAGTCCGTGAGCTTGCAATCCAATGATCTGATACATGCGTTATTTCGATACATTTTTGGTAATTCCTGTTTTTTATAATTAAAAAAATGTCCTAATGTAATGAAGATATTTGATAGACTGGCATTAGCTTCTATTTCTCGTTATGTAACAGTATTCTTAATTCTTCAAATACAGCATAAGCTGATTCAATTTATTCCTATGATTTTGCTCTACATCCGGTTAAACAGGAATACTCATTTTTGTTGGTATAGTTTCCCCATCATGAATAAATTTAAGGAAATTCTTAATCGTTCTTTAAGAAAAGTCGGTATAGTCGTTCTCGTGATTTTCGATTAACTTGGAACTAGAGAGAGTCTTGGACATTTTCGAGAAAAACGATGTTCCTATTTTATTTACTCATAATCTTTGTTTCAAATGAAGGAGGGAAATGAATGGCAAGAGTCATGCGTCTGGGTCGAGTGGAACTTAAGGTATTGGACTTGGAAAAATCAGTAGAATATTATACAAAAATTATTGGTTTGGAAGAAACGGGCCGCTTTGGGGATAGTGTTTATTTGAAAGCGTGGGATGAATATGATCACCACAGCTTAATCCTAACTAAATCCAACACGGCAGGGATTGCCCATTTTGCTTTTAAAGTGGAGACGTTGGATGACTTAGCTTACTATGAAAAGAAAGTTGAGCAATTTGGGTGTAAAACATCCCGAATTTCTCATGGAACAAGACTTGCTGAAGGGGAAGCCGTCCATTTTATTTTACCAACAGGCCATCACTGTGAACTTTATTATGAAATGGAATTTCTCGGAACGGCTGTAGGAACATTGAATCCACATCCATGGCAATTAGGAAAACAGGGAATTGCGCCGCATCGTCTTGACCATTGCTTATTAACTGGAGATGATTTGAAAACAGTCACAAGGTTCTTCATTGAAGCCTTGAACTTTAGACAAAGTGAAAGAATCACATCTGTCGATGGCGAAGGGTTATTAGGTACCTTCTTATTTACAACCAATAAGGCACATGATTTAGCGTTTGTCAAAGGACCGGATGCGAAACTTCACCATGCTGCTTTCTTTGTAGATTCTCTCCATGACGTATTTAAAGCAGCGGATATCCTATCCATGTATGAAGTTCCATTTGATGTGACGCCAACACGGCATGGGATTACAAGGGGAGAAACAATTTATTTCTTTGATCCTTCAGGAAACCGCAATGAGGCCTTTGCCAATGGTTATTTAACGTATGCAGATTTTCCAACCATTACATGGACAGAAGACAAAATTGGTCAAGGGATTTTCTATCACCGCAGAGAATTATCAGAGTCCTTTATGAAGGCATTAACTTAATGGGTGAAACGGATGAAGGAGGGAATTCATGTATAAAGTGAAATTACATGCACGAGGACAGCAATTTGACTATTCCTGTTTAGCAACGGTCACTTCCTTAGAAGCAGCCCGAGATCAGTTCATTCCTATTCCAACAGGCTGCAAGCGGGGAGGCTGTGGAATGTGCAAAGTAAAGGTGCTTGAGGGAGAATATATCCAGGATATCATTCGTTCTCATGAGGCCTTGTCGGATGCTGAATTAGATAATGGCTATGCGTTAGCCTGCTGTATGGTGCCCAAAAGTGATATGACCATCATGACAGTAGAAGATTATATAAAACAAGAAAAATTAGAATCTACAATTGGTTGAATTTGAAATGAAAATGAAAAAAAGGCATAACTAGCAATTAAACATAGTTATGCCTTTTTTTATCTATCAAGACTCAAAATGGTTGAAGTCACTTACTGAGTAAAAGAGATGTTTGATTTAAATCATGTGACATTACTTTTTGCAGGTGATGTCTGATCTGTTCACTGTTCTTTTGATTTTCCTTTCGATAGATAATGGAAAAGCGAGTGTCAAATTGAAAATCTTGAACGTGTACCATCGATAACTCTCCGCTTTCGATTTCCTTTTTTACATCTGGATAACTTAATATGGCAAATAAACCTTTACCACTCATCACTGCATTTTTAATGGTTTCGATATCTCCAATTTCTACAATGTTTTTAAGAAAGGTTAAACCGCTTTGGGTAAACTTTGCCCTTTTCTTAGCATGCGGAGTCATGAGAAAGGGTTGGTTTTCCAAATCCTTTTTTAATATTCCTCTATCACCTGCAAACGGATGTCCCGGTGAACAAATAATAATTAACGGAATGGAAAAAATAATATCATGTTCTAGTTGATTGGTTTGATAGACTTGTGCAATCATGCGCGTTGAAACTAATCCAAATTCTAAAGATTCCTTTTCGACGAGTTTACAGGTATCAAAAGAAGGAGAAGGATTTAAGTTTAATTCCAATGAAATAAATGGATGATTTTTTTGACTCAATGATTGGTTGAGTAAATTAAATAATACATGCGTAACACCAATAGATACGGATTGAGCTGGCTGCTTCATATGATAAAGCTGTTCTTTTAATTCTTTATCCTTTTGTTCAATGTCTAGAGCATATTTATATACTTCTAAACCAGAAGGTGTTAGTTTAATATTTCTTCCGGAACGTTCAGTCAATTTAACCCCAAAATGACGTTCAATTTCTCTAATATGTCCGCTGACAGCTGCAGGGCTTGTCAGCATCTCCTTTGCTGTCTCTGAGATACTCTCTAATTGCACCACCCTACAAAAAACGGATAAGTTGTAGAAGTTCATTCCATCACCTCAAAGATATTTTATAGAAAATATCGAATATTTAGACAATTACTAAAAATAGTATTCGACAAATAAGCGTTTTGTCCTTCAATGTTTTCTACTTAATAATAAAATTTTCCCTATCAATATAAAAGATTCGCAATGAATCCTGACTTTTTACAGTTTATCTTGCGGGATGGGGGTCATATGCGAACAGTAACTTTGTAAAGAAGTACCATATTTTACCCAAAAGCGGCATATTATTAAGGTTTTTCTTAAAAGTATGTTAAGAAAAATCGGTATAGTAGATGAAAGCGTTTTGTTTTATGATTTGTATAGAAGTTGATGACCTGTAAATTTTGAATATTCAAATTTTATTTTGAGGATAAAGCTCAAATCATGACTATCGTATACAGGTGATAATCGCGAAAGTGGACTTCGTCAAAAAACAAATGATAAAGGGGAGAGTTTAAAACATGGCAGAAAACCAAATGACAGAACAAAAGAAGAAATATTCGAAGTACGTTGCCGAGATCGGCTGGGGGCCTGAATCTAGGAATCTAACAAGGGAAGAAGTGGTAGAAAAGCGAATTACCCCTCCAATTATTGGTGATGGCTTTAACTTACCTACAGCTACACATCATATTGAATCATGGGTGATTCCTGAGCCAAAGGCCTTTAGTGCAATGAGTCCTAAGGGGGGAATTCATAAGCACCTAGACTGCAGACCGCCTGGAATGTTTGCTGAAGATGATGAGACGTCTATGTTGGATAATTCACCGCATTATCATACGTATGACGAAGTGTATCTCTTTACTGGTACAAATCCATACGACAATCTAGATCTAGGCGGAGAAGTGGAGCTTTGGCTGGGGCTCGGTGATCAAGCTGAAAAATTTACATTTACTAAGCCGACAATGGTTCATATACCAGCAGGACTTGTTCATGGACCGCTCGTTTTTCGTAAGGTAAACGACTTTGCCCGCCCGATAAGCTGGGTAGTATTCTATGATTCTCCAGTGCTTAGCAATGTCCACGTTCGCATGCTGCCGCCAGGTTTTAAACAACTGGGTGAAGAAGAGTGAAGGACTAGTCAATATTGATTGTCAATATAACCGTAGGAGAATTAAGAGATCAGCCATTCTCCTACAGCTACTATATGAAAGGTGGTAAAAATGGAAAACTATAAAACTGAACTCGATAATCCAAATCTTGAGAATCCTGCTTTGGAATTTGAAGAGCTGCGTGGGAAATGTCCCATTTCTCATACAGATGGATTTGGCGGAGGCTGGAACATAATCGGACATGAGGATATTGTCAAAACAGCTCTTGATCCAGGCACGTTTTCAAACGCAGGTGCCATTAGATATCCACATATGCCAAGGTTCCCTTTTGAAGCAGACCCGCCGCTTCATACACCCTATCGAAAAGTCATGCAGGAGTTTTTTACGGAGAAGAAAATGAAAATCTTTGCAGATAAAGTCAGACCGATTGCCATTGAGTTATTAGAACCTGTATTGAACAGGGGATATGGAGATATCGCAAAAGAAGTCAACTATCCACTGCCAGTCCGCGGTATCATGGCATTTCTTAATCTACCGGATCAAGATTGGCCGCGTATCATGCATTGGGCTGAAGAGCTTTACTACAGTGCGGCAGAAGGAGACCTTGACAGAAGGAAGGCTGCGGCAGATGAACTGGAAGAATACTGCAGAGCCGCAGTCGCTGACCGACGAGAAAATAGGCTGGATCCTAAAGAAGATTTACTCAGTAAGATGTTACATAGCAGCGCAGAAGATGACAACGGAACCGTTACTGAGAACCTAGTTGTGGGAACCCTTCATTTATTGCTTACAGCAGGACATGAGTCGACCACAAGTTCTTTAGGAATCATTATCAATTATCTAGCAAACCATCCAGAAGACCGTAAGCGATTGCAGGAAGATCCGGAATTAATTCCTAATGCGATTGAGGAAATCTTGCGCTATGAATCACCGGTACAATTTCACCCTCGTACCGTGACAAAGGATACTGTGATACAGGATCAGGAGATCAAAGCAGGCGAAAAGGTATTTTTACAATGGGGAGCAGGAAATCGCGACGAAGAAGTATTCCCGAATGCGGACCAATGTATCCTCGATCGAAGTACGAAGAAAAGTCTTGTCTTTGGCTCAGGGATTCACAAATGTATTGGAGCTCCGATTGCCAGAACGCAGCTGAGGGTTGTCATCGAGGAGCTGTTAAAGAGAACGGATACATTCCGTTTAAATGGAGAAATTCATCGCATCGGCTTTACCCGTTATGGAGTTAGTTCCCTGCCAATTCTAATCGAAAAATAGAAATTGGGCTGGAAGAGAAGGTAAGAGTTTCGAGAATTTCATTCTATTAGGGGGTTAATAAAAGATGAAAAAGCGTTTCTTTGTCACTGTAGTATTCTTATTGATTTTCTCATTACTGGCAGCCTGTTCTTCCACATCATCCTCATCCTCAAGTGGAGAAGGGGGAGCTAGTAAAAGCTACAATTGGACCCTTACTTCAAGTTTTCCAGCTGGCCACAATATGAATAAAGTGCTCCATAATTTAAAGGATGAGCTGGATAAGCGGACAGACGGTGCCATTAAGATGACGATCCATGAAGATACACTTGGTAAGCCGACTGAAGCATGGGATATGACGAAAGACAATACAGTTCAAATGACGTACACAGCTGAAGGCTATAATACTTCCCGTATGCCTGTGACAAATATGATAGCGCTTCCCTTTGAAGTAACAGATCCAGATACAACATTAAAGGTACTTCAGAAATGGGAAGAAGAAGGAGATTTGGCGGAACTGACAGATAACTTCAAAGTTCTTGGATATGTACCGATTTCAGCTAGTCACCTTTTCCTTCGTGATAAAAAAGTAGAAAAAATGGAAGATTTAAAAGGCTTAAAAGTAAGAGCTGTATCCTCCACACAGGCAGAAACACTTTCAGCATTAGGGGCATCAGGAGTAACGATTTCGGGTTCAGAAGTGTATATGAGTCTTGACCGCGGTGTGATCGATGGTACCCTGACAGGAATTGATAATATCTTCGACAGAAAATTATATGAAACAGCAGATTATGCACTAAAGCTACCATTATATGAAGCTACTTTTACCTTATTGATGAATAAAGAAACATGGGATTCTCTAACTCCTGAATTACAAGATACTGTACAAGAAGTGGTAGATGAAGTAACGGCTGAGGAGCTTAAGCGGGTAGATGCGATGGATAAAGAATTATGGGATAAGCTTGAGAAAGAAGGCTTAATGGAAGTCTATACCTTATCAGAGGAAGAACAAAAAAGATGGCATGAAGAAACAAAAAATGTAGCGGAAAAGTATGCAGAAGAGCTTGAAAAACAAGGCTATCCAGGTAAAGCAGCATTAGAGTCTATGAGAGAAGCAGCTGGTAAATAAGGACTGAAAAAATGATGTTGGAGGTAAATGGATGAAGTCAACGATTAATCCACGTAAGAATCATTCTGTTGAGACGGTAGATCAGTCCTCTAGTCCTAGTAAAACGAATATGATTAACCAATTAACACGATATTGGAGTTATGTAGGAATGGCAGTCCTTATGGGAATGGTACTGCTTGTAACCATTGATGTTGGCGGTCGCTATTTTTTCAATAAACCGATTGATGGTTCAACAGATATGATCGAAATCATGATGATCATCATGGTATATAGCAGTTTTGCTTACGGTGCTACGGAAAACAAGCATGTTAGGATTGATTTCCTATACGATCGATTTTCAAAAGTAGTAAAGAGCTATGTGGACATTTTCACTTCCATTCTAAGTATCTTTATTGTGGCTTTGATTTCATGGCAATTGGGAGAGAGAGCAGTCAATATCATCAATAATCCACCAGGACCAACAACAAGCTATTATGGCTGGGATCTCATGCCATTTATTGCCTTTGCCGCTTTTGGAAGTGCTTTATTAGCAATACAGCTTTGTACATGGTTATATCAGTCAGTCAAATTGGCATTTGGGAAAGCTGCACACTTTCAAAGTACTATAAACGAAAGCGAAGCCGTTCCATCACCGCAAGATTAAACAAATAAAACCATTCCATACACAGAACTTTAGAGAATGTAATGCTATGATAATAACTTAATGGTGGTGAGTATGATGGATCCAGGAATGATTGGGATCATTGGATTCTTTGTAATGTTTACATTATTGTTTCTAGGAATGCCGTTAGGTCTTGGGATGGCATTGGTAGGATTCGGCGGTTTCGCGGTCATATCCGGTGTGGATGGAGCGTTAAATCAATTGGGGAGGGTACCTTATTCAACGGTTGCAAGCTACACCTTTAGTGTTCTGCCTCTGTTTGTTTTAATGGGAGAATGGCTGTCACATTCCGGCATGATGACAAAATCATTTACTGCCGTTCAGAAAACAATCGGCCGCTTACCTGGGGGACTCGCAATGGGATCGGTTGCCACGTGTACCCTCTTTGCAGCCTGTACAGGTTCAAGCTTAGCAACTTCACTAACGATGACAAGAGTTTCCCTGCCGTCGATGCGGCAATACAATTACGATGACAAATTGTCATTAGGTGCAATAGCTGCCGGAGGAACATTAGGCATTCTGCTCCCTCCTAGTACACCGATGATCGTGTATTCCATTATGACAGGTGCTTCCATTGGTTCCTTGTTTATTGGTGGAATCATCCCAGGACTATTGTTGTCAGCGATGTTTATGTTAGGTATCTATGTACAATGTAAAATTAAGCCGGAACTTGGACCAGCTGCGGAGAAATCGTCTTTAAGTGAAATCCTAGCATCGTCCAAATCACTATGGATGCCTTTTCTATTAGTTTTTATCGTACTAGGTGGAATTTGGGGCGGTGTCTTTTCTTCATCGGAAGCAGGTGGAATTGGTGCTTTCTTTGCCCTAGTGACGCTTGTGATGTTAAAAGGATTTGATATCCGTGCAATATTAGAAGGACTAAAAGACACCGTCCTTACTACAGCTATGATTCTACTCATTGTTACGGGAGCGATGATTTTTGGAGAGTTTATGACCGTTAGTGGTGTAACGAGTATGCTGGCGGAATTTTTTACAAGTCTTCCTCTAGGCAGTACAGGGATCTTAATTATGATTCTATTCATGTATATCCTTTTAGGCTGTGTCTTAGATTCATTGGCGATGATTCTATTAACGCTGCCGCTTGTATTTCCAGTGATTGAGCAGATTGGTGTCGATCCAGTTCTTTTTGGGATTTTACTAGTTATTACGATTGAAATGAGCTACATCACACCACCGCTCGGGATGGTTGTGTTTGCCTTAGCAGGGGCTGTTAAGGATGTTCCAATGTCAAAAATCTTCCGTGGTTCGATGCCGTTCTTTGTCATTATGGTCATTTTTCTTGCAATCTTAGTGGCGTTCCCAGATATCGTACTATGGCTGCCGGAAACGATGAAAAGTTAGCGTGGCATGAATAGAACAGGATGTATCTTATCTCTATATTTCAGAAAATTCAGTAAAATAATTAGGTTAAACGAAGGGAGAAATAATCATGAAACAAAAAGAACATTTTGATGTCGTCGTAATCGGTGCAGGGATTGCTGCATCTGCTTCAGCTATAACTGCCGTTGAAAAAGGGGCAAGAGTTCTTATGATCGAGAAAGCACCGAAAAGTGAAGCAGGCGGTAACGGGCGTTATACAGGAGGAGGCTTCCGAATTGTCCATAAAGGAAATTCCGAGTTATATGACTATATGACGGCAATCCCAGAAAGTCAGCGTCAATTAATTGATATTAATGAATACACGGAAGATGAATTTTATTCCGATATTATGCGTGTAACAAATGGGATGGCTGATGCTAGTTTAACAGAAATGATTGTGAAAGAGTCCAATAAAGCGTTTAAATGGGTAGATTCTTTAAACCTGGGCTGGGATGTTAACTATGATATGGCAACAAGAGTAGGAGAACGGATGGTGTTTACGCAAGGAGCCATTCCTTTGAATGTCAAGGGCGGCGGAGAAGGTTTTGTTGATTCAATGATTGAAGTGGCCATTAAAAAAGGGGTGGAGGTCCGCTTTGAAACAAGAGCAGCAAAATTATTAGTCGATGAAGATGGAGCTGTTTGCGGAGTAAGAACGATCAGTAAAGGTGAAGGTCAAGATATTTACGCCAACTCGGTTATTATTGCTGCGGGGGGTTTCTCTGCCAATGCAGAAATGCGGGCCAGATATTTAGGCAAAGGCTGGGATTTAGTTAAGGTTCGAGGTTCTAAGCATAATACCGGTGAAGTGATAAAAATGGCGTTAGATGTGGGAGCTCAAGCTACAGGAGAGTGGAGCGGCTCCCATTGTACGCAAATTGACCTTAGTGCTGAGGATGTCGGCGGCGGTTTAAGTACTGACCGTAAATCTTATACGTATGGCATTTTAGTCAACACGAATGGACAACGCTTCTTTGATGAAGGCGAGGATTTCCACGGCTATACGTATGCCAAATTAGGAAGAATCACACGTGATCAGCCGAATGGAATCGCATTTCAAGTGTTTGATTCGAAAGTATTTGACTTACTTATGAGCGATTATTCCCACCAAACTCCAGTAGAGGCGAATACTATTGAGGAACTGGCGGAAAAACTGGATATTCCAGTTGAGACATTCAAAAAGACAGTAGAAGAATATAATACGGCTGTTCAGGATGGTCCGTTTAATCAAGCGAAACGTGATGGCAAGCACACAGAGGGTCTTGCGATAAATAAATCCAATTGGTCACAGAAAATTGATCAAGCTCCGTTCAGAGCTTACCCTGTAACATCTGGAATCACCTTCACGTTTGGCGGAGTGAAAGTGAACAAGAACGGCCAAGTGCTTGATGTAACAGATCAGCCAATCAAAGGACTGTATGCCAATGGTGAATTGGTCGGTGGCTTCTATATCGGAAATTACCCAGGCGGCTCGGGCATCGTACGAAATTTAGTTTTAGGACGCAAGGCTGGGAAACATGCTGCATTGGCTGACGGAATGGTGAAAACAAATTAATACAGTGTTGAAGGAGTGATAGAATGCGCGTTGTAGTTTGCTGCAAAGCCGTTCCGACTTGGGTCGATAATCTCGAATATGATGAACAAAACAAGAAAATTAACTATGACGGCAGTGCGTTAGTGATGAATGAATCGGATGAAGCAGCTTTAGAAGAAGCCTTATTTCTAAAAAAAGAATATGGTGCAGAGGTTATTGTCTTAACAGTGGGCGGTTTAACGTCGCAGGAAATGTTATATCAATCAATGGCAAAGGGGGCTGACCGAGTCATTAGGGTCAGCTCCGATCAAGCCGATCAAGCCGCAGAGATTTTAGCAAAAGCCATTCAGCAGCTTGACTGTGATCTTGTCCTCACTGGCGTGGAATCGAGCGATGCAATGGCAGCTAAAACAGCGATGCTGCTGGCTGAAGAATTACAGCTGCCCCATGCTTTTGTGGTGACAAATATTGATTATGATGAGGATCAGCCTATCATAAAGGCAACCTCTGAGCTTGGACAGGGTCAATATGAAGTGCTTGGTTTACCATTTCCTTCATTAATATCTGTTCAATCGACGACAAAGCCGATTAGCCAAGCATCTGTTATGAAAGTACTGCAGGCTCGAAAGAAGAAAGTAGAATCCATGACTCTTGATAGCCTGGGATTGAATCAAGACGGAAATTCGAGTGATGCATTTCGCATTGTTGATCTATTTGATCCGCCAGTCAATGAGGCCTGTGAAATCATTGAAGGAAACCTTGAAGAAATTTCAACTGTCTTAATGAGGAGGATTGCTGATGCAGCCAGATAAGGAATATAACAATATCTTCATATTAGCGGAAGCAAAAAATGGTGAACTAGATACATTGGCCCTGCAAATGGCAAGCCGAGGCAGACAACTTGCCGATCAATGGGAGTGTGAACTCAACGCATTGATTTTAGGTCATGACCTTGAGTCCCCTGTCCATCAATTATCGGATAAAGGCTTCAATCATATCTATGTGGTGGATGATAAAGAGTTTGAACCCTATCACCCTGAAGTATATGTAAATACCGTTACCGAATTCATGAAAGTGCAAAAACCTTCCTTATTATTAGTTGGATATACGTATTTAGGCATGGAATTAGGACCGATTTTATCTAAACGATTAGGGACAAACCTACTCAGTAATTGTGTGGATATCATATATGAAAATAACAGTCTGTTTATGACAAGACCGATGTTTAACGGTGATGTATTTGCCAAACTAGAGGTGAACGAATTACCGCTGATTGCAAGTGTACAGAAAAATTACTTACCGGCCATCGAAGGAAGTTTTCTGCCTGCTAAAGTCATCGCTGTCCAGCAGGATCAAAAGGCTGCAGAAATTCGAGCCAAAATTTTATCCATACTTAGTCCTACCATTGAAGGAATTGATATCACAAAAGCGGAAATCCTGGTGTCTGTTGGCAGGGGGATTGGAACGAAAGAAAACATCGAGCTGGCAAGAAAATTGGCTGAAAAGCTGAATGGAACTGTGAGCGGCTCCCGGCCAATTACAGATATGGGATGGCTGCCGCATGAATGCCATGTGGGGATTTCAGGCCGGATTGTCCGTCCGAAAATTTACATTGCATTAGGAATTTCAGGAGCTTCCCAGCATGTGGCCGGGATGGTTGATTCACAATATATCATTGCGATTAATAACGATCCGAATGCCCCTATATTCAGGGTAGCTGATTGCGGAATTGTCGGTGACATTATGGAAGTGGTTCCGGCCTTTTTGGAAAGCGTCCCACAAGCCTAAAAAATACAAAGTGGAAAATTGGAGGAGAGACTATGTCAAAGAAACCAATTACGGTCCTTGGAGTTGGAGATGTCATCATTGACCGGGAAGAACCAGAAACAATATTTCAGCATGTAGCTGAAGTGATGCGCGCAGGAGATATTACGTTTGCCAATTGTGATCAAACCTATTCCGATATTGGTTATGCAATTCGCGGCAGCGCCACCTATTCTGCCAGCCGCAATATTCCAGCCCTGCTTTACGGAGGCTTTGATGTCCTTTCATTAGCGAATAACCACACGTTAGACTGGGGCAGAGAAAATTTAATTGACACCATGGACAAATTAGATGAGGTCAACCTGCCGTATTGCGGTGTGGGTAGGAATATTGAGGAAGCTAGAAAACCAGTGATTCTGGATCGAGATGGGACAAAGGTTGGCTTTTTAGCCTACTCTTGCGTTCATCCTAAAGGCTTTGAAGCCGATGCGAAAAAATCAGGTCTCGCCCCTGTACGCATTTGGACCATTTATGATCAGATTGACTATCAGCCTGGAACACCTCCACGGATTGTATCCATGGCCTATAAGGAAGATCTAGAGGCAATGGTTGAGGATATCAAGAAATTAAAGCAGGAAGTGGATGTTGTAGTCGTGTCCTATCACTGGGGCCAGCATATGATTCCGGCAGTCATTCCAATGTATTGCCATGAAGTCGGTCATGCTGCGATTGATGCAGGAGCGGATTTAATTCTCGGCACTCATACCCATATTGCAAAAGGAATTGAAATGTATAAAGGAAAAGCCATTTTCTACTCTACAGGTAATTTTGCAGCAGAGATTGGACCTGGTACTGCTGATGGACCAGGAGGACCTCCAACAGGATTATTAGAGAGATATAATGTAACGGCTGATCCGGAGATGCCAAAGGGCTATGTTTCCCGTGAGGCAAGAAACACGATGATTGCCAAGGCCTATATTGAGGACGGAGAAATTAAGAAGGTTACGTATATTCCTTGCTATATCAACAATAATTGTGAACCGGAAATCGTGGTAAAAGATGATCAGTTAGCCCAGGGAGTGTTTAACTATATAGAAGATATTTCAAAGAGTGAAAACCTTTCTGTCAAGTTTAGCTGGGACGGAGACGAAGTATTAATCCAACCAGGAGAGTAGTTTTACTAGACTGTTAGTTTGCTTATCTATGATTGATAAAAGCTTTTGCTACACACTCGCTAAGATGTCAGGTTTTACAAAGTATCATGCTTGTTCTTTACTCCCCTGGCATCTTACCGGAGAGGTGCAAAAAATACATATATTCAATGGAGGTATCTTATGAAAGGTTTTAAGATTGCAGTGACAGGTGATTCCATTATCAACCGCCGGATATCCGTTCAACAAGATCCAGGATTTCTATCGCTAGTCAATGTACTTAGAAATGCAGATGTATCCTATACTCATTTTGAATCTAATATTCATGATTATGACGGACCTGAAGTCTATCCTGCCGCGGAGGCCGGCTGGACGTGGATGCGCTCACCTCGTTTTGTAGCTGATGAATTGAAATGGGCAGGGTTTGATATGGTTTCACATGCTTCGAACCATTGCTTAGATTATTCCTACGGAGGTTTATTCTCTACTTGGAAAGCTCTTGATGAAGCAGGTCTCGTACACGCTGGCACAGGCAGAAATTTGGGAGAAGCCAGGGAACCGAAATATCTTGAGACACCAAAAGGAAGAGTCGCTCTTATATCCATGAGTTCTACTTTCACCGGCTGGGCGAGAGCAGGAGAAACAAGGCAGGATGTGAAGGGCAGACCGGGACTAAATCCGCTTCGCTATTACTATAGTGCAGACCGTACGATTATTGAAACGGTGAAAGATCTTGCCTATAAGATGGGCTGGGGAATTGCAAATAATAGAAAGGAATGGTATTTTAACCCGCCTGGATTGATGATGGCAATTCAACGATTTGTCGAAAGAGATGAACCGGGGATTACAACTGTAGTGGATGAGGACGATGCAGTAGGGAATCTAAAAGCGATCAAAGAAGCGGCAAGACAGGCAGATCATGTGATTGTCGCCCTGCATAGTCATGAAATGCATCCGGAAAAAGGCTTGAATGTACCGGCAGAGTTTGTCCAATCCTTTGCTAAGTCATGTATTGACGCAGGTGCAAGTGTCTTTGTCGGACAGGGCAGCCATGCGCCATTAAGAGGAATTGAAATCTATAACGGCAAACCAATCTTTTATGATCCAGGTGATTTCTTTGCCATGAGCAGCACCGTTACAAGACTGCCGGCTGATTTCTTTGCCAGACCAGGTTATGCACCAGAGTTGAAAAACGGCCATGCGACGACGGCAGACGGTTTCGATGCCCGTGATGCTCTGCCAAAACCATTAAACCCGCCGGGTGGACATTTTGCAGTGAAAGTATTCGGCTCTATCATCCCTGTGTGTACGTTTAATGAGGCAGGAGAATTTACCGAACTAGTCCTTTATCCAGTCACCATGGATCATAAACCGCGCTCGACCGGCGGCATTCCAAGGCTTGCTGAAGGGGAGTTAGGAGAACAGATTATTGAATATTTAGGAGAGTTGTCAGCACCATTTGGGACGCGCGTTGAATACAGCGATGGTAAAGGGCTGATACGATTAAAACATCCAGTTAAATAATTATCGTCGATCTAAAATCTCACTGATTCTTGGATCGAATGACTAACTAGATCATTAGATTTTAAATGTTTGGGATTTTTCTTATGAGCGATATTTTGGTCAATGTACTCTTTCTCCTCGTCATGCTTTTTTTGACACAGCTTTTTCTAGAGGTTTACAGAAAAGAATTTACAAAGAAGGATATCAAATTATTTGTATTCTTATCAGGACTGGTTTCTTTTATCTTTTTCGTCTTTTTTCCATTCTCCAGTAATGAAGGCATTAATTATGATATCCGTGTTGTACCGTTTATTGTCGCTAGTCTTTATGGGGGACCCTTAGCCAGTTTTTGCTTATATATTTGTGGTTTTTTTGTCCGGCTATGTTTAGGGATTAATGAAACCTCTTGGATTACAGCATCTATCTATGCATTAATCCCGTTATTAACCATCCTTTTTTACCATCCTTTTTTAAAAGCCCGTAGGAGTCAAAAATTATGGATTTCAATTGGTATTTTATTCATTCATATGTTCTTCAGTGTGTTGATTAATAATTACATGTTTCACTTAGAAGCTCCTTTCAACATTATTTTAATGGGTGCCTTGATTAAATTAGTATGTATCATCCTGACGGTTTGGACGTACGAAAAAATCATTTTAAATCATCACTTAAAAAATGAATTGCTTGAAATGGAAAAAATGGAAATGGTCAGTCATTTAAGTGCATCCGTCGCACATGAAATTTGAAATGGTTTAACAGGTGCCAAAGGCTTTATCCAGCTGTTACAAGAGGACGAGAAGGATCCCAAAAAACAGAAATATATCGAAATTGCTTTAAATGAACTGGAAAGATCGGATTTGATCATTCGCGATTTTCTCACCTTTGCCAAACCAGCACCAGAAAAGGTGGAAAAAATTAACGTAGAACAATTACTGACGGAATTAATTGAGATTCTTAATCCTCTTTCTCATATGAATTCCATTGAAGTGAAAAAGGATCTTCTTCCTTTTTCCATTATAGGTGAAAAAAGAGTGGTTCAGCAGGCTCTCTTAAATATGATGAAAAATGCGGTCGAAGCCATGCCAAATGGTGGAGAATTAATCATTACGATGAAGAAGCATAAGAACCAACATGAAATTGTGATACAAGATACAGGGTTGGGGATGGACGAAGTGCAAATGAAGCGCTTAGGAAAACCATATTTTACAACGAAAGGCCAGAAAGGAACTGGATTGGGGTTAATGGTGGCTTATCGAGTGATTCAGCAATTAAACGGACAAATCAAAGTGAACAGTGAAAAGGGGAAAGGAACAGCGTTTCATGTCTATCTGCCTTGTTCAGCAGAAAAGGATGAATTGGTTCATGTTGACCAAAGAGTGTCGCGAAGAGAAATCCAAATGCATTCTTAATGAAGTGATAAGATGCATTCTTCAAATCTAGTATAAAAACGATATTAAGGAGGTATTCCATCTTGATCAAAGCTGCAGTAGAAAAAATTGATAATTTTTTTGGTCATCAAGAAGTTCAATCGACTGAATATTTCGATGTTTATGATCCAGGGATTTTTACAGATATAGTAGCAAAGGTAGCGAAAGGCACAAGTGAAACGGCTGACCAGGCTGTTCAAACAGCATTTCAGGCCTTTCGGGAATGGAGAGAAGTCCCAGTTGCAGAACGAATCAAGCTGATTAAGCAGGCAGCAGTCGTATTGGAAGAATCAACAGAATCCTTAAGACCATTACTGATAAGAGAAAATGGGGGGACTGTTAAGGAATCCACTGCAGATTTTATTAGAGGGGCTAGTATGATTCACAATATGGCAGATCGCGCAGAAGCGTTTCTCGAACCATCAAGGTTTGAAAATACAGTGAGCTGGATGAGCATTGAAAAGAATCCGATTGGGGTCATTGGCTTAATTGTCCCATGGAATTCTCCAATCATATTGACCATGTCCAAATTAGCTCCAGCATTATTAGCCGGAAATACAGTAGTTGTCAAGCCTTCACGTGATGCTCCTGTTGCCTTGACTTTAGCTTTAAAAGCGATGGCGAAAGTTCTTCCGCATGGTGTGATCAATGTGGTGAATGGACGATCAAATGTCACGATTACATTAACCGAACATCCTTTAGTAGGAAAAATTTCTTTTACTGGTGGAACGCAAACGGGCAGCTCCATCATGGCTAGTGCAGCATCCACGATTAAAAAGGTCAGTTTAGAGCTTGGGGGGAATGACCCAGCAATTATTTTGGATGATGCAGATGTAAATATAATCATGCCTAGGTTATGTAAAGGAATTTTCACTAGAGCAGGTCAAATCTGCTTTGCTGTCAAGCGCGTTTATGTTCCAAACCATATGCTGGATGCCGTATATGAAACGATGTCTGATATCGTCAATGAGTATCAAGTTGGACATGGTTTGGACGAAAGAACAACATTTGGGCCTTTAATTAATCAGAAGCAATATAATTATGTTCAAGGCTTAGCTGAAAAAGCACGGCAATCAGGTGCGACGGTCAGACAGCTAGGGAAAAAAGTCGATTCAGAGCAATGGCAAAACGGCTATTATATGCTGCCATCGATTGTTCGGGATATTGATCCTCGTCATGAATTGGTTGTGAGTGAGCAATTTGGACCTGTTATTCCTTTAATCTCATACAACTCAATTGATGAAGCGATTGAAATGGCGAATGGAACTGAATTTGGTTTGTGTTCTTCCGTATGGTCAGAGGATCAAGAGCGTGCATTAGCCGTAGCCCGGAAAATAGAAGCGGGCGGTACCTTCATCAACAGTCATAATGTGGATTCCCTTTCATTAGATATGCCGTTTGGCGGTGTTAAACAGAGCGGACTTGGCAGAGAAAGGACAGAAATCGGTTTCTCTGAATACGTCGAATATCAAGCCATTCGTATGCTGAAAGAATGCTAAATTCATATAAAAAGGGTGTGAAATGAAATTGAATAGAACCGTTAATAAAGACCATTTATCAACTATTAAAGACCAGCTTCAAACGGGAAAACTCCCGCAATGGATTATGACCGACCCGGAGATCCATCAATTAGAAATTGAAAAGATCTTCAGTAAAACATGGTATTTTGTCGCTCATGAATCTGAAATTCCGAATAAAGGAGATTATGTATCCAGATGGATTGTACATGACCCTGTTTTGTTAATTCGAAATAGCGAGGGGGAAATAAACGCATTTATCAATTCTTGTACACACCGCGGTGTTCACCTGTGTACAGCGGACCTAGGCAATAAGAAAACCTTTACATGTCCATATCATGGCTGGACCTATAACATTGAAGGAGAACTGGTCGGGATTCTTGCTGGAAATAAATTATATGGTGAAGAAATGGATAAAAAGGAGTGGGGGCTCAGGAAAGTTCCAAAGGTTGAAAGCTATCATGGATTAATTTTTGCCGCCCTTAATCCGGATGCTGAACCATTGGAAGAATTTCTAGGCGGACTTAAATGGTATTTTGATATTATGCTGGGCCGCAGTAATAAAGGAATGGAAGTCATCGGAGCACCGCAGCGCTGGGTAGTGGATACCAATTGGAAGGTAAGCGCGGAAGTGTTTGTAGGTGATGCCTATCATACAGCGATGACACACCGCTCTACCGTTGAACTTGGAATCAGTCCAAAGGATCCGTTATTTGCAAGTAACGGCTATCAAATTCAATTAGAGCACGGTCATGGATTAAACGTGATTCAGCCGCCGGCATCTGTTTCAATTCCGCCATATCAGGGTCTCCCTGAAGAAATGTGGCCGATGTTTCAAGAAAATCTAACAGAAGAGCAGCTATCTGTATTTAAAAATACCATGGTGTTCAATGGGAACTGCTTTCCAAATCTCTCTTTCTTAAGTCCAATGCATGGAAAGGGAGAGCATGAGAACCTAACGAACTTTTTAACCATTAGGCAATGGCGTCCGCTTGGGCCGGACAAGATTGAAGCATGGTCATGGATATTGGTTGATAAAGAGGCACCGCAAGAATTTAAAGAAAATTCTTACAAAAGATACGTGAACACTTTTGGCCCAGGAGGAACATTGGAGCAGGATGACACGGAACTATGGACAAGGCTTGCGGATGCAAGCAAAGGAGTAACCGCTCGGGATAAGAACCTACATTTCAATAATGTGGTGAATTATTTAATGGGAATGGATTTCGTTGAACCTGTTGACGATTTTCCAGGGCCGGGAATTGCTTATCCGACAACCTTCCTTGATGTGGTACACAGAGGCTTTTATGAATACTGGCAGGAATTACTTTCAAAAGAATCATGATTAGAGGAGGTACATTCATGGTGAAAATACAGGAGCAAAATCAATATGTCCTGGATTTAGAATTACAAAATGAAATCACGCTGTTTTACTATCGTGAAGCAGAGCTATTAGATTTAAGAGATTATCAATCATGGTTTCAGATGCTTTCCGAAGACATTATCTACCGCATGCCTGCAAGGGTGACACGTGAGAGCTCAAGCGGACCTGACATCATTGATGAAATGAGCTACTTTGAAGATGACTATACAACAATGAAAACGAGAGTTGACCGCTTGTATACGAAATCAGCATGGTCCAATGATCCGCCTTCACGCACCCGCCATTTTATCAGTCATGTCCGTATCAGAAAGGGCAGGAACGAAAATGAATTAGAAGTAAGAAGCTATTTTCAATTTGTCCGAAATCGGGGCAATCAAATAATAAATGATCAACTAACAGGTGAACGAGTGGATATTTTACAAAGAGATGGCCATGATTGGAAAATTGCTAAAAGAACTATCTATCCTGATCATGCCGTAATTGGAACACAAAACCTGCACAACTTTTTCTAATAGAGGAGTGGACTAGAATGGTGAAAGATGAAAGTTTAGCGGAATTTCGGAAGGTGATTTCAGAGCAGCGGAAACCATTACCGAGGGTGCCGGAGGATGAATGGGACCATGTCGTTGTTCATGCAGATGAAATACCTTGGTACAGTCCGGGGAAGGAAACCAATCCTTCTCGTTTAGGACCTGTTCTTCGGTTACCGGTAAAAAGCTTTGAAATTTTTTTACAGGAAATTGAAGCGGGTTCTGCCTCAGATATGCAGCGCCATCACCATGAATCCGTTCATTATGTGATGTCAGGGACGGGCTATAGTGAGATTGGTGATAAAACCTATCATTGGTCAACGGGTGACTTTGTTTATACACCGCCAATGGTCTGGCACCGGCATTACAACAGCAGTCAGGAGGAGCCGGTTCGAATGTTCCTTGTTGAGAATTCGAAATTATTGGAACACCTTGGGCTGAATTATCGAGAATCGGAAGGTTCGATTGATTATACAGAACTTCAGGAACGGTTAAAAGAGAAAAACGCTGAGCTTCGAAGGTAAAGTTTTGCTCATATGTGAGAACGCGAATGGAAGGAGAATGAGCTTGTCTGCTTATGAAATCAACAAACTATTTCATGCCATATCCGTGAATGAGGAAGTGAAGAAGAGATATGTCCAGAATCCGATAACGGTCATGGAAGAATATCATTTGAACGAACAGGAACAAAAGATGATACAAGACAATGATTTTGCCGCTCTTACGAAATATGGAGTGAATGGTCTTATTTTAATGAGAATCAAGGATGTTCATCAGGTTCCGGTCCCGGAAATGTTAAAAAGTTTAAGATCAGGAGATTGATAGATGAAAAAGGAAAACATTATGGAGGTTGAAGTATGAGTAAATTGGTAGCTGCCCTTGCGATGAGTCACAGCCCGTTAATTCCATCGATTCCAACGGCTCCGCCCATCGAAAAACGGGAACGAGTACAAGCGGCATATGATCAATGCAGGGCTATTCTAGAAGAGGCCAAACCGCAGGTGATTATCATTGTATCTGCTGAGCATATGAGCACACTGTCGCCGCAATTAATCCCTCCTTTTACATTAGGTGTGGCCGAAAATTATATAGGCCCGCTTGATAAATGGATCGGCATTCCGCAAAAGGAATATAAAGGATCACAGGAATTTTCTCATTTCCTTCTGTCTAAGCTTTATCAAAATCATTTTGATGTGGCAATGGCGGGAGAGTTGGCCCTTGATCATGGAATCATTCAACCATTGCATTTTGTGGAACCGCGAGAAGAAGAAGTTGTGGTCATCCCTGTCGTGTTGAATGGGATCACGACGCCACTGCCGTCCATGAAGCGGTGTTATGAATTTGGAAAAGTACTGCGAGAAGCAATTGAAGAGCAGGAAATCTTTGAAAGGGTGGCCATTCTCGGGACGGGCGGCTTGTCTCACTGGGTCGGTACGAAAGAAATGGGAACCGTTAATGAAGAATGGGACCGACGCGTCTTAGATTTGATTCGAGCAGGCCGGGCAAAGGAATTTGCCTGCATGAATGATGAGGAAATCATCCCTGCCGGTAATGGGGCAGAAGAGGTTCGTGCATGGTCGGTAGTTGTTGGAGCTTCTTTATCCAATCATGGACAGTTGATTGCTTATGAAAACGTGAAGGAATGGGTAACAGGGCTGGGCTTTGTTGAAATGAAAGTGGAAGAAGGTGTTCGAATTTGAGAGAGACTGTTCATGATATAAAAGGAATTTATGCGATTATGCCTACTCCTGCTTTACCTGGAGCAGATCAAATCACAACGGAAGATACAGTAGACTATGAGGAAACGGTAAGAGCGGTTCATAAAATGATTGAAGACGGCGTCGATGCGATTATGACTACGGGTACTTTCGGTGAAGCGGCAACACTTACATGGGAAGAACATTTAAACTTTGTCACAATTGTTGTTGAAGCAGCCAAAGGACGCGTCCCTATCTATGCTGGGGCGACGACTCTTAATACAAGGGATACCATCGTAAGAGCAAAGGCTTTTCAAGAAAAGGGTGTTTCCGGATTATTATTAGGCCGGCCGATGTGGTGTGAGTGTGATGATGAAACCATTGTTAGCTTTTACCGCGATGTAGCAGAAGCTATTCCAGATTTAGGCATTATTGTGTACGACAATCCGGTTGCTTTTAAAGGAAAGATTAGTTCAGCTGTTTATGCGAGGCTTGCTGAAATCCCAACCATCATTGCAGCTAAATGTACCTCTATCGGACCGGAATTTTTGGCTGATGTAGAAGCTGTCAAAGGAAACATGAGAATGCTGCCAATGGAACGGGATTGGTATGAAGGATGGAAAGCGATGCCTGATGAGGTTCTTGCCTGCTGGAGCGGTGCTGCTTCCTGTGGACCACAGGCTGCCGTTGAGTTAAAACGAAGTATTTTTAACGGTGAAGAGGAAAAGGCACAGGAAATTACAGAGGGAATGCAGCATGCCTCACGGACCTTTTTTCCAAACGGAGACTTCAAACTGTTTGCAAAGTACAATATTCAGTTAGAAAAAATCCGCATCAATGAAGCAGGATATATCAATGCAGGTCCAAGCCGGCCGCCTTATACGAAAGTACCGGATGAATATGCAGAAGGTGCAAGGGAAGCGGGCAGACGTCTGGCGCAATTGCGGAAAAAGTATGGCGGCCAGTTGACCCCAAATAAACGAAAGTGAGTCGTGAACATGTTACGACACAATATTTCACAAAAATGATTACTAGCAATTGATCAAAATAGAAAAGGGGTTGTGAAAGGATGAAATCAGCAGCAACGAATCAGAATTTAAATCTAAAGTGGCCGGAAGAAGGAATTACTAGAGTTCCTTATCAAGTTTTTTTAGATCAAAAAGTATATGAAGAAGAGCAAAAAAATATTTTCCGCGGTCCAACCTGGAATTATCTATGCTTAGAAGCTGAGCTGCCGAATCGGAATGATTATAAGACGACCTTTATTGGGGATACACCAGTGGTTGTCACACGGTCATCAGATGGGACGTTCAACGCCTTTGTCAATCGCTGTGCCCATCGCGGGGCAACCGTATGTATGGATTCATGCGGCAATAGCAAGAATTTTACATGTGTCTATCATGCATGGGTATATGATGACAAAGGAAATTTGAAGGGCGTTCCATTTAAAAATGGCGTGAATGGTAACGGCGGGATGCCGGATGATTTTGACACGAGCAAGCTGTCCATGACAAAGGTCAGAGTAGAAAACTATCACGGAATGCTATTTGGAACCTTTGATGAAACACTTGAATCGATTGACCAGTATATTGGGGAAAAAATGGGGCACTATGTGCAGCGTGTCTTTAATGGCCGACCTATTAAAATATTAGGCTATCAGCGTCAAAAAATGCAGAATAATTGGAAGCTTTATTTTGAAAATGTAAAGGATTCTTATCATGCCAGCCTCCTTCATCTGTTCTTTACGACGTTTGGCATTAACCGTCTGTCGCAAAAAGGCGGAATTGATTTAGATGAGCGTGGCATGCATCATGTCAGCTATACATTTGGGAATAAAAATGAGAATGAAAATGTCTATAAAAATGAAAAGGTGCGTTCTTATTCCAAATATACGTTAGATGATCCATCCCTACTAGATGGCTGGAATGAATTTGAAGACGGCATTACGCTTGCGATTCAGTCGATCTTTCCAGGAGTCGTGATTCAGCAAATTCATAATACATTAGCAGTCCGTCAATTACTGCCCAAAGCACCGGGTGAATGTGAACTGGTTTGGACCTTTTTTGGCTATGAAGACGATAGCGAAGAGCAAATCGAGATGCGCTTAAAGCAAAATAATTTAGTTGGTCCGGCAGGCTTTGTCTCGCTCGAAGATGGCGGCATTGGGGAAATGGTTCAAAAAGCGATTGTAAGGGATCAAGAGAAAACGGCCTTTATTGAAATGGGCGGCAGAGATGTGAAAAGTGAAAACTACCGAATTACGGAAACATCCATTCGCGGTTTCTGGAAGTATTATCGAGAACTAATGGGAGTTTAAGAGAATAGAAGGGGAGGAATTCTTATGAGTAAGCAGGAAACGCTTGGCATGAGTGAGATTAGGGAAAAGATCCAACTGTTAAATGACCAGTATATTCATTGTATTGATGATGATCGTTTAGAGGAATGGCCGGAGTTTTTTACAGAAGATTGTACCTATAAAATTATTTCACGGGAAAATTATGCGAGAAACCTGCCATCTGCTTTAATTTATTGTAAGAGTAAAGGCATGTTAAAGGATCGTGTGTCTGCTCATAGAAATGCGAATATCTTTGAAGCCCATTTTTACCGTCATATTGTTAGTAACAGCCTGATAGTGGATGAGACAAATGGAGTCTATCAGGTTCAATCCAACTATGTCGTATTTCAAACAAAATTAGATGGCAATACAGAAGTCTATAATACTGGAAAATATATTGACCAAATCGTTTTCAAACAAGGGAAGCCTAAGTTGAAAGAACGCTTAGTCGTCTACGACACATTAAATATACCTAGTTTACTTGTAACACCAATTTAGGTAAATGGATCAGGGGAAAATCACTAAGGTTATTTTAAAAATCTGGGGAGAAGGCTTATTAAACAAGGGTCGATTTTCTCTGCTTTATAAGCAGGAGAATCGACCCTTGTTTATTTTACATAAAAAGCTGTATGAAAATTTGATTATATATCTTATACTTATTAAATAATTAATTTACAGATTAATCTGTAAATTTACATTTTTAATCATGTTTAAGTTGTTTTTGGTTGGATCGACAACAAAATAATAGGATCTGAACGATAAATGAAAAGGGAGGGATGCTCATGAGTATAGCAATAATAGCTATTCTTGTATTATTCATCATATTCATTCTTGGGACAATCCTTCCAATAAATATTGGCGTTTTGGGGTTTGCAGCTGCTTTTATCGTCGGTATCCTTATTTATGGGCTTAGCTTGGATGAGATTTCTAGTGTGTTGCCTGTAAAGCTGTTTATATTTATAGTGGGTATGACCTATCTATTTGCCATTATTCAAAAAAGCGGAGCTGTTGATTTGATAGCTGCTATTGGTTTGCGATTAGTAAACGGGAAGCTGGGGTTCATTCCTTGGCTTCTGTTTGCTTTGAGTTTGGTTTTGACAAGTGTCGGAACCTTCGGAATCGCAGTAGTTTCTTTGCTGGCACCGATTGCCTTTAAAATAGCCTTTAAAACTAAGACAAACCAGCTCATGATCAGCATCATGATGATGATGGGAATGCAGGCAGGCGCGTTCTCGCCATTAAATATATTTGGTGTCATTGTCAATGGTGGGATGCAGACTAGAGGTTTCGAACATTCACCAGCGTTACTCCTGCTCAATTGTATCATCTATTTTGGAATTGTTTCGTTTATCACCTTTCTTCTATTTGGTGGAGTTCGCTTATTTAAGCGGCGGGAATCAACGTCAATGGCATACGTTGCTGCATCGAAAGAGATGATAGACGAAGAGGTTTGGATTAAACAGGGAAAAATAAGATTAGATTTATATAAAGGATTTTGTCTTGCGTCGATCCCTGTTATAGGTTTCCTCTCGATTGGATTTAATATGAATCTAGGCATTGCGGCAATTTTAGTAGGATTGGTCCTTTCTTTCATTTCCCCTGATAAGAATGTTGGAATTCTGAACGTGATACCATGGGAAGTAATTCTTTTAGTAACGGGAATTTTCACTTATTTCCGGGTAATGGAAAAAATAGGAGTGATGGATTACGTAACAGATTTCATTGCGGATATGGGGAATCCTGACTTAGCAGCACTTGCCGTTTTGTATGTTAGCGGATTTGTTTCCGCGTTTGCCTCCACAACCGCTTACCTAACCTCGATTATTCCAATGGCAGAAACAATCTTTATGAATTCTCATTTATCATCTATTGATTTAATATCAGCGATTTCGGTCTCATCCAGTATTGTTGACTTAAGCCCGCTTTCCTCAGCAGGTGCCATTTTGCTTGCCAATGTCCAAGGGATTAAGGAAAGAGTATTTTTTAGGCAGCTTATGATGACCACTGGCATATTCATTGCCTTTGGGCCAGGATTGGCATGGCTTTTATTTATTGTGATTGGGATGCCTTGGTAAAGACTGGGTCGAGGGGACAGGTCCATTATTTCAAAGAGATAATATATTGAGAAGCAGGGTCGAGGTGCCTGTCCCTCCGACCCACCTCCGACCCACAACTATCATTGGAATTTTTGGGAAAGGTAGTTTGTTATGCTTTTTACATCTAGATTATTCCCGGAATGATTGATTTCTTCATTCAGTTTATAATCATTAGTGAATGATCCATCAGTCTTTTGTAGGTAGACATTAGCTATGTGCCCATTAGAACCATTATAGTTATCAACAACAATAATGATAATGTCTTTTAGCCCGTCTTTGTTAACATCTTTAAATGAAACAGCTTTGACATCTACACTATAGGGAAAGTTTGTTACATTTACAAAATCATAAAGAATATCTCCCTCCTGATTCGTTAAATAAAATACTGTTGGTATATGGTTACCCGTTTCAAGTGTTCCTGATACAAATTGAACATTACCCCAAGAATTTAAATTCACCGTAAAAGATTGGCTTTCAATTGGTCTAAAATACTTTATATTTTTAATATTTTCTGGTGAAAACTCAAAACTTCCTTCAGGTGGTTGAATGGTGGTTGTCGATTTATCAATAATAGTAATTGTTGTTTCCATTTTATTGTGATTCTTAAAGACTAACTCGAGTTTTCCATTATTACCTTTTGAATCATTATAGTGACATTCAGCGATAGCTTCGTTAATGGTTCCCTTAAAATCGGACTCAAAAAAAGGTAGGGTCTGATCCGTTTGATCAAAGCTTACAACACTCAATTTACCTGTTATTTTCCCGTTTTCAATTTTTGAAATAGAAAAATAAACCTTCTCTTTTAAGCTGGAGCTATTTTCATCTTTCTTCATCCACGTTTTTTTTACATATTGACTATAATTCATTGTATCGCTTGTTGTCGTTGGTACTGGAGGTGTAGTCTCCTCAGGAGAGTTTGGAACGGTATCATTTGATACAGAGGATGATTGATTATCTTGTTGTGGAATACTAGTATGGTCATCTTTACTACAACCTGGTAAAAAGAAAGAGAGAGACCATGATAATAGATACAAGTAATTCTTTAATCATTTTTCCACCACCTTTACTGTTCTCTTAAATTTTGTAAGAAATAACGAAAGCGTGTATGAAATAATGGTTTATCCTAATTTAATTATAAAACATTAAGGAAATTTAAGGTAAAAATAATGGTATAAAGCAGGGGTTATTATTGAAAGTTTCGACAAATTTCTATAGTGATTGAAACCTTTTCTATCGGTTATTCGTATAGTAATTATAGAATCACAAAGGAGGGATTCAAGTGAATGGAATGAAGCATGATACATTGTTATTTTTTAGTTATCTTATCATTACAATTGCCATGGGAACCTTTACTTTTGTCACCTTCCTGGATATAAAAATCCTTTTCAGCTTAATTTTCGCTGAGATTAGCCTTGGAATGTTTGCCGTTGTTCTATTGAAATTTATGTACAATCGAAAATTAGTGGCAGAGAGAATTAAGTAGGCTTGGTATAGATTGAATTTTTTCATCAAAAGCATAATTAACAACATAGTTTAACAGAACCATTAAGTAAAAAAGACCGACACGATCAAAAAAACATCGTGACGGTCTTTTTTTGGAAATGTTGATGTTTTGGGTCGAGGTGCCTGTCCCCTCGACCCTTTCCATAATATACCACCAGGTTTTATTAATTATAATCGAAATATCTCCTTAAACTACAAATAAAGAATGGGGGATTATTAATGGGGGGTCTAATTTCAAAAGAACAATTGATATTAATTGCTACGTCAATAATAGTAGGTACGTTAGCAAGGATTTTAACCATTAAAGAAGATTTTAGACAGTATCCAAGTTATCCTAATGGGTATATGATCCATTTAGTCACTGGGTTTGTAGCAGCATCATTAGGGGCAATTGCCATCCCTGCGTTAATGACAAAAAATTTCGTGGCGGTTACTTTTTTAACCTTAGCTATCCAGCAGTTTAGGGATGTCAGAAAGTCTGAAAGGGAAAGTTTAAAGGACTTAGAAAACACAGAATTTGCCTATCGAGGGGATGCTTATATTGATGGTATTTCAAAAACGTTTGAATCAAGAAATTACTTTGCTCTTCTTGTTGCTTTAGGTACAGCGATTACGATGCAGCTTGTCGATAGTCAATCCTCTTGGATAAACATTATTTCTGGTTCTGTTGTAGGTCTAATCATTCTTTTTATATTAAAACGCTTTTCAAAAGGAAAAACGATAGGGGATATTGCAGAGGTTAAGGAAGGAAAAATTGAAGTGAAAAATCATGAGCTATTTGTTGAGGGGATATATGTTTCAAACCTTCTTGGTACAGAGAATGCATCAAAATTGTTTCAAGAAGAGGGCAGAGCAGTGGTGATCCATCCAAAGGAACATCATTTTCGAGTGACATTAGAAAACTTCGGGCAAAGACAGGCTGCCCTATTTGAAGCGACTAGAACCTTGGGGGTGAAGCGGCATCATTTTACCCGCCGGGATTTTAAAGATGGTCGAGTTGTGATCGCTTTAGTACCTATTATTAATGATAAAGATAAATTGATTGAAGCAGTAAAGAAAACTCCACTACTAGAAAGCACTAAAAAAAGCCATGCTGTAATGAATTCGAATATAGTTGGGAGTGAATAAAAGTTGGGACGTGAAGCAAGTGCAAAGCCTAATTATGATATTCTCGCTCTTATAACCTTAGATAAAACTCGAATAATAGGTGGAAAACAATTGTCCCTATTAGCTAAGGATGAAGAGGAGCAAAAAACATTGACAGCTGACATTGCAAAAGCATTAAAAGCGGATGTAGTGCAAATGAAATCAGGCGATTATTTAGTTATAAGAGTTTAGAACATATAAGAGAAAGGAGTAACAATATGAGTGATCAATCATGGAGAGTAAAAAGTTACAAAGAAGGAAAGTACACGGTTAGTGTTAGAAAAAATTTGGAGAATGATCGAGTAGATGAAGGCGATTTCCCTGAAATGGAAAAAGAGCAAAGGAATAACCTAAAAAAATGAGCTTGTATAAATAGTGTTAGCTAATTAAGAACTTTAAGCGATGGTTTACATCACGCATTTAACTAAATCATTGTAGAATAGAAGGATGTTAAGGAGTGTACTTACGTGGAGCGATGCTTATAGAAGCATCGCTATTTCTTTCTAAAAAAGTATTGTCTTTTATATTCAGAAGTAGTATAGTTACTATCCTGTAAGAATGACATTTAATTTTTTTCTTATATTCATAGTTTGTTCATATTTTCCATTTAAACTAATTAATGGCCTAAATAGTATAAATCTTATATTTAAATCTAAGTAAGATTATGTAATAATTGTTCGCTAGAAGGTAGGTGTTTCATAATGAAATTGAAAGCTCATGGTATTTTCCAAAAATATATTGGCTTTTTCTTTTTGGCCGTCATTCTTCTTTGGATGAAAACATATGTTACCCAATTAACTCAATTTGACTTAGGAATACAAAACTTTATTCAAAAGATTCTATTATTTATCAATCCGTTAGGTTCAGCGTTAATATTTTTAGGAATCTCTGCTTTATTTAAAGGGAGAAAAAAATATATTGCGCTGATTGTGTTTGATTTTCTTTTATCGTTCTTATTGTTTGCCAATGTGGTATACTATCGATTCTTTAATGACTTCATTACGCTTCCAACATTGACTCAGACACAAAACTTTGGCGATGTCAGCGGAAGTGTGTCATCTTTATTGAAACCATATGACTTCTTATTTTTTATTGATACGATTCTATTAGTGGCATTACTTGTTTTTCGGATTGTGAAAATCGAGAAAAAAGATATGAGCCGTCAAAAGGTGGCTGCTCTATTCTCCATGGCACTTGCCATTTCCTGTGCCAATCTCTCAATGGCGGAGGTAGATCGTCCACAATTATTAACAAGAGGATTTGACAGAAACTATATTGTTAAATATTTAGGTATGTACAATTATACTATTTACGATGCAGTGAAAAGCACAAAAGCATCAGCTCAGCGTGTAATGGCTAGCAGCGACGATATCACTGAAGTGAAGAACTACACCAATTCCAATTATGCAGCGCCGAATCCGGTTTATTTTGGTGCAGCTAAAGGAATGAACGTCATTTATTTGCATTTGGAGTCAACTCAAAATTTCCTTATTAATTACAAGCTTAATGGGGAAGAAGTGACACCGTTTTTAAACTCATTAACAAATGATGCCAATACCCTTTATTTTGATAATTTCTTCCATCAAACAGGTCAAGGGAAAACAGCAGATGCTGAATTTATGCTTGAAAACTCTTTATTCGGCCTGCCGCAAGGTGCTGCCTTTACAACGAAAGGTATGAACACTTTCCAATCGGCTCCAGGAATTCTAGGTCAGCAAGGATATACTTCTGCAGTATTCCATGCTAATTCAGGAAGCTTTTGGAACCGCAATGAAATTTACAAATCATTTGGTTATGACAAATTTTTTGATAGTAAATACTATCAATTAAGTCCAGAAAATAAAGCGGAATATGGAATGATGGATAAGCCGTTCTATCAACAATCGACGGCATTATTGGAAACATTGCCAGAGCCGTTTTATGCGAAATTTATTCCAGTTGCAAACCATTATCCGTATAAAATGGACCAATCTCAAACGACTATCGCACCTGCTGCAACAGGCGATGCTTCAGTCGATGATTATTTCCAAACTGCCCGTTATGCGGACGAAGCGTTAAAAGAGTACTTTGATTATTTAAAGCAAACTGGTTTACTGGACCGTTCCATTATTATTATGTACGGTGACCATTACGGAATATCCGAAAACCATAATAAAGCAATGGAAAAAGTGCTTGGAAAAGAAATTACTCCATTTGAAAGCGCAGGACTTCAGCGTGTGCCGTTATTTATTCGTGTACCTGGAATTCAAGGCGGGGTTAATCACGAATACGGCGGTCAGGTAGATATTCTTCCAACACTTCTTCATTTGTTAGGAATTGATTCAAAACAATACGTTCAGTTCGGTACGGATTTACTGTCTGAACAGCACGATGAACTTGTGCCATTCCGAAATGGCGACTATGTAAGTCCATCTATTACAGCTGTTGGTGACAAGTATTATGATTCAACAACTGGATTAGAGTTGCCTGAGGACAAGTTGGAAGAAGCGAAAAAGTATCACGAAATTGTGGATCACAAGCTGGCTATGTCCGATAAAGTTGTTAATGGCGATTTATTACGTTTCTACGCACCTGATGGCTTTAAGCCAATTGATCGGACAAAGTATGATTACAATAAAACTGAAAGTACATCTAAATAAATATAGAAGGCTGCTTGGGTTTAACTCAGGCAGCCTTCTTTTATATAAAATTAATATAAAAATGTAACTCACTCTTTCTTTTTGCTGTACATCAAGATAATTTGCTTTGCCAAATAGCTCGGACTATAAGGCATTTCCGCCTGAACCCACCATGTCACGATGCCTAGTGTCGAAGAAGCCATGATTTCAGTTGGAACCAGGAATGGATTGCCTTTCGCCATTTTTTCTTCGCCCTTAAGTGTAATAATTTCTAGTAGAATGTTGAAAATTCTAGTGCGGAAATCTTTATTCTCAAGCATCACATGGAAGAGCCCTCCATGCTGATAAATATGCTCTAGAAAAGAGACAAGCGGGGGGTACCCCTTTGACGGGTTTTCAACGGAATGTGGGTTGATCTTTTCAGATAGCTCTCCAAGAATTTCATCCGTCATTTGCTCCATTAAGTCCTCAATATCACGGTAATGCAAATAAAAGGTAGCACGATTTAGTTCTGATCGCTCTGCTATTTTTTGAACGGTTAACTTACTTTTATCAACGTTCTCTGTAAGCAAGGAAATGAGTGCTTCCTTAAACATTCTTTTTGTACGTAAAATTCGAGGATCGACCTTTACTTTCTTATGGTTAGACATTATTTTATCCCCTTATCTATATTCTTCTACTTTATCAACAAATCTTCTATACTTTGTCAATTAGTATACATATTTTTCAATAATGTAAATGGTCTTTTGCTCATTCACATGTTAGTATCTATTTTATCGACACGGTATCAATTAATTAACTACTTGTCAATTAGGGTCATGTGAAAGGAATGTGAAATCAAATATATGAGTCAACCAGAAAAACAAATAAAAAAGGGAATTCTTCTAACGGTCTTGCTCGTAGGCTGTTTTTTATCCGTCTTGAATCAGACGATATTAAATGTCGCGTTACCAGACTTAATGAAGGAATTTGAGATTGCTGCTACAACTGTCCAATGGTTGTCGACTGGCTTTATGCTGGTCAATGGGATTTTAGTGCCGGTGACCGCTTTTTTAATGAAAAGGTTTACGACCCGTCAGCTTTTCATCAGTTCTATGTGTTTGTTGTTAATCGGTACGTTCGTAAACGCTATTGCACCGGGCTTTGAATTTCTTCTAACAGGGCGTCTGATTCAAGCAGCTGGTGCTGGGATTATTATGCCGCTGCTAATGATGGTTGTCCTATCCGTTTTCCCTGCAGAGGGCCGCGGAACGGCTATGGGAACGATCGGGCTTGCCATCATATTTGCACCGGCAATCGGTCCTGTGTTGTCCGGATTTGTGATCGAGCATTATTCATGGCGCTGGTTATTTATCGGGATGCTGCCGCTTGTCGCTATTATCATCTTGTTAGCACTGAAATTCCTTGTCAATGTATCGGAAACTTCTAAGGCAAAACTCGATACGATCAGTGTCATTCTATCCACAATTGGGTTCGGCGGAATTTTGTTTGGCTTAAGCAGTGCAGGTGATAAAGGCTGGGGAAGTGCAGAAGTATTAATCTATTTGGGGTTAGGTATTATTTTTCTCATCCTATTCTGTTGGCGTCAGATGACTTCGGCTGATCCTTTGCTCAATTTACAAGTCTTCAAGGATAAAATGTTTACATTAACGTCCATTATTCTTACGTTAAATACGATGGTCATGTATGCAGATATGATTTTACTTCCTCTTTACCTGCAGACAAGCAGAGGATTCTCGGTCCTTGATACGGGCTTACTGTTATTGCCTGGAGCGCTCATCAATGCGTTAATGTCACCTATCACCGGCCGTTTATTCGATAAATTTGGTGCTAAACCTTTAGCGCTGATTGGTCTCTGTCTTGCAACCTATGCTACTTGGGAAGTCACGCATCTAAGTGATACGACCAGTTTTACCTATCTAATGGTGAGGACAATTATTTTGCGTATTGGTTTTAGTTTCTTAACCATGCCAATCAATACTGCCGGGCTGAATGCACTTCCGAAAAATCTAAATGCTCATGGATCTGCTGCTACTAATACAGTTCGTCAGCTTGCCGGCGCGATAGGAACGGCACTGGTTGTTACGATTTTGACAACGAGGACGAAGAGTCATGCGGTTGAATTGATGGAGTCCGGCCATGTAATGTCCCAAGCTCAGCTGCTGAAGGAGGCCTCCATTCTTGGTACAAACGATGCTTACTTTTTTATGGTCATTTTAGGTGTCGTAACATTCCTTTTTACGGTATTCATGCCTAATAAAAAGGCTGGGGAAGAGCAAAGTAATGTAGTAGGCGGAGAAAAACTGAAGACAAGCACGGAATGAAAATAGAAGCTGGTTCTACTGCTGTTTTTGAAGTATGGGAACGATATTACGTTTTTATTATAGGAAAGTTAAAAAGACCACTTCCTTCTATCATCTTATATAGAAGGTTAAGGGGTCTTTTTTTGTGGTGGCTTTTGCTTCAAAGGATTCATTCGTGAAGCTCAATTGAGACAGATGTATTGTCCTGAGGAATATATAGTGATCTGGGTCGAGGTGCCTGTCCCCCGACCCTAAGACATATTGCAGAAAAAGTTAACATATGTATTAATTAAATATAAAGTGTGATCACATATCACAAAAAATGGGGGTGAATGCATCGACATGGATCAAAAACAAATTGTAGCGGTCCCTACTCTTGCTCAGGAGGTTTATTCACGTTTGCGTGAAAACATTATGAATGGCGATTTTTCACCAGGTGATAAGATTTCGATACGAAAAATCGCAGAAAAATATGGCGTTAGCACGATGCCGGTGAGGGAAGCACTGAACAAATTGCAATCAGAGGGATTTGTCCATTTTGAAAGAAGAAGTATCTATGTTAGTCAACTTTCAGCAAAAGAATTAATTGAAATTTTTAAGATTCGAATCAACTTAGAAAAAATGGCGATGGAATGGTCGTACCCAAATATCGGAGAGAAGGAAATAGATGAGTTATCGAAGATGGTAAAAGAAATGGATCACAAAATTCATTCTCCTATTGAATGGAATGTTTTAAACAAACAATTTCATACAAAGATTTATTCCTATTCCGATTCGAAACCGATGTTAGAGATATTGAACACCGTATGGGGAAGGGTTGAACCCTATATGAACATTTATTCCACATCAGCTTATTACTTATCTTTATCACAAAAAGAACATAATCAAATGATTGACTATATGGCGAGGAAAGAATTGGATTTATTATTATCATTAACGATTGATCATATTCAAAAGACATGTGATGCCATTTTAGAAAAGTTACCTTAATCACTTTGGAGAAACGTTTTTAAAAAATTAAAACAAAAGGGGGAGAAGGTGAGGGCAGTTTTCTTGTTTTGTGAAATGGAGAATATTAGGGAAACAGGAGAACCGTCCCTCTGCTTCTTAAATGAGGAGGATGGGTATGAATTACAGAATTAAGCAGTCTTATCGTCCGACTACTATGGCGCCGAATGCGATGGTTACGACTCCGCATTATTTGGCTTCTCAGGCGGGGTTGAAGGTTCTTCAAGAAGGAGGGAATGCGGTTGAAGCAGCTATCGCAGCTGCATCAACGATCGGTGTGGTTTACCCGCATATGAATGGAGTGGGCGGGGATAATTTTTGGCTTGTCTATAATAAGAAAAAGAAAGAATTAAAGGCGTTAAATAGCAGTGGACGTTCAGGAGAAAAGACAAGTATTTCCTTTTATAAGAATCAGGGTTACAATAAAATTCCAGCTAGAGGAGCGCTTGCTGCAAATACCGTTCCTGGGGCAGTAGCTGGCTGGGAAAAGGCGTTTCAATATTCACAAACAGAAATGAATGGAACGTACGGTTGGGGCCAATTGCTGCAAACTTCTATTCAGTATGCAAAAGAGGGCTTTCCAGTTACACCTAGTCAGGAATACTGGACAAATGTCAATCTCGATCAACAAGATGATGAATTTAGACATCTGCAACGTTTTTCGGAGTTTCAAAGAATCTTTTTAAAGCCGGATGGATTAGCTTATCAAGCTGGAGAATTGATGAAACAACATGATTTAGCGTTAACATTAGAAGGCATTGCCAGTGAGGGAAGTGCTTATCTTTATCAAGGTGAACTAGCTAAATTAATAGCTGAGGATCTTCAAAATAATGGCGGTTTGTTAACCTATCAGGATTTTCTAAATCACCGCTCTGAGTGGGTGGATCCCATTTCCATCCGTTATCGGGGCTGCCAGGTCTATAATGTCCCGCCAAATTCGCAAGGCTTTGCTTCGCTTTCCATCCTGAACATTTTGAATCATTTTGATTTGTCTTATATTGAAGAAGGCTCTGCTGACTATTATCATTTACTTACAGAGGCAACTAAACTAGCATTCTCTGACCGTGATCAATATTTAACCGATCCGGATTTTTCCCACATTCCGTTGGATGAATTATTATCTGTAAAAAGAGGAATGGATTTAGCCAGTTTGATTGATCTTACTCGTGTGAAAAAGCTAGAAAAACAGTTAGACCCAAAAGGAGATACGATATGGCTGGGAGTCGTGGATCAAGAGGGGAATGCGGTTTCGTTGATTCAAAGTATTTACCATGAATTTGGTTCTGGTTTTATCCCTAAAAATACAGGAATTGTTTTACAAAACCGGGGCAGCTTTTTCTCATTAGATGAGAACCATATAAATTCCTTGCAGCCGAAAAAACGGACCTACCATACATTAAACCCGGCCATGTTGTTTAAAAATGACGAACCTTACTTAGTGTATGGCACGATGGGAGGAGAAGGACAGCCGCAAACACAAGCAGCACTTGTGACGAGAATTCTTGATTATGATTTTCCTGTTCAGGCCGCGATTGAAGCTCCAAGGTGGCTGTATGGAAGAACATGGGGTGCTTCGTCAAACAGCTTGAAGCTGGAAGGAAGGATTGACAAAGAGGTTGTTTTGAATATCCAACGTAGAGGTCATGAAGTAGAGGTTCTTGATGAATTTACAGATGTGATGGGTCATGCTGGAGCCATAAAAATAGATGAGAAAACGGGAGTGAAGTTCGGAGGTGCTGATCCAAGGGGGGACGGGGCAGCGATAGGATTTTAATAGCATTGAAACTTTTACTCTCATATTTAATGATCGTTTTAAATGAATAAAGGTGGTTTAGTAAATGAAGCTTTATATCAATATATTTATTGCATTTTTCCGATCTGGAATTTTAGGATTTGGAGGAGGCCCGTCAGCGATTCCATTGGTCCATAAAGAAGTGGTCGGTACCTTCAAGTGGATGGATGATGAACAATTTAGTGATGTATTAGCGCTGGGAAATACGTTACCCGGTCCGATTAATACGAAAATGGCCGGTTATATTGGTTACCGGGTCGGCGGCATGATGGGACTAATCGTTGCGCTGATTGCAACCGCATTACCAACCGTTCTGTTGATGCTGGCATTATTAACCTCTTTTAATCAATTCAAAGATAACCCAAGAGTACAAGGAATGACACATGCAGTGGTTCCTATTGTAGGCGTCATGATGGGTGTATTGACTTGGAGTTTTTTGAAAAAGACAA
Source organism: Niallia oryzisoli (assembly GCF_036670025.1). NCBI lineage: Bacteria > Bacillati > Bacillota > Bacilli > Caryophanales > Bacillaceae > Niallia > Niallia oryzisoli. The sequence goes on along the minus strand of NZ_CP137640.1, from coordinate 4,081,914 downwards.
AGAGTGGGTTGGGCTGGAAAAATGGAAGCATTCTTTTAATCGGATGCTTAATCAGTATTGTTGTTCTTCACATTCATCCAGGAGTGGTTATTGGGTTGTTATTAGTTGGGGCTTTAGTTTTACCAGAAAAGAAAAAGGAAATCAAAGTACATGTCGAAGGAAAAAGTGAGAGCTTATGATTTATTTACAAATATTTTTAGCCTTTTTGATCCCTGGAATCGTTGGATATGGAGGCGGCCCTGCTTCCATTCCGTTAATTGAACACGAGGTTGTCAACCGTTATGGCTGGATGACAACCAGTCAGTTTAGTGAGGTGCTGGCATTAGGAAATTCCTTACCGGGCCCCATTGCGACGAAAATGGCAGGATATATTGGGTTTGAAGTGGGAGGAGTATTAGGTTCGGTTGTAGCCTTGTTTGCCACGGTGGCTCCATCCTTGATTTTAATGGTGTTATTATTAAGTCTGATCTATCGCTACAAAGATTCACCAAGGGTAAAGCGATTGTCAAAAGTGGTTCTACCTGCTGTGGCGATATTAATGGGAACTCTTACCTTTGACTTTTTCCATGAAGCTTATTCATCAAACGGACTTTGGGAAACGATTTTTATTGCGATTTTAACCTTATTGTTATTAGAAAAATGGAAAGTGCATCCTGCATTTGTCATTATCGGAGGACTTGTTTTTGGAGCGATCTTCTTAGCGTAAAAATAAGGCTGCTGATAAACAATACTCAGGTAAAAAAGATGTTAACCACAAATGGTTAGCATCTTTTTTATTGGATCGGAGGTGGGTCGGAGGGACAGGCACCGCGACCCATTCTATGTCCTTCTCTAACGAACTGGGTCGCGGTGCCTGTCCCCTCGACCCACTTGATAATTTTATTCTGAAATACCAATCATTTTATTCCATATGTGGTAATGAACACCAGTAATCCTATTAATTTTAAAAAAATATAACCTTTTTTATATATGAAATATTCAATAAATATTTACTTAATATAATATTTGCGATAGTATAATAACAAATTATTGTTCATTCAAAAAATACAGTTGTAGTTTTAGGGGGGATTTATATGTCATTCGATCTATTAAATGATGACATTAAAAGATTAGTAGAAAGGGCATTTGATGATGCGGTTCGGTATAGAAGGCAGTTTCATGCCAACCCAGAGTTAGGGTATCAGGAATTCAAAACCTCCGCGGCGATTTCTACTTACCTGGAGGAACTAGGCTATGAAGTACAAACAGGTCTGGCAGGTACAGGTGTCGTTGGGGTTCTTAGAGGAACGCAAGAGAAGCCGGTTATTGCTTTTCGCTCCGACATGGATGCACTGCCTATTTTAGAAAAAACAAACGCAGCATTCGCTTCGCAGAATGAAAATGTTATGCATGCGTGCGGGCATGACATGCATATGGGAACATTGCTTGGGGCAGCGAAAGCATTGTCTCTTATTAAAGACCAGATCCCCGCAAAAATTAAATTGATTTTTCAACCGGCAGAGGAAATGCTTTGCGGTGGAAGAAAAATGGTTGAAGACGGCGCGTTAAAAAACCCGGATGTGGACTTTATTTATGGCTTCCATGTATGGCCTGATCTGCCGCTCGGTACAATCGGCTTCAAAGGCGGCCCAATTATGGCGAGCATGGATACGTTCCAAGTGACTTTAAAAGGCCGTTCAGGACATGGGGCCCAGCCGCATCAGGGGATTGATGCCATCATCGGCGGTGCGCAAATCTTGACAGCCCTGCAATCGATTGTCAGCCGGAATACAGACCCGCTCGATTCAGTCGTTATTACAGTTGGTACGTTTACGGCAGGAGATGGTTTTAATATCATTCCTGAAACAGCCCAATTTAATGGAACAATCCGAACGCTAAGCAAGGAAACGCGTAATCGCGTCGAGAATGATTTCAGACGAATTGTTAATGGAATTGCTTCAGCAATGGCATTAGAAGCGGAAATTTCCTTTTCCTCTGATTATCCAGTGACGATCAATTCCTTCGAACATGCAGAACACGCTGGAAACTTGGCAGCGGAGCTTTTTGGCGAAAAGGCAGTTGAACATCTAGAAATTCCAAGTATGGGCAGTGAGGATTTTGCTTATTATCTGGAAAATGTTCCAGGATCCTTTATGTTCCTTGGGGTAAAAGATGATCAAGGCGGCGCTTATAAGCTGCACAATGACCATTTCTTACCTGAGGAAGAAGCCATGAAATACGGAATGTCCTTATATATTGCTCTGGCATTAAATCCATATTCTAACTAACGGAGTGGGAAAACTATGAAAAGTGAAGTGTTAAAAAACTGGAGAATCCATCTTATTGTTCTCGTTTTAGTGTGTTTGGCAGAATGGGTCGGTGTGAAGCAGTTTGACCTTGGGATTGGTACAATCGCCTTATTCCCAATGCTTTATGTGCTGGTTGTAGGGGCAATCCTCAGCCTTCCTAAATTTAATTTTATTAAACTGCCAGAAATGAATGCAGCATCTAGTATTCTTGGCGTGTCCTTTATGATATTTGTTGTGAAATTAGGCACACAAATCGGACCATCCATTTCATCCATTCTTGATTCTGGTGTCATTTTACTTTTACAAGAGGTTGGCCATTTCTTAGGAACCATTGCCCTAGGGCTGCCTATCGCATTATGGATTGGGATGAAGCGGGAAGCCATTGGTGCAACGTTCTCGATTGATCGTGAGCCAAATTTAGCGATTATTTCGGAAAAATACGGTGCGGATTCACCTGAAACCCGAGGCGCTTTAGGGGTATATGTATGCGGTACCTTGTTTGGTGCTATCTATTTAGCTATTGTTGCCAGTATCATTGCAAGCACAGGCTGGTTTCATCCGATTTCCTTGGCAATGGGAGCCGGAGTTGGTTCCGGCAGTATGATGGCAGCGATGACAGGTGCGATTTCTTCCATCTTTCCTGATGCAGCAAACGACGTCGCCATATTTGCAGGAGCAGCCAATTTAATTACATCTATTGTTGGCACGTATGTCTGTGTTTTCTTCTCATTGCCATTAACAGCTTATTTATATAAAAAATTAGAACCCGTTTTAGGCAGACGTTCGAAAAAGAATGGTACAGAAGTGCAACGAGATAGTAAAATTGGGAGTTGAGAACCATGTTGGATAAAACATACACATTTATTTTAGTCGGCATCATCGCCCTGATCGGGAACTGGATCGGGTATGATATTTCACCAATCGATGCACTTCCGGGAATTGTCATTATTATCATTATTTCAATCTTAGGTATTGTAATCGATAAAATCCTACCATTCCATATCCCGGTTGTCGTATGGGTATCAGTTATTGCCATTTTAATTACAAGCCCCATCTTCCCTGGAAATGCATACTTTGCTGAAAAAACAGCTCTGGTCAATTTCATGGCATTAGCAACACCGATTTTAGCCTATGCGGGTCTATCCTTCGGTAAAGACTTAAAAGAATTCAAAAAACTAGGCTGGCGGATTGTCGTTGTTTCACTAGTCGTATACACAGGAACCTTCCTATTTGCTACTGTTATCGCAGAAATAGGCTTCCGAATCACAGGGAAATTCGGATGATTGGATCGAAATGGGTTGATGGGACAGGCCCCTTGACCCAAAATGAAGCTGTAATTTTAGGAAAGCAATGTATTGGTAGCTGGTAATAAATTAGCATGTTTTTGATTTTTATACACAGCAAAAAAGACAGTCACTCCCAGGAAAAAGAGATGGGGACTGTCTTTTTTTATGCATAAAACCACCGTATTCCATGAATCTCCTGAAATATTACGATGAGAAAAATAGTAGTAGCTGGGTCAAGATATCTATCCCCTTGACCCATTCTTTATTTCATGGAAAAGGCCAACAATAATATCAATGTTATTATCAATAAAGTTCAGTCGTTCTCTTGAAACCTGTGACCACTCACTGGATAGATGGCTGGCCGATAAAATATGTCTAATGCTAAATGTATAGGTATGATGCAATTCTGAAATGACATAGCTCATGCCGGCATGAGGTTCTTTACTCACAATGCTTTCGACATCCTTCTTTAACCAATCTGGCGCCGCCTGAACCGATTTCTTTAACAGCCGTTCATACTCTTCTTTAAACATGACTTTTCTCCTTATATAAGTTCATAAAATCCACAGTTATCCCGCTTTTTAAAACTAATTTTAGTTTATCCCAAATGTAGAATGGTTTAATATTTTTCCTTTGATTAATTGGAAAAATTTATTTTTGTAATCGATTCTTTTTATTTCAGATTAGTCGAAATAACCGGGTCAATGAACCTGTCCCTTTGACACTAAAGATACATATTTCAATTGGAAATGGTTAAGATTATGATGGCATGGAAGGATTTTGTAAAGAGGCTAAATAGATACTAAAGTTACCACTTATTTCAATAAAAAACAATGTTTGAGGAGAGTTCTACTATGAAGAATGAACATACTGCTGACTCTGTTTCTCATCAAAATGGTTCGTTTCCGTGGATGGATCAGTCGCTGCCTCCACGAGAGCGTGCCGAGATGCTCGTAGCTGCCATGACCTTGGAGCAGAAGATCGCCCAGCTTCACGGTGCGATGGAGACAATCAACATCTACGCCTTGCCGACTGCGGATGAAATGAATGCTATGAGTCAGGAGGAGCAAGACAAGCTCTTTGCCCAGCTCCAAGTGCAGCGCCATGTAAAGGGGATTGAAGAGCTAGGGATCCCGCGCTTTCGAATTACAAACGGGCCGGTAGGTGTGGGGATGGGTGACGGACACCCAAGCCCGCCCGCTACAGCATTGCCGATGACCATTGGTCTGGCTGCCGGATTTGATCCTGAGCTTGCCCGTGAGTATGGGGACATCATTGGTTCGGAGACAGCAACGCTTGGTCAGCACGTGCTTGAAGGGCCGGGTGTTTGTCTGCACAGAACCCCGATTGCCGGTCGTAATTTCGAGTATTTCTCAGAAGATCCGTACCTTTCCGGGGTGATGGGTGTCGAAGTGACTAAGGCCATCCAAGCGCATAATGTGATTGCTATGGGCAAGCATTATGTGGTTAATGATCAGGAGTACGAGCGCTTCCGCACAAGTGTCGAAGTGGATGAGCATGTGCTCCGCGAGCTGTACCTGCTGCCGTTCGAAATGCTGGTCAAAGATGCCGAGATTGCTGCGATCATGAGTGCCTACAATCGCGTTCGAGGCGTTTACGCCACCGAGAACCGCTACCTGCTGAATGACATTCTCCGTGACGAGTGGGGGTTCAAAGGCTATGTGCAGTCCGATTTCTGGTCCTGCCGATCCACTGCTGCGTCGCTGACCGCAGGCATGGACCATGAAATGCCAGATGCCAAGTGGTGCAATGAGACAAACGTCAAGAATGCGCTCGAGGACACCAGCCTCGAGATTCAGACCGTAGACCGGGCGTTGGTTCGCCGCTTCACCCAGATGTTCCGTTTCGATCAGTTCGAGCGCCCTTACAACCCTGGAGTCATCGATGCGAAGGGGCATGGAGCCATCTCCCGGAAAATCGGTTCGCAGACAGCTGTCCTCCTGAAGAACGAAGGCGGAGTCCTGCCGCTCGACCCGAAAGCCTATGGCTCGATCGTGATCATCGGTCAGTCTGAGTTCGTCGACGACGCCTGCAATGGCGGCGGCGGTTCGTCAAAGGTCATTCCGCTCTACACGGTTCCACCAGTTGAGGGCATGCAGGAAGTCCTGCGCGGTCTTGGTTCGGACGCAACAGTAAGCAAGGTCACAGTCGAAAAAGACCTGTCAAACCTTGAGGAGGCGAAGTCGGCTGCAGCCGAAGCCGATTTAGTCATCCTGATGGCTGGCTTGGTCGCATCCGAGGGTGCTGATTTGCCAAGTCCAAATATGCTTAACGATCAAAACCGTATGCTCGACGAACTCCTGGAAGTTAACCAGCACACGGTTCTGGTCATGAAGGACAGCAGCCCTGTGATGATGCCATGGATTACCAAGGCCCCGGGGATTCTGGAAGCGTGGAACCAGGGGACTGAAGATGGCCATGTTGTTGCCGACATTCTTTTCGGCGTTGTCAATCCATCTGGCAAGGTGCCTACTACCTACGCGGCATCTGAGGAAGAGCTCTTGTACGCCGGCTACCCTGAACGCTATCCCGGCACCGACGAAGGCAATGGTTTTCCGGTCATCCGTTACTCTGAGGGTCTCAACATGGGATACCGCTGGTTCCAATCCCAGGGAATCAAGCCGCTATTTCCGTTCGGCTTCGGTATGTCCTACACGTCCTTTGGGCTTTCCGGATTCTCAGTAACGCCGGCCCAGTCGGATGGCAAGGCTCCGATAACGGTGAAGGTTACCGTGACCAATACTGGGAAGATAGCAGGGGCTGAGGTTGTCCAGGTCTATCTAGGTATTCCTTTAGCAGGGCAGCCGCCTAAGCGACTGGTCGGGTTCCAGAAGCTGTTTCTTGAGCCGGAGCAGTCACAGGATGTTACGATCACGATTGACCCGTCCGCCACAAATCATCCAATGGGTGTGTGGGACTACTGCGACCGTGATTTCGTCGTGCAGCCTGGCGAATATACACTTTACCTAGGTACATCCAGCGAAGATACTCCTTTCGAAGCGACGGTAGTCGTTGTCTAACATTAGATCTATGAAAAGAAACGGATTCAGTAGGAAAAAAGAAAAGTAAATGCATGATAGAAAAATAACCTTCTTGAGAAGGATCCGTTCCATAAGGTGTCAGGTACCTACAACGAACCGATATCCAGTTCTGACTTTGATACAAAGTGAAACCGAATGGTGGGACCTGGCACCTTTGTTTTTTGAACAACAATCCCTTCTTTTAATTAAAAACCTTAGGAGGCATTTCATTGGAACATAAGCATATACAACCTGATTTAGAAGTCCGGGTGAAGAATATCATTGAAGATAATGGGCTGCAATTTAAAGATTTAAATAATAATGGGAAACTTGATCCTTACGAGGATTGGCGTTTAAGTCCAAGAGAACGGGCGGAGAACCTAGTCTCATTGATGGATATTGATGAAAAGATCGGCATGATGCTTATCAATACACGTCAGATGGGGCTCTCTCAAAAAGATAAGAGTAAGACAAGTCATGATGGTGTACTCGACGAAGGGATTATGGAAAAAGGTGAAACGATTTTTGCTATTTCCAAAATCTATGGAACAACCCATACGATTGAAAATATGCATTTGCGTCATTTCATTCTTCGAGATAATTGGAGCCCCGCTCAAATGGCAGAATGGGTTAATAAAATGAATGAAGTATGTGAGGGAACTCGTCTTGGAATTCCTTGTTTGATCGCATCGAATTCCAGAAACGAAAATACTGAATTCATCTTTGGGATGAATGATGCAGCGGGGATTTTTTCTACATGGCCTGGAACATTAGGACTCGCCGCCGCAGCGAAAGGAGATATAAAAAATGGTGGTGATGCTACACTTATCAGCCAATTTTCTAAAGTCGCACGTGAAGAGTGGAATGCTGTTGGAATCAGAAAAGGTTATATGTATATGGCTGATACGGTTACAGACCCTAGGTGGCAGCGAATCTACGGGACGTTTGGCGAGGACCCGGAATTTATTTCAGATGTGATTGGCCGCCTCATTGACGGATTTCAAGGGGAGGAATTAGGAGAGGATAGCATTGCCCTGACTACAAAGCATTTTCCGGGAGGCGGAGCACGAGAAAATGGGTTTGATCCTCATTATGAAGAGGGAAAATGGAATTTATACCCAACCCCAGGAAGCTTAGAAAATTATCACTTGCCGCCGTTTCGGGCAGCGGTTGAACATGGAACCTCATCGATTATGCCGTATTATTCTATTCCTAGTATCAAGAAAAGTGTGGTTCAAGAATTTGAAGGGGAAGACATTCCTTTCGAAGAGGTCGGTTTTACATTTAATCATTATTTCTTAAACTATATCCTAAGAGGAAAATTAGGATTCAAAGGCTATGTCAATAGCGACAGCGGCATAACGGAAAAAATGAGTTGGGGTGTTGAAAACCTAAGCGAGGCGGAACGCTTTGCAAAAGCGATTAATGCGGGGACGGATCTTATTTCTGATATAAATGATATCGTAAACCTGAAAAAAGCCATCGAAAATAGCTGGATTAGCGAAAAACGCATAGATGAAGCCAATATACGACTTCTAGTAGAAATGTTTGCGCTAGGATTATTCGATGACCGCACTTATGTTTCACCAGAAAATGCTGCTTCTGTGGTAAGTAATCCAGCAAACTGGGAGGCCGCCTATGAAGCTCATAAAAAGTCGGTAACCGTCCTTAAAAATCATCATCAAACATTACCTTTAACAACTGAAAAGCATGGAAATAAGAAGGTTTATGTTGAAGTTTTCCACAAGGAACCAGAACGAGCGGCTGCTTACACGGAAAAGGCAAGGGAGGAATGTCAGGAGTTTGGCCAATTTACCTTAACCGATAACTATGAAGAAGCCGATGCTGCTATTTTATTTTTAAGTCCAAAATCTGGAGCGTATTTCAACGCAACACCTGGACTTTTAGAGCTTGAAATATGTGAGAATAAAACATTAACGGCTATAGATGGGTCCACTTATCAAGAAACTACGTTAACTGGTATGGATCATCTTAAGGAAGTTGCCGACACAGTCCATGTTCGAGGAGGAAAAGTCATTATATGTGTGAATTTCATCCTGCCATGGATACTTGGAAATGTGGAACCTTTAGCAGATGCAGTAATTGCTGGATATGATACGTACTATAAGGCGCATTTTGAGGTGATAGCGAACAATTTCATGCCAGTCGGTGTATTACCGTTGACACTGCCAGCAAGTGAAGCTGTAATTGCCGTCGATGAAAAAGGCAATTGTGTATCAAGAAACGATGTACCAGGCTATGACAAGGACAAATACATGCCTGAAGGCCTTGAATATGCATACAAGGACAGCGATGGGAATATCTATAAACTTGGTCATGGACTAACCTATTAATTAACTCATGGGTCAGGGGCTGCATCTTCCCGCAGAAAGACCAAAGGGGAGATATATAAATGAAACCGTTCCCTCGACCCAAAATCTTACATAAAGCGCTTTCAAAAAAGTTATTGACGGATGAATCGGACGGTGATATTCTTAGTCTACAGTTAATTTGTTAGTTCATTAAACAAACTAATTAGTAATATTAACCAATCTCGAGATGGATGGGTATATTTGAAAAAAATTTCCATATGTCGTACCTTGGGAGGAAATTTTGACAAAACTTGAATCTTACTTTAAGGGTTTCATTGGTATTCAATTTAACGTTAAAACAAATAATATTTTAAAAAGTGGGGGAGATACAAATGGGTCAAGCCGCAAGAAAGTTAACTGATATTTCTGCTCCAAATACGAGTGAAACAGCATATCGTCCTTTTGGAATTAATGATAAATTAGGTTATATGTTTGGTGATTTTGGAAACGATTTCTTTTTTATGCTAGTAGCCTCATTCTTAATGGTCTATTATACAGACGTCTATGGGCTTAACCCTGCATTTGTCGGAACGCTTTTCTTAGTTGCACGATTATGGGATGCCGTAGCCGATGTTGCATGGGGACGCTTTATTGACACAAGAAAAACAGGGAAAAATGGTAAGTTTAGACCGTGGATTTTTAGAATGTCATTTCCGCTTGTAATCATGGGCGTGTTAATGTTCGTGCATATTCCAGGGATGTCCACCGGATTTTATGAAGCATATGCATTTGTAACGTATATTTTATGGGGAACTTTATATAGTACTGTGAATATTCCATATGGTTCCATGGCTTCTGTCCTAACAAGTGATCCTGTTGAACGTACATCTTTATCAAGTTTCCGTACGCTAGGAGCAAACTTAGCCGGATTAATCATTAACGTAGTTGGTCCAATGATTCTATTTGTTAATAATAAAGCAGTTTCTGACCGTTTCTTATTCGGAGCCATTTTATTCGGTATTTTATCATTGGCTTGTTATATGGCATGCTATAAAATGTCTGTTGAACGTATTGTTATGCCTGAATCAGATAAAGAAAGATTAAATTTAGGACAGACCCTGAAAGGTCTTTTGAAAAATAAGCCATTACTTTGGATTCTCATTGCATCATTAATATTTATGGTTTGTTTTATGTTAATCGGCGTTGTAAACGTTTACTTATTTAAAGATTATTTTGGCAACGCAAAAGCATTAAGTATCGTGGGGCTCCTTCAATCGGTTGCAGTATTTGTCGGTATGCCATTGGTTAAACCTCTGGTAGCAAAATTCGGGAAAAAAGAAGTCGCAGCAAGCGGTATATTGCTAGCAGCAGTTGTATATGGTGTTTTATACCTTTTACCAAACTTGTCTTCTACACAATTTATCGGGATTTTAGCAATTGCCATGTTTGGCTATGGATTGTTTAATTTAGTCATCTGGGCATTTGTAACAGACGTTATTGATTATCATGAATATCTAACTGGTTTACGTGAAGATGCAACCGTTTATTCGATCTATTCTATGGCTCGTAAGGTCGGTCAAGCAATTGCCGGGGGTGTCGGCGGATTTGCCATAGCAGCAGTTGGGTATCAGGCAGGAAATCCACATCAATCACAAGGTACACTAGAAGGGATTCATGCCCTTGGTACATTAGTGCCTGCCGTTGTTTTAGTAGTGATTTTCTTAATTTTAGTTTTCCTATATCCATTAAATAAGAAACGCACACTTCAGCTTGCTGCCGACTTAGCTGAAAAGAGAAAAACTAAATAGGAGAAGAGGGGGAAGATAGTCAGAGGACTATCTTCTTTTTTAATAAAAAACTCCCTAAAAATTTTGATGTGCAAAAAGCATGGTAATCTTATATTTCTCTAAGCCCATATAAAACCTAAAATCAACGTTTTTTTAAAAGGAAATAAGTTATTTATGTAACTTGAAAATACTTAAGATATTAGGAGGAAAGAGATATGAGAATTCATAGGCGGAGAATTTCCGGCTAATGTATATAGTAGGGGCTTAAGAAGCAGATATAATCGGAGATATTCCGGTTAACTGCTCTAAATAAGACAAAATCTAAAGATTTGGATAATATAAACGGAAAAACTCTCTTTATTTTTCAAATACAGGGAAATCAACATTCAGAGAGCCAATAATATAACATCAAATAAAAAATAGGGTGAGAAAATTACTGAGATTTCGCACCCTATTTACTGTTTTACACCTGAGAACCCGTTAATTAACATTCAGTTTTCCCGTTTCATAAGGTAAATTCAGCATGGGAACATCAAGGAAATGTTTAATCGCCATGGCACAGGCACCAAGTATGCATGATTTTTTTCCAATGGACGAGATCGATAATTCACGATAATGACTCATGAAAGAATGTAAATTTCCTTTGATTTTCTCCAGTGCATCGGGATACATTCTCAATAATTCACTATCGAGCACCAGTACGTCAGGGTTGTACATATTGATCATATTATTTAATCCGATGGAGAGATAGTAAATAGATTGCTCCATCAGTTCCATTACTTCCTCGTCGCCTTCATCGAGCCAATTTTGAATGTGTTCATAGCTGAGGTTTTTGATTTGTTTTTTCTCTGCTAGATATTCAAAAATGCTTGATTCGGAAGCGTATCTCTCCCAGCACCCTTTATTTCCGCACTTGCACGGTCTTCCTTCGGGGACGATAATCATATGTCCGGCTTCACCGGCAAATCCATCATGCCCGCGAAAAAAATCATTCTTCATCATCATCCCAAGTCCGATGCCTGAATAAAGGGTCGCACATAACAGGTTTTCTGTTTCATGGTGGCAATATACCCTTTCAGCAAAGGAGCTTAAGTTTGCATTGTTTTCTATGTATACGTCTATACTGATTTCTTTTTTTAAATCATTTTTTAAATCAATTTCGTTCCAGCCAAGCCGTGGTATAAAGTGAATGACCTCATCTTTGGCTACAAGTCCATGTATCGATATGGCTGCCCCGACAATGCCGTAGCGGCTGTCCGTATACTCTGCTTGGTATTTTTTCATTTGCTCCAATAAAATTTGAAGAATCTCGGTATATTCGGTTGTGTTTATTTCGATGATTGTAGAATGAACAAGCTGTCCCAAAAGATCGGATAATGAAAATGAAATTTTTCCGTAATCCAGATCAATCCCAAGAGCGTAGCCTGCCTGGCCGTTTAAAGAAAGCATGATGGGTTTCCTGCCGACAGTATTGTGCTCAAGCATGGTTTCTACGATCAACCCTTCCTCTAAGAGGTCCGCAACCTGTGCGGAAATCGTTGCTCGTGTCAAGGCAGTAACCTTGGATAAATCCGCTCTTGAAATCATGCCTTCTTTAATAATCTCTTTAATAATGAAAGAACGATTGATTTTTTTTATGTATGCCGCATCACCGGTTATCATTTATATCCTCCATTTCAAAGCCAACTCCCTTGATGTTATTATAACAAAGATTTATAAATGTTCATTCATAATCCGTTAATTGACGAAGCATACTAAACATGTTAAGTTAAGTATACAATTAATTTGTTCACTAAACAAATTAATACATATTATTTAACAATAATTGAAAGGGCTTACAGATAGATTGGGAGGGAATAGGATGAAGGCATTTTTAGATAAACACTTTTTGTTAAATTCTAAAGCAGCAGTGAGATTATATGAAAATGCGATCCATGGATTACCGATTTTTGACTTTCATTGTCATTTGAATCCACAAGAAGTTTGGGAAAATAATCCTTATAGCAGCATTACAGAGGTGTGGTTAGGCGGCGACCATTACAAGTGGCGGGGCATGCGCATGCATGGCATTAGTGAGCAATTGATTACTGGAGATGCATCAGACTGGGAAAAATTTGCCGCTTGGGCTGAAACTGTTCCTCATTTAATTGGAAACCCGCTATACCACTGGGCACACATGGAATTAAAAATGTACTTTGGAATAAAAAAAACGCTGAGTCCGGAAACAGCACGTGAAATTTTTGATGAATGTAATGAAAAGCTGCAAAAGCCTGATTTCAGACCTAGGGCATTCATCGAGAGATCAAATGTAAAGTTTATCGGCACAACGGATGATCCGGTGTCAACATTGGAATATCACCAATTATTGAAGAATGACGAAACATTTAAGGCTATTATTGCGCCAACCTTCCGGCCAGATGGAGCGCTTTTCATTGAGCGTCCAACCTTTACAGAGTGGGTTGGTAAATTATCGGAAGTGTCTGGGATAAAGGTAGATACGTTAGACTCGTTTTTAAAAGCATTAAGGCAGCGAGTGGAATACTTCCATGAGCATGGCGGACGTGCTTCTGATCATGATATCCAAAAAATGGAGTATGTCCAAACGACAAAAGAAGACGTTGAGCCAATCTTTACAAAACGCATGAATGGCAGTGAGCTAACAGAAAATGAATTAATTCTGTACAGGGCATTCCTGCTGACTGAACTCGGAAAAATGTACGCTGAAAAACAATGGGTCATGCAGCTTCATATGGGTGCGTTGCGTAACAACAATACTAAAATGAAAGAAAAGATTGGACCTGATACAGGCTTTGATTCAATAGGCGAAAGTAATTTTGCCGAAGGTATCTCCCATTTCCTTGATGCGCTTGATCAACAGGACGCACTTCCTCGTACGGTACTGTTTAACTTAAATCAAAAAGATAACCAGGTTCTTGCAGGAATGATGGCCAATTTCTATGAGGAAGGGATTCCAGGTAAAATTCAATTCGGTTCCGGATGGTGGTTCCTTGACCACATTGATGGAATGGAAAGACAAATGAAGGATTATGCAAACGTTGGTCTATTAAGTCACTTTATTGGAATGCTGACGGACTCCCGCAGTTTCTTGTCATATGCCCGCCATGATTACTTCCGCCGCATTCTTTGCAACATTTTAGGCGAATGGGTGGAAAGAGGATTAGTGCCGGATGATTTTGAAATCCTTGAGCAAATGGTTAGAAATATTGGCTATTACAATGCGGAAAAGTATTTCTTGGAGCGATAAAAGTGATTTAGGAGTAAATGTAGGTAGCTATCGTACTTCTATATGTCAATAAAACCAATTCACATTTTAATCTTTGTGAATTGGTTTTACCGGTTCTGAACAATCAAACGGAATATATTCTCCATACTCTTCAATTTTTTCAAGAATTGTAAGTAAAAGGTTTTTCATGTTTTATTTCCCTCCAGATTTGATAATTTCATTATAGGGAATAGACGGCTTTTTTACAAAACGATTGAAAACGGAAACAATCACGATGAAAACGAAAACAAACTGGTTGAAAACGGGTATCATATTGGTTTTTCTCATTATTTCTCTGTTTTCCTTGATAATTCATTCGTTACACTGTTTCAATATTTTCGTAAAAAGCCTCAGGGCGGGTATGGAAACTACATGAAACAAAGATTATGAGAAATACTAAATAAAGAAAAGAAGAACTTCACTGGAGCAGGAATCGACCTGATTTCAAACCATTATCATTCGATGATAAAGGAAATCTAATCTAGAGAACAGGGAGAGCATACAAATGTCGAATTTATTTGATCTTACTGGAAAAACAGCGGTGGCCATTGGCGGAAATGGTGTTTTAGGTTCTGCGATGGCAAAAGGATTGGCGGATCATGGGGCTAAAGTGGCGATTGTTGGACGCAACCTTGAAACCGCAGAAAATGTTGTGAAAGAAATCGTGGAGAACGGCGGGGATGCGAAGGCTTTTGTCGCAGATGTCAGTTCAATGGATTCACTTATACAAGCTGCAAATGAAATTGAACAATGGTCCGGAGGCTGGGATATCCTGTTAAATGCTCCGGGAACAAATAGCACGACACCATTTCTCGAGCTTGGCATGGATGAATATGATCGGATTATGGATATTAATTTAAAAGGGATTATTATCACCTGCCAAATTTTTATCAAGCGAATGATTGAGCAGAACAGAAAAGGAAGTATTATCAATATTTCATCTGTTTCATCAACAACCCCCCTTTCAAAAGTGTTCACGTATTCCGTATCGAAAGCAGGACTGAATAGCGTTACACAGTTTTTAGCTCGTGAATTTGCTCCACATGGAATTCGTGTGAATGCGATTATTCCGGGATTTTTTCCAGCGGAACAAAATCGAAAAATCCTGGACGATGACCGGATTGAATCGATTATGAAACATACACCGATGCAGCGTTTTGGAGAAGCAGAAGAGCTTCAAGGGGCAACAGTCTGGCTTGCCTCGGATAAAGCTTCAAGCTTTGTAACAGGGGCAATGATTCGTGTCGATGGCGGATTCGGTGCCATGACTATTTAACAGGGAAATCCATCGCCTCTTAGAGAAAATGCAGATACAAAGGGACAGTTCCTCGTCTGTACGGCTGAATATCGCCGGACGAGGAACTGTCCTTTTGGTCCTTCTAATTAATGAAAATGCTCTTGTATATTCTCACCGAGTTTTATGTACTGCTTATAGATCTCTTGGTATAGTTGATGATTCTGGCTGTTTGATTTCACAACCCTTTCCTTTGGCAGACTTTCTTTTATCGCACTGAAGCTTGGAGCTTTTTCGATGGCAACGAGTGCCGTCCAGGCTGCGCCCCATGCTGCATTTTGATGGGTTTCCGAAACATAAATGTCCTGGCCAAATACATCTGCTAAAATTTGTAACCAAACATCGGAGCGGGTCAAACCGCCATTAACGGTGATTTTTTCAGGTTTTCCTGCTACTTTTTCTAAGGATATACCGATTTGATATAAATTAAAGGTGATTCCCTCTAAAATGGCCCGAACGATATGATCCTGAGTATGTTCAATGGTGAGACCAAATAAGTTGCCCCGTGAACGCCGATTCCATAATGGTGCGCGTTCCCCGCTTAAATAAGGATGAAAGATGATGCCGTCTGCACCAGCATGAATGTTTCCGGCACCTTCCAGAAATTCATTGAAACTTCCTTTAAAATTAAATAGTTCCAATGCCCATTGCAGGGTATTTCCGCCATTATTAGTTGGACCGCCAATAATGGAAAAGTCGTTATTGAACGCATAGGTATAGGTTTCAGCACTTTCGTTGATTGGGGCTCCCTTTGTAAACTGGCGGAGAGCTCCACTTGTACCTAAGGAAATATTCAATTCACCCGGCAAAATAGCCCCGCTGCCTAGGTTCGCCAAAGCTGCATCACCGGAACCAATGACCAAAGGAAAATCTTCAGGGATGCCAATCTCTTGAGCAAGCTGCGGATTCATTTTTCTTAAAATCTCAGTAGGGGGTACGACCTGGGATAATTGTTCTTTCTGAACACCTGTCATTTCGAGAGCCTGATCAGACCAATCCAACGTTATTAAATTTAATAAACCCGTTGAAGCGGCCATTCCATGATCAACCATTCGCACTCCATACCATTTGAAGAGCAAATATTCCTTCATGGTCATAAAATAGGTAGCCTTATGATAAGGTTCGTAATTATTTTCTTTCATCCAAAGCAGTTTAAGAAAGGGAGACATAGGGTGAATCGGTGTCCCAGTTTCCATGAAAATCTTCTTCCCATCTGGTGTATGCATCAGTTTTTCGGCTTGATCACTGCTCCTTCCGTCCGACCAAATAAGCATATTGGAAAGGTGTTCTCCATTTTGTCCCACACAGATAAGTGAATGCTGGGCACATGATATCCCAATGCCAAGAATTTGTCCCTTTTTATCCGTTGATTGAGCAATCATGTCCTTTAAAACGGTCCTACATGCATGTTCCACTTCTGCCGGGTCCTGTTCAATCCAGCCAGGATTAGGGTATAAAGTGGAGTTCAGCTGTTCCGTTTCCAAAACCACATTTCCGTCTGTTGTAAAAAGAACAGCTTTTACACTTGTAGTCCCAATATCGAGACCAATAACATATTCATGATTCATCCTTGTCATCCTTTACTATAAAGTCATTTTCTATTCTAACTAAGTGGCCCATGAATTATAACCAGAATGAGTAAAAGGTATTTCAATCATGAAAAAAGCGGAAATATAGGGTCTTTATAAATTCATACTTGACTCATAGGAATTATAAGTTATAATAAAGTTAATAAACTAATCATATAAAATTTATCGGAATTAATTTTGAAAAAATCACAAATTGATAATTGTAACGACATAACGAAATGAAAACAAACAGTTTTAAGGGAGTGTTTAAAATGAGAAATACTGTGGAAAAAAGACGCGAAAAACTAATCAATAAACTATTTGTATTGAATGTGTTTAAAATAGAAGGTAAGCAGCTTTATGAATTACCCCTTTCAATCTTAGAACGTGAATATCGAAAATATCAAGCACAATACCATCCACATGGCGAGTTTAGCTCCATTAGATGGACGTAAAGGAAAAAAGACAGTCACTACCCTGAAAGGTGACTGTCTCTTTTTTTTGCCTAAGACCATTACATCTCATAAACTCCAAGAAGTTAAGTTTATCGTTGCAGCTGGACAGATGATCCCCGGCCATCTTAAAAGATATCGTCAGATTTTCTGACAGACATATTGAAGATAAAATTTACATATGTATGATGTAATTATAAAGTGTGATCACATATCACAAAATGAGGTGAATCCACCGATATGGATCAAAATCAAATGGTAGCGGTCCCAACCCTTGCTCAAGAGGTTTATTCGCGGTTGCGTGAAAGCATTATGAATGGCGGTTTTTCACCGGGTGAAAAGAATGCGATGCGAAAAATCGCTGAAAGATATGGCGTTAGCACAATGCCAGTGAGAGAAGCACTCAACAAATTACAAATGGAGGGTTTTGTCCATTTTGAAAGAAGAAGTATCTATTTCAGTCAACTCTCAGCAAAAGAATTGATTGAAATTTTTAAAATCCGTATTAATTAGAAAAAATGGCCATGGAATGGGCTTATCAAAATATCGGAGAGAAGGAAATTGAAGTATTAACGAAAATGGTTAAAGAAATAGATTAAGAAATTCATTTGCCTATTGAATGGAATGTGTTAAACAAACAATTTCATACAAAGATTTATTCTTATTCCCATTCTAAACCAATGTTAGAGATTTTGAAAACAGTATGGGGAAGAGTGGAACCCTATATGAATATATATTCAACTTCGTCCTTTTACCTATCATTATCACAAAAAGAACATCATCAAATGATTGACTATACGGCAAAAAAGAATTGAATTTATTATTTTCAATAACGATCGATCATATCCATAAAACATGTGATGCAGTTTTAGAATAGTTACCATAATCGTTAAAGAAGCTATACCGGATTTTAAATAAATAAATATGGATCAGTAGGTGATTGGAATTGAAAGATAACTGGAATGCTTTTATAAAAAAGGATCTCATTTTAGAACCCACAGGTACGGGCGCATTAGATGGATTAACCTTTGCGGTCAAAGATGTTTTTGAAATTCAAAACTATAAAAATACGGCTGGGAATCCTGATTGGTACCGCACGCATTCTCTAGGCAAAAGAAATGCACCAGTTATCGAGTCTTTTCTACAAAATGGGGCACGTCTAACGGGAACGACACATACTGACGAGTTAATGTACAGTTTAAACGGGGAAAATTCCCACTATGGAACACCCTTGAACCCAAATGCTCCTGATCGCATTCCGGGGGGTTCTTCAAGTGGTTCTTCGGTTGCAGCTGCTGCTGGAATAGTAGATTTTGCAATTGGAACAGATACGGGCGGCTCTGTGCGAATTCCATCATCCTATTGTGGTATTTATGGATTTAGACCTACACATGGAATAGTTGATATCAATGGAGTCATTCCACTTGCAAAGAGTTTCGATACGGTTGGCTGGATGTCAAAAGATCTTAACATCTTGTTAAAAGTAGGGGAAGTACTCATTGATCATCAAGTTCCCACTCATGACTCATTTCCCTATTTATTTTTTGAAGAAGAATCATGGAATTTCATCGATGAAGATTCCAAAAACATTTTATTACAAGCTGCTGCAGTGTTTGAAGAAATGGGTTCTGTAAAACAGTCCTTAAAAGTTTCAACTGATGGCCTTTCGAACTGGGCCGACCTTTTTCGTTCGATACAAGGTATCGAAATATGGAAAGAGCATGGTACGTGGATCGAAAAAGAAAATCCTGAGTTTGGTCCGGGTATAGCAGAACGTTTTAAATGGACTTCCACCTTAAAACAAGAAGATCTTCCTTCTTTAATGGAAAGACAGGCAAATATAAGACAGCACTTATCAACTATCCTAAAAGACAACGGGTTACTTGTTATTCCAACTTCTCCTGATGTAGCACCATTAAGAAATACGCAGGAAGAGAAGTTAGAACAACATCGTACGAGAACCATGCAACTGACCTGTATGGCGGGTTTATCGGGATTTCCGCAAATAACAGTCCCTTTTAAAAATAAAAATGGGATCCCAATCGGATTATCCTTCATTGCCAACCAAAATCAAGATCTTAATTTAATAAAATGTGCCCTTAAATTAATTGAATCAAGGGGGTAGTCTGGGATTGTTGAAAATGTTATAGAGGAAGGTCTTTAAGTTAAGATTCTGTCAGAAAG
The DNA here is from genome assembly GCF_036670025.1 of Niallia oryzisoli. Classification (NCBI taxonomy): domain Bacteria; kingdom Bacillati; phylum Bacillota; class Bacilli; order Caryophanales; family Bacillaceae; genus Niallia; species Niallia oryzisoli. The sequence goes on along the minus strand of NZ_CP137640.1, from coordinate 4,062,419 downwards.
GGGATCAGATTCTGATAAGAGAAGACATTAAGCTATGGCGGGTTATATTGGCTATCGAGTAGGTGGAATAATGGGATTAATCGTTGCTCTGATAGCTACTGCGTTACCAACGGTTCTTTTGATGCTGGCACTATTAACTCCTTTAATCAATTCAAAGATAACCCAAGAGTCCAAGGAATGACCCATGCAGTGGTTCCCATTAGTCGGAGGCTTGGTTTTTCGGGCGATCTTTCTATCGTAAAAGTACAGCTGCTAAAAAGGATGACAAAAGGCAAGCAGTGTTAACTGTAAATGGTTAACATCGCTTGCATCTTTGCGTTCATCTCAAAAAATTAAATTAATGATTGGCACAGCAAAGGTTAAAAGTAAAGCGGATGTGGTCATCGCAACATTTCCCATTATCCATCCTTCTTCTCCCCAAATAGAGGAAGTATTTGCTCCTATCATTTGAGCCGTAGTGCCCATCGCCAGCCCTTTTGCTGCTTTACTTTTAATCCCCAATTGCTGCAACAAAGTTGGTCCAATAAAAACAGAAATGAGAGCGGAAATGATAACAAAAAGAATCGTTGTGGAATATAATCCCCCTAGATTAGTTGAAATCGTTAGTGCAATCGGAAGTGTAACGGATCGAGGAATCAATGAAGCGAGCAGCTGATCTTTTAAATGAAAGAAATGTGCTAGCAAAACAACAGTCCATAATCCCATTGATGTTCCTGCCATTACACCAATAAGGATTTTTTTGTAATTTCTTTTTATAAAAGCCCATTGTTTATAAAGCGGAACCGCTAAAGAAACAACGACCAGCTGTAACAGAAAACGAAAAATAGAGCTTGCTTGGCTATACGTTTCTTCAGGAATATGAAAAAGCAGCAGCATCAGCACTAGTAAACAAGAGGAAGAAAATAATGGATTCAGCCAGCCTTTTTTGTATTTCCGATAGAAAACGGTACATATACAATAACTTCCAAGTGTGATCAGGATACAGAATAGTAAAATCAAAAATACATTCATTTGCATTCCCTCTTTTTTCTCATTTCGTACCATTCCACTGTATAGGCAGTTCCTAACAAACATGAAAGGCTGCTTATCAATAATATTAAGAAGATGTTCCATCTTAAAATCTCAAGAAAGTGAAAGGAAATTAAGAGACTGACAATGGGCGGGATAAATAATAGCTGCAGGTGTTTTAATTGAAAAGAAGCTAATTTCTCCACCCACTCGAGTTTAATTATTCCTGTCAACAGGAAAAGAAAGAGCAGCAGCATGCCAACAATACTGCCTGGAAGGGGAATGGGTAAAAAAGTGACAACTAAGTTGCCAATCAAAAGAAAGCCAATCAAGAGTAAAAGCTGCAAAATCCAACTTCGTTTCATCATTCCATCTCCTCCTCCTTTCCTTTGGATAGATTTAGTATAGAACTCATGAAAGCAATTGTCAGTTTTTCTGTCAGGAAACTTAACGTAGTTTTTATATTCATGTCAGATTCCCCGTAAACCTCAGCCTGGTCCGGCGGAATTCTTGAATAGATAAAAAAACTGATGCACAAACCGAAAAAGGCAAGAGGAAAAAGCAAGAAGAAAACCTGTTAGCCGTAAATAGTTAGCAGCTTTTTTATGACCCCATATATTAAATCATGTAATAAAAACTAACGCGTTTTAAAGTGAATAAAACAATATTTCATTCGTTTTAGTATAAAAAATAGATCGTTATTAGTTATTTTAACTAAAAATTAGGATTAAGTTTGTGAGTATTAGCTAATGTCAAATGATTCTGAAAAATATATAATGATGATATCTTAATTTTATGTTAGGTTTTATAACATTAAAATAATCATACATGACTTTTTAAAAAAGGAGGAACGGCAATGGGAGCGATTCATAACGAAGTGGTTTCATTTCAAAGTGTCGATAAAGTCTATAACACTGGGATCGTAGCGTTATGTCAATTTGATTTATCGATACAGGAAGGAGAGTTTGTTAGTTTCCTAGGTCCATCAGGCTGCGGAAAATCAACGGCATTAAGAATTGTAGCGGGATTAGGTGAAGCGACAAGGGGGAAAGTAGAAGTTTTTGGACAAAATCCAAAGGATGTAATTACAAAATCCAATGATATCGCCTTTGTTTTCCAAGAGGCCAATTTACTGCCTTGGAGAACGGTACTTGATAATGTCTTGCTTCCGCTTGAATTAAGGGGATTGGATAAAGCGAAAAGAAAAGAGTCCGCGATAAGAGTCTTAGAGATGGTTGGTTTAAAAGATTATTTGAAAGCCTATCCTAGACAGCTTTCAGGCGGAATGAAAATGAGGGTGTCGATTGCACGTGCTTTAGCCGCAAAACCGAAAATGCTGTTAATGGATGAACCTTTTGCTGCGTTAGATGAAATGACTAGACAAACATTACAAAAGGATTTACTTGATATATGGAAGAAAGAGAAAACCACCATTTTATTCGTTACTCATAATGTTTACGAAGCTGTTTATCTATCATCTAAAATTGCCGTCATGTCAGCACGTCCAGGAAGATTGTCAACCGTCATTGATGTAGACCTGCCTTATCTGCGTGAACGTGTAAATAGTAAATTTACAGAGTATGTAGATCTTGCTTCTAACAGTCTTGAACACAGTATGGGCAGAAAGGAGTGGGGATAATGACTGTACAAACAGCAGCCACAAAAAATAATCAAATCATAACGGAGTCTGTACAACAAGCGAAAGGAAAAGATAGAGGAATACGAAGAGGCACCTTGATTGGTCCAATGATCGCTTTCGTGGTTTTCATGGGATTATGGCAGTTTGTTCCGATGATACTTGATATAAAACCTTTTATTTTGCCAAAACCAACCGATGTTCTAAACGCGGCGATCCAAGATTGGAATTTATTATGGCCTGCCATTCAAATTACGATTACAGAATCAGTCATTGGATTTATACTAAGTGCTGTAATTGGAATCGGCATTTCGATCCTGTTAGCAAGTTCGAGAATATTAGAAATCAGTCTTTATCCGTATGCAGTCATTTTACAAACGATTCCTGTTGTTGCCATTGCTCCGATTGTTGTGATTTGGTTTGGTTCAGGCTTTAATTCCATTGTCATGATTGCGTTCTTAATTGGGTTTTTCCCAGTTGTATCCAACACGCTCATGGGGTTAAATTCAGTTGATAAAAATATGGGAGATTTATTTACCTTATATAATGCTTCAAAATGGCAAATGATGTGGAAGCTCCGCATTCCAGCAGCTATGCCTTATGTCATGTCAGGTTTAAAAATATCCTGTACATTGGCGATTGTTGGTGCGATCACAGGTGAATATATTGCTGGAATTGGTGGAGGGAAAGGTGGTTTAGGATATGCGATTACAGTAGCAGCTGTACAATTAAAAACACCCTATTTATTTGCTTGTGGCATTTCGGGAGCTGTTTTTGGAATCGTGTTTTATCTTACTGTCAGCTGGTTCTCACGATTCATGCTTTCATCCTGGCATGAGTCAGCCATGAAGGTTGAAAAGTAAGTAGATTCTTATCATTGTTATAAAAAATAAAAATAGAAAAGGGGACAGTCCTATGAATGTATTCAGAAAAATGAAATTTTTTACAATAGGAATGGTATTACTCTTGATTCTTGCTGCTTGCAGCGGGCAAGAATCAAGCAGCTCCACAACAGAAGAGAGCAGCGCTGAAAAAGGAAAACAAGAGCTTAAAGATGTAAAACTAGTTCTTAACTGGTTTGCTAAAGCGCAGCACGGCGGTGTATATGCTGCAAAGGAAAATGGATTATTTGAAGAAAATGGCTTGAATGTGACGATTGAACCAGGTGGACCGCAAGTTTCTTCTATTAATATGGTTGCTTCAGGTAACGCCGAGTTTGGACTAGCACATGCTGATCAAATTGTGATGGCACGAAATGAAGGGATTGAATTAGTAGCCGTCGCGACCGCAATGCAAGGAAGTCCACAAGCCTTTATGTTTCATAAAGGAAAAGGAATTGAAGATTTTGAAGAATTAAATGGAAGAAAAGTCTATATTCAACCAGGTATTGTTTATTGGGAATACTTAAAAACACAATATGATTTAAGTGGTGTCGAAGAGTTGGCCTATTCTGGGCAGCATGTGAACTTTATTGATGATGAGGATTCCGTTTCTCAAGCGTTTGTCACTTCGGAGCCCTATTTTATGAAACTAGAAAATATAGACGTCGAAACGAAGTTAATCTCTGATGCAGGGTATGATCCATACAATGTTGTGTTATATGTAACGAAAGATTATTTAGCGGAAAATAAAGAAACGGTCGAAGCGTTTACGAAGGCGTTTGTAGAAGGCTGGAACATGTATAAAGATTCATATGAAGATATCAATAAAGTCATTCAACAAGATAATCCGGATATTGAATTAGAATCATTAAAGTTTGAAGCAGAATCACAAGCTGATTTTGTATATGGAATGGATGCTGCAGAGCATGGTGTTGGATATATGACAGAAGAACGTTGGAGTACGTTAATCCAACAATTATATGATTTAGGATTAGTAAAAGAAAAATTTGCTGCAAAGGAAATATTTACTACAGAATTTTTACCAAGCGAATAAACTTCATGAATCGAAGCTAGGTGCCAGATAGGTACCTGGCTTTTTCTATAGTCTAATAAATAAAGAAAATCCACCCCAGAGTACTGAGGTGGGGAACTTATTACATATTTGTTAACTGCCGCGATACACCTGATATCCCCAAGGCGATACAAGTAATGGAACATGGTAATGTGCGTTTTCATTTGAAATCCCAAAACGAACAGGTACAAGTTCTAAAAACGGAGGATCTGGAAGGATGATGTCTTTTTTACGAAAATATTCTCCGACGTGGAAAATAAGTTCATAGTTTCCTATTTTCATCTCTTCTTCCGTGAGAAGGGGATGATCTAATCGACCATCATTATTGGTGACAACTGTCTTTAATCGTTTCCACTCTGTAGTTTCCTCTTGTATGAATAGTTCAATTGTTACGTTGCTAGCAGGTGTACCATGGGTTAGATCTAATATATGTGTGGTTAATCCGGTCATATTTTTACCCCTCTCTTATTGCAGTTATAAATATTAAATCTACCTTGCTGTTATAACAAGGTAGATTATTATTTTTATTTTTCTATCGTTGAAACAGTACTGTCCTGATCCTTGTGGTCTTTTTCTGGCCATTCACCAACAAATTCCGTTACGTTGTACTCAAAATAGCTTTTCAAAATTTGTTCGTTATGATCTTGGAAAAGTTCATCCGCTACAGCATTTGCCAGTCGGGGTAATCCAAATCTCATTCCCGAAAGAGCGGAGGCGGTGATCCCGCAGCTGATTAATGCGGAATAGTTAAACGCATATAGTCCATGTAGAAGTTTTTTACCAGCTTCATCACGGCTTATGAAAGAATAGCCTGGACTAAGGTATGGGTGAGCATCAAGTACAGGACTAGCAAGTTTTAATGGAGCTTGATGCCTATCTCCCCAGCGTAGGATATGTTTTTCCACAAGTTTTAACTCTGGCCGTAAAGCGGGATCAGTCAGAAGACCTGTACTAATGATGAGAAAATCAAAGGTGAATGTCCCTTGTGGAGTCGTGACTCTAGCTCCATCAACTGTAGCTGCCACATCAAGCCACGGGGCACCTAAATGGAGCCTAAAACCAGGCCAAGAGGCGGCGCGGCTGAACGTGTCATTTGTTGGCGGTTGATTGTGTTTAAAGAAATGAGCCATTACGGCATATTTGTTGGCGTCCGATAAGGAGTGATAACGTTCGATCATACCTGAACTTTCCATTTGACGGATCGGATTGATTCGAGGCATTTCTTTCCGGCGGACGAAAACATGTGCTTCAGCAGCGCCTTCTGACAGGGCAAAATTTGCATTATCAAAAGCCGATGCGCCGCCGCCTAAAATAGCAATCTTCTTTCCGTTTAATAGGTTGAAATCGATGGATTCAGACGTGTGTGCATATAGACTTTTCGGTAAATTTTCAGAAATCATCGATGGTACATGCCATTCTCCGCCGCCTTGAATGCCTGTTGCTAAAATGACTTTGCGGGCTAATAGCTGAGCATAAGGAGCCCCTGGTCCTTCGATATGCAAGCGGTGAATTCCTTCTTTTTGTGGTTCAATTAATGTTAATTTTACTTCATTAATAACAGGTAAATGAAGGACTCTCCTATACCAGCGAAGGTAATTCATCCAGTCTCCGCGAGGAATCTTATCTACTTTCTCCCAACCTTCCGGCCCAACTTGTGCTTCCCACCAGGAGCGGAAGGTGAGGGATGGAAGACCAAGGTCGATTGATGTTATTTGTTTTGGTGTTCGTAACGTGACCATTCGGGCGTAAGATTCCCAAGGGCCTTCATAGCCTTCAGGATTTTCATCAATAATAAGGATGTTAGAAATCCTTTCACGTAATAGAGCGAAGCCAGCACCTAAGCCGCTTTGTCCTCCGCCAACAATCACGACATCATAGACATGTCCATCTGGATGCTGCAGTGGTGGAACCCAATCTTCAGCCCCAATATTCAAATACGAAAGGTCCTTTTTCACTCGTTCATTTAACTCTTCTAAGCTCATATTCTTCATTCCTTTCCATACTTTCCTAAAAAAGTTAGTCACATCAATTTATCTTCTAATCGCAGCAAGGCAATTTTATAGATTTCCTTTAAAGCTGTTTCAAATTCAATCTCTTTTTCGTTATGAACTCTTGCCTCCATTGCTTGGTAAATGTCATGCTTGTTTTTTCCACGGACAGCTAAGATAAAAGGGAAGCCAAATGTATCCATGTATTGTTGATTCATAGAAATAAACTTGGTATATTCTTCAGGGGTGAGGTTATTCAATCCAGCGCCCTTTTGTTCATTAACTGAATTTTCGCTCATTTGAACACGGTCCCCTAAATTTGGATGCGCTTGAATAAGTGCTAGTTTTTGATTTTTAGAGGCTGATTCAACCACATGGACCATTTCATTGTAAAGGTGTTGGAAAGAGGAAAATGGCCTTGATTCCAAAGCTTTTTCGGGAATCCATGGTGAATGTTCAAAAATACCTCCTAGAAGTTCGATAAATTGTACAGGTTCTAAATCATTTAGTTGATCAATGGTAAGCAAAGTCATACTCCTCTCCTATGAGCTTTTTAAATGAGGTTCGATTCTTGAGTCATGTAACGGTTCGGCATGTTTCGTTTTTCTCTTTGTTAAGAGCAGATTTAACATAACTGCAGTAAGACTTCCTGTAATGATTCCGTCGCCAACGATGATACGGAGTGTTTCGGGTAGAATATCGAATAGTTCTGGAACAACACTAGCACCAAGTCCTAATGAAATAGAACAGGCAATAATGAGCTGATTGCTATGATTTGAAAAATCAACACTATGAAGCATTCGAATACCTGATGATACGACCATTCCAAACATAACAACAGTTGCTCCGCCAAACACAGCAGTCGGTACAAGTGTGGCTAATTCAGCAATTTTTGGGACAAGACCAAGGCTGATTAAAATAAGTCCTGCCGCAATTGTGACCTTATTACTTTTCACGCGAGAAAGTTGTACAAGTCCAACGTTTTGGGCAAACGTGCTATATGGGAAAGCATTAAAGATTCCTCCAAGAGTGAAGGCCATTCCTTCCGCGCGGTACCCGCGTGCCATGTCTTTTTCTTCTAGTTCTTTATGATTCATTTTTCCTAAGGCGAGAAAGGCGCCAGTCGATTCAACGAGGATAACTGTACCTACTAAGATCATTGTTAAAATCGGAACGACTTCAAACGTCGGGGCTCCAAAATGAAAGGGGGCAGGGAGATGAAACCATGATGCATTTTCTACAGATTGAAAATCAATTTTCCCCATAATAACAGCCGCTAAGGTTCCAAGGATGATGCCGGATAAGACAGAAATGGAGCGTAGGAAGCCTGTGAAGAAACGATTCATGAATAAAATGACGACTAGTACACCAAAAGAAAGGATTAAGTTTTCTCCAGAGCCAAAATCAGAACTGCTTGCGCCGCCTCCCATGTTTCTGATTCCTGTAGGAATGAGCGATAATCCAATGATGATGACAACTGTACCGGTTACAATGGGAGGAAATAGTTTCACTAATTTTCCATACACTTTTGAAAACAAAATAATGAATAAACCTGCAGCAATAATGGCCCCGTATACTGCGGAAATACCATAATGACTTCCGATTGTTATCATTGGAGATACTGCCACAAAAGAGGTTCCCATGATAATGGGTAGTCCAGTTCCGAAATACTTATTTTTCACCGATTGGAATAGGGTTGCGATCCCGCATGTTAATAAGTCAATGGAAATGAGGAACGCTTGCTGCTGGGGAGAAAAACCTAATGCTCCTCCTACAAGGATAGGTACTAAAATAGCTCCAGCATACATGGCAAGTACATGCTGCAAACCTAACGAGAAAATTTTCGATGGATTGATTTTTTCTCCCATGTTATATCCTCCTTTATGTCTATGTTAATAAATATAACATAATATGTTAATTTAATTCACATAATAATAAATTTTCTGGCTATTGTCATTGTTCGTATTGGCTAAAATTCACAAATTTTTATATGCAAAGTGCATAAAGAGGAATGGGGGAAAAACAAAAACCAAAGGGGATTTCCTTAGGTTTTTGTTAAAGAGTGCAGAAATGAGGAATCGAGAAGTTTCTTCATTCGGAAAGCGATCCTTAACTGTAATGTAGTCTCTGGATCTTTCAAACTCTTACTAAGAATCTCTTCGCATTTATCAATCCGATAGACAACCGTATTTCGATGGACAAACAATCTTTTTGCTGTTTCAGAGATTTGACAATGTGTTTCTAAATAAACAGAAAGGGTTTGGAGTAGTGACTCTTTTTCATCCTGTTTGATGGATGAGAATCCTTTAAAGGTATATTGATAAAAGCTGTTAATTTCTTTTTCAGGAATAAGCCGCAATAATTCTATGATATCTTTTGTTCGAAAGGTATGGATGAATCCGGTTTTCTTTGCTAACTCACCTTGTGAGAGAGCTTCAAACGCCTCTTGATAGGCTGTTCTAAGTTGGATAAACGAATGACAAATGTTGCTAACGCCAAAGGAGACGGTGTGACCAAATGCGACGGCTATTTTTTCTTGGATGTACCGTAATATATGATCATGTCCTTGGTGAGGTGTTACGTTTTGATCATGAACCTCAAATAATAAAATACAGTTTTCGCTTTTTGTAAAGACATGGACATTTGAGATGGTAGGATGAATCAGATCTTCCATATATTCGAATAGATTGTCCGCTTTTTGTTGGCGCTGGGTATACGTATAATAGGAATTTTCATCATTGTCCATCTTTCCAACCACGCAAATATAGTCACGCTCATTTTGAAGGGAAAATTCTTTTGCTCGATTGATGATTTCATCATGAACGGAAAATGCTCCGTCTAAAAAATGAAGAAAAAAATCATTACGGATATTTCTTGCGTGTTGCTTTAGTGCATGTTCTTTCATGAGAGTGAAGGATAGTACATTAATCGCCTGTTCGATTGTCAGGATCGTTAAATGATCTTCTTGTGGGATGGCTCCTACTACTAAAAGAAAACCGATTTTTTTCTCGCTCATATTTACAGGGAATAGGGTATATGTTTCCTTTGATGCAATCATTGAAAAGGTAATATTCGTGTTGTTTGATAACGGAAAGCCCTTTATCTCTTTTTCAAGGTCGCTTTTTATAATAGAAATTTCTAGTTTTGTGTATGGTTGAAGAAGAGGGATTAGGTGCTGATCGACTAAGTTGACCTTTCGATGGATCAGCTTCGTTAATTCTTGAAGTAAGACTTGGATTCCTTTTCCTTGCATAATAATATTTGTGAATTGTTTATGGGACTCTATGGCAGATGATAATTCTGCAGCCCGGCTATCTAGGATCGCTCGTAAGGTGTAATTGACAATTTCGCCAAGTGATAATTCTAATGGAAGTTCAATGATCGGTAAAGACAATTCATTAGCAAGATCTAAAGCCTCTTGTGGGACGGCTTCTAAATACCTTTTTGTTTTAATTCCTAACGCAGCGCAGCCTTGATCAGACATGGCTTTGATCAATTCAATCAGCCTATGGGGCTGATCCTTTATGTGGTAGGCAGTTGTCACTAAGAACTCATTCGGATTTAAAAATGGAATGATGTCAGGTGCATCCATCATATTAATGGTATGTACTTCACGTTCTTTTCCAGACTCACCTGCAATCAACCTCATTTCTTTTAATAAAGGGACTGATAAAAGCTCAGTAATCCTCATGACAATAACCCCTCTTTCGCTATATAACTCTGAAAATTCAGTATTTTGATGAATATAATAGCACAATTTAGTTAACGTGCACAAAAAAATATGAAAATTTGTACATATCTGCTAATGAAGTTTTTTTAAAAAGTATGTAAACTATTAATACATTAATATGTTATAAAATATAACATAAATAAAAGGAGGAGTGAAGGGAATGGCCATTCATGCGAAGGAATTGCAAAACGCGGAAAAGGAAAATACCCAAGAAATGATTGAATGGCTTTCATCGTTTGGAAAAACAAAAAATGAAGGCGTCACTCGATTGTTATATTCAAAAGCCTGGTGCCAAGCACAAAGGGCTTTAAAACATAAAATGGAACAAATCGGACTGAATACTTATTTTGATTGTGTAGGTAATTTATTTGGAAAATTGCAGGGGCTTGCTGTTGAAAGTCCCTGTATATTAACAGGTTCCCATGTTGATACAGTGGTAGAAGGCGGTAAATATGACGGAGCCTATGGAATCATTGCAAGCCTTATCGCTGTATCAAGATTGTTCGAAACCTATGGTTATCCAAAAAAAACCATTGAAGTTGTCTCTTTTTGTGAAGAAGAGGGAAGTCGTTTTCCGCTGACCTTTTGGGGTTCAAGAAATACGAATGGTTTTTATACTCTTGATCATATAAGGAACATAACAGATGCAGAGGGGATCTCTTTTTTGGAGGCCATGAAGCAAGCAGGCTTTGACCCTGCCTATTATCAAACGCCTATTCGAAAGGATATTGAAAGATTTATAGAGGTTCACATTGAACAAGGAATGGTATTGGAAAAAAATCAAAAAACGATTGGGCTTGTTACCCATATTGTCGGTCAGCGGCGTTACCTTGTTCGGATCAAAGGGGAAAGCAATCATGCAGGGACAACCCCCATGTCTTATAGAAAGGATGCAGTAGTGACCGCATCACAGCTTATTTCGTTTTTAACAAATAAAGCCAAGGAAATCGACTCGCATTTAGTCGCCACTGTTGGGAAAATAGAGGTTTCTCCGAATGTCCCAAATGTGGTGGCAGGGGAAGTGAAGTTCAGTTTAGATATCCGTCATCATAAGGCTGAAATATTGGATCAATATTGTCAAGCGATTTTTTCAGAGTGCCGCCAATTATCCGAGGCTTTAAATACTGAAATCGAGTTTTCGCAATGGATGGACGTTACGCCTGTTGCAATGGATGAACAATTGCTAAAGGTCATAAGGAACATAGCTGTACAAAAAAATCTTCCTTTTCAAGATATCGTTAGTGGTGCTGGCCATGACGCGCAAGTCTTTGCAAGCAAAATTCCTGCCAATTTAATCTTTGTTCCAAGTAAAGATGGAATCAGCCATAATCCAAAGGAGTTTACAAGTTTAGAAGAGTTAGAAATGGGAATCGAACTTTTAACCGAGGTTTTATATCAATTAGCTTATTAATGGGAGTGAAATCAAATGGCATATTTTGAATTGAATACACCAAATCGAACGATCATGACACCAGGTCCGGTCGAGGTTGACCCTCGCGTATTACGAGCGATGAGCAATCCAATATTAGGTCAGTTCGATCCGGCTTTTACAAAATTGATGAATGAAGTAATGGAGATGCTGCGTGAGGTGTTTCAAACAAGCAACCATTGGGCATTTCCAATCGATGGGACATCACGTGCGGGAAATGAGGCGCTCTTAGCCAGCATTATTGAACCAGGTGATAAAGTATTCGTGCCTATATATGGTCGATTCGGTCATTTACTCGTAGAAATTTGTGAAAGATATGGTGCTGAAGTTCATTCGATCCAGTGTCCATGGGGAGAAGTGTTTGATCCACAAGTCGTGATTGAAGAAATGAAAAAGGTTTCTCCTAAGATCGTTGCTATCGTACATGGTGAGACTTCTACTGGAAGGATGCAGCCTTTGGCCAAAATTGGAAAAGCATGCCGGGAACAGGATGTATTACTAGTTGTCGATGCTGTGGCGTCGATCGGCGGTGCCGATGTAAAAACAGATGAGTGGTATATCGATGGAATCATTGGCGGCACGCAGAAATGTTTGTCTGTTCCATCTGGAATGGCACCGATCACGTTCAATGATCGAATCGAAAAAATCATCTTGGAGCGCAAAAAGGTGGAGGCTGGTATTGCAACAGAAGAGGATCAACAATATAACCGCAGTCGATTAGCCATTGCCAGCAATTATTTTGATTTAGGAATGTTAATGGATTACTGGAGCCCAAGACGTTTGAATCATCATACCGAAGCCACTTCGATGATTTATGCCTTGCATGAGGGATTGCGTCTTGTGTTGGAAGAAGGGTTAAACAACCGGTTTGCCCGTCATAAGCTTCATGAGAAAGCATTGGTGGCCGGTATTAAGGCGATGGGGTTGAAGCAATTTGGTGATGCTCATCATAAGCTTCCTGGTGTCGCATGTGTTGAAATTCCAAGTGGGGTAGATGGTGAATCCGTTCGTAGCATGCTGCTTGAAGAATTTAGCATTGAGATTGCTTCCTCTTTTGGACCTTTACATGGGAAAATTTGGCGTATCGGAACGATGGGTTATAGCTGCCGGAAAGAAAATGTTCTTGCCGTTCTTGGAGGATTAGAAGCTGTTCTAATTCGCCACAAAGTAAGTGTGAACCGTGGGGAAGCCTTGCAAGCTGCACTGGATGTGTACGAGGCAGAACGTATACAGACGGCTGCAATTTAAGAAAGGGGTTGAAACAATTGGCACAATACGATCACATCATTCAAAATGGTTTCGTAGTTTTACCTGATGAAGTAATAAAAACGGATCTTGCGATAAAAGATGGCGTCATCGCAGAGATTGGAAATAAGCTTTCAGGGACATGTAAAGAAGAACGAGATGCAGAAGGTGAATATATTTTCCCAGGAATGATTGATGTTCATGTCCACTTTAATGACCCTGGTCGGGACTCTTGGGAAGGCTTTGAAACAGGTTCGAACATGATGGCTGCAGGCGGTGGTACGACGTACTTTGATATGCCGTTAAATGGAATTCCTTCTACGGTCAATAAGACAGCATTATTTGAAAAAGCGGCGCATGGTAAGGCAAAATCACTTGTGGATTTTGGTTTATGGGGTGGACTAGTACCAGGAAATGTCGGTGAATTAAAAGGGCTCGCAGAAAATGGTGTCATTGGTTTTAAGGCCTTTCTATCTGACAGTGGGAATGAAGATTTCGAACGGGTAGATGATCCTACCTTGTTAGAAGGCATGAAAGAGATTGCTTCATTAAATAAAATTCTTGCTCTGCATGCTGAAAGTGCGGCGATAACTGACTTTTTAACAAAGGAAAAGAAAGAGCTGGGTTTAGTAACAGCTGATGATTATTTAGCATCCCGGCCGATTATTGCTGAAGTAGAAGCGGTGGATCGTGCATTATCTTATGCAAAAGTAACGGGCTGCTCCCTGCATTTTGTTCATATCAGCTCTGCTGCAGCAGTTGAACAAATTGAAAAAGCGAAAGCAGAAGGGATTGATGTGTCCGTTGAGACATGTGCCCATTATCTGTTATTCAATCATGACGATTTAGTGGAAAAAGGCGCTGTTGCGAAATGTGCTCCTCCATTACGTGAGAAAAGGGAACAAGAAAAATTGATTAGGTTATTGATAGATGGGAAATTCGATATGATTACATCGGATCATTCTCCATCCCCTTATTCAATGAAAGATCCGGCCACACATCATTTATTTGACGCATGGGGCGGTATCAGCGGGGGTCAATTTACCTTATTAGCATTGATTGAATTAGCTGTTCAATATCGGATTCCAATTACAAAAGTTGCGAGACTACTAGCTGGTGCTCCTGCAAGCAGGTTCGATCTAGTTTCAAAAGGGAAAATCGGAGTCGGAATGGATGCGGACTTAGCCATTGTATCATTGGAGGAGTCATTTACAGTAACAGAAGATAACTTCTTTGCTAAACATAAACAAAGCATCTATATGGGGCATACATTTCCATGTGCAATTAAGCTTACGATGAACAAGGGGTCAATCGTATATGAAAATGGCAAAATTATTGATGAGAATCGAAGAGGAAAGTGGTTAAAGCCGGGAAAGTATCAAATGAATACGCCATAATAAAACCAAAAAGAGAGGGAACGGATTCCTTCTCTTTTTGGTGTTCCCTATTAATCCGTGACTTCTATTTAAAGAAACACTTACATACAGATTTGGTATTAAGTATTGTTTTTTACATCAACTGAAGGTTTGTAAAAGAAAAAGCATCAAAGAATAAAAAAAGAAATATAAAAAAATTAATTCATAGTTGACAGATATGAATTATTTGATTAATATGTATATAGAAAATATTTTACTATTCATTATTTTGCCAATAAAATAGTTTCGGAGCCGATTGGACGACCAAAGGCACGAATACTTTTCAACATTCGCGTATGAAGAATGTCTGAAAGGTATTCGTGCCTTTTTTCTTTATATAAGGGTTGGGGTGAAGGTGATATGGAAACGAATGAGCAAGAACTGTTGGAAGAAGCTGATATGTTGTTTCGTAAAATGGTTCGGAAGTTTGTAAAGGAACGCGACAAAATTAAAATTGAAGGTGTTATGTTGCCAAGTTTCGTGATTTTAGAAAAAATTATGAAGGATGGCGAGCAAAGATTAACTGACTTAGCAGAGGAGCTTGATTTTACCTCAGGGGCAATCACAGCACTTTGCGATAAATTAGAAAAAAGGGGATTGGCTGTTAGGAAACGACATAAGAAGGATCGTCGGATCGTGTGGCTGGACATTACTGGTGATGGCCGCGATTTTATAAACAGAAACTATTACTTGAAAATGAATAGTATTTCCGTTTTGTTCAATGGATTTTCACAGGAAGAGATGAAGGAACAGATCAATGGGTATCGACGTTTGATTACGAATATAGAACGATTCTCTACTACTATAAATGAAATAGCAAATGAGAATGAGTGTAAGAAAAAAATCTGACGTATTGCTTCCAAATACACAAACAATATTTTTAATATTAAAAATAATGAAATTTATCTTAACTCACTAAAACTAAAAATGTCTAATGAAATAAGCAAAAAGGAGTGGAAAGTGATGGGGCATCCAACAATTTATCCGACGGGAGCAACAGTTTATAATCCGAAAAAAGCATGGAGTGGCTATACAATCTATCAAGCTGCAAATCTAGGAGCTTTATTAATTGATATGAATGGCAGTGAAGTTCACTTATGGAAGGGACTCCGCGGTTTTCCTAACAAAATATTACCTGGTGGTTATGTCTTAGGAAGTACATCTGAAAGAGATCCAAAGTATGGATACCAGGATGAAGCTGATCTTGTTCAAGTTGATTGGGAAGGAAATATCGTCTGGAAATTTGATCGGCATGAGTTCCTTAAAGACCCTGACCATGAGCCTCAGTGGATGGCAAGACAACACCATGATTATCAACGAGAAGGGAACCCAGTTGGATACTATGTCCCAGGTTTGGAGCCAAAAACCAATGAAGGAAAAACATTAATTTTAGCACATAGAAATGTTCAAAAACCGGAAATCTCCGATAAACCACTATTAGATGATGTGATTCTCGAAGTGGATTGGGAAGGGAATATTATCTGGGAGTGGGCGGTCAGTGATCACTTTGAAGAGCTTGGTTTTGACGAAAGTGCAAAAAATGTCCTATTCAGAGATCCGAACATACGATTATTCGGAAATACTGCTGGAGATTGGATGCATATAAATTCGATGTCAACGATTGGACCAAATAAATTTTATGATCAAGGCGACGAACGATTCCACCCTGACAATATTATTTGGGATGCGAGAGAATCGAATATTATTGCCATAATAGATAAAAAGACAGGAAATATTGTTTGGAAACTTGGACCTGATTATTCAACACCTGATGTGAAGCACCTAGGATGGATTATTGGTCAGCATCATGCGCATATCATTCCGAAAGGTTTGCCTGGTGAAGGCAATCTACTTGTATTTGATAACGGTGGCTGGGCAGGCTATGGACTTCCAAATCCTGCTTCTCCTTATGGTGGAAAGAATGCTGTCCGAGATCATTCAAGAATATTAGAAATTAATCCAGTCACACTTGAAATCGAGTGGCAATATACACCAACGGAAGCCGGTTTCCAAGCACCATTGGATTCTTATCGATTTTACAGTCCTTATATTAGTTCAGCACAAAGACTGCCAAACGGAAACACATTAATTACTGAAGGTGCGGATGGGCGAATATTCGAAGTCACTCGTGAACATGAACTTGTTTGGGAGTATCTATCTCCTTATAAAAATAGTAGGAACTCCAACATGGTTTACCGTGCCTATCGAGTTCCATATGAATGGGTTCCACAACTGGAAAAACCAGTTGAAAAAGAAATTGCGCCTCTAGATATTACAGTATTTAGAGTACCAAATGCTGCAGGGATTGGCACTGAATCTGTGGTGACCGTTCAAGGTACTTTCTCCTATGAAGAGGGAGCGTTCTGCGTTGCAACTACTGATGAAACGAAGAAAAAGAAAGATAACAACGGAGTGTGACTGAAATGACAACATCCAATAGCAGATCTTGTTGCTCCGTTTCAAGAAATCAATCGTTATTAATAGATAAAGAGGATCGTATTTCTGAAACCAGTATGAGCGTCAATACCAGTGATATGGTATTGATTCCTGCAGGTGAATTTTTACTAGGTTCAGAGGATGAAGATAGCTCTGGTGAAGATGGGGAATACCCGCGAAGAAGGGTCATGGTCCCATCCTTTTATATGGACCAATATGCAGTTACCAATGAACAATTCAATCAATTTATCCAGGAAACAGGTTATAGCACAGATGCAGAGAGATACGGTTGGTCATTTGTCTTTCATTTATTTGTAAATGAAGATCATAAAAAGGATATTATTGGTTCACCAGAAACTACACCTTGGTGGTTTGCCCTCCAAGGTGCATCTTGGAAGCATCCAGAAGGTGTCCATTCGTCTATTGCTGATCGTTTGAATCATCCGGTTATCCATGTGTCATGGAATGATGCACAAGCTTATTGTAAATGGGCAGGGAAACGTCTTCCAACTGAAGCGGAATGGGAATATGCCGCTTCAAGTGGAGTAATAGATCGGAAATATCCTTGGGGAAATGAGTTGCATCAAGATGATAAACATCACTGTAATATCTGGCAGGGGGAATTTCCACATGTTAATACAAAAGAAGATGGGTTTTTAGGTACCGCTCCAGTCGATCACTTCCAACCGAATGAATTTGGCCTATATAGCATGTCAGGCAATGTATGGGAATGGTGTGAAGATACCTTCTCAACTCAACCGGGCAACAAGAATTCTTTTCTCACAGATGATTCTATGAAACTCATAAAAGGCGGTTCTTATCTTTGTCATGAATCATATTGCAACCGATACAGAATTTCTGCACGCACGTTTAACACAATAGACAGTTCTACCGGGCACATGGGATTTCGATGTGCAAAATAATAAACATTCGGAGGAAAACAGGATGAAAAAAGTACGTTTATTTCTATTCGCTCTATCTATCATTGCCAGTTTAGTTATAGCTGGATGCTCTAGTTCTTCAAGTGAAACTACAAGTGGTAAGAAAAGCAGTGGAAAAGAAACCGTTCAAGTAAGAATGGCGATTGATACGGCAGCAGGCGGCTCTTTTCAATTTCGAACGGCTGAAAAACAAGGATATTTTGAAAAGTATGGTATTGAAGCACAGATTTCTAATTTTGCTATGGGGGTTGATACAATCAATGCTGTTTTAACAAAACAAGCAGATACTGGGCTGGCAGCAGATTATGTTGCCATCAATTCGATAGCTAAGGGAGATTTAGTCATTATCGGAACACTTACAAGAGCTAACGAGAAATCATCCAAAGAACAACAGCTCCTTGTAAAAGGCAATATAAACAAACCTAGTGATTTGAAAGGGAAGAAAATAGGAGTTAATAAAGGAACGGTAAACGAATATGTTTGGTCTCAATATTTGAAAAAAAATCAATTGAAAGAGACAGATGTTGAGTTTGTTCCATACAGCACGCCAGATGAAGCCATTGTGGGTATGCAAAAGGGTGATATCGAAGCCGTTTGGGCGAGTGGCGCTCTTTTAGAGAAATTTAAAGCAATTGAGGGTGTTCACCAAATAGATGATTTGCTTGGAGCAGGAGTAAGCATTGATAGCTACCTTCTTGCGGATCGAACATTTGTAGAACAAAATCCAGAAGCCATTGCAAATCTATTCAAAGCTTTAAATGAAGGAATTGACTATGTAAAAGGTAATAAGGAAGATACGGCAAACCTAGCCTTTGAGCAATTAAAAATACCAGCAGACGATGCTTTGAAAGATATTGAAAGACAGAACTATGTACTTGGTTTTACGAAAGAAGATGTCGAGCATCTTGAAGAGATGAAAAATTGGATAGAAGAGAAAGGACTGCTAAAAGAGTCATTTGATTTGAAAGATAAATTAATGCTGGACCCTTTAAAACAGGCCTTTCCAGAGTTAGTAACCTATCAATAACAAGGAGTGAAGGTAATTGAGTACTTTAATAGAGGAAGTCATTAAAGCTCCTGAAACTATTTCGATTTCGGGCTTATCTAAATCCTTTAATAATAGTCATTATGTATTAGAAAATATTAATTTATCGATCCAACGTGGTGAGTTCTTTATATTGCTTGGTCCAAGCGGATGTGGTAAATCTACTTTGCTTAGTATGATTGCTGGTTTCATTGAAAAAACATCTGGAGATCTTCTTGTTGATCAGGAGGAAGTAAAAAAGCCTGGAAGAAATCGGGGAGTTGTCTTCCAGCAGGCAGATGCAGCCTTATTTCCATGGCTTACCGTTAAAGAGAATGTGGAATTTGGATTAAAAATGAAAAAAACACCAAAGGATAATCGTAATAAAATATCGACTTATTTTATTGAATTAGTCGGTTTAAAAGGGCATGAAAACAAATTCCCAAGAGAACTTTCTGGTGGAATGAAGCAGCGCGTTCAATTAGCACGTGTCTTAGCAAATGATCCTGACATCTTACTAATGGATGAACCATTTGGGGCACTTGATGCCATGACTCGAAGAACGATGCAAACGGAGCTAGTCCGAATTTGGAAAGAAACGAATAAAACAGTCATCTTCGTTACCCATGATATTCAAGAAGCGTTATTACTAGGTCAAAGGATTGGTGTTATGTCTGTTGGACCTTCATCGAAAATTGATCATATTTATGATATACCGCTTGCATTTCCAAGAAGTTTCACTGATAAAGAGTTCAATCGTTATTATCAAAACATTCAAGCTCATTTTGATTGAAAGGAGGCAAAAAAATGAGTTCGGTTAAAAATGAAATAATCATAGAGCAAGAGATTGTTCGTCAAAAGAAGAATCCTAGTTTTGGTTTTGTAAAAAAGTTATTAAAAAGCGGTGTAATTGCCTGGGTGCTTGTCCTTGTCATATGGAGTATTGCCGCAGGTTTCTCGGATCCTCAATTTCTACCAGGTCCATTAGCTGTTTGGCAAGGAGCTATTGACCTTAGTCAGGGCGGCTCCCTCTTCTTATATATATGGGTCAGTTTTTTGAGGGTAATTACCGGGTGGATACTAGGAAATCTAGTGGCCATTCCAATTGGACTATTAATTGGTCGTGTTTCGTTTCTTCGATCGTTATTTGATCCGATTATCAATTTTGTTCGTTTCATCCCGCCGCTTGCTTTTATTACGTTATTTATGCTTTGGTTTGGGATTGGTGAACAATCTAAAATCTTTCTTATTATGTATGCAACTTTCTTTATTGTCACGATTAACACCATTACAGGTGTGCAGGCGGTTGAAGATGATAAAATTCGTTCAGCCAGAAGTATGGGTGCATCTGAGTGGCAAATCATGGTCCATGTCATCATACCAGCATCACTTCCCTATATTTTCACTGGTGCAAAACTTGCGATGGGATCCTCTTTCATGGCTATTGTTGGGGCAGAAATGGTCGCAGCCAATGAAGGGATTGGCTATATGATTTGGAATGCACGTTTGTATTTTAAAACAGATTGGATTTTTGTAGGTCTTATTATCCTTGGATTAATGGGCTTCTTGATGGATCGTGTATTTAATCAATTTGGAAAAGTTGTCTTAAAACGATATAACGTAGTCAAAAAATAAAGGAAAGAGGAACGTTAATGAGCAGATATATAGATGAAACATTTCAAGGAAAGATTGCTAAAACTGTTGAAGAATCAACACCATGGTGGCCTGGTGACGAAAGTTCATCCGAGAAAAAACCAAATGTAGTCGTCATCCTTTTAGATGACCTTGGTTTTTCACAATTAGGATGCTATGGGTCAACCATTTCAACTCCCAATATTGATCAACTGGCTAAAGAAGGACTTCGCTATAATAACTTTCACACAACAGCCATTTGCTCACCAACTAGAGCTGCTTTATTAACAGGAAGAAATCCGCATTCTGTGGGAGTTTCCTTTGTATCAGAATACGATAGCGGCTTTCCGCATAGCCGTGGAAAAATTAGAAAAGATAGTGCCTTATTAAGTGAAGTTCTTGTGGAGCACGGCTATAATACATTTGCCGTTGGTAAATGGCATTTAGCACCAGGAAAGGAACAAACGAATAAAGGGCCATTTGATAATTGGCCGCTTGGTCGAGGCTTTGAAAAATTTTATGGCTTCTTACCAGGGG
Organism: Niallia oryzisoli; assembly: GCF_036670025.1. NCBI lineage: Bacteria > Bacillati > Bacillota > Bacilli > Caryophanales > Bacillaceae > Niallia > Niallia oryzisoli. The sequence goes on along the minus strand of NZ_CP137640.1, from coordinate 4,041,445 downwards.
CGACGAACCAATGGAATCCGGACTTAGTTGAAGATAACCATCGAATTCGTCAGCCTAATACTGCGGAAGAAGGCTACCATATTACGGAGGATTTAACAGATAAAGCTATTTCCTATATCAAAAATCAAACATCAGAAGCACCAGATAAACCATTTTTTCTCTATTTAGCCTATGGAGCACCACATGCTCCGCATCATGCACCGAAAGAGTTTATTGATAAATATAAAGGGAAATTTGATCAAGGCTGGGATGTGATTCGTCAACAATGGTTTCAGCGTCAAAAAGAGATTGGCTTAATTCCAAAAGATGCAGTGCTGCCAGAACGCAATCCAGATATTAAAGCATGGGATGAACTATCAGATGATGAGAAAAAACTATATGCTCGGCTTCAAGAAGCGTTTGCAGGGTTTTTAGAACATACGGATTATCATATTGGTCGTTTTGTTTCATTCCTTGAGGAAATCAACCGTCTGGAAGACACATTATTTATTTTCTTGTCTGATAATGGTGCATGCGCAATGGGTGGGGAGGAAGGTACTGTTAATACTTGGCATGGAAGAAATGAGTCCCTTGAATCCAAAATAGCTCGTCTTGATGAGATTGGCAGCCCAAAAGCAAATAACCACTATCCAAAGGGATGGGCTTATGCAGGAAACACACCATTAAAATGGTATAAATCCTATGTACATGAAGGCGGTGTCCGTGATCCGTTAATTATCCGTTATCCTGAAAAAATCAAAGACCCTGGTACCATTCGTACGCAATATCATCATGTGACTGATATTGTTCCTACTGTACTAGAATTACTAGAATTAGAGATGCCAAAGCAGTATAAAGGAGTAAAGCAACAACCTGTTCATGGTACAAGTATGCTTTACACATTAGAAAAAAATGGTGAGACTCGTAAAACAACTCAATATTACGAAATGATTGGAAATCGCGGAATTTGGCACAATGGCTGGAAAGCTGTTTCTGCTCATACTCCGAATGGAGATTTTGATCAAGATGTTTGGGAATTATATCACACAGATGCAGACTTTACAGAAATGAATAATCTAGCTGATGCATATCCTGAAAAACTTCAGGAATTGATCAACCTTTGGAATAAAGAAGCTGAAACTTATGGGGTATTTCCATTAGATGGACGCACATTAGATAAGAAGCTTGAAGGAATGAACAAATTGAAAAGGCAGTCCTTTGAGCCAACTTTCAGAGTGTTATATCCGACAGAAGCCCCATTCCATGGATCCGTAGCTCCGGACTTGCGAAATAAGGACTTTGAGATTTCAGCTGATGTTCATATTACAGAAGGGACTGAAGGAGTTATTCTCGCCCATGGCGATAATAGTGGCGGCATTAGCTGCTTTATTAAAGAAGGCCAGCTTTATTTCTACTTTAATAATCAAAATATTCAAGAGTATGTCATACATTCTAAAGAAAAGTTTAGTTTAGGAGATTATCGTCTATCGATAAGACATGAAAAACTAGCAAACAATCAAGGGAAAATTACATTATATGCTAATGATGTGCTTATCGGCGAAGGAGTAATCGGAAATATTGATTCCTTAGGTTTCTTTAACGGGATGCTTCATATCGGATACAATGAACTAAGTTACATTACACCATACTATAAAGATCCATTTTCATTGGGTGAGAATTTAAGAAAAGTAAGCATTCGAACGGATAAATACCAAATTGATTTAAAAGAAGTTATTGAAAAGGAATTAGCTGTTGAATAGGGTGAAGTATAGAACTCAAGTGAACTATCCAGCGATTCGGTGATTCCTAGATAACCCGTCGGGAAGGATCTGCTGTTTTAATCATCAAATAAAGCAATCTCTCTAGAGTTAAATCTCTAGAGGGATTGCTTTTTATATTGGGAATCACCGAATAATGCCCTAGAAAAGCAATAAACGTCCGAGGTCACTGAAAAAGCCGGACTTTTAAGAGAGTAAAATTGTAATAATTTCTATAAAGTACTCCTATGATATTGAAACAATACAGAAATTTGTGAAGGTTAATTTGCGTTTTTACAATTGATTATGAGGGTACACGCTTTATTGAGACGAATTTTCCAGAAAACTATTAGTGTGGTCAAAAAAGAGGGATGATTCTGACAGACTTCAATGGTAATCGATTAAGGTTGTCAAAATAGAGGGTCCTTACTGAAAGATTTTCCAAAAAAACTAATAGGCATGTCATATCAATCTGATGCCCTACTATAAATATCACCACTTGAAATTCAAACTTTTCAGCAATCTCGAACCGTCCCCATGTTTATATTTACGTGAATGATTATGTAAGAAAATCTTACGCAAAAGTGGAAATGAAATTTGAAATAAGACATAATATTTGAAAAATATAGATCTTTAAAGCACCTAATAGGGGTAAGGGGTGCGGATGGGGAATTCAGCAAATAAATCAAACATACCACAAACCCGAAATGAAAGAGGTGCAGATAGATGGATAATATTCATCAGATCTTACAGGTGGCACCCTCTGAAAATGATGTGTTAACTACGGTGATCGATGTGGAGGGCTCTGCTTATCGAAAAGAAGGCACAACGATGCTGATTCAGGAACAAGGAAAACTTGTAGGAATGTTAAGCGGGGGTTGTTTAGAAGAAGATGTACGGTTGCGGGCTGAAGGACTGAAAAAAGGCCAATCGCAATCTTTTTTCTATAATATGAAAAGTGAAAACGACCTAGATTGGGGGCAGGGAGCCGGATGTAACGGAGGGATTCGGGTGTTGTTGGAAAAAATAGATGCCCCTTCTAGGCTGTATCTTCAAAAAATGCACGAACGGCTTTTAAAAGGCAAATCTGTATTAACGGTCAAAAAGCTTTCGTCTGAATACTCGGTTTCTGAATCTGTTTTTATAGTGGATGAAGACAATTACTGGGGAAATGGGGAAAATCATTTTGTAAAAGAAGTATTGTTGTTAATGAAGAACGTCGATTCTGCAGCCAGCGGAATTCACTACATAGAGGAACTTTCCTGTCACTGCTTTTTTCACTGGTTTCATCCAAAACCCCGTCTTTTGATCGTTGGAGCGGGTCCAGACGCGATTCCACTCAGCTATTTTGCCAGTAGAACAGGATTTTCAGTGACGATTACAGATTGGCGGCCTGCACTGTGTAATAAAGAAACCTTTCCACATGCAGATGTGTTATTGACGGGGTTTCCAACTGAAATATTTCCAGGATTCGAGTTTCATCCCCATGATTTTGTCATCTTGATGACCCATCACTTTCAACGTGATAAAGAAGCTTTGCATTATTTGCTAGGTAAGCCATTACAGTACATCGGCATTATTGGATCGAAGGAACGGACGTCCAGATTAATGGGTGGAAAAGAACTTCCGCAAAATGTATACTCACCGGTTGGATTAGCAATTGGTGCAGAAGGTCCTGAGGAAATCGCCATTAGTGTCATGGCAGAACTGATACAGTTAAATCGAACGATCGTGAAAACGAAAAGGGAGGCTGTGATATGAGCAGGCTTCAAATCATCGGTATTTTGTTAGCCGCCGGCTATAGCCGCAGAATGGGAGTGAATAAACTTGCTCTGCCTCTTGGGTCGCCAAATATTGGTAGTTTAAGTCTAAAGGCAGCCATTCAATCCAAGCTCGATCATGTACTCGTTGTGAAAAAGAAAGAGGATTCATCAGACTGGATTCATTCTCGTTTAAAGGAAGAGGATTGGAAAAGTCGCTGGACAGCATGTACATGTGAAAATTCCCAGCTAGGTCAGGCCTATTCATTAAAAGCGGGTATAGAAGAAGCGATAAAACGTGAAGCAGATGCCGTCGTTATCTTATTAGGTGATCAACCCTTTTTAACATCAAAACTGATAAATGAAATGATCTGTACCTATCGGAGGACAATCGAACTTGGAGGATTACCTGAATATGTAGCCGTCGAATACGATGGATTGAAAAGACCGCCTGTCTTATTTTCAAAAAGTGTATTTACGAAACTATTAGAACTAAACGGTGACCAAGGAGCCCGACAGCTTATAAGAAATAACAGATATGCTGGCATTACGATTACAGGTGGTGATCAGAAGGCATTTTTTGATATTGATACAAAAGCAGATTATCAAAAAGCGCTTAAGGAGGGTGGGATGGTTTGAATATGAGGATATTAGAAACAAAAGTATGGTCACCAAAAGATATAGGGGAAGCATGGGATATAAAGACATCCTTACAGGACCAGGCTGTTTTTATTTCTGGAGGAACCTTTTTGCAGACAAAATGGGAAAAGGGAGTACCATATCCGCCTCACTTAATTAATCTTGGGGACATAAGGGAATACCATCAGATAGATTCAAGGTTAGAGAAAGATTCCTTTACAATTCATATTGGTGCTTTCGCTAAATTGGCAGAATGCAAGAATCATCCACTGATAAAAGAAACCTTTTCTTTATTATCTGACATGATTGGAACGATTGCTGCCCCTGCCGTTCGAAATATCGGAACAATTGGTGGGAACATTGCCAATCGCACGGGTGATACGATTCCCGCTTTATTAGCATTGGATGCAGAGGTTTCTTACTTTAACGGAAATGAAATCAAAAGAGAACGATTAGAGAGCTGGCTGCAAAAGAACGAAGATTCTCTTATTTTGGAGATTATCTTAACTGAGCCAAAAACATCTTTCAGAAACTACCAATTTTCTAAAAAGGTTGGACGAAGGGAGGCTTTTTCCGCTTCTGTCGTTACGATAGCAGGAGTATGTTCGATCGATAAGAATCGAGTTGAGTTCATTCATCTTGCAGCCGGCGGAGGAGACTCAGTGCCGAAAAGATTGAAAAGGAGCGAAAGGCTATTAAACAATCAATTAGTAGATACCATCAAGCCCCAACAAATTTATGAAGAACTTTTAAAGGAATACGAGCTGGTTTCAGATGCATTTTTTTCAGCGGACTATCGACGAAAAGTGGCTGCCAACCTTTTTATGGCGGAATGGGAAAACTGGAGGGAAGAAAATGGTGAAACATACGTCAAGTAATTTAAAATCATCCCGTATCCGTCCTGATGGATTCGAAAAAGTGACGGGAGGTCTATCCTATTTAACAGATTTACATGTTCCAGGAATGCTTTACGGAAAGATTCTTCGCAGTAAATATCCCCACGCAAAAATTCGTAACCTATCAGTAGAAAAAGCAGAACAGGTTCCGGGTGTCAAGGCTGTTATTATCAGTAAGGACGTGCCTGGCCTCAATGGGTTTGGTTTGATTTTTCCAGATCAACCGGTACTTTGTGATACAGTTGTACGTTATGTGGGAGATGCTGTTGCCGCTGTTGCTGCTGTAACGCCGGAAATAGCTGAAAAGGCCCTTCAAGCGATTGAAGTTGAATATGAACCGCTCCCAATCATTGAAGATCCCGAGAAAGCACTCGATCCCTCTAGCATTCCCCTTCATCCAAACGGAAATATCCTTCACCATGCCAACTATGTGAATGGAAATGTCAAGGAAGCATTTCCAGTATGTGATGTGATCGTGGAAGAAACGTATCTGCTGCCGAGGCAAATGCATGCCTATATGGAAACAGAAGGTGGGGTTTTTGTCCCGGAGGAAGATGGCAGATTAACCATTTATGCTGGAACACAGCATGGATACAAGGATCGCTTTCAATTGGCTCGCATTTTAAATCTACCCGAAACACAGATTCGAGTAATCTCAAGTCCGATGGGCGGGTCCTTTGGAGGGAAGGATGAGTTGAATGTTCAGCCTTATGGAGCACTATTAGCGTTCAAAACCGGATGTCCGGTAAAAATTCATCAATCAAGACGGGAGTCTGTTCGATCAGGTATAAAAAAACACCCGATGAAGATAACCATGAAAACAGGTGTGGCTAAAACAGGAGAGATACTTGCGCACAAGGTAAGAATCATTGCAGATACTGGTGCGTATGCCACACTTGGACCCGCTGTGCTGGATTTTGCAGTAGAACATGCAGCCGGTCCTTACAGGATTCCGAATATAGAAACAGAAGGATTTTCCATTTTTACTAATAATGGGGTAGCTGGTGAGTTCCGTGGTTTTGGCGGAAACCAGATTACCTTTGCTTTGGAAGGACAAATCGATCGACTAGCCGATCGGCTTGGCATTTGTCCCATCGAGATGAGGAGGATCAATCTCCGTAAACCAACCGATCCAGGCCCTGTCGGTCAAGAAATAGCTCCAACAAACGGAGATGCACTTGTATTAGAAGAGATTTCTAAGTCTCCTTTACTGAAAATGGAAAAAGAAATTAAAAAGGAAAGCTGGAAGAAAATCGGTGTTGGGGCAGCAATCAGCATGCATGGAGGCGGTCTAGGATTCGGGAGATTAGATCCGGCAGGAGGGAAAATATCTTTAAATAAAGCTGGCAAAATAGAAATCTCTTTTGGGTTTGAAGAAATCGGCCAAGGTCTATTAGCAGTTATAGAGACTTTAACAACACAGATCATCGGCTGTTCACCTGCGGACTTGGTCATTGTGATTGGTGATACGGATAAAGTTCCGTCCTCAGGTTCTTCAACAGCATCACGAGGAACGAGTATGGTATGGCACAGTCTGCAGCTGCTAAAGGGCCCATTTATTGAGAAAATGCTTGAAAAGGCATCACAAGCTTCAGGTTATCCGAAAGAACAATTATTTCTTAACGACAACGGTGTCTGGCTCCGTGATAATGGGGTTGAAAAACTGGCTGTTACTTTTAAACAGCTTTCTTATGAAACAATGGATCAATCGATTAGTGTAGAGACGAGATTCGACTTTCCGACAACTCCTGATTCTATCCCAGGTGGACATTTTTTATATTCGTTTGCTGCAGTGGCGGTGAAAGTAGAAGTGGATCTTTTAACCGGTACGGTAAAAGTCGTCGATATCGACCAAGCTGTATCCGCTGGCCCGGTTGTGAATCCAAATGGTTATTTGGGCCAAATCGAAGGTGGAACAATTATGGCCTTGGGTTATTCCCTCTTAGAAGAAGCGCGGATGATCCAAGGCAGGTATGTAACAGAAAACCTTGACACCTATATGATACCAGGGATTCAAGACATTCCTACGAATATGCATTTGAAGGCCATTGAAGAATTATGGGAAGGCGATTCATATGGACCAAGGGGAGTTGGGGAAATTGGAACAATCGCCCTTGCCCCTGCAATTGCAAGAGCGATTTATAACGCAACCGGTCATTGGGTAACGAAATTGCCAGTTGCTCGAGAAGAGCTTCTGCAAACAAGGAGGATGATCGAATGGTAGAAAAACAGGCGAAGTATCCACAGCATTCCTATGAACAGCAAATCATAACCATTTCTCTGATTGTGAACGGAAAGGAACAGAAACTGCAAGTGGAAGCGACAAAACGTCTGGTAGACATTTTGAGAGAGGATTTCACGTTAACAGGGACGAAAATTTCGTGTGAAATTGGCCGCTGTGGTGCATGCTCCGTTTTAATGGATGAGAAACTGGTAAACTCTTGTTTAGTCCGGGCTTACCAATTAGATGAAAAAGAAATTGTGACCATCGAAGCGTTAAGTCAAAATGGCTTGCACCCGATTCAGAAGGCTTTTCTTGAAGAAGGGGGATATCAATGCGGCTATTGTACACCGGGAATGATTATGGCGGTAAAAGCTCTGCTTGAAAAGAATCCGGTGCCGGACGATGAGCAAATCCACGATGCATTATCCGGGAATCTTTGCCGCTGCACAGGCTATGGCGGGATTATTAGGAGTATTCAAAAACTAAGGTCCATGGGGACGGATTTCTCGTCCCGATATGGTCCAAAACAATAAGGTGCCAGGCGACATCCACTTACTAAAACATTATACATTTAATTCATACTTAACTTATTTGATTTTTTTATGTTACAAACTTTAAAAAATAATAGGCTTATTATTTCAAATATTTTTAGGACTATAACAATACATTAGAGATAGGCGGATGCATATTTTTATGAATGAATATGAAGGGGTGATTGGCATGGGTGATATTCTTCGGAAAGGTGTGGAAGAGAGGCGGAAAAACTTAATCGAGAAACTGATTGCTTATGATGTTTATAAGAAAGATGACGAGCATCTTTATGGGTTATTACTTTCAGAATTAGAGAATGAATATAGAAAACTTCAATCACAAGCCCATCCTCACGATACATTTGGCTCTATAAAATGGAATAGTAGAAAATCAAAGCAATAGTCATCCATATAATATTTAGTGAGTCGAGGGGACAGGTTCGTTGACCCAAAATAAATATTAAAGTGCACAGGCATCATCCAGAAGGGGATGCTGCCTGTGCACTTTTTTATGTATAATGTGATTTTTTATTTCATATATTTAGTGTTAATGACCTCTACATAAATCTGTTTTATGAATAAATCCTTCAGAATTTTCTGGTAGGTTCTTTTTTTCTTCGAGGGGTTCAACCTAGTTATGATTTGTCTCAATTTAATCATAAAAGCGGGGTAATAAAAATGAAAGATGTTCTTTTAATTTTACTTCTGCAATTGATATATGTCCCGATATTCAGTCTTCGTACCATTATGCTTGTTAAAGGATACCGAGTTAATGCAAGTTTGTTCGGTTTCTTAGAATCAGTCATTTATGTATTCGGCTTGTCCATTGTGTTAACGGGGGAACAAAGCATAATTTCGATGATTGTTTATGCAGTAGGCTTTAGTGTCGGTATTTTAATCGGTTCAAAAATTGAAGAAGAAATGGCAATTGGATACATTACGTTACAAGTAATTTTGACCAATAGAAACAAAGCGTTAATTGATCAATTGCGCGAAGAAGGATATGGCGTTACGGTTTATGTTGCCGAAGGAAAAGATGCTGACCGTTATAAATTAGAGATCATTACAAAGCGAAACCAAGAAGAAGGTTTAATTGAAATGATTAAAGAATATGAGCCTCAAGCGTTTATTATTGCTTATGAACCAAGATACTTTAAAGGTGGTTTTATCTTAAAGGCTATGAAAAAACGTCGAAGGAAAAAAACGATTAGGTATATTTAATGTCGTGGTCCCTTTTAATAGAATCTACACCAGGGTGCATAGCAGCATCAAAGCTTTCTGGGTCGATGGACCTGTCCCTCTGACCCTTAACATGCGTGAGTGGGGGAGATAGGGTTGATATCCATTGGATTTGAGTTGTTTGCTCATCAAGCACTTGCCGTTCTGCCTGGTTATCATTTTTCGATGTATATAATACAACAAGGAAAAAAATGGGCCTCTTCTGCAGGAAAGGATGTTTACCAAGTGGATCGATTGATTTTACCCAATAAAAGAATAGCGGCAACTGGCCGAATTCATCATTTATCAACCATTACGACCAATTCATATGAGCCGCTGCAATCGATTCCTTGTGTACCTATTCCATATCCTGACCAGAAGAGACCCAATCTAGGTCTAGCGTTAACCATTTCGAATGAAAAACTGGCAGCGCAGATGAAAAAAATCAGTTTTCTCCACTTTGTTATACAAGACGCAAAGGATGAAATTCGCGTTCCTCTTTATCTAGACCCACATGCATTCAAAACCATTTCACCTACTGACTTTCACTTAGATATTTCAGGTCAAATCGAGAAGCACATTCCATTCACCTAAAGTAAAATGGGCGAAAGGATCAATACAAGTAAAAAGGCTGTGATAAGACGCATGGCAATACCTAACGCTGCAGCTCCCATGGCTTCTTTTTCACTTAAATCTGAATTTGCTGCCCATATAACTGGAATTTGTCCAAATACGGTTGATAACGGAAGCCCAGATGATGCCAAAATAAAGGAACCGATCACTAATCGAGGATCCAATGTCGTTGCTATTTCAGCTAGTTTGCCCATCGCTAAAGTCGGGCTTGCTAAAATGGATAGGATGCCCGTCCCTGGATCGATATTTAAGGCCAGAAGAACGGTGGAAAGACCAGATTCAATAAATGACCATATACCAATATAGTCTAAAACCCCAATCACCGCAAAGACGACTGCGACAGCAGGGATAATAAGCAGGAACAAAAGCTCTGCACCTTCCCGGGCAGCGTTAAACAAAGTAGGTAAAAATCTTGTATCAGGAGTGAACGTTGGCAAATCCTCCAATTTCACTGCTTTTGTGTTACGATAAACCGTTTTGGAAAGGAGCCAAGGGACAACAATAACGGGAATAAACACTGCTAATACCACAATGATAAAGGCATTGACTCCAACAGCAGTTAAGGCTACTAGTCCTAACATAAAGGTGGAAAAGGATTGCTGCGACTGAACCATTGTTGCCACCGCAATTTTCTGTTCATCCTTTGTTGCTCCTGAACGGACTAAGATCGGGCCTGCAATTTTTCCAGCAGCATTAATATCACCGAGGATATTATAAATACTTGGTATCACAACGGAAGAATTAATCTTCATAAGCTTCGTAATCGGAATAAACAGCCTCATCAAAGCGTCTGTAAAGCCTAATCTTTCCAAGGTTCGTCCGATAATAACACTCACAATAATAGCGACACCGACAGTCCCTGTTAAAAAGACATTCACAACCGTCGGAAATACATGGTCAACGACAGAGTTAAAGAGACCGGCGAGAGTACCAGGTGAGATTAATAAAACAAGCAAGGATGCAATAACCAGAACTACCCCAACAAGCTCGATTCGTGTCCATTTGCGCTTATCCGGTTGCTGGGCTGGGACGGTTTGGATCTTTTGTACAGTTTCAGCATTGAATTCACTCATTTACATCTCTCCTCACAATTATTGATTACTGATTGCTTTCGGTAATAGGTGCTGTGAAGCCATCTCTTGTGCATATTGCTTCATTTCCGGTGTTCCCACTGTTTTTAATGATGTACTCGTAATTCTTTCACGAAAAATGACTACTTCAACAGAAGGTAGTAGCGACTGGAGAGCATAGGCAAGGGGCAGCCCATTTTCCAAAATTTCCAACACATGACAGTTACCGACGATAAAATTGAGTCCCTGCTCTTTGGCGGTTTCAATTAATGCATGTCCATCATATACTCGGCTGATGGACGCCATCACTGTGTCTGCTTCTGGATGCTCCTTTACGGCTTGTCTTAAATTCTCCGGTGAAAATCCTGTATGAGGAAAAATGTGCAAAATATGTTGAACAGGACTATTCTCATTACCTAGCAAAATTCTTCCTTTTGTGACCAAGCTCGTTTCAGTCATGGATGAGGCACCGCGAATTTCTTTTTCCATAAATAATAAGGCTTCCTCTTCGTTTAATCCCATATACTGATCGAGTCGATTTAATATGTCTCCAAGTGTATTCACGTTATCAAGGGTTTTGCCAACAAATAATACATTGCCATGATTCCCGCCATAGGATATTTCTGTGCGGTATGCTTGATGGCCGTGCAGATAGGAGATTCCAGGATGTAATCCATGGAAGGCCTCATGAAGTTCAAAGGCGGCAATGTTATATAAGTCTAGATAATTTTTAAGAGTGACACCTCCTGAATTAGCAGCTTCTGCTATCGGATGATGGGCAATAATTGCATCCACTCCTGTCGCGCCAGCCAATTCAATACTGCCTTCTGTCATGGTCATGGTTACAGCGATTTTGTTCACCTTTTGATCAAGGCTGCCATAGACGAGGCCCGGCGTTTCAATGATATCCTTTCCTGGAAGATTGGAGGATTTCATGATCACAAATGGATGATCACCGCTTGATATATCCGCCAGCGATTTCACCACCCTGCCACCTGTTAATTGATCCAAAGCTTCTAATACATCCCTTACTGTTTGCATTCCATTTCCTCCTTTTTTATAGAAAAAATAAAAACCGCCAATACAAATCAAACAGAATTAATCTGTTAGATCGTATTGACGGTTGTACTGCACTCGATTAAGAGTTCATTCTACCAGTCACGATTTTGGTGTTAACCGGAAATATAGTTTTTAGCATCTTGATCAAGGATAATAATCGTTACAGAAGTTTCAATATCTGGGTCATAATCTTTCATAATTGAAAGGACCTTCATCCCGTATTTATTTTCCATGATTGTCTTTAATTCCATTTTGAAAGAATCAATGATGGCCACATCGACTAACCGAGTGATCAAGCGATTATTTTCGTCCAAATATTTGAGAGAGGAGATTCGTTTATGATTGGCAAAAATGATCACTTTTTCCCCTAATAGATCAACCTTTTGACTTTTGACACCAATGTCAAACATCCTAAGGTTTATCGTATTATAGTCTTTAATTAACTCTTGCTTAAATTGACCGGTTGACAAGGTCATGTTCATCACCTTGACTTACTATTATTTCGAATTGTTAGAATTTTATGATTTCAATCTTAGCATACACCTATTTATTTGTAAATATTAATTTAAAATATTTGGTAGAGTACTAGAAGTATTTATCTTAGTACATGGTAAGATAATGATAATAAATAATATAATTATGGGGCAACCCCAGAAAGAAATACTAAAGAATCGCATGTAGTCCAATTTTACAAAAAAACCTCGATAACTCTTATTGGAGTCAACGAGGGTTAGACCACACTGCAATACATAAAATCTATTAGTCTTCATAATCACTTTTAAAAAGTAATTCTTTCGGAATTTCAGTACCACGTGAGCCGCGAATGTCTGTTTCCTTCATTTCTGTTGGGTAGAACACGATGAAGTTCTCAAGATTCATTGAAGCTAGTTTTTTCGGTATCGTTTCTAAGTCTGGGTGCCATGCCACAGTTCCTCTTCTAGCACTTAAGAAAATCACAAGATCGGTTGATTTAACATCATTTAAATCATTTTTATAAAGTGAATTCCAGCTATCAATGGATTGGAATTCAACTTTAACATTAGGATGTACATTTTCGGAAACCTTTTTATAAGATTCTAAGTCATCGCGAATGACAAGGCTTCTAATTGTCGCGCTGAGTTGTGAAGCAATGCCCTTAATAATTGAAATTGAATCTTCAAAACCCGGCTTGTATACGATATTATTTGGCAGAATAAGAATCACCCGTTCGATCGTATTCAACGGTTGCCTGATATTTGTTATGAATGAGCGTTGATAGGTATGTTCAAGAAAATTATCAATAACTTTCCCGAAGACCTTTTGGTTCCCTACATCTACACCATCCCATCCCACTATGATTGTTGTGATTCTTTCTTCCGTAGCAGCACGTTCTATTCCCCATCCAATATTATGATCCACACGTGTCAATATCTTAGCAGAAACATCTGCCCCTGATGCATACATGAGCGCGTGTCCAAGCATACTTTCAGCTTGAGCTACTTCATTGCTTGCCTGTTTTAAATCCTTTTGAACGATTGTTAATGGATAAAGTGGTTCATCTGTCTTTTTTGCCTTTTTTAACAAAAATCCTAAATCCAGTAGAGATTCCATTGTTTTTGGATTCGCCATCGGGATTAATATACGTTCAGGAAGTGTATCGTCTAGTACCGTTTTATCTTGTACAACGGCCAGTTTTCTGCCATATTTTTCACAGAAGTATGGGCCCAAAATACAAGTAACTAAAATGATAACAATTACAGCATTGATTATTTGCTGGTCAAATAATCCAAGTCGATACCCAACAAGTGTGATTGCTAATGTTGCTGCAGCATGTGTAGTGGAAAGTCCAAAGATCACCTTGTTTTCTGTCTTGGAATAACCATATACTTTACTCGTAACCCAACTGGCAAGCAATTTACTGCCAATTGCTGTAATTGAGACTAATAGGATTGTTAGTAATGCATCAGGGCTGGATATAAGAACACGAAGATCCATTAACATACCCACAGATAACAAGAAAAACGGAATAAACAATGCATTTGCCGTAAAACTGATTCTATTCATTAATGGGCCATGATCATAAATGTAACGGTTTAAGGCTAGACCGGCCAAGAATGCCCCGATAATTGGTTCTAATTTCACGAATAATGATATGGCCCCTGCAACGAATAAAATGGCCAGAACAAAGTTAAATTCTATCGTTCCTTCATGATTAGAGCGTTTAAAGAACCACTTAGTCAAATAAGGGGTAAAAATGAGAATGACTACTGCAAAAAGCGTTGTGGCAATAATCAAGTATACTAAAAATCCAAAGGTTAAATGGTCTTCAGATGCCCCTGTTATTACAGCAAGAACAAGCAATGCTAAGCTATCTGTTAATAATGTACCGCCAACTGCTGTTGTTACAGCTTTGTTTTTCGCAACGCCAAGTCGGCTAATGGCAGGATACCCTAAAAGGGTATGTGAAGAGAAAATACTGCCAAATAAAATGGCTGATAGCTTACTGAGACCAAGCCATAATCCTACTATTATTCCCAGAATAAATGGTATTGAAAACGAGAGGAAGCCAAATAAAATACTGCGATTTCGGTATTTTTTGAAACCATCAAGGTCCAGCTCAAGACCTGCTATAAACATGATAAACAATAATCCGACTGTTCCAAGCAATTCAATTGTTGAATCTCGTGCTAATATTTCTAGCCCGTTTGGTCCGACGATAATTCCTGCTAAAATGGGTCCAATAATAGCGGGTACTCTTAGTTTCTCCATGAGTATAGGGAAAATTAAAAAAATTAACACAGCAAAACCAAATATAAGAACTGGTTCTTCTAGAGGGAAGTGCATAGATATCCCAACCTCACTTTCTACTTGCTAACTTTAGCATAAGTTTTTTAAGTGAATAATAATGTACTATAGATAATTTAATATTTAAACCTATTGGTCTCAAAAGCCATTATAACCATTTATCCTTCTAGGTGAAAAAATAAAGTTTGAAGATAAAATGGCTTTGTATACGATTGATTGAAGGGTCGTTTAATTCAATACGGGGTAGTACCATCATTTCGCTTATTGTTAATCATCTGGGTTTCGCTGGCGTACCCCTATTAGGAGGCTGATTAAATGAATGATCATAAACATAGAAAGGCCGACAGAGAACATGGAAGTGAATCACCGTGGATATACGTTGTCATATTAGTGATTGCTATTGCTCTTTTAATCGATAAGTTTTAAATCCTTCCTTTGATGTCCCAAAAAAGCTTCCAAAAAAATCAAGTCAGTATGGGTAGCGTACCATGCAAGAATGAACCTTCATCAATCAGGTGCTTTTCTTGGAAAAAGAGCAAAAAAATAGAATGCTGCAACTAGTCTAAACCCTAAATTATTCACTTTAAAAATCCCAAACACCAAATATGAAAGCCAAATTCCCTGTTATTTATTAACCCTTTACTTTATTCAATTTATTAATTTTACTTATTGTTTATGAGTAATATTAATTATTAAAATTGCATAAAATTACTCGGGATTAGTGCATAACAACAAACATAGGCTTATTCTTGGACAAAGGCTGAATTCAAGGTACATCCAATTTAATACTCTTGGCAGCAGATGGTTAGAAAAAGGAGTAACGCAGAATATGCACTTAGAAAACATAAGCCATTGATCTTTAGGATTGGGTCAATGGCTTTTTTATTTTCGCTTTAATAATGAAGAATTACGTCTCACCGATAGTTTATTGACCTCTTTCCGGTGCAATTGGCGGGTGTTCCATCCAACCATTCTCAATCATCAATTTTGCTGCATCCTCAACAAATTTGCCAATCTTCAAGAACGATTTTGTATATAAGTATCCAACATCGTGCCTTCCATTGACAGCGACTGAATTTCCAAACGCCCTTATTTTCATAGAAAACATATCCATCTTATGAAATAGCATGATTTTATCTGAAAAAGGAGAAAAAGTGGTGGTTGTTATTAAATCGTCAAGAAGGGATGGGGCAGGCAAAGAGGCATCTTGCAGCATTTGCATATATTGCTGAACATTTTCAGCCGTCATCTCTCTTCCTTTTTCAAACAATTTCCGAATCCGTTCATCCTTTACCACTTGGGCAAAAGCGGTAATAAGGGCTTTACTTGTGACATTGTTTTCAATATTATCGTAAAAATGAGTGATCTCTAATGCATGTAAAGGGCGCACGTGTCCAAAGAAACCGTTTAGAAAATCGTTAGTAACAAAATCTGGTTTATCCGGCACTGGAATGATAGGTGGTTTATTGATAAGCCCTTTATTCATTAAGATTTCTTTAATTTGGTCCATTAATTCGATTGTCGAGATTATACAATTTGTAAAGAATTCTTTGATATCTTTTCTATAGACTAGAGGGATCGCAATGCTATAAATACTAAGCCCTGCCTTTGAAATATATTTCAAATAATGCGGATAGTATTCATCCTGAAATAAACGAGGAGCACCTAGATTGACATCCTCCTCCAGACTAAATCCTTTAGGTGGAAAGAAATTTTCCTTTTTAAAAATATCTTCAATTTCCTTCAAAAATCCTTCGCTCAAAGTCAAGGCATTTTCTAACAGAGTTTTAATATCCTTATCGTCCACATGTTTAAGAAAATAACTCAAAATACAGATTCCCATGCTGTTTCCCATATATGCAGCCCAAAGTTTCCCCATTTCTGCCGCTGTTAATGGTTCGCTAATGTCTGTCTTATATGAGCCTAATTTAATTGGTTTAATTGTACGCATAACGACTCCTTCCAAAATCTATACTCATCATTAGTTTGTTCCAGCAATAGGAAAATATTAATTTTTTACGTGAAAAAGGAAGGGAAGAGGGTTCCAAAATTGTAAATTTAGTATGTAAAAGAAACCGGTACTCAATTAGTAGAGTACCGGTTTCTTTTACACTGCAGTTTTTTGAGTCAAATTACTCTATTGACATACCCTTCACCCGCGTCTCCACAAATTCCTTAAAATTCGTTACCGCAGGAGACAAATATCCATTTTTCCTCCATACCATTTGGATGACTCGAAAGCATGGTGGTGACTGGACGCGGATCATTGAAATTTTACTTTCGTCAAGATTGGGGATATACGGTACAATAGCAACGCCCATATTGGCCTTTACGAGGTCTGAGACTGTCCTCTCTTCATAGCCTTCAAAAATCTTTCTTGGATGAAATCCTGCTTCAATACAGAGATTTTGTATTAAATCATGTAGGGCTGTTTGAGGCTTGAAAAAGATAAACGGATCATCGGCTACTTCACTTAAATTTACCTGTTCTTTGCCCGCCAGCCTGTGGCCAGCTGGAACAATTAGGAATAATTCTTCGGACAAAACGGGCAGGGAACAAAGACCTTCATGCGGTTCAAGCGGGGAACAGAAACCAATGTCAATGGTTGCATCTTCTACTCCTTTTAAAATCTTGCTTGAAATATTTTGCGATAATCGAAAATGAATGTTCGGAAATTCCTTTTGGAAATCGCTGATTAAATCTGGTACAAAACTCGAACCAAGTGTTTGGATAAATGCAAGCGAAATGGTTCCATAGTTTGGATCAACCATATCATGGATTTTTTGCTTTCCCTCTTTCATTTCTGATAGTACTTGGTTTGTTACCTTGAGAAAGACCTTCCCATATTGGTTTAATACGACTCCGCGGCTTTTTCTTTCGAATAAAGGGACACCAATTTCTTCTTCAAGCCGCAAAATGGAACGGCTTAACGCTGGCTGTGAAAGATTTAATTCTTCGGAGGCTTTGGTAAAACTCTGATATTTTGCAACGGTATGGAAATAAAAAAGCTGGTCAAAATCCATTTGACATTCTCCTTGGTATATCAATGATATTACTATTATGCATGGATAATATAAAAAATACAATTATGTATGCATAGCAAAAAGAGATATACTAAATATGTTACTTTTTTCAAGGATATTACCTTATAGATGACCAAAAAAAATTAGGGGGGAACATGATATGGATAAACCAAAACTATGGACGAAGGATTTCATAAAAATCACTACTATCAGCTTTTTTATCTTTTTAGCCTTTTATATCCTATTAACAGCACTTCCAATACAACTAACTAAAGAATTTGGCGGGGGTGCGGATCAGGCTGGGTTATTATTAACCTTATTTTTAATTGCGGCTATCATTGTCCGGCCATTTGCAGGAAAGTGGGTAAGTATAGGTTCACAAAAGAAAATACTTATTTATTCTGCAACAGCATTTTTTGTTGGCACACTATTTTATCCATTTGTAACAAATATATGGATATTATTTATCCTGAGAATTCTTCATGGATTAACTTTCGGGGTTATTACCACTGTAAAAGGAACCATCAGCGCTGAGATTATCCCAGATTCAAGACGTGGGGAGGGAATGAGTTGGTTCTCATTAGCAATGGGACTAGCGATGGTTATTGGGCCTGTTATTGGTCTGAACTTAGCTAACATTGGGGCATACAACACAGCTTACAATCTTTGTATTGTTATTTCATTATTAAATATCTTGTTATCAATGGTTATACATGTTCCAGAGCAACGGCAGCCAGCGAAGGTTTCTAATACAAGCAAAAGATTTAATTTCAATGATTTGATTGATAAAAAAGCTGCCCCATTTGCACTTGTCGTATTTATTTTAGCATGTGCCTATTCCGGTATTGCTTCATTCTTAGCTTTGTATGCACAGGAAATTAATCTTGTAAAAGCGGCTAGTACATTCTTTATTCTTTATGCGGGCTTAATGTTTGTCTTCCGACCATTTACAGGTGTCTGGGCTGACCATTATGGGGCAAACAAAATCGTTTATCCTTGTATTGTTTTATTTGCCATTGGGATGGTTATGCTCTCATTGCCTCAAACAGCAGTCATTATGATTATGGCAGGTGCGATTATTGGAATTGGGTATGGCTCTGTTACACCCATCCTTCAAACACAGATTATCAGTTCGGTTGAAAAACATCGTGTCGGAATTGCTAATTCGTTGTTCTTTAATTCAATGGATTTAGGCATGGCTATTGGTGCTCTCGTGCTGGGAATTGCAGCAAAATCATTTGGTTATAGCAGTGTTTTTATTACTGGAATCGTCCTTATTGTTGCTGGAGGTATTGCTTACCTTACATTGGCGAGCGGAAAGAAAAAGGAAGTTCGACAGTCAGTCGAATCGATGACTGAGGGGAAATGAAAGTAAATAGAGGGACAAACAGCAAAGCAAGAACAAATGAGCCGAGAAAAGTTCTCGGCTTTTATTATTGAATTTAAAGAATAACTCAAGTATTAAACCTTTTGGCTTTGTTATCATTGTGCCAGCTCGATCCAGAAAATGGATCGCGCCTGGCACCTTTTGCTGAAGGCGACTAGCCGATTATGTTATACCCTGAATCTACATAAATAATTTCACCTGTAACTCCTCTAGATAGATTACTAAGCATTGCGATAGTCATATCGCCGACCTCTTCTTGTGTTACATTTCTTTTTAATGGTGCAGATTCTTCAATTTTATGAAGTATTTCATTAAAGGAACCAACTCCTTTGGCAGCAAGCGTGCGAATGGCTCCAGCAGAAATGGCATTAATACGAATATTCTCTTTCCCTAAATCTAATGCTAGATATTTTACTGATGATTCAAGAGCTGCTTTTGCTACTCCCATCACATTATAGCCAGGAATCGCTCTTTCAGCTCCAAGGTAACTCATTGTAACGATAGAGCCGCCATCAGTCATAAAAGGTTTTGCTTCTCTTGCGACAGCTATTAGTGAGTACGAGCTAGTATCTTGAGCAAAAGCATATCCAGACCTTGAAGTATTTATAAAATCACCTTTTAAATCTTCGGAGTGTGCAAAGGCTATTGAGTGTACAATTCCGTGGATTGTTCCTACCTTTTCACCGATTTCTTGAAAGGCATCTTTAATACTTTCATCATTGTTTACATCGCATTGGACGATTAATTGAGCAGAATGGTTATTTTCCATTAATAATTTATTTAATTTTCCAAGTGAACGTTCTAAACGATAGGTAAAAATAAGATTAGCACCAGCTTGATAAAGTGACCTAGCCACACCCCAAGCAAGGCTACGCTCATTAGCAACGCCCATTACTACAATATTTTTACCCTTTAACTTAAGCAAATCTTCCATTTTGTCCTCCTAAGTTGACTAAAAAGTCAATATAGTTATATCTGGTTTTATTACCAGGTACTAATAATTACTATATCATATTTCCTTACCAAACTAAAATGCTTTGTTACGGCTTTAATAACTGTCGATGTTCTTTTTCTGCAAGGATACTCATACTGTAGCGTTCGCCACGTAATAAAAATGCAAGGTATTTGGGCAATATTTTTTCTAGTATAATAGAAAGGTATGGGAAACAGAGGAGATGGATCTTATGTTTCATCAATGGAAAATAATTTCCTTTAAATGAAACAGTAGCTCCGTCCGAGACTGCTGAAAAAGTCACCTTTTTTTGATTAAATAATAATTAAAAAAACGGAGTTTTTCGAAACCCATTGTTTCTTTTTATAATCTTCAAAAAAATGGTAGTAGATTGATGAGAGGAACCCTTTAAAGAGGATAGTATTTTCGCTATCCTCTTTAAATTAACCGCGATAGCGGTTAATTTAGCTTGTCTGGACATACTTTTTAGACCGTACCCCCTGGCACGATCTAACCCGTGTAGATTTTTCATCTCACCATTTTTTCCTTCTTGGCAAGCTCTCTGTTTATATTTTTCCTTAAATGTCTCTGTTTTTTGTTCCTGACTATATTCATAGAATTTAGGCGTATTAATCCCAACTGTTAATATCTTCCCAACAGTTCCGGCTTTTTGGATACACTTCTCGCGAAGTGGACAATGTCTACATTTCTCCTTCTCAAAGTAATATTTATAGATCTCTTTCCCTTTATTATTCTTCTTGTATTTCTTGTTAATCGTTTTATTTCCTTGATCGCAAAACCATTCATCTGAATCCTTATTGTAACTGAAAAGTTCCTCATCAATTTTGTAAGCCATCGCACTAACTGGAATATAAGCTTTTGCCCCGACACTTGTGATGTCGTCTAAGATTTTTTTCTTAAAATAAGCTTTATCACCAAAGATATCTTTTATTTTTAAACCACTTTTTATCGTTAATGTTAATAAATCCTTAAATTCTGTTCCATCTACATAAGCCCCATTATTTACTGATACAGCGGCAATCAATTTTGATTGTGTAGTCATGGTGTATTCAGTTTTATACCCAAAGAAGTGATCAGTTTTACTCTTATGTCCTACTTGGGCTTCTTGATCGACCGTTGACCGAACTCCTTTTTGTTCAAGAAATTTTGGGTCATTTGTAATTTCTTTTGCTTTTTCTAAAATCTCTTTTGTTTTTGGATTTTTGTCTGTATCAATACTATCTTCAACCTTTTTTATTGTATCTTTTAGAAAGGAATCCATGATCTTTTTGGCTTCTTTATGATCTTCGATTTCTTTATAATTAGGAATCTTTTGATTAATACAATCTGGGACTTCGCCAGCTTCTTCACAAACCGTTTTAAAGATTTTCTTGGCAAGTTCTTTCATCACTCGTTCCGGGGTCATCTTAAATGTATTGGCATCTGAGTGGGTAGAATCTATAGTTAGGCCAGTATCTTCTATAATTCCTTTATCGACGCACTGTTTGACGATTTCTATAATGAAGTCATCTAATGTAACATCCTCTAATTTATTCATTCGGAATTTAGCTAATAGGCTAGGGTGAGGTAATGCATCGTCGGGGTTTATCCCAAGAAAATACATATAGGCGAGATTTAAGGAGGCATCTTCAATCACCCGTCTATCTGATAAATTATAAAGACGTTGAAGAACCAGCAGCTTAACCATTAGCTCTGGTTCTTTGGCTGGTCTGCCATGGTATTTACAATAAGAGTCTTGAAGATAGTCATTAATAAAACTAAAATCTACTGAATCGCTCAGTAATTTTAGAGTATGATTCTCTGGAATTTTCCAGTATAATAATGAATAGAAGCTTAATTGCATATTATTGTCTTTAAGCACAAAAATCCCTCACTTTGGTGGTAGTTTCTAGTCAACTCTATTATACCAAAAGTGGGGGATTTTTCTTTTTATAAAGAGATCTACGGCAAGTATTTAATTCCATTTATTTGGAAGTGTTTTTCAGCAGTCTCGCTCCGTCCCCTTGTTTCACTGGTGATAAAAGATAGAAAACATAGTTTTGAGAAACAAAAATGTTATAATTGTTATCCAAATTTGAATGATTTTCAATAAGATCAGTTTTCCAAAATCGGGCCAAATTGTAGAGCAACTCCTTTAAAGAAAATTAGATATCTATGTTAAAGTTTAGAAGAGATTGTGAAGGTTTGTACTTGCTAACATTAGCATTGATAGGATGAGCTTAAACGATGTTATGACTGGAAAAGTTTACCCTTCTTCAATAACCTAAGTAAATTGAAAAGCCCCTGATTTTTACAAACTATTAATAAAACTTGAATAATCTACATCGCCCTATTTGAAAAAAGCCTTAGTTTTTTCCTTCTAATTTCAACACACACCGTCAGATTTCTACCTTTTACATGTCGCAAATGTGGTAATAAACTCCCTTTGTTTTTCATATAGAACATGACTTCTGGGTTATTTTTCATTTATAGGAACAAAATTACATGTAATTAACAGAGCATTTATAAAGGCCTGTTAATTTTAATGATAGAGTTCACTATATGGAATATAGCATCCCTTAAAAAAACTTTGGAGGTAATGTTGATGAAATCTAGCAATAGCGGTTTAAACAGACGTGATTTCTTAAAAGTTGGCGGAATGAGTACATTAGCATTAACACTTGGTACAACGGGGTTATATTCTTTTTCAGTAGCTTCAAAAGGATTTGCAGCGAAATCTAGCAATCTAACAAGCGGATTTGGTGGATATGGTCCATTAGTAAAGGATCCAAATGGAATCTTAGACCTTCCACAGGGATTTACGTACAAAATGCTTTCTCGAACTGGAGAAAAAATGCCAAATGGCGACCTAGTCCCATCCATGCATGACGGAATGGCTGCTTTTAAAGGGGCGAATGATACAACAATTCTTGTCAGAAACCATGAAAATAGCACAAATGCCGAGTATCCTGTAAACGGAAAAAATCCATGGAGTAATGGTGCAGCTGGTGGTACAACTACTTTAATCCTCGGACCAGATAGAGAAATTGTTGATCAATATGTATCAAGCTCAGGAACGATCCGCAACTGTGCTGGCGGCTCTACTACATGGGGTACATGGCTAACGATGGAAGAAACTCGTGATATGGGACATGGCTTTGTATTTGAAGTGAATCCACTTGATCCTGAAAACGAAATGTCAAGAACACCGATCCGTGATATGGGTTACTTCTCTCATGAAGCTGGACATGTTGACCCAGCAACAGGAATTTGGTATTTAACAGAAGACGGAAGTCCAAGCTTCCTTTATCGTTTTGTCCCAAATGACCCAAGTCAAAAGCTAGGTTCTCTACAAAAAGGCGGTAAGCTGTATGCAGCAGCGATTGATGAATTACCGCAGGCAAGTCAATTAAGAACTGGGCAAAAATTTGGAGTTGTTTGGAAAGAATTAAATCCTGAAATTGCGAACCAGGATGCACGAGATAAAGGCTGTATGCAGTTTAGCCGTTTAGAAGGCGCTTATTTCTCTGAGGGAACCTTCTGGTTTGATGATACTAGTGCAGGTAAAAAAAGGCTTGGCCGTATTTACCGCTACACACCAGCAACAAATACATTAGAGCTATTCTATGAATCTTCTGATGTAAATAATTTAGAATCACCTGACAATATTACCATCACTCCTTGGGGAGATCTTTGGATCGCCGAAGACGGTGACGGAATTAATCGTATCATCGGTCTAACTCCAGAAGCAAATGTTTATACGTTTGCTGAAAACACACTAAATGATTCAGAGTTTGCCGGACCAACATTCTCTACAGATGGAAGTACATTCTTTGTAAATATGCAAACACCAGGTATTACCTTTGCGATTTGGGGACCATTTGTACTCAGAAGTGCAGCTCGTAGACGTGAAATGAACCTAGCTACACCACCAGCTAGTCTTGCTCCTGTTGTTTCGGATAAACTTGCTGCATTTGCAGAAGAACAAGGTATGTCTTTATTAGAAGCAGCCGCCCTACATCGTCATGGAATGCCAATTTTATAAGGGATCATTTTGAATCACTAACAAACCATCCTGGTACTAGGAGGTGAAAGTTTGTTATCTAATATCGGCATCCCAGGCCTAATCCTAATTCTAGTCATTGCGTTAATTATTTTTGGCCCTTCTAAACTACCAGAAATCGGGAGAGCTTTTGGAAACACTTTGAAAGAATTTAAGAAAGCAACAAATGACTTGATTAGCAATGATAAAGAAGAGAAAACGAACTCTGAAGAAAAAAATAAACTTGTAGCTCTTGAAAAATCTGAAAAGATTGGAAACTAAACAACTTCAAGATGTAGGTCAGAATTTTAGCATTCTGCTTACATCTTTTTTTATAAAGGCGATTCACATATTGATATTTTTATATGCGTAAATACTTTTATTCAAGTTATCAAAAAAGGAACTTCTCTCTGAACGGTGTTCTGTGTGTTTGGAGTATTATAATTAAAAGACTTTCTTGTCATTTAACAATAAGAACGTATAAGTTCGTGAAGAAGTGCCAATAATCCCTTTATGCTCTGAATTTTTAGTTATATCGTCTCTAATATATAAAACTTTTATACTTTAATTTTAAATAACTTTACAGTTTTTTCATCAATAATACGCTAAATATTAATAATAATAAGATAATATCCTGATAGGTTGGACGTCCTTTGGCTGATTTAATCTGAAAAGAAAAAAATAAAGTAACTCTAGGAGGAGAATACATGCTAAATAATCGAAAAAAAAGGCTGTTGTTTTCTTTGATACTTATTGCTTTCATTTTACTTCAGCCACTCCAATATTCATTAACTAATGCAGCAACCGGGGATGGATCATGGTCCTCACCTTATTCTGTTTCTCAGGCCATTAACAGTCAAAATAACTCAATTAAAACCGTTCAAGGTTATGTTGTGGGTCAACCTATCTCAACAAGTACAGTCATTACAAGTGATTTCCCCAATGATTATGCGTTAGCATTAGCGGATAGTCCATCAGAGACAAATACTGCAAATATGATTTATGTTCAAATCCCTTCTTCATTTCGTTCTTCTTATGGTTTATACTCGAATCCTTCCTTAATGGGGGAAAACATGAAAGTAACTGGGACACTTACAGCTTATTTTTCTCATGCCGGATTAAAAAATGGTACAGCTTTCGAAATGCAAGGGGAAGGTACAACATCTCCTGATCCTGAACCAGATCCTATTTCATCAACTGATGGTTATTATGATGCTGCCTATGGAAAAACAGGAAAAGCGTTAAAAACAGCTTTGCATAATATTATTGATGATCATAAAGAAATATCCTATTCAAATGTCTGGGATGCACTTCGAGTGACGGATGAAGATCCTAATAACTCCAATAATGTGATCCTTCTGTATACGGGACGCTCACAAGGAAAATACACGAATGGTTCAGATGCAGACGATTGGAATCGAGAACATGTTTGGGCAAAATCACACGGAGACTTTGGAACAACAATGGGTGCAGGCACAGACCTACATCATCTGCGTCCAACAGACGTTAGCGTTAACAGTTCAAGAAGTAATCTTGATTTTGATAATGGGGGTACTGAACATGCAGAAGCAGACGGAAACTATTATGACTCAGACTCCTGGGAACCTAGAGATAGCGTAAAGGGAGACGTTGCCCGTATGTTATTTTATATGGCAGTACGTTATGAAGGGGATAGTGGAGAACCGGATTTAGAATTAAATAATCTAGTTAACAACGGTTCTAACCCTTATCATGGAAAACTATCTGTATTGCTTCAATGGCATAAAGAGGATCCAGTTGATGATTTTGAAAGGGAAAGAAACGAAATCATTTACACTAATTATCAACAAAACCGTAATCCATTTATTGATCACCCCGAGTGGGCATTAGTAATCTGGGAATAATTAAAAATAAAAGTAAAAGAACCCAATACGATAAAATGGGTTCTTTTACTTTTATATGTTAGTTGTAAAGAGGTCTATAAGTGGATGGGGATTTTTTGTCTTCTTCCACAAACGGGCCAGATTCTTAAGTAAGAATTTAATGATATTTGGTACATTACCGATACATATAAACTAAAAAGTCACCTAATAATATAGAGTACTTAGTTCCCAAAAAGGAGATAGACTAGCATGGAGACGGACAAAAACTTTTTGATGAATAATTTAGTAAATGAAGATAATTATGTAACTCCATTTCAAAGTATATCACCCGACGGTACGAACTATGTATTAGGTGTAAAAAGTAATGGCAGCGTTGTGGCTGTACCAGAAGTTCATTTTATACGCCCGAAATGGCACTTACCATATAAAGCAATTGGATATTCAAAAGATGAAAATGACTTTTACTACTACCAGGGCAGAAGTGCGGTGATTATGAATCATTATGGTTATGTTAAGCATTGGATTCAAGAGGAAAATAACATCCAAAATTTTAGACGTTTTGAGAATAAATTAGGCCAAAATAGCTATGTCTACACGGTGCAAGTACACGACACACCAATGCCAAAAGGAAATGCGGGATATTGGTTATGTGAGTTAGTTGTTCTGGATGAAAACTTTAAGGAAATTGATCGCCAAAGAATGAAAGCTTCTGGAAGAATTAGAGATGATTACCCAATGGAAAACCATGATTATGTCTATATTGATGATGGACATTACATGATTCCTACTGCTTACCCAAATACAGTGGACAATATTCCGAACGTTAACGGTTCATATAAAGTTTTTAATAATGTCATCCAAGAAGTGAAAAATAACCAAGTCGTTTTCCATTGGGAATCCATTGATTATCCTGAATTATATGAACTAAGTCATTATCTTAATGACCCAACGGAATGCCCGTCAACAGGGGAGAAATATTTAGATTTCGCTCATATAAATTCAATGTTTATAGATGAAAGGGACCTGAATCTACTTGTGTCATTTAAACATATTGGAATTTTGAAAATTGACAGAAAAACGGGTGCAATTATGTGGATGATTGCTAAAAATCGCTGCGATATTAAAGGGATCGATGAAAAAATGATTCCGTCTATGCAACACGATGCCCGTTATAACTACGATCATTCGATTACTTTATTTGATGATTCAGGAAGTACAACCGATAACGCAAGAGTTATGAGATATTGATTGATGAGAAAAAATTAACGGCAATAAAAGTAAAAGAGTATGTTTGCCCATATGGAAAAAGCCAATCACAAGGAAGTGCCACTTTAATCGATGAGGAAAATGAAATATTTAACATTGCTTATGGTGGTGGACATCCTAAAATTTCTTTCCATGAATATTCATTTAAATACAATAAGGAATTAATGTTTGTAAATTTGCCTACACAGGAAACAAGTGTAGTTTACAGGGTTTTTAGAGACAATAAGGGGACACAAAAAAGCAAGGTAAAATAGATAAAGTATGTTTAAACCATTCATGTTAATAAATAGTTCTCTACTTATGGTGAGATAGACAAAAGAAATAGGATATTAAACAATCGGGCGCTATTCTTGAGTAAAGAAGCGTTTTTTTTGTAAGGGTATTTTGTGGAGTAAAAGCTTAACAATTATGAATTAATATCCTGAATGAGCTATATTTAGTGTATTGTACAGTAGATAAAAACTATTTTATTTAAAGATCACAATATTTAGATAATTATACAATTTAAATTCAAATTTTCACATAAAATATTACACTTAATAAAAGGAGGTGAAAAAACATGAAAAACCAACAAAAAGACCCTAGAGATAATAACGCGGTTGTAAGTGTTGTGTTTTTCATACTAGGTATTATTATTATTATTGGTTTTTCTCTATTTTTTGGAAGATGTGAAACGAAAAAGGCTGATTTCAATCTTGGAAATCGCCTTTTTCGTTCATTCATTTTTCCTTTATCGAAATTTGAAATAAAGATAAGACAAAGAATAGTACCATGAAAATAAGAATATATAGAATACTAGAATAAATAGGTAGAATGGTATCCCCAACCTTAAAGGAAACACCTAGGTTTAGCCGGAAGTCTTCCAATACAGAAGCGGGGGCATCTGCAAATGTCACCTTCTCTGCCTGCTTCATCATAACGCTTCGAAATAGGACTCCTGCATGGGAAGTCGGAAATAATTTGATCACCATCTGTACGGCTTCGGGAACACTGCCAATCGGAATGTAAATGCCTGTTAGGAATCCGATTAACGTTCCTACGATTGTACTTGCTGTAGTATAGGTGTTAATACTTTTAAACCAAGATACAAGATAGAACATCATCAGACTTGAGGCTGCCGTTGTAAAAATAATGAGAAGGATGACCATAAACATCGCTTCTATAGACAACAGCTCGCCACCAAATATCACAATATATAGTTCTGCTAGAATAAAGGTAATAAACGTTAGAATTAAACTAATGAAAAATCCACTAATGATATAACTGCTTGCCAAGGTACTTCTTTTTAGCGGGGAAGCTATGAAGTCTTTGTATATGTGATTATTTTTATCTTCTACCCTTGTTGCCATCGCACCTAAGGAGGTAGTAACGGGTGTTACAGCTAATAAAGCGGCCATGATCCAGCTATCCATTAAAAATCTGACACCTTTCATGTCAGTCATACCTTGCACCAGCATATCACCTAAAAATAAAACATAGAGACCAATAATGATAAATACGGCCAAGAAGTGAGAAAAATACGCTGCTCTTTTGTCGAAAAAAAATCAATAAGTTACGTTTAATTAAGAATCTCATGCTTGTAACTCCTTCCCGGTAATGGCAATAAATGCATCATCCATATTTCCTTCGACTACCTGGAAGCCTCTGAGCATATCTTTACATCGTTCTAAAATCGGAAGTGCTTTTAACGTTGATTCCAATTCAACCGTGACGGTATCGACCTTGATGTTATAGGAAAGTTCTAAATTCTTTAAAATAGCGATGACTTCTTCCATCTTAGAAGGGTAGAGGATTAGATGATCCGAACTGTATTGTTCTTTTATTTCTGCAGGTGTACCTTTTGCGACAATCCTTCCTTTTTCGATGACGACAACATAATCAGCTTTTGCAGCTTCTTCCATATAATGGGTTGTTAAAAAGATGGTCATGTTTTTTTCATTTTTCAATTGTTCAATGGCTTGCCATACATCTTGTCTCGTATGTGGATCAAGTCCAGTTGTTGGTTCATCTAAGATGAGAATTTTGGGTGAACTGACAAGTGCCCTGGCAATATCAGATCTCCTTTTCTGACCTCCCGATAATTTGCCATATGGGCGGTCTAAATACTCTGTCACACCTGTAATTTGCGCTGCATGATGAAAGGCTGCCAGCAAATCCGTTCTATTAGAATAGTAAAAGCTTCCCCGTGTGATTAAATTTTCTTTTACCGACAACAGATTATCTAAGACATGATCTTGAAATACAGTCCCAAGTATGGAGCGAATCTGATTATCATCCTTCCCTAGTGTGTATCCATCTATTGAAACCGTCCCTCCATCCGGTTTTAATAAGGTACCGATCATATCGATTGTCGTTGATTTTCCAGCACCATTCGGGCCTAAAAAGGCAAATAGTGATTCTCCACGTAAAAATTAATTTCTTTTACCGCTTCAAGTGAAACGAAGGATTTTTTCAGACCTGTTATATCAATGATCTTATCCATAGTCAAAGCTCCTTAATAGTATATTTCTACTAAATATAAATGAATGGGTCTTCCTTCAATCATCATACAATTTGACTATCCATTTAATACATTCTAGACTTTCGACAAAATATCCTTCTTGATTGGATTATATTTCCATAAATACTTAGGGAACGAAATGAAAATGCCAGGCACCATCCAGAAGAACGCAGGAACCATTCGATATTGTGCTGAGGTTTAATTCCAAATAACTAGAAATTATTAAAGA
Organism: Niallia oryzisoli; assembly: GCF_036670025.1. Taxonomy (NCBI): domain Bacteria; kingdom Bacillati; phylum Bacillota; class Bacilli; order Caryophanales; family Bacillaceae; genus Niallia; species Niallia oryzisoli. Next base: position 4,011,635 of record NZ_CP137640.1, on the reverse strand, counting down.
TGTCGATTTAACAAGTATAATAGAAATATCAATCTATTAAGGATAAAATAATGTATTATGGTGGCGTTTACATTTGCAAATGAATAAGAAGGGGAGGAATTCACATGATCATCCATACATCAGGAAAAAGCTACAATCATGATTTAGATATTCATAACCGGCAAATAGTAACTCCAGAATCAGCCTTTGGGATTCTGAGGAAAATGCTGGTTTCAAATATTGGACAAGAACGATTAAAAGGATTCCTCATTCGTTTTGGCTGGGAAATGGGAGTGTATGATGCCGAACTAGCCCTAAAGGAAAAGCTCACATTAGAGGATTTATTTAAACAAGGACCCGTTTATCACTGCATGAATGGACAGATTTCCGGAACAGAGTACGAGGGTTGTGCTGAAATAGATGAACATCATCAGATTATCTCTTTAACTGGAGGAGGTACTTGGGAGAATTCGTATGAGGCCTTGGATCATCTGAAGAGATACGGAATATCTGAACATCCTGTTTGTTATACCCTGATTGGCTATGCAAGTGGTTTTATGTCAACCATTAGTGGGCAGCAGGTTTTGGCAAAAGAAGTAGCCTGTATCGGCAAGGGAGATTCAAAGTGCTGTTATGTATTGAAGACTCAAAATGAATGGGATGATGAACTAAAAGATGAACTTCCCTACTATAATGAAAAACCCATCGTAGAAGAGCTTCAGTATACGTATGAACAATTGCTTGAACAAAAAAATACGGTGACGAGATTGATGGAGTTTCAAAAGGTTTTAACGGAAGAGATTGCTAATGGGAGCAATTTACAAACGATTGTCGATATGGTGTATAACTTAATTCAAATTCCAATCCTGATTCATGACATAGACCTTCGATGTATCGCATATTCAGGACTATCTCAGGAGGAATGTAATAGGAATCAGGATGAAATGAATCGTTACATGAAGGAAAATAGAGCAATGTTTCCTCAAACTCGAAAAGAGAAGCATCAACTGCCTTTTCGAAAAAAGACCATTCAAATGGATCATCAGGGGCATTTAATTGTTCCCATTCTTGTAGAAAAGGAGGTTTTTGGATATTGTTCTTTTCTTTATAACGACATACATACTGCGAATACTGAAGATGATTATTTGCTATTGGCTCGAATGGCAAATGCTGCATCTCTTATCTTATTAAATGAAAAAACAAGATTTGAATCCTTTGCAAGAATGAAAGGGATATTCCTTGAACAGGTATTAAACGGCACGATCTCTTCTAAAAATGAAATTATCGCCAAAGGAAGATATACAGGACTCAATTTGGAGTTACCATACTATTTAGCTATTTTAGAATCTAAAAATATATCCCTTGCAATGGATGAGGAATTTCATTTTCAAGAAAAAATCTTTGAAACCATCGCTCAATATTTTAAGAGGGAGGCAATAAATAGTTTAATTGGGCTCTATGAAGGAAATATCATTCTTTTTATAACAAGAGAGGATACAGAAAAGGTTAACATTGAGTCCATTATGCAGGGACTTTACCAGGAATTAAATGAGAAATATCCGAAATTTAAGTTTAAACTGGGGATCAGTAATGAAGGCCACAAGATAGAGAATTTGCAGCAGCAATATGAGGAGGCCTCTGTTGCATTAAGGCTTAATACGGAAGAAAAAGTGGTGTTATTTAAATCTCTAGGAATTGTTGGACTCTTGATTAACTCCAATAATATGAGTGGCATTAAAATGTTAGCCAATCAAGAGCTAGGGCCCTTACTAAATGAAGAAGATCCTAAAATGGGAGAGTTGCTGAAGACTCTGTACATATTCTTGTTAAATGGTGGAAAGCTTGAGCAGATACTCAGTGATCTATCCATTTCAATGAGCGGCCTGCAGTATAGAATAAAAAAAATTGAAAGTATAATAGATAAAAATCTTCGTCATCCTACTGATGCCTATCAATTGCTACTTCTAATAGAATCTTTGATCGCATTGGGGGAATTAAGAATATAGAGAGCTACGATTCACTCCCGTGGTTCTATTTTTTTATAAAATATTTAACTGAATAATACACCAATAAAAATTTACTAAAAAGGACAGTATTTTAAACATTTTTTATTATAGTCTGATTATTTTAAATTTTATATTATTTAGGTAGAACTTGGAACAATCGTGATTTACAACACGATAACTTGAAAGCGAATTCTAATCAAACCATGAGAAGGGAGTTTTATTCAATGGGTTCATATGAGACTAAAAAAGTGAATACCGGAAAGTACAATACATTTTTCTGTGAAGGTGGAGAATCAAACTCCGAAACAATCATTTTTCTTCATGGTTCAGGACCGGGAGCGAATTCAGAGACGAATTGGCGAAATATTCTTCCCGCATTAACGGATCGCTACCACGTGATTGCACCTGACTATTTCGGATTTGGTAACTCTGATCACCCTGAGACACCGCCAAAGAGTTTTTGGGAGTGGACAAATTGCCGAGTGGAGCAGATTTTAGAGTTAATGGATTATTTAAATATCGAAAAAGCAAAGCTTGTAGGAAATTCAATGGGTGGTGTCATTTCAATGAACTTGGTGATGACGGCACCAGAACGATTCGAAAAAGTTCTTTTAATGGGCAGCGGAGGGGGCGAAGCGGCTCCAACCCCTGAGATAGCGAGAATGGTAGGATTTTATAAAAATCCAACGTATTCGGCACTAAAGAATTTAACCACTTGGTTTGTTCATGATCAAAAGAGTTTGGGAGGGGAACTAGAAGCGGTTATAAACGAGCGTTATGAAAACGTGATGCGCCCTGAAATTAGAAAGTCTTATACGAGTAATGCATTCCCAACCATGCCAGGGGAGAGTATTATTCCGCCAAATGCTTTAAGACAAATGGAACAGCCATTTCTATTACTTCATGGCGTGGAAGACCGATTTGTTGCAAAAGAAAGCAGTTTATCATTGCTTCAGCATCTGCCAAACGCTCAGCTGCATCTAATTAAAGGTTGCGGCCATTGGATGCAAATTGAAAAACGTGAAATATTCTTAAATCTATTAACTCAGTTTTTTGAAGGGAATTTAGATTAATATAGATCAAATCGCTTAAGAATCGTGTATGGCAGGTTGAACGTAAGCCTGGCATATACCCGAAATAAATATTTTGAAAATTCAAACAAAATTAATTGAGGGGGTTTTTTTAATGTCAAAAGAACTATTAAAGACAGAAAATATGACGGTTGACCAGTTACTAGCATGTGCTGAAAGAATCGGTAAGCTTGCAGAACAGGAAGCGCAAGCTGCAGAGCAAAATAGGACCGTTTCTAAAAACGTTGTCAATTTGATTAAAGAAACTCAAATCTCACGCATGTTACTTCCAAAGAAATATGGAGGCCCTCAAATTGATCTAAGAACATTTGCTCAAATTATTCGAATGGTTTCTTATCATAATATTTCTGCAGGATGGTTGACTTATTTATACCCGCTTCATAATTCGCTGCCATCTTATCTTCCGGAAAAAGGGATGGACGAAATTGCGAAATCAGAAGGATTAATCGTTGATGTCTTTGCCCCTGTAGGAAAAGCAGAGAGGGATGGCGACGGATATCGCATATCAGGAAAATGGCATTTTGCCAGTGGTGTTTTGCATAGTGAATGGATTGGTCTTGGGGTCATCATGGAATTACCGGATAGCACAGGACCTGAGTTTTGTATGCCACTCATGAAAACATCTGAAGTAGAAATCTTAAATAATTGGGATACCTTTGGTTTAAGAGGTTCTGGAAGTAACTCTGTTATTGCTGATCATGTGTATGTACCAATTGAGCGGATCTTGCGTTTAGATCGAGTAGCGGTAGAAATGAAACGTCCGCCGTTTGAACACTATGATAAGGATTATCCATTTTACCACAAACCATTTTTCTCTGCCTTCTATATTGGGTTCCAAAACATTGCACTTGGCGGAGCACAGCGTCTGTTAAAGGAATTTAAAGAGCGTACGGAAAAACGGATTCGTATTGACGGAACACCTGAAAAAGAATCTCCACGCAGCCAAAGAGTGCTTTCAGAACTAACGATCAAGTATAAACAAGCTGAGTTATTGGTCGATCATTATATTGAATTGTTGGAGAATTTTAATGAAAACAATCCGACACCAGCAGAAGAATTTTTTGCTATCAGGGCAACAGCTATCAAACATTGTACAGAAATCGCGAATCGAATCCTTTTAACATTAGGTGGTGCGGCACTTTCTAAAGGTGACATTGTGGAATTGATGACAAGAGATATTTTAGCTGTCGCTACTCACATAACTGCATTATATGAAGATGCTGTTGCCGATTACGGAAAAAATCTCTTTGGTTACGCAACAACACGGAATGGTTAATGAATTCATATTGCATTCAGCTTAAATTTTTAGTCTAATGCAATAATTAATCGATAAAATAAAAACTCAGGAGAAGACTGTATGGAAACGATTTATTTAAACCAAGATAGTTTGGCCTATTGGCAAGGGAAAGCAAAACGGAGTGTCGTAGCTTTAGGTTGTTTTGATGGGATTCATAAAGGACATCAGGAAGTAATTCGAACGGCTTCCCAAATGTCTAAAAGGAAAAATCTTTCTCTTTCGGTAATGAGCTTTTTTCCTCATCCAAAAGAAGTGATTTCTAACGGTAAAAAACAAGTGAACTATCTCATGCCTTTGTTTGAAAAGGAGGAAAGACTCCGTGTTCTTGGTGTCGATACATTCTATATCGTTGAATTTACCAAAGAATTTGCTTCTCTTCTCCCCGCCCAATTTATAGCTCAATACTTGCTGAATCTTGGTATTGTTCATGCAGTCGCTGGTTTTGATTTTGCTTATGGCTATAACGGTACTGGACATATGGATCGATTACAAAAGGATTCCTTTGGACTCATTGATGTAACAAAAGTGGAAAAATTAGAGTTTCATGGAGAGAAAATAAGTTCAACTTGCATTCGGGAAAAATTGATGAGAGGGTGTGTGGAAGAATTACCATCACTTCTCGGAAGGCCTTACGAGGTGGAATGCGTATGGGACGGGAATGCATTAGACATTCTACCATATTATACACTTCCTACTCCCGGCTGCTATCGTGTGACACTAAAAAATCAAATGGAGTCCATTCAAACAAAAATAATCGTATCAGAAACAGTAGATGGATTATCGTTAACATGTTTGTCTGAGATTCCAACATTCATGACAGGTAGACTTTCCATTGTTTGGCTTCAACGCATGATGGAGGAGGATCATTATAGATTGTCGGAGAGAATTTCTTTACCATATTTTTAAATTGGGAGGGTTATATGGATGGGAATAAGGGTTGTTCGCTTTAAAAAGGAAAATAAAGAACAATGGGGAGTTATATCAGGAGAAGATAGGATTCTAGTATTAAAAGGAGATTATGCTTCTTTGAAAGATTTTCTAGAGGAAGGGATAAAAGAAGCAAAAGTTTTAAAGGACGAAACAAATGGAGAATGGATTTTATTAAATGAGGTAGAGCTTCTTAGTCCAGTGACAAAACCATGTCGAATCGTATGTCAAGGGGCCAACTATACATCACATCGAACTGAAGCTGGACTAGAAGCAGCAAGACCTCCCTTTAATATGTTTTTTAGTAAAGCAGATAGTTCTCTTTGTGGAGCAAATAGTGAAATTGTGCGGCCTGAGCATGTCAAATTATTAGATTATGAGATTGAGCTGGGGTTAGTCATTGGAAAGGATATTTCAGGTCCTATAGATGTAACAGACGACAATCTCCATCAATATGTAGTAGGCCTTGTTATCGTAAATGACGTGTCTGCTCGTGATATACAGATGTCGCAAGGTCAATGGTTAAAAGGAAAAAGTTATCGGACTTTTGGTCCTACAGGTCCATTTTTATATTTACTTGATAAAGATGAGGTCTCGAAAATTCATGAGTTAGAATTAAAGCTTTGGGTGAATAATGAACTTCGTCAATCAGCCAACACAAATCAACTGCTTTTCAAACCAGCTGAAACTTTAACTGAAATTTCCGAGATTATGGATCTATCAAAAGGGGATTTAATCTTAACTGGAACAACGGGTGGTGTGGCCTTAAATCTATCCTCCGAAATAGTTGGTCAAGTCTCAAATCCGGCTGTCCCCTTCCAACAAAAAATGGATTTATTGCTAGAGAGTCAATTGAAACATGGAAAATACCTCAAAGATGGAGATATCATCCGTTGTCAAATTAAAAGCGAAGATGGAATCATCAACCTGGGTGAACAAATAAATAAGGTCATATCGAATATATCAATACAAGTCTAATCGATCAAAACACCATTTCCTGTCTAAACAATCTGAATGTACTCTTTTAATCCAATTAAAATTCATATGGAAAGGGTGAAATGGAGATGGCTTTTACAAAAGTATGTACGTTAAAGGATATACCAGAAGATAAAGGTTTAAAGGTGGAGGATGGAGAGACTAGTGCAGCCGTCTTCAAAGTTGAGGGGAAAGTATTTGCGACACAGGACCTCTGCTCACATGGGCTCTGGTCATTATCGGAAATTGGGTACCTGGAAGGTGACCAGGTTGTATGCTCCTTGCATATGGGGAAGTTTTGCGTTCGTTCAGGCAAGGTCAAATCATTACCGCCCCACCAGCAGCTGAAAAAATTTCCGGCTCGCGTTGAAGGGGAAGACGTTTATGTTGCTTTTGATGAAGGATACATTGCGGAATAGGATAAGCATAAAAATAGGAATGATAGAATGCGAATAAAGAATAAAAGGAAGGATGATCAAAATGACTATTAAACAATTAGGGTATTTAGGTTTTTCGGTAAAAGACGTTCCTGCTTGGAGAAATCTATTAACAAGTGGGCTGGGATTGGAAGAAGTAGAAAGTAACCATGGAACTGCTCTTTTTCGTTTAGATTCAAGAGCATGGAGAATTGCCGTGGATTATGGTGAAGAAGATGATGTCTCTTATATTGGGTTTGAAGTAGCCAACGCTCAAAGTTTAGAACAACTGACGGAGAAGTTGATCCATACAGGAATTGAAGTAAAGACAGGAGAGGTTGAATTAGCAAAACAACGCGGCGTACTAGATATCATTTCATTAACAGATCCATATGGTCTGCCGCTAGAAATCTACTACGGTGCAACCGAAGCGTTCAATAAACCGTTTGTGTCGCCAGCAGGAGTGTCGGGTTTCCTTACTAGTGAACAAGGGCTGGGACATATTGTACGAAATGTTCCAGATGTACAAGAGGCTATGTCATTCTATACGGAAATCTTAGGCTTTAAGTTATCCGACATTATTGAGATGAGCGTAGGACCAGTGGTGATTCCTATCTATTTCTTACACTGTAACGGACGTCATCATACGCTTGCTCTTGCAAGTATGCCAATGCCGAAGCGGATTCAGCATTTCATGTTTGAAGTGAAATCATTGGATGATGTGGGGCATGCTTACGATCGTCTTGACAAAGAGGATGCTATTACTCTATCACTTGGAAAACATAGCAATGATCATATGATATCTTTCTATGCGATGACACCATCTGGAATTGAAGTCGAGTATGGGTGGGATGGCAGACCGGTTGATGATAATTGGAGTGTAGTAAGACATGACACCATCAGTGCATGGGGGCATAAGCCGCTCAAGCAAACCTTAAAAGTTTAAGAGGCCGTATTTCAAGCTAAGTAGTTCAATTTTTGTGGAGAAAAGGATAAAATATCTTATTAATTAACTGGCTAAATCGCATAGTAATTTTGGTGCTTATAATCCTTGTTATATCAATGAATATTGAACTTTACCATATTAAAAGTCGTAGCGAATAACACACAAAATAACATAGTAACAATAACTATTGTTATCTTAACAGGACACACGTTCCGTTATTTGCAGTAATAATAGTGATTTTACCTTTTATAGGACATACTTTCCGCTATTTATATGAAAGGTTGTTATTTTTTCTTAATTTTTAGCAAATAACGTACTCAGTGTCCAAAGGCACTCCAAAATAGATTTATTTATGATAATAACGTACTCAATGTCCACAAAAAAGTTGAATCATACAATTAAAAATAAAACGCATGGATTTCCATGCGTTTCTATTTGTGATTTCGAATGTTTTTTACATTTTTCTCCACATTTTCGTAACTACTTAGTTTCAAGCGGCCTCGTTTTTTAATATAACCTTATATTGAAACTTCCTATTTTCATTTTGACCTCTGTATTTTTCTATTACTTCACCATTCTCTTCGCTCCTGCATAGCAGTTTTTCCAATAGGCTGTATTCATGGATTGAACTCTTACCCCTTTTGAAGTAGCCCCGATAAATTGGTCTTTTCCAATGTAAATTCCTACAAATGAAACGCTTTTTCCATTTGTTTTATAGAAGACAAGATCTCCTGGCTGCAGTTCGTTCACTTTTACTGCTGTTCCTTGCTTGAATTGATCTGCACTTGTACGCGGAAGTTTTACTTTCACACTATTTTCGAATACGTTTTTAGTGAATCCAGATGCATCAAAGCCTTTTGGCGTTGTTCCTCCATACTTATATGGACTTCCGTTTAATGTGTTGGCATAAGAGACGATTTGTTGACCTTGTGTTTGTGAGGCTGCTTCTGCTTGAACACCAAATAAACTAGTAAACCATAACGATAAAGCTGCCAATAATAAAAATAAAATCGATTGTTTTCTTACATTTGCACTTGCCATTTCAATCCCTGCTTTCGCTTCATTTTTTTGTAAGGATCCTACAAACCAAATAGTAAAGGGTTTTGGAAAGAAATGGGTTACAGAAAAGTTAAAAATAGTTACTAAAAGGTAACGATTTTAGCCCAAAAACTGTTACCTTCCTGTAACCCTTTTAATGATGGAAAGCATTATGAAGACAAAATAAAACGATTTGGAACTGTAGATTAGTGGGGGATGGGCATTGGAAGAAATGTTTGAGGAATTATATAGAAAGTATTACGATGAATTGTTTCGCTTTTTATTTTACATGGTCCATAGTCGAGAACTGGCAGAGGATCTTGTTCAGGAAGTATTTATCCGCGTTTTTAAGGCTTATAGTAAGTTTGAAAAAAGAAGCAGCGAAAAGACCTGGATTTACACGATTGCACGAAATGTAGCAATTGACTGGTTTCGAAAACAAAAAGGATTATTGGGTACGCTAGTGCACAAAGTGGAACTTGAATCTCTACAAATTTCTCATGAGTTACCAGAAGAAATGGCAATTGAAAGAGACGAAATGAGAAAGATCTATGCTTGTTTAAAACAATGCAAATTAGACCATCAATTAGTAATTATACTTCGTTTTCATCAAGATTTATCCATTTTAGAGACGGCAAAGGTTCTAGGATGGACAGAAGGGAAGGTGAAGACCACACAACATAGGGCAATGAAGAAATTAAAAAGTTTTATACAGGAAGCAGAACAGGGAGGAACCATGGAATACCAAATAAAGAGAATCGGATGATAGTATGAATTTTCCGCAAATTACCTATATTTTGAAATATAATAAAGGTAAATGTCTTTTTCTTGTGAGGTTAGATAATGAAAGAAGGAAAAATCTTATTAATTGAAGACGAAGCTTCGATTAGAAAACTAATCAAATTTAATCTAGAACGCTCTAATTTTGACGTAATGGAAGCGGGTGAAGGAAAGCTTGCATTGGAGATTATTAAGCGTGAAGACATCTCGCTGGCTTTGCTTGATCTTTCATTGCCTGATATGGATGGCTTTGATGTTTGCACAAAGCTAAGAGAAGAAAAGCCAGAACTTCCCATTATTATTGTAACGGCAAGAGGGCAGGACATGGAAAAAATCATGGGACTGGAATTGGGTGCCGATGATTATATGGTGAAACCTTTTAACCCGCTGGAATTAGTAGCCAGAATTCGCTCTGTCTTAAGAAGAACAGTAAAGTATGTACAGCCGACGGTCTCTGATCAATTAAAAAACGGGCCATTTGTGCTTGATTTAAAGACGCAAAGAGTCTTTAAATCAGAGAAACAACTCAAGCTCACTGTCAGAGAGTTTCACTTGCTGAAATTGTTTATGGAAAGGCCCAATGAACCGATAACAAGAGACGATCTTTTAGATGAAATATGGGGTCTTGATTATTTTGGCGATTCGAAAACAGTAGATGTTCATATTAGAAGATTAAGAGAAAAAATCGAGGAGGATCCGTCACAGCCCATTTATTTAAAAACAGTTTGGGGCTTCGGGTATGCCTTTTTAGGCGGTGAGAATATTGAATGAAAAAAGGGATTAAAAACCGGTTAGTTTGGAGTTATTTAGTTTTAATCATCTTTACTGTGGCCGTTTTCGAAACGATTATTTTATCTGCTTTATTTATGTATTATCAGGAAGGAATCAAACAAACATTACGCGATCAAGGGAAAATGTTTATCTCCTTTTATGAGCTTGAATTGAGTGGTGAACAATTTGAAGAGAATGCCCAGCAATATTTATCGCGCTATCAGTTCTTGGTTAATGCACAGGTACAGCTTATTGATCGTGAAGGGAACATCATAGCGGAAAGAGAAAAAAGCGAGCAATCCAATCTTCAAAAATACGAGGATATTCAAGCAGCTTTAAAAGGAGAACAAGGATATTACTCAGGTGAATGGAATGGAGAGAGGACGTTAAGTGTCTCAATTCCTTTAGCAATAGGAGGAGAAAATGTAGGTGTGATCCGTTTTACGACCTCCATGGAACAGTTTCATGAATTGTTTTTGAAAAATATGACATTACTTCTCTCTATCGGAGGAATCGTTATTCTGTTCGCACTTATCTTGAGCTTTTTCCTAGCCCATACGATTACTCGTCCCGTCCGTTCGATGACAAAAGCGGCGCAACAAATGGCAGCTGGAGAATTTTCCACAGTAATTCATAAAGAAAAGGACGATGAAATTGGTCAGCTTGCAGACACGCTAAATTACATGGCACAACAGGTTTTGAAACATGAACAAATGAAAAATGAATTTATTGCTTCTGTTAGTCATGACCTTAGAACACCTCTCACATCCATCAAAGGCTGGTCTGTTACACTGCATTCGATGACACAAGACGAACTATTAAAAGAAGGCTTAGAGATTATTTCCAATGAAAGTGACCGGCTTACGATCATGGTCAGTGATTTACTTGACCTTTCAAGCTTAACAAGCGGAAAACTGAGTTTTACATTTACTGAAGTCTCATTAGTGTCCCTTGCCAATGAAGTGGTTCAACAGCTTAAACCCCGGGCTGACAAAAAGGGGATTTCTCTCCAATCACAAATGTTTTCATCTACTTCAAATTCATTGTCTACTTTGAAAATCAATGGGGATCCTAACCGGTTAAAACAGGCTCTTATCAACCTGCTTGACAATGCCTTAAAATTTACGCCAGAAGGAGGGAGAATTACCGTGACTCTTGAGAAAACTCGAGATGAAGCGGTTCTCTCCATACAAGATACAGGGATTGGGATAGGACAAAATCAATTGAAAGTAGTAAAAGAGAAATTTGTTAAAGGGAAGGAAAAAGGAGCGGGAACGGGTTTGGGACTGGCTATTTGTGAGGAAATCATCAAAGCACATAATGGTTTATTGATTCTAAAAAGTGAACAAGGCAAAGGAACTACGGTGCATATAAGTCTGCCTTTGTATAAAAAAGAAATGAAAGGACGGTGAAGCAATGAAAAGAAAGAGTCGTTTGCTCACTTTTTTTATCATAGGTTTTTCCATCCTTTTAACGGGCTGCGGCTTTTTGCCAGAGCCTTCCAGCTTAATACAATCTCCCCGAATGGCGAGTGCCGGCATGCAAAATATAACATCTGTCGCAGAAAACTATCTTCCAAAAGGAACAGTTCCTGTCATAGCTAATGCCCCTATAGGGAATCAATCCATTCTTCCTTCTGATTTTGATGGGGACGGTAAGATGGAATCGGTTGTTCTTTACCAGTCACTTAATAATACGCGTGATGTCGGGGCAATCGTGCTAAAGGAAAAAGGCGGAGGGTTTGAAAAGGTTTTTTCAAGAAAGGGACCTGGATATGAGATTAGTTATGAGGCAACAAGTGATCTGACTGGTGATGGTCATGATGAATTGCTCATCGGCTGGAAGATCGGTAATATGGCTGGAAATGTGCTTGAAATTTATACATGGGAGAATAAAGAATTCAAGCTGATTGGGAAACAGAACTATCATGAATTGGAGGTCATTCGCCTAAAAGGGGAAAAGACTTATAAATTGGCGGTTTGGCAGAAAGAAATGAATGATATCTTTGATGTGAAGCTTCTAAAGTGGGAAAAGAATCAGTTTGAGGACGATCAAGCAAGCCTCCCGTTCTATTATCCTAAAGTCGTTGAGTATTACCAAAAGAGGAGTGAAGCGGTTCCTGATCAAGCACAATACTGGTACTATCTAGCTGATGCCCATCTAAAAGCCAATCATCCAGGTGAAGCGCTAATGGCGATTAATCAAGGAATGAACAATCGTATCGTGGTTCCTTCCTTCCATGAATTCGAGGAATTAAAAAACAAAATTAAAATTGAATTATTAAAGGGAGATGCACCTGTATCGTATCATTTGCCAGAGGCAGGAATGAACATGAGCATCCCAAGGGAGCTTTCACCTTATCTCCTTATTGAAGAAGAGAATGGCCCTTCAACAAATACTATTGTGTCTGTCTATTATACGAATGACAATAAACAAAAAGAAAAGCTTTTTGCTGTGGAAGTCTATTCAAAAGAAATGCTGTATGAAGAATTACCGCTTCAAAAAATAGCCGAATCAAGCCAATTTGTCTATTACCTTACTGAGGGGAAAGCGAATGAAGCATGGAAACAATCTGATTCTCATTATGAGAAAGCCTTGCTTTTAAGAGAAAAAATGATTTCCACTATTGTACCAGAAAGTGCCGACCCTTCCTATAGCAGTATGGAGGAAAAACAAGTTGTAGATGCTTTGACAAAGGCTGTCAATAAGTATTGGTATGTCACTAGCGGAGGGAATTTGGAAGGTGCGATTGAATCTTTCTTGTTTAATGATTTGGACTACCGCTACATGGGGTCGGAACTAAACTCAACTAAGAAATTAACTGCTTTTCTCGAAGAATCCTATACACTAGACGCAATCAATGCCTATACAAAAAGAGCGGGTATCATTACACATAACGGAAAACTGGCGCAGCCCAATGCAGATGGCGGTTCACTGCTAAATTATCAGAAAGCTACAGTTGTCGCCTATCAAGGGAATAGTAATGAAAAAGAATTTGATCTTAAAGTCCCTCTGGGTACTAGTTTATCCTATGAGTATATTCACATCGAGTTTCAAAAAACGGCTTCAGGATGGAAAATCTCATCTGAGCCAGGTACATTTTAGAAATAAAGGAAGTATTTGTTGTTTCCGTTATTAAATGGTAATCCCTGTGGAGTTTATTCTTTGCAGGATCTTAATGAAAATTTCAAATAAAAAAGAGACGGATTCAATCCAAAAATAAATGGTGGACTCATCCGGGCTTAATAAATAATAAAGGAAAGTTCTGAGAGAAAATAGATTCTCTGAAGAACTTTCCTTTTTGAATTTTATGATCGAATGAATCCTCATAAATCTTTATTTAGCCATCCAAATAAAAATTGAATCGAGCTCTTCTATATTCTCATATAGGTATTTATTACACTTTTATTCCTCGGTCAAGGGACTGTCCCTGCGTTCTTAATGCAGGACTGTTTTGAAAGACGCAGCTAGTAAATTGGATTTGTTTTCATTTTGAGCTTCAGGATGGTCATATTCTTTGTTATGTATACATTCTGAACAATGATCACAATTCCGCTTTACATAATATTCTGGCTTCTGAATGTGATCTTTCACCAATTCAAGATACATTAACCCTTTAGCAACATCGTGTTCAGTTGGAGTCATGGTATGACGATTGCCATCCAGTAGGGAGAATAATTCAATTTGATCTGGAAGGACCCCAAAAGCTTTTTTTGCAAATACGGCCAATAAATACTTGTATAAGGATACAATTCTATCATCGGTATCGAGTATATATTTTTTGATTGTGAACGTATTCTTACACCATTCTCCCATATCGATTGTTAAAGAAAGATTTGTTTTGAGTTCTTTCACGGGAACTTGGAGTCTTTCATATAAAAACAATGGTGGTTCATCTTGTTGATTGGATGTTAAAAATAAGAGCAAATGATCAGTTATTTTTGCCAAAGTAACATAGTACTCAACTTTACTCTCAAATAAACTGGGATGAATATAGTCTCGATATTGAACAATGATCTTTAACAAATTTAGTTCATTTTGTTCCTTTAAGGGCAAACGATAATAATCAAGGATGATTTTATGAACAAAGAATTCAACCATCTGTCTTCCAAGATCCTCACCACTACTATTTTTTCTTAAAATATATTGATGATAAAATTTATTAGGGCATCTTATGAAGGATTCTAAATGATTATCGGTAAGGGTTTTTATAGAGATCAGATGGTTCTTCCTTTTCATAAAAATTCCTCCTGTTTATTTAGATATTTGACAATTTTCTTGTTGATTTAAATGATTAACAAATTCACTTCCAAACTGTTTGCATTGCTCAATATCTTCCGGTGAAGGGCTTGTATCAACCTTTAATCCATTAAGAACGACTTCAGCTCCACGTTCTTGTAGTTTTGCTATTAATATATCTACAGCACCAGCGAAATCTTCATATACGGTATCCCCGGAACCAAATACAACAGCCTTTTTTCCAGATAGATCAAGCTTATCCATTTCTTCATAAAAATCTAAAAACTCATCTGGTAAAGCGCCTTCGCCCCATGTATAGGAACCGAGCAAAATCCCATCGTATTTCTCAAGTTCTGAAGCAGAAGGGTTATCAAAGATATCGTTTATTTCTAAATCTTTTCCAGATTCTCGTATTCCCTCTGCAATTGCATTGGCCATTTCCTCAGTATTTCCAGTCATTGAAGCATAAATCATAATCATTTCAGACATTATGTTTCTCCTCTCAATAAAAAATATTTTTGTTTAGGTTTGGAACAGTGATTTATTGGAATCTTGTTGAAATTGATAATCATTATCAATAATAATGATAATCGTTATCAATTAAAATTGCAAGAATAAATTGATAATTAATTATTGGCACTATGATGCCCCGGATGAGTGTTGCCACTAGTTGCAACACTTAATGAAAAAAATCGTTTCTATAAGGGGCGGGAAGAAGACCATGCGACATTTGTTCCTCATGTCATTATTCGGTTTTTCGATTTAGTCTAAAAACTGCTTCAGGATGGAAAATTTCATCGGAGCCAGGTACTTTTCAGAAATAAAGGAAGGATTTGTTGTTTCCATCATTAGATGGTAATCCCTGTGAAGTTTAATCTTTGCAGGGATTACTTTTTAATTTCATCATAACTACAGTTGAAACACGAGAATCCGCCTGTGTTCCCCGCTGGTTTGTTTCTTCAATAAGATAGGATAATAAACTATATATACTAAATTCCATGTTTGTCCATTTCCTATAATGCTTGTTTAACATATTTTATATTAAATTCAAAAGGCTTGTATAATAGGAGGCCCTTATGTCTAATCAAATTAATATTTTCAACCTGTACGTAAACGGGATGACACAAAATGCAAACATTAATATTGGAAGAACATTACAAAATAGCCATACGGCAAACGTAAAATTATTTGGTGCTAATTTTTCAGTGGGAGATTTTTCACCTGCAAAATCCCTGATTATTACGGTGATTCAAGATCCTGATATATGCGATCAAGGCCAAATCGAAAATCCATCTTCATCAGAAAACAATTAGAGAATAGCTCATGAATCCTTAGTCAGATGTCTAGAATTAAATAGAAGAACCACCATATTGGAAGCGAGGACGTTAATTCAAGAAGGATTGACGTTTTTTTCGTTGTAATTATTGTTCGAATGGAGCAGGTTTAGTGAACAAAATATTCAGCGGATGGAGCCTGACACATTGTCTTATTGTAAAAATCATCATGAGCCTTTCGAATAAAGTTTAAATTTAAACGCAAAATAAAGGGGAATGTAAAAACTAATATAAATAGGATGAAATGTAGGAGTGAACTTATGGATAAAAACAAAGGGAAAGCACCAAATATATCAGGAAGTTTTCAAGTGATTGCAGATGACAGAAAAGATGCTATTGATGAATTGAGAAAAGACAACAAATTAGATGAAGAAACAGAATACTACGCACGTATTTTTATGGAAGAATAGGCGTTTCTTTCAAGAAAAAAGAGACGGTCACATTCTAATAATGAATGGTGACTGTCTCTTTTTTTGTTACACAAAAACCTTGCATATAATAAATCTCTAGAAACAAGAGCTCTTTACAAAAGAGTAATACAATTGCAACTGGGAAGATGAACTTTCAGAACCGTCATTTATTTTTTTACTAAAAAGTATGCATAAATCCATGAAGTGATGGGAATAACGAGGGCTACTCCGATTCCGGTACATAGAATGGAAATCATTTCAGTGTTAAATACTTTGGAATTGACGATTTCTCCGAATGAATAGGAATACTCTTTAAACCATAGGATTAATCCTAGGTAGCTTCCAAAGAAAGCGAAAAATAAAGTATTCGCACTTGTCCCTAAAATATCCCTGCCAATTCTTAGTCCAGAAGTGAATAATTCCTTCCGGCTAATGGTGGGATGATGAAGAAATACTTCGTACATAGGTGAGGAAATCGCCATGGCCGTATCTGTAATCGCGCCGATGGCAGCCATAATCAACACAGCAGCTCCAAGTTTCGCAAAATCGATTCCAATATAAAGGGAAAAGACGCTTAGCTCTTCTACTTCTTCTTCACCAAACCCTTGAATCATCGCTATCTTCGTTATTAGAACAATAAACAATAGTAAAGAACCAATGGTGACCATCGTAGAAAGGAAGGCTATTTTAGTTTTACTATTGATTTCATTAATATAAAAAAGAGTGATACAGCTAATTACAATACAGGCCAACACTGTGAAAATAATTGGATTAATCCCGGGATGTGTCAAAAATAGAAAACCTATTAGTACAACACCAAAATTAAAAAATAATGCCAAAAAGGATCTTGTTCCTTTTTTTCCGCCAATCCATCTCATTAATAAAAACAAAATAACAGCTAAACAAACGAGTACATTCATGCTTTGGCCCTCTTTTGCCGAATGAAGAAAAGAGTAATGTACAGTCCAATCGGAATCGTTAACACAATACCAATCCCCCCTGCAAGTGCTCGTGCCAACTCCAGTGATAGATTCATTGAAAGAGTGAATCCTAATGAAGAGGCATTTTTAAAATATAAGATAATCATCGGAATGGAACCGCTAATATAGGCAAAAAACAAAATATTGGTCATGGTTCCCATAATATCTTTACCAATATCCATACCAGACTTCTTAAGTGCCTGTACCGATATATCATTCTTTTTTTCAAATAATTCAAATAAGGAAGATGACATGGTAATGGCAACATCCATAACAGCTCCTAAGGATCCAATAAAAACTCCTGCCATAAAAACCAATTTGTGTGGGCGCGTAATAAATTGCATTTCTTCATACCGCAGTCCTCGTTCGGATGTTAACCACATCACAGCATATGTAATCAATAACGAAAGGAACGTCCCTAGCAGCGTAGCTATAATAGCTGCATAGGTTTTTTCATTAAAACCATTCACGAGTAACAACGAGATTACCGTAAATAAAATAATGCTGATACCACAAATCCATAACAAACTAATGTCTGATGTGTTCAGATATATATCTAAGGCAATTGATAGCAATAAGGCATTAATGGCTAAGCTTATAATTGATAACAGCCCTTGTTTTTTCCCAACCAACAGCAATGTAAAAATAAACATCCATGTAACTAGGAGAAGATATTTATCCCTTTTCACGTCCTTGATCGTCCCAGTTAACTCTGATTCTTTCTCTGTCACTTGATCAATCGAAATAAACACTTCGCTGCCAACACGGTATTCATGATCATAAGCCCCTGATAACGAATACTGATTGGTTAAATGGATCTTCTGTCCTTTATGCGGTCCATTTTTCACTTCCGCTAGGATACCTTGAGTGAAAAGTCTATCTTTATTTTCATATATATCTATTACTTCCTTATGATCTGTCACTTTTGTTTCAATAACTTTAGCGATCGGTCGTTCATAGAATGAATGATTATGATAAACAAACAGCAAAGAAGCGACAAAACAAAGGATTAATAGGATGATTTGTAAAGAACAAAGCTTTTTAAATATATTGGACATACAAAACCTCCATAATTTAGGCAGGAACTGCTTGGATAATCTTGGATTATTAATAAGCCACTTAGTTAATTAGAATATCAAGAATGGTTTGAATCCGTCAAATAAACAATCAGCAATTGAAGCTATCTTCATCGCAATCTGTCTAGTTAGCAGGATTGTTAACTAGTAATAACAATAAAATATAGGAAGTTTTAAATCTTAAAATTTTAATTATGTCTAAAAAGTTTCCTTAAGCAAACATAATTGTTATTAGAAAAAAATGTTGACATAATCCATCTGTCTTTATATATTGTAATTAACAGAAAAGTTTCTCCAATACAAAAAATGAGGAAGAGGACAACTCTCATAATGTTAAGAAAAAAGTTATGGAGTTTATTGTGTTGAGTTTTATTTTTTAATTTACCACGTGTAGCCAAAATGAAAGTACCCCAAGTTCAAATGAAGGAGCATCTAAATCCAGTGATACACCATCTAGGCAATCAAAGGATGAAAAAATTACTGTTGTCACGACAATTGCACAAATCGGAGAACCATTATCTGTTATTGGTGGGGACCGTTTAGAAGTAATAAGTTTAATGGGACCATCTGTGGATCCACATCTTTATCAGGCAACGCATGGAGATATTCAAACGATCGCAAAAGCAGATTTGATTTTTTATAATGGTTTGCACTTAGAAGCGAATATGGTCGATATTTTAGAGAAACTGTCTAAATCAAAACCTGTTCTCGCCGTAGGCGATACGATTGACAAACAATTGCTGTTAAAAGATGAGAATAATGCAGTAGACCACATATTTGGTTTGAAATTGATCTTTGGAAACAAGCAATTGAAGCAGCTGTAGAAAAATTAAAAGAATACTCTCCGAATAAATCAGGTTATTTTGAATAAAACAAAAAGGGTTATTTTTCCAAATTAGAACAATTAAAAAAGGAAACTAAAAAATTACATGAAATTCCAGAACAACAAAGGATTCCTGTAACAGCTCATGATGCTTTTGGTTACTTCGGAAACATGCATGATATGGAAGTGGTTGGTTTGCAAGGATTAAGCACCGATGGGGAAATAGGTGTTTCAGATATTCAAAAAACAATTGATATGATTACAGAATGTCAGGTACCTGCCGTATTTGTTGAAAGCAGTATTAATGAAAGCTCCATCAAGGCTGTCATTGAGGGAGCGAAAAGTGGCGGAGTAAATGTTGAGTTAGGAGGAGAACTTTTCTCTGATGCTATGGGTAAAGCAGGAACAGAGGAAGGGACATATATCGGGATGTATCGTCATAATATGAACACCATCTACGAGGCTTTGAAGGAAAGGAATGAGTAAAATGTGCGAAATCGTACTCGATGTCAAAAATTTGGCAGCAGCATATTTCAAAAATACTGTATTGCATCATGTTAATTTTGAGGTGGAGGCAGGATCTTTAACTGGTATTGTTGGTCTGAATGGAGCGGGAAAGCCAACGTTAATTAAAACCCTATTGAATCTCCATCCCTCTTTAACTGGCAATGTTTTTTTGGATCCTCTTTAAAAAAATGAAGAAACGAATTGGGTATGTACCACAGAGAGGATCGGTGGATTGGGATTTTCCCACAGTCGCTCTTGATGTCGTTACGATGGGATTATATGGACAAATTGGATGGCTGAAAAGGCCATCCCGTTTACACCAAGAAAAGGCTTTTAGAGCATTAGAAAAAATGGGAATGGCTGATTATGCCAATCGGCAAATCAGTCAACTTTCCGGTGGTCAGCAACAACTGGTCTTTTTGGCACGGGCTTTAGTACAGGATGCTGATTTGTATTTTATGGATGAACCTTTGGCTGGAGTAGTTGCTGCAACAGAACGCGCCATTATGAACATTTTGAAAGAATTAAAAGCTTTAGGAAAAACAGTTATGGTTGTTCATCATAGCTTACAAACCGTTGAGAGGATTACTTTGACCATGTTTTATTCTTAAATCGCAAGGTTGTTGAGCATGGAAATACAGAAGAAGTGTTTACTGAACATAATATTGCCAAAACGTACGGTGGAAATATTCGCTGGATGGGTGGGATAAGACAAAATGTGGTCCATTCTATTAAACAGTAATACACAATGGGTATTCTTTAGCACCATGATTTTAGTGGTAGCAGCAGGAACAGTGGGATGCTTGTCCTATTGGAAACAACAAAGTCTCATGAGTGATGCTCTTGCTCATGCAGCACTTCCTGGTGTTGTTCTTGTATTCCTTCTGTTTCAGGAGAAACAGCTATTGATCCTCATTAGTGGAGCTGCAGTCAGTGCGTTAATAGGGGCCTTTTTTATTGAGTGGATCCGATCATCCACAAGAATTAAAGAAGATGCAGCCATGGGCATGATATTATCTATTTTTTATGGTTTTGGGATCATGCTCCTCACAGTAGCCAATCGGACGGTTGGAAATCAAAGCGGATTTACTGGCTCTTGTTTTTGTGATCGTGCTCTTGTTTATTGTGGCCTTTTATAAAGAGTAAAAATTACCACCTTTGATCCTGCACTTGCAGCTTGCCTAGGAATTCATACTTTATTGATGCATTATGTATTAATGAATCTTGTCTCCATTACAACATTTGCCTGCGGTTGGTGCCATTATGGTGGTGGCTATGCAAATTACACCTGCTGCTTCAGCCTATTTATGGACAGATAAACTTTCCATTATGCTGGTCTTAAGTGGATTATTTGGGAACATCTCTGCGATAGTTGGTTATTATATAGCAGCTCTGATCGACACTTCAATCTCAGGTTCCATGGCTTTTGTAACAGGTATCCTCTTTGTAATTAGTTTTATCTTTTCACCCAAGCTTGGGTTAATATCAAAGTATGTAAAGCCAGTAAGAGCTTCCACTATGGAGTAAAAAGTTGTTTGAATGGGAAGGATTGGTGAAAATGAAATGCTTACTTCCGGAATGAAACAGTATATGAAGCAAATATACTTATTATCAGATGGCGCTATACAAGTAACCCCCTTACTTGTAGCAAAAGCTCTTGGAGTTAACCGTTCTGCTGTTTCACGAATGACGAGAAAATTAGCTGATTATGGATTGATCCAGTATGAATATTATGGGAAACTATATCTTACCGAAAAAGGAAAACAACTAGGCAAGGCTCTTGTCAAACAACATGAAGTATTAAAACAATTCTTGGACATTATTGGTATCGAGGAACTCCATGTAAACGAAATGGAAGAGATTGAATTTAATATGAGTACTTGTGTTATAGAGAGGATTAACATGCTGAATCAGTACTTTAACCAAGATCAATCCCGTATTCAGTCATTTTATAAATTTTGTAATTAACATGTATGCCCCTTATATTTTTATAGAAGAAAAAGGGAGAAACAGCCTGTTGTTTCTCCTTTTTTCCCTTATTTTACTTGTTTTTCCGCAATCATATCTTCTAAACGTTCCTTTTGAGCGACTAACTCCTCTAAAGAAGGTTGATAAGAAGACATCGTTTGATTAAAAGCTCCTTGTGGTTGGATTAACCGCTGCAGTTGACCGCCATTTTGCTCGTATAGACGATAACCAACCGCACCAGCCACGGTTCCAGATAAAAACCCCATTAAAAAGTCCTTGTTTAATGCCATTATGATCTCCCCTTATTGTATCTTTTTTTGTTATATCATCATACATTTATGTATGAAAATATCTATCATTAAAGATAAACTACTTGATTGTCTCGCATTTCATGTACTAACTCTAATACATTAACGGCCCATGTCACTAAAGCCCCATGCAGGATGTTGGCTGGTCCGAGGGATCCTAAACTTAAGATCCCCGTAAGAATATCGGGGTGGTGCAGTTTATTCTTCGTTCCATGTGACAAAACAGCATAACCAGTCGCAATCACGGCACAATAGGTTAAAGCAGTCGGGTGTTTATAAGATGATTTTTGCAAGTAGGCAACGAGTAATAAACCACCTGCTATAAGGGAACGAAATATTCCTCTGCGAACATTAGGTTTAATGTGACCGATAAACCTATCTAGCGGATTAAAAGTCCCTTGATGAAAAAATAAAGACACACTTCTTAGTAAATGGTTTCGCGAGATTTCATCTGAGTTGTACTGAATCAGCATCGTTTGAATTATAGGCTCAATGCGTACCTGTTCAATCCCTTTTAAAGAGGAAAAAAGCGATTGAACCTCTTCATAGTTCTGATTTTCTATTGCTGGAATATGCAAACGCAGGCGTCCTGGAAGATCATGAAGAAGATAGAATTTGTGCTTCAAATTTTTCATCTCCCATCCATAAAATTCTCGCACTGTTCAGCACCACTCCAATTGTAGCCGCATTATGGATTGCTGCCCCTGCAACTGGAGAAATGATCCCAAGTGCCCCGAGTATTACAGCTCCTCCGTTTATCAAAAAAGTAACAACGAAGTTTTGTTTAATTATATTCATGGTTTTTTTGGATAATCCAACTAATTCCGGAAGCACTTTTGGGTTATCGGACGTAATCATAATATCACTTGCTTCGCAGGCGATATCGGTTCTTTTTCTTCCCATCGTGACCCCAATATTTGCATAAGCTAAAGCAGGGGCATCATTAATTCCATCTCCTACCATCATGACTGTACGATTTTGTTTATATTGCTTGACAAATTTGGCTTTATCTTCGGGTAAGGTTTCTGCATGATACGCATTAAGGCGCAGGCTGCGTGCTAACTGTCTTGCAACTGTATGTTTATCACCCGTTAACATCACAATGTCCTGAATCCCATGCTGTCGTAATTTCTGAACGGCACGGTCCATCCCAACACGAATTCGATCAAAAATACTGATCACACCAATTAGCGTTTGATCATAGGCCACATAAATGAAGTTTCCGTCTTTTTCAAGCTTTTGAACAAAATGATCCATTTTAATTTTTAGTTCTTTCATAAAGCGAAGGCTGCCCACTACCACTTGTTTCCCTTGCAAAGAAGTTAGAATTCCTTTTCCGATGATATTGTCTACTTTGGCATGGTCGTCTCGGTTAGGGATCTCAATGTTCCATTCTTTTGCCTGTCTAATAATGGCATCTGCTATTGGATGAGACGAATTCTTTTCGGCTGCAGAGGCCAATCGAATCACTTCTTCTTGATTGTACCCTTCACAAGGGACTACTTGCTGGACAAAAGGTGTTCCTTCTGTAATCGTACCGGTTTTATCAAGAAGAACCGTATTCAGCTTCGCCATTTCTTCGATATGATTACTTCCTTTAACAACAGCTCCCATTTTGGCGGCCTTTCCAATCGAAGCATAAAGAGCCGTAGCCGTGGACAATTTAATGCCACAAACAAAATCAATCACTAACATATTGAGAGCTCGATTGACATTTCGCGTGAATAGGAAGGACATCAGGGCTAAACCAAATGAAACAGGAACCATTTTTTGAGCTAAATGATCAGCCATATGTTGAATGGGTGCTTTTTTATCCTGCGCTTCTTCTAATAATTTGACAATTCGCGAGATTGCGGTATCGTCACCTACTTTTTCAACGAGAACGACGAGATGGCCATCCTGTAAAATACTTCCTCCATAAACTTGATCCTCTTTTCCAGCCTGCTTTGGCATATATTCTCCTGTAATCGAGGATTCATCGACGATTCCCTGTCCCTCGGTGACAACCCCATCAACAGGAATTTTTTCGCCAGTAAACACGATGACTTTATCACCAATTTGAACTTCATCGAGTGCTACCTTTTCCTCGGTTCCTTGTTCATTGACTTTCCAAGCATAAGTGGTATCAAGACTCATGACAGAATGGATATACTCTTTCGTCTTTTGCGACGTATGTTCTGTTAACAGCTCGCTAATGGACGACATCATCGTTATCACAAGGGCAGACCCTGGATTTCCTAAATAGAGAGCGGCAAAAATAGAAGCAGCTGTTAACGTATCCGCATTTGCTTTTCGATTCTGGATCAGACTCAATGTCCCATTTTTTATCACACCAAGGGATGAAGCAATAGATGTGAGGATAGCTGCCCAATGGCTAATTCTTTTCATCACTAAAGAAACAGGGCGACTCTGGATATACCAGTTCGCTAGAAACATAGCTCCACATGCGGCAATAGGGACAAAATCTCTCCATGGGAGAGGTTGAATCTTTTTGCTGCATACTGGTCGAATGAACTTTTTAAGCGTATACAAGGATAGAGAAGTATCATGGTGAATGAGAGCGTTACCTGTTTCTTTGGTGTATGTAGCGGAGTAGACATAAGGAAGTGATCGAATATAACATTCAATTGCAGAAGGAGTTAAGGAACTTTCTAGATGGATACGGGTCCGACCGGGTAAAGAGTGTACCACACTAAGCATGTGGTTGTTCACTTCCTTTTCCTTTTATGATTGTATAAGCCCAATACAATATACTTGATGAAAAAGCAGGAGAATGACTGAATGATTGGACCCCTTTTACCAGTAAAAACAGAACGAATAAACTATCGAAATCAGCCAACCCGTTTGTTTGCCTTTTAATTCCTTTGTCCACTGTACCTATAGTTTTCTGAAATCCCCTCATAAGCTTAGCATCTGTGTGAACGATAGCATCCGAGGCCGTTTGGACAATACATTGCATGATTTCATCTAGGTCTTGTTGGCTGATATGGGGCATGGTAAATTCTATTGTAAGACTTCCAGTAATAGAAGATGCTTTAGCAGATAAAATGAAAGGATGTTTTTCTACTTTTTTGCTTAAAGCATTAGCGACTGTATCATTTTTCCAACTATCACATTGTATCCGAAGCCTTCCTGGCATGGCGTGAACCACTTTTATTTTTTGATCTCGAAACTGTGACATTATTTTAGGAGCCACTAAGGACATCCCTATTCCCATAAGAGTAGAAATCAATCTTTTCATCTCTCCTTAGTTCATTCACTTTAATAGGTACACTTGATCAAGCACGCGAAACCATGAATCTAGTTCTTGTAAATTTGTTATATAGGAAGTGTCATAGGTGATGACTAAACTTCCTGTTATAAAAGTTGGTTGAACAGAAAAAATCATGGATTGTGCTTGTAATTCTTTTATGACTGTCTCCATCAGGGTTTTGTTTGTCCTCCATTGTAAAGATTGAAGACGTATACGTCCCGGGATAAAGTGAACGATCTTAATATCATATTTCACAAGCTTTTGTTTTATGTAATTCAATAAAATATAATCTTTCATTTTCCCCAACATGAAATCTCCCCTGTCTTTTTTATACTTTACCAAATATGTTTCCTTAAGGCAACTCATTTATTTAAATAATCTAACAATTTGAATTCTTTAAAAGTTAGATATAAAACTATTGACTGCAAAACCGTTAAATAATTAAGTTCTAAATATATTTCGTTTATCTAAAAAAATTACCTTAGAACTTCTTTTTTTCTATAGACTTAAAAAGTTGCACAAGGTAAAATAATATTGTTAATAATAAAGAGAATTTACTGGAAATTGATTATAGGGTTTTTAATTAGTAAAAATACAAAGGTGGAAAGAGAGAATTGGTTTTGTTAAATAAATTTAAAGTCGAGAATTATTTTTGGTCTTAGGAAACATTTTAACATTACTAAATAAAATAAGAATAAAGTGAGTTGATTTAAAATGTATCTATCTAATCGGATCAAAAAGAAAATTATCGTAAATGCCTATCTTTGTAAAGTTTTCGGTGTGTTAAACGAGGAAGAGTATTATTCAATTGTTAACCTGTTTAGTCAAATCACAATCAATAAATACAACGAAAAAGAAGGTCCTTTGAAATCTATAGGTAAATGTTTATTTTTTTTACCTTTAGATTTTCCTTTGGGAAACATTTTTTTCTATGGGAAATTAATTTAGATCATGGAGGAACTAAACATGCCTTTGTCAAAAAGCTTAAAACCGCTGTCTGACTGTTCAAAGGGAGAGCTCTTTGTCATCCAAGAGTTAAAACTAGAAGGGGTCATGAGAAGGAGATTATTAGATTTAGGTTTTGTAAAAGGTGCAGAGGTCTTGGTGCTTCAAAAAAGTCCATTAGGAGACCCAACCGCCTTTCGGGTTAGTGGCACAACTGTAGCTCTTCGGAATGAGGAAAGTTCAAAAATATTGGGTGAAGTGTGAGGAGGGGTCTAAGTGAAAGTTAATCGAATTGCTCTTGCAGGTAACCCGAACACAGGGAAAAGTACATTATTCAATACCTTAACAGGATTAAAGCAGCATACAGGTAATTGGTCAGGAAAAACGGTCTCTCATGCAGAAGGGACATATAAATATCAGGGACAAGAGTATCTGTTCATTGATTTACCCGGTACTTATTCTTTGTTTTCTAACTCAACGGATGAAGAAGTAGCAAGGGATTACATTGTATTTGAGAAACCAGATGTCACATTGGTTGTAGTAGATGGTACATCAATGGAAAGAAATCTTAATCTAGCCCTCCAGGTTTTAGAGATGGCAGATCATGTCATCATTTGTATTAATCTGATTGATGAAGCGGAGAAAAAAGGCATTGTGATTGACGAGGAAAAACTGTCGTCTAAACTTGGCGTTCCTGTTGTAAAGATATCGGCACGTAACAAACGAGGAATCGATACTTTACTTAATACAATTGCAAGGCTGCTAAAGGGCGATATTCAAACAAAACCCTATCGACTGACCTATCGAGCGGAAATTGAAGAACAAATTAATCAATTAGAACCTATTGTTAGTGAGTTGATAGGTGATGGATATCCATCAAGGTGGATCGCACTGAGACTTCTAGATGGAGATGAAGCCTTGCTAAAGAAGCTCCACGAACAAATAAAGAGTAACGGAAGTGAGGTGAAGCCATATGAATTCGGAACCATCATCCATTCGTAATTCATTAGACAGTTTAATCAATGAGGGAAAATCGAAAATAAATACGGCTATTAGGGATGATATTGTAAGCAGTATTTATGATACAAGTAAATCGTTATGCAAAGAAACGGTAACATATCAGAAAGTAAAGTCCAACCGATCAGATATCTTGGATTCCATATTCACTTCTCGGCTCTTAGGATTTCCTATTATGCTGCTCATGCTTGGTGCGGTTTTTTATGTTACCATCGCAGGTGCAAATGTACCTTCTTCCCTGATTGCTGAAGGCTTTGGCTGGGCAGAGGGCAAGCTAACAGCGGGTTTTCAGGCGAACCATGCACCTGAATGGCTGCACGGAATTCTGGTTCTTGGGTTATTTAGAGGAACAGGCTGGGTCATAAGCGTCATGCTGCCGCCAATGGCTATTTTTTTCCCAATTTTCGCTTTGTTGGAAAATTACGGGTATTTACCAAGGGTAGCATTTAACATGGACCGTTTATTTAAACGGGCAGGCGGGCATGGAAAGCAAGCACTCACGATGGCAATGGGCTTTGGGTGTAACGCAGCAGCCATTTTATCTACGAGAATTATAGAATCACCACGAGAGAGGATGCTGGCGATTCTAACCAATAACTTTGTCCCATGTAACGGAAGATGGCCCACGTTGATTTTATTAGCCTCTCTTTTCATGACTGCTGGTTTTGCTGGAGCGGGGGGCACATTAGCAACAGCAGGTATATTAATGGGATTTGTCCTTTTCGGAGTCGTCGTTACTTTAACTGTATCGTGGGTACTTTCTAAAACGGCTTTAAAAGGAGTTCCCTCTCATTACACACTGGAGCTTCCTCCCTTTAGAAGGCCAAAGATAATAAATACGATAGTAAGGGCAAGTATTGATAAAGCTTGGAATGTCTTAAAAAGAGCAGTCATAGTAGCGGCACCGGCATCCATTATCACATGGATTTTAGCGAATGTGTTTATTGGCGATACAAGTATATTAATGTATTTTATTAACTTCCTAGATCCATTTGGAAAGGCTTTGGGGTTAGATGGGTTTATTTTAGCCGCCTTTATCCTAGGGCTGCCTGCCAACGAAATTGTCGTCCCTATCCTTATCATGGCCTATTTATCTCAAGGGGCTATGCTTGAAATTGAGGATTTAGGCAGGTTAAAGCAAGTGTTTATAGACCACGGCTGGACCTGGTTAACGGCCTTAAATATGATGTTATTTTCGTTATTGCATTTTCCGTGTGGAACAACACTATTTAATATTTATAAAGAAACGAAAAGTAAGAAATGGACCTTTATGTCGTTTGCGATTCCAACAGCTATCGCCATTGGGGTTACATTCCTAACAGCTACTGTTGTTCGACTTTTTGGCTGGGTATAGGAAAATAAAAATCGATGATTATATATTGGAAGCTGCCATACTTATGGCAGCTTTCGTACATTTTTAAATATGGTGATTATAAATATTATCAATTAGGGTGGATTTTTTACTAGTTTTGATTGGACATGAGGGAAGTACCATTTTAGTCATATTGAATGGTTTTAAAGAATAGTAAGTACGCTCTTCCGTGTAATTATTTCTTAGAGTTTGGGTTGCTGGCAGCCCAAGCTGCCTAAAACGGCAGAACCGTCCCCATGTAACAGAAGAAAAACTGAAAACGAGTATGGAATGAAAATAAAGGCTGGTTCTACGGCTGTTTAGGCAGCAAGAGAACCAGCCTCTTATATTGAATGCTCATTAATAACGAAAAGGATTCTTAATATCCTTTTGCATTTAAAGCTTTTTTAGGATATCCTAATGCATTAACCATTGCATCGTATGCAATGAACACCTCTACATAAGTTTTTTCAATATGCTGCAAATTGACTTCTTTTTCAAAGTTATTTAATACGCCTGTAAAGTCTTCCCTGAATAATTCCATTTTTTGTTGAAATAATTGGATCTCAGCCAATTGATCTATAGTTGGATCAATATATGTATACACATTAAACGAATGTTGATTCGCACAAAATTTTTCATATAAGTCAGAACGCTCTTTACCTTTTTTCTTAGCACTACGCTTTAAATCCTTCGTGCTTTCTAAGACATTCTGTCCCTGCTGCAAAATCACTTCGATAGTATTATTTGTTGAATCCATTGATATTACGACCTTTCACCAAAGTTTCATCATGTTAAATAATTTAAATAGTAGGATATACCTTCACCATCAATTATAGCACAGTAGAAAAACATATGGGTTGAGGGGACAGGTCCGTTGACTCAAAAAGGGCGAAATAGCTACGTGTTGAAAAAAATATCTTAATTATAGACAAAAATCGAACGAATAAAGGGGTAGTATTACTTATGGCAAAAGAACGGACAGTAATCGTTACAGGTGCAGCTCAAGGAATTGGCTTTGCGATTGCTCAAGGCTTTAATAATAATGGCGACTTTGTTGCAATCTTTGATCTTAATGAAGAAGCTGCCAAAAGTGCAGCAGAAAAATTAGGAAATGCAAAAGGATACAAAGCAAATGTGGCAAAAGAAGAAAGTGTTAAATCAGCAGTTGAACAAGTTATTGCCGAACGTGGAACCGTTGATGTCCTAGTTAACAATGCAGGAGTTCAGTTTATTTCTCCTGTTGAAGAGTTCCCAAAAGAAAAATGGGATCTAGTTGTCGGTGTTATTCTAAAAGGGACATTCTTAACAACGAAACATGTTCTACCTGCTATGAAGAAACAAAAATATGGTCGTATCATTACGATTTCTTCAGGACACGGCAGAA
Organism: Niallia oryzisoli; assembly: GCF_036670025.1. Taxonomy (NCBI): domain Bacteria; kingdom Bacillati; phylum Bacillota; class Bacilli; order Caryophanales; family Bacillaceae; genus Niallia; species Niallia oryzisoli. The sequence goes on along the minus strand of NZ_CP137640.1, from coordinate 3,981,811 downwards.
GACCTGATGCGTAAAAATCCGCTTACGTTGCAGCGAAATATGCCCAAATCGGCTTTACGAACGTAGTAGCAATGGAAAATGCACAAAATGGGATTACAGCTAATTCGATTTTACCTGGACCGACTCGTACTGAACTAATCGAAAAACAATTACCAAAACTTGCAGAAAAAGATGGAACAACGGTTGAAGAAGCATTAAACCACCACATCTTAGGTGCTCAATGGATGAAACGTTTACTTGAACCTTCTGAAAATGCAGCTACAGCTCTATTCTTAGCTTCAGACGGCGCAGCTGCGATCACTGGAGAAGCGATTGGCGTTACTGGAGGGGAATAAGATAAAGTTGTTCGTCAAGATAATAAAAAGACCATTAACTTTCTACATATAATATAGAAGGTAGTGGTCTTTTTTACTTAAATGGGTATAGTGAAATACATTATAAAGATTGGAATACGATAGATGAAGATTGGAATATGATAATTGATAAGTATCCATGAAGGTAAGAATATCCGCAGATAGACGATGAATGGTAAAATAATAGTGAATACAGAGCTTCATAAGACTTTAAGTGTATACGGGGTTTTTGAAAATTTTAATGTGAGGAGAATGATTATGAACGTTGCATTAAAAAAAACTATCCTTAAATGGGCTCTCGTAACTTCAGTTCTATTTCTTATCATCGGATGTTCAAGAAACAGTAATCCGACGAGCGGTAATCAAGATCAAGAAAACCCCACCACCAGCGAAAGGCAAAATACTACTTCCGACAAACCTGACCCATCTTCTTCCGCTTCATCTGATGCATCCAAATCAATTGTTTATCAAAATACACAATACGGTTTTAGCTTTAATCTTCCTTTAAGTTGGAGTGGTTATTCAATTATCACTGATCAGTGGGAGGGGATCGCTGCTAATGGAGGTCCAAGCGGAAGCACGGTAGTTGAAACAGGTCCGATTCTATCTATTAGAGATCCGAAGTGGACGAAGGAAACTCCGCGTCAGGATATCCCGATTATGGTATTTACACTAAATCAGTGGAACTCACTTAAGCAAGAAGAATTTCATATAGGAGCGGCTCCTTTGGACCCAACTGAATTGGGTCGAAACAATCATTATGTGTTTGCCCTTCCTGCACGATACAACTATGCTTTTCTACCGGGATATGAGGATGTGGAGAAAATTTTAGCGGGAAATCCGCTACAGATAACCCAAATAAATTAAAAATCAAGGAATAGTAATGAATGCAGCTTTTCAGTAAGAACAACTAGTAAAAGAATAGACGACCCCGGTAGTACTAGAGGTAAAGCGAACAGTTATAAAAATCATTTTGAGAATGATGACAATACAAATGAAAAGAGACATTCACGATTCAAAAATGAATGTTGACTGTTTCTTTTTTGTTACACAAAAAATTGTATCTCGTATTCCTAGAAAACAGGAGTTTTTTACAAAAGAGAAAAAAGTTGCAACTGGGACGATGAATGTCACTCCGGCCCTTTCACAAAACTGAACAATTTCCCTAAATTGATGGGACGTTTTGGACCCCTTTGTCTATATAACAATGGTGAAAGGGTGGTGCAGAAGTCATGAAAATTAAATCAGCCCAGAAAATTGGATTAAGAACAGACCTGTCCCTACGTCCGGTCACTAAGCCCCAATTTCACATAAACTTTATTGGTATGTAAGCTGGCAATTTTAACGACTTGTTCTGACATGTAATCTTTAGAATGGTTGAAATCGTTTTCAATCCATTTGAGATGAAGCCAATTAAACCGTGTACCCGAAAGGAATAGAAGAGTTCTAGATCCACTTGTTCATCAGTTATAAACTCAATATCCTCTCGAAAATGCTGTTTCATTAGCTTAATCAGTTTTTCGCGAAAGTCATGATTAAGATTAGATCTGAGCATTAATTTATAGAAATCTTTGTTGGCTAAAAAATGATCAAAGATGGTTGTAAGGGTTAGATCCGTAATGAATACTTCCTTTTCTAAACTCCAATACGTCTTTCTAATGGAAATAAGCATTTCTGCTAATATTTCTTCATTAAATCATCCAATAAATCTTTCTTTTTTTCATAGTGAATGTAAAAAGTACCTCTATTATAATCGGCTTCTTTGATAATATCCGTTATTGTAATATCATCAAAGGTCTTGATTTTCAGTAAAGATAGCAGCGCTTTTTTTAATGAATTTTTTGTTCTTTGGACTCTTTTATTTTCGTTTTTTTTCATCAGCATTTCTCCCATTTAAAAGGTTTATATTTTTTTCTTTTTTTAATAAACAATTGTCAGTGAAGTTGTTCAATAATCAACATTACTGAATATTTTGATTATTGAAAAATATTTATCCTTTTATTATTATAAACTTACTTACATAGTACTGGCTACCAGTAACCTTTCGAAATAAAAGGAGGAGTTTCGCATGTCTACAACCTTAATTTCATTAAATCCAAAAGCAAGAGAATTTACGTCAAAACCATTAAAAATGTTTATTGGTGGCCAATGGGTCGATGCTATCAGCGGGAAAAGAACCGAAATAAGAAATCCGGCAAATGGTGAGTTGATTACAACCGTTGCAGAAGGGGATAAAGAAGATGTCGATCTTGCGGTTAGAGCGGCAAGAAAGGCTTTCGAAGAAGGACCATGGCCAAAAATGAAGCCGAATGTACGTGCAAGGCTGATGTTAAATTTAGCAGATTTAATCGAAGAGAACGCTGAGGAATTAGCTCATTTAGATACGCTGGATTATGGACAGCCGGTATCGCTAACGACTGGTTTTGCGGCAGCAGCTGCTGACAATTTTCGTTACTATGCAGGCTGGACAACAAAAATAACAGGTGAAACTCTTCCTTCTTCTACTCCAGGAAATATTTTCAATTATACAAGACGTGAACCGATAGGTGTTTGTGCTGGGATTGTTCCGTGGAATGCACCATTAATGAATGCGATTATGAAAATTTCAGCACCGCTTGCGGTCGGGAACACAGTGATTGTTAAACCGTCGGAGGAGACACCAATCTCTTTATTGCGATTTGCTGAACTGGTTCAAGAAGCTGGCTTCCCTGATGGTGTTGTCAATATTGTAACCGGTCATGGACCTACTGTTGGTGCTGCGTTGGCAGCCCATCACGACGTGGATAAAATAGCTTTTACGGGATCTACGGAAGTTGGAAAGTCAATTATTCGTGAGAGCGCCGGTAACATTAAAAAAGTAACGCTCGAGCTCGGCGGTAAATCAGCCCATATTATTTTTGCGGATGCCGATTATGAACAAGCCCTTGCCAATGCAGCCAATTCGATCTTTTTTAATTCTGGACAGGTTTGCTTTGCCGGTTCGAGATTATTTATCGAGAGTAAAATTTACGATAAATTTTTAGCTGATTTGGCTGATTATTCCCAAAACTATAAAGTTGGGAATGGCTTTGATAAGGAAACAGTGATTGGACCGCTCATTTCGGCAAAGCAGAAAAAACGAGTGCTGAATTACTTAGAAATCGGCCGGAACGAAGGCGCGGAAATGCTGATTGGCGGGGAAGCGACTGAAGCAGAGCTTGCAAGCGGTTATTTTGTTAAGCCGACGGTACTAGCCAATGTTCATAATGATATGACGATTGCAAGGGAAGAAATATTTGGTCCGGTCGTATCAGGTATTCCATTTGATGATATGGATGAAATGATTAAACTCGCAAATCAAACGGTATATGGCTTAGGAGGGGGAGTTTGTACAACCGATCTCCGCAAAGCCCATAAAGTAGCCCATGCGCTTCGGACAGGTAATGTCTGGGTTAATACTTACAATATCACAGAACCAAATTCTCCATTTGGCGGTTATAAACAAAGTGGACTTGGCCGTGAGAATGGTGCAGCTTCTATTGATATGTACACAGAAATTAAAAATATCTGGATGAATTTAGACTAACCATAGTAAGTTCTCAATGGGAATGTAAAGAACGTCAGAAATTTGCCATTTTTTTTAAGAGGGGGATAAATCATGAAAGCACTAGTATTGACAGAAATCGGGAAAAAGTTAGAGGTAAAAGAAATGCCAAGGCCTGGTTTAACCGATGAAGGTGTTGTTATTCGCGTGGAAGCGAATGGTATATGCCGAAGTGATTGGCATTTTATGATGGGCGATTGGAACTGGATTGGCCTGCAGGCGGAATTACCGCATATTCTTGGCCATGAATTTTCCGGTGTGGTCGAAGAAGTCGGGAGCCGGGTAAAGAAATTTAAAGTGGGAGATCGGGTGGTAGTTCCGCATGCCCATGGAGATGGAACGTGCGAATATTGCGTAACCGGCCATTCTAATTTATGTGACCATGGCAGCATAGCCGGTACTACCTACTGGGGAGGATATGGAAGATATGTCCATGTTCTGGAAGCAGACCGAAATGTCGTTCAATTGCCTGATAACGTAAGCTTTGAAGCAGGCGCTGCTTTAGGATGCCGATTTATGACAGCCTTTCATGGTTTGGTGGACCAAGCAAAAGTGAAACCTGGTGAATGGGTGGCAATTCATGGTGCCGGCGGGCTTGGACTCTCTCTTGTTCATATTGCCAAAGCGATTGGTGCGAGAGTCATCGCCGTAGATATTAATGATGAACCTCTCGAATTAGCAATGGAATTTGGAGCTGATATTACAATAAACGGTAGATACAGAGATGCTGTTGCGGAAATTATGGAAATAACCGATGGAGGAGCCCATGTAGCAGTAGATGCACTTGGCGTTGCGGCAACATGCCAGAATGCCATCAATAGTCTGCGGAAAAGAGGCAGACATTTACAATTGGGTTTAACATCCAAAGATGAAAAAGGAAAAATTGAACTGCCAATTGATTTAATTGTGGTCAAAGAGCTGGAGTTAATCGGCTCCGCTAATATGCCGGTTTCTCGTTTTCCAGATATGATGCGTATGGTCGAAAGCGGCATGCTGCAACCGGAAAAAATGATTACCAGAACAGTTGGATTAGAAGAAGCAGCTGACATTCTCGTCGATATGGGAGAGTTCAAAACTCCTGGGATTACCGTGTTAAATAGATGGTAAGATTTTATTTTGAAAAGAGTCTTTTAAAGAAATAGACTGAAAGTGAGGAAATGAATAAAAGACAGTAGCTTAAACGCTAAAAAAGTACTGATGACTATTCATCAGTACTTTTCAGCGTTTAATATAGATTTTTTGTGTATTGATCGTGACGATTTTGACTAGTTGCTCGGCCATATATTCGATAGGATGGTCAAAGTCATTTTTAATCCAATTTAAAATAAAACCAATGAGTCCATGGACCCGATAGGAGCAGAATAAATCTAGATTCATCTCTTTAGAAATGGCAGGTAAGAAGAAGTCTATGTCCTGATGGTAGTGATGCTCCATCGTTTGCAGCATACGCTCATGCAAATTGATTGGGAAGCTGCTGTTTAACAAGGTTTGATAGAATAATTTGTTTTCCATAAAATGTTCAAAAAGAGGGTATGTTGAAATCTCTGTAATGGTCATTTCTTGGTAGGACTTGTGTGGCTTGCGGTAGGCTGCAATCATCTGAGCCAACATGGTGTTGACCATTTCTTCTAATAAATCTTCTTTTTGCTGGTAATGAAAATAAAACGTTCCCCGATTGACCCCTGCCTTTCTGACAATTTCAGAAATAGAAATAGCTTCAAAGTTTTTTTCTTGTAACAGAGCTAACAACGCTTCATGAAACATCATTTTTGTCCGCCTCATTCGTTTATCTGGAACATTCATCATGAACAAAACTCCTTCTAAAAACTTTTTCATTTTTTCTTATACAAAAAGGTATATGGTTGTTTGATATTGTACAATTTCTACTTTGTTGCATATTGAACGCGTTTTCAATACCGATTAAAGTAAACTTACAACGTATTATATCACGAATATTCAGAAACTTATAAAAATAAACGGCGATTTTTTGTTAGATATTTGTGATTATGCCTATGAATCAAAAGGGGAGGCCTGGAAATGTACAGTGGAATAGCAACGTTCCATGAAGTTGTGGAGTTCCGTGCACAACAAAAGGGAGAACAAAGTTTTATTAAATTTGAAGAAAAGACAGTTACTTACAAGAAACTGAATGAACATGGCAACAAAGTCGCATCATTTATGACGTCGCTAGGCTTTCTTAAAGGGAATACTTGCGCGGTTATGCTGCCTAATAACGAGACATTTTTGTACTCCTGGGTGGGGTTATCCAAACTAGGGGTGATTGAAGTGCCTGTCAATACGGCTTATAAAGGTGATTTACTAGCCCATATTATTAATCAAGCAAAATGCAAAGCGATCATTATTGGAGAAGAATGGATTAATCGAATTTTGTTTGTGCAAGATCAATTAGAAACGTTGCAATACGTAATCGTTGATGGTGGCTGTCCAGAAGGATTGGAGACATCACTCCGGTGGTTCTCGTTCGAACAATTATTCGAAGAAGCTCAAGATACACAACCGAAAGTCTCGATTAGCCCACAAGACCCTGCTGTTATTTTATTTACTTCAGGTACAACAGGACCTTCAAAAGGGGTCGTGTTGAGCCATCGTGCGAATTTTAGTGTGGCCCAAACCGCCTGTGAATTAATGGATTATGACGAACATGATTGTTTATATTCGATGTTTCCGTTATTTCATGTAAATGCTCGCTACACAACAGTCTTAGTTGCACTGCTAGCTGGCAGCAAGGTTGTCTTACACAATCGATTCTCTGCCTCTCGTTTTTGGGATATATGCCGAAGAGAAGGGGTAACAGCCTTTAATTTTATGGGTTCGATGTTAACGATTTTAATGAAGCAGTCTGAGAGAGAGGATGACGCAGATAATCCTGTTAAGAAAATATATGGAGCACCTACACCACCAGGTCTGTATGAATCATTTACAAAACGATTTGAATTGACGATTACGGAAGTATATGGATCAACAGAACTAGGTACAGCAGCTGCGAATGTACCAGATCGTTTTAAAATTGGAGCTTGCGGGAAAGAAGTGCCTATTTATGAAATAGCGATCCATGATGAGGAAGGTTATCCTGTGGAGCTGGGCATACGTGGAGAAATTGTCGTACGCCCGAAAAAGGGGGCAGTGATGTTTAGCGGTTATTATGGGAACCCAGAAGCGACTGTAAATTCATGGAAAGATTTGTGGTTCCATACGGGTGATGTTGGTTGGATGGATGAGGAAGGTTATGTATACTTTGCCGATCGTAAAAAAGATGTGGTTCGTCGTAAAGGAGAGAATATTTCTTCTTATGAGGTCGAAAGTGTCATTAACCGGTACCCTCATGTACAAGAATGTGCCATTATCGGGGTTCCTTCTGAATTATCGGAAGAAGAGGTGATGGCTGTCCTCGTGCTAAAACCCAATAAAGATATTGAACTTAAACAATTGCTTACCTACTGCGAGGATCATTTAGCCCATTTTGCTATTCCACGATATATCCGAATCGTGCAAGAGTTACCAAGAACACCCTCTCAGCGCGTAGAAAAATATAAGCTCAGAGAAGAAGGCGTGACGGTAGATACTTGGGATCGTGAGAAAGTCCACTATCAAGTAAAGCGATAGAGAGGAGATAAGGAACATGTATCAAGGAGTAGAAACGTTTGGAGAAGTAGTTAAAACACAGGCACTCCGTTTTGGGGAACGTCGCTTTATTCGATTTGAAAAAGAAGACCTATCCTATAAGGAATTTCACGAAGGTGGAAATCAAGCGGCCAATCTGTTATTGGGATTAGGTGTTCAAAAGGGAGACCGTTGTGCAGTCATGTTACAAAGTAATCCTGCTTTCTTAATATCCTGGCTGGGAATAGCACGCATAGGTGGGATTGAGGTACCAATTAATACGGGACTTCGCGGAGATTTATTAGCATTTATTTTAAATCAAGCACAATGTAAAGTCCTTATTATTCAACATGAATGGATCGACCGCTTGAAACAAATTCAAAATAGTCTGCACTATTTAGAAAGAGTCCTAGTTGTTGGCGAAGGCGAGCATGAATTTGATTCCTTTGATCATTTATTGGCCCAATCCAGTCGTGAGGAGGTAATGATTGATGTACGTCCGACAGACCCTTCTCTTATTTTGTTTACGTCTGGCACAACCGGTCCATCCAAAGGAGCTATCTTAAGCCATAAAGCAAACTTTGCCCTATCAAGATCGTGTATAGACATTATGAATTATAGGGAAGAAGATCGTTTGTTTACTGTTTTCCCACTTTATCATGTGAATGCTAGGTATTCGACTATTTTGGCAGCGTTAATATCTTTAAGCGATGTTGTTATGCATAATAAGTTTTCGGCCTCACGTTTTTGGGATATCTGTCGTGCGGAAGGGATCACCACTTTCACTTATATGGGAACGTTAATTACGATTCTATTAAAACAGCCAAAACGAGACGATGATAGAGATAATCCAGTACGCATGATTCAAGGAGCTCCTTGTCCGGCAGAAATTTATGACGAGTTTAGAGAACGTTTTAATATTGAAATAACAGAAGCCTATGGTTCAACGGAGGTAGGAATCTGCTTAGCCAACCGGGCGAAATCGTTCCGAAAAGGTTCTTGCGGGAAAATCATCCCTATCTTTGATGTCAAAATCCAAGATGATGAGGGCAACGAATGTCCACCAAATATTACGGGGGAAATTGTCGTGAGACCAAAAGAACCTTCCATCATGTTTTCAGGCTATTTCGGAATGGAAGAAGAAACGGTGAATGTGTTTAGAGATTTGTGGTTCCATACGGGTGACCGAGGCATGGTGGATGAGGATGGCTATTTTTACTTCATTGACCGCAAAAAGGATGTCGTAAGACGAAGAGGAGAAAACATTTCTTCCTACGAAGTCGAACGCGTTCTAAACGATCATCCAGCCGTACATGAAAGTGCTATCGTCGGTGTTCCTTCAGAACTAACCGAGGAAGAAGTTCTGGCCGTGATTAAATTGCAAGCAGGGGCAGAGTTAGAGCCAGAAGAACTCCTTTCATTTTGCGAGCATAGGTTACCACATTTTTCTGTACCACGATATATTCGTTTCATTAAGGAATTTCCGAAAACACCATCCCAACGGATTGAAAAATATAAGCTTCGAAAAGAAGGAATTACATCTGATACGTGGGACCGTGAAGCGGTTGGCTATAAAGTGATGAAATAAAAAAGCAGGATCCCGGATATAACGATTTAACTAATTAAGGGGGAATACGATGGCAAAGATAAACGTGGTCAAGATGGTTGATGAAAGTAAAGTAAATCGTTTCCATTTATTAATTGTTTTCTGGGGTTTCTTTATATTATTAGCAGATGGATATGATCTAATGGTCTATGGTTCCGTCATACCGAGTTTAATGAATGAATGGTCGATGTCATCCAGCGTAGCTGGCCTGATCGGGAGTTTAACACTCATTGGTGGTTTGATTGGGAATTTATTGTTTGGTGTAGTAGCAGATATGATGGGAAGAAAAAAATCAATTATTATCTGTTTAGCTGGTTTTAGTATTTTTACCGTCCTTTGTGGTTTCGCAGCGGGAGTGATTGATTTTGCGATTTATCGGTTTATTGCCGGAATTGCACTCGGCGGGGTAATGCCGAGTGTCGTTTCATTAACCTCTGAGTACGCCCCAAAATCTGTTCGAAGCATGCTGGTGGGTGTGGCTTCTACAGGTTTTGCGGTAGGTGGGATTTTAGTGGCTCTAGTTGGATCTAATATGATTACGAATCTTGGTTGGCAGTGGATGTTTTATTTAGGGGGAATTCCACTTCTTTTCATCCCATTCATTATGAAAACTTTACCAGACTCATTAGGGCATTATATGAAAAAGAAAGATCGAAAACAAATCGAAACTGTTCTGAAAAGAATAGATCCAACTTATCAGCCGATGAGTGATGATGAATTTATCGCAGAGAAAGGGAAAAACAGCGGTGTTCCGATAGCTGATTTATTTAAAGAAAAACGCGCACGTTCTACCGTTTCTTTTTGGATTGCCACGTTCTGCTTACTGCTGATGGTCTATGGTTTAGGAACTTGGCTGCCGCAATTGATGGTTTCCGCCGGGTATGCACTTGAATCCAGTTTAACGTTCTTACTTGCACTTAATTTTGGGGCGATGTTTGGTCAAATCGGTGGAGGCCTTTTAGCGGACAAGAATGGTTCAAAAAAGGTGCTTACGATCATGTTTACAACCGGTGCAGTAGCGCTTGCACTATTCGGTTTATCATTTGAAGCGATTATTCTTTATTTACTTGCTGGGGTGGCAGGTGCTTGTACAACGGGAGGGCAAGCGGTCAACAATGCTTATGCCTCTGAGTTTTATCCGGCGCATATGCGTTCCACTGGTGTCGGCTGGTCCCTTGGTATTGGACGCTTTGGTGCCATTGTCGGACCGATGATTGGAGGACTCGTATTAGATTCTTCTCTCCCTCTTTATGCGAACTTTTTAGTTTTTGCGATCCCAGGAATCATTGCTGCCATTGCCATTTCATTCGTACAGGATAAATATAGCAAACGCGTACCAAAGAATCTTGATAAATCAATCTTACTGCAAGATGTACCTGCTGATGAATTAGCGAAACCATGAAAGGGATGAAGTTATGGAAAGTTTACGAGGAAAAGTAGCAATCGTCGGTGTAGGGGATACAGAAGTAGGAATTGTTCCTCATTTATCCGCGAACCAGTTATGTATAGATGCTGCGTTAAAAGCGTTGGATGATGCAGGGATGACAAAAGAAGACATCGATGGATTGATTACCTGTAATTCGTGGGCTGAACCGATTTTATACCATGCAGAAGCCATGGCAGAATACCTACAAATCAAACCCAAATTATGTTATAGCGTTTTAACGGGCGGCGGAACAACGTTCTCCTTAATTGAACATGCGGCAGCTGCCATTGCTTCTGGAATTTGTCATACCGTCCTTATTTCAACAGCAGACAGTCTTCGCAGTGGTTTAACAAAGGAAAAAGCAATGAATACGCAAGCATCAACAGGTCACAGTCAATTTGAGTCACCCTATGGTCCTACAGTGCCTTCATTATATGCACTAATTGCAAGAGCCCATATGGATCGTTATGGGACCACTTCGGAGCAATTTGCCAGAATTGCAGTCGCATGTAGGAAACACGCCAACTTAAATCCAGCTGCCCAGATGCGTGAATTAATTACGGTAGAAGATGTGGTCAATTCTCGTATGATTGCAGATCCACTCCATTTATTAGACTGTTCTCTTATTTCGGACGGAGGGGCAGCGGTCATTGTCACGAGTGCAGAACTTGCTTCTGAATTCAAACAAAAACCCATTTATATGCTCGGTGTAGGGGAAGGTCACCACCATGAACATATTAGCCAAGCATTAAATCTAACAACGTCTGGAGCAAAAGATTCAGGGAGACTTGCTTATGAAATGGCTGGTTTAACACCGCAAGATATGGACTTTGCACAACTTTATGATTGCTTCACGCCAACGGTTTTAGTCGAACTTGAAGACTTAGGTTTTTGTGAAAAAGGAGATGGTGGAGCCTTTGTAGATAGTGGTGCCATTGAGTTGGGTGGTTCGTTACCTATCAATACGCATGGCGGCTTGCTTTCACATTGCCATCCAGGTCATCCTGGTTCAATGTTTGCCTTAACAGAAGGGGTTAGACAACTAAGACATCAAGCGGGTGAAAGACAGGTTGAAAATGCACAAGTCGGTCTTATTCATGGTCAAGGCGGCATAATGTCAAGTCATACCACATTAATTCTAGGACGTGAGGTGTCATGATGGAACATTCGAAACTGATCCCGGTGCCAACAATTGAAACGAAACCATATTGGGATGCCTGTCAACAGAAGAAATTATCTGTTCAAAAGTGTGAGGCCTGCGGTCATATACAGTTTTATCCACGTATCATGTGTACGGAATGCAGCAGTCGGAACGTATCATGGACGGAAGTAAGCGGTGAGGCAAAAGTGATCACATATACAATTGTTCATCGACCGATTTTGGATGCCTATAAAGAGGAAGCTCCCTATATCTTGTCCATCCTAAAATTAAACGAAGGCCCCACGATGATGACCAATATTATCAATTGTCCATTAAATGAAGTCCATTGCGGGATGAAAGTGGAAGTAACGTTTAAAAATTGGGGAGAGGACTTTTTAGTACCAGTTTTTGAACCAAGGGATTAAGATACTTGACCCATTAGAAACAAAAGGCAATCCTGATATTGTGAGGATTGCCTATAAGTGTTTATCTTCAATGATAATTAAATATTAAATCCGGTTAAATATTGTTTTGGTATAGAAGTCTCTTTTTTAAGTATAGTTGCAGCTTCTAATGCCCAATGAGGGTTTCTTAACATTCCTCTTCCTATAGCTACAAGATCGGCATCTTCATTTCCAATAAAAGAGTTAGCTAAAATAGGGTCATCCAATCTTCCAACTGCAATCACTGGAACATTAAGGGCGTTCTTAATATCCCTTGCAAGTGGAACTTGATAAGCAGCATGTGTACCAGGTCTTCCACCTGCACCAATAGGACCTTCTCCACCTGAAGAGACGTGAAAGATATCTACTCCTGCTTTTTGATATTCTTTCGCAAATGCAATACTTTCGTTAATACCGTATCCACCTTCAACATATTCCTTGGCGGATATGCGCATGATTAAAGGCATATCTTCTTGCATTTCGTCTTTAGCAGCTTCAATAATTTCCCGACCAAACTTAGTTCGATCCTTACCATATTCATCTTCTCTCTTATTTGTTAAAGGAGAATGGAACTGATGAATTAAATATCCGTGCGCACCATGGATTTCTATTGCGTCAAATCCTGCTTTTACTGCACGCTGTATGGCCTTACGAAATTTTTCTACCATTTCTTTTACTTCATCAGTTGAAAGTGCCCTAGGTGTTTTTGAATTTTCATCAAATGGAATAGAAGAAGGAGCAACAGGTTCTTCAGTATCTTCTGCTTTACGTCCAGCGTGAGCAATCTGGATACCCACTTTGGCGCCATAATGATGACAAGCTTCAACAATTCGTGCTAGAGGAGGAACTTGTTCGTCTGACCATAATCCTAAGTCAAAGTCTGAAATACGACCGTCAGGTTCTACATCTGTCATTTCAATGATAATAAAACCAGCACCACCGATTGCTCGATTTACATAGTGTAAGTAATGCCAATCAGTAGCAATTCCATCTTTCTTTTCCACCGAATATTGGCACATTGGAGGCATAACTATACGATTTTTTACTTCTAGCCCTTTCAATTTAAAGGGACTAAATAAATGTTTCATAATAAAAACTCCTTTTTCAAATAATTTTATTTATATTACCTACGATTTTACGGGATAAAAAAATATCATGAACGCAAGTCAACACTAATTATTACTCAACAAACTAATTAGTAAAAAAATCTGTCTAACTTTTTGGGGTCACTTCAACCCTATAATGCAGCATTTTTGTATGATTTTACATGTTGTGCATCTGTTTCTTCGCTTGTGCGTTTATTTCCTTTATAGATAAAATATAGGGCAATAACCATAAAAAGTAATGCGAAGGTGCGTTTAATATCTAGCGCTATTACTAAACTATTAAACCACCCAAAATGATCAATAAGCATACCGATTACCAGCTTACCAGCTATACCAGCAATATTGGTTGCAATGACGCCAATTCTTGGTACCGCCATGACAGTGAGAAGTAAGTATAATGTCCCTAAAAATGCAGCGCTTAATTGCCATTTGGGTGCCTCCGAAATCGCAAGTATATTTCCTTGACCAAAAAAAAGCATAAAAATGGCTAAGAACATTGTTCCAGTTATAAAGGTTAAAAGTGTAGTTTCAATTGTTCCGGCTTTTCGACTAAATGTACCATTGATAGACGATTGTGCGCTTCGTGTAATACCTCCAAATATGGTAAATAGAATCATTAATATACCCAATTTTAGACCTCCTAGTTAACTAAAATAAGTGCTACCATCATTGATATAACAGCAAATATTTTCTCTTTATTGATTCTTGTTTTTTTGCTGCCAAGCCAACCATAATGTTCAATAACCAACTTTTTTATGGGATCAATCATCATGGTCCTATTATGGCTATTCTTTGGGAAAGGTAAGCTTTCATATGCTGTTGAAGCACCTAAATGGTCACTGCTTGGGGGTGTTTTAGGGGTAGTTTATTTAACATCTATTGTGGTTAGTGTTCCTTTTGTTGGCGTTGGGATAACAATGGTTGCAGTCATTATTGGTCAACTGGTAATGAGTAGCTCCTTCAAAGCTTAGTGCGGCACCGGCTAATAACGCTAGTAGATATGAGAAGTAACGCATCTAATAAATCCTCCTAAGTACTATATATTTATATATCTAGAATAATCGATATAAGTTTTTGTAAAAAACAGAAATCATTCAACTTAGATTTCTGTTTTAAAAAATTCAGCAAACTGACGAATAACTTCTTCGTTTCTTCTATAATAGGTCCATTGACCATGACGAACTGATTCAAGTAGACCAGCTTTCTGCATCATATTTAAGTAGTGGGACACCGTAGATTGAGAAACTTTAGCCTTTTCTTGTATATCCCCTACACATACTCCGCCTTTGTAGCTTACCTCCTTTGGCAGATGAGCGCCTTGTTTAGGGAAATGCTTCTCTGGTTCCTTTAACCACTGTAAAATATTAAGTCGGATTTCGTTTGACAATGCCTTAAAAATATCGATTGGTTCCATGTTACAAATTATATATCGATTTTTTTCGATATGTCAATATTGAAAATTAAAGTTTATTACTATATTCAGTTTTTGTTTCTGAATGAGTATGTGAAGTAATGTACTTCAACTATGGCAGCCCGAATCTTACACTAAAGAGGGAGTATAGTATATATTTGATAAAATAATTTATAAGTTTTTAGTGGAATGGGGAAATAAAATGAAAAAAATCATTAATATAAAAGCATTAAAACACCCAGATATTCCTCACTACGAGTGGCAAGGAGAACTAATTGAACAAACATCTGATTATGTAATAGTTCACTGTAAACCAGGAACGCAAATTATACATCACACAAAAAACAGGACATACACAACAAACAATGATTGGCTTGATTTTTTCTTTATAAAAGAATGGTACACAGTTTCAATAGAAATTGAACATGGAAAGATAATTACTTATTATTGTAATGTTGCTTTACCTCCAGTAATAAGTAATAGCCAAATCAGTTTCGTAGATTTAGATTTGGATTTTGTAAAAAAGCATAATGAGACTTGGAAAGTCGTAGATGTAGATGAGTTCGAACTTAATAGTTCTAAATATGACTATTCAGCTAAGCTGAAAGAAAGTGCTTTGGAAGCTTTAGAAAAGTTGAAAAGGACAGTAATTAACAAAGAATTCCCATTTAACAATGAAGTTCTTAATTTGTTAGATTAGAGTTAATTAAAACCTCATTATTCAACTAACGAGTGGCTTTAGTTGATTGGAAACACAGAGACGGTCTGCTATATCATCTCAAATTGAATGAAACGGCAGAACCGTCCCCGTGTATCTCAGTTTGATTTGTTTGGAGATTAGCTTCCTGTTTTCTTATTACGTCTAATTTATCGTCTTTACGAATCAGGATTGCATCCCTTTCCAAAAATCAAACTAAATTCCCATTGCTGTATGGAAGTTCCGATTTTGCATTATTATTTCGAGCAGCAACTTCGTATTTCAAACCTCGTTCCTCTATCGCTTCTAACTAATATCTCTTTAAAGTCATAGGTTACAGTTTTAAAAGTTGGAATATTTTGATATTTAATGAAATAGATTAAATGTCCTCTCAAATGCAGGTACAAAGAAGTGATAAAAACAAGGTGCCGGGTACCTTGTTTTTGTTTTAATTTCCATTTAGAAGCGGAAAACACATTATGGCAATATAATCGTTCCTCAAGAACCCCAAATAGAGCTTCTTTTTTTAATGTAACCATGTTATCGTAGGTTTGTTAGGAAAGGAAGTTTTTTCTCCTTATCCACATAAATTTTGTATAGATAGAAATATGAGGTGTTGATTGAATGTTTTTCTTGGAACTATTCAAGCAGTTGCCCGTAAAAATTTTAACGGTGGCACTGCTGATTATACTAACGGTCTATTTGATCCGTAAATCCATCAAGCTTTTCTTTGACAAAACGAGTATCTTAGATGAAAAGCGGGAAGAGACATTGATGCATTTCGCCAAACAGGTGACAAAGGTATTGGGATTGGTCTTCTTCTTTATTTATGTGCTTAGCCATTACTTCGACCTAGGAAAGCTCGTCACTGGTTCGGTGGTGGTGGCAGGTGCCTTGGCATTAATCCTCCAGCATATCATCCGCGATTACATTATGGGGTTGACCTATTTGTTTGAACGCCAAATTTATCATGGAGATTATGTCATAATCAATGGAAACCGTCAGGGGAAAATCGAGGAAATCAGCATACGCCACCTGAAGATCCGCCAGTATGACGGATACCTTTATACGGTCTCCTATAGCAGCATCACGGAACTTCAGAACGGGAACCGAGGGATGCGCCGGGTGAACGAAAGCCTTGTACTGAACTATAAGCAAAATCCCGACGATGCCTTCAAGGTGATGGAGGAAGTGGCACAAACATGCAACGAGAAATACGGTAAATACCTGTTAAAGGATGAGAACGGCGTTCCAGTGGAGTGGTTCAAATTCAACCAAATCACCGAACTGAACGTGGATTTCATGGGTAACCGGTATTCATTATCAGGTCTTGTGAAGGAAGCGGATTTTGTGGAAGCTAGCAAAAAGGTAAGATATGAACTGGCGATGGCTGCCTACAAGAACGAATTGATGATGGCAGAGAGCCTCAACACAAGCCATTAAAAATCACAAAAATTCTCTCAAGAAACTGCAGGTGTTACTTCACAACAAGAGGACCTTTTATAGAATTTTGACATATGGACAGTCCATTGTTCCTGCGATTCATTTTTGTGTGATAATGCTTTAATCTAAATATATTGCTGAAATTAAAAGAGACAGTGACGATCCAGAAATGGATGGTGACTGTCTCTTTCCATTTACTAGAGCGTCCTAGCAGTTAGATGTAAATGATTTAGAATGTAACTGAGGCATCATGACTCATGAAAAAACAAAGTATGGAAAGGATAACGATCGGGAGAAACAGTTCCATCCTATTGAAGGCTATATAAAAGTGTTTAAGTAAGGTATCATTGGCATTTATCTCATTACTGTTATGTCTTTTCTGTACCTCCCATGACTTAGTCACGAGTGTTCTCGGTTATTTCATAAAAATATGAATTTGATGAAATAAAGGTCTTAGAATGAATCAATCAGCTCCAAAAAATTTTTTCCTAGTATGTATTCCTTTTGAAGAACAGGAATTTGAAGTGAATCGATCCAGCTTCTCTTTTCACCATAATCATCTTGATTAAATTGTTTCATGCCATAGGGACCATCACAGCCATAAAGAATTTTTCGATAACCTAAGGTATCCACTGCCTCCTGCACAATCGATGGTGTCAGATAATCGCTTGAGGTGTCAACAAATACATTTGATTTATCTCTTGTATATTTCCATAGTTTCCTCCAAAATGGGAGTCCAGCGTGTGCGTAAATGACCTTAAGTTCAGGGTATTGTTCCGGAAAGTATTTATAGGAATCTCTTTCAGATGACAGATGAATAATCATTGGAATTCCTTTTGCTTCACACATAGCCGCAACAGGATCAAGTGCCCTAATAGAATATTGATGCATAAATGGATGAGCCTTGACTCCAATAAAACCTGGTTGTTTGAGAAAGTATTCGACTTCTTCCACGGATTCAGGAATCTTAGGATTCACGGCTGCCCATCCTAGAAAACGATCTGGAAATAGCCTGATTGCCGCAGCTACGAGATCATTGTTTGGTTTCTTATAGATTTTGTATGATCGGCCATAAAGGTTGAAAAAGCCGTCACGAACCAATCCATCATAAATAGGAAAACCTATAGGAGGAACATGTAGGATGAGGAAACGGAATAGGTTTTGTATATGGTGTTGAATGGTGCTATCCACTTCAAACATCGTTTCGTTCATTGGCGCAATCAAGGCCGTTTTCGTTACATCATTTTGATCCATCCCTTCTATCATTTTTTCTAGTGTCAACATCGTTTCATCTATATGAAAATGGCAATCAACGATCATATTCATCCTCTTCTCTGAATGATCATATCATTCTCTTCATTATCTGCTTAACGTATCACATATCAAGTACAATAAATCTATATTAATCATGATATCATCATATGAAGCAATGAAGAGCAACTACTAATTAATTATTTTCGGATGGGAAGAACTTAGGGACAGCTCGACCTGGGACAAAGGGACAGGTCCGTTGACCCAAAAAGGAAAAGGCGCTTAAGGGGATTGGAGTCAGAACTATATCAATGTCTCGAGTAACTTCTGCATTTGTACAAAATCCAAATGAATGCTGGTGAGTGAAGTGGATAAAACGATAGTTCAGAAAGAAGAAGTCTGAAAAATGAGGATGACTGAAGAATCGGAAAAGGGAACTTAAAAAAATGCCAATCGTTCTGTTCATTTCCGACGGTGATACCTTAACGATCAACCTTAATGGAAAAAAGGAAACCATCCGCTTGCTGCTTGTCGATTCGCCGGAGAGTGTTCATCCTGAAAAACAGGTGCAGCCATACGGCAAAGGATCGTACTTCTTTGTCAGGAGTCTTGCCCCAATTGGAAAAGAAATTCAGGTTGAATTAGACGTATGTGAAAGGGATAAGTATGGACGCCTGCTGGCATATGTGTATGTGGATGGCATCATGCTCAATGAGTTACTGCTTGAAAAGGGACTGGCGCGAGTGGCATATGTGTTTCCACCGAACACAAGGTATGTGGAGAGATTTAGGAAGATTGAACGGAAGGCTCAGGAGCGAGGAGTGGGGATTTGGGGGAAGGTACTATAATAATCTAGAAAGGTGAGCAAAAAACTTTCATCTTGTAATCTTAAAAACAAAGTGGTCAATGTGCAGTTCACTAACTCTGAAACCTGTGATTTCAAACATGGGAGGTTCATAACTCTGATATCCAAAAACCCCCTTTAGACAAAGCATATCCAAAGGGGGAAATGACAAATATTGTGTCTTTATGTTAAATCTGTATTTAGACATCTTTGGTGTTAATTGCTGGACTTTTTTTCTTCATAGTTGTGCCTAGTATGATCAATGCAACATAAATAACGATGGCAATCAGATCTATTACCGTATCCGTAAGAGCCGAAATGTCAAGTATTGCCGTTACGCCAAGTATGACGATCAGTCGGACGCACAGAATCGCTACGATCATCCATGCGGCAAAACGGATCTTTAATCGCTCACTTTGGAATGACATGAATATGAATGCGATCCCGAAGACCAGGTTTTCCGCCGTGATAATGTGCCAAACATACATGAACACCACCCGGGAGTCCATGGACATCCCCCTAATGTCGAGCGAGGAATGCCCATTCCATGCATGCGTGACGGCGAACAGCATCGCAAGAAGGCCAGCAATCAGATAATAAAAATTCCTAATCTTGATGTGGATCACAACCCTCCATAGAAATTCCCGGTTCATTCTCATGGATATCCTTGTAGAGCTCTCGGACGAATTCTGCCAACCGTTGATCGCTTTCGTTATTAAAATCCCTTAATGTATCAGCAGCAATGTTAAGCAGTTGGCTCACCTTTTCCAGATGGTTAATCTTCTTGCGCGTTTCTGCGTTTTTTGCATCGAGGAACGCAGCAAACTCTTCGCAGAATAGATATTTTCCATCTTGCGGAAACTCAAATTTTCTTTGATTTCGTCAAGAGAAAAGTCTGCATACCGCATAATCTGAATATTCATCAAGTCTATGAGGTCGTCCCTTGAATACCAGCGGTACCGATTGCTTTTCCGAGTCGGCGATACGAGCCCAATCCGGTCATAATACCGAAGTGTTTCCTTGGACACCCCAATTATCTGCGAAACCTCTTGTATTGAGTAATGTTTTTCCATGAATCCAGAATATCATTTGAGTTGACTCCAATGTCAATAGTTTTTTGATTTTTCTTTATAATTAGAAATCTATCCTTAAAAATATTAAGATTGTATTCTTAATTATCAATATTTATCTTTTTAAAATTTGGTGGGAAGTCTAAGTTCTGCTAATCCTCTGCCGTAAATACCAACACGTTCCTCCCCAGCATGTGTTTGCAACGGGCTAAAACCATTTTGAGTCCTGAAGTAAGTGTTTCCTTGGTACTTAAACCATCACGTGTATTTAATTGGCCATTCCCAACTCTGTTGATACCTTCTTTTTATAAACGATCTTAGAAATGCCAACACTTAATTCGTATAGCAGTAGGAGGGGAACAGTGACCAAGAAATCAGAGATGATATCTGGGGGAGTAATGGCAATAGAAACGACAACGAGAACAAAATAGGAAACTCTCCGTGCTTTTGCCAGCCTCACTGGATTGAGAATTCCTAGCCTTGTTAGCAATAATACGATTAATGGCATTTCGAACAGAAAGCCAAATGGTAAACTAATGTGAATCAAAAATTTGAAATATCGATCTGCTGTATACATCGTTTCAAATTGACCCGCAGAAAGATTGACTAAAAATCCAAGTACAAGTGGAAACAAAACAAAATAACCGAAGCCTATGCCGATGATAAATAAAAGGAAGAATCCAGGGATCATACTTAATATGATTTTTGACTCTTGTTTTGTCAATCCAGGAACAATGAACCTCCATGTTTGATAGACAAATACAGGGATGGTTGCTGCTATTGCAACGACAGCAGCGAGCATCATGTATAACCACAAAATATCACTCGGGCCCAAAACGGCTAGTTTCCCATCGAAGTCTCGAAGAATCCATTGATAAATATCCTGGATAAAGATAAATGCTCCCACAAAAAAGATCAGAAATGCGATTAAAACCACGATGATTCGTTTCCGAAGTTCCTCTAAATGTTCAAGGAGATTCAGCTCTTTCTGATTCACCCTAATGCCCCCTTAGAAAAAAGGTAGACGGTTGACCCGTCTACCCCATGATTAAATTAGGATACAACTGATTTTTCTTCTTTCTTTTCAACGGCTATTAATTCAGGCTTCATTTTTTCTTGCTTAATTTCACTTTCATCCTCGGAAACCAGACCTTTCGTTGCATTCTTGAATTCGGCTAATGTATTACCAAAGGCTCGTCCGATAGCAGGCAATTTAGATGGTCCAAAAATAACAAGGGCGATAATGAGAATGATAATTAAACCGGGTACCCCAATATTTTGTAACAATAGGATTCACTTCCTTTCTAGTTTCGGATATTACTTATTCTTATTTTTAAAAGTAACCTCAGCTTCGATTTCAATCAGATAATCAGGGCTTACCAGACTTTCCACACCAACTGTAGAACGAGCTGTTTTCACTGGATTTTCTTCTGTATTAAAGAACTCGGCATAAGCATCAAACCAGCCTTGATAATCTGGTTTATTTCCTTTGTTTGGATCTGGGGCAACATACACACGAAGATAGGTCACATCGTTAAGGGAAAGACCTTTTTGCGCCAAGTCTTCTTCCAATTTCGTTAAAATGCCGATGGCTTGTGTTTTAGTATTCCCATATTTTTCATAGGTTGTTATTCCGTTTTTATCTAAAAGGGGAGGGACGGTTCCACTATACGAAATTCGGTTATAATTTTGCGGAACAGCTACTGAACTAGAAATGGATGAAGTCGGTGAGCCAAAAAAGGTGACTTTATTGATTTTTAGCAGGTCGATGACATTCCCTGCAGAAGCCATGGTGGCACCTGCTATGACACTTACCCCCATAATCGTTGCAGCAATCATGGATTTCGTATTTTTTTTCATAAAATTAGCTCCTTATCCAATTTAAATTATTTTGGTTTAGCCCACAGTAGCAGGAGACTTGCCTTCTTTTAACACTTCTTTATGAATTCGGCTTACCACAATTCGGGCTGATTCAAAAGCACCTGCCATCCATCCCGTTAAATAGCTAAGATGTTCTCCAGCTAGATGGATTCGGCCTTGAGGTTCATTTAAAATAGGGTAGTAGTTTTTAAGATCCGATTCGGTGTATTCAGCCCATCCGCCCTGATTATATTGAATTTTATGCCATGCAACCGAAAAGGAATTTTCAACTTCTTTCTTATACTGTGGATGTATTTTGGCACCTTGTTCTAATGCAAGAGCTTCTCTTTGAGAAAGGGATAGATTACCGTATTTCACAGCATTTTCACCAAAATTATAATATCCAATCAACACACCTTTTTGTTGTGTTAAATAGCCGCTAGATGGATACCAAATTTGTGCGATGTCCATATTTGTGGTGGTAATTCCTCCAAGAATACGTTCTTCATTCTCCCAGAATCGATTTTTAAATTGGAAGGCGATTTTTCCCGTTTCCGCATAATGGATATTCTTAATCGCATTTTTCATAGGTTCTGTAAAATCGGCTGGTATATTTTTCAGTACAGGGAGCGGGATGGTACAAATACAATAATCTCCTGTGATTTCCTTTGTGTTTCCGTTTGCTTTTGTTTGATAAACAATCCGAACGCCATCCGAAGATTGTCTAATTTCTTGAACTTCAGCACCAAAAGTGATGACTCCAGGCAGTTGTTTTTCAAGTGCCTTTGGTATTTGATCAATCCCTCCAACCGGTTGGAACATCATTGGCTGCTGTTGGAAGCTATAATCACCACTAATGTTATTCATCATTCCTGATTGAAGAAGCTGGCTAAAGTTATAAGGGGTATCGACTTCTCCTGGCTGAAGTCCTCCACCAGGCAAAATTTTATACCCCCTGCGGTTTGACCCGTGATATGTAAAATCACTCGACAGTCCACCTTCTCTTTTTAAATAATCTCTTAATCTATCAATATCATCTTTTGAGAGTGGGGCATCAAGGGAGGCTTTATCTGCCACTTTTGCTAATAGTTCGGATACATACCCGCGAGCATCCGTTTTGATGGTCCCTTTTCGGATTTTGGTATTGGAAAGGGGACCTGCATTCTCTTGATAATAGTAAGTGAATTCATTTGAGTTCGCGAAAACTTCAAGTTCAACCCCTAGCTCCCGGCAATAATCAATCGTGATGTGATGCTGTGGAATTCGGGCAGGACCTGCATTCATATAAAGTCCTTTATCAAATTTAGCGGTTTGCTTCACACCGCCAATTTCTGTTTCAGTTGTCCCCCCTCGAACCGTCCAGTTTCGGCCACCGGTACGATCTCTTGCTTCAAGGATTGTACAATCATAACCAGCCTTTCTTAATTCATAAGCTGCGGTCATTCCAGCAATACCTGCACCTAAAATGATAATTTTTTTGCCATTTTTATTGGCCATCGTTAAATCACTTTTCTTCGGCGCTTGGAATTCTTCGGCACTTGCCAAAGAGTGACCTAACAAACCTAAGGATTCCATGGCTCCCCAAACGGCTACCGTACCACCGACTTTTCCAGCATAGTTAAGAAAATCTCTTCTTGTAATGACTTTACTTTGATTGTTTTCCATTTGCCATCACCCCTGGTTATAAATTAAATCTAGTAACACAACAAGTTTTATTCGATTATTGCTGTGTTAAGTAGATTTACAAGCTGATTATAGTTCGAAAAACTCCAAGTGTCTCAAATCATGTGAGAAAATATAACATTGCAAATTATGAATGAAAAAATGCTAGAATAGGTTATTTTTTCATAGTTTTAGATCATAAAAGAAAGAATTATAGGAACGAAAAGACTATAATGAGAAATCGTATTTAAAACTATTTGGCTGATATTATTAGGGGAGTATGTAATATTGGTCACTCATTTATGGGGAGAAGGGATGGTAATCTGGTATGCCTAATGGATGATAGAAGATGGATGGAAACTTTAAATGGAAAGGTTAATCAAAGGTTTATAAAATAGGATGTTTATCTGTGATTGCTATTGTAAACACAGGATCATTTATTACCGCAGGTTTACTGTTAAACACCCAGGATTAAGGAACTGATTTTAGTATTGCCACCTTATGATTTGTTGACCAATTCAAAAGAAATTTGAAGGAACTCTGTTGTAGAGACTAAAAATGGTAGAATATTACCATTAGCATTTTGAAGTTAAGGTACCCTTTGATATGCCGGAGAGCGTACGTCCTGAAAAACAGGTGCAGCCATACGGAAAAGTATCGTGCTCCTATGTTAGAGGTATCGCTCTTGATGGAAAAATAATCCGGATTAAATTAGATGTATGTGAACGGGATAAATACGGGCACTTGCTGGCGTATGTGCGTATTGATGGTAAAATGTTCAAGGTCATTCAAAGGAAGTCCCAGGAAAAGAGAGTTGGGATATGGAGGGGAAGGTAACACAACTAAATATGTAATAAATGATCATATCCAACTTTTTAAATTGAAGATTTTAAAGGAGATTGTGAAGCAATGTAATTAAAGTAACGGTGCAGTTTACTTTAAGAAGGATTACTTTAACCACCCCTAGAATAATAACAAATTGAATTTTTAATTTTGGAATATATTCTAATTTCATTATAAAGAACGCTAACCGATATGATTAACGTTCTATACATGATGGAAGGGGACACGTAGGTGGCGGATTGATCACAGTATTAGATTCAATAAAACGATCTCTGATTATGCGAAAGCCCAGACGCTTCTAAAGTAAGACTGAACGATACGATTAGAAGGTCAGGAGCAGTGTTTTAATATAGAGTTGGAGTTGGATGAGAACAATGGAAGTTAACAATATCTCTTAAAGCAACCGAATATTGATTCCATCTTCCGCCGAAAAACCTATAGCCATAAACTCTTTGATGCCCGACAGTCGTCAAAAAAAACCAGAAATTGTCTCCGTTTCTAAGCCACAAATACGTGAAACGAAAGATACAATTTTCAAGACCCCAGGGACTCTGCGCATAGGTTGGATTTTGTCGTATATATACCATAATTCGAGGTTCACTCCTTATTGAAATTAGACATATAACCAGTTTATTCTCAGGGTCAAAGCTTGGGTTGGATGTATGCCTATTAGCCCTCCTACATTCAAATATGAATGAAGAAGCTTATATAAAATTGTTTAAGGATGGGGCAACTATTTTTATTAAGAACTCAGCAGCTGCCATGCGTTATACAGAGGCGCGTATGTCTAAAATATCAATGGAGTTATTAAGAGATATCAATAAAGACACCATTGATTATCAAGATAACTATGATGGCGAAGAGAAAGAACCTGTTGTATTGCCATCTCGTTTTCCTAACCTGCTTGTGAACGGTACTTCCGGGATTGCGGTTGGAATGGCGACGAATATCCCGCCGCATCAGCTTGGTGAGGTTATCGACGGAGTTCTTGCTGTCAGCCATGACCCAGAGATCACAGTGCAGGAGCTTATGGATATTATTCCTGGTCCGGATTTTCCTACAGGTGCGATGATTCTTGGACGAAGCGGTATCCGAAAAGCTTATGAAACAGGCAGAGGTACGATAAAAGTTCGTGCTAAGGTTGAAATTGAGCAAAAATCGAATGGAAAAGAAGTTATCATCGTTAATGAGATCCCATATCAGGTTAATAAGGCAAAACTTATTGAAAGAATTGCTGAATTGGTACGCGAGAAGAAAATCGATGGAATAACGGATCTTCGTGATGAGTCTGACCGTAGAGGGATGCGAAGTATCTCTAATCCTAAGTAAATTATTAACAGTTTAAATAAAACATGGAGTTGTTCAACTAACTGGTAGTTGTGCGGCCGAGCATAGGTCGTATCATATAACGGGTGGGATTCCCGTCGAGCAAGAACTAGCCATTCACTCGTAGCGAGTCTTGGAGGGCTAAAGGTAACTTTAGTCTTTAAGCGTAGACAGTTAGGTAATGGGCCGAAAGCCATATGGTTGAAGGGATTGAGCCTCATAATGTTAGTAAATCGAGAGGGCTGATGTTTTAACTGCGACAGAAAGCAACATTTCATTATTCGTAATGGCAAGAAGAATGGAACCTCTCTGGGGTCAGAGACCTTGGCACGTTACACATTGATATGATACGGCAACTCGGGAGACCCTATCGGTCTTTTCTTGTTAGAAGAGTATGGTGTACAAGCGATACAAAGTAAGGAAACCAAATGCCGATTAGGGAGTCGGATAGCAGCGTAGTACCAATGAAGTTGGGTAATGCCAATGGAGGAAAGGCTAGCTACCAGTTATCACCCTTACTAGGGACACATTTACTACACACAGAGGTAGGGATAATAAATGGAAACAAAACTACTAAGGATAGCAGAGTTTGCAAAATCTGATCCTAAAATGAAATTTACATCTCTTACGCATTTATTAAATGAGCAATCACTAATTCAATGTCATCATGAGTTACCTAACAAAAAGGCAACTGGGGTTAATGGTACAACTAAAGAGCAATACAGTGAAAATCTTAAAGAAAACATAGAGGATTTAGTAAATAGGCTTAAAAGCAAAAGTTATCGTCCTGTTCCAGTAAGGAGAATGTATATTCCAAAGCTCAATTCAGACAAAAAAAGACCATTGGGAATACCAGAACATGAAGATAAAGTTGTACAAAAAGGCATTACAAAGATATTAAATACGATCTATGAGAATAATTTTCTAGACTGTTCCTTTGGATTCCGTCCAAACCGTAATTGCCATGATGCTTTGAAAATACTGAACTATTACATTGAAAAGAGATCAGT
The DNA here is from genome assembly GCF_036670025.1 of Niallia oryzisoli. Taxonomy (NCBI): domain Bacteria; kingdom Bacillati; phylum Bacillota; class Bacilli; order Caryophanales; family Bacillaceae; genus Niallia; species Niallia oryzisoli. The sequence goes on along the minus strand of NZ_CP137640.1, from coordinate 3,955,115 downwards.
AAATTATATAGTTGATGTAGATATCAAAGGATTCTTCGACAACGTTGACCACACATGGATGATGGAGTTCTGCAAGGTGGAGTAATATCTCCGATATTAGCTAACGTTTATCTCCATTACGTCCTAGACCTATGGTTTGAGAAAAGGGTAAGAAAACAGTGCAAAGGACAAGCATACATAGTGAGATATGCAGATGATTGTGTGCCACGAAAGCAAGGAAAGTGTGCCTAACGGCACCCCCAATAAGCTATGCTGCACTTGAGATGAGAGTAGGCCTCTCGCAATCGCTATACAGGTAGAGATTGCAAACCACCCTAAGGTGCTGTAGTCAAAAGCTATGGTATTGAGCGTTAGGGAAAAGGCAGAGCAAGACTCTGTCAGGTACGTATTAAGGAGACGAAAACCACTGAACCGCTGAAGAAGTATCGAAAGCGTAAGGATGTCATCAAAACTGAGGGGGAGTCGTTAACTCAGGATAAGTTCGGAGGAAACCTGTTTACTGTCCGTTCGGTGACCGGTATAAAGGCGGCGTGAACTTAATATAGGCTTGGGTGTGGAACGTGGGAACCTACGACATGGATGCTAAGGGAGAGATTTCAAGTGGGAGCCCCACAAGAATCAGAGTACCAATGCCATGTATAGGGGCGGAATAACTCGTAGTAGCTATGAAACCTTCTAACGGAGATGGAGCAAAGGGGTTATGTTATTCAGTTTTATTAACAGGTCAACCATTAAATTGGGAGGAACTTATGAATAAGACAAAGCCGTACAATATATCCAAAAAGGCAGTTTATGAAGCCTTTCTTAGAGTTAAAGCAAACAAGGGGTCAGCTGGAATTGATCATGAGTCAATAGAGGAATTTGAAGTGAACCTAAAGGATAATCTCTACAAACTGTGGAACAGAATGTCCTCAGGTAGTTACTTTCCACCAGCAGTTAAAGCTGTAGAGATTCCAAAGAAAGCTGGTGGCACTAGGACATTAGGAATTCCAACTGTTACAGATAGAATTGCACAAATGGTTGTGAAACTGTATTTTGAACCCTCAGTGGAACCTTTCTTTCATGAGGACTCTTATGGTTATAGACCAAATAAAAGTCCCATCCAAGCATTGGAAATAACTCGTAAAAGATGTTGGAGATACAATTGGGTTCTGGAATTTGATATTAAGGGCTTATTCGACAACATTGATCATGGGTTATTAATGAAAGCAGTGGAAAAACACACAAGTATTAAATGGGTGAAGCTATACATTGAAAGATGGCTAAAGGCACCTTTTCAAACAAAAGAAGGAGTAAAAGAACGTACTTCTGGCACACCGCAAGGTGGAGTCATAAGTCCAGTTCTTGCGAACCTATTTCTACACTACACATTTGATAAATGGATGACAATTAACCATCCTAATAATCCATTTGCGAGATATGCAGATGATGCTGTCATTCACTGCAAGTCAGAAGCTGAGGCAATAAGACTGCTTGAATCATTAAGCAATAGGATGAACGAATGTAAACTTGAACTACATCCAACTAAAACAAGAATTGTATATTGTAAAGATGCAGTTAGGAAAGAATATCACGAAAATATTTCGTTTGATTTTCTAGGATATACGTTCAGGCCAAGACGTTCTAAGAATAGATGGGGAAAGCATTTTATTAACTTTACACCAGCGATTAGTAACAAATCTAAGAAATCAATTCGGCAAAAAGTAAGGGATTGGAAGCTACAGTTAAAAGCTGATAAGGACCTTACTGACCTATCAAATATGTTTAACTCAAAGATAATAGGCTGGATAAATTTCTATGGGAAATTCTACAAATCAGAAATGTACCCAACATTAAGGCACATCAACAAAGCCTTAATAATGTGGGCAAGAAAGAAATACAAAAGGTTAGCTCGTCACAAGAAAAGAGCAGAACATTTCTTAGGTAGAATTGCAAATCAGAATCCCAAGTTATTTAAACATTGGGAAATAGGTATTAAACCTACGGCTGAATAATGGGAGCCGGATGAGCTGAGAGGTTCACGTCCGGTTCTGAGAGGGGCTACTGGGGAGGTTCCAGTGGTCTACTTGCCTTGTTTGTAGTTTTCAATCTAAAAGTGAAGCTGAACAATTCTTTGAATCATTAAAATTGAGACTAAAGAAATTTAACTTAGAAATAGCTGAGGATAAAACTAAAATTATTCCCTTCGGAAGGTTTGCGGAGAAAGATGCAAAATAAAAGGGAAACAGTAAACCCTCAACCTTTGAATTCCTAGTTTTTACACACTATTGTGGGAAAAGCAAACAAGGTAAGTTCCGAGTGAAACGGAAGTCAAGTAGGAAGAAAGTCCAAGGCAAACTCAAAGAATCTAAGCAATGGTTGAAGATTAATAGAAATAAAGATATTCATATCATTATGGATAGATTTAGACGCTCTCTTATAGGTTATTACCATTATTATTGCATCACAGATAATACCCAAAGTGTAAACAAATTCAGAGACAAAATCGGATACTTACTGTATAAATGGCTCAATAGAAGAGATCAAAGGAAATCATTTAATTGGGATAAATTCAGACTCTTTCTTAATAAATACCCATTACCTTACGCAAGAATTAAGGTTAACATATATGACTTAAGAAAAGAGATTAGCTACATTATGTGAATGATAACTAGGAGGAGCCGTGTGCGTTAATTGCGCAAGCACGGTTCTGTGAGGGGAGAGGAATACAATCTACCGTGAGGTAGAGAGATTCCCTTCTACTCGACTAGTTGAATAGGAAATCGGGAATAATTGGAAAAAATTCCAAATTGAAAAGGGGACATTAAAAGGTTAAATTTTAGTTGCCATATTATTTAAGTATTTCTGGGGGAGATTTTTCTTTGGGTGAAGTAATTAATGTTGGAAGCAAAATTAACTGGTTTGATGTAGGTTATCAAATTTTTATAATTGTACTGTTGATTTCATTGATTGTGTTTTTAATTAAAATTTTCAAGAAAGTGAAAAAGTAAGAATATTTAAGTAACCGTGCGTTTCTGCAAAAAGCAGGAACGCTTTTTCACTCACGGGGCAGTTTAATTGAAGAGGAACAACTGATAAAATAGCTATAAATCAAATTTAAAAAGGTGTTGTTATTTTGTGGGACAAGTAAGATTGTACAGAATATCTCTGCTATTAATATTGGTTTTTATGGTTGCAGGAATATTATTGTTTATATTGTCCATTATGGCTTTAAGGGCTGCCCCCATTATGTCAATTTTGATGGTTATTTTTTCAACTTTCACGATAGGTTCTTCAATTTATCTTTGGCGAAAAAGAAATGAAGGTAAAGGATTTTATTGGGATGATGAAGGAATTGTAATCGACTTAAAAGGAAATAAGGTTTATTGGGATGAAATTGAAGACATTCAATTTTTTAAAAGTAGTACCACCAGTTTTTCAAAGGCTACTGTAATTTACCCTCACTATACAAATCACAAAAAAATAAGAATGCGTCGTAAGAAGTTTCTGCCAACATCTGCACATTCAATTAATTGGATTTTAATCGAAAAGCCAAAGGAATTTCACAATAATTTAATGAAAGTTTGGGAAGAAAAAAATAATTAGCAAACATAAAGTCAGATTGCCATTGTTAAGATATATTATGGATTTTTGGATGGTGTTAATCTTGCTGAGGATACCTAATCTTTACCCATATTTTTTATTTATACTTGGTATTATAGTTATTGGCAGATTTTTATATAAGGATTATGCAGATTATTTTGATTTAGCTTTTATTATCATTTTATTACTTCAAACAATTTATTTGTATCAAAGGAAAAAATCAAAAAGACATCAACGTTAATATCCAAGATACTAAAATTGTTGAGTATTTCTTAAACAATGAGTCTTTTAGAGTTGTTGCTGCAACTCTTTTTCTTGTTCCAGGTTCAAACGAAAATATGTGACTTTGTGAAAGAGTGTAATTAAGCTAACGGGTAGCAATAATTTAGGAGAGAATTTCAAGTGAATGACAAGATTATGGAAACATCTTTTGATGAACTATACTCAAGTCTTGCAGTAGCCCCTTTGTATAATATCCAACTGATATTTTGTATAGGCTACGTAATTTTCACACGAAAAGACAAAGGGATTTTTGTATTAATATTTGAAATTTATTCCATTTTTATAATTGTTAATTATCTCGTTGCACTTTATTATCATTTCTTTCACTAACCGGTGCGATTGTTCAATTAGAGCAATCGCTTCTTGTAAAACGATGCAGGATAGTTGAAGAAAAATTAGGTACATTAATAATTAATGTTTAAACAAAGATTCTCATTGGGTGGAAAAGATGAAATATGAATGGAATTATTGTTTTTTAGAACTCGCCGGCTTGCAACGAAAAATATATTTTGTTGCAATTCTATCATAGGATTGGTAGCGAACAGCTTAACGTAGGGAAATACTCCTGAAATCGTAGCATATAGCGTTTCCAATTGAATATCATTTTTTAACTGTCCTATATAATTCATGATTAGAATTCCTTTATCGGTCAACTTTTTCATTTGTCAGAGAAAAAAACTCTTTCGTAGTTAGGTGCAACGGGATATCAGTGCTGCTAAACGCATCTAAAAAAATGATATCCTGAGATTGATCCCCCTCTGTTTTTAATAGCGCTAGTCCATCTCCGACTATCACGTTCTTTCCTGTATGACCAAAGTACTTCTTAGATACTTCAACGACGAGAGGGTCAATTTCCGCCGTTAATAAATATTTATGCGAATAATAAGAGCTTACGGTGCCAATTCCATGACCAATAATAAATCCTTTTTTTAAATTTGGGGCATAGTGATCAATTAGATCAACTGTGATTCGAGTGAATTCAGCAATCGGGCGATCCGGTTGTTCCATATTCATTATTCCTTGGATAGCATCGGAAGTAAATTGCAGTATTCGAAATTTTCCTCGCATTCCACTGAATTCACTTCGATCTATAACGTATATATTTTGATAAGAGCTTGAATCATTATAAATCAACTTTGAACCAGAACTAGAAATATATATTTCTAAATCTTCTTCTCTATTTAACTGATCCATAATTACACCTCCATAGCTTGCTCACTATAGAGTATTCATTTGTCAAATACTCGATTGAATAAATAGCATAGAGTTCATAGGAAAAATCTATTCTATTTAAAAAAATGCCCTCCTATTAACAAATGGGGGCTCGGTTAGGATTACGTGATGCAAAATCCACTTTAACCCTACTAACTTAATCTGTACCAACTCTTATTGAAAACTATATATTTTAGTATCTCATGGATCGCTAACGGGGCAATTTAGTTTAATCAGTTAAACATAAGTATTGATACGGTAAGTTCTATTGAAAAAATTGACTATAAAAAGTCAGTCAGATAAGGCGGGTGCATCCTACGTCTTATATAGTATCTAGTATAAGAATAAGCATTTATTTGTTTGCAATTTGAGTGCTCCCATTAAACGTATTATTCATTTTTATATTATTTTGGACAAGCAGGTTTAACACATAAGCAATTATTCGGTGTAAACATTAAATAAATAGTATAAATTGAAAAGGAGGTGGTTATTACGGCAAGACCTGTTCCTAGTGGTAGTGTTCTAAATGTCGTTGTGAGAGGGGAACCTACTACTGCTACTCCCCTTACTCCTGATGGTAGTGGTAGTTTTTCTGCTCAAATAAGTATTCCTGTTTCTCTTGATATTACAAGACCAAATCAAGTAGTAAAGTTAGAAGCCTCAACTGCTCTCGAAGTTTATGCCCCGATTGGGACAACAGAACCATTTAGTATGAACCTTAATATGAGCTTCCTTCGAGATGGGCAACAAATCTTTACCGGTAATACTGCACTTTCCAATTCTTTTGAAACTGAATATCAACGTATTGCACTAACCCCGATTTGGGCAGATGTTCCCGCCCCCATTGGTCAACATGTATATACCTTGGAAATTTTGGCTTCCGTATTTGGAGCAACTATAGAACAAACTCCAAGTTTAATGCCATTTTCATTTGTAGTAACGCATATCCAATTGTAATGGCAGACGGGGGATTATCTTTAATTGGATAGTCCTTTGTACTTAATTTCTTCTTGAAAAGCCGTACACCTGGTGTTTTACCGAGCGGCAACGTAAGTCATTTTTTTGGTGCAAAAACGTTATAACATCAAATGGTAAGGAACTTTAATCAAAATTCCTTTATTAAGTGCTACTTAGGTAGCTCTTTTTTCACTTTCATAATATTATTGTAAAAAATTTCACTTAAACTACCATGAAAATAAGTTTCCTTCAGATATGAAAAAAGGCAATACTTAAGAAGACCCTGCTCAATCGTCAAAAAAAAGAGGAGGGCGTGACTGGATTAAGGTCAATATCAGTATTGACAGTTCTTAACCATTTTCATTCTTTGTGGTGCAGTTCGGCTGCATGGATGGCTAACGGAGGAGGTTAGTTGAACAATACTAATGTCACATGAATTTTTTAATAAAAAGATTCTTAGGTGTATATCCTATAAAAGAACTTAATTTTGTGTTTAAGATTGGGATGTATTCTGTGTTGTTTCTTTATGTATCCATTGTTTTGTTTAACATGACTGCATTTCTGATGAAAAAAAAATTACGTCCTATTGAGTATTATGCAAGTATTTTTTGGGGCTTATTTAATGCCGAGTTAGCTGATAGATTTACGGATAAATATAATATGTATGGATTTTTCGAACCATATTTTATAGAAGCTAAGTCTTTACTTGTTATTTTAGGGATTTACCCAGCTGCAACTATGCTTATTATTAATTGGTATCCCTTCAACCGTCCATTAATAAATAAGCTTTACTACATATTATTTTGGTCTGTTTTTTCTACCCTTTACGAATGGTTATGTCTAAAAATGGGATTCTTATATCATAAGAATTGGAATATCTGGTTATCTGCTATTTCTTATCCTTTTTTATACGCTTTGTTAATAGGAAACCTAAAATTAATACGTTGGTTAGAACATAAAAAGAAGGCATAAAAAGCTAACTTTGGGGCTTTTTACAGATAAAATGTGCAAGAGTTAAATAGGGGGTTGCTTCTGCAACTCTTTTTTCTTGTTCCACTAAGGGGGCAGCATTCCTGTAATGAAGGAAAATGGAGTTTGAACAAAAAAATAACCTCTTGGTAGAATGAGAGAGTCCTAAAGCCGGCACGCAAAAAGGACAAACTCAATTACCAGGAGGCTTATAAAATGAATTATAACCAAAATGAAAAGATTGCTCAAATTACTTCTCAGACTCTTATTATAGGTGTAGATATTGCGAAGTTCAAGCATGTGGCACGAGCACAGGACTTCCGAGGAATAGAATTTGGATCTCCTTGTTATTTTGAGAATTCAAAGGCGGGATTTCAGATATTTCTGGAGTGGATCCTCAAAATAAAAGAAGAACAACACATGAATAAAGTGGTTGTTGGTATGGAACCTACGGGCCACTATTGGTTAAACCTAGCCCACATTCTAAAAGCAAACGATATAGAATTTGTGGCAGTAAACCCGTTACAATGTAAAGAAAAGTAAGGAACTCGACGGTAACTCACCGACTAAAAACGATGTGAAAGACGCTAAAGTTATCTCACAGCTGGTCAAGGACGGGAGATATGCTGAACCAACAATTCCACAAGGTGTTTATGCAGAACTCCGTGTGGCGAAAAAAATACGTGATCTCCTAACTGATGACCTTCAAACGGTACAAGGCCAGATTCACAACTGGCTAGACCGCTATTTTCTTGAGTTTTTAACTGTCTTTAAGAGTTGGGAAGGGAAAGCAGCCTTGCAGTTTTTAAGGCTAGGGGCCTTACCGCATGAACTGATCCGTTTCTCTGATCAATACTTATTGGATCATTTACGGAAAGCAGTTAGTCGCAGTGTAGGACTAAACAAAATACAAGAGTTAAAAAAAGCAGCTAAAGAGTCCATCGGACTTTGTCAAGGTTCTGGTATGGCCAAATTAGAACTGGCCACTCTGCTTGATAAATATGACTTGATACAAGAGAAGTTCGAAGAACTGGATCAGAAGATAGATAACTTGATTGAACATATCCCAGGTGTCCAGCAAATGTTAGCCATCAAGGGAGTGGGAAGAGATACTGTTGCCGGCTTCTTTGCAGAAGTGGGAGATCTACAAGAGTATTCGCACCCTAGACAAATCATAAAGTTAGCTGGATTAAGCTTGAAAGAGAACACTTCTGGTAAGCATAAAGGGCGAACAAAGATCACAAAAAGGGGAAGAAAGAAGCTAAGGGCTCTCCTCTTCAGGGTATGTATGATTATGGTCGCGAAGAACTCGGCCTTTAAAGCTCTGCATGCCTATTACACGCAGCGTCCGGACAATCCTCTAAAGAAAATGCAGTCTCTGATTGCCTTGTGTAATAAACTAATACGCATACTCTTTGCGATTGGAAAGAAACAATTTGAGTTTAGTGAAGAGAGAATGTTAAAGGATATCCCTCATATGAGAGCAAAAATAGAAGTTGAAAAAGCAGCTTAATTCAGTAGGAAAAGTAGAGTACAAAAGGATTTTTAGTGTTATAAGTCTCGTACATTTGAAGCACGGATTAGTCAGCAAAGCAACTAAACTTCGGGCAAGGACCCTGTGGGGCAGCATGACTGACATCCACCTCGTGGAAAGGTTGGACGAAGGAATTTGAGAGCAAAGACTCTGTGAGGCATGGGAGGGTTGACCTCCATGAGATATGTGGAGATCCACCAGTGCGATCATATTTTAACTCATCCACCATTTATTGTAAGTGTGTGGCTAGTGAGCGATCAGTCTTTTGGCTTCAATGGCCCAAATTTATCCTTAAAAGATAAATCCAACCACGACCGCGAGAGTATAACATCAAAATAACATTTTATAAAATACTGAGAATACTGGAGAAAACGCGAGTTTTCACTTTGTTTATTGAGGGAGTTTAGTTGAAGAATCGTCTTTAGCTTTTATTCAACAATTGGGGCCATTTAATGGAATAAGATTTTCGAACAAAATTGGATTATTATGTTATTATTGTTTTGAGATTTTGGAGAAAAAATTGCTATCTAAAGAAACAGAAGCAGAACAGAATAAATGATTTTTTGTAGTGATGTAGAGGTAGATTGGTAGAGGGAGGTGCACAAATCAAAAATATTTTTAATCAATTGCATTCAGAGGAAATTTTAAACCGTATTGACAAATTAAGCCCAAGTTCAAAACCCCAATGGGGTAAAATGGATGTTGCCCAAATGCTAGCACATTGCTCATCCTTTCAAGATATTGCAATGGGACATTCTTTTCCAGCGAGAGGTTGGTTAGGAATATTAATAGGAAACTTTGTGAAACCAATTTTTTATAACGACAAGCCATTAGCCCAAAATATGTCCACAATTCCGACCATTTTGATTGTAGATGAAAAAGAATTTGAAACAGAGAAGGAAAAACTGAAACAAAAAATTATTACTTTCCAAAATAATGGTCCAGAGAAGTGTACGACTCATCCACATCCTTTTTTCGGTAAACTTACTTCCGAGCAATGGGGAAAAGGAATATACAAGCACCTTAACCATCATTTAAAACAGTTTGGAGTTTAGTGAGTTTTTAGAAATATAAATAAAAGTTGACCAAAGAGAAAAGTAATTAAATGCCTTAACGGCTTAGAAATAAATAATTACCTTATTGTTAAAAAGAAAATTCTTTCTTCAACTAAAGGATACTTTTCTTTATCATCTGTGGATCCTTTATCTTACATAATGATCTTCTGATCTTCTAGAATAGGGCGCCATTCATGAGAAATTGGTGCTCGTTTTCATTCTAGGGCCAGATTCTGGAGGATCTTCCCCAAAAGATTATGGGGTATTTTTGTTAAAATTGATTGAGACTGTGAAGGGATATACTCAAACTATAGAAGCAGTTTAGTTCAAGTAGTATTGGTATATTACTTAACTAATTCAACCAAGATAAACATATAAAATTAAGATTTTAACAAAAGTGGATATAGAGAAGAAAGAAGGTAATTTTATGGAATTTATGAGGTATGAAGGTGAGTGGTATGTCTGGATATTAGTGATAATTTCAGTATTTACTGTATTACTTATGCCCAAAAAAAATTTAACATGGATTGGAGTATTCATTACATTGGGTGTAGCTGGGCATTTGACTTGGATTAGTGATTCCCTTGTAGGCGGTGCATTTGACCTTTTTGACCTTGCAAAGAAAAACACAATAGAGCTTAGTGATGCTTTTTTAATTAGCTTTGTTCCTGCATGTATTTCAACTATTTATGTTAATTTCTATAATTTTAAGAAAGGTTTAATTTTTTCGTCTATTTTTACCTTATTATCTTTTGTTTTGGAAATTGGCTTAGTTAAAGTTGGATACATGGAAAATAAAAATTGGGAAACTTGGTATGGGATACCTGTTTATTTTATATTTTACAGATTCTTCTTTCCTTGGTTTTTAGGGTTACTTTCAAAAAAGCTAGTGAAAAATTTATTATTGAACTAACTGGTGCATTACTGGATCAACGGTAATGCCTTTTTCTTCTTCTAAGTAACGGTTCAGGGAGTTGAAAGTGGATTATTATGACTGGCTGGGAATTTGTACAAATCATCGGATAAAATATAAGTATGGAGGGAGAGATTATGAAGGGGAGACCAGAACTAATAATAGAAGCAGAAAAAATTTATATAACAAAGAAGAACCCTAACGGAATGTTTGTAGCACGGATTATCCAGATACCCAAAGAAGAAGAAAAGCTAGACTTTGTTTTGGTGATTCAAAACCGAAAAAACAAGCAGATTACTTATAAAGAAGTCTTGGTAACAACAGATAATGATTATTATTCCTTTCGGCTTGCACGGGGAAATCTTGAATGGGAATCCTTGAATGCAGTTTCGGTATGGGACAGTCTTGGTCATAAATTAGTGGAAGTAGCAGCTTTAACAGGCAGGGAAAATTACCGTATTTCTGATGAACATTGTTCAGCATATCGGGAAAAATGACAAATTTTTAACTTAAACCCTGAGACGATGTTGAAATGTCCTTCTTTCACTAACGAGTAGCTTGAGTGAGACAAGGTGTTGTTACGGGCAGCATCTTTTTTATTGAAGTAACTGGCAAGTTTGTTGAACAACGAATGTTATAAGTAAGAAAATGTTTTGGGGGTAAATCACTTAATGAACAATGGGAACAACAGATGTTAGAAGAATATGGCTGGTATATGGATGCCATTTTTGCTGAAGAATACGATGAAATACACGCTAATTATCATACACACGGAGTTCAAGAGAACTTTAATCATATGGATTTTCAAATAGTGCTTAATATGGACCCTGAAGTGGCAAATGATATTTTCTTTACTTTGATTGATGACATAAACAAAGGTAAAAGGTTTGAAGAAGGCAAAGAATACTCTGACATATTAGAAGGCTTTAAAGTGACGTTTAAACAGTATAGAGAAATGGGACGGGACGTGTTAAGGGTTCTTTTACCTGATGAAGACGGAATTCTTCCAACTGAAGAGAATTGTGATGAGTATTATAAAACTCAGCTTGATGACTATGATTTTGATGGTAATGATTAAAATGTTATTGAACGGGTGCTTATCTTTAAGAAGGATTAAGTACCTTTTTTTATTGAGCTCTAACGGTGCAGGTTAATGGAAAAAGAATACGACGCTGAACATGCTAAAGAATAATTATCCAATGCTTTAAAATTATATTAGAATCACTTTGTAATGAAATTATCATATTGCTGTGATGAGTCTGTTATACCTTTCTAGTATTGTTAACCTATCAAATCGCTCTAGGAGGAAACAATCATGCTAAAGAAATTCATCGTAGCCTTTACCATTTTAGCTTTTTGTGGCTCTTTGTTCACCGCCGAGGGTGATAAAGCGGAAGCGGCATATTATCATACAAAAGCAATTTCCATTGCTAAAGCAAACCTCGGGGTTCCATATAGATGGGGCGGGATTTCGTCGAGCGGATTTGACTGTTCAGGTCTGGTGAAGTATTCTTACGGAAAAGCGGGAATAACATTAAATCGCACCGCTGCCCAAATGTACTATGGAAACGGATATAGGCCATCTGATTTGCAGATAGGTGACTTACTGTTCTATGCACCGACTAAAGCAAGTGCCCCAACTCATGTTGCCATCTATATCGGATATGGGAAAATGATCATGGCATCTTCCTCAAAAGGGGTCATTATAACCTACACTAGCAACCCATATTGGCATTCTAGATATATTGGAGTAAAGCGAGTATAAAGATCATCGTTGACGATGGTCTTTTTTTGTGCGACGGGCAGTCGCATGGAGTATTGACCAAGTCGACACTCTTCTTTTCCTTTATCTGACAGAGACGTCATTTCTGAAACGTCGGGACGGTTCTGACGTTTCCCATTAGGAATATTGGAGCTTTTTAAATGCGAGAATGTCCCCGCATTTCACCATGGAGTCTGGATGTGCAAAGTGAAAACAATTACTAAATAGATGCCTAGTAAGACCTTCTCTCGATCTTCTCAGCATAGCATGAAAACAAGCAATATTATTTAGCCCTTGGAACAAAAGTGCCTCGATCCTGAGCAATCCTGCTAAGAAACGAACGAATAATAGACCTTTAAATCAGTCAAAAAGGTCAAAGGAGTCATATTAAATTGAAAGAGAGGTACAAGCAGTTTCTGATCTATTTTTACAAATCTGAATATCTAACTCTTTTTTGTCAGATTACATGTTTAACCTAATTATGATATACAAAGAAGGGAAAAAATGCAGAATTTCCAAGACGAACTACACGATTTGGGAATGGACGATTTTCAAGTTGGTAAGTTAATTCATCTTGCTTCTAAAGGAAGTGGCGGCAGCGGAGGAAGCGAAAATGATATCCACATCCATATAGACATTGATATTGACATTGGCGGTAAACAATGTGTAAGTAGATGCCCTAGTAGCTGCTATACTTGTTTTAGGTGTGGGGGACAACCTCCCGAATCCCCAGAACCTACTCAACCCCTGGTAAAAGATGAATCTGATTAAGGAATTTTGGATAGTTAAGTTTGGAGCTGCCACAGAAGGCAGCTTTTGTTATTCTATATTTATTGGACTGATTTTTTCATTATTATTTACAATTTCAGCATTTTTTTCGTAATTGGGTCCCCCATACAACTCATTTATCTCTTCAGCTAACTCACATAAAAATTCTTCGGATAGTAAAGGTTTTTTCTCTTTGACCACGTACATTCTCCTTTGATGTTAGAACTTTTCAAAATTTTCTAAAGAAAAAAGAATATCTGCCTTACTAACCTATCCGTTTTTCCAGGATTTCAATCTGTAACAAATAATTTTTATGACGCTAAAAAATAGGGTGTCCACAGGTCTATTTACTATGACTTGTAGGCACTTTTTTTATTGTGTTAAATAAATCCTTTGAGAAATGATTGGAAATTGGGCACCATAAACCTATTAATCCTACATAGAAGGTGAACAAAAATGATCCTAACAGCAAAAAGGCTTTTAATTGGCCGTCCTTTAAAATCTACTGAAGCGGGAGAACAGAAATTAACGAAAACGAAAGCATTAGCGATTCTTTCATCTGATGCTTTATCATCAGTGGCATACGGTCCAGAACAAATTTTGATCGTATTATTTACACTTGGAACAGCAGCCTTTTGGTATTCGATTCCCATTGCGATTGGGGTATTAATTCTTTTAACAGCCCTCATCTTGTCCTATAGACAAATCATCTATGCTTATCCACATGGAGGAGGAGCTTATGTTGTTTCGAAAAGTAATTTAGGGGTAAATCCAGGCTTAATTGCCGGAGGCTCCCTGTTAGTGGATTATATCCTTACAGTTGCTGTTAGTGTGTCTGCTGGTACAGACGCGATAACATCTGCCTTTCCTGCTTTACATGGATATAATGTGGGAATTGCGATTATATTTGTGATTTTTATTACGATTTTAAACTTAAGAGGTGTAACGGAATCTGCTTCCGTCTTAGCGTACCCCGTGTATCTATTTGTTGTAGCTTTGTTTATTTTAATTGGGGCTGGAATCTATAACATTCTTACAGGCAGCGTTCCTCCTGAGTTACACAGCCCAATTGGTACACCTGTTCAGGGAATTACTTTATTTATTTTGTTAAGGGCATTTGCTTCAGGAAGTTCCGCATTAACAGGAGTCGAAGCGATTTCAAATGCCATTCCGAACTTTAAGGAGCCGGCACCTAAAAATGCAGCGAAAACATTAATGGCGATGGGGCTTTTGCTGGCGATCCTTTTTTCAGGCATTGTCATTTTAGCCTACAATTATGGCGTTGCACCAAGTCCCAAGGTAACCGTTGTTTCACAAATAGCAGAGTCCGTTTTTGGACGAAATTTCATGTATTTCTTTATTCAAGGTACAACTGCGTTGATTTTAATTCTTGCTGCAAACACTGGCTATTCTGCGTTTCCATTACTTGCGGTCAACCTGGCAAAGGATAAATTTATCCCGAGGATGTTTCTTAGCAGAGGGGACCGTTTAGGATACTCAAATGGCATTATCATACTTGGGTTGGCGTCCATTATGTTAATCCTTTTCTTTCAGGCAGAAACAGAGCATCTTATTCCATTGTATGCAGTAGGGGTCTTTGTTCCGTTTACATTGTCTCAATCAGGAATGATGGTAAAATGGTTACGCGAAAAACCTGAAGGCTGGGTTTTAAAATTTATTATTAATACGATTGGAGCATTCATCAGTTTTGTCGTAACGATCATGTTCTTTATGACCAAATTTCAACAGGTTTGGTCGATCTTAGTTTTTGTCCCAATCATCGTTATTGTTTTCCATCGAATTAGAAAGCACTATGATGATGTAGGCGATCAGCTTAGGATTAGAACAAAAGAGTCAACATTGTCTATAGAGGGAAATGTGGTGATCGTTCCGGTTGCTGGAATAACGACTGTAGTGGAGAATTCATTAAATTATGCCAAAGGTCTTTCACCTGACCAAATTATTGCGGTTTACGTTTCTTTTAATCGAGAGGATGAAAAAAGACTAGAAGAAAAGTGGAAAAAGTGGCAGCCTGATGTAAGGCTGGTAACGCTGCACTCTCATTATAGGAGTATCATTAATCCCCTTACTAAATTTATTGATACAGTCGAAAATAAGGCGAGTGAAGCAAATTACCAAGTCACAGTAGTCATCCCGCAATTTATACCGAAGAAGGGATGGCACAATATTCTTCATAATCAATCAGGCACAATGATTCGTACCTTATTGTTGTTTAGAAGAAACTTGGTCATTACAACAGTACCTTATCATTTAAAAAAATAATATGTAATCCTCTTGTAGTATGGTTATATTTTTTTGTTATGACTTGGGCATCCCTTTTTATCTTTTTCCGACAGAAGACTCCCACTTCAATTTTGTGCAGGGCGTAGCCCAAAAATAAGTGGGAGATGAATGTCGGTTGGTGATAGACGAAACATTTGTTCGCAGGAATCTCTATCTTCAAATTTTCGGTTAGAAAATTAAGGTGGAGTAGTTAAAAAGTGATGCCTATTTCATATTGAACAAACTTTCCATAATTGAAGCATTTTGTGGGATGATAGCCTAGATTTAGTAACAGTGGTACAGGCAAATAATTTAAATTCAGATTATATAGGATGATTTTCATCGGAAATTAGAATTATACCATTTGCTTTTTCATGATGAGTCTGTTATTCTTAGGAAGAATTATTTTTGTTCACTTTTTCAGATAGATTTTGTTTTTCGTCTAAGGTATTTGAGCAAGGATAGTAACACAATGTGTGGAGACCCACACGAGGAGGCTACAATTATGGAACATGGTAAAGTTAAGTGGTTTAATGCAGAAAAAGGTTTTGGATTCATCGAGCGTGAAGCAGGAGATGACGTATTCGTACATTTCTCAGCAATCCAAGGCGAAGGCTTCAAATCTTTAGACGAAGGTCAAAGTGTAACTTTTGAAGTTGAACAAGGTCAACGTGGACCACAAGCTACAAACGTTCAAAAAGCTTAATAATGGCAGATGTCAGACCCATAAATTATGGGTCTGTTTTTTATTTGCTTAAATTGTTCTATCTGGATGAATGGAAAGTAGGATTGCCGATTCAAGATGATAAACGGAACAAGAGATTTTAACAACAGAAAAGAAGCCCTATTCAATTAATGAATAGGGCTTATGCAACAATCATGAAACACAATCAGTAATAGTAAAAATGGTAGACTAATTATAGCACACTGTAGATGGACTGTGGTACCTTTTTATTTTTTTCATTATTTTTTCATTCCAATAACACGTATTCTTTTATAATCAGCGACCCAACATTGAGCCTCCTGATTATATAAATCAGGCATTAATCTTTGTTCCACATTTGTAATAATTTCCCTTTTGGAGGTTTCTGGTATCCCTTCAAATAGGCTGTTCCCAAACATTTCGATCCAGTTCTTTAAACCATATTCACCCTCTAGGGATGTCGGTCTTTCAAAAAGCTGTGCGAAAACAACCTCAAATCCTACCTCTTCCATTAAGCTTGTGTATTCCCCAGAGCTTGGGTAATACCATGGAAAGTGCTCCATTTTATATTCAAACCCGAATCTTTTAATCGCTTTGATGATTTCATCTGTAATGGTTTTGACATTGCCTTTTGCGCCAAACTCGGCAACAAATCTGCCTCCATGCTTTAATCCGTTAAATATACCCTGTAAAGCTTGTTTTGGCGGTTTTACCCAGTGAAGGGTGGCATTTGAAAAAACGGCATCAAATTCATGATGGTAATTTAAGTTTACTGCATCTTGAACGATAAATTGGATAAAGGGGTATTTATTTTTGGCAGTATGGATCATGTTTTCTGATTGATCAACACCCGTTACGTTAGCTCCAAAGTCAAATAATTTCATTGCCAAATCACCTGTTCCACAGCCTAGGTCAAGAATGTCTTCACCTTTCTGCGGTGCAAGCAGATCAATTAAATCAGATCCTAGTTTCGAGACAAATGCATGCTTGTTGTCATATAAATTGGCATCCCATTGATCAGTAATCCTGTGGTTATTCATACTCATTCCCTCCTAAAGCTATTTTCATAATGTTGTTACTTTTCATTATATTTCACAGGAGTTATAATGAAAAATAACAAAAAATGAAGAAATTAATAACGATTTGTAATTAGGAGAGTATTCATGGATATAAGATGGCTTAAAACATTTATGATTGCAGCTGAGTATGAGAATTTCAGAAAGGCGTCTGAAGACCTTTTCTTAACTCAACCAGCTATCACAAAGCATATCAAAAGGCTTGAGGAACATCTTGGAATTGAATTATTTCATAGAATAGGAAAAGCTGTGACGCTTACACCCGCAGGTTTTAAATTCCTTCCGGTTGCTAAAGAAATCGTAGCCAAATATGAACAGGGGATGGAGGAGTTTGAATCGTGGAAACAGGGATATAATCAAAAGCTAATTATTGCGGCTGCACCACAAATTGCTTCATCCTTTCTACCATCAATACTTAGAAGTTTTATTGATCAATATCCAGATATCGAAGTGACCATCAACATTGTAAACTCTTATGAGATTGGTGAGGTAATTAGCTTATCAAAGGCTGATATTGGATTGACCAGAATTCTGCCTATTCAACCCAATATCAAAAGTGAGATTGTGCATGAGGAACCTGTAGTGTTAGTCGGTCCAAATGAGGGGAATAGCGATCCATCCGAAAATACGATTCTGCAAACATATCGGCTGATTACTCATAATCACCCAGACTATTGGGATAGTCTATTAAATAATGTGAAAAGGCATTATCCAAAGGTGCAAACGATGACTGTTAACCAAGTAGAAGTAACTAAGCGATTCATTGAAGAAGGGCTTGGGGCATCATATTTACCACTTTCAATGGTTATAGATGAAATAAATGAAGATAAAATGATTCAAATAAAGCCAGATAAAATCTTGCCGCCACGATCATTTACATATGTACTAACAAAAGTAGAAACGTTTGAAGCTATTACGTTTATTCGATTTATGAAAAAATTGATTTCGAAGGAATGGGACGAGGGGATAGGTCTGACCCAAAAGGATTAGAGGATAAATGGGTGAACCATATGCATACGGTAAACCCATTTATCCTCTATATCTAATTATTATGATGGTTTTCCATAAAAACAAACAAATCCAGGTTCATTATTGTTTCCATAGCAACATAAATATTCGATTTACTACCACACAAATTCCATAAATCCAAGCTAGCTGAGGTTTCCCTGCTGCATATAGTGCAAGGCAGGTATGCCAAATACGATTAATTCTAGGAATAAATGTAAGGGCCATGATAACTTAATTTTCGCTTTTGGTGAACCAAATGCTCCCCATATCACTGCAAGTAAGACAGGTGCACCAATACCTAGAAAAAACTTAACTGCACAATACCTTTTCCGGTAAGAAACCCCCAATATCCAAGGGATGCTAAGGCGCACAATTTCTAATAGAAATCTTAATACTAAATTTAGATTTTTAAGTATATGGTTAAAAACCTCCTGGGAGTGGGTCAAGTGGACAGTTCATGGTTTTATAATTAATTTTACTATTCTTACATATTTATAGAATTTGCAAAACTAGTTTGTTAATAACCATTCATGAATCATGATTTGATCATGCAAATTAACACTTGGATTGATATACTTATGAATTTCGTATCCTTCATATAGTGCTACTAATGAGGTGGCTAATATTTTTTCATCTACGTCTGATCTAAGCTGACCTATTTCTTTCGATTTGTTAAATATTTTCATAAAGAGAGCAATCCAACTTTCATATGCATAATTAATGCATTCCTGTATCTCTTTATATTCACTACTTTGTTTAATCAATTCTAAATAAACGCCTGTCCAATAAGGACGAGTGGTAGTTGTAGCAAATGCTATTTTTAGAAATTCTTCAATAAAAGATTTAATTTCAAATGAACCTTGGTTGACTCGCTGCTCAAACATAATTTCTAAATCATCGATATGAATCTCCATTCGAAGATGCATTACTTTCAACAACAATTCTTTCTTACTTTTGAAATGACTGTAAAACGCACCTCTTGTCTTTCCTACTTCTTTTAAAATGTCATCTATACTTGTACCGTCGTATCCTTTTGTTCCAAATAACTTAAAAGCAGCATTAATAATATTTGCTTTCGTTTCTTCTCCAGTATTGTATCTCACACGGCAAAAACTCCTTTTAGTATATTGTATTATTAAAATTACGTTAAAAAGTGTGAAAATTCAATTTTTTTATTAATGAAAATGGAAATCGTTAATACAATAAATACGAATCAGTTTGTATGAATTAGAACTTTTGTCTAAAGAAAAATAAACCATTTATCGACTTTGTGCACGTTAAATGGGGGAAAGGTGAGATTTGTATTGAAAAAGCTTATTAAATGGGCAATGATGATAGCTGCTGTCACACTGTTAGCAACTGGTTTCACATTGGCTGCACCAACTCAAGAAGCAAGTGCATCCGGTTCTAATGGTTGGGGTTATTTCCACACATCAGATGGAAAATGGGATGGGACTGTAACGACAACTCGCACGAACAAATATGTTGTAGTCGATGTAGATGTAAGTAGCTTACGTTATAAAACTTCATCATCAGGTGGCGCAGGTCTTGCAAGTCATCATAATTTAGCCGTTAGACTTTGTAGTGCAAGTACGGGAAATTGTACAGGCTATAGTGGATTTGCCCAAAAGGGTAATAATTATAATGCTAGAGCTGTTTTTAGTAACATGATACCTGGAACATATCGACTAGATATAAAAGACTATTATAATCCAGGATTTGTATATGGGGATACGGCTTATTGGTCTGCATCTCACGGTAATTGGTACTAAGATCTTATGATCATCACTGATAGCCTGCTTTGTTAAGTAGGCTATCTTTTTAATTTTTTATCGGTTATTATGTGGATTCTAACCGTTACGTCCATTAACATACTTAAACAAGAAAAAGTTTCCCCAGCAAAAGATAGTGTTTGTACAGCGAGGATTTTTCCACTATTTTTTCAATTTAGTTGCAGGAAAAATTATATAAAAATATGAATTTTTGTTACATTCCTCAAAATAAAAGAGCCACCCTTCGAAAAGAGCAGCCACCTTCACTTATCACTTCATAAGATTAATCAATTTTTAAAGGCTACATAGGTTTTTATTTTACAGAGGCTGATACATACCCTTGATAGGTGTATCCTGACTCCCAATCTCTGACATCAAGATAGAAAGTTCCGGGCTTCATATCTGTGAATGAAATGGCTCCAAAGTCATTACCATTAAAGGATTTGTATTGGGTGCAAGCCCCTGTATACGCATTGCAAAGCCTTCCCTCTAGTGGAAGATAGTCACTGGCATAAAAAATGGTGTAACCCGTACTTTTATTAACTTTCCATAATTTTCCGAATTTAACACGAACATCGTTATCCGTACTAGTTGTTTTAATCGTCTTATCCCATCTACCGTCTTCCGTAGCAAACCAAGTTTCCTGATAATAAGTATCTGCGTAACTTGGTTTACCAAAACTAAACACGAAAGCGACGAGTGCAACGAAAACCATAACAAAAGATACGATCATTTTCTTCCAACTACATTTTTGAGACAAATTAGTAAACATTTCCTCTCTCCTTTATCGCCTTTGTTACTTTTAAGTTATTTTAATATTCAACCGTGGTGGTAATGCCACTCACTGGACCAGGCACATTATCCCAAATATCTACAAAATATTTTCCAGGTTTCATATTTGTAAAATGTACTCTTCCATAACCACTTTTAATCCATTGGACATTTTTAAAGACTGTACAATTACCTGTATTAGCATTACATAAGCGAACCTCTAACTCAAAACCAGGTCTACCAATCTCCCCCTGTAACGGATAAACATCCACTTGTACATTCGGCTTACTATAAGTTGGATTAGCTGCACCGTCCCATTTTCCATCATGAGTAGTAAAGTTCCAAGTATCTGCACTTGTTTGGGTTGAAAGACCGAAAATTAAACCAAAACCAACCAACAAAAGAACAAGAGATTTTTTTAGCTTTTTCACTCTCCCTTTCCTCCTTTGAAATTAGAATAGCTCACAAGATAATCCTTCCCGTCCACGCTCAACACATCCCGACAACCATGGTTAGATAAATACAAACTAACCAGTATCTAATGTATGAAAGGATTCCGTATTTAGTAACAAAAAATATATTTTTGATACATTTTTAGAAGAAATTTAAAAAAGAACAGATTAATTTTTTGGAAATTGATGAGAAGATCATTGAGAAAATGGATGGTGCCTGCCGCTATTTACCTTGGGAATAAGCTCCAATTAAATGAAGCGGGACAACCGTCCCCATGTTTAAAAAGAATGATAACTTTACATTACTTAACTTAAAATTAACATTCTATTAGAAATTGTTACAGTGAATGGGACGAGGGGACAGGTCCGTTGACCCAAAGTGGATAATATTAACTAAATAGAGCATAAATTTAGATATAGTTATTTCAAACCTCCTGCAACATTGGAGGTTTTTTTGATGTCCTTTTGTATCAAATACAGTAAGGGGTTCGGTTATTTTTTTGAAACAATGAAAATAAGAGCAAATAAGTTTACCTAGCTTTGGGGGAAATTCGTAATAGGCCTATTGCTTATTACAGAAAAAGTGTGATTATTGAGCAATACAGGTAAAAATGATCAATCTTTTTAATAAAACTAATTTTGCTTTTTCGGATATCAATAACCCTTATTGAAGTGCGTTTTTCTCTCGCGCTGGCATTTTCGGGCTCCAATACCTCTTATTGATGCACGTTTTTCTCTTGGACTCGCCTTTTCGGGCTTCAATAACTCGTATTGGAGCACGAATTTTTTATGAACCCGCTATTTCGGCCATCAATACCACCTATTGGAGCTCGATTTTCTCACCCGACTGCTTTTTAAACATCAATAACCTTACTGAATATCAATCTATTTTAGTGATCTTTTTCCAAAAAATAGATAAGTCAAAGATTGAAGATAAACAAAAAGGGTCTTAGCTAGTTAATTTGCTAAGACCCTTTTTCATTCGACGTATTGTATAGGTCGTTCATTCATATTTTTTCCTATTCTGGAGATATTATTCTTTGACGAGTTGAATAGGAGGTTTCTTAATGGAAGATAAAACCAATATTCATTTAACTGCTGCGGAAATGGCTGGTTTATGGACTCAATACATAGGCGATACAATAGTTGTTTGTATGAACAGCTATTTCTTGGAAAAAGTAGAGGATGAAGAAATACGTCCTATTATTGAATGGACACTTGATACAGCAAAAGAGAATATTTCCATTATGCAGGAATTGTTTCAAAAAGAGAATTTCCCGATACCCATTGGATTTACAGAACAAGATGTCAATACAAAGGCTCCAAGACTTTTTACAGATACTTTTATCTTAAAGCATTTAAGTCAACTGGCTGTATTTGCAATGACAGCCAGCAGTGCGGCACTAACAGTTTCGACACGTCCAGATGTTATTACTTTTCATAAACGTATATTGAATAAAGGGGTCGAATTGCAGGACAGAACACGCGATTTAATGCTAAAACAAGGGATATATGTAAAACCTCCTACTATACCTATTCCTGATAAGGTGGATTTTGTAGAAAAACAATATTATTTAACCGGTTTTTTTGGGAAAAAGAGGTCAATTAATTCACATGAAATCACTCATTTATACTTAAATACCCTAATAAATGTTATCGGTAAAGAATTAGTAACGGGATTTGCCCAGACTGCTCAAAACGAAGATGTAAAACAGTATTTTTTAAGAGGAAAAGAACTTGCCCAAAAATATGTAGATAGTTTTAGCAATTTTTTAACCAAGGAGGATCTGCCTGCCCCTATAAGTTTAGGTTCGGCTGTTTTAGATACAACCGCAAGTGTTTTTTCAGATAAGCTAATGATGTTTCATACTACAACCATGGTTGCAGCAGGAATTGGATATTATGGAACGGCGATAGCAGCAAGTCTAAGGAGAGATTTAGGACTTAAATATATGTCATTGATTCCAGAAGTCGCGCTATATGTCGAGGATGGAGCTAATATTATGATTAAACACGGCTGGATGGAGGAACCTCCACAAGCAGTCGACCATGACAAATGATTACAGAATTAAGGAATGGGACGAAGGGACAGGTCCGTTGACCCAAAGTGGAAATTATTAACTAAACAGAGCTAAATTTAGATATAGTTATTTCAATCCTGCAACACTGGAGGTTTTTTGATGCCCTTTTGTATCAAATACAGTAAAGGGTTCGGGGTTTTTTTGAAACAATAGATCGAGATGGACTGTTCTTGTTTGAAAATAATTTTGGGTCGCGGTGCCTGTCCCTCTGACTCTCTGACTATTTTATCAGACAAAATTTAAAATTTAAAAAGCGTCACAATTTATTCACAAATTATATGGAAATGTGATAATATATTATAATGTTATTAGGAAGTAGAAATTCATTGATGAAATGTAACAAAGAGTTGCATCTTTATCCTGGTTTTCTAGTTCTATAGTGGCGGGATGGATTTCTGGTATTACATAATGCTTAGATATTAACCCACCATAAAACGGTTTATGCGAATCATTTTGCATAGAAACCGCTTTATGGTGGGTTTTTTGCTTTAATAGCCAGAAATAAATGACTGTTGCATGAACCAGATAGATATTATTTTTTATAAAAGAGTAATCGACCCATTATTTTTATCGATCTATCTTTTAAAGGGATGATGTTTATTTGATTGAACTACTCCACCTTAATTTTCTAACGAAAATTTGAAGATGGAGATTCCTGGGAACACCGAGGTATCCCTTAGTTATTTAGCAGGCTATCCCCGTCGCACCGACGGTTAGCAGTACAAGTGGCGTGAGCCTCCTGCAAGTGTTTCAAACTTGTACGTTGAACTCGCCACGCACCCTACTTTAGCTTGGTTTTCGCAACTTCGGTGTGCGTGGAGGCGAATGGTGCTTGGATATTTTACAGTGCGAAGCCTTTCTCGCACTAACCCTATATATCCAGTTTTCAAAGAACAACTCACAGGAATATTATACCATGCGAACAAGTGTTTTACCTATCGCCAACCGGCATTCATCTCCCACTTATTTTTGGGCTATGCCCTGCACAAAATTGAAGTGGGAGTCTTCTGTCGGAAAAAGATAAAGAGGAAATAAAAGCGCATAAAGGGAGATGGAATATGGCATTTAATAGTCCAAATCATATTGTCCAGCAAGTGGTAGATGCTGGTGCAAAAAAAGCAAAAATGCCGGTTCGTAACACATTGATATTAGGATTTTTAGGTGGAGCATTTATCGCACTAGGGTTTCTATTAGATATTCGTGTAATCGGAAACCTGCCAGAGGAATGGGGTTCTTTCAGCTCGCTGCTTGGAGGGGCTGTTTTTCCAATCGGACTTATGCTGATTGTTATTGCCGGGGGAGAACTGCTAACGGGGAATATGTTAGCATTGCCGATGGCGATATTAGCAAAGCGTGCTACATTAGGTCAGCTAGGGAGAAATTGGTTACTTATTCTAGTAAGTAATTTTGCTGGGGCCATATTTGTCGCCTATTTCTTTGGTCATGTTGTTGGTCTAACGGAAACAGGGCCCTTTTTAACGAAAACAATCGCGATTGCTCAGGCAAAAATCGATGATACATTTATTAAAGCTTTCGTGTCTGCAATCGGATGTAACTGGCTAGTATGTTTAGCTATATGGATGGCATATGGTGCAGAAGATATTGGTGGAAAAATACTAGCGATCTGGTTCCCAATCATGGGATTCGTTGCTATCGGATTCCAGCACGTGGTTGCAAATATGTTTGTTATCCCTGCTGCCATTTTTGCAGGCAGCTTGAGCTGGACAGATTACTTTTCTAACTTAGTCCCAGTGTTTATTGGCAATGCGATCGGCGGAGGAGTATTCGTCGGTTTGATGTACTGGATGGTTTATAAAGAGTCACTACGAAGCATTCAATCTCAAGTAGAGGAAAGAATGAAGAGTGCAGTGTAATTTATTTTAATAGAATAATATATTGTATAGAGAAGCTGTTCATGATAAAACTTCGTTATCATGATCGGTTTTATTAAGTTCGCAAAAAATAAAAATACTATATTAATAGTGTTAATGATGTTAATAAATAGTGAAGGAACATTGAGGTCGAGTAATAGGTATTGCTTTGATATCCTGTTCCTTACACATGATATGGCGGGTACGATCGCTAGTATAGAACATGCTTAGATATTCTCCCCCCACAAAACGGCTCTACCAATGAAGGTATAGAGGCTGTTTTATGGGGTTTTTTTGCTTATAGGAGGGAATTATTTTGTCGGAAAAAGTGAATGTTTTAATAAATGGAATCGCTCATGAGGTTGAGCAGGGAACAAGAATTTTAGATTACCTTATTTCTCAGGAGATACAGCATCCGCATATTTGTTATTCAGAAGTACTAGGTCCGGTTCAAAGCTGTGATACATGTATGTGTGAAGTAAATGGCAGTATTATGCGGGCCTGTTCTACTGTGATAGAGGAAGGAATGAATATTCTTACTTCCTCTGAGATTGCAAAGAATGCGCAAGAAGAAGCGATGGACCGAATCTTAGAAAATCATTTATTATATTGTACGGTCTGTGATAATAACAACGGAAATTGCCGTGTCCATAATACAGCCGAAATGATGGGAGTCGAACATCAATCACGCCCGCATCGCTCTAAGGGTTATGAAGTGGATATGTCACATCCATTTTATCGCTACGACCCGGACCAATGCATTTTGTGCGGACGCTGTGTTGAAACCTGTCAAGACCTGCAGGTGAATGAAACATTATCTATTAACTGGGAAAGCGGCCAGCCCCGTGTTTTATGGGATGGCGGAAAAAGTATTAACGAATCTTCGTGTGTTTCTTGTGGACAATGTGTCACCGTTTGTCCTTGTAATGCACTAATGGAAAAATCTATGCTCGGAAATGCAGGCTTTATGACATCGATGAATGATGACTTACTTACACCAATGATTGATCTTGTAAAAGCGGTAGAGCCTGATTACAAAACAATCTTTGCGGTTTCTGAAGTAGAGGCTGCGATGCGTGATACGCGTACAAAAAAGACAAAAACCGTTTGTACCTTCTGCGGTGTAGGCTGTTCATTTGAGGTTTGGACAAAAGATCACGAAATCTTAAAAATTGAACCATCTGAAAACGCACCGGTTAACAGTGTCTCTACATGTGTCAAAGGAAAATTCGGCTGGGATTTCGTTAACTCACCAGAGCGGATTACTTCACCATTAATTCGTAAAGGTGATATGTTTGTTGAAGCAAGCTGGGAAGAGGCATTAGATCTTGTTGCAGAAAAATTAGGCGGTATTAAAGATACTTACGGAAGCGATGCACTAGGATTTATCTCCTCTTCTAAAGTGACAAATGAAGAAAACTACTTAGTTCAAAAGCTAACCCGTCAAGTATTTGGCACAAACAACGTGGACAACTGTTCCCGTTATTGCCAATCACCAGCTTCATGGGGCTTGCAGCAAACAGGCGGAATCGGGGGCGACTCTGGATCGATTAAAGACATTGCCGGTGCTGGACTTGTGATCCTTGTTGGATGTGCTCCGGCGGAGGGCCACCCTGTACTGGCTACACGCATAAAGCGTGCGCATAAGCTTCATGGCCAAAAATTAATTACAGTGGACGTACGCAGACATGAAATGGCAGACCGTGCTGATTTGTTTGTTCGTCCAAAGCAAGGGACTGACTATGTATGGCTATCCGCCATTACGAAGTACATGATTGATCAAGGATGGCATGATGAAACGTTCATTCAACAACATGTGAATCAATATGATGAATTTATAAACATGATCTCTCCCTATACGTTAGAGGAAGCGGAGAAGATTACTGGTATTTCAAAAGAGAACTTGATCCAAATGGCTGAAATGATTCGTGCTGCTGACGGCACTGCGATTTGCTGGGGTATGGGTGTTACCCAAAACATTGCCGGTTCTTATACATCTGTTGCCATTGCAAACCTTCTTCTTGCAACAGGAAATATGATGCGAAAGAATGCAGGTGCGTTCCCGCTTCGTGGTCATAACAACGTACAAGGTGCAGCAGACATGGGGACGATGCCAAATATCTTCCCTGGATATCAGTCAGTAGTGAACGACGAAATTCGTGCAAAGTTTGAGAAGGCATATGGTGTGACACTTCCTGCAAAACAGGGCCTTGATAATATTGAAATGCTTGAAGCCATTGAAAAAGGTCAAATGAAAGCTATGTATATTGTCGGTGAGGATATGGCATGGGTTGATGCCGATTCCAACCATACACAAGACATGCTTTCTAAACTCGATTTCCTTGTGGTTCAAGAAATCTTCTTAACAACAACGGCTAAATTTGCGGATGTGATTTTACCTGGAGCACCTTCCCTTGAAAAAGAAGGGACATTTACCAATACGGAACGCCGTGTACAGCGTTTATACCAGGCATTAGAGCTTACAGGTGACAGCAAGCCAGACTGGTGGATTCTTCAAGCGGTCGCAAATCGCATGGGCTTTAACTGGGGCTATGAGCATCCAAGTGAAATCTTTGCGGAAATGGCTAGTTTAACGCCATTCTTTTCTCATTGTAACTACGATGTACTTGAAGGCTGGAACAGCTTTACTTGGGGTTCACCTGACGGAACAGATACTCCAGTGTTATACCTTAACGGCTTTAACTTCCCTGACAAGAAGGCCCGTTTCGGCTTGTTTGACTATGTGCCGCCAGTTGAATTCCCGAAAGAGTTCGATCTGTCACTAGATAACGGTCGTTTGCTTGAACATTTTCATGAAGGAAACCTGACACATAAATCAGAAGGGCTTCAATACAAGTTTCCAAAGGTATTTGTCGAAGTTTCACCTGAGTTAGCGAAAGAACGCGGTGTGAAGGATGGGGCGCTTGTCCGTCTGGTCTCTCCATATGGTGCCATTCGGGTTCCTGTACTAGTTACAGACCGTATGGAAGGCAAAACGGTCTATGTACCCATGCACTCATCAAGCCATGAGAGCGCAGTGAATCTACTGACAGGGGGCGCAGTGGATGTCGTGACACACACACCTGCATATAAACAAACGAAGGTTCGAATGGAAGTTCTTGAAGCAGAGGGGGAAAATCCACTTCCGAAATTCAACCCACGGAACGCAACACGCACACCGCAAATGGGTCTTGAAATTTACCGAAAATGGGAACGCGGTGACTATGTTCCTATCGCAAGTATTAACGAACATATAACACCTGGTTTGTATGACAGGAGGAATGCGTAATGGCAAAACCGATTCAAATGATAAAAAAAGTCGAGCTTAGTGAAGAGGAAAAACAGTCGCAATCCTTGGAGAGTCTTCTCTCTGAGGTTGCAGAAAATAAAGATTCCCTGCTAGATACTCTCCACCTATTACAGGAACTTCACAACAGCGGTATTTTAGAGGCCATTAACAGTCTTGTTAAAGCAAAAGAGGAAGTGGCAAAAATTGCTGTTGGACAAATGACACGCGAGCCAGTTACGAACATTATTAATAATGCAATGGCTGCTGGCGGAGCATTAACGGAGCTTGATCCTGAGATGACAAAGAAGTTAATGGGAAGTGTGAAAAAAGGATTGGAAAAAGCAGAACAAGGACTTAAATCTAATTCAAAAGTTGGCATACTAGGATTAATGAAGGCATTAAAGGATCCGGACCTGAATCGTGCCATTGGATTCGGTTTAAATCTCCTAAAAGGTGTCGGTGAAGGATTAAAGGAATAAGAAGGAAGGAAATCCATTTGTTTATGACTGAACGAATGGATTTCCATGTATGGTTAGAAACTATTCGGAGACGCAGACAAGGGGATGCAAACAATGGGGAAAAATTTGGAACATCAATTTAGTATGCTTGTTCGGGAAATCAGAAAGGAATTTGTTGGAAATGGACCGAAGGAAATCAGTACCCGCTTTGTTGGAAACTGGGCAATTAGTGAGATGAAAGGGAACCTCACTAATGTTGAAAAGTTTATGATTAGCTCTGAACAGGGTAAGCAAATGGTACATGAGGCACGGACTAAAATGGTAAAGGAAATCTATAAGAAGCCAGAGGTAATTGATAAGTTCGAAGCATTAGTTGGAGCAAAGGTGCTGCGGCTTTTTTCAGATATTAATATTGATGAAGATATTGCGATGACTGTTTTTGTATTCGATCAATCAGTTGATCTAAAAGCCAAATGAGACAAGGGGGGGCAGGGACTATGGATCGGCAAATGCTCGTAACCAACCAAGTGTTGCGTTTTGAAAATGGAGAAGTTCACCTTGTTGAGGATGTAATCGTAACAGAATTTCCGGTTACAATTATGTTAAATGGTCAAGAATTTGCGACCTTAGTATGCAGTCCAGAAGATATGGAGGAACTTGTAGTCGGATTTTTGGCATCAGAGGGGATTATTAGCCGCTATGAGGATATAAAGGAGATTCAAGTGATTGAAACAATAGGCAAGGCTATTGTTACGACAAATCGTGTAAATAAATTGAATGAAATGTTCCACTCCAAGCGGTATGTGACATCGTGCTGTGGCAAGAGCCGTCAGAGTTTTTACTTTTATAATGATGCAAGAACGGTAAAGCCGATTGAAACAAAAAATAAAGTGCTTTCCATTCAGGATTGCTTTCGCCTCATGGAGAAATTGCAAAAATCATCAACGGTTTTTCAAAATACGGGCGGTGTTCATAATGCAGCCCTATGTGATGAAAATGACATAGTTGTCGCCAGGTCTGACATTGGCAGACATAATGCATTGGATAAAATTTATGGCTATTGTCTTAAACATTCTATATCAATAGAGGATAAAGTCATTGCATTCAGCGGCCGAATTTCATCAGAAATATTATTAAAGGCAGCAAAAATTAAATGTGGGATTGTCCTTTCAAAATCTGCACCAACTGAACTGGCATTGCGCTTAGCAGAAGAACTTGGTATTACCACAGTCGGTTTTATTCGTAACAAAACTTTAAATATCTATACAAATCCTGAACGAATTATCACGTCTGAGATGGCGAAATAACAGCTGCCACTCTATCTAAGCAAAGTGGTCATTTACCAAAAAAAAGTAATATTGAGTTATGGGGAAGGGTTTCCTAGGAAGAGTCCCGTTTCAAGGAATACGAACGCCCATCGCCATTGAGTAACTGGGAGATAAATGATCCTATTCATACTATCTAAATATTGGAGTTTTTTTATCCAAATGCAAGAAGCATAAATAGATGCTGCACACATACTCTTGGACAGGTACCTGCGACCCATTTTGGGTCGCGGTGCCTGTCCCTCTGACCCTCCATCTTTACATTACTTAACATGGAATTAACATTCTATTAGAAATTGTTAAGTAAAATTGACAAGTGTAAATATTTTGTCAGGACAACTAGGAGGATGTCATGAAGAAAAAAGGGGAAATGAATTTATTTTTCAAGTATTTAATCGTTTTTTGTCTTATTTTTATTCAACTAACACCAATTGTATCAATCGTCCATGCTGAAGAGGGAGGAGAGAATCCATCTTCAAATGATACTGAAGTGAAGTCGACGAAAGAGGCAGCAAATTCAACTGCAGCAGATATAAATTCACCATCTGCAGTTCAGGAAAATTCCAATGTCTATCCGCCTCTGTTGATTACGGAAATCTCACCGGATTCAGCGGGCAGTGATGACTACGAGTTTTTCGAAGTCTATAATAATACCAATCAACCGCTATCTTTAAATAATTATACGTTTTCTTATGTGTATACAGATGGAGGTTCTGCGGACAAAGCTTTTCCGATTCCGGAAAACACTGTGATCCAGCCGCAACAGACCTTGGTATTTTGGTTTAACAATCAAGGAAAGGCTCCAGCTGATTTTAATGCCTTTTTTAATACCAATCTGCCAGAAGAGCAAATCATCTCTTATAAAGACCAATTTCCTGGTTTTTCGAATGGGGGAAACAGGGGATTAGCAATCAAAAATAAAGCAGGTCAGACAATCGTTTCTGCCAGCTATCTACCTGGTGAAACCGGTGCCGGCAAGGTCGTTCAATATCAATATCCAAAAACAAATACAGAAATGGACAAGCTGGCCACACTAGCCAATCCGACACCAGGAACATCTGAGTCAATTCAGGTTCCTGCTATACCAGTGAATCTGGATGAGATTCCCGAAGATCTTGTAGCACCAGTGATTGAACATACACCGGTGACAGGTAGTGAGGCCTACATAGATATTGTGGTGGAAGCCAAAATAACAGATGATCTGTCTGTTCCATATGCGACTCTTTACTATAAAAAAGAGGGCGATGAAACCTTCACTGCGTTATCAATGAAGGCGGCTGCAGAAAATCCTGCCCATTTTACTATAGCCATTCCGAGTATGGATGTCGAATCCAATCTGACTTATTATATCGAGGCATCAGATGGGAAGAATTCAAGCAGAACGGAAGAACATCAAATCACCGTTGCTCAGCCGAATCTTGATTTTAATAGAATACCAGCCTTGCTTGTGACAGAAGTAGTGCCGGATTCTGCGAATGTGGACGGTGCGGACGGGTATGAATTTATCGAAATCTATAATAATACCAATCAGTCAATAAAATTTGAAGATTACAAGATTCAATATCGTTATGGTACAGATCCTGAAACCGATGTGATTTGGGAGTCGGTGCCTGATGACTTTGAAATTCCATCAAAGGGAACCGTTGTGTTCTGGATTATCAATGATAAAAATAGGAAGAAAACAGTAGCTGATTTTAATGCCCATTACAAAACAAACATTGTAGAAAATAAGGATATTGTTAAAATTCACTCAGCAGGGATGGCTAATGGCAGCACCAGAGGAATATTGGTGGCAACGAATACCGATATGGAAAGCTCTGTTGCTTACTATAATGAAGAATCAGGTGTAGACGATACCAATGCCGATAAGGGAATCTTCTACAAATACCCTGTTGATGGAACGAATCAAATGGTTAAAATGAGTGCAGGCAAAGAAGCAGCAACTCCTGGTAAGGTTTCGCAGGCGCAGGTTCCAGCCAAAACCGTACAAGTTCCTGATGATACGAGTGCACCAACAATAGAAGATCTAACAGGAAAGACGGAAAACAATCAAAAAGAAGATTTAATCTTAACTGCCGATGCTAAAGATGATCAAATGGTAAAAACAGTTGCTCTTTTTTATAAAAATAATGAGCAATCCGACTATAAAAAGGTACTGTTACAGCAGGATTATAATGATCTGCTCTATCATTTTACCGTCTATTCACCTGATTTAATTGCAAAACAATCTATTGAATACTACTATATGGTCTCGGATGGTAAAAATATTTTCAAAACCGAAACGTATAAAGTCAATATCACTAGTGATCAAAATCCTGATCCTTTAAGACTCAATTTGAAAAATGAAGAATTTCTTTCAGGAGAAAAAACAGTAAAAGCAACATCTAATGCGGCGGCACCCGAAAAGGTGAAACTCTTTATCGCTGAAAAGGAAATCACGGACAACACGTACCGTTCCCTTGAAGGTGAGAGCTATTTTGCTTTTGAAGTCAGCGGGGTTAATACCTTCTTCCAAAATGGTGTAACAATGGGCGATGAGGTCCTTCGCATTTTTGACGATTGGATTCCGCAATGGAAAACCATCACCGTTCCGATCCAGCCGGATAAATTAAAAGAAGGGGCCAATGTTTTTACGATTCGTTCAGGGGATAAAGCGACACCATTTCCAACAGAAAATGGCGAAAACCGTGATAATTACAGCTTACGTAACGTACGGCTTGTGTTAGCGGATGGCACGGTGATTCAAGATTCAAGCTACAAGAATCCGGAAGAAGTGATTGCCATGAATGATGCGAATGCGGCAGTTGACTTCTCGATGAACATTCCAGCAGAAAAAATGTTATCAAAAACATATAAATGGGATACCACAACAGCAGAGGATGGTGAATATACAATCCATGCGGAAGATGCTGTGAATCCTGAAGTGAATGTAAAAGTGAAAGTGGATAACACGGCACCTGTGATTGCAACGAACGTGGAAAAAAATAAAGAATATAAAGGGAAGTTTACGATTGAAGCAAACATTCATGATGCATTAGCCGGGGTGGAAACAACGGAAATTAAACTGGATGATGAAGTCATAACAGTACCATATGAAACGTCATCTGCTCAATTATCTCCAGGGAAACATACATTGACGATTACAGCTGAGGATAAAATTGGAAACAAAACAGAGCTAGAGGTGCCATTTTCGGTTGTAGATGAATTACCTGCAAAACCGAAACTCATTTCACCACAGGCCGGAGCCAATGATGAGAAACAAACGGCCCATTTAAAAATCAATGTAACCGATCCAACGAACGATAATCTAATGGTTTCCTTTTATAAAGGCTTCCAGTACAACGCAGCGAATACGGATCAAGTAAAGGTATTTAAAAACGCTGCCGATATTGAACCTCCAAATGAAATGGTTCCTGCAGGGGAGACAGCACTTGTAGAAGAGGAAATTTCAAAAATCTCTGCATCTGACGATGACTATTTAGTCACAGATTCCGAAACTCAATTTCCGTATCATCGTTTTGATGTAACGATTGACGATTCTGTTGATGAATCTGATACGGTGGAACTGGTATGGGAAGGCCGTTCATTAGAAGGCAGAAAAGTATCTATGTATGCGTGGAGCCATGAAAAAAATGAATGGATCATGCTTGATCACCACATCGCAGGAAAAGAAGATTTTACCTTGAAGGAAAATGTGAATGCAGGGGAATTTGTCAAGGATCGTAAAATCAATGTTCTTGTACAAGATGAAATTCCAGTTTCTCCAGATGACTACGATTATACATTTGTCTGGATGTCGGATACCCAGTATTATTCAGAAAGCTTTCCGTACATATTTGACCGTCAAACCCAATGGATTGTAGAAAATCAAGAGGCTATGAAGATTAAGTATGTATTCCATACAGGGGATTTAGTTGATGAAAGTGATAAGGAAGAGCAATGGAATAACGCTGATCAATTTATGAAAACTCTTGATGATGCGAACATTCCAAATGGAGTTTTGGCGGGAAATCATGATGTGGATCATAAAACATCTGATTATACCCAATTTTACCGTTTCTTTGGAGAGGACCGCTATAAAGACCGTCCTTACTATGGAGGTTCGTACAAAAATAACCGCGGCCACTATGATTTAATTTCAGCAAACGGCAATGACTATATCATGGTGTATATGGGCTGGGGAGTGGATGATGAATCCATTAACTGGATCAATCAAGTGTTAGCTGAGCACCCAGACCGAAAAGCAATCTTGAACTTCCATGAATATTTACTTTCAACCGGGACAAGACACCCGCTGGGCGATAAGCTATACAACCAAATCGTCGTTCCAAACAAAAATGTCATAGCTGTTTTATCAGGACACTATCATGAAGCCCAAACCTTAGTCGATTCGATTGATGATGACGGGGACGGAAATCCAGATCGTAAGGTATATCAATTGCTTGCTGACTATCAAGCAGGTCCTGAAGGCGGTCAAGGATACATGCGTCTGCTTCACTTTGATCAAGATCAAAACCGAATCATCGTTAATACGTATTCACCATACATGAACGATTATAATTTTTATGATAATGACAAGTATCCGGAAAAAGACGAGTTTGTGATTGATTTGACCCTTGAAGCACAGCAAAAGAGAATTGCAACTGATAACTTTACGGTCAATGTCTACACAGATACACTAATCGGCCAGAAGAATAACGTGAAAAGCGGAAAAGACGTACAAGTTCCATGGAATCAATTAGAATTAAACAAACGTTATGCCTGGTATGCTGTAGTCGAGGATGACTACACAGGAAGAACCGTTTCCGACATTTGGACTTTTACCACTGGTGATGGAAATCGTTCGAAAAATTAGAAGTTTGAATTCTATAATGTGAGGTAATAAAGTAAAGTGGAAAACTGGTCAATAACATGACTGGTTTTCCTTTTTTTTAAGAAATAGAGGTCCACGCTTCTAAAAAGTCATCCTTTTGGATATGAAAAATTTAGGTTCTTTTAGAGAAACCCATTTAAAAAATTTCGGATTGCTTCCCCTTTTCTAGTGGAACAAAAAAGTAAAAGGCAATTTGCCCTTTACTTCAATAACTCCCAGCCGGATGGTTGTTTTTCTTTTCTAATTTCTCTGTAACCAGCTTTTCTTTTTACTGATAGTGGCGAACCAAAGATATAAGTTAGTAGTGAATAAATTTTAATTACTTCTTGTCCGTTTAGATTAATTTCCTTGGTTGGTTTATAAGTATCGCCGCTAGTGTCATCAGCTTCGTAAAAGGTTAGGATTCCACTAGAAATACAACATACAATGGTAGGTTGGTTATGACTAAGGGTTTGTACAGTTTCATAGTCATATTTTAAACTATTTGTACTTTCTACTTCCCTAAAACAATCTTCTAAATCAGCTTTGACCAAAAATTTATAAAGCCTTTTAACAGAATCTTCTCCATTTATTGTAATTGAATTAGAAGGTGTTTGGAAATATTCATCTTTGTAAGAAGATTTAAAGATAGTTAATCGAAAGGAAGAATCGGTTTCAACGAAGGAAGCAATACTTTTTGCGTTTTTCAATTGCATTGTAAATACTCTTTGCATAGAATATCCCCTTTATTGTTAATTAGTAAAACATATGAAGTAATTGAGAGATTCATAACAAATAAAATGAAATGAATTTGAAATTATTATTAATTCGAGGGAACTTGTTGGCTGGTAGTTAAAGCACTTCATTTTTGAAAAAGGGAAGAGCGTGATCTTAGGTTATTGAGTAAATATTGCATGCATGAAGTTCTTTTGACAAGCAACCGTACCTGGATGGTGTCTGGCACCTTGTCTTTATAATCGTCTTGCCTTATGATTGTATTTTATCGATAATGAAACCATCAGGACACCTATAGATCATTGGATTGGTTTTTTATCCAATATATGTAATAAATGGTTTAAAATGGGAGGTAGAGGGATATGGTTCAACCAAAGACGGACCCTCGAGTTCTTCGTACTCGCAAATTAATTATGGATTCGTTTATTGAACTTTCGGGAAAAAAAGAATTCAAGGATATCACCGTTAAGGATATTACAACAGAGGCGATGATCAATCGTGCCACATTTTACTATCATTTTGAAGATATATACGACTTATTAGATAAGGTATTATCAGAAGTATTATCGATTAATTTGGATGGTCATATCTACGAGAAAAATGAAATAAACGAAGAATTATTAATTCGTATCTTCATAGCGATAACGAACTTTCAAAAGTCTCTATCAACTCGTTGTCATAGAGGATACGAAGATACGATTGCCCGTATTATTAAGGAACAGCTCGAAATCATATTTTATAAAATGCTGTTGAAACAAAATACAACAGAAAAGGATGAAACTCTTAAAATGACTGCTGTCATACTAAGCTGGGGAATGTACGGAGCTTCTGTAGAGTGGAGAAGAAATAGTCAGCAAATACCGCCGGAAGAATTTATCCAATCAGCTATTCCGTTTATATTTTCAGGGATTGATTTTGTTTCTAAAAATAAGTGATGCTTAAGGCTTTATTGATAATAGAAAAAAGACCGTAACAATCTAAACAAATAGATCGTTAGGATGGTGCCTGGCACCTAGCTATGATATTGTGTGAAGTAAAAAAGACAGTCACTACCAAGAAAAATGGATGGTGACTGTCTCTTTTTTTGATGTATAAAACCAATGCTCATGAATTCCCAGTAACATAGGTTTATTTATTAAGATTAAAAAGCAGCAGCTGGGACAAAAGGAAAATATTTTTAATGTTATTGAAGAAAATAATAGAAGGAGGTGGAAAAATGCCTAAGGAGAATGAATTTCCCAATATTCCTAGTCCATTTTCAGCTGAACTTGATGCAGTAATGAGGGATGATCAAAAATTTGAAAGCTCCGATTCTCAAGCAACGGATAAAAGTAGTAAGGATTTAAACCGATTGGTGTCAATGGATGCAGGTATCCCAACGGATTCATTGGTCCTTGATGAACCAAAAAACGGATAAAGGAGATATAAAATTGAAAGAATTCGAAACGAGTGGTACTTTAGTACAAAAACAAATGCCTAAAGTACGAATCGATACAGAGTCTCAATCTGTAGAAAAAAAGCAGCATCAAATGCGAAATCCTGTGGCGGAAGCGCAGAAACAGATATCATCTCAAGAAACTGCAGGGGTTACTTCTCAACAAGAGGAGCTTTCCTAAACCTAGGACATTGGCACAGTCCGTTGTCCCAGAGAGAATGAAGTAGACAAAAGTGCCAGGTACATTTATTTTCTGAATGATACCTGGCGCTTTATCTTCTAACTATGCAAACTCCCTTTTAACCAGGCACGGGGGCGGTAGTGACCCACCGGAATCTGGATCAAGCTTGTTTTTCCTTGTGAATCGATCCCATACAGTTCATCACATTGTCCCGCATTGAATCCCAGCAGTGGATGGCCTCCCATTCCTAAAGCACTCGATACTAAGAGCAGCCGCTGCACCAGAATACCTGCTTCCATCTGTTGAATCCGATATCCTCTATATCCCAATTTTTCTTTGAGGTGGTCCCTGTCTCCAACCACATGAATACAGATAGGAACCTGATACATATTTACATTTGGCATGGTTAATCCTTCTTGTAAAAATTGCCGGTAATCCCCAAGGGTTATTCTCTGAAGTCCATGTGCTCCACTGTCATAAGAGTAGGCACCATTTGGAACTCCTTCCACGTTATACAAACTAGCAAACAATGAAACACGAGTCTCAATATTTCCATATGCGGCATCAAGATCATTCCGATAGGAGAAGGAAAAGATTTCTTTGAACAAAGCAGATAGCTGGATTTGGCTCACTTTTTCCATGATAAAATCAATATCAGGTGAATGCCGCTTCCTGCAAATGGACGTGAAATCATAGGAAAGGTACTTCGTAAAGGGCAAGAGAATCATCTCCGAACCTATGGAGCCCTTGACTCGATTCTTTTCCTTTAGCTTCAGGAATGATTGGGTTGTTTCAAATTTTGCAGCTTCATTGAGTTTGATCAGCATCGGATAATCGATGATTCTCTTTGAACGGTTATAAGTAACATGCTCAAGCGGCGGTATTTCTTGGCACAAATCACTAGCAGAAACCATGACCTCTTCTCTAGTATGATCTCTGTTAGCAAAATGGAACGATTGATTGGTAGATAATGGAATAACCGCATAAACACTTTCTTCTTGTTCGGATAGTCCAAGCAAATGATTGATCGAACGATCAAGAAATTGGTAGCAAACCGTTGAAGATAACCCCATCCGATTGGCCACTTCTAACGTTTGCCCAATAATGACACCTGCATCTAATCCCTGAAGTCTATAGGAAAAATTATTGTATTTATAGAAATTTTTCCAAAAAAGAGTGGAGACAAACACAGTGCAAAAACAGTCTGAAATAGGACAATGATTTTTAAGACTTTTAGATAAGTAGGAATCGTAATTTCCCTTCCGCAGCAAAAGGAGGCGATGGTGTGCGGCATCGTAATGGTAAATTCCCTTTGGAGCGTCATCAAGCGAAATATACACATATAATTCATTGGGGTACAATGCTCCTCCAGAAGGAACAAATCTGCGTAATGACTGGGTATAGCTCACAGCCTTTTCTTGTGGGTTCAAAACCATTTGGGAACATTGGGTAATACCGTATACATACCATAAGAAATGACCTAACTCTGTCAGGCTGGGTTTGACATGAGTTCTTCTCTTTAATGTTAATGGCACTTCTCCGGATAGGGGAATCTCTGGTAAGCCGCGGTATATTTTATAGGGGAGAGGTGCGTCTTCCCAATCGACTTGCCAATCCGGAGGGAAAATTTTATCCGAGTCAAAATGGAGATCGTGTAGAAATGCTTCAAGTTCCAATCTTATCCCCTCCTGCTTTTTCATTATGGGAATGGATGAGGATAAGGATTAAGCTGTTCATAGGATAACGGCTGCTTCATAAAACCAAGCTTCATTGGTACGTCAAGCACTCTCTCCAGCCCATTCACACGGGTAAGGTGATGCCCAAATGTCATCGGCAGCATACCTGGAATTAATACCTTTACACAGAATAATCCATTCCGTTTCGTTATAGGTGTTGACTGATCGACGACAATGACCTCAAGGTTTAAGTCCCGGAATGTCTGAAGAATTTCTTGAAGGTCATCTTTTAAGTCTGTATTTTTCGGTGCTGGCTTAAATTCCTCAGCAAACGTTCGTAAAGGAAGATTCTCATCTAATAAAAAACTCAGCCTTTCCTCTGCTTCACGCAGACCGTACAGCATGCCGTGGTCTTCCATCGTACGTACGGCGAATGAATCCTCCAGCATTTTTTCATATTTCTGTCGGTTTTCCTCCAATTTTTGGTCATCTCGAAACATCATTCCTGCAAGCTCATATATGGTACTTTTTACAGCCCCCACAGGGTCAAGGCTGGCTCCGGCTGCACAAATGAGGTTTACACCCGTTGATTTTCTGTTTTTTGCCACTGCCCAAACACTTGGAATCCCATGCTCCATCGTTGAATTGTAAAAATGAAGGTCATATCCTGCTACCTCTTGAATACGATCGACCATTAGCTGTAACTCTTTATCGTTAGCGGAACGAAGATCAAGACGGGGAAGGGGAAGTCTGGCATACCAGGTTAGTAAGAATGAATCCCGCTCGACGACCTCCATGATGCCATGGAAAATGGCTTCCTCCATGCTTCCTCCTAATGCACATCCGTTGGAGGTTTCGTAAACAATACCCTCTCTATAGCCTAAACTGTAATAGGCGAGTAACTCGGGAATGAGAATCGGACGTTCTTGTAAAAACGAATACCCCCAGACCCAATTCATTGGCTCATAAGGATGAAACGGCTTAAATGGAAAATGTGGCTTAGCATACTGATCCTTTTCATGTAAACCTACTCTTGTAGGATTTAGTGCATGATTCTTTAAGTGATCATAACTATCACGAACAATCTTCC
The DNA here is from genome assembly GCF_036670025.1 of Niallia oryzisoli. NCBI lineage: Bacteria > Bacillati > Bacillota > Bacilli > Caryophanales > Bacillaceae > Niallia > Niallia oryzisoli. The sequence goes on along the minus strand of NZ_CP137640.1, from coordinate 3,915,023 downwards.
TTTTACCTCGAGGCTCAATCCCGCAATATCGCTCCAAGCCTTCCAAAATGGCAGTTAGCTCACTCATCTCATAAGAATGAGACCTTCCTGCCACACCCTCATCACCTTCAAACAATGGCATGTTCATCAGAACATCTGCAAATGGCAGCCTTACATCCTGCATTTTCCCATTCATGACCCCGGTACGATAATCGAGATAATCTTTGACCAGCACCGCTTTTAATTCATCAATTGATCGGCACCGATAACCACTGCCATTCATTTTTGGACTAGATTCTAATTTAATTTGAGCTAATTCTGCTGTATCAACGGGTAATGCGCTGCAATTTGGACACAAAGGATCGGGTAAGAAAAGGTGAGAAGAGTTCGTTAATGTTCTCAGATTCGTAATGAACACTCTTTCTTCTAATAGGCTGGGCCCTGATTTTAGAACCCTTTGAACTTCGTTACCTATCAAAGCTGCCAAATACGATAGTCCTGTTCGTGATGCCCATGCATCTTGCCGTTCACTTTCTTCTGATGCCATTCTCATCTGAAAATCCCACATTTTTTGGCGATCAGGTCCAGCAATCATACGCCGGAAGTCGGCACAACGAGAACAGCCGGGTGTATGAGGACGTACGAATGGACCAATGATTCCTTCTCCAAACGAAACGAAGCCACGGAGCCACGGGATACCACCAGTCCTGAATTTTTCCTCCGCTTCCTGATGTGCCGATGGATACCAAGAGTCATGAAGGACAAGTGCTAATTCTGTTTCCTCGGGAACCTGTTCTAATTCGCTTTGACGCTCAACAAGATGGTGTCTAGATAATTGATCATAGACAAAATCCGCTAATAAACCATGTCCGGTAATTAAAATTTGGGCAGCCATTAGGATTCCCCCTCTCGAACCTGAACACCAAACACTCCTGTCAGCTCTTGTTTTAGAAAAGGTTCGAACGTAAGATCATACACGAAAAGATGTTTGTTGTTTCGGTTTAAGATCTGAATGGAAGAGTCTAATAGCTCCCATTTTGTTAATTCTGCACAAGAGGGGATGTCTAGCTTCAATGGCTCTTGTTCCGAAAACACAGCTGACTCTGCTTTCGTATCTGTTTCATAAAACCCATTTTGAGCATCCAAAAGTGCCCTTTGCAAGGCATTTTCTAATGCCAATGTGATATTTAGACCTGCGCTAGTGTGCCAAGTGCCATTCGACCAGACTGATAGGACAGGGAAGCCGACTAGATTCTCATGTAAGCCGATAGCTGGTGCACTGCCATTCAAGGTAGTTAGAGCCTGTAAATAAAATCTGCACCGCTGCTCTTCTATGGCTCCCAACTGGATAATGAAAATGGGATTCTGTTGATCTGCCTTTCTTTTTCTCCATTCTTCATCCAGGTATTCCTGCAGCCCTCGACAAACAGCCTCTGCGATTGTTTCTCCAGCACCTACTCCAAAAAATCCCTCTGATAGGTTCGCATTAGCTTGATTCTTCTGGTTTTTGAAGTCCTTGAACATTTGTGAAGCATACATTTCAATTCCCTTGAGCCCAGCCTCTCTTTTTGCCTCTTTATGTGTAAGTCCAGAACAGAGAATCTCTGGGAGAAGGTCTGCGGGTCCCTCTGATATTGGATTCACAGCCTGAACATAGCACTGAGAGAGGGGAAGCTGTTTCAAGTTTCGTTCCTCCCAGGTATGGAAAATCCCTGTTTCTTCTGAGGTTAATAAATTGAAATAATCCAAGCTATGCCGTTCGTTTCCACTCTGTTCTTGCTTCAGTCTTACATCAAGATCTTTCACCAGTTTAGGTGAAAATCTTTTATTTGAAACCAATGGATGTGTGATGAAGGAAATCCAGCCTCCTTCCAGCGTTTCAAGATCAAGTTGGTAAATCTTATTACTCTGACTTGAACCAGCAATTCCTACCACTTTCTTGAAGAATTCGAATACGGTCACATTAGCCAGAATCGATCCAGCTGTCGAAGAATAAGCTTGCGGCTCCCGATCTTTTTGTAATGATGATTGATGGAGCCTGCGCCATGCTGACTCCCAGCAGGCCTCGGATTCCGGTTGAACCAACGGACCAGCAAGACCTACCTGGTCTAAATAGATGGCGGGGAGAAATAACTTCCTTTGATCTTTACAAAGACTATTTAGTTCTTTTAGTTCTTTTACATTTCCATCCTGAGAGACATACAGAATCCAATCATATGGATGCAAAACATGCTGCCAAAAGCCTCTCTTTGCTCCTTTTTCAAATGGAACCTGCAATACCTCCACCTTGGAGTCCGATTTGCTGGCATTCTGTAACAGTTCTATGATCCGTAATCGATTGGTTGGTACTGAATCGGTTACCATGAAATGGAATTTAGGAAGTCCTGATTCGATTAGGGCAGACACCAATGAAACGAGAAAGGGTCCAGAGCCAATAGCCAGAACTTTAGCTTGACGATATTCTTGAAAACGGTACGCACCAGAATCTGTAAAATTCTCAATGAATTCAATTTGTGAAGCATACTTTTCCAGCACTCTTGCTTCTAATTGGTGCTGCCGATCGAGGCTCACATCCCGAACAAAGCCATTCTTGTACAATGTTTCTCCAATTTCATATACCCTGTTCCGATAAGGGGGTGTTAATCCCTTTGTCAATTCTGCTAACGATTGTTCCCCATTGAACATAGGGATTAGTTTTTCAATCCACTGATAGATGGTAGTGCCTTCCATTTGGAATGAGCTTACGTTATTTCTAAAGTAGACACCTCCTTGTGGATCAGGCAGATAAAATGTATCTCTTTTCACCTTGAGACGAGAGGTTGATTTTAGTTTCGTCATTCCGCTCCCACCTTTAATTAAATCGGTCTTAAGTATGCACTATTCATTTTATGTGGAATTATTTGTCCAATATGTATAGCGAAAAAAGAAGTGCCCCAGCAGCAGATCATGCCAGGGCACTACCTTTTCATTACACAACCATATTTTTATAGAATTACCAGCCACCCCAACAGTTGGAACAGCTAAAACAGCTAAAACAGCTAAAACAATTAAAACAACTAAAACAACGGAACCCTCCACAATTAAAGCCGCCGCAACGGAAACCTCCACAGTGATGGAAACCTCCGCAGCGGTGGAAACCTCCGCACATCATGCCACCGCAACGCATTCCCATACCCATGCCAAATATGCGCTCATCTACACCCTGATCCATAGATATTAATTCACCAGTTTGGTAATGATCCATCCCTAACATTTGTAGTTCATTTTGAAAATTTTGCATTTTTGTCCTCCTCATTGAATTTAATTATGATAAATATTTGACAAGAGACTTCAACGATGTTGATTTGTGTTTTCTGTTAAGGAAATCATAAACCATCCGATACGCCGTCCTCTCATCAACAAATTATGTTTTCTTTAGGTCGTTGTTACTGTTTTAAGAGCCTATTTCACGTGATAGAGATCATAAAAGTACTTCATTGCTGCGCGGAATGTGATGGGGACAAGTGCACAAATGTGTACAAAATCATATATATATTGAGGGTATTAGAATTCAAAGATTTAGAAAAGAAAACAAGTATTTGAGAGGAGTATACGTGTGTCAAAAAAATATACTTTTGATTATATCGTGATTGGGGCTGGAACGGCTGGAGGGGTAATTGCGAAAGAATTATCTGATGACAAAAGGACTTCTGTACTGGTCCTTGAACCAGGAACAAATATGGTTGAAGAGTTAAGTAACCCTTCTGGTGCAGTAGCTGGTATTTTAGCCACGGATAACAGGCATTCATTCAATATTATGACAAATGCAGAACCCAATATTGGTAATCAGCAGCTTCGAGTATCAAGTGGCAGAGCGATAGGGGGAAGCTCAGAGCATAATGCGATGTATGCCGTACGGGGAAGCAGTGAGATTTATGATGAGTGGGCACGTCTCGTTGGACACCAATGGAGTTACGACCATGTTAGCTCTTTATTCATTAAGAATGAAACTTACACAGGAAGGACACAAGAACCGGAAGAACGAGGAAGAAAAGGTCCCATTTTTGTAAGACAACAAACTATTCCTATGGATGGGCTTACCGTAACCTTAGCTAGAGCAACATCAGATGTCTTAAGGATTCCTATTGTTGAAGACTATAATACAGGGATAAGGGATTGCACATTCTACAAATCACAGTTTTTAAATGAAGAGGTAAATGGACAATTGTTTCGTTCATCTACTGCAACAGGGTACCTAAATAAAAATATTGTGACACAAGGGAATGAATTTAACCCCTATGAAGTTGGTGTCGGCAGAAGAAAGTTAATCATTTTAGCAAAAACAACCGTAAATAAAATTCTATTTAAAGAGGCTGGAAGGTATCAGGTTGCAGTGGGCGTTAAATTTGTAAGAAACGGTAAATCAAAAATTGCTTATGCCAAAAAAGGGATCATCCTTTGTGCAGGTAATTTTTCCTCTGTTATTTTACAGCGTTCTGGAATAGGGAGCTTTGATGATCTGGCTAGAGCAGGCATTGAAACATTAATTGACAATCCAAATGTAGGGCATAATTTTCAATCTCATTTTACGGTTGGGCTGGGTGTAGAAGTAGAAACAAATCGAATTTTAGAGCTCATGTCCGCTGACCCGAGTAATCCATTTCCACTGGGTGCTTTTAAAGGAGAAGGCAGACAAGGGGGACGCCGTCTGCAATTATATGGCTCTGCAACCCCTTCGTTTGTTCCAACTTCAGAGGTATTGGAAAATCATTGGGGGTTTGATCGTGCAAAACAGAGCAATATCATGAGCATTGGGATTTTTGACCTTAACCCTTCAAGCAGAGGGACGATCACGGCTGCTCATAGCGATCCTGAGGCCTATCCTACCATTGACCTTAATCCACTGGGGGATCCTGATGACATGGATTTCATGGTGGAACAGTATATGGAAACTTACCGCATTATGAAAAGAGCCCGTGAACTCGATCCTGAGGGTATCTACAAGGTTGTCTACCCGCCGGAAAATGTCTTTAAAATAAAGAATAAAGAAGAACAGCGTAAACAATTAGAAGGGTATGTCAGAGCTTCTTATCGTAATCTCGCTCACTTTGGAGGTCAATGCAGGATGGCCAGAAGTATGCGAAACGGAGTCACAGATGGATTTTTGAATGTCTTTGGTACCAGAAATCTGAAAGTGGCTGATCTTTCCATTTCCCCTATATTGCCAGATGGCAATACTTCTATGCCATCCCAAATGATTGGGTTAAATGCGGTTCAATTTATTCGTGATGAAAAATAAGTCCGAACTTGTACTACGATAACTTGTTCAGCAGTCTCTAACTATCCCTGCGACCCATTTTGGGTCGCGGTGCCTGTCCGCCCCGACCCTTTTGATAATACTTTCCATAAAATAATGGAAGGTATTATTTTTTTGGGAAGGGGTCTGGGATGAAGAAATATGTGTTGGGTTTTAACGAGATTGACGATTCAAAGCTTACGGCTGTTGGGGGCAAAGGGCTGAACCTGGGGGAGCTGTCGAGGATTGAGTGGGTTCAAGTACCAGATGGCTTTTGCATTACTACAGAAGCTTATAAAAAAATCATCGGTGATAATAAAGAGTTCAGCGATCTCCTCGATCAACTCAGGCAGATAAGGGTAGATGATAGGGGAGAAATCAGTGTGGTGAGCGGAAAGCTTCGCAGCCTGATCGAAAAAGCGGAAATACCCCTGGCTATCGAAACGGAGATCGTTCGGTATTTATCAGAGTTTGGCGAGGAGCAGGCATACGCGGTTCGTTCGAGTGCTACAGCAGAAGATTTGCCGCTTGCTTCCTTTGCAGGCCAGCAGGATTCGTTTTTGAATATTAGAGGTCAGGAGGAAATTCTTCGACATGTCCGCAAGTGCTGGGCCTCCTTGTTTACAGATAGAGCAGTGATCTACCGCATTCAGAATGGATTCGACCATCATAATGTCTATTTGTCTGTCGTGATCCAAAGGATGATTTTTCCACAAGCATCAGGGATTTTGTTTACGGCCGATCCGGTTACTTCCAACAGGAAGATCGTATCCATTGATGCCAGCTTTGGACTTGGCGAAGCACTCGTCTCCGGTTTAGTGAGTGCAGATAACTTCAAGGTTCGGAATGGAACCATTGTGGAAAAGACGATCTCTGCCAAGAAACTAGCCATTCATGCATTGGAAGAAGGGGGTATAGAAGAAAAAGAAATCGAGTGGGACCAACAAAATCAGCAAACCCTGACAGATTCGGAGATTTTACAGTTAGAACAAGTGGGAAGAAAAATTGAGGCTTATTTTTCCTGCCCGCAGGACATCGAATGGTGCCTTTCTGAAGGAACGTTCTATATCGTTCAAAGCCGTCCCATCACAACCTTATTCCCCATCCCAGAGAGAAGCGATGGGCTGAATAGGGTTTATTTGTCATTTGGTCATCTGCAGATGATGACAGATGCCATAAGACCATTGGGGTTGTCCTTTTTAGAGTATATAACAGAACCATTTCCATTTCATAAAGCGGGTGGAAGACTGTTTTTAGAGGTTACTTACGACCTGGCCTCATCCTATGGCCGAAGGATTCTGCTTTCTGCAATAGGATCGCACGACTCTCTCATGAAGAATGCCATACAAAGCCTAATGAGGAGAAAAGATTTCATGCATGCATTGCCGCGGGGAAAAAGAGTATTCAGCTTCGGTGCTGGAGGGCTATTCTGGACACTCCCCATGCAGGTGATCAATCTCTACCGAAAAAACGACCCTTCTGTTCTTCAGGATCTCATCGCGTTAAACGAGGCATCCTTAACGGACCTGCAGAAACGGATGGCAGAACTATCGGGTGATGAACTGTTTACATTCATTAAAGAAGACATTAAGAAATTAATAGAACTTCTATACGATCCTCGCGGCTTAGGAGCCATAGTTGTTGGGGCCTTAGCGTGGGAATGGATTAATAAAAAAATCGAAAGCTGGCTGGGGGAAAAGAACGTGGCCGACACACTATCGCAATCGGTGCCAAATAACGTTACATCTGAAATGGGATTTGCCCTCATGGAATTATCGGATATTGTTCGCCCCTATTCTGAGGTAATTGAAGTACTTCAGCATACCAATGATGAGACCTTTTTCGAGGACATGGCAAAACTCGAAGACGGACATAGACTCATCGATGCTTTCAGAGGGTATCTTGAAAAATACGGAATGCGCTGTACCGGAGAGATTGATATTACAAGGACGCGTTGGAGGGAAGAGCCAGCCGCACTCATCCCGATGATCCTCAGCCTTATTAAGAATGTTGAACCTTATTCAAGCAAAATCAAATTTGAGCAAGGCAGGAGGGAGGCAGATCAGAAGGAGCAGGAGCTTCTGAAACGCTTGGAGCAATTGCCCGGCGGAAAACGAAAAGCAAAAAAGACAAAGAAGATGATCAGTGTTTTACGAAATTACGTCGGTTATCGGGAGTATCCGAAGTATGCTTTCATTCGCCGTTTTGACATATACAAGCAGGCGCTGATGAGGGAGGCCGCTCTCCTTGTTCAAAAGGGGGTCATCCGAGAAAAAGAAGACATCTACTATTTATCCTTTGATGAGCTCCGTGAAACGGTTCGAACGAACCATTTGGATGATAGGATGATTCTCGAGAGAAAAGCGGTTTATGAAGTCTATGAGAAGCTGGCCCCGCCGCGGGTGATGACGTCAGAGGGCGAGGTGATATTAGGTGAATATCACTCCGGCCATATCCCTCAAGGTGCCTTGGCAGGAATCCCTGTATCATCCGGCATCATTGAGGGCCGCGCACGTGTTATGTTAAAAATGGAGGACATTGATTTAGCGGATGGGGATATCCTCGTAACCACCTTTACCGATCCCAGCTGGACCCCGCTGTTTGTATCTGTCAAAGGCTTAGTGACCGAAGTAGGCGGGCAGATGACACACGGTTCCGTCATTGCGCGCGAATACGGTCTTCCGGCAGTAGTAGGGGTGGAAAATGCCACGAAGTTAATAAAGGACGGACAGAGAATCCGGGTGAACGGTACGGAAGGGTATATCGAACTGCTTTGATTAAAAGTACCTTCCACGTTTGAATGACTTGTTTCTGAATCTCAATCACCCCTAAAGTCTGATGCATATAATGGATTAATCTATCCACTATGTGAGGAAGTGAGTCCATGAAGAAAGTGGCCATCTTAGGAGGCGGCGTTGCAGGCCTTAGTGCTGCACATGAACTGATTGAAAGAGGATTTGATGTAGCGGTATATGAAAGCCAAACGATTCCCGGTGGTAAAGCCCGGTCGATTCCTGTTCCGCATTCAGGTAAGGGAGGCAGGAAGAATCTCCCCGGTGAACACGGGTTCCGCTGCTTTCCCGGTTTTTACCGCCATATCATGGATACGATGAAACGAATCCCTTATGACCAAGAAGAAAGCGTGTATGATCAATTAGTTACGGCTCGGGAGATGGGTCTGGCCCGTTTTGATCATGAGCTGGTTGCTATCTCCACTTCCATTCCGAAATCCATGACCGGTATCAAAAAGAACCTGAAAGCTTTGTTCGATTCCGATTGGGGACTTTCGGAGAAAGAAGTGGTTTTTTTCACGGAGCGGGTTTGGCAGGTGATGACGAGCTGCAGGGAACGCATCATGGATGAATATGAAAGGATTAGCTGGTGGGATTATCTGGATGGAGATAACCAATCAAAGAATTTCCATGAAGTGTTTGCTTCCATTTCCCGGTCATTAGTCGCAGCGAAATCAACCGAAGCAAGCGCCAAGACCTTTGGTACGGTTCTTTCCCAACTCCTTCTAGGGATCATAACGCCGACGAATGATTCGGACCGTGTCCTGAACGGACCGACGAATGAGGTATGGATTGAACCATGGCTCAGCTATTTAAAAGAAAAAGGAATGCTCTATCATACCAATACAGCTGTATGTGGCTTTCAGCTTAAAGAAGGCAGCATATCAGGCGTCAAGATCCATCAGGATGGAGAAGACGTGTTGGTCAAGGCAGATTTTTACTTAAGTACTCTCCCCGTGGAAGCAATGGCCCCATTGGTCTCCTCTGATATGCTTCGGGTCGACCCGACACTGCTAGGATTAAAGCAGCTAGCCAATGATGTAGATTGGATGAACGGAATCCAGTTCTTTATGAAACGGGATATACCCATTGTCAACGGTCATCTGATCATTATGGATTCTCCATGGGCGATTACGGCCATTTCACAAAAGCAATTTTGGAGCGGGAAGGATCTCCAGCAGTATGGGGACGGAAAGGTTAAGGGCATTATTTCCGTTGATATATCCGAATGGAACAAACCGGGCATTTTGCTTGGAAAAAAGGCAATTGAATGCACCAGAGAAGAAATTAAAGAGGAAGTATGGTCACAGCTGAAAAAAGCCTTAAATCACGAAAAGGTATTGCTTCGGGATGAGGATGTTCACTCTTGGTTTTTGGATCCGGACATCGACTTCAATGATTCTGGCAAAATGATCAATAGAGAGCCATTACTAATCAATAAAGTGTTTGCGTGGAGCTTGCGGCCTTATGCTTTTACAAGGATTCCTAATTTCTTCCTGGCATCCGATTATGTACGTACAAACACGGATCTGGCGTCGATGGAAGCAGCAAATGAGGCAGCCCGCCGAGCAGTCAATAGTATACTGGATGCGGCTGGTTCAAAAAAACGTAAGTGCAAAATATGGGACATGTACCAGTTTGACCTTTTAACCCCATGGCACATTCACGATTGGGTGCGCTACAGGAAAGGGCTTCCCTGGGATGGAGAATCCTCTTTCGGTTCAAGGATGATCTATTTACTTCTTTATGCAGGTAAATATGCTTGGGGAAAGTTACAACAGTTCAAGTGGTTTTCGTAGACTTAGGGTCGGGGGGACAGGCACCGCGACCCGGTTACCAAGTTACTGACCATTCGACTCGGGAAAGGTACCAGTGTGAGACAACTGAAAAAGTTGTGTGATTAATCGTACATTCTACTGAATATAGTAAATGCGCGAGGCATTTGTTCTTAATGTAGGTTTAGCGTCTTCCTTTTCTGTAGCTTATAACTTTTATAGACTACCACCGGAGCAAAATCATTCTTCTTTTTTCAGTAGCCTATCACCCATATAAGCTACCTAAGCAAGGCCTTTTTTCTTTTTCAGTAGTCTATCACCCAGAAATTAAGGATAGGAAATAGTATTTTGGTATACTAAATCGAAATTAAGGTGCCAGCGTATAATGGTAAATAAGTCAATAGGGTTAATTTAAGTAAAAAGGCCAATCTTAAGCAGAACCCCCATTTTCCATTTTTAGGAAGGTTCAACTATCACAGGACATTATATAGGGCTCCTCTAGAACGTGAAAGGATCTTGCGTTGTATTTCGTCCTAAATTTGATACCACCTAGCAAATGTAAACTCTAATTTTCACGTATTATTTGTATTTGCAGGACAAGATCCATAACGCTGGCACGCGAGGTCAAGAGCCTCAGGCACAAAAAAACAATGTGATCTAACGTCCTAGAGGAGCCCCATTTTAATCAAAAGGAATACTTAAAGAAAAGTCTTAATTTCTGTTAAACTTTTATATCAAGCTGATAGACATTGTGTTGAAGAGACGTGTAATTCATAGAATTTTTTTAGGTTAGCTGATCGTAGCTTTTTACTTAGTTCATTTAATAATACGTAATTCTCCTGGTCTGTACGGTATAGGGTCTTCTTTCGAATCATTGAAAAGGCTAAACGAATCATCCGGTTTCCTAGGGCAACATATGCTTGACGATAGTGTTTACCGCGTTCCTTTAAGGCCAAATATTTCTGTTTCATTTCAGGGTTATTAACTGCTAGGGATTTACCTACCTGGTAGGTGATGTTTCGAAATGTTCGCCTTCCCTGTTTAGAAATACAGTGGTAAGAAGGCTTCTTTCCTCCCGATTGTTTTACAATCGGATTTGTCCCTGCCAATTTAATTAATTGCCCTGCATGTTCGAAATCAGAGATATCCCCCATTTCAGCATATAATTCGGCACCTGTTACCACGCCAATACCAGAAACGCTTAGAATGACAGCACCCTCCATCTCAACAAATAAATCTTCAATCTTACGCTCTAGTGCGTTGATTTGATTATTTAATAGCACAAACCGGTCTAGTTTTTGAGATAAAAGATAGATGTCACCCTCCAATAGCTCTTTTGATTGTGATATAGAATGTTGTGCAAATTCAATTAAAATCTGTATCGTCTTATCCCTTAATTTAAGGTTCTCTCGAATCGAAAGGTCTCGTAATCCTTTCTCTCCAAGTGTCAGAATGTCACTGGGATGCGGATAGAATCTCATAAGATAAAGAGGTGCTTTACCAGTTAATATGCTAAATGGTTTTACATGTGTACGTTTTCCATTTAACCAAATGCTTTTTCCCTGAAATTCTCTGAAAATATGGTCCATATGCATACATATCAAATTTTGCGTAGCTGTTCGTTCGTTAACTAACTCACGACGAGCACGTGTAAGCTTTTGTAAGGTGAGAACATTACCAGAGGCTAATTCATTTGATGTTCCCCGACCATGAATCATCGATTGAACGATTGCCATTAGATCGAGATTATCTGTTTTAGACCAATTTAAAAGGGCTTGTCTTTCCTGGGCGGTAGTCGCTGCATTCAAAGTTCTAACATGATAGCCATCTAAATGACATCTTCTAACTAAGTCCTCATAATAATGCCCTGTGGTTTCAATTCCCACCACAACCTCTTTAAGTTTGTATCTCTCCTTTTCAGTCTGAATAATCTTCTTAAGATACTCGAAACCTGTCATGGATGCATCAAACTCAAATGGTTTTACTAAAATATCCCCATAAAATGTACAAATCAGTGCTTTCTGGGTAAACCTCGCCGCATTGATCGCCACTAACATTAGATTCTCTGTTCCCGTCTCCCTTAGAAACTCTGCCCATCGGCTTCCTTTTTTACCTGTATATGGTTAAATAGTGAATATGCCATCGTTTTCAACTCCTTGGGTGGGGGTAGTAATATTGGAAGTTCTGTGATAGGTACTTCCATGTTACAATGAAAACGGTGGCCTTTTTTCTTATATCTGACCTATTTACTATACTAGGCACTATCCAATTTTTAGATAGTACCTGGCACCTTAATTTCTTTAAGACTTTGAACCACTATGCAGGAAAGGAATAAAATTGAGCAAGGTCATTTATGAATAGCAACCCTAGTACCAATTGGAACTCTTGATGATAATTCTAAAACATCATGATTAAACATTCGAATACATCCGTGGGAGACGTTCTTCCCGATTGAAGCAGGATTATTTGTTCCGTGTATCCCGTAATGAGGTTTTGACAATCCCATCCAAAGCACCCCAAATGGTCCGCCTGGATTACGTTGTTTGTTGATAATTGTAAACGTCCCAGAAGGTGAGGGTGACAATATTTTTCCAACTGCAATGGGATAAGTTTTTATCAGTCTGTTTCCATCAAAAAGCTTTAATTGATGTTTTGATGTAGATACGTCAATCCATCTTACCATGAAGATCAACTCCGCTTTTTAAATATTTTATGATGTTAATAAACTGTAGGTACTAGGGACAACTTGAAAAAAATACGAGACAAGGTGCCAGGTATCCCCATTTTCTAGGGGATCCTGGCACCTTAATACTTTTGCGGGTAATTTCTTTGTGATAACGATAACGGATTGCACGAAGCATAAACAAACCCTCTTATTATTGTTTCCAGATGAACATGAAAGTTCGATTCAATACCACACAAAATCCATAAATCCATGCTAGCTGAGGTTTCCCTGCTGCATATAGGGCAAGGGCAGGTATGCCAAATATGATTAATTCGAGGAGTAAATGGAATGGCAAGGATAATTTGACTGCCGCTTTAGGTGAACCAAATGCTCCCCATATCACTGCTAGTATGACAGGTGCGCCAATACCTAGAAAAAACTTTGCTACTATTCCTTTTCCAGTAATAAACCCCCAATATCCAAGTGATGCTAGGGCGCACAATTCTATTAGAAATCTTATTACTAAATTAATATTTTTAAGTATCACCGTTAAAAACCTCCTGGGAGTGGGGTAAACTGGACAGTTCGAGACCGCTGAAAAAGTTACTTCGTTAGCGATTATAGACAGGTACTGCATGATATCATTTGATGATGACCGAAATCAATTGTGATAAGTGTGATAGGCTACTGAACAAGGAAACAAGGTCTTGCTCCGGTAGCCAATAAGGGTGATAAGCTAACGAAAAACGAAGTCGAATACCCTTCATTATGAAGAACATAAGCTCCGCGTATTTACTATATTTAGTAGAAAATGTACGTTTTATCCTTACAAACAAGTACTTTTCCGTAACTCGAACAGTTCAATTACCCTAAAGGGAATATGGATTGGATGCTGGGCAAATGTTATTCTGTCCCTTAAATTACGAGTTTTTTCTAGGGTTATTTTTTAACAAAAACCTGTCAGTATAAAGACCATAAAGTTCTGAAAATATGATACTAACATTGTATGATATATCAATCGTGTTATTAATTGGACATAAACCTTATTATTTAATGACCGTGTTGAACACCATTACTATCAAAAATGGATCGAGGTGCCTGTCCCTCAGACCCTTAGGAGAAAATTAGGTAAAAATCAATAGATAAAACTAGAGTTCATAAAATTGTCAGAGAAAAATATCGAATATGTGAAAAGAGTAACAATCTTGCCCTTAATTCGAGATAATATAGTACAATCTATTTGTAAGGTATTTAACATAAAAGGAGTGGTAATTATGGTAAAATGGTTAAGAGAAAGTCATATCTCTTCTATTATACTTACTATATTTAGATTGTACTTAGGATATACATTTTTGACTCACGGATGGGAAAAAATCAGCGGTGGATTTGATGCTTCAGGCTTCCTGCAAGGGGTAGTAAAGAATCCTGGTGTTGAAAGCTGGTGGGCATCCTTCCTAGGTGGAGTGGCCATTCCAAATGTCGAACTATTTAACGTGTTAGTTCCATGGGGTGAATTTTTAGTCGGACTTGGATTAATCCTAGGCTGCTTAACAACAGCTGCTGCATTCTTTGGAGTGGTCATGAACTTTTCTTTTCTATTCTCAGGCGTAGCCAATCCGAATGCACTCATGGCATTACTAGGCATATTTCTTCTTGTGGCTGGTACAAATGCAGGGAAAATCGGTCTAGATCGTTGGGTATTATCTAATATCCGTCACTTTATGAACAAGAAAACAAACAATGTTGGTGGTAAAGTTTCCACAGAACATTAATTGAAAAAGCCTTTATTCCTTGAGTTCAAAAGGAATAAAGGCTTTTCGGTTTTTGTTGTAGAAACCAAATAAGAAAGTAGGTGGATTTTTAGTGATCTACAAACTCACTCCGATGTTGTCAGGGTCGCCTGGACTTCTGGATTAATTTCCTTGTAAGGATAGTTAATTTGTTCGTCGAATTCTACCCAGTCAAGGTTTGCCATCATCAGCAGGAAGCGTTTTCCGCTGGACGGGTCGCTGATGATGATGTGATCACGCCCAGCCGTTTCTACACGCCCGCGGTAAACCATTGCATTCCATTTGTTATTTCCTTGGTAAGTAAAGTAGAATGTACCGATCTTACCTTTGTTGAAACGTAGAATATTTTCGATAAATGATTCTTCCACCGCGCCTCCCGGAAATTGCTGTCCAGTTCCCAGCGGCATCACTGGAATGGAAAACGCGGGTCCAGAATGCTGCATAGTGGCAGGGGTGCCGCCAGATTGTTGTGGGTCACTGGTTCGCACCGTGGAAGGTTGATAAACACCAGAATAATAATTCATTGGATAATAATTAGAGTATCCATAAGTCATGACAAGATTAGCTCCTTTTTATTTCATCTATAAAACTCTTTGCAATAACCAGGGACAGCGACATAAAAGCAATGACTCTTATGCGCAAAATCGAACTTCGTCATAGGGGATCTTGGCATCGTGGGCGTACAAGGAGCTCGAAACTTTTTCCCTGGACTGGGGTTAAAAAACCACAGATTCATTCTGGCCCGAGGTTCCCTATGACCATGCAACAGATTCCTAGCTCTCTGGAGGTCAGCTTCTCTGGGACGTTGTGTATACAATGTTCCATTTAAGACAGGCTCGAAGTGGGGAATTCCAGTTCCAGGTATGGTTTGATAGATCGCATGTCTGATATTGCGCAACCCTCTGAAGTCGGGAGCACAGTCAGCTTCGACCCGATTGGCCACAACCGATCCCACCATATTCATTCCTTGGACTCCTTCACCGACCGCCTCGGCCATCATAAGCCTCGCTAACTCCTCCACATCACGTGAAGTATGTTTAATTCGTCTACCCATTTTCTTACTCCCTTCGGCTTATACAAGTAATTTATTGCCGAAAGAGCATTTTGGTAACTTGCCTATCAGCCCAACTTAAAAGCATATTTAATTTTCTTATTTTTGAAAAATGATGTGGAGTTGAACGGTGTTCATCTTGAATTACGTTGGTGTTGTCAAAAACGGAGTAATTTACAATTCAACCAGTAGTTTTTTTAGTTCTTATAGGAATTTTGCTGTGAACCAGTATTGCCGATTCATTACTTCAATCAATCTTCACATTATTACAGAATATTTTCGGTCTATTTTCATTATCATAAGATATGTTGTTGAAAATCACACGTTGGAGGGTTTGAGATGCAATTTGCCGCACACGAATTATTTGATTTGAATGAATTAACAATGAGCTGTGTAAACTCAATTACGAACATGGGATATATGCTGCATCATGTTCAAGATCCTGATTTTAAAAAGATTCTTGAAAGACACTTTCCGCTTCATGTAAGAGACTATAATATGAAGGTGGAATTTTTAAATAAAACGCAAGGGGCTAAAAAGGAGCTGCCTTTGTTGAAGGAGGACAGGCAGATTACAGATGCAGCCTTACAAATGGCACCGCCTGCACCAGCTGTTCAGCCAAGAACGATTGTGGAAAATATGACCGATCGTGAAATGGCGACAGCTTATCTATTAACGTTAAAAAGAGCTGGCCGCGAGTATGCCTGGGCTGCGATGGAGATGGTCAATCCAGAAATCCGTTCCTTCTGCCAAACCGCTTTTATGATGAGCTGCTCTCACGCATATGATACGTGGCAGTACATGGCATCCAAAGGCTATTACCCAGTTGAACAAGCCCAGCCAGCAGATATCGCAAAAATTGGAGCGATGTATCAGGTTGTTCCAGAAAACCAACCGCAAATCCAACAATACATGGCCAACTACCAAAACCCAACAGCCGGAAACAGCGGTCAGCTTTATCAATAGGGAGCAGGAAGCATCACAGTGCAACGGGAAGCAACAAGGTGCCAGGTACCATCCATTTTTTGGACGTACCTGGCACCTTCTCTGTTATAAAAACAACCGCTAATATATTGGCGGTTGTTTTTAGCAACTACTGTATTTTTCTATTCGACACAGTATGTTGTATAACAGAATCAAAGTACAGCTAAACCTTGCGACCCAGAGTAAGGAACTTTAGTCCAGGCAGCAACCTGCAATCTTAATAGCCTGCCGTCATCCTGGATATTAAATACTGATACTGTACCTTGATTTCCGTTAAGGGTGTAAAAATACCGTCCATCTTTACTCACTCCAACATCCATTGGAAGACCTGGTGCTGTACCTTTCGGTGTACTGGTCATATGCCTTACCACCGAAAGTTCTCCGTTTGGATCAATTTGG
This sequence comes from Niallia oryzisoli, assembly GCF_036670025.1. Classification (NCBI taxonomy): domain Bacteria; kingdom Bacillati; phylum Bacillota; class Bacilli; order Caryophanales; family Bacillaceae; genus Niallia; species Niallia oryzisoli. The sequence goes on along the minus strand of NZ_CP137640.1, from coordinate 3,898,313 downwards.
TAGGTGGAGATGGTGCCGCTCAAGGTGTTAGTCGTATAGGCAAAGCGTTCATCCTTTGTTGTGACAACCCAACAAGCAGTTTCATAACCGCTTGGTATGGAACCGCTTATCACATGAAGCGTACCGTCGTTGCTCAAAGAATAGGAAGACACCGCGTTTGAAACAGCTTCTGTAACTAATAGGATTCCAGAGGAAAGAAAATAAGCGCCCAATGGTCCTTGACCGTAAGAATCATTAACAATCGGTTCCCTAACCGTACCATTTTTATTTAGTTGGAATACACTAAGATGGTTTGATGTTAGTTCGGTGACAAGGATTTTATTGCCATCTGGAGTAAATAGAACTTGCGCCGGTTGAGCATTATTAGTGCTAAGAGAATGGGTAGATCCTGGAATTTGTGTGAGGCGTCCGTGTGCATCAATGAGAAAACCAGTGATATTGGAGGAGTATTGATTAGCGGCATTCCCTACATTGGATACATAGAGAAGGTTACCAAACACACCAATGCTATTAGGCTGAGCTCCTCCTGATGGCTTCACATCAACGAGAACAGGTGCTCCGCTGTTGTTGATGATGAAACTGCTGATGCTATTGCTTCCTGCGTTCACCGTAAACAGAAAGCGTCCGTTACGTGACAAAGTAAGGGAGCCTTGTGAGGCAAGTGGATCCACACCGTCGTTAGCTGTTGCACTCGAGACTTCTTTTGTACCGGTACCTCTGCCATAAGTGGGATAGGAACCCACAAAGGTAAGCATTCCATTCATGTCCCTGTAAAAGGCAATGATATGGTTCATTCTTTCATTATTGGTCATCATGTACACCATACTCGCACGCGCACGAAAATAATTGTTCATTTTATGACTATCCCCCTCTCATCATTTTATATGGCTCTTTTGTCTTTTAAATTCTCAAATTGGAAGTAAATTGGTTTGCAAAATGAGAGATGGACTAACATCCACTTATTCCGCTAACCGGATCATAACTTTTAGTGCATTTAATCACAAAGTTTAATAATCAATCTAGACCTTCAGTTATAGTTATTTATAATGTTTAATGATAGTAGTAGTTAAAAAAGAAAGCAGGGATCACATGCTGCTGCTAGACAAAACCATCGAAGAACTCCTTGATCTCGAAGAGGAGCTGATCGAGGCAAAGGAAAATGAAAAAGATAATTCATTAGTTGAATTGATCAGATTGTACGAAGAACTCTTCAGGAAAATCTCCGCTGATCGAAAGAGTGAGTATACCTCAAGCCTGGACCAGATTAAAAAGACGTTAGTGGCTTATCTAGTGCGCTACGGATCCTATTTAAAAACTCAATATCAAAAGGATGATCACAGTGCTGCAAGTACACTGAAAAAAGCAATAATGTATCAAAAAGAGCTGCCGCTCGCATATTATCGTCATGGCTTCCTAAGCTATAAACAAAGGGATTACCTCAAAGCCATTACCCATTTTCAACTTGCTATCGACTACCAAGAGAAATGCAGTCAGACGGTATATCTGTTAAACCAGCAGCAGTTGTATAACGCGCAACTCTACAAATCAAACAGTGCTCTTTACATTGCAGATACAGCTAATGCTTACTTAAAGGAAATAGAGTCTGAAGAATTGAGCGCGAAGGCTCCTTCCTATGAACAGTCACCGCTGTTTCAACTAATCAGTCAAAACGAAGCCTTCCTCCATGCTCATGCATTTACAGTGGTTTCGGCAGGTGAATCAAGACTGTGTTCGAAGGAAGAATGTGAAAACATCATTGTGGAGAATCTGCTGCCAGATACCTTCATTCTGTATTTCTCAGACGGGGAACATTCCTTATACTTCAATCGAAAAAATGTCCGTTTAAGCATCAATCATGCAGAAATCTTGCGTTTCTTTTTCCTTCATACAACTGAACAGTCACCGGCAACAAAATATCATTTTGAGAGGATATTTTCAGAAAACCAGCGAGGGAAGGGAGAAATCCCAACGAATACCTATATACAAAATGTCAGACGAATACAAAAGAAGATAGAGAGTTTATCTGGAACGCATCCGGTCATTACCAATAAACGCTATCAAGGGCAAACTGGGTATTATTACAACCAAACGATTCCATATACCATCATTCATCGAAGTGACCACAGCTTCACGCTCTAGCGATGACAGGTCTGTCATCATCCCTATGCAATAATGAATGCAGAAAGAAGAAAGGGATGATGATGAATGAAAAACTGGAATCAATTTATTGGTACGAAGCTGTTGGTTAATCAAAAAAACGGAAGAGAATGTTTTCGACTGTCGTCATGAAACAGAGAAAACATGCAATTTTTACTAGAGAGTTTAGACCAGATAAACGTGCCCTATAAGTGGGATGAGAAAACATTGGTCATGCAACGTGACCCCATTTCCGAAGCCGAGTGGCTGCAAACCATTGATTTCAAACAAAGAGGACATGGCGGCTTCCTATGGTTCGAACCTGGTCAGGAGGAGCCAATAGTGAAAGAGCTGGATACGTATATCTGCGGAATGGTCCGACAGCTGAACCGACTAGGCTATTATACAAACGGCTCCTGTGACGGTCATGGCAGAAGAAGGGCTTATGTGATGATTGTAAAAAATGAAAAGGACATCAATCAGCTGGTCCAAATGCTGAAAGCCTTTGGAATGAAGCGGGTGCATATTCGCGAAACCGCTCAAGGCTATTCAAACCCGTTCCAAATGAAGCAAACTGAACTTCTTGATTTGGCTGAAAAAATGAGTCTGGTTGAAGAAGCGTGGCTAACACGAGGTTACGAATATATCAAAGAGCAATTATTTTATCATCTGTTAGATCAGCTGCTGTCCATTCCCGGGGCGAGCGGCAATGAAGCTAGAGTCAGAGAGTTTGTAAAAGAAAAGTTAACACCGATAGTAGACTATATCACAGTCGACCGTAACAGAAATCTATTAGCAGAAAAAAACTACCGATCCGGGCATGGTCCAACGATTATGTTGAATGCCCATCTGGATACGGTGAAAGAAATGGTATCGAATCGGACGATTATAAAAGATAACGGCATCTGGTCAAGCAGCAAGGGCATACTTGGTGCGGATGACAGAGCGGGAGTAGCAGCTATCCTTCATATAGCCGAAACGTTGTCTCAAACGTCTTTTTCTGGCAAGGTGAAATTCATTTTTACCGTAAAAGAAGAAATTGGTCTTGTCGGTGCACGTAATGTGGATGAATACTTCCTATGGGGAACGGACGCAGCCATTGTCGTTGAACGGCGCGGTACTGGGGATATCGCCACATCCTGCGGCGGCTACATTCCATTTTGTGAGGAGCCATATGGCCGATTTATTGAAGAGGTTGCAAAATCGCAAGGGCTGGTTGGCTGGCAATGTACCGCTGGCGGCAGTAGTGATACGAGGATTTGGGCAGAGCATGGAATTCAAAGTGTGAATCTTTCAGCTGGTTATAACAATGAGCATACGGAAGATGAGTGTTTGAATGTTCGGGCTTGTTACCGGACTGTGCGATTGATTCAGGCTTTCTTTGAGAAAGGGAATGAGCTGCGGCGGGTGCTGAATGGGGAAAGGAGAGAGCGGGTTTCATAATCATGCAAGGGTTCTTACTTGGAAGAGAATGGGGCAATGAAATTTCATTCCTCACTATTACTCCAGCATCTGCGACAGACCATGCTGAAATGCTATTGTAATTAAAGGGCCAGGTACTAGCCATTTTTTGGGGGGACTTGGCCCCTTTATGTTAATCTTCTATCCAATTGTCAAAATGGTCAACACAAACCTGTTTAATATTAAATCTTCATGAAGGTGAATGATGGGAATGACCCTACATAAGGTTTAGCTGTGCTTATTGTATGAACGGACAGGTTTACGAAAGAAGGAATTCCTTTAATTTCCATAGAATATATACACTTTAATGAAGAATGACCTACTATTTTAGAAAGAATTTTTCTTGCACTAGATATTTTGTAATATACGCATTAGTCTTACTGCCAAAAAGTAACAGATCAAAGAAAATAACGTTAAATATCCCAAAAGAACTTGCTATAAGACTCAAAATTTGTAAATATATTTAGATTTTCATAGATAGTAAAATTGAGAAAAGAAAGGGGGAAAAACCATTTGTTTAGAAGAACAACTCCTAAAATTGAAGGTATAAACCCTGTATCTGAGTTGAGAAAAATCAAAATTGGTGGAGTGGAGCAATGGCTGTTGATTCGAGGTGAAAATATAAACAATCCTTTATTGTTATTGGTTCATGGAGGTCCTGGTGCCGCACAAATTGGCTTTAATAGAGACTATCAACAAGACTTAGAAAAACATTTTATTGTTGTTAATTGGGATCAAAGGGGTGCTGGTTTATCCTATTCCAAAAAAGTCCCGGTAGAAACCATGAATATCAAACAATTCTTACATGACTTGATTGATGTAACCGTATATTTAAAAGAAGAGTTTCAAAAAGAAAAAATAATTTTGGTTGGGCATTCATGGGGCAGCCTTCTCGGTATGTTAGCAATACATAACTATTCGGAGCACTATATTCATTATTTTGGTGTTTCCCAGGTGGTAAGTATGAGTATAGCGGAAGCTTTATCATACGACCTCTTGGTGGAGAGGGCAATCGAACGAAACCATGAAGAGGCAGTTAAAAAGCTAAAGGAAATAGGAAAACCTCCTTGGGACCATTTAAAATCTGACAGGATTCATCAAAAATACACAGAAGAATTGGGCGGAGGAATTTCCCATGATGGGAAGTTGATAAAGGACTTTGTAAAAAAGTTAATCAAAAGTAAAGAATATACGCTATTCGACCTGGCAAGGCAAGTGAAAGGTCAATTATTTAGCATGAAAACGATGATTACTGAACTCAGAGAATTTGATTTAAACAATGAGGTACAGTTGGTCCATGTTCCAGTTACAATGATCATGGGACGACATGATTTAACGGTCCCTCACCAACCCACACTGGAGTTTTTTGAAAAACTCCAGTCGCCAAATAAAGAATGGGTATTTTTTGAACAATCTGCTCATTCCCCTAACTACGAGGAACTTGAGAAATTTACGCAAAAAATTATTGAAACAATTAATTCTTCATAATTGTGAGGAATTATGAAGAAAGGTTTTTAATGTAAAGTAAATATCCGTTAACGGGTGCCTAAACGAAAGGAGCTGTCCAAAAAGTCAGTGATTGCTAATGAATGGACAGCCTTTTTTGCTTTTTGACAATGACATCCTTATTTGTTTTATTGTTTTGCGGAATAAGAGAACAGGAAGCTTAGCTGCCTGGTTTCAAAAAAGATAAAAGATTGTTAGTATAAAATATTAGAATCTCCATTGGGAAGGATCTTGTGGACAGGATATCTCACTAAGAAACAAAAACGTCCTTATGGCATTTCTTATAGTTTCTTTAAATCATCATTTAATTTCCGGGCTTGATTCTTGAAGTAAAGGTAAAAGGCAAACCAAAAGATTGTAAAAACGAAGATGGAGATTAAGAGTGTTAACAAAATACTTTTAATCGTAAATGGAATCCATCCGATTGTAATGGCCACGATAAAGTATAGGATCATGATGGTAAAAAAATGGAAAAGGGTCTGTTGATAAAGTTTTAAATTTCTGTTTTCATAGTACATAGAGCTAACCGTAAAAAACCAGCCACAAAGAATGGAACCTATGGAATTCTTAACAAATAGGCTCCCATCTAACATTTCGAAACCTCCGAAAAGGATTAATACATTGCTGTAAACCACCGTAATGAAGCCGCCAAAGAACATACCGATGAAACTACGAAGTATTAATGTCTTCATTCTGTTTTCCTCCTATTAAGTTTTAAAGCATTTTTAATCACAGGGACATAGGTACGAGACACATATTCTTTCTTACCAGATTTAAAATAAACGCAGAGTGTACCATTAAATGAAGCTTCAAAACGGCTCAATTCATGTAAATTGGCAATAACTGATTTTGAAATGCGGATAAATTTAGTAGAAGGCAGCAGGGCCTCAAGCTCATATAACTTTTCTTTTAAAATAAACGATTCCGCCCCTGTTACGGCAACAACATGTTCTTTTTCTGTATGAAAATAGTGAATATCTACGGGCTTAAGAATATGTTGCATTTCACCTTTTTTGGCAATCAGGAATTGTTGCTCCCTGCCGTGAATGAAGTCTATTAGTTCCTGAATATGATCATCTAACTCAGGACCTTCAATGGTAATCTTCGTTTCTTGAAATGCATTATCTATATTTAGGAATAGTTTCAATCTTCAGACACCTCTTTTCATCTAAAAGTATAATCGATCAATCAATCAATCACTTGATGCCTGCCAATAAATTTTATTAATCACTCCTCTCAATATCACTCTAATCAAATTATATGTGGATATTTCAAACAAGTCTCACAATTCAAGTATGTGGTAGAAAATGAACGGTAACCCGAAGAAAATGGTTAGTAACTTACATGAAAGGAAGTTACGGAGTAAGCGAAATCATATTTCCAATTAGAATATTAATTTAAATAAAAAATGATGTGAGTGCTTTAGAGAATAAAATGAAGGAAAAAGAACTAAAGCGAGAATATATTCAGAAATTGTTCATATTTATTGACCATATATTACAGTTACCGAGGAGAGCAGAGGACAAATGGTATCATGAGTTAAAACCATTGGTTGAAAAAAACACGAGTAGCGGAGGATACAGAATGATAAGATGATTGGAAATATAGTCCAAATTTACTTAGTTTAATGTTAAAGTTTAAGATACAGGTATTGGTATTAACCATTTTGGATTGGCTATGATAGACAACCTTGTAGATTGTTGAAAATCAGAGACTTGAAAAACGAGGTGAAAAATCTTGGATTGGTGGTTCTACATTACATTTATTATCGGGCTTAGTCTTCTTTATTATGGTCATGAAAATAAAAAGAAATATGAATTACAAAGAAGAACAATGGAATTGGAACATGAATTAAAAATGAAAGAAATGGAATTAGAACAAAAAAGACTTGATTTAGAAATGAAGAAAATCGAGAATGATAAATCGGTGCAAAATCTCGATAACGGTTTTGAAGAAAAAACACCTTAGAAGTCTAAAGTGTTTCAGAGTGTAAGCAAAAGCATACGAAACAAAATTCAATGTGTAGTCCTAATTCTGATTAGCACAACCAGTAGAATGAATAAATCGGTAGTTTAACAGATGGTTATGATGTAAATTTATCTATTATACTATTTAGGTGGAGGAGTCTTTTATGGAACACGATTTAAAAGAGCTAATTAAAAAGTGTGATCTTGCAATAAAGCAAGAGGATTTTGAAACATTGATGGATTACTATACAGATGATGCAATTTTAGTAGTAAAGCCTGGAATGATTGCACAAGGCAAAGAGGAAATCAAAAAAGCATTTATTGCAATTGCAAAATATTTTAATAACAGTATAGTACCAACACAAGGAGAAATGATTATTTTAGAAGCAGGGGACACTGCTTTAGTTTTATCTCAAACTCTTCTTGATGCTGCTAAAGAGGATTCGGAATTTTCAATGGATAGAAGGGCAACATATGTGTTTAAGAAGAATTTACAAGGTGAATGGCTTTGTGCAATAGATAATTCATATGGTACAGAATTAATCAATTAATAGGGTTCAAAAGGATAGGGATTTTGTTATTCAACTTTCGGAAAGAATGGGGGAACCTTTAAGAATTAGCTCCCCTTAATTGTATACAAATATCTACATTAAAGTTTTACATATTTATCAAAAAGCCGGGAATGCTTGTGAATTCACTCATGAGTGTACTCAGCTTTTTTTGATAAGTACTTATGCAATATCAAGTGCAGACACCATCCACTTTTTCGCATTTGGTCAATTCGGGTATATAAAATTTTTTTGCTTATAGTAACGAGTGCGATGCTTCAAAAGAAGGTCGCCTTTTTTCTTTTTCTACAAGAAAGATTGTGAAAGGTTGTGCTTTAACTATCAGGGCAGGGAAAGTTTAAGAAGGGTTACCCTATATTTATTGCTAATTCAATGCATATACATACTTAGATAAGATTGTAAAAATAATGGGTTTTGTACCTATTGATATGAGTAAATGGAGTATGTAATTCTTTTCGCAGGGATTCGCTCATTGTTAGTTTTGGTACAGATAATTAGATTTTGGAGATGAAAATGAATATCAAAATTGTCTTATTAAATTACGGAACAAAAGCTAAGATCATATATCAATCACTGAAGCCTGAGTAGATTGTGAATATATTCATCTTGATAAGGGGAAGTTAAGAAAAAAGGGAGGGAATGTATTGAGTGGAAAAAGTCGAGATAGTTAAATTAACTAGTGCGGAAATCTCTGGGTTATGGTCAACATATATGAATGTAAGTGTGGTAATTTGCTTCATGACTCACTTTCTAGAAACTTGCAATGACCCTGATATTCTTGAAATACTTAAGGAGGGCAATCATTTTGCCCAAAAACATAAAAATGAAGTAGAACAGTTATTTTTAAAGGAAAAAATTGTTATTCCAAATGGTTATAAAGTAGATAAACATGTTGTCACTAGTGCACCAAAACTATTTTCGGACGTATTTTACATACAGTCTGTTTTACAAATGTGTAGATTCGGAGTTGCTTCACATACAGCGAACTTTACAATTTCTGCAAGAGAAGATATTAGGAAAATGTTTAAGGAATTCATCGATGACGTTTCACATTTATACAATAGGGTTGTTAATTGTATGCAGGAAAAAGGAATTTATATAAGAATGCCTTCTATGAATTATCCATCGGAAATTGACTTTATTAACAAAGAAAATATTCTCACAGGTTGGTTCGGAAGAAGACGTCCATTGTTAGGAATTGAAGTCACACATTTAACAATTAATGGAATCCAAAATGATATGGGAAAGGTAATATGTACTGGTTTTTCACAAGTAACTCAAGATAAAGAAATACAAGATTATTTCCTAAGAGGGAAGCAATTATGTAAGCATATCTCAACTTCAATTTATGATGTATTGGAAGAAAGTGATGTACCAATTGGAGTGTCATGGGATCAGAGTATCACCAATTCCACTATTGCACCTTTTTCTGATCAATTTATGTTATATATAATTGGCATTCTGTCTACTTTAGGAATCACTGGTTATGGTGCAGGGTTATCAGCAACCATGCGTAGAGATATAAGTGCAATGTATGCAAATTTTATAACCAAAACAGTCACATTTGTGGAAGATGGTATGAATTTAATGATTGAAAGAGAATGGATAGAACAACCTCCAAAGGTAGTGGACCGAGAGAGGTGACTATCTAATAAGGCTGCCAATGGGCAGTTTTTTATTTTGCTGAAGAAGTGGACTATATTACTATTATTGGAGAGTGTACGTGAATGATTTTACTTAAAGTAAAGGGGGCTTTAGTCAAAGAACCGAGACGGTCCAAGAAAGTCTTTTTTAAGTGCTTGTAGATATAAGATGATTGTATCGAACATCAATAGCATTAATAAAAATATTTGTACAATCTAATAGTTATTTTTTATTACTAATACATATATATGCAAAGAACAGGAAAAATATTATATGGGGAAATTAGAGATTTTTTCCAAAAAGATGGGAATACGGAGCTAAAAAAATGCATTTACTTTTCAATGGTTTGTTTCTAATTGCGGGAATAAAATGGGGAGACTGGAGAAATTGGAACAAATACCATTCCACGATTTTGTTCTTATGGTTTGGTGATTTACTTTATAACCTTCTGTGCCATGACTATATCATGTGGAAGTATAAGGAAAGCATATTTTGTCTAAATCTCTTACCAAATCATACGGTTATTTCGTTATTAATTATGTTTGTTTGTTATCCAGCCACTGTTTTAATTTATCTCGGGAGATTCCCAAAGAAGACAATTAATATTGTGATATGGATATTATTCTGGGTGGCTTTATTTTCGATAATAGAATACATAAACTTGCGATATTTAGATTTAGTGTCCCATTATCATGGTTGGACAATGAGATGGTCAACTGTATTCAATATGATAATGTTCTCAATGCTAAGACTGCATTATAAATACCCCACAGCAGCTTTACTTATCTCCATTCCAATCATTTTATTTTTTGTTATTTATTTTAATGTTCCAATAGCAGAATGAAAATGAACTAGAGGGATCTTGTTGAATTAACGGGTGTGTTTGTTCAATATCCCAATTTTTGATAAGCCGAAACTATACAAGTATTTATTCATTACTTGCATAGTTATGGCTTATTTATATTCAAAAAACATACAAGAACAAATTTAAAACCCTTATTGGTGAACAGACTTTTTCACAGAAAAAAACTTTTCTGCTCGTAGTGTCGTCTTTTTCTCGAGTAACTTTACTTCCAATTGTGGCTGGGTGCCAGACACCTTTTTTAAAAATATCTGGAGGGTGCCTGGCCTTTTTTCCTACAATGAAGGGAGTATTTGATTGGATAGCGAATACTGTTTATGAAGGATAGATTATTCAAAAGGTAAGAAGGAATTTATAAAAAAGTAAAATGATGAAGAAGAAACATTCTAAATAACGGATATTTAAAAATATCCGTTATTTATCACTGTAGAGAGGATGGATCCATTATTGGTTTCATCATTTTTTATTTCTATTTCTACTTTTAGGAGGTGCATTCTATAACTTTATTCACCCAGGTTAAAAGAATTAGTTTTTAACTTTTTAAAGCCTTGTCTAAGGCGTGCCAAGCCATTAATGCACAATTATGTCGTACTTTTAACTTATGGACTCCTTGAAACGATAAACTATCGCCTAAATCTATCTTATCTGGTACCTTTCCATGTCGAATTAAATTCTCAAATGCACGACGAAGGGAAGAAACCTCTTTTAATGATTTGTTTTGTATAAGTTCTGTCATCATTGATGCTGATGCCATACTTATGCTGCAGCCCTCACCAAGGAAGGCTGCTTTTTTAATTCGATCTTGTTCAAAATTTAAAAATAAAGTCATGACATCGCCGCAAGTAGGGTTTTTATAATGTACTTTTCGTACATTTTCTCCTGTTAATTCTTCAAAATTTCTCCTTCGTCTATAATGATCCATGATCACTTGTCGGTACAGGTCTTCAAGCATGGTAATCAATTGCTCCCTTCATTGTCAGTGAATCATTCTACACAAGTACACTTCTAATATGTGATGACTCTTTATCTAAGTCCTCCCAATAAAAACAAGTTCACTTATCCTTGTTTTTTTGATACTTTGCTTACCCTTTCTTTGTCTTTAAGGATCCCAGTGATGACTCCTTGAGAACGTTGAAAACCTTCTCCATGAAATGTATGGCTTAATTTCTCTGAATACTCTTCGTTAATAAGAATTGATTCAATAAAAGGGGAGACATCCTCAGAATTTAAATCCTTATACCATGTTCCTTTTGGATAATGAATGACTACACACTTATCATGACATCTTCCATTACACCGTGTGCGAGTGGTATGGATGGTATTGTCTAAATCTCGATCTGAAATTTCTTTCCGAATGGCTTGAGTAAGTTCCTCTGCCCCAACACGATTACAACTACTACCGTTACATATGAGGATGTGATGCATCGTACTGCTTAAATCCCATGTCGCCATATGTACATTCCCTCCTTAATAAAACGATATCATTACGATTTAAAAGACACCATTGTTTATTTTTTGAATGCTATCTCCCTAAAAGCGTGTGCAAATTTACGTCTCCTCTCTTTATAAAGCATATGAAAAATAAAACGTAATAATTACGATTTATTTTGTGATTTTATCTCTTTTTAATGTCAAATGCAAATAGAAGAGCAGGATGGTTATTATTATTCTGAATCGAATGAAGGTTATCTGTCTAAAAAGTTAAATTGAATTGAATAAAATAGATTATATTTGAAAAACTCTATACCGCACTCATATTTCAGGTAAAGTTCTTTTCATCGAAGTATTAGTATTAAAGAATAGAAGGGAAGTGCAATGTAAGATCACTTCCCTTTATTACTTACTTTAAAGCTTTATCCAATGATTCTAGGTTTTTTCTCATTAAACTAAAATAATCATCTCCATTTTGTCTATCTTCTTCTGTTAAAGTTTCTAAGTTGTGTAAGTAAAGAGGTTCTGCATTAATTTCTTGTCGAATAATCTCAGCTATTTTTGGTGTTTCATTTTGTTCAAAGAGAATATATTTCATTTGTTTTTCATTAGCAACTTTAATAATTTCCTCAAGGTCCCTTTGGGATGGTTCATCCGTAGGGGAGAGACCTGCTACTGGAATCTGATGAATCCCATAAACCTCTTCCCAATATCCATAAGCAGCATGAGAAACAATCATCTCTGGATTTTTCTTAGAATCCACTAATTGATGAAACTCTTCATCTAGCTTTTCAAGCTCGGCTTTCAATGATTCGTAATTCTTGTCAAACTCTTCCTTTGCATCCGGTTTTAACTCAACAAGAGTATTTTTTATATTTTCAGCGAGAGAAATAGAACGATAAGGATCTAGCCATACATGAGGGTCAAAGTCACCATGATCATGTCCGTGTGAATCACTTTCAGCTTCTGCCTCTTCTTCATGAGCATGAGTCTCATCATAATGTTTTTCTTCTTCATGAGCATGAGCTTCATCAGAATGCAGTTCTTCATCATGAACGATTGTTTCAATACCATGCGTAGCCTCTACCATTTTAACTTTTTCGCTACTAAGAGCTTCGGCCATTGCTTTAGCAAAAGGTTCCATTCCCAAGCCGTTATAAATAAAGGCATCTGCTTCAGCAATTGCTGTCATTTGCTTTGTTGTTGGTTCAAAAGTATGAGCATCAGCTCCTGTAGGCATTATACTTTCAACGGTTACATACTCGCCGCCAATTTTTTTCGCAAAATCCTCCAATGGATAAAGCGTCGTGTATATTTTTAATGTTTCTGCTTCTTCTTGATGAGTAGTTTTAGTTCCATTTTCATTCGAAGTCTGTTTGGTGTTACAGCTTGATAGAAAAATAGAAAGCACTAAAATAAACCCAATTGATATGTATTTTAATTTCATTTTGTGTTAACATCTCCTTTTATAATTTTTCGTTCTCTATATTATCGTAATGATTACGATTTGTAAATAGTAATCATTTTGATTTATAAAATAATTATATTTAGTCTGATAATATTTTTACTTTAGTAATTAGCGGTAAAGCACTGAAATATAATCGCAGATTGCAAGCAACTAAAAAAATTAGATTGCTCAACAAAACGTAATAATTTGTAATTACTTATAATATAAATCAGAATACTTACGATTTATGATGATTTAGCAACTTCTACTCAAGAAGAGTGATTACTGATAGAAAATAAAGAGAATCGAAAAAAGGAGCATTTTTAATGAAAAAAATACCCGTATATATCATTAGCGGATTTTTAGGAAGTGGGAAAACAACTGTACTGTTAAATATGATTAAAGAGTGTGAAAGAAATCAAAAAAGGCCAGGAATTATTTTAAATGAACTAGGGGAAGTCAATGTAGAGAGCTTTTTGTTTAACAATCAACAGGTAAAAGAATTATTAAACGGATGTATATGTTGTACGATTCAAGATGATTTAAAGGAAACATTCCGCCAGTTTATAGAAGAAATTCAAAGGAATCACATAGATTTATTATTCATTGAGGGGACAGGCGTTGCCAATCCGCAAGAGATCGAAGAGACCTTAATGAGCCCTGAGTTTTTAGATTACTATGAATTACATTCAATCATTAGTCTGATAGATGCAAGCCACTTTTTAGAATATCAAAGCATTTTTTCGAGTACAGCTGAAGTTCGTCAATTGCTGAAGGAGCAAATTTCAAGTTCCACTATGGTTCTAGCAAACAAAGTTGACCTTGTAAAAGAGAAGTCCTTATCAAAGATCGAGCAAAAAATAAAAGAGAATGTGAAGTCTGGAGTGCCTATTTTCAGAACCACATTTGGAAATATTTCAATAAAAGAACTCTTATTAAAAAGATATTATGTACATACAGCGGAAGCTCATCAAGAAAAAACCTTAGAAAGCAGCCCTGTACACGAATATAAAAGTGAGCACCATCATTCTACCATCAATGCTTTAAAGATTAGTCAGTTACCTGAAATGAAAAAAAGAGAATTAGAAACATGGTTGAAAAAGCTGCCTAAAACCGTTCTAAGAGGTAAGGGAATCATTAAATTAGAGGGCAGCTCAGGTCTTTATAATTTTCAGTTTTCATCAGGTAACCTAATAGTAGAGAAAATGGAAGAGACCGCTTACATCCAACCTACTATTATCTTAATTGGTGATAGATTAAATATTGAAGAAGTTCTTCATAGCTTTAATCGTACATTTAAAACGAAAAGCGTTTAAATTGATTAAGAAGGCATGATCACAGAGTTCGTATTCTCTGACATGCCTTCTAAGATTTATGGGGCTTGGACATTTTTTAAGAAAGATAATCATATTATTACAATGAGGATATTGATCTAAGATCTTAATCGAAGCAGTGAATAGGTGGAGGAATGAACTATATGATGCGTTGGATTCATTCATATCTTATTGATTTTACTAGCATAATAGCTATTGGTATAGTGATTTATTTTATGACGATTAGTCAACTAGCTGGAAAAGAGTTGTCCATTCATTTACCGGATTCTTTTCTACAATTAAATACGATTTTTTTAAGCATTTTAATAGAGGCGATTCCATTTGTTTTAATTGGAGTTCTCATTGCAGGATTTATTCAAATATTTGTAACGGAAGATCATATTCGTCGTTTGATTCCAAAAAATAGATTCTTAGCCGTCATTATGAGTTGTGTGGTAGGAGCTGTATTTCCTGCCTGCGAGTGTGGAATAGTGCCTATCGTACGAAGGTTAATATCAAAAGGTGTACCTATACATGCTGGAATCGGCTTTCTTCTGACAGGTCCATTAATTAATCCCATTGTCATTTTCTCTACTTATATGGCCTTCGGGAATGACAGTAAAATGGCTGGATTAAGAATGGGGGTAGGCTTTGTAGCAGCCTTCATTATAACCCTTATCATTAGTTATCTATTTAAGTCAAACCAATTGAAACATGCTGTATCCGACTTTACTTCATCTATAGATAATACAAAGAAGAAAGAGTCCTTTATTCAACGAGTAGAAGAAATGATGAAACATTCCATTGATGAGTTTCTTGATATGGGAAAATACTTAATTCTGGGTGCTTTTATTGCTGCCTTTGTACAAACCTATGTATCTGCAAAATCCTTACTCCTTTTTGGGGAGGGAGTTGTAGGATCTACGACTGTGATGATGGGACTAGCCTATTTCTTATCACTATGTTCGGAGGCAGATGCTTTCATAGGTGCTTCCTTTAGAAATTTATTTCCAACTTCCTCCATATTAGCCTTTTTAATATTTGGTCCAATGATAGATTTGAAAAATACGATCATGCTATTGAGTGTATTTAGAGCAAAGTTTGTCTTCATCTTGCTTTTTTTAATCACTATGATTGTATTTATCTGTGTCAACCTTATAAGTTTCTTTTAGGGGGTAAACTAGGATGATTCGCGTCCGTTTTCAACATTTTATAAGAGCTGTGGTATTAGCCGCCTTTGCTATTTACTTTATCGGACTTCATATCACGGGAGATATAAAAAAGTATATCAATCCAAAGTACGATGGAATGAGTATGATTGCTGCAGGTGTTTTTATTCTTTTTTTCTGTATTCAGATTTTTCGAATCTGGGAGAAGGAGGAGGATTCCCATGTTCACTGTTCACCAGGTTGTACCCATGATCATGGGTATTCTGGTTCCTTGTCCAAAAGGTTAATGAGTTACTGCATTCTTATTTTTCCTTTATTGACTGGCTTTTCATTTGCTCCAACCGTATTGGATTCCACCATTGCCGCGAAAAAAGGAACGATTCTGCCACAGATTAATAGAAATGAAAATAATGGAATAGAGGAGTCTGTATCAGAAAACGATCGAACTGGCATCCAAGAGGAACAAGGAGTCTTACCAAATAATAACTTTTTTTCAGAAGAGGAATATAATCAAGAAATGAAAAAACTGGAGGAATCAAAGGTGATTCAAATGAATGACGGGATGTATTCCTCTTATGTTGAAGCTATGAATATGAACCCAAATGATTTTGAAGGAAGGAAAATAAAAGTAAGCGGGTTTGTTTATAAGGAAGAGGGACTTAAGGAGAACCAGCTTGTACTATCAAGGTTTCTTATCACCCATTGTATTGCGGATGCAAGTATCACTGGATTGATAGCTGAATTTAACCAAGCTAGTGAATTTGATCAAGACACGTGGCTTGAAATAGAAGGAACTCTAGAAGTAACCACCTACAATGGAATTGAATTACCATTGATAAAAGCGGAGAAATGGACAGTAATAAAAGAGCCAGCTGAGCCATATATTTATCCAATATTAATAAAAGTATCGGAGTAATGGTTTTTCATTGACACTTTCTCATAAGGTGTCTGTCATTCACGAAGAATCCAATATTTGGTGTTTTTTTATGTATTAGACAATAGTTATATAAAGGGGTTTCCGACATCTATGCTTTTATTCAGACCCAAAAATCTATGGCATTAAGATTAATTTATAAAAAAACTTGCTATAACTAAAGATATTTTGTAGAATTTAAATCGAAATTATTACGATTTAAATAAGGAAGTGAAATCAGCTTATGCAAACAACAATAAAATTACATTGAAAATGGAGAAAGAAATGGATGTACATAATATCTTACTTGCAACCGGATTTATACCATCACCGCCAGGATTTAATTGGCTTGGTAAGATCATCAAGGATTTAGACTTGCCATGTGCCAAATGTGGATACCCCATTATAAGTAAAACGTTAGAATGGCATCCTCAACTTTATGTAACGGGTCCGCTAGCTGAACTGGTGGACCGATTGCAAGAAATATATCCGGGGCTAGACATGTAGCAGAAAAAATTGTTAGCAGTCTATAAACTTTAAATCGTAATGATTTCAATTATCAAATAGAGGTGAAACAAATGAGCAAAACTATTCCTGTAACCGTATTAAGTGGTTACTTAGGTGCGGGGAAAACAACATTATTGAACCATGTATTAAAAAATCGGGAAAATAAAAAAATAGCTGTTATTGTGAACGATATGAGTGAAGTAAATATTGATGCTTCTTTAGTCAAACAAGGTGGATTCTCACGAACAAATGAAAAATTAGTAGAGTTTCAAAACGGCTGTATTTGCTGCAGCCTGAGAGAAGATTTAATGATTGAAGTGGAAAAGCTCGTTCAATCGGGTGATATCGACTATATTTTAATTGAATCCTCGGGAATCTCAGAGCCGATTCCGGTTGCTCAAACCTTTACCTATATTGATGAGAATCTTGGCATTAACCTAACGGAATATTGCAAGCTTGATACGATGGTAACAATTGTTGATGCAAAACGGTTTTGGCATGACTTTGCCTCGGGAGAGAGCCTGCTAGATCGAAAGCAGGCAAAGGATGAAACGGATGCTCGTGAAGTAGTGGATTTATTAATTGACCAAATTGAATTTGCCAATGTGTTAGTCTTAAACAAAATTGATTTAGTGGATAAAGACAGTGTACTTGAACTAAAGGAAGTATTACAAAAGCTTAATCCGGGAGCTAAGATTATCGAAAGTTCTCATTCAGAGATTCTGTTAATGGACATTCTTGATACAGGCTTATTTAATTTTGAAGAGGCCAGCCAGGGAGCAGGGTGGATAAAGGAGCTGAATGAGGAACACACACCGGAAACAGAAGAGTATGGAATCTCCTCCTTTGTTTATCGCAGGCAGAGACCGTTTCACCCTGAAAGATGGAGGCAATGGATGGAGAACTGGCCTGTTGAAATCATACGGGCAAAAGGTTTCTTTTGGCTTGCATCACGAAATGATATGACAGGGTTACTGTCCCAAGCAGGCCCCTCCATCGTTTTTCAAGGAGCAGGGGAATGGATCGCTGCCTATCCTGAACAGGAAAGGGAGCAAATCCTAAAGGACGAACCAGACTTACTTGAGAGATGGGACCCGCAATTCGGCGATCGAATGACGGAGCTTGTCTTCATTGGGGTGGATATGGACCAAAAGGAAATAGAGTCTGAACTGGATCAATGTTTATTAACAGATGAGGAAATGGAAATGGATTGGGCTCAATTTGAGGATAAGTTTCCCAGCTTTCATGTTGCTTAATTAAAATTTTTTTAAAACATAAAATCAAGGAGGAAGAAGAAATGAGAGTAAAAATCACGTTAGCATGCACCGAGACAGGTGACCGTAATTATATCACAACAAAAAACAAGAGAAATAAACCTGAGAGAATTGAACTGATGAAGTATTGTCCACGATTAAAAAGACGAACTTTACACCGTGAAACAAAATAAACATGAGTTATGAAGAAATCGACAAACGAGTGTTGTTAACAAGGGGGGAAGGATGGGGGCGTAATTTGTTGAATAATCACTTTAACACTTACTTTAATGCAAAACCAATTTAGAATGCCTAAGTCTTCTCAATTGAGAAGACTATTTTTCATTCATTCGTTGCTCAACTTCTGGATTTTCAGCAGGAACCAAAATTGGTTGGTGCCAACCTAAGCCCCTACAAATTAGGAAGTTAAAGGAAACATCTGGAGGGTGCCTGGCACTCTTAATGTTAATCTTCTATCCAATTGTCAAAATGGTCAACACAAACCTGTCTAGACCGCATAACTTTGTAATAAGTCCATTAATGTCAGATGTATGGATTATATCCTCTAATTCATTATTTTCTTCAGTTTTGGATGGTATATGAATCTCCATAAAGCCGTCCCATCATAAATTGGCATCAAAAATGCCATCTTCATCCTCAACTTCTATTCCAATCACTTTATTTTCATCATTTACATGTTTTGATTTTATGATCTAATTTCATTTTTCCACCTTATATATTTCTCCATTTGATGTTTATTATAGGAGTGTCTTTTCATGTATTGTATCCTTTTAAAACTCGATTTATTCTTTTTCATCGATTATAACAATTTAATTCCTTCTCTATGTAAACATATTTTTAAAGGAATTATTGCCCTTTTTAGCTTAATGAAGGCATATTGTAGTAACGAGCAGGTTTAAGTAGAAACTAGGTTATTCGCTCTTATTCTTACTCTAAAAAACACCTATATGTAAATTTTTTGTTATTATCTAGTTTCTAAAGCTATCAACATATTAGGCATGCATTTAACAAATAATAACAAAAAATTTAAAGGAATGAGAGAAATGATGGATTTTTTCAACGATCTACCTACCTTACCTTATATATTTAAGGCATTGTTAATTTTTTTTGCTGCAATTATGCTTTTGCGTATCGCAGGAAAGAGATCGCTTGCAGAAACGACAGTTTCGGAAGCGGTGTTGAGGATTTCGATTGGTGCTGTACTAATCCAACCTTTAGCATTAAAAAATGAATGGCAAGCAATATATGCTGGAACTTTGCTTATTATAGGAATTGTAATACTAGCGAAAATACAAATATGGATACCAAAATCCAGAAAGTTTATTAATGGAGTACCATCAGTACTAATTAGTGATGGACAGATGAAATTAGAAGAGCTGAAAAAAGCCAGACTAACGACTGATGAGCTACAAGGTTCACTTCGCCTAAAAAACATAGGCAATGTCGAAGATGTAGAATTGGCGATATTAGAGTCCAATGGTAAAATATCGACTACCGTAAAGCCAAACAAAGCACCTGCAACCAAAGAAGATATTCAAAAAATTTTGGATATATTAGCTCAAAATGGTATTCGTCCCTCATCACAAAATCAGTCTCAAGCGAAAACGCCACCATTATTTCAAGAAGCATATAACGAGGGAGACATGGTGGAAAATATACCTCCGATAAATTAAATAAGCTATCTTTTTTTGTCGTTAGGACAACTCATATTTAAGCATTGTTCTCAACTAAACGGTAGTGTTTGTTGAATTTCCCCAATTTTTAATAAGCCGAAACTGTACAAGTTTTTATTCATTACTTCCATAGTTTCGGCTTATTTATTTTCAAAAAAACATACCGCCATAAACAGCATTTATTATTGCTAAAATACAGGAATCTCGATCTTTTGGAAAAATATCATGTATTCATTTGTTTATATTATGTCAATATTTTATTGATTTGGGGATGTTATTAAATATAGTCATATAATATAAAACTGGAGGAAGAGTTTTGAAGTGGTTCATTAAGTTAGTTATCATTGTATCATTAATTGGTTCAGTAACTCCTATGAAAGGCCAAGCAGCAGGCTTTAATGATTTATCAAACAAATATATATTTCATGAAGAGGTTCTATACCTTTCGTCAAAAAATATTATTACAGGTTTCCCAGATGAATCATTTAAGGCGGATAATCCAGTTACACGGGCTCAAGCGGCTATTATGATTGGCCGAGCGCTTGGATTAAACGGGAAACCGAGAAATACTCAATTTACGGATGTTAATACGAACGTAACAGGCTCAGGATATATTGCGTCCGCCGTTGAGAAAGGAATTATTACAGGTTTTCCTGATGGCTCATATCGTCCGAACGAACCCGTTAATCGTGGACAAATGGCCATTTTTCTAGATCGGGCTTATCCACTGACTACCGGTCAAACAAATAGCTTTCGTGATATCTCGTCTAATATGAAAGCTTATCAGGCAATTTTAAACGTATCTGCTTCAGGAATTGCAAGCGGCTATCCGAATGGAACGTATCGTCCAGATCAATCAGTTACTCGCGGGCAATTTTCAGCATTTATGGCACGTACATTGGAACCTACCTATAGAAGTAAGCCACCGATGGTTGTGAAATTCCTCAATGTCGGCCAGGGAGATGCCATCTTTATTCAATATCCTAACGGCAAAACTGCCCTAGTGGATGCAGGCCGTTCTGATGATGCGATTGAAACGGCGCTAAGGTCAGAAGGAATCACCCGGATTGATACATTTATTGCTACACATCCGGATGCTGATCATATTGGTGGAGCAAATTATGTAATTCCAAACTATGGAGTGAAAAGGGTCATTGATAGTGGTCAAGTTCATACAACCCAAACGTTCCTGGATTATTTAGATATTATTAATGCAAATGGAATAGAGCCGGTAGTACCACAAATTGGTGATAATGTTACAGATGATTCAAATGTATCTGCAAAAGTATTATCCGTAAATAGTAATTCAGATGATCTAAATGATGGTTCCATTGTTATTATGCTCTCATATGGATTGACAGACATCTTACTAACAGGCGATGCAGGAATAGAAGTTGAGAGCTATCTAATGGCGAATTTCGATGTAGAAGCGGAAATTTTAAAAGTGTCACACCATGGGTCGAATACAGGTACAAGCGGTGACTTTATCGAAGCTGTAGACCCACGAGAAGCAATCCTTTCATATGGTGAGAACTCTTATGGTCATCCAAATAATCAAGTAGTAAATGATTTAATACTATATGACGTAAATATCTACTCAACTTATAAACAAGGTACAATAACGGTTAATTCAATTGGTAGTAGTTATTCGATCAACGCAGATCCTTTACAATGGGAAGAGACGAAGGCAGCACAGGAACCGAAACCAGTGCCGCAGCCGGCACCAACACCACAGCCGACACCGACACCGCAGCCTCCTATTCAAACTGGATTTGCCAATTGTACTGAATTACGTGCTGTATATCCAAAGGGTGTAAACAGCAGTCATCCAGCGTATCAATCGAAAATGGATCGTGACCATGATGGGTGGGCTTGTGAACCATGAGAGAAGGAAAATACATTATAGATTCAATTGAAAGTGGATTGGTTAAGCTGCTTTTCGCAGAAAATGAGGAAATTGAAGAAGTTGTAAAAAGGGACCAGTTTAATCATCCGGTTCATCAAAGTGACGTGCTTTTAATCAAAATTGAGGATGGTAAAATTTCTTCGACACCGCTTAAAATGGAGACTGAGAAAAGAAGGGAACAAGCCGCAAGTCTTATGGAAAAGTTGAAAAATAGGAATCAATAAATATAAACCTCTAATCTTTTGGTTAGAGGTTTTTTTGCAATAATAAAAGAAAAACAAAGGTACAAATCTCATTTTTTATCAATAAAAATAAGCTTTAAATCAAATAAACAGAGGAACCATCATAAAAATACTAAAAATGAAAGTTTTTCTGATGAGGCAGTTGTAAAATATACAGGACTATTGTTAAATGAGGTAAAAAAGGTTAGAGAAACGTTAGTACAGTAGTAGGGTTAATACGAGTAATCAGAAGGGTAATAAAAAAGACCGCTTTAAAGAAAAGGGTTTTCGGTTGAGAAAGTCTCTGATCAATATCAAGTGCCAGACAACATTTACTTTCTGGGGGCTGCCTGGCACCTTTAATGTTAATCTTCTATCCAATTGTCAAAATGGTCAACACAAACTTGTCTTAGGCCGCTTAACTTAGTAATGAGTCCATTAATGTCAGATGTATGGATTGTATCCTCAAATTCATTATTTTCTTCGGTTTTGGATCGTATATTAATCTCCATAAATCCGTCCCATCTTAAATTTGCATCAAAAATGCCTTCCTTATCCTCAACTTCTAATCCAATAACTTTATTTTCATCATTTAGATGTTTTGCCTTTATAATCCAACTCATTTTTATCACCTTATTTATTTCTCCATTTGGGGTTTAATATAGGAGAGTCTTTTCATGTATCGTATCCCTTTATAATTCGTTTTATCCTTTTTCACCTAGTTAATTTAATAAAAAATTTACTAATCTAAATAGAAATTCAGAAGCCTATTTTTCACTCATCAACTGCTCAACCGCTGGAATATCAGCAGGAGCCCATTTCAGTGACTCTAAGTTTTCTCTTTTTAGCCAAATTAGTTTTGAGTGTTCACTGGCTTTAGGAGCACCTTCTACAATCTTACATTTAATCGATATTAGGTTAACAGTATAGATATCGTATGTATGTGTATGATTATTATACACTTGGTGATCTGTTTCAATTTTACATCCTAATTCTTCAAAAATTTCTCGTTGAAGTGCTGAATAGATATCTTCATTTTTCTCAACCTTGCCACCTGGGAATTCCCAACTGTTAGGAACAGACATCACAGGTGATCTAAGCGCACATAAGATTTCGTTTTGATCATTTTCAATAATGGCCGCTACGACTTTAATAAGCTTTTTCATATTTTCCTCCAAAAATTATGCTCATTCTATTTTAAGACATTTCAACTCGGAGGTGAAATGATTGTAATAGCCAGGTTTAAAAGTCGGGAATAATTTACCTGAGGGGCTTAGGACTAGGAATCGGAATCTGTGTTTTTGACAGTTAAATATGTATATTTTGGCAGTACGTTTACTAGTTATTGTGTTAACGGGCAGTATTCCAGTAAGAAGGAAATTATATGTCTCATTTGACCTATATTGCGCAACAGAAGGAGAGCAAGCCAAAATTTAAATTTCAAAAAGGTGGGGTGAAATTTAAATAGGCTTGCTCTTGTAATATAGATTTTCTCAAATTGTGAAAGCAATATATTTTCTTATGGTATCAAAGATGATAAGGAACAAGTGTATAAGGTTGCACGATATGTGTTATGTGATTGTGATAGTAATATGGATAAAGGAAATGATGGAAACCAGGATAATAATGGGCAATATCATATCCTGGAAGACCAGGAAATGCTCCAGTTACAATGGTATATGTCAAGTGTCATACCTCTTTCCAAATTTTTATATATCAAAATATGCTTAAACAAATAATTTTGAAATTCTTTATGGATAAATTAGGCAAAAAATTTTCATCATATTACTTAATAAAAGTTGATGAGCACATGGTTAATAAGCTTTGGAAAGGTAATATTTACCTGTATAATTTTAACAAAGTTTTATTATAAAAGGGTTGCTTTCCTAATGTATCAGTTTATACTTGTCCAACATCTCCGAATAAACTGTTTAATAAGATTAAAGAGGGAGATGTTTTAATGAACAGAAATGAATTCGATAATTTAGGAAATCAAAATTTATATAGGAGTTCAAATACCAACAGAAGAAATGATGAATTTGATAATCAATTAGAAGTAAGGTCAGGATCCCAAATGAGTCGTCCAAGTAGAAGTCCTGGTAATGTTGGTGGAATAAATGCGTCAACTTGTCAACAGCTTGCAGATATTATTGGTGGTGAGGTAGTTACTCCCACACCTGTTTGTGTTGTTATGCGGCTTAGAAATATCAGAGCAACTATTTTAGGACGCCGCACCCGCTCCCCATTAGCACTTCCATTTATGTTATCCTTTGAAAATAATGGTCTTAACCTAGGCGAATCAGTACTACTTCAAAGAGAAGTTAATCCAATGCTCGATGCATTACGAAGAAGAGGACTTATCGTTACAGCCTTTCATAACCATTGGCTGTTTGAAGAACCACGGTTAATGTATATGCACTGGGAAAACGTTGGAATGGATCCATTTGAATTTGCCAGAAATAGTATTGAAGCAGCAAGAGAAGCTGGACTTTTTTAAATTACAGTACTTCGACCTTCCTTGGAAGGTCTTTTTGTTTTACTAAGTAAAAACATCTATTGTTCAAATTTGTATAAATCGAATTTTTTCCTCCTTTCATAAGTACGCAATTTGGGATTGTCAAATATAGCAATCTAGATCTTTTGGGAAAGTTTAGTGTATATTTGTTTAATGAAATAGAAGAGGTAGTGTAACTTTCTGAGAAAATTACGCTCTAATTGGTTGGTACCAGGCACTTTTTTTAAGGCTCTGTTAATGTATATTGTTGATATTTGATACCTTTCGAAATCCATAGTATAATCTTTCTGAGAACAAACATTCGGGTTGGGCAGTAAGGATGGAAAAAGTGTTTAGTAACTTATTAAAATAATTTAAATTATTTACCATATGATGGGAATGATAAAAATGACAAAAGTAACAATGTGTCAAAGTTGTGGTTTACCTTTTAACGAAGAACACGCACATTTCATAGCAAAAGAACCAGACGGTAGTGAAAGTATTTACTGTACAAATTGCTATCAAGATGGAAATTTATTCACCCCAATCTATCTATGCAAGAAATGATTGAGATGCTTGTACCTGTTTTGGGAGAAGCAATGGGCGAAGAAAAAGCAAGAAAAGAACTGACAACACTATTACCTACTCTAAAACATTGGAAAAAAGCATAATCCTTTTTTAAAATCGAAGTTGCAAAACGCTTAAACAAACTGGGTGTTTGTTAAATAAAAATGGAGGGAACCCTAATATAGGGTTTCCATTATTTTTGTGCAATTATCAACTTTAAAATTTAACAGAGCCTTTTTAAAAGAAAAAAACAATATCAAGAGGAACCTAAAAGGATGTTTAACAAAAAATCAATAGACAAAAACTATAGTTCGAAAAATTGTCAAAGAAACTTTTCAATAATGTGAAAAGAGTAACAAACTTATTTTTAATTCAGGATAATGTAGTACAATCTATTTGTAAGGTAGTTAACTTATAAGGAGTGGTAATTATGGTAAAGTGGTTAAGAGAAAGTCGTGTTTCTTCTATAATACTTACAATATTTAGATTGTACTTAGGATATACATTTTTGACTCACGGATGGGAAAAAATCAGCGGTGGATTTGATGCTTCAGGCTTCCTGCAAGGGGTAGTAAAGAATCCTGGAATTGAAATCTGGTGGGCATCCTTCCTAGGTGGAGTGGCCGTTCCAAATGTCGAACTATTTAACGTGTTAGTTCCATGGGGTGAATTTTTAGTCGGACTTGGATTAATCCTTGGCTGCTTAACAACAGCTGCTACATTCTTTGGAGTAGTCATGAACTTTTCTTTTCTATTCTCAGGCGTAGCTAATCCGAATGCGCTAATGGCATTACTAGGCATATTTATTCTTGTGGCTGGTACAAATGCAGGGAAAATCGGTCTAGATCGTTGGGTATTAACTAATATTCGTCACATTATGAACAAGAAGACAAACGATGTTGGTGGAAAAGTTTCCGCAGAACATTAATTAAAAAAAGCCTTTATTCCTTATACTCAAAAGGAATAAAGGCTTTTTCGGTTGTGAAACAAAGAGACGGTAATTTTAGAAGTCCTCACTCGCTAACCAACAATATGATTAACAGAGCCTAAAATTAAAAGAGTATACTAACTCTCCTTAGTAATCTTCAAAGTCTTTATCAGTTTTTTTTCTTACGAAATCAACAGGAAAAAGGGTTTATAGACTCTCGAATAAAACGAGACGAAAACAATCAAAACGTAGTTATCGCTTCTCTAGAAGAAAATAAACGATTGCATGAAAAAGAATATAAAAAGCTTACTGAATACTTTACGAAATTATAATCCTTATTCAACCGGGCAGTATAGTTAAATAAGAGCCAGCCAGGTATTAATCAATTTGTACAGGATAATTTAATAATAAAAAGTAAAAAAGGAAAAAAGGAAAAAAATATGGTATTGTTTTTTATTTCGATTTTCTTATTCAATTTAATTGCATTAATAAAAAATAAAATACCGTCCATTCGAAATGTTAGTATATGGACCTTTACTATTGCATTTCAGGTTGTCTTTGATGTAATTGTTGAATTTAAGTACAATGGGTACTGGTATTTTGATAAAGGTATAGATTGGATTGGAATTGTTGCACATACTGTATTAATTCCTCCAGTAAACATACTGCTGTTAAGTTGGTTTCCTTTTAACTCCAATCTTTTTAAACAGGCTATTTATATAACCTGTTGGACTGTAGGTGTTATCGTTTACGAAGCACTTGTCTTACTTCCTGAACCTTGGGGATTCTTTCACTTGGGATGGTGGAAGTTGTGGTATGATGTATTTGCTATCCCTATTCTTATACTTATCTTATTAGGTTATTATAAGGTGATATGTAAGTTAGAAAAGAAACTGTTGGATAATTATTGAGAAAAAATCCAACAGTAATATAACTCTTTTCCCTTTTGTTACATTACTTTAAAGAGGTTAAGCATTTTCTTATTCAAAGTTTTATAAGTTTGTGAAGGAATGTACTTTAACAAACAGGGGCTTTAGTTGATGATCACGAGTTGCTATGCAGCTCGTTTTTTGTTGTAGGAAATGACAGGTTAGTTGAAGAAGGAAAAGGCGTTGTTTCTCTAGTGCACTAAATTAATTTAAAGTTATTTGGTAATAATATGTGTAACTGCCAATAGAAAGGATGTACGCCATGTCCATCGCTGTTCTAGCCTTGTTAGCTTGGTTAGTGCTGATAGTATTCGCTATTGTTCCTAAAGGGCTAACTCTTACTGACATGGCTTTTTTGTACTTTCTTATCGTAATAATAACAATTACCCTATTCACCATACTAGATGTCAATTTGCACTTGGTTCCACTCACTCGAAGTGTAGAAGGATCATTTGCCATGTATATTGACCGTTTTATTGTGATACCTTTTCATATTCTATTGTCTGTATGCTTACTCAATTCGCATTTAAAAGCGAAAGGGAAATGGATTTTATCCTTGGCAATCGTATCATCCTTATGCGCAGCTGACCGTATATATTTGTGGGCTGGGCTCATTACTTATCATAGTTGGAATGAATTCTATTCCGCTATTATGTATGGGGTATTTATTGTCATAGGATGGTGCATATCCAGATGGTTTCTTGGCTTAGAAAAGGGAGAATTCAAATCAACATGAATATAATTCGATATGATCATAGTTTTAATGCAAACGAGTGGTGTATCATCATTTCAATCTTCGTTGGAACTCTATTGGTGTTAATACTGCCAAAACGTTTTACAAAAAAGACAACCTGTGTTTATCTCTTATGTGGCGTGTTTACTGGTTTCTTTTTCGATCACGTTTTAGGTGTGTTACCAGTTAGTTATTATGATATAAATGATAGTTCCTCCTTTCAATTCATGGATTTTTTATCCCATGTTATGTATGCACCATTCAGCTATCTTTTCTTTTATATATATGACTTCTTCAATATAAAGCCACGTTTTTCCTTGTTATACATATTGGTGTGGGCGTTTGTAAGTGTTGGAATAGAGTTATTTTGTGTATATATAGGGATCTTTCATTATCGAAATGGATATAACATCTATTATTCTTTTGCTATTTATTTATTGGTACAAAGTTTTTGGGTGATATTTTACAGAATTATACAAGCATACGGAGAAAGACAATATTAAAATTTGAGATACACTGGTTAATTTAAAGCCATGTGTATTCATTTTTAAAAAAGTTTGTGAAAGGTTCCACTTAAACAAACGGGTAGCTTTAGTTTAATGAGTATCATTTGTAGCGATCAGAAGAGTGGAAGTACAACTGATGCATAAAAACAGCCTGAATAAAGGCGAGCACTATGATAAGTGCTGCCTTTTCATTTATCCATTGTTTATGATTTGAGTTCGGTCCTCCATTTGCGGCGGCTCCTCCAGCCAGCCGTGTTTCATCATGATTTTAACTCCCTAATGTGTATACAGAAAACATATCTTTGGCTTCTTTAGACTGTGAATCATCTCGGTCTTTTTAGAAATGGTCACATGAGGCGGCTCCGTTTTTATTCTCTTTTTTAACTTCCCGAATAGAAAACAGTATCCTTTACTTTTTTTACACCTTCCAATTTCTTAATTTCCTCTACTATTGAATCAGTTGGAGCTTCAATTTCAATAAAAGTAGTTCCGTCAGATGTATATGGTTCATTTTTTAGACCGAGACTGTTTAAATAATTTTGAACTTCTGCTTCCTTACCCATTTCAACTTGGGCTGTTTTATAGAGCATTTATATCTCCCCTTTTGTTTTATTGTCTTTGGTGCAAATGAATCCGCTGCCCACGCTTGCGTGATGGGAAACGTCCGTTTTTTATTTTTTTCCTAAATAATTATTTAAATCACATATTACCATTTTTTCTTCTTTAAACAAAAAAGGATAGGCTATAGGTCCAACCGCTTGAAAACAGGGCAACCAATCTCTTTTAAAGTACCAGGATAGAAAAAAGTAATTATAAAAACAACTATAAGGCAGTGTGGTTTCTCATATGAAATCACACTGCTTTTACCATTTTATAAAAGTATTTTATACTTGTTATTTAACTGGGAGGTTAGTTGAAGTAAAAAACAAAATTTTTTTGTTATATTGTTAAGAGAAATATAACCAATGAAAGGGTTTAGTTTACAATGAAACCAAGGTTTTGCCCTAATTGTGGAAAAGAACTAATTGATGAATCATTATATCTTAAATTATTCACAAGTCTTATTTTAAACGAAGGAAAAAAAGATGAAGTAGTGGTGTCTGTCAATGGATGGGGAATAGATTGTTTTTACTGAGATTGGGGTGGAGAAATTCTACCTAAAGATAATGATCAGATTTTCGGGAGATGACTTTTGTGTTAAAAGATGCGTGTAAATGCGAATTTACCAATTCATATAAACTTGAAGCGGATTTTGTGGCTGACCCAATATGGTGCAACGTATGTGGCTGGAATCTCGATATTGATGATTTTCCGTTGACAGATAATCTTAAAGATGAATTATATCAATGGACTAAACAATATAAGAAAATTCCTATTAATGAACATAATGCAATCGGGCAAAATCTTGCTGGAAAAATGAGAGAAGAATTAGGCTCAGATTATAAAATCGTATTTATAACAGACAAATAATACAGCTGCTGCTGCGGTCTTTTTTCTTGTTGAACAAACGGGGCTGTTTAGTTGAAAAGTGGTGTTTAACTTGTGTTCAACAATCGGGCCATTTTGTGGAGTAAAGAAAGGGGTAGGAAAGAAGTAGAAGTAAGCTGATGCAATACATGAAAATAATTCAACTCCCTGAAGGAACAGTTGGGAGATATCAGTTCTGTGTTGAAGTCTTAAACGATAAAAGGATGTATAATTCCTACATTTTTGTAAATGATAAATCCGGTAAGAGAAACTTAAATTCAGGAGTTTTTATATGAGTGAATCCAGTTACAAACTTTTTAGACAGTAGCAGTGATAGTACATCTTTGGTGTTGTTACATGGCAAACAGTATGGCGAGTTGTTTTTAACATATGGTCTCGAAATTGCCTAGAATAAAAAGATACTTTCACAAGTTCAACAACCATACGACATTGCTGTTCAACCATAACTATCTTTTGGAATATAAATAAGGAAATTACTGTTTCGGTGGGATTTACGAACGAGGATGTGAAATCGGTTAAAATGCTGTTTCACGAGAAGATGATTCCAAAGATATGAAACAACAAAAAGTTTAGTTTGATGACAAATAGTAAGATGAAGAGAAAAATTTATTTATAAGATATCATGAATTAAAGGTATTTGAATCAAAGATAACCTAGATAATACTATCGTGCAATAAAGAAGTAAATCAATTTGGAGGCAATAGTATGAAAGGTTGGCAATTTACAGGCACAAATATTCCACTAGAATTGATTGAAAAAGAAGATCCAAAAGCGATTGCAAATCACGTTGTTATTGATGTGAAAGCTGCTGGTCTTTGCCATTCGGACGTTGCGGCATTACAAGATCCAGGTTGGATGCCTCTTTTCCCAAATGGTCCTGTTATTATGGGGCATGAGTTTGCAGGGGTTGTTATTGAAGTTGGTGAAGGCGTTGAAGATATCAAGGTTGGAGACCGCGTTGGAGTTAACCCAATGGATAGAGCAACGAAAATAACTGCTGGGTACAACTATGACGGCGGTTATGCTGAAAAAGTGCGTGTTCCTGCTCATCAATGCGTCAAAATTCCTGATGACGTGTCCTTTGTAGAAGGTGCTGCTTCAACTGATGCAGGAATCACAGCTTATCGTGCTCTTTTCAGTATTGGACAAGCAAAAGCAGGTACAAAGTTAGGCATCATCGGAATCGGTGGTCTTGGGCAATTTGCTCTTCAAATGGCATTAATTAAAGGTTGCGAAGTGTACGCTACTGATGTTTCTCCAGAAGCTCGTAAACTTGCTGAAGAACTTGGTAGTAAAAAAAGTGTACGACACTATTCTTGATATGAAAGAAGCGGAATGCGATGTCATTGTTGACTTTGCTGGTTTTGGACAAACAACTGCTGATGCACTGGAAGCCGTGAGACCACAAGGAACAGTTGTGATTGTTGGTATGGGTAAATTAGAATCCAATATCAATACTTATTTAATGATTACAAAAGAAATCAAGCTTCTGGGAAGTAATGGTGGGACAGTAGAAGACTTAAAAGGCGTATATGATTGCTTCGCTACTGGAAAAATGAATCCAACTCTTATCACAATCCCATTTGAAGAAATCGACAAAGGCTTAGAAAAACTAAAAAATCACGAAGTAAAAGGTCGTTTAGTAGCCGTATTTGAATAAATATAAGTTTTCTTTGTAATAAAGGTGGAGAGGTTGAGACAAAACTCTCATCTGTAATGAAATAGCCTGTGAAATTTTACAACAAGTAAAATTTCACAGGCTTTCATATTTTTAAAATAAAATTATCCTTACTTAGGTTTCTGATTACCCAAATTTGCACCATCATCATGCTTAAATGTTTGGCCTTTAGAAGGGGCAAATTCTTTCGCAATCTCTTGATGGCTTTTCGGTAGTGATTTCAATGAAGCAAACGCATTTGACATTCTACTTGCTTGACCGTTTGTAGGAAGGAAATATTTCGCAATCTCTTGATGGCTTTTCGGTAGTGATTTCAATGAAGTAAACGCATTTGACATTCTACTTGCTTGACCGTTTGTAGGAAGGAACTCTTTCGCAATCTCTTCTGGGCTCTTCGGTAGTGATTTCAATGAAGCAAACGCATTTGACATTCTACTTGCTTGACTGTTTGTAGGAAGGAACTCTTTCGCAATCTCTTCCTGACTTTTAGGTTTAGCATTGGTTGATTGACCTTTATTTGTCTGACCACTTTTTTTATTTTTCTTATGATCGAATATTGACAATGTCATCACCTCCTCGGTACTTAATATGAGAAAAGGCGAATGTAATTATGTCAAGAAAGGTTTGTCAAAACATCTAGTGCTGAAAATCTTTCATTGTGCATTATTCAATTCGATATTTTTTTGCTTTTTTTCATAAATTCGTCGTTATTGATACAACATAATACCCACAACGTTAGTTTCGTGTTTTTCAATATTCCACAATCGGGAGCTTTTCTTGAATAAGAAGGCGTCTTTTTGTATTGTACTGGATTCTGGAACAACACTTAATAGGGATAGGGGTTTATAAAGGTGTAGAAGAGATTGTAAAGGATTACACTTAAATTAACGGGTGCGTTTGTTCAATATCCCATATTTTTAATGGAACCTAAACGGGTATTTAACAAAAAATCAATAGATAAAAACTATAGTTCAAAAAATTGTCAAAGATACTTTTCAATTATGTGAAAAGAGTAACAAACTTATTTTTAATTCAAGCTAATGTAGTACAATCTATTTGTAAGGTAGTTAACATACAAGGAGTGGTAATAATGGTAAAATGGTTAAGAGAAAGTCATGTTTCTTCTATTATACTTACAATATTTAGATTGTACTTAGGATATACATTTTTGACTCATGGATGGGAAAAGATCAGCGGTGGTTTTGATGCTTCAGGCTTCCTGCAAGGGGTAGTAAAGAATCCAGGAGTTGAAAGTTGGTGGGCATCCTTCCTAGGTGGAGTGGCCATTCCAAATGTCGAACTATTTAACGTGTTAGTTCCATGGGGTGAATTTATAGTCGGACTTGGATTAATCCTAGGCTGCTTAACAACAACTGCTGCATTCTTTGGAGTGGTCATGAACTTTTCTTTTCTATTCTCAGGCGTAGCCAATCCGAATGCACTCATGGCATTACTAGGCATATTTCTTCTTGTGGCTGGTACAAATGCAGGGAAAATCGGTCTAGATCGTTGGGTATTATCTCATATCCGTCACATTATGAACAAGAAAACTACCGATGTTGGTGGTAAAGTTTCAGCAGAACATTAATTTAAAAAAGCCTTTATTCCTTATACTCAAAAGGAATAAAGGCTTTTTTGGTTTCAATGTTCTTTAAAGTTTTTATCAAGTTTTTATATATGGGTTTTGCTTTAGTAATAGACGAGCAAATTCCATTTTCTTTTTTGGTGAAATGGAAATCGTATGAAATCTTGCATAAGTAATTTCTATTTTATCCATTGACAATGCAGGGGCTGTAAATGGATTTGTGGTTTCCCTAATACTGTGAATTTCATCAATCTTTATTTTCTTTTTAATAGGGCCGTATTCTATTTTGAGAAAATGGTTTTCGATTGTATATCCCGTTTTGAACCAAATCCACATGAAACCAAAACCAATTGGAAATAAGATAATAATTTTAATCCATTGCTTGTCTAAAAACTCAGGAGTCATCCAAGCGCCAAACTCTGGAAAAAAAACGGGTGGAACAATAAACAGAAAGGCCAACAATCAAATAATGATTGTCATCCATAAGTCTTTTTTTGACGAAAAATACATTTTATCACCCTCCGTTCATTACCATACTATACGTTCTTAAAGATTTATAAGTTTCATCGGGTGGTAAATTGAAGAGACAGTTAGAAGGCAAGGAAAGGAAGGGGATGGTGTTAAACATGGCTAATTTTGAACATGAAGAGCCAATAAGGAAGTTACACGTTAAACGTAAGCAAAAGAAATGACAAAGGAAAAAGTAGAAGCTGCCATAAAACGCCTTACGAAGGGCTCAAAAGCGATTAATTTCAATAGCGTGGCAGAAGAAGCTGGAATAAGTAAAGTCACTTTATATAATCACTCAGAGCTTAAAGAACGCATAAATTTCTTATGAAATCAACAGGAAAAAGGGTTTATAGACTCTCGAAAGTTTAGTGAAGGAATTCATTAACGAAAGTGAGAAAGCACCTTAATACTTGCGTTGCTGAATTTTTAATTACATGAAAAATAAGCATATCAAACAAATCTCAGATATGCTTACCTTTTCAAAATGGTGGATAGTAATGTTAAGTAAATCCGTTATGTGATTAACTTCGGCTTTATTGCATTACTGTTTTTTTAGACGTACTTTTTTGTTTTCCAGTTTTTTTAGCAGGCATAAAGCATGCTAAAATAAACGCCACAAATGATAAGACTAACATAAATATATAGGCATTACTTGAGCCAAGGATAGAAGCTAGTTTTTCTAGTTGCATAGCTGAAATGTTTTCATTTTCCATAGATAGCTGATAGGCATGTGAAGTTGCTTGAACCGTATACACTGTAATCACAACCGCTGTCCCTATAGCACCTGCTAATTGGCGAACAGTATTATTTACTGCTGAACCATGTGAACCCAATTCTCTTGGTAAAGCATTCAATCCTGCTGTATTTAAAGGCATAGTAATGAAGCTTAATCCAATTCGTAAAATACAGGTACGAACCATTAAATACATATAGGTTGTAGATTCGGTTAAATCAATGACTCCCCACATGGAAATAATGATAAAAAGTAAACCTGTAACAAAGAGTGGTTTAGCTCCGTATTTATCATACATTCTACCTGTGACAGGTGATAAGAAGGCATTAATCACAGCTCCAGGTAATAAAAGTAAACCTGCTTCAAAAGCTGTAAAACCTCTTCCATCCTGCAAATATATCGGTAAAAGAATTAAATCTGCGTACATAATCATTGTAATTAGTACATTTATGAACGATGTGAGAGTGAAAATTTTATACTTAAATACGGATAAGTTTAATAATAGATCGTTGGATTTCATTTGATGTAAACAAAATAAAGTCGTAACGATTATTCCGACTATAATTGTTGTAATGACAACAGGGTTTTCCCACCCTTTACTTCCTGCGCTACTAAATCCAAATAAAATAGAGCCAAAACCAATCGTTGATAATATAACTCTTGTAATATCTAATTTCGCTTTTGTTGTTTCAGCAACATTCATTAAATATTTGAATGCAAGAACAATAACGACCAATACAAAAGGGGTTAACCCAATAAATAGCCATCTCCATGAAAGGTATTCGATAATAAAACCGGATAATGTAGGAGCAATGGCTGGTGCAAAAATCATCGCAAATCCAATTGTTCCCATAATACTTCCACGCTTTTCGCTAGGATATAAATATAAAATAACTGTCATCAATAACGGTAGAATGATCCCGGCACCAATTGCTTGAATCATTCTCCCCGTTAACAACATCCCAAAGTTTATTGCACATGCACAAAGTACAGACCCGAATAACAAAAAGAACATTGAGCTAATAAATAGCTGCCTTGTTGAAAAACGTTTCATTAAAAACGCCGTAATCGGTACTAAAACACCATTTACTAACATAAATCCTGTTGATAACCATTGTACAGTTGCAGCTGTTACATGAAATATGTCCATAAAACCACTCATAGCTACATTTAATAAAGTCTGATTCAATGTTGATAAAAAGCAGCCAGTAATCAGTACAATTAATAAGACTTTTTTATTTATTTCTGTTAGTTCCTTTTCCATTTAAAAACTCCTTTATCCTATTTGCATTATCAACACTATGTCGATAAAATCTATAGTAACAAATATATAATTTGCTGACCATGAACAGTTTGTTTGAGAATGTTCACTAATCGACATATAGATTATATGATGTCGGGAAAGTCAAATAAAAATCTACAAAGGAGTTTATGAATGTCTAGTAATAAAAAAGAAGATCCACGTACAATTCGTTCAAAAGAAATGTTTAGAAATGCAGTTCTTACTCTTTTATGTGAGGATCCTGCCATTTCCAATTTAAACGTGCAAAAAGTTGCCGCAAAACAGGATTAAATCGGACAACGTTTTACTTACATTACCAGGATATTCAAGATTTATTAACGCAAATTACCCAAGAGATTATAAATGAGCTTTCGGATAAAATTGTTGCTTTAATACATGCCAAAGATTTATCAGAAAAACAACAACTAACACATCTGCTTGACTATTTATATATCCATCGAAATTATTTACTTACTTTACTCAATATAAATCAATTTGAGGAGCAATTGTTTTTACTATTAGAGGAGTTAATAGAAACAAGAAGGGAGAATATCGAGAAAGATATACCTGCGGAGTATGTTGCGATTGAAATCAAAACTGCCTCTTTGGTAGGCGTCATCATGTGGTGGATCAGAAGGGGCTTCATTATAGTTCAGAATATATTTCAGATCAAATTTATTTAATGTACAGAGTGCAATGATTCTTAATCAGTCAAATTTATGAATTATCCCAGAACGCCAGTGACTTCAGTCATGAGAGATTCAGGTCTAGTAATGGATTTAGGTCGTTACCTAATTAAGGTGGAAATATTACAATCACGTTTTACGGTCCCTTATATTGAGTTTGTGAAATAGTGTACTTAAGCTTAAGGGTGCTTTAGTTTAAGATGAAAATGAATTTGACCACACATATTAGATATGTCTAAAATGTGTGGTCTTTTTAATATCAACTGTTACACTTATTTAACCTAAATATAAAAAGGTAATGGTTGAGGTATTGTGTTGCCAAACTATGAACAAGATCATGTGAAATAACTCTCCTCCTACAACCTCTGATGATTCAAAATCCCTTTATGAATGAATATTTCGTGTATCCCCAAAGGATCAGTTCCAAAATTTAATCCTTGAGTGAATAACGAAAACAGATAATCAATAAAATTAACTATCAAATTAATATTATTAATTATTAAAATCAAAAAGTTTAATTTTATTATTTATATTTTTAATTCATTGTTATATAATGGAATCAAATTAAAGGAAGGAATTTCATTATGGCTTATGAAGTAATTACAAATTGTCCTGTCTGCAGTAAAACATTGAAAATTACAAAGTTGCAGTGCTCTCATTGTCACACGACGATTGAAAATGAGTTTGAATTATCTAAGCTGGCATCTTTATCAAAGGATCAGCTTCATTTTGTGGAAGTATTTTTAACCTGTAGAGGGAATATAAAAGAAGTTGAAAAGGAACTGGGGATTTCGTATCCAACGGTTCGAGGCAAGCTAACAGACATCATTTCATCCCTTGGATATGTGCAGAAGAAGAAAGATGAAGCAGACGAGAAAAAAGTGATCACCATGTTGGAAAATGGAGAAATCACACCAGAAGAAGCCATTAAGCTCTTAAAAGATGAATAGGGGGAATAAATCATGAATGAGGAAATTACAAGAGTGTTAACAATGGTTCAAGAAGGGAAGATTGATGCAGATAAAGGATCAGAACTGATTGAATTGTTAAAAGAAAAAGAGGAAACAAGTAATAAGCTCTCTGAAAAATCGACTACCTATTTAGATAAAACATTAAAAATTCGTGTTGTATCAGCCGAAAATGATAACGTCACGGTTAATTTGCCGATAAAACTTGTCAAGGTAGTATTAATGGCTGGACACAGCATTGCAGCGAGTATTCCTCAATCGGAAAAATACGTTAAAGATATAGACATAAGCCTTATTATTGAAGCAATCGAAAACGAATTAGATGGCCAAATTGTTGATATTAAATCGGCAAACGGGGATACCGTTTCGGTCATCATTGATTAGTGATTTACTTATGATGCATGTAAAAGTGAAAGCAAAAGACGTTCGGTTTACCATCCCAGTTCCATATGCTATTTTAAACCTTGTTATTTCGATTTTGTCTTCAAAACTTTTTCAGCAAAATCTAAACAAATGGACAAAAGAGCACTTCGAAAGAAATAAAATAGACTTTACCTTTCCACTAATAGACAAAAAAATGCTAAAGCCTATCGTCAAGGAACTGAAAAATTATAAGGGGATCGTACTAGTGGATGTCAAAGCTAAGGACGGTACTGAGGTTAAGGTTAAACTATGAACCTTTTATTGAAAAAGGTGCCAAGCACCTTTTTCGCCTAATAGTGAATGTTACCTGCTGCCTCTACTTTATTTTGTTATACCGATTTCCTGTAGCGGGTAAATTCGAAACTTGACTTCTCCTATAACAGATTGATAAGGAATAAAGCCAAAAATTCTACTGTCTTTACTAATTAAACGATTATCCCCCATAACAAATAACTTATCTTTAGGCACAATCGTTTTTCCGGTTTTTTCCTTCAGTGAAAAGTCCCCAGTCAGTTTTGGAAAAGGATTGTCTTTTTTATTTTGCTGCAAATAGGGTTCATCCCATGCTTTTCCATTAATATAAAGCACATCGTCCTGCATCGCAATCCGATCTCCAGGAAGTCCGATCACTCTTTTAATATAGTGTTCACCAGGAACATCCGGTGCATCGAACACGATCACATCAAATCTATCAATTTCTGAAGTCTTACTAATCATCACCCTATCATGATCTTGAAAGGTTGGTGTCATGGATTCTCCGAATACAGTTGTTGGTGAAAAAATAAATTCTCTGCAAATAAAGGCAATGATGAGGGCAAATCCAAGTGTTTTTAACCAAGAATAGATTTCCTTTTTTGTGCTTTCCGCCATGTTTTTCCTCCATTGTATGATTTTTGGGCAAGAATTCTTTATTCTATTATACAAAATATGGATGATTCCTGGTATCAAAAGGTGTAGGTAGAAAAACGGGATTTGTCATTGATTGTTCCAATGAACGATACTACAGAAAAATAGTTTGATGATATAATACAAGTGGATGATTGTAGATTGGGAGTGGACGGGCAAGGATGAGGAACATCGTAGGAATTATTTTTTTATTTTTTTAGTTGGAACGATTATTCTGTTTTTTGTTACAGTCTGTAATTATTTGATTGCATATGGAATTAAAGGAGAACACCTGACAGAAGCATACATAAACAATCCCTATGTGGGTTACTGGGTTAACTTATTCTTTGTTTTTAGCGTTTAAACAGTTATTAGTAGTATTATCATTCTTTTTATGAGGCCGTAAGTAGTAAATGAAGAAATGTATTTGTATGAAAATCGAGTACCAAACGGGAATATTGTAATGGATGAATATGTTACAGTAAGAATTAAGAAGGATGATTTATCTAAACTAAAATAAATGATCATGTTTAACGAATGCATAAAGGAAATTGTACTACTATTATTAATTTGATGATTTTGTGAAGCAAAGTTGTCAGAGGAGATACTTGTTTATTGGGCTATTCACATATCGTGAATAGTTTTTTTATCTGTTTTAATCCTTCAGAACTTTTCGGAAAATTACGACATGGTAACACGAAAAGAGGAATACAAATGGTTAAGAAAAGGGATCTATGAACAAATATTACTAACAAAATTTAATAGCCCAAATTAGCAATAGAGCAGCCTATTTTTATTCGTCAGCTGCTCAACTGCAGGAATTTCAGCAGGAGCCCATTGCAGTGATGCTAAGTTTTCTCTTTTGGGTAACGTGGGGACGATTTTCGCGCTTCTGCTTGAGGATTTGGTATGGTACAAGTTTATCTTGAAGAAAAACAAAAAATTACCTGAAGAGAATAAACTCCGCATAGTTTGGTTGATTATTGAAACAGCAACGTTCCGACGTTTCAATTTTCTAACTCTTGTACAGTTTCGCCTTCAATTAACTCAGGTTGATAATAGGTTTCGTTTGGTAAATCCTTCTTTCCTTGTAATTTCTTAATGACCCAATCAGCTGCATCACGTCCCATTTGTTCTTGTGGGTGTGTCAATGTCGTTAGGTTGATATTAGCATTTTTGGCAATGAAAGAATTGTCCTGGCCAATAATTGATAATTTTTCCGGAACAGAAATATCAAGTTGTCTGCATACATTTATCACTTCCAACCCTACCTCGTCGTTATAGCAAACAATTGCAGTCAACACGTCTCGATTTTCATTTAGGAACTCCTTCAAGTTAGGGTATAGGTCCAACCTCGTCTCTGTATTGAACGAAAGCACATGCTCTGGTTGAAATCGTAATTTGGCTTCTCCAAGCGCTTTTATATACCCCTTCATTCGATACTTTCCTTGTAAATCATCCGTTTTTGAAATGAGTCCAATTTTTGTGTGTCCTTTTGAAATCAATTCTTTTGTTGCGAGATAGCCAGACTGCACGTCATCGAGGCAAAGGAAAGGAACATCTAATTCTTCATAATAAGCATTGATCATGATGAATGGAACATCCTGTTCCTTGAACGATAGGTAGTAAGCAATATTAGGATTGTATAGATTGCTTTTCGTAGGTTCAACAATCAAACCATCTACACCAAATGACAACATCATTTCCAAAGCTTTTTTTTCTTGTTTGACATCATTATTTGTACTAGCTAATAGTAACGAATAATTATTCTCATTCAATCGCCCTTCAATTCCACGAATAATTGAGGGGAAAATGTAATCAGAAATGTAGGTCGTGATTACACCGATTGTTTTATTATTGGAATTTCCACCAGATTTTGATTGATACTGGTTACTAACATAAGTGCCAGATCCTTTTTCACTTCTTAAGAATCCCTCTTTCGATAGTTCTAAAATGGCCTTTCGAACAGTGTGTCGACTAACTTTGTACTCTTCTTGCATGGCGGATTCAGTAGGAATTTGATTTCCTACGCTGTAATCTCCTGAAAGAATTTTACTTTTTATATCATCAATGATGACCTGATACTTTGGTTTCATTTTAACTCACTTCTTTCATAGTTGTTCACGTTCTAATTTTTTTAATCGATATATTTGTACGTACATATTATATCGTAGTTTTGAATAAATTAATAGATTTCACCTTATTTTCATACAAATTAACAAACAATTACAATTTTTTCTATTTTTACTTAGGTTGCATGTCATCTGAATCCATTTTTTACAGTACTAAGAAAAAAAGGTCGGAATTTATCATCATAGTTTATTTGATTGTACAATTTTTATTTTATTGACAAATGTACGTACAAAAAAATATACTAAGGCTGTAAAAGTTAAACAAAAAAGAAAGCGTATCCATTTGATTATAGATATTAAAATTGCTGTCAGAGAAGGGATTAACATGAAAACAAATCATGTCACATGAATCCCTTTTATTACAAATAGAAAGAAAAAAGGACAGAATATATCATTGAAGTTCATTTGTTCGAATAACTTTTATTTTTATTGACAAATGTACGTACAAAAAATATACTGAGGTTGTAAATAAAAAGAAAGCGCCTCCATTCGATTATAGAAATTAAAATGGCTATCAGAGAGGGGATTATTGTGAGAACGAATCGAGTAAACATAAAAAAAGCGATAGCTGAGGGAGCAACTTCACTTGGAATCGAATTCGGATCCACACGTATTAAAGCAGTGTTGATTGATAGTAGTTTTGAAACAATTGCAACTGGAAGTTATGAGTGGGAAAACATCTTGGAAGACGGATTTTGGACGTACAACTTAGTGGATATTATCACTGGATTGCAAACAGCTTACAGTGAAATGAAGAAAGAAGTTGAACGAAATTATGGTATCACCATTCGAAAAATTGGTTCTATTGGATTTTCTGGAATGATGCATGGGTATATGGCTTTTGACAATACAGGGGAGCTACTTGTTCCGTTTCGAACTTGGCGTAACTCAACAACCAGTGTTGCTGCAAAAGAATTAACTGATAAATTTCAATTCAATATCCCTGAACGGTGGAGTATTGCTCACCTATATCAAGCAATATTAAATGAAGAGAAGCATTTGCCTCGCATTGATTATATCACCACTTTAGCTGGGTACATTCACTGGCTACTGACTGGTAATCAAGCAATTGGCATTGGAGATGCTTCGGGCATGTTCCCTATTGATGAATCAACGCAAAATTACAATGAATCGATGGTTAAGCAGTTTGATGAACTGATTTCGAACAAAGGTTATCCTTGGAAGCTAAAAGACATTCTTCCTAAAGTTTATATTTCAGGCGAGCAAGCAGGTGAATTAACCGAAATTGGAGCAAAAATTCTGGATCAATCAAAAAATTTACAACCAGGCATTCCAATTTGTCCACCAGAAGGTGATGCTGGTACAGGAATGGTTGCTACGAATAGTGTAAGGAAACGTACTGGAAACGTCTCAGTGGGAACTTCAGTTTTTGCCATGATTGTATTAGAGAAAGAACTTTCAAAAGTATATCCAGAAATTGATTTAGTCACAACCCCTAACGGTAGTCCAGTTGGAATGGTTCATGCGAATAACTGCTCAAGTGATATCAATGCTTGGCTAGGATTGTTCCGTGAATTTACTGAGGCAATGGGACAAAAGGTTGAAACGAATAAATTATTCGAAGTGTTGTTAAATAAAGCTTTGGAAGCCGACTCAGATGGTGGGGGTTTACTAAGCTACGGTTATTTCTCAGGTGAAAATATTACAGGATTAGAAAAAGGCCGACCATTATTTGTCCGCTCACCAGAGAGTCATTTCAATTTAGCAAATTTCATGCGGACACACCTTTATACAGCTTTTGGTGCTTTGAAAATCGGAATGGATATTTTGACAAACCAAGAAAATGTTGCAATTGATAGCATTCTAGCTCACGGTGGTTTATTTAAAACCCCTCTTGTTGGACAAAAAATGGTTGCAGCAGCAATGAATACGCCAGTATCAGTTATGGCAACAGCTGGAGAAGGCGGTGCATGGGGAATGGCTATTCTTGCTTCTTACATGATGAACAAAGATCAAGAAGAAAGCTTAGAAGACTTCCTCGATAAAAAAGTCTTTGAAGAGGTTGAAGGGCAAGAAATTTATCCTGATCAATTAGATGTTGAAGGATTTGAAGCATTTATCGAACGATACAAAAAAGGTTTAATGATTGAGCAGGCCGCTGTAGATCATTTGATTTTATGAATGGAAAACTGGAGGAATTGACGTGTTAGAACAACTGAAAGAAAAAGTATTTCAAGCAAATTTGGACTTACCTAGATATGGACTCGTGAAATACACATGGGGAAATGCAAGTGCCATTGACCGTGAAACTGGTTTATTCGTTATCAAACCTAGTGGTGTTGATTATGAAACGATGAAAGCTAATGATATGGTGGTTGTTGATTTAGATGGGGATGTTGTTGAAGGAGAGTTGAGGCCTTCATCAGATACAGCGACTCATGCAGTACTTTATAAGAATTATCCAGAAATTGGAGGTATTGTACACACTCATTCAACTTGGGCGACAATCTGGGCTCAAGCAGGCCTTGATATTCCAGCGATGGGGACCACTCATGCAGACACATTCCATGGTTCCATACCATGTGCTCGCTACCTGACACAAGAGGAGATAGATCGTGGTTACGAAGAAGAAACGGGTAATGTAATCATTGAAACATTTGAAGAGCGTGGGTTAGATATTTTAGCAGTTCCCGGTGTCATCCTTCATGGTCATGGTCCATTTACTTGGGGCAAAGACGCAAAATCGGCAGTATTGAATAGTGTGGTGTTGGACGAAGTTGCGAAAATGAATTTATTTACACGAGAATTAAATCATTTTGCAAAAGAATTACCACAACGTATTTTAGATAAACATTACTTACGAAAACATGGAAAAAATGCTTATTATGGTCAAAAGTAATATCAACATCAAACTACTAAACTATTAAATTAAGAAAAGAGGATTATTATGTTAACAACAGGAAAAAAAGAATTTTGGTTTGTCGTAGGTTCACAGCACCTTTATGGGGAAGAAGCGTTAGCAGAAGTCAAAGCACATGCACAAACAATGACCGATGCATTAAATGAAAGCGCTATTTTACCTTATCCGCTTGTTTTACAAGATTTAGCTGTCGGTGCTGATAAAATCACAAGTATTATGAAAGAAGTAAACTATCGTGACGAAGTTGCCGGTGTCATCACTTGGATGCATACTTTCTCGCCTGCGAAAATGTGGATTCGAGGAACAAAATTATTACAAAAACCACTGCTTCACTTAGCAACACAATTTAATGAAAGCATTCCTTGGTCCACGATTGATATGGACTTCATGAACCTGAACCAATCTGCTCATGGTGACCGTGAGTATGGTTTTATCAATGCCCGTTTGAAAAAACAAAATAAAGTTGTCGTAGGTTATTGGGAGCGTCCTGAAGTACAACAACAAATTGCAGACTGGATGGACGTAGCAGTTGCATATAACGAAAGCTTCAACATCAAGGTCGCTCGTTTTGGTGACAATATGCGTAACGTTGCAGTGACCGAAGGGGATAAGGTTGAAGCACAAATCCAATTTGGATGGACAGTTGACTACTTTGGTATTGGAGACCTTGTTCAATACGTGGATGCTGTTACGGACGAAGAAATTAATGATTTATTTGCAGAATACGCAGATCTTTATGAATTTGATTATGGTAATTACAGTCATGAAGACTGGGAGAAGAGCGTAAAAGTACAAGCAAGCTATGAAATCGCTATTAAACGTTTCCTTGATGATGGTGGTTACACAGCTTTCACATCTAACTTCGAAGATCTATATGGGATGAAACAGCTTCCTGGTCTTGCAGTCCAACGTTTGATGGCACAAGGATATGGCTTTGCGGGTGAAGGAGATTGGAAGACTGCAGCACTCGATCGCTTACTGAAAGTGATGAGCCATAATCAATCGACTGGCTTTATGGAAGATTACACATATGAATTAGCTGCTGGTCAAGAATCAATCCTTCAATCACATATGCTTGAAGTAGACCCATCTTTAGCAAGTAATAAACCAAAAATTATCGTATCTCCATTAGGTATTGGTGATCGTGAAGACCCGGCACGTTTAGTATTCGACGGAAAAGCAGGAGATGGTGTGGTTGTTTCAATGGCTGACTTTGGTACGCATTTTAAGCTGTTGATTAATGAAGTTTCTGCATTCGAGCCAACTGTTCCAGCACCCAATCTTCCAGTGGCCCGTGTA
Source organism: Niallia oryzisoli (assembly GCF_036670025.1). Lineage (NCBI taxonomy): Bacteria > Bacillati > Bacillota > Bacilli > Caryophanales > Bacillaceae > Niallia > Niallia oryzisoli. The sequence goes on along the minus strand of NZ_CP137640.1, from coordinate 3,853,607 downwards.
CTTTGGGAAGTGAAGCCAAACTTCCAAGATGGAGTGAAAGCATGGGTTGAGAATGGTGGCGGTCACCACACGGTTGTTTCATTGAATTTAACAACAGACCAAATTATCACCTATGCAAAGCTAGTAGACCTGGAATACGTAGTTATTAAGTAATACCTCTAATCTCCGAGGAGGTTCTGCTTCCTTGGAGGTAAAAAATAGGTATTCCAGTAGTTGAAGAATGAAAATGGGAACCTTTAGCAAAATATTCATGATCCTATTTATTGTAAGTGTGTTCGTGGTTTTCTGAAAAAAAATGAAAGCGTTTAATATAGCGAAATGAAACTCGGTGATTTATGGGGAAAAACAGTTTAAAAACACTTTTATTATTTCTTAAAAAGCCATCAATATTTTAGTAGTGGGATTTATAACAATATAATATTAATACCTGGAGGAGGAACCTTTAATGGTTAATGAAAAGAAAATCTCAAGTGGCTTTATTTATTTTTTTGGGGCTTTTGCCGGAATTCTCTTCGGTTATGATATAGGTGTTATGACGGGTGCTTTGCCCTTTCTGCAACATGACTGGAGCCTTCAAAATGACGCTGGCGCTATTGGTTGGATTACCTCTTCGGTAATGCTAGGAGCTATTTTTGGAGGTGCGCTGGCCGGACAACTGTCTGACCGTTTAGGACGGCGCAAAATGATTTTACTATCTGCTATCATTTTTATTGTTGGATCCGTCTTGTCAGGAATCTCCCCACATGATGGGATACTTTTTTTGATTGTTGCTCGGATTTTATTGGGATTGGCCGTTGGTGCTGCTTCTGCGTTGGTCCCAGCCTATATGTCAGAAATGGCTCCGGCACGTTTACGTGGACGTCTGTCAGGAATTAACCAAACAATGATTGTTTCTGGAATGTTGCTTTCATACATTGTCGATTATTTATTGAAGGATTTACCAGAAACAATGGCATGGAGATTGATGCTTGGCTTGGCTGCTGTACCTGCTATCATCTTATTTGTTGGAATGTTAAAGTTACCTGAATCACCTCGTTTTCTAATAAAGAACAATAAACTTGACGAAGCTCGTAAGGTGTTGGGGTATCTTCGCTCTAACAAACAAGAAATTGATTCTGAAATAAAACAAATTCAAGAAACTGCCAAATTGGAAGCAAATCAAAAAGCATCATGGGGTACACTCTTTAGTAATAAATACCGTTATTTATTAATTGCCGGTGTGGGTGTTGCTGCTTTTCAACAATTCCAGGGTGCAAACGCAATTTTTTATTACATTCCTTTGATTGTAGAAAACGCAACAGGGCATGCAGCTAGTTCAGCATTAATGTGGCCAATTATTCAAGGAGTTATTCTCGTATTAGGTTCATTTGTATTCCTAATGATTGCTGACAAATTTAATCGCCGTACTTTATTAACGGTTGGCGGAACGATTATGGGACTATCCTTTATTTTACCGGCAATATTGAATGTACTAATTCCTAATGCAAATCCGATGATGATGGTTGTTTTCTTAAGTATTTATGTAGCACTATATTCATTTACGTGGGCTCCTTTAACTTGGGTCATCGTTGGAGAAATTTTCCCGCTCGCCATTCGCGGACGAGCGTCAGGATTAGCTTCATCTTTTAACTGGATTGGTTCTTTCTTGGTTGGATTGCTATTTCCAATCATGACCGCTTCGATGGCTCAAGAAGCTGTTTTTGCCATCTTCGGTGTTATTTGTTTCCTTGGGGTTTTATTTATCCGGACACGCGTTCCTGAAACTCGCGGTCGTAGTTTAGAGGAAATTGAAAAAATGGGAGAAAATAGAGAAGTTAACGGAAAGAGTGCGTAAATAGACCTCTTATAGGATTCCTTACTTAAGGCCGGAGTTGCTGCTTCGGCCTTATTTAAATAATCAACTGACTATAAAGAAGAGGTATTACCATCAAGTGTTATAAAACGTGTAGCAATTGAATCAGGCTCAAGCTTCGGTTGGGACAAATATGTAGGGCTAAATGGGGCAGCTGTCATCATCGATACATTCGGTGTTTCAGCTCCTGGAAAAATTGTTTATGAAAAATTTGGTTTCACAGTTGAAAATATCATAATATAAAAGTTTGATAGTTGGTCCTCAGCTCGTTTTTAATCATATATGAAATCAATGAGGACTCAATGCGCTCATTTAATTTCCTTTCTAGAAATGGTCGGAACTTCTGTTTCGGCCTTTATTTATCAGAATGGTGGAAGAATTTAATGATAAAAGGAGTCTAAAAAAATGAAATTAACAAAAAGTCCATTTAGTGATGAAGTCTTCCTATTTTCTATTGAAAATGATAATGGAGTGCGATTAGAAGTTACAAACTTTGGGGCCAGAATCGTCAATCTTTTCGTTCCAACGGAATCAGGTCATAAGAATATAGTATTGGGATTTGACTCGATTGAGGATTACAAGAAAGAAACATACTACGGAGCAACAATAGGAAGAGTCGCTGGAAGAATAAAAGATGGTGAATTTTCAATTGGTGAATCACTTTACCAAACATCTGTAAATCAATTAGGGAATACATTACACGGTGGCAACCCTGGATTCGATGAAAAAATCTGGGATTATGAAGTGAATAAGACGGATGAAAATGCATCAATCGTCTTTTCAACCCAATCACCTGATGGCGAGAATGGTTTTCCGGGGAATTTGAAAGTAAGTGTGACTTATACATTAGATAACTTAAATATCTGGTCAGTGAGCTATCAAGCAAAAAGTGATAAAGATACAATTTTTAATCCGACCAATCACGTCTATTTTAACTTAACAGGACATCCCAGCAATCCAATCGATGATCATTCCTTACAATTATTTTCAGAAGAATTTTCACCAGTAAATGAGGATACCACAGTAACTGGTGAAAAGCGAAGCGTAATTGGCACGCCATATGATTTTCGAACCCCGAAGAAGTTAAAATCAACCTTTGATTCCTTTGATACAGAGGTGAAAAAGGTTCAAGGGATAGATCATCCATTCTTCCTTTCGTGCTCAAGTCTTTATCAAATTGCAGCGAAATTAATTAGTCCTGATGAGAAAATAAAAGTTGAGGTATACACAGAAGAGCCTACGATAGTCGTTTATACTGCGAATTTTGTTGAAGGTGTTCCAATGATGCACGGAGAAAAATTAATTCAACACGGTGGAATTACGTTTGAAACCCAAGTTGCTCCAGGAGCTATCGAGTTTGAAGATTTTGGAGATATCATTCTTCTTGCAGACGAGAAATACACTTCCCAAACAAAATACAAAATAGTTTTTTAGGTGTGCAGCTACATGCCCATCAAGTCAAGAAAACAGGTCACCCCAAAACGATAAAACGGGCTTCTTTGTTTGAAGAAGGTTTAAAATTTCGTTCTGGGGGTGCTGCAAAATTTTCACTTGATGGCTATGTGGCAGTACGCTATATAGGAGTAGAAATAGTACATAGTTTTATATAGGTAGATTTTAAATAAAGTCGTACCGTTTATAAAAAAGATGTACCGTTTTAAAGAAAGTTATACGGTTTAAGCTCTAAAAAGATGAATAGGGAGGAAAGGATCATGAAAGAGGAAATTACAAGAGTGTTAACAATGGTTCAAGAAGGGAAGATTGATGCAGATAAGGGATCAGAACTGCTTGAATTATAAAAGAGAAAGTAGAAGTAGGTAAGAAGTTTCTTGAAAAACTGAATAACTATTTAGATAAAACATTAAAAATTCGTGTTGTATCAGCCGAAAATGACAACGTCACGGTTAATCTGCCTATAAAACTTGTTAAGGTAGTATTAATGGCTGGACACAGCATCGTAGCGAGCATTCCTTAATCGGAAAAATACGTTAAAGACATAGACATAAGCCTTATTATTGAAGCAATCGAAAACGAATTAGATGGCCAAATTGTTGATATCAAATCGGCAAACGGGGATACCGTTTCGGTCATCGTTGATTAGTGATTAGCTTATGATGCATGTAAAAGTGAAAGCAAAGGATGTTCGGTTTACCATCCCAATTCCATATGCTATTTTAAACGTTGTTATTTCAATTGTGGATTCAAAACTTTTTCAGCAAAATGTAAACAATTGGACAAAAGAGCACTTCGAAAGAAAAAAAATAGACTTTACCTTTCCACTAATAGACAAAAAATATTAAAGCCTATCGTCAAGGAACTGAAAAATTATAAAGGGATCGTGCTAGTAGATGTCAACGCTAAGGACGGTACTGAGGTTAAAGTTAAACTATAATTTATTATTGAATAAACCGACCCACTGAATATCATTTTGAAGAAAAAGCATAATGTTGTGCTTACAATACCGAGAAAATGGTAAAAAGGCAATTAAAGTTATTTAATTTTAAAGGCTCAAACAAGAAAAACCCCGTTCTAAAATTTTAGCACGGGGTTATAATATAGTTGTATAATTTTTGATATATGCTACTTCATTATTCTAAAAAATATAAGGATAAAGTCGTTTGAATATCTAAGTTTTATTCAACAATAGCGCCCGGTTGTTGAAGTAATCATTTATAGCTCTTACCACATTTTGTAATAGAAGTTTAAATCTTACAGGAAAATTAATACTTGCAAGTTCTTATACATGGAGCCATTAATATATAAAGAATAAATATAAAAACCAATTGCCTTCATTATTCAATGAACAAAGCCGATTGTATTAATAAAACATTTGTAAGATCGACGTTCATTCAGCAATTAGTTTGTTCATGGTATCCCCAAAAGAATCTCTCATCGATGCCTTTACTAATAAAATACTGTTGGAATCCGAGATATTTTCAAGTAATGAAACCAATCCTTCTTTATTCTCAAGCATAAAAATGTTTCTGTCGTCCATACCGAGACTTCTCGCCTGTTGTGCAATATATTTGGCTTGTTTTCCAACGGTAACAAGTGTATGGACTTTATATTTATGAACAAATGTACCGATTTTTTTATGTTCGCTCTCTGAAAAATGCCCCAGTTCCTCTACATCTCCTAGTACGGCAATTGTTTTTCTTCCTTTGGAAAGATTTGCGAGAACTTCAAGAGCAGCTTCAGCTGATATAGAATTTGTATTCCATGTATCATCAATTAGTGTACAATTATTAATTCCTTTTCTAATTTCCAAATGTCTCTCCAAAAGGTGGAAGCTCTCCAACCTTTTAACCATATCTTTTAACTGTAATCCCAGACTTTTGCATACTGCAAATGCAGCAAGCACATTATAGACATTATGTTTTCCAAAAGCATTAATCCTGCATTCATATACTTCATTGCCGTAAGGTACAGAAAACTCCATGCCATTTTCGGTATATCGGATGTGATCCGCTTTAAACTGTGCATGATTACTAAGTCCAAAAGTGATGATTTGTCCTTCAAAATAGCCTAAATCCAAATTCTGAATATTTTGGTCATCACTATTTAATATGAGGGTTCCGTTATTTTTATTAATAATTGCTGCCAATTTAGCTTTTTCATTGGTGTAATCCTGTTGTGATTTAAAACCTGATCCGTGGTCTGTAGCGATATTGGTGATAACGCCTATGCTTGGTTGGAAAATTCTGCAGAAATAATCCATTACACCCCGTGCCCCTACCCCAAATTCAAACACCGCTGCATCTGTCTGATCATTGACTTGCAGTAAATTACGCAGGTTTTGATAACCGCCATTTTGACTCCTGATCGTTTTTACTACATTCCAGTCAGCTCCTAAAATGTGAGCAACCAAATCCTTTGTTGTCGTTTTTCCAGCAGTTCCGGTAATACCGATAACCGGGATTGAAAAAAGGCTTCGGTAAAATTTTATAAATTTTTCAAAAGCTACTTTAGAATTCTTAACCGCCACAATTGTATAAGATTTATTCAAGTCCTGAAACAAAAGGGGATTTTGGGTTACAATGACAGAGGATTTTAAGTTAAGATTCCTTTCCAGTCTGGATTTATTAGGGAAAAATACCAATGTACCGGTTGTGATTGGATTATAATTCCAAAAACTGACATGTTGAATTAAAGGGTCATTTTCAATTTGGCTAATGATGCTTCCGTTAATAATCGGAATAATCTGACTCAAATATAGATTTTTCATAAAACTGGTTCTGCCACCGTTAAGCTTAGTCAGGGAACTCGGCAGGAATTCAAGGTGCTCTTTAGCGGTCTCCTTTGGTAAAATTTCGTTGTATCCAATTGGCTGGAGATGGAACTTTATTTCTTGTGCGGCCTGTTTAGCAATGGCTTTTGATTGGTCCGGATTATCCGAAGCCGCGATCACATAAGCATATCGAAAACCCATAACGGTAGGGGGTCTTAAAACGTCACCTTTTCGGGGAATGACAGATACTTTGGTTACTCCTTTCCTATTCGATGCCTGTTCCTGCCCAGTCACTTTTATCAATCGGCCTTTTTGGTTAACTGTTACATATTGAGCAAACACATATTTTTTGCTCTTAAATTCAGCCTCCGGTTCTTCTCCCAAATATAATTTCAAGGTCTCTTTTGCCAGATCAATTCCGGTACCTTCCTTGATGATGTCATTCACCGCCCGGCCGGACATTCTGGGATTGACTTCAATTAACTTCCATTCGCCATTTCTCCATCTCATTTCCAAATGGCAGCTGCCTGTTTGGAGCCCTAAGTTGGTTATAATGCTTTTCACACTCTCCTGTAATTTCCATTGTTCTTCCTTCTCAAGGACAGCTGGATAAGAATAACCGGTCACGACTAAATGTTCATTGATTTCCTGTTCAATGACCCCGGCGATGGTAACTTTCTCTTTATAAACTAAAACCTCAATAATATATTGGGTTCCGGTTACATACTCCTCTATGAGTACTGGTTTCCTTCGTTTACTCCGCATATCCTTCAGTCTATTTTTAAATTTTTCTTCCGAATCCACGAAATAAACATTTTTTGATCCATTGGAATCCGGATATTTTAATACTAATGGTAAATGTTCACTGTATTCCTGTAAACCACGCTCTATCGGTTCCTTACCGGTATAGACTTTAAAGAAGGGTGTGGATGGATGGTCCCTTAATATATCCCTCACATTGGCTTTATTTTCAATTTTAGCCAGCGCTTCTGTCGATGCCTGGGTAAGATTTAGCTGTTCGGATAACTTTGCGGCTTTTGAAATATATGGGTCAATATAGCTCATACAGAGTCTGATTTCGAATCCTTTCTCCTGAATGGCTTTACACTGATTATATAAATTTGCTAAACTCATATCCTCCAGATAAATTAATTCATCGACTTCCGTAAATTCACCCCTCATCCTTTGATATAGTTTGGTTGCGGTAAATAAAATGTTGTAATACCCCAGTTCTTTCGCAGCCCTCATTCCATCTCTGCTGCTTCCTGACATGTAGGTACCAATAAAAATAATTGTCTGCATTCCAAGCACTCCCTTTTAATAAAAAGGTTTAGTTATTTTGTATATATAATCTCCATTTATTGTTATGCTGTAGTTAATTATCAAGATAAAGTAATATTCATCATTTTATATTTATATTTGTTTGAATTAAAATTATTCCTTTATTGTTGTGCTTGGACTATCCGGAGAAAGTTATCGGATATCACACCATCTCTCCGGACAATCCTGAACCTTACATTGGCGATTTGTCGGAAGCAACTCTGGGAGTAAGGCATTTTACAGTAAGCAAACGTTATACAATGAAGATGGCTCAGATGCCCATATTCATTACACGGCAAACGATTACCCACTCATTAAAAGATCATAATATTTTGCTTATTCCTTTAAATGGACCGATTGTTCAATAAGCACAGAGTAACAAAATTTGTATAAATATTAATTGCCAAAAACAGTCTATTTTTCGTTCATGTTACCTGCTTTTTTGGTTCAGCTGAGCTTTGATATTTTAATGGAAGTTGAATAAAAGAGATCACATCAGCACCTATTTTCCGCTTAAGCGTTCCGGGAGGCTTTGAATCAATTGAACAACGCTATCCAGTTTTGATTTAATTCGATAAAGCAAGAACAGGGTAACGGTAATCGGAAAGACGACCTCACTTATGAGGGGAATGAATGGTTCCACGATGGTCACCTCATTTCTTCATTAATTACAGAAAGGGCTGCCTCCTAAAAGGAAAGCAGCCATTTTGTTTTCAACGTTTATGAAGGGGGATACCCTTATACAATCTCGTAATCTGTTACGTTATGCTCGACAAGACGCGCTTCCTTCACACTAACAAAGCTTTGATTGCCTACTGCCTGTCTTAATTCTTTTTGATACTTTTCTTACTGCCATTTTTTTATCCTCCCATAATCTCAGAAGTGTCCCTATTCTATATTAGAAAAGAATTCTTTAACTGTTACACTTTGAACCAAATTTAGTTATGGGATGAACTGTGGCCACCTATAAAAACGCTAGAAACCGAGCCGATTTTGTTTGCATGGGACAAGGTTTTGTTGTCCCAAAGTATAAGTAGTATCTTTTCTTGTTAGAGTCTTTCGAATTATCCATTTATATAAAAGTAACATTGTACTATTATAATATTATATAGTAACGTATAATTATCTTTTTGAAAGAATAAAAACCCTTCCCTTAAACAAAAGAGATAAGTCAACAAGAAGGATTGATTTGTTTGAACACACATGTTAGGAAAAAAAAGTACATTTTAATACTTTTAATTATAGTGATTACCATTTCAGTAATCATCCCTGCATTCTCACTATATAGCCACTTAAAAGATGTAGTTAATAATGAAATTGGAAAAAATGCGGCTAATACTTCGATGACCATTGCAGAGTTTATTGAGCAGGATCTGGCATCATACAAAAAATTGTATGATGCCAAAGAATACAAAGAAGGATCCTATGATAAGGTTTACTATAATAAAATGCAAAAACTTTTTGAAAGATTAAAAAAGCAAACAGGAGCAAAGTATATATATACAGAAAAACGAGTATCTAATGATGAAATTGTTTATATAATAGACGCGGATGGTATCGTATTAGGTGTAAAAGAAGGAATGTCCGATCTCAAAATAAAAACATACAATAATGAGGTACCTATCTACACAAAAGAAGTCATCCAAGATAAAATATGGGGCCCCATCATTTCTGGTTTTACCCCGATAAAAGACGATGAAACAGGTAAAGTCTATGGATTTATAGGTGTTGATTTTTCCTTAGAATATGTAGAACATATTCTCTTCAAAGTAAAACAGGTTATTATATTAGTAAGCTTCCTGATTATTTTACTTTCTTCTATCATTGCTTACATCATATTGCAAAAAGTAATTGAGAAAGAGTATGTGGAAAGCCAACAGAAATACAAATCTCTAGCTGAAAACACTCCTGACTATATATATGTTTTAGATCAGAAAGGTCATTTTATTGAATCTAATTCCCAATTTGAGACCATCACTAAGTATAGTCAGTCTGATTTTATTTATGAAAAACCTTCTACTCTTTTACTAGAGGAAAGTCGCAGCATAATGGAAGACGGAATTGAACAAACTCGTAAAGGATTAACTACCAGGAAGGATATTCAAATAAAAACGAAGGATGGAACCATCCTCGATGTTCACGCAACATTATTTCCTATGATCATCAACGGAAAGGTTATGGGTACATTTATATCTGGTAGAGATGTTACCAAAATAAAAGAAACAGAAAAAATGTTGCACAATGCAGAAAAATTATCGGTTATCGGCCAGTTGGCTGCCAGTGTTGCACATGAAATTCGAAATCCATTAACGTCTATACGAGGGTTTATCCAATTATTACAATCCGAAGACAAAACCCATTCTTTCTATCATCAAGTGATGTTAGAGGAAATGGATCGAATCAATCAAATTGTTGGCGAACTTCTTGTACTAGCCAAACCACAAAATTTACAAATGGTCAAAGGGAATATTGAAGAAGTTATGCAGTCTGTTACGACCTTATTAACACCTCAATCTAACATGAATGGTATAAATATGTTCATCAAAGCGTTGGACCCTATTCCAGAAATAGATTGTGACCCCAACAGTTTAAAACAGGTATTCATAAATATGATTAAAAATTCTATTGAAGCGGAAGCGAAAAAGATCGAAATTATACTAAGTAAAACCAAAGATGACTTCGTAAAAGTCATAATAAAAGATGACGGAAGTGGCATCGATCAAGAAAGAATCCAACATCTTGGAGAACCTTTTTATTCGATGAAAGAAAAAGGAACAGGACTGGGATTAACGGTCAGTTATAAAATTTTAGCGGAACACCAAGCAACGATTCGTTATTCCAGTCAGTTAGGTCAGGGAACAGAGGTAGAAATTTGTTTGCCGATTCAAGCGAACCAAAAAAAACTTACATAAAGTAAGTTTAGAGATTTTTCATTCTACCATCAAAGTGACAAATAAGGTGCCAAATACCATCCATAAAATGGATGGTGCCTGGCACCTTATTTAAGCAGAACAGCGGTCCTTTTTATCACATATAAAACTAAATTAGATCATCGTCGGAGGAGTCAGAAAATCTAGAACATCTTTTAATTTTGTTTCTAATATAATGTTTTTGTTCAGGATGTCGTGCAACATATTTTCAACGCTGGCATTCACAGCGCTCAATTGAGCTGGTGTATTTGTTCCTCTAGTTACACCCGATGTTATAATTCCAATTTTTGTTGCTTCTGCGCTAATTAATGCCCCAAAACTGGCTTCTTCTGTCGCAATAGAAGTAATAACACTTGCCAATGCAGAACTAATTAAAGGACCAAAGGTAGGGTTTGTAATCGTTATACCTAAATTTGCAAACCCCCTAAGCACATCCTCGAGTTTTTCTTCCAATACAATGTTTTTGTCGAGGATCAATTGTATAACCGAATCGACATTATTGTTAATAGTAACAAGATCGGAAGCCGTAAAAGTAGTTGGATGGGTAGCCACAAAACTAACTTTTGCGGCTTCTGCTCTTATTAGATCTGCAAGGGCTGCTTCTTCATTCGCAACAGACCCAATCACATTATTCAGAGCGGTGATTAAAGCCGCCAGTTCACCTGGTAGAAATGTCAGGTTTGGGAAAAAGTTAACAGCATCGCGCAGTTTTTTCTCCAACACAATATTTTTCTTTAAGATGAGTTGCAGCTTTCTTTTTACATTGTTATCAACTGTCGTTAATGTCGTAAGACTTGTTGGATTTGTCCCTACAACAGCATTTACTTCAGCAGCTAATTCTGCAATCATAAACGTTAAAGCATTTTCTTCCGTTGCGATGGAATTAATAATGCTTGTAATAGCACTCGCAACAGTAGGATCAACTGGGTTTTGGTTTTGGTTTTCGCTCATTCTCTTTCACCTCTTTTTTTCATTTACTTTATATAATATTGAAACGTTTTTATATTGGACTAGTAGTATAGTGGAATCTTTGTCCTATTTTTGGGAAATTTGGAATTTTGATTGATTTGGAACAAGGGATAGTACCAGCGTAGCTTTCACAGACCGCAAAGTAAGAAGAGAAGTGCTGCCACTATGTTCAAAGTTCCCGTGCCATAAACAGGGGTTCATGCTTTTTTATTTATTTTTTGTATCGTCAAAAAAATGGTCGCTCCAATTTCGTTTGCAAATGGTAAAAAGCCTTTCCAGGTATATCAGGGTTCCTAAAAAGGCTGTTTTGGTTCTTGAAATTGTTATGTAAACTGGATTTGTAGATCGTTTACAAAAAGTTTATTTTTTCTGCCAGTACATCATGAGGTTATTATCCTACAATCAATCATGAAGACTATAAGACAATAGTTTATACATTCTTAACTAAACAAGAATAAGTTATGAGTATATTTGTTTCAAATGGAATGAAAAAATGAGAAATCAAAAAATTTTAGATGCAACTACAAAAATAGATGGATGTGATTACTGTGTTACAAAGTCGGATAGGGTATTTCGACGATGATCAAAAATCATGTAAAGAAAGACGGATAGGGTATTTCGTCAATGATCAAAAATCATGTAAAGAAAGTCGGATATGGTATTTCGACAATGATCAAAAATCATGTAAAGAAAGCCTTAGCGAACTTAATTCCTCTGCTACCGACATTGAAAATACTTTAGCTAATGATATTAATGCCGAAAGTTCTATTCTTAAAGAAGGAAATTTTACTCCAGAACAGTCGAATGGAGCATCTCGTGACGCTCTTGCAAGATTAGAACAAGCATTAGCTGGTTCTCTAGAAGTGGCTAATTTAAGAGGAACTCCTAATCAGATTGAAAGAATGATAAGATTACAGAACAGTCGAATGGAACATTTTTTGACGCTCTTGCAAGATTGGAACAAGCATTAGCTGGTTGTCTAAAAGTCGTTAATCTAAAAGGAACTCCTAATCAGATCGAAAGAATCATTATCCATTCACAAAGTTAGTTCACAGTAAATTCTTGTAATCCATTCCCCTATATGAGATACAAGAAAAAATAGAGTAATGTCCTGATGTTTTCTAGGGTGTCGCTCTATTTTTCGTTAAGATTAATGTGTTAACCATTGCTTTCACAAAACTTATAAGTTAACTAAAAAGGAGTGTCGACGATGTCTGATAAGCATTTGGTGTCAATTTGGATGGTGCCTGGCACCCAATTTGTTAGACTCTAGCATTGATATTGGAAGAAAACCAATTGATGTAGAAGAAGCTCGAAAATTACTTTCATCCTATATTTCATCAATCACAAGAAGGACATTAAAATTTGTCAAAGAAAACGAAAACAAGGAGGCCATAATTCAGCAAATTAAAGCATGTAATTCAATCATTGCTAACTTTGAGCCAACAATTAGACGAGAAAGAATTCAACTCCCGTACTATTGTCGAGGAAGGGGAAATGACTTTCGGGGCTATGCTAAATAGACTATCTACCTCCTATATTTTCCATTCCGGCAAAAAAGGCTTTAATCGTTATTATTAAGCTTTCGTCCAAATCCAACGACATTTTAAATCCGCCTCTTTGCTCCAAAGCTGAAAACCCATGTAGTATACTTCGCAATCCTCTGACAGCATGCAAGGTATAATCCTCGTTTAAGTCTAATGCCTTTAATACTTGAACGGCAAGGTCAACGATTTTTTCTCCTGCCAATTGAACATTTACATCTTCAGGATCAGGAGCGAGCAGTGTTGCCTCATAAATTCCCGGATGTTTACGAGCAAAGCTAACATAGGCTTTGCTTATCGCTAGTATATCGTCGTGGACTGAAGCCCCAGTCGCTGCCTGTGATAATTCAGCATAAAGCTTTTCGAGTCCGTAAATCGCTAATTTTTTTCTTAAGTCTGGCAATCCATTGAAATGATTGTAGAGTGAAGGCGGACGAATTTTTAGTTTTTTAGCTAGATTTGCAAGTGTGACCTCCTGCATTCCATGTTGGTCTGCTAGAATCCCAGCTACTTCTAATATTGACGCTAAATCAAGTCCGATTTTTGGTCTTGGTGACATTTCATTTACTCCTTTATTTTAATTTCCTTTCTAAACTCTCAATTGCTTCTTCCATTAGCTTTAGTGGATTTTCAATCATTTTTCCATGTCCGACTGCAAGGAGTGTTGGCTGTATGCCTGCTAATTTCTTAGCACTTTTTAATGCCGTTTCTTTACTCCACGTGCCCCAAGCAGGAAATGGAAACAACGGTTTCACATCCCCCGCAATCGCAATCCCTCCCCTTACTTGCAAAGCGTCACCGACTATGATTGCATTTGTTCTAATGTCAAGAAACGACATTGAACCTGGGGTGTGTCCCGGTGTTTCAAAAGCCTTAAGCGAACCAATTTGATCCCCTTCCTTTAATAACTCATTCGCCCGAGTTTTTAAATTCTTCGGCACTCCACCCTTAATAGGCGTTTGGTCTTCGTGGCTTTCAAGTGAACGGTCTCCATTCATTAAGCGGTGATCTCTTTGTGAGATATAGACTGGAACATTCGAAAATCTTTCTTTAATTGCATCGAGTGCGCCAACATGATCTTCATGAGCATGAGTCAGAACAATTTTTGTAATGGGCTTACCTATCGTTTCAGCAGCTTGAAGAATCCCCTTAGCAGCAAAGCCAAGGGCTGTGTCAATCAAAATCAATCCTTCTTTTTCCTCAACAAAGTAACAGTTGACCGGAAAAAGAATTGGCATAAAAGTTAATTGATATAGATATCCCTTTTTAATCATCCTCATGTTCCTTAACTCCTTTAACTAATATCATTAGTTAAATTTTAACTAACGATATTAGTTTTAGCAAGAACTTTTTTCCTTTTTTTTGAAGCTATTCCGTAAATTCATTCCTAAAGTGGGTTCTTTATTATCCAGATAATTTTTTGGGTGGCTTTTCCTCACTGTTGATTGACGTGGAAGTACTTGTTTAGGAAAAGATTTGTGAAGATTTGTACATAAACAAACGGGGGCTTTACTTCAATAACGATATTCAACAATCGGGCGTATGGCATTTTTTATTGAAGTAAAGGGGAGGGTAGTTCAATTGTATTAGAAATACAAGATAATTCTTTATGTGAAAGATGCTTTAGAAGCATAGCCTTTATGTTATGATGCAAATTTTAAAGAAGGGAACTTTTTACCAAAAATTAGTACTAAGTCATAGTAATAAGTGATAAAATGGTGTGGCCAATATAAAATTTGAGGTAATGGATTGTACAACGTATTGGTAGTAAAGAGCGAAGAATAACAAATAAAGATGAGTTTACAAGCGATATAAGCTATAAAGCAGTAAAGAATTTAATGGAACGTTATGACAAAACAGTTGAAGATATTGATATGATTATCGTTTGCACACTAACACCTGATTTCAAAACCCCAAGCGTTGCTTCATCTATTAAGGTAAGACTGAATATTAACAATACTGGTGCAATGGATTTAAAAGTTGCATGTGCAGGTTTTACATATGAATTATATGCGACATATTCCTTATATAATTAAATACCGGAGTTTTATGCGATTCAAATATTGGATAAAGGGGCTGTGATGATGTTAGATTCTCAAGAAATCAAGGATGTAATTAGACATCGTTATCCATTTCTTTTAATAGATAGGATTTTAGAATTAGAGGAAGGAAAAAGAGCAATCGGTATAAAAAATGTGACAGCCAATGAGAATTTTTTTAGGGGGCATTTCCCTAATTATCCTGTTATGCCAGGTGTATTAATTGTGGAGGCGTTAACTCAAGTAAGTGCAGTAGTGATGTTAACTAAAGAAGAAAACAAAGGAAGATTAGGGCTGTTAGCTGGTATAGATAAATGCCGTTTTAAAAGGCAAGTGACACCTGGAGATCAACTCTGTCTTGAGGTTGAAATTACCCGTATTAAAGGTCGTATTGGAAAAGGTAAGGGTATTGCTTCGGTTGAGGAGAAATAGTATGCGAGACGGATTTGATTTTTGCATTTGGTGACTAACTATTGGTTTATTTATTTTTTAACAGGTACAATTCTTCTATATCGGAGGATTACCTTTAATCTTATCAAAGTAACGGTTCAGTTTAGTGTAGTCCACTAGCCTAAGTATGTACGAATTCATTATTTTTAGCGGGTTATGTTAATATTAGGTTTAAAATTAGTGGGGATGGGGGAATTATCTAATCCATTTAAATCGGCAAATGGGGATACTGTAGTTATTTAATTTAACACCAAGAATAACCCCGTTCTAAAATTTAGCACGGGGTTAAAAAATAGTTGTTTAATTATTGATGTCAGGGCTTTGATATTTTAATAGAACTTGAATAAAAGAGATCACATCGGCACCTATTTTCCGCTTAAGCGTTCCGGAAGGCTTTGAATCGATTGAACAACGCTATCCAGTTTTGCTTCAATTCGATAAAGCAAGAACAGGGTAACGGCAATCGGAAAGCCGACCTCACTTATGAGTGGAATGAATTGTTCCACGATGGTCACCTCATTTCTACATTAATTGTAGAAAGGGCTGCCTCCTAAAGGAAAGCAGCCCTTATGTTTTCAACGTTTATGAACCCTTACACAATCTCGTAATCTGTTACGTTATGCTCGACAAGACGCGCTTCTTTCGCGCTGACAAAACTTTGATTGCCGCCTCCGAAAATGTTGGCTGCAATAATCATATCCATCACTTGTTTTACAGCTGCTTTATCGACCGGCTCCTTCGGATAGTCAATTGTCAGCTTTGAAGTTTTCCCCAAACCCGTTGTAAAATGCAACTCGAGTGTTTTTGCCATATCCGTCATCCTCTCCTATTAACTTCGTTCTTTCTTAGGCAAGTACTTCATACAAACCATTCTTTTCAACTGTTGCAAGCGGATGGATCGAAAGGGAAGCCAGTGCCTGCCCAATCTGGTAAAGCTGATCAGCCGTAGCCGTTTCCACCACACCACTATAGGTCTTCGTCTTAAAAATGGGTTTCCCACCTTCGTCCATCCCTGTCTCGTAAGTCAAACGCAGCTTCATAGATTTGATCAATGTCTGTGCCATTTTCATCATCCTCTCCTTTCGTACTCTTTATATAGAGAAAGAGGTTAAAAGTGTCCCATGAATTTTTTATTTTTTTAGTGCAAATACATAAAATGAAAATTTATTTAATATCTTTAAATATGTGAATTGAAATTGTTTGATTGTTAACTATTTTCACGTTACAATATTAGTATCGTAATTAAATAGGATCCTCTAAAGGGGAGTAGCTTTAATAACAAAGTCGTCATTTCGGGATGAGAGTCTCCGGCTTTGTTAGCAATGTCCATTGTTAGCGAGACCTTTACCAGTATAGTTGGTAAAGGTCTGTTTATTTTTAAAGACCTTTACTACAAATAGTAAAGGTCTTTTCAATTTTATAGAAGGTATCTATTTTTTATTATTAAAAATGAATAGATTACATATCAATAGGAAGGAGTGATGTATGCTGTTTCGGAAACGTATAGTGGGAATCTCTGTTTCCCCTCTAGTTACAGTTTGGGGAATGACTGGTTTGTTTTTTATTGGTGCTTGTTTATACCTATTTATTCGTTTATCAAATGATTTAATGGAAAAAAGGTCGTTCCTATTTGATCAAAAAGTTATTGATACAGTCAGATTGTATGCTTCACCAGCAATGGATGGGTTCATGGTGTTTATGACAGACATGGGATCATCCTTTATGCTTGGTCTTCTTCTCGTAATTAGTATGATTTGGCTATGTGTGAAACGTAACAATCTATGGGGCATGCTATTTTGCTTCATTACTGTAGCAGGAGGAGGTCTATTAAATCTTTGGTTAAAGAACTTTTTTGGGAGAGAACGTCCCAACGTCAATCGAATCGTCGAAGCGGATGGGCTCAGTTTTCCTAGTGGTCATTCGATGGGCAGCATGACTTATTACGGATTTTTAGGCTATTTAGTGATACGAAGTAAGTACAAGCCTCTTTCAAAGTTAGGCTTGGTCATATTGTTTGGAATAGTTATTTTATTGATAGGGATCAGCCGTATTTACTTGGGGGTCCATTATCCTTCTGATGTACTGGCTGGCTACATGGCTGGAAGTGTTTGGCTCGTTTTATGTATTAGTTTACTAGAAATTGTATATGTATATAAAGAAAATAAATATCCTACAAAAAGTATGCAAGAGAAAACGGAGGTATCTTAATTAAAAACGAACGAAATAAACTTTTAAAAAGGAGATGTGGTTAATGGGAGAGGAGTGGATAGTTGCTCATAAACACTTATCAAAAATTTCAATTTCTTCCAATCCAAACAACGAGCCTGTATCAATCAATGGATACTCTGATCATTTAAAGATTATTGGTATAGGAACGGATGCGGCTGTTTTTCAATCCATTGATGTTCCAGCTTATGTATTTAAAATGTATGCGAATGATAAAGTTCAAAAAATTCATATAGAAAAGAAAGTCTATGAATTATTAGAAGACTCACCCTATTATTCAACCTGTTTTGGTTATAAAGATAATTACCTTGTTCTAAACTTCGAGAAAGGAACCACTTTATATGATTGTTTGCTTGAAGGAATTCCAATTCCAAAACAGGTGATTGAAGATGTTGATCAAGCAAGGGAATATGCGCGTCAAAAAGGATTAAATCCACGTGACATCCACTTGAAAAATATTTTACTGCAAAATGGAAGAGCCAAAATCATTGATGTGTCCGAATATGTTCAGCCAGGAAATGATTTAAGATGGGAGCATTTGAAAGAAGGATATGATCATTATTACCATTTCATTGAGGGGAAAAAGGTTCCACTCCAATTAATAGAAAAGATTCGAAAAAGATATAATGATAGGAGCAATCAATTTTTTACTTTTGAAGCGTTTATGGATCATACCACACGTCTTTTACAACGATTAGGAAATAAGAGGGAAATTCTTAATAAGTGATTTTCAGGAGAGAGGCGGGAAGGGGAGTTCAATTTTGTGGATCATTCAAATGGATAAAATGGTTTTAGAGGATAAATGAATAGATATTCTAATTTTTTCTATGAAAAAATATATAGATGAACAATTTAACTAAAAAATGAAAAGAGGTAAACCATGTTTAGAAAAATAATGAAACAAATTAAGCAACTTTCCCAAGGCAGCAGCGAACGAAGACATAATCATTATCGCCGAGACAGCAGTGACCGAAGACATGATCATTATCGCCGAGACAGCAGTGACCGAAGACATGATCATTATCGCCGGGGCAGCAGTAGTGACCGAAGACATGATCATTATCGCCGGGGCAGCAGTAGTGACCGAAGACATGATCACTATCGCCGCGGTAGCAGCAGCAGTAACCGACGTTATAAACAATCTCCAATGAGTGGAAGTAGCTACTACAAACGAAAAGGCCGAAGCAGTAGCTAAGCCTCTTTCCTATTGGTTAATTTCTTTTTTCTGTTGCTTTAAGCGCAGCCTGAAGGTCAGTTGAAATTTCAGTCGTATTTGAATAAGGTTCCTTCAGTTGTAGTAGTCTTTTTAGCAAATAAACCGTTTCCTTTTCTAAAGAAAGTTCTTCTGTCCAAGGAAGGGCTTTTTTGCCTTTTGAAGAGTACGTCGTATAAAGCAAATATAACAGGATTTCTCCTAAATCAAAGTAGTCCTGCAGTTTCATCTCTAGAATTTCATCATGTTTGTTAGGTGAAGAATGAAAGGGTACCACTTTGTGCTTTGACAAACCAAAATCAATCAAAAAAAGCTCCTTGTTTCTTAGTAACATGTTTGGTATACGTAAATCCTGATGGTAAATGTTTTTTTTGTGAAGATAATCCACTAAATCTAGCAGGTGGGAAAGAATGAGTAGAGACTCGTTCTCATTAAAAGTATTTTCCCTTAAAAAAATCTGATCTTCCAGATTATCGCCTGCAATGAAACTCATTGCATAAAATAAGGAACCGTTCGTTGAAAAGGCTTCATATAGCTCTGGTATATTTTTGTGGTTTAGCATACGTAAAATAGAGATTTCATGTTCAAACATCTCCACCTCTTTCCGGCGCTTGCTTGGACGAAGCTGTTTGACCACTCTATTCTCGTTTGTATTTAAATCTCTGCACAGATATACAATCCCATAGCTTCCCATTCCTATAACACGTAATACTTCATAGCGATTTTTCAAAATTAACCCTTTTTTAATGGGTTTGTCTACAAAAAATTGATAACATTTTCGAATGGCACGTAAAACTGAAACTGCTCTCGCCTCCAAATGGTAAAAATTAAATTGTTCTATTTTTGTTACAACTAGATCGATTTAAAAATACTATTTCCACTATCCTTCTGCAAGAATTATGCAACTGGAAGGTATGAATGATGTAGGATACCTACTTACTATATCTTTTTTTCATATTTTTACCGGGTAATGGATCTAAATGTAGCAATTGAGAACTATTTTTCATTCATCAGCTGCTCAACTGCGGGAATATTAGCAGGAGCCCATTGTAGTGATTCTAAGTTTTCTCTCTATAGCCAATTTAATTTTGAGTGTTCTCTGGCTTTAGGAGAACCTTCTACAATCTTACATCTAATTGAAATTAGATTAATCGTAAATAGGTCATATTCATGGGTATTATCATTAAACACTTGATGATCTGTTTCAATTTTACATCCCAACTCTTCCGAAATTTCTCGTTCTAGCGCAGAATAGATATCTTCATTTTTTTCTACCTTGCCACCTGGGAATTCCTATCTGTTAGGAATGGACATCACTGGGGATCTAAGAGCACATAAGATTTCGTTTTGATCAATTTCAATAATGGCTGCAACGACTTTGAAAAGGTTTTTCATGTTTTCCTCCAAAATTTATGCTGAATGTATTTTATATCAAATCTTCTTAAGGTGAAACTATTTTGATCACCATACATGAGGATTAATAGTCGGAGCAGTTTTCCTGAGAAGCATAGGAGGAATCGGAATCTGTATTTTGGCAATTAAATGATGTATATTTTTTTGCAGTATGTTTATTAATCATTTTGAATTAATACTCAAATAGAAACTGTATAGATGCTTATATTTTTACATAATTGTCAAGCTGTGCTTATTGTATTAACGGCAGTTTAGTTTAAGTTAATTTCTTCACAAACTTATTCATAAGCCTATCGCTAAAATAACAAACGTAGCAAATAAATTGTCTCAATGCGTTTGTAACTAAATAGTCGCCTGTTTTTTTTGTGAAGTCGAGACCGTATGTATGACTAATCATCATTTTGGTCACTTTAACATGTAAATCAGGTCCACCAAAATGAGCGAGTTCTTGGTCATCAACTCTTCACCAGTTATTTTTAAATTATTTAGATCTTCTTGAGAATAATCACGTGTCTGGCTAAAGTCTAAGCTGTCAAATTTGATAAAAACCCCTTTGAAGCCGTAAAAATGGGCTTTTTTGACGAAAAGTTTTATTGACAAGTGATGCTATTTAGCAATACTATATACTAGTAGTCAGTAACACATAATATCGGTATCACCAAATACCTGTGTAACAGAGTACTAAAAAAAATATAAGTAAAATATAAATGGAGGTAAAAAATTGGAAAATATCACGGAAATGCTGAAAGGGGTGCTTGAGGGATGTGTGCTTGAAATCATCAGCCGTGGCGAAACTTACGGCTATGAAATCACGCAACAGCTGCGAGAACTTGGCTTCACTGATGTAGTAGAAGGAACCGTTTATACGATTACCATGCGGCTTGAGAAAAACAATCTGGTGAATATCGAGAAAAAGCCATCCACTATGGGACCGCCGAGAAAATTTTTCACACTCAACGCAGCAGGTCAAGAACAACTTGAGGTTTTTTGGAAAAAGTGGGAATTTAT
The DNA here is from genome assembly GCF_036670025.1 of Niallia oryzisoli. Taxonomy (NCBI): domain Bacteria; kingdom Bacillati; phylum Bacillota; class Bacilli; order Caryophanales; family Bacillaceae; genus Niallia; species Niallia oryzisoli. Next base: position 3,832,415 of record NZ_CP137640.1, on the reverse strand, counting down.
CTCAAGTAAAATGAACGAACTCAAAACAAAAATAAAATTAAAAGGAGAAGTTAAATGAGTATTTTTGAAAAAATTATTGGAAGTCTAGATGACAAGCGGGAATGGAAGGCAATGGAGGTACGTGCGAAGGCACTTCCAAGTGAGTACCGCAACGCTTACAAAGCTATCCAAAAATATATGTGGACTGCTGGTGGTGGTCCCACCGACTGGAAGGGCAGCAGCCGTATCTTTGTCGGCATTCTCGACCTCTTCGAGGAAGGAGCAGCGGAAGGCAAGAAAGTCACTGACCTTACGGGCGAGGACGTGGCGGCTTTCTGCGACGACTTGGTGAAGGATGAGCAAACTTGGAAGGACAAATATCGCAAGAAGTTGAACGATACCATTGGTCGTGGCTAACGGTGAATTCCAAGTGGAATTTCGCCTAGCATCGACAATAACCACGCAAACCGTCACTGGGGACGACTTGGCTTCCTTTCCGACGAACTAGTGGCTACCGCTAAAACCTATGTTGACAAGTATCGTGAAGATTTGAATCAGAGTATCATGAAGCGATTGGGAAAAGTAAATTCAATAGATAATTCTTACTGAATAGCTGGTTACAAATGTAATGTGTCACCTTCACTATTCAGTTATATTTTTAACCATGTAGTAAGTAATACAGATTATCAGTCAGACTGAGTAGTGAAGGATAGGCAATTCGAGCGCCTTGCTGCGCTTTTTAAAAGGGGGAAAAAGTATGAGCAATGCAGCGATTGCTGTAAAAGGATTAAAAAAATCCTTTAAAGATAAGGAAGTCTTAAAGGGGGTTGATTTTGAGGTGCGGCGTGGCGAAATTTTCGCACTGCTGGGCTCAAATGGAGCGGGCAAGACGACGACGGTTAACATCCTCTCGACGCTGATTAAGACCGATGGCGGTGAAGTAGGTATTTGCGGCTTTGACGTCCAGCGTCAACCGGATCATGTTCGCCAGAGTATCAGCCTGACAGGGCAGTTCGCAGCTTTAGACGACATGCTCACAGGAAGGGAAAACCTGATGATGATTGCCAAGTTGCGGGGAGTTTCCAATCCGGCTCAAGTCGCCGATAATCTGCTTGCAAGATTCAGCCTGCGTGACGCGGCCAACCGCCGGGCGGACAAATATTCCGGCGGGATGAAACGCCGGCTTGACATCGCCATGAGCCTGATCGGGACCCCAGCAGTCATTTTTCTCGACGAACCGACGACAGGGCTTGACCCCGAAGCGCGGATTGAAGTCTGGGATACCGTCAAGGAGCTTGCCGGCGGCGGCACGACCATCTTGCTGACAACCCAGTACCTGGAGGAGGCCGAACAACTGGCGGACCGTATCGCCATCCTGCATGGCGGAAAAATCATCACGACCGGTACCCTTACTGAACTCAAAGAGATGTTCCCGCCAGCGAAAGTGGAGTACATCGAGAAGCAGCCGACATTGGAGGAAATTTTCCTCGCCATCATCGGCAAAAAGGAGGAGATGTAAATGAAAAGCAAAACAGGGGTATTACTAGGGCGTTTAATGCGCAACATCATGCGCAGCCCGGATACAATAATCACGGTGGCAATTACGCCGATTATGATGATGGTGCTGTTTGTCTACGTATTTGGCGGCGCCATAGAGACAGGTACGGACAACTACGTGAATTATTTATTGCCGGGAATCCTGCTGATGGCTATCGCTTCCGGCGTCGCTTACACTTCCTTGCGGCTGTTTAACGATGTAAAGAGTGGACTGATGGCGCGTTTCATTACCATGCCCATCAAGCGTTCATCGGTATTGTGGGCTCACGTGTTGACTTCGCTTGTTTCCAATGCGCTTACTGTCGTGGTGGTTATCCTTGTCGCGCTCTTGATGGGCTTCCGTTCCAGCGCTAATATCCTGGATTGGCTCGCGGTAGCTGGGATACTCGGGTTGTTTACTTTGGCACTGACATGGCTGGCGGTCATTCCCGGATTGAAAGCAGGGTCTATGGAAGGGGCGACAGCCTATTCGTACCCGCTTATTTTCCTGCCGTTTATCAGTTCGGCCTTTGTCCCCACCGAAACCATGCCCAAAATTGTCCGTGCGTTCGCTGAGAACCAGCCTGTGACTTCAATCGTAAATGCAATTCGTGCCCTCTTGTATGAAGGGTCTGTTGGCAAAGATATCTGGATCGCGCTTGCCTGGTGCGTCGGCATCATGGTCATCGCTTACTTCTTGGCCAGTAAACAATTTAAACGCCAGTTAGGGTAAGTGCACCATTATGGGATTAACCATATCAATAGTCAATCGCTGCGATGAATGCATTTGCTACACATGGAAGGCTGCTTAAATGCGGTGCAACCATCGATGAAATCATAGAAACCCTCAAAAATAGTGTGGTTGGAGGCGGATCGATCACTTATTCAACTCGAGGTTTGCCATATTGCTTTTGAAGAATTTACAGCGGGTAGTTCTCTGTCGCAGGAGGAGAAAGTAAAAGAATAAAGCCCATAGTATAATTGACAGTAAAGAGTCCACTTGATAATCAATGTCATTAACTTAAGGAAATAAAGTGCACGTCTCTACAAAGAACTACCTTATAATATGAAAAGTTTTAATTTAGCTACTTTTCTTTGGTAGGAGGTTCAAATCATATTTTAGTTATTCCATAATAGGGCGCTATCCTGGAACAAGGATAAGCGCCCTTTTTTCATTATAGGGCCATTTAATTAAATATGGCTTATTGAGCATTAGTCATTAAGTTACATTCGCCAAATAAAAAAGAAAGTCACAAATAAGTCGTTGTTTTTACGTTCTCCTAAGCCTTCTCTAAAACAAATTCCCCTTTTTCTATGGAATATATGTTTTAGGGGAATTGAATTTCTAAACCCTCGAACCATTTCATCCTATAAATGGTTTAAACTAATTTATTATGTAAATGATGGAAGTAGCTTTACTATAGAACATGAACAAATGGGTGAAAATATTACAACTGTCTTGAATAAATCTTCTTGAACTACCTACTGACACGATATTGTATATTGGTAAAAGTGCAATTGTAAAAATAACAGGCTTACGAAATCCTTGTGCTCAAATAGATAGTTTTAAACCTGGTCTTTTGAAGGCGGTTTTAGGTGACTTTACTTCAATAACGATCTTCAACAAAAGGGCGCTTATCCAGAACAATGAAAGCGTCTTATTTAATATATTAGGTTATTGGGTCAATCGCATTATTTTGAAATAATTGATATTAAGCAATAGGGAAGTTTATTTTCTTATTTAGTGGACAAATTATGGTAAGTTGAAATTGTACAATGGTACGTTAATAGAAAATTAGGTATAATTTTGTCAAAAAGCATATAGAAGTTGGAGAGAAATGAAAAATAAAATAAAGAACTTAACACGACTATCTGCTGCTCAAATAATTGTTTTTTATTACCTAGTAGCTGTAGTGGTTTCAACCATTTTATTGCTACTACCTATTACTCAAAAGCAAAATGCAGAGCTCGAACTTATTGATGCAGTATTCATTTCTATTAGTGCGGTAACTGTAACAGGATTATCTACTTATAGATGTAAGCAAGTTGCTTAGTGTTCCCGGTACGTTTATTTTTGCAATCATCCTCGACTTTGGTGGAATTGGGGTCATGGCTTTCGGAACCATACTATGGCTTGTATCAGGAAAAAAAATAGGACTTAGGGAAAGAATACTCATAACAACAGAACAAAACAGCTTGACTCTTTCCGGGATTATTCGGTTTACACGAAAGATCTTTTTTTTCTTTGTCATGATTGAGTTATTGGGTGCTGTTGTATTTGGTACATATTTTCTGAAGTATTTTCCAACATGGCAAGAGGCTTATTTGCAGGGTTTTTTCGCCTCTGTGGCTGCTACAACAAATGCTGGTTTTGATATCACAGGAAAATCACTGATTCCGTTCGCAAACAATTATTTTGTCCTGACCCTTAATATCGTACTCTTTATTTTTGGATCCCTTGGATTTCCTGTTTTAATGGAGGTAAATGAGTGGCTAAGGCATATGGGAAAGATGCCATTTCGGTTCTCCTTGTTCACAAAAATTACAACCGTAACTTTTTTCATACTGATTGTAATTGGAGTCATTTTCATCTATCTGTTTGAGTATGGTCATTCCTTTTCAGAAAAGACTTGGCTCGGCTCCTTTTTCCATTCTCTGTTTTATTCGACATCTTCGAGGACTGGCGGAATGGCGATTAGCGACATCAACGAACTTTCAGTACCTACCATTTTGTTACTGAGTATTTTTATGTTCATAGGGGCATCCCCCAGCAGTGCTGGCGGTGGGATAAGAACGACTACGTTTGCTGTGATGCTGCTTACCATTTACAACTATGCGATTGGGAACAGAGCAATAAAAATATTCAAAAGAGAGATCGATGTGGAAGATATCATCAAGTCATTCATCGTTTTCACAACTAGCATGATTCTGTGCAGTGTGGCAGTAATCATTCTTGCGTGCATTGAATCAAAATTTTCCTTAATGGAAATTATATTTGAAGTTTCCTCTGCTTTTGGTACCGTAGGCCTTTCGCTTGGCATTACACCGGAATTAAGTACGGGTGGGAAGGTCGTAAGCATGCTTTTAATGTTTATAGGGAAAATCGGGATGTTTACATTCTTATTCTTTATGGGAGGTAAAGCAGATAAACATGCGTATCACTATCCAAAAGAGCGCATCATTATAGGATAAAACATGTACAAAGGTAATCCAATTACAAAGGATATAAACGGTAAATTAACATACATAAGTGTAATGATTGTATTGAAAATCCTTTTCTTCTTGAACGAGGGCGTTAGTTCAAGAGAAATAGAAATAGTACTAAAATATTTATTCCTTATTATTAAGATATTCAACAATCGAGGCGCTTTAATTGAACAAATGAATTTTAAAGCTGATTTCAAATTAGAAATCGGCTTGTTTGATCTCTTAAGAACGCACAGCGACATAACTTTTGAGTAATGAATCATTTAATAAGACGAATTGAATTTAAAATTAGTTATGTTAATAAAAGGGAGATGATTCATTATGACAATACGTGGGTGGTAAAACTCGGGTCGTGTCAGGCACCGATCTCTTAATGGTATTAAATTAATATTTCCTATTTTTGCTACAACTAGATCGATTTAAAAATACTATTTCCACTATCCTTCTGCAAGAATTATGCAACTGGAAGGTATGAATGATGCAGGATACCTATATATCTTATTTTAATATTTTTACCGGGTAAAAAAGTCCATTTCATCTGTTGGAGGTTACATAGGTCATTTAAATTCAGAATTCTAGACAAATACCCAAGAGTCTTTACCCAAAAACGCATATGCTCTAATGTAATTGAATTGAGGAGGATGACTATTGTATGATTAATGCCAATAATGCAAGGATTGGTTTAGGTGGACTAGGTTCAGGATTTGGTTTTGCACCAGGACTTGGTTTTGGAGCTCCAGGTCTCGGTTTTGGCTATCCACAGTACCATCACTACTATCCGTACCACCATCATCACTACTACCCATACCATCACCACCACTACTACCCGTATCACCACCACCACTATTACAATCCATACTAAGATTTCTGATAAAACCGACCAAATAATTATGACAAGAGGAATCTGTGAAAGGGCGTGTTTCTACAATAGTAGAGACGCCTTTTTAGGATCTGTTTAAATAATTCGAAAAAATTACGTAAAATTTAATTATTCGAATTATTGTTAACGAGGCATTATTCATTAAGTCTAAGGGGGATAGTTTATGGGGAAATCCAAGGAAACAATGGAGGAAATGGGATCCATTCTACATAAATATTAGTAATTATCATTGGAAAACTTGATCGTGATGACGATTATGCTCGTTTTCGAACGGCCTATAGTAAAAGACAAATCACCTTAATCAATCCATCCCTTCTTAAAAAAATCACCAAAATTCAGAACAGTTCACAGTCCTTCCTCCGTTAGTATAATGAGTCTTTCCTATTCTAGCAAAAAAAGGATTTTTTAGAAAGGATATGGAAATACACTATAGTGAATTGAACGGGGGAAAGTGTCGATGCAATATAAAATATTATTAGTCGAAGATGATGTAGCCATCAGCGATATGGTCAGGGGGCAATGTATCAAGGAAGGATTTGAAGTGGTTCCGGCGTTTGATGGAGAAATGGCGCTTGAGGTTTTTGCCAACGAACCATTTGATTTGATTCTTCTCGATTTGATGCTGCCAAAGCTTGATGGAATGGAATTTCTAAAAATCATTCGTGAAAAAAGTATGATCCCTGTGCTGATCATGTCGGCAAAGGATGGGGACTTGGATAAAGCCTTAGGTCTGGGCTTTGGAGCCGATGATTATATTGCCAAGCCGTTTTCCATGATTGAGCTGACGGCTAGAGTGAAAGCGGCCATCAGAAGGGCGACCCATTATTCACGAACGGAAAAGAGTCAAGAGAACCAAGTCATGACGATCGGAGACTTGACCCTTGACCTCGACAATTTTTCCTTACAAAAAAACGGGAAAGACATTAAGTTGACAGCTAAGGAGTTTCATATTTTAAAGCTATTTATCTTACATCCGAATCGTGTTTATACAAAGGCGCAAATTTATAGCCTAGTGTGGAAAGATGAGTATTATGGTGATGAAAATGTTATTAATGTTCATATGAGAAGGCTTCGCGAGAAAATTGAGGACACCCCGTCAAAACCGCGGTACATTAAAACAATTTGGGGAATTGGCTATAAGCTTGGGGAGTTTTAATGATGATTATTTTTTTATCCATCATCATCATCACCTTGGCGGGGTTAAATTTTTTTCAATATAAATCGGGAAAAAATCATAAGGGTAATTTAGGCTACATACATACGAAGCTGAAGCGGATCATTGATGATCAAACGGATGAAAAGCTTCTATTACATACGGATGACAAGGACATAAAACAGATTTTAATCGAAATTAATCGGCTACTTGAGCATAATCAAAAAATGATGGCGACTTACAATAAAACGGAGATTTCGATGCGAAAAATGCTCTCCAACATCTCACATGATTTAAAAACGCCTCTCACGGTAGTACTTGGTTATCTTGAGATTATGATGAATGACGTGGAATTCAGCAAGGATGAAACGAGAGGCCTGCTGCTAAAGGTTCATAGGAAGACATTGGAGGTTTTGGAGTTAATTAAGAAGTTCTTTGATTTGGCGAAACTGGAGTCCGGTGATAAGAATATTCCGTTGACAAGGGTGAATATGAATGAAGTCTGCCAGAAAAATATTTTACATTTTTATGAGGTATTGACCTCAAAAGGATTTGACGTTTCGATTGAGCTGCCGGAAACGATTGTTTATGCGCTTGGGAATGAGGAGGAACTGGACCGGGTCTTGAATAATTTGATTTCCAATGCCATCCAATACGGCGGTGATGGGAAGATGCTTGGGATGGCACTCAGGAATGATGAACAGTCTGTTTACGTTGACGTGTGGGACCGGGGCAAAGGTATCAGTGAGCTCCACAAGGATTTAGTTTTCGAAAGAATGTACACACTTGAAGACTCAAGAAACAAATCCTTCCAAGGAAGCGGTCTCGGACTGACGATTACCAAAAGACTCGTGGAAAAAATGGACGGGCAAATACTCCTCACCAGCAAGCCCTATGATAAAACGACTTTTACCGTCAAGTTAAAGCGAATCACATATTAGAACAGCTAAGGGTACCTCGGGAATGGAGGCACCCTTTCTTTCTTAAGATTTTTGTAAGATTTGATTAATAAAAAAGAAAACTCTGCTGAGTAGAATAAGATTAGTTAAGACGAAAGGGAGTTGAAGAATTGATGAGTTACATCATTAAAACCAATCAACTGACGAAAGCCTACAAAGGCAAGGAAGTTGTTTCCAATGTGAATATGAAGGTGAAAAAAGGGGAGATTTACGGATTCCTTGGACCAAACGGGGCCGGTAAAACCACTATCATGAAGATGCTGACGAATCTGGTGAAGCCGACAAGCGGTGAAATTGAAATCTTTGGTGAAAAACTGACAAACACCTCTTATGAAGTGTTAAAGCGAATGGGAAGCATTATCGAATATCCTGTTTTCTATGATCGGCTGACTGCCAGGGAAAATCTCGAGCTCCACTGCGAATACATGGGCTATTATGACAAGAAGGCCATTGACACAGCACTGGATTTAGTCAAATTAAAAAATATTGAGGATAAGTCAGTGAAAGATTTCTCACTTGGAATGAAGCAGCGTCTCGGAATCGCCCGTGCCATTATGACAAAACCGGAAGTTTTAATTCTAGATGAGCCGATAAACGGTCTTGATCCGTTAGGAATTAAGGAGCTTCGTGATCTTTTTTCTATGCTCTGCGGGGAATATGGGATTACGATGTTAATTTCATCCCATATCCTTGGCGAGATTGAGCAAATAGCTGATACGATCGGAGTTATTAGTGAGGGGAAATTAATCAAGGAAGTTTCGATGGACGAAATTCATAAGCAAAATACTGAGTATATTGAACTTGCGGTTGACGATATGAACAGGGCTCTTTATGTGTTAGCGGATGTTCTAAAACTGAAGAATTTTAAAGCAGTCGAAGCATCACGCTTTAGAATCTATGATACTGGGATATCCCAATCAGAAATTTCCAAAGAGTTAATACTAAACGGAGTCATGATCGAAGAAATCAATAAGAAGAACCATTCACTGGAAGATTACTTTTTAACATTAATTAATGGGGGCGGAATCAGTGCGTAAATTAATCAGACTTGAAATAAAAAAGTTTAAGCTATTTTCCTATCTAAAAGGTGTGGCCATTGCCAACATAGCCATCATGGGATTACTAACCTTAATGTATTTTGTCGAAAAAAGTGAAGGGATAATCACCTTTGACAATTATGAAATGGCGTTCGCGGCAATTGAGTCTATCGTCCGGCCTGTGTTTATCATCTTTGCAGCGGCGCTGATTTCCCGGCTCATTATTGATGAGTATAAAAGTAATTCCATTATGCTGCTGTTCATGTATCCAATTAGTCGCAAAAGAATCATGGTTGCCAAGCTAACGATTGTGGCGTGCTTTACATTCTTAACCATTGTTTTATCCAATCTCTTGATTGGCAGTGTGTTTTATTTAGTCGATTCTTACTTTCACTTTATGCCTGAAGCATTAACAACCGAAGCACTAAAGGATAGTTTGGCCGGCATGACACTTGGCGCGGTTGCCTCATCTGGGATCGCATTAATTCCCTTGTTCTTAGGAATGAGAAAAAAGTCCGTTCCGGCAACGATCATCTCAGCGATTATTTTGGTTTCACTGATTAACTCTACTGCAGGTGGTGCAAGTCTCTTCTCCTTTATTGCAACCCCACTTGCTCTAGCAGCAATCGGCTGCCTCATCGCCTACTTCGCCTTCAGGAACATAGAAAAAGTAGATATATAAACTAAGGGGTAGCTTTAACACAAAATGGTAAAATAGTAAAGAGCTTAAGATATACAAGGTTTTATGCACTTCTTGTATACTTAGGCTCCATTTATAAAACATTCCGCCATGGATGATGCCTTGCACCTTGTCTAGGAGATCTACAAATTAGTCAATTTTCCGATAATTTGCCTTGCGAATGAGCTTTCCACCTTCAAAATAACGACCATTTTTAACGGCATAGGCTTCCGCTTCTTGTGAGGTAGGAATACTTTCTACTTTCCATGTATGAAAGTAGGCTTTAACCTTTCCGCTATAAAACACCCAACTAAAGAATCTTCTTGAGAATTGATGAAATCCTTTTGTTCGGAACGTATTCATCAACTTCGGATCTCTCCATACAGTTAGAGTTTGACCAACTCCGCCTTGAAGCTGACCTGTTAGCTCTGCATAGATAAGATTTTCATTCTTAGCTAAAGATTTCATGATAAATTGATTGAGGATTCCATTGATCATTAACCGTGGAATATTAAAATTCTCTCCTCTTGTAACTGAAACAATTGCACCTTTGGGAAGGTCACTATGTTTATCTCCTAGTGTAAAGGTCGCACCATATTTATTGTCCGGATCCTCATGCTTTACCCATTTTCTCACATTATCTATTCTCCTCTCCAATGGAATCAATAAAATTTTACTATGAAAAATATAAAATGAATATCTGAGTTTTCAAAATTAAGTAAAAAAATGGATAAATAGGTGGTTTTACACATATATGTCCCTCATTCCTCGAATTGATTCCGTAACCCAAATAGAATGGTAATCTAACATGCAATTATTGTTATTTTTGCTGTAAAATAAGTATAACAATTTGAAAATTATGGATTATCTTTTAGGAAATGCAGTTAAGAGTCAAGTAAACACGAAATGATGAAAAAGAAGGATAGGTGAACAGATCCTGAAAATGACAAGATCTATAGAATAAATTTGAAATAATTAAATCTAGATTAATTCATAAGGTGGTACAAGATATGAGCTTAAAAGACAAAGTATCAATTGTAACAGGAGCAGCTAAAGGGATTGGAGAGGGGATTGCACAAAAACTCGGCGAGCATGGTTCAAAGATTATTTGCTTTCCAACCGCTTGGCCGAATTGGGACAATCGAAGATGTTGCAAACGCCTGCTTATTTCTTGCTTCTGACCAATCATCCTATATCAGCGGTCATACATTAAGGGTTGATGGGGGCGTCTTTAGTAAAATGGCTCGTCCATTATTATTCGACTGATCTTTCTAAGTCTATTTGTACTTGTTGTGATAACTTCAAACCTTTACCTAATTGTATAGCAATAAAAAAGCCTAAATTCTCAGTATTAATGAGAATTTAGGCTTTTGTTCTTTCACAACTGTGAGAAGTACCATCATACTTTTGGATTGCCTTTTTTAGGCTTTTCGTTCAAAATGGAACGTAATTCCCTAATATCCTCTTCCGACAAGGAATCTTCCTGGATGAACTGAACGAGCATCGACTTTAGCGCTCCACCATAAATTCGCTTAATAAAAGACTGTGCTTCGGCGCGCTGACATTCATCTTGCGAATAAAGCGGGAAAAAAGTATAGACCCTCTGATCTTTATTCACACCTATTGCTTTTTTATGAACGAGACGATCCAAAAGAGTGCGTACCGTTTTCGGCTTCCAATCCGTATGCTCCTGCAAGGAGGATATAACGTCATTGGCCGTTTGTGGAGCCTTTTTCCACAGAACATTCATTACTTCCCATTCTGATTCTGAAATATTGGGGATTTCCTTCTTCAACCTTATCCTCCTCCATCTTATGGATGACGTGCAACATGCTTCAACTCATTCGCATGTTTCCTTTATAGATTCCTTTGTCCCTCAAAATGGATAACGTAATTTCCGCAGCCTTGCTTCCATAACTATTATCTTCATTTTGTATATTTGTTGCAAAGAAATAAGTATTGTCTTTGGTTTCTACATATCCAATGAACCAACCGTTTATATTCTTGCCATTAACGTTGCCAGTACCCGTTTTCCCGGAGAGCCGGGAACCGTCGTATACCTCTAAAGCAAGGGAATCTTTAACGGTTTGGATATTCTTGTCCTTGAAACCAATTTGATTGGTATAAAACGCTGATAGTAATTGAACCTGTTCAACTGGAGAAATCTTCAATGAAGATTCCAGCCAATAGTTTGACCCACCAGAAAGATCATCATTTCCATAGTCCATCTGTTCTAGATAAGCTTTGATGGTATTTTGCGGGATTCTTTGGTCTAATTTCTGAAAATACCAGGTTACTGAATTTCTCATGGCAGAGGATAGGTTTTGGTCATTATTCCAAGCTTCATAAGGATATTTCGTTCCATTCCATTCCATCGTGGAATGGTCACTTGTTATGACATCTGACTCTAATCCAATTAATGCGCTATAAATTTTGTAAGTAGAATTCGGGGAAACTCTCAGCGTGCTTTTATCTTTATTATAAATGCTATATTGACCAGCTTTCATATCATATAATACAAAACTTCCATCGTATCCAACAAAATAATCGCTTAAATCTTCATAAAGCGTGCTTTCATGATTAAAATCGTACCGGTCATTATTCGTGGTCATGGCAGAAACAAATGGAACCTGACAGGCTACAAATACACCTATAAGGGTAAAGATTGAAATGCTCTTCAGCTTCATCCACTTCGACTCCATGGTAAAGGATGCGATTTTTTCAATTCGTTTTTTCAATTGCTTCTTGGGACCGTTAAACTGATTGACCCAAGTAAAATCTTTTGAATGTGATAGTAGGTCTGCGAAATGAATAAGGGCATTCCCATAATCTACATAACAATGCTCATCCAAAGATTTTAAGACAGCCATATCACAAGCTACCTCACGATCTGTCCTCATTTTTTTAAAAGCAATCCATATAAGCGGATTAAACCAGTACAAAATTTGAAAAATAATCATGAGGTAATTCGTTACTATATCTTTGTATTTATAGTGATGCAGTTCATGCATAAAAATGTATTTGATATCTTCTTTAGACATCCATTCGTCAAGATGTATTGGCAGCACAACATAGGTTTTAAACAGACCGAATGTCATTGGAGATTTGGCAAGTGGTGATTCTCCTGCGATTAAAGGTTTAGATATATTGAGCTGATGCTTGCATCGTTCAAATACTTGTAAAATGTCTTTGTTGTTCAAGACTGTAGTCGTCTTTTTAATTTTCTTTAATTTGAACCACGCATGCAGGAACAGAAAAGACATAACGATCATGCCTGCAATCCAAATATTAGTTAATCCGACATTCAAGAAATCCAGATTAAGATGATGGACAGATACCGTAAAGTCCTGCATCCAATTTGTGTTATCGAGCCTAGAAAGTTCGGTAGTGTTAATAGAAGAGTCACTAACACTATTACTTTGATTGATATTGAATAAATGAAAGTGATTGTCAAAATGAATCAACTGCTTCGGTATAAATGGAAGTGTCAATGCGATTAACAATAAAAACCATAGATTGTATTGCCATTTTGCTGAAAGTTGCCCAGAGAATAATCTCCTAATAAGCAAAATAACTACTATAGTAGTAGAGGATACAATAAAACTTGTGACTAAATGAGTGAAGAACATACTTCTTGACCTCCTTTTTCAGAAGTATCACTATCATACTTTACTTTCCGTGGTTTCCTTTCAAGAAATTTCAACAACTTTTATGGTGATTTATTTCATAAAAGTGATCACCAATTTGTTTCCTATTTTCCCGGAACATTTATAGTTATAACATTTAATTTTAACACTTCATTATCAGTATATCAATCTATCAATTTTTAGTAAAAAGGGTGGAACTAATAGCCTTAGAGCATGATGAACTTTTCTGAAAGGAAGAGCGATCAATTTTTTTAGTATAAAAGGATTGACATTTCATTGACTACAGTTGTAATATTGGACTACAGTTGTAGTCGATAAATAATGAGAAGGAGGTTAAGATTGGCTATTAATGGCTACATCTATGATTTTGAATGAGTGCTATAAGTAAATGTACAGCAGACAGCCAACAAATGAATGATTTCATTTGGCAATCATTGAAGACAAGTACATACTTCATCAGTGCTTGGCAAAAGAAGCCAATTATATATTAGAAAGATAAAAACTAGAAAGAGGTTATCAATTTGATAAAAACATATAAACACAAATTCCGCATTGCACTACTTATTCTGTTAGTCGCAGTTATGACACTCACTGCTTGCGTGGAAAAAGACCGTTCGACTAATGCTCCGTCTAAAGAGGAGAATGAAGTGGAACAAAGAGTAAATACAGATGAAAAGTTTGCCCAACTCGAGAAAGAGTTTGACGCTTCGATTGGTGTATATGCAATTGATACAGGCACGAATCAGACGATCGAATATCGACCAGAAGAACGTTTCGCTTTTGCATCTACTTACAAGGCTTTAGCCGCAGCCATCTTGCTGCAACAGAATTCTTTGGACGAGCTTAGGAATGTGGTTACCTACACCGAGGATGATTTAGTTCCCTATTCTCCGATTACAGAGAAACACGTGGATACCGGGATGACCCTTTTGGAATTAAGTGAGGCGGCTGCCAGGTCCAGTGACAACACCGCGGGAAACCTCCTATTTGAGGCATTGGGCGGTCCTGAAGGATTTGAACAAGCCTTAAGTCAAATAGGTGATAACGTTACCCAGGCGGATCGCTTTGAACCAGATTTAAATGCATTCACCCCGGGAGATACTCGAGACACCAGCACACCGAAAACTCTTGCCACCAATCTTCAGGCTTTCGCACTCAAAGATATACTTTCCGAAGACAAACGTGAATTGTTTATCGATTGGTTAAAAGGCAATGCTACAGGAGATGCACTCATTCGTGCAGGCGCACCTGAAGGATGGGTAGTCGGTGATAAGAGTGGTGCTGGAAGTTACGGAACGAGAAATGACATCGCTGTTGTTTGGCCGCCAAAAAGAGAACCAATCGTTATTGCGATTATGTCCCGCCATGATACGGCCGATGCCAAATATGACGATGAGCTGATAGCAAAGGCTGCCAAGGTTACTCTAAACGGTCTAAAGTAAAGATTGGAAATTTTGGACAATTTAGATCCTAGGAGTCCTTAACAAAACCAGCTAATAGTTTGTCAACATTTTTCAATGCAACTTGAAATTTTAAAAATTCACTGATATGGCGGTGATGTCGGTGGATTTTTAAAAATTTTCTGGTATGGGGGTTTTATCACATTTCCTTACTAAAGCTATAATCAAGCGTGAAATTAAAAAAGTAATGGTCATTGTCCAAAAACTAGTAAACGAGTTCCATCCCTTTTTAAAATTGATTAAGTTTGTTTTCTTTTCTAAAAAGTATTCGGTTATAGCCATTGGAATGCTAAAATATAAAGCCTTAATAAGAATACCCACAATATTGGAGCTTTTAGTGATTTGGTGATAGTAAACACACGCTATTGGATAAAGTAAATAATCAAATCCAAAGCTTATACTAACAGATTTCAAAAGGGTAACAGGATATTTGATGTACCCCTTTTTTACAACTAATGTATCTAAAATCGAAGAAAGACAACCCTTTAATACAAATATGAAAAACCAATCTTTTACTGGTGGTTTTCGAATTAAATTTATAATGGTAATGATACCCAAAATTAACAAAACCCTTAATATATTCATTTCTAAAGATTGATTTTTCATAATAATACCTCTATGGATGAGTATTCCCTTCTCTATATATGCTTTATTAAAATTATTATTTTAATAAAATGGAGATCTGAAGAAAAATATTGAAGGCAGGAAAAATTGTGAAATATTATACTTCAACAAACGGGCGTTTAATCTCCATAAAAAATGATATTAAACGCTCTTTTTTTCATGTAAGGAACATTTCGCCTAGGAATATTGCTGGAACTGATTGGCTTTATGACAAATAAACGGTAAAATAAAAACTTAAATCGCACCATAAAAATGGTAGAAAGGGGAATGAAAAATGGAAAAACAAAGGAATCCCCGGAATAAGCTACTTATTTTTACGATTCCACTTTTAATATTAGCCTTGATCATTGGCGTTTATGCAATCAAAGAAAACGGCAGCGAGAAGACGCCAGTTAAAGACCCATCCGGTAAAAAAACATTAGATTCGAAGAATGATCAGAATTCACCAAATCAACAAGAAAATCAAATCATTTTAGAAGAAATTTCTAACATGAGTGTAGAAGATAAAATTGGGCAGATGATTCTTGCTGGGATTGCTGGGACCACGATGGATGAAAACGCAAAAAATTTAATAAGCCAATTCCATGTCGGAGGAATTATTTTTTACGCAAATAATTTCGAAACCCCTGAACAAACCGTTCAACTTGTAAATCAACTGAAGGCTGGAAATACTTCGAATCTACCGCTTTTTTTAAGTGTTGACCAAGAGGGGGGACGTGTGACCAGATTGCCAGGAGGTCTTGCTAACTTTCCCCCAAATAGTCAGATTGGACAGGTTAATAATCCTGAGTTTTCTTATAAAGTCGGAACACTTTTAGGCCGTGAATTAAAAGAATTTGGTTTAAATCTCGATTTTGCACCTGTTCTTGATATTAACAGCAATCCAAATAACCCTGTGATCGGGGATCGATCATTTGGGAAAAATTCGGAAATAGTAAGTAACCTTGGGATTCAAACGATGAAAGGAATTCAGTCGCAAAACGTCATCCCTACCATTAAGCATTTTCCTGGACATGGAGATACATCGGTTGATTCCCATCTGGAACTTCCAATTGTAAATAAAAGCCTTAAGGAACTTCAAGAACTAGAGTTAATTCCGTTTGAACGTGCAATTGATCAGGGAGCAGATGTCGTGATGGTCGCCCATATCTTATTGCCTGAATTGGATCAAACCAATCCATCGTCCATGTCAAAAGCTGTCATGACGGATCTTCTTAGAAACCAACTTCGTTTCAATGGAGTAATCATAACGGACGATATGACAATGGGTGCAATTACAGAACATTTTGATATTGGCCAAGCAGCGGTAGAATCAGTGAAGGCAGGAAGTGATATTATTTTAGTAGGCCATGATTATAATAATGTGGTAAAAATTATCTCTTCGTTAAAAAATGCTGTTCAAAATGGGGAAATTTCCGAACAAAGATTAAATGAAAGTATAGAAAGAATTATTCAACTAAAAAGGAAATATAGCATTAACGATACGACAGTAGAAAATCCTAACATAAATGAAATAAATGACTCAATCAATAGTCTTCTGAATAATTATTTACCTTAATTATTTGCATAGGTTTGTGGGTTAATAGGATGACTTCTTTTACAATCGGGTTTGTTTGCGGAAGACTGATCTTATGAAGATTAAGTGGTTAAACTATGTCAAGTTTGGTACGTTTCAGTGGCGGTGCTCAACATCCTTTACAAGGAGCATTGGGTGGGTGGTTGAAAACACTCGGCATTCATGAGTTGGAAGCAACAGAACAAATGCGATTTACTAAAAGAGATTTGGACATGGTCTTTTTGGAACTGTTGTATGCAAAAAAGTACAAATACATCAGTAATGAGGATCAAGACTTATTTTTTATTTCTTGTCTCTATCTAAAATGTTTAAGTATGCATTTTCAAAAAGCAAAAAGGCTGTACTTGGACCAATCGAAACAAGATTATTATGTAGAAATGAAAGCGAAAGAAGCAAGAATAATCGAGCAGGAAGCTCATCTTTTACGAAAACAGCAGGAGTGGCAGCTTACATTTAAAAGACAACAAGGAGAAATAGAAGGATTACAAAGCGAACTTCGTGAAGCGTATGCCAAAATTCGTAAACTAGAACAGCAAATGGAGAATATGGAGGAGCACACAAGAGAGGTACACGCTCTTCGAAACTATGTCCATTCGAAACATTTGGAGGAAACGAAAACGGATCATTCTCTCTCTTTTAAAACCATGATTGATTTTATCCAATCAAAGAGAGTCGTTTTATTTGGCGGACCTCTAAATTGGAGACAAAAATTAAAAGAGCACCTGCCAAGCGTGGAATTTATTGATGTGAATGAGAAAAATCGGGATATTTCAAAGATAAAACGAGTTGACGCTGTTTTTATCAATATAAGTGTATTTGCCCATTCTTTTTATGAAAAAATTATGAAGGAATTAAGTAATAGTGATACATCACTATTCTATTTGAATGGACAATCAAATATTGAGAAAACTGTTTTAGAAATTTATAAATCATTGATTAAAGAATAGTAAGGGACGATTCTGCCGTTACATCATTGGAGAATAAACCCATGAATAAACGGCAGAATCGTTCCGATATCAGCGTGGTCCTTTTTAAGGATTACGCCTTTTTTTATGGCTTAAGAACATTTACTTTTGACAATATTCAGTTCAACTGTATATAAAAAAACTATACAGTTGAACTATATAGTTAGTCTATATAATGATCGTAAATCGGAGAGACGTATGAATCGAGATAAAAATTTACCATTAACAGAAACCACTTATTATATTCTTTTATCATTATTAGAAGCTGCCCATGGATACCTTATTATGCAAAAGGTGGAGGAATTAAGTAACCAACAGGTAAAGATAGCCGCCGGTACCCTGTATGGAGCGATTGAGAATTTACTTAAGCAGCAATTAATACAATCTGTGAAAAGTGAAGATAAGCGGCGGAAAACATATGTCATTACAGAAAAAGGCAAAGGGGTCCTACAGTTAGACTTTGCTAGAATGCAGCATATGATCAGCATTACGAAAGATCTATTAAACTCATAAGGTGAGGGGATGTAGATGAGAAAATTTAAATACTTTATTGACTTTGATAAAGAGGAAAAATGGTTAAACGAAATGGCTAAACAGGGCTATCAGTTAAAGGACAAATCATTTGGTTACAAATTTCGTCGAGCGGAACCTGAGGATACGACAATAAGAGTGGATTATCTCCACCGTTTTTCCACCAGAGATTAAAAAATTAAGAGCCTGAACACAGATAATGGAATAAATGGCTAAGCTAAGCGTCAGTGTATCAAACACATTCCATCTTAAATATATTTTCGTTTTCTTATAATTGATTTTACCATTTTCACGGATAACATGTTTGCGATCCATTGGAATTGCAATCGCTAAAATAAAAATCATCAAAACCCCCGCAACAATCAAAGAAACAATCCAACCTGTATCCATCTCTAAACAACTCCCATCTTCCTACTTTGCTAACTATACAAACGAGAAGGGGAAAAGGTTCATTATAAAAGTAAGCAGTAGAACCGTCTCCGTGCTTCACTGTAGTAATTGAAAAGCAGACTGAACCATCCATTTGACGCCGATTTTAATGGCTTCTTCATCCACCATAAATTGCGGGTGGTGAAGGCCGTGGACGATTCCTTTTTCTTCATTTCTTGAACCCAGCCAGACAAAACTTCCTGGTATCACTTTCTGATAGTGGGAAAAGTATTCTACTCATATGCTTGGTTCAATTAATTCAATAATAAGATAGTAATAAAAACTATTCCTATATTGTTATACCTTTTCAATTGAATAGAAAAACAGAGGTAAGTTCGAATTTTACTATTTAATGAAAAGTATAAGTTTAATGGTGGAAAATGTGTTAAGACTCAATTTATTTATAACAAATTGATTATAGTTTTGATGCTGAAAAAGGTATTTTTAAAAAGTTTGGAATTTTGAGATTATTATTATGTAATCTACTTTAGTAGTTCAGTCGATAATATCTATAAAAGTAGATCTAACAATCTATAAAATGAAAATGAAAACGATCACAAAATCTTAAGAAGTGTATAGAGGTGGTGTTAAGATGTTAGAAAATCAAGTAGCGATTATAACTGGGTCAAGTCAAGGAATTGGTGCTGAAATGGCAAAATATTTTGCAAGACTAGGTGCTTCAGTAGTTATCAATTATCCATTCGAATCTGAAAAGGAAAGGGCAAGAGAGATTGTTCAAGGAATTGCTTCAGAAGGTGGAAAAGTAATTGCCCTTAAAGCAAATGTAACGAATGAAGACGAAGTATCTAAACTAGTTGAAAATACAGTAAAAGAATTTGGCAGAATTGATATTCTAGTGAATAATGCGGGGATTACAAGAGACTCAACCATGAAAAAAATGACCGTTGAAGATTTTAAATTCGTACTTGATACAAATTTAGTCGGATCATTTATTACTTCTAAAGCAGTCTTACAAGTGATGGCTGATCAAGGATATGGGAGAATTGTCAATATTTCGTCCATTTCAGGGCTGCAAGGTAATTTTGGTCAAGCAAACTATGCTTCGTCAAAAGCTGGTATCGTTGGTTTAACAAAAACAATGGCGATCGAATACGCGAAAAAAGGGATAACTGTCAATGCAGTTGCGCCTGGGTTTGTTAGAACACCCATGACAGATAAAATTCCAGAAGAGATTAAAAGTAGTATGATTGCTCAAATTCCAGTCAATCGAATCGGTGAACCAGAAGATATTGCAGCTGCTACAGCTTTTTTAGCTTCCACACAAGCTGGGTATATCACAGGTCAAATCTTATCTGTTAACGGTGGAGTGTTAATGTAATTTAGTATTCAAAAAGTCTTCTTAGGTTAATAGAGAGAGTGCTCAAAATGAGTAAAGCAGTTATTACAAGCGGAGCTAGAACGGCAGTAGGAGTCTCTCTTGGCGGATTAAACACAGTCCCCTTTAGAAGAATTAGCAGCAACTGCCATTAAAGGTGCTAGAAAGATCTAATAATCTGGATCCAGCCTCAGTTAATTAAAAATCCAAATGCTAGAATATCAGATTGCTTGTTCCTGCTGTAACGAATGAGCAAGACACCTTTGTGATAAAATTTTTGAATATTCAAAAAACAAAGTAAAGGAAATGACAAACATGAGTAAAATTATTTCAGCAGAAGAAGCAGCGAAATTAATAAAAGATAATGACTTCGTAGCGACTACAGGTACTTCAGGATTAGCCGGTTTACCTGAAGAATTGCTTGTCAGCATTGGAGCAAGATATGAAAAAAAGCAAAGTCCGAAAAATATCACTTTTATGAATGGCTCTGGAATTGGAATAAACACAGAAGGAAGAGGAATGGATCACATTGCGTACGAAGGCTTGGTCAAGCGTGTCATCTCTGGTCATGCCGGTTTCTCTCACCGTATGTCAAGATTAATCACGGAAGATAAAATTGAAGGATACTTTTTTCCGCAAGGAGTGATTACTCAGCTTTGGCGTTCCATCGCAGGTAAAAAGCCTGGAGTCATCACGAAGGTTGGTTTGAATACGCTGATGGATCCGAGAATACAGGGCGGCAAAATTAACTCGGTAACAAAGGAAGATTTGATCAGTGTGGTGGAATTAAATGGGGAAGAATGGCTTCACTATCATAATCTCCCTGTTAACGTTGCGATTATTCGCGGAACGACAGCAGACGTAAATGGAAATATTACAACGGAACATGAAGTGGCAAATTTTGAAATCCTATCACTGGCGACGGCTGTTAAAAATAATGGCGGGATTGTCATTGCACAGGTTGAAAAAATTGCCGAGGCAGGGTCCCTTAATCCAAAACAGGTTCGCGTACCTGGTGTCATGGTTGACTATGTAGTTGTATCACAAAATCCGGAATATCACTATCAAACAATGGCTAGAGCCTATGATCCAGTCCTTTCCGGAGAGCTAAGAGTACCGCTTCAATCCATCAAACCGGTGAAGCTGGATGCGAAAAAAGTCATTTCAAGACGTGCGGCCATGGAACTATCTCCAAAATCGATTGTGAACTTAGGGGTTGGCATGCCGTCAATCGTTTCTGCTGTTGCGACAGAAGAAGGCGTTGCTGATGAAATGACATTAACGATCGAGTTTGGTCTTTTCGGGGGCTCACCTGCCCCAGGTATGGATTTTGGCGCTTCTTATAATCCCGATGCCATTATTAATCATGATCACATGTTTGATTTTTATGATGGCGGCGGACTTGATGTTTCATTTTTAGGACTAGCACAGCTAGATCAGCACGGGAACGTCAATGTCAGCAAATTCGGTCCAAGACTCATGGGACCGGGAGGGTTTATTAATATTAGTCAATCTTCCAAAAAAGTTGTGTTCATGGGTACGTTTGCTGTCGGATCAAAAGAAAGATTTGAAAACGGTCAAATCATTATCGAAGACCATGGCAAAGGGAAAAAAATCATTGATCATGTAGAGCAGATTACATTTAGCGGTGAATATGCATCGAAAGCAGGCACTCCGGTTTTATATATCACAGAAAGAGGCGTCTTTGATGTTGTAGACGGAAAACTAAGATTAATTGAAATTGCTCCAGGGGTGGACTTGGAACAAGATATTATTGCAAGGATGGATTTCAGACCGTTAATTGCTAAAAACTTGAAGATGATGGATCCAGCCATTTTTCAGGAACAATGGGGAAATCTTAAAGACATAATTGAGGAAAAGAAAAACTTTACTCTTGCGTATAACTAAATTCTTTAGTAAATAAAAATGGCGAATAAAAGGGGGCTAAACAAAAAATGAATAAACGTAAAAAGCGTTCCTTGGAGGAACTGTTTAATGAAAATAAGCTTCAATTATTACAGGATCAATCTGCCATTGAGAAAATTGAAGCAAAATTAGAAAACAAATATATATGTAAAGCAAAATAACAGGTAAAAATTTTATGTTAAAAATTCATAATAATCACAAGTTTTTAAAATCAAAAAACTTATAAAATAAAGTGGGGGATTAGCAATATGCAGGATCAGTTGGTTTCTTTAGAAAAGAGAACGATTACAAAAATTATGAAACGTATTTTGCCCTTTGTATTACTATTATACATTATTGCCTTTTTAGACCGGGTCAATATGGGTTATGCAGCACTTGAAATGAATGCTGAACTTGCTTTGTCGGCTGAAGTTTTTGGGCTTCTTTCTGGTATATTCTTTGTGGGGTACTTCTTTTTTGAAGTTCCTAGTAACATATTGATGGAACGTTTTGGTGCAAGAATCTGGATTGCTAGAATCATGGTTACTTGGGGATTAGTTATTGGATTAACTGGTTTTGTTCAATCAGCGACTCACCTGTATATCGTACGTTTCTTACTTGGTGTGGCAGAAGCAGGCTTTTTCCCTGGGATTATTCTTTACCTTACCTACTGGTTTAGAGCAAAAGAAAGAGGACGTGCTTATTCCTTGTTCCTTATTTCTATGCCACTTGCAGGATTGGTTGGAGCTCCATTTTCAACATGGATTATGGACAATATTAGCTGGTTTTCTTTATCAGGCTGGAGATGGATGTTCATTATTGCAGGTATTTTAACGATTGTACTAGGAATCGTATGTCTCTTTTATTTAACGGATCGTCCAAGAGCCGCTAAGTGGCTTACAAGTGAGGAGCGAGATTGGATTGAAAAAGAATTAGAGAATGAAAAAATGAAGCAAACAGGAGTAAAAACATCTAAGCTGGCTGCATTTAAAAAGGCTAAAACATGGATCTTTGCTTTTACTTACTTTGGCGTTTATACAGGAGTTTATGCATTATCGTTTTGGCTTCCAACAATTATTGCTAGTTTTTCAGGACAATTATCGAATACGACAATTGGATTCATTGCGATGATTCCTTCACTTGCCGCTATACCTTCTATGGTGATTTGGGGAAGATTTTCAGATAAAAAACTAGACAAGGGAATGTATGTCATTCTTCCAATGATTTTGGCCGCTGTAGGTTTTGCCGGTACAGGATTGATAAATAGTCCTGTGGCAGCTATTGTCCTTATTACATTGGCATCGATGGGATTATATAGTTTTACTGGTCCATTTTTTGCGATGTTGTCCTTCGGATTTAATGAAAAAGAAGCAGCTGTCGGAATTGCTGCTGTAAATACGCTTGCGAGTCTCGGAGGATTTTTCGGACCAACCATTTTAGGATATTTTGATTTATCCGGAGGAATGATTTTTATAGGAGTTCTTTTAATTATTGCTTTTCTACCACTTTTAATGATGAAGAGAAACAAAGTTCAACAAAGCATTCAAGTAGATTCATCTTTAGAAAAAGTTAATTAATAATAAAAAGTAACGAAGGAAAATGAACAAAAGCACCACAAATGATTTGTGGTGCTTTGCCATTCCTATTGCCAATTAACTGTGTATTTTATAATTATCTTTTGCCATCTTGAGAAAAGCTAGTGCTGGAACTGATAAAACTTCGCCTTTTTTATAAGCAACAACCAAATTATATTTAGCAGGTGGGTTACCTATTGTATAAATATTTGATTTAGAGAGTAGGTTGTTCTTTAGGATTACCTCTGGTACCAGGGTTAGACCGATACCATAATTCGCTAATCTATAAGCATTTTCAATATTTGTTGTTTCCAAGATGATATCAGGTTTCAAGGAATAGTCATAAAAGATTTGGTCTGTAATTCTTCTTAAACCAAGTCCTTGTTTAAGTAAAATAAATTTTTCTCCCGATAAACTATGGATATCCATAGGGAAATTTACTTTGTTGGTATCTAAATCTGGACGATAATATTTATGTCCTTCAGGAATCACAAGGAATATTTTTTCCTCAAATAAACTCTCATACATGATTTCTGGATTAAAAATAGGAAGCAAATTTAAGCAAATATCAATTTTACGTTGAAGTAATAATTGTTCTATGACAATAGAGGTTTCTTCAATTAACTCGATCTCCACACCAGGGTATGTCTTTATAAATTGAGGTAATAAATTATATAGTGTATGAGATCCTAATATAGGATTAATTCCAAGTTTAAGACGACCTTTCTTCATATTGGTAATGGCTTCTATTTCGTTTTTCATATTTTGATATGTTTTTTCGATTTCATTCATATAAGCTAAATATCGTTCACCTGCATAAGTAAGGCTGATGGGAGTCACATTTCTATTAATTAATTCAACCCCCAGGTCATCCTCTAACTTCTTTACGAATTTACTTAGATAAGGCTGGGATATGAATAAAGCTCTGGCTGCATTAGAAAAGTTTCCATGTTCAGCAACCGCTTTCAGATATTCACTTGATAAATCTTTTGTCATACGATCATCCTTATACCATTTTTTCATTTTGTATATTATCACATTTTGATTCTACTATATTAATAGGGGAAATCATATCGGTATAACATTAACTTTTATCTCAAATGAAAATACCAGTCGACATCCAGCAATTGGGTGGTGACTGGTATTTTCGATTTCTCGGAGAGAAGAAGGGACAGGATTGAACCGAATTCAAAGAATTTGAAAAGAGGCTGCTTGGGAAAATGAACCGTCAAGCTGTCTCCTTCACCTTATTCTTTCAGTAACTGAAAGGCAGATTGGACCATCCATTTGACGCCGATTTTCATGGCTTCTTCGTCCACCATAAATTGCGGGTGGTGGAGGCCGTGGATGATTCCTTTTTCTTCATTTCTTGAGCCCAGCCAGACAAAACTTCCTGGTATCACTTTCTGATAGTGGGAAAAATCTTCGCCTCCCATGCTAGGTTCAGACACAAGTGTCTTTTCTTCGCCGACAACCGATACTGCTGCGGAACGTACGACTTTTGTAATTTTGGCATCATTGACAACGGCAGGAATTAAAAATTGGTAATCGATTTCCACTTCTCCGCCAAGTGCAGTTACTGTATTGGTGACGACCTTTTTAAAAGTCTCATAGACATTTTGTCTTACTTCCTCATTTGAAGTTCGAACGGTACCCTTTAGAATTGCCTTATCTGGAATCACATTATTCGTGGCACCTGCTTGAAAGGCACCAATGCTGATAACCGCAGATTCTTTGGAAGGGACATTTCGACTGACAATCGTTTGGAGTTGGCTGACAACGGCACTGCCGATGACGATCGGGTCAATGGTTCTTTCAGGCTGTGCAGCATGTCCTCCTTTCCCTTTGATTGTAAGTGTAAAATCGTCGACACTTGCCATAAAAAATCCGTCTTTGATTCCGATCGTGCCCGTTGGAAGATCGGGAGAATTATGCAGACCGATGATGGATGAAACTCCATCTAATAGTCCAGCTGCAATCATCGATGTGGCCCCGCCTTCGGTTTCTTCGGCTGGCTGGAATAAAATCCGGACATTTCCCGGAAGGATCTCCCGTAATTCCTGCAGAACAATCGCAGCACCTAATGCAATCGTTGTGTGAACATCGTGGCCGCACATATGGCTGACACCGTCTATTTTCGAACGGAACGGAAGAGGGGATTCTTCTTGAATAGGAAGGGCATCAATATCCCCACGCAGTGCAATCGTTGGACCTTCTATATTGCCTGTAACTTCAGCGGCCGTTCCAGTTCTTACATTTGCTGATAGTTGGGGGACTCCAAATTCTTTTAACCATTCATTGATTCGTTTGGTTGTTTCAAATTCTTGGTTACTGAGTTCAGGATTCATGTGAAGATGTCTTCTTATTTCTACTAATCTAGGGAATAAACGATCAACTTTTTCCTCTACTAGAGCGGATAGCTCTTTGGTTGAAACTTGATTCATATTTGACACTCCTATTTCAAATGACCTAAAAATTCTTTTGTTCTTTCATGTGTTGGCCGTTCGAAAATTTCTTCCGGGGTTCCTTCTTCAACAATATAACCGCCATCCATAAAGATTACACGATCCGCTACTTCCTTGGCAAAGCCCATTTCATGGGTAACAACCACCATGGTCATTCCTTCTTTGGCTAACTGCTTCATAACGGATAGAACTTCACCGACTAATTCAGGGTCAAGGGCAGAGGTTGGTTCATCAAACAACATAATTTTTGGCTCCATGGCTAATGCTCTGGCAATGGCTACCCGTTGTTTTTGTCCGCCTGATAATCGGTTCGGATACTCATTTGCTTTTTCAGCTAGTCCTACTTTTTGTAGAAGCTCCATGCCTTTTGCTTTCGCCTGATCCTTTGTCATTTTCTTTAACAGAACAGGCGCTTCAATGACATTCCCCATCACTGTCATATGAGGGAAAAGGTTAAATTGCTGAAACACCATGCCGATTTCCTGGCGCAGTTGATTTAATGAGGCTTCCTTTGGTTCGATTACTTTTCCATTAATGGTAATAGTTCCGTTATTAGGGGTTTCTAAATAATTCATGCAGCGAAGAAAGGTACTTTTTCCAGAACCACTTGGACCGATGATAACCACAACTTCACCGGCTGCAACGTCTAAATCAATGCCTTTTAACACTTCGAGATCATTGAACGTTTTGACAACATTTTTGCATGAGATCATTCATATGCACCCACTTTCTTCTCAATTTTCTTCACGATGTAAGACATGATGGTTGTTAAAAATAGATAAATGATACCGACAAGTAAAAAGACTTCCATATAACGGTACGTACTGCTAATAATTTGTTGTCCGGTACGGAGTAAATCATACAAGGCAATGGTTGAAACAAGGGATGACTCTTTAATTAAAGCGATAAATTCATTTCCTAAAGGCGGCAGCATCCGGCGAAAGGCCTGCGGGATGATGATTCGTCTCATCGCTTGACTTGAACTTAACCCAAGTGAACGTGCCGCTTCTGTTTGTCCCCTATCAATCGACTCAATGGCACCGCGGGCAATTTCCGCAATATAGGCTGCCGCATTGATGGACAATGCAATACAGGCTGAAACAAACGGTGGCATCGTAAGGGCAGGGAAGACAGATGGAATGGCAAAATGGACGATAAATAAATGTAACAAAAGAGGGGTTCCGCGAATGACCCAAATATAAAATCTACTAATCTGGGAGAAAATAGGGTTCCTTGAAACTCGTCCAAGTCCGACCAAAATTCCTAGAATACTTCCACAGAGGACGGAGATGACTGCGATTTCTATTGTAATGAGTGCACCTTGTAAAAGATAGGGCAGGTAGGTGGCAGAAAACGATATGAATTCGTTCATTTCTTACGCTCCTTTTAAAATAAAACGGATAAACCGGTTGTCCGCTTTATCCGTTATGTTTTTTTATTTTTGTGTAATATCAGCTTCGAACCATTCTTGGCTGATCTCTTTTAAAGTTCCGTTGTCTTTAAGTGTTTGTACAGCTTTTTCTAATGCATCGCTAAGCTCAGGATCACTTTTGCGAACTGCAATGCCCATTGGCTGTACTTGGAATGATTCTCCTACCACTTCAAATGCACCAGGTTTTGTCGTCATATAATAACGTCCAACCATTTCTCCGATAACAGCAGCGTCAACACGGCCAAGACCCATATCATTAAAAACATCTGTATTGGTGTTATACTTTTTAATTTCTTTAATTCCTTCAATCGATTCAGCTGCTGTTTCACCAGTAGATGCCATTTGAACACCGACAACTTTTCCTTTTAAGTCTTCAACTGATTGGATATTTAAAGGATTTCCTGATGCCACTGCGATAATTTGCCCAGCACCGAAATATTTAACAAAGTCCACTTCTTTTTCTCTTTCCTCCGTTATATTCATAGAAGAAAGAACGATATCAAATCGTTTGGCATCCAAGCCTGGAAGGATTCCATCCCATGCAGATGGAACAAATTTTACTTTTACACCAAGCTCTTTCCCAAGTGCTTCAGCAAATTCAATATCATAACCAACTAATTCATTTTTATCATTACGATATTCCATTGGAGGGAATGTATCATCCACACCAATCGTAAGCACACCTTTTTCCTTTATTTGAGCAAGTGTATCCCCGCTCGTTTCACTATCATTCCCTGAGGCTTTTGAATTTTCCGGTAAATCTGGTTGTGTACCACAAGCTGCAACGATTACAACAAGTGCAGCAAATAAGAATGTTAGAATAATTT
Organism: Niallia oryzisoli; assembly: GCF_036670025.1. Classification (NCBI taxonomy): domain Bacteria; kingdom Bacillati; phylum Bacillota; class Bacilli; order Caryophanales; family Bacillaceae; genus Niallia; species Niallia oryzisoli. Next base: position 3,804,214 of record NZ_CP137640.1, on the reverse strand, counting down.
TTTTCATATTAATCTCCTTTAACAATTTATTACTTTATTTATTTAGCGGAATAAAGAATAATGATAAATTCATTCTATTAAAATAATAATTAAAGTGCAAGACCTTTTTGGAAGCAAAGGGACGGTTCTCTTGCTTCCTTTTATGGTAAGTATTTTCCATAAAAGGAAGCAGAACCGTCCCCATGCATCATTTGGCTGACATTTGTAACGTTCCGGTAGAAAATCCTATTTTCTTTAAAGCTTTGGGCACTGGTAAATCGCCGGGAGGGTTGTCGTTATAGTAAACATCCAACCTATCAATAAAATAATATTCTTCTACAATTACGGTATATCCAATGGCTTTTAACTTCTCCAATTCAGTTGCAACGATCCATTGTTTTTGGTTCATGTCCAGTTCATTCCAGTATTCCGCATAGGATTTCTCGTTTACTTCTGTTTTGTTACATGCAAATAACGTGGAAATTAAGAATAAAGTTAATAATGATAAAAAAAGTTTTCTAATCATGATTCTCCTCTTAAAAAAACATACTTTAAACCAACAACTAGTAAGAAAAACTCAAGTAACAGTCTTCAATTATATATCTTTCATGGTTCATCTTATTCTACTATAGCAGGGAAGCGAAGAAAAGTAAGGAAGTATTTGGCCTGCATGAAGATCATATGCAAATTTTTGAATAATCAAATAACTGTTTCCCCCTTTGTAAGAGTAAACATGTCTATGGGAGTTTTCTAATGGGAAAAAAAGATATGTTCGTAATAGCTGGTTTATTTCTGGCTCTTCTACTGCTTTGTCTCCTAACATTCACTCTAGAAGGCAAAGCGGCAACGAGTTCTAGTATCCGTTATGATGCCGGATACGAAACGGTCAAAGAAGAATCAGGAATGAAGATTCCTGATGTAAAGAAATTGCCGTTTGATGTACAGAAGAAAAGCTACGATTTGCATACTGTAAATTTTGAAGAGGAGAAAACGCACAAGATTGTGATTCGACACTTGAATGAACAAGAAAAACAGGAATTGAATATCATCCAATCTAAAACAGAGTATCATTTTCAAAATGAAGAGAAATATAAAACAATGTTCATAGAAAATGAGGTGAAATTGTCCAAGAATGTCGTTGGTTATTATGGAATAAAAGATGTGGGGGAAGGACTTCGTTTTGAGGTCAATGGAACGTCCTAAGGAGTATTTTACATCATTCAATTTCAAGACCCTTTAGGAGAAAAGGCAATGACTCACATTGCTAACGAGAATATTAAGCAGGTAACGATCGATTAAGAAAAGCTGCCTTTCACATTTTTTGGATGGTGCCCAATACTTTTTTGTAAGTTTCAATTAAGTTAATCTTAAGAGTGATTTAAAATTGGAAATGTATACTTATTTTGTAGATAAATAGTAAGATAAATGAAAAGGAATTAGCCACCATAAAGGAAGAAAACAAAAGCGTTTTTACATTTGAGAAAAAAATTAAAACACTTAAAGAGGAAGGTTGATAAAGGTGAGTCTTCCTAAAAAATCAAACAACCTGACGCTCCTATTTTTTGCAGGCTATTAATTGTTTATGTTTTCCATCATTGCAAGTGTAACATTCATTGATTTTCCTAAAATCAATGAATCCATTATTTCAGAAGAAGTGGATCCAACCTTTAAAGATGCATTAGAAATATATGAAAAACAACAAGAAGTGGAAAAACAGAATAAGAGAAAGTGGAAGGTTTCAAACGAATTTGTCATGATAGCTGTTACAATCGGAGCAGTTCTTGACATTATCATTGTCATCGTATGGGCAAGAACTCAAAATAGAAAATTAAAAGAATCAAAAGATATAAAAAAAAGAAAGTGGCTTTATTCTAAATTATTTTGGAATATCGTCGCATTAGGTGTAATCCAGCCAAAAGAAACTAAATTCGTCATTAATTGGTACAATGTGGTAGCCGTGTCAATCCTTATTCATCTATTTTTTTATTACTTATTAATGAAATAGCCGAAAACACTTGTGGTGACTACAATCATGAATGTTTTTCGGCTTCTGATATGGATTGAACCAATAAAGCCTCAAACCTTGTAGAAAGACCCTGTCGAAACATGAGGTACGGAAATCCTTGAGTACTGGAAACGTTTCCACTTATAATAAACACAGGGAAATGGCGCGCGTGGCCATCATGGTATTACGGCGAAGGTGGGGCTAGTACCATAATAAAATATTATTTTAAATTTATCAGGCTAAGAAATAAATTAGCGAAAGTCGTGGGAAGGAGGAGAAAATGAGAAAAAGTAAAGCTGTATTAAAACATTTTATTAAGGATGATCAATTTGACCTGAATCAATACCTGAAGTATCTAATGAAGCAAATGAACCCTCGCAGTCAGACTCAATTCAAAGAGTGTAAATCAAAGAAGATAAACTGAAGGGAAATATAATAATGAAAATTATCTCATAGCAAGGGACCTTGTGAATCTTTCGAGAATCAACGAGGTCCCTTTTTATTTGTTTTAGATTGAAGAAAGGACATTGACCTAAATTTGATTTATTGAAAATCAGACCTAGTCAACGTACCTCAGACCCACAAATACTTTTCATTACTTGATCTACTAATGTATCAATAAAAGTGGAATCAACATTTTTCTTTTGAATAAGCAGTCGATAGTAGACGGGTCCATAGAACATATCCGCCACGATATCCAAATTAGGGGTGAATTGGATTTCACCCTCCGTAATGGCACGTTTTATCACTCGTTTAGCGTCCTCTCGGCGGGATTTCAGAAAATGGTTGTGGAAGGCCGCGGCGATTTCTGATTTGTCCCCGCTGCCTGCTACAAGACCAACAACTGTTCGTCCAAGGGCACTGTTCAACGTTGTGGCAAGGCTTTGAAGCTGCTGCCGGAAATTTTCACGAAGTGAGCCTTCTTCAAGAAAGAATAAGGTGGTTTCGGTCGAGAGCAGAAAAGCATCAAAAATAACAAAATCTTTGTTAGACCACCAGCGATAGATTGTGGATTTGCCAACACCTGCACGGGAAGCTATCGCTTCAATGGTCAATGCTGCATATCCCGATTCTTCTAGTAATTCAACGGTTGCTTCTAGAATTGCGGTTTTAGACGCCTCACTTCGCGGTCTCCCAGGTGAGTGCTGTTTCGATCGTTTTTTTTCAGCCATTTTCATTCCTCGCTTACATGAATATTGTTCCTACGTTCAACCTCATTACAATGATTGTATACAATCCGTTACTATAAACTCAATGAAAAATATAAAGATATTAATATTGCAAAAATTCCCTTTTTATATATAATATAAAACAGAACGTATCGTTTCGAAATATATTTGTATTTTAATAGTCATAATGTGTAGTTTGGATATGTATTACAATCTGTCCTATCCTATTTATCCATTTTTCGTGTTCCGATCGAGTTTATTGGCGAACTGCTTCAATCGAAATATTCAAATTTTAAAAATAAAACTAAATATACATAGTCAAAATATAATATGGGAGGAAGCATCTATGAAGGAGAATCATTTCCTGACGAATTTGAAGGATTTACGCCATACAATCAATATCAATACCGTGAGTTCAGCGGTCGTGGCCTCTATTTTTGGCAGTACAGGACCTGCTTTAATTGTTATTGGAGCTGCCACGAGCGGCGGTCTGACGTATGAACAGACAATCAGTTGGTTGTTCGCTGTTTATTTTTTCAGCGGATTACTTGGTATGTACCTGGCATTAAGGTATCGTCAGCCTATCACAGGTGCCTATACGATTGCGGGAACGGTTTTAGTGGCGGGGTCTTTAACCCATTTTTCTTTGAATGAAGCGATCGGAGCATATATCGTCGCCAATATTCTTGTCATTTTACTCGGTCTATCAGGCCTAATTGATAAACTAATGAAGTGGATGCCTATCCCAATTGTTATGGGAATGATTGTTGGTGTGATGATTCGATTTGCGATAGATATGATCACATCGATTACAATTTCACCCATTCTTGCAGGTTCAGCGATTTTGGCATTTTTACTTTCATCACGATTTTTCAAAAAGGTACCGCCTGTATTATCAGCCTTAGTAGTGGCTATTTCGTTGGCATTTTTTATGGATGCATTTCAATTTCAAGATATGGGAGGTTCTTTTATCCTTCCGCAGGTAATCTGGCCGGTATTTAGTATAGAAGCCATCGTATCGATCAGTATTCCACTTGCATTACTCATCATTTGTTCTGAAAATGCACAGGCATCAGGAGTTCTAATGGCTCAAGGGTACAATCCACCGAACAATGCCATGGCTATTTTCGGTTCAGCTATCGGAGTGATTGCTGCTTTCTTTGGTGCTCATGCGATCAATATCGCGGGACCAGCAACGGCGATTAATGCTTCTAAAGAGGTAGGAGAAAAAGAAGTTCGGTATGCAGCGGGGTTCTTAAATGGAGTGATTTATGCGGGATACGGACTATTGGCATCCCTTGTTGTTCCTTTTGTTATCGCCATGCCTAGCGTAATCGTGACGGTAATCGCTGGATTGGCCATGTTAGGTGTTCTAATTAATTCACTGAAAACCGCTTTTTCTGACAGTAAATTTCAAATGGGTGCTTTTTTTGCTTTGATCATTGGCATGTCAGGCGTGAATTTTTTCAACATCAGCGCACCATTGTGGGCGATTATTGGAAGTCTGATGGTTACCTTTTTACTAGAAAAAGAGCATTTGGGTATGAAATTAAAGGCAGATGGGTAAATAGAAGGAAAAAGGTGCCAGGTACCGTCCCAATAGTGGATTGTGTGTCTGGCACCTTTCCTTTTATCTTTTTTCTCAGGAAGTAGGCAGATTTAAAAAAGTTTGTTTTGATGAACAAAGTGAGTGTTGACAGGAAGTTTCTACTGCTTATGCCGCTTTTTACAATTTCTTTGGTTAATTCCTATCTCTTTAGAAATAATGATAATAATTAAGAAAAATAGTTGGGTGGTTACAATATGCATCTTTTCCATGCGTTGTTATTTTTACTTGCAGCTATGAGATGGGGAGATTGGCTAAATTGGAGGATGTATTATCCTACCATCTTATTTTTTATCGGCGGGGATCTTTTAAAGAACGCTTTACTGCATGATTACCGAATGTAGGAATATCATGAAACGATATTTGGAGATTAGATTTTGTTTGGACATTTAGTGATCAATTTTCTTGTCATGGCAGTTAACTATCCCTCTACGATCTTGATTTATCTCGGGAAATTTCCCAATGAAAAGAGTAAGCAAATCTATTGGATTCTTTTTTTGGTTTTCATTTACATAATCATGGAAGCCATTAATCTTCAGTATGATTTGATTCATCATTTCCACGGATGGACAATTTGGTGGTCATTGATTTTTGATCTTGTTATGTTTGTTATTCTTTGGGTCCATCATTATAAACCACTGTTAGCTTGGGCATATTCCATTACGTGGCTTATTATTTTATGGAATATTTTTGATTTATCCCATAACTTGTTGAAATAAGGGGAGTTTATGAATATATCCATTTTATCCTCCATCACTCTACTCATTTTGATTACTTTTTGTGTAACGACTAAAAAAATGCATATTTTTGAAATCATTTTTATCTGGCTTGTCGTATGGCTGCTCATGCACCCGTTATCTTGGATCATATACGTGAATTTAACTTGGATAAAAATCTCAACGAAAATAGGGGATTTTTGGACTTATGCAAATGATAGGTTAATTTTACTTCCGCTTTTGACAGTGATCTTTTTTGAGATTTCGTTGAGGTTCAATCGAAAAAAGGCAAAATATACCATTCTTTTTGTGGCAATATTCATTTTCATTCTTAATGAATATGCTTTGCTCAAAATGGGAGTTTATCATGAGGTAAAGTGGAATATTGTCTATTCTTTTATTGAGAATTCTTTTACGTTGCTCGTTTCTTACTTTTTATGGATGAGATTTAGGAGGGAATTTATGTGAAAGGAGTTTTGGTACCCATGTTTCTATATTTACCGAAACACTTTGATCAAAATGAATGGTTTATTATCATTGTTCTAATATTGAGTCTTTTCCTGGTGAAGCTGCCTAAAAGAATGCCAGCCGAAGTTTCTTGCTTAATTGTCCTATTAAGTCTGGCTATCCCGAACATCATCGACCATAGCATTGCTGCCATATCTCCCTATGATGTATATCGACTTAATGATTCGGAGAAGTATGAAGTGTTTGATATTCTATTAAGTGGAGTTTATATTCCGTTCGGATTTCTTTGCGTTTATTTTTATGAGTGGCTTAGACCGAAGAAAACGAAGATTGTCCTTTATATTTTATGCTGGGCCCTCTTTGCTATTGGTTTTGAATTTGTCATTGTAAGATTACATGTCTTTACCTATCATGGTTGGAGATTGGCCTATTCTTTTCCCACTTATTTGCTCGTTATTTCTCTATTCCTAGTGTATTATGAGTTCCTTCTTTTCCACCACAAAAATAAGGACATAGGTTCATTGTCCCGTATGAATGACAGATAATAGAAGATGGGACTGGACTATAAACCTGGAGTCTCTGCCTAAACTCCTTTGATTCAATTTAATATGATCTTTCCCTAACGATATTTTTCCCGTCAAAAAGGTATGAATAAGCTCTTATGACGAAAGGATGAAAACCCCTGCTTTTTGAAAGCAGGGGTTTTTGCTCTATTTTTTAGATAGCCTAATTATCCTTGCCAAGGAGGGATAAGTAAGATTATTGTATATTAGTAAAATCTGGAGATAAAGTATAATAACTTTAGATAAACTTAAGAGAAGTGTTGATTTCTTTTCCTGTTAATGAACAGGTTCAACTTTAAGAAAGGGGAGCTTGTAATGCTGGAATGGCTTCATTCGCAAATTAGCCTGAATACATTAATTTGGTTTTTTCCGATTACGTTTTTACTGCATGATTTTGAAGAAATTATTTTTGTAGAGGCTTGGTTTAAAAAGAATTATGTAAGGTTAAAACCAAAGGTGCCAGGAAGGATGATTAAAGTATTTGAGGATTTATCAAAAACAAATGCTGCAAGATTTTCAATTCCAGTCTTTATGCAATTTATTGTCTACATCATCGCTTCGTATCTTGCCGCTGAACAAGGATTTTACGGTTTATTCTTAGGAGTAAATGTATTATTTTTTCTCCACATATTTTCTCATATCGGTCAAACCCTATTTTTTGGTGTTTATGCACTTGGAGTGGGCAGTGCCATAATCGTTACGCTGCCGTATTCCGTCTACTTATTTTACAGATTATTGAATGAAGATATTATTAGCTTTATGGATTTGGCTATTAATCTGCCATATGGACTCATTAGTATCGCGATTGTATGGTTTGGTCATCAGTTGTCAGTCAAAATTTTACCAGATTAAGATACACAGGGACAGGCACTGCGTCCCAAAATCTAACTAATTGGAACAAGGGACCTGTCCCTCTGGTTCTTTTCTGGCCTCTTTTCTTTTATGCTAATTTGTGTAAAATAGTTGTATGACAATTGTTGTGGTTCGGGGGACATTACATGATAACGATTAAAGAAATAGCTGAAAGGGCAAATGTATCTCGGACAACGGTTTCCAGAGTCCTAAATAGCTCTGGTTATGTTAGTGAGGAAGCTAAAAAAAGAGTATTAAAGGTAATTGAAGAGACGGGGTACATTCCTAGTGAAAATGCTAAGGCATTACGTACAAAAAAGACAAAGGTGATTGGCGTCATTCTCCCTAAAATTAGTACGGAAACATCGAGTCGTCTTGTAAAGGGATTGGACGAAATATTTGCAATGGAAGGTTATCAAATTCTACTGACGAATACAAATCTTGAACCTGAGAAAGAGATCGAATATTTAAAGCTGCTAAAAAGCAGACATGTCGATGGAATTATTTTATCAGCGACTAATATCAATCGGACATTAGTTGAAGAGATTTTCAAGTTAAAAATCCCATTTGTTACAGTTGGACAATATATCTCCGGATTAGCCAATGTCCTCTTTGATGACTATCAAGCTTCCAAAGAAATGGTTCATTACTTAATTAAAAAAGGGAATAAAAACATTGCCTTTATCGGGGTAGACGAAAAGGATAGATCTGTTGGATATTGTCGGAAATCAGGCTATTTAGATGCAATGAAAGAAAATCATTTACCTGTAGAGGAAAGCTGGATCCAAAAAGGAAAATTTGACGTAGTTTCCGGTTATCAAAGTATGAAGGCTATTATGGCTCTTTCTAAACAAAAGCCCGATGCAGTACTTGCTGTAACGGACCGATTGGCGATTGGAGCGATACAATATATCAAAGAAATATGTTTATCTATACCTGATGATATCGCAGTTGCAGGGATGGGAGCGTCTGAACTATCTAAATTTATTACCCCAGCGTTAACAACGATCGATTTTTCAATAGAAGATGCAGGGCGTGAGGCGGCTAATTTATTGTTAGAGCAAATAAATGGTGGGAATTACCATGAAACAATTAGGACGATTAAGTATAGACTTCTAGAACGGTCCAGTATATAATAACAGTGTAATCGATTCCATACTATGCAGAATGGATTTTACGATTACACTTTATTTTTAAGTTTTGTGGAATCGATTCCATAATGAACGCGTAAAATAACTCAATATTAATCAATATTCTATTTTTTTAAAAGGTATGGAATCGATTCCCTACGAAAATAAAAGAATAATAATGAATATCGTTCCAAAAGATATTCATAAATTATATAGAAATTATGGAATCGGTTTCAAATGTAAAATAGGGGGGAATAACATGTCAGAAAACCGAAAAATTGCGGAAAGCGTGATAGAAGCAGTCGGGGGCAAAGAGAATGTTCAATCGGTCGCCCACTGTGCAACTAGACTTCGCATAATGGTCAATGATAAGGAAAAAATCAACCAGGAACAAGTTGAGCAGATTAACAAGGTAAAGGGAGCTTTCTTTAATTCCGGACAATATCAAATTATCTTCGGTACCGGTACGGTCAATAAAATTTATGAAGAAGTATCCAGCCTTGGTCTGGATACAAAGTCCACATCTGATCTAAAAAAAGAAGCAGTAAAAAGCGGTTCTAAATTTCAACGGGCGATTCGAACCTTTGGGGATGTATTTGTTCCGATTATCCCTGTCCTGGTAGCTACGGGGCTATTTATGGGCCTGCGCGGATTAGTCATGCAGGAACAAATACTAGCTTTATTCGGCATGAGTCCTGACGATGTTTCACAGAACTTCCTGCTATTTACTCAAGTGTTGACAGATACAGCCTTTGTTTTCCTGCCGGCTCTTGTTGCTTGGTCAACTTTTAGAGTTTTTGGAGGAACACCGATTATTGGATTAATACTAGGACTGATGCTTGTTTCACCTGCTTTACCGAATGCGTATGCGGTTGCAGGCGGTGATGCAGAGGCCCTTCGTTTCTTTGACTTTATTCCAGTTGTTGGTTACCAAGGTTCTGTCATACCAGCATTTATTGCCGGAATTATTGGAGCAAAACTTGAAAGAGCGATAAGAAAACGCGTGCCTGAAGCTTTGGATTTAATTATTACGCCGTTTCTTACACTTCTAATTATGATTGTTTTATCTTTATTAATCATTGGTCCGATCTTCCATACTGTGGAACAAGGAATTTTAACCGTGGCGACATACGTTCTTTCATGGCCGTTTGGGATTAGTGGATTTTTAATTGGCGGGTTGAATCAGCTTATTGTTATAACAGGTGTTCACCATGTTTTCAACATGTTAGAAATTCAATTGCTAGCTGAGTTCAAAAATAATCCTTACAACGCCATTGTAACTTGCGCGGTTGCTGCCCAGGGTGGAGCGGCACTAGCAGTTGGACTAAAGACAAAGTCCGCTAAATTAAAAGCACTGGCCCTGCCTTCTTCTTTCTCAGCCTTTTTAGGAATTACGGAACCAGCTATTTTCGGGGTTAACCTGCGTTACGGTAAACCATTTATTATGGGACTAATTGGCGGTGCGGCAGGTGGATTTACTGCCTCAATTCTTGGATTAAAGGCAACAGGTATGGCGGTGACAGTGATTCCCGGCGCCCTGCTTTATTTAAATGGACAAATACTCCAATATATTTTAGTAAACGTCATTGCGATTGCTGTAGCCTTTATCCTGACTTGGATGTTCGGTTATTCAGATAAAGTAAAGAATGAAATTGAACAATAGGATGGGGAAGGCAAGTTCAATCTTGCCTTTTCTTTTTGAAGACACAGCTAGGGAGGTTAGCCATGAAAGAGAAAGAAGGTCTCCTTGTTCAAAAGGCTTACAATGAAGTGGAAAAATTCAGAGAAACAGTTAAGAATGATCCTTACCGATTAGCGTATCATCTTATGCCTCCAGTTGGTTTGTTAAATGATCCAAATGGATTAATTCAATACAAAGGCGTTTACCATGTGTTTTATCAATGGAACCCATTTGAGACCTCGCATGGAGCGAAGTTTTGGGGGCATTACACGTCAAGTGATATGGTTCATTGGCAGGAGGAACCCATTGCACTAGCTCCAAGTGAATGGTATGAAAGAAACGGCTGTTATTCGGGGAGCGCCGTTGAATCGGATGGAAAGCTTTATCTCTTTTATACGGGAAATGTTAAGAGAGAAGACGGTACACGAGAAACCTATCAATGCATAGCGGTATCTTCGGATGGGGTCCACTTTGAAAAACATGGACCCGTCCTAAAGCTTCCGGAAAACTATACTGCGCATTTTCGTGACCCGAAGGTTTGGAAAAAAGATGATCGCTGGTATATGGTTGTTGGTGCCCAGACGTTGGATGAAAAAGGAACTGTCGTTTTGTTCACTTCAAAAGACTTATATCATTGGGAGGAATTAGGAAACATTGCTGGCTCAGGAATGAATGGGATTGGCGATTTCGGCTATATGTGGGAATGCCCAGATCTTATTCATTTAAATGGGAAGGATGTATTATTGGTTTCACCACAGGGGCTGAAGCCATCCGGCTATATATACCAGAATTTATTTCAATCAGGGTATTTTATTGGAGAATTAGACTATGATCATTCGGACTTTCAGCATGGGTCTTTTACAGAGTTAGATCGAGGTTTTGACTTTTATGCCCCGCAAACATTTACAGATGAATCGGGAAGAACGATTCTTTATGGCTGGATGGGAATAACAGATGAAATGGAAATCTATCAACCGACGATATCTAATCATTGGGTGCATGCCTTAACGATACCAAGAGTATTACAGCTTAAAGAAGGCAAAATTTATCAAGCTCCGGTGGACGAATTAAAAACGCTTCGAAAAGATAAGCTAGAAGTGAAAATAGACAAGATGAAAGGAAAACCTGTTCATATTGAAGGGGGTCAATCATCCGAATTACTCCTTGAATTACTAAACATGGGAAAAGAACCATTTCAAATCTCTTTCCGGAATGAAGCCAACCTCATTCTTGATTCGGATAAAGGGGAAATACGTTTGCAAAGGAGAAATCTAAAGACTAGTGCTTTAGAAACAAGAACCTGCAAAATATCTTCTGTATCAAATCTTCATATTTTTATGGATCACTCTTCATTAGAGATTTTTATTAATGAGGGTGAAGAGGTTTTTACCGCCCGTTACTTTCCAAATCCAAAGGACGATACGATTATCATTCACGGTGAGGGGGAGTTTAAGATAACCAAGTGGAACCTTGGTTAAGTGGGCATGAAATGACCTGACATAGTTAATTTAATCTTTTTATTATAACCATCATTTTATTAACCGTTAAGCCATTTTGGAGGATAGTGTGTTTGCTATCCTTTTTTCAATTGAAGAGTCAAAAGGAGCTTCCCGCGTAAATGATGAAATGCATGAACGGAATTGTTAGGATGAAATAAAGATGAATCAGCCTAATAGAACCATTTTACTAAAGGGTATTCAAATTTATTCTGAGAATAGGAAAATAGAGTACGGATATATAAAGCTAAAGGAGCAAAAAGTAATCGAGATTGGACCATTGGAGGAATTAGTAGAGGAGGAGCCATGTGAGATCATTGCTCTTTCTTCCAACTATATAGCAGTTCCCGGTTTCATTGATGTCCACATTCACGGTGTGAGTGGTGCAGACGAGATGGATGCGACCTCGGAATCACTGGACATGATGACAAAAGCACTTCCTGCTGAAGGGACAACGAGTTTTTTAGCCACTACGAATACACAAACCCGTTCGGAAATTGAAAAGGCACTTTCAAATGCAAACAAGTATATGGAAAGACCACAAGAGGCTGGCAGAGCGGAAATTATGGGCATTCATCTAGAAGGCCCATTTGTCAATCCGAAAAATGCAGGCGTACAACCAAAAGATCATATTGTTGATCCTAACCTTGAACTATTTAAGAAATAACAGTCTATAGCAAAGGATAGAATAAACTAGTCACCTTGGCTCCCGAACAAACAGGAGGGTATGAGCTGGTACGTTATCTAAAAGAAACAGGGGTTGTCGCTTCTATCGGTCACTCGGATGCGGTCTATGATGAGGTAATGGAAGCGGTAGGGCAGGAGCTACTCATGTGACACATCTATTTAACCAAATGAGGGGATTGCACCATCGTGAACCAGGCGTCGTCGGAGCAGCCTTCCTGCAGATGAATTGAAGGCAGAAATCATTGTTGATAGCGTTCATGTACGGCCTGAAAAGGTGAAGCTTGCCTATAAGCAAAAAGGCAGTCATGGTCTGATTTTAATTATGGATTCGATGCGGGCAAAATGCTTGAAAAACGGCCACTACGATTTAGGAGGTCAGGACGTTACCATACAAGATGGGAAAGCTGTACTTCGTGATGGGACACTGGCAGGCAGTATTCTAAAACTCGGGACCGCCGCAAAAAATATATTGAACTACACAGGATGTACACTTGAAGAGGTGATTGAAATGGCCTCGGAGAATCCGGCAAAACAATTAAACATTTTTGATCGGAAAGGCAGCATTGCAAAATGGAAGGACGGAGATATCGTTATTCTTGATGAGAACTTGGACATTGTCATGACATTTTGCCGCGGGGTGCTTGCATATAAAAAGGAGGAAATGGGCCATGAAATTGATTGAAGCAAAAGACTATGAGGAAATGAGTGCAAAGGCTGCAGAATATCTTGCCAATAAAATCCATACATCGAAAAAAATCACGCTTGGACTGGCTACCGGCGGTACACCCGAAGGTACCTATCGCAATTTAATTGAAGACTACATGCAGAATGATACATCTTATCGCCATGTGACAACGTTTAATCTGGATGAGTACGTCGGCCTTGCAGGGGATCATCCGAACAGCTATCGTTATTTTATGAATAAAAAGCTGTTTGACCATATTGATATTCAGAAATCAAACACCTATGTTCCTCGCGGTAACGCCCGTGATATTAAGCAAGAATGCCTGGACTATGAAAAGCTGCTTGAAGACAAAAGCGGAATCGACTTGCAGCTGCTTGGAATTGGAAGCAATGGACATATCGGATTTAATGAACCGGGTACGCCATTTGACTCGAAGACACATGTAGTTGAGTTGACACCATCTACAAGGGAAGCTAATGCCAGGTATTTCTCCAGTCTGGAACAAGTACCAACAAAGGCAATTTCAATGGGGATTGCTACCATTATGAAGGCAAGGGAAATTCTGCTCCTTGTTTCAGGCGAAAAAAAGAGTGAGGCTTTAGCACAACTGCTTGAAGGTGACATAACAGAAAAAAATCCTGTATCTGTATTAAAAAAACATCTAAACGTAACAATTATTGCGGATCATGCAGCACTCGCAGCGAAAAAGGTTCATTGTTAAACAAAAGTAAAGTCTGAGGAACTAGTATAAAAAAAAGCAAAAAATCAAAAGTCAATACTTGACAGAATCTTTGAACAAGAGTAATATAACACCTATATTAATTTTATAAATTTTTCCTATCAATATACGATTATTTTAGCATTTAGTTAATGAATCATCATTGAGTAGATGAAAAAATAAATCTATATAAACAGGGATTCGATAAAGTAATTTGGGGATATTTCCCCTTCTGATAATTTCATATGAAGGTAGACTGATAAAAGCCTTAAAAGGGCTAGTTGATAGTAAACCGACAATTTCCTATGTATTTAATGGTCATAAACTGACTATTAAATCATTGAAGTTGTCGGTTTTTTGTTTTTTTAAGATTATGAGCTTGAAAGGAAGTTGCTACATGAAGGATTTGAAAAACCATTATCGCATGCATGAAAGGGAGGGGGGAAGATGTTAGAATACCTGCCAATTTTATACAGTATTTTTCTTGTCATTTCATTATGCAGTTCTATCATTCTATTAATACCAAAGGTCTCATTGAATTATGTTCGAATCCACATTGGAGTGCTAACACTGCCTCCGCTTGTTGCTCTGCTTGCTCTTATTTTTCATGTGGACAATATCATATGGGGACCTTTACATTTTAATACTTTAACATGGCTGATGGCCGTATTTGTTCTGACAGTGGGTCTCATTGTACAACGCTTCTCCGTTCATTTCTTAGTTGGTGACCGCTCCTATCGTCAATACTTTTCTCTTTTGACACTTACTACGGCTGCCGGCTCACTTGCTTGGCTCAGCGACGATCTTCGTCTTCTATTAATCTGTTGGGGAACAACACTTCTTGGCCTGACTTTAACCATCAGATTAAAAAAAGAATGGCAAGTAGCAAAAAAGGCTGCATCCACGATGGGTCGTTATTTTACAATTAGTTGGTTTGTCCTGCTTGCAGCAATCCTATGGTTAACTCAAACAACAGGATACTGGCAGCTGTCACAGGTGATGACCCAAGATAGTCTAGCACTTTTAGAGACATGGGAAAAAACCTGTATTAACCTGCTGCTGGTCATATCTGTCTTAATTCCGGCAGGGCAATGGCCATTTCAGCGCTGGATATTAGACTCAGCAGTTGCTCCAACTCCTATTTCAGCAGTTATGCATGCTGGTATTGTCAATGCTGGCGGGATCCTTCTAACTCTTTTCGCCCCGTTATTTAACGGATCCATCGCACAGATTCCGTTGCTGATTCTAGCTTCCGTTTCTGTATTAATTGGAACGGGCATTATGTTCGTTCAAGTGGACTATAAAAGACAGCTGGTAGGATCGACGATTGCACAGATGGGATTCATGCTGATTCAGTGTGCGTTAGGTGCCTATATTGCAGCGATTATTCATGCTGTACTACACGGTCTCTTTAAATCAACTCTTTTCTTGCAGGCAGGCTCTGCCCTTCATCATGATCAACCATTGAAAAAGTCAAAAAAGCCAGCCTCATTCATAGGGAAATTTTCGGGAATCATGTTTGGAATCTTAGCAGCGATTGGTTTTTGGGCGGCCTCTCCTGAAGATGCTTATCAGCTGATTAGTGCCATCATCTTAGGCTTTTCCGTGTCGTTTGCTTGGATGCAGCTTATCGTATTTGGACACGGACGGATCGGTCGGATTTCTGGATTAATACTATTTATCGCTGGTGCATTGGTATATGGCCTAGTGCATACAGGATTTCATCATCTGTTACATGAAACCATTGGAACAGGAGCACAGCCTTCCATACCGGCTTTCCTATGCCTTATGTTTATTTTGTTCATCGGAAGTGCGATCGGTCTATGGCTGTCTCGAAATCGAACTTCAAGAGGGTTTACGATTCTCTATCTTTGGCTTGTACAGTTAGGAGAACCAAATCAAGCTGCGGTTGAAAGCCATCCTAAGTATTTAACGCAATACATGTCGCAAGGAGGGAAAAAGGATGAATTCAGTATTAACATTAAATAAGACATTACATGTTGAAAAAAAGTTAAACGAGCTTGATTTGAATGTGAATGAACTGGTGGAGACAGCAAGCTCCGTCATCGTGCCATTAGGACCTATCACCGCGTTTGCGGCAAGACATCCATGGGCAGGAATGGAACATCAAACATTTGAGAAGACCGCTCGTTTTCTAAAAAATATTGGCGATGTTGATATTTATCCGAATGAATCTTTGATAAAATCAGGCTTGGAACATGGAGAAATTAAGGAAGAATTTCTTGAAATAGGACTTGAAAAGTGGCTTGATGATCAGAACCTTGCGTTATCCCGTGATGTTGCAAAAGAATACTGCTTGGCTGCCCTCAGAGGGGATAAACCATCTACTGAATCGATATCAATAGCCGAATTAAAAAATTGGGCAATGAAATTAAATCGTTTTAAGCCCAAAATGACTGAAAAACATTTAGTTCAAACCTACAGTCAGCTTCTTGAAAATCAAGAGCGGACGACGGTTGCAAAAGTTCTCAATTCCCATATGATCAAGTGGTGTAAATTATACTTGGATTCACAGGCTGTATGGTCGATGCCAAACCGCAAAGAGGGATTTTATTCTGCATGGAAGGGACTAGTTAAACATGATCCAGCGCTGAAGCCTACTGTACGCGAAAGATTAAGTAATATACCAGATGAGGCAGATCGTGCTTTGGAGGAAGTTTTATTGAGATTAGAAATTCCTTTTACAGACATACAAGAATATCTAGAAGCTCATCTGCTTGCTTTACCAGGATGGGCGGGCATGATGCTTTGGCGAACGGAGCAATCAGATGAGGATAGAACTTTGTTAATAGAATATTTAGCTGTTCGTCTATGGCTGGAATGGGCTATTATTAAACCTTATTTGCCTTTGCAGCAGCAAAAACAGGCGAATCAAATGACACTAGAGCCGTTAATCGCTAAATGGATTCAATGGGGGGATATGCCCATTGAATCTTGGGCTCAACTTTCTGGGACTGAAATAAAAGCACGTTTAACACTTGCCTATCGTTTTGATAATATTCTGCGAAATCGACTTTGGCTGGAAGCATGGGAAAAAACGTACGAGGATGATTTGAAAAAATTGATTTCATCCAATGTAAACCATGAAGCCGAACGCAAAAATCAGTCAGCACTTGTACAATTGGCCTTTTGCATTGATGTCCGTTCAGAGCCTTTTCGCCGTAAGCTCGAAGCATCAGGTCCATTTGCGACCCTTGGAACAGCCGGATTTTTCGGATTACCAATCGAAACGTGCAAGTTGGGCAGTGAACATCGCCACCCTTCATTACCGGTGATGTTTAAACCGCAAATGCAAGTAAAAGAAATTTCAAGGGAGCCCGAGTTGGAACCATTTCAACAGCGATTGGGAGCAGTACATGCATCCAGCAGTACTTTTAAGGGCATGAAACATCATGTACTTGCAGGCTTAATGCTACCGGAAATAAGCGGTCCATGGCTTACTTTCCAAACACTTGCCCGCAGTATTGTCCCGCGGAGAGCTGGAGCTGCCTTCCGAAAAGTTCGTGAAAATTGGCTTCGTAAACCTGCTGCGGAACTCACACTCAACATCGGCCAATCGGATACAGAGTTATCCATCGGCTTTACTGAGAAGGAAAAAGTAACCTATGCCAGACAGGCACTGAAAATGATGGGACTGACAGAAAATTTTGCTCCATTAGTGGTTATTTGCGGTCATGGAAGTCACAGTACCAATAATCCATATGCTTCCTCACTTGACTGTGGTGCGTGCGGCGGGGCATCCAGTGAATTTAATGCACGAGTATTAGCTGCTCTGTGTAATCTAAAGGAAGTAAGGCAGGCTCTTGCAATGGAAGGAATCATCATTCCGCAGGATACGATTTTTATTGCTGCCGAGCATGTAACATCTACTGATGAATTACGCTTCATCTATGTCCCAGAGCTTTCAGAAAAAGCAAGGGAAGCATTTGAGCAAATTCAAACGGTACTGCCTAAGGTGAGAGAGGAAGTGAGTGCGGAACGGTTGATGCAGCTTCCGAATATTGGATATAAAGGGGAACATCCAACGCTTGAAGCTGAGAGATTTGCAGAAGATTGGAGCGAGGTACGGCCGGAATGGGGCCTTGCACGTAATGCTGCATTTATTATTGGAAAACGTGAGCTCACGAAAGAGTGTCAGTTAGAAGGAAGAGCATTTCTCCATAATTATAACTGGCAGAAGGATAATAATGGTACGATTTTGGCTAACATTATTAAAGGACCTGCAACGGTAACCCAATGGATTAACCTGCAATATTATGCATCCACTGTTGCTCCGCATTATTATGGAAGCGGGAATAAAAGAACGCAAACAGTGACTTCCGGTATTGGTGTGATGCAAGGGAACTCCAGTGACTTATTACCAGGACTTCCATGGCAATCTGTCATGACTTCTGATCATGAGCTTTATCATATTCCATTAAGATTGTTAGTGGTCATCCAGGCTCCTAAGGAGTATATCGAAAAGTTATTAAAGCAAGACCATACCTTTCATCAAAAAGTCTATAACGGATGGATTCGTCTTGCGTCAATTGATGATGATGGCAACTGGGTAAGCTGGTCCTAACCACTTTCCCAGTTGAAAGGTATGTTCTGCTTATAGTAAATTATATTAACTATTTTGGACGAATTTTTTATCTTGATTTTAGGAAAGAGGAAAGTGAAGGTATATGGATAAAACAAAAGGGGCCCTTGAAGCAGAAATTAGTAAAACTCTAACCCATTGGGAGAAGAATTATCTTGGAAGGGGTTCGGTATCTGTCAAATCAGACATTTTACGAGATATGATCATTGTCAGTCTTCGCGGAATCCTAACTCCTGCTGAATATTCACTATGTAAAGACAAAAAGGGGCTATTAACTGTAAAAGAAAACCGAAATAGCTTAGTGGAATCCGGTGTCGAAGAACTAAAGCAAATTATTTTTGAGACAACCGGTTTTGATGTCTTAAGTTTTTACACCGATATTAGTACACAAACAGGAGAACGAATCATGATCTTTAAATTGTCAGGTGATTTACAACATCAATTAGTTTAAAAGGTCTATTTTAATCGTATTACATATATAGCTGTCAGCTTGAATGATCCAAGGAGGGATTTGATGCATTTAAAAGTGAATAAGAAAGTACTATTTGTAGTCGGAATGGAACAGAAAATAGATTTTCGTTATGTAAAACAAAGATATCATATTCTTCCAGAAGAGATCCTTATCATAGAAAGCGATGAACTAGATCGAATACAACCCTACGGCGATTTAATGCGGGATATTCTTTTACATGTATATCAAAAAAATATTGAAGATATTTTTATCGTTCACGACAAAGAGGATCGAAAGAAGTCAGAAGATATTAAAAGTATTATGGAGAAAAGCAAAGCCTTGCAACATAATCAACATACTTTAGATTATTTGTTTGGTAATGCCAACCCAGAATTCCCGGAAGGATCGATAAGGGAATGGCTTGAAGGAAATTATAGATTGATAGAGGATATTCAAAACAAAATAGAAGTGATTCGCCGCCATCCATTAATGCCGTCTTCTGTAAAAGTTACAGAATTACGGTTGGGCAAAGATAACGAAACACAGTTTGATATTGAAGCTTTTTAAGAAAACAATTTATTGAAAAAAGACAGATGTGTGCCAATTAGCATGTCTGTTTTTTTGTGTGGAATATCTTCAGTAATGAGTCATGTAATGGGATTTAGCCTATTATTACACTATTAATACATTAATAACATTATTTAAATATATTTGAATTTATGATAACATTAGGAGTAACATGTTTGAACGGGGAGGAATGATCATGGTCAATCGTCTATGGACGAAAGATTATATACTAGTCTGTTTGACTACTTTTTTTATGTTCTTAAATTATTATTATTTGCTTGTAACCATACCGATTTATTTAATTCAGGATTTACAAGGTAATACGGCACAAGCAGGTTTACTTGTTTTGGTGTTTTATGTGGCTGCGATTGTGATTCGCCCGATTGCAGGTCAATGGATAGGATCTTTTGGTCTTAAAAAGGTTTTTCTAGCCTCACTTATTATTTATATTGGTGCGGCCTTTATGTATTTCTTTACCGCATCGCTTATGAGTTTAATGATTTTACGTGTGATTCATGGAATAGGTTTTGGAATGGTCACAACAACAACGGGAACGATTGTGGCAAACCTGATCCCTCAACATAGAAAAGGGGAAGGGATGGGATATTACGGCTTAATGATGAATATTTCCATGGCATTAGGACCGTTTTTTGGACTTCTCGCCATCAACCAATGGGGATCATCCATGATGTTTGCCATAAGTTTCGTCAGTGTGATTATTGGAGTGTTAACAGGACTCTTCATTAGCATTCCTAAAGAAGAGAAAAAGGCTGTAACGGAAAAGGGATTGAAGAAAAAAGGATTGAATATAAATGATTTAATTGAATTGTCAGCCTTTCGTGTTTCACTGATCTGCTTCTTTTTTGCAATTGTGTATTCATCGATTGTGTCATTTGTGTCCGTTTATGCAGAGGAGCTTCAATTGACAGAGGTAGCAAGCTATTTCTTTATTGTTTATGTGGTCGCGCTGATTATCTCAAGACCGTTTACTGGAAGATGGTTCGATCAGTACGGAGCAAATGTTATCATCATTCCATCTATAATAAGCTTTGCCATTGGTATGTTCCTGCTAAGTCAAGCGAACGGTGCGTTAATTTTTCTATTATCTGCAGCTTTTATCGGACTCGGGTGGGGAACAATTTTTCCATCTGTCCAAACCATTGCAATCTCAGTTGCTGCTCCTGAAAAAAGGGGAGCTGCCACTGCAACCTTCTATTCAACAATGGATGCAGGTATCGGGATCGGCTCCGTAATCGTTGGGATCCTTGGAGCAAAAATTGGATACAGCTCCTTATATTTTTATAGTTCCATATTTGCCCTTGCCGGTATAATTGTTTATCACTACCTGCATGGAAAAGATAGCCGCAGCCTAAGAGAAAGCGTAAAAGAAAGAGAGTTAGCTTAAAAAAAATGGGTCGAAGGGACGGGTGCATCGACCCAATAAATTATAAGATCGAATCTAGGCTGGTAAGGGTCTATCCCTGTTTTCCCTCGCCAACCATATAAAAAAGCGAACAGCCCAGCTGTTCGCTTTTTTGCGAATAAGGAATATTGGATGAATAAAATCCTTATCAAACAAGTTACGATCAATATGTTATAACGGGTATGAACTGAGGAAGCAAGAGTGCTTCCTATAAGCTTAGTAGCGCCTCTTCAATAGGGGTGTTGCCTGAAACGAGGTCAAAGGAACGTTTGAAGGTATTTTCATTGTTTAGTACAGCGAAAATGGTTTTTGCGACGTCTTGACGTGGAATCGTGGTTCGCGTGACATTTTCAGCGATGGCTACTTTCCCGGTTCCCGGATCGTTCAAAAGTCCGCCTGGGCGGATAATGGTATAATTTAAGTTGCTTGCTTCAAGCATTTTATCCGCATAATGCTTAGCAACATAGTATGGTTTAATCGCTTCATTCCAATTTTCTCGGTGGTGCGCTTGAAGTGCACTAACCATAATAAACCGGCTGATGCCCGCTTTTTCAGCAGCTTCCATCGTTTTCACGGCACCGTCGAGATCGACGAGTAATGTCTTGTCTGGGCCGGTCTTCCCGCCAGAACCTGCAGTAAAGACAATCGCCTCGCAGCCTTTAGCGGCCTCGGCAATTTCGTCGACACTGCCTTCTAGATTTCCTAGCACAGCTTGAATGTCTGATTTTTGAAAAGCATCTGCCTGCACCTCTGTTCGTACCATCGCTCTAGGTGTATGCTCACAACTGTTCTCCAATAATTCGACTAGCTGCCTGCCAATTTGTCCATTAGCGCCTACGACTAAAACTTTCATCTGCCATTTCCCCTTTCCACCATTCATTATTATCATTTTTATTATTTCATAGTGTATTAGGAAGTACAAATGAATGGGTCGAGGGTACATCGGTCCAGCAATGTTTATAAAATAAATTAGAAAAAACAAATAATAATAAATTCCCCAACAATGTAGATTCAAAAGAAATGCATTGGAAGAAAATTGAAAATTATGGTACAAAGAATGGTATAAAGGGACAACAGGTTTATCACTCTATTTCTAATTTAATGTATCGGGAAAGGAAATTGTTTATGAAACAACTTTGGTATGGTGGGACCATTTATACAATGGATAAAGAAAACGAAACAGTTGAAGCTGTCCTTGTGGAAAATGACAAAATCACAGCTGTCGGTTCTATTGAGGTACTAATGGATCAGGCGGATGAAACAATCAATCTACAAGGTACTGCCATGTACCCAGGTTTTGTTGATAGTCACCTGCATATGATTTTTCAAGGAGAAAAGTTAATTCGTCTTGATTTGTCTAAAGCGTCTTCTGCTGACGAAATGCTCGAAATGCTTAAAGAAGCGGCAAAGGCAACCCCACCAGATAAGTGGTTATTAGGGGAAGGGTGGAACGATAATAACTTTGGAGATTGTCGAATTCCGACAAAACAGGAATTAGATGAAATTCGAAAAGAACCCATCCTTTTAACAAGAGTGTGCCATCATGTGGTATTAGGAAACAGTGCAGCCCTTGAGGCAGGTGGTGTTACCGAAAACTCTCCGTCACCTGCGGGCGGTGAAATTGGCCGAAGTTCTGAAGGAAGAATAAATGGGCTACTTTACGATAATGCAATGATGGCTGTAACCAATGCGATCCCAAGGGTTGGGGAAGCGTATATCCAAGAATTGGTGAATGAACTGAATCTTTGCATTGATGATATGTTATCAAAAGGGTTAACAGGCGGTCATACAGAAGATATGCATTACTTTGGTCATTATACCAATCCATTGAAGGCCTTTTTACGTACAGTTGGAGAAAAGCATCATTTTCGAGTCAATCTATTGCGTCATCATGCCGTGTTTGGAGAAATGATGGAAAATCATGTCCATTTTGATGAACCGTTTATCGAACCAGGTGCAATGAAAATCTTTACGGACGGGGCATTAGGCGGTTCAACGGCAGCCTTATCCAAGCCTTACACTGATAACCCAAATAATCAAGGGATTTTAATTCAAACAGACCAGGAGCTAGAAGAGTTAATTAAGCTGGCACGTTCGTATAATGAAGCTGTAGCCGCTCATATCATTGGGGATGCTGGGGCTGAACAAATCATTGGCCTATTAGAAAAATATCCTGTACCTAGCGGAAAAAGAGACCGGTTAATTCATGCTTGTGTCTTACGTGAAGATCTAGTCGAAAGAATGACTAAGTTACCAGTTGTGGTGGACATCCAGCCTTTGTTTGTGCCTTCTGACTTCCCATGGGTAGAAAAACGGCTAGGTCAAGACCGTCTTGAATATGCCTATGCGTGGAAAACTTTATTAGATAAAGGGATTATGTGTGCTTCCGGGACAGATGCACCCGTAGAAGAGATTAATCCAATCGCAAGTATTTATGCGGCAGTTGAAAGAAAAAAACCAGGTGACGCGCATAATGGTTATATCCCTGAACAAAAAATATCCCGCTTTGAAGCGATCCGATCTTATACGGTCGGCAGTGCCCAAGCCATTAGTAAGGAACATGAACGCGGGTTAATTAAACCAGGCTATACAGCAGACTTCTCTATTTTTGACCGTGATCTATTTAAAGGTACATCAGAAGAAATGCTTGAAGCAAAAGCCGTCAAAACGGTTGTTGCCGGGAGAATTGTTTTTGAGCGTAAGCAATAAGAGTTTGAAATACATGAATGAGCAATTGAACAAAAATAAGGGAGTGAGATCATAACGATTTTACTCCTTTATTTATTTTCTTGTTTCGACAGTTAAAGTTAAAAATACACTAACCTAGCCAAAATTCCACAATATGGATGTCTGAATTTTGCGAAAAATTATGTTAGACAAACTATAGAAATACCTTTAGTATTTTGATGTAAGTTATAGATTTTGAAAATTTAGAAAAAAGAAGGAGGTATCCTAGTTGATACGAAAAACATCTATATCAATTTTACTGGCAGCAAGCCTTTCCTTAGGAGGAACAGCTGTATGGGCAGCACCGCCACAAGGAGCCAATCTGCAATCGGATCAGGCGTTTGATAACAAGATTGTGAAACGAATTAAGGTAGAAAACATTTACAATCATATTGCTGAGCTTTCAAAAGTACCGCGTGTTGCTGGTACACCAGCCGAGGATGCAGCAGTGGAATACATAAAACAACAATTTGAATCTTACGGATATGATACGGAAGTACAAGAATTCAATATTTATAGTTATACAGAGCCTAGTTTAATAGAATTAAGTGTTGGTAGTATGATCTTTGATCCGGTACCATTGGGCTTTACTTATGGTGTGAATGGTGAGGTTAAGAGTGAACTGGTCTCCGCTGGTATAGGAGCACCAAGTGATTTTGAGGGCAAAAATGTAACAGGGAAGATTGCTCTAATCCAACGCGGTAGCTTTTCCTTCGCTGAAAAAATCTTGAATGCAGCAAAAGCAGGAGCTGCAGGTGTGATTATTTATAACAATGTAGATGGCGTAATTAACGGAACCCTTGGTGAACCCAACGATGGTTACGTTCCGGCTCTAGCAATCACGAAAGAACAAGGGGCAGCTTTAATAGAAGCTATGAAAGATGGTGCCGTAACAGCAACCTTAAAAGTAGATGGAGCAAAAACAGACCAGGCTGTTTCCCATAACGTCGTAGCAACAAAAAAAGCAACACAAAAATCAACGGATCAATTAGTTCTGGTAGGTGCTCATCATGATTCCGTTGATGGAGCGCCGGGAGCAAATGACGATGCTTCGGGTACCGCAACTGTACTTGAGCTTGCACGTGTATTTGCCAATGCTCCAACCGATACGGATATTCGTTTTGTCACATTTGGGGCTGAGGAAAATGGCTTATTGGGTTCCTATGAATTTGTAAATAGAATGACTGAAGAAGACTATAATCGCACAGTCGGAATGTTCCAAATGGATATGGTTGGAAGCAGGGATGCTGGTCCATTAATTATGTACACAAATGATGGGAAGAAAAATATCGTGACAGATCTTGGAGCAGCAGCGGGTGCACGTCTATCTAACACGGGGGAAGCCACTCCATATGGGATGGAAGGGCGGAGTGATCACGTTCCATTTGCAGAAATAGGACTGCCTGCAGCCTTGTTTATCCATGCACCGGTTGAACCTCATTATCATTCTCCAGCAGATACGTTAGATAAAATTAGTTTAGATAAGCTAAAAGAAGTTTCTACTATCGTCGGTGCTGCTGTCTATCAAGTGCTACGCCCGGATACACCTGCATTAAAAAACGCTAAAGTTGCACCAAAAGTAGTTGATTACAATTTTGAGGAAAGAGAATTAGAAGAATAATTGATAAGAGGATAGGATTATTTCCTATCCTCTTTATATTCACAGCTTACGACGTAATTTTTGCTTTTATTTTCATGGCGCTGGCACTCTTCGTTATGTTAAAAGAAACGCTAAATCGACCCCGTGTATCTAATTAATAATTCCCTTCCTCAAAAGCACCGAAACGGCATGTGCTCGATTTAGCGCTCCAATTTTATCAATGGCAGTTTTGACATATTGTTTAATTGTCAATTCGCTTAATCCCATCGTAACTGCCATTTCTTTATTGCTCTCACCCCATGAAATTCTTTTCATAACCTCTAATTCTCTTCTACTTAAAAGAGGAGAACTGTCTGCCTTAGTGGATCTCTCAAATACTTTACCGATTAGTTTTCCATATTGAGATAAAGAATTGAGCCAACTATCTTCTATATGAGTATTGTTTTCAAACTCAGAACTACAAATATATCCCATCACAACAGAGTCCATGCAAATCGGAGTTACTGTCATGGAAGTGATATTGGAAGAAATAATGTATTTGCTGTTTGTTTGGATTAAATAGTCGACTCCGCAACAATATTTGGCTTTTCTTTCTTGTATTGCAGAATAGATAATTGGGAGTGAGCGGATATCTTCTCTCATTTCTCGAATATGTATTAATCCAGAAGGAGTGATCGCTAGGATTCCTTCTGCTAAATAGCCAAAAGGGGAATAGCGAAATAAATGTGCATCTAAGACAGGAAAGGAATCCATGTAGATTTCAAGGATTTTATATAATTGTTCTTCGTGACTAGAAACAGTCTCTAAAACTTTAACCTTATTTTGTAGGGTATTGAAAGAGATCAAAAAATCACTCCTTTTGGGGGATATAATAGATAGAAAATTAGGAATATTAAAATTATAAACAAATTGATAACCTTTAGGTAGACATTTCAATAAATTCATAACTTCATTTTGTCTACAATGTTCATCCTTTTTTGACAACGTTTTCAATATTGGATTGGATGAGTAAAAACATAATAGTCAGGACCAAAAAGAACTGATCTTTTCAGTTCAGATTGTTTTTTATTTTAGAAAGCTGAAGGTTTAAACAAGGTTAAAGAACAATCGTATTCATTAGATAAGGAGATGAAGAGTTTGGAAAAAGTTATGGATACCGTACAGGAAAGAGTGAACCAATTTTTATCTTCAACTAGAAAAATGTTTATTAATGGAGAATGGGTACCATCTAATTCAGGAAAAATCTATGAAACCATAAATCCAGCGAATGGAAAAGTGATTGGAAAAATCTATGAAGGGGACAAAACAGACGTGGACTTAGCAGTACGCGCTGCAAGAGCAGCATTCAAAGGTCCTTGGTCTACATACTCACCAGCACAGCGTTCTCGTTTATTGAATAAATTAGCTGATTTAATTGAAGATCATGTGGACGAATTAACCTACATTGAAACGATCGATTTTGGCAGTATTGAACCTTTATCACGTCATGGATGGGTGTTAGGAGCCGCAGAACATATTCGCTATTATGCAGGCTGGGCCACTAAATTGAATGGAGAAACGATTGAATTGACAACAGGCGGGAATGTCCATGCTTTTACAAAACGAGAGCCAATCGGTGTTTGTGGACAAATCACCTCCTGGAATTTCCCGTTGCTTGGGGCTTGTTGGAAATTGGCTGCACCACTAGCTGCAGGAAATACGGTTATATTAAAGCCATCCCAACAAACATCTTTAAGTACACTCTATTTAGGTCAGCTAATCAAAGAAGCAGGATTTCCAGATGGTGTCGTCAATATCGTAACGGGTCCAGGTGGAACAATTGGTGAAGCGATCACAAGCCATCCTGATATTGATAAGATTGCTTTTACAGGATCAACTTCAGTAGGAAAAGGAATTATGCGTAAAGCAGCGGATACATTGAAAAAAATTACACTTGAGTTAGGAGGAAAATCTCCTAATATCATTTTTGCAGATGCGGACATAGAAAAGGCCGTTCAAGGTGCCTTTATGGGAATTTTTATGAACCAAGGACAAGTCTGTGCAGCAGGTTCCCGTGTCTATGTGGAAAGAAGCATATACAATGAAATAACAGATAGATTAGTAAAAATGGCCAAAAATATGAAGGTGGGTGATCCATTCGATCCAACATCTGAAATGGGCCCATTAGTTTCCAAGGAACAGTTAGAACGCGTAAAAAATTATATTGAAATCGCAAAAAAAGAAGGCGGAAGAATCTTAGTGGGAGGCCAATCTCCGAGTGATAGCAATCTTGCAGATGGTTATTATTTGGAACCGACCATTATTGCTGACCTTAATGAAAATTGTACAGCCGTAAAAGAAGAAATCTTTGGTCCTGTCCTCTGTATTTTACCATTTGATGATATTGATGAAGTCATCGAGCGTGGGAATTTAACAGAATATGGATTGGCAGCTGGTGTTTATACGAAGGACGTTAATAAAGTCTATAAAATCGTCAATGAATTGAATGCTGGAACGATCTGGGTGAATGGCTATATGAATAGTAACTCAGCAGTTCCATTAGCTGGATTTAAACAAAGCGGCGTTGGAGCAGAAATGGGTTATCTAGGAATAGAGGCCTATACAAAAACAAAAAGTGTCACGATTGATTTAAATTAAATAGTTAAATAGAGGAGGAAAAGAAAATGAAAGCATTAGTAGTAGAAGATGTAAAAAAAATGGTTGTGAAGGATGTTCCAGATCCAACAATTGACGAAAATGGTGTGCTCGTAAATGTAAAAGCCAATGGAGTTTGTCGTAGTGATTGGCATGTTTGGGCAGGTGATCTTCCTATTTCACAGGGAGTTATGGGGCATGAATTAAGCGGGATTGTTGAGGAAGTTGGGAAAAATGTAAGAAACTTCAAAAGAGGAGATCGAGTTATAGTTCCATTTTCAGGAAGTGATGGAACCTGTCCTCACTGTCAGCAAGGACATACCCATCTTTGTGATTCATTCTTAGTGCCGGGTTTAGCCTATTCAGGCGGTTATGGTGAATATGTAGCAGTACCACTAGGCGACCGTAACGTGATTCATATGCCAGAAGAAGTGAGTTTTACAGATGGAGCTGCACTTGGATGTCGTTTTATGACAGCATTTGAAGGGATTGTCGGTAAAATCAATGTACAACCTGGAGAATGGGTCGTTGTCTATGGATGTGGTGGTGTAGGATTATCTGCGATCAACATTGCGACTGCTGTCGGAGCGAATGTAATTGGCGTCGACATTAATGAAAGTAACCTAGACCTTGCTAGAAACATGGGGGCGGTTTATACCATTAATAGTAGAGAGAACAATCCTGTTGAAGCAGTAAAAGAATTGACAAAAGGGGGCGCAGATGTTTCTGTTGATGCACTAGGAATCAGTCAAACATGTGTAAATGCTATCAATAGCTTAAGAAAGAAAGGCCGTCATTTGCAAATTGGGGTTACGACAAAGGAGGAAGCAGGATTTATTTCTTTACCAATTGACCAAATGGTGATGAATGAAATTAGATTAGAGACCACCTTAGGGATGCCTGCACACCGTTTCAAATCGATGCTCCCACTCGTAGCACAAGGAAGATTAAATCCTGGTAGAATGGTCAACCGAGAAGTATCCCTTTCAGAAGTGAATTCCATTTTTGAAGATATGAGCAACTTTGCGACAACCGGAACATTTGTTGTAACGAAGTTTGCTTAAGATATCTTTAAAAGAACGAGGGGCAGGTTCATTGACCGAGTAGAAGAAAAGTGCCAGACACCATCCAGATTGGACAGTGTCTGGCACTTTATTCTTTTACATACCCTGTGAAAAAACAGGCTCCTCTAATTGCTCATTAAAGTCAATAATTAAATCTTTATCATCAAAATACCAAGTATCATTATCTTCAATAAAAAATGTAATCCCATCTTTCTCAATAAGAATGTGGGACTGCTCTGGTGTCTCTTTATCAATCCCTAAAGAGAATCCTTTAACAAACGAGTTGAAACCGCCATATTGGATATAAAATCGAACAAAATCACCTTCAGTTAATGATAAATCTTCTTTATACCATTCTAGTACTTTTTCAGACATTGTAATTTGCATGATTTCTCACCTCGTTAAAATAATAAGAATCACTTTGTGATTTTTCTCACAAAGTTTTTCTTGAATTTAGTATAGCACAACCATTACCAATAAAAAGTGTACAGTATGTGAATCATTTCGATAACAATCATATAAATTTATCTATCATTCATAAATTCTACTATAGTAGATAACTCAACTTAACTTAACTCATGCTCTAAGCGCGCAAAGTAAAGTACTAAAAAATAAATCTCAATCGACGTTAATTCGATATCAGGGAAGAGAAGGTTAAATATCATTCGTATGTTATCCTGGTGCCGATCGAAATCACATCGAACAACAGGATTCATCCTCTTTTGCTCCCCTTGAATAAGCTGATTTCCGTATATTCGCTCCAGCAATCTAGACAAATGGCTGATAAAGGATTTGCACACCAATACTTTTGCAGTTAATTTAACCTGTAGGTAATCCTCTATAGCGGGGACTAGAATCATCAAATCCTTAGTTATTTCCTTTGTATAGCCATCAGTATTAACAAACGAAGAAATATTTGATAAAAACGGGATTGAAGTTTCGTTCATCGTCATCCCCCTTAAATTAGGAAGCTATTAATATGTGTATTAGTTTCATTTCATCCTATTCCTCAGTTTTTTCTTCACCATTAATAAAACAAAAAGGCGCCAAACCTCCGCTGCAATAATCCAATAAATCAGCGGGGGAAGGCACCTTTTAATTCGTCCATCTTCTTATGAACCTATTATGATATAATTTAATATATGAAAATTGTTAATATAAAGTTTTTTATCACTGGTTATTAAGTAGGTGTAATAGATGATTATTAATATAAATGATGAAGCATACAATGATGAAATGGTTATAGATGAGCGGCCGATGGCTACGTCTTCAAGTGCTTTAGGGATTATGCGGCACCAGCTTGTGAGAAATATCGGAATTGAAAGGATCAAAGGATTTTTAGTCCGATTTGGCTGGGAAATGGGTGTAAATGATGCGAAAGAAGCATTAAAAAAGAATATTTCTGTCAAAACATTGATTGAACAAGGTCCTATCGTACATATGAAGAGCGGACATATTCGTGGATTTACACATGAGTGTTCAGCAGAATTTAATGAGCATGACGAAGTTGTTTCATTGCACGGAAGCGGGACTTGGATTGATTCCTACGAGGCTGTAGAACATGTGAAAAGATTAGGGTTATCGGACACGCAAGTTTGTCATACATTGATTGGCTATTCAAGCGGTTTTATGACAACGATATGCGGGCAAACGGTTTTAGCTAAGGAAATCACTTGTGTTGGAAAAGGAGATCCCGTTTGCACTTGGATCACAAGAACAAAGATAGAATGGGATCGTATGATGGAGGACGAACTATCCTATTATCAAGAAACCCCAATCATGGAGGAGTTAGAGTATACCTATGAACAACTCCTTGAACAACAGAGCTTTTTGACACAATTAACAGAATTCCAAAAAAAGTTAAACGAAGAGATTGCCAATGGAACAGACTTAGAATCGATTACCAGCAAGGTATATGACAGCACACAAATTCCCATTCTTGTTGAAGATAAGGAACTTCGAACCATCACATACGCAGGTTTATCAGAAGACATGTATCGTGAACTAGATTTGGATATGAAAGAATATATGCGGAAGAGTAAGAGTCAAAACTTGTTACCAATCGGGAAGAAAACCATTAAAACAGACAGACAAGAAAAATTGATTTCACCTATTTATGTAGAAAAAAAGGTCCTTGGATATTGTTCGTTTTTATACAATGATGGGAAAACTCATAATGAAGAAAAGGATTATTTAATATTAGATCGTTTTGCAAACGCTGTCTCATTGATTTTATTAAATGAAAAGACGAGATTTGAATCGTTTGAACGGATGAAAGGAAACTTTTTAGAACAAATTCTCCAAGCACAAATTCCAGCTCATGAGATCATTCAAAGGGGAAAATATGCAAATCTAGATTTGGACAAGCCTTATTATGTGGTGGCCATGGAGTATCGGAAAACGGAACAATCTACGTTATCGATGGAAGAAGAGTTTTTTCTGCAGGAGCAGATTTTAGAAGTAATTTTTGAGTATTTTAATGATCATAAGTATCAAAATTTAATTGGTCAGCGAGAAGGTAAATTAATATTATTCATGATTAAACAGCAGAAAAATTTCTCTATTCAAACAGCTATTGACGAACTATACCAATTTTTGAAACGTGCGTTTCCACACGGAGAATTTAAACTAGGGGTTAGTAATGAGGGGCATGATATCAAGGATGCCGCTGCTTATTACGAAGAAGCTTCTATTGCGTTAAAGTTAACTTTACAAAAAAACATTGTTTCTTTTGATTCATTGGGGATTGTCGGAGTTTTAATTAATTCGAATAATCTTAAGGGAATTAAAATGGTCGCTAAAAAGGAGCTTGGAGACCTCTATCAACTGGATGATCCAAGGAATATCGAGCTTTTGAAAACTTTATATGTATTTCTGTCAAATGGCGGGAAGTTGGAGCAAACGATGAGTGATCTGGTTCTTTCCATGAGCGGTCTTAGACATCGAATACGAAGAATTGAAGGATTATTAGAAAAAGATTTACGTGATCCGGAAGAAATGCACCAATTACTATTAATCTTAAAAGCGCTGATTGCTTTAGGAGAAATTTCTATTGATTAAAAATACGTAAAAATAAAGCAAGTAGTGGAAGGCGAATGCTTTCCACTACTTGCTTTTGTATTATATAGACAAGTTACCCATTCTGCTCTACCATTTTTTCCTCTACTGGACTTTTAATAGAAGCTTTCTTTCCGTGTGCAAAAAAATAAAACCCCATACAAAGTAACATCCAAATGGCTACCGATAGGTATAAATGCTGTAGACTCATGAATCCGATCAAGATCCCGATTAAATAAGGCCCAATCCCATTAGCCAAATCAAGGAACATAAAAAAAGTCGAGGTGGCTAATGCTTTTCGATTTGATGGAGATTGCTGGATAGCGATGGCTTGGAAATTTGAAAGGACCGTACCATAGCCGATTCCAATCAAAGCCCCGGATAACAAAAAGACTAACGCATTCTGTGTTTGACTTAAAAGGATGAACCCAATCGCTAAACAAATGATTAACGGGTATGTCACTTTATTTTCTCCATATTTGTCAAACCATTTTCCCGTAAATGGTCTTGATACTAATAAAGCTGCTGCATATACCATGAAAAAATAGCTGGATATTTCGACTAAATCTATTTCTCTAGCATAAAGCGATAAATAGGATAGCAGACTCGCATAGCCTAGCGTAATAATCAAAAGAATAGTGGAAATAGGAAGAGCCCTTGGTTCAATAAAGTCTTTCCAATGCCATTTCGTTATTTTTGTATCATGGATGGAGTTCACTTCAGGTACTTTCAAAAATAATGAAATAATGAAATCAATGACAGCGACCACGGTTCCAATTAGTAGAATGATGTGAAAGCTTGCATGTTCAATGACGTATAACCCGATAAACGGGCCAATTGCCATCGCCAAGTTCATACTTGTTGTATAATAACCGGTTCCTTCTCCGCGTCGTTCATTTGGTATCAAGTCTGCTGCAATGGCACCTGCAATCGTTGTAATGAAACCATGTGAGGCACCATGAATCACACGAATCAGCATGAAAAGCACAAAATGATTCACCTGTAAATGAAGAAACATCGCAACCACAAATACGATTAAAGCCACAATCATTGCACGTTTTCTACCGATTCGATCCATATATTTTCCTGCAAAAATGCGTGCCGCAAGTGAGGCAAGTACGAAAATTCCAATCGATAACCCAGCCATACTAGGACTGGCACTAAATTCCTTTGTGACATACAGAGCTATTGTAACCATTAGAATATAGAACACAATATGGGTGAAAAAATTGTTTAAAGAAATAAGGATAAAATCCTTTGTCCACTGTTTTGGTTTTGTCACATTCAGTTCCCTCCTTTATTTGAAATAGTATAACAAGATAAAAATGCCTATTCAGTAAAATGAATTGGGAATTTTCAATATGAACAAAAAGTGTTCATTGGAAGGATCAAAGATGAATAATTTTTGTTCTAGTCTGAAAATTAAGAATTAATTAAACTATAGTTAATCAACAAAACAACATAAACAAAGTGTAAATGTTGAAAGCGATAACAATAAACACATAAACATTACTTAAAAAAGGGGTTGTTCATATGGTAACGCAAATGGTTGAAACTCAAACAAAATCAGTAGAAGAAATTCTATTAGAAGGCGCAAAAAGAATTGGGGAATTAGCTGAAAAGGAAGCACGAGAAGCTGAAATAAATGCCACCATTTCTGAAAACGTCGTCAATCTTATAAAAGAAACACAAATTTCTAGAATTATGTTACCGAAGAAATATGGCGGTCCGCAAGTTGACTTACGAACGTTCGCTAAAATTGTTCGTACGGTATCTTATCATAATGTTTCAGCTGGCTGGTTGACATATCTTTATCCATTACACAATATCCTTCCAGCTTATCTCCCTGAAAAAGGACGCGATGAAATCGTCAACCAAGGCGGACTAATCTGTGATGTTTTTGCTGCAGTAGGGAAAGCAGAAAAAGATGGGGATGGATATCGCATCAGTGGTAAATGGAATTTTGCCAGCGGCTGCTTATATAGTGATTGGATCGGACTTGGTGTAGAGATTCAATTCCCTGATAGTGACAAACCAGAAGTTTGCTTACCGATGTTAAAGGCATCAGAAGTTGAAATTGTTAAAAACTGGGATACCTTTGGGTTACGAGGAAGCGGTTCCAACCAAGTCATTGCTGATAATGTGTATGTTCCAATGGAAAGAATCCTACGCCTAACTGCAGCGGATGCAACAGGAAGACCGCCTGAAGAAGATTACGATAAGGATTACCCATTATACCATGTTCCATTTTATCCAGCCTTTTATCTTGGTTTTCCAAACATGGCATTAGGCGGAGCAGAAAGATTAATTGAAGAGTTTAAAAAAGCTACTGAAAATCGTGTTCGTTTAATGGATGGCGTAAGAGAAAGTGAATCACCTCGCAGTCAAAGGGTAATAGCGGAAATTATGACACAGTTCCATTCTGCTGAAAGCTTAATGGACAAATATTTAACACTGCTAGAAAACTATGATAAAGATGGTCGTAAAACAAGCCGTGCCGAATTCTTTGCGATTCGAACTCAAATTACGAAAACATGTACAGATATCGCAGTAAGAATCCTATTAACGCTAGGCGGCGGTGCTCTTTATAAAGGCGGTGTCATTGAGCTTATGATCAGAGATATTTTATCCGTTGCAACTCATAAGACTTCTTTATATGAAGATTCAGTTGCTGCTTATGGCCAAGAACTATTTGGATTCGATTCAGGTGTAAGAGGTTAAGAAAGGAAAGCATCATATGTACCAAGTTGGTTTCAAGTTACCGGCTTGGTACATGGAAATTCAACTTTGGAGAGTAATAGAAAATGGATGATCGTCAATTTCGTACAGCAATGGGAAAGTTTTCAACAGGTGTCACAGTAATTGCAACAGAGGTGGCCGGAGAAGGGATTCATGGTATGACAGCAAATGCTTTTATGTCCGTATCCCTTGATCCAAAATTAGTTGTCATTTCAATTGGGGAAAAAGCGAAAGTATTAAATAAAATCAAGGAAAGTCAAACGTTTACAGTCAATATATTAAGTGCCGATCAACAAGAAGTCTCTATGATTTTTGCGGGACAAATAAAAGATAAGGAAGTAGAGTTTGATCGTCTTGATGGAAAGCCAGTCATTCCTGGGGCTGTGACACAAATTGCTTGTGAAGTTTCTGCTGAGCACGTCGAGGGTGACCATACTTTGTTTATCGGAAAAGTGACGGATATACATATTGATGATGAGGCAGAGCCACTTATTTTTTATAGCGGCAGATACCGTTCATTACTAAGTGTTCAGCCTGTCACAAACTAAGTAAAAGGAGAGTGACTGCATGGAAACGATTTTTATAACCCGAGAAAATCTTGCGAGTAGGCAAAGGTCAGCGAAAACATCTGTCATGGCACTAGGGTTTTTTGATGGCCTTCATCAAGGACATCGAAAAGTCATCCAAACTGCTTTAAAAAAGGCAAAGGAACAAAATATGAAGCTTTCAGTTATGAGTTTTTTTCCACACCCGAAAACTGTTATTACTAATGGAAAAAAGAAAGTTTGCTATTTAATGCCTTTATCTGAAAAAGAAAAGATGTTAGAGCAGCTTGGAGTGGATATCTTTTATATTGTTCAATTTGATAAAGAGTTTGGTTCCCTATCGCCCGAACAATTTGTCTATCAATATTTGCTACAGCTCGGTGTTGTCCATGCAGTCGCTGGTTTTGATTTTTCCTATGGATCGCGCGGGCTTGGAAATCTAGACCGGTTAAAAAATGATTCCGGTGGGTTGATTGAAGTGACAAAGGTAGAAAAAGTAGCCTGCAAGGGTGAAAAAATTAGCTCCACCTGTATAAGGGAAAGGCTTGTAAAAGGATTGGTAGAAGAAATTCCCAATTTTCTAGGCCGTCCATATGAAGTGAAGGGAATCTGGGATGGAATAACAATCAATCTCGAATCCTATTATACCCTGCCTGCCCCAGGCCGTTACATAGTAACAATGAAAAAAGGGCTGCATTCTGTTGAAACTGAAT
The DNA here is from genome assembly GCF_036670025.1 of Niallia oryzisoli. Lineage (NCBI taxonomy): Bacteria > Bacillati > Bacillota > Bacilli > Caryophanales > Bacillaceae > Niallia > Niallia oryzisoli. Next base: position 3,768,336 of record NZ_CP137640.1, on the reverse strand, counting down.
TGATTGTGACCAAGGAATCAATGCTTCAGACCTGTAGTGAGCTTCCATATCAATTGGTAGGGGAAATGTCGATCCTTTGGCACCATCAAATTTCAAATAATGAAATCTCAAATGAAAAAATGTTAGTAACCATCTAAATGGAAATGGGAGTGAGAAAATGGCGAAGTTAATTGCGGGAATTGCGATGTCACATAGTCCAATGATTATGACAAGCGAGGAAGCTGCAGGAGAAAAAGGACAACGCTTTCTACAAAAGGCTGCCGAAATGAAGAAGTGGTTAAAGGAAAGTGGTGCTGAGATTATCGTTCTGATTTCGGATGACCATTTTAATAGTTATTTTTATGACCATATGCCATCATTTACGATTGGAATTGATCGTTGTGAGGGTTGGGGTGATTGGCAAATTCCAGAATATGATATTCCGGTTGAAAAAGATTTAGCGAAGCATATTCTCAACACAGGATTGGCTAGTAATGTTGACTTTGCGTTTACGATGAGGATGAAAGTGGACCATGGTCATACACAGGCCATCTATTTCTTAAATGAAGAGTTAGATATTCCTGTTGTACCTATTGCAGTCAATACTGCCGCACCTCCTCTTCCAACCATGGATCGCTGCTTCCAAGTAGGAGAATTGGTGACAAAAGCCATTGAATCCTGGGAATCTGATAAAAAGGTAGCGATTGTGGCTTCAGGAGGTTTATCACACTGGGTTCCGATTCCTAAAATAGATAGTCAAAAAGAAGAAGATCAGGGCTTGGTTCAAATTTTAAAAAATGGCCGTCAGGAAATTGAGCAGCTTGATGAATATTTAGAAACAAGAAAAACAAGAGTGACGAGCCTGAAAACAGGGCCTGTGAATGAAGAATGGGATCGTCAATTTTTAAATCTGATTACGGAAAAAGATTATCAGTCTTTAAGAAGCTGGACTTCCGATTATATTGAAGAAAATGGGGGCAATGGCGGACAGGAAATTCACAATTGGCTTGTTCTTATGGGAGCACTGCAAAACTTTGAAAACCAAGTGGCTTTTTATGAGCCAATCCCCGAATGGGTAACTGGCATGGCGATTGTGCAGTTTGCGAATGTGATTGAGCAAAAACAGCCGTCAACAGCTGAAACAATGAGTGTTTAAAATACTTTAATAATAGGGAGAGTTGAAAATGACAATTTGGACAGATCTAGCAGATATCGAATATAAATTATATTATTTGGATGCAAACGGAATTAAGACAAGGGTATTGGAAGCAGGTACAGGGGAACCGTTAATTTTGCTTCACGGTACAGGTGGTCATATTGAAGCATATGCTAGAAACATGAAAGGATTAAGTGAAAAATTTCGTGTGATTTGTATTGATATGGTCGGTCACGGTTATACGGATAAGCCAAATCGTGAATATGGAATTGATTTTTATAGTGAACATCTTTTAGGCGTCATTCAAGCACTTGGTTTATCAAAAGTCTATCTGTCAGGTGAATCATTAGGCGGCTGGGTAGCAGCATGGTTTGCGGCTGAACATCCTGAGTATGTGAAAGCGATGGTTTTAAATACACCTGGAAATGTGAAAAACAAGCTAGAAGTGATGGCAAAATTAAAGGAATCAACGATTAAAGCAGTGATTGAAGCGAACTATGAAAATGTGAAAACAAGACTTGAATGGTTAATGTATGACAAAAGTCAAGTAACAGAAGAGCTTATTCAATGCCGTTATAATATCTATACAAGACCAGAATACAGGGAAGCAGTTTACAATATCGTTTGTCTGCAAGACATTAAAATAAGAGAAAAGTATTCATGGGATTCTTCTTGGTGCGGGAAAATCAATTGTCCTACGTTGCTAGCGTGGACAGATCATGATCCAACCTCAACGGTTGAAGAAGGAAAACCGCTGCAGGAAATGATTCCTGGAAGTGAATTTATTGTCATTAAGGATGCCGGACACTGGCCACAGTGGGAAAAGCCAGAAGAGTTTAATGAAATTGTGATCAATTTCTTGTTAGAGGAAACCACAAAAGTTGCTGTTCAGTAATAAATAGAAGCTGTTTGAAAAAACACCTAGAATAAGAGAAGAACAATGATTTGTTTTTCTCTTACTTTTTTCGATTATATTATCTGAATCTTTAGAATTAAATAGTTTCTCTTAAAATAGGAGGTTTAACTTTATGGAGCAGAAAAGTGCGGAGAAATCCAAACTATCCAAGACAGCATGGGTTGTCATTACTTTATTATTTTTATTAACGGTTATCAGTAATGCAGATAAAGCGATCATCGGATTTGCCTCTGTTCCTATCATGGATGAATTAGGGCTGAACGCTGAGCAGTGGGGAATAGTCGGCAGTGTTTTCTTTCTTTTGTATTCGCTTTCAGCTGTCCTTGGAGGGATGCTTGCTGACAAAGTTGGAACAAGAGTTGTTATTGCAGGAATGGTCATTGTATGGTCAGTTGTCCAAGTTTCAACAATCTTTGTGTCAAGCTTTGCCTTTTTATTGATTACAAGAATTATTTTGGGTGCTGGTGAAGGACCTTCCTATTCTCTAGCCATGACAGCGGCATCCAAATGGCTGCCGAAGGAAAAACGAGGAATCGGGATTTCATTTATTTCCATTGGCGGACCATTGGGAGTAGCCATTTCCGCTCCTATTTTAATGAGTATGATTACCAATTATGGCTGGCGTTCAGCCTTTATTGTAACTGGAATCATTGGAGCGATCTGGGTCGTTGTTTGGTTGTGGATTGTTAAGGAGAAAAAGGAATCAGCGGAGGAATCCATTGTATCGAAATTAGATGTAAACCAGTCAGCAGACAAAGGGAATACTAAATTTTTATCTGTCCTTCTGTCAAAAAACTTTATCATCATTGCTTTATGTGGATTTGCTACATACTGGTCATTTACAATTGGTTTAAACTGGCTGCCTAATTATTTGGAAAATGTTCGTAAGTTAAGTCCAGAAATATTATCAATCGTCGTTGCGCTTCCATGGATATTAATTACTTTGTCCCAAATATCTTTTTCGATGATTTCGGATCGTCTTTTTCATAAAACGAAGAGTGTTGTAAAAGGCCGTGTGTTCGTACTAGGTCCCGTCATGGCAACTGGAGCAGTTTGTTATTTTATCGGGTCCATGACAAGTTCGAATCTTCTAGCCATTGCCTTATTATCACTTGGATTAACATTTGGCTGTATTACGTTGGTATTAGGCCCAGCCATTTTAATGGAGCTTGTTCCCAAACAACATCAAGGGAAAATTCAAGGTTGGTTCATGGCCATTACTTCACTAGGCGGGATTGTTGGTCCTTATGTAACCGGCTATTTAATCGAAAACTCTTCAAGCGCTGCTGCAGGGTTTGAATTTGCCTTTATTGTTTGCGGAGTGGTATTGCTTGTTTTTGGCGGGCTTGTATGGGCATTCGTAAGACCGAAAAAGTCTGAAGTTCCTGTTACCGGCCAAGAATTACAGGAAACTGTTTGAAATAGTTTGCAGTAAAACGCTTGAGTACAACACACACTCAAGCGTTCTTTGTTTTGTTCTTATTTTGTAAAAGAAGAAGTTAGTGCGCCATTAAAGTCATATCATGTGTAAAACAAAAGATATTCCCGTATAATAGTTGAGAGTAACCGAGTAGGGGGGATTGTAATGCATATCGAAATGTGGACAGACTTCGCTTGACCATTTTGCTATATTGGCAAAAAGCGTCTGGAGGACGCTATTAAACAAATTGATCATCCAATCGAAGTGACGTATCGATGCTTTGAATTGGATCCAACGATGGAAAAAGATGTAAAAGAAAATATGTACGAGGCCTTAGCTAAGAAATATGGTATGACTATAGACCAAGCAAAAGCGAATACGCAAAACGTTGTTCAAATGGCAAAGGAAGTTGGTTTAGATTATCAGATGGATACGCTGATTTTAACCAATACCTTTGATGCGCACCGTTTAACGATGTATGCCAAAACTAAAGGCTTAATGAAAGAGATGACAGACCGGATTCTGCGTGCCTATTTTACTGAATCCATGCATATTGGAGACCATGAGACTCTAACAGAATTAGCCGTAGAAGTAGGGCTTGACCGGGATGAAGTGAAGAACATGCTCTCAAGCGAAGCAATGTCAGATGTCGTTAGGGAAGAAGAACAATTAGCGCGACAGTACCGTGTAACAGGCGTCCCATTCTTCCTTATTAATAAAAAATATGCTTTAACCGGTGCCCAGCCAACAGAGACGTTTGTACAGGCATTGAAAAAGGTGATCGTAGAAGATGAGATCGTCGTTTTGAACAATCAAGACGGACTGAACTGTGATGAGAATGGTTGTGAAATTCCTAAAAAGGATTAGATTTAATTTCCTTTTTTTTAATAAAGTGCGTAGTTTGAAAAGAGCATGGGTTTTCCTGTATTAGTCAGCAGGAGAACCCATGCTCTTTTACAATTTGTTCACCCTCAGATGAACAGATTGTTCAAAGTGAACAGAATGTACACTTGTTTATTCACCTAAATCACCCCCGACTAGAATCTTTTCATTAAAAATAGACGTACTAGCCACGGTATTACGATTCAGAAAATTATTTTTAATCTAAATAATTAACTAATTGGCACGGGAATTGCATATATACAATGTGAGATAAAAAATATTCTCACACTTTTTATGTTAAAAAATCCTAAGGAGGAAGATATATGCAAATTAAAGCAGCAGTCACAAGTTCAAAAGGTGAGGATTTTCGTATTGAAACGATTACACTTGATGAGCCGAAAGCAGGGGAAGTACTAATTCGTCTTGTCGCATCAGGGATTTGTCATACCGATATGGTGGCCCAGCATCAAGAATACCCGGTTCCCCTCCCGGCCGTTTTAGGACATGAGGGTTCTGGAGTAGTCGAAAAGGTAGGACCTGGTGTATCAACATTAGAACCTGGGGACCATGTGGTTATGGGATTTGCTCATTGCGGAAAATGTAACCAATGTTTATCAGGACATCCATATGTATGTGAGAGGTTTTTTGAACTGAATTTTGCCGGAAAAATGGAGGATGGAACTTGCCGTCATCACAATCACTCAAATGATGATTTATCTATTTTCTTCGGTCAGTCTTCGTTCGGTACCTATACAGTTGTAAATGAGCGTAACGTTGTGAAGGTGGACAAAGATGTCGATTTGGCTTTGCTTGGACCTCTTGGTTGTGGCATTCAAACAGGAAGCGGTGCTGTATTAAACCGTTTAAAACCTGAAACCGGTTCCAGCATCGTTGTTTTTGGAACAGGAGCAGTTGGTCTTAGTGCACTCATGGCTGCAAAAGCAGTAGGATGCAGAACGATTATCGCTGTGGATGTACATGACAACCGACTTGAGCTTGCGAAAGAATTAGGAGCAACACACACCATTAATGCACGTCATGTTGAGGTTCCGGAAGAAGTGAAAAAGATTGTCGCCGGGGGTGTGAACTATGCCGTTGAAACAGCGGGAGTTCCGGGTATTTTAAGACAAGCTGTTGATTCTCTAGGTATTCGCGGGGTGGTATGCCAAATTGGAGCGCCGCCGCTTGGAACAGATGAAAAAATAGATGTGAATGACCTGCTGCTATTAAATAAAACCATCACAGGAGTCGTTGAAGGGGATAGCATTCCGCGGATTTTCATCCCTCAATTAATCTCGTTATATAAAGAAGGAAAATTTCCGTTTAATAAACTAGTGAAGTTTTATAACTTTGAAGATATTAACCAGGCTGTTATAGATTCTAAAAATGGTACAACCATCAAACCAATCATTAAAATGGGCTAAAAACTTAGGAGGGATTGTAAGATATGACAACAATAACTACAACATTTACTCAATGGAGTAACCAATATATTGGAGGAGAATGGAGAAAAGGGCAAAGTCATAGTGTAAATAGTAATCAAAATCCATTTGATCACTCTGAGCTAGTAAAAATTCAATTAGCTTCCGTTGAGGACATTGATGCTGCGTACCAATCAGCAGCAAAAGTTCAGAAGGACTGGCAAAAAACAAGTCCGGAAAAACGTTCAGCTATCTTGAAAAAAGCAGCAGAAGTGTTAGAAAATCGCAGAGATGAAATTGTCCAGATTCTTGTTACAGAATCTGGAAGCAGTTTTGCCAAAGCTAACGCTGAAGTGGACTTTTCGATTGCTGATATAAATGAGTTTGCAGGATTGCCCTTTCAAATGGAAACGGAAGTTGTTTCATCTGTAATCCCTGGTAAAGAAAACCGTGTGTATCATTTGCCAGTCGGAGTAGTGGGTGTGATTAGCCCATTTAACTTTCCATTATATTTATCAATGCGTGCTATAGCTCCGGCCTTAGCTGCCGGGAATGGTGTGGTGGTTAAACCTGATTTACAAACATTTATATCGGGTGGTCTTATCATTGCGAGCATACTAGAAGAAGCAGGACTTCCTAAGGGTCTCTTTAATGTTATCGTTGCTGATATTTCGGAAGTTGGGGATTCATTTGTTGAGCATCCTATTCCAAAAGTAATCTCCTTCACTGGATCCACATCAGTTGGGAAACATATCAGTGAATTATGTGGAAAAAACCTTAAAAAAGTTGCATTAGAGCTCGGTGGAAATAATGTGATGATTGTCCTTGAGGATGCTGATATCCATCAGGCAGCTAGTGCGGCGGTGTTTGGAAAGTTTCTACATCAAGGCCAAATTTGTATGGCATTGAATCGAATCATCGTACATCGGAATATTTATGATGAATTTGTTAAAGTATTTAAGGCAAAAACGGAGATGATCAAATCGGGAAATCCTGCTGATCCTGAAGTATTCGTTGGACCGTTAATTTCTAAGAAACAAATAGATAAAGTTCAAGCATGGATTGATGATTCCATCCGTGAAGGAGCGATATGCATCCAACGTGGCAATGTGAAAGGAACATTAATGGAGCCTGTCATTCTAACAAATGTTTCAAATGATATGGCTATCGCAAGGAATGAGCAATTTGCACCTGTTGCTGCCATTATACCAGCAGAAAGTGAAGAAGATGCGATTGCAATCGCGAATGAAAGTGAATATGGTTTAAGCGGTTCCATTTTTACAGGTGATTTAGAACATAGTGTGGAGGTTGCATTACAAATACACACTGGTATGATCCATGTGAATGACCAAAGTGTAAACTGTGAGTCAAACGTTCCATTTGGAGGTGAAAAATCCTCTGGATTAGGCCGTTATGGCGGTCATTGGTCTCTTGAGGAGTTTACGACGACACGCTGGGTATCTGTACAGAAGGAGAACCGTCCGTTTCCGTTCTAAGACTCTGTATGATAGGAAGAAAATCCCTTGGTTTGACCGAGGGACTTTCTTTTTTTCATGATGTCAGACAGGTTTACAAGTGGATGATAATAATAATTGTACGCTATAATAGTTTAATAGAAGAAATTGGAGGGAGCATTGCCATGAAGAATAATCGGATTCTAGCTAGAGAGAATTTCCTCACCCGCAGGCAAATAGATTCTGATACTCCATTGGTTATCGCTGAATCTTGGAATCGTAGTTTATCGTATAATGTAGATTTCCATTTGACCAAATCTCCTAAAGTACTTTCTTCAACGGAAACCCAAGTATTACAGACATCCAGCCTGCTTTACCATGCCTTTCAAACGCTTATTCCAAAAATTAAATCATTTTCCAACTCGAATTATTCCTTCCTTTTAGCAGATAACGAAGCAAGACTGCTTAGTGTCTATGCAAAGGAGGGCTTGATGGAGCTGCTTAAAACCTTCAATGCGATTCCAGGCGGGGTGTGGAGTGAGGATATATGCGGCACGACTGCATTTGGAACGACGCTTGCTGCCGGTAAATCAGTTGTGATCCAGGATGCGCAGCATTTTTGTGAGAATTGGAAGGTCATTTCCTGTGCAGGTGTCCCGATTTTTCATCCAACTAACCGAAACATTATCGGTGTCTTGGACCTAACTAGTTTTCCTGAGGATTTTCCAGTCACTGCTTTGGAAATAACAGAAACACTAGCCAAAAGTTTGGAGATGGAAGTATTTAGTCAAATGCAGATTCATAGACTATATCTCGAAAATTCTTATTTGGATAAAGATTTACGGACTTCTGATGATATTCTGATCGCAGTTGATCTGGACGGGCAGATTGTTCGGAGCAATCATCCGGATTATATTAAGGGGCAGGATTGGACAAGACAATTTGATTGGCATCATTTCTTTCAAACAAGTCAAGAACAAACAATATTGAAACCTTCTGCCTCGGTCTTGCCTAATGAGCGTCCATTGCCTTTTTCATCAGATTCATCAGAAGGCTTTCTACAACTCGTGTATTTTCGTGAGCAGATCGTTGGTGCTCTTATCCAAATACGCCGGCAGCCAACGCGAACGATGAATCAAACGGTAAAGAATCATAGTGGGCTTTCATCTAACAAAGTTAATGATACAATCAAGCATCATGTGCTAGGAAATTCTCCTAAATGGCTAGCTTTACTGGAAAAATTACAAAAGGTTGCCAACCGTAATATGTCTGTGCTTTTGATTGGAGAGAGCGGGACAGGAAAAGAAGTGCTTTCGCAATACATACACGAAAATAGCCTGAGAAAAAACAAACCGTTTGCAGCCGTTAACTGTGCTACCTTTGCACATGACCTTGTGGCGAGCGAATTGTTTGGGTATGCACCTGGTACATTTACAGGTGGAGTAAAGGAAGGGAAAGCGGGTCTTTTTGAAGCAGCAGATGGCGGAACAGTGTTTCTTGACGAGATTGCTGAACTGCCGCTTCCGATTCAGGCGATGCTGCTGAGGGTGCTGCAAGAAAAACAAGTAACCCGTATCGGAGAATATCGTCCTCGTCCTGTGAATGTACGAATCATTGCTGCAACGAATCAAGATCTAAAGAAAATGACAGAAGAAGGAACATTCCGCTTAGATCTCTATTACCGGTTGAATGTAGTAGAATTAAAGGTTCAGCCACTTAGGAAACGTCCGGAAGATATCGTCCTGTTAGCAGAGCACTTTTTAAGTAATGATAACCAAGACCTGATTGATTATGACTTAATGCCGGAGACGATTCAACTATTGCGTTCGTACAATTGGCCGGGAAATGTTAGAGAACTAAAAAATGTAATGGAATATGCCGTTGTTTTCGCTGACAAGAACCAGATCCATCCATGGCACTTACCAGACTACATAAGGGAATCATTGAATAAGAATATTGAACAATCACAAGGGCATTTAATATCCCCGATTGAAAACGAGCAGGCCCAAATTGCAGAAGCCCTGAGTTTGAATCGGTATAATATATCCAAAACAGCCCAACAACTGGGAATCTCTCGAGGGACATTATATAAAAAAATGAAAAAGTACCAACTAACGTAGAAAGGGCACGGAGATGTTTTTATTGATAGATTGTTCTGTCAGACAGGAAAACCTAATTACGCATTGGCTTTGGTGTAACAAAAGCCTTGCTTAATTAGGTTTTTTTCTTTGTAAAGAGTGAGCGGTTCAACCTGGAATAAGGCTACGAAGAGGGTGAAGATAGGTTGATATTAAAGTGGGATGTGCAAAAAAAAGTTGAAAATAAGCTCAAAGTATCTCCTTTAATAATAAATTTAGTATAAAACATACTAAAAAAACCAATAAATTATCAGAAAATTAGTTATATTAAGTGTATATTCTGAAAATTTAAAATTATAAAATAAACACATAACGAACCAAGATAAGGAGTAGATGAACATGACAATCATGCGTATTGGTAGAGCTGAATTAAGAGTTCTCGATCTTGAAGAATCAATAAAATATTATACAAATATTATAGGATTAGAAGTAGTTGGAAGAAGCCAAGGTAGAGCATATCTAAAGGCATGGGATGAATATGATCATCATAGCCTTGTTCTGCAAGAAGCGGATTCACCGGGTCTTGACCATTTTGGTTTTAAAGTGCGAAGTGAAACGGATCTTGAATATTACGAAAGAAAAATCGAGCAATTCGGCTGCACAACGAAACGTATTTCTAAAGGAACACGGCTAGCTGAAGGAGAAGCGATTCGCGTGACGCTGCCAACAGGACATCAAATGGAACTTTATCACGACATTCAACAAACGGGAAAGAAGACAGGTACTTTAAATCCACATCCATGGCCGGATGAAGTAAGAGGGATTGCTCCACATCGTTTGGATCATGTTCTATTAACTGGCGATGATGTGAAAACGGTTACGAGATTCTTCACAGAAGCGTTAGAGATATTCCAAAGTGAAAAAATCATGACTTTGGATGGCGAAGATATGGTTGGAAGCTTTATGCACGCTCAAAATGGAAAGGCTCATGATATTGCCTTTATTAAAGGGCCGGATGCTAAATTGCACCATGCCGCATTCAAGGTTGAACATTGGTACGACGTGTTAAAGGCAGCTGACCTTTTGTCAAGATATGATGTACCGATTGAAGTCACACCAACTCGTCATGCCATTACAAGAGCAGAAACTATTTATTTCTTTGATCCATCTGGAAACCGAAACGAAGCCTATTCCGGCGGATATATCACCTATCCAGATTTTCCTACCATTACTTGGACAGAGGATAAAATTGCACATGGAATCTTCTATCATAGAAAAGAAATGATTGACTCTTTTGTTAAAGCGCTTACTTAATTGTTTGTTTAAAGTCTATAAATATAGGAGAAAATTGAAAACGTTTACTACCCTTTGATGATTAGAAAAAATATTTCATATACCATAGAGGAGGAATTTTAAATGACAATGACAAATCAATTAACTAAAGAAACGGTAGATATGAAGCACTGGTTAGAAGTAGCGGAAAGAATTGGTCAAGTTGCGGAGGCAGAAGCATTAGAGGCCGATAAAAATGGTCATTTTTCTCCAAAGGTTGCGGAAGCGATTGTTGAAGGCGGAATTAATAAATTAATGCGTTCAGAACAATATGGCGGTACATTTATCGGTGTAGAACCTTTTACAAAAATTGTGAGAAAGGTTGCAAGTCATAGTATGGCTGCAGCATGGTTAACAAACTTTTTCGCGATACATGATATTTGGCCTGGTTATCTTCCTCCAAAAGGCAGAGAAGACGTTCTTGGTAAACATGAATTAATTGCGGATGTTTTTGCGCCGCTTGGACGTATGGAAAAGGATGGAGATGGGTACCGCCTATACGGTCAATGGAACTTTGCCAGCGGTGTTTTATGGAGTGAATGGATTGGTCTAGGTGCAATGGCTGATCTAGGAGAGGGTCTTGAGTATGTTATGCCTGTACTAAGAACCTCAGATCCAAACCTTAAACTGATTGAAAACTGGGATACACTCGGGTTACGCAGTACAGGAAGTAATGGGGTTCATGTGGAAGGTGCATATATCCCTGAACATCTCATCTTACGTGGGAAAGATATATTTGGTCTCGGAAAACCGGCGGGCGGAGAATATGATCCACAAGACCCTATTTACCGTATGCCATTTATGCAGATGTTCTTGGCAGCGTTCCCTGCTACGTCATTAGGTGCCATGGATCGTATCATTGAAATTTTCCAAGAACGTACCGAAAAACGTGTTCGGGTCTTTAATGGAGGCAAGAACGAGAAGAACGGTTCTGGCAGTCAACGTGTCCTCGCTGAAATGAAAATTCAACGTCGTCAAGTAGAGGGTCTGATGAATCGTTATATTGAAGTACTTGAACAATTCCAAGAGGAAGGAAGAACCATTGCCACTGAAGAAGAACGTATGGAATTGTTTGCGATACGATCACAGGCTGCTAAAATGGCTGCAGAAATGGCTTTGAAAGCGATTATAACACTAGGCGGAACTTCTATCTTCAAAGGAGACCCAGTCGAGTTATTTGTAAGGGATGTCATCGCATTTGCTTCACATCCAACACAGCTTTGGGAGGATGCGATGGGCTCATACGGAAGTACGCAATTTGGCGGACCGGCACATCCGACTTGGTAATTAAATTTCACACCTAAATATTAATAAATAAACGCTTTGTAAACAATGAAATGAATGAAAATAGATGAATAGATACAAAGATTCTTGGCTCATATATGTATTTAAATGAGCCAAGAATCAACAAAGTAAAATAACTGTTCCAGTAAAAAGGGGCTGAAGGATTTGCAAACTGTCTATCTTACCCATGGTCCGGAATCTTTTTTACCAAAGCCAGAGCCCTGTGTCATGGCAATGGGTTTTTTTGACGGAGTTCATATGGCACATCAGCAAGTGATTTTAGAGGCTAAAAAGATAGCTAGAAAAAGAAAGGTTAAACTGGCAGTCATGACCTTTTTCCCTCATCCAAAAGAAGTTCTTAGCTGTGGAAAGGAAAAGATGAATTATTTAACTCCGTTAGAAGTCAAATTAAATAGATTTTCGAAGCTTGGGGTTGATATTGTCTATGTCATTAAATTTGACCAATTCTTTGCCGAACTTTCCCCAAAAGAATTTATTGATACCTATGTAACAGGTCTTGGCGTGAAACATGTTGTCGCAGGTTTTGATTTTACGTATGGTCAAAAAGGAAAAGGAAACATGAAAACAATGAGCACGGACGGTGAGGGTAAATTTCTTGTAACCGTCATTTCTAAACTTGATTATAGAGGTCAAAAAATCAGTTCGACTTCCATAAGGAATCTATTATCAAATGGTAAGGTGAATGAAATTGCCTCGTATCTTGGGGATTATTATGAAACAAGGGGAGAAGTTGTTTCCTATTATCGCAGTCGAATAGGAAAACGTTTTTATGCGGATATTTCGACCCTTCCCTATTATACCTTACCATCAAATGGTATCTATGAAATAGAGATGGATATGGGAGATCATATTTATCAAGGAAGTGCACTTGTATACGCCAATAAAATAAAACTTTCTTTAGATGGTTCATTTAAACATCAAGAATACCAGACCATTAAATTAAAATGGATTAGAAGTTTTGAGATAGAGAATGCTCAATTGAAGCAAATGTAAAGGAATAGCTAACAAAAAAGGGGATCTAAGTCGAAAAATAGAGAATATTTGAATTTTTTATTCAATTGACTTATGATAGTAGTAGGAATCCCTTTCGATGAATTGATACATAGATGGAGGGATACCCATGTATACAATCAAAATAACCGATAACGATAAAGCTAATGTTCAATGGATAAGTAGTGAAACGGAAAGCGTACTTGATGGAGCACAAAGGAATGGAGTGAAAATCCCTTATGCCTGTAAAGGCGGTGGCTGCGGGCTTTGTAAAATACGGATTGAAAATGGCGAATTTGAACGAGGGCCAAGTTCAGTAGCTGTATTGCCTCATGACGAAAGAGAACGTAACTATTCACTCGCTTGTAAAACATATCCAAAAGGTAATATACAGATACAATTAGATCTATCTAGACAAAACGAAAAGATGAGCAGCTAAGTTGAGAAAAATGCTCTAGCTCTAGATGCCAAAGGTTTTGTCAGCTTGATAAGCAGATATATTCTTTTTACTTGGTGGTGGGATTTTGAAAGCTGATGAACTAAAGCTAGAACAATTTTATAAAAAATCAAATCCATTTAATCAAAAGGATCCTCGGGAAAGAATGGTTTCCATTCCAGCAGCTTCAATAGGAATGCTTCGGCATGAGCTTCTTGAAACGATTGGACTGGAACGAACAAAAGGGTTTCTTCTAAGGTATGGATGGCATACAGGAGCGTATGATGCAGAAAAGGTGAAGGAGTTATCCTGGCAGGATCCACGTGAGATGTTGTTAGCTGGTCCTAAAATGCATACATTGCACGGTTATATTGAAGAAGCACCCAATCTTAGAGCAGAAGCAAATTTTCATATAGGAAACATTTATCACGAAGCCATATGGAGAAATTCATATGAAGCACAGGAGCATATAAAGAGGTACGGCTATAGTAATGAACCTGTTTGCCACACATTGACAGGTTATGCGAGCGGTTACCTAACTACCATTCTCGGAAAAAAAGTCATTGCGAAAGAAGTAAAATGTCAAGCGATGGGCCATGAACATTGTCAGGTTCTTTGCCGTACGGTTGAAGAATGGAATGGAGAAATTGAACTAGAATTAAAATATTATGAAGAAGAATCTATTATTGATGAGCTAAACGATACGTTTAGAAAGCTTAAAATTGAAAGAGATAATTTAAGTAAAGCGTATGATGTGCATCAAAAAATGGTAGAAGAATTACTAAAAGAGAATGACTTGAACGGAGTAGCAAATGCCCTCTATCAACATACACAATTACCTGTTCTAATTGAGGACGTAACGTTGGATCTTCTAGCAGCAGCGGGAATTTGTGAGGAAAAGGGTAACGTTTATTCTGAACAATTAAGCCATTTCATGCATAACAAAAGGAATAAAGATTTAAACAAAATAACTAGGGCTAAATTGATAACTGATTTTGATGATTATAAAAGGCTGATTACGCCTATTTACCTTCAAAAAGAAGTAGTAGCATACTGCTCCTTTTTATATACAGATGCAGAGCCACAGGAGGTTGATAAGCTCATTTTAGAACAAGGGGCCTTGGCTTGTTCTCTCTATTTGTTTCATGAGCGTACACGAATTCAAACTGAGCTACGTATGCAAGGCAACCTTCTGGATAATATTCTTTCCAATCGAATGACGTTTGAAGAAATATCTAAAAAGGCCTATTATGTGGGCTTTCAAATAAACGCTCCTTATTTCATGATTGCTATTTGTCCTAATCAGGAAAAGTTAACGATAAGGGACGAACTAGAGTTGAATGATCGCTTAATTAATGACATATCTCAATTCCTTAAGGATAGAAAAATCAATGCATTGTTGGGGCAAAAATCAGGGAAAATGATTATCCTATTATCCGAAGATTTGGCGCTGAAAAGTGAAAATAGTAAGAAAAAGATCTGTCAGTCCATGCAAGTTTATTTTTCAAAGAAGTATCCATCATATGATTTTAAATTTGGTATTAGCTCAAGTTCCTCCAAGATCGAAGAGGCTTCCCAATTATATGACGAGAGCACCTCAGCATTACAAATTGCCAACCATTATCGAAAGGTTGTTTTCTTTGAATTTTTAGGGATTGAAGGAATCATTTTTCAAGCGGAAAATGATCGTCTGCAAAAATTTATTAAAAAGAAATTAGGGACTTTAATAGAGGAAGATAAGAAAAAGGATATGGAACTGACCAAAACCCTTTTTCACTATTTAAATAATGGCTGTAATATTAATAAAACAGGAAGGGCCATGAATTTTTCGATCAGCGGTCTCAGATATCGTCTTCAAAAAATAAATGAACTGCTTGAAGCGGATATAAATGTACCTGATGTGGGCTATCAAATTTATTTATCGCTTAAACTCATGATTTATTGGGGTGAATTGGATATAGATGTGAGCACTTCAACTGACTTAAGTGATAATGGTTAATTATATATAGAAGAAATGAAATGACTGTTCCATTGATTAATAATGATACATTGTAGATGGAACGAAATGGGAGGAGAATTTTAAATGGTAGAACAAGGAAAATATATTAATGTCAAAGGAATTCAAACACATTATCATGAGGATGGGCAGGGAGAACCGCTTCTTTTAATCCATGGTTCTGGTCCAGGGGTTTCAGCATGGGCGAACTGGCGTTTAGCTTTCCCAGCACTTTCAGAGCATTTCCATCTTTACGCACCAGATGTTGTTGGCTTTGGGTATACAGAAAGAGCAGAGGGACAGGAGTATTCTATTGATGTATGGGTCAATCATATGATAGATTTTATAGAAGCTATTGGTGAACGTAAAGTTTCCATTATTGGGAATTCGTTTGGGGGAGCTATTGCGCTTCATTTAGTTAATCGTCGTCCTGATCTTGTCAATAAAGTCATCTTGATGGGAAGTGTAGGAAATAAGTCAACGCTTTCAGATGGTTTGGATGCCGTTTGGGGGTATACACCAAGCTTTGAAAATATGAAAAATCTTATTAAGATCTTCTCCTATGATCAAAGTAATGCGGCAAATGATAATTTAGTAGAAATGCGCTATCAGGCTAGTATTCAAGAAGGTTTCCAAGAGGCTTTTTCTAGTATGTTCCCAGCACCAAGACAAAGACATTTAGATGCAATGGCATTGACAGATGATGAACTAAAGAGCATTAAGAAGCCCGTATTACTAATTCATGGACGAGAGGATAAAGTCATTCCTCTAGAAGAAACAAGCTGGAAAATTGCTCAGTTAATCCCGAATTCTCAGCTTCATGTATTTCCACACTGTGGACACTGGGTGCAAATAGAGAAAACTCAGGAATTTATTGCTCAAGTGATTGGATTTTTGAATCAACCAGAAACAGCCAATCTAGTATGAGCGGAACACTAACTTGTTTGTAAAATTTTTATTATATATATGTAGTTCAACTATTCAACACGAGGAGAGATAATTATGTCTAAAGTTCAAACAGTATTAGATTCTAACATCATTGAATTGTTAAAAGGGGAAACAATCGTTAATTTAATTACGATTAATTCTGAAACCAAAAGACCGGAGCTAACAGTCGTATCATGGGTACTTGCAACGGAAGATGGAAAACAAATTAAAATTGCTGTTGGGCATAAAGGTTCTAGCATCAATAACATCCAAGCAGATCCTTTTGTTACCCTAGGAATTATCGGACCTGAAAGCTGCTATTCAGTGGCAGGCCAAGCATCCGTATCTGACATTCATACAGGAACTATGAAGTATCGGGTCATTACAGTTGATGTGGAAGAAGTAGAAGACGTTATGTTTTATGGAGGAAAATTAACAGTCCTTCCTAAATATGAAAAAACATATGATCCACAATTAGCTAAGAAATTAGATGATGAAGTTTATCAACTATTAAGTTCAAAAGAATAAAGAATTTATTTTAGGCCCCTTTTTAATAGGGGGTCTATTTTTTTTGATAGGGAAGCGATTGAAAAGCTTTCTTTATAGATTTGTTTTTTCAAAATATATATTACTTTAAAAATTGAATATTATTAGATTAAAATATATAATAATAGTGTAAACTTTCAAAATTATTAAAGGAGATTTGAACTATGTATTTTAACAAAGAAAATGGCATTGCTTTTGAATTTGGCGGATTCTTTAATTTACAAGGAACGTTAAAAATTATAAATGAAACAGGATCTGATCTATTGAATCCAGGTCTGAAAGCATACGACGAAGCAGGAAATGAATTGGATATCCTGACTCCTGTGGAACCCCTTCCAGAAGTGTTGGAAAATAACGGTGAGATCACCGTGTCAGTCGTTGGAAAAGAAGATGTTGATCTGCCGTATGAGATTGTGTTAACTACTCAAGGCGAAAACAAAGCTGTGTTACTTATTGAAATGTAAAAAAATTAAAAAAGAGATGCGTCTGAGAAAAGATGCATCTCTTTTTAGTGCTATTTTTCAAGTTTCGAGTAAGAAGAAAACATTTGTCCATTTTGCAACCTAACCTTAATTTTCGTAGGTATGTAGACTATGCATGTCCAAAAGGATTGAATACCTTAATTAAAGATTTAAAGATTCTGAAATAAGGGGTTGTATTAAATGGAAGAAAGAGATTTTTGGAATTTTATGTACGGAGGTTCAAATCGTCGCCGTCCTCATCCTCATGAAAATTTCGATGAAAGTTCTGATGTCCAATCTGATTTTGATGAAAGAAAGCGTCACAAAAGGGATTCACATGGGAATGTTGAAGGAATCAATCGGTCTACATGCCAGAAGCTTGCAGACATTATTGGAGGAGAAGTGATTACAAGTACCCCTGTCTGTCTAGTGCAGCGGCTTCGGGATATTAATGCAACGATTTTAGGCCGTCGTACTCAATCCCCGCTAGCCCTGCCATTTGCACTTTCCTTTGAAGATCATAGCAGAAATACACTTAATCTAGGAGAAACGGTTATTCTTCAAAAGGAAATTAATCCATTCATCACCGAGTTACGTAAAAGAGGAATCATTGTGACAGCACTCCATAACCACTGGCTGTTTGAAGAGCCGCGTTTAATGTATATGCACTGGGAGAATGTTGGAGACCCATTCGAATTTGCAAGAATGAGCTTTGAAGCTGCAAAAGCAGCCGGCTTGTTTTAAGTGGAACATAGTGACATTGTCCTGACCGGACTTATTAAAGTCATGCAGTTTATAAAAGGCAAAATTGAGGGGCAAATTTGTCCCTCAACTCCACAAATAACCAATATATTCCTAGGCTGTTTAATTATTTTTACTTTTCCATTCTTAAATTAATATTACTCATCTTTAGCCAAAAACTTATTAATGCTTTCCTTATTTTGATCAAAGTCAACTTCTAAAACTTCTCCAATTCCTTCATAACGGTTATTTTGAAAACTGCCATCCTCAGGAATACGTAATGTTTCGATCGCGCCGCTTTTGTCCGTTACGATACTTTTTCCGATCTGCAAAAGGGTAGAAGTTTCTATATTCGTATCTACATATGTATGTAAAAGATCTAATAACTCTGGTAGTTTCGCAACACTATTTAAGCTTACCGCCTCATCCTTTAATTTCGAAATCACTTCCTGCTGCCTTTGGATCCGTCCAAAATCACTTAACCGATCATGACGAAAACGAACATATCCCAGCAGTTCGTTCCCATGAAGCCGCTGCTTTCCTTGTTCTAACGTCATGCCAATCCCATAAGACATTTCATATGGTACATCAACTTCAATTCCATTTGGAGCAAGGATATCGACAGCCTTTTCAAACCCTTTAAAATCAACGATGGCGTAATAATTAATATCGAGCCCGAAATTTTCTTTAATCGTTTCCCTAAGTAAATCCGGACCACCATGTGAAAAGGAAGTATTTAGTTTGTGCTGACCATAATCAGGTATAGTGACATACATATCACGCATGAGAGAAATAAGCTTTACTTTATGGGATTGTGGATTATAATGGGCAACCATTATGGTATCCGTTCGAGCTTGTTCCTCTCCGCGGGAATCACTTCCTAATAAAAGAACATTTACCGGTTCTAATTTATTTTCCGTTTTCTTTCCTTGAAAGGAATGAGTATTTTCCGTTTTATTCAATGGCTGGTTAAGGGCAATGATCGTTTCGCTAATGTACTGAATGACATTGAAAAGACCAATCATAAAAATTCCAATGAAAAAGAAGGCACCAATAATCCTGCCCCATCTTACTCTTCTTTTCTTTTTTGCTCGTGACAAGCTTTCACCTCCTTAGAAAATATATTTTGATAGACTACCGAATTCATAATTATTCCATAAAAAGATTTCATACCATTAAAAATTTCATTACATTATGTTGAAATTATGATTACATGGGTCGAGGGGACAGGTTCATCGACCCAAATATAATTAAAATATTCTAAAAATACAAAAAATAATTGACAAAACTCAAATGTCTATTTAATATTAGATTATATTAAATAGTAAGCTGTTATTTACGAGGATTGATTACCGTGAAAAGTCAATCTATGTAGTAAATAAGCCCAGCAAATGAGTATAAGCTATTATACTTTTTTGCTGGGCTTTTTTACTTTAATTACTTACGAAAGGGGCTGTAATTAAGCAGAAATCTAATTTATCTAAAATAAATGATTATCGCTGTTATTTACTGGGGTTGATTTTACAGTCAATCTCGTATCGTAAATAGGCCCAGCAAACGAGTGGATATCTCCACCTTTTTGCTGGGCCTATTTGTTTTTTATCTTATCAATTTATAACTAAAAATGGAGGCAATCAAATGGATATGTTTTTTGAGGATTTTCATATTGGGGATGAAATGATCACACCACGTAGAACGATAACGGAAACGGATGTGGTACAGTTTGCGGGACTTTCAGGTGACTATAATCCGCTTCATATTGATGAGGAATTTGCGAAAGAAACACCTTATAAAACAAGAGTGGCCCATGGATTATTATCCGTGTCTGTTATAACAGGTTTGCAGTCAATGATGGGAATTGTAAATGGATCAACACTTGGTCTATTAGAAATTAATTGGAGATTTAAAAGAGGAGTTATTCCTGGAGACACCATTTATGCAAAATTTATCGTAAAAGACAAACAAGAAACATCAAAAAAAGATCGTGGTGTGCTAACAAGGACCGTTCTTGTTTTTAACCAAAGAGAAGAAATCGTTTCAGAGGGAGAAATTGTCTTATTAATGAAGAAAAGGATAGGTATTCCGACTATTTAATCGATAACAGTTAGGAAATTAAATTTGTAACGTTAGAAGGCAAAATAAGAAAAATGGTAATAGGGAGAGAAAAAATGGAAGCGATTGCGTTGAGAAGAAAGAAATTCGAAGATCAATCTAAAAATTGGAGTCCAGAACCTATTCAGGACCTATTTTTTAGGATGACAGATAAGTATAAAGAAAATGTGTATATTATCGGTGAAGAACAATCCTGGACTTATGATGAGACGAAAAATGTATCAATAAAATTAGCTGCAGGTTTGGTTGATACAGGGGTGAAAAAAGGAGAGCATATCGCATTAATTTTTCCTAATTACCCTGAATTCATCTTTTCTAAGTTGGGCAGTGCCATCGCCGGTTGTGTCACCGTGCCATTAAATTACCGATTAAAAAAGGAAGAATTAAGTTATTTAATTAGTCAATCAGACTCTAATTATATTATTACGCTGGACAAATGGAATCAATTTGATTATGTATCTATTTTAAAAGATCTTTGTCCTGAAGTATTCGAAGGAAAAAAATCAGCAAAGTTTCCAAATTTGAAAGGAATTATTGTTTATTCACCTAAAGGAAAAAAATATACTGGAACAACAGATTTTTATGAACTAATTTATTCGATAACCGATGAACAATCGAAAGAATTTTTACTAAGATACCAGAAAGATAGTAACGATCATGTATTGGATGTAACAGATATTATGTACACCTCCGGGACCACTTCATTACCTAAGGGAGTATTGGTTACACATGATATGATTTGGCGAAGTGCTCTAGGAACAGCGATAAGCAGAGGCTATCAAGAAGAAAGAAGAATATTTGTGCCGATTCCATTCTACCATTGTTTTGGTTATATCGTAGGGATTGTAGCCGTATCGATGGTAGGCGGCTCTGTCATCATACAACGTGATTTTGAAGAATATGAAGCCCTATCTATCATTGAGAAACACAAAGTTGAAGATATTCTATGTGTACCAACGATTGGGCTTAGACTACTAAATGCCTACCGATTAAAAGAGTATGATATCACGAGTTTAAAATCGATGTACTGTGCTGGTTCAGAAGTGCCTGCACATATTTGGAAGAGTTTAAAAGAGGAAATGGGCATAGAAGAATTAAATACGGGGTATGGAATGACGGAAATTGCCGCCGGCGTATTACAAACGGATCCGACCGATGAGCTTCCTTATTTAAATCAATATGTTGGCCGCCCGATCCCAGGAGGACATGTTGGTTTAAAAGAGCTGAATGGAAAAAATATTGAATTTAGGGCAGTTAATATTGATACTGGTGAAATCCTTCCATTTGGAAAGGAAGGCGAATTGATATGCACAGGACCGATGGTAACAAAGGGTTACTACAACAAACCGGAAGAAACATTAAAAACAATCGATGCTGATGGCTGGCTGCATACAGGTGATTTGGGTGTAATAGATGAGAACGGATACATTTCATTGACTGGTAGAATCAAAGAAATTTATCGGATTGGTGCGGAGAATGTTGCACCAAAAGAAATTGAGGATATTATTACAAGTCATCCTAAAGTAAATCAAGCCTATGTAATAGGAGTACCTGATGCATTAATGGGCGAAGTTGGAATGGCATGGATTGTTTTGGAGCAAGGCGAAACGGCAGCAAAAGAAGAAATGCTGGCATATGTATCTGATAAATTAGCAAGGTTTAAAATTCCTAAGTATATAAGGTTTATAACCCAACAGGAACTTCCAGTCAATGGAACGGGAAAAATACAAAAGTTTAAATTAAAAGAATGGTATTTAGAAGAAAAAGAAAAGATCAAATCAGTATTTTAATTGAAAGTTATTGACAGATATCGAGGTATAAAGACTTCAATTTGGAAAGAGGGATAAAGAATGAGTAAAAGGTTAGATGGAAAAGTAATCCTAATAACTGGAGCCGCTGGTGGACAAGGTAGAGAAGAAGCTAAATTGTTTGCAAAACATGGTGCAAAGCTAGTATTAACAGATGTGAATGAGGACGGTCTAAATGAAACCGTTTCATTAATTGAGGATCATCATGAAGACATCCTCACGCTAAAACATGATATTTCAAAGGAAGAGGATTGGGAATACGTTGTTGAGAAAACAGAGGGCAGATTTGGAAGACTAGACGGATTAATAAACAATGCTGGGATATTAATTAGAAACGGTATTTTAAATACATCTCTTGAAGAGTTTGAGAAAATCCAATCCATTAACACTAATGGTACTTTCCTAGGAATGAAACATGGTGCTAAGCTAATGAAAAAAAACGGCGGTGGATCGATTATTAATATCTCTTCGATTTGGGGTCTTGTCGGAAGTCCAACTTCTTTAGCCTACCATTCCTCTAAAGGAGCTATAAGGTTAATGACGAAATCAGCAGCGATAGAGTTAGCGAAAGATTATATTCGAGTAAATTCAATTCATCCTGGTGTTATTGCAACAGCCATGGCAGAAGTACAAAACGGTCAACATCCTTTAAAAGAGAAGACACCTTGGCCGAACCTAGGTACACCAGAAGATATTGCATACGGTGCTATCTACTTACTTTCTGATGAGTCACGTTTTGTCACTGGTACTGAATTAGTCATTGATGGCGGTTATACGGCGCAATAAAGTATATGTTTGGTGGGACAAGGGGCTCCTTGTTCTAAAGACATTGTACTATATTAGCAACAAGGCACATTAATGTAAGACCTTAAGATTATATAGAGTGGGAGAGATTGTGATGGGGAAATTTGATGGTAAAGTGGCGGTAATCACTGGTGGAGCTGGCGGTATCGGTAAAGAAGCAGCGGTCACTTTTTTAAAAGAAGGTGCCAAAGTAGTTTTAGTCGATTTATTTGAGGATTCTCTTAATAAAGTGAAGGATGAGCTTTATCTTTATGGAGAGTTAGTTACCGTTCAGGCAGATGTATCCAAAGAGGAAGATGTTAAGAATTATGTACAGAAAGCTGTGGAACAGTTTGGACAAATTGATATTTTCTTTAATAATGCGGGTATAACAGGCAAAAGAACGTCTCTAATCGAACAGACAGTAGAGGATTTTGATAAAGTGTATGCTGTAAATACTCGGGGTGTATTCTTGGGTCTTAAACATGTACTTCCGGTCATGATCAAACAAGAAAATGGTAGTGTCATAAATACTTCATCTATTGATGGTTTAAGGGGATCTCCTAAAATGTCGGCTTATGCAGCTTCTAAACACGCTGTAGTAGGATTAACGAAAACGGCTGCATTAGAAGTAGCGAGAAAAAATGTCCGTGTAAATTCCATCCACCCATCACCAGTAGATACGCAGATGATGCGCTCCATAGAAGCCGAAGCAAATCCGGATAATCCTGAATCTGTAAAAGGAGCTTATTCTAAAGCGATTCCGTTAGGTCGTTATGGAGATTCAAGCGATATTGTGGCATTAGTATCATTCCTTGCATCGGATGAAAGCAAGTTTATCACAGGTGCACAATATCGAGTAGATGGTGGGATGGGAGCTCTGTAAGAAGTGAAAGTTTATTTTAGGTATTAATTAAGATTTCGCATACAGAAAATAACCTATCTTTTGTATAAAATTGTAATCAAATACGCAATAAAGAATCCATTTTGATCAATCTTTTTTCAAAATGGATTCTTTTTATTTACTGTTTGATATATTCATTTACCCTATGTTTAAAAAATTCTATAGAAAATTCACGAAACTCTAGTGCAGCCTTTGATAGATAATGATTTGGATTCCAAGCAATCCCTATCGTTCTTTTACAATCTGGATGACTAATTTTAATGCGCACAGTATTAGGTGCTGAATCACGAAGTACCGAGAGATTAGGGATAAAGGAAATTCCATGACCTAATTCTACTAATGGTTGAATTGTCCAGGATTCTTCCACTTCAATCGCCACGTTAGGTGTAAATCCGGCTTCTTTACAAAATTTATCTGTAATGTCCCTAAATCCATAGCCTTGTGATAGATTTATAAACCTTTCATCGGAAACTTCACGAAGATCAATTGTTTCACGGTTCGCTAATCGGTGGGTAGGAGGCACAGATAAAAATATTTCTTCTTCCCGTAACGGAACCCACTCAATATTTTCACCTATTATTGGACTGGTAGAGATACAGATGTCAAGTTCAGCATTTTCTAATTGATATTTCATTTCGGAAATGGAAGCTTGTTTATGCTTGATTTTGACTTGCGGATGATCTTTAAGAAAATCGCCAAAAAATTTGGGCATGATATGCGGAAGAGTCATAGCTATCGATATAATCCCTTTATCAGGACTATTCATATCCTGCACTTGAAGGGCGCCTTCATTTAATTCCAAAAAAATACGTTTTACTCGTTCAAGGAAAGCTTTCCCGAACTCATTTAAATAAATCTGTTTTCCTTGTCTATGAAATAAAGGAGCGCCCAGCTCATCCTCTAATCGTCCGATCGTTTTACTTAATGCCGGCTGTGAGATGTTAAGCTCAGCGGCAGCTCTTGTCATATGTTCATATTTAGCTGCTGTTTGAAAATATTTTAAATGTAAAAGTTCCATGTTGGACTCCTTTTGTATACTGAATAATGTCAATATATAATCTATTATACATGAATATATTGATATAAAAACTAAGAGGATTTATTATCCTAAAAAATGTTAAACTTTGGAACAGGAATCTGCAGTCATAACCGTGATATCACATTCTAGCACTTTTTTCATGATATATTCCTCTGCATAAAGTGCCTTGAACACATCCATGAAATGAGAACCGTCTTCTTTGATCACATCCATAGAATCCGGCCTGCTGAAATGACCATATTGAAAAGCATCGAGATTCCAGTAACAAAGCGACACGGATCCATTCCATTTGGTCGAAGCAGGTATTATGGTTTTGATAAAATGATTTTGTGCGTAAATTCCTGCGCCGGTATGATGTAACAATGCTTTCGGAGCATGGATATGCTCCCAATACATAAAGAAATCCTCCGGACGCTGCTCGTCAAAGCATTTTAATAAACCCATTCGTTTTATCCAGCGGGAATTTTCTCCAATTGGCCAATTTGGAGAACAAGGACGTAGGATTATTTGTTTGCTTTCGTATGCGCCAATAACGTTCATGCCTTTATAAAGAGAAAGAACATCAATCATACCGTCTGTCCAAACCTCATCAATGGCTAGAATACCGGTATTATCGTCTCCGCCCCAGCCCCAGCCTGCATTAATCAATTCCTGCGTTGGTTCAGTGATTACATTTGCTATATACTCTTTTATATGGGCATTACCAGCCACGTTTTTTGCATGTGAATTAAGATAAGAGGATTGGAAATTTCCACTGCCTTGTCCAGTGTTAGCACCAAGTAAGACCATCGTTTTTATCATATAAAACACCACCGTAAAATTTTGTTTTCCTATAATATAAAACAGCCCAGCCAAAAGAGGTGAGGAAACTCTACCTCTTTTGGCTGGGCTCACTTACCATCATAGACTGAATACAATCAGCCAAAGGAAAAAAAGTTTGTCATTAAAATAAATATGGATTGACTAATTGATCATTCTGCTATTTTCGATTTAAAACACTTTATGTTCTCGAACGATAAAAGTAGTTTTTTCTTCCAAGAAAGACTTTGAATGTTCCATCATTTTTAACCCGTTCTCTGACTGAAAAGCTCTCTCCATGCTTTCCGTATCTTCAAACCAAAGTTCTTCGATTCCATCAATAGGAACTTCATCATAGGTGGCTGAATTCTTTTTATCTATCGTTCTATCTACAACAAAATGCTGAATATAACCTTCCACTCCTGACATTGCAAGAATGTGATCTGGATGAATCTGCAACCACTCTTTTTTAAACCTATCAATATCTATATTTTTCTTGCGTTTTAGTAATGATATTGTTTTTATTAAAGGTCTATTTCTGTTCGGATTAACAATACTATTGGGTTTTGTTATGACAATCTGCATGCTCCCAATAAAATGAGCTTCATCTTCTTTAAGAACACTTAATCCTTCTTCATTTACCATTTCCTTTAAAGAAGTTCCTTCCTCAAAGAATAGCTGAGCGAATCCATCTGCAATATAATTGCTTCTGGTAGACTCAATTCCTAACCTGCTTGAAGTTGTTATGTGGTTTTGATAATAATGTTTGAGTCCTCCACAAAATAATTTTTTTGCTAATGGTCCGTGTTTTTCCAGCCAATATTTTTGAAAGTCCTCAGTTGTTATATGATCTTTTTTTTGAAGAATGATGGTTCTTACATACATATTATTCCTCCTGCTAACAAAATCCCTGCATAACATGTATTAATTCTCATTAACAGCTAAAATCGTTTCATTATTGGCTCTCACAGCTTTTCTTCTAAGTACCATGAATCCTATTAGAATAGATAATACCTGTATAGCTAATACGCTGAGAAATACAGTATAATAGGATCCAGTTAAGTCATAAGCAAATCCGAAAATAGTGGTTCCAAGAGCAATTGCTAAAGTAGACGCTGACATGATCATAGAAAGGATGGATGCATAATCTCGATTTCCAAAAATTTCTTTGATCATGAATGGTGGTAATAGAGTACTGCAGGAATAACCAATTCCAAAAGCTAGTCCTCCAATATAGATAGAAGCGCCACCTAAGGTTCCGCTAAATAAAATAAGCAGGATTCCTGTCATACCTGAACCGATTCCAATCACATTCGTAAGTTTAATCCCGATTTTATCGTTTAACCAGCCTATAAGGAATTTTCCGGATGTTTGTCCAATCATGACACACGTAACAACAGAAGCTGCATATGTGGTAGAGAATCCTTCTGATAGTAGATGATTTGGAATGTGGAAATTTACTGTTACCACTAGACCTAAAAATCCAGTAAAAATAAATAATGCGTAGAAGGGCATGGATTTAATCGCTTGTTTCAAAGAAGTTCCTGTTTCTTCAACAACATTTTTAGCGGATTCCTCAGCAATTTCTGCTCCATATGCAGTCATGTTCTTTTCTTTTGGATCTTTTCGAATGACAAAAATGGTAAATGGAAGGGTGATGACGGCAACAATCGCTCCAAGCACCATATAAGAAGGTCTCCATCCAATTGTTTCAATGAGATATCCGGCAAATGGGGCAGAGATTGCTCCGCCTATTCCCATAAATGTCATGGATAGTCCGAGAACGGTTCCCATTTTGATCTTAAACCAGTTGTTAATAATTAACGGCACGGCTGCATAAATTAAAAAGGAGTTGGCGATTCCAAGTACTACACCAGAAACATAAAATTGATAAACAGATGTATAGGTACCCATTAATCCAAATGCAATGGCATCCGTTAGCGCAGCAACAGATAATAGAACGCGCATATTAATTTTGTCAAAGACTTTTCCAGCAAAAGGAAGGGTAATGGTTATCACAAAATACATAAGTGTCGTATAAAACACAATATCGGCTGTACCGACTCCCAATTCAGTACTTACATGCTTATAGAATAGACCGGCGCATGCAACAATAATTCCAACGCTGCCAGCATAAATGGCACAGCAGGCAATTGCTATCCACCATGCATAATGTAGTTTTTTACTCTTTTTCGACACAATCATTCAACCCCTTTTTTTTAGTTTTATACATACATACAGTTAAAGCCTTTTATGTAGAGTCCACTAACAGATCTCCTCCTTTAAGACAAAAAAACTTATGGAAATGTAATTTCCGGCATGTGTCCTTGTCCTGGACAAACGCTTTATATTGTGACATCCCAATAGGGGATGGTACAACCGTTTCAAATCCGAAAAAAATAAGTCCAGCATAAAGTAAATAGATACTTTTATGCTGGACTTATTTACTAATAGAGAAATATTTTTGTATATCCCCGTAAATAACAGCGCTTTCATATTTGTTTGAACTATCAGAATCTTATGATAAATAATTATAATTGTCAATATCCAAAATAAAACAATGATGAAATTTATCGTTTTAAAAAGAACTATAGTTATATAAGTAGAAAAGCGGTTTTTTATATAGATTTAAATAAAATTATTACATTTTTTGATATTTTCCGAAAATAATCTTGACTTTAAACTGGCTTATTTATAAAATAAAGTCAAGAAATAAATAAAAGCTGTTATTTATTGGGGTTGACTCTTCAAAAAAGCCAATCTCTCTTCGTAAATAAGCCCAGCAAAAAAATGCATTTATGCTATTTTTTGCTGGGCTTTTTGTGTTGCTTAGGTGGAATAGGGATTGTTAACCCGATAAATGGAGCATGATTGAATGAAATTTGAAAAGGTAAAGGATGGAATTCAAATGAAGTATGAAGTAATGGAGAATCATCAGCAATTAAGAAAGACCGTTCGCAAATTTGTCCAAAAGGAAATTGTTCCAAATATTGAAGAATGGGAAAAGAATGGATTTCCAAATGAGATTTTTAGAAAAATGGGGCAAATGGGGTTATTTGGCGTACGCTACCCTGAGGAATATGGCGGCAGCAACATGGATTATTTCGCAGCCATGACTGTAACAGAGGAAATTGCTTCATCTGGATGTGCAGGTTTAGGGATGGCATTTAATGTACAGGCATTAATGGCAACGAATCCCATTTTGAAATTCGGTACAGAAGAACAGAAACAAAACTATCTTGCGCCTTCCATTGCCGGTGAAAAAATAGCTGCACTTGGGATTACTGAACCCTCTGCCGGTTCGGATGTAGCCGGATTACGGACAACAGCTACGAAAACAGATGGCGGTTGGATTATAAATGGATCCAAGGTTTTTATTACAAATGGAATAAGAGCTGATTATCAAATCCTAATCGCAAAGACGGGAGAAAAAAATGGCAGACCGTTATTTAGTATCTTTTTAGTGGACAGCAATCTAGAAGGATATACGGTTGGACGAAAGCTAGAAAAGGTCGGGATGCACGCATCAGATACTGCCGAAATCTTCCTGGAAAATGTCTTTGTTCCTGATAGTGCCTTGCTAGGTAAAGAAGGAGAAGGATTTAAGCAGTTGATGTGGCAATTAAATGGTGAGCGTTTGATTCAAGCGACTGCCTGTGTTGCGGGTGCCCAAAGGTGTCTGGATTTAGCCGTGCAATATGCAAAAGAACGGGAACAATTTGGCCGATCCTTGTCAAAGAACCAAGTCCTTAGACATTACCTGGCTGAAATGAACACCGAAGTCGAAGCGGCCCGTGCTCTTTTATATAATACGGCTGCTCACTATGATAAAGGGGAAGTGTTAGTTAAAGAAATATCCATGGCAAAATTATTGGCTTCCAAGGTTTATTATGAAGTGGCCGATAAAGCATTACAAATTCACGGCGGCTATGGCTATATGAACGAATATCCAATTTCCAGAGAATGGCGTGATGCCCGTTTAATGAGAATTGGCGGCGGCACTGACGAAGTTCAAAAGGAAATCATTGCCAAAGAGATGGATTTATAATTCTAAAAAAAAAAATGCAAGCGTTTCACTTTAGAAACTAATGCTGAATCTCTAGAGGAAACTAAAACTCATTCTCTGTGAAAGGAGTGAAAGACCATCGTAAAGTTATTTTCTTCATTTACGATAAAAGATGTCGTCCTAAAAAATAGAATCGTCATGTCACCGATGTGTATGTATTCTTCCTTTAATAGAGATGGGCATGTCAGTAAATTTCACCATATGCATTATCTAAGCAGAGCAATGGGACAGGTTGGATTAATTATCCTTGAATCGACAGCGGTTGAGCCGCAAGGAAGAATCTCTATGAAGGATCTGGGAATCTGGGATGACCATCACATCGAAGGCTTGAGTGAACTTGTCCAAGAGATTCATCGATTTGGAAGTAAGGCAGGGATTCAGCTATCGCATGCAGGCAGGAAGGCAGATGTTGAAGGCGAAATTTACGCTCCCTCTCCTATACCATATAAACAAGGTCAACTGGTACCAAAAGAACTATCCTTATCTCAAGTAGAAGAAATTATACAACAATTTAAAGAAGCAGCCAGAAGAACAAAAGCATCAGGATTTGATGTGATTGAGCTTCATGGAGCACATGGTTATTTAATCAATCAGTTTTTATCACCTTTATCAAACGATCGAAATGACCATTATGGCGGATCTAGAGAAAATCGTTATCGGTTTTTGGAAGAGATTGTAGATGGAATCAATGAGGTTTGGGATGGACCATTATTTGTCCGTTTATCCGTAAATGAATACCATCCTGAAGGAAACAGCATTAATGACATGGTCTATTTTGCTAGAAGACTGAAAGAGCAGGGCGTCGATTTAATCGATTGCAGTTCAGGGGCCATTGTACCTGCAAAGATTGATGTTTTTCCTGGCTATCAGGTTCCTCTTGCTGAGAAAATTCGCCAGGAAGCTGGAGTAGCAACAGGTGCAGTTGGATTAATCACGAACCCTCTTCATGCAGAAGAAATCGTAAAAAATAATCGGGCAGATTTAATTTTTATCGCTCGAGAACTATTGCGTAATCCTTATTGGCCATTAAAAGCGGCCAGTGAATTAGGAATTAGTATCACTGGACCAGGTCAGTATTTAAAAGCATGGGAAGAGGCCTTTCCAAGAAAAGAAATATGGTATCCAAATTAACTGTTGACTGATATGATTAGCAACCATTCAAATCATGATTAATCATAGTAGGTACATGTTTTACTATCTACTATATTAAATATAACTAAGTAGAGGATTATTTTAGGAGGTTACTATAATGGAAGAGACAAAAACCACTTTAACGAAAGAAAAAAGCATTGATCAAATCGTATATGAAAAAGCTAATGAAATCAAAACATCAGCCAATCGTCCATATTATGAAAAAATGAAACCTATTGGCAAAATGTTTGTCCGCGATAAAATTAAGTATTTAGTAGATGAAGATAGTTTTGAAGTGGAAGACGGCTTATTCGCACGCTGTAAGGATGAAGACTTTCTTCCAGGTGACGCCGTTGTTACGCTCGTGGCAAAAATAAATGGTCAGCCAGTCGCTATTATCGCGAATGATTTAACAATTAAAGCAGGAACATGGGGAAAGAAAACAATTGAAAAGATCATTCGAATGCAAGAACTTGCTGAAAAAAGAAAGATTCCGTTGATTTATATGATTGATTCAGCTGGATCAAGGCTTAATGAACAATTTGAAACATTTACAGACCGTCGTCATGCTGGAAAGATCTTTTATGATACGGCAAGATTGTCAGGTTTAATTCCGCAAATTGCTTTAGTATTTGGTCCATCACCTGCAGGAAGTGCCTATTTACCTGCATTATGTGATTTCGTTGTCATGGTGAATAAAAATGCCAGCGTTTACTTGGGTTCTCCACGAATGGCAGAGATGGCAACGGGGGAAAAGGTGTCAATGGAAGAAATGGGCGGCGCCCGTATGCACAATACAGTAAGTGGATTAGGGGATATGTTAGTAGAAAATGAGCAGGAAGCACTTGACGCTGCGAAAAAATATTTAAGCTACCTTCCACAGAATTGGTTAAAGACTCCAGCTGTTGTTGAAGCAAAACCTCCAGTTGATGGAAAGAGCATTGAAGAATTAGTACCAGCAAATCAACGGATTCCAATGGATATGTATCCAGTTATTGAGAGAATTGTAGATAAGGATTCCTTCTTTGAATTTAAAAAGTTATATGCAAAAGAAATGATTACAGGTTTTTGTAGAATCGGCGGAAGATCGATTGGAATCGTAGCGAACCAATCAAAGGTGAAGGGCGGCGTTATTTTTCCTGAATCTGCTGAAAAAGCGGCCCATTTTATCTCGCTTTGCGATGCATACAATATTCCTTTACTGTTCCTAGTAGATTTACCTGGCTTTATGGTAGGAAGTAAGGTGGAGAAGGAAGCGATTATTAGAAGAGGAGCAAGAATGCTTTCAACTGTTGCCAATGCGACTGTTCCAAGAATTGCTGTCATTGTCAGAAAGGCATATGGTGCTGGATATGTTGTGATGTCAGGTGCTTCCATGCAGCCGGATGCATGTATTGCACTACCGCAAGCACAGCCAGCGATTATGGGTCCTGAGGCTGCTGTCAATGCCATGTATTATAACAAGATTCAATCCATTGAGGATCCTGCGGAACGTCAACAGTTCATTCAAGAACAGCGTGAAAAATACAATGATGACATTAATGTGTGGAGTCCTGCATCAGAACTTTATATTGATGATGTTGTACCGGGTGACCGTTTACGTAAGGACTTGATTCAACGTTTTGATTTATACACTCAAAATAGAGACATTTTAGAAGGTATTGCACAAAAGAAAACAGTTGTTAGAAGAGGATAAAAAACAGCAAGCTGTATGAAAGCGAAAAAGTAAACTAGAATCTTACATTTAAAACAATACAAAATATGAGGTGAATAAAAATGGAAGTATTAACAAATATGGCTGGAAACGTTTGGAAAGTAGTTGTACAACCAGGTGATCAAGTAAGTGAAGGTCAGGATGTAGTGATTTTAGAATCTATGAAAATGGAAATTCCAATAAGTGCAGAGGTAAGCGGCATTGTAGATGAGATTGTCGTAAACGAAGGCGATTTCGTAAATGATGGTGATGTTGTCATTAAGTTGAAATAACTTCTTAGGGGGAGAAAACATTGTTTAAGAAAATCTTAATTGCAAATAGAGGCGAAATTGCCGCACGTATCATGAGAACGTGTAAAAAAATGGGGATTCAAACAGTAGCAGTATACTCTGAGGCCGATCAACATGCTCCACATGTAGAAATGGCAGACGAAAGCTATTTAATTGGTCCTCCAAGAGTTAATGAAAGTTATTTAAATATGGAAAAGATTATTGAGGTGGCAGTAAACGCAAACGTGGATGCGATTCATCCAGGATATGGTTTATTATCTGAAAATACAGAATTTGCTAGAAAATGTACGGAAAATAAGATTGTCTTTATCGGGCCTTCTCCTGCCACGATCTCACAAATGGGCAGCAAAATTGAGGCTAGAAAATTAATGAGCCAAGCAGGTGTTCCAATTGTTCCCGGCACAGACGCTCCTTTAGCAGATGTGGAAGAGGCTGTTCTTGAAGCAAAAAATATCGGATATCCGATCATGTTAAAAGCTTCTGCTGGAGGCGGGGGTATTGGAATGCAGCGAGTGGATGATGAAGAAGCACTTAGAAAGGCATTTCAAGGGAACCAAAAACGGGCAAAAGACTTTTTTGGCGATGGAGCGATGTTTCTAGAAAAACTTATTTTAAACCCGCGCCATATCGAAATTCAATTATTAGCAGACAAAGAGGGTAATACGATTTATTTAGGGGAAAGAGAATGCTCGATTCAAAGAAGACATCAAAAAGTAGTCGAAGAAGCTCCTTCACCATTTATTGATGAAGAAACTAGAAGAGAAATGGGCGGAGCAGCGGTTCGTGCAGCAAAAGCAATCGGATATGAAAATGCTGGGACTGTAGAATTCATCATGGATGAGAATAAGAATTTTTACTTCCTAGAGGTTAATACTCGATTACAGGTTGAGCATCCGATTACAGAAGAAGTCACTGGTTTAGACCTAGTAGAACAAATGATTAGGATTGCAAATGGTGAAACGCTGTCCATTCGTCAAGAGGATGTGCAATTAAACGGACATGCGATTGAAGTAAGAATATATGCGGAGGACCCAAATACGTTCTTCCCTTCACCAGGAACAATTACAAACTTAAGTATTCCTTACGGAGAAAATATTCGTCACGAATTGGCTGTTAAATCAGGATCAGTAGTAACGCCATTTTATGATCCGATGATTGCCAAACTAATTGTAAAAGGAAACACTCGTAACGAAGCGATAAGCAATATGAGTGAAGGATTGGATCAATATGTAGTAGAAGGGATTAAAACGAATATTCCAACCTTAAAGAGAATTGTAGATCATCCGGAATATAAGGCTGGAAATACAACAACCAATTTTATTGACAGCTACTTAAAAGCAACGAAGGTAAATTAATCGCACATATTTCGATTGGAAGAAGGTGTTTTAAGTGAAAGAGAATCATATTTTAGTTGAGATTCAGGATCACGTCGCGACCATTACGTTAAATAGACCGGAAAAACATAATGCCTTAACTGGTGATATGATGGAAGACTTTGTTTCGATTCTAAATGAATTAAATGCTAACTCTGATGTTCGTGTCCTGTTATTGACAGGTGCAGGAGAAAAATCCTTTTGCTCAGGGGCCGACCTAGGCGGCATGAGTGAAAATAATGAGCAGCATATTTTAACCTATAAGGGACATGTATCAAAATATAGGGATTGTCTGCTTGCTATTCATCAATTGAAAAAACCGATTATTGCCGCAGTTAATGGCTATGCATTGGCAGGAGGATTAGGACTCGCTGCAGTATGTAATATCACCTTTGCAAAGGAAGGTGCATTGTTTGGAGCACCGGAAATTAATGTAGGTCTTTGGGGAATGATGATCAGTGCACCATTAATTCGAGCGATTGGTTCCAAAAAAACGTATGAATTATTTTACACAGGGAAAAAGATTCATGCATTTGAAGCAAAAGAGATCGGGCTTGTAAACACTGTTTATCCTGATAACGAATTATTAGAGGAAGCAACCCAATTTGCCCGTCAACTGGCCAAACGAAATCCAACTGCATTAACGTTAGGCAGAGAAGCGATGCAGATGATCCAAGGAATGGATTATGAGAAATCATTGAATTACCTGCGTGATCAAGTTGTTATTTTAGGTGAAACCGAGGATTCAAAGGAAGGTATGAATGCTTTTCTCGAAAAACGAGAGCCTGTATGGAGCGGAAGGTAATTAAAAAATTTTTTTGAAGGGTTTATAACCTAAAACGCTATAAAAAATAATATTGATAACAAATTGGTTATAAACCCTTTGAAACCTTGTTTAGTCTGCTTCTGAGAGCAACTAAGTTGGATGAGAATTTATGATAAAGGAGGGGAGTTTCCCAATGAAGATCATTTCTTTCCAGAATGAAAATAAAATGAGTGTCGGGATCGTTGAAGAAAATACTGTGGTTGATGTTAGCCATGAATTTCCCGATGTTTTATCCATCATTAAAGCAGGAAGTAATGGGCTAGATAAGATTGATAGGATACTAAATTCTAATGTTGAACGAAAACCGTTAAAAATTGAGAGTCTATTATCACCCATACCTAAATTAGAACGAAACGTCATGTGTGTCGGGTGGAATTACTTAGAACATTTTAACGAACGTTTCCGCCAGGATATTGACTTGCCGGCTAAACCAACGGTCTTCACAAAAGCCACAGAGTCTGTCGCAGGTCCTTATGAGGGAATCCCTTTCCCGGAAAACTTTACAGAAAAATTTGACTATGAAGCAGAACTTGCTGTTGTCATTGGACGCAAAGGAAAAAATATTTTGGAAGAAGAGGCATCCGATTATATATTCGGGTACATGTGTGCGAATGATCTATCTGCAAGGGATGTACAGCAAGCTCATGGCGGTCAATGGTTTATGGGGAAAAGTATGGACAAATCGTGTCCTATGGGCCCTTGGCTGGTTACGAAGGATGAAATAGAAGATGTTCAAAACTTAGAGGTCACCTGCAAAGTAAATGGTCAGACGGTTCAGTCAAGTAATACAAATTTAATGATGTTTTCTGTCAACCGTATTATTGCCGAGCTTTCAAAGGGAATGACGCTTCTGCCGGGGGATATTATCCTAACTGGAACACCGAGCGGTATCGGTGCCAAACGGAATCCTCCGTTGTTTTTAAGAGCAGGGGATGTTATCGAAGTAGCGATTTCAGGAATTGGCAGTATTAAGAATGGAATTGTAACGGTTGATGAATCTATTAAGCTAGAAGTTTGATTATCTAAGAATCTATTTTATCACTAAAGAGGGGTGCTTCTATGGTTATGAAAAGTACTAGTAACAAGAAAGTTCTTGCTGTTAAAGCCGCTGATCTTTCGAAGCAGACAGCCCAATCCGATAACTTGCCAAGAGTCACAGGTGTTGACTCACCAAATTATTGGATGGGACGAGTAATGGGAGAAGCAGGAAAGGTATCAGGTGCGCATCATCATGGGGAAGCAGAGACAGCAGGATATATTCTGAGCGGCTCCACAAGAATTTACTATGGTGAGGGTTATAAAGAGTATGTTGATTTAGAAAAGGGTGACTTTTTGTATGTGCCGCCGTTTATCCCGCATATTGAGGAAACATTAAGCGAGACGGAGCCGGTGGTATTTATTACTTCTAGAACAAAGGGGAATATTGTTGTCAATTTGGACGTAAACGACATATCTGTCTTTTCTCAAAAGTATGATGACCTCATCGTAGTCAAAGCCAATGAATTAAATACTGCTACGGTTCAAACAGAAAATATAGTAAGGCAGATGGCATTGGACACATCGAACCTATGGAAGGGCTATGAAGTCATTGCACCGGGAAAAGATTCAGGTGCACACCATCATGGTGAGGCACAGTCAGGAGGCTATATACTCAGCGGACAGTTGCGCATATATTTTGGTGAAGACTATGAAGAATTTGTCGATTTGGAGTCTGGTGACTTCTTCAATGTACCTCCAAATGTACAGCATATTGAAAAAAATATGAGTGATACTGAGTCGGTTGTGTTCGTTACTTCACGGCACCCAGGAAACATTGTTATCAATTTAAAGAATTAATCATTTATTTGAACGAAAATGGCAAACGCTGTCATATTAAATAACCTGAATTTATTGGAGGGATTATATTGGCATTTCCAAAAAAGGTAGTCATACGCGAAGTAGGGCCAAGGGAAGGCATGCAAATTGAAAAGACAGCGGTGTCTACGGAAGATAAGATCCGATTAGTAGATTTGCTTTCTGAATGTAATTTTCCCGTGATTGAAGTGACTTCATTTGTGAGTCCGAAATGGGTACCGCAGATGGCAGACGCGGAATTGATTGCTAAAGGCTTTAAAAGGAATCCAGGTACAGAGTACCAGTGTATCTACCTGAATTCAAAGGGAATTGAGAGGGCCCAAGCTACTGGGAAATTTGATTTGGAAGGTGTTATTAGTATCATTGCAAGTGAAACGTTCTCCAAAAAGAACACAAATCGGTCCATCGAAGAGACATTTGATGAAATGGATGAACGAATTGCCGTTTTACGTAAGTTTGATGTTCCGGTGAGTACCGTTGCTGTTATGACTGCTTTTGGTTGTAACTATGAGGGACATGTTGATCCGGAACATGTGGTTCAACTGATTTCAAGAACATTTGAAAAGGCAAACGCACATGGGTTTAATCCGGATCGTATCCTACTTGGTGATACAGTTGGATGGGCAAATCCTGTGTCTACCGAGTACCTTGTCGGTGAGGTGCAAAAAAGGTGGCCGGACAAAACAATCATCTTACATTTGCATGATACCCGTGGGATGGGGCTGGCCAACGCCTATGTTGGATTAAAGATGGGGGTCACACATTTTGATTCATCCGTAGGAGGGTTAGGTGGCTGCCCATTCGGTGGATCAAAGGGTGCTGCCGGAAACATTGCAACGGAAGATCTTGTTCACATGTGTCATGAGCTGGGAATTGAAACTGGAATTGACTTAGACAAGCTTATAGAGGTAACCCTGGAAGCAGAAAGAATTCTTGGTCGCGACCTCCCAAGTAAGGTGGCCAAAGGGGGAAGCTTAGCCTCTTATCGGCAGGTGCCTTCGCGTTAATGAACTCAAATTGGAGTACGTCGTCCTATCCTTCATTTCAATAGGAAGCGTTGCTCCAATTTTTATTATGCTGCTTTTTTTATAGCTCCTTGGATGGTGTAAACATGGAAATAACTAGACATCTTTTATTCAACTTATCATTATTATTAGTTATTTTGTTTTTCTATTTAATGTGGTTAGAAAGAAGAAAAAATATGCCTAAATTTATAACGATAGGCAGTTTCATCTGCTCAATAGTAGTATGTTTTCTTTTTTCTTATCAACCTATTCCTAATGTTTCATACGATTTAAGACTGATTCCCGTCTTAATTGGCGGTTTATATTTCGGAATTGGGCCATTACTGACAATAATCGTTCTTATTGTTAGAGCTTTTTATGGCATGGATCAAGGGTTTTTTGTGGGTTTAACGATATACGGTTCATTAACCTTCCTTTTAATAATGTTACATCCTTGGTTTATGAGACAACATCCAAAAAGACGGATATCTTTTTCAGTTATTTTAGCTATTATTTTTAGTTTGTTAACGGTATTACTTTTACCATTGATTGATTGGGTTTCTCTTGATTTTGATGCCTTATTTGCTTATATATTCGTTCCAACTCTCGGAATTTTTATTTTTTCCTATTCAGTTGAATTTTCTTTAAAAAATATTCGTTTATATAATCGAGTCATTGATTCGGAAAAAACGATTGCACTTGAACAAATGGGAGCCGCAATCGCGCATGAAATAAGGAACCCGCTTACAACGGCAATCGGATTTGTCCAGCTTCTTCAAGAAACAGAAGTTGATAAAACCAAAAGGCAGCAATACCTTACGATGGTAAAGCAAGAGCTGGATTCAGCAGAGTTAATTATTAAAGATTATCTGATTTATTCACGACAGTTTACGGAACAAGTTGAAGAAATTGATGTAAACCAAGAGTTAAATCACGTCCTTAGTACATTGCGGCCATTAGCTGAAGAACATTCTGTTAATTTTTATACTAGCTACTTATCAGTTGGAACGATCACAGGGAATATAAAAAAATTTCGGCAATGCTTATTTAATATTATAAAAAATGGGATTGAGTCCATGCCATCAGGTGGGAGTTTAATTGTTTGCACCCAACTACACCATTCAAATGTCATCATTGAAATTAAAGATAAAGGGACAGGTATGAGTACGGAACAGCTAGAGCAGCTAGGGAAGCCTTATTATTTGACAAGCGGGCCTAAGGGAACTGGTTTAAGTATGATGGTTTCGTTTGGCATTGTGAGGGCAATGAAAGGGAGTATAAAAGTAAAAAGTGAAATGGGTAATGGAACAACTTTTCTCATTTCTTTTCCTAGCAACCCAAATTCGAAAGAATATTGGGAAAATTATAAAAAGTTATTGAATTAATAACCTAAACTAGTGTAAAATACAAATATAGATAACAGGGAGGTTATAATGATGATCAATAATAATACGATCTTAACCACTGGCTTTGCTCAGCTTCCAAAAGGAACTACGCAGTCTGAAAAATATCAATCACTAGCAGTCGTTTTAATTATTAATGTTGAAACAGAAGTGATTGAAGATGCTGAATTTACATTTATCGCGGACTTACAAAATTATTATTTAACCTCACTTGTCAGAGGATATGATTTAAAACAAGGAATTAATCCTTTAATTGATATTCTTCGGAGTCGTGTATTAACACCGTCACAAGGTGCAGTCATCCAATCGATTAAATCGGCTTGGGATCGATACAAAGAGTCGAAGGCAGTAGTTTACGCAATATAAATTATGAATAAGAAGTGCTGGTTATCTATGGGGAAAGTCCAAAATCTTTCTTAAATAATAGATAGAGGCCCAGCAACATAAGCAAAGGCTTATTGTTGCTGGGCCTCTATCTATTCGTTTGAGAATAGGGGGAAGTCTATGGTTGTAGTAAATATTTAATGGACCATCGAAAACTACCCGATAACTGGGTAACAGAATTTTACTATATAGAAAAATAAATAAATGAAGACGAGGAGGAAAATATATGAATATTTATGTTGTTATGAAACGCACATTTGATACAGAAGAAAAAATTTCGATTCAAAATGGAAAAATCAGTGAGGAAAGCGCAGAATTTATCATTAATCCTTACGATGAATATGCGATTGAAGAAGCTCTTAAACTACGAGAAGAGCATGGCGGGGAAGTGACTGTTGTCACTATTGGAGAAGAGGAAGCGGAGAAAGAACTTCGAACGGCTCTTGCTATGGGTGCAGATAAGGCAGTTCTAATTGATGAGGAAGAGCTGGAAGAGGGAGATGAATTCTCTACCACGGCTATATTGAGCGCTTATTTTAAAGAAAAGGCTTTAGATATTATTTTAGCAGGAAACGTAACCGTTGATGGCGGATCTGGACAAGTTGGTCCAAGACTGGCTGAGGAATTAGAGATTTCGATTGTAACAACCATTACGAAGTTATCCATTGAGGGGAATAAAGCCGTGATTGAACGTGATGCAGAAGGAGATGTTGAAACGATTGAAACAACGCTTCCATTGCTAGTGACTTGTCAACAAGGGCTCAATGAGCCTCGTTATCCTTCCCTCCCAGGTATTATGAAGGCAAAGAAAAAGCCGCTGGAAAAATTAGAATTAGAGGATTTAGATCTCAATGAAGATGGCGTTGAAGCAAAAACAAAAGTGGTTGAACGTTTCTTACCTCCTGTCAAAGGGGAAGGGAAAATTCTTGAAGGAGAAATCTCACAGCAGGTTAAGGAGCTTACATCGTTATTAGTAACAGAAGCAAAAGTAATTTAACTGGTATTATAGTAGATCAATAATTAGAAGATATTAGAGGAGGGACCAATATGTCAAAAAAAGTACTAGTGTTAGGTGAAATACGTCAAGGGGATTTGCGTCAAGTTTCGTTTGAAGCAATTGCAGCCGCAAAACAAATTGCCGACGGAGGCGAAGTAGTAGGAGTATTAATAGGCAGCGAGGCAGCAAGTATTGCCGAAACGATGATTCAATATGGGGCTGACCGTATTGTCATTCCTGAACATCCTCATTTATGGAGCTATACTTCCGATGGATACACACAGGCTATTACACAGGTAGTAGAAACGGAAAAACCTGATGCTATTATTCTAGGACATACTTCAATTGGAAAAGAAATTTCTGCACGAATGGCGGCAAAGTTGAAAGCGGGACTCATTTCAGATGCGGTTAATCTAGAGGTAAATGGAGATGAAGTTGCCTTTATTCGGCCTATTTATTCGGGGAAGGCATTTGAGAAGAAAGTGATCAAGGATGGACTGATTTTTGCTACAATCCGTCCGAATAATATTGCTGTACTTGAAAAGAATGAATCACTTACAGGGAAAGTAGCGTCCATAAATGTTGAAGTAAAGGATTTACGCACGATTGTACAGGATGTGATTCGAAAAACAGCGGGAGGGGTTGATCTTACAGAAGCGAAAATCATCGTATCCGGAGGCCGCGGGGTGAAGAGCCAGGAAGGATTTACTGTATTACAGGAATTAGCAGATGTGTTAGGTGGAGCAGTAGGAGCTTCCCGTGGTGCATGTGACGCAGGGTATAGTGATTATTCGTTGCAAATTGGTCAAACCGGTAAAGTGGTGACACCTGATCTATATATTGCCTGCGGAATTTCTGGAGCGATTCAACACGTAGCAGGTATGTCCAATTCCAAAATCATTGTAGCCATTAATAAAGATCCGGAAGCACCGATATTCAATGTAGCTGATTACGGTATTGTGGGTGATTTGTTTGAGGTTGTACCTTTGTTAACGGAAGAATTCAAAAAAATCACCGTTGGTGCGGGTGTCTAAGTGATTAGCGGGAGGAGTGAAATCCTCCCAGAATTGTCATCGGGGGGATATAAGGGATGTTATCATTACTGAATTTACTTGCTTTCCTAGCCGTGGCTGGATATGCAGTCTATTTGTTTGTCAATCTAGTATACACTCGCTATTTATTTATTAAGCTTGGAAAAAAGGCAGAGTTTGAACCAAACTTAAAAGAAAGAATCCATCTCGTATTAACCAACGGTTTCGGTCAGTCTAAATTATTAAAAGACAAGAAAAGCGGCTTCATGCATTTAATCTTATTTTATACTTTTTTTATCATTCAAGTAGGCCTTATTGAACTAATTATAAAGGGGTTTATTAAAGGGTATGAATTTCCTTTTGGTGAAGCCCATAAATATTTCAGTCTGCTGCAGGAATGGGCAACATTCCTAATGCTTTTGGCTGTCATATATGGTTTTTACCGACGTTATGGTGAAAAGTTAAAGCGGTTGCAATGGAAGCGTGACGGCAAAGCGGCTTTTGTGTATATCGCTTTATGTACATTGACTTTTTCTATCCTTCTTACATTGGGATTTGAAGCAGTGATGTTGAATCATGAACCAAATCTAGTCTATGCTCCATTCTCCGGTGCGATTGCGCTCCTGTTTTCAGAGATTGGAACAATGACTGGAACGGTGGTGTTCTATGTTTGCTGGTGGGTTCATATGCTGACTGTTTTCACATTCTTTGTGTTTGTTCCACAGTCAAAACAATTCCATGAGTTATTCGCGATGATCAATATTTTCTTTAAGAAAACCGGACCAGTTGGGAAGTTAAGGAAGATTGATTTTGAGGAAGAAACTGCTGAAGAATTCGGGGTCGGGAAAATCGAGGATTTCACTCAAGCCCAGTTGATTGATCTGTATGCATGTGCAGAATGCGGCCGATGCACCAATATGTGTCCTGCATCAGGAACCGGTAAAACATTATCTCCTATGGATTTGATTGTAAAAATGAGAGACCATTTGACAGAAAAAGGAGCAGCCGTTACATCAAGGCAGCCATGGGCACCTGCCTTTGCGTTTAAAAACACAAAAGCCAACAAGCTTGCTCTAGCGGGCAGCGGTGCTCAGGAAGTTGCAGCAACCATGGAGAGTGTTAGTTTAATAGGTGATGTGATTACAGAAGAAGAGATTTGGGCCTGTACAACCTGTCGTAACTGTGAAGACCAATGCCCCGTTGCAAATGAGCATGTGGATAAAATCATTGATTTACGCCGTTACCTCGTTCTAACAGAAGGAAAAATGAATTCTGATGCCCAACGTGCGATGACAAATATTGAACGTCAAGGAAATCCATGGGGTCTTAACCGTAAGGAACGTGTCAATTGGCGTGATGCTTTAGAGGAAGTGGTAATTCCAACTGCAAAAGAAATGAAAAAAGCAGGAGAAGAGTTTGATTACCTGTTTTATGTTGGATCAATGGGATCTTACGATAACCGTAGTCAAAAGCTTACCATGTCCTTTGCCCGTCTTTTGCATAAGGCTGGAGTAAAGATTGCAATCCTCGGGAATGAAGAAAAAAACTCAGGGGATACACCGCGACGACTTGGGAATGAGTTTTTATTCCAAGAACTGGCGAATGCCAATATTGAAACATTTAAGAAGTATGATGTGAAGAAAATTGTGACG
This sequence comes from Niallia oryzisoli, assembly GCF_036670025.1. Lineage (NCBI taxonomy): Bacteria > Bacillati > Bacillota > Bacilli > Caryophanales > Bacillaceae > Niallia > Niallia oryzisoli. The sequence goes on along the minus strand of NZ_CP137640.1, from coordinate 3,725,127 downwards.
ATGGACCCTCATGCTTTTAATACATTTAAAAATGAATATCCAGAGTTTGGTTTAGAAGCAGAGGTTTTTCATCACACGCAGCTGCTTGAAAAATTGGTCAAAGAAGGGAAGCTGCAGCCAAAGAACACGGTAGATGAAGTGATTACTTACCATGATTCTTGTTATTTAGGACGCTACAATAATACGTATGAGGCACCAAGAGAAATTTTAAAAGCGATTCCGGGTGTAAAAATGGTAGAACCTGAGCGGAAGCGTGAAACGGCGATGTGCTGCGGTGCCGGCGGCGGATTAATGTGGATGGAAGAGGATCAGGGTTCACGTATTAATCTATCACGAACTGAGCAGCTTCTTGAAGCTAATCCAACGATCATTAGTACAGGCTGTCCATATTGCTTAACGATGATCAGTGATGGAACAAAAGCAAAAGAAGTGGAAGAAAAAGTCAAGACGTTGGACGTTGTTGAGATTCTTGAAAGGTCAGTCATCTAGTAAAACAATTTTATGAAAAAAATAATTTCAAAAAAAAGGCTTCAGCTATAAATGAAGTCTTTTTTTTTTGAAAGAAATGAATTAATATTAATAGCAATATAGAAAAATTCTGGTATTTCAGTATAATTATCATTGACTCAAAACGAATTTTAGGTAACGATAAGAATATATTTTTTAAAATCTTGGAGGATGTTATGAAATACATTAGTACACGTGGAAATGTAAACAAAATTGGTTTTATTGATACAGTCTTAATGGGACTGGCAACAGACGGAGGCCTATTAGTTCCAGAACAAATTCCGCAGCTTTCCGAAGAAAAGCTTCAAGAATTGTCCAAGCTAAGCTATCAGGAATTAGCCTTTGAAATCATTTCTTATTATGTTGATGGTGAAATTCCAGAAAACGAACTGAAGGAATTAATTCAGCAAAGCTATGGTACTTTCCGTTCTTCTGAGGTCACTCCGGTTGTCAAACTGAAGGATGACATGTATGTGCTTGAATTATTCCATGGCCCAACCTTTGCCTTTAAAGATGTGGCGCTGCAATTTTTAGGGAATTTGTATTCCTATATTGCGAAGAAGACAGGAGAAACGATCAATATTCTCGGTGCAACTTCTGGTGATACAGGTGCATCTGCGATTGAGGGAGTAAGAGGAAAAGAAGGAATCCGCATTTGTATTCTTCATCCTCATGGAAGAGTAAGTAAGGTGCAAGAGCTGCAAATGACCACCGTTCATGATGAGAGTGTGTTAAATTTAGCGATTGAAGGAACGTTTGATGACGGCCAGCGAATCATCAAGGAAATCTTTGCTGATTTAGAGTTCAAAAACAAATATCATCTTCGTGCGATTAATTCAATCAACTTTGCCCGGATTTTAGCGCAAACAGTGTATTATTTCTATGCTTATTTCCAAGTGGCAAAGGAAAAAGACATTAATAGCTTAAACTTCAGTGTTCCGACTGGAAACTTCGGTGATATTTTTGCCGGATATTTAGCGAAGAAAATGGGTCTTCCTGTTGGAAAGCTGATTGTCGCTACAAATGAAAATAATATTTTAGAGCGTTTCATTAAAGAAGGTGTCTACCAGCCAGGTGAGTTCCACAGTACCTATAGCCCTTCAATGGATATTCAAGTAGCCAGCAACTTTGAGCGCTATCTATACTATCTATTGGGAGAAAGCTCAAGTGCAACTTCTGCCTTAATGGATCAGTTCAAATCAGAAGGTAAAATTACAGTTAATGAAGAGCAGCTGCGTCAAGTACAAGCGGACTTTGCAGCACACGGTGTACAAGGTGAAGAGTGCCTGAACACAATTGGTAAGTATTATGAAGATACGAAATATTTATTAGATCCACATACTTCTTGCGGTGTGGCTGCATATGAAGCATGCAATGGTCAAGATGAGGTGTGTGTGACCCTATCTACAGCACATCCGGCTAAATTCAATGAATCCATTGAGAAATGTGACATTGAACAAAACTATCCAGAAGAAATCAAAGCTTTGTTTGATAAACCACAATACCTAGAAGTGGTTGAGGCAAGTAACGAAGAAATTTGCCGTCAATTAGAAAAGCATTTTCGTTCTTCTCTTGCAGATGTGAAGTAAATGATCTTAATGATAAAAACCAGCAGTGGAAGTTCGCTTCCAACTGCTGGTTTTTATTACTTTTATGTTCAGATGGAATTATTCCTGGACAATCTGTTGAGGAACCGACAAGATAAAAAACGACATTTGTATAGATATGTCGTTCATTAATCATTTAATAGTGTGTTATTATTCAATTGCTCTTTTTCCATGATATTCTTTACTACATCTTCAATGGTTACATTTCCAAGAGCTTTCTCCAAGGCCGATTGAGCAGTTTCAAAAAGTGGAACAATGGCATTTTGAATATTTCTACCGACGGGACATTGAGGATTGGGATTTTCATGTACGCTAAACAACTCTTTCTCCTGCACAACATTCACTGCCTTATACACATCCAGCAATGTAATATAGGATAAATCCTTTGCTAACTCAGCTCCTGCCACACCTGGTCGAACTTTTACCAATCCTGCGTTTTTAAGCATCCCCATAATTTTCCTGATTAAAGCCGGGTTTGTATTTACACTCCGCGCTAAAAAATCCGAAGAGCTAACTCCATCTTTATTCATTTCAATTAGAGCCAAAATGTGTATACCCACAGCAAAACGACTGCTAATAGACAATTTTCTTCACCTACTTTAATTAATCACATCATTATAGTACACCTGTAATTAGTTATATTACAAGTATACGATCGTTAATCTGATCCAAAGATAATATTAGAGTATTGACAAATGAACCACATGTAATTATTATGATTACAGGTAATTAAATTAGTTACAAGTAAAAACAATTGGAGGAATATAAAATGAAAATTGGAATTATTGGGGCAAGTGGAAAAGCAGGTAGTCTCATTTTGAAAGAAGCAATAAGCCGAGGTCATGAAGTAACAGCTATAGTAAGAGATGGCTCAAAAATTAAAGATAAAGATGTTGCAGTGATTGAAAAAAATATATTTGACCTCACATCAGATGATGTAAAACCGTTTGACGTAGTGGTGAATGCTTTTGGTGCTCCTCTCGGTGAAGAGCAGGCACACGTGGATGCTGGAAATACTTTAATTGCTGCACTAAAAGGTACAGATACAAGAGCAATCATCGTTGGTGGAGCAGGAAGTCTTTATGTAGATGAAAATAAAACCGTTAAGGTGATGGACACACCTGATTTTCCAGATTTCGTTTTACCTACAGCAAAAGGACAAGGACGAAACCTGGATGAATTACAGAAAACAGCTGATATGAAATGGACATTTGTCAGTCCTTCTGCCATATTTGATGCGGAAGGAAAAAGAACTGGAACGTATCAGTCTGGAAAAGATCATCTTCTTGTTAATTCAAAAGGGGAAAGTTATATCAGCTATGCAGACTTTGCCATTGCAGTATTAGATGAAATTGAAAATCCACAACATATAAATGAACGATTCACAGTTGTCGGTGAAGCGGAATAATCAGCAGTAATTAAAGTAGGATCACTAAAAAAGATAATCTGCGTTGTGTAAACAGATTATCTTTTTTAGCTAATATGAGATTTTTTTTTACAGTTTAAGAAACAAGTTTTAGTCCCATTGCAGCAGATAAAACCAGTGCTATAAAAACTAGTCTCCTCCAATCTTTGGATTCCCCATAAAATATCATCCCGACTAAGGTACCGCCAACGACACCAATTCCTGTCCAAATGGCATAACCTGTCCCCATAGGGATAAAATTTAAGGAATAACTTAATAGTGCAAGGCTTAAACTAAATCCTAAAATTAAAAAAACGACAGTCTGCCAATTCCGCTTGATGTGCAGCTGATTAATCATGGCAACACCAAATGCTTCCAGTAAGCCAGCTATGATTAAAGAAAACCAAGCCATTAGGATTCAGCTCCTTTCTCGACTTTATCATCTGTAACTAATTTCAAACCCAGCACGCCTATTAACAATAATAGAATTAATAGGATTTTTTCCCACTTGAATGGTTCACCAAAAAAGAGAATTTCCGATAGGACTGTACCTGCTGTTCCTAATCCCACAAATACAGCATAGACCGTTCCAGCAGGAAGAACTTGCGCTGCAGTAATCATTAAATAGTTACTGATAATGATGGCAAAAATGGTTCCAGTCCAAGTCCAAAAGTCGTATGAGTGGGCTAATCCAATTACCCAAAAAACTTCCAAAAATGCGGGAACAAATACTTTCATCCAGTTTCGATTCATTTAAAAGCACCCCCAATTAATTTTTACGAAAACAAAAAAGCCTGAGAGATCACTGTTAAACAGTATCTCCCAGGCTTTTATCCTTCCGTGGCACGTCAAGCGTGAGTTTTCTCTCGGACCAGTCCAATACAAGGATTGCGGAACCCTAGAAAACATTTAAGATATACAATTACCATCGATTATACACAAATTTAATCATGAATGGAAGAGGAATAAAAAGGTATGTTAATAGTTACATGAATGAAATGACATGTTTGACAATAAAAATGTATTTTCATGGTTGGAGTATAATAAGTAACGATAGGAATGAATAGAGATATAATATATAAAACAAATAGGAAAGGAATGACTTTATGTCTGAAACTCCTCGTTCGATTCCACGGCCGTTGGTTAAAACAAACCAATCCGTTATTGTCATAAGTGTTTTATTAACATGGTTTACACATATGGAATGGATTTTGCTCATTCCATTATTGGCTGGCTTATCAGGAATCCTTTTTGGATATAATCCGATAATGCAATTAGCGAAAAAGTTTTTAACGGATTTCCGAAAGAAGTCTCCCATCCTCAAGGAATGACAGTGAGTAGGTGGGAGAAGAATTTCGGTTAGGCGATAGCCTAAAGATTCTCGACATTTTGCCAATTATTATTGTAATAGGGAAGCTCGCTACCTTTCAGATTGATCTGTTTGTATAACTTACTAGGAACGTAATGTAATTTCCAAGTTTATCCCTATAAAGCCTGCTCACTAAATTCTTTGTTTTTCGACCTCTCCTGCTTCATATCTCGGCAATCTTTTTCCAAAAAATATTTGAATCTACAGACAAACACATGTTCTGTTTGGTATAATGGATATATACCAAATGTTAGGAGGTGGAAATGTGTATCGAACCTTAAAAACTCCGTTTCGTGCTAGTCAGACAACGATTCAGCAATTATTCAATATTCGTAGATTAAGTGGAACCATATGGAATGATTGTGTCGAACTGGCTCGTTATTATTATCGATTGGGGAATAAGTGGATCACACAAACCGAACTGCAAAAAGAATTAAAACTGCTGTATCCCCTTCACAGTCAAACGATACAAGCTGTAGCCCATAAATTTTTAGCAGCAAGAGTGGGGACAAGAGAGGCAAGGAAAAAGGGTCACAAAAACGTCGGATATCCTTGGAAACATAAATTAGTGTTCAATCCTAAATGGGTAGATGATTCGTTCTCGGTTGAGGGAAAAACATTGATTCTTTCGCTTGGGAATTGGAAGGGCAAACGACAAAAACCTCTGCGTATTCAGTTGAATAAGGTCCCTGCGGAATCGGTTAAAGAAGTCGAGTTAGTCTATGATCGAAAATGGTATGCCTGTCTTTCCTACGATGATGGGATAGAACCGAAACAAAAAGAAGATGGCGTTACAGCAAGTATTGATCCTGGTGAGATTCATACGATCGCTAGTGTAACAGAAAAAGGGAATAGTTGTATCATTACAGGAAGATATATGAGAAGCATCCATCAGTTAAGAAATAAGAAATTAAAGGAACTGCAAATTCTCATGAGTCGCTGTAAAAAAAGAAGTCGTCAATGGAAAAAATATAATCGTGCTAAACGTTACGTACGATCAAAAAGTCAATCTCAATTAGAAGATGCTCTGCATAAAACGACTAAAGACTTCGTTGATTGGTGTATGCAGCATGACGTAAATCATGTTGTAATAGGAAACCCCGAAGGCGTTCAACGAAAGACGAAAAAGAAAAAACAAAAAAAAACGACTCAAAAATTATCCAATTGGTCCTTTGGAAAAATACACAATTTATTGAAATACAAATTAAAGGCAAAAGGGATCACGATCGAAAAGGTGGATGAATCCTATACATCCCAGACATGTCCTGTCTGCGGAAACCGCAATAAAGCAAAAGGGAGAAACTATACATGCAAATGCGGGTACAAGGAGCATCGTGATATACATGGTGCAAGAAATATCTTAACAAAAGAGTTGCATGGGAAAATGATCTATCTCCCTATTAAGCGTGCAACGTATCTACGACCTGTAACTTTGGGGTAGTTGACCAAAAGGACGTTAGTAGATGGGCAGAACCGCCCCTTGTGAGTTGGGAAACGCGCATGTTGCTTACGGTGGGAGTTGGATGTTGAGAAACATCTAACGAAAGCACCACTAGATAAGGGTGAACACTCTTATCTGTCAGAGGGTAGTCTGGTTGGAGGTGTTGACGACACTTGAAGCATTGCTTCGTTTCGACTAGTCTATTCCTTAGGACGAGAAACCCCTTCCTCAAACCGAATGGTTAGGTGGGGGAGGTTCATAGAAACCAATGAAGAGCTATATTCCAGAGGATTGGGAGCAGCAGCAATTTAATCAAAAGATAGCGGTTTTTTTGTTTAGGAGCAGGCTTTCTAAGCTTTTTATTCGGATGGAATGTGGCCAGATACATCTTTACGATAATGGTTGCGACAGCCGCATTCATCGCTATTCTGGGATTTTGCATTGGTTGTTTTATTCTATACCAATGGAAACAGTATCAATATAGACGTGCACAGCATTAGAATAGAGTTCGAACATCAAAAACTGTCTACAAAGTTCAGTATATGAATTGTGTAGGCAGTTTTTTTAGTACAATATAAAACTCTCTAAATAATCGTATCCATCTCAACTAAATCCCTAGGTGTGATGATAGCTAATGGTTTTTCCGCTTTATTGCCTGTAGTTGTAATGATGACAGCTTCTAGTCTTTGGTTGTTTTGATGATATTGTTCAAAAATTTCTTCTACCTCAAACATATCCGCATCTTTATCAACAAATTCAACAGGCCGTACTTTACTGATGCCAAATAAGTTCTTCACTTGAATATCCTCTAAATGAATGGTTTGATCAGATAGATTGAGTGCGAGCCATTGAATGATACATTCTGCTGTTAATAGCCACTTATATCCAGTTTCATCATAAATCGGGAAAATGGAATATGGCTTTGATTTCATTACACGTAATACATCTACTAGTACTGTATTTTCATGATAATAAAATACCGGTTTAGAACCAATTAAATGAGCATATTTAGGTTGTAATAACAGTGACGCAATCGTCTCAATTTGCTCGACCACTTTTTCATGAGGCTCCGCAATATAAAACCCTTGATCAATTTTTTCGTGCACGATTGAATTGCGTAAACGGGCAAACATCTTTAAATCATGATAATTTTTTCGAATCAATGAATGTTGTGGAAAGCCATTCTTCAATAAATCTGTAAATTTATCTGAACGAGCGTCTCTAATATTTTTTCTTAACCAGCTATGAATCTGATTAAAAGCAACTTCAAATCTTTCAGAAAGATTTTTCTCTACTGCTGTTGACATTTCTTTATTTCCCCCAAAAATAAAAATCTCCCTTTATCTGTTAATACTGTTTAAATAGTAAGAAATCGATGTTGTACTAATATTCTAACAAAGGATGACACGCTTATCAATTGTAGCAAGTTCAAGTTAACAGGTGGGCATTGTCAAAAGATTTCTTGTGAAATATAGGATATAGTTATTAGAGAGCTAAAATAAACGAAGATTTATCAGGAGGAACGTTTTTTAGATGATTAATCTACTTAATCCCGAACCCTACCAAGAATTAATGATAAAAGATAAGAAATTTGCTGTTCTGCCAGTCGGGTCTTGTGAACAGCATGGACATCATCTCCCGCTAATAACTGATACGTTGATTGCAAGTTTATTATCCAAACTGCTTGCGGAAAGATGCAATGGACTATTATTACCACCCATAACGTATTCGTGTTCCCATGAACATGCTAGCTTTTTTGGAACGATATCTATTTCGGCTGAAACTCTTATAAGGATGATAAAAGATATTTATACTTCTCTTAATCGATCGAATATTAATCAATTAATCATTGTCAATGGTCATGGGGGTAATTATGTTTTGAGTAATCTCGCTCAAGAGTTGAACATCGATGGACCAAAGGTGATGTTGTTTCCCACTGACCAGCAATGGAAGGAGGCAAAAGTGAGTGCTCGTATTGAAACCCCAAAAGGAAGCAGTGACATGCATGGAGGAGAGCTGGAAACCTCAATTTTACTTCAATACTTTCCTGAGTTCGTAAGTAATGAAAATATGGCAGATGTGAATGTACAAGATCGAACCTTTTTACATCTATTTGGTATCAATCATTATACAGATAGCGGCATCATTGGATTTCCAACATTGGCAACAGCAGAGAAGGGGAGAATAATAGTGGAGGCAATAGTGTCTAGAATGGAGAAAGATGTTCAGAAGTTTTTTGAAGGAAATGAAAATAGCGGTTAATGATGTTACGGAGAAAAATAATGCTAGATATGTAAAAAAATGAGGATGGTATCTCAACCTGGGTCACAAGAAAAACTTTAAGTTCCCCATCATCATGAGATTACCATCCCTGTGTATCATGCTGAATTAACCATAATTCCTGCAACCTGCTGTAATCGGCTGTAAAAAAATTCTCCTGCAGGATGTTGATCCAATCCAACTTCTTCAAAGGCTTCTTTCATACAATTAAGCCAAGCTTGCGCCCGTAATGGAGTAATCTCAAAGGGAAGATGACGCTGCCTCATAGCTGGCGGCCCGAATTCCTGGCTGTAAAGAGCAGGGCCTCCTGTAAATTGGGTCAGAAACAATTGTTGTTTCCGCATGATTTCCTTTATGCTCCCTTCAAATAAAGGACTTAAATCCGGATCGCTGTATACCTTCGGGTAAAAAGCACGAACTAATTCTTGTATTTTTTCTGCACCGATTTGGTTATATAGGGTGCTTAAGCTTGATTCATTCACCATATTAACCTCCTTTTTCACTATCTCTATATTATAAACCAGCATTTTATTTTCGATGTGATTTATATCATACGATAGAAAAAATGGTTGGAAGCATTAAAAATGTTCTATGTATTAGAATTAGCAAAAATAGGAGCTGTTCCAAAAGTCAATCCTGACAATGGTACAGCCCCAGTTTGTTATGATTTATTCCGTTCGTAAGCTAGGATGTTTCGTTAAGGATGGTTTTTTCTTCTTGGCTTCAGCTGGCGCCGTTTTTCTGCTTCCAACTAGATATAAGATCAGAATAGCAATCATAAGTGCTGCAGAATAGCTAAAAGTCATGCCGTACCCAACACTTTTTGCTAAGAATCCAAGTCCGATTGATCCAATGGCCATACCAGAATCAATAAAAATTAGAAGCATAGAATTGGCTGTTGCTTTTTTCTCTGGTGGAACAAGAGTTAATGCCCAAGCTTGAATAATTGGCTGGAGTACGGCATAAGCGATTCCGAATAATACCCCTGAAACCAAAACCATCCACATTCTAGTAGAGAAGCCTAAAAGAATTAAACCTCCAGCCCCTGAAATAGCGGCTGGAATAATAAGGATTCTGTGACCGAATTTATCGAAAACCTTACCAGAGAAGATACGAACTAATACCATTGCAATCCCTTGTGCGATAAAAAACTGTGAAATTCTTCCGCCAACATTGATCTCTTTACCAAACGCCCCAATAAAGTTCACAGTTCCTGCAATTGTCACATAATTGAGTGCTACCAAAATACATGGAAGAAGGACTCGTTTATCGAACATGTACTTATAGAAAGGTTCTTTATTTGCCGACTGTGGACTTTCCTTTTCTTTATTAACCGTATTTTTTGTGAAAAGACTGCACACAAATGAAAAAAACATAAGACCAAGAGTTAACATCAACATCGATCGGAATGAATAATTTGCAAGATAAGAAATAGCAATTAGCGGCCCAAGTGTCGTCCCAACGCTTGTAGACAGTGCGAAATAAACAAGGCCTTCACCTAATCGTGATTTAGGAACAATATTACTTGATATCGTAAAGACTAAATTCGTAAGCATACAAAACCCAATACCTTGTAATGCTCTAATGAATATTAAAAATCCGATGGAGTCATTTAAAAAGGTAAGGCCGATCGTGCCTAAAAAATAAAGAAGAGAAATAATGAGTAGCCATTTCATATTAACTTTTTGGATAATTACACTAGCAAAGAAGCGTGTAATTAATGATGCTAACATTAAGGTCATGGTCATGGTTCCTGCAATCGCAGGATTATCACTAATGGTTGATACATAAATTGGGAAACCTGCTGTAATCATATAAAAAGAAGCGAACATTACTAAAGACAATAATACAATGGTTAAATATTGGTTTGTCCACAGTTTAACTTTTTCTTTACCCATAATATTTAGGACCGCCTTTCAAGGCAATTTTTAAAAATAGTGATTATTTATACGTGAAAAGTGTTTTTAAATCATGACAAATTTATTCTTCTCTTATTTCTAAAAAATATTTAGAGTTGTTTTCAATAAAAATGGTATACCTTAATGTTTGGTAAATTAGCTGTTTTTTTTGAATTAAAAGAGCCACTGAGAAAAGAAAAATTCAGTGGCTCTACTTTTTAAAAATTAAAAATTATAATAGGAACGAAAGGCAAAAACTAAGAAGAGTGAAACCATTAAAAGAAAAAATCCAAGGAGAAACTTGAATGATGAAGTATGGTAAAGTGGTACATGGCCGACTAGATAGAAAGATAAACCGTTTTATTGCAGAGGTCTTTATCGAGGGGATAAAAGAACAGGTACATATTAAAAATACCGGACGCTTAACAGAGCTCATGCAGCCAGATATGGAAGTTTTGCTCGAATGGAGTGATAATCCAAAGAGAAAAACAAGGTTCTCTCTAATCGCCGCTAATAAAAACGGACGCTGGGTGAATATTGATTCCCAGGCCCCAAATGCGGTTGCTTATGAAGCACTTAACGCTGGAAAATTGCAGGAGTTTGCTTCGGTTAATTTGGTAAAAAGAGAAGTGACTTTTGGTGATTCCCGCTTCGATCTTTATTTTGAAAAAGATGATAAAAGAGGATTCATTGAAGTAAAAGGCGTAACCCTTGAGGAAAATGGAATTGCTTTGTTTCCGGACGCACCTACTGCCAGGGGGACAAAGCATGTATTGGAATTAGTAAAAGCAGTCCAAGAAGGCTACACATGTGCAATCCTTTTTGTCGTACAAATGAAAGGCTGTAGTTCATTTGCACCTAACAGCCTAATGGATGAACCTTTTACGAAGGCCTTATTAGAAGCATCACGCCAGGGTGTACAAATATTGGCCTATGATTCAATTGTTACAGATAATGGATTGGTTTTGGATCAGCCTATTCCAGTTTGTTTATCATGAGAAGAATAGGTGAACAAATAGTCATCTTGTGTTCTAAGATTCTACTGTAAAATTTATGTAAATTTTCTGGCTCCCTTATTGGAGTATTGAATGAATCATGGTACTCTCTTGATATTGAAATTGTACATTCTAAAACAAGAATTAACTTCATATGAAACTCTATAAGATTTTTATAGACTAATAAAAGGAGATACTAATGACACAAACTAGTGAGAAAAGAGCTATTAAGTCTCTTCTAGAGATCCTTTTGGTTTCAACGAAGCTTGGTCTCACTTCATTTGGAGGACCGATTGCACACCTCGGTTATTTCCATAACGAATACATCCGAAGAAGAAAGTGGATGGATGAAAAAAGTTATGCTGATTTAGTTGCTTTATGTCAATTCTTGCCCGGTCCAGCGAGCAGTCAAGTAGGGATCGGAATTGGGGTTATGCGGGCAGGTATTTTAGGCGGCATCGTTTCCTTTATTGGCTTTACATTTCCCTCCGTTATTGCACTCATTATCTTCGCACTTATTCTTCAAGGTCTTGATATAGGGAATGCCGGCTGGATTCACGGCTTAAAAATTGTAGCTGTCGCAGTCGTCGCACATGCGGTATTAGGAATGGCGAAAAATCTAACTCCAGATGTAAAAAGAAAAGCGATTGCTTTATTTGCCTTAGTCGGAACGCTTTTGTGGCAGACAGCTTTTACGCAAGTCGGTGTGATTCTCCTATCTGCAATCGTTGGCTTTCTTCTATTTAAACAGCATTTCGATCATAACAATCCAGTCGTCCATTTCCCAATTTCGAAGGGATTTGCCGTAACGTGTTTGATTTTATTTTTTAGTTTACTGTTCCTTTTACCGATTTTAAGAGAAGTGAGCTCTTTGCGTTGGATTGCCATGTTTGATAGTTTTTATCGTTCAGGCTCCTTAGTGTTTGGCGGAGGCCATGTTGTTTTGCCTTTGCTTGAACGGGAATTTGTGCCTTCTGGATGGTTAACTGAGGAAGCGTTTTTAGCTGGTTATGGTGCTGCGCAAGCCGTTCCGGGTCCTTTATTTACATTTGCAGCATACCTTGGAGCTGTAATGGATGGCTGGAAGGGAGGATTATTGGCAACGGCTGCGATATTTCTACCTGCGTTCCTGCTTGTCTTTGGTACATTGCCTTTCTGGAATTCATTACGCCGTAATCCAAAAGTAATGGGAGCATTAATGGGCGTGAATGCGGCAGTTGTCGGGATTTTAATTGCTGCCTTTTACCAGCCTATTTTTACCAGCTCTATATTGGTTCCGATTGATTTTGCTTTTGCCGCCATATTATTCAGCATGTTAGTGTATTGGAAGCTTCCGCCATGGATCATTGTGGTGACTGGGGCGGTCGGCGGTTCACTTATGACCTTCCTTTAAAGGAATAGCGGACTATCTTATCTAGGTAGTCCGCTATTTCTATTTCAAACTTTATTATATTACAAATATAAAATAGATAGATAAGAAAGGGGGGTGGAAAAGATTATCATAACAATGTTTACCAAAATCTAACTCAATCTGTTATTTCAAATAACCTGAATTAATATTCGTAAAAATCATATTTACTTTATGTATTCAGAATTATATAATAATTATATCGTCGACAATCAACAAAAACGAAGTAATTAATTGGGACATGATTAACTGAAAAACAATAGAAGAGTTCAAGTATTGAAAAGTGATTTCTGAATTATGGGTTTACTTTAATGAAAGGATAGGAGCATTTATATGATATTAATAGATGAATTAGAGCACAGGATCAAGCAGCTGAGAAAAGAAATGATTCATACTGCAACTGAAACTGGTTTTAACAGTATAAATACAATTTGTATCAGTCAGAAATTAGATCAACTCATCATAATTTATCAACAATATCTTTTAAAAACAAACAATCAAAATTTCTCTTAGGTGCTTATTGTTTGTTGTCATGCATCATTCTAATAGAATTGAAAATCTATTTGTTCTACTTAAATCATGATACTCGATTATTCTGAAATGACAACAATTGTATATCTCTAAATTATTTGAAAATTATATTGACTTATATCTTTTTTAATAATATTATGAATTTATGAATTGTCGACAATCCACCATTTGGATCTAATAGAGTTAATAATAATAAAAGGATGGGGGACTGATTAACTTGGAACAAACGAAGAAAGTTTATATGAAAATAGAAGAGGAAATCGGAACAATCTATGTGAATCGTCCTGAAAAAAGGAATGCACTTTCATTGGAGATGTGGAAAGAATTGATTGATCTTGTGGATGAATGTAATGAGAATCCAGATGTGAAAATTATCATTTTTAGAAGCACCACTCCAAAAGCGTTTTCTTCAGGTGCTGATATCAGCGAATTTAGTACGATACGCTCCACGGCAGAAGGGGCTGCCGAATATAATGACATTACCATGATATTAGAAGAGAAAATAGCTAAAAGTATGAAGCCGAGTATTGCTATGATTCAAGGGTTTTGTGTTGGAGGCGGTTGTGAAATTGCAGTGGCATGTGATTTCCGTTTTTCTGATTCATCTGGGGTATTTGGTATTACACCTGCCAAATTAGGACTGGTATATAACACACCTGGGACCAAGAATGTTGTTGATCTTGTGGGGCCATCTAAAGCAAAAGATATTCTTTTTACGGGTCGTTTGCTATCTGCTGAAGAAGCATTAAACATTGGTCTGATTGATCGAATAATTGATTCTGATAATCTTGTAGAAGAAACCTATCAATATGCTAAATTAATTAGCAATAACGCTCAATTCGCCGTGCGCAATTCAAAACGAATCATCAATGAAATATTAGAAGGTGCTGTAAAGGATTCAGAAGAATCAGCCCAAATTATCCTTGAGTCTTTTACATCGAGTGATTATAAAGAAGGTGTAAAATCGTTTTTAGAAAAACGGAAACCAACGTTTACTTATCGATAATGAAACAATAGCCCATGTGTGAAGTTGCACATGGGCAAAACCTATATCTTCTTAGAGGTATTTGACTCTGGATTTTAGTTCAATATTTTTGAAATATTTTAATTATAACTTAACTTATATTATGAAAAGAGTGAAAACATGATTATTGATATTCATACTCATTTTGTTCCCGAAACATTACCATATATGTCTAATCGGGTAGGGGGAGAAAAATGGCCAGCGATTCAATGTGTTTGTGGTCAGCCTAACCATAGACATGTCATGATATCTGGGAAAAACTATCGTACGATCACAAACCAATCTTGGAGCCCAGAGAGGCGTATTGCTGATATGGTTGAGGAAAACGTGGATATTCAGGTCATCTCACCAATGCCACAGCTATTATCCTATTGGTTTAATGCCCAGGATACTCTAGATTTTTCCCGATATATCAATGAACAATTAGCTATTGTCATCGCTGAAGATCCAAAGCGGTTTTATGGATTGGGCATGGTACCGCTTCAGGACCCAGAATTGGCCGCAAAAGAATTGGGGTCTTTAAAAAGGAATTATGGAATGGTTGGAGTGGAAGTGGGGACAAATATAAACGGAAAATCAATCGGAGATCCCTTTTTTGACCCTTTTTTTGCAGAAGCAGAAGCACAGGGGATGGTCATTTTTATTCATGCCATACATCCACAAGGAAAAGAAAGATTTATTGGGGCACCTCTAGTCAATAACTTAGTTGGTTTTCCTACCGAAAATGGCTTGGCTATTTCATCTTTAATAACCAGTGGTTTATTAGAAAAGTATCCAAACTTAAAAATTGTTTCTAGTCATGGTGGAGGTTCTTTTTCTTCAATTCTGCCAAGATTGAACCAGGGGTGGAATATCAATCACCCATTTAGAGAATTCTGCCCGCACCCACCGACTTACTATGCACAAAAGATTTACTACGATACACTTGTTTATGATGTGAAAACAATAAAGTATCTAATAGACTTATACGGACCTACACAATTAATTGTGGGCTCGGATTATCCTTATATCATAAGAGAAGAAAATCCAGGACATTGGCTTAATAATTTAGAAGTAACACAAGAGATCAAAGATCAAATTATGTATAAGAATGCATTACGGCTATTAGATATATCCATATAATTTTAAACCTAAGTGACCTAGTTTGTTAAAAGGTATATAATAATTTTTAAGATAAAATATTTAGGATTTGTTCGTAGGTTTTGGGAGGGGTTAAAATGACTGATCATCATCTTGATAATCATTCTATTTCAAATATTATTATGGAAGACATTGTGAATGATATTATCCTTGGCGAATTAAAGCCAGGAGATAAGTTAATTGAGGCGAAATATGCAGAAAAGTTTGGTGTTAGCAGGGCACCAATTCGAGAAGCCTTTAATACGTTGGCAATCGAAGGTATCATCATAAAAATACCTCGGAAAGAAAGTGTTGTGAAAGGGTATACTGATGAAGAAATTTGGGATCTTGTCAGAATACGAAAATTTCTAACAGACCTTGCTTTAGAAAGGTTGGAAAAAAGTAACCAGATTTCAGAATTAGTAAGGGATTTAAAGGAAATTGAAAGGAAAATGGAGAAGAATAATTCTTCAAGAGAGTACGTCAAACTTAACCAAGAATTCAATATGCGGATCATTAGAGAAGCTAAGAGTGATGTATTAATTGCAATGTACAGTCGTATTGCAAGATTATTATTGTCATTATCGTTAGTTACATTATTGGAAAACGAAAACAATGGTAACCCATATACTAATCACAATCTTATTATTCAAAAGCTTGAAAAAGAAGATTTTGTTGGAGCTCAAAAGGTTTTAAATGATCGTAATGAGTCTTTTATGAAAAACATCAAGATCCATTTATTGAAGAAGAAAAACGAAGTTCAACAACAGTGTTAACTAATAGAAGAAGACCTGCCGGCAAACTTAATTGGATTGCCGGTTTTTTTATGGTTTGTGGAGATTAAAGAAATATATAAGTTTTAATTTTCAAAAAATATTGACATATTAGGATGAGGTCTTTATAATCGAGTTAAATGATGATTGTCGACAATCAACAAATTAAACAAATCATCACTTTAAAGCGTTATCATGAAATATCTAAAAATAATAATCCTATTCTAAGAATAGAAGAAAGCGAGGCAAATCATGAATTCAATTTGGAATAACTTTATCGGTCACGAAGTGAAGCAATCTTTTTATCAAGCAGGGAATGTTCGTACAAGAGCCATTGAAGCAGGTCAGGGAGAACCGTTAATTTTCTTACATGGAACTGGCGGACACGCTGAAGCTTACTCTAGAAATATCGTAGCTCACGCTGAACATTTCCATGTTTATTCAATAGATATGATTGGTCATGGTTTTACAGATAAGCCTGAAAACATCGTTTACAATCTCGATACTTATGTTCAGCATCTAAAAGATTTTGTTGAAGCCATTGGGGCAGAAAAGGTAAATATTTCTGGAGAATCTCTTGGCGGACAGGTAGCAATCGTGTTTGCCTATAAATATCCAGAGTTAGTCAATCGAATTGTCATTAACACGGGAATGATTGCTCCAAGATCTGAGCAAGGGATGAAGGAGCTAAATGATATGCTAACTAGAGCAAAGGGTGCCGCTACTACTATGTCAAGAGAAGCGGTGAAAAAGAGATTAGAATGGCTGATGTATGATCCAAATGATGTGACTGAAGAATTAATCGAGTTAAGACATTACATTTATAACCAACCGGGTGCTGCACAGATTATGTACAAAATTACAGAAGGGGTTATTAGTAATGAATCAACTGATCGAGACAACAGCTTCCTATCTGACATTGAAACAGAAGCATTAGTTTTTTGGTCCAACCATAATCCAGGTGCTTCTTGGGAAGAAGCAAAAGTTCATGCACAAAAATTTCCAAATCACAAATTTTACTTAATGAAGCAGGATGCAGCACATTGGCCGCAATGGGAGAATCCTGAAGAATTTAATAAAATTCATATTGATTTCCTAAGATTCGGGATTAAAGCGGAAGTACTTGGATGAGTTAATTTTCATAAAGGGGAGGTTTTATTGTGAGTCAGGATTTACAAGTTCAACATAAATATCTGCAAATAGACAGAGAAAAATGTGTATTTAACGTGCCACATAAAGCTTTTATTGATCAAGATATTTTTGAGCAAGAAAGAGATAAGATTTTTAATAAATGCTGGCTTTATCTAGGTCATGAATCTGAGGTTGAGAAAGAAAACGAATTCAAAACACGAACGGTTGCTGGACGACCATTAATTTTTAATAAAGACAGTAATGGACAAATTAATGCGTTTCTCAATGCTTGCCCGCACCGGGGAGCAATGGTTTGTCGTGAGAGTCAAGGAAATAGCAAAGTTTTTCGCTGCTTCTATCATGCATGGACTTTTAATAGCAAAGGCGAACTAGCAGGAACTCCAGATGGAAAAAATGGTTACGGTGAGGATCATAATGCGGATGGATCAAAGAACTTATTTAAAGTTCCAAGATTAGAAAGTTATCGAGGATTTGTTTTTGTGAATTTTGATAAGGATGCCATAAGTTTAGACGAATATCTTGCTGGTGCTAAAGAGTATCTTGATTTAGTTGCAGATCAGTCTGAAATTGGAATGGAAATTGTTCGTGGTACACAAGAATACAGTGTAAGAGCAAACTGGAAGCTTCTTTGTGAAAACAGTGCTGATGGCTATCATGCACTGCCAACACACAAAACCTATTTTGACTACGTGATTGAAACAAATAATGTTAAATATGACAAAAATAAAGAAGAATTAAGTATAGCAAGAGATTTAGGAAATGGACATGTGGTAACAGAAAAAGCAGGTATGTACCCTTGGGGACGTCCAGTGGCAAAATGGATTCCTGCGTGGGGAGAAGATGGAAAAAAAGAAATTGACGAGATTAAACAACGATTAGTAGACCGTTATGGAGAAGAAAGAGCAAAGAGAATTGCCGAGCATGATTTTAATATGATTATCTTCCCGAACCTTGTTATTAACAGTATTATGGCAATCACGATTCGAACTTTTTATCCAAAATCACCAACCTATATGGAGTCAACACAATGGGCAATTGGTCCAAAAGAGGAAAACAGAAAGCTAAGACATCGTCGCTTGGATAACTTCTTAGAATTCTTAGGACCCGGTGGTTTTGCTACACCTGATGATAATGAAGCACTTGAATTATGCCATAGAGGGTATGAAGCCACTAATGGTGAAGGCTGGAATGACTTGTCAAAGGGTATGCATAAGGAATTAAAAGGAGAAATTCCAAAGAACTACGATGAATACCATATGCGTGCATTTTGGCTTCAATGGGAAAAAATGATGTCAGAAGAATAATAGGGAGGAGTCGTTTTAAATGTCGGTTGCAAGTACGGTTTCGAAAGATTTAGTGGAAGCGTTTTTATATGAAGAGGCGGATTTATTAGATGACTGGAAATTAATAGAGTGGTCGGAATTATTCACTGAGGATGGTACGTATCTAGTACCATCCACAGATATTCCGGATGGGGATCATGAAACAGACCTTTTCTTAATCGCTGATGATCATCATCGATTAGTACAGAGGGCAAAAAGGTTACTTAAAAAGGAAGCGCATGTTGAATATCCTCATTCTACTACACGTCATATGTACACAAATATTCGGGTACACGATACGATTGACGGAGTAACAAATGTAACGTGTAATTTTTCAACATACCGAATTAAAAGGGAATTTATGGATAACTATGTAGGCCAAATCAAATACAAGCTTGTGATCAACGGAGAGAATATTAAGATTCAACAAAAGAGAGTGGTTCTAGACTTGGCTGCTTTAAGACCACAAGGGAAGGTTAGTATTATTCTATAAATATAGTAGAAGGGATAGAGCGGGATGATCAGATATAGAAAATTGGGTTATGTTGCCCTAAATGTATCAGATATTGAAAAATCAAAAGATTTTTATACGAAAATGGTCGGATTAGAGTGTGTTTCAGCTAAAGAAAGCGAACCAGTATTTTTAAGATGTACGAGTGACCACCATAATCTCATTCTTTATCAAACAGATCGTGAGCCTGGACTTAAGCGAATTGGTTTTGAACTAGAGAGTGAAGAACAAGTTGAAATTGCATTCAAACATTTTCAAGAACATGATTTAGACCCTTATTACATTGATGAAGAAGAACAAAGCTTATTAAAGCAAACAAAAACCTTTCGTTTTACTGAACCTTACTCAGGGGCTACATTAGAGTTTTACAATTATCAATATCATCTACCTCATGAATTCAAAAATGAAATCACGAAATTTGAAACATTAAGTCATGTTGTTATGAAAATACCAGAATACGAAAAAGCCGTAAAGTTTTACAAAGAAGTAGTAAATTTTAAAGTATCTGATATGGTTGGTAACGGAATTACCTTTATGCGTTGTTTCCCAAATCCTTACCATCATTCTTTTGCCGTAGCAAATGGAACAAAACCACAGCTTCATCATATCGCCTTTAAAGTAGTGGATATAAATGATATTGGTATTGGTAGAACAAGAATGGAGAAAAATGATGTTCCGATTGTCCATGGTCCTGGACGTCATTTGCCATCTGGAAGTATTTTCCTTTACTTCCTTGACCCGGATAATTTAACAGTAGAATTTACAATGGGGATGGAAGCGTTTCCTGAAGATGGTCCTCGTAAACCGCGCTATTTGCAGCCGCATATTGAATCAATCGATATTTGGGGAACGGTTCCAGATCCAAGAAAAGCCGCATTTGGAAGTGTTGAAAATTTAAAAGAGATTAATAGCTTAGTGAATAATTAATCTAGGTCTAGCAGGAGGAGCTCTAACATATGAATACATGCAAAAAATTAGCAGGGAGAGTGGCAATTGTAACAGGAGCATCAAAGGGGATTGGGCTTGCCATTGCCAAAAGATTAGCAGAGGATGGAGCGGATGTATTATTAGCAGCAACGTCTGATCCGGTTGTAACAAATGCCCAGACAATCGCGGAAGAGTATCATGTCCATACAGATTATTATATTGGAGACCTTAGTAAAGAAGAACATGCCTATGGGATGGTCAATAAAGCGATCGATCGTTTCGGGAAAGTAGATATCCTCGTTAATAATGCTGGTGGAGGTGTAATTCTACCCTTTCTAGAACATACTGCTGAAACACTGAAGACGACGCTTGATCGGAATTTATGGACAACTATTTGGGGTTGTAAAGCTGTCCTACCTCATATGGTAGAAAAAGAGTATGGCAGAATTATTAACATTGGTGGTGATTCAGTTCGAAATGGATTGTGGAACCATGCCGGCTATAATGCAGCAAAAGGAGGTGTTCATGCAATTGTTACTGGACTTGCCAGGGAATTTGCGGAGTATGATATTACAGCCAATTGTGTTGCCCCTCCACAGGTGTTAACAGATCGAAAATTACAGGCTGACAATTTACGAAGAATTGATGATGATTTAAATGCGAAATTCAAAAGTATTATTCCCAAAGGAAGACCTGCCAACATGAGTGAAGTAGCTGCAGTTGTAAGCTTTTTAGCAACAGATGAAGCTTCTTTTGTCACGGGTCAGGTTATTAGTGTAAATGGTGGAAGTACTATGCTTTAAAATAGGAAAAGAAAATGAAACGTTTGTACGTAAGAACACTATCTAATAATATAGTAAAAGTTCTTATACATTGGTTCATCTCGAAATTTCTATATGATTTCAGATGAACCTATTCTCTTTATGATAGCAGCTATCATAAAGTTTTATATTGTCTAGTTTACAGTATTTCTATATTGTTAAGTTATTTTTATAGAATAAAAGAGAGGAATTGAAAGAATGAAAGCGATCGTAGTAAGTGAATTTGGAGGACCGAACGTACTTCAATACAGGGACTTAGAAATTCCAACTATCAGTTCAAATCAAGTGCTCATTCGTGTTGTAGCGACAAGTGTTAATTTTGCAGATATTGGTTCAAGATATGGAAAGTATCATGGTGGTAAACAACCTCCATTTATTCCAGGATTAGATGCAGCTGGAGTTATTGAAAAAGTAGGTTCTGAGGTTAAACATTTAAAAGTAGGACAGAGGGTCATAGCATTTCCAAAAAATGGGTCGTATGCTGAATATATCGTTGCTGATGAGAACCTAACCTTTGTTCTGCCTGATCATGTTGATTTTCAGCTGGCTGCAGCAAGTCCATTAGTATCCTTTACAGCCTATAAGCTCCTTGCTGATGTTGCGAGGCTCGAACCAGGTGAAACCGTTCTAATCCATGCTTCTGCTGGCGGTGTCGGAACAACTGCCATTCAATTAGCCCAAATTTTAGGTGCTGGAAAGGTCATTGGGACCGTTGGAAGTGAAAGCAAAATGGCAACTCCATTAGAAGTTGGTGCTGATCATGTCATTTGTTATGAAAAAGAGGATTTTGCCAGCAAGGTAAATGAGTTAACAGATGGAGAAGGAGCAAATGTCATTCTTGATCCTATCTCTGGTTGGGTAACGGAAAAGGGAATGGAATGTTTAGCTGGTTATGGGCGGACGGTTATATTTGGAAATGCAAGTAAATCGATCGCCCAAATCAAAACAAAGGATTTACATTCCAGCTGTAGATCTGTTCTTGGATTCAGTATCACCACAACAAGAAATAAGCGCCCTCATCTATTAAAAGAAACAGCAGATAAAGTCCTTGGTTATTTAGCTGACCAAAAATTGAACATAAAAATTGGACAGGTATTCTCCCTCAAAGACGCTGCAGATGCCCATAGTTTAGTAGAAAATAGAAAAAGTCTTGGTAAGGTAATTTTAGAGATTAACTAGAGGTAAAAGAATGACTGGGATTACAAAGACAAATTAAATCAAGTAAATGCTGAGTGTTTAATAGTTTAAACGCTTACAGATTCTTTTATTTAACTAAAATTAAATAAAAGAAATATATAAACGAGGAATTCAAGAGAGTAAATTTTTACTACAAAAATTTTAATAAACAATAGGAGGAATTCCATGAAAAAGATTACTAAATACTTGTTGTTTTGCTTAATAGGTTTTTCTTTATTATTAGGGGCCTGTTCTAACTCAACACAAAATACAGCATCCGGTGCAGTAAAGAAATCCGACTTTCCTAAAAAACCAATTGAGTTAATTGTCCCTTTAGGTCCAGGTAGTACTACAGATACGATTGCTAGGGTACTAGCAAATGGAGTCACAAAGTACCTACCTAAGGAAGCTACTGTTGTTGTTGTTAACAAGCCTGGTGGCGGAGGAATAATTGGGACTACTGATGTATTCAACGCAAAACCCGATGGATATACAATAGGCTTAGTTCAATCGGCTGCACTTACATTGCAACCACATTATGGTCAAGCAACTTATACTCATGATAGTTTCACGCCAATTATGAAAGTAACATCTGATCCGACTTTGTTACTTGTAAGAAATGATTCTCCATTGAAAACATATGATGATTGGTTAGAATATGTAAAACAAAACCCTGGGAAATTCATATTCGCGATAACCGGTAAAGGTGGAAACGGACACGTTGCAGTTGAAGCGATTAATAAAGAAAAAGGTGTTAAAACTAATATACTTTCAACTGATGCGGCGGCTGAAATGGTAAATGCTCTGCTAGGTGGACATACAGACGGAGCCATTGTTCCCTATATCACATCTAAACCGCAACTAGATGCTGGGAAAGTGCGTGCATTAGTAAATGTAGGGGCAACAAAAAATGACGACGTTAATGACATTCCACTCTTGCCTGAAATTGGAATTGATAAAACTTTCGATAGCTTTTTCGGAATTGTAGCGCCAAAAGGATTACCAGAAGAAGAACAGAATATTCTTCATGACGCTTTTAAAAAGACACTTGAAGATCCTGAGGTAATAGGCCAATTAAAGAAAACATTTATTGAACCTAATTACGAAGGACCAGAAGACTTTCAAAAAACAATCACAAAAAATTATAAAATGAATGAGAAAATTTTAAAAGAAATTGGAATGATCAAATAACTCCCTTCTTTAAAAACGGAATATTTTGATTTAATAAATTTAAGTAAAGGTTTTTGTAAAATACAGATAATAGTCAATTATCCACTGATGACTATTATCTGTATTACAAGAAATTAATGCATTTACATTCTATAGGCTTAAAATTATATTTTAACAATTAAATAATATTTAATATTTATTTCTAATGGGTAAGTAATTTTCCCAATAATAAGGTGGGTGATTTCATGAGTAAAATGAATGCAGGAATGTGGGCAGGAACCGTTTTATTGATTTTTAGCACCGTGTTTTTCATTCTGTCCTTTCAGTTCTCGTACTTGAGTGATGCAGGTCCCGGTCCAGGATTTTTTCCAATTTGGTTGAGCGGGTTGCTTATTCTTCTTTCTGTAATATATATTTCTGAGTCTTATCAAAAGCGAAATGAAAGTGAAGAAAAATGGCCGGAAAAAGCTGAATTAATAAATATATTATTACTTTTGATCGCTTTATTTGCATTTGTTTTACTATTTTTGTTGTTTGGCTTCTTTGTCGCCTGCTTTGCTTTCTTATTTGTATTGTTTTTCAAAGGATATAAATGGTATACGAATTTGATAATGTCGGCTGGTATCACGTTTATACTCTACTTCTTATTCAATGATTTACTAGGGGTACTTCTACCAATAGAAGGAATTTTATTTTAGGAGGCTATAGAATGGATTCACTCATCGCTTTATTACAAGGTTTTGAAACAGCTTTCACTTGGTGGAACCTTCTATATTGCTTTATTGGCGTAACAATAGGAATGCTAATAGGAGTTTTGCCTGGACTTGGACCAGTGGCAGGAACCGCTCTTTTAATACCTGTCACATTTGGCATGGAACCAGTATCTGCTATTATCATGCTTGCAGGAATCTATTACGGCGCCATGTATGGAGGAACCATCACATCGGTACTATTAAATGTACCAGGTGAGGCCGCTTCTCTTATTACCTGTATAGATGGTCATCAATTAGCGAAACAAGGTCGAGCAGGGGTAGCGCTAGGGGTGTCGGCAATCGGGTCGTTTATTGGTGGAATTGTTGCAGTATTAGCATTAACCTTTATTGGACCATCTTTAGCTAATTTTGCTTTGAAATTTGGACCACCTGAATTTTTTGCCATTATGATGCTTGCTTTACTAATGTTGGTAGCTTTAATGGGAAAATCATTAGTGAGAGGATTAATTGGAGCAGTCGTTGGTTTATTGATTGCCATGGTTGGGATGGATCCAATGTCTGGAGCAATTCGCTTCACTTTTGGACAACCGGAATTAATGGAAGGAATCGATTTCACAGTGGCAGCAATGGGACTGTTTGCTATCTCAGAAATCCTTATCAACGCTGAACGGTCTATGAAAATGGAGAAACCAGAAAAAATATCTGGACTTCTTCCGCAGCGTGGGGAATGGAAACCAACCCTCGCTTCAATTGGAAGAGGGACAGGAATTGGAATGCTGCTTGGATTGATACCGGGAGCAAATACAGTTATTTCTTCAATATTATCTTATTCGGCTGAAAAGAAAATTGCTAAGGATCCAAGCCGTTTTGGAAAAGGAGCCATTGAAGGAGTTGCAGGACCGGAAACAGCCAATAATGCTCATAGCGGTGCCGCTCTTATTCCCTTGTTTACCTTAGGTCTTCCAAGTTCGCCTGTTATGGCTATCATGTTGGGAGCTTTAGTCATGCATGGTTTAACTCCTGGACCAGCGTTATTCTCAAATAATCCAACGTTTGTCTGGGGTGTCATAGCCAGTATGTTTATTGGAAATGTGCTTCTATTGATTATGAATTTACCGCTAGCTGGTGTTTGGGCAAGAATTGCTTTGATTCCATATAAACTGCTGTTCCCACTAATTCTAGCACTAACATTGATTGGAACTTACAGTCTAAGAAGTAGCTTATTTGATGTTACCTTAATGATCATTTGTGGAATTATCGGTTATCTAATGAAGAAATTAGATATCCCTATTGCAGCTACTATCTTAACATTTGTGCTTGGTTCAGAAATTGAAAAATCATTAATACAATCACTTTCAATTTCTAAAAATGGTTTCATGATTTTCTTTGACAGACCAATTTCAGGTACAATTATGACTATTTCCATTATAGTCTTAGTAATTAGTATCCTAAGTGGAATTAAAAATAAAAGAGCTATGTTAGCCAGCGATGTTGAAATGTAACTTATTAATCTAATAGATATGCATATTGAAATTAATAAAAATCACAAATCCCAATTTTTTCTACCGTTTTGGTTAAATAGTTATGGATTTAGTAATTACTAGTTGGTAATTTATGTTATTAATTTTCTTACAATTTTGACTATTCGGATAGTTCTTTAGTTAATACACAAACATGGTAAAAAGTATCTTTGACGATTTATCTGGTCTGTCCCATAAGGTGTCAGACACCCTATGGACAGTCTTATCTGTTTTCTAGAAGAAAAGGAGAGGTTTTATATGTTAGCTAATAATAATTTACCTGAATTTGGTCCATTACAAGGTATAAAAGTATTGCATGCTGACCAAGTATTAGCGGGTCCGCACTGTGCACAATTATTTGCTGACTTTGGTGCAGATGTTATTTGGGTTGAGAATGCGGTAACACCGGACTTATCTCGTTTTGCAGGTACGATGCAAGCACCACAAGAGCGTCGGAATCAAAGAACGATCTCATTAAACATTCCTACACCTGAAGGAGAGGAAATCTTTTTAAAGCTAATTAAAGAAGTGGATATCTTTATTGAAGCGGCAAAGGGAGGACAATATGAAAAATGGGGATTAACTGATGAGCATTTATGGGAGATCAATCCACAGCTTGTCATCATTCATATTTCCGGTTTTGGTCAAACAGGGATAGACAAATATATCAAACGCCCTTCCTTCGATGCACTTGCCCAAGCATTTAGCGGCTATATGAGTGTCAATGGTTTTGCGGATCGTCCACCAATTGCTGCACAGCCTTTCACTGGAGATTATATGACAGGGGTTTATGCTGCTTTTGCAGGAATGGCTGCAGTATATCGTGCAAAAATGACAGGTGAAGGTGAAAGCATTGATGTTGCACAATATGAAGTCCTTCTACGTGCACAGTACTGGGCAACTGACTATTTAACTAGAGGGAAGGAATATGGAAGACAGGGAAATCACCATACAGATTTTGCGGCTGTTGGGCTGTATACATGTCAAGACGGGGAATATGTGTATGTCTTTTGGATGGGAGCAGGTACATTGAAAAAGGGTCTTCCATTATTAGGGATGGAATATGGGACTGATTTAATACCAGAAGGCACAGGCTCGATTAGATTAAATACACCTGCGGGGGATATGGTAGAAGAGAGATTAAAAGAATTTTGTCAAAGTAAACCAGCCAGTGAAGTGGAGGAAATCCTATTAGAAGCAGGCATTCCATGCAGCAAAATCATGGATTATCAAAGCCTATCAGAAGATCCACATGTACAGATTCGGGAAGTGTTCACTGAATGGGAAGATAACGAAGGAAATGTCATAAAAGGTGTAAATGTTGTTCCTAAATTTAAAAAGAATCCAGGAAGAACCTGGAGAGCGATGCCGGATATAGGAATGGATAATGAAGAGATTTTAACAGAGTTAGGTTACTCTAGTGAAGATATTAATCGATTTTACAAAAAAAGGACTGTAAGAAGGTCTAAAGAAAAGGAAAAACAAAATATATAACACAAGCTGCGTAGTTTTTTATTAATAGATTAATAAGTTTTATATACTTTTTAGGATTAAATAGGGGGTATTTATTATGAAGGTGACAGCAGCAGTTTTGAATGGAGTAAATGAAGATTACAAACTAGAGCAACTAACACTAGGGGAACTTCGTCCAGACGAAGTAGTTGTAAAAATGGTTGCATCAGGAATTTGTCATTCAGATGAGACAGTACGTCTGGGACATACGCCATATGCACTTCCTGCAGTTTTGGGCCATGAAGGTGCAGGGATAATTGAAGAAATTGGAAGCGCGGTCAAAAACTTTGCTGTAGGCGATCAGGTTGTGCTTGGTTACAATTATTGTGGTACATGTCCAGGTTGTCGTACCGGACATCCTTCTTCTTGTGATCATTGGGGAGTCTTGAATTTGAGCGGTGTTCGCGAAGATGGCAGCCATACCTTTATTAAAGAAGATGGAACACCAGTATCCAATTTATACACGCAAAGTTCTTTCTCCACGTATTCGATTGTAAATGTAAATAATTTAATTAAAGTAGATCCGGAAGTAGATTTACGATTAGTAGGACCTTTAGGATGCGGTTTTGTAACCGGCAGTGGAACAGTCATGAATGGATTAAAACCAAAAACTTCTTCCTCCATTGCCATATTTGGTACAGGTGCAGTTGGTCTTGGTGCACTAATGGCAGCTGTTATTGAAGGCTGTTCAAACGTAATTGCCATTGATATTCATGATTCTCGTTTAGAAATAGCAAAAGAACTAGGTGCAACACATACGATTAATAGTAGAACCGAAAATCTTGCTGAGCGTATTGCAGAAATTACTGGTGGTCAGGGAGTGAATTATTCTGTCGATACAACCGGGGTTTCAGATGTTATGAAAGCGTCCATTGATGTTTTAGGTGTTGGCGGTACTGCAGCACCTGTAGCAGTAACGCCAAACTCATTAGAAATGAATACGTTTATGGACTTAGTGCTAGGAAATCGTAAGCTAATCGGTGTCCTAATGGGCGATGCGATTCCACAGATTGCTATCCCGCAGCTTATTCAATATCATAAAGAAGGGAAATTCCCATTTGATAAATTAGTCAAGTTTTACAAATTTGAAGATATTAATCTAGCAGCTGCAGACTCAAATAGCGGAAAAACCATTAAACCAATTATAATAATCGATGAAACCTATCGTAAAGAAGAACCAATCGTATTTTAATTTGGATTTACTTTAATTAGTTTTGGTTCTAAACAACAAAATGCAATAAGCGATGGAAGGAAAAAGGCGTAGAGTTTTACTCCTCACCGACTCCAAAAGATGCAGAATGCCTGGAACGCATCCTATTGATAAACATTGTAACATATGTGGAAAGCCTTATGCCTAAATAAGGCACGTACGGTTTGATAAGGGGGAAGCCATATAAGTGGTTTCCCTTCTTTATTTTCCATAATTATCAGAAAGTAATCATACTCCCTGAACCGGTTATCTACTATATATTATTCACTTTTCGATCTGATCTCTCATCGTTTTAATAAAATCACGAGCTTGTGATGAAAAATTCCTCTTTTTAGATCGTACGATTCCATAAGTTAAATTAGCCTTTTCATAGTTGGTAAGTGGAATCGGAATGATTTCGCCATTTTTTACACTAGGATCATCTTTCATAATAATATCAGAAAGAAGTGTGACTGCTATTCCGCTTTGAACTGACTTTTTTAAGATTTCTGTATTATAGGTGTCGTAAAGGATTTTTAATGGCCCATATTGTTGGCTGATATTTTCATAAACATGTTTCGTACTGGAATATACGACATGATTCTGATCGAGCAATTCTTCAGGTGTAATACTATCTTTAAAGGCGAGTGGGGAATCCTTACTCACACATGCACATAGTCTTCCTTGGGATAAAGTATCAAAATAGAAGTTATTTTTGTATTGCGCAGCCCATTCAATCCAGTGCACTTCATTTAAAGAAATAAATCCGATATCCGTTTCATTTTGTTTTAAAATTTCTAAAATATTCAAATGCTCTTTTATCGTAATATCTACATTTGGGTATTTTTTTTGAAAGACTGGGATGGTGTCTGGCAGGTAAGTTAATAGTATACTTGGACTACTAACGATACTTAATTGATTGTTTGTACTATCATGATGGTTCTGGGTCTCTCTTTCCAATTCGATTAACTTTAAATAAACATCAAAGGCTTTATTAATCACTTTTTTTCCTTGATCCGTCGGTATAGTTCCTAATCTGGAGCGTTTAAATAATTGAACACTATATCTTTCTTCAAAACTAGTAATGGATTGGCTGATGGTAGATACTGATACATGAAGGTTTTCAGCTGCCTTGGAAATAGACCCCACCTTTGCTACTTCTACAATGTATTCAATTTGTTCAATATGCATGCTTCCACCTCTATCTTTCAGGGAATTTAAAGTAATATTCGGATTAATATACTTTACTTTGACTATTTTGAATTATATAATAAATATATAAAATTGTCGACAATCAACAACTATTATCTTATAAATAATTTATTAATATTGTCAGGCAAATTTTTTATATTCCAATTAGTGAAATCGATTTTAGATGAAAGAGAGGAGGATAACGTATGACAAAAGTTATTCATAAGCAAGTAGATCAAGAGGTACATGAAGGAAGTCAGCTCTTCCGTGAATTTCCATTTCCTTCTTATCAAGAGTGGAGGAAAGCAGCAGAGCAATCATTAAAAGGCGCCTCCTTTGAAGAGAAGCTTGTTTTGAAAACCTATGAAGAAATATTACTGCAACCCATGTATAGAAAAGAGGATATAGAGGGTCTATCGCATCTTTCTTCGCTGCCAGGAGCTGCCCCTTATGTACGTGGAACACGGGCATTAGGTTATCGAGAAAAAACCTGGGAGGTATGTCAAGAGCTTGTCTATAGTACCCCTTTAGAATTTAATGAGGCAGCTAAAAATGACCTGGAACGAGGTCAGACGATGCTAAACCTTGTACTCGATCAAGCCTCCTCCTTAGGACAGGATCCGAATCAGGCTTTACCTGAAAAAGTAGGTAAGGGAGGAGTATCAATTAGTTCCTTACAGGATCTAAATAAAGCCTTTGCCGGGATTGACCTTGAACAAACACCGCTTCTTATTCAGGCGGGTTGTGTAGGGTTACCAATTTATTGCATGGTTATTGAACATGCCCAACAGGCAGGAATGGATATTAACAAGCTGCGCGGATGTATAGGTATGGATCCGTTTGGAATGCTTGTAAAAGAAGGTGAGCTCCCGTTTTCTATGGAGAAAGCATATGATTTAATGGCCCACCTTACCCTTTGGGCGAAAGAAGAAACCCCAGGATTAAAGACGATTCTAGTACAGGGAGATCCTTATCATAATGCCGGAGCAAATGCTGTTCAAGAGTTAGCATTCTCTTTGGCTTCCGGTGTTGAATACATTCGGGAAATACGAAAAAGAGGGTTGTCAATTGAAGAAATTGCACCAAAAATCCTCTTTTCTTTCTCGATTGGCTCAAATTTCTTTATGGAAATTTCTAAGCTGCGTGCCGCTCGGTTACTTTGGTCTCAGATCATTGCTGCATTTGGCGGAGATGAAGAAGCACAGAAAATGACCATTCATGCCAGAACGTCTGCTTGGAACAAAACGAAGTATGATCCGTATGTCAATATTCTTCGTGGTACTTCGGAAGCCTTTGCAGCCATTATTGGCGGGGTTGATAGTCTTCATGTATCACCTTTTGATGAAGCGATTCGCCCCGCTGATGAATTTTCTCGACGGATTGCAAGAAATACGCAAATCATTTTGGAAAAAGAAGCTCACTTATCGAAAGTGGCCGATATATCCGGCGGCTCCTGGTACGTTGAATCTCTTACGGATGCTCTTGCTAAAAAGGCATGGATAGAATTCCAGTATATTGAAAGTGCAGGCGGTATGTTCAAGACACTTAACAGCGGTTATGTGCAAGCGGAGATCAAAGATATTTCAGACAAGCGGCTTAACAATATTGGTCTGCGTAAAGATAAATTTGTAGGAACAAATATGTATTCAAACTTGAGTGAACAAAAGCTTTCAGAGAATAAAGAGGACAGGCAATATGTTTATCAAACCCGATGTGTAGAGATAGGAAATAATCGAAGATCAAATGATAGAAGTAATAAGGAAGCAATGCTTAATAAATTGAGGATATCTAAAGGAGGAATCGTGCCTCTATCTCTGCAAGCCATCCAAGGTGGTGCCACTTTAAGCGAATGGATTCAGGCAATTAGCCAAACTGATGAGATTTCACCGACCATTCAAGCATTAAATATACACCGTGGAGCGGAACACTTTGAAGCTTTAAGGGTGAAGGCAGAAATCTATAAAGAAAGGAACGGTTCATATCCAAAAGTCTTTCTTGCGAATATGGGTCCACTTTCACAGCATAAACCGCGTGCTGATTTCTCAATTGGATTTTTCGAGGTTGGCGGGTTTGAAGTGATTTCAAATAACGGTTTTGAAACGGTTGATCAAGCAGTTCAGGCTGCCCTTACGTCTGGTACCTCCATCGTCGTAATCTGCTCGAATGACGCAGCTTATCCTGAAATAGTACCACAATTGGCACAAAAGCTTAAACAGGAAAATCCGGACATTATTCTTTTCGTAGCGGGTCTTCCAAATCCAGAACAAGCGGAACAATTCAAGCAAGCAGGTGTGGATGAATTTGTTCATATGCAATCGAATTGTTATGACATGCTGTTTGAGCTTCAACAGCGGAAAGGAGTTGGAATATGATTAGTAATCCGAATTTTACGGCCATTGATTATAAGGGAACATCTGTATCAGCTTTTACAGAGCAGATGGATATGGCTGCTTTAGACGATCATATATGGAAGACGATGGAACAGATTGATGTCAAGCCTTTATACGACAATAAAGACTTGACTGGGATCGAACATCTTGGGTATGTTGCCGGAATTGCTCCATTTTTACGCGGCCCATATCCGACTATGTATATTACAAAGCCATGGACCGTTCGTCAATATGCCGGCTTCTCTACGGCAGAGGAAAGCAATGCCTTCTATCGACGAAATCTGGCTGCAGGTCAGAAAGGGCTTTCGATTGCCTTTGACCTGGCTACACACCGCGGCTATGATTCCGATCACCCGCGTGTAGTAGGAGATGTAGGAAAAGCCGGTGTTGCAGTCGATTCGATTTTAGATATGAACATATTATTTGACGGCATTCCATTGGATCAAATGTCTGTTTCAATGACGATGAACGGAGCAGTTCTTCCTATTATGGCTTTCTACATCGTTGCTGCAGAGGAACAAGGAGTTCATCAATCACAACTGACCGGAACGATCCAAAATGATATTTTAAAAGAATATATGGTACGGAATACTTATATCTATCCACCTGAGGCTTCGATGCGGATCATTGCTGATATTTTTGCCTACACTTCACAGTATATGCCGAAGTTCAACAGCATTAGTATTTCCGGGTATCATATGCAGGAAGCGGGAGCGACTGCGGATATTGAATTAGGCTATACGTTGGCGGACGGATTGGAATATGTTCGGACAGGACTAAAAGCTGGTATCGATATCGATTCATTTGCACCTCGGCTGTCTTTCTTCTGGGCTATCGGGATGAATTATTTTATGGAAGTCGCAAAAATGCGTGCGGCACGGGTGATTTGGGCTAAACTCATCAAGCAGTTTAACCCAAAAAGTGAAAAATCAATGGCTTTAAGGACACATAGTCAAACCTCCGGCTGGAGTCTCACTGAGCAGGATCCTTTTAATAATGTGATAAGGACCTGCACGGAAGCCATGGCAGCCGCATTGGGTCATACTCAGTCGCTTCATACGAATGCACTGGACGAGGCGATTGCTCTTCCAACGGATTTTTCAGCCCGGATTGCCCGTAATACCCAACTATTTTTGCAGGATGAAACAGGGATTTGTAAGGTTGTCGATCCGTGGGGCGGGTCCTATTATGTGGAATCCCTTACTAAGGATCTGATAAACCGCGCCTGGGCACATATTCAAGAGGTTGAATCACTTGGTGGTATGGCAAAGGCGATTGAAACAGGCTTGCCGAAATTACGGATTGAGGAAGCAGCGGCCCGACGTCAGGCTCAAATTGATTCTGGTAAGGAATCAATCATCGGTGTCAATCAATACCGTTTAGAGCGGGAAGATCCGCTTGAAATTCTTGAAGTAGACAATACGGCTGTACGTGAGGCACAGCTTCAGAGATTGAGAGAATTGCGTGCAAACAGAGATGAAGCATTAGTGAAATCAACGCTTGATGCCATTACGAAGGCAGCTGAGACAGGGGAAGGAAATCTGTTAGCTTTAGCGATTGAAGCAGCAAGGGCGAGAGCAAGCCTTGGGGAAATTTCAGATGCATATGAAAAGGTAGCAGGCCGACATAAGGCTGTCATTCGTTCCATATCCGGAGTATACAGTGCGGAGTTTGGTGAAGACGAACAGGTTGAGCAAGTAAGAAAGATGGCGGACGAATTCGAAAAACGGGAAGGGAGACGCCCAAGGATCCTGATTGCCAAAATGGGACAGGACGGTCATGATCGCGGGTCAAAGGTTATTTCCACAGCATTCGCTGATTTGGGCTTTGATGTCGATATCGGTCCACTATTCCAAACTCCGGAGGAAACAGCCATGCAGGCTGTAGAAAATGATGTTCATGTAGTAGGTATGAGTTCGCTTGCTGCCGGTCATAAAACATTATTGCCACAGTTAATAGAAGAATTAAGAAAACTTGGCCGTGAAGATATTGTTGTGGTTATAGGCGGAGTGATTCCGGCACAGGATTATGAATTTTTAAAGCAGAATGGAGCATCAGCCATTTTTGGACCTGGTACAGTGATACCTGCCGCCGCACAAAAAGTATTGGAAGAGATCAACCGCCGTCTTGAGGAAGAGATCTGAGTATGGATAAAAAGTATAAAAAACCTGAATGGGTACCAGTAGATGGGGGAGCTGAATTCACTTCTCGAGTGGTAGAAGGGGTTATGGGGGAAGACTCTAAACGGAAAGAAAAGGTAAATCATGCATCACCACTACTTACACCACGACGGAATCGTTTATCGATTAGTGGCTATATCGATGGGGTACGTTCAAGGAACCGGACCATTATCGCCCAAACCATTACCTTGGTTGAAAGTAATAACCCAAAGCATATGGAAAAAGCTCAAGAAGTGTTGAAGCAGCTGCTTCCCTACACAGGAAAATCGATAAGAATCGGAATTACTGGTGTTCCTGGTGCTGGAAAAAGTACATTAATAGAAGCGTTGGGTACCATGCTTTGTGAGCAAGGACATCGAGTGGCAATTCTTGCTGTTGATCCGAGCAGTACGGTTACAAGAGGCAGCATTCTTGGGGACAAAACGAGGATGGAAATGCTGTCACGTCATCCCAATGCATTTATCCGGCCGTCGGCCTCAGGAGGAACCCTTGGTGGGCTAAATCGGAAAAGCAGGGAAACGATGCTTGTTTGTGAAGCAGCCGGCTTTGATGTCATTCTTGTAGAAACCGTAGGGGTCGGGCAAAGTGAAGTGACTGTACGTTCTATGGTCGACTTCTTTCTATTGGTCATGTTGACAGGCGGCGGTGACGAACTTCAAGGGATTAAAAAGGGTGTCATGGAGCTGGTTGATGCGATCCTTGTTAATAAGGCGGATGGAGATAATAAACAGCGTGCATTGACAGCAAAGTCTGAGTTTAATCGAATTCTGCATTATTTACAGCCCATAACAGAAGGTTGGAATCCCAAAGCCTATACATGTTCAGCATTAACGGGTGAGGGGATTTCTGATATTTGGCAGGTGATTCAAGAATTCCAGAACAAAACATCTGAATCAGGTGTATTTTGGAAGCGGCGCCGGAAGCAAACCATTGATTGGATGTACACGATGGTGGAAGATTATCTTCGGACAAGCTTCTTCAACGATTCAGATGTGAGCCGATCCATTCCGGAAATTGAAAAGGCATTGATAAACGGTGAAATGTCTGCCACCATGGCTGCAAAACAACTGTTGAAAACATATGAGAAAATTTTTAATTAAAGAGGAATCGATTAAGGTACGAAAACAAATCGAGTATATATAGAATTTTAAGGTGGGAGGGCGGATATTTCTTTCCCTCCAATCAATCTTGAAGAGCAAGGGGAGATAACATGTTTGCACTTATAAACCTTTTGGCGTTTATTGCTGTAGGTGGATATGCTGTTTATCTATTTGCTAATTTGCTATACAGTCGTTATTTGTTTATCAAGCTTGGTAAGAAAGCTGATTTTGAACCGAACCTCAAAGAACGAATCAATGGTGTATTAGTGAATGGTTTCGGTCAGTCCAAATTATTTAAAGATAAAAAAAGCGGTACGATGCATTTAATATTATTCTATGGATTTTTTATCATACAAATAGGACTTATCGAACTAATCATAAAGGGATTTATTAAAGGGTATGAATTTCCTTTTGGTGAAGCACATAAATACTTTAGTTTTTTACAGGAGTGGACTAACTTTCTGATGATGTTAGCAATTGTCTATGGCTGTTATCGACGTTATGGAGAGAAACTAAAAAGGTTACAGTGGAAAAGAGACGGAAAAGCACTTTTTGTCTATATTGCCTTATTCACGCTAACCTCGTCAATTCTCGTTGCATTAGGATTTGAAGCGGTAATGCTAGGTCATGAACCAAATCTCATTTATGCACCATTCTCAGGCCTAATTGCCTTATTATTCTCAGGGATTGGAATAACAGCAGCAACGGTATCGTTCTACGTATTCTGGTGGATTCACATGTTGACAGTCTTTTCATTTCTTGTGTTTGTACCACAGTCAAAGCAATTTCATGAGATATTTGCTATGATTAATATTTTCTTTAGAAAAACCGGTCCAGTTGGAAAGTTAAAGAAAGTAGATTTTGAAGATGAAACAGCTGAAGAGTTCGGTGTCGGGAAAATTGAGGATTTTACCCAACAGCAGTTGATAGATTTGTATGCATGTGCAGAGTGCGGAAGATGTACCAATATGTGCCCTGCTTCAGGAACGGGTAAAACACTTTCTCCGATGGATCTCATTGTACACATGCGAAATCATTTGACAGAAAAAGGTGCTGCAGTGACCTCTAGACAGCCATGGGCACCTGCTTTTATCTTCAAAAACTTAAAAGCTAATCAACTAGCTCTTGCTGGAGCTGGCTCTAGCGAAGCAGCAGCTACTCTTGAAAATGTAAGTTTAATAGGGGATGTTGTGACAGAAGAAGAAATTTGGGCCTGTACGACATGCCGTAACTGTGAAGATCAATGTCCTGTTATGAATGAGCATGTAGATAAAATCATTGACTTACGCCGTTACCTAGTTTTGACAGAAGGAAAAATGAATCCGGATGCTCAGCGCGCGATGACCAATATTGAACGTCAAGGAAATCCTTGGGGAATTAACCGTAAGGAACGGGCTAATTGGCGTGATTCGTTAGAGGAAGAAGTAATGATTCCAACCGCAAAAGAATTGAAAAAAGCAGGAGAAGAGTTTGATATTCTATTTTTTGTTGGATCAATGGGTTCCTATGATAACCGTAGTCAAAAAATAACGCAATCGTTTGTACGTCTATTAAATAAGGCTGGATTAAAAGTAGCCGTTCTAGGAAATGAAGAAAAGAACTCTGGAGATACACCACGTCGTCTTGGAAACGAGTTCTTATTCCAGGAATTGGCAACAGGTAATATTGAAACATTCAAAAAGTATGATGTTAAGAAAATTGTTACTATCGATCCACATGCTTTTAACACACTGAAAAATGAATATCCTGAGTTTGGTCTAGAAGCAGAAGTGTATCACCATACGGAGTTACTAGAAAAATTAATTAAAGAAGGAAAATTAACACCGAAGAACAGAATGGAAGAAGTGATTACGTATCATGATTCTTGTTATTTAGGTCGCTACAATAAGATATATGATGCACCTCGTGAAATTTTAAAATCCATTCCAGGAGTTAAATTAGTAGAGCCTGAAAGGCACCGTGAGAATTCCATGTGCTGTGGTGCCGGTGGTGGACGGATGTGGATGGAGGAAGATAAGGGAACCCGTATTAATTTGTCCAGAACCGAACAACTTCTTGAAACGAACGCCACCATGATTGGAACGGGCTGTCCTTATTGCTTGACCATGATCAATGATGGAACAAAGGCAAAAGAGGTGGACGGACAAGTCCAAACATTAGATGTGGTTGAAATCCTTGAAAAATCAGTATTTTAAAAGGTGTAAAGAGGAGAGATTATAGAATGATTATAGATATGGAAAATGTGTCTTTAATGAAAGATGGTAAATGGATTTTGAAAGACATTCATTGGAAGGTAGATAAAGGTGAAAGCTGGGTGGTATATGGTTTAAATGGTGCCGGGAAAACAGCACTGCTTAATACACTTTGTGCCTACAATTTTCCTACGAAAGGGAAAATGGAGGTATTGGGAAGAGAATTTGGCAAGGTAATGCTAGGTGAAGAGCTGCGCAAACAAATTGGTTTTGTTTCATCCAGTCTGCAGCAAAAATTTAATCTATCGTATAATTCTTTTGAAATTATTTTAAGCGGGGCCTATGCATCAATTGGATTATACGAAAAGCCGACACAGGAAATTAGAGAAAAGGCGATATCTTTATTGGAGCAGCTAGGCTGCATGCCATATGCTAACCGCAGCTATGGAACCTTGTCACAGGGAGAAAAACAACGTGTACTGATAGGTCGTGCTTTAATGGCCGAGCCGGGGCTGTTAATTTTAGACGAACCGACAAACGGATTAGATTTTGTTGCAAAAGAGCAGCTATTGGATACGATTGACAAAATAAGCAGAACTGAAAACGCACCGACCTTACTGTACGTTACCCATCATGTGGATGAAATTCTGCCTGTCTTCTCCCATACTCTGTTATTAAAAAAGGGAGAAGTATTTGCAACCGGTAAGACAAAGGATGTTTTGACCAGTGCTAGATTATCAGATTTCTTTCATTTAGATGTTGAAGTCTTATGGAATCACGATCGACCTGCGCTAGTACGGGCATAATAAAAAAGGGCTGTCCAAAAAAAGTGTCTGCACTTTTACTTTTCGGACAGCCCTATTCATTTAACCAAGCGCACATCTCAATATCTGTGAAAATAGGATCCTAATATGCGTAACAAATTATCATAGCGTGGAAGATACTCTCACTTAAAGATGATTCACAGAATTTCTATCTTTCAGAAAAATTAAAGTAATATTCAGAATAATCTAATTTACTTTAAGTATTATGAATCGTATAATAAAAACATAAAGTTGTCGACAATCAACGAAGAACAAAATAATAAAATGATAGTCGACAATCAACAAAAGGAGGAAGTTGAAATGGATTTTAGATTAACTGAAGAACAAAGAATGGTACAAAAAACAATAAGGGATTTCGTTAATAAGGAGTTAATTCCACTAGAAATGGACGTTCTAAAAAATGAGCGTGAAGGTAGACCGGGATTATCCAAAGAAAAATTAAAAGAGCTTCAATTGAAAGCAAAAAAGGCTGGGTTCTGGGGAATTAATACACCAGAAGAATACGGCGGTGCTAACCTCGATCCTATTACAAGTGCTATTATTACAATGGAGCAGTATAGAACATTTGTTCCGTTTGAATTTGGTGGACATGCCAATAATATTCTATACGCTTGTAACGAAGAACAAAAACAAAAATATCTTGTACCAGTTATAGAAGGTGATAAGGTTCCTTGTTTTGCTTTAACTGAACCAAGTGGTGGATCCGACCCACAAATGAACACAACTGCTGTAAAAGATGGGGACTATTATATCCTTAACGGTGAAAAAGTATTCATCACACGTGGTATGGAAGCTGATTTTGCAATCGTTTTCGCTTCTACTGATAAATCAAAAGGAAGAAGCGGCGGGGTGACAGCATTCCTTGTAGACCGCGAAATGGGTTTTAAATCTGAACCAATTCAAACAATGGGTGGGAC
The DNA here is from genome assembly GCF_036670025.1 of Niallia oryzisoli. Classification (NCBI taxonomy): domain Bacteria; kingdom Bacillati; phylum Bacillota; class Bacilli; order Caryophanales; family Bacillaceae; genus Niallia; species Niallia oryzisoli. Next base: position 3,685,963 of record NZ_CP137640.1, on the reverse strand, counting down.
ATGGGAGCCTGCACAATTAATTTTTGATAATGTTCGTGTACCGAAAGAAAATATCATCGGTGAAGAAGGAAAAGGTTTTAAATATGCGATGATGTTCATCAATCATAACCGTGGTTGGGTGATTCCTGCACGAAGTGTTGGTGCTGCAGAAAGACTACTAGAAATGTGTATTGATTATGCGAATACTCGTGTTACTTTCGGAAAGCCAATCGGAACAAACCAAGCGATTCAATGGATGATAGCAGATTCTCAAACTGAAATAGAAGCAGCAAAATGGATCATGTTCCGTGCCGCATGGATGGCTGATCAAGAAGGTTCTTGGAACTCTGATAAAAATGATAGCATCAAATTTAGACATCAAGCTTCCATGGCAAAACTTTATGGGACGAACATGGTTAACCGTGTTGTGGACAGAGCTATTCAAATCCATGGCGGTATGGGCTTCACAAAAGAATTCCCTATTGAGCGCTGGTACCGTAATCTACGTGTTTGGAGAGTATATGAAGGTTCAGATGAAATGCTTCGCCGTACGATTGCAAAACATTTACTTGATGAACAAATCAAGCCAAGTGAGTTAATGCCTAGTATAAAGGACAGCGTTGTATATCAATAATCAATTGACAAGGTTTTACAATTTTTATTGGATGAAATTGTAAAACCTTCCGATTTTAAATCATTCACAATGATAGACATAGCGGGTTCTATTAGAAAGGGTAGATAAACAATGAAATTAGAATTAGATACGCTAAAGCCCTTACTAGATCCAAATAGCATTGCCATAATAGGAGCTTCCTCTGATTTAACCAAAATTGGAGGACTTCCTATTAAGAATTTAGTAGATTTTAACTATCAGGGAAGTATTTTTCCTGTCAATCCTAAATATAACGAAATCGCAGGTTTAACCTGCTATACCCATATCAATCAAATTCCTGCTGAAGTTGATTTAGCAATTATTATCTTGCCAAATTCTATGGTTTTACAAGCTGTTCGTGATTGTGGTGCACATGGGGTTAAGTCCGTTCTCATTATGAGTTCTGGTTTTTCCGAAATTGGGGATAAAGGGAGAAGAGATCAAGAAGAACTAACGAAAATAGCAAAAAACTATCAAATGAGAGTGTTAGGACCAAACACAGTTGGTATGTTTAACTTACACAAGGGAGCCATTGCCAATTTTGCGCTCACACCTTCTTTAGGAGAGGTTCCTAAAGGGAGAATTGGGATGGTCAGTCAAAGCGGAGCATTTTGCGGATACATCTATACACTAGCCGCCCAAAAACAAATTGGACTTAGTTATTTTATCGGCACTGGTAATGAAGCAGATATCGATGCAGCAGACTGCATTGCCTATTTAGCTCAAAATGAACATACAGACGTAATCGCTGTCTATTTAGAAGGCTGTAAAGACGGGAAAAAGTTAATAGCAGCATTAGAAATGGCCAAGAAAAATAAAAAACCGGTCATTATTCTAAAAACTGGTAAATCAGAAATTGGAAGTAAGGCGGCATTATCTCATACAGCCTCATTAGTTGGGGAGGATGCTTCCTATGATGCGATCTTCAACCAAGCTGGTGCCTATCGGGTAGAAAGTATTCAAGAATTATTAGATATTTCCTATGCATGTTCTTTTGGACGGCTCCCACAAGGAAAAAATATCGCCATTTTTACCGTGTCAGGTGGAGCAGGAATTATGATGGCAGATTATCTCGCGTTCCAAGATGTACATTTACCTATTCCTGATGAAAATGTAAGGAAAAAACTACTTCAACTTGTTCCGTTTGCATCTGTACAAAACCCAATTGATTTTACAGGACATTTAGTCAATAACCCGAAGATATTTGGGGAATTTTTGAGAGAAATACTAGATAACGGACATTATGATATGATTGTTACCTTTACAGGCATACAAGGTTATAAAAAAGAAGCTTTTGAGGAACTCTTATCTGCCATGAAAGACATCCAAAAAGAATACCCACATATTCCGCAGCTGCTGACAACTTTGTTTACACCAGAAACCAAAAAGAAGATACATGAAACGGGAATTCCTGTTTTTGATGATCCAATCACAATGGTTAAAGTAGCGAACGCCTTGTGCTATTTGGGCAATCATTTCGATCAATCTATAAAAGGTCAATTAAAATGGATAAAAAAGAATCTTAATTTCACATTATTTAAATCGAATATTTTGACGGAAGTACACAGTAAATCATTACTAAAACATTATGATATTCCCGTTACCATTGAAATGATGGCTAAAACAGAGGGAGAGGCCGTTAAAGTGGCTAATGAAATTGGATATCCTGTCGTATTAAAAGGTATGTCACCACAGATTTTACATAAAACAGATGCCAATCTTGTTCACTTAAATGTTACGAATGATGTGGATGTAATTCAATTATTTAGATACATTCGTCAAACGATTTCGCAGATACAGGATGCAGAATTTGAAGGTGTATTAGTTCAAGAGATGCTGGATCGTCCTGTTGCCGAAATGATTATAGGGTCAAATAACGATCCTCAATTTGGACCCATGGTTATGGTCGGTTTAGGGGGGATTTTTGTAGAGGCATTTAAACATGTTTCAATTAGAAAAGCACCTGTTGATAAAAACGAAGCATTAACGATGATTCAAGAGTTAAAAGGATCTTCCATTTTAAATGGATTAAGAGGGCAGCCTCCAGCAGATATCGAAGCACTTACTGAATTGATCACCTCCGTCAGTCACCTTGTTATAGACTATGCAGATGAAATCAAAGAGGTGGATTTAAACCCAGTGATGGTGTATCCAGCAGGTAATGGAGTTAAGACAGCTGATGCCTTAATTACATTGAATAAACAGGTATTAGAAAGTGTTAATTAAATTTACGGAATTTTTAAAAAATAATAAGATTTCATCGAAAGGAGAAATACAAAATGAATATTTTAGTGTTACTCAAGCAGACCTTTGATACTGAAGAAAAAATCGTCATTCAAGATGGTTTAATTAAAGAAGATGGTGTTGAATTTATCATTAATCCCTATGATGAATTTGCGGTTGAAGAGGCTGTTAAGTTAAAAGAAACACATGGTGGGGAGGTAACCGTGCTCACAGTAGGACCTGATCGTGCAGAGGATGCGCTCCGAACTGCTCTTGCGATGGGTGCTGACAAAGCTATTCTTGTTGAGGATGAGGATCTATTTGGAGATGAGTATAAAATTTCTAAAGTCATTGCTGCTGTAATCAAAAGAGATTCCTATGACATTATTATTGGTGGATATATGGCCGTGGATGATGGAGCAGCGCAAGTAGGGCCAAGACTAGCAGAGTTGTTAGATATTCCGCATATCATTACGGTTACTGGTCTAGAAATTGATGGAAGAACTGCAAAGGTTCAAAAGGATGTGGAAGGGGAGACGGAATTCATTGAAACATCATTACCGGTTCTCATTACAGCTCAACAAGGATTAAATGAGCCGCGTTATCCTTCTATACCAGGGATTATGAAAGCAAAGAAAAAGCCTCTAGAAAGACTTGAAGCGGATGATTTAGATATTGATGCTGATGATATCCCTTCAAAAACGGTTATTACAGAACAATATCTTCCTCCTAAAAAAGAGGCAGGAAAGGTATTAAGTGGTGAATTATCTGACCAAGTCAATGAATTAGTTCAATTACTATATAAAGAAGCAAAGGTAATATAAAAAGAAAGGGCTGATCAAAATGAGTAAAAATGTATTAGTTTTTGCTGAAACTCGAGATGGAAATATACGTAATGTAACTTTTGAAGCCATTGCCGCTGCAAAACAAGTCTCAGACGGAGGGAAAGTGATTGCTGCCGTATTTGGCAGTAACGCCCAAAACCATGTTAATCAGCTTGCCCAGCATGGCGCTAATGAGGTTTATGTTGTCCAAAATAGTCAATTAGACACTTATTCAACAGATGGTTATACACAAGCATTCACTCAAATCATTAATGAAATCCAGCCAGATGCAATCATCTTAGGACACACTTCTATTGGTAAGGATTTAGCTCCAAGAGTGGCTGCACGATTAGATTTAGGACTTATTTCAGATTGTACGGGTCTTGAGGTCAATGATTCCGATATTCAATTTATTCGTCCAATTTATGCAGGTAAAGCATTCCAAAAGAAGAAGGTTGCAGAAGGAACTATTTTTGCTACTATTCGTCCTAATAACATTGAGCCAAATGAAGCAGATACGAGTCTTACAGCTAATGTTATTCATTTCGATACCGAAATTACAAATATCCGCACAGTTATTAAAGATGTAATTCGACGAGCAACTCAAGGTGTGGATTTAACAGAAGCAAAAATTATCGTATCTGGCGGTCGTGGTGTCAAGAGCAAGGAAGGATTCCAGCCATTAAATGAATTAGCCGAAGTTTTAGGTGCAGCTGTTGGTGCATCGAGGGGAGCTTGCGATGCCAAGTTTTGCGATTACTCGATGCAAGTTGGACAAACCGGCAAAGTGGTGACACCTGATCTGTATATTGCTTGTGGAATTTCAGGAGCAATTCAGCATGTTGCAGGTATGAGTAATTCAAAAATCATCGTTGCTATCAATAAGGATCCAGAAGCGCCAATTTTCCAGATTGCAGATTATGGAATTGTTGGTGATTTGTTTGAAGTGGTTCCAATGCTGACAGAGGAATTAAAAAATCTATTAGCAGAGGCCCATGCTATTTAAACATTTTGAATAGAATCTTCAACAGTAGATTGGCAATAAACTATTTCTTATTGTCAATTTTCTGTTTGCATTTTGCAATCCTCTTATCATAAGGAAGAAGGGGAGAATGGTTGTATAAAAAAATTTGTACGGTATCCTTTCTTTTTACTTTTATATTTTATTTATTAAGTATACCGTTTCCATCTACTTTGATTTCTGTCATTTTAACAATATTTTCATTCCTTTGTATGATACTCTCTTTACCAAGATTGAGAGGGATCATGTTATCTATTTTATTGATATTTTTATTGTTTGGTATTGTTATTACGATTATTGAAGAAAAGAATTTTATATACCAAATGGTTTATTTTACTAATACGGCTGATGTCATTACTCTTATCGCATTAGTACCCTTACTAACATTACCTGTGAAGCTATCCGGTTACGCCTCATCAATTGAACAATTGTCATTGAAAAAAATTAAAAAATCAAGCCAGTTTTTTTCTTTTACTCAAGTATTAGCTTTTATTACAGGGAGTGTCATTCATATGGCTGCCATGAACATGACACATACTTTAGTGAAAGAATCTAGTGTGAAGTTGAGCATTCCTGATAAATATATGGGAATTGCTATTATACAAGGATATTCATTGTCCATGCTTTTTAGTCCACTGAGTATTGGTTTTTCACAAATGGTCGATCATACTGAGGCAAAGTTCATACCTGCTTTTTTATTTGGTTTATGTCTTTCTGTATTAGGTCTTATACTTGGGCAGTTATTAGACCGTAAACGATTGAATTATATTCCTGTTCAACTACAAAATAGTATGGGGAATGACATCTCATATAAATCTATCATGTGGTTATGTATTCCAATCACGATCTATGTTATAAGTATCATACTCCTTAATGAAAACTTAAATGTAAGTTTAATCTACTTAACTTCTATACTATCCATTCCATTTTCATACGTATGGAGTGTTCTATTGAAGAAACGGAATGAATATTTCCAAGAGGTTTCTTCTTATATTCAAAATGAATTAGTTAATCTGTTTGGGATGTTTGCCCTGCTATTAAGTGCGGGTTATTTCGTAGGAGTACTAGAGTCTTCACAATTATTTGAATTCATAACGAACGGACTCATATGGTTATCCAATAACCTTAATCCTAGTTTGCTGGTTAGTGTATTCATGCTGGTTGTGATTCTGTTTTCAATGATGGGAATGCATCCTCTAATCGCATATATTATTGTGTTGCATATTGTGGATCCTTCAACTATTGGGATACATCCAGTTATATGGGGTGGTTCGTTGATGACGGCAATGGTCATCGGGATTATGGTTTGTCCTTTTAATGGTTCAACATCCATTATATCCAGTTTTACTGGCTCTTCTTCCCTTCAAGTTGCCAAATGGAATACCGTTTTTGGCATATATTATTTTCTTTTAGTTAGTTTGATTGTATTTACTGCAGTTAAATTTTCTTAGGTTAGTGAAAAGGAGGGCACTTACCCTTTTTGTTTATCGCCAATACCATTTAAAGAGTAGGTTCAATTAATTCAAATATAGGTCACGGAATGAATTATACTTTAAAATTTCAGAATTATATGATATTATTAATGTCGACAATCAACAATAGTTGAATTACATTACAAAGGAGGAATTTTTTTGGGAGCTCTTAATGGATTAAGAATAATTGATTTGTCACAGATTATGGCTGGACCATACTGTACGATGGTTTTAGCTGATTTTGGTGCAGAGGTTATTAAAGTTGAAAAGGTAAATGGCGGCGATGATACACGCCTCACAGGACCATTTGTTAATGGCGAATCCGTCAGTTTTTTTCAAATAAACCGAAATAAAAAAAGCATTGCGTTAAATCTTAAAACAGAAGAAGGAAAGGAAATCTTCTTCCGATTAGTAAAAGAGGCAGATGTCGTCGTTGAAAATTTTCGTCCAGGTGTAACAGCTTCGCTAGGGATAGACTATCATTCAATTAAAAACGTAAACAAGGGGATTATTTATTGCTCCATTTCTGGATTTGGTCAAACAGGTCCTTATTCTCATAAAGGCGGTTTCGATTTAGTTGCTCAAGGGATGACGGGACTGATGAGTATGACGGGTGAAAAAGGGAAAAGGCCTTTTAAGTCAGGGGTTGCCGTGTATGATATGGGGGCAGGAATTACGGCTGTATACTCAATCCTGGCTGCATACATTCATAAAATAAATACTGGTCAAGGACAACATATTGATTTGTCGTTAGCTGAAATAGGTTTACCTTGGTTTGCCTGGGAATCTGCCCACTATTTTACAAACGGAACAGTACCTGAGGCAACTGGACATCGTCATCGTTCCTTAGCTCCATATCAAGCTTTTAAAACGAAAGATTCTTATCTCATGTTAGGATGTGCAAACCAGCGAAATTGGGAAAAATTCTGTACAGATGTAATTATGAAACCAGATTGGATTAAAAACCCCCTTTACATGGATAATACAAAGAGAATGGAAAATATCGAGCTTTTGGAGAGCGAAATCGAAAACATTCTAGTCCTTCAAAATAATACTTATTGGTTAACTCGCTGTGAAAATGCTGGGGTTCCTGCAGGACCGATTAATCGTTTTGATGAAGCTATGCAGGATCCGCATTATTTAGAAAGAGGTATGATTCAGGAAATCAAACATCCGGTTATTGGAAAAATGAAAACAATCGGTATTCCAACCGTCTTGTCAGAAACGCCAGGAGAAATTCGTACACCAGCTCCATTATTAGGACAGCATACTGATCAGATTCTTTCAACTTTGAATTTTTCAAAAGAGGAAATAAGGAGTCTTGAGAAAAAAGGGGTAACAAAAAGTTCATCCCATCTGATTTCAGCATTAATGAAATGAAGATTTTACTAGAGAAAGAAGATGAAGGAACAAAAAATCTCTTTCATGAAGGTATTTAATTATTTAAATATTCTTTAAATTATCCATTAAATTTTAGTTGAATACTTGACAAGTATATTCATAGTGTATAGAATTATTACAATATTATGAAAATTTAAACAATAGTATTTCTAGATAAATTTACTATATGTTAATATTTTCAATTATTAATAACGCTTTCAAAATTATTATCTGAAAGTGTTCAACAAAAATTTAAAAAAGGTAGATTAATAAGAGAGTGGGAGGGAATAAATTTATATAAATATTTTATAAATTATTGCATTTAAAAATTGTCGACAATCAACATTAAAGAAAAGGATTTTAATGAGAATGAAAGGAAGTTTGATAAATGAGATCAGAAATTATGTCTTTATCTAGAGGAATAGATGTGAATTCATTTCCATATCAGCTTTTCCAAAAAGCGAAACAGTTTGGCACATGGAATCCAAGTGACATTGATTTTTCACAGGATAAAGAAGATTGGAAGAGATTATCTCCTGAACAGAAACAGAGTTTGAAGCTCCGTGTATCCAGATTTATTATTGGAGAAGAATCGGTCACCATGGATATCCTTCCCATGATCATGACAGTGGCTAAAAAAGGATGGCTTGAAGAGGAAATGTTTTTAACCTCCTTTATCTTTGAAGAAGCCAAACATGTGGAATTCTTTAATATTTTCTTAAAGGAAATTGGTGAAATGGGGGATCTTTCGTTTTCAAATGAGGATCACAAGAAAATTTGGTTCGAAATGCTGCCTAGTACCATGAATCGCCTTTTGACTGATCCTTCACCACAAAATATAGCAGAAGCAGCTGCGATGTATAACCTTTTCCTTGAAGGAGTTCAAGCTAAGACATCCTATTATTTGATGTATGAAGGCGTTCGGAAAATGAACATCATGCCAGGGCTGATGGAAGGAATTGATAAATTAAAAACAGATGAATCCCGTCATATTTCTTTTGGTATCTATATTTTACAGCGCTTGATTCGAGAAGAGCCCGAATTATACGATTTTGTGGAGAATAAACTTCGTAATGAATGGTGGCCATACGCAGAAGGCGCATGGAGTTCAAATGCTCTTGATGATAGTGCCACTGATGGGTTCGGGATGAAAATCTCCGATATTTTAGAATATGCTAGAAATGAAATGAATGTCCGATTAAGTATTTTAAAAAAGGCAACTGAAACAGAACTATTAAATATGACAAAATAATTAATAACTATAGATAAAATAATCGTGGAAAAGATAAATACTTTTCTAAACAATATTTAAAAATGTCGACAATCAACAATAATTTAATCGTAAGCAAATAAAATAAAGGCTATTTCCTCTTTTAACAGTTAAGAAGTTAGAATACAAAACTTATAAAAGGATGGATAACTATGAGAACAGAAATTGTATCTTTATCAAAAGGAATTAACAAGGAATCATTTCCGTACCAGTTATTTCAAACGGCTAAAAAATTTGGAATTTGGAACCCAAGTGATATTGACTTTTCACAGGATAAAGAGGATTGGAAAAAGTTATCACCTGAAACACAAGAAACAATCAAAATAAAAGTTTCAAGACATTTAGTCGGAGAAGAAGCCGTTACAATGGATATTCTGCCAATGATTATGGCCTGTGCAAAAAAGGGTTGGCTTGAAGAAGAAATGTATTTGACGACATTTGTTTTTGAAGAAGCGAAGCATGTTGAAATGTTTAGACTTTTTATGGACGCAATTGGTGAACCTGGGGATATTAATTATTCATCTGGTTTACATCGAGAAACTTGGTTTGAAACATTACCAACTATCATGAACCGCTTAATAAATGATGCCACCCCACAAAACATGGCAGAAGCTGCAGCAATCTATAATATTTATCAAGAAGGAATCCAAGCAGAAACAAGTTATCACACTTTTACTAGTTTTTGTAAGAAAAACAATGTACTGCCTGGTTTACTTGAAGGGATCCGTAATTTACAGCATGACGAATCACGCCATATTTCCTTTGGTAATCATATTTTACATCGTTTAATCACAGAAGAGGATCCAGAAATCTATCATTTTGTTGAAAACAAAATAAGAAATGAATGGTGGCCAATCACTGAATACACATGGGGCACTCTCGCACAAAATGGAGGAACAGATGGATTAGGAATGAAAATCTCTGATATGTTAGCATTTGCAAGAAAGCAGTTAGAGGTTCGTTTATCGATTCTCAAGAAGTCTTATGATGCCAGCCCATTAAGGGAAAAAGCACAACTATAGTTAGTAGTATAGTTCTAAATATAGAGCCTTGAATAATTATTGGTAGAAATGATGAAGAGAAGTAATTATTTAATTAGAAACTATTATATCTTTTTACCATTATAAAAATGATGAAAGTAGGTTGAAATATTTATGAACAAAGAAAAAATTGTAACTCTAGCTAGAGGAATTGATGAAGGCGCATTCACCTATCAATTGTTTCAAAAGGCTAAAAAATTTGGTGTCTGGAATCCTAGGGATATTGATTTTAGTCAAGATAAAGAAGATTGGAAAAAGCTTACTCCTGAGCAACAAGAAACATTAAGGATACGATTTTCAAAGTTTCTTGTTGGAGAAGAATCAGTTACACATGAAATTACTCCAATGATTGTCGCCCTTGGAAAAAAAGGTTGGATAGAAGATGAAATCTATTTAACTTCTTTCTTATGGGAAGAGGCAAAACACGTTGAATTTTTTAGTACTATTTTAAAAGAACTCGGGGAAACAGGGAGTATAGCTTATTCTAGTGAAGAACATTTAGACATGTGGTTAAATGTCCTGCCAAATATCATGAATAAATTGTTAGACAATCCAACAAATAAAGAAATAGCAGAAGCCTCAGCCATTTATAATATGTTCCAAGAAGGTATTCAAGCCGAAACGGCCTACTTTTTAATGTATGAAGGTGTAAATCGCCTTGGTTTGATGCCTGGTTTAATGCAAGGCATCGAGAATATAAAGAGAGACGAAGCTCGACATATTTCTTTTGGCACCTATCTTCTTCAGAAATTAATTCGTGAGGAACCAGAGATCTACCAATTTGTTGAAGATAAAATGAATGAATGGTGGCCGATTGCTGAGAAGTTGATGTTTAATAACAATATTAATTCAACTGAAGTGGATGCATTTGGAATTAAAATTAGTGAAGTGTATGAGTTTGCGAAACGGCAATTTGATGTAAGACTTGAAGTATTAAGGAGAGCAGTAGATTCAGACAAATATATTGCAAATTTATTATAAAAAATAAACTGATTTGAATAGGGGATATTCTATTACCAGCATCAAGGCAACCGATTAGTCATCCCTTATCTGATAAAAGGTAATTTCTAAAGTATTTTCTATATTAATCATAAAGCTAAAACAAGAAAGAGGGAAGTTCATGCCTAATGAAACGGAACAATTAATTGAATTTTCACTTTATATAAACGGAAAATGGCAATCTGCAGAAGATAATCAAACTTTTAATGTCTATAATCCAGCAAATGGTCAAATAATTGCAAAAGTATCTAAAGCAAGTAAAGATGATACTGTAAAGGCTATAACTACAGCACGAAAGGCATTTGATTCAGGCGTTTGGTCAAGAAAATCCTATCAAGAAAGGGGAGAAGTGCTTACACAATTTGCTAGCATCATCAGAAAAAACATTGATGAAATCGCTCAGTTGGATATTCTGAGTTCAGGAGCAACAAGACGTAAAGCATATTCAGATCCTGCTAGGGCAGCAGATTTAATTGACCAGATGGTGAAGAAGCTTCACCAATTTGCACATGTTGAGTTTCTTCCAACCGTTGGTTCGAATCATAATGAAGTTTGGAGAGAGCCGATTGGGGTCGTTTCAGCTATCACTCCATGGAATGTACCTTTAATGTTAGCCATGCTAAAGGTAGTTCCTGCATTGGCAATGGGAAATTCGATTATCGTGAAGCCTGCTTCGAATACACCTCTTTCCACTTTAAAAATGGCTGAATTAGCTACGCAAGCTGGTATTCCGGATGGTGTATTTAATGTGGTTCCTGGTTCCGGAGCGGAGGTAGGAGATGTACTTACAACGCATCCAAGCGTTGATAAGGTTGCGTTTACGGGATCGACAGAAATAGGAAAAAACATAATGGCACAAGCCTCTGATACGATTAAACGGGTGACTCTGGAATTAGGAGGAAAATCACCTGCTATTGTTCTGCCAGATGCAGATTTGGATATAGCGATTCCAGGCATTCTACATGGTTTTTGTTTCCATTCCGGACAAATATGTATGTCAGGAACCCGATTATTAGTTCATGATTCCATCTATGAGGAAGTACTCGACCGTTTAGCCAAATGTGCAGAAACGATTAAGGTTGGGGATCCTCAAAGTCCTGACACAGGAATGGGACCCGTTATTTCAAAAGGTCAGCTTGATTCCATTCTTGGTTACATTGATGTAGGTATTCAGGAAGGTGCTAGATTAGTATATGGCGGTCAACGTGTTATTGTCGAAGGTCTTGAAGAAGGCTATTATATTCAGCCGACTATTTTTGCTGATGTTCACAATGATATGCGAATTGCTCAAGAAGAGATATTTGGACCTGTTCTAGCAGTCATCCGATATTCAACTCTTGAAGAAGCAATTGAAATGGCTAATGATTCTATTTATGGTCTGGCTGCTGGAGTTTGGACGAAAGACGTTGTGACAGCTAAACAGATTGTCAAAGAATTAAGGGCAGGAACGGTTTGGATTAATGATTGGCATACAATGAGATTCGATGCTCCTTTTGGAGGCTATAAGCAAAGCGGGATAGGCCGCGAACTTGGGGAAGATGTTTTGTATGAATATACTCAAACGAAACATGTTCATACATCTCTGGCACGTGAACTAGACCAAAGACCAGCCTATAGTATTTTTTAATAAGGCTATAAACTTAATTTGAGAAAGGTGATCATATGAATTTATCTTATTTTCAATATGCTGTAAGAACAGCGATCCACAGCGGGGCTGGAATAAGAACGACATTGCCTAGTCTCGTGCAAGGGCTTGGCGGAAAGCGAGTCATTTTATTTACGGATAAAGGTCTCAATAATGCGGGTGTTACAAGTCAAGTCACTGAGGTGTTTCGTGGGCTTTCAGGTCAAATTCAGCTTGCGGGTATATTTGATGACATTGAACAGGATGCTAGAGCTCAAAATATTAATCGTGCTATTCAATTTGTAAGAGAACGTAATGGAGATACATTGATTGCCCTTGGCGGGGGAAGTGTTCTTGATACGGTGAAAAGTGTAAGATGGGCACTTCATAAAGGATATTCTGATATCCAAGAAGGTCTAACTGTAATGGTTAGAGAACAGTGGCCAGACGCGGAACCGATTAACATTCCGTTTATTGCCATTCCGACAACTGCGGGCACAGGGTCTGAGGTTTCAATTGCAGCCTTGGTTTATAATGAAAATCTTAAGGTTAAAGCAAGTTTGGTAAGCCCATATCTATCACCAGATATTGCCCTATTAGATCCTGAACTATCGACTGGTCTACCTCCACGAATTACAGCATTTACTGGAATGGATGCCTTAACACATGCGGTCGAAGGATATTTCTCATCCAAAGCGAATCCGTTGACAGACGCATATGCACTGCAGGCCATAAAAATAATTTTGGAAAACTTACCAATAGCGGTGAAAGAAGGGGGAAATGTTGAGGCTCGGGCCAATATGCTGCTAGCAAGTTCGATGGCAATCCTAGCATTTACTCAGACTTCTAGTGGAATTCCTGTTCACAATATGGCCCATGTTTTTGGAGCTAAATTTGGCGTACCACATGGTTTAGCCAATGCTATATTGCTGCCAGAGATACTGGAATCACTGCCTAATCTTTATCTGGCAAGAATTAAAAGTTTTGCTAGAGTAATAGGAATCGAGAATCCATCTGAAAATGATCAACAATGTTTATCTGAAGTTGTGAACTTTATTCGACAATTTAGTGCGGAAATAGGTTTACCAAATTCTTTTGTTGATTTCAAGATTGATAGCTTAGCAGGTTTTGTTGAAGCCGTTCATAATGACCCGACAGCTCGCTATAAAATTCCAGCAAACGTAATTGAAAAGGTTGCTTATAAAGTATCTGGTTTAACGGTTAATGCTTAAATATTCCATGTTTCATTTTATCCACTCTCTAATTAATTATGAGGGTGGAAAATTTTTGAGTTTAATTTCTGAATTGTCAAAAAATATTAAGGAGAATGCCTATCCTACAGAGGTTATGAATAAAAGTTGTTTATCCATTAATGCACAAATAAATATGAATGTGAGGTTTTTAGATGAAACAAATTAACGTAGACAATTTAATTGCAGAGAGCAAATTTGGTCCCTTCCAATTTATGATTTTATTTTGGTGCTGCTTAATTGTTATATTTGATGGATACGATTTTGTCATATTTGCGTCTGTAGTTCCAGTACTTATGGAAGAATGGGGTCTTTCTCCTCTTCAAGTAGGTGCAATCGGGAGCTACACATTATTTGGAACCATGATAGGTACATTATTTTTTGGACCTTTGGCAGATAAAATTGGCAGGAAAAAAGTGATTACTACTTGCGTCATTATTTTTAGTGTCTTTACTTCAATGCTATGGTTTTCCAACTCACCTACTAGTTTTGGAATTTTAAGATTTATAGCGGGACTTGGACTTGGAGGACTCTTGCCTAATGTTGTTGCCATAACAACTGATTATGCTCCAAAGAATCTACGAACGATATTAGTTACAATTGTTACTAGTGCATATAACCTAGGTGGTGTACTTTCTGCTGGGATTGCTATATGGTTATTACCTGTATTTGGATGGAAGGTGCTTTTTTTAGTAGGCATAATTCCATTGTTATTTGTTCCAATAATGTATAAGTCTTTACCCGATTCACCTTCTTATTTATTAGCGAGTAATCAGAAGGATAAGTTAGCTAATGCATTACGTCGGACCAACCCTAGTTATTTACCTGGAAAAAATGATCAATTTGTCATACCTAATAATGAGAAATCAGCCATTCCTTTTGTTAATCTTTTTACCAATCGTAGAGCAATGACTACTCTTTTGTTCTGGTTTGCTATGGCCATGGGTTTATTATTGGTGTATGGATTGAATACCTGGCTTCCAAAATTAATGGAAATGGGTGGTTTTCCATTAGGATCAAGTTTACTATTTTTGCTACTCTTTAACTTTGGTGCTATTTTCGGTTCAGTGATTGGGGGATGGCTAGCAGACAAGTGGAATGGGCGAAAGGTGGTTATGCTTTTCTCGATTATTGCTTCTATATTCTTTGTTTTACTAAGTTTCAAGTCCCATTTTCTTATCTTGTATCTTCTAATTTTTATAGCAGGGGCAACTGCAACTGGAGCAAATCAAGTAGGGACCGGATATATTTCTCAATATTACCCTGGTAGTATGCGATCAACTGCAGTCGGTTGGGCAATTGGAATGGGGCGTGTTGGTGCAGTTTTAGGACCAACTTTAGGCGGGATTTTATTATCGATGAATTTACCATTCAAATTTAACTTCCTAATATTAGCCATTCCTGGAGTTATTGTAGCAATCACTTATTTATTAATTAAAGGAAGTAGTGATACTGCTTCAAAAAATATGAAGGATTTAAATCCAAGTGTTTCACAAGACCCAGTTATTACTAATGATTGAAAACAAACAAAGATATTAAGTTCATAGAGTAAAGGTGGTTTTAGGAGTTTTGCTCCTAACCACTTTTTTCTCGGGGTTTCTACAAGTATCTTTGGATAAACATTTGCTTCAATTCAAGTCATATTTAAGAGTGAGGTTGTGATTGTAATGGGATTAAGTAACATTGGCATACCGGGATTAATTCTTATTTTAGTCATAGCTTTAATTGTATTTGGTCCCAAGAAACTGCCTCAAATTGGCGCTGCTTTTGGGGAGACTTTGACAGCATTCAGAAAATCCACAAAAGAAATATTAGATGATGATCTAAAAAGTGGAACAAAATTGGAAGAATCATCTGACATAATAGAAAATCGTAATGATGATTAGATGTTCTCTATTAGGGACTTTCTCGTAAACAACAATCATTAATAGGGGGCTGTAAGCATGTCTGAACAAAATTCAAATAATGATAAGAGGGAAAAATCATTTAAAGAATTCAGTAGACGAAAATTTTTGAAAAATAGTGGAATGGTAGCCGGAGGTGTTGTTGCTGGATCTCTCTTTGGTGGGTTTATCGGTAATCGTTTTCAAACAGCTCCTGTCACAACGACTGAAAAGGCAGTTCAACCACCTATTGATTACCAAGAAGCGAGAATGTTTTTCAAACGTAAAGAAGACTTCGAAGTCCTAGCAAAGGCTACAGAGCACATATTTCCTGAGGATGAGATTGGACCGGGAGCGATTGGCTTAGGAGTGCCATATTTTATTGATAAACAATTGGCTGGACAATGGGGGAGTAATACAAAAGATTACCGTAGAGGTCCTTTTTTTAATCCTGACCAGCAATCTCCTTTAAACAGGGGAGAAATTTTCTTACAAGGTGTTCGTAAAATAAATGAGGAAAGCAAAAAGCAATTTAGTAATCCCTTTATTAAACTTCAAGAAGATCAGCAAATAGAAATATTAAAAGCTTTTGAGGGCGGTAAAGTTCAAATGAATAAAGTTTCATCTGCTGTGTTTTTTGCCTTATTAAGACAAGCTACATTAGAGGGTGCTTATTCAGATCCAATGTATGGGGGAAATAAAAATATGGAAGGTTGGAAGATGAAGGAGTTCCCTGGTGCACAAATATCATATAGTCATATGGTTGAAGAAGAAGAGTTTAAAGTGATTGAACCAATTAGTTTACATCACCATAATTAACATTTTTTACATGGGAGGAAGATGATGGCAACTAAATTAGAAAAAGTAGATGTTGTTACAGTCGGAGTAGGATGGGCTGGTGGTATTGTAGCAGCAGAGCTTTCTAAAGCAGGATATAGGGTAGTTGGTTTAGAACGTGGTGAGGATCGATCTGTAGAAGATTATATGCATGGTCATGACGAATTAAAGTATGCTTATCGAAAAGAAATGATGCATAGCTTGTCAAAAGATACCATTACCTATAGAAATAACTTGGATTCAACTGCTTTACCGATTAGAGATCAATTTTATTATACCGTAGGAACAGGTGTTGGTGGGGGAGGAAGTCATTGGGGTGCCCAGACACATCGTTACTTTCCCTATGATTTCGAAATCCGTAGTAAAACGATTGAACGATATGGTGAAAAGAAAATTCCAAAGGATATGACTCTTCAGGACTGGGGTATAACTTATGACGAATTAGAACCTTACTATGATCGTTTTGAAAAAATGGCTGGTGCTTCAGGAGAAGAAGATCCATTAGGTCCCAAACGCTCTAGCCCTTACCCTAATCCACCTATGAAAAAAACACCAGCGATGAAATTATTTCAACAAGCGACTGAAAAACTTGGTTATCATCCCTATGTCATACCCAGTTCAATAGCGACAGAACCTTATGAAAACCCAGATGGAGAAAAGTTGAATGCCTGTCAATATTGTGCATTTTGTATTGAATATGGTTGTGAATATGGAGCTAAGGCGGATCCAGTTGTAACGGTTGTACCAACTGCGAAAAAGACAGGGAATTTCGAGCTGCGTACAAGAGCAAATGTAAAACGAATAATATATGAAGGAAATAAGGCAGCAGGAGTACTCTATGTCGATACACAAACTGGTGAGGAATTTGAGCAGCCAGCAAACATAGTAGTTTTGTCTAGTTTTACTTTTAACAATGCTAGATTGTTATTATTATCGAAAATTGGCAAACCTTATAATCCTTTAACTGGTGAAGGCGTAATAGGGAAGAATTTTGTCGATCATCACTATTCTATTGGTTCAACTGGCTTCTTTAATGATCGAAAATTTAATTTATATGTATCAACCGGTACTTTAGGAATGACAATAGAAGATTTTAATGCAGATAATTTTGATCATTCAAAAGTTGATTTTATCCATGGTGGACATATAGAGGTAAGGCATATGATGAATGCACCAATTGCTTTTAACCCTGTGCCAAGGGGTACTCCATTATGGGGCAAAGAGTTTAAGGAAAAGTCCTTACATTATTTTAACCGCACTTTAAACATTATAATTCAAATGGCTACTATGCCTAGACAACATCACTACCTAGACCTGGATCCAACCTATAAAGATGATTCAGGTGATCCATTACTGCGGGTTACATGGGATTACACGGACCAAGAACACAAACAATCACGATTTCTGATCGATAAATGTACTGAAATATTAAAGGAAATGGGAGCAGACATTATTGATGAAAATGTTTTAGCTGAACATCATTTTCCTGTAAATGTGTTTCAGCATAGTGGCGGCGGAGTGATTATGGGAAATGACCCAGAGGCATCTGCAGTCAATAACTATTTACAAATGTGGGATATGGAAAATTTATTTGTATGTGGTGCTTCAGCCTTTCCACACTTTGGGCCTACAAATCCAACCCTTACCTTAGGGGCATTAACATACAGAGCAACCGAAGGAATGATAGAATACTTGAAAAATGGCGGCGGACTGTTAGTTAATAGAGAAAAAATTGAATCTGTTTAATTTGTATTATTTGAAAATTCCGTCTAAATTTGTTGATTTCGAAAGGAGTTTGACGTATGCAGCGCTTTGAAAACTTAAATAAAAGCTTTATTAATGGTGAATGGGTGGAAGGAAAAAGTCAAAGAAATTATGAGATCACTGATCCGTACGACAATTCCATTATTACAACTGTTCGTTTAGCAAATGTAGATCAAGTTAGGGAAGCCTTTGAGGCAGCGGAAAAAGCTCAAAAAGAATGGGCAAAGACCACCCCAGGACAAAAAAGGGAAGTATTATTTAATGCGAAAGCATTTCTTGAAAGTAATAGAGATGAGATTGTTCAATTACTTATCCGTGAAGCAGGCGGAACCGTCCTAAAATCCAGCTTTGAGCTCATGTTAGCCCTTTCTGATTTGGATGAGGCCTTAAAAATGGTAGATAAAACCTATACACCTAAGGATTATCCTTCTGTTACACCTGGAAAAGTAAATCGTGTTTATAAGTTGCCTGTAGGCGTAATTACTTCGATTGCACCCTTTAACTTTCCAACCCATGTTGGAACTAGAACGATTTTTCCAGCCATTGCATTAGGTAATAGTGTTGTGCATAAACCAGATATTCAAACAGGAATAACTGGAGGCTCAATCATTGCGAAAGCTTTGGAGGAAGCTGGTCTTCCTAAAGGAGTATTCAATTCCATCCTAACTGATATTGAAGAAACAGGCGATGCCATCCTGACTAATCCACAGTCTTCCTTAATTAGTTTTACTGGTTCAACTGCTGTCGGCAGACATATTGGTAAAATTGCAGGAGGCATGTTGAAAAAGGTTGCATTAGAACTGGGTGGGAACAATCCAATGCTCGTTTTAAGTGATGCAGATGTTGACCATGCCGTCGATATTGCTGTATTTGGTAAATTCCTTCACAGTGGACAAATTTGTGCCATAACAAACCGTATTATAGTTCATAAAAATTTATATCAGGATTTTATTACTAAATTCGTAGATAGGGTAAAAGGCTTAACTTGCGGAGATCCTAAAAATCCAAATACCATTATAGGTCCAGTGATTAATTCACGTCAGGCAGATAAAATTATGGGTTTTGTAGATGATGCTAAAAAGGCTGGTTATAAAATGGTTGTCGAGGGAGAAAGAAATGGCAACGTTATTTCACCTTTCGTGTTTGCGGATGTTCCAAATAATGCCCCGCTTGCATGTACAGAATTATTTGGTCCAATAGCAACGATTATTCCATGCGAATCCGATGAAGAGGCTATGCGTTTTGCAAATGATACTGAATATGGTCTTTCTTCTGCAATCGTGACAGGAGATATAGAAAAAGGAGAAAGATTAGCGCTTGATATCGAAGCAGGTGCTACGCATGTCAATGATGCAACAGCTAATGAGGAAAGTAATGTTCCATTTGGTGGAGTAAAACAAAGTGGAATAGGCCGATTTGGTTATGAATGGGTTATTGAGGAATTTACAACTTCCAAATGGGTATCTATTCAGGCGGAAAAGCGAGAATATCCAATTTAATAGGAAGCTGTTGTGGAGAAAGATTTTCCAAACCACTTTTAAGAAAAGGAGAGATCCGTTTGGGTATTTATTCATTAGATGGAATTTCACCAAAGATTCACCCATCTGCTTATATTGCACCTGGTGCCCAGATTATTGGAAATGTAGAAATTAAGGAAAATGCAACGATCTGGTTTAATGCCGTATTACGTGGTGATGTCGAGAAAATTACCATTGGCGAAGGAGCGAATGTACAGGATGGTGCGATTATTCATACAGATACTGGGTTTCCAACAACGATTGCAAAAAATGCCTCGATTGGACACCAATGTGTCATCCATGGCTGTACTATTGAAGAGAATGCCATGATCGGTATGAATGCTACCGTACTGAGTGGAGCTGTTATTAAAAGGCAGGCGTTTGTGTCAGCAGGTGCTCTTGTTGGAGAAGGGAAAATAATTGAAGGAAAAATGCTCGCCGTAGGAATTCCGGCGAAACCTATAAAAGTTCTTTCGAACGAGCTGATTAATCGAGTGAAAAGGGGTGCTGAATTTTATCAAAAAAATGGAAAACGCTTCAGGGATCAAAACATTCTTGAATAATTAAGTTAAAAGAGATTTAAAGTAGTTTCATAGAGTCATCAGAAGCTGAGTCATAAAAGTCCATGGGAGGGGGAGGCGTAAGTTCTTCCCTTTTTCCATTATATAGAAGACAAGCATTATAAAAGGAATTCTTAATCACTCGCCAAGACTATTACGAAATGGAGGGACGAACATGAAAGTCTCACTCTTTATTACCTGTCTAGCCGATGTTTTTTATCCAAATGTCGGAAAAAGTACAGTTGAATTGTTAGAAAAACTAGGATGTGAAGTGGATTTTCCAGAACAACAAACCTGTTGTGGGCAGCCGGCATTTAACACGGGCTATCATAAAGAAACGAGAGAAGTTGCGAAAAATATGATTAAAACGTACGAGAATGCTGAATATGTTGTATCCCCTTCAGGTTCTTGTATCACAATGTTACATGAATATCAGAATTTATTTGACAATCAGCCTGAATGGAGAGAGAAGGCTGTTAAACTGGCAAATAAATCATATGAGTTATCGCAATTTTTAGTTGACGTATTAAAAGTAGAAAATGTATCTGCTCGTCTGCCTGCCCGTGCAACCTATCACAATTCATGCCATATGACTCGTTTATTAGGTGTTAAGGATGCGCCTGCGAAATTGTTGGAGAATGTTGAAGGTTTAGAAATGGAACCACTATCCAATCATTATGATTGTTGTGGTTTCGGTGGGACTTTCTCAGTGAAAATGGGTCCCATTTCAGAGCAGATGGTAGATGAAAAAATTAAGCATATAGAAGAAACGGGGGCAGAAGTACTCATTGGTGCAGATTGCGGCTGTTTAATGAATATTGGGGGAAGAATCAATCGAAAAGGAAAACCAATAAAGGTCATGCATATAGCTGAAGTCCTAAATAGTGAGGTTGATCATTGATGGCAATGAAAATTGGTGAAGACCGTTTTTTTGAACGAGTCGATAAAGGTGTTCAAAATGAATTTATGCGAAAGGCTGTTGTAGCCGCACAAGAAAGGATGCAAGGTAAAAGATTGTCGTCAGCGGAAGAACTTGGAAATTGGGAGGATTGGCGGAAACTTGGGGAAGAGATTCGAACCCATACCATTGAAAATTTAGATTACTATTTACACAAATTAAGTGAAAACATCTCAAGACTTGGAGGCCACGTCTTTTTTGCAGAAACAAAGGAAGAAGCAAATGAGTATATTACGTCCATCGTAGAGAAAAAACAAGCAAAAAAAGTCGTAAAGGCAAAGTCTATGGTAACGGAAGAGATTCATTTAAATGCGGCATTAGAAAAAGCTGGCTGTGAGGTGATTGAAACGGATCTAGGAGAATATATTCTCCAACTGGATGATCACGATCCACCATCGCATATTGTCATTCCGGCACTTCATAAAAATAAAGAACAAATCCGTGATACTTTTAAAAAGAAAAAAGGCTATGAAAGGTCAGAAGTGCCTGAAGAGCTTGCTCTTTTTGCCCGAGAACAACTACGTCAAGAATTCCTAAGTGCGGATGTAGGAATAACGGGATGTAATTTTGCTGTCGCTGAATCCGGATCCATCTGCTTGGTTACCAATGAAGGAAATGCAGGATTAGTAACAGCTTTACCGAAGACCCAAATTACTGTGATGGGCATGGAACGAATTGTTCCAACTTGGGGAGAGTTAGATATTTTAGTGAGTTTATTGTGCAGAAGTGCAGTCGGTCAGAAGTTAACGAGTTATATTACCGGGCTAACAGGACCGAAAGAGGAAGGAGAAGTGGATGGTCCTGAAGAATTTCACTTGGTTATCGTGGATAATGGACGTTCTAATATCCTAGGGACGGAATTTCAAAGTGCTCTGCATTGTATCCGTTGTGCTGCATGTATTAATGTGTGTCCTGTCTATCGTCAAATTGGCGGTCATTCTTACGGTTCCATTTATTCGGGACCAATTGGAGCTGTATTAACTCCATTATTAGGAGGGTATGACGATTATAAAGAATTACCATATGCATCTTCATTATGTGCAGCTTGTACAGATGCATGTCCTGTCAAAATACCTCTTCATGAATTATTGATTAAACACCGTAGAAGGATTGTAGAGGATGAAAAAAAATCTCCGCTTGCAGAAAAATTGGCTATGAAGGGTTATCAAATGGCTACGAGTTCATCTCGAGTTTATAAAGTTGGGATCAAGACGGTATCAAGTTTGATGGGACATATGGAAAATGGTTTACAAAAGGGGTCTGGTCCTATAAAGGCCTGGACCGAAATACGTGATTTGCCTGCTCCTAGCAAAGAAAGTTTCCGAGATTGGTATAAAAAAAGGGGTGAGTAAGAATGGGATGTGGCCAAGTATATCATCGAGAATCTTTCTTAAACAATGTAGCAGCCAAGTTAAATCGGTCAAGAATCACAAAGGTTATAAAACCAGCATGGTCGAAAATACCCCAATATGAGGTTGGAAAGAACTTAACCCAGGACGAACTATTGAAAGTATTAAGGAATCAATGTAAATTGATTCACACCGATATAATCGAAACGACTTCAAAGGAATTACCACAACAATTATTAAAGGTATTTAAAGAATACGACGTTAATAAGGCGATTAGTTGGGACGACGAAAGATATAAAACCTATGGATTAGATGAACAATTATTTTCAAAATTATATGATTATGGAATTGACTTCCACATGTGGAATCCAATGTTAAAAGAAAAAAACATCGAAATAGCGGAACAAGCAGATGTCGGGATCACATTCAGCGATATTACGCTAGCAGAATCAGGAACTGTGGTCTTATTCACGGATAAAAATAAGGGAAGATTGGTTAGTTTACTACCTAAAACCTATATTGCTATTATCCCAAAAAGCACAATTGTTCCAAGAATGACTCAGGCCACTACTCATATTAGTCGAATGGTTCAAAATGGAATAAGGATCTCATCTTGTATTGATTTTGTAACGGGGCCAAGTAACAGCGCAGATATCGAATTAAATTTAATTGTAGGGGTGCATGGTCCGATTAAGGCGACTTATATTGTTTTGAATGATCGATAAAAAGCTCTTTCTAAATGGTGAATAATGGGTGGAAGTCAAACAGTGTATTTATAATTGCTATAAATAGAGGGGAGAACCCCTCTATTACTGTTGTATTTCATGATTAATAACAGAATAAATGATCTTTTTTATAGGTTGTTCAATACGTGAGTTTTTTCTGTATTGTACATAAATGTTATTAGGTACATTTTCAATTTTTTTTATTCGTTTCATCACGACTTTCATTTTATCAAACTCATTTACTCCAAGTGAGGCCGTAATTCCTACTCCAACTCCACTTCCAACGATTGATTTCACCATTTCGTTATTTCCAACTTCAATTCTTTTTATTTGCTGTACCCCGATAAGCTGTTTTTCAATTTCAGCCCAAATAGGTGTGTGACGCTGATAACAAATCAGCGTTTCACCTTCCAAATCCTCTGGTAAAATGATTTCTTTGTCTACCAATCGATGCTCTTTACCACAAATGAAGATAAGCTGATCTTCAAATAAAAATTCCGAAACGATATCAGGTTGTTGAGTGAAGGAATTCCTTGTAAAAACAATATCAAGTTCCCCGGAAATAATTTGCTCGTTTAACCGAAGAGAATCTATCCCTTCATAGATAGAAACCTCTAAATCCTTTATAGATAATATAGAGGTGATTAGTTCAGTTAAAAATGAATAGGAAAAGCCGGGAGAAAAACCAACCTTTATATGATGAAATTTAGCATGTCGAGTAGCCTCAATAGAATGCTTCATATTGGCTATGATTGTTTTTGCATAATCCAGAAATACTTTGCCTTCCTTGGAAAGAGTCAAATTTTTCCCATCTTTTTCAAATAATTTACATCCTAGTTCATATTCTAAATTTTTAATTCTTGCTGATGCAGTAGGTTGTGAGACATTTAATGCTTCTGCTGCTTTGGAAAAACTTTTATGTTCGATAACCGAAAAAAATGTATCTAATTGTACTGTGTCCATCAAAAGTGCTCCTTATCATAGAATACTTATTTTGAAAATCAAAAGTGTGAATGTAAGTGAAAAGATTTACAATAATCTAAAGGAAAAACTTAGAGGAAACTACATTTCTGATAAGTTTTTTCTGTTAGATTTTAATAGAAAATGAAGCTATACTTTAGTTAAGTCAAACAGATGGAAAATTCAAATCATTCTATCTATAAAATATAGTTATATACTATTTTAATTGTAGGGATGTGAAATATCAAATAACTTATAATCAAAACCCTATTATCGAAATAGTAATACAAATAATTTATGCGCTTCTCTATTTATAGTTAGAAGTATACTTCATTAAACATTTAAGGAGGATTACAATGTATCAATCTAAAAACATTGACGTTAATGGCATCTCTACACACTATCTTGAAAGCGGGCAAGGCGAACCGATTCTTTTAATACATGGATCAGGACCAGGGGTTACGGCTGAGGCTAACTGGAGATTAATTATCCCTAGACTTTCCGAGAATTTTCATGTATATGCACCAGATATTGTAGGCTTTGGATATACAGAAAGACCTGACGATATCCAATATGGAGTTGAAACATGGACGAATCACTTAATTAGTTTTATCGAAGCGGTTGGAGAAAGTCGAGTTCATATTATCGGGAATTCACTTGGGGGAGCATTAGCTTTACATATTGCTAATAAGAGACCTGATTTAGTGAGCAAAATGGTCCTAATGGGGGCAGCAGGACTGCCGTTTATGGTGACTTACGGATTAGATAAAGTCTGGGGCTATGAACCAAGTGTAGAAAATATGAAGAGATTACTAGAAATTTTTGCTTACAACCAAGAATTTGCTACAGATGAGTTAGCTCAATTACGATATGAAGCTAGTATTCAACCAGGCTTACAGGAAGCTTTCTCAAAAATGTTTGCTGAACCCCGTCAAGAAAAACTGAATCAACTTGCCTTGACTGAGGAGCAGATTAAGAAAATTGAACAACCTGTATTAATGATTCATGGAAGGGAAGATATTGTCGTTCCTTATAAAGAAACAAGTTTAAGATATTTTGAATTACTTCCAAATTCTGAGCTTCATATTTTTTCAAAATGTGGACACTGGACTCAAATTGAGAAAAAGGACGAATTTGCCGAACTTTGTGAAAACTTCTTTCTTCGGAAGTAATGCATAATGGAGAGGCTGTCCCATGTAAGGCCATAGGACCCTGCATGGAAGGATGGATAAGAGTAGGACTCCTTTACGGGCAGCCATATCCATGCGATTCTATCAAATCGTTAAGTTCTAAAATGCAAAATGTAAGCGAATTCATAATCTAACATAAAGAGGTGTTGCGCAATGTCAATTCTTACAAATCACCCTTCCTTCGCAGGTCAAGTTGTGATTGTCACAGGTTCATCGCGTGGAATAGGTAAGACCATTGCAAAAAGCTTTGCAAGAGAAGGGGCAAAAGTTCTCATAACGGGTACCGAGGAGGAGCGAACTAAACAAGCGGCAGCTGATATTGCTGAACAGTCGGCAGGAGATATTGATTATTTTGTTGGTGATCTTTCGGTTGAAGAAATTGTTACTGCAATGGTAGAGAAAACGGTTAATATATGGGGGAAAATTGATATCCTTGTTAATAATGCTGGCGGCGGGGTTATAAGACCATTTTTAGAGCAAACTCCAGAAACCCTTAAAACGACAGTCGATCGAAATCTTTGGACATGCTTGTGGTCTTGTTATAAGGTACTCCCTTATATGGTTGAGCAAAAGTATGGAAGAATCATTAACATTGGCGCAGATTCTGTCCGAAACGGACTATGGGAGCACTCGGCCTACAATGCAGCAAAAGGCGGTATGCATGCCTTAACGACAGGACTGGCTCGAGAGTTTGCACATTATGATATTACGGTCAATACAGTTGCACCGCCAGCGGTGGAGTCAGGAGCTTTAGAGTTATATAAACAAAAAGAACCGGAAACAGCGAAGAAAATGATTGATATCATTCCTAAAGGCAGAGGTGCCTATGAAGAGGAAATAGCTGACTCTGTTCTTTTTCTAGCATCTAAAAATACGACTTTTATTACAGGTCAAGTGATAAGTGTCAATGGTGGCAGTACAATGCTTTAAGTTCACAGTGAGATTAAAAAGAAGGGAGTGGAAGGTAAAATGATTGTTGATGTTCATACTCACTTTGTACCTGAACACTTACCTGACATGGGTGATCGGTTTGGTGGAGATCGCTGGCCTGCTGTAAAGTGCGTATGCGGGCAAACTCACCATAAACAGATCATGATTTCTGGGAAAAGCTTTAGAACGATTACCGACCAATGCTGGAGTACTGAAAGAAGAATAACAGATATGGATCAAGAGGATGTAACGATTCAAGTGTTATCACCTATGCCGGAATTATTATCCTATTGGTTTAAAGCAGAGGATACGCTAGATTACTCACGCTATATCAATTTTGAATTATCGAAGTTTATCGAAAATGATACAAATCGTTTTATTGGTCTTGGAATGGTCCCATTACAAGATCCTGAATTAGCAGCCAAAGAACTAAAAAGATTAAAAAATGAGTTTGGTTTAAAAGGCGTTGAAATAGGTACGAATATTAACGGTAGATCGATTGGAGACCCGTTTTTCACACCATTTTTTGCAGAAGCGGAAGCTGAAGATATTTCAATCTTTATCCATGCCCTGCATCCGATTGGTAAAGAGCGAATCGTTGGACCTCCTGCCTTATCAGCTCTAATCGGCTTTCCAACTGAAAATGCTTATGCTGTGGCCTCTCTGATTACAGGGGGAATCCTAGAAAAGTTTCCAAATTTAAAAATTTACGTTAGTCATGGCGGAGGCTCTTTCGCTGCTTTATTACCTCGTTTAACTTTTGGCTGGGAAAAGATGGAGGAAATAAGGAAAATTTGTCCTCATCCTCCAAGCTATTATGCCAAGAAAATCTATTACGATACCCTAGTATATGACATCGACACGCTCCATTTTTTAATCCAGCAGTTCGGATCCAGTCAATTAATGGTAGGGTCGGATTATCCTTTTTTAATCAGAGAGGAAAACCCAGGCCATTGGATTCATGAGTTGAACTTAAGTAAAGAAGAAAAAGAAATGTTGATGTATAAAAATGCCTGCAATATATTCGGAATATTATGAAATTTTAATAAAATATATAATGCTAAGGAGGAGTTTTTATGAAAAAGTATGTTGTTGAAGATAAGTTGAACTCTGAATTTTTAGTTCATCGTAGTGTTTTTACAGATCAGCAAATCTTAGAACGAGAGAAAAAAGAAATCTTCAATAAGTGTTGGTTATATATTGGTCATGAATCTGAAATACCGAAAAACGGAGACTTTGTTCGCAGAAAAGTAGGCGGAAGAAATTTATTATTTACAAGAGGCAGTGATGGTGTGGTTAGAGCAATATATAATTCTTGTACACACCGCGGTGCATTAGTTTGTCGCGAAAACAAAGGGAATACAAAGGTATTCCGCTGTTTTTATCACGCATGGAGCTTTACTAATAAAGGTGAATTAGTTGGAATGCCAGGTAAAGATGGTTTTTCTGAATCCTTTAATTGCAATGGTTCCAAAAACTTAAAAGAGGTTACTAGACTTGAATCCTATCGTGAATTTGTTTTTGTCAATTTTGATGATAACGCGATTTCACTGGAGGACTATTTAGGAAATGCAAAAGAGTATCTTGATTTAGTTGCTGACCAATCAGAATTAGGTATGGAAGTATTACTAGATCCACAGGAATATAGTGTCCGTGCAAACTGGAAGCTTTTATCTGAAAATAGCGTAGATTCCTATCACGGCATGCCAACGCACAAGACTTATTTTGAAATTGTTTCAACACGAGGCGGTGAAATGTCTAAGGGTGATCTGCAGGGAGTGGGACTTGATTTAGGTAACGGCCACGCAGTAGTGGAATATACAGCACCTTGGGGCAGACCTGTCGGACGTTGGATTCCAGCCTGGGGAGAAGAAGGTCAAAAGGAAATCGATGAAATCACACGTAAATTAGAAAATAAATTTGGAAAAGAAAGAGCGGAAAGGATTACCAAAAAGAATCGCAATCTCCTTATTTTTCCTAACTTAGTTATCAATGATATTATGGCAATCACTATTCGTACGTTCTATCCGATTGAACCAGGATATATGGAAGTGACAGGCTATGCTTTAGCTGCTAAAGGAGAAAATGAGGAATTTAGACGTAGAAGAAATGATAATTTCCTAGAGTTTATTGGCCCTGGCGGTTTTGCTACACCGGATGATAATGAAGCGCTTGAGCTTTGTCAGGAAGGGTTCTTAAACAATCAAGAGGTAGAATGGAATGATATTTCTAAAGGAATGATTAGGGAGCAGCCACTTTCTAATGATGAAGAACAAATGCGTGGATTTTGGAGAAAATACAATGAAATCCTTACTAATTCAATTTCTAAAAATGTTGAAGAAGAGAAGGTGAAAGGATGAATATCACACGTCAAGCTATAGAGGATTTCTTATACTTGGAAGCCGAGCTTTTGGATGAGTGGAAATTAGAAGAGTGGGCGGCTTTATTTTCAGCAAAGGGCACCTATCTCATCCCGCCGATTGGAAATCCTAATGCAGACTCAGCTAAGTCTCTATATCTTGTGAACGATGATAGAGCACGGCTTGAGCAAAGGGCATTACGATTGTTAAAAAAAGAGGCCCATGTAGAATATCCGCACTCTTCAACGCTGAGAAATTACAATAATATTCGAATTAAGGACCAGGATGAGAACTCTATTTCTGTGAAATGCAATTTTACGACCTATCGATCCAAACGAGCAGATCTTGATTCTTTCATTGGCGTCTTAGAGTTTAAATTGGTAATCGAAAATGGCGAATTAAAGATTGAGGAAAAGAAAGTAGTATTGAAGCTTGAAAGTTTACGTCCACAGGGAAAAGTAAGTTTAATTTTATAAGAAAAGATTGGAGAGATTCAGATGTTTAGATATAAAAAAATTGGCTATGTAGCATTAAATGTAAGTGATATTGAGAAATCAACAGAGTTCTATGATAAAATGGTTGGTTTGCAGCATGTTGAGACAAATGAAAAGGGACTTTCATTCTTCCGTTGCAGCAATGACCATCATAATGTTATCTTGTACCCGTCACAGGAGCCAGGAATCAAAAGAGTAGGCTTTCAATTAGAAAATGATAAGCAGCTCGAACTTGCCTATCAATCGTTTGTCAAAAACGGTTTAAATCCAAGAGAAGTCTCACAGGAGGAGCAAAAGGAACTGAAACAAGGGCGCTCCTTCCGTATTGTTGAACCGAATACAGGATTAGAGTTAGAGTTTTACAGCAAAATGATGCATATGATTAAAAACTTTGTTCCGAAACATACGAAAATACAACGATTGGGACATGTTGTTTTAAATGTAGTCGATGTGGATAGTACGATTAAGTTTTTTACCGAAAAGCTAAACTTTATTGTATCAGATCATTTGGGTGAAAATGTTTGGATGCGCTGTTTCCCAAATCCATATCATCATTCCTTTGCTTTGATTAAAAATACAGAGAATAAATTACATCATGTTAATTTTATGGTGGAAGATATTGATGATATTGGAATTGCGAGAAACCGTGTTTTAAATAGTGATGTTCCTATCGCATTTGGACCGGGACGTCATGAGCCATCTGAAAGCATCTTCTTCTATTTCTTAGATCCTGATGGAATGACAATGGAATATAGTTTTGGGATGGAAGAATTTCCGGAAGACAATGCCAGAGATGCCCGCTTACTTGAGCCAAGTCCATGGACGCTGGATCGATGGGGTGGCAAACCAAGTCCTGAATTTGCGTCATATGGAAAGATTGAGGAAAAGTTAAGTCTTATAGAAAAATAAAGTCTTGTTTAATAGACAGTAATAGAAGCAGGCCTAAGCTTGCTTCTATTTAGTTACAAAAAGTTTTAACAATTGCTTTACTAATTGTAATATAAAAAATGTAACTCTTGTTAATCAACCTTTTGGATACTTCTAGACCAAATAATCACAGGAATAAGAAGCAGTGAGAGAATCCCGCCGGAAAGTGAAAGTACCGCATAACTCGTATGAGCTGCTACTAACCCGGAAAGTGCTCCTCCAGATGCACCAGACAAAGCAATTAAAACATCTACAGTACCCTGTGTCTTCGCGCGGTTGTGCAAATTGGTAGAATCTACAATAAGGGCAGTGCCGCTAATCAAGCCAAAATTCCAACCAAGACCAAGCAAGGAAAGTGCAATGATAAGGACAAACATCGAATCGGCAGGTGCGATTGCAGCCATTACGCCAGCTGCAAGCAGTGTAATGCTAGATGCAATAGCCATTTTCGCCCTTCCAATTTTATCTACAAGAATACCAGTAATGAGGGAGGGGAGGAACATGGCTCCGATATGGAAGCCGATTACTAAACCTACTGCACTTAAATGATGACCGTGACTCCGCATATGCACGGGAGTCATCGTCATAATGGCAACCATTATAATCTGTGTTATGAGCATGATTGAAGCTCCGGCCAAAACTCCTTGTTTGTTTATTGCCAGTGTTTGAGTATTTGTATTTGATAGAGCCGCCTCATTTATTTTCTGTTCTTCTGCAATAGCTTTCGCCACTATAAGAGGATCCGGTCGAAGGAAAATCAAATGCACCAACCCTGCAAGAATGAACGCTGCAGCGGCAAGAATGAAGGGGCCTGCCAAAGCAGGAACACCGATCTTCGTTGCAAAATCACCCATTACCTCAACCAAATTGGGACCAGCAACCGCACCAAATGTAGTGGATACCAACGCGATACTGACGGCTGTTGCTCTTTGTTTCGAATCTGCCAAATCAGTCCCAGCATACCGTGCCTGTAAATTGGTCGCCGTGCCGCTCCCATATATAAGCAGGGAAGCGAAAAGTAAGAGGATATTATTCATTAAGGCTGAAATAACAACCCCAATCGCGCCAATTCCTCCAGTCAAGAATCCAGCTGCAAGTCCCGGACGCCGCCCAAAACGCTGCGAAATCCGTCCTACAAGAAATGCAGACCCTGCAGAACCGAGGGTAAATAAGGCTGTCGGAACCCCTGTAAAGCTCTCTGCTCCTAGCATATTCTGTGCAAGAAGGGCCCCAACTGTTATACCTGCTGTCAGACCAGCGCCGCCGAAAATTTGTGAAATCACAACAATAATCAACGTACGGCGATATAACTGCCTTTGTTTTTCTTTTGAATCCATGTAACTCTTTACCCATGAGGGCTTTCTGTCTAAAGCTTTTGCTTCATCTGTTTTGTATGATTCCATTTTGACCTCTTTCCGAAGGAACTGGAATCAAAACGTCCTCCTATAAAATCAATAGCATTGTTTCATTGAATCTCAACATGACTCAGTTCTTTTAAATGATACTTTTTAAGCTTCCGATATAAGGTGGATCGTGCCATTTTCAATTCTTTGGCAACAGCAGAAATATTCCATTTGCTTTGTATTAAAAGCTTTCTTATCTGCTCCATTTCTGTTTTTTCCATAATCGAAAAGCTTGTGTGTCCAGCCTCGACAAGTGATTGCTGATGCGGCAAATTGGAAAGATAATCGGGTAAATGCCATTGTTCAATTTCTGCTGAACTGCTAAAGATAACTGCATGTTCCAGGGCATTTCTTAATTCTCTAATATTACCCGGCCAGTTGTAGCTTAAAAAGAAGCATTTGGTTTTCTCTGTTAAACGGAATGACAAAGGTTTATGATATTTTTCGGTAAACAATTGTAAATAGTGATTGCTGATCGGAATGATATCACTTTTCCTTTCTGATAAGGAGGGAATGGTAAACGAAATGACATTCAGCCTGAAAAACAAATCACTTCGAAATGATCCTTCTTCAATCATCGCCTCTAAGTTTCTGTGCGTGGCAGCAATCACTTTTACGTCTATTTTAATTGTCTTTGACGAACCCAATCTTGTAAACTCTTTTTCTTGAAGAACTCTTAGTAAATGCACCTGCATATCGAGCGGCATTTCTCCAATTTCATCTAAAAAGATGGTACCGCCGTTTGCTTCTTCAAATTTTCCTTTCTTGCCCTCTTTTTTTCCACCGGTAAACGTTCCACTTTCATAACCGAATAGTTCACTGCCGATGAGCTCTTTCTGCATGGCACCACAATTAATCGCAATAAAAGGTTTATCACTTCTTGAACTCACTTCATGAATATACCTGGCAATTAATTCTTTTCCAGTCCCTGTTTCACCGGTTAACAGGATTGGGGTGGTGACCGATGCAATCTGCCGGCATTTATGTAAAATTTCTTTCATTTCCGGAGACTCACCAATCAGCTGGTGCTGCTGATCCTTTGATTGGGCTAGCATACTTGATGACGCTCCTGTAGTCTTTTGAAAAATCGCTAGGTAACCAATCTCTTCATGATTGATGATGATCGGGTCCAAATGGATGAATTGATAACCTTTCGCTTGTTTAAAGAAATCGGCTGGATTTTGAAGAAGTTTTTGTATTTTTACATGGTTATCAAATGTTTTTTCCTTTTTCAAATGTAAGGTATTCATTAATGTTCGGTCGCCATTAACCAGAACGGCTTCGTTACTTATGACAAGAACAGCATGCTCCTTCCATTTAAATGTATATTGGTGGTAATATTCTTCCAATTGTTTATATTTTTTTTGATAGATAAAAAGAAGCTGCTGCTCGATCATCTGTGCGAGGGATACGGCTAATCCAAGTGTGTGGGGTTGGGTGCTAGGCCAAAATCCTGTAAAATCGATTGCTCCAATGGCATTTTTGGTATAGGGATGAAATATAGGTGATGCAGAACAGGTCATAGGGTGGAAGCCTTCACAGAAATGTTCAGCAGAAAATACTTGGATTGGCATTTTAGAAACAATGCTTGTACCAATGGCATTCGTTCCTGCAGCACTTTCGCTCCAATCCATTCCCGGCAAAAAATTAATCTTTTCCGTTTTCTTTATAAGATCCTTTTCTCCTTTTAAATAAATCATTTTTCCACTTTCGTCATTAAGGGTAATTAAGTAGCCAGTACCAATTAATTTATCATAAATACTATCGATTATCGGTTTAGCTGCATGATACAGGTCGGATTCTGAAAGAAGTGTTTCGAGTTCAAAAGAGGTTAGGGCTGTTCTTGCTTGTCTTTGTTCCGGGTTAATCCCGATCGATTGACAACGGCTCCATGAATGCAGGATTTCGCGACGGACGACATTTTCCAGGCTTTCGTAATTGTCAGGATTGGTAATGAAGGTTTCCCATTTATGTTTGATCTCGCTAACTTTATTCGATAAATCCTGTGTGGAAAAAATAGAGAGAAAAGGGTTATCCAACTTGCTTGAAACCTCCTTAGGCTTGTATTCAGAACATTTTTTATCATTGAATTCAAGGCATCGTATAACAAAAGATCTGAAACAATGAGAATAACAGGAATGTTTAATATTTAAAATATTCAGTATATTTAAAATATTAAACGAGTGCGTCAGCTAAATCAAGAGTTATTGTGTGTTTTGATAAAACAATCTGTAGCGCTACAAGTGTTGCAAAACACTACAGTTTTATTGAACTTGATTTAGCTCTAATAATGGTGGATACCTAGTTAAAATATGACGGAAGGCTTTTTCGTTTGCATTAGTAAATTGTATTGTTAATTTTTTTGACAATACAGCAGCCTTTTAGAAATGCTGAAAAACCTGTGAAATGAACATTTCACATAGGGTTTCAACACTGTGGATGATGAGCGTAAGCAACGAATAAAACTCTACCCTTTAAAAAAAATTTAAAAATTACAAACTATTGGCACGCTACTTGCAAATATAAAAGTAACAGCATAAATATGACTGCCATGTTACATAAACTGCTGTTTAATCCATTTTACTTTCAATTGAAGGGAGAGCGTTTTATTTGGCCAAATCTCAAATTCTTGCTATTGATGCCGGCGGTACTATGACAGATACGTTCATTATTGATGAAAAAGGAGATTTTGTCGTCGGGAAGGCACAAACAACTCCGCTAGACGAACATATTGGACTATTAAACTCTGCTAGAGATGCTTTGAGCCAATGGGATGCAAAAATGGAAGATGAGTTCCCGAACCTGCTTGCAGGGGTTTATTCTGGAACTGCAATGCTCAACCGTCTCGTTTCCAGGGTTGGGCGGCGAGTTGGACTAGTTGTTAATAAAGGGATGGAGGATAACCATCGTATGGGACGAGGTCTGCAGTCGTTTCTTGGTTACTCCTACTCTGACAAAATTCATATTAATACCCATCACTTTGACCCGCCTCTTGTACCAAGAAAGTGGACCGTCGGTGTAACAGAGCGGGTAGACCTTTTCGGAAATGTGGTGATTCCACTTTATGAGCATGAGATCGAACCAGCCATCCAAAAATTGATTGATGAGGATGTGGAAGCAATTGTTGTCAGCCTACTGCATTCCTATAAATATCCTGCCCACGAAAGAAGAATTCGTGATATTGCGGAACAAATTGTAGCAAAGGCAAATAAAGACATTAAGGTATTTGCAACAGTGGATTATTATCCAGTACGGAAGGAATCGCATCGGACCAATACAACCATTGTTGAAGCCTATGCGGCGGAACCTTCACGTCAAACATTAGCAAACATTGATAAAGCATTAAGGGAAGCAGGGACCGACTTTGATCTAAGGATTATGGCAAGTCACGGAGGTACGATCAGTATCAAAGCAAATGAATTGGCAAGAACATGCGTTTCCGGACCAATTGGAGGTATGGTTGGTGCTAAATATTTAGCGGAACAGCTAGGTTTGAAAAACGTCGCATGCTCCGATATCGGCGGAACAAGCTTTGATATTGGATTGATTACCCAAGGAGAATTAGCGATTAATGCAAGTCCTGATATGGCTCGCCTTGTGCTGTCATTGCCGCTTGTTTCCATGGATACAACCGGTGCGGGAACTGGAAGCTTTGTTCGAATTGATCCGAACTATGGAAATATTACGCTAGGACCTGATAGTGCAGGATCACGCGTTGGTGTCTGTAACCCTGAAGGCGGCCTCGATACGGTGACTGTTTCGGATTGTCACGTTGTACTTGGCTTAATCAATCCTGATAATTTCATTGGCGGTGTGATTAAGCTTTCAAAAGCAAAAGCCTATGAAGCAGTTAAAACACAAATTGCTGATCCGCTTGGATTAACCGTTGAGGATGCGGCATATGGGGTAATTGAATTATTAGAATCACAGCTTCGAAACTACCTTGAGTCGATGATTTTAGGAAAAGGATATTCTCCATCTCAATATGTTTGCTTCTCATATGGTGGCGGTGGTCCGTTGCACACAGCAGGCTATACGAAGGGACTCGGGTTTGAAGATGTTCTAATCCCTGCCTGGGCTGCCGGATTCTCAGCATTTGGCTGCGGCGCGGCAGATTTCGAATATCGTTATGACAAAACATTGGATTTAAATGTCGATGATGGTGCAGAGGATTCCGATGCACTGATGGCGGGCAGAGAATTACAAGCCGCATGGGATGAATTAAAGACCAAAGTAACAGAGGAATTTAGGAAAAATGATTATCAGCCGGAGGATGTTGATTTCCGTCTGTTATTCCGGATGCAATATCAAGGACAATTGAATGATTTAGAAATTGAAGCACCGATTTCTTCCTTTAATTCTGTCGAAGATTGGGAAAGCCTTGTGAGAACTTTTGAAGAGACCTATGCACGTGTTTATGCAAAAGCTGCTCTTTCACCAGAGCTTGGCTATTCTATTACGGGTGCGATTGTTCGTGGTGTGGTTGAGGTAGCAAAACCGCAAATTCCACAGGAGCCATTAGCAGGTGAAACACCGCCTCGTGACGCTTTCATTGGTTACCGTGAAATTTATTGGGATGGTGAGTTCCTGCAAGCAGAAATTTATGAAATGGAAAAATTACTGCCTGGTAACCGGATTTCAGCCTTCTCTATTCTTGAATCCACGGCGACTACCTTGGTTGTTCCGCTTGGATTTGAAGCATATCTTGATGGCAATCGTATTTTCCATTTAAGGGAATTAAAATAATCGATTTTAATCCATTCAATTCAATTTAAGGGGGTACTAAATTTGGCAAAAACTCTTGAGGATATTCAAGGTAAAAAAACGATTGGCTGGGACGGAAAAACGCTAAAGCAAATGCGGAAGGAAATGGATGAAATTAGTAGGGAAACCGGCCATTACGCTGGATTAAACACACTTCCTTTTAAAGAAAATGATCCGATTCGTTTTGAAAAAATTTATTCCAAGCTGCGCGGCGGTGTTGTTCATGCAAGGGAAACGGCAAAAAAGGTTGCTGCATCGCCAATTGTTGAGCAGGAAGGCGAACTGTGCTTTAGTTTGTACACACCTGAAGCCGATTCGATTGTCACTTCAACCGGGATTATTATTCACGTAGGTACAATGGGTGCCGCGATCAAATTTATGATTGAAAACGATTATGAGGATAATCCCGGGATTGCCGATAAAGATATTTTCTGTAATAACGATAACCATGTAGGAAATGTTCATACCTGTGATGTTCATACCCTTGTTCCTATTTTCTGGGAAGGAGAAGTGGTTGGCTGGGCAGGCGGTGTAACGCACGTAATTGATACTGGTGCCTCTGCACCGGGAAGTATGCCAATGGGTCCTGTACAGCGATATGATGATGGTTATCAAGTCACATGCCGAAAAATTGGTCAAAATGACACGTTATCAAAGGATTGGCTGCTTGAAAGCACAAGGTCCGTACGTGCCGTTAAATACTGGACCCTGGATGAAAAAACACGTATCGCCGGATGTCACATGATCCGTGACCTTGTACTAGATGTCATTAAGGAAGAAGGCGTTGACGCTTATAAACAATTTATGCGTGAGATTATTGAGGATGGACGCCGCGGTTTCGTTAACCAAGTAAAAACAATGTTAATTCCAGGAAAATATCGTCAAGCATCATTTGTTGATGTACCGTTTAAAGATTTAGATCTTCCTTCATTTGCGAAGCTGAATACGATCATTCATACACCTTCTGAAATTACCGTTCATAAGGATGCTAAGTTTGAGATTGATTTTGAAGGAGCAAACCGCTGGGGCTGGCACCCATTCAATGCCACGCCTGTTTCGATTACGAGTGGAATCTGGGTCATGCTCTCTCAAACGCTTGTACCAAATGACCGGATTAATGATGGTGCCTATTACGCAAGTAAGTTTGGCATTCCATATGGATCCTGGTTTAATCCGGATGATATTCGTTCTGCCCACTCGAATACATGGCATGCTCTCGTGGCAGCATGGTCACCTTTATGGCGCGGCTTGAGCCGATCTTACTTTGGACGCGGATATTTGGAGGAAGTAAACGCTGGAAATGCGCATACCTCTAACTGGCTGATGGGCGGAGGATATGATCAATATGGTCAATTATCTGCTATGAACAGCTTTGAGACCTCCTCATGCGGGGTTGGGGCAAGTGCTGTTCAAGATGGAATCAGCCATTCAGCTGCTCTTTGGAATCCAGAGGGAGACATGGGAGACATGGAAATTTGGGAACTGCTTGAACCGCTGATCTTCCTTGGAAGACAAATTTTACCTGGGTCAGGCGGGGCTGGTAAATACCGTGGCGGAAATGGCTGGCAATCGCTTCGTTTAGGATGGGGTGCAGAGGAATGGACGATGTTTGTTGCCGGCTCTGGAGTTATGGCGACAGACTGCGGTCTCATGGGAGGATACCCGGCTTCTGCAGGCTATCGATTCCAAGCAAATAAAACAAACATCAAAGAACGAATTGAGAAAGGTCTTCCAATCCCGTTAGGCGGTGATGTCGATCCAGACAATCCAACCTATGAGGAAAATATGGAGGCCGAGGTTATCCACCGTGACAGACAGGCGGTATCAACACAGGAGCAATTTGGCGACTATGATGTGATTATGAACTACCTTCGCGGGGGTCCTGGCTTTGGTGATCCTCTTGAAAGGGATCCAAAGCAAGTTGAAACAGACTTGAATGAAAAATATATCCTTCTTCGTTATGCAGAACAAGTATACGGATGTGTTTTTACAGAGGAAAATGGCGTTTATTCAGTTGATCTTAAGGCAACTGAAGAAAAACGTAAGCAAATTCGTATGGAACGTTTAAACCGCAGCCAGCCAACGAAAGAATGGATGGAAGGCGAAAGAACGAAGATTATGAACGAAGAAGCTGCCATCCAGGTGAAACATATGTATGCACAAAGCTTTGCTTTAAGTGAAAAGTTTACAAATGAATTCAAGAGCTTCTGGAGCATTCCCGAAGAATGGATGATCTATGAGGATGATTTAGGTGTACCAACACTAGGTTCACGTATCAATCGATTTAAAAAGAAAAAATAATAAATTGAAACAAAGAGGTGAGGAAAGTGGCAAAATACGATAAAAAAAGAATTGGTGAATTAATAGATGGAACTCTGGAATTTTATCAGTTAAAAGATATGATGACAAGCCACAAAGACCCTGAGCGGTTTGAAATCTATCGCGAAGTGCTGCAAGATCGTGTAAGCTGGGACGATCCGATTCTGCTGCCATATGGATTGCATCTCTATATCGTGCAAAAGGCAAACGGAGATCGTATTGTGAAATGTGATTGCGGTCATGAATTCTGTGATTATCGAGAAAATTGGAAGCTGCAAGCACGAATTTATGTCCGCGATACAGAGGAGAAAATGAATGAAATTTATCCGAAATTGATGTCGCCAGATCCCGAGTGGCAGGTGATTCGTGAATATTACTGCCCGGGATGTGCCGCGCAGCTGGAGGTTGAAGCCGTTCCGCCTTGGTACCCGATTATTCTTGATTTCGAACCAGATATCGATACGTTCTATAAGGAGTGGCTGAAGAAACCATTGCCAACGGTTAAAAGTTAATTAGATTGTAAACGGTGATTCTCTAGGATGGGAGACCCTTAAGGGTTTCCCTCTATTTATTTCCTTTGCTCTTCTGAGGAGTGCCGAATCTTCCTTTAATTTAGGAGATAACTAGAATGCTTGAAAATAATGATGATAGAAATGAGGGTAGAGA
This sequence comes from Niallia oryzisoli, assembly GCF_036670025.1. Lineage (NCBI taxonomy): Bacteria > Bacillati > Bacillota > Bacilli > Caryophanales > Bacillaceae > Niallia > Niallia oryzisoli. Next base: position 3,646,623 of record NZ_CP137640.1, on the reverse strand, counting down.
ATGAAACAAATATGCAGCTCTTCATTAGAAGCGGTAAAAGACATACAAGATGGTGCTGTAATTATGGTTGGCGGCTTTGGCGTTTGTGGGATTCCTGAGAACCTGATTCAAGCTCTTTCTGAAACAGGTGTAAAAAATTTAACAGTCATTTCGAACAACTGCGGAATTGATGATTGGGGTTTAGGAATTCTTTTAAAAAGAAAACAAATCAAAAAGATGATTAGTTCCTATGTTGGTGAAAATAAGGAGTTTGAAAGACAGTTTTTATCAGGCGAAATCGAGGTAGAGCTCCTGCCTCAAGGCACATTAGCAGAAAAAATTCGCGCTGGAGGAGCCGGGATCCCCGCCTTCTATACACCTGCAGGGGTAGGAACTATTGTTGCAGACGGAAAAGAAGTTCGTACATTCAACGGGAAAGACTATATCCTTGAGAGCGCACTGACGGCTGATTTCAGCTTAGTATCAGCGTTACGAGCAGATGAAATGGGAAATCTAATTTACAGCAAAACGGCACAAAATTTCAATCCAATCATGGCAGCAGCTGGGGCAGTTACAATCGCGGAAGTGGAAGAAATGGGTGATGTTCCTGCTTCGCATGTTGTGACACCTGGTATTTATGTACAACGAATGGTTGTTTGCAGGAAAGAGAAACGGATTGAAAAACGAACCGTACAGAAAGTGGGGGAAAGGGTATGAGTACTCCAATCGATCAAACACTGGATATTAGGGAGAAAATCGCGAAAAGGGCGGAAAGGGAAATTGAATCAGGGAATTACGTGAATCTAGGCATTGGGATGCCCACATTAATTGCCAATTTAATAAGTAAGGATAAACGGGTAGTTCTTCAATCTGAAAACGGCTTGCTTGGTATTGGTCCTTACCCCAAAGAAACAGAGGTAGACCCCGATTTAATTAATGCAGGGAAAGAAACCATTACAGCTAGTAAGGGTGCATCATATTTTTCCAGTGCAGAGTCGTTTGCCATGATTCGCGGTGGGCATATTGATGTAGCAATTTTAGGAGGAATGGAAGTTTCCCAGACAGGTGACCTTGCCAATTGGATGATCCCTGGAAAAATAATTAAAGGCATGGGAGGAGCGATGGACCTTGTTCATGGAGCCAAAAAGATTATCGTTATCATGGATCACACAAATAAAAACGGGAAGCCTAAAATATTAAAACAATGCACCTTGCCTTTAACGGGTAAAGGAGTTGTCAACCGAATTATTACAGAACGAGCAGTGATGGACGTATCAGAATCTGGTTTAAAGCTAGTGGAAGTGGCAAAAGGGTATACTATTGAGGATATTCAGTCGGTTACGGAGCCTGCTCTTATAATTGATCAATATATAAAATTGGATGCTTATTAGTTTAGTATGGATAAAATGCGTGGGAATATTATTAATAAAAAGAGTTAGGTTAAACCTAGGTAGTTCAGTTTTTATGGAGAAACGGAATTAATTAACAGGCTAAATCGTAAAGTAATTTAGGTGTTTATAATCCTTGTTATTTCAATGAATATCGAACTTTAGCCTATTAAAAATTATAGCAAATAACACACAAAATAAACATGGTGATAATAACTATTGTCATCTTAACAGCACACACGTTCCGTTATTTGTAGAATAATTGTGATTTTACATTCTTATAGGACATAATTTCCGATATTTATATGAAAGGTTGTTATTTTTTCGTAATTTTTAGCAAATAACGTACCCAGTGTCCACAAGCTTTCCAAACTAGATTTATTTATGATAATAACGTACTCAATGTCCACAAAAAAGTTAAAGCATACATTTAAAAATTAAACGCATGGATTTTATTTTATCCATGCGTAACTGTTTGTTATTTCTATTGATTTTTCTGTTGTGATTTCTCCACATTATCGGAACTACCGAGCTTTAAACCTAGCTCTTTGTGTCCTAAACCATAATGAATCAATCAGACAACACTATTCTTAACCGCATTACTATCACTGACATCAGGGTCAACTACGGCAGGGGTAATGATATTTGCAGGGGATAGGTCTCCGTTTTGCTCACCAAAACCTTGATTCCGTTTATAGGTTACCAGCTGGTCGATGATCTGAAGTGAGCCTGTATTTGAGGTGGCTCCATTATCTAGCGTATTGATTTTAATGCCAAGGATATTAACTACTGTTGGTGAGATTAAAACCATAAAAAAGCACTCCCATCTTTAGAAAGATAGTCCAGAGGCATGGTTATATGATACTTGATTTTGAAGACAAACTGTCGAGTAAATCCATATCCCATACCCACGAATAAGACTGTAGGATGGGGTTGTAATCCCCGTTTTGTTCACCGAATCCTTGATTTCTTTTATAAGAAACGAACATGTCCATATGCTCACTAGGACCAAAATTGACAACCGCACCATTGTCAACTGCATTAATCTTGACGGCCATTATATTGATAGCCACTGGTGTAAATAATGTCATTTTTCCACTCCTTAGGGCTTTGGCAGATTCGCTGTTTCAAAGGTAGAATTGGAATCAAGCTGATCCCGGTCATCTACAAAACTCCTCGTACCAAAGAAATTGCTTCCGTCTCCCATATTTTGGCCTAACCCCATATTTTTTTTATCTGAATTATGCCATTCAGCCAAGAGGTTTTGGCCAACGTTAATAGCTGATGCATTTTCGAATGAATTGACCTTAATAATATTTATATTGATGTTGATATATGGTACTGGACCAGGCATTATATACCTCCTTCATTATGATTTTGCTAAGTTGTTATTTGTTTTTTGACTATAGGAATCCAGGGTTTCATTATCTAGAACAGAGGACGCAGTATCGATTCTTATACTGCCATCTGCAAATTGCTGCCCAAATCCTTGATTTTTTTTTGCACTGACATTTCTATTTGTCTTTATCGTAGCACCAAAAGATACAGCAGATAAGTGGTCAATATTATTCAGTTTGATATCCTTAATATTTATCTTGATTGGCATAAATGACATCAGCAGTTATCCTTTCTTTTTTACCAGATTATTTAAAGATATGCGCAACAGTATTACATTATGTTATTAGACTAACAATCTTAAAGAAACGAGAGGTTATCATGATGAATAAACGGATAACTAAACACTCAAGCCAACTTTTAAGAATGAATTAATAAAAAATAAATATGATTAACTATAGATGGACAAAGTATAGACCCATTAACTTCATTAAGCATAAGTCCTACACTTCTGCAAGTGGGGGGATGAATGAAAATGGGTATTCGTTTAGTGGGGGTTCAAACCCTTGCTGAATGAAGTTAAGCCTCCGGCGGGTCTTGCGATTTTTAATGGTAATTTATCGAGCGAGCTCGACGACGGACAGGAAGTCCTAGACAGGCTAGACATGCGGATGTGGCGTTTTGAAGCGTGATAAAAATCCGGACGCAAATTCGACGGGGCGAATTTGATTTAATGACGAGCACAGCAAGGAGGCGATCCATCATGGATATGAATAAAATATTTCAATGGATGGATTTGGCAAAAAAGTATCAAACCAATGATTTTTGGAAAGAGGTCTTTGAGCACCCCTCCTTTGAACAATTTATGAATAGTCAAGAAAGTTCAGGAACGGAGTCTCCTTTTGAAAATGGAAAAAATAAATGCTTTCCTCCGATAGATATCTACCTAACGGATCAAGAGGTTCTTTTAATAGCAGAATTAGCTGGTTATTCAAAAGAGCATATTCAATTATCTATTTCTGGGATAAAGCTTTTAATAAAGGGAAACAACAATACCGTTTTTCCAGGTAATCCAGTGCAGCAGGAAAGAATTATAGGCCCGTTTCAACGAGTAATTGAACTCCCTGAGCCAACGCTCCCCAATCAAATACGTGCAACTTTTAAAGATGGACTTCTTTTCATCTCCTATAAAAGACAATTTATTCAAGAGGAAGAAGTCCCTATTGAGTAATCAGCTTTTAATGAAATAAAAAATGATGTGAGGGCTCAATTTATGGGATTTTTTAATCAAGATAAACAAAGGGAACAATTGAAAATTAATATGAATGAAATCGAAAAAATCATGTTAAAAGTCAATGCTCATGAAGTTCATATAAAGAGATTATTAAACTTTGAAAATGAGATCCGGCGTTCCATGTCACATTCAGTTGAACGCAGCAAGAAGGAAAAGGCTTCTGAACATCGTAAGTTCGATTCGAATCAACGCTCTCATCTACCGGATTTATCAAAAAAAACGTCTGAAATAGAAATGTTCTTTAAGAAAAAAATAGATGAATTAGCCCGAAGAGTGGACGAGTTAGAACAATTTATACAAGATCATATACCTTCAATTGAAAAACGGCATCTTGATTCTTTGAAAATAGAAAAGCAAGTGGAGGATCTAGTAGAGAGCTTACTGGCCCAAAAATTTGCTGATATGAAGAAAAATGAGGAAAACTTACAGGCCAAAATACGTATGTTAGAAGACAAGGTTTCGAAAATGATCGAAGTAGAAAATGAACAAACTCAGGTTCAGCAGGGAAGTGGTTTTGATGAATCTGAATTTGAAAGGCTTACGGCTGAACAGTCACGATTTGATGGGGACGTAGAAAGTGAAAGCGAAGAGTACGGTGAGTCTGTTTATTTTGAAATTCAACAAAGGCTTCTTTCCTTGGAACAAAATTATCGTGTGTTAAATGAAGGACAAGCGTTACTGCTTAGACAAGTAAATGATCTGATGGGAAAATGTACGGATTACCAAAATAATAATGGGAAAGAGGAACACTCAGACCCAGCTTTTAGAACTTTATATATAGACAAGCTTTATCTAGATAAATATGAACAAAATAATAACTTTGCTCAGCTGGGGATTAATCATCTTAGCGGGGCGCTGAATATTGGTGCGACATATGGAAGCGTGCCGATGCCGATAGCTGAGCAGGTTCAAGATGATATAGCAAAGATGAAGCAGGCAAAAGAAGAAATGGAAAATCAAACAAAGCCAGATCAATCAAGCGACCCTATGGATGAGGAGTCCACAGCGAATAATCAGTCATATTCACCAGAAACAGAAATGCCTTTCACTGAAATCCAAATTGAAGATTCCTTTACTGACGAAGAATCTTCATCAGAATGATTTGTTTCCAAACTAGTCATTCAACTACAAAAGGGAAGGGACCATTTATTAAATATCACTGTTTGTAGCAAATGAATCTTTATGGTGAAAGGTTGGAAGAGGTGATGTTTAAGAATAGAAATTAGATGCTCACCATGCCAAAATGCAGGCAAGAGTAATGATTCATTCGAACTATACTTAAGCAAATTCGTATCTGAGATGATTTTCTCTTCATTCCAGTTACGAATAGCAGCTTCTAATAAGTAAAGATTATGAACCCATTCCTCTTTGATTTCTTTTGTTAACGGAACAATTTTATTCCGCTCATTCAGTATTTCAAACATCGCTTTTATATCACTATGCATTTGATATAACGTGTTTAATAATAACTCCATTTCCTGTAATAACGGTTTGCTTTTTTTGGCTGAAGGGCTGAATTTCAAGCTTTTTTCAGCCTTTTTCATTAGAGTTTCTGTTTCAAACAGCTTCTTCCGAATGAACATTAAATCTTGTTCGAATAAGTTCTTTTCAGGCAAACCTTCCTCCACCCATATAGCTAAAGATTTCAGTTTTTCCACTAAAAGCAAAGGCAAGCCTTCCATCTTTGACATCACTCTTTTTGTAAAGTTTGGCGGTCTTACTAACCAGTGAAGCACCAGAGCAGTTATTACCCAATGATTGAATCCCTAATTCGATCGAATCCATAGCCTTGCAGCTTATGCTCAAATTCAAGAACGAGTAAGACACTTAGGGCAATTTGATGAAGAATTCTACCATTTGCGCCAAATAAAAGCGGAATCAACAGGCTGACGAACATGATAACAGCGATTGACCAGGCGCTCGCATGAAGAGAAGGGGCTAGCAAGGAGACGAAAGCAACTCCTATGACAGTGCCTAAAATTCTTGCCACTCCAAATTGAATCGATTTTATCATCGTTATTTGCAAACAAAGAATCAGAGAAATAGGGGCTAGGTAGGGATATTTAGAACCAAGTAAAATAGCTAATTCCCATGAAATTGCTGATCCAATTACGAGTTTTATCATTAGATTTATTTTTTCGAAGAAGGTTAATTTTATCTTTTTCATTTACTTACTCCCAAAGACTTTCTATTCAAGGTTAGTGTTGATATATTATGGTACCTTTATTCGATGAATTGTACATACAATAAGTGAAAAAAGCGAGTAATACTATTTTTTAAATAGCGTTGACGAAATATTCTAATAAGATGTAAGATAATTTTAAACAATATTGTTGAACTTTTATGATAATAATAAACAGGTGGAGTGTAAAATTATGAGTCAACAAACGGAAACAGCATATCATTTCATTAAAGAAAGAATTCTAGATGGTACGTATAAACCATCACAAAAATTGATAGAGGCACAGTTGTCTCAAGATGTAGGAGTTAGTAGAAATACAATCAAAAAAGCGTTATTAATGCTTTCTCGTGAAAATTTAGTAGAGCTTGAGAAAAATAAGGGTGCAACCATTAAGTCCTATACTATGGAGGAAGTGGTTAACTACATGCAAATTAGGGCAGTGTTAGAAGGGCTAGTAGCTAAAAACGCAACAAAAAAAATAACAGATTCAGATTTACAAGTACTTGAACAAATTGTTCAACAGATGAAAACGTATACAGAAGAAAATGATTTCGATCGATATACATTATTAAATAATGAATTTCACGAAATTATATATAAAGCTTCAGAAAATAAGCAAGCTGTTGAAATGATTAATACAATAAAAAACCAATTAAAAAGAATCAATTTTAGAAGCCTATTACTTCCTGGAAGAAATCAGGAATCGCTGCAGGAGCACATAAGGATTTATGAGGCATTAAAAAATCGAAATGAGAAAGAAGCTGCTGAAGCTGTTGAACACCATGTTGATCATGTACGGCAAGTAATTGTCCACAATTATCAATTTCTTCAGTAAAAATAGAAAAAGGACGGAACCCTATTTATCTATGGATATTCAACAGTTTGCATTTTCTCGTAATATGTATAAAAGTCTTGGGATAAGTTTTCTCAGGGCTTTATTCTGTTTCAAAAAAAACTTTAAATTCTTTAAATGGTAAGGATTTATAGAAATGCCTTCCAATGAGCAAAAATAAATAAAAATTCTAAAAATTCTAAGTTTTAATATTGACATGTAAATAAGCAGAATTTATACTCAAATTGGAAACAAAATTGTTAATCAATTTTGCTCTAATTAAGTTAATCTTTTAAAAGTATGTTACGTAAAACACAACGCTGTTTCTATATAGAAAGGAGATTGAAAAAATGGAATCTAGCTATCAAAAACCAATTTTACCACAAATACTAACCTTGGAAATGATCATTGCAGCTTGTAAAAAAGCAAAAGAGTTAAATATAAAAGTGACTGTAGCTATTTGTGATGATGGTGGAAATTTGAAATCATTCTCGAGGATGGATGGGGCCAGCTTGTTAAGCTTAGAAATTTCTCAAAATAAGGCTTTCACATCAGCTTCAGGCAGAGCTACTGAAGATTGGTATCCAACCATTAAGGATAATCCAGCTCTTCTTCATGGGATTGTACATACCAAACGCCTAGCCATATTTGGCGGAGGCTTGCCGATTCATTTAAATGGCGTGTTAGTTGGTGGAGTTGGTGTTTCCGGCGGTACAGCGGAGGAAGATAGTGAATGTGCTAAAGCTGCTATTTCGGTAATAGAAAAAGTTTTAGAGGAAGAAGGGATTGTATATTTCTAAATGATTGAGTATTTCGGAAAAACAACTAGGTAAAGGAGCTAAAACATGATGTCTAATCCTAGAATAGGATTTATTGGGTTTGGAGAGGCTGCCTATCATATCTGTAAAGGATTAGGTTCTGAAGGTCTTACACAAATCCAAGCGTTTGATGTTATGGCAACTGATCCTATTATAGGGCAACGAATAAGGGAAAGAGCTCACTTAGCAAATGTTCATTTAACAATGACATTAGAGGATCTTGTAGTAAAGAGCAGTATCATCTTTTGTGCAACGAGTGCAAAATTCGCTCTCAAAATCGCTGAAGAAGTTGCCCAGCATATGAAAGAAGATCAGATGTATGTTGATTTGAATGCAGCATCTCCTAAAATTAAACAAGAGATTTCTTCGATGGTTAGTAAAGGTGCTGGATTATTTGTGGATGGATCTGTAATGGACCCTGTTCCACCTCACGGACATAGGGTTCCAATTTATGTAAGTGGTTCCGGGGCATCCTCATTGTATGCCTTATTACAGCCCTTCGGAATGAATATTACGGTAATTAATGACCAAGCGGGAAGTTCATCTGCAATTAAAATGGTACGGAGTATCTTTATGAAGGGATTTACTTCGCTTTTATTAGAAACGCTAACCGCTGCTTATAAGTCAGGTATTGAAAAGGAAATCATTGAGTCTATTAATAAGACATTGAGTAATCAGCCTATTGAAGAGCTGACCAATATGCTGTTGACCCGAACAGCTATCCATGCTGAACGAAGGGTTTCAGAAATGTCAGAAGTGATAGAAACGATACGAGAAAGTGATCTTGATGATACGATGTCCCGAGCGACAAAGAAGAAATTACAGAAATTGGCTGATTTACGATTGAATGAGTATTTTGATTATAAAAGTCCAGATCATTTTATCAAGGTTTTAGAAGCGATTTTTAAACAAGATATTGTTCAGCAATCACGATAGACTGAGTGTTTGCTAGTATGAGAGTTTCATATTGGGGATTTTAAATATTTGTAAAATGGAGGGAGTCTAAGTGAGTATTACACGTCAACCAAACTCAAATGGTGTACTTACGAAAGAGAAATTAGAGGATATTAGAGAAAAGTTTGACCAAGGATTGTTTCCGCAATGGATGGTCAGTGATCCTGAGATTTTTGAATTAGAAAAGGATAAGGTATTTGGTTATACATGGCAATATTTAGGACATGAATCTGAACTGAAGGAGCCTGGGGATTACGTTACAAGATGGTTAATGGACGATCCCGTCTTGTTAGTAAAAAATAAAAAAGGTGAAATTAATGTATTCTTAAACTCATGCTCTCACCGTGGAACTCATTTATGCGCCGCAGATGTGGGAAATAGAAAGACCTTTACCTGCCCATTCCATGGCTGGAGCTTTAATACAGATGGGGAATTAATGGGAGTCATTGCTGGTAATAAAGTCTTTGGCGAAAAAATGGTAAGACCAGAATGGAATTTACGAAAAATTCCACGGGTTGAGACTTATAAAGGGCTCATCTTCGGAAATTTAGATAAAAATGCGATGCCGCTTGAAGACTATCTTGGTGAACTTAAATGGTACTTTGATTTATTCCTAGCGCGAAGTGATGGCGGGATGGAAGTAGTCGGCTCCCCGCAGCGTTGGGTTGTCAATACGAATTGGAAGATTGCGGCAGAAAACTTTGGTGGAGATCCGTACCATGTAGCGACCACACATAAATCAACTGTTGAGCTTGGAATCAGTCCACAGGATCCGCTTTATGCAAGCTATGGACATCAGGTTCAATTAAATCACGGACACGCAATCAATGTTAGTTCTTCTGATAATGGACTCAATGTACCCCCATATCAAGGGCTTCCAGAAGAAATGTGGCCAATGTTTGAGAAAAATCTAACGAAAGAACAGTTAGAAGTATATAAAAAAACAGTAGTTATCGTTGGAAACTGTTTTCCAAATCTTGCTTTCCACTGTCCAGTACATGGAAACGAAGGCCATTTGCATAACTATTTAACACTACGCATTTGGAGACCGATCGCACCGGATAAAACTGAAATTTGGGCATGGTTTTTAATCGATAAGGCTGCGCCTGAAGAGTATAAACAAGCTTCTTATAAAGGGTATGTAGCTTCTTTCGGCCCATCAGGAACCTTGGAAGCAGATGATACAGAAATTTGGACCCGTGTGACAAAAGCAAGTAAAGGAAAAATGGCGCGAGATCGTGATCTAATCTTTAATAATGTACTGAATTATATGATGGGCATGGATAAAATTGAGCCGGACAAATCATGGCCGGGCCCTGGTATTGCTTACCCAACCTGTTTTACGGACTTTGCATTAAGGGGGATGCATGATTATTGGCTCGGATTATTGTCATCGGAGCGGGATGAATAAGTTGTAAGCGTTTAATTGATAAAGTAGTTAATGGGAGAGGAGATTGTATATGGAAGTACAAGAGCTCAAGATAAATATGGAAGTACTTTATGAGGTTACTAATTTGCTTAACTACGAAGCAAGACTATTAGACGATCGAAATTTTAAGGATTGGCTGGAATTGCTTACAGATGACATTGTTTACCGTATGCCTGTCCGTGTAACAAGGGAATCAAAGGATTTGACAGGTAAAGACGATGCAATGACTTATTTTGAAGAAAGTAAGAAATCTTTAACAACGCGTGTACTTAGATTTGGAACGACTTCAGCCTGGGCGGAAGATCCGCCTATACACACCCGTCATTTTGTTTCTAATATTGGAATTGAACCAGGATTAGAGAACAATGAAATTATTGTAAAAAGCTATTTTTTAACAAAACGAAGCAGAGGTACGGATCACAATGCAGAAGAAATTTTTGGTGAGCGTGTAGATGTCCTGCGCAAAGTCAACGGAGAGTGGAAAATTGCTTCTCGCTGTATTTACCCTGACCAATCTATCTTAACCGTTATGAATCTAAGCACGTTTTTATAAACAGATATGACTGCCTTTGAGAGGTGAAAGCATGATGTGATGGCTTCTCTAAGGCATGTTATTTTTTTAAAAAAAGTATTTAGAAAATTTAAAATATTATTTATTGACAGATTAATAATTAGAAAATATACTAAATTTATACACAAAAGTGTTGAACAATATTGAACTCATTTATGAGGGCGTTTTATAGACGTAAAAATAATAAAGAGTTAAGCTAATGAGGTGACGAAATGACTTATCGTAAAAGTATTGAAATTGAAGGGGTAGCCCATGGTAACACACCCATTCCATTGGGTTCGAAACTAGGCAATATGGTTTTTTCCTCAGCTATTGCTGGTAATAATCCTGCTACAGGGTTGATTCCAGAGGAACCCGCAGAACAAGTAAAGTATGTTTTTCAAAACGTTCGCAGTTTTATGGAAGTTGCTGGAGGGAGTCCAGAACATATTGGGAAAGTGACCGTATTAGTTCAGGATGAAAGCATTCGAGATTTAGTTAATGAAGAGTGGATCAAAATGTTTCCAGATCCCGAAAGCAGGCCTGCTCGACATTCTAAAGTGACCCAGTTAAGACAAGGAGCAGTAGTACAATTGGAGATTATCGCGGTTTTACCTGAATGATAGTCATTTCCAGTGATGGACAAAGGACTTAGAAGATAACGAATTTAATTGTTTTATAAAATATAAAGGTAAAAAGGAGAGGTTTAAATGGCAAAAATTGTACTAGGGATTGGTTCTTCACATAGTCCTCAAGTTAGCAGTCCAGCGGAAGTTTGGTCCATGCATGCAGACAGGGATCGTTTGAATCCTGAGACAAATTATGAAGAACGTTCACAGGAGCTGGCTGCAACGCTGGAAGGACATTTAGACCCAAAACTTTGGCAAGAGAAATACGAAATGTGTAATGTGGCAGTAGATTATCTTAACAAAGAAATCCTTGCTGCAGATCCTGATATTTTAGTTGTCATTGGAGATGATCAGGAAGAACTGTTTATGAATGAAGCAAAGCCTACTTTTGGGGTATTCAATGGAACAGAATTGAAAGATTTTCCTGTGAAATTAGATGATCTTCATCCATCATTACGTCCCGTCATTTGGGCATGGCATACCACAGAAGATATGGATATTTATCCAACAGATAGTGGGCTTGGAAATCATATTATCGAACAAATGATGCTAGATGGGTTTGATGTTTCGCAGAGTACAACACAAGTAGAAGGACGTTCTATCGGTCATGCGTATACATTTGTAAGGAGACGTCTCCTATCTAATAAAGCAATCCCAATGGTTCCAGTCTTCGTTAACTGTTTCTTCCCGCCAAATAAGCCGACACCAGCTCGATGCTATGAATTTGGTAAAGCGCTGAAAAAAGCTATCGAATCTTGGGGAGAGGATAAACGTGTCGTGGTCATTGGATCCGGTGGTCTAAGCCATTTTAAACTAGATGAAAAACTAGATGAAGTGGTAATCGATGGTTTAAAAAGAGGAGATGCGGAAGTCCTTAAGTCTATCCCAAGAGAAAAATTAGAGGGAGCCTCTGGAGAGATTTTGAATTGGATTGTTGCAGCGGGAGCTTTAGAAGATAAGAAAATCGATTACTTAGAATATGTTGCAGGCTACCGTTCACCTGCTGGTACGGGAGTAGGAATGACATTTGCAGTCTGGAAGTAATTGATATAAATCTAGTTCTTAATAAAACTCGATCTTGCTTTACTTAATAATACAAGAAGACTAGAAAAGGAGGAACATGATGGAGATTAAAGAGCAGCAGATTCAATTAAGTCACGGGACAACTTATTACCTAGAAGCAGGTCAGGGTGAGCCGCTGATCCTGCTTCATGGGGTTGGCTTCTATACAGGAGGCGATTATTGGTTAAAAAATATAGAAGAACTTAGCAAGTACTTCCATGTATACGCTCCAGATTTTGTCGGATGGGGTAACGGAGACCGGCTCCCGGTAGAGTATTCATTTTCGTATCTAGCAGATTTTGTAAGAGAGTTTCAGGATGCTATCGGGGCTTCATCAACACACGTAGTAGGTCATTCCATGGGCGGATGGGTGGCAGCCCTTTTTGGATATGAAAGTCCCGAACGTGTTCGGACACTAACATTAGTAGGAAATGGTGGCATTTCAACTCGAACCTTATCAACAATGACCGCTTTTACTCCGCCTTCTTACGAAGACATTTTACAACATGTTAAGCAAACGACTGAACCAGGAAGCATTAATATAGAAGAAACGGCTCAAAGATGGTATGAGCGTACAAAGATAACAGATGCTGTTGAAGCCTATCAAAAAATCTTAAATCATATGAATCAACCTTTGCATAGGGCTAGATATAATCTTCAAAGAAGGCTGCCTCATATCAAGGTGCCAACCTTAGTAGTGTGGGGATCAAAGGATCCAGTAAATGACTTAAGTATGGGTGAGAAAGTACATTCACTTATTCCAAATTCTAAAATGGCTGTATTGCCTTTTGGACATTTTCTTCCTAGTGAGGCTCCGCAAGAATTCAATAAACAAGTTATACAGTTTATACAAAAACATGCTGATTTACAAACCTTAAAAAACTAATAATCAAATAAAAGTATACTTATCATTATAATTGGTATTGCCAATTATAAAAAGACTGAACATTCGAACATTATTGTGAAGGGGAAATAAATTATGTCTAATAAACAAAAAACAATCACAGTCGTAAGTGCCCATTCAGCAGATTTTATTTGGCGTAGTGGTGGGGCAATCGCCTTATATCATGATCTAGGATATCAAGTACGTGTCATCTGTTTATCTTTTGGTGAACGTGGAGAGTCTGCCCGTTTATGGAAAGATGGAAAAACACTAGAAGAAATCAAAGCAAAACGGCGTGCTGAGTCAGAAGAAGCAGCAAAGATTCTAGGTGCGGAAATTCGATTCTTAGACGCAGGGGATTATCCTTTACAAATAACTAAAGAATTACAGGATATTGTTGTAAATGAATTCAGAGAGCATCAACCAGAAATCATCCTGACACATTCACTTGAGGATCCATATAATTTTGACCATAAGCGAACAGCAGAATTTGTTCTTGAATGCCGTGTTCTTGCACAAGCAGAAGGCTATCCTTCAGAACACGGAATATTGGGAGCCCCTCAAGTCTTCTCATTTGAGCCGCATCAACCAGAACAATGTGATTTTAAACCTAATGCCTTTTTAGATATTACTTCAGTGTTTGATCGTAAACGAAGGGCAATGGAATGTATGAATGCACAAGAACATCTATGGGAGTATTATTCCGAATTAGCGAAGCGCCGCGGTATGCAAGCTGGCCGTAACATCGGTAGTGCAATTAACCTTTCCGGCAGTAAGATCACATATGCAGAAGCCTATCAACGTCATTTTCCAACCGTAGGAGGTACACTTGTATGAGCCATGTTATTGTAAAAAACATCGAGCGGCCCGATCAGAATGCAATTGAAAAGTTAAAATCATATGGAACAGCAACGATTCATGAAGCAATGGGACGTACGGGCTTAATGAACCCGTACCTTCGCCCCATCTATGATACTGCTAAAGTATGTGGAACAGCTGTTACCGTTTCCTCTCATCCGGGTGATAACTTGATGATCCATGCGGCAATAGAGATGTGTCAACCAGGAGATGTTCTAGTAGTGACGGTAACTTCTGATAGTACGGATGGCATGTTCGGGGAGCTCCTTGGCGTATCTGCACAATCAAAAGGTGTTGAAGGTTTAATCATTGATGCAGGGGTACGCGATACAACGGAATTAACGGAAATGAAATTTCCAGTTTGGGCGAAGGCTTTCTCTGCAAAGGGTACAGTTAAAGCAACACCAGGTTCAGTAAATATTCCGGTTGTATGTGCAGGTGCAATTGTAAACCCGGGTGATGTCATTATTGGTGATCGTGATGGTGTCGTAGTGGTACCTAAAGAGGATGTTGAAAAAGTGGCACAAGCTGCACAAGAACGTGAAGATCGTGAAGCAAAAGTTAGACAACGTCTTGCAAAAGGGGAGCTTGGGTTAGATATATATGGACTTCGTGAAAAATTACTAAATCTAGGTGTAACTTATGTTGAAAAGGAAAATGTGAAGGTGGAGTCCTAAATGGAACTGAAGAATAAGGTTAGTTGGGTAACAGGGGCAGCCGGGGGTATTGGACAATCCATAACTGAAAAGTTGGCTCAGCAAGGAAGTCATCTTGTTTTAAGTGATATCAATAAAGAAGCTTTGGACGAGCTTTCCGAGAAACTAAAAAGGTTTGACATCAATGTGTTGGCTCTTCCGATGGACATTTCTGATCCTCAATCGGTGTCCGATGCGAGAGAAAAGATTAAAGAACGATTCAATAAAGTAGATATATTGATTAATAATGCAGGAATCTCACCAAAGGGTCCTAATGGTGCTATTCCTTTTAAAGATATTACATTTGAAGACTGGAATCGAGTTATTTCCATTAACTTAAACGGTGCGTTTCTCTGCAGTCAGGCGGCTTTAGACATGATGGTCGATCAAGGCCAAGGTGCTATAGTTAATATTTGTTCACAAGCATCTAGAACCTTTAGCCCTGTTACATCTGCGCATTATGCCGCGAGTAAAGCTGGACTTTTAGGATTAAGCCGCAAGCTTGCTGGCGAATATGGTCCGAAAGGTATTCGAGTGAATGTAGTCGTACCAGGCAGGATTGATACACCAATGACCCAGAGTGTAGATGAAGAATTGAGCCGTCAGGCCGCATTAAGGACACCGCTTAGGAGAATAGGTCAGCCAGCCGAAGTCGCTGATGCCGTTCTTTACCTTGTTTCGGATAAAGCAAGTTACGTGAATGGTGCTGTATTAGATGTAAACGGCGGCAGCTTGATGATTTAGTAATGGTGTGATTTAAAAGATTAATAAATAACCGATTTTTAGATCGGTAGTGCTAATAATATCATAGATTTTTCATTAGATTTTCTATCTAAAGAGGCTGTTAAAGTGTCGACAATTACAATAATTATAATGGGTAAATTTTACTGTTTAATAGTGTATAGTAGTGCTAGACATCTTGAAATAGCCTCTTTTCATTTTAACAATACAAAAATAAAAGGGGAAATAAGAATGCGTACAATTGATGCACAAGACGTTGTTTCTGCTAGTAAATTTAACCGCTTTCATTTATTGGTTTTTGCCTGGTGTTTTTATCTCATAGGTTTTGATGGATATGATATTGCGATGTATGGTGTTGGACTGTCGTCGATGATGGCAGAATGGAATTTAACTCCGATTCAGGCAGGAGCGGTAGGAAGCTATTCATTAATTGGGATGATGTTGGGAGCACTCGTATTATCTCCTCTGGCTGATAAATTTGGCCGCAAAAATGCCATCGTACTATGTATGTTCTTATTCAGTGCCTTTACGTTAGCAGCCGGATTCGCACCTAATCTTATTTGGTTTACGGTTATGCGCTTTATATCAGCTATTGGAATGGGCGGCTTGATGCCAAATTGTATTTCCCTTATGACAGAGTATTCACCGAAAAAGAACCGACCGATCCTTGTAGGATCGATTTATATTGGATATGCTTTGGGGGGGATTTTGGCTTCATTAATTGGAATGTTTTTGATTCAACAGACAAGCTGGAGGGTATTGTATTATATCGGTGGGATTCCATTACTGACAATTCCTCTATTTATTAAATACTTTCCTGAATCGTTGTCCTATTATTTAGCTAGAAAGCAGATTGGAAAAGTCGTAGATATCCTAAATAAAGTAAAACCTGAAGGGAATTTTAAAGAAACATATGATTATAAATTAGCTGAGGCGGCAAATGAAAGTAAAGGCTTTCCGGTTAAAAAGTTGTTTACCAACAAACGGGCATTCAGTACAATCGCTTTTTGGATGGCTGTATTTTGTACGATGATGATTGTATACGGACTTAATACATGGCTACCAAAATTAATGCAGGATGTAGGTTTTAGTATGAAATCAAGCTTGTCATTTAATATGGTTGTTAGCTTTGGTCAAATTGTCGGAACGTTGGTAGGCGGCTATTTTGCCAACAAAATAGGACATAAGTGGGTTCTTGTCACTTCATTTGTATTGGGTATTGCTGCGTTTATAGGCATGAGTCTTACGTCAAACATTGCATTTGTGTACATTTTGATTTTCTTAGCAGGTGTTGGTACATTTGGAGGCATGAACCTAGCGAACCCATACATTGCCGAATATTATCCTCGTGAAATACGTGCTACTGGATCAGGATATTCGCTAGCTGTCGGACGAATTGGTTCCATCCTTGCACCAACATTAATCGCTATGCTGATTACAACTGGTATTGATACCAAAGTGGCTTTTGCTTTGTTTGCCGTACCATGTATTCTTGTGGCTCTTGGTTACCTGCTGGTTCAAGAAAAGTATGCCTCTTTTGACAAAGTAATGGAAGAAGGCGATGTAAAGGCAGAATCAATCGTTAGCCAATAAAAGTTCCATATCTTATTATAATTTATAACAGAATGAGGCTGTCTCTTATGTGTCTGGTGCCCATTGAATCTTTATTATTAGTGAGTGAATTTTTCTAATAATTGGATCGTAGAGCCTGGTTAACTTTTTCTTTGGAGACAGCCTTATTTTTATTACTTAAAGGGATAATGTTTAATCCATGGAGAGGGGGAAGGATGTTCATTATGTCCACGACACAAACGAGAATTGCCTATGAATTTATTAAGCGAAGAATATTAAATGGAGTTTTTAAACCATCTCAAAAATTAACAGAAAATAAACTAGCAGAAGAAATTAATGTGAGCCGAAATACGGTCAAAAAGGCCCTGATGATGCTTGAAAAAGAAAATCTAGTGTATGTTGAAACGAATAAAGGGGCCACCATCAAGTCTTTCACATTGGAAGAAATGTTGAATTATTTAGAAGTTCGTGAAGTTTTAGAGGGACTAATTGGCAGAAAAGCGGCCCTCAACATTACAGATCATCAATTATTGCAGCTTGAGGAACTTTATAATGAAATGAGTACATTGATTAAACAGAACAGCTTTGATGAATATTCAAAGAAAAATCGGATGTTTCATCAAATCATCTATGAGGCATCGGAAAATCCAGAAGCTGTAAAAATGATTAATACCATAAAAACACAATTAAATCGATACTATTTTCGAACGATCCTGGTTCCCGGCCGAAAGGAGCAGTCTATTAAAGAACATGGAGCCATTTTAAAATCGTTGCAGAGCAGAGATCCAGTCAAATGTGAGGAAGCCGTAAAAAAACATGTAATGAATCTTCGTGAATTAATACAGGGTAACTATAATTACTTAGTTTAATGAAAAAGAGAAGTTGAAGCATTTCTCAGCTACTTAGTTTATATTCAGATAATTATAAATATTCAATATTGACAAACAAATAATCATAAAAGTATACTTAATCTAGCGCAATATTGTTCAACAAATAAGAACTCATTATAGATTAAAAAGGAGGTTATAGAAAACAACTCAAAAAATGTAACCGTCTTCTTATAAGGAATTAAATATTTCCTTTTTTTGATAGAAGATTTTAGATAGCCAGATTCAAATAAAAAAGATGTGGGAGGAACAACATGGCAGGTAATAGAGCAGTAGTTTATAAAGGTAAAGGACGTGTAGCGGTAGAGGATATTAGCTACCCTGATTTGATTCTAAGAGATGGTCCTGGTGTCAACCCTTTAAATGTCGGCCGTAAGTGTGAACATGGTGTTATTCTGAAAGTCATGACAACGAATATATGCGGAAGTGACCAGCATATGGTTCGCGGACGTACGACAGCACCGGAAGGGTTGGTATTAGGACATGAAATAACCGGTGAAGTAATTGAAGTAGGCCGTGATGTAGAGTTTATTAAAAAAGGTGATCTTGTATCCGTTCCGTTTAATATAGCTTGTGGTCGATGCCGCAGCTGTAAAGAACAGAATACACATATTTGTGAAAATGTTAATCCGGATCGTCCCGGCTCAGCTTATGGTTATGTGGATATGGGAGGCTGGGTTGGAGGACAATCTGAGTATGTGATGGTTCCTTATGCTGATTTCCAATTATTAAAGTTTCCTGATAAAGACAAAGCGATGGAAAAAATCCTTGATCTGACCATGCTTTCGGATATTTTCCCAACAGGTTATCATGGTGCTGTTTCTGCTGGAGTTAAACCAGGCTCCACGGTTTACGTAGCAGGTGCCGGACCGGTTGGATTAGCGGCAGCTCATTCAGCCCAATTGTTAGGTGCATCCGTTGTTATTGTTGGTGATTTAAATGCAGAACGTCTAGCACAGGCAAGAAGCTTTGGCTGTGAGACCGTTAACCTAAGTGAGCATGATCGTTTAGGTGAGCAAATTGAACAAATTCTAGGAGTGCCTGAAGTCGATTCAGCCATTGACTGTGTTGGTTTTGAAGCACATGGTCACGGTAAGAACCATGCGGAATCACCAGCAACTGTGCTTAATTCCATTATGGAAGTCACCCGTGCTGGGGGACAGCTAGGAATTCCAGGATTATATGTAACAGGAGATCCTGGTGCGATTGATAATGACGCGAAACAGGGTACGTTAAAAGTTCGCTTTGGTTTAGGCTGGGCAAAAGCTCATACCTTTGTTACCGGTCAAACTCCGGTGATGAAATATCACCGTGATTTAATGATGTCCATCTTAAATGGAAGGGCCCAAATTGCAAAGGCAGTCAATGCAACTCTTATCTCGCTTGAAGAAGCCCCTGAAGCATATGCGGCTTTTGACAGTGGAGTAGCAAGAAAATTTGTTATTGACCCGCATGGTCTCGTAAGATAACTTTTTTGGTTCCTGACGGGGAAAGTCGATTTCCCCGTTTAGGGAAAGTGGAGGAGGTTAGAAATTGAGTACAGAAACACCTTTACATACAACGGAAACAATTTGCAGCTTTTGTGGTACAGGCTGTGGGTTGGTGGTTGAATCAAAGGACAACAAAATCGTTAAGGTACGCGGTCTTAAGAGCAATCCATCAAGCCATGGCGAAACATGTGTCAAAGGGGCATTGGGCTGGGGATATATCCATAGTTCTAAACGATTGACAGAACCGTTAATAAAAAAGAACGGCCGTCTTGTACCGAGCTCATGGGATGAAGCCTTAAAGCTGATTGCAAGTAAATTTACTTCTATCAAAGAAACATATGGGGCAGATGCTTTTGGCTGCTTCAGTTCATCCCGCTCAACAAACGAATTAAACTATATAGCGGCGAAGTTTATGAGAACGGTGATTGGAACCAACAATATCGACAGCTGCAACCGAACCTGACATGCACCTAGTGTCACCGGTCTGGTGACTGTATTTGGAACGGGGGCTGCTACTACTTCGTATGAAGAACTTGAAAATACAGATGTGATTATTACCTGGGGAAGCAACACGCAGGAATGTCATCCAATTATTTTTAACCATATGAGACGCGGAGTTAAAAAGGGAGCCAAACTTATCGTGATTGATCCGCGAAAGATCGATCAAACCAAACTGGCAGATACATGGCTGCCTGTAAGGGTTGGGACAGATATTGCTTTGGCCAATGCTATGGGTTATACGATTATCGAAGAAGAACTCTATAACGAAGAGTTTATCATTAGAACAACCCTTGATTTTGAAAACTATAAAGAACATGTTCAAGCCTATAGTCCGGAAGCGGTCGAAAACATTACAGGTGTACCTGCAGAAGATATCCGATATGTAGCAAGACTTTATGCAAAGGCTGACAAAGCCATCATCAACTGGACGTTAGGAATTACTGAACATCATAACGGAACAGAAAATGTGTTCTCTCTTATTAATCTAGCTTTATTGACAGGCCATATTGGTAAATACGGGTCAGGTGTTAATCCTTTAAGAGGACAGAATAATGTCCAAGGCGGAGGAGATATGGGAGCCCTTCCAAACCGTTTAACAGGGGGCTGGAATTATGATGATACAAAAGCCCGGGCCTTATTTAAAAAAGTATGGGGTGCGGAAGTGCCGGAAAAGGCTGGGAAACACCAGACAGCTATGCTTGAGGCCATAGAAAAGAAGGAAATAAAAGCTCTCTATGTCATTGGTGAAAATCCCGTGCAATCTGATGCAGACGGAAACCATGTGGAACATTTATTTAATGAACTTGATTTCATAGTGGTACAAGATATCTTAATGACCAAAACGGCGCAGATGGCAGACGTTGTACTACCGGCTGCGGGCTGGTCGGAAAATGATGGAACAATTACGAATTCTGAACGAAGAATCCAGAGGGTCCGTTCTGGAATTAAAGCTCCAGGTTCTGCAAGACAAGATCATTTTATTGTGCAGGACATTGCCAATACTATGGGTGCATCCTGGAACTACTCTAGCGCAGAAGATGTTTGGGAAGAAATTCGAAAAGTGGCCCCAAACTTTGCCGGTATTACGTACAAACGCCTAGATAACGAAGGCGGTTTACAGTGGCCTTGTCCGGATGAATTACATCCGGGTACACGTTATCTCCATTCAAGATTATGGGAATCTGAAGTGAAGGATAAAGCACCGTTTAAACCGACCCACTATCAACCGCCTGCGGAAGAGCCAGATGAACAATATCCATATCTTTTAACGACTGGACGAAGATTATCCTTTTATAATACGGGTGTGCAAACACAAGACTACCAAAAGATCAAACATAATGAAGAATACCTCGAAATCAGTACACAGGATGCTGCTTCATTAGGGTTAAAAGATGGAGACATGGCAGAGGTTTCATCCAGACGGGGAACCGTTACAACTAAAGTCCGGATTAGTAATAAAGTCTACCAGGGACTAGTCTTTATGAGCTTCCATTTTCCTGAACTTACGAACACGAATCTGTTAACCATACAAGCAACCGATCCAATCGCTGGGACTGCTGAATTTAAAGCCTGTGCGGTGAAGATAGAGCCTATACAATAAATGTCTTGAAATGGCTGATGAAACTGAAACGTTAAGGAAGTGGAAAGCTTGAAAATTAAACCTGTTGTAGAGAGAAAGGTTTATTCCTATAAAAAAGATGGAGGAAAGTGGACAGAAGATCAGGTTGCCACAGAATTTGCCTGTACGATCAAAATTAATGGAGAAGAATATACCACTATTGTATGTACTCCTGAGTATATCGAAGAATTAGTGATTGGCTTTCTTGTATCAGAAAAGTTTGTAAAGAGTGTAGACGATATCCGATCCATATGGGTTGACGAAAAACAAGGTACAGCCCATGTGGAGGCTGCATACGTGAATGAATTTCATAAAAAATTTTTTGCCAAAAGATATATCACTTCTTGCTGCGGAAAAGGCCGGACAGGCTTTTACTTTTTAAATGATGCCAGAACGGCCAAGGTGATGGATCAATACTCCTTATCTATTTCAATCGATGATTGTTTTCGAATGATGGAGCTGCTTCAGGAATCAGCGGTTATTTTTCATCAAACAGGGGGTGTACATAATGCTGCCCTTTGCGATAAAAATGGTCTCGTTGTTTCCAGAATGGATATCGGCAGGCATAATGCTGTAGACAAAATATATGGTTATTGTTTAGAAAACAACCTGTCTTTAGCTGATAAAGTACTTGTATTTAGCGGCCGGATTTCATCTGAAATCTTGATTAAATGTGCCAAAGTCGGTTGTGAAATCCTTATATCAAAGTCTGCCCCAACGCAATTGGCACTAGATCTGGCAGAAGAATTAGGCATAACAACAATTGGTTTGTTAGAGGAGAATCGCTAAATATTTATACCCATGCTGGTAGAATCAAAGGAATCGAAGGGAACGATATACATCCTCATTTATCTGAAAAAATAGATAATTGTTCGTTTATTGGATAGAAGCTTATTCAAAACAGGTAAAGGTGATAGCGCTGTAATAGACATATTTGAAGGAGCGTAATAATTCTATGGAACATAAACCTCTTGTTGTACATTCCATCATAAACGGTGAAAAAAAGCCAACTGAAAAACAATATTCTCGAGAGAATCCAACAAACCCTGACGAGATCGTGGGTTATGCCCCAATCAATCCAAGGGAGGATGCAATTGCGGCAATTGAAGCAGCTTCGGATGCGTTCAAATCATGGGCACAAACATCGTTAGATGAACGGATTGAACGGATGCAGCGTGCTATCCAAAAGTTGAAGGATAGAGGGACTGAGCTATCAGAACTTCTATCTCGTGAGCATGGGAAACCTCTCTATGATGCTCAAGGGGAGATATTTGTATCCACAATGTGGATGGAATATGCCTGCAACAGAGTGAAAGAAGTAATAACGGAAAAAGTACAGGAACATGAAAACGGCAGAACAATTATTAGTTATGATTCGATGGGAGTTGTTTCGGCGATTTTCCCGTGGAATTATCCCATTTCACTTTCAACTATTAAAATAGCTCCGGCACTGTTAACTGGCAATACAGTAGTGTTAAAGCCAAGTCCGTACGCTCCGCTTGCTGTCAGTCAAGCAATCGAAATAATAGCTGAAGAGTTCCCGCCAGGTGTCATTAATATGGTGCATGGGGAATCAGATGTGGGTGTGGAACTAACCTCCAATCCGAAGGTAGCGAAAATTGCATTTACTGGCGGTACGGAAACAGCCAAGCATATTATGAAATCAGCTGCTGATACCATAAAGAATTTGACCCTTGAATTAGGAGGGAACGATGCAGCCATTTTCCTTCCTGAATTTGATGTGAACGACCAGCAAGCAATGCGTCGATTAGTCATTGCCAATTTCCTCAATAATGGTCAAATTTGCATGATTGCCAAGCGGGTGTACGTGCACCGTTCCATCTATCATCAATTCGTGGAGAAGTATATAGAGGCAGCCAATAAGTGGATTCGTATTGGAGACCCTTTAAACCAAGAGACTACGATGGGACCGGTGAACAATCAAGCCCAGCTCAATTTCGTAAAAGGTTTACTTGAAGATGCCAAAAACCGTGGAGCTAAGGTTATTCCGCTCGGAAAGATCCTAGAACAGGATGTCTTTGAGAACGGATACTTTATGCAGCCAGCATTAGTTTTAAATGCAGATTATCATGAACGAATTGTGGTGGAAGAACAGTTTGGGCCTGCGATACCTATTCTTCCATACGATGATGAAGAACAGGTTATTGCGTTAGTAAACGAAAGTATCTATGGCCTTACCAGCTCAGTATGGGGAGAACAGGAACATGCTATCCAGGTGGCACGCCGCATAGAGGCAGGTACAACCATGATTAATACGGCAGCCATTATGGGCCTAGATGTTAGGTTCCCATTCGGGGGAGTAAAACAATCAGGAATTGGCCGTGAATACGGTGATGAAGGCCTATTATCTTATGTTCATTCACATGTTATTAACGTTCCTAATGCTTTAGATCTGCCATATATCCCTGAATAATTTATCAAATTAATATCCTAATCACTCTGATAAAGTTAATTGGGGTGTTCGGAAAGAGAGTATTCGGTTGGATACTCTCTTTCTCATACTCTATTTTTTATACTTATTTAACATGGCCAATTACGATGAGAGGGGTACCATATGATTACAAATACACAAAATATTGAAGAAATAATCAAATTCTACCCTGAATCCGGTCGGATCCATTTAAACAATAAACGGATGATATTAATGGAGGCTGATGCATACGGTACACTGCGAAGAGACCTCATCGCATCTTTAGGCATTGACAGGGCAAAAGGCTTTTTACTGCGTCATGGATGGAGTAATGGAATTAATGTTGCAAAGCAATTAAAAGAAATTTTTCCTTTTGACTCGGAAATTGATTGGCTTTCTGCCGGAGGTTATGTCCACGGTATGACTGGTTATGTTTCGGTGGAGGTCAAAGAACTCAAGTATGATCCAGCTACAAAGGAGTATTATTCGGAATGCTACTGGTATGATTCTGTCGAAGCTGAACAGCATGTTAAACAATTTGGAAATCATCACGAACCAGTCTGCTTTAACCTTGTAGGTACTGCAGGAGGTTACGTCAGTACCCATGTTGGGAGAAAAATTATTTTTAAGGAAATTGAATGTGTGGGAAAGGGAGATTTGCGTTGTCGTTTAATTGGAAAATCAATTGAAGATTGGGGAGAGGATATCGAAACTGAATTACATTATTATGAAGAGGAAAATCTAGCACAGGAGTTGGATCGCGCATTTCTTCGAATCGAAAAACAAAAAGAAATTTTTAAAAGAGCATTAAAAATCAATGAAAAACTATCGAAAGTATTACTGGCAGGCGGTGGATTGCAATCTGTTGTTAAAGTTTTGGGAGAAGAATTAAACCATACTGTGATTATAGAGGATAAGAATTTTAATAGATTAGAATCGAATGGAGGATATAAAAATCATAACTTTATGGAATTTATCAAGTTCCCGAAACATGATCAAACCCTAAGAAAACGAATGAATCAAGTAATAAATGAAAAAAGAACAGTTCATATAACTGTTCCTGAGCAATTCGGCTGGCAGCACGAACGGCTTATCTCACCCATTGTCATAAAAAATGAGATTTTGGGTTACATATCTTTCCTTAAAGAATCTGGTAGGTATGATGAGATGGAATACATCTCCTTGGAGAGAGCTTCAACGATCTGTGCCATTCAATTGTTAAACGAAAGGACAGCAATTGAAACGATCCAACAAATAAAAGGTGAATTCCTCAATGAACTGATAAGAGGTTCATATAATGAAGAAGAGATTACTTATCGCATACGAATTTTAGGATACAACCTCAAACAAGAATATTATGTGTTCTTATTTAATATAGAGTACAATGATGAGCTCAAAGGGGGTGAAGAGTATTTTATTAAGGTGAAGAAACAAATTTCTGAAATGATTGACACTGAAGTAAGAAATTTTGGAGAACCTTGTCTTATGTCAACAAATCTAAATCAAATTGTTCTTCTTATGCCTCATGAAATGATCAAAAGGTCTAAGCTTGAGGTAAATGAATTTGGCCAATCAATCCTTAACAGCATCACTAATAGATTTGGAAATTTTAATATTATGCTGGGAATTAGTTCCCTGTGCAAACAGATAAAAACGTTGAAAAAGGGATTCGAAGAGGCGGAAAAAGCAATTGAGATTTTGAAATTAAAGAGAAGTCCTTTGCGGGTGATTTTTTTTGGTGAACTAGGATCCATTGGGAAAATCTTCTGTTCTGAGAATTTAGCTGACCTTGAAAATCATGCCTGTGAGTTGTTAAATGAGATAAAGGCATATGATGAGCAATATAATTTGGAATTATTAAAGACACTTTATTATTTTATTGAGAATCAAGGAAATATGCAAAAAACTTCACGCGAATTGAATATATCTATGGGTGCAATCAGATACCGAATGAAACGGATTCAGGAGTTCAGTGATTTGGATTTAACAAATAGCCAAGACTTTTTTGATGCTCATTTAGCCGTGCAAGTATATAGTTTCTTAGGAATGATGAAATTTAACTAAACAACCGATACAGAACCTCGGTGTTCAATAAGGCCAGCTATCTGGCCTTTTATTTATTTTCAGAAAACCCTGTTTACTAGTTGTTATTTTGGTAGACTCATTTTTTTACAAATATACGCTTAAAAGCAGTTATTGCTAAAAGAAGACATGAATGTTAACACTTTCTGTACTATTATTTATTAGAAAATTCAAATAATATAAGAAATAACTTAACGATACTTTTTAAAAAAAGGAGGAGATCATAGATAAGAAATAAAGATGCATAAAAAGTTTTTTAAAAAATGAAAGCGGAAACAAAGTGGGGAGGAATAACAAAATAAAACAAACTTGCACACAATCTATGAAAAGAAAATCAGTGATGAAAGGGTGAAAAGGCATGGAAAAAAGGAAGTTTTGGAATTACGAAAATAGGCTGCTTTTAATTCTGTCATTGGGATGGGGATTTCTATTTTTTGATCGACTAGGACTAAATTACTTAATGCCGTTTATTCTTAAAGATGTTCAAATGACAAACACCCAAATCACTTTGATTGCTGCTGCATTTTCATTTACTTGGGCGCTAGGGGGATATTTTGGAGGCTCCTTAGCAGATCGAATGGGGAAAAGAAAAACGGTTTTAATCTTCACGGTTCTGCTATTTTCACTTTGCTCATTTACGACAGGTATTGCAACATCCTTCATGTCTTTACTCATTATTCGTATGGCCATGGGGCTATTTGAAGGACCATTCTTTCCTGCGGGTACATCCATTTTAGCTGTTGAATCGTCTGAATCTCGACGTGGATTCAACTTAGGATTTCTGCAAAACTTTTCATCTAATTTCTTAGGCGGGATTTTAGGACCAATCGTTCTTGTTGCTGTTGCCGCGGCAATAGGTTGGAGAAGTACGTTCTTGCTAACAATAGTTCCTGGTATTATCGTAGCACTTTTAATTTGGAAATATGTTAGTGAACCAAAAGCTGCAAATCAAAACGAATCAATGTCAACTGATAGTCAAAACAAAGGTGAGAAGGTTCGTCTCACGGAGCTGTTAAAAAATAAAAATATCGTATTATGTACCGTTATAGGAGTATTCCTAATCCCATGGTATACGCTGTTATTTGCTTTTGCTCCACTGTATTTGGTTCAAGTGAAAGGAGTTTCTCCTAATATTATGAGTTATGTTATGGCGGCTGTTGGTCTAAGTGCAGCCGTATGGGGATTTGTTGTACCGGCTTTATCTGATCGGTGGGGAAGAAAGCCAGCAATGATTACATTTTCGTTAATTTCCATGTTGGGACCATTATCCATCTTATACTTCAACGGACCATTTTGGTTGTTGATGTTACTTGTTATTATCGGATGCGCTGGACCGGGGCCAATGGCTCTCTATATGTCCATTATTCCGTCTGAAGCCCTTCCAGCTAAATATATTGGAGCCGCTGTGGGATTAACGATGGGCGCCGGTGAATTAATCGGTGGCGTTGGAATTGTTTCATTAAGTGGTGTTCTTGCCGACCGCTTTGGTATTGCGACTCCATTGCTGATGGCAGCTGGATTTGCTCTTATAAGTGCTTTTATCGGAATGTTTTTAACTGAAACATCACCAATTAAGCTGAAAAAGAGAGAAGAGTTACAAAATTCTCCTGTATCAGAGAATCCGACTCATATATAAAATCAATTAACTGTGGAATAGGAGAGGATTAAGTTGAAAGCTGCAATGTGGTACGGATTAGAAGATATCCGGGTAGTAGAGGTAGAAGAACCTGTTGTAAGTGAAGGAATGGTTAAGATAGAGGTAGAGTGGGGCGGGATTTGTGGCAGCGATCTTCATGAATATGTATCGGGCCCGATGACAATCCCTGTTAAGGAACCGCATCCATTGACAGGACAGTTAGCACCAGTCATCCTAGGTCATGAGTTTGCAGGACGAGTGGTTGAAATAGGTGATAGGGTGTCAAATGTGCAAGTAGGTGACCGAGTAACCGTTGAACCTGTCTTAACTTGTGGGACTTGCATGTATTGCCAAAGCGGACGTTATAATCTATGTCCAAAGCTAGGATTTCACGGCCTTACTTCAAATGGAGGAGGATTTTCGGAATATACAACCGTACCGGCTCAGCTGGTACATAAACTGCCTGATAACATTTCGTATGAAGAAGGCGCGGTAGTTGAACCTGCAGCGGTGGCTGTATACGCCGTTCGCCAAAGTGGTTTAAAGGTGGGAGATACATGTGCTGTGTTTGGCGCCGGCCCAATAGGTCTGTTGCTCATTCAAGCTGCTAAAGCTGCAGGTGCCAGCAAAATTATTGCCGTGGAAGTATCCGAAAGCCGATTAGCAAAAGCAGAAGCACTAGGCGCCACCCATGTAATTAATCCAAAAACTGACAAAACGGTGGAAATGATTCACCGTATTACCGACAATCGGGGCGTGGATGTAAGTTATGAAGCCGCTGGAGTTGAAAGTTCTTTCTTAGATGCAATTGAAAGCGTAAAGCCGGATGGGGAAACAGTGATCGTAAGTTTATGGGAAAATCCCGTCTCATTTAATCCGAATCTGCTTGTGTTAAAAGAACGGAAGATTCGCTCTTCCTGTGCATATCGGCACGTTTTTCCTGAGGTAATCTCGTTAATAGCAAATGGAAAAATTAATACAAAGGGATTAATTTCTAAAAAAATTCATTTAGACCAAATAGTTGAAGAAGGTTTTAACACCCTTTTGACTGATAAATCTCACTCGAAGATTCTAGTTACACCTAAATCTATAAATATTTAAGAGAGTATTCTTGAGAGGATTGAATTCAATGAGATTACGAGAGAAGGTTGCATTGATTACAGGAGGCGCATCGGGCCTCGGGAGAGAGACAGCCATTTTATTTGCTAAGGAAGGTGCAAAAGTAGTCATAACCGACATTAACGAAGAAATGGCAAAAGAAGTGATCGAAATTATTCAGTCAAATGACGGCGAAGCATTATTTATAAAGCATGATGTTGCAGTGGAAGAAGAATGGAAGTCAGTAATCCAAACGACCCTCCAAACCTATGACAAGCTTAATGTAGTTGTAAATTGCGCAGGGATTGGTACATTCGCAACAATTGAAGATACAACATTTGAACTGTGGCATAAAGTTATTAGCATAAACCTTGATGGCCCTTTTTTAGGCACTAAATATGGTATTGAAGCGATGAAGAAAACGGGGCAGCGGGGATCTATCATAAACGTTTCATCGATCGCTTCAATGGTTGGTGATCCAGGACTTGTAGCTTATGGCGCAAGTAAAGGAGGAGTAGATCAATTATCAAAGTCTGCCGCTCTTTATTGCGCTAAAGAAGGTCTGAACATCAGGGTAAATACGGTTCATCCGGCGTATATTCAAACCCCATTAATGGCAAATGTTGAGGATGTGGAATACGTAAAGTCCTTACTTCCGGTGGGGCATTTTGGAGAACCCATTGATGTTGCAAATGGAATTCTTTATCTGGCTTCGGATGAATCAAAGTTCACAACTGGCAGTCAGCTATTGATTGATGGCGGATATTGCGCTCAATAGATTTAAGATGAAATGGATCAGTAAGTAGGGGAAATACCGTTTCTTGGGAGTTAGTAATCTATTAATCATAAAATATTAAAGGTAACCAAGGAGGATAAAATTATGACAGAAACAACAAACAATTTAAAAAGAATGACGGCTCCAGGCAGTGCTTACAAAATTGTCGATGTTCCCGAACTTTATGCTGATGTAATCAAACAACATGGTGTTGAAGGTAAATTCGTTTCGGACGAGGATAGCCCATGGGTGCCGTTCGGTGATAATGCTGCCATTAAACATCTTGCTTTCGACGTCCGTAACAATACTTTCAGTAACATTCTATGGATTAAGTCACCTGGCGTAATCGGTACACATAAGCACAGGGGTACGGTGGTGATGCTTTGCCTGGAAGGAAGCGTGCGCTATCTAGAATATGACTGGGTTGCTGGTCCTGGTGGCTTCATCTACGAAACACCTGGACAAACACATACGCTAGTGACCGACCACCCAGAAGGTGTGAAGCTGTTTGGCTGGCTCAATGGAGCGATCGAGTTTTACGACGAGGACGCCAATTTCCTTGAGACGTGCGATGTTTGGTGGTATATCAATCACTATGAAAGCTACTGCCGTGAGCATGGTATTCCGATCAATAAGGAGCTGTATATCTAAACAAAAGAAGCTGGTTAATGATAAACCAGCTTCTTTTATATTATAACAAGATGTTATTTTAATTAGATTTTACCTACAAGGTCAAGGCTTGGCTTAAGAGTTTCTCCGCCTTCTTGCCATTTAGCAGGGCAAACTTCGCCTGGGTTGTTGCGAACGTATTGAGCTGCTTTGATTTTGTTAACAAGAGTGCTTGCGTCACGGCCGATTCCACCAGCGTTGATTTCAAGAGCTTGGATTACACCATCTGGATCGATGATGAAAGTACCGCGGTCAGCAACACCATCTTCTTCGATAAGAACGTCGAAGTTACGGCTGATTTGGTGATTAGGGTCACCAATCATTGTATAAGTAATTTTATTGATTGTTTCAGATGAATCATGCCATGCTTTATGAACGAAGTGAGTATCTGTTGATACAGAGTATACTTCTGTTCCTAATTGCTTGAATGTTTCGTAGTTATTTTGTAAATCTTCAAGTTCAGTTGGGCATACGAAAGTGAAGTCTGCTGGGTAGAAGCAAACGATGCTCCATTGACCTTTGAAAGATTGTTCAGAAACTTCAACGAATTCACCGTTTTTGAATGCTTGCGCTTTAAATGGTAGTACTTCTTTTCCAATTAGAGACATTATAAAATTCCTCCTAAAAAAATATTTTATGTAAATAAGTCAAAATGACCTATAAACTATATTAATTATTAACTAATTATTATTATCTATAAATATAAATAAATTGTCAAATGAAAAGGACAAATTCAGTCAAAATTTATAAAAATAACACGAAATATAAACAATCAGGTTATGATAAATGATAGAAGGGAGGTAGCCCCAGCGATTGCCGGGAGCTTTTTCCCGTATCATTAATTTCGAATTAGATAGTCAAATGCTCCTAATGCTGCAGTCGCACCTGATCCCATAGAGATAATGATTTGTTTGTATGCGCTGTTTGTGCAGTCCCCAGCAGCATACACACCAGGAACATTTGTAGCTCCATGGTTATCAACAATGATTTCGCCTCTGTTCGTACGCTCAACCGTACCTTCTAACCAATCTGTGTTTGGTACTAGACCGATTTGTACGAATACACCTTCTAATTCAATATGATGTTCTTCGTTTGTTTCACGATCAATGTAGGAAATGCCGTTAACTGTTTCATTACCGGTAATTTCCTTCGTTTGCGCATTCGTAATCACTGTTACATTTGGCAGGCTGTGAAGGCGTTCTTGAAGAACGGAATCAGCTTTAAGCTCTGGTAAGAATTCCAGAACAGTAACATGTCTTACGATACCCGCAAGGTCAATTGCTGCCTCAATCCCAGAGTTACCGCCGCCAATTACTGCAACGTGTTTACCTTCAAACAATGGACCATCGCAGTGAGGGCAGTAAGCGACACCTTTGTTTTTAAATTCTGCTTCGCCAGGGACACCGATATTTCTCCAACGGGCACCTGTTGAAAGGATAACCGTCTTACTCTTTAGAACCGCACCGTTTTCAAGTTCAATTTCGACTAAATCTTTCTTCTCTAAGCGTTTTGCACGCTGTGTATTCATAATATCAACGTCATATTGTTTCACATGTTCTTCCAGGCTCGCAGCTAGCTTAGGACCTTCTGTATATTTTACAGAGATAAAGTTTTCTATACCTAATGTGTCCATGATTTGACCGCCAAAGCGTTCTGCGACAATACCAGTACGAATACCTTTACGCGCTGCATAGACTGCTGCACTTGCACCAGCAGGTCCGCCGCCGATGACAAGAACATCGAATGGGTCTTTATCAGACAGCTCAGATGCATCTGGGCCAGTACCCATTTTGGCAAGAATCTCTTCAATTGTCATACGGCCTCCGCCAAATTCTTCACCATTAAGGTAAACAGTTGGCACCGCCAAGATGTTTTTGCTTTCTACTTCCTCTTTGAAAGCCGCACCATCAATCATAGTATGTGTAATATTTGGGTTAAGAATACTCATGATATTTAGCGCTTGAACAACATCAGGGCAGTTATGGCATGTTAAGCTGATATAGGATTCAAAATGGTATTCGCCCTCAATCTTTTTGATTTGATCAATGACTTTTTGATCCACTTTAGGCGCTCTGCCGCTAACCTGCAATAAAGCTAATACTAATGAAGTAAATTCATGTCCTAGTGGAACGCCGGCAAAAGTAATGCCAGTGTCTTCGCCGGGACGATTGACACTAAAGCTTGGTGTTTTAGGCAGTTCCGCTTTTTCAACTGTAATTTGAGAGGACATGGAAGCTAATTCATTCACAAGCTCTAGTGTATTTTTAGAGACCTCATCGGATCCCGCATTTACTTTAAGTACGATTGGACCTTCCATCATTTGAAGGTATTGATTTAATTGTGCTTTAATATCTGCATCAAGTAACATTTATTTTTCCTCCTTATTTCCACCAGATCTAGGCTTAGTTTAAAAGGTTAACCTAGCTAGGATAGTTTACACATAATCTGTAGTATTGATTTTATGATCGTTAAAGTTTGTTTCTAAATTAAAATAATTATTAACTGATTATTATTATCGATTAATGTTCGCTGTTTGTCAACGTTTATTTATAATTATTTCTTAACAATATTAATTATAATTTAGGAAACAAGCTTTTTCCCATATGGAAGATTATGCTTTATTCATAATTGTAACAGGGTAATGCAGTAAACCTCAATTTTCAAACACTGATTTTTATCAATAATTATCGATTTTGTAAAAAGATCTAAGAAAAATAGGTAGTAGTCTAAATATATGCTTCATTTGGACAAGGAAAGAAGAAAAAGGGAGACATCAGTCCGAATACAGGCTTCACTCAGACAAGGAAAGTTGAAAACCGGAGGCATGAGTCCAAATACAGGTTTCATTCAGACAAGGAAAGTTGAAAAACTGAGATATGAGTCAGAATACAGGTTTCATTCAGACAAGAAAAGTTGAAAACCGGAGGCATGAGTCGGAATACAGGCTTCATTCGGACAAGGAAAGATGAATAACAGTAGTTCTGGACTTACTGAGATTCCAACCTCGAAAATTCTCAATTACAAGCGTATAACTTAATTAGAATAAACATAAAAAACGAGCCAAGATAAAAAAGACCCTACAAAAAGCCTAGCTCGTTTTTAAAGTATCTTATCAATTTTATCAATTCATTAATCGTTTTATTTGTAAATAGGTTCTGGAATATAGTAGATGTTCCTCCATTGCCTTTTGCGCACTCATTTCGTCTTGATCAATTATGGCTTCAATGACGTCTGTTAACCCTATTAATATATACTTTTTGTCTTCTTCCTGGATATTTGGTGTATTTTGTTGGTATGTCATAATGATTGCATTCATGATTGCTTCCGTTAATGGATTATAAGTGGATTTTGCCAGCAGAAAATGAACAGAACTATCAATCTTTAACATTTCTTGTACTGTAAGCTGTTTATGGCGAATCTCATTTAGACAATTTTTTAAAAATAGGAGGTCCTTTTCTGTTCTCCTCAATGCAGCTAAGCCTGCCGAGGGGATTTCGATTGTTTTTCTAAGCTCGAATATATCGGGATGTGTAATCGTTTTTGAATGGAGTGAAAGCATAATTAGTTCATAAATATTATTGCTTACATCTTCTGGAAGAAAATCATTGACTAAATATCCGCCTAGTTGACTGTCATAGGGTTTAATAATGTGACACTCTACTAAAAAATTAAAGGCTTCTTTCATCGTTGGTCTACTTACGCCGAATTCTTTACTAAGACTTAGTTGTGATGGGAGCATATCACCAGGTTTAATCTTTCCTTCAATAATCATTTTTTTAATTGAATTAGCGATCTGTTCAGGAATTGATAATAATTCAACATTATTGGAAAACATCATTAAACCATTCACACTCCCATATTTGTTCTATTATTTGAGATATTATAATTTTATTGTTCACAAGTAAATTAGCATGTGAGTTTTTCTAACAAAATATATCAATTGTTTCATTGGTTTTCACAAGTATCTTTAAGGTTGTAAAAAAATATTACAATACACTAGCTAGGGTGGAAAGTTTTATTACAGCAAAACAGGTTGATTGGTGACAAAATATTTTGTAAATTTAGAATACAGAAACGAGGTCAAACAATTGGATAGAAAATATGGATCAATCGAGAATCACTAGCCGATTAATAAGTAAAAATATCTGAATATACAGATATTTTAGATAATTCACAATAATATTATTAAAGGAGTGCTATAATGTCAACAGCAAATTCAATAGAAATCATTAAAAGTGAAATAATGAATCAACGATGGAAAAAGATTGAAAATGAAATGGAATTATTAGATTTAGATGTAGTTTTGATATATGGAAAAGGAATCATTACTCAATATGGAAATTTGTATTATTTTGGCGGCTATTACCCAATCCTTAGACATGGCTTTGTCATCAAAATGAAGGGGCAAGAACCTATTGCTTATTACAATACGAGAGCTGATTATTTCTTAGCAAAAGAAAAAGGGACGATTAAAGATGTTCGTTATGTTGGTACGGGTGATGTTATTCAAGCAGAGGATCCTCTATTAGTCGAAATTGCTAATGTCATTAATGCGTCCTCACCTAAAAGAGTTAGCATTGTAGGTTTGAAAGAAAATATGAATATCAAACAATATGAGTATTTAATGAATCATATTAAAGGTGAAATTGTCGATGGTACAGCTATGTTGGCCAAAATTAAAAGTTATAAGTCACAGGAAGAAATTGAAATGGTAAAGAATTCGTTTACTCTTGCTGAGAAAAGTTATGCTGCTTTCAAGGAAGTGATCGAACCGGGTAAAACTTGTTCCGAAATTGCAGGGGAAATCGAAAAAATTGCAAGAGGAAATGGTGCAATTGATACCCTTGTCTTTATTGAGGAGGGTCCGTTTTTCCTTCGAAAGCCAACTAAGAAAGTCATTAGTGAAAATGCACTCGTTACTTGTTATGTGGAATTAATCGATGAAAATGGTTATTGGGTTGAAAAAGGCGGTCTTATAGCAGTAGGAAATATTAGTAAAGAGATGAAGGAACTTGCTGATGCCTGTGTACAAGCGATGGAAGAAGTGAAAAAGACGATCAAACCAGGAAAAACGGTTGGAGATATTGCCGATGCGATTAATAGCCATATTAAACATCTTGATGTCAATATTGGGATTTGGCATGGACATGGTGTTGGAGTCGATCATGATTTACCAGTTATCTATGATAACGGAAAAGAAGTGATCGAAGAAGGAATGGTGCTAAGTGTACACCCGAACTTTGCAAATGCTACAGAAGAATTCGGCGCAAGTATTGCAGATGTATTTATCGTTACAAAGGATGGTGCGGAATCCTTAAGTAAGCTTCCGTATTTGACTTATTTATCCCAAAAGGAGAGTGAAAGAATTGGATAAATATACAATTGGTATTGATGTTGGTGGAACCTTCACTGATTTATTATTGATTAATTCAAATACACATGAACAAATCATTGATAAAACTTCTTCTACTCCTAAAGATCCTTCTATTGGGGTTACAAATGGACTTGAGAATCTTGCAGCAAAATTAGGGATTACGATACAAGAGCTATTAGAAAATACAACCTTAATTGTACACGGAACAACGGTGACAACGAATGCCGTCTTAACTAGTAACGGGGCGAAAACAGGATTATTGACAACGAAAGGTTTCCGTGATGTTCTTCAAATGAGAAGAGGGGTGCGAAGCAGACAGCATCTTTATAATAACAAATATCAGGCTCCTAAACCGCTTGTTACACGAGATTTAGTCATAGGAATTGACGAAAGAACAGATGCAGAAGGTAAGATTGTGAAAGAAATTGATGAAAAAGAAATACGAGAAGCCCTGGATTGGTTTAAAGAAGAAGGAGTGGAATCGATAGCGATTTGTTATATGCATTCCTATGCCAATCCTGAAAACGAAATCAAGACAAAACAAATTGTCGAAAAGTATATGCCTGAAGCGTATGTAACCATTTCAACAGATGTTTCCTCGATCATTCGATTATATAACCGTGTAAGTACTTCTGCCATGAATGCTTATGTCGGTCCAATACTAAAAGCTTATATGGATAAATTAATGGAAAAGCTTGAATCAAAAGGTTTTACAAATGGAGAACTATTAATCATGCAATCCAATGGCGGGGTGACTAATCCAGTTATCGTATCAAAGCTCCCGGCAACGACTGTCTTATCAGGTCCTGCTGCAGGTCCGGTTTCTGGAAGTGCTTTTGCAAAAGCATCAGGCTTCGATAAAGCAATTGTCATCGATATGGGTGGTACGTCGTTTGAGGCCTCAATTATAGAAAACGGCGAGGTCAATATTCGCAGAGAAGGAGAAATCAATCGGAATCTTATCTCTTTACCAATGGTTTCTATTCATACCATCGGTTCAGGAGGTGGAAGTATCGCTTGGATTGATTCGGGCGGGCTGCTGCAGGTAGGACCGCAAAGCGCTGGAGCTGCTCCAGGTCCGGCGTGTTATGGACGTGGCGGAGAACTTCCAACCTGCTCGGATGCCAACTTGTTATTAGGATATTTGAATCCTGACTTCTTCCTTGGCGGGGGAATGTCGTTAGATAAGGAATTAGCCTATCATGCCATCCAAAAAAATATCGCCGAACCATTGAATATGAGTCTAGAGGAAGCGGCTTTTGGAATCTATCAAATCTCGAATTTAAATATGGCGAACGGGGTAAAAGAAGTAACCATCCAAAATGGTCAGGATCCGCGAAACTTCCCGCTTGTGGTTGCAGGCGGTGCCGGGCCGATACATGCAGCGATGATTGCAAGAGAACTTGATATTACGGAAATCATCATTCCTACCTTCTCTTCTGTCCTTTGTGCTGTCGGTATGCTTGCGTCTCAATTACGTCATGATTTTGTGAAAAGCTTCCATAGAAGCTGGGATCGTGCGAACTTTGCTGAAATTCTTTCTACCCTTGCTGATGATAAGCAAGAAGGAACGAAAGCATTGCTTTCTGAAGGGATTTCTAAGGATAAGCAAATTGTTAAAGTTGGCTTAGATCTGCGCTATGTTGGTCAGCATTATGAGGTGACCATTGAAGTGGATGAAGATATTGTCTTAAAAAATCAAAAGGAATTGGTAGAAAAAGAGTTTCATAAAGAGCACGAAAAGCTTTACGGTTTTCATTTAAAGGGACATGACATCGAGATTATTAATATTCGTCTATCGTGTCGTGGAGATTTTGTTTCATTTTCACCAAGAAAAATTGAAGCCATGTCTCAGGAAGAAAAACTTGAGGTGAAACATTACCGAAAAATGTTTGACCCAGTGGAAAAATCTATGGCAGACGTTCCGGTGTATGAAGGTGATTATATGAAAGCAGGCGCTGAAATCGTTGGGCCGGCAATTGTAGAATTGACGACTACCACCATTATTGTCCCAAGTGAATTTGAAATGAAATTAGATGAAAATGGCAATTTTATCATGAAAGATACTGGGTCTCAAATGAAGGATTATAATCTTCTGTTTGCTTCCAGCGACAATTAAGGAGGGATAACCACTATGGATTCAATTTTAGTATCAGTCATTTCTAATAGATTAAAAGCAATTGGGAGACAAATGGGAGCCGTTATTGAAAGAAGTGCACATTCGCCCTTGCTTGTCGAAGGACGAGATTTCTCTTTAGGGATCTACACCTCTGACGGAGTATTAATCGAGCAAACTGAATATATTCCGATATTAGGATATGCAGCAGCACCTGGCGTAAAGGCAGTAGTGGAATATTTTAAAGGTGATGTCTATGAAGGAGATGTTTTTCTTCATAATGATACGTTCACAGGAGGAAACCAAAACTCCGATTGGAAGGTCTTAAAACCTGTCTTTCACAAGGGAGAATTATTTGGCTGGACCGTTATTACTGCCCATCAAGCAGATGTTGGCGGTGCGGTTCCAGGTTCTTATAATCCATATGCGACGGATTTATGGCAGGAGGGGATTCGCATCACACCTTTAAGAATTTTCAGCCAAGGGAAAAAGCTGAAAGATGTTTGGGATTTAGTGATGGGGAATGTTCGATTGCCTGTTGTTGGTGATGATATTTTAGCAATGGTCGGCGGTTGTACTGTTGGTGAAAAGGAACTCGTCAAACTGCTTGATCATTATAGTGTGAAAATAGTCAATGAAGCGATCTCCGAAATCTTTGATTCTACAGAAAAAATGGCAAAGTCGATCATTAAAACCATTCCAAATGGGGTTTATAAAGGGGAATGGCTAGTCGTTGATGATGGCTTTGATCACGAGGCCAAGATGAAAATTAAAGTGACCGTTTGCGTAGAGGATGAACATATGCACTTTGATTTTACAGGAACTTCACAACAGACGAAGGGATATGTCAATGCGCCGTTACCTGTTACCATTTCCTCGGTCATGATTTCCTTCTTCATGCTAACTGAGCAGGAAATTGCTCATAATGAGGCAATTCAACGGTGTATTTCAATCCATGTACTAGAGGGGACCATGCTGAATCCTTTATTTCCAGCAGCCTCAGGTTTTGGGAATCATTTAAGTGATCAAATTTGTTCAGCTATCTTTATTGCTCTTTCCAAAGCCTTACCAGACCAAGTGACAGCTGGATGGAATTCACTGCTATGTGCGATTTTAAACGGAACTGACCAACGCACGCAAAAGCCTTTCGTTGATATTCTATTAAATGGAAGTAAAGGGGGAAGTGGTGGAACAAAAGGGGCAGACGGCT
This sequence comes from Niallia oryzisoli, assembly GCF_036670025.1. Classification (NCBI taxonomy): domain Bacteria; kingdom Bacillati; phylum Bacillota; class Bacilli; order Caryophanales; family Bacillaceae; genus Niallia; species Niallia oryzisoli. Next base: position 3,607,535 of record NZ_CP137640.1, on the reverse strand, counting down.
ATGACCATATTGGATTAATTGCTTCTGGGGGCGCTTTAGCTGCACAGGATCCAGAGATGTTTGAATTAACCCTGCCTCTAACTCTGCACAAATATGAATATGCGCAAGATTCCTGCGGTGCAGGCGAATGGAGAGGCGGCTTAGGTGTTGAAGTGGAATTCACGATTCAGGCAGACGGTGTTCAAGCCAGTGTATTTGGTGACGGCGGCAGCGAAGCAACAGCTGCTCCTGGCATCCTAGGGGGAACCAATGGGGCTGTGAATGATATTACTATTCAATTTCCGGATGGAAGGGAATACAAGAGTTTTACGAAGGATTTGATTTCTGATATACCAAAGGGAAGCGTCTATCGACAACTCGCTGGAGGCGGCGGCGGGTACGGTGACCCGAAAAAACGCCCTGCTGAGATTGTTGCAAAAGAGGTTCGCTATGGATATATCTCAAAAGAGTTTGCGAAAGAAAAATATGGTGTTGTGATTCCCGATGAAAAGAAAGGCGTAATTGAACAGCTGTTGAGATAATAAATAGTCGCCATGACATACTTTAAACCTTGATAGACCCATGCTGGACTATCAAGGTTTAAAAGTATTTTTAAAAGTGTTAAATGATAGTAGTTTCCTTACTGCATTTTCTAGACCGACCTTATAAAACTCGATTATTTGAATGAATCGTTTCTTAACTATTAGGAGGAAACAATATGAAACTAAAGTTGATGATCATATTTATGATTAGTATCTTATTCATTTCTGCTTGTGGAAAAACAGAATCTACTGTGAGTTCGGGAACAGACAATAACTCCTCCGATATAAAAATTGGTGTTTCGATTCCAATGGAGGCGAATAATTCAGTTAAGACCTGGTATAAAGCCATCCAGGCTAGGGCTGATGTCTATGGTTTTGAAGTAATGGGAATTGATGCCCAAGGCGACGCAAGCAAACAATCGAGTAATATTAATACTTTATTAGGGCAGAACATTGACGCATTAATCGTCTGGCCATTAGATTCTAAAGCATTGCAGCCTGCTTTAGACCGCGTAGCACAAAAGAATATTCCGATGTTTGGGATTGATTTTAATGTGCAAAAAGGCGGAAATGATTATGGAATGGTTAATCAATTAATTCTTGGACGTGAGGCAGCTGCCATTAAAGTTGCCCAATTATTCGCTGATTCTTATTCAGACGCAGAAGTGGCAGGCATCGGCTTTGCCATTCCTGTTCCGGGAAATCTCTTTGTCATGGATAAATATAAATCTGAACTTAAAAACTATGACAATTTAACTTTTGCGGGTCAACAGGATAATCCGTCAGATAATATCGCAGGTGCAGAACCTTTAATGAAAAATTTACTAACAGCAAATCCAGATATCAAAGCGGTATTTGCTTATAACGATGAAAGTGCGATTGGCGCATCACAGGCGATTAGTAATGCTGGTGGAAAATTATATTCGGAAGATAAAAAGGATGGAATTATGGTCGTTGGGTTTAATGCAGAACAAGGTGGAATCCAAGCTGTGAAAAATGGAAAAGTGTATGCAACCTTTAATATAAATCCAGTCAAAAGCGGGGCCATTCAAGTCGATTTTATCAACCAGTATGTAGTAGAAAAATCAAAAGATTCAATCGCCAAAGAAATGATTGTTCCATCACCATTAATTGATCCATCCAATGTCGATGAATTTGTTTCTTGGGAGGAAGAATTAGATTTAGTAAAGGATCGTCAATATGATGCACTAAAAGAGAGTGGTGCCCAATGATTTTTGAACAAAACGGTCGGTTTGCCTTAGATGTTAATAATATAACAAAGCATTATCCAGGTGTCGTGGCATTAAACCATATTTCCATGAAAATCCAATGGGGCAGCATCCATGGAATCGCGGGCGAAAATGGATCAGGTAAATCAACTTTGTTACGAATCATTAGCGGGATGGAGAAACAGGATCAGGGGGAGATCGTCTATGACGGTCAACCCTTAAAAGAGTCACATAGACTTCTTCAGAGAGAAGTGGCCATGGTAACGCAGGAACCTTCTTTAGTGAACTCTCTTTCAGTAGCAGAAAATATTGCCATGGGGAAACGACGTGATTTCAAACTGTTTGTGAATTGGAAAAAATATAAGCAGGTAGCTTCAGAATATCTAGAACGTTTAGGAGTGCCAGGAATCGATTTGGATTGTCCTGTTGAAACTTTATCACCTGACAAACAGCAATTAATATTAATCTCACGTGCATTAGCCTCTAATCCGAGAATTTTATTATTAGATGAAGCGACAAGTTCTTTATCAGAAGACCAGACGATGAAGCTTTTTACATTATTAGATGAGTTAAAAGCAAAGGGACTTGCCATTCTATTTATTTCACATCGTTTAAAAGAATATATTCGCTTATGTGATGCAGTCACCGTTTTAAGGGATTCCAACTATATTTGTCATTTGAAAAAACAAGAGCTAAATGAAGATTCAATTGTATCTTCAATGGTAGGGAGAGAATTAAAGGATTATTATCCTCCAAAAGTAAAGATTCCTTCTGTAGAACAGGTAATTGTTTTTCGTGATTTTCATTGCAAGCAAGTCAGAAATGTTTCGTTCACCATTAATAAAGGCGAAATCTTTGTTTTTGCCGGTTTGGATGGATGCGGCCGAAGTGAACTGTTAAAAGGTTTATTCGGAGTACTTCCTTCAAAAGGGGGATTAGAGGTTAACGGCCAGTCAATAACTTTTAAGAACCCAAGGCAGGCAATTGATAAAGGATTTTCGTATATCCCTGGTGAGAGAAAGGCAGAAGGCATTATTGCTGAAATGTCGATTATGGAAAATGCAATGATCAGTCATCGCAGTCAAAAAGCATTCTGGAAATGGATTGGGAGGAAAGCGGAAAAGGATCTGTTTCTTCGGATGAAAGAAAATATGAAAATTAAAGCACCTTCGATTCACACGTTAATTAAAACTTTATCAGGGGGGAATCAGCAAAAAGTGGTGCTAGCACGTGCCTTGGCGTTAAACCCTAAATTTCTTTTATTGGAAGAACCAACAAGAGGAATTGATGTGGGTGCGAAAGCTGAGATTTATAAGCTGTTGCGTGAATTAACAGAGCAAGGAGTGACAGTCATTGTTTCGACCTCTGAATTACCAGAGGCGATCGGCATTGCCGATCGAATAGGGGTGATGTTCCGCGGTAACTTACAGAAAATCTTGCAGCAAGAGGAAATGACCGAAGAACAGGTGATGTATTATGCGACAGGAAATTAAGATTTTATAGGAGGCGTACCATGGATAATGTGGTTGTGGAACAAGAGTTACAAAAACGAAACCATACGATAAAAAAGAATGCCTTTAAATTGGTAGGAATTGGTCCGCTATTAATCCTGCTTTGCATCATTATGACGCTAATGAATCCCTCTTTCTTAACTGCAAATAACTGGATTAATCTTTTGAATTCCATTGCGGCTATCTGGATTATGGCGATGGCCATGACGTTGGTGTTAATCTCTGGTGGTTTTGATTTATCAGTGGGGGCAACCTTAGCTTTTAGCGGTTTAATTCTTGTCAACTTAGTGACCGCTGGTGTTCCAGAGCTTGTAAGTATCGCGATAACATTGATTGCCATCCTGCTGCTTGGGATGCTGACAAATGGGTTTTTGATTGGAAAGTTAGGCTTAAACTTTTTTGTAGTCACACTCGGCTCGATGTCTTTGTTTCGTGGTGCGGTATATGTGTGGACAGATGGCCAAACTCAGTATGCTGAAAATCTTCCAATTGTTAGTTTTCTAGGAAATGGTTCAATTGGGCCGGTTCCTGTTCCTATCGTCCTTATGGCAGCAATATTTGTATTGACCCATTTATTTTTAAAATACACCCAATTTGGGAGAGCGATTTATGTTGTAGGGGGGAATTTAATCGCAGCCAAATTGGCGGGAATTAAGGTATCATTCATCCTCATTGTTGTTTATGGGATTAGTGCTCTATACGCAGGGATTGCCGGAATCATTAATACTGGGAAGTTAGCGTCTGTTTCTCCTACCATAGGCTCGGGGATGGAGTTATTAGTAGCTGCTGCAGTTCTATTAGGAGGAACCTCTTTTAAAGGCGGAGAAGGGACCGTGATTGGTACGACTTTAGGTGTTCTATTTATTGGTGTTCTTCAAAATGGACTAAGTCTATCAGGTATATCCTCTTATTGGCAAGAAGTCATTACAGGTGTAATTCTTATTTTTGCTATCCTATTAAACTATTTTAAGGTAAAACAAGTTTAATATAGCCTTGATCTTATAAATAAAAATCTGCTAGGTGTAAAGATTTATTACAATGGATTCAGTTTACAATAGACAGAAGATTCAGTATTTTTATAGAGAGTGATGGTAATGAATAATGATTCAATGGAGGTTAGAGTATGCATAATTGGGAACAGTTGGTTCAAAAGGATCGGGTCCACCGTTCTGTTTATACAGATCCACAGCTTTTTGAAGAAGAAATGATACAAATATACGGTAGAAGCACGTGGGTCTATCTTGCCCATGAAAGTGAAATTCCGAAAATGAATGACTATAAAACAGGATATCTCGGAAAAAGACCAATCATCATTGTAAGGGACCAAAAAGGAAAAATCCGTGCGTTATTCAATCGTTGTTCCCATAGAGGATCGACACTTTGTCGGGTGGAAAAAGGGAATTCAAAGCAATTTGCTTGTCCATATCATGGCTGGAATTTTAAAAACGATGGTTCCTTTATCGGGGCTCCTTGGCCGAAAGCCTATGGGGATCAATTACATTCTCCAGAATTTAACTTAATACAGATTCGGGTCGAAACGTATCAAGGGTTAATCTTTGGAACCTTAAACGAGAACGGTCCAAGTTTGGAGGAATATTTAGGTAATGCCAAAGAGCTTATTGATCAATGGATGGAGCATAACGGTGGTCCTGAAAAGCTTCGGGTGAATAGTAATGCGCATCGAAAATTAATGAGCTGTAATTGGAAATTTGTCTATGATAATGCGGCTGATGGCTATCATGTTACTTTTTCCCATCGTTCTTTGCTGGGAATTAACGAGAGATATAAGGAAGAAGGGATAGAAGATAAAGACATGGTCTATTTTACTCAAAAGCCAGATGATGGACCTATGTACGTTCAATATCTAGGAAATGGCCATATCTTCCTTGATCAAAGGCCAGCCCATCGTGGTGGAGCTGGAAGTATGTGGAATCAGCAAAGACCACAGCCGGGAAGAGAGGTATTTGAAGAACAGATGATCGAGAAATATGGAGAAAAAGCTTATCGTTATTTAGATCAAGCTGTAGGATCACAAATGAATTTAACGATTTTCCCGAATCTCCTTTTTGTCGGGAACCAAATACAAGTAATTGAACCAATTGCTGTGGATAAAACACAAATTACTTGGTATGCCACTACAATTGATGGCCATCCCGATGAAATTAATAACCTGCGGATGAGAACGCAAGAAGATTTTCCTGCCTTTGGAGAACCGGATGATGTAACGAACTGGGCAGAAGGACAGAGAGGGTTGTCTATTCCTGAAGCAGAATGGGTATTTTTCAATCGGGGCTTAACTTTAACGGAAACACATCATATTGATTCAAATGGAGTGATTACCGCACCAGTAACTGATGAGCTGCCGATGAGAGGATATTTCAATGAATGGAAAAGGATTATGAGCAATGCCTCTGCAACTAACTATCAGTCTATTAAATAGCGGAAGGGAGAAATACTTTTGAGTAATCAACAAGCACAGGAATCGAATACATCACTATATTCCTATTATATTAATGATACCTTTTACAGTGAATTAATCAAAGAATTAGCCATATGGGATACTGATTTAGAGATGGACGATAGCAAGACAGTGAACCAATGTACGAAGCTCATTATTAAAGAATGCCGATTGCTGGATGAATATCGTTTTGATGAATTTCTTTCGCTTTATACCGACAAATCTCTCTACTGGATTCCGATTACACCTGGTGGAGGAGACCCTCGAATCGAGGTTAGTCATGCATTTGATGATCGAAGAAGATTGGAAGACCGCATTTACCGGTTACGTACGGGCTATGCGTATTCCCAGCTGCCGATGTCAAGAACGCGAAGGCTGGTTAGCAACTTTGAATTAGGTTTTGGAGATAGTCAGGATACCGTCTTTGCCCGCTGTAATTTTACTCTTGCGGAATTGAGAGTAGGAGAGTTAAGACAATACAGCGGCTGGTATGGCTATAAATTACAAAAAGATAAGGACCAATGGAAAATCGCCGTAAAAATGGTGAATTTAATTAATTCCGATCAAGGACATGAAAATATGACGTTTATGCTGTAAATCTACCAATAACCAATTGAAAAATAATAGGAGAGGATCGTGAGAGGTATGGCTGAAACCATTCTATCAAAATTAGAGGGTGGATTTATTAGTAATCATCGCTTATGGACAGAGGAGCAAAAAGAAGCGGCTCAAAGAATAGTAGCAGAGCTGGAGGATCATGATTTTCTCATTGTTCGTATTGCATGGGTGGATCACCAAGGGGTGTTAAAAAGTAAAAGAGTACCGAAAGAAGGTTTTATTAAGTCGTTAAAAAATGGTTTAAATATTAGCACAGGTACCTTTATTTTTGATTCTGCCTATGCTCTTGTTTTTAACCCGTTCATTCCAGGCGGCGGCTATGGTGTTCCTGAAATGACAGGCTGTCCAAACATCACTCTTGTACCAGATCCTCATTCCTTTAAATTGATTCCATGGGCAGATAGACAGGCCATGGTGATGTGTGACATTTATTTCAATGATGGCCAGCCCGTTCCTTATTCGGCAAGACAGGTGTATCGGAAAGCCTTAGATAAACTAAAAATGCGGGGAATGGAGAGTATGGTTGGGTTAGAAATTGAGTGGTATTTGACTAAAATTGAGGACCCAATGCTTGCGATCGAACATAACGGTGATCTAGGTTTGCCGCCGGCAGCACCGAAGGTCAGTACGGTCGAACATGGTTTATGGTATCAAGCGGAGCCACATAATCAAGAAATTCACGAAATCCTGGATATTTTGGCGGAGAATCTATTAAAAATGGGCATTCCGCTTCGGACGATGGAGAATGAATTGGGACCGGGGCAATATGAATTTGTGTTTGATCCATTAGAGGGAATGGAAGCAGCGGATGCGATGATGTATTTTAAAATTGCAACGAAACAAATTTCGCGAAAATATGGGTATATGGCGACTTTCATGTGCAGACCACATTTGAAAGGGTTCTGTTCTAGCGGCTGGCATTTACATCAATCGATTATCGATAAAAATACGGGGAACAACATATTTATGGATGAAAATCAGGCAATCAGTGAATTCGGCCGGCATTATATTGGAGGTATCCTAGAGAATGCGAGAGCAGCATCCGTCTTTACAACGCCTACCATTAATGGCTATAAGAGATTAAAACCAAATTCATTAGCGCCAACCAGTACGGTTTGGGGAATTTTTAACCGCGGTGTCATGATTAATGTACATGGAAACGCAGGGGATCCTTCCTCTCATTTTGAAAATCGTATCGGCGAACCAGGAGCCAATCCATATTTGTATATGGCTTCGCAAATCGTTTCAGGCTTATACGGAGTTGATAATAAGATTGAACCGGGTGAACCAAGTGAAACTCCATATGATAACGATCGTACAAAGCTTCCGAACACCTTACAAGAAGCGGTAAATGAATTGAAGAGAAGTGAGTTATTTAAAGAAGAGTTTGGCGAAAGCTTTGTGAAATATATGGTGGCTGTGAAGGAAAGTGAATATGGACGTTATTTAAAATATGTTCAAGAAGAAAATATTCCAAATGCCGAGGTAGAAACCACTGAATGGGAACAGAGAGAATACTTTGAAGTTCTTTAACTTCATTCAGTAGAACTCCTTCACTTATAAAGTTAAGGGGATGAATGCAAATAGGCTTTCTGATTCTGTAGGGCTTCAAAACCTGCTGAATGAAGTTAAGCCTCCGGCGGATGCCTCGGATTTTTTAAGGGAAATTTATCGAGCGAGCCCGATAAATTTCCGGGCGCAAATTCTCACGGAGCGAATTTGATTTTGAAAGGAGAGGAAGGATGGAGGAACATTTACGGGAAAAGGATCTATTTCTGGAAAACCAACGTTTAAAAGAGGAATTAAGCAAATATGAAAATCTCACTTCTGCTTTACTAGGGGCAGAAGTGTGGGATTATTCGGTATATGAAGAAATTCCGGATGACAATTGGCTGGCGATTGATCGTCAGGATTATGAACTGATTATGAAGCATATCCATGGATTAGTGAGAATGAAGCCATGGAAATCTAGTATGGAAAAGAGGTTAGAGCATTATAGATGAATAAAGGAGTCGTTGGTTTTATTGGGCGTCAAGATTGGTTAAATAATGCGTCACCACCGCTGCCGATTACATTTGTACCAACCAGTTTATTGACCTTTTTTCAAAAATTAGGTTACGAAACATTAATTATTGATATTGATAATGATGTGAAAATTCTTCAACGCTTGGATGTATTGGTGTTAAATGGCGGTTTTGAAGATATTGAGCCTAGTTTGTATGGGGCTGCCAAACATCCATTAACGGTCAACTGTAATAAAAAAATGGACTTGTTTGAGATTCAAGCTGTTCATTTTGCGATAAAAAGACGAATCCCTGTACTCGGGATATGTCGAGGATTCCAGATTATTAATGTAGCGTTAGGCGGTACGCTGCATCAAGAGCTTTCAGAGGTTGGGAGTGGTATTCCACATATTTCAGACAGTTATAGTAAACCGGTCCATTCCGTAGAAATGAGAGGCTGGATGAAGGATTTACTAGGAGAAAGTATTGAGGTGAATTCCTATCATCATCAAGGAATTGATCAGCTTGCAGAAGCACTGACGCCTCTTGCCTGGGCGGAGGACGGTTTGGTGGAAGCATACGAATTAAAAGATAATGGGGTTCCTTTGTTTGCTGTTCAATGGCATCCAGAATTACTTGTAGATGACAATAGCTTTATACTAATTGAATCATATCTGAGACGATGTGAGAAATTCCAGAGTTGCCAATGAATAATTATTTAAATAAGGCTATTGCTAAACTATCTAAAAACGAGCTAAGGTCCATACAAACCCTAGCTCGTTTTTAAATTTTTTATCAAATTAATTCCCAGCCCCGCGATATTTTTTAACACCCGTATTCCATAACAGAACAGCCAATCCAAAGAAAACGGCTCCCATGACAGGGGTTAAAAAGGCGTATCCATACCATTCTTCTCTTTTTAAGAAATATGAAGCAGGATAGACCCCGACAAAGGCAAAGGGGAGGATCCATGTTAAGACAAATTGAATGATCTTGTTATAAATATTAACAGGGTAGCGTCCGTAATTGCTGATATTATACATTGTCGGCATAATATCAGTCCGGCTGTCTGACCAAAAGCCTATTGTTGCGATGGAAAGAAAAATACCGGCATAAATAAACATCCCGCCAATCACCATGATAAGAAAGATCAATACATCATACCAAGTGAAGGCTAAGCCTAAATTCATTCCGGCATACCCCATTACGGCAAGTCCAGTTATCACTCCAAATAAAGATTCCAGCTCCATCCGTTCCATAATGATCTGGAACAGGCTGTGAACGGGACGAGTTAAGACGCGGTCCATTTCTCCTTTTACGATATACCTTTCATTAAAATCCCATATGTTAAAGAATGCAGAAAATAATGCATAGGGAACAAGGAAAAATCCATAGATAAAAATGATTTCATCGCGATTCCAGCCGCTTAATAGTGATGTGTGACCAAAGACGACTAAAATGAATATTAAATTCACGGCTTGATTCAATAAGTCTGATAGGATTTCAACAGCCGTATCGACACGATAGGTGAACCTTGTTTTTAAATACTGAGAGGCATATTGAAAGAACATCGAAACATAAAACATGATTCAGCCTCCTTGTACAATTAAATGTTTTTTTGCCAGCGACCATAACAAGCGAATCGGAATCAGCAGGATCAATACCCAGACAGCCTGAAGCAAGAGCGCGTTCGTAATTTCCTGGCCCGCAAAGCCTTCTGTAAAAATCATACTAGGAACATAGCTGATTGCTTGAAATGGTAAATAGGTCATCAGGTCCTGAGCCCACCCAGGATAAAATGAGATCGGGAGCAGGAGTCCTGAGAATAAATCGATGACGACCCGTTTCGCACGGATTAACCCTGCGTTATTAAATAAAAAGAATGTCATTATACCTGTCAGCAGGTTGATTTGTGTATTCACGATAAAACTAAATAGGAGCGAGACGAAGAAAAACAGCCATGTTGACGGACTCGCTGAAAAGCTGATTGGAAAAATCAGCGCCACAATGATCAGACCCGGGACAGAAAAGAACAATAAGCGAAAGATTCCTTCACCTAAGGCCTGCATGGTTTTCATCCCTAAATAGCTATAGGGACGGATCATTTCGATTGCCACTTTCCCGTCTTTAATTTCAGCCGCAATTTCACGGTCAATATTGTTAAAATAAAAAGCCCGCGCCATCCAGGCGATAGCTACGTAGGTCGTCATTTGCAGAATCGATAATCCTTGAATCTCCTCTTTCCCGCCATAGATCGCAGACCATAAGAAATAGTAGGCTCCGATGTTAATACTGTAAATGAGAATGCCGCTGTAATAGTTTGTCCGGTAGGCTAGCATCATTAAAAAACGAACTCGAATCATTTCGATATACATACTCATGAAAGGGCCATTCCTTCTTCATAAATCTTACGGACAATCTCTTCGGTAGAAATCTCGTTGATTCTCACGTTTTTAATTGGATTCTTTTGTACTACAGAACTGATTAAATGAGATACAAGCTGTTCGTCACCATCAATATTAGCCAGCCAGGTTGTCGCATCTTTTTGCTCCCATTGAACTTGATTCAAACTTGGCAGACTGCTTCCTGTCATTTCTGCTAAAAATTCGAATTCGACTTGTTTTCCTTCCACTGCATGGGTCTGGAGCTGATTCAGCTTCCCATCGTAAATAATTTTACCTTCATCCAATAAGACGACCCGTTCACAAAGAGCTTCGATATCTGTTAAGTCATGTGTCGTCAACAATATGGTTGTTTTATATTCCTTGTTGATTTCTTTCAAAAACTCACGAATCTTTAATTTGACTAAAACATCCAGTCCAATTGTCGGTTCATCTAAAAAGAGGAGGGGAGGATTGTGGATCAGAGCGGCAGCTAATTCGCAGCGCATACGTTGGCCAAGTGACAACTTTCGTACAGGTTTATCTAATAATGGACCAATTTCTAATGTTTCGATGACATGGCCCATATGCCGATTATATTCCGCATCCGAAACGCGGTATACTTTTTTCAATAACCGGAACGATTCTTGAACGGCAATATCCCACCATAGCTGTGACCGTTGTCCGAATACAACACCGATTGTTCTAACAAATTCTTCCCTCTGCTTGTGGGGATTCATCCCATTTACGATAATGGAACCTGATGTGGGTGTAAGAATCCCTGTCAACATTTTAATTGTCGTAGATTTTCCGGCACCATTTTCCCCGATATAGCCGACCATTTCTCCTTGCTTTACGGTTAAGGAAATATTATCAACGGCCGCATGGATTTTATAATTTCTTGTAAACAAGTCGCGAAATGCCCCGGATAACCCGGACCGGCTTAAGTGCGATTTGAATTCTTTCCGTAAATTCTGAACCTCTATTACGTTCATGTCGATCCCCCTAAGATATACTACGAAAACATTTAAGTGTGAAAATCATGTTCGCAAAATTTAATTTTAACGTGAGGATAGTATTCTAGCAAGTATGGTGCACTTAGTAGAAACAGAAAAGTCGGGATATAAGGTTGTTTTACAGTTAGTAACCAAAAGAAAATAGGGGAATACATTATATGGCCAATTAATTTCTGTGGATAAAGGAGTTCCTGACATGAATTACTTCCCATATGTTCCACAAGGGAACTGGTATTCAAGTAGTGGTGGATATGATTATCGGCAATACAAGCCTGTAACGGCCTATACAGTTGACCAGCCGGTTAATGTTAATAACCAAAATATTAATGTATTTCCGTATCAAGCCCTTAATTATCAGCCTGAAGGGGCTCAATATCCTTATGTTTATGTCCCTATTTCACAGTTTTCAAAAGTAGGAGCAAAAGTGAATTGGGATGAGGAAACACTTACACTTTCGGTTACAACAGATTATTATCAGATTCGAAATGAGCTGGCTGCTTGTAAGGAGTCGCTAAAAGGGTGTATGACTTCATTGAAAACACAAATGATAGAGCATCCTCCTGCCAATCCGATGAATAAATTAACAAATCAACAGCTTCATGACATGATTACTCCGTATATCATTAGGCCAGAAATGGGTTACCAAGTTTATACGGAAACGGAAGAGGATGAAAAGAAGTTCGGTGTGATACATGTTGAACATATTCAGCCAGGTTCCATCTATGACCCTCCTGGTGCCGCATTTAATTTTAATCAAGAGTTATTAGATAAGCTGACAGAAGCATATGGATATCCAGTTCGATTTGATTTCGGTAATCGTCATTTTACCCGCCTTGGGGTATTTAAATATTAATTCTAATACATTCTTAAATTACTGCATTCACGATTACAAGATGAATCTTGTTTTATGAAATCTAAAATGGAGTGAAAACTGTGCCAATCATCACGAGGAAAAATTATCTTTATACCGTTCGGCCCGGAGATACTCTTTATTCAATCGCACAAAAGTATCGAAGCTCTGTTCAAGAAATTTTGAGAATAAATCATTTGTTTCCTCCTGTTACCGATCCAGGGCTTATCTTTCCAGGAAATCTATTAGCAGTTCCAGACCTAACGACTACAGGAAAGGTTTCTTATATTGTGAACCCTGGAGATTCCATACATTCGATTGCTTATAAGTTTCGTACGTTTGTAGATTTAGTTGCCGGTATTAATAATATAGAAAATCCAAATATTATTTACTCTGGTCAATCATTAATCATCCCTGCATTTATCTATGAAATTCAAATGGGGGATTCATTGTTCAGTATTTCGCGGAGGTTTGGGATTCCTCTACAAAACATCATAAGCGCGAACCAAGGACGACCGGGATTTCAACCAGACGTGATATGGGCGGGATACCAGCTAATTCTTCCCCAAAATACCTCAAGAAATATTTTCGTGTGGAACCCGCTGCCAGGAACAAAAGTGACTTCTGGACAAAGTGTAGAAGGGCAAGCAAGGGCTTTTGAGGCCAATGTGCTGCATCAATTAAGAGATGATAACGGAGTTATCGTTTCAAACGAACGTTTTACAACGGCTGATATTGGTGCTCCTGCATATGGAACTTTTAGTAGTACGGTGCCATTTGATAGAAATCCTTCATCCAACACTGGCGAACTTTGGGTATATACAAGAAGTGCAAAAGATGGAAGTATCCAGGATTTAGTCAAAACGACCGTGTATTATTAATATTTAAGTGAAAAAACGTAATAAAAGAAGAAAACAGACTCTTTTTTGCAGAGTCTGTTTTTTTGTACATATAATGACAGGATTCTAACTCTTTGGGTCGAATATGTAACCAGACAGCTTTAACATCGATAAGGAGTGAGAGACATTTTGAAAACACGTGTAACAGAAATTTTTGGCATTAAATACCCAATAGTACAGGGAGGTCTTGCTTACCTTGCATATGCCGAACTGGCGGCTGCTGTTTCGAATGCAGGAGGACTTGGACAAATTACAGCTGCGACGCTTGGGACACCGGAAAAACTACGTGAAGAAATTCGTAAAGTGCGTTCCCTTACAGATAAACCGTTCGGTGTCAATTTTGCCATTGCACGGCATGATGGGAAATATCAGGACTTACTGGAGGTAGCCATTGAGGAAAAGGTACCGGCCATTTCGATCACAGGAGGAAACCCTCAGCCTGTATTTGAACGGATTAAAGGAGAAAATATTCGAACGCTCGTACTGGTTTCGGGAGTCCGACAGGCACAAAAAGCGGAAGAACTTGGTGCGGATGCAGTTATGGCAGTCGGCCAGGAAGGCGGGGGGCATCTAGGACGTGATGACATTGGTACGATGGTACTGATTCCCCGTGTCGTTGATTCTGTATCCATTCCTGTCTTAGCCAGCGGAGGAATTGGCGATGGACGCGGTTTATTGGCTGCATTGACACTTGGAGCAGAAGGGATTGAAATGGGGACTCGTTTCATTGCTACTCAAGAGTGCATTCATGCAAATGAGAAATATAAGCAGGCGATCCTTCAGGCAAAAGAAACGGATACAGTGATTATTAAGAAAACATTAGGAGCACCGGGACGGGTACTGAAATCAGGATATGCTCAGGAAATAATCGAACGTGAGCATAGAGGTGCAACCTATGAAAATCTGAAAGAGATGATTAGCGGGTCAGCAAATTGCCGTTTTATCTACGAAGGAAATGAAGCAGAAGGCTTTGGCTGGGCAGGACAGGTAATCGGTTTGATCGACACCATTCCTACTGTTCAAGAGCTGTTTGATGACATGATTCTTACATCTGAAAAAGGCATCAATCGTTTAGGAAAGATTTTTTAAGAAAAAAATAATCGTTGATTATCCTTTGAAAGGAGTCAATCTATGCCAAAAGGAAAATCTCTTCTAGAAAAAGTAGACCAACCTAGATCTTCAGAAAATAAAAAATCAAAGAGTAAAAGAAGAAAGAAAAAGAATGAGATAGATTGGTTAACTTTGTTTAGATTTTCGATTATGCTCTTTTTGGCAGGGGTTATTGTTTTTCATTATTATTTGATAACAGAAAATCAATTAGTTAGTTTTTATGTAGAGTTTTGGAATCGTCATAAGAAAGAATTAAGCCCGATACTTGTATTTAGCGGTTTTACATTAGCTGTTTTTCTTACAGGATATCGATTGGGGAAGAGAAGATAAAGGGAGTGATTGCTGAACATGGTCATCTCTTTTTGTTTTCAATAGATAGGAAGGTATAGTGACCGCTCAAAAAGGGCGGTTTTTTTGTTGAAATTGGATATTTTAAGAAGGAGTAGAATAAGCAGTTGAGGTGAAGGGCTATGGCAAAAAAGAGGCATTTGGTTTTTAATTTGTCCATTATATTAATCCCGTGGTTAACCATGCTATTAATGGGTAAACGTAGTTTAAAACGATATTCTATTTCAGGCATTTGTTTTGTTATTTGAGATTATTAATTTTCAATGATGTATTGAAAAAGTTGAAAATCATTCGACTAAATCGATTAAGTCTTTTGCAGTTTTTCTTCTACTTACACTATAAAGCCTATTTATTATAGGGAGTGCAATACTTAATCGATAAAATGAAAGACTGGAATCCTTATGACGATTTACATTTCTGACATGCAAGCGTATTTTAAATAAAAAGCGATCCTTCGATTAAGAGGAATCGCTCGTTTATTTTCCAAAGACATCTTAAAATTCATTGCTTATGGTTTATAGATGATAAACGTTTTCCGTTTTACTGAATGCTTTGACCAATATTCGTGAAAAGCATCCAACACTTCTTTGGCAAATGCATCACCTTCACCTTTCTTTCTTATCACGCCATAATTCAGGTTGCTTTGCTTCGTTGTATCGCTTAGCTTTTCACTATTTTCTAAGTCCAGTTCGATAAAGAATTGAACTTCAATTCCTTCAATATTTTTTATGGATGCGAGGTAATTCCCGAACTCCTCGATTAGAACTTCAATCTTCCAACCCTTCTGTTCACTCTCTTGTAAAAAATCTTGATATAATTTAATAAACGCTTTTAAATTCATGTAGTTCCACACATCCTTTGCTGAATATAGAATACTTGAAGCTACTAAAGTTCCACAGCACTAGTCAGTTTCAAAATGGAATGACTGTGACAATGAAAACTGATTCTTATCACTATATGCATCGTTAAGAACGAAAAGAAGAAATTATAGTAGGTTATCTAAATAAAAAGGTTATTTTGAATAAAAGGGGGACGTACCATGATTGTAAGAGAGCGAGAGAACGAATTTATTCTGATCGAACAAGACAACCATGCAATCGTGTCTGGTGAAATCATGAAGAAATGGATGGGTTCTCTTTTTCATGGAAAGAAGTATAGGCAGTCCGTCGATTATGCCACTCGATATCATGACTACGGTTGGAGACTTTTTGATCAGCAGCCATTTTGGAATGATCATAAACAGGCACCGTATACATTTGCAAATTATCCTCTATCACCTAAAACGGTTATCTATACGTTTGGCATTGACGAAGTGGAAAAACATGACCCTTATGCAGCCCTTCTTTGCAGCAGACATTATTCTCGATTTTTACTGCATGATTCATCTACAGCTGCTGCTGCCTTTATTGAACAAGAGAGGATACGGCAGCAGCGAATTATAGAATCTCTTGAGGATTTTGACACGGATTTGTTTGATTTTCATTATGGAATGTTAAGATTAGGAGATGATTTTTCCCTTTACCTCTGTTTGAATGAACCAGGTGTTTCAAAGGAAAACGAACATTACTTTTTCCAAAATGGAATCGCACTTCCGAAGGAACCAGGGAAAGAAGTGACGGAGAAAATGACGCTTAACTGGAGTGATCAGCATACCGTTTCGATTCGACCATTTCCTTTTGAAGATAAGGTTTCGGTTAAGATTATCCAAAAAGTAATCAGTAAAAAAGAAATTATGAGAAATGGATTTATCAAAAGTTATGAGGAAACTCCTTATGAAGAAGTTGAAGTAGATATTGTTCCAGACAGGGGATTGTAACCTGATTAATTAGAATTAGACTCAATACTCCAATTGGATTTTAAAACTAGAAGAACAAGGTGTAAAAAAGCGCATGGATGAAATTATGATCCATGCGTTTTTATATGTTCATTCCAATAAGCACTTAACTGGGTGTACTGCCCAAAATAATTTGCCAAACAGAGGCATACTGGATCAACGGACCTGTCCCTCCGACCCAATCGTAAGAAAATCTTAAGATTTATATGAGGGGTTTGTTAAGATTTGCTTGATATGATTCTCTTAGATGATAATACAGAGGTGATAGATAATGTACGATTATATATATAGAGGTGGTTTTTCATGAACATTTTGGTTTGTGATGATGATAAAGCAATTGTGGATGCGATTGGAATTTACTTGGAAAATGAAGGCTTTCAAGTGCTTAAGGCCTTTAACGGAGAAGAAGCTTTGCAGCTGATCGATGATACTGAGATTCATTTGGTCATTATGGATATTATGATGCCTAAGATGGATGGAATCGCAGCTACAAGGAAGATTAGGGAAGATCATAAGATTCCGCTGATAATGCTTTCGGCCAAATCAGAGGACTACGACAAAATATTGGGTTTAAATATTGGAGCGGATGATTATATAACGAAGCCCTTTAATCCGTTAGAGCTGATTGCAAGGGTGAAATCACAGCTGAGAAGATATACCACATTAGGAGGTCTTGAGAGCAAAAACAATGTTTATCACTCAGGCGGTCTCTTGATTGACGATGATAGCAAAACTATTAACGTCGATGGGGATGAAGTCCATCTTACCCCGGTACAATATAAAATTTTGAAGCTATTGACGGCTCATGCGGGAAGAGTGTTCTCGATTGAGGAGATTTATGAAAAGGTATGGAATGAAACGGCCTATAGTCCGGAAAATACCGTAGCTGTTCATATTAGAAAAATTCGTGAGAAAATTGAAATTAATCCGAAAGAGCCAAGATATCTTAAGGTGGTGTGGGGAGTTGGATACAAAGTTGAAAAAATATAGCCATTCACTAGTAACAAAAATACTAGTTTTTATCATGGTGATCCTCTGTTTTACAGGTGCCATAAAAGCGTTTGTTGATGTAGTTATCATTAGGGATAGTAATTTCAGTATCGTTTTTGAAAAAGATTACTTTCATAGCCTTTCATTTGTGCAGGAAAGTGAAGGTCTTATTAGCGACCTGACCACTTTATTAACAGAATACAAGAGCGAAGAAAATATCGTAAATAGCGGAACGATCAGTGAAGAGGAACTAAGACTAGCAGAAGAAAATCTTTTTTACGATTTTCAAGCGAATTCTCTCCAATACAATCCGGACGCAAGTGAAGCGAAAAATCATGAAATGTTTCAAGAAGAATACGCTGAAAAGATTGGCCAACAAAAAGAACAATTAATTAAGGATGATTTAAAGGTTTATCATCAATTACTGCAACGCATAGAAGAATACAAGGACCCTTTATTTTATGTAAGTGATGGTGTTACTACTTATACAAACAGTGCAAAAGGCGAAAAAGAATACTTCAAGACGTATCCGTCCTATATGCTGTTTGAGAATTATAAAAGAGAGTTATATCCTAAAGAAATAGAAGAGAATCAACATTTGTTCAGCAGAATATCTTATATGGATGAATTGGATCCGGAAAGCCATGTTATGTATATCGCTTTTACGGAGAAGTTTTTACAAGAAAATATAACTGAGTGGAAGGATAATAAAGCGGCTGCTGTAAAAAGCGTATATCGTTTAATCGGATTTTCCATTGGTTTCATTCTATCGTTTGTCTATTTGATCCTAGTAATCGGACGGAAATCGTTTAAGGATGAAGAAGTGCAGTTACATCCTTTAGACAAGTTATATAATGACATCAATATTGCACTATGCTTAGGACTTATCACACTGTGGGTTGTTTTAATGGAGGCTGTTACAATTGGAAATATCAGTAGATGGGTTCTTCCCATAACAGTCCCGATTGCTTCAGTAGGATTGATGTTAGTTCTATCATTGGTTCGGCATATAAAAAATCGAACCTTCATGAAGCATTCATTCATCTATATTCTGCTCTATAAGTTCGCTTCATTTATTAGGGATGTGTATGCGAGCGGCAGTGTCGGTTTAAAAACGGTCTTACTTGTTATTGGATATCCGATTCTGATCGCTTTAACTTTTTTCATCTTCCCGGTAACCATTGGGTTTGCAGCTTGGTTTGCCCTAAAGAAAATTAAATCATTTCAAGCGATCCAGGAAGGGGTAGAGAAAATAAAGAATGGAGATATTCACCATAGCATTGAGGTAAGTGGAAAAGGAGAGTTTAGCAGACTTGCAGCGAATATTAATAGCATCACAGATGGGTTGAATAAGGCCGTTGATAATGAACTGAAAAGTGAGCGGTTAAAAACGGAGCTGATCACGAATGTCTCACATGATATAAGAACACCATTGACCTCGATCATTACTTATGTGGATCTATTGAAACATGAGAATGACCCATCAAAGATAGCAGAATATATTGAGGTGCTTGAGCAGAAGTCAAAGCGTCTGAAAGTGATGACAGATGATTTATTTGAAGCAGCTAAAGCTTCAAGCGGCAATATTCCTGTGCATTTGGAGAAAATTGATATCGTATCACTAATGAATCAGGGCCTAGGTGAAGTCAGCGACAAAATCGAAGAAGCCGAATTAACCTTTAAGATGAACCATCCACAGGAGAAAGTCTATTTGTCTGCAGATGGAAGATTACTCTGGAGGTCGATTGAAAATGTGCTGTCCAATATATTCAAATACGCACTAAAAGGCTCAAGAGTGTATATCGATATCGAAAAAAAAGGGAATGAAATTTTGCTAACCTTTAAAAATATTTCAGCCTATGAGTTAAACATCTCAGAGGAAGAATTAATGGAGCGTTTTACACGAGGTGATGAATCCAGGTTAAGTGAAGGCAGCGGTTTAGGACTATCGATTACTAAAAGCCTGATTGAAATTCAAAAGGGGAGATTTCTCATACAAGTGGACGGTGATTTATTTAAAGCCGTGATCTATATGCCGAAATACAAAGGAAGTCATCAGTAGTGAAATGGTAAAAGTTCAGAAAGAACAGGATATCGAAGTGATGTCCTGTTCCTTTTGTGTAGAATCAACTATGTTCCGATGCTTGATTCAATAATGCGATGGCTTCCGGCTAGATTACCTGCACTTCGTTTAGAGTATGGATTTCTGTCGATACAAGGCTATTATTAATGAAAGGACTTTTTCAGTGAACATCGAATTAATGTAAGGTATTGAGTGATATGATGAGGATATCTTTTTATCGATTGCTGTAAGTAATTAAGAAGGTAAGAGAAGGTGAAGAGAAGGTGAAGAGTATGACGTATGAGGAAATCATGCAAAAGCTTGAAGAATTAGGCTCCGAGCAGACAAAGCGAACTTTTTCGAATCATGGCGTAAAGGAGCCTTGTTTTGGCGTAAAAGTTGGAGATTTAAAAAAACTGGTGAAGTATGTGAAAAAGGATCACGAGTTGGCCTTGAGATTATATGATTCAGGCAATTCTGATGCCATGTATTTGGCTGGTCTTTCAATCAATCCGAAGCAAATGAAAAAGGAGACCATACAGGAGTGGGCTAGAAAAGCATACTGGTATATGCTCGCGGAATACACAGTTGCCGGAGTGGCAGCTGAAAGTGAATATGCTCTTGAATTAGCAAAAGAATGGATGAAATCGGAGGAAGAAATGATTGCAGTTTGCGGCTGGAGTACCTATGCAAACTATTTATCCATTACCCCGGATGAACTACTTGATATTGCTGAAATTAGATCTTTATTGAACCAAATCAAAGAGACGATTCATGAAGAACGGAATCGGGTACGGTATGTAATGAATGGTTTTGTCATTTCGGTCGGCAGCTTTGTAAAAGAGTTGACAGAAGAAGCGAAACAAGTCGCAGATTTCATAGGAAAAGTGTACGTAGACGTCGGCAATACAGCATGTAAGGTTCCTCTTGCAACGGATTATATTAAGAAAGTAGAACTCAAGGACCGAATTGGAAAAAAGAAGAAGACTTGTATTTGTTAAATAAGGATGATCTATTGCGAAGAGTTAAGCTGTTCGCTTTTTTTTGTATAGAGAAAAGTCTCTAGTACTAAGATAAAAGTAGAACAACTGGACCAACGCTTAATGAACCAGAATAATTTCATTTTTATTTACAGATTATTATAAGGTATTGTTTTAAAGTCATCATGAGAGGACAGTGAAGATGAAAAAATATGTTGTGCTTGTTTTAAGTTTAATCTTTTCTATTATGCTGGGTGTGGCCCCTGCGTCTGCAGCGAATAATCTAAGGAATTTATACGATGTAAAGTCAGGAGATACCTTATGGAAAGTTGCCAATTCCTATCAGACCACAGTAAAGGACCTGAAACGAATTAATGGATTACAATCAGATCTTCTCTTAGTCGGCCAGAAATTAAGGGTACCTATTATGTACAAGGTAGTCCCCGGGGACACGTTGTGGAAGCTTTCTCAAACATTTAATTCCACGGTCCAGTTAATAAAGACAGCAAATGGACTTACGTCTGATATCATTTATGTAGGGCAGCAACTAAGGATTCCTCCATATCCGTTGAACATGCAAGGTCAGTTTATTCTAATGACAAGGGAAGAGTTTAAGGATTGGATATTAAACCATGAGTTCACCCGAAAAGTAGGAAAAGTTCAGATTCATCATACGTACCAGCCGTCATATCAGCAATTTAACGGGTCCAATCATTTTACTTTATTAAGCGGAATGAAGGATTATCATGTAAATGGAATGGGTTGGAGTGATATCAGCCAGCAATTGACGACATTTCCAGATGGAACAGTGGCGGTAGGCAGACCATTTAATACACCTCCAGAAGGTTCATTTGGGTTACTTAATAAAACGGTGATGCATGCGATCGAGGCGGATGCATTAGCAATTGAAAATTTAGGAAACTTTGATGATGAACAAATGACCCCTGAGCAAAGGGAAACGATTATTACAGTCACTGCCTTGCTTATGATAAAATATGGCTTAACTCCAACCATTGACAGCATCACATACCATCATTGGTGGGATATTAATTCAGGCGAAAGAGTGTTGGATAACGGTGAAGGTCATGCAATTAAAACATGTCCTGGTACTGGCTTTTTTGGCGGTAATTCTACTGCTGATGCCAAAAGCCATTTTTATCCATTAGTGTCTCAAAAAATGCAAGAAATATTGGCATCTATGAAATAATAGTATTGTCTTTATAAAAGCATTCCAAAGAACTCGTGTTAAACGATTTTGGGATGCTTTTTTATGCAATAAATGTCTGATGATTTAGAATAATAATTGACTTAGTGTATACAAATGTATACACTATAATTATTAAATATTGTATACGAATTATACAAAGATAGGAGTTGAAATGATGAAAAACAATGATTTTGGGGGACATCGTGAATCAAGACACCGTTCAGGTAATATAGGAAAAGAACATTCTCACCACCGCGGGGCAAAAACCTTTCGGCGCGGAAGAGCGATTGCCTTTTTAGAGAGATTAAAGGTAAAACGTGCAACCATTATGGAGCAGTTAGACAAGCCTGAATTTCAGTCAATCCAGCAAGTGCTGGTAGGCGAATTAAAAGCCATTGATATGATGATGAACGAATTTAGTCAGCTATTTGAAATAGAAGAAAGTGAAGTAATGGAAACGCCGAATAAGAAAAAGGAAGATCCTGACGAAACTGCTTCAAAAGATAGAGATTGCTTGGTCATTGATGAAAAGGGGACGAAAAGAGATGAAACAAATTAATACTTATATTGATTCGCTATTTACTAAACAAGATGATTTATTAAAGGAAGTCCTTGAGTCTATAAAAGAAAACGGAATGCGAAACATCTCTGTATCACCTTCAACAGGAAAGCTTTTGACTATGCTTGTATCTATTTCTGGAGCTAAAAAGGTTTTGGAAATTGGAGCACTCGGCGGTTATAGCGGCATTTGTCTTGCAAGAGGATTCGGTAGCGAGGGAACATTAACATCCCTTGAATTAGAGGAAAACTACGCTAAACTGGCCAATACGAATCTATCAAAAGGCGGTTTTAGTGATCAAGTAACGTATCTAACAGGGCCAGCTATACAAAGCCTTGAAAAACTAGTTGCTGAAGAGAAGAGATTCGACTTTTTCTTTATTGATGCTGATAAAGGAAACTATGAAAATTACCTAGAATATTGTATTCAATTGGCTGAATCCGGTGCATTAATCGCCATTGATAATGTATTGGCTGGCGGGACCGTCGCAGACCCTGATGCCCAACCGAAACGTCATACAGAATTTATGAAGCAGTTTAATCAAACGGTGGCTAATCATCCTCAATTAGAGTCTGTACTTGTTCCAATTGGTGACGGGCTGACTCTTTCAAGAGTGAAATAACCACTGTTCGAAAAAATTATATAAAACATGCGTACAGCCATAGAACATGGATATATTTATATCGCCCAGCCCCCGCTTTATAAAGTAAAGCAAGGAAAAGAGATTCATTATGCCTATAATGAACATCAGTTGAAGAAGTCTTGTCGTCACTGCCAAGTTTGACAAAGCCAAATATGCAACGCTATAAGGGACTTGGCGAAATGAATCCAAAGCAGTTATGGGACACAACGATGAATCCTGAAACTCGAACGCTGCTGCAGGTAGTCATAGAGGACGCTATTTTAGCGAATGAAACGGTTGAAATGCTGATGGGGGATCAGGTAGAACCACGACGCAGATTTATAGAAGAGAACGCCTTATATGTTAAAAATCTGGATGTATAGTTTCTGAAACAGAAGAGGAGGGTGTTCCATAACGAATACCCTCGTTTTATATATTTCTATTTTTCGTTTGATAATCCCCAGTCTAATTTTAATATCTCTGTTAAGAGGAACAATTTTTCTTTCCCAATCTTCTCTTCGATTTTTTTCTCCAACGTAGCTTTTAAGGCTTTATTTTTTTCATAGCATTCTTCTCCTAATGGAGTTAAACGTAAGCATTTTTCCTTTTTATTATTTTCAACGTTTTGAATCTCAACTAATCCTTTTGACTCAAGACTTTTTATAAACTTATGAGTGGCCTGTCGTGAAATGTCTACATGTTTTGATACATAAGCGATGGTAGGCTGTTTTTTATAGATTCTAGCCATAATAAACCATTCTGAGTTTGAAATATAAATTTCACTGCTGTCATTCCATAATTTTTCCGTTATGCTCCGCAGCAGATAATGGCGTTCACTTAATATATCAAATAAATCTAAATGCTGAAATTCAGAACTCAACAAACTCATTCCTTTCTAACTTAAGGCAACTATACAAAATCCTGAATGTAATTTCAACCAGATTGACAATTGTATGTATTATTCTAGCAAGATAAAATCCTTGCTGTAAAAGTACCCAAAATGGTTTTCATCAAAGTCAATTCGGTAGCAATGTTCTCCCGATTTACTTTCATTTTCTTCGCTGATGATACCCGTCTTATTTTCAAAGTCCTTTATATAGAAATAATCCTCTGGTTCCATTTTTTCTTTCATTTCACTGTCTATCTTTTTTATCGTTACTTTTTCTCCTATTTCGATTTTTATCGTCGATAGGGAATCGTACTCCTGTGGCTGATTTTTTTGTTCTTCTTTGAATGTTATCATAATTTCATCTCCTGGTTTTCAACACTTTTAACTATACAAAACACATGGTTAATTGTCAATTGAGTTGACAATTAGTGAAAAATACCCCATAATTAATATTGTAAACTTAGTTGATAATATTATAAAATAGGAGAAATGCTATGTTTGATATAGGAGATGTGATTGTCTATTCAGAGCACGGGTTATGTCAAATTGATGAGATTTGTGATAAAACGTTTGCCGGGATAACAAGAACGTATTATGTATTGCATCCTTTAGCGGAATTGACATTGAAAATTAGTACACCAGTAGATAATGATAAAGTCATTATGATGAAGCCGATGGAACGCGATGCTGCAGAAGAAATTCTAGATTCTTTTACACAGCCGGGGATTGATTGGATTGAGGAAGCTAAACAGCGCAGCATGAAATATAATAGTCTTGTTAAAACTGGAAATCGTAAGGAAATTGCCCGAATCGCCAATACTTTGATGCGAAAAGACCATGAACTGAGGTTGAACAACAAGAGAATATATGATCAAGATCGTAAACTCTTGCACACGATTCAAAATATATTGTATAAAGAATTAGCCTTAGCTTTGTGCACCCCCTTTGAGGAAATTGTTGACAGGGTCAACAAGCTGATTATGAAATAATTTTACTTAAGGAATACTTTTCTAGATAATAAACGATTTCTACTATTAATCGTGAATAGAAAAAGTGAGAAACCATTTGTGGAGGTGAGACTTTGCGAATGGTTTTATTTTTGTAAAACCTTTCAAATTTTCTAAATCCTATACAACCTACGATCTCTCATCCAATTCTTATAAGAACTGAAAATATCAAGTATTACTATTTTCTTGTCTGAACAGTATAATCAAGGAATGGGAGTTGATAGTACATATGAATAAAAAAGACATTGCAAATATCCGGAAGGAATTTAAACTAGATAATTACAAGCTACAAATTCGAGAAATTTTTAATGTCTATGTAAAGAGTGAATCAGGAGAGATTTACCATTATGTCAGCCAGCCGTTTGAAATGCTGGAGCAGGAAATCCAGGAATTGTTTTTGGCAAACTTTAAAAAAGTTTTGACAGGTCAGTTGGATTCTAAATTGTTTGAGCTGAAATTCAAGCGGGATGTGGAGGACAGTACGCAGGCCATTCTTTTTGAAGGATTACATGCGGACACAACCGATGATTGGACCCAATCTATGCTTGAAATTGTCATGAAAATGTTTACACATACCATATATGAATTTGATACAGTGGTGACGTTTATCCGTGCAGAATATCGCAAGCCAACGCGAAAACGGGATATGGACTCAGAGGAAGGCGGGGATGATGAGGTTTACACGAGCCAATTTATCCTTTGCAGTTTAAATAAAATTGATCAGCCGAAAAGAACACTCTTGTTTGATTATATTGAAAAAGAATTCAAACCAAATCACACCGTTGATCCGATCATTAATATTGCCTCACCATTATCAGGCTTTTTATTCCCTGCCTTTACAGATAATTCAGCGGATGTGAATCATCTTCTCTATTCTGCAGGAAAAGCCAATCAGCCAGATTTTGGTTTTATTGATGAAGTGCTAAATTGTGAGGAATTCATCACGGCTGCGGAAGAGAAAGACTGCTTCGAGCTTATCTTGAAAAATGTGATTGGGGACGAAGTGGATACGAAAGTCATTTCCAATGTCTATGAAGAGATCGATAAGATGCTGCAGGAGAAAGAAGAAGATGAGAAGGAAGAACAGGATGAACCTGAGGCCCCTATGCTGGATCATCAGGATATCGAACGCATATTAACGGTCAGCGGTGTTGAGGATGTCAGTGCCGCCAAAGTCGAACATGCTTTTAAAGCGGTTGTAGATGATGAAACACATGAATTCAAAGCAAGCAGCTTGGTTCCGAAAACAATTAAAATTGAAACGAAGGTAGCTAATGTATCGATCAGCCCAAAAGATCTGAAATATATCAAATATATTACGTTTGAGGGTAAACGCTGTCTCCTGCTGGAGGTAGATGAGGATGTCGTTGTCGAAGGATTTAAATTAGAATCTGGGACACTCTAAAGGTTCCCCGTGTTTTATTATATGATGACATTTCGGTTGGTTCTCTGGTTACAGGGGCCAACCTTTTTATATTAAAAAAACAGCCTCTATTAAAGAGACTGTTAGGATGAGTCCTTGCAATGACTACATGTTTAGTCGCGGCAATGGTGCCATGCTCTCTTGAAAACGTATAGTCCGAATACTAGAAAGCAAATGAAACCGCATAGCGCAACTAGAACATTAATAATGGTTAGGAGTATTCCGGTTAGTCCCAGTAAACCTAAGAAGCCACTAATGGTTCCTGATACTGCAAGGAATAACCAAATTGCACCTGTTAAAAAGCCAAGGAAAATTCCAAAAGTGCTGGAGGAAGATAAGCTCATATTATTCACCTCCTAAAAGTGCTAGTTCATTATTAAAGTATGCTGCTGGAATAAAACTTGTTTATCAATATTACTAAAATGGGCATATTCTTATAATAACTATTAGATTTATATATTTTGGTTCTTCTTAAACTCTTGTAAAATGGTATTCATCCTATATTTGGTTTGAAAGAGAGGTTTTTACATGAAGGTTATTGATTTAACGCATACCATTTCAGAAGATATGCCAGTTTATCCTGGCACCGATCTCCCAAAATTAGAGGTGGCAAATACATACGAGGAAAGCGGCTTTAAGGAAACGCTGCTAACCATTTTTTCTCATACTGGTACCCATATGGATGCCCCATCGCATATATTTGAATATCGTACAACGCTAGATGCCTTTCCAGTCGAGCAATTCATAGGAAAAGGACTGGTCATTGATTGTAGTGATCTAGGGGAAGGGCAAAGAATTACAATGAAACAGATTGAAGCTGTTAAGGAAAAAGCCAATCAGGCGGAATTTCTCTTATTTTATACCGGTTGGGACAAACATTGGGGGACGGATTCTTATTTCGGAGATTATCCAGCTATTACAGAAGAGGTTGCTGATTATTTAATCCTTACGAAGAAAAAGGGTGTTGGGTTAGATGTAATTGGAATTGACCCTATATCTGATGGAAATCTGACGATTCACCATAAGCTTTTTGCTGAAACCGAAATTGTTGTAATCGAAAATCTGACGAGATTAGGGGAAATCGGAAACGAGCTCTTCACTTTCTATGCTATGCCACTCAAATATGAAAACGCAGATGGAGCGCCGATTCGGGCCGTCGCTGTATTAAATGAATAGTGTTTTGGCGCACGATTAGCTTGATAGCTATCAGTGCGCCGTTATATTGTTCTATCACGGTCATGATCATTGGTCTTCATAAACATCAAAAAACCTGCTGTAATAATCCATCACATTTTTATTAGCCTTCTTTTGGACAGGATGGTTTTTTTCATATTGAGAAATAGGATATGATGATAATATCAAGATAGAAGCACACAAGAAAACAAGACACAAAATTCCAGTTAATATAAACATTTAGCATACCTCCTTTGTTTTTACATCTAAAGCATAAAGGATGAAACGCATTTCAGAGCAAGAAAAAGTTTTTAAAAAAGGTGAGTTCATGGCAAATATAAAAGATATTGCGAAAATGGCAGGAGTGTCTGTCACAACCGTTTCTCGAGTATTGAATAACCATCCATATGTAAGTGAAGAAAAAAGAGAAGCTGTAAGAAGTGCGATGGTGGAATGTAATTATCAGCCGAATCTGAATGCTGTTCATTTGAGTAAGGGGGAAACGCTTCTAATAGGTGTGGTGACTCCTTTTATAAACCATCCTTATTTTGGCCAGTTATTGGAAGGGATTGCGAATGAGGCCGTTAAAAATAACTATAAACTGGTTTTGTTTCAAACCAATTATGAGGAAGAGAGAGAAGTCGAAGCATTACAGATGCTGCAGTTCAAACAGATTGACGCTCTAATCATCTGCTCGAGAATCTGCGGCATGGATATTATTGAGGAATTTGTAGCATATGGACCGATTGTTCTTTGTGAAGATGCGAGGGGGAAAAATGTTTCATCGATCTTTATTGATCAATATCAAACTTTCTCTAAAGCGTTAATGTATTTACATAATAAAGGACATCAAAGAATTGGATACAGTATCTTCAGAAAGTCGGGTACAAATAGTAAACTAAGGGAAAAAGCCTACAAGGAATTTTTACGGGAAATGAATGAACCATTCAATCCTGAGTATATTTTCTATGATTGTTTAAAGTTTGAGGATGGGGTTCATGTCGTGGAGCGGCTATTGAAAATGAGCAGCCCGCCGACAGCGTTAGTGGTAACAAGTGATATTGTTGCTGCTGGAATTTTGACTTTTTGTAAGGAAAAAGAAATACAGATACCAGAGGATCTTGCCATTATGGGATTTGACAACCAGCCGATTGCTAAAATTATGCATATCACCACACTAGAAATCCCTTTAGTGGAAATAGGTAGAAAACTATTTTTACAGGCAATTGATAATTCTGAACCTTCACATGAAGAGGTTTTTGTAAAACTTATTGAACGAGAAACAGTATAGTGACTGCGTAACTAAAAAGGCGTATGTTTGCGCCTTTTTAAAACAAAAAGTTGACATAGTAAAATTTACGTTATACAATTATCTCGAATTAAAGATAAATTGGTTCGAGGTAATTTTAGGGGGTGACAAATTCATATGGAGAGAAAATGCTCAAACTTGCCCTTTCTTGTTCTTTTGCAAACCTCTAAAGCAATTCAAGAGCGCATGAGGCTGGAATTGACAAAAAATAATCTCAGTATCACTGAGTTTTCTGTGCTAGAAGTACTTTATCACAAAGGAAGGCAGACGATTAACGAAATAGGGAACAAGGTGCTCATATCAAGTGGTTCAATGACTTATGTGATCGACAAGTTAGAAAAAAAAGGCTTGTTGAAACGAGTTGCCTGTCCGAACGACCGCAGGGCTATTCATGTCACATTAACAGATGCCGGAAATGAGACGTTAGAAAAGGTCATGCCTGAACATGAGGAGCTAGTTGAATCTATTTTTGCTTCGTTAACAAATAATGAAAAAGAACTGATTGTTGAACTGCTGCAAAAGGTAAAGAAAAAAGTAGAAAGTTAATTTTTTATTAACCTAATATCTCGAATTCGAGATAAATACACAAAACTTTAGGAGGAAATCTTCATGATAAACATTGGATTATTACTTATTCGTTTGGTTATTGGATTAATATTTATTGGTCATGGAGCGCAAAAGTTATTTGGCTGGTTTGGCGGCTATGGATTAAAGGGTACAGGAGGGTGGTTCGAATCCATCGGTTTAAAACCGGGAGTAAGATTGGCTCTTTTAGCCGGCTTGGCTGAATTGATTGGCGGTATCTTGTTTGCAGTAGGATTATTAACTCCATTAGCTGGTATTATTATTGCTGGGACAATGGTTATGGCGATTGTAAAAGTGCATGGAGCGAATGGTTTATGGTCTACATCAAATGGATATGAATATAATTTAACAGTACTAGCTGTAACGATTGGTATCGCGTTAATCGGTCCTGGCCAATATGCATTAGATGCATTTTTATTATAAAGTATCTCGAATTAAAGAATATTTATTTTAAAGTAAAAATAAGATAAATTATCCCTTCAAACATTTGAAGGTAAAAATAGTTAACTTTTGTTATACAAGGGGATAATGAATATGTACCACAGAGGATTGACACAATAGGTGGTGGATAAAATAGGTTTTTTATCCAATTTATTTGGAAAATCAACCATAAAGGAGACAGAAAAAATGGCAAATGTAAAATTAGCAGTGATCTTTTACAGTATGGGTGGAACAAACTATCAGCTGGCAAAATGGGCAGAAGAAGGAGCAAAAGAAGCCGGTGCTGAGGTTAAAGTATTAAAAGTAGAAGAGCTGGCTCCAGCCTCCATTATTGAAAGAAATGAAGTATGGAAAAAAACGGTTGAAGCAACAAAAGATGTTCCTGTTGCAACAGGGGACGATATTGAATGGGCAGATGCCATCATCTTCAGTGTTCCAACTCGATTTGGCAACATGCCATCACAAATGAAGCAATTCCTTGATATCCAAGGCGGACTGTGGGCACAAGGTAAGACAGTAAACAAAGTAGTTAGTGCAATGACATCTGCACAGAACCCGCACGGCGGTCAGGAAGCAACCATATTATCACTATACACTTCCATGATGCACTGGGGTGCGATTATTGTACCTCCTGGTTATACAGACCCAGTTCTATTTGGGGCGGGAGGAAATCCATACGGAACAAGCGTATCAGTAGACCAAAATGGAAAAATGGTTGAGGACGTTCAAGCTGCAGTCAAGCACCAGGCAAAACGCACAGTAACAGTAGCTGAATGGGTGAAAAAAGGAAATCAATGATTAAAAAATGCTGATCGAATTTATTCGATTAGCATTTTTTATTTATCAGATGTACATGGGGGAGGTACTATGACAAATTTAACCATAAGGAAAGGATGTTTATGGTAAGAAATAAAGTGAGTGAGATGTTCAGCTTGATTCGTTTCTTACTTGGGGTAATGACGTCGGTATTTTCGTTGTTTTCGGGATATGTATCTTCTTCCTTTTTAATCGTTTGATTCAGGCTTCTCCAGCTTCGTAAAAGAGCGATGATAACAACCCCGTTGAACCCGGATAGAATCATCTCAATGATACGCCCAGCTTCCTGGAAACCTAATACATCAACTATTATTTTGATAGCGGTCAGAACAAAACATCCTATACTAAAAAGGATTAAAAAGAAAATTTGTATATCCTGATTATCCATTCGTTTAAACATGCTGCTTACTCCTTTGATATCTGTATCAAAAAATCTGTCTTTTTCTTTTATCCTTAAATAAGGTAACATATGTATAAATTTAAAGCGAATTAAAATCGATTCTAAATCTTATTCAAATTTGATTGAATGGAAAGGAGAATCTAATGGATACCAATTATAACGATGAAAGGGATATAAAAATCCTCTGCCGGCAGGATTGTGGAAACGCACCGAAAAAAATCATTCTAAAGGATTTTGTTATCGCTTCTGTAAAAAAAGAAATAAGCTTCATAGCAGAGACAATTTCAGACAATATTCAATGGAATATTATTGGTTACAACAAGTTCCAAGGAAAAGAATCTGTAATAGAAATGCTGCAACAAATGTCCAGCAGGAGAATGTTGGAAGTCGAAATCAAAACAATTATTACACATGGTAACACAGGTGCGGTGGACGGTAAAGCAACTTATGAAAATAATGAAAAATATGCCTTCTGTCATATTTTTCTGTTCACGAGTGCAGGGAAAAACGGAAAGATAAACGAGATTACCTCATATGTAATTAAATCTTAATACTATACCGATGAATCAAATTGGTACATTTACAAAATTGCGATGAATGGCGGTATTTATGGGTATATAGAAATGCAAAAACTCGCCGAAATGGACGAGTCTTTTGTGTTTTATCGATCAATTAAAATATTAAACTTGAATTTTCAATAATTATCCCTAACACAAAACGATAATCCTATAGGGTGTGGTTTGGGCGGGGATACTTTTAGTGGCAGGTCCGTATATAACAATTAGATTTCGGTTCACAGGGGTTTTTGAAAAGAGTTGGCCATTTGTTAGTACTACTTGGGTATAGGGAGAAATATTTAATTGTAATTGTCCATCACTACTCACAAAATTACTATTAAAATAATCTACTTTAACATTCTGATAGGGGCTATCTTTTACCATCACAAGTGCTTGATATTGCGGCGGGTAAATTAGAATGGCAGGTGCATCTCCGTCATAATATCCAGTCACACGGTCTCCTACTGTTATCAATACATGGTCTACAAAGTAAGTAGCAGGTGACACCACGAAATTCACTATTGCTCCCAATCCATTTTCTACTGATATTAATTTATTACAGCCTTCTCCTATACCAGGTTGACCTGTGTGAAAATCATTAATCATCGTAACAGTCCCGTGAAAAGAATAAAAATTTGTCATATAAACCTCCATTTCTTTAAGAAAGATAATACATATACTTGGAATACCATATGTGGGTCAATACCTATATGACTGTGTGACTGCCTATGAGCGCCAAGAAAACGTTCAGTATAGTTTGGCTAATGGGAATCAGTAATGAAAATTGTGAAGGTAATGTAAAACAAGAAAGGACCTTTGAAGGTTTTATGGAGTCCACTAAAAAATAACTTCTTCATTAGGTAAAAACACATTTCCAGTAAACAAGCTGAGCGGATCATAACAAAAGAATATGATGGTGTGAGATTAAGAGTAAAGGAGTTCATATTATGTATCATAGGCATATACCTCTGTATAATAACCATCCATATAGTCATCCAGCTTATGTAGATTCGGATCCCTTCCAAGAGGGGAATTATTACTATGCGGCACCTGATGAAAGACAATTTGGCGGAATGCCTCCGTCCGCACCACCGGGTCAAGGTTCAGCTGGTGGACCGCCAACTTCACCACCGCCATCCTTTGTCCCAACACAGACACAAGAAGTAGGGGCATATGCAGTTGACCCCGGCGGTATTGCTAGGTGTTTATTCAGATACACATATGTATGGCTTCGGGGATTTGAACAATTTTGGTTTTATCCAACATTTGTCGGGCGAAACTCAGTATCAGGATATCGTTGGACTGGATATAGATGGGTTTATTATGGAATAGACTTACGTCAAATCCAATCGTTTACTTGTTACTAATAAGTAAGGGGATTTCAAGAAAAGTAAATAGCATACAAAAAAGTCATCGTCATTCGTACGGTGATTTTTTTGTATGCTATTTACTTTAAGCACCTGATGCTTAAAGTACAATTCTGTATATCGATCGTACTTTATTAATATCTCGCTATTTTTAAAGCTAAATTTTAAAAAATTGCTAAAATTGTAGTTCTCTAAATTTTTTGGGTGATACATTTGTATGCTGTTTAAAAATTTTTATAAAATGGGGAACGCTGTTAAACCCACTGGCATATGAGATTTCTTGAACGGATAAATTTGTATTGTGTAAAAGTTTTTTTGCATTGTTAATACGATAGCTGATTAAGTATTGATAAGGTGAACAGTTCATGTGTTTTTTAAAGACTCTTGAAAAATGGAAGGGACTTAAATTCGCACAATCAGCTAGATCAGTTAAGGTTATTTGATCCTGATAATGACTTTCGAGATATTTAATAGCGCTTCTAATTGAACTAATATGGGTTTCTTCTGCATGATTGGAAAGCTGCTTTAATTCAAATAGAATTTTATGGATCATGATCGATATATCATCTTCATCTAAATTGTCTTTTTCAGCCATATCTAAAATACTAGACATGCAATCGGTAATTACAAAATTATTATAAATGGAATATACGCATCCGCTGTTATTAAAAAGATATTCAAAATAATCTTCGCTGGCATTTCCTGAAAAGTGGAACCAATCAAATATCGTATCTTCTTCAGCCTGATAGAGATGTGGTTTATAACAGTTCAGGAAGACAAATGAGTTTTCGGCAGCGATATATTCTTTATAATCATATTGAATCTTCATACTCCCTTTCCTTACATACATAAACAGATAGCTATCCCAATTATCCCGCTTTACGATGTATTCTTTCGTGCAATAAAAGGAACCTGAGTAAATTAAGTGAAAAAGTGCTTTTTTAGCAAATTCACTAGGCATATGAAAAAACATCTTTGAATGTGGTAATACTCCTTTTTCAATCATACAGACATCCTTCCTTTTTTGTTCCTGACAAAAGATTTTAATATAATAATAGTTTCATTTTATTAATAGCAAGAATATTATGTTTTTTGCCAATAATCAGTAATGAC
This sequence comes from Niallia oryzisoli, assembly GCF_036670025.1. Lineage (NCBI taxonomy): Bacteria > Bacillati > Bacillota > Bacilli > Caryophanales > Bacillaceae > Niallia > Niallia oryzisoli. The sequence continues at coordinate 3,573,257 of NZ_CP137640.1, read as the reverse complement.
ATTGTATTTATAGTTTAATACAATAAACCCATAGCAGCAATAATCATTAATTAATAAAGGAGTAATGATGATGGAAATTAGAGTTGGACTTGTTGGCGCAGGATGGATGGGTAAGGCACATACAAATGCATTTAATAATGCTTTAATGACTTTTGGTCCCGAAGCAGGGAAGCCTGTTTTTGAAGTAGTATCTGATGTTAGTGAAGCAGCAGCAAAAAATGCAAGTGAGCAGCTTGGGTTTTCTAGATGGACAACTGATTGGAAGGAAGTTGTCCAAGATGAAAGAGTTGACATTGTTGATATCGCAACACCGAATGCATTCCATTACGAAGTAGCTAAAGCTGCGTTGGAAAATGGAAAACATGTATATTGTGAGAAACCACTTACACTATCTGCGGAACAATCATTAGAACTTGCCGAACTTGCTAAACAAAAAGGTGTGGTTAATTATGTAGGCTACAATAATGTCATGAATCCAGCTAACGCATATATAAAAGACCTTGTTCAATCAGGGAAGCTCGGAGAAATTATCGGATTTTTTGGAACATATGCTCAGGATAGCTTGCTTGATCCAAGTCTGCCGATTACATGGAGACATATTAATAAATTCTCAGGTTCAGGGGCACTAGGGGATCTTGGTTCACATCTATTAAGTGTTTCACAGTTTATTTTAGGTAATATTGAAAGCGTTAACGCATTGTCTAAAACGGTCATTAAACAGAGACCAGTATCACCTGGATCAACAGAACTTGCAGATGTAGAAAATGATGATTTGATCGTGATCCTAGCTAACTATGAAAATGGTGCCACAGGTACCATTTCATCAAGCCGAATTGCTGCAGGCAGAAAAAATTATTTAACCTATGAAATCCAAGGAACAGAAGGTATGGTTCATTATTCCTTAGAACGAATGAATGAAGTAAATGTATATTTTACTTCTGATAATAGTGCCGACAGAGGCTTCCGAACTGTATTTTTAGGCCCGGATCATAAGGGATATAGTGCATTTTATCCAGCGGCTGGAATAGCCATCGGTTATAACGATATGAAAGTAATTGAAGCGCATGAATTGCTTTCAGCTGTTACAAATAACACTTCATACACTTGTGATTTTGAGTTTGGTGCTCAGATTGATCAAACGGTGGATGCGATTTTGGAATCTGTTGCTAAACAAAATTGGGTTCAAGTAAAAAACAAAGGAGGCGTCACTGTATGAAGATAAAAATCGGAACAGCGCCAGATTCATGGGGAGTATGGTTTCCTCAAAATGAAAAACAAATTCCATGGGAACGCTGCATGGATGAAATGGCACAATCAGGTTACGAAGGAATTGAACTTGGCCCTTGGGGTTACCTTCCTAATGATTACGAACAATTAAAAGAAGAGCTTGCTAAAAGAAACTTAAAGCTAACTGCTACGACACTTGTCGGTGATCTTACATCTGATGAAAAAACATCAGAATTGATTGCTCTTCTCGATGCTATGGCAGGGCTCCAACTGCGATTTCCAACTGCAAAATATGTGGTGTTAATTGATGACTGCTATACAGATCTGTTCACCGGTGAACTTATTCGACCAAAAGTATTAAATGATGCTGAATGGGACAAGTTCATTAAGAATATCAATCGAATCAAAAACCACGCAAAAGCGAAATATGGTCTTCAGGTGGTCTTTCATCCACATGCACAAAGTCATGTTGAGACGGAAGAAGAGATTGAGAGATTATTACGTGACACAGATATCGATCTATGTTTGGATACAGGTCATCATGCCTATGCAGATGGAGACCCGGTAGCATTTATGCACAAACATCATGCCCGTATTCCTTATCTCCATATTAAAAGCTGTGACTTAAAGGTAAGAGAAAAAATGCAAAAAGAAGGATGGTCATTTGCTAAGGCGGTTAGTGAAGACGTGATGTGTGAACCTGAACTAGGGGTTGTCGATATGGAAGCGTTTTTTGAAGTCTTGCAGGACATTCAATATAATGGCTGGGCCATTGTTGAACAGGATATGTATCCTGCGCCGTTTGATAAGCCATACCCAATTGCTAAAAGAACAAAAGAGTATTTAGATAAAATAAGTAAGAAAGTAAACGTACGTTAAATTTATTGAATATTCCAAAAAAATGATGTTGATCATTCGTGAGAAAAAGCCATTTTCTCACGAATGATCAACACTTATTGTAAGCGCACCTATTGTAGTTGTTTATTAATTAGAGGAGGTTTTCCAATGAAAAGACTATCAGTATTCATTGCATTGTTATGTACTAGTATTTTTCTAATAGTAGGTTGTAGTAATTCATCCAACGAAACAACTGCATCAGGAGAAGAAAAGTCAGGTGATTTAAAAGTACATGTGGTGTTAAAAACATTAAGTCATCCGTATTGGAAAAGTGTAGAGGCAGGAGCTAAGAAAGCAGGAGAAGATTTAGGGGTTAGTGTGGAAGTGAATGGTCCGCCATCAGAAGGTGACATAATTGATCAGGTGAATATGATGGATAATGCTATAAGCCAAGGTACGGATGCACTTATCGTCTCACCTTCTCAACCATCCACTGTTTCAAATGTATTTGATTCAGCTAAAGCAAAGGATATTCCTGTTCTGCTTGTTGACACAGATGCAGATTGGAAGGATAAAGTCACTTTTATTGGAACGGATAATTATACTGCAGGTAAAGAGGGCGGCGCCTATCTTGCTTCCCTGTTAAAAAAGGGTGACAAAGTAGCATTAGTTGAAGGAGCAAAAGGAAATCTAGCTACAGATGAGCGAATTAGAGGTGCTAAAGAGGCATTAGAAAAAGCAGGAATGAAGATTGTAGCACAACAGCCAGCAGATAGTGATAAATTTAAAGCGGCCGGTGTCATTGATGCAGTATTACAAAATCACCGCGACTTAGCAGGAGTCTTTGCAGCGAACGATGATATGGCGATTGGTGTTTTAAGTACAACAAGTCAAGCGAAATTGAATATCCCAATTGTAGGAATAAACGGAGGAGATGAAGCAACTAAATTAATTATTGAGGGGAAACTAGCTGCTTCTGTTGCCCAAAGTCCATATGATATGGGCTACATGGGTGTTGAAAATGCTGTCAAAGCTCTTAAAGGCGAGAAAGTAGAAAATCGGATTCCAACACCAATCAAAGTTGTTACAAAAGAGAATGCGAAAGAACATTTAGAAGAAATTCAATGATAAGGAAAGCAATATAAAAATTCGGCATGGCTGTGTGTGGCCATGTCGAATTTTTCTTCGTCAACAAAATGGTAAAAAGGATCTATTTAACTAGTATTATAAATAGTCTTCCAATCAAGAAGAAAAGGAGAAAGATAACGTTGAAAAAGTATAATGTAGGAATTTTAGGCTGCGGAGAAATTAGTGATATTTACTTTCAAACATGTGAAACATTTGAAATCATGCAAATAAAAGCCTGTGCTAGCCGAAATATAGAAAAGGCTAAAAAAAAGGCCGCTGAATACAATATTTCTAAAGCATGTAAGGAACGGGCAAGTTCTGAAATGGCCTATCATTCTCTTGAAGCTATGACAGGTATCGTACGATCGTCAGTTCTTGGAGAGTTTTATACTCTTAAAAGTACATGCTCAAAGCCAAGTCCAATGCCAAAGGATTTCCCTTTAAGTGAGGAACGGAGCGAAACTATTTTGAGATAAAAGTTTATCAGATTTATTGTCAAGTTAAAAACTAAACCTAAATTGTATTTCTTTATTTTTTGAAGAATGCAATTTAGGTTTTTCTATTTTTTCTGTTCTTAAATAGTGAATATTTACCAATAGTATTACTAGAATTTTAAAAAGCAAGAATATTATACTATTTTGCAAATATTCAGTAATAACATCGTTTTCATAGTTTAATAGAATATACACATGGTAGCAATAAACATTAACAATAAAGGAGACATGACGATGAGACAAAAAAATGAACTAGTTAGTGTTAAATAGATGGATTATTGTAAATGCATCCATTTTAGGGATGTGAAATAACAAGGATAGGAAATTGTAATTTGAAAATATTATTATTTTACTTCAGTTAAGAACTTAAAAATAATATTAAACTCAATAATGAAATTTTTTTGATGGTGCGAGGGATGATTCGATGGATCATTATTTTTAATAAAAGGGGGATAATAATATGAATAATTTCAATAATTTCAAGTTATCTGAAGATTATTCAGTCCAAATGGAACTCTCTAAGAAAAAGGACCCGCAAAAGTTTTTGAAATTAGTCACCATTGTATCAACTTTTGGAGGATTATTATTTGGGTATGATACAGGAGTCATTAATGGTGTACTTCCATTCATGGCTCAGCCTAATCAATTAAATCTAAATCCATTTACTGAGGGTTTAGTCGCAAGTTCTTTAGTATTGGGTCTGCTTTTGGTTCATTATTTGGCGGCCGCTTATCGGATAATAAAGGTCATCGGAAAGCTATTTTGTATCTGGCCATATTATTTTTCTTTTCTGCAGTTGGCTGCGTCATAGCTCCAAACACAACGATCATGGTTTTTTCCGTTTTCTATTGGGACTTGCTGTTGGTGGTGCATCGGTCATTGTTCCATCTTATCTTGCCGAAATGTCACCTTCAGAACGGCGTGGTAGGATGGTTACACAAAATGAATTAATGATTGTTACCGGACAGTTTCTAGCTTATGTCTTTAATGCAGTAATTGGAAATGTTTTTGGCGATACGGGGCATGTATGGCGTTACATGTTAGTGGTTGCTACATTACCAGCCGTTGCGCTTTGGCTAGGAGTCCTAATTTTACCTGAAAGCCCGCGTTGGCTGGCATCCAAGGGAAGAATGGCTGAGGCAATGAAAATACTTCAACAAATACGTAATCAGGGTATGGCTGAACAAGAATTAGATGAAATTAAAGTACGTATTTCAGAGCAGAAAAAAATGAAAAAAGCAACATTCAAAGATTTGGAGATCCCTTGGATTCGACGTATTGTGATTCTTGGTATTGGAATTGGAGCAATATCGCAATTAGTAGGGATAAACTCTATCATGTATTATGGAACACAAATTCTTCAAAATTCAGGTTTTGGAACAAAAACAGCTTTAATTGCAAATGTAGCTAACGGATTCATTTCTGTTATTGCCGTTATTGTTGGTATGTCAATTATGCACAAGGTTAATAGACGGACAATGTTCCTTACCGGTTTAATTGGTGTAACAATAGCGCTTATTTCGATTGGAATTTCGACTCTAACACTTGCCGATTCTCCTACTTCCATATATAGTCTTATCCATGACAGTACTATACTTAGCTTTCTTTCAAGGTGCGATTGGTCCGATGACATGGATGACACTATCTGAAATATTTCCTGCACGTGTACGTGGTCTAGGCATGGGAACCGCTGTATTGTTTTTATGGTTTTGCAATTTCTTAGTAGGACTATTCTTCCCTATACTTTTAAATGAAGTTGGACTTTCTGCAACATTTTTCTTATTCGCTGTGTTTGCTATTTTGGGCGTAATATTTATAGCCAAATATCTGCCTGAAACAAGAGGCTTAACATTAGAACAAATAGAGGATAACTTTAAAAGCAAAAAGTGATCGTAGTTAGATTTGGACTTTTTTGGAATGGTAAAGATTAACTTGATCATAATGAAGATAGGAAATGACGTGTGTCAGCTCACACGTTTTTTCTTATGAGCTGAGATAAACTTTTTCGAAAACAAAAGCCTGATTATCGATTCTTTTAGTTACAAACCTGGAATTATAACGTACAATATTGTAGGGTAATCATATTTTTATAGGAGAAGGAGTTGAGTTTTTATGAGTAGTCAATATGGTAATGAACCTGAACCCGATTCGAACAACAAGGAAGTCATGAATGCACCATTCCTTAAAAGTTTGAATACTGGTAAAAATTCAACTTTGTATGGCATAGATTTTTGACTTCCTCAAAATAAGAGGAGGTTTTACCATGTTAAATATTTATCTATCCAATGCGCAAGGAGCTCTACGCGAAATAGAAAACATCGAGAATGGGTGCTGGATTCATGTCATTGCACCAACTGAACAGGAAATTCGTGATTTATCCATTCAATTGGACGTACCATGTGAATTTTTAAAAGACCCGTTAGATGAAGAAGAACGGTCTAGGATTGAAAAAGACGGCGATAATATTCTTATCATCGTGAATGTTCCTTTGATGTCAATAGATGAAAATAATATACCCATATATGACACCATTCCGTTAGGGATGATTATTGCAAAAAACTGTTTTGTTACCGTTTGTTTGAAGGACAATCCAATTTTTCAAACTTTCTCAGAAGGGAAAGTAAAGAACTTTTTCACGTATAAAAGGACAAGATTTTCGTTTCAAATACTCTATTCCATGGCAACAAGCTATCTGAGGTATTTAAAACAGATTAGTAAAAAGACAGATGCCATAGAAAAAGAATTACATGAATCAATGAAAAATAAAGAGCTATTTTCTTTGCTTAATTTACAAAAAAGCTTAGTTTATTTTACAACTTCGCTAAAGTCAAACAATATTGTGATGCAGAAAATGTTGAAAAGCAATTACTTAAAGATGTATGAAGATGACCAGGAATTGTTGGAGGATGTCATCATTGAAAATCAACAAGCGATAGAGATGGCGGAGACCCATACGTCTATTTTAAGCGGAACGATGGATGCTTTCGCCTCAGTGATATCAAATAATGTCAATATCGTGATGAAATTTCTTACATCGATTACGATTATTCTTTCACTGCCTACAATGGTAGCAAGCTTTTACGGAATGAACGTTCCAATTCCCTTTCAGGAGCACAACTATTCTTTTATCATTGCAATCATCATTTCATTTATTTTATCTAGTATTACAGCAGTTATTTTTTGGAAAAAAAGGTTTTTTTAAACTTAAATTATACCCGAAGATACAGTCAATGTTACAGCACATAATTATATTTTCCCAAATGGTTCTGTTGCTTCCTTATGTACTATGGAAGCAACAGAACTTTTTAGTTTAGTTATAGTAAAATAATTTTTAGCGGGAATGATTGGTCAAAAATTCACAGACTTACCGCCTTTGAAATTAGAGGTGTATAATTTACTAAATAGCGAATACTGTATAATAAGGGCTAGGTAGAAAGGTTTATGTTGATGAAATGTGTCGGATTTTTGTCTAAAACTGAACTTTTTTATTGAGCAAAGCCGGTCAAATTTGTATAATATTATATGTTGACGAACTAGTTTTTTTATACGTATTATTTCGAATTTAACGAAAAGGCATATCGTATTTTGTCATCCTGTGTTATCCTTTGTTTATATAATTTGTTGAGGTGAGATTATGCAAAACACTGTACTAAACGCTGAAAATAAAACATCAGCAGCTTATTCAAGAACTAACCCATTCTCTGCTAAGGTTCTTAACAATATAAATCTTAACGCTGAAGGTTCTGCGAAAGAAATAAGACATATTGAGTTATCATTAGAAGGTTCAGGTTTATCTTATGAACCGGGTTACGCTCTTGGTGTTGTTCCTTCCAATGATCCTGAATTGGTTTCAGCCATTCTTGAAGAAATGAAATGGGATGCAGATACATCTGTTGTCATTAATAAGCAGGGTGAAACTCTACCATTAAAGGAAGCGTTGACATCCTACTTTGAAATTACTTTATTATCGAAAAAAATCTTACTACAAGCGTCGGAATTAACAGGAAACGAAGAATTGAAAAATTTAACATTGGCTGAAAATGCTGACCAGCTGAAAGAGTATACGAACGGACGGGATTTACTTGATATGCTCCGTGACTTCGGACCATGGAATGCATCTGCACAAGATGTTGTATCGCTATTAAGAAAAATGACTCCACGTCTTTATTCAATTGCGAGCAGTATTGCTGCGCACCCAAATGAAGTTCATTTGACAATTGGTGCTGTCCGCTACACAGCACATGGCCGTGACCGTAAAGGCGTATGCTCTGTACAAGTTGCTGAACGTATTCAAGAAGGTGATACACTTCCAGTATTTGTACAGCCAAATAAACACTTCCACCTGCCTGAAGATAAAGCTGCAGACATTATCATGGTTGGTCCTGGGACAGGCATTGCACCATTCCGTTCATTTATTGAAGAACGTGCCGTGTCACAAGCAACTGGAAGATCATGGTTATTCTTTGGCGACCAGCATGAAGCTACAGATTTCATTTACAAAGAGGAATTAGAAATGTATCAAAGGGATGGAGTTTTAACTAAGTTAGAAACTGCATGGTCCCGTGATACTGAGAAAAAAGTATACGTACAAAATAAAATGCTTGATAACAGCAAAGATTTGTTTGACTGGATTCAAAACGGAGCATACTTCTTTGTTTGCGGCGATAAGCAAAGAATGGCAAAGGATGTCCACAGTGCGCTTATTGACGTAATTGAAAAAGAAGGCGCGATGTCACGTGAAGATGCAGAAGCTTATTTAAATGATATGCAAAAGCAAGGCCGTTACCAGCGTGATGTTTACTAAGAACGAGTAAATAATATTAAAAGAGTGATTCCTTATCGGATAAATGGAATCACTCTTTTTTATTTATCTTTCCTCTTTCTTATTAAGCCTACTTATGTGCGTACTTTGTTGATTTCCTCTTCAATGATATGGGTGATATCGGTTGTAAATTGCAGGATCAATTTTAATTCTTTTTCATCATATCGTTGGCAGTATTCCTTCGTTGTTTTTGAAATCGATGAGTAGCGTGCCTTGATAAGGTCCTGCTGTTCTTTTATTGGTACGATAATCACTTTGCGGCGGTCATTGGGGTCTTTTTCTCGTTTGATAAAGCCTGCGTGTTCAAGGCGATCGAGCAGGGCCGTAACAGAGCCAGTACTCAGCCCAGTAATTTGAGAAATTTCACCGGCAGTCAGTGGCCCTGTTTCATTTAATATATCGGCTGTTTTTAAATCCGTATGTACTAACCCCATGGATTGAGCGATATTTTGTTGGAAAAGGACATTACGGGTACTGAATTTCCGCAGCTGCTGGTTAATGTCATCTAATAAATCTGCTTTTATCTTTTCATTGCTTGACATGGACATACTCTCCCTATTACACTTGAAATTATCTTGATAATCGAGATAATTGATTATCGAGTGTTTATTATTATTAAAATAAATGCATTGGCTAGAAATAGTAAAGGAGATCAAAATGGTTATTAAAGAGAATAATCAAAAGTTTATCGTTACTGGTCTATTGCTGGGTATACTCATGGCTGCTATGGATAATACAATCGTAGCCACTGCTATGGGGACGATTGTATCTGATTTAGGCGGTTTTGACAAATTTGTGTGGGTAACGTCAGCTTATATGGTTGCCACAATGGCAGGAATGCCTATTTTCGGAAAGCTTTCCGATATGTATGGAAGAAAGCGATTCTTCGTTTTTGGCTTGACCGTTTTCTTACTTGGATCTGCATTGTGCGGTCTTTCTGGGAGCATTGTTCAATTAAGTATTTTCCGTGCCATCCAGGGGATTGGCGGCGGTGCGTTGATGCCGATTGCATTTACCATTATTTTTGATATTTTCCCACCTGAAAAACGTGGGAAAATGACAGGGCTATTGGGAGCTGTTTTTGGAGCCTCTAGTGTACTCGGACCGTTATTGGGAGCATACATAACGGATTATATCAGCTGGCATTGGATTTTCTATGTCAATGTTCCAATCGGAATTGTTTCCTTATTCTTGATACTTAAATATTATAAGGAATCTCTTGAGCATCAAGAACGGAAAATCGATTGGTGGGGTGCGGCTACTTTAATCGTAGCCGTCGTCAGCCTTATGTTTGCCCTTGAATTAGGTGGCGGGGAGTATGCTTGGGATTCTATTCCAATCATTACATTATTATCTGTATTTGCAGTTTTCTTTGCAGCCTTCTTTTTCATTGAAAAAAGGGCAAAGGATCCGATCATCTCGTTCTGGCTGTTTAAGAAACGTCTGTTTGCTACATCCCAAATCCTTGCCTTCCTATATGGCGGGACGTTAATCATTTTGACTGTTTATATTCCGATTTTTGTTCAAGCCGTATATGGGGGATCGGCTACGAATGCAGGCTTTATCCTAACCCCGATGATGCTGGGGTCCGTTGTGGGAAGCGGAATAGGTGGAGCGTTTCAGACGAAAACAAGTTTCCGCAATTTAATGATTATTTCGGTTGTCGCTTATTTTCTTGGCATGATGTGCCTAAGTACACTGACACCGGAGACGAGTCGATTTTTGCTTACGCTTTATATGATAGTAGTGGGCTTCGGCATGGGATTCTCTTTTTCACTATTACCGACTGCTTCCATCCATGATCTGGATCCTCGTTACAGAGGAACCGCAAACTCGACTAACTCATTTCTTCGTTCCTTTGGGATGACTTTAGGTATTACCATTTTTGGTGCCATTCAAAGTCATGCTTTTACAGATAAACTGAAAGCAGCTTTTAGTGGAATGCAAGGAACACAAAGTGGAGCAATACCCTCTACTATGACAATGGAAGATCCGCAGCTGCTATTTCAAGCAGGTGAAAGAGCAAAAATCCCTGATTTCATTCTGGATCCAATCGTGAACGCGATGTCTGAGTCCATTACTGTTACGTTTTTACTGGCACTCATTCCAATTGCCATTTCTGCAGTATTTGTCTTCCTGATGGGCAATGCTCGGGTTCAGAATAAGAAGTCTTCCATACAGCCAAGTAAAGAAATGGCTCAAGACCATTAAGACATGATGTATTTTAATAGACAAAGTGAAAAATGAACGGTTTGGCTTCTTCGTAAAGCTAGACCGTTCTTTTTTGTTAGGAACATGAGATTTCTAAAACTTTATATAATTTTTAAACATTGTACTATTATAAAGACATGGAAAATTAATTGTTGTATAATAATTGATATAGTCTAGTTCTATTTACCTATTAATAAGATAGCGAAGTAGTTTTGACGATGTAATGAATGGCTCCAACACAATCTGAGTTTTATAAAGGGGAGAGTAATTCATGGAAATTAACGGACCAGAAAGAAGGAGTCTAGCTCAAAATATGACGCTAGAGGATTTCTTCATTCATGTGGCAACGGATATTGAACGGCAATTGAAAGAATGGGATATTGATTATGAAGTTATGGTCATGAAGCTAGAAGACTATGAATTTATTGTCAAATATCATGAAGCCTATTGTGAAATCTCTTTTTCCGAAAACATCATTAAAACTCTTCAAAGAAAAGATCCATATGAAATAGATCGAAAAATTTGGAAGGAATTACAGAACAAAGGAATTTCGATTGTGAAAGGAAAGGGAAATTATATAGATTTTATCATGTGGTAGAAACGAATGTTAAAATCGAGTTACATAAGCTGAGAATAGAGGAGGGGCATGAATGTTCATGTCCTTCTTCTTTTTTTATTGCAACAGAATTGCTGGTTGCATAACTATTTTTCATTTTCAAATACTAACAAAAAATAGTAAGGAACGATAAAGTTGAAACCAATTCAATCAGATGAAAAGTTAAAGAGTGTTAATAAGGTATACGATCAGGTTTCGACAGCGAATCAAGAATATTTTAATCTTTGGAAAAAGGATACTTTGTTTCATTGGGATTTTTGGTTATCCCTATCATTTACCATTCTGCCGATCCTATTTTGGATTAAGTTTCGAAAAAAGGAAAGTTCGAACCGACTTATATTTTCAGGGATGTTTGTTTTCATTATTGCATCATGGCTTGATTTTTTAGGAGTACAATATGGGAAGTGGTATTATACTGGAAAAGTTATTCCTTCAATCCCTTCCTATGTACCGTGGGATTGGTCTATCCTTCCTGTTTTTGTTATGACCTTAATCCAAATAAAACCAAAATTATCACCTTTCCTAAAAAGTTTGATTTTTGCAGGCGTGAGTACATGGGTAGGTGAGCCGATATTTCTATGGTTAGGTTTCTATGTAATGAAGGATTGGCATATCTATTATTCCTTCCCTGCCTATATTGTCATTTACTTAATTGCGCATAGACTAAGTAAAGTGAAAAATTTTGAACCATTAACATAGAAGGAAAGATGGTCGATTAGGAATATTTTATCTGCTATAAAGCTGGCTCTCCTGCTTCTTTTGATAAAAAGCGAAGCAGGAGAACCCTATGTTTCTTATTTTAGAATTCTGTCCAATTTTTTGTTTTCTTCAAGTGGTGCCGGGCTATCACTTTGGTCGTTTGCTGTTAAATCGATACCGTAGTCTTTTGCAAAAACCATATGGGTTTCGACAAGAACGCCTTCTTGATTTTCATCTAAATTGAATACTCTCGCACCACGCAGTCTATTTCTCTCTGCACCTGAAAGACCGTAAGTACCAAACCCGGTATTTCCGGCATAGCCTAGTAGAACTCCATAGTAATTACCATGATAGGTATTAATATGGTCGTGACCACAAAAGACCCCTTTGACATCACCACGGTCTAAAATGGCTGAGAACATGCCGCTATTGAATGGACCCGGACATTCATCTTCATTTCTTTCTCCGACAATATTGTGTTTGATCACCGCACGTTCATGTGCTGCTGCTGACCTATCGTCCACGCTTGAGAACCACATAAACCGATGTTCCCATAACGGGATATGCATAAACATAAGAGATGGGATTTTACGACCGAATTGATTCTCTAGTTTCTTAGATGTTTCATAATACCAATTTACTTGATTGCCGCGGACCCAGTCCCATGTAGGATATCCTTCAAAATCTTGACCCGCTATTGTTTCTGGAGCATATCTGCCGCTATCAAGCAGCCATAAATTAAAGGCAGCGTCACTTCCCTTCGAATTTTGAATAAGTAGATTCATATTTCCTGTTCCTGTGATCCCTTTATCACTCGGCATGTTGACATTGTGTTTGTAAGACATATAGATTTGGAGCATGTCTTCTTCATTAAGACCGCTTTTCGGTGTGGAATCTTCATCATGATTTCCGTATGTAATGGCCCATTTAATTCCTCTTTTTTCCATTGGCTGTGCAACATTGTTAATGGCTTGTCTAGTTTCTGTTGGCGTATCAGGTCCGCCAGTAATTACATCGCCATTAATGACAACAAAGTCAGGTTTTTCAGTATCAAGGACTTTATCCATTAACTCGATGGTTCTGCGGTCAATATTTTCATCGTCTTGTGTATCATTGAATTGTACGATCTTAAATTTTCCATTTGGCTGAAACTTCAGCTTTATGTTTTCGTTACTAGCAGCATATGCGGTTGTTGTAGACGTATTAAATAAATCTCCAGGCAGTCCAGTAGCTCCAAGTGTTAAGGCAAGTGTACTCATTCCGCCAATTTTAATAAATTTTCGTCTATCCACTACATCCTGATTTGTCATTTTGAAATCCTCCATTCTATAAAACTACTTTTTCATCATAATTCGACAATGAAAAGAGAGCATTGCTGAAAGATAAAGGATTTGTAAAACAATGTTAATTTGTTATTCCGATTATGAACAATATAGCATTTTAAATTCCATTTCTTTATAACTAATAAATAATTGATTTCAGTAAAAAATAGTTAATACTTTTCCTATTCAAGAGACGAATTTCTTATTGTCATTCAAAACCTAATCAGTTTAACCCAACACTTTTCTATCATTTTTCTTTACTTTTTTTGTACCACTTCATAATTAATTTACATATATCGAAAATTATATAAAGAATTTATAGATATAGTAGAATCGATAACATTCTAGAAAAACTGGCTACCATGAAAGACGAGTATGTATTGACAAGGGAAAGGAGAAAATTATATGGTCACAAATCTAAAGGGAAAAAGAGGATTTAGAAAGAAGTTAAGGTGTCTTACAGCAGCTGCTGCACTTGGGATTACTTTAACAGCCTTAGGTCCAATTGGATCGGCCTCAGCAAAAAGTGAAGAAAAACCAAAAATTGAATTTGGTATTGTACCGGATGCTCAATATTGCGATTGTGATACGAGTGGTATCCGTTATTATCGAAATTCACTGGACAAGCTTGCAGAGGCAGCACAAACATTTAACGAGGAGGATGTTGATTTCACCATTCAAACTGGCGATTTAATCGATCGCAATCTCTCTAGTTTCGAAACAATTCTTCCAATCTACAATAGGATAGAAGGTCCGAAATATCATGTTCTTGGCAATCACGATTTTCCTGTGACAACCGACCAGGTTGTTGACATTCTTGGTATGCCAAATCAATACTATGATTTTAAATATAAAAACTGGCGCTTTGTCGTACTTGATACAAATGACCTTAGCCTTTACGCTAATCCTGCAGGCTCTGAAAAATACCAACAAGCACAAGTCATGTACAATTCATTAAAGGCTGCTAATGCTATCAATGCCCAAACCTGGAATGGCGGAGTTAGCAATGAACAGTTAACCTGGCTTCACGGCGTCCTTGAAAGAGCAAAACAAACACAAGAAAAGGTCGTTGTTATCTCACATATGCCAGTCTATCCTGCAAATGAGCACAATGTTTGGAATTCTGAAGCAGTTATAAAAGAATTAGAAGCAGCCGGCAATGTTGTGGCTTATTTCAATGGCCATAATCATGCAGGGAATTATGGAGTGAAAAATGGAATCCATTATGTAAACCTAAAAGGGATGGTAGATACTGCTAATACGAATTCCTACTCAATCGTTCGTGTTTTTAAAGACCGAATAGAAGTTGATGGATATGGACGTGAAGCTGATCGTGTGTTAACAATCCAATAGATAAATGTAACTTATCCATTCATGATGAAGTCCCTCTGACATGATAGAGGGACTATTTGTATTGTTTACCGTTTCATTTCAAAATCAAACAATCGAAGCAGACTATTATATTGATTCCTTTAGAAATTTTTTGCCTATTCTTGAACAAAAAAATATTTTATAAACCAGGATTTTGATAAGGGACATGGAACAAGATTAAGATAATATCGAACGAACTCATAAAATAGAACTTTCAAAGCCGTTCTCTCTACGAAGGAGAACGGCTCTTTAAGCTTTCAATTGAAAAGTATACATTTCACTAAAACATGGTCTGAAATTTCCAATATACAAGCAAAGGTCATAAATAATACTATATAGATAGTGTTAAATTCGTTATTTGTAATAGTACATAAGTTATCTTATAATCTAAATAAATTAAGAATTTTCTTAATGTTTAGTTAATAACAAAAAAATATTAAGAAAATTAATAAATACTATTAAATTAGGAGGCTGCAAATGAAAGAAATAATTGGATCATTGTTCAGTACAGGTTCTATTAGGGAGCCTGAGGGATGGCTAAGAAAGTTTTTGCTATTGCTGATAATTGGAATTACTATATTCCAATTCTATGTAATATTATTCTCAGCAATGGATCCATTCCTACATAACTCTATTTTCATAACCTTCATGTTAGCGATTACGTTCCTGGTGTTTTCTTTTAATGGAACAAAGAAGGGAAATAAAGTCCCGATATACGACATTTCCATTTCATTCGTACTAATCGGCATCGGCGTATTTATGATGGCAAATTCTGAGCGTTTTCTTACACGCTGGCCTTTGGCAGATCCATTAACTACAATGGAAATTATTGTTGGTTCGATCATGCTAATGATTGTTTTTGAGGTTACTAGAAGAACCTTAGGATTTGGTATGTTAGTCATTGTAAGCGTTTTAGTTCTATATGCTTTTTTTGGACATTTAATCAAGGGTGGGTTTGGTCACGAACAATATAACGTTATGCAATTTGTTGATCAAATGGTTTATACCGTTAATGGCGTTTATGGTTCAATTGCGAGTGTTGCTGCCACATATGTTTTCTTTTTTGTCCTCTTTGGAAATTTATTTAATGCATCGGGCGGCGGAAACTTCTTCTATGCATTATCAAAGGCTGTAACTGGACGTGTTGCTGGAGGTCCAGCTAAGGTTGCTGTAATTTCCAGTGGTTTGTATGGTTCTATTTCTGGAAGTCCAACAGCAGATGTTGCGACAACAGGATCTTTTACGATACCATCTATGAAAAAAGTCGGTTACTCCCCAGTTTATGCGGGTGCGATTGAAGCTACTGCTGCAACGGGAGGAAGTATCTTGCCGCCTGTAATGGGATCGGCTGCTTTCTTAATGGCTGAAATGACAGGTATTTCCTATTCTACTATCGCGATGGCAGCCTTAATTCCAGGGTTATTATACTATTTGGCAATTTTTTGTCAGGTTCATTTCCAGGCGAAAAAGTTGAAAATGGCAGGCTATGGCGATGAGACGATACCAACTGTTAAGGGTGTTATGAAGGAAATGGGACAATTTATGATTCCGATTCTTGTCCTAGTTATCACACTTGAACAAGGCTTAACCCCTGTAATGGGTGCGATTCTTGCATCTGTAGCTACTATTATTGTTAGTTACTTTAAAAAAGAAACTAGATTAACGCCAAAAAAGTTATTCCAAACGATGATTGAAACGACAACAAGAATCTCTCCATTAGTTGCTGTATGTGCTGCTGCAGGTGTAGTAGCTGGTATCATTCAAGTCACTGGTTTGGGAGGGAAATTCTCTAGTCTTATTCATGCAGCGTCCGGCGGAAGTATCTTTATGACAATGCTGGTCACAATGCTTGTATGTATTATATTCGGAATGGGGATGCCTACTCCAGCTGCGTATGTTCTAACGGCTGTATTAGCTGCACCAATTATGATTGAAGTTGGAATTGATCTGATGCAGGCACATATGTTTATTCTCTATTATGCTTGTTTATCAGCTATCACACCTCCTGTTGCTGTTGCTGCCTATGCAGCCGCTGCAATAGCAGATGCGAATCCAATGAAAATAGGCTTCCTGGCCTGTCGATTAGGATTGGTTGCGTTTATCATTCCATTTATGTTTGTGTACGATCCATCTTTATTGTTAATTGGTTCGACAACTTCTATTATCATTGCGATCATTACAGCCACCATTGGCGTCATCACCTTAGCAGCAGGATTAGAGGGATGGTTTGGGGTAAAGCTGAAAAAATGGGAACAATTGATCCTTATTATTAGCGGAATTCTATTAATCTATCCAAATATTTTGTCCAGCATTATTGGATTAATTGGAGTTGGTTTAGTATTAGTCCCTAAAATTCCGGCATTTGTAAAAGATTTTAAAGGGCAAAATATCCAACTAGAGCAAGCTGCTGAGTAAAAGATAACAAACTTTTAATGCGCTCTAAAGTTCTATTAAAAAATAGTCAAATTATAGGGGGAAAAAAATGAAGAAACTCGTAAAAGGATTAGCCATTCTTTCAACGTCGATCATGCTGCTTGCAGGCTGTGGCGGGGAAAAAACCGAAAAAAGTACGGCGCAGGCTGATAGCAAAAGTAGTGAGATGAAAGTAACGATTGCCGGCGGTTCAGCAGGCGGCTTGTGGAGTACAATTGGGGAGGGTATTGGAGAAACCCTTAAAAGACAGTATCCAGGAACGACATTTACGTATCAGCCGGGACAAGATGGAGCAAACATTATGACTGTTACATCAGGACAAGCCGATTTTGGAATTGTCAGTGCTGCTGCTGCAAAATGGGCTTATAATGGGGAAAAACCATATTCTTCAAAAATAGATAAAGTAAGAACCGTTGCATTCCTGCATCCAATGCCATATCACTTCACCGTTAGTGAAGATTCAGGAATCAATTCTATTGAGCAAATCGGTGAGGAAAAAATTCCGGCTGTTTTAGCTGTGAATACAAAAGATTCACCAATGGAAATCTCAAATCGCATCGTTTTTGATGCATACGGTACCAATTATAAGGAAATAGAAAAAAATGGTGGAAAAATCCAGTATACAGCGGTCTCAAAAGCAAATGATCAAATAAAAGACAATAAAATGGATGGTTCTGTTTCTCCGCTTCCTACACCAGCAGGAAATCTTATGGAATTAAATTCTAGCAAGGCAATTAAAGTTCTTCCGCTTTCTGATAATGCCATTAAACATTTGGAAAAAGAATTAGATGCTAAGCCATATACAATAAAGGCTGGTACGTATCCATTTGTGAAAGAAGATATTCCAACTGTGTCTATTGATACAATCCTTGTAACAAGTTCAGATGTTCCAGATGAGGTAGTATACAACCTTACAAAGGCAATGTATGAAAATCTTGACTATCTTTACACAGTTCATCAATCCTTTGAAGCAATGACAGAAGAAACCATTGCTGAAGTATCTGGGGCACCTTTACACCCAGGTGCAGAAAAATTTTATAAAGAAGTAGGGATATTGAAATAAAGTTTCTTCATTGGAATAAATTTGATTGGATGGCAGTCAATAGAAAAAGCAATGTCATCCTCTCCTTTTTGTTTCATGATAAGAAAGGAGGAGTATACGGAGAATAAGGAAAGGAACAGGAGGAAATAGGTATGGGTGAACTTTTAGCTATCTTTGCTTTAGTTTTGTTCTCCAGCAATATTATTATCACAAAAATAGCTTCAACAAAGGTAAATATGAATTTAGGCTTTCTCATTTCAGTTGGAATGAATATATTTTTTGGCTCTTTGCTGTTATCAGTACAACTCTTATTTTTCAGACAAGATCAAATGGAATGGAATACAATGGGATTTTTCCTTTTTTTGCTGGGAGGAGTATTTAGCACATATTTGGGACGCTGGTTTTTCTTTGAAACGATTGATAAATTCGGACCCACAAGGGCAAGTGCCTTCCAAACCAGTAATCCATTATTTACGGCAATCATTGCTTGGTTGTTTCTCGGTGAAATTTTACATTGGATCGATGTTTCCGCTATTATTCTCATTCTTTTTGGTTTGTTTTTAGTTTCCTATGTACCGCAAGCAGCCGCTAAACAGGAAGCCGCTGCGGGGAGGGAACAGCTAGCATCTAAGAATCAGCTGAAGCAGGTAGTATCGATCAAGTGGCTTATTCAATCTGGAATATTGCTTGCATTTCTAAGTTCACTATCCTATGCACTTGGGAATATTGTCAGAGGGGTTGCTATTCAAAGCTGGCAAGAGCCTATACTAGGAGGAGTTCTTGGAGCGTTTGCCGGATTTGTTTTACATACCATTACAAACAAGCACACACGTCATTTTTTAACAGAGATGAAGAAGGCAAATCCGTTAGGGGTAACTTTGTTTGCTGTAAGCGGCTGTATTACGATTACAGCACAAATATTAGTGATTGCGTCGATGCATTATATACCGATTTCGATTGCCAATCTTATTACACTTTCAACACCAGTTTTGGTTACACCTTTAAGTTATTTTCTTTTCAAGAATCAGGAGAAGGTTACGTACATCACAATTGTAGGTATAATTCTCGTATTATGTGGAATTACGTTAATCATTTTATAGTCGAAAAATTTTTACCTGCCTAAAGTTATAAATGATTATTTATACAAAGGTATTAAAATACTGATTAGAATTATAACAACTTATAATTTATACTATAAATAAGTTAATAAAGCGCTTTAAGTTTTGAGGGGATCCTTTCAAAAGATGAAAATGAATTAGTAATAAAATAAGTATAAATAACTGAAAATTAAATGTTTTTCTAATTTTAAAAAATAATTGATAAAGAGGGGGATTTCATATGTTAACTCAAGAACAAAACAAAGCATTGACACAAGTTGGTTCAGGTACACCGATGGGGGAATTATTAAGAAGATATTGGCATCCGATTGCAGCAAGTACAGAAGTAGAAAAAATTGGAACAACGAAAAAAGTGAAGTTATTGGGAGAAGAGCTTGTCCTATTCCGCGATAAATCAAATAACTTGGGATTAGTTGGAGACAAATGTGCCCATAGAGGCGTATCACTTGAATATGGTTTTCCAACAGAATGCGGAATCCGTTGTCAATATCACGGCTGGCTATATGATCGATTAGGTCAGTGTACGGACCAGCCAAATGAACCCGAGACAAGTAATTTCAAAAATAAAATTAAAATTGCCGGCTATGAAGTAAGGGAAGTAGGAGGCTTAGTGTTTGCTTACATGGGACCTGCTCCTGCACCAGAGCTGCCAAAATGGGATTTATTTGTGAAGGATAATGTGATTCGTACAATTGGATTTGCTGAAATCCCTTGTAATTGGCTGCAAATCATGGAAAACTCCTTAGATCCAACCCACTTAGAATGGCTGCACGGACATTATTTCGAGCATGTTTTCGAACAGCAGGGAAGACCGCAAGATGAATGGAAAATCACAAAGCACCACTTAAAAATCGGTTTTGACGAATTTGATTGGGGAATTATTAAAAGACGTGTGTTAGAAGGACAAACGGAAGAAAATGAAGATTGGGCTATCGGCCATCCAATCGTATTTCCAACCATGCTTCGTGTAGGTGACAGCGGCGCGCATTCGTTCCAAATCCGCGTTCCAATGGATGATGAGACAACATTGCATTTCTGGTATACATGCTTTGTTCCAAAAGAAGGCGTAAAGGTGCCGGAGAACTATCCAATTTCTTTATACGAGTGTCCTATTACGGATGAAAATGGAAAGTATGTCGTTGATTATATAGACGGACAGGATATGATGGCATGGATTACTCAAGGCCGGATTGCTGACCGAACAACAGAAAGACTAGGAACTTCAGATAAAGGGATTATCATGTTTCGACGAATGCTTCAAAGAGAATTGAAGAAGATGGAAAATGGGGAAGATCCAAAATGCGTCATTCGTGATCCGGAAATAAATAATAATATTGAACTTCCACAAGAAGAAAACAAATTTAGTGAGGGCGGGTTACTTTCAGGAGTTGCAAAAGATTGGAATACACGTTATGCACCAAATCTAGATGAAATTATTGATATTTGTAAAGGCGGGAAGGTTCTTTCTAACCTATAAGAATGAGAGAAGAGGCTGCCAGAATGGGGATGTTAGACAATACAATTCCATAATATATGACTTTCGTTTTGGAATAGTGATTGTTATTGGGCACGCCTCTTCTTATCTATCAAAGGAGTGAGTCACCGTGGCTGTGAATGAAAAGTACGAAATAAAACCAAAATTTTGTCCAAATTGTGGAGAATCTTTGATGAATTCTAAGAGTCTATTAAATGAATATTGGGTGTCAGACGACATTGCTTATTTTTGTTATTGCAGTGAATGTTCTTGGACAGGAGAAATTGTAGAAATTAGCCGTGTTATTGCACCAGAGCTGGCAAGCAGTTAATAAGGAGGGGTATGAATGACAGAGTCATTAGCAGAACTAAGAGAGAAGGTAGCACTTTCATGCAGAATTTTAGCAATGGAAGGCCTTGTTGATGAAACATTGGGTCATGTCAGTGCAAGAATTCCCGGTACAAATGAGATGTTGATCCGCTGCAGAGGGGAAGAGGAAAACGGAGTCCGATATACGACTGTTGATGCGATTAGAAGAGTTGATTTTGATGGGAACGGTGAAGATCTACAAGGAATCTACCAGGTTCCAAAAGAGTTATCCATACACGGAGAAGTCATGAAAGCTAGACCGGATGTGGGTTGTGTGATTCATGCCCATCCACCTGCTGCGTTAATCAGCGGAATTACAAACCTTCCATTACGGCCGATCTTTGGCGCGTTTAATATTCCTGCTATGCGGATGGCTTTAGAGGGTGTTCCTGTTTTTCCAAGATCTTACCTTGTCACAAGACCTGAATTAGCGGCACCTTTACTGGAAAAAATGGGAGATAAGCATATATGTTTAATGAAAGGACATGGCATTACGGCTACAGGGGCAACCATTGAAGAAGCAACCATTAATGCCTTGAATTTTAATACATTAGCGAAAATCACATTGGAAGTGGCGAAAACTGGAAGGGAAGCTGAACCTATTTCTGAAGAAGATATTGCAGAACTCCCTGATCTTGGTACAAAGTTTAATGCTAAGTGGGTTTGGCGTTATTATGTGAAAAAGTTACAAGAATCAGAAAAGTAAGCAGAGAGAGGGGTTTGGAGATGCCGAATCAAGAAAGAATCATCAATATAGGAATTGTAGGACTCGGTATTGCTGGTACATCCATGATACCAGCGATCCTTGAGCATCCGCATGTTAGACTTGCAGGAGTGGCTACTAGAAATAAAGAAAGATTAGAAAAGTTTGCTAAAGATTATCAAGCTGAAACCTATTTTACGATAGATGAATTATGTAAAAGCAAATCGATCGATGCCATCTATATCGCGACACCAACTGAATTTCATAAAGATCATGTAAAAATTGCTGCTGAAGCAAAAAAACATATTATCGTTGAAAAACCATTAGCCGTTACTCTTGAAGAGGCAGACGAAATGATTAGGGCAGCAGAAGAAAATGGCGTCCAGCTGATTGTCGGTCATTCACATAGTTTCGAGCCTCCGATTCAAAAAATGAGAGAAATTATTGAAAGCGGGGAACTTGGGAGAGTTACGATGATTCACAATTGGTATTACAATGATTGGCTGTACCGTCCGCGAACACCTGAAGAGCTTCAAACAGAGCTTGGCGGCGGTGTTACGTACCGGCAGGGTGCCCACCAATTTGATATTATCCGGCTGCTGGGCGGAGGCAAAGTAAGAAGTGTCCGTGCTGTAACAGGGGTATGTGATCCAGCAAGACCAACGGAAGGGAATCATACGGTCTTTTTAGAATTTGAAAATGGCATTGCCGCAACAGCTGTCTATAATGGCTATGATCATTTCCATACGACAGAATTGACCTTTGATATTGGAGAAGGCGGGCCGCTGCAAAAAGCTACCCAATATGCTGCATCCCGAAGAGCAATCAAAGAAACCGGGTCGCAAAGTCAGGAGGCTGCATTAAAGGCTGAAGCCGGCTATGGTGGAAAACGGACGAAAAATTATGATGGAGCGGAAAAACATCATCCTTTCTTCGGCTTAACGATTGTCAGCTGTGAAAAAGGTGTGATCCGTCAGCACCCGGACGGATTACTTATATATGGGGAAGATAAGAAATATGTGGTTCCGATTTCGAAAAAAGAAACGGGACGGTTAAATGTGCTGGATGAGCTGTATCGGGCCGTTTTGAAACAGGAAAAGCCGGTCCATGACGGACATTGGGCGAGAGCGAATTTAGAGGTATGTATTAAAGCATTGCAATCTTCGAAAGAAAGAAAAGAATTACTTTTACAATATCAAGTGCCAGTTGTTGATAAAGCTGCCGTTAATTAAAAAGGTGATTACAGCTAGCATAATTAATGGAAGAAGGAGGGGAGAGATTCCATGAATGGAGCACAAGCGGTTATCGAGACGTTAAAACGGGAAGGGGTAAAGTATATTTTTGGTCTGCCCGGGACAACCATTATGCATTTACTTGATGCGTTATATGATGAAAAAGAGATTCGCTATATTTCCGTTCGTCATGAACAGATAGCGGCCTTTATGGCAGATGGTTTTGCAAGATCAACAGGAGAGATTGGGGTATGCATGGCTTCTAGAGGTCCGGGAGCTGCCAATTTAACCATTGGAGTACATAATGCGTATGCTGAGTCAGTTCCTGTAATGGCTTTACTTGGACAGGTTTCCGAAAGTGTTTATTATAAAGATGCGTTTGAAGAAATGGATTTGGTCAAGTTTTTTGAACCAATTACGAAATGGTCAATGGAGATTCACCAAACAGAAAGGATTCCGGAATTGTTACAAAGGGGAGTAAAAACCGCGCTTTCTGGAAGACCTAGACCTGTTGCCGTCTCTTTACCGTTAGATGTTCAAATAAAAGAAGTGGCGGAATTTTCATATCGGCCTGTTTATCGGACAGATTCTCGTGTTATCGATCTTAATAGAATTCCAGAAGCAGCTAATTTACTAGAAATGGCAAAAAATCCTGTCATTTTAGCAGGTGGAGGAGTCGCCATTTCAAATGCAACAGAAGAGCTGGTTCAATTGGCAGAACAACTATCCATCCCTGTTGTGACTACTTGGAGAAAGCCAAATGTGTTTCCAAATGATCATGAACTCTATTTTGGAAATGTTGGACCGGGATGCCCGCCTGTGTGCTGGGAAATGCTTGAAAAGGCAGACTTGGTATTAGCAGTTGGTGTTCATTTTTCTGAATTTTCAACAAAGAGATGGACTGCTATATCAGTCGATGCCAAATTAATTCATATAGATGTAGACGAGGAGGAATTAGGGAAGATTTACGTCCCTGATGTTGGTCTACTAGGTGATGCAAGGGAAACAATACGGAACATCATTGATCAACTAGGTCCTGTCAAAGGTAAGATTCAAAATCGTGAATTGTATCAGGGTCTCTATCCTAAATATACTCATGAGACAACTTTACCTATCCCATCAAACGTTTCTCCAGTTGAATCTTCAGCTGTTATGACTGTCGTTAATGAGATCGTTAAGGAGAAGAATCCGATCATTGTTGAGGATGCTGCTACGTTTGGGCCTTGGCTGACTCGGTTCGGAAAATTTCAGCCCGGTGGCTTTTATGCAGCAGCTGGAGGGTCGATGGGCTGGGGATTCCCAGCAGCTATGGGGATCCAATTAGCAAATCCTGATCGTGTAGTTATCAATATTACTGGTGATGGTGCATTCTGGATGGTTGCGCAAGATCTAGAGACAGCTGTTCGGGAAAACATTCCGGTAATCAATCTCGTATTAAATAACTTTTGTTATGGGAATACTCGCGACCGGCAAAAGACGGCCCATGATGAAAGATATGTAGGCATTCACTATAACAATATCGATTTTGCAGCATATGCCGAATTATTAGGGGCCTATGGTGAAAGAGTGGAATCGTCTGAACAGCTTTATGAAGCCATAATTCGTGCTATTTCATCTGGAAAGCCGGCCATTATTGACGTAATCCAAGATCCGTTTGAAGGTCTCCCTCCTGGAGCGGTTCCTGCTGTCTCAAAATAGAATATTAAATTATAAAGAATTTCTTAACTAATAACCATAAACACCTCATTCTTGAATGCAATTGTGTAGAAGTGCTAAGAGTGGGGTGTTTTTTTAATAATTTTTAATGGATTTCAGGGGATTAAAAAGCTCGATGGTTATATACAATCCTTTATGCCTATACCACAAAAGAATTATTTGATTAATCAGATTAAAATAAATATACTTTAAATTAGTTTAAATATTCTAAAAATTCAAAATGAGGATAAGTATCTTTTTACTTTAGGCTGAGGGGGAAAATAATGAAATTAAAAGAAAAGGTTGCTATTATAACTGGCGCAGGACAGGGAATTGGGCGTGAATATGCACGACGGTTGGCCAAAGAAGGTGCTCACGTAATAGTTGCTGACTTAAATATGGACAAGGCAATTCAAGTTGCTAATGAAATCAAAGAATTAAACTTAAAAGCTTCAGCCATACAAGTTGATGTTTCAAATGAACAAAGTACAATCGATATGGCAAAGCAAATAGAAAAACAATATGGAAAAATTGATATTTTAATTAATAATGCAGCCATTTTTTCAACAATTAAGATGAAAAAAATGGAAGAAATTAGCGGTGGTGAATGGGATTCTGTTCTAGATGTAAATTTAAAGGGGATTTTTCTATGCTGTAAGGCCGTTGTACCAATAATGAAAAAACAAAATTATGGGAGAATCATAAATATTTCATCAGCAGCGGTTTATCTCGGACGTCCAGATTATATTCATTATGTCGCTTCTAAAGCAGGTGTTTTAGGATTCACTGGTGCACTTTCACGAGAAATTGGTGAATTTAACATTACGGTTAACTCAATAACCCCTGGTCCTACATATACGGAAATTCCTAGAGAAACCGTTAGTGAAATTCAAAAAAAGGAATTGTTGAAAATACAATCTATAAAAAAGCTGCAAGAGCCTTCAGATTTAAGCGGTGTGGTGGTTTTTCTTTGTACAGATGATGCAAGTTTTATCACAGGTCAAACCTTTAATGTAGACGGCGGTATGACTGTACGTTTATAAAGAAAAATGTTAATTAAGGTTCGACAAGATGGTTCCTAGAATAATAACCTCTGCTGGGAAATTACTAATCAAATTTGACAAATGAAAGGAGCGTCATAGATGGAGGAATATATTGTTGCTGTAGATACGGGAGGAACTTTTACTGATTGTGTCATCGTAAATAATAATGGAGAAATTACAGTAGGTAAGAGTCATTCGACTCCGCCTGACTTCTCAGAAGGTGTAATCGAATCGGTTCGAGTAACAGCAGAAAAAATAGGTTTATCGTTAGAAAATTTGCTTTCTCGTACCGTACAGTTTATTCACGGGACTACGGTAACAACAAACGCAATGATTGAAAGAAGGGGTGTAAAAGTCGGATTTTTAACTACACTTGGTCATAAAGATGCCCTCCATATTATGAGAATCATGGGTAGAACCGCTGGGATGCCAGTAAATCAGCTTCAATTATCAAAAACATTTAAGCCAGACGCGATTGTACCGAAAAGTCTCATTGAAGAAATACCAGAACGAATCGACTACAAAGGAAGTGTGGTCGTCCCTCTCGATATAAACTATACTCGAAAGGCGATTCAGAATTTATTAAATCAAGATGTCGATTCCATTGCTGTTTCACTATTATGGTCTTTTAAGAATCCTGAACATGAGAAGAAGGTTAAGGAACTCTTTCAAGAAATGGCTCCTCATATTCCAATCTCTTTATCTAGTGAAATTGTACCTAAAATCGGTGAATATGAGCGAAGTGCAACAACCGTAATAAATAGCTATACAGCTCCATTGCTGGCAGGATATGTTGAGAAACTAGAAAAAAGACTTCAGGAGAATGGACTAACCTCTAAGCTTCTGATAATGCAATCAATAGGGGGATTAATGCCGGCATATGAAGCTGAAAGGTTGTCGGTTACAACATTAATGTCCGGGCCGGCAGGTGGTGTTATGGGTGCCAAATTTTTAGGGCACCGGTACGGATATAAAAATGTTATTTGTACTGATGTTGGTGGAACTACCTTTGATGTTGGATTGATTGTTGATGGTGAACCAGTCATTTCTTCAACCTCTGTTATGAATCAATATAATCTCTCATTACCAATGATTGATATCGAATCAATTGGAGCCGGCGGCGGAAGTATTGCTAGAGTTGATGTTGGTTCAACCCTACATGTTGGCCCAGAAAGCGCAGGTGCACGTCCTGGACCAGTTTGTTATGGAAAAGGAGGTACAGAACCAACGGTAACAGACGCAGATGTCGTTTTAGGTTTTATTGATCCAGACTACTTTTTATATGGTGCGATTGAACTTCACAAAGATAAAGCAGTTGAAGCTATTTCGGAAAAAATTGCAAAACCTCTAGGTCTTTCTGTAGAAGAAGCTGCAGCTGGAATCGTTGAAATTGCTAACTCACAAATGGCTGACTTAATTCGGAAGATGTCTATTGAACGAGGATACGATCCAAGGGATTTTGCTCTATTCTTATACGGCGGTGCAGGTCCAACACATGGAACTGCTTATGGAAGAGATTTAGGTGTGAAGGAAATGATTGTTCCTTTAGGAGAAACAGCAGCAGTGTATTCTGCATTTGGAATATCTAGTTCAGATATCTCTCATGTATACGAAATCTCAGACCCTATTCAAGCTCCATGGGATCTGGAATTGGTGAGTGAGAACTTTATCAAACTAGAGAAAAAAGCAGTTGAGCAGCTATTTATCGAAAATATCTCGGAAGGAAATATTCAACTAGAACGATGGATTGAAATGCGTTATAAAGGTCAAGTTCATCAAGTAGATGTCCCTTTCCCAAACGGTGTAATTACTGAAAACGTTATCAATCAGGTTATATCAGAATTTGAAAAACGTTATGAATCAATGTATGGAAAAGGTGCAGCCTTTAAAGAAGGAGGGATTGAACTTGTCAGCTACCGGGTCAATTCATATGGGAAACTCCCTAAGCCTTCTATTGAAGCAGCAAAAAAAGTAGAAACAAATTTAATAGAAACTGTTCGACCTGTATATTGGAGAGAATTAGGTGGATATGTGGAAACAAAAGTATATCGTGGGAATATACGATCCTTAGACATTCAAGTGGAAGGTCCGTCCATTATTGAACTTCCGACAACAACCATTCCAGTTTATCCTGGTCAATCAGTAACAGTAGATCCATTAGGAAGTCTTGTTGTTCGTAATCAAAGAAATGAAAGCGTTATCGCTGGAGAGAAGGAAGTATATCTATAAAAAACTTTAGTAAATCAAGAGGAGCAGAAAATATGTGGGAGGGTCCGTATGTCAAAATTTGTATTTACCCTAAAGGAGAATTCAGAATTAAAGATTTCCGACCAGACACCTATTTATAAAATTGATGACAACTATAAAGTGGATCCAATCACTTATCAGGTCATATTCCATAAATTATGGCAAATTGCAGATGAACAAGAAAAAACCATTCAAAAAATCTCCGGATCACCAATCGCAACAGATGCACATGATTTTAACGTCATGATATCAAACAGCTATGGCGACATTGTTGTATTAGGAACAGGTGTCGTGATGCTAGGGGGCGGGATGGATTCAATGGTTAAATGGATCCTAGAAAACCGTTCTGAGAATCCAGGAATTCATGATGGGGATGTATTTCTTTGCAACGATCCATGGATTGGAGCTCTCCACCAAAATGATATGGCTATGATGGCACCTATTTTTGTTGATGGAAAATTATTTGCTTGGACAGGCTCAACGATTCACCAAGTTGATGTTGGTGGTGTAAATCCTGGAAGCTTTTGTATTGATGCAAATGACCTTTACGCGGAGGGCCAGCCATGGCCACCTATTAAAATTGTGAAAAATGGTGAAATTCAATCAGATGTAGAAGATTTATGGATGCGTCAAACGCGGGCCCCAGCTCTATTAGCCATTGATTTAAGAGCTCACATAGCTTCAATAAATGTAGTGAAATCACGGCTTATGCAATTAATTGATCGATACGGAGCAGATACAGTAAAGGCCGTAATGGAAAAGTCAATGGATTATGCTGAACTTCGTTTACGTAATCGTTTAAGAGAATTACCCAATGGAACTTTTCGACATATTGATTATCATGATGTTTCCCAAAAGGGAGATCGGGGAATCTACAAAATTGCATTAACGATGATTAAGGAAGATGATCAGTTAGTTTTTGACTATTCAGAAACAGATCTCCAAACAGGAATTATTAATGCTCCACTTATTTCAGGTACTTCTGGAGCAGTCTTACAAGCGGTGCTGCAATTATTGTGTAATGACATCCCATGGTCTGTAGGCGGGATTAAGCGCGTTTTTAAAGTGGAAGCAAAACCTGGAACCATCTTAAGTGCAGAACATCCAGCAGGAGTAAGTATGGGTGCAACGGGATCAGCTTGGCTTGCAGGAAATTGTGCGAATATTACTATTTCAAAGTTGCTGATGGGTCATTCGGAACACAAAGAACGGTTAGTGGCAGGTACTGCCGGTTCGTGGGTAACAGTAAATCCGATGGGGCTTGATCAATATGGAAATCCTTTTTTAACAATGATTATGGACTCTATGGCCGGTGGT
Source organism: Niallia oryzisoli (assembly GCF_036670025.1). NCBI lineage: Bacteria > Bacillati > Bacillota > Bacilli > Caryophanales > Bacillaceae > Niallia > Niallia oryzisoli. The sequence continues at coordinate 3,543,857 of NZ_CP137640.1, read as the reverse complement.
TTTGGTGCAAGGAGCTTTGCAGATGGAGTTGATACAGGCGGGTTACTATGCACTCCTAGCGGTCAATATCCAAATGTTGAGAGTAACGAACTTTTCTTTCCGATTCTTTACTTGTATCGACGTGAGAAAATAGATTCGGGTGGTCCGGGTAAATATCGCGGTGGTATGGGAGTTGAACTTTCCTGGGTACCACATGATACAGAACAATTGTTATTAACGGTTAGTTCATTTGGATCCTCCGTTCCAAACTCTGCTGGAATTACAGGTGGATACCCTTCGAATACGTCATTAGTTAACATTATAAGACAAACGAATGTTCTTGAACTTTTCAAAGAAAGTAAGATTCCTCAGGATTTTTCTAATCTCCAAGGTAAGTTGGAGGTGTTGCCACCAAAAACGGATTTAATTCAACAAAAAGGTGATGCATTTTATTATTGCGTACAAGGCGGTGGCGGTTATGGAGATCCACTCGAAAGGGATCCTAATAAAGTAGCAGAGGATGTGCTTAACGGAAAAGTAAGCAATAAAGTGGCAAAAGAAGTGTATGGTGTAATCATTAATGATACCGGTGAGGTTAACGAAAATAAAACACATATGCAGCGGGAAAGAATTCGAAAGGAAAGGTTAGCTTAATTATTCGAAAGGAGAGGGTTGTATGACTTTGGAAATATCAGAATATTTACAAATTACTGGATATCCAGAGAAAAAGATTCAATGTAAGAAATGTTCTCATTATATTTGCTCAGCAGACGAAAATTATAAAATTTTTTCGGCCATGAAAGAAGATTCAATTAAATCAGCAAATCCACAAAACTATGATTCCCGTCAATATGTGGATGAAGATATCGTATTTAGACAGTTTTATTGTCCGAATTGTGCAGTCTTATTTGAAACCGAAATCAATGTTAAAGGTGCAGCACCAATTTGGGATATAAAATTAGTTTAGGAGGATAAATATTCTGAGAGCGAACCTACTATTTTCGTAATGTATATAAATACATTAATTAAGCGTTTGAAACTCTATTGAATATAATAAAAATTAATAAGAGTGGGAGGTTATCTTGTATTTTCGAGATTTTAAAAAACAAGATAACCCTCATTGTGTTTTTTTTGAACTATTTTTACAACAACTATGTTATGGTTAAACAATTTGGTTTTAAAGGAGGAGAAAAATGAGCAGTACAATGAATTCTACATATTCTATTGATTGGAATGCATTAAAAGAGAGGCTATTAAATCGTGAGTGGAAAATGTTGATCGGCGGAAGATTAGTAGATTCCAAGAGCGGTACGACATATGAAACATATAGTCCATCTACAGGGGAATTTCTTGCTGATATTCCGTTTGCACAAAAAGAAGATGTTGAATTAGCCGTTGAAGCTGCAAAACAAGCCTTTGAGTCTTGGAAAATGGTACCTCCATTAGAGCGGGCAAAGATATTAAAAGTGTTAATTGAAGAATTTAAAAAGCTTGCTGATGAGTATGCCGTCCTAGATGCTATAGATGGAGGAAATCCTGTTTCAGCGATGGTATCGGATGTTGAATTGGCAGCCGCCATGATGGAATATACTGTTGGGTTAGTTACTGAACTAAAAGGAGAAACAATTCCTTCAAGTGGTTCTAATTGGCACCTCACCAAAAGAGAACCGTATGGAGTAATTGGCAGAATTATTCCCTACAATCATCCGATAATGTTCGCGGCATCTAAAATTATTGCTCCGCTGATTGCGGGGAACACCGTTGTTTTGAAAGCCCCTGATCAATGCCCGCTTTCTTCATTATTATTTGCAGAACTATGCCAAGAGTTTTTACCAGAAGGGGTTGTCAATATTATAACAGGTGACGGAAGAACGACTGGTGATGAATTGGTACGGAACAAAGATATAAAACGAATTGCGTTAATAGGAAGTGTAGAAACCGGCAAAACGGTATTAAAGTCGTCGGCAGAGGTGGGCATTAAGCACCTTTCATTAGAGCTGGGCGGAAAAAATGCAATGATTGTTTTCCCCGATGCAGACCTTTCTAAGGCCGTGGAAGGTGCTGTTCGCGGGATGAACTTTATGTGGTGTCAGGGACAATCTTGCGGGTCCACTTCTCGTTTATTTTTACATGAAGATATTTACGACGAGTTTGTTTCAAAATTAATTAATAGAATAAAAGAATTAAAAATAGGTCTTCCAATTGAGCCGGAAACAGAAATGGGCTGCCTTGTTTCGCAGGCACAATATGATAAGGTGATGCGATACATTCAATTGGGTCAAGAAGAAGGTGCTGAATTGATTCACGGCGGCGGGAAACCAGAGGGTGACAAGTTTAAAGATGGATTCTTTGTCGAGCCGACCGTATTTACCCATGTCACGGAGGAAATGAGTATCTTTACGGATGAAATCTTTGGTCCTGTATTATCTATTGTCCGCTGGAAGGAAAAGGAGGACGTAATTAGACAGGCGAATAGGCTTCCTTATGGACTCACTGCCTCGATATGGACGAATCATTTCCCTACAGCAATTGAAACAGTTGACCGGATTGAAGCTGGATTTGTGTGGGTGAATGGCAGTTCACGACATTTTATTGGTGTCCCCTATCAAGGATATAAAAATAGCGGGATTGGTTCTGAGGAGGGGCTGGAGGAAATCCTAAGTTATACACAGGTTAAAACGATTAATTTTATGGTTGAGTGAAAGGTTTAAGTGGCAGCCTTTTGTAATACCTAATTAAGTAGCAAAAGTCAATCTAACTTACGCTGTCCTGCTAATAAGTTAGATTGACTTTTTTATTTTGGATCTGAATGAGTTGTGCATGTTACGTAAACTGAAGCTGTTCGGCTGGTGTTTCCAAAATGAAATTTTTAAAAGTATTAATCGTAGGCGTCAAATACACATCTTCTTTCATGATCATATAATTATTAATTTCAGGTTAATAGGTATCCGTTATCGGGGTTTCACTAATTCTCCGTTGTTAAGCTCCCGTTCAACCGTCATCCTGGGAAGAAAGCCAATTCCTAACTGCGAGATTACGGCCATTTTGATAGATTCAATTTCATCCAACCGCAGAGAGATATTACATTTGTTAAGGTTTACCTTCAGTTTTTGCAGCTCGATCTCAATGATTTCGCCATGAGCAGTTTTAGGAAGTGATGCAAGCAAGGGGGTTTTTCGTAAAATATCTTGAATCGATCCATTCCATACAGACCAATCTGAACCGGATGCACACACGAGCACCCAATGATCATTTTGGATTAAATAGGTTACAATTCCTGGCGGAGGAGATTGTTCGTTGGAAAACATAACGAAACTAACATTGATTTTCTCCTCTAATACGTATAGGCAGATTTGTTTCGTATTATGTGTCGTTTTTGATACTGATTGGTGGGATTCATAGTTATAAAATGCTTATTTAGGCATAGTTTCCCCCTCCCAACTAAAGAGGCTTTTTAAAATGGTTTTTAATTTGGATTTACTCATGGTACTCTCAATGAGTAAACTTCTTTATATATAATTTTATATATATTGTACAAATCGTAACGTCACGCTTTAAGAGAATTTAAACCAAAACACTAATGATCTCATTATCAACCGAAAGGATACAATGGTTGGAAGTCTCTATCCGATGGTTGTAACGACCAAGATATTTTACGACTGCCAAAGGTCCAGGAAAGTCCTTTTCGTAAAGCTATACCATTTATCCCCTGAAACATGTGCCAATTAGTAAAAATAATTGAATCCTAGTTGGAATCTAAATATATAATTCTTTTTATTTCACTTTTCATAGTTATAAATATACATATATAACTATATCAAGAAATATTAATTGGATTTATGGCTCTAAACTAATATATAATAAATTACAGATTAATCACTATATTCATATTATTAATAATAGTAAAAATTTTAATTGCGAATGATCATTCACAGGCTATTTAGGAGGATTGATATAGTAAGTCAAAAATAAATAGATTCTTTCGTTTAGGTTGTGTATTTAGATGACAAGGTATCAATACAAAGCAAGTTGGGTCCCTCTATTATTAGGAAAATAGTAGTTACATATCATACACCACCACCTTGATATGAAAGTGCTGGTATTTCTCGCATTAAATTTATTCATCAAATATGATCCTGACAAAAGCAGCAACTGCCCGAGTAAATACCAAGCAAAAAGAATAGGCAGCAAAAGTTTATCTTATACTTATTAACTGGTGTAAGTTAGCGACTATACAAGTATTACTAGTCAAACACTTTTAAGAAGGAATCATGGCAAGAACAAAATGAAAGCGTTTATAATGGCAGATAGAAATTTATTCATGATCGACAACACATGAAAGAAAAGGGAGTGAATTTTATGAGTATAGAAATCATTGCTATTCTAGTACTACTGGCTATATTCGTCATTGGGGCAATCTTACCGATAAATATTGGAGTTTTAGGTCTTGCTGCTACTTTTATCGTTGGGATACTTATTAGCGGTCTTAGCTTGGATGAAGTATATAGTGTATTTCCGGTGGAACTGTTTATTTTTATCGTAGGAATCACCTATATGTTTGCGATTATTCAAAAGAGTGGTGTAATTGATTTAATTGCCGATTTGGGATTGAAATTGGTAAATGGCAAACTCGTCCTAATACCGTGGCTTATGTTTGCATTAAGTTCAGTTTTGGCCAGTGTTGGAACCTATGGCATCGCAGTTGTTACTTTGTTAGGACCCATTGCGTTAAAAATTGCCCATAAATGTCAAATTAGCCCGCTCATGATCAGCATCATGATTATTATGGGGATGCAGGCCGGCTCGTTCTCTCCATTAAATATTTTTGGTGTCATTGTAAACGGAGGCATGCAGACGAGAGGTCTTGAGCATTCGCCAGCACTTTTGCTGCTAAATTGTTTCATCTATTTTGGTATTGTTGCATTAATAGCATTCCTTCTATTTGGCGGACTTCGCTTAATAAAACGGGATTCAGCAGGATTGCCATACGTTGCTTCGTTAGGAGTGCCAGCTGATCATGTCCTACCAGAAAGAAAAAAAGGATTAGATCTATATAAAGGAATTTGCTTGGCAGCGATCGCAGTCTTAGCTATTCTATCAATTGGATTTGATATGAATCTTGGTTTTGCAGCGATTTTAGTGGGGTTGGTACTAGCCTTAATCGCTCCTAGTAAACAAGATGGAGTGCTGAAAGTAATGCCTTGGGGAGTTATCTTTTTAGTAACAGGAATTGTAACCTATGTCGGGGTAATGGAGAAAATAGGTGTAATGAAATTCGTTACCGATATGATTGCCGATATGGGGAGCCCTGTCTTAGCAACACTCGCGGTTTCATATGTTGGAGGATTCGTTTCCGCTTTTGCTTCAACCACCGGTTTCTTAGCTTCTGTTATCCCAATTGCAGAACCAGTCTTGATGAATCCAGATTTATCATCTGTCAATGTAATATCAGCTATTTCTGCTTCATCCAGTATCGTTGACTTAAGTCCGCTTTCTTCAGCAGGTGCCATTTTACTTGCCAATGTACAAGGGATAAAAGAAAGGGTATTTTTCAGACAGCTCTTGATGACTACCGGCGTATTCATTGCCGCTGGTCCGGGATTAGCATGGCTCTTATTCGTGGTAATAGGGACGCCTTGGTAATTTATTGTGTAAAAGATTTAGAATGTTCAATAAGTAAACTCGTTTGAATCTTTTTAGTTCTAATTAGATAAAAATTTTGTCTAACTAGATTCATAAATAATTCTATATAAATATATATCATAATTCAAATTAGAATTATAGCGAGTGATGTTTTATTCTATAAATAAGATGAAAACTATCTATCTACTGTGATAATGGTTTTCAGTATGTGATTAATTAACTGAATATTAACTATTTTTAAAATTTATAAAACAAATTATCTGTAAAAATAAATATGAGTTGGCTTTTTTATGTTAACTCAAGAACAAAACAAAACGTTGACACAGGTTGGTTCAGGTACACCAATGGGGAGATTATTAAGAAGATATTGGCATCCGATTGCGGCAAGTTCAGAGGTCGAAAAAGTTGGCACAACAAAAAAGGTAAAAGTATGTCGTTGATTATATAGACGGACAGAATATGATGGCATGAATTACTCAAGACCGGATTGCTGACCGAACAACAGAAAGACTAGGAACTTCAGATAAAGGGATTATCATGTTTCGACGAATGCTGCAAAGAGAATTGAAGAAGATGGAGAATGGAGAAGGATCCTAAATGTGTGATTTGGAATCAAGAGATAAACGAAAACATTAAACTGCCTCAAGAAGAAAATAAGTTTAGTGAAGGGGGATTACTGTCAGGGGTAGCAAAAGATTGGAATACACGTTATGCCCCTAACCTGGATGAAATTAATGAAATTTGTAAAGGTGGAAAGGTTCTTTCTAACATCTAAGAAAGAGCGAAGAGGCTCTCTAATCAGTGCAACCATACCAATGTATATTTTGGAGTGGTAGATGTCAGACAGGGAAAAGGGCGCCTCTTTCTATCTACTAAATAAGTGAGTTTACCGTAAGTAAATGATCTATATACGCCCAACCAAAATTTTGTCAGGATTGCGGAAAACCAAAGATAAATACTAAATTATAATATATTAGCGAAAGTCACAATTTTCAGATATGTATTTAGAAAAGATCCTGAATAATAAGACAGCTTGCCCATAATATAGTCCGCGGAAGACATCATATGCCAACTTTTGCTGAACATGCGATGGATAAACAGTTTGCTGATTTCATTATGTATAAAGACTATCGTGCTGCCTATGATATGCTGCCACAGTTTTCAAGTATGGCAAAAGTTGAATCGAGCGGCCGACATTTAGCGATGTTGTTTGGTCTCCTTGATGAGGGTTGCAATCCAGTCTATTATGCTGCTGCTCAATCATCCGGCAGCTGGAACCCGATCATTACGTTTTCGAAAACAATGGTATCCGATGGGAATGAGAATTCAGAAGAAGAATATGTAAAGTAATATAAAAACGGCTGTTTGAAAGTCTTATTCTTCAAACAGCTGTTTTTTATTTTTTCAGGTACGTATAGAACCTTTACTATTTTTTATATACTTTAATTTATGTACAAGTTTATTAGCAGGATATGTGTTGCCTGAATAAAGGAAAAAGTTGATCTAACTTTCGGTAGTCCTAAAAGTTAAATCGACTTTTTCTTTTTACTGTATTTAACTTTTGAAATTTAGATCAACTGAAGGGTTTCAGCTGCTGTTTCCAAAATAAAATTTTTAAAGGTATTTATAGTTGGCGTCAAATACGCATCTTCTTTCATGATCATATAATTATTTATTTCAGGTTTATAGGTATCCGTAATCGGGATTTCAACTAATTCTTCATTGTTAAGCTCTCGTTCAACTGTCATACGGGGAAGAAAGCCGATTCCTAACTGGGAGATAACGGCCATTTTGATTGATTCAATTTCATCCAGCCGCAGAGAGATATTACATTCTTTCAGTTTTACCCCCAGTTTTTGCAGTTCGATCTCAATGATTTCACCATGAGCAGTTTTAGGCAATGATCCAATCAAGGGGGCTTTTCGTAAAATTTCTTGAATCGATCCATTCCATGCGGCCCATTCAGAACCTGCTGCACATACAAGTACCCAGTGATCTTTTTGGATCAGGTAGGTGACAAGTCCTGGAGGAAGCGTTTGTTCATTGGAAAACATCACAAAACCTACATTTATTTTCTCTTCTAAAACGTATTGGCAAATCTGTTTTGTATTATCATAGTGTGTTGTTACTTCTAGTTTTGGATATTTTTTCATGAAATTAAGAATGAATGTAGGCAATAAGAAGCGGCCAATGGGACGGTTACTACCAATGGCAATTTCACCGGCCTCCCCAGAAATTAATTCTTTTAAGGTAGAACGCAATTGTTTATCCAGGCTGAGCAGCTGTGAAGCATATTGATGAACGAGGACTCCGACTTCAGTTAGTTCAATATTATTCCCTTTCCGTACAAAAAGCTTAGCCCCGAATCTATTTTCTAACGACTTGATCTGCATACTTAAGGCTGGCTGTGTCATATGCAGACTTTGAGCAGCCTGTGTATAACTGCCGTACTCAACTACATAACAAAAAAGTTGAATTTGATGAAGGTTTACAGGTGTGTCCATGATTCATCCCCGCTTATATAGAATAGTATATATTATTTCATTTTTAGAGATAATTCTATTATATAGGAAGTAGGAATGATACTTCAATTAATTTATAATATTTAGATAGTTCAAAAACATTTCTCCGTTTGTATAGAAAGCTATATGTTTCCTTAGTATAAGTAAATTGAATAAAAGTTACTTTATAAATTATTTTCATAATTTATGTTAATGGGTCTTCATTTCTATCATAAAGGTATTCAGTGAAAATTTAGAAAAACCGCCAAAAGATGCGGGAAGTGTAAAGTGAAACTTTTGAAAGCTACCAAAACCTGACCTGATTACTGTATTTCGGTAGCCTAAAAACTAAACTGACTGCCGGATACAGTCTATTTTTCCTTCGAGAGCCACTAAATATGGACAAATGGTGAAAAAAGGAGTATATTAGTTACCTAGGTAACTAATTTCGCTCGGAGGTTTTAACTTGGCACTATCATTTTTTCACCAGCATTTACAGTTTTCCCGGTCTTTTACAAAAAAATTAAATGAACAGTTAGCGAGTGTCGGTTTATATCATTCACAATGGATGATTGTTTACTATTTAAAACAGTTTGGTGCATCTACTCTTGTGGAGATCAGCCAATATAATGATGTAGAAAAACCTACGATCACTCGAACGGTAAATCGGTTAGATGAGATGCAGCTAATCGAGAAAGTTCCAAGTAAGGATAAGCGGGAACGGAAGATTCAACTAACAGAGAAGGGGAATTTTGTATATGAGGAAGCATTAAAGGTGGTCGAAGAGTTTGAAAATAAGCTGTTGGAGGAAATTTCCATAGCAGACTTAGAGACAACGGTGAGAACCGTTCAACTATTAAAGGAAAAACTTAGATAATGGGGAAGGGATTAAATGAATCAAAAAACTAAATTATGGACTAAAGACTTTATTATGGTTTCAATTTCTAACTTTTTATTATTTATCTCATTTTATATCTTAATGGTAACATTAGCTGTTTATTCGATAGACAAGTTTCATGCTTCTCAAAGTGAAGCTGGTCTAGCATCTAGTATCTTTGTCCTTGGTGCTGTTATTGTAAGACCGATTGCTGGAAAAATCATTGAACGTGTGGGGAAAAAGAAGCTGTTGCTTTTGGGGTTGAGTTTATTCCTCATCATGATGTTATTGTATTTTCCAATTAATAGCCTATCGCTTTTATTCCTTATACGATTTTTACATGGATTTGCTTTTGGAATAGCTACAACAGCCACAGGTACAATTGCTGCCGATATTATTCCTTTATCCCGCCGTGGTGAGGGGATGGGGTATTTCGCAACAAGTATGAATTTAGCCATGGCTGTAGGTCCCTTTATAGGATTATTCATAAGTCAACACTTCGATCATTCAGTCATTTTTGTTGTGACATCCATTTTTGCTGTTGTTGCGATTGCAGCGGCGGTATTTTTAACGATACCAAAGGTGAATATGGGAACAAAACAGATTCAAATGAATAAAGGATTTCAGATCAGCGATTATTTTGAAAAGAGATCCATTCCGATTGCTATTCTTGTCGCTATTTTTGGGTTTGTTTACTCAAGTATTTTAGCTTTTTTAAGTTCGTATGCCGAAGAAATCAACCTAGTGGATGCAGCCAGCTTTTTCTTTGTCATGTACGCTGCCTTCCTGTTGATATCCAGACCATTTACAGGTAAGTGGTTTGACTCAAAAGGTGAAAATAAGGTGATCTATCCATCCATTATTGCTTTTGGTGCAGGGATGATCATTCTAAGCCAAGCCCAGAATGCTGTTACACTACTTATCGCAGGAGCTGTAATTGGAATCGGTTTTGGAACCTTCCAATCAAGCGCGCAAACAGTTGCTGTTAATCTGGCACCGAGAAATAGAAGCGGTTTAGCAACATCAACCTTTTTTGTATTCTACGATTTTGGTATTGGGGTTGGACCCTTCTTATTAGGATTTATTTTGCCATTAGTAGGGTTCCGCAGCTTATATGTCACTATGGCAGCCATTGTTTTTCTCGGTATCTTCTTATATTATCTTGTACACGGTAAAAAAGCATCATCTCTCCAAAAAGAAAATGAACATACAAAAGACGTACAGGTTAGTTAATAAAATAAAGGATGAGGCTGTCCCAAAGGTCTTTATAAAGGCCTTTTGGGACAGCCTCATCTGTTTTCTAGTGGAACGATCTTTACGCATACCTCATAGGATAGATTATCCAAGGCGGGGGTGATGTAGTGAAGACGTGGTTAAAAGTATTCATACTGGCCTACCTTTCCCTGTTGTTTTTTGGCAGTTTTATCATGGTTGGTTTATTATGGACAGGTGCATTAGAAAAGTCCCTGCCATTTGTTTCAGAGATTAAAGTATTTTTGTATTACTTTTTTGCCGGATCAATCGGCGGGTCCTTAAGACATCTCTACATGTTTTGTTCACACTACATGAAAGGGGAGTTGACCAATTACCGTGAATGGATTATGTATATATTCTATCCTATCTTTGCAACCGGTACAGCGGTCATAGCTGTTTTGTTAATTGACAGCGGAATATTGTTAATTGAGTTCATCGATTATGGTGAAACTCCCTATGCACAAATCAGTATTGCCTTCTTTGTTGGATTTGGGTTCAACCGGTTTATCAACAAGCTTAATGCTGTGTCGAAAAATATGTTTCAGACCAATAAAAACAATAATAACCAATAAAAAGGGCTGGGGTTTTTCTTTTGAAACAAGTAAACCCAGCCCTTCGATTTACATAGAAAACCCTAACATTTTTGACACGATAGAAGCCTTTACCTTAATTAACTGAACGGCTTGTGAATGTTCTGATGTATCTAATGTACTTTCTATACCTACAACGGAGAGGACAGCTGCCAGTTTGGAAGATTGGTCAAAAATTGGGGAGGCTATTGCATTGATTCCAGGAATGAGAGAGCTATTCACATAGGCATAGCCATTTTTTTTAATCAGCTCTGTTATTTCGTGAAATTGTTGTTCATCTATAGAGGATATGGCAAGTTCTTCGCTAATTTTAGGGGTCGTCATTTCTGCTGGTAAAAAAGCTGCAAACACTCTGCCGGTAGCACTTTTCGTAAGGCTGACCTGGGAACCCGCTTTGATCCCGATATTTGCTGCCCGATTGCTTTCTTCCCAGCTCACAAAAAACGGACCGGTTTCTCCCCAGATCGAAAGGGCAGTGGTCTCATTCAACGATTCTTTAATATCCAATAAGTGAGGCGCAGCAATATCCTTGATATTTAACATTTGTGATGCTTGCAATCCTAAGCGAAGTATTTCGGTTCCCAGCATATATTTAGCATTCTGGTCTTTTTTTAGCATTCCTGTTCTCACAAAACTTGTCAAATAACGATGCAGCTTGCTTTTTGATGTTTCGCATAATATGGCAATTTCCGAGATAGATACAGGCTTTCTCGCTTCGGCGATCTTTTTTAATATCGTTATACCGACTTCAATCGATTGTATCCCTTGACTTTTAGTTTCTTCTTTTACCATGGTCCGTTTTCCTCTCTGATCGGGTTTAAACTAAATCGCAGAAGTAAAAGCAGGCTGTCCTGCTTAAATGGACAGCCTTACGTTATGATTATTTACCGACATATTTAGGCGTTCTATTTTCAAGTCGTGCAGCCATGCCCTCTCTGCGGTCTTGTGTTGCAAAAGCACCGTCATAGCATGCAGCTTCAACTGTTAAAGCAGATTCAAGGTCAACATTAGAGCCAGTATTAACAGCTAGTTTCATCATTCTTAATGCAACCGGTGCTTTCTGAGCAAGCTCTTCAGCCCATTCTTTTGCAGTTGATAGGACTTGATCATGGGGAACGACTAGATTGACAATTTGCAGCTGATAAGCCCGTTCTGCATCGATTATTTTTCCGAAATATAATAATTCTTTCGCGGTGCCTTGTCCGACAACCTTTTGAATCCGTTGTGTACCGCCGCCGCCAGGGATGACGCCTAAGTTGATTTCAGGAAAAGCAAATTGTGCTTTTTCAGAAGCAATCCGTAGATCACATGTTAATGCAAGCTCAAAGCCGCCTCCACGAGCCTCCCCATTGATTGCAGCAATTACCGGCTTCGTCAAATTCTCAATTCTTGAAAAAGACACTCTCGTAACTTGGGTTAAATTCATCATTCCAACGGTATCTAAATCCACCATTTCATTGATATCTGCTCCAGCTACAAATGCTTCATCGCCAGCTCCTGTCAAGACAATAGCCTGTACATCTGGATTCGCTTCCAATTCTCCCATAATCTGAGTGATTTCCTGATATACCTGAGTGTTTAATTTGTTACCTGGTGAATGATTGATCGTAACAACCGCCACTTTATTTTCGATATCACAAAGTAAATATTGATAGCTCATATGTAATCCTCCATAAAATATTATTTGTTAAACAAAATCCATTATCCATGTAATATGAACAACACTAATCTCAAAAGATAAAACAAGATAATCAACTTTCAAAGTTGTTCACGATTAGTGAATAGTGTTTACTGATCGTAACTTGCATATTTCATGATATCAAGAAGAAAACAACCTTGTAAACTAATTTTGTGAATTTTTCCTTTTTTTATATAAACAAAAATACTTTCGAAAATACGTGAACAGAATCATATACCATGCAGAAGAGGAAATAATAAAACGAAAACAATAGGAAAGGCAGGATGCAGCCATTGAAAAATGATACTGATCAAACAAGCGCAGGGCTCAATCAAATAATGGAAATAATCAATGCAAAAGGAGACGAAGGAGAACTGAGACAAATCGTAGAACGAGCGAATCCACATCCTGATCAAAAGAACGATCAAAAATAAACAAGCATACAGCGCCCTGCTTTTAGTAAGAGATTTGGTCAAAATAATTGACATGAAACGGGTTTCATAAGTTACACTCGAACCATTGATGAGAAAACAAAAAAGAAAACTCTATGGGAATCATGATTCTTTGTTTTGAAGGAACAATGGTTTTATATGAAAAAGCGATTCTCAAAACAAATGATCAAATTTTACTTGAAAGTAGGGCGAATAATGACCGAACAAAGTGTAATTTTTTTTGATATAGACGGAACTCTGCTTGACCATGATAAAGAATTGCCTCATGCAACAAAAGAAGCCATTTTTCAACTAAAGGAAGCTGGACATGTAGTTGCTATTGCTACTGGAAGAGCTCCCTTTATGTTCGAGGATCTGCGAAAAGAATTGGATATTCATACGTATGTTAGTTATAATGGACAATTTGTCGTGTTAAATGGCAAAGTGTTACATACAAATCCTTTAAACATTCCATCGCTTGTAAAATTGACAGAAACAGCTCTTCATAATAATCATCCTGTTGTTTTTATGGACCATAAAGATATGAAAGCGAATGTCCCTGAGCATTCTTACATAAAGGAAGGCATTGATTCATTGAAAATTGACCGTTTTCCTACCCATGATCCTTATTATTACAAGGAGCGTGAACTGTATCAGTCACTCCTCTTTTGTAAGGAAGGGGAAGAGAAACAATATGAACAGGAATTTCACGATTTTGATTTTATTAGATGGCATCCTGTTGGTGTAGATATACTTCCAAAGGGCGGCTCAAAAGCAAGGGGCATTCAGAAAATTGTGGACAAGCTTGGTTTCCCTCCGGAGCATCAATACGCTTTTGGTGATGGGCTGAATGATATCGAGATGCTGTCGACCGTACAAAATAGTATTGCGATGGGGAACGCAGAAGACACAGTAAAAGAAGCTGCAAAATTTGTTACAAAGTCCGTTGAAGAAGATGGTATTTACCATGGCCTGCAAATGGTAGGACTGTTATAAGACGTGATTGAAAAAGCATGGGGTTATCCCATGCTTTAATCATTTATTAATCGTAATCCATGTTCGGATGAGTCCATCAACGATTGGGTTGATGACTTGGCGAGCAGTCCAGTATTGATTGTGGGAAAGCGGATTCCAGCCGGTCAGGATTCCGCCAACAGCAGACTGACGGTCTTTAACATATTGGCTGCCGTATAAAGGTTCTAGCGGATAGCCGACGATGTCATCTTTGTCGTAAAAGTTGATCCATTCACCAGTATTTGGATAGCACTCTTGGATCCATTTTGCCGGTACTTCAATCGGCCGGTCAAATTCATCGTAACTGATACTCCATAGTGCAATCGGGCTTCCCATTGTATAAAAAAGTGTTAAGGTTTCTCCTCTTACGAGAGGATTTTCCAACGGATCTGCCATTCTTTTGCCTTGCTGTAGATCATAAAAATGATTACTTGTAATAACCGTTCCAAGGCTATGAGCGATAACGCATAATGGCGCTTCTTCGTCACCAGTTTCGCGAGAAAGTTCATATAATTTTTCATCTATTTTTGTATGGATTTTTTTATAGAAGTTTTTTTGAGAGGGTGATCTTTGATACGCGATGGCATCGGCTAACACATGAATCATGGCATTACGCAAAAGCAAATAATCAAGTTTGCTTGATTGGAATTTCTCCCACAGAATGTGCTCGGGTTCTTCGAAAATATTGGCCCAGCAAATCGGTTTAATTACCAATTGTGCATCAGGGGACGTGACGGAAGGCTTCAATTTCTTTAAACGTTTGATAAACTGTTTTTTTATTTTCTCCTCCATCACCAGAGCAAAATCATCTGTCTGTGTTCCAATCCCATGTATGATGGCCACAGCAATCTTTTTGGACAAAAATCATTCCTCCTCAAAAATGGTCTTACTAAATATATATTGCTGCAGCCTTTTAAAACAGACCTATTTTACTGAATATTCAAAAGTATACCATTCGGATGAGGGATCTAAAAAAGTGTCCAGGAATTACTATTTCATTTCTAGCCTGTATGGAATTAAAAAATGATATTGTGATTAGCACGGTCAAGATTCATTGTGCGGGTCATTTCGCTCTTTAATCACATCTTGAATGATCTCAATATGCAGACTGGCCCAGGCCTTTTCGCGATAATGAATAATAACACTAATGATTAGTACAAACATATAAATCACACTAAACGGAAGCCAAAGAATTCCTCCCTTTTGAAAAAGAAACTCTTGTAACTTGCTTGCAAATAGAAATATAAACCATGGAATAGCTGTAACGAATACGGGGATAATCCCCGAACCACTTTTCTCTTTGATCATTCGATAATAGATTAATTTTAATAAAGCAGTTTCAACTGATTGGTAAAAGGTTCGAATTTCTTGAACCTCCGCCAATTCCTTTGTATGTATGAATTCATTGAGTTCTATTTTCTTCATTTTAAGATACAACTTATGAGCATCCCCACGAAATGACACGACTATCACCTTCTCATGTTAATAACTACATAAAGGAAGTTGAACTTAATTCCTAGCAGTATATTGCAGCTTAAATAGAATGAAGTCAAAGACACAGGATAATGCTTTAACTCTAGGTTAAACAGTTAAACAATAATTAAACGGTTTTTCACTGTCATGTTTTTATGTGTCAAAGTCATAAAGTATCACTGTTGAAAATTATTACTGTCTATAAACCAATTGTAGACGCTTGACACTTAATGGGGACAGCTTCTTTGTTATTTCACTTTTCCGGCGATTGTTGACCTTGATTAGACGTCATTCCACCCGACAACACGAATTTCATTGCATCCTCAGGCTTTATATCAATAATCTCCACTTGGCCTTTCGGAATTAATATGGTAACACCTGCAATTTGAAAGGTTTGTTGAACATAGACAGCCACATAATCCTTTAATGGATGATAAAAGCCTTCAAGGTCCTCTGTCGTGATAAATCCAATTGTTTTTACTTCTGTACCTGGGATCGTAACAAGGGCTACTTTCGAAAAGGACTTTTTCTCTCCAAGAAAAGATTGAAAAGTATCTTTAATAACGGAATAGATGGTTTTAATAAACGGAATCTTTTCTAGCAGTTTGTCAATCATCCGGAAAATGGTACCTGTAAATACCTTAGTAGACAGCCAGCCTAAGATGGTGATCAAGATAAAGGTAAATAATAATCCAATCCCAGGTATGTAGGCATCCTTTAAATATGGTTTTAAATAATTTCCAAGCAGGCCGTCTAAAAACATAAAAATTTTAAAGACAACATAGATCACAAGAATAATGGGAACAATCGTTAATAACCCTTTAATAAAATTCTGTAAAATCCTTTTCATACATCTTCTCCCTTTATAACATTTCCCTAACTAAATTATTATCTCGTGAACTTGTTATTGAATCAAGCTTAGCTTCAGTCAAAAACAATCATAAGATAGTTATTTATTTATTAATCCTTATGTACAGCTATAAATCAAGAACCATTCAGATATTTTTCCAATTGCAAATGTTATATGTATTAGAACAAGAATAGATAAGGCTAAGAACAGAGGATATGACATTTAGTTATTATGGTAAAATAGTAAAAAACATCAAGCTAGGAGCGGTTATATGTACAGTTTTAAAAATGACTACAGCGAAGGTGCATATCCAAGAATCTTGACTGCGCTGATGGAATCAAATCTTGTCCAGGAAGATGGCTACGGGGAGGACCACTATTCCCGCCAAGCAATCGAACTTATTAAACAAAAATTAGGACAGGCTGACGTGGATATTCATCTTTTAACAGGTGGTACTCAAACAAATTTAATTGCTATTTCTGCTTTTCTAAGACCACATGAAGCAGCGATTGCAGCGAGCACAGGTCACATTTTCACCCATGAAACAGGTGCAATTGAAGCAACAGGGCATAAAGTGATAGCGGTTGAAACCGCCGATGGGAAATTAACCACTGAGCAATTACAGAATGTACTTGATTTTCATACTGATGAACACATGGTTAAGCCAAAGCTCGTTTACCTATCGAATTCAACTGAAATAGGCTCTATATACAATAAGGAGGAATTGGAACAGATAAGTCAATTCTGCAGGGAGAAAAACCTCATTCTATATATGGATGGCGCAAGACTAGGTTCTGCTTTGTGTTCCTCAGAAAATGACCTAAAGATAAGTGATCTTCCAATACTTGTAGATGCCTTTTATATTGGCGGTACGAAGAATGGGGCTTTGCTCGGGGAAGCATTGGTTATTTGCAGGGACTCACTTAAAGATGATTTCCGCTTTCATATTAAGCAGAAGGGGGCGCTTCTTGCCAAAGGCAGATTATTGGGAGTTCAATTTTTGGAACTTTTTCGGGATGATCTGTTCTTTGACCTGGCGATGCATGCTAATAAGATGGCAGATATGATCAGGGATGAAATAAGGAATGCAGGTTTTACGTTTCTGACCCATTCCCCGTCAAATCAGATTTTCCCTATTTTGCCGAATTCCATCATTTCTGAGCTTCAAAGGAAGTACGCTTTTTTGATTTGGGAAATAATAGATTCGGGTACTTCTGCGATACGCTTGGTTACATCATGGGCTACGAAAGAAGAGGCTGTGTTGGAATTCATTGATGATCTTAAAAAGACCATTATCAAGTTATAATGAATGTTTTTTTTTTGATTAATAATAAAAATATTTAGATTACAAAAGGCTTTAAAAGAGCAGCATGGAAGATGCTGCTCTTTTATTCTACTTTGGTATCATATTAGTATCTAGTATTAGTAATAAGTGGTAAAATGAATAAAAGTCAAAATTCAAAAAGCAAGGGGGTATTCAATGACTTTTTCAAAAGCTCGTATAACTGCAATTGGTTCATATGTCCCTGAAAAAATAGTAACAAATGATGATTTAGAAAAATTGGTAGAAACGAATGATGAATGGATTGTAAAACGGACTGGTATAAAAGAACGAAGATTTGCACGCGAAGACGAGCATACAAGTGATATCGGTTATAAAGCCGCATTGAACTTGGTCGAAAGCTATAATAAATCCCTAGAAGATGTTGATTTGGTTATTGCCTGTACAATGACTCCTGATTTCAAAACTCCAAGCACAGCTTCATTAGTCCAAGCAAAACTAGGAATCAAACAAACAGGTGCGATTGATTTAAACGCTGCATGTTCTGGGTTTGCTTACGGGCTGCATTTAGCTAATGGCTTAATTACTTCTGGTTTACACAAGAAAATTCTCGTTATTGGTGCAGAAACTCTATCGAAAATTACAGATTATGAAGATCGTTCCACCTGTATTCTATTTGGAGATGGCGGTGGTGCAGTACTTGTAGAATATGATGAAAAACAGCCAAGTTTCCTTTCTTACCATCTAGGTTCTGAAGGGGAAAAAGGAAAAAACTTATATTGTTCCGATTTATCAAAGTCAATGTTTGAAGAAGAAATTATCAAGAGCGATAAATTTGTTCAAAATGGGCGGGAGGTATACAAATGGGCAGTTACCACCGTACCAAAAGGCATGAAAGAGGTTCTAGAGAAAGCATCAATGCCATTAAGTGATGTAAATTGGTTTGTGCCGCATAGTGCTAATTTAAGGATGATTGAATCAATCTGTCAGAAAACAAATTTTCCGATTGAGAAAACATTGTATAGCCTGGTAGAATACGGCAATACGTCCGCAGCAACCATTCCATTATCACTTGATAAAGGGGTTCGGGAAGGGAAAATCACAAATGGAGATATTCTGTTATTATACGGCTTCGGTGGTGGTTTAACGCATGCAGGATTGATTGTACGATGGAATATCTAATAAAAGCTGATGGCAGATGTTTTGAAAATCAATTTATAAATAGAGGCAGTCTCGTTTCCATTCGAGGCTGCCTTTCGTTTTAAATAAGTAACTATCTTTAATCTTCTTTTTATTATGAATATTGTAGTATAATGTTGGAATATAGAATAAAGCAGTCAGAGAGGAATTTATTACTTATGATTCAAAATGTCTTTTCCACCCTTTTTCAAGTGCTTGTGCCGCTTGCGATACCCGTCATTGCCGGGACGTTGCTTAGTAAATACAAGCAGCTTGATATTAAACCGCTTTTAGTTTTAGTTTTATATTATTTTACTCCCATCGTCATCTTCGATACGTTAATAAATGCAGAAGTGTCCCATGAGGATATTTATTTAACCTTTGCTTTCTCGCTATTAAATCTAATTTTACTATGGGGAACAGCAAATGGATTAGGAAAACTGCTTGCATTATCACAAAATGATATTGCAGGCCTTACGCTTATTTCAGCATTTACAAACTGTGTCAACTACGGGATTCCGCTTATTTTACTCGCGTTCGGGCAGCTCGGGCTGGACAAGGCATCGGTGTTTATTGTTTTGCAAATGATTATTGTTAATACTGTAGGAATCTACTTTGCAGCGCGTTCGCACTTTAATATTAAAAATGCCATTAAGTCTGTATTTTCTCTACCGGCAATCTATGCAGCTATACTGGCATTTTTGTTTCGCAGCTTCGATATTCCATTACCCAGCGGGATAGCAAGTGGATTTTCGATGATTGCAGATGCTTATTCCCCTATTGTATTAGCTATCTTAGGCGCCCAAATGATGAATGTGAAAACAGAAAAGCTGGAAAGAAAAACGCATACCGCTTATTGGGCAGGTATAGGAATGAGATTGCTTGTA
Organism: Niallia oryzisoli; assembly: GCF_036670025.1. Classification (NCBI taxonomy): domain Bacteria; kingdom Bacillati; phylum Bacillota; class Bacilli; order Caryophanales; family Bacillaceae; genus Niallia; species Niallia oryzisoli. The sequence continues at coordinate 3,524,219 of NZ_CP137640.1, read as the reverse complement.
TCGCCGGCAATCGCCTTAATTTGTTTATCTATACTTAAAATTGACGGGCTCTTATTCCGAGTATTATTGATTTTGGCATGTATGCCGGTTGCTGTGAATGCAGGGATTTTAGCAGCGAAGTTTGATGCCTCTCCAAAAATCGTGACAAAAAGCATTCTTTGGACAACCCTCTTATCTTTTATTGTATTACCGTTTCTAATCGTTCTAGTCAAGTAATCAACTACCTTGTTTATCAGAAAGCTGTTAATAAAGAAGATTAACTGTACTCAGGTTAGTCTTTTTTGTTTTTTCTAATGGTTTTAAGTTGAAATGTTGCGATATCAATAAAAAACAGTGTACAATCGTGAAGTGTAATAAAATAAAAAAGTATCAATTGAAGAGAAGCATCACTATTGGTAACTTCTATAAAGTATATTATGATAATACTGAAGAAAACTATTATACTAAATGTATAAAACAAATATTGTTTCAAATAGAGTTTTAAGAAGCATTTTGTCCATTATTAGATTTATTATCCATTTTTTTATAGTTGAAATTAATTCGTAATTATTATTTCGCTAAATTTTATGAGGAGTTGATTGGTAAATTGTATCCAAAAATCGAATTTTCACAATTAGAACAAAAGATTAAGGATGAGGATGTCGTGTTGAAACAGCCGCCGGTACTGGAAGATCCAACTCTTTTGCTTGAAAGGGAAGTGCGTTTGACTCCGGAGTTTAATTTAAAACAACTAAAGATTTTAGCTCATATGCTTTCTGTAGAAGAATGGGAAGAGGCAGCCTCCTTTAAAATTAATTGGATAAACACGAACCCTAATTTACCATTAAAGCGATTTGTCCTATTTTATAATAAGAAAAAACAAATCCTGAAAAAGAAATATGTATATAGAGGCAAACGGGAACCGTTAATCGAGCAAAAAGAAAATATTCATAAACAAAAGCTGCTTGGTTCTGCTGAAAGAAAAGATGCAGGTATCCTCGGGGAAGGATTTAAATAATTCATAGAATAATTATAAAACCGCCTTATATAAGGCGGTTTTCATAACTAATAAGAACCCTTGGGATTTAAACCATAATGATTTTCCAACGGCTGGCTGTCTTGACAGGCAAATACAATTAACACAATGGTTCCAATAAAGGGGATAAAGGAAATCAAGAACCACCAGCCGCTTCTACCAGTATCATGTAATCTTCGAACAAGAACGGCTAACGAAGGAAGGAAAACAGCTAAGCCGTAAAGTCCGGTTAATACTCCAGGGATATCGAGTACTAATTCCACAATAGATAGGATACATGCTGCAATAAAATTGAATAGAATAAACATCCAGTATTCCTGACGTGTTGCTCTGCCTTCGAAACCTACATAATTTTTTAAAACCTTAAGATACCATTGCATATGCATACAGCCCCCCTGTAGTGAACGATGAAGTCTATAAAATATATGTCCGAGATTCCATACTTATCACTTCAAACTTTTTTTCAAAATGATTTGTTAAAAAGAAAAAGAGCGTTATAGAATAGGGTGAGTGTGACAGGGTAGGGAAATTTGCATATGAAATGATTGATAAGTGTTAACAATTTAAGAAAGAACTCTCTAGAATTCATATCATCAAGGCTAATGCATGTCTTTATAAAATATAATGAAATAATCAGTCTTTATGATCGTCTATAGTTAAGCTTTTTTTCATTTGCAGTAGTATCATTATTGCCTTTGTCAGCTGGTCTGATATGTTTTCTGGAGACGTAATAGCTGGCAGGTCTTCCTTGGTGTCGTCGACAGGGACTTCCTCAACTAATTGAAGGTCCGGTAGATTCTCTGTTGTGTTGCTGACTGTTAAATCTTCCTCTATTTCATAATTAGATATAACAACTATTTCGGTGCCAGGTAAATCATTTGCTGTATCATTGTCAGACAAGTCTTCCACCGAGTCAACAACAGGAGCAACTGCACCTGAGTCGTCATTAGTACCATCGACATTTGATTCGTTAGGAGGAGCAAAGTCGACAGGTTCCACAACAGGAGCAACTGTACCTGAGTCGTCATTAGTACCATCGACATTTGATTCGTTAGGAGGAGCAGCGTCGACAGGTTCCACAACAGGAGCAACTGTACCTAAGTCATCATTAGTAGCATTGACATTTGATTCGTCAGGAGGAGCAACGTCGACAGGTTCCACCACAGGAGCAACTGTACCTGAGTCGTCATTAGTACCATCGACATTTGATTCGTCAGGAGGAGCAACGTCGACAGGTTCCACCACAGGAGCAACTGTACCTGAGTCGTTATTAGTACCATCGACATTTGATTCGTCAGGGGGAACAACGTCGACAAGTTCCACAACAGGAGCAACTGCACCTAAGTCGTTATCAGCTTCAGCGGTAACTGATTGGTCAGGAGGAGTAACGTTGATAGATTCCTCAACAGGAGCATCCACTGTTAATTCCTCATCGGATACATCATTAATAATGTCATTGCTAGAAACATCGTCATTCTTATCAGATGGAATGCCAGTTATCGTATGATCCATAATTTCATTGTTCTGATGTTTACCCAATCCTGAAAGCTCAAGATTAATAGCAGTCAATTTTTCTAAACTATGATTGATCGCTTGCAGAATCGGATGAATTATATTAGCAAATTGTGTTAATGTTTGGCTTTCAGACGTATTATCATTACGATTCGTGTGAGGAATAGGAGAAATGGTTAGATTTTCTCCTGCAAGAGTCTTTGAAATAGAAAATGATAGATTTTTCTTGCTAATAGGATTAATACCAGAATAATTAAACATCGCAAAATCTTTTTTTCCTATTTGACTTTTCTGTAATAAAAGTGAAAAAACTCCTGATGTCTGTCCTCCTGTTTTAGGATCAGTAGCCATGCCAGTTCCCGAAACTACTAAAAAGGTTCCTTCAGCTGTTGTGTAACTAGAAGGAGTGTGAAAGCTGATTGGAACAAAATGATGTTTCGTATTAACAGAAAGCGTGCTGCTTTCAGCAAAACCATTCGAACAAATGTTTGCAGAAATATCTTTTGAACGAACAATTCCACTATATTCGCTAGAAATTGTGTCATAATTATTTGTGCTATTACGCCCATATTGAACATAAATATTTTGTTTTAATTTGTTATTGTCTTTTTTCTTTTTAACCACTAGATCCATCCCCTTCCATTCTGAAATCAGAATATGTAATAGATGACCTACTTGTACAAGGCTACCAACCCATTTTTCCGAAAAATGATGAAAAGGCGTATCCGAAAACAAAGTGGGGCATACAGAAAGGAAAAGGAGACATTTTTGATACATACTTAAAGTCCATAAAAAAGCGGACAATCACATAAGTGACTATCCGCTGAAGTGGCATGTTAATTTTTTTCAATGGATTGATTTATTTCATTTGTCCCATCCTTAATGGACCAGCCTGTTTTTAAACCTAAAATAAACCAGCCAAGTGCTAGAGCTCCTATTCCAAAAATTGTGTTTCCTATCATTCAAGGCCAAATAAAGGTTTGTACAGTATTAATACACCAAAAAGCAAAGCTGAGCAATTTCGTTTTCCAAACCTTTTAAACAGAACAGCATTAAACTAATGCCAAGGACTCCGTATACACCAAAAAGTGCTGTATGACCATGTACATGTGTTGTATTAAGTCCTTGTTCAGGAATAGAGGCATTACTTGATAGATTTGATCTCCATAATATCTTAAAATAGCAAAAGAGATAATGATCAGAGCAGTTTAAAATATGTACTCTCAGCGCAATTTTTAAATATTGTTAGGATACAAACGATTTGTTTGGGTTCGATCAAGCAGTTTGATATGATAGTTATAGAGGGAAAAAGGAGATGATTACCAGTGGAAAAAAAGGTTCAAATTGGCAAAACAGAGCTTTATGTTAATCCGATTGGATTGGGAACGAATGCAGTCGGCGGTCATAATATATTCCCAAATCTTGATGAAGAGGCAGGTAGAGAATTAGTACGTAAAGGCTTAGCAAATGGAATCAACTTTATTGATACAGCTTATATGTATGGACCAAAACGCTCCGAAGAAATTATTGGTGAAGTTATAAAGGAAAGGGCGAATCGATCTGAAATCGTGATTGCCACAAAAGCTGCGCACCAATTTATCGGGAATGATATCAAAATTAATAATTCACCTGCATTTTTAATCCAGTCAGTAGAGGAAGCATTGCAACGTCTGCAAACGGACTATATCGATTTATTTTACATACATTTTCCTGATCCTAATACACCGAAGGATGAAGCGGTCGGGGCATTGAAACAACTGAAGGATGAAGGGAAAATCCGTGCCATTGGGGTATCGAATTTTACCATAGAACAAATAAAAGAAGCCAATAAGGATGGCTATGTCGATGTGATTCAAGATGAGTACAATCTATTAAATCGTGCGGCGGAAAAAGAGTTGTTTCCTTATGCAGTAGAAAATAGGATTTCCTTTATTCCTTACTTCCCATTAGCTTCAGGATTACTAACAGGAAAATATGATAAACAAACAAATTTAGCGGAAAAACGCGGGAAGTTCTTTGAGAGGGAATTGTTTGAAGCTACCCTAGTAAAAGTAGAAAAGCTTCGTAAGCTAGCGTCAACGAAGGGTGCAGAAGTAGCCCATGTTGTTCTTGCCTGGTATCTGACACTTGATGTGATTGATGTTATTATTCCAGGCGCGAAACGGCCAGACCAAGTTTTGCAAAATCTTAAAACGTTAGAGGTTCAGTTAACTGAGGAGGAAATCCAAGAGATTGATCGGATTTTTCAATAGTAGTGGGTTTTAATAAAATAAGAATTAGGGACTTCTCCTGTAGAGGTCCCTTTGTGTTACATACAATAGATTTAATAGTCTTTTGAATTCGATTTTTTTGGTTTTTGCAGAGGGGAAAGTACGAAGTGTTCCAGAGATTCATAAAGGTTCAACAGTTTCAATGTGAAACCGAATTTTGGCATGATCAGGAAAACAACTAGGGCTGTAATAATACTGATAAATGCTCCCGTTACTACATCTGAAGGATAATGGACACCCACCCAGATGCGTGATAGACCTACAAAACAAGCTGGTATCAACCATAAAAACCCAATTTTTTTGTTAAATAACGAAAAAGTAACGCAAAATGAAAAAAACAAAATCGTATGATCACTTGGAAAGGAATTGTCTACAGCCTTTTCAATTAATTGATTTACGTCTGGTAACTCAGCAAAAGGCTGCTTATTGGAGTGAATAAAACTGGCTATTTTTGCCGTTATCTCCGACAAAATAAACGTTATCACTGCACAAAAAATCATTATTCTGTTCCTATTACCCCTAGAAACCCAAAATAGCATTACCGTTGCAGCTAAAAATAATGTCAGATACTCTGCAATGAAAATCATAACTGGATTTAAGAATGCATATTCTTTCCCTAAGTCATTAATCATTCTAAATAAATGAATATTTATTGCTATCCAATCCATACCACACATCTCCTTCCAAAAAAAACTCATAGTTTTATTTTAGAAAAAAGACATCTGAATCCCCATCGATTCTTCTTACAATTTCAATGCAAAATATGACAAATTTGTAATATATGGAGCCCAAATCCGAAAACCTACTTTACAAATTTCATGAATAGTTATAGAATTTCTATGTACCTAAAATTTCTAGGTAGGTGATGAAATGTTTGATCGTGAACTGGTGAAGGGAAGCACGTCTCTTTTGCTGTTACAGCTTTTAGGTGAGCGGGATATGTATGGATACGAGCTTGTCAAAGAACTGGAAAAACGGAGCGGCAACGAGTTTTCTATAAAAGAGGGAACGCTTTATCCAGCGTTACATAAGCTTGAAAAGCAGGAATACATCGAATGCTATTGGCAGGAGCAGGAAAAAGGGCCGGCCCGAAAATATTATCAGATTACCGAGGCGGGTAAAGAAATGCTTCAGGAAAAAACCCGTGAATGGAATGACTTTGTTTCTGTTATTAACAAGGTAATAGGGAGAAAAAATCATGGAACGGCTAAAGAATGATTTTTTAAGAGAACTTGCTGAATGTCTTGGCAGCCACCAGGAAAAAGAAATGATCTTAATTGAGTATGAAACACATCTTGATGAATTACTTATTGAACTTAAAAATATAGAAGATGAAGCTGAAATGCAAGATAACATTTATACGAGATTGGGGTCACCAGGAGAGATTGCAGCGATGTGGAAAGAGGAGCTCTCTGTTACACCAAGTAACATGAAATGGCTGTTTATTGCGGTAAATATCTTTTTCTTCGGTGGGGGATCGATTCTCACATTCGCTCATAATGTATTTGATTGGAAATGGCTCACTAAACTATGGTCTCAGTTAACGTCGATTCCAATCTTAATTGCATTGATTTACATGGTTTTCTGGGCGTTACTCGGTTATGAAATTGGCAGGGGCTTTGGACATAAGGGAAAGAAACTGATGAAAAGAACTTTCCTTTTAGCCTTAATTCCGAATTTAACATTAATGGTATTAACCGTTTTCCAAATTATACCGCATAAATGGTTTAATCCTTTGTTGACAGAAACCTTTATGGCCATTTGTATATTTCTCACCATTCTTTTATACCCGATTTGTCTGATTAGTTATCAATGGGGAAAAAAAGCTTCAATATAAGCTTTTTTTTGCCAATCTACCTAGAATTTCTATATACATAGAAAACAAATACTGTTTATTTTTTTTCTTTATATACATAGAATTTCTGTGTACTAAATCAATCAAATATAGTAATTGGAGGTTTCGATATGGAATTGAAAATAAGAAAGCAAGACTGGGTCTTTTTCTTCATGTGTTTGCTGCTAGGGGTTGTTGCAGAGGAGGCCTTCTTTAGAGGTCAGATTGGAATTTCTTATTTTATCTTTATCGTAGTTTTTTATTCGGCATTTTTCTGGAAATTCCGTTTGTTTTCATTCTCGCACCAGCGGCTTGGATATTTCGTATTGATCGTTATCTGGGTTTTGGCTGCAAGCTATTTTTTGTATGACATCCCGTTATTTCATACATTAAATATCCTTGCGATTCCAGGTCTTGTTATCTTTCATCTTGCATTGATTACGTCGCCTAAAAACATGAGCTGGAGTCAATTATCTTTCATTTATCACATGATTTTTCGTCTCGTTGACAGTATCCGCTACAATGCCCTTTTTGCAAAGCATTTTACCACGATGTTTAAGGGAAGCGGTGATGGTAAAAAGTATGTTGTTTGGAAAAAAATCTTGATCGGGCTCCTGATTTCCGTCCCATTTTTATTTATCATCCTTAATTTATTAATTGAAGCAGACACTCAATTTGAAAGATTGGTCAACAGTCTTCCAGATTTACTAAGCTTTCGTACCGATTATGTTTTACGTGTCATCATCATCTTCATCTATACTTTCGGATTCTTCGGCTACATGCAGGTTCTTTTACAAAAAAATAGTCATAATAAGGAAGTTCGATTAATGCCAATGGCGATCGATGGCATCATAGCCTTGACGGTTCTGGTTCTCCTGGATTTAGTGTATATTCTGTTTGTTGCTGTGCAATTTAAATACTTCTTCAGCGGCACCCTGGAAGCTGGCTATACCTATGCAGAATATGCCCGCCGCGGTTTCTTTGAATTGCTTTTCGTTACTTTGATAAATTTATCCGTAACGACAACGGTCATTAGCTTGACGAAAAGTGTTCAAGGAATAATAAAGAACGCAATCCGAGCGGCTCTAAGCATTCTTGTCCTGTCAAGCGGCGTACTTCTCATCTCCGCCTTCATGCGTATGGCCATGTATGAGGACGCATATGGATTTACATTTACTAGGGTATTGGTGCAATCTTTTATGATGTTCTTACTTATCATCTTTGCTTATACACTTGTGAAAATATGGTTAGAAAAGCTTTCCTTGTTCCATTTCTATTTCATATCTGCACTTATTTATTATGTGGGCATAAATGTAATAAACATAGACAGAATGGTGGTAGACAGAAATATTGCACGCTATGAGGAAACAGGGAAGATCGATATCCATTATTTAAACTATATGTCGCCTACCGGAACTCTTGGATTGATTGACCTGTATGAAAAAAATCCAAACGTAACCGGATTGGAGGAAGTGCTTCAACAACGAAAAGAAGAAAAAAAATATTCCCCAAACAGGCCATGGCAGTCATATAATCTGACTAGGGAAAAAGTTTATGAAAAGCTTGAAAAACTAGATTTATAAATTAATTTAAAGCAAGGTAACGGTGCTGTGGTTATCATGAAGCCAAGGTACCGTTCCTTTGCTATTTTTTCTATTGTTTAGGCAAGGATGTATTTTGATAAATATTGTTAGAATCAAGCACTTGATGAGGAAAATAACTGAATGGTTACATACAAGGAGTGCAATTTTTCGCGCCAACTTTGTTATATAGTTGCATATGAACAGTTTTTTTCCAGTAGAAAGAATGGGAGGTATTAGATGGTAGAATACGTTTATGCCGAACAGCTGAAAAAGGAATTTAACGTCGTAGCTAGTTTTTACAACCAGAAAGTAAAAGGGAAGGTTTTTTATTGCCGGAGCCATGCATATGTAATCCGAAAAGGGAGCCAACTGAATCATGAAGTAAATGCCATCTTGATTCTAATGAATCCTGGAACATCCTCGCCAAGAAAAAAGGAATCATTTGTACCAACTCTTAATCTAGAGCTGCCGAGCTGTATTCCTTATATTGAGGCAAAACCGGATCCTACTCAATATCAAGTGATGCGGTTAATGAAAATAAAGGGGTGGACACGTGTTTCTATTCTAAACCTATCCGATTTATGTGCTGGAAATACGGAAGATTTTAATAAACTAATACAGGAAGCAGAGGCAAGCGGGTTTCATTTTCACAGTATATTTTCAGTTGAAAGAGAAAAAGAACTTCAATCCCAATTATCTACTGCCTATGTCCCGATTCTTCTTGCTTGGGGAACAAACGGAATTCTCGAAACCTTAGCGGGTGAAGCTTTATTAAAATTACCCCCAGATCGAATAAAAGGAATTGAATCTAGCACAAAACCATTCTATTATCACATCAATCCCATCCTGAAAGAAAAACAAATCAAACTGCTAACAAAAATAAAAGAGATTATCTAATCCATTATCATATTAAAGGCATTCATTTTTGGATGCCTTTTTTCTTTTTACAAATAAACAATAAATTTATTCAGCATTAATACAAAATTAATAGTTTCTGATTATTCTTTAAAAGTAGATTGGAAACAATTATATTATGTGAAAAGAGGTACATAAGATGAAAGATAAAGATTTTACTATTGATGTTGATCAATCTCTACAACGTGAACTTTTTAAAAAGGGAATGGACAGGCGTTCCTTTTTAGGAAGAACAACAAAAATGGCGGGAGCTGCATTAGGTGTTTCATTACTAGGATCGTTTGATGGATTGACTGTTGGTGCAGCATCAAAATCATCTATTATGAACTCAAACGGAAATACACCAGATTTGGTTTTTCCCGTTATAAGTGATGTTCATATTTATTCAGATAATGATCAAAACTTAAAAAAGTTTAAAACTACTTTAGAGCAATTGAATAAAGTTGCTCCTAAGCATGATGCTTTTGTAGTAGTAGGTGACTTAACTGAGTATGGGGATTCAGCTCAATATGACCGTTTCATGTCTGCTTTTAATTCTAGTAAACAATCACAAGCTGAGTCATTAATGGCGATAGGAAATCATGATTATTGGAATGGATTATCTGCAGCAGATGCCCAAAAGCTATTTCTACATAAAACTGGCATGGAATCTATTTACTTTCATAAGGTGATCAACGGTTTTCATTTTATCGTCCTTGGAACAGAGGATGGATTAACAGAAGGGAGATTTTCAGTTAACCAAATTAAATGGCTGGGTGAGCAATTGAAAGCAGCCACTGCTGACGACCCGAAAAATCCAATTTTTGTTTTCCATCATCAGCCAATAATAGGAACTGTTTATGGAAGCGAATGGGGATTCCATGAAAATAGAGATTTATTCTATGATACGTTGAAACCATATCCACAAGTTATATCCTTTTCAGGGCATACGCATTATCCATTAGATGATCCAAGAATTATACACCAAGAGGATTTTACTAGTATCGGAACCTCAACGGGTGCCTATTTATGGCTTGATGCCGGGCGGATTCAAGGGGAAGTACCCGAGGGAGCAGATTTCCTAAATCAAGCACTAATTGTAGAGGTATATCAAAATAAAGTATTGTTAAAGCGGCGTGACATACATAACAATGACTGGACCGGGGAACCATTTGAGATCAGCTTACCGGCAAACAAGAATAATTTTAAGTACACAGAACAAAGAAGGAATAAAATGGCCCCTCACTTTACAAAGGATGCCATGATTTCTGTCGTTCAGGATCAAACAACATCTGTTAGCATAGCTTTGATGTTAACGCAAGCAAAGGATAATCTTCTTGTTCACGATTATAAAATCGTTGCGAGACGAGCGGATAATGGCATGATAGAAAAAGAATTTCTGGCTTTCTCAGAATTTTATAGAGATCCTGTACCAAATCCTATCACGTTTACCATTGATGGACTAAAGCCTGCTACCTTATATGAAATTGAAGTATTTGCTCTTGATGCCTATGGAAAAGAAAGTACAAATTCTTTAAAGGTCTTAGGAAAAACTGCAGAAGGAAAAGAAGTCTCCATAACTCTTTCTAAAGCTAGCTTAAATGGGGTAAAAGATACGGTTGAGGTTACGGTGGAAAATGTTAGAGCACCTAAAAGTGATTGGATCGGTTTATATGAAATGAATGAAGATCCAGGAAAAGTGGCATCCATTTGGTGGATGTATACACAAGTAACGAATGGAACGGTAAAATTCACCTATGATCCAAGCAAAAACATCTATCCTGCCCGTTACAAACAAGATTCAACCTATAAATTGATTTACTTCTACGGAAGTGGTTACGATGCCGTAGCATCAATAACCTTCAAGGTTGAATAAGCAGGGGGACGGTTCTTGTGCTTCCAAAAATATATTTACCCAAAAATACAGGACAAAAGGAAATCCTTTTGTCCTGTATTTTTGGGTAAATATATGGTCAAAATGAGAGAAAATAACTCAATGAAAATCACTTTAAATTGTTGCGGAATAACGATCTATTGGAAAAACACCTGGAGGCAATCTACCTGATGATCATGTTATTTTCTATGATTAGAAATATGTTAATCTTTATCTTCCTCATTTCAATTGTGACCATTTGCGGTGATTTGAGCACAGCATATGCCGCTGGAACATCTACAAATACTGCTCAAATCAACTTGTGGAATAATGGGATTCATGAAGTGACCACCTCTAATGACAATTTGATTCGCACCGGAAATGCCTTTGAATTTCCGAAGGAAGGTAATGACCGATTCTTTCTCGAATATCTAAATGAACAACATCCGAATGAGACACCTGTTACGTTTGCTGTTCATGTAAAAAAAGAAAAGAAGGAGAGTGTAAGTATGTCAGTTCATTCATTTAAAGCGAAATTATCAAACGGAGAGGAAATCGGACTTGATTCTTATAAGGGAAAAGTCATGTTAATTGTTAATACGGCAAGTAAATGCGGTCTAACACCTCAATATGAAGGCTTGGAAAAATTATATGAAACATACAAAGACAAAGGTTTTACTGTATTGGGCTTTCCATGCAATCAATTCGGTGGACAGGAGCCGGGAACAAATGAAGAAATCAGTTCTTTTTGCTCACTAAATTATCAAGTGGAATTTCCGATTTTCCAAAAAATCGATGTAAATGGTGAAAATGCTCATCCACTGTATCAATACCTACGTAAAGAGGCACCAGAGGACGAAAATCTTGATAAAAATAGCGGCTTATACAAACACTTAAGCACGAACGCTCCTGAACTCCTTGAAGGGTCCAACATAAAATGGAACTTCACCAAATTCCTAATTGACAAGGATGGCAGTGTTGTAGAACGCTACGCTCCAACCACTACACCAGAAGAAATACAAAACGATATAGAAAAATTGTTAACGAAATAAATGAACATGGGGACGGTTCTTCTGCTTCCAAGGAAGCAGAAGAACCGTCCCCATGCTTTTTTGCGATCGTTGGAAAATAGTGTTTATTATTCTATTGACCAGATGGGTCAGCGGGATTACAATGTAATTGACTGATGTGGTCAACATCTAGAGGGATTATGAAGAGGATGGAGCTGCTGCTTATGTATTCAAAGTTTTTAAATCTGGATTCGGAAAAACAAGACCGTATCGTCAATGCGGCGATGAAGGAGTTTGCCCAGAAAGGATATGATTTAGCATCGACCAATCAAATCGTAAAGGAAGCAGGGATTTCAAAGGGATTGCTGTTTCATTATTTTAAGAACAAAAAGCAGCTGTACTTATTCTTGTTTGATTATTGCTATAGCATGATTGTGGGGGAGTTTTATCATAAGGTAGATCTTTCAGAGAAGGATTTCTTTAAAAGAACTAGTGAGGCCATCATGATCAAAATGGAATTGATGACAAGTTATCCTGATCTTTTTAAGTTTATGGAAGAGGCTCTATTGGAGGAGTCATTAGAAGTAAAAGCGGAGCTGGAAAAAAAGAGAAAAGAATTCATCGATATCAATATGGAGAAATTTTTTGAAGGGATCGATTACACCAAGTTCAGAGATGATGTCAATCTTCCCATTATGTTAAAAATCATCACCTTCACATTCGAAAAATTAAGCGATGAGACACTTTTTAAAGCGAAGCTGGCACCTGGACATGAAATCAATTATGAAGAAGTTCGTCTAGAAGCAGAAGAATATTTAAAAGTTTTAAAAAGAAGTTTTTATAAATAAGTGGGAGGCCATTACGATGAACGTCATTGAAATCAACAATCTGACCAAAACGTATGGAAAGGCAAGAGGAATTACGGACGTTAGCTTTACTGTAGAAGAAGGGGAGATCTTCGGATTCATTGGTCCAAACGGTGCTGGGAAATCAACGACAATACGGACTCTCTTGTCCTTGATTTATCCTACAAGTGGAAGTGCAAAGATTTTTGGCAAGGATTGTGTTAAGTATGGCCCTGAAATAAAAAAGCAAATTGGCTATTTGCCTTCAGAAGTTTTCTACTATGACAATATGAAAGTAATCGATCTATTAAAATACTCTGCAAGTTTTTATAAAAAGGATTGCAGCCTGAGAATCAAAGAATTAGCGGAAATCATGGATCTTGATCTAACGAAAAAAATTGATGATTTATCATTAGGGAACAAAAAGAAAGTCGGGATTGTTCAAGGACTGCTTCATGAACCAAAACTGATCATTCTTGACGAACCAACAAGCGGGCTCGATCCATTGATGCAGCAAAAATTCTTTGATTTACTCGAGGAGGAAAATAAAAAAGGTGCCACGATTCTATTTTCCTCCCACATTTTAACGGAAGTTCAGCGATTATGTAATCGAGTCGCAATTATTAAGGAAGGAAAGATCGTAACCGTTGAAAAAATTAAAACACTGCAGGAAAACAACTATAAAAAGTTCAAAATTGAAACAAAAACCATTTTAAATAAACAATACTTTCAACTGGATGGGGTAACAAAATTAGAGGTGGAAGGTACGACAGTCAGTTTCTTATTCAAAGGAGATATCAATACTGTTTTGAAAAGGATTGCCGAAATAGACGTGGCAAACCTTTGGATCGAAGAGCCTGACCTTGAAGAAATCTTCTTGCATTTCTACGAAAAGGAGGCATAGGAAACTATGAACATGTTCCTGCATGAATTAAAAGCCAACGGGAAATCAACCATCATTTGGTCAATATCATTATTATTGCTTGTCGTGTTGTTCATGTCATTTTATCCTGCCTTTTCAAAAGATGCAGAGGATTTTACAAAAATAATGGAAGGGTATCCGGAAGCAGTACGAAACCTGTTAGGGGTTAACCTGGGAACATTCTTTTCGATACTAGGATTCTATTGTTTTCCATTAACCTTTATAACCCTCTGCGGGGCGATACAGGCAATGAATCTCGGAACTTCGATAATTAGTAAGGAAGTTCGTGAGAAAACAGCTGATTTTCTTTTAACGAAACCTGTTACACGAACGACCATTATTACGGCAAAATTAATGGCAGCGCTGGCTTCCCTTGTCATCACGAATATCCTGTATATAGCGACAGCAAGCATCATGGTCTTCCAAGTCATGTCAGATGATTTTAGTTATAAAATATTTCTCATGCTTTCGCTTACGATGTTTTTTATTCAGCTGATTTTCTTAGCACTTGGGTTCATTCTTTCCGTTCTGATTCCAAAGATGAAAACCGTACTCCCTGTGTCTCTTGGTGTCGTCTTTGCCTTTTACTTTCTAGGTATGTTCAGCGATACAACGGGAGAGGAAGCGAAACGATATCTATCACCGTTTAAATATTTTGACAATGCCTATATTTTAAAGCATGAAAGCTTTGAAACTTCATTTATCATTGCAGGTGCTGTCATTTTTGTCTTTGCCATAACGGCAACTTATTTCATCTATCTTAAAAAGGATATCCATTCTGTATAAGAGGATAGCCTGGTTACAAGCTAAACGGAGGGGTCGTCATGAATATCTTTCTAAAAGAATTAAAATCTCATAGAAAATCACTCATTATATGGAGTATTGGTGTTTTTCTCATGGTTGTTTCAGGAATGGGTAAATATGAAGCCTATTCTTCCCAGGGCCAATCAATTAATGATCTGGTTGCCAATCTCCCGCAATCATTAAAGGCTGTCTTGGGCTTTAGTGATGTAGATTTATCAACGTTGAATGGCTACTATTCAATCCTGTTTATTTATTTGCTCCTAATGGCAACCATTCATTCAGCAATGCTTGGAGCCATGATTATTGCTAAAGAAGAACGTGATAAAACATCTGAGTTTTTATTCGTTAAGCCCGTATCAAGAAATATGATCATTACAGCGAAATTAATGGCAGCTTTCATCAATATTGTGGTTTTTAATCTAGTAACCTTTCTTTCATTGATTGTTATATTAGGTAAATACAATACCCATGGTGAAGCAGTGAATGAAAACATTACCCTAACGATGATTGGCATGTTCATGGCCCAAATATTATTTATGGTTATAGGAACAGCACTTGCTTCCATTAAAAAGAAACCAAAAACGGCTGCATCGCAGGCCTCAGGGATTCTAATATTGACTTATATCCTTTCCGTCGCGATCGATTTAAATGAGAACATCGAAAACTTAACATACTTAACACCATTTAAATATTTTGATGCAACCAATATCATATTTGGCAACGGCCTTGAAACCATCTACATCGTTTTGTCAGCCGTATTAATTACTGGATTGATCATCATCACCTACACATTTTTCCAAAAACGAGACCTAAATGCCTAAACAGAGCAGGGAAGCAGAGGGACGGTTCTTCTGCTTCTTTTTCAATGCCAGCAAATATAGGAAAAGATCAAATACCAACTGTTTTTATTTATAAGACATTTAGTTTTTGATCAACGGAGTAAATCTTAGCTTAACAATAGAAGGCTAGTATATACTTGTATATGTTATCAACAGTGACTTCCTTATAAAGAAAAGAGGTGGGAAGAAAACATGTCATTAACTACCAGTTTATTTTTTCTGATTTTCGTTATCGTCTATTTTCTTCTCTGTATTTACATAAGTAAAAACATCCGGGCATGGCTGAAACTATATACAAAAGGGAAATATCGAAAAAGATATCTTCTCCTCCTTTTCTTGTTTTCGGTTTCCCCGTTTTTAGCCCAAGCATTTTCCTTCCCTTTATTTGCCTGGATCAGCGGTTATTGGATGGCCGTAATCGGGTACAGTCTTATTCTCTTGCCGTTCGCCAATTTGCTGTATTTTCTTTTTAAAAAGAAAGGAATTCAGTGGTACGGACTTGGAATCATCGCGTTCTTTGTCATCATCTTTTGCATCGGGTCGTACAATGCCTGGAGTCCAATTGTACGCAGTTATGAAGTGAACATTCCGAAGAAAGCTGAGCAGCCGTCCATCAAAATCCTGCTTGCCTCTGACCTGCACTTAGGCCCGATCGTCGGAGTCACGCATCTGCAAAAATTAGTCGCCATTGCTGATGAAGTGAAACCAGATCTGATTTTGTTTGCCGGTGATACGATTGATGATGATATCGATCCATTTCTCGAAAAAAATATGCAGGCGCTCATGAATGAATTGGAAGCTCCACTTGGTGTGTATGCTATTTCTGGTAATCACGATGTTTATAGGAATGACCTTCCACTGCTGGAACAGGAATTAGAAAAAGCAGGCATACAAGTTCTGCGAGATGAAACAATCCTTGTTCATAATCAATTGTATCTAACTGGCCGAAAAGATCCTGCGGAAGGGGACCGGAAAGAAATTCAAGCACTGTTAAAAGGTATGGAGAAAAGTAAACCGATTATTGTGATGGATCATCAGCCGACCGAATTGGATCAGGCTAAAAGATATGGAGTTGATCTCATGGTATCAGGCCATACTCACAATGGACAGCTGGCCCCGGCTAATCTGATTACAGGAATGCTGTTTGAAAATGATGGCGGCTATTTACAAAAAGGAAGCTTACACTCATTTGTCTCTTCAGGTTATGGAACATGGGGACCGCCTCTAAGAATGGGCAGCCGATCCGAAGTAATGGTAATTGATTTACAATTTGGGTATTAGAGATAAGTTAAAATCTTTGTATTTTGAGGCATATAGTTTATGCTTCTTTTTTATAAAGAAAAATAACCATTGCAAGGTCCTTCAGAACGGAAAGGGCCTATTGTTTTGTGAAAATTTGTAGAAAAGGATCAAAACATAATATTTTTTCAAAAAATTTCAAAATAATAGTAGAAATTGTTTCGTAACTGTTATATAATTTCATTAATCCTAATAAATTGTACTATAACAATCAAACAGAAACAAAAAAATGGATGTGACATATAACAGACTAGTTAGCCTTTAAGAATCAATTATTTATTTACAGCTGATGACATACATACTGAAGAAAATATTAAGAAATTAATAATAAAAATGAAGAGAAAAGGGGAATGTAACATGTCAAAAACAAATTCAATTGCTCGTAGAATATTAGGTTGGAAGTTAAATAGATGGGATAGATGGTATGACAATGAAAATGGTATTTTCATTCATGACTCTGACTTTCAACCAGAACAAAATCTTGGCCATGCCATGCTAATCGTAGAGAGACTAGAAAAGTTTGGCTATAAATTTTCAATAAAAGACAACACCGAAGTTTGCTTTAATAACATCACAGCAATCGGCAATACATTACCAGAAGCCATCACGAACGCTGCCTACAACGTCATCGAACTTACATCAGTAGAAGATACCAGCGATATTTGGGCACAACTTTGCTAAAAAAATACAATCTAATAAAAAACGTAAAAGAAGTTCACCTCGAGGAAGTGAACTTCTTTTTTACGTTGAAACCAATACCTAATTTTGTCTCTTAGGAGGAAAATAGAATATTTTATAGAAATAAAAGCCTATCGACAAATGATATCCGCTAATAATAGGAATAAATATACCGTGTGAATCCGATTTATAAATGGAAAATGAGTACTCTATATGAAAATTAGGGAGGCTATAAATGAAAATTGTCATTGCTGGCGGAACCGGTTTTATCGGGCATAAATTGATGGAGAACTTACTTGCCAATGGTCATACGATCGTCATATTAACAAGAAAGCCAAGGCCTGAAGCCGGAGATGTATCATATATTAGATGGCTTTCAGAAGATGCAGTCCCTGAAAAAGAAATCAGACATGCTGATGCATTTATTAACTTAGCTGGTGTTTCAATCAATGAGGGAAGATGGAACGCAAACCACCAAAAACAGATTTATGAGAGCCGCATGACTGCAACTGATGAGTTGTTAAGAATCATTGCAGCGATGCCTATAAAACCTTCTGTATTCATTAACGCAAGTGCTATTGGCATATATCCAGCCTCAATTGACGCTGTATACACGGAGGAATCTGCAAATAAAGCAAAGGATTTTCTCGCCAAAACGGTTTCCGATTGGGAAATAAAAGCGCAAAAGGTAAATGAGTTTTCTGTCCGCACTGTAATTATGAGATTTGGCGTTGTGCTCGGCAATGAAGGCGGGGCGTTACCGCTGATGGTGCTGCCGTATAAATTATTTGCTGGCGGGACCGTTGGTTCTGGAAAACAGTGGGTGTCATGGGTTCATGTAAAAGACGTCGTACAAGCTATCCTTTTTGCAATGGAACATGACAGAATGAGCGGTCCAGTAAATGTCACTGCGCCAGAGCCAATTAGAATGGAACAGTTTGGTCAAATCATCGGTACTGTCTTACATCGCCCTCATTGGCTTCCAGTGCCTTCATTTATCATGAGAATGGTTCTTGGGAAAAAAAGCGCACTTGTTCTTGAAGGTCAGCATGTCATACCTGAAAAACTAATGAATGAAGGCTTTGAATTTATGTTTCCGTTCCTTTTTCATGCCCTAGAGGATTTGCTTGTAAAAAAATAGGATGAATAAATGTTTCTTTTAAATGATGAATAATCTTAAATGGATCGTTAACCCTATATAGAGAGAAATGAAATAGAAGGAGAATAAAAGTGAAGCCATACGAAATACATAACATGATCATCGATGATGATTTTGATGGTGAAGAATACGTCACGACAGACTTTACCCACGAAAATCAAATATACAGCATCACCTTCAGAAAAGCAGACCTCGAAATCATAAATACCTGGTTATTCCAAGGCGATGGAACTTCCTTACCCGCAAATTTATCCGAATACATCGTTGAGTCAATCAGAGAGGATGTAAAAAAGAGTATCTAAACAGATTAAATAGGGCTGACCCAAAAGGTGTCAGGCATCCACAAAGCATCTATATCATGTGCGATTTTAAGCAAAGTGATACTAGATATTATATTGTGGTGCTGACACCTTTGTTTATGGACAGCCCATGCTTAATTAAAATATGGTAAGATATGGGGCAGGGAGGTTGGAAATGATGAAACTGACAAAAGAAACGCAGTATATCAAACGTGTATCTCTAAATGAACAGCATATTTCCTCATTCGATCATTTTCCTCTTAGTCTGCCTGTTATGAAAAACTTTCACGAGATTCTTTTTCACCCAAATGTCACGTATATTGTTGGAGAAAATGGAATGGGTAAGTCGACCTTGCTTGAGGGGATAGCGATCGCATTAGGTTTTAATCCGGAAGGCGGGTCATTAAATTTTAATTTTTCAAGCTATGATTCACATTCCAATCTAGAGCAGTATCTTCGCATTGCAAAAGGCGTGTATAGAGCGGAGGATCAATTTTTCTTCCGTGCAGAATCTTACTATAATTTAGCTACCAATATCGAGGAATTAGACAGGGAGCCGGGCGGCGGGGGAAGAATTATCGATCGTTTTGGCGGAAAATCCTTGCATCAGCAATCACATGGCGAAGCATTTTTTGCTACCTTTATTGAAAGATTTCAAGGCCAAGGTCTTTATATTCTAGACGAACCTGAAGCAGCACTTTCCCCACTGCGACAACTATCGTTGCTGGCTAGAATCAATGAACTAGTGAATCAAGAATCTCAATTTATCATATCGACACATTCACCGATCATCATGGCATACCCCAAAGCAAAAATCTTTGAGCTAACAGAAGAAGGAATAATCGAAACAACACTCGAAAACACCAACCATTACATTATGATGAAACAGTTTTTCGATGACAAAGAACGCATGCTGCATCATCTATTTCAGTAGAACCATCCCTAGAGTAATAAAAAAGCCCTGCAGAGAGTTCTGCAAGGCTTTCTTTGTTAAGTTAAGAGTAAAAGGAGAAGATAAGCTCCTGATTTAATCGATAATCGTCACTTTTACTGTTTTTCTGCCCCATTGGATCGCGTCATTATGGTTTTGAACGTAAATATCAATTTCGTGACCGTTGATGCCGCCTCCAATATCTGCAGCTGTTGCATAACCATATCCCTCTACATAGACTTTTGAACCTAAAGGAATAACAGCTGGATCAACGGCAATCACTTTTGCATCTGGGTTCGCGTTTAAATCGACACCTGTTTTTGTAATACCAGAGCATCCTTCACAATTAGCTGTATAAGCGGTTGCTTCAACCATGACTTCTTTACCTGTCGGCCCATTGCTTGATGTTGTTTCTGCTTGTGCTGCAGGCTCAGCTGGTGCTGGGTTGCTCGGAGCAGCCTGTGCAGCGGGTTCCGTTGGTGCTGGATTACTTGAAGCAGCCTGTGCAGCGGATTCCGTTGGTGCTTGATTACTTGAAGCAGCCTGTGCAGCGGATTCTGTTGGTGCCGGATTGCTTGGAACAGCTTGTTCAGCTACTGGAACAGCATTTTCACTCGTATAAATAGTCAAATCTAAACCAGGATGGATTAAATCGGTTGTGAGATTATTCCATGTCTTTAGATCATCGACTGACACGCCATAGACTTGGGCAATATTCCAAAGGTTGTCCCCTTTTGTGACAAGTAAATGTTTAATAGGTGATACTTCAAGAAGATCATTTGGATGAATGAGATCACTTGATAGATTGTTCCATTCTTTGATGGATTCAACAGATACTTCATTTTCTTTTGCGATTCCCCACAAAGTATCACCCTTATGTACAACAACTTGTTCTGCATGTACATTAGTAGTCCCTACTATAAAAAATGCTGATGCTGCAGCAATCGATAGCCATTTTCGTTTCAATTTCTGTACCTCCCATAGTTGTGTTGTTCTGTCCGTATTTATGTCAATTATAGTAACATAGTAGTTTTACAGAATAAGAACAGGGAGGTATTAATTAGATAACGTTCATAACAGAAAGATAACAACATGTAACAATCTATTAAAAATCCGGAAAGTATGTAATATAAAGTGTGTTCAAAGAAAAATGCTTCTATATCAATAGAAGCATCGTCATCGTTTTACTATTTAATTCGTTTCTTCATGGTAGCATTGACTAAATTTTGCGTTGCATCCTGAGTTTCTGTCATATTCTCAATCGCATTTTGAACATAATTCGTTGCTGATTGATTAACGTTTTTAAAAATTCGGGACTTATCCTCATACGCTCCGTTATAGGTTTGCTTCATATCCGACATCATAAAACCTCCTACATAGTATTTGAACATTCTATTTTATGACAATGTCAGAAAAAACATACAAGCAGGGGATGATTCTTTTGATTCTAAAAGCATCACAAAGCATTGTTAACTATGAAAATAACTTACTAATCTCATTTTCAAGCAAACTCTCCGAGTGGAGACATTTTTCTGAAAGGATTCTATAGCTGCAGTTAGTACTGCTCAAATAGCGATAGATGATTTGAGCCTCATCGATTTCTTCTGGGGTGAGTTTTTCCGTTGAGCAGGGTGTACGGAAATACTTCATAATATTTGATGTAATGTTTGTAAAGATAGTATCATCACTAGTAGAATAGGTTTCACTAAATAATATTTTATTTCTTTTTACTAAGAATATTTTACAACAGTCTTCACTTATATGTTCGACCATAATAAGATTATGATTCTCCTCTGTAAATTCTATCATTCTTTCCTTATTAATAAGTGTGGTCAAATACTTTATAGTGTTTCTGTATTTGGCTGCTGTTTCAAAATCGAAACTTTCTGCTGCCGCTGCCATTTTTTCTTGCATTTCCTCAATCAGGCTCATATCGGTTCTGTCTAGTAATGAAATAAGTTTTTCAACAATGGCATGATATTGATCAATTGCAGTACCGCCTCGGCACATACCAATACACTTGCCTATTGCATAATTAAGGCAGGGTGAATAAGTAACACTACTGCAGTTTATTTTATAACAATCCTTAAATCCTTCGAGGGCCTTTTCTACCGTACTTTTACTTGTAAATGGACCAAAATATAGCTGTTTTTTACTTTTACTAATAGAATGACTAACTTCAACTCTATGAATCTCTTCATCCTTTTTAATCACTATATACGTATAAGATAGAGGATTTTTCATTAATTTATTAAAATAAGGCTTCATTTCTTTAATTAATTGGCATTCCAGCATAAATGCCTCAAATTCTGTGTCCGTTTGGATAAAATCAAAATCCTGTAAAGTTTTTACAAGCTTTTCAACCTTACGGGAATGTGCCTTTGAGTGATAAAAATAAGATTGAACCCTGCTTTTTAAATTCTTTGACTTGCCAACATAAATGACATCAGCACGTGAATCTTTCATAAGGTAGACACCAGGTGTTGAGGGGAGATTTTTTACTTTGTCGAATAGATGATTCATGAATTCCACCTCATATTTAATGATAGATTGATTTTAATAGAATAGGTTAAAATGGGCAAGGTGTCTTCTTAATATGTCAAGCCATACCCGTGATAAAAGACACAGAAAAATATAAATGAGAAGTTATGATATAGGTTAGTAAAGACATCACGGGAGGGCTTAACATGACAGGATATGAACAACAAAAAAATTTCATAAAATCGAACTTTCTTGAATTTAAGAAGATAAAAACGGACAAAATGAAAGGAATCCCAAAACCACGGAATGTAAAGCCCTATCATCTATCTTCAACGATCATTGATTTGCCGGTTGTAAACGAGGAAGTTGTTAAGAGTTCAAATGTTTTTAAGTGTATAAAAGAAAGAAGAAGTACAAGATTTTATAGTCAGGATTCTATTAGTCTTTCGGAGCTATCGTATCTTTTAAGGGCTACACAGGGAATTACTTCTACAAATAAATCATGATCGACCCTTCGTACGGTTCCATGCAGCGGTGCAACCCATTCCTTTGAAACCTATTTATTCATTATGCGTGTGGAAGGGCTGCAGCAGGGGGGCTATCGGTAGCTGCCGCTAGAGCATAAACTATTATTTATGTTTAAGTTGGATGAAATAGATCAGAAAATCGATGATATTACACTCGAGCAGCCGTTTGTTCCTAACTTTGCGAAAAAGGCTGCAGTAGTATTTGCTTGGAGTACAACTTCCTATCGTTCTGAATGGAAGTACGATTTTTCTGCCCATAAAAAAATATTGATAGACATTGGACGTGTCTGTCAAAATCTATATCTTGCCAGTGAATCAGTCGAGGCTGGTGCATGTGCTATTGGAATCTATGACCAACAGCGAATTGATGAATTATTAGAATTGGACGGTGAGGAGGAGTTTGTCTTCTTGCCGCTGTCGGGAAAAAGCGAAGTTAAAAGATTATGATAAAACATGGTTATTGCTTGAACCTAAAAAGGGAATCGTACACTGCGAATCCCTTTTTTGTCTATATCAAACTGCCAATTATAGTAAGAATCAAGAGGATTATAGTTTTCATGGTATAATAGTAAACAGCATAGACATGTTAAAAATGGAGAGATCATCATTGAAAAAATACAAGACTTTATTATTTGACGTGGACAATACGTTATTGGATTTTGATGAGGCGGAAAAGTCAGCACTAAGCTTACTATTTGAGGAACAAAGAATTACATTTACACCGCAGCTTGAGGAACAGTATAAAAAAATAAATCAAGGTCTATGGAAATCCTTTGAAGAAGGGAAAATGGAACGGGATGAGGTTGTGAACACCCGTTTTACGCTTTTATTTAAAGAGCTAGGTCAAGCAGTTGATGGAGTGTTACTAGAAAAGAAATACCGCAGCTATTTAGATGAAGGGCATCAGCTCATCGAAGGTGCCTTGGAATTAATTCATAATCTGCAGCAACAATATGATTTATATATTGTTACAAACGGTATTTCGAAAACACAGCAAAAACGTCTGCACGATTCTGGATTATTCCCATTGTTCCAGGATATCTTTGTCTCCGAGGACACAGGTTATCAAAAGCCAATGAAGGAGTATTTTGATTATGTATCTGCAAGGATTCCTGGCTATTCAGCAGAGGAAACCTTAATTATCGGTGATTCCTTGAGCTCGGATATAAAAGGAGGACAGCAGGCAGGAATCGACACTTGTTGGTTTAATCCGAAAGAACAATCAAATGGAACAGATTTAGTACCAACGTTTCAGATTCAAAGGCTAGATGAATTATATACGATTTTAGGGGTAGATAATATAGGTGGCCGTCAGCCTCAGGATTGCATGTCTGTTTAAGAGGAAGCAGGGGGACGGTTCTGTTGCTTCCAAAAGAAAAAAGGACTCACCATAATGGTAAGTCCTTTTTTGTTATAAGAATTTCTCCTCATCTCTTTTCCAAAAGCGATATACGATACAGTTTATCATCGTTTTCTTGCGGCACGCCGCGTCCGTCTGTATTATTACTGATAAAATAAAGAGAATGACCTTCAACATAAACATCTCTGATTCTTCCGAGACCTGTAACCACTTCTTGTTTTTCACCGGACTGCAGATTAAATTCGAGTAACGCATTACCTCTTAAGGCGGCTACATACAGCTTGTTTTCAAAATAAGCCATTCCTGACGGCGCCCATGTCATTTTATCTCCTGAAGTAAAGAGCGGTGTAATCATAGATTCTTTTTCCTCAGGACCTTGAATGATCGGCCAGCCATAATTTTTGCTTGCTTCAATGAGGTTAATTTCATCGTTTGCCGAATTTCCATGTTCGCTGGCATACATCACGCCGTCCGATGACCAGGCAATCCCTTGTGGATTCCGATGTCCATAGCTGTACACATATGCATGAGGGAATGGATTATCCTCCGGTATAGATCCATCTAGATTAAGTCTCAATATTTTTCCGCCTAACGTTGTGGTATCCTGTGCAATGGAAGCTTCTGCCGCATCACCTGTTGTTGCATAGAGCATACCATCAGGACCGATCTTAAGCCTGCCGCCATGATGAACGGGCCCGCTTGGAATTTTATCAAGAAGCAATTTTTCTTCCTTCCATATATTATCCTCCATATGTAATGTAACAATTCGGTTGAATTGGCCTGAGCTGTTTTCATATGTATAATAGGCGTAAGCTAGATTTGTTTTCGAAAAATCAGGGGCCAATACAAATCCTAATAACCCAGCTTCAGCCGCGGTTGATAAAACTTTTTTTAGTTCAACCTTTTGCCTTTCTTTTTTTCCAGCCTCCACCTTAACAATGCTTCCTGTCCTCTCAGATAAATAGAAGGTTTCATCCCATTTTGCAATGGACCATGGAATATCTAGATGATCTGTTATGATTTCCACTTCAGCTTGAGGGGAAATGACCGGCTCATCCTCTATTGATTTTTTATCGTTTTCTTTAGAGCATGCTGTAAATAAGAGAATGGCAATAAAGGAAAGTACCAAAACCAAAGCATTCTTCAATGTACGATCAACTCCATTGAATAAAATTTAAACTTAGATGTAAATCTGTTTTTCGATGTATGAAAGATAAATTCCTGCTAATTAAAAGGTTAAAACAAAGAAAATAAAAATATATGAGTCCAGTGTTAGAAACATTTCATAAGATTGCTTTCCAGTAACTTACAATTGAAAAGAGCATAATTTGTGATATGATAATACAGCAAGAACTGACACATTTAATCTTTGCTCGGCCTTTGAGCCTCCGAACGTCAGCGCAATTAGCGCAAATCGATTTGATAATTAGTTTTATCAGCGATTTTCTCATAACGGGGACGCTACGGATTCGACAGGGGTAGTTTGAGCTTAGGTTGCGAGTCGAGGGGATCGGCCTCGTTAAAACGTCAAAGCCTATAACTGGCAACAAACAACTTTCTTTAGCTGCCTAATTAAGTCAGCTGTTCGCCCTTCCATTGCCTGCGTGGTAAGGTAGCGGACTCAAATTTAGCAGGATACGCCGGATTCCGCCGTCTGAGGGAGAAGGAAGAGAACAATCAGACTAGCCAAGCCACGACGCCCGTCGATAGGCATATGGTGCGGCGAAATGCAAATATATCGACTACACTCGTAGAAGCTTAAGTGCCGATATCTTTGGACGTGGGTTCGACTCCCACCGTCTCCACCATACATATGCAATGGTGGCTCATCACAATATGACAATTTATTAATTATAAATATAACTTACGTTCAGATTTAGATAGAATATGATAAGAGTAATAGACCAGATGGCATCTTCATCTGGTCTATTTCAATTTAGTGATGGATTGATAAAAAATGATTAAATCAGGTGAGGTTATGGAACGCGATAAAATAATAAAAAATGAAATCATAGAGGATAATTACAAGGTTTTTGCCATGTTAAGCAATTACTTGAATAAATAGACAAACAAGAAATTGAAGAAATAGCAATAAGCGATGTTTCTTACGAGTTTTGCTGTCATATTGGCCGCAGCTTTCGGACTTGATATTGTTGATAATAAAGAAGATAAGGACTTGTTTAATAACTATTTTAAAAAGATGATACATCAGCTTGATGCACATGAATTTTATCAAAATCCTTATTATAAAAATATCAAGATCCCGGAGATGAAAATCGGGAATAGTGAACTTAAATATGATCAATTTAAACCTTTTGAAGGTTTTGTTTGTAACGATATCATCGAAACAAAGGAGGGAAGACAAATTCCACAAATTGGTTTTTTTGAAACTGAATTCAAGTTTCCAGCCATTTTAGAAAATGATCGAATCTGGATGACCATTACCCCTAATGAAATCGAAACGATGAAAGAGGCGGTTGACCAGGCTTTCGGGAATGTTCTTACATATGGACTTGGGCTGGGTTATTTTGCATACATGGTTTCCGAAAAAGAAAATGTCGAAAGCATCACAGTTGTTGAAGTCAATGAAGATGTGATCCATTTATTTACTAAATATAATTTGCCACAGTTTACAAATCCTGAGAAGGTCCAGATTATCAAAGCGGATGCTTTTGAATACGCGCAAAAACACATGCCAAAGGCTAACTATGATTTTGTTTTTACAGATTTATGGCATGATGTATCTGACGGCAAAGATATGTATTTAAAAATGAAGCAGTATGAAAACCAATGTCCCAATACAGTATTTACGTATTGGATTGAGAAATCTATTTTGTGCTATTTATAATTAGTAAACGGGCTGCTAAATCATAGTAAGTCCGTTTTCTTTTATTTTTAGAAGCAGAAGAACCGTCCCTCTGCTTCTAAAGGAATATTCAAATAATAAGATCCATATATATTCAGGATATTAGGGATTTTTATTATGATTGGATCGAGGTGGCTGATTTGAAGAGGCTATTTGGGATTTTATTGTTTCTTTTCTTGTTGGCTGTTATCAGTGCATGCAATAGCAATGAGAAGGCTGATGGTGAGGCAGCAGAATCCTCGAATGAACAGGTTGAAGATAATAAAAATGAATCGGGGTCATCCATTGCAGGGAATGAAATTTTTCAAAAAAGCTGTATTTCCTGTCACAGTTCTGGTGATATATCCGGAGGGAATTCTAGGTTAGATTCTGCTGTCATCCAATCAAATTTTAAGACGCAAGAGGAACTGCTAGCCTTTGTTTCGGAAAGAATGCCGATGTCAGCACCAGGGTCCCTATCGGAGGAAGAATATGAGGCAGTTGTAAAATATTTGTGGGAACAAAAATAAGTACGCAGATAAAAAGCCGGATGGGGTTACTCCGGCTTTTTTATTCAGATACAGAACAAAATGAGATTGGAAAGAACAAGAACCCAATTCTTATACAACAGTTTAAATTCAAAAAAAGGTATGCTACAATGAGGTTACTAATGTTAAAGAGGTGATGGGTGGACGATGATTAACTAATCTTATTTTTAACAGTTTGAAATAGCATATTTCAAATGAAACAAAATAGGATTAGTCTGCCCATTTTTCAATAATAAATTATTGAGCTATCTAATGTAATAGCTTATTTAGGCTTATTAAAATGCGACTAATCCTTCCAATTAATTTGGGAGGATTTTTTAATTCTCCCCTTAAGAAAGGGATGATTGGATGAAAGAACTACTTAAATTAAGAAATATCAGCTATGAAATAATGGAACAAGTCATATTTGAAGACGTCAATGCCAGTGTGCATCAAGGTGATATCATCGGAATAATTGGGAAAAATGGAGCCGGGAAATCGACTTTACTGCAATTGTTGAATAAACAAATGATGCCGACAAAAGGACAGTTACAATGGTTTGAGGACAAATTGAGTGTTGTCTTTGTTGAACAGGAAACGGAGTCTCATTCGTTTGCAGAGGTGACACCTCTAGAAGAAACCTTATTAGAGAAAATGCATGTACCCGCTCATGATTTTAATCAATTAAGCGGTGGAGAAAAGCTAAAAGCACGACTGGCAAAGGGGTTTGCCCAAGAAGCACCATTGTTACTTTTAGACGAGCCTACCAACCATCTTGATCAGCAAAGTACGGAACTCCTTCGAAATCTCATGAAGGGTTATCAAGGTACCATTATCTTTGTTTCACATAATCGTTATTTTTTAGATGAGGTGGCAACTAAGATCTGGTCAATTGAAAATAAACGGTTGATTGAGCATAAGGGTAATTATTCTAGTTATATGAAGGCCCGGGAACAGAAACGCTTGACGCAGCAACGCGAATATGAAAAACAGCAAAAAATGGTGGAGAGTATTGAGGCACAAATGCATGAGCTTACTTCCTGGTCGAATAAGGCACATGCTCAATCGACGAAACAGGAGGGCTTTAAAGAATATCACCGTGTAAAAGCAAAGCGATTGGATTCACAGGTGAAATCAAAACGAAAACGCCTCGAAAAAGAACTGGAACAGGCAAAGGTTGAACGTCTTGAGCCCGACTATCAAGTACAGTTTTCTCTTAAAGCCAATAACAAAATCGGGAAGAGGTTCTTAGAAGTGAAGGATTTAAGCAAGTTCTTCGATGGGCTAGCTTTATTTAAAAATGTCAATTTTACTATTCAGCATGGTGAGAGGGTCGCGATCATTGGGCCTAATGGAAGTGGAAAGACAACTCTCCTTAAAGTCATCATGGAACAGGTAAGCGCTGAAGGCGATGTATGGATTTCTCCAGCTGCTAATATTGGTTATTTAACACAGGAGGTTTTTGATTTACCTTTTGAAAAAACACCCGCAGAGCTTTTTTACAAAGAAACCTTTGCAGAAAGAGGCAAGGTACAGAATTTAATGAAGCACTTAGGATTTACGGCAGCGCAGTGGACGGAGTCAATTGGAAATATGAGCATGGGTGAGCGGGTAAAGTGCAAGCTGATGGCCTATATTCTTGAAGAAAAAGACGTCTTGATTTTAGATGAGCCGACCAACCACCTTGATCTGCCATCTCGTGAACAGCTTGAACAGACATTATCGCAATACAACGGTACACTGCTAGTTGTTTCGCATGATCGCTATTTTCTTGAAAAGACAACGAATACTGAATTGACTCTTGCAAATGGCAAAATTCATAAACAATTTAAAGTAAAGCCTGTAACAATTGACGATAGGGAAGAATTACGCTTAAAGCTTGAAACAGAAAGACAGGAAATATTGGGAAAGCTCAGCTATATGACACCAAAGGATAAAGCCTACGAGGAATTAGACAGAAGGTTTAATGAGCTTACGAAAAGAATAAAAGAGCTGTAATAAATCAATGTCCCCCTTGGAAGCAGGGGGACGGTTCTTTTGCTTCCAAAGATGCCAAATAGGGAGATACTCCTAGAAATATTTTAAATATATAATAGTAAATTGATATGTTAACAGATATTTCACAAAGTTTTAATTTGTAATCATACTATTTTATAATAGAATAAGTTTATACAAGGTTAATAGATTTAACATTTACAAAGTATAGGAGAAAATTAGCGATAGAATGAGAGGTGAATACAACATGAAAAAAACGCTCTTTGGTATTCTATTATTAGTTAGCATTTCCCTATTAGCGGCTTGCGGGTCAAATGAAGAAAAAACAGTAACGGAAAAGGAAACAGCTAATATCAAGGAATTGGTGAAGGATTTCACTGAAGGAAACATAAAAGATAAATCAGCTTCCATCACATCGAATGAATTAATCGTAACGAACAGTGATGAAACGAAGGAAGTCTATAATCTATCGGAAGAAGAATTTTTTGTTTCGATTGCTCCTTATATCTATGAGACCCATCCTTGACAAGCCCATAACTTGACAGGTTGTCAAGGTGAATTGGTCGAGCAGGACTTTGCCTTATACATTGTAGCCAAAGAAGGCAATGTGATTATGGACGAGACCGTGAAGTCTCAAGCTAACGGTTTTATTGACTTGTGGCTGCCACGAGACAATACTTATCATGTTACAATTAAACAGGGTGATAAATCGGTAGAATCAGAGATTTCCACGTTTAAAGGTGATAATACCTGTATTACTGACATGCAGTTAATGTAGGCAATGCGCAAAAAGAAAAATAAAAAACAGCTCTGTTCTAGTGGACTGAGCTGTTTTTTATTTTGCAAATTATTTCACTTTAAAATCAACCTGTGCTTCTAAATAATATTTATCAGGTTCTTGACTGCCATCTTTAGGTACTAGAAAATCAGCATAGCCATTTACAATATAATAGCCTGTAGGAAAACCATTTTCGATAAAGTCTTTCATAAATTCAACATAAGCTTTCTTGTCTTCTTCACTATAAGCACCGCCGCCTGTATATTCAGTTCTAAGCGGTTCGCCTTTTTTCAGCGTCGTAGTTACTAGAGGTTCCGGCATGGGATAAGGAATGTCAATCCCACGGATTTTTTCTTCTATTGGAAAATAAAACGGTGAGGTTGCATGCTGGATTGTCATTTCTGACTGATCTCCGACATATTCCAACTCCCCATACAAAATAACAGACTGACCATCGAGATATTCCTTTTGTTCAGAAACAAGACGATAAATAAAATCACCTTCTTGTACTTCAGCCTTCATATTGACAACATCATAATGATCTAACTCTTTTTCAGGATGATTACTGCTCTTTCCTTCCGTACCGCAACCACTGACAAATACAAATAACGCTAGAATCCAAATAAATAACAACCATTTTCTCATAAAACAATCACCTCATTTATATGGACGTAACGAAACTAAAAAATGTTCCAGGGGAACGGTTCTGCCGCTTCTTTCAAATAACTAGGAAGCAAGGGAACCGTCCCTCTGCTTCCTACTAAAAGCACTCCTTTTGGATGGGTCTCTTGTTCTATATTCTTATTGTATAATTTTGGTTAAAATTGATAAAGGAGGGATTATTTTAAAAGTAAAAGATTCAAAGTATGAAAATGTTGAAGTTAAATATAATGATAATAACATTACGTTATCCCTAGAAATGGAGTGAATTACAACGAAGAGGGGAAAAACATTTTGTTAATTTTCATAACCGATTTGAAAGGAAATGAAAATTTTTGATTAGAAGAATAGGTTGGATAGTTGGAACTGGCTTTATTTTATTTATTATGGTAGCGTTTGCAGGTACTGCTCAGGAAACAGTGGTTCGATCTCCAGTTGTTACGACGGAGAATATTGAAGTTGTAAGTGACTTTCCCGATTTTCAGCGAAAGACAAGTACAGAAGAAACAAATAGTTACTACTTTTCGATAAGTACTATTTTAACGAAAAGTGAACCAATTAATCAGTACATTCAGATGTGGACTGAAAAGGAAATGGACCAGTTTCTTGCATTTGTTGAAAAAAATAAGCGAAACTTTCATGAAGAACATCTTGCTAAATTACATATTACTGTTCATTTAAATGCCGTAACAGATGACTTACATACTATAACGTTCAATTTGAAAAATAAAGAAACTGAACTTCAAGATGGGATCAAAATTTTTAATTTGAACCTAACAGATAACAAGATTTTAAGTTTAACAGACGTCTTTCAGTTAGATGATAGCAATCTCGATGGGTTTTATTCTATTTTAAAAGAATATATTCCAGATGAAAGCAGTCGAAGTGAAGGGCTGGAGGAGTTATTCAAGCGGCCTAATCAATTAAATTGGCATATTAATCAAAATGTTTTCACACTATTTTTGCAGGCACAAGACCCTTTCGTCAAAGTTGAGGTTCCAGTTGAA
The DNA here is from genome assembly GCF_036670025.1 of Niallia oryzisoli. NCBI lineage: Bacteria > Bacillati > Bacillota > Bacilli > Caryophanales > Bacillaceae > Niallia > Niallia oryzisoli. Next base: position 3,492,272 of record NZ_CP137640.1, on the reverse strand, counting down.
AGATTGCGCTTATATTTAAACGAGAATATGATGACTCGATTACAAATCGCACCCCCAGAGGAACTTGAAAGCACTCTAGATCCTAATGGGAAATACATTGCGCTTACTTTCGACGATGGACCAAGTCCTACGGTGACACCGCGGATTCTTGAAACATTGAAGCAGCATCAAGCAAAAGCCACTTTTTTTATGTTAGGAAATAGGGTTCAATACTATCCTGAACTTGCTAAGCAAGTAGCTGAGGAAGGGCATGAAATTGGGAATCATAGCGGCAGTCATGCAAATTTGTCTAAATTGAGTGAAGCACAAATTTGGCAGGAAATAGTTGGAACAAATCAAATGATTGAAGGGGTCATCGGCCGTTCGCCCGTGTGTTTTCGTCCTCCATATGGTGTGTACAATTCCCTTGTGGAAAAAGTTGCCTCCGAGAATAACGCGCAGATTATTTTATGGTCTGTTGATTCCCTTGATTGGCAAAAGCGGAATGCTGAGGGAGTCAATAAGATCGTACAGAAAACGATTTTTCCAGGCTCCATTGTACTTTTACATGACATACATCCATCAACAGCAGATGCCTTACCGATTTTAATGACAGAACTTGAAAATCAAGGGTACCAATTTGTTACTGTTTCCGAACTGCTTACTTTACAGGGGGTAAGGGGAATCGGTCCATATTATGGAGTTTCCAATTAAATGGGGCAAGGTTTATCTACCTTGTCCTATTTTTGTGAAAAAATCTGTGAACAGCGGCTAAGCTGTTCGGCAGAATGATTACCAGCGTAAGGCAATTAATAGTTGGCAGCAATGTCCTTCAAGCTTGGAGTTATCCAAGATGATCCGAATCCCGTCTGGAGTAAAACTGGTTTTAACCTTAATGGTAATCCCCGTTGACTTAATTAACTCATTGACTTTTTTGTCATCTGACTTTTGTGCTGCTGACATTAGTTCACGAGCAAATTCTTTTGATCTTGCCAGCCTATTTATAAGTAAATCAGCTTGTTTTATGAGCTGCTGAAAACTTTGGGCAGATTTTTCGAACTGTTGAATATCCACCTCAGGATACTGATATTGTCTTTGCGGCTGTATTTGATGCGAGCTTTGTAATGGTGCTTGGATGTATGCCGGAATACATCGAACAGGTATATTAACGATTCCAGGCGGATAGCAATAAGGGCTAACCAATATAGGATACTGAATGTAATACAAAGGAGTTCCTCCTTCAATTGAATTTGTTCAAGTTGCGAAGCACTGACTGATTGCAGGTTAAGAGGCAGAACTTTTAAGTCCATTTATATCTTTGAATCTGTATGCAATGAAACAATGATATAGTATGGTGAAAAATGCTAATGGTTACATTGAGGGGGATTTTTCCTTTTGAATAGATAATGTAAAAAAACACTGGAATTAACCAGTGCTTTTGAAAACGGAATTGCTTCACATTTCATGAGAATGTAAAGGCTGGATGTGTTTTGGTTTCAGCTTCTTGTAATAGTGTGCCGCTAATAGATACATTTCGATGAGGATGAGGATGATCATAATAATTGGCAACACTAACAGCACTGGGTTTTGCAGAGATTCTAGTAGGGATGGATTGCTTATTGGCAGGTTTTCTGTGAAAAAGAGAAACATTCCAAAGGTAAAAATTCTCGCCCATTGAGTGGGGGAATAGATGAATAATCCTTCTTTCCAGCCCAATTTTTTGATACGCTGAACGGCCCAAATCACTTCAATCGCCTCAATGGTAAAGAAAAGGGTCAAGGAAATGATCCAGATAGATTCAATGAAGCCGACTGCTTCTACATGTGAAGTGATTAAGGATACCCCTGTTATCGAAATCGCTCCATGGATGATACAATTTGTATTTTTCCAGCTGTCAGTTAAATCCCTATTTTGCATATTGATATAGCGATAGACAATCAGACATAGGTTCAATAAGTAAAAGATGAAGCCAATTGTTAGAAGAATATTTGCGTAAACTTGCGGAAATGAATCTCCATACGAATGATATCCAGAAATGACAAGTGACTGGGTAGCAACACATGATAAGAGCAATCCTCCATGAATGTTTGGCAGATAATTATTTATTTTTCGGAAGATAAATAGGTAATTCCTTATAACCAAAACCACATATAAAGACCAAAAGAACAAATTCATAAATAAAAGGATATGTGATAAAAGATGAAACTCTTTGTCTGTAAGTAAAACAGTCATAATGGATGTTGCAGCAATCCAGGTGCCTGTTGCAAAACTTGCAAGAGGATCTTTTATATGTGAGGAAAAAAATACCCCATGCAGCAGATCAAACGTGTAATGGATGATCACCCAATAGGCAATACCAATGAGACAGTAAAAAAGAATATCATATACTAATGGAATACCTGCCCCCGTAAAAACCCCTTTCAGCATAATGCCCATTGCCATGATTGGCGCACCTGCAACAGTTGAAATGGTCAGACGGTCCACTTTCAGGTTAACGATAACAGCTATTAGAAGAATCGTAATGAATAAAAGTACAAAAGTCATTTTTTAGCTCCTAGATGTTCATAAAAAATTTTTTATTGTTCTAAAAAAGTTATCCAAATGATAATTTCCACTATTTTGATAGTTTTAATAGTATTATATAACATTTATGCTGTTTTTTGAGAAAAAAATTTACTTTTGAACTTTTATGCTTATACGCGTTAAAGTAATTAAATTTTTTTGTTGATATTTGTCAGAATGCTTTCTATAATTATCCCAATATATTATCGGGAATAGGAGACGATTAAATTTAAAGACTTCTTCAGCAAGTTACTAAACGGGATGAGTATTGGAATAGTTGTAGCTTTGATTCCGAAATGCGTTATTAGGGGAGATATTAAAATTATTGATTCCTCATTTTCCTTCATTACAGCATGTTTTTGATATAACAATGTATGTGATGAGTTTATTACCTGTTTTAATTGGTGTCATGGTCGGGATCGCGTTCAAGTTGACACCGATTCAAACGGCAAGTGTCGGGATTGCAGCTATGGTCGGAAGCGTGCTATCCAAAAAACAGCTGATGGATTATTTGCTCTAAATGGGATTGGTATTGTTATCAATACAGGAATTACTGCTGCTTTAACCGTCTTATTTGTTCAATTGTTAGGCAATAAGTTAAAAGCTTATTCCATTCTTTTACTACCAACATTAAGTATTTTGGTGCCAGGGATGGTAGGATACCTATTATTGCCTTATGTCAAAACTACAACAGGCATACTAGGCGTGGCAATTGCCAATGTAACAACATGGCAGCCTGTCCTCATGGGAGCGATTATTGCTGTAATTTCTGCCTCATTATTTTATCACCTATATCCACAGTTGGAGTGGCAACTGTCATCATGCTATCAGGAATTGGATCGGGTGCAGCGAATCTGGGAATTGTGGCAGCAGGGGTAGGTTTAGCCATTGCAAGCTACAAAGCAAATTCACTTGGAACTGCATTGGCACATGTAATTGGGTCTCCGAAAATTCAAATGAGGAACTTTTTTATGAAACCAAAAATTGCGTTTCCAATGATCATTACGGCGGCGATTCTTGGTGCTTTAGCAGGTATCTTAAATATGCAAGGCACACCATACAGTGCAGGTTTCGGTCTTTCCGGTCTAGTTGGACCGTTGAATTACATCAATTTAGCAGAGGGAGGATGGACTTTAAAAAATATTTCAATTATGTTAAGTACATTGTTTATCTTGCCAATCTTATTAAACGTCGTTTAAATCTATCTATTCTCAAGAAAACTAAAAATGATCAAAGCAGAAGATTACAAATTATCATTTGATTAATAAAAGAAGCGAACTGAATTGTTCGCTTCTTTTATTTTTTACCGAATTCGAGCTTTCCGGAATCCATCAATGATTGTGATAATAGAAAACACTACAAACATGAGAATGATACCGCCAGTCAGCCATGCAGTAAATTGTTCTGGCAGTATAGAAAAGATTTCGGCCATATACGAAACAAACTCCTGCTGTAATAGGTCGTTGTTACTGATGATGAAAATGAATAAACCAGTAGCAATAATCTCGTGAGCAGTGTTTAATATGGCCATTTTTTGTGTCCACTGCCCTTTTATATACTTGTAGAGGTATAGCGCAATCTCAATCACAATAACAGCTACAACAGCCGGCCAATAAGAAAGCAGCACCTCTTGGTTTAAAGCAGGCATAATGAAATCAAGCCGGCCTCCACCGCCTTCATAGACACCAACTAAATGATCAGCATAAAAATATATACTGGCCCAAATTGCTGTCCATAGAAAACCACCAAACACTTCACATTTCGTAATAGCCTTTTTCTTTGGTATATAAGGGATGTCTTTCAGATCATCAGGGGTCCATGGTTTATAGTTTTTTGTCAAAGGTAAGTTATCATTACTTTTATCGACTCGTTCAATAATCGCAAAAGTGAGTGTAAACCAGAAAAAGACTTGCATGCCGACTTCAATTAGTACCCAAATGCCTTTAGAAAAAATTGTGATGATCACATTCATAACCGCTTCCTCACCATTATAGCCGACAAAATATGCAGCAATCATCGAAATAAGGGCAATCGTTCCTGCAATCGGTAAAATCATTTTCAATAACGAGACATATACATCATAATATCGCGGCCCAATCAGATGCATGGGCTGATCACGATACCGGCTGGCTAACAAAACGGGACTCCCTAATTTTTCAAGAACGGATTTAACATCTTCCTCCGAATAATCATCTGGTAACATATCCTCAATGGTTGACCTCAGCTCAAGACCGATGTCCTCACGATTTTTCTCCGGCAGCCTGCGAGTAACTTCATGAATATAAATCCCAATTAGATTCATCTTCTTCCTCCCCCTGTAATAATCCATAAAGCTCCTTAGAGCCCTTAATCCATTCCTCTTTCAGCTGTAAAAAAATCTCTAAACCAAAATCACTTAACACATAATACTTTCGCGGCCGACTTTCGGAAGTATCCCAGCTGCTTGTCACCAGCTCTTGTTTCTCTAATCGGCGAAGCAAGGGATATAAAGTACTTTGATCAATCGAAATTCCTGATTGCTCTAATAACTGAACAAGGGAATAGCCATACTGCGGTGTCCGTAATTGACTAAGCACTGCCAACGTTAATGTTCCTCTCCTAAGTTCTGTCAATAATGAATTTAGTAATGTACTCATTCACCCACCTCATTTATTAATACTATATGTCATACACTATATACCTTATACTATGTATCATACACTATTATTGTTCCTACAACAATTGAAAATCAGCGATAACCTTAAATATTTAATAAATAAAAATAATATTGATAACTTGAACAATAACTGCATACTGTCTTATAATGGAATTTTTTTCATATAAATTAGATATCTTTTAATAATTAATCTAACTAAGTAAGGAGGATATCTCTGAATGACTGATACAAATAACCAAAACGAAAATGAAAATAAAAAACAGGTTAAAAAAATGACAACGGCCTTTGGTGCTCCTGTAACAAATGATGATGACAGCAAAACAGCAGGTAAACGAGGTCCATTGGTAATGGAAGATGTTTGGTTTCTAGAAAAGCTTGCTCATTTTGACAGAGAAGTCATTCCTGAACGTCGTATGCATGCGAAAGGTTCGGGAGCATACGGTACGTTTACAGTTACAAATGACATTACAAACTATACGAAAGCAGCTATTTTCTCAAAGGTTGGCAAGAAAACCGACATGTTTATCCGCTTTTCTACTGTGGCAGGGGAGAGAGGGGCAGCCGATGCTGAGCGCGATATTCGTGGAACCGCGATGAAGTTTTATACGGAAGAAGGGAACTGGGATCTTGTTGGTAATAATACACCGGTATTTTTCCTTAGGGATCCTAAGAGATTCCCAGATTTGAACCACGTCGTAAAACGGGATCCTCGAACAAATATGCACAGTGCGCAGTCAAACTGGGATTTTTGGACCTCATTACCGGAAGCTCTTCATCAAGTGACCATCACGATGAGTGATCGTGGGATTCCTGCTTCCTACCGAAATATGCATATGTTTGGCAGTCATGCATACAGCATGATGAATGCGAATAATGAACGTGTTTGGGTTAAATTCCACTTTGTTACACAGCAAGGAATAAAGAATTTAACTGACCAAAAAGCAGTTGAAATCATTGGAAAAGACCGTGAAAGTCATCAACGGGATTTATTCGAAGCGATTGAACAAGGAGATTATCCAAAATGGAAGATGTACATTCAAGTGATGACAGATGAACAAGCTTCTAAGCTGAGATATAATCCATTTGATCTAACCAAAGTGTGGTATAAGAAGGATTTTCCGCTTATCGAAGTAGGGGAAGTGGAGCTAAATCGAAATCCGGAAAATTACTTTGCAGAAGTAGAGCAGGCAGCATTTGCTCCAACTAATATTGTACCGGGCATTGGTTTCTCACCTGATAGAATGCTGCAAGGGCGTTTGTTCTCATATGGTGATGCGCAGCGTTATCGACTAGGTGTTAACCACTGGCAAATTCCTGTTAACTATCCAAAAAATACGAAGAACTTCCACCCATATCATCGTGACGGGGCAATGCGAATCCACAACGCTACCGAAGGGGTTGTATCCTATTCGCCAAATAGCAATGGTGAATGGCAGGATTCAAAGGAACATCAGGAACCGGCTTTAAATCTTCAAGACGGTGTTGATTTTTATAACTTCCGTGATGATGATGAACTTTATTATGAACAACCGGGTAAATTATTTAATCTAATGACAAAAGACGAGCAGCAAAGATTATTTGAAAACACAGCTCGTAATATGCAAGGAACGACGAAAAAAGTTCAATTAAGACATATAAACAACTGCTATAGGGCAGATCCAGTTTATGGTCAAGGGGTTGCGAAAGCACTTGGCATTCCAATGAGTGAAATAGAGGCAGCAAACGGAAATTAATATAAGGATAAAACCAATGCCCTTTCTTTTATAACAGGAGAAGGGCATTGGTTTTTACCAAGATTCATAGGTATTAATTTTTGTATAATCGTTTAACGAGCTGGTTCTACTTCTAGCTGCTGATAAATTTTTTCAACCAACTGTTCAGAGGTTTCAGCATATACATACTCACCATTTACAACTGCATATAAAGACTTGGCGCAATTATAACAATTCGTCATACATCCATATGCTGTTGTTTCTATATTTAAATCCCTCTCAATTATTTGACGGGCCTTTTTCGATCCATCCTTTCTCTCTAAATTCAACATACAAAATTCAATTTTTGGTTTTGTCATTCTATTACACTCCATATCTACTATGTTTTCACAAAATACGAATCAAATAAATTAAACCTTATTTTCTAATCATTTTAAGCCATTTGAAAATATTTCACAATATTTTTAAATTGGAAGCAGAGGGACGGTTCCTTTGCTTCTTTGACTTAAATTTTTAGAAAAAGTTGACAATGATAATCGTTATCACTTAGAATAGTAAATATATAAATGATAATCATTTTCAATTAAAATCAAACAAATAGAAATCTAGAAGAATAACCGAAAATAAAAATGGAGGAGATAGACGTGAATTCCCTGCTTATTATTGGTGGAGATAGTTTAGGAGTAATTCCGGATAAATTATCTTCGTATGGTTTTGATGAAATTTTACATACGAACGGGAGAAAGGTAAAAATGATTAATCAAAAAATTCCCGAACATATAAGCTGTATCCTTGTCTTAACAGACTACGTAAATCACAATCTATCAACGGTAATTAAAAGACGGGCTAAAAATAAATCAATCCCTATTTTTTATGCAAAGCGTTCATGGTCTTCGATCCATCAAGCACTAAAAGGAGTTATATAGGCTAAAAAAATTTTATTCCTTAATGAGAATTGTTATCAATGGAAAATGCTAAAAATTCAAAATGATAAATAGTTTGAATGCAAGGGAGAGATGGTAATGTATCGGCATTTTATTGTGAAAAAAACGGTTAAACATAGAAAAGAATGTTTTTGCCGAGATCAAGCTCATGCACATGGAATTACTATTCATGAAGGAGATATTATAGAAATCATCAATGATCGCAAATATATCGTTGATAAAGGCTGGTATTTTTTAATTAGTTTGAATAACTTGTATGAATTCTATTTATCACTTGAAGACTTGGAACACTATTATGCAAAGGGGATAATCGTATCAACTGCGGATATTGAATTATCGCTTAATTATTTTCAATATAAAATTAATGAAGCATTGGATACGGTTGATGAAGAATTATTTTGCCATTTTACTCAGAAATTTATTGAAACCCGTGCATTAATATTGAAAATTGAGAATTATGTACATAAATTGGCGCTATAATTTGTATATAGAAGGATATCATTCCAAAAAAGGTACCCCGACAGATTCGAGGTTACCTTTTTATAAAATACCTCCTACAATGGAGATAATGCTTTTGTCATCTCCACATGAATAAAAGCATTGTACCGTTCAGAAAGTCGTGAAGGAACATAGTTACCATGATGCTCATAACGCGGGTGATAGACGACTCCGATGGCACGGTGTCCAATTACATCACGAAACACATTCCTGTTTTGTGCTGTAAACATGAGATATTGGTTCGATGCATTAGCATGATGCATCGCTTCTTCCCAACTGCCTTCAGCACCGTTAGGAACGGCCATGATTTCATGAGGGACTCCCCATTCGGTTGCAGCAATAACCGTTCCCTGATAGGTTCCAAAGCCAACGGCATAAATGTTTTCACGGCCGTATTTTTCACGTGTTAACTGTCCGACATTGACCAGTCCTTCGCTAGCCATATCTGTAGCCCGTGCATCACCAATATGTGTATTATGCTCCCAAACAATCCCTTTTGCACTTGTACCATGAAATTGTGCGATATGGTCAAGAGCTTCCACCATATGACGGTCGCGAATATTCCAGGACTCGTTATCATCGGTAATCATCGTATGGTAATAATGCTCGGCATTACTTGTAACAATGGCATTAATCTTCATATTAAGCTCTGAATCAGGATCATTTGGGATGAGTTCTTTGTATTTCCATATTGAATTGAGAAGTTCTAACACTTCATCCTTACAATCTTCACCATAAAAGGCCGCTGAGATTCCATACTTTTCAGGTTTTCGTTCAAATGGATCAAAGCATTCAATGGCCTGTAAGGCTTTTTCTAATGCAGGTGAATTGCTTTTTTGCAGGTAGTCAACAATAGCCTCCATTGATTCCCACAAGCTGTAAACATCAATTCCGTAAAAGCCGACTTTTTTTTTCGTTGTGGTTTGGTTATAGGAGTAGAGCCAGTCGATTAAATCTTCAATTTCTTTGTTTGCCCACATCCATCCAGGCCAACGGTTGAATGATGCCTTTAATACATCTTTTGCAGAAGAATACTCTGGAGCTATGCCTTTTACGAAACGGTTTACCTCATAACAGGCAGGCCAATCCCCTTCAACAGCTATAAAAGAAAAGCCATGCTCCTGTAAAAGCTGCTTTGTTAAGTCGGCACGAATGGTATAAAATTCACTAGTACCATGACTCGCTTCACCGAAAAGGACGAATTTTGCCTGGCTGGCTTCGGTTACTAAAGGATTTAATTCGGATAAGGATGAAAAAGAAACAGCATACTTTTTTATCTCATCTTCTATTTGGACAGTTTTAAGCAATACTTTTCACCTCTATGAAGTAGTATGTACAAAAAAATAATACAGCAGGTACAGTCCAAAAACTGGATGCTCCTGCTGCTTTCTTTGGCAATCTTACATATTCACATTTGCATGTGAGGATAGTCAAACTGTATATGGACGATTTTTAGTATTAGTTCGACAGCTTCTGGTTAGCCGTAGAGCTTTCTGCTAGCTCCTTATTGGAAGAAAGAGAACCGTCCCTCTGCTTCGCAAACACACCGGATTTCCAGATTTTTAGGCTGGCGGTCATCATGATAAGACTGGCAATGGAGAGTGTCCAGAAGTGTAAACTCTCCGGTCCATTGGCGGAGGTAGCCGAATATTTCCGGGCCGATTAGGATTCCTGCGTTTTCACCGATAATGACGATAGACATGGCAATACCGATTGTTTCTTTCCTTTCGGCTAAGAGTGGAGCGGCAGCAAAAACAATGGTTGGGATAAATCCGCTAAACAGTCCAAGAATAAGGGCAATGCCATAAAGAACACCTAGCGAGCTGGATGTGAAAATCGGCCATGCAATAGTAAAAGCAATGGCAGGAACTAAAAAAACGAACAGCGAATTTCCTAATTTATTCAACAGTACACCAGAATAAAGGTTGCTTGCCATTGTTAATATTGCCACTAAGCTTGGAATAAGCGTTGCGATCATAAGACTCATAGAGGTTTCTTCTGTTAAATAAGTTGTAATCCAGGTGTTAAAGGAAAAGAATGTAAAGGTAAAAGAAGCAAAGGCAAGTGCTGCCCACCAAATATTCTTATTTTTTACCTCATATAAAATAACTGCTCTTTGGAGTTTTTCTTCTTTTTGTTGATCATTCACAACTTGAACAGTATCTTTTTAAATATATTATTTTTATTAAGTATAAAAATAAAAGCAAAAGCAGCCGTCCAAAAAATGGATGGCTGCTTTTGCAACAGGTGGGCAGTCTTACATATTCACATTTGTATGTGATATTAAAAGCTTTGAGGAAATTAATCGTTGTCTCACAACGACGCCAATCCACGAAGCAAGGGCAGCTTTAATCAATCCTACAATGATGAATGGGGTAAAGCCACTTGCCAATGCTGCAGTCCATGACAGATCAGCAGATATTTTTAACCAAGCAGTACCAAAAGCAAGTGTAATGAACATCCCGATAATATTAGCAATAAGGGCATTTGTAAATGTAAAACCTCGTTTTTCCATATAAAAACCGATAATAAAGGAAGCTGGGATAAAACCGACTAAAAATCCACCGGTTGGACCTACAAGCTTTGAGATTCCTGCGGAGAATTCAGCGAAAACTGGAACACCGGCAGAACCAATGATTAAATACAATAGAACAGCTAAGGTACCATTCCTGGATCCAAGAATGGTTGCTGCGATTCCAATGGCTAACGTTTGCCCAGTAATTGGAACGAGCGGCAGTGGAATCGTGATTTGAGCAAGAATCCCTATTATAGCAGCAAATAAAGCGATCATGATCATGGATCTCAATTTAATTTGATCTTTTGTCATTAAACATACCTCCTTTATGTTAACTAAAATAAAATAAAGTTTACATTTAAACTATAAAGTTGGCAGAAATATTTGTCAATAGAATAAGATAATATTATTTTAATAGATAACATAGAAAAGGGAACAGGACCAACAGGTTCATATGTTGATCCCTCATCCTATCTATTTTCAGTTTCAAATATGATCCAGCACAATAGCCAATCGTTTAACAGCCTCTCTGATTGATTCCTTTTTTAAATGAGCAAAGGTTAAACGAACATAGCCGTTCGGCGCCCCATACACACTTCCTGGCATAAAGAGAATTTTATGCTTGATTCCTTCTTCAACCAGTTTTTGATCATCCACCTTCTTCTTTATTTTACACCAAATGAAAAGACCGCCTTTTGGAATCGTAAACTCAACTTTTTCGCCTAGGATATCCCGGAGAGCATCTATCATTTCATTTCTTCGTTCTAGCAGCTCTTGGCGGAGAAAGACGAGATGTTTTGGGTATTCAGGTGACTGTAATAAAAGATTGGCAATCATCTGCGGAAAGACGCTTAAGCCAAAATCAATCTGCTCGCGGGCATCAGCCAATCTGTTAATAACTGATTGCGGACCAATGAGCCAGCCAATTCGCAAACTGGAGCCAATAACTTTTGAAAGCGATCCAACATATAGAACATTACCGCTTCGGTCGTAAGACTTAATCGGTGCATATTGTTCATTGTCAAAAGAAATCAAACTGACAGGATCATCCTCCACAATGGGTATACCGAGTTCAGCAGCTATATCCAACACTTTTTTACGACGTGCATCACTAAGAATGGCACCGGTTGGACTATGATAGGTAGGATTTAGGAATATCATCCTGATTTTATGTTTCGCGTATAATGTAACAATATCATCCGGATTGATTCCATTTGCATCAACAGGAAGCCCAAAGATTCTCAGACCAGCAGATTGAAAGAGCGGCAATGAATAACAATAGGAAGGGGCTTCTATTGCGACTGCATCACCGGGATTGAGCAAACATTGTGTAATCAAATGCAGTGCCTGCTGGGCACCTGAAGTGATGAGAACGGAAGAACTCGTTGTATTGATGTTGTAATATGTTTTCACATAAGAAGCAATAGTCTCACGAAGCGATAACAACCCTTGTGGATGCTCATAGCCTAAATCGCTTGGAAACGTGTGTTCTGAGAGTACAGACTGTAAATACTCTGAAGGAAATAGGTCTGATGATAATTTCCCGCTTGCTAAATTAAAGCCGTTCTCCATCACCTTTGCTTCGCCGCGGATGCGTCGAATCAACGGATAGGAAGGAATAAAGGAGCCGCCTTCAATATATTTGCGCCAATTCGTTACGCCTTTCGGCAGGATACCCCATTTATGGGAGCTGACACGGGTTCCACTGCCCTTTTTTCTTTCAACAAGCCCTGATGCCTGGAGTTCATCATATACATGCGCAATGGTCATCCGATTCACATTTAATTGCTGTGCTAATTTCCGCTCAGAGGGCAAAAGGGTTTCAGGCGGATATTCGCCATATGAAATTTTTTCTTCTATATATTCAAATATTTGCTGATAAAGTGGTTTATCAGCATCGCGATCTACTTTCCATTCCATTTAATCAACCACCTCAGCCAATTATGCATCCAATTGGATTATACTAGGACAAGCCAATTGGATGGGTACAAAGAGAACTTTTTGACTTATCATATAAATTACATATTATCACTAAATAGTAATGTTCGAAAGGAGATAGAAATGAATACATTTCGTACAAACGTAAAGGATTTACGTAGAAACCTTAATGTAAATACCGTTAGTGCCGGTTTAGTTGCTGCTATCTTTGGCTGTACCGGTCCGGCGTTAATTATAATCGGCGGTGCGACAAATGGCGGTTTAACTTATGCAGAAACGATTAGCTGGATTTTTGCCGTTTATTTCTTTAGCGGATTACTTGGAATGTTCTTAGCGGTTAAATACCGGCAGCCGATTTCTGTTGCGCATTCCATTGCGGGTGCTGTGTTAGTTGCTGGATCTTTAACTCATTTTACAATAAATGAGGCGGTAGGGGCCTATTTGGTCGCCCATGTTATTGTCATTATTCTTGGTGCTTCAGGATTAATCGATAAAGTAATGAAGCTCATCCCGCTTCCAATTGTTATGGGGATGATTGTTGGAGTGATGATTCGTTTTGCTACGGATATGATCCACTCTGTTACTGTTTCGCCATTATTGGCTGGTGCTGCTATTATTGTATTTATGCTTTCAACACGGTTTTTGAAAAAGGTCCCGCCAGTGTTATCAGCATTAATTGTCGCAGTTGTGTTAGCTGTTGTAACGGGTGCGTTCAAGGTTCAGAATGTTCAGGATACACTCATATTACCACAATTAGTGATGCCGTCATTTAGTATCGATGCCATCATTTCAATCGGCATTCCGTTGGCCTTGCTGATTATTTGTACAGAAAATGCTCAAGCAACAGGTGTACTAATGGCTCAAGGATACAATCCGCCTAATAATGCGATGGCCTGGAACGGATCCATTGTTGGCCTAATTGGTGCATTGTTTGGCGGACATGCGATCAATATCGCTGGTCCAATGACAGCCATTTGTTCATCGAAAGAAGTAGGGGAAAAAGACAGCCGTTATGCAGCCTCGTTTGCAAATGGTGGATTCTTTGCTATATTTGGCCTATTTGCTTCATTAGTTGTTCCATTTGTTATTGCTATGCCAAGTGTAATTGTGACAGCTATCGCTGGACTTGCGATGCTGGGTGTTTTGATCAACTCGCTAAAAACGGCTTTTTCCGATACTAAATTCCAAATGGGTGCCTTTTTCGCTTTAATCATCGGGATGTCAGGTATTACCTTTTTCAACATTGGAGCTCCGTTATGGGCGATTCTTGGAAGCTTATTAGTTTCCTTCCTTGTTGAGAAGGACCACTTCACCTCGAAAGCAAAGCAAGAAGCCGAAAATGTCAAAGCAGTGAAAAAAGGAAAAGTGGAAACAACAGCTTAATATAGAGAAGTTAGATTAGAAATCCATGTCTAATCAATTTCCTAATAAAAGAAACCTCTGATTCAGTCGGAGGTTCTTTTAGTATGTCTGAATAAGGATGGTACAATAGAGTATAAATGGAAAATACCCAAGGAGCAGTGCTAGATGGATGCAAAAAAGAAATGGAACGAAAAGTATAAAGAAAAACTTCTTAAGAGTGAAGAACCAATCCTAAATGTCAGACTACAAGAATTGTCCAACTATCTAAACGGAGGAACAGCTCTTGATCTTGCCTGCGGCCTTGGCGGCAACAGCACATTCCTAGCTAACCTTGGCTATCGAGTAGAGGCAGTGGATATCTCAGAAGTGGCAATCGAATATCTTCAATTACTTTCAGATCAAAAGCAGCTTTCCATTCATCCACGAATCTCCGATTTGACAGATTGGCAAAGCCTTGACTTTTTGGAGAATTCCTTTGATCTGGTTGTCATCACGTATTATTTAGATCGCTCCATTTTTCCGTTGGTCGAATCGATTTTGAAGGAGAATGGATATTTCTTTATGGAGACATTTTATCTTTCACCTAAAAGTGAACAAAAAGTATCTAGTCAATACAAACTGAAATCAAATGAACTTCTTTCGGAGTTTGGAGACTGGCATGTTCTTTATTATGAAGAAAATGAACTAGAAGGTAGACAAACCATCTTTTGCAGAAAAAAACATAAGGAATAAAAATATTAGAAAATATGGAAATGATTAACTTTTTCGTTTAAGATAGTTCTTGAATACATCTGCATGAAAAAGGAGAACTTGCAATGAGTCTAGTACAATTGGAATCTGTTAGAAAAACATTATTACAACACCCTATTTATCAAGAAATCACAACACCTGAAAGAGTAAAAGTGTTTATGAAACATCATGTGTTTGCAGTCTGGGATTTTATGAGTTTATTAAAAAGGCTGCAAA
This sequence comes from Niallia oryzisoli, assembly GCF_036670025.1. Classification (NCBI taxonomy): domain Bacteria; kingdom Bacillati; phylum Bacillota; class Bacilli; order Caryophanales; family Bacillaceae; genus Niallia; species Niallia oryzisoli. The sequence continues at coordinate 3,477,140 of NZ_CP137640.1, read as the reverse complement.
GATCCGTCACTTCTGTGGACGTACCATGGTTTCCATATGAAAAACCGCTTTTTTCCCGTTTAATTAATGAAATTGTTGTGGCAGAGGAATCAGATATTGATGGGAGAGGGGGATACACTAGTCATTTTGCTTTGTATTTGGAAGCAATGGAGGAGTGTGGTGCGGATGCGAAAATGTTTGAATCGTTCTTAAACCCACTGAAAGAGGGCAAAGATTATCAAATTGTTTTTGCTGAAAACAATTTTCCTGAGAGTGTCAGACAATTTGTTTCATTTAATTTAGATTTAGCCTTGAATGGGGAACTATATGAAGTAGCTGCTGCCTTTTTCTATGGACGTGAAGGCTTGATTCCAGAAATGTTCAAACCATTGGTAGACTCTTTAATGGAGACTGATGCTTCTAGTGAAAGATTAGTATTTTATTTGAATAGACATATTGAAGTGGATGAAGAACATCATGGTCCCCTGGCTGAAAAACTATTGCTGGAGTTATGTGAAAATGATCCGATAAAACTTAAAAGGGCAAATGAAATTGGAGAAAAATGCTTGGAAGCACGCTCAAAGCTATGGGACGGCGTTTTAACAGAGATTAGAGATAAAAATCTATAAAAGGATAATCTTTATAACAAATAAGGGGAACCTGATCTACTAACCAGTTTCCCTTTATGAGGATTATTCCATTTTAAAGGTAGCCTTTCCAACACCTAATTCCGTATCTAAGTTAATAACAACCTCGGCGTCTTCGTATGCCTCGTTTACATAAATTCCGTTTCCTTTGGAAATGAAACCGTCAAAATCTGCTTTTCCAATTCCATTAGATGCTTCAATTTTAACTCCGACATCTTTCGGAAGGATAATCGTAGACTCTCCAACGCCCATGTGTAAGGAGGCATTAATGCTTTCGTCGTGGCTGCCGCTAAGGTCAATCGTCATATCACCGACACCGGCATTTACTTCAAGGTCCTGAATTTGCAATCCTTTTAAATCCAGATTAGATTCGGAAGCGCCTGCATTCACAGTCAATTCAAGTGGTATATCATTAGTTAACTTAAGATCCCAATTGTTTTTTACATCGCCAAGATTGATGTTTTTGAAAATTCCATCGTCTTGTTCAATCAAGGCATTTCCTGTGTTGTCTTTAAGCTTGTATGTGATATCTGGCTTTAGCTTATTGTTCGTGTATTCAATGGTTCCTTCCGTCCATTCCGCTGCACCGTCAGTGACATGCAATTCTCCTGCACCGATATTGAGTTCAAGCTTCAATTCATCTGCTTTATCCTTCTCAATCAGGATAGTGCTGCTTTCATCTTTTCCATCGAAAAAAGTACCACATCCCGTTGCGATAACTAAAAATGAAGCTGCTATCATACTTCCAACTATTTTCTTATTCATTTTGAAATTCCCCCTTGTTCATCGTACTTTTATTGTAAGAGAGTCAATCAAAAGGAGAAAACGGCTTGAGCTTTAATTGTAAATCAGACCAGAGACGTACTGCAGCTAAGTTAAAAAGAAAAAAGGCTGACTTATGATTATTAGCCAACCTCTTGAATCGTTAGGAATTGTATGTACTTCTTGTTTAATAGAAATCAGTAAACACCGTGCGCCTGCTCTCGATAGGAACAACCAAGCGTTACTTGTAAAAGAAAGCTCGAACTAGGCAACCCTGCGGCACATGGAATAGTCTACTTATGGCTGCTTCCTTCCGGACCTGACCAAATTCATAGGTTTCCATTGCGCAGGACCCAATTGTCAACACCACTTTTACAAGGCAGTCCTTACATGTTCAAACCTCAAGCAGGCATTCAACCCCGCTATGGCGGATTGCGGGTTACAGGGCACCGCCAACTCCCCGTCTAGCACGGTATGTATAGAAAAAACATACCTATGTTATGTGTACAATTAAAAAAGATGACTTCGGCTCATGAAATGGCTGTAAGCCAGGTTCTGTTCCTGCGTGCTCAAACGATGCCAAGCTCGCACTGCAGGTGTAGTCATATAACTATCGATTGAATTCAACCGATCCATCCTTTTGGTTCATGATTCCCGCCGGATGGTGCCCCTACCAAAGTTTGGGTTGCTCGCTCGTGGGGTTTACCCCGTTCCATTTCCTCCGTTTCCAGAGGAACTCCGTTACTGTGGCACTTTCAGGATACTCTCAGCATATCCTCGAGGAGGACTTAGCATGATTTTTCCGCCGTCAGAGACTAAAAGTCTCTGCCCACCTTTGCAGATGGCACGAACACTCCGGGCATCTCAGCACCGGGCGAGCCTGGACTTTCCTCAACTCATGTCTAACATGAGCCGCGACTACTCACCATTTCATGTTTTGTTGTTCATCTCTTACATGTATTAATTTATCATATGAAATAGGACCATGTCACTAGTGTATCACTCCCAGACATGGAAATTATCGCCTGATAATGCAGGAGTTTAATTTTTAATGATTTCTCTATCATTAATTGGCTGAACAGGCCGATGATTATCAGGGAACCTTTCTTTAAATGCTTGAATTTGATCCTTTGACATGTAAATCGGCTGTTCATAAACAAGCCATTTTACTCCTTCTGTACATGGCGGTGTAGTCAATGAGCCGTCATAGTGGAAGGCTGTTTGTTTTTGTGGCAGCAATGACTTTACGTCCACAGGTTCTTTCACAATTGTCTTTTCTGATGCTTTCTTCGGTAATGCATTCCAAGCAGCTGCAAGCTTCTCATTTTCATTTCCTTCTTGAATCATAACACCTAGGACAGCAAGTTTTCCGTAGGGATCCTTATGAACTAGATGCAGCTCCATAGGAAAGTTTTTACTATTAAACTGATGTTCGCTAGGGGTATGGAAATGAAATTGCTCTAGTGCATATTCTTTATTATTCAATACAATTATATTTCTTTTTGTTATAGGGTTTGCTTGTATCGTATATCCGGTGTTTTCAAGTGTAACAGTTGTTGGCTCATATTGTATGGTCATATCAGCCTTCGTGTCAGAATCTTTTATCTGGGAAGATTCAATATTGATTGGTGACTGTTCCTTTCCCTTCGAACAAGCTGCGTATGAGGGATCTAACTCTCCCCAATATTCCGGTCCTGTATCTCCTTCATAAGACCAATCAGCAGGATGGCTGCCATTTGCCTCTTTAACCTCAGTTTCCAGTTGACTAGTTGTTTGTTCTGCTTTCACATCATTAACATTTTCTTCAATAGGAATCGTCTGCTCGGAACAAGAAGCCAGAAAACCGCTTAATATCAGAGCAATAGATAATAATTTCGCTTTTGTCTTCATCAAAAATCCTCCTTTTGAAGCAGGGGTCTTTATTTCACAACATAAGTCATTATTCGTTTTCTGTTCCTTTTTTATACAGAAGCCAAAGTAGGGGGGACAAATAAAAAAAGCCTAGACAATTGTCTAAGCCTTCTTAAAACTTATAGTCAACCTCAGCTAACTGCTTCTTCCATTTCTTCATCATTTTCGTGTAACCGGTTTAAAACTTCTTTTAAGGCATTGAGTTCCGCATCATTTAATGGAACCATCGGTAAACGTACACCGCCGACAGGGACACCGGCTAAATTTAATGCTGCCTTAACCGGTGTTGGATTTGGTGCAGCGAATAATGCCTTCATGACTGGTAACAGGCTGCGGTGCATTTCTGCAGCCTTTTGATGATTTCCGCTCATAAAGTGCTTAATCATCGTCTGCATTTCATTTCCAATCACGTGGGAAGCAACTGAAATTATACCAGCCCCGCCAATCGATAATACTGGTATTGTTACACCATCATCACCGCTGTATAATGAAAAACCTTCGGGAGTCTGCCTAATAATTTCAGACATAGCATCTAAATTGCCACTGGCATCTTTAATTGCAACAATATTAGGAAGCTGTGCAAGACGTACAGTCGTTTCAACAGTCATATTAATGCCGGTTCTTCCAGGAATATTATAAAGCATAACTGGTAATGTGGTTGACTCAGCAATTGCTTTGAAATGTTGGTATAGGCCTTCTTGTGATGGCTTGTTATAGTAAGGAACAACAAGCATCACTCCGTCTACGCCTGTTTTTTCAGCAAGCTTTGTTAAGTGGATGGACTCTCTTGTGTTATATGAGCCAGTACCGGCAATAACAGGGATTCTTCCATCAACGACTTCAACGACAACTTTGAATAATTCAACTTTCTCTTCCGCAGTTAGGGTTGGTGATTCACCTGTTGTACCTGCTACCACTAAACCTTCCGTACCATTGTCAATTAAATAATTCACTAACTTTCTTGTCGCAGTAAAATCAACTTCACCGTTCTGATCAAATGGGGTCACCATTGCTGTTAATAATTGTCCGAAATTCATTTCTTCTCCACTTCCTTTTAATTATTTTAAAATTAGAGGGAGAAGGCCACTTGTTAAGTAAACGCAAAAAGCAGCACCGAGGGTTCGCTGCTGCAGTAGAAACATATAAGAAAAACGTTTCCGTGCGTAAGATAGCCCTCCATATAGTTACCTATATGACAGTTCTGTATTTATTCAATAACAGAACCAGCTTCAAGAAGAATGAGATTCTCTCAGCTTCGGCAAATTCCCCTTTCCACAATCTTCTACAGACCTCATTATCCTCCTATTGTGTACTTATGGTCTTTGCGCCTCTATCCTTACTTCAAAAGTATTGAAATAAGAAAATATATAATTAATTAAATAATATAACAGTTTTACATGAAATGCAATGCAAAGTAAGTAATAATTTATCTTTCAAATATATGACGATGGTCAAACCACAATAAGTTGCATCCTCACGCAAAAACTTTTCGGTTCAGACTAATGCTTTTTTGTGTAAACTCAATAGTAAGGACATGAAAAAAGAGAGGTGATTACGATCAATGGAAACAGCGAACGAACATAATTGGATATATGAAATCATTGCGAATCACACATTAGATATCCTATTAATAGTAAATCAACAGCGAAATGTATTATATGCAACACCTTCATTTTATGAGATATTTGACAGTACTCCTGAAGAGTTACGCTACAAGGATATATTTGCCGGCTCGATTCATCCAGATGACAGGCAATACATGGAAGAAAGACACAAAAAACTTCTCAAAACAGGAAGACCTTCCTCTACAGAATATCGAGTGATAGATAAATTTGGTGTCATTAAATACTTTGAATGTAAAACAACTCCTTTACCTGATACGGAAGAATATCTACAAGTCGTATCCATTAGAGATATATCTGAAAGAAAAAAGATGGAGATGGAGCTTGAGAGGAGAAAAAATCGCTATGAAGCCCTGCAGAATAGCCTGAAGGTTTTTTCTCAAGACCTCACTTCCATTATGAAAGTTTCTGATCTGGAAAATAGATTGGTGAAAGAAATAAAATCCATCACACCAGGTTCTGAACCTGTCATTCACATCTTAGAAAGTGAAAATCCAATGGAAAAAACCTTGCTTTCATTAACATTAGGAAAATTAGAATCAATTAATAATAAGATTCACTTCAAAATAGGCGAACGAAACGGAAGAGCTTATATCTTGTCCTTAAATGAATCGTCCATGATGGAAAAGATGGATTTCATTTGGCTTGAAACATTGATTTGTTATTCCGTAATGGTGTTTGAAAATCTAAATGTAATGGAAAATTTAATGAACCAATTAGAAGCGGCTTTACAAAGTAAAGAAACACCACAATGGGTATTAAGACTATTGTTCAATTTACAGGAACAACAACGTTTACAGTTATCAAGTGATTTACATGATACAGTATTGCAGGATCAAATTGATTTATTCAGAAGGCTGGAAGTACTCAAATATCGAAAAGACATTAAGCTGGAATTAATCGAAACACTTTCGGGGATTGAGCAGGGATTACTTGACTCGATCCATCAAATTCGCAGGACTTGCAATGAACTGCGGCCTCCATTTTTAAGGGAACTTGGTCTTGAAAAGGCTTTAGAAAACTTATTTGAATACATTCAGATCTCATCAACTTTTAAAATTACATTTCTTTCAGAAAATCCAAGTAATTTATCCTTAAATGAAGAAGTAACCATTGGAATCTATCGCATCATTCAAGAATTATTGAACAATGCAGTTAAACATGCTAAGGCATCATTACTAGATTTTAAGATGAGAATAGATGAAACTGTACAAATCCTCTATTGTGATGATGGGGTGGGATTTCCTCTAGAAAAGTTAAAGCCGTCTTTTCATAGCATGGGTTTATCAAGTATGATGCAGCGAGTTCAAAGTCTAAATGGAGAAATAGAATTTGATTCCAAGCCAGGTCAAGGGTTAAAAGTGATGATTAAATTTCCGATTAAGTTATTAGGAGATGTATGAGAGATGATAAATATTCTTATTGTTGATGATCATTTATCGATCATCGAAGGAACAAAAGTGCTTTTAGAACAAGAGCCTGATTTTCATATAACGGTAGAAAATAGTTCATTGAAAGCGATAGATGAGATCAAGCTTCATGACTATGATGTATTGCTGTTTGATTTATATATGCCGCACATTAATGGACTAGAGTTGACCAAACAAGCTTTAGCCTATAACCCGGACTTGATTATTTTAATCTATACCGGATTTGATATTAAACCACATTTTAATTTATTAGTGGAGGCCGGCGCCTCTGGATTTTTATCAAAAACCTCATCAAGAGAGGAACTTGTCGCAGGGATAAGGGCGGCCTTACGCCAGCAAGTGATCTTACCGCTTACTTTGGTAAGAGAATTACGCAGACCAGGAATTATTTCTAGTGGAAAGAATAAACAAGAAAAAGTGATTCTCACAGAATTAGAGGAAAAGATTCTAAGCGAACTAGCCAAAGGCAAAAGTACAAGAGAAATTGCCTCGACCTTAGCCATGAGCCAAAGATCTTTAGAATATAATTTAACTTCGCTTTACCAAAAGTTTGGGGTTAGAACAAGAGTGGATACGGTAGTAAAAGCGAAAGAATTAGGTTTAATACCGGAAGAAGAATTGAAGTAAACCTTCATGAAACATATGACATATTCTTGAAGCGAAATTCTTTTTCGAACGTTTATAAAGTCAAGGAAAAAACCATGACTTTTTTTCTGTTTCTCATTTTCAAATAACATGATTTATAGATATACTTTATATAAATAAATGATTGAAAATTCTAAATATAATATGAGTGGTGATGTGATGGAGAATCCAAACAATTTCAGTTGGGAATTTGAGACAATCGCAAAACATACATTGGACATTATTATTATCATAGACGAGAATCAGATTGTTCGTTATGTAACCCCATCTATACGAACTATTTTTGGATTGGACCATGAAGGCTTTGTGGGAACAAATGTATTTGATCCGGTACATCCAGATGATAAAGAAAATCTAATGGAAGCACACAGACAAGTGTTAAAATTGCAAATTCCTAAAACAAATGAATACCGAGTGATTGATGCGAATGGGGAAATTAAATTTTTTGAATCAAGAGTGATGCCTGTACCCCATCATCCTGATCGACTTGCAGTTGTTACGATTCGTGATATAACAGATCGAAAAATGATGGAAAATGAACTGGAAACTAGAAAGAATAGATATGAAGAATTACAAAATAGTTTAAAAATATTTTCAAAGGATCTTTCTTCAGTCATGAAATTATCTGATCTTGAGGAAAGACTCAGAAAAGAAATAACTTATATATTACCAAACTCTAAACCGTATCTATTGAAATTTCATCGTGAAGAGCAAAAAGTGGAGGAAGGGCTGTCTACGGAGGTGGAGGCTCATCTGGCTCAATTATCGATGGGGAAAATTGTCCAAATATCAGATAAAACATATATCAGGATTGGTGATCGGAGAGAATATTCGTATATATTAGTACTACAATTACAATCTATAAATGAAGCAATGGACTCCATCTGGCTTGAAACACTCATTTGTTTTACTGTCATGGTGTTTGAAAATTTAAATGTGATAGAGAATCTAATGAACCAGTTGGAAGAAGTTATACAAAGTAATGAAACGCCACAGTGGGTCTTAAGGCTGTTATTTAACCTTCAAGAGCAACAACGTCAAAATTTATCTAGCGATTTACATGATACCATTTTACAGGATCAAGTTGATTTATTTAGAAGGCTGGAGGCGCTCCAAAAACAAAATGAATTACAATATGAATGGAAAGATCAACTGAAAGAAATCGGGCAGGGCTTGCTGGATACTATTCATCAAATTCGTATGACATGTAATGAGTTAAGGCCTCCTCTTTTAAGAGAACTCGGACTTGAACGTGCATTAGAGAACTTATTTGAATACACCCAGCTTTCATCGATATTTAAAATTACATTCGAAACGGATATGATCAATCATTTGACGATAGATGAAGAATTAACAATCGGAATCTATCGAATCACACAAGAACTGCTGAATAATGCAGCGAAACACTCAAAGGCTTCTATGCTGCATTTTAAAATGAGTAAACAAGATTCATTAAAAATTTTCTATTATGACAATGGTGTCGGCTTTGAAAGAGAAAAGCTGAATCCTACATTTCACAGCATGGGATTAACGGGTATTAGACAACGTGTACAAAGCCTAAATGGCAAAATTGAGTTTGATTCTGTCCTAGGTCAAGGGGTAACAATTCGAATGGACTTTCCAATTCAGTTTTCTTAAAAACGCCCTATAAATAAATCATAACATTCAAACCTTAACTCTTTGCGTTAAGGTTTTTTGCCTGCGCAAGAACTGAAAACACTTGCTGTGGGTCCCGAAGAATCTGCGGGGAATACACGAAATATCTGCGGTAGTTACTCTTAATGTCTGCGGATTGGAAGGGGTAGAGACGCCGTACAATGAGATTAACCAATACATCAGAGGAACCTTAGTTGTAAAAATTAACGGCTCATAATAAAGATTCGGAGGTAAGGATATGAATTCCATACAAAAAAAGTCAGGTAAAAAGAAAGTAATGATTTTGTCTATTGTCGGAGTATTACTTTTGTCTCTTGTTGCTGTGTTTGTATTTGCACCAAAAGGAGCAGGTGCTTTTGAAGAAGAAAAAGCTGAAAAAGCGGACATTACAACGTACTACAGTTTTACCGGTGCAGTAGAAGCACCGAAGAAGCAAAATGTTATCAGTCAGAAGGAAATGCATATTGAAGAAGTTTTAGTGAATGAAGGGGATTTGGTAAAAACGGGTGATGTATTGTTGAGGAATGCAGAAGGAGAGGAAATAAAAGCTGAAATCGATGGAGAGGTTTCTAAGTTATTTACAAAAAGTAATTCACATGCTTTAAAAGGGTCACAGCTGATGGATATTGTCGATTACAGCCAATTACAGATTAAAGTAAAAGTTGATGAGTATGACCTAAAATACGTTACAGTTGGTCAAAGGGTAGATGTTCGTATGAACGCTTTGGGAAAAGACATGAAAGGAACCGTTCAATCTGTTTCAAAGGAAGCGATAAACGAAAACGGGATTTCATATTTTACAGCCATGATTGATTTCGAGGAGGATCCTGCTATTCGATTAGGAATGAGTGCAGAAGTAAAGATACTAAAGCATAAGGCAGTTGATGCTACGACTGTATCAATGAAAGCCATTCAGTTCGATAGTAAAAACAGACCATATATTTTAAAGGGCTCTGAGAAAGGCGAACCAGCAAAACAATATGTGGAAATAGGAATCCATGATGGGACGATTATTGAAATTAAGAGTGGAATTCGTTTAGGAGAAGTGGTTATGGTCCCAAATACAACCTCAGAGAATAATAGCGATGCTGCTGCATCGATGCACGGGGGAGGTAATCAATAATGAACAGGCAAATTCTTAAAATGGACCAAATAACAAAAAACTTTCACATGGGTGAAGAAGAACAAACGGTATTAGATCAGATCAACCTGACAGTAAATAATGGGGATTTTGTAGCCATTCTAGGACCATCAGGATCAGGTAAAACGACACTCATGAACATTGTAGGATGTTTGGATATTCCGACAAGCGGTCAATATATCCTTTCAAATCACCAGGTAGATACATTAGATGAATCGAAGTTGGCTTCTATTCGAAACAAAGAAATCGGATTTGTGTTTCAGCAATTTCAATTACTTCCGCGATTGAATGCATGGCAAAATGTAGAGCTGCCCCTTGTCTACAGAGGACTGCCGGAAAAAATCCGTAAGGAGCGTGCGAAGGAAATGCTTCAAAAGGTAGGTCTTGCTGATAAATTACAAAACCTGCCTAACCAGCTTTCTGGCGGTCAACAGCAAAGAGTGGCAATTGCAAGGGCGATGGTTACAGAGCCGACTATTTTACTGGCAGATGAACCGACTGGGGCGCTGGATCAAAAAACGGGTCAACAGATCATGGAGCTTTTTCATGAGCTCCATGATGAAGGAAAAACAATCATTATGATTACACATGATAAAGAGATTGCAACGCATGCAAGCAGGATTGTTCATATTTTGGATGGTCAGCTTAGCGAGGAGTGTGTGTGATGTTTAAGGAAAATGTAAAAATGGCCTGGATGAATGTGATTCACAACAAAATGCGGTCTGCCCTAACGATTCTTGGGATTGTGATTGGAGTTAGTTCAATCATTGCACTGATTACCATTGTAAAAAGTTCAACAAATGAGATGACAAACGAGTTCGCTTCCTTTGGTGCAGATAAAATAACGGTGCAGGCGATGGGAACCCCGCTTAAGCAAGGACTTATTGATAGTGACATTCAAAAGCTAGGTGAGATCGAAAATGTTGCTGGCGTTTCGCCAACCACCTCAGGTAAAACAACGATCGTCAGCTCAGGGGTTGAGAAAACAAATGTAACCGTTCAGGGTAAAAATGAGGTGTATTTTTCAAGAACAAAAGCTCTTGTAGATTCCGGGAGGGGTATCAACATATTAGATGTCAAAAATAAAAATCAAGTTTGTTTGATTGGATCTGATATTATGAGAGATTTGTTCTATGGTGAGAATCCTATTGGTCAAAAGATGATCATTGGCGGTTCTACTTACACTATTATTGGTATTTTACAAGAGTCAAGTTCCTTTTCAAGTTCATCTACAAACGATGCCGTTATCGTTCCATATACCACTTCAATGAGTTTACTAGGGACGGGATATATATCAAGTGTTGATGTGTACATGGAAGATTCAAACCATTCGGATAAAGTAACAAGAGAGATTGAATCGGTATTAAATGAAGCATTTAATGATAAAAAAGATGGTTTTTCCGTCATGAATATGCAGGATATGCTTACATCTATCAAGAAGATGACAAGTATGCTGTCATTTATGCTTGGAGGGATTGCTTCTATATCTCTAATCGTTGGCGGTATTGGAATTATGAATATGATGCTTGTGTCTGTAACAGAAAGAACTACAGAAATTGGTTTGAGAAAGGCTCTAGGTGCTGAACCTAAGAGGATTCAACAGCAATTTTTAATTGAAGCGGTGTTTCTATCCCTTTTTGGTGGTGTTATTGGATTAACACTCGGAACAATAGTAGCTTATATCGTGTGTTTGCTAATTGGAACAACATTTGCACTTTCTGCTTCGACAGTGCTGTTAGCACTGGGATTCTCCGCAGCAGTTGGTATTCTTTTTGGAATTGCACCTGCGAGAAAGGCTTCCAAGTTGAATCCGATTGATGCATTGAGAAGTATTTAGTCAGTCTATATAAGTAGTTTACTAATAGATATAAATTATTGGAAAATATAAGAGAGAGTGATTACGATGGTGTATGATGTGGTTGTTATTGGCGGCGGCCAGGCAGGATTATCAATGGGGTATTATTTAAAGCAAACAGGCTTATCTTATATAATTCTAGACAATCAAAATGTGGTTGGAGATGTGTGGAGAAAAAGGTATGACTCACTGATCTTGTTTACACCTAGAGCATACAGCTCATTGCCAGGATTGACACTAAAAGGCGACCCTTCAGGATTCCCAACAAAAGATGAAATTGCAAATTATCTTGAAAATTATGCTCGTACCTTTGATTTACCCATTCAATCAAACTGTCATGTGAAACGAATTCAAAATGAAAATGATTTATTTATCATTTCAGCTAATGAAGGTACAGTGATAAAAACAAAGAAAGTCGTTATTGCAACAGGTCCTTTTCATACTTCCAGAATTCCAGCATTTGCAAAAGAACTCCCAGAACAGGTTGTTCAACTTCATTCTTCCCAATATAAAAACAAGTCACAGCTCAACGAAGGTGCAGTATTAGTTGTTGGAGGAGGAAATTCAGGCGCACAGATCGCAGTGGAATTATCGCAAACCCATGAAACTTACCTATCTGTAAGTCATAAACTTCGATTCCTTCCATTATCCATTGGAAATAAAAGCTTCTTTTGGTGGTGTGAAAAATTAGGTATTTTACAATCGAACCGTGATTCATTTATTGGTAAAAAAGTTCAAGGGAAGCCAGATCCGATATTTGGTTTTGAACTAAAGGAGAGAATAAAGAACCAACAGATAAAGGTTAAAAGTAGAACCGCTTCCATTGAAAAAGATGAGATTTGCTTTGTGGATCAAACCAAAATAAAGGTTCAGAATGTTATTTGGGCAACAGGATATACCCAGGATTATTCATGGATTGATGTACCGGAATTGTTGGATGAAGACGGTAAAATAATGTATAACAGGGGAATTACTAATATTGAAGGATTATACTTCTTAGGCATGCCATGGCAACACCGCAGAGGATCAGCTCTCCTCTTGGGAGTCGGAGATGATGCAGAATATTTGGCAAAACAAATTTCAAAACTGACGAAAACTCATCTTGATTGATGGGTTTTTTTATATGTACAAACCGAAGAATTTTGGCGGAATGACTCAAGAAATTGGTAATTATGTTCAAAAAGAGTGCGGTACTGCTTCAAAAAGTTGCGGAGCGAATGGGGTAAGAAACTCGTAGAATAATATCATCAAATACTGATAAAAGGGGTCTTTCCATTGAATCAATTTAAATTGTTTTTACCCTATGTGAAACGAGAAAGTAAATTTTATTTAATAGGTTTTTTAGGGAGCATTTTCCGTTTTCTTATTCCGCTTTTTGTTCCATTGATTTTAAAATATATTTTTGATCAACTGCTTCAAAATGACTCCCTTTCTCCAAATGAGATTCTAGAACAGCTTTTGATTATTGCGGTAGGAATGTTGGCAGTCTTTTTATTAATAAGAACACCGATGGAATATGTAAGACAATATTGTATTCATAAGGCTAACAATAATATTATGAAACAACTTCGCAAGGATGCATTTAAAAAAGTACACGCATTGGATGCTAAGTATTTTGTTGAAAATAAAAGTGGTGAAATCGGAACACGGTTTTTCGATGATATCGAAAAGGTCAAAGGTTATTTAACTGCAGCGTTTGGGAACATCTGGATTGAAATTATTGTTTTATTGTTTATTATTGTCGTCATGCTAACGATGCATATGACATTAGCGGTTCTTTCTATCGTACTGGTAAGTATTCAGTTTGTTCTTGCTCATTTCCTTTCGAAACGGTTAAAGAAAACAACCCGAGACGTTATGCGTTACCGTTCCGTAATGAATGGGTTTGTATTTGAAAAAATACAAGGTGCTTTCATATCTAAATTATTTTCCTCCGAAAAACAAGACAGGGAACAATTGGATCGTCACTTAGTTCATTTCGATACGCTAACAGATAGGCATGCTAAGGTAAATGCAGTGATGCTATCAGCAGTCAACGTGTTAAGTGACATGACTCCTTTTATTGTCGCTATCATTGCAAGTCTTTATGTGATTAATGATAGTTTAACGGTTGGTAGTTTAATTGCATTTTTTGCTTATGTCGATAAAATGAGAAGTCCTGTTACAGCCTTAGTGAATGCCTATCCAGCTATTACAGAAGGCAGCGTTGCGTTACAAAGGATTTTTGATTTCTTCCATACCCCATCAACCATAAAAGAAAAAGTAAATCCTGTTGAGTTGAAAGAATTTAGTCATGCGATTCAATTCAAAAACGTTTCTTTCACCTATGATGGAAAAAAGTCGATTATCAATAATGTCTCTTTGAAAATGGAAAAAGGAAAGACGTATGCTTTCGTTGGTGAAAGCGGGGGAGGCAAAAGCACCATTTTACAACTTCTATTAAGAATGTATGATGCAACACATGGGAAGGTATTTATTGATGACGTGGATTTAAAAGATTATTCGATTTCCAGCTTGCGGGACCATATGGGAATAGTGACTCAGGAAAACTTTTTGTACAGTACTTCAATTGAAGAAAATATTAAAATAGCAAAGCCGAATGCAACAAAGGATGAAATCTTTGCTGCCGCTCAAAAAGCTTTTGCACATGAGTTTATCACCCTGTTACCTAAAGGCTACGATACCGAAATTGGTGAAAGAGGAATCAAGTTATCCGGTGGTCAAAAACAGCGTATTGCTCTTGCTCGTGTATTTTTAAAGGATCCGTCCATTATTATACTAGATGAAGCTACAAGCGCTCTTGATAATGAAAGTGAGACGCTGGTCCAAGAATCGATTAATCAATTTCATCATGATAAAACCATCGTTATTATTGCTCATAGACTTTCGACAATTGTGAATGCTGACACTATTTTTGTTATAAAGAATGGAGAAATTGTAGAAAGTGGTAACCACCAGAGCCTGCTAAAACGAAATGGATATTATAAAGAACTCTATTCGAAACAAGCAGAATCAAATACAGACAGATTGAAAATGGCAGCTGGATGATAAAAAAATGAATACAAATGGTCAATTTATAAGGCTTTAAGAATAAATCTTAGATATAATGAATCTAGTGTTATTATACTAAGAATATTAGAAATGATCGGAGGGAACTAATGTGAAAGATCACGGCATTAATATGCTTCGTTATGATTACTGGGCAAACATAAAATTATTGGACCATATCGACAGTTTATCAGAAGACCTTTTTCATAAACAAATGAATAGTGTATTTCCATCAATTGCTGAAACGTTTTACCATATTTTTAGGGGCCAGCGGATTTGGATTAAAAGATGTATTCCAGACCTTGCAGTAAATGAAAATATTATTGCATTTAACAATATCGAGCAGGCAAAGAAGAGTTTTAAAGAACTTCATCAAATAATGATTGATTCTATCACAATTCATTATGATGGATTATCTGAAATTGTCTATCAAAATACAAAAGGCACAACTTTTAAAAATCATATTGATGAAATTATGCACCATCTTGCTAACCATGGGACCTACCATAGGGGGAATATTGCATCAATGATTAGGGACAACGGGTATAAAGGCACGTCGACTGATTATATTCAATATCTAAGAGACCTCGAAAATAAATAATCGAAAAAGGCATCATCCTAAAAAGGATGGTGCTTTTTTCGTAGACATACTACGCATTTATTTTCGGGAGTAAAGATTTGCATTAAAATGTGAAAATTGATCTAACAAGCTGCTTGCTTTCTCATCTATCAATGCTAATGTACGAAATTTTTCATCCATGAAATGTTCATCGGCCATATGATTAAATAGATCTACAATTGGATCGAAATATTGATTAATATTTAAAAGACCGATTGGCTTTTGATGTAAGCCAACCTGTGCCCATGTAAAAATTTCGAAGAATTCTTCTAAGGTTCCAGGACCACCCGGCATTGCGATAAAACCATCAGCCAACTCAATCATTTTTGCTTTTCTCTCGTGCATGGACTCAACAATGATTAACTCTGTAAGGTGTTTATGAGATCTTTCGCGATTATCTAAGAATCGAGGCATCACACCGATTACTCTTCCTCCGGCTTCTAATGCAGAGTCAGCCACAGCCCCCATCATACCTACACTTGAACCGCCATAAATAAGCGTTGTACTTCGTTTCGCTAATTCCTTTCCTAGTTTTTTGGCCCCTTCAATATAAACATCAGAAGCTCCATTTCTTGATCCGCAAAAAACGGCTAAACCTTTCATGTTCATTCACCCCCTGAAGTTGTTTCTATCATTTATTATATAAAATTATTCTAACAGATTGATATTCATAAGATTAATTATCCTACTATTATTTTTTGGAAAAATAAGAAAATAGCAGCAGAAATTCAAAATTTGAAGTTGTTTTATATGAAAAACAGTTGAAAATAAATATTGACATGTAATTATAATGCGTGTTAAAATAATAAATTTGATTATTTTTTGAAATTGTGTTACCATATAAATTGAATATAAATGGGGGTGCTGATTTGTTTCAAATTGGTGAAAAGGTGTTTTATCCAAACCATGGTGCAGGTATTGTTCAAGCGATAGAAGAAAAAACTGTATTAGGGAAAATACAACAATATTGTGTGATTAACATTCCTATTTGTAACATGGACATTATGATCCCCGTTAACTCTTTAAAAAAATTAGGAGTTCGCTCAATTGTTGATCAGGAAGTGATGGATGAGATATTATCAGATTTCCAACAGTTAGAGGAGGACGATGCTCTTCCATGGAAAGAAAGGTTTAAATTAAATACACAAAGAATACAGACAGGAGATATGCGTGATTCAGTTCATGTAGTCCATGATCTCTTACTGCGAAATAAGGAAAAAACACTGAATGTAAGTGAAAAAAAGATGCTTCATGATGTGCAGCGATTTTTGATTAGTGAAATGATATTAGTAAAAGATCTTACCGAAAATCAAGCAGCAGATCTCCTAAAACTAACTAGTTAAGAAGTTAGGAATCTTTGTTTATCCATAATCAAGAAAGAGGGCTGAAACAGCCCTCTTTTTTGTCTTTATAATATTCTTATTTGGTGCATATGATATACATATTTATGGAATAAATCTTTCTTATTAGACAGAAATGCCTTATTCTTAATAAAATAATTCTATTTTGGAAAAGGATTTTTGAAAATTATGTCGAATAAGAAAGATTTAAAGATTTCGTTTTTCGTGATCTTATACAACAAAGAAAAGATGGAGGGGTTAAAGTGAAAAAAGTAGCAATCTTATTGAGTATTGCACTATTAACGATCAGTCTAGCATTAGCTGGCTGTGGAAAGCAGGAGGAAAACCAGACTAAAGGTGGAGATGCCTCTGAAAAGGTTTCGGTAGATATCGGAATGCTGAAACTAACAAGTTCTGCTCCATTATTTATTGCTTTAGAAAAAGGTTTTTTTGAAGAGCAGAATATCGATGCAAAAGCAACATGGTTTGAAGCTGCACAGCCGATCGCTGTTGCCACAGCAGGCGGAAGTGTTGATGTTGGTGCAACCGGAATAACAGCCAGTCTTTATAACATGGCTGCTGGCGGACAAAAGCTATGGATTGTGGCTGATAAAGGAAGAGAGGAGAAAGGATTTTCTTCTACAGCATTACTTGTTCCGAGTGATTCAGCCGTAACAAAAGTTGAAGAATTGAAGGGTAAGAAGATCGGAATTACACAAACCGGTTCAACTTTCCATTATATGGCTGGAAGAATTTTAGAAAATCATGGATTAAAATTAGAAGATGTTGAATTAGTACCATTAAACAGTATTCCTGGTTTAATGGATTCTTTAAAAAGTAAACAAGTGGATGCAGTTTTATTGAATGAACCGAATATTTCGATGGTTGTTGATGAGGGATATGGTAAAGTCATTACTCAAGTTGGAGAGGAAATGGATTATCAAACATCTGGAATCTTTTTCTCACCAAAGTTTGCAGAAAATAAAGATGCAGCGGTACGTTTTTTAAAGGCATATATAAAAGCAACAAATTACTACTATGATGCAGTGTTAACGAAAAAAGACGGTGAGCTTGTAAAAGGTGAAAATTACGATGAAGTGGTTGATATTATTGCTAAATATACAGACCAAGAACCTGCTTTGATTGAAAAAGGCCTGCCATATATGGACCGTGATGGTAAATTACTAGCAGAAGATATTCAAACACAGATTGACTGGTATGCAGAGAAGAAATTAATTGAAAAAGCAATTGATAGTAAAGAAATTGTTAATACCGAGTTGTTAGAGGAAGCATTACAAGAATAGGATGTAAGAGGTTAGGAAGTGACAGCATGAGAATCGTAGTTGAGGATGTAGGAAAAACGTTTATTGATTCAAAGAAAAACGAAGTAACAGCACTTAAGGACATTAATTTTTCCATTGAACAACAAGAATTTGTTGTGCTTGTAGGTCCAAGCGGCTGTGGGAAATCAACATTATTAAATATTGTCGGCGGATTAATGTCACCCAGTACTGGACAAGTATATTTTGAAGGGGGAAGCGGGAAGGATCCAAAACTAGGGATTGTCTTCCAGGAGATTGCTCTATTCCCTTGGCGGACTGTGTATCAAAATGTGATCTTTGGTCTCCAGGAAAACGGTGCAAGCAAAAAGGAATGCGAAGAAAAAGGCAAGTATTATATTGATATGGTTGGATTAACAGGATTTGAAAATGCCTACCCTAAACAATTATCCGGCGGTATGAAGCAGCGTGCAGGGATTGCCCGGGCTTTGTCGGTTGAACCAGATTTATTATTGATGGATGAACCATTTTCTGCTTTAGATGCACAAACTCGTACACTTATGCAGGAAGAGTTGTTAACCATTTGGGATCGTACGCGATTAAGTACACTTTATGTTACCCATAACATACAAGAGGCTGTATATTTGGGGGATCGAGTCATTGTTTTATCCCGTCATCCAGGTCAAATTAAAAGTATAATCAATATTGATATGCCGAAAATGGAACGCGGAAATGAAAAATACCGCCTCCAATTCGAACAATACTCCAATGAGATTTGGAATTTAATACGCCACGATGCGCAAGAAGCGCTAAAGGAGGCGTAACAAATGGAATCAAGACAAGTTATTAAAAACCGGGTGGCTTTTTTAGAGCAAAAGATTCCGAAATACGCAGCCGCATTAGGGATTACAGTTCTTTTGATCCTTTGGGAGATTGTCTGCCGACTGCAAATTGTCCCGCCATTATTTCTGCCGGCTCCTACCGAAATCGTTAAAGCTGGCTGGGAAATGATCAGCACTGGTGAGCTGCATGAAAACTTGTTTGCCAGTCTCTACCGGATAGTAGTGGGTTATGCGATTGGTGCCATTGTAGGAATTATAATTGGATTGATACTGGGTTTCTCTAAATGGGCTGATGCCATATTTACACCAATCGTGTATTCTATTTATCCAATTCCGAAAATAGCTTTACTGCCGCTGATTATTTTATGGTTTGGTATTGGTGAAATGCCAAAGGTTGCGATCATTGCTCTTGGGGTATTCTTCCCAGTCGTTATCAACACGTTTTCTGGTGTCAAAAATGTCGATCCAATCTTAATCAAAGCTGCCGTTACATTCGGATCCAATCATCTAAATGTTATTCGAAAAGTTATTTTACCTGGAGCACTTCCAACTATTTTTGCCGGATTAAAATTATCTGCCGGAACTTCGTTGTTATTACTTGTTTCTGCGGAAATGATTGCAGCCGAGAAAGGAATTGGCGCAATGGTTTTACATTATGGGAATTTAATGATCACAACAAAATTAATGGTCGGTGTGTTACTGCTTTCATTACTAGGTTTGCTCTTTAACCGAGGGTTACAATGGCTAGAAAGAAAGCTGATTCCGTGGAAATAAAAAATTAGGATCATTCTTTAAGATAAGTAGAGGGTACAAAATCAAATGGTTTTGTACCCTTTAATTATGTAAATAATAACCAAGTTATGTGGTAAAATGAATCGAGAAATTTATGAGGAGGAAATGACATGGCCGAAATCAAATTTGAAATAACGAAAACAATAGGAACAATCTCAACCTCACCGAAAGGTTGGAATAAGGAATTGAACCTAATCAGCTGGAGTGGCAATGAACCTAAATATGATTTGCGTGACTGGGCAAGAGACCATAGCAAAATGGGAAAAGGTGTCACATTAACGGATCAGGAATTAAAAGCCTTAAAAGAGTTATTAAACACAATTGAATGATGACGGAAAAAGCTGTTATATGATGATAACTAACTTATAACAGCTTTTTTAATAGTTTCATTTATATCAGTCAAAATAGCTGATAAATTATACCTGGTATATTTGGTATGATTTGGTTTGGAATATTAGACATCAGACCCTAATATTTATTCAGTTTTTGGAAATAAAATGAAGAAAAATGTCCAAATTTAGCGAAAATATAGAATTGGTGTTGAAAGTTGTATATCATGAATAATGGTCTGTTCGACTGTGATATTAGGTAATTTGTAAGGGGAGAGAGGGAGAAAGTATGAAAACATGTCAGTCATGCGGCAAGTCATTAGGAGAGGATACCAAATTTTGTCCATCCTGTGGGGCACCAGTCAATCAAGAGGAACAACTATCAAAGAAGCAAACAAGTGCAGCATTAGAAGCAGAAACAAGATCACAACATGCAGAAATGAAAAACAAAAAAGGCTTTTTTCTAAAAAAACCCATTATCATTGCGCTTATTATTTTACTCATCGGTGCGTCGGGGGCAGCTGCAATGTTGCTTAAAAAGTCTCCGAAAGAGTTGTACTTGCTTTCTGAATATAAATCCTATCAGGAGGCGAAGCAGGGGTGGGATACTAAATATGGGGATGCAATCACATTCCAAGAAAAATTACTTGAGTCACCGTCAAATTCGGAAGTGGTATTAAGCGGTGATATGGAGCTGGATTCGTTGAGGGATGATCCTGATTTTGAAATGGTAAGGGAATTGTTGAAATCAACTTCCATTTCAGCTAAAACAGTTCAAGACCCTGTTCAAAAAGAAAGTCATTATTCATTAGCATTAAATGTTGAGAAGGAAAAAGCAATTGATATTGACATGTTCCAATCAAAAGAACAAATGGGAATAAAGGTTCCATTATTATACGAAAAGTTCTTTTATTTAAACTTAGATGAATATGGAGATTTCATGCGTATGCTCGATCCTTATTATGAAGGTCCGGAAAAATTAGAGATGTCTGAACTTGATCTTCAGGAGTTAAAAATAACGGATATAGAAAAGGAATATCTGCAAAAACGCTATGCTGATTTTCTTTTAGGAGAATTAAAGGATGATAACTTTGACATTAAAAACGGAATTGATTATGAGTATGAAGGAGAAAGCATGAAACTTAGGGAGGTTACACTATCCCTTTCAGAAGCTGAAACAAAGGCATTATTAAATAAATTCATGGATTATATTATCGAAGATAAAGAGCTTCATAATATGATAGCAACAAGAATTGAAAAATTCGCGAAAGCTGCTTCATTAGAAAATTCAGATGTTGAAATTCCTGAAAAGAATGAAATGATTGAGGAAATGGTTGCTGCTCTTAAAGATGTAAAGGATGACATGAAGTCGGTTGATTATCCGAACGGTTTTACATCAACACTATTAATTGATAAAAATGAAATCATTATTGACCGAAACGTAAAAGCGGCGATAAGTATTGATGGTGAACAGGTAAATGCTGAGATAACTAGCAAGCATGTTCCGTACGGTGACAATCAGAAATTTAATGAATGGAAACTAACTTTGTCTCCGGAAGCAGACAAGGATTCAAGTATGGTTTTCCAAATCAGCAACGATGTCAAGAATGGAAAAGAAACAGTTACCGAAAAACTTAAGGCATCTGCTATGTTGGAAGAATTCGGCGAAAAAGAAGATATTACGTTCACTTTGACAAGTAATATTAAAGGGGAAGCAGGAAGCAAACAGGATATTAATCGTGAGTTTTCCCTTGCCTTTAACGGAGACAGTTTCTACGATGTTCCAAATGAACTAAAGGGTGAAATCGAACAGGTCAGTGATCTAAACCTAAAGAAAAATTATCAAAATGAAACGTTCAAGATTAAGCTTTTGATGGAAGATGATTATGATTCCGGTGCCCTTACGTTAAACCTTGATTCAAAAACGAAGCTTGAGGAAAAAGTTACGGTACCAAGCTTTGACACGAATTCTGCTGAAGGGATCAATGTAGTCAAGATTTCTGATGAACAAATGCTTGAAATAAGTGAAGCCGTTGGAACAAATCTTTTAACGCTCGGAGAAAAATACGGGCTCATTCCAGAGGATTACTATTATGGATATGAAGAAGAGCTGTATGGAACGGATATGGATGCATACTATGATATACCTTTAGAAGATTACTATTATTAAAATTGGGTGTTTTCTATGAAAAACATCTTTATTCTTACCGAACTCTATCTAAAAATCTTTATGAAAAATAGGAAGTCAGCCGTATTTCTGTGGCTGACACCTATTTTCTTTTTATTAGGAGCGGCTCTGATTGGCCAGCAATTGTTAAAGGAAGAATCATTTGTTCAGCCTTTCCAAGTAGCTATTGTTAATGAAGATCAAACAATTGAAACGGAATTTGTCGTTCGCGAGCTTACGGAAAGTCCACATTTAAACAAATTGATTACTACAGTGGAAGTCGATAGAAACAAAGCAGAGTCTTATCTGCGTGATAATCAAATAGCTGCGATCATTCAGATACCAAAGGGCTTTAGCCGAGATGTAGCAAAGGGGAAAAATACACCAGTAATAGTCATTGGGAATGGTAAACGTCCTTTACAGTCAAGGCTCATTACTTATGTAATGGAAAGTGCTGCAAACTATACATCTGCTGCCCAAAGCGGGATTAATACAATTGATCATTTTATGTCTGAAGCTGATTTTTCAAAAGAAGATCAAAAGGATCAATTTAAAAGAAATGTTCTGTCTTTTGGACTTCACGTACTAGGAAGAGGAGAAATATTTGCAGAAATAGAGCAACATTATCTTTTTCAGGAAAATATATGGCAATATTATGCAGTTTCGATTTTTATTCTTCTCATTATGATTTGGTGTTTTATGAGTCTTTTTCTTATAAAGAATAATCTAAATAGAAGCATTCATTTCCGTTTGAAAGGACTTGGCTTTACCAAATTACAACTGGTATTCTCCCGCATGATGGCCGGGTATTTACTAGTTGTTTGCAGCTCTCTAGTGATACTCCTTTCGATTTTGTTCTGGAAAGGCTTTAAGGAATGGTCTCTAATTGCGGAGCTTACCGGTGCAACGATGCTGATTGCATTCGTCTTTCTAAGTCTGTTTGTGCTTATCGAAACGATGCTTGTTTCTGAAAAAATTTATCCGATTTTCGGAATTCTGCTGATTGCTGCAGGTGCTGTTATTGGTGGGCATTTTATTCCTGCTGTCTATTTTTCGGAAAGACTTCTCAATTTGAACGAGTTTTCACTAAATGGCTGGGTTCTTAAATGGACGTTTTCATTGTTAGAGGAATATTCAATCCATTCTTCTGCCATGTTAGGACTCTATCTTTTCCTTTTTTCATTAGGTTGTAGCATGATATCAGGGCTCATATTGTATCTTAGGGAAGGTAAAGGTGTTAATCATGAGAATCTTGTTTGAAAAAGTGAAAAGATTGCTCAGACCTGGATTTTTGCTATTACTAATGATCCCTCTTGTTGTGTCGATCTTAATCGGTTCCTTTGTAGAAAAACAGCAAAAAGTATTAGTAGTTCCGATCGGGATAGTGGATGGGGATCAGAGTCCTTTTTCGAAATCAATTATTGAACAAATGAAAAAGCAAGACATGTTGATTGTCCATGAAATATCCCTTGAAGAGGCAGATCGTCTTTTAGCACGGAATGAGCTCGATAGTGTATTTGTGATTCTCCCGCAATTCCAAAATCGATTATTGGATGAGGAGAGGGAAGGTGTGATTGAGGAATGGAAATCCCCACGCTCTGTTGCTGTCGGAATTGTTCAAGAGGTGGTAGCAAGTCAGGTAACTAAAATTTCAAGTGCTATTAAAGCAGCCAATACTGTAGAGAGATTATATAAGAAAGAGCAGATAGATTTGCCGGTTTGGCAAGATGCCTATGATTATGCGCTTCAACAATGGGAACCGAAGCCGTTAATGACGATTGATGTTGCCAGCAGATATGGAGTAGCGGAAATAAAGAAAAATGGAAGCGATAATGAAGCTGTTCCTCAGTCTCTTTACTTAGGAATTTGGAGCTTTATGACCATGGTTACTTGTTTTTTTATGTGTGATTGGATTGTGAAGGAACGTTTTATTTTATTTTCCCGTGTAAGAAGTACCTTCACAGGCTTACCTTCCTTTGTGATACAGACTGCTGGAGCCTATTTCGTCTATCAAATAGTCCAGGCCGCACTAAGCCTTTGGCTGTTATCACATTTTGGCTTAATTGAGGAAAATTCCATCTTACTTGTTGCGATGATCCTTTTTATCTTATTTTCAATATCAATAAGCGTCTGGCTGGCTTTTCTTATCCAACATCTAGGAAGCTACTATGTTGCAGGTATACTTATTTCATTTATAATAGCCATCCTTGGTGGAAGTTTCTTTCCTGTTTCCGAGCTTTCGCCGACACTTGAAGTTGTGTCACGTTGGCTGCCGCAGCATATTTTCGCAGTTACGGATGATACTGAATGGATTAGAATGACTATTCTCATCATTGGATCCTCATTCCTTTTCTGGCATAGGATTGTATGGAGGTTAAACATAAGGTGATCAGTCTTAAAAAAATAAATAAACAATATGGAAGCCGGTTTTTGTTGCGTGATGTTTCACTGGACATCAATGAAGGTGAGATCTTCGGCTTAGTCGGGGCAAATGGAGCAGGGAAATCAACCTTGATTTCTATTCTTGCCACCGTTATGAAACCTTCCTCCGGAGTTATTACCATGAATGGTTTAGACATAGAAAAGCAGAAAAAGAAAATACGCCAAATGATTGGCTTTGTTCCTCAGGAAATCGCTTTATGGGAGAATTTCTCTGTTAAAGAAAACCTCCACTATTGGAGTCGATTCGCAAAAGTTAGACCACCCAAAGAAAGGTTATGGGAGTTATGTGAAGCAGTTTCCTTGCATGATAAATGGAATGAAAAAGTCTCTACTTTATCTGGAGGTATGAAGCGTAAGCTGAATATTGCCGTCGCATTAATTCATAATCCAACCATTTTATTAATGGATGAGCCGACAGTTGGAATTGATCTTCAGTCTAAACTTGAGATAAATGATTATATAAAGAAATTGGCTCAACAAGGAAAAACGATTGTCTATATCACACATGATATTCACGAAATCATTCATCTTTGTGACCGGATTGGAGTTCTAAGTAGGGGAGAACTTCAATTTGTCGGAACATTAGAGGATGCCCGCAGTAATTTTGAACAGTCTAATAGGATGAAAATAGAAGAAGTGGTTTATCAATTATTATCTTAAAATTATTTATTTTATAAAGAGAGCTTTCAGCATACTTTGTGAAGGCTCTTTTTTTGTCTAGCTTATCTTACAGACATTTGCTTCGTTACAAGATTATGTGGAGTATTCATTAAATCAACATGAAATGATTTTACAGTTTCTTCATTAAACTTACATTATATTTACATATTTTATCCATGAACCTTCAATAATATGAAAGTAAGATCACTATCCAAATAGGAGTTGAACAGCGATGAAGAAACATACTATATTTGGATCTGTGTTGGTGTTCACTTTGTTATTCAGTATGCTTCAGTTTGTGTTTGTGCCGAAATCAGCAGGAGAAGTCCGGCATTTGTTTACCATTGCTCATCGAGGCGCTTCCGGTTATGCACCTGAAAACACAATTTATGCATTTGACAAAGCAGTCGAAATGAAAGCAGATTATATTGAAATCGATGTCCAAAGAAGTAAGGATGGCAAATTAGTCATCATCCATGACACAACTGTCAATCGTACAACAAATGGAGCCGGAGCTGTTAAGGATCTAACATTCAAGGAATTACAACGTTTAGATGCGGGAGGCTGGAAAGGAAAGCATTTTTCTGGAGCGAAAATCCCTTTATTTGAGGAAGTCCTTGCCCGGTATAAAGGGAAAATTGGCATTTTAATAGAATTAAAGTCACCAGGGCTCTATCCCGGCATTGAAGAGGAAATTGTAAACAAACTGAAACAGTTTAATCTGGATAAACACAAAAAAATCATCATACAGTCATTCAATTTTAAATCGATGAAAAAGATGAAGCAGCTTTTACCAGATGTACAGATCGGTGTTCTAGTTTCGAAGAAAAAAAATACGACAGAGCAGGCAATAAAGGATTTCTCCTCTTATGCTGACTACTACAATCCAAGCTTTGAGCTTTTGACAGACGACATGGTTCGGACAGCAAAGGAAGAAGGGATGAAAGTGCTGTCATGGACAGTCCGAAGTCCTGAAGCAGCAGATTTTCTTTTAAGTTATAATATTGATGCTGTCGCAACGGATTATCCCGATTATGTTCTTTTACAATAATATCCATTTCTATAGAAAGATTGCCCGACCCGGATTTATGTTTTTCTCAGGGGTCGGGCAATTAAATAAAAAAGCAAAAATATTTCTACTTTGTTTTAGTTGTTATCCATCTCTTTCAGGGCAGTTTGTGCGATTTTTGCGATCATCATATCATCCATTGGCGGATTATGAAGACCTGCTCTTACATCACGATAATATCGTTGGAGCGGGTTTGAGAGATGAAGACTTTTAGCACCTACAATTCTCATGGCCTGGTCAACGATTTTGATGCTTGAGTTTGTGACAATATGCTTTGCCGCTCCCAGCTCATTAGTCAAGTATGGACGACGTGTTTGATCATCATAAACTTCAGCCACACTATACAAAAAGTGTCTTGCCTTCATTAATTCCAGGTCGATTTGTCCAATTAAACTTTGCACGTTGGGTAACTGGCTGATCGTACCGCTGATGCTGTTTGGAGAATACTCTGTCGCAAATTTGACAGCATAGTCACGGGCAGCCTGGGCTATGCCTAAGTAGCAGGCAGGAATATGAAGCAGCCAGGCGTTTACATTATTTCCCCTTGGTGCTTGAAAAAACTCAACAAAGTTATCCTCAGAAACCTCTACATTTTCAAGAACGAGATCATGACTTTCAGTTCCTCTCATGGACATAACATCCCATGTTTCTTCGATGGAAAGTCCTGCGGTGTCCTTATCGATTAAGAAAATACCTGTACCTTCTTTTTCCTCGATCCATGCCGTTACTAAGAAATGAGTAAGGACAGGCGACATGGTTGTAAAAATTTTTCGACCTGAAACCATCCACTTGTTGTCTTTCTTCACTGCATATGTCCCAGGACGCCCGCCTCTTGTAGGGCTGCCTGTTTGCGCTTCACTAGCTGCTCTATTCACCAAAGCTCCATGACAAACCTCTTTTGCAAAGCTAGTCAGCTTCTCTTCTTGCCATAGCCTTTTCTCGTATAGTTCACCGATTACACTTTGATGCCAGCCAATAGCTAAACCTGTCGCACCGTCAAAGCTGGAAATGGTTTCTTGAAGAAGCACGAGATCGGATATGTTGATTCCCTCACCGCCGTATTCCTTTGGCAATGGCAGTTTTGTAAAACCCATATCTATCAGTGTTTGGATATTTTCCTTTGGGAATTTTCCTTTTTCATCGGTTTCTTTAGATCGGCTCATAAACAGCTTTTTCTGTTGTGTGAGCTTATGTATCCATTCTTTTTGAAAGTCATTTTTAATAAATAAGCTTTTTAACAAGACCAACACTTCCTTTATTGATTTACGTTCCCAAAAATAGATGCTGTGTTTTCATTTATAGAACACATGTTTTTTGAAGTTATATTTTTATTATAACAGCTTTTACAGTAAAGGAAGGACAGGGGGTTTTCTTCTTTTTTGAAAAATCGTTATACCGAGTGGGATTATTCGAAGCCGAATTTTATTAATGAAAAAATATCTAAAATTTCCGCATGTAAACGGTGGTTCTTTAATAAAGTTAATGTAAACAGGCTTTATATGTTTCTACTTATGAAAGGGAAACAGTAAGCTTTAGACGAGATGGAGGGGGTAACATGCTACATATTGTTGCCTGCATTAAGCAGGTACCTGACACCAAGATTATTAAAATGAATCCGAAAACAAATACAATGGACCGAAGGACAGCACCTGCTATATTAAATCCCTATGATGCCCATGCGGTAGAAGAGGCGGTGCGGATTAGAGAAAGATATGGCGGTATGGTTTCCGTATTATCGATGGGACCGCCGCCGGCAGTGAAAGCGATAAAAAAATGTATTGAAATTGGTGCCGACGAAGGGTACTTAATTACGGACCGCCGGTTTGCTGGTGCAGATACGTTGGCAACCAGCTACGCGCTTACTAAAGCATTGGAGAAAATTTCAAAGATTAAGCCTGTTGATCTTGTAATCTGTGGGAAAATGTCTATTGACGGTGATACGGGACAAGTAGGTCCGGGAATTGCACGACGGCTTGATATACCGCCATTAACATCTGTGAATAAGGTGGTCGAAATCAATAAAGATGAGGGATATGCAGTTATCCATCGGAAGCTTGAGGATGGATATGAAGTGGTCCAATCCACTTTACCATGCTTATTCTCTGTTGAGAAAACAATCAATGAAGTACCTTATTCATCATTCCAAAACATGCTGAAAGCAGCAAAATATCAACCGCATATATGGTCTGTTGATGATTTGGAGGATGTAGATATCAAACAGCTTGGTTTGAAGGGATCGCCAACGATTGTCTCAAAAGTATGGGCACCGCCAAAACCAGAAGGAGGAACCTTTATTGAAGGCCATCCGCAGCAACAGGTAGAGGAATTGCTGTCTATCCTGCTTGAAAAGAAAGAATTATTTAGTACAAAGGAGGGATGATCATGGATTTCAAAGATTATAACGGTGTCTGGGTCTTTATCGAAGAAAAGGATGGAGTTATTTCCCAGGTTTCACTGGAACTCCTGGGTGCTGGTCGAAAGCTTGCCGACAAACGGGGCGTGGAGTTGGCAGGTGTCATTATAGGGGAAAACATAAAACAATTGGCAAATACTGTGTTTGAATACGGTGCAGATACGGCGTATGTCTATGATCAGCCGATTTTTAAACATTATCGAACAGAATCCTTTATGAAAGCGCTCCTAGAGTGTACCAATAAATACAAACCTGAGATTATTCTCTTTGGTGCAACCTCAACCGGGAAAGACTTAGCAAGTGCTGTCGCAACCGATCTCCCAACAGGCTTGACAGCCGATACAACCGAGCTTGATGTGGATGAGGAAACAGGATTATTGCTTGCCTCAAGACCTGCTTTTGGCGGTAATATTATGGCTACTATTTTATGTAAAAAGTACCGGCCGCAGATGGCAACAGTACGGGCAAAGGTCATGAAAGCACTGGAACCTCAGCCTGGCAGAAAAGGTACGATGATTGAAGAAGAGATTTCATTAAGGGAAGATGATATTCGGACAAAGGTATTAGAGATTGTTGAGGCAACGACTAAGAAGGTACGAATTGATGAAGCAGACATTATCGTAGCCGGAGGTAAAGGACTTGGCAGCAGTGAGGGCTTTCAGCTTGTCCATCAATTAGCCGATGTTCTTGGCGGGGCAGTGGGGGCAAGCCGGGATGTTGTGGAAGCTGGTTGGATTGAGCATCCCCATCAAGTTGGGCAGACAGGAGTAACGGTCACTCCGAAAATCTATATTGCTATTGGAATTTCAGGAGCTATTCAACATATCGTCGGGATGAAGAATTCCGGATTAATCATCGCGATTAATAAAGACAGTAATGCTCCGATTTTTAATACTTGTCATTATGGAATAGTTGGTGATGCCTTTGAAATTGTACCATTATTAATTGATCATTTTAAAACGGCATTAAAAAGAGAGGGGCTAGCACATGTCAGAGAAGTTTGATTGTATAGTCGTTGGAGCAGGCCCGGCAGGAATATCTTGTGCCTATGAGTTAGCAAAAGGCGGTGCAAATGTATTACTGATCGAAAGAGGAGAGTATCCCGGTTCAAAAAATGTCATGGGCGGTGTTCTTTATCGAAAAATGATGGAGGATATTATTCCGGAGTTCTATAAGGAAGCACCACTTGAGCGCCCAATCGTTGAACAACGATTTATGATGATGGATAAGGAGTCTGCGATAACAGTCGGCTATAAAGGGTTGGAGTGGTACCAGGAGCCGTATAATAATTTTACCGTTTTAAGGGCGAAGTTTGATCAATGGTTTGCCGACAAGGCTGTCGAGCAGGGAGCCATCCTGATAAATGAGACTGTCGTATTAGAATGTATTGTTGAAAATGGAAAAGTTGTCGGGGTTCGTACGGACCGGCCGGGAGGTGATGTTTATGCAGATGTTGTAGTACTAGCAGATGGTGTAAACTCACTATTGGCGCAGAAACTAGGCTTTCATAAAGAATATAGACCAGATGAGGTAGCCTTGGCGACAATGGAAGTGATAAAGCTTGATAAAAAAATCATCGAAGACCGCTTTAATTTGGAAGAAAATCAGGGTTGTACTATTGAGCTTTTTGGCGATGCGACGAAAGGAATCCTTGGAACAGGATTTGTATATACAAATAAAGAATCGATAAATATCGGGGTCGGAACACTGCTTTCCGGCTTAATCAAGCATAAAATTAAGCCATATGAATTGCTTGAATATGTAAAAAATCATCCAATGATCCGCCCGTATATTCAAGGCGGAGAAGCGCAGGAATATTTAGCACATCTTATTCCTGAAGGCGGCTATAAATCGATGGGAAAAATAGTCGGGGACGGAGTGATTGTAATTGGAGATGCATCACAATTGGTTAATGCCATTCACCGTGAGGGCTCCAATTTAGCCATGACATCAGGAAGATTGGCAGCTGAAACAATTCTTTTGGCAATGGAAGCAGAAGACTTTTCTGAAGGTAGTCTTGACAGCTACCGAGTGAACCTATTGAATGGTTTTGTCGGACAGGATATGAAAAAATACAAGGATTCTACTCATCATTTTGATAAGTTTCCACAATATTTTGAGCAGTATATTCCAATGGCGAATAAGGCCTTCAGTCAAATGTTTACGGTTGACGGGACTTCTAAATGGCAGAAGCAAAAGAATATCTTGAGCAGTCTTGGCGGAACGAAGGATAAAATGAAATTGGCACGCGATATGTATAAAGCCTGGAAGGTGATGAAATAATGAGTGATCAGAAAAACTATCAGTCTATCGAAGAAAAACAGTATCTTGTTCGCTTTAATGCTGACACAAAGTCACATCTCCATGTAAAAGATACAGATATTTGTCTAACCCAATGTCCTGATAAAATTTGTACGATTTTCTGTCCTGCTGAAATTTATAAATGGGAAGATATTCGCATGCATGTCGGTTACGAAGGCTGTCATGAATGCGGCAGCTGCCGTATTGGCTGCCCGCATCAAAATATTCAATGGGAGTACCCGAAAGGCGGCCACGGAATTGTGTTCAGGTTAGGATAATCTATATATGATTATTGAGGGCTAACAGGAAGTTAGTCCTCTTTATTATTATTTCATTGACCATAGTAGTCAAATAGGAATGAAAAAGAGTAAGAGGAAAAGGAATCATGCTAGAAATAATCTTGCATCTTTTGCACTAATTATATTGAATTATCAGAAAATATTTTCCGGGAAATATATAGCAATATTTAAAATAATAAATGTTCTACGATAAACCTGTAACAGGAAGCGCGTTTCTAGATAAAGAGGATGTCACATCAAGGTGGAGAGTATTGCAGCTCTCCACTTTTTATTTTATATTTTGATCATTCATTGAAACAGGTGATCCAGTTGCTGAATGTTGATTCATCCAATCAAGAGATACTTGTGATACAGAAGACCATCCGGGAATTTGATCTTTATGTTTTTCTACCCAGCTCATGCAATACTGTGGGTCAATATTACTTTCTAGGCATTCGGCCAAAAAAGACTGAATGTTAGTGTCAGTACAGTTTTCCCAAGATCCGCAAATTCTTTGCCATATATTCTCCATTTTTGTTTGAATTTTATTTGTCATGAAATGTTCCTCCTTTAGTAAAATGCTCCTCAATAAGTATGTCCAGATTTTAAAATTTTTAAAGGAAAAGTCATATACTAAATGGGATAATGCTTGTATGAATAGAAAAGGGTGATACGATGGCTCAAATTTTTTTAAAACGAATTTACGAACCGTATGAGAAAGCGGATGGAGACCGCATCCTGATCGACAGATTATGGCCGAGAGGCATAAGCAAAGAAGCGGCAAAATTAACAGAATGGGCCAAAGACATTGCCCCGAGCAGCGAACTTAGAAAATGGTTTTGTCATAAAGAAGAGCTTTTTGAAGAATTTAAAATAAGGTATTTGGAAGAACTGCGAACCGAAAAGCAAAAATCAGAAAAAGTTACGGAGCTTTGCCAACGGTCAATAAATCAAACACTAACTTTATTATACGCTGCTAAAGATCCCATTCATAATCATGCCCGGGTTTTGTGGGAAGAAATGCAGCGTAGACTAAAGCAAATTGAATAAAATAAGTCTATTCCGTGTTTTCAAAAGGAAATGTCCGGCGGGTGGGATTTTTTGTAAAATAATTATTGGATAAAAATTCATCCTCTTTGGCAAAATATTCAAGTACAAATTGACAAGGAGGAGTGAAATAGCATGGCAGAATCATTATATGAAAAAGTAGGCGGGGAAGAAGCAATTGGAAAGGTAGTGGACTATTTTTATAACGAATTAGTGTTAAAAGATGAAACAGTTAAACATTTTTTCGATAATACCGATATGGAAAAACAGCGCAGTCATCAAACTAAGTTTATCAGTTTTGCCTTAGGGGGACCAAAACAATATAGCGGTAAATCAATGGCAAAGGCCCATGAAGGAATGAACCTGCAGCCGGAGCATTTTCAAGCAATCGCGAATCATTTACATGATTCACTGGCTCATTTTGGAGTCGAAGAAAGTGATATAGATACTGCATTGGCCAAAGTAGCCACATTGAAGGATGATATTTTATATAAGTAAAGCAGTATCGGAACGCCGGCAGTCTTTTTGGAATGCCGGCATTTTGCTTGTATATACTTAAAAGTTTTATATTAGTTTTGAATAAGATGAAAATTTCAAAAGCTAGAATTATTTGCGAAATCTTGATATACTAGTATTAGTTTATGTGAAAATGTTTTCATACATATTAGCAGGAAAAGATAATGGGGGTTTAAAAATGGGAGAAGTTATTAAAAAAGAGTTTGAGATTATTAGAACTAGATTACATGCAAGATTAGCAGAAATACCCGATGAAATCGCAGATATTCAACCGAAAGGATTTAATAATAATATCCGATGGAATATCGGGCATGTATTATTAGTGACTGAAAACTTTCTATTTCCTGAAGAAGGTAACCTGCCGGCAACGTATAAAGAGTTATTTGCTCCACGTACAAAGCCATCTGATTGGAATGGTGAGGTTCCAACAATCGCAACACTCGTTCAGCAATTAGAAGAACAGTATGATCGAATGAAGGCAATTCCAAATGAAAAATTTAATGAAAAACTGGCAGAGCCTGTATTAGGAAATGAAACAGTAGGTGAGCTTGCTGTTTTCGGCTGTTTTCATGAGTCATATCATTTAGGTCAAATTATGGCTATGAAACGCACTGTTGAAGCTTCATTAGCCTAATCTAAATAACAAAGTGAACAAAGCTGAATTCAAATGTGAATTCAGCTTTTGTTTGAAAAAATGATGATGGAAGCTGTTTAAAATGATTAATCCCAGCCTGCCTGGGCATTGTTTTTTGTTCTTATTACATCTTCGTTGTTCCCTTTCCATAAAGAAGATCCAAGCAGTATAAAAGCAATTCCAGCAATAATTTGCGATACTAGTGAACCATATGGAACTAATTCAGCTAGGACTGCAAGGACGAGAAAGGCAGACCCCCATCTTGAAACGACACCTTTCCAAAAGGACATCACTGAGAATAACAATACACCAATCAATAAAGAATAAAGTGAAAGATTCATCCCAAGTACGGCCGTATGCATACCCGTTTCCAATAATTCAGGTGCACCTTTCGTAATATCTGCCACTGCAAAGGTTTGGAACCATTTAAGGCCAAGCCATAGAGACATACCGAGAGATAAGAAGATAAAACTAAAGAGACCGAATCCTCCAAAACTCTTATATTGGGATAAATAAAGTCCAATGATTCCAAAGGCAATGAAACTATATCCAACCTGATCAAAATAAGTTGCTATAAATGAATCCTGATCAAAATAGAACCAAACTTGAACAAATGCTATTACCAATCCTCCTACTATCGAACTTAATCCAAAAAGGCGAAGCAAACTTGCAAATGTCATGATTAATCACCTCAATACGGATTTGTTTGTCACACTAAATTGTATGCGCCTGTTTTTCTAAATATGGTTTAGTGAATATTTGAACTTTACAACTTAACAAAGTCATTTTATTTCAACTTAGATGCATATGTATCATTGAAGGTATTTGAGGGAATTTGTTAGGAGAGAATGGAAAAGGTTTGAATAGTTGTTTTATTTTTTTTGTTCATCCATAATGAGAGAAGAAAATATGATTGTGGAGGTTTATCGTATGAGTGATTTGCTTAAAAAGCAATTTGAAATAGGCCGAGGAAGTTTATTTAAAGATATTGAAGATGGTCCGAAAGAATTATTTGATGTTCAAATTGAAGGACTTCCAAATACGCTTCATTGGCAGATTGGACATATTTTAACTGCAGCTGATAACTTTTTATTTGGTATGGATAAGCAGCTTCCTTTCCAATATAATGAGTTATTTGGATATGGTTCAAAGCCATCTGCTTGGCAGAATGAAGTGCCAAGTGTTGAAACACTCATTGAACAGCTAAAGACACAGCTTGAAAAGATTAAAGAACTTCCTAATGAACGTTTTAATGACAAACTGCTAGAGCCGGTTTTAGGTAATTCAACATTTGGTGAATTAGCTAGCTTTACTTCATTCCATGAATTAACCCATGTCGGACAAGTCCATACCATGAAAAAGCTTTTAGAAAAACGGTAAGAAGAAAGAAAAAATGCTGATATTCATTCAGCTTTTTTCTTTTTTTTCAAAGAATCATGTCTCAAAACGATAACAGGAAAGCTTTTTCCTAAGTGTTATATACTATAGATAGAGTTTGATTGCATAGCTAGAAATGATTAGAAAGTACAATGTAAATTGAAAGGAGTGTACATTGATGAAAAAAGGCTTTCTCGGAATTGGGATCGTTGTTGCCGTGTTTGTGATATTGGGAATTATGCTTGCTTCAAGCTATAATGGTTTTGTCAATTTAGAAGAAAATGTTGACCAATCCTATGCCCAAATTGAAAATCAACTGCAAAGACGGCTTGACTTAATTCCAAACCTTGTCAGTACGGTAAAAGGGTACGCTGCACATGAAGAAGCTGTTTTAACGGAGATTTCTGACGCCCGGGCAAGGCTGGCAGGTGCGGCATCACCGGAAGAAGAAGCTACAGCTAACGAGGAATTATCCGGTGCATTGAGCCGATTACTTGTTGTCGTTGAAAACTATCCGAATTTGAAAGCAGATCAGCAGTTTACTCAGTTAATGGATGAACTGGCAGGGACAGAGAATAGAATTTCAGTTGCCCGTAAAGACTACAATGATCAGGTTGCAGTATACAATAAAAAAGTAAAAAGCTTTCCAGGGGTCATCATCGCAAATGTGACTGGATTTGATGAAAAGGAGTATTTCGAAGCCGACCCTAATGCAGCTCAAGCACCAAAGGTGGACTTTGGAGGCAATCAATAATGAAAGCATTGCGGTTCTTCAGCACCCTATTCCTGCTGCTTCCTTTTTTCTTTTTTCAAGGGATAGCAGCTGCTGAGGATGCTCAAATTCCTTCACCGATTGGGGATATATATGTCCAGGATTTTGCTGGCGTTTTATCCGATCAAGAAAAGCAAGAATTACTAAGTATAGGTAGGTCAGTTGAAAACCAAACGACAGCACAAATTGTTGTCTTAACTGTTGATTCAATTGGTGAGCGTACGGTAGAAGAATACGCCAACGAGGTGTTCCGGCAATATGGAATTGGTAATGAAGAAGAGAATAACGGAGTATTACTCCTAATTGGGATGAATCCTTCTCCAGGAATGGAGACACGGCCGTTAAGAATTGAAGTCGGCTATGGCTTAGAGGGTCGTCTGCCAGACGGGAAAGTTGGGCGGATTCTTGATGACATCACGATTCCGTACTTGAAGAATGAACAGCCGAATTTGGCTATTACAGAAACCTATAAAGTGCTGGCAAATGAAGTATTTACCGAGTATGGCATTGAAGATGGAAAGCCGACCATTGAACAGCCAAATGTACAGACAACAGAAGATGAAGGAGGAGGCATTCCTTCGTGGCTGTTAGTTATTATTGTTGTCATCGTATTGTTTCTAGATTTTAAGTTTTTTGGCGGATTCCTTACCCATCTCCTGCTGTCCATCTTGTCCCGCGGCGGTGGCAGGGGCGGGGGTGGAGATGGTCCCCGCGGCGGTGGCGGCGGTTCCTCTGGCGGTGGCGGAGCCAGCAGGGGCTGGTAAAAAAACAGAGCACCTCTTCATAATAGAAGTGCTCTGTTTTTATGAAAACGTTTTAGTTATTGAAGTAATCATTTTGAAAGATTGGAAGAATTAATGTGAAGCAGGTCCCTTTCCCATATTCACTTTCAACATGTATCGTCCCATTCATGCTTTTGATGATACTGTAGGAAACCATCATTCCTAATCCAGTGCCTTTTTCCTTTGTTGTAAAATAAGGTTCACCAAGACGATTGATTTGTTCCTGCGTCATACCGATGCCTTCATCTTCGATATCAATTTTAATTTTTCCGTCTGTAAAGCTTTGTGTGAGTTTAAGCTCTCCATTAGACTTCATGGACTCGATGCTGTTCTTTAATATATTTATTAAGCATTGTTGAAATTTCTTTTTTTCACCTTTTGTAAAATAATCCTTATCCAAAAGCGAGAGTTTGATTTCAGTTCCATTCATCGTTGCTAAAGGTATGACAACGTTCACTGCATGCTGAATTTCCTCATTTATATTTATTTTTTCAACTCGATCAGGTGCTGGTTTGGCAAATGTTAAATAATCATTAATTACTTCTGTTGCCCGGTCCAATTCTTTTAAAGCGATATCACTATACTGTTTTCGTGTACGATCAGGAATATCACTTGATAACAGCTGTATAAATCCCCGTGCAGCAGTCAAAGGATTCCGAACCTCATGTGAAATACTCGCAGCTAAATGACTGACAGTTTGTAATTTCTCCGCTTTAATTAGCTTTTGTAGTACTTGAAAATTTGTTTTAATTCCTTCCCATAGAAAGGTTGCGATTGACATCGCAATCGTATGGATAACTGCCAGCTCAATCCAAAAGGCAACACTAATTTCATAATTGAATTGAACTTTTGCTAACAATAGTGTAAAGGAAATACCGATAAAAGTCAGGATCAGATTTAACACTACTTTATGCTTCAGCACTAATTTTGCATAAAATTTGGAGATAAAAATTATGACAAAGCCCATAATGGTGAAGGTAACCATGGTTGTATAAAAACCGTCTCCGCCTTGAAAATAACGGATTAATAACGTTAAAAGGATTAATAAATAGCCCAATTTATATCCGCCATAGAGTCCGCCTAAGATAAATGGAACCCAACGCAAATCCCAAATGAAACCTTCATTTGTGTAAACAGGAAACATCATACAGAGAATGAGAGAAATGATTGGAAATATTGAGAGAGTCCAATCACGTACACTTTCTAATCGATAGGCATATTTAATCATAAACAGGATTTGCATTAAACATAATGCTAGTAGTATAAATAAAAAATTAATAAGCAAATCTTTTGTTACAAGATCCATAGCTGCACCGCGCCTTTAGAATTATCACAAATTATAATAAAATCATACAAATAGACACAGCTTTTTGCTAGATAAAAATAGCAAATAAAAAGGGTAAGTGATAGGAAGATAGACTCATGAATTTCAGCAATTGATTTCATTTGTTATGAGAAAAATAAAATACTTTGAATTTTATGATGAAATCATAATTAGATGTGATATTTATCACTTTTTTTATAGTTGAAAAGTACTATTCTGAAATTTGAAGGAAAATCAAAAAGAATGAAATTTAACTAGCAAACAAATGAGGGAGAGAAAATACTAATGAAAAGAGGGATCACTTGGCAGCTGGGGATCATCATTGTTTGTGTCCTATTTGTTTCAATGATGATTACGTCCTTATCCAATTACTGGGTAACGTATAAAAATACATATGAGGCGGCTGGTATTGAAGCTGTCGGATGTGCGAATATCACAACCGGTTTGATTTCCCCGGATGATATTAAGAAGGTTCTAAAGGGGGACGAAGCGACAAGAAAGGATTTAGAAGAGGCTATTAGCTGGACAGTCAAGCATAAACAGCTTTTTGAAGATCAATATATTATTCTATTGGACGGCACTATTGTTGCTGCTGATGAAAACTTGAAAAAGCAAGGCTTTAAAGCGGGAGATAAATTCTATCTTGATAAAAAGCTCATCGAGACGATAAAGGAAACAAAACATCCACATTACTCTGAAATCTATAAGTTTGGCGGAATGAAACGTTTAACAGGGTATGCTCCGATTTTTGAAGACCATGATCCAAATAAAGAAATCATTGCTTTTAATGCGATTGATTTCAATGCAAAAATTGTTGCGGAAAGAACATGGGAGTCTGTGAAGGGTACGGTTATTTTAGGTCTATTACCGATGATTATTGCATGTATGATCACCATTTGGATGATTAGAAGAAGGACTAAACCAATTACCCAATTAATTGAATATGCACAAAAGATTGCAAGTGGAGATTTATCGGCTGAAGACATCAAAACGAAAAACAATGATGAAATAGGCGAATTAGGCAATGCCTTAAACTTTATGGCAAAAAACCTCCGCGAGGTGATACAGCAGGTTAGTTCCAGCGCTGAGCGTGTGTCAACTTCCTCTGAGGATCTGCATCAAATTGCCATGCAAACAAACCATGCTACAGAGCAAATCTCCATCACAATGAGTCAAATGGCTGTCAGTGTGGATAAGCAAGCGCAGAGTGTAGAAGAAACCTCACAGACAGTGAATGAGATATCAGATGGTGTCTATCAAATTGCTGATAATGCCCAAAATGTAACGTGTACGGCAAAGAATGCCTCCGAGAAAGCGGCAGAAGGCGGACATGCCATAAACACTGCTGTACAGCAAATGAACTCGATTCAAGATACGGTTACAGGGCTTGCTGTAGCAGTAAAGGGATTAGGTGTACGCTCGGAGGAGATTGGACAGATTGTAGAGGTTATTACTGGAATTGCAGCGCAAACGAATTTATTAGCTTTAAATGCTGCAATTGAAGCAGCCCGGGCAGGGGAACACGGACGTGGCTTTGCAGTGGTTGCCGATGAGGTTCGCAAATTGGCAGAACAATCTGCAGGTTCAGCTAAACAAATTTCTATGTTAATTTCCGCCATTCAGGAAGAGACAAGTAAAGCGGTTGTTTCAATGGAAATTGTATCGAAAGAGGTAGCTTCAGGTATTGGGATTGTCAATGAAGCAGGAGGGTCCTTTGAAAATATCGAGGAATCAATTAATGAAGTGAATGAACAAATTCAAAAAGTATCAACAGCCGTTCAGCAAATGGTTACAGGAACAGAACAAATGGTGCAATCAATGCAATTAATCACGGATGTTACAGAAACGGCCGCATCCGGTACACAGCAAGTAGCTGCTGCAACGGATGAGCAATTGGCATCAATGCAAGAAATTTCTGCTTCAGCAAGTCTACTTGCTAATATGGCAGATGAATTACAGGTCATCATTAAGAAATTTAAAACAGAATAAGAAAAAAGGACGGAAAGTTTTCCGTCCTTTTTCACATTCGACCAGATTTGAGGATCGCATAAAGAATAAATAAGAACATGAGCGTGGCTACAATAGAGCCAATTTCAATGGCGGGAAATTCCCATATTAGATTCCGTTGTCCTGCTATCGCACCGCCAATAATCAGTCCGACCATTAGAATGCTAAAGGACAAAAGGATGATACTGAATGCAAGTCTGTTACTAATTTTATCTAGTCTGAGTAAAAATTGTTTAAATTCAGGTACACTTACTTCAAAATGCAGCTTTCCTTTTTGGACCGTTGCAGTTAAGTCTTTAAGACTTTTTGGAACCTTTGATAATAATTGGAGATTTTCAACCAATTCATTCAATGTACCTTGTATCACTTTCTTCGGTTCAAAACGATGACGTATCAATTTTTCTCCAAATGGCTTTACTGTGTCCATTATACTGAGGTCAGGATCTAAATCCTTGACAACTCCTTCAATAATTAGCAGGGTTTTTCCCAATACCGTCAAATCTGAAGGAATTTGGATATGATGAAGATGGATAATCGTAAGCAGGTCGTTCAAGGCTGTGCCTATGCTTAACTTGCTTAATGGGACATCAGAATATTTCATGACAAATTCATCTATTTCATTGTATAAGGAAGTCAAATCCGTTTCCTCAGAGTGTATTCCCATTGCTGAAATGGCTTTTAGTAAACCTTTTGTATTTTTACGCTGAAGATTTATG
Source organism: Niallia oryzisoli (assembly GCF_036670025.1). Classification (NCBI taxonomy): domain Bacteria; kingdom Bacillati; phylum Bacillota; class Bacilli; order Caryophanales; family Bacillaceae; genus Niallia; species Niallia oryzisoli. The sequence goes on along the minus strand of NZ_CP137640.1, from coordinate 3,436,737 downwards.
ACTAATGAAGCAAAATGATATTTCGTTTCGTCACTTAATCGCCCAACCATGCCAAAGTCTAAAAAGGCAATGTGATTCCCAGGCAGGATGTAGATATTACCTGGATGCGGGTCACCATGGAAAAACCCTTCAATCAAAATTTGATGAAGCATGGATTCTGTAATTCTCTCAGCAATCAGTTTACGGTTGTAGCCCTTTTCATCCAGTTTTTTTAAGTTATTGACTTTAATTCCTTCTACAAGGTCCATTGTAAGGATTTTTTTGGTTGATAGATGCCAATAAATCGTTGGAATAGAAATTTCTGCTTTATGAGTGAATTGATGAGCAATTCGTTCGTTGTTTCTTCCTTCAATTTGATAATCGAGCTCGGCTCTTAAACTGTTTGCGAATTCCTCAATAATTTTACGAACCTGATACGTTTTGGCCCATGCAATTTTTTGCTCCATGAGTCTAGCTAAATCATCGAGTATTTCTAAATCTGTTTCAACAATTGGTTTGATATCTGGACGTTGAATTTTTACAGCCACCTTCTCACCAGTATGTAAAACAGCCTCGTGTACTTGACCAATTGAGGCACTGGCAAGTGGTATTTCTGAAAAAGAATGAAATAGTTGAGTGATGGTTTCTCCTAACTCTAATTCAATCATTTCACGCGCTTGCTGGAAAGAAAATGAAGAGACTTGATCCTGCAATTTTTCTAACTCTTCCGCTATTTCAATGGGGATCAGGTCGCGTCTCGTGCTGGCAATTTGTCCAAGTTTGATAAATGTTGGTCCTAAACTTTGCAGTACCTCTCTAAGCTTAATCCCGGCATACTTCTTACTCAATTGGGCATCGGATTCCTGGTTTTTGCTCGGTAAGTTATGCTTCGTTATTCCTAAACGATATACTAAATGACTGAATCCATTGCGAAGAAATGCATTGCTGATTTCTTGATATCTTTGTGCATGTTTTAGTCTTTTGCCAAGCATGATTGTTCCCCCAAACCAAGAATTTCTAATCTGTTCATTTATCGCACTATTACTTCAAGGCTCTTTCTTTGTCATAGGGTTTGTCTAAGATGATCTTCCTTTTTATGATACAACATATTTCTTCATTCGTACGCTAATTAATAAAATAGTGACATTCCTTTTTCCTTTTATTATGCGTGTTTTTATATGGATTGGGCAATATATTAATATTTAAGAAAAAATTTGCCACGATTTCTAGATAGGCTATTACCAGAAAGGGGCAAAAGAAATGAAACTTACACCGGAACAGCGCATTGAACTGCATGGTTTCAACAATTTAACAAAGTCATTAAGCTTCAATATGTATGATATTTGTTATACCCGTACGAGAGAGGAACGGGAAGCCTATATCGAATACATTGATGAGCAATACAATGCAGATAGATTAACAAATACTTTAAAGCATGTAGCGGATATTATTGGGGCTCATGTCTTAAATATTGCAAAACAGGATTATGTGCCACAGGGAGCCAGCGTTACCGTACTAGTTTCCGAAGGTCCAGTTGTTGAAGTCCCGACAGGCACCTATGAACAAACGCCAGGTCCGCTCCCGGACAACGTTGTCTTACAGTTAGATAAAAGTCATATTACCGTACATACGTATCCAGAGTACCATCCGGAAGAGGGAATCTGTACATTCCGGGCAGATATTGATGTATCCACCTGCGGAGAAATTTCCCCGCTAAAAGCATTAAATTACCTGATACATTCGTTTGAAACAGATGTTATGTCAATTGATTACCGTGTAAGAGGCTTCACAAGAGCGAAAGACGGACATAAGCTGTTCATTGATCATGATATTAATTCGATTCAAAATTATATCCCGGACAATATCAAGGAATTGTACGATATGATAGATGTAAATGTGTATCAGGAAAACATTTTCCATACAAAATGTAAGCGGAAGGAATTTGACTTAAATAATTACTTATTTGCCTATTCAAAAGATAAGCTGAATCCAGAAGAAATTGAAGAGATCACTGCGAACTTGACGACCGAGATGGATGAAATTTTTTACGGAAAAAATATGAATCGTCTTATTCAATAATTTGTGGACTAATAAATAAATCCAAAGATAATACTTAACACTCGGTACAGCCTTTTCCCATATTATATTATGGTAGTAATCATTTTAATGAATGGGGAAATGTAATGATCAATTCTAATGCAAGCTCTGAAGGAGAAAATATCGTTTACAAAGTAATTGCGGGATCATTTAAGATGAAGGAAAATGCTGATAATCGTGCTTTGTTATTACAAGCAAAAGGGATTGAAGCTATTGTACAAGCCACGATTGTTTCGGATGAACAGATGTTTCGTGTTCAGGCAGGCGCGTTCTCGGTACGAGAAAATGCCGAAAGAAGGCTTTTGGCAGTAATCAATGCCGGAATTGCAGATGCTTTCATTACTGCTGAAAACCCTGTGGACAGTCAAAACCCTGTACAAGAACAAGAATCGATTATGGGTGGCATATTTCTTTCGGCAGAACAATTGAATTCTTTTGTAAATGAAACGAATCCCCTGGTGATTGAATTAGGAAGTTACTATGTAAATTTTGGCAACCATTATGGAATAAGAGGGGATATCGCTTTTGCTCAAGCCATTCTTGAAACAGATTATTTCCGTTTTACAGGAGTTGTACAGCCGCATCAAAATAATTTCGCAGGGATAGGTTCAACTGGCCCGGATGATTCTGGAGCTATATTTAAGACTCCAAGTGACGGGGTGCTGGGACATATTCAGCATTTATTTGCCTATGCTTCACAAAGTCCACTGCCGAATCAATATCCATTAGTTGATCCTCGGTTTCATTTAGTCAAAAGAGGCAGTGCTCCTAACTGGGTAGATTTAAATGGAAAATGGGCTGTTCCTGGAGGAAATTATGGACAGACTATTTTGAATATCTTTAACAGAATGCTAAAGCAAGCGAAAGCTGGTAAATAGAAAAAGCTGTTGAATTTTCAACAGCTTTTTCTATTTTATGATCGCTGGATCATAGAATTTGAATAATTTTTAACTAGCTTTTGTAAATTTCGATGACTTTCTCTCACCTTAATTGATTCATCAATAATTTTTTGAAAGCCCTCTAAATCTTTATCATTGGCATTGAGAACGGATCTTGTCACGCTTTCTGCGATTTGTTGTAAGGTTGGTTCTGAGCTCATAGTAATGACCACCTTTCCTTAATTTGCTCCTTAATAATTTATCGAAAGAGCACCGATTTTCCTGCCAAGAATCATGGAAATTTATCTACAATAATCAGCAAAATCGGTTTCGATTAGTGTTGCTTCAACAAAATCGCATTTTTTATGGATATCCTGTTCCGAATGAAGCTATTAAATGGAATTGAAAAATCCCTAATGATGATGAATCATTAGGGTATTTAAGTTAGAGCTTAATCAGTACTTACTTTTTATTTATTAAATTTTCCTGTGCCATTTTAACAAGTTCCTTTACCATGCTTCCGCCGAGTCTTCCACCGACCTTGCCAGCCTGTTCTGAAGTGAGCCGTCCATTATAACCATTTGTTAGAGGAACACCGACCTCCTCAGCTGCTTCAAATTTTGCATTTTCCGGACTGTTAGCTCCAGAAACTTTAGCTTTTAATTGATCAAGTCCTTGTCTTGCCTCTGGAACAAGGATCTTATTTCTATTTCTTCGTGTCATGATCATCCCTCCTTATTTTAGAATGCCCTAAAAAGGGGAGGAGAATTACTTCGTAAAATGTATATTCCCATAAAGAAAAGTAAGCATGAGCATTTAAATTGTATATTTTTTAAGAATAATGATATTATTTGCATAATAACTCTTGACAATTCCTAGTGTGTTTATTAGGATTGTAAAAACTAATCCTGTACTAAAAATAATTTTCTTATCAAGAGAGGTGTAGGGACTGGCCTGATGAAACCTCAGCAACCGCATTTAGAAGATTGAATGGTGCTAATTCCAGCAAAGCAATGCTTTGAAAGATGAGAAGGGATGTCTTTTTATACAAAAAAGTTCTCTTCTTAAGAAGATCATTTTTGTATGAGAAAAGGGGAAATATATGACGAAACTTTTAACGGTTGATGAATATTTAGATTTATATCATCTTGCAGGGGAGCTTGGAGATGAATTATGGCAAGACGAAATAATGGAAAAGCTTAGAAATGGCGAATTTATCGCTGAACACACAATAAAGATTCGCCAGCTCTGGAATAAATACAAAAAAGTAAATATGGAAATGCTCGATCTTTATCGCAAATTACAAGAGGATTCATCTAATGAAGCCTTAATGACAAAGATCCGTGCTTTAAAACAGCAGCGTCTTATATTAAACCGCCAAATTCAACATGAACAAAAGAAAACACAACATCAACATATCAAAATAAAATAAAGCAAAACAGATATCTAGGGACAGTCCTGTGGCGCGTTAAAGCGCCACAGGACTGTCCCTCAGTACGTTAATAAGGTAAAGGAAGCTGTCAAAAAAACTTTGTGAAAAAAAGTTCATTTTTTGTTCAATATTTCACATACTTTTATAGAATGTATGTGTTATACTATAACCATAGAAAAACAAAGGAGTGAAAAAAAGCCAGTGAATCCATTTTATGGAGAATAATTTAGCAATGGTTTATTTTTTTAAGACAACTTGTGAAATATTTCACAAAATGGAGGAGATTAAAATGGCATTAAAAGAAAAAGAATTAACAGGAAAAGTTGTAAAAGAAAATGAATCTACTTTAGAAATGATTAATAAACTTGTTGAAAATGGTCAAAAAGCATTAGCGGAATTTCAAAACTTCAATCAAGAACAAATAGATGAGATTGTTAAACAAATGGCTTTAGCAGGATTGGATCAGCATATGCCCTTAGCAAAACTTGCGGTAGAGGAAACAGGCCGAGGGGTATATGAAGATAAGATTATTAAAAATATGTTTGCTACTGAATATATCTACAATAATATCAAATATGACAAAACAGTTGGGATTATTAATGAAAACGAACTGGAAGGAACCTATGAAATTGCTGAACCCGTTGGTGTGATTGCAGGTGTAACACCAGTGACAAATCCTACATCAACTACTATGTTTAAAGCATTGATTTCGATTAAGACTCGTAACCCAATTATTTTTGCTTTCCATCCATCTGCACAAAAATGCAGCAGTGAAGCTGCAAGAATCTTAAGAGAAGCAGCAGTTCTAGCTGGAGCGCCGGAAAATTGTATTCAATGGATAGAAAAGCCTTCATTAGAGGCAACGCAATTATTAATGAATCACGCTAAAATTTCCGTTATATTAGCAACAGGCGGTTCAGGAATGGTCAAATCTGCGTATAGCTCTGGAAAACCAGCTCTTGGTGTTGGCCCTGGGAATGTTCCTTGCTATATTGAAAAGTCAGCCAACATTGGCCGTTCTGTCAATGATCTGATCTTATCTAAAACCTTTGACAATGGAATGATCTGCGCATCTGAGCAAGCTGTTATCATTGATAAAGAGATCTATACAAAAGTTAAAAATGAATTGATCGCAAATAGCTGTTACTTTTTAAATGAGGAAGAAACGGTAAAGGTTGAGAAGCTAGTTATTAATGAAAGATCATGTGCCGTGAATGCAGAAATTGTTGGAAAGCCAGCCTATCAAATTGCTCAAATGGCAGGAGTTACGGTGCCTGAGGATACAAAAATATTAATTGCTGAATTGAAAGGTGTGGGCCCGCACTACCCGCTATCTCGAGAAAAATTAAGTCCAGTATTAGCCTGCTATAAAGTAAATGATCATCATGAAGGGCTTCGCAGAGCGGAAGAAATGTTAGAGTTCGGCGGTTTGGGCCATTCTGCAGTGATACATACGACAAACGAAGAAGTCATGAAGGAATTTGGTCTTAAAATGAAGGCGTGCCGAATTATCGTTAATGCACCTTCATCACAAGGGGCTATTGGTGATATTTACAATGCCTTTCTGCCATCGCTGACACTTGGCTGCGGTACATTTGGCGGCAACTCTGTATCATCAAACGTTGGGGCCATTCATCTTATGAACACGAAAAAAATGGCAAAAAGGGCGGTAAATATGCAATGGTTTAAGGTTCCGGCAAAAGTTTATTTTGAAAAGAATTCCATACAATATTTAGCTGCCATGCAAAATATTTCAAGGGCTTTTATTGTCACAGATCCATTGATGGTCAAATTGGGCTATGTTGATAAAATCCTTTACTATTTAAGAAAGCGTCCGGATTATGTTCAATGTGAGGTGTTCTCTGAGGTGGAGCCTGATCCATCGATTGAAACGGTTATGAAAGGTGCAGAGATGATGGCGAAGTTTCAGCCTGATGTCATCATTACATTAGGCGGGGGATCCGCTATTGATGCAGCCAAAGGAATGTGGCTGTTCTATGAGTATCCTGATACAGACTTCTTTGGACTAAAACAAAAGTTCATGGATATTAGAAAACGGATTGTTAAATTCCCAGCATTGGGAAGAAAAGCACAGCTTGTTGCAATTCCAACTACTTCTGGTACAGGCTCAGAGGTAACATCCTTCTCTGTCATTACAGACAAGAAAGCAAATATGAAGTATCCGTTGGCAGATTATGAATTAACACCAGATATTGCCATTATTGATCCGCAATTTGTCATGTCTTTGCCTAAGGCTGTAACAGCTGACACTGGTATGGATGTGTTAACACATGCAGTAGAAGCCTATGTGTCGATCATGGCTAATGATTATACAGATGGTTTAGCTTTAAAAGCGATTCAGCTTGTCTTTGAATACCTGCCAAGGTCGTACCGAAACGGCAATGATGAAGAGGCGCGTGAAAAAATGCATAATGCTTCAGCGATTGCCGGAATGGCATTTGCAAATGCATTCCTTGGAATTAATCACAGCTTGGCTCATAAATTAGGCGCAGAATTCCATATTGCCCATGGTCGTGCAAATGCGATTTTGTTACCACATGTCATTCGCTACAATGCAGCGAAACCGAAGAAATTTGCAGCTTTTCCTAAATATGAAAAATTCATCGCAGATAAACGCTATGCGGAAATTGCCAGATCACTTGGATTGACTGCCCGTACAACAGAGGAAGGGGTTGAAAGCTTTATTCAGGCGGTAATTAAGCTGGCAAAGGACTTGAATATTCCTATGAGCATTGAAGCAAACGGAATTGATAAAAATCAGTTTGAAAGTAAAGTGGAATTTTTGGCAGATAAAGCTTTTGAAGATCAATGTACAACGGCAAATCCAAAGCTGCCACTTGTTAGTGAATTAGCGGAAATCTATCGTCAAGCATATAAAGGTGTTTGATTGGATCATGGTGATTACTTGATTAATAGAAAAAGCCAAACCACTAATCCCAGTGGCTTGGCTTCTTTTTATATAAATCTTTAATAGAAGTAAATCAACTATTTTTTTAAAAAAAATGTGACAAAATTGAGGCAAAATCCTTTGAATAAATATATAGATAAGGTTATAATAAGTTTAATCAAATATGAAAGCGCTTTACAAGTTTAATGGAAACGATTTAGAGACTATCCTATATAACTTACTATAGTTATATGAATCAAGTGGATGGAAAAAATCTAATAGGACCTTCGTCAGAAGGATAAGAAGAGATCTCTTTTGTACAAAAATAGTTCTCTTCTTAAGAAGATCATTTTTGTATACGAAAGGGGAAAATAATGATGTTAGTAAATGGAGTAAGTTTAGAGGTTGATGATTATTTAGATTTGTACCTGCTTGCAGGACAAATGGGTGATAAAGCATGGCAGCAAGAGATTTTGGAAGCGCTTAATAATTATGAAAAAAATGAAGTGGAAGAAGATCCCGTCTTAATGATTCACAATCTTTGGTTAGAGCATAGAAAAATAAATACTGAATTGCTTGATCTTTATCGTCAATTGCGTCAGGATCCTGATAACGGACAATTGCAGGATCAGATTTCTGTTTTGAAAAAGGAAAAAGTGGCTGTTTGCCGAAAACTATATAGCGATGAAAAAAAGAGCAGACATTATATTTTATAAAAATGTGAATAGGGTATTCGTTAATTTTAAGCGCTTACAATTCTGCTGAAAAAAAAACTTCAGCATAAGATGAAAAATATAATAAATAGACTTAAAACCATTTTCCAGAAAGGAAAGTGGTTTTTATATGAACATAATAAATTATTATTTCTATCGAATCGTATAAAATATTTGGAATATAGATGATTTACCGCTATTATATAATTGTTAAATTATTTTAATAGTCTATTAATTAACGGCATAAAAGGAGTCGAGTTGAGAATGGCAAGAACTAGCGTAGAAAGCAAAGGATATTTTGGAGAATTTGGAGGAAGCTTTGTACCAGCTGAACTTCAAAAAGTAATGGATATCATTGAAGAACAATTTTTGAAATATAAAGATGATCCTGAATTTCAAAAGGAATTAGACTATTATTTAAAAGAATATGTCGGTCGAGAGAACCCATTAACATTCGCTGAAAACTTAACAAAACAAATTGGCGGCGCTAAGATCTATTTAAAACGAGAAGATTTAAATCATACGGGTGCCCATAAAATTAATAATGCACTTGGTCAAATACTGTTAGCTAAAAAAATGGGGGCAAAAAGAATCATCGCGGAAACAGGTGCCGGACAGCATGGAGTAGCAACTGCTACAGCATGTGCGATGTTTGATATGGAATGTGTTATTTATATGGGGAAAGTAGATACTGAACGCCAAGCACTTAACGTGTTCCGTATGGAGCTGTTAGGAGCAAAGGTTGTACCAGTTGAAAAAGGCCAAGGTAGATTAAAGGATGCAGTCGATGAAGCGTTAAATGATTTAGTGGCAAACTATGAAAATACTTTTTACTTAATCGGCTCGGCGGTCGGTCCGCATCCATATCCAACAATCGTAAAGCACTTCCAAGCAGTTATTAGTAAAGAGTCGAGAAAGCAAATTCTTGAAAAAGAAGGAAAATTACCTACTGCTGTTGTTGCTTGTACAGGTGGCGGAAGTAATGCGATCGGTGCTTTTGCCAATTACCTTGAAGATGAAAGTGTGCGTTTAATCGGTGCAGAACCATCAGAAGCTCCAACAATGTCTGAAGGAGTACCAGCTGTTCTTCACGGATTTAAGAGTTATACCTTACTTGATGAGAACGAAGAGCCAAAACCGGTGTTCTCTATTGCCGCTGGATTGGATTACCCTGGCGTTGGTCCGGAGCACAGCTACTTAAAAGCAAGCGGTAGAGCTGAATATGTGACTGTTACTGGACAAGAGGCATTGGATGCTTTCCAAACTCTATCAAAAGTTGAAGGAATTATTCCAGCTTTAGAAAGCTCCCATGCCGTTGCACATGGTATCAAGCTTGCTAAAGAACTAACTCCAGATGACATCATCATTATCAACCTATCCGGACGCGGAGATAAAGACGTTGACCAAGTCTATAAAATGTTAACGAAATAAAGATAAAAAAGGAAAAGCGCCTATCAGTTTTGATAGGCGTTTTTTAGTGCTTTAAAGGATTGGGGGACAGTCCCCCAATCCTTTAAAGCACTATAGAGAATATAATAATAGTTAATTCTACAAAATTCGTTAAATTTAGATATATTTTTCTGCAAACTCTTCCAAAAATTTTAATAATATAGTAATATTTTAATTGGTATTTGTTGCATAAACGCTTTAACGCAGTATAGTAATAAAAAACAGAAATTGCAGCTATTTATATTTTTAGATTTATTATTATCATATTGTATTTATTTTATTTTAGACAAATAAATATCTTATCTGGGAGTGGAGAAACCATGTCAAACATAAAATTTTATTACGGAAATGATGTCCCGCTTGAGATGCACAAAGTGCGCATCGTACAAAAACTAAATTTACCGCCAATCGAACGCCGTTTGGACGCGATTGCAGAAGCTGGCTATAATACCTTTTTATTAAAGAACCGTGATGTTTTCATGGATATGTTAACAGACAGCGGTGTTAATGCGATGAGTGATAAACAGCAGGCAGCGATGATGGAAGCAGATGACAGCTATGCAGGATCCGGTACCTTTACCAAACTAGAGAATAAAATTAACGAGATTTTTGGCAAGAAATATTTCCTTCCTGCCCACCAAGGAAGGGCATGCGAAAATATTCTTTCGAAATCATTCGTGAAAAAAGGCTCCGTTGTACCAATGAACTATCATTTTACAACGACAAAATCCCATATTGTAATAAATGGCGGAAGAGTAGAGGAAGTTTTTAAAGATGAAGCATTGAAAATTACAAGTGATGATCTATTCAAAGGGAATATGGATATTGCAAAATTAAGGGATGTTATCGAAACAAATGGAAAAGAAAATATTCCATTTGTCCGCCTTGAAGCGGGAACGAATCTAATCGGTGGTCAGCCGTTTTCACTTGAAAATATGCGTGAAGTTCGTAAAGTTTGTGATGAGTATGGAATAATCCTTGTCCTTGATGCGAGCTTGCTGGCAGATAATCTTCATTTTATAAAAACACGTGAAGTGGCCTGCAAAAATAATAGTATTCGCGAGATTACACGCGAAATGGCAGATCTTTCAGATATTATCTATTTCTCCGCAAGAAAGCTTGGATGTGCCCGCGGGGGCGGAATTTGTACAAATAATGAAGAGATTTACATGAAAATGCGTGAGTATATTACTCTGTATGAAGGCTTTTTAACCTATGGAGGAATGTCCGTTCGTGAAATGGAAGCTATAGTCGTAGGACTTGATGAAACAATGGATGAAGAAATGATCAATCAGGGTCCTGAGTTTATTGCTTATATGGCAAAGGAATTGCAGAAAAAAGGGGTACCAGTCGTAACGCCTCCAGGAGGTCTTGGCTGTCATATAAATGCAATGGAATTTGTTGACCATATTCCGCAAAAGGAATATCCTGCAGGAGCATTAGCTGCAGCTCTTTATCTAGTGAGTGGTGTCCGCGGGATGGAAAGAGGGACGTTGTCTGAACAAAGGGACGAAGATGGTAATGAAACGTATTCCAACATGGAGCTGGTTCGTCTCGCAATGCCAAGGCGAGTATATACCCTGTCACAAGTCAACTATGCAATAGACAGAATTGCTTGGCTCTATGAAAATCGCAAGTTGATCGGGGGCTTGAAATTTGTTGAAGAACCAAGTGTATTGCGGTTCTTCTTTGGGAAATTGGACACAACTTCAAATTGGGAATCGGATTTAGTAGGAAAATTCAGGGCTGATTTTGGGGATAGTTTATAAGATTTTTTTAACAAAAGGACAGCCTAAAAACGTTTTAAACGTTGTCAGGCTGTCCCTTCATTTTTTTCAAATGGTTCCTGAGCCTCCTCTGCGTCCTTATCAGGATGGCTGCCATATAGTTCATTAATGTCCTTGGCTAACTCCTCTAAAAATTCATCAGAAAATAAAGGTTTATTGTCTTTATTGTCTTTATACATGTCATACCTCCAATTATTATTACTTTATCTAACACTGGAAGAAATTTATTCAAAGAGTGAAAATTTTTATTTACATTTTTATCTAACAGGAGTAATATAATCATCAGTTTCAAATTCTTAAATCGCTGAAACCTTTAGGTGCGGGGGAACCATTTTACAGGATGATACGTCATCCATGGGGTGAATCCTTTTTAGGTAGGGCTACTCAAATGGCCCGAATCCGACAGCTAACCTCGTAAGCGTTATATGAGAAGGAAGGTGGAGCTTGTGAGACAAAAAACATAATGTCTACAGGTCTATTTCTCGATGACTTGTAGGCATTTTTTTATTTTTAAAGTTTAGTATATTTTTACGCTTTTTGGATGGTGAAATAAAAATGGTTTCTTCTATTAAAAGATTACTGATCGGACGTCCATTAAAATCAACTGAATTAGGGGAACAAAAGCTGAATAAAACAAAAGCATTAGCCATACTATCTTCAGATGCTTTATCATCGGTTGCCTATGGTCCTGAACAAATACTAATTGTTTTAGTAACCATTGGTGCAGCCGCGTTCTGGTATTCAATTCCGATTGCGATGGGCGTCTTGATTCTTTTGGCCGCTCTCATTTTATCTTACCGGCAAATCATCTTTGCTTATCCTTACGGCGGTGGAGCCTATGTTGTATCAAAAGAAAATCTCGGTGTAAACCCTGGTTTAATAGCTGGGGGTTCATTATTGGTAGACTACATTTTAACTGTGGCAGTTAGTGTATCTGCCGGAACGGATGCGATAACCTCGGCTTTTCCTGTTTTACATGAATATAATGTCCCAATTGCAATATTCTTTGTTTTCATTTTAACGATTTTAAACTTGAGAGGTGTTACGGAGTCAGCAACTGTTTTGGCTTATCCTGTGTATTTATTCGTGCTGGCACTCCTTATTTTAATTGGTTCTGGTTTATATCAAATCATAACTGGAGGAGTGTCTCCTGAGCTATCTGCTCCGATTGGTACTCCGGTAGCAGGAATCAGCTTATTTATCCTTTTAAGAGCTTTCGCATCTGGAAGCTCTGCATTAACAGGGGTTGAGGCCATTTCAAATGCGATCCCAAACTTTAAAGAGCCTGCACCAAACAATGCAGCAAAGACACTTATTGCAATGGGTATATTACTTGCAGCATTATTCTCGGGAATTGTCTGCCTTGCTTATTTTTACGGAATTTCGCCTAGGGAAGAGGTAACGGTTGTATCGCAAATTGCAGAAGAGATTTTTGGCCGTCATTTCATGTATTTCTTTATCCAAGGAACAACAGCCTTGATTCTAATACTGGCTGCCAATACAGGGTATTCAGCTTTTCCGCTGCTTGCTGTGAATCTGGCAAATGATAAGTTTATCCCTAGAATGTTTACGATTAGAGGCGATCGCCTGGGCTATTCAAATGGCATTATCATCCTAGGACTTTCTTCTATTATATTAATAATTGGATTCGGCGGTCAAACAGAACATCTTATTCCTCTGTATGCAGTAGGCGTTTTTATTCCATTTACTTTGGCGCAAACAGGTATGGTTGTAAAATGGATTCGTGAAAAACCTGCCGGGTGGCAAACAAAGCTTTGCATCAATACACTTGGCGCTCTAATCAGCTTTGTTGTTACCATTGTGTTCTTTTTGACAAAGTTTCCGCAGGTTTGGCCAGTTATAGTTTTTTTACCAATTATCATTGCTATCTTTCATCAAGTTAATAGGCACTATGTATCGATTGGAGAACAATTAAGGATTGCTCAAAGTATGGAAAAAACACCAATTGAAGGAAATGTGATCATTGTACCGGTAGCTGGTATAACAAAGGTTGTGGAGAACTCTTTAAACTATGCAAAATCACTTTCTCCCAATCAGATCATTGCCGTTAATGTTTCTTTTGAAAGAGATGCTGAAAAGAAACTGGAGGAAAAGTGGAAAAACTGGCAGCCGGATGTGAGGTTAGTAACGTTACACTCGCATTATCGTAGTATTATTCAACCATTAACAAAGTTTATCGATACAGTTGAACATAAAGCAGCAGAAAACAACTACTGCGTGACTGTCATCATTCCGCAATTTATTTTGAAGAAGGGCTGGCATAATATACTTCATAACCAGTCAAGTATTTTGATTCGGGCGATTTTGCTTTATCGGAAGAATGTAGTCATTACAACAGTACCATATCATTTAAAAAAATAACTAAAATTAATATCAAACAAAAAAGTCAAGGACTTTACCTTGGCTTTTTTGTTTGATATTTTTTTAAAATACTTTACACTATGGAAATGTTGTTAACTATTTTAAATATTTGGAAAATTTATTTGACGATAATTAAGAGATTTTGATAGAATATAACCATAAACACTCGATATTTATGGTTTAGTTTAATACTTTCTTCGTAAAACAATATATTTATTCTATTAAATTGGAAAACTCATTTGCTATATTAAAATGACATTTGTCCAAAAAATTCCTGGAGGGGATCGGAATGTTATTAGTTTGTAGAAATCATGTAACAGATGGATTAAAAGAAATCTCTGCACCGCATATCGAAAAAGTACCACCAGAGAATAATACTAATTGTGCATTCTGTATGGATAAAGCTGTATATCGTTTATTCTATTTCAGACCGCTTCCAGTAAAAGAAAAAGAACTTGTGAAAACCACTGCTAATCAGAGCTGATACTTCATAGAAAGTCTTCATCACCAAAAATCCCCCCATATAAACAATTACCTGAATAATCAAAAAGAAAAGAGTAGGTACAAGAATAAAGAAACCTAATCATATGATTAGGTTTCTTTTACAATCGCTTTATACATATCGAAATTTTCTTTCACAGCGGTAGATGGAGCTTTATCAATCAGGCTGACAATGACAATGGCTAAAGTTCCAAATAAAAAGCCTGGTGCTAGCTCATAAATATCGAATAGTCCACCTGTCAACTTGGCCCAGATGATTACCGTTAATGCGCCGACTATAATACCGGCAAGGGCTCCGTTTCTAGTCATACGTTTCCAGAATAAGCTGAGGATAATAACAGGACCAAAAGCTGCTCCAAAACCGGCCCACGCATAACTGACAAGCTCCAGAATTTTACTATCAGGATCATAGCCCAATAGGATCGCAATAATTGCGATACCGAAAACAGCAATTCTTCCAACAATCATTTCTTCCTTTTGGGAAGCGTCTTTTTTAAACATTGCTTTATAGAAGTCATTTGCTAATGCACTTGAAGAAACAAGTAATTGTGAGTCTACTGTACTCATGATTGCTGAAAGAATGGCTGCAAGGAGAAAGCCTGCTACCCAAGGGTTAAATAAAACTTGGGAAAACATAATAAAAACCGTTTCAGAGTTTTCTAACGGTGAATCTGCAAAGTAGGAGATCCCGGCAAACCCAACAAAAATAGCGCCAAAAAGGGATAGAATCATCCAAACCATCCCAATTAAACGGGCCTTTGGAATTTCCTTCGTAGACTTAACACCCATAAAGCGAACGATAATGTGCGGCTGGCCAAAATACCCTAATCCCCATGCCAACAAGGAAATAACACCAACAGCAGTTGCACCGGAATAAACATTAAGATGGGAGGTATCAATGCTGCCAATCATTTGGACCGTCTCGTTCCAGCCGCCAAGCTCATAGATCGCTGCAGCAGGAACAATGAGTAATGCCAAAAACATTAAGATTCCTTGAATAAAGTCAGTCCAGCTTGCTGCAAGGAACCCTCCAAATAACGTATACGAAAGGATAACGGCTGCTCCAACCCATAAGGCAAGCTTATAGTCCATTCCAAAAGAATTCTCTAATAATATTGCTCCGCCGACAAGGCTTGATGAGGTATAGAATGTAAAGAATACAAGAATAACAATGGCTGAAACAATGCGGAGAATTTTGGAGTGATCATGGAATCGATTTTCAAAATAATCAGGTACCGTTATCGAATCATTTGCGACTTCAGTATAGACACGTAATGGTTTAGCAATAAACTGCCAGTTTAGATAAGCGCCGGCTGCGAGCCCGATTGGAAGCCATATTTCACTCATACCGCCTACATACATGGCTCCAGGCAGTCCCAATAACAGCCATCCGCTCATATCAGAGGCGCCTGCACTAAGCGCAGCCACACCTCCGCCGAGCTGTCTGCCGCCCAGCACATAATCAGACAAATCTTTTGTTTTCATAGTAGCATAAATACCGATGATCATCATCCCGACTAAATAAATAATAATAGATGTTAACGTGGGGATATTAATATCCATTCTGTTCCATCCTCTCCTTTTTTAATGTATAGTTTGAAGAGTTTTTTTCAGTAAAATAAGTAATGATGCAAAGGATGATTAATAATGGCATGGGAATAAGTAGCCATGCCCAGGTTGCAGCCGTCAATGCGAATTCTTCCATTCATATCACCTCCTTAAAAGATATCGACGTAATGAGGTCAGAAGAAGCCTTTAAACCGTAATTGGTACATCTAAATGACAGACAAAATGATTAATATCGATTACATATGGCTGGCTAATTCTTGTATCTGAACTATGTTTGGATAAGTAAAGTAAATCTTCATTTGAGTAATTGACAACGCCGCAACCAACTTCATGACCAGATGTGTCAATTATTCGAATAACTGCACCTTTTTCAAATTGACCATTCAAATCTTGTATTCCTGATGCCAGTAAACTTTTATGTTCTTCCACCATACGTATTTTTGCCTCTTTGGTAATAATGATTTCACCTTCAGGATGTGAATGGAAGGCAATCCATTTTTTTCGTTGATTTAAATGAAGGGCAGGTGTATCTGCTTTAAAGTAAGTTCCTCTTGCCTTACCTATAACAGCATCCTTCACAATATTTTTCTTGCTTGCGTTGCCTAAAAAAGTTGTGATTCCTGAAGCCATGGCAATTTTGACAGCCTCAATTTTTGATTTCATCCCGCCTGTGCCAACAGAACTCCCGGAACCACCGGCAGAAGCTTCAATTTCAGCGGTAATTTCATTGACATGTTCCACTAATGATGCATGAAGATGTTTACTTGGATCAGCATCATACAGCCCATCGATATCTGATAAAATAACTAACTGGTCTGCATCGATTATTCCTGCAACTTTTGCCGATAGCGTATCATTGTCGCCAAATTTTAAGCGGTCAATTGTTACGGTGTCATTTTCATTAACAATCGGGATAATGCCTCTTTCTAATAAAACATTTAATGTATTTCGCATATTTTTATAACGGTCTTCATCTAGAAAATCGCTTCTTGTGATTAATATTTGCGATGCAACGTAGCCGTTTGATAGAAATAGCTTCGAATAGGATTCCATTAAGAGACCTTGGCCGATAGAGGCAGCTGCTTGTTTTTCCGGCAATGAACTGGGCCGTTTCAGACAGCCTAGTTTTCGATAGCCGGCTGCAATAGCACCTGATGAAACAAGTACAACCTCATGTCCGAGATCCTTAAGATGCACAATTTCATCTGCTAATTTTTCAAGTTTTTTATGACTAATTTCTCCATGACGACTGGTTAAAGAACTGCTGCCAATTTTGATCACAATTCTCTGCAGCTTTGCATTCGAGGTCATCTAATCACCCCTGTATTAAATTTATTAAACTTTGAAGTTATTTCTCTAGAACGGCCAGATGCTTCTTGAATGGCTATTTTAATTGCGGTACCAGCGCCGTTGATGTGGAGTGCGTGTAATCCTTTGGCAGTAGTTCCATTTGGTGATGTGACCTTTTGTCTTAAGGCAGCCGGCGTTTCGTTCTGTTCCAAAATCATTTTTGCCGCACCAAATATGGTTTGAGCAATGATTTGACGGGCCGCTTCTTCTGACAAACCTCCGGCAACTGCCTGCTTCTCCATATGCTCCATTAAGTAGTAAAAATAAGCAGGGCCGCTGCCGGCAATTCCTGTAAATAGGTCCATTTTGTCTTCTGGAATGACATATACTTTACCGAAGCATTCTAATAATTCTTTGGCAATGAACAGATTGTCTTGGAGAGTGTGCTTTCCGGAAGAAATGCCTGTTGCAGATTCTCCAATCATACTTGAGGTATTCGGCATAACGCGAATCACCTGTTGCCCGGAAGGGAAGAAATGTTCAATAAATGAGGTTGTAATCCCAGCTAAAACAGATAAAATGATGTGATGTGGTTGAATGTAGTCACGAATAGAGTGTAGTGCTGTTTGTGCATCTTTTGGTTTCATTGCGAGGACTATTATATCAATCTTGCTGAAATCCAGTTCGTGAATTACAGCACCTTTAATTCCATATGCGGTTTCGAGCTGCTTCAGACGTTCTTGATTGCTTCGATTTAAAATGACGATTTGATTTGGCGGTATTTTCTCGGCTTTTACAATCCCTGAAATCATTGCTTCGGCCATCGATCCAGCACCAATAAAGGCAATACTTTTCTTTTTTAACATGCAACCTCTCCCGTTGTGTTCGTAATTTTGTTCTTGTTTTGTTTCAACGCTCTTATACTAACAATCAAAAAAAACATAATCAAGGAATTTTACGAAAGTTATGAGTATTCGATTCAATTAGTGAGGATATGTGAAGAGATGTAATGCTAAATGAGTATAATCGGCTCTCAGGGCCAAATATCACTGCTCAGCACGGAATATGGAGATTAAATTTTTGTGAAAATGGACGTTATAAACCTAGAAGCTAGTCTTTTTTTGCTTCATAAAAGACAAAAAAGAGTCCTGATTTCCAGGTGAGGGAAATCAAGACTCTTCTAAAACGGTTTTAGGTTCTGCGGAAAGTCTTTCGATAATTCTTCTCTTACGATAGAGCATCATTCCTGCTTCAGCGACATCATTGACTGCCGATCGATTGATAAATGCACCAAAAACGAGTCCGGCAATAGGGATCATTTGAAAGAGCTTTTTCCAGCCCATTTGATCTCTATAAGTGAATACCACTTCACGCCAGCCTTGAAGTTCTGATAATGCCTCTCTTTTTGCTGTATCATCTTTAAGATCGAATGTTGATAATTGTGAAAGGATGGCATTTTTACCTACAATATCTGCAGAAACAAACTGAAGACATTTTACAATAAATAAACGTTCTTTTTTATCATTCGGATCGTAGCCATAGCAAATAGCAATATCCTGTAATGTTTTTAATTGCAGACCGAGGAGGAGGGGAATATCAATCGTTAACGTGAAAATCCCTCCAATTCCAGTACTGGCCCCTTGTATGGTCGCAAGCTTTTTTCTTGTGCCTGATAATTTTTCAACAGCTTGATCCATTGTGGAAATGTCCAGTTTGGCTGCATCCTCTAAGCTATGTACCGATAAATCAGGATAGTAGGAGGAGAGGGAAGAGACAGAGCTTAAGTAGCTCCCGCCGGTTTGCACATATTGTCCCAATTCATCGATGATGACACCAATTTTTTTCTGAATAAAATCAGGTGTCCATTTATCGATGATTTTAAACGGAAGCCGTCCAAGTTTTTCCCAGAACCATAAATCACCTTGATCCTTTTCCCAAGACTCCACTTTTGTTAATTCTTCTGTTAACCATTTTTTAGATTCAGTCACTTGCATGTTCTCCCTTTAAATAGAATACTAACTAGTACGTAAATCTAAAGGAAAAGTTTCATTATGGCAATGCCTTTTTCATATAATTATTTTGCCGATAAAGAACGAGAGCTGAACTCCTTTGAGTTCAGCTCTCTGATTCCAATTATTCAGCTTTTTCTTCAGTATTATCTTTAGTACCTTCTTCAGTACCTTCTTCAGTACCATCCTCAGTACCATCCTCTGTTTCAGTACCTTCATCAATTTGATTTTCTTCTGTTTCTGTTCCTTCTGTTGGTTCCTCGTTCGTACATCCGGCAGCAACACCTACAAACATAAAGGTTGCTAATAAAACTAAAAGCCACTGTTTGAAGTTTTTCATCATTGTTTACCTCCTTGAATGTTGCAAGATTTATTGCATTTTTAGTATACAGGCTAAAGAGGCAAAAAAAAGGTTATTTTCAGATAATTAATAATCTTTAAACTGTAGTTTGCGTTCCCTTAACAAATAATTAATAAATTAACATTGATCTGATTTTATTATTAGGAAAAATTTAGTAAAATTATTGTAGTGATCAAAAAGGGAGTTTTTACCTGTTTAACTATGTAAAATCCTTGTGTCACCATGAATGGAGGATCATATGTGAAATCACAATTACAATTAGAAAGAATAAAGCTGGTCCAGTCAGAACGAGAACATGCACCTGCATTGTTCAAATTTTGGTCAGATCCAATGGTGACCCGCTATATGAATATTGAAACGTTTACGACTGTAGAAGAAGCGATTACAATGATTGATCTGTTAAATAAATTTGCGGCAAAGAAACAGGCAAACCGCTATACGATTATCACAATGAAAAATGATGAAATCATTGGCAGCTGTGGTTTCAATTATTTTGATTATGATAATGCGAAAGCAGAAGTGGGCTATGATTTAGGGAAAGAGTATTGGGGCAGGGGATTTGCATCTGAAGTCGTAATGACATTGTTGAGATATGGTTTTCAAGAGTTACACTTGAATCGAATCGAGGCGAAAGTTGCGCCAAAAAACGAGCGGTCAATAAAGCTATTAGAAAGGCTGGGATTTTCTTACGAAGGTCTACTTCGACAATCTGAAAAGACAAAGGATGGTTTTATTGATGTCATGTTGTATTCCATACTTAAGCAGGATTTTTCAAAACAGGCCTCTGATAAAATGGATAAATAAAAGAGGGTTTTTTCAAAAAATTATGGAATTATTGACGTATTGGGTCTTTAAAGACGAGGAACCAGTCATTATTTAGGCTATTTTACTATATAGGAGGAAATCGTGATGAATAGTCCCTATGAATATAGCATTACATTACCGAAAAACATCGAAAACGGTAGAGAATACCCAGTTATTTTTGCCCTACATGGAATTGGCTATGATGTGCAGTTTTTAATGGATGCTGTCGGAGAGCTGCAGGAAGATTATATTATCATTGGTGTTCGTGGTGATTTACCTTATGAAAAAGGTTATGCCTATTACTATCTTAAGGGATATGGAAATCCAGAACGCGATCAGTTTGACAGCGCAGTTGAGAAATTGAAAAGTTATCTTGAATATGCTTTTGAAACCTATCCTATCGATCAGAATCGTGTTTATTTAATAGGATTTAGTCAAGGTGCAATTCTTAGTATGAGTTTAGCGCTTTTGTTAGGAGAAAAGATTAATGGGATTGTACCAATGAATGGGTATATTCCAGAGTTTATTAAAACAGCATCCTCATTAAAACCACTGGAACATTTGTCCGTCTTCCTTTGTCAGGGTGAAAATGACCCCATTTTCCCGTTACCTGTAGGGCAGGCTAACTATGATTACTTCCGGGACAAGGCAGGATCAGTAAAATTTACGATTTATCCTACAGAGCATAAAGTGACCAGAAATAATATGATTGATGTAGTGGCATGGCTGCGTCATGAACTAAAAAAAGTAAGCAGACCAGAGAACCCGGTTAAGCAAAATCATTTCTAAAGCGTAATCTACCATGTAGGATCATTCTTAAGAAGGATTCATGAGTAACTAAGTTTGTGATCTTGTTTGATATTGTAATAATAAGGAGAGATTTTATTGAAGAATATTGTTATTATTACAGGGACACCAACGAAACCATCACGTCTACACGGTGTCGTTGACTATGTAGCAGAACAAATTAATCAGCAAGGATGTCAAGTGGATCATATTGATGTTGTTGATTTACCTGCAGAGGATTTACTTCATGCTAATTGGAATAGCGCAGTTATTAAAGCAGCCAATCAACAAATAGCCGATGCTGATGCTGTCATTATCGCTACACCAATCTATAAAGCCTCCTATACAGGAATACTAAAAGCCTTTTTAGATTTAATTCCTGAAAAAGGATTAGAAAATAAGGTATTACTTCCTATTATAATGGGAGGAACAAAGGCGCATCTTCTTATGATGGAATATGCGCTTAAACCTGTCCTATCCGTTTTAGGTGCGAATCATATTGAAGCAGGAGTCTTTATCCATGATTCGCAAGCCCTTTGGACGGAAGATGGAAAAGTAACATTAGAAGAGGAAGTAAATAATCGTTTAACTGCATCTGTTGAAAAATTATGTAAGATTATAAAGTAATAGTAGAGAGATCACATCTTTCTAATAAAAAGGAACAGGCTGGTTTCGATAAAGCTCCAGTCTGTTCCTTTTTATTATTTTAGGCATAAATTTCACGATTTACTTTCCTTATTACATGATGATAATCGCTGAGAAGCTGGTTAAAAATGTTTTCCCAGCGCTGTGTTAAGGCATAATTTCGCCCTTCCATCCCCATTTGCCACCGTAAGCTGTCATGGGATAATAGATGTACGATTGCCTGATTATATTCATCCGCTTCACCTGGCGCACACAAAAAACCGGTTTTTCCTGAAGTAATCACATTTTTCACGCCGCCGGAATCCGCACCAATAACAGGTGTCCCGCTTGCGAGTGCTTCGAGGACAACATTGCCGAAGGTTTCTGTCGGAGATGGAAAAACAAATAAATCAGATGCACTATATATTTCGGCCAGATCCTTTCCTTTTAAATAGCCAGTAAAAGTCACATTTTCTGGTGCTTCTTTTTCAAGAACCTCCCTTATTGGTCCATCTCCAACCCATAACCATTCAATATCCTTATTTATTTCTTGTGGAATTGTTTTTGCTATGTGAAGGAGAGTGTTTACATCCTTTTCAGGTGCAAGTCTTGAGACAAACGAAAGCAGATATTTTTTTGAAAGGCCGTATTTCTTTCGAACGGAACTTTTATCGTAAAAAGGGTGAAAAAGCTGACAATCTACTCCACGCGGCCATATTTTTAAATTCTTAAAATTCCGCTCTTTTAATTGCTGGCGTGTCTCAATTGACGGGACAAAAGTGGTTTCAAGCTGATTGTGAAACCAAGCCATATAACTCCAAACCCATTTGGATAATAAATGGAGCTCATAATAGGCTAAATATTGATCAAAGTCAGTATGATAGGAACCGACAAGCGGAATATCGAATTTTTTTGCAAAATAAATCCCGCAAAGTCCTAAGTTGAAAGGTGTTGCAACATGAATAATATCAGGAGAAAAGCATTCTAATTCCGTTTTTATCTTCATCACATTTGGAAGTGCGATACGGCACTCGGGATACAAGAAAAAAGAAAGACTTCCAAAACGGTGAATATTTTCTGTGACATATTCACTAGAGGAGGTTTTGGGGGCAAAGACTTTAAAGTCAATATGTTGTTCAGATAAATGATCGGTAAATTTCTTTAACGTCCGGGCAACTCCGTTTATTTCCGGGTAAAACGTATCTGTGAAAATAGCCACTTTCATCCTACTACCCCCTTAAGATGATTTTAAAGCTTTAAGCTAAAAAAATAGCAAAAAAGAAAGGGTTCCCACACTAGTTCCCAGCAGTATTCCAGCTATGACATCCGACGGATAATGAAGGCCTAAATATATTCTCGACAAACCGACACAAAATCCTAGTGGGATGAGAATCAACGCAAGATATGGATTTAACAGGACAAAGGGAATAATAACAGAAAAAATGGCTGTTGTGTGCCCTGATGGAAATGAATGATCCTGTAATGGATTCAGTGGAACTTTTGTCTTTTCTAATGTTAAATAAGGTCTTTTCCGTGGAAAGAGCTTTTTAATCAATTGAACAGGCAGATGACTGACAGCTAAGGCAGTAGCACTTGAAATAGCTGTTATTTTTATCTGATTGGATGTTAATAAAATTAATAGGATCGTAGAACCAATTATAAATACAGCTCCTCCAGCATGTGTAATGGTACTAAAGAAGATATTGAGTGTTTTTTTATCAAAATGGGAGTTTACCTTTTGAAATACTAGACATTCAAATTGATAAAAAGATAATAGTAGTCTTGGCATGGTCTGCACTCCTTTACCATCATGGTGTGAATTATAGTTATATGGTACAGAATGGTTGTTTAGCGAATGATAAAGGAATGTTAATTTTATATAAATGTGACTAGAGATTTTCTTTTTGAGTTTTAGGAGAATGGGACGGTCTGCCAATTGATACATAATGGATGGAATGCTTTTTGACTTCATCAATTGAATAACAGTTCCGTCCATCAATAATGATAGGTTCCTTCATATATTCAGCATACAAAGATATCGGGAACTGTTTTATTTGTTCCCATTCTGTTGCAATGATCGCTAATTCACTGTTCCAAAGCGCTTCGCGGATATCATCTGTATAAGAGAAATCATTTCCTAATTCTTTTTTCATATTAGGAACAGCTACTGGGTCATAGGCCGTGACAATTGCTTTTTCTTGCTGTAATTCTTTCATTATTTTCAATGAAGCGGATTCACGTATATCGTCAGTGCCAGGCTTAAAAGCAAGACCAAGTACAGATACTTTTTTTCCTGCTAATGAGGTGATAACTTCTTTAGCCTTTTTAATGGGTAAAGACTGTTGACGATTGTTCACTTTGATGACTGCTTCTAGTAATTCAAAGGGATGCTGCATATTCCCGGCAAGCTGTGCGAGAGCATTCGTATCCTTCGGAAAACAAGACCCACCGTATCCGATTCCTGCTCTCAGAAATTGATCACCAATCCTTTTATCACTGCCGATACCCATAACCACTTCATCAATATTGGCATTCAGCTTTTCACAAATCACAGCAATTTCATTAATAAAGCTGATTTTAGTTGCTAAAAAAGCATTGGAAGCATATTTAATCATTTCAGCACTTCTAATATTTGTCTTAATGACAGGGATATGTAAGGGTGCATATAGATTCTCGATCACTGCTGCGGCTTCTGGGTTATCTGAACCTATGACGATTCGGTCTCCATGAAAGAAATCGAAAATAGCAGAACCCTCGCGAAGGAATTCGGGATTAGAAATCACAGTTGTATTGCTATCAGCGTTTTTTTGTCGATCGATGGTTTGTTTTACTTTTTCATTTGTACCGACGGGAACCGTACTTTTTATACAAATGATTACATCATTTTTAATGTACATGGCAATGGTATCGGCAACAGCTGTAACGTGGCGTAAATCTGCCGTACCGTCGTCGCTAGCGGGTGTACCTACGGTAATAAATATGATCTCTGCTTGTTTATAAGCCATTTCTGGATTTGTTGTAAATTGCAGGCGGCCGCACGACATATTTTTTGCTAGAAGGGATTCTAAACCTGGTTCGAAAATAGGGGAACGGCCGGCATTAAGCATGGCGATTTTACTTTCTTGTAGATCGACACAGGTGATTTCATGCCCTAATTCTGCTAAACAAACACCAGTCACTAAACCGACATAACCAATGCCTGCAATGGTAATTCTCATGTAATCCCCCTCAATAAATTAAATGTTTTCAATTTATTATATTGGGAGAAATCAATTATTTTCTTAAACTCCTGTTAAATAACTGTAAAGATTATTCTTTTCATTATATGAAAGTTTACATTATCTCTAAAGATCAAGTGTGATAAAAGTTGCTTAAAGAAGCTGATTCTTATCTTAAAATAAGGGAATAGTGTAGTGAAAATATTAAAAGACTGGTGATTGTAATGAAACAGGGAAAACAGCCGTATCCACATCCGCATGGAATCAAAGTTGATTATAACGAAAATCCCTTTATTGTCATATGGGAGGTAACCCGGGCGTGTCAATTGAAATGTGTCCACTGTCGAGCTAATGCACAGTTAACTCCAGACGCGCGGGAATTAACACATGAGGAAGGCCTTAAACTAATTGATGAGATTTATGAAATGAACAATCCGATGCTTGTTTTTACGGGTGGGGATTGTATGTTAAGAGAGGATCTATTTGAGCTGGCCCAATATGCCGTTAATAAAGGTATGCGGGTTTCGATGACGCCAAGTGCAACTGAAAATGTGACAAAAGAGAAAATGGAGCAAGCAAAAGAGGTAGGTTTGGCACGGTGGGGCTTTAGTCTTGATGCACCAACATCTGAAATTCATGATCAATTTCGCGGTACGCCAGGGTCGTTTGATCTAACCATCGAAAAAATAAAATATTTAAATGAATTGAAGATGCCGGTCCAAGTTAATACAGTGATTTCACGCTATAATTATGAACATTTAGAAGAAATGGCAAAATTAGTAGCCGAATTAAAAGCGGTTATGTGGTATATTTTCCTCTTGGTTCCAACCGGAAGGGGACAACTGTATGACTGCATAAGTCCTGTTGAGCATGAAAAGGTATTTCTTTGGCTGTATGAATTAAGTAAAACGGCCCCTTTTGATATTAAAACAACTGCGGCTCAAGCTTATCGTCGTGTTGTATTACAACAAAAAATGTGGGAGAAAAAAATCGAAAAAGGCATCATTCACTATGAGGATAGCATTACGACAGATATGGCTTCAAGAAATGACGGCTTAAAACGGGCACCAAAAGGGGTAAATGACGGGAATGGTTTTGCATTTGTTTCTCATATTGGTGATGTATTTCCAAGCGGCTTGCTTCCTATTAAAGCAGGCAATGTGAGGGAAACCCCATTGGCAGCTATTTATCGGGAAGCAAAAGTATTTAAAGAGTTAAGACAGCCAGAATACTACAAAGGGAAATGTGGGGTGTGTGAATACAGGAATATTTGCGGGGGTTCCAGGTCAAGAAGCTATGCGATAACAGGTGATTATTTAGAAAGCGAACCATTCTGCATTTATATCCCGGAATCACTTCGAAGCAGAGAACAATCCATTCTTCAATAAGTTATGGATACCAATAGAAAATAACTAGATGAAAGGAGCCTTATTAGAAATAGGCTCCTTTATGGTTTTTATATTGAACCATTCATGATGTTTCCTATAATATTATAGGAATGTAAACGAGCTTGATGGTCATAAATTTGTCCGTTAATCATGATTTCATCCGCTTTCGTTTCAAGCAAGAATTTGGTTAGTTTTTCTTTAATCGTTAATGGACCACCGATTATGGAGTGACTTAGCTTCTGTTGTAGAATCGCTTTTTCAAATTCGCTGCAAAGCTCATCCATATCATCAACCGGAGGCTGTAAAAGTATCGGATTGTTTCGAAGGAGATGCAGATGCTGCTGTTGAAGCGACGTTGATAATCTTATGGCTTCTTTATCAGTGTCAGCAGCTATGATGTTGACTGCGACCATCGTATACGGCTTATTCAATACGTTGGAAGGGCGAAAGCTATTTCGGTATAAATGGAGGGCAGGGAATGTATTTTCTGGTGCAAAGTGGCTGGCAAAGGCAAACGGAAGCCCAAGGTGACCCGCCAGTTGAGCACTAAAACCACTTGAACCTAACAGCCAGATAGGAATCTGTAAGCCTTGACCAGGAATTGCCCTGACTCTCGGTTTTGTTGGAGTTGTTTCTGTTCGGAAATATCCCTCCAGTTCAGCCAATTGTTCAGGGAAATCCTGACCATCGTTTCTGCGATCGCGTCGCAGGGCATAGGCTGTCAATTGATCTGTACCAGGGGCCCGTCCAAGACCTAAATCGATTCTTCCTGGAAATAAAGACTCTAGTGTACCAAATTGCTCTGCAATAATGAGCGGAGCATGATTTGGGAGCATAATTCCTCCAGATCCCACACGGATTGTTGAAGTGTGAGCGGCAACATGTCCAATTAAAATGGTTGTAGCTGAGCTGCCGATGCCGGGAATATTATGATGTTCTGCCAGCCAGTAACGTTTATATCCTAATTTCTCAGCATGCTTCGCTAAATCAACCGTATGTTGAAAAGAATCTGCTGCCGTGCCGCCTTGTATAATTGGCGACAAATCAAGTACAGAGTATGGAACGCTGAAAGCTGGGTTCGTCATAATTTCATCTACTTTCTATTAATTAATCTCGAACTATACAAACATTCTATCAATTAATACACATGAATTCAAAGGAACTAATCTATAGCTATCGTCAAAGAAGAAAGGATAAACTTGTAAAAAAAACAACCGGTGAATGTACTTTTACCGGTTGTTTAAGGACACTGACTATATATTAAGCCTCACTATTTAAGATGTCAGCAACAATTTTAAATGAATGTAATCGAGCTTGATGTTCATAGATTTGGCTGTTAATCATGATTTCCTCAGCCTGTGTTTCTTCCAAGAATCTTTCTAACTCTGCTTTTACCGTTACAGGACTTCCAATAATGGACTTGGCAAGCTTTTGATCTAGGTAGGCTTTTTCATAAGCGTTACAAATGCTTTCAATATTGTCAACAGGCGGCTCCAGTGGACCGCGAGTATTCCGAATGATATTTAAGTGATACTGCTGTAAAGTGGTTGCAAGCCTTTGCGCTTCCTCATCACTATCAGCTGCAATGACATTTACACTCACCATTGAATAAGGTTTGTCAATAACATCTGAAGGCTTAAAGCTATTTCGATACAACGCGAGGGCCGGCAGTGTGTTCTCAGGTGAGAAATGGCTTGCGAATGAAAACGGAAGTCCTAGTAAACCTGCCAGTTGGGCACTAAAGCCGCTTGAGCCTAACAGCCAGATCGGTATTTGTAATCCTTGTCCGGGGAAGGCTCTGACTCTCGTATCCTTCGCATGTGTATCTGGCTGAAAATAGGCCCGTAATTCTGCCAATTGCTCAGGAAAATCTTGACCATCGCTTCGATAGTCACGTCTTAAGGCCTGGGCAGTCAACTGATCCGTGCCTGGTGCACGTCCTAAACCGAGATCAATTCGATCTGGAAACATGGACTCGAGTGTTCCAAACTGCTCAGCAACGACGAGTGAAGAGTGGTTTGGAAGCATAACACCGCCTGATCCCACACGAATGGAAGAAGTATGGGCAGCAACATGTCCGATTAATACAGGAGTAGCGGAGCTGGCAATTCCAGGATTATTATGATGTTCCGCCATCCAGTAGCGTTTATATCCCCATTTTTCTGCATGTCTGGCCAGATCAACTGTGTTTTTTATTGAATCGCCTGCAGAACCGCCTTTTAATACGGGAACTAAGTCCAATACAGAATAGGCTAAATCACTTAATTTTTTTCGTGCTAGATTTGACATTTGTTCATCTCTTTTCTATGTTGTGGTCATATTTTTATAATCATCTTTTATAACAAATATTCTAACAATAATTTATTCTATTGAAAATACTTTATTAATGCAAATAAAATAATCCCCCAAAGGAGATCACTAGAATCTAGATGGGGGATTAATTTTTTATGTAAAAAAGCCAAGAAGACCCGTGACTTCAGTCGTGGGATGAAATGGCTTTTGCCTTTTCAAAACGTTGAATGAATATAATTTTACAAACAAATGTTCTGTTTGATAAAATATTCTTATAGGGGATAAACGTATGAGCTATGAAAATGAAGTGAAAAAAGAGTATCGAACCTATCAAATAGATATTAAAAAAGGACATAAATTATATCAATATTTCGATGAAATCTGTTTAAATAGCAATAACCTCTATAACATAACTAACTTCTATATTCGACAAGTCTATACTGCTTTGAACCAAGTAAAGGAGTTGCAACCCTTACAAAAAGAAGTAATGGATACGATCCGAAACAACCTTCAAAAAATGAATGACATCCAATCAAATGCTTACCTTAAAAAATTACAAAAAGAGGCACTTAAACCTAAAGAAAAACGAAAAGAAATAAAGAAAAATCTATTTGGTTTACCGACAAAAGAGAATTCATTTCTTGGCTATAACTTTCTTGATTGTTTGTTTAAAACGATGAAACAAAAAGATTATTATTCTTTACCAGGTCAAATAAAACAGCAAGTCCTCCAAAATGTTGTTCAAAACTGGAAAAGTTATTTTGTAAGCCTAAAAGATTATAAAATTCATCCGGAAAAGTATAGTAGGAGACCCTCTATTCCCGGTTATTTACCAAAGGGTGGTCGGAAAGAAACCATACTTTCTAACCGAATTTGTAAAATAAAAGAGGGGAAGTATTTAAAGTTTCCTAAAACAAAATTCCAGTTGAACATCGGAAAACTTGCCCATTTGAATGGCCGTTTTCAACAGGTAAGAATCATACCGAAATATGATTCTTTTACAGTAGAATTGGTCATTTTTAATGGAGAAAAAGCAGAAGTATTAGCCAAAAAAGAACGATGTATGGGGATTGATTTAGGTCTTGATAATATCGGCACAGTTATATCCAATTCAGGTATGACTCCGATTCTATTTAAGGGAGGAATCATAAAATCTATTAATCAGTGGTATAACAAGATGCGGAGTCACTATTACGCTATACTCCGTAACGGTAAAAAGAATCATGATGGGTCCTTCCAGTCAAAAAGATTGATAGAATTAGATAAGTATAGATATAGAAAAGTAAAAGATTTCTTGCATAAGGTAAGTTTTAATATCATTAAAATAGCAAAAGAAAACAAAATTGATACCATTGTGATTGGTAAAAATGAGCATTGGAAACAAGAAGTCCATCTTGGAAAGAAAAATAATCAAAACTTTGTTCAAATTCCTCATTGTCTGTTAATCGAACTTATTACGTACAAGGCAAACTCTGAAGGTATTGCAGTGATCTTAACAGAGGAAAGTTATACATCAAAGGCTATTTTTCTAGATAAGGATGATATTCCAACCTATCAATCTGGGAATACTATGAAACACATCTTTAGCGGAAAACGAATAAGTAGAGGGATGTATCGAACAAAAAATCTGCTCCTTATAGATGCGGATGTCAACGGAGCAGCAAATATTCTACGAAAAGTAATCCCAAAGGCTTTCACCAATGGGATAGCGGCTGTGTGTTCCACGCCTCAAGTGGTCAATGTGCGTTAGCATAAACCCTGAAACTCGTGACTTTAGTCATGAGAGGTTCATAGACTCTGCTAATAAAGAATGAACACCTTTATCACTAATATTTAAGGAGCCTTCCCAGAGTGCAGGATTTGCATCTGAACCAGGAACGACCCGGTCTTCACCGACTGCTTTAATTAAAAGGTCAATGCTTTCCTGACTGCCAAGAACGGAATCATACCAAAAACGTTTCAGATAGTGGGATGGTGGAGCCTGTAAATTGACAGAAACGACTTCCCATTGTTCATATCCTTTATCTAATCGTCCGATTTGGTATGGAAGGAATCCGCCGCCATGGGCAAAAATAATTTTTACATCAGGATATTTATCAGCGAATCCGCTTAATACTAGATCTGTTGCACAAACAGTTATATCCCATGGTTCTCCTATTAAATTAGGCATCATTCTTCTTTTTAGACGAGGATCATTATTTACTAACGGATGAATGAATAGGATGGCCTTCAATCGGTTCGCTTCTTCAAAGAATGCTTTAAAGAAAGGATCCGTAAGCATAAGTTTATCAAATCCAGTTCCGATAATCGCACCTTTCAAGCCGTGATTGACAGCTTCATTTAATACTTGTGCTGCCTTGACTGGATTAGCTAATGGAACCATTCCTAAAGCAGAAATCTCATCTGGGTGATTAGCTGCCAACTGAGCTAGAGCCTGGTTATAGACTTTAGATAGTTCCGTGCTGATATCGGCAGGGAAGTCATATAAAAAAAGCTGCGGGACAGGTGAGACCATGGAATGGCGGATACCAGCATTTTTCTGACCTTGTAAAAACGCTTCCAAATGAATGGAATTCTTTTTTAATTCAATTCTGTACTTGTCATTTATGACGAGGGATTCTTCATTCGTAGTTTCTTTAACGATCCATCGAGCATTAACCGTATTATTATTATTTTTTATCCAATCTAGTACTTCACTAGGGATGAAATGAGTATGAAAATCATGCATGTGAATCCACTCCTTATTTATATAAAAGATAGTTATTGACTGAAATAAGGTAAGGTCGACTAAATCTTATAAATATAAAAAATATTCCGTATATTTTAACGATACCTATTACTTTTAAAAAGTCAGTTCAATACATATTGATAAAATATTTTATCTTATAGATAAAACTATACACCAAAAATAATATTTTGAAAAGTAAATATTCTAAAAATTTTAAAAACACATAGAATTCATTATATATATAGTAGATATGTTAGTTAAAAAGCATAAAATAATGATAAATAGATCTAATATTTCATTATTTGAAACTAAATTGAAATGACATAAAATAAAATATTGTTTATATTTTGTAATAAATTCAAAATTATTATATAATAACCTTGTCATAATAAATACGTGCATAACAAAGGGAATATTTTTATGGAATAAGGGGTAGTGGGAATAACGCTTGGGGAAGCGTAAACCACATATGAATGTTGATCAATAACTGAACGGTTCGAAAAAAGGATGACTTTTTGAAGTCATCCTTTTTTCATTAATCTCTTTCTAACAAGGAGGCCCCTGCAATACCTGGGTTTGTCATTTCATAAGGGTTGAGAATAAGATCTAATTCTTCTTCTGTTAACACATCATACTGCAGGCAAAGCTCCCGGACAGAGCGGCCTTTGACAATGGCTTCACGTGCAATCCTTGCGGCAACTTCATAACCAATATGTGGATTTACGGCGGTAATAAGCCCGACACTCTTTTCAACATATTCAGTTAAGCGCTGTTCATTTGCTTCAATACTTTTTAAACAGCGGTCAGTAAAGACGCGAAATGCATTGTTCATAATGCTGATTGACTGATGGAGGTTAAAGACAAGCACAGGCTCCATTACGTTCAATTCTAATTGTCCAGCTTCAGATGCCATACTGATGGTATGATCGTTTCCAATCACTTGGAAGGCGACTTGATTAATCATTTCAGGCATGACCGGATTCACTTTACCCGGCATGATCGAGGAACCAGGCTGACGGGCAGTTAAAGAAATTTCTCCTAATCCTGCCCTCGGACCTGAAGCCATTAAACGTAAATCATTTGCTATCTTGGACATGTTAATCATACAGATTTTTAAAGCAGAAGACACTTCTGTATAGGCATCTGTATTTTGTGTTCCGTCCACTAAGTGCTCTGCTTTTTTCAAAGGGAGTCCGCTGATATCGACTAAAAATTCGACAACATAGTCAATATACTTAGGCTCTGCATTTAAGCCAGTTCCTACAGCGGTTGCTCCCATATTTACTTCGTATAAATGCTGTCGTGATTGCTTGATGCGGTTAATATCACGATTTAGTACACGGCTGTATGCTTCAAATTCCTGGCCAAGCCGGATTGGGACAGCATCCTGCAAGTGAGTTCTGCCCATTTTTATAATTGGGTCAAATTGCTTTGCTTTCTCTTGAAAAACAGAATACATATATTCCATTGTTTCAAGGAGTTCCGTTAATAAATGTAACGTCGAAATATGAATCGCAGTAGGAAAGGCGTCATTGGTTGATTGCGACATATTAACATGTGTGTTTGGACTTAATTGAGTATAATCACCCTTGTCCTTACCCAATATTTCTAAAGCGCGATTTGCAATGACTTCATTTCCATTCATATTGATAGATGTACCGGCACCGCCCTGAATGGGATCAACAATAAATTGATCATGCATATGACCTGCAATAATTTCATCTGCTGCTTCCACAATGGCCTTTCCCAAACCTTCGTAAAGACCTTTTGTTTTCATATTGGCTAAGGCTGCTGCTTTCTTGACCATAGCTAATGCACGGATTAATTCTTTATGTAGCGGGTATTGTGTAATAGGAAAGTTTTCAGCTGCGCGTAACGTTTGAATCCCATAATAAGCATCATATGGGATTTCTTTTTCACCTAAGAAATCCTTTTCAATCCTTTTTTTTGATCCATTTGACACGGGTATCGACAAGAAAAGCTCCCCCTTTAGATTCGTTATTGAATAGCTGTACAATATCACTATCGTAACTTATCCTTATCTTTTTTTAAAGCGTTTACACTTTTGAAAACGTAAAAATGCAATTAAACATTCTTATGGAAATTTCGCAAATCACGATAACTGCATCATTTTTAGGCAAAATAACGAATAAGATACTATTTTTAAAACAGATAATACAGGGGGAGTGATTATATGGCAAAGGCAAAAGGAAGAAATGAGCTGTTTTACTTAATATTGATTATTTTAGGGACATTGATTATTAGTGCTGCCTTTAATTTATTTTTTATTCCCCATAAAATATTAAGCAGCGGCTTAAGCGGAATTGCGATATTGCTTGGTTTAATTACACCATTCGAAACGGGAACAATTAACTTTGTTTTAAATCTGCCGTTGTTAATCATCGGTGTATTTAAGCTTGGAAAGCGATTTATCATTTATACCATTATTTCAGTCGTCGTGTTGACGATTGGTTTGTACATCATCCCTGTTACAGCCGTTTCGTCAGAACCCTTATTGTCTTCCATTTTTGGAGGTGTCATTGCAGGC
Source organism: Niallia oryzisoli (assembly GCF_036670025.1). Taxonomy (NCBI): domain Bacteria; kingdom Bacillati; phylum Bacillota; class Bacilli; order Caryophanales; family Bacillaceae; genus Niallia; species Niallia oryzisoli. Next base: position 3,402,994 of record NZ_CP137640.1, on the reverse strand, counting down.
CTCGGAGGAGGACTTATTTTTCGGGCATCCGGTTCATCCGGCGGCTTTGATATAATTGCCGTGTTGTTAACGAAAAAAAGGGATTTTCCGCTTGGCAGCATTTTGTCTGCATTAAATGCTGTTGTTGTTATTTTTTCTGGGTTTATCTTTGGCTGGGATGCAGCATTACATACACTCGTAGGAATTTATGCATCAGGGAAAATGGTTGATATGATTCATACAAAGCATATAAAGCTGACACTGATGATCGTAACAAAAAAAGGTGACGCAATAAAAGACAGAATGCTTGCTGAATTCTATCGGGGAATTACCATTCTAGACGCTGTAGGAGCTTATACAGGTGAGAAACAGAAAATATTAATGATGGTGATTACCCGCTATCAATTGACAGAAGCGAAAATATTAATAAGTGAAATTGACCCGCATGCTTTTGTTAATATAACCGAAACGAAAGAAGTAATGGGGGCATTTGACAGGAATTAAAAGCTTGATTGCAAAAAAAAACAACAAAACTTCCACAGTTTTGTTGTTTTTTACCAGTGACTATATTAATTTGTCCTTTTTTGCGATCCTTTAATGACTAATAAAAGATAGATAAGAATGGCTATGAGAACTGAAGTTGCAGCGGAAAGATAGACACTTTTATAACCAAATAAATGACTGATTTGGCCAAAAAACATGGCTCCGAGACCTATCCCTAAATCAAAGAAGGAATAGAAGGTAGCGTTGGCCATTCCACGTCTATCTACCGATGTTTTTTCAACTGACCATGCCTGTAACGCTGGCTGGACAGTGCCGAACCCAAATCCATAAAGAATAGCAGCAGTAAATAAAGTTTCTTTGTTCGGAAGCCATGCTAATAGGAGCATAGCAATGATGATCAGGGCGGTACCTGGAATAAAAACTGCCCGGTGTCCTTTTCTATCATAAAGCTTACCGGAAAATATTCTTGATACCATAAGTGCTAAGGCATATAAAAGGAAGTACCACTGAATTCCTGAAACTCCTTCTTCTGCTGTATATAGTGGTAAAAATGTTGCAATCCCTCCAAAGGTAACGGTAATAAACATAATAAGGACCGCTGGCTGAATTGCGCTTTTTTCATATAAATCCCATTTTTTCGCTTTCTCTTTTTCTTCATTTGGAATGACTTTTTTGTATTTAATAAAAGAGGATGATAGAAAAGCAGCTAAACCAAGCCCGGCACAAATGAAGAATAGCTGATGAAAGGGGAGGATTCCCGACAGCGTCAGTCCTAGTGAAGGGCCAAATGCAAGGGCAAGATTTCCAGAAAGTCCATAATACCCCATTCCTTCGCCGCGTTTTTGAGCTGGAATCAAATCGGTTGCGATCGTTCCGGATGCAGTTGTTGATAAACCCCAGCCAATCCCTTGAACAATCCGCATCAAAAACAAGAAGGTAATGCTCATAGCAAAAGCATAAGATCCTACCGAAATAACAAAGATTGCTAGACCAGTTAAGTAAACAAAGGCTCTGCCCTTTGATTCCAAGGCATGTCCTGCAAAGGGACGGATAATAAGAGCCGAAAAGGTGAAGATTCCTACCACTAATCCAATTAGTTGATCATTTCCACCTAAATGCTCGATAAATAGCGGGATAGTTGGCAATGTCATTTGAAATCCAAGAAAGATAAAAAAGTTTGCCATGACAATTAAGCTGAAATCTTTTGTCCAAATCTTATTGGATCCCTGGTTGCTTTCTTTAATCTGTATATTTTCCATTAATTATATAGGACCTTCTTTCATATGATAGTGAATATATTGTAACTTATTTATATCTGACCTGCTATTATTAAAATCGTTTGAACGTGCAGTTGATAAACGAAAAAAGAGCTCGATTATGGATAATGAATCAAGCCCTTCAAAATATTACTCCCAGTCTTGATGTTCAACAACTCCACCGGTTAAATCAATCGTGTTTATTTCTCCTTTATAAAGAAGTTTGCCATCTTCCTCAACAATTAAGTTTTCGTAGGTATAGACCGTTTTACCTGATGGCATGGTGATAACGACCTTTTCACCAAGCTCTTTTTTTGGTGCTTCAACTCTTATTAAACTTTGGGAGTAAAGATAAAGACCCACAAGGATTATAATTAAGAATCCAAGTATATAAACAGACCAAAGTTTAAACCACGGTTTCGTTTCTGTGAATACCTGCTCATTTTGACTTAGCATTTCATCAAATCCCCTTTTGTAATACGTTCGTTTCTTGCATGCATAAATTAGCTGGTTATGAATCCCAACAATACGATATGCTGAAATAGATAAAGAAATGACAAAATAAATGGATAAGCTATTATGAAGAATATTTAGAATTATTAAAATTATAGTTCAAAATCGACGAAAAATAAATAGTATTTGTAGAAAATTGGAACCTTTTTGAAAATAATTCGTATATAAATTAAGTTTTACAATAAAAGGAAAGGAGGAGGACGAATGTGGTCGTATCGATTGAAACCATTTACTTAATTGCACTTATCATATCCGGAATATCCATACTTCTTTATATGTTATTCGGAGATTTTTTAGATGCTGCTGGAGACATCTTTAATCCGACATTAATTCTTGCTTTTATTACAATTGCCTCTGCAAGCGGATATTTATTTGAACAATATTCTTCATTAAATAGTATTCTTATATTTTTTCTATCATGTGTGATTGCGTTCATCATCGACACATGCTTAAACATTTTTGTCCTTATACCTATTTCTTTAGCGGAAGAATCACTAGCCTATACGGAACAATCGTTAAAAGGGAGAGTAGGGAAGGTTATTACCTCAATTCCGAAGGATGGGTACGGGGAGGTATTGATTGAAAATGCCAGCGGAAGAATTGCAAAGCCTGCTGCAGGGTTAAAAAATGAAGCCATTCAGGAAGGTAAAGCTGTAATCATTGTTTCAATAAAAAACGGTGTATTATATGTCTCTTTGTATGATGACTTATATTAAGGAGGAATTTTGATGCTAGGATTATTTATTGTCATTGGAATTGTCGTCTTTTTATTGATTGCATTACTTGGTGTCTTTATTGCCAAATATCGTACCGCAGGACCTGATGAAGCCTTGATTGTTACAGGAAGCTATTTAGGTCGTAAAAATGTTCACATCGATGAATCAGGCAACAGAATTAAAATCATTCGCGGAGGCGGAGCTTTTGTCCTGCCCGTTTTCCAACAGGCAGAACCGATAAGTCTGTTATCTAGTAAACTAGAAGTTTCAACGCCGGAGGTCTATACAGAACAAGGTGTTCCAGTTATGGCAGATGGTGTTGCCATTATTAAAATTGGCGGTTCAATTGGGGAAATAGCTACTGCAGCAGAACAATTTCTTGGTAAAGCAAAAGAGGATCGTGAAAATGAGGCAAGAGAGGTATTAGAGGGACATTTACGTTCCATTCTTGGCTCTATGACAGTCGAGGAAATATATAAAAACAGAGATAAATTCTCACAAGAGGTGCAAAGGGTTGCTTCACAGGACTTGGCCAAAATGGGGCTTACGATTGTATCATTTACGATTAAAGATGTCCGTGATAAAAATGGCTACCTTGAGTCACTGGGGAAACCACGAATTGCTCAAGTGAAAAGAGATGCCGATATTGCAACAGCTGAGGCCGAAAAGGAAACACGAATTAAGCGGGCTGAAGCAGATAAAGATGCAAAAAGGGCCGAGCTGGAAAGAGCCACCGAAATTGCTGAATCCGAAAAAGAAAATCAAATGAAAATGGCAGAATTTAGACGTGAGCAGGATATTGCTAAAGCACGTGCCGACCAGGCGTATGATCTTGAAACAGCAAAAGCCAAGCAGGAAGTAACGGAGCAGGAAATGCAAATCAAGATTATCGAAAGACAGAAGCAAATTGAATTAGAAGAAAAAGAAATTTTAAGAAGAGAACGTCAATATGATTCAGAGGTTAAGAAAAAAGCCGATGCAGACCGTTATGCAGTTGAACAGGCGGCAGAAGCGGAAAAACGTAAGCGAATTGCCGAAGCCGATGCTAATCAGTATCGAATTGAGTCACAGGCAAAAGCAGAAGCAGAAAGAGTCCGGGTAGATGGATTAGCAAAAGCAGATGCACAAAGAGCACAAGGGGAGTCAGAGGCAGAGATCATTCGTTTGAAAGGGTTGGCTGAAGGGGAAGCAAAACGGAAGATTGCTGAAGCATTTGAACAATTTGGACAGGCGGCTGTCCTGGATATGGTTCTTAAAATGCTTCCGGAATATGCAAAGCAGGTGGCAAGTCCGCTTAATAATATTGATAAAATTACAGTTGTTGATACCGGCAGTGATAGTCAGAATGGCGGTGCTAATCGGGTAACGGGCTATGCAACCAATTTAATGGCCACAATGCAGGAGTCATTGAAGGCATCATCAGGTGTAGATGTAAAAGAACTTTTGGAGAACCTGTCGGGAAAAAGAAATATTCGTCAAAGCATTGACGATTTATCGACAGAGCTAAAGAAACAGGAGAAAACAGAATACTAATAACATATGGTGTTAGATGCAGTTCCAGCAGCCAAAAAAGTAATATGAATTTCAAAACACGCAGATGTTTAGTTGTCTGCGTGTTTTTTTGTGTTTTGGGGATAAAACCTAAAATTGTGTATTTGTCTATCGCAATATCGAATGCAGGTGAATAGGATATAGGGAAATGAGAAAAGGAGGTTTTTTTATATGGCAGATGGAGCATATGGTTACGGTGGTGGCTTCGCGTTATTAGTTGTGTTGTTTATTTTGTTAATTATTATCGGAGCTTCTTGGGGCTACGGTGGATTTTGTTAAGTAATTCGTAAATAATTTTTAAGTTAATTCAATGTAATCTAAAAGGAGGCGTTTATATGTTCGGATACGGAGGATATGGTGCTGGATGCTGTGGTTACGGATACGGCGGCGGTTTTGGATATGGCGGCGGCTTTGCGCTAATCGTTGTTCTATTCATCTTGCTGATCATTGTTGGTGCAGCATGCTTTAAATGGTAAACACTTTGTGAAAGAAGAGGGAAGGAAGATGTGGCGACTTGCTGCCTCCTTCCTTCATTTATATTAGCTTATAAAAAGACTTTGTGTTCATGTAGAGCTGCCTGTAAACTTCACCGATAGGCAGTTTTTTAATCTCAGCAATCACGGTGACGGATGAATGGATCATAGTCGGATGTGTGAGTTGACCTTGAAACAATCCTTCAAACGGCCATGGCCCGTCTGTTTCAACCATCATTTTTTCTAGTGGATAATGGCGGACAAGCTCTTGAATTTCATTTTCATATGTCACATCTGGTGTGATAGAAATAAAATAATCATTTTGATTCAATCGAGAAATTGTCTGCTCATCTCCCTTAAACCAATGAAAATGGGCCTTTTTAATCGAATACTTTTCAAGCAGATTACATACAACCGGTGCATCATCATAGACGGCATGGAGGACAATCGGTTTATTCCATATATTCGCTAAACGAATAAAGGATTCCAAACGCTCTAAATATCCCTCGAGTGGAATTTCTGTTTTTTTCCTTAAGTAAAAGGGGAGCCCCACCTCACCAATCGCAATCATTTCCTGTTTGTTCACTGTCATCCAGTCAATCAATTGCGAAAAATCGTTGTCTGAAATGAGCATTTGTTCAGGATGCCACCCAAAGGCAGACTTGAATTTTTTATATTTTCGTGTAAAGGCTAGATTTTTAATACATGAATTCAGGTCATATGAAACCCCAATGAGTGCCTCAACAGTGGAATCTCGAAAGATTATCTCTTCTATATCCTGCGGTTGATAATGATCAAGATGGATATGTGCATCAATAATCTTATTCATGAATCATCACTTCCTTATTGCATAATAAATCTTTCGCTTCCAAGCAAGAAATTCTTCTGTAAGAAAGAAATCCTCGTGGCGTGGTCTTGGAAAGGGAAGGCTAAATTCTGCTGTTATTGATGCAGGTTGAGCTGACATAACGACAATTCGATCTGACATAAATAAAGCTTCATCGATATTATGAGTTACAAACAAGATGGTTCTTCTATGTTCATCCCACATGGAAAGGAGCCATTTCTGCATGTCCAGCCGAGTTAGTTCATCAAGTGCAGAAAACGGTTCGTCGAGACAAATAACAGGCTGTGGACTTAATAGGGCTCTAATAAAGGAAACTCTTTGTTTCATTCCCCCAGATAATTGCAAAGGATAGGCATTTGCATAGCCAGACAGACCTGCCTTTTCAATCATTTTCACTGCGGTGTCAACATCTTTTTTTCCTTGCAGTTCTTGTCCAAGAAGAACGTTTTGTAAAACGGTTCTCCATGGTAAAAGGGAAGGGGACTGCGGCATATAGCTGATAGAGCCTCTTTGTCCATTGATGCGTTTTCCATGAAGTTGAATCTCCCCTTCGTCAGGGTTGAATATCCCGCCAATTAAATGGAATAATGTACTTTTACCGCTGCCGGATGGTCCAAGAATAGATACAAATTCTCCTGCTTGAATATCAAGTGATAAATGATCAATAATCTTCTTTGAGCCAAAGTTTTTTGTAATCGAGGTCAAACTTAATAAACTACTCATACGGAATCGTCTCCTTTCGTCTTCCAACGAATAACAAACCGCTCGATAACCATAATTATGGCAAAGAACAGCAGGCTCAGAATCATAATGGCGAAAATAGCGACGAACACTCGATCCGTCCGAAAAGAAGAAGAAGCAAGAGTCATATAAACACCGATTCCTTCTTTTGCCCCTAACCACTCAGAGATTACAGCCCCCATTACACTATACGTAGCAGAAATTTTCAAACCGGAAAAAATCGCTGGAAGTGAAGAGGGGAATTCAAGCTTCCAAAAGAGCTGGCTTTTATTTGCCCCTGCCATGGCTAAATAGTCCTTTAATTCAACTGGTGTCTGCTTAAAGCCGTCAAGTGCTGCCACTGTCACAGGGAAAAAACAAACTAATGTAATCACAATCATTTTAGGCAGCACGCCAAAGCCAAACCAAATGACCAGTAACGGGGCAAGCACAATCGTCGGTATGTTCTGTGACAGAATTAATAATGGATATAAAGTATCTTTTAGAATTGGTATTAAAAATAATAAAATGGCGGTTAAAAGTCCAATGACTGTTCCTATGGCAAATCCAGTTAAACTTAAACGAAGTGTTGAAATAAGATGAACAGAAAATTCACTCCAGTGTAAGGCTGCTTCTTGAAAAATTTTTGCCGGGGATGGTAGAAGCCATTGCGGTACTTCTAATACCTTTACAATTATCTCCCAAAATATGAATAAAAGAAGGAGAGCCAATAAGGATCTCCAGCTTTTTGTAAAAAACGTCATCAACGATATTTCTCCGTTAAATCAACCATTTGAATCCCAGATGGCTGATATAATGTTTTGATTTGTGTAATCACATTATGGCTTCCCATTTCTATCATTCGTTCATTCATATTTGTGATCATCGTAAAGATGGCAGCTATATCTCCTTCAACTGTTGTTTCAAGCGGGTGCACTTCATATTTCATCCCTGATTCTGCTACGATTTTGATTGCTTCATCGACAAATGGAATAACATTCTCACCATTTGGGGTTTTTGGGATAATTTGAATACTAACTAATGAGTTTGCCATTCTTTTCTCTCCTTATTCTGGTAAAAATTCATTTGTGAATGCTTCATCAGCATTCAGCTGTTTTTCTAATAAGCCATTATCATACATCCAATTAGCGTAATTTTCCCAAACCTCGAGTTTTTGCTCACCCCAGCGGGAAGCGTCATCCTGATATCTTGGTGACAGCCATTCCTGACTCTTTTTCACTAGTTCTGCATCAAGATCAGGTGCAGCGGCAAGGAGTATATCGGCTGCTTTATCCGGGTGATCAATGGCATATTGGTAGCCTTTAGCTGCTGCTTTCATAAAGGCCTTAACAGTGTCGGGATTTTTGTTAATCATTTCTTCATTTGTTGCAAGTACAGGTGTATAGTAATCAAGTTTGTCGCTGTAATCAGTTAAATAAATCATATTAATCTTTTCACCGCGCAACTCAGCCTCAACACCGGTCCAGCCGTAGTAGATCCAGGCGAAATCGACATCCCGTTTGACAGCTGTAAAAAAGTCTGTATCTCCAATATTAATTATTGAAACATCCTCAGGGTTCGCATTTTCCTGCTTCATTAAAGAGGCAATAACAGATTCTTCAACAGGGGAGCCCCAACCCCCGTAAGCTTTGCCGGCAAAATCTTTTGGTGTTTTAATATTTTTTTCAGCAGGTGAAGCAAAGCCTGAAGTATTATGCTGGATTACAGCAGCAATCGAAACAATTGGAACATCCTGTATTCGGGCCTGGGTGATACTTTCCTGATAGCTGACGCCAAAATCTGCTTTACCAGAAGCGACAAGCTGATCTGCCCCCGATTCTCCCGGCATAATAATGTCAACATCAAGTCCTTCATCTTTAAAATAGCCTAGATCCTTTGCGGCATATAATCCTGTATGATTGGTGTTTGGTGTCCAATCAAGGACAAGCGTTACCTTTTTTAGATTTTCTTCCTTGTTATTCGTATCAGCGGACTTTTCGTCAGGCTTCTCAGTACTACAGCCTGCTGCAAAAAGAATCACGATAAGAATCATGAACCATTTCTTCACTTGAAATCCTCCTCTATAATGTATAACTGATTGATGAAAATTGCCTTAGAGCAGAATAAAGGATTAACCAGGGAGTGCTGTATCAAGTGGAAAATTTCAGAAAAAAAGCACTCGGTACTGGACCGGTGCATATTAAAACAATGGCATGATTGTCTAGAATATGTTTCCTCCACCGGTATTAACCAGATCAGGTTCAAAGGGTTAGCATCTATTCAGAATGCACTCTCAACCGGCTTTCCAGTTCCCCTACTATTCTTACCTATTCAATTAACTCTATCCAATTATAACAAATTTCGACAATTTGAAAAGAAAAATGGAATAATGATGAAAACTTTCTGGTTTAGATTACCATGGAAAATTATCGCTTACATTCCATGGTAATGATTGAGGTGTGGTTTTTGCTCATTAATCATGTTACGGTACTAAGGCAGAAGAAACGATAAGGAGGAGATAGGATGAAGAAAATATTCATCTTTACAGCTCTGTTCGCCATACTTCCGCTTTTTTTATACCCAGATGCTAAAACATTTGCAAAAACACTCGATAGTGTGGATATATATGAAGTAAAACAGGGCGATTCATTTTATGAAATTGGAATGGAACATGGCGTCTCAGAGCAAGAATTAAAGAAAGTAAATGATCAGACATCACTTGAAACAGGGGAAAAATTAATTGTTCCTGAATCGATTACAAACGAAGACAAAGATTTGTTAGCCCGGCTCGTAACGGCTGAAGCAAAAGGTGAACCATATGAAGGGAAAGTGGAGGTAGCAGCCGTTGTGTTAAATCGGGTTGAAAATGAACAGTATCCTGATACAATCAAAGAGGTTATTTATCAGGAACGGCAGTTTGAACCGGTTGAAAATGGGATGATCAATCAGCCAGCTACACCGGAAGCGAAACAAGCGGTGAATGAAGCACTGGTCGAACAGGGGCAGAATAGTGATTCACTAAATTTCTATAATCCAGATATTGTAAAAAGTAAGTGGCATGAATCTAAAACTGTCACAGCGGTTATTGGAAATCATGTGTTTACGAAATAACTCCGATTTTAAAGCGGGGTTATTTTTTATGTTATAGAATATCTTTACTTAACTATACGTATTTGTAAGGATGAGAAATAGCGATATACTAAATTTCTATTATTTTTTATTGCAAACTAGCGTCTATAGAGATAAGATTTTACTTATGAGAAAAATTTGAATGGAATAAAGTGAGGAATTTTCATGGCGAAAACATTTATAGATGAAGTGCAGTCACGCCGCACTTTTGCGATTATATCTCACCCGGATGCAGGGAAAACGACTTTAACGGAAAAGCTTTTGCTATTCGGAGGAGCCATTCGTGATGCCGGTACGGTTAAAGGAAAAAAAACAGGAAAATATGCTACAAGTGACTGGATGGAAATTGAAAAACAACGGGGAATCTCTGTTACATCCAGTGTTATGCAATTTGATTATAATGGTGCACGTGTTAATATTTTGGACACTCCCGGTCACCAGGATTTCAGTGAAGATACGTATCGAACTTTAATGGCTGTGGATAGTGCCGTGATGATTATTGATTCGGCAAAAGGGATTGAGGAACAAACATTAAAGCTTTTTAAAGTCTGCCGCTTAAGGGGGATTCCTATCTTTACCTTTATTAATAAATTGGATCGTGATGGCAGACCGCCGCTGGAATTATTAGCGGAGCTTGAAGAAGTAATGGGAATTGAATCCTATCCAATGAACTGGCCGATTGGGATGGGAAAAGAATTTTTAGGAATTTACGATCGTTACAATAATCGGATTGAGCAATTCCGTGTTGATGAATCTGAGCGCTTCCTTGATTTAAATGAAGCGGGAGAGATTGAGGGAGACCATTACATTAAGCAAAATGCTTTGTATGATCAAACGTTGGAAGAGATTCTTCTTTTGAATGAGGCTGGTAATGAATTTTCAAGTAAACGGATTGCGAATGGAGAATTAACACCTGTGTTTTTTGGAAGTGCTTTGACAAACTTTGGAGTTCAAACGTTTTTAGAAACATATCTACAATTTGCTCCTTCACCACAGCCAAGAGAATCAACAGCTGGAAAAATCGATCCACTTTCGGAAAATTTCTCTGGATTTATTTTTAAAATTCAAGCGAATATGAACCCTGCGCATCGGGACCGTATTGCATTCCTTCGTATCTGTTCAGGGAAATTCGAAAGAGGTATGACGGTCAATCTTCCAAGAACAGGAAAGCAAATTAAGCTGGCACAGTCAACCCAGTTTATGGCAGATGACCGCAGTACTGTTAATGAAGCAGTAAGTGGAGATATTATTGGTTTGTACGATACAGGCACGTACCAAATTGGTGATACATTAACATCAGGAAAGGATTCCTTCCAATACGAAAAACTGCCGCAATTTACACCAGAATTATTCGTTCGTGTAACAGCAAAGAACGTTATGAAGCAGAAGCATTTTCATAAAGGAATTGATCAATTGGTTCAAGAAGGTGCTATTCAGTTGTATAAAACGGTTAAATGGGAAGAAATTTTGCTTGGAGCGGTAGGCCAATTACAATTTGAAGTGTTTGAGCATCGAATGAAAAATGAATACAATGTAGATGTAGTATTGGAACGCCAAGGATCTAAGATTGCCCGTTGGATTGAAAATGAGAATATTGATGAATCTTTATCCAGCTCACGTAGTTTACTTGTAAACGATCGTTATGGTAATAAAGTATTTTTATTTGAAAATGATTTTGCATTAAGATGGTTTCAAGAGAAGAATCCGGATATTAAATTATATAACCCAATGGACACATCATCATAATAAGAGAAAAATCGAGCCAATAGATGTCGTTTATAAAAAAAGTCCGGTTTAGAGCCGGACTTTTTCGTTTTAATATGAAATTGAATTACTGATTTCTCCCTGATAATTGGGATTGTGCCTGTTGAACTAAACGTTTTGTAATCTCACCGCCAACTGATCCGTTCGCACGTGATACAGTATCAGAGCCTAAATGTACACCAAATTCCTGTGCAATTTCATATTTTACTTGGTCTAGGTATTGTTCTATACCAGGAACAAGCAGCTTATTACTGCTTCTAGACATACGTTTCAACCCCTTAAGGACTATATTTTTACATGCAGAGAAATTCTTCTCTGTATTAGTATTATGGATATAAGTATAGAAAACATAAGTGGAAATGTTTTCGCACAAAATAGAAGAACAACTTATCAAGTTTGTTAGACGAATAACAAGAGTGAAAAATGTCTTTGACGAAATTTCTCTTAGTCCTTTTAAAAGCGGATAATATTCTTTAAGATAGGATTAGTTACTAGCGAAAGGATTTCTGACATGTGGAAAAAGCTTAAATATAGCCTTGATAATATTACACCCGCGCGAGCTATTATAACTTTCTATTTTATAGCCGTAACAGTTTCAGTATTATTACTTCGAATACCAGCTGTACATAAAGAAGGAGTGGAAGTTTCATTACTCGATACCATTTTTACTGCCATTAGCTCTGTAAGCGTAACTGGTTTATCGGTTCTAAATATTGCCGATACGTATAGTACATTTGGCATTTTTGTCCTTATGTTCGTGTTCCAGTTCGGTGGAATTGGTGTCATGTCCCTTGGAACATTTTTTTATTTGATATTAGGGAAGAAAATTGGTTTACGGGGCAGGCAGTTAATCATGATTGACCATAATCAGCCGAATTTAGCTGGACTTGTTTCCCTTATTCGAGAGATCATTAAAATCATATTATTGATTGAATTTGTCGGTGCTGTCATACTTGGTTTGCATTTTCTCCATTATTACCCAAATCCAGCAGATGCCTTCTTACATGGGTTATTTGCATCCATTAGTGCTACGACAAATGCTGGCTTAGATATTACAGGTGCATCGCTCAAGCCTTATGCAAATGATTATTTTGTACAATTAATTACCGTTATCCTGATTACACTCGGTGCCATTGGTTTTCCGGTGTTAATTGAATTTAAGAACTATCTATTTCGAAAAGAGTCAATCCAGCTGCCCTTTCGCTTTTCTCTTTTTACCAAAATCACAACGATAACCTTTGCGGCATTGCTTTTCTTTGGAACGCTCATCATTATTATTCTCGAATTTAATCATTATTTTAAGGATATGGTTTGGCACAAAGCCTTTTTCTATGCCTTTTTTCAATCTGCTTCAACAAGAAGCGGCGGTTTGAGCACAATGGATATCAGTGATTTTTCAGAGCCGACATTGCTGATGGTTAGTTTGCTTATGTTTATTGGTGCGTCACCAAGCTCTGTTGGGGGTGGCATCCGGACAACAACATTAGCTCTTATCATTCTGTTTTTATTCCATTTTGCCCGTGGGAAGCGTAATATCAAGATCTTTAAAAGAGAAATCCATGAGGATGATATAACAAAGGCATTGGCAGTTACAATTCTTGCAGTTATTATCTGTTTTTCCGCTGTCCTTTTATTAGTGATTACAGAGGATCATTCACTGTTAAGCATTATTTTTGAAGTAAGTTCTGCATTTGGGACAACCGGCTTGTCAATGGGAATTACTCCAGATTTATCAACCTTTGGAAAATGGGTGATCATGATTCTGATGTTTATTGGCAGAATTGGTTTGGTATCCTTTTTATTATTGCTGCGGGGGAAAGAACAGGATGTAAATTATCATTATCCGAAGGAAAGAATCATCATCGGGTAAAAGTAAAAGCGAAAAACGAGCAGGCTCAACAGCCTGCTCGTTTTTCGCTTTTTTTCATCATTATTCTCTCTCTAGTAAAAGTTTGTTAATAATTTGGTCATATTTTCAACTTATGATGAAATCAAGCAATAAACCAGTCATTATTCTTTCATACGATAATCGACTGATAAGGAGGAAATTAACATGGACTATAATAATCATCACATACAGAGTCCAATGGAAAAAGAGTTGAAACAGCAAAAAACGGGAAAGTCAAGATTAAAGGGTTTTATGAATACTCTTGCAGGTGGCATTATTGGATCTGTACTTACGATCACAATCATTCCACACACAAATTATATTGAGGATATGTATTCAACGGTTGAGAAGCAGGTATCGCAATTTTCTCAAGAAGCAGTTAATAATGTTTCTTCATCAAAAGCTGTTACTGTACAGAAGACTGCAGCATCAAAAAACACTGCTTCATCTTCTACATCTATTGCAGATATGGTAGAAGAGGCGTCAAAGTCGATCGTTGGTATCGTCAATATGCAGACACAAGTGCAAAACTTTCGTTCTCCTAATGGGACAAACAATAGCTCGGATGCAGTAGCAAGCGGTTCGGGCACCGGGGTTATTTATAAAATTGATGATAGCAATGCCTTTATTGTAACAAATAATCATGTGATAGAAGGTGCTGAAGAGATTGAGATTACAGTGCATGGGGGGGAGAAAACAACTGCAGAATTAATTGGGACAGATCCGCTGACAGACATAGCGGTGTTAAAAATCAATGCTAAATATGCAGAAAAAGCATTGGCATTTGGAGATTCAAGTACGTTAAGAGCAGGTGATACAGTACTTGCCATTGGAAACCCCCTTGGTTTAGATTTATCCAATACGGTGACACAAGGGATTGTCAGTGCTGTGGACAGGACAGTTTCTGTACCAACGTCTGCAGGAAATTGGGATTTAAATGTAATCCAAACAGACGCAGCCATCAATCCAGGGAATAGCGGGGGTGCTTTAGTCAATACGTCGGGGCAGGTTATCGGGATGAATAGTTTGAAAATTGCAGAAGATGGAGTGGAAGGACTAGGGTTTGCGATTCCAAGTAATGATCTTGTCCCGATTATCAATGAAATTATGGAAAAGGGTCAGGTCGAACGTCCATATATCGGTGTTGGCCTAGCAAGTCTTGAAGAAGTTCCGCAAATGTATACGCAAAACCTTTCGAATAATGTAGAAGGCGGTGCAATGGTCACAAGTATTGATCCTGCCTCAGCGGCAGCAAAAGCAGGACTTCAAATACAGGATGTAATCGTTTCAATTAATGGTTCGAAAGTAACGAATCCAAATGAATTAAGAAAATATTTATATAGTAAGTTGGAAGTTGGGGATAAAGTGTCATTAGACGTATATCGTGGCATTAAGAATTTGACCATCGAACTAACCCTGACTAGCAGCGGATCTAATTAAGTATATCTACAGAAAGTACTTCTTTCATTGAAAGGAGGTGATAATTTTTGAGGAGGCTATTGAGTTGGATTTTCATTCCAACCGCCATTGCGATCGCTTTTATATTGGGATATAAGACTGCAACTTGGTTACCTATGGCAGACAGCTGGTTTAATACTTTTCCATACAGTGAAAAGTGGCAAATATTCAGTTATTACATTGATTTAGGAACATCGATTGCTAGGTTGATTGGAAAAATCATTCTTATTCTAATTGGTCTATACCTGTGGAAACAATCAAAACATATTGGTAAATGGGTGGGGGCAGGTCTTTTCTTGACTGTAAGCTTATCATTTTTACCGGGTATCTTTGCCGTACTAATGATCATTTTCGCCGCGTTTATCGGATATGCATTTCATAAAATAAATCGTAAAAAACGAATACAGAAAAATACAAGTGACTCCATTTTAATTGAGGATCAGAAAAATTATGCTGCTATCCTGGATGAATGGAAAAACACAGTTCGCTAAGAAGGAGAATAAAATAATGGGAATTTTCAAAAGAATGAAGGATATTGCTTCAGCAGATATGCATAATCGTTTAGACAAAATTGAGGATCCAATCAGAATGATGAAACAATACTTAAGTGAATTAGAAAAAGAAATTCAAAAAGGTAAAAACTCTTTGTCACAGCAATTATTCGTTGTGAAAAAATATGAAGCTTTAATCGTAGAAACAAACGAAACCATTGAAAAAAGAGCGAGTCAGGCGGAGCTTGCCATTAGTCAAAATGAAGAGGATATGGCGAAAATGTTTCTTGAAGAAAAGATTAATCAAGAGAATAAATTAGCACTCTATCAAACTCAATTAGATACAGTAAAAAAACAAACGGAAGTTTTAATAGAGCAGCTGGAACGGCTTCAGGAAAAATATCAAGAGTTAACGAACCGTAAATTAACACTTATTTCAAGAGCTGCGGCTGCACAAGCTTCTTATCAGTTCGATCAATCGATTATTCCACTAAATCCTGAAAACGCCTTAAAAGGATTTTCTCGTGCAGAAGATAAGATCCTCGAGATGGAAGCTAATGCTTCTGCCAGTCATTATTTTATAAAATCATCATCCGTAGATAATAGCAAAAAATTACCTCATTTAGTTGATGCCCAGGTTGAAGCAGAGTTAGCAAAACTTAAAGAAGGTATAGCCAAACAGGTCTGATTTTTGGAATGGAAATCTCATAAAAAAGGGAGCATTAGTTGCTTCCTTTTTTGCCGTTCAAAGTCAGAAACAGGAAATAATAGAGAAGATAGTTGATTAATCATGAATTTCGATTTAAGTTTGTTACATAGAAAATATTTGTGCGGTTTAGGAGATGGAGTAGATGAAAATATTAGTTATTGAAGATAATGAAAGTGTTGCATCGATGTTAGAGATGTTTTTTATAAAAGAAGGCATTGAAGGGGAGTTTATTGCGGATGGGTTAGAAGGCTATAATCGTTATAAATCTGGTGAATGGGATGCATTAATCATTGATTGGATGCTTCCAGGTATGGACGGAATGACGATATGCCGCAAGATTAGGGAAGAGAAAAGTTCGGTACCTATCATTATGCTGACAGCGAAAGACAGCGAATCAGATCAGGTTCTCGGACTTGAAATGGGGGCAGATGATTATGTGACAAAGCCCTTCAGCCCATTGACATTAATGGCGCGAATAAAAGCTGTGACTCGCCGTTATCGATCCAATCATCTAGATTCGGTAGATACTGGTACGTTAAGAACAAAGCATTTTCAAATTAATAAGGATACAAGAGAGGTTTTTCTTAATGGAGAGTCCGTTCCCAACTTAACACCGAAGGAATTTGATCTTTTGTATTATTTTGCTCAGCATCCGAAACAGGTTTTTTCAAGAGAGCAGCTGCTCGAGCATGTATGGGGCTATGAATTTTATGGAGATGAACGAACGGTGGACGTGCATATTAAAAGGCTGCGAAAAAAAGTTGGTACACCGAACCAACCATTTTTTCATACCGTTTGGGGGGTAGGATATAAGTTTGACGAGGTCGTAACCGCCAATGAAAATTAAGTATATTTACCAGCAAATCATCAGTCATATTAGTATTCTTGTTGTCGCTTTCCTTGTTTTAAGTATATTGTTTACGCACTATGTTGAAACACTTATCTATACGAATAAAGCTGATGAATTAACGGAGTATGGTGAAAATATCATCTATGACCTCCAGCGGAGCCGGGATGGCGGGGAGCAGGTATTAGATGAATATAATCATGTATTAAGCGGCAGGAACATACAATATATGATTTTTGATGAAAGCCGTAGAATTGTGTATCCAACCGGCGGCCGGATTCTTTTGAAAGATGAAGAATGGAATAAAATACAGGCAGGGCAGACCGTTACCGTAAAACAAGAAAGGAACCGATTCGAACAAGCCGTTACGTTCGTACTGTTACCGTATATTCAACATGGTACATTTATTGGCGGCATCTTGCTGACTTCTCCGATCAGCGGCTCGAGAGAAATGATTTCACAAATTAATCAATACTTATGGTACGCCGTATTAGCTGCACTTATTGTAGCCATCATCCTCAGCTGGGTGCTGTCAAAAGTTCATGTGAACCGGATTAAGCGGCTTCAAGAAGCAACGTCTTTGGTTTCGGCAGGAGATTACAGTATCAAACTGCCTGCATCTAATTTTGATGAAATTGGTGAACTGGCAGAGGATTTCAATGAGATGGTACAAAAACTGAATGAATCAAATGAAGAGATTGAAAGTCTGGAAAATAGACGCCGTCAATTTATGGCGGATGTTTCCCATGAGCTTCGTACTCCCTTAACGACGATTAACGGTGTCATTCAAGGATTAAAAAATAATATGATACCGGATGAAGAGAGAGAAAAAAGTATAAGATTAGTCAGTAAGGAAACCAATCGTTTAATCCGGCTAGTGAATGAAAATCTTGACTATGAAAAGATTCGATCCAACCAAGTGAAACTGAACAAAACCCAAATAGAGCTAGTCGAAGTGCTAGAGATTATTAAAGATCAATTAGACATTATAGCTGAGAAAAAACAGAATGAAATAGTAGTCGAAGTTGAAGAGAATGTGATGATTTATGCAGATTATGATCGGCTTATTCAAATTCTGATTAATATTACAAAGAACAGCATTCAATTCACTGATCACGGTATCATTACATTGCGAGGCCTTAACGGTTATCAAGAAACAATGATTGAAATTGAGGATACCGGAATTGGAATTGATCCAGAGGATGTAGAAAATATTTGGCGCCGGTTTTATAAAGCAGATCTGTCAAGAACGACCAATCCTTACGGTGAATTTGGACTTGGGCTATCTATTGTGAAAAAACTTGTTCAGCTCCACAATGGAGAGATTAACGTTGTTAGTGAAAAAGGAAAGGGAACAAAATTCATCATTCGGTTTCCTATTAATCATTTGAAAAAGTAATTAAATGAGTTTTAAAAAAACTGCATGAACATCCATGCAGTTTTTTTGTTGTCCTTTAAATGACTAGATTTAGTACTGAAATATTCCACTGCTATTAAAACTTTGTTAATAATTTCGTCATATCTTCTCATTATGATTAAGACAAGCTTAATCAAGGAGGTGATTAAATTGAATAAAGCAATGAAGTCTGTGTTGTATTTTCTTCCTATCTTACTTCTTATGGTGTTAATTGGTTTTAGTGGCGAGCATAGTGCAGCTGCCCATTCCCTTTATTCGGGTGGACATTTTCACCGTGAAGTATTTGGTCCAGTGCACGCTTCCCAATATATAATCGTACAGCAAGCTACTCCTTTTATGGGGTTGGGATGGCTGGTTTCCATATGCAAAATACTATTAATTACAGTAGGAGGATTGATGTTGGGATTAATAAAAAACAAGAATCTAAAATTGGCAGGTGCCATCCTTCTTTCACTTGGTATTCTTTGGCTGCTGCCTGATATTCTTGCCATACCTATTATCATCGTAATCTTCTACTTGACTTATAAAAAATTAAAATCTGAAACTTCAATTGCAGAAGAATTCACTCTTGAAGAAATAGCTGCTGACCGTTATTATTCTAGTCTGAATTATTCAAAGGATTACCTTGATGAGTGGGAAAAGACAATTCGTAAGGAGGATTAATAAAAATGGGAATATATAAAAGAATAAAAGATATTGCCTCAGCTGACATAAATGATGTGCTTGATAAATTAGAAGATCCAATCAGCATGCTTAAGCAATATTTGCGTGAGCTTCAAAATGATATTGATAAAGCACATGAGGCATTAGCAAAACAGCTTTATATCGAACATAAATATGAAAAAATGATAGAAGAAACGGTACAGATCATCGTAAAAAGGAATCGCCAAACAGAGCTTGCCGTTGAAAAGAACGAGGACGATATCGCGAAGCTGGCGATTGCAGACCGAATCAAACACGAAGAAAAACTACTTGTTTATCAGCAACAGTATGCATCCATTCAAAATCAAACTCAAATGTTTTGTGAGCAGCTGGAAAAATTAAAAGAAAAATACGAAGAACTGCAAAATAGGAAGCTGGTTCTCATTTCACGAGCAAACGCGGCGAAGATTTCAAGTGAAATTGGAAAAACACTGATGACAAATACACCTAAAAAAGCGGCAAGAGGATTTGCCAGAATGGAAGACCGCATTCTACAATATGAGGCAAGGGCTCAAGCAAGTATGCATCTAGCTAATACATCACTTCTAGCACCATTAAATAATCTGGATAAAATGTTCAATGACGAAGTAGATAAAGAACTTGAAAGAGTGAAACAACAAAAAGCCGACGTAATGAAATAAAGATAATGATTCATTCAGCTATGGTAAATGGGGAACACACCGGATTTACCATAGCTATTTTGTTTAGCAAATGATAGTTGCTTTTAACAGCCCATTCAAAACTTGTTAATAAATTGTTCATATTTTATCGATAAGATAGGTACAAGATTATGGATCAAAGAATACATGGAGGTTATTTGTTTTGAGGAAATTACAAAATAAAAAATCATTATTAGCTATTGCCGGTGTGGCAGTGGTTGTTTTAATTGTTGTCATTGGGATAGCTTTTTCCAAAAAAGAAGTGGTTGCCAGTGTTGAAGGGAACCCAATTACAAAAGAGATGTAATGGTAAAACAATACGGAACAAACACGATCAGCTATTTAATTGATAACAAAATTGTTGAACATGAGGCTGAAAAGAAAAGTATAACGATATCGGATAAAGAAAAAGATGAGGAAATGCAAACGTATATAGAAGCTAACGGAGGAGAAGAACAATTTAATTCAGCTTTGGAGCAATCAGGTGTTACAAAAGCTGATATTGAGTCTGAAATCGTCAATTATCTAAGGATCGTTAAGCTTCTAGAATCAAAGATTGAGATTACTGACAAAGAAATTGAAAGTTATTTTGAAGAGAACAAAGAATCATACAATCAGCCGGAGCAGGTTGAAGCAAGTCATATTCTCGTTGAAGATGAAGTCACTGCCAATGTAGTAAAAGAAAAGCTTGCAGCAGGAGAGGATTTTGCTGCATTAGCGAAGGAATATTCAACAGACACTTCGAATGCAGAAAATGGAGGCGAGCTTGGATACTTTTCA
The DNA here is from genome assembly GCF_036670025.1 of Niallia oryzisoli. Classification (NCBI taxonomy): domain Bacteria; kingdom Bacillati; phylum Bacillota; class Bacilli; order Caryophanales; family Bacillaceae; genus Niallia; species Niallia oryzisoli. The sequence goes on along the minus strand of NZ_CP137640.1, from coordinate 3,382,591 downwards.
AAAGGTGAAATGGCACCTGAATTTGAAGAAGCAGCCTTTTCGATGAATAAAGGGGACATTAGCGACCCTGTTCAAACAGACTATGGATTTCATATTATAAAAGTGACTGATAAAAAAGCAGCAAAAGAAGCGGAATTAAAGGATTATAAAGATGAAATTAAGCAAACATTATTTGATCAAGAGCTTCAAACAGAGTACAGTACATGGATTACTGAAAAAAGAGAAAAACTTGACATCAAAAATACATTATCAAATGAGGAGTAAAACAAGTTAGAGAGAAGTTTTATCTTTTCTCTAATTTTTCATGTTTTGTTCATCATTTTTTCATACTTTCTGGGCAATCTATCATCTGTAAATAAATATAAAGCTTAGGAGGATTTTACAGATGAAAGGGCTATTGATGTTTTTTGTATTGGCATTAGGGTTAATGATTGGATTTCATCATACTGATGCAATGGAGCTAAGTGAAGGTGCACATATCAACGATAAAGCAAACCATAGAGATAGACTTAAGCATAATACTGAGTTTATTAAAAAACGTGCAGAAGAACTAGGAATCAGTACAGAGGGTAAAGATATAGAAACAATCGTAAAGGAGATTAAGGCGGTCTACTTAGTAAAACAAGCTAAAGCATTAGGAATCGATACAAATGGAAAAGATACAGACACTTTGGCCAAGGAAGTTAAGGAAGTTTTTATCAAAAAGAAAGCCAAAGAACTAGGGATTGCGACAGAAGGAAAGGAGCTTCAGCAGTTAGCACAGGAAGTAAGAGAAACAGCGATAAAGAATAAAGCGAAGGAACTCGGAATTGAAATAGAAGGGAAGGAGCTTTCAGACCTGTCCCGTGAAGTACATGAAACTTCCATCAAAAAGGAAGCGGGGGAATTGGGTATTTCAATCGAAGGGAAAAAGCTTCATCAAATTGCTCATGAGGTTAGGGAAAAAAGAATACTTGATGGCGCAAAACAGTTAGGAATAGAGACAAAAGGGAAAACAACACATGAAATTGTAGAAGAAATCTTCACAAACCATCGTGAAGAAGCAGTAAAGCTAAAATTATTCCCTTTCCATGAAGAACGTTTTTTAAAGCTTGATGAGAATTAAAATAAGTATTGTGTCAAGGAGTACTAAGTAATGCACTGGGGTGTTTTTATAAGGTAAACATTTTTGCTCTAGACCAACAATTTGGAATTGTTCTTGTTTCCCTTCCACTTCTATAGTAATATTTATAGTAGAATGAACCGCTTATGGGTTATGAAGTGAATTGCATCTGCTTCACACGGATGACCGCAAATTTTCGTTGAAGTTTTGGTTCTTATTTGGAGGGGAAAATTGTTGCCGACACCTAGTATGGAAGATTATATAGAACAGATTTATCTATTAATAGAAGAAAAAGGTTATGCACGAGTATCTGATATTGCTGAGAATTTATCAGTGCATCCCTCTTCCGTAACAAAAATGGTCCAGAAGCTGGATAAAGATAAATATCTTGTTTATGAAAAATACAGAGGATTAAGTCTGACATCTAAAGGAAAGAAAGTTGGCCAGCGTTTAGTCTATCGTCATGAGCTTCTCGAACAATTTTTACGTGTTATTGGTGTTAAAGAAGAAACAATTTATGAGGATGTAGAGGGAATTGAACATCACTTAAGCTGGGAATCTATTGACCGCATCGTTGATCTGGTCCAATATTTTGATGAAGATGAAAAACGAATCGAAGAATTAAGGAAAATTCAATCAAAAAATGAAGAACATCAACAGCAGTAACATAAAAAAATCCACCTTAAAAAATTAGGGTGGATTTTTTACTATTAAGATAAGGCAGTCATGATTTAAAATAATGGATATTCATCAAAAGAACTGATCATGCCGGGAGTAAGGTAGCTGCTTCCATCATGACCTTCTTTAATATTTACTCCATCAATCATTCCTTCTTCCACTTCCTGTAATGCTTTTCGATAGGAGATCACTCTACCTGTCGACGTTTGGAAACTAATAATTTCACCAAAATAATTACGCTGAATCGCCACTAATTGTTCAACCATGATACTCCTCCAGTCCATTTTGTTTTTCCATTACATTATGTTGGTCAAAAGATCTGTTAATCATTCACAAAAGGATAAAGAGCAGTGAAACCTATTTATATTACAAATACTCGTCCTGTGACCTGCTTATTCCTAATGGGAGGATTTTATCGATAAATAATTTCTTTTCACTATTAAAAACGTCCCAAGAAGAAAGCAAGGACTCGGGACGTTTAATGGCTATACAATCTTATTCTTTTTCCTTTTCTTCATCCTGCTGTTTTTTCAGAGCAAGAAGGACATCTTCCATATCAATCTTCCCATCCCGGTTTAAGTCAGGGATGTTATCAGTGGATACGGTTGGACCGGCTGCTACAGCAGTTGATTTTGGTTTAAGGACAAAGGTAAAAATCATTAGAAAAATTATGACGAGTGCCAACACGCCATCAATAATATAGAATAATAATTTATAGTCGGACCAAAGAATTTTACTATCCCCGGCTTTTTTCTCTGCATTCGTAATATATTGCTTGATTTCTGAATGATTAGGGTAGATTCTTTGAACGGCCTCAAACTTTTCTAATGCATCTTTGTAATAGCCGCCCCAATATAGTTCTAAACCTTCTTTAAAGAGTTTGTTAGTAGAGCTGCTTGTGTTTTTAGCTCCTGCCTGATTGACAAATTCTTTCACGGTATTAACAGGGACAGCAAAATTAAATCCTTGTACTTCAGGACCAAAAGTTAATAAACCGATGATTTCTCCTTTTTCATTAATAACTGGTCCGCCGCTGTTACCGTGTGTTGCGGCAGCATCGATTTGAATGACAGGGCTTCCGCCTTGCTCAAGCGCTTTGGAAGTAGCTGTGATTTGACCGCCATTCATAGAGGATTCTAAAGCCGAGTCAGGTGAAAGAAGTTCCGAATCAGCTGCACCGGGGTAACCGATGACCCAGATATTATTTTGGTCCTCGATCGTTTCTGAATCGCCAAGCGGTAAAGTTGGGAGATTTTTTCCTTCAATTTTAAGGACTGCGACGTCTTTCCCTTCATTAAATGGTGCACCATAGCTTTTGACTTCACCATCCAGAATATCCCCGCCAGGTAAAACCACTTTTTGTACTTTCGTTACCGTTGTGTACTCGAGGAAATTCCATAAATATTCATAGGCAATACTATAATCCTCTTGATAATAGTCTGCTACAATTGCTGCCAATTGCTCTAATCCTGCTGTTGCAATATCGACGTCTTCCATCTGGGAGGTCTCTACAACATGTGCATTAGTAACAACGTATCCGTTCGGACTGATAATTGCACCAGAACCGGAGCCGCCGACAATCGTTTGATAATTTAACTGCTGCAGAATAGCATCTACTTCAAGACCAACATCCGTGTAATAATCATAAAACTGCCAATCTACAATAGCATAATCAATAATCCGAACCACTGCCGGTTTTGAATATTCAGATAATTTTTGGGCTTGAGAAATCTTTGAAGTGTCAGGCTTAATATTAAATAAAAAGAAGGATGTTACGATTACTGCAATAAGCAAAATACTGATTGGTACAGTAATAAAGGCTCTTTTTTTCATCATGCTCACCTCTTATGGATGATAATGGGCACTAATAATCAAATTTAATATATTCAAGAAAATTAATAAATAAATTTTGTACACTTAAATAAATAAGCCGTGAGCAGACGAGGGAAACAGGTGATGAATGTAATGATTGGGGAATCGGGTTAATAAAAGGAATTAGAACAACGGCAAAGAATATATAATGATGAGAAACGACATAAGGATCCTGCAAGAATGATTTGAAAATACTTCGTGAAAGGATGATACACGATGGAAAGATATTCAATTCAGGAATTTGTCACAGAAACAAAACAACAGGATAAGGGTGAAGGTCTATTTGAATTGGAAACTCAAAGGCTGTTAGAAATTAATTTGACGGATAAAATCTGGACAAAAGCGGGTGCTATGGTTTCTTATCGCGGAAATATTAAATTTGAAAGAGAAGGTGTCTTTGAGCACGGGTTAGGGAAAATGTTTAAAAAAACACTGACCGGTGAAGGAACTTCATTGATGAAAGCAACTGGAACCGGAAAATTATATGTAGCTGATCAAGGAAAGAAAATATCGATTCTGCAATTAAACGGAGAATCGATATTCGTCAATGGAAATGATCTATTGGCTTTTGAGCCAACCATTGATTGGGATATTAAATTGATGAAGAAAATAGCTGGGATGCTGTCGGGCGGTTTATTTAATGTAAAGTTAGAGGGAGAGGGCTTGGTTGCCATCACTTCCCATTACGAACCGCTTACCTTACTGGTTACCCCTGACAATCCCGTTTTTACAGACCCAAATGCAACGGTAGCCTGGTCTGGAAATCTGCAGACTGAATTTGTTACAGATATTTCCTTTAAAACATTTATTGGCCGGGGAAGCGGTGAATCGATTCAAATGAAATTTTCGGGGAATGGCTTTGTTGTTATTCAACCGTTTGAAGAAGTTTATTTAAAGCAGACTAATTCAATGGGATAAACTATATTTAATTAATAAAAAACCCTTGATTCGTTTTTCTTACGAATTCAAGGGTTCATTGTATTATTTTAAATAGAACTCAAAAGCTTCTTACCTTTTCAATTCCACTCATATGGTGTTGCTTGATATACATAGTAATTAAGCCAGTTTGAAAATAATAGATGGGCATGGGAACGCCAGCGATTTAACGGCTGATTTTCAGGGTTATCATCCGGAAAATAATTTTCTGGTAGTTTTACGTCAATTCCCCGGCTGCAATCACGGCTGTATTCCTCCGCTAACGTTTGGGCATCGTATTCCAAATGGCCAGTAACCATAATTTGTTTACCGCCATTAGCACACATAATAAATGGCCCTGCTTCTGGTGAGGAGGACAATATTTTAATCTCAGGACAGTTTTCTAAATCCTCTAGAGCAACATCCGTATATCTTGAATGTGGAGCAAGGAACACATCATCAAAACCGCGGAGTAATTTTTCGGAATGATCATTGATGATATGCGAATAGATTCCTGAACATTTTTCTGGAAGTTCAAATTTGTCGATATCAAAATGGTAAAATAAGGCGGCTTGGGCTCCCCAGCATATATGTAAGGTGGATGTCACATTGGTTTTCGTCCACTTCATAATTTTGATTAGCTCATCCCAGTATTCGACATTTTCAAATGGCATCATTTCAACAGGGGCACCAGTAATAATCATACCGTCAAATTTACGTTCTTTAATGTTAGCAAATGTAGTGTAGAACTGTTCTAAATGCATTGGGCTCGTATTTTTCGATTCATACGTTGCCGTTTTGAGAAAGGAAATATTAACTTGCAGAGGCGTATTTCCAAGCAGCCTGAGCAATTGTGTTTCCGTTTTTTCTTTTTCTGGCATTAAGTTCAAAATCACTATATTTAAAGGACGGATATCTTGTTGGCTTGCTCGCTCGTCATCCATGATAAAAATATTTTCATTTTCAAGTATTTCCCGCGCTGGTAATCGTTTTGGTAGCTTTATAGGCAAGGAATCATCCCTCTTTTCCTTTTTTTCAATAAATTCATTATAATAACCTTTAACAATTGTCGCAATCTTAATTAATCAAGTAAAGTGAAATTTAATAATAATCTTATTAATAAATAAACGGGGGGATTTCATGTTTGACCCAACTGCTTTCGAAAATATGAGAATCGTAATGGAAGGTAACTTTTATGATAAGGATTTAAATGGAGAAATGGTCATTGTCGATCGGAATGACTGCATCAACACAGCTAAGTTATCCCGGACATATGACCTTTCCTTCCATTTGTCTCGGGCCGATCCTTTAGTGACATGCAGGTTTTCTTTAAAAGCAAATATAGAAAACTTAACAGCAGAGCTTTTGCCCTCCATTCAATCAAACAAGTATGCAGGATGCATGGTAACCATTGAATTTATATTTGAACAAACATTTGATGGGTTAAAGGTAAATGAAATAGAAACAATTTTAAAGCAAATATGGGGCGAGAAAAGAATGATTACGCTGACCTACAGTTATAAACCTCTTTTACCCGGACAAAAAGGGAGTTATCAAGCACAAATTTCTTTTGACCGCATGATTACAGAAGACCAGATCGATGATTTAATCGTTATGACAGATTACATGCTTCAGACACTCGAAAGGTTAGAGGAGGTCTTGTAAAAATAGGTTTATATGGGTTCCAATTTACTCTGAATCCATAGAAAATATTACGGTTTGCTTGAAAGTAAACTCAGGTTCATGTAACTATTATTACAAAATATTGACAGAGAAAGGCTTAATCATAATAGATTAAGCCTTTTGAATTTTACTAACAATGTCGAAAAAGGTAGAAATTGAAATATAATTGTAATATTTCTATTACAAAACTGACAAGATAGGATGCTATACTAGCACTGTTATAAAAAATAGACTCTGAGATTCATTAGATAACTATGAAATGGAAGCGTTAAATCTTTTATACATAAGTTTTGTACATAAAATACAAGATTGTAAACGAGTCATACATAATTACTTAAAGGTTTGGCTGCAGAGCGCAGGGAGGATTTTCGTGTTGAAAACAAAATTTGTTACCCTCAGTACTACTTTTATGCTTGGAATGGGAAGTATATTAGCCGTGCCGGCAGTAAAGGCAGATACAATTGATAGTATTAAAACCGAGATTTCTGAAGCGCAAAATGATTTAAGCAGTATTCAAGCACAAAAAGCGGATTTAGAAGCTCAAATTGCTCGAATGGAACAAGCAATAAAGGATAATTCGATTAAAATTGAAGAAGCAAATACCCAGATGGCTGAAACACAGGCGGAAATTGATCGATTAAATAGTGAGATTACTGCAGTTGAAGAACGAATTGCCAGCCGTGCTGAAATTTTAAAGGAACGTGCTGTGTCCTTCCAAGAAAACGGAGGTCAAATAAACTATTTAGAAGTGATTCTTGGTTCTAAGACTTTCGGTGATTTTATTGATCGTATTGGTGCAGTTGTAACTATTGTTGAAGCTGATCAGGGCATCATTCAGGATCATGAAAATGATAAAAAAGAATTAGAAGAGAAGCAGGCTTCAGTAGAGAAAAAGTTGGCTGATCTGACGAATCTTAAGACCGAGCTTGAAGGAATGCAAATGCAAGCCGCAGAGCAAAAGAGTCAAAATGAATCATTAAAGGCACAGCTAGACTCGCAAGCGAGTGATAAATTAGCAGATATTGCTAACTATCAGCAGCAGATTGCAGAATTGCAAGCAGCCGCTCAAGCTGCAGCTCAAGCAGCAGCCGCTCAAGCTGCAGCTCAAGCAGCAGCCGCTCAAGCTGCAGCTCAAGCAGCAGCTGCTCAAGCTGTTTCGACTAGCAGCAGTGTTGCCAGTAATAAGGCTGGTTCAAGCGCTCCAGTGGATACAAGCAGTTCAACACCTGTCAATGCATCCGGCAGTATTTCTACTGTAATAAATGCCGGATATAAATATATTGGGAATTCCGTCTATGTCTTTGGTGGCGGAAGAAATGCATCAGATATTGCGAATGGACGTTTTGACTGTTCAGGATTTGTTGCTTGGGCGTTTGGACAGGCTGGTGTAAAGGTAGGTGCCAGCACAGAAGTATTGAAAAACACAGGTACACGCGTATCTGCTAGTGAAATGCGTCCCGGCGATATGGTATTCTTTAATACTTATAAAACAGACGGTCATGTCGGAATTTATATTGGCGGCGGGAAATTCATCGGTTCCCAAAGCTCCACTGGTGTCGCGATTGCTAACATGTCAAGTGGTTACTGGGCGCAAACCTTTAATGGACGTGTAATGAGAGTAATGAATTAATAGAATGACAGAAAAAAGCAGGAGTGTTTACTCCTGCTTTTTGTTATCTGTTATAATAGATAGACTTACACATATTATTATTCAATGAATGGAATGGTCTAAATGAAAACAATTTCGATAGAACATGTAACGAAAACATATGGAGAAAAAACGTTATTTCAAGATATATCATTTATCATATCAGAAAAAGAACGGGTAGGCTTAATTGGCGTAAACGGTACAGGAAAGTCTTCGCTGCTCAAATTAATTGCCGGTATTGATTTGCCTGACGAGGGTGAATTTGTCTATGCAAAGGATTATCAGATTTCCTACCTTGCCCAGCAGCCTGAACTAAATCCAGATTTAACCGTTCTTGAGCAAATCTTTGAGGGAGATGCGCCAATCTTTCGCTTACTCAAGAATTATGAATTAACTCTTATCCAATTAAATGAACAGCCAGAGAGTAAGGAGATACAGGACAGACTTTTTCAATTACAAAAAGAAATGGATACATTGAATGCATGGGATGTCAGTACAAACGCAAAAACCATTTTAACAAAGCTTGGCATTGAAGAGTTTAACCATAAAATTGGTGCACTTTCCGGCGGTCAAAAGAAACGTGTCGCGCTTGCGCAGGTCTTGATCCAATCACCTGATTTATTGATATTAGATGAGCCGACAAACCATCTTGATTTCGAATCAGTCAAATGGCTTGAGGAATATTTAAGTCGCTATCATGGTGCAATACTTCTCGTTACACATGATCGCTATTTCCTCGATGCTGTAACCAATCGCATTTTTGAGCTTGAAGGCGGCAAGTTGTACAGCTATAAAGGAAATTATGCAGCATTCTTAGAGGCAAAAGCGATCCGGGAAGAAAATGAGGCCGCTACGATTGATAAGCAAAAAAATCTGTTTAGACAGGAACTTGAATGGATCAGAAGAGGGGCAAAAGCAAGGTCAACAAAGCAAAAGGCAAGGATTCAGCGCTTTGAACAGTTGGATGAAGAATTATCGGCGGTGAAGTCAACCGATAAGCTTGACATTTCATTGAAAGGAAGCCGTCTGGGAAAACAAGTATTTGAACTGAAGGATGCTTCGAAAAAATTTGAAAATCGCACGATTATTGATCATCTTAATCTTCTTGTGAAGCCAGGAGACCGGATTGGCATTATTGGTAAAAATGGAACAGGGAAATCGACGTTGTTAAATATTTTAGCGGGTAAGATTCCGCTTGACTCTGGGGAACGTGTAATCGGGCAAACGGTAAAAGTCGCTTATTACACGCAGGAAAGCGAAGATATGGATGAGAATAAGCGTATGATTGAATATTTAAATGAAACAGCCCAAGTCATTCATACAACTGATGGAAAAACGATATCTTCCTCGCAAATGCTTGAACGTTTTCTATTTCCTCCGTATACGCATGGTACCCCTATCCGTAAGCTATCTGGCGGGGAAAAGCGAAGATTGTATTTGCTAAAAATATTAATGCTGGAACCGAATGTCCTCCTGTTAGATGAGCCGACAAATGATTTGGATACACAAACATTAACGGTTTTAGAGGACTATTTAGAAGACTTTTCAGGGGTTGTCATTACCGTATCCCATGACCGCTATTTTCTTGATAAAGTGGCAGAGCAGCTTCTTGTCCTGCAGGGTGAAGGGAATATAGAGATGTTTTACGGTAATTACTCTGATTTTCTTGAGAAGCAGACGATAAAGCCGGAAAAGAAAAAAGAGGAACCAAAGGAAGTAAAGATTCAAGAAAAGCCTAAGAAAAAGAAAATGTCATATAAGGAACAAAAAGAATTCGAAACGATTGAAGATGATATCGCAGCAGTTGAAAACAGACTAGAGGAAATATCAGTAGAGTTAAATAATACGGGGAGCGACTTTGAAAAGGCGCAAAAGCTGGCAAACGAAGAAACAGAGCTAAATGAAAAACTGGAATATCTAATTGAAAGATGGACGTATCTAACTGAATTAGCCGAACAAATATAGTTAGTAGTAATTTATCTGTTAACAGCCTGATTTTTACATGTCAGGCTGTTTATTTTTATCAGCCATTTTTCATGTGTTAGAATAACTATATATAACAATATGAATATGTTGTAAAGGATGATGGGATTGAAAATTAAATCAATCGAACCAACACCAAGCCCTAATACAATGAAAGTCATTCTTGACCAAGAATTACCTATGGGAAAAAGCAATAATTATAAAAAAGATCAGACAGATGGCGCACCAACTGTAATAAAGGAAATTTTACAAATAGATGGTGTAAAGGGTGTCTACCATGTCGCAGACTTTTTAGCTTTGGAACGAAATGCAAAATTTGATTGGAAGGAAATTTTGCAAAAGGTTAGGGAGGCTTTCGGGGAAGAGGTTGAGGAAACACGAAATCAAACAAAAATCAATGATCATTATGGTGAAATCAAAGTTCAAGTTCAAATGTACAAAGGGATCCCGCTGCAAGTGAAACTAATGGATGGTCAGGAGGAAAAACGGCTTGGATTATCTGAGCAATTTGTTGAATCCGTCAAAAAGGTACAGCTTCCAGGGGATAATTATATACTGGGGCGAAAATGGCAGGATTTCGGTAATCGTTATGGAGAAATCGATGAGGTCGGGAAAACAGTTGTTGAAGAAATACTTGCCGCCTATCCAATGGACCGTCTGAGCACATTAGTAGAATTAGCCATTAACCCGGAAAGCCAAAAGGAACATCAGCACAGATTAAAAAGAAAAGTTCAGTTATCCGATTTTGCTGTAGAGGACTGGAGAGTTCGCTATCAGTTACTAGAGCAAATGGAGGATCCAACAATAGAAGATATCCCCGTTCTTGAAAGAGCATTACAGGATGAAAAAGCATCGATTAGAAGATTAGCAGTAGTTTATTTTGGAATGATTGAAGAGAAGCTTGTGCTGCCTTATTTATATAAAGCCTTGAAAGATAAAAGTGTAACAGTTAGACGGACAGCAGGGGATACCTTGTCGGATTTGGGATATATTGAGGCGATGGATGCCATGATTGAGGCATTAAAAGACGACAGCAAGCTTGTACGCTGGCGGGCAGCGATGTTTTTATATGAAGTGGGAAATGAAGAAGCGCTGCCTGTTTTAAAAGCAGCTGAAAAGGATCCTGAATTTGAAGTTAGTCTGCAAATAAAGATGGCAATCGAGCGGATTGCAAAAGGAGAAAAAGCAATGGGATCCGTCTGGAAGCAAATGACAGATGCCAGAATGGAGAAATAGACTCTTAGATTGTTTTTATTTTTATTGAGGCTATGTATAAGAGTAAGGTTGGTTTTGGTCACATGTTGATTGCAGTGGAAGGCACGAAGACTCCTGCGGGAGTAGCGAGACAGGCTCGGCGGTCGCCCGCGGAAAGCGAAGTTCCTGGAACATAAATCAACATTCAAGTTTAACAGACCCATTTAAAATAAGGATAACATTGCCTAATATTCATACTTTATAGTATGCTTATATTGAAAAAAACGAGGAGGAATGAGAATTATGTCAATGGCATATGAAGAATATATGAGACAAATGGTGAAGCCAATGCGTGAAGAACTAGTACAATCTGGCTTTAAAGAATTAGAAACAGTAGAAGCAGTTGAACAGTTTATGGATAATGCGGAAGGAACAACTCTTGTTGTTGTTAATTCTGTGTGTGGATGTGCAGCAGGATTAGCTCGTCCGGCAGCAACTGCCGCTGTTGCAGAAAGCGATAAAAAGCCTGATCATCTGGTAACGGTTTTTGCAGGGCAGGATAAAGAAGCAACAGCAAAAATGCGCGAATATTTTGGTGAAATTCCACCATCTTCACCTTCAATGGCTTTATTAAAAGGAAAAGATGTGGTTCACTTTATTCACCGTCATGATATTGAAGGTCAGCCACTAGAAACGATTATGGAAAATATACAGACAGCATTAGCAGAAAACTGTTAAAATAAAAAAGGGTGCATAGCACCCTTTTTTTCTTTTATCAAATGATGTAACGTTATGAAAGGATTGTCTCGTATGATTGTAACAACTGCTGGGAGAACAAATGAAGAAATGATTATGCGTGCCGAAGAGACAGCAAACATCCTTCAGGTTCCATATATCCCAAGATTAAAGCGATCTATTCAAGCTGTACAGCAACAGGTCCATGATGATTGTTTAGTAATTGGTAAAACTAGACTTGAATTATTTCCTTTAGGCGAACAGGAACCATGCTTTTTTCATCCAAACTCGGCAATGTTTCGCATAAAGCGCTTACAAAACGGCGAAAGGGACCCTTTTATTGAAGCCTGCAATCTATCATTTGGAAAGAAGCTGCTTGACTGTACATTTGGGCTTGGCTCTGACAGCATCACAGCTAGCTTCATCGTTGGAGAAAAAGGAAGTGTTACAGGCTGTGAAGGCAATCGTTATCTTGCCTATATCATGAGTATGGGATTGCAAACATGGGATGATGGAGATCCAGCTATACTTGCTGCCATGAAGCGCATCGAATTGAAAGCAAGCATTGCTTTACAGATATTAAAGGGTTTGCCAGCTGACAGCTATGATTGTGTTTATTTTGATCCGATGTTTGAAGAAAACATATCTGAATCGGATGGAATTAAGGGAATCAAAAAGCTGGCAGTTTACGAACCACTAACAGAAGAAACGATCCATCATGCATACCGGGTTGCGAGCGATCGTGTTGTATTAAAAGATCATTTTCGCAGTGATAGATTTAAGCAATTTGGCTTTAACGTGCAAATTAGAAAAACAGCTAAGTTTCATTTCGGGATTTTAGAAAAATAAGCCTTGTTTCCTTAATCTGTGACTGACAAATAGATATAGTAACCCATAAGTAAAATCATACCAATGGCGATTGTAATGGACCAATCCATTTATGTACCTCCTTGTGTTATTTTCTAAATGAAAAAATAGCTTATTACTTTAACGTTTCATTTCATATCAATTTTATGCACGCTGCAAGAAAAAAATGAAACTATACGGTCTTTTTATTCGTAGAAATAGAGGAAAATATAGTACAATAATGAATAAGAAATTTTTTTATCAACTCTTTAAGCGGAGAAAAAAGGAGATGAGATCAAATGCCGAAATGGCTTCGGAAATCGCTTTTGGTTCTTGTAACGATTGCAACATTTGGATTGGTAACGCCACAAGCATTATTGACTGATTCTCCTAACGAAGATAAGCAGGCAAAGCGGGACACATATGAAGCCAACCCGTCTATTAATGAAGATTATTTTGAAACACAAGTTTTTTCTGACAGAGAGCAGTTTATTAATGAAATGGTTAGAGCAGCCGAAGAGCATTCTTTTGCAAAATTCGGTACGAGAATTAAACCGGTTATTCAAGATGAATTTAAAGATGTCATTTTACCAAACATGGAAAAGGCGATAGCCGAAGTTACATCACATTATCCTGATGAGAATTTAAATCAATTAATTGTTAGTGAAGTTCCAAGCGGTGGTGTATCGGAAAGAATTTTTCATATAATGGATAATCAGACAAAGAAAGATGTAATCCGTTTTCATGTAAGAAGAGACCATCCGCCACAAGAGGATTATGTATTTAACTTTCACTATCATACAAGTCACGATCATTTTCAAACACATCATGATTTAGGGAGTATCAATTGGGCTAAAAATACACCTCCTAAATGGATGAGTTGACAGGGAAAGGCCTCAAAAAATAAATTTTTCAGCAGTAAGGAGGAATGGATGAGAAATCCATTCCTCCTTTATTATTCATATGCTTTCAGAAATTGTTAGAGGCTATTCCTTTAACAAACTTCTTAATAACAAAAAAATACTGATGCCTGAGATATAATATCCGAAGAAAATAATGACCGCCATTAGGAAGGAATGGTGTGCTGGCGTTGTAAAAATAGTTAACAGAAGTGACCAAAATAATAGATCAATGAGCATAAAATATCCTGAATTTAATGTTTGTTGAACAATATTTAAATCGGTCTGCAATTCTTCTCTTGCAGCCCGTTTAAACATGAACCTCATTTTGTTTCACCCTTTATGTCATCCTACTAAATTATATTTCCATTATATAGATGGTAATTCAATAGTTTATTCGTTACTTATCGAGTATATGCATTGGAAGGGTAAACGGTGAATAAATGGTGCCTATTTGTCTTCAACAAAAATAAGATGTGAAAAACATTTACAATCCGAAGAGCCAAATCCATTGAAAGGAAGGGTACCGTTCATTTGTTTCCTAATATTCTCAGCAAGATCACACTCTTTAAAACTAGCATCATATGTTATAATTCTAGTAATTACCCCAAATGGACGAAGATAATCAAAGTGCCAATGGTTCTTTTTGTTTACTCTTTTATACCGTTCAATTCTTTGTCTAATATTCCTTTTGGCACTGCCTACATAAATATATGTTCCCTTTTGAAAAGTGAACGTCCCCAGTTTTCCAATTGTAATATGCTGATTTTCCGCTATTGATAACTGGATCGAATAAAATGTATGTTCGAGATTAATAGATTCAAACATATTTTTCATAACCTCCTAGATTTGACAATGACAAGGACTGACATAAATGAAAAAAAACCATTTCCTTTTGCTCTTAATCATACTTTCTTTACTGCTCATGGGAAACTCTCAAGCAGAAAAAACAGGAATAAGGCTAATTAAATTCTCAGAACATTCCATTTTAAAAACTTCGATGAATTTAAGGTCTGAACAGGCTCTTAGCCAAATAATTATCCTGCCTTCAACACCTTTTAATCAAGTGGAAGCTGCAGAAATGATATCTCGGGTAGATAAACTGCCTAAGTCTTTATTAGATAAAATTAATGAAAAGGGGATAGTCATTCAACTATTTACTGGTAAGTTAACTGATAATAAAGCTGCATCACATCTTACTAAATTGGTCCCGCGGGGATATGTGCATAAAACAACCTGGGATGATGTACCAGGGATGGGAGGAGGGAAAACAGTCCTTGTAAAAATTGGGTCCAGTGACAAAGGACATGGCCATGATTCAGTCAATTTGGAACTACATGAATTAGCCCATTCCATTGACAAACAAGTATATAATGGACTTCGCAGTAAACAAAGTTATTTGGATATTTGGAATCAAGAAAAAGAAAAGCTCTTCCCAGGAAGGAATTATTTTTTAACGTATCCAGAAGAGTATTTTGCTGAATGTTTTGCTTATTATTACCTGGGAGGACAGTATCGTGAAGAGCTGAAAAGAAATGCACCGCAAACCTTCCAAATGATTCAAAATTTATCGTAGTTTTTGTTACAATGAATATTAGTATTGCTTTTACAAAACGAAAAAGGAAGATTTGAAAAAGTAACCGAATATATTATTTTATCGGCTTTTTTACAAAAAGGAGTGTAAATGATTTGCAGCATCCAGAGATTGAGTATTTAAATATGTGTCGTTATGTATTAGAAAACGGCAATAAGAAAGGCGACCGGACAGGGACAGGAACATTATCTGTTTTCGGTTATCAAATGAGGTATAATTTACAAAAAGGCTTTCCATTGCTAACAACAAAACGAATTCCTTTTCGCTTAGTTGCAAGTGAATTGCTATGGTTTATTAAAGGTGATACAAATATCCGTTATTTGCTCCAGCATAATAACCATATATGGAATGAATGGGCATTTAAAAATTGGATTGAAAGCGATGAATATAATGGTCCTGATATGACAGATTTTGGCTTGCGAAGCCAGACAGATGAGGCCTTTCGCAAGCAGTATGAAGGAGAAATGGACAAGTTTATTCATAGAATTCTTGAGGATGAGGGGTTCGCTTGTCAATATGGCGAGCTAGGTCCTGTATATGGAAAGCAATGGCGTGCCTGGGAAACAACCACAGGAGAGACAATCGATCAGCTGAAGGATTTAGTTGAACAAATTAAAAGTAATCCTGATTCGAGAAGATTGATTCTTTCATCATGGTCACCTGAATTCACACCAAAAATGGCGCTGCCGCCTTGTCACACATTATTTCAATTTTATGTGTTTAATGGAAAATTGAGCTGTCAATTGTACCAGAGAAGCGGAGATATTTTCCTTGGTATTCCATTTAATATTGCCAGCTATGCATTGTTAACCCATTTAATTGCACATGAATGCGGGCTTGAAGTCGGCGATTTTGTTCATACAATTGGTGATGCTCATATCTATCTTAATCATGTAGAACAAGTTGAAACACAGCTTTTACGTGAGCCGAAACCATTGCCTCGTTTACATATTAATAAAGAGAAGCATTCAATATTTGAAATTGAAATGGAAGATATCTCATTGGATGGGTATGACCCACACCCAACAATAAAAGCACCTGTTGCCGTGTAATGGATTTGTAAAAAAACATACTTTAGGAGGCATTCGATGATTTCATTTATTGTTGCAATGGATAAGAACCGGGTAATCGGGAAGGATAATAAGTTGCCGTGGCACTTACCGGCAGATTTGAAATTTTTCAAGAAGGTAACAATGGGACATCCTATAATCATGGGAAGGAATACATTTGAATCGATTGGAAAGCCACTACCGGGCCGCGAAAATATTATTGTCACTAGAAATAAAGAGTATAAGCAGGAAGGCTGTACAATCATTCATTCTGTTAAAGAATTGCTCGATTTATCCAGCCGAAAAGATGAGGAAGTATTTGTAATCGGCGGATCAGAGTTATTTCAAGCGACATTTTCTGTGGCAGACCGACTTTATATTACAAAAATAGAAGAGGAATTTGCCGGAGATACATATTTTCCGGAATTCAATGAATCAAATTGGGTATTAGTTTCACAGGAGAAGGGTGAAAAAGATGAGAAAAACCCATATGATTACTTCTTTACTATTTATGAACGTAAATAATACAGCAAAAAATAAAAAAGCAGCCAACATGGGCTGCTTTTTATTTTATAACTTATCTAGTAATTCTAATATAAGCTACACCATATGGAGTAATATAAGTATGGTCGGCGTCAATGACTAAATATTCACCAGCCGTCTTTGCGTTTAATTCCTCCATGTCTTCCTTCGTTACAGAAGCTAATTTTTGAATTAATTGTTCTTGTGTATATGGACGTGTTGGGTTTTCTTCTGAGAGAAAAACCCAGTTAAATGCTTCATCAATTGTTTTAAAATATTCAATTGCTTCAACTACATATCCATAATCCAATCCAACCATGTCTGCAACCATTTCTGCTGTTTTAAGCTTACTCATTTCTCATATCCTCCTCAGATTTACTATACTATAGTTCTATTCTTTAAAATGTTTAATAGAGATAAATTATTAAAAACATTTTTAATGTATATAACATATATATCATATTTATAGCGCTTTCTTCAACGAATTAAGACAATATTCTTTAAAAACCGTCAGGAAGTTGATAGAAAATTTTATGATTTCAAATTTTAAAAATATTATTTTACAAATATTTCAAGAAAAGCTAACAGAATTTTATTTATATTACGAATGGGTAATGGAAAATCTCTAAATTCATGATATAATGTACTGATTAAAATATTAGGATATAGAATGAATTGAGGGTGAAGATATGGAACAGAAAGTAATGAAAAAGAAATGGTTGCAAGTGGAGGATATTCTCATAGCATACCAACATCTGAAAGATATCGTTACCCAGACGCCATTGCAAAAAAACGAACGATTATCCGAAAAATATGAGTGTAATATCTACTTGAAAAGAGAGGATCTACAAGTAGTTCGCTCGTTCAAATTGCGCGGAGCGTATTATTCAATTAAAATGCTTCCACAAGATAAGCTTGTTAACGGCGTTATATGTGCAAGTGCGGGAAACCATGCTCAAGGTGTTGCTTATGCATGCAGAAAGTTAAAAATTAAAGGCAAAATTTTCATGCCTACTACAACACCAAAACAAAAAATCAGCTCTGTCGAAATGCATGGAAGAGAATATGTTGAAATTGTTTTGGCTGGTGACACATTTGATGCATCCTATAATCAGGCTGTTCTTTGTGCTGAAGAGGAAGGCAGAACGTTTATTCATCCATTTAATGATGAATTGGTTATGGCCGGTCAAGGGACAGTTGCTGTTGAGATTTTGAATGACTGTGAAGACAAAATCGATTATGTGTTTGGCAGTATTGGCGGCGGCGGATTGATGGCAGGGATGAGTACTTACATGAAGAGTGTTTCACCAGAAACAAAAATGATTGGAATTGAACCTGCCGGTGCTCCTTCTATGAAATCGTCTATTAAAAATCACGAAGTAACACCGCTAAATGCAATTGACAGTTTTGTTGATGGTGCTGCGGTTGCCTGTGTTGGGGAAAAATCCTTTGCTGTTTGTGAAGAGCTTCTTGATGATATTATTGTGGTTCCAGAAGGAAAGGTATGTACTTCCATTTTAGAATTATATAATCAACATGCAATTGTTGCTGAACCTGCAGGTGCACTTCCTGTTGCAGCATTGGACTTTTATAAAGAACAAATTAAAGGCAAGACAGTTGTTTTAGTTATCAGTGGCGGAAATAATGATATTGGCCGGATGCAGGATATTAAAGAAAGATCATTATTATATGAGGGGCTGCTTCATTATTTTATCGTTAATTTTCCTCAGCGTGCCGGTGCTCTTCGTGAATTTTTAGATGAAGTATTGGGGCCTAATGATGATATTACTCGCTTTGAATATACAAAGAAAAATAATAAGGATAATGGTCCAGCCCTTGTTGGTATTGAATTGAAATTCAAAGATGATTATAATGATTTAATTGACAGAATGCAGAAAAAAGGCTTTACTTACACTGTAATCAATAACGACAGCACGCTTTTTCATTTATTAATCTAGTCACTAAGCTGAAGGTTTCTACCTGCAAATAATAAAAATGATAAACATCACATTTTGTAAATAAATAATGTTTTTTGTGAAGATTACATGAAAATTTACCGTTCATTTCCCAAAATGATAGCCAGTGTAATATAATCATGGTAGTTAGACAAGTAATGACAAAGGGAGATGTATCAGATGTTATCAAATATCGGGGTTCCTGGATTAATATTAATCCTTATTTTAGCTCTTATTATTTTTGGTCCAAAGAAATTGCCTGAGATCGGACGTGCTTTTGGTCAAACACTGCGTGAATTTAAAAAATCTACACGCGATCTCACTAGTGATGTTATCGATGAAGTAGAAGAAGTGAAAAAAGAAGTAAAAGAAGTGAAAGAAGTGACTAAATAAGGTGTGAGATTATTCTTACACCTTTTTCTTCTATATTAAATGTATCATTATTAAATGTATCATTCCAGATGTAAGGGGATCGCTCAGTCTGTAAATGTAACTGTTAGTGTCCTACATTTTTTCGTGATTAAAGAAAAAAGCAGGGGAAGTAGATGGAAGATAAAGAATTAAATGTAATAGATCATTTAGATGAATTAAGAAAAAGACTTATTATTTCGGTTGCCGCTTTTATTGTCTTTTTCATCGTTGGCTTCTTTTATGTTGAAGAGCTCTATCAATGGATAACAAAGGATTTGGATGTAAAGCTTATTGTACTGGGACCTAGTGATATCCTGTGGGTTTATTTCATGATAGCTACTGTAATTGCTGTGGCAGGAACCATTCCGGTTTTGGCGACGCAAATTTGGCTCTTTGTTAAACCAGCTTTAAAGCCAATTGAGAGAAAAGTATCATTAACATATGTTCCAGCTTTATTTTTTCTTTTTATCATCGGTCTTTGTTTTGGTTATTTTGTCATTTTTCCAACCATCATGGGTTTCTTAATTGAACTAGGCGGAGAGATGATGGCCACAAACTTTACAGCGGAAAAATATTTTCGCTTTATCTTAACGACAACCGTTCCGTTTGGGGTACTATTTGAACTCCCTGTTGTGTTAATGTTTTTAACATCGCTTGGAATTGTGAATCCATACGTCCTATCTAAGATCCGAAAATATGCTTATTTTGTTCTAATTATTGTAGCAATTGTTATTTCACCACCTGATTTTATGTCAGATTTTATTGTTGCTGTTCCACTGTTATTCCTTTACGAAATCAGTGTGAATTTATCGAAGTTTGTTTATAAAAGAAAATTAAAAAAGGAAAAGCAGCGGGAAGCTGAATTTGGCGATGATGAAGAAGTGCTAACTGAATAAGAGTAGAAAAAGTCTTTGAATCGTAGGATTCGAAGACTTTTTCTATCAATAAATTATCTTAAAATATTATTTCCCTAAAATTACTATTCTTAGTATAATGGTAACTAATTGCAAAAGGGGCGTGAATGGATTGACGAAAAAAATTAGAATAGTAACTGATTCAACAGTGGATCTTACTCAGGAAGAACTGGATCAATTGGATATTAATGTGGTCCCATTAACGATTAGTATCGATGGGGAAACATATACAGATAGAGTTGATATTACTCCCAGCGAGTTTATGAAAAAAATGAAAACATCACAAGAATTACCAAAAAGCTCTCAGCCCTCAGCAGGTGCTTTTGTCGAAATGTACGACAGGCTTGGTTCACAGGGCTATGATGTGATATCGATTCACATGACGGGAGGAATGAGCGGTACAGTACAGTCTGCAGAAAGTGCGGCTAAAATGACAGAAACCAATGTAACTGTAGTCGATTCACGCTTTATTTCGAAAGCGTTATCTTTTCAAGTAATCGAGGCGGCAGCCATGGCACGGGAAGGAAAAAGTGTTCAATCGATTTTAAATCGTTTAGACGAAATCCGTAGCAATACACGGCTTTTTGTCGTTGTTGATACATTGGACAACTTAGTTAAAGGAGGAAGAATAGGGAAAGGGAAAGCGATAATTGGCTCCTTGTTAAATATCAAACCGATTGCTTCATTAGAAAATGGCGAATATACACCTGCTGCGAAAGTAAGAAGTCATGCCCAAGTAGCCAAATATCTGGCTGCCCGATTTGCTGAAGATTCAGAAGAAAAAATAATTAAGGGCGTAGGGCTTGTTCATGCTGATGGAAATGAACTCGCTCGAAAAATTAAGAACGCTATTTCCGATACAATAGGCTATGAAGAAATAGCTATAGATGAAACAACTCCAATTATCAGTACCCATACAGGGCCCGGTGCAATAGGTTTCATGTACTATGTTGAATAATTAGTAATAAACCATTTGACTAGCCTCAAATGGTTTTTCGTGCTAAAGAAAGTAGTCTTTGTTGACAAAGTTTCTTTTGATACTAAAACAGATAATGATAGAATGAAAGTTAAGTATTGTTGTTTTCTGTAGTATTTAATTTATGGTATTAATAGTGCGAATAAAAAAATAAGTTTATTAGAAGGAATTGTATCGTGGATTGTCGAATCTACTAGAAGGATATTTTTACAATATTCACAATAGTGAATTGAAGTATATAGACAAGTGAAAAGGAATTGAGGACAAGCTTATGACAGATTTTCTCAAAAATATATCACTGTTTAAAAAATTACTTATATTATCTTTTTTCCTTACGTTTATGATTGTAGCAATTACCTCAGCCTTTAGTTATTATTTACAGTCCAAGCAAATGGAGGAACTTTTATCTGAACATGCAATGGATGCTGCGGCATTATGGAGTACAACGATCCAATCAGAGGATGTCGAAACCGTTTTGAATGCAAAAAATGAGAGGAATGCTGATTTTATAAAATTGAAAAGTAGTCTGTCGAACTTTACGGATAAAAATATCCTTTATTTAAATAGCTTTATTGTAGACAGTCAACTTACAAAAAAAGATGAAGTTTTTATTATCACATCAGATGAAAAACAAAGAAAGAACGGCTGGCTTTCATTAACAAGTTATAAAGCGAATCAAGAATGGATGGAAGGCTATAATCAAGCGGTGAAATCAAAAGAAGCTGCTCACAGTAAGGTATACCGCGATGAAAATGGATCTTGGATTACTGCTTTTTCCCCTATCGTAAACAAAGAAGGAAAAATGATTGCCTTGTTCGGGGTAGATATACAGGCAGACTCTATTGTAGCGGCGCAAAAGAAATATGCTTTCTTTTTAATTGCTTTGTTTTTAGCTATGACTCCATTTATTTTCTTTATTTTGAAAACAGGATTTAATAAGGCCTTAGAGCCAGTACATGAATTAATAAAAGGGTTTAATGAAGTAAGTAACGGTAATTTTGATATAAATCTTAAAGTGACAGATAATACAGATCTGGGTATGTTATGCGACCGATTTAATCTAATGGTCAAACAATTGTCCATTCTTGTTGATAAATTACCTGCTACTTCTGATAAAAAAGGAACATCGGACCAACAGATTCCCGTACATAATTTAGAAGAGGTTTTTGATGAAGTGGAGAACATTATTGAAAGCTCAAAGCTGATTCGTGAGCTGCAGCGGGCCGAGAAAATGAATGCCATTGGACAATTAGCTGCATCTGTTGCCCATGAAATTAGAAATCCAATGACCGTCGTAAAGGGCTTTTTACAAATTTTCCTTGCCAAAGATCAAATGAGCGAAGAAGAGCGGATGTATATTCGACTGATGATTGAGGAAATGAATCGTGCTGAGACGATTATTAATGATTATCTATCCTTAGCAAAGCCGGATATGGAACAAGCTGAAAGCATAGCTGGAAAAGAGCTCTCTGAAAAAGTAATGGATTTAATGAACTCCTATGCCATGATGTCCAAAAATATTATTATGATGACACCTGTTTTGGAAAATGTCACCGTTAAAGGAATTAAAAATGAACTTCAGCAAGTATTAATTAATATGTTGAAAAACAGCATTGAAGCAATGAAGGACGGAGGAGAATTACGATTAAGCCTTTATCAAGAAGACCGGTACGGCGTGTTTGAAATCAGTGATACCGGAATTGGTATGACCGAAGAAGAAATGCAGCGGCTTGGGACTGCTTTTTATTCCTTAAAAGAAAAAGGAACGGGTATGGGGTTAACGGTATGTTATCAAATTATTGAAAGAATGAAAGGCAGAATTGAAGTTGAGAGTGAAAAAGGGGTAGGAACGACATTTAAGATTTTTGTTCCTATTTGTGAATAATATTTGCTGCTTGTATGATGTTCAAAATCAGACAAGCATTTCTCTTTTTTTATTCATTAAATTTTGCTAAAATAATAACAATTATGAATCGTTTGAACGGGGGTTACAATGTGAAATGGCGGATTCTTTTGTTAATTTTAGCAGCAACTACTTTATTGCTGACGGCTTGCGGCGGCATAAAAAATCCTTATAATTGGCCTGTATCAGATTTTTCTTATACGGATCAAAATGAAGAGCCTTTTGGATTAAAGGATTTAAAAGGGAAGGTATGGGTAGCGAATTTCATTTTTACAAACTGTGAAGATGTTTGTCTTCCGATGACTGCAAATATGAAAAAGCTTCAGGATGAAACAAATAAGGAAGGTATAGAAAATATTCAATTTGTATCCTTCAGTGTCGACCCTCAAGTGGATACACCCCAGGTATTATATGATTTCGGGAAAAAGTTTAATGCTGAGTACAGCAATTGGTATTTCCTTACTGGATACAAGCAGTCGGATATTGAAAAATTTGCATTAGATAGCTTTAAAGCATTTGTGAAGAAACCTGAAGCCGGTGACCAGGTGGTACATGGGACAAGCTTCTATTTAATTGATGGAGAAGGCAAGGTCTTGAAGGATTACACCGGTTTATCGGAATTCCCTATGGAGCAGCTGATAAAAGATATTAAGAGTTTACAATAGGCCTATTTTTAGGCCTTTTTTAATTCTGATATATATTAACAACGTGGTATAATGAATGTACTTCAAGAAGGCGGGTGAGGAGATGAAAAAAAGGCTCATCTTTCTATTTCTTGCCATACTCTCTATTTTTTCATGTATCGGAATATATTTTATCGCTACAAATGTAGATAAAGCTGAAAAGACCAATCAATTCATTAAGGCTGCCCCTGCAGTAGTTCAGCCGCAAAATGTCAAAATTGTTGCATTAGGAGATTCGTTGACAGAAGGGGTTGGAGATATTACCGAGAAAGGCGGCTACCTGCCTTATTTACAGTCGTTACTTGAGGAAAAGAGGAATATTAAGGAAGTCGACTTTGAAAATTTCGGTATAAAGGGGTATCGCTCCGATCAATTAGTAAAAAAAGTGGAGAATAAAGATGTATTAGCCGCTATTAAGGGAGCGGATATGGTTATTATGACAATTGGCGGAAATGATATGATGAAAGTGGTTCGAGAAAATATTACGAGCTTGAAGAAGGGGGACTTTACAGCGCAGCGGGATTTATTTAAGGAAAATTTATCTGCGATTTTAGAAGTCATCAAAAGTGAGAATCCAGACATTCATATCGTTCTTGTTGGTCTATATAATCCCTTTCATAAGTGGTTTCCAGATATAGAAGAGATGAATGAAGTGGTTAGCGATTGGAATGTGACAAGCCAAGAAATATTGGCGCAATATCCAGATACATATTATGTAGAAATTATGTCACTATTTGAGAATGATGAAGAGGAGTTATTATATACTGATTATTTTCATCCAAATAATCGGGGGTATGAATTAATTGCTGGAAAAGTGTATGAGGAATTAGAGAAAGATGCGATTGAAGAAGTAATTGAGCAAAAATGGTTAGTTCAACAACAGGGGGAGCTTTAATTGAAGGCAGTGCGCTGGAAAAGGTTATTTTACCTGCTTTTGGGAATAAATGGTGCAGTGTTGATCGTTATTTTTGTTTTTGGGGCTTTGTTGTTCAGTCGTTCTGCTGAAGATGTGATGCCTCCAAAGCAAACACTGGATCAAAACGATGTTTATTTTCAGGTAAGAACAAATAAACAGGATTTAAATAAAGTAATTAATCATTATTTAGAAGAGGAGTTATCCGGAAAAATTGACTATAAACTGATTTTAACAGATGAAGTGGAATTATATGGATCACTCCCTGTTTTTAGCAGCGAGGTTGAAATGAAAATGACTTTTGAACCTCATGCACTTGAAAATGGAGACATCGAATTAGAACAGAAAACGATGTCGATTGGCAAATTATCACTTCCTGTACCATTAGTATTAGAATTCATTAAAGATAGTTATGAAGTGCCAGAGTGGGTCGTCATCCAACCGGACAAAGAAAAAATCTATTTATCATTACAAAATATGAAATTGAAAAGTAATTTTAAAGTCAGGGTGGAAGAATTTCAGTTGAAAAACGATGATATATTGTTTTCTTTACGAGTCCCAATGAATGAAAGTATGAATAGATAAAATCTGGGCAAAAAGGAATGGAAAGAGGTGTTATAGATGACAGATCAGAAGTATGAATTGGCAACGTTTGCCGGCGGTTGTTTTTGGTGTATGGTCAAACCATTTGATGAAGAGCCGGGAATTATGAAAGTAATATCAGGTTATACCGGAGGAATAAAGGAAAACCCAACCTATGAAGAGGTTTGTTCTGAAACAACGGGACATTTTGAAGCAGTACAAATCACGTTTGATCCAGCGATTTATTCATATGAAAAGCTATTGTCGATTTATTGGCAGCAAATTGATCCGACAGATTCCGGAGGTCAATTTTACGATCGCGGGCAGTCTTACCAAACAGCCATCTTTTACCATAATGAAAATCAGAAACAGATGGCAGAGGAGTCAAAGCGCCAATTAGAGCAAAGCGGACGGTTTTCGAAGCCGATTGCAACAGCAATTCTGCCAGCCAAACCGTTTTATCCGGCTGAAGAATATCATCAGCATTATTACAAGAAAAACCCGGCGCATTATGAGCGCTATCAGTTTGGTTCAGGAAGAAAAGCCTTTATTGAAAAACATTGGGGGAATGAATAGTGGCAAGGGAAGATCTGCAAAAAAAATTAACACCGATACAATTTGAGGTTACGCAAAATAATGGAACAGAGCCTCCTTTTCGAAATGAATACTGGAATGAATTTCACGATGGGCTCTATGTAGATATTATATCGGGTAAACCGTTGTTTTCTTCAAAAGATAAATTTGATGCAGGCTGCGGCTGGCCAAGTTTTACAAAACCGCTGGCAGAAGAAGAAATGGTTGAAAAAACAGATTTCAGTCATTTTATGGTTCGGACAGAGGTGAGAAGCAAGTCGGCTGACTCCCATCTTGGCCATGTGTTTAATGATGGACCAGAGCCTACAGGTTTACGCTATTGTATTAATTCCGCTTCGCTTAAATTCATTCCAAAGGAAAAATTGGAAGAAGAAGGGTATAAAGAATATCTTAAGCTTTTTGAAGAAAAGGAGTGACATAATTTTGTCACTCCTTTTCCGTTATTCGTACACGACAATTGAGGAAAGCTGGATATTGTGGTAATCAGATTGATTATTGACTGACTTTGTACCGGTTGAAATAAAGGTAACCCGATGTTCCCCGACTGGTAATCCGCTGGTAACATATAACATTCTATCTTTGCTGATCGGCCACCACGTTGAAATTCTCCTGATAAACTGATCATCTATAAATACATCCATTTCTCCGCCTTGTTCATGTTTAAGAACTTTCACGCCAAGATTTGTCCCGTAAAAGGGAAATGTGATTTTGGCGCCTTTTTCATTGGTCAAATAATAAGTGTTTGAATCGTGAAATAAAGCATTCTTCTCATCATATCTTTTTATTTCTTTTAACGTTAATTCACTTATAGGTTTGAGCGGTTCCCTCAAGACTGCTGATTGTTTGTTTATTTTAATTCCGTTATCAATTGCTGTCAAAATGGATTCAGCGTAAAGCTGATAGCCAAGCCCGTTTGGATGAATAGAATCGTTCGATAATTGGTCTATTGAATAAGAAGAGTTTTGAAATGGGATCCGCATATCGATATGATTGGCATGATAATGCCTAGCTAGTTTTTCGATTGCATTTGCAAACAGTTCCTGTTCTAAGCAGCTCTCCGTGATGGTTATGAGTTCTGCTTCAGGATATTTTGATTTAACTTCACGTATAAGTCCTTCATAATAATAGGTGAATTGTTCTACCTCCATGTATTTCCGATCATTCTCGCCAAATATCAAGAAAACCAAATCAACAGTCGGAGGGATTTTTGCTTTTTTGAATAAATAGAGACCTTCATAAGCAGTTGCACCGCTTTGGACGATCGAGTGTCTTTTTAATTCAATATGATAGGTCTTTTTCATTTTATTTTCCCATTGTGAAAACCAAGCAAGAGAACGATTCTCAGCACCTGCTCCTCTCCCAATGCTGTCTCCTATAATTAAATAATTTATATTATTGTTTTTAGCGATTTTTTCATAAACGGGAATGGTTTTGCTTATTACTGCTTTTTCGTGATAATTGAGAAAAAATATACTACAGCATAAAAAAAATATCAGCATTAAGGCAGCAATGCTTCTCCGCTTTTTTTTCATAAAAATGGCCTCCCATGCAGATAAAAAAATGCAGGAATAGAATCTTTTTTTAAAATCCTTATTATTAGAATACCGTATGATGCCAGGTAATATCAGTTCTTTTGTTTCAGATTTTAAAATAAGACTATTTTGAATTACCAGACATTAAGCTTTTGTGACATTTCATAATGAATAGGCGGATACACATACAGACCGGGCCTGAAACGAATACGTTGATAGGGAGATACCTAGAAAATAAAGGAGTGAATGGGATGTATTACGTACATTGTGATCCCTGTTACCATGGATACGGTTACCCAGTGGGAGGATTTGGTTGTCATAATTGGTTTCCGTTAATTGTTGTGTTGTTTATCCTGTTAATCATTATTGGAGCATGCTGCTACGTATAATAATATGGATCTTCTTTCTTAAACTGTCCTTCATGGGCAGTTTTATTGTTTTAGGAACTGGCAAGATTAAGGTTTGAAAACACGAACAATAAATTTAATTTTGATAAAAATATTCGTATTATGAATTGACGAAAGCTCTTTCATCTGATATATTAACTGATGGTTAATTTAAACACGAAAGAGCAACATCCAGGGGGCGGTACATATGAAGCGAAATTACGATGTCATTGTTGTAGGGGCTGGTCCGGCAGGTATTTTTACTTGCTATGAACTAACATTAAAAATGCCGGAAGCAAAGGTATTGTTGATTGATAAAGGCCATGATATCTATAAAAGGAATTGTCCCATCTTAGAAAAGAAAATTGAAAAATGTCCTCCTGCAGCTGGCAGGAAAGAATTTGCTGGCTGTCTTCCTGCTTGCTCCATCACAAATGGTTTTGGAGGGGCAGGTGCTTATTCAGATGGAAAATTTAATATAACAAGTGAATTCGGCGGTTGGATGACAGATTATCTATCAGATTCAACGGTTTTGGAACTGATCAAATATGTAGATGAAATTAATTTACTGCATGGAGCAACAACAAGCATTACGGATCCATTAACAGATAAAGTACGCGAAATTGAAAGACGAGGTTTTGCAGCAGGTCTAAAGTTACTAAGAGCACAGGTTCGTCATTTAGGTACTGAGCAGAATCTTGAAATTATGAAAAGTATTTATGAATATTTGAAAGATAAAATTGAGATGGCGTATAAAACAGAAGTGGAAGATTTAATTACAGAGCGGACCGGCGATGGCTGGAAAGTGACAGGTGTTCAGTTGAAAACAGGTGAAGAAATTACATCTGAGAAAGTTGTTATTGTCCCTGGCCGTGACGGGTCGGTGTGGCTTTCTAAACTTCTGAAAAAACGCCGGCTCCGCATGTATAATAACCAAGTTGATATTGGTGTACGGGTTGAAACAGCGAATATTGTCATGGAAGAAATTAATGAGCATTTATACGAAGGAAAGTTTACGTTCAATACATCTGTCGGAACCCGCGTTCGTACTTTTTGTAGCAATCCATAAGGACATGTCGTGGTAGAAAATCATTCAGGCAGTATGCTGGCAAATGGTCATGCCTATCGTGATCCAAAGCTTGGCAGTCCAAATACAAACTTTGCCTTATTGGTTTCGCATGTCTTTTCGGAGCCGTTTGATAAACCAAATGAATTTGCCCATGCGATTTCGAAGCTGGCAAATAGTTTAACAAATGGCGGAATCATGGTACAAAAATATGGCGACATTCTAAAAGGAAGAAGATCAACGGATAAAAGAATTAAAGAAGGTTTCATTGAGCCGACATTAAAAGAAGCAGTACCTGGAGATTTAGGATTGGTGCTTCCCTACAATACACTAAAAAGCTTAGTGGAAATGACAGAAGCCTTAAATCATGTTACACCTGGAATTGCGTCAGAGCATACTTTATTTTATGGGGTAGAAGCTAAGTTTTATTCCGCAAGACCTAAACTGAATGATCGTTTTGAAACTGAAATTTATGGTTTATATGTTGGTGGTGACGGTGCAGGTGTAACGCGTGGCTTAGCGCAAGCAAGTGCATGCGGTGTTTGGATTGCGCGTGACATTATTGAAAAAGCAAAAGCACGGTCCGAAAAAGAAACGGTAAAAGCATAATCTTAAAGTGTCAGACACCGCAAAATGGACATTTGCAGATTTGTAGTGCCTGACATCTTTATCATTCATGTATAATAGTTAAATAAGAATTAAGAAGGTGGGAATAGAATGTTTGCTGACCGGCTTAAGCCAGGAGATGAAATACGTGTGATTGCACCGTCTGCAAGTATTGCACTGTTGAAAGAAGAACAAATAAATCTGGCTGTTAATTGTTTAAATCAGCTTGGTTTTCATGTTACATTTGCTGACCATGTCCACGAGCACGATATGTTTTATAGTACATCGATTGAAGAAAGAGTAAAAGATTTGCATGATGCTTTTGCAGATGAAAATGTGAAAGGAATATTGTCTGGATTAGGAGGCTATAATGCCAACCAGCTTTTAGCCCATCTTGACTATGATTTAATTCGTAAGAATCCGAAATTCTTTTGCGGCTATGGTGATATGACGGCATTGAGTCTGGCTATATATCAAAAAACAGGTCTTGTTACATATATTGGACCCGACTTATCTGTACTTGGTTACAAACACGGGGTGGAGTACACATTGGAGCTGTTTTTAACAACTTTGACTAATGATGCTCCATATGAAATCTATCCATCTCCACATTGGAGCGAGGACCATTGGTATAAGGAAAAAGAGAGTGTATCTTTTATTAAGCAAGATAAGTACTTGGTATTACAAAAAGGACAAGCGGAAGGCAGTATTATTGGCGGGAACCTGACCACCCTTGCTTTACTTCAAGGAACAGAATACAAGCCATCGCTAAAAAATGCCATTTTATTCATAGAAGATGACCAGGAGTCCTATCCACAAACCTTTGAGAGAACATTACAATCTCTGCTCCAGCAGCCAGATGCGAAAGAATTAAAAGCGGTTTTAATCGGACGCTTTCAAAAAGAATCAAGTATGACGGAAACAGCTTTGCGAAGGATTATTCAAACGAAAGATGAATTAAAACATGTGCCTGTCGTTGCGAATCTAAACTTTGGTCATGTTCATCCGATGGCTACAATCCCGATAGGGGCCAATGTGACGGTTGATGCTGGTGACGACGGTGTGGAAATAATAATTGAGCAAGAGGAAGCAACAGAATAATAATCAATTTAGTGTAAAGAGCTTTTATCTTTACACTTTTTTTGTTTAAATCTCGCTGAGAGTTAAAAGATAATGTAAACTTTCCTAACATTAAATTTTCATAAAGTATTGACATAAGGGATAAACATGCATAAAATATAAAATATCAAATAGATGTTATATTTTCTAACATTAAACGTAAGAAAATATAAGGTATATGAAGAAGGGGGAAAGAAATATGGATCCAATATTTTTAATGAACAGTTTGTGGGTCATGTTAGGGGCAATCTTAGTCATATTTATGATTGGCGGCTTTATTCTACTTGAAGCAGGTTCAACAAGAATGAAAAATGCCGGACATATTGCCGGAAAAACCATTTTTACTTTTGGTCTTGCTTCGATCATCTATTGGGCAGTAGGTTATGGATTTACATTTGGTGCGAATGCAAACTTCTTTGTCGGACTAAGCGACTTCTTTTATTCTGGAGCACAAATTGAAGATGCCGGTTTAGCAACATCTGTTTTCTTTGTTTTCCAGTTAGCATTCGCAGGAATTTCCATTACGATTGCATTAGGGGGATTTGCAGAACGTGCCAAATTTTCCACTTACGTTGTCTTTACGATTCTTTTCGGAGCACTTATTTATCCGGTTATTGCTCATTGGATTTGGGGAGGCGGCTGGTTAGCTGAACATGGAAAACAAGACTTTGCTGGTTCAACAGTTGTACACTTAACTGGGGCAATGGCTGCATTAGCAGCAACGATTTTATTAAAACCGCGTATTGGAAAATATAATGCAGATGGAACAGCAAATAATCTTGCGGGACACAACCAAGTGTATACAGCTTTAGCGGTATTAATTCTTTGGGTAGGCTGGTTTGGCTTTAACGCAGGAAGTACAGTTGCAGTTGATGAAGGCTTCTTTGGTTTTGTTGCCTTGAACACTAATCTTGCTGCAGGTGCAGGTGCTGTTGCTGCAACATTAATTTCATGGGTTGTTCTTGGTAAACCCGACGTAACGACGATTTTGAATGGTGCTTTAGCAGGGCTTGTTGCCATTACAGCATCATGTGCATTTGTAGATACTTGGGGAGCAGTAGTCATTGGTTTTATCGCTGGAATGATCGTCTTCTACAGTGCTAGATTCTTTGAAAAGAAAAAAATTGACGATCCGATTTTTGCTTTATCTGTTCATGGTACTGCAGGTGTATGGGGAACGTTGTCTACCGGTTTCTTTGCCACACCGGAGCTTGCTACGGTCGGTCTTCCTGGATTATTTTACGGAGGAGGGCTTGAACAACTAGGAGTTCAAGCAATGGGTGTAGTAACTTCAGGTTTGTATGCATTTGTTGTATCCTTTGTTATTCTATTCATCATGAAAAAACTTGCTGGTATTCGCGTCACCGAAGAAGAAGAGATTATGGGCTTGGACATGAGTGAGCACGGAAGCTATGGATACCCAGAACAATTTACAATTAGTGAAACAAAACTGCATTCTTAAAACATTGGCCTCTCAAAAGGAGGCTTTTGTTTATTGTTGGATTGTATTACTATAATTTAAAAATAGCTTTTATATCCAGTTAGGGTGTGTAATCATGACAAACTTTGTTACTTATGAATCAATACGTATGTGGAGGGAAGCCCAAATTTATGAATATACGGCAGATACACATTCTTTAAATTCTTTTCATGACTTAGTTATGTATAAAGTGTTAAAAGCAGCAATCAACCGTTTAAATTTAGGGGATCCACCGTGTGATTTTTGTTGGTTTATTGCGGGAAGCGGCGGCAGGATGGAGCAGGAGATAATCAGTGATCAGGATCATGGAATCATTTTTGAAATTTCAAGTGAAAAAAATGAAGCTTACTTTTTGAAGCTGGGAAAAGAAGTGTCCTTTGGACTTAATCTAGTTGGTTATCCGTATTGTCAAGGGAATATTATGAGCTCAAATCCGTTATGGTGCAAGTCTATTGATGCTTGGCTGGAGCAGCTTTATAAATGGATGGAGGAAAGAAGCTTAGAGTCGATTCGGAATCTGCAAATTTTTTATGATGCCAGATGCTTGTATGGTAATGCAGACTATGTTCAACAATTGAAATTGTATATTTATGACTATCAAAATCAGCAGCCTATTCTATTAAAGCGATTAATGGACAGTGTCATGCATATCAAGAATGCGATTGGTCCATTAGGGCAAATAATTGTCATTGATCATGGCAGATACCAAGGCTCAATTAATCTAAAGTATTCGGCTTTTCTCCCTTATGTCAATGCTATCCGTATATTAGCTATAAAAGAAGGCCTATATGAAACGTCGACACTTGAACGGATGGAAGCTTTATTTCGACATAATGATTATGCCGATGAGCTGGCAAGAAGTAAAACATATTTTGCTAAATTATTAGATTACCGGCTTACACTAGTAAAAGGAAATACCTATGAAGATACACATTTTTTAAAAATAAAAGATGTAAATAAATCAGATCGAAAAGAAATGAAACAAATTCTTAAAGAAGGTATAAGACTTCATCAATACGTCAGCAGACTTGTTTTGTCTAGTTGCAGCGGCTAGACCCTCGAGGTCATAAGCTGTGACGGTGAGAAGGTTAAAGGACAACCTTCCCCCCATCCCATCTTATGCTTGTCGGACTTGCACAGGATGTGCTGACATCGACTTTCGTCATAGGACGTGGCGGTCTTTAGTCGATGTTCCACTTTTGAGCCGCTTCCACATTTCTAGAAAAAGGGTGTTAATTATGGCATTTGAACCATTTTTTCATTTCATGAGAGGAATACAGGGGAAGTTACAAAGCGGCAGTCTTGGTAATCCCTTAAGCGGACAAAATGGCCAGCAAATTGCGTATGTCAGAAATCTGCAAAAGGAAATGAAGCATAATCATTCATTGCATGTACCTTTCGAAAAATTAAGTGTCGTCATTTTTGATATGGAAACAACAGGATTTTTTCCTGAGCAGGGTGACCAAATTATTTCGATTGGCGCGGTAAAAATGGTCGGAGGAGTAATTAGTAAAGAAACTTTTTATTCACTTGTTCGCTATGAAAAAGAACTTCCTGCTAAAATTGAACAATTAACAGGTCTATCTACTGAACAACTAAAAGATGCCCCGTCACTTGCTGAGGTTCTGGTGAAATTTTATCAGTATGCGCAAAATTCCACACTTGTAGCCCATCATGCGAATCATGAAAAGAGCTTTTTACAAAGTGCAAATTGGAAGCTTTTTCGTACCCCGTTTAAACACCGGATTATTGATATATCTTTTCTTTATCGAGTTGCAGAACCTAAGATAACATTTGTTAGATTAGAAGAGTTTTGTGAACATAATCAAATCCCGCTTGTTGATCGCCATCATGCATTAGGGGATGCAAAACTAACAGCGCAGCTTTGGCGTATTTACATTCAAAAAGTCCAAGAGCTAGGTTGTCAAACTTTACATGACGTTTTTATTCGTATTGCAAAACAATTGTGAAGATAATGAGAAAGATTTTAACCTATTATTCATACAATTTAGTAATTGGCACAAAATTGTTTCCGTTTTTTTGATGACATGGAGTGTGAGAGGATGAAGCGATCGTATTTAATAAAACCAATGCTGGATGAAGATTATCCAATTATCGACTTTGGTAAAGGCGTATATTTATATGATATTGAATTTAAAGAATATTTAGATGCTTCCTCCGGTGCAGTTACCGCAAATATTGGCCATGGTGTGAAAGAGATTATAACAGCAATGAAAAAGCAGGCAAAAAAAGTATCATTTATCTATCGTTCTCAATTTACAAGCGAGCCCGCTGAGCAGCTGGCTGAAAAAATCGCTGAGCTTGCCGGCGGCGATTTAAATTGGAGCTTTTTTGTCAATAGCGGTTCAGAGGCAACGGAAACAGCGATGAAAATAGCCATACAGTATTGGCAGGAAAAAGGGTTGAAAACAAAAACGAAAATTCTGTCTCGCTGGGTCAGTTACCATGGAATTACCTTAGGTGCATTATCGATGTCAGGTCATGCCGCAAGAAGGGAAAGATTTACTCCGCTCCTTGAAGATTTTCCTACTATCCATCCTCCTTATTGTTATCGTTGTCCATTTAACCAAACAGCCCCGGAGTGCGGCTATTCTTGTGCGCAAGAGCTCGAAACAGCCATTAGACGCATTGGGGCAGATCATATAGCGGCTTTCATTGCTGAACCGGTCATCGGTGCTGCAGGAGGAGCCATTTCTCCACCAGAAGACTACTATCAATTGATTAAAGAAATATGTGACCGCCATCAGATTCTTTTTATTGCCGACGAAGTCATGACTGGTTTCGGTCGTACTGGGACCATGCTCGCCTGTGAACATTGGGGTGTAACGCCAGATATAGTCGCGCTAGGAAAGGGGATGGGGGCTGGATATGCTCCAATTGCTGCTGCATTGGTCAGTGACCGTGTCATGGAGCCGATACGCTCGGGTTCAAAAATGGTCATGAGCGGCCATACCTTAAGTGCTAATCCTCAAAGCTGTGCTGTATCATTGGCGGTTATCAATTATCTTGAGCAAAACAATATTATGAATTTGGTTTCCGAAAAAAGCGCCTATTTGTTTAAGAAACTGCAAAAATTGAAATATCAATTTCCCTTTATTGGTGATGTGAGGGGATTAGGGCTGTTAATTGGAATGGAATTTGTTCAAGACCATAACACGAAGACTCCTTTTCCAAGAGCAGCCGCTTTTACACAAAAGGTGATTAAAACAGCCATGAAATACGGCTTATTGTTATACCCGGCAGGTGCAGGAATTGACGGAATCCATGGTGACGCTATTATTATATCCCCGCCATTAACCATTACAAATGAAGAAATGGATGAACTAATACAAAGGTTAACAAAAACCTGTCAGGAACTATATGATTCTTTGCAAAAAGGAGGTCCTAAACAGGATGGATAACCCTTTTGGAAAGATCGCTGAGATTGATACTGTAATGGCTAAATTTCATGATGGTATGACCGTTATGTTTGGAGGATTTGGAGGAGTAGGCTCTCCGCCAAGCATTATCGATGCAATGGTAAAAAAGGATCTGCGTCATCTAACGTTAATCGGCAATGATGCAGGATTTCCGCAAATTGGGATTGGAAAAGTAGTCTCTAGAGGAATGGCAGACCGCTTAATTGCATCACATATCGGGTCAAATCCGATCGCCGGAAAGCTCATGACAGATGGAGTGCTTCTTGTCGAGTTCTCGCCGCAAGGTACTCTAGTAGAGCGAATCCGTGCAGGCGGAGCTGGAATTGCAGCTATTCTGACAGATGTCGGAATGGACAATGAAATGGTTGTAGAAAAGAAACAAATTTGTTTCATTGAAGGAAAACCATATTTAGTTGAAACGGCACTGACAGCGGAAGTGTCGATTGTTTATGCCAAAAAAGCAGATCCTTTTGGTAATTTGGTCTATGACAAAAGTGCCCGCAATACAAATCCGCTTGTCGCGATGGCAGGGGATATTACGATTGTAGAAGTAGAAGAAATGGTCCCGCTTGGAAGCCTGAAACCCGAGGAAATCATTACTCCTGGAGTCTTTGTTGATTATATCGTCCCTTCCGAGGGGGTGAATTGGAAATGGGCATGGCAATAACAGTCAGAAATCTGATTGCAAAAAGAGCGGCCGCTGAAATTAAAAATGGAATGGTCGTGAACTTAGGTATTGGGATTCCTTCACTCGTTCCTAATCATCTTGCAGAGGGTGTTCAGGTGATGTTTCATGCTGAAAATGGGATTGTTGGAATGGGTGCGAGTCCAAAGGCCGGTATGGAGGATGAAAATCTCTGCAATGCTGGAGGACTTCCTGTTACGATCGTTGACGGGGCATCCTTTTGTGATAGTGCTGCAGCTTTTGCTATGATCCGCCGCGGGAGAGTGGATATGACGATTCTTGGGGCATTACAGGTAAGTGAAAAAGGGGATCTCGCCAATTGGATCGTACCGGGAAAAAAGATTCCAGGAATGGGCGGTGCTATGGAGCTTGCTCAAAAAGCCCGGAAGGTGATTGTTGTCATGAGTCATACAGATACAAAAGGGCGGCCGAAAATTGTCCAAAAATGTACATTGCCGTTAACCACTAAAGGCTGTGTCGATATGATCATCACCGATATGGCTGTTTTTGAAGTTTGCGGCGAAGGGCTTGTTCTCACGGAATATTTTGCTGGAAGTAAGATTGATAGGATTGAAAGAATGACAGACTGCAAGTTTACGATTCATGAAAAGGTTCGCGTGATTCAAAAAGAAATTTAAAATTTTAAAGGAGGAAGCCGATTGGAAAAGCTCGAGGATGACATTAAAAAATGGCTCTCAGCCAACCGGACATCAGGGACGAGATTTTTACAAAGGCTTGTTCAGGAACGCAGTATTCGTGGAGAGGAAAGCAAAGCACAGGCCATTATCATTGAAAAATTACGTCAAATTGGGTTAAAGCTCGATATATGGGAAATCGGTAGTAAAGAATTGACCAGCCATCCGGTTTTTTCCAGTGATCGTAAGGAATTTAGCGGTAACCCAAATGTAGTCGGCATTTGGAAAGGAACCGGTAATGGAAAATCAATGATCTTAAACGGCCATATTGATGTTGTTCCTGAAGGGGACTTGGAAGAATGGGAGCATGATCCATATAGCGGCATGATTCGTGACGGAAAGCTTTATGGACGTGGTGCAACCGATATGAAAGGAGGAACAGTTTCACTTCTGTTAGCGATTGAGGCCATTAAAAGCTCACGTATCAAGCTGAAGGGTGATGTTATTTTTCAAAGTGTCATCGAAGAAGAGAGCGGCGGGGCTGGTACGCTAGCAGCTGTATTACGGGGCTATAAAGCAGATGGTGCCATTATTCCTGAACCGACCAATATGAAGCTGTTTCCAAAGCAACAGGGATCGATGTGGTTTCGAATCAAGGTGAAGGGACGCTCTGCCCATGGCGGAACAAGATACGAGGGAGTCAGTGCGATTGAGAAAATGATGGTGTTGATAAAGGAACTTCAACAATTAGAAATAGTCCGAAATCAGAAAATAAACGACCCGCTTTATGATGAAACACCGATTCCAATTCCGATCAATATTGGAAAAATTTACGGCGGTCAGTGGCCTTCATCGGTTCCTGACCTGGCAGTTATTGAAGGACGAATGGGAGTCGCACCAAATGAAACGATGGAGGATGCTGAAAAAGAAATGGAGGCTTGTTTAGCTAAATTGGCCGAAAAGGATCTATGGTTTTCTGAATATCCTCCAACCATTGAATGGTTTGGCGGGAGATGGCAGCCGGGGAGTCTTGATATCGGTCATACATTAATTCAAACGGTTTCCCAATCTTTTCAAAAAATCAAAGGCAGTGCCCCAGTCATTGAAGCATCACCGTGGGGAACTGACGGCGGAATTCTGTCAAGTACCGGTCAAACACCGGTGGTTGTTTTTGGGCCAGGTGTAACAGAGGCAGCGCATGATATTAATGAACATATCGTGTTAAATGATGTGTTTGAAGCAGCCGAAGTGATTGCGTTAACACTGCTGGAATGGTGTGGTGTTGACACTTGAGGGGAGGGGAACAGCATCGGTGCAATAAAAATGGTCACAGAGGTTCCGGGACCAAAAGCAAGAGCGTTGTTAGAAAAAAAGTTTGAGCATGTACCAAGGGGTCCCTTTAACACAGTCCAAACGTTTGTCACAAAAGCAGAAGGTGCATTAGTAACGGATGTAGACGGGAATACATTTATTGATTTTGCGGGTGCGATTGGAACATTGAATGTCGGGCATCGGCCAAAAGGTGTGACGGATGCACTGCATCAGCAAATCGATCAGTATCTTCATACTTGTTTTCATGTCATGATGTATGAGCCCTACATTCAATTGGCAGAAAAATTAAATGAAATTACACCAGGGGAACATAAAAAGAAGACGTTTTTTCTCTCAAGCGGAGCTGAAGCAGTCGAGAATGCAGTGAAAATTGCGCGAAAATATACAGGGCGAAAAGGAATTATTTCATTTGAGCGTGGATTCCATGGCAGAACGTTCATGTCCATGTCTTTAACAAGTAAAGTAAAACCGTACAAATATGAATTTGGGCCCTTTGCTCCTGAGACCTATAAATGGCCCTATCCATACTATTTCCATACCAAATTAAAACCACGAGAACTAGATGACAGTCTTTTAAAACAGTTTCATACCTTTTTCTTAAGTGAGGTTCCTCCTGAAGAAATTGCCGCTATTATCATGGAACCAGTTCAAGGAGAAGGAGGATTTGTCATTCCATCACCATATTTTGTTCAACAGGTAAAAGAAATTTGTGAAAAATATAATATTCTGTTCATTGCAGATGAAATTCAAACAGGCTTTGGTAGAACAGGTAAAATGTTTGCCATCGAACATTTCGGAGTGGTTCCAGACATAATTACAATGTCTAAATCATTAGGAGCAGGTCTTCCAATAAGTGCTGTTACGGCAAAAGCAGACATTATTGACGCACCGAATCCTGGTGAAATTGGAGGTACGTATGGCGGTAGTCCGCTTGGCTGCGTTGCTGCTCTCGAAGTGATCGATTTCATTCAGGAGAAGAACCTGCTGAATCGGTCGGTTGAAATCGGAAACGCCTTTAAGAAGCGTTTTGAAGCACTGCAAGAGCAATGCGAGCAGATCGGTGAGGTTCGGCAGCTAGGAGCCATGTGTGCGATTGAATTTATCAAGGACCCTATAACAAAGGAACCCAATAAAGAGCTGGTCGCGGACATTTTGGAAAAGGTACAGCAAAAAGGCCTCATCGTTATGAGTGCAGGACTTTTTGGCAATATAATCCGTCTCCTTACCCCGCTCGTCATAACAGATGAACAGTTAAAAGAAGGCTTTGAAGTTCTTGCAGAGGCCATTCTTGAGTGCTGTAGGAATTAGCAGCTGATCAAAAAGCTTATATGAAAAGTATTCGACAAGAAATGTCATTTGTTATAGACTGGGGAAGATTGATAAAAATGGATACGACTGACTTCGAAAGCAATCGAGTCAGTCTTCTTTCTATCTAGAAAGGAAGAAAAAGATGGAAGAAGCATATGTGCAGCATATAACAAATGAGCATTACTGGATGGATGTTTTCATCGATCCATACAATAAACGATTGCGGATTGAGGACTACCGCGGCGATGTCAAAAGGATTATTGAAAAAGCAATTGACATGTCAAATCAGCACAAGGCTGAGAAACTGATTTTTATTTGCAGAAGAGAGGACATCATCTATTTAATCGAACGTGCATTACAATTAGAAGCGATGGTTGATCGCTATTACCGCGGCTCCGACGCTTACTATTTTACTAAATATTTCACAAGTAATCGCAAAAAAACTGAAGCGTGGCTGCTGGAGGACGGAATCATTGAGAATGTCAGTCAACTCGCTAAAAATCATGTAAAGCAGCATATTCCTGCAGGCTATGAACTTCGAAAAATGCTCGAAGATGACGCCGAACAGCTGGCAAAATTGTACCAAGAAGTATTCCAAGTATATCCGACACCACTTCATGATTCTGAATATATTAAGAAAACAATCGAAAAAGGTACGATTTATTACGGGTTTGTTTGTGACGGCAAGATAGTGAGTGCTGCATCTGTTGAAGTAAATACCCGCTATGATAATGCAGAGCTTACAGATTGTGCCACAGTTTCCAGTCATCGTAAATTTGGACTTATGAAATATTTATTAGAAAAATTAGAAGAAGAATTAAAGAAACATGGCATCTTCTGTGCTTATTCGATTGCCAGAGCCCAGTCATTTGGGATGAATGCAGTACTTCATCAGCTTGGTTATGCCTACCGGGGAAGATTAATGAATAACTGTTTTATTTTTAGTCAACTTGAAGATATGAATATGTGGGTCAAGGATCTATCGCAAGAATAATCCTTTCACTCTCATTATCCTGCTGCTGAATTTTCGGCATCCTTTTGACAAATATTCGGCATAGGCACATATGATTGAACGAGAGGCGGTGAGATTATTTGTTAAAGGAAAATACAATCTCAAAGGAAATTCTGTCAGCTATTTTACAAGGAATTGACGAAGGAATTCATGCTGTTAATTTATCTGGTGAAACCATTTTTTATAATGAAATCGCAGCAGTACACGACGGTCTGACTGTTGATGAAGTCAACGGAAAGTCTATCCTGGAAGTTTTCCCTTCTCTTACAAGGCATTCAAGCACACTCTTAAAAGTAATTCTGACAAAAGAGCCTATTTATAATCAACCGCAAAGCTATGTAAATCTTCATGGTAAAAAAATTGAAACCATTAATACAACACTGCCCATCTTTATCGGCGGGGAACTTGTTGGTGCTGTTGAAATTGCCAAGGATTATTCTCGTTTGAAAATGCTGTCTGAAAAACTGCTTGATTTGCATCAGAGAGTACAGCAAAAAGAAGGTACCCAGTCTGTTTCAATGGGGCGTTTTTCCTATCAATTCGCGAACTTAAAGAGTAAAAATCCAGAGTTTCTTAAAATCATCCATGAGGGGGAAAAGTTAGCAAAATCAAACTCGCCCGTTCTGATCTATGGAGAAAGCGGGACGGGAAAAGAACTTTTTGTCCATGGAATTCATCAAGCGTCATTACGATCCCGCGGTCCGTTTATTGCCCAAAACTGCGCTGCCATCCCTGAGACATTACTTGAGAGCCTGTTGTTTGGGACATCAAAAGGAAGCTATACAGGGGCTGTTGAAAGAGCAGGCTTATTTGAATTAGCTAACGGTGGTACTTTGTTTCTTGATGAGGTTCATGCGATGCCGCTTGAACTGCAGGCAAAGCTGCTGCGAGTCCTTGAAGATGGCATCATTCGAAGGGTTGGAAGTACAAAAGTTCACCTTGTGAATGTCAGAATTGTCGCAGCAATGAATATCCCTCCAAACGAAGCGCTTGAATCTAAGAAACTAAGACCGGATCTGTTTTATCGCTTGAATGTCTTGATGTTTAAGCTTCTGCCGCTTCGGGAACGAAAGGAGGATATTCCATATTTAACGGACCATTTCATTTCCGTTTATAATAATGAAATGGAAAAAAATGTAACAGCAGTTGACCCATCAGTTAGACAATTATTTCTATCTTATTCTTGGCCAGGAAATGTACGTGAACTAAAACATGCTGTCGAATATATGATGAATGTTTGTGATGATCATGTACTGACCGAGAAAGAACTGCCCATTATGCTGAAACAAAAAAATATAGCGGCAGTAATGGAGAGTGAAGATAATCAGCTTCCATTACGGGAAAATCTCGATCGATATGAACGATACCTAATTCAAAAAGCAATGTTATTATGTGAAGGAAATATCCAAAAAGCAGCTAAATCTCTAGGTATTCCACGGCAAACCCTGCAATATAAATTAAAAAAAAGCGGCATAAGTAAATAATGTTGATTTTATCATCTGCCAAACAATCGGCATCTGTTTGGTAGTAACGACTTCCGCAAGTCTCAAAAGCCTGTAAATCTCCTCCTTTTAGCATTGGCACAAAACTTGCATATAAATAATGTAAGGTTTGTTTTTGCAATAGTGATGAGGAGGAATCAACTTGAAACCGTTTTTATATAAACCAAGCAGACACTGGAAGGATATTGAACTATGGAAGCATGTCACCGATGAGCAGTGGAATGATTGGATTTGGCAGTTAACCAACACGATCCGCACGCTCGAAGACTTAAAAAAGGTCATCAATTTAACTCCGGATGAAGAAGAAGGAGTCCGTATTTCCACGAAAACAATCCCATTAAATATCACCCCTTATTATGCTTCATTAATGAATCCAGATGATCCCAGATGTCCAATTCGCATGCAATCAGTACCCATTGGAAAGGAGATATATAAAACAAAATATGACTTGGAAGATCCATTATATGAAGACGAGGATTCGCCAGTACCAGGACTGACGCATCGATATCCGGATCGTGTGCTGTTTCTTGTAACCAATCAATGCTCAATGTATTGCCGCTACTGTACACGCCGCCGCTTTTCCGGGCAAATTGGCATGGGTGTACCAAAAAAGCAGCTGGATGCCGCCATTGAGTACATTCGCTCCACACCTGTTGTCCGTGATGTACTCATTTCCGGCGGTGATGGACTTTTGATCAACGACCAAATCTTGGAGTATATTCTAAAAAACCTCAGGGCCATAGATCATGTGGAAATTATCCGCATCGGTACAAGAGCACCAGTTGTCTTTCCACAGCGAATTACAGAAAATTTATGTCAAATCTTAAAAAAATATCACCCTGTATGGTTGAATACTCATTTTAATACATCAATTGAGATTACAGAGGATTCTAAAAAAGCGTGTGAAATGCTGGCAAATGCTGGTGTCCCAGTCGGGAATCAAACTGTCATTCTTGCCGGAATTAATGACAGCGTACCGATTATGAAAAAATTAATGCATGATCTCGTCAAAATCCGTGTCAGACCATATTATATCTATCAATGTGATTTATCAGAAGGAATTAGTCATTTCCGTGCTCCTGTTGCAAAAGGACTTGAAATTATTGAAGGTTTAAGAGGCCATACAAGCGGCTATGCTGTACCTGCCTTTGTTATCGATGCTCCTGGAGGGGGAGGAAAGATTACATTACAGCCGAATTATTTGATTTCCCAAAGTGCTGATAAAGTTGTTCTGCGTAACTATGAAGGCGTCATTACAACCTATCCAGAGCCGGAAAATTACATTCCTGGCAGAGCAGAGGATTATTTTAAAAAGATTTATCCTGATATGGATGAAAAACGGTCAAAAACAGGTATTTCTGCCTTACTGAACGACCAGCAATTTAATCTGACACCAGAAGGAATTACACGTTTAAACCGCCGCAAGGAATTTGCCCAAAACCCGAATCATCAAACATTAAAAGATAAACGAGAAAAACGTGATGAATTAAAAGAGAAAAAGTTTCAAGCCCAACAAAAAAAGAACACACCGAAGGAAAAGGAGGATGAGTAGCATGGAAATCTGTCCATGGTGCGAGGTGGGTAAGCTTTCATCGGTAACAGATACAGTGTATTGGGAATTACCAGATGGAACAAGGGCTGTTGAAATTAATGAAACACCATCCTTTTATTGTGATAATTGCCGCGCTTTATTCCAAAGTGATGAAATCGTTAAAGAAATTGAGGATCAGTTGTTTTTAATTGATACAAAGCAGTTAGCAAAGCAAACAACGTATGATGAATTGATGAAAATGAAGAGGTTATTAAAGCGGAATTATTTTAACTTTTGAAGAAGATGGGAGGGCTGAATCAATATCAGCCTTCTTTTTATTTATAAAAATGTTGTTCACATAATTTTCATTCTTTTTTCACAAAGGTTCTGCTTTCGCTTTTTATAATAGTGAGGGGATTGTTTTTGAAAATGGGAGGAATTCGAATGAAATTGGTTTTAATGCTCTTACTTGCCTTGGCAATGTTTGTCTTATTTTTCTGTGGATATTATGCAGGAGTAATTAAAGAAAAGTACGGAAAAAATTGGCTTCAAGCCGTTCCGATAACCGTTGCTATATTAATGTTTAATGTTATTTGGGCATTGACTGAACTGGCAAAGACAGATCGTTGGCAATAAAATGGTAAATCAAAACCCGGGGAAAATTCTCGGGTTATTTTCTTATCCAAGGATTTTGCAAACTAGTGGACGAAATGGTTCTTTTTCCTTTATAGTAGGAACAATCAATGAGAGTTGGAAGGGAGTATTTTCATTTATGGCCAAATCCTTTTATCACTTTTTAATGCGATACCGCCATCCTGAACCGAAGGATGAAATTAGTTTATTTGCTAACCATGCCTATCAAGATCATAGTTTTCCAAAGACCAATACCAATTATGATCAATTAAGCTCCTATCTTGAATTAAATGGAACGTATTTAAAAAGTATGAGAGTGTTTGATGAAGCATGGGAT
Organism: Niallia oryzisoli; assembly: GCF_036670025.1. NCBI lineage: Bacteria > Bacillati > Bacillota > Bacilli > Caryophanales > Bacillaceae > Niallia > Niallia oryzisoli. The sequence goes on along the minus strand of NZ_CP137640.1, from coordinate 3,338,336 downwards.
TTATATTTAACACATGAACTAAAAAAATAGGAAGAAATATTTGGTTTAAACAAAGGAAATTAAACAATTCTGATTATTTCCATATCGACTGCTCATGCATATACTATGTTAACTACCTTAAACGGCTTGACCATGAGGAGAGGGATGATATGGGAAGAAGAAGAAAATCTAAGTTTCAAATCGACGATACTGTCGTTATCATATTATACGGAACGGTTGGCAAAGTGACAAACGTTCAATGGCTTGATGGTACTTACGTATATGAGGTTAATAAAAGTGAAGAATTATATAAAGAAACAAGCCTGCAATTGTTATCAGATTACGATGGAGAAATTTATGAAAAAGAACATATTGATATTGAATATAAATTCTTTATCGGCGATATCGTACAAGTAAATGGTCAAGGACATGACTTGTATAAAGTAGTTGGATTCCGGACGGAAATTTGGCGTTATAAGGACAGCTCATGGGAAGATATTATCTATGAATTAGCACGAATCGGTGATGGTGAATGGCTTGAAGCAGGCGAAGCCGACCTGACACTGCTGGCAGACGAAGAAAATGCCGATGCATTCCTACAGAAGCTTGGGCTATTATATTTTATTAAAAATCAAAATGGGCAGCCTCTAAAAGAAACGGCGTTATCATTAGATCATAAAGACTCCACTTCTGAAGAAGTGAAACGAACGGAGCAGATTAACCGCCTGCTGGATATTTACAATGATTACCGTTTTTTATACGAGTGGTTTAAAGATGAAGAATATGTCCAAATTATGCAGGCTGCCATTCATGAATTAAAAAAATTAACCATGGATGATAAAAAAACATCTTAATCATACAAACTGCCATTCCTTATAAAAGCTTTCCAAATGATATCAGCAAATGAACGATAAGTGGAATCCCTGACAGCAGAATCAGCCAATAACCTGTTTGAAGTGCTCTGTTAAATAATGTAAGCGTCATACTATCTTCATTATTGACATCTTCCTTGATGCACTCAATCATTTGGGCAATCTTCATCATCATTCCCCCTCCAAAATTGTTTTCCTGTATTTTAAATCTATGCTTGTCCTTATGAAAAATGCCTTTTCATTTTTCATGAAAGATCCATTCTTTTTCGGTATATCCAGATTCGTAGGTTCATATATTTTTTATAAAGGGGGCGACGCTGTGAAAGAAATTGAGGTCATAATAGATACGGATGAAATTGCTGAGTTTTTCTATCAAGAGTTATTGAAAAGAGGCTATGTTCCTTCAGAAGAAGAATTAGATGACCTCGCAGATATCACTTTTGATTATTTATTAGAAAAATGCATTATTGATGAAGAAATTAATGATGATTAAAATGGATGATGAATAAAACCAAAAAGAACCGATATGTTCAAAACCGATATCAACGGTACTTTTATCAGGTTTTTTGAATAACATGGAAATAGATAAAGGACAAAAGTGACGAGCAGCGAGTTCGTCATTTTTGTTCTTTTTTCATAAAACGACGAAACTATTTCCTTACATGGATCGTATAGTAGAGAGATGATTTGAAGGAGGACCTATTATGTTAAGGAAAATATTAAAATCGATTTTGAATCAATCATCACACCGAAAATACACAAGCTCGAGCAGTGCCTATAGACGGCATAGCCATCATCGTCATTCCCATATGGGACATGGGTATTATAAAAAAAGCCGTAAAAGCAGTTTTTTCTCAAGCAGGAGTTTTTTCAGCAGTTAATCACGATTAGACAGGGCCAATTTAAAAGGAAGAGTATTCCATGTTAAAAGGTGCTATACGATTTACAGTAGATGTTTTTGAAAAGAAACTAACAAACGGTACGGTAATAAACTCCCGTTATGAAATGATGAAATTTCTTGGGAGAGGAAGCTATGGGAGCAGCTACCTAGTCTATGATTCATTCAAACAAAAAGAAGCTGTCTTGAAGTTTTTACGAATGCATAGACGATTTAAAAATTCAGGCTTAGTGGACTTTGAGCAGGAACAAAAACTGCTGAAAGAAATCAACCAACCATACTTTCCGCAATATTACGAAAAGGGTGAATACAATAATAAGCCATTTTTTACAATGGAATATGTGAATGGCAAAACTTTTGAACAGCTGATTTTTGAAGAGGGAAAGACCTACGGAGAAAAAGAAGCTTTTCAAATTAGCTATGAACTCTTGCGGATTATTGATTGGCTTCATCAGAATGGGATTGTTCACCGCGATATTCGGATTCCGAATGTCATGTTTGCTCAGAATCAATTGAGGTTAATTGATTTTGGCCTTGCACGAAAATTTGACAAACAACAGCTTTCAAATTTTCCTATTGATCAGATTAAGAGGGTCATTTCCCCTGTCAGTGATTTTTATGCACTAGGTCATTTTCTGCTATTTCTTTTATACTCAACTTATGAAGTAGAGGATAATCAACGTGAAAAAAGCTGGGAGGAGGAATTAAATTTATCATTTCAAGCAGTAGTGACGATTCGAAAATTATTAGCTATTGAAGAACCGTATTCATCATGCAGTGAAATTGAAAAAGACTTTTTACAAGTAATGATGGCTTAAGAAAAGCATTTAGTCATTTGGCGTTCGAAAAAGGGAGGTAGGGAAAATGTCGTTTTTTAATAAAGTGTTGGCCAGCGTTGGAATTGGTGCGGCAACAGTTGATACGAAGCTTGAAAAGGACCGCGTATTTCCTGGTGAAGAAATTAAGGGTGTTGTTGAAATTCGTGGCGGAAATGTAGAGCAGCAAATTGATGATATTTATCTTTCGGTTAACACGCAATATATCAAGGAATCAGATGATAAAAAATATTACGTGACTGCAACGATTGAGCGAATTCGCTTAGCCTCAGGCTTTACGGTTGGGGCAAAGGAAACACGTGAAATTCCGTTTTCATTTCATTTGCCGTTAGAAACACCAGTTTCAATGGGAAAAGCGAAAGTATGGGTGGCAACAGGACTTGATATAAAAAATGCTGTAGATCCATCTGATAAAGACTATCTGAATGTGAAGCCAAGTGCACTCTTGGATGGTGTATTAAATAGTATAACATCATTAGGCTTCCGTTTGCGTGAAGTAGAATGTGAGCAAGCTCCATATCATTTACGAAGTAAAAGTCCGTTTGTACAGGAGTTTGAATTCGTCCCGACTTCAGGTCCATTTCGCGGTCGTCTAGATGAACTTGAATTGGTCTTTCTTCCAACTACAAATAATACAGCTGATTTGTATTTCCAAGTTGACCGAAAAGCACGGGGATTAGGCGGATTTCTTGCTGAAGCGTTAGAAATGGATGAAACAAATGTCCGCATGTCTGTTACGACAAGCGATTTAGCAACATTACCGCAAAGTTTACGTTCTCTCTTACAGAAGTATTCTTAATTCGAGTAAAAGATGGTGCTTGAAGCACCATCTTTTTGCTTTTTATTCGAGAAAAATATTAATCGACAAAAATAGAAGAAATTCTCTGAAGGAATCGACATGCGTTTTCTCTAATGTTTTATAGTAAAAAAATGATATAAATATTTTGAAAAGTATGTGGGGGGAAGGCGAATGTTGCTGGAAATATTACGAACAAGAAAAAAAGAATACGATGTAACGATTTTTCAAACACCCATATTTAGACAGAAAAAAGGCTATAAACAAGTATATCGACTTCACATAGAAGGAACATCACATAGTGATTGTTTGGATGAAGTATTTTCTCGTTTCAATATAACCGATCGGATTCCAAATGATTTTGAAGGACGTTTTATTGGGACAGGTGATATTTGTTTCATTGATGAGGGTAGAAAAGGTCAATATTATTATCAATTAAAGCCGGGTGGATGGGTAGAAGTTAATCGAATACATGTATGTTAAACAACAAAAAAGAGGGGAGCTTCCCCTCTTTTTGTTGTTTAATGATTATTTTTTCTTCCACCTGTTGCCCTATTTTCCTTGCCGTGTGCTTCCTGCTCGGCAATAATGGCTTCTGGCGGGATATGATTATTTTTCTTTGGTGAATTGATGCGGTTTCGATGTTTTTTTCCCATATTATCCTCCTGAATAATTAAATTAACGTATGGTTAGAAAGCTGCTACGTAAAATAGTATTAGCTGTACACTGCATCTTCATGCAGATGAAATATGAATGAAGTGGACGCTTGATGCTGTTATTAAGAAATGAAAAACGAGTCGTTTGGCTCTTTTCTGTCTTTTATAGGTATTCATCACTATTCTTCTACTTACATGAATTAAATCTCGTAATTACATGGAAAAATGATAGAATAGAGATTGAAGTTTTTAAAGATAGGTGGTTATCATGAAGAAATTGGCAGCAACGATTGGCAGCCTCGTCCTTTTAACAGGCTGTAATGGAATCCCGTTTTTGGAAAAGGAAAACGTAAAGCATGAAGAACAGGCAGCTATTCAAGAACAGGATCAATCAGAATTAACAGAAGATAATGCAATTACTAGTGAAAATGATAAGGGCAGCACTAAAACAGAAAATGACGGTGTGAAAGGTGATTTAGTTTTAGAGTCTGTTTATTTTAATGATATTTCAGTAGTAAATGGAAAAAATGTCATTCAAAATCCAACCAATATGATGGTATTGGTTAATAAAGAATTTGCTCTTCCAGATGGGTATGAACCAGACGATCTTGTCCGGCCAAATGTGGCTTTTTCATTTGGTGATCAAGATATCGAAAAAAGCTATTTACGTAAAGAAGCGGCAGCTGCGTTAGAAAAGATGTTTGCTGATGCAGCGAGCAATGGTATCCAACTGTTTGCCGTATCGGGATATCGTTCATATGACAGACAACAGGAAGTTTTTAATTCCGAAGTGAGCAGGGTTGGTGAAGAGCAGGCTATTCAAGCTGTAGCAGTTCCAGGTTTTAGTGAACACCAGACAGGACTTTCTATGGATATTTCTAGTAAAAGTGCAGGACTCGCTCTAACAGAACAATTTGGGAAAACGGCAGAAGGAAAATGGCTTAAAGAAAATGCCCATCGATTTGGTTTTATTCTGCGATATCCAAAGGGAAAAGAGAACATTACAGATTATCAATATGAGTCATGGCATTTTCGCTATGTAGGTAAAAAAGCAGCAACAGATATATATAAGAATGATTTAACATTAGAAGAGTATTTTAATAAAGTAAAGAAAGTATAGTTGATATTATTTAAACTGCTTTTTTAAAGATTGGACGTTTTTTTTGTTAAAATCATCGTAAAAATGTTATTCTAAAAAGTAAGGAATCGATATTTCTCGTTTATTGTAGTTTGAATCATGAAAGTGGTGAACTTGTTTGGAAAATGAAAATGTAAACAAAGAAACTCAGGAACAAAAACCCGGGTTTATTCGTATGAAAAGATTTCATTTCATCATGCTTTTATTTTTAGCTGTGTTTCTTTCAGCAGGTATTACAACCGTTGCCTTAGCTTTTGGCGATGAAAAGGCGGTTACCGTAGCGGCAGACCGGAGTGAATTTGACAAGCTGTTTGCAGCCTTCGATACGTTAAAAAATAATTATTATGAAGAAGTGGATCAAGAGAAAATGATTAATGGGGCCATAAACGGTATGGTAGAATCGCTTGATGATCCATATTCAGACTATATGGATGCAAAAGAAGCTAAAGGTTTCCATGAAAGTATTTCTTCTTCATTTGAAGGAATTGGAGCAGAAATACAGGAACAGGATGGCTATATTACGATCGTTTCCCCGATAAAAGATTCACCAGCAGAAAAAGCAGGACTAAAACCAAATGATAAAGTCTTGAGTGTTGATGGAAAAAGTATTCAAGGGATGAGCGCTACAGAAGCTGTTCTGTTGATACGTGGTGAAAAGGGAACAACCGTCAAATTATCGATTCAGCGTCCTGGTGTCGAAGAACAAATGGAAGTACCAATCGTAAGAGATACCATTCCGATTGAAACAGTCTACGGTGAAATGCTTGAAGACGGAATCGCAAAAGTACAAATTACTTCCTTCTCAGAAAATACAGCAAAAGAACTTGTAACTACCTTACAGGATTTGAAAAAACAGGGAATGAAAGGATTAATTCTTGACTTAAGACAAAATCCAGGTGGTTTATTAGATCAAGCGATTTCCATCTCAAGTTTATTCCTGCCTGATAAAGAAGTAGTCGTCCAAGTAGAGGATCGTAATGGGAATCGTCAAGAAATGAGATCATCAAGCAGTAAGGACGATCCAAATGTTCCTTTAGTTGTAGTGGTTGATAAAGGAAGTGCCAGTGCATCAGAAATATTGGCAGCTGCTGTTAAAGAATCAGGTAACGCAACACTTGTAGGTGAAACAACGTTCGGAAAAGGAACCGTCCAAAAAGCACAGGATTTCTCCGATGGTTCCAATTTGAAATTTACAACAGAAAAATGGTTAACACCAAAAGGAAATTGGATTCATAAGAAAGGAATTAAGCCTGACATTGAAGCATCATTGCCTGAATATGCAAAGTTAACATTGCTAAATCCAGAAACAGAGCTTAAATTCTCATCTTCTTCTTCGGAGGTCAAAACAGCCCAGCAAATGCTAAAGGCTATTGGATATGATCCTGGAAGGGAAGATGGATTCTTTGATGAAAAAACCGAGGAGGCCGTCAAGAATTTCCAAACAGATAAGGGTATTGAAGCAACAGGGATTTTATCCGGAAGCTCTACAACTGCCTTAATGGAAGGACTGCGTGACCAAATCAAAGCAAATGATACACAAATCTTAAAAGCAGTTGAGGTTTTAAAAGAAAAAATAGGGCAATAACCAAAAAACTCTCCAAATGGAGAGTTTTTTGCAGGTTTTAGAAGTTTTGAAAAAGCGGAGGTACATTAGATGAATAAATCAGAGGTCTATTTATTATCAGGCTTTCTGGGGAGCGGAAAGACGACATTATTAAAAAATTTGCTTCAGCAAGAAAGATTGGATGGACGTAGAGCAGCAGTCTTAATGAATGAGCTTGGCAGTGTTTCCATTGATTCAGATGCTGTGAACGAGGATGTTCCCTTAAAAGAACTGTTAGATGGCTGTATTTGCTGTACCATTTCAGACAAACTGGAGGCTCAGCTGCAAAGTCTTTTAATCGAGAATAATCCCGATGTCATTTATATAGAGGCTACTGGTGCAGCTCATCCGGTCGAAGTACTTGATGCGATTGTATCTCCATTATTTGCTGATAGAATTGATTTTAAAGGGATTATCACAACGGTGGATAGTAAGCGCTGGCTTGAGCGGAAAAAGCTAAGCCCGCAAATCCAGCTATTGCTTGTGGAGCAGGTTAAGCACGCCAATTTATTGTTAATCAATAAAACAGATACGTTAAATGAGGAACAACAAGCTAATGTCAGTATGGAAATCTCTCTGCTCAATCCTCATGCTTTTACCATTTTGACATCCTTTGCAAAGGTTCCGACCAACCATGTGCGAAAGATGGGCTATAAAAAAGATTTACTGCAGCACCGTGTCAAGGTTGATTTACAATTACGAACTTTTGTTTACCATTTTAAACACCATATAAGGCAGGAAGATTTTGAAAACTTTCTTAGAGAAATTCCAGAGACGATTTATCGTATTAAAGGTTATGTGAGATTTTCTGAAAATAGTTATCCATATCTTTTTCAATATTCCTACGGAATGCCTTTGTATATGAAAGAGTACATGAATATGCCGTTAAATTTAGTATTTATTGGTGAGAATATTGATTGGACCGTTCTTAATGATATGCTATCAGATTTGGAAGAAAAACAGAGCAGAAAGATTGATAAGTAAAAACGAAAAGCCTAAACCGTGTAGAATCATTGAAACGGTTTAGGCTTTTATGTTTTTTTTGATGCATGAAAGGGGTAGGTCGTTATTTCATTTCCCCGAATTTTGCAAAGGTTCTTTCATCTTCAATTAATCCACAGGCCGCGCACTGAACCCTTAGTTCAGGTCCGCGGTAAGGCATATGAAAGGCGCTTAAGTTCTCTGCGGAATATTCTTCGAGAATACCACCGGTGTTCGGATCCAGCTTCACAGATTGTGGTACTTGTCGAATTAAGTTAAAGCGGCTTTTATTTGTTTTACAATTTGGACAGCGATATGGTGTAGTCATATAAATCTCCCTTCCAAATATGATTAATATTATTTTTTGCAAATAGTTTTTCATTTATGTAAAAATATAAATAGGAAGTTCTTATAATGGGGAAATATCTTATAATTGATAAGAGAAATTTCACAGTTTTCTCACAAGTTATTTATATAATGCTAGGATAAAATAGAGTCAGGAGCCACAGTATGAAATATTTTTCTAGACTTTTCATTATCCTGTTATTTATTCTAGCAGCCTGTTCAAATAGAGAATATATCCCTATCCCAAAGGATAAGGATTTGATCATAACCATTAATATTAAAGATTCCACTATTTCTTTTATTGATGCTACAGCTAAAAAAGAATTGGAGCAATGGGTAATGGAAAAACCATATTCAGGCGGAATGCTGTTTCCAGATGGGGATACGCTATTGCTCTATGGGAAACAAATAGAAACGGTCGATCTTTACTCCCTTTCTTCAGGTACATTTCTTTCAAGTTGGCCTACCGGTAAAGGGATTGTTAATGCGTATGTTTTAAGGAATGGCAAAGAAATTGTGTTTGCCGATCAGGAACGTAATTTAGCCCGTTTTTTCACATTAAATGGGAAAGAAATTACTTCGATTTCAACTGAAGCCAAGCCGTATACGATGTTAGAAGGTGAAAATAAGCTGTTCGTGTTAAATATTGGGGATGAAATTCTGAATGTGATAAATCTAAAGGAAAAAGTAAAACAAGCTGATATGAGGATTCATTCATATGCTGCCGGAGCATTAATTATACAAGAAAAAAATGAGTTATGGGTTGGCGGACATGGAGTGGGTACAGATATTGAATCGAATATTCATATATACGATATGTCAAACGGAAAGTTAATTAATACCTACTATGCTCCAATGATGCCGATTAACTTTGCTGAATGGAATGATTATATATATGTTCTTAGCCACGGTTCCAATATGCTGTATAAATTAACAAAAACAGGCGAGCTAGTACAATCCATGCAAATTGGTGCAAATCCTTTTGAACTGGCTGTATACCAAAATGATTTAGTTATTGCGGGTTATGACAGTGATGATATTTATTTTATTGATCCTATGAATCTAGCAATTAAACAAAAGGTGAATGTGGGACAAGGCCCTTTTCAAATGATTGTAAGGGAGAGGAATTAACGTGACGAAATATCGAATATTAATTATTGATGATGAAGAAGACATGCGCCATTTAACTCAAATGTATTTAGAAAACTCCGGTTTTTCCTGCATCCAAGCAGGAGGAGGGAAAGAAGCATACAAAATACTTCTAGACGAAGAAATTGATTTAATTCTCCTTGACATTATGATGCCGGATGAGGATGGATTTCAAGTATGTCAGCAAATTCGTGAAAACTATGATATTCCAATTATTTTTCTTTCTGCAAAAGGTGAAGAATGGGATAAAGTTCGTGCCTTCCAATTAGGGGGCGACGATTATATTGTTAAGCCGTTCAGCCCTGGTGAAATGGTTGCAAGAATTCAAGCTGTATTGCGCCGGTTTAATCAACATCACCAACAGGAAAGTTTACAGAAAATAGGTAATATTACAATCAACCAACACGCCCGAACTGTAATGGTGGACGACAAGTTGATTCCATTAACATTAAAGGAATATGAATTATTGTTATTTTTAATGGAACATCAGCACCAGGCATTAAGCAGGGAGCAGCTATTGGAAAAAATCTGGGGAATTGATTATATCGGCAGCTTGCGTACAGTGGATACGCATATTAAAACACTTCGAATGAAGCTGGGGCTTGCTGATTATATTCAGACAGTTTGGGGAATCGGCTATAAATTCGAGGTTCAAGAAGCATGAGATCTTTTTCACATAGTCTAGCGAAAAAGTTATGGATAGCGATATCTGCAGCTATACTCATCACCATTATGTATTCTTATTTTTTATCCTACTTCTTTTATGAGAAATTATATGTTGAAAATGTTGAAAATGATCTATTTGAAGAAGGGAATCGCTTGGCCAATGATTATAATGGGGGACCACTAACAGACGAATGGAAACAAAAAATGGAGTGGTATAATTCAAAATCCGAATCCGAAATATTTGTTGTGAACAATCCAAAAGAATTAAGCGCTTGTTTACCTTTTGAAATGGAGACACAGGCGTTAATCGGTGCTGAGGAAAGGGAAAAATTACTTTCAGGAAAGACGATTGAAAAGTTTGGCTATGAAGAAAGATTTGACCGTAAGATCATTTCGGTCATTATACCTTTATTGGATGGAGAGCGCTTAGAAGGAATTATTTATATGTATACACCGCTGGCGAAAATTACAGAGCTGACAAAGGAATTTGCTTATCTTTGGTTCATATCGGCATTATTATTTCTTGTGATTGCTTTATTTGTCGGGATAAAAGTGATTCAAAGATTAACGGATCCGCTTTTAGAAATGAAACAGGCAGCAGATCAAGTATCGAAAGGGAATTATTTGACGAGGCTGACTATTTCTTCTAAGGATGAAATTGGTGAACTGGCAGCAGCATTTAATCACATGGCTGAGTCGATTCGAAAGGAAGATGAACGAAAAAAGGAGTTTCTAGCCAATGTTTCACATGAATTGAGGACTCCGATTAGCTATGTGAAGGGGTATAGTGATGCACTTATTTCTGGGCTTATACAAAATAAAAATGAGGCAAAGCAGTACCTTCTTCTGATTCACCGTGAAGCAGGGCGAATGGAACGTTTGGTCGGTGATCTGCTTGATTTATCTAAACTTGATTCGAATGAATATCAATTAGTGAAAATCCCGCTTCCTTTGGCACAGCTTATTGAGGAAGCTACGGTAAAATATGTGCATGTAATGAAGGAAAAGGGACTCACTTTTCAGCTTGAACTTGATCCAGATGTCATTATAAACGGGGATGAAGGGCGTATTGAACAAATGATTCTTAACGTCATGGATAATGCCTTGCGCTATACAGAAACAGGGGGTATTAAAATTGAATTAAAAAAAGCAGGAAATCATTGTTTAATAAGAATTCAAGATACAGGAAAAGGCATTCCAACTGAAGATATCAGCAAAATCAAGCAGCGCTTTTATCGCGTAAATAAAGCAAGAACACGCTCTGATGGGGGAACAGGACTTGGTCTTGCCATTGTTGATACGCTGGTCATTCTTCATGGCGGATATGTAGAAATCAGCAGTGAGGTTGGCAGGGGTACGACAGTTGATATCTATCTGCCAATGCTGGAAGAGTAAGATCAATAGAGTACGTTTGGATTAATTTGAGATAGGGGGAAAAATATCATGAAAAAGAAATTATTTGCTTTATTACTTATTTTGGCAGCCATCCTTTCAGCTTGTTCCGGCAGCAAGGAAAAGGAAAAAGAAGAAATGACACCTCAATTTCTCGATGTTCAGTTAACTGTGAACCCTGAACAGGGCAAGGTAAATGAGCCGGTAACATTTGAAGCAAAAGTGACCTATGGGGATAAAAAAGTAACAGACCCTGATTCAATTGATTTTGAAATTTGGCTGGCTAACGATGAAAATCATGAAAAAATCATACCAGAGCATATGGGAAATGGTGTATTCAAAATAGAAAAAACCTTTACAGCCGAAGGGACCTATTATGTGTATGCTCACGTAACAGCAGAAAATATGCATAACATGCCAAAAAAAGAATTCGTAATCGGAACGCCAAGCGAACCGGAGGACAGTAATACCTCAACAATCATGGAATAACAAAAACGGCCTTAACTGGCCGTTTTTTATTTTTAATAAAGTAATAGATTGGTAAAGAAAGTTACAAAACACCTCGTTTCAAAAGCTTGTCAAGGGTAATTGCTTATATAATTACTGGAAATACAGGAAATAAACTGCCATAGTGTAAGTTTAATCCATCTAATAGATTGCTAGTAAAAAGTGCATAAAATGAAGGTGTTACACTCATTCGGTCTTATATTATTCGGAGACAGCAAGGCTTAGATTAATGACCTGTAAAATTCTTCCTCAAGTATGACAAAAAATGCATGTTAAGATAGTTTTGCAAAGCCGATCACATAGATTATTGATTCAAGAATCAAGGAGGATAACAAAATGAAGAAAAAATTAATGATTTCAATTGCAGCAGCTGCAGCATTATTAGTGACAAATCCAGGCGTAAATAAGGCGGATGCAGCATCAAATTATAACGTCTATGCGAATACAAAAGTATATTATTCTCAAACTAATTCTATGAATCAAGCAGAATTAAATTCGTTTCTCCAAAAATATGCTGAGCGTTTTCATATTCAATGGAATCCTAGCCAATGGAACCAGCCTGTTAAAGAGCAGCAGAACAATATAAAAACGCCTGCCCCTGCAGAAACACAACAACAACCGGTACAAACTGAGACAACGAAACAGCAGCCGGCTGCCCAAACAAACGAAAAAACTGCGTCACAACTAAGTGTATATGAACAAAAAGTGGTTGATTTAACAAATGCTGAACGGATTAAAAATGGACTGCCAGCCCTTCAAGTTGATATGAATTTAAGTAAAGTAGCACGGGAAAAATCAAATGATATGCAAAGAAATAATTACTTCTCACATACAAGTCCAACATATGGTTCTCCATTTGATATGATGAAGAAATTTGGAATTACTTATCAAACAGCTGGTGAAAATATTGCAATGGGACAAAAAACTCCTGAAGAAGTGGTACAAGCTTGGATGAATAGTGAAGGTCACCGCGCCAATATTTTAAATGCTAACTTCACCCATATTGGTGTAGGCTATGCTGAAAATGGAAACTATTGGACACAACAATTTATTGGTAAATAAGCAAAGGCAAAAGGAACAGTCTCTTATTGGGGACTGTTCCTTTGTGCGCTTGGCAGCGCATCGCTCTAATGGGTGAAAGTCCCTAACGTGCCGTTGTGGCGGAAATGTATAGCTGACAGGTAGTGCGAGTGCCGTGAGATTTCGTGCGGAGGACTTGAAGGCAAAACTCGGAACAGGTGGCTGTAACCATGTTGGCTGGTAAGATGGGATAACCTTGCAAAGGATGGGGAAGTCCAATACCACTCTGTATCTTATTAGTTATGAGGACTGTTTTCGAGTGAAAGGCGATGACGTGACCCAAGGAGATCTTATCTTCTCCACAAATTGGTGGTAACCCTTTTTCAAAGCCGCGATGGACGAGAAATTGACTATGGAAGGTGAGAAGTCAGAGCAGGGGATAGTAGTGAATAAACTTGTCGGAAATGCCACAAAGATAAGTGACTCATCACAATGTTGGTAAGACAGACGTTGACCCAAAAGGCAATGAACTGATGCGAAGCCCGTCTGCCCATGTAAGAAAAGCATTACGAACCTATTTACTCGTCATGTACTAAACAGAAGTCGATGAGGTAGATAGCCTAAGAATCGAGACCGAAAGAAAGTAGGTTGTTTAGGGCGTAGTACTAATATCAAATATCGACCATTGGGCTACCTATTCAGTCGATATTGTATTGGGAAAGGAAACGAATACATGAATGAATCAATAGGAAAACGAAGCTTACGTGTAGTTGAGAGTTCTAAAAAGAAACGCAAATGGTACAGTCTAATTGATAAAATCTGGAACTATCAAAACTTGGAAGGAGCCTTCAATGATGTGAAGAAAAACCGAGGCTCGCATGGTGTGGATAAAGTAACAATTAAAGATTATGAAATAAAATTGGAACACAACTTAAGAGTGCTCCAAGAATCTTTGCGTACTAAAACATACCGGGCAAAACCTGTCAGAAGAGTGTATATTCCAAAAGCTGATGGTTCTAAACGTCCATTAGGAATACCAACAGTTGAAGACCGAATTCTTCAAGCAGCAACGAAGAAAATACTTGAATCTATCTTTGAACAGAAGTTTCTAGACTGTAGTTATGGATTTCGTCCTAACCGTAATGCACATATGGCTATTGACAAAATCCGTAAGGATTTGATGGAAGGTTATATGTATGTAATTGACGCCGACATTAAGACGTACTTTGATGCAATCCCCCACGATAAACTTATTAACTTAATTAAAGAAGAAGTAGTGGATAGCAGTGTTTTAGCTTTAATTGTACAGTTCTTAAAATCGGGAATCCTTGAAAGCGGTGATTTCTACGAAAACGATAACGGGAGCCCTCAAGGCGGCGTAATTAGTTCGCTACTAGCAAATATCTATCTACACCCACTTGATGAAATGATGACGTCACCGCATTACAAGGTATGCAGATGACTGTGTGCCACGAAAGCAAGGAAAGTGTGCCTAACGGCACCCCCAATAAGCTATGCTGCACTTGAGATGAGAGTAGGCCTCTCGCAATCGCTATACAGGTAGAGATTGCAAACCACCCTAAGGTGCTGTAGTCAAAAGCTATGGTATTGAGCGTTAGGGAAAAGGCAGAGCAAGACTCTGTCAGGTACGTATTAAGGAGACGAAAACCACTGAACCGCTGAAGAAGTATCGAAAGCGTAAGGATGTCATCAAAACTAAGGGGGAGTCGTTAACTCAGGATAAGTTCGGAGGAAACCTGTTTACTGTCCGTTCGGTGACCGGTATAAAGGCGGCGTGAACTTAATATAGGCTTGGGTGTGGAACGTGGGAACCTACGACATGGATGCTAAGGGAGAGATTTCAAGTGGGAGCCCCACAAGAATCAGAGTACCAATGCCATGTATAGGGGCGGAATAACTCGTAGTAGCTATGAAACCTTCTAACGGAGATGGAGCAAAGGGGTTATGTTATTCAGTTTTATTAACAGGTCAACCATTAAATTGGGAGGAACTTATGAATAAGACAAAGCCGTACAATATATCCAAAAAGGCAGTTTATGAAGCCTTTCTTAGAGTTAAAGCAAACAAGGGGTCAGCTGGAATTGATCATGAGTCAATAGAGGAATTTGAAGTGAACCTAAAGGATAATCTCTACAAACTGTGGAACAGAATGTCCTCAGGTAGTTACTTTCCACCAGCAGTTAAAGCTGTAGAGATTCCAAAGAAAGCTGGTGGCACTAGGACATTAGGAATTCCAACTGTTACAGATAGAATTGCACAAATGGTTGTGAAACTGTATTTTGAACCCTCAGTGGAACCTTTCTTTCATGAGGACTCTTATGGTTATAGACCAAATAAAAGTCCCATCCAAGCATTGGAAATAACTCGTAAAAGATGTTGGAGATACAATTGGGTTCTGGAATTTGATATTAAGGGCTTATTCGACAACATTGATCATGGGTTATTAATGAAAGCAGTGGAAAAACACACAAGTATTAAATGGGTGAAGCTATACATTGAAAGATGGCTAAAGGCACCTTTTCAAACAAAAGAAGGAGTAAAAGAACGTACTTCTGGCACACCGCAAGGTGGAGTCATAAGTCCAGTTCTTGCGAACCTATTTCTACACTACACATTTGATAAATGGATGACAATTAACCATCCTAATAATCCATTTGCGAGATATGCAGATGATGCTGTCATTCACTGCAAGTCAGAAGCTGAGGCAATAAGACTGCTTGAATCATTAAGCATTAGGATGAACGAATGTAAACTTGAACTACATCCAACTAAAACAAGAATTGTATATTGTAAAGATGCAGTTAGGAAAGAATATCACGAAAATATTTCGTTTGATTTTCTAGGATATACGTTCAGGCCAAGACGTTCTAAGAATAGATGGGGAAAGCATTTTATTAACTTTACACCAGCGATTAGTAACAAATCTAAGAAATCAATTCGGCAAAAAGTAAGGGATTGGAAGCTACAGTTAAAAGCTGATAAGGACCTTACTGACCTATCAAATATGTTTAACTCAAAGATAATAGGCTGGATAAATTTCTATGGGAAATTCTACAAATCAGAAATGTACCCAACATTAAGGCACATCAACAAAGCCTTAATAATGTGGGCAAGAAAGAAATACAAAAGGTTAGCTCGTCACAAGAAAAGAGCAGAACATTTCTTAGGTAGAATTGCAAATCAGAATCCCAAGTTATTTAAACATTGGGAAATAGGTATTAAACCTACGGCTGAATAATGGGAGCCGGATGAGCTGAGAGGTTCACGTCCGGTTCTGAGAGGGGCTACTGGGGAGGTTCCAGTGGTCTACTTGCCTCGTCATCTGTTGCAAATCAAGAAAGGGTGCTGAAAGGGTTTTGAGAACGGTAGTTAAGCTATTAGAAGAAGGGTTGGGTTTAAAAGTCCATCTTGATAAAACCAAGATTGTAGATAATCTTGTAGAACCGTTTATTTTTCTAGGATATGTTTTCAAGCAAGGATACTATCATTCACCATCAGACAAGGCAGTTAAGAAATTCAAGAAACGTATCAAAGATGTAACGAAAAGAAATCAAACAATAAATCTGGAAGAATTCGTTAAGCATCGGTTGAATCCCATCATCAGAGGATGGGGTAGATACTTTGGTATTGGATTTTCAAAGAAACTGTTTCAACAACTGGATTCATGGATTCGAAGAAGGCTTCGGATGATTCAACTAAGAAGTTGGAGGAAAATAAGAAAGCTCCACAGGGAGCTTCGAAAAAGGATGTGGGAGGGCGAACTTCCTCATCTCTCAATGACTAAATGGAGAAGTTCGTTGACCCAACATGTACATTTTGCGATTCCTAATGAAAGGTTTCGTGAAATAAAACTTGTTTTTCTTCTGGATATTTATAATGAACTACATCCCCAGCGGGGATAAGCATGGAGGAGCCGTATGCGATGACCCGCACGTACGGATCTGTGAGAGGCGCATGATATTTTCATGCGCCTACTCTATTTACTGTCAGTATTCGGGCTTTATTTCAATTGGAATTTCTTCAGCAAAATCTGTTTGAATTGGTAAAATAAGTGTGAACAGTCCATTTTGTAAAGTATAGCGAATAGATGATTCGATCACTGGGACTGGAAGGGGGATCTCTTTTTTAAATCTCTTGCTTACTCTTTCCTTAAGAAAATACTTACTGCCTGGCTTCAACGTATGATAGTTGCCTTGAATCACTACAATACCATGCTCGATTGTTACATGAATTTCATCAATTGTGAATCCTGGCAGTTCCACCTCAAGAAATAGATTATGATCGATTTGATAAAGGTCGCAATGTGGGAAGGTATCCCGCAGCTTAAGAAAGTTATTTTCAAAGTTTATTTTTTCCTCTTTTGCAAGCGTATCTGGATCTATTATCTGCTTCCAAAAATCCTCTTGTTGTAGTTTTTGTGTTAAACCAAACCATTGTTTTAGCTTATCTGAATTCATCATGCTCTCTCCCTTATTAACATTAGAAAATCGTAATGATGGATTAACGGGTGGATTTACACTATATCAGTCACATTTATTTCGGAATATTGTGTATCAATGTCTTTTGGGATTCTTACTTCAAGTGTTTTATCTTTATAGTGGGCAGTCGTCCCTTTTTTCTTAGCAAGAGAGGGGAGTGGAATAGAGTGTTTATGGCTCATTTCTGGAATGTTCTCAAGCAAAAGCAGATTGGATGTATGTGAGAGCCTAAGTCTTGTTAACCATTCATCAGTGTCTATGTTAATCCGTACATATATATAATCATGTGTTTCGAATAGAGAATAGTTAATTGCAGATTCACCAGCTGTCGTACGTTTTTCTTGAGTCTCTGAAAATGGCTGAAAAAGTTTCATCATTTCCTGTGGATTCATATTGTTTGGCATGGCAGACTCAAATACTTTGCCCATTATATTTTGAACAAACTGATTCACTTCTTCTGGCTTCATATTTTTCACTTTAGACTGGATATCTTTATCAAAGGGAAAAAAATTCCACGGAAACATCAATATTCATCCTTTCCTTCAAACTAGATTGAATGTACAAATTCGGTTCGAAAAGACTTTAATCTAAATCAATCTAACTAAAGATATACTATGCAGCACGTGGCACACAGTTAAAAAATCTTTTAGGCTGATATGATTCTATAAAGAAAAAACCATTAGCTGTACTGAAGGTTAAATGCAGTACGGCCAATGGTTTTATGAAGGACAAGATCTTGTTAGATGATTTAATTCGTACGGATGGACATAGATAGCTTGCGATTCCGCTGGATGTATAAGAGTCTTCCTGTAAGGCTAAGAGCACCAACAGCCAAGCCGGCAATAAGGCCTATCCAATAGCCATATGGCCCTAATTCGGTATGTCTGGCTAATAAAATTCCTAATGGCAGTCCGATAATCCAATAGGATACCAATGACATGAAAAAAGTCGTATTGACATCTTTATAGCCTCTGAGTGAGCCTTGAATCGGCGCCTGGATCGCGTCAGACAACTGGAAAAAAAGAGCATATAGCAAAAATTGTACGGACAATTGGATGACTTTCGGGTCCTTTGAATAAAGGCTTGCGACTTCTGTACGAAATAATAAAATAATGATACCGCAAACACAAGCCATTGTAACCGCTACTCCAATCCCGAGCAAGCTATACTGCCTCGCGTCATGATAGCGTTTTGCTCCGACTTCAAAACCGACTAATATGGTTAGAGCCATGGATATGCTTAATGGAATCATATAGAGTAAAGACGCAAAATTCATTGCAACTTGATGTGATGCGATTGTGATCGTATCAAATTCACTCATAAATAATGTGACGGCTGAAAAAATACTTGTCTCAAAAAAAATAGAAAGTCCAATTGGAAGTCCTATTTTAAGGATCTCTTTTATTTTTTTTACTTTTAGTTTGTATGAACTGCGAAAAATGCTGTATCCAGAAAAGGGCTTTTGCGTATGTACAATCAAAATGGCAATCAGAAGCAATGCCCAATAGGTGATTGTCGTTGCATAACCAGTTCCTACGCCTCCGAGTTCAGGAAGTCCTGCTTTACCAAAGATTAGTAGATAATTAAACACCACATTAATCGGTAAAGCCGACAATGTAATAAACATCGAAACCCTGGTTTTGCCCAGTGCATCAATGAAGGAACGGACAGCATTATACATAAATAAAGGGATAATTCCAATGCTTAAAGCCTTTAAGTATTCGGCAGCAACCCTTTCTACATGGGGATCAAGGTTCATTCTCCTTAAAATGGGTTCCAGGAGGAAGGAACCGATGATAATGACACAGACTGCCATGATGGCTGCAACATACATCCCTTGGATAACCGTCACGCTCACATCTTTTTCTTTTCTAGCTCCAATTAATTGAGAAACAATAGGGGTAATGCTTATCAAAATTCCTGTTAGTCCAGTAGAAATAGGAACCCACAATGAAGCTCCAATTGCAACTCCTGCAAGGTCGTTGGAACCATAGTGACCGGACATGGTTGTATCAAAAAAATTCATAGAATACATACCAATCTGAGTTATTAAAATAGGGATTAATATAATAAATAAATAATGCAGTTTTTCTTTTTTACTATTTGTTTTGATCATGATTCTTCCTCGAATTCTCTCACTAATTATAAATTAATATTTTATCACAATAATGATTTTATATGTATGAAAATACGCTTATCACATGCGATAAATTTTTAAATAGAAATAGCGGCTGACATTATTTGTCAAGCCGCTTAGAAGATATTGTGTGCAAGGGTTGATACTTTTTTGAAGGTTTCAATGCCTAGAATTGATTTGTTTATGCTTCCAATCTGTGTGTATCCTCGATTGAATTTCTTTTTGTGTGTAATGTATAGAGATCCTTTGGAATTTCAAATAATTTAAAGATGTCTCCATTTGCGTTTAATTGCTCGAAAAGGGATTTACGAGATTCTTGGGCATTGATGGTGTAGGGAAGTTTTTCAGCGGCTTTTTGAGAGCGGATATTTTCAGTGCGGATGCGCATAAAGACCGTTTCAATGTTAAGCTCATAGAATAGTTCTTCAAAGAAGGCAGCTTTCGCCCGCTGATTATATCCTTTACCGTGATATGGCTTACCCAGCCATGTTCCTAAGAAACCTGCATGATCCTGTATATCGTATAAGCTAATCGTACCAATTGGAGAGCCCCAATCATCTAGAATCGTTCTTGAGATTAATTCGCCTCGTTCTTCAGCCTCAATCGTTTGTTTCGTAATAAATAAAAATTCTTCATAAGATGCAGCTTTATGGCGCACGAAAGGGAAGACATTAGGGTGGATCATCAAGTCATATAATTCATGGCATTCATGTAGCTCGCGTTTCTTCAGCACGGTTAATCCCTCCAATTTGAGGGCAGTTTTACTCCATGACAAAGAGTTGTACCCCACCCTCGAAATTTTTTATGATCTTACTAAAAAATTTCGGGGTGGGAATCGAACCCACTAGAACCAGTATGACTGGTGGCGCACCATTTGCCTTCCCAATTACTTTTTAACACAATATAATATTTTATGACTGAAAGTAAGCAAAATCGTTACAGATGTTTGCTAAAATCGTCTCCTTTTAAAAGAACTTGGTAGTACAAAAAAAGAAAATAATTAACATATCTAAACGTATTTTACATAAAAAAATTTAAAAAGAAAATGATGTTTTTGTAAATAATCGTTAAAAATTATGGACAATTTTTGACAGTAATTCATTCTTTTGCTAGAAAAACGAATTCTCCGTCGAACAGTGTCCCTTTAGGTTTGATCATGACATTCTCCATATTATATGTAACAGGATACAAATTGATTAGATAGGTGGATTAGAAAGTACCGGTAAGTTGCAAAGCCAGTACAATGAAGCCTAAAATCCAGACGTAAACAGCAAACACCTTTAAAGAGTTTTTTTGCAAATATCTAATCATCCAGACGATCGCCGCATAACCGAATAACGCTGATGCCAGTGTGGCCACTAATAAAGAGCTAAAAGATATTGCCTCAACATGTCCTGATGCTAATTCGCCAAATTGAAAAACAATCCCGCCGGCAATTGCCGGGATGGAAAGCAAAAAAGAAAACCAGGCTGCTGTTTCCCTGTCAAGTTTTCTAAATATACCAGCTGCAATGGTTAACCCTGACCTAGAGACGGCAGGAAAAATGGCTGCGGCTTGAAAGGTCCCGATGAATAAAGCATCTTTATAGCTTATTTGTTCCATCTTTTTGCTGCCTTTTTTGATACCGTCTGCCATCCAGAGGATAAACCCGGTAAATAAAAATTCCCAGCCAATCGTTACCCCCGTTTCTGAAATGGTGTCAAATAAATCGTTCAATAATAGACCCACAATGACTGCTGGAATTGTACCAATGACGAGCAGCATGGAAAGATGGCCAAATGGCTTCCTCAGGATTTGAAATAGTTCATGCTGATAAACAACAAGAACAGCTAATAATGTGCCTACATGAAGCATCGTATCTAAGAAAAGTCCTGCTTCATCAAGACCGAAGAGATGTCTCCCTAAGTACAGATGTCCCGTACTGGAAATAGGTAAAAACTCTGTTAACCCTTGAATCACGCCTAATATAAATGCTTCTATTTTCGACATCATGTATCGATCACCCTCTAGTCTCATTTCTTTTCTTGCCCAAAAAAACATAGATATGGTTGTCTACCACAAATATATTCATGATCACTTAAACAAGAACAATTAAGACAATTGAATTGGAAAAAGATGAATCCTTTCTTAAAGGTAAACGTATTATAGTTGGGAAATCTTTTGAAACTTCATATTATGGACTATTTGATTGTTAATCGTAAATATAGTAGTGAAAGGGGAAGATGGAACATGCCATCACAGGAAGAAAGAGTGTTAGCCGCAGTCCTTTATGTCGCTAGTTTTTTTACCATTTTTATTGGACCGCTCATTATTTGGCTGATCAAAAAGGAGGATTCAGCATTTATTGATTACCATGGAAAAGAATATTTTAATTTTTTAATATCTTATACGGTTTACACGGTTGTAAGTATCATTCTCATGATCGTTTTAGTTGGAGTTTTAACGATTTGGCTTGTAGGAGTTTATGTATTTATCTTTACCATCATTGCCGCTGTCAAAGCATATGAAGGTGAAACATACAGGATTCCCCTTGTGTTTCGAATCATTCGTTAAAGTAACAAAAAAACTGCCTAGCTGAGGCAGTTTTTTTGTTGGAACATCATTAATTTTTTCATAATCAGACCAAGTGAAAAATAGAATCGTAATAGCGGATTATGAAATCGGGTTTTAAATAGGACAAGGAGTACAAATATGAATATCCAACAATATTACCAGCAATCAGCTGCAGCTTCTTTAAATGCAAGTCTCGCAGCTCTCATCCCATCAATCCTATTACTCATTTATGCATTCTTCATTTCGCAAACCTATCAGCTTTGTTTATTAGCCATCCCATTCCTTATCTATAGTTTTTTCTGCTATCAAAAGTTTCTTTTAAATCAAAATCGGGCGAAGGCTGTAAAACTTTCGACAACAAGCTTTGAACTATCTCGTACACATCTATTTGAAAGTGATCTGTTAATCACGTTTATGCCCGCACCTTCATTAAGATTGCTATTATTTACACCGAACGGAATGAAAGTAGGAGAAATCAGGGATCAATCGTTCTTTAAGCTAAGATGGTTAATCCCTAATATAATAGAAAAGCATATGATGAAAAAGTATGTTCTTTATGATTATAAAGATGAGCCGATTGTCTATTATCGTGATTTAAAAGATAGAATTAAAATCATTTCTCCAGATAATCAGGAAATAGCAGATATCTTTAAAGGAATAAGTGGAAAAGAGAAAGAGTTTTTCCTTGAAACAAGGAGCCTTTTCATTAAAAATTCCAGCCTGCAAGACTATTCTTTTCATTCATCAGATGGAACTCAACTTGCGCGCATCCAAACAGGCTGGATGCCGCTGGAATGGGCAGAGAGGTTTGTTCATGTGAATACACCAATTCTGTCAATGAATGAGAAATTGTCTGAAAGCGAAAAGATTCAGCTGTTTTCACTTTTGATTAGTCTTTATCAATATGTAGATCATTGAATTGAATCTTCCAAACACCTTTAATGAATAACGGTCGTTTATGCTTTAGACATAAAAGATTAACAATAAATGACGATTTGATGATGATTTAACATTGTCTCACAATCTGAACTATGATACTATAATATTAATTTAATAAGGAATCCTTCGGGGCTGGGTGAAATTCCCAACCGGCGGTGATGAGGTATGACCTCTTAGTCCGTGACCCGGTTTCAGTAATGAAAACGGTGGATTTGGTGAAATTCCAAAGCCGACAGTGAAAGTCTGGATGGGAGAAGGATATGATTCACACACGTTAAAAATGAGTATATACTAACGTTTATTTGGTATTGTCTTTTATTTGGTATTACATGATAAAGCCCTGTACAAACTAATTGTATGGGGCTTTTTATATGTTTACCATCTATAACTTGCCTTTGAAAGTATGTATATGTATTACCACATTTTAAGATTTCCTCATATGTGATTCACTGTCCATCTTCCTGCCAAATCCCCATGGCGAACGGATACCGATAAATATCCCCATTCATATTACAGTAAAAAGGAGGAATGCTGCCTTGTTCACTGGACTGATCGAGGAGTTAGGTACAATTAAAAGAATTAATGCCAAAGGGCATACTCTGACTCTCGTGATTGAAGCACAAAAAATTATGCAGGATCTGCATCTCGGTGACAGTATTGCGGTTAATGGTGTCTGTTTGACTGTTACTAAGTTTTCTCCCATTCAGTTTGAAGCAGATGTGATGCCGGAAACCTTTAAGAATACATCACTTGCCACATTAAAGGAAGGTTCAAAGGTGAATTTGGAACGAGCCATGCTTGCGAACGGGCGGTTTGGCGGACATTTTGTCACCGGTCATATTGATGGTATCGGACGGATTCGTAAACGAACGAATATCGAAAATGCGATCCTAGTTGAGATCGAAATTCCGGAAGACTATGCCAAATTTGTATTGGAAAAGGGTTCCATTGCAATAGATGGTACATCACTGACGATTTTTAGGACCGGGAGTAATTCTATAACCGTTTCTTTGATTCCGCATACGGCCAAAGAAGCCGTACTTGGTTTTAAGTCAGAGGGTGAAATCGTGAATCTTGAGTTTGATGTTATGGCAAAATATTTCTATTCATTTATGAATCATCAACAAAAGCAAGAAAAGCCAAAGGGTTTAACAGCTGATTTTTTAAAAGAGAATGGGTTTTATTAATAGTAGGATCTCGTTGAAATAAGGGGAAAGTTCATTTAAGGAGGATAAAATATGTTTCACACAATTGAAGAAGCATTAGAGGATTTAAAAGCTGGTAAAGTCATTATCGTTGTTGATGATGAAGATCGTGAAAATGAAGGTGATTTCATTGCCCTTGCTGAATTCTCTTCACCCGAAACAATAAACTTTATGGCAAAAGAAGGGAGAGGGTTGATTTGTACGCCTGTCACAGAAGAAATTGCCAGCCGTTTCAACCTTCATCCAATGGTAAAACATAATACTGATGTGAAAGAAACTGCCTTCACCGTGACAATCGATCATAAGGATACAACAACAGGTATCAGCGCTTATGAACGTGCGTTTACAATTGAAAAATTATTAGATCCACATACAAAAGCAGAGGATTTCAACCGGCCTGGTCATATTTTTCCTTTGATTGCCAAAAACGGTGGTGTTTTAAGAAGGGCAGGACATACAGAAGCAGCAGTTGATTTTGCGAGACTTGCCGGAGCAGCTCCTGTAGGGATCATTTGTGAAATTATGAATGATGACGGTACGATGGCGCGTTTGGATAGTCTTAAGCTTGTAGCTGAAAAATTTGATTTGAAGCTTGTTTCGATTGAACAGTTGATTGAATATCGCTTAGCGCACCATGATACAAATGTGAAACAGGAAGTGGAAATCACACTGCCGACTGAATTTGGAGAATTTAAGGCATTCGGCTATACAAGTAGATTAGACAATAAGGAGCATGTTGCACTTGTAAAAGGAGAAATTGATGGTGATAGTCCTGTCCTCCTACGTGTTCATTCAGAATGCTTAACAGGGGATGTGTTTGGTTCAAAACGCTGTGATTGCGGCCCTCAGCTTGCGGCTGCATTAAGTCAAATTGAACAAGAAGGCAAGGGGATTCTCTTATACATGAGGCAGGAAGGCAGAGGAATCGGTCTGATCAATAAATTGAAGGCCTACAAGCTTCAAGAAGAGGGTTACGATACGGTTGAAGCTAATCATAAGCTTGGCTTTGATGCCGATTTACGGGATTATGGAATCGGTGCCCAAATCCTAAGGGGCCTAGGAGTAAAGAAAATGAGATTATTGACGAATAACCCACGTAAAATTGCTGGTTTAAAAGGCTATGGGCTAGAAGTTGTTGAACGTGTTCCACTGCAAATGCCGACTGAAAAGGAAAATGAACGTTATTTAAAAACGAAGAAAGACAAACTGGGCCATTTATTATCTTTTTAATAATTTTTAGAATAATTAATTTACAATTAGGTTGGACAACCTACTTATAGTGAAGCTGAAAATATACCATTTATCATTCTATTGAACATAAAGGAGAGAATCGAAATGAAAAAAGTAATTGAAGGACATTTAATTGGTACTGGACTAAAAGTGGCTATTATTGTAGCAAGATTTAATGAATTTATTAACAGCAAATTATTATCAGGAGCAGAGGATGCCTTAAAGCGACATGGTGTTCAAGAGGAGGATGTAACCATTTTTTGGGTTCCAGGTGCATTTGAAATCCCGTTAACAGCACAGAAATTAGCGGAAAAAGGCGAGTATGATGCGGTCATTACATTGGGATCTGTGATTAGAGGTGCAACACCGCATTTCGATTATGTTTCCAGTGAAGTAGCAAAGGGAGTAGCCCATGCAGGTATGCAAACAGGGGTACCGGTCATTTTTGGTGTCTTAACAACAGATTCAATTGAACAGGCAATTGAACGCGCTGGTACAAAAGCAGGCAATAAAGGCTATGATTCAGCGATGACTGCGATTGAACTGGCAAATTTATACCGTGAAATTGCAAAATAATGGAGCAAGATTAACTTTTATCTATCACGAAATGATCAATAGCATTAAGGAAAGAGATGTTACAATCTGGTGACATCTCTTTTTTTATTTTTCTTAATCATAGTACAATTTTCGACATGATTAGCGCTTTGAATAAGGTAAACTGTTCATAAATGTAATTTACACATATAAGAAGGTCGGAGGGAGTCTTATGGAGGTTTTTGTAGCTAGACAACCTATCTTCAATATTGAGGAAGAAATTGTTGGATATGAGCTATTATACCGAAAAGATCTGACAAATGTCTTCCCCTTTATAGACGGTGATCAAGCCACTTCAGAGGTAATTATCAATAGCTTTTTAAACTTTGGGCTTGAGCGCTTAACAGAAGGGAAAAAGTTTTCTATTCATTTTACAGAAAATTTACTAGAACAAAAATTGCCAACATACTTTAGTCCAAATGAATTGGTCGTAAAATTATCTCAAGAAGTGAATATTAGCAGTAAACTAATCGCTATTTGTCAGGAACTGCAGGAATTAGGTTATTTAATTATCCTCAATGATCATTTTCTTTTACAGGATCACCCGTTTATTGATCAACTTCTGCCGCACATTGCCATGATTAAAGTAGATTTTCGCAAAGAGTATTCTCATCAGCATGAACAAATTGAAGTAATAGCTGCAAAGTACGGGATTGAGTTATTTGCCGAGAAAATAGAAACTGAAGAGGCTTTTCTCGAGGCGAAAAAAAGAGGTTATGTCTATTTTCAAGGTTACTTTTTTTCAGAGCCGATTATTGAATCAACCTATGAAATTCCAACTGTTTTTTCATCACATTATCAAATGATTCAAAATATGTCATTGGAAGAATTAAATATTGATGAATTAGCAGAATTGATAGAAAAGGATTTATCTCTATCAGTTAAGCTCCTAAAACTGATTAATACATCATCCATTGGGTGTGATAAGAAAATTTGTTCCATTCGGGCCGCGATTAGATTACTTGGTGTCGATAATATTAAAAATTGGATCCATGTCTTGTCAACAAGAGGACAAGCAGAGGAACATTCCTTATTATCAGACCGCTGTACGCATTTAACGTTAACAAGAGCAAAGCTTTGTGAAACGATTGCCCGCCAAATCGGGACAGAATTTCCGTCAGGCTATTATATGGCTGGGTTGATTTCGACAATCGTGAAACTAGTCGATTTATCAATGGAAGAAATCCTTGAAGATCTTCCATTAAAAAAAGAAATTCATGATGCCTTAATGGGAAAAGAAAACAAATATAAGATGGTATTAGATTTAGTTGAAGCGGTAGAGCAGGCAAATTGGAAAGAAATTAATCATTACTGTAAACGATTAAATATGACGGAGCGCGATCTATTTCGAATTTATGCCGAATCTTTAAATTGGACAACCGAAATGATCCGTGAAGAAAGAATTGCTACTACGGGTCAGGATCCACTTATCCTAAATTAATTATTTTTATCACAAACTGATCAATTAGTTATGCTATCTCCTTATCCGAAAAATATGGTACAGTAAAACAAAACAGAATTTTTAGCGGAGGTAGTATAAAGTGAATATTGAGTTAATTAAATGCCACGGGTCTGGGAATGACTTTTTATTAATCGATGAGATGGAAGGAAAGCTTTCGTTTACGGATGATGAACGTGCACAATTGGCAATTACTCTTTGTAATCGGAAGACAGAATTAGGTGCAGATGGGATTCTATTTGTTTTAAACAGCGACAAGTCTGACGCAAGAATGCGTGTCTTTAATTCAGACGGCTCAGAAGCTTCTATGTGTGGTAATGGTCTGCGCTGCGTTGCACGCTATGTTTGTGAAAAATTGAATAAAGAAGAAGCCGTTATTGAAACAATGAAGGCTCATTTAAAGGTAAAAAAACAAGAAGACCTGTTCCCGGACATTCCAACGTATATGGTAGAGATATCACCGGTTTCTTTTCAATTGAAGGATTTGCCACTGGAACTTGATCAAGAAAAATTAGTGAATGAAAAGATTGAACGTTTATCTGACCATTTGACATTTACAGCCCTTGCCGTACCAAACCCACATCTTGTAACAATTGTTAAAACAGAAGATATTCACTCTGATATCCAAAAGAATTTAAGTGAATATGTAAATGGTCCAAATCCTTTGTTTCCGGATGGTGTAAATGTAAGCTTCGTTAAATCGCTGGAAAAAGGGGCCATATATGTACGTACGTTTGAAAGAGGAGTCGGGTTTACGAATGCATGCGGAACGGCAATGTCAGCATCAAGTCTTGTTACGTGTTTAATTGGTTTAAATGAAAAAGAAGAGGTAATCGAAGTGTATAATCCTGGTGGAAAGGTTCGTTGTGTTGTTCATGAAGCGGATTCAGGATATTGGATTGAATTAATCGGCAATGCCACATATGTATATCGAGCGGAAGTTCAATTAGATGAGAAAAACAAAAATCAATTTGAAGTGATGAAGAAAGAACATTTTGATGCAGAAGCAGTTCAGTATGCCAAGCTGGAAGAAGCTGCTCAAGGGTTTATTCGTCAATATATTTGATGGTCAAGCAATATTGTCTGGAAAAGGGATAGGTCGCTGTCTGACCTATCCCTTTGTGAATAATGTGGAATACTATTATGCTGCTATATAATAGGGAACCGCGTTATCTTGATTTAAGAAACTGTAAAACAGGATCGAAGTTTTGTTTCTGCTTCGCATCAAAAAATCCAGCAAATGGATCTCCCTCTTTTTTTATCCGTTCGAGAATGGAGGGAATTTGAAAAGTTTCCATCGTTAAGCCTTCCTTCACTTCCTCCCAATAAAGCGGCGTGGCAACGGTTGCTTTTGGATTCCCTCTCGGTGAATAAGGGGCAATAATTGTTTTCCCCTCCGCATGCTGGACATAATCAACATAAAGACGACCGCCGCGATTCTTTTTCATTCGTTCAATCGTAAATGAATCAGGGGCTTTTGCAATTAAATATTCCGCCATAAATGATGTAAAGATTCTCGTTTCGTCGAAAGTATAACGATGTTCAGGGAGCGGGATATAGATTTGAATGCCTTTATTTCCGCTCGTTTTGACAAAGCTGATTAAATGTAAGCTATCTAGAACTTCTTTGATCATAATAGCTGCTTTAATGGCTAATGAAAAAGCATCCTTTGATGGCGGATCAAGATCAAAGACGATTTCACTTGGACTTCCATTCCCGTCAATCGTTTGAAAGGGGATATGAAATTCAAATGCAAGCTGGTTTCCAAGCCAAACAAAAGTTTCCAAGTTATTACAAACAATATAATTGATTCCTTCAGATTCTACCGTTTGTATGAATGACGGAGCATAGTCCGGGCAATTTTTTTGATAAAATGGCTCGCCAAACATACCGTGCGGATAGCGTATGACGGTTAGCAAACGGTTATGTAAAAAAGGAGAAATACATGGATAAATATCATGCAAATAATCAATATATTGCTCCTTGATAATGGCTGGTTTTTTCCATAATGGTTTGTCTGGATGGCTGATATCCAGTTCTTCTCGTAAGGCATGTGTTTGAATCGCTTGTTTAACAGCTGTTTTTTCGATTGTCGGTAGTACACACTCTTTTACAGATGTATGTGTAAAAGCCTGAATACTCGGCTGCCTGAGTGTTCTTCCTTCAGGCCATTCAATATATTGAACTTTTACGGTGATTTCCGGTCGAACCCAAGTCACATCTTTCATACGTTCCGGTTCATTAATAAATGGCTTTTCTTTTAATAGCAAAGATTCTATTTTGTCAGTAAGCTCTTTCCATTCATTCCTGGTCATTTTCCCTGTACCGCAATGACCAATATACCACAAATTTCCTTCTTGATCATATAAACCCAGTAAAACTGCGTTCACAATTCCAGAACGATAAGTAACACCTCCAATAACGGCAATGACATCCTGATAATTTTTTATCTTTTGCCAAGCTCCATCCTTTCCATTCATTGTATAAGGACTATTGAGGTCTTTACATACAATTCCCTCTAAATGATGCTCTTTTGCCACCTTCCATAATGCTTGATTGTCATGCTGTGAGGGCACAATTTGAATACGGGAATTAGGGATGATGCACTCTTGCAGGATGCTCATTCGATCTTTTAACGGCTGATTATGGATCCAATTTCCATTATAATAAATAATGTCAAAAATCATGTAAAAAATAGGTACTTCATTTTTCACGAGTTTCACGCGGTCCATTTTTCTCAATCCATCCCGTCTCATGACTTGATGAAAGGAAGGATTTCCATTTTCATCAAGGGCGATGACTTCCCCGTCTAAGATGACCGATTTTCCCTTGAAAAATTCTTGAATATCCGTAATTTCCGGATAATGCAAGGTCCTTTCGTGAAGCTTTCGATTAAATAATTGAACATCTTTGCCATCATAATAAGTCAGGATCCGGGTACCATCCCATTTAATCTGCGATATCCACTCTTGTCCAATTGGAATCTTTTCTGAAGAAATCGGTTCAAAAGGAATAATCGGTTTCAATTCCATATAGCTGACTCCTTTTTCTTTAGTTTTCCTTGATTCGTAAAAAATATTTCATGGATGCGCTGCATGAAATTACATCGGATGTGTCCGTCCATTTAACATAAATTAAGAAAAATAAAAAGAGAAATGGAGAAGGGCATATGCACACAATTTGGAAGGGAAGTATCAGCTTTGGGCTAGTTAATATACCAATTAAGCTTCATTCAGCAACAGAGGATAGAGATGTGAAATTAAGAACACTTCATAAGGATTGTCATTCGCCAATTAAATATGAAAAAGTATGTCCTGTTTGTAATGTGGAGGTAAAACCAGAGCAAATTGTGAAGGCGTATGAATACACAAAAGGAAAATTTGTTGTTTTAGACGATGAAGAGCTCGAAAAATTAAAGAAGGATAATGAGGATAAAGCAGTTGAAATTATTGATTTTGTGAAAATGGAGGAAATCGATCCAATTTACTATGACCGCAGCTACTATATGTCACCAGGTGAAAATGGAGGAAAAGCCTATTCATTACTTCGCAAGGCCTTAGCTGAAGCAGGAAAGGTTGGGATTGCCAAAATAATGATCAGGTCAAAAGAACAAATGGCAGTCATCCGAGTTCTCGAAAATACACTCGTGATGGAAACGATCCATTTCCCTGATGAGGTTCGCTCAAGTCAGGATGTTCCCAATGTACCTGAAGAAGATAAAGTAACAAAGAAGGAACTTGACACTGCTATTTTACTAATTGATCAATTAACAACAGAATTTGATGCCTCAAAATATACCGATGAATATCGGACTGCATTACTTGACTTAATTGAATCAAAACGCAGCGGTCAAGAAGTTGTTACATCTGCTGAAAAGGAAGTGAAAGCAAATGTGACGGATCTAATGGCAGCACTGCAAGCGTCCATCGATCAAACGAAACCTGCAAATAAGGAACCGGTAAAGAAAAAACGTGCAGCAGCAAAACCAAAATTAAAAAAGGAAGCATAAACCATTTCTTATATGCGTTAAAAAGCTGATTTTACTGTAAAATTTGGGTAAAATCAGCTTTGTGGTTTTTAACAAAGAATGGAGTTAATACGTTTAATTTCATAAAAAGGGAATGAAAACATGGAAACCTATCTTCGATCAGGCAAAAAATTTCAATATATAGGATTAGCGGCTATTATACTATTCCTTTTTATCTATGGTTTTATTTGGATTTCCCAGCAATTAAGTGAAATCGATATAAAGAGGTTTGATCGAGTGGTAATTACCTTAGCCCAATCAGCGATTACGCCGCAAAAAACAGAATGGATGTTAGGAATTACCTTTTTAGGTTCGGTCGGTTGGCTTACTTTTATCGTATGCGCGCTTGTTATCGTTCTATTATTAAAGAAAAAGCTAGCCTTGGCTCTTTTCTATGTTTGTTCCAGCGGTATTGGTGCATTATTTAATATGTTATTAAAGTGGCTGTTTAAAAGGGAAAGACCGGATATTTTGCCCATTATCAGTGAAGAAGGCTACAGTTTTCCGAGCGGCCATTCAATGGGTTCCTTTATTTTCTTTGGTTCACTTGCATATTTAATTATTCATCTTGTTCATAGAAAAAGTTTGCAATGGGCTGCGGTTATCATAAACAGTATTATCATTTTATTGATCGGTTTCTCGAGAATTTATTTAGGCGTTCATTATCCAAGTGATATAGTCGGTGGCTTTTTAGCGGGCGGAGCCTGGCTTCTCATCTGTATTATTCTTTTTCGTTATTATGAGTACCGCAAAGACTTATAGTATATTCGGCACATCAAGGATGATAAACTAAAGGGAGGTATTCATTTATCTGAGGGGGAAATCGATGGAAACGTATATTTTATCATTAGATCAAGGTACAACGAGTTCTCGGGCCATTCTGTTTAATCAAAAAGGTGAAGTGGTTCATATTGCGCAAAAAGAATTTACGCAATATTTTCCACATCCCGGCTGGGTAGAGCATAATGCAAACGAAATTTGGGGATCGGTATTGGCTGTGATTGCCAGCTGTTTAACCGAATCAGGTGTTAAGCCAGAGCAAATTGCCGCTATTGGAATTACGAACCAGCGCGAAACAACCATTGTGTGGGATCGAACAACAGGCCAGCCGATTTATCATGCACTTGTTTGGCAATCACGACAAACAAGTGATATTTGTGATGTGTTAAAGGAAAAAGGATACAATTCCTTATTTCGCCAAAAGACCGGCCTGTTGCTTGATCCTTATTTTTCTGGGACAAAAGTAAAATGGATTCTTGACCATGTAGAAGGGGCACGTGAAAAAGCAGAGCGTGGCGAACTGTTATTTGGGACGATTGATACATGGTTAATTTGGAATCTGTCAGGCGGAAAAGCGCACGTCACGGATTATTCAAATGCCTCCCGAACATTGATGTTTAATATTTATGAGCTAAAGTGGGATGATGAGCTTTTAGATATTCTAAGCGTAAAGAAATCAATGCTTCCTGAAGTAAAAGGTTCTTCCGAAATATATGCCTATACAGCTGAGGAACATTTCTTCGGAAAAAAAATTCCGATTGCAGGTGTGGCAGGAGACCAGCAAGCTGCACTTTTTGGTCAGGCATGCTTTGAAAAAGGAATGGCAAAAAATACGTATGGAACTGGCTGCTTTATGCTCATGAATACAGGTAATCAAGCGGTTGACTCAAAACATGGATTACTAACGACTATTGCATGGGGGACCAATGGGAAAGTTGAATATGCGCTTGAAGGAAGTATTTTTGTGGCTGGCTCTGCCATTCAATGGCTGCGTGATGGGTTAAGGATGATCAAAAACTCTGCTGACAGTGAGGATTATGCCAAAAAGGTAGCATCAACTGATGGAGTCTATGTCGTGCCTGCATTTGTTGGATTAGGGACCCCTTATTGGGATAAGGACGTAAAGGGTGCGGTGTTCGGTTTAACTAGAGGAACAACAAAAGAACATTTTATTAGAGCGACATTAGAATCACTTGCCTATCAATCAAAAGATGTATTAGGGGCAATGGAGGCTGATTCTGGAATCAAACTGAGCACGTTAAGGGTAGACGGCGGCGCCGTAAAAAATAATTTTCTGATGGAATTTCAAAGTGACCTCTTGAATGTACCAGTTCAAAGACCGCAAATAAATGAAACAACTGCTTTGGGTGCCGCTTACTTAGCCGGACTTGCAGTCGGTTATTGGAGCAGCCAGGATGAAATTGCAAAACAATGGGCAATTGAGCATACTTTTTTACCGAAAATGAATGATGATATTCGTATTACTTTATATAGTGGGTGGAAGAAAGCGGTAAATGCTGCAATGGCTTTTAAATAGAATGATAGGAAGAATCTGTGCTACTAAAGCGCAGATTCTTCCATAATCACTGGAAATGAATTGACAAATGTCGATAAAACCTTTATCCTAATTAAGGACATATTTTCGTCTTTAACGAAACAAGATGTTTTGGCGTGACTCTATTGTGTAGTCACAAGTAAGTATGATCACCTTCCAATTTTACTTCCTTACACTAACAAATGTCATTTTTCATCGTCTATCAAACACTTCAATTCGTAAAAAACTCATTCCAACGTTTTTTTTCAAATGTAGAGCATAACCTGATTCTAATTGGCGCGGTCTTGGAGCCGTAAAGATGGAAGAGAGGCAGGGCTTCTGTTGTTTTAGGTTTATTAAAATGATTTAGAAAATAACATGATAAATATGTCTAACCAGGATGATCAAATGAAATTTGGTCATCCTTTTCAATACTTATGTTGTTCGAACTGAATTTGCCTGTTGACAAGAAAACTAAAAACGATTATAGTAAGGTTACGCTATTAAGTTCGGATATATATTTTTGGATAAGTTGTCGTAGCTGCGAAATCTGTAGTCGATGTTTATTCCTACAGATAGATATAGGCTGCGATTTTTTTTATGGTTAAATATTATATGTAAAACTTAGAGTGAATTTTTTATTTTTTCGGAGGTAAC
The DNA here is from genome assembly GCF_036670025.1 of Niallia oryzisoli. Lineage (NCBI taxonomy): Bacteria > Bacillati > Bacillota > Bacilli > Caryophanales > Bacillaceae > Niallia > Niallia oryzisoli. The sequence goes on along the minus strand of NZ_CP137640.1, from coordinate 3,303,884 downwards.
ACAATGAACACAGGTAAAGTAAAATGGTTTAATGCAGAAAAAGGTTTTGGATTCATCGAATCTTCAGAAGGTCAAGATGTATTCGTACACTTCTCCGCTATCCAAACTGATGGCTTCAAAACTTTAGAAGAAGGCCAAAGCGTTTCTTTTGAAATCGTTGAAGGTAACCGTGGACCACAAGCTGCTAACGTAACAAAAGCATAATAAATGCTTTTAAGGTGATGCATGTATATATGCATCACCTTTTTCATGTGGTCTAATTAGATGCTTATTCATTGCAGAAGAATCCAAAATGGACGATTTTTACGATCGATGGTGAGCTATTCACCTATATTAACCTACGTTCGGACAAGATTTTTCAGGTGAATGAGCAATATCCAAAGTTCCTAAAAGTATGGTACTACATTTTCTTTATAATCATGAAAAAAAGATAGGGTAAATGGAAACCATAGTATCGAACAATTGAAATAAAAGCTATTAAAGATATTCAAAGGAGGAAACAAAATTTTGACAACTTTTTCAGATTTCGGCTTAAGCAAAGAGCTTGAAAAGGCCGTTTATAATATGGGATTTGAAGAGCCATCACCGATACAGGCACAAGCGATCCCGATTGCATTACAAGGTAAAGATATGATTGGCCAGGCACAAACAGGTACAGGTAAAACAACCGCTTTTGGTGTACCACTTTTAGAAAAAATAAGCGTAGATGAAGGAATTCAAGGACTTGTTGTATGTCCTACGCGTGAACTGGCTGTTCAAGTGGCGGAAGAACTAAACCGAATCGGTCAGGTTAAGGGAGTACGCACACTTCCTATCTATGGCGGGCAGGATATTGGCCGTCAAATCCGGGCCTTGAAAAATAGACCGCAAGTGATTGCTGCTACACCAGGCCGCTTAATTGATCATATTGAAAGAAAAACGATCAGACTTGATCATATTAAAATGGTTGTACTAGACGAAGCGGATGAAATGTTGAATATGGGCTTTGTTGAGGATATTGAAAAAATACTGGCAAAGGTACCGGAAGAAAGACAAACATTATTGTTTTCTGCGACAATGCCAAGACGGATTCAATCATTAGCAGAAAAATTCATGGTCGAACCAGAGCTGGTTAAAATTAAAGCAAAGGAAATGACTGTAACAAATATTGAACAGCATTATATCGAAGTCCAAGAAAAGCAAAAGTTTGATGTTTTATGTGGTTTGCTTGATATTCAATCGCCTGATCTTGCAATCGTTTTTGGAAGAACAAAAAAGCGGGTTGACGAGGTAGTAGAAGGGCTAATTAAAAGAGGCTATTCTGCGGAAGGAATTCACGGTGATATTCCGCAAGCAAAACGAGACCAAGTTATTCGACGATTTAAAGATCAATCGATTGACATAATGGTTGCAACTGATGTTGCCGCTCGTGGTCTTGATATTAGCGGTGTTTCTCATGTATACAACTTTGATATTCCGCAGGACCCAGAAAGCTATGTACACCGAATCGGCCGAACAGGGCGTGCTGGTAACAAAGGAAAAGCGGTCACATTTGTAACTCCAAGGGAAACCGATCATTTAAGAATTATTGAAAACATGACAAAAAAGAAAATGATGAAAATGCCAATTCCTACAACGCACGATGTTTTGGCAGGTAATCAAAAGGTAGCCATCAATCAATTGTTGGAAACAATTGAAAACAATGACTATCAAGAATATAAGCGATTAGCAGAGAATTTACTTGAGGATAAAGACTCTGTGACCCTATTGGCTGCAGCTCTGAAATTAATTACGAAAGAGCCTGATGCAACACCGGTTAAATTAACGGCTGTTGAGCCCTTAAGATCAAGAAAGCCAAAAGCTGACTTTGGCAAGCGTCGTGGTAATGATAGAAATAGCCGTAATGACAAGGGCAGATCACGTGATCGGGATCGCAGGAGAGGCAGAAATCGTCCTTCCAATGAAAAAAATCGTTAAAAAAATAAATTTTATTAAAAAAGCATTATAAAATTCATTAAAATAACCCATATTAATAACGACAGAATTCTATTCTGATTTTTTTAGTTTTTTGATTTAGGAGGAAATGTAAATGGCAACAGGTAAAGTAAAATGGTTTAATGCTGAGAAAGGTTTCGGATTTATCGAAGTCGAAGGTGGAGATGACGTATTCGTTCACTACTCAGCCATCCAAAGTGAAGGATTCAAGAGTCTTGATGAAGGTCAAGAAGTTAGTTTTGATATAGAAGAAGGTCAACGCGGCCCTCAAGCTGTAAATGTAACTAAACTTTAATTGATCCTAAAGCCCGCTTTATTATAAAGTCGGGCTTTATTTATGAGTTTTTAGTGAAGATTTGGAGGTACATAATATGAAAACATTTAAAGTCCAGTTTCATCAAGAAGATCAAATTGAAACGATGACAGTCCAAAAGTTAAGTGAGGATGATTTTAACAATCGAACTGAAGGTGGTACAAGGCACCTATTTGAACTAGATACAAATGTCGGCTTTTTCATTTTCTTTGATGCTGTTGACAAGGATGGGTCTGAGTCCTACATGGTCCTTCAATATGAAGATGAAAGTGAAGATCCAAGTGCCTGCTATGGCTTTGATTTGAGAGACTTTTATCAATTTACTGCGTTATATTTAAATGATTTAGAATTTCAAGATGAAAGGGTAGAGGGAGAGGATGAAGGTGAAGATACATATACGCCGATCCACCATCTAGCCCATCTCATGTATCATATTGTTGAAGAAGGTAAAAATATCGAGGCAGAATAACAAAAAAGGAATCCGATTCACTGGATTCCTTTTTTTGTTATTCTGCCTCATGGTAATGACTCAGGCAAAAATCATAAACTATTTTCTCTTCGTCATCTTCAAGGGCAAAATCCAAATACTTGTTATCAATGCTATCATAGAAGTGATAATTTAATATTTTCGCTTGCTCACCGTCAACAAATAAAAGCACTTTTATTTGTAAACCATGTTCATTGTACAGCTCATCATCCTCAGAAACTTCAACCGTAAGGAAAAATTCATAACGATCACCCGTTAAAATACCTGTGGGATCTTTTATTTGTTCTACTGTATATTCAGTTATATTCACTATGTAATGCATCCTTTCGCAATAAACTCTTTCAATAAGATTTAGTTAACTTTTTTAACCCTTCTCATTATACACCAACTATCTTTCCATGAAACTGATTTTCTCATACAGGCAGCAAAAGTATTATAATGGGATTAGAAGAAGAAGGAAAGTGGGGGTAAAAATGCATCTTTACACGAGTCAACAAATAAAAGCAATCGACAAACGAGCAGAACAAATGGGAATGTCGCTTTTTGCATTGATGGAGAATGCAGGTAACGGCATCTATCGCAAATTGATGCCTTTATTAAACAAATCGGAAAAAGTGTTGATTCTGGCCGGGAAAGGAAATAACGGAGGGGATGGGATTGTACTTACTCGTTATTTAAAAAATAACGGCAATCACGTTAAGCTAGTTTTTCCAACCGGAGAACCAAAAACACCAACGGCCCTTGAGCATCTTGCTTTTTATCAAGCATGCGGGTATGAAGTCAGTGAATTTTCATTTGATCTAAAGGCCGATTGGGTGATTGATGCTTTATTAGGAGTTGGAAGTCAATTGCCATTACGAGAGAATTTGGCGCAAATAACTGCTTGGATTAACCAATCGGGTGCCAAAGTGGCTGCGATTGATCTGCCAACGGGTGTTTCTTCTGATGAGGGGGATATCGATGAGTATGCTGTACAAGCTGATTATACATACGCGCTGCACGGCTTTAAGCCATCTGCCTTCCTATTTCCTTCCAGTCAAAATTATGGTGAAGTTTCAGTCATTGACATTGGTATTCGGCAAGATAGCGGGTGGAGAGTGTGGAGGGATGAAGATGTTAGGAAAACGTTGCCAAAGCCTACAGGTAATACACATAAAGGCACCTTTGGAACAAATCTATTGATTGCGGGCAGTGATGAAATGCCTGGGAGTGCAGCATTAGCAGCCATTGGGGCATTAAGATTTGGGACTGGGAAGCTAACAATTGCGACAACTAAACATGCATCAACGATAATTGGACCGCTTGCACCTGAAGCAACATTTTCCTTTGATGTTAAATCCGCTGGTATTGCTGATCAATACTTGTCGGTTGCTATTGGGCCTGGTCTTAATCCGGATGATGAGCTTGAAACCTTTATTAAAGACTTATTAGATCAGCCTGTTGCCATCATTCTTGATGCTGGAGCCTTAAGCCAGCGAAAATATAATGATAGACAAGCCCCGGTCATTATTACACCGCATCCGGGGGAATTCAGCCGATTAACTGGGAAACGATCAGTGGAAATCCAAAAAAATCGCATTTCTTTCGCCTCACAATATGCTGTCGAAAACGGATTAATGGTTGTTTTAAAAGGAAAATATACGGTTATCGCCTATCCAGATGGAACGGGAGTTATCAATTTGACGGGAAACCGAGCTTTATCAAAAGGTGGTACTGGTGATACACTGACAGGAATGCTGTTGGCAAGTATCGGAACACATCAGAGTATAAAAGCGGCTGTTGCTAATGCAGTATTTATTCATGGGGCTTGTGCCAATGATTGGGTAAAAGAGAATGGAGATCAAGCATTATCTGCCCATGATTTTGACCGGCTGCTTCCGAAGATTTGCCGACACTATTCATCGTAAAAGCAATAACTTGAAATAGGATAATAAAAAAAACATGATGCTTTGAAAAAAGAAAGTCATTTTTTCAAAGCATCATGGCATAATTGTCATTAATGTAGGGATAAGGGAATTAACCCAGAATAAAGATATCCAAGCAGCAAAAATCATTGCAATCATTGAAAAGGTTGCTTCTTTTTCACCGTATTCCATCGCTGCACTTGTACCGGAACCATGTGCACCCATACCAAGCGCCAGGCCCCTCGCAATTGGAGATTGAATGGAAAACCATTTAATAATATATGGGCCAATGATACCTCCTATAATGCCGGTTACAATCACAAAAATAGTTGTTAAGGAAGGAAGCCCGCCGATGTCTTTTGAGATTTCAATTGCAACAGGCGTAGTAATCGACCGCGGTAAAAGGCTTAATAATAAATCCGGGTGCAAATGACCAAGAAATGCTAAAGCAAAGGATGAAATAATCGCAATAAAGGTGCCGGATGTAATACTGACAAGAATATTTCCAAAATATTTTTTTAACAACGGCAAGTGCTTATAGATAGGAATTGCAAAGGCAACCGTTGCAGGTCCCAACATATGGGTGATGTATTTTGCATCTGATATATAAGTGTTCACAGGAATTTCAACAAGAGAAATAATTCCAATTAAAACTAATGTGCTAACTACTAATGGATTTAAAAGAGGGAATGACCATTTTTTATATGTCTTTTTCGCCAGCATATAGATAAAAAACGTAATAGCTGTACAAATAATTATCTTCATTCATGTTCCCTCACATTCAAATTATTTACTTTCTCAGCGATAAAAGCAGTAGAGCTGATGACGATAAAGGTACTTAATCCTACTAATAAAATCGATTCAATTCCCTGCCAGCTAAATAGTTCATCATAATTCACAATACCAACCGCAGAAGGAATAAAAAATAATAAAAGCTCAGCTAACAACCAGTTGCCACCTTGTTCGATCCATTCTAATTTAACGATTTTAAGCAGTAGGGCTGCTAAGAGAAGTAACAAACCTACCATCGAAGCGGGAATAGGGACGGGGAATACCGCTTTTATCATTGATCCAAGAAACAGAAATACATGGATAAACAAGATTTGTACAATGATTGTCATGATTTTCATTTTCTTCACTCCTTCATCATTCCGTTTGGTTACTTTTACTATAATTGGTATTGGACATATCGTAAAATACCATTATTTCATGATTGGTATAACCAAAAGTTATGAAAGGGCTTTTTATTATAAGAAAAGGTTTTCATGAATTCTAATTTTCTTGTTTTACAATAAAGGCAATAAACTTTCGAGCGGCATTTGAAATGTATTTATCTTTCTTGGTCACGACAGCAAGATTCCATGGAGTGGCTGGAATCAAATCGAGAATTTTGATTTGTTCATTTTCAACTCGGTTACAAATGGATTCTGGCAAAATAGTAACGCCTAAATTAGCTGCTACAATTTCTGACATAAAATCCCACTGCGAGCTTTTAAATAGAATATTCGGTTCGAAGCCTTCACTAATACATTGCTTCCAGATAATATCATGAAGAGCGAAGTCCTCACTGAAAAAAATAAATTCTTCATGTTCAAGCTCCTTTAAATGAACAGACTCTCGAGTAGCAAGTGGATGATCCTTTTGGACAAGCAGCTTCATCTCTTCGCTTACAATAGGAAGGACATCAAGGTCATCTTCGTGCACCGGCAATACAGCAATCCCAAGTTCAATTTCACCATCAAGCACTTTTTTCGTCAGCCGTGGCGCCGCATATTCCGTAATATTGATCTTTATATTAGGAAAAGCTTTATGAAATTGGGCTAAAACTTTTGGGAAAAATAAGCTGCCTGCAATAGGAGGAATCCCGATTTGGATCATTCCCCGCTGCAAGTTTGACATATCCTCGAGTGTCATCGACATTTCATCAAGAAGGGCAAGCAGCTTTTTTGCATATTCCATCACAATTAAGCCGGAATCCGTTACTTCACTTGATTTATTACTACGGATAATTAAAGTCATGCCAAGCTCTTCTTCAAGACTTTTAACCATTTTACTTAATGCAGGCTGTGAAACATGAAGAATTTCAGCTGCTTTTGTCATGTTTTTCTGTTTGGCTACTTCAAGAAAATATAATAATTGACGAATTTCCATTTATAAAACCACCATTCTATTTCACAATGTTAATTTAATGATACTATTATTATGGGGAAAATGCCGCCAACGAACATTTAATTAAACGAAAATGTTGGTTTTTTCTGCATTTTTTGTTACATTTCATTGGGAGGAGAGGATGGAATGATCAAATTACTTGCCATTGATTTAGATGGTACTTTACTTAACAAAGGAAAATATATCAGCCAAAGAAATATTGACGCCATTCAAGCGGCAAAACAAAATGGGATTGAAGTGGTAATTGCAACAGGACGGGCAAACTTTGATGCGCAAAATATTATTAAAGATATCGCACTGGATCCTTGGATTATCGGGACAAATGGAGCAACGATACATACTCCGAGCGGAGAACTTTTTCATTCTGCTCCTCTTGAAAAGTCAATGGCCCTTTCGATGCTTCAAGTGTTTGAAGAACAACAGCTGTACTACGAGGCTTTTATCGATAATCAAATATGTGCACCGCAATATGGACGAAAGCTTCTATTTAAAGAAATGGAGGGCCTAATAAAGACTAAGCCTGATTTGGATATAGATTTGCTGCGACTCGAAGTAGAAATTCAATTTGGACAATCGGCATTTCTTTTTATCCCGTCCTATCATGTGATGAAGGATACGAACAGCGATATTTATAATATACTGGCTTATTCCTTCGATGAAGATAAGCTCAAAAAAGGCTGGTCACGGTTTGTGGATTTACCTGATGTAACCATTGTTCAATCAGGAGTTCATAATTTTCACCTTCAACATACGCAAGCTTCAAAAGGGAATGCATTAAAAAGACTTGCTAAAGAGCTGCATATTGATGTAGCAGAGTGTGCTGCAGTTGGTGATAATTATAATGACATGTCGATGCTTGAAATTGCGGGATTAAGTGCGGCGATGGGGAATGCAGATCAGGAGATTAAAGATGCTTGTGATTTTGTTACGAAATCGAATAATGAGGATGGAGTTGCTTATTTTATTGAGTCCTTTCTAATTGAGATAAACAAAAAATAGGTGGTTAAAAAGCAGGGAATTCTTAGGGATTCCCATTGCTTTTATTTTCAATTTAGTAAAAAAATTTGAACATCGGGATTATCTATTTACTTTTTCTATAGAAGCGCTATAATAGAATCGTCTTAAAAGTGAATAATCTAATCGATTTTTATTTTATGCTGGTGTAGCTCAGCTGGTAGAGCACTTCACTCGTAATGAAGGGGTCGCAGGTTCAAGTCCTGTCTCCAGCACTTTTTTATAATCGTGTAAGTTTCATTCAGAAATATGTATTTACCAAAAAACAACCACTATCCTTTTGTCATTTAAACAGGATAAAGTGGTTGTTTTTTTAGCTTAACTTGTAAAGTAATAGGTTTCATAGGGTTTTCTCTTAATATAATAATTTTGTGGTTTTTCAGCATGTTGTTTAGTCAATTCAGAAAAGAGCTGTTTATATTCTACAATAGAGAGTTTGCCATAAATATAACCTTTTTGCGCATAGTCCAATAACTCATTGACATATATCGGTTTACGTTTCTTTTCCAATGTAAAATGATAAATGAGGTTTTCTAATAGCATTAATGATCCCCCCTCTTTCTTTTCCAAATAAAATTGTATATCCTAATTTCAAGTTCAGTATAACATGTATTTGCTGTTAAATTTATTTTTATAAAATTCAAACTTACGACACCTTTTTACATCATTATGTCGAATTAAATAGTGATATAAATATTGCGACTTTTTATTGTAATGGTTTATTTTGTTGGAAAAAACCGCGAATTTTGTAAAAATTTATCCTTTCTGCTTCCTTATCATGGTAGAATGTCATTGGGAGGGGACTTTATGTCGTTAAGAATCATATTCACAGTTTTACTATTGTTTTTTGTAACTGCTTGTAATTCTCCTAATCAGGCTTCAATAGATTCAACACATGAGAATTCATACAGTAGAGAAATAACTAAGGAAGAGCAGTCATATATTCGTTATATTCTAAATGAGGATTACGAAGCATTGATTTCCAAAACAGAAGATAGAAAATCTGAAATTAAAAAGGATTATTATCAAATGGCGACTGCGCTTGCGCAATTCGAAGAGGCAGAAGAGCGGAAGCAGGATCCTGCTGTAACGAATGAGGAGCTTAAATTAAGATATACAACGATTCTACAAATGTTGGATAAAGTAAAATATATTCCTGTAGAAATAAAAGATAAAGTGAGGGAAGTCAAAAAATTATCACAATTCCAGGAAGATTATTATGGAAATAAAATTATTGATCGAAAATAGTTTATTATAAAAAGATGCAATTTCTGTTTTGGAGAAGCTGCATCTTTTTTTGCTTCATTTGATGAAAAAAGACCAGGTTATGTTTCTATTTTTACATCTTGAAGTGTTAAGTATTGTCCATCTGTAACTGTAATGTACATATCAGCTTGTACATTTTCATTTGTTACGATACTTGTCAATTGATGACTGCTGTCGGAACTAACCTCTAGATAACCCATTCCAATTGAACTGTCTAAAACAACTTTGTACTCCCCAGCGGGTATGTCCTGTCCTACTTTGTACATACCATTTTCATAAACACCATCTTCTGGTTTGACAGAAGGGGCTGTTGCTACAGGGTACATTTCTGCATCTTGAAGTTTAAAATATTCCCCGTCATGAATGGTTACATATGCGTGGGCTCCATTACTTAAATTTTCATTAAAAATAATACTTTCTAATTGCCCGGTGCTGTCCGAGGCGCTTTCAATATAAGCAAATCCTTTTGAAAAGACTAAATACTCACCTGCTGGAATTTCTGTCCCAACCTTATAGGTTCCTTTTGTTATTTTCCCACTAGCCTTAGGCTCACTTGAAGGAGAAGCTTCTTTTCTCTCTTCTTCCGGAGGGGCATTAGGACTCTCCGTTTCGGTCTCTTTTGTGGCTTGTTCTCCCGATTGATCCGCTGTATCCTCTACAGCAGTATCAGTGCCCTCATCATCCCCGAAAGAAGAGAACGCAATAATTAATAATAATGCCACGAGCCATACCCACCATTTTTTATAAAACGGTTTATTTCTTCTTTCCTTTGTCATGTAGATACCTCCTAAAACAGTGAATAACTGGTTTTATTAGTTATTTTGAACCTCAGGAAAGTTTTCAATTCATGTATATTTGAACCGATTGAACATCGAGGAATGGATTCATAACAAACTAAAAGGTATGGATATATAATTATGTCGAAAAATGTTATATAAAAATAATTGAATTTGAAAGCGCTTTCTGATAAGATTAACTTAGGTTGGATGGCACGCGTGGCCATCATCGTATTTAGCGTAGGCGGGGCTAAATACAAGGGATAGCTTTTGAAATCATGATGTTAGTCATTAACTTTTAATAAAAACAGTGAAATGAAAAATGACAGAAGGTCATACAATAACACATTTTATGCATGACGATTAGAGAAAGCTGTCTCTATAAATTTAAATGTTTGATTTAAACAAATCAGGAAAATTATAGATAACCTATTCGCAAATGTGGATAGGTTTTATTTTTTTTGAAAGGAGAAACCTAGATTAGACTATGTTCATAGAGATAATTGAATAATATGGTTGACAATGAGCAATATTTTTTATATTATTATCTCGAATTAAAAATAATTTATTTAGAGATTTTTTAATTCTAGACAACTAGAAGGTTTTCAACTAAGAAAACGGGGAGGAGCAGGAATGGGGTTATTAGATAAATTATTTGGAACTGCAAAAACGAGGGAGGAAGAAACAATGACAAAATTAAACATTGGAATTATCTTAGGAAGTACAAGACAAGGACGTGTAAGTCCGCAAGTTGGAGAATGGGTAAAAGAAATTGCTGATAAACGCGGTGATGCAAATTACGAAATCGTTGATATTGCAGATTTTAAATTGCCGCTTTTATGGGAAACAGACGGTACAGAGCCTGGAATCAAAGCTTGGTCTGAGAAGCTTAGCAGCTTAGATGGATTTGTTTTTATTGTTCAAGAATATAATCACAGCATTTCAGGAGCATTAAAGAATGCATTAGATTGGGCGCGCGAAGAATGGAATAATAAAGCGGCTGGTATTGTGAGCTATGGTTCTGTAGGAGGAGCTCGTGCTGCTGAACATTTACGTGGCATTTTAGGGGAATTATCTGTTGCTGATGTTCGTGTACATCCAGCATTATCATTATTTACAGATTTCGAGAACGGAACAGATTTCAAACCAGCTGATTTACATCTTGAAAATGTTAACGCTATGTTAGATCAAGTCGTTTCATGGTCAACTGCTTTAAAAACAGTACGCTAATATAAAAAAGGATTGCAGAAATTCTGCAATCCTTTTTGTTACATATCGAACACTCAAACTCAGGCAATTTAACCTTTTTGTTTTTGATACTGTAAAATTAATTCATCAAGCTTTTGACTGGCAGTAAGTGTTTTTGCACTATTAAAACCATGCTTTAAACCCGTTTCAATTAATGCTTTTCTATGTATTTCTATCATTGATTCAATGATTTCTTGTCGATAAACAGTACTCATTTCATTAACCTCTTTGTAAAAAATCAATATTTCTATTTTACAATTAAAATAAGTCCGTTGTAAATTGGTAATTTCTATAGAAATCTCATGAAAAAATAGATACTATTGTATAGGGTTAGTATTGGTTCACTTTTGACTTACAGAATACACCATATTACAATTATTTTTGACAATGCCTTATCTTAAAGAAATTAAAGGAAAAATAAAATGATTATTGAGGGAAATGAATATGAAATTTGGATTTGATATTGATGATACGTTAATTAATTTAAGGGAACATGCCTTTCACATCTATAATAAAAGATTAAAGCAAAATATATCATTGGATGATTTTCATGCTTTAAAAAGGGTTGAAATTCATGAACCATTTGGTTTAACTGATGAAGAAGGAAAAGAAATGTGGAACAACACACTCGAGGAAATTTACTATACGAATTGCCCGCCATTTCCTGATGCAGTGGATACATTAAACCAATTGGTAAACGAAGGACATGAAATTTACTATATTACATCAAGACCAAAAGAACATGGAGAACGTACGAAAGCTTGGATGAAGGAACAGGGTTTTCCTGTGCAGGATGACCATTTTTTCTATGGCATGCAGGATGATGAAAAAGTGAACATTATTCAAGAATTACAGCTTGATTATTACTTTGATGATAAACCTGCCGTTTTGAATACTCTTTCTAACGATGCAGTTAAGGTAATAGTGAAGGACCAATCCTATAACCGCGACATCTCCTTGACGAGGCTGATTAACTGGACTGACCTCCAGTGTATCTTAAAGTCCTAACAGAAAGATAAAAATCCGCTGATTAGTCTGCGGATTTTTATCTTTCTTCGGCACAATCATAACAAAGTGTTTTCTTATCATCAGTAAGAACTCCGTTGAAAAATCCATTTAAGCAATAAATATCCTTGCCGCATTCGCAGCATGTACTAACAAGTTCTTTCATTGTATTTTCCCCTTTTTGATAGTAAATGTTTGTTTGATAAAGAATTCTCCATATATAACTATAAATCCTTGAAAAGTAATAACATATTCTTTATCTATTGGGAAAGGATAGAAGGGGAGTTTCATCTTAAGGAGGTTATTAGATGGAAGAACATTGGACAGAGCTGTCAGATGATAAAAGACAGCAATTTGCTGAACAGATTTTTCAAGAAATGCAGGAAGGCTATTATCAATCCTCAATGGAATTTAGTCAAGCAATGTCCAAGGAATTAGAAGGATCGATTCAAGCGTTAGATATTACCGTGAGACATAAAAAATTATATGATTAATGAGCACAATGTAAATGGGAGTCGGCATGGTTATAAACAGATGCCAAAACTCCCTGGGATTGTTATTTAAATAATTTTTGATAAATTTTGTTTGCGTACTCGATAAACTTTACATTAGAGCGTAATTTTCTTTCGACAACGAACTCGTCAAATTTCATCTTTTTTTGGTAATCACCTTTATCAAGTCCGTCAGTTGCCGTACTGATTAAATCTTCAAACGTAATCGCTGAATTCTTTTTACTTTTTTCTTCCGAAAGATAACCAGCATTTTTCAGCATTCGATAGCCCATTTTTAATTCGGGTGATAATCCAGGTAAGTCATCTGAATAATCAAGTGGTTTTCCCATGCCCGGCAGATCGTCAAAATCTCCGTTATCAACCGCTTTTTTGATTTTTTCTTCAACAAAGTAATAATACATGAAAACGTCCCTTAAAATAAAATTTGCTGCGTGAATAACACCTATTAGAATCTTATTATAAGTATACTAAGATTAATCTATATAAAACAGACTTAATCTCCTAACACGCCAATTCCCATAGCAGTATTTTCAAATAAGATTTATTGTAAAACGAATAATGAAAAGGAGACAGTCAAAAAATAAATCTACGGAGGCGTAAACTTTTATTAGTGAAGGGGGAGTTTGTATGGCATTAGAAGATAAAGAAATGGACGTAAAGCGACAGCAACTCGCAAATTATATTTATCAAGAATTACAAAAAGGAAATTATTCATCATCCATGTCATTATATGAAGCAGTGTCGAATGAATTAAATAATATTTCTGACAAGGGTGTTAAAATTATGCTCAGACAAAAGGAGCAGGAGACGCAGCATTAGTCTGTATAGGCAAAATGCGAAAAAATATATAAAAGCCAGGGATCATTTTTAAACCCTGGCTAACTTTTTTAGGATATATAGAGATAATTTTTCTATTAATAGTTGGATTAACCATCAACTAGATTAGCATAAGATTCAGAGATATCTTTGTATTCTCCTTCAGTTACAACAAAACCAGGGTTATCATCCCAACAGTCAACATGAGTTACTTTGCTAAAAATGTCTAATACGACTTGATCGTCCTCTTTAAATACTGCTTGGCATTTACTGCAAGTTTCTTTCATATTCTATTCCCTCTTTCTTTTGTATTCGAGTTAATTCTACCATGAAAGTGCTTACATAAAAATGGACATTTTATGAAAATAATATAAGCATGATAAAAAAGATAGAATTAAGCGTGGTTATGCTGATCAACTCTACAGAGAAAAGGGAATATACGAAATGATTTATGCACTAAATTGTGAACAAACTGTGTCTAAAATTGCATTCATACGACAAATATGTGAAAAATGTATGAAATAACTGTGAAGCAAAATTTCGTAAATATACTTATTTATATAAATAATATATAGATAGTGTTAAATATAAAAACTAAGATGATAGTGTTATTCTACACGATAATCAAAATAAAAGAAAGAATTTTAATGAAAAAAGTAAGAAAAATTTTATATATGATTTTTGATGTAAAATCTATATTATTTCTATAGAAGATCGAATGAAACTAATTGATATTATTTGGAGTTGATCGTCATTGGAATTCATCACTATAGATTATTGGGATGATGAAGTTTGGGAAGTTTGGTGTCCGATTTATGAAGCAGCATTTGGAAAGAAAAATGGGAAACAAAAACATATCATTCGCAATATGTTTCTAAAATCTCCGTGCTTCTTTCACATCGGGAGAGATCATACGGGGGTTCAAGTAATCGCGTTAACAGGCAAGCTGCCGCAACTAGAGGTGCTTTTAATCGATTATCTTGCGGTAAGTAAAAAAAGGAGAAACGAGGGAATTGGAAGGACAATGGTCCAATATCTAAAAAAATGGGCTATGGAAACTGGGAAATTTGACGGGATTGTGATAGAAGCAGAAGCGGACGATACACAAGAAAACGAGGAGCGTATTCGTTTCTGGCTGAAATGCGGCTTTAACAAAACGGAATATATTCATCAATATAAAGTGGTACCAGAGCCATACAGGGCAATGTATATAAAATTAAAGACAGAAGCGGACATCCCTAAACGTGGCGAGGATTGGTTTCGCCACATCGGTCTATTTCACCGTCAATCCTTTCAAGGTGCATCCTGATGATTAAGAAAATAAAAAAGGGCTATCCCATAGCCCTTTTTTACGAAAAAATTTCCTGTTTTAACAACTTTGGATTAAGATGAAGATTAAATGAATGAGGAACTGCTGAAAAAACAACACTAAGTGTGTTTGTATTCAATGGATAAATTCCATATCCATTGAATACAAACATAGTCACTTTAATGCACTTCATTAAGGTCAAATGAAATGACCCGATTTGTTTTTGGATTATACCATACATTTCCTTGCACTCTCATCGTTTCTTGTTGTGACTGTAACACAAATTCATAGCTCTGTTTAGTTCTTGTTGGAGATTCCGTTGATTTTCCGATATATTTATAATCCGTTACCCGGTAGCCAGGGTATGCTGCCTGGGTAACGATAATTAAATATTTTCCCCATTCTTCCTCTGCCACTTCAGGTGATGGAGTAATTTCTACAGGAATCACCCCGACATTTGGATTTGCACCAAGTGCTTGGAATGCTTTTCGGTGGAGATTGATTTTATTTGCTGGATAGCCCTTAACCTGATCTACCACTTTTACTAATATTTCTTTGTGACTTGAAGCTGCAAGATTACGTATTTTAAGTGTTTGGCCGCAAGTATAAGGAGAATCAGTTCCTACGGATGCGGTCATATACTCATTATCTGACCAAGGGATATTGCATTTTGTGACCGGACCGCCATCCGTCCATGACGCCTGACCTCTTACATGCTGTTGTCGGAAAGCTGGATCAGGGGTAAGGGGGTAACTTCTGCTGTATTCATATGGAGCATATGGATAAACCGGCCATGGATAGTATGCGGCTGCGTGCATGTTCGGGAAACTGTTTGGGTGTCTTGGGTACATACATTTTTCCTCCTTTTTCAAAAAACTCTATACTACCTTATGATTTGATATGGTTGGACTGTGACATTATTTAAATGTATCGGTCATCTTCGATTCAAACAACTGGCAATTATAGTAACGTTTGTTAGATCAGAAAAAGGGGTTATGAACTTTCCTTCTTTGAAAGACACTAAAGCAAAATATCTATTTTTCAAAGGAGGAGAGGGAAATGGAACAATTTCCAGGTCATGCGATAAGAAAAATAAACACAGATGAATACGCTTTACTGCTTTATCTTGAAGATTATTTTACCGAATTTGCAGGTCTTGGCAGTGAAACGAGGGTAAATAACGATCTCTTATCGACTGCAAAACGAATTATCAAAGAGAAGAGGTATAATGGGGCTAAGGTATCTGTTGTCAAGGTTATCATTGGCGGCATTGCCGTTTCATCAATCCCATTAATGGGTTAAAGTAATCCAGAATCAACAGCAAAATTGGAAAAATCCCCATCTAGTCAGAAGGGGATTTTTCCAATAGAGTATTTTCTAATTTGTTGGACGCTTAAACGGCCACCAGTTTGCCTTTCCAAAGTTTTTCACCATTACCGGAACAAACAGCGGTAAGATGATAAATGCATATAGCAATAATCCTGTTAGGATAATGGAAGCAATCTGCAGTAAGGAAAGCATTCCTGAAGGCATCATGGCAGCAAATGTACCGCCTAAAATGACGGCTGCTGAGATAATAACGGTTCCCATTTTCTTCATGGCCAAATGCATGGCTTCACTGACAGAAAGTTCTTTATACTCATTAAAACGATCCATTAAGAAAATACTATAGTCAACACCAAGTGCCATAAGAATAACAAAGGCAAAGAATGGTACGGCCCAAGAAATTCCTGTGTAATTAAAGATATTCATAAAAATGACTTCATTGATTGACATGGCCGTATAGTAGGTGATTATCAATGAACCAATTAAGTAAATAGGCATAATGATGGAGCGGAATAAGAAGATCAAAATAATCGAAATACCGAGCAGCATATAAATGACTGTTTTTGAATAATCGCCTTTAGACATCGTTTGTAAATCGGCATTCGTACTTGTAATCCCGCCAACAGCCACTTTGGCATTTTCTAATTTTGTACCTTTTGTTGTCTGTTCAATGATATTCTTTATATCCGCAATGGAATCAATGGCTTCATTAGAATATGGATTTGCTTTGTAGACAACATCCATTGTCATGACTTTTCGATCAGGGGAGAAGTAGGTATTTAAAACAGGTGCAAACTCTTCACTTGTTAACATCTCCTTTGGTAGATAAAAAGCTGAAGCTTCAGTAAGTCCTTTTAAATAGTCCTGAGCAGATGTTAATCCGTCTGATACTTGATCCAGTCCGTCTGCACTTTTATCTAAACCATCTGTTAACTCATTCATTTGATCACCCAAGCCGCCGAAACCATCAAGTAATTGCTTTTGTCCATTATTTAATTCTGAAAGGCCGTCCGTAACAGTTGGAAAATGGCTGACAATTTGACCTTGACCATCCGCCAATTGCTCGAACCCATCCTGCTGTGCTTCAATTCCATCGATCAGCGCCTGAAGCCCATTTGTCAATTCTTCCTGGCCGGCAACAATAATCTCATAATTTGTATTGGCAGTAATTACACCCTCTGAAAGTGGGGCAAGACCTGCATTTAATTGTGTAACTGTTGAAGTAAGCTCTGTTAACGATCCTTGTACACCTGTTACAATGCCCTTAATTTTTCCATATTCAGGTGAGTAAAGGATTCCTTCATAGTTTTCTTCCAGCTTTGTAAAATCCTCCGGCGTTATTTGTGATAGATTACTAGACAATTGGGTTAAGCCTTCCCCAATCTGTTGATATCCGCTGTTTAATGCAGTCAAATTTGTTCCGACATCCTGATACCCTTTTAAAAGCTGCTGCTGTCCTGTAAGTAATTCCTCTGCACCAGCCTTAGCTTCTGCAAGACCATTCTTAATCTGTGTAGAGCCGGCAGTTCCCTGACGGATGCCGTCTTCAATTTTTGCTAAGTTTTCTTCAATTTCAGTAAGACCTGATTGAAGTTCATTCGTGCCGGATACTAATGAACCGATTCCAGCTGTTGCATTTTCAAGGTCGGGTGCTGAAGAAGAGAGCTCGCTTTCCGCTTGATGAAGTCCTTCACTGATTTGCTCGATGCCATCTTTACCTTCTCCAAGGCCTTCTTCCAAGGTTTTAGCTTGGCTGGCAAGATAAAGTTCTTCAATGGTTTCACCAACTGGTCTTGTGGCTGAGCGAACTTTATCGACTAAATCAACTTTTTCTAAATTTTGCAATAGTGCCTCAATTATTTCGAAGTATTCAATCGAGTCCATTTTCTCATCATTTTGAATAACTACTTGTGTTGATAGAGCTTCACCAGGACTGAAGCTGTCTGAAATAATGTTAAAGCCTTTGATAGCAGGAACTTCATCACTAACTTCTTCTAGTGAGTTAAAGGAAAGTGTACCATCATATGTGATAAGAAACGGAACACAAATGACCGCAACTAGTATTAATGAAAGCAATGGTCTTGATAAGGAAAATTTGCCCGCAACTTCCCACATTTTGCTTTCCTTATGCTCGGCAGTCCGTTTGGATGGCCAGAAAAGTTTAGGTCCAAGAACGGCCATAAAGAATGGTACAACAGTAAACAAAGCGATTAATAAGACTGCAACCCCAACGGCAACAGCTGCTGCAGATTGATAGAGTTGAAATTCGGAAAAGCCAATCGCTGCAAATCCGATCATAACAGCCAATCCGCTAAAGAAAACGGTCCGTCCGGCATTACGATAGGTTGCGATGATGGCATCGGCAATGGTCTCATAGGCTGATAATTCTTCCTTATAACGGCTTAAGAGTAAAATACAATAATCTGTGCCAATTCCAAATAAGACTGCTACTAAAAATATTTGTGTATAGCTTGAAATAGGGAAGTTCATCGAGTCAACTAAAAAGGCCACGATGGATTGTGATGTAATATAGGTGATTCCGACAGTTACTAATGGGATGAGCGGTGCAATAACGGATCGAAAAACGAGCAGCAAGACAGCTAAAATAAACACCACTGTAATTCCTTCCGTTTTCTTTAAACCATCCTGCGAGCTTGTAATCATGGCCTCACTAATCATCCAGCCGCCAGTGAAATAATGTTCCACCTTAATCTCATCAAGTGTCTGATTGTAACGTACACGAAGCTCCTGTGCACTAATATCATCATTCCAGGTGTGTTTAATCGAAACTAAAATCGTCTTTCCATCTTCAGAAACGAGCTGATCCTTTAACGATTCATCATTAAAATGCGTTAATATTTCAGTAATACCTAGCTTTTTCTTGTTTTTTTCAAGCAATTGAATCGCTTTTTCAGCTTCAGAAATATCTTTATCAGATAAACCTTTTTTATTATGAAACACAAGAGCAAGTGTCGAAGTATCCCCAGTATTATCTTGCTTCTGCACGTCTTTTAAAATATCTCCAGCTAATGTGGAAGAATAACCTTCTGGAACCGTAATATCCCCTTTTTCACGAACAAGATCTCCCATATTTGGTGCAAGTAAAAATAAGCAAACGGCTGCGGCAATCCATGCCAGGATGACAAGCCATTTGCTTTTGATTATTGCTTTCACGCTTATTCCCCCAACTTATTTTCTTTTGCAGCTAATATAATTGTATTTAGTTTTTCATAGGTTTTCATAAATGCTTCAATTTCTGCCTGATCAAATTGTGTAATAAAAGACGCAACTAAATTGTGAATATTCGAATCCGAGTGAGTGAAAACTTCTTTACCTGCATCTGTTAACGTCAAATAAATAATGCGGCGGTCTTTTTCATCGCGTGTTCGCTTGATAAGGCCTTTATCCCACAAGCGGTTAATAATAGCTGTAATCGCACTTTTTTTCACGTTGAATATTTCAGCAAGCTCTGATGGGGTACAGATCTCTACTTTATTTATGTACCTGAGCATATACTGTTGATCATTTGTTAAGTCCCCGCATATTTGTCCTTTAATCAAGCTCACAACATTTTTTTCAATGGAAAAATTGAGATCAATATATTGCTCCACTAACTTTTTAATCGACTTATCATCCAAAAATGGTTCACCTCTCTAATAGTTAAATGATTGAACTATTTGCTTGTTACAACTTTAATACAGCATTTGTGATTTGTAAACTAGATTGTTAAGTTTAACCATAGCTAAATTTTTAGTACATGAATGAAGCAGTACGAATGACTTAAGAACATACAATTAGGTAAAATATTTTGAAGAGAATAATATAGAAAAATGCTGTCGAAATGAGGTATAATATATCATAATAATGTTGTTAAAGGTATTAATTTCAGATTGCGAAATTTAAATTCATATTTAGTCATTTAATAGATTTCTAATTAGGACATAGATCGACAAAGAAGCTCCTAGATAGACCTAATGGGAGAAATCAGGGGGAGAGTCAAAATGAGGGAAACTGTTACTACTGCCTTAGAACGAAATGAAAAGGCATATCAAGTTAATGAGCGAACGTTCAAATCCATGATCCAGGACTTGACGTCGCTTTTAAAAGGATTGGTTTTAGTCGTAAACGTAATGCCGGTTTTAACCGGGTTTTGGCTTGCATTGTACTTTACCAATGCTTCTATTCTCGAATATTGGGATGTCTTATTAATCACAATGATTGGAAGTACGCTGGTAATAGCTGGTGCTTTAGCTCTTAATAATTGGTATGAGGTTGATCTTGACCGTGAGATGGAAAGAACGAAGAATCGGCCGACTGTTACCGGGAATTTCTCAATGAATGCTGTACTGACGATGGGAATTATTTTTACCATTGCCGGCTTCGCTTTTTTATTGTTTACAACGGTTGAAGCAGTCGTATATGCGTTTATTGGCTGGTTTACCTATGTCGTTCTTTATACCATTTGGTCAAAACGAAAGTACACCCTAAATACCATGATCGGTGCTGTATCCGGTGCCGTAACACCTTTAATGGGATGGACGGTCATTGCTCCAGGCTATCATATTGTGCCTATTACATTGGCTTTGATTATCTTTATTTGGCAAATGCCGCATACATTTGCTATTGCGATGAGAAGATATGATGATTACAAACGGGCAGGTGTAGCCATGCTGCCGGTTGTCCATGGATTTGAAGTTACGAAGCGTCAAATTGTTGTCTATATTCTTTGCCTGTTCCCGCTGCCATTCTTTTTAGGCTCACTTGGAACAACATTTGTTGTGATTGCAACAGTGATGAACATTATCTGGATGGTTACGGGAATACGCGGTCTTTTTATGAAAAATGATATTAAATGGGCCAATCAGATGTTTATTTATTCCGTAAACTATCTGTTAATCTTGTTTCTTTTGATGATGGCTGTTGCTTGGTAATAAAATTAGAATAGACGAAACAAACAACGCGTGCTGTGACAAAATACACAATTAAAATTCATTTAGATAAGGTAGAAATTAGGAAAGAGACTTCAATCAATGAGGTCTCTTTTTATTTTTTCTATAAACACTATATTTCCTTTGATAATAAGGTAATTATCCGATTCTATTTCCTAATGACAAACGTCACTACCAGTTAAAAATACCACGTGCTACACTTCACGATAGTTATAGCAAAATAATTACATGAAACGGGGATTATTAATGAATTTTCTACAATTACAAATAGGACATATGACGCCAAAACTTCCAATTCTGCAGGGAGGAATGGGAGTAGGGATTTCGCTAAGCAAGCTTGCTTCTGCTGTTGCTAATGCTGGAGGAATTGGCATTATCTCAGGGACAGGCATTTCTGTTGAGGAAATGAAGAAACAGATAAAAATAGCAAAAGCAGCCGTTAAAGGACGCGGTTATATCGGGGTCAACGTTCTGTTTGCATTGAATGATTTTGCGGAGAAAATGAAAGCAGCTCTTGAGGAAAAAGTAGATTTTATTATATCGGGTGCAGGGATTTCAAGGGATATGTATGCTTGGGGGAGGGAAGCGGGCATTCCAGTATTATCAATTGTCTCCTCTGCAAAACTAGCAAGAATATCTCAAAAACTCGGCGCAGCCGCTGTTGTGGTAGAAGGATTTGAAGCAGGGGGACATCTTGGGACAGATAGACCCATGTTTGATATCCTGCCCGAGGTGATAGAGGCCGTATCTATTCCAGTTATTGCTGCTGGCGGGATTATGTACGGCGAGGACATCGCAAAAGCTCTTAAAATGGGTGCGTCGGGCGTCCAAATGGGGACTAGGTTCGTCGCTAGTCATGAATGTGATGCTCCATTAGCTTTTAAACAAAAATATGTTAATGCCGGTCAAGCAGATACCTTACTTGTCAAAACAACTGTAGGCTTACACGGAAGAGTAATTGCTAATTCATTTTCGGATAGGATTGCCGGGGAAAAGAAATTGAAAATAGAAAAATGCCTTGATTGTTTGAAAAACTGTTCTTACCGTTTTTGTACTTTGGATTCACTATATAAAGTGGCTGCAGGGGATGTAGAGAATGGATTGGTATTTGCTGGGGCCAGAGTTCATGAAATAAAGGAAATACTCTCTGTTCAACAAATTATGGACAATCTTTCACATGAGTATAAAATGGCAGTAAAACAAGGAGAAATCTCCTCAATGAATAACCTTGTTTGCTCTAAATAGACATCGATCTTAGTTAAAAATAAAAACACCTGTTATTCAGGTGTTTTTTTAATGTTTGAAGATGTGAAACTATACTGTATTTTATTCGTATATATATTTTGTATAGTTATTATTTTTAAATATTTCTGATTACAAGGAATTGAAACGATAGATGAAAGGGGAGAGGAAATGCTTGATGGACTTGTAGGAGTATTCATTCTAATTTTTATTGTAGTGATTATGTTGCTTGTCTTATCTTCTAAAGGAAACAGTAGAAAATTAAAGAATCATCCCATTCCGGAACAACTTGGTATTCAACATGAGAAGTACCTGCCGCTAATATATGCCCTTGAAAATGCTTTGCCAGACTCTTATAAAGAAGCTGTAAAAAACCGTATCCTTAACAGCCATCCTCAGTGGTCTGTATATGATTTTGAGTGGACTTTTTTTGAGCTGAAGCGTTTTTTTCTAATTAATAGTCTGCTTAAATCTGTTCCAATGTATAGTGAACGGGTAGATGAAATTTGGCATGAAATGTTGATGTTTACAAAAGAATATGAAACTTTTTCAAACAATTTTTATCAAGAGTTTTTGCATCATATTCCAAATACTGAACATACTCCAATGTCATTCCAGAGAGGCTTTTTTGACTGGGTCTATTTAAGCTTTTTTGAATCAACTCCAAACAGCAGAAAATTATGGGGAGATTTTCTAAGGCATCCGATTAACCGTGAAATCCTTGATGATTTTCGGAAGCTGACAGAGGAAGATTTGATCAGAAAATATTTTCGGGAACATCCAGCTTGGCTGGAAATTAAGCAGGACATCATCCATAAAATGAAAAAAGAAATCTTTTATTCTGATGATGTGAAACAAGGAAAGAAATCCCTTGCCATCCCTCCATCCCATTCAGAGCAACACTTTTTTCAATATGCAGTAGGGGCAGCTGTATTTTATTCCATATATGAAGATGATCAATACCAGGAGCAGATGCAAGAGTGGTATCCTAGTGAATATTATAAAGTACCCTCTAACAGCAGCACGTCTTCCTGTACAGGATTTGCCTGCAGTAGTTCAAATAACCACGACTCAGGCGGCGGTTCTGGAGATTCAAGCTGTTCCAGTTGTGCAGGTGGCTGCAGCAGTTAAAAGCATGGATACTTTGCTATTAATTAGAAAGCAAAGTGTCCATGTTTTTTCATTAAGGAAAAAAGCAGCTATGGAATATTGTAGTATTCTTTATACCATTCAACAAACCTTTTCATCCCCTCTTTAATCGATATAGACGGTGCAAACTGAATATCTTTGATTAAATCATCAATATCAGCAAAAGTTACTGGGACATCCCCAGGTTGAATTGGCATAGGATTCTTAATGGCTTTCATCCCCAACTGTTCCTCCAGCAGCTTAATCATTTCATTTAGCTGTACAGGCTGATGGTTTCCAATGTTATAGACTTTATATGGGGGGTGTACGGATGCTGTTGGAGGTCCTTTTTTCATAAGGCGGATAATTGCTTCCGTCACATCATCAATATACGTAAAGTCCCGTTTCATATTGCCATAATTATAAATATCAATGGGCTGCTGGTTTATAATAGCCTGGCTAAACGAGAATATGGCCATATCCGGTCTTCCCCAAGGCCCATAGACAGTAAAGAACCTCAATCCAGTTGTCGGTATCTGATAAAGATGACTGTAAGTGTATGCGATTAATTCATTTGCTTTTTTCGTTGCAGCATAAAGGCTGATAGGCTGGTCAGTACGGTCCTTTGTTGAAAAAGGAGTCTGCTCATTTCCGCCATATACTGAGCTTGAAGATGCATAAAGGAGATGTGAAGTATTATATTTTTTACAGCATTCCAGTATATTAAAAAAGCCAATGAGGTTGGATTGGATATATGCCTCTGGGTTGGTTAAGCTGTATCTTACACCGGCCTGAGCTGCAAGATGTATTACGATATCTGGAATAAATTGGGCAAACAAACTTTCGAGTAATTCTAGATTTTCCATTGATCCTTTGATAAATGTAAATTGCGGGTATTTTGTCAGAATCGTTAAACGAGCTTCCTTTAAGCTTTTATCATAATAGTTATTCATATTATCAATCCCAAGAACTCTAAATCCCTCATCTAACAAACGCTTTGCCAGGTGAAAACCGATGAAGCCTGCGCATCCGGTGATAAATACTTTGCATGAGGTACTCTGCATAATTCGCTTCCTTTCCATTTTAGAATTCATAAGATCATAAGTTCCTACTATACTATGTTTTGATTTTGAAATGGTACGAGCCAAATATCTAAAATTCGCCATTTTTTTGAAAAATTAAAAATGAAGGGGGAGTTGTCCAAACAAGTCGCCCCTTGAATTCATAAAATAATTTAAGAGCATGTGCCCGGAAAAAGATATCATGTTACAAAATACACTAGAAGTTCTAGTCCAAATGGGGAATGCAAAATAAATGATTTGCATAGTATTGCTCGAAAGAAAATTTGACTCATTAAGGAGGCGCATTATGGAAGAGGAATTAATTGTACCGTGGGAAGTCGATGAAACCATCCATGAGGAATTTTATGTACCTGAGTATATAACAAATATTGGGATGAAGGTACTAGAGCATTATGACCTTTCTGTAAAGAGCATGGTTGTCATTACAACAAAGGCGGATAAGGGGGGAGCTATTTGGAAGCTTGAGACAAGCTCAGGACCAAAAAGTTTAAAGCTATTACATCGCAGACCAACCCGCAGTTTATTTAGTCTAGGGGCACAGGAATACTTAGTAGATGTACAGAAAGCAAAAGTACCCCCGATTGTCCAAACAAAGGATGGCCAAAATTATGTTGAAGCAGGCGGGAAACTATGGTTTGTTGCTGAGTGGATTGAGCCGTTATTTCCTGTTACAAAGGATCTTGAAGGAGCGAGGCACCTTTGTCGTGCGCTCGGAGAATTTCACCGATTAAGTAAAGGGTATGTACCGCCTGAACATGCAGAGATTGCTTCAAGATTATACAAATGGCCAAAATCTTATCAAAAAGTTATCAATAAAATGGAGTGGTTTCGAAGTATCGCAAACGCTTACAGCGAGTTGCCGGCAAGCTCACATTTATTAAATGTTGTTGATATGTTTGAACAACAGGCTATTAATAGTTTAGAAAGATTAAAACAATCAGGTTACGACAATTTAGTGCAGAGTGGAAATGAAAGCTGGGGATTAGTTCATCAAGATTATGGCTGGTCGAATGGACAAATGGGTGCTGATGGAATGTGGATCATTGACTTAGACGGTGTTGCTTATGACCTTCCGATACGCGATTTAAGAAAATTAATCTCTGGAACAATGGCCGACCTATTAAGATGGGATACGACCTGGGTACGGGAAATGATTAAGGCATACAATGAAGCAAACCCAATATCACCAGAACTTTATGAAGTATTATGGATTGATTTATCCCTCCCTACAGAATTTTATAAGAATATTAAGGAAGTAGTCTATGATCCAGAACTTTTCCTCAATGATCCACAAACGATTGCACTGATCCAAACAATTGTTGATACTGACCAGTCAAAGTGGCCTGTATTAGATGAAATTAAAGATGACTGGAAGGGAGTAAGCTAATATGAAAGTATTAATGATTTGTACAGAAAAACTACCTGTTCCTCCAGTACTTGGAGGGGCCATCCAAACGTATATTTCCGGAATCCTTCCCTATATCCGCGATAAATATGATGTTACCGTATTAGGTGTGAATGACCCAACTCTTTCCGATTCTGAAACAATTGATGGAATTCACTATGCGCGAATTCCGGGAAAAGTATTTGAAATTTACAAGGATGAAGTGGTCAATTATCTTCAATCCCATCAGTTTGATTTAATTCATATTTTTAACCGGCCTCGACTTGTCCTTCCTGTTAGAGAAGCAGCACCAAATGCTAAAATTACCCTAAGTATGCATAATGATATGTTCTATCCACAAAAGATTAATCCAGAGGAAGCAGCAGCTGTTGTTCAAGAGGTAACAAATATTGTCACAATAAGTAAATATGTAGGAAATGTAATTAGAGAGTTATATCCAGAAGCTGCATCGAAGCTCCGTCACATTTATTCCGGTGTAGATGGGAATCAATTTTTACCAGGCAATCATCCTAAAATGCAAAAAGTTCGCAATGAGCTTCGCAAAGCGAATGGGTTAGAAAATAAAACAGTCATACTTTTTGCCGGAAGATTGTCTCATAACAAAGGTGTTGATCGTCTTGTACGGGCATTACCAGCACTTGCAAAAAAACATAAGGATTTAGCCTTAGTCATTGTTGGAAGTAAATGGTTCAGCCAAGATGATATAACGGATTATATTGCATATGTAAAATCTTTAGCGAATAAATTGCCAATTCCGGTTGTTGCCACAGGGTTTGTTTCACCTAACGAAATTCAAAATTGGTTTGCTGCAGCAGATATTTTTGTCTGTACTTCATTATGGCAGGAGCCGCTTGCCCGTGTACACTACGAAGCAATGGCAGCGGGTTTGCCAATTGTGACAACAGCCAGAGGAGGAAATCCGGAAGTCATCCTTGTAGGGGAGAATGGTCTTGTTGTTGAAAATCCAGATTCTCCGGCTGGTTTTGAAGAAAAACTGACTGAAATTCTATCTAATCGATCAGTTATGAAGAAAATGGGTGAAAAAGGTCGGGAACTGGCAGTTACACTCTATACTTGGGAAAGAGTAGCGGCGGAAGTACTTGAAGTATGGGAACAATCATTTAATACTCCAAATGAGGAAGAGCAAATGGATGAAGATCAAATTGAAGAAATGACCATTCATGAAACAGGAGCAGTGGAAGGAACAGAGGATGTAGAAGCATTGGAGAAAAAGGCAAGAAAGAAAGAGAAAAAGGCAAGAAAGAAAGAAGAAAAGGCAGAGAAAAAGAGGAAAAAAGAATTAAAGAAACAGGAAGAAGAAAAGGATGAGAAAAAGAGGAAAAAAGAATTAAAGAAACAGGAAGAAGAAAAGGCTGAGAAAAAGAGGAAAAAAGAATTAAAGAAACAGGAAGAAGAAAAGGCTGAGAAAAAGAGGAAAAAAGAATTAAAGAAACTGGAAGAACAAAAGAAAAAAGACAAAAAGAATAAAAAGAATGAGAAAAAAGTAAAGATAAATTAAAGAAATATTAAAGTAAAGAAGCCGAAATCCGAAATACGGAAACGGCTTCTTTTTGTTGGGATTAAATTTGTTAGATGAATACTGAGGGCTGCATTGGAGGTAAAGCATTCATTAACTTAAGCATTGAGCGAGTCTGATTATCTGACCTGATGGACTGGTACGTTGCCCCTTTCCTGTTAGGGACACAGTACCGTCGTAGTACCCATCAAATGGTCTAAGAATCATAATGTTTAATAGTCGGTTACAATAATATCTCTATCAAGAAACTTTTCAATTACTTCACTAATTTGAAAAGAGACTTGAGGGAGGTCGAAGTTTTCAAAGCTGTGTTCACAGTTATTTTTATAAAGCATTGTATCTTGGTAATGGTTCATATGGCGGACGATATCTGCATCACTTTCATTACGCGCTTTCAAACGGTCTAATACGGTATCACGATCAGCGTAAATAAAGAACCTCATGACACGATCACCATACATTTGCTTTAATTTTTCTGTACCCTCTGGGTTCAGTGTTAAATAGACAAGATTATGATTTTCAAATGCTTTGATAACATCTTCCTCACGAATTCCATAATGGAATCCATCGATTTCAACGCTTTCGAGAAATTCTTGTCTAGCTTCCATCAGTTTAAAGTTTTCTTCATTGACAAAATAATAGTCCTCACCGTCTTGCTCGTAATGCCGAGGCTGGCGTGTTGTATATGATAAGACAGTTTCCATATCAAACGTTGTCGCTACCATTTTTGCTATTGTTTTTCTTCCAGAACCATCTGGACCTGTGTAGATAAATAATTTTTCTTTTTCTTTAATATTGTACATAAATGTACCTCCTTTAAACATTTATACAAAAGCCACAAAAGTGGCATTTTGGAAATATAATTGTTTTTAAATTGAATGAAGTAAAGTACCTAAAAAAATGGTATTCTAATAGTGAAAAGAAAATTGCAGCTTTCAATTGAATTGAAAGCTAGTGGAATTTATAGATTCTAAAAATGGTAATACTAGTTTGCCAATAAATACATTATATCAGATATTTATGAAAAATTTAATAATTCTGATAATTTTTTTTAAAAAAATTATCCAATCTACTTAAAAAAGTGGGTTTTTCTCAATGTTTATCGGATTAATAGTCTATATTTGCAAGTGCTGAAGTCAATCATCGTTGAATTTTTATGCAAAGTATCCATTAAGTACGCATAATTTAATAATAATACAGGGATATCTGAACAGAGGTGTGAATATGGCAAGGGTTTTACATTTTGGGGAAGAAGAATTGACATTGAAACTTACGGGATTAACTGCCATACTTGCATTAAAGCGAAAAATCATAATGCCTTATCGCATGATTAAAAATGTCTATGTTGATCAATTTCAGGCACAGCAAATGATGCTTAGAATGCCCGGCACTTCCATACCTCCATTAAATATCTATGAAGGCAGTTTTAAATATGGTAATGAGTGGTATTTCCTTTCCTATGAACGAGTTCAGCCTTTAATATTAATTGAAATGTTAGGACATAAGAAATATCGGTATGTTATCTTTCAAATGGATAAACCAACTTCAACTGCTGCAGAAATCCGAAGACAATTAAGAAGAGTCACTGATTGATAGAAAAAAGAAACGCGATACGATTAACTGTATCGTGTTTTTTTATGAGTATTTATTATTTAATTCTTAATCCTGTCTACACTATCTTCATTTTCACCATAATGATACAGAGGTGGATTATTATGACAGTTGTACGACTTGGTTATGTTGCAATGAGTATGGAATTACAACATGCATCCCCATCCCAAACGATGACCTTTACCCAGTTTCAAAAAATAAGGGACAGGGAAGCGGCGATTCGTAAATTAGAACGGATTGCTATATCCAACTTAGAAAATACACTGAGGCTTCTTCGGCATAACGTGTTTAGTGAAATTCATTTTTATCGCTTAACTTCACGTTTGATTCCATTAGCAAACCATGAAGAGCTTCTTGATTGGGACTATATGAAACCATTAAAGGATCATCTTTTTGAAATTGGCCTGTTTGCTAAAAAAAATGGAATAAGAATTGACTTTCATCCTGATCATTTTGTTGTGATTAACTCCGATAAAAAGGAAGTTTTAAAAAACTCGATTAAAACATTGAAGCTCCATTATCTGTTGTTGAAGAGAATGGGGATTGATCCAACACACCGCTGTGTTCTGCATGTCGGCGGAAATTATAAAGAAACAGAAAAATCACTGGAGCGCTTTATTGAAAATTGGATGGCGGTGCCAAGCTCCATTCAAAGGATGATCATGCTTGAAAATGATGATACATCCTTTACAGTCGATGATGCGCTCTATTTATGTGAAAAAATTGGCATCCCGCTTGTGTTTGACTATCATCATCATCTCGCACACCATCAGAATGAGAATTGGCAGGAGAATTGGGAACGGATTATAGCAACCTGGAAAAACTCTCCACTGCCAATCAAAATGCATATTTCAAGCCCCAAAAGTGAGAAGGAATTTCGCCACCATGCAGATTATGTGGATATTGAAATGTTCTTTCGTTTTTTAAAGGAGATAAATGGCAGTATTCCACAAATAGACTGTATGATTGAGGCAAAAATGAAGGATCAGGCCTTGTTTACTTTAATGGAAGAGGTAAAAATACGAAATGACGTTGAAATAATTGATGGCTCTTCTTTCCGATTATTATAGGGATCTGGCTTTTGTAGTTAATTCTGTATAGATTATGAAAATAATGGGGAAATTTCCTTTAGGGCAAGGTATAATAGATGAGTCCATGTAAATTTATTTCTTCAAATATTCGAAAGTAATGGAGGAAATCTCGATGTCAAAATTACCTAACTGTCCGGAATGTCATTCAGAATATATATACGAAGATGGAAGCCTGCTTGTTTGTCCGGAGTGCGCTCATGAATGGTCATTGGAAGCAGAAAACAACGAAGAAGAAAAAGTCATTACAGATGTAAATGGAAATGTTTTAAACGATGGTGATACCGTAACAATCATTAAAGACCTGAAAGTAAAGGGATCTTCTTCAACACTAAAGCAGGGGACAAAAGTGAAAAATATCCGTTTAGTCGATGGCGATCATGATATTGATTGCAAAATCGATGGTTTTGGAGCGATGAAATTAAAATCTGAATTTGTAAAAAAAATCTAAATGGAAAAACGTCTATTAAGCTTTAGTCTTAATGACGTTTTTTTGTTTTCTTCAATTATTTATCTTTATTTCAATAATTCCTTTCTAAAATGATATAATATCTTTTTGTAATACTACTTGAATTTCCTCAGGAAGGAGAGGCATATGTTGAATATCCCGTTAAATCAAAAAATCATTAAAGAAATGTGTGGTATGGCCTCCTTCAAGAGAGGAGACCTTTATGTTCGTAACAATAAAGTAACAATTAATGAGTACAGTTCTGAATTTTGCAAGGCTGTTGTAAGCGGAACAGAGGATTTTTATGTAACTATTGAGCGTAATGGCTCAAGCAGCATAAAAGCTTCATGCAGCTGTCCGAAGCTCGCTTCCTTTCAAAAGGACTGTCAGCATATCGCTGCTGTTTTAATCGTTCTTAATAATCATCAACGGGAAGGCACGACGCAACAAACGAAATATGGAAGTCAAACCGATAGAGAAAACAATGAACTGACAGATGGTCTGCTAGCTCTTTTTAATCAAAAACAGGTCCCATCTATTAGAAAAAAACGCCATTTTGAAGATAGAGAAATACTTGACGTGGAGTTTATCTGTAAACCTGTATCTTTTGGCAATGAGCATTGGATGTTTGCGATTCAAGTCAAAGTCGGACAGACAAAAGTCCAAAATATCCGTGAGTTTCTCAAACATGTAAGAGCAGGGAATATATGTATGCTCTCTTATTTTGCAACGTATGATCCAAGTCTTCATTGCTTTCTCATAGAAGATGAGGCTGTATTTCGTCAGCTGTTTCACATTCTTGATGATGAAAAAGCTTATTTGAATACGCTTCAAACAAACAGGGAAGAAGATGACAAAGATTTATTAATGATTTCTCCTGCTTCATGGGAAACCCTTCTTCCTGTTTTGGAGAAAGCACCAAATGTGAAGCTTGAATCTAACGGCAATAGATTAAATCAATTAGCCGTTTCAGAGGAGCCGTTAACGCTCAAGTTCAATTTTGTTGAAGCACCTGGCAAAGGCTTTCAACTGAAGATAGATGGTTTACATAATCTGATTATTTTAACCTCCTACAAGTATGTTTTATCAGCCGGAAAATTAATTCGTTTACCTGAAGAGGATTTTAGGCGTTTGGTTGAATTAACAGACATGCTGGCGTCTACAGGAACAAATCAAATTCCTGTTCCAAGTAAGCAGGTATCGCTTTTTCTCGAAAAAGTAATTCCTGGTTTAAAACGATTAGGTGAGGTCAAGCTGCCGAATAGAATAACGGAAAGTCTTAAAAAGACACAATTAAAAGCCAAGCTTTATTTAGATCGTGTTAACAATCGCCTTTTGGCTGGACTTGAGTTTCATTATGAACAAATAATAATTAATCCATTGGAAAACCGTCCGCTAAAGACGTTTGTCATGAGAGACATTGAAAAGGAGGAACGAATCCTGCAAATCATGGAGGATAGTTCCTTTGCGAGAAATGACAGCGGCTACCTCTTATATAATGAAGAATTGGAGTATGAGTTTTTATACCATGTCCTTCCAAAACTGCAAAAATTAGTGCAAATCTATGCTACAACAGCTGTCCGAAATCGAGTATATAGAGGCAATCCTCGCCCAAAAATAAGAGTGAAAGCCTATAAGGATCGCATGAATTGGCTTGAATTTAAGTTTGATTTGGATGGTATACCTGAAAAGCAAATCAAAGATGTACTTGCTGCATTAGAGGAAAAACGAAAGTATTACCGGCTACGGGATGGCTCACTGTTATCGTTGGAGACAAGGGAGTTTGATGCGCTGAAAAGATTCCTGTACGCTCTTCCAGATGACATTGATTCTGTGGAAGAAGGTTACCACGTAAGTACGATTCAAGGTTTGCGTATGTTAGAAACAGTAGATAATCAAGAGGTATTTACAATCGAAGAATCGTTTCGCAAGTTCTTAGAGGATATTGAGCATCCTGAGAACTTGAGCTTTAAAGTTCCGGAAAATCTGGACCATATTATGCGTGAATATCAAAAACATGGCTACAAATGGATGAAGATGCTCTCGCATTATGGGTTTGGCGGGATTTTAGCGGACAGTATGGGACTGGGAAAAACCTTGCAAAGTATCGCCTTTATTTATTCAGAGCTGACTGAAATTCGTCAAAAGAAAACTCCGGTTCTCATTGTTTGTCCATCCTCATTGACCTATAATTGGTTGAACGAATTGCTGAAATTTACTCCAGACGTGCAGGCCGTTATTATAGATGGTTCGATAAAAGAACGAACCTTAATCATGAAGGAGGCAATGGATCAGGATGTCATCATTACTTCCTATCCATTGCTGCGAAAAGATCAAAAATGGTACGAGGGTCAGCAGTTCCATACGGTTTTTTTCGATGAAGCACAAGCATTTAAGAATCCGACTACACAAACAGCCAGAGTAGTCAAGAAAATCCAGGCTGGCAACCGATTTGCACTTACCGGTACTCCAATAGAAAATTCGCTAGAAGAGCTATGGTCTATTTTCCATGTTGTCTTCCCAGAACTATTCCAGGGCTTGAAGGAATACAGCAATTTGACAAGGGAAAAGATTGCGCGAAGAATCAGGCCATTTTTACTCCGCAGGCTGAAAGAGGATGTCCTTAAAGAGCTACCTGAAAAAACGGAGTCGATTGAAGCAGTAGAATTACTACCGGAGCAAAAAAGGCTGTATGCCGCCTATTTAGCAAAGCTGAAACATGATACCTTAAAGCATTTAGATAGAGAAACGATCCGGAAAAATCGCATTAAAATACTTGCCGGTTTAACACGCCTGCGGCAAATCTGCTGTCATCCGGCCTTGTTTGTAGACGGCTATAAAGGAAAATCTGCAAAATTTGAAAGGCTGCTGCAGCTGCTCGAGGAAGCGAGGCAAGCAGGGAGAAGAGTATTGATATTTTCCCAGTTTACAAAAATGCTTGGCATCATTGGCCGGGAATTAGCGGAAGAGGGAATACCGTTTTTCTATTTAGATGGGCAGACACCAGCAGAAGAACGAGTGGAATTATGCAATCGATTTAATGTTGGAGAACGAGACTTGTTTCTTATCTCTTTAAAAGCAGGCGGGACCGGGTTAAATTTAACAGGTGCTGATACCGTGATCCTGTATGATTTATGGTGGAATCCGGCAGTAGAAGCGCAGGCTGCTGACCGTGCCCATCGCATTGGACAAGAGCAGGCAGTACAGGTGATCAAGCTTGTTGCGCGCGGCTCAATTGAAGAAAAGATGAATGCGCTGCAATCGAAAAAGAAGGATTTAATAGAAACGATTATCGATCCCGGGGAGAATCGAGCATCATCATTAACAGATGAAGATATTCGCGAATTATTAATGATGTAGCAGCAAAATGTCATTCTTGTATCATGTGCTAATTACACATTCGAAAAGGGTACCCGCGTTTTTCTTTCTTCATCATAGGATTCGTATAAAGAAAAAAAGAAGAGTATCATTACTCTTCCTTTTTCGTCATATCTAATTTATCTAGTTTATATGATATTTCTCTTAGAATGACATTACGTTCTTTCTGAGTTTTAATAAAGCTTACTGCTACCCAAATGATAAAGCCAAGAAATCCAAGATAAACAATCATCATTAGGATAAAGGGTATAATAGCAAGTGCTTCCATGCAAGCGACCTCCAATTTGAATGTTTATAAATATTCATTATTTTATGGAAATTATAACATAAGAAATGGAGGATAGGCTGTTTGGATTTCTCATGATGCAATAGGAATGCTTTTGATCTATATAACAAAATAGAATTTGTTTAGTTGGTCGGCATTACTGCCAGAAAGAAGGTTAGCATGAATGTATTATTTGTCATGGTTGGCGGCTTTTTAGGAAGTATAGCCAGATTTAGCCTAGGGGAATGGATTCAATATGGAAATGGCTTTCCATTCGGAACGTTATCCATTAATCTAATCGGCTGTTTTATCCTTGGCTGGTTTCTGACTTATGCAAGCCGCACGGAAAAAGTGAAACTTGAAATCTCGCTTTTGATAGGAACTGGCTTTATCGGTTCATTTACTACTTTCTCAACGTTCTCCGTTGAGACACTGCAATTATTTCAAAATGGTTTTGTCGGACAAGCATTCCTGTACATTTTAGGCTCCATCGTTTTAGGAATTCTTTTAGCTTATTTAGGTTACCGAATGGCGTTATCACGTAAAGATGAGGCGGGAGAAAAATGATTTGGTTAATCGGAATTGGCGGATCACTGGGAAGTGCTGCACGTTTTTTATTAGGCAATTATATTAAAAACCGTTTTCAAAACGTTATCTATTTTCCACTAGGAACATGGATTATTAATATTTCAGGATCTTTATTACTGGGAGTATTGGCCAATCTCCATTTGACAGACAGAATAGGTGAATGGATTTGGTTTCTGTTTGGGATTGGTTTCTGCGGCGCTTATACTACTTTTTCGACCTTTGGATATGAGACCATTACTTTAATAACGTCTAAGAATGGTAAAATTGCGCTGTTTTATGTGATAACATCAGTATTTTTGGGAATATTGTCGGCTGCTATTGGCTTTACAGTGGCAAACTTTGTTTAAGAGAGTTTTTAATTTTCTAATAACATTATGTGCTAAATACACAACAAGATAATATAAATCTCGCCCAATAATTAGTTAAAACCTTTTATCTTTTCGAACGTCCAATACTTAAAAAACGAAAAATCACTACTGTTTATTTGGAAATCTCTTATTCAAAAGAAATGTGCTAGGAAAAAATAGGGTCCAGTAGTTATAAGTTTCAAACTATAACTACTGAACCCTATTTAGTCAATTTCAACACGATTTCTTCCCTTTTTCTTTGCAGTATATAATGCTTTATCTGTTTTAAGGATTAATTCTTCCGGTTTAGAGGCTGTGGTTGGAACCATAGTAGAGACACCTATACTTACAGTAATAAATGAACTAATAGGTGAACTCTCGTGTGGAATCTTCATCACAGATATGGTTGATTGTATTTTACTTGCCATCATTTTGGCTTGGGATAAATCTGTTTCTGGAAGAACGATCGCAAATTCTTCACCGCCAATACGGGCAGCTAATCCAATTGAATTCTCGACGGCAGCTTCTAATATTTTTGCTATTTGTTTTAGACAACCATCTCCGGCTAAATGACCATTGGAATCGTTATATTTTTTATAAAAATCAATATCTACTATGATCATTGAAATGGGTAATGAGCTATCCTTAGCCCGTTCCCATTCAGTGATTAAATAGTGATCGAAATAGCGCCGATTAGCAATATTTGTTAAACCATCACGATTTGAGAAATATTTCATCTCTTGATATGCTTTGTTAAGTTCTTGTTCTGCTATAATCCGTTTTGTAATGTCAGCGACCATACCAATAACGTAAATGGATTGGTTGTCCGGACTTGGAAACAAAGTAGATGTCACTTCTCCCCACATTACTTGACCATCTTTACGAATATAGCGTTTATTTAATTGATAAGAATCAATTTCTCCATTTAACAAAGCTGATAAAAACTTCATATTTTTTTTCGCATCATCTGAATCACTGAAATCATTAAATGTCATCTTACTTAATTCAGCATCACTATACCCAAGCATTTCTTGAAGTTTAGCGTTCGAGTTAACAGGGCGGCCATATTTGTCTATGATGGCGATTCCAATGGGGGCTTTTTCATAGATAGCTTGAAACATTTTCGTGTTTCTTTCCAACTCATCCCTTTGTAAACGAACTTGTTTTTGCGAGCATTTTACTTTATCAAATTGTCTGCCCGCCCACCAAGCAAGTACCAGCATAATAGGCAGTCCCACGAACTCTATTTTTTCAATCACTCGATATTTTGAGTAATAATAATAAATGTAAATTCCATTCGCTATAAAAACAAGAATACAAGCAGTGAAACGGCCTTTGAATTTCATGTTAACCACTCAATCTATATTAATTTATTATTATTTTATTATAAAAAAATAGAAGAATAATATCAAAAGATTAAAATATATAGATTGTGAAAATGATGGGAAAATTAAAATGGCACCATCGTTTAACGATGAAGCCATTTTTGTTTTAGTGTGATTCTGTATAGATTTGGAATGTCACACCAAATTTATCGGTTACAATCCCATAGGAAGGACTGAAATCAGTTTTTTGCAGAGGCATACTCACTTGTCCGCCCACCTGTAATGCTTCAAAAAGCTGTTGGGATTTGTCCGTATCCTTTGTACTTACACATATGGTCACTTGATTTCCCTTTTGATGCGGTTGTCCAGGAAAATTATCAGAAAACATAAGTATGGATTCACCAACTTTGAGTGTTGCATGAGCAATCAGGTCTTTCGTTTCCTCAGGTATTGGAAAATCCGGATTTTGGGGCATATCACCAAATTTTACAATCCCTAAGTTTTCTGCAGTAAATACTTTTTCATAGAATTCAATCGCTTCTTTTGAATTTCCATCCATTACTAAATAGGGAACCAACTGTAATGACATGACGGCTCAACTCCTTCAACATTTATAATTGGATGTGAGGGCCAATCCCCTTTTTCATGTTGTTAAATATCACAATATCTTATTGTAACCAAAAAATCCAATATATTACAATGATTTAATTAGGAATTGTTTAAATACAGAATGGAGAAGGAGATGCTAGTTAAGTATTTGTTATAGAGGTTCGATTTCGATAAACATTAGGAATAAACATTTTAGGGCTGCCTAAATCTCAGGCAGCCTAATGTTTAATGACTAGTTAAATGCTTCATGTAAGACTGCTCTTTAATCGGGACATTTTTTGGCCGTTCTGGATAAGATGCTTTGCCAGAATCGTCCGGACCTGTGAGTGTATTTCTTTGGTCAAGGACTTTCCCTGTATACTCAATAGGATTACGATCTGTCATTTTTTCCACCTCCATTTAATAGGATGGTTGAAAAAATAACTGCAATAACAGGTAAAATTTCCATATCACAAATTGGTTAAGTAAACACCTGACCGCCGTTCACATGTAAGGTTTGACCAGTGACAAACCGTGAATCATCTGAGGCTAGAAAGACAAATGCGGGGGCAACCTCAAATGGCTGTCCTTGGCGGTGCATCGGATTACCAGCTAAAGGTACTTGATCTGCAGAAAAACTTGATGGAATAAGAGGTGTCCAAATTCGACCTGGTGCGATGGCATTCACTCTAATTCCTTTACTAACTAAGTTTTTGGCTAAAGCTCGGGTAAAACCAACGTTAGCAGCTTTTGTAGCAGTATAATCGATTAATTGATCATTTCCATCGAAGGCCACAACAGATGCCGTATTGATAATCGAACTGACTGCATTTAAGTACTTTAGTGCAGCGCGAGTCGTATAAAAATGGGAATAAATATTAACTTTAAAGGTATTATCAAATTGCTCATCTGTAATATCCAATAGACTCAACTGTTGAAATTGGATCCAACATGGTTACAAAGAATATCGAGTTCCCCAAAGGTCTCAATCGTCTTCTCAACAATATTCACACATTGTTGTTTTTCTCTTAAATCTCCTGGCAATAACAGACATTGTCTGCCAAGCTCTTCAATTCTAGTTTTTGTCCGAACGGCATCTTCGTGTTCGTCAAGGTAAGAAATGGAAACATTTGCTCCTTCTTTAGCAAATGCTATAGCACCGCAGCGCCCATACCGCTGTCACCGCCTGAGATAAGTGCAACTTTTCCTTTTAACTTCCCGCTTCCTTTATAATGGGGATTTTCGATAATTGGCCTTGGTACCATTAAACGTTCGATCCCGGGCTGTCTATATTGGCGTTGTTCTGGAACGGTTATGGCAATATCCTTATATCGCGTTATTTTCCCATAATTGGGATATAACGGATAGGGATTCGTTTCCGAATTATCATTAGTCATATTCCTTAGTCCTCCAATGGCAAAATGAACTTTAGGTTACTGTATGAGTGTCAGCTGCCCATCGTGCCTGGTTACAAAATGGAGGGAGATACAAGCTCAATATCTGCTTTTATAATATGATAAAGAAAAAAAGGATAGCAGGAGGATTTCTCATGCATGATTATTATTACAACCCAGAAGTTAAATTTTTATTGAGAAATCAATCGGATGAGAAAAAGCAAATGTTCTATGCTGATTCCCAAATATTTTGGGTTCCAATTATAGGAGTGAGACCTCCTTATTATTTCCATCCAAGGTATGAACAATATTATCCTGTAATCTAGTGAGGTTCGTTTACATTTTATAGCTTAATTTTTCATAATGAACAAAGCAATTTTTTCTTGCAAAATGGTATATTTAAACATGGACTACAGCTTTATCCAAGATGTTCAATGGATAAAGCTTTTTTATTTTCTAGTTGGACTTTGTTTATCATTTATTAAATCTTTATTAAAATATTTAAGTCACAGAAAATAATTTATTGATATAATATCATTTATGAATAATAGCCATAGTAATGGAGGGTACATATGGAAAACAATAAAGTGCGTGGTGAGCTCCTTCTTTCTATTACTGCGCTAATTTGGGGTACTTCTTTTGTAGCCCAGCGTGTAGGCATGGATTATATTGGACCATTTACATTTACTGCAACCAGATTCTTAATCGGAACTCTGTCATTAATCCCCGTCATATTAATAATGAACAGGTTAAATAACAAGCAGCAAAATAATAGGCCGACAGGAACAAAAAAAGACTTGCTCGTTGGCGGTTTAGCCTGCGGAGTTGCCTTGTTCTTTGGGATATCCTTTCAACAGGCCGGTTTAGTGTACACAACAGCTGGAAAAGCGGGATTCATTACGGCATTATATATTGTATTAGTACCGCTATTAGGACTTTTTATACATAAGAAAGTAAGTAAAAATGTATGGATAGGTGTAGCCTTGGCGGTTGTAGGGCTTTATTTATTATGTATTACAGAAGGATTTTCGATTTCAAAAGGTGATGTCATTGTCTTATGCGGCACTGTATTTTGGGCTATTCACATATTGGTCGTTGATTATTTTGCTCCAAAAGTTGATGGATTAAAAATGTCTTTCATTCAATTTTTTGTAGCGGGTATACTGTCTTTCGTAATGGCTTTATTTGCAGAAACAATTGAATTATCCTCTATTTTAGACAGTGCGGGCCCTATTCTTTATACCGGAATTGTTGTTGTTGGGATAGCATATACGTTTCAAATCTTGGGCCAAAGAGGGACAAATCCCACTGTTGCTGCCATTATTTTAAGTATGGAATCGGTTTTTGCCGTCATTTCAGGCATGATTTTACTGGGAGAGAGTATGTCACTTAAAGAAATGATCGGCTGTATCATAATGTTTACAGCTGTGATCATTGCTCAACTTCCTGCAAAAAAGGAAACAGAGAAAAGAAAATCAGGTTCGAATTTAAATAAAGAAATAATGAAGATTTGAAAGATACGAATGAAATTTTATAATTGGGAGAGAGTTTAATGATTAGAAAAGGCAGAAACGAAGATATACCTGCTATTATGAAGTTGGTTAAGGACACAGTACAAATAATGAAGGAAGAAAAGAGTGATCAATGGGATGAAAAGTATCCGACGGTTACTATTTTTGAAAATGACGCGAAAAATGAGTCTTTATATGTTTATGAAGAAAATGGTAAAGTATTTGGATCCATTACCGTTGATACCAACCTTCCAAATGAATACCATGACATTTCTTGGAGAAAAAAGACATCAGCCTATACCTTCCATCGGCTTGTGATAAGTGCTGCTGCGAGAAAAAAAGGAATGGCATCAAGCCTAATTGCTTATGCAGAGAAAATAGCCTTACAAAACAATGTACCATATATGAAAATCGATACTTATTCATTAAATAAAAAAGCTCAGGCATTATTTGAGAAATGTGGATATGTAAAGGCAGGGGAAATGGCTTTTCACGGAAAAGAAAATCCGTTTTATTGTTATGATAAAATTCTCACTGATCAAGCTTGATAGGTAGAAAAGAAGCGATGTCGTTATCGCTTCTTTTCTATATTCGGAAGTTTATCTTATATTAAAATCATTTGGTTCTGGACCCTTGCGGCGGTTCCGGTTAAGCTTGTTTATTTCTTCTATTTCCTTTGGGGATAATTCAAACTCAAACACTTGGAAGTTTTCTTCAATGCGTGTTGGGGTGACAGATTTCGGAATCACGATTGTATTATTTTGCAAATGCCATCTAAGGATTGTCTGAGCCGGCGATTTCCCATGTGTTTCTGCGATCTTTTTAATAACAGGGTCCTGTAATGCTTCGCCGCCTTGATCAAGCGGACTCCAAGCCTCCACAAAAATATCATGTGATTGACAAAATTCCTTCATTTCTCTTTGGGAAAGATACGGATGGCATTCAATTTGATTTAATACCAGTTTGACTTCACATTCATTTAAAATACGTTCGAGATGATCGATGTTAAAATTACACACCCCAATCGCTTTCACGCGCCCATCCTTGTATAGCTTTCCTAATGCTTTGTATGTATCAACGTACTGATCAAATTGAGGTGTCGGCCAATGAATGAGATAGAGGTCAACATAGTCTAATCCCAATCTTTCCAAACTGTTTTCATAGGCACGAATGGTATTATCAAAGCCTTGATCAGTGTTCCAAACCTTTGTTGTAATAAAAAGTTCTTCACGAGGAACAGAGGATTCATGAATCGCCTTTCCTACTCCTTTTTCG
The DNA here is from genome assembly GCF_036670025.1 of Niallia oryzisoli. NCBI lineage: Bacteria > Bacillati > Bacillota > Bacilli > Caryophanales > Bacillaceae > Niallia > Niallia oryzisoli. The sequence goes on along the minus strand of NZ_CP137640.1, from coordinate 3,262,604 downwards.
TTTTCATAAATCATTGCAGTATCAATGGATCGGTATCCGACTTCAAGAGCCTTCGCAACAGCAAAAGCTGCTTGATCATCTGGAACCTGCCATACCCCAAAGCCTAACTGCGGCATTTTCAAACCATTATTCAAAGTCACAAAATCCATCGTTTAAATCTCCTTTGTTGTTCTAGATAGAATGAAGCATGATCTTCTATAGAATACCGTTAAGAACCTTTAATTTCAATTTTGGATAGAATTAGCTGAAATCGTAAAAGCTAAACTTTTGTAAATGATATTCTCTAGAAAGGATATTGAACGAGATATCTGTAAAACCAAATGAGGGTGTGCACTTGATGATTAGAATGGTTGGAATTACATTCGAAAACGAATTAGAAACGTTTCATTCCATTAACCATGTGGATTTTACTAAATATAAATGGTACTGGGTTGATTTTAATGAGCCTGGGCAAGAAGATATTGAGCACTTAACAAAGACATTCCGATTTCATCCACTCGCCGTCGAAGATTGTATCCATCGGCCACAGCGTCCCAAATTGGATTATTATGATGATTACACTTTTTTCGTCACTCATACAGTAAAGGAAGAGGCTATGGAAATCTTCAGAGAAGAGTTGAATTTTTTCATTGGCAATCATTATATTGTTACTTTCCATCGAGAGCCTGTTTTGGAAGTGAATCCAGTATGGGAGCGATTGTTAAATAGGAATAATATTGAGCAATGGGACCCATTTTATGTGTTTTACGATATTTTAGACAAGATTGTGGATAACTACTTTCCACTTATGTACAAAATAGAGGATGAATTAGACAAAATCGAAACAAATACAAATAATAAATCAATGGATCATTTAATGAGTGAGCTGTTTGAAACAAGGCATATGTTATTGAATTTACGTCATTCGATTAACCCGATGCGGGACTTGCTTTACCGGATGTTAAATTCCCATCATTTACAAGGAGTAAGGGATCGATGGGAGTATTTTTCCGATATCTATGACCATTTATTAAAATTATCGGATATGGTTATGTCAAGCAGGGAATTGACAGCAGATATTCGTGACAGTTACCTTTCATTGAATTCACACCAGACCAATAATGTGATGAAAGTCTTGACGATTATTACGTCTATTTTTGCGCCTTTGACCTTTATTGCCGGAATCTATGGTATGAACTTTGAACACATGCCTGAATTGACCTGGAAATATGGTTATTTATTAGCTTTAGGCATTATGGTTATCGTAGGTGTGCTGCTATATCTTTGGTTTAAAAGAAAGGGGTGGTTTTAGCAATTTCTCTTAAAACTATTTCAAGGAGTGAAATGATGGCTATTTGTGAACTATGTGGACGCAGCGGTGTAGAAACAACAGTCCATCATTTATTGCCAAAAGAAATGGGAGGTACCTTTGGTGAAACAGCAAATCTATGTATTCCGTGTCACAAACAAATTCATGCATTATACAGCAATAATGAAATTGCGGCAAGGCTCACATCAATCCAAAAATTAAGAGAAGATGAAAAGCTTACCTCGTTTATTAAGTGGCTTCGAAAACAACCTCCAACCAAAATAATGAAGATTAAAAAATCCAATGAACGTAAGCGGAAAAAGAAGTAATAGACTTTACACCTGCTATAATTGAAGAGAATGGGAATTCACTTAAAGCTTGAGAACCTGATTCAAGCTTTTTTTGTAGGCAAATGAGGGCAATAAAGTTTCAGTATTCGGAAAAACAAAATAAACTAAATTTATAAATTATTTCGATATTACTTTTGAAAATTTGATATAATTATAGCAACATGATGAAAAGGAGGCTAGGATCGTGAAAAAGAGGATTCAATTACTGTTGATCAGCATCTTCATTTTAATTATAACAGCCTGTAGTTATCCGACTATGAACGAGGCCATTCCGTATAAGGTAAATCAAATAATACATACTGAGAAAATGGAAGAAATTTCGATTGTTCTATATGATACAATTGCGGAAATAGAGGAATTTACTGATCAAACCAAACCTGTTTTAGGAGTTGCCTTTTTAAAAGGTGATCAAGAGGATGGTTGGGATAATGTTGGCCCAAACGGATGGAAGCATAAAGATAATGACCAACTTACCATTTATAAAGAGCACTTCAAAGACTATGATAAAGAAGGCAACATCATAGCAGATATTTCCATTATCTATGGTGAAATACATAATCCAGAAATTAAAAAAATAGAAACGCTGGCAATTGGTGAAACAGATCATTATAACGAAGCAAAAATTATTGAAAAAGACAAAAAGCGATACTACTTAACAATTGGTGAGAAAAGCAGCATAAAGGCCTTATCAGCAAATGGTGATATTCTTTATCAGGAGGATTGGGTAATAGAGGAATAACATTGTAATAGAATGATAGATTAAAAGGAGACGCCATGTCTCCTTTTTTCTTTGGAAAGAAATTCATTCATTATGGGAAAACATGAAGATAAAGTTAAAAAATTTCACTGACAAGTCCAACAATGACGACAACGATAACCGCACCAATCAGTGCAGGGATTAAGTAAAAGCCTTCAATCGCGGGCCCCCATGCGCCGAATAAACCATGTCCGATCCATGCTCCAATGAATCCGGCAATAATTGAACCAAACACACCCCCGGGCATATCAAAAGGGACAAGTTTTTCCGCAACATAGCCAATCATCAGCGAAATAATGATAGAAATGATAAATGCTGTAACACTCATTTGCAAAACTCCTTTCTTATCATCTTATGCACGACAGTAAGTAATGGTATGGGGAATTTTTATCGATAAATGTAAGTAATTACTCACATTTTTATAATTGACAAAAGAAAAGATTACCATAATAATAAAATAAGTAATTACTCACTTTTCTTTTCTGGGAGGGTTAGAGATGAGTGTCAGTATTGAAATAGAAAACATAAGTAAAAGCTTTGGTAAGAAACAGGTGTTAAACGGGATCCACTTATCGATTGAAGAGGGGAATTTATATGGATTCATTGGTCCCTCAGGTGCTGGAAAGACAACATTAGTCAAGATGATTGTCGGTATGGATAAGCCTGATTCCGGATCCATAAAGGTATTAAATAAACAAATGCCAAACCTTGAAATTCTTAAAGATATTGGATATATGGCACAATCCGATGCGTTATATACAACATTGACAGGAAAGGAAAACCTTACCTTTTTTGCCTCACTTTACAAATTGAACAAAGCAGAAATGAAGTACCGAATTTCATATGCAGCCGGCTTAGTTAACCTGACTGACGAACTTAATAAGAAAGTATCCGCTTATTCCGGGGGGATGAAGCGTCGATTATCACTCGCGATTGCCTTAATCCAAAACCCCAAAATTCTTATATTGGATGAACCAACGGTTGGGATTGATCCAGAACTAAAAATAGGTATATGGAATGAATTATTACGTTTGAAAAACGAAGAAGGAAAAACGATTATTGTGACAACGCATGTAATGGAAGAAGCGCAAAAGTGTGATTATATTGCAATGGTGAGAGATGGTCGTATCTTAACGAGAGGGACACCTGACGAATTAAAGACCTTATATCATGCCAGTACATTTGATGAGGTATTTCTACATGCAGGGAGGATGGAAACATGAGAACGATGGCCTTAGTTAAAAGAATTTGTCTGGAGATGTTCCGTGATAAACGAACACTGGCATTATTATTTGTTGCTCCTTTGCTAATTTTAAGTCTGATGTATTTATTATTTAATGGGGACACAGTTGAACCAAAACTAGGGGTAGTAAATGTAGAACAGGGTCTAGTAGATCAATTAGAGGATGCAAATCTCAAGATTAGCGAATATCAAGAAGTAAGTAACGTGGAAGATAAGATTGTGGATGAGGATCTTGATGGTATACTGCAGAAAGAGAATGGACAATTTACCTTAACGCTTCGAAATAGTGATCCTAGTGTAGCGAAAACATTGCAAATGAAAGTCAGTCAAAATCTTGCATCTTTTGCTCAATCTGTCTTCATGAATCAAAGCGTTGCAAATACTAGCTCGCCAGAAGTAAATATTGAAACAAATTACGTATATGGAAGCAGTGATACCGTGTTTTTTGACGTTCTAAGCCCGATATTAATTGGTTTCTTTGTTTTCTTTTTTGTATTTCTGATTTCAGGAATTGGGTTATTAAAGGAACGAACAACAGGTACTTTGGAACGAATTTTATCAACTCCAATCCGACGGGGAGAAATTGTCTCAGCCTACTTAATTGGTTTTGGAATGTTTGCAGTCATTCAAACGGTGATAGTTGTATTTTATTCAATCCTCGTATTAGATATTATCCTTGTGGGCTCCATTTGGAATGTCATCCTGATTAATTTATTGTTAGCTTTAGTTGCTCTATCTTTAGGTATACTTTTATCATCGTTTGCAGCAACTGAATTTCAAATGGTGCAGTTTATTCCCATCGCGATTATACCGCAAATATTCTTTTCTGGAATTCTGCCGCTTGAAGGGATGGCAGATTGGCTGCAATGGATTGGAAAGTTCATGCCGTTATACTATGCAGCTGATGCACTAAAGGGTGTGATGTATATGGGACTAGGATTAGGAGATATTACATTTGATTTATTAGCTTTAGTTGTTTTTGCGTTCATTTTTATCATACTAAATATATTCGCTTTGAAACGATATCGAACGTTATAGAAAAGCTTGTGAAAAATTGAGGTGGAGTAAGTGTCTAAGAAAAGTCTTTTGGATGAAATGATAGCACAAACGACATTATCGAAGAAAAAGACCGATAAACAGCAAAAAATAGCGGAAACAGCTGTTAAAATGTTTGCCGAAAAGGGATATGCAAACACTTCAACAAGTGAAATCGCAAAGGAAGCAGGCGTGGCAGAAGGAACGATATTTCGCCATTATGGAACAAAGGATAACTTATTGCTTGCGGTTATTCTACCTTTCATAAAAGAGTCCTTGCCATCGATGGCTGAGAATGTTTTCAAAGAGGTCTATTCTGAAGACAAAAGCTTTGAGGAGTTTCTAAGAGCATTCATAAAAAATCGCCGGTCTTTTATCTCCCAAAATCAGGAGCTATTTAAAGTGATTGTCAAAGAGCTATTATATAGTGACGAATTAAAAGAGGAATTGCTTCCATTCTTTTCTGAAATTGTTTTAAACCGTTTCTTAATGATGATTAATCATTATAAAAGCAGAGGAGAAATAGTGGAGCTTCCTAGTGAGAAAATATTAAAATTGATGTTTACAGTCATTGTCGGCTATTTTGTATCTGATTTTGTGTTAACACCAAAACCTTCCGCGTACCATCCTGAAGAAGACATTGAGAATGTAGTGAGGTTTATTATGAACGGAATTAGAAAGGAGTCCTAAATCAATTATTGAGGAGAGCATGAACAAATGCTCTCCTTTATTATATCAATGAGAATAGGTAATACTTATAGAATACTCAACTTATGTCATGGATGGCTTTCTTAGTAAGTTATTTAATCTCGATATTGAATTACTTAGCATGAACGCCACTTTAAGGATGAAGAAAAAAATAGTTGGAAATAAGCGAAAGAGAATATTCAAAGTATATCCCTCCACATTGAATTTTTAGTGTTTACTTCAACACTACTCTTATTATTTGCTACGAATGAAAATTCAATCACTGGAATATGAATGTCGGAAATAGAAAAAAACGCCAAAACTGGCGTTAGATTTTTTGCTATTTTAGGGAATTCTTCTGTGAGTTTTCATTTATTAGATTTCTGACATCTTGTATCATTTCATCAAATGTTTGATTTACTGAATTCATGATGGAATCTTGGGGAGAATTTTGATTCGAAATATCGGAATTATCTTTTTTCAACCTATTCACCTCCACTAGTTAGGATGTGTAAAGTGTTGAAAAATATTACGCTACGTGACATCAATTTTTTTATAGCAATATTTGATAAATGAGAAAAGGAGCAAGGATAAATGACCCAATATGAATTAGCGACATTTGCCGGCGGCTGTTTTTGGTGTATGGTCGAACCGTTTGACCAACAACCTGGAATTAAAGAGGTGATTTCAGGTTATACAGGCGGTCAAAAGGAAAGTCCTACATACGAGGAAGTATGTTCAGATACAACAGGACATTACGAAGCCGTTCAAATTACGTTTGATCCAAAAATCTTTCCATATCAAAAATTACTCCAATTATTTTGGCGGCAAATCGATCCCACTGACACAGGAGGACAATTTAATGACCGCGGATCTTCTTATAGGACAGCGATCTTTTATCATAATGAAGAACAACGAAAGCTTGCAGAAGCGTCTAAAGAAGAGCTAATAAAAAGCGGACGGTTTGAGAAGCCTGTAGTAACCGAATTACTGCCGGCAAAAACTTTTTATCGCGCAGAGGAAAAGCATCAACATTATTATAAAAAGATCCCTTTTCACTACAATTTATATAAAGAGGGATCGGGGCGGGCGAAATTTATTCGTGAACACTGGAAAAAGAGAAAAAGTGATGAACAATTGCGTCAGGAGCTGACACAGATCCAATATGAGGTCACAAGGAATAACGCAACAGAGCCTCCATTTCAAAATGAGTTTTGGAATCATACAGAAGAGGGGATTTATGTTGACATTATTTCAGGGGAACCTTTATTTAGTTCGCTGGATAAATATGATGCAGGCTGCGGTTGGCCCAGCTTTACAAAGCCATTGCGTAGAAATGAACTGGAGGAAAGGTTTGATACCTCTCATGGTTTACGCCGCATAGAGGTTCGAACGAAAACATCTGATTCGCACTTAGGACATGTATTTGATGATGGTCCTCAACCATACGGCTCGCGTTATTGCATTAACTCGGCAGCACTTCGCTTCGTTCCGAAAGAAAAGCTGGAAGAGGAAGGCTATGGTGAATTTAGACATTTGTTTCTATAGAATCCTTTAGGGAAAAAGACACACTTCTCCGTTACTACGGGGAAGTGTGTTGACATTTTTCTAATTAGTAAGTATATAAATAACTTTCAACAAAATTACATACATCATTCGTATTTAATGTATTTTTCTTCAATTCCTTTTCAGCTTCCTTGATATAAGGAAAAAATTGTCGATTATTTTTAAGTTCTTTGATGGAAATTTCTCCGCTGACTAATTGTAAGGCTGCGTCTTGTATCTCTTTATTTTCTGCTTGATATAGAAGAAAAGCTAGACAACTAATTCGATCCATTTCATTTCCACCTTTCCGAAACATTTGTTCCTGTTAATGCTTAATTAGTTCTACAAGATCATCACAAAATCCTCCCATCTTTTTGGAAAAAATGTTCATTATTATCTGAATATGTCTAATTAACTGCTCAAAAGGTAAAAATAGGATAAAAGTATTAATAATATGTAAATTTATTTGTAAATATTGATTAAAACTATTAACACTATGAATAAAGTAGTATATTATAAAAAATGTTCAAAATAGAAATAGTATGAAAAGGAGAGAAATAATGGGAGTACGTTTTTTGAAAATTGCAGCTGTATACTTTTTGATAGCTGTAGCACTTGGACTTGTGATGGGAATCATTCATAACTTTTCGTTTACCTCTGTCCATGCACATTTAAATTTATTAGGTTGGGTTTCAATGGCTATTTTTGGACTTATTTACTGCGTTTTTCCAAAGGCTGGAGAAACAAAACTAGCAAAGGCACATTTTTGGTTACATAATATTGGTTTACCATTGATGCAGGGGATTTTATTTGTCCAATTAATTACAGGTAATCAAGCACTTGTAGTTGGAACAATTATTGGCTCATTGTTGGTTGTATTAGGAGTAGTATTATTTGTTATTAATGTGCTTGCTCAGGTTAAAACAAGCAATTCTATTTTTTCAAATAAAGATATTTCTATGTAATTGAACAACAAAAAGGTGCTGTCATGGGACAGCCCTTTTTGTTGACTTATTTATCTTCAATTGAAATCGTACAAACCTTATTCCTGCCTGTATTTTTTCCTATATATAAATCCGAATCAGCTTGTTTAACAAGCTGATCAGGATTGTGGGTTGTTTCCATTAACGTTGCTGCACCGATGGAAATGGTGAGACAGATACTTTTGCCATCAGGCAGGATAAAAGGGTGATGTTCTATGCATGAACGAATTCGTTCGCCTATGTCTAAAGCTAGTTCGTTTGAACAATTAAAAAGGAGAACAGAGAATTCCTCACCACCCATTCGAGAAATAATATCAAATGAGCGGGTACAGGTAGATAATAAAAGCCAAACGAAAGGGTAATGATGCTGAACAGATACATATAGATCCATTTTTTTTAGTTCTGTAAGCTTTAATGTCGAAATGAATATAGAAAAAATTCCAATTAAAACCATATTCAAAAGTGAAATGAGAAGTGATTCCAGCGAACTAGTAATAAAAACAAATCTGCTTAAGCAGATAATCAAAACGGATATGGCTATCGAAAGTGGTCCTCCATAAAGTGCTGACATTAAAATGCCAATATGTCTAAAATCCATAATAATCGTAGGAGTCAATCGAATCGTAAAAAGCATCAGGAGTGATCCTAAAATCCCAGAGAAAGTACCAAAAATGATTTTTTTCGAAAAACTATTGAATGTGAGGCTGCTTCTAACAAAGCTTCCACCAATAAATAAAAAGGTAATGACAATACATACATGAACAAATAAATCTTTTACCATCGTTTTACCTCTATTTCAATAATATAAACAATATATTTTAACTACATCTCAAAAATCATGGATATGACTTTTATCACAGTCAGTTTATACTACGAGGGAAATTCAAATAAATCATTTAATAAATAGTCAATAATAATATTATGTAAACAAATAATGATATTGAACCTAGCGTCATAGTGGAGAAAGACGACCTTATTTATTATAACTGCTAGGTTTTTACTACTTTTTTACAACATCTGTATTTCATTTTCCTTAACCAACACCACTTTTCTTGGTGATTTCTCACTTCTTATTTCGTAGCATCCATTTTTATAATCATATAAGATGATATAAACATCTCCCGCGAATAGAACTTTGTCATTAATTGCCATATTAAGTCCTCCATTCGATTATATAAGTAATGATAGATTAATCTAATTTTAGGGAAAATTCTTTTTCTTTGTAATATTATCTTACATGAAAAATGTAAGAAGTGAAGATGATTATTGTATATTTATTGTAAAAATTAAATAAAATAAGTCGCTTTTTGTAGAAAAATGCGTTTAAAGATGTCAGTCAGCATCAAAAGATAGAATGGGACATTTTGTTTTTTGATGCTGACTGACATCTTACATAGAATCGGCAGGATACTCGCAAAATAATAAAGATGTTAAGGAGGTCTTATGAGAATGCAAAAAGCAACTTGTGGTCCTGATGATAAAAAATTAGCATGGTGGCAATTGTCGTTAGTCGGTGTAGGATGTATTATCGGGACGGGATTTTTCCTTGCCTCAGGGCTGGCCATTAGGTTAACCGGAGCTTCCGTTCTGCTTATTTTTATTATTGCAGCTACAGGAACCTATATTGTGGGGGAAGCACTTGGAAAATTAGCGGCCCATGACCCGCAAAAGGGCTCTTTTCGGACTTATGCCAAAAAAGCGTTTGGCAGATGGGCTGGTTTTGGCAGTGGGTGGGTGTACTGGAGTTCAGAAATTCTAATTGTCGGCAGTCAATTGACAGCCTTATCCATCTTTACCCGATTTTGGTTTCCGAATATTCCTCTTTGGATTTTTGCTTCAATTTATGCTTTTTTGGGTATTATTATTGTCCTGTTAGGGGCAACTGGTTTTGAAAAGGCACAAAACATCTTTGCGATTACAAAAATATCAGCTATTCTTATGTTCATCATTTTAGCAATTGCCGGAATTGCCGGCTTGATCAATGGGGGAGGAGAAAAACTTTATATTCCAAATAGAACAAATGAATTCTTCAATGAAGGATTCTTCGGGTTCTGGTCTGCTTTGATTTTTGGCTTTTATGCTTTTGGCGGCATAGAAATCATGGGAATGATGACACCAAGACTGCGAAAAAAGGAAGATGCCAGAAAGGCTAATTCTGTTATGCTCCTGCTTTTAACAACGATCTATCTATTGTCTGTAGGCCTTGCTGTTATTTTGGCAGCTAAAAATCAGTTTACATCTGATGAAAGTCCATTTGTTGTGGCAATGGATCATTATAATCTGGCTTTTTTTCCCCATGTTTTTAACGGTGCGATCATAATAGCCGGTTTTTCAACGATGACAGCCTCACTGTTTGCCGTGACAAATATGGTTGTAACGCTGTCAGAAGATGGGGATGCACCAAAAATATTTTCAAAAAAAGGCAAGCTAAAGGTGCCGTCATTTGCCCTCTTGCTTACGATTTGCGGGTTAGTCTCAAGTATTATAACGGGGCTGCTTTTGCCGGATAAAGTATATGAGTATATTACAACGGCAGCTGGGTTAATGCTGCTTTATAATTGGATCTTTGTATTATTTGCTTATCCAAGGTTATTGGAATTATCCGGCTGGGAAAAGGTAAAGCAATGGGGAGGTTTTCTTTTGATCCTGATAGCGGTCAGCGGAACGTTATGGGAAAAATCAAGCAGGCCTGGATTTTTTATCAGTTTGATATTTGTAGGGGTTATTGGCATTGTCTTAATGTACATGCAGCATCATTGGAAAAAGAATGAAAAGAAGGAAATCGAACCACATCAAATGTGGGAACTTCTTGATTTTGCTAAAAAATAGTTTATATTTGAAGAACACATTAAGTTTCATATAGTAATCACAAAATATTTATTGAGGGATACAATAATAAAATTAAGCCTTCAACAAGTCATGTTCTCTTGATGAAGGCTTAGGCTGTTACATCTGATTTTGAATTTCTTGATCAAACATATCCTTCTGACGTGTTATAATATCGATTGCTTGATTAGAAATATCACTTAATTCTTGATACAGAGCAGTTGACGAACGATTATCGCCTTCCTGTACCTCTGCAAAAATTTGCTCCGCCAATTGACGGCGCTTATGGCCAATTTCTCTTAACTCGTCACCTAGTTTCTCTAATTGTTTGCGATCCAAGTGGCAGCCTCCTTATTTTTAGACTAGTAATCTTTTGTCAAACAACTGCAAAAATCAGTTATTTTTAATATGTACGGCTCAAATAGGATTATTCAATATGATATAAATATAAGTTGATTTTTTATAATTGATACGATAGACTAAAAAAGTCGTCTGATTGGATATCAATATTTATATTATTTCTATCATCGCGGGGTGGAGCAACGAAGCGTTACTCCATTGAATTATCTGCGAGTGGTTCCGTTCGAGCTGCTACTTGAATAAGCTTCCTGAGATCGGGACAGTCTTTGCTTACATAGAGCATATACCAAATTATATAATTTATACCATCGCGGGGTGGAGCAGTCCGGTAGCTCGTCGGGCTCATAACCCGAAGGTCGCAGGTTCAAATCCTGTCCCCGCAATTGGTCCGGTAGTTCAGCTGGTTAGAATGCCTGCCTGTCACGCAGGAGGTCGCGGGTTCGAGTCCCGTCCGGACCGTATAAAAGACAAAAAAGGAAGCGGCTTTGCTGTTTCCTTTTTTGTCTTTTATTTTATGAAAAAAGAAAAGGGGGGAGAAAAATTGAAGGGAACATCACATTTTGTTATCGGTGCAGCGTCGGGGTTAATTGTTTCAAACATTGTACATACTGAAATGGCGAATACATTATTATTTGTAGGACTAGGCGCAGTGGCAGGGTTAATTCCTGACATTGATATTGATGGGAAACTAAGTAATAAGATTACGATTTCCCATAAGATTATTCGAATGGCAGCATGTTTTATTGGTTTCCTACTTATAATCTATAGTTTTTTAGAGGAGAATGAAACATCAAAATGGGTAGGAATAGCATTTGGATTTGGAATCATAATCCTTTCATCTTTCATTAAACAGAGACATATGTTAACGATCACCGGAAGTGCCGTGCTCATTGTAGGCTTTTCTTTAGCTGAAATCTGGCTGTGGCTATTAGGTATTTATATTATAGTAGCCTCAATCATACCACACAGAAGTTATACCCATTCTATTTTGGGGATCATTTTCTTTGGTGTGATATCCTATCAATTTGAACTATCGATTGGAATTAATGGGGTTTTTACATGCTGTATGGCCGGGTACATCAGTCACTTATTAGCAGATATGAAAATGCTGCCATTTAACAAAAGGGGCGTAAAGTTCTTTTTACCATTTTCAAAACACGAGTTTTAAATAGGGGGAAAAAACATAGCGTTTGACATAAAACCAATGGGTGTTATATTATTTAAAAACGAAACCGAAAGGTGTTATATTAACTAAAGGAGAATATTTTTATGGATCAAAATACATTACAAGATATCAAACAGACAATCATTATTGAGGCACCTATTCTGAAGGTGTGGGAGCGAGTCTCAAATGCAGATGGTATTGCCTCATGGTTTATGCCAAATGATTTCGAAGCGAGTGTCGGACATGAATTTCATTTGCAATCTCCATTCGGTCCTTCTCCATGTAAAGTGACAGAAGTGGATGAACCAAATAAAATCTCCTTTAAATGGGATACAGAGGGCTGGTTCTTAACATTCTTATTAAAGGATTTAGGCGATAAGACGGAGTTCACTTTGATTCACGGAGGATGGAAACAGCCTGAGGAAATCATCGGCAAGGCGAATGAGACAAGCGCTGTCATTCGAGATAGAATGGAGCAAGGATGGATTGGAATCGTCCAAAAGCTAAAAAAAGTGGTTGAGGGCTAAGTGGCAGCTGTAAAGCATGATGTTTTTCAAGCGATTGCAGATCCGACACGAAGAGAAGTATTGAGATTACTTGCAAAAGAGGAATTGCCAATTTCAAAAATCACCTCTCATTTTTCGTTGAGCCGGACGGCCATTGCAAAGCATCTCCATATTCTTACCGAAGCAGAATTAGTCAAAGGACGTAAGGTTGGCAGAGAAAAAATATATCAACTGCACCCTGAGCCATTAACAGAGGTAAAAGACTGGCTTTCCTATTACGAACGATTCTGGAACAATAAATTATCCATGCTTAAATTCATAGTAGAAAATGATGCAGGAAATGATGAGATGTAGATACCGCCATTAGAGGATGTTCATTTGTTCTCTAATGGCGGTTTTTATTTTGTTTTAGGAAGAGAAATACTTACATCATTTTCGTATGTTTCAAACCAATTAGAACAAGATAAGAAATGAAAAGTCTTTAGATAAATACAAAGAATGGAGGGATGAACATGGGAAACGAAGAGAAATTTCCATTTGAGGGAGATTCAATTCAAAACATGCATCGAAAGTCAGTTAGAGAGGTACTTGAATTTAGTTCAACAGGATATGGTTTAGAATCAGTCATGGAGCCGAACAAGGGAAATAAAGCAGAAATGAAAGAAAATAATAACAAGATTCTATAAGAGGGTGTTGTCTTGACCAATATAATTGATGGGATGGATTCGGCACGATTTCAATCCCCAAAATCAAAAGAAAATAAAGAGCAATTGAAAAATAATAAAGAAGAAAAAGAAATGCCAATGGTATTAAAGAATTTAAAAAATGGTTCATAAAGAGGGTTTAATCATGGAAACAATGGATTTTAATCAAATCTATAAAGAATATCGAGAGCAGGCAGAAGGACAAGCTCAGATAGAAGCAATGAATGATAGCTCAGATTCGGCAAAGGAAGCGATTATAGCTGTCCGAAAGAATGATGATGGAGACATCATTGCTTTTAAAACTGAAAACGGGCGGGAATTGGATTATTTAACAGCACTAAATGAAGCAAAGGCTGGAAAGCTGGCCCATGTTGATGTCTTCCATAAATATGGAAGGGATATTATACGCAGTGAACCAGATGGCATTAAAGAAAATAATTTGGATCAATTACCTACTTTTTAGTCATATTTTTTAATTTTGTCGTTTTATAATTATCCCAATTCCTATTCCTTATAGCGAAGAAGATAGAGAATAGGAATTGGTTATGCTATAAAAAATAGTTAAAAGAACAAAATTTTAACAGCTTCATAACCGAAATAACATCCAAAGCCAATTAATGAAAGTCCTGATAGAATCGAAATCATAACAAGAATTTTTGCAGTCAATAATTTACGGAATGAGCTGGCCAAAAGAGCCATGAATAGATCCCACAAGGTAATTCCGCTAAAAATAGCAAAACTGTATAGGAATAACTGACTTGCATCATATGTATGAACAGTTTTGGCAAGGACTGACCCGTATATACCCAGCCAAAAGAGGATGGTTAATGGATTGGATAATGACATGAAAAAACCGGAGAAAAATGATTTAATAAATGATTCTCCTTTGTTTCCTCTTGATTGAGATACAATTTTTCCAGCTCCGACAATGCATTCAATTCCCGTGTAAACGAGTACAAAAAAACCAAACAGCCAGAGAAAGATTTTAACAATCGGTATTTCAAGAAATTGAACAATGCCCATGTAAACAGCCAACATATAGAGCATATCTGCAATCATGGCTCCAATTCCAACCATCCAGGCATTTAGAAAACCCTCTTTTATTCCTCTATCAAGCTGAGCAGCATTTATTGGCCCGATTGGAGCAGCCAGGGAAAGGCCTAAAAGTAAATAGCTTAAAAATACCCCCATAATTTCACCTCGTCATTGTTGATGCTTGTACATGTTTATTCATAAGAGCAGGGTTGTACCACTACTATTTTTTCATTCCAAGAATAAGAATGGCATGAAATGAAAATACTATACTGATGATGAAAAAGGAGGTATAACAATGGATATCAACAGAGTAAAACAAATACTATCTTCTTCAGCCGATATTGAAGTAAAGTATCAGGGTGAATCTATTTGGATTGATAAATTGAATGAAGATGGAACGACTGTAACCGTTAATTTACGTGGACCGCTGGAAGAACAAACAACAGTGCCTATTTCTGAATTGGTTGAGGAATAAGGTCACATAACGGCACAGGTTAGATAATAACAGTATAATTCGTTTAGCAGTCGTATTCGAATTATCACTGTTATTTTTTTTGAAATAATCCTGAAAAGAAAAAAAATTAGGAAATATGTTTTATTTACCGATAGGAATTATTATGGTAAGATAATTGAGAAAATTAATTCCGAGTAAATTCATAGTACTTATTGACAATAGATGAATTTATGTTAAAATTTTTAAAAATGATCGTCTTTAAAATCATTTATTATCAATCATGATACATCATGTAATTGATAATAGACTCATATGTTTAAAGATGGAAGGAAGGTAAAAAATGGCAGATTTAGTTACTTATGAAAATGTTGACCAGCTTGCGTCAACAATTGAATTTTCACATGATGATGAAACAAAAGGGGCACTAGAGGTTTTAAAATGGGCCTATTCTCATTATGGAGATCAGTTAGTCTACGCTTGCAGCTTTGGAATTGAAGGGATTGTACTAATTGATTTAATTGCCAAAGTGAATGAGAAAGCAAAGGTGGTCTTTCTAGACACAGATCTTCATTTTGCTGAAACATATGAATTAATTGATAAGGTTAAAGAACGTTATCCAGCATTACAAATCGAAATGAAAAAGCCAAGCTTAACACTCGAAGAGCAAGCAAAACAATTTGGTGATGAGCTTTGGAAAACAAGTCCGAATAAATGCTGTGAAATTCGTAAAGTACTTCCACTTACAGAGGTTCTTACAGGAGCTACAGCCTGGCTCTCCGGTTTGAGAAGAGACCAGTCAGAATCACGCAAAAATACTGAGTTTATCAATAAGGATAATAAATTTAAATCAGTCAAGGTATGTCCGCTTATCCATTGGACATGGAAGGATATTTGGCGCTATGCGCACAAGAATGGATTGGATTATAATAAGCTGCATGATAATGGCTATCCAAGTATCGGTTGTGCACCTTGTACAGCTCCTGCCATTAATATGGATGATTTAAGATCAGGAAGATGGACTGGTTCCACTAAGACGGAATGCGGACTTCATCAATAATAAAGAGGTAATCAATCATGACATTGACTTATATAGCAGCTATTGTCGCACTGTTTTTTGCCATGAACATTGGTGCAAGCGGTGCTGCGGCCTCCATTAGTGTGGCATATGGTTCGGGAGCTATAAAAAAGAGAAAAAATGCATTAATTATATGCGGAATTGCCATATTCTTGGGAGCAGTTATCGGAGGAAGTGAAGTAGCCGAGACCATTGGGTCTGGTATTATTCCTTCAGATTTATTAAATGCTCAAGTTGTTTTAATTATTTTATCTTCTGCTGCTATTTCATTGTTTATCGCGAATCTGCTTGGAATTCCTCTATCAACAAGTGAAATTACTGTTGGATCCATAGTCGGAGTTGGAATTGCTCAACAAGCTTTATTCATTGATAATATTTTAGTAATCGCTGCTTTTTGGGTTATCGTACCAGCTGTTGGATTTACCATTGCGTTTCTTTTGGGAAAGGTTATCACCAGAGTGAATCGTAAATATCCGCAATTAAAAGAAAAAAAGGCACAAAAGATACTGACTATATTTGTCATAATCGTTGGTTTTTTTGAAGCATTTTCAGCAGGTATGAACAATGTTGCGAATGCGATTGGACCTTTAGTCGGCGCCAATCTTGTTTCAATGAGCACTGGTATTCTTCTTGGAGGAATATGTATTGCCGTGGGTGCAATGTTCCTTGGCGGGAATGTTTTGCAGACAAATGCGAAGAAAATTACAAGGTTTTCTTTACTAGAGGGTGTAACGATTTCAGGCACTGGATCTATACTTGTCATCATCGCCTCCATATTTGGTCTCCCAGTTCCACTTACGCAGGTCACCAGTACAGCGATTATGGGGATTGGAGTTGCGAAAAAAGGGAAAAATACCGTTAATAAGCGAGTAATCAGTAAAATTGTAAAGGTATGGGTTGTGTCGCCTGTTGTTTCATTAGTTATCTCTTATGGATTGATGAAATTATTTGTTGACAAGGATATCTATACTGTCATAGTGTTATTAAGTGTGAGTGCTGCAACATTTGGAATCTTAAGTTTAGTCAAAACTATTCAACAAGACAAGCGCTCGTATTATGAAAATGGGGAAGGAATATAATTTCATTCAGCAAAGTTCACCATTTTAAAGTTAAGAAGTGAACGTAAAAGCACTACGATTCAATCGGGGTTTAAACCAGCTGAATGAAATTAAGCCCCCGGCGGATGTCTCGGATTTTTAAAGGTAATATATCGAGCAAGCTCGATAAAAATTCGGACGCAAATTCGACGGGCGAATTTGATTTTGTTTCCTTTAATTCATACTAAAAAAATATGTTTAATGTAATTAGGAGGAATTTTAAAATGGCATTAAGTATCCCACATGGTGGAACATTAATTAATCGTTGGAACGCAGAATATGAATATTCATCTATTGAAAAAGCAATTGAATTAGATAATATCAGCTTAAGTGATTTAGAGCTTATTGGAACAGGCGCATACAGCCCAATCGAAGGCTTTCTTGGTGAAAAGGATTATGAATCTGTTGTGAATAACATGCGCCTTGCTTCGGGTCATGTTTGGAGTATTCCGATTACATTACCAGTTTCTTCTGAGAAGGCAAGCACGATCTCAGTCGGTGAAGAAGTTCGTTTAGAGTATAAAGGAACAACATATGGTGTGATTACCATTGAAGATATCTATGCTCCTGATAAAGAAAAAGAAGCTGCAAATGTTTATGGAACAACTGAACTTGAACATCCTGGAGTTAAGAAAATGTTTGACCGCGGGAATGTTTATGTTGGCGGAAAAATCGTACTAGTTAAACGTATTGAAAGAGAGCAGTTTGGTGAATTCCATTTAGATCCTGTTGAAACAAGAAAGACTTTCCTTGAAAAAGGCTGGGAAACTGTCGTTGGATTCCAAACAAGAAATCCTGTTCACCGTGCCCATGAATACATCCAAAAAACAGCTCTTGAAACAGTAGATGGCTTATTCTTAAATCCTCTTGTAGGGGAAACAAAATCTGATGATATCCCTGCAGATGTAAGAATGGAAAGCTATCAAGCACTATTAAAAAATTATTATCCATTAGATCGTGTATTCTTAGCAGTATTCCCTGCAGCTATGCGCTACGCTGGACCAAGAGAAGCTATTTTCCACGCGATGGTGAGAAAAAATTACGGATGTACCCATTTTATCGTGGGCCGCGATCATGCCGGAGTAGGCAACTACTATGGTACATATGACGCGCAAAAAATATTTAGTAACTTTACAGCTGATGAACTAGGAATTACCTTATTATTCTTTGAACACAGTTTCTATTGCACAAAATGTGAAAACATGGCTTCTGCCAAAACATGTCCGCATGGAAAAGAAGATCATGTGATTTTATCTGGTACAAAAGTTAGAGAATTGCTTCGCAACGGCGAAATTCCTCCAAGCACCTTCAGCCGTAAAGAGGTTGTAGAAATATTAATTAATGGATTGAAGCGTCACGCTGTTCAATCTTAATAGAGGAGAGGAATTTCATGAGTAAAAGTACAAATGTCGTTTGGCATGAACAATCAATAACAAAGGAAGACCGCAGAGAGCAAAATGGTCATAACAGCTTTGTCCTTTGGTTTACAGGTCTTTCTGGGTCTGGTAAATCAACACTTGCAAATGCAATTGCCGCCCGTTTATTTAACGAAAACGTTAGAAACTATGTATTAGATGGTGATAATATTCGCCATGGTCTTAATAAAGATCTAGGCTTTTCTGAGGCGGACCGTACAGAAAACATCAGAAGAATCGGTGAGGTTTCAAAGCTTTTTGTAGATGCCGGTCAGGTGGTCTTAACTGCTTTTATTTCACCATTCCAAGCAGACAGAAAGCTTGTACGTGATTTATTAGCAGAGAAGGAATTTATTGAAGTCTATGTAAAATGCCCAATTGATACTTGCGAGGAGCGAGATCCAAAGGGACTTTACCAAAAAGCTAGACAAGGTATTATTAAAGATTTTACAGGGATCAGCTCTCCATATGAAGAGCCGGAAAACCCAGAAATCGTCATTGAAACAAATAACAACACAATCGAAGAAAGTGTTGAACAGGTCATAGCCTACTTAAAAGAAAATAACTTAATCTAAACATT
The DNA here is from genome assembly GCF_036670025.1 of Niallia oryzisoli. Classification (NCBI taxonomy): domain Bacteria; kingdom Bacillati; phylum Bacillota; class Bacilli; order Caryophanales; family Bacillaceae; genus Niallia; species Niallia oryzisoli. The sequence continues at coordinate 3,243,499 of NZ_CP137640.1, read as the reverse complement.
ATTACTAATGAAATGTAAATAATAAAGAAAAAAGGGGGAAGATAAAATTTTCCTCTTTTTTCTTTTTATGTTTGAATAGATAAATAATAGTTGGCTAATTTTTTGTGACCTTTTATAAAAAGTGGGTGATTTAAGCAAATATGAATGCAATTATATATATATGTCACGGCAGCAGGGTGAAACAGGCTGTTGATGAAGCTGTTGGATTTATCCATAAAGTGATGCAAAAAGTAGATTCTCCCATACAGGAGATTGGGTTTCTTGAATTAGCAGAACCAAGTATAGCGGAAAGCTTTGAACGATGTGTCAAGCAGGGGGCAACCACTATTATTGTAGTTCCAATTCTGCTGTTGACAGCTGCCCATGCTAAGGAGGATATTCCAGAAGAACTTGCAAATTTACAGGCTCGATTCCCTAATATAAAGGTTAAGCTTGGAAGTCCAATCGGAGTACATAATAAAATGATTGATATCCTAATGGAACGAATAGCTGATACATCTGTACCTGTAAAGGAAAATGCAATGGTCCTATTAGTGGGTCGAGGCAGCAGTGATCCTGATGTAAAAAGAGACTTAACAATGATTGGGAAGCTATTAGAGCAAAAATCAGTCATGAAGCGAGTGGAAGTTTGTTTCTTGTCAGCTGCAGAGCCAAGCTTTGAACAAGGCATAGAAAGGACGAAACTTATCGAGGCTGAGCAGGTTTTTGTGATTCCATATCTTTTTTTTACAGGCATACTCATGAAGAAAATTGAAAAAATCATTAGTAAAAAAAACATGGGTCAAGGTCCAAAGTATATACTCTGTGAATACTTAGGCTATCACCCAATCATTGAAGATATTTTATATGAGCAGATTAAGGAGCTGCTGTAGTGAATAGTCTAATGGAAATGGAGTGTTAATCTATATAACACTTCATTTTTTACTTTGTTTTGATTTTGGTTACTCAATAATTCCTAAAAGAATCTCTTCTAGAGCTCAGTCTCAAGTCTTAGACAGGCATACTGCTTAGTATCCAAATTTAGTCAAACAAGTAGCAATTATCGACAAGCTCGCTTAAAATAAAAGTGAAAGTGAAACCTTATAATGTCTTTTACGTATTATTTATTATCAAATTCGAATAGGTTTTGATAATGGTCATTAGAAAAAGTATGAAGGAAAGTACTTAATGACTATATAATTACGTTAAAGATTGGTAGAACAGGAGTCGATTTGTTATGAAATCCTTTTTTCAATTTTTATTTCGTTCTTTTGCAGGTGCTTCCACTCTTGTTATTGTGTGGCTGATCAGTTATCTGGCATTTGACCAATCATTTGTTATGTCGCTGTTATATGGAATAGTAGGTGGGACAGTTATTGCTGCTATTTTAAAATGGTTTCACCGTACTAAATTCCTGCGAGAAAATGGACTAACGAGAAGAGAATATCTATATATTAAAAAGAATTTAAAAGAGGCGAAACTGAAAATAAATCGATTACAAAAAGCAATGTTTCGCACGAGAAGCCTTACAAATATGAAACAAAATCTTGAAATTGTTCGTGTCGCGAATAAAATTTATGCCATTACAAAAAAAGAGCCAAAACGCTTTTATCAAGCTGAGAACTTTTACTATAAGAATTTAGATTCACTTGTGGAAATATCAGAAAAGTATGCATTTCTACATTCCCAGCCGGCTAAAACACCAGAACTTACCCATTCCTTACAGGATACCAGAATGACAATGAATGGACTGGCTGATACGTTAGAAAAGGATTTATATACCATTTTGGAAGATGATATTGATAATTTAAATTTTGAATTGGATTTCGCTAAGAGAACCATGATTCAAAGCCCGACAGATAAACATAACAGGAGGCGATAAAAGATGTCGGAACGAAAACCTTCAACTGAAATAGATAGTTTATTGGACAATCCTTTCGGTGATTTGGAAATAGAAAATAACACGACAATGTTGCAAAAATCAGAGGAGAGGCCGATGAGGGTACTTGAGACCCTGACAGAAGAAAATAGACAAAAGGCAATAGGGCTTGCCGAACAAATTGATCCGCGCAATCACCAAGCCATTGCCCTCTATGGTACACAGGCACAATCAAAGTTGTTAAGTTTTTCTCATTCCATGCTTGAACATGTTCAAAATAAGGATGTCGGTGAAATAGGAGATATTTTATCTGACTTAATGAAAAAACTTGAACAGGTCAATCCAGATGAGCTTCAGCCAGAAAAACGCAATATTTTTGCAAAACTATTTGGGAAAATTTCATCTTCGATTAATGAAGTATTGTCTAAATACCAAAAAACTGGTGCACAAATCGACCGCATCAGTGTGAAGCTTGATCATTGTAAGAAGGCGTTAATGACCGATAATATGATGCTTGAACAATTGTATGAGAAAAACAAAGAGTACTTTTTAGCCCTTAATATTTACATTGCTGCTGGAGAGCTAAAGCTAGAGGAGCTTCAGACAAAGACGATACCGGAGCTGAAGCGAAAGGCAGAAAAAAGCCAGGACCAAATGGACTTCCAGGATGTCAATGATATGCTTCAGTTTGCTGATCGGCTTGAAAAAAGGATGTATGATTTAAAACTCAGCAGGCAAATCACAACACAAAGCGCACCGCAAATCAGGCTAATTCAAAATACAAATCAAGCATTAGTAGAAAAAATTCAATCCTCGATTATGACAGCTATACCACTTTGGAAAAACCAGATTGCCATTGCCTTAACTTTAATTCGGCAGCGGCATGCTGTTGAGGCCCAAAAACAAGTTTCAAAAACAACAAATGATCTGCTGTTGAAAATGCAGAAATGCTTAAAACGAATACAATTGAGACGGCCAAGGAAAATGAAAGAGGCATTGTTGATATTGAAACATTAAAGAAAACACAGGAAAATTTGGTTTCAACGTTAGAAGAAACGCTGCGAATTCAAGCAGAAGGACGCACGAAGCGCCATCAAGCCGAACAGGAATTAATTTCAATGGAAAATGAATTGAAGCAAAAGTTATTGAATTTGCGAAATCAATAGTCTGTTATAAGAGGAAGATATTTGCTGTTAAGTGAATGTCTTCCTCTTTTTTATGTTTAAAAGTGCCTCCACTTTGAGCGTTTTATTATTGATTGAATATTGTATTTGTTATACTTATACTAATAATCATTTTTTTGATATATAACAGATAGAATAATAGAATACACTCGGAGGTGACGTGGTGGGTTTATTTTTTAAACGGTATTGGGGCTTGCTGACGTTTGGGTCATGTTTGGTGATTGCTGCAGGTGTATGGGCAGCAGCTGCTAAAATGAATCAAACTACACAAACAACTGTGAATCAACCAAAGGGACAAGCTGCGTTAACTTCTGGGGAAGAAAAGAAGCCTGAGAATTCGGTAGAGATTGATTCAGAGCCATATGTCAGTCAATCAGAGTTTATTCAAAAAGGACATCAGTTTTATAATGACACAGCTGGCTGGGGAAGAATTGAAGCGCTTAATTGGGAGGATCAACAGAAATTCGCCCAATTACTATTAACCTCATTAAATGAAATAGAGGAAAAAGAATCATTGCAAATGGACTTTAACCATATTCAATCGTTAGCCACTTTTATTGTTGAGAACAAAAAAGCAAAGGAACATGTTCTTTTGCTTCATCGAATATTTCATGATTTGGATATTGATTTCAATCAATATGAAAATGAGGACTATTTTGATGTGACCCATTATGGAGAGGGAAAGAAAATGAAGGAAGTTGTCAAACATATTGAATCAAATTCTGGTGTTTGAACTACTCTACCTTAATTTTCTAACGAAAATTTGAAGATGGAGATTCCTGCGAACACCGAGGTATCCCTCAGTTATTTAGCAGGCTATCCCCGTCGCACCGACGATTAGCAGTACAAGTGGCGTGAGCCTCCTGCAAGTGTTGCAAACTTGTACGTTGAACTCGCCACGCACCCTACTTTAGCTTGGTTTTCACAACTTCGGTGTGCGTGGAGGCGAATGGTGTTTGGATATTTTACAGTGCGAAGCCTTTCTCGCACTAACCCTATATACCCAGTTTTCAAAGAACAACTCACAGGAATATTATACCATGCAAACAAGTGTTTTGGATATCGCCAACCGACATTCATTTCCCCCCTTATTTTTGGGCTACGCCCTGCACAAAATTGAAGTGGGAGTCTTCTGTTGGAAAAAGATAAAAGACCTACAATAGATTTTCTCTACGACAATTTGATATACTAATCAAGCTCAATCTTTATTAGATTGGGCTTTTTCCTGTTTTGACTTTAGACGAAAGTTTCATTGATGGAACAGGATAATGACTATGAAAAAGGAAGCTATATCATGACAAATACATTAACCTTAATAAAGGCTTGGAAAAAGGCATTGCAGATAGAAATCGCTCATTTGAAAAAATATGGAAGCAACAAATTTCTTGTAAAAAACGGACGCTTGCTAAATCAAAAAGACTCCCATACGTATTATTTTGATTCTGTGCAATCATTGCGGATTCCGGTTGGCTCATTCGTTCGTGTGGAATGGGGGCAGACAAAAGTAGAAGGGAGAGTCCTTTCGTCAGAAGGACATAGTATCATTGTGAAACTGGGACAATCCATCGGCGACCTCGTCTCTGAAGTAACAATTTGGCATGACCCATGGGAATTATTGGATCAGCTGATTCAACGATTAGAAGAGATAGGAAAAAGTAAGCGAAAAAGACTAAGAGTCAAGAAACTTATGGATCCCTCGATGCCTGCGAAGCATCCGACAGATAGAATAACATCAAATGTTCATGAATTGGTTCTTCGCTCCAAATATAATTCCATTACATTTGTTTGGGGTCCTCCTGGAACAGGAAAAACGTATACATTGGCAAGAGTCGCTGCCAATAAATATATTAAAGAAAAGAAGGTTTTGGTCCTTGCTCACAGCAATCAGGCAGTTGATGTATTGATGGCTGAAATATCTTCTTTTGTTGAGAAGAAGGGACGTTTAAAGGAAGGCGATATTATCCGTTATGGTTCAAACCCGAGTGGGGCTGTGGAGCGGAATGAATCCTTACATATGAATCAGCTCGTTATCAAACGGTATCCGCAGCTGGCCGAAGAAAAGGAGAGTTTGCTTGTAGAAAGGCGGATGCTCAAAAAGGATTTAGCCTCCTCCTTTAGTCAGCGAGATTCTGAACAATTATTACAAATTGAGACGAAGCTGGCTGCTATAATAGAGAAAATTCATCAGAAAGAAATACAATTTCTGAAAGATGCTGCTATTATAGGTGCCACTTTGGCAAAAGCAGCCACAGATCCGGCAATCTACGAAAAGGAATTTGATATCGTGATGGTAGATGAAGCCAGTATGGCCTATGTCCCGCAAGTCGCTTTTGCGGCAGCTTTGGGAAAAAGAATCATCGTCTGTGGGGATTTCAAGCAGCTTCCTCCGATTGCTTCATCAAACCATGAGCTTGTAAATGAATGGTTGAAGGAGGATATTTTCCACAAGGCAGGGGTTACGGAGTCATTAAAATATAGGAGCCTTCATCCCCATCTTTTCCTGCTTAAGGAACAAAGGAGGATGCATCCGGATATTTCATCTTTCACAAATCAATATATTTACCATTCACTTGTCGGTGATTACAAGGATGTTGCTGAGTTTCGAAAGGAAATGGTTAGGAAACATCCCTTTCCAAACCGAGCCAGCATTTTGCTTGATACAAGCGGTACAGGTGCCTATTGTTTAACAGAAGCTTCGTCTCGTTCACGTTTTAATCTATGGCAGCTGTTGCTATCCTTCCAATTAATCCATGAAGCTTTTCAAGCAGGTCATCGCTCGATTGGCTATACTACACCATATCGTTCACAGGCTCAATTAATGGAAACCTTGCTCATAGATCTTTATGAAAAACAGCTGACAGAGGCCGATATAACGGCTGCAACGATCCATCGTTTCCAAGGCAGTGAAAGAGATGTGATGATTTTTGATACTGTTGACAGTTACCCACAAGAGCGGGCTGGCATGCTGTTAATTGGAAAAGAAAGCGAGCGTTTGATTAATGTTGCGATTACAAGAACAAAAGGGAAGCTGATACACGTAAGCAACAGATCTTTTTTACAAAACAAGGTCTATTCATCAAGAACATTATATAAATACTTGAATCATCAATTGGAAAAGAATCAAGCTGTCTATCCTCATGAAATCGGTACTTGGATTAAACATCAGCACCCGCGTCTGCAATGGATGCACGCCAAACAGCTGGCAGGAGTCATAAAGGATATTCGGTATGCAAAAAGATCTATTGTCCTTTCGATGCCTTGTGATCACGAACTTTCAGAAGAATGGATGCAGGCTTTAACAAGCAGAAGTAAGGCTGTAGAAGTGACATACTTTTCAGCGTATGCTCCAAAAGGTCTGCCTGTTAATCATTTTAGGAATGTATCACTCCCTTTTCCCTTTGTTTGTGTTGATCAACAAATTCTATGGCTGGGACTGCCATTAGAAGGAACAAAACTGGTAAAGCCGCCATATGTCACAGTTCGCCTGGATTCTCAGGCAGTGAGTGAATATTTTCTGTCACAAATTTACTAATGTTTGTTTGTTCCTTTTTCCTTGTATCGCGTGAAAGAATAAAACTCAACATATTATTATTGTAAATTATCTTATAAAAAATGAAATCAGCCGAGAAATACGATATAATAAAAGGTAAGTATTACCATTGTCTCAGAATAAAAATCAATAATTTTCTAAACTCAGGGGGTTTGAATCCGGTGTATAAAAAAATTTTATTGGCTTCAGATGGATCTAATTTTGCACTGCGTGCAGCAGACCAGGCGATAAAACTAGCATTATTATCTGAAAATGCGGTAATTGAAATCATTTACGTTGTTGATCTTGATACGTCAAAAAGAGAGGCTATTTACTATATGGATTCAGACATAATCCAAGAGGAAAGAAAGAAACGTTTGAAATTAACAGAGGAGAAAATCAAGGCTTCAGACGTGAATTACCATTCTTCAATCTTATATGGAGAACCGGGTCCAACCATTGTTTCATACGCAAATGAAAATAAATTTGATATTGTCGTGCTCGGCAGCAGAGGGTTAAATTCCCTTCAGGAAATGGTATTAGGAAGCGTTAGTCATAAGGTGGCAAAGCGTGTTCAATGCCCAGTTATGATTGTCAAATAACTAACATTGATTCAAAAGTAATAATACATATTTCATGCGATTTTAATCAGCAATACAAGAAAATTGTTATTTTCGCCGCTTTCTTCAAAAAAATGCCAAATGAAAGCGGCGAATAACTGTTATCAATAATTTCTCCTAAACTAATATTATTCTAAAAACAGTTTACTTTTTGGGGATAAATTATATAATAATAGTGTAAATAGAAATAAAGCGCTTTCAAGTTTAAAAAGAAGATAAAACTTATAAGCAGGAGGAATTTCTAATGTCAAGAGTAATGCGTATCGGTCGTGTGGAATTAAAAGTACTAGACTTGGATAAATCAGTAGAATACTATACAAAAATAATAGGTTTACAAGAAACTGGCCGTATGGGTGACAGCGTTTATTTAAAAGCTTGGGATGAATTTGATCATCACAGTGTCATTCTTACTAAATCAAATACAGCAGGGTTAGCACACCTAGCTTTTAAAGTTGAAACTTTAGAAGACCTTGCCTACTATGAAAAGCAAATTGAAAAATTTGGTTGTACGACGACTAGAATTTCAAAAGGAACTAGATTAGGTGAAGGTGAAGCGGTTCATTTTATTCTTCCAACCGGACACCATTGTGAATTATATACGGAAATTGATTTCCTAGGAACAGCGGTAGGTACATTGAATCCGCATCCATGGCCATTAGGAATGCAAGGAATTGCACCGCACCGCCTTGACCACTGCTTGTTAACTGGCGATGATTTGAAAACGGTAACAAGATTCTTTATTGAGGCACTTAACTTTAGACAAAGTGAAAGAATTACGACTGTAGATGGAGAAGAATTATTAGGAAGCTTCTTGTTTACATCAAATAAAGCACATGATTTAGCCTTTGTTAAAGGTCCCGATGCAAAGCTTCACCATGCAGCATTCTTTGTGGATTCCCTGCACGATGTATTTAAAGCAGCGGATCTATTATCTATGTATGAAGTTCCGTTCGATGTAACGCCAACTCGTCATGGGATTACAAGAGGCGAAACGATTTATTTCTTTGATCCTTCTGGAAACCGTAATGAAGCATTTGCAAGCGGATACATGGCTTATCCAGATATGCCAACGATTACTTGGACGGAAGATAAGATTGGACAAGGGATTTTCTATCACCGCAGAGAACTGTCAGAATCCTTTATGAAAGCGTTAACTTGATTTATCATTCTTTTACTATATTACTTTAATATTTTGGAAGAAGGAGATTCTATGGCAAAAATAACACTAAAAGCAAGAGGCCAGCATTATGAATATGAGTGTTCTCCGACGGAAACACCACTAACTGCTGCCAGACAACAATTTATACCAATACCTACCGGTTGCCAACGGGGAGGCTGCGGAATGTGTAAAGTAAAGGTACTCAGCGGAGAGTATGAGCAGGAACCATTTCGATCCCATGATGCCTTATCTGATGAAGAATTAGCTAAGGGTTTCTCCTTAGCTTGCTGTATGACGGCTAAAAGTGATCTTGATATCATTACCGTTGAGGATTATGTTAAACTAGTAGATGAAGCAAATTTAGAGGAGGCAAAAAGATTATGAGTTCTGAAATGCTTTATCAAAAGTATGCACTAACCCAAATCTTAGCGTTAAAAATGCTTGAAGCGGTAACAAACAAGGCTGATGAATTAGGAATTAGAATCAATGCTGCTGTTGTTGATGACGGAGGCAATTTAAAAGCTTTCATTCGTATGGATGAAGCAGCACTGCTAAGTTCGGAAATTGCCCAAAATAAAGCGTATACAGCAGCAGCTTTTGGAAAATCGACTGAAGAATGGTACCCAATGATCAAGGAAGAACCAGCATTGTTGACTGGTATTGTCCATACTGACAGATTAGTAGTATTCGGCGGCGGCATACCGCTTATATACAATGGCAAGATTGTTGGCGGTGTTGGTGTCTCTGGTGGTTCTGCTGATGAAGATGTACAATGTGCAACAGCAGGCTCACAAGTGTTTGAAGAACATGTTCAATCACTAGTAAAATAGTATATTGTTTTATAAATTCATTTTTATCGAATAAGAACAAAAAATAATAAGCAGGCTCGTTCACATTATGTGAACAAGCCTGCTTATTATTTTTTGTTTAAGGAAAATTCATACAAAATCTATTGTAATATCTATATATTTGAAATATCATAAGTATATGTATTATTTTACTATAATGTAAAATGATTACTAATTTGGTAATGATGTAATCCAGTTTAGAAAAAATTTTATTTGCTTTTTAGGTATGATTACCTATTGCCTTATCCTCTTAAAATCTTTTTGACATCGCGAAAAAATACTTAGATCAAGGATTCTTATATCAAAGGGGTAGGTGTAAAACGATATTATTAATCAATGGTATGAGGTGTTTATATGATTAATTCTGTCAATAATGCTGTGAAAATTATTGACTGTTTTACCACAGAAAATCCAGAATTAGGAGTTTCAGAGATTTCTTCTCAATTGAATATGAACAAAAGTACGGTCCATCATTTAATCAGAACATTGAATAAAACAGGAATTTTAGTAAAGGCCCCGCATCGTAAATATCGGTTAGGTTCACGTCTGTTACGGTAGGGAAATTTGGTCTCGAAATATTACCAAAAGTTTTACAAGGCTATACCATATTTAGGAGAACTTGTGAACAAAACAGGTGAAACCGTACATATGGCTGTGCAAGAAAACAATTGGGTAAGTTACATTTCAAAGATTGAGCCAAAGAAATCGGTTAAAATACAAACAACCATTGGTTCATATAAACCCGTTCATTGTACAGGTCTTGGAAAAATGCTTCTTGCGGGTTCCCTTGATAAAGAAAACAACCATATCTATCAATTACCATTAGATAAGTATACCGAAAATACCATCACAGACCATGAACAATTAATTCGGGAATTAATGAAGAGTGAAAAACAAGGTTATGCAATTGATAACGAGGAATTTGAAATTGGTTTGTATTGTATCGCAGCGCCTATTAAAGACAGCGTAGGACAAACGATTGCAGCAATCAGTATCGCTGGACCAGAATGTAGGATATGCAGTAATAAGGAAGAATATATTGAATTTCTTGTTTCTACCGCACAAATTATTTCAAATGAATATGTTTTGTAACTCAAAAATGTCTAATGATTTTTTTTACTGAAAACTATCCAAATTTTTGATAAAATTGTCGAATCATAGAAGGATTTCATAATTATTTGTCGAATTATAAAAAAGAGATGATCAGAATAAATATGTTTATGTCATGAATTTAGCTAAAATCGTGAATTCATGATCAAACCATTCTATGTCTTAGGCAAATTATAATTTTTGTTTCAATTACAGGCTTTGTTGAGGAATTTGTGAAATAAAATATGCTCTGAAATACATCAAACATTTTTGATGTTGTCTCTGTGTCTACAAATGTAAACAAGGCCGTATTGATTATAAAAGGTGCTACACCTATTCAAAAAATGGAAGGAGCTTTTTAAATGGTTGAAGCAGGAAAATACATTGACGTAAGAGGGATCAACACGCATTATCATGAAGATGGACAAGGTGACGAAAAACTACTTCTTGTTCACGGTTCAGGTCCCGGAGTATCAGCATGGGCAAATTGGCGATTAGTTTTTCCAATCCTCTCCGAGCATTTCCATCTATATGCACCAGATGTTGTAGGTTTTGGTTATACAGATAGACCAGAGGGTATTCAATATTCTATCGATGTTTGGGTAGACCATATGATTGATTTTATCGAAACCGTTATTAAAGATAAAGTTTCTATTATAGGTAATTCTTTCGGAGGAGCCATTGCCCTTCATTTAGCTAAAAAACGCCCTGACCTTGTAAATAAATTAATATTAATGGGAAGTATGGGTACTGCCCATCCAATTGCGGATGGATTGGATAAAGTTTGGGGCTATGAGCCAAGTGCTGAAAACATGAAAAATCTTATTAAGATTTTTGCATACGACCAAAGCATGGCTGAGAACGGTGACTTAGTAGAAATGCGTTATAAGGCTAGTATTCAAGAAGGATTCCATGAATCATTTTCTTCAATGTTCCCAGCACCAAGACAAAGACACGTGGATTCTATGGCATTAACGGAAGAAGAATTAGGGGCAATTGATTTTCCAGTCCTATTAGTTCACGGTAGAGAAGACCAGGTTATTCCGATTGAACATACAAGCTGGGTACTTGCTCGTGCACTTCCAAATGCACAATTCCATACCTTCCCTAAGTGCGGACACTGGGTACAAATTGAAAGAGCAAAAGAATTTGCCGGACAGGTTATTGAATTCATGAACCAATAATGTTTGATTTTCACAGAAGCTCTCTTTTAGGGAGCTTCTGTTTTACCTCTATAAACTGTTGGTACATGAACAAAGAAAAAAGCAGTCTTCTATGTAAGAAGACCGCTCATTTTTTTTAAGATGTTTTTTCCTCATGATCACTTATGTGAATTAACGAATTTTTTCGAATCCAATAGTTGAAAGAATCTTTAGGAAAAACTCCTCTACATCCTGAATTATCCATTTGAATGACGACGCTGTCATCGGTGACCTCAATAATTCTTAAAGTGTCCGAATTGCTAAAGTTAGGGATAAAACTACTCTTCATTTCAAACTCCATATTATTACGTAAATCCACTTTATTAATCCTCCTGATATATTAACACTTTTTTTCATCCTAATATAATTTCTCCAACATTTTATTTTCTATCCATATTTTGGCTTAAAAACCTTTCTCTTATTGAACTTATCATAAATGTTAGAGTGGGGCAAACAATTTACACGCCCATCTTATATGTAAACTGCTTATAAATTATAGTTGACATAAAAGATGTTTTAAATTATCTTTATATTACAAACAAAAGGAGGAGAATGGCCGTGCAACGCAAAGGAAAAACATTAGAATTAACTCTTGCCAGCATGTTTATCGTCTTGTTAGCTGTTGGTGCTAATATAACAACTATTGCTCCATTTATGGTTGTTGGTGGAGTACCAATTACATTACAGACCTTTTTTGCTGTTTTAGCTGGACTTGTACTTGGAAGCCGGCTTGGTGTAATTACAACTAGTGCCTATGCTTTCATAGGATTGATAGGAATTCCTGTATTTGCTCAATTTGGAGCTGGTTTAGGTATGCTTTTTAGGCCTACTTTCGGATTTATTCTTTCTTATATCTTGGTTGCCTGGGTTGCTGGAAAAATAGTAGAAAAAAAGAATACAGTAGCTCCTTTTATAATGGCTTCGCTGCTTGCTACAGCAATCAATTATGTAATTGGGACAAATTGGATGTATTTTGCCTATAAAATGTGGGCGGATGCGCCAGAAGGATTCAGTTACGGGATGGCTTGGCTATGGATGCTCGCTCCACTGCCGAAGGATATTATTTTAGCTGTTTTTGCAGGTGTGATGGCACACCGTCTTAAAGTATCCGTACTTTCAAAAGGTCAATTTAAACATTTAAAGCTTGGCGCTTAATTTAATAAAAGAACAAAGTTATTTAGTTCGCAAGTGTAGCAGGAATCAACTTTTGATTCCTGCTTTTTTGGTTTAATCAGGATAAAATATTTCTCTCATTAATTGGCATATATGACATGTCCCATACAGCCAACCCATATGATGATTGTAGGGGGTGGGGGCTTGGTACTGTTTATATTTATTTTATTGATTTGCCTCTTTATTTTCGGGATGTCCCTGTTAAGGAAAGGGCTACTTATTTTATCTGGCGATTCGTTGAAATTATGGTTAACAAAAATAACCGATGTTCCTTGGAAGGGTCTTATCGCCGGGATTATCGTTACATGCATTTTGCAAAGCAGCTCAGCTGTCATGATCATTACAATCGGTTTGATTGCATCAAAAATGCTTACGTTTCCTCAATCCATAGGAATAATTTTGGGTACCAATATTGGTACAACCTTTACAGCTGAACTGATCACATTTGATATACAAAGATTTATTTTACCCATAATGGGGTTGGCCATACTATTCTTGTTTACGAGGAAAAAGAAACCACAAAGTATTGGAGTTGTTTTATTAGGAATTTCATTTTTGTTTACAGCGATGGGGGGATTTGAGTATTTAGCCGGACCATTAAAGGAAATTGGTTTTATAGATCGATTTTTACTTTCATTAAAAGACAGTTATCTTTTGAGTGTGCTGGCTGGAGCTGTTATTACAGGAATTATTCAATCAAGTACTGCCACAACAGGAATTATTATGGGGTTCTTATCTCATGGTGCAATCGAGATAGACACTGGTATAGCCATTTTGCTTGGTTCAAATATTGGTACATGTGTGGATGCGTTATTAGCTGCTATTGGCAGTGGAAGGGAAGCAAAGTTAACGGCCTATGCTCATATTTGGCTCAATGTTATTGGAGTAGCCGTATTCTTTCCGTTTATCGGGATCCTTTCAAATTGGGGGATGCAGCTTGCTTCATCAGCGGATGTGCAGCTTGCGCATATCAGTGTTCTGTTTAATGTGATTTGCTCTTTACTAGTGCTGCCATTTGCAGAGAGATTTGGAAAATTGATTATTCGAATGCATGATCATAAAAATACATGATCGGTTTATAGTTCATGTAACCTGTTTTCACAAATTGGTTGATAATTTTAAAAATAACATTGACACTTTTTGGTTTTCTGTTATATATTATTAATAACAAATATAAACTGTTATATAACAAAAGGAGGTCGGAACATGGAAATGTATCAAAAAGCATATGACCATTATCGTTCTATATGTGAAAAGTATGGAATGGAGTCGATGAATTATCATCAATTTATTAAACAATTAACAGAGGATCAGCTTACTGAATTCAGTAAGTGTGCCAGTTAGGAGTATAGGATGTCAACGGATAAAAAAGATAGCGATGTCACACCCAGCCCTGTTTGTTTTTTATAAAAAACAACGGGGTTTTATTTTGTTCTGCTTACTAACTTTCCATTACTCTCATTCTTTTTCTCATGTTAAAACACTATAATAAATAGAGTATGATAATTGGACATTAAAAACCTGTATAATAACAGATTAAATTGAAGGTGATAAAATGATATTAGTGAGTGCTTGTTTTGCCGGATTTGATGTAAAATATAACGGTTCTAATAATGTGAATTTGAAAATTAAAAAGTTGTTCGACGAACAAAAAGCAATCCCAGTTTGCCCGGAAGTACTTGGAGGATTATCAATCCCAAGAGAGCCAGCTGAAATAGTTGGCGGTGATGGTAATGATGTATTGGATGGCACGGCGAAAGTAGTAACAAATAGCGGAAAGGATGTAACGGCTCAATTTCTTAAAGGGGCTTATGATACATTGAAAATTGCGAAAGAAGCGGATGCTTCCATTGTTGTATTAAAAGAACGGAGTCCATCCTGTGGAAGCACGATGATTTATAGTGGAAAATTTAATGGTACAAAAATAAAAGGAAATGGTGTAACAGCAGCACTCTTAAAAAGAAATGGGATCAAGGTAATTTCAGAGGAAAACTTTTTAGATTTTCTTGATGAAATAGATTAAAATCGCGGATGATCTTTTGAATTCCCTACATAAAATACATTTCACTACTAAATTAGACACAAATAAATGTAAAATAAAGAGATAAAGGGGGAGAAGACTTAATGATTTTACATATGGAGAATGTTTCATTAAAAAGAGACGGTTCGTGGATTTTACAAAACGTAAATTGGGACATAAAAAAGGGGGAGCATTGGGTTTTATTTGGATTAAATGGTTCTGGGAAAACAGCTATTTTGAATATGTTAAATGCCTTTTACTTTCCTTCTAGCGGTAATTTAACAGTTCTTGACAAGGAATTTGGCAAGACATATCTAGGTGAAGAGCTTCGTAAAAAGATTGGCTTTGTTTCTTCCGCTCTTCAAGAGAAACTGCATTCTAATGATAATGCTTTTGAAATTGTATTAAGTGGTGCGTTTGCATCAATCGGTCTTTATGAAAGACCGACAGAGGAAATGAGAGAAAAGGCGATTGATCTATTGAAGCAGTTAGGCTGCTATGAATACGCAAACCGTAATTACAATACATTATCTCAAGGGGAGAAACAGCGGGTTCTTATTGGACGAGCTTTGATGGGCGAGCCTGAATTGCTCATTTTTGATGAGCCAACCAATGGGTTAGACTTTATTGCACGGGAACAGTTACTTGAGACGATTCAAACGATTGCTGTCAATTCAAATTCTCCTACAATGATCTATGTAACACATCATATTGAAGAAATTTTGCCTGTGTTTAACAAGACATTGTTACTAAAAAGGGGAGAGGTGTTTTCTTCAGGGAATACAAAGGATATGATTTCCAGCCAGCAACTTTCTGAGTTCTTTGATTTAAAGGTTACTGTTTTTTGGCAGAACGGTCGACCGCTTCTGTCTAAATAGGTACATTCATCTGTACCTGAAAAATATGAAAAGCCTGCCAATATACTAAAAGCTGGCAGGCTGTTTTTATTCAGTAGAAAGATACATGTGAAATTTCAATTATTATTCAATGTTAGCGAATTTGGCCAGATCCTCTCTTCTGCCGATCATGACTAATATATCCTTTTCGTAAAGAAGCTGATCAGGAGAGGGGGAAATGATAATTTCTTTTCCTCTAACAATTGCTATGACGCTAACCTGATATTTTGCACGAATATCAAGCTCCCGCAAATTCTTTTCAGCCATTTTTGACGGAATCATGATTTCCTCAATACTATGCTCTTGTGATAGTTCAATATAGTTTAACATATTAGGAGAAAGTAACTGATTCGCTACACGTTCGCCCATATCTCTTTCCGGATAAATAATCCAATCAGCTCCAACCTTTTCTAATACCTTGCCGTGGCGCTTTCCAATTGCCTTTGTAATGATTTTTTTTATTCCCATTTCCTTAAGGATTGAAACGGTTAAAATACTTGCTTGCATATCATTTCCAATTGCGACAATGACACAATCAAAATTTCTGATGCCAATAGAGGAAAGAGCCTTTTCCTCCGTTGAATCAGCTACCACGGCGTGGGTTACATATGGTTCAGCATCTTCCACTCGTTCCTCAATTACATCTATTCCTAATACCTCTTGCCCAGCTTCATGAAGTTTACGGGCTACACTAGTTCCAAATCTCCCTAGACCGATCACGGCATATTGTTTTTTTACAGGCATTTAATTGAACACTTCCTATCGCGTAGTTTACCCAATCATAATATTTCCTTTAGGATGACGGAAAGCATCTGGATTACGTCTTTTAGCAATCGCAAAAGCAACAGTTAATGGTCCTAATCTTCCGGCAAACATTGTAAAAACAATGAGTATGCGGCCAATCGACGAAAGCTCTGGTGTTAAACCCATAGATAGCCCAACAGTACCAAAAGCAGAAGCTGCTTCAAATAAGTAATACATAAAATCAAGACCCTGCCGTTCTGTAATACTTAGCATCATCGTAATCACAATAACAATACTCATACCGCTAACAGCTACTGTCATAGATTTTAAGATCGTTTCAGTAACAATTCTGCGTTTAAATAAAACAACGTCTTCTTTCCCTTTTATTTGGGACCATACGGTTGCCAATAAAACTGCAAAGGTCGTAATTTTAATACCTCCGGCAGTGGAGCCTGAGCCGCCGCCAATAAACATGAGAAAAGTGATGAGAAATAATGTGGAATGTGTTAAATCACCAATTGGCAATGTATTAGAACCGGCCGTCCGTGGTGTAACAGCTTGATACAACGAGCCTAATACTTTTCCGATTTCTGAAAGCGGCCCTAATGTTTTAGGATTTCCAAACTCAAATATAAAGATCAAAATAGTCGACCCAGTTGTGAGAATTAAAGTTGTCATCAAGACGATTTTTGTATGAACAGATAAACGATGCGTCTTACGGTAATCAAAAAGTTCATTCAAAACGATAAAGCCTAATCCACCAATCGTAATTAACGAACATACTGTTAATACGACTATTGGATCCTCTACATAAGGAGTCAGACTTCGAAATTCCCCCATTAAATCAAAACCAGCATTATTAAAATTAGATATTGCATGAAAAAAACCATAATAAAAAGCTTTTCCTATTGGCATATCAAATGAAAAACGAATCCCTAAAATAAGCCCGCCGGCAATTTCAAATAAAGCTGTGAAAATGAATAGTCTTCTAACTAATTGTACAACACCAGCAAGAGATAGGTTGTTAAAAGCTTCCTTTAGCACCAGTCTTTCTTTTAGAGATATTTTTTTACCAAGCAATAAAAAAATTAAGGTCGCGAAGGTCATAAACCCCAACCCGCCAATTTGTATAAGGATTAATATGACCAATTCTCCGAATAATGAAAAGGTATCCCCGGTATCTACTACAACGAGTCCTGTCACGCAGGTAGCCGATGTAGAAGTAAATAATGCATTTAAAAATGAGAGACCTTTTTGATCCTCCGTTGCAATTGGCAGGGTCAGTAATACTGCACCGATCAGTATGACGGTTAGAAAACCCAATACAAGAACTTTTGGGGGATCTAGATGGATTTTTGATTTATTCATGGTTATCTCCTAGTAATAATAAAATATATGCTTCTTCCGAGAGTAGACCTATAAATTTTATGTGTTTATACTACGGCTAAAAACATTAATTGTAAATCAAAAAATAAAAGATAAGTAAAAATAGCCAGTCATAATACAACAAGCTTATTTTACTTATCTTTCATATTAATCATTCCTATCTAGTGATGAAAGAATTGGGCAAGATCAGTGATTTTAATAAAACTGCAGTCTGGTAACAATAGCTCTTTATTATATTCAAACTTTAATTGATTCATTAGTGGAACCATACTATATTGTTTAAATTCATCCGCATTAAACTTTTAATAAATGTTTGAATCATCAGCCAGCGCAATTCGCCATCAGGACATATAATGCGATATTCATACAGGTTAGGTTTTCTATTCAATAATTCTCTTTACATTTTAGTAACGGTTTCAATATCTTCTGGGTAAATCAGATTCAGCCAGAGTGAAGGGGATTGTATGAGTGCGCCGGAAGGAAGCCATGATATTAATTCAATTGAAGGAGACAAATAGGTTATTTTATGAGTTTTGAGAGACATCTCCCATACACAAACGTCGGCTGATTCATATATGTATGGTTGCAACTCGTATTCATTTAAAACATTCATGATTGATCCCCCATGTAATAGTAGAAAAGGGTAGAAAATCCTTATATTTAATGGTTTTTTATGGTTCTATTATACTAAAATTTTTGTTGGAATCTATGAGAAAATTCTTATTTATAAATAAAAACGGAATATATTCGTTTCTTAAAAAACTACTTTATTAAACATACTTAACTTCTGTTCTCTATAAAATAAATGGTAATTAGTGTTTGTTTTTGATATTTGGTATGATTAAAAAAAAGCAGAAAGAAGGGGTTATGGTGGAGCAAAAAACAGAACAGGAAAAAGTAATTCTTGTTGGCTGCCAGACAACAGAGGATGATTTGCCATTCCAATATTCAATGGAAGAATTAGCATCATTAACTGAAACTGCTAATGGAAAGGTTTTGTCTCAATTAACCCAAAAAAGAGTGCGAGTAGATAATGCGACATATATTGGAAGAGGAAAAGTCGAAGAATTAAAAGCACTAGTTGAAGAACTGGAAGTTAATTTAGTCATTTTTAACGATGAATTATCACCAAGTCAGGTTCGGAACCTCGCCGCACAGATTGAAGCAAGAATTATTGACCGAACACAATTAATCCTTGATATTTTTGCACAAAGGGCAAGGTCAAAAGAAGGAAAATTACAAGTGGAATTGGCTCAATTGCAGTATTTACTGCCTCGTCTTGGCGGGCAAGGAACGCAGCTATCTAGGCTTGGTGCCGGAATCGGTACTAGAGGCCCTGGGGAAACGAAACTTGAAGCCGATCGCCGCCACATTCGGAATCGAATTCATGATATTGAAACACAGCTAAAAGGTATTGTTCAGCATCGCGAGCGGTACCGTGAAAGACGTAAGAAAAACCGGGCCTTTCAGGTTGCGATTGTCGGATATACAAATGCAGGGAAATCAACGCTGTTCAACCGATTGACAGAAGCTGCTTCGCTTGAAGAAAATCAGTTGTTTGCAACGCTAGATCCGATGACAAGAAGGTGTATTTTACCGAGTGGTTTTACAGTTCTAATGACTGATACAGTAGGGTTTATTCAAGATTTACCGACAAGCCTGATTGCTGCATTTCGTTCAACACTTGAAGAAGTAAAAGAAGGAGATCTCATTCTTCATGTAGTAGACTCTTCTAATCCTGATCATTTTCAGCATGAAAAAACCGTTAATGAACTGTTAGAAGAACTAGATCAAGGACAAATTCCACAGATTACAGTGTATAATAAAAAAGATGTCCAGCATCAAGACTTTGTACCTTCTGCGAAGAATGAATCGATTCAAATTAGTGCGTTAGATGAAAAAGATCGTTTGTTATTAAAACAAGCAATTGAAAACAAAATGATCAGCATGATGAATTATTATCATGTAGAAGTACCTTCAACTGAAGGGAAATTGCTGTCACAATTAAAAAATGAAACGATTCTAAGAGAATTGACATTTGACGAAGACAACCAATGGTATGTCTGTAAAGGATATTCGTTAGCCGATCATCCAATCGTTGGACAGCTGCAAAAATATACTGTAAATAGATAGGGGAAAGACATGTTTCAATCATTAACATTTGGGGAAGTATTAAAGCCGCTTGTAGAAGAAGTGGAGCAGCAAATTAAATCCATTCATACAGAAATAGATGAAAGAATGGATCAAAATCAATTTCGCGTGTTAAAAAGTTTTCAACAGAATAAAGTCAGCGATTCTCATTTTATCCCATCAACAGGCTATGGCTATGATGATTACGGGAGAGATACACTTGAAAAAATTTATGCGGATGTATTTGGTGCTGAAGCAGGGTTGGTCAGACCGCAGATTATTTCTGGAACCCACGCAATTTCAATCGCTTTATTCGGTGTACTAAGACCAGGGGATGAACTTTTATACATAACAGGAAAACCATACGATACCCTCGAGGAAATAGTTGGTTTACGGGGAAATGGATCTGGTTCTTTAAAGGAATTTGGCATTACATATCAAAGTGTTGCTTTATGTGAAAATGGCAGGGTAGATTTCGAGGCTGTTGCAAAAGCCATGAAGGCAAATACAAAAATGATAGGAATTCAACGTTCGAAAGGCTATGCAACACGGCCATCCTTCACCATTGCTGAAATTGAAGAAATGATCCGATTTGTGAAGGAAATTAATTCTGAAGTGGTTGTGTTTGTTGATAACTGTTATGGAGAATTTGTCGAAGATATGGAACCTTGTCATGTTGGAGCAGATTTAATGGCGGGTTCTCTGATAAAAAATCCCGGGGGAGGTTTAGTTAAAACCGGTGGTTATATTGTTGGAAAACAAAAATGGGTTGAAGCTTGCTCGTACCGGTTGACTTCACCGGGTATTGGTGCTGAGGCGGGTGCCTCGTTATACAGCCTACTGGAAATGTATCAAGGCTTTTTTCTTGCTCCACATGTTGTAGGGCAAGCTTTAAAGGGAGCCGTATTTACTGCGGCCATGCTTGAACGTTTAGGGATGAATTCGAATCCAACATGGGACAGTAAGCGGACTGACTTGATTCAATCCGTTCAGTTTGATGATCGTGATAAAATGGTTGCTTTTTGCCAGGCCATTCAATTTGCATCACCTGTCAATTCGCATGTCACACCATATCCATCTTATATGCCTGGATATGAAGATGATGTTATCATGGCTGCCGGTACGTTTATTCAAGGGGCAAGCATTGAACTCACTGCTGACGGTCCAACTAGACCACCCTATGTAGCCTATGTTCAAGGCGGATTAACCTATTCACATGTGAAAATGGCTATTTGCATCGCCTTAAATTCACTCCTTGAAAAAGGATTGCTTCAATTGGATAGAGCATAATGTTAGAGTGAAAAATGAGATAGAAAGGAAGAATCGAAGCATTGGTTCTTCCTTTTTTCTCTTGATTATATAGTCTTTGACAAACTTACTAAGAGCGAAGCCAATTAAGATTTACTAAGAAATATAAGAACCAGACGGCATGATTTTGTTCGTCAGCAGCGGCACGCCGAAAAACTTCTTTTATATATGGATGATTGCTTTCATCTGCGATATCTAAATAAAAATCAACTGTATTCTGCTCATCGCGTAAAGCGAATTCAATGCCTTTGCGATAAGAGTTAGGACATTCTTCCGTTATCTTTGGCTGTGGCTGCTTCCCAGTTAATTGTGTATAAAGATGAACAAATTGTTTATAATGCTTTTGTTCATCTTTGCGAATTTCAAGAATTTGTTTTCGTTCTTTGTCGGTACGTGCCAATTGGGCAATGTTTGCATAGCGCTGGATGGCGCTAAATTCACCATCAATCGCCTTCTCAAGATCTTTGAGCAATTTCTTTGTTTGTCTTTGATCTCTATAATAAGGATAGTGAATAGGAAACATATATTGTCCCTCCATATCAAAACTACGATAGTATATGGAAGGATAATGGAAGAGTGCAAGTCTCTATTCTTTGATATTACATACTGTCGGGCAACGTTAATTAAAAGTATGCTTTATGGATATCAATCTAATAATTAAATCAGAAAAAAGTTGATATTCCTATGTGAGTAATTCTAACATTATATTGACAACTTTTCTTACGCGACATATACTAATATCAAGAACTTAAAGAGAGAGGAAATGAGGAAAGCCAATGACAGGAAGTCAAATTCGTCGCTCAATGCCGCTATTTCCAATGGGGACTGTGATGCAGCTTACTGATCTAACCGCTCGGCAAATTCGCTATTATGAGGAACACGGGTTAGTACACCCTGAAAGAAGTGAAGGAAATCGCCGACTCTATTCCTTGAATGATATCGACACCTTATTGGAAATTAAAGATTTAATTGACCAAGGTGTTAACCTGGCAGGAATAAAACAAATTTTTGCCGTTAAAGAAGAACAATCAATTGAACATGAGTTGCAAAAACAAGCATTAAAAGATAAGCGAGAGCTTACAAATGACGAAATAAGAAAGCTGCTCAGAAAAGAATTAACAAATGCTGGCCGCTTCAATCGACCAACATTACGTCAAGGAGATATGTACCGCTTTTTTCACTAGAATGATTAAAAAGTAAGATTGAGACAAAAGTTATTTATGATAACATCTTACTGATTCAACGTTAAAAGAGGTTAGTCATATGTAAATTGCAGAAAGCATCAGGGAGGAAATGATCATTATGGCAAAGTATACAAAAGATGATATTAGACGCATGTGCACAGAACAAAACGTTAAATATATCCGTCTTCAATTTACGGATATTTTAGGAGTTATTAAAAACGTAGAAATTCCAATCAGCCAGCTTGAAAAAGCCATTGAAAATAAAATGATGTTTGACGGCTCTTCAATTGAAGGATTTGTACGGATTGAAGAATCAGATATGTATTTATATCCGGATCTAGATACTTTCGTAGTTTTCCCTTGGACAGCTGAGAAGGGGAAAGTTGCTCGTTTTATCTGTGATATTTACAATGCAGATGGAACACCTTTTGCAGGGGACCCGCGTAATAACCTCAAGAGAGTTTTGAAGGAAATGGAAGAACTTGGATTCACTGATTTCAACCTCGGACCTGAGCCGGAATTCTTCTTATTCAAGCTTGATGAAAAAGGTGAACCAACACTAGAATTAAATGATAGTGGCGGTTACTTTGACTTAGCTCCTACAGATCTTGGCGAAAACTGCCGTCGTGATATTGTTCTTGAGCTTGAAGAGATGGGCTTTGAAATCGAAGCCTCACACCATGAGGTTGCTCCAGGGCAACACGAAATTGACTTTAAATATGCGGATGCAATTACAGCTTGTGACAATATCCAAACATTTAAATTAGTTGTAAAAACAATTGCCCGTAAACATGGATTGCATGCGACATTTATGCCAAAACCATTATTTGGTCTTGCTGGGTCTGGTATGCACTGTAATTTATCTTTATTTAATAAGGGTGAAAATGTATTCTATGATCCAAAGGCTGACTTAGAGTTAAGTGATACTGCTCGTCAATTTATTGCCGGTATTGTGAAACATGCTGAATCATTCACTGCAATTACAAACCCGACAGTAAACTCTTATAAACGTCTAGTTCCTGGATATGAAGCTCCATGCTATGTTGCGTGGTCAACAAGCAATCGTTCACCATTAGTTCGTATTCCGGCTTCCCGCGGATTAAGTACACGTGTTGAAGTACGTAGTGTAGATCCAGCTGCAAACCCTTATTTAGCATTGGCTGTTCTATTAATAGCTGGTCTTGACGGAGTGAAAAATAAATTAACTCCTCCAGCACCAGTTGACCGCAACATATATGCAATGGATAAAGAAGAGCGTCTTGCAGAAGGGATTACTGATCTTCCTGCAACATTAGCTCAAGCAATTGAAATTTTAAAATCAAATGAAGTTATTGTTTCGGCACTCGGTGGGCATATTTTTGAACACTTTATTGAAGCAAAAGAAATTGAATGGGATATGTTCCGTACGCAGGTACATCCTTGGGAAAGAGAACAGTATATGTCTGTTTATTAATAAAAAAAGCCTTGCCGCTCTATACGGCGAGGTTTTTTGTATTCCACTTTTTTGTTTATTTCATAAATTAGGGGAGTAAAAGGACCTTTTTTAAGACTTCCTTCATTTCTTTTGTTATGATATAGCTATCCTATATAAAGAGGTTCCTGAATGAAAAAAAAATTTCAGTTCTTTTACAGCAGCACGGGAGTATCCCCATATATATGGGCTCTCTTCGCTGTATTACCGTTTTATTTTATATTTCAATGGTCATCAGTAGCAGAAATTGTAACAGGTATTGTATTATCGATTTTCTTTTTTATTTCCTATCGATTTGCCTTTGTTTCAAAAGGCTGGGTTAAATATTTATGGACTAGTTTACTTATTGTCATTTCCATTACGATGACAAGTTTTTTAGGGTATGTCTATTTTGCATTTTTCCTTGCTTATTTGATTGGAAATTTCCAAAATAAAGTAGCCTATATTACCTTTTATGTGATTCATTTGGTAAGTTCAACAGTAGCAATCAATTATAATTTTATTATTCAAGATGAGCTTTTCTTAAAGCAATTGCCGTTTATCGTTATTATCTGGATTAGTGTGATATTAATGCCATTTAGTATATACAATCGAAAGAGACGTGAGCAATTAGAAACACAGCTTGCCTTTGCCAATAAAAGAATATCAGATCTAATTGTTCAAGAGGAACGGCAACGAATTGCACGTGATCTCCATGACACATTAGGTCAAAAGCTCTCACTGATTGGATTAAAAAGTGATTTGGCAAGAAAAATTATTGATAAAGATCCATCACAAGCACGAGCTGAATTAAAAGATATTCAACAAACTGCAAGAACAGCCTTAAATGAAGTTCGAAAAATGGTATCGAATATGCGTGGTACAAGGCTTAAAGAAGAAATCATCCATATAAAACAATTACTCGATGCTGCTGAAATTAATTTAAAGCTCGAGGGAGAAAACACTTTGTCCAACGTTTCGTTATTTCTAGAAAATATTTTAAGTATGTGCTTAAAGGAAGCAGTAACGAATGTAGTAAAACACAGCAAAGCCTCTATTTGCTGCATTTCCTTTCAGCAATCCAGCAAGGAAATCGTCATTACTATAAGTGATGATGGAATTGGAATTGCGGACGAAAATCTAAATGATAAAGGAAATGGAATCTTAGGCATGAAGGAAAGATTAGAGTTTGTAAATGGCTCATTGGAAATAGAATCAAATCAAGGAATGACCTTAATCATTAAAGTGCCAAATGTGGTTAAACAAAACGAATAGGTGGAGGTGTAAATGAATGATTCGTATCGTTATCGCTGAAGACCAGCAAATGATGTTAGGCGCTCTAGGCTCGTTACTAAATTTAGAAGAAGATATGGAAGTAGTAGGGAAATCAAGCAATGGCGAACAAGCGATTTCTCTCGTACATAAATATAAACCGGACGTATGCATTATGGATATTGAAATGCCAATTAAAAGCGGACTTGAGGCTGCAGAAGAGTTAAATGGTCTTGGATGTAAAGTGATAATACTAACAACGTTTGCCCGTACGGGATATTTTCAGCGTGCCTTAAAAGCAGGTGTAAGCGGCTATCTCTTAAAGGATAGCCCAAGTGAAGAGCTGGCAAATACCATTCGCAGTGTTATGGCGGGAAAAAGGGTATATGCACCAGAATTAATGGATGATTTTTATAGTGAAGAAAATCCATTAACCGAAAGAGAAAAAGAAGTGTTAGAGCTAGTTGCAGATGGGAAAAATACGAAAGAGATAGCTGACGAGCTTCGCATAAAGTCAGGAACAGTGCGAAACTACATTTCTACCATTTTAGACAAATTGGAAGTTAAGAATCGGATTGAGGCGATTAAGAGGTCAAGAGAAAAAGGCTGGTTTAAATAAGAAAATACATTGAAATGGATGGGCGTAAGATTCTTTGCTTTTTTAAGTAGGGAAACTTACGCCTTTTTAGTTGCTTAACAATCAATGGATATGACGGTATACACCAATAACTTTTCCTAAAATTGAAACCGTTTTAAGAATAATAGGATCTAGGGCAGAATTTTCTGGTTGTAGTCTAAAGTAATCCTTTTCTTTAAAGAAACGTTTTACTGTAGCTTCGTCTTCTTCTGTCATTGCAACTACAATATCACCATTATTTGCAGTACTTTGCTGTCTCACAATAACATAATCTCCATCAAGTATACCCGCCTCGATCATACTATCACCCATAACTTCAAGCATAAATAATTGTTCATCAGAAGGCGCAAGGCTTTCGGGCAGCGGGAAAAACTCTTCTACATTTTCAATCGCTGTAATCGGTTGTCCTGCAGTTACTTTCCCGACGATTGGCACATTAATCACTTTACTCTTTGGAATATTTGCCTCTTCATCTATATCGAGAATTTCAATTGCTCTTGGTTTAGTCGGATCTCTTCTTATAAGACCTTTAGTTTCAAGACGCGCTAAATGACCGTGAACAGTTGAGCTGGATGCTAGTCCAACTGCTTCGCCAATTTCTCTGACAGAAGGTGGATAGCCTTTTAGTTTTACTTCATTCTTAATAAATTCGAGGATATCTTGTTGACGTTTTGATAGTTTTGCCATCTTTATCACCCCTTATTATTTTCTTATTATACTAATAATAACACGAAATGTGATAGCATACAAACATAAGTTCTAAAAAACGTTGACATAAAACAAATGTTCGTACTATAATGAACCTATAAACAGAACGTACATTCGAAAAATGAGGTGCTGAACATGAAAAAATTGTGGGGAAATTATTCATATGCTATTATTCTAGTTGTTTTAAGTATGCTATCCTTAGTAGTTCTAAAGATAAATTTACCATCTTCACCTGATCATTATGTAACAATAACAGTATCAGCAGGCGAATCATTGTGGGAGATATCACAGAAATACGAAGGACAACATGGGTTGTCAGAAATGGAATTTATTAAATGGGTTGAGCAGTATAATGGTATTTCTGGTGATCACATATTTTCAGGTGAAAATATCATCATTCCGATAAAGGCAGGAAATATTGAATTGAATGAAACTCAAGATTTAGCTAGTAAATAAAGAGAATGACAGGGTGAGAGAAAATGAGAGCGATCGTTTACTGCAGAGTAAGTACTGATAAAGAAGCGCAGGAAACGTCACTTCAACGTCAAGAAATAGAATTATTGGAATTGGCAAAGAAGAATCACTTTGACGTTATTAAAGTGATTAAAGAGCAGGCAAGCGGATATGATTTAGATAGGGATGGAATCATAGAGCTGCTATCTCTAATAAGCGATAAACAAGCTTCAGCAGTATTAATTCAAGACGAAACAAGATTGGGAAGAGGAAATGCAAAAATTGCGCTGCTACACTGCATTTTAAAAGAAGGGGTTAAACTTTACAGCATTTCACATAACGGAGAACTACAGCTTTCCGATTCCGATTCAATGGTTTTAAAAATTGTCGGCATGGTAGAGGAATACCAGAGAAAATTACATAATGTTAAAATAAAACGAGGCATGAACAGAGCGATAAATAATGGTTATAAACCGCAAAATAATCTAAAAAATCAAGGAAAAAATGCGGGAAGGGAGAAGATTTCTGCACCAATTGAGGAGATTATTCGCTTGCGAAATAACGGTCTCACATTTTCTGAAATTACTGCAACATTAAAGGGATTTGGTTTTTCTATTTCAAAAGCAACTGTTCATCGAAGATACCAGGAATATATGGACGAAAAAGAAGAAAGGGCAAAATAGTTGTCAAAAAGACTTGATTTTAGTACGATGTCTTGTATCCTATTGATTAGAGATGATTAGTACTCAGTAAGGAGGACAACATGCTTTCGAAAGAAAAATTAGCGCGGATTAATGAATTAGCTAAAAAAGCAAAAGAAACAGGGTTAACAGAACTAGAAGCAAAGGAGCAATCCAAACTTCGTGGTGAATACCTGCAAACATTTCGTTCATCAATGCTAAATACATTAAAATCTGTCACGGTCATAGATCCAAATGGAAACGATGTAACACCAGAAAAACTAAAAAAAATACAACGCAAAAATCTACATTAATAAAAGGAGCTAACTTTGACTAGTGATTTATCATGAGCAGAATCACGAACAAAGTTAGCTCTTTTTTTTACATAAGATCTTTTATTAAGGAAATAATATGTAAGTAATTCAATATTAGTGATATCGCATTACATTGCCCGTTTATTAAAAACTGCGGGAAACCATGTAAAAATAAAGTTTTTTTTACAGAATTTGTTGAATAAAAAACCTTCTCCCTATAATATTAAAAGCGTAGTAAATTAGCGAATGGAGATACTTAAAAGTATTACTATTCAATACATATTGGAAAGGATGTTTTTTTCATGTTTGATCAAGTCGATTCCTTAGCGATTGCGTCAATTCGAACATTATCAATTGATGCAATTGAGAAAGCTAATTCTGGTCATCCAGGTATGCCTATGGGAGCTGCACCAATGGCTTATACATTATGGAGCCGTTTTATGAATCATAATCCTAAAAATCCTAAGTGGTTCAACCGTGATCGCTTTGTTCTTTCAGCTGGTCATGGTTCAATGTTATTGTATAGCTTACTTCATTTATCAGGTTATGATGTAAGTATGGAGGATTTAAAAGAGTTCCGTCAATGGGGAAGTAAAACACCAGGTCACCCTGAATATGGACATACTTCTGGCGTTGACGCAACAACAGGTCCGTTAGGTCAAGGGATTGCCATGGGCGTTGGTATGGCAATGGCTGAAAGACACTTAGCTGAAGTCTATAATAAGGACAATTATAAAGTGGTAGATCATTATACATACGGTATTTGTGGTGATGGAGATCTAATGGAAGGTGTTTCTGCAGAAGCAGCTTCGTTAGCAGGTCACCTCAAGTTAGGCCGACTAGTTGTTCTATATGATTCAAATGATATTTCACTTGATGGTGATTTAAACCAATCCTTCTCAGAAAGTGTTGAAAATCGTTTTAAAGCATATGGATGGCAATACCTACGTGTTGAAGATGGTAACGATTTAACAGAAATTGCAAATGCGTTAGAAGAAGCGAAAAAGGATGAAACGAGACCAACATTAATTGAAGTTCGTACAGTAATTGGTTACGGTTCACCTAATAAATCTGGTAAATCTGCTTCCCACGGTTCTCCACTTGGATCAGAAGAAATTAAATTAACGAAAGAAGCATACAACTGGACATTTGAAGAGGATTTCCATGTTCCTCAAGAAGTTTACGATCAATTTAAAAAGTTAATTCTTGAGCAGGGTGAGAAAAAAGAAAAAGAATGGAATGAACTGTTCGCGCAATATAAAAATGATTTCCCTGAATTAGGAAAAGAGCTCGAACAAGCAATCAATAATGAATTACCTGAAGGCTGGCATAAAGATCTTCCTGTATACGAAGAAGGAAAAGCTCTTGCTAGCCGTGCATCATCAGGTGAAGCGTTGAATGGCATTGCTAAAAATCTCCCTTCTCTATTTGGCGGCTCTGCTGACCTTGCAGGTTCTAATAAAACATTGATCAAAGGAACAGCTGACTTCTTACCTGGTTCTTATGAAGGCAGAAATATTTGGTTTGGTGTGCGTGAATTTGCAATGGGTGCTGCCTTGAATGGTATGGCTCTCCATGGCGGCTTGAAGGTATTCGGTGGTACATTCTTTGTATTCTCTGATTATTTACGCCCAGCTATCCGCTTAGCTGCCCTAATGTCTTTGCCTGTCACATATGTATTTACTCATGATAGTATTGCAGTAGGAGAAGATGGTCCAACACATGAACCTGTTGAACAATTAGCAGCT
This sequence comes from Niallia oryzisoli, assembly GCF_036670025.1. NCBI lineage: Bacteria > Bacillati > Bacillota > Bacilli > Caryophanales > Bacillaceae > Niallia > Niallia oryzisoli. Next base: position 3,213,907 of record NZ_CP137640.1, on the reverse strand, counting down.
TTACGTGCAATGCCAAATCTTTCTGTCATCCGTCCGGCTGATGGCAACGAAACTGCTGCTGCATGGAGACTGGCGATTGAATCAACGGATAAACCAACTGCACTTGTTCTAACAAGACAAGACCTACCAACAATAAAAGGGTCTGCGCAGGCTGCCTATGACGGCGTAGCAAAAGGTGCATATGTTGTATCACCTGCTAATAAGGAAACAGCAGATGTATTATTGCTTGCTTCTGGTTCAGAAGTAAATCTTGCGATTGAAGCGCAAAAAGCATTGGAAACTGAAGGTATATATGCTTCTGTTGTAAGCATGCCATCATGGGATCGATTTGAATCACAGTCCAAGGAATATAAGGAAAGTGTGATTCCGAAATCTGTTAAGAAGAGATTAGCCATAGAAATGGGATCCTCTCTAGGCTGGCACCGTTATGCCGGTGATGAAGGAGATGTTCTTGCCATTGATCAGTTTGGGGCATCTGCACCGGGTGAAAAGATCATAGAAGAGTATGGATTTACAGTAGAAAATGTCGTTGCAAAAGTAAAAGCTCTTTAATTTTAAATCAATTTCAATATTTATTAATAAAGCAAAACGAGGAGATCTCCAATAATCTCCTCGTTTTGCTTTATCTGGATAATAAACTATATAGTCATTCTAGTCTTTTCTTCTACTTTTTCGTATGAATAATGCTTATCTAAAAACGCTCCAAATAGGGAAGCCAGGATTTGTTGAAAAAGCATTGCCACAACAACCGGAATGATGACAGCGGACGGGAAGTAAGCCATAGCAATTACCGCACCAGCACTAATATTTCTCATCCCTCCTGAGAAGGTTAAAGTGATGGTTGTTTCTTTATCATAATGCAATAGCTTGCTTAATAAGAAGGCGAATAAATAACCTGTAGCCGAAATAAATAAGACAACTAGAATAATAAAAAGCAGTTTTAGATGCATTTCCATTATATAGGGTGCTACTACTGCTCCGTTCAGCATAACGACAAGACCAAGAAAAATCTTTGAAATTGGAGACAATCTTGGTTTCCAAATTTCTTTTACTTTTCCTTTAGTCATCTCATTTAAAAGCATCCCGGCAATGGATGGAAGAACGATCATAAAAAAGAGACCTTTCATCATATTGAATACGTCTAAATCCACTTTTTGCCCAACCAAAATGGATAAACTGAAAGGAACAATAAATGGAGCGATTAAGGAATCGATCAGAATAATGGCAAGCGTTAAAGCCGAGTTCCCTTTTTTCATTGAAACCCAAATAAAGCTTGTAACTCCTGTTGGAATGGCCATACCTAGTATGAATCCTGTAATGGTTAGTGCATCCCCATTAAATGTGATATGACCAACTGACCAAGCCCAAAGCGGCATTCCAATGTGGAGAAAGGTTAGTGCAATGATGACGGGAAGGGGATGTGTAACTGCCCCGGTTATGGAACGAAAACTCATGCTCAAGCTGCCCTCAAACGTCATAAAAGCAAAAAGCCATGGAACTAAAAATGAAAAATCCTTTATATAATAGGAAAACAGAATACCTAGTATAACACCGGTAGGCGTAATAAAAGGCATCATTTTTTCAAGTTTTTTATTAATCTGCTGCAGCATGAATGTCTCTCCCTTTAATTACTGTTCGCATTATTTTATATCTTGAAAACAAACTTCGTATTTTAACATAATTTTAGCTCATTTTAAGCCGGTTGTGTAAAATTTTTTACAAGCATAAATTAGATCATTAGGTGAATAAGAAATAAATAATTTGGGATTCTACCTGATTATACATGTAAAGTAAATGTGATAATCGTGTTAATATTTTGAATTCGACAAAAATAGGCTAGTTTTTTGACAGAAACAGACATCCTCTTTAGCTCTGATTCCTTATAATATAGGAAAGGGTAGATTAGAGGAGGATTAGGGTGAGAACATATCAACTTTATTTAATTGATGATGAGTTTGCCTCCCATTACTTCGGAAAAGAACGGATGGTCTATCAACTGTTTAAAGACTATAAAGAGGCAATTGGAGAATATAAAAAGATTTTAGAAAAACAGATCGATTTTATTCTGAAACCGATCCAAGAACTAAAGATACATCTTTTTGTCACACAATATTTAGAAAATAATAAGGATTTTTATACAAATAATGGAACATACTATTTAGAAATAGGGAAACGAAGTACGGCAAAATTAGAAATTCAAGGATATTGTTTAGTGTTGAAGGCCAATGGAAATTACGAAGCAGAGACGATATTTTTTGAAGTGCTGAGGAAGACAGAGTCTTCTTTCATTGCCATTGATCTTGATCATCAGCGATGCGGCTGGCTAAAGCCGATTAAAGAAAGAAAATTTGTTTAGAAGGTAAAGAAATCGTTTTGATTTTATTGTATAATATCCTTTGGTCTAGTACACTGTATGATAGACAACATGAAGGAGGAAGTTTGAATGGGTATGTACATTCTAGTAGGTGCATTGGCATTGATTGCTGGTGTGGCACTAGGATTTTTCATCGCTCGTAAATACATGATGAGCTATTTGAAGAAAAATCCACCAATTAACGAACAAATGCTAAAAATGATGATGATGCAAATGGGAATGAAGCCATCACAGAAGAAAATTAATCAAATGATGAACGCCATGAATAAGCAGCAGGGTAAGTAATTTAGACAAGCACTCAGAGTATGAGTGCTTTCTTTATGGAATTGATACATAATGACTGAAGAGTTAGGCTTGAAGATGTAGAAGGGCATGAATAAATCATGCAATGAAAATTCATTATTGTCACAAAATATTCATAGTTCAAAAAATATCATTTCCTGTCAACCTTTGGTAGAATGGATATGGATTCACGAATGGGGGACGCGATTATGACCGATTTAAACGTTTTTATTGCGATGGGGGCAGGTTTTTTAAGCTTTATTTCACCGTGCTGTCTCCCACTCTACCCGGCATTTCTTTCCTATATTACAGGGATGTCAGTGGGAGAATTGAAAAGTGATAACGGGATGCTGCAAAGGCGGAGTATGCTGCATACACTCTTTTTCCTAATCGGATTTTCGATTATTTTTATTGCAATCGGTTTCGGGACATCTTTTGTTGGCAGTTTCTTTATGAATTATCAGGATTTAATTCGTCAAATTGGTGCCATCTTTATCGTATTATTTGGTTTAATGATTGTAGGGATTTTAAATCCTGAATTTATGATGAAGGACCGACGTTTTGAATTTAAAAACCGGCCGTCTGGATTTATCGGCTCGATTCTAATCGGGATGGCTTTTGCTGCTGGTTGGACACCTTGTACAGGACCAATCCTCATGTCGGTTATTTTATTGGCAGGAACAAATCCGGAATCAGGTATGTTGTATATGATCGCATACACATTAGGCTTTGCGATACCGTTTTTCATCCTTTCCTTTTTTATTGGAAAGATGGGCTGGATACGGAAACATAATATGAAAATTATGAAAATTGGCGGCTGGTTGATGATTATAATTGGAATTTTCTTATTTTTTGATTGGATGACGGTTATGATTTCATTGTTATCAGCTCTATTTGGCGGTTTTAAAGGGTTCTAAAATAAAATGATTTCACGTCCTGTAGAATTTCCGCACATTCCTGTGAATAGATCTATACATTAATTGTAAATAACCATTGCTTCCTTTATATTTAATAATTGAATCATGTTTTTAATGACATTATTATATAGATCTTGGCTTGCTAGCTGTTGTTACATAAGGAGGAAAAGGTTTTGGCGAGAATTCTAATTGTTGATGATGCAAAGTTTATGAGAATGACTTTATCTACTATTCTTACAAAGGCAGGACATGAGATCATAGGAGAAGGAGAAAATGGAAGAGATGCGATTCGTTTGTATCGAGAGTTACAGCCTGATTTAGTCACTCTCGATATTACAATGCCCGAAGTAAGCGGTATCCAAGCTGTGAAAGAAATAAAAAGCGAATTCCCAAATGCAAAAGTAATTATGTGTTCTGCAATGGGCCAGCAGAAAATGGTTGTTGAGGCCATTGAATCCGGCGCAAAGGACTTTATTGTCAAACCTTTTGATGCATCGCGCGTAGTGGATTCCATTGAAAGGGTATTAAAATAAGAAATTGGTATTGCTGGCAGCGAAATATAGTTGCCAGCTTTTTAACTTTTAGATATTGTTTATATGTCACTAAAGGATTTCAATCACATAATTTGTTGTTTTGCTATGTTACGATTAGTTTTTAATTTATTCCTACAATATATGATGCATAATGGTTTCACCGTTTGGCTTGGATAGGATATAATGTTAATGCATTTGATTTAAACAAAAAGGGATGAATAAATATATGGATTTAGTCCTTGTTTCTTCAGTAGGTGCTGTTGGAATGGCTGTTTTTGCCATGTTCGTTCGAATGAAAGCAGCAAAGAAGCCTGCTTCAGTAAAAAAAATATTATTGCCTCCGCTCTTTATGAGTACTGGTGCATTTATGTATGTAGTTCCACAATTTCGGTTAACGCCAATGGAAATCATGGAATCCATTGTGGTCGGCATGTTATTTTCAATTCTATTAATTAAGACATCAAAATTTGAAATTAAAGATCAGGATATCTATTTGAAACGTTCCCGAGCGTTTATCTTTATCTTAATAGGGCTTTTAGTAGTCCGGATTGCCGCGAAGCTCGTACTTAGTACAACAATTGATTTTGGGGAACTCAGCGGAATGTTCTTCTTACTTGCGTTCAGTATGATCGTTCCATGGCGCTTGGCAATGTACAGGAACTATCAAAAGCTATCTAAAGAACTAAACTAAACAAGATCATATGAAACTAAAAAAGGCATCAGATCATTTACTATGATCGATGCCTTTTATCATGATTAAAATAAATGGTTATAAGGTGTAAGCTCAATCTGTTTTTCTTCTAATTTCTTACGGAGGAATTTATGATCACGTTTAGGTGTGGCCATGATATAACCCCGAATAACTATATCTTGGTCAATTCTATTTACCTTTTCCTCTAAAGCAAGCTGCCCGATTTTTCCGGCAATTTTATGTTTGGCAACATCACGAAACAGTTCTGGAACAGGAGATACTAGATCTGCAAGCAATTCTTTTTCCTCCTGATGCCATAGATGAATCGTGTTATTAACATAATATTCTTCCCAGTCCATATCTGATTTGCCATCCTCTTTCGGCATCTTTTTTAAAAATTTTCGAAACATAAAAAAGCCGCCTATCGCAAACGAACCCATTAATATAACAACCCAAAACAGGATAAACCATAGAAACCAACCATCTAACATACTATTCACCTACATCATTATTCTATCAATCATATTATATAATTTTTCTTATTTTCAGACAAGAAAGAAACTTAACTGTAGTTGACTAGAGGGATTGGACTGAATAGAATAAGTTATTTTGCTTTGTAGAAAATTAAAGAATAAAGAGTGTATGATGATTATACGATACAATCATATATTCTTTTCTTCTATAAGATTCTGAGTTTATACATGGAATTGTCAATATATCATTATTGAGTAAAAGTCATTTTTTTGGTATAGTAATAACTGTAACGGGGCTCAATGGGGCACTGGTGTCCCCCGCGGTCTTCAAAACCGTCCGTGAGGCACGTGTTGTCTCAGCTGGGTTCGATTCCCAGGGGGTCCCGCCAAATTAGGATTTTTAACGTTTTGAAATACATATTACCCACACGGTCTAAAGGCATAAAAACGTTAAAACCGTTTTAGTCCGAAAAGTGAAACCGTGATGGACATTTACTCTTAGTCTTCTATAAAAACTCATAGGGGGCTATTTTTATGCAAAAAACTATACGTAAATACAGACGTGGACAAAGTGTTAAAAATATAAAAAAGGTAACAGAAGAACTTACGCTGTATGAAATGTTTGACCGTTTTATATCGTTTAAACAAACAGAAGCACTTGCGCCAAGAACCATTAATGATTATTATACGAACTTTGAATACTTTAAAGAATTTATCGGGGAGGATTTAAGTTCTGATGACATTACTGTAGATGTTTTCCGTGATTTTATTGGTTACATGTTACATGAAAAAGAACTATCACCAGTAACTGCAAATGTACGAATTAGAACCATACGTGCATTTATACGATTTTGTTTTGCTGAAGGTTATATTGAAGATCCGATACATGAGAAATTCAAACCCGTTAAAACACCGGAAGATACGCTAGAATCGTTAACACCAGGTGAAATAAAAGAGTTATTCGCTGTAATAGATGATGAGTTATATACTGGATTCCGTGACAAAGTAATTATCTTTATTTTATTAGATACTTTAGTAAGAATTTCAGAGTTAATAGCAATAAAAAGATGTAATGTTGATTTAAAAGGTGGATTTATACAGTTAGAAGCCGGTGATACCAAGACTAGAAAAGCCAGAACCGTTCCGCTATCAACAAAGACAATAAAGTTATTATCGGAATATATTAAAGAAACAGAGGATTTCGGGAATGAATACTTAATTCTTACATATGATGGACGGCAAATAAATGATAGTACAATAAGGGATAATTTGCGGGACTATGGTAAGAAGGCCGGAATTATAAATAAGCGTGTCTCACCACATACTTTTAGGCATACGGGTGCATTATTTTATATCATGAATGGCGGTGATCCTTTCTCATTACAAAAGATTCTTGGTCATTCCCACATGAATATGGTTAGAAAATATATTCAGATGACAGATACTGATGTTAAACGGCAACATAACGTGTTTTCACCGATAAATAGTATATTTAGAAAATGACTAATAAATAAAAACATTCCTTTATTAACTAGAGGAATGTTTTTATTATTGTTTTTATATAAATATTACGAACCCATGACCTACAGTATAGGAAACTGTTGCAAATTGCCTTTTGCGTTTTATCGTTGATTTATAAGGGTTTGTATGACATAAAGTGTAGATATAGTTCCTACAGCCAAGATTTAGTTAGTCCTACAATCCCCATTATTATTAATAATATAATTTATGTCAACTGATTGAATGAAAATATTTTATTCAATAATCATCAAACGCGAACGAGTGTTTTTATTTATTGAGGTGATTAATCCATGTCGTACCACATTATGATGATAAAATGATTTAAAGGGACAATCACAAATCCAAGTTATGGATTTAACAGCTCTGCAAATAATCATATTCACTTTAGATGAACTTGAAATGAATGTGTTATCGAATAATTAAAGCAATACATAAAGAACATTCTGCCACAATTTGAGGACGGGAAATGGAATTACGGGAGGTAAAATAAGAAAAGTACGGTATTTACCCTTTAGTATTTAAAATAGGAGATAATAAAAAGTGTCCAATTTTAAAGGAGGCCACTGAAAAAGTCCATTGAAAGAAAAAAAGAAGTTGATTATCTACTATCGTGTATATGATCAACTTCTTTTATTTACTGTATGTTGATGAAATTTCTAGTTAATTATTCAAAGTGAACACTTTTTTAGTGCCCTCTGTTTAATAAGGGATTTTTTTTGCGTACTTTTACGAACTGGAAAAATATTTATAAGTTCATGCTTATAGACTGCTTCCCAGTTATCCTTGTATGATTCCTACTAAAAAATATGTGAGAAATAAAACCTTCCATGTTTAGCGCTTAGACAAAAGACCTTTTAAAAGGGAACAACATCTACAAATGTACCAGTAAGAGTTTGACAGTCAATGAATCTGTCAGGAATACCCAATTGTCCCAAATTTGTTTCAAGCAAAATTCTACAATTTAGTTCATCAAACCAATCAAGGCTGTCTACAAAAACTTCTTCTATATCATTTCCTCGTTCTATTGGTAAAATTTGACCAGCTGGTGCACCTGGTGATGTTATGTTCTGAAGTTTAATTTTAATCTGCTGAACTCCTGCGTTTTGGTAAAAATCTCGTAATTGATAAAACAGATTACAACAAGGTCGTGCCATTCCTTTTCCTTTTCCTTTTCCTTTTCCTTTTCCTTTTCCCATTCCCTTTGGCATACTTTTTTCTCCTCGCTTTTTAAATATTCTGGCAATCATTAATAAATATTCGGATAAACATTAAATGGTTACAGTTTTTGATAAATTCTTACTCGCATTGAAATCGATAATAACCAGCTGAAAACGCCATCCACCCCAACGTCATTGGGAGAAAAAATTGGCTCTTGTATGTCAGTGAGGCCAGTGCAAAAGCGAACGCCAATTGTTTGAGTATCGCAGAAACAGCCAAAAGTAACGGCGTCGTTCTACGAATACATGAAGAAACTTTGACTGCTCTCCAATTGGTGTTTAGTTGGAATAATCGGAAGTGACGGTTGTTTATCTAAGGATGGAAGAACTATTATTATCAATTCTAAAGACAAGGATTTATTAATCCAAGTTGAAAAAATAGTAAGAAATAATATAACAGGGAGAAGGTATAACATTGGTAAACGAACTAAAGATAACGCCGTATGGTCATTTTCTTTTTGTACTCCCAAATTTTATGATTTCTTAAATTCAATAGGGATTACTCCGGATAAAAGCTTAACTATTGGGATGATCAATGTACCGGATGAATATTTTCCGGATTTCCTTCGTGGTATTATTGATGGAGATGGCAGCATTGAAGTAAGAATGGTGGATGGTAAAGCTTACCTAAGAGTCCGAGCATATAGCGCTTCAGAACCGTTTATCAATTGGATTCACAATATTTGCCAGTGCCTCTTCCATGTAAAAGGTGGTGGCTTGCATCAATATAAAAACAGACCATATTGGGGATTATCATATTCGCATTATGATTCTTTAAAAATTATTAAATGTATCTATTCGGACGCTAAATATTTCCTACAAAGAAAAAGAAAAAAGTGCGAACATTATTTAGATAAATGAAGAGCTTGGATTTCCAAGCTCTTTATTTTATTTTAATAAAGTTTAATACGTTTGCTTTTCTTTCATAATAGAGACTTAAGCTTCAGATTCCATCAGAAGGATCAATCGTTGAAGTAACAGTTAACTTGCTTATTCTCTGTTTTTTAGCCCGAATTAACGTACACTTACTTATTCCGGTTATTTCTTCGACTAGTTTGTAAGAGTTGTCCTGCAGCAGCTGAAGAGCATGTTCAATTTGTTTCTTGCTGTATTTGTTTGGTCTACCTTACCGGAAGTTTGGGTTCTGCTTTGCTATCGCCTTACCCTCCTGCGTTCGTTCCACAATCATATCGCGCTCAAATTCGGCAAACGCGAGCATCATGGTTAATATAAGCTTTCCTGTTGGCGTGTTATCAATTAATCCATATTTAGTACGTGAACACTAATTGCCCGTTCAAGCAACGATTTAACTAAATTAATACCTTCTACTGCTGTCCTGGCAAACCTATCTAACTTCATGACAACAAGAGTATCACCCGGCTGCAACACTTTCAGCAACTTGTTAGCTGTTGCCAGTAAATGTAGACGTTTAGGTATTTTGTTACATTCGTCAAAATAAAAAAGGACCACCCCGTATGAGATGGACACTTTTTATTAGTTAGAAAGGTTGAGGTTTTTGATAATTTTTGGACCAATAGATAGGATGGAGAAAAATCACGTTTTATCTAAAAGGAAACAGTCTTGGAGGTATTCGGAACTGTTTTAAAGTAACAGTCCAGTTACAAGTTGGCTTCGCTTCGGGCGTATACCTCGCCATATGAACATGGGGCGTAGGTGTGCCTACAAAATCCCCAGACAAATCAACCGTTCCAATTTGTTGCCCTTCATTTACGTGTTGTCCTGGTTCAAGAGTAGGAAGAGGACTTACATGAACATACTGAGTAACGTATCGATCAAAATCACTTCTGATTCCAACTAGGTCTGGCTGACAATTAGGACCAGTACAATTTTGTCCACCAGATATAAGGAGGTTAATTTTTCCTGATTCTGCAGCAAATACTGGTTGACCTACAAAAGTGGTAGTTTCATTTGACGTAATATCTCTAGAATTTGCAAAATCCCTAGCTCCTAGATGGTCACTATCACAACCCCGAAGTACAGTAAGTGGTCCAATTAAAGGGCTCCCGGGGTAAGTACGAAATGGAGTAGGAACATTGACGCATCCTGATTGTGGTAAAGCACAAGGAATAAATGGATCCTTAGGATCACTCCTCACTACAGCAAAAATTCCAGGGCTTACTGCTATGGTGTTAGATAAGAGCTGAAATGATTGCCCTTGATTATTAGATGGGATTGATTGACTACATTCATTACATCTTCGGTTTTTGTGTGGTCCTTTTTTGTGTGGTTCTTTTTTTAATTTTTTATCTTTATGATTTTTCAATTTTCCACCTCTTTTAAATAAAAAAATTAGAATAGATTACATATTACGAAAAAAATACAAATTAGATTGTATGCTTGTCTAAAAAGGAGAAAAATTACTTTGTAATAAAAGAAAGGACTAAGGTGGTATATATGTTTATCGCATCAATGCGTTGCAAAAGGCAGATGAACCGTTTGATAACGACAATATTCACGGAGTTGAAGCTGGTTGGACTTTCAAACTTTAATAATAAGATAAGTTATTCGCGCAACACAAAAACTAGGATACAGCCAAGTTTCCAGAATTACTAACGATAGATATTCCGAATGGCACGGTTTTAGATGGGGAGTTAGTTGTTACTGACTCTGCAGGAAAGCCGGATTTTGAAGCTATGATGGCTAGGTTCCAATCAAGGAACATGATCCAGGTAGAAGGCCGGTTAAGCTACGTAGTTTTTGATGAGATTCAGCCCGACAGCCATTAATGGAAAGAAAGTACCTGTTAAATAAAATCATCAGTCAGGATACAAGTTTAATAGCAAAGGTTAAATATATTGAAGGCCATTGTCCAGCTTACTTCGAATTGGTCCGGCAGCAGGGGCTAGAAGGTATCGTATTGAAACGTAAGGACTCGCCATATAAGGTCGGAAAGCGCAGCTAGTCGTGGCTTAAGGTCATTAACTACCAATATGAGAATGTATTTATTACGGGGCTAAGAAAAGGTAAATTTGGACTACTGCTGAACTTCCTGGACGGGAGACCAGCTGGAATTATGGAATTTATGCCATCAAAAGAACGGAAAAACTATTTCCTACAACAGCAAATCATATCCGAGAATGATAAGTTTAATTTTATCGAGCCGTTAAAGTGCAAGGTTAAATATAGGAATTTAACAAAAGCAGGGTTGCTCCGGATTCCGTCATTTGTCGAATGAAAGTAAAACGAAAGCATTGTTAAGGATGGGATCACAGTGGTTCCGTCCTTTTATTTGATATACATATAAGATTGTGATGGAATGTACTTAAATTATAGGTGCAGTTTAGTTTAAATAAAGATTTTTATCTGATAACTCATTATTTCCAGAAAAGATGTTGATAATATACCTAAAACACGTTTTAAGGGGTGAGTTATAATAAATAAGAAAAAAGTATTATCTTTAGCCCAGTTAATTATTCCGTGGCTAACTGTTCCTTTCATGGGAAAAACTTCATTTTTTAGATTTTTGCCTGTAGCTAGTCTTGTTAATTTATTCTTAAGTACAACAAGCATAATTGCTAATAAGAAAAAATGGTGGATAAATAAAAACCCTATATCTCCGGGTGCTGTAGATTTTACATACTTTCTAGGTCCTTATTTTGTTGGAACACTATGGATATTTAAACTAACTTACGGAAAATTTTTCAAATACTTACTTACAAATTTAGTTTTAGATAGTATTAATGCTTACCCTTATTTCTTTATCTCTCAAAAAGTTGGATTATTTAAATTTAAAAAGTGGAATAATACTAATTGGGCTCTTATGAGTGTGGTTTGGGCAATATTAATATATGGGACTCAATATTTAGTGGAACAATCGATTAAGCAAAAAAATTCAGATAATTAGTCTTTTTATAACAATTTTATTGAGCTCCCTCAGTAAGATGCGATTATCTCTCAAATACTCACTAATTCGCAGAATTTCAAATCACTTGAAAGGACCATATGGGATTGATTGAATGAGATTTTGACATGAAGGCTGGATGAAGGCGTACTTAACCGTCCGTGAGGCAGGTGTTGTCTCAGCTGGGTTCGATTCCCAGGGGGCCCCGCCAAATTTTTTCAGTGTTATCAACGTTTGAACAGTTTTTTTCTGTGATTTGACAGTGATTTGAACCGTGATTTGATTTGATAAAGTCACTAGTATTTTTTCGGGAAATTACATAATCCTAGTGTGACCGATTATGGTTGTACTAGTGTGTTTAATCCACTAATTTCTGTAAAGGAAAGGTGGATTTTTTTATGTCTGTTATTCGTAAAACTAATCGTAAAGGTATAAGGAACAGTCAAAGTTTAAACCGTGTTAGGTCTGTTGAACAGAAGTTAACTCTTTTTGAAATGTTTGAAAGGTTCATGAACTATAAGCAAAAACCGACAATCCAACAGTACTATGAACACTTTCATTATCTTACTGATTATTCAGGGGGAGATTTATCGAATGACATAATTACCCTTGAAATTTTTTCGGGAATATATTGGCTTTATGTTTAATGATAAAGGATTAGCACCTACAACAGCTAATGTTCGTATCAGAACTATGCGTGCTTTCCTTCGTTATTGCTATCAAGAGGGATGGATTGAAGAACCAATACATGAACGATTTAAGCCAGTTAAAACACCTGAGGATGAAATACAGGCGTTTACTCCAGCAGAAGTAAAAGCATTACTAAACCAAAGTGACGATTCAAGATTTGTTGGTTTTAGAGATAAAGTAATGATTTATGTATTATTGGACACAATGGTTAGAATTTCTGAACTACTTAATATGAAAAGAAGTAATGTTGATTTAAAAAGTGGTTTTATCAAATTAGAACCACATGAAACGAAAACAAAACGGAGTAGAAGCGTTCCAATATCAACTAAAACAATAAAACTACTTGAAGAATATATGAAAGAATCAGAAGACTTTGGCAGCGAGTATCTTTTTGTCACTTATGATGGTAGGGACATTCTTAGTAATACATGGAGAAGGAGACTAACTGAATTAGGGGAAATGGCTGGTATATCAAATAAAAGGGTATCACCGCATACATTTAGACATACAGGTGCGTTATTTTATATTATGAATGGTGGAGACCCTTTCTCATTGCAAAAGATATTAGGACATTCTGATATGAGTATGGTTAGGAAATATATTCAAATGACTGATTCAGATGTTAAAAGACAACATAATTCATTTTCACCTCTAAACAGTATTTTTAAAAGGAGGTAAAGATAAAATTGTTTTTCATCCTTTAGTATTTTATTGGGGATTCCTGAATAATTGTTTTAATTTTATTAACAATATCCTTATCAATAAATTTTGGAGGGGTTCTAATGCAAAGGATAACATTGGAATTAGATAATGAAGAATTAGAAATGATAAAAAAAATAAAACAATACCATGATAAAGATATTGGAATTACTGTTTCTTTAGATGATTTAATTAAGGAAATAATAAATAGTCATTACGTAATGCTTCAATTAGAAGAACGAGTATAAAAATTCACCATGAAAATCAAAAGACTTTTTTTATTCTAATAACAGTATCATTAACTCTTTGAATGTCATGTTTATTAAGCATGGCATTTTTTTTATTTTTACATGTCCTATTTCATTAGCTTTTCGTTAGTAGGAAAGTGTAAGGTTCATTTTTTGAACCACTAAAAATAACAGAAAAGGAATGATTTATTATGTCAAATACAGAAACAGTTATTCAAGGAACAGGAATTATTTGTAAAGAGAATGTCAAAGGTAACTTTGAAATAATGCCAATGGAATTACTTGATTATGTCCAGTTAGAATTGATTACTCACACTGATCTGGTTGTTTATATGAAGTTGTTACAGCTTTACAATAATGATTATGGTTATGCCTATTCTACCATTCCATAGATACTGAATTACACTCGTGTAGGAAGTATGGTCACAATTCATAAATATCTGAAAACCTTAGAACAGGTTGGACTAATACAGAAAAGCAAAACAAGCAGAGGAAATAATGTTTATGTAGTCTATAAGCCATTAGGTAAAAATGAATTGTATGGACATTTTCCTGACAAAGTTGAACAGCTTCAAGAGTTTGAAAAAAAACTAATGAATACAGCCGAACATGACAAGGAACGTTATCAACTGAACCAACAGAAAAAGGAATATCAGGAACACCGTGAACAGAAAATTCAGGCTAGGCAGATTGTACCTAAAATAGTTGATACTGACCTCTCACCTGAGGAAATTAGAATGCAAGAGAGATTGGCATTATTGCCAAAAAAGGAAGTTCAATAATTGTACTTCAAAGTCACAAGAATAGGGATTAACCAGTTCAATAAATGAACATCAATAGTTCAGGAATTGTACTTGAGATAGTTCGGATAATGGACGTTATACAGCCTTACTTTATCCAGACTTAATTAAACAGACTTAATAATAATTATCTAAAAGAATACTATCAAAGAATAAAAGAATAAAAGAAATCTGTTAAAGAAAGAAGTTATTAAAGTAAAGAAAGTAATAACGTTCATTTTTTGAACTATGTCCCTTTATAGCAGGAAAATAGCCCTTTTTAGTCGAACTAAGTAGACGAGATGAAAAGTAGGGGATTAGATTGTTGCCAGATAAGGTAATTGATACTTTAGCACCGATTTATTGGAAATCTTGATGGATATGCAAAAAAATTGTTTGGTATTGAAGAGAATACGCCAGCAAGTGAATTTTTCGATTTGATATACGGAATTGGACAGAAGCTATACCAGTCATTAAAAATTTAAGGCAAGATGCTAAGATAAGGAAGTTAACAGTTGGATTAACAGAAATAAATGATATTGTTCGAAATTATCTTGAGGGAACATGAAGAAATATTCATTCAAGAAAAAGCACTACCTTTAATTTTTAATAACATTATTGAAGAAGACCAAGAAGAAAAAGTAAGAATACTTACTAATGGTTTTGAATCTATCATACATGATTCAATGTATGAAGAGGATAGACTATATCAATATTATGATGTTTTTAAAAATCTCAGAAAAACAGAAATCGCTAGATTACAGCAAATCTATAATGAGGAAAATCAAGACCAAGTGACTTTTACTATGGGGAATTTTAGTTTTGATGGAATAAGCATAGACTATATCGATAACAAATTAGAACGGCAAGGCTTAATAAGGTCACAACTGATTATTGATGGTGGAGACTTTAGTGATCTTAATTATGAACCCGAAAGACCTAAAAAACATATTACACAATTTGGTAAGGACTTTATAAAGTTCTTTAGGAAGAGAAACCTATCGGATAACCATTAGCATCCATTTCGGGTGCTTTTTTATTGGCAAAATAACGCTTGGACGCTGGTCAAATTTGGGCAATCTGAAAATAATTTTTTTGCACAAAAGCTAGGTGTATCAAGGTAGAACGTTTGCTCTAAAAATGGCAATGCACAAAAAAGACACTAAGCTGTTAGCCTAATGTCCTAAAGTACAAAGTTATTCAAGCTGTTTTCTATTTCTTCATCAGTTATTCCGATATAACGTAAAGTTATTTCAGGGTGTGAGTGATTAAGAATCATTTGTAAGGTCGCTATATCTTTAGTTTGTTTAAAGTACCAGTAGCCAAAAGTCTTACGCATTTAATCACGTTCTGAACAATGCCTCTTTAGTGACCACTTCATATCATTTAACTTTTCTAGTGATCTAATTGGTTGAACGTCTTTAATTTCATCTTTTTTATTTGTCATTGGTAAAAGCCCTTTATTTATGATGTTTTGAATGTAACATATTTTTTAATTATCCTCAGTATAGCATGGTTTTTTATTATGTCCAATATTATAGGGGAAATGAATGTAACTTTTTAAACAAATTCATACATTCAACTAAAAATAAAAAACCACTAAATAGTGGTTTCTCTAACTCAATATGTATACTGTACTTTCTATGTAATCATTCAACCGGTAATCCATTTCAGTATCTTCAACCTCTACAAGATTTGTTCCTGGTATAGGTACTAGTATGCTGTGCTCTTTTCTTTGGTGTACAGTACTACTTTTATATTCTCTCTCTACTTTGTAAGTATTTGTATAGCCCCTCCATTTTCTAAAATCACAATGTCATCTGTTTCAGATAAATGCTCAAATAATTCTTCTCCTGTATAGCTATTTCCAACTACTAAGGTCATAATATCCCTCCTAATTTTCTGCCTACATTAGTATATTATCATATCAAAATTATAAATTGTTCAAATAATTACCACATAACTACATGGTTGAAAATTGCCTTTTTTGATATAGTATAGATGGAATAGCTTACATATTTTGGTTTGAAATAAAGAAGTGCACTTAAAATTTTTGGAGGTTTTTTTAATGGCTTTAAAAGCTGATATTAATTTCACATCAGACTTATTCGATGCAGCTAAAAAACTCCGGGGCAGTGTTGCACCGTCTGAGTATAAAAACTTTGTTTTACCTTTAATCTTCCTTCGTTACCTATCGCTTCGTTATGATAAGCGCCGTGAAGAGTTGGAGGCGCTCGTAAGTAATCCTGAAAGTGATTGGTACATGGAAGACCAAGAAATGAGGAATGAAATTCTTTCGGACGAAGATCAATACCGTTCTGAACAAGGATTGGCCTAGAAATTTTGCATAACCAGAATCAAAATTGATAACCCGGTATCCACTCCGGAACAATTTTAGCTGAAGTTGCCGTCAAAACGAGAAAGGACCAGAAGATCGGTCCTTTTTTTTATTTAAAACGGTTTCGTTGTGACTTTGTTTTAAGCATATAACCGGTATGTATTAACTTATGAAGATCATCGGAACCTTTTTGCATGATTACCGCAGTTACATATTTTTTATCTAGAATTAATTTACTCATCACTTTGCTAATGCTATTGCTATATGCGTACTCTTTAATACCTCCTTTATTTCAAGGATACATAAAAAACAAATTAAATCCTATCAACAGTTTAATTAAATTGATTTAATTAAACGAGACTAATCTCACACTTTGCACTGGAATATGATTTACATCATCATCCGAAAAGGAAGCAATGACACCTTGAAGCTTAAAACTAAATAACATTATGTGTTAATTACACACTTTTAATATTATCGCTCATCCTACAATAGGAGATATTAAACTTGAATACCAGCTTGAACTATTCGCCGTTAAGGAAGAACCAATCGGCATTGCAGTGATAATTATTGGCGAAGAAGCTAAAAATCCGGTTGATATAACCGTAGAATTTAACAATTAATTGATTTTAGTTTTTCTTTTATGATATATAATACTTTTATTGAATATCTTATTCTTTTATATTATAATAAACCGTGTGAACCGATGTAAGGACCGTGCGAATGGTCAAAAGAAACCGTCGGAGTGGTACGGATAAACATCGATAAATAAACATTTAGAAGGGGCTCAATGGGGCACTCACTGGTGGTCCCACGCGGTCTTCAAAACTGTCCGTGAGGCAGGTGTTGTCTCAGCTGGGTTCGATTCCCAGGGGTTCCCGCCAAATTAGGATTTTTAACGTTTTGAAATACATATTACCCACACGATCTAAATGGATAACATAATGGAGTTCGTTAAGTGAAACCGTGTAGGACATTTACTCTTAGTCGCCTATAAATATCCATAGTGGGCTATTTCTATGCTGAAAACTATTCGTAAGTACAGACGCGGCCAAGGTACAAAAAGTACAAAAAAGGTAACTGAAGAATTAACACTTTTCAAAATGGTTGACCGATTTAAGTCGTTTAAAAAACTGAAGCACTTGCTCAAAGAACTATAAGCGACTACTATACAAGTTAGAAGCAAATAAGTGACACCTCAATTGGTGTCGCTTATTTGCTTCTAACTTGTTCTTTTATTTGGAAATTGTTATGACAACGCTTGTATCGAGTCTTTTGACGGCATTCTTAAACGTGAACTAGTCTATTAGACCAAATATAAAACGAGAGAAGAAGCGAAGAAATCATTATTTGAATACGTCGAGTTTTTCTATAATTCCAAGCGGATCCATTCGACTTTTGGGTACTAAACACCGAATGAATTTGAGCGAATGTATGGAATTCTGCAGTCTGATTTTAATCGATAAAAAAGTTTAAACTGCACTTTATTTAAACTTTTTTATAATGGTCACCAAGCGAAAGAGCGGTAGAAAAATCTGTGTCTAATTTCTTGACGTAGTATCACTCTAACTTAACTTATCATTCTAGATTTCATTTCTTTTTTAGTCCTACTTAATTTTTTTTCATTTTTGAGTGATGCTTGGCTACACATTTTGTTCGCACTTTGAATTAAATGTACTATTGGAATCTACAGTCAGACATAGTGTGTTTAGAATAAAGGAGTGCTTATATGAATATAAAGTTTTTAAAAAAATGTGTGAAAGACATAAAAGTGAAAAACAGAATTGATGAAGATGTCGAGGTGGTAAATGATTCTCCTTTAGAAATGATTGGGAAAGGGAAGCAGGGGGCCGTTTTTAAAGTCAATGATAACATTTGCGTAAAAGTGTTTGGGAATACTGAAGATTGTGATCGTGAGTATTACGCGCTATCACTGGGACAGCATACAGAATTATTTCCAAAGGTTCATCATAAGGGTCCGCTTTATATTGCGATGGATATTATCACGGGGGTTGATTTGCGGGAATATTTACAGTCACAGCCGCTTTCTAAGGAACTATCGATTAAATTAATTGATATGCTAATTACATTCAAGAAAATTGGTTACGAACGAATCGATCATCACAAACGTCAAGTTTATTTACAGGAAGATGGCAGTTTGAAAGTGATTGATGTAGCTCGGACTGTTTGGCGTGACCGTGTGTATCCTTATCCTCGGAAACTATTGAATTCCCTTGGAAACGAAAACAAAGCCATGTTTTTATCACATGTTGAGGAGCTCGCACCGGAGTTATATAATGAATGGCTTCATTATATCCGGATGGAGGAAATCGCCGTTGAAATCTATCAACTTCTATTAGAAACGGATGATGTGGAAACAAAGAAAAAGGTGAAGATTGACATGAAACAGTTATTAACAACGAAAGATGAAAAACGATATGTTGTACTGATGGCAGGATTAATGCACAAGGTGTTTAAAGAGCAGTGGGTAAAAACGATGCTTGCCAGAGGAGATGATACTAATAAGATCATAAAAAAAGTAAATAAATATTGGGATAACCAAAAGCTTAAGAACAAGAGAGAAAAAGAAAGCGAAAAAAATAAAAGAAAGAAAAGAAAAAAGAAAGATTAAAAAGCTAGTTTTCACTGGAAAATAGTGAATATTTCGTATAGACATTTTTCGGGGGATCAATGGGGCACTGGTGTCCCCTGTGGTCTTCAAAACCATCTGTGAGGCACGTGTTGTCTCAGCTGGGTTCGATTCCCAGGGGGTCCCGCCAAACATTTATCTGAGATTTGTTTTAAATCGGTAAAGTTTTTTTACATATTATTTAAAATGGATCGTTCGACCTCCTTGCTATATTGGAATGAATTTCATATTGCAAGGAGGTCTTTTTATTGCTGAGTAGAAGAAAAGTTTTTAAGACGGTATCAGTATAAATTTTTTTAAGAGAAACAGAAGCAGCCATACGGCGCAATTTCAGATATTGTTAATAAAGATATTTTACTTGTATTAGATGCTAGCCAATTAAATATTTTAGGTCAGACCTTTAGACCGATTTTCAAGGGGAGAGTAGCAACAGTAACAAATGGTTTTATTACATTAGACCCCGTCATTAGAATATTGATGAGAAATCAATGATATTCTTGAAAAAAAGGAAACATTTTGTATAAATGATTGGGGCTGATTATCAGCTCCTATTTCTATTTTTGTACAGAAAAAATAAAATGAATATGGAGCTCAGTTAAGGTTCTTGTCTCATAGCCATATAATTTAAGAAAAATTCATTATCCAACAATAACATATCTAGTTTATAATAAAAGGATGTCCTGATTGGATAGTTGGAGTCTAATTTTACGACCTATAGAAAGATGTAAGCAGGTGAGGACAATCGATATCATTGAAACAAGGGTGAGAGGCTTTATCGCAGATATTCAACACCCTAAACAAAAAAAGAAAATAAATATAAACGATTTAGAGCTTCAGCTTCGAAGGCTATTGAATGATTATTTTGAAATGGACGGTTATTCATTGTTTTATCGTGCAATTGAAACATTGCAGGAGGAAGGACAACTTATCCCAATTCTAAATAAACAATTCAACGGAAAAACACCAGCTCTTAGCCTATATTACTGGGTTAATATAAAAACTCAGGAAACCAAATGGGATCGCCTCGAGATGATGAAATT
The DNA here is from genome assembly GCF_036670025.1 of Niallia oryzisoli. Classification (NCBI taxonomy): domain Bacteria; kingdom Bacillati; phylum Bacillota; class Bacilli; order Caryophanales; family Bacillaceae; genus Niallia; species Niallia oryzisoli. The sequence continues at coordinate 3,193,593 of NZ_CP137640.1, read as the reverse complement.
AAGTGATCAATTTGATTTTTCCTATTATGAACGGCATCCTGAATGGCAAACGAAAGAAGAATGGAATCGGATTGAGAATGTATATACGTTTCTAAAGTCCAGTCAGGAACGGGAAATTGTGTCTGTCGAAGAAAGAAGTCTTGAGCTGTTCGGTCATGAAAAATTCTTGGTAGACGGTGACGAGTTTCCAGATGGAAAGGATTTTTTAACACGAATTGGTATAACTGAAGGACAGCTTAAAATGATGAAGTACGGGGAGCCTTTTGTATTTTGGCTGAAACAAGGCAAAGAAATAAAGGACATTCAACGGGTACTGATTATCGAAAATCTATCATTCTTTTATACTGCCATAAAATTATTGGAAGCCTATCAGCTTGATTATGAACCTGAACTCATCATTTATGGTGAAGGAACGAAAATTGAACGGAGCTTTTCGTTTTTCTTTCGCATGTTCCCGCCCAAAAACTACCTTTTCTATTACGCAGGGGATTTGGATGCCGAAGGATATGGTATTCTCCTTCGTTTAATAGAAAAATATCCGGATTGCTGCATACAGCCGGCCTTAAAAATTTACCGTAAAATGCTTGAGTGTCTTGACCAAAGTAATGACCAGAAAATAGGGCAAACACAAAACCCTAAATATCGTGATTTATTCTTTCAATGGTTCACAGAAGAGGAGCAAGCTCTATTGCAGCGATTATGGCGGGAAAATAAGCGGATTCCGCAAGAAGTCTTAACAATCGAAACATGGAGGAAATGGATGTGAACGAATCATGGGAAGGATTCGCCCAGCGAATGCAACGATTAAATCCACTGTTTGAGCTTGGGAGGGGAATGGAAGTTGGTGAACTAAAGCCTCATCTCCAAACGATTCTCATGCAAGTGCTCCTCACAATCTTTTACAGAGAATTAAATGATGATGACCATAGACGAAAATTAGATATCCGGTATATGGTAGAAGATTCAATAAAACAAATGAAGCTTTTAGCAGACGATAAGCAAATTGAACGAATTACAAGCGGGCTGTTATATCAGGGAAAAGAAGAGTATAGCAAACCGTTTGAAGCCTTGTATTATGATGAAATAAAACAATCCTGGGAGACACAAGTCTTCCGCTATGTGACAATGGATGAATTATATACAAATTTAGAGCTGGGCGGTTCTATTGTCTATAAACTAACTGATGTCGCCCAAGAAATGATATTTATGAGCAGGGAAATGGCGGAGGAATTCTCCATTACAATCGAACAACTCTATAGTATGCAGCTGATTAAAAACGGCAATTTTAGAAAAGCCACTCGAAACCTCGATAATCTCATTTCACGGGTAAACCGCTTAATGGCAAGGGAATTTACTTTCCAAAAGGAAATGATCAACAATCCCAAAATCTTATTGATTGAAGAAGAATGGCAAAGGGCCGACAATCGTGTTGAAATCGAAAAGCAATTTGAAGAAGAAAAAAATCACTTTCGTACGATTACGAGCATGATTGAAAAAACAAAACGCAGAAATGAAGAAGATGATGCTATTCAGAAAGAATTGATTCTTCTTCAGGAGAAAATTGGCCATACAAGACAGCTGCATGACCGTTTTGCCAAACTGGTCATTCAAAATATCTCTTATGAGATGAAACTTAAAGCGGAGAATCCTTCATTGTTTTGGGAAACGAGCCTCGTTTCATTTCGCGAGCATTTTTATGAAAATTGGTTCATGAAGGAACCTGTTCACTATTTTGAGACGATTGAAAAGGTCCTTTCACCATTATTTTCACCAAAGAATGAATTTATTCTGCCCTTGGATTGGATTTGGGGTGAACAGGAATTTGATGAAAAACAACTCACCGATCCTGTAAGCGAAGAAGAAACGGAAGAAGAGATTACACATCAGCGCGTAACGAACTGGGACTCTGTGATTCAAGCATGGAGCTATGTTTTTCAATATTTACAAACCTATGGGAAGTTTTCACTGGTCGATTTAGAAACGCTGCCAATAGAAATCCAGGATTTATGGTTTGAAGAATCGGAAACGATTGATTTATGGATGATGTTTGATAAAAAACCGCTCAAGGTTCAAGTGCTGCATCGGAAGGAAGAAACATTAAGTGACGAACGGGAAATTCTTCTTTTTAAACTAATGATGGAGTATCCACAATTTCAAGTGTTTGAAGGCTTGAAACTCTATACAGAATTTGATCCGAAAGCGGAGCCCTTCATATGGCATCGAATGAAGATAACCCCGTTTAAAATATGTGTACAGGAGGAGAAACGATGAATGCAGAAACGATCAAAAGAGCATCTGCCGTCTATTTTTCCTTATTAAAAGATAAAGTAATTGACGAAAATAGTGAACACTTCCAAACTTACTTTGACCCGGAAGTGAGACAGACGGTTCTTTTATTAGCGGACGAATCGGGCACCTTTATCATTGAATCACCTAAACGCATTCAATTGGTAGTTCAGCCGACAGGTTCCGTCTTTGCTACGAATTTTACCCATTTGAAAGAAAAACATAGACAAGTAGAAACGAAAAAGCATTTTCATCTAATCAGCATTGTGATTATGTCTTTTCTTGCAGCGATAGACCAAAACCAGGCGGCAAAAATCCGCACAAAGCGGGAAGGAATCAGCTATTATGCTTTAGAACGACAGGTAAACGATTTGATCATGAATTGGGATTCTATTCTTAAAGCGAAACCATCCTTTGGAGAAGAAGAACGTATTGATATGAAGGAAGTAGTAACGACTTGGAAGTACATGGAGGTTGATTCGGAGGATTACGGAATTAAAAAAGGAAATCGACGTACCAGAATCGGCCTGATTGCAAGTGCCATGCGTTTATTAGAGGCGGAGGGGCTGATCGTTGTGCTGGACCGCGATGAGATCCCAAAGGCAATTCCGAAGCAAGAGCTGTTTGAGAGGATTGAATACCTCTACCACGATTATGATCGGTATGAAATGTTCAAAAAACTAATGAGTTCTGAGGAGGATGAGCATGCCGAAGATCCATCGAATTAGAATTGTCGGCCTGAAGTATGATGGCATGCAGAAGCAATATAAAGATACCACATTTAATTTTCATAACGAAGAGACCTCAACAAACGGTCTCATTGCAATGATGAACGGGGGCGGGAAAGGTGTGTTCCTGCAAACGATCTTCCAAATCCTTAAGCCAGGTACTTCATGGGGAAAACAAAATAATCGTTATTATCAACAGTTCTTTTTTAATAATAAAGAACAATTTATTCCCTATACCTTTCATGTTGTCATTCAATGGGAATTGGATGGTGCGGAGTGCAGGCATCTGGTAACAGGCGGTATGTTTTCAGCCGAACAGAGGATTTCAATGAATGAAGAAAGCGGCAATGAAAGCAAAACACTGGAGCAGGAAGCGAAGATTATTCCTAATATTACCTTTTATACAAGAGAATTTGAGCGGAAGGAAGAGGCCGCGCTTGAACATATTCCACTCTATGAAAATGATGAGGTTGCTGAAACAGAGAGCTTAAAGGACTATTTAAAATGGAATGGATATGATGTTTACCGGGATACGAAGAAGCATTATCGGATTCTTGATACATACGGAATTAACCGTAAAGACTGGGATATTATGAAGGAGATCAATAAGGATGAAGGCGGTGTCGGGAAATATTTTGAGGGAGCTGAGGATGATCATTCCTTGTTCCAAAAACGTATTATTCCGACTGTCAGTCAGGTTCTTCATCGAACCGAACAACAAAAAAATGACCTTGTGGAAATATTCAAGAGTCAGGCAAGCATTGCGAAGGATCTTCCCATTCTTTTAAAAAGAGAACAGGCGCATAAGGAGTTTTTAGAAGACATTGTCCCGTTTGAAGAGCATGTAACGAAGGGAATTGCGCATCAAGACATTGTTCAGTCCAGTATAAAGGCAGGAAGACAGCTGCTTGGTGCTTTAGAGCATTTGAAAAAAGCAGAAGAGGAAACGCTGCTTATTATAGAGAAGGATATTGTAAAGTTAACTTTACGACAATCAGACTTACGTTTTCAAAAAGACAATTTAGAATATGCAAAAGCGCATAGAGAAGTACTCGATTGGGAGAAGAGGCTTACAGAAGAAAGAAATAAGCATACCTCAGTGCAAGAAATTGTCAAAGATAAACAGGAACGCAAAGAGCATCTTGCTTTTCAGCTTTTATTGAAAGAATGGTATGAAAATGAGCAAACGATTCGCTCTTTTTCACAGCAAATTGCAACATTGGAGCAAAACAGCGGATTAGAGCAAGTGAATCAAAGAATGGACGAAATCAAAAAACAAGCACAAGATGAGTGGGAGCTTTCTTATCTTTCCATACAAGAAGCGGTTAAGAAGTATTCAGGCTACCAAAAGTTTTTAAAGAATAAGGCAGCCGAATTATCTCGTCAGGATAAACAAAAGACAACAGATATTGCACAGCTTACAACTGAAATAGACTTTCTTTATACACAGATGCATCATTTTGAGTCGAAGGAAGAGGGGCTTATTAAAGAATTTGGCGACCGCTTAACCTATGATTTCAATGGTTATATTCTAAGCCTTAACAAACAAATTGAAGATAAAAATGCTGCCTTAGAAGAGCTGAAGGAAAAAGTGAAGGAATCAAGTGAACGTCAAAATCAACTGGCCACTTCACATGGTACGCTCGTTCAATCGATTCAGTTTTCAGAAGAAAAATGTGAAGAATTAAAAGCTGCTAATGAAGTACAAAAGCAAAAAGAAGCCAAACTATTAGATAGGCTTCATAGTTTATTAGATGATGCTGCAGGACCGTTAACCCATGCGCTTCTTTCGAAATATGCGATCCAGATTGAAGAAATATTAGCTAATAATAGAGAACAAGCTGAACAAATGAAAAAGGAGCTATGGGAAATACAGCTGGATCATTCCTTAAATGATGAGCCTTTCTGGATTGCCAATAAAGATGTGAAGCAATTAAAGGAATGGATTGATGAAAAGACCGGCATTGATGTGTTTTATGGTACTCAATTTCTTCAATCACTAAATGTAGAGGAAATGGCAGCCACCTTAATGACCAATCCACTCCTTCCATATGGATTGGTCGTTAGCGGGCAGCAATGGCAAAAAATTAATCAGCAGGTTCTTTCCGGAAGAATGTTTAACAGCCCTGTTCCGATTTTCCTGCGTGAAGAAATGAACAGTGAAAATCATCCATCAGCCTTTGTCATGGTTAACGGAACGGAAAAACTGCTTCTAACGGATAAAAATCATTTCACCAACTGGAAAATCAAGATTGCAAAACTAATAGATGAGAAGAAAGAAACACTTATTGAAATAGAAAAAACGGAAACATCGTTACGCCGGATTTTAAAAGATATCGACAGATTTATATCAAGCGAGCTATCCAGTGATATTGAAAAGGACATTAAACAGGAACAGAATACACTCCTTTCAAAGAAAGCGGAATTACAGGGAATTATTACACAAGAGGAAAAAGAAAAGGAATTACAGCTTCAGTTTAAAGAACAGGAAGGGAAAACAAAAAGAAAAATCAGTAAGTTGACTAAAGATGTTGTAACCTTAGAGGAGTATAATCGTGAAAAGTCTATTCATCAAGAAAATACAAGGTTGAAGCTGGAGAAAGAGAACAAGAAGGACGCCTTGATCAATCAGCAGCAAGAAATAGGAAAAGAGTATCAATTGATCATGGAACGACAAAACGATTGGAATCAAACGTTTTTAGAATGGAAGCTTACAATCGAACAAACGATTAAAGAGATCGCCGTTTTTATTGAAGGCGCCATTTTTCCAGCTGATGAAAAAGCGGAGCTATCTGAAGAGGTACCGCGTTTATCTCTACAACTATTAGAAGCAATCAATGGAAGTATTGACGAGTTAAAACAGCTCCAGAAATCAAAAGAAGAACAGGCAAGAGAATTAATGGTTTTACAAGCAAAAAAAGAAACGGAACAAAAGCAGCAAAAGAAGCTAGAGAAAAAACTTAATACTCATAACAAAGAATGGAAAGAGTCCCAAGAACCGGATGAACCGATTAGTATATTGGAAAATATGCTGCAAGCGGCGCAGAAAGAAGTGAAGCTAGCAGAAAAAGAAGAGCGCGAACAAGGAACAGCGGTAACCGTAGCCGAAACGTCTTTAAAACATGCAGCTGAGCAACGTGAAAAGTCAAGCAAAAAGATAGCAAAACATGATAAGCAGCCTGAAGAATGGGAAGAACTTGACTTAGAAATCAAGGAAATCGAAATCAAGGACCAAACGAAAATAGCAAAAGAAGAAGTAAAGAGGGCGGAAAAGCGCCAAAAGGAATCAGAATCAAACATAACGGGCTATGAAGGTGATTTGTTAACATTATCCGTTATCCTAAAAGAAGAAGCGGCTGCATTTACAGAAGAAGATGTAGAAAAAATTAAGAGTCAAGGTAAAGCCTGTATCTTATCCTGGTGTGAAAAACATCAAGTCATTCAAGAAGAAGGCAAAGAAAAACATGCAAAAATCGATCAATCATTACGAAATTTAAAGCTTACAATAGAAGGAAAAGATTGGGAGCTTCGTTTTAAAAATGAAGTCTTAACAACACTGGACCACATGGATACAAGGCATTATTCACATATTCAAAGTATCGTAAAAAATATGAAGCGTTTTTCACAAAGCGGCTTAGAACAATTGGAACGTGATAAAGAAAGAGCTGAGAAGGCGCAAAACTTTTGGGCCAGCCGTGCCAGCATGAAAGTGATGAGCGTATCAGAGGCGATTCGTTCCATGATTGCTAAAATGAAGTTGAAAAATGAACGAGGCACCTTTCCACTCGTCCAGCTTAAGGAAGACATCCTACCGAAAAAGGCTGAAGATATTGAGCCGCTGTTGAAGCAGCATTTTGTCACAGCTATTAACAAAATTACGAAACAGTTTGAAAGAATCGATGATTATAATCGAATGTTAGATGAAGAAATAAAACAACTGATTAGTGATGAGCAAATTTTATTTGTTTCCCTTCGAAATCGCTATCCTGAGCTGCTTGTCTATAACATGCGAACGGATAATGCTTTTATGTATGGGAAACCGCAAAGAGAGCATTATTCAACCTGGCAGACGATTAATCAAGGCTCTAAAACGAAATCCGATGGCAGCGGCGGGCAGAAGCTTTCAGCCCGGATGGTGATGATGATGATGCTATTATCAGTAAAAAGTGAAACAGATCAAAGCTGGGTTCCGTTAGTCTGTGATAATCCGTTTGGACAAGCAGCATCGGCACATGTCCTTGACCCGATCTTTGCTGTTGCTGAAAAGCTGAAGTTTCAATTCATTGTCGTAACGCCGCCGGAACTAGTTAAAACAGAAATCAGTCAAAGATTTGATGCTTATTATAAATTGGACTTCATCCGTGAAAAAGGAAAGGAAATTGTTACAGACACAATTGTTCCGGCATTTCGGATTTACCATGGAGAAGAGTTGGTTCATTAAAGGACGTTTACAAAAATCTCACTTTCTTAATGGAGGGTGGGGTTTTTTTGTGTAAAAAAGGGAAATTAATGTGTAAAGGTAACAATTAATATAGGAAGTTTCTAAGATTTTGCTAATAACAACAAATAAATATATAAATATCAAAGTTTATGCAAAATATGACAAAATTCCACTATAAACTCTTGTAAAATACTAGTAATATGGATAATAGACAGAGTTGAATAAAAGACGCAATTTTCAACCCATTGCTAGTTGGATTTTATGTAAGAGGGGGAATTATTAATGGGGAACAATGTAAAAGAATTAATTGAAACACATGATAAACAACACGTAAAATCCTTAAAGTGGTTCAAAAACTGGAAGTTTATTACGGCTGGAATTGTCATTATGATCGCACTCATCATTGGAGCAATCGGCTATTATCAGGCAAACTACTTTCAGGCACAGACAACAATCAATGGGATTGAAGTTGGTGGATTGACTGCTGATGAAGCGCTTGAAAAATTAAAAACATCCATGTTAAAAAATGAAGTCTATGTTGGAAAACAACAAATATTTAACGGCAAGGATACAAAGATGGGATTTACGGATGAGGATATAACAGATGTCAAAGTAATATTAAAAGAGAAGCAGACGTTTTTCTCTTCTTCCAAGGAAAAAAGTTACTCATTAGTACCAGGCAAACCAGATCCGTATCGCAGTCAGGAAATGAAAAAAATAGTGGAAGAAAAGCTTGCAAATATGAATAAGAGTTTAAAAGCGCCACAAGATGCGGCAGTTCATTTAGAAAATGGGGAAATCGTCATTACTAAGGGCGTTGATGGTGAACAGTATGATACAGCTAGTCTATTAAAGGACTATGAAAAGCAGGAATATATTAGTGTAATCCAACTTGCTCCTGTCTTCGTAGAACCAATTAAAGAAAATAGTGAAATTTTAAAAAAGGAAGAGAAAGAACTGCAGTCACTACTTGGGCATACGATTGAGTATAAGGTACAGGACAAGGTATATTCTTTAAAAGGGAGCGAAGTAATTAATAATGCCTCTGTAACAAAAGATATGAAGGTTACGATTGATACAGAAGGAATAAAGAATAAGATTAAAGAAATTAATGATTCCCAATCCACACTAGATAAGGATTTCACATTTGTAACCCATTCTGGTTCCACCATATCGGTAAAAGGACAAGGCTATGGATGGGCGTTAGATGTGGAAAAAGAAACTGCCTTGGTTAAGGAGGCTTTTGAAAATGGGGAGAAATCGAAATCCGCTTCAAATATTTATGGACATGGCTGGAACAATGAGGGCTATGGTTATGAAACCTTATCGAATAATGGAATTGGTGATACGTATGCGGAAGTATCACTCGCTGAACAAGAAATGTGGATTTACAAAGATGGTAAATTAGTTTTCACAACGAATGTTGTGACAGGAAACCATAGCACTGGGGAGGATACTTCAAAAGGTGTATGGTATGTTCTCTATAAGCGTTCACCATACGTGCTTGAAGGCCAGAGGATCGGAAGTACTTCCGGTTATGCGGTGGAAGTAGATTATTGGGTTCCTTTTACGAACCCTGGACAAGGATTCCACGATGCAGGCTGGCGGACAAACTGGTCAAGTAATGCCTATCTTAATGATGGATCAGGAGGATGCGTCAACGTATCGCCTAGTGTGATGAAAAACGTGTATGAGAATCTCAGTGTATATGATCCAGTTGTCGTATATTAATTTTTATTAAAATTTTTTATCTACCCCCAAAAAAGTCATTAAATATTCGAATAGTATAGTAGAAGGCAATTCGGAGGTTAGATGATGAATATTCAAATTGATATTGATAAACTACTGGAATCTACTATGGATCTTTCTTTAGAAAATAATAGTATTACATTGAAAAAATTTGAGATTGATCAGCTGTTAGAGCAAACGAGGGAATGGTAATAGAAGTATCAACCTCTTACCCAGATTCTGAGTTTAAACACCTTGACATTCATAATATGTAAATTTAGAGGCTGCTGAAACTATTCGGCAGCTTTTTTACTTTGCAATTTTGTCGTAAATAGAGATATAATGAAATCGAAAGAAACCGATTACCTTTTGGATGTGAAATTGAATAATATAAACAGATTAAAAACTTATAAGATATTGTGAGTGTGTTCGATATGAAAATAACGATTTATGATGTAGCTAAAAAAGCAGGTGTTTCAACAGCTACGGTCTCCAAAATCATTAATAATAAAGGGTCCATCAGTGAAAAAACGAAACAGAAGGTTCTTGAAGTAATGGAGGAATTACAATACCAGCCAAGTATGATTGCATCTGCACTAAAAGGGAAAAGTACCTATACCATTGGATTGTTAATCCCAGATCTTTCAAATCCCATCTTTGCCGAGTATGCAAAATATATAGAAGAACGCGGGCAGGAACTGGGTTTTAGTGTTATTATGTGTAATACCGATGCCAATCCGGAAAAGGAGCAGAAATATATTTCGCTTTTGAAGCAAAAACAAGTGGATGGAATCATTGTTGCAGCCAGGTTTAAGAATATTACACTTTTAAAAAATTTAATAAAAGAAAAGTTTCCCCTTGCCATTATTGCAAAAGATCTTCCTACGCTCCCAATTGACAGCGTAACGGTTGATGATTATTTGGGAGGCTATCAGGTTACAGAATACTTACTATCACTTGGCCATAGAAATATTGGCGTAATCGCTGAAGGAGATAAAAGCAGTGAAGAACGGATAAAAGGATACAAACAGGCGCTGCTTGATGCAGGATTACATCCAGCAGAAGATTTAATCAAGGTTTGCGACCAGCCCACAAGGGAATGGGCAAAGCAAATAACAGGAATCTTGCTTGATAAAGAGCATGGTATGAGCGCTATTTTTGGATGCAATGATTTGTTAGCGATTGGTGCTATGCAAGCTGCACGTGAACGGGGGTTAAGGATTCCCGAAGATCTTTCTGTGATTGGATTTGATAATACCGATTTATCAACTATTGTGATGCCTTCCTTAACAACGGTACAGCAGCCGCTTCGTGATATCGGACACCATGTAGTGGATTTATTAACGGAACAAATAAACGGGATCAGCAGAACCACACATCGGGTAGTTTTGCTGCCGGAATTGGTGATTCGCCAATCAACTATGCCGGCAGAGAATAGGACAATCTAATAGAAAAATATAAGAAAGAAGCAGACTCATTAGCTTATTCATTGAGTTTGCTTCTTTCTTATATTTAACAAAAGACAAAAAATTTAAATATTTTATCAATTACTTGTTGAAAACGCTTTTAAAATGATATAAACTCATCTCAATGGATAATCGGTTACCTAAAAGTTAACTAATTATAACAATGGTTAGGAGGTTAGTCATTAATTAATAAAGATACTACAAGCTTATATAAATGAATTTGTTTACGACTTACAGCAAAGTACAAAATGAATAGATACACTTTAATATTAACCGGTTACCTAAAATAAGTTATTTAATCTGGGGAATAAAAAGTCATGAAGAAAATGGATACATAGGTTTTCCCGCGCATTTGTTGAAAGTATTGAGATGAATGATTAACTGGAGCTTGTTTCTATAATACTGGGTCGATTACTTAAGATAATAATAGTTTTTTAGGGGGCGAAAATGTTGAAAAAACTTAGCGGAATTTTAATGACAACTGTTTTAGGTGCAGGGCTAATACTTAGCGGTTGCGGCAATTCAGGAGCAAGTCAATCTGCAGCAAGTGCTAATGAGGATGATCCGAGCGGACAAACAAAGGTTTCCGTTATTCTTAAAGCCTTAAATAGTGAAAACTGGAAATTGGTTCAACGTGGGGCAATGGATGCGGGTAAGGAAGCTGGTGTAACAGTGGAAGTATTGGGACCGAATGCGGAAACAGAAGTTGAAAAACAAGTGTCTCTAATCGAGGATCAGATTACAAGCGGGGCCGATGCTTTGGTAATCGCACCCAGCCAGCCTTCAGCTGTATTGAATGTCCTTCAGCAAGCAGGTGATATTCCTGTCGTTTTCGCAGATACTGATGCAGATTATCCAGAAAAAGTAAGTTTTGTGGGGACTGGAAATTTAGCAGCTGGTCAAGAAGGCGGGGAATTTATCGCAAGCAAGCTTAAAAAAGGTGATAAGGTTGCCATTATTCGTGGAGCTCTTGGTGATAAAACACATGATGACAGAACTGCTGGAGCAGAGAAAGCATTAAAAGAGGCTGGAATTAAAATTGAAACCGTGCAGCCGGCAGATAGCGATCGATCAAAAGCAATGAATGTAATGGAAAACATCCTTCAATCAAATCCTGAAATTAAAGCTGTTTTTGTGACTAGTGAGGAAATGGCTTTAGGCGCATTACGAGGGGCTGAAGCAAAAAACAGCACGGTTATGGTCGTTGGGTTTGATGGAAATTCAGAGGGTCTTAAATCCATCCAATCAGACGGATTGGATGCCGAGGTTGCCCAGGATCCATACAAGATTGGTTACTTATCTGTAGAGTCAGCTGTTAAAGCACTTAATGGCCAGTCGGTCGAAAAACGGATTGATACAGGTGCTAATGTAATTACAAAGGAAAATGTAGATGAACTGCTTACACAAGTTACTAAATATTTAGAAGAATAATTGATTAATCATTTTACTTAAAAACTAAGGGGAGAGATGACGAAATGTAAAAAGTTAAGGTTGGGATTATTGGAGCAGGAAGAATTGGGAAATTACATGCTGAAAATTTAATTCGGATTCAACAAGTTGAAATCAAAGCGATTTCGGATATTTTTGCCGAGCAGGTCAAGCCATGGGCAGAAAGCTTAGGAATTTCAAATGTGACCGGGGATTATGAGGATATCCTCAATGATCCTGAAATAAAAGCTGTTTTCGTTTGTTCCTCGACTAATTCTCATGTACCAATTATTACGAAAGCAGCCCAAGCGGGAAAACGTATTTTCTGTAAAACGCCTATTAACTTTGATTTGGAGCAAACCCGGCAGGCACTTGAAGCAGTGCAAAAATATGGTGTAAACCTGCAAATCGGTTTTAATCGACGATTTGATCATAATTTTAAACGTGTTCGTGAAATGGTTGAAGAGAATAAGGTCGGGAATGTACATATTATCAAAATTACTTCTAGAGATCCGGAAGCTCCACCAAGTGAGTATATAAAAGTTTCTGGCGGAATCTTTATCGATATGAGTATCCATGATTTTGATATCGCCCGCTTTTTATCTGGAAGTGATGTAGAGGAAGTGTATGTCCATGGAGCAGTTTTGGTTGATCCTGTCTTTGCGGAATATGGAGATATTGATACGGCTATCATCACCTTGAAATTTAAGAATGGTGCAATCGGCGTGATCGATAATAGCCGAAAGGCCGTATACGGTTATGATCAAAGGGTTGAAGTGTTTGGATCAAAAGGCTGTGTAACAGTGAAAAATGATTTTCCAAATACAGCAGAATTGACCACAGATGAAGGAGTATACACGGATAAGCCTAAATACTTCTTCTTAGAAAGATATCAGGAAGCTTATATCAAAGAAACAAAAGCATTTATTGAAAGTGTTGCTTTTGGTAAGGAAGTGCCGGTTAACGGGAATGATGGTCTGCAGGCTGAGTTGATTGCTCACGCAGCTAGAAAATCCTTCGAAGAGAAAAGACCTGTAAAAATAAGTGAATTCATTAAAGATACTGTTTCCAAATAAGATGAATGGGAGAGGAAGCAAATGACTAGAGAGTACGGTTTATGTATATGGACCTTTGGAGATATTTCTTTAGAAGAAAAGTGCAGATTAGCAAAAGAAATTGGGGTAAACGGCGTTGAGGTGCAGGGAGATCTCAAACAGGATCCATGTAAGTTGGCAAGTTTATTAGAGAAATATGGGTTAAAGGTATTATCGGTTACACCTGATAATGTCGATATTTCTAGTATAAATGAGGATTCAAGACAAAAAGCCGTACAATACTTTTTAGACTTATTAAGCTGGGCAAGAGATTTAGGAGCAAATCGAATCTGCTTGCATGGTGAGGTTGGTAAAATTGTTGGATGCGGCGATCCTGATAAAGATTGGAAGCTGTTAGTAGAAAGTACAAAAACCGTCATGGAGAAAGCGGAAGCCTTACAAATCGAAGTGGTATTCGAAGTATTAAATCGATATGAAAATCATCAAATTGTTACTGCAAAAGAGGCTTTAAGACTGATAGATGCTGTAAACAGCCCGAATTTATTGGTTTTATTGGATGCCTATCATATGAATATAGAAGAATCCAATCCAGCAGTTGCTTTAAGAACTGCCGGGAAGAAATTAGGCGTTTATCATGTGGCAGACTCTAATCGTCAAGCCATAGGAAATGGGCATGCAAATATAAAAGACCAGGTGGAGGCATTACAGGAGATTAACTATTCCGGACCTATTATTATGGAAATGACAGCAGAAGGTCCAAATCCTTTTACACCAGTTAAAGGAGAGAATTATCTGCAAGCTGTGATTAATTATTACAAAACATCCTTGGAAAAATTGAAAGCTATGGAGTATTCAAAATCAGTCATATAATATCTTATTATTTAGGCTTTGTTAACTAAGGGCTCAGGAGCTTTTAAGCTTTCCGCTCCTGCCCATGGCTTTTCTGCATTTTGCTTTTAACCTATAAAGAATTATTATTATGGGATCGTACCCAGGCGTTCCCGCCTAATGTTGATACTTTTTTTATTAACCGCCGGTGGATTTTTGCTCCTGCGGTATTTTTTGTGAATCTCCTTATTCTGAAATTATGATGAGGAATTTGTTTGAATGATTTCCTTGAGCGGAACATTTGCAAATACAATGCTTAAGCAATTAGATTATATGTACACATGTTTATTTTATTAAATGCCTAAATTATATATAGAATACATACTAAAATAACTGTTTGAAAGAAGGGGAGCTTATGCAATTACGAGTGTCAGCGGTTCAATATCATCTTCACACCATTCATTCCTTTGAAGAGTTTGCAAATCAAGTGGAGCATTATATTAAAACAGCAGAAGAATTTGGATCAGACTTTATTATTTTCCCAGAGTTTTTCACTACACAACTGATGTCAATTGGCAATGATAAAGGGGAAGCATTAACTATCCAACAATTACCTGATTTTACTGAACAATATCGTTCTTTATTTATAGACCTGGCTAAACAATATAACATGCATATTATCGGAGGAACACATGTGATCCGTAAAGGGGATAGGCTTTATAATGTCGCTCATATGTTTTATCCAGATGGCCGGGTTGTAGAACAGGCAAAACTACATATTACCCCAACAGAAGTGACAGAATGGAATATGAGCAAAGGAGACTCACTAGAGGTATTTGAGACCGAAAAAGGTAAAGTCGCCATGTTAACGTGTTATGATATCGAATTTCCAGAAATCGTTCGCATGGCAAAAGCGAAGGGGGCGGACGTTATTTTCTGTCCATCTTGTACGGATGACCGCCATGGCTTTCATCGAGTCCGCTACACAAGCCATGCAAGAGCCATTGAAAATCAGGTCTACGTCGTCACTACTGGTACGGTCGGTTCACTGCCAACCGTAGATTTTATGCGGGCAAATTTTGGTCAGGCCGTTGTTATCACACCAAATGACATCCCATTTCCTCCTCAAGGCATCCTAGTAGAAGGGGAAATCAATCAAGATATGATAGTTACGGCAGATCTTAATTTAGAGCTTTTATATCAAGTTCGTGAAAAGGGTTCTGTTACGACGTGGCGTGACCGACGTACAGACTTATATCCTGATTGGGAAACAAAATAACGTTTTACTTATAGAAATGGAGGGTTCTATAATGTATCGAAAAGAATTTTTTGTTTTCGACCAAGACAAGCCTGTTCCAGTGGTTATCCGTAATTATGAAGTAAAGGACTTTTCTGATTTAATTCGTATCCAGCAGGAAAGCTTTCCTCCTCCTTTTCCGTCCGAATTATGGTGGAATGAAGAGCAGCTAAAGAACCATGTGACATTATTTCCACAAGGGGCATTATGTATTGAAGTGAATGGTGAAATGGCTGGCTCAATGACAGGTCTACTCGTTGATTTTGATCCCGAGCATCCAGATCACACTTGGGAAGAAGTAACAGATAATGGATATATACGTAACCACAATCAAAAAGGAAACACTTTGTATGTTGTCGATATCGGTGTTCGACCTTCCTATCGAAAACTTGGATTAGGCAAGTGGCTAATGTTTTCCATGTATGATGTGGTTGTTCATTTGCGATTGCAAAGATTGCTTGGCGGAGGCAGGATGCCGGGATATCATAAACATGCTAATGAACTGTCACCTGAACAATATATTGATGCTGTAGTGAATGGTGAGCTAAAAGATCCGGTCATCACCTTCCTCCTCCGGTGTGGTCGTACACCTGTAAAGGTAGTTGCTGACTATTTAGAGGACGAAGAATCATTAAATAATGGAACTCTAATGGAATGGAAAAATCCTTTTAACCATTCAAGATAGAAGGGAGATTATGATAGATGGATTATAGTAGAATAACAAATATTAAAGATCCGTTATTTAAACAAATGCATCAATTAATGCAGGATATTTTTCCTCCAGAGGAAGTATTGGAGTTTGATCTTTGGAAAGAACCTTTAGAAGATCCAGGAATTCGTGTTTTTGTTGCTGTCCACGAAGGAAAAGTAGTAGGGGCTACTGAGTACCGCTATTATGAGGATTTTAATGTGGCCATGACAGATTTTACGATCATCGGACAAGCTGGCTTGGGAATCGGACCTTTTTTAGCTCAAAAAAGGTTAGACGATCTGCAGGCGTTAGCAGCTACTAATGGGAAGAAATTATTTGGGATGTTTGCTGAAATCTATGATCCGTATCGTGTAGAGCATTATGAATTTGGCGGCATTAAACCAATGGATCCGTACGTCCGTCGTGAAGTGTTGGCACATCTTGGTTATAAACGTCTTGATTTCCCATATGTTCATCCTTCATGGAATAATGATGGGGAAGCCGTAACAGGTCTTGATCTTTGTTTCCTTCCAATGGAAGGGGAAAGAATCGAGCTACAATCAGACTTAATTGTGAAATTTTTGAAGCGATATTATACTGTTTTATCAAATAAACCAGAGTCGTGGTATAAAATGATTGAAAACTTGGAAGCAAAAGTTAATGTGGGCTTATTAGCAATATAATGATATTTTATGCTGCAAGGAATTGCCTTGCAGCTTTTTTATTTATTTTTTCCCGCTTTCTCGAAAAGATTGTAACATAGATTACAATCTTTTCGAAAGATGTAATGTTATAATAATTAAGACAAATAATAAATAAATGGCAGGATGTTTCTCGAATTTTTAAGATCATCAAGACCAATTATAAAATTACATAACATGAAAAGGGGTATTCATATGCAAAATATGGCCGTTCTTGGAGCAGGAATTATGGGACATGGTGTCGCTCAATTACTTGCACAAGCAGGAAAAAATGTAAAAATCCAAGCAAGAAGAGAATCTTCTCTAGAAAAAGCAAGAGAGCTGATTACAAACAGCCTGCAAATTATGGTTGAAAAAGAAATGACAACTGCTGAAGAAATGGAGCAGGCTTTAGCACGTATCACTTATACAACTGATTTACGTGAAGCGATTGACGGTGCGGAATTCATTCTTGAGTCCATTCCTGAAGTTCTTGAAACAAAATTAGCAACTTATGAAATCATTGAAAGCGTTGTCCCTAAAGAAACAATTATTGCATCTAATACTTCAACTTTCCCTTTAAAAGAATTAACGCAAAATGCAAAGCATCCGGAAAGATTTGTTATTACACATTATTTTAATCCACCTCAAATTGTACCAGTTGTGGAAATTGCTCAATTCGAGAAAACAGATAAAAATGTCGTTAAAGCTGCATATGACTTAATGAAAGAAATCGGAAAGTCTCCAGTTGTTCTGAATAAAGAAATTACGGGATTTATCGTTAACCGTGTACAAGTAGCTTACTTACGTGAGTGCTTCAATTTAATTGAGCAAGGAATTTGTACTGCAGAAGATATCGACATCGCAACAAAAGGGAGCATGGGCTTTAAATGGGCTTTCTGTGGTCCATTAGAAAGTCAGGATTTAGCTGGACTTGAAACAACAAGAGCAATGGTTGGAAACATCATGAAGGATCTATCCAATACAAGAGAAGTCCCAGCATTCTTAAATGAAATGGTAGAAAAAGGCGAGCACGGTATCCGTACAAATAAAGGTTTCTACGAATATGATGATAACGGTGCAGCGGCAATTCACAAGCGTGACGATGCTTTCTTAGATCTTGCTAAATTAATCCAGCAAAAAGAAGAAAACAAAACTGTAAAAACTTCAAAATAATTTATTGATATAGTTGACTTTACAGAAAAGACAAAGACCATATACACTTAAACCATTTTACTTTACCGATAAAATAAACATAAAAAAGGAAGCTGAATCAGCTTCCTTTTTTATTTGCTAACATGTCTATCGAACACGTTCAATGAAAATTCAATTTTTAAGAGAAAAACTATATTGTAATATAATTTTCAGGGTGCTTTAATAATTGATATAGATTAATAAATTTCATCCACAAGTAAGAAAAGGAGACTCATTTATTATGGTGACAATAGTAAAAGATCCAAATACAAAATTAAATATGAGAGAACGGATTATTAATGAAATCATTCATCTTATATACGTATTAGACATAAATGAATTACCTGGATGGGAGGATATTGATTTTTTCCATATTGAATCTCTAAGAAACAATGCTGTTATTTCTACGGAAGAATTATTTGTATTACAGGATTTATTAAATAATAAATATGAGGAAATGCTTTATCAAATGTATTTGGAGAAATTTTACCTGCAATAATAAATTATTGGTATATCCATAAAATATATGACAAATACAAGCATAAGTGATAAAATATTTTTGTAACATAATTCTATTCGCGGATGTGGCGGAATTGGCAGACGCGCTAGATTCAGGTTCTAGTGGTGGCAACACCGTATGGGTTCGAGTCCCTTCATCCGCATATGTATATGCGGGAAATAGCTCAGCTTGGTAGAGCACCACGTTCGGGACGTGGGGGTCGTAGGTTCAAATCCTGTTTTCCCGACCATGTTCCATAATAATTTATACAAATAACTAAGAAGCTGCCGGTAAAGAAGGGAGCTTTTTTTGCTTTGTGAAATAATGCCGAGGCAGTAAAATTGTAGTATTTGTTTAAAATAAAGTACATAATAAAAGAATACAGACATTTTTTGGAGGGAATGGAATGAGTCGACTAGATAGACTCAGAATGGGGAAAGTGGAAACAAGACATTTTCAACAATTCAATGAGTTATTACGTTATGTATTTCAAGTAACAAAAAAAGAATTACAGATGGTAGGGTGGGAGGAACGGGAAATTGCCTTAGCAAAGCTGCCTGTCTTAGAAAAAGCAGATGTTCTTGGCTGGTTTGATGGTGAAAAATTGATATCGCAATTGGCTGTTTATCCATTTCAAGTAAATATTTTTGGCCGAACCTTTGAAATGGGCGGTTTGACAGGGGTCGGAACCTATCCTGAGTATTCTGGTCTGGGACTCATGAATAAACTGATGAGGCAGGCACTTTTAGATATGCAGCAAAGAAAGCAATCCATCTCTTACCTTTTTCCGTATTCGTTTCCTTTTTATCGCCGAAAAGGGTGGGAAATTATTTCTGATAAGATGACCTTCGAAATTAGAGATTTCCAGTTGCCAAAGATAAGAAAAGTTCCTGGCTATGTGGAAAGGTTAGATACTGAACATCCTGATGTTAGAACGGTTTACAGACATTTTTCCAGTATGCGTCATGCGGCCATGATTCGGAATGAACTAGCCTGGGATGAATACTGGCGGTGGGACTTGGATGATTTAACAGCTGCTGTTTATTACGATGACTCACACCAGCCGGTAGGTTATCTTTTATACTGGATTTCGACAGATGTTTTGCATGTAAAAGAAATGGTTTATATAAACCAAGAGGCACGAATTGGCCTGTGGAATTTTATTAGTGCTCATTTTTCAATGGTATCAAAAGTTGTAGGAAATACCTATACAAATGATCCATTGGCATTTTGGCTCGATGACGGGGAAATTAAAGAGACGATTGCCCCATATTACATGGCACGAATAGTGGATGTTAAACAATTTATCGCTCAATATCCTTTCAAAGCTTTAGGAATTGAAATCCATCTGACATTTGAGCTTGATGATCCCATTTTGGAATGGAATCAAGGGGTCTTTACCCTTCATGTATCTGAATCAGGTCAAGGGCAGCTGATTCAAAGTGAAGGTATGGCAGATTTTTCATTGGATATCCAAACGCTGACTACCATGCTGCTTGGTTACAAGAGGCCTTCTTATTTAGCAGATATTGGCCGTTTAGCGAGTAATAAACAGACCGTAGAAATATTAGAGAATTTAATTGAACGTGAGACACCTTATTTTTCGGATTATTTTTAAAATATGCTTATATATTTAACCGCACAGTGTGATGTTTTCACTTGTGTGGTTTTTTTGTTGCTTAATGGTTTACAAAAAAATAACAAATCATTTTAATGTAAAATAAAGGTAATTTAGTTATTGTTATAGAATCTATCAATGACAAAAAGCATTACAATGAAAGGGGTAAGTATGGAAAAGTTAATGAAAGGGAAGAAAGGACTTGTTCTTGGGGTGGCAAATGAGAACAGCATTGCTTGGGCTATTTCGAAACGGTTAGCTGATGAAGGAGCGGAGCTCGCATTTACCTATCAAAATGAAAAGACAGCTACCTATGTCATTCCCTTATTTCAATCTATTAATAGTTCTTTTTATGAAAATGTGGATTTAACCAATTCGGGCCAGGTAGCGGCCGTCATTGATAAACTTAGTCACCATTTTAATGGCCAGCTTGATTTTATTGTTCATGCTGTTGCAGGTGGACCTAATAAAGGGGAGCTTTCAGGAAAGTACATAGATGTTTCTTTAGAGGGGTTTGTCAATTCAATGGTAATAAGTGTTTATTCACTTACAGATATCGTTAAACGAACCTATCATATGATGAAAGATAGGAATGCCTCGATTATTACCCTATCGTATTATGGTTCGGAAAAAGTAGTGAAAAATTATAATGTTATGGGAGTAGCAAAGGCCGCGCTTGAAAGCAGTGTACGATATCTTGCTTCAGATTTAGGGGAGTACAGCATTCGTGTAAATACATTATCACCAGGAACAGTAAAAACACGTGCAGCCAGCGGGATTGGTGACTTTGACCAATTAGTTGAATACACATGTGAACATTCTCCATTTAAGCGAAATGCAACATTGGAGGAAATTTCAAACACGGCCCTCTTTCTATTAAGTGATTTGAGTACAGGGATAACGGGACAAACCATTTATGTTGATGCCGGATACAGTATAAAGGGAGATAATCAATAACGGAAACGAACCAAAGGGGATGAACGCTCATGCAAAAAGAGTTAACATATGAGGATATTCAAATAGGGGACAGGGCTGCTTTTTCTAAAACTATTTCTGAATTTGATATCTATCAATTTGCGGGAATTACAGGGGATTTTAATCCAATGCATATAGATGAAGAGTTTGCTGATAAAACCATTTTCAAAGATAGAATTGCCCATGGTCTACTAACGGGAAGTTTTATTTCTACTGTACTCGGCATGAAGCTGCCTGGACCAAATTCAATCTATTTGTCACAAAACTTTCGATTTACAGCACCAGTGAAGGTTGGTGATACGATTAAAGCAGTGGTAGAAGTAATCGAAAAACAGAATGACAAGAAATTTATTAAATTAAAAACGCGAGTCTGGAATCAACGACAAGAAATGGTAGTTGATGGGGAAGCGTTGGTTATGAAAAAACAATTAGATAGTCAAAAGAGTCATTCGGATGGAGAAACGATTTCAGCGGTAGATAAGCAGTGAACTATACTTTTATAAACTGAGTCTTTGTTGAAATTTTTCCTTTATTAAATAAAAGTATAAAATGGTATGTAGAAAAGGAGTGAATGACATGAAATATATCGATACATGGGATTTAGATACTATTTTTCCAGGAGGAACTAAATCACCAGAATTACAGAAGAAATTACATACCATTAAAACCGAGATTCAAGACTATCAAAAGCAAATCAGTGAATGGAACTTTGCGGAAAACAAATCGGTTCAGCCGCTAAAAACATTACTAAAGACGCAGGAAAAGATTGAAAAAGGCTTAGGTCAGGCTGGCTCTTTCGTGCATATGTGGCAGGATGCTTACACGGATGATGAGTATGCGAATGTAGTCATGGGCCAGGTGATGGATTTATCGAGTGAAGTTGAAAATCTATCGACTGTTTTTACGAAAAAGATTGTTGCCATTCCTGATGAAGATTGGCAAATACTTTTAAAGGATTCCGAATTAAGTGAGGTTTCCTTTGCTCTAAATGAGATTCGTGATCAAGGAAAACGATTGTTATCAGAAGCCGAAGAAAAGATCATAACCGATTTAAATAATGATGGGATTTCGGGTTGGAGCCGGTTATACGATACGGCGGTTTCCATTATGACGATTCCGTTTACAGATAAAGAGGGGAACAAAAAGGAATATTCAGTAGGTCAGGCGATGAACCGGATGTATTCCGATCCTGACCCTGAGGTACGGAAGCAGCTTTTCGAAAATTGGGAAGCGGCATGGACGAAATATGCCCCGATTTTTGCAGATACGATCAATCATTTAGATGGCTACCGAATTACGCTTCAAAAAGCTCATAACCGTGAGAATTTTCTCGATGAGCCTTTGGAATATAACCGGATGTCCAAAGAGACTCTTGATGCGATGTGGGCAGCTGTTTCGAATCATAAACAGCCATTCGTAGACTTTTTAAAACAAAAAGCCAAAATACTCGGAATGGAAAAATTAGGCTGGCAGGATGTGGACGCACCTGTTGGTTTTGGCGACGTGGAGCCGCCGCGATTTACCTATGATGATGCCTGTGATTTTGTGATCGAACACTTTGCCAGCTTTGGACCTCAATTATCGTCCTTTGCCAAGCATGCCTTGGAAAACCGCTGGGTAGAGGCTGAGGATCGTCCGAAAAAACGCCCGGGCGGATACTGTGAGGAGCTTCCGGAATTCAAAGAATCACGCATTTTTATGACTTTCACAGGATCTCCTTCAGATACAAGTACGTTAGCCCATGAGTTAGGCCATGCTTTCCATAGTTATGTGATGAGAGATTTACCGGAATTAAACCGCAACTATGCGATGAATGTCGCAGAAACGGCTAGTACCTTTGCCGAGACGATTATCAGCAATGCCACAGTAGCCAATGCAAAAACGAAGGAAGAAAAAATCACTCTCTTAAATACGAAAATGGAAAATGCAATTGCGATGTTTTTAAACATCCATGCCCGTTTTCTATTTGAAAAATCCTTCTATGAAGAACGTACAGAAGGGATTGTATCTGAACAAAGATTGAATGAATTGATGATTAATGCGCAAAAAGAAGCTTATTGTGACAGCTTAGCCAGCTATCACCCGCATTTCTGGTGCAGTAAGCTGCACTTCTTTATCGACGACATCCCATTCTACAACTTCCCGTATACATTTGGCTTCTTATTCAGTTTAGGGATTTATGCTGAATTCTTAAAGGAACCAAATGGTTTCGAGGAGAAATATATAAGGTTGCTGCGTGACACTGGATCAATGAAGGTAGAAGAGTTAGCCATGAAGCATTTAGGTGTGGACCTTACTAAGAAGGATTTCTGGGAAGAAGGTATTCAATTAATGCAAAAGGATGTAGAGGAGTTTATTCAGTTAACGAATGAAGTAAAAAAATAAAGGTATTTGAAATGACATCCCAAACGTTTGGGGTGTCTTTTTGTGTGCGATTGAAATTTTCCATTCGGGAGAAAATAAAGGGGACTTTTTAGCAAGGAGATTAATCATATGGAGTCCAGTCATAAGAAGACAATTTCGTTATCATCGAATTCCATTATTTTAGGCGTACTATTAGCGATTGTTGGAGGATTTTTAGATGCTTATACCTTTATCAGCAGAGATGGAGTTTTTGCAAATGCACAAACAGGGAATATGGTATTATTTGCAGTCAAAATTGCAAATAAAGAATGGGAAGCGTCATTTTTACATATTCCTCCCATTCTAGCATTTATTGCAGGTGAGATTGTATCAGAAATTGTAAAAATTGAAAGAGTTCGGGAAGTGGTGTACAGCTATAGAAGATCGATATTGATATTGGAATGTATGATTCTTATGATTGTTGGCATGTTGCCGCCCGCTGTTCCAAATATCGTGGTAACGGTTTGTATTGCTTTTGTATCGTCGTTACAAATATCAACCTTCAACAAAATCGAAAAATGGGCTTACAACTCTACGATGACAACTGGAAATCTCCGAACAGCAACGCAGGCAGCTTATTCGGCTTTTATAGAAAAAAGCCGGGAAGCTAAGCAGCAATTTAAAGATTTCGCAACGATAATATTGTCATTCCTATTTGGTGCTTTAGCGGGAACATTCTCGACTACTTATATCGGAAATACATCCATTTGGATCGCAGGTGGCTTGCTAGTGATTGCAACAATCCTGTATCATCGAGATAAAGGATATTTTCGTAAATCAGTGGCTTCAAAATAACTTCAATGAAATATGCTGGAGTATCTGTAAATTTGCCTATAAAGAGTAGATTCCAGGAATTAACATGCTAGCATGAAAAATAACACTGCAATTGGGATTGTAGATAATCGATTGTCTACAGCAGCCCTAGTTGTAGTGTTTTATTTTTGAAAACAATTCTTTAACAACTTTGGTTCTGTATCCTATTAACTGTACGAAATATACAGTATTTTTAGTATATTTCGTATATTCATGTCATTGTTTATAAAATTATGATTTTTTAGAATATTATTAGAAGGGAATTAAACTACTGTCTCCGTGTAAATAGGAAGAGAGATAGTTTCAATCATAATTTCAATCATATTTTAAATCAATTTGAGGAGTCGAGATGAAATGATTTTTAAACTATCAGAAGAACATGAAATGATTCGAAAAATGGTACGTGACTTTGCAAAGAACGAAGTCGAGCCTACAGCAGCCGGGAGGGATGAGGAACAGCAATTTGATCGTTCCATCTTTGATGCAATGGGTGAGCTAGGTTTAACCGGTATCCCATGGCCTGAAGAATATGGCGGCATTGGCAGTGATTATCTTGCCTATTGTATTGCTGTTGAAGAGTTATCACGTGTGGATGCATCTGTTGGTGTGATGCTGTCTGCGCATACCTCATTAGCGGGATGGCCTGTTTATAAATTTGGTACAGAGGAGCAAAAGCAAAAATATTTACGTCCAATGGCACAAGGTGAAAAATTAGGTGCTTATGGGTTAACAGAGCCTGGCAGCGGTTCGGATGCAAGCGGAATGAAAACAACGGCACGCCTTGAAGGTGACCATTATGTCCTGAATGGATCCAAGATTTTTATCACCAACGGAGGAGAAGCCGGGATTTACATTGTATTTGCAAGTACAGATTCGTCTTTAGGAGCAAAAGGGATTACAGCCTTTATTGTTGAAAGCGATTTCCCAGGATTTTCGATTGGCAAAAAAGAAGACAAAATGGGAATCCGTTCATCACCTACAACAGAAATCATTTTTGAAGACTGCAAGGTGCCTGTTGAAAATGTACTAGGTAATGTAGGTGAAGGCTTCAAAATTGCCATGATGACATTGGATGGCGGGCGGAATGGGATTGCAGCTCAAGCGGTTGGAATTGCTCAAGGAGCACTTGATGCTGCAACAAATTATGCAAAAGAGCGTGTCCAATTTGGCAAGCCGATTTCCACGCAGCAGGGAATAGGATTTAAGCTGGCTGATATGGCGACAAATGTGGAAGCGGCGAGATTATTAACCTATCAAGCTGCATATCTTGAATCTGCGGGACTGCCATATGGTAAAGAATCAGCGATGTCCAAGCTTTTCGCTGGTGATACGGCAATGAAAGTGACAACAGAAGCAGTACAGGTATTTGGCGGATATGGATATACGAAGGAATATCCGGTAGAACGATATATGCGTGATGCAAAGATTACGCAAATTTACGAGGGGACACAGGAAATTCAGCGTTTAGTTATTTCACGGATGCTGACGAAGTAAAGAGAAGCCCACATCCGTCTTTCGGTTGTATAGGACTAAGCCATTTCCCTCTAAATGAATCTGTTCGTATGACCAAAAGACGTAACAATGACAATGGAGGAATACAGATGAATATTTATGTAATAATGAAACGCACCTTTGATACAGAAGAAAAAGTCGTGATCAAAGCTGGACAAGTTAGTGAGGATGGTGCGACTTTTATCATAAACCCTTATGATGAATATGCCATTGAAGAGGCTTTGGTATTAAAGGAAGAACATGGCGGTGAAGTGACGGTTGTTACGGTCGGTGACGAAGAATTCCAAAAAGAACTTCGGACCGCATTAGCAATGGGAGCGGATAAAGCCATTCTAATCAATGATGAAGACGTTGAAGGAGGAGATGCATTCTCAACTGCCTCCATTCTAAGTGCTTTTTTCAAAGATAAAGAAGTGGATATCATTCTTGCTGGAAATGTTACTGTCGATGGCAGTTCGGGACAAGTAGGGCCGAGACTTGCAGAGGAGCTAGGTATAACAGCTGTTACGACGATTACAAAGTTAAGCGTTGAAGGAACTAAGGCAACGATTGAACGAGATGTCGAGGGGGATATTGAAATCATCGAAACACAGCTGCCGTTACTCGTAACCTGCCAGCAAGGCTTGAATGAACCGCGTTACCCATCATTACCAGGCATTATGAAGGCGAAGAAAAAGCCGCTTGAAGAGCTAGACCTGGATGATTTAGATATCGATGAAGACGACGTTGAAGCAAAAACCAAAACGATCGAGATATTCTTACCAGAGGCAAAAGCAGCCGGCAAGGTTCTTGCAGGAGAGATTACACAACAAGTGAAAGAGCTTGCCACCTTATTAAAAACAGAAGCAAAAGTAATTTAAATATTACAAAGTAAATGATGAACCGGAGAAAAAACATGTTCAACTAGGGGAGGGACCAATATGGCAAAAGTATTAGTGTTAGGTGAAATACGTCAAGGTGAGTTACGTAATGTTTCCTTTGAAGCCATTGCAGCAGCAAAGCAAGTGGCAAATGGAGGAGAAGTGGTTGGAATATTATTAGGTGCAAATGCCGCAAGTCTTGCTAATAGAATGATTCATTATGGGGCAGATCGTGTATTAGTTTCTGAACACAGTGATTTACATGCCTATACACCTGATGGTTATACACAGGCTATCATGCAGGTAGTAGAAGTGGAAAAGCCAGAAGGATTGATTCTCGGTCATACATCGATCGGAAAGGATCTATCACCACGGATTGCGGCAAAACTTAAATCAGGGTTAATTTCAGATGCGGTCAGTCTTGATGTAACCGGAGATGATGTTGTTTTTACTCGACCTATATACTCTGGGAAAGCATTTGAGAAAAAACTAGTAACAGACGGGTTAATTTTTGCCACGATCAGACCAAATAATATCGAACCATTGGAAAAAGAAGAATCACGCATAGGTGAAGTGACTATGGTTGATCTCGAAATCAAAAACCTAAGAACGATTATTAAAGAGGTTGTTCGTAAAACGACGAGTGGAGTCGACCTTTCAGAAGCAAAAATTATCGTTTCCGGCGGACGCGGTGTCAAAAGTAAAGATGGGTTTAAAGTTTTACAGGAGCTGGCGGATGCATTAGGCGGTGCAGTCGGGGCATCACGCGGTGCTTGTGATGCCGACTTCTGTGATTATTCAATGCAGATTGGTCAAACAGGAAAAGTTGTGACACCGGACCTTTATATTGCGTGTGGAATATCAGGTGCAATCCAACACATTGCCGGTATGTCTAACTCAAAAGTGATTGTTGCGATAAACAAAGACCCTGAAGCGAATATTTTCAGCATCGCTGATTATGGAATTGTCGGTGATTTATTTGAAGTAGTGCCGTTATTAGTTGAAGAGTTTAAGAGTATTGCAGTTAACTAAAGGCAATTTTCAATGGGAGGAATTCATCTCCTCCCGTTTATTTCAACTATGGGGGATAAACGATGTTATCATTACTGAATTTACTTGCTTTCCTAGCCGTGGCTGGATATGCAGTCTATTTGTTTGTCAATCTAGTATACACAAGGTATTTGTTTATCAAGCTTGGTAAAAAAGCAGAGTTTGAACCAAACTTGAAAGAAAGATTGAATCTCGTAGTAACCAACGGCTTCGGCCAGTCCAAATTATTCAAAGACAAGAAGAGCGGATTGATGCATTTGGTATTATTTTATACCTTTTTTATCATCCAAGTCGGTCTTATTGAACTAATTATAAAAGGATTTATCAAAGGTTATGAATTTCCTTTTGGTGAAGCACATAAATATTTTAGTCTTTTGCAGGAGTGGGCTACGTTCCTTATGCTCTTGGCTGTCGTCTATGCCTTTTACCGCCGTTACGGTGAAAAGTTAAAGCGCTTGCAATGGAAACGTAATGACAAAGCAGCTTTTGTTTATATTGCCTTATGTACCCTTACATCATCCATTCTGCTTACATTGGGATTTGAAGCAGTTATGTTAAATCATGAACCGGTTCTCGTTTATGCACCATTTTCTGGTTCAATTGCACTGCTGTTTTCCGGTATTGGAACAGATGCTGGAACGGTACTGTTCTACATATTTTGGTGGATTCATATGCTGACTGTCTTTACATTCCTCGTGTTTGTCCCGCAGTCAAAGCAATTTCATGAATTATTTGCGATGGTTAATATCTTCTTTAAAAAGAGCGGCCCTGTAGGAAAATTAAGGAAGATTGATTTTGAAGATGAGACGGCAGAAGAATTTGGAGTCGGTAAAATTGAGGATTTTACACAGCAGCAGTTGATAGATTTGTACGCATGTGCAGAATGCGGTCGATGTACAAATATGTGCCCGGCTTCAGGTACAGGAAAAACGTTATCGCCAATGGACTTGATTGTAAAAATGAGGGACCATTTAACAGAAAAAGGAGCTGCCGTTACATCGAGACAGCCATGGGCTCCTGCCTTTGCGTTTAAAAACACAAGAGCCAACCAGCTAGCCTTAGCGGCTGAAAGTGGTGCAGGGGAAGTGGCTGCCACAATGGAAAGTGTTCGTTTAATTGGTGATGTCATTACAGAAGAAGAAATTTGGGCCTGTACAACGTGCCGCAACTGTGAGGATCAATGTCCGGTAGCGAATGAGCATGTGGATAAAATTATCGACCTCCGCCGCTACCTTGTTCTAACAGAAGGAAACATGAATAGTGATGCCCAGCGTGCGATTACGAATATTGAGCGGCAGGGTAATCCTTGGGGAATGAACCGCAAGGAACGAGCCAACTGGCGTGATGCAGTGGAAGATGTGACCGTCCCAACAGTAAAGGAGCTGAAGAAAGCAGGAGAAGAGTTTGAGTATCTTTTCTTTGTCGGCTCAATGGGTTCCTATGATAATCGAAGTCAAAAGCTGACGCAGGCATTCGTGCGCGTGCTGAATCAGGCTGGTGTAAAATTTGCCATTCTTGGAAACGAGGAAAAGAATTCCGGTGATACGCCGCGACGAATTGGGAATGAATTTTTATTCCAGGAGCTGGCAAATGCCAATATTGAAACCTTTAAAAAGTATAATGTGCATAAAATCGTAACGATGGATCCTCATGCCTTTAACACAATGAAAAACGAGTATCCTGAATTCGGTCTTGAAGCAGAAGTGTTCCATCATACAGAATTACTCTCAACATTAATAAATCAAGGAAAATTAGTACCAAAGAATGTTGTAGATGAAACGATTACATTCCATGATTCCTGTTATTTAGGACGCTACAATAATGTGTTTGATGCTCCTCGTGATATTTTAAAGGCTATTCC
Source organism: Niallia oryzisoli (assembly GCF_036670025.1). Lineage (NCBI taxonomy): Bacteria > Bacillati > Bacillota > Bacilli > Caryophanales > Bacillaceae > Niallia > Niallia oryzisoli. The sequence goes on along the minus strand of NZ_CP137640.1, from coordinate 3,164,180 downwards.
AGGTGTCAAACTTCAAGAAGCAGAAAGAAACAGGGAAAACGCCATGTGCTGCGGGGCCGGCGGCGGACGAATGTGGATGGAAGAAGATACAGGAACACGTATCAATCTTGCTAGGACAGAGCAGCTTCTTGAAAAAAACCCGACGATTATTGCCAGCGGCTGTCCTTATTGTTTAACGATGATCAGTGATGGAACAAAGGCAAAAGAAGTGGATGAAAAGGTCCAAACATTTGATGTAGTAGAAATTTTAGAAAAATCACTTTAAACATGTTATCTTTAGGTGTAGTCAATCTTAAAAATGCAGGATTGGCTGCTCCTAATAGTGTCAAAAAACTTAGGTGTATTGGCCTTCTAAAATTCTTATTATTCTAAATAGTATTTCAACAGAACAGGTGTTCAAATATTGGAGGAAAGCAAAATGAAAATTGAAAAGGTTATGGTAGTAGGTTCAGGCCAAATGGGCAGTGGAATTTCCCAAGTATTGGCGCAAACTGGCTACCAGGTAGTGATGAATGACATCAAAAAAGAATATGTTGAGAAAGGAATCGCAAAAATCTCGAAACAATTGGACCGTGAAATCCAAAAAGGCCGGAGAACCGAAGAAGAAAAAGCAGCGCTCCTTTCAAGAATTACCATTTCAACGGAGCTTGAGGACGCTAAGGATGTGCAATTGGTGATTGAAGCTGCTACTGAAAATAAAGAGATTAAGCTTGGCATTTTCCGTAAGCTGGATGAAGTGGCACCTGAAAACGCCATTTTAGCATCCAATACATCTTCATTACCGATTACTGAAATTGCAGCCGTTACTAATCGTCCTGAAAAAGTGATTGGCATGCATTTCTTCAATCCCGTGCCGGTCATGAAACTTGTTGAAGTAAATAGAGGATTAGCAACCTCTGATGAAACATTTTCAATTATTGAGGATTTGGCAAAGGAAATGAAAAAAGTGCCTGTCGCTATTAAAGATTTTCCTGGTTTTGCCGTGAATCGCATTTTAATTCCAATGATAAATGAGGCGATATATGCCGTATATGAAGGAATTGCTTCGCCTGAAGGCATTGACGAAGTCATGAAACTTGGGGCTAATCACCCAATGGGACCGATTACCCTTGCTGATTATATTGGCTTAGATACCTGCTTAGCAATTATGGAGGTTCTGTATGAAGGATTTGGAGATCCAAAATACCGCCCATGCCCGCTTTTAAGAAAATATGTGGAAGCTGGCTGGCTTGGTGTGAAGACAGGACGTGGATTCTATGTCTATAACTAAGGGAGATAAAACGATTATGGATTTTAACTCGATTAACTATGTAGTAGAAGAAAATATTGCGATTATAACAATTAATCGACCCAAGTTTTTAAACGCACTTAATACAGAGGTACTGAAAGAATTATCTGACGCAGTTGATATCATTGCGGCAGATACCGCAGTTCGTGCTGTTATTGTAACGGGTGCCGGTGAAAAGGCGTTTGTTGCAGGAGCAGATATTGCGGAAATGCAAAATAAAGATGTGCTGGAAGCCCGTGAGTTTTCTAGTTTAGGAAATAAGATCTTTTCCAAGCTTGAAAATTTGACTAAACCTGTTATTGCCGCCGTAAATGGCTTTGCTCTTGGAGGCGGCTGTGAACTGGCCATGGCATGTGACATTCGCATTGCTGGGAACAAAGTAAAATTTGGTCAGCCCGAAGTAGGGCTTGGAATTATGACAGGATTTGGCGGCTCACAACGATTAGCGCGTCTTGTTGGAGCGGGAAGAGCAAAGGAATTATTATTTACAGGTGAGATGATCAATGCTGAACGCGCAAATGAAATTGGCCTCGTAAACCGGGTGGTTGATTCATCCGAAGTACTCGAGGAAGCAAAAAGAATGGCGCAAATGATTGCCTCGAAAGCACCACTTGGCGTCAGCTTCACGAAAAAAGCGGTTAATGAAGGCTTAAACCTTGATCTTGAACGAGCATTATCCTTGGAAGTAGAGTTATTTGGTGCCCTTTTCTCGACAAAAGACCAGACAGTAGGAATGACTGCCTTTTTAGAAAAACGGCAGGCTGTTTTTAGCGGGGAATAATAAGAAGTTTGTTAGACTTATAGTTTCGTAAAAGTTTAGACCATTAGGGGAGGCTTATATGAGTTTAATAACGTTATATCAATCAAAGATTACTACGGCAGAAGAAGCCGTTCGTTTTGTTGAACCAGGGGAGGTTATTGTTTTTCCAATTAATCCTGGAGAACCTCCTGCTTTATTAGCAGCTCTGCCGACCAATCAAAAGCTTCAGGGGAACTCAATTTACCGAATGCTTCCTGGGTATCCGCTCTTAGAGGCAGCCCCGGAAGTATTAAAGCAAGTGTCTATTTTCTTAAGCGGTCACGATCGAATGGCATTTAGTGAAGGAATCAGTGATTTACTGCCTAATCACTTTTCCGATATACCGGCATTACTAAAACATGCATCGGAAAGCCCAGTAATTATGGCAGCCGTATCTTCAATGGATGATGAAGGCTATTTTTCGCTTGGAACAAGTGTCAGCTATGTTGGGGATCTGCTACAGGATGCAAAAACAATTATTCTTGAAGTCAATCAAAAGATGCCCCGTACCTTTGGCGAGCAGAACCGCATCCATATCAGCCAGGTTACGGCACTGATCGAAAATGATTTTGATTTGCCTTTGCTACCTGAGCCGATTTTGAACGATAAGGATACGAAAATCGGTCAGACGATTGCAGACTTAATACGAAATGGTGATACGCTGCAAATAGGTTTTGGATCTATGCCCAATGCGGTAATGGAGTATTTAAAGGACCACCGTGATTTAGGGATTTATACAGAGATGCTTCCTGATAAAGTAGTAGATTTATATGAAAAAGGCGTGATCACCAATGCCAATAAAAAAATCTACAAAGGGAAAACAACGGCAACTTTTGCCCTTGGATCAAGACGATTATATGATTTCATGAACAATAATGAGGATATTTTTATGCTGCCATGTCAGGTAAGTAATGATCTTCGTAATATTGCGCAGCTTGATAACCTAGTCTCTGTGAATTCTACTGTTGAGGTCGATTTCCTTGGTCAGTGTAATTCTGAGGTTGTTGCTGGAAAATATTATTCTTCCACCGGCGGTCAGGCAGATTTCGCAAAAGGGGTTCGTATGACTGAAAACGGCCGCGGAATTATCTGCCTCTATTCAACAGCAAAGAATGATACGATTTCGAAAATTGTTCCAAAGCTTTCTGAAGGAGCCGTTGTTAGCACGTCGAAAAATGATGTGGATATTGTGGTAACCGAATTCGGCAAGGCCGAGCTGCGAGGGAAAACCGTGCAGGGTCGGACAGAAGCATTGATTAATATTGCTCATCCAAAGTTTAGAGAGCAGCTTACGTTTGAGGCCATCAAACGGGGATTCCTTCCAAAGAAGAACTTTTATATGCTTTAATAGATTAGTAGGGTCAATTTCTCACTGCAGGCATTAGCAGAGGATTGACCCTATTTAAATTGGATTAAAATAAGAATGAACCTCAAATCTCTTTATTAATTGGGATAAGAATACTATTATTAGAAATATCAAACGATTCTTTTTTAGTAAAGGGGTTAATGTTGGATATGAATCGACCTACTTTAAATATCAATCAAAAAAATGATCTCCTATATGTGAATGATGAAAGACATTTACTACTTCCAAGCAGCTCATTTGGAATTTTACAACGAGATTTAGTTGAACATATTGGTTTACACCGTATGAAAACCTTTTTTTTCAAACACGGCGAGAATATAGGCATCAATGATGCAACAGAGGTTATGAAAAATTCATCTATGAGTATCACAGAAAAAATTGATCATTACATCGCCCTTCGCTCTTTAAAAGGCTACGTAAAATCAACAATTCAGGAAAAAGAACTAACAATAGAAGCTGAGGAAGTGACAACCTTTAGGTTCAAAGGAATTTGGGAAGATTCATTTGAAGCTGAACAATATATTCAACATATGGGTATATCCGATCATCCGATTTGTTATACACTTATGGGCTATGCAAGCGGGGCTATCTCCTATATTTTAGGTAAACAAGTATTTTTTAAAGAACATCAATGCAAAGGAGAGGGGGCACCCTATTGTGTATGGGAAGGTCGCTTAGTTTCTGATTGGGAAGATAATGCTTATCAAGAGTTTCTCGATAATAGGGAACTCCTGATCTTAAAAGAGCTTGAGCAAACGTATGAAAAGCTTCTCCATGAGAAAAATAATCTATCAATGGTGATGCAATTGGAGCAGAAGCTGACAGATAGTGTTGCGAAAGGCATAAATATGAAAGAAATGCTGGAAATCGTTGAAAAGCAAATCCTTGTGCCTGTTGTGGTTGAGGATATATATCAACAGGTTGTGTTAGTAAAGGGAATGACAAAAGAGGAATACGAGCCGCTTAAAAAGGATTTTTTTTCTATTATCCAAACAGAAGCACCCATTCAAACCATTGCAAAAATGCAACATTCGAATTTTACCAGACTGGTATCTCCTATTTATCTACAGGAAAAAATTGTTGGCTATTGTTCATTTTTATATAAAGAATATAAGAGTAACTATGAAATTGATTCAATGATGATCAATAGGGTATCAACTGTATGCTCTGTTATCCTATTAAATGAAAAAGTAAAATTGGAATCGACGGAGCGTATGAAAGGATATTTCTTTGAAGAAATCATGAATGGAAAATATCATACAGAACAGGCGATTATGAGTAAGGCATTGTTTATCGATTTGGATTTTACAGGTGGATATCATGCGATTCACCTTAAATATATCGTGCCGAATAAACATTATAAACTCCATCCCGGCTTACATAATGAAATCTTTGAATCGGTTACCAAATATATGTCTGATAAAGGGATTCATATCTTAATCGGCGAAAAAACGGACAGCTTATTGTTACTTGTACCCATTAAACAATTAGGAGAGAAAAGCATTGAGCACGTCATCTATCCGTTTATGTCCTATTTAAGGAAAAGACTGCGTGGAATGTTATGGTTTGCGGGAGTTAGTTCCAAACATGATCGAGTGTTAGATGAAGTAAAGGGAGCCTTTAATGAAGCATATACAGCGGTAAAGCTTTCTACAAAGGATACACCTGTTACATTCTTTTATGAATTAGGGATTCTTGGTGTCTTGGTTAATGATGAAAATAAAGCAGCAATCCGAAACCTTGCTGAATGTACATTAGGTGATTTATATAAAGATCTTGATCAGGGTAAAGCGGAGTTAATCGAGACATTGTATACGTTTCTGACGAATGGCGGGAATTTTGAACAAACAGCAGAGCAATTGTCCATCTCAATCAGCGGACTCCGATATCGAATCAATAAAATTATAAAACTATTAGGAAGTGATTTCCGTGACCCCGAAAGAAGATTCCAATTACTTTTATCATTAAAAGCATTACTTGTTTTGGAAGATAAGTGGCTTGAAATACAAAAATAAATTTGAATTATTGATTTGCAACTATTTTTAATCATAATTCTATTAAATCCCACATACATTTCTAGTAATAGTAGAGTTACTAGATAGGTGGCCTATTACTATAAATGATCACGATATGGGGGAGTAGAAATGTCCGAAATCAAATATAGTCAATATGACTTAATTAATAAGGAAATAAAGGAGTTAGATGAAAGAGGTTTTGCGAATCGATTCATGAATTTCATTTTAACGGATAGAAGACTGGTATTTAAAGTGAAGGTGCCAAATGACCTTTATTACCGTGCGGAAATTCTATGTGAAGATGTTGTGAAAATGAGTGAGAACGAAAAAGCCTTCACTCAAGCTCAGTTAGTAGAGTATATTTTTCAGGAATACCTTGATGAAGTCCGGAAAAAAGATGGAAATCTGCGTTCTTTTCAAATGAAATTAAATAACCGAATGAAGGATTTACCGATGATTAATGGACAGCCCTTACTTCCGCAAAAAAGTAGAACAACCCTTCATACGAAAATTGGCAGGAAAGAGGTCCGTCGCGCTGAAGTGTTTCTTCAGGATTTAGCTTTCCTCTCCAATCATGATCTGACAGTTGAAAAATTAATCGAAATTGTATATTTAGACTTTTTGGTTGAATATCAGCAGGGCAGACGAAAAAATGTCCTAAAGGAAATTGTTGAGAAGCTTGGCCTTTAATATCATATAAAACCTCCTATACGGTTATGTTTTATATATTAAAAAATACAAATAATACAATATTTAGTAATATATATTTTTTTAGAGAATCTACCATATAGGAATTAATTCATTTTAACAATCATTTTTCTTAACAAAGAGGGCATGATATACATGATAAGATTTGATTTGGAGGTTGTTATGCCCGAATTTGTAGTTATTATTGGCAGATCAGTATTATCGTTCCTTGTTTTGTTCACCCTCGCAAGAATCCTTGGAAAAAAGCAGCTTTCACAACTCACGTTCTTTGATTATGTTGTGGGGATTGCAATTGGTGATATGGCATCGACGATTTCATTTGATACTTCAATGAAGTTTTTAAATGGAGTTACCAGTTTGGTTGTTTACACAGGATTATCGCTGCTTATGTATTTCGGCGCGATGAAATCCTTTAAATTTCGAGATTTAGTTGAAAGTAGTCCATCTATTTTAGTAAAAAACGGAAAAGTTATGGAGAAAACCTTGGCAAAGCACAAGCTGACCTTTGATGATCTACTAAATGGGTTAAGAGTACAAGGTGCTTTTAACCTTTCTGAAGTTGAAGTAGCTATTTTAGAAACAGATGGACAAATTAGTGTGATGAAAAAACCTCAATATCAGTCGTTAACTCCTAATGATATTGGTTTAAATGTGGCAGAAGATCATGCGCCATCTCTCATTATCATAGATGGAGTCTTTTTAGAAAAACGCCTGCAGTATCTTGGTTATTCAAAAGAGTGGTTACTAGAAGAACTCAGAAAAAAAGGGGCAGAGGATATAAAAGACGTCTTTTTAGCCCAACTTAATTCGGATGGATCGTTATATGTAGATTTATATAATGATGAACAAAAATTGGAACAAGATAATCAAAAGCCACAACTTACGGCAAATTTACGAAGAATACAGGCTGATATTGAAAAAATTGCTGCTCAAACGAATGATAAACATGCAAAGAAAATGTATTATAATCAATCAGAGGAAATAGAAAATGTCATACAGAAGATTAAACCATACTCAAAAGAAAAACCAACTTAGCTTTTAGTTGGTTTTTTTGCTTAATATTAGGCGATTCTTTCTTTTATTTTCACATATGTTATGACCCTTTTTGGGTAAAATTAAATATCGAGTTAAAAATTTATGAATATAAATAATGATTTAGTTAAACGATATAATATCATCCATTCTGTGAAGTAGTAAACGATAGAATATGTATTATGCATAAATGGAATAATCGGGAGGACAAAAATGAGAAGGATCAATCCAGGTTCCGTCAATTCTTACATAAAATATGGAAATCTTAAAATACCGAAGATTATTCAATGTGAGTGCCCCGGATGTAGAAAGACAACTGAATTTATGCTTAATGCAAACTACCAGAGCAGTAAGAATGGCATTGTAACAGAATGCAGCTGTCCTGAATGTAAAAAGCAGTCTGCCTTTATCATCATGACGAAGGAAGTGACAGATGAACAGGGGGAGTATGCTGATACGTATATTTACGATCTGCAGGATTCGATACATCCTATCCATCAAATTGAAAATCTGCCGAATATTCCTAAGGATCTTATCAGGGCGTATCGTTCAGCCATTAATGTTCATCAATCAAGAGAAACTTCAGCCACAGCGGTTATGTCGAAACGCGTAGTTGAAAGTATCCTGAAACATTTTCTAGGTGAAAAGAGCAATGGTCAGCCCTTGTCAAAACAGCTGGAACTCCTTCCTGATAGAGTAGATTTAGCAAAGCCGATACGTTCCCTAAGCAAGCTGTTGGAAACGGATAAGACACTGCATCGGATGCTTGAATTGGAAATGGAAATGGATTACGAGACAACTACCCTATTAATGGACTTATTGGAAAGCCTAATTGAATATCTCTTTATCCTGCCAGGGAAAATCGAAGTAACCAATTCAAAATTAGCCAATAAATTTCAATAGCATGGAGTATTTGATACATATTTTCTTCAGTAGCTGCTTTCAATAAAGCAGCTTCTTTTTAAGATATATTCATATTTCTCAAAATGTTCATTCGACACTCCAATTGAACAATGATATAACTAACTTGAAAATTGATTTATATTTTAGAATAGAAAAAATTCCTGCATTTCATATTGAATGAATAGGAGAGATGAAAAATTTGAGAAAAAATACACTAAAGGAAAAAATAAATCAAAAGAATAGGGTATTTGGTACTTGGATTATGACCAATAGCCTCGATAATGCAGAAATTCTTGGCCATACCGGGGTAGATTTTATTATGATTGATGCGGAGCATGGTTCAATGGATCTTGAATCAGCAGGAAAAATGGTCTCGGTCATCAGAGGTACACGGGCAACTCCGCTCTTAAGGGCTGCTGGAAACGAAAAATCTCTTATTAAAAGAGGACTTGATACAGGAGCCTCAGGAATCATGATTCCAATGGTTAATACAAAGGAGGAAGCAGAAGAGGCAGTAAGCTATTGTAAATATCCGCCTGATGGGGTGCGTGGAATGGGTGCAGGCCGGGCTGTTTTATTCGGTGCTGCAGCAGAGGATTACGAGGACTATTATGCGCGGGCAAACGAAGAATTACTGGTGATTCTCCAAATTGAGCATTATTCGGCAGTCGATAATATTGAAGAAATTCTCTCTGTTCCCGATATCGACATCGCCTTCATAGGACCCTATGATTTAAGTACATCTATGGGACTTCAAGGCCAGTTGAATCATCCTGACGTCCTGAAAAGCTATCAAAAGGTAATAGCTGCCTGTGAAAAATACAATGTGACTCCAGGTATCATGACTTGGACAGATGGAATTCAACAGCATCTTGACATGGGCTTTAAATTTCTTCTCGGCGGTATGGACGGTGCCATTCTGTATAATGGAGTGAAACAGCTGGTAAGTGAATTTAACAGCTTTACAAAGTAAAAACAAGAGATGTCAGGCACCACAAAATGATAACATTTGTCTTTTGTGGTGCTGACACCTCTATTCTTCGGAAGATGATTAAATAACAATTCCTCTTTCTGAAATCACAATATCCCACATCTTAGCATTTAGTACAGAATGAGTAGCCTTAGGATATAATTTTCTAACATATTTATTTATAACAATACTGTCAATAAGATATTGATTTAGTGCTTGATCCCATTCTTGTGGGTGGATTTGATGGTATGCGATATGATTTAAGACTCTTCTTATTCGTTTTTTTGCTGAAGCTGCAACACAAACCATCCACCAGTCCCATGCAGGCTGTCCCATACAAAAGCCTTCATCCTTATAAATGTTAATTAATTTTTTATCAAAGAAGAAATAGTCAATTCCATTACTGACTGTTCCGTTAGGTTCATTTATATGATGAACATCAACCCGATGACCATAAATAAGACTACCCTGTGCTTTTACAAAAATACGATTAATAAAACCTTCGTCAATATTCCTAAAATGGATATCAGAATTTATTATTCCGCAAACCCTATAATTTGTCAGTTTTAAATAACGCATAAAATCAAAAATATAAATATAAGGTGTTCCAAATCGTTCTCTTCCGCTTCTATTAACAATATGGAACTCGATATCTGGGAAATATGGTTTTAGAGTGTCTGCTTCCTCTTGCGTATTTAAGGATACAACTTTAAAACCAGCTAATAGCCAAGTATCAATGGCGCTTCTCTGTATATCGATCCTTTTAGGTGCAATAGAGGTAGCAAGAATAATTTTTTTTCGGTTGGAGGATGTTGAAGCAGGTTTTATATGTGTATTGATGGTTTGTGGATTCAAATCTTGAATAGCAGCAGGATTGTCCCTTTTTTCATTGCTATTTTCAAAATAAATTCCAGTTTTCGATATAACAATATCCCACATTTTGGCATTTAATTCTTGGTAACTGGCTTGAGGATATAACTTTTTAAGATACTTATCAAAAACAATACTTTCAATCAGGTATTGGTTTAGTGATTCATACCAGGTTTGAGGATGAAGTTCGTGAAAGGCGATTTGACTTAATACCCTCTTGGTGCGTATTTTTGCTGCTGCAGCAACACAAACCATCCACCAGTCCCATGCAGGCTGTCCCATACAAAGGCCATCGTCTTGATAAATATCAATTATATTTTTATTAAAAAAGAAAAAATCAACTCCATTACAGACGGTTCCGCTTAAATCATTCAAACTATGAACATCAACCCGATGTCCATAAACAAGACCGTTACGGGCTTCATTGAAAACTTGATCAATAAAATTTTCGTTTACTCCTCTTAAATGAATATCGGAATTGATAATTCCGCAAACATCACCGCCATAATTCTTTAAAAACCTCATCATGTCATAGATATAAATATATGGTTTTCCATATCTTTCTATCGCGCTTCTTTCAACAACATGGAACTTGATATCAGGGAAAACTTGTTTAATCGTGTCGACTTCCTCTTGTGTATTTAAGGAGACAATTTGAAAACCGGCTTTTTGCCAGGAATCGATTGCCTTTCTTTGAATTTCGAGTCTTTTCGGTGAAATAGAGGTGGCAACAACGATTTGTTTTCTTTTCATGGTGTTTCCTGGATTATTGACAATTTTATTTCTCATGTCCTGTTCGTTTACTATTTGAAGTTGGTTTGTGGTACTAAATTTTGCATATTTATTATAGGTTTTTGCATTCTTATAACTGCTTTTCATCTTATTAAACCTCCAAAATTACTAAATGTACTTTTCATATCCATTCTTTTTAAGGATGCTAACCAGCGTCTTCACATCTTGTGCTCGATCCTTGGGACAGATCACGATCAAATTACCTATATTGACGATGATCATATCACTTATCCCAATTGTGGTAACTAAATTTTCAAGACTATAGATGATTGAATTGGTTGTATCGATTCCCAAATGCTTCCCAAAAACAGAATTCCCATCCTCATTCTCATCAATAATGAGAGATAAAGAATCCAAGCTGCCTATATCGTACCAATTGAACGAACCCTTAATAGCCAGAAGATTCTTGTTTTTTTCGAGAACTCCATAATCAAAGGATATTTCCAACAATTCTTCATAGTTTTTTTCTAAAATGGAATGGAAATCCTGTTCATGTTCATGTTTTAGAGCCTCAGTTAATTTCTTAAAATGTTCAGGAATGAATTGTTGTATTTCACCTAGGAAAGCTTGAAAACTCCCGACTACCATGCCGCTGTTCCATAAATAATTTTTCGATTCAATATATTCTTTAGCTTTATCAAAACTTGGCTTTTCCTTAAATTGGACGACATTTGCAGTAGATGAATGATTATATTCTTCTTGATTCACTTGAATGTAACCGAAGCCTGTTGCGGGGTATGTTGGAGTAACCCCTATAATAATGAGCTTCTTACTCTTTTCAGCTGCTTGATAGGACTGTTTAATGGAGGATAGGTAATCTTCCTTATCCTGTACATAACTATCTGCCGGAATAAAACAAACCAATCCATGCTTAAATCTTTTAGCTAAAGATAACGTTGCAAATGTGATACAAGCAGCCGTGTTTTTACTTAAAGGCTCTAGAATAATATTTGTGTCAGGTATTAAATTTTTTAGCATCTCTTTGGTCAGTGTATGGTACTGGATATTTGTAATAACAAAACAGTTTTCTCTAGGTACCAGTTCCTGAATACGTTCAATGGTTTGAACAAGCAGCGGCTTATTTCCATCGATTGCAATGAACTGTTTTGGCTTTTTTTCCTTTGAGAGTGGCCAAAGTCTAGTGCCTGCACCTCCTGCCATAATAATGGCGTATTTTTCTTCCAATTATAATCACGCTCCATCGGATTGAATTCGCACTTTCTTCTAAATAAAAGCATCTATTTATCTATTTTTTTGTAGTAGTCATATGTTTTTCTTAGTCCATCTTCTAAACACATAGTAGCTTTCCAGCCCAAGGTTTCCAGTTTTGAAATATCTAATCGTTTTCTTGGCGTACCATCAGGTTTTGACTTATCAAATACGATTTCACCGTTGTAACCTATGATTCTCTTGATTAAATGGGCAAGCTCTAAAATACTGATTTCTTTTCCAGTGCCAATATTTATATGTTCATGGTTCTCATAATTTTCCATTAGGAAAATACATGCATATGCCAGATCATCTACATATAAAAACTCTCTTAAGGCAGTGCCTGAACCCCACAGTTCAACAGTTGGGCTATTTAATCGCTTCGCATGTTCCATTTTTGTGATAATCGCAGGTATTACATGAGAATGGTTAGCATCGAATCTGTCATTTGGTCCATACAAGTTTGTCGGCATAGCACTTATAAAATTTGTTCCATACTGCTGATTAAAATACTGGCACATTTTTAAACCTGATATTTTCGCCAGTGCATATGCTTCATTCGTCGGTTCTAAAGCTCCTGTCAAAAGGTATTCTTCTTTTATCGGCTGAGGGCAAAGTTTTGGATAGATACAAGAACTTCCTAAAAAAAGAAGTTTCTTAACATTATTGTTAAAAGCACTTCTTATCACATTACACTCAATGAGTAAGTTTTCCATGATAAAGTCAGCAGGATACGTATTGTTTGCTCCTATACCTCCAACCTTTGCAGCTGCTAAAAAAACATATTCTATGTTTTCATCTGCAAAAAATTTTTCCACGGCTGCTTGATTTGTTAGATCAAGCTCTTTTCGGGTTTTAACAACAATATTCTTATAGCCTTTTTTGTGAAGGGTATTAACTAAGGAAGAGCCAACAAGTCCAGTATGACCAGCAACATATATCCGGCTATTTATTTCCATTATATACAACACCTTTGTTTGTCTTAGAATAAAAAAGATTAACCATTTAAATCACTTTGAACCATCATTTCAACAAGCTTTTCAAACGAAACCTTCTGTGTCCAGCCAAGTTTATTCTTCGCTTTGGTTGGATCTCCTAATAGCAAATCCACTTCGCTAGGTCTAAAGTACTTTTCACTGACGGATACCAATTCCTTTCCTGTTTTCACATCAATTCCTTTTTCATTCAAGCCTTCACCGGTCCAAACTAATTCAATACCTGCATTTTTAAAGGCAAGCTCACAAAACTCCTTTACAGTATGAGTTTCTCCAGTTGCAATGACATAATCGTCCGGTATATCCTGCTGAAGCATTAACCACATTGCTTCCACATAATCTCGTGCAAAACCCCAGTCCCTTTTTGCCTGTAAATTTCCTAAAACAAGCTTTTCCTGTTTCCCTTTTAAAATATTGGCGATGCCTGTCGTTATTTTTCTAGTAACAAAGGTTTTGCCTCTTCTAGGGGATTCGTGATTGAAAAGAATTCCGTTACATGCGAATATGCCATATGCTTCACGATAGTTGACTGTGATCCAATAGGCATAAAGTTTTGCTGCAGCATATGGGCTTCTTGGATAAAAAGGGGTTTCCTCATTTTGCGGGACTTCTTTTACCTTGCCATATATTTCGCTAGATGAGGCCTGATAAAACTTAATCTTGGGATTTATTTCTTTTATGCTTTCCAGTATTCGTAAAGTGCCTAATGCATTCACGTCCGATGTATACTCAGGAATATCAAAAGATACCTTCACATGACTTTGTGCTCCTAGATTATAAAATTCAGTAGGTTGAATGTTGTAAATTAATTTACTCAAACTTCCGGAATCAGTTAAATCAGAAAAGTGCAAGTATAACCTCTGTTGAAGATTAGGACTGTCTAATAAATGATCAATTCTTTCAGTATTAAAAGAACTGTTTCTTCGGACAATCCCATGAACTTCATAGCCTTTGTCTAGCAAAAGCTCAGCTAAATAGGAACCGTCTTGTCCAGTAATTCCAGTAATTATAGCCTTTTTCACGCTATTTCCTCCTATTTAGAAAATTAATAAATTATATTAAAAAGGAAAAAAAATGATTGGACAACTATATACTTTTTTAAATTTTTTTTACTGGTGATTGTTGAATCGATTGTATCTGAATAATTTCCTTTTCTAAATAGGTTTTTGAATAAGCATTATTCATTTCTTAACATAACTTTTAATATAGAAAACTCTTTTTTCTATTTGCAATCAATAATTTTAATAAAAGATTGGTGGTTATGTATCGTTGAAATACCCTATATTTTTAAAACCTATTTTTAAAGAGAGAATATGGGGAGGAACTGCCTTAAGAGATCAATTTAATTATAATATTCCTTCAGATACTACTGGAGAATGTTGGGCCATTTCTGCCCATCCGAATGGTTCGAGTGTTGTGGAATCTGGAAAATTTAATGGGAAATTGTTAAGTGAGCTTTGGGACAAACACCCAGAGTTATTTGGATATTATAAGAGCGAACATTTTCCACTACTAGTAAAAATATTAGATGCTAATGAAAACTTGTCGATTCAAGTTCATCCGAACGATGCATTTGCAAAAGCAAATGAAAAGGATGAGTGCGGGAAAACGGAATGCTGGTATATCATTGACTGCGATGAAGAGGCTGAAATTGTTCTTGGACACAATGCAAATACAAAAGAACAATTTGTAAGCATGATTAAAAATGGGCATTGGGATAAGCTGTTACAGCGCATTAAAATTAAACCTGGAGATTTTTTTTATATTCCAAGCGGTACTCTTCATGCGTTATGTAAAGGAGCATTAGTACTAGAGATCCAGCAAAGTGCTGATACCACTTACCGAATATATGATTATAATCGGCGAGACAAAGAAGGTAACTTACGCGAACTCCATATTGAAAAAGCAATAAAAGTAACAACAATCCCCCATATGGAAAAAAGGAGGGAGCCGGCACTTTGTAATACAAATAAGAGTATGATCACGACTTTTGTAGAAGGTGAATATTTTACGGTTTATAAGTGGGATATCTTTTCTCGGCTAGAGATGATTCAGGATTGTCATTTTATGCTCATGAGTGTTATCGATGGCAATGGTACATTATGTATCCAAAATGTAAAATATCCTATTCAAAAAGGTCAGCATTTTATTCTGCCAAATGGTACGGGGAACTTCGTGATAGAAGGTGCTGTTCAACTAATTGTCTCGCATCCATAGTGCTATTTTACAAATGCTAAAAAGTATTATACCTCGCTCAAATATCTCAATCGAGGTATTTTTGTGATACTGCTTATTTTAAACTTTTAAAAAAAATATTATTTTTCAAAAGAATTCTCAATCTCAAAAAGATATAATACAAGTTGTATAGTTCCAAACATGTCACGCAAGGGGGATGCTTTTCTGAAAATAAAGAAACGATCATTACAAAGGAAAATATTTGGTCTGGTTCTATTACTTGGACTCTTATTAATCCTGCTGCTGACTGGCTTTTTCAGCTATATGGAAAGTAAACAAATAGAGGAAAACAAAGGCAGAATGGCGCTAGAAATTTCAAAAACGGTATCGTTTATTCCCACTATTATCGATGCTTTTGACACTAATGATCCGGCAAAAACGATACAGCCTTTAGCAGAGAAAATTCGTAAAGAAACCGGTGCAGAATTCGTTGTGATTGGAAACAAAGACGGAGTTAGATACTCGCATCCTATACCGTCGAAGATCGGAAAGAAAATGACCGGCGGGGATAATGAATGGGCCATTAATGAGGGGGATTATTATATTTCTAAAGCAATGGGGACGCTTGGACCATCTATCAGAGGGAAGTCACCTATTTTAAACAAAAATGGAGAGGTCATTGGCATTGTTTCCGTTGGTTTCCTGCTCGAGGATGTAAAGGAGCAGGTTTTGAACAATATCAGCAAGGTACTGCTTGTCTCACTAATTGCTCTGATCATTTCACTTATAGGAAGCAGTCTTCTCGGGAGAAATATTCGAAAAGATACATTGGGGCTTGAGCCATATGAAATAGCTGCCCTATATAAAGAGAAGAATGCTGTACTTCATGGGGTAAAAGAGGGGATATTGGCTATCAATAAAAAGGGTTACATCACGATGATGAATCAGCCGGCGAAAAGACTATTACGTATTCATCGTTCTGTCCGTGACAACAAGGTTGACGGGCTTTTTCCTTCTGAGTACTTATATGAAGTATTAAGGACGGGTAATCCCCAAGTTGATAAAGAAATGGTATGGAATGATAAAACAGTGATCGTCAACTGCACACCGCTTTTTGATGAACAAGGGGTTAGCGGTGTAGTTGCCTCGTTTCGCGATAAAACTGAAATTCAACAAATGGTTAATACCATTTCGGAAGTTAATCGTTATTCGGAGGACTTGCGGGCGCAAACACATGAATTTACAAATAAATTATATGTATTATCAGGTCTGCTTCAGCTTAAAGAATATGAACAAGCGGTTGAAATGATCCAACAGGAAACGAAGGTATTACAGGTTCAAAATTCGGTTGTGTTCAACCAGATTAAAGATCCGAAGGTACAGGCAATACTTTTAGGGAAACTAGGAAAAGCTTCCGAAAAGAAAATAGAATTTGAGATATCCACAGACAGTTATTTAGAGACATTGCCGTCTCATATAAACCTCTCGAGCCTCATAGTCATTATCGGTAATATGATTGATAATGCCTTCGAAGCTGTCAGTGGCATCGATTCTGCGAAGGTACAGTTTTTTACGACCGATATAGGCAGTGATATCATTTTTGAGATAGCAGACAATGGCAAAGGAATCGATGAACATGATATACCACGCCTTTTTGATAGAGGCTATACATCTAAAAAAAGTGATCTGCCAAGAGGCTATGGCCTTTCGAATGCAGAAGAAGCTGTGTTAGAAATGAACGGGATGATTGAAGTACAATGCAGTCAGGAAACCGGCACGGTCTTTACGGTATACCTGCCAAAGGAATATGGAAGGAGCTGAAAAGTTGAATCCGATAAAAGTTGTCATCGCTGAAGATGACTTTCGAGTTGCCGAAATACATGAGAAATTTTTAGAAAAGTTCACCGAAATGGATGTAGTTGGACGAGCCTTAAATGGAGAGCAAACCCTTCAACTAGTGGCAGCAACCACACCTGATTTATTAATCTTGGATGTCTATATGCCTGATATGCTTGGATCTGATTTGCTCCCCATCATTCGAGAGAGATTTCCGAAGGTCAATATCATTATGATAACGGCTGCGATCGATAAAAGCATCCTTGAGAAAGCTTTAAGCTACGGGGTGGAAAATTATTTAATTAAGCCCGTAAATCGAGAGAGATTTGATGAAGTTGTAGGAGATTATATCAAAAAACATTCACTTCTAACGTCTAAACAAGAAGTCGATCAGAATTATATCGACTTGCTCTTTGGTCATAAAAAACCTAAAAAGGTGAAAAAGAGTACAGGTTTACCGAAGGGAATCGACGAAATAACGCTTGGAAAAGTGAAAAATGTTCTTTTAAATCAAAACCAGGGGCTGTCTGCCGAAGAAGTGGGAAAAGAATTGGGAGTTTCTCGAATCACTGCACGTCGATATCTGGAATATCTCACATCAATAAGAGAAACAAAAGCGGAAGTGGTTTATGGAACTGTCGGCAGGCCGGAAAGAAAATATTATCCAATCTAGTAAGGGTGTCCGAATGACATCCTCTTTTCTATGTTTAGAGTATTCTGCCATGAAAGCTACCTTCCGTGAACAATATGTACAAAATAAATATTTAATTACGATAATAACTTTATTTTGTAAACGTTCTCATTTTAGAATATTTTAATTATTATTAATTTACTAACAAGAGAGGTGATAAAAAATGCTTGCAATATTAGGATTTTTAATGATTATTGTATTTATGGTATTAATAATGACAAGACGGATAGCAGCTATGATTGCTCTTATTGTTGTACCTGTCGTCTTTGCCTTGATAGGCGGATTCGGAAAAGAAATGGGACCTATGGCGCTTGAAGGGATCAAAAGCGTAGCTCCAACTGGAATCATGATACTGTTCGCTATTCTCTTTTTTGGTATCATGATTGATGCAGGGGTATTTGATCCAATTATTTCGACAATCCTGAAGATTGTAAAAGGTGACCCTGTTAAAATTGCGATTGGGACAGCAGTCCTTGCGTTATTAATCTCGCTTGATGGGGACGGGACAACTACATATATGATTACGATTTCGGCCATGCTTCCTTTATATAAACGGATCGGAATGAAGCCGTTAATTCTAGCCGGAATTGCTGTATCTTCTTCAGGGGTGATGAATCTGCTTCCTTGGGGAGGACCTACTGCAAGAGCCATGACAGCCTTGCAGCTTGAGATGGGGGATGTCTTTACACCTATCATCCCTAGCATGATAGGAGGCGTGTTGTTTGTATTGTTCATGGCATACTGCCTTGGCAGGAAAGAACGTAAACGGATTGGAGTTCTTGAAATTGATTATGAGACAATGGCACAGATGGCTGCTTCAGCAGAGGCTGATCAACTCAAACGTCCAAAATTAATTCTAATTAACTATCTCCTAACGATTCTACTTCTGGTAGCACTGATACAGGAGATCCTTCCTACCACCGTATTGTTTATGCTTGGATTTGCGATTGCTGCCACAATAAATTATCCAAATTTACATGAACAAAAGGAACGGATCATGCACTATGCAGATAATGCTTTATCGGTTGTATCAATGGTTTTTGCTGCTGGTATTTTTACGGGAATTCTTTCAGGAACGAAAATGGTGGATGCAATGGCAAATTCGATGATCACGCATATCCCTGATGCCCTAGGCTCTCAATTAGCTATTATAACAGCTATCATCAGTGCTCCTTTTACATTTTTTATGTCAAATGATGCCTTTTATTATGGGGTGCTGCCATTACTTGCCAAAGCTGCAAGTGTATACGGAATTGACCCGGCTATCATTGGACGGGCATCCTTACTAGGGCAACCTGTTCACCTGTTAAGTCCATTAGTACCTTCAACGTATTTATTAGTCGGTATGGTTGGAGAAGATTTCGGAGATTTACAGCGGATGTTTCTAAAATGGGCCTGTGGATCAACAGCTGTCATGATCCTGGTTGCCGTTATATTATCGATTATTTAAAACTATCAAGTTAAAAAAATAGTTTTGACAAAGTCCAGAAACTAAAGAAGTTTTTGGATTTTGTCATTCTAAAAGTGGGAGAGCCTTATGGATGTATTTTTTCTAATATTACTAAATGTCGTATTACCAGTGTTTGTTTTAATTGGTTTAGGCGTATTTCTTCATCGCAAGTTTCACTTTGACATGAACACTTTATCAAAATTAAATTCCTATTTTCTTATGCCGGCAGTTAGTTTTGTGAATGTGTACCAAAATAATATTGGCGGGAAAACGCTTGTTCATATTCTTGGGTTTTTAGCTGCTCAAGGATTATGCTTGATGTTTATTAGCTCAGCTATTGCAAAAATAGCAAAGTTTGAAAATGGACTAGCATCAACATTTAAAAATACTATAGTACTCAATAATTCTGGGAATTTTGGAATGCCTGTCAGTCAACTTGTTTTTCAGCATAGCCCAGTGGGGGCATCGATTCAGGTGGTTGTGATGATTTTTCAAAATCTATTGTCCTATACTTACGGTCTATTAAATTCTGTCTCTGTGGATCAAAGTGGTTGGAATGCTTTTAAGGAATTCTTAAAAAATCCAGTTATATATGCATTTCTTTTAGGATTAATCCTTCATGTCACAAATATAAATCTTCCTCAATTTCTATGGACTCCTATAGAAAATACTTCAAATGCATTTATAGCTGTAGCTCTTATTACCCTTGGTGCACAGAGTGCCTATATCAAAATACGTCATTTTTCTCTGCCGTTAATCTTAAGTTTAATTGGTCGACTTATACTTTCACCGATTGTGGCATTCATGATTATTTTGGTTCTGAATCTGGAGGGAACAACTGCTCAGGCATTATTTATTGCCAGCTCTTTTCCTACATCAAGAAACAGCGCCTTGTTTGCTTTAGAATATGGAAACCATCCTGAATATGCGGCACAGGCTGTTTTGATGTCAACGTTATTTAGTATGATTACCGTAACAACAGTTGTATATTTATCTACCATCCAATTTTAGGATTTGGGTAAAATATTGGCTTACATTATCTTAATCCAATTGGATGAGTACAGAAACGATTTTTTGGTTTATCATAAATATTGGTAGTACATCCATATAATCGTTTATATTACAAATGGGTGGTTTCATTTTCCTGTAAAATAATTTGTGAAAAGGAGTACAGACAGATGTTGGTAAAGCTTATTTTTCCGCTCCTTGCCTTAATCGGCGGAATGGCACTGGCAACGCAGGGTCAAATTAATGGCGGATTGGGTAAAAAGGTTGGCGTCATAGAAGGTTCTTTTATCAGCTTTTCAATTGGAACATTGGTATTATTATTTATTCTCCTGTTTTTTGGAAATGGTAACATTTCAAATATTTCACAAGTCCCTAAATGGCAATTAATCGGCGGGTTATTAGGAGCATTTTTTGTAGTCGTTCAGGTTATTGTTGTTCCCAAGATTGGGGTTTCCGCATCTTTAATGGCCGTTATTGTCGGCCAAATCATTCTTGGAGCCGTGATTGATCACTTTGGCTTTTTTGGCGGGCAGCGTTTCCCGATTGATAAGCAGAAATTAATCGCGATTGTATTACTGTTATTTTCATTATATTTATATATGAAAAAATAATTGAAAGCTATGTAAAAGGAGGACAAGTTGATGAAAATAGGTTTTATTGGATTAGGAACGATGGGGCATCCGATGGCACGTAATATTTTAAAGAATGGTTATGAGCTGGTTATTTATAATCGTACCATCGAGAAAATGAATGCTTTAGAGCAGGTGGGCGCTATTGTTGCCCACTCTCCAAGGGAAGTAGCAGAGCAAAGTGACATTGTCTTTACCATGCTTACCGCAGATGCAGCGGTGGAAGAAGTGATTCTTGGTGAAGATGGTGTTATTTATGGAGCAAAACAGGACTTAATTGTTGTTGATTCCAGTACGATTTCTCCAGCGACAAGTAAAAAAGTTGCTGCAGAACTAGTTAAGGCTGATGTTGAAATGCTTGATGCTCCTGTAACTGGCAGTGAGCCGCAGGCGATTGAAGGGACTTTAACCTTTATGGTTGGGGGTAAGAAAGAAATCTATGAAAAATGTCTGCCGTTATTTAACATAATGGGGAAAAACTCCTATTATATAGGTGAACACGGTAAGGGTTCCTACACAAAGCTGGCTAATAATTCCTTGGCTGCTATTAATCTATTAGCTTTCTCTGAAGCAATGACGATGGCTGCAAAAGCTGGAATTGATCCGGAAATCTTTGTTAAGGTTGTCAGCGGCGGGGGAGCTCGAAGTGCCATGGTCGAAAATAAAGCAGATAAAGTGATGAACCGCGATTTTACTCCTCATTTTATGGCACAGCTTTTACATAAAGATCTCGGTCTTGCTGCTGATGTGGCAAAGGAATTGGAGATTTCTACTCCGATGCTTGGAGTCGGAAAAGAAATTTTTCAAATAGCCAAAGCTAAGGGATACGGTGCAGAAGATATGAGTGCCGTCATTAAGTGCTATGAAGAATGGGCTGGCATTACCGTTTCGAAGATAAAAGAAGAAGCCAAGTAAACTATGAAAAAGCCGTTAAAACGATGATTGATGTTTTAACGGCTTTTTTTATTTATTCAACTGCAGCGTTTGTAGGAGTGTTTTGATTTTCAATTTTACTTACAGCTTCTGCGCTTGTATCAACCCGTTTAACAAATAGGGCTAAAACTAAGGCAACAAGATTAACAATAAATGTTACATAGAATGAATATTGAATACCGGTTAATAATGCCTGCTGTGTTAAAGCAGCAGTTGTAGCATCCGTTAACGTTGTTGGATCTACGCTTGACATCAAGCTTTTTGCTTCTGTTTTTGTAACAGAGTTCATAATCGTTACCAATACAGCTGTACCAATCGAGCCCGCAACCTGTTGCGCTGTATTGTTAATCGCTGTACCGTGCGGATTTAAACGAGTTGGAAGCTGGTTTAATCCATTTGTCATAATTGGCATCATAACCATTGACATTCCGAACATACGTAAGGAGTAAATCAAAATAATATGGGTATAGCTAGAATCCATTTGAAGGTGTGCCAGCATGTAAGTAGATACGGCTGTTACTGTGAGTCCGATTATTGCTAAAATGCGTGGACCAAATCGATCGAATAGTTTACCAGTAATAGGGGACATGATTCCCATAATAACCGCACCAGGTAACATCATAAGACCTGAATCCAGTGGTGAAATCCCCCGAACACTTTGAACATATGCAGGTGTTAGAATCATACCGGAAAACATGGCTATTGAGTTTACAATGGAAATAAGAGATCCAAGGGCAAACATTGGATACTTGTAAGCACGTAAATCCAACAATGGTTTCTCCATGTTTACTTGGCGAATAATGAAAGCAATTAAGGAAATTCCTCCGACTATTAATGTCGTTAAGACAATTCCATCTGTCCAGCCATCTGAGCTGGCAGAGCTGCATCCATATAGGATTCCTCCAAATCCAATACAGGATAAAACGACTGATAAATAATCAAGTGTCACCTGTTTGTTTTGCTCCATCACATTTTCCGCCTTCCAGATTGCAAGAATAAGGCTAATAACAGCCAATGGCAGAATCATTTCAAAAAGAAGACGCCAGTCATGGTACTCTACGATATAACCAGATAACGTAGGTCCAATCGCTGGTGCTGTGATCATCACTAAACCGAAAATCCCCATTGCGGCTCCACGTTTTTCACGTGGGAAACTGATTAACATGATGTTCATTAACAATGGCCCCATAACCGAAGAGCCTGCTGCCTGCACCATACGTCCTGTTAACAGGATGCTAAAGTTTGGTGCAAATGCTGCTAATGCAGTTCCTAAAGTAAAAATCGCTAACGAAGTAATGAATAAAGAACGGTTCGAAAAGCGAGTAAGTAAAAAAGCTGATGCCGGAATTAAGACACCGCTGACAAGCATATAGCCTGTAGCGAGCCATTGTACAGTTGAGTAATCTTGAATTTTTAAATCAACCATAATCGACGGCAATGCTACGTTTAGCAAGGAGTTATTTAAAAATGAAACAAAAGCTCCTATAAATAAAATCACAATCATGACATAGGGTGTTTTTTTATTTTGTAAAGTTGAATCCATCCTTCTCATCCCTCTATATTTATTTTTCACTTGATTTATTTTATACCCATAGTTCAATTTATGCAACATTTTTGTACCTTAAGTATAAATGAGGTTGAGTTTCTAGCAATTGGAATATATACTAAACTTAGTTAGCATGGCGGAAGGACGGCTAGGATACATGAATAATAAGAAAAGAAAAGTAGCAGATATTGCCTTAAAGCTGTTTGTTGAGAAAGGGATTCAGCAAACTTCAATTCAGGAAATTATTGAAAAAGCAAACATCTCAAAAGGGACTTTTTATAATTATTTCTCGTCTAAAAATGATTGCATTGCCGATATTTTGGAATTTCTTCGTTATGACGCAAGCCAGCGGCGCATAGAGATTCAAATAGGCAAGGATACGAAAGACCGTGACGTTTTTATAGAACAAATTTCTATTCTCATTCGATTGAACGAAGAACGAAATTTACAACCATTATTTGAGGCCATTTTATCTTCGAATGAAACCGACCTAAAAAAATTAGTTATGCAGCACCGGGTGTTTGAAATGGAATGGCTGGCTAATCGCTTCATTGAAGTGATGGGAGAAGAAATCAGGGATTATGCTTTGGAAGGAACGGTTTTGTTTTATGGCATGCTACAGTATATGATATTTACATTAAGAGTAACGAATAGCACGTATTCATTACATCAATTAGTAGATGTGATTTTGTCTTATATTGAATTGATTATGCCTTCTATGATTAAAAGAGGCAGCGCAATGGTTAATTATTCTGCAATAGATTTATTAAGTACGAATGTAAATAAAAAAATAGTAACGATATCAGAGTTGTTGGAATTAGGCGGTCATCTAAAGCAACAGTATTCCTTTAATGAAGAGCAGCAGGATTTATTTGATGCCATTATGAATGAATTACAACGGGATCGGATTCGCAAGGCTGTACTTCAACACTTATTAAAACCATTCCAAAAATTATTTAAAGAAACTACCATTGAATCGCAAGTCGTTCAATTTACGAATATGATTTGGTATTATTTACGAACAATTTAGGTGAATAATTTATGTGGAAATGGCGTTATAAACTGGGAACAGTTTTTACGCCATTTTCTATTATATACACGGCTTTGAATAGTAACGAATCTTACTGGAAATTCTAAAGAACATCAGCTAGAGGAGGCAGACGATGGGAAAGGGAAGTATAAAGCTTACAGCTCCTGAAATTTCAAGTCTTTGGACACAATATTTATTTGATACGATGTCTATTTCTTTCATTAAATATGCGCTTGAACACATTGAAATTTAAGAGATAATTGCTAGTTGAAAAATAAGGTAACCGTTAATGATAATTACTTTTTCAACATACGATCTAAATTCCATTTTTTGTAATTGGAATTTTCGGAAAATAATTTGCACTTTCACGAAAAGAATGGTATAAATATAATAATATTTTTTGCATAAAATGTAAGAATATTTGTAAATGTGTTGAAATAGGGGGAATTCAGTAATATGGAAAATCGTAATAAAATAATAGACTGCACGATTCGTGATGGTGGATTGGTAAATAATTGGGATTTCAGTGTAGAATTTGTTCAAGATTTATATAACGGCTTAAGTGAAGCCGGTGTTGAATATATGGAGATTGGATATAAAAACTCTGCTAGACTTTTAAATGCTACTGAGCCAAATCCTTGGAGATTTCTTGATGACAAATTTCTAAAAGAAATCATTCCGGAGAAAAAATTTACAAAACTTTCTGCTCTTGTTGATATCGGCCGTGTGGATCCAAATGACATTCTGCCGCGCGAGGAAAGTATTTTAGATATGATCCGTGTAGCTTGCTACATCCGTGAAGTGGATAAAGGCTTAGAGCTTGTCCAAATGTTCCATGATTTAGGCTATGAGACTTCCTTGAATATTATGGCTCTATCAAGTGTACCTGAGCGTCAGTTAATTGAAGCATTTGAAATGGTAAAAGAGAGTCCGGTAGATGTTGTCTACATCGTTGATTCATTTGGAAGCTTAGATCCTGCAGATATTGAGCACCAAGTGAAGAAATTCCAAACGATGCTTCCAAACAAGCAGCTTGGTGTGCATACACATAACAACATGCAGCTAGCGTTTGCCAATACATTAACTGCGATGCGAAATGGAGTTACATACCTTGACGCATCCGTATATGGCATGGGCCGTGCTGCAGGTAACTGTAATACAGAGCTTCTTGTCAGCTATATTCAAAAATCAAGCTATGAGTTAAAGCCAGTACTTGGAATCATTGAAAAGCATATGCTTGCCATGCGCGAAAAGTGGGAGTGGGGCTACATCATTCCTTATATGATTTCTGGTTCACTAAATGAACACCCTCGTGTTGCAATGGCTTATCGAAACAGTGATGATCGTGATAAATTCGTTCAATTCTATGATAATGTAACATCACCTGAAGCGAGTCTTGCACCTTCGACGCGATAACTTAATTCTAAAAGCACCTCCATAAGGGGTGCTTTTTTGCTTAAACTGCACCCCTTATCGGGGGTGCAGTTTTTTATGGCAGTAAAAAAATATCATGATGGGGAGGAGAATCCAGCTTGGATTGTATTAATGCTCCTTCTGCTACAAGCTCTTGAAGGCCTTTTTCAACTTCTTCAGGTTTAACTCCAAATAGATCAGCGACCTTAACAGTAGAGATTGTCATATACTTAGGTTTTTTCGTTGATGATTGAATCATAGACTGAACACGGTTGAGCAGTTGATTTTTATCCATCGTTTTCTCCTTTTATTTTTATAAATAATTTTACCAGTTAAGTAAATATTATTAGTGTATTTAAAGGAGAGATGAATATGGGATTTCATAAACCAAATCGAATTGCAAAATTGACTGTTGAACATGGAGAAAAAAAAGCTAAGCTTCCGTTAAGTACTGTATTCGTATTAGGGTTCTTAGGTGGAGCCTTTATCTCCATTGGATATTTACTTGATATCCGAGTAACAGCAAATCTCCCGGAGGAATGGGGGACTCTCAATTTCACTGATTGGTGCAGCTGTTTTTCCTATAGGTCTTATCCTAATTATTATTGCTGGAGGAGAATTACTGACAGGAAATATGATGGCTGTCTCGATGGCTTGTCTATCAAAAAAGGTTTCAATGGGAAAACTGCTCTATAACTGGTTTTGGATAACCATCTGTAATTTCTTGGGTGCATTATTTGTAGCCTATGTTTTTGGTCATCTCGCCGAACTGACGTCGCAAGGAGTTTATCTGGAAAAAACAATAGCAATTGCCACTGGAAAATTAGAGGAGGATTTCCTGACATGCTTCGTCTCTGCAATAGGCTGTAACTGGCTTGTTGGTCTTTCTGTTTGGCTGGCATACGGAGCCGAAGACATTGGTGGAAAGATTATGGCGATCTGGTTTCCAATCATGACCTTTGTAGCAATTGGATTTCAGCATGTTGTCGCTAATATGTTTGTCATCCCAGCAGCTCTTTTTGCCGGCTATTTTAGTTGGGGAGATTATATTAGAAATTTCATCCCTGTTTTTCTAGGAAATGCAATTGGAGGAAGTGTGTTTGTTTCACTGGCTTATTGGATTGCATACCGACCAACAATTGAGTTGGTTGCAATAAAGGATGGAAGAAGGAGGATCGGTAATGAGTGAATCACAATTCTCGATACATATTAATGGCAAGGAATACCCAACAAAAGCGGGACAAAGAATTTTGGAAGTGGCCAGGGAGGAGGATGTGTTTATCCCGGGAGTTTGCTATCATCCAAATCTAGGAACCATTCAAACATGTGATACTTGCTATGTGATGGTTGACGGTCAATTGGTAAGGTCTTGTACTCAAAAAGCGGAGCCAGGAATGAAGGTGGATACAAAGGCTCCTGAAGTAAAGGCTGCACAATACGAAGCTATGTCAAGGATTCTAAAAAATCATGAACTCTATTGTACTGTTTGTGATAACAATAACGGGAATTGTACGATCCACAATACTGTCATGGAAATGGGATTGGCACACCAAAAATATCCTTTTCAGGCAAAACCGTACCCGCCTGATAACTCACATCCCTTTTACCGCTATGAGCCGGATCAGTGCATTTTATGCGGACGCTGCGTTGAAGCGTGCCAGGATTTACAAGTGAATGAAACATTGTCAATTGACTGGAGTCGAGACGTACCGCGCGTTATTTGGGACAATGATGTACCGATCGATGAGTCATCCTGTGTTTCCTGCGGACATTGTGTAAGTGTCTGCCCATGTAACGCTTTAATGGAAAAATCAATGCTTGGAAATGCCGGCTTTTTAACAGCCATTCCGCCGAAAATTATGGGACCAATGATTGATACGATAAAAGAAGTAGAACCTGGCTATAGGGAAATATTAGCCGTTTCTGAAATGGAAGCGGCGATGAGAAAAGCAAAAATAAAGCGGACAAAGACGGTTTGTACGTATTGCGGTGTTGGCTGCAGCTTCGAGGTTTGGACAAAGGATCGTGAAATATTGAAGATTGAACCAACACCTGAAGCTCCGGTGAATGGAATCTCAACCTGTGTGAAAGGAAAATGGGGCTGGGATTTCGTCAACAGTGAAGAGCGCTTGACAAAACCATTGATCCGAAAAGGTGAGGAATTTGTCGAAGCAACGTGGGACGAGGCCCTTTCGCTGATAGCTGAAAAGTTAACAAATATCAAAAATGAATATGGACCAGATTCGATTGGTTATATCGCTTCCTCAAAATGTTCGAATGAGGAGAACTATTTATTTCAGAAATTTGCGCGCGCAGTGATGGGAACGAACAATGTGGATAATTGTTCAAGATACTGCCAATCACCTGCAACTTCAGGGTTGATGAGGACGGTGGGAATTGGGGGAGATTCCGGGACGATTGAAGATATCATGGCATCTGAGCTGACCATCATTATTGGGGCAAATCCTGCTGAATCCCATCCTGTTCTAGCTACTCGAATTAAAAGAGCTCACAAGCTTCATGGCCAAAAATTAATCGTTGTGGATTTAAGAGAAAATGAACTGGCTCAACGAGCTGATCTCCATCTCCATCCAAAGCCTGGTACCGATATTATCTATCTAAACGCTATTACGAAATATTTCTTAGACCAGGGATGGGAGGATGCTGAATTCCTTTCTAACCGGGTTAATGGACTTGAAGAATATAAGGCTTCCCTAGAGAAATTTACGCTTGAATATGCTGTTGAAAAAACAGGACTTTCTATGGAGCAATTATTACAATTTGCGAACATGATAAAAAAAGCTAAATCGGTTTGTATGCTGTGGGCAATGGGCGTAACGCAGCATATGGGAGCAACCGACACCAGCACTGCGATCTCAAACCTTTTGCTGGTTACTGGCAACTATGGCCGTACCGGAACAGGAGCTTATCCGTTGAGGGGTCATAATAATGTACAGGGTGCCTGTGATTTTGGTACGATGCCGGCTTGGATGCCTGGATATGAGCCTGTTCAGGATCAGGATATCCGTAAGAAGTATGAGCAGGCTTGGGGAGTTAAACTATCCGATGCTCCGGGTCATGATAACCATCATATGGTTGAAGGGATTAGTAAGGGTAAGTTAAAGGCTCTGTATCTTTTTGGCGAGGATATGGCGATAGTTGATGCAAATTCAAATTATGTTCATTCAAACTTCGAAAAACTAGATTTCTTTGTTGTTCAGGATATCTTTTTTAGTAAGACAGCTCAATTTGCCGATGTAGTATTACCAGCTGCCCCAAGCCTTGAAAAGGACGGGACCTTTACCAACACAGAAAGACGGATTCAAAGGTTCTACAAGGTATTTGAACCTATGGGTGATTCAAAGCCCGATTGGGTTATTTTTCAGGAATTAGCAAATAAAATGGGTGCAAATTGGAATTATCAGCATCCTTCAGAAATTATGGATGAAGCAGCAAAGCTTGCAGTCTTCTTTGCCGGTGTCAGCTATGAAAGGCTTGAAGGTTTCACATCTCAAGTGTGGCCTGTCAAAGCAGATGGAACGGATACCCCGCTCTTGTTTAAAGATAAATTCGGCTTCCAGGATGGAAAGGCGAGACTTGTGCCGGTAGAATGGACTGAGCCATTTGAGCCTGGTGAAGATTATGATCTTCATTTAAACAACGGCCGACTTTTAGAGCATTTTCATGAAGGAAATATGACTTATAAATCAGAAGGTCTAACACATAAAGTTCCGCATCCTTGGCTTGAAATTTCTCTCGAACTGGCAAAAGAACGCGGTCTTGAGGATGGTGCACTTGTCGGTTTGACGTCTCCGTATGGACATGTAGAAGTGAGGGTTATGGTAACAGACAGAGTAAAAGGAAATGAACTCTATTTGCCAATGAACTCTGCAGAGGATCTAGAAGCAGTCAATCGATTAACGAGCAGTTACCATGACATTGTTACACATACCCCAGCTTACAAGGAGATGGGTGTAAAAATGGAAGTCATCGAGTCAAAGGGTGAGCCTCCGCTTCCGAAGCATAATCACCGATTTGGAAACAGAACACCGCAAATCAGTGTGAAGGTTGAGGAAAAGTGGCAGCGGTCAGATTATACGCCAATTTCTGAAGTAGAGAATCTGATGGAGGGTTATTATGGCGAAAGCGATCAGGCAAATTAAATGGGAAGAACATAATCAAGCGGATATACAAGCACAGGATTTGAATGAAATATTAAATGCACTGGCCGAGAATAAGGAAGCAGTGCTCGCCTGCATTGAATTAGTGAAAGGAATGCATGATTTAAAGGTGTTTGAAACGGGAGGAGCATTACTCAAAAAAAGTGATGAAGTCGGTGCTATTGCGATGCAGCAAATCAACCAACCGGCTGTGCACAATATGATTAAATCAGGATTTGGGATCTTTAAATTTCTAGGGTCTATGAAACCATCCCAGCTGGAAACGATTTTAGAAGGTGTGACGCAGGGAATGGAGAAAATGTCCCAGACAGTTGAAAAAGCTGAAAAGGAAAGCTTTTGGAAAATGAGAAAAAGGTTAAGTAAACCTGAAATTCGGATTGTCTTGACTTCTATGTTTGATTTTCTCGAAGGAATGGGTTCCGCTTTCCTGCGCAGCAGAGTGAACAACAGGTAAGGATGGTGTATGGGGTGAAAAAACGAACTCTTCAAATCAGTAATTTTGAATGTCAGGAGGATGCTGAAAAAATTACACAAGCTGTACTTGATGTCTGGGGCATAGCTGATGCTAAAGCGAATGCTACACAGAAGACCATCTCATTTACATTTGATGAACGAATGGCATCAGAACAAGATTTTGAACAGGCAATAACGGAATCAGGCTTTCAAATTGTCAGTGAATGATCTAGGAAGAGGTGATGAAATGTATTTATGCGAGATTTGTGGAGGAAAGGAAGGTTTGCAGGAAAATATGGAAGAAACCTTTCAAGCAGTGACGCTTCATATTTGTGAAAATTGCCGAGATGACAGGAAAAATTACTCCTTTGATGATTGAGCTGATGAGCGTTGGATCCAAGCAGGGAAAAGAGGTGTAAAAGATGGAGCCGATTGAGGTTAGGAGGGAAGTCCTTCGCTTATGTAAAGGCGGCGTGGAAAAATTTGAAGACAGTGTGGTAACAGAACACCCCTTAACAATAAAAATCAATGGCACCGAGTTTGTCACGATTGTTTGTTCACCTGATTATGTCGAGGACTTAGCGCTTGGTTTTCTTGCTTCAGAAGGAATCATCCGCTATTTTACCGATATTGAAGATCTATGGATAGATGAAAAAGCTGGGGTAGCCCATGTAAAAATAAAGCGAACAAATCCTTATTATCAAAGCTTTCAAGGGAAAAGATACATCACATCCTGCTGTGGTGGAGGCAGACAAGGCTTTGTCTTTATCAATGATGCGATAACCGCAAAAAAAATGGAAAATGTACGGGTTAGAGTGTCTACTGAAGAGTGCTTTTCTTTAATGAAAGAAATGCAGAAATTATCCACTCTGTTTCAAAAAACGGGCGGTGTCCATAATGCGGCTTTATGCCAAAATGGACATGTCTTTCTATCAAGAATGGACATCGGTAGGCATAATGCCTTGGATAAATTATTTGGACATTGTCTGAGAAACATGATTCCACTTGAAGACAAAATATTAGCCTTCAGCGGCAGAATTTCTGCAGAAATCTTATTGAAGGCCTCAAAAATCGGCTGTGAAATTGTCATGTCAAAATCAGCGCCTACTGAACTTGCTCTAAACCTTGCCGAACAACTCGGAATTACAACGATTGGTTTTATTCGTAACGAATCACTGAATGTATACACTGGATTAGAAAGAGTATATTTCCATTAAGATGCTAAATTCAAAGCGGACTTGGATTGTCCCAAAAGGTGTCAAGCATCCACAATTAATCTATAACTAGTACTATTTAACGCAAAGTGATACTAGAAAAAGATTGTGGTCCTTGACACTTTTTCTTTTGGGAAGAACCATCCACTTGCTATCTTTTAGTTCCTTTTGTAATCGCTTAACTTAAAAATTTTATAAAACTTTAAAAAAAGCTTTACAAGAACTTAACTCGAAAACTGGTCAATTGTCTTATTCAAATCGGCCTTTTTCGCATGTAATGTAACATGAAATTATAATAAAAAAGTTCTAAAAAGTAGGAAGAGAGCCTTTCGAAGGGAGGAGAGTGAAGAATGGGTTATATTGAAGAATTACGGTCTCTTGTCGGGACAAGGCCTTTAATACTAATCGGAGTAGTTGTTATGGTCCTTGATCAGCAGGGTCGATTATTGATGGTAGAATGCGATAAAAAGTGGAAATTACCTGGCGGGTATATTGAATTAGGAGAATCTGCCGAAGAGGCTGGAATACGAGAAATTTACGAGGAAACGGGTTTAACGATTGATAACCTAGAATTAATCGGGGTATTTTCAGGAAGAAACTTTTTTACAAAACTATCAAATGGGGATGAATATTTTCCTGTAACACTTGCTTATGTTACGAAAGACATACAATGCGGTAGGCTAACACCTGATGGAATAGAAGTACAAAAGGCCGAATTTTTTCATAGACCATTTCTACCTGAAGATTTATGCATTAGAGATCAGCACATTTTACAAAGCTATCAAATGATAGAATCCATTGTTAATCGTTAATATGAATGAGAAAGGAAGGAATTGAGTGAAGACGATTGCTTTTTATATTGGCGAACCATTAAAAGTCAATCAAGGGTTTATGTACAATCAGATTATTGGGGTGAAAGAATACCGTACAATCGTGATAGGACCTTTTTCTAATTCCAAGAACGTTCAATATAAATTTGAACATTTCTATAATCTCAATGATTTGAAAGATCTTGGAAGCTTTTTTAAAAAAAATCAAGTTGCAGCCATACACGCTCATCAAGGAAAGCATTCCATGGATATTTTGCCGACAGCTGTAAAGTATAACATCCCGTTGATTGTACACTTTAGGGGACGTGATTCTTCTACACAGACAGAAGAACGATTCCGTAGAAATAAGGAACGCTATAAATCACTAATGAATAAAGGATCTGGTTACTTTGCCGTTTGTCAATTTCTTGCTGATGAACTAAAAAAATTAGGGTTTCCAAAAAACAAAATTCATGTTTTGTACGGTGGTCTTGATTTAAATTTGTATCCATATATGAAACGCTCTTTGCCGAAAGAGGGGGAAATTAGAATCCTTTCGGTAGCAAGACTGGTAGAAAAAAAAGGCTTCCTTACCTTATTAAATGCATTTAAGCTGTTACAGGAAAAGTATAAGCGGGTTACACTTCATATTATTGGATCTGGTGAAGATGAGGCGAAAATAAAAAGTCAAATTGACAAGCTTCGGTTAAAAGACCGCGTTTTTCTCAGAGGGGCAATGGACGCAAAACAAATTGCCAAGGAGCTAAAATGCGCCCATCTATTTTGTCTAGCAAGCGAAACGGGAGAAGACGGGGATGTAGAAGGAATTCCAAATGCATTAAAGGAAGCAATGGCAAGCGGTTTACCTGTTATTTCTACCTTTCACGGGGGCATTCCTGAATTAATTGAACATAAAAAAACAGGTTATCTTGCACCAGAAAAAAATGCAAAAAAATTAGCAGAAGGAATGAAATATTTCTTGGATCATCCAGAAGTATGGGAAAAATACACGAAAAAGGCAAGAAACGTGATTGAGGAAAAATTTGACTCCAAAAAGCAAATCGAAGAACAACAAAGATTATATCGGTTAATTGAAAAGAAAAAATAAGAAGAGTACTAGAATCATGTTGGTATTAGAAGTTCATGTCAAGAAAGGAAGTTTATGAATCTGGAAAATAACTTGAAAATGTTGGTGAGGAATTCAATGCTGAGAAAGGATATGTTAGAAATTTACACAGGCAAAAAGAAGGTTTTTGTCACCGGCTGCGCTGGCTTTATTGGATTCCATCTTTCCAAGCGATTGTTAGATGAAGGCTTTCAAGTAATTGGTATCGATAATATGAACGACTTTTATGACCAGAACTTGAAATATGATCGTATAAACATACTGATGAAGGAACAAAATTTCCATTTCATAAAAGGGACGATCGAAAACCTTGAATTGCTGGACTATATATTTTCTCAATATAATATAGATATCGTTGTAAATTTAGCTGCTCAAGCAGGTGTGAGATATAGCATGAAACACCCTGAAGCATATGTTCAATCGAATCTAGTGGGGTTTATGAATATCTTAGAATGCTGTAAAAAATATAAAATCTACCATCTTATATATGCATCATCCAGTTCTGTCTATGGTGATAATAGAAAAATACCATTTTCAGAGGATGACCGTGTGGATCGTCCGATTAGTATTTATGCTGCTACAAAAAGAGCGAATGAGTTAATGGCGTATTCCTACAGTTCTTTATATAAAATTCCGACCACAGGCTTAAGATTATTTACTGTGTACGGACCATGGGGAAGACCAGATATGGCATTGTTTACCTTTACCAATGCTATTATAAATAACCAGCCAATTGAAGTCTATAACAATGGGAATATGAAAAGAGACTTTACTTATATCGATGATGTCATAGAATCCATCTACCGGTTAATGAAGAAAGACCCCCCCAAGAATCCTCAGGTACCCTATAAAATTTATAATATAGGACATAATGCACCACTAAGGCTCAATTATTTTATTGAACTACTAGAAGAAGCACTCGGGAAGAAGGCAGTTAAAAAATTTCTTCCAATCCAGCCGGGAGATGTGCTGGAAACCTTTGCAGATATTGAAGAATTAGAAAATGATATTAATTATACACCAAACGTGACTGTAGAAGAGGGAATCAAGCGGTTTATTGAGTGGTATAGAGAGTATTACAAGTTAACTTAAAAAATCCTGGGATATCCTAAAAAAGGTGTCAGGTGTGTTTTTATCTTTAAACACTTAAGTCTGGCACCTTGTGGAACATCCCATGCTATTTATTAACTTCCAGAATTTTTACATAATATATGCTGATTCAGAATTGAAAAATTTGACAGATAATATTTTGATGATTTTGACAACATATGACCGAGTATTCAAATATTTTAATTTATATTATTGCATAGTTTTAAATATATTTTACTTTATAGCCTTTGTGGCCTTGGTCATAAGCATAGAGGCGAAAAAACAGTACGGGGAGGCAGTGAAGTTTATTCGGTAGACTTTGAAAAAGGGGAGATCCATTGTTCAAGAAAAATTCGATACTAATGGGGTTGTTAATAAGCGGTGCATTAATGGTAGTCGGATGTAATGACAAGGAAACAAGCACAACAGAAACTACCGGTAATGATGGAGAAAAGAAAAATGTCATTATGGTTTCTGGGGATACCGTCTCTGAAATGGGCGGGTGTGTACTGGCAAGTAGATTTTCTGCAGGAGATAAAATAGTTTTCCGCATGAATGCATTGGATACAAATAAGGTGCAAATGGAAGATGCTAAACTGCAAGTGCATCTATCGACCGGTGAAGTGCTTGATATGGAGCTTGACGTCCATTCACCACCTGATGCAAAAGACCCTGCGAAATTCTGGACTGCTGCCTACCCGGTAACAGAAGATACACCGACTGGTACACTCGAATATTACGTAACTGCTGTAGCAGCCGATGCAAAAGGAGAATTCCGTCCATTTAACGTACAGCCGTCATTAATCACGATTGTCGATCCGGCTGCAACAGGCACGGTTCCTGAAGGTGCACCTGCACCAGCACCTGAAGAGGCACCTGTACAATAATGATAGAAATGTAAGAGGTTCGTCACAAAGGAAACAGCTATCCTAGTTACAGTAATGGAGAAGGAAGGTAGAACAGTTTGATTAGAATAAGATGGAAAACAGGAATGAAAATCTTGGGAGCAGCTGTACTTTTAGCAGGATTAAGCGCCTGAACAGATCAATCATCGGCGAAAACGGAGCCAAAGATTGATACGGCGCCTTCATCGGAAAAGAAAAAAGAAACGACAAAAGAGCAGGCCTTAAAAAACAACATTACTTTATCTAGTATTAGAGGAACCGTCCGGCAAAATATTGACTTTAAAGTGGATGAACTTGAGCCGAATAAACCGGTAAAACTGATTTGGATGACCATGGACGGCAGTTATAATGTCAAGGATCTTTATGAAGTGATTGGTCCTGAATTTAAAGAAAAAGAGGTAGTGCTGGAAGAGGGGACGAGTGATGATAATGGAAACTGGAATGGTTCCTTTAAGGTTCCAGAAGGATTTGGCGGCGACATGACGATTTATGTAGTTTCCGAGGATACTAGAATTGGTCAGACTGCCTTTACCCTTGATCCATCCTTTACAATGACCCCTGAATCCGGTCCGGTAGGCACCGAAATTACCATTAAAGTGGAAGGTTTAGGTTGGAGTACGTATATGCGGAATTGGCAGCTAACCTATGATAATAAATACACAGGCTTAGTTTCAGCAATTGCCACAAATGGTACGGCAGAAGCCAAAAGCCGGGCCGCTGGATCCATCGGGAAGCATGCCATCCGACTCCGAACTGGTTATCTGGGAATGCAGTACATCAATTATCTGCAATCTCCATATCCTGATAAGCCTGCACCTGATTTCTTGTTTGAGGTAACCGATTCGACTACAGTTCAAGAAAGTTACGTCGAGCCGACTCCAGTTGCGGCAAATGGCGGAGTCAAAATGCCAGAGCTGAAAAATAAATCAGGTGTTGAAGTAGAGCTGTATAAAAGTGAGGGAACGGTTGGAGAACTTGTTAAGCTGACAGCAGCAGGGCTGCCGAAAAATAAAGAGATAGAGATCATCTGGAATACGATGAAAGGAAGCCGTGTTTCCGGGTTAGGGTTTGCTGAGCATACAACAAAGCTTCAAATAGTGAAAACGGATAATGATGGTAATTTAAACTATGATTTTGCCATTCCTGATGACTTGGGAGGAATTCCACACCGAATGGACCTAAAGGTTGGGGATGAGGTATATGGACAAGGATACTTACGTATTTTACCATCGATCGTGAGCATTTCACCAACATCCGGTTCAGTAGGAACGAAAATACAGGTAACAATAAAGGGCGGCGGCTGGACAGAGTTTGATAACGCCTACTATTTGACTTATGATAATGCCTATACAGGTTATTTATGTGCGTTCAACAGCCAAGGAGACCTTACGTTTGATGTGGTAGCAACGGGAGAACCAGGCTTCCATGTAATCGATCTATATCCTGGAATTTACAAGCAAAAAGAAAAGGAAACCGATATGACCTTGATTCCGCAGCTTACTTATTTGACCGATCACCCTGGATCAGCAATGCCGGCTATACGGTTAGGATTTGAGGTAACGGAATAAGGAGAAATATAAAAACATTAAAGGGAGAGGGGCCATCCACAGCCCCCTCTCTCTTTTGTTCCATGACTATTTTTTATTGTTCAACTTATTTTCTATTCCCATTGGATCCGATGTTTTTTCTTTTATGGCAGGGATCTTTTCTTTTGTTCTAGTTTCCCAAATACTATATTTCAATGTACTTGGTGATTCCATTTTTTCATTTGACATGTTCTTCACGCCTTCTTAAAATTTATACCTCACAAGATTATGTTGCTTCCAGAAGTAATACATTATACTCTTTTATTATCTGGCTCTCTTAACAAGAAATCCTTTTCGTTTTTATTCCGATTTTACTATAATTAGTTAAAGATTCCCTTTTATCAATTGGTTTCCATGACAAATATGGTGGACATTACCAAAGGTAAGAATCCATTTTCCCTGCCTATATCACTAATTCCCTTCCCATAGAAAAAACCACTAATAGTCTTATTTGTCCATTCACTTTATTTATTTCCTCCTATAATATTAGAAGTAATTGATGAAACTGAGCTCTCTATTAATAAAGAAAAATGACTAATTTAAATATTACTGAATGTCATCATAGTTTAATCAAGCGGGAAGGGAGGAAACCTGTGAACACAGATCAAGCTTTTGAATTATTGAAGAATGCAGGTGTTACCGAGGATGTTTGCATAAAAACAGTCAGACGCTGGCTCCGCGAAAGAAAGATCACATATGATGGAGGGCAAAAAAATATTGGATACATCCTGGATGACACGGATCAAGCATTTCAATTATTGAAGGACGCTGGCGTTGCCCCTAGTATTGGTATTCCTACTGTTCGACGCTGGGTACGCGAGGGTAAAATCAAACACGTAGGCGATGGCGATCCAATAACGGAATACATATCTAATGAACCTAACCCAAGACGGTCTGTCCTTAGTCCTGCTGAGGATAAACTTATCCGTCAGTTAAAAGCAAAAATAAAAGCTCAAGAAGAGCATATAAAAGGAATTGAAGACCTTCACCAATCTTCGATTAATACTTTAATTCAACAAAGAAATAAACTTAAACAAGAAATTATGAGGTTGGAAACTGAAAGACACGAATTACAAAAAGAAGCACGAAAACTACTGAAGGAAAATCTTGATTTACGGAATGAACTGCTAAAATTAAAAGAAGAATACTCGAAAGGAAACAAATCAGATCCTGAAAAGACACAAACCGTTCCATTTAAATCGTATGATCCCCGGTCAAAACTTGGTCTTTCCAAAACTGCTGGTCCAAAAGAAATTTTAGCAGGGTATAAAACGTTACTAAAAATGACCCATCCAGATCGCGGTGGCAATGCAGCACTGTTTCATTTTATTAAGATGGATTATGATTCATTTCGGAATGGATTGAAAAAGTAAAAAAGTATTCATCAATAAATATTGAACCTCCGTTATTCATACGGGGGTTTTTGTGTGTAGTTATCGTTTAATGAATAGATATTGCAAATTTCCTTCATATTAATAAAGTCTAGTAAATTTTTATGAAAAAGGTGAATGAAACATGGCGAAATTATTGTATATCACAGCACATCCACATGATGAAAGACAATCATTCAGTATGGCTGCAGGGAAGGCTTTCATTGAAACCTACAAAGAAGTCAATCCAAATGATGAGGTTGTCCACATTGATTTGTATAAAGAAAATATTCCCCATATTGATACAGATGTATTCAGCGGCTGGGGAAAGCTGCAGTCTGGCAAAGGCTTTGACGAGCTTTCGGATGATGAGAAAACAAAAGTGGGACGGCTGAATGAGCTAAGTGATCAGTTTATTACAGGGGACAAATATGTAATTGTGACACCACTTTGGAATTTGTCATTTCCTCCAGTTATGAAAGCATATATTGATTCGATTGCTGTTGCCGGTAAAACATTTAAATATACGGAGCAGGGGTCTGTTGGTCTCTTAACAGATAAGAAGGTTCTCCACATCCAAGCGCGCGGCGGCATGTATTCAGAGGGTCCTGCGGCAGCTCTGGAAATGGGGCATCGCTATTTACAAGTTATCTTTAGTTTCTTTGGCGTTCCTAATGTTGAAGGTCTTTTTATTGAAGGACATGCGGCTATGCCGGATAAAGCTGAAGAAATTAAGCAAAATGGAATTGCTCGTGCAAAAGACCTAGCACACACTTTCTGAATTTTCTATAAAATTGAATAAATTAGGTAAAATTTCTTGTTAAAATAGTAAATATAGTGTAATATATGAAATGTATAGTAATAATTATGCAATAAATAGTCGAATATTACTACTACGGAGATGAAAAAAATGGAAAATAAGACAATTTATTATGATGGCAGCTTAGAAATAATTAATGAAAACAACACGAATTCAGTTGAATTTTCTAATGAGCCAATCGTAGTAACAGA
Organism: Niallia oryzisoli; assembly: GCF_036670025.1. Taxonomy (NCBI): domain Bacteria; kingdom Bacillati; phylum Bacillota; class Bacilli; order Caryophanales; family Bacillaceae; genus Niallia; species Niallia oryzisoli. Next base: position 3,124,778 of record NZ_CP137640.1, on the reverse strand, counting down.
CGAAGCAAGAAAAAATATGGGTGGAAATCCGTTTCTGACAAAGTAAACTTTTGATCTGGTTAACTAAATCTAGATATGTAAATGAAAGTAACGATCTTCTAGTTCAAAGAAGGTCGTTTTTTTTATTTAGAAAAAGAGATATGCTCGTTGTATGTCTTGAAATGTTTGGTCGCAAACTAAATGAAAAAGGGGGAGTACCATGACTGCCATAAAACTTGATGAAAACGTTCTTTCCATTTTAAAGGATAAAATTCAGTTAATCTCAAAAAATAAAGGAAGTATTTATTTAGTAGGTCCGATCCGACTGCCAGTTAATTTATATGGAGAAACGGTTATCTTTAAATGGTATTGCTGGCTGAATTGTGAAGATGTGACAGAGATAAATTGTAATGAAATAAAAGATTATGAAAAAATAATCGAAAAGCTATCTTCTTCAAATTTGGCCTTATACCAGCAGTCCAGTGTATTAGTATATGGTGATTTTGAGCATAGTGAAGAGGCCATTATAAGATTCCATTCAATTTGTCATACAGGTGATATTTTCGGAAGTAAACGGTGTGATTGCGGGTTTCAGCTAAAACAGTCAATGAAAATCATTGCTGAGCATGGGAATGGTGCATTATTTTATTTGGCTAATCATGAGGGAAGAGGTATTGGCTTATTCAGTAAAGCGATGGCATATGTTCTTCAGGAGAATGGCTATGATACGGTTGAAGCAAATATCGGACTTGGTTTTGTTGATGATTCGAGAAACTACGAGGATGCGATTTTAGTCCTAAAAGCATTACGTACAAAACCAGTCACATTGATGACCAATAATCCAAAAAAATTAGATGCTTTAAAAAGTGCCGGCTTAGAGGTTTCTGGAAGAGAACCATTATGGGGAGATATTTCGGAGTACAACAAGAAATATTTACAGACGAAAATTGAAAAGTCTGGTCACCTTGAACAGGGAGAGACTTGGCAAGGCAGCTGTTGTGATTAGTATTATGAATAATGGACCTATACTTCTACAATTAAAAGTTATTGTGGAAGTTTTTTTGTCATAGCCTTCGTACTTAGTTTTCTGTATAATCTTTATCATATAATAATTCCACTTATTTAGGAAACAGGGCAGGCGATATTGGATTGAATAATAAAGAAAGATACGAAATACTTTTTAATAAAATTAATCAATATAATGCAGGTGAAAAGGGGATTACGAGAATCGCCTACAGTGATGAAGAACAGACGTGCACTCATGCTTTTATGAGAATGTGTAAAGATGAAAATTTGGAAATCAGGATGGATGCCTGTGGGAACGTTATCGCTAGAAGAGAGGGGAAAAGAAGTGACCTGCCGCCAGTCGTAATGGGCTCTCATTTGGATACGGTTTATCAAGGCGGGAAATATGATGGGGTTGTTGGAGTGACAGCGGCGCTGGAAATTATTAAACGACTAAATGAAAAAGAAATTATTACAGACCATCCAATTGAAATTATTTCCTTTGCCTGTGAGGAGTCCTCCCGGTTTGGTGTTTCCACGGTGGGGAGTAAAGCCATGGCGGGAATCCTTGATAAAGAGACCTATCGGCATCTAACTGATCGTGATGGGATCACAATGGAAAAGGCTTTTGCCTTATGTGCTCTTGATTTTGATAGTGTTGATGAGGCGAGCAGAAAGCATGAAGAATTTAAGGCCTTTTTTGAAATACATATTGAGCAAGGTCCTGTATTGATTAATAACCAGAAAAAAATCGGGATTGTGACAGGGATTGCAGCACCCGTCAGATTGATCATTAAAATCAATGGGAAGGCCTCCCATTCCGGCACAACTCCAATGAATATGAGAAGTGATGCGCTTCTCGGTGCGTCGGAAATTGCGCTGGAACTTGAAAAAGCAGCTATTCAGGAACAGGAACATGGTACCGTTGCAACGGTGGGTGTTATGAATATTCACTCCGGTGCAATGAATGTTGTTCCTGGTGAAGTCGAACTAAAGGTTGATATTCGGTCCATCTCAATCGATTCGAGACAAAGGGTATTAAATCATTTATACCATGTTATTACTCAAATTGAAAAATCAAGAGATCTTGACATTCAAAGTAAAGAAATCAGCTCAGAGGAACCTGTATTGCTCGCCCCCCATGTAGTCGATACATTAATCAATATTTCTGAGAAAAAAGTTCTTCCCTATGAAGTGATGCAAAGCGGTGCAGGTCATGATGCGATGAACATGGCGAAACTGTGTCCAACAGGTCTTATTTTTATTCCTTCGGTTGAAGGTCTCAGCCATCATCCTGATGAATATACGGACATGGATGATATTTTACTTGGGATTGATTTACTTGAAGATGTCATTCTTTATTATGCTGGTATTTAAATTTTAATGCTAAGTAAGTAGAGTCGTTCTGTCAAAACAGGGCGGCTTTTTATTATCTATTGTTTTTACCTTTAAGATAACATTTTTATATTCTAAAAAAAATTTCTCATACGCAAAATATTTTCATTAAGATTACTTTTATTTAATAGTGAAAAAAGGTTGCTGTAGACCCACCCATATTTCCCTTGTTAATATTATGGAAGAGTTTATGATTAGAGGAGATTTGATGACATGGATCAACAGAGATATAATGATTTAAAACTTGGGGAACGTGGAGCTATTATTAGCATCATTGCCTATATTTGTTTGTCTGCTTTAAAGCTAGCCATCGGTTATTTGGCCGATTCAGAAGCGTTAAGGGCAGATGGTCTAAATAATACCACCGATATCATTGCATCAATTGCCGTTTTAATAGGATTGAGACTCTCCCAAAAACCTGCTGATTCGGACCATTCATATGGTCATTGGAAAGCAGAAAATATCGCTTCTCTTGTTGCTTCCTTCATCATGATCGCCGTTGGTATTCAAGTAATATATGCCGCTATAACTAAAGCATTTCAAAATGAATATTCATCACCTGATTTGATTGCGGCATGGACTGGTATTTTATGTGCCATCGTTATGTATGGTGTGTATCGATATAATAAGAGATTAGCAAGTAAAATTAATAGTCAATCTGTCATGGCCGCAGCAAAGGATAATCTTTCAGATGCCTGGGTGAGTATTGGAGCAGCAGTAGGTATAATCGGCGCTCAGTTCCATATGGCATGGCTTGACCCAGTGGCTGCAGTCATTGTTGGTTTATTAATTTGTAAAACAGCCTTGGAGATTTTTCGAGATGCTTCTCACCAATTAACAGATGGTTTTGACGAAAACGAGATCCAAGCTTATAAAGAAACCATTCAGAACACATATGGCGTTAAAGGAATAAAAGACATTAAGGCCAGAAATTACGGAAATAATGTTGTTGTAGATGTTGTTATTCTTGTCAATTCTACGCTGGATATTATACGTGCTCATGACATTTCAACCGAAGTTGAACAAGCATTAGCAAAAAAGCATAATGTGTATGATGTGCATGTTCATATTGAACCTAATTAATTACTCGACAATTCAGTCTGTTCAGCATCTATTAAACAATAATATACTTAATTTTAAAAGCCTAAAATTTATTTACAAATAATGACGTATGCATCTGCATACGTCATTATTTTAAGTTTACATAGAAATTAGTTATTGAAACTGTTGTTCTTGTTCCATCTTTTTATTTAATCGATCTTCCAATACCTTGGTCATATAAATGAAGTGGCCAGCTTCCCGTACTACATGGTCAGCTAATAGGGGATTAATGACATTTCGAATTTGACATGACTGAATAAGCGCAAGCCCCGCTTTCTTAAAAGCCTGAATTTCAGCCGCTGCATTTTCACTATTCTTATTCATTTTACCTATGATAGGATACGTAGGCTTTTTACGATACAGCATGGATTCTACATCTCTTGCTTGGTTTAAAAGGGTTTCAAAATCATCTCCAAATTTTCGCGCCTGGTTTACTAAATTTCTCTCAGACTGATCAAGTAAGGAAGCGATGAATCTTGAATGTTCCATCATAATTCGTAACCAGAAAACATTCTCATTAATGATGGCATCTTGAATCGGTTCTAAAATTCCTTGATTTAATTTATTTAATGTTCTCATAAAATATTCTGCCTCGCGGTTTGCTTTCTTTTCCTGTTGTTCAAAAAAATGATAAAAACGATCTGCTTGTTGAATGAGAGGCTTATCATTTCTACTAAAACCTTCTCCAAGGAATAAGGCATGTTCTTTCATAATTCTGAGCCAAAAACGGTTTCCGTCAGAGAACGCTCAATAAATATAATTGTTCGTTTAGTGACTCAGGCTTTGCGGCAAACGATTCAGGCGGGACTAACATTTGATTAAACCGCTCTGTCGTTATATGACCGGGAATATGATTTTGATGATTCATAATCAACCTCCATATGTAAGGTTTAATTCTAGAAATCCGAATATCCAGAATCAATAAGATAAATAAGTACCACTATGAAGATATGTTACGGGAACAATAAATAATACAGACAAATTGGTAAATCGTCTTTTTTAACTTTGCGGTTGAATGGGAGAAGGGATATGATAATACAGATTGAATAATACATAAATAAATAGAAATGGAAAGGAAATGATTGATTATGGAAAAGGTCACACCATTTTTAATGTTTCAAGATGGCAATGCAGAAGAGGCAATGAACTTTTACATATCTCTTATTGAGGATTCTAAGATAACAAGTATTGTTCGGTACGGTGCAAAAGAAGCCGGGGAGGAAGGGACTGTCATGCACGCGACTTTTTCCTTAAAAGGACAAGAATTTATGTGCATTGATAGCAATATCAAACATCAGTTCTCTTTTACACCATCTTTTTCTATCTTTCTTACTTGTAGTTCAGATGAAGAAATCGAGAATCTATATGAGAAACTTATTGAAGGAGGCCAAGCACTTATGCCTTTAGGCGATTATGGTTTTAGTAAAAAGTTTGGCTGGCTGAATGACCGCTTTGGTGTTTCGTGGCAGTTAACTCTTCCTTTATAACCCTTGAGTATTTTGTTCTATGTCCAGGTTTTTAATTTCCCCGCTGCCATTTAGGCGGTCTTTTTTTATGCAGAGAAGGCTGCAGATTGGCTTCAAAATATGCTTGGCAGTTGTTATGAAAATTTTTAATCTTTGAAAGCATATAGAGAATGAAAAAGGGGACTATAATATCAGGAATTGCCAATTTGTCACTTAAGGTGGTTAAAATTATGGGGTTTTTTGACAAACTATTTGGGAGTTCATCTAATAAGGAGGAAGAACAAATGGCTAACTTAAACATCGGTATTATTTTAGGAAGTACTCGTGAAGGACGTCTTAGTCCACAGGTTGGAGAATGGGTAAAATCACTTGCAGACAAACGCGGCGATGCCAATTATGAAATCGTGGATATTAAAGATTTCAACCTGCCGTTTTTAGGAACAACGGATGGATCAGAACCAGGGATTGGACAATGGAATGAGAAACTTGCTAACTTAGATGGTTTTATCTTTATTGTTCAAGAATACAACCACAGTATTACAGGTGCGTTGAAAAACGCTCTCGATTTTGCCCGTGAAGCTTGGAATAACAAAGCGGCTGGAATCGTAAGCTATGGTTCAGTGGGAGGAGCACGTGCTGCAGAGCATCTACGCGGCATTCTAGGGGAATTAGCTGTTGCAGATGTTCGTACACATCCAGCTTTAAGCCTATTTACTGACTTCGAAAACGGACAAACTTTCAAACCAGCAGAAATGCATGAAGGAACAGTAAACGAAATGATCGGTCAACTAGTTTCTTGGTCAACTGCTCTTAAAACCGTTCGGTAATAGAATAATTTTATATAACACAAGTTAAACAACGCATGGAGTTCTGATATTCCATGCGTTGTTTGTGTACTTTTCATTCCTATATTATTTGAATTTCTAACCATTTACGAACACTATTAATAAACCATACTTTCGTACATTTTTTCAAATCCTCAACGGTTAATACTTTTTCGTGAATTTCTCCATTATTGAGTAAGCATTCACGAAAAGTACCTGCTAGTAATCCGCTGCTAATAGGGGGTGTCCACTTCTGATCGTCTATTTCCAAAACAACGTTTCCATTCGTAAATTCCGTAAGCTCACCATCTTGATTCCACAGAAGTACATCATAAACATGAGGGTACTGTTGTTGAAAATTTGAATACATCGCTCGATTCGTTGTTTTATGATAGAAAAACGGATTGTTTTTATCCATCGGTATGTCTGCCAGCGCTGCCTTTATCGGTGTATTAGGTTGTGAAATGGGTTGAGCTTCTAGTTCTAAATCACCATTTTTATCCAAAAGAAGCCGTACTTTGAAATGACCTGTGATATATTGACCAGCATGCTGAGCCAATGAATGTCTCAACGATCCCAAATTTACCGGAAAACCAAAATACTCTGCGGAATTTTTGAGGCGATTTAGATGTTCCTCAAGCAGGAAGAATTCTCCATCCTGTAATAAGAGGCTTTCTAGTAATTGAAACTCAGGCCGATTCTCCTCAAGCAGCTTTGCTTTTGCAAGAATTTCATGATATTCCCCTTCAGTCGTTGAATCCCACGTAATCCCGCCGCCGACACCATAAGTGGCGATACCCGTTTTTTGATCAATCACAACCGTTCTTATTGGAACATTGAAAATCGCTTCTTGGTTTGGCGTGATATAACCAATTGCTCCGCAGTATACATCTCGAGGAGCTGTCTCTAATTCAGAAATGATCCCCATCGTACTAATTTTTGGAGCACCAGTAATAGAGCCGCAGGGAAAAAGAGCTTTAAATATATCAACCAGTTCAAAATTCTCCGCAAGTTTTGCCGTGATGGTCGATGTCATTTGATGTACAGTCGGATAATGTTCAATTTCAAATAGCTTTGGAACTTCTACCGTACCAGGCTGTGCAATCATCCCTATGTCATTACGAAGTAAATCAACGATCATGATATTTTCAGCCCGATTTTTTTCAGAGTGATAAAGCCAGCTGGCATTTTCATTATCCTCAGTGAATGAATTTCCTCTTTTTACTGTTCCTTTCATCGGCCGGGTTGTGATGTACCTATCTTTCAAATGGAAAAATAATTCCGGCGATGCAGAGAGAATACGATGGTCACCGATATTCAAATACGCACAATAATTTGACGCTTGTGCATTTTTGAGATTTTCAAAATAGGCGATATCGTCACCTTTGAATTCTGAGTGAAGGCGAATCGTATAGTTTGCTTGGTATGTATCGCCAGCTTCAATGGATTGCTTAATAGACCGAATAGAGGCATCATATTTTTCGAGAGGAACAGATGGAATCCAATCGGATAACTCATATGTCCCATTGCTGCTCAGCGTTCCTGTTTGCGGTTCAGAAAAAATGCCAAACCACAATAATGGCATGGTAGATCCTTTGTTTACTTTAAAGGCTGGGTCAAAAGCCGGTGCGCTCTCGTACGAAAGATAACCAGCAGCATAATAACCTTGCTGAATAGCCTCTTGAATCTCCTTAAAACATGAAAGTATGTCATCAATCGAATAGGCAACTATCACTTTTAATGGTTGCTTAAATATGATTGGCAGGATTTCACCTGAGGAAGAGGCAAATTCAAAAGATAAAAGTGGTTGGTTTTGATTATTTATCCTCATTGTTTTTTCCTTTTTTAATTATTTTTTGAAGAAATTTTGGATCATCTTTTTTCCACTGTCCGTTAATATGGCTTCAGGATGAAACTGAACGCCTTCAACCCTGAACTGTTTATGTCGCAATCCCATGATTTCACCGTCATCACTTCTAGCACTGATCTCAAGGCAGTGGGGGAAAGTGGATTCGTCAACAACCAATGAATGATATCTAGTAATTTGTAACGGTGAGGGAAGCCCAGAGAAAATCGAATGCTGATCATGATCCATAAGTGAAATTTTCCCATGCATCGGCCGGATAGCTTTTTTTATCATGCCGCCAAACGCTTGAGCAATAATTTGATGGCCTAGACAGACTCCTAAAATCGGAATGTCTTGATAAAATTTTTTAACGATATCTAAACAAACGCCTGCAGTATCAGGATTGCCTGGTCCGGGTGAAATAAGAATAAAATCTGGTTTCAGCGTTTGAACGTCATCTAACGTGACTTGATCATTCCTATGAATCACAAGCTCTTCACCGATTTCACTAATATATTGAACTAAGTTGTATGTAAAAGAGTCATAGTTATCAATTACTAAAATCAATTTTTTTATTTGCTCCAATCTGTTAAAATTATTTTAATTATAACAATAGGTTTATTATAGATGAACGAGTGTGCCATTGTGAAGAGGATATTAATGATCGTAATACTTTGTATGGTTTAGTAATGTAAGTTCATACTATAAATATGATTATTTAAGGAAGCTGAACATTTTACAGTTAAATCTGAATTATAGTAAAATAATGAATGGGAAAGACGAGCATATTTAATTTTAAGCTCTTCTTGCATAATGAAACAGAAAAGGAGAAACTATGAAACTAAAATTCTTATTCATCGTTGCAGCAGCCATGCTTTTATTAGCAGCCTGCGGTCCAAAGACAATCGACGAATCGATTACGTTGCTGGATCACGAAAAAAATGAAGTAACGATTCCACAAGAAAAGCCTGTACTTTTGTTCTATATCACTACCTACACCTGAGGAATCTGCCAGCAGCAACTAGTTGAGTTGCATAAGAATCTTAAAGAATTAGACGGTATGGACATGCCCATGTATATCATTAGTAAGGACCTACCTGAAGAACAAAAGTTATTACATGATCAGCTGGAAAAAGATTTTGGGAAAAGCCTTCCATTTATATCCGATCCGGAGCTAAAATTAATTGATGAAACCGGAATGAAGAATGAAGATACAGCCTATAGAGGTTATGCAATCATTGCTCCAAATGGTGAAGTTGTGCTTAAACAGGTAAACGATCATTGGGGCGAGGAAATCGACAAGACCGTGGAAGATATTAAGGAAGCCTACGATAAATTATAATGAAATGAATGTATGAGCAAAAAGGGAGGTTTATTAAACCTCCCTTAAGCCCTTTCCCTCTAGAATTTCTTGAACACCTTCTTCACAAACTCCGTATGAACGCCAGGTACAGGTTTCACAAACCGTTTTTATATCCGATGGTATGATATACTTTTTTATCCTTGACTCAATGTCCTCCCAAGTAAGGATTTGTCCGATTTCGAGCTTTAACTTTTTTAATATAGCAGAATCTCTCGCATAAATTCTATTCTCCTCACAGTGGTAATTTCCTGTGTTTGGGTACTTTTCACACAATTGATCCGGACCTTCTATTAGCTCAATAAATGTATGAGGGTTATCTCTTAAGGTATGATGCAGCTTTGTCATATTTTCAACATACTCTTGGGAATAGCCCATTCCTCGATAACCCAAGAGACAAAAGATATGATGACCACGTAGCTTATACAAATAAATTCCCCCAGTTCAATAGATTGATTTTCTTTTAATGTAAACTTATATAAGGTAATGGTTAACTTTGTTTTTATTATAACATATTGAACCTATAGTGTTCGGAATATTCCTAATATTGATTATATTTTTACGGGTCGTGTGTTTTCAGTTACATATTCTTCTAAATTGAGGTAAAGGATATGCTTATAAGAAATGAATATTAAGTTGAATGGTGAACAATATGCACATTTTATTTTTAGCCCCTTATTTTAATCAACCAAGAGGAAATTCAACGACCATAAAACGACTAGTTCATTTTTTACATAAGAAAAATTTAAGTTTGTCTGTTATCCCTTATTTGGAACATGATAATTGGCATCACTCTGATGCTGATATTATTCATATCTTACACGCGACTCGTTTTATTCAATGGGCGAAGGAGAACGATTTTAGCATAGATCGGCCGTATCTTGTAACAATGGGCGGGACGGATATTAATATTGACTTACAGAAAGGCTTCAATGAAGAGGTGTTTGCCTTTTTACAGAAAGCTTCTTTTATTACTGTTTTTACAGAGGATGCTAAGGAGAAGGTTATCCATTTGTTTCCTGACTGGGAGAATAAAACGAAAGTGATTCCCCAGGGTGTTTGGCTGCCATGGAATATTGCAGCCAAACGGGACGAAATAAGGCCGCACATTCTTCTCCCTGCTGGACTGCGACCCGTAAAGGATGTTTTGCATGTTCTGCCTGCACTTGATCAGTTAATTAATCACTATCCAAATATGTGTTACACGATTCTCGGTGCAAACTTGGATGAAAGTGTGAAGGATGATGTACTTAAAAAGGTGAAGAAGCGTCCATGGATGCAATATGCCGGTGTAGTTCCCTATGAGGTTATGAAGGTATGGTATGAACAGGCTCAAATTGTGATTAACACTTCTCTATCGGAAGGTCAATCACTAGCTGTGATGGAAGCAATGGCGATGGGCAGGCCTGTTATTGCTCGAAAAAATGAAGCGAATATGCAGCTAATCCTTCATGAACAAACAGGGTGGCTTTATGAATCGATGGATGAATTTATCGCAGCCGTCCATTCTATAGTCAATAATCAATTTTTGAGGGAGAAAGTTGTTCAGCAAGCTCAGGAATGGATTATTGAACACTATTCACCTGAGACAGAAGCACTTGCTTATATAAATCTATATCAACAAATTTAGAATGTTGTTAGATAGTTGACCTGTTTACTGGGCGTTAAAACATGAAAATGAGGGGATTAAACATGAATGTAGTTAAAGTAGGGGTAATCGGAATAGGAAATATGGGTAAATCACATGCACTTCAATTGGATAAAGGACTTATTAAGGGAGCAATGTTAAGCGCAGTTTGTTTGTGGTCGAGAAAAGCAAATGAATTGGGTAAAAAAAGAATATAATAAATCAAGTTCAATGTTATCAGGATGAAGATGCCTTTTTTAATGAATCAGATATAGAGGCAGTTATTATAGCGACACCACATTACAGTCACCCGGAATTGGCAAAAAAAGCTTTTGCTAAAGGAATGCATGTTCTACTCGAAAAACCTGCTGGAGTCTATACCAAAAATGTATTGGAAATGAACGAGGCAGCTGCCTCGAGTGGGAAAGTATTTGCCATGATTTATAACCAACGTACAAACCCGCTATATCAAAAATTACGCCAACTCATTCAATCAGGTGAACTAGGTAAAATTAAACGGACCAACTGGATTATTACAGACTGGTACCGCCTGCATAGTTATTACGATTCAAGTAAATGGAGAGCAACATGGAGAGGTGAAGGAGGCGGGGTATTATTAAATCAAGCCCCACACCAATTAGATTTAAGGCAAAGGACGACAGGTTTAATTCCCATTCGAATACATGCCTTCTGCCATAATGGAAAATATCATGATATTGAAGTTGAAGATGATGTTACCGTATATGTTGAATATGAAGGCGGTTCTACAGGTGTGTTCATTACGTCAACTGGTGAAGCGCCAGGAACAAATCGTTTTGAAATCGTAGGTGATCGTGGAAAAATGGTAGTTGAAAATAAATATACTTCATTTTTTCCACTTAACACAATCAGAACGAGCATTTAATGCTTCCTATACAGGTGGTTTTGGGGAACCGGAATGCTGGAAAATTGACATCCCTGTGAAAGGAGAAAACCTAGGTCACATAGAAATCATTCAAAATTGGATTGATGCGATTTCGAAAGGTTCGCCATTACTTGCTCCTGGTGAAGAAGGAGTGAAAGTTGTAGAATTGGTCAATGCCATTTACTTATCTTCCTGGTTGAATCAAACGGTTGAATTACCTATTGATGCTAATATTTATCTAAAGAAATTACAAGAAAAAATGAATCAATCAACATTTCAATAAAAGTCTATTAGACCCCACATGTAACTTTCAACATAGTGGGGATTTGGTGTTTCTTTTTAAAAAATCAGCCATTTGGGATTTCATTTTAGGAATCTAAAACAGCTGATTTTTTACTCCTGCATAGCTATTTTCAACTTTATTCTTAAAAATTTTAGAAAGATGATTGACATTAACAAATATTTTTATTATGATTATCTCGAATTAAAGATAATTAATTTAAGGGTAATACCTTCTTCATTTCAATTCTAATAAACTTATTATTTTTTTGGATAACATCTCGAATTCAAGATATTTTAATTAAAAATAAATGTTACCTTATCAATTATAGGAAAAACTAAAGTGATATTTAATGAGTTGGATTTAAAAATACTAAATAAAGGAATGTGAAAACATGGTTAAAAAAACAATGGGAATTCATCACATTACAGCGATTGTAGGTCATCCACAAGAAAATGTAGATTTTTATGCCGGAGTACTAGGACTGCGTTTAGTGAAACAAACCGTTAACTTTGATGATCCCGAAACGTATCATCTTTATTTTGGCAACGAAGGAGGAAAGCCTGGAACGATCATCACTTTTTTCCCTTGGCCTGACGCCTATCAAGGAAAAATTGGCGGCGGTCAGGTTGGAGTAACCTCTTACGTAGTACCAAAAGGAGCATTGGATTTCTGGGAAAAGAGACTTGAAAAGTACAGCATATCAGTTACAAACATCGAACGTTTTGGAGAAACCTCCATACTTTTCGAAGACCCACATGGACTTCAATTAGAAATAGTAGAGAGGGAAGAAGGATCAGTAAATACTTGGAGTTTTGGCGAAATAACATCTGAAACGGCGATAAAAGGCTTTGGCGGTGCTACTCTTTTATCAACGCAGCCTCAAAAAACAGCTGAATTATTGGAAAAAACAATGGGTCTTGAAAAAGTAGGTCAAGAAGGAGATTTCGTACGTTATCGTTCAACGGCTGATATTGGAAATATCATTGATCTGCAGTTAACAGCGGTTGCCCGCGGGAAAATGGGTGTAGGGACGGTACACCATATTGCTTGGAGAGCAAGTGATAACGAGGATCAATTAGAGTGGAAACAATATGTAAAAGAGCATGGATATGGGGTCACTCCTGTTAAAGACCGAAATTATTTTAATGCCATTTACTTTAGAGAACATGGAGAGATACTATTTGAAATTGCAACAGATCCACCAGGATTCGCTCATGATGAGTCACAGGAAACGATGGGAAGTGAGCTAAAATTGCCTGAACAGTATGAACCCCATCGAGAAAAGATTGAAAAAGCTTTACTTCCATTTGAAGTTAGAGAATTGGACTGATTAAAGAAAGGGGATGATTGATTTGCGTTCTATTGACCCATCGACAAATACTGAAAGGGAAAATTATAAATTATTAATCGGCAGTATCATACCAAGGCCAATTGCTTTTGTTACAACGACGTCAAAAGAAGGGATCTTAAATGGTGCACCCTTTAGTTATTTCAATATTGTTTCATCAAATCCGCCGATGATTTCATTGGCTATCCAACGGTCAAATGGAAGACAAAAAGATACAGCCAGAAACATCATCGAGTCACATGAATTTGTCATTCATATTGTAGATGAACAAAACGTTGAAAAAATAAATCAAACAGCTGCAAGTTTACCTTCAGATCAAAGTGAAATAGAATTATCTGGATTAACCCCGGTAAAAAGCACAAAAGTTACAGTACCAGGGGTAATGGAAGCAAAAATTCGCATGGAGTGTACATTAGAACATTCCTTGGAATTAGGAGGTTCGGATTCGCCAGTCGTTGATTTGATTATTGGTAAAGTGATTCAATTTCATATTGAAAACGATATTTATGAAAATGGAAGAATTAATCCGATGGGCTTACGGGCTGTCAGCCGATTAGCAGGTCATGATTATGCTGTAATCGGTGATATTTTCACTATTGAAAGACCGAATTGAATATGAATCAAATGCCAAAAGAGGAGGATGGAAATGCAAAAAACAGCAGGGATCCATCATATCACAGCGTTTGTCAATGATGCGCAAAGAACAACTGATTTTTATACAGGAGTGCTTGGATTAAGACTGGTGAAAAAAACGATTAATTTCGATCGACCAGAAGTCTATCATCTATACTTTGGAAATGAATCTGGAGAACCCGGAACCGTTATCACCTTTTTTCCATGGGAAAAACAGTTAAAAGGGCGGATTGGTACTGGTCAGGTGGGTGTCACGAGTTACATGATTCCCATTGGTGCAATGGACTTTTGGAAGAATCGTTTAGAGACATTCGGGGTTAAATTTAGTTTATCTGAACGTTTTGGAGAAAACTATCTACAATTTCAGGATCCAGATGGTCTTGAACTGGAATTGGTCGAGCGAAATCATGGAAGCATTAACTGTTGGAGTGTTAACGGTATTCAGCCGGAGATTGCTGTGAAAGGGTTTGGTGGGGCAACACTAATTTCGGCAAAGCCTAATAAAACTGCTGAGGTGCTTGAACATGTTTTAGGTTTGAGATTCCTCGGACAAGAAAATGGCTTTCTACGCTTTCAATCGGAAGGTCAGTTTGGAAATATCATTGATATCAAGCTGACACCGTCTGTTCGTGGTCTGATGGGAGCAGGAACCGTGCACCATATTGCCTGGCGTGCCAAAGATGAAGTGGATCATCAAAGGTGGAGAGCTCTTCTTCAAAAGGAAGGATTTTATCCAACTGAAATACTTGATCGAAACTATTTCAAAGCAATATATTTTCACGAAGAAGGCGGTATCCTGTTTGAAATAGCAACCGACCCGCCAGGTTTTACCGTTGATGAACCACTACATGAACTCGGACATAAACTTATGCTTCCATCATGGTTTGAGTCAAAACGAGAAGAATTAGAAGCGCTTGCCTCCAGTTAAGGGAAACAAGTGAAAGGAGACCGATAAAGGATGAAACATATCTTTCAAAAAGGGAAGGATTTAACAAAACCAACATTTCTATTACTGCATGGCACTGGAGGAAATGAATTAGATTTACTGCCACTTGCCGGTATGGTTGACGATGAAGCTTCTTACTTAAGTGTACGCGGGAATGTGTTAGAAAATGGAATGCCGCGATTCTTTCGAAGAATAGCTGAAGGAGTATTTGATGAGGAAGATCTTGTTTTCCGTACAAATGAACTGAATCAATTTCTTCATGAAGCAGCACAAGAATATGGCTTTGACAGAAATAATATACTTGCCATTGGTTATTCAAATGGAGCTAATATTGCTGCAAGTTTGTTATTTCATCATCAACATGCATTAAAAGGTGCCATACTGCATCATCCAATGGTACCGAGAAGGGGAAATGAACTACCTGATTTATCAGGGAAATCAGTATTTATTGCTGCTGGAACTAATGATCCAATTTGTTCACCAATGGAATCGAAGGAGCTGCAAGCATTGTTAGAAAAGGCAAATGCATCAGTAGAGCTTCATTGGGAAAATAGAGGTCATCAGTTGACCAGAGAAGAAGTGGAAATGGCAGCAAAATGGTATCGAAAATTATTATTTGATTAATAAAACTATTAAAATTTATGGAGGTTTTTTTATGATAGGAAAACACGAAGCAGGAGCACTTATTTTACGATTTATTCTAGGAATCAGCTTTTTCATCCACGGGTATGTTAAGTTTCGTGATGGTATCGAAAACACGGTTGCTTGGTTTGAGAGTATTGGGTTATCAGGAATATTGGCATATGGAGTAGCTTCAGTTGAATTGATTGGTGGAATCCTATTAATCCTTGGATTGGCCACTCGACTTGTATCAGTATTATTTGCTGGCATGATGATAATCGCAACATTAAAAGTAAAATTAGCCATTGGCTTTCTAGGCAATGGTCAAATGGCAGGATATGAGCTGGATTTAGCATTTTTAGCAATGGCTATTTATCTTGTGTTAAATGGAAGCAGTCTTTTATCAGTTGGGCATAAGATTTTTGAAAAAGATTCAGAGAACGTAACAAAAGCTGCCTAATGGTTAAAAATGGAATTCGATAATAGAGAGTAAGCCAGTCATATTACATTGATTTGGCTTATTTTTTTATACTGAAAATTTGAATATAGCATATAGGAATAACTGTTCCTCATTAATTTAATTGACATGAGATTATGGGGAATTAGGTGGTGGCAGTGGTAGTAAAGTCTGTAAACGCCTATGTTCAAGAGTCATTGTTGAAAATGGAAGAACTACTGGTGTGGAGGTATTTTCCGAAAATAAGAGATCTCATAGAATTCGGGCAAAAAATGTAGTAGTGACTGCAAGTACATTAGAGACTCCTCGTCTATTGCTGATCTCGAGAGTCCAAGGGCTTGCCATTGGGCGGTATTTAACAGAACACGTGTCCATGATTGCTATTAGTACGATACCGCGAAGACAATTTTCCGATAAACTAGGTAACTTTGCTATTTTGAAGTTTTAGACAGAGGAGTCACCATATCAAATTCCTGGTCCTGATCAATATTTTTCATACCAGCAATTTGAAGATAAGGAACTAAAGGATCAGCTGATGGTTGTCTATGCTTCGTTTGGAAGGGTCGAGTCACGCGGAGAAACAGAGTATACTTAGATCCCACTAAATGAGATGAATTTGGGTGTACCGTTACAGCAGGTTCAATATTCCTTAAGCAACAAAGATCGTCAGACAGCCCAACAAGTTGAACAAGGAATTAGAGAATCAGTAGCTACTGTGAAAGTGACACTAACACTAGATGAGTCGACATTGGTCCTAAGACCGCCTGGAGCAGATATGCATGAAGCTTGTACTTGCAGAATGGGATGATCTGGAAACCTCTGCTACCAATCGAAATGGTCAAATCCATGGGGTTCAAGGCTTATTTGTGACTGATAATAGTGTTCTTCCTACATTAACCGCGGCTGGACCCGTTCTTTCTAACATTGCACTTGGCATAAGATTTGCCGATCATATTGTTCGAGAATTAGATTGAGCGATTT
This sequence comes from Niallia oryzisoli, assembly GCF_036670025.1. Taxonomy (NCBI): domain Bacteria; kingdom Bacillati; phylum Bacillota; class Bacilli; order Caryophanales; family Bacillaceae; genus Niallia; species Niallia oryzisoli. Next base: position 3,108,002 of record NZ_CP137640.1, on the reverse strand, counting down.
GAACTTATTATAATATTACTTTGTGATAGATCTTCTTTTAATAAAATAAAAGAATCCGCAGACAGCTTTTAATTGGAGGAGCTGTTTTTTTAATTCCTTTTTATTAAACTATTATTGACAAACAAAAAAGCAAATTTTCCGTTGACATATATACTAGTTTATAATATATTTAATTCAAGATATTTTTATTAAAAATATTTCAAGATAAGATAAAAAGGAGTTTTAAAATAAATGAATATTTTAGTAGTAAAAGCAAATAACCGTCCAGCATCAGAGGCAGTATCAAGTAAAATGTATGAAACCTTCATGAACAACCTGGAAGGTACTAATGTAACAACATACGATGTTTTTGCAGAGGACATGCCTTACTTCGGTCAGGATTTATTCAATGCTTTCGGTAAAGTAGAATCTGGCGAAGAAATGACTGATGTTGAAAAACGCATTTTAGCAGCTAAACAAAAAGCAATGGATGCCCTAACAGCAGCAGATGTTGTGGTATTCGCATTCCCATTATGGAATCTAACAATCCCAGCTAAATTACAAACATTTGTTGATTATGTGTACCAAGCAGGCTACGCATTCAAATATGATGAAAACGGGCAGCTTGTTCAATTAATGACAGACAAAAAAGCGATTATCTTAAGTGCACGCGGCGGCGTTTACTCAACACCAGAAGCAGCACCAATGGAAATGGCTGCAAATTATATGAAAAACGTATTTGGCGGCGTATTTGGTATGGATATCATTGATGAAGTGATTATTGAAGGTCATAATGCAATGCCTGATCAAGCGGAAAAAATTATTGCTGAAGGACTTGAAAAAGTGGCAGCTGCTGCTAAAAATTTATCAGCTGTAACAGCATAATTTATTGAAAAGAATAGGAATTTTAGAAAGACAGCTCATTGTTATTTGGGGCTGTCTTTCTTTGTTTGTAAGCCTTAATTAACTGCAAGATCAGGTGGATGTGACATTTGTCATATCTTGTACATGACACCTGCTACTTACAAATATGATTATCTTTCTTTATACTTTGGAATAATAATGCAAAATAAAGAAGGGGATTTAAATCTAATGACCTTACAAAACACAAATATGTTAAAAAAACAAATGGCTCCTTATGAAAAATCAACGGCCAAAGCTAGTGTATGGCAGATAATAAACACGGTCGTGCCATTCATCGCCTTATGGTACTTTGCTTATATCAGTCTTTCCGTATCCTATTGGTTAGCGCTTGTTCCGATTGTAATCGCTGCAGGTTTTTTGGTAAGAATATTCATTATTTTTCATGATTGTACACATTATTCATTTTTTAAAAACCGACGTCTTAATCGAATAGTCGGAACGGCCATGGGCGTTATCGCATTATTTCCTTTTGAAAAATGGGGACGTGAGCATTCTATTCATCACGCAACAAGCGGAAACTTGGATAAACGAGGAATAGGTGATATTTGGACATTAACAATTGATGAATATCTAAAATCACCAGTTCGTACTCGAATGGCTTACCGCCTTTACCGTAACCCATTCGTAATGTTTGGATTAGGGCCGATTTTTCAATTTCTTTTAAAAAATCGATTTAACCGTAAAGATGCTAAAAAGAAGGAACGTATGAATACCTATTTGACGAATGTTCTTATTGCTGCAATAGTGGGCTTGCTTATTTGGGCTGTTGGATGGCAGTCATTTCTTCTTGTTCAAGGTTCTGTTTTCTTACTGGCAGGTTCAGCTGGTATTTGGTTATTTTATATCCAGCATACGTTTGAGGATTCTTATTTTGAAGAAGATCGGGATTGGGAATATGTAAAAGCTGCTGTGGAAGGAAGCTCCTTCTATAAGCTTCCAAAATTCATCCAATTCTTAACAGGGAATATTGGGTTTCATCATGTTCACCATTTAAGCCCGCGCGTTCCGAACTATAAATTAGAAGCGGCACATAATAACACACCGCCATTACAAAACGTTCCAACCATTACGCTGGCAATAAGCTTAAAGTCGCTCCGTTTCCGTTTATGGGATGAGAAAAACAAGACCTTCGTTAGTTTTAAAGAGGTCAAACGTATTGCGAAGAAAAGAGTTTCCGTACAAGTCAAACCGGAAATCTAAATATCTAGCTCCCCTTATAATGGGGGGCTTTAATTTTACCGTAACTTGGGAAGAAATGAAGGAGAGAGCGATATGATTCGAATTGTCATAGCCGAGGATCAAGAACTGTTGCTAGGCGTGATAGGTGCACTTCTTAATCTGGAGGAGGATATAGAAGTGGTTGGTCAGGCAACGAATGGGCAGGAGGCAATAGCGCTTGTACACGAATTGCAGCCAGATATTTGTATCATGGATATCGAAATGCCTGTCATGAACGGACTTGATGCAGCAGATGCTTTAATTTCTTCAGACTGCAGAATCATCATCATGACGACTTTTGCAAGAATAGGTTATGTGGAACGTGCCCAAGAATCAGGTGTTAGAGGGTATTTATTAAAAGACAGCCCAAGTAAGGATTTAATCCGCTCTATCCGCAGCATCATGAACGGAAAGCAGATATACTCTCCTGAACTAATAGATCATGATACTAGTGAATTTGGAGAAGGTGTTGAAACGTTTTCCGAATTTCAAAATGACACCTGTTATCGTCCGAAGAATCCGTTCAGGAATGTTAGAAAATATTTTTCTACGATTATCGATAAAATGAAGTTACCGACGGGATAAAATTCATTTATCTTTTAGCGCTCCTTTCTATAGATGGAAGGAGTGTTCTTTTTTGCTAATTTGAACGGATTTTATTAGCGTTTTGATGGAAAATAACTAGAAATAGAATGGAGGTTACTTTTTGATGGATAACAATCAAGGTCGCTATACTGTGTCTGGAACAAATATAGATGAAGTAAAAAGACTAAATGCACAATCCGGTATGTCATATAATGAAGTAAAAGCATACCTTGCGCAAACGACAGGCGGACATGGTACAAGGAACTTTAGCAATACTGAAATCGAGGAAGTGAAAAGGAAAAATCAACAATCAATGGACGTGAGTAAGAATTCTACATTCTGAAAAAGCAGAGGGACGGTTCTGTTGCTACTATGAAGCAACAGAACCGTCCCTCTGCTTTTTCAATGTTTTTTTTTCATAACTTTTTACTAAGTAATAGGAAATCGTAAAACAAAGTTTTTTCTTAGTAACTGCCTTTAATTATTCTTTGATCCGCCAGCTGGTACACCTAATGCTGTCCCGGGGATATCATCATAAACTGCAGGATCAGCATCTTCAATTGAACCATCAGCAAGGCTGTTTAATACTGCCATAACCGGAACTTTCGCTGTTTCTTTTAGCATTCCACTTTGCTTCTGTCCAAGAGTTTGAGTTTGGCCTTTAATCTCGATAAGCATTGTTGCAGTTCCATTAAGCTGTATAGCTCCTAGGCCTGAGCCTGGATAGTTTACAGTCGGATACTTTTGAATCGCTCCGAAAGAGGAGTTGCCACGCTGAAGAGATTCATAAGCAACAGCATTTATTTTTTTACTCAATAGAAGTACTTCTGGGTCTAGCTCATAAATCTTCCCGCTAAAAGGATCTTCATAAGACTTTGTTGTAAACTGTGCCAATAATTGAATTGAAACCGAACGGCTGTCTTCTTCAGATAGACGGTTGAAACCGCGGTGATGAAGGTCAATTGCCACATCCGGCTTGAATTCCTGAACTACTTCTGTAAGAGCACGAGTTTCAGGTGAAACCACTAATGAAGCTTGGGCACCATTATTAGTTTCCGGATTATTTAAAATTGCAGCAACCTTTTCAGGATCCTTTTTAATTTCCTCATTTATATCAAAATCATAATTTGGATGAAAATCGCGATTCAAATCATAGCCAGGAATTCCATAGACTACATTTCCAGCATTGTTTGGTGCTCTTTCGCTTCCTATTGCATTGTAATACCATGGAGCTTTTGTACCAGCAGGCAGCCCTAGTTCCTCAGGGTTCCATGTTTGGTGGTTATATCTCGTTGGGTACTGCTTGCCTTCAAATTCATTGGCTGTTCCATCAGGGTTTAATCGAGGGACGAACCAAACATTCACATGATCTAAAATATTCTTTGCTTCCTGGCTGCCTGTGGATAGCATTTGCATTAATTCAACAACGGCCTCTGTACCAAGAGGTTCATTACCGTGAATTTGTGTATATACTAAGACTCTTTTTTTCGCAGGGTCATTGTCACCAAATTTAGCAACATAAAGGGGATTCCCGTCATTGGATGTTCCAAATTGCTCTAGGATCATTTTTCCCTTGGAAGATGATGCAATTTGTTTTAATTTCTTTTCCAATTGCTCATTTGACATTAGCCCTTCGAGAGACAAGTTCTGTTCGTCTTGAATCCATGGTCCGTTTGGTGTGACAATCGGTTCTGCAAACACAGCAGTCGAACTTCCAACAATTGCTGTGGCTAGAAGACCGCTAGATAGAATAGTTCTCAGTACTTTTTTCTTTTGCATTTATGTAACCTCCTACGTAATAGATAGAAAATATAGTAGCATAGAGAATGTCGATTTGTAATAATATTTAGAAAAGTTAGTAAAATTATCTCAGAAAAAATTATTAGGATAGGACAAACAATATAATTTTTCGACAAAAAAAGTTGAGAGGGAGTGATTCTTAATCACTCAAATAGTCACCCATTGATGTAGTTGCATCAAAAAAAGCGTGTTTATTTTTTACAATTAATGGAGCAACAAAATATCAAGGATTGGGCATAATGACAAAATAAAGAAGTTATTCGGGAAGGGGCGGGAAATAATGCAGGAACAAAAAAGAGAAATGATCGATAATTACACAAATCAGTACAGCAGAATTCTTAATAAAAACAGTAAAATTGACCCTAGTCTATTTGATGAGTATGGGGTGAAGCGTGGGCTTAGGGATAAAAGCGGTAAGGGAGTGCTTGCCGGGCTGACTAAAATTTCAACCATCGAGTCCACACAAGAAGTCGATGGAAAAACGGTACCTATAGAAGGAAAGCTGTATTATCAAGGATATAATATCCATGATTTAGTGCAGGGATTTGTCAATAAGCGATTTGGATTTGAGGAAATCACGTACTTACTTTTATTTTCTTCACTCCCAAATGAAGCACAGCTTAAAGAATTTAAAGAAGTTCTACGAGATTCACGAAATCTGCCGAAAAATTTCACAAGAGATGTCATTATGAAAGCTCCAAGCCAAGACATTATGAATTCCTTGACGAAAAGTGTCCTAACATTGGCTTCATATGATGAGAGAATAAATGATATGTCGTTGGAAAATGTATTACGGCAATGTTTAATGTTGATCAGTGTATTTCCAATGCTATGTGTATATGGATACCATGCATATAATCACTTCGAGTGTGATGACAGTCTCTATATTCACAGACCGGATGATAAGCTATCAATGGCAGAAAATATTTTAAGAATGCTTCGTCCGGACAAACAATATACAGAGGTAGAGGCAAGAGTTCTGGATGTTGCTTTGGTGCTTCATATGGAGCATGGCGGCGGGAATAATTCCACGTTTACCACAAGAGTCGTATCCTCTGCCGGTTCTGATACCTATTCGGTTATAGCCGCAGCCTTATCTTCACTAAAAGGTCCGAAGCATGGAGGGGCTAATATTAAGGTAGTCGAGATGGTGCAGGATATTAAAGCCCATGTATCAGACCTGAAGGATGAGGAAGCGATAAAAGCCTATTTAACAAAGATTTTGAATAAAGAAGCCTTTGATAAGAGGGGTTTAATATATGGAATGGGACATGCTGTTTACTCGATTTCTGATCCACGGGAACAAGTATTTAGGGGATTTGTCCAAAATCTAGCCGATGAGAAAGGAAGACGGGAAGATTTTGAACTATATACGATGATTGAAAGAATGGCACCGGAGGTCATTGCGAAAGAACGCCGAATCTATAAAGGCGTCAGTGCTAATGTTGATTTCTTAAGCGGTTTTGTATACAGCATGCTCGATATACCGGTAGAACTCTACACTCCCATCTTCGCCATGGCAAGAATCGTCGGCTGGAGCGCCCACCGCCTAGAAGAACTTATCAACGTAGACAAAATCATCCGGCCTGCCTACAAAAGCATAGGATCAGTAAAACAATACGTCGATTTGAATGAACGAGAATGATCAGAGGGACGGTTCTTATGCTTCCTAATTTGAAGACTCAGAAAAGGAAGCAAGAGAACCGTCCCTCTGCTTCTAAAAGAAAGGTAGGGACAAAAGATGAATAATTTAACAAAGCTGAAAATAAATAAGCCGGCACATGAGGTTTTTGAGGCTTTTGTAGATCCCGCGAAGATCGGGAATTTTTGGTTTTCCTCTAGTTCGGAAAGATGGGAAGCGGGGAAGACGATTACTCTAAGATATGATGAATACAATGCTGAAGGGACTGTCAAGATTACCGGACTTGAAACCAATAAGAAAATTGTAATGGATGACTGGGAAGGCCATACAACGACAATTACACTGAAAAAGGAAGACCCCTCCACCACAATCATTGAAGTAAACGAAGAAGGCTTTGATGAAAACGATGTTGATCGTTTATTAGATAATAAAGAAGGCTGGGTTTATACGCTGACTTGTTTAAAGGCATATGTGGAATTTGGAATTTCTACTTTAAGAGCATCCCTTGTTAAATGAACTTACCAGCCATTCTACAAATTGAAGCAAGGGGACGGTTCTTCCGCTTCATTATTTTGGATTTTCAGTAAGTGGGTGCAGGAGAACCGTCCCTCTGCTTTCCAATATAATTAGCAATAAAGGGACGAATACTATGTGATATGAGAATTTGTTTTTTAATGGAGGGAATTATGGCACAGAAGGAAAATTTGTTGAAGCATGGTAATAAGTCGTCACTTATTGCAGCTATTGTTAATATAATTATTGCGCTGGTAAAGGGCGCGGCTTATCTTTTTACGGGAAATGTTGCAATGTTTGCTGAAACAATGCATTCTTTTGGAGATGCGGCAAACCAGTTTTTTGTTTATATTGGCAGTGCGCTGAGTAAAAAAATGCCAAATGACCGTTTCCCAAATGGTTTTGGCCGGCTTGTTAATTTAGTTCTGCTTGGGGCCGTCATAATAGTTGGCATTATGAGCTATGAAACAATTAAGGAAGGCTATCATCATATTCTCCATCCGACTGAATCCAGCGGAATTGGGATCAACCTTACTGTATTGGCATTAGCTGTTTTACTGGAGTCATATGTACTATTTAAAGCGATGAAAGAAGTTCTTCATGAAACTGGTACAGAGGCGAAAGGACTAGCCATTGCGACGAAAAGCTTGAGCAGTTTAAACAAAGCTAAACCCGCTACCAAGCTTGTTTTTATGGAGGATGCCGTTGCTACTCTTGGCGGGGTTATTGCGATTATCGGAATTTTGCTTTCCTATTTTGCTGGTCTGCATGCTGCAGAAGGAATTGCTTCTATCATCATTGGTTTGATGATGTTTTTTGTGGTAGGAAGAGTATTCTTAGACAATGCCAAAGGTGTATTAGGAGAAGCAGATCAAGAGCTAGAAGCACAGATTGCTGAATACATTTTTACCAATCCGGAAATTAAAGATATCCAAACACTGTTTGCAGTAAAAGAAGGAGAGGACTATCATATTGAAATGAAGCTGGAGATTAATCCCTCCCTGACGGTTGCGCAAGCAGATGATATTAAAGATCGGATTGAACATAAAATTCAACAAATTAAAGGGGTTACCGATGTCATCATTGAATTTGACGAAGACGACGGTTTTCAAACCTGGGATCGAAATTTAATCCCTGGGAATAGCTGATAATAGATGCAGAGGGGCCGTCCCCAAAAGGTGTCAAGCACCACAAATGGACAAAGTTATTTAATTTGTCATTTTGTGGTGCCTGGCACCTTTGTTTGTATCCAATGCTTCCATCTATAGGAATAATTATGAAAATCTGGTGCATGCTAAGGGTAAAAAAGTGGTGGAATCATGGTTTTATTTCGCCGGCGTAGACAAAAGAAGGGGCTCAATCAACAAGGAGCAAATGAAATTCCAAGTAAGGTTTTAGAAGAACTAGATCAAAATAGACTGACAGGATCAATCGAGGGCACTGTTCAATTTATGAAGGAAATGCTGGGAGAAAGCGATGACTTTGTTGTTAAGCATTTTCAAATTTTTGGCCGTTTTCGTGCGGTACTTTTCTATTTTTCAAATATTACAGACCAGGATCGAATCAATAACGAGATATTGAAGTCGTTAATGTATGTACCGGAGCATTTATTGAAGAGGGAGATTTCGAAGCAGGATTTAATAAATGTTCTTTTAGAAGAAACACTTTATGACAGTCAGACTAGTCGCAATCACCAACTTGATCAATTAGTTAATGTTATTCTGCGCGGGGAAACCGTTATTGTTATAGAGGGTATCACTGAAGCCATCCATATTGGTACAAGAAAAATAGAAAAACGTTCGATCAAATCACCTGAAACGGAACAGGCCATATTAGGACCGCGTGAAAGTTTCATTGAAAGTATTGCTACTAACATTGCTTTGATCCGATACAGGCTGCCGACACCAGATCTTTGCATCAAGACAATGGAAATCGGTCGCTTGACGAAATCGATGGTTTCGGTTTGTTATATAAAAGGAATTGCCGAGGATAAGGTAATCAAAGAAGTAGAGAAACGATTATCAGAAATTGATATTGATGCCATATTGGATGTAGGTTATTTAGAACAATTCATCGAAGATAATCCGTTTTCTCCCTTTCCACAAACACAAAGCACTGAAAGACCCGATAAAACAGTCGCCAATCTCGCAGAGGGCCGTGTGGCTATTTTGGTGGATGGTTCTCCATTTGCTCTCATCGTTCCTGTTGTGTTTAATCAGTTTTATCAGACCTTTGATGACTATTCGTCAAGGTTTCTCATGGGCAGCTTTGCCAGACTTGCCAGGATGCAGGCCTTGGTTTTTTCACTTATCTTTCCATCCCTTTATGTATCATTTATCTCTTTTAACCCTGAACTGCTCCCGACAGAATTTGCTGTAGCAGTAGCAGGTGGACGCGCGGGTGTGCCTTATCCGGCAGTTGTAGAAGTGTTAATCATCGAGATAGCGATGGAGGTACTGAGGGAAGCAACCGTCCGAATGCCAAAGCAGGTTGGCGGGGCTTTATCTATTGTAGGTGTGCTGGTTGTCGGTGAAGCTGCGGTAAATGCCGGTCTTGCCAGTCCGATAACGGTTGTGGTTATTGCATTAACCTCCATTGGCTCTTTCGCAACTCCTGCCTATGTGGCAGCTTTTGCCCTCAGGATGCTGCGATTCCCCATCCTCTTTTTAGCAGGGATTTTTGGTCTCTTTGGAGTGGTGATCGGAATCATCTTTATTTTTAACCATATGCTTTCCTTAAAATCATTTGGAGTTCCTTATATGTCGCCGGTTTCTCCAGGAAACTCTCAAGGATTGAAGGATGTCATATTCAGAAGTCCATTATGGTGGATGCCAAAAAGACCAGTTTTTCTACAGTCAACGAATCGTGACAGATTAGGGGAAGTGAAAAATAAAGTGTTACAGCATAGTAAGGTTGGAAATGACCAGCGGGAGGAAGCAAAGAATGGAGGATACAAAAGAGGTCACAACGGTTCAAGCGGCGACAACCTTAATTAGTACGATCATCGGAGTTGGTGTACTGCCTCTGCCGTTATTTGCTGTAAGGGCAGGTGAGACGGGAGCACCGTTCGTTACTCTATTAGGAATTGGAATCGCTGCGTTTGGATTATTTGTTGTTACAAAACTGGGCACTCGTCATTCGAATAAAACGATAATCACCTATAGTGAGGATATTATTGGAAAATGGCTGGGGAGATTTTTTAGCTTATTTGTTATTCTATTTTTTACGATTTTAACCGCTCTTGCTGCGCGTGAATTTGGTGCGGTCGTCATCTCAGCCGTATTGCTTGAAACGCCACTGGAGATAACGGTTCTAGTAATGCTTTTGTTAGCAGCCATTAGTGCTAGAAATACGATGAATACCTTTGCTTATATACACAATTTTTATATTCCGATTATATTGGCACCGGTCTTGATAATTGTAGCCTTATCACTAAAAAATGCGAACTTTCTCTACGTACGGCCTTTTATTGCAAGCGGGTTTCATGATAGTTTCTTTGGTGCCATCACCATTGCTGCATTATTTCAAGGGTCATTCATTATGACGTTGATTATTCCGTCAATGAAAAATCCAAAATCAGCCATGAAAGCCAGCTGGTGGGCCATTTTTATTTCCGGCGGGTTATATTTGTTACTTGTCCTTGCGACAGTGGCGATTTTTGGAGCTGAGGAAATTAAAAAGCTATATTGGCCAACATTAGAACTTGCCCGAACAACGTCATTACCGGGGAATATTTTACAGCGATTGGATGTTATCTTTATTTCAGTCTGGGTTATTGCTGTGTTTACAACGATATTTGCCAGTTACTTTTTTACCATTCATTCGGTCAAGCAGTTATTTCGTTTACAGGATCATAAAATGCTCGCTTATTTTTTGCTTCCTTTTATCTTTATTTTGGCGATGCTGCCGCAAAACATTGTCCAATTATACGATGTTATTCAAATTGCCGGAAGAGCAGGTTTGATCATCACCATTTTATTCCCAATGTTCTTATTCATGATTGATGTACTGAAAAGTAAGAGGAGGAAAAAGAGTGAGTCTTAACAAGCATAGGTGGAAGCGGACCCTTCTGTTACTTTTAGTCATGACTCTTTTGCTACCTCTTCTAACCGGTTGCTGGGACAGCCGTGAAATAGAGAAACGCGCTACGATTTTAGCCATTGGCATCGATAATGCTGAGCCGAATGCAGAAAAAAAAGAAGATGAAATAAACCATATAAAAGGAGAAATCCATATTCCTAATAAACGAATGATTGAGTTAACGGTTCAAATTGCGATTCCAGGACGAATTCCACTAGGTCCACAGATTGGCGGCGGGGAGAAAAGTCCAGTATTGGTTGTTCGTGCAGTGGGGCATACGATTGAAGATGCCTTACTTATTATTCAACAAGAAATTGCAACAGAGGTTTTTCTAGGTCATTTACGGTTAATAGTTTTAAATGAAGAAGTGGCAAGAGAGGGCGTCGGTCGTTTTACTGATTATCTTAGACGCAACCCTCAAATTCGAAGAACGGCCTCACTAGTCATTTCAAAGGAAAAGGCTTCAGAATATATGAAGATTACACCGGAGCTGGAGCGGGTCCCGTCTCTCTACTTAGCAGAAATGGTTGATAGTTTAATTCAATTGGGAAAATTTCCACCCACTTTTATCGGAATGTTTTGGTCCATCCTTTCAAGTAAGGGACAAGAACCCTATTTGCCATATTTTCAAATTAAAGGAAAATCAAATATCCAAATCAACGGACTTGCCTACTTCAAAGGGGATAAAATGGTTGGTAAAACAAAACCAAGACAAATCGGTAGTTTTATGGCTGGAATTGGGGCAGAAAAAGGAGGGTATGCAGCCTTTATTAAAATTCCTGAGATGGAACAGTTTTTACTGGTGCGTGCAGTAAAACGAAAAACAAGAGTGAAAGCAAGTTTGAAAAATGGGAAACCACATATCTTAGTCAAAGTACATTATGATTGCGAAATTGAAGAGGTAGAAACCATTAATCCTTCACATATAAAAAAGGAATATTTTCCAAGTTTTGAAAAGGAATTCTCAAAAATAGTTGACAAAGGTTTAGAAGAACTAATTGACGAGACAAAGGAGGCAAAGTCAGATATTTTTGGTTTTGGAGAGCATTTCCGGGCAAAATTACCCAAGTATTGGAACAGACAGGTAAAGACACAAGAAAGATGGCTGGATATCTATGAAAACCTCTCTTATGAAGTAGAAATATCGACAAAGGTTCGACGGACCGGTATGAAAGCCATATAGAAGGGATGTACAGCTTAGAATATGTTTGGATTTCTTGGATATGCTGTTTTCGTTTTTGAAATAACCGGCTTCTTACTACTAGTCGAAGATGTAAGGGCCTACAAAAATGCCAAATTAAAAAAAGAAAAAACTACCGCCAAACTGCTGGGCTGGACCAACATCTCACTAGGCCTGCTAATCCTCCTATCAAATTGGGTCTATCAACAAATGACTTGGTAGAAGAAGCAAGGGGACGGTTCTTCTGCTTCCAATTGAGCCAAACTAGCACATTAATGTATGTAAAGGACTTCATTCTTATGGAGTCTTTTCTCTTTTTTATACTATTTTTAAAGACGCTCAACAATATAATTAACTTAAATATGTGTTCATCTGTTTACCTTCATGATAGTTTGATGGTACAGTCAATATTAAGAGTATGAAAAGATATTTTTATAAATAGGGATTTTTGAAGAATCATTGTTACTTTTTCAAGCAGACAACTATCAGGTTAGAAACTCACATATATATGAAATCTCTATGGAGTTGACGAATGGAAATGAACAAAGTATTAACTGATTTACATAAAAAACGATTTGAATGGGCTTTTCAAGCGAAAAAAGAGTTCTTGGATCAATTTGTTCGATTAGACGTGGAAAAGATTGATCGTTTACATAGACAGCAAGAGGATTCGTTCTGTACTGATGTAAAATTATTACCATTTCAAAGTTTAACAAACTGTTTTAAGGTGGCAGAAGGAGATAGAAAGCAAGAGCATGTGGAAAGTGAAAAAGAATTAAAAATGCTTGAGCATTTCATTTCTGAAAAAAAGGCACAAATGGAACAGAAATTGAACTTTTTTCACATGAAGAATCGTGAATTTTCAAGTAAAATAAAGAATTATACCGATTTTTTACATGACATTGAATCGATTATTCAAGAAATGGAACACACTGATAAGGAATCAATTGTGAAAAATTACGTAAAATACGACGTAAAACAAAAAAAGGCAAGCATTTTAAATGGTCATGCCGAACAATTGCAAATCTCGATTAAAAACAAGATAGAAAATCAGCTTACAGAAATTAGAGAGAGGGCAGATCGTTTAGATTTGTTACAGGATAGCCTTTTAAGATTGCCAAAGCAGGATCCCATTCCGAAAATCCAACAAAAAATAGATTCATATTGGTTTACTAGCCGATATGATAAATCATTTAATCAATTATTACTGAACGGAACGAAATGGGTAGAGCAAATATATCAATCATTCAAGGTCATTCTAATGCCACTAATAAATGAAGCTTTGATGCTACGTAATCAATTATTATATGAGGTAGAATCCTTGAATAGGATGAAAGAGGAAAATATAGCCAAATTACAGATGGATCTGACTAAAATTGAAATAGAACGAGACTATCTACGCAAAGAGCAGGTAAAAATGAATGAAATGTGGGAAAAGGATCTTCAACATGCTAATCAGCTTCAGGGCTATTTTATGAAGCATTGGCTGTTATACAAGGAAGAGCTTCAGCGTCAATTCCTTTCTGAAAATCCGGAGGAGCGCTGGGCAGCTTTTCAATATTTGAAACTGCTGCAGCAAGATGGTGAAAACATTATCGAATCTATGAATATATGAGGGGATAATAATGGTTAATACAGAATTACCAACAAAAAAGGATTATGAAGAGGCAGTAAATGAGCTGAAAAAGCTAAATGATGAGCTTTTTTATGATGATTTTAAAATAAAAATTAATCAGTTAGAAACTCATATTGAACAGATGACAAATAGCAGTTTGCAAGACTTTAAGAGTGAAGCCGGACAGATTGTCAATCAAGTACAAAGTTTCATACGTCAGCTAGAGAGTCAGCAGACTGAAATGACAGTATTAGTGAATAAACAGCAGCAGACAATGATTCAAACGAATCTTGAATTTCTGGAAAATGAAAGAGCGCAGCTTTTAATAGTTTATGAAAAACTGCAAAATAGTGTTGATCATTATACTGAGCTTACAAATGAGCTGCAGCAGAACATCGAAAAGAATAATCAGGATTTAGTCGCTGAGGCGATTAAGGCTGTATCATCCGTCTCCGATCATATTGACGAGTTTATTCAGGAACTTTCCTTAGCAGATGAAAAGAATAAAGAGTTTTTAGAGCAAAATAGAGCCTATGTAACCTTGACCAAGAAACAAATTACGGAAACGGAAGAAAAGTTAACTGTAATGGGAGAAACTCTTCAGCAGATGGATGAGCGCTGGGAAGAGCTGTTTAAGTCTTATGAAAAAAAGTATCAAATCCATGAACAAGCCTTGAAAAACCTGTTAGTTGTCCGTGAAGAAGCCTTGATTAACAAAGTAACACAGCTACATGAAAACTGGAGCATCCAGCAATATAATCATGATGAAGCTCATAAAGCAGAAATCCTTCATTGGCATGAACAAGTTGCTTCTCATATTAAAGTCCAAAGCAGGCAAAACGAAAAAATGCTGGAAACCATTAAAACAAATTTATCTAGTAAAGCTGACCTAGCAAAAGCTGAGAAAAAACAATCCCTTAAAACCAATATTTTAATAGCAGCCGTAACAGTAGAAGCTATTTTGATCGGATTGCAGTTTATTATGTAGAAACAGGGGGACGGTTCTCTTGCTTCCGTTTTCTAAATGGAAGCAGAAGAACCGTCCCCCTGTTTCCTGTGCTGAAAACGCTGGTTTAGTTCATATTTCATTGCGTCTTTCCAATACCTCATATTGCCTTCTTTATAGCCGCCATTTACTTTTACGTAAAAGTTGTACTGGATAAATATATCATCTTTCACTGGGTCGAATATTTTCACGTTTTCTTTTCTAAGTTGTTGATTTGCCTGTTTAAGTTCTTTTAGTTTATGGTCCAATTTCTTTTGAAAAAAGTGAACTTGTGTTGTATTTTTTTGAGTCGCTTCATTTAGTCGTTTTGTCAGGATGTGTACTTCTAAATCCAGGTAGATTTTTTCATTGATTAATTTTTCAAGCTCCTCAGATATATTTGCTTTCATTCTATTCACCTTTATAAGAACATATGTTTGTATATATATTATAATATGAATTTTGTTTAAAAACAATTTGAATTTAGGGATCATTCGTAGAAAAGAAGCCGGATTGATTGTTTTTATTAGAAGCAGATCAGAGGTAGTTGTTTCATTTGATTATGCTTAGAATTCCTGTATTTCTCCCGGATCCCGGATCAAACAACAGATTTAGGATTAATTTAATTTTGGGATTGGAAATGCTGCCACTTTTTCAATCTAGAATAAATACGGTTTCTTCCGTTCCAAAATGAAGTTAACAATAGGAAAGTGTTCAGTCTTAAATAGTCATTTTTTGGAGCAAGAAGAATCCGTTTTTTTTTGAACAATTACTTCAATTCTTGACCGGATATTACGTCTTTATCCAATGGAAGTTCAAAGAAACCAAGAGCACATTTGATTCCTTCTTCAATTTCATTTGTTTCATAACCGGCTAAATCCTCGTGGGTAATATCCAATTTTGTTCCAGTTAGGGAATAACCACTGTCCAAATTAATATCAAGTAAAACCTCATAACCTAGCGGCGTCTGCTTCACATTGATAATGTCATAATCACGGATGGCGGTTCCTGTTTCATATTGGACGGGCTCTAATTCAGACATCCTGTTACCTTCCTTTACAATTTAGTAATATTTTTGATTACATTGCTATTATCCCTAGAAATCTTCTAAATATGCGTGGTGAGGTTAAGTTGCCGGAATAATATTATGTTAACAATCTTCGCTTAATGTCAAATACCACAAACTATACAATAAAAACTAAACATTATATGAATCACTTAAAAGCAAGAGGACAGTTCTCTTGCTTCCGTTTTCTAAATGGAAGCAGAAGAACCGTCCCCTTGCTTTTAATTTTTTTTAAAAAAGATTTAGCCAATGTTTATTTAAATGATTATGGGCAATTATATTTACGTGGCAAATTATTACAAAAACCCCAAAAGGAGGTTTGGCAATGTTACTGGTACCGCGTGAAATAGACAAGCTTATGATTGTAGTGGCAGCTGATCTTGCAAAAAGAAGAAGGGAAAGAGGTTTGAAGTTAAACTATCCTGAGGCCGTTGCACTCATCACATATGAGGTGATAGAAGGGGCAAGAGATGGGAAAACAGTGGCTGAATTAATGGAGTACGGAGCCACGATCTTAAAGCGTGAAGAAGTAATGGATGGAATTGCGGAAATCATTGACGACATTCAGGTAGAGGCCACTTTCCCTGATGGTACTAAGCTGGTAACCGTTCACGATCCCATTCGATAAAACACGACAGGAGGATACGACAAGATGGATATGGAGCCAGGACAATTATTTTTAAAAGAGGAACCGATTATTTGTAATGAGGGAAGAGATCTATTCAAGGTAAAAGTTACTAATACTGGGGATCGTCCTGTACAGATTGGTTCACACTTCCACTTTTATGAAGTAAATGAAGCTTTGAATTTTGAAAGAGAAGATGCTTTCGGTAAACGGCTGAATATCCCTGCTGGTGCTGCCGTTCGGTTTGAACCTGGTGATGAGAAAGAAGTGGAATTAGTCTCCTTCGCAGGTGAAAGAAAAGTATATGGCTTTAATAATAAAACCGACGGATCTATTGAAAGAGGGTGAATTGAATGAGTTTTGAAATGCCGAGAAAACAATACGCTCAAATGTATGGCCCAACAACTGGTGATTCGATTCGCCTAGCAGATACCAATTTATTCATCCAAATTGAAAAGGACTATACTACATATGGTGAAGAGGTTGTATTCGGAGGCGGAAAGGTAATCCGTGATGGAATGGGGCAGCATCCTCTTGTCACCCGCGGTGATGGGATTCCTGATGTAGTGATTACAAATGCCGTTATTTTGGATTACACCGGAATTAATAAAGCAGATATTGCCATTCGTGATGGGAAAATCTCCGGAATAGGAAAGGCAGGCAATCCATTGATTATGAGCGGTGTAGACATCGTCATTGGAGCCTCAACTGAAATTATTGCCGGTGAGGGTATGATTGTAACCGCTGGCGGGCTTGATACCCATGTACATTTTATTAATCCATTCCAAGTGGAGACCGCTCTTTCCGCAGGTCTTACTACTTTAATTGGAGGAGGTACAGGACCTTCTGCAGGATCAAGAGCAACAACAGTTACACCGGGAGAGTGGAATATTCATCGTATGTTAGAGGCAGTAGAAGGGCTGCCAATAAACGTTGGATTAACAGGGAAAGGCCAAGCAGCTACTGAAGAGCCATTAGCAGAGCAAGTGAAGGCTGGTGTGATCGGGTTAAAAGTTCATGAGGACTGGGGAGCAACCCCTTCGGCTATTGATCATGCCTTGAGCGTGGCTGACAAATATGATGTACAAGTTGCCCTGCATGCGGATACGTTGAATGAAGCCGGATTTGTTGAAAATACGATGGCGGCGATCAAAGATCGGGTTATTCACATGTACCATACAGAAGGTGCAGGAGGAGGACATGCTCCTGATTTGATTAAATCAGCCAGCTACATGAATGTGCTTCCTTCTTCTACCAATCCTACATTACCATATACTGTAAATACGGTTGATGAACATCTCGATATGTTGATGGTCTGCCATCATTTAAATCCATCCGTTCCAGAAGATATTGCTTTCGCTGATTCTCGGATCAGAAAGGAAACCATTGCTGCTGAAGACATTCTTCAGGATATGGGTATTTTCAGTATGACCAGTTCAGATGCTCAAGCAATGGGTAGGATTGGAGAGGTCGTATTACGGACTTGGCAAGTGGCTGATAAAATGAAGATGCAAAGAGGTTCAATGGAAGGAGATAGTAAGCTTTCAGATAATAACCGGGCAAAACGATATATTGCAAAATATACGATTAACCCTGCTATTACTCATGGAATTGCAGATTATGTCGGCTCTATTGAAGTAGGAAAAATCGCTGATCTTGTCATTTGGTCCCCAGCGTTTTTTGGTGTAAAACCAGAGCTGGTTCTGAAAAGCGGATTCATTGTATGTGGAATGATGGGGGATGCCAACGCTTCCATTCCAACACCGCAGCCGGTGATCAGCCGGCCGATGTATGCCGCCTACGGAAAGGCTTTGCAGAAAAGTTCGATTACCTTTGTATCACAAGCGGCGTATGAAGATAAGGTTCATGAAAAGCTTGGGTTAGAAAAGGAAATCAAGCCTGTTCATGGAATCCGGAAGTTAACGAAAAAGGATATGAAATTTAACTCGGAAACACCTGAGTTATCTGTTGATCCGCAAACCTATGAGGTAAGGGTTAACGGGGAGCTGATCACCTGTGATCCAGTCGATAAAGTACCAATGGCACAAAGATATTTTCTGTTTTGAGGTGAAATGATGTTAATTGAAAGAATCGAAACAAATATTGAAGACATGAAAAGGGAAGAAATCATACAGCGTCATATAGAAAAAGTGTACCTAGATAGTGACCATCTGGTGAAACGGATTCAAAGGGTAAAAACGGACCATGGCAGAGAAATCGGGATCCGTTTAAAAGAGGCACGTGATCTTGTGGCCGGCGATGTCTTGTATATGGATGAAAAAAATATGATTGTGATCGATGTGGTTGCTGATGATTTATTAGTTATTCAGCCGCGAAATTTATTGGAAATGGGGACGATTGCTCACCAATTAGGTAATCGGCACCTCCCTGCCCAATTTGAAAATGATGTGATGATGGTTCAATACGATTACCTTGTAGAAGAGCTTTTACAGGAAATGGATCTTCCGTACAAACGAGAAAAACGGAAAGTAAGGCAGGCGTTTCGCCATATTGGTCACAGCCATGGATGAGAAAATTCTTTCATTATTTCAGCTGTGTGATTCAAACCTGCCGACAGGTGCCTTCAGTCATTCTTATGGACTTGAAAGTTATATTCAAGAAAATATCGTGCACAACGAAGAATCATTTTTACATTGGCTTCAAGTATATATTCATGACCAGCTCATCTATTCAGATGGGCTGGCAAGCCATTTAGCTTATCAGGCACTGGAAGGGAAGGACCTTCCAAAATTATGGAAACTGGATCGGCTGTTGACTGTGCAAAATCTGCCTCGTGAAACAAGAGAAGGCACCCAAAGAATGGGCGAACGAATGTTAGATCTTGTGCAGTCATTATATGAGGCTCCAGTTCTGTCTGTTTACAGTAGAAGGATTGAAGCAAAGCAGTCGTTCGGTCATCCTGCCATTGTCTTTACGATGGTTGCTCACTACCTGGAAATACCAAAATCAACGACCATTTTATTTTACCTATACTCTGTTGTTTCCAGTCTTGTTCAAAATGCGGTGCGCGCAATTCCCTTAGGACAGACAGCAGGTCAAAAAATTCTCCATCACGCGAAATCACTTTTGGTAGATGCAGTTGCAAAGATAGAGCAAATGGGTGAAGAAGACTTTGGGATTGTTTCACCGGGAATTGAGTTGTCACAGATGCGGCATGAACGGGTAAATATTCGAATTTTCATGTCTTAACATTAAAGAAAGGAAGT
Organism: Niallia oryzisoli; assembly: GCF_036670025.1. NCBI lineage: Bacteria > Bacillati > Bacillota > Bacilli > Caryophanales > Bacillaceae > Niallia > Niallia oryzisoli. The sequence goes on along the minus strand of NZ_CP137640.1, from coordinate 3,088,563 downwards.
GTGAAAATAATGGGTCCAATTAAAATTGGAGTTGGCGGGCCTGTAGGTGCAGGAAAAACAATGTTAGTGGAGAAACTAACACGCCGCTTACAGGATGAAGTCAGTATGGCTGTAGTAACGAATGATATCTATACAAAAGAAGATGCTAAATTTTTAATGCAAAATGGTGTTCTTCCTGCTGATCGTATTATTGGAGTGGAAACAGGAGGATGTCCACATACGGCTATTCGTGAAGATGCATCGATGAATTTTGCTGCTATCAATGAATTAAAAGAAAAACACCCGGATGTTGAGCTGATTTTTGTTGAAAGCGGAGGGGATAACTTGGCAGCAACCTTCAGCCCTGAATTAGTTGATTTCTCCATATATATTATAGATGTTGCCCAAGGGGAGAAAATCCCGCGAAAAGGCGGACAAGGCATGATTAAATCTGATTTATTTATTATTAATAAAACGGATTTAGCACCACATGTCGGGGCTAGTCTAGAAGTAATGGAGTCTGATACAAAAGTTTTTCGCGGTGAAAAGCCGTTTGTTTTTACAGATTTAAAGAAAAATTCAGGATTAGACAATGTAGTTGATTGGCTAAAAGAGAATGCATTATTAAAAGGGCTGGCATGAGATGAAGGATTGGACAGGTGTTTTACATTTAAATGTTGAAGATAAAAGAGGGAAAACAGTAGCGAAAAATGTATATTTCAAGGGTGCATTTAAAGTAATGCGCCCTATTTACCATGATGACACAGGCCGTGCTTGTTATTATCTATTAAACCCGGGCGGCGGATATTTAGATGGTGACAGATACCAAATGAAGATTTCATTGGAAAAGAATGCAAAGCTGACCCTGACAACACAAGGTGCTACAAAGGTTTACAAAACACCGAGAAATCATGCCTATCAAGAGTCAGAATTTCTTCTTGAAGCCGGGAGTCTCCTTGAATATATCCCTGATCCGTTAATTGCCTATCAAAATGCCAATTACAAACAAAAAAATGTGATTCGAATGGACAAAACAGCCACATTCGTTTATTCCGATATCATTACCCCCGGCTGGTCACCTGAGGGAGACCATTTTAGTTATCATTCCATTCAATTATTGAATGAAATTTATATCGATGACGAATTAATGGTTTATGATCATATAAAATTAACACCTTCCATACAAAATATCAGGGGATTAGGCTTTATGGAAGGCTACACCCATTTAGGCTCTATGATTGTGGTAGGCTGCCAATCCGACAGCGGCCTTCTTGAAAGGTTATATTCTATGATTGAAGTGAATACAAATGATTGTAAAGTTGGACTGTCCTCACTACCAGTTCCAGGTTTTACCATTCGGATGTTTTCTCATTCTACCCAAGTAATAGAAAAGATTTTTTCGGAAATTCATCATGTGATCAGTGAGGAATGGTTTCAAAGAAAACCATGTTTTTTAAGAAAATATTGATTTTTTCAACCCGGCAATTCCATTAGCATTGCCGGGTTGAAAAAATAGGGGGAGGAAGAAAAATGGATGTGACGTTAATTTCAGTTTTGGCAATCGGTTTCCTTTTGGGGATCAAACATGCAGTAGAACCCGATCATGTGATCGCTGTGTCCACGATTGCAAGTCAAAGTAAAAAGCTGTGGCAGGCTTCTCTTGCTGGTGTCTTCTGGGGAATAGGACATACAGCCACATTATTTATTATTGGGATTGTTTTAATCATGCTAAATAATGATATTCCGGAGAAATGGTCACTGTCATTAGAATTTTTAGTTGGCATCATGCTTGTTTACTTGGGAGTAGCAAGTATGTTGTCCATTCGAAAAAAACGAGAATTTGATAAACAACAGATAGAGTTACATAATCCTCCCATTAAAAAAACGACCTACTATAAATCCGTTTTTATCGGCTTTGTTCACGGGCTTGCAGGTAGTGCTGCCATGGTAATACTTACAATGAGTACGGTAAAGTCCGTGTGGGAAGGGGCATTGTATATCATTGTATTTGGAGTGGGAACAGTCATTGGTATGTTGCTTTTTACAACAATCATTGGTGTTCCTTTTATCTTGAACATGAAAAGTAAGGTAACTAGCAGAGCCCTTATATTTGCCACAGGAGCGATAAGTACTATTTTTGGATTTTATTATATGTACAATCTAGGCTTTAATGACGGTTTGTTCAGTCTTTGGATATAGTTTTACGCATACACAATCTTGTTAATGGAAAAACTTAATTTGTAAAAAGAGGAGGTTGAATAGGATATGTTTGAAGATTTCGAAGTAAGCCATCTTTTCAAAGGGCAGGTGCATGAACATCCCCACTTTTCTTTAAATATTCAGGGTCATGAATATAAGGGGATGGTTCAAGATGATAAAATCCATTGGTACAATCCACACCCAAAACAAAGATTTGAAGAAGAACATGTAAATGCAATTGAATCAAAGGTTCAGGATTTGATGAGTGACCATCTGCAATAACAGATAAAGAAAAAGGATGTCCGCGGGCATCCTTTTTTCTTTATCAATCACAATCTAGGAAGAACTTTTTTAGCACCGAGGATAAGCCATGTACATAATACAAAAGGCATGGTTAGTGCAGGAAGCCCAAAGGGTATTAACCAAGTTGAGATACTTGCTGTAATAGGAACTGTTAAAAACGCGGCGATGATTCCAATGAAAAGTCCATTTCGATCGTTCTCCTTAAAAACGATGGAAACAGCAAAAATGGTTAAAATAGCGTTGTACCCATAAAGCCCTAAAAAAATAGCACGATGTTCTCCCCCAAGCCCATACGATGCCAGCAATGCAACAGCATTTCCGATGATAGCATAAAGTCCAAATCTCCAGCCTGCCCAAAATACAGCAACAAAGAGTAAAATTCCGGATATAGCATGATCAAGAAAGAAAATTTGCCCAATTCCATTTACAGCTCCATTAAACCAGTGTGTCTCCCCTTCAATATTTAATTTCCAATTCGATAACGATTGCGGCACAAGGTCGGAGCTTAATTCAACTGAAATCAATCGATAACTAGTCAAAAGTAAAAACCACGAAAGGATAATAAATGGAAAGGTAAGAATGGGAATACTTGATTGGCGCATAAAGTGCATCATCGCGGCTGTAAATATAGCCGCAATAGCCGCTCCAATCAAAGCGGTTATCCATCTCTCATCGCCGGTTAAAAACAAGGCAAGTGCCATTCCTGTCAGCACAGAATTATATCCAAATAATCCTTGTTCAATACTTTCCTGTTCTGCCCCGCCTATTTTCGCAACAAATGTTCCAACCATTGCTGACAATAAAGCAATAATCCCTAAAGAATAGGAAGTAATGGTAATTGCAGCTAAAATAATCAACCCGGATATGGTGTTTTCAATTAGTATTACTTGAGAAATTCCTTTTAGTGAAGATGTAATAAACCAATTTGAGCGCTTTGTATCTATTTGATTTTGAATAAAAACCACTCCTCTAGAGCTCTATATTGTAAATAGGTCATTTGTAAAATTCCCTAAAGGAAGTAAAATATTCAAACAGATACGGAGATAACGCAACTTCAACAGGGACCAAACCCTTTAGAATCAGCAACATTTTCATCTTACTGCCGAAAAACCATGCCTATTAATAGCTATCCAAATTATTTCATGATAAAGGGGTAATTACCCATACACATATAGTCAATTATTCATAAGTATATAGGGATGGGTAATAGTCATATTGTAAGAACCAGTTGGACCGCATGTTATATGCGGTTTTTTCTTGATCAAAAGAAATACTCAAACAATAAGTGTATCTTTAGTACAAACGGTAGATTCTAATATAAATGATACCTCACTCATGATTAATCAAAATGATCCCATAAAGGAAGGTAAAGTAGATGGTAGATGTTTTTACAGAAATTGTCTTACAAGCTCCTCGAGAAAAAGTAGCAGAATATGCGGCCGATCCTGACAATGCCCCTAAATGGTATGTCAACATTCAATCTGCGGAATGGATAACCCCAAAACCATTAACCGTAGGTACTCAGGTTGCGTTTAAAGCCCAGTTTTTAGGCAGGGAGCTTTCTTATGTATATGAAATAGTCGAGCCGGATTCTCTAAAATAATGACACCTTTTATGTCAATAATGATGAAAAAAGCAAACAACAAAGACCTTCAAAAACTTAAAGAAATTCTCGAAAACCGAAAATACATATAAAATGCCCTTCACTCAACCAGCGAAGGGCTTACGAATTTATCTTTCCTGTCCATACGTACGATCATAACCTCTTCTTTTAAACTCAATGACGAGGTTCTTGGCATTTTCATAATCTGTTGAAATGACAAATTGATACGGATCATTTTCTGCCGGCGCTTCATTTGGTCCATAATTTTTTAACGCTACACCTTTGGCTTGATAGCCTCTTTGTTCATACTCAGGCACCAAGGCTCGAGCCTGCCAATAAGAAAGGTTAGGGATTATCACATCATATGCAGGATTTTTCCTTTGCAAATTAAATGCCCTTTCAAGACCCTTTACATGGGCTCTTCCCACTGCTTGAATCCAGTTCGGATCCTTCATTTTTCCAGCGTCAAAAGGGTTGTCAATAAAACCAGATTCAGTTAATATGCTCGGCATATTGCTTACACGTAAAACATGCAAATCGCTTTGTTTTCTGCCGCGATTGTTCAGGCCGATAACTTTCATAATTTCATCATGGATCAGGTTCTGATAAGTGGTTGTCGGCGGTCCAACATTCGGGTAGACAAATGATTCAAATCCTGTTCCTCCGCCTGAGTTAATATGAACGGAAAGAAAGAAATCAGCACCCCATTTATTCGCTTCATTTGTCCGTTGATTTAAAGTAGGGAAGGCATCTCCCGTACGACTCATCTTAACTTCAACATCATTATACTCAGCAGTCAAAGTATCATGAATAACCTTCGAGATTGATAATGTGATATCTTTTTCCTGCAATCCATTTCCAACAGCGCCTGGATCGTTGCCTCCGTGACCTGGATCTAAGAATAATTTAAACATATCTCATCCTCTCCTCGATATTTTATATGCAAAAATAACAAAATCTGTGTGGACTACTTCAATCTTTGTGAAAAAAATTCATATAGGTACAATATGCAAAAGTATAGGGAAGTGCTTCTGCATTCATGATGATTTGGAGCGGATCATGCTGCCATTTCATCGAACAACCTGTGTCTATGATAAAATAAAAAAGACGAAAATAATACTAACCTTTCATTACTAAGGTGGACTAACCATGAATATAAAGACATTGTTTTGCATTGTAGGAGGGGGACCTTCGGGCTTAATGTTGGGCTTATTACTTGCAAAGCAGGGAATTGACGTGACTGTCTTAGAGAGCAAAGTAAAATTTGAACGACAGTTTCGCGGGGAAGTCTTGCAGCCGCGTTTTGTCCATCTCATGCGCGAGTTGAACCTGAATACATATCTTGAAAAGTACGAACATATCAAGCTTCCTTCAGGGGAGGTTTGGAATGCAAACCAAAAAGTGCTCTCCATTGATTATGCTAAGGATACCTCAGAAATCCCTTATGCAGTTCGAATGAAGCAGTCAGTTCTTTTGACAGCTTTTTATGACCTTGCGAAAAAGTATTTAAGCTTTCATTTTTATTTTAACGCGAAAGTCAAGTCATTTTTACAAGGATCTGACGAGCGGATTACTGGTCTGATTCCTGCCATTGATCATAAAGATACGATCATTTCAGCAGATTTAGTCGTAGGAGCGGATGGACGTTTTTAAATTAGGAATCACCTCCAAATAAATCATTAACAGTACAATTTCCAGATGTGCCGAAAGAATTTTTACCATCCTTTATAATATAAGAGGTGTAATTGATGGTGAAGGAGGGGTTCAACAAAAAAGCTATGTTATGAATGTAACGACTGGAAGTATATATTTCGCCGAAGGATTACAGTCGATATTTAGGTCATGGAAGTTAAGGTCAGAAATTACAAGTACAATTACAAAGACTGACAACATGATCTATCGAGTTTGGGTTAAAGGAAATATAATCTTCCTAAACTAGCAAAGAACATTTATGATGATTCTAATCATTTTATAACTTATAAAAAAGCTTATATGACACAGTGTTTAGATTTTTCAGATTAAAATTATAGGAGTGTTTATAATGTGGAAATTAGTTAACGGAAAGTTAATCCAAATAACAGATGACTCTAGAGTTAAATTTAGAACAAATATAAGTAAATCAATACTTGACCAACTTAGTGCTTTAGCAGAAGAAAATGATACACACGTAAATTATCTAATTGAAAATGGGTTACAAACAGTTTTAGCTCAAGGAGTAATTACTTTTAATAAAGAAACTAGACCTAAAGATCGTGTTCAATATAAAACAACATATGATAAAGATTTATTAAACAGCCTAAAAGAATTTGCCAAAAAACATCATTTATTTATAAATGATGTGATTGAGTATAGTGTAAAATTTATCAACGTTGAAGAAGTTAAAAATAGCAGCTATAAGCACAGAATAGAGAGGTTAAACACTTAAGATTTAATATTTCATACAACGCCCCGAACATAATATGTATTATAGGAAGTAATTTTGAGAATGGATTTTTTATCTCATAGTCTAAGTAAACTCAAAATAGTGAGATGAAATGAATTTTTTTGATTATAACGGATTATTAATTATTAAACTTCATTACGAATCAATTATTAATTAAACAAATTTAAACTTCACAAATTATAATTTTTTATCATTAATCTAAAATCTATAGAATTAATTTTAACGATTTACTAAACTCATCATTTTCATATTTTTACTAATTATTTACTTTTTCATTAATTATTTATTTTTTTATCCACAATTACAATTATTTACTTTTAATTACTTTTTATCTATTTACTTTTTTATCCCAAATTACGCATTATTTTTATCGAAAATGAGGGTTCTTTCATCATACAAATAAGGGCTGACAGGAGTCGTCAGCCCTTTATCATTGTGTTATCATCTTTTCTGACTTTAGGATTTCCCTGAATTTCGTTTGTAACGCTGCCTATTGATGATTTTATCCCTTACTCCTCCATCGGCCAGTTCCTCGGAGAATTCATGGTTTTGTTTGTTATTTCCCACCAGTTTTGAAGAACTGATGGTACTTGATGTCAGGTTATTATTTGGCGCGCTTTGTTCATTCCAATCACTCATAAAAATCAAACCCCTTTTACCCTTACTATTCCCCTTTATAAGGTATTTATACAATCAAGCATGGGCAGTTCAGTATCCATAAAAAGAGAAAACTGGGTTTAACAGCATATTTCAAATGGGTGCGCAGATGTTATCTGTTCCCAATGCCAAATTGGCTTTTTTGCTGGGTCCCCCCAATGCCAGGCGGCCAATGCAGCTGCACACGCATCCATTTGGTGAGACGTTTCTGTGATGTCTTTAGACAAATTTTTTAGTCCAACAGATTTAAACCAATCAAAAATAACGTATCTTGATTGGATATCTTTTTTATAGTGCCGTACATGGGATAGCTTCTCTGGTTCGATACGCGTGCCAATTGCAGCACCGGGATGCACTTCGATAATCCTTATTTTTTCAGCCGCGGTCATATTCATGATTCTTCGCGTTAATGAGACGCCCCGAAGAGTTAAATAAACCATTTTTGTTAATGTTGGCGGCATGATGGAACTGCCTGAAAGTCCAAATTCTTTAACGAAATGACGCAAACATTTATCCTGTGGACGGTCTCCTCCTCCATCCTGGTAGGAAAGCGGAGCATCGATTCCGAGTATGATGTCTTGAGCGGTAAATGAGTGAATAGTGGAAAGAATCTTTTCATCATCAACATCAACCAGCATATCTAAAAGTACTAATTCATCTCCTATAGTTTGAAAAACTGCCATTGCCGTATCCTTATGATTAGCCGGCCCAGATAAATCAATTCCAATTACTATCATGATTTTGATTTCCTGCCTTTTCCTTAGACTGACTCACGTGCTTGGTCCATATAATTTGTGGCAGACTCCATATGAAATTGAGCTTTTACAGTGAATGGTATTAAGAATTCATCGGAGATTTCAATCATATTACCTGTGTCAGCAGCCGCTACAATGATCTTATTAATAGCCTCATCCCGCTTTATATAATTTTCTAAATTCATGAGGAATTGTTCTTTCGAGGATTTCATATATTGTTGAGTGGTTTTCGGAATATCGAATACATATGGGATTGCATTAATTTTATTGTAGGCGTTTTTCGTTATTTCAATACCATGTTCAAGGTTTTTCAAATATTCTTTTGAGTGAGGTTTCAATACTTGTCTTATATCTTCATTTGCAGAATACTTATCAGCGAATTCATTATAAATCGTTAATAAGTATCCAAAGTAATGATCAACTTGCTTTGCTTTCAACTCATTTTTTTCCTGTTTCTTATTTACTCTCTCCTTCTTTCCTTCTTTATAATTTTTTTTATCTGTTTTTGTAAATCTGTGAAACATCCCCATTTCCTTTCCCCTCCCTTTCTAAAGAAATGAAGTATATGATATAAATTCGGTTTTGAAGGGCTATTTTCCTTTATATTTATTAGTGAAATTTGATGTCAGGCACCGCAAATAGATAAAAAGTACTAATTTGTCCATAAGTGGTGCCTGAAACTTTGGTTTTATTCTTTTGGTTTAAAGGTTTTGCAGCAAGTATCGGTTGAATGGTTTGCTTCTTCTTTTACTTCTGCAAATCCAAGTTCATTAGAAAATTCTGAATCATAATTGGAGTTGTAATCCATGTCTATTTTAATTTTATCAGCTCCACAGATATTACCTTTTGCATGGAACACACAATTCACTACAGAACATCCTACTTCTACATTTGGCATTCGTATCCCCCATTTCAAATTAATAAATTCAATAGTAAGAATGTAGATGCTTATTTTGCCCTGCTATTATGCCAATATGATTATCAGAAATGCCCAATTCTGTTCTCTTATGTAATTCCAAATATTTTAAGGTATTTATAATCCAGCACGACAGAAATTATTAAAGTGTTTTATTAAGGGCAGTCATGATACATAAGCTTTACTTCAATGTTGATTAGGCTTTGACTGCTCAATTAAAAAATCAAAGGAACGATTCAACTATGAAAAAGATGCTTTTTCCTTTTGTTTTCACAGCATTAATCATTATGAGTTCAGTTCAGGTTAATGCCATTACATTAGAAGACCCTGATACTCCCAACAGCTTTACAATAGAAATATTGCCATGGACAATGGTGAATCATATAATTCCAAATCGATCGATTTTCACTATTACTGATGTGGAAACTGGCATGCAATTTACCGTTCAAAGAAGAGCCGGCAGTATGCATGCTGATGTTCAGCCCCTGACTTATAAGGATACGAAGATTATGAAGAAAATTTACAATGGCAAATGGAGCTGGAAACGAAGGGCGATACTCGTTGTGACAAAAGATCAAATGCTGGCTGCTTCTATGCACGGGATGCCGCATGGAGCGGGTGCTTTGAAAAACGGCTTTCCCGGCCATTTCTGTGTGCATTTTTTAGGAAGTACAACGCACGGGTCGAAACATGAAGATTTGTCCCATAAGTTAATGATTTTACGTGCGGGCGGGAAGCTCGATGATTATTTAAATGTCATTAGCCCCTCTCAGATTGTCAATGTGTTTGAAGCAGCGGTCAATCAGGGTGATCAGAAAATCGTTGGGATGATTGTTGAAAACAGCAATAAACAAAAACAACTGCAAAAAAGGTTAAAAAAAATAAACGTGATCCGCTTTGATGATAAATCATTGGCAATTAATGAAGGAAAAGATGATATCATCTCCCAGCAAATTAATCTGAAAGCAACCATTTATCATAGTGATAACGGTCAAGAAAGGAAAAATCTTAAATTAATGTTTTGGAAAGATGTTGTTTCAGGCCAATGGAAAATAGATGACGAAATTATAGAAGCATTATAATAAATGGGATAATAAAATAGAACATACAATGAGACGTATGTTCTATTTGTCCTTATTTTTATCGTTTTTCTTTTCGCTGATAGATCTGTATATTTGGGTGTACATGCTGCCTTGCACGATATTCTCGAGGAAAAATTGGCCAATCAACTTTCCGTACTCTTCATCATTAGACATTTTTTTGCTTTGTAATTCCATTTCTGCTAGGCCCTCATATGTAGAAAGAAGTGCATATGTATGATCTTCACCAGAGATGGGTGTCAATATTTCGACCTTATGATCATAATTTTCATTACGAAATTTTTTAATCTCTTTTAAATTATTAATTCCCTCTTTAAATTTATCCTGTTTAATCTCAAATGTCTGATAAACAATTACTGACATTGAAAGCACCCCTAGCTAAAAAATAATAATAAACTATAACTATCATTCCCTTAGTTATTTTATTTATTCTTTTATCAACTTTCCTAAAAAGTCGGTGATTCAGAGATTGTGGGACAAAATGAAATATTTGGTTTATATTTTGGATATCAAGGAATGGTTGGATTTTGGAGTTAAAGGCTAATGAAAAAAGAAGTACGGTACTCCATACTTCTTTTATACATTTTATTATTGTTTGGCCGTACTGTTATCGCCATACAAATCATACAGCTTATAGGCCATCATTAAATTAAATCGCTGCTCGGAATCATTCAGGTCAACATTTAATAGGTTTGTAATTTTTTCAAGCCGATACAAGAGTGAGCTTCGATGAATAAATAAATCCTCTGCTGTCTCCTTTATGTTGCCATTGTGTTCGAGATATACCCGTAATGTTTGAAGCAGGTCCATACTTTTTCCTTCTGAGTATTGCAGTAATGGAGAAAGATGGTTTTGGATAAATAGATCTGAAATATGTGAATCATTTAACTGGTGTAAAACTGTATAGGAGCCTAACTCATCAAATAAGGCAAAGCCGATATCCTGAAAGCGGTTTGTTACAACACTTAAGGCTTTTAGGGCTTCTGAATAACTGACATAATAGTCTGTCAGCCGGACTGTTTTTCCGCCTACTGCTAAAAAAGGTTTAAAATCTTTACTGTCGCTAGTCCATTTCTTTATATTATCGTATAATTTGGACCAATACAGCCGCGGCTTACCTGATTCTACATTTATTGGCGCTATTAAGACTAGTTCTCCGTCTTTATTGGTAAGTAATATTTCTGGATTTTGTACTGATATTTTTGATTTTAGCTGGTCCCAAATCATTGATTTTTGGGCTTCCAAATCAAGGATGTTCAATTTTACATTATCATCCATTAAATTTAATGAAAGGATAGCAACCCGGTGTGACTGAAAGGGATCCCAATTAAAGAGATTAGCGTATTGGATGATATTTTCATCATTTTCTATTTTTTCAACAAATAATTTCGTTAGAAAGCTATCCTTCACCTGTTCTTTTGCATCTAAAACAAGCCTTTGTTTAATAAATTGAATTGAATAAATATTACGGGCTAAATTGATACTTAAGCGGAAATAATCATCGATTTCATAATTGGTTACATCTAGCACAATATATCCTAATAAATCCCCTCCCCCGTTTATTGAGAATACTTCTACCTCAATATCATCTTCCATAGGAAACCAGGATCGTCTTGATTGTTTATGGAATACTTCATATGCAGCAAGTTCAACATACCTTTGAAGATCATCGGTCTTTAACTGGACAAGTTTAGATGAAATCGGTCGAAAAAAACGATCTAATAAAATGACCGATGTGGAAAACAGGTTGCTGAGGGTTTGCGTGATGCCATCAAACCCATTACCATCAATAGTTTCTTTGATAAGGGTTTGCTGATAATCTAACAAATAATGAAGTTTCTGTTTATGATTTTTTTCATTTTGATAAAGACGGGCGTTTTCTAACATGACGGCTACATGACTTGATAAAAATTCCAGCGTCTCTAAATCATCGCTGGTAAAAGTGCCTGCGTTCTTACTTTCAACATGGACGACCCCGATTGTTTTTAAGTTAACGTTCAGGGGGACGGTCAACTGCTGTCCGCCTGGAGTTTCCAAATAAGGAAAGTAGTGTTTAAGTTGATTGTTTTTATCGAGTGTAATCGTTTCTGCACGTACCATTTCTCCATATGAAGGTTGCTGATAACGAAAACAATTAGCTCTTTCGTCATATAGATAAATGCAGGCAAATACTGCCTCTGTTTCTTTACCTGCTCGTTCAACCAGCTTTTCAACAGTTTTTTCAATGGAAGCATCCAATGATAGATTTTGATTAATCCACTGCATGCCCATCATTTTATTTTTTTGAATTTCCTTTTGTTTAGACAAGGCTAGTGCAACGGCAACATCTTTTCCAAATTCATCAAAAATCCTTCCCATTTCTTCAATTAACTTCACCTTTTGGAAATACCCAATCACACAAAACCCGTAATGATGAGAATCATTGATTAATGGGACAGTAAACCATGTTGGCACTGCCATATTCACAATCAATTTTGTAAAATCACAATGTGAATCAATAGAAGTCTCAAACATCATACTTCTGGTCAAAAGACTTGGCATACATTGATTGACCTGGAGAGGAAACGCTTCCGTAATAGAGGTTAGTGCACCGCTCCAAACCTTTGGAATAAAGTGATCACCGTCTTTTATAATAATTCCTACAAAATCACTGGAAAACTCAGAGCGAAAGGAATCAGTTAAAAATTGTAATGACTCTTCTTCTGTATCAAATGAAATGAGCTGCCTGGACGTACGTCTGAGGTGATTTTCTAATCGCTTTACAAGTTCCACTTTTTTAGTCATATCTATCAAATGAACTCCTTTTTAAAAGAGATAAATAATAATTCTATAATAGTCTAAAAATGTAAAATTTTCTAATATTTTATCACAATATTAATACTTTTAAAATAGGAGCAACCTTTTTTTGCAAATAGGTTGCTCCTAAACTTACATGGACTATGTTAAATAAAATTCTTCCTGTTTTTGATTTTGATGCGGCCAGTTCAATTGCTCCTTTTTAAAGGCTTTTTCGATATCCCGATAAAACTGTTCATCCTGCAATATTTGTATGGTAACATCCTTGTATACTTGATAAAACTCAACACGTCTTAGGATTTGCTCTGCTGTTGGAAACTCTCTGCCAAGAAGCCATTCGATATAGGACCGGATTTCTTGCTCCTCAAGTGATTCATTTTCCATATGTAGTAGATGTTCAGGGGGATCATCTATAATGACTGGGGTAAAATACTCGATTAATTCTTGTTTTGTCTTCTCGATTTGAATGGTTAAGATATGACTTACCTCTTTTTTATATTGCTCGATCTTATCACTGATAATCTGAAACTCCTTTTCAAATTCAGCTTTATCCTTTACAAGTATGACACGTCCATATTTTTTTGAAAGAGTTCGTGTGTACTTTGTTCGATAGTCATCTACTAGTTCCTTGACTGGTTTGGTATATATTGAGAAGTCCTCATGAAATAATGGATAGGTTGCTTTCAGTTTGTCTCCCAATCCCTTTTTCTGTATTCCTTGCAACAGTTCTCTTGGGATTTTGATTGTAGTTTGCTCTAAACGTGCTCCTTTGAATGTGATTTCTATAAATTGAATCAAGTCTCTATATTCGGAAAGCAATTGTCTTTCGATGCCGTTTGGGTTCATGAAGTTTCCCCCCTTTTTTAATGGTTTCTTATATTTTGATTTTGTTAGTAGTCAAATCTATTTATTTGATTATATTAATAATAGTCAAAAATAATACTAAAATTAATAGATTTGTTATGTTTATTGGGTGGAGCAAGGATAAGCCACAAAAAAATGTCCTTCACCATTAATGGTATGAAGGACATTTTTAAATCCTAACTCTCGACTTTTGAAGGAACAAGAATTTGACAGCCCTCTAATGTTAAAGGGTCATTCGATTGGAAGCTCAATGATCTGTTAATGACTTATTGGAAAAAAACTGAAGGATTTTTTTTAATATAAAGCCAATTATGACACCAGGAATGACAAATGACATGGGCAGCCAAACAGGACCCCATATTTTGCCGAATATAGTTAACTTTGGTGATAGAATTAAACCCACTGTAACGAAATAAGCTGAGAAAACAAAAGGAAGATATGTAAAAGGCGAAGTTTTCTCAATTGAATCCTTATAGGCATCCCACATAGCAAAGAAATAAAGACATGGATAAAACATTAACCATTGATAATTGATCGTTTCAATAGCCTTGATTGTTTCTCCATGAAAACTAAGAAGAATGGCTTGATTAAATTTGGCTAGAACATTTATTAAAAACTCGAGTCCAATAAAAAGCACACCTTTAACGAGCTTTCCATTTAAAAGCTGCGCAAATCCTGGTAATGCGATGCTCCATAAAATGCTTTCTAAAACTTTCTCTTTATCCTTATTCATAGTCACCACATTACTTCATATTTGCTAAACTTTCAGCAAATATCAGTATATTCTTTACTTCATCGTGTAGCGCTTTTTCGTTGGAATGTGAGAGGCCGTCATTCATGAATTGGGTCCCTAGATTCGCGATTTCAGCTGATTTTAGTTCTATATGATTGATTTTTCCCATAGGCCCCTCCAGAGCAATATCCCTATTGTTTTGAAAAAATTATGTATGCAGTTTTCAATAATATCCTTATTCTGCTAGTTAAATTTATACTAACCATTTAATGACTGTGATTTTAAAACAGAGCGGAAGAATTTCAAGTTAAATGCCAAAATAGTCATATGTGGAGTTAAAATGGAATCTTTACAAAGAAGGAGAGCCTAATCCTGCTCAACCTTCTTATTTTGGTTCTAACGACGATGTGTGGCAAGGTCAATGACACCCAGCACGATATGGGCTAATCCAAAGCCAAAAACGGTGTTGGCTACCATTTTATTTGATCCGCGCTTCTGTTTTAGGGCATAGCCTGTTGCAGTTACAGCTGAACCTAAAGCCGTTGGAATAAGACCTTCGCGAATATTCATAAAAACTCCCCCCACCCGAAGTTAGTTGGTGTTACTTCACCATTATTAGTGTGACCCTTAAAAACGGAACTATTCTATGTTAAGAGCAATTTAATGGTTTGTGAACAAATACTTTCATGTGAAATATTCTAATTTGGCATTAGGAAAAAATTTCTCCATAAAAGTGAAAAGCTTACTTTTCAAATCCTCTTCTTCATCTTTCTGATAAATATACTTTCCAATTCCATATTTACCCCATTTATATCTTCGTTTTTCTTCGTCTAATTCTAATTTTGTCATCGGATAGTTTTTTTCGATGACTCTTTTAGCTGGTTTTGTGAAACGATGTTGGATAAATTCGAACGTGATGTCATCGCGCGCATCCTCGGGTAATTCAGCATCTAAACGTTCAAACATATGATAATAACCTTCCTCCCATCCCTCATGGATATAAATAGGTGCAACGATAAAGCCTAATGGATAACCGGCACGTGCAACTTTACCTGCTGCTTCGATTCGTTTTGCTAATGGTGACGTTCCAGGCTCGAAATTCTTAATGACATAATCGGCATTGACGCTAAAACGAAATCTTGTTTTTCCGTTATGCTTGGCATCGAGCAAATGGTCGACATGGTGAAATTTGGTCACAAACCGCAGCTTTCCATATTCAGACTCCCCAAAATGCTCGATGGCTCTTTTTAATGTATGTGTCAAATGATCAATTCCGACAATATCAGAGGTACAGGCTGCCTCAAATCGAGTGATTTCAGGAGCACGCTCCTCTATATATTTGTCTGCGGCGTCCAGGATTTCCTCGACATTGACATAAGTCCGAATATATGGCTTGCTCCCCATTGTAGTTTGTAAATAACAATAGTGGCAATGGCCCATACAGCCGGTTGCAAACGGAATGGCATATTCAGCCGAAGGCTTAGATGTATCAAATTTCAGTGTTTTTCGGATTCCTACGACCAGTGTTGATTTGGCTACGCGGTATTTTTGCAGGTCTGTATCTCCTGGTAAATTTCTTACTTGATTATGAGAAGTAGTATAACGTATCTCAACATCCATCTTTTCGAATTTTTCCTTCAGTTCGACACCCAAGGGATATTCCAATGTTTTTGGTTCAAAATAGACAAGCTTAGGAGTAAAAGGCTTCATCATTCCACTCCCCTCTATAATCCCCAAAATAGTGCTGATAGGCCTGATTGGCTTCCTCTTCTGTTGCATAAACGGCTGTTTCATCTGTTAGAGGATAATAGGTTTCATATAGAAATAAAGCTTTTTCTCCCGGTTTCTCAGGGTTATTAACAACGGCAGCTGCCTGAACATTTGCTACATCTTGGGTATGAGGGTTTCGATAAAAAACATATACAATATCTCCAGCTTGATAGGTTTGGTTTTCGTTGGTTAAATCCATTCCATCACCTTTCTTCAATTAATTATTAACTGTTGTGGTTTACATTATTAAAATTTTGCCTTGTATTCCGATTATTATGTTTACTTGTTAATGGTAAAAAGTTAAGTTGTGACCATTTTTATCCAAATAATGAATCGTTTAAACCTCTTTATTTAACCTCATAATAACCTTGGTAAGTCAAAACATTAGGAATGGAGTTGAAAATAATGGAGGCTGGAAATTCTACAGAATCTGCATTATTGAAATACAAAGAAGGACTTGGAATGTTTACGCAAAAAATGCCTGAGTTTGCGAGTAAATTTAATGATTTTACTGAGGAATGTTTTAAGGCTGGTGCTTTGACACAAAGGGAAAAACAATTAATTGCTCTTGGTATTAGTCTTCATGCACAGGATGAGTATTGCATCATTTATCATATAAAAGGCTGTCTGGATCAAGGCTGTTCCGAGCAGG
This sequence comes from Niallia oryzisoli, assembly GCF_036670025.1. Classification (NCBI taxonomy): domain Bacteria; kingdom Bacillati; phylum Bacillota; class Bacilli; order Caryophanales; family Bacillaceae; genus Niallia; species Niallia oryzisoli. The sequence goes on along the minus strand of NZ_CP137640.1, from coordinate 3,071,793 downwards.
AAATACTTGAAGCTGTCGGTGTAACTGCGGCATTTGGTGGCGGGGCTTCGATGAGCCAGGGAGTAACCCTCGTTCAGGAATGTATTCGGGAATTAAATCAAATGATGCAATAGTAAGTCCTTGTTTTACTAATACAAATAGGCAGTACCTGCTGGTGATACCAAGGTACTGCTCATTCACTGCAATGTTATATTGTTTTTCCCTGGAATTTATTAAATTTCTTCATTCCGTATAGCGTTTCTTCAATCTCACTTATGTATTGATCAAATAAGTCGTTTTTTCCTGAAGAAATGAAATTTTGTTTATCGATAGAGTGGAGCAAAGCAATGATGCCTTTGAACTTAAGATCATCAAAATACAAGATTTCCGATTCTCCTATGAGTTCTCCTTTTACGATTAACCCACCTGTTTCATTCTCCATGGTGAAATAACATGTTTGCGCAGATTCCAATTCCATATTTAACCATTCCTTATTCCGTTTAATTTTTATTGGTACAGGCCAAAGCTCCATCTTATAATCTTTCATTTTCCTTTGTTATAAAGACTGTTTAAATTTATTTATTGTAACTGCTGTCCGTGGTCTGACTACTTTGTACCACTGATAACATAGTATAAAGATTATTACAATATCAATCGCGTCTCCACCGTAGTACATTAGCATTCCTCCAATTTCTGCATCAACAGTCGGAACTCCTATTGGTGGATGGGCATAAATATATTTTGATAGGATACAATGGAATGTCAATGCAATCAGAAGCACGCTAGCACGGTAGACGAAGCTGGTTCGATGTGGTGTCGGCTCTATGTAAATCATGGACAAGGTAAAGAAATAACCAGCTAGGAATACATGGACATGAATTAAAAAATGAAGAAGGCTATTATGATGCATCATCGTAAATAATTCAGTTATATAGAGGATCCATAATCCCCCTATATTGAGAATTGACACAACAATCGGGTCCATGATAAAGCGAAAGTATCTTCTTTTTAGAATAACCGAAAGACGTCTGGCTGAAGTTACTTTAAGTATTCTTAACAATAGAGTCATAGGTGCTGCTAATACGAAAAGGAGCGGTGCCAGCATCCCAAGAAGTAAATGAGTAAGCATATGGGCTTTGAAATCCCATTGAGCGAGGTTTGCTAAAGATCCGATGCATACCGATGCAACACAGAATACACCTATAATCCAAAAAAAACTGCGGTACAACGGCCATTTTTTATAGCGTCGACTTGTTACTAGTGCTCCAATGATATAGCTAACAATGATTAGTGCAAAAAACAATCCTAATAAAACCTCGAATGCTTCCCCATTTCCTTGAACTGTGTGCAAACCCTTTCCATGCTGAATGTGATTATGGATGTTCATTTGTGACTGCCTTTCCCTGCTTTTGTTTTGTACATTTAATAAGAGCAACACTTGCAATAATCATCAGAATGGAGATGATATTCCAGGTTAAGTCATACGGGAGAATGTCTACGTTATAACGAATCTGGTGTAACTTCATCAGCTTATGCTGGATGGTTCCATCGTACAACTGAAAGGCACCTCCTCCGAGCAGCACCCCTCCCCACCATCTTGCATGCCAAAAAGTATTCAATCTCTTAAGATCTGCTAACATAAATAAAGAACCGATTGTAGCAAACCAGCTAAACGCATGGAAGAAACCATCTGAAACCAAACCGATACTCGTTGTGGATTTGTCATAAAAATGGTGCCAGTGTAATAATTGATGAAATACCGCTTCATCAACAAAGGCTACTGACCCTATGCCAAAAAGAAATCCCGACCATAGATTACGAGAAGAGTACTTAGAGCTGTTATTTTGCTCAGTATTTTTTTTTACAGTTTTTTCTTCCATTCAATCAACTCCATAAAATATTACCAGTTTCACATATATTTCTTAGTGTAACCAAAATAAGGATGAACCATTAAAAGTTAATAAATTATGTATAAAAAAAGGATAGGCGCAATGGCTCATCCTTTTGAAAAAAAATATTAAGAATTTAAATCATGAAGACCTGGGCTGTGTTCATTTGGCATTTCAGGCAGTATTGGAATCGGATAACCTTGTGGAGGAGGAACAACCTGTAGATTCCCGTCATCTCTGCTTGGTGATTCACCTTGGAAAATTTGACCAATCAGAGTATCATCTAATCTGAAATTGAATTGGGCATTATGGAAGCCCATTTCTACATATTTGCGGCATTCTGGATATTTACTAATGTCGTAATTCGGTACAGGGAAAATCTTGCCCCAATTAACCCCAAGAGTTTCTAAAGCTTTTGCGAAGGCGTTTTGATGGGCATTATCACGAACAATTAAAAAAGCTAATGTTTCTCTAAAGGTTTTATTTGAACTCATTTCATAAATACGTGTTTTTTGGAGAACACCTGTCGATTCTAATACAACGTTATCTAATAAATCGGCGACTAAGTTTCCGTGGCTGTATACATAGTTTCCAGTCCATGGATTACCGCCAGCATCCACTGGCAGCGAGCTTTGTGCGCCCATAATATAATGATGAGGATTTGCGTGCTCTTTAACAGCATCTTCCAAAGGTGCAGCAGAACTTCCGCCTGTACCAACAGCTTCCTCACCAGAGCCATTCAACAGTTGATTAATGGTCGTTTGAACCAGCTCCACATGACTGATTTCTTCGAGAAAAATGCCACGGATGAGATCGCGGAACGTTTTTGCGTTACCACGGAAGTTTGAGCTTTGAAAGAAAAATTGCATCATCGTACGCATTTCTCCAAATCTGCCGCCCAATGTTTCCTGAAGCACCTTTGCGGCAGCAGGATCCGGTTTATCCGGGACAATGATATTAATTAAGTCTTCTTTGTAAAAATACAAGACAGATTACCCCCTTCTAATCAGTAAGATACCAAGATAGCTTTTCCTATCAAAATCGTCTTATCCTTGAAAATTTGATTTTGTAACTTATTGAAAAGGAAGTTTTTTATTAATTTGAAACCCAGAAGCTCTATTTTATGAGTAAAAAAGCCGATTTTTCATAAGAGAAAAATCGGCTTTTTATAAAAATATTTCGTTATTCCTCTATATTCATCATCATATCACTAGCTTTAGGGACAGATTTAATTAATCCGGTTTCCTTAAGCCAGTTGGCTGTTTCTTCCCATGACTGTTCGTCCTGAGAACCAAAGGCAGATCCTTCTTCCTCCATTTTTGGCAGCAATACTTGAAGACTTTCCTTCTCGATAGCTTCATCTAATGGGAAGTTTGCTTCATCTTGATTGTCTAATAAAATCTTTAGTGCATCATCAGGATTTTCTTTCATAAATTCATAGCCTTTTTTTGCTGCTCTCCAAAAAGCTTGAATGGCATCCTTATCTTTTTCCAGTGTTTCATCACTTGTAACAAGAACAATTTCATTATAAGCAGGAACACCATATTCAGTTGGATTAAAGGTGCGTGTTTTAAATCCATTTTGGTTTAGTAAAGGAACTTCGTGATTAATATAGGCTCCAATCACAGCATCTACATTTTCTGAAACAAGAGAGGAATTCAACTCAAATCCTACATCAACCATATCGACTTTATTAATATCACCGCCATCTTTTGTTACCATTGTTTTGAGCATTGCTTCATTTAATGGAATCCCAGGATAGCCTACTTTCTTCCCTTCTAGATCTTTCGGTGATTGAATGGAACTATCCTCGGCAAACACCACATGATTTAAAGGCGACCGTACGATGGAAGCAATTGACTTAACGGGAACATTTTCATTTGCACGGGCAATAATGACATCAGGCTGATAATATAAACCTAATGTGACTTTTCCGGCAGCTGCAAGATTTAATGGATCAGTAGGGTTTGCAGGGAATTGTATATCCACTTTTATCCCCTCTTCTTCAAAATAGCCTTTCTCCTGGGCTACATATAAATAGCTATGGACAGCATTTGGATACCAATCAAGCATAATGCTGACTTCTTTTAGCTTTTTGTTGTCTGCTCCATTCTTACTATCCTCAGAGCTTTGCGAAGCATTATTCCCGCCGCAGGCAGCTAACAATAAAACAAAGACAATACTTATAAGCATCATTACACGTTTTTTCATTCTTCTCTTCTCCATCTCAAACATATTTTTTCTAACCATGAAACCAATAAAAATAAAAGAATGCCTACGATAGAAAGTAATACAATCGGAGCGAAAACGGCAGCTCCGTTAAATTGTGTCATCATTCTCCGGCTAAAATAACCGAGACCTGCTTCTCCGCCTAGCCATTCCCCAATGGCCGCCCCAATTACACTAACCGTTACGGCCACCTTTAATCCCGAAAACATGGAAGGCAATGCAGACGGTACATCTAATTTAAAAAAGATATCCTTTTTGGAGGCTCCCATTGTCAGCAGCAGCTCCTTTATATCCTTATTAGAAGAACGAAGACCATCAAATGTACTGACAGTTAAAGGGAAAAAGGTAATTAAAAAAGTTACAAATACTTTACTCCAAATGGAATAACCAAACCAAACAACAAATATCGGTGCTAACGCGATTGTAGGAATGGTCTGAGAGGCAACGATCAACGGATAAAAGGTTTTTTCCGCAATTTTACTCATATTCATCCATACAGCAAGGCCAATACCGATAATGATTGATATAAGAAGACCAATCACCATAATTAGTAAAGTAGCTGGAAGATGTTCAAACAATAATACCGTTTTTAATTCCCATAGTTTCCATAAAATATCTGTCGGTGACGGCAGGATAAAACTTTTATTATAAATGCGTGCCCCTATCTCCCAAATAACCATCAGGACAAATACAAGCATGGTGGATGCCATATAGGATTTCATGCTGTTCATATGCTCACCTTCGTTCGTAGTTGGTCAATCAATTGTTCCTTTAACGAAACAATTTCAGGATTACTGATATCTCGAATGGTACGCGGCCGTCCTAAAGGAATGGTAACCTCTTGAATGATAGTAATCGGCTTTTGCTGCAATACAAAGATTCGGTCTGATAAAAACAGAGCTTCATCTACATCATGGGTGATAAATAAAATTGTTTTCTTCCATTTAATCCATTGCTGTATCAGCCATTCCTGCATGGATAATCTAGTAATGGCATCCAATGCACTAAATGGCTCGTCCAATAATAAAATATTAGATCCGCTTAGGATGGTTCTAAGGAAAGATACTCTCTGTCTCATTCCGCCTGATAGATTACTTGGCAATGCGTTTTCTTGGCCTTTTAAACCAAAGTCCTCGAGCAGCTCTTTTACCCGGACTTTGGCTTCTTCCTTTTTCATTCCTTTAATTTCTAATGGAAGCACCGCATTTTCCAATACGGTCCTCCAAGGCATTAACAAATCCTGCTGCGGCATATAACCGACTGTACCTAAACGATTAATACTATTTTCTCCGTTTACGAGAATGTCTCCCTCTGAAGGCTGCTCCAGTCCGGTTATTAATCTGAAGATCGTACTTTTTCCTGAACCGCTGGGACCAATAATACTGACTAATTCCCCCTCTTGGATATGTAAATCAATGCGATCCAGGATTGGATCTTGGTTTTGACGATAATTAAAGGTTACTTTATTAAATTCTAAAACTGGCTTATTCATCGCCCGGCCACATCTCTTTGTGATAAGCCATGTCCCAGAATAAATATTCAAAACGAGTGGTATTTAAAAAGATTTTTTCAAGCTGTAGAAGCTCATGATCGGGCTTTCCTGCAGCCAATTTATCTAGTAAATCAATGCTCCACTCGGCCGTCTGGCCAAATTCCTTTGAACTGTACATGGTAATCCAGTCCCCGTACAACTCATGATCGGCTGCGCCAGGAATTTCACTCAGCTCTTTTCCGATTTCCCAGTAGCTCCATGCACATGGCAGAAGTGCAGCCACTAATTCTGCCAGTGTTCCGTTCTGAGCAGAATGAAGCATGTAATGGGTATAGGCAAGTGTAACCGGAGAAGGCTCTGCATGCTCCAATTCCTCCTCAGATATTCCAAAACGGGCAGCATACTGGCGGTGAAGGGACATCTCTTCATTCATGGTCGAATGCAGCAAGGCAGAGAAAATCTTCATATCTTCTAAATCAGTCGCTTTTACTGCTCCCAAGGCAAATAGCTTTGCATAGTCAATCAAATATAAATAATCCTGAATCATGTAAAAACGGAACTTTTCTTGATCCAATGTTCCTGCTCCCATTTCCTGTACAAATGGATGAGCGTGATTTTTTCGCCAAATTGGCTGTAGCTTTTCAAGTAGAATTTCGGAAAATTTCATTTTTAAACTCCTCTAGTTATCTATTTTTTGTATGACACCATTGATATATGAACGTCAAAATGACTTTTGTATATTGTAATAGTTGTTCAATAGATATTTGTTCATTAACTGCATGTGCATGGTGAAGATGTCCAGGACCATAAATGGCAGCGGGAATTCCTGCATCGCCAAACCAGCCGCCATCAGTAACAGTTGGCGAAACATCGACAACTGCAGCTTCTTTTGTCACCCCTTCATGAGCATTCATTAAGGTTTTGACAGCTGGATGATTGGCATCCACTTCTAAAGAAGGAAAGATTTCACCGCGGTCCTCAATCATGGATGTTCCACCCCATTCAAATATCGGCGGGTTTTCCCTTAACCATGGATCAGCCATGGCAACGGCTTGAATATGGTCCTCAATTTCTTTTGAAACTGATTCATACGTTTCATTCGGATAAAAGTGAACCGTAATCCATAAACGGCATTCATCTGCAATAAATGCTGCGTGCCTTCCCCCTTCGATCACTGCAGGATTAATGGTATTCGTACCTGGCTGACATCCAGGATAACTTTTCATCACTGCCCAATGTCTTTCAAGTTCTTGCAGTCCTTGAATAATTTTCATCATTTTTTCAATAGCGCTCGCACCAAACAGCTTTCCGCCAGCATGGGTCATGTCTTTTCTTGTTCCGTCATGGAACGTTTTTTTACTTTTAATCGTAATCCAGCCAGTAATAACCCCGCCTTGACCTTGTATATGTAAATCACTAGTATCAACTACAACGGCAAAATCGGCCTTATATCCTCTTTTACAGCATTCCAAAGTACCTGCCTCTCCAACTTCTTCGCCAATCACAGATTGAAAAGTAAGGTCTCCTGGAAGCTGAATACCTGCTTCATGCAGCAGTTGAATGGAAAATAAAGCTCCTGCAAGACCGCCTTTCATATCAGCAGCCCCTCTGCCAATAACAGCTCCATCCCGAATGACCGGTGAAAAAGGATCTGTTATCCACTCTTCGTCTTCATTGATTTCAGCCGCATCCATATGGCCGTTAATAATCAAGCTTTTATAATGCTCTGAATCGGTACCTTTTAACACTCCAACTACATTTGGATCCCCTGGGTATACGTCCCATTGATCGATTTCAAAGCCTTTTTCTTTTAAATATGAGGCGACAAATTGCTGGGCCTCTTCTGTATTTCGAGCAGGTGGTGCAGGCGTTTTATAACGAATCAAACGCTCTAACAATTGAATAAGCTCTTCCTTGCGGTCTTCAACCTGGTTTAACAATTCCTGTAAGCTTTTATCCATGGCATAACCATCCTCCTGGTGACAATAAAAAAACCACTTCTCAAGTGAAAGAAGTGGTTTATCTCGATTACATATTATTTCATATACATAACAGTATTACGAAAATGATGTACCACTTTCCTTCGCTAGCATTACCTAGTGCAGGTTCAAGGGTTAAGGCCAATACCTCTCTCAGCTTTTAAAGCACCCCTAGTGTTACTTTTCTTATAAAATTGTATATTCATATAGTTACATAATTCAAACAGTAATTCAATAGCTATTATTGAAGTTTTTATACTTTTTGGTATATTGGATGGAAGAAAGAATGTATTTTTTGAAAAATATAATAGAAACAACAGCTTAATTAATTAAATAGATTTATATCAATAAACTTCAATCAGTTAGTAAGGCAGGTTTACATTTATGTTAAGTAATCAAAGAATTGTTATTATTGGCGGGGGAATTTCTGGGAAGTTAGCCGCGCGTGTTTTATCTGATTTTTTTAAAGAAGTAGTGATTTTAGAAAGAGACAATGAATCAATAGGACCTTCTCCAAGAAAAGGTGCAAGGCAAGGTGAACATTTACATGCTCTCCTTCATGCTGGTCAATATGGACTAGAAGAATTATTTCCAGGAATCACCGAAAACTTCTATGCAAGCGGTGCAGTAAAGATTAATTCAACGAAAGATCTCGCTTGGTTTCATCATGGGGTTTGGAAGCTTCGGTATGATGGCGGATATACAACAACACTGCAAACACGCCCACATTTGGAATGGCATATAGAAAAGTATATTAACAAGATTCCAAATATATCGGTTCATTACAATCAAACCGTAAAGAATTTGTTGTATGATGTGGATGAAAATCGTGTATTTGGTGTTGGTACAAGATTCTGATCATGTGATAAAAACCTTAGAGGCAGATTTAATAATAGATGCAAGTGGTGTCGGGAGTATTTCAACAAGTTGGTTAAAAAAATTAGGAGTACATATTCCTAGTGAAGAAGTAGATATTGGCTTAAGTTATGTAAGTAAATTTTTTCGACTCCCAGAAAATACAAATAGGGACTGGAAGATTAAATTAGTTTATCCTAATCCCCCTTTTGAAAAAGTAGGCGGCACGATCTCTATGGTTGAAGGTGATCGGTATATGGTTACGTTGATCGGATATCAGGAAGCCATTAATGAAAAAGAGGCATTAAAGATTGAGACTGGTTTCCTAGAACTAGCAAAAAGACTTCCAAAATTAGATATTTATAACGAAATTTTAAATGGAACCCCTATATCAGAAACATCTATTTTTCGTGTGCCTAAAATCATATGGAAAAGATTTGATAAAGTAAATCAATTACCAAATGGACTCCTAGTAATCGGTGATACAGTCTGTAGAATAGATCCTGTTTTTGGGCAAGGAATGAGTATTGCGGTTTTAGAAGCACTCGCATTGCAAAAGATATTTAGCAATGGTAATGATCCACTGCAAGAAAGAATCACTCGTTTCCATAAAAATGTTTCCCAAATCATTGCTCCTATTTGGAACATGGTGATTACTGAAGATTTCCGTTACCCAGGTATATCCGGCAACAAGCCCTTTGGCCTTTCAATCCAGCAATGGTATGCAAAAAAAATCTTTCTTTTATCATCACAAAATCAAGATATTTACGATTCATTTATAAAGGTCATGAATTTGATTAAACCAATAACCTTTTTGATGAGACCTAGAATATTGAGAAAAGCATTCGGACGGGTTTTAAACAAAAAATAAGAATATAAGGTGTTGGGCACCACAAAAAGACAAAATACGCGAACTGTCAATTTGTGGTGCCCAACTTCTTTATTTCGAAGTTGTTTAAAAATAATTTCGTCCGTCCTATGCATTAACCTCCCATTGTGGGTTCCAAACCACTTCCCAAAGATGACCATCGGGGTCTTGAAAATGGCCGGAATATCCTCCCCAAAAGGTATCGTGCGCCGGATCCGTTATAATGGCACCTGCCTTTTTTGCTTGTTCCATAACTATATCTACTTCCTCCCTGCTTCCTACATTATGACCAAGCGTAAATTCTGTAGAATTTGTTTGAGCTAGGTTGACTTTCGCTTCATAAGCGATATCCTTTCGATTCCATATAGCCAGCTTAAGTCCTGCCTGTAAATCAAAAAAAGCAACGGCACCATGTTCAAATTCTTTACCGACAATTCCTTCTGTTGGGAGACCGAGTCCGTCACGATAAAAGGTCAGCGATCTTTCCAAGTTGTCTACACCTAATGTGATAACAGTAATTCGTGGTTTCATTAGCTTACCTCCAGTTTCGATTTGACTAGTTATATCCTATCACAATATTGTACATGTCATTTAGTGAACAATATAAGGCCATGAAAAAGTGGAGGCTTCTGTGTGTATAAGGAATGTGGAATAAGGCAAATTAATAATAGAATTTTGGAGGTTATTTTAGGAGGAATTTATATGAAGCACCTATGGGCCTTATTAATTAAACTTGCTGCGGTTGGAACGGTTGTCCTTTCCATCTATGGAATATTCAATGCTGATTTATTTACACTTGTTATGATGTCATTGGTTATTACTTTGGTTTCTTATGTTATAGGTGATATGTTCATCCTTCGCAGAATGGGAAATTTTGCGGCCTCTCTTGGTGATTTTGTTCTTTCGTTTGGGCTATTATGGGTGATGAGTTTTCTGTTTATTGATGCAAATGTCAATCGTTTATCCGCATCTTTAATCTCTGCTTTTTCAATTGCCGTTATTGAAGCCATTTTTCATATGTATGTCAAAAAGCATATTTTTTCCGATTCAGCCGACAGTTATATCCCTAGCGTTACACGACGGGACCGTTTTGCAACGGAGTTTTCTGAAGAGCTTGATGTTAGAAACGAGAACCAAAATAAGAATGATCAATAAAATAATGGTTCAAAATAGGAAGCAGATAAGTAGAAATACGCTGCTTCCTATTTTAATGCATCAAGGGGAATAGGGTTTCCTATTTCAATTGGGAAAATTAGTGTTTTTCCTTGTATTTGTTCGTAGCTGGTGACATATTCTCCTTTCATTTTTTTGACTTCTGCTGTTTTAAATTCCTCCGTTTCCAACAGGTTTGTTTGTTCGTCTAGCGGTTTTTGGATGTCCAAGCCTTCTTTTTTAACCACAATAAGCTCCGTCATGTTATTCAGGGTGCGGTCAAACCAATAATTGAGACCAATCATACTGATAAACAATAGAATTCCAATGATTCTGATGACTTTCTTTGTATGCTTTTTCATTAAATCATTCCCCCTGTTTACTTCGACTTTTTACCAGACTTTACAAACGATTTGCCATTTGTTCTTTCATAAATATCGTATAATCCATGTTTATATGCCGAAAAATAGCTTCCATGTTTTCAATCCACACATTTAATTGGTTGATTGAATAATGTAGAAGGAATAAAGATGGTTTTTATTTTTATCATTTAAATCATACCCGGGTATTACCTAAGGGGGAGTTCAGGATGGTTCTGTTATTTGTTGCCGTCTTTCTTTGGGGATTAATATTTGTTTCGATATTCCTAGCGTTTTGGGGTCTCTTTAAGAAATCATGGAAAGCATTTGTTTGGAGCGGAGTCGCTTTTGTTATACCGTCAATCATCTTAGCAACACAAAAGGGGTTATTTAGTTTATTTATCCTCCTTCCAATGAGTGCATTAGGTGCAGCATATCTTACGTATATAGGACAAAAAAGTTAAGGGTTTGGTTCCGTCATTTTGATAAATATAATAAAGAAAACGACCAAATCCGATAAGAATTGGTCGTTTTAATCTTTTCTTAGTCTTCTTTCATCTGTAACTTTTCCAATGCTTGACCGGCATATTCTCTTGCCTGTTCTACAGTATCAGCAGTAGATAAGGCAACAGCAATTCTGCGGCCGACTTTTGTGACTGGTTTTGCAAATACTCGAACCTGTGTGTTTGGTACTGCTAATGCTTCTTCTAAACCAGTTACCATGTATTCAGACGCTTCTACTTTTGCCTTTAATGGTCTGCTTGCACCAGGTGACAGCTGAGTAATTTCAGGAATTGGAAATCCTAAAATCGCACGGACATGAAGTGCAAACTCAGAAAGGTTTTGTGTGACAAGCGTAACCAAGCCGGTGTCATGAGGGCGCGGTGATACTTCACTGAAGTAAACCTTATCTTCAGCAAGGAATAGTTCCACACCAAAAATTCCGAAACCGCCAAGTTCATCGGTAATAGCCTTGGCAATTTTTTTGGCATCTTCGATTTGCTCTTCTGTCATGTTATGCGGCTGCCATGATTCAATATAGTCGCCGTCCTTCTGAATATGGCCGATTGGTGCGCAGAACATGGTTCCATTCACGGCGCGAACAGTTAGAAGGGTAATTTCTGAATCGAAGCGGATAAATTCTTCAATAATCACTCGTCCGTTTTGAACACGGCCCCCTTCCATGGCAATGTTCCAGCATTCCTCTAATTGTTCTTCTGACCGGCAAACGCTTTGACCTTTCCCAGAAGAGCTCATAATTGGTTTAATGACACAAGGGAAACCAATCTCTTTGGCACCTGATACAAATTCTTCATATGTATCTGCAAATTGATAGTTAGCCGTCGGCAGTTTTAGTGTTTCAGACGCTAGTCTGCGGATTCCTTCACGGTCCATCGTCAATTTCGCTGCACGTGCAGTAGGAATGACTCTGAAGCCTTCCTCCTCAAGCTTAACAAGCTCGGAAGTAGCAATGGCTTCAATTTCAGGAACGATCAAATCGGGTTGTTCTTTTTCAACAACCTCTCTTACTTTCTCTGGATCAAGCATATCAATACAATAGCTTCTATGTGCGACCTGCATAGCAGGTGCATGCTCATAGCGGTCAACTGCGATAGTTTCCATGCCGAGGCGTTGGGCTTCAATGATGACTTCTTTACCTAGTTCACCTGAACCCAGTAATAAAACTTTTTTCGTTTGGTACATGATGGGCACTCTCCTGATTTTTTAATTATTGATTCTTTATTGTATACCATCTATACATTTTACCGCGAAATATTCTAATTTTCGACAATTATTTGTCGGTTTAACTGCTTAAATATTGTAAAAATTATCTTCGTACCATGTGAAAAAGAAGCAAGAGAACCGTCCCTCTGATACATTTGCCGTTTCCCGATGGACAATCATTTAATATATATAATGTATCTTTAGATAGAAAAGAGTGAATTGTAGTGGAAGAAAAGCTCAAGGATTGCGATTGTGAAGGTGATAACTTCTCTTCTAATAATGATCAGGATGATCATATACGGAATTCGATTTCCTGTATGACTTGGAATCTATTTATTGGTGCGGATTTATCCCCTCTTTTTTCCGCGACTGTACTTGAAGAAATTCCTCGTCGGGTTACGGAAGTGTATCGGCAATTTCTTGCTACTAATTTTCCAGAGCGTGTGAAAAAAATTGCCCAGCAGATTGCTTTGCTGAAACCCGATCTAATTGGGCTGCAGGAAGCGGCTCGATGGCAGCTTCGGCAGTTAATGGTTCCTGATTTGCCGCACGTTACATTTGATTATGCAAGGATGCTGTTAGATGAGCTTCAGAAAAATGGACTACTGTATGATGTAGCAGCACTTAATAACAACATTTCAGTTCAACTGCGTTCCAGTCAAGGAAACTTCGTAAGGCTTTTGGATAGAGATATGATTTTAATTCGAAAAGAATCCGGATTAACGGTTGTAAAGAAACAGGAGGCTAACTTCAAAACTAATTTGATAACAAAACTTGGCGGTCAGAGTTTTGAGAAACTTCGAGGTTGGTCAGCTATAGATGTAAGTTTCAACGGTCGTATCTTTCGGGTTATTACAACTCGTCTGGAAGCGTTTTCTCCGCTAGTCAACCTAAGGCAAGGGAATGAATTGCTTGATGGGCCTGCAAATACCACTTTGCCTATCATCATGCTTGGGGACTTTAATGTAAATAATGAAATTGCAAAGCCGCCAACCACATACGGGAATTTTCTCCATGCCGGATTTCAGGATGTTTGGACAGAAGCAGGTCTTGGTCAAGGTTTAACCTGTTGTCATGACCCCGATCTATTAAACGCCTTTTCTACCTTAAGCAGACGTATTGATTGCATTCTTTTTAAAAACGGATGGAAGCCTATTACTGCCAAAATCATCGGGTCTGAACAACAAGACCGAACGCAAACAGCCCTTTGGACCTCCGACCACGCTGGAGTAATAGCCTATTTGGAAGCATAGGGCTTTTCTTCTGCTTCCAAATAGGCTATTGGATGAAAAAAACCAAACAGACCACTGTTTGGGTTTTTTTATAAGGAAACAAGATAACCGCCCCTGCTTCCTATCGTATGAAAAAGATTGTGATGGGGATGGTGAGCAAGCTGATCAGTGTGGTAACTAAGGTTGTGAACGATAGCAGATCGGGTTTTACATTAAATTGTACTGCGAGCATGGTTGTGTTCGCTGCAATTGGCATGGCTGCTAATAGAATAAAGACTTTATGGATTAGGTCGTTAACAGGCATAAAGCTGACGAGAATGACAGCAATAATCGGCGATAGAATCATACGGATGATGGTTACGGAATTAACATATTTAAGATCAAATTTAGCTGATTTAATCTCAGCGAGCTGCATTCCCAGGATAAGCATAACGGTTGGGATGGAGGCTGAACCTACAAGATTGATCCCATCCAAAATCGTCGGCGGCAATTCAATATGTGCTAACTGAAAAATGATCCCAAGTATAACACCGTAGATAACAGGCATTTTTACCACACTTTTGAAAGCATCTTTAATGGTCGTTGACCTTCCACTCCCGTATGAAGCAATAAAAATCCCGATTGTATTGATTAACAACGCATGGATGACCATGATAATGACTGCATAATCAAAGCCGGCTGTTCCAAAGGCAAACAAGGCAACCGGGGCACCATAATTTCCGCTGTTGGGAAAAATCGTTCCTAATTGCAGAGCAGACAGTTCCGATTTATCTGACTTCATCCATTTACCAAACAGGTTTGTAATCCCAATAATGATAAGGACAAGCAAAAGTGAAAATAAAAACATATAAAAATATTCTATGTTAAGTTCATTCGTATAAAAGGTATCAAACGTTAAAAACGGCAGCATTAAATACAGGGACATCGTTGAGATGGATTTCACGTTCAACTTTAGCAGTTTTTGCCCGATAAAGCCCGTCCCAAATATAAGAAATGCCGGTAATACGATTAAAAGTAAATCCACAAAATAAAGCTCCCTTCTACTTCCTTTGTTACTAAATAATTGTAAAAAACTTCAAAATTATAGAATGATAATATACTAGATATATCATACAACCATTTAAATATCAAAAGGTTTTCACTAACAGGAAGCAGAGGGACGGTTCTTTTGCTTCCTGCAATAAAAAAAGGAAGCAAGAGAACCCCTGCTTCCTACTTAACGATCAGTACTGGACAATGGGACAGTTGTGATACTTTTTGGCTGACACTGCCTAACATGAGTCCTTTTATGCCTCCTAATCCCCTGCTTCCCATGACAATTAGCTGGAAATTCCCCTCTTCTGCCATCTTCACGATTAGAATCGCGGGCTCTCCGATCACATAATGTGTTTCAATTTCAATACCAAACTCCTCTGCAAGAGCACGGGCATGATCAAAAAGCTTATCGGCTTCTTGTTTCATTTCAGCATACATCTCATCAACAACTTCAGAGGACATCGTTTCATATATGTTTATATTCTTTTTAACATGGATCACTGCGACCTTTGAATATCTTTCATTGGCAAACTGAAGTGCAGATTTTAACGCTTTCTCACTTGTTTGTGATCCATCTAGCGCAACTAAAATTCGATTATACATTGAAATACCCTCCAACAACCAACATAATACTTTTATTTTACCAAATAAAGTCTTTGAACTTGAATGCAAAATGTAACGAAACGGTGAAATTATTGTATTATCACATTGTATAAGGAAATAAGAAAATGAACATTCATCAATTTGGAAGCATGAGAACCCTCTGATTCCAAATTTTTATTATAATAGAGCAAGAAGTAATTTTAAGAAATGAGTGTATTTATCATGGCTATTTTGGAAAATGATTGGGCTTTTTTGCTTGAGGAGGAGTTTTCGAAGTCTTATTTTCAACATTTGCGAAGTGTTTTGGTTAAGGAATATGAATCACAGGTGGTATATCCGGATCAGGATGATATTTATAATGCTTTGAAAATATCTTCATTTAAGGATACGAAAGTGGTTATCATTGGTCAGGATCCATATCATGGTCCTGGACAGGCTCATGGTTTAAGTTTTTCTGTAAAACCTGGAGTCGGCATCCCTCCTTCTTTAAAAAATATTTATAAGGAATTACAATCTGATTTGGGCTGTACTATCCCAAATCATGGGGACCTAGTCGATTGGTCGGAGCAAGGAGTATTACTGCTTAATGCAGTCTTGACCGTGCGTGCCGGTGAGCCTAATTCACATAAGGCACTTGGTTGGGAGCTATTCACAGATAGAGTGATCGAACGATTGAATAGCAGGGAAACACCTGTTGTATTTATTCTTTGGGGAAGATTTGCTCAACAAAAGCAAAAATTGATTACTTCAGCGCATCATTTGATTATAAAGTCCCCACACCCGAGCCCTCTTTCGGCCAATAAAGGTTTCTTTGGCAGCAAGCCTTTTTCACAAACCAATGCTTTTCTCAGAGAAATTGGGAGTGAAGAAATTGATTGGCAGATTAGAAATCAATAGTTTTTCCGTATGGAAAAAAGGTAGTATTTTTATGGTGGTTTTGCGTAAAAATAACTTTGTTTGCCAATAACCTTTAGGAGGAAACAATTATGATGAATCGTTTTGGAGCCCATGAGTTTTTAGAGACACAGGAGTTAATTAGATCGTTAGCAGCAAATATTGAACTTCATGCAGTTTGTGCATTTATGACGAATGACAATGAATTAAAGTCCATTCTCAGCCGACATATTCAAGGAATGGAACAGTCCTATCAACAGGCTGTTAACTTGCTGCAAAATAAAGGGGTCAATATGAATCCGCCTAGATATGGGATGCATATTCAACATCAGCCGCAAATTGGTCTTAATAATCCTGCAATGTCCCCGCCAAATCCACAGGCTCAAAGACTTTCTGAGATGTCCATTGGTACGATTATCTTAAATACACACAAAGCCGGTTCGATTTTTGGCATGCAGTGGGCAAATGAATGCGGGGAACCTCAGCTTCGCCAGTTACATATTACTTGCGCGGTTAATTGTAATAATATGGCATATGAGGTTTGGCAGTATATGAATAGAAAAGGCTATTACCAAGTGCCACAATTAGCTGATCATACGATGCAAACGATGAATCAAGCGTTAAATCCAACAATGCAAACGATGAATCAGGCTCAAAATCCATCTATGCCGAATCAACTATATCAATGATCTTTTGAAAAAGAAGGGTTCTTCCCTTCTTTTTTTAAAGACAGAAAAAACCCTTAAGTAGAGTGTAAGATTCGGATGATTGGGATGTAACACCTACTTAAGGATTTTTGATCTAATTAAAATGTATTAAAATTTTGTCCTTGTGCCGATTGGGCATTTTGCTGTCTTACCACTTCTGCATTCGTATTAGAGAATCCTGGCTGGAACGCAGCCTGAAGACCGCTAAATTGTCCAAAACCGCTTTCTCCGAACTGGTTGAAGCCGGAAGCTTGTACCTGACTGCCACCTTGGGCAGACTGAGCGTTTTGTTGTCTTACCACTTCTGCATTTGTATTTGAGAATCCAGGCTGGAACGCAGGATGTGTTCCACCGAATTGTCCAAAGCTGCTGGCTCCTCCTCCAAATTGGTTGAAGCCGGAAGCTTGTACCTGACTGCCACCTTGGGCAGACTGAGCGTTTTGTTGTCTTACCACTTCTGCATTTGTATTTGAGAATCCAGGCTGGAACGCAGGATGTGTACTGCTAAATTGCCCAAAGCTTGTTCCTCCTCCGAACTGATTGAAGCCGGAAGCTTGTACCTGACTGCCGCCTTGAGCTGACTGAGCGTTTTGTTGTCTTACTTCTTGAACATTTGTGTTAGAGAATCCAGGCTGGAACGCAGGATGTGTTCCGCTGAATTGTCCAAAGCTGCTTCCACTAGATTGCTGGAAACCAGAACCATTAAATCCTTGAGCCGATTGGGCATTTTGCCGTCTTACCTCTTCTACATTTGTATTAGAGAATCCAGGCTGGAACGCAGGATGTGTTCCACTAAATTGTCCAAAGAGATTGCCTTGAGATGTTACTTGTTGATATTGATTACCGACGAATGGATTTTGAGCAGATTGAGCATTTTGCTGTCTTACCTCTTGAACATTTGTATTGGAGAATCCTGGTTGGAAAGCAGGATGTGCTCCGCTGAATTGTCCAAAACCTGTTGACTGTTGAAATTGTTGTTGGTTTCCTTGGTTGAATTGATTAAACATTTGACAACCACCTCCTAGGTAAATTATTAGCAATCACCAGTAAGAATATTTAAGTTTTTTTGTTTTAAAAAATGAATTTGTTTTTTTCCTTTGTGTATAAATCTTTAAAGGAAAAAAACTAAATCCATAGCGGATTTAGTCTAAAGGTTCTTATTGATTGATTGAAAGGATTCAGCTTTTTCCTCTGAGATTTCCCCAATTTTTGCTATATAGTCAACAAGGAAGTGAAAGAGGATCAGTGGGATGATTGAACCTAATCCAATGTACAAGACAGCAATGAAAAAACCGAAAATAGTTGTTCTGATAACATTTGGAAATCCCTGGTAGGTATGGGCGAGGCTAAATAATATGGATGAAATAATCAAGACAAACCAAATTGAAAAATCCGGAAATAATTGGCTTAAGGCATAAATTAAAAAACCGCGGTATATGATCTCTTCTGTTATTCCAGCAGTTCATGATACAAATGTCCAAACCTTCTTATCTTCTTTTGAAACGGGCATAATATCGGCAAATGTGCTGGCTTCCAATTGTTTCTTTTGAATTTCTGCGATATTATTTTGCATTTTTTCGCTGACTTTAGAGCCGATTATATAATAACAAAGACTCAATAGATAGATGACAGCTAAGCCTAGTGAAATGAATGTGGTCCATTTGCCTAAAGCCGCTGTATTAATGGCGATACCACTTAGACCTATGTCTTTTAGTGTTACCGGACCGAAAGCGGTCAAACCTAAGATAACTATAGCTGGAATCCAAAGACCTAACATGACTTTTGAGTAATACTTGACCCTTTCATTAGGAAACCTGCGGACTCTTGCTTTAAACCTTTGATAATCAAAATAGCCATAAATAGGTTCATAGGTTAATAGCAACACAATTATGATCCAATAAAAAATGGTCATCATTTTCTCCTCCCAAGGGGATCCTTATCGTTATGCCTGTTGTTTCTTTATAATAGCGTTGTAAAAAGACTGCTGGTTATCAACCGAAAAGAAAATCCGTTGTTTAAAGCAAGTCTTCCCAAACAAATCCTTATTTTCAGTCGGTTCTTCTAAAACTAATTCAAAGGATGGGTCTGCCAGTCCTAGTAAAGATAAATCAAGAACTTCTTTATTTTTCCGGTCGTTTTCGTAGTTGAGGTTTCCTTTTCTAATTTCTTTTATTTGTTTAATCGGGATAGTTACAGTCCGTCGAACGCCAATTTTTAATGACAGGATGTTGTTTTTAAGTGTGATTGGGTTTTTCTTTACTGCCCTTAAATCAGCAAGTAGAAATACAATCACAAGAATGGATAGACTCAAATGGATCCAATGTAGGAGAGGACTCCATTTCAAGAGAAGAAATGATACACCTGCAGCCTCTATTACGGTAACCGAAATCATTGCCCAAACAAAACCGATATATCCAGACTCCTTGTGATAGGTAAACAGGAAGTCTTCGTTCTGATCAGAAGCTTTATGATCCATTAAGGTTTGATTCATCGTTCGTCTCCCTTCTGTTCACTTCTGTCATAACAATATCGTGGAGTTTTTTTAATATATTGAAGTAATTTAATAAATCTTCTTCAGGTAACCTCATAAAATATTTCTCAAAAACCATATCATCTGCAGCATCCATTTCCTGAAAAAACCTTTCTCCATTTTCATCTAAGGAAACAAAGACTTCTCTCCGGTTTTCTTTGTTTACTTCCCTTTTCACGTATTGCTTGCTTTCTAATTTTCGAATAAATTGACTAGCAGCACTCGCGGTTCCATTGATGATGTCAGCCACCTCGTTCATGGTCAGCTTCTTTTTTTTCTCTAAGATGCTTAAAACTAAAGACTGCTTCGAAGATAAGTCGTGCTCATCTAGGATCTTCTTATACTCTTTTATAAAAATATGCTTTATTTCCTCAGAATACTGATTTGCTTCAACTAACAGCTTTTTTATATCCATTTTCTTTACACCTGTCTTTCATAATCAAAGCGGGTGGACATTCTTCTAATTTCATTTTGGAAGCAGAAGAACCGTCCCCATGCTTCCTTAACAAAGATTAATAGTTAATTTTTGTTAATAGTTAAGTTTACTTAAGTATATTGTAATTGTTGGAAATGTGATTTACAAGGGGGAAATCCGAATTATTTGAATAAATAAAAAGGAAAAGAAGCATGTGTCACATGCTTCTTAGTGTTGTTTTTTTTGCAGGTAGCGGTTGTCATGCATAAACATCTTCCAGAAGTAAATAAATCCGGGAAACAGGATAGCGAATCCCGCAATATAGCTGGCAAAAATGGCATGGAAGGAATTTGGGTCTGTAAATCCTGATTCAATTGTGACATGTGGGTATACCATATAAGGCAAATGAGCCCGTCCATAAACAAAGCTTGCTAATAAATATTGGAGTGTCACAGCGATAACAGCGATCCGTGGCATGCCGAGATTTTTATTTTTTGAAAAATAAGGCAAATAAAGGGCAATACCTCCTATGATGAAAAAAATAACTGATAGGATCAAAAGAGGAAGATCGTTCATCATTTTCTCGTAAATCCAATAGGCTTCTTGTTTTAATGTCAGCATGATGAGTAAACCCATTACGAGTGAAATGGGTCCTGTTATCATGGCATCCTTCCGATAAATTCGAAAAGCTTCTAATTCACCTGATACTTTTGAGTAGTCTGAAAGCAGCAAAGAGGATAAGAATAACGTACTGCTGATCGCAAACCCGATAAAAGCATACTCATTTGGACTCGTGAACAACTTTACCAAATCCAATGTCTGGCTGTTTTCACTAAAAATAACATAATTTCCGTGTGTAATTGGCAGTACGCTGATTAATAAAGCTGGTAATATAATCCCGGCGATTCCGGAAATATAGGTCAGTATTTTCCTGTATTCTTCTGCTATATGTGAAAACACGAGAAATGCACTTCTTAGTGCTAGTAATAACAGTATGATGCTTCCCGGAATGAGCAATATCGTACCAAGGGTGTATGCTGCACTGGGAAACATGCTGTATACCGCAACCACTAACGCAACAATAAACGTATTGGTAACCTCCCATGTTGGAGATAGATACCGATTGGCGATGTTCGTTGCACCGGTTTTTGTCCGATTAATATAAACCATCGACCAAAAACCGGCACCAAAATCCATTGTTGCCATGACAGAATAAATAAACACAAAACCCCAAAGAACGATGCTGGCAATAATTGCATCTGACACGAAATCCCCTCCCTTTACGTGTTTGTATTTAATGAAGGCATGGTTTTTGTTTCTGCTCTTTGTAAATCATCCTCTATTGGATTTCTTTTAAAATAATAAAGCAGGACAAATAACACAGATGCAGCTAAAATAATGTAAACAATTATAAAAAAGGTAAAGAGAACGCCAAGATTTCCTGCTGTTGTCGCAGAATCCGCTGTCGAAAGTATGTGGTAGATGGTCCATGGCTGCCTGCCGGTGCAAGCAAAAATCCACCCGCTTTCAATGGCAATAACGGCTAATGGTCCGGATAAGACTAAAAGCCACATAAGCAGTTTTGGAAAATGCGGCTTTTTTAGCCATTTGCTCCAGAAAATTGTTAGTACTGCAAGCAGGATAAGGAGCGAGCCAATTCCAACCATTACATTAAATAAGGTATGAATAAACAATGGCGGCCACCATTCTTCAGGAAAGTCATTCAACCCGATGACCTTCGTATCAAAGCTGTTGCCTGCGAGAAAGCTTAAAGCCCACGGAATTTCAATGGCCCATTTCACTTCCTGTGTTTCCCTATCAGTAAACCCGCCAATAGCTAGTGGCGCATGTGTTTGCGTTTCAAATAACCCTTCTGCAGCAGCCAACTTTTCAGGCTGGTATTCATGTAAATACTGTGCCGACTCATGTCCATTTAATGCAGTAAGTAGTGAAAAAATTCCGCCAATGACCACACTTAGCATCAATGCTTTTTTATGGAAGAGATACAGCTTCGAACCAACCTTATTTTTTAACATTTTATATGCCGCAACCGAAGCAACGACAAATGCACCTGTCGTGTAAGCGGATAGGGCTACATGTCCTGCTGTCACAAAAAAGCTTGGGTTAAAAAATGCTTTCCATGGATCCACATCAACGATGGCCCCGTTCTCAATTCGAAATCCAGCTGGAGTTCCTTCAAATGCATGAACATTTGTAATTAATACCGCTGATCCAAGCGCACCGATAGCTACTAAAGTAAGACTTACAATTCTCATCCATGGAGGAATCCGGTCTGCCGCATAAACGTAAATGGACATAAAAAGAGCTTCAATGAAAAAGGCATAGATTTCAATTTGGAAAGGCAGAGCCATTACCCTTCCGATCACTTCCATAAATCCCGGCCATAGCAAGGAAAGCTGAACTCCGGCGATTGTTCCTGTTGGTATACCCACACCAAGCAAAACAGCAAAAGCCTTTGTCCAGCGCTTAGCCATGACAGCATATTGGAAGTCTTTTGTCTTCTGGTACATTAATTCTGCCATTAAAATCATAAATGGCAATCCAACACCAATTGTTGCAAAAATGATATGAAAGGCCATTGTTGTTCCAAACATAGACCTTTCAATTATTAAATCATCCATTCCATTCTTCCCTTTCGTTTGGAGAATCTTATGATAGTATTTACAAACAAAAAGAAATTATAGATTTTATTTCCAAATTATTGGATGAATAGATAGGAAGGTTTTACGACAAAAAAGCTAATCTCCTTTATGGCGATTAGCTTTTTTGAAATTGATTATTTTGTTAAGAAGATTGATCCTGAGCCTTCAAAAATTCCCTCATTACTCTTTCATATTCTTCTTGTTCTTCCAGATAAGCCATATGTGCACTTTGCTCAAATACGTGAAATTTTGAATTTGGCGTTAAAGCAGCAAAGGATTCGGTTGATGCTGGTGTGGCTTCATCGTACCGCCCGCAGGTAAAAAGGCTCGGAATCTGAATGTTTTTTAATCTGGAGGTACAATCAAAATCTTTCAAATTTCCTGTCACATTAAACTCTGAAGGACCCCACATTATCTGGTACACGTCGGGATTTTTATAGTTTGCTCCTTTTTTAAGAAATTCAGGATTTGGATCCAGTCTGCAGACAAAATGTGAATTGAAGATGGCAGTTGCGGCTTTGTATTTTGCTGAGTCAGTCGTATCATTTTCTTCACAGTTAGTTAGAGTCTGTTGAACATCAAGCGGCAGCTTTTTCCGATTCTCCTCCTGGTCCTTTGCCCACAACGGCGCACCTTAAACAAGGACTTGAAAAGATGATGCTTTTTATCCCTTCTGGATGAGCGAAGTAATAGGAAGCTGCTAACGTTGTCCCCCATGAGTGACCAAGAATATGCATTTTTTCAAGAGATAATGCATGACGCAGTTGTCCCAGTTCTTCGACAAAGCGATCGAGTTTCCATAAGGATGTATCGTTTGGTCGGTCAGATTTTCCACAACCTAACTGATCATAAAAAATAACCGGACGTTCGTCTGCCAGTATTCTTAATCCTTGTAAGGAATAATGGGAAGAACCAGGACCTCCATGTAAGATCACAACGGGCGTATTTTGTTTTGAGCTGCCATGAATTTGATACCACACCTTCCCACCTGTTACCGCAATAAATCCTTCTTTTATAGACATCCCGTCTCCACCTCGCTTCTATTTTCTTACTTTTATTATTGTTCATAAAAAATAAAATTGGAAGCGGCATGGTTGTTTTTGCCTGTTAATCTTGACTATTTTATGTCCAACTGACACAGCTAAATATAAAGGGATTTACTTTCTTGTTCGGAAGGTTCTGTAATAATGCCTCTATGTATTTGGTAATACTATAATAGTGTGTATTTAAATCGTAGGGGGAAGAGATTTTGGAGCAATCATGGCTTTCTCTGATTCCATTTTTAATTGTGATTTCGATGTCGATATGGTTAAAAGATATTTTACCGGGTCTCGTTGTTGGTCTTCTTGTGGGTTCTATTATTGTGACAGCGGATTTATTGGACGGAACACAGCAATCCATCACCTATATGGTTACAACTTTATCCGATAAAGATAATATTAAAATTATAAGCTTTCTTTATTTATTTGGCGGTTTAGTAGGAATGATGAATATTGCAGGCGGGATCAAAGGCTTTTCTGAATGGATCGGTGCCAAAATAAAGTCGGAACGCGGTGTACTGGGTATCATATGGTTTACCCTGCCATTTACCTTTATGATGCCGATGTTTCGGATCATGATGATTGGACCTATCGTTAAATCTTTGATTAAAAAAATGAACCTGCAAAAGGAAAAGGTTGGAATTACACTAGATATTTCTACAGAATCTGTCATTGTTCTTTTACCTGTAGCGACCGCCTTTGTCGGCTTTATGGTCTCCCTCGTAGAAGGCGGCATTAGAGGACTTAATCTAGGAATGTCTCCGTATGAGATTTTTCTATTAAGTATTTTGTTTAACTTTTATGCTATTGTCATGCTGTTGATTGGAATCATCCAAACGATTTGGCCATCGAAAAAATTAAACCATCTTAGCAAGGAGGTCGATCATGTGCAGCTTGACGAGGAAGAGCATGAGTTTCACCGCGCTGGAATCAAGAAAGAATTATCTCTCGTCAAAGCTCAGCCTTGGAATTTGATCATCCCTGTTTTTTTACTCTTGGGCTTATCCCTCTTTCTCCTTTGGGAAAATGGAACGTCTTTAGGGGCTAAAACAATTTTTGATGCCTTTGCTATGGCAGATGCAACGTTTGTCATGCTGCTGGCGGTGTTTATCACCCTTATCTTCACATTTGTTTTTTACCTTGTGCGGAAGCAGAAATTAAATGAAATTATGTACCATTTTTACGACGGCGGCAATCAGATGATGCAGGCCATCAGTTTGCTGATCCTGATTTGGTCACTTACTTTGTCTGCCGAGGATCTTGGCTTTTCTGAATTCATTAGTTCCACACTTGGTTCCTTTTTACCTGGTTTCCTGACTCCGGCAATCATTTTTTTAATTGGCTCCATTGCCGGATATTTTATTGGCTCTTCTTGGGGAACCTGGGGATTGTTTATGCCATTGGGAATTGCTTTGGCGCTTTCAACAGATGCCTCTATTCCACTAACCGTTGGCGCTGTGTTCGCAAGCGGTGCATTCGGAGCCATTACCTCACCATTAGGTGACACAACGATTACCACTGCCTCCATCTTAGATATGGAACTGGTTGAGTATGCTAAATATAAATTAAAGATCTCTACTATTGGAGCGGGAATTGCTACAGCCCTTTATGTCGTTGCTGCGTTAATCATGTAAAATAGGGGTTTTATTGCTTCTCGGTGGAAACGATAAAACCCCTGCTAGTTTTTCTCTGATTGCGGTAATATATCTATCTATTCATTAATGAACGAACCAACTCTACGGCACTGCCCAAACGTTCACCATAATTTCCTTTTATCTCATGATAAGAAATCCCTTTTTGATCCAGCATTTGTTTTAGTTCTAAATGATTCTCTTCCCTAACGCTTTGTTCTCCATGAACCCTTAGTCCATCATCTACCCACTTAACGTCCGGCTCCAGCAATAGCCATAGATCATATTTTTGCAGTTTACTTATTTCATCGAGCAGCATTTGTTCCTGATCGCAATAAAGCTTGGAATAGTATTGCGTTACAATTGCTTCTGTATCGATAAACACAACTTTATTAGCGTTTTGTCTCGCCTTATGCTCTAGCAGCTTGTGGCTGTAGGCAATATGTTGAAAATCTTCCGGAAGCAGAATCCCGTCACAGCCCCCCAGTTCATCACAAGCCACTCTACCGTATTCTTCTACATAGGTCGTATTAAAAATTTTAGCTAAATATCTAGTCAATGTCGATTTACCGCAGCTTTCAGTCCCGACGATGACGACCTTTTTTACAAAAAATGGCTTTACCATATCCGGCAGGAAGTCCCAATGCATAAAAGGCCCTTCCTTTCGAATCTTCGTTGCTGAAATAGGTATTTGCTCTCGTGTTTCGTCCAATAGGATTTGCTTTGAATCTGGATAAATTTGCTTAAAAATCGGAGTATATGCAGGCTCAGAGCTAAATACGATATCAATCGGCTTGCCAATCGCGTTTCGAATGGCCTTGGCTCCCTCCTGCCAATCGTATTCTTGATCATTTTCTGCTTCATCTTCAATGGATAGAACGTGAACATTCTCCATATCTTTTGTGAGCTGACTTAGCCATCTTAGACGGATTTGTGCAGGAATATAATCCACTTTGCCAGCCGAACAATGAGAACGGTCCCTTTTTTCAGAATGGCTTAAAATAACATACAATTCATCAACCATACACGCTGCCTTCGTGATCGCAAACACATGGCCTAAGTGTAAGGGCAAAAATTTCCCTCCGATAAACCCAACCGTCATTCTGCCGCACCCTCCTGTCTGTTATAGATTTATTTCCAATTGACATATCCGTAAATTGCATTAAACAAATAGGCTATCCACATGATGAGGACAGTCACATCATTTCCTGTTGTTAGAAAAGCGGTGAGCCACATCCAAATTGAAACCATATCGACAATAATCCACGTAATCCATTGTTCTACTAATCTTTTAATCATAAAAAATTGGGCAGCTACTTGTAAAATAGTGGTCGATGCATCTACATAGGGCTGGGCGCCGCCCATTTTCTGCAGCACAAAGCCTAACAGAACCGTTGCTGCGACAATAATCATTCCCCAAATAAATTTTAACTTTTTATTTAGCATGCTGACAGCAACATCACTTATGTTCTGCTTGTCGGATTGATGCTTTTGCCATAACAGGAGCCCGATTAACTGCATCGGTAAAAAGTAAAGGATATTTAAAGCAACCTCACCATAAAACCCCTGCTGGTAAGATAGATAGGCATACAATAAAATATTTAATATGCCGGGATAATAGTTAAATATTTTTCCCTTTGCAACCAGTACGACACAAAGCATCCCAGACAATGAAGTAATCAGTCCAAGAACAGAATCCTGCCAGGCATAAAAGAGATATAGATTAATAGCTGTGAAAATAACAAGCCAAGATTTCTCAAATAAGGTCCAATTGCTAAACGCTTGTTTTATCATCCCATCATCCCTTTCCAGAGGGTTCTCCTATGCATTTTGGAAGCAGGAGAACCGTCCCCCTGCTTCAATTACGTCCTTGCAGCAGTTCGTAGGCGAGTTGTTCTAGTTCTTGTTTTAGGAGCAATTTGTTTTTGAAGTTGTTCGGTATGGCTTCGTAGCCGCAGGAGAGGCCGGCTAGTCCGCCGGCGATGGCGGCAACTGTGTCGGTGTCATGGCCTTCGTTGGTTGCACCGATGACAACCTCTGAGAAGGATTCGCTAGTAAGGAGCCAATATAAAACCCATTTCATCGTGTTTACGACGAATCCGTCCGGCGGGCAGGCTGGTTTTTCTCCTGAAATGGAAGATTCATAGATGGTCCCTTTTATTTCATCTTGGATAGTTTTTTTTAGCGCTTTTCCGTGGAGTACATGGAAGGCGATTCGATTATAGATGACACATGCTTCAGCTGCCATTGGATCAAAATGTGTCATGTTGGATTGATCCCTTGTGACTGTTTCTACTTTTTTTAAATTCTGATAGAAAAGAGCAACAGGCAGACATCTCATGAGAGAACCGTTGCCGGCAGACCTTTCCTGCAGTAATTGATAATGGGCCTTTTCGGCACTATTAAACCAGCTGCCATTAAAAGTGCCCAGTACTGTACTAATGATCATTCCAACATCCTTCGGTCTTGTTTCATACCATTTGAGGAACTCCTCTCCAATCGCTTCAATGGGATCTTCTGAGTTTTTGAGGATCCCTTTTGCCACTGCAACAGTCATCGCCGTATCGTCTGTTGTTTCTCCTTTTTCTAACCGCCAGCAGCCTCCGCCGATGATTTCCCTTACAACACCGTATTTTTGCGAAATTTCCACTTTTGTTAAAAATTCTGTCGTGCCGCCTAAAGCATCCCCAATTGCCAATCCGAATAATGCCCCTTTTATTTTGTTTAGCATCGTGTTCACCTCAACCAGTTTAATGAAAAAAGCTTTTAACTATATAACCCGTGTTCCAATGCATACTCCAAAGCTGGCTGCGGGACTAGATAACGCACACTTAACCCGTCTTTAATCCGGGAGCGAATAAGCGTTGAACTTGTTTCAATATTAACTCCTTTACTCAGGCAGTCAAAACGATGTTCATTTTTGATCAGAAACGAATCCTTAGCGATAATATCTGCCATATCATAGCCTTCTCTCCCCATTACAATAAAGTAGTTACTTTCAATCAACTCATGTCCTTTATGCCAGCCAACAATATTTTGCAGATTGTCTGCTCCCATGACAAATATTAGTTCATCGTTTGGAAATTCCTCTTTAAGCTTTTTCATCGTTTCATACGTATAGGTTTCCCAGCCTTCTGCATCCATTTCGATCGTATTTACTTGAATTTTTGGGTTATCAGCAGTTGCCAGCCGAGCCATGTTCAACCGATGTTCGTTAGAGGTTAACTCCCTCCCTTTGTCCCTCCGTTTAATGGAAGACGGTATGAGAATCATACCGTCCAGCTTTCGTCTATCAATCACCATTTCCATTGTGACAAGGTGCCCAATGGTAATAGGATCACATGCAGAACCAAACACTCCATACCGTCCCATGTTCGTCTTCCCTTCCTGAATAATTACTTTAGATTTTCAACCTTTTTTCTGACTTCCTTAATATTCTCCATTTTATTTTCCCAGCATTTCGGGCTTAGATCGACAGGATACTCTTCAGGATTTAATGGACGTTTATATTCATTCCAGAGAAAGGCAAGATTGTCTTTGACAAATTGTTTCATGTCCTTCAGTTCAGGCAGTTGATAGATCAATTTTCCATCCTGAAAAATATCCTGATGGAGCTCCCTTGCCTCAAAATTGGACACATATTTACTGATGTACGTATGAACCGGATGGAACATATGCAGGCTTTTTTCCTCGTTCGGATTTTCGTTCTCTAATGTGATATAGTCCCCTTCTGATTTTTGATCCTTTTTATCGATAATCCGATAAACTCTTTTCTTCCCTGGTGTTGAAACCTTTTCCGGACTTGAGGAAATTTTAATTGTATCCTCAAGCTCTCCCTGTTCATTTTCAATCGCCACGAGCTTGTAAACAGCTCCTAGTGCAGGCTGATCGAAGGCTGTAATCAGCTTCGTTCCCAAGCCCCAGCTATCAATTTTTGCACCTTCTTGTTTTAAATTAATAATCGTTAGTTCATCAAGGTCATTTGAAGCCACGATTTTTGTGTCAGTAAAACCGGCCTCATCCAGCATTTTTCTCGCTTCTTTTGACAAGTAGGCCAAATCACCGCTGTCAATTCGGATACCCTTAAATTCAATGCTGTCACCTAATTCTTTTGCAACCTTAATCGCTGTAGGAACACCTGATTTTAACGTATCATAAGTATCGACTAAAAACGTGCAGTCCTTATGAGTTTTGGCGTATTTATGAAACGCGGTATACTCATCTTTATAGGCCTGTACAAAGGAATGGGCGTGTGTACCGGCTACTGGAATGCCAAACAGTTTACCTGCTCTTACATTACTGGTTGCATCAAATCCGCCAATAATAGCAGCTCTTGCACCCCAAACCGCTGCATCCATTTCCTGTGCCCGTCTTGAGCCAAATTCCATAAGGATATCATTACCGGTTACCTGTTTGATACGTGCTGCTTTTGTAGCAATTAATGTTTGATAATTGACGATATTTAAGATAGCTGTTTCTACAAGCTGAGCTTCAGCAAGAGGTGCTTCGATGCGGAGAATCGGTTCGTTGCCAAAAACAATTTCGCCTTCCTCCATCGAACGGAGGTTCCCAGTGAAGCGAAGGTCCTTTAAGTACTGAAGAAAGTCCTCCTGATACCCCTGTTCCCGTAAATAGTCTATATCTGATGTTGTAAAGCTTAGTCCATTTAAGTATTCGATCACTTTTTCTAAGCCGGCAAAAACGGCAAACCCGTTTCCAAAGGGCATTTTGCGAAAATAAAGGTCAAATACGGCTTTTCGATTATGAATACCATCCTCCCAATAGGTCTCTGCCATGTTGATTTGGTATAAATCTGTATGAAGCGCTAAACTGTCATCTATGTGATTTGCTTTCATTTTGAATCCCTCCTGCAATTGTTTTTAACCGATCGTCTTTAAAATGTTATTTTTTACAAAAATTGAAAAACTTATGATATATTAAATCACTTTTGCCCCAAGTGAGGAGGTAAAATGTTGTAATGCCCAGTCATGACCGATAGGATTAAAACTAGCGACTGCCTGTTTGTGGACGACGATGTCAAAGCCTTTGTTGTAGGCTTCCACAGCCGTATGAAGGATACAAATATCGGTACAGACACCGGCTAAATGGACCTCGGTAATCCCCCGTTCCCGCAGCTTCAATTCTAAATCCGTTCCTGCAAAGGCAGAATAACGAGTTTTATCCATCCAATAAACAGATTCTTTTTCCTTATTGTTCTCGTAAAGAGTATTTAATGATCCATATAGGTCGCGGCCTTTCGTCCCAATGATATTATGAGGCGGAAAAAGCTTGGTCTCAGGATGAAAGGGATCTTCCTTCTGGTGTGCATCAATGGCAAAAACGACAAAATGATCTTCTTCAATAAACTTCTTTGTAAGGCTCGTAATGGCTTCTTCAATCGCCTGGCCAGGCTCTCCGCAGGTTAATGCTCCGTGTTCTGCGACAAAATCTACGGTATAATCGATATTAATTAATGCTTTTTTCATGTTTATTTCTCCCTTCTATAATTAACGATTAACAATACGTTAATCAAATGACTTAAAAAAATTTCTGCTAATATTTTGCACTATAGATTGAAACAAACGGTTCATACTCATTGAACGTATAGAGCTGTGCATTTCCTTTTGACCATTTATTGGTTTTTTTCGGTTCTCCGTTATACACGACCTTTTCGATAAATGGCAAGGATGGTGCTTTTCTGAAAAACTGAGCATCCAATTTGATCCATGGCTCGTCTAAAACCGTCAGTAGCACGCCCTGCAGCTCGGAAAGGACAAATTCTTTTGGCAGGAAATTCTTCGCCAATGTTGTAAGAGACATATCTTTCTTAATAAACCAAATGGCATCGTCGATAATTTTTGCGTGATCAAACGCAAGCTCTAGATGCTTAAGTTCATCCATATCAAACAATTCAACCTCTGAAGCATCATCTGCCGCTTTTCTTTTTTCTACAACGGATTCTGGAACAATTGCATAATGAACATTTGAGATGATCCAGCCGCGTCGGTCTCTGCCTAATTTGTCATAAACCCCGAAATGTTTAATTTTGACTCCGGTTACACCAGTCTCTTCTTCCAGTTCGCGGACTGCTGCTTCGAAGGCTGTTTCTTCTGGTTGAATAAAACCGCCTGGAAGTGCCCATTTCCCGCCTTCAATATTAGGGTGTCCTTCACTATTCTTTAGTGCCCGTTTAATCAACATCAGCTTTAAGGTCTTCTTTGGCGGCTTATGCGGCCCTACCTCTTCAGAAATAATCGTGAAAACGGCAATATCCGATGTGTACCCGTCAGGAGTTCGGTATAGATTTGAATCATAATGTTTTAAAGCCTCTTCATTACTAGACAAAGGATCACCGGCTTTCTTGTTATTTTGATTAACGATTTGTTAATTGTTAATGTTATTATATGCTAAACTAACCTGGAATGCAAGGGTCTTTTTACCAAAAAATGAGGCTGCCCTCCTAAAGTGCACAGGGACGGTTCTCTTGCTTCCAATGGAAGCAAGAGAACCGTCCCTGTGCTTCAATCTTTAAATTGAGCTATCATTTCAAAATGAACAGATTTTTCTTGATGGCTTTCGAGCAGGAATTTTTCTAGAAATTTGACCATGTATTGATGCCGTTCACTTGCCAATGCTTTCGCAGCTGGCGTATTCATTCGCTCCTTAAGTAATAGGAGTTTCTCAAAGAAATGATTAATTGTGGTTGATTGCTGTGATTTATATTCCTCTGCTGTTCGGTGCATGCTCGGTTCAATGTCGGGATTAAATAACTCCCTCTTTTTATAGCCGCCGTACGCAAACGTTCGTGCAATACCGATGGCACCGATTGCGTCTAATCGATCAGCATCCTGAACAATTTGTCCCTCAAGACTTTTCATAACCGTTTGCACCCCGGCTCCCTTAAAAGACACGTCTTTTATGATTTGACAGACATGGCCGATCAATTTTTCATCAACCTGTTGTGATTCCAGCCATTCTCGTGCAGTCCTTGGTCCAATCGTTTCATCTCCATTATGGAATTTCCAATCTGCTATATCATGGAGAAGCGCTGCCAGTTCGACAACTTCCTTCTGTACAACTTCAGTTGTGCCAACCATAATTTTCAGGCTGTTTACATATACCCGCTCAATATGCCACCAATCATGGCCGGAACCTTCACCTAACAGCTTCTGTTTTACAAACCCTTTTGTTGCTTCTACGATGTCACTCATGAACTATCCCTCTCAATCTTCATGTGCTATCTATAAACTTCTCGAGCAGCAGCAGAAATTGAATCTTATTTTTTCATTATTTAGCTGTATTATTCGTGAGCTGAAGTTAGGTATATTTGTAGTGTTTGGGCGAGGTTTTTTATTTCATGTTGTGTACTTAGCACATAGTGCAATATGATAGAATTATCCGCTTTTTAGTATTATAGTTTTGCAAATAACAAAAACAGCTAATTTTTCATAAAATAACCTATATTTCTTCGAGAGGATGGGTAGAAATGTGCCATTTTTCCCAAAATCACCCAACAATGATTGGTCAGGCATGGACCGGAAGACATGTCATGATTATCCAATGTCAATTTAATACAAATATAGTACTGCGTGTTCATACTAGCCTTCACGCCCCCACTGAGCCAATACGGAAAAATTGTGCTGAAACGTTGTCCCAGCACTTAAGTATCGGCTATAAGGTTGTAAATGTAACGTATATACCGCCAAATATCGTTCAATATTTGTTAGTGCTTGAATAATATTATCTTTTACTTCATACTAATTTGTTCTATTTTCTCTGAAGAATAAATGTCTATACCTCTTTTATTCATTTGGGCAATTTTATACATGGCCAGTGCGACTGTGCGTCCTTGAATTGCTTTGTATTTTCTAAGCGGTCCGATAAAAAGGAACGAAAAAAGAGAATAAAAAAATTCTCCGGCCTGCTCCCCAAAACGGAATTCGTCCCGTTCTCCTAAAAGTAAGGATGGACGCATGATCGAGATACTTTCGAAAGGAATTTCGCTTATTTTCTCTTCAAGCTTTCCCTTTATTTTTGGATAAAAAATGGAGGAATGAGGGTTCGCATTCATCGAGCTGACAAGAAGAAAACGTTTTGCTCCTTTGTCATTTGCCAGTTTGGCCATTTGAACAGGATATTCAACATCCACCTTGTACATGGCTTCCTTTGTCTTTGCTTTTTTGATCGTTGTTCCTAAACAGCAAAACACATCATCTACTGCAAAAATTTCTTTTTGTTGTTCCATTTCATCAAAGTGGATGACTTTTTCCTCTAACTTTGGATGTTTCATGTTTAATGTGGACCGAACAAGGGCGGTTACGCGCTCATATTCCTGTCCTTCTAGTAAATAATGAAGCAATTCATTGCCAACCAACCCGCTTGCTCCGGCAATGAGTGCTGTCTTTTTCTCAATTTCTTTCAAAAAGACCCCCCTTTCTCTTTCTTTATTATTTCTTGCTATTTTCTCTTCCCTATGACAGTTTACAAGTATAGTAACAAAACTCTTACACTGCAACTAAAATGAAAAAATGGAAGACCCAATACTCCCTTTGATTGCTATAATAAATATGTAGAGAATATTTCGAAATAAAATGCTATTGTATGGAAGGGAATGAAAACCTTAAAAGGAGGCGAATTGTATGCACAATAAAATTCCCTATTCTCGAAGGCAGGTGTTCAGAGAGGAATTACAGCAATTAAAGGAAAACCATTACATTAATGAAGCAGACTTTCAAAAAATCAATCAAGCCTACGTTTTGTATGTACAAGAGCTGGACGAACAACAAAGCATATTAGAGGAAGCTGCACGTAAGAAACAAACGCTCACCAAAGAAAAAGCGAAACCAATGAAAACAAAAACTGCTCCAACACCGGAACAAATAAGAGAAAGAAATATTTCTTGGGCACTGATCCTTGGGGTCATTCTTCTTTTTATTGGCGGATTAGTATTTGGAACAAGTAACTGGAGCACGATGAATAATTTGTTTAAGGTCATACTCGTTTCAATGGTATCCGGCGTATTTTTTGCCAGCAGTTATGTTGCGGATAAATACCTGCATATTCACAAAACGGCTTTTGCCTTTATGACATTGGGCAGTTTATTTCTTCCAATCTCCATCATCTCAATCGGTTTTTTTGCATTGCTGGGAAGCTGGCTCTCCTTCTATGGCGGGGGAAAATATTTATTAGGTTTTATGGGAAGCATAATCTGCTTATCGATGTACGCCTATCTAGCTTCTAAATATAAACACAGGTTATTTGTTTGGTTTTCCTACCTTACAGCGACCATCGGGGTTGGCTTTTTATTGGGAATGACCTATTTACCGCGTGATTTTTTCTACTTCGGAATAATGCTCTATAATGCGCTGCTATTATTCGGCTTTCATAAGTGGAAAAATAATCAAAGGTTCACCTTATTTATCAAAGAATTGCCTGTTTACGCGCAATTAAATTTAATTGTTAGTACATTACTTTTATTATTTTTCTATGAAAATGAAACTTTTTACAGCTTTAATCTCTTAATTACGGCAGCACTTTATATTTCGATGGTTTACGTAAATAAAACGAAGTACTATCACTATATTTTCACCCTTCTCTTTGTCTATGGAATGTACCAATTAATTGAAAATTCCTTCCTGCAGCATATTAATTATATCGGCGTTGCTCTGATTGGAATTCTTTATTTGATGGTGCAAAAATATACAAATAAAGAGAATGAGCTAAAAATGATTTTTCAAATCACAAGCGCGATTATCTCCTTTTGTGCCTTTGTTTTTATCAGCATTCAGGGGCTGTTGTTACGCTCGGATGAAGATTCGATTGTGCTATTTGCAGCCTATATCATAATCGCGTTCAATTACATCTATTTGTCAAATATCACGAAAACTCTTATTTTCCGCTATTTTGCACCTATTTTTCTTATTTCAGCCGGGCTGCAAAGCTATTTCATTCTGTTTAAAGGGGTCGAAGAAAGCTACGTTGATTTATATTTGTTTAGTATTGCCGCACTGATGTTTTTCGGTTTTTACGTAAAAAACAGCATTACATATTTAATCCCCGTTAAGACTAGCAGCTTTATCGTCTCAATCGCAACGATGATCCTCATGATTCTTACTGCTGTCGGAAGCGAAGATTTGTGGCATGCGTCTATTCTCTTTTTCGCATTCGGACTTATTGCACTGTTGACCTTTAAATACCCAATCAACGAGAAATGGCAGAAAGTATCTACTTGGGTATACTCGGTCAGCTGGGGATGCTCATGGATCTGTCTTTTTGATACGCTGGATCGGGAAATTCCTTTTTACCGTTACCAAGTGGAAATCATGGGTCATTTAGCGATTGGCGGACTGCTTTTATTTACAATAAGCTATGTTTGGAAATCGAGAATCCAGCAGGCATTAGATTTGAGCACGTTTTATACAGCCGTAACGCTTTATACATTTGGGATGCTTTCAACTCTGTTAGAAGGCTATGAACATCCTTTTCTGACATCATCCATATATGCTGTTGGAATCGCAATCTATGTTTTACTTGTATACAAAGTAAAGCACCTAGGGTTGTGGACATTAGTCAGTGTTACATCAATTGCTTTTTTAGCATCCCTGGCCCATGTATTTGGGCTTGAAAATCATAACACATTAGCTGTTATGCACTTTTTGCTCATTCCAATCATTCTGTTAGGAGTCTATGAAATCGTTGGTAGAAAGGTTAAAGAATTAAGGCCGTATTACTTCTGGACGGCACATGCCTTTTTAGTACCGGTCCTGCTTGTTGCGATCTTTTATATTTTCTTTGCCGAATTACAGCCATCCATCCTGCTGCTTGGATTAGTACCATATATTTTTAGTACATTAAGTCGAGTAAATGAATGGGAAAAAAGATTATTCTTATATTTAGGATTTACTGTCCTTCCATTTATCATTTATATCACGATCAGCTTTTATCATTGGGACATTCTATTCTATGGCGAGCATTTATTTTTAATCGTTACCGGGATCATTTCCATATTATGGCTGATCGGAAACGAAGCATGGAAAAAACGGATGGATTGGTACCTGATTCCACAATCATGCTTAGGATTAGTCATTTTTATTCCGTTTACAGAAGAGTTGAACTTTGCCAATCTAGTTTTAGTAGCTTTATATACTGTTTTCACTTTATATTTACTGCATCGAAGAAAATGGAAGCTATTTACGATCATACCATTATTGCTAGCTACCATTTACATTTCCGTTACTCTCACTTTTCTTGAAAAATGGATGCAATTTGGCCTTGTCTTAGCAGTCTTTTTGGCACTCCATCTATTTGGTCGTTATGGCTTTAAACTGTTAGTTTCGTTTAAACCGCTGCAGATTGACTGGTACACCTTAATTGCTAGTATCTATGTATTGATGTTGTTTATCATTATTCCTGGCACCGATCCATTATGGGTAAAACTCTTACCTTCTCTATTGGTTGTTTATTATTTTTATAGCATGATCAATCGGTTTGAAGCGTTAATAGTAAAAATGATTGTAAAAACGATCACGGCTATTTCCATATTGTTACCGTACTATGTTACGCTAGCAGAATTTGAAATTAACCAATACATTGAAACGGAGCTGTATACACTGCCATTTATCCTGTTAACCATCTATTTAAGCAGGAATACGTGGAAAGATTATAAAAAGGTCATGAGGATCATTCAATTAGTTGTGCTTCTGATTGTTACGATCACTCTAGTAACTGATGCCTTGTACAGCAATACGATATATGATGCTCTGATTATCGGGGTACTATCTTTAGCTTCTATAATAAGCGGTATGCAATTCCGTATTAAAGCCTATTTCTTTACTGGTATCAGCGTATTATTGCTAAATGTCCTATTGCAAACAAGACCATTTTGGGGCAACTTCCCATGGTGGGGCTACCTGATCATCGCCGGTCTAACCCTGATTGGTTTTGCGAGCTCTTACGAATGGCAAAAGCAAAGAAAAGACAACAGTAAAAAGTCATTTTTCCAAAGAAAAAAAGAACAAATCATGCAAAAATTTAAGGATTGGGATTAAGAATTAAATGTCGGGAACCCCTTCTCACTTGTAAACCCAGAACTATCAATAAAACTTGAAAAACGCACAAAAAAGATCAACCAGAAAGGAAATCTGGTTGATCTTTTACTTTTCTAAGAAGGAATATCTCAATGGCTTACCAACCATCTGTCTCTTATTATATAGAAGAAATATTACTATAAGATATTAGCCACTTTAATTAACATAACAATTTCTTATCATATTCGTATAATTCTGTAAAAACAGAGGCAATATTTTACAGAAATATCATTTTCTTTACTTTAAGATAGTTATCGGATTAAGGTGCAGAAGGCTTAGGTCAGGTTCTCTTGCTTCTCCACCTTCTTTTTACAGAGTATTTAAGAAGAAAAGGATATTACAAATTTTAGGTAATGTCCTTCTCTTCTATACTTTTCATAATTTTTAAAAGAAAGTCTGGTGCAGTTTACCCATTTTGTGCAACTGTTACTGTCTCTTTAAGAAGGCTTCTATTTTGTTGTGGTTCCAAAACAATGCTTTTAGTAAAACATATCTCTTCGCACAAAGAACAGTTTACACATTTAGAAGGCTGAAGCGTGATGGATTGACAATTATTCACCGTTTCCATTTTCAAAGCATCTGTTGGACATAGAATGGTACAAGCACCACAAAAGCTGCAATAGGATGAAATCGCTGGAAGCCTGATATCCTCTTGCCTTTGTAAATCTTCATTTACCTGCAATTCAGCTAGCAAGAGTACCCGTTTATTCATATAAGGATAAACAGACTCATTGGTCATCTTTTCAAAAATTTGGTTGGATACTTCCTCCCACTCTCTTTTTATTTTTGAAAGAGAATTAACTTGTAATTTTTCTTGATAGGATTGAACCTCGGGACTCCCTAATAGTTCTCTAAAGGCAAGTTTATTCGTTGCTTTGATTTCAGTAAAAAAGTTTGAGAGGAAGGCGCGCCGATCTTTATCATACTGTTCCTTTTTCATTGAATGCTTAATCGCGGATGAAATCTCTATCGAAGAACCCGCTATCTTTTCGGCAGCATGAAGCTCTTGCTTCCAAACCCTTTCACCTGTTGTGATTTCACAGCTCGAACAACCTGTATCAGAATGATAGATTGTAAGATTTTTGCACTTATTAAGCACGGTAACCCACGCTTCTCTTGGAATCATCCCTAAACATTGCACCGATATACTTGTCACATTTCGATCTGAAACCGGCATTTTTTCACAATGTAAATACACTTTTTCCTGTTGTTCACATTGATGAACAAGTTCAGAAATGACTTGTTTAAGCGGAGGACGGGTAAATAACAGGGCATTGGTCGGACACACAGTTGAACATAGACCGCACTCCAGACAATTTTCATCCATTTGAATTTGCTTTTTTGTAAAAGTAATACTCTTTGTTGGACAGTATTTGACACAGCTCTGACATGTGCTTTTCGGTGAAATCAAATGTGTACATAGATTGGGTTCCACACTTATTGACGTCATTTTTTTATCCAATACATTTACCCATTTAAATAAATCCATCTTGACCCACCCCCCATAAACTAGTACTTACAAATGAATTGCTGTTTCATAGAATAGAAATCTACCTAAAAATTCACTGACTAATAAAACAGAAAATGCCGCAGAATAAATTTTTACAGAACGCCATTTACTAGTTCTATAGGATAAACCTAATAAAAGAAAGGCTGTCACAAACGTTACAATCCGAATCCAAAACAAGATATGTTTAAACGTTAATTTAGCTGTTTCAACGGCCTCAGGCAGACCGGCAAACAAGGATGAAAAATAAACAACCATCACCACTGCAGTTACAATTAGTGCCGAAATCGAAATCCCTGAAATATTCACTCCTAATTCGTTTCTTATGGCTAAAATGGCAGCCACATATAGAGGTCCTAATAAGAGCGATGTTAAAAAGAAGGCGAAAAGAGTATTGACTCCATTCCATGCCGGAATGGATGGGATCATATAAATTTTAGCAGATGAGAAGATGGCGATAACGCCAATAATCGCAGTAATCCAGCCAATTAGACCCCGTTTTGATCCATCATCCTTATACCAAAACCATGTATAAAATAGAATCAATCCAATGAATGCGCCATAGAACGTTACCTCACGACTTAACCAGGAAACACCGAAATTTAGAATCGCGCGATAAGCATGGAACGGTTGACCTAAATGAAGCATTGATACGAGAAGGGATATGCCACCCAGTATGAGAAACGATATTGAAATCAATAACCCTGTTTTTTGTGAGATACCACCATATTTTCGATCCAACCACCAAAGTGTCACAAATCCGCCTAGAATGAGCTGTGATAAAATGGTAAAGATCACGAGTGGAAGATCATGCATTATTAAGCCCTCCTAATCTGTTTGCCTGGTTTTGGCAAAATAAATTGTGTCGTTGGGTGAGTAATGGACTGATCGGCAAAGGTCGGCACCACGCTCACCGTGCCTATAGGCTGAACTTCATTATAATCAACGATTTCAATTGCCTCCATTGGACACTTCGAAACACAAATGGGGGATTCCCCGACGTCCAGACGTTCGTAACACATGCTGCACTTATCCATTTTTTTCTTAACTGGATTGTATTGGGGAACCCCAAATGGACATGCCTTTCTACACATTTGACAACCAATGCAAAGCTCCTGATTATGAACAACAATTCCATCTTCTTCACGCTTCGTATAGGCTCCAACCGGACAAGCCTTTTTACAGGTAGGCTCATCACAATGGTTACAGGCTGTTGATAAAAAAGCACGGACTAGAGAGCCTACTAAATCTTCCGGCAGTTCCCGAACGGTTCTCCGTCTCATCTGGGGTTCGAGCTGATAAAAGCTTTTACAAGAGATTTCGCAGGCATGGCAGCCGACACAACGATCAATATTCACTAAAAAACCTAGTTTTTTCGCCATGATATCCCCTCCTTCTTACGCTTTCTCGATTTTGACAAAATTATCATGGAAGGCGATTCCCCGCTGACCTGACTGGAAATCACCCATATCTGAAGGGATTGCCTTCACATTAAAGTTTTCTGTATAATTAACATCTTTCCACCAGCCCTCATACATCACGACTGTATCCGTTGGGATGGTCTTCGTCAATTTGGCTGGCAGTGTTAAATAGCCTGCTTCATTTTTGACATGAACAAGATCATTATCTTGAATATAGTATTTTTTCGCTAAAGCAGGATGTATTTCAACAAATGGATGATCTTGAATGGCCATTAACCAATCCGTATGTTGAAATTGACTATGAATGCCTAATTTCCAGTGTGGAGAGATGGCACGAATCGGATATTCTGCGGGTGCTTTGTACTCCTCTACAAACACCGGAAGTGGATGGTGACCATATTCCACAGCCTTTTCTGAATAAAATTCATATTTGCCGGATGGCGTTCTGAAGTTAAGGTCTTCCCAGGCAACGGTGACCTTTTCATTCGCCTTCACGGTCCCTCCATTTTTTCGTAATTCGTCCCAACTTTTGACTCCAAATAACTCCCTAATATCATCGTTAATTTCTTTTTCAACCCATTCTACTAGATTTCCTGAGACAGGGAATGTACAGGAACCTGGCTGCAGCTCATTTAATTTCTTGGAAAGTCCCATGGCAATTTCTAAATCACTCTTCGCTTCATATAAAGGTTTGATCGCTTGTTCATTCACATTCATCCAATAATGCCAGTAGCTTACGTTGATGCCTACTGTCTCAAATGGTGTCGTGACAGGTAGAACAATATCCGAATATTCCACTGTTTGATTCATATACAAATCAGCTGTGACGACCAAATCCATTTGATCAAATGCCTTTTTGACAACATTTGGCTCAGGATCTTGCGCCATCGGATTACGGCAGGCAATCCACATCATCTTGATCGGAGGATCATTCGCGTCAAGGACTTGCGCACCAAAGTTGTTCATATTCACATAACGATCCGCTTCACCAACGGTTCCTTCTGGCACGCCAAAGCTCATCGTATGGTAATTAAAGCCCCATGTTTCTTCCCCGATATAATTCACTCCGCCTCCCCTTTTACCAATATTGCCGGTCATCGCAGCAAGCGCATCGATCGCACGAACCATAGAACCTCCATTCGTATGACGCTGCATTCCAAACCCGATCCAAATATTAGCAGGCTTTGCCGTTGCATATTCACGGGCAATCCGTTCGATTACGGGCTGCGGTACACCTGTTTTTTCGGATGCCCATTCAAGCGTGATGTTCTTTTTCACATAGGAGACAAATTCATTAAATCCAACGGAATGGTTATTGACCCATGCTGCATCAAATAACTGGTGGTCCATGATAGAACGAATCATGCCAAGGGCAAGAGCCCCATCTGTACTTGGTTTAATTTGAATAAATTCATCTGCCTTAGAAGCGGTTTGCGTTATTAATGGGTCAATCACCACGAGCTTCGTCCCTTTTTCCTTTGCTTGCTCAATAAAATACATAGAGTGAGCTGACGTCCAAGCAGGATTCGCTCCCCACAAAATGATATATTCGGCGTCCATAAATTGCTCAGGATCATTGTTATAAGCTGCTCCCATATCAAAAGCTTGTGCATCCGATCCGGCTGGATCACAAGGTGTTCCTTGTGCTCGTGTTGTATAGCCGATACTAGAAAGCATTCCTTCTGTTGCATAGTTTAAAATATTAAAGTTACCAGAATACTTATTTAGACAGATTGGCAGCGTGTTTCC
Source organism: Niallia oryzisoli (assembly GCF_036670025.1). Classification (NCBI taxonomy): domain Bacteria; kingdom Bacillati; phylum Bacillota; class Bacilli; order Caryophanales; family Bacillaceae; genus Niallia; species Niallia oryzisoli. The sequence continues at coordinate 3,029,753 of NZ_CP137640.1, read as the reverse complement.
GTACTCTTTTTTGATCTCAAGAATTTTCTTGGCAATGATTGTATAAGCCTCATCCCAGCTTATTCTTTCCCAATCACCAGAACCGCGTCCCTTTTGCCGCATCGGATATTTAATTCGATCAGGAGAATAGACAACCCTTGGATAGGTATTTCCTTTTACACATAGTCGTCCTTTTGTATACGTGTTGTTTTCATTTCCTGTGATAAACGTGATTCTTCCATCCTCGACTGTTGTGACAATGGAACAGGTGTCATAGCAATTACGAGGACAGGCATTATAAAACTGCTGTATTCTACTACTTTCTGCCGCTTGGGCTGTTGGAACCAATCCTTTCGCAGCTTTACTGCCGATTGCCCCCAGTCCTAATAATGTACTTAATGCTGCAGAACCCTTTAAAAAAGTTCGGCGAGAAAAGTTTTCAGTTAACATCTTGATCCCCACCTTCTATCCTCTTTTGTTCAAGTTGTAAAAATTCTTTCAATAAACCAGCCATACTGTTTGTGATGGGATGCTGGCTGTTTTGTACAATCCGTTCACAATGTTTAAATACCCATTGCAAGAGATGCTTTTCCAAAAACATTTTGTATATTTGCCGGTTATCCTGCATCGTTGGATCACTTAATACATGTAGAACAAACTCCAATTCAAATTGGATGTGGTCATCCGGAAACTGTCCTTCTTGCGCCACCTGTAGCCCCGCATAATGATAAAAGTTCCGGACGTTCAAGGTTTCCCTCTGCAAAACGGTTCCTTCATAGTTCCGATAACTGGATTCAAATGGAGAAGCTAATAATTGATTAGGGCCGACAAATAAGCGATTATACTCATATTGAAAGGTTTGAATCGCGGTCACATCCGCATTCCCTAGCAACTTTAAGGCTTTATCTATTTCGTCGTTCAACGCCAAAATATGAGAATCCTTTAATAGCTGGGCCAATTGTTTCCACTGTATGGATGTCAGTTGATGTAAATCTCCCCGATAGTAATGCCAAAACAACTGATAATATAATAATTGTTCATCTTGTTCCATCACCGTTTCTTGTATGGCAGTCATATTATTCAACCTCGTTTTTAGACTGAATTTCCTTCTGAAGTGTCTCAAATTCTACTTTTTCTTCTTCCGTTAACTTCATTTCTCTCTTCATCTCAGGATGCGGATCACCGACATATTCTTCATTTGGCATAGTCTGAATCTTATCTTTTATACTTTCTTCTGCTTGCTGCTCACAGCCTAACAGTGAAACGGCCAATATGATGTTCATAAAAAGGAAAAGAAAAGTTTTCATATCTTTATGGCTCCCTTCTGTTTCTACAAACAGAATATCATGTTAAAAAGTGAGCAAGTGTATAAGTGTATACAAACTTTATGGTTCGACGGTGTAGAAAACGCAAATCCGTTCCCCTGGTCAAATAATGTTCACAGATTCACAATATTTTAGACAAAACTTTGTTCACAAAACTTCCTTTGCAAAATCTTTCATTTATGTATATTCGTGCAGACGCAGTCTAAATGAAAAAAAGAATGGATGATATTCTACAGGCTTGTTCAAACTTTCGTTACAAACCTATGAAACAACATCCATTCCATTGATTATGATCGTCTTTCTATATTTACATGTAAGTTATTGAGTGCATTCCCTTTCCCCCCTGTCACAAAATGTCCCATGTCAGAAGGTGTAAAAGTAATGAGTTTATTGATGACGGGATGGTTCGGATATATAAATAGTGTTTGGTGATGTACATCATTTGAATATTTTGCTCGAATGATGACTGACCCATTTTCATTAAAAACCTTCACCATTGTATCACGGAGAATCCCCTTTTCCTTTGCAAGCAATGGATGTAAATACACACAGGGCTCTTGGTTAATTTCTTTAAAGGAGTTTAGATTTTGAAATTGTGAATTGATGCGGAACGGCTCATGATTTAATAATAGTGTATATGGATAATGGGAATGGTCAATAGGATCCTCCATCATATCCAACCCAAACGGTGACAATAGATTCTCTTTTGCTTGCGTAGAATAAAGCTCAATTTTTCCTGACGGTGTTTGGAAATGCAAATCCTTCCAAGCCGTTTTAGGGACATCTACTCTTCTTGGCCCATTTAATAATTCGCGCCAGTTTTTAATATGAAGCTGTTCATAGAATTCTTCCGAAAATTCTCTTTCAATAAATTCTTCATCTGTTAAATCAGTGGGAAATGCACTAAAACCATCCTGATACTCGTTTAATTTTTGTGATAGTAGTTGTGCAATCTCTAAATCACTTTTGCTTCCATAGTAAGGTTCAATAGCAGGTTGATTGATACTGACCCAATGATGCCAATAGCTGGCCACGATTTCCCATTCTTCAAATAGCATCTTTGCAGGCAGCACAATATCAGAGACTTGGACCGTTTCTGTAATAAAATGTTCAACAGTCACTATCAATTCCATCGACTCAAGCGCCCTTTTCAGCTCCTCGGTATTTGAGCTTTGAGTCAGTAAATTTCTGCAAGTGATCCAAAGAAATTTAACAGGCGGATCTTGTTGATTTTGAACATCTACAGCAAAATCATTGATATCAATCGGCCTTATCGTTTTTTGATCTCCTTCATTATTTTGACGATATTTCAAAATTTGAAATGTAAATTTCTCTGTCGCCCGCTGTCCAAATTGAACACCGCTCCCCTTTTTTCCAATATTTCCAGTCATGGCAGCTAAAGCATTGATGGCCCGAATATTTTGTCCGCCTTTCTTATTTCTCTGCATACCAAAACCAATCCAAATCGTAACCGGTTTATGATGACATAATCTCTCTGCAATAAATTGAATCGCTTCTATCCTTTGTCCGCATTCTTTTAATGCATCTTCCATGGATAGCAGTTGAATATGCTCTTTTAGCTCGATCCAGCCTACTGTATGATTCTCGATAAATTCAACATCATATAATTCATGCTCTACGATAAATTTGGCAATCGCTACTGCAAGAGCTCCATCACTTCCAGGCTTCACTTGGATAAAAGCATCTGATTTTTTCGCCGTTTCCGTATAAATAGGATCAATAGTGATCACTTTCGCCCCTTTTTTTTGCGCTTCATAGATATAGTTCATGGAATGAATCGACGTCCAAACCGGATTCACTCCCCAAAGAATAATCGTTTCGGCATCAAGGATATCTTCCATATCGGAGGTTTGATATCCGCCATAATCGTAATATAAAGCTTCCATTCCAGATGCCCAGCAGGGATTCCCTACAGCTCTTGAGGTCTTTCCTAAACCATTGAAAAACCCCTCTATCGCGTGATGTAGTACGCCCATATTACCTGAGTATTTATTTAAAGCTAATGAAAGATGGGAACCATATCGTTCATACAGTTCAATCATTTTATCGGTAATGATTTCTATCGCTTCTGACCAGGAAATTCGCTGCCAATTGCTGCTTCCCCGCGGATACTGTCTCATCGGATATTTAAGTCGATCAGGATGATAAACTTGATTGATATAATTATATCCTTTTGCGCATAGCAACCCTTTCGTATAACCATGTTTCGGATCACCTGTCACCTTTTCTAAATGACCATTTTTGGAATAACCGAGAATGCTGCAGGAACTATAACAATTCCGCGGACAGACATGTCTGGTCGTACGATTTGTGTTGTCCATTAATACATTCTCTCCTTTGTTAACGCAAAGTGTTTAAAATTTGTTACATTTTTTACAATAACAATATTAAATATTTTATATAATGATTATATATAATAAATGGGATTCTCTATGGAAGAATAATTGGCGAAAAGGTGACGATTTTATGAAACAATTAGGTTTTTTAGTTCATATTGAAAAGTGTTTGGGCTGTCGTTCCTGTGAGTTTGCTTGTAAAAATGAACACGGGCAGAAGGATACCTTTCGACGAAAAATTCACAGTGTTGATGTTGATTCCATGAGGACCGAGCAACGTTTTCACCATTTTTCCATGTCATGTAACCACTGTGCTAATCCGGCTTGTATGGCTAATTGTCCTGAAATGGCAATAAAGAAAAAGGCAAATGGGGTCGTAATGATTGATCATGTAAAATGTACAGGCTGCACCCTTTGTGTAGCCGCCTGCCCTTTTGATGCGATTTCCATCAATGTATTGACAAGGAAAGCAGATAAATGTGATATGTGCTATGATCGACAAATCCAAGGTGATTTAAGCGTATGTGTTTCATCGTGTCCTGTTAACGCAATTGAAATTATGGATCTGCATGATCCCATGAATGCTTATTACGATCAAGCGGTTTATGGATTTGAAATGAAAAAAATGACCAATCCATCGATACGATTCAATACGAACCATGAATCTCCCAAACAGCGTTTCTGGGCTGCCCCCTATTCGGATAATAAGGAGAATAGTTAACATGCTAACGTTTCAAGAACTGATCTGTGCCTCCCCTTTTTACCATGTCGAAATCATTGGCGGATGGAAAGGAAAAGAGAATAGTTTTTCAATCGTCGAGGATGACACGGCATGTCTAGACAAACCCGTATTATTTATCATTCCGAGTAATGCAGAGAAGATATCAATGCTTGATGAATATGTTACGATCCAAAGCGTCAAGGGCATCCTTATCTATGGAAAAACAGAACCATATATTCCTCGCAAAACGCTTGAATTTATTGAAACCTTAAATAAACCCGTTTTATTTTTAAAAGATGACATCAATCCTTTTAGCTTGAAAAAGACGGCTGCAGATTTGGCCCAGCTTAAAACAATGGGGTTATACCATTATGTATATGAACACTCTACAAATTATTGGCTGTCATTGCTCCAAGAACAAGGACTGGAAGGATTTTTACAGCGGATTTCTTTATTTATCGGGCAAGAAATTTTTCTGTTGAATGAACATTTTTATCTTCATCCGATATATGAGGAATCTGGAATAAGAGGACAATTTAAACATTTAGCATCTCTTTTTTATCAGCAGTCAGCAGGAAATAGTAAGAATGAGATTTTTACGATGATAAAAGATGGACAACATCATTACTTTCTTATCCCTGTAATATCCGGGAATCATCATTTTGGATTTATCCTTTTTCAAGAACAACCTAGTATGATGATTGACGTTTATATAGAGCAAGTCATACATACCATACCTGCACTTCTTTCTTATTATAAGAATGAAGAATCTGTATTAAAAGCTCATCAATCCTATAAAGAAAATTTTCTCTATAATCTGCTTTATAATAATCTAGAATCGGAGCAGCAGCTTATTAAACAAGGAAAACAATGGGGCTGGGACTTTACAATGCCAACTGAATTAATGGTGCTGCGCATAAATCAAAAAAACAAAATGGCAAAAACAAGCATCGATACCGCATCGGTTATGAGGAAAATTCGTTCACTTATTTCGTCTCAATTTTTACAGGTGATTACTTTCCTGCTTCAAGGAGATATCATTATCATCGTTTTTGATTCCGAGAACCTGCTGCCTAAGCATCGTAAAGAATTATCGTTATCGTTAGCACAGCAACTTTTTAATAAATTGGAACAGGGTTTATCTGATTTAGAATGTCAAATTGGTATTGGCCGTCATTACGCTTCTAATTTGGAGTTATTTCGCAGCTTTTATGAGGCAAAGCTGGCACTAGAATTAGGAAAATATGAGATAAGACATAAGGCCGTGCGCCATTTTGAAGATATTGGAATCGCAAGACTGCTTTCAAATATCCATCAACATAAACTTCATGAATATTATACAGAAGTATTAAAGGATATTTTGGTAGATAAGGAAAACAGTACGATTTATCTTGACACATTACATGCCTTTTTTCAAAATAATGCAGATATTAACCAAACAGCTGAACAGTTATATATCCATCCAAATACCCTGAGAAAACGGATAAAAAAAATAGAATCCATTCTTAACATCGACTTTAATCAACTAGATGACCTACTTGAAATCTATGTCACCTTAAAAATAATGAAAATGATCAAGTGAAACGAACATAATCGCACTTGCACAAAAAAAGGATCAACCAGAAAGGGAGTCTGGTTGATCTTCTTATAAAAGAAATATCTCAATGGCTTACCAACCATCTGTCTATTATTATAGAGAAGAAATATTACTGTAAGATAATAGTGACTTTTAATTAACATAACAATTTCGTATCACATTCATACAATTCTGTAAAAATAGAGGCAAGTTTTTACAAAAATAGAATTTTCATAATTAAAAGTGAACATGGGGACGGTTCTCTTACTTCCTTTTGATGGAAGCAAGAGAACCGTCCCCATGATTTTTTTAGCGAAATACGGTTGAAGGAACATCAAATGTAAACCATAAGAATAGAATAAAGACAATGGCAAATAACCATGCGATTAATGGTTTTCGAAAATGTATGTATAAGCAGGTAAACATAAGTGCATTAAAAATGATTGACCATTTCAAATTCCAGCCATTGTAGTATTTATGAGGTTAAAAGATAAATCTATTAGTTCATTAACTGTATAAAGTAAGACCCAAAAACCTATATATAAGATTTGTTTTATTATGTTATGTTCTGGAAACTTTGATAAATAAATTAATGCCGTTGCTGGATACTTAATGGCAATAATCGATAATAAGATATGACTATTGGTCAAGCCATGATTGCGATCACCTTCAGAAGGATTATATCTCCACATGGGATAATGATCCGACAATAAATAAAGAGAAAATAAAATCTCCTACTATAAAGAAAAGGATCGTTGGATAATACTTCTGCCAATTCTTCCAGTCTCCCCATTTCCATAAAATTAAAAATCAAATAGATGCATAGATTGCATTAGCCATTGCTGTTTCTCCTAATTTTATAATCTAAAATTTTATAATATTTAGATATCTGTTAACTATTATTATATTGCTATTATTTATTTCGTTCTACCTTACTTTTTTCACGTTATTCTTTACGTTTTATGTCAGAGTAAAATTATTTACAGATAACAATTCGGATGAAAAAGAATTTTTCTAAACTAAATGGGTATCACAAATAATATTGATGAAACAGAATATTTTTCTACCGAAAAAGAAAAAACGTTCCCTTAAAAAGAAACGTCTTGATTTTTGCACGATATTTAAATCAATAGAATAGCCTTTTATAAATGTTCATAATGATCATGTTCTTTTATTTTCTAACTGCTTTTGTCCAGTTTTACCCTCAATAAGGACTATCTAATGTCCCAAAGACTATTTTAACCTCTTTTTCCAACTCCTGTATCAGCTTTACTTTACTTCTTCGGGGCGCTATTGCCTTCAAGATATTGGCATAATACCAATGCTGATCACGCTTTCCCCGCTTAAAGCGATTCCATACTTCCTCGCCGATGACCTTAAAATCCTCGCGAATCGTCCTCAAATTATGCAATTTATCTGCAGCCGTAATTTGGACTTCTTCTACTGTTGCATCTTTGAGGCGCTCAATCGTATGCTTTTTTCGCTCTTCCCAAGGCAGACTTTTATCATGCTCTGATGCTGCCCGCACTAGATAGGCTACGCTGTCTCCAAACTGTTCTTTTAATTCCTCGTATGTCGCAGAGGTATCCTCCAACGTATCATGCAGAATTCCTGCAGCAATCACCTCATCTGAGCAATTCTCCTTCTGCAACAGCATTCCGACGGAAAATGGATGTGTTATATATGGAATATCAGACGATTTACGAGTCTGCCCTTCATGAGCTTTTGCAGCAAACATGATCGCTTGGTCGATTAAATTCATTTCCTATAGCCTCCTAAGCAAGTTCTCCTAATAAGTGGATTTATAAATGCAAAATAACCTCAACTAGTTCTAATTATTATTCTTTTTACTCTTCTCTTTCGAAAGTCAGATTCTTTTCTAACTCTAAATCTATATCCTGTTGAAAAAGATTATAAATTAAATTTCTGTAAAAATAAAAAGGTTCTTACCTAAAATTGTGAAAATAGTTGTATAATAGTAACTGTTCTGAAAAAATAATGGACTTTAATAACAGAACGAAAGCACTGCTTAACTTGAACATAGATTGATGACCCACGCCCGCACACTTTTGACTTCAGTCATGAGTTAGGGCGTTTTTTCTTCGAAAAAATAGTTATTTTTAGATTCTACCGAGTTATTACATGACAAACATATGTTCCGTTTGGTAAAATAATACTATCAAATAAACATAAAGAAGGAGGTGTTAGTTGTGGAGAGAAAAAGTGTTGAAGAACGTAACAAAGAGCTTACAAAAGAGGGATTAAAACTTCATCACTATGGTATTAAAGTTCGAGCCATAACAACACCAAAGCAACATGAACTAATTAAGCAATCTGTTGGTTGCGCACGTTTTACTTATAATTTTTACTTAAATGAAAAGCTAGAAGTATATCGTGAAACTAGACAGATATTAGGTAATGGAGAGTTCAAAAAATCCTTTTTAACATTAAAAGATCATCCTGAATTTAAGTGGTTGAAAGTACTAGACAAGTACGCATTAGAATGTGCGATGGAACATGTAGATGATGCCTTTGACCGCTTTTTTAAAGGTCAAAATGGTTATCCAAAGTTTAAATCCAAGCATAGTTCTATACAAAAATACTCAACCAAAGAAACCAATGGAAATATTGAAATTTATGAGAAACAACAAATCAAATTACCTAAATTAGGTTGGGTAAAAGTGAAGTTTTCTAAAAAACAACGCAAGTTATTTAAAGAAAACGGACTGAAAGGAAGAATCAAGGGAGCAACTATTTCTATACATAGTAGCGGTCAAACCAACATTTCAGTAAAAATGGAGGAAATTGTTCCGCTTGAAAATACAATCGATTGGACTGTTGTTTCTTCAGATAAGATTATTGGTTGCGACCTAGGATTAACCCACTTTTTAATTGACTCCAATGGAAATAAACTTGAAAATCCTAAGTTTTTAAAAATTCGATTACATAAGTTAGCAAAATTACAATGACAATTAAAAAATAAGAAGAAAGGTTCATCTAATTATAAAAAATTACAACAAAAGATCGCGAAACTTTATTTAAAAATCACCAATACTCGTAATGACTTTTTACATCAACAATCTAGAAGGCTCGTTAACGAAAACCAAGTTATCGTGTTGGAAGATTTGAATGTAAAAGGTATGATTAAAAACCGAAAACTAGCACGTAGTATTGCTGATGTAAGTTGGTCGACATTTGTTACATTTGTATCTTATAAAGCTGCTTGGAATAATAAAAAAGTCGTTCTTATCAACCGTTTTTTTGTTTCTTCGAAGCAGTGCAAGGATTGCAAAGAAAAAAACACTTTATTATCCCTTTCTGACCGTATTTGGGTATGTCCAAATTGTGGAAAGGAGCATGACCGCGACATAAATGCTGCGAAAAATATAAAAGAAGAAGGTATTCGTGTCTTAAAAGAAGAAAAAGGTGCTTAGTTTTACCCTTTACCGTAGGAATTACGGGGAGTGCCTGTCAGCACCATGTGTGCTGTTTGCCGAGCTTTTGGGCAATGGAGAGAGTGTAAGACGTTTCGAAAGAAATGCAGTTCTCTGTGAAGCAGGAATCTTGTGGCTTGCTTTAAGTCAAACAGTCGGGTCCTTTCGGTCCGTAGGACTGTTAGAAACTCGCGACTTTAGTCGCGGGAGGTTCATACTTTCTATATAGGTGTAAGTAAAAAACTACCTTTAACTATCGGTACTTCCGTGATTTTGTTAGGAATGATTCTATTACTCTTCTCTTACTTATTAACAAAAGAAAAAATCAAAATCGGGACCATCCTCGATACAATATTTACGGGATTATTTATCGATTTCTTCTTATATATTAATTTCATTATTACGACTTATGGTTACTTGCTTTTCGGAATTACACTCATTTCCCTTGGTTCAGCTCTTACCATTTTTTCCAATATTGGTGCAGGTCCCATAGATACCTTTATGCTAAGTATCTGTAAAACATGTAATCATTCCGTGAAAACAGCAACAACAATCATATAAGTAATCGCCTTGGCAGCGGGTTTTTTATTAGGAGGTCCGGTCGGCATAGGAACGCTCTTGTTTTTAGTAGTGATTGGACCATTAATAGAATTATTCTTAGACATTCTATCTAAATTTCAATTGGAATCATCTCCAGCCATTGAAAAGGCAAGTTAATAATAAAAAGATTCGGTCCAGTTCACCCCATTTATTCAAAAAACTCTCTATGGAGAATATCCACAGAGAGTTTTTGTCTTTATATTATAGCCTGTTAGTTTAACCAAACGGAAGAAAAGAACCGTCCCTCTGCATATATTTTTTTCAAACTCTTCTACAGAACAAGGCTTGCCAAAATAGTATCCTTTTATATGGTGGCAGTCTTGCTCAAGTAAGAAGGCTAGCTCTGTTTATGTGTCGACACCTTCTGCATTTTGATATTAATTGTAATATCTAACAAATTAATTTTATTTTCTATAAAAACCCCGGATTCCAGCATAGCACTAAAAAATATAGCAATGTCTTCCTATTTCACTTAATCTAATAATAAGATGTCTATATATTTTCGTTTCGAACTTGATCAAATAGATTTCCCGTATTATTTTGTTCATTTTCTTTCTTATTTTTATGTAAGATTTCTAAAAGCATTTGTTTTGTAACTGGTTTGGCAAGGTCAGATAATTCAAAGCCAAAATCACCATTTGATTCAATGGTTGACATCAGAAACGTGGGCAATCCCTTTCTCCTTTAATCTCATTGCCAATTGTTCTTTTGTCATTCGAAGTTTCTTTAAATTATCTTCAATGATTTTCCCCTCATTGATAACCAGTGTTGCCCTTCCAATCAAGTACCGTTCAACAAATTTAAATTTTAATTGAAGCCTTTGAAAAATGATTAAGAAAAGGACGAAAACAAATAGGGTTGCAATGACTTCCCACAGATTTTTTTCTTTTATGGCATGTCCCATTGTCGTACCAATAGCCAAGATAATTACCGTTTCAAGACTTGTCATTCGCGATACTGATTTTTTTCCAGCCAATCTTATCAGGATTACTCCGGCATTTAATAAAATGACTGACTCGATTATAAAATTAATTTTCATACTTTATCACCTTTTTTAAAGTTACTAATATTATTGGTATGTTTTACAAGATTTATCTATCCTTCCTGTTCTTTTTATAAAAAGCATGAAGTTTTGCTTTTATATAAATAAAGCACGAGAACCGAATCCATTATTTCCACAGCATCCCCGAAGATCCTATTTTTTTTGCTAATAGATTTTCTCCTATTTACACAGGAAAGCTAGAGAGTAAGCGATATTCACGAGAAATTGACGATAGAAAATGATTCTGAAAGTAGAGGACTTAGAGTGTAAATGTTGAATTATTAAGCCATGGGAAAAAGAACCCCTTATATCTTTTCGGAAAGGTAGTGATGAAAGAATGATATTTCTTATTCTGCGTCGTCGAAAGGTTCCTGTTCTAGCCGCCATCAAAAAAGGAGAAGGAACTGTAATACCGGTCCGGAAAGCGGTTACTCCAATGAAGATTCTAACCATGCTGAAAACAATGAAAAAAGAAGTAAGGTCATTCCTGGTGAAGGATTTACTAAGCATCTTTATATCTCAGGAAGGCGGTAAACTGACTGGTTGGATCCGAATACAAATGGAGGAAACGAAGAGAAAAGTTATGTTCATTTCCCCTGCCGCATTACGTTTTATCGGCCCAGGTGATCATTAGAAAAATAATGCAGGAAAGGAGTGATGGATCAAAATCATACCATGGATCATTTATTATAAAAACTAAATAGGAACTTATTCCATTTAAATTAAAGCAGCAGCCGCTTGCTGCATTGAAAAGAAAAGCGCTTCTTGGTACCGGAAGCGCTTTTTGGGTTTTTATTAGTAAACTTGGTCGGGTGAAAGATAGATGAACATAATTAGCCGGAGAATCGCTCATTGATTCTGCAATATTACGATTTTGTTGCTTCTTTTATCGTTTCTTCTTCTACTTCCCTAAATTCAGCATCGATAATATCAGGCATCTCTCTTTTGATTTCCTGGACATCATTATTATAATCCTGCGCTGTGTAGTCTAGGGATTCATAAAGAGTATTACTTAAGCGAACCCCCATTTTTTTCATCGTTGCATAGGTGATTCCTCCAGAAACAGCTCCGCCTAAAATCGGAACGACCTTTGAAATTCCCTTTGCAAACGTGTCCTTGGACAGTTTTATGCCGATTTGAGCAGCAATTTTTCGAATAATGGCAGAGGAAATGGTTCTGGACAATGACCGCTGCGTCATCTTTCTAAATAACTGCTCGGATAATCTGGATGTCAGCAATTTTAAAGCTGCCGCTGACCCGCCAACACCAAACATAACCCCTAGGAATAAGATTAATTCTCCTCTTACGCGTTCCATGTCCAATTCATTTTCTTCCCATATATCTTTATATCCATATAAATAAGCCAGCTCCTGCGCCAATCGTAATACGACTCCGAAGAATTGAAGCGTATCGGCAGGAATGGTTGCTGCCATGGCAAATCCTCCTGGTAAACCAGCAGCGAACGATGCACTTGAGCTTTGAAAGGTTCGCTTTTCAATGAGGGATTTGGCCATTTTATTGATTTTCTCTTGGTTGATCCCTGCTTCAATGGGTCCGTTCTGCAATAACAAACTTAAGATTTCTGTATCCATCTCATCAGAAAATGTTTTTGTTAAAAATTCCTTGCGGTCCACCTTGACCCCCGGTATTTTTAAGGCATTTGATACAATTAGCTCAACAGTGCGAGATGACATCTTCTTTTTTGCCATACTGTTTACCTCCTATATTTTCACGATTGTGGATAAAAAAGTTTCTTTGATTATGTGATCAAACGAAACAGTTTGCCATGTTAGAGTTAGTTAGTTTATGTAATTTTCATCATTATTTTAACATATTAAACAAAACAAGGGAGCGGTTCCCTGTCAGAAAATGGGATACTTCTCCCGTCTGAATGAGAGATGTTAGATTCCCTCTTACCTGATTGAATTATGTGATCCAAAGCATTTCATCCAGAAATTTGACTCTAATGTGTTTATTCTTTTTTGAGTGATTACAAGAAAATGGGAAATATTTGATGCCGAATTATCAGAAAAGTCGTGTAGTTTAGAAGGAATAGTTGCCTACAATAGCAAATATATATAGTATAAACAATTTTAAAAGGGGCTTGAAAACATGTCTATACCACGTTCAACTATGAAAAATTGGGATCCATTTATTATGACTCAGATTCAGGTAAATCAAGCAATTGCAGCATTTTTCGAAAAGAAAGGATGTACTGTAAAATTTGCAAGAAATGGAACTGATGTCGATCTCATTGCCGAATTAAAATCTTGCAGATTTTTAATTGAATCGCGTGGAAATCAAGCAGTCAATCATATGGGAACAGATCGAATATTCGATAGCTCTCAAATCGGTATTCATTTAGCCGAACAACTTGAACAAATTATACGATTTCAACAGCAATTTAATTATTCTAATACTCTCTTTTATATCCTCGGAAATCCGGATGTTCCAAGAATTAGAGAACGAGTTGGAAAAATAAGCAAGGGGCTTGATAAATTAGGTATAGTACAAGCATGGGTACAGCCAGGTGGAAAAGTTATGTTTGAAGGTGAGAAATCAATTCTATTAAATAATTTATTACGATGATTGAAGAAAGTACTGCTTTATGTGAGCAGTACTTTTTTGCGGGGGAATTGTAACGGTAACGAGGAAATAATTGCTTGCAGTTAACTACCATCATTCATGCCTGTTACAATAAAAGACTGATACAACGGGAACGAATCTACCCTATTCGTGCCCGGTTCAAGGAAATGACTGTCACAACGGAACGAATCCACCCTTTTTATTACTCCCTCCTCCTCTTCCTATGAAAAGTTTTTAATATACCCATTCTTTCTCCATTACAAACGTCACTACCGAACCTTCTAAGAAAAGAATATAATAGAGACTCTTTATGGTTTCATGAATATGCTACAGATACAATGAAATCTGAATAGAAAACACTATTTTTCCGTATTCTACAAATACTGGAAAAAGGAGGTCGTTTGTAATGGCAAATACACATGTCTTCTCAAAGGAAGAAGAACTATCAAATTCAATCACCCATGGAATAGGTGTGATTCTTAGCATTGCCGCACTGGTCATATTAATCGTGTTTGCCTCCCTTTATGGCAATGCCTGGCATGTTGTCAGCTTTACGGTTTTTGGAATAACCATGCTTCTCCTCTATACCTCATCAACGCTCTTGCATGCACTGCGTCCTGGACGGGCAAAGGACTTTTTCGAAATTATGGATCACACTTCTATTTATTTCTTTATTGCCGGAACCTATACGCCGTTTTTATTTCTTGCTGTGGATGGCTGGGTTGGCTGGACATTATTTGGCGTCGTGTGGGGACTGGCTATTGGCGGGACAGTCTTTAAATCCTTTTATGTAAAAAAATTCCTTTTCACCTCTACCCTGCTTTATGTGGTTATGGGATGGTTAATCGTATTTGTATGGAACGATTTAGCTGCAAATCTTCATCCAACCGGTTTAATCTTATTAATCATCGGCGGATTATGCTACACCATTGGAGCTGTTTTTTATATGTGGAAGTTATTTAAACACCACCACGCTGTTTGGCACCTCTTTGTTCTTGGAGGAACAGTCTGCCATTTCTTTGCCGTTCTTTATTTACTGCCTTAATTGAAAAAGAAGCAGGTACCCTCTATCATGGATGGTACCTGCTTCTTTTTTTATTGCATGCCTACATGATGTTTGTTAATTGGATTAGAAGAGTACAAACCAATTGGATGAATACAAAATCGTTTGTCAGAATTATCATAATAAAATAGTGGATTTTACTATAATCGATAAGTTAAATTTAACCGTTTGGTTTGAGAACTCGGAGGAATAATCAAGTCATGAAGGAACAGCATTTTCGAAAAAACATGAAAGATTTACGACACAATCTAAATGTAAATACGATAAGCGCAGGGTTAGTCGCAGCGATATTTGGCTGTACCGGTCCAGCGTTAATTATCATCAACGGTGGAACAAACGGCGGGTTGACATATGTGGAAACGATTAGCTGGCTGTTTGCCGTTGATTTCTTTGGCGGATTACTTGGGATTTTTCTGTCACTAAAGTACCGGCAGCCGATTGCAGGTGCCGGTACGATCGCAGGAGCCATCTTAGTTTCTGGTGCATTAACACATTATTCGCTTAATGAAGCGATTGGGGCGTATCTAGCCGCGCATATTCTTGTCATCCTGCTTGGATTGTCAGGCTTAATTGATAAAGTGATGAAATGGATCCCGGTGCCCATTGTGATGGGAATGATTGTTGGGGTCATGATCCGTTTCGCAACGGACATGATTACATCTGTTACGGTTGCACCGATCTTGGCAGGGTCGGCTATTTTAGCTTTTTTACTTTCCACTCGTTTTATGCCAAAAGTTCCGCCCGTATTAACTTCATTAATCGTATCTGTGTGGTTGGCAATCTATATAGGTGAATTCAAAATTGGGGATGTTGCTACAGATAAATTAATTCTTCCCCAATTAATGATGCCGGTATTTAGTGTGGATGCCATCTTGTCGATCGGAATTCCGCTTGCCTTGCTCATTATGTGTTCAGAAAATGCTCAAGCAACAGGTGTATTGATGAATCAAGGATACAAGCCTCCTAATACTGCAATGGCTGTTTACGGATCTTTTGTCGGTCTAATTGCATCCTTTTTCGGCGGACATGCAGTGAATATCGCAGGACCGATGACAGCGATTTGCGCCGCAAAAGATGTGGGAGAAAAGAACAGCAGGTATGCAGCGACGTTTGCCAATGGTGTGTTTTTCTCTGCGTTTGGTCTCTTTGCATCCATTGTTGTTCCTTTTGTTGTTGCTATGCCGGTTGTTATTGTAAGTGTCATTGCCGGGCTGGCGATGCTGGGAGTTTTGATCAACGCACTCAAAACGGCTTTTTCAGATCATAAGTTCCAAATGGGTGCCTTTTTTGCCCTTATTATCGGAATGTCAGGTGTGAACTTCTTTCATATCAGTGCTCCTCTCTGGGCTATTGTTGGCAGCCTGCTTGTCTCATTCCTTGTTGAAAAGGATCATTTCTCATCAAGGAAAAAGACTGAAACAAAGCGGGCTTCAAATAATGAAAAAGTGCTTGTCAATGAACGATAGCACAAACCCTAGATTATATGGATTTTAAAGAGTCTGCAGATTTATTCCTAACGGGTATCTTTAAAGGTGAAAACAGTATATCGCAATGCAAATAGGGTAGGAAATCACAGTGATTCTCTCACCCTATTTTTTATTGCAATATCAAAGGTAGTCGGTAATGATTCGGATTCTTTGGTTTTGGCTCTGTTTTAACCGAATGTTGATTTTACTGTGTTTGAAAAATAAACGGTAAAATTCCGTTTAAATTGTGAAATACCTATATTTACCTAAAAATAAAGGAAGTATTTCCGTTTATATTATCCAAATCTTTAAATTTTGTCTTATTTAGAGCGGTTAAGCGGAATATCTCCGCTTCTGCTTCTTAGCCTCTACTATATCCATTAGTCAGAAATTCTCCGCCTATGAATTCTCATACCGCTCGAAAATCTACAATGAATAATAATTCTTTAGGAAATATAAAAAGGTACGAATTACCATGTATTTCGTAAGATATTGAACCTGTTTTCTCAGTTTTTTCACTTCAAAAGAGAACCCGTTAGGTTTATTCCATGCAGACTCTTTTTATTTGAAAAAATCAATATTCAAATAAATCGAGATACTTTCGTAATTATTATGAAACTTTTCTGAATAGTATAACGTAGTAGCTTATGTTGCAATTGCCAGGAAAGTGAGGAGAAAAGATGACCATTTTAGAAGTACGGAATCTAAAAAAATCATTTGGATCGGTCCGGGCTGTAGAGGACGTCAGTTTTTCCGTAAAAGCAGGCGAAATCTTCACGATTATTGGTCCAAACGGAGCTGGAAAAACGACCTCTCTTGAAATGATTGAGGGGCTAGTCCCACCTGATGGAGGCGAAATCCGTTTTGGAGAATTAAATTGGGACCAGCATGCAAACAAAATTAAAAAGATGATCGGGGTCCAGCCTCAATCAAGCGCCATGTTTGATCTATTAACACCTGAAGAAAACCTTAACCTGTTTGCAACCTTTTACGACCATGCCCGTTCTACCGAAGAAATCCTGGAATTGATCAACCTGAGTGAACACCGGCGCCAGCATGTGAAAAAACTATCCGGCGGTCAGCGGCAAAGACTTGCGATTGGACTCGCGATGATTAGTGATCCTGACATCATTTTTCTAGATGAACCAACAACCGGTCTTGATCCACAGGCACGCCGTAACATTTGGGATATAATCCTCCAGCTAAAAGAATTAGGCAAAACCACGATTCTAACGACACATTATATGGAAGAAGCTGAGCAATTAAGCGACAGGGTTTGTATTATTGATCAAGGCAAAATTGTCACCATTGATTCCCCTTCTGCCCTTATCGAGCAGCTAACAAAAGAAAGAGCCGTTCGTTTATCTTTCTTAGATGGACCTGAAGCAGCGAAGGAAGTGTACGATTTCACGAAGACCTTTGCTTCGATTGTCCGTAGTGAATTGAATGAATCTTCTTTAACACTTTGGACTGCCCACCCCGAGGATACTTTATATACCTTATTTGGTTTTACAAAGGAAAAGAATTATCAAGTTGAGCAGGTTTCCATTCGTGAGATGAGTTTAGAGGATGTATTTATTGAGTTTACTGGTAAGGAATGGAGGGATTAACCCAGGATGAAACAATTCAAGCACATGTTCTTAGCCCAATTGAAGTTGACCTTACGGGAAAAGCAAGCCTGGTTTTGGGGAATTTTCTTCCCTGTAATCTTAATGGTTATTTTTATGACAATATTCGGCGGCAGTACTGATGATGAATTCTCCGCCAAAGTGGCGATTGTCGACGAAAATCCAAATCCAACCTCTGATATGCTTTTGAGTCAAATGAAGCAAATACCTGTGCTTGAAATGGAAACAGATGAGCCAATAAGCCGCAATGAAGCAGATCAAATGGTGAAAAATCAGGATGTTGATGCAGCGATCATTCTGCCGCAGTCAGCCGATTCCACTTCCATCCTTCTCGTTGTCAATAAAGAAGATGAACAAGGTGTCACGGCACAGGCTCTTTCAGGAATGCTGAATGATTTTGTGCAGCGGGCAAATCTGGCAGCTGCCGGTGCCCCTCCTACGTTTGACTTACAATTTGAAGCCATATCGTCCGCTGATCAGGAACTAAACTACACAGACTTCCTGCTTACCGGTATGATTGCCCTGTCCATTGCCCAGGCCGGCATGTTTGGTATGGTGGACTTAGTGGATATGAATCGGAAAGGATTAATTAAACGATTGCGGATGACTCCTGCCAATATGAATATCTTTGGCTTTAGCGATATGGTGATGCGCTTGTTGTTCAGCATCGTGCAAATCATTTTATTATCCCTTATCGGTGTATTTGTTTTCGGGGCAAAGCTGTACATCAACTTTCCAAGTCTTCTAGTCGTTTTTATATTAGGCGCCCTTTCTTTTAACGCACTTGGTTACTTATTCTCTTCATTCAGTAAAACAACCGAGGCCTATATGGGAATGGCGAATATCGTCAGCTTCCTGATGATGTTTTTAAGCGGCATCTTCATTCCTGTTGAGACGATTCCGGATTGGATTCAGCCGATTTCGAATGTCCTGCCGTTAACCTATTTTGTTGAAGGACTGCGGGATAGTATGGTTTATTCCACCAGTATCTTTTCAACTACCCTTTGGATGGGTATCGGAATACTGGTCATCTGGGGAATCGTGACATTTGTTTTAGGCTCCTGGCTGTATAAAAGAAAATCGATTGTGGCAACGAGATGAATGGATTATTTTAACAGACAGCATCCCTTTTAGATGCTGTCTGTTTTTTATTGTAGATTAGCTTTCGAAAAAGACGTGCTCCCTTTACGAATATTTTACATTTTTCCTCCAATTTTGACTTTCTTTCGTGGTAAAATTATTATAATTACTCTCAAAATGAATAATAGACTAGAAGAAAAGAGTGAAACAATGAAAGAAATGAAGTTCAAAGCGTTTTCAATTACAAATGAAATTGATCTGAATAAAATTGCCGTTCAGTGCGGGATTCCCAAAAAATTCACCTGGGAAGAGCCACTTATTCTGAAGGGTAAGATTTTAAAGTCAATCCTCAACCGGGATATCGGTGATTCACAATATGTCCTCGTTTTCTCTTTCGGCAGTGTGGTGTTTATCAATCATACCCATGAGGACGAGATTAAGGATTTTTTCCATTACATAAAATCCTTTGAGCCGGAAGTAAATCTTACGCTTGCCTACACCTATACAGACGATTACAGCCTGCAAATCGGGCAGACAGAAGACATTGATCTGGCCGATGAAAATGTCATCATCCCAGAATATGAGACATTTTATCCTGAAATCATATCAACTGTGCTTGCTAAATCCGTTGCCCTCGAGAAAACAGAAGAACATCTTGGGAAAATTAATGATCAGCTTGAAGTCCTTATTGACCGTCTTGAAAAAGGAAAAATGAGGATAGGTAATAAGAGATTGGCCAAAATGACAGCAGAAATTGTTCGTCATGAGTATAACACCCATGCCTATATCATGATTCTAGATAAGCCTGATATTACCTGGACAAGCAATAATGCTAATGAGTTTTATGATAAAATGTCAGAGTTTTTCGAACTCAATGACCGCTATAAGATTTTGAAGAGCAAAACAGAAACTTTATATAACATCATGGATGGTTTTTCTAATATCAGTCACTCCATTCGAGGACTATTCGTTGAATGGATTATCGTTATTTTGATTGTCATTGAGATTCTTATGACGGTTTCCGAATATATCGGATGGCTGCCTTAATATCAATAACTATAGGTTACGTTAGATTCAAGTAAATTTTTTTAAATTAGTTGTAAATTTTCTATTGCAATTTTTATAATTGATTGTTATTATAAAAACCGTGATTTGGAAAGCTGCTATTCAGTATATCGGGATCTTTCCAAGCAGATAATTTTGACCACTTCCTTCTGGAAGTTAAGGCCATACGGACAGCCGGGTCAAACGCCGATTGGCAACTTTAGTTGCCTTATTGATTGAGTTAAAAGCTCAAATTTTATAAGTTGGTTACTTTATAACCAGTGCATCTGCACATCAACTTGTGAAACGGTCAATAAGAGTGGTAAAAGTAATTATTTGCTATATAGACTCTGATCCTATTAAGATATATTGAATATTAAAAAGCTTTCTGCAAAATGTCTTTCGACTTTTCGTAGACGTATACTTATGACGTTTTGTCGTGACTATACATACTTTTTAATATGAATATATATCTAAAGCAAGTAGAATGCACGATGTGGCGTTTGCACTTGCTTTTTTTGTTGTAAAAAGATCTATCGATGAGACCTTTGAAACATAACTTATGTTTTCAATCGGCTCCTCTCTGCAATTCAAAATCTATTATGTTAGGAGATAGGAATATGGGAAAAGCACTTATTATCGGTTGTGGAGGTGTGGCATCTGTTGCCATCAACAAATGCGTTCAAAACAGTGAGGTATTTGAAGAAATCTGCATCGCGAGCCGTACAAAATCAAAATGTGATGCGTTAAAAGAAAAATTAGACGGCGGTAAAACAAAAATTACAACTGCCCAAGTGGATGCAAACAATGTGGATGAGCTGATTGCCTTAATTGAAGAAGTAAAACCAGATATCGTAATGAACTTAGCCCTTCCTTATCAAGACTTAACAATCATGGATGCCTGCCTTGCAACAAAAACAAACTATTTAGATACAGCAAACTATGAGCCTGAAGATACTGCAAAATTTGAATACAAATGGCAATGGGAGTACAAAGAGCGTTTTGAAAAAGCCGGCATTACTGCACTTTTAGGAAGCGGCTTTGACCCAGGTGTAACAGGTGTATTCTCAGCTTATGCATTAAAGCATTATTTTGATGAAATTGAAAGCATTGATATCCTTGACTGTAATGGCGGTGACCACGGTTACCCATTTGCCACAAACTTCAACCCTGAAATCAATATCCGTGAAGTATCAGCTAACGGAAGATATTGGGAAAACGGCGAGTGGATCGAAACAAAACCAATGGAAATCAAACGTGTCTATAACTTTGATGAAGTTGGCGAGAAAGATATGTACCTGCTTTACCACGAAGAGCTTGAATCACTTGCGAAAAACATCCCAGGACTTAAGCGTATCCGTTTCTTCATGACATTTGGCCAAAGCTATCTAACTCACTTGAAGGCACTTGAAAATGTAGGAATGACTTCTATCGAGCCAATTGAATTCGAAGGAAAACAAATCATTCCGCTTCAGTTCTTAAAGGCTGTTTTACCGGATCCAGCAACACTTGGACCTCGTACAAAAGGGAAAACAAATATCGGTTGTATCTTCAAAGGGAAAAAAGACGGCGTAGAAAAAACGTACTATGTATACAATGTTTGTGATCATGAAGAATGCTACCGTGAAGTTGGCTCTCAAGCTGTATCTTATACAACAGGTGTACCAGCGATGATTGGTGCCATGATGATGATGACAGGAAAATGGAACAAACCAGGCGTATTTAATATCGAAGAATTTGATCCAGATCCATTCATGGATGCCCTAAACAAATGGGGATTACCATGGAAAGAAAACTTCAATCCAGTAATGGTAGATTCAGAGCCTGTAGCGGAGAAAGAACCAGAGCTTGTAAAGTAAGCCCAGGTTCTCTTGCTTCCAAATATTCGAGGGGGGACAATATTGTCCCCCCTATTTTATTAATTATCCCCTGCTTCTTTTTTCTTTTGATAAAAACCACCCACCTAAAGCTATAAGCAGCATGACGGACCAGAAGATGGTTTTCCAAACAGGACCTTCAACAAACTCGTGGGAAATTAAGTGTATGGACGGATGCGCAATTGTATGCATCAATAATTTTACCCCTACCCACCCCACGATAATCATAGCAGCTGTTTCGAGTCTTGGTCGTTTCACAAGGATCTTAACAAAGAAATTGGCGGCAAACCGTATCACAATTAAGCCGGCAATAGCTCCTAAGAGTATGACAATAAATTGAGCTCCATCTATCCCGCCAATCGTGGGCAATGGCGTATTCGGCAGTGCGATAACAAGTGCAACAGCTGCTAAAATGGAATCAATTGCAAAGGCCATATCCGCTAAGGCAATCTGTGCAACCGTCATTCGATAGCTTGTCTGTTTTTCCTTCTTTTCTCCCTTTTCCTTTTTAAGCAGATGTTTGATTGAGATAAAAATTAAATAACCAGCTCCAATTGCCTGCACCTGCCAGACGTGGAAAAGGAACGAAATGATAAAGATCGCACCAATCCTAAAGACAAAAGCTAGCATTAAGCCAAGATTGATGGCTTTTTTTTGCTGCTCCTTTGGCAAGTGTTTGGACATAATAGCCAAGACTAAGGCATTATCGGCAGATAACAGTCCCTCTAAGAGAATCAAAATAAGGAAAACCCAGCTGTATTCCAATATTAATGTTAGTTCCATAACAGCCTCCTTCCTTTTTATATACGCTGCAGTTTTGTGATTCATGATTAGTAGTTTAAGTAACTTTCCCCAAAATAAAAAACTCAGAAAGCTGGATTTCTCCAGCCTCCTGAGAGTCAGTCAGTAGTTTATTAGAATTTAGAATGATAGTTTTCAATTTCCCAAGCGTGAACAGCGGTACGGTAGCTGTCCCATTCTGCTTTTTTCATGGAAACATATTCGTTATAGACGTGGTCGCCTAATGCATTGTGGGCAAATTCGCTTCCTTCTAATTCGTTGATGGCTTCCTTTAAGCTCCCTGGCAGGTTATCAATGCCAAGTTCCGCTCTTCTTCCCTCTGTCATATGGAAGATATCTTCATTAATCGGAGTTGGAGCATTGAGCTCTTTCTCAATGCCATCTAAACCAGCAGATGCGATAACGGCAAACGTTAAATAAGGGTTTGATGACGGATCCGGACAGCGTAATTCTACACGAGTTGCAAGCCCTTTTTTGGCCGGTATACGAATCAGCGCTGAACGATTTGAAGCCGACCAAGCTAGATAGCAAGGTGCCTCATAGCCGGGTACCAAACGCTTATAAGAGTTTACGAGCGGGTTCGTTACGGCAGCAAAGCTTTTCACGTTTTCCAAAACTCCTGCAATGAATTGGTATGCTTTTTCTGATAATTGCAGTTCATCGGAAGGATCAAAGAAGGCATTTTCACTGCCTTTAAAGAAGGACATATTTACATGCATTCCGGAACCGTTGATTCCAAATACTGGCTTTGGCATAAAGGTAGCATGCAAACCGAATTTCTGTGCAACGGTTTTCACTACCCATTTATAGGTAGTAGCCAAATCGGCTGCCGTTAGGGCATCAGCATATTTAAAATTAATTTCATGCTGGCCTTCTGCAACCTCATGGTGAGATGCTTCGATGGTAAAGCCCATAGCCTTTAAAGCACGGTAAATTTCTAATCGAACTCTTTCGCCCAAATCCTGTGGAGAAGGCTCAAAATAACCGCCTTTGTCACTAATTTCCTGGGTTGCGAAACCATTTTCATCTGTTTTAAATAAAAAGAATTCTAACTCAGGTCCTACGGAAATTGTGTACCCTTTTTCTGCTGCCCGTTCCATTGTTTTCTTTAAGACATTTCTTGTATCGCCGTCAAAAAGAGTTCCATCAGGGTTAGTTACTGAACATAAGAAACGTGCTTCCGAATAACCATCTTCAACAGACCAAGGAAGAACAGCAAATGTATTTAAATCTGGCTTCAGATAAAGATCTGATTGATTGATCGGTGAAAAACCTTTTATCGAAGATCCGTCAAACATGATTTTCCCTTCGACTACATCCTCAAATTGTTCAGATGTTACGGTGACATGCTTTAAAATTCCTTCGATATCTACAAATTGTAAATGTAAAAGTTCAACACTTTTTTCTTTAATAGTTTCTTTTATGTTTTTTAAAATCATTGTTTCATTTACGATTAACATTTCTGTCATGTCACATTTCCCCTCGCGTTCATGTTATGTTTTCTAACATGTTATTTGTTAGGGTTATTATATGGCACTTTGATTAGTTTGACAATACTTTTCACAAAAATTAATCCGAATTTTATGATTGATATCTACTTTTTAATACCAAAAGTAGATAGATTAGTTTTACAAATAAAAAAAGGAGAGCATTATAAGCTCTCCTTCTCTGCTATGTTTTATTAAACAGATTTTACAAAATCAATAAACATATTTACTTTATCATCTAAGAAATGAAGGGTATTCTCATCGACCAGTTTGCCTGTTTTAACATCTACTTTTTGTTGCACTAGACCAATCAGAATTTCATTGCCTCCCGGTGGCAGAACTCTCGCTTGCACACCTGGGGATGATAGAATTTCACGCAAATGCATTTGCGCACGAACAGTTCCAAGCATTCCTAGTGTGGCCCCAAGAGTCATGACAGGCTTATTGATGAACACTTTTTCTACTCTGGACGCCCAGTCAATTGCATTTTTTAATACACCTGGAACGGACCAGTTAAATTCAGGAGTGATGATAATCACTCCATCTGCATTCGCGATGGATTCTTTGAATTCCTTTACTGATTGTGGCGGATTGTTTTCTTGGTCCTGGTCGTAAAAGGGAAGTGAACCAATGTCGGCAATCTGAATGTTTAATTGGCCTTCATAGCGCTCCTGCATTGTTTTGGCTATTTGCATATTGTAAGAGTCTTTCCTTAAACTTCCTACGAGAGCAACAATATTCATAAATAATAACCTCCTATGTATGATAGATATTTAAGTAAGTAGTAAAGAATATGTACCACTTTTAACCATGAAAAGAGCTTAACTAAAGTAAGTTTTTCTATGTCATTATATCAGTATTTGCTAGTATTGTCTGAAAATGAGCTTATGATTCGACGAACGACAAAAAACTGCACCCCAATCGTTAACATGGTTAACTATTGGAGAGCAGTTTTTTTAGCAGTTAAAATCGGTTCTGTAGTTACTGAGCCAGTATAATTAATTACTGAAACAATAAAAAAATCTACTAATCTACAAATTTTGCATTGAAAACGTAAACAATCTCGACTTCATATAACAAAATTCGCAAACAAGGGCTAAAAAACCTTTATTATACCAGTTCAAGCACTCTTTCTTCTTTTACTTTTTCCTGTTTCTTATCAGCTAAGCCTAGTGACTGTGCTGTTGAGGTATGAATTTTGTCGATTAATTCTGGGTTTTCCAATAGTGATAACCCATATGAAGGAATCATTTCTTTTAATTTTGGTTCCCATGCCTTGATATGCTGCGGGAAGCATTGATTTAATACTTTAAGCATGACAGATACAGCAGTTGAAGCACCTGGTGATGCGCCAAGTAATGCAGCAATAGAGCCATCAGCTGCACTAACCACTTCTGTACCAAATTGCAGCGTTCCTTTTCCAGCTTCAGTATCTTTAATAACCTGTACACGCTGTCCGGCAACTACTAAGTCCCAATCCTCACTATTAGCGTTCGGGATAAACTCACGTAACTCTTCCATGCGTTGTTCTTTCGATAACATAACCTGCTGAATGAGGTATTTAGTTAAGGCCATTTCTTTTGCCCCTGCAGCCAGCATCGTTAAGACATTATTTGGTTTAACAGATGTAATTAAATCCATCATAGAGCCGGTTTTTAAGAACTTTGGTGAGAAGCCAGCGAATGGTCCAAATAACAGCGATTTTTTATTATCGATAAATCTTGTATCAAGGTGAGGAACAGACATTGGCGGAGCGCCAACCTTCGCTTTTCCGTATACTTTTGCATGATGCTGCTCAACAACTTCCGGATTATTACACACCATAAATAGTCCGCTTACAGGGAAACCGCCTATATGTTTGCCTTCAGGAATGCCTGATTTTTGCAGTAAATGAAGACTACCGCCCCCGCCTCCGATAAAGACAAATTTAGCTGTATGGTGCTCGACAGAACCGCTATTAAGATTTTTTACTTTTAATTCCCAAGAACCATCATTTGTTCGTTTGATATTATCAACACTATGATTGTAATGAATGTTAACATTTTTACTTTCTAAGTGTTCAAACAGCATACGTGTTAATGCGCCAAAGTTAACATCTGTACCAGAATTGATTTTCGTTGCTGCGATCGGTTCATCAGAAGAACGATCATTCATCATAAGTGGAATCCATTCCTTTAGTTTTTCCGGCTCATCGGAAAATTCCATGCCTTGGAACAATGGATTGTTTGATAGCGCTTCAAAACGTTTCTTTAAAAATTGTACATTTTGCTCCCCTTCAACAAAACTCATATGTGGCAGCGGCATGATAAAATCCTGCGGATTACGGATTAGCTTACTGTTCACAAGGTATGACCAAAATTGCATAGAAAGCTGAAATTGTTCATTAATATTTATTGCTTTTTTAATATCTATTGAACCGTCTGGCTTTTCAACGGTGTAGTTAAGCTCACATAATGCCGCATGCCCCGTTCCGGCATTATTCCATTCGTTAGAGCTTTCCTCACCTGGGTTTGCAAGCTTTTCAAATACTGTAATTTCCCAGTCTGGTACTAATTCTTTTAGAAGTGATCCCAATGTTGCACTCATGATTCCGGCACCAATTAAGATTACATCTGTTTTAGTTTGTCTGTTACTCATATTCTACCATCCCTAACCCTAAAGATTTACAGAAAGGATGTAAGCGCTCCCTACTAGAAATCAAAGCAAGCCAGGCGCGACTTAGTCACACATCATTTCTGGACCAAGATTCTTACATTATAGTGTATCACTATTGTTTAAATATTAAAATATTTTTTTACAATTCTATTATATAGTAAGAAGAATCTATTTAAAAGCGGGTTGTTTCAAATAACACAACGGTGTGGACTCAATTTTAGATTAATTTTAATTTGTATATTCTTTCTAAAATCATTCGATCTTTTCTAAGATCTGTGTCAGGTCGATATATTTACATTTTAACATATAATTACTAATGGGTTTTTATAATCTTTATAGTCTTAGGGTATAAAGTTTTACTAGTGTTGGTGCTTTATGTAAAAAATAAAGAGTCGTGGGACATTTCTATCCCATGACTCTTCCCTCTTACCCTTATACATGGTATGTCTAAAGTAATGTTCAAATCTTCATTAGAGAATGATGGAACTACTTAAAGTATGAAATACGTAAATCTTTATACAGGTGCTTGGGGTTTGTTGATATAGAATAACTGATGTATTCCGTTAAGTTAACTAAAGTTAATCGATAGTGATGTTTCGCCCCTGTATCAATCCCAAGCATTCCTGGTCCCATCCAAATTTCTCCAGGCTTCGCTCCCATCTTTTCGGTAGGAGTGTGCCCAAACACTACAAATTTGGAAAATGGGTAAGCGGTTTTCCAAAAGGGTTCCCGAATGTCTGTTAAATCCTTGAAAGATTGCAGATGGAGAGGAAAACCTGGACGAATTCCAGCATGAACGAATAAAAAGTCTTCATACTCGATATATAAGGGCAAGGATTCAATAAATTTAATCGTAGAGCGAGGCAAGAGCTTCTTATTTATATACCCATTTTTTTTCTTCTTGTAAAAGCAATCGGTATTTCCTAGAATTGCATCAGCCCCTTTTTCGGTCAGTTCTATAATGTATTCAATTGAGCTCCATGTAAATGGACGTCTATCAATAAAATCTCCGAGTAGAAATAACTTGTCCGATTTCGGGTCATATTTGGCCATCTCTAAAAGAATTTTAACTCCTTCAACATGACCATGAATATCAGAAATGGCGAGAATTCGAGACATTTTTGTAACCTCTACCTTTCCTCTTGGTTATTATAAAATATGCTAGAAATTCTGGTTATGCGACATTTTTTGAATACTTTAACACACATTTTGTCTACCAATTTTGAAATATAGTGAGGATTAAATTATATTTTATGTGTAAAGAGTGGATATTTAAGGATTTTAATAGCTCTCACAGGATGGGCAGATCATTTTTGCAATGTATTTTTGACTTCGTTAGTCTCGCTTGATTTTTTTCCTGCTAAATAAAAAAACACCCACAAACATTGTTTTAACAATATTTGTGGGTGTTTTTACGTTCAAAACAAACTAGATTGATTCTCAAGATACCGGTGATCGGGTTCAAATCAGTAGACTAAATATTTAATATATTACTCATCAACAAAACAATAATCCCTTTACTTTTCCCCAAGACTAAACTGACCCTCATACATCCTGCAGTAAAATCCTTTATTCTTAAGAAGTTCTTCATGCGTCCCTTTTTCAATTATTTCCCCATTCTGAATAACCAATATCTGATCAGCATTTTCGATTGTTTTTAATCGGTGTGCAATCACAAAACTAGTGCGTCCTTCCATTAAATGGTTAAGCCCTCTTTGTATTTCCATTTCCGTTCTTGTATCAATGCTTGAAGTCGCTTCATCAAGTATGAGAATGTCTGTATCGGCTAGAATGGCTCTCGCAATGGCGAGCAACTGACGCTGCCCCTGACTTAAGTTTGAACCACCGGAGGTAATCGTCGTTTGATAACCATTTGGCAAATGCTTGATAAAATTGTGTGCGGAAGCCATTTTTGCAGCTTCAATTACTTCTTCATCTGTTGCTTCCAGCCGCCCATAGCGGATGTTTTCCATAATCGTGCCGGAAAATAAAAAGGTATCCTGAAGCACAATGCCGATTTTTTTCCGCAGATCACTGATTTTATAATCGGTTATATTCCAGCCGTCGATTTTGATTTCACCAGCCGTTACATCATAAAACCGCATTAATAAATTAATAATCGTGGTTTTACCGGATCCAGTTGGGCCGACCAAGGCAATTTTCTCCCCTGCTTTCACTTGAAAATCAATATTTTTCAAGACCAGTTTTCCGGTTTCATAGCTAAAATCAACCTGTGAAAATTCAACATCTCCTTTTAAAGAATCGATAGAGATGGCATTAGGTTTATCTACAATATCCGGGGTTTCATCCATCACTTCAAAGACCCGTTCAGCACCTGCGATCGCCGATTGAAATATATTGATCAGGCTCGAAAGCTGGTTGATCGGGCGGTAGAATTGACGAGAATAGGTAACAAATGCAGCAATAACGCCAACGGTCGTCATTCCCTCCACCGTCATGACGGCACCTGCCCCGATGAGTAAGCCTAAACCCAAATTATTGATAAAGTTATTCGTTGGTCCGACAAAGCCTGATACCATATCGGCATTCATTGCCGAATGACGTAAACTTTCATTGATCTCTGAGAATTTCAGATTCATTTTTTCTTCCTTGCCAAAAAGCGTGACAACTTCGCTCCCTGAAATCGATTCTTCAACAAATCCGTTCAGTTCACCTAAATCCCGTTGTCTTTTGATAAAATAGCTGCTGCTGTATTTGATAATTTTTTTCGTCGTAAAGATCATGACGGGTATAATCAATAAAGCGGTTATAGCCAGGACCCAATTGAGCGAAAACATAGCAATGGTAATTCCTGTTGCCATTAATACTGTTGATAAAATTTGGATAACACTTTGACTGAGTGCACTATTTAAGCTTTCAATATCATTCGTTACCCTGCTCATCAAATCCCCATGTGAACGTTTATCAAAAAATTGTAACGATAGGGTTTGAAATTTATCATATAAATCCTGACGCAATTGGCGAATCGTATGAAGCGATACCCGAACCATTGTGAAGGATTGCAGCCAGGTAAACAGTGCTGTAGCTGAATAAATAACAGCAAGTAACACTAAAAGTCTGAACGTCCCTTTCATATCCTTTGGAAGGATATAGTGATCAATGATGACCCCGATTAAATACGGACCAACAAGACTTAACAAGGTTGAAATAATGACAAAAAGAACGGATGCAATAAGGGCAGCCTTTTGCATTTCCATATAGCGCCAAATTCTTCGCAATGTTCCTTTCCGATCTTTTGCTTTTTCGACTGGTCCACTTATCCCCCTTGGACCTCGGGCACGATGCATGATATTGGGAGCCGATTGTGAGGTATTTTGACTCATATGGAAGATATCTCCCTTCCAATTTGTGTTTGATAGATGTCTTGATACAGTTTGCTTTTTCTCAGCAATTCATTATGCGTACCAATGGCCTCAATCATTCCATCCTCCAGGACAAGAATTTTGTCAGCGTCTTTAATGGATGATATTTTGGCTGAAATGATGAACACCGTTGTATTTGGATAGGATTTTTTTAAGGCATCCTGAACGGCTCCCTCCGAAATCGCGTCAATCGCTGAAGTGGAATCATCAAGAATAAGGATACCAGGTTCTCTAATAAAGGCACGGGCCATTGCTATGCGCTGTTTTTGGCCTCCGGACAAATTCGTGGCTCCCTGGGTAAGAGAATGAGAGAATCTCTCCTCCAGTTTGTCGATAAATTCACTGGCCGCAGCTGAATGTGAGGCTGCCTCCATTTGCGCTAGGGACGCTCCGGCTTTCCCATATCGCAAATTTTCTTCGATACTGCCGGAAAATAATACGGCTTTTTGCGGGACAAAGCCAATTCCCGATCGAAGCGTTGTAAGTGAATAGTTTTTAAGATTGATCCCGTCTAGTAATATCTCACCTGTATCCGGGTCATACAAGCGGGGAATCAATTTGATTAAGGTGGACTTCCCGCTTCCTGTTGGCCCAATAATCCCGATGGTTTCCCCTGCTTTCGCTGTAAAGGAGATATTCTTCAACACAGATTCTCCATTTTTACTATAGCTGAATGACACATCCCGGAATTCTACTGAACCATGTACTACTTGCGGTAATACGGGTTGCTCTGTTTCCGTAATATCGATGTCCGCCTCTAGGACTTGAACGATGCGGTCTGCAGATGGAAAGGAACGGGTAATTTGCATGAGAACATGACTGCTGCTCATTAAACCGTTCAACATAATATTTAAGTAGTTAATAAAGGCAAGAATGACACCGACTTGAAGAGTCCCTTTGTTTACTTTTATTGCTCCCAGCCATATTCCAGCCACAATCCCGATATTCACAACAAACATCATCAGGGGCATTAGTGTCAGAATGACCTGTTCAGCTGTCATATTTCGTTTTGTTAATATGTTATTGATTCTATGGAATTGTTTTTTTTCATGCTCCTGGCGGTCAAATGCTTTGATCACCCGAATGCCTGCTAATGTTTCCTGCAGCTTCGTATTGACCATATCGATCGCTTTTTGTACATGTGTAAAAAGTTCCCCTGTTTTTTTTGAAAAATAATAGATAAATAGTATTAATATCGGAATCGCCGCCAGCAGGACGGGAAACAGCTCACGAGCAGTCGTCCAGACAATAATGACAGAACCAATGAACAAGAGCGGACCGCGGACAAATACACGTAATGTCATGATTAAGGATGATTGAATGGCCGCGATATCATTGGTCACAATCGTAATTAATTTACCTGTTCCAAACGAGTCGGTGTTTTGATTCGAAAACCGCCCAATTTTCTTAAAAAGATCCCGGCGGATATCGGTAGAAAAATGAACGGCCGCTTTCGCAGCATAAACGGAGCTTCCTGCTCCGCCGATTAATCCAATAAAGGCACTAAAAAGCATGAGCAGGCCCAGTTTGATCACATAGGCATGATCTGAATGGGCGATACCCTCATCGATTATTTTTTGCATCATGGTGGGCTGAAGTAGATCCATTGCTACTTCAATGCACATGAGGAATGGCCCAAGGATAGCGAACCATTTATACGGCTTTATGTAGTGAAGCAATTTTCTCATGGAGTTCATGAAACTCTTTTCTCCTTATCTAGCAAATTTCGATTAATTTTACCCGAAACATCCAATAGTATCAATGGGGTCGGAGGGACAGGCACCTCGACCCGCTTGGTGGAAAGAAGCGAAAAAACCCGTCAGTGTGACGAGTTTTTTCGCAATGAGCTAGTTATATAGATTTTTCTTTTACAAGGGCCATCCTGTTAAGGAACCAACGTAACGGGACAAGTAGCTAATTGTAATACACCTAAACTGACACTTCCAATAAAGGCGCTTTTAACGGCACCTAAACCGCGTGTTCCCATAATAATACTAGTTGCATTTCGTTCTTTAGCTAAATTCGTTATCTCAACTTTTGGAATTCCGGCTCGTACAACCTTTTCAATATGAATCTCTGGATCTTTCACTGTTTCAATCGCTTTTTCTAAAATTTCGTTTGCTGCCCCTTGAATAAAGTCTTGAATATCTGCTTTCGAGATAAACCGATGAATATTGGGAGTTGAGGTATAACTTGGCTGAACATTTACGAGAACAATATCAGCATCCGTTTCCTTCGCAATCGTGCATGCATATTGCAGCGCTTGATGAGACTGAGTGGAATCATCAATTGGAACAATTATTTGTTTTTTCATGTTATCACTCCACCTAATTTTAATAAAGGTGCTTCTTATAAGGTATTGGAAAATTCTAAATTGCCCTTATACATCAAACTTCGACAAAAGTTTATTAAAATCCTTTTATTTCTGGAAAATTTGGTTGTATCATGGGTCCAGAGGGAGATGATAATGTGGGAGAATTAAAGAATTGGAAAAATGGTGCTTGCGGGTATAAGTTTATTGCTTCTTTTAGCGGAGGAAAAGATAGTGTCCTAGCTCTATATAAAGCAATGAAGGTTGGAGAAGCGATTGGTCTGATTGTCATGCTGGAGGAGGAAGGAAAACGTTCCCGATCGCATGGCCTGCCTCCCGAGCTTATAGAGGCCCAAGCAAAATCGATAGGATTGCAGGTATATACGGCAGCTGCAAGCTGGACAGATTATGAAAAAGTGTTCATTGGCCTTTTAGAAAAAGCGAAAAGTCATGGAGCAGAAGTGTTGGTAACTGGCGATTTGGATATGCCTGCATATGGATGCTGGCATGATAAGGTTACGGAGCAAGTTGGATTAAAGCTTGGGATGCCTTTATGGGAAATGAATCATCGTGAAGCGGTTGAAGAGTTCATTAATCTAGGCTTTGTGACGATCATTGTTACAGTTAATTTATCATTAGGAATGCGAGAAGACGATTTAGGGCGCACGTTAACCCTTGAATATGTGAAGGAGCTTGAAGCTCGCGGTATCGATCCTTGTGGTGAAGGCGGTGAATTTCATACAACTGTAATCGACGGCCCTATTTTTAAACATCCTATTCCTGTTAGGAAATGTGCGATCGTTAAAGATGGAGATTATGCTTTTTTACCTTTGAAGCTGGATGAGGATTAGGAACAGATACACTGACCTTATTTTTTCAAAAAAAAATGAAATTATACACGATTAATAAGTGATGTTCATATGGAAAGGAGTTTTATTTCGCTGATGCATTTTTTCCAATGGGTTCGGAAACGATATTTTTGAGGTGATATGATGCATTTAGATCGTGTGAAAGAAATACTAACTGCCAATCAAGAAATAGCGGTACACTATCATGGTATACCGGTTTGGATTGAAAGTATTGAGCAATCCTCCAGTATGGCCGTTGTTTCAGCGCGTGGAGCCCATGATCATAAGCAGCTAGTGTCGATTGATGCTTTAGAGGAAACTGGAAAGTATTTTACATAATATCGTTCTATCGAGTGGGAGAATCTAATGACGAACAGGCACCAAGGCTGTTCGTCATTAACGTTAGCATAGATTCATTCTACTTCTCTTTTTATGACGCATTATCTAAAATCTGGTAATCTTACTTTCTTATAACTTTGTCTTATTCAAAAAATATAGTATAATGTAATGTTGTAAATTACCATACTCTAGGATCATGCGTTTCATTCAAGATGGGATCATCTTCCTTTACTTTAAAAAAGGAGAAATCAAACAAAGATGGAAAATCTCTTTCTAACACTAGGTGTTGCTGTGTCTTCAGGAGCACTTATTGCACTACTTAAAATCATACTAATTGATATCATTCTATCCGGTGATAATGCCGTTGTCATTGCGATGGCAACAAGAAATCTGCCAAAACACTTACAGAATAAAGCCATTTTCTGGGGAACGGCAGGCGCTGTTATGATCAGGATTGGATTCGCAGCCGTTATTGTATACCTGCTGCAAATTCCATACGTAAATATTATCGGCGGTGTTCTTCTTCTCTGGATCGCGTACCATGTATTGGTTGAAGGTGAAGAAGAGGCACACGTTAAGTCACATAATAGCCTGCTGAAAGCCATTAAAACCATTATTGTTGCAGATGCAGTTATGAGCTTAGATAACGTAGTTGCTGTCGCAGGAGCTGCACATGGTCATATTGGGATGATCGCTCTTGGTGTGTTAATTAGTATACCAATTATGATTTTCGGCTCTAAGTTTATTGTTTTGCTTATGGAAAAATTCACTTGGATTGCTTATATTGGGGCGGGAATACTTGCATGGACAGCCGGTGAGATGATACTAAAGGATGAAAGTTTAAATGAACTAATAGATATTCCACATGGACCTATTGCCTACATAATTTTAGCTGTGGTAACAGCCATCATACTAGCAGCAGGCTACTTCAAAAACCAAAACCAGAACAACAAAAAAGCGGCATAATCGGGTCAGAGGGACAGGCACCTCGACCCGCGTAAGATAGGGAATAGAAAAACTCGTCAACCGTTCTAAGGTGACGAGTTTTTCTATGTTCTATGCTTGGCGTGTTCAGACGGCTTAAAAAACATTAGCCGTCTATATTTTTAGTCATATTATTTAATCGCGCCTTCTACCATTGAGATCAATGTGCCATTACGGATTTGATCCGCTTTTTCTTTTCCGGCAAGTGCTTCAATGATCGCTAGCGCAAAATATGGCGATGTCGCTGGACCACGGGAAGTTATCACATTTCCATCCCTTACAACAATCTCTTCAGAGAATTCTTTAAAATTTATTTGAGATTCGAAGCCAGGATAGCAAGTCCCTTTAATTTTTGCAGCAAGACCAGCTGCTTCTAGTGCAAGCGGTGATGCGCAAATTGAAGCAACCAGCTTATCAGCTTCATAGAAAGATTGTAAATAGGACACTACTTTTTCATTTTCCGCCAGCAGATTTGCGCCTGGAAGGCCCCCTGGAGTAATAACGGCATCATATTCAGTAGGATTCACGTCTTCTACTAATTTATCTGCTTTAATATGTACACCGTGAGCGCTGACAGTTTCTAAAGTTCCTGTAACTGAAACCATATCAACTGATATTTCAGCACGACGTAAAAAGTCTATAACTGTTAAAGCTTCGATTTCTTCATATCCATTTGCTAAAAACATGATCGCTTTTTTCATTTAAATCCTCCTCCTCATTTCCTATTATAATCTCTTAATGAAAATTCAGACAAGTTTAATCCGTTCTGGGGGGGCAGGCACCTCCAACCTAGGTCGAGGTGCCTGTCCCCCCAACCCTCGAACCCTCTCTTAATGCTTTTTTAACATATTCTCGATTTTTTTTAGTTCGGTTTCTATATATGCCTTTTTGTGGTCAAAGCCAATGATGGCTGCTATGTTTCCGTTGGGGTCCATTAAGGGCGCAAAGCTTGTTTTCCATTCACCGTAGATATCCTTGTATAAGGGAGTTACTCCTGCTTTTCCATTTAATGCGGCAAAGGCGGTTTCCATGATTTCAGGTGGTCCTTCATATAACACGCCAGGAGGAATCACGAAATCTTCACTGGCGACAAGCGTTTGGGCAATATTACTTTCTAGCATTTTAAAAATATAGACCCATTCGATGATTCCTTCCTGTTCTCGTAAGTTTGTTAATTTTTTCTGAACCCTTTGGAAGATTGGATTGGATGGTGAAAAATCTGGCTTCACGATTTCAGAGATTTCTTCAGGTAGAATGATAGTGGATGTAACAATAGCCATGGAACGTAATTGTTTATTTAAATGCTCTTCCAGTATGCTTCTTTTATTTGAAAACGGAAGAGATTCCTGCGCCATTTTCTCACGAATTTTTTTATATTTTCGGCTCAATGTTGGCTGGCTGATTTCGAGTACCTTTGCTGCTAGCTTTGAAGATTTATATTTTTCCACAGCCAGTTTTATTAACTGTTCTTCAACCATATCAACGGCTTCCTGCAACGGCATAATGTAATCAATAAAAGGCGGTTCCTTGATTTCATCCTTTTTCCAAGGAATGTAGCTGTAGGCAATGCTTGCGTCAACGTTCATATTTCTGTTCGTTACAACAATTCGTTCAATTGTATTTTCTAATTGCCGCACATTTCCCGGCCAATCATACATACAAAATAAATCAATGGCATCAGGTGTTATGTGGATGGTGCGATGATATAACGTATTATATTTCGCAACGAAATGATAGATTAAGGCGGGAATATCTTCAATTCTTTCCCTTAAGGAAGGGATATCAATCGGAACGACATTTAAACGATAGTATAGGTCCTCTCTAAAACGACCCTCTTTAACCATTTTTTCTAATGATCGGTTCGTTGCAGCGATGATTTGGACGTCTATCTTAATCGATTTTGAACTTCCTAAAGGGGTGATTTCTTTTTCCTGTATAATTCGCAGTAATTTTACTTGGAGGTTCAGGGGCATTTCGCCAATTTCATCAAGGAAAATAATTCCTTCATTGGCCAGTTCGAATTTCCCGGGAGCACCATTTTTGTTGGCTCCGCTAAAGGCTCCGCCGACATAACCAAATAATTCACTTTCTAATAAATTCTCCGGAATGGCTCCGCAATTTACAGCGATAAAGGGCTTTAACCTTCTATTTCCTAATTGATGCAAGGTTTTTGCAATCATTTCTTTTCCAACACCCGATTCCCCTAATAAAAGGACGGTTGTGGAAACCTGTGATACCATTTCAACGGTATTCAGGACTTCTTTCATTTTTTGACTATGAGCAACCATGAAAAAATTGGTGGATGTATCCCTCTCTTCTGCCAGCTCTTCTGAATCAATGATGGTTTCCGAAATCCTTTTTAATCCCCAGACGCACGTTTCTTCATTATTTACCAGTGATGGAAACAAGGTTATTAGAATCGTACTGCCGTTCCAAATTTTTAATTGAAGCGATTGGACCTCCCTATTTAACAATTGTTGTATGGATTCACTAAAGTATGAAACTTCCTCTAGTTCCATAAACGTTTTTCCTACTATGGTAGCAGTGTCTGTTGACCAAAAGTTTTTCAGTTCCCCGCTTCTATGTAAAACCATTCCCTTTGCATCAGTCACAATCATTTCGTCATAAATCGATAGAATACTGGATTGAAACACGCTAAGAAGTTGTTCAGTAGATAAAATAATTGAGCCCATCACAGTTGCACCCCTTATATAAAGTTAAAAAATTCTGATTTTTTAGTAAATTATTTCATAATTGAATCGAAATTTCAAATATGAAATGGAAAAAGAGAAATAAAAACCGTTTTTTGTTACCTTAGCTAAAAATTTCGTTTGGCATAGGAATTGCTATACTACTGTTATGTAACAATGGCTTAGAAAGGAGGATGTCCCCATTGAGTCCTAAAGATGATATTCAAGAGAACATGAAATCAAATGATCCATTCATTAAAGAGATGTATACAGATCTTCATAACAGAATTAAGGATTATCAAGAAAATGATTTCATTGTTGAAAAAATGAAATTTTCAGACGCTAGAGGCTCTATCGTAGTTGTTGGATTCATTGCTGCGTTTTTGGCTTATGTTTTACTAAGCTAATCTCATTATAATACAGGAGGAAAAATATGGGTAAAGAAAATTCTTCAATTTCAAAGGATGTAGCCTTTGGCTTTCTCCCTGCAGCAAAAAAAGATCGTGTCTTTGGTATGTGGGATCTGATTTTAATCCAAGTAGGAATAGGCATATCCTGTATATGTATCCTAACCGGTGCTTATACGGGTTTGATGGTAGATGCCCGGGAAGGTTTAGGTGCGATTCTTTTTGGTGAGGCATTCCCTATTTTATTAATTGTGCCGATTACCATCTATTTTGCGCGGTATGGTATTGATACCTTCATAGGATTTAGAAGCTCCTTCGGTTATTTAGGTGCAAAAATCTTTTATTTTGTTTTTGCCATCTTAACGATTGGCTATACTGCCGTTGCCCTTTACATGGCAGGAGAGGCCATTGTTAAGATACTAAGTTTTACGAGTTTGCCGTCTTTTCTTACATCAGCTTCAACTGGTGTTCCCTTCTTTGCGATTTTCTTATTTGTGATTGCCTTCGCGGTTACCTTTAAAGGACCATTAGCCATCCGCAAATTCAATTGGATTGGTGTACCGGCCATAGCGATCCTATTAATCGGATTACTCATTTTAATTGTAACTGGTCAAGGTTTAGATAAAATTTTAGCGTTAAACCCAGCAGAACCATATGAAGATTTTTCACGGTCCTTTATGACAGCCCTCGAACTGAATGTTGGATTAGGTTTTTCCTGGCTTCCCTATTTAGGCCAATATTCCCGCTTAGTAAAAAGTGAAAAAGCCGCCTATAAAGCAACCTTTTTCAGCTATGGGATTCTTGTAAATATCGCGGTTGTCCTAGGTGCATTGACTACATTAGTTGTCGGGACACAAAACCCGACCGAGTGGATGCTGGCGATTGCCGGTTCATGGTTTGGTCTCATCGGACTTGTCCTGCTTACACTTGGTAATTTAACGGCAGCGATCTTCTTAATGTATTCTCAAGTCATTAGCTTAAAAACGGTATTTCCAAAGAGCTCTTGGCTGGTCGCGATGTTAACAACCGTCCCTGCTATATTATTATTATTAAGCCCCACCTTCTATAATGCTTTTAACTCGTTCATCACCGTTATTGCTTACATTATGTCCATTGCCGGTGGGATTGTGATTTCAGATTTTTTCTTTGTCAAAAAGCAAAAAATTTCCTTATATGATCTATATAATACGAAAGGAAAGTACAAATATTGGCATGGCATCAATCCTTCTGCCATCACAAGTATCATCATGGGAACGATTGTCTATTGGGGTCTTTACAATCCTCTTTTAGATAAAGCTGGCGGTCTATTTGAATATGTCTCAGCTGGAATTCCTGCCTACTTTGCTTCACTTATTACTTACTATATTTCAGCTAAATATGTTTTCGCCTACAGTGTTGATAAAGAAGCAGGTAAAAAAGCGGCTGAGCCGGTAGAAGAACGAGCTGACTTGGTTTAGATTTTAATATTGAATCGAAATTTTAGAATTGAAATTTTCTGAATATAGGGTTAATTTAAAATTCAGAAAAATAGCTGTTTAAATTTGGCATGGTTATTGCTAATACACAAGTAAAGAAATCTTTTTTTTAAATAAGGAGGAATTTTCATGTTTGAATCTACTAATCTGGATCTATTCCCATACCCTTTTAAAACGATTAAAGAAGGAAACAATTATCGCTATTCTAACGACTTAAGAAAACTAGAATTGAACCATACGAATTGTGTGGTCATTACTCCGGAATATGAAAAGCAAATTAAAAGAAAACGAGAATTACTTCGTGAACAGCCTGAAGTAAGGTTCCAGTCCTTTCCACATACAATGGAAATGCAATGGGAAGTCGCAGAAATGCTTATGCAACTGGCGGTTGATAAATACCCAGAGCACTTCCAATTAGAAAAGAACGGAAATCATTGGACATTTCGTAATCACATCTTAAACGAAACAGAATCTTTCATCTTTGGTGATGCCTCCAGCATTGACCTTGAGCCGCTAGATTTAATCGGCCGTCATTTCACTACAGACTTTGTCTTAATGGTTCATCGAGATGACAATCTTTATTTGGAGGTCGCCCATGAATCCTATGCAGCGCTATTCTCCCCTCACTGGAATAAAGGAATGTCATTTGACGAAATTCATGGACCTGTTCCATTTGTGTCTCGTACAGGTGTCCCGCTTGCGGAAAGAGTTCGTAATTTCTTAATTCGTAATGTGCTGCCAGGTGAACCTTGGACAAGAATCAACTGGAATTTGATGGCAAACCGTTGGGATGTGAACTATGAAACCTTTGATACTTGGGGTCCAACCCGCTTTTTAGTCAACTCGGAAAATGCCGGCGAACTCGTAAGACTTCGTGTAGAAGAACAATTTTTCTATCGTATGCCGCGAAGCAATGCCATTTTGTTCGTCTTAAATACGCAATTTCTATCCATGCAAGGTTTAAGACAAAGACCGGAATGGCTTAAGCAAACCTACTCGATTCTTTCGGATATTCCTAAGCCAATGGCAGATTACAAAGGGTTTACCCCGTTTATTGAACCAACTGTTGAATATTTGAAAAACCAAGTTGAACAATTAAATTTACAAACAAAATAGGAATTGGAGGGATATAAAGTGGTATACAACAGTCCAGTATTATTCGATCAATCTGAAACGATTGTGGATGCATTCACAGTACGACAGGATCGGAGAAAATATCTGATTATTTCTGCCGAACCAAAAGAAGCAGCTGCCATCCAGCAATTTGTGAAGGACATCAATGGTCAAAAGGAATATGAACTAGTTGAAATCCATGATGCTGAACAGCTAAAGAATGTGAACGAAATTCTCGATCATCAAAAAATGGGAACCCAGCTTTATATTTCAGCCAATTGGGATGATGCCGTAACCATTCTTACAGCGGGCATTGAGGCTGGGTTTTCCGAAGATGAAATTCAAACACTTATCCACGGTGAGAAGAAACGCTATGTGTACTGCATGAAATGCTATCACCTGCAGGAAGTTGAGCAGGAAGAAACAGATACCATCTGTCATCATTGTCAAATCAGCCTAGAAATTGGTCCTTTCTTTTCAAAAGAGCGAAAAGGATATATTGGTTATCCATACAATCCTGCCTTTGTAACACCAAATTAATGATTATGTGAGACTTTTTTTAAAGACAGACAAAACGATTGGAGTGATGATGATGAGTGGATTTGGAAACATTCAAGTTTATGTAGGAGAAATCATTCAGGAAACAAAATTTGTCAAACGCTTCCATTTATATCCGGTTGACCGGGAATTACTACCTGCTTTTACGGGGGGATCACATATTGGAACCATTATCAAAAATGGCAATGAGATTATCGAAAGAAATTACTCGCTTGTAAGCCACCCGACAAACCGTACTCAATATGCGATTGCTGTTCGTAAGGATGATCATTCTACAGGCGGATCGGTTTATTGGCATGAGCAGATTCAAGTCGGAGATTATTTGGAAATCAGCTGGCCGAAAAATCATTTCCCTCTTGCCTTCCAAGCGGCGAAACATCATGTGTTTTATGCCGCCGGTATTGGGATTACCCCCTTTATGACAATGATGGAGGATTTGACCGCAGAAGGAAAATCATTTGAATTACATTATACAGCAAGGACGAAAGAAGAATGTGCTTTTTATGATGTGTTGAATGCGAAATATCCTGGAAAATGCCACTTCTATTTTTCACGAGCGGAAAACCCGACTAGAATGACACCCGATTCGATGGCCGAACATCGGATTGGCTCCCATGTGTATTTCTGTGGACCAATTTCAATGGTGAAAGAATTTAGAGAAGCAGCAGAAAGCTACGGTTACCCAAGTCATTCGATTCATTTTGAATTATTTGCTGCTGATGATGAAGGTCCGAAGAATCCTTTTGTTGTGACATTAGCAAACAGCGGGAAACAGGTGGAAGTATCGGAAGAAGAATCGTTGCTTGATGCTCTATTAAATGCCGGTGTACAAGCCCCTTATTCCTGTAAGGTAGGCGGATGCGGAAGCTGCGAAGTACAGTTGGTTGATGGAGAAGTTGATCACCGCGATCACTTCTATAGAGAGGAAGAAAGACAGACGAAGAAGGTTATTTTAACGTGCTGCTCGAGAGCGAAGGATGCTGAGAAAGAGCTTGTATTAGATCTGTAATCAGCTTCCCGCCCTATATTTGATTTTAATGCTTTTAGACAGTTCATTAAATCCATACTTTAGGAGGAAAAAATAATGACAACAACTACTCAAGTACTAGAATTAAAAATGTATATTAATGGTGAATGGAGACTTTCTAATAATCCTGATGGCAACAAAGTGATCAATCCGGCAAATGGAGAATTAATTGCAATTGCTCCGAGAGCAACGGTTGAAGAAACGGAGGAAGCAATACAAGCGGCAAAAAAAGCCTTTGATAGCGGCGTCTGGTCTAAATTAAGTGCACAAGAGCGCTCAGACTTTCTTTTGAAAATTGCTGATAAAATTGATGAAAAACACGATGAATTGGTAGAACTTGAAGTAAAGGATAATGGAAAAATCCGCGCTGAGGCTGATATTGATATCCATGATGCGGCCTCTTGCTTCCGTTATTATGCTGGTTTGATTCGAACTCCAGATGGAGAAACCTATCATGTGGCAGATCCGGTACAAGCCATGGTTGTGCGTGAACCAGTAGGTGTGACAGGGTTAATTGTACCTTGGAATTTTCCATTCCTTATGAGTGTATGGAAATTCGCCCCTGCCCTAGCGGCTGGAAATACGATTGTCTATAAGCCGGCAGAAGTAACACCAGTTACAGCGACAAAATTAGTGGAAATTATTCATGAAGTTGGTGTTCCAAAAGGCGTCGTAAACTTGGTACTAGGTAAAGGTTCTGTGATTGGTCAAGTTATTGCCAGCAGCCATGATGTCGATATGGTTTCTTTTACAGGAAGTACGGAGGTTGGTAGAAGCATTATGCGCAATGCAGCCGGTAATTTGAAGAAAATCTCGCTTGAATTAGGTGGTAAGTCACCAAATATTATCTTTGCTGATGCTGATTTTGAAGCGGCTGTTGATCATGCATTAGTTGGTATCTTCTATGGCTCCGGTCAAGTATGCTCTGCCGGGAGTCGGATAATTGTTGAAGAAAGCATTTATGATAAGTTTGTTGCAGAGTTCGTGAGACGCGCCAAAAATATTAAAGTAGG
The DNA here is from genome assembly GCF_036670025.1 of Niallia oryzisoli. Taxonomy (NCBI): domain Bacteria; kingdom Bacillati; phylum Bacillota; class Bacilli; order Caryophanales; family Bacillaceae; genus Niallia; species Niallia oryzisoli. Next base: position 2,986,884 of record NZ_CP137640.1, on the reverse strand, counting down.
TCCTGGGTTGGAAGATGGCTCTGAAATGGGTGCAATTGTCAGCGGTGCCCAGCTTAATACCATTTTGGAATATATTGAAATCGGTAAAAATGAAGGCGCAACATTAGCTTGCGGCGGAAATCGTTTGACAGAAAATGGGTTAGATCAAGGATTCTTTGTGGAGCCAACTGTTTTCATTGATGTCACTCCGGAAATGCGTATTGTAAGAGAAGAAATCTTCGGTCCTGTTGCCGTGATTCAAAAGTTCAAAGATGAAGAAGATGCGATTAAGCTGGCAAATGACACCATTTACGGTCTTGCCGGCGGTGTCTTCACATCAGACGGTTCAAAAGCGATGCGTGTCATCAAAGAAGTCCGCGCTGGAATCACCTGGATCAACACCTATGGCCCTACCTACAACGAAGCTCCATGGCATGGCTATAAGCAAAGCGGCATCGGCTCAAGCCTTGGAACCTTTGGCCTAGACGAATTCCAAGAAGTGAAACAAATCAACATCAACCTTGCCGTCGCACCAACAGGCTGGTTCTCTTAACTAAGTCACGGTTGGACCGCGGGTCGCGGGGACAGGCACTATGACCCAATTTAGGAACAGTCATTTAAACTTTGGGTGGAATCAATCATAAAAAAAACTCGTCGACTGTGACGAGTTTTTTTATGATTGACTGGGTCGCGGTGCCTGTCCCTCCGACCCGCGTAAATATTTCTCTTCAAATGACTAATAATATAACTAAATGTCAAAAAGTAAAAACGGTGTAAACAATGAGCAAAAATAAACGATTTTTTAATAAGAACTCAATTCCTTTTTTGTTGTTAACTATTATTCCTTTGAGTATGATTTTGATTTTGTTAAAACGTAAAAAACAAAAGGATGTGTGGATTTTACTATTATCAAATATTGGTTTTGCTTATTTTTTTGAGTATCCGACGCTCAATTTATTTCATGGTTATAGATACAAACCGAAAATGATGAAAAGGAATGTTTTTGATTCAATCTTAGGAGCAATTTTCTCTCAAGCATTTTATGTACCCGTTACAGCAACTTTTCTAACTCTACTAAAGAAAAACTGGAAGTGGAAAATCAATTTCAGCCTTTTTTATTATTGTATTGAGAAATTATTTTTACGATTAAATATTTATAAAGTAAATTGGTGGAGGCCTATATATACCCTAGTTTTATTAAATGTATATTTTTATATTAGTGATGGGTTTTATCATGCACTTTCGGCTAAAAAAAGATGGGCCATGGTCATTGCTCATTACTTTGCTATTGAAGTAGTTTGGATTACGATAATGTATATTTCGGCTTCGAACCGTTTGATTCGATTTGGACATGGATTTCTCCATACGTGGACTGAACATTTCAAAATAATACCCCTATATAGTTTGATCCTCTCTTTAATCGCTACCATTACTTCTTCAAAGGATAAGATGTATTATTGGCTCATACTGCCATTAAGCCATGTTATTATTGATATAGTATTGGTAATAATAGGTATTTTAAAAGTGAATACGAAACAATTATTAATTATTAGTTCTCGCTACTTTCTAATGACAGTTATTTCAAGGTATTATTATAAAATAATTTACCAAAATAATTAAGGGAGTGGGTCGCGGTGCCTGTCCCCCCGACCCTGCCACAATTATTCGCTTAGGTTTAATACAGTTACTTTTTCACGTGTCATGGATTCAAGGCTTTTTCGTATTCCTTGTGCGCCCATTCCTGACTTTTTCACACCGATAAATGGGAAATGATCTGGACCGCGTTCTGTTCGTCCATTGATTTGGACAGAGCCTGTTTCAATTTTATTTGCAATCGTAAATGCTTTGTTGACATCTTTTGTAAAAATACTTGCTTGTAATCCGAACTCTGATTCATTTGCGATTCTGATTGCCTCTTCATCAGAAGATACTCGAATAATTGGCAATACCGGTCCAAATGGTTCTTCCCAAGCTACTCGCATGTCTTCTGTAACATGATCAAGTAGTGTAGGATAAATTAAATTTTGTTCACGTTTATTACCTGTAATAAGTGATGCATTTTTAGTTAGGGCATCATCAATTAATCCTTGAACAAAATCTGCTGAGTTTTGATCGATTAACGGAACGACCGTGCAGCCATCTTCCGGCGAGCCAACTGACAATGCTGCTATCTCTTCTTTTAACAGATCGACAAGCTGATCTGCTACATTTTCATGAACTAAAACACGCTTAATCGCCGTGCAGCGTTGACCGGAGTAGGAAAAAGCACCGCTGACAATTTGTTTGGCTGCCAGGTTTAAATCTGCATCCTCACGCACGATACCAGGGTCTTTTCCGCCAAGTTCAAGTACAAGCGGGATCATGCCTGCCTTTTTCGCTAAGCGGGTGCCTGTATTCGAACCGCCTGTAAAGGAAATCATGTTAATCCCCTCATGCTCAACTAAGTAATCACCAATTTCCGAGCCGCGTCCTGTTACGATATTCACTAGACCTTTTGGCAGTCCTGATTGATGTAGAGCTTGAATCATTTTAATACCGCTAATTGCCCCCTGTGTGGCAGGCTTAAAGATGACAGCATTTCCCGAAATCAGTGCTGGTGCTAATTTAGCTGCAGCTAGATTGACTGGATAGTTAAAAGGAGGAATGGCCAATACGACCCCTAATGGAACACGCTGAATTACGGCAATTTTCGATTGAGAGCCGCCAGGAAAACTGTCACCCTTCATACTTTCACCATGCATATGCAGTGCTTCATCCACTGTATAACGGATAAGGTCAGCCGTACGTACGACTTCGTTCCTTGCATCTTTAAAACTTTTGCCTACTTCCTTCATGATGATTTCTGCAATTTCATCCTGCATATAGATTAATTCATCAGCCCAGTTATATAAATAGTGGGCACGATCTTGAAGCGGAACCTCTGCCCAAACTTTTTGCATTCCGTGTGCAAATCGAATCGCTTCATCTACCTCTTCTTTTGTTATTGCTTGTACTTTACCAATCAATTCATCTGAATAAGGGGAATGTATGTTAATCGTTTTACCTGAGGTACTCCTTTTCCATTCTCCATTAATATAGAAATTATAAGTCTTCACTCCTGATACAGATCCTGTTACTGACATAAAATCTCCTCCTTTGATAAGTAGAAAAACTTTTATTTGAAATTTTCCAATATTCCGTCTTTAGATGATATACCCTATTAAAAACAGTAATAAATATGATAGATACAATACTAATGGTTAAATATTGATGATATTATTGGTAAAGTATTGATTAAATATTGGGTATATTCATGATAGTAAACTTTATTCCATCATCAGTCAACTATTTTTTTTATTTTCTGACAAATGAGTCGAGGGGACAGGCACCTTGACCCACTTTAAAAATAAACCGAAAAAAACTCGTCAGGTGATGACGAGTTTGCTTGTATTACTTATTCCATTGATTTTTTGTCTGGGTCAAGGTATCCTGCGACCCGATGTCTCTATTTTGGCCAATATTACTTTGGCTGCTTCTTTTGCCCCGCCTGCATTACGAAAATTTGCTGACAGTACTTGGGCATTTTCTTGATAAGATGGATCTGTAAGGATTGCAGCAACTGTTTTAACCAAAGAACTTGGCTTGCTCTTTTTTAATATTTTTCCAGCACCAAGCTCGGCAACGCGGTCAGCAACCATGCCCTCTTCACTATGAAGTGGAAATAGAACCATTGGAACTCCAAAATACAGACTTTCATTCACACTGTTCATACCACAATGTGTAATAAATACATCTGCTTTTTGTAGTATAGCAATCTGGTTAACGGAATTTTTAACTGTAAAATGATCCGGTATTTTGCCAAGCGAAGAAATGTCTGTTTTTTCACCAACCGACATCACAATCTCATAGTCACTTTCAGCAAATGCAAGGATGCAATTTTGATAAAAATCCCTATTTTGATTAAGGACCGTTCCTAAAGAAATATAGATAAGTTTTCTCTTCTGTTTTTCACTGTGAACCTCAGGAGTCACCGGAATTGATGGTCCAACAAAGGCATAACGGTCGGAAAAAGTCTCTGCCATGGGCTGAAATTCCTTCGCCGTATACACAATGGTATCCGTTTTATTATCATTTTGAATAATCGAAACAAAGTTTTCTACTTCATATCCATGCGACCGAAGCAGCTCCATTTTTTGGTTAATTCGCGCCATCCCTGTAATCATCCGAAGCATTTCCTTCAGACTGCGTTTCATCAGCTTAGCACTGTGCTGATTAAAGGCAAAGGTTGTCGTAGAGCAGATATACGGGATTCCTAATTTCTTTGCGAATAATTTCCCCCAAAAACAGACAGAATCAGATACAATACAATCCGGTTGAAATGCGCCTAATTCTGCACACACCTTTTCATCTAGGGCGATGGTCGTATCGGTTACCATTTCAATCAATGCTGCAAAATCTTTTCCCACTTTACGGTCCAATTCCTGTTGGGAAATCTCCGGCAAAAAATCATCACAGGGAATAAATTTGGCTCCGGCACCTTCAATTTTTTCTTGGAATTCCTTAAAAGAGTAGTACCAAACTTCATTGCCGTTCTTAACTAGCTCTGCTACAACGGGAATAGTCGGATTTGTATGTCCATGCGCCGGGATTGAAAAGAATACGATTTTACTCATTCTGATTCCTCTCCTGCCTGCTCTGCCTTGCGGATCATTTCTGCAAACTCAAGGAAACCATCTGTCTTTAAAATCGCAATTCCTTTTGTAGCATCCTCCCCTAACACCACCAGCTTATCACCGGCCTTAATCTGAAATAGTTCACGTGCCTGCTTTGGAATGACAATCTGTCCCCGCTCGCCTACCTTCACCACACCAAAGAAATGCTTCCCCTTAGGACCGAGCTGCTCTGCCTCTTCTTCACTCATATCACCGGATAACTGATCCAAAGTCACCTGAAATATTTCCGCTAACATTTGGCACTTCTGAATATCAGGCAGCGCCTCCTCATTCTCCCACTTTGCCATGGTCTGACGAGATACATTGACCCTTTCGGCTAAAATTTCCTGACTCATTTTATTCTTTTTTCGTAAAATACGAATATTCATACCGATCATATTATTCATCTCCTATATACCTAACTATATAAAAGACAATAGTTAAAATCTATCAATATTCCTCAACATTTTGAGTTAAAAATTGTGGCATAATGGGTCGGAGTGAATCGGAGGGACAGGCACCTTGACCCACTTATGTAAAGAAAAACCACGTTAAAGGTAACGTGGTTTCTTGCATAGTCAAAATTTCTAATTCTGTGGGTCGCGGTGCCTGTCCCTCCGACCCTACTTTTTCTTTTTTGCTTCTTTTAGGTCTACTTGAATCATGACTGGGTCATGGTCACTGGCTCTGCCTGCCATGTCTGTGAAGTCTGCGTTGATGTGAAGGATATCTGTTTCAGTGTGTTTGGCCAAATTATTGGATACTAGAATGTGATCAAGTACCTGTGAATTTCCTTGGAAAAGGTATGTGTATCGATCGGCCTTGTCTACTGTGTTGATCATATTGGTCATTAGTTTTCCTTCATGTATTTTCAATGACTCAGAGAATTGGAAATCGTTAAAATCTCCTAAAGAGACGATATTGGCTTTCGGATCATCGGCTTTAATTTCTTCAATAAAGTCATATACCACATGGGCAATTTTATGGCGCTGTTCTTCACTGCCATAGACCGGCGGCTGAGTTGAGCCAAATAATGGAGTATCTCCTGATTTTGAATTCCAATGATTGGCAATCACAACCACATTTTCCCCACGGAACTTAAATTGAGCGGCAAGTGGTTTCCGACTATTTTCTAATGCTTCGTTAGTTGGATCAATTCGACCTGGATTAAGCGTTAGTTTTCCCTTTTCATAGCCAACAGCTGTCGTTGCATCTCCATGCGACATTCCTTCTGTTAATTGTACCCGCTCCGGATTATAGAGGAATCCAACACGAATATTGGCATTTGGTGCTCCTCCGTCTTCATTCACTTCAGGATCGATATTCACATATTCATACTTGACGCCGCTCATTTTTTCAATTTCACTAATTAATCGTTCATAGCTTTCATTTGCGGCTGTATCACCTGCATCCTGACCATTATTATCCTGCACCTCTGTGACCCCGACAATATCGGGATTTTGCATATCGACTGCAAAGGCTCTTGCTAATTTCTTTGCTTTGTCGTCAGAGGTTTCCTCTTTGTTATTAGAGAAGTTTTCTAGATTATAAGATGCGATTGTTAATTTTTTCTTATCCATCTTAATGGTTGTTTTCTCGGGCTTTGCTTCTCCTGCCACATGTTTTGCTTTCATACTTTCATAATCAGTATAAATCTTATAGTTTTGGAATCCGTAATTCACCACTCCAGTGATTGGCCCGGTAAAATGATCCCCTGTAGCGACGGCAAAGTTTCTTGCTTCGTTATTATCAAAAAGCTTAAATTGAATTCGATCCGCATTTGCATCCTCCGCTGTCAGCAGGACACCGCCATGAATCGTATCTGTTTCTCTATCTGCTAAAACGGTAATTAGATCCCCATGTTCCTGAGGGGCAACTGCTTTCACATCGCCAACCTCAACAAGCATTCCCTCAAGACTTTCCCAGAAATCAATCGTATCTTCTTCTGGATCAAATTCTGCAAAACCATCGTTATCAATAACTTCCTTTGGCAGATTTTCAGCAATCTTTATTGGCTCCGGGAGCGGTTGATTTGTTGCTTGTACGGTTACTGCTCCGCCTCGATCATCTCGTGCATTTATTTGAGTAACCGGTAAATCCGTTTCTCTTTTTGTATCATAATAACCGTCAATATGGTATTCATCGACTGTTCCGTTTACAGAGACAAGATCTCCTACTTCCACATTAGCTGCCTTATTCCCTGTATACACAACAATACCTTCTGATGTTTTTGGATCATCATCTTTTTGATCATCAGGGGTTTGCATATGGAAGTAGTTGCCGCTTCCTATTTTATATTCATAAGTGACAATCCCTTCAAGATCCGCTACGGTTTCATCCTTCATCGGACTTTTGTGGGATGTGCCTTGGATATGATGAATTTGAAGCCCTTGCTCTGGATCAAACACGGTATATTTATAGGTTGAAACTTTACTATTGGTGAGTCCTTCTTTTACAGCGATTGCTTTAACTGTCATGTCTTTATTGATGATAATCGGTTCACGATATACGTTACTAGTCTCAGTTGGTTCTGTCCCGTCAGTTGTAAAATAAATCGTTGCATCAGGTGTATTAGATGTTAGTGTTACTTCTGTTCCTTTTGCAATCAGCCCCTCTTCAGCAGATGCCAAAACAGGCTGAACGACGGTAGCATCTTCAATGATGTCTGCCGATGAGCGAGGAATCATTTGATAGTCATCATCGAATTGTTGAACAATTCCTGTAATAAAATCATAGGTTTTGCCAACTTCTAAAGGTAAATCATTTCTTTCATCACGTACGATAAATTCTGTCTTACCATCCGTTACCGTGTAATTCGCCCATGAACTGCCGGCATCCACCGATAAAATTTGGATTTTTTGAGCCGTTACAAGGTGTGATTCATTGGCTTCAGACACTTCAGCTCCAGTGACAACTTTAGGAGACGGTGCACCAACGTGTTCTGTTTTTTCCACGATTGCTGCTCCATCTAATTGAAGTAAGCCGCGATAATCCGCTAATGTACCGCTTATGATCACTTCATCACCAATAGATACATCCATACTGGCTGGTCGAACAGCAATTCCACCAGTAGCATCTTGGACTTGAACCGTATTTTTTAATTTGGCAGAGATAATCCCTTTAATTGTTACCTTTTCCCCTAAGGCTTTTGAACGTGCATCCGCAATGGAAATAAGTTCTTCAGGTGTTTCCGGTTCATCAGGGTTTTCGGTTGTTGAGCCGTGTATCCCTAAATTCGATGCATCATCCTTAGGAAGTGCAGTCCATGCAACAGTTGGATCAAATGCATCGTCAATGATAGGATCACCTGTTAAAATCGTGCTGTTCCTGATTAATGTTACATCTTTTAGATTTTCGACTTTTGCTCCAGCCTGTCCAATCGAATCAATTACCGTACCGGCTTTCTTTAACACAACAGCATCGTCGCCATTAAAGTTAATAACCGTGGAATTCTCCAAATCTCCCTTGCTCTTGATGTCAGCATTGGCATCTTTATGATATAAAACGTATGTATCCCCATTTTTTAACGTACCTGATAGATTCAATGTTTGAGAGGCCGTAGTTGCTCCATTTGAATACAGTTCAAGTGAATAGTCATTTAAATGGATATCAGTACCTGTTCCGTTATATAACTCAATCGCTTTATTAAAACTGCTGCCCTCAATATACTCGGATATGAGTAAATCAGTCGTATGTGTCGCCGCTTCAACAGGTGATGATAATGCGGGTACAACAATACTTGCAGCTAAGCTGGCGGACATGAACACATTTATTGGTTTCTTCCATTTTTTCTGTCTCATTTCTTCCTTCTCCTTTGTGCTAAATTGGCTTTTTGCGAAAAATCTTTCGAACCATGTCCAATTTATCATCCTTTTTTAAATAAAATGGCAAATTAACAAACTCTTAACTAATTTTCATATTTATTTTTCGAAATTTTTACATTAGAGTGAGAGGTTCCATGTCCCTAGTCGAATGGAGTCAAGGAACAGGCGTATTTACACAGAAAGGACGAAAAGGAAAAAACTCGTCAGATTTGACGAGTTTTTAAATGTTACTTGACAACTCCAATTTGAACTATATCTACATCTGCTGTAACCTTAAATTTAGCACTTTTATATTTTTCTTCCCATTTGTTAAATTCAAAATTTCGCGTTCTAGTTTGAGCAAAGTGGCCAAAGCCAACGGGGTCGATTTCTTTTTTTTGAAAATCTTCGATCATCATGGTGCATTCCTCGACAATTTGTTTTTCTAATTGTTTTTCAATACCCTCTAATTCGTTCTTCTGAAAGCTCACACCTTGATGCTCAGTAAGGTACCCTTTTATTTTAATATCGACTCCAAATTGGTATGGGTTCCTTTTGAAAAGTTTAATTTTACGCTTAGAGGTAATGCTTTTGACAGTAGCTCCTCCATGCTCCTCTTTTACCATGACTGAACCTTGTGTATGTTTATCAACAAGGAGTTTAAAATAAAACATTTTATTCTCGTGGAGAATGTCGACAAGTTTTTCATCTTTAAAAAGAGCGATTCCTATTATATTAACTAAATCAGACTGTGTTTTCTTAAGCAAAGGTAAATAAGCATCCTTCCCTTCCTCGTAAAAGTCGGCTAAAAAGAAATGGAGGTTGGTTAAAGGTAAATTATGTACTTTCATATTTTGTTCTAATAGCTGTCTAAGGTATTCATGATTCCCGCGATCTCCATAATTACCTTTAAAAATGTCGTCTACTTTTCCATCTACTACTGCTAAATTCAGCCTAGCACCTATGGTCGGATCACGAAGGAAGACATCAAGAATTTGGATGATCCCCTCACGTGCCAAGTCTTCACCAAACAAAGCGATATCGAGGCTTCCACCGACTATCGGTTGGGAAGCTTTTTTCTGCATTTCAGACACCAAGTCTCTTGGGATTTTTCCATTGGCAGTAAAGGTGAAATTTCCGATGGACTTGTCAGCCTTAAATACCGGGATCATTATACTTCCATGTAATTGGCCATCACTCTTATCCATACCGAAGCCGGTTGCAATATTTACATCATCAATGACTCTTTTTTGGACGTTTCCAACCAATAACAAGCCGCATAAGCATAAGGTTAATAGGAGGCGAAACTTCTTCACTTTGTTTTCACCTTCTTTTTAATGAGCAGTCCTAAGTAGAGAATGGGAGTATACAAATAAGCAAAAGCAAAGCCAGCTTTTGAATGGAAATCAAAAAGGAAATTCATACTATCCCTTGATTGTAGTAGTGACACGATAATCAGACACACACATGCTATAACAATGACTGCTTTTCGTTGATTGAAATGATACACTCGTTTAGCTACTCGGCTGGCACACCATAAAGAAATCGAAACACTTGGGAGGATGATTAGCGCCCAATTCGCAATTCCTAGATACTCAAATCTTTCAATAAATGGCAGCCTAACAATTTTCCACATCTCTAATGTTGGCCATATGGATCTCTCAAGCAAACCTTCAGGGAAATAGGCAAAACTAATGATTGCCAAAGCGGTATAAATAAAGGTAGTTCCTAATAGCCCGATATGAACCCATTTTTTTGACTGCTTCGGGTTCTTAATGAAAGGGTAAGAAAATAGTAAAATGCCATAGCCAAGAAAGGTATAGATCATATTGAAACCACTTTTAAAAAATTCCATTGGAGTATGGTTTAAAACAGGGAGCAAATTTGTAAAATCTCCATACTTTAAGGGAATTAAAAAGGTTAACAGCAAATAGGAGGGAATGACAAGTCCTAAAAAGGAAATTCCCGCTACTGTTCTGAACCCGCCATAAACAATATAAATCCCTAATAGTAAATAGATGGCAGCAAACACAAATGGGTTTAAATCAATAAACATCCATGTACGAATGATTTGAATTAGACCGCCCAGTGATCCAAGACAATATAAGATATAATAGAAAATAAACAGAGTATTGACACTGTTGCCAATTACTTTTCCAAATAAATATACATTTGCATATAGGACATCACCCTCTACAGTTTCGCAAATTTTATACATGATCCATACAAGGATATGGACAGTAAGTCCTGCACCAATAACGGAAATCCAGGCATCATATCCAGCATCCTTAACAATGATTTGTTGAAACCTTAGGACTCCCATTCCTGTTTGCATAGCAACGATGATATAAGCAGCCATATATGGTGATATCTGCATCCTCTCTTGAACGGATCCCTGCAACATTCCTTTCACCCCTTTCCAAAATCATTCATCAATATCTTTCTTACTATAGGCCTTTTCTTTACTAAACCGGTTAGAATCATCAGTTCTCAAGTATTGTGGTCGATTGGATTGACTTTTAAATGGAAGTCGAAATAGGGCATCCCTAAAGTCACCTATTCTTAATGGGAATATTGGTTCCATAAATGGAAATCCCAAAGAGGTAAGGCGTAGTAAATGGATAAGTAAAAAACATAACGCTATCGTTATCCCAAGTAATCCCCATTTTTCGGCCATGAAAAGAAATGGAAAACGCAATAACCGGATGGTGTTACTCATCTGATATACGGGTGTTGTAAAAGATGCCAACGCTGAAAGCGCGATAAAAATTAATAGAACATTGCTTGTAAGTCCAGCTTCAACGGATGCTGTTCCTATGACAATACCGCCCACGATACCGATTGTCTGTCCGACTTTGGTGGGCAGCCTTGCTCCTGCTTCCCTTAGTAGTTCAATGGTTATTTCTAAAAACAGTGCTTCAAGAATAGGCGGGAAAGGAACAACCCGTCTTGAGATAATTAATGTACTTAATAAGTCCTTTGGGATTAATTCATAGTGATAACTAGTTAGCGCAACATACATAGGTGTAATCATGATCGAAAAAATTACCGCAAATAAACGAATCATCCTGATAAAGGAAGCTAGAATCCAGTTAAGGAAATAATCTTCGAATGAGTTGAAAAACTCCGTCAATGAGGTTGGGCCGATTAATGCATGCGGCGAACCATCTACTAAAATCACAATTTTCCCTTCGGCCAGGCTGGCCGCCACACGGTCAGGCCTTTCCGTATCTAGCAGCTGCGGAAAAGGAGAATTCCCATTGTCTGAGATAATCTGTGTAAAATATGAACTGTCAGCGATTTCATCCTTATCGATATCGTTAATCCGTTGTTTGACGGTGTTAATAATTTCCTTGTTTGTGACTCCCTCAATATATACAACAAATACACTCGTTTTTGATAATTTACCGACAATGAATTCTTCAGCAATTAGTTCCTTAACGGGTAAGCGTTTCCTAATCAAGTTCATGTTTTGCTCTACAGATTCAACAAATGCTTCTTTTGGACCAACGACGCTAAATTCAATTTCTGGCGACGTAACCGATCGGACAACTTGTTTCTGTGAGGAGATGAAGGCAAACCCACTTGTATCTCCTTCAATGGTCAGCATGATATTTCCTTCAAGCAACTTTATTGAGATATCGGCTTTGTTGCTTGATACCTCTACATCGGCAACTGGCAGAAGTTTTTTAACATCGTCTATTTTATGAAATTCACCCTCAAGCAAACAGGGAAGGATATTATTGTCTAATACCTTATCATCAACAAGTGTAGTTATGAAGGTGAAATTGAACTTTTTGCCAGATTTCTGGTTGAAATAAAAGGTTTTTTTATAGTCCTTAGATTTGGAGAGTTCTTTTTCCCAGTCTTCGGCATTATTTTTTTGTTTATCTTTTTCTTGTTCTTTATTCCCGGCACTTAATTGATCCGCTGATTGGTTTTTATTAAATTTGAGTTTGAAAAAATTAGCCATTGGCCTCACCATTATCAATGTTTTTGTTTATTTTCCCCGGAATTGCTAGAAATATCCTATATAAATGGGGATTAGTACTTAAACGAAGGTTTTAGTGAAAAAAGAATCTTGTCATTCAGTTTGCGATGGTTTCATCTCAAAAAAAGTTCATAAAAAAAGACACCCCTACCGAGTGATAGAGGTGTCTGGGAAACTTTTTCTTCTCAAGAGGGTGAAACTTATTAAATCTTTACATTACATCCATCCAAACTTAAAAAAATACTTTTACAATATAATTATCAAGCCATTCTTATAAAGAAAGGAGAAAAAACAAATGTATGTGTATACCATTTACGTTACATTGCAGGGGAAAATTTATCAAACCAATGTAATAGCTAACAAAGAACAAGAACTAGAAGAAATTTACCAAATAGCAAAACAACAAGTTCTGAAACAATGGGCAAGTTAAAAAACAGCAAGGGTTATCATGCTCTGTACTTTTACCCAAGTTCTCAAGTGAAAACAGCCTCAGCAAGTGGATTATCCTTTCTATAAAAAAGCAGCCCCTTCTTCTACTTTTAGGAGCTGTTACTTTAATACACTTTCTTATTCTTGCTTTAAGTTTATCCTCTTTTTTTATAACATCGGGTAGTCACTAGTGACTGTCAATGAGAAATTCACTAGTGAAATTAAATGATGATCATTTTTATTAACCCGCCAATTACTACCCCTATCACCATACTGATTAAAGTTCCGATTAAATAGTATTCAGCAAAAGATTTGGATTCCAATTGTTTAAATCTCGTTAATGTTTTAAATGCTGCTAACAATGCTAATCCCGGATAGGCGTTTATAACTACAAAGGCAGCAATTAAAACTCTTTCTAGATAACCGATATATCTTCCAGAGGTATCGTTGTCAGGTTCATTAAAAATTTGATATTGAATTTTTATGCTTTTTGTTGAGTTATTTTCGTTCTCTTTAACCTCCCAAACTTTCTCAATCAAAAAATCTTTATCAAAATTCTTGATATTCGATTGAAGATGACTTAATTCATCCTCACTCATTTGCTCTAATGCTGCAGCAATTTCATCAGTTTTAACAACATCCTTTTTAATATCCTTAAAAATAAATGCTATTAAGTACCCACTTCCAAAGGTTAATAAAATGAAAAAAATGACTAGTAATATGATTTTTGAATTTCCGCTTATTGGAGCATGATTAAAAACAATTTCTTCTATGTAATAAATTAAATATCCTAATGAAGCTGTCTTCTGAAAAAGTCGTAAAACGATAAAAATGGTAAATATGTGTAACAATTGATCTATTAAAAAATGAAAGGTATATTTTTCTAGTATATAATCAAAAATATTTTTCTTCTTAGTATTTTTGGCTTTACATTTATTAATTAGATGATCCGAGAATTCCACTTTAGCCCAATCAAGGGTATAGTGGATCCCTCCTATAATGATTAATGAGGGAATTAAGTAATGATCATACCCGTAAAACACTACAACAATGATGAGAGTAATGATCTGATGATGTAAAATATGTTCCGTAAGTCCTTTACTTAATTTCGAAGCTTTCCAATATTCACGTTTTCTATTAATCATGTAATCTGTTTGTGTGACAAAGTCGGCAATGAAATGTGATAATAAAAATAATAATAATAGTTGAATCATTTATTTTCCTCGCTATAGATTAAATGGATTAGTTTGATTAACTCTTCTTCTGTATCTCTCACTATGTTATATTCAGCTCTTATTAAGAGATTACTAACATTGGCCTTCCTATTTTCCCCTTCGTAATCCAAGTATTCTCCTATTTGTTCATAATTTAATGTTGGAAATTGTTCCAGCAGTCTTATTGCTTTGGATTGTTTTTCTGTCCTCTTTTTTATTTTTTCTAAAATAAAATAAAGCATATAATTAGCAATGGAGCTGTCAGGGTTATTGTTCCCAATAATGACCTTAAATTTAAAGTGTTTGTCTAAGGATTGGATCGCACTTTTTCCCCTAAAAGTAGATGATTGCAGGATTTCTAATGCATCTGCTGAGTTCCAAATGGCTTGACCATTAACATCATCCGGATTTTTTAAATTCTTATTGACAATATTTCCAAATCCAACACCAACATATAATGGGACCTTGTATTTCCTTGAAAGGAGAAATAGCTCTCTAAACACTTTGTATCCTGCCTCGAAATCATTAACAATACCAAATAATTCATCTCCGAATCTAACAGTAAAATCAGTTAATAGATTCTTTTTAAATGTGTGATTGAGTTCTTGTACAATACTTTTTAGCAGGATTTCCTTTCCACTCTTCCTTGAACCAATGATATCTGCCTTAATACAAACCGCCTTGATCATTTCCATACCATCACCCGCTTTCTGTTAAAATATAAGTATAACAAAACATGACATCATAAGATAATCGGAAATTCCAACAACATCATAAGGTAATCGGAATTTCCAATAACTCTTCAGTAAATTATATCATAGGGACAGAGGGACAGGCACCTTGAACCAGAAATAATTTGTTAAAGAAAAAACTCGTCACCAAATGACGAGTTTTTTAGGCTAGGATCTAAATTCCTTATCACATTGTTTGTATCTGGAACGAGGTTCCTGTCCCCGCGAGCCCCTTTTTTTAAAAAAATTAATTCGCTTGAAATTGCTGTAAGCTAAGAAAATGACGTAAAAGTTTTAATGCTACCGTTTTTCTGTAAACAGCAGTGGAGCGATGGTCGTCGATTGGATGAATAATCTTGTCAAAGGCTGCGACAGCCTGATCAATGTCCGTAACAGTTAATGGGACTAATTTTCCAAGCAGCATTTTTTCAATATCGTAGGAACGAACCATCGTCGGTCCCACTACGCCGAAGGCAAAGCGTACGTCATCGATTCGTTCTTTTTTGACTCGAATTAAACCGGCAAACGAGACTTTTGCAATGGCATCTGCGTTTCGGTTGCCGACTTTTTCAAAAACAACATGGGCATCTTCCTCTAATACGGAAGGAAGAATGATTTCTGTTACGATTTCATGCGGCAACCGTTGAATACGCCGCGGACCTTGAATAAAATCATTAATCGCAACAATGCGATCGCCATGAACGGAGCGCAGCAAAAGCTTTGCATTGTAAACATATAATAATGGAAGTGTGTCACCTGCTGGCGAGGCATTGCAAATATTACCGCCTAATGTTCCGCGGTTTCTAATGGCAGGAGCAGCAATGGTTTTAATGGCATTTTTTAATGCAAACGGAATTAGTGGATGTTCAAGTAATTCACTGTAGGTACAGCAGGCTCCGATGTGGAGATCGTTGTGATGTTGATACATCTGCTTTAATTCGGAAAGATGATCAATAAAAACAATCGGTTTCGTAATTTTCGGAGGGACTCCCCTTCGACTTTTGTGAAGGACCATGACATCGGTACCGCCGGCTATAATGGCACAGTCTTCTCTATTCAATTGATTCAGTGTTTGGTCTAAACAATCGAAGCGGTATGCCGTTATTTTTTCTGCCATATACCGTCACCCTTTTTTGCTGCGAGGTTAATTGCATCAACAATCATATTGTAGCCGGTACATCGACACAGATTTCCGGAAATGCCTTCACGAATTTCCGCCTCTGATGGATGTGGATTTTTCGATAACAACGCGGCACTTGCCATAATCATACCCGGAATGCAATAGCCGCATTGAACGCCGCCCGCAATAGAATAGCACTCATCTAAAAGTTTAAATGGCTTGGTTTCGAGTATGCCTTCTATCGTTTGTATTTCGGCACCGGCAATCGAGCCAATGGGAATCAGGCAGCTGTTTTGCAGGAGGTTATTGACAAAAACGCTGCAGGCACCGCACTCCCCTTCACCGCAGCCTTCCTTTGTACCAATTAACTCGAACTCATCCCTTAATAAATCTAGTAATCTTGCTGTCGCAGGGGCGTCTGTTTCTACTGTTTTTCCATTGAGTGTAAATTTAATCAATCCTATTCGCCTACTTTCATCTAGAGACTTTCAATAATGACTTCCGGGGTAATCGGAATTTGCTGAAAAGAAGTCTGCAATGCATCCTCAATCGCAGCCTGGACTGCGGGCGCTCCGCCAATTAAAGTCAACTCCCCTGCACCCTTCGCCCCGAATGGACCATCAGCATATGGGTTATCAAAGACCTTGCTTTCGATTGAAACAACATCCAACGAAGTCGGCGGACCATAATCTGAAATACTTTTTTGCTGGATTCTGCCTTCTTTTGCCGTCATTTTTTCCAGATAACCGTAAGCCAATCCTTGGGCTAGACCGCCGTCAATTTGGCCTTTTATAATCCGTTCATCGATGACCTTCCCAACTTCAAAATTGCCATAAACTTTTTCTAATTTTACATTTCCTGTTAACGTGTCAACTTCTACTTCAACGATATTTACACCCCATGAATACGCTGGGTAGGCATCACCAGTGAAAGTTTTCTCGTCCCAGAGAATCCTTTCGCGGTGAACATAATGTTCAATTACTTCCTGTTCCACTCCTGTTTTCCACTGAGCCTTCAGTTTTTTTGCGGCCCGCACAAGTAATTTCCCAACAATCATCGTTGTCCTTGAGGCAACGGTTGGTCCGGAGTCGGGAACCTCTTTTGTATCGGGATAAGGGTATAAAATTTCTTCGTACGGGAGATCAAGTTCTTTGGCGACAATTTTACATAGCGTTGTTAAAATTCCTTGTCCCATATCTGAGTTTGAGATTTTTAACAATACTTTGTCGTCCTTTGATTTAACCAGCTTCACCACTGCTTTAATGTGGTCTCTTTCACCGCTTCCTGTAAAACCGCAGCCGTGGAGGAACAGCGACGTTCCGATGCCTTTTTTATAGCGATTATTTTGTTTATTTAAGCGCTGAAATTCTTCTTTTTTCTTTCGGTAATTTGACGTGTTAAGCATATCCACAATCATGTCTTCCATGAGTATTGGTTCGTGGAATTTACCTTTTGTGATTGTAAGGTCTCCTTGTTTGACAAGGAATTTTCGTTTATAGTCTAGCGGGTCGATTTTTGCCAGCCTGCTAAGATGTCCCATATGACTTTCGATTCCGGAGAAGCTTTGCGGTGCACCAAAGCCTCTGAAGGCGCCGTTTGGAACGGTATTGGTTTTTAAGACATACCCTTTTGCATGAAAGTGAGGAATTTTATAAATCCCCGCACTATTGATTAAAGCGCGCTGCAGTACGACAGAACTTAATCCTGCATTGGCACCGCCATCGAGAAAAATTTCAACACACATGCTCAAAATATTCCCGTCCTGATCAAGGGCCGTTCGATATTTGAGTTTTGCCGGATGCCTTTTCGTTGTTACTAGCATATCTTCTAAACGGTCGAACACAAGCATGACGGATTTTTTAACTGCTTTTGCTGCAACAGCTACATGACAGGCCATCATGGAAGGATAATCTTCTTTGCCGCCAAAACCTCCTCCTGTCGGGCTTTGGACAACTCTGACCTCATCGTCGCCACAAGCTAACGCGCTTAACAAAGCATTTTTTATATAATAAAGACATTGCATCGATCCTTGGACGACGATTTCATCATCCTTATAGATAGCAAGCATTCCTTGCGGCTCAAGGTAGACATGTTCCTGGTATCCTGTCTGATATTCTTCTTCGATGATTTGACTGGCTCCCTGCTCAATAGCCGAAATGTTCTGTAGGCTTTCCCCAAATTCATAGCTTGCCATACATGTGCCTGTTGATTTTTGTTTGATCGCTTCATCTAATGTATAGACCGCCTGATGCTCTTCAAATTCAACTTTTACTTTATTTAATAATGTGTACAGGGTATTCAAGTCTTCTCCAACGAGCATGAGGATGGGCTCACCAATATAATTGACCCACTCATTTGCAAATATGGGCTGATCTTCTGTGATGATTTTGACAAAATTTGGTCCGGGGATATGCTCTGCTCCAACCGCTTCATAGCCTTCCGGAAGGGTTGGTAATTGGATGGATAGAATTTTTCCATAGGCAATGGGCGACCGATAGAGAACACCATAAACCATATTTTCCACTTTCACGTCACTAATATAGGGCAGCTGGCCCGATACTTTTCCTTTATGGTCCTTTTTGGGCACAGAGGTGCTTATGTTTTTGAGATTCATTCTAACAACACCCTTCGACTCGTTTTAAATAGGGGGACATATCTCTTCCTACGATTTTATAAATGAGATTGATATTTTATGATTAATTTCATTCAAGATTTTTTTCGGAAAAGAGAATTTTCATCACGATATAAATTAAAAAATAAAAAATTATAGGACATTTACGTATTATATGGATATGTTATGTCCTTTCTTTCTTCAATAATCGCGCCCTATAATTGAATAACTAAAATATGACTTCTCAATCTCATCAGGGGGAATTTAAGAGATTCTTATAATTGAATTATCATAAGGCTCCCTAATAAGGTATTCTCTTATAGGTATTTTTGCATCCCCTCCCCTTGAAAAGGTTTATTATGAAAATCCCTCCTGAGATGTAAAAGATTCAGGAGGGATTTCGTAATACATGATTGAAGTGATAGCTCTACTGTCTTAAAAGTTTGATTATTTTCTGCCTATGATTCTCTTCAAAAATCAGGACCCTTTAATGGAGAAGCCTGATTCTAGTTAAACATGCTTAGAGTAACACATCTAAGGGTGGCTAAATTAGAGTGAAATTTGGGTGAAAAGCAGTTTGTATTCCTCGTTGCAAAGTGTTTTTCATTTGAATTTGAAATACATTCTTAAAAAACTAGGACTGAGTGAAAGAGATAGATTATTGATCGGTTAGCCTGTTTTTGATTAAAGTGTCAAAATTATTTAATAGCTAGATTAATTTTAATTGCACGCTCTACCCACTGGCTCATAGTAATATCCTCTTGTTCCGCTAGTTGTTTAACAGTATCTAACATCTTAATTGGCGGTTCTAAATTCGTTTTGCGGTAAGCACTCTGAACAATAAATAGCCCTTCGGCAATTTCAATCGTTGCCTCTTTTATAAAAGAAATAAGTTGTTCCAAGTTAAAAGGAATAGAATGTTGAAGAGATACTTCCCCAGCCTTTATCGATATATAAACACTCTGCTCTTTTTCTCGAATCCCTGCATTTTCAATTCCCCAAGATCCATAGAAAAAATCAATAAACGGATATAAAATATCCTCACTTCTTGGAATCTGGATATGAACGTAGCCTTTATAATCTAGTGTATCTTTATGGATCTCATAACAAGGTTCTAACCCCTATTTTTCAATTTCCTCATTATATTCCACCCACTTTTGATACTCAGTAAGATAAAAGCCCCAGTTATGCTCCTCATCCTTAATCACCCTGGCAGCGACACTATCGGGAGATTGAAAATATTGAAAAAGAGCGATGTCATCGTAAAATCATAGAATTCACTTCTTCGCACACGATCCGTTTCCGAAGATTGGAGGAGTAGCTTCATATCTAGTAATCTACCTATACATAAAGCATTTAAATATCATTACGTGGTCTATTATCTATTTTCCAAGGAGGGCATCCTGTTCATGTATACTTATATCACCCTAGTTACTATCAGCCCTCTTGTTGCCCTACCACATATTGGCCAATTCGTCAAAATCTACCTGTTCTTGCTAACCTTTTGTATCAATCAGCCAATGAAACTAAAAAACTCATGGCAGAAGCCAGCATGGTTCTTAATAAACTATCTGAGTCAAAAAAATTTGATGCAAAATTAATGTATGCTGCTGAAACTTCAAGATATTGAGGAGGTTAGACGCTTAATTCATTCTATAGAGATTTTACGTCAGATGTAGATATTAATTACAATCCTGATGGCTTATGGCTAGAATTCACATCAAAAGTAGCCGATTTGGACTGTTGTCGATTATTAATTGCATTGCGCTGGCGTTAGAGCATATTATCACTTGATGTATGTACTTCTCGTGTAGCATTCCATAAAGCAACACAATCACCATTTGTGCTTTGAAATTAAGTTTGCAAGCTCTTTTCTTACAAATAAAGGCTATTTTGCAACAAAATAAGCCTATTCAACGTATTTAATCTCCAAAAGCAACAAAATTTAAGAAAAGAGCCTAAGTAAAAAGGTCGGTACTTCTAATTGTTTTAATGAAAACAATTAGAAGTACCGACCTTTTATATGTAAACCGTGCATCCTATTCTCGACAGGAACAACCAAGCGTTACTTACAAAAGGTAACTCGAACTAGGCTACCCCACGGCACATAGAAAAGTCTACTTATGGCTGCTTCCTTCCGGATCTGACCAGATTCATAGGTTTCCATTGCGCAGGACCCAATTGTCAACGCTCACTTTTGTAAGGCAGACCTTACATGTTCAAACCTCAAATAGGCATTCAACCCCGCTATAGCGGATTGCGGGTACAGGGCACCGCTAACTCCCCGTCTAGCACGGTATGTATATGAAAAACATACCTATGTTATATGCAAAACGACGTAGATAATTCGGCCCATGAAATGGCTGTAAGCCAGGTTCTGTTCCTGTGTGCTCAAGCGATGCCAATCTTGCACAGACAGGTGTAGTCATATAACTATCAATCGATTTGACCAATCCATCCTTTTGGTTCACTTCCCGCGGGATGGTGCCCCTACCTAAGTTTGGGTTGCTCGCTCGTGGGGTTTACCCCGTTCCATTTCTTCCGTTTCCAGAAGAACTCCGTTACTGTGGCACTTTCAGGATAATCTCAGCATATCCATAAGGACTTAGTTGATTTCTCCGCCGTCAGAGATTAATCTCTGCCCACCTTTACAGATGGCACGAACACTCCGGGCATCTCAGCACCGGGCGAGCCTGGACTTTCCTCAACTCATGTACACATGAGCCGCGACTACTCACCATTTCATGTTTGTTTCGTTCATCACTACGAGAATAACTATAACATACATTCGCTTAAAACTGCACTAGTAGAAGGATTCCAGATATGGAAGGTTTTTAACTCACCAAACAACTTATTCGAAAATGCATTTAAAGAAGCTTATAATAATAACTATACTCTTTGTTTTGTTAATGGGAATCAATAATATATGTCCAACTAATAAAATATTATTGGGATTAATGTTGTTCCAATGGGCAATGGAATTAATAGTAATTCCATACCCTTGAGCACTCCCGCATTGAGTAAAGGCTATTTTTGACGAGTTTCTTCTATTTTATAAATCCAACTAAGCAGAAAAGTACTTAAGTTCATTTTTACTTGCCGCAAAAGCCACTGCGATAATCATAATTAAACCTTTTGCAATATCTTGAACTAAAACGGTAACCCCAAAAGATTTCCGTTATAGTCCACATAGAAAAGTCCTCCCAAAAATTAATAAAGCTATCACTAAATACGAAAAAGGACATTTCCATTCAAAACTTGTATAACCTACTTATACCTTAAACAGATTTGTAGTTAATCTAATTTAGAATTTAAGCTAAGACAGGTTATTTTTCTTCCCTTAAAGCCAACAACCGCTCTTTTATTTCGTGTACATTAACAATTCTTTGTGAAACACCTGTTTCCATTGCAACATTCGCAACGGCTGCCGCGGTTCTGGTGCAAATACTTGAAGAAAATATAAAAAAGCGAAAGATTTCCAGTGACTCCTGGTCTTATGCAACTAGTCCAAACAGTTGATGGATGAATTCTTTTTGATTTTGGACAGACTTCTCCCTTTGAAGAGTCTATCCTTTTTTGATCATGTGCATAGCCTCTTTACCCGAGATAATTCGTTTGGCAGTCCGTAAGGACTTTAATCTAAGCATCGGGCGAATTCGTTTTTTAATGAAGCGATGGATCCTGCTCCACGATATTGTTGAGATATTAACTTACCTTAGTTGGATGCCTTCAGGCATCTGTTTTTCTTCTTTTAACTCTTGGATAGCGATGGGATAAGCTGGGTTTTTGTCTACTGTTATCACACGAGGCTTAGAAATGTGCGAAAAAGCCAAGGCTTTCTTAAAAAAGCGATTGGCTGCTAGTTTATTATAAGGAAGACGTAATGTTTTGGGGCTATTTGGCGTTTACATGGGAGTTAAGCACGAAAAGAAAAAACCCACCATCAATAAGATAGTGAGTCTTTCTTTACCTTACAAATTAAAGGATGAAAGGAATTATACGTTCCTTCTTTAAACAGTATACCCAACAACCATTTTATTAATCCCCCTTCTTTCTCAATCTCTTTAGTTGTATTGTCAAAGTAAGCGTCTAATAATCTCTGCCTTAAAATGATTTGCTCCCCTTCAAGTATACAGATTTTTATTTTTTATCTGTCTATCTAAAGGGGAGCATATCAAAATGTAGATGGGGATTAGTCGAGTAGGATCAGGGAATTTTACCCTAACCCTCCCACAGAACCGAACGTGAAAGTCGCCCTTCATTCTGCTCTTGTTATCCCTACGGATTTACTGTTCCTTCAAAAATAACTTCTTTTAATGGTTTTCTGGTGCCCGGATTCTCACGCTCTTGCAATTTCGCATCGAGGGTTTCTTTTTCACCACGATAGCCAATAGTAATAACCGCATGAAGATCAAAATCATCTGGAACATTCAGCAAACTACGGGCTTTTTCTTTATCGAATCCTCCAATTGCATGTGTGCTAAGTCCTAGTAAAGTAGCCTGAATGGCTAAGTGACCCCAAGATGTACCAGCATCAAACGTATGTGCACCATTTGGATCACCATTATCTCTCTTTTTACTTGATGCTACTAGGACAAGAACAGGAGCCTTTTCTGCCCAAGCTCGATTGAAAGGATTTAAAAATTCATGAAAGGTTTTCAATTGTGCTTCTGTTTTAGCAACAATAAAGCGCCAAGGCTGATCATTGAAGGATGAAGGAGCCCAATGTGCTGCTTCAAGAACACTATACAAATCTTCATCAGAAATCTTTTGGCTGGAGTAGGCACGAGGGGACCAACGATTTAAAAATACGGGATTAACAGAATGATCAGCTTTACGATATTCCTTAACCTCACTTGTAAGCTGCTCAACAGGAGTAGCATTTAAACTCATTATATATACCTCATTTCCTATAGGAATAATATTATTTATGATCATAACATACCCTTAGTTAATCTTAGAAATTTTAAGAATTATTAATCAATAATTAGTATTTGGTATATCCCTAATGCTTCAATTTGCTGCTAAGTGTCATAAAAAAGCCACTAAAACGAAGAGTGATCTTTAACTCTTGCTACTCAATAGTTAAAGAAGCTAGTAATTTTTTAACAAACCATTTTAAAAAACAAGCGTTGTATTATCATAAGACGTACCTCTTATCTAGGAATGGCGACTGTTAAACAGGAGTAAGTTTAAAACATCATATAGCTGTCGAAGGCTCTCGTTAAATCACCCTTATTCCTGTTTTTCCATTTAACGAAATACAGGGACTCCGCTCATGATTTATGAGACATCCGCTTTTAAGAAACAAATAGGACTAAATTAATTCTTTCAGATGAGTTTTCGCATCATAGGGAATAATTTCTTCTCCTTTTTCCACTCGATGAAGAAAATCTGGATTGGCAAGTAACGGACGTCCAAAAGCAGCGATATCGATCGTTCCTTCTGCTATTGCTTGTTCAGCTGTATCAGCATTTATATCTCCGACTCCGACAATAACTCCATCCCAATATTTACGGACGAGCTGATGCATTGTTTTTCCATCGGCAATTGTTTTGGTAAATTCCATGGTGGACGGATGAATCATTTTTATACCAACCTCTTTGAAAGCTTCAATAAAAGTTTGAATAGCTTCTTCCGGGTCTTCCCACATGTAATCCGGCTGGTCAATTTTTAACGCTGAAAATCGAATAAGTGTACGATTAGTTCCCACTGCATCAATAACTTCCTTTAAGACTTCTTTCATAAATGTTAGTCTGCCTGCAAGATCTCCTCCGTATCTATCTGTCCGATGATTGGAAATATCTGAATTAAATTGATCAATTAAATATCCGTGGGCACCGTGCACTTCAACTCCGTCAAAACCTGCTTCAATCGCATTTATTGCTGCTTGTGCATATTGGCCGATGACTTCTTTAATATCGTCGACACTCATTTCTTCAGGTATATCAAAAGGTTTTCCAAATCGTGATACTTTTCCTTCCGCTCGTATAGCTGATGGTGCCTGTGGTGGTAGATTGCCAGCAATCTCATAATGACTTGCTCTACCAACATGCCAAATTTGTGCGATGATCGTTCCACCTTCTCAGTGCACCGCTTCTGTTACCTTTTTCCACGCATTAATTTGTTCTTGAGTATACAGCCCCGGAACGCCAGGATTACCTTTTGCGCGAGGACTAATGACTATGCCTTCAGTAATAATCAGACCAATTCCATCCGCTGCACGTCGACGATAATATTCCACGACATCTCCACCAACAACTCCTGTTAAAACATCAGCAAAACAGCGTGTCATTGGTGCCATGGCTGTTCTTGTACGCAACTTCCACTCACCTATAGTTACAGGTTCAAAAAGCTTACTGATCATCGTATGTTCCATTATGCTTTCCTCCTGATTATTCTTATTTATTTTCACCAGCTTACTTTAAGTAATAGCTGTGTTACCTAGGATAAAGATATTTAGCAAAAATTACAAATTATATACTCACTCAAAAAAGCTGATGCTCAGTTTAAAATGTTTTAGGCCAAAGATACTGTCATTGTAAGATTTTTGCATTACTCTTATGGAAAAGCAAAATCTATTCAAGTGGAAACATTATCAACCTGATATTATTTTATTAACCGTGAGATGGTACCCTACGGTACAACCTCAGTATTCGTGATTTAGTCGAAATGATGGAAGAACGCGGACTATCTATTGCTCATACAACCATCATGCGCTGGGTTCATCAGTATGGTCCTGAATTAGATGAGCGAGTACGGCGTCATCTTAAGCCAACCAATGATTCTTGGCGAGTCGATGAGACGTATGTGAAAGGCAAAGGTCAATGGATGTACCTATATCGTGCCGTTGATTCAGAAGGAAATACGATTGATTTTTGTTTAAGCAAAACAAGAGATCATAAGGCTACAAAGCGCTTTTTTCAAGAAAGCTTTGCGGACTTTTCATGTTTCAAAGCCCCGTGTTATCACAGTAGACAAGAACCCAGCCTATCCTATAGCGATTGAAGAGTTGAAGAAAGAGAAAAAGATGCCCGTAGGCATCCAAATAAGGCAGGTAGAATATCTTAATAACATTGTGGAACAAGATCATAGTTTTATTAAAAAGAGAGTTCGTTCGATGTTAGAATTGAAATCTTTTCGTACAGCCAAATCTATTCTTTCGGGAATAGAAACGATGCATGTCATTAAAAAGGACAACTTACTTTACAGGACAAGTCTGTCCAAAATCAAGTGAAGTTCATTCATCAACTATTTGGAATAGCTGCATAAGAACAGATTCCATTAGGAATCTATATACCTCTTTCAAATGGATGTAATCTTTGCACCAGAACCTAAAATATAATAGGAATTTTGCAAATTATTGTCGAACTTTCATTTATTAAATGTAGCTTATCTCAATTCTATTATAAGACTGACCAAATAATTAATTCTTGTCGATTAATAGAAACGAAAGCACAAAAAACCCTAGAGACTTATTTCCAGTTTTTTCTCTAGGGTCCTTCCCTTTAAATAATTTAATTATGGTAATATTATTTAAACTTTTCTTAATGAATTAACTGAGCAAGTTTAAGTAGAACCCTTCACAAACTCTTCTACACCTTAACATAATCCAAACCCTTAAATATGTTGTTCCAGAATCTGACCCATTACAAAAAAAGCACCTTCTTATTAAAGAGGAGTGCCCAATTGTTAAAAATCGAAAAATGAATTGTTGTTGGCTGAACTGCGCCTATAAAGTAGACAGTAATAAAACATTGGATGTAAAATACACCCAATAGCTTAGCAAAGCCTTTTTAAGAAATAGCCACCAAAATTCACGCGCATATTTTCACTCACACAGGTAAAAGTACTAGTTGTACGATCAAAACACATCCCTTAGGAGGTTTTCAGCATGGGCTTTTTGGATTTTTTTATTTAACGATGAAGAAACTCAAAAGGAAACTCAAAAAAAGGTACGTGAAGTAGATCGCACTGCTGATACAGAATTTGCAGCAGAAGACGCACATCTTGATCTTCGTGAGGAAGAGATGGACATCGATAAATATCGGGTGGATACGGGTGATGTGACACTTCATAAGCACATTGTTGAGGAAGAAAAATCAGTGGATGTCCCTGTTTTTCATGATCAGGTCGTTATTGAACAAAGAGCCGTTGATCACAAACCATCAGATGAACCAATTACTGAAGAAGAAACAGTTCACATTCCTGTAACAGCTGAAAAAATCGATGTAGAAAAGCACACGGTCGTCACTGGTGAAGTCTCCGCTCATAAACGTTCGGTTCAGGAAACAGAACAAGTACGCGAAGTACTTCGTAAAGAAGTTGCAGATGTTGAATCACATGGTACTACAGATCTTATCAAAGAGGACTAATTGTTCCCACCTACTTAACTTTTTAGTTAAGTAGGTTTCTTTCCATCCTCTTTACATAAAAAAGAACTTCAGGAGGTCCTATGGGAAAGTATATTATTATTGGTGCAATAATCGGTAGCATAATCGGTTGGGTAACAGGTTTTACGTTCGTAACAGGACTCGTTTTAGGAGCAATCGTTGGCGGTATTAGTTATAAAATGACTGCGAGAAGGAACATCGACGGATCCTCTGAAAAAACAAATAAAAATAAAGAACAAACGCTTCAATTACGAGAAGAGCAGCTGGAGATAAAAAAAGAACGAGTACAAATGGGTGAGGTAAAGGTTCATAAAGAAGTCGTTGAAGAACAGAAAACGTTCACGATTCCGATTAAGCGTGAAGAAATGGTAATAGAAGCAGGAGATGAGGAGGAACTCCGAATTCCTCTGAAAGAAGAAGAAGTTGAAATAAGAAAACACCCTGTGCAAGTAAATGAAGTATCGATTACAAAACGCCAAATAGAAGAAATGAAACAAATAAAGAAAAAGTTAAAAAAAGAAACAGCACACGTTGACGTTGCAGGTGATGCGGATGTCATAAAAAAACTGCCATCTGAAACGAAGGACTAAACCATTTTCCGCCATATTCAGGTGGTGAATATGTGAAGGAACTACCCCACTCCTTCTTCGTAACCTTTAAGATCACCTTCGTCTCACCAGCAACCAACCCGCTGCTTTGATAACACCCTTACAGCCAACTGCATCACAAACGAATGAGGCATGACACTGCAATACTCATTCACAGACTCAATCACAATCGAATGAACATTCTCATGCTCAAGAGCCTCATCAGCTACATAAAGCACCTCAAGAAAAGCACCCGTTGAATAAATAGCCTTTCTACTCACTAAATTCTTTATATTCATCAATGTAAAAGGCTACATAACCACAATTTGGACAAACAGCTGCTTTAGGTTTTGCAGATACATTGTTGAAAAGTCTTTTACCTTTTTTACTTATTTTAATTCCTTACATTCCACCTTCAATATTAACTTTACAATCTTCTATCATTTCACTTTGGCATTGATTACATTTCATTCTCTTTTTATACCACCTATTTTTTGTTTTAAAACATGGTTATTTAGATACAAATTAACAAAGGTTATGGTTTCACAATGGATTAAATCTTGTTTTACTAACCTCCCTTTACTTCAATAAGAAGGCTGCCCATTACGGCAGCCCGGAACTTCAACTCTTGCACTGGTTTAGCTGAAGAAGGAATTTTTACCTTTTATGTTTAATCCTTTTTTGATTTATTAATCGCAGAACTGTATCCTCTTTACCCGGAAACTAATTGCTGGGCAGTTGGATGCCGCGCCAACCGCTTACATCTAAAAAAGGCTCGCTTTCACCTTCTGAAAAGCTATGAGAATGTAAAGGAACAATATAAACCAAGATTAAATGAAATGTTGGAAATTCACGATGATCTAGCCTATGCCTATTAACTTAAAGAGCTATTTAGAGACTTTTATCGATCAACCGATTACGAAGCCGCGGAACAATTATTAACGGAATGGATTCAACTAGCTTGGGCCAGCCCATTTCCATCTTTTCATGAGGCAGCTAAAACCATAGAAAACTGGCGGAATCAAATTCTGTAATACTTTTAATCGCCCTATACAAACGGTCGTTCAGAACGCACCAATCATAAAATCAAAAACATTAGACGTAGAGCTTATGGATATAGAAATCTATATCGATTTAGAACACTTGTATTTTTGAAATGTACAGGAAAGACTTATGAGAAACAGCTTTCCTAGCCCCTCCTTCTTCAGCAATATGGTAGATGA
This sequence comes from Niallia oryzisoli, assembly GCF_036670025.1. Classification (NCBI taxonomy): domain Bacteria; kingdom Bacillati; phylum Bacillota; class Bacilli; order Caryophanales; family Bacillaceae; genus Niallia; species Niallia oryzisoli. The sequence continues at coordinate 2,958,112 of NZ_CP137640.1, read as the reverse complement.
TAGTTGGTCGCTTTAAAACTAGATAACTTATTACCGGAATTTTCCCCAAATCACAAACAATGGTGAAGAGACTAATAATTTATCTGATAAGGTATTTATTTCTCTCTGTCTTCCACGGTGGAAAGCATTCAAATTTCTTAACCTTGTTAATTCGCGTTTTGCTGTGTACCCTAATTAGATAGATTAAAACTTTATTGGTTGTTTTACAAAAACCATATCAAAACATTGCCAGCATTTGGTAACGGAAATTATTCATTAAATTTTGAACAGAAGCTAACATATTACTGTTTCCAGTTCTTCTAAAGCCCAAATGCAACTTTACTAATACCCAAACCTATCAAAGACGCCCATATCATACCTCGCTCGGTTGTTGTTTTCCTGTTAAACATTTTTATAAGGTTTTGTCGTTGTCTTGTACTGAAAAAGGTATTATTCAATTTCAAACACTTCCTCATAAGTATTGGAAGAAAAATTAATCACTTTCCAATTTTAATATTTCCATGCTAGTGTTTGCTAACCGTCAAATACCCAAAATGTCTAATGCTATAATGGAGTTTTCAAAAGAATTAGTCCCTAACAAAAATCAATTTAATAACAAATAATGGTCTTAATTAATAAAAAAGTTTTCTCAAAAGCAATTTGATACTTTTCCTTTAAAAGTCACCTTTGTCTTTATTAAGAATTAAGTAAAAACCGATTCTCCTACGTAAAGGAAGATCGGCTTTTTACCTAGTTGTATTACTCATCTTTGTTATTCTCATTACCTATATCTTCTGCATCTATATTGAATCCTCTGGATCTGGATCTTTATCATTTTCATCATCTTTAAACATGTTATCATCTTCATCAACGCCAGGTAAATTTTCAGAATTTAGATTATTATTTTGATCGTTATTGCCATTGTTATTATTCATATCATCATTTACAATCATATTATTGTTATCTTCCGGTGGTGGATCCTGATCATTATTGTTACAACCTGCAATTAACATGGCAGATAAAACTGTACCTGCAAGAATAAGTTTGTTTAACTTGTTAATTACGGTCATGTTATATTCCAACTTTCTTTAAAGACTCAAATACAAACATATTTTTTTACTTTGCGCTTAAAATTATGTATGAATTTACATACGGTAATGACTAAAAACTTCTTCAAAGTGTTTTATTTGGTGAAGCTTTTTATTTTGGAAAGGATATACATAATTGCAATATTAGGGTCGCTATAGAATGAAACTCAATTCTGATTGTCATCCATAAGGGTCGGTATAGGTTTAGTCTGGTGGGTAGTAATTTACTCTGATTCCCCTTCATGTATGTCTAGTTTTATTCTAAACCGACTACGCCATTTCAAAAAGAGAAAAATAGCTATCGTACAACAAAATATGACTAAGGTGAACTTAAAAAAATGTTCTATCCAAGTAAAAACAAGCTGCCATTGATAACCGAACACATAACCGATACCGATAAATATTGATACCCATAAGGCAGAGCCTGTATAGGCATATAAAGCAAAGGTCCGATATGGAATTTGAATGATGCCCCCAAAGTAGCTGTTGAACTGTCTGACACCTGGCAAGAAGAAACCAAATAGAAGTATTTTGTTCCCATATTTCTCATAAGCCATTCTTGTTTTCTTCAAATATTCTGGCTTCAAAAACAGCCATTTTCCGTATTTTTCGATTAGTGGCATGCCCAACTTGTTTCCGATCCAATACGTAATCGTTATTCCTAGCACCGACCCAGAGTACGCAGCGGCTAGAGCTGGTATTAAATTGAGAACATGTTTGTAGGATAAGTATCCTGTGTATGCAAGTGTCGAGTTTCCAGGAGGTATTGGAAGAGCAATTAAATCCATAGGAAGACCGATTAACAACACTAAATATCCATATTGAGCAAACAAACGTTCAACGATTTCCATAAACTCTCCTCATTCCTGCTTCCTCATACGTTTGTTGTATAAGGATAGTCGGATTACCGAGCCTATTAATCCTATATAGTATTGTTTGTTAACTATTAGACTTTATACAAAAATGGTGGCAGACATCACAGACAGACAAATGTCTTTTTGTGGAGCTTGATACCATAGCCATTGTGGTTAATAAAATAGGTCTTGGAATAAATAATTTTCAAACTATAAAAAAACAGCAACCTGTTCGAATGTAAACGGGTTACTATTTTTATTTTCGAATCATTTATTTATATTTTAAACTTAGAAGTAAAACTTCATTTTTAAACCTTATTTTAAGGGATCCTTAGGGGCTTCTAGTGCTGAAAGTTTAAATTTCCTCATGATTTCCAGGTATTTAGATTTCCCTAAAATATGGATGGAGTGTGGTCAAGTTGTTATTCGAAGAAATTAATGATTTTAAACTACAGTTAAAGATGGATACACGCACTTGGCACTGTTTAAGAAGGAGTTTAAAATTATTTATGGGGAAGTAACATTTTTATTAAAAAATAAAAAATTCTTTGTTTCTTTCCGTTTATCGCCCTAATTTACCATAAGTAAAATTTTATTTTTCAATAAAAAATAAAATAGAAAAATGGTAAAGAAAAAGGAGATCAGGAAATATGAGAGATTATATTATCTCCATTTGGGGGTTAATAGATCCTTTATACTATCAATGTTCACACCTTACATACCTACCCACCAAAGATGACAATATTTTCCGGGTAAGACTGACAAAATATAAAGGCAGGAATATCGTCCTTTCAGATGGGACACAGATCAACAAAAACGATACATTAGTTAAAATTCATCTTCACAATGTTAGATTGCTAAAAGAATTTAAAAACGTAAACAGTGAGATGAAAAAAGCAAAAATGATTTATAGCTACGTTAGAAGGTCTTTACCTGCAATTGACATTTATATTCAAAATCATCCTCATTCAAGTGAGATTAAAGGAATTATAGGGATTACAACATTAAACAAAGGCTGTGAACGGCTGGGATTTGAGGTTTTTAACATTTCTCATCCTATTTATAAATGGTTTAAACAGATTGCTTTCTTACCGATTGAGATGCTATCTAGTCAACATTCTTTTTTCCATAAACTTAAGCAACATAAACCAAGTTATTTATTAATGTCTACGGATAAATTATCAAAAATGTACAGACATTGATTGAACGCTGCATCATGTTTTCTAAGGGTGGACTTTTTATTAATATAGAAAAAGCCGTTAAAAAATAACAGCTTTTTCCTTATACGGCTTTTATAGCTTCTCTATCAGCCATTACCAATGTTAGTTCATGAAGTGTGATTTCAGGTCGGCTTCCAACACGGATATTCACACCCGTTTGACCCAGTCCTTCACTAATATAAAAAGGTTTTCCATCTTGCATATGAAACCCTTTAATAATATTCATTCGGGCAAGCTTACCCATTTTTGCAAGGTGATACGCTTTTGGATAACAAATTTGTCCACCATGAAAATGACCAGCAAGCAAATAATCAAAATGGAAATTTTTCATGTGCAGTACAATATTAGGATCATGGGTTAAAACTAAGTTTGTTCCAGGTTTTATTCCCTGATAAGAGGCTTCCATATTGCTTCGTTTTGTACTAAAGTCATCAATGCCAATGATATTGACCCATGTTCCATGAACAGAAATGAGGTCATTTTCGTTTTGTAAAACTTTGCAATTATATTTTTCAAGTGTTTCAATTAATATTTTTAAGTCCTTTTCGTGTAAAACATAATCATGATTACCTAAGACGGCATAGATACCATATTTTGCTTGTAATTGGTTTAAAGTTTTTAAATAGGGAACTAACTTGGGAATGGTACGTTTACGGTCGAGAAAGTCTCCAGTAAGTGCAATTAAATCAAGGGGCTCATCTTTTAACATTTCATACAGTTCATCAGGGGAAATCGATATATTTTCTAGATGCAAATCAGAAAGCTGCAAAATGTTTAATTTCGGATGGTGTTCGTTGAATAGCTCATTATTGATTTTGATTCTATTGATCACGATATCTTTCGTGTTTTTATAAGCTTTGTTTATGAAATAATAAAAAATAATTGCTATAAAAGAAATGAATAGTATCTTCAATCATCACCCCTCCTTCCTAAAAAATTATACAGGAAAAAGGCTGTAATTTTTACAAGTAATAGATGGAATAAATCCCAGTTCTATTTTATATTTTCGACGGAAGATGATACAAGATATAGCGGTGAATTATGAATAAACAAACAAAATCTATTTTATTCCTGCCATTTTTTGCAAATTCCATTTGGTCACCATCAGGCAGCAAATGCTTTAATAGATGGAATGATGCAAATACATCCTGATATTAACTGTGAAAAGGTCGATATTCTCAGCTATAGCTACGGTAAAGTAGAAAAAATGGTTTCTCATATTTACTTGAAATGGATTCACACATTTCCAACCTTGTATCATTCTATCTATAAAAACTCAGTCTACAAAAATATAGAAGAAAATAAACGTTACCGGCTATATGAATGGTTATTTCTGTCTTTTATGAAGAAGCTTTTAGAAGAAAAGCAACCAGATTTAATTGTTTGTACTCATGCTTTACCTACTTATATGCTTAATTACATGAAAAAGAGAAAATGATATAAAGATTCCGGTAATCAATGTGTATACGGATTTTTATATACATCGTTTTTGGGGATAAGACCATATCGACTTTCATTTTGTCCCATCCTACCAAATGAAGGAATATTTAACACATAGAGGAATTATCAATAGGAAAATTATTACAGGAATACCTGTCCATTCAAAAATAAAAAAACAGTTACAACTACCCGATTATAAAAGAAGTCCGTATTTTTGGTGTTAATTTCAGGTGGAAATCTGGGGATTGGGGGAATAGAAGAATTACTCGAAAATCTTGGAGCTGTTCATTCTCCTCAGCCTATTCAATTTTATGTACTATGTGGTTAAAATATAAAATTATATGAAAAGCTAAAAAGGCTACAAAATCATCATGTGATTCCTTACCCCTATATCAGCTGTAGAAAGAAAATGAATGATCTTTATAATCAAATCGATACGATTTTAACAAAGCCTGGAGGAGTAACGATCAGTGAAAGTCGTGAAAGTCATTTTAAGCGTAAGCCTACTCTAATTTATGATGCTTTGCCAGGCCAAGAAGAAATTAATCTACAGCATTTAATAGAAGCGGTCTTGCGTTTCATTTAAACAAGGGGAGCATATATGAACAAATCCTTTCCATTCTCCAAGATAAAGATGGATTAAATCGTTACCAACTTCAGGTAGCAAATTTTCATTCTCAAATCCATTCAAAAGAACCATCTGAATTAATTGCCGAAATTTTAATCTAAACATAAAGTAGTTTTAAACCCTTTTTTAAACCTCATCATTTCAAAAAGTAGCTATCGTACATTCGGCAATTACATTTTTTGTCATAATTAATTTTTAGCACCTTATTGAATGGATTACTGAAATTAAGACCTTATCAAAAGATTGCCAGCATTATCAAATCTGTTAAAGCAAATATTAGTTAATGGAAGGTAAAAGTTTTACTTCCCAAATTTCTCTATAGAGGAAGTGCATGAAAATGAACAACTGGATACTAGCGCTTTTGAATACAAAGAGGATACAAAACATTTATAATATGTTTGTTAGAAAAAGAAACAACAGAAGCATGGTATGGGCGTCTTTATTAGGCCTAGGGGTTAGTGCAGCAGCATATGGGTTGAAAAGAAACCAAAATAGAAATATGCAACGCCCTGTTCAAAATGTAATGAGTAATATTCGAATGAGAACAACTGGTAATATGCCAAACGTTGCTGCTGTAACAGAGTTTGCGAAAGAATTGGTACCTAATATAAAAAATTTAACAAACAAATAAATGGCTCTTCACCTAAAAATGCCCACATTGTGATGGGCATTTTTTAGGCGAAGAAACTAGAATCAGTAAAATCCGAAACAAATGCTTCTGTTGATACTTTAAAAATAGAAATAGTAATTATACATGATATTAGTTAAATGATAGTTGCTATTGACGAACAGAATAATTAACACTGCTAGAGATTTTTTCTAATATGGCGCTAGTTATGGTGGCGATAAAGGCGCTTCCGATAATATCAAATGGATAATGATGCCCTACCCAAATACGGGAGAAGCCCGTCAATACTGATAAAACCCACATGATTGAACCGAGGACACGGTCATAAAAAAAGATAGAAGTAGATATAGCAAATACTAGCAAAGTATGTTTACTTGGAAATGTAGTATCCATTTTTGAAGGAATAAGTATGCCTACACGATGTTTTATAAAAGGACGTGGTTTAAAATAGAACATTTTTATTAAAGTATGAATTAACAATGTAATCCCCATAGATTTTACCGCATTATAAGACACTTTTTTGTAAGAATCATTTCTAAACCACATGAAAATCAACACAAAAATAAACACATAACGAATCTTATTTGATATCAATATCATCAGCAAATCAATTGGAGAACAACGTCCAGAAAACTGATTAATTAACTTAAATACTTTATTGTTCATAAAGAATATCTCCTAACTTTATAGATACAAATAAAATTCCCTACTATGAAAGAAAGTATGTAAAAATCGAAGAATGGGGAATTAGCTGTAATAAGCCCGTATTAATGTATTCCTAAGATTAAATTGCTAATACCAAAGCCTTTTAAGGTATTCCACAATCTGTCCTAAACCAAAATAGACGCACCCCTTATTTATTTGAGAAATGCGCCCTTTTCTAGAATAAGAAGTTTAACTTAAATAGTCTTTATCACCTTTTGTATTTCTTCCAAATAAATTTTCTCATCTATTAATTCTTCGAGTTCACTTGAAATATTGGTCTTCATTTGCCTGTTCTCATACAGGAACACACGTTTGCACATAATATATTATATGATTTATTCTCATTTAAAACAAATTATGACTTATTCTAATACATCCTCCATTACATAAGTTTATTTATTTAGATTGGCTGATAAAATTGATAATCTATAATTTTTCAATCCTTCGGTTACACTCTGCCTTATGTTCAAATAACTATCATCATCTTCTCCCCTAATTACTGTGACACCCCTAGATCAATTTACAATGAATCCTCTAAATTTATAATAAATCATATACTATACATATTAAAGAGCAGTATGATTTTCCAAAGGATCTTTAAAACGCCCTTAAATATAGTTACATACAAAGGCGTGTTGGTAGATGGTACATATAGTAAAATCCAACTCATAAAGACCAAAAAAAAGGATAAAAAAATGATTCAAAAACAAACTAGTAATAAAAAATAACTGTATTGTCTATCTCATCCATTCCACTTGTCATGACATTAGAGAATTCGATGCCCGTAATGGAAAGTAAACTTGGGATATCATCTTTTCAATCTAGTATGACTATTACAATCTACTCAATTTTGACCATCATTTTCATTCCCCTTGCAGGTTTTTTATCGGATCATATTGGTAGAAAAAGGTAATCATTCTGATCTGAGTTATAGTAGCAATCGAAATTTAAAGCTGTTACTGCCTTCTTAGTAATTTTTTAGATATATGTTTATTGAAGGTGTAAAGATTGTTAACTAAAAAAATCAAAATAAAAAACAAACTTATGTTTTTTGCCTTACTGGCACTAGCTATTTTTTTATCCCCACTATTCTTTTTAGGGGAAAACGCCCATATACGAGTACATGATAATTTGGATTCTAATCTTGCTTGGTAAAGGTTCTTGCAGAAAGTGGACAATTATCTGGATCCATTAACGCTGTAATTCCACAGGTCATCAATGGAAATCTATCACGAAATGCTTTTGGTACTGAATTTAGCCTTATTGTTTGGCTGTATGCCTTATTCCCGACGATGATTGCATATGCTTTAAGCCAGTCCATCACAAGAATTGTTGCCTTTATAGGGATGTATTTACTATTGGCTACCCCTAACTGAACGTTTTCACTTTCTTGATACGTTCAACTTTGCCCGCTTCCACTTTTTAAGGCCACTTGTCATTTATTTGTTATTTGCGCTCTCAATTAAAATTTTTTATTCTTTAGGGGCAACTTGGAAAAAAGCAGCCCTTGTTCTTATAAGTGCACAAGTTTTCATTGTTTCAATTTTTAATGGGGAAATTATTTTTCATAATCAACCTACTGTAAAGGAATTCTTTGCAGAGGAGCAATTTAGTGAAATGAAGGAATATATTGGAATACCTCAAAAGGAATATCGGGTTGCAAGTATCGGAGTTCACCCTGCAATCGCACAGTATAATGGATTTTTCACCCTCTATACTTATAATAATTCTATCCTTTAAGCTACAATGGTTATCTAATACAAAAAGATAATATTTTATTTAATAGAAGGCAATCTTCCCTTACCTAATCACAATTAAATAATTACTCAGCTGCAAAATAGTTTTAGAGAGAATTTTCTCATTAAATGGCGAGTACCAGCTTTTTTCTTACTGTATCATCCTAGGTTCTATATTGCTTTATAAAGGTAAATTTTCCATATGGAACCTTTGGGCATTTTAAAATCCAAGGAAAATAAAGTTCCTTGGACTTTTTTCTTTATTCGAACAATTCTGATAAACATCCTAATTCCCAACGAATAATCCCGGTTTAAAACCTCCTATTTTAAAATCCATCATGGATAATATCCCAACTATAGGAAAAAATATTTTCATAATCACCTTTAAAATCCTATATTGTAAAATTTTTAACTAGGGGCGGGAAAAAATGGGTTGGTTTGGTAAGGATAATAAGTCTTTCGATTTTGATATGTTTTCTCTTAGTCATTTTGTTGTATTGGCAATCTTTATCCTTATGACAGGTGTAATTTTTCTAAAACGAAAAAAATTGAGTCATGAGAAATGGAGAAAAAACGAAGTAGGCGTAGCCATTTCTTTGATTTTATTTGAAATCACGAATCAGGTATGGATGTATGTGAACGGTATTTGGAAAGCAGGCCGTTCCATGCCGTTAGAATTGTGTAATATAGGTCTCATATTATGTGTAATTTTACTATTTACTAGAAAAAAACTAGTGTTTGAACTATTATTCTTTATTGCCATTTTAGGTGCACCTCAAGCGATATTTACTCCAGCTTTAACATACAATTTTCCACACTTTCGATTTTTTCACTTTTTCTATGCCCATATGATGGTTGTATGGGTTACTTTATATTTTACGTGGGCAAGAGAATATTACCCAACATTCCTAACTGCAATAAAAATGATCATTTTTATTAATCTACTTTTACCAGTTATTTTATTCGTTAACAAGAGAGTTAATGGGAATTATTGGTTTTTACGTCATAAACCTGATAGCCCAAGTTTATTCGATGTGCTCGGTCCATATCCTTGGTACATTTTTACTTTGGAAAGTTTACTAATCGTTTTTAGTTTAATCGCTTGGCTAATTTTTCGAAAACGGGAGAAAAATTACGGGGAACGTTCACATAATCATTAAGAGCAATACCAAGATTGTGGTCTTATGTTTTATTGGGATTGACAACCGATTCTAGCAGGTGCAAGTGGTGCTGGATGGTCAGCAACGGTGGTTTACGGTCATTTGTTAAACCGTATGAAAAAAGGAGAATTTAAAAGAATGTTAGTCGTGGCTACTGGTGCTTTATTATCACCCCTTTCTTTTCAACAAAACGAAACGATTCCATGTATTGCCCACTCAGTATCGATTGAATACGGAGGTGAACAATAAAGGATGGATTTTTTTCGGGCTTTTACAGTAGGTGGGTTGATTTGTGTGATTGGGCAAACTATGTTCGATGTTTTCAAACTTACACCGGGACATACGTTAAGAACTCTTGTAGTTGTGGGTGCTATTTTAAATGGCTTAGGTTTATATGAACCCTTGATTGATTTTGCCAGGGCAGGAGCTACAATTATTCCTATTACAAGTTTTGGGAATTCCCTTGTTCATGGCGCCATGCAAGAGGCAGAAAAGCACGGGTTGGTTGGTCTACTCACTGGGATGTTCGAAGTAACAAGTTCTGGTATTTCAGCAGCTATTGTATTTGGTATGATAGGGGCTTTAATTTTTAAACCAAAAGAATAAGGAGAATGTAAGATGACAATTGGATCTGAAGTGAAACAATGTTTTGCAAGCCTTAAAGGTGTAGAAGCTAGTCTTTCAAGTTTAGCATTACGAACTCTAAATAATGAATCGAAACGCACACTACATGAAACCATGATGGTTATACATGAGGTAGTAACAGATTTAAAAAAACGAGTTGGGGAATTAGAACGGGCAGAATTCCAATATAAAGGATTTTAAGATAGGAGAGTCTACTAATGCCTCTTTGGCTAAATATTATTTCTCGAGCCATTTTGTTTATGATTGTTCTGTTTTTTATCACAAAATTTTTAGGCAAAAAGCAACTATCTCAACTTTCCTTCTTCGAATATGTAACAGGTATTACGATAGGAGGAATTGCAGCAATCGTTATCCTTGAAGTAAGACATAGTATCATTATAGGAGGATTAGCCATTCTAGTTATGGCAGCTATACCATATATAGTTGGTCTTATTGCTTTAAAAAGTAAAAAGTTCCGTGATTTTGTAGAAGGCAAAGGATCTGTATTCATTAAAGATGGGAAAATCATGGAAGATAATTTAAAAAAAGAAAGATACTCAACAGATGAGTTATTAGAATTGCTTCGAAAAAAAAATGTTTTCCAAGTGGCCGATGTCGAATTTGCGGTATTAGAGCCCACAGGGGATTTATCCGTCATGTTAAAGAAAGAGAATCAACCTTTAACAGCAAAAGATATTAACTTGACCTTTGCTTCAATCAAGGAGCCCCAAACGATTATTATGGATGGAGAAATAATGGATGAACCCCTTGCCACAATTGGACGAAGTCGAGATTGGTTACATACTGAATTAGAAAAATTAGGGGCTACAATAGAAAATATATTCCTTGGACAAGTAAATTCCTATGGTGAGCTAAAAGTGGACCTGTTTGACGATAAATTACAAGTCGCTTCCCCTCAAGAAAGACCTTTAATCCTTTCAACCTTGAAAAAATGCCAAGCCGATTTAGAACTATTTGCTCTTGGAACTGAATCAAAGGAAGCTAAGCAAATGTATAGTAAAAATAGTGAAAAATTACAAGAAGCCATTGAGAAAGTAACCTATATATTAAAAAGTTAATCAACAACCATAATATGGAGGAATGATTTTGGAAATTAAAGTAATGACGTTTAACATTCATCACGGTAAAGGTGTTGATAAACAAGTAGATCTATACAGAATTGCGGATGTCATTGAAAATAGGCATGCTGATATTATCGCTCTTAATGAGGTCGACAATAATTTTCTAAGCGAAGTTTCTATATTAATTAAATAAATTAAATGGCTTGCAGAACAATTAAAATTAGAACATGCTTTTTGCCCGTCTCTATCCATGCATAGTAAAAATGAATCAGTAGCTAGACAATATGGAAATGCTCTTTTGTCTCGTTACCCAATCAAAAGGAGCCATTCACAACCTCTTTTCTAGAGCTTAAATAAGTTCGCCAGATTGCGCAGATCCGGATACAAGGCAAAGTTATACTCTGTGAAGTTATATAGCTTCGAATGGAGAAAAAGGATGGCTTTCAGCAACAATTGCTGCTTCAGCTACTGGTTGTTCGTACGAATAGCCTAACTTGGAAATATCAAGAACATCACGGATTTTTCGATTCCATGGCTTCATTTCATCATCCAGGTTATGATCCGATGGACCATCTTTTTCGGGAGCGTAGTTTGGTTTAGGTGACATTTCTTCTTTCGCACGCCCTTCCTGCCAATCAGCCCAAACCTTGTCCACCAAACAATGATGTAGTAGAAAAACAGGGTCATTAGGTGAAGTCATTGGAACCATTGATCCCCCTACCCAGACATGAACACGATTATGTAACTGAGTTCCATCCGTCTTCACTATCTATTGATTTTTTTTAAAAAAAGCAGCTTAAATTCGATCTTGTTGACTGATCGAATCAAGCTGCGTTGGAGAAATATCAATAAATTTAAGCTTTATAATAGTCAATCGCATGTTGGTAATCCTTCGGTGTATCAATATCCATTAAAACTCCCGGATCACCAACATTCACGTAATTTTTTTCGAAACCGTCGAGGACCTGACGCAAATTACTATCTGCATTCGTTTTAAGGATTTTCTGTTTCACTTTGCTTGTTAATTTGATTGGGTGCCCCCCCTTTATAGTTGAAACTTGGAATCACTACGTCCCTCTTTTGTTCTGCTAGCAACTGAATGGTGTCTTTTCTTACAAGCGGACAATCTCCGGGTGTTATAAAGAATGATTGCGCCTGGACTTCATTGCAGCCCCTTTGAATGGAACGAAACATTCCTTGGTTAAAGGTTTCATTGTAAACAAACTTTATCCTGAATGAATAGACATTTTTACTGCTAATTTTTGCGATTTCCTCTTGGATCATTTCTGCTTGAAAGCCAGCCTCGACGATGACCCTGCTGCAAACGGCTTCAAATTTAGATATCGTATGCTCTAACACGGACATTTCCCCCCAGCGGCCATGTCATTTTAAATGCATTTGCACGGCTGGAATACCCGGCGGCAAGGATAACTGCCTCCATATCGTCACCTTCTTTGGGTCAGGGGGACAGGTACACCGATCCATGGTAATCGAGTGTAAGAAATATTCGCCCCATTTGATGGGTTTAACTATTTTTTTATTACATAGTTGTTTTTAGAACAGGGTGCTGTCCCTGCATTCCATTAACGTACCTTTGGCCGGCTTTCCAATATGCCTTTGTAGCTTTCACGGTAGTACCAAGCTAGTAGTGCTTCTAATAAAACGACTAAAATGGCTAATAGCAGCAGCTCGGAATCAACAAAAATATGAAACGCCAAGATGTTTACGATGATACTGGCTAATACAACTAAGGCAAGAGGAACGAACCTGCGAATGATTAATAATATACCGGTGATGATTTCAACTCCTTTTTCGATCGCCAATAAATAACCATCACCCAAAAATTCAATTGCTGCTGGGCTCGTAGGAGCGAATGCTTCAAAGCCAAACAAAACAACGTATCCATTTAAACCTGCACCTAAAAAAATGACTCCTAACAGTATTTCAGCTATTCGAATTAAAAGATGCATCCTCTTCTCCCAACAAATAAGTATTTCCATAATCCTGACTAAAGTTTTAAAAAAATATCCATTTTATCTATACTTCAACACATAACCAATAATTCCTTTCAATTATTTATTCTGTCAGTGTAACAGTCTCTGCCCTAGTCCCACATGAAGATTGGCTGACGCTTCACTGATTTCCAGTTTTGCAGAGCGAAGGAGTATAATGGTAGATAATGCTGTTAATTGAGGTGAAAAAATGCTTCATTTTGATCGAACCCATGATCCTCAAAAAAATCCTGAACTGTTAGCGCAAATTACGCAAAACTATCTGCCTATCAAAAAAATGGTGCAGGAGACAGAAAAGCTGTTTGAGCATACCTGTCAGCATCATGTACCCGAAATACCGAAAGCACTTCTAAAGCAGCCACGCCCTTTCTTAGAAAAAGTTTCAGAGAGGTTTTTTCGGATTTTTTCCAAACCAGCTGCCCTTCTAGCTCCTTGTAAGACAATTGCGGATGTGGATGGAAACATATTTCCAGAATGGAAGGAAAAGCTGGATCGAGAATACGATCAACTTTTAAATCAAATAACCCGTGTGGTCAATGTCACAGATTTCGGCGCTGTAGGAGATGGAAAAACCGATTGCACAGCTGCTTTTCGAAAAGCAATGGGAAATGGACGGGTAAAAGTTCTTGTTCCCGCTGGTGTTTTTATTACGAAAGGCATCCGGCTTCCATCTTGGACCTATTTGGAAGGTGCGGGAAAAGGTATAACCACTCTTAAATTACATGATCAAGCGCCTAAAGGTACAAGATTAGTTACAAATACAAACCATTGGAAAGGCAATCATCATCTTATTGTTAGCGGTCTTAGTCTCGATTGGAATATTGAAAGGCTTGGGAATACAACAAAAACAAGTACATGGGGAAATCATTCGAGCTGTTTAACCTATGCGAATGTTACATATGGCTGGGTACAGGATGTGGAAGGAATTAATCCGGGACTCCATTGTTTCGATATCTCTTCCACTTTCTATAGTTATGCAGGTGATGGATACAGAGCCCGGGGAGGCAGTAAATATGTGTGGCTGGATCAATTAAGCGGATATGGCTTTGGGGATGATGGTATCACCTCCCATCACAGTGACTATGTGTTTATTTCTCATTCTCATATGTGTGATCCAAGCGGCCGCTCTCATCAAAAAGGTTTTTCCAATTCAAATGGAATTGAGATTGATGATGGTTCAAGAAACGTACTGCTGGTTCATAACTCGACAGCAAGATGTTTTGGCGGGGTTGAAATTAAGGCACATCAAAATTCTTCCGCTGCTTCAAATGTACAAATTGTAGGACATATTTCCGTAAATGATAATCGTTCCTATAATTTTCGCCATATCGGACATCACAAAAGTACGGATGAACAATCGAAAACAGCCTATAATATTTGGGCTTGCGGCCTAGTTTCAATCGAGCCCGTCTATTCAGAGTTATATAAGGATTCTGCGCCCCGCAGCTTAGTTATTTCTGGTTATCAAAATGTGGTCATCAATCACTTTTGGTCCATTGGTGACAGTGATTATGATTTTAGAAATAACCCTGTCGCGGCTATACAATATCGTGCAAGAAATGTTGTTTTGCAGGACTTTACGTTTAAAAACTTTCACAAAGCAGGACCGGCCATTAAAATATTTGGCGGAGAAAATCGCGCTGAATTTATCAATATTCAAAACGTTACGACAGATGCTTCCTTCTCAAAAGCAATTGAAGTAGGATCAGGTATTGTTGATATTAAAATGGAGGATGTAAAAATGGAAAGTGTTTTCGTTTGATGAAGCGGATCTAGGGGTCATCCCTAGTCCCGCTGAGTGAATGGTTCAGTAAACTTTAGAAGAAAATAATACTGGATTCTCCCATAAGCTATTTCTCCTTCTTTTCAATAATGACGCCTGAAAAATCCCCAAGTAAAACTTCCTTTTCATGCTGGTTTTTACATAAAAAAGATGCAATAATAGCGGTTCTATTGTTTTCTTGTCTGTCGTATTTTTTAATTTTAACTTCACAAGTGATTGTATCTCCCGTAAACACAGGTCTTATAAACTCAAAATTCATCGTACGAGCCAACACGTTTGCATCGCCGCCAATTTTTGTCGGCAGAGTTGCTGTTAATAATCCTTGAATGACAAGCCTTCCCTGTTCATCTGGGGTAATATGATGAATCCCTTCATCTCCTGAAATCTCTGTAAATAATTCAACATCTCTAATGGTAAAAGTCCGTTCAAATGTCATGATATCTCCTATTTTTAAAGGCATAGTCATCTCCTCCTAAATGTTGATTTGATAGTTAACAATAATATTAAACAAAAAAACCGTACAAGGAAAAAAACGATGTACGGTATCCTATCTATTAACCTATCACTAGGCCCAGTCTAATCTCTTACTTAACTGAAAATTTGACATCAATTTTAAATGCAGCTTCTGTTTTTTCACTCACTTCCTCAACAGATACTCCTTCTTGAGTTTCCACAAGAACCATTCCTTCAGGTGTGAAATCAAATACAGCCAAATCAGTAATTAAGCGGTGTACCACTTCTTTTCCAGTAAGGGGAAGTGTACATTCTTTTTTGACCTTTGATTCTCCATGCTTATTCACATGTTCCATGATGACAACCACACGTTTTGCGCCATTTACTAGGTCCATGGCACCTCCCATTCCTTTGACCATCTTCCCTGGAATCATCCAATTAGCCAAATCTCCTGTTTGAGATACTTCCATTCCCCCTAGGATGGCAAGGTCGATATGACCGCCGCGAATCATGGCAAAGGATTCAGCACTATCAAAAAAAGAAGCACCAGGTACAGCGGTTACCGTTTCTTTTCCCGCATTTATTAGATCAGGGTCTTCTGTTCCTGCAATCGGGTAAGGTCCAATGCCCAATAAGCCCATTTTCCGATTGAAGTAACACGTTATATTCGCCCGGAATTTCATTGGCAATCAGTGTCGGCATTCCAATCCCTAAATTTACGTTCATGCCATCCTGAATTTCTTGAACCGCACGCTTTACGATCGTTAATCGCGCATCCATTAAGTTCCTCACTCCTTTTCTCCTAAACAATTGAAAAAGCACTCATTTCTATTAAACAATTATAGCCTGTCCCATAGAACATACTTCATGACCATTAAGCCTGTAAAACAGTCCGTTTTTCTATTCGTTTTTCATAATATGTTCCAAGCAGAATACGTTGAACGTAGATTCCTGGTGTATGGATTTCATCGGGATCTAACTCTCCTATCCCAACGATTTCCTCTACTTCAGCAATCGTTATTTTTCCGGCCGTTGCAGCCAATGGATTAAAATTACGTGATGTTTTTCGGAAAACAAGGTTTCCAAGCGGATCGGCTTTCCAGGCTTTCACAAGTGCGAAATCACCGACAATTCCCTCTTCCAATAAATACATTTTTCCGTTAAACTCCTTGGTCTCTTTTCCTTCAGCAATCTGAGTTCCCACCCCGGTAGCCGTATAAAAACCAGGTATTCCGGCGCCCCCTGCACGAATTCGTTCAGCAAGCGTTCCTTGAGGAACGAGTTCTACTTCAAGCTCACCGCTTAGATATTGTTTTTCAAAAATTTTATTTTCACCGACATACGATGAAATCATTTTCTTAATTTGCTTGGTTGCGAGCATCAGTCCAAGCCCCCAATCATCAACGCCACAGTTATTACTAACTATGGTTAAATCTTTCGTTCCTTGATCCCTTAAGGCTAAGATTGCTTTTTCCGGAATTCCGCACAGTCCGAAACCACCGACGATAATGGTTGCGCCATCTGTAATATCTTGAATGGCTTCCGCGAAAGAGTTTACAATTTTTCCATTCTTCACAGGGCCCGCCTCCTTTTAAGAAAAGTCTATTCCAATTGAAATGAGCTGCTAAAAATCAAACCGGATACACAGGGTGTTTTCGTTCTGAGAAAATAAGATATTTTGAAGCATAGGCCTCAAAACGCTTGCTAAGCTCTTCACGCAATGAGTTTGCAGGAATAATACCGTCAATGACCATTTCAGAAGCTAATCGGTATATATCAATATCCTCTTTATACTCCTCGCGTTTTTGTTCAATGAATGCGGCACGCTCCTCTTCAGGGAGTGCCGCAATTTTATTAGCATAAACGGCATTCACGGCTGCTTCTGGTCCCATAACCGCAATTTGGGCAGAAGGCAAAGCAAGACAAGCATCCGGTTCAAATGCAGGGCCCGCCATTGCATAAAGACCTGCGCCATATGCTTTACGTACGATTACAGAAATTTTTGGCACACTTGCTTCAGCCATCGCTGAAATCATTTTTGCACCATGGCGGATGATTCCTGCCCGTTCTACTTTTGTTCCGATCATAAATCCAGGAACATCAACTAGGAATAATAGTGGAATATGGTAGGCATCACAAAGATTAATAAATTTTGCGGCCTTATCCGCTGAATCATGGAATAATACCCCGCCTTTAACTCGCGGCTGATTGGCAATGATTCCGACAGGTTTTCCATCTATGCGAGCAAGTCCTGTAATCAGTTCAGCTGCAAATAGTTTTTTAATTTCAAAGAAGGAGCCTTCATCAATGATCCCGTTTATTAGATCATGCATATTAAAAGCTGAATTTTGATTAACCGGAATCAATTCTTCTAATGGTTTCTTTAATTGTTTAGGTGGCACAGCCTCACGAACGGGCGGTTTCTCTGAAAAATTAGCAGGAAAATAAGATAGATAGTTTTTAGCAAGTGAAATGGCTTCTTCTTCATTTTTCGCAAGCACATCACCGCAGCCTGATACAGAACAGTGCATACGGGCGCCGCCCATTTCCTCCAACGTTACATGTTCACCAATGACCATTTCGGCCATTCGCGGCGATCCCAGGTACATAGATGCATTCTTGTCAACCATAATGACAATGTCACAAAATGCTGGAATATACGCTCCGCCAGCAGCAGATGGACCAAACAAAAGACAGATTTGTGGAATTTTACCTGAAAGCTTCACTTGATTGTAAAAGATTCTTCCTGCACCACGACGGCCTGGGAACATTTCCACCTGATCTGTTATCCGTGCTCCAGCTGAATCTACTAGATATAATAATGGCACGCGAAGTTTTTCAGCTGTTTCCTGGATTCGAATGATTTTCTCTACCGTCCTTGCTCCCCAAGAACCTGCTTTGATCGTTGAATCATTGGCCATCACACAGACAAGCTGGCCATTAATCTTACCCATTCCTGTCACAACACCGTCTGCAGGCAGGTCCCCTGCCATGCAGTTAGCAAATAACGCATCTTCTAATTCAAAGCCGGGATCGAATAATAATGATAAACGATCGCGGACGAACAATTTCCCCTGCTCTTGGTTTTTTTCATGATATTTGGGCGCTCCGCCCTTTTTAACTTGTTCTACTCTATCCTTCAACATTTGTTGTAGTGGGTTCATATCTATTGTCATTCCTTTTCCTCCCCTATTACTCTCGTTTTCATTGTCCGGTGTATTTTGGCGTGCGTTTCTCTTTAAAAGCCTGTAATCCCTCTAAACGATCTTTCGTTGGAATCGTCACCTCATAGGCATTTTGCTCAATAGCAAGTCCGGTGTTAAGTTCAACATCATAGCCTTTATCAATGGCGAACTTTGCTTGTGCGACGGCAATCGGACCATTTTGCACAATTTGTCCTGCTATGTCTAATACTTTATCTAGTAAGCTTGCAAATGGGACCGTATACTCTACTAATCCAATCTCAAGAGCTTCATTTGCATCAATTCGTCTCGCTGTGAAAATCAGCTCTTTTGCACGTCCCTTTCCTACTAATCTTGGTAAACGCTGTGTTCCGCCTGCACCAGGGATAATTCCGAGCGAGGTTTCAGTCAGACCAAGCTTTGCCGTATCTGCGGAAATGCGGATATCACAAGCAAGTGCAAGTTCCGTTCCCCCGCCAAAAGCAACACCATTCACAGCTGCTATAACCGGTTGGGGTAATGATTCTAAAGCATTGATATTATCGCGGATCAATGAAACAGTCCTTCTTACCTGAACCGGATCCATTTCGGCCCGTTCCTTTAAATCAGCACCCGCACAGAAAGCTTTTTCCCCAGCCCCTGTAATGACGATACAGCGGATGGATCGATCATATTTACATGTATGAAGTGTGTCACGAAGACCCTCTAACATCTCTACTGATAGAGCATTAGCAGCTTCCGGACGATTTAACGTAATGATCGCGATTCCATTTTCCATCTTGTTAAAACATATGGTTTTACTCATGATCTCACCTTTCTCACACGGTTTTTTCATGTTTTCCACCTAGTTGTGCACTGGCGGCTTGAAAACTTTTACTAGGTAGAGTTTTTCCAATCTTTTCCTGAATGAAGCACGATGCATGAAGCAGCTTTTCCTGATCAACTCCAGTGTGAATCCCCATCCCGTGAAGCATATACAGTAAATCGTTTGTTGCTACGTTTCCGGCTGCTCCAGGAGCATATGGACATCCTCCTAAACCGCCAAGGGAAGAATCAAAGATGGTAATTCCCATGTCTAACGATACTAAGATGTTGGCCAACGCTGTTCCCCGTGTATCATGAAAATGCATAGCTATTTTATCTGCTGGAAATCTTTTTAATAAAACGTCCAATACTTCTTGGACCTGCTTTGGATTTGCCACACCAATTGTATCCCCGAGTGAAAGCTCTGCAATCCCCATATCAAATAATGTTTCGGATACCCTTATGACCGAGTCGATATCGACATTCCCTTCATACGGACAGCCAAAGACGGTCGAAACATAGCCTCTGCTTGCCTTTCCTACTGAAAGGGTTTCTCTAATCAAATCCCTTAACACTGGGAACGTCTCGTCAATCGTTTTATTGATATTTTTTCGATTATGCGTTTCGCTTGCTGACATAAAGACTGCTGCTTCATCAATGTCAGCTTGAAATGCCCGTTCCAACCCATGGCGGTTTGGAACGAGTGCAGTATAGGTAACCCCAGGCACTTTTGTTATGCCAGCAGCTACGGCAGCTGCATCGGAAAGCGCAGGAATCCATTTTGGATGAACAAAAGAGGTAATTTCAATATGTTTTAAACCACTTTCTGATAATTGATTAATCCAAGCAATTTTATCTTCTGTTGATATAAACGTTTTTTCGTTTTGTAAGCCATCACGAGGACCAACCTCTTTAATCGTTATCTTTTCAGGCCACTTCATTGCTCCATCTCCTTTCCACCTATATTTAGGCTTTATTCAACTTCAACAATGATATCGCCTTCGTTCACAAAGTCGCCTTCATTCACTTTTACTTCTTTTACCGTTCCGTCGAAGTCAGCGGCAATTGGAATTTCCATTTTCATTGATTCTAGAATCACTACATCTTGACCCTCTTCTACTTGATCTCCAGCTTTCACTAATACCTTCCAAACGTTTCCTGCCATACTTGCTAATACTTCACTCATGATTATTCCTCCTATTTTACGTTATTTGTTTTTTTCGTTTGTATATATTTGCTAACAAAGTCTGTTGTCGTATCACCTGAATGGAATGCCGCGTGGGCAATAACCTCTTGCAGCATGGGGATATTTGTTTTAATCCCTTCAATCTGATAATCAGCTAATGCATCCTGCAGACGCTGGATGGCCTCTTCACGATTACTGCCTTTAATTACAAGTTTCGCAATCATTGGATCATAAAATGGTGTGACTACAGATTGACAATGAATGGCTAATTCATGTCGAACTCCAGGTCCGTTCGGCAATTCTAATTTCGTGATTTTTCCTGGTGAAGGGAAAAATGTTTTGGGATCCTCTGCGTAGATTCTAACCTCAATGGCATGCCCCTCACGTTTCACCTCTTCTTGAGAAAATTTCAGAGCTTCACCTAAAGCTATTTTCAATTGTTGTTCAACTAAATCTAAACCTGTAATTTCCTCTGTAACCGGATGCTCTACTTGCAAACGGGTATTCATTTCAAGAAAGTAAAAATTTTGCTCCTCATCAACTAAGAACTCGATGGTTCCTGCATTTTTATAGCCAATGGATTTTGCTGCCTTTACTGCAGCTTCCCCCATCTTGGTTCGAGTTTTTTCAGTAATAAAGGAGGACGGGGCTTCTTCTACGACTTTTTGATGACGGCGCTGGACTGAACATTCACGCTCCCAAAGATAAACAGCATTTCCAAAACTGTCAGCCAAGATTTGAATCTCAATATGTCTTGGATTTTCAACGAATTTTTCAATATACATTGCTCCATCGCCAAAGAAATCAGTAGCACGCTTTTGATTCCCCGCAAATGCTTTGCGGATTTCATCCCCGTTTTGGACCACTTGCATTCCAATTCCGCCACCCCCAGCGGATGCTTTTAGCATGACGGGATAACCAATGCGGTCTGCGACTTCTACCGCCTCCTCTGCATCTGCCAGCGGGTAGGTAATGCCTGGAACGACAGGAACGCCTGCTTCCTCCATCACTTTACGTGATTCGATCTTACTTCCCATTTTGGAAATAACCTCTGGAGAAGGCCCGATAAAGGTAAGGCCTGCTTCCGTGCAGCGTCGGGCAAATTCAGCATTTTCAGAGAGTAAGCCATATCCAGGGTGGATTGCTTCTGCATTTGTTAATCTTGCAACATCTAAAATCTTATCGATATTCAAATAGCTTTCTGCTACGCGCGAACCGCCGATTAAATAGGATTCATCTGCCATTTTTACATGGGGTGCATCTGCATCAGCTTCTGAGTATACTCCAATGGTTGTAATCCCTAAGGCTTTGCATGTACACATGACCCGAACAGCGATTTCGCCGCGATTGGCAATTAATATTTTTTTGAACATGTCTTTCCACCCTTTCACTTATTAAAATTGGTTCAAAACTCAGTGGTTTCATGACAAAGCATTGTCTTTTTGAGGTGGTATGTAACGATGGAAGCATTCTTTTTTCAGGCTTCGATTCTCATTAACTCCTTATCTAGTATATGGAACCAGTCATTTGCCGGTCATTGTCCTAACAAATGACTGGCACTCCTGACTAACTATTTATCGAATTAATTTTCAACAAGTATTCTTTGAATTTGTGCAACCGTAGCCGGATCTTCTAGTCCAGTAATGTCACCTTGAACCTTTCCAGAAACAACAATTTCCTTTAATAAACGACGCATAATTTTTCCGCTGACTGTTTTCGGCAATGTATCAGTAAAAACAATCGATTTTGGAGCGGCAATCTTACCAATTTGTTGAATGATTTGATCATGTATTTGTTGTTTTAATTCTTCTGTTTCTTGATAGCCATCTGCTGGTCGGACAAATACAAGCGGAGCTTCTCCTTTAATTTCATCCGGAATTCCAATGACTGCGGTTTCAGAAATACCCTCAATTTCTAGTACCGCGCTTTCCATCTCCATTGTACTTAAGCGGTGTCCTGCTACATTAAATGCGTCATCTGAGCGGCCAACCACCCATACATATCCATCCTCATCGATTAATGCCAGGTCGCTGGCATAATAGCAGCCATCCACTTGGCTAAAATAGGATGCGTAGTATCGCTCAGGTTCTTTCCAAAGTGTCCGGCATAGCATCGGGAATGGTTTTCTAATTACAAGATTCCCTAACCTGCCAGGTTTAACTGGATTGCCTTCTTCATCAACTACATCCATAACAGCGCCTAAAAATGGAGTACCTGAGGAACCTGGTTTCATTGGTGTCAGCCAAGCAGCACTAGCGATAGGTGATCCCGCTGTTTCGGTTTGACCCCATGTATTATTGATATATACCTTCTTCTTTCCTAAAACATCATAGGTCCAATGCCAGGTTTCAGGATCAAAAGGTTCTCCAACAAGTGATATGACATCAAGGCAGGATAGATCAAATTTCTCCAATGCCTTTTCTCCCATACTTTTTAACATTCTTAACGCTGTTGGAGCAGTAAACAGTTTATTTACCCTGTATTTTTCAATGATTTGATAAAAGCGATCCTTTGTTGGATAATCAACGGCTCCTTCAAAGACAACGGTTGTTACACCATTCGCCAAGGCACCTGTAATTCCCCAAATATGCATCGTTAACCAGCCAATATCCGCTGTACACCAGAAAACATCGTCAGGATGGTGATCCATATGATACTTGGCATATGTGTAATTTTGTGTGACAAAGGCCATACCGGAATGTACGACACCCTTTGGTTTGCCTGTCGTACCACTTGTATAAAACACAATACCGCTCTCGTTTGCTTCTATTTTCTCAGGTTCACAAACGATGCTTGCTGCTTTTGTTTCTTCATGCCACCAGTAATCCCGGCCTTCTTTCATATGAACCTCTGAACCTAATCGGTCTACCACAATAACTGCCTCGATAGAAGGAATCGAAGGTACAACCGCATCAACTTTTTCTTTCAAGTGAATGATTTTCCCCCTGCGTTCGGTTGCATCCGCAGTGACCAATACTTTTGGCTCAAAATTGACGAGTCGGTCTGTCAATGATTTTTCGGAATAACCAGAGAAGATCGTATTGTAAACTGCGCCAATTCGGAAACAAGCTAAAACAGAGATAAAAGCTTCAGCGAGATTTGGAAGATATATAGCTACACAATCTCCTTTTTTTACACCAAAGGATTTAAGGACATTCGCAAAGCGGTTTACTTCGGCAAGAAGCATATTATACGTATAAAATTTGGTGTCCCCATTTTCACCTTCCCAAATAAGAGCGGTTCGGTTTCCTGCGCCATTTTCTACATGCCGGTCAAGTAAATTGACACTCGGGTTACTAATACCGCCAGTAAAAAAACGAAAATCAGGGAGTTGACCACTAATTGTTTCATTCCATGGTTCATACCAGACCAGTTCACGGGCTGCACGATCCCAAAAGGTGGCAGGATCTTCTTGGGATAGTTTCAGAAGCTCTTGAAATGCATCGCTGCTTCCAATGGAGGTTGAACGCACTTTTTCTTCTTCTGGAAAAATGAGTTTGCTATTTGAAACGACTTGTAAGATTCCACTGATATCCATGTATTGGCTCCTTTATCCATTTTTTATTCCATAATTATTAACATCCAATTTGCTTGGCAATGACCATACGTTGAACTTCAGATGTTCCTTCACCAATTTCCAACAGCTTCGCATCACGGAAGAATCGCTCAACCTGATATTCCTTCATATATCCATATCCGCCATGAATTTGAACAGCTTGATCACATATACGCATGCAGATTTCAGAAGCAAATAATTTCGCATACGCCGCTTCCTTTTTAAACGCTCTGCCTTGATCCTTTAACCAAGCTGCTTTGTAAACCATATTCCGAGCTAATTCAATATTCATGGCCATGTCAGCTAATTTAAATTGAATCGCCTGGAAGTTGGATAAGCTCTTTCCAAACTGTTTTCTTTCTTTAGCATATTGAAGAGCTTTTTCATATGCTCCTTGTGCAATACCTACTGCCATGGCACCGATTCCAATTCTTCCGCCATCAAGAGTAGCTAAAAATTGCTTGTAACCGTTTCCTTCCGTTCCCAGCAGATTTTCTTTAGGTACTCTTACATTTTCTAGGATCAATTCGGTGGTATTTGACGCATGTAAACCCATTTTTTCGTAGTTGTCAATCACAGTGAATCCAGGAGCATCAGTAGGTACAATAAATGCAGTGATTCCGTGGATTCCTTTTGATCGGTCTGTTACGGCTGTCACGGCAAGGTGTTTGGCATAGCTTGCATTTGTAATAAAGCATTTTGAGCCGTTAATGACCCACTCCTCTCCATCAAGAACGGCTGTTGTTTGGGTGCCGCTTGCATCAGAGCCTGCATTTGGCTCAGTCAATCCAAATGCTCCAAAAGATTCTCCAGTGCAAATCGGTGTTAAGTATCTCTCCTTTTGCTCGTGGGTACCAAATAGATGAAGAGGTGCCCCTCCTAATGAAATATGCGCAGAATATGTAATGCCTGTTGATCCACAAACGCGGCTTAGTTCTTCAACGACAATGGCAAAGCTGATCGTATCAGCATCACCACCACCATATTGTTCAGGGAAAGGAAGTCCCATGATCCCTAACTCTGATAATTTTGCAAAAATTTCCTTCGGGAATTCCCCCGTTCGATCTCGTTCATCTGCACCAGGAGCAACTTCTTCATCAGAAAAATCCCGAATTAACTTGCGTATCATCTCTTGTTCTTTCGTTAAATCAAAATTCATTTGTCTGCACCATCTTTCCGAATATTCTGACTCATATTGATAAAAATTTTTTGAAACAAACCGATAAATAATCCCTTTTCTTTGTATCAAATGTCAAAATGCATTTAAAATTTCTATAGAATCTCCCCCTTTCAATATATTCTAAATTTTCTTATAATTATAATATAGTTTCTGAGAGTTTTAATCTATGTCCGATTAAATGAATATTCAGATAAATTTTTGTGTCTTTTACACAAAAACGAAAAAAATAGGTTAAATGTAAAATGAATAGATTGCTTAGAGAAAGGATGTTAGTAGATGCAAGATACATTAACTCGCCGGCAATTAGAGTCCTTAATCCATGTGTCTAACGTTATCAATTCCAAATTAGATATTGATACCATATTTGATTCAATTATGAATGAAACCATATCTGTCGTTGAAGCTGCTGGAGGTGGATCTATATGGGTTTTTGACAAAAACCAGAATCGACTAATCGCAAAGTCAGCTCAAGGAATATTTTATCCACATATATTTCGGCAAATTAAACTAGTTAGCGGTGAATCCATGACAGGGATGGCCTTTGCAGCAAAAACTTCTCTCTTTTTTCGTGATGAGAAAGAAGTGAAACAGGCACTTTCTACATTAACACCATATAATAGAGATTTATTGGAACGCTCTATTCCTAGTAATTTTCATTTTACATCTGTTATTTCTTCTCCTATTTTAAAAAATGGAATATGTATAGGCGTGATTACTTTGGACTCCTTTGAACACTCTATGCAGTTTAAGCAAGAAGATATTCACCTATTGGAAGCGATTGGCCACCAGGCGGCTGTTGCCTTGGAAAAATCAATTTTATATTATGAAAAGGAATTAATGGTTCAGAAGCTTTCACATTCAATTGAAATACATAGAAACTTAGCCAATCTTGTTGTAAATGGTGAAGGAATACAATCGATTATGAATCTCATACATAAAACAATTGGACAGCATTTGTTTCTCTTTGATGAGATAGGAGAACTTAGGGCTTCTGCCAGCCATTCCTCATTTTCTGTGGAAATGACCGAGTATATGAAAGCGTATGCAAAACAAATTATCCTTACTCTGGAAAGCTCTCATACCGTTTCTGAAATCCCATTAGATGATGAAATTTATCAATTAGTTGCATTACCGCTTGGATCCAAGCAAAAATCACTGGGCGGGCTCATTATCCTGTCTAAACAAAACATGAGTGAATTGGATATAGCTGCTCTTGAACATGCTTGTACGGTCATTTCACTTGAATTGGTAAAAGAGGAAGCCGTTTTTGAAACACAGCAGCGTTTAAGAGGAGAATTTGTGACGAAGCTTTTTTCAGGACAAATGGATGAAGTGCTCATTCAGAAAGCAAAACATTTACATTTTGAGCCTAACTGGAACTATGTTTCTATTATTATTCATTTGAAAGATTTAAACGAGCAAAAGGTTATTGGTGATCCCATAATCAGAAATTTACT
Organism: Niallia oryzisoli; assembly: GCF_036670025.1. Taxonomy (NCBI): domain Bacteria; kingdom Bacillati; phylum Bacillota; class Bacilli; order Caryophanales; family Bacillaceae; genus Niallia; species Niallia oryzisoli. The sequence continues at coordinate 2,931,355 of NZ_CP137640.1, read as the reverse complement.
CCACATGACAAATATGATCCTACATGGAAGAAACTATCAGGTAACAGCAGTAAGGGATGAAAATCAAATGATTGCTCTCCTCTCGTTCCCTTCAAGACTTTCTTCTTCTAATAGGGTTGTTGAAATAAAAGAATTGGCAAAAAAGTTACAGCAAGAGATTAATAATAAATACAGTGATATAGATGTATCGATTGGTATTGGCAGAATTAAGCAAGGACTCAAGTTTGTTCATGAATCATTTATCGAAGCGACAAAGTGTATACAGTTTCTTAATCAATATCTTTTTGATCACAGAGTCCTTAGTTATTCAGATCTTGGCGTTCAGAGGTTTATTTTACAAAATTCTGAAGAAGAATTGATCGATTTTATTAGAGAAGTATTAGGCCCCCTCATTGAATATGAACAATCTAGAAAAGGCGAATTGTTAAGCACTCTGACTGTTTATTTAGATCAAAACCAAAACATAAAGAAAACGGCCGATTCTTTACACATTCATACAAATACCTTAAATTATCGTTTAAAGCGAATGGAGGAAATTTTATTAACCGACTTGCATGATAGCCAAACATTATTTAATATACAGTTAGCTATCAATATATATCAATCTATAAAAGACAAAGACATGATATAGAAAAATAAAAGTAATATTAATGCCCCTTAATATAAACAGTCTCCAATTATTAGAAATCTTCCGAGCTATTATTTTGAAATTTCAGAAAGGCAATGGTACAATGTATACCGAACACTGATACTATAAAAGGAGAATTCAACAAAGATGGAAAACCTATTTCTAACACTTGGGGTTGCTGTTTCATCTGGAGCACTCGTCGCATTACTGAAAATTATCCTAATTGATATCATCCTGTCGGGTGATAATGCCGTCGTCATCGCCATGGCCACAAGAAATCTGCCAAAAGAATTACAAAATAAAGCGATTTTCTGGGGAACAGCTGGAGCTGTTATTTTGCGAGTTGCCTTTGCAGCGATTATTGTGTACCTGCTGCAAATTCCATATGTAAACCTTATCGGCGGCGCTCTTCTACTCTTTATTGCGTACAAGGTTTTGGTTGAAGGTGAAGAGGATGCAAATATTAAATCACATAATAGTCTATTAAAAGCTATTCAAACGATTATTATTGCAGATGCAGTTATGAGTTTGGATAATGTAGTCGCTGTTGCTGGGGCAGCACATGGTCATATCGGGATGATTGCACTTGGGGTCATCATTAGTATTCCGATTATGATTTTTGGTTCAAAATTCATTGTGAAGGCGATGGAAAGATTTGCATGGATTGCTTATGTGGGTGCTGGGATTCTTTCTTGGACTGCAGGAGAGATGATTTTAAAGGATAAAAATTTAAACAGTTTGGTAGATATTCCACATGGCGCGATTGCCTATGTCATTCTAGCTGCGATAACAGCCATAGTACTTGCAGCTGGTTATTTTAAAAATCAAAGCATTGCCAAACAAGTTGAAGGAAAACAAACAGCATAATAGACGGGGAAAGAGTAAAATATCACTCTTTCCCTTTTTGTATCCCTTAATCCATTATTCATATACTTCCTCGTAAATCTGAAGAATCTCTTCAGCAGATAAAGGATGTGTGGCAGCCAGGGAGTTTTGACCTAATCCTCCGACACGAATGGTTTCATCTGCCATCAACTTCAAATCTTCCTTTTTCACCCCAAGATTTTTCAATGTATCGTAGGTGCCAATTTCTTTAAACCAAGCCACCAAGGCTTCAATCGTAGCCTCACATGCAGCAGCATCATCATCAAGTGTAATGTTAAACACTTGACGGCCTAGTCGGGCAAGACGATGCGGCCGATCCTTTTTGATGATTTGACGAAAATAAGCAGGGGTTAGTATTGCTAATCCGCGTCCATGTGAAATATCATAATGTGCCGACAAGGTATGTTCAATTTGATGAACGGGGAAGCTCCCTCCTCTTCCGGAGTTTGCAATTCCGATCAAAGCGAGCGTACTGGTCCAAAGTAGATGTGCGCGGGCATTATAATCTTCTGGATTATCAATTGCAAGCTTGCCATATTTTACTGCATTCCGCATGAGACCTTCAGTAATTTCATCCTGAACGTTTGCATTCTCATCCCCTGTCATATACCCTTCATACAGATGGGTGAACATATCTACCGCACCGTCTGCAGTATAGCTTGCAGAAACCGTATAGGTTAATTCAGGATCAAGGATAGCCACACGAGGAAACAAGGCTGGGCCGGAAATTCCTGACTTTTCCTTCGTTTCCCAGTTCGTAATAACGGCACCGGAATTGGCTTCAGACCCCGTCGCAGCCAATGTTGGTATAGTAATGATTGGGAGTGCCTCTTTAATGGGCAGCAATTCTTTCCAAAGACCTGTTTTACTTCCGCGAATATATTCATGTATCGGTCTTGCTGAAACGGCCACGGTCGCAATGGCTTTGGCCGCATCCATCGCAGAACCGCCGCCTAAAGCAAGAATGACATCACATTTTTCCTCGCGGGCGATTTGGCCCCCTCGATCCACAGTCTCTGCCCTTGGGTTAGGCTCTACTTGATCAAATACGATAAAATCGACCCCTGCACCTTGTAATGACATAGTAACTTTGTTAAGGGACCCTGTTTTTTTAGTTGAAGAACGTCCGGTCACCAATAATACTTTTTTGCCGTAGTCTTTCACAATTTCCCCAGAACGATTGACCTCGCCTTTTCCAAAAATAATCTTCGTTGGAATGTTTAACGAAAAATTTAACATATCATGTCTCCTCCCTTTCAGATGGGTTTAAGAAGTTCAATAAAATTATCACACTTTATTATGTGCATCTAAACATGGAATACTCTTACTTTAGTTGAAAAAAAAGGGATCAATATGTCTCAGTTTATTTAATAACAATTGAATATGTAAAGCGAAATGCATTTCATCGCGAATAATGGAATGGATAAAAAACAACTCGTCTAAGAATCGGAGGGACAGGCACCGCGACCCACGAAAGAATAGAATTGACGAGTTTTATTTAAACTTAAATTAATGATAATTTTCATCTTGGGTCACGGTGCCTGTCCCCCTGACCCGTTGCCGGTAATTTGACGATAAAGGTAGTTCCTTTGTTTTCTTTACTGGTAACATGAATGTCACCAGCATGGAGATCGATAATTGTTTTGACAATGGATAAGCCAAGACCTGTTCCCTTTATTGTTCTGGAGCGTGATTTGTCTGCTCGATAGAAGCGATCAAATATCCTGTCTGTTTCGGTACTTTTCAGCCCTATTCCGGTGTCTTTAAAGGTAACGTAAACCGTTTGCGCTTTTTGTTCGATTGAGATATCGATCGTCCCATTTGGTTTATTATATTTAATGGCATTGGATAACAGGTTATCCCAAACGGTATTGAGTAATGAGGGATCACCCACTATATCGATATCTGGTATGGAGTAGCTGAGCATAATTTCTTTTTCACTTAAGGCCCACTGGAAATTTCGTACCAATTCCTTGATTTGCTGTCCAAGATTAAATTGCTTTTTCTGCAAAATACTCTCATTCCGGTCCAATGAGGCAAGCAGGAGCAACTGTTTTGTTAAGGTGGACAGTCTTCTAATTTCTCCATTTATGATTGAAACATATTGATTTCTGTCTTCAAGACTGATCGCTTCATTTTCTAATAGATTTGTATAGCCTTTTATATTCGAAAGCGGCGACTGGATATCATGAGAAATATTGGAGATAAACTCCTTTCTGACATCCTCCATTTGTTCCAGCTTCTTCGCCATTCGTAAGAAACTTTTCGAAAGTTCTCCTAACTCATCATGGCGGGTAATGTCCAGCTCGACATTAAAATGACCGTTTGACAATGATTTTGTTGCTTTAGTTAAGGTGGATAATGGTTTTACTAAAAATTTGGTATTAATAATGACCATGATCATGGTCAACGTAATTGAAATAATGATGATCCAGCCAAATAAAAAATGTATCTCGCTGAAGAGAAATTTAATATTCGGTCTAATAAAAAGTGCATACGACGTCCCATTATAATTCAATGGAACACCAATTGAATTCTTTAGTTCATTGGCAAAAAAGCCAGTAACAAATGTGTTATGGGGAAACCGGAGAATTCCATGAAAAATGTTCCCCTGTAATACTTCCTCTTTTACTGAAGTAGAAAGATTTTTCTCTCTGAATGGGTCACCAAAAAATTGATGGTTTCCGTATTTGTCCACGAGATAAATTTGATATCCTACGGCCGCTATATTATTTAAATACTCAGTCAGGCTATTTTCTGTATGCCCTTCAGCATAGGCAGCAATGTACAGCGCTACTTTTGTATTTTTTTCGTCATTTAAAGGCTTTACCTTTTGTTGATAATACATATTCGAGATGATAAAAGCCAACATGAAGCTGACAAACATCATGCCGATTGTGATGACAATAAACTTTGCATACAGTGTTTTCATGTACGTTGGACCTCCAATGAATATCCAACGCCTCTTACTGTTTTGATTTGAAAATCATCAGTCACTTTAGAAAACCGTTCTCGTAATCTTTTGATATGGACATCGACTGTTCGCTCGTCTCCTTGAAACTCGAGACCCCAGATTTGCTCAATCAGGTGTTCTCTGGAAAACACTTGCTTTGGATTGTACATGAGAAAATATAAAAGCTCAAATTCTTTTAAAGGTAATAGAAAGGTTTGATTCCCAATTTGAACTTCATAGCTCATTTTGTTAATCGTTGTATTGCCGATACGTAGAATGGGTTCAGCTGCTGGATAATCATACCGGCGTAACAAAGCTTTTATCCGGAAGCTTAATTCCTTTGGTTCAAATGGCTTAACGAGGTAATCATCCGTACCAGCTTGAAATCCGAGTTCTTTATCTTCAATTTGATTTTTGGCTGTTAAAAGAATCACGGGAATATCGTATTGTTTTCGAATTTCTTTTGTCAGAACATAGCCGTCCATAAAAGGCATCATCACATCCACCACTGCCAGGTCACAAGTTGACTTTTTAAGGACTTCCAAAGCTTCCGACCCGTCCTTTGCTTGGAGTACTTTATAGCCTTGTTCAGTTAAGTAGATAGTTAATAGTTTTAATATGTTGATATCATCGTCCGCGACTAAAATAGTTACCATACATGTTTCTCCCATTAAAATGTGTATTTTGTTTAAAATCAAACGGTACTTTGTGAAATTCTTCCATCATTCATTTTAATGATATGATCTGCAAATACAAGCATCTCTTCATCATGTGTAACCATTAATGTCGTAAGATTGAGCGATTTAGTTAAGTGACGGATTAATGTCATCATATCCTTCGATCGTTTTGAATCTAAACTAGCAGTAGGTTCATCGGCAAAGAGAACCTTTGGTTTATGAATAATGGCACGGGCAATAGCAACTCGCTGCTTCTCCCCGCCGGATAATGAGGAAGGATAGGCCTTTTTCCGGTGATCCATTTCGACTAATTTTAGTATTTTATCGATTTCTTTTTTTTGTTCACGTTTGTTTAGTGTGGTTTCTGATACATCCAGCATATGCATCAGCTGTTCTTCGACGGTGAGAAACGGTACCAAATAGGCAAATTGAAAGACGAAACCAAATTTAGTTGCGCGAATTTTCCTCACTTGTTCTTGATTCATATTGGTTATATTATTCCCTTCGAATATTACTTGTCCACCGGATGAGGATTGCAGCCCGGCAGCTATAGTAAGGAGTGTGCTTTTTCCGGAGCCTGATGGACCGACTAATGCGGTCACCTCGCCTTCCTTAAGAGTGAGATGAACTCCTTTCAGAATCTCTTCCTTTACTTCACCATTTATAAACGTTTTTCTAACTTCATTGATTGTAAATACAGTCATATTATATCTCTCCTTGTTGAATGGCTTGTAATGGCTCGATCTTTTTAATCTGTAATCCTGAAAGTGTGGCACCGATAAACCCAATGATGAGGAAAATGACCGATAGTTGCACAGTTGTTTCAAATGTTAAATGAAAAGGCATTCCTTCCGGTGCGATTCGATTGACAATGTGACTGATACCTGCTGAAACACTAAGTGCAATGACTGTGATAAGTAACATTTGTGTCCACATCATGCTAAACAATGCACTCGTTTTCACCCCGATGGCTTTCAAAATTCCATATAAGCTTAACTTTTGCACGTTCATCATGTAGAAAAAGATGGCAAACAGCATACCGCTAATGACAACTAAAAACCAAATAATCATATTAAGAGATAGTTGTTCTGCTTTATAACTCGAAATGGTATTCAGAAACTCACTCTTAGAAAAACCTTGTAACCCTGCAAATTCCTGCGGCAAATCCACTCCAGGAATGAAAATTAATTGCATCTCATTGACACGGTACATGTTTTGATAGTCCTCGATATTGATATATGCAACCGGTGCATGGCTGTATTTACTGTTGTCAGCAAAACCCTTCACAATAAACTTTCCATTGAACTGATTATTTTTAAGCGTATCTCCAATATTGAACCCTTCGTCTTCCATTGAACGGTCAAGAATGATTTCTCCTTTTTCTACATTTTTAAACAACTTTGATGGGGTAGACGTCACAAATGCTACACTTTTTTGTTTATGATCATTTTCTTCTAAGAATCCCATTTGGATTGAAAAAGCAACAGCATGTTCTTGTTTGTTAAAGATTTTATTCTGCGTACTTCTCTCGATTCTTGAAAGATTATAGGTTTGATCTGCTTCCTTCGTCATATAAAATTGCCCGTTTGGTAGCTCTTTAATTAATGCTGCGTTATCCTGTGATAATCCATTTGCTAAACCAGATATAATAAATGTCAAGAAACTAACGAGAAAAACGATGGAACCTAAAATCAAAAACCTGCCTTTATTTTTCTTCATTTCTTTCCAAGCAATATTCATGTTCATTCCTCCAAATCCTTGTTGATATCCCTAGTTTATAATCGGTATATGAACGGAAAATGAACAGCAAATAACAAATAAAACAAAGGGACTGTCTCAAAAACAAAGGTGTCAGGCACCATAAAAAGACAAATGAAGCTATTTTGTCTTTTTATGGTGCCTGACACCTTATGGCAGATTAGAAGGGGTTAGTTGCTAGTAGACTTGCTTGTTTCACATAGATTCGTTGATGCAATTTTAATTGAGAAACGACAAATTCAGCAATGTCCTCCGGCTGCATATATTTTTCATCATTGTTTTCAGCAATTAGATTCGTTTTAATCGCGAGTTCTGTAGCTACTGTGCTCGGTGTTAAGGCTGTTACGCGGATGTTATTTTTTCGTACTTCTTGTGCCAAAGATTCCGTCAACCCGATGACGCCAAATTTAGACGCACTATAGGCACTTGATGTAGCGGCACCATTTAACCCATTGGTAGAGGAAATATTAACGATATCCCCGCGATTTTTTTCAATTAATTGCGGGAGAACGGTTCGTGTGACATGATAAAGCCCCATTAAATTTACATCAATAATCCTCTTCCATTCTTCTGGATCCATGTCCAATAGTGTGGCAAATTTTCCGATTCCTGCATTATTAATAAGAATGTCAGCTGCGCCCAACTCATCCGTTAATTTTTTTACCGACTGTTCCACATCTGTTAGAGATGAAATATCAACCGCTGCATATGCGGCCTTCACACCTAAACCTTCCGCCCTACTTATGGTTTCTTTTAAGTCGGTCTCTGTTCTAGCCAATAAACCAATGTTTACACCTTCATTTGCTAATGCAAGCGCAATGGCCCTTCCGATCCCTTTTCCTGCCCCTGTTACAAAAGCAGTTTTTCCTTTCAAGGATTGTACCATATTTATCTACTCCTTCCACATAATCTTTCTTATTGTGGAAGAATTCCTCGTACATTATGCCCTATTTTAGAAAAACTGGGTCGCGGTGCCTGTCCCCTTGACCCACTCTGTTTTACTATTGGTTAATCAACGTCTTTTAATCGAACCATACATTTTACATCTTCAGGGGTATAGTAATATTCGATACAATATCCATTTGGATCAATGTCAGTGTATGATATGAGTTCACTAAATGCCTTTCCAATCGACTGCGAATCTTTCATAAATTTCAATATGGTGATACATCTATATTTACCTTTGTTAATGGTAAGTGTTTCACATTGCATTTTTTCCGTTTGATCCCTTTCTAAGGCTTCTACAGCTGCTTTGTAGACAATACCGCCATCATTTTCTGGTCGAGATATGCCAAAGTATTTTCTTTCTTTAGAATGTGGAATGATAGCATGAAGCTTTTCATGAGCATCTAAAATACCTTCTGGAAAGGATTTTGCGTTGATATAATACACATTTATGTCTTTTTCAATTTCAACTGTTTCCATTCTTAAATCAAACCTTTCACTAAAATTTATTCTTTAATGGTATCCCCTCGACCCATGATTAATCTATAAAAGTCTGAATTCGACAGGAGGTTCAGCACCCGACCCGTTCAGAAATTAGATTCCATTTTCTACTAACCATTTCATAAGGCTTTCTTCTCTTTCCTTGATATTGTCATGCAGCGCATCATATTTTTTCATTTTCTTTTGGGCAACAATTTCACCATCTACCATAAATAATACTTTTTCAGTTCTTGCTGCTACCTTTGCATCATGAGTAACAAGCATGATGGTTGTCCCATTCTTATTAATCTCAGCAAGAATGGTCATAATCTCTTCTGTTGATTTGGAATCCAATGATCCCGTCGGTTCGTCTCCAAATAGGATATCTGGATTATTGATTAATGCTCGGCAAATACCGACTCTCTGTAGCTGTCCACCAGAGGCTTGGGTAATCTGATTATCTGCAATCTTTTGTATTCCTGTCATTTCTAATAGTCTTTTTGCTTTTAGCTGTATCGTATGTTTATCTTCCTTATTTAATACAAGTGCAGGAAACATAACGTTGTCAATTACTGAGAGGTTTTTTAATAGATTAATATCCTGAAAGATAAATCCCATTTGATTCAGGCGAATCTTTGCCAATTCTTCTTCATCCAGAGTGCTTAAAGATTGGCCTTTAAACGTAACCGTTCCTGAAGTCATTCTATCCATCCCGCTCACATTATACAAGAGTGTCGACTTCCCGCTTCCCGATGGTCCCATAACCGATATGAATTCACCTTTTTCTATTACCAAATCAATATCCTTTAAAATCTGTAGCTCAATATTTTTACCTAATTCTACTTTTTTGCCCATCCCGCTTACTTCTATTATATTACTCATATGAATTCCTCCAATGTTAGCCATCACAATTGAGACACCTCGGAAGTCCGTAGAAAATTGCCCTTTTCTGGATTGATTTCGTCAGTTTGGAGACCTTACCACTTTCCCAAATACGTTCCTTTCCCGAACCTTTTCAATTATTCTAGCTTCTTAAAACAACAGATAAGTCATCCTCTTTTGCCCGCTTACTGCATATAGAAATCGTCATTCCAACGATAACAATCAATACTAATGGACATAGAATCCAAGTCTGCCAACCAATAAGAACAAATTCAATTTTAGCTGCACCCATAAAGGACATTACCAAACTGACAAGCAGCTCTCCTAAATAAACAGAAGCCACAGCTCCAAGTAAAATTCCAACAATTAGAACCATTAACGTACCTGCCAAATATTGATGTTCAACTTGTTTTAAAGTTAACCCCAAACCTCTCATGATGGCTAACTGGGACATATCCTTTGATAAAAGCATCCTAATGAATAAGGCAGTAATTAAAACAACGATACATAGTGCAATAAAGATTCCGATTATGACAACTGTACTCATCTGATCTATGAGATGGCCAAGCGTTTGTTGTGTATACTCTTCTATATCATTTACCTGGGCAGAACCGTAGGCTTTCTGGTAGTAGTCCATTTTCTCATTGATATCAACGCCTTGAGCCACATTCATGCTCACAACATACCACAGAACAGCCTCTTCATTTATTCCAAGGCTGGTATCCGCCTTAGCTGTTTTCCCGCCATTTGTAATATCTTGATAAATACCTGTTACCTTCAAAGTTTTTTCTTTCCCAGCAACTCTTACTACTACTTCCTCTCCCACTTTCTTGTTTAAACGGTCCTTTGAGGCATTTGCATAGGAAAGTGAGATTTCCCCCTCACCCTCTGGGGAGTCTCCTTCGAGATAATTTAATGGAAATACAGAAAAGTCTCCGGTTTCAATATTAATGTAGTCCCATGAACCCTCCGCATTTTTAACCTGGTAAGAACTTGTGATGTAAGCTGCATACTTTTCAATATCTGAATCCTTCTGCAGATCTTCCTGCAGCTTTTTAAATTCTTCTGTAATATTATCGGTTCTCCGAAGATCGATTCTCATGTCATATTTTCCTATTCCCATATATGTGGAGAATTCTGGTGAATTCATGGTGTTAAAAATATTTAAAGGGAGTATGATAATAAACGTACATACGGTAAAAATGAATAACAGCAGCCTGTATAATTTGAATCGTACCCATACATCCCTCAGCCCCATGTAAATATTGGTGCTGAAGAATTTGTTCTTTTGCAGCGGGAACCTGTATTTTCTGTTCTTGCCGCGCTCCATGGAATCTCTTCGTAAAGCTTCTACAGCCGAAATCTTATCGATTCTTTTCAGTACTTGCTGGCAGTACGTCACAATTATAAAATAGACAAGTAATGGAGCTATAAGTGATAGGATATATTTTAAGTTTCCAGATAAATCGGAAGAGATGTAAAGTCTCATATTGCCGTTTAATAGATTTACCGCTATAAAGGAAAGAAGATAGCCGATCATACCTGCTGCCAGTGACATGACTCTGTATTTGTTAAGATAGACCTTCTTGATATCCTTCTTGGGTATTCCGATTGCTTTCATCACACCTATTTCACGTAAATCTTCATCAATCGTTGCTAGAAATGTCAATCTGATACAGAGCGAAGCAATCACAATAAGCAGAATGCTAATAAAAATAATGACTACTGCAACGGCCATATCTGACATGGCATTAAACATCGTAAATATCTTACCTTCGATGATAGGACCATTTGCCGGAAGGCCTGCTTCGATGTATGCGGTTTGCACACCTTGAGAATCCCCGTTTTCCTTCAGTTTGAATTCAATCAGATATTCCAGTTCCCCTGCCTGATTTTCAAGCATTTCATCATAATCAAGCTGATTAATAACAAATCGTTTCGAAGAAGTGAGAGATGAGTTCATCTCATAATCTCTGGCATAATCTGAAATAACAAACTCTTTCTGATACCGATCATTTTCTATTGTAATTGTATCACCTAGTTGTAAATCATATTGTTCCATGAAATAGATGGGTACCGCCACTTGCCCCTCTCTTACATCCAACTTTTCATTATCAAGATTTAAGATAAAATCAAATTTCTTATTCTGTACAACAAATGAAATATCCTGTATCGTTCCAGCCATTGTTTCATTATTGTCAACATGAATATGACTTCCGTCAACATTCAGAAGGACCATCGTTTCCTGCATGGCAATATTCTCTTGTTGTTTTTCGATAAATTGATCGATTTCAGCCTGATGATATTCTCCAGAATGCATCTGTGCAATATCAGCTGGGTCTGCATGTTCCTTCAGCTCTGACATCGACTGAACGAGATTGGCAATGTTATTTGTTGCAGTTGCTGCCAAAAGAACAGCCAGGGTAATGAATACAAATACTGTTAACGTGACGATTTTCTTTCTATAAAAATCATTCATTACCATTTTAAAAAACATTTTCTTTCCTCCCTTCTACAATAAGTATTTTGATATTACTTTGTCTCTAACATTTTTACTATTTCAATTGGGGGATACCATAATCCTGTGTAATTTACAATAATTAACTATTTCTTCACATTCCTTCTATATGAAACAAAGAAACAAAGGGACAGGCACCTTGGACCAGTCATGACTGGTTCAAGGTGCCTGTCCCTTTTTCCTTCTTCAAATTAGAAGGGGTTGGTTGCTAGTAGTCTTGCTTATTTTACATAAATTCGAGGATTCAATTTTAATTGAGAGATAACAAATTCGGCAATGTCCTCCTGCAGCATATAATTTTCATTTGAAATGTTTTACATGATGTTTTTGCTTGTATCCTTTTCTTTTTCTGATTTTACATAGCCATTCTCCCAGAAATCCGCATTCTTAATTCCAAACTTAGCTGAATTGAATTCTGGATCTTTCCCTTGCTTAAGCTGCTCTTCGTAATCCTTTAGGGCAATAGATGCTGGTTTAAATAATAATAGGATGGCAATTAAGTTCAGCCAAACCATAATGCCAAGTCCGATGTCCCCCATGGCCCATGCTGTCGTTGCTGTTTTAATAGATCCGTAGAAAATGGAACCGATAAGGATGAGTTTTAATGCAACGAAAGCCATTCCTCTGTATCTTCCACGTACTAGATAGGCCAGGTTTGTCTCAGCAATATAGTAATATGCATAAATCGTTGTGAAGGCAAAGAAGAATAATGCAACTGCTATAAATCCTGGTCCGAATCCCGGGAGGATCGTATCAACGGCTGCCTGAGTATAGCCCGGTCCAGGTTCCACTCCTTGAAGTCCTTCCGTGATTATGTTTCCTGTTTTTTCATTTATGACATTGTATTGATTTGTAAATAAAATCATCATGGCTGTTGATGTAACAACTAAGAATACATCTAAATAAATTGAAAACGCTTGGACAAGTCCCTGCTTTGCTGGATGGGAAACCTCGGCTGCTGCCGCTGGATGAGCACCTGTCCCTTGACCGGCTTCATTCGCATAAAGGCCGCGTTTTACGCCCCACATAACGGCTGAGCCAAGAATGCCACCAAACATTTCTTCAGCTCCAAAAGCGCTTTTAAAAATAAGTCCAAATACTTCAGGTATTTTTTCAAAATTAATCACGACAATGGCAATGGCAATTAATAGATAACCGATTGCCATAAAAGGAACAATGAATTCTGCTACTCTAGCAATACGCTTCACACCGCCAAAAATAGTAAAAGCAATAAGTGCTACAACCACAAGGCCGGTAACGGTATTATCAACACCAAATGCGTTATGAACACCGTCTGCAATGGCATTTGCCTGTATTCCCGGCATTAAAACAGCCATTGCGAGCAGTGTGGCCACTGCAAAAACAACGGCAAACCACTTCCAGCCAAGTCCCTTTTCTATATAGTATGCCGGCCCGCCGCGATAGACTCCATCCTGCTTTTCTTTATAGATTTGCGCAAGAGTTGATTCGACGAAAGCGGAAGCTGCACCGACGAAGGTAATCACCCACATCCAGAAGACGGAGCCGGGTCCTCCATAAGCAATACCTGTAGCCGTTCCAGCGATATTCCCAACCCCGATACGGCCTGATAAAGAGATTGCTAATGCCTGGAACGAAGAAACCCCCGCATCCGAACCTTTACCTGAAGCTAGGAGTTTAACCATTTCTTTGATGTGACGAATCTGTAAGAATCGCGTACGAAAACTAAAGTACAATCCACATAAAACAATGAAAGCAATCAAAACCGGGCTCCACAGCCATCCGTTTAACGTATTAACAAGTTGATCGACCATATTATTCCCCTCCTATTCTATTGTTATATAACAGTTTACAATTATAATTATAAAGTATAATATTATTAGACATCAATAGAATTTTTAGTATAATCAGATTTTTTTAATACTTGTGACAGAGGGGCAGTACCGCAACCCGCGGAAGAAAAGAAAAAACCCGTTAAAAGTTACGGGTTTTAAACATGCTTTATATACTAATCATTTTCAGATCGGGACGCGGTACCTGTCCACTCGCCCCTTGCGCGATTAATTGACAAATGATTTGGCTTTGTGGAGCAGTTGGTCCCATTTTTGGAGGAAATCTTCTGCTGTTAAGGGAGGACTATAGAGATATCCCTGTACCTGTGTACATTGTTTTTTGAGTAATACATTCTTTTGCTGCGGGGTTTCTACACCTTCTGCAATCACATCAAGCTGCAGATGCTGGGCCATCGAGATGATGGTTGAGACAATTGTATCATCCTGCTTATTTTCTGTTAGGTCCTTGATAAACGATTGGTCAATTTTCAGCCGATCAATGGGTAGGTGTTTTAAGTAATTAAGGGAAGAGTACCCTGTCCCAAAATCATCTATAGCAATTTTGCATCCTAATTGTTTGAGGTCCTGGATGGTTTGTGATGCGTGCTCCATATTCATCATCATGCTTTCTGTAAGCTCAAGTTCCAAATCCTCAGGAGGTAATCCTGTATCAAGCAGGATCCCTTTCACCTTAGCAATTAAGTCCTGCGAGTAAAATTGTCGGGAGGATAGGTTTATAGCGATGCCAAGGAATGAAAGACCGTGGTCGTGCCACTCTTTTAATTGTCTGCATGCAGTCTGAAGCACCCATTCGCCGATCGGGATAATAAGCCCGGTGTTTTCGGCAACGGGAATAAATTGGGCTGGTGAAATGGAGCCGTAGGTTGGGTGATGCCAACGAAGCAGCGCCTCCACTCCTTTAATTTGCCCTGTTACAATATCAACCTGCGGCTGATAGACAAGATAAAGCTCGTTTTTTTGCAAAGCATAATGCAAATCATTCTCCAGAACCAAGCGATCTAATGCTTTGCCATCCATTGATGGCTTGTACATTTGAAATGGAACATGCTGTTGCAGTGCTTCCATAAGTGCGATGTTCGCATATTTCAAAAGCTCTTCCCCTTCATTTCCATGATTGGGATACAAAGAACCGCCAATCGTTACTGACACGTTTAGAAGGAGATGTTTTACTTGCATCGGTTCGTTGATTAGCTCTCGAATCTGTTTGCAAAATACGGCCAGCTCTTCTTCTTGATCCAGGCCTGGGTACACAATGACAAATTCATCCCCCGTTAAACGGCCGACAAATACATGGGATGAAAGCTGATCTTTTAGTCTGCTTGCAACCATTTGCAGGATAAAATCACCAAAGGCGTGGCCTAGTGCTTCATTAATTTGCTTAAACCGATCGATATCGAGTATCAAAACGGCCAATGTTTTAGATTTTAGCATGTCCTGTTTCAGTTTTTCTTTGATTAAACGAAGATTTGGTAACTTTGTTAAATCATCATGGTACGCCATGTATTCAATTCTTTCTTTATCCTCTTTCTGTTTTGAAATGTCGCGAAATACCATGATTGATCCTGTGACGCTACCGTTTTCAAATATAGGGCTGGACACATAAGAGACAGGGAACAATCTGCCGTTTTTTCTGATAAACCAATCTTCTCCAATTCTGAACACCTGACCCTTTTCCCGGTTTTTTTTGGTTGGACATTCATCATACGGCATTAAGGTCCCATCTTTCCTGCGATGAAACATATTATGGAGCTTTTGGTTGAGACATTCTTCTTCCTTCCAACCAAGAAGTTGTTCCGCCTCCGGATTCATAAATGTTATTCTGCCTTCGGTGTCCGTAACAATCATCCCTTCCCCCATATAGCTGGTTACCGATTGGAGAAATGCTTCGTTTTGCCGAATCTGCTCCTCTGCCTTCTTTTGGTTTTCTTTCATGATATTGAAATTCATAACCAAATCACCGATTTCATCCTTGCTTGTGGTTTCAATCGCTTTTTCTGTATAGTCGCCACGGGCAATCAACTTCGCCTGATCGGCTACTTGTAGAATGGGTTTCGTTAATTTTTTTGAAAACCATAGAATGACAATTAAACCAAGAAGCAGGGAGATGCCAAGAGTAATTAACAATATGTAAAGTAAACGATTTGCTCCTTTATTAAAATCGGGTAAATAGGCCCCGGCACATACAATCCAATTCCAATATGGATCTTTTTCCGCGTAAGTTATTTTTGGTACATTCACATTAGGGTTAGACGGCAAAGGCCAGGCATAGGTGACAAACCCACCGCCATTGTTGGCAGCCTTCACCACTTCTTGTGTCGAATAGACACCGTCCGATGTCTTTACATTCCATACATTTTGCCCTTCAAAGTTCGGGTGTGCAATTTCATCCCCTTTGGAATTGATAATAAAAATAAAGCTGTGTTTCCCCATGTTCAGGCGCGGATTAATTGGACGTTTCCCGTTCACATCTTTTTTTCCTAAAATCGCCTCTTTGAGCTCTTCCTGTGCCGCAGCCAATGTAACCTTACCTTCTTTAACTTGTTGTTCCAGTGCCCCAATCATTTCAACTGTTAAGCGTACATTAGTTTGCAGACTTTCAGACCCGAGATTATTTAAACTACTTACGGAAGATCGATAGCCAATGATTCCGATTAGTAGACTCGGTATAGAAAGAAATATGAGAGACATGATTATTAGTTTTGTACGTATGGACATTCTAAAGAACTCTCCCCTGATCGTCTAATTGTCATATTAGTACAATGATAACCTACAATAAGAATAGTACAATAGATGCGTGAATAATGTCATAAATAATTCCGATTTTAACCCTATTATTTTTATTATACTAATATACAATAGATGGGTATGATTCACATTATTGAAAAATAAAATAGCCAATTCTTCCATCCTATTTTAAGAAAGAAAGAATTGGCTTTTGTTGATTACTTTTGAGGTGCGTGTTTTAACTCAATTAAGTATAGAGGATTCCCTTCAGGATCACTAAAGTACGCGATTCGGGTGGCTTCTTCATCTATGATTGGCTGAAATTCAACCCCTCTTGATTTTAGCAGTTCAACTGTTGATGCTATATCTTGTACTTCCAATCCGATATGAACGTTTCCTGATTTTCCCTGAGGAGCATCTTGTCCTTCTCGAGGATGGATCAGTCCAATGGATAATCCAGGTGCTTCAAGCTGCACCAAATGCCCTTCTACTTGGAATAGCACCTTTAATTCAAGGGTTTCCACGTAAAATTGTTGTGCTTTTTTTAAATCATCTACTACAATAGTTACACTTCCACTTTTAAACATTCTATATTCCTCCATTTCTCAATCTGAATTAATTATAAAGAATAATGTTGTTTGTTTTCAATTAAAGTAATTGATGATGAAGCTTGAATAAACTTGTATATACAAGTAAAGTAAACTTATGCACTCTCAACCACATTTAAAGGTAGGTAGTTGAATGAAAACAGAAAAAGAAAAAATGATAGCAGGAGAAATGTACAATCCTGCCGATCCAGAATTATTAAACGGCCGAAAAAATGCCAGAAGATTGGTTAGAATCTATAATCAAACGACAGAAGACGAAAGTGACAAACGATTTAAACTATTGACGGAGTTGTTGGGTTCGACCGGCGAATACATATATATGGAACCAAATATTAGGTTTGATTATGGTTATAACACATATGTAGGAGAAAACTTTTATGGAAACTTTGACTGTACGATCTTAGATGTTTGTGAGGTACGAATTGGAGATAATTGTTTGCTTGGACCTAGTGTACAAATTTACACTGCCACACACCCTCTTCATCCTACTGAACGGAACTCTGGAATAGAGTACGCAAAACCCATTACAATTGGAAACAATGTATGGATTGGCGGAAGTGCTGTCATAAACCCAGGAATAACAATCGGGAACAACGTTGTCATCGCATCAGGTGCAGTCGTAACGAAAGATATACCAGACAACGTTGTAGCGGGTGGCAACCCAGCAAAAATTATTAAACAAATTGCGTGTGGGTCGAAGGGACAGGCACCGCGTTCCACCGATGAATAGGAAAAAAACTCGTCAAGCGTGACGAGTTTTTTTCTATATTCTAAGAATTTTCTTTTGGGAGCATGGCGCTTGTCTCCCTGAGCCTCCCATACTGGGTCGCGGTGCCTGTCCCCTCGACCCATTCACCGGGATTATTCATTAACATATTGTAAAAAATACAAATCTTTTTCGTCCTCGATTGATAGATTCTTTGGTATTCGCAAATAAATGATGGGTTCATTATATTCAATGGGATCAAAAAACGATGAGCTTCCTGTAAATTGTGTAATTGTAAATTCATTTTTCATCATGGAAAGGTTGATTTCCTTTTGAGCAGCATTAGAATTAATCTCCAATTGATCGTTCAGTAATTCAAATTTAGGTGCAATGATTTGTTCAGTAAAATCCACCCTGCTGATATATAAGCCGCTTGTATAAGCGTACGCATCAATCATGCCATCATCTTGGTCTTTTTTTTCAATAAAAACTCTTGGAACCGAATTACCGTTCATCACCAGTTTTAAGCTTTCCTGATGATAGTCAAAACTGCTATGTTTAAGAAGATAATCATCATGAATTTCTGCATATCTTCCAGTGCTTAATTGCTTATCAAGTTCGATGCTTTTTTCCTTGATGTCATGTTCCGAAACAACTTCCTTCACACGATGCGTATCCCCAATGACAAAACCTGCAGCAGCAATGGAGATAAATAGAATTCCACAATAAATAAGAAGCAGCCAATACGTAAATTTAATCGTGACAAATTTTTTCCCTTTCATAATGATAGCAGCAATGACAACAATAAGGAAAATAATGATTGCTACCGGGAGTATCGTCAAAATCATTTTCTGACCTCCATTCGATTCAAAATACTAATCGAAGGTGCGAAAAACAGCACACTTGAAATCAAAACTTTTACTGTAAAAAGAATGAAGGTCGGCTCCAAAAAGTAAAACTCCAGTGTTTTGATTGCAATCGGTTCCTGCCCCATTATGCCATCGATAAACATCGAGCCAACAAGCAAAACAGGTATGGCTACAATAAAGAGCCTGCTCACTTGGACAAGCGTGCCAATGAAGTAACCGATGGAGCTGATAAAGAAAATATACTGTACGGCAGTCATGATACCAATCAGAAAATCTCGAATATGAAAAGGTTGACTGTAAAAATTTAGAAGCTGAAAGTCCAAAAAGAAAGAACCTATGATGATCAGAAGTCCCTTTGCCAGCATTGCCGTTACGCCGCCGATGACGCTTGCTAAAGCCAAATAGATGATATTCGAAAGACTGCTCGTTACCCGGTTGGTCACGAAGCTGAAATCAAAATACCTGTATGGTTTTGTTGTAATGGTTATCGCCGACACAAGTCCCCAAATCATTGTGAATGCAATTACCATATCAGCAGAAAAATATTTGATTGAGATGGAGATTCCGTCGCTATGGAATCCTTGCATCCCGACTCCTCCTAATGAAAAAAGAATCGCTAACAGCTGTATCCAAACTAGTGAACTGAAAGCATCAATATTGGCCTTTAACTTTAAAAGGAGCTGCTTCTTCACAATTTCTGAGGTCTTAACGGTTGAGAAAGACATCATCAATCCCCCTTTTGGTTTCACCAGTTAAATAGACGCATAGATCACTCGGACGTACAGTAGTGATTTCAATGTTATTTGCCTTTGCTTGCTGCAGCTCCTGTTCGGAGAAATCATTTTTAACTACTGCATACATTGAATGGGTACCTATCTGATTTTGGTAATAGACTTCTTTATCTTTCGTCAAGTGAATAACCGTTTCCTTCGCCCCTTTCAATCCAACAGCCCACTCCTTCAACTCTTCCATTGGTACATGCAGGTGGTTTTTTCCATCCTTAAGCAGCAGTACATCCTCTAAGAGATCCTCTATTTCTTCTAAATGGTGACTTGAAATGATAATCGTGCGCGGTTGTGCCAAATAGTCTTTTAGTAAGGCACGATAGAAATCCTTTCGAACGGCCGCATCCATTCCTGTTGTAGGTTCGTCAAAAATTGTTAACGGTGCCCGCGATGCCAGGCCAATGATGGCATTAAAGGTACTCGTTTTCCCTTTCGAAAGCTTGTTATGATAATGCTTTGGATCAAAGGAAAAATAATCAAACAGCCGTTTGGCAAGAGTCCTATCCCAATTTGGGTAAAAGCTTCCGGCAGCGTCGAGGATTTCATGAAGCTGCATTGGTGAAGGAAAGCTCATTTGATCATCAATAAAAATAGAATTCGCAGATACTAGTAAGCTATTAAATGGTTTTTTCGAAAATACAGTCAATTCACCTGACGTTTGTTTTATATAACCAGCGATTATTTTTAATAAGGTTGTTTTCCCAACCCCATTTCTCCCGATTAAACCAGTAATTTTATTGTCTTCAATGGAAAATGTGAGCTGATTTAATACCTTTTTTCTAAAATAGGTCTTCGTCAAATCTGTACATTCAATGATCTTCATGACTCTCCCCCCTCGGATTGTACATCCTTTATCATGGCAAGCAATTCCAAGTCATCGATATGCAGCCGTCTTGCTTCCAATACGACTTCTTCGATTAACCGCTTTAATGTTTGGTTCTTTCGCTTTTGAATGATCCGTTCTTTCGCATTTACTGAAACAAACATGCCAAGCCCCCTTTTTTTGTAAAGGATATTCTCATCTGCAAGCAGATTAAGTCCCTTTGCCGCGGTTGCCGGATTAATCGTGTACATTTCGGCTAATTGGTATTGAGAGTAGACCTTTTCATCTTCTTGAAAATGCCCGTTCATGATTTCCGTTTCCAGCCATTCGGCAATTTGAACATAAATAGGTTTCGTTCCATCAGTATTAAGAATTGTCACCACCTCCTGACATAGTACATTACTGTTGTAATGTACTATACTATATGTTGGAAAATATTTCAAGGTGCTGGGTGTAAAGAAATAAGAAATGGCCTGCAGCGTCTTATCTTCTGCAAGCCTTTTATGTGACAAACATATGTACATCGGTGTGACACAAGTATCTTTGGGAGGTCAAAAAAAAATTGACAAGTGCCGCTTGTCGCTTGTTAAGGGGAAGAGCGAAATATTGCTCTTTCCCTTTTTTGTTCACTCGGAATATATTCACTATAAGTAATAACAATTTAGATTCTTTGGTCAATAACTATCCTTTGATTTTGTATGAGTCCATTTTATGGAACCGAACTCTCCGTGAGGATGACTTTGTTGTTGAATTCTCCTTAATTCATTTTCTAGTTCTGAAAGTGATAATTCATATAACTGTTTATCATCCTTCTTATACACATTAAAGGCAATTAATTTATCGATTATTTTTTTTCGTTTTTTTTCCACACCTTCCCGAGAAAATTTCCCCATTTGAATCACTCCTTATTTAAAGTAATAATTTCTATTACTCCGACCATTTTGGCTATTAAAGCGCTTCTTTTTCAAACTATCCACCTGTACGATTTTTCCCTCATTTACAATAATGGTAATGGACCCATATTGAATATCTTTTAAAAGATTGGTAATCAGATTAACCTCTTGATTGCGAATACTCATTTATATTTAACCTTCCTTTCTATTACTCTTCCATATAATTAGCAGCCCCATTTCAAAATTTTTTTAAAAGAGGCCCATGATAGTTGTTTCATGTAAACTTTAAGCATGAACTTTTAAATGATCCTTCAAAAATTTCTTTGGTTTTTTTTGAAGGATCAATACTATTACTGCTGCAATTAAAAATAACAGTCCTGTTGTATAAAATATGGTTGGAATCGATGCAACACTACTTACGATACCGCCTAACACGGGGCCTATAATATTCCCTAAAAATTTGAAGCTTTGGTTATAGCCCATAACCTCTCCCTGTATTTCGATTGGTGTCTCATGACGAATGAATGCTATCGTAATAGGAATAATTCCACCTGAGGAAATACCGAATAAAATTCGCAATAAGATTAATTGCCAAAGGGAAGTGACAAATGCTTGCGGCACTACAAAAAATACACTAATAAATAGTAAAGTGGTTAAAACCTTTTCGTAACCAATATGATCGGCCAAATCCCCCCAGTAGCGAGTAAAGAAAAATGTCCCAACTCCTGTTGCACTAAACGTAATACCGGCAAGAAAGCTAACTTGCTGCGTATTAGTCAAAGCTGCTACATAGAGTGAAAGAAGTGGCTGAATACTAAAGTTCCCAATTTGAACTAATGTAGTCACTAGCATAATATTTAATAGTAAGCGGTGATGGAAAACGGCCATTACTATATTTTTTCGTGTGTATACAAGACTGCTCCTTGTTGTATTCATATCAGGTTCGTGAACACCTATCAAAAGAATAAAAGCAGCAATGATAATGATAATGGCTGTTAAAAGGAAGGTATAACCGAAACCAACAGCGTCCGCTAATAATCCACCAATGACCGGACCAAATAAAGTACCTCCAACACTTCCCATTTGTAATGTTCCAAGTGTTTTTCCAGCAACATTTTTCGCTGTATGTTTACTGACAAACGCATTGGAAGTTGAAATAAATCCAGCAACTATACCCATTAAGAGACGTAAGAAGAAAAGCTGATGTACATTTTCCACATAGTTCATGAAAAAAATACTTGCTGCCATTCCGAAACAGTTCATGAGCATGATTGGCTTGTAACCATACTTATCGGCAATTCGTCCCCATATAGGGGACATAATAAAGGCAGAAATAAAGGTTGCGCTAAAGCTCAGTCCTGCCCACTTTTGCACATAACTATTGGAAAAGCTGCCTAATGTCTCAATAAAAAGTGAGATAAAGGGCATAATCATCGTCATAGATGCGGCAACAATAAAATTTGTTATAAGCATAATACTGAAATTAAATTTGTTGTTCGACAAAACATCACATTCTTTCTAGCATCTTTCACTCCAGCATTACTCATTGGGAAGTTGTTTCCATCTTGAAAACCTTTTTTCTAATGCAACTAACCCTTGATTGACAATTAATCCTAATGCTGAAATAGTTAAAATACCTGCGTACATTTCAGGAATTTTAAAGTTAAATTGGGAATAAGTAATAAGGAAGCCTAAGCCTTCCTTTGCTCCAACCATTTCTGCTGCGATTAAAACTAAAATACAACCTGTTCCCGCCATACGAATCCCTGTAAACATTGTCGGAAAAGCTGCTGGTAATATCACTTTCACAAATAATTTAAAGGAAGATAGATTCATGGAACGTGCAGATTTAATCAGCAAAGGATCCACATTTTTCACAGCTGCAATCGTATTTAATAGAATGGGTATAAGGCAAGCAAGAAAAACAAGAGTGATTTTCGATGCTTCACCAATACCTAAAAATAAAATAAAAACCGGTAGCAAAGCTAATTTTGCTGTATTTCGAAATACTTCAAAGGTTGGATTTAATAAATCTCTTACTAACGGATACCAACCAATGAGTAAGCCAAGCGGAATTCCCAAGAGTAATGCTAAACCAAATCCAGCTAAGGAACGCTTTATGCTGGCCGTAAATTCCACCCATAAATCTCCTGAGATAATCAATTCCCACCAAGCCCTTATAACATCCGAAAATGGCGGGCAGAACGCTGGATTCATAATCCCGACGCGTGGTGTTATTTCCCATATCAATCCTAATATGATTAAAACAATTGACCGTTTAAAAAGCTTTAATATTCCTTGATAACCTGTAAACCTTAATGGTTTTTTCGATTGTTTTTGTTTATTTACCTCTTTTTCTATTTCTATCTCTGGTACTACTGATTCCATCAATAAATCCCTCCTTTCAAATATGCGGAACACCTAAAATTAGAGCAGCATGTAAAAGTTTCCCCATTTCATAAAGTGCTCTCACAAGTAACTACTAGTAAGTAGATCATCAGTGGGGGAATCAATTTCCTTTCACTAATGATAAAATTAATCTTAAAACCTACTAAAACGATTCACTTTTTATCAGTAACCCTATAATAATAGTAAGAATTAGGGCTAATAAAAAGTACTAAGATTATGGTGCTACATATACTTTTGAAAACTGATTTTTTGGACGTTTTAGCTCCAAATTTTCTCGTAATGTTTTACCCGTATACTCTTTTCGAAAAATACCACGTTCTTGCAGTTCAGGAATGACGTAATCGACAAAGTCATTTAAGCCTGCTGGGAATACGGGCGGCATGATATTAAATCCATCTGCTGCATCATGATCAAACCATTCTTGTAATTGATCTGCAATTTGTTCAGGTGTTCCAAATATTTCTCGGTGACCGCGGGCTCCTGCAATATGTTGATATAATTGACGAATGGTTAAGTTCTCACGTTCGGCAAGGTCCTTCACTAATTGGAATCGACTTTTATTCCCATTAATTTGCGAAATATCGGGTAGTTCAGGCAATGGTCCATCTACTGGGTAACCACTTAAATCAACACCTAAATTTCTAGATAATCTTGCTACACCTAGTGAGTCTGGAATTAAATCTAATAATTGTTGGCGTTTCGCTCTTGCTTCTTCTTCGGTTTGACCAACAATTGGATAAACCCCAGGCATAATTTTTAGTTCATCTGGATGTCTACCATACTTTTCCATACGTCCTTTCACATCACGATAGAATTCTTGTGCCTCTTCCAATGTTTGCCATGCTGTGAAAATCACTTCTGCTGTTCGTGCAGCTAATTCTTTCCCAGCTTCTGATGATCCTGCTTGCACTACTACTGGATGTCCTTGAACCGGACGGGCGATATTTAATGGACCTCCAACTGAAAGATACTTTCCTTCATAATTGAGGGTATGAACTTTATCGGCAACCGCATATTGACCAGTCTCTTGATTGAAAACAATGGCGTCATCTTCCCAGCTATCCCAAAGTTTTCTTACGACATCCACAAACTCATGTGCCCGTTCATAGCGTTTTTCATGCGGCAATTCATCTTTTTGACCAAAGTTACGGGCCGCTTCCTTACTTGCACTAGTTGTCACCACATTCCAGCCTGCCCGGCCATTACTTAAATGATCTAATGATGCAAATTTTCGTGCGACATTAAATGGTTCATTGTAAGTAGTGGACACCGTACCGACTAGCCCAATATTTTTTGTCACTGCAGCAATTCCTGATAATAACGTAAAGGGTTCAAAACGAACAGTAGACTCTTGTTCAAAAGCATTACTAGTTGTTCTGGCAGTTACCCCATCTGCTAAGAAGACCATATCAAATTTACCTCGCTCTGCAGTCAATACCTGTTCCTTGATATAATCAAAATTTAACACATGATCTGCTTTCGCATCTGGATGACGCCATGCCACCGCATGATGACCAGGCAGCATAAAGAATGCACCTAATTTCATTTGTTTTTTTGCCATATTACTCACTCCAATTTATCTTATTATTTTTATTAGTTTAGTATAAATTGATGTTAGAATTATTTAGCATACGAATTAAATTCATTTGTATATAAATCTTCCAATGTCACTTGACCTTCTTTTAATTGCCCGTCTTTTACTAAATAATCGACCCACACATCAAAATCTTCAGGTTGTATCACAGCACCTGTCGACTCTATTCCAAAACTCTTCCAATACTTAAGATTATTAGTTGTTTCATTATTATTACGTTCATTCACTATTTTTTCCAATCGTGCAATGACTTCCTCGCGAGGAGTTGATTTCGACCACTCGACCGCTTTTGCAACTCCATTAACAAAAGTTTTTACTGTATTTGGATTTTCTTTTATATATTCCTCAGCAAAGGAATAAGTCCCTGCCCCAAATGGACCTCCATATATTTCTAAATCATTCGTTAATTCCAGTATTCCACCTTTCTCTAGGGCTCGATCTTTGGAAAGCTCGGATAATCTCACAGCATCTACTTGTTTACTTCTTAAAATTTGCTCTGCATTCGCTGTTGGGATTACGACTAATTGCACTTGTTCAATTTCTTTTTCCGTTAAACCATTATCGCGTAAATATTGTACAAGAAAGAATTCCGCCTGGGCCCCTAAAGTATTGACCCCAACTTTCTTACCTATTAAATCTTTAGCTGATTTAATTCCACTTTCCTCAAGTACAAACAATCCACCCCTAGTCTCTTCATTAACACCGTAAGAGTTAACAACTGATTTTATTTTTACCCCTTCTGCAATGGATTTAATAACTGCCCCGGTAAATGCATTACCAAAATCTATTTGTTTTGTTGCTGTTAGCTGGATATCTTCAGGACCTCCAGAAGTACTCCCAGTATTTTCTAACTTTATATCTTCTAAATAGCCTAGATCCTCTGCAAGTTCTGCAATTTCCACACTACCTGCTGCACCGCTATATTGCAAAACCTTATCTTCTTCTTTACTATCAGATGTGTTTTTTGTAGCTGTTTTCGTATCGTTTGAGCAACCTGCTAAAATACTGCCTGCTAATGCTGTTATTAAAATAAAGGATCCTAATTTTTTCACTTTTTTCATCATTCTATCTCCTCGTATATCACACTGTTTGTGACTGCTTTTTTATTTGGATTAACGACCTTGGTAAAATATATCTAAAACTTAAACAGTTCTTTTGTTATCAGGATAAATCTTATTTATCCTATTTTGTTAGTGGGAATTAGAGCATAAAAAATATTCGCTATTATTATAGTACTGCTATTTCTTTCGAAAATTGATTTTCTGGACGTTTTAGTTCCAAGTTTTCTCGCAATGTTGTACCTGTGTATTCTTCTCGGAAAAGACCACGTTTTTGTAACTCAGGAATGACGTAATCGACAAAATCATTTAAACCTGTTGGGAACACTGGAGGCATAATATTAAAGCCATCCGCTGCACCATGATCAAACCATTCTTGTAATTGATCTGCAATTTGTTCAGGCGTTCCAATAATTTCTCGATGCCCACGCGCTCCTGCAATATTTTGATATAATTGACGAATGGTTAAGTTCTCGCGTTCTGCAAGATCCTTAACTAATTGAAAACGACTCTTAATACCATTTATTTGCGAAATATCTGGTAATTCCGGTAATGGTCCATCCAATGGGTATCCACTTAAATCAATATTAAATTGTCTAGATAATCTGGCTACACCTAATGACTCTGGTATAAAATCTAATAATTGTTGACGTTTCGCTTCGGCTTCTTCTAATGTTTGACCAACGATTGGATAAACACCAGGCATAATTTTTAGTTCATCTGGATTTCTACCATACTTCGCCATACGTCCTTTTACATCACGATAGAAATCTTGCGCTTCTTCTAATGTTTGCCACGCTGTAAATATAACTTCTGCTGTACGTGCTGCTAATTCTTTTCCAGCTTCCGATGATCCTGCTTGAACTACAACTGGATGACCTTGAACCGGCCGGGCAATATTTAACGGCCCTCCGACTGACAGATACTTTCCTTCATAATTGAGGGTATGAACTTTAGAGGCATCCGCATATTGTCCAGCCTCCTGATTGAAAACAATTGCGTCATCTTCCCAGCTATCCCAAAGTTGTTTTACGACATCTACAAACTCATGTGCTCGTTCATAGCGTTGCGCATGTAATGGTTCCTCTTTCAATCCGAAGTTACTTGCTGCTTCTTTCCCACCACTTGTTACAACATTCCAACCTGCACGCCCGTAACTTAAATGATCTAGCGAAGCAAATTGTCGCGCTAAATTAAATGGTTCATTATAAGTGGTGGACACTGTTCCAACAAGCCCAATATTTTTAGTCACTGCTGCAAGTCCTGACAATAACGTAAAAGGTTCAAATCGACCACCACTAGCCTCTTGTTCAAACGCTTTACTTGTTGCTCCAGCAGCTACTCCATCAGATAAGAAAATCATATCGAGCTTACCACGTTCAGCAGTTAAAGCTTGCTCTTTTATAAAATCAAAACTTAATAAATGCTCTGCTTTTGCATCAGGATGTCGCCATGCCACAGCATGATGTCCCGGTAAGCTGAAAAATGCCCCTAATTTCATTAGTTTTTTTGTCATTTTATTCACTCCTATTTACTTTATTATTTCCTTATAACATTCATCTGAGAAAAACGCATTTGACTCTTTTTCCTTCCCTAATAAATCTCCTCTGGTTTACACGGATTGTGACTGCTTTTTAGATGGATTAACGGGTATTTTAAGTCCAAGATTTTCTCGTAAGGTTGTTCCTTCATACTCTGTACGGAATAAACCTCTTCGCTGTAGTTCTGGAATAACCAATTCTACGATATCATTAAAGCCTTCTGGAAAAGTCGGTGGCATAATATTAAAACCGTCTGCTCCTTCATTTAAGAACCATTCCTCTAATTGATCGACAATTTGTTCTGGTGTGCCAACGATTTCCCTGTGACCTCGTGCCCCTGCAATATGCTCATATACTTCGCGTAAGGTTTGTAAATTTTCTCGTTCTGCAATCCGACGAATAATGTTTGAACGAATTTGTGGGTTCGTTTTATCTTCTAGTTCACCGCTGCTTTTAGGAAGTGGTGCATCCACATCGTAACCGGTTAAATCTACACCAATGAAGTTCGATAAATAAGCTAGACCCACTTCTGGTAAAATATAGCTATTTAATTCTTTCCGTTTGGCAATTGCTTCTTCTTCAGTTTCTGCGACTGTGATAAACACACCTGGCATAATTTTCAGATCTTCTGGGTTACGGCCATATTTCGCCAAACGTCCCTTTACATCACTATAGAATTCTTGCGTTTCCTCTAGTGTTTGCCAAGCTGTAAAAATCACTTCTGCTGTTTTTGCAGCCAGCTCTTTCCCTGCTTCTGATGAACCCGCTTGGACAATCACTGGATGACCTTGCGGTGTTGATGGAGAATCTAACGTTCCTTGTACTTTTAACCATTTGCCTTCATGATTAACGGGATGTACTTTTTCTAAATCTATAAATTTACTATTTTCCTTATCATTAACGATTGCCTCATCTTCTACAGTGAACCATAGCTGTTTCACCACATTGACAAATTCCTCAGCACGTTCATAACGGTCGGCATGTGCCAAATGCTTATCTTTTCCAAATAGAAGGGCTTCCCGACCATTAGCTGATGTCACTACATTCCAAGCGGCCCGCCCTTTTGATAGATGATCAATAGCGCTAAACTTACGCGCCACATGGAATGGTTCATTATAAGTGGTTGTCACTGTCGCCGTTAATCCGATGTTTTTTGTTACTGCTGCTAGCGCAGAAATCAAAATCACGGGGTCTAATCTTAATCCATTTCCAGAATTCCCTTTCATCTCAGATCCGAATACATCGGCAAAAAAGATCGTATCGAATTTTGCTTGCTCTGCCTTTTTTGCTATATTAGTCAAATAGTCTAAGTCAAAAATGCTTTCTGTGTCAGTTGAAGGATACCGCCAACTTGCTAAGTGTTGCCCTGGTAATTTAATAAATAATCCTAACTTTAACTGTCTTTTCGTCATTAAAACCACTCCTATGTAATTAGTTGGTATTATAATTAAAAAGAGATAAGCTATTGTTAATGTGTAACGGCTTCTTTCGAAAATTGATTTTCTGGACGCTGCAGTTCCAAGTTTTCTCGCAATGTTGTACCTGTGTATTCTTCACGGAAAAGACCACGCTTTTGTAGCTCAGGAATGACGTAATCGACAAAATCATTTAAGCCTGTTGGGAACACTGGAGGCATAATATTAAAGCCATCCGCTGCACCATGATCAAACCAGTCTTCTAATTGATCTGCGATTTGTTCAGGCGTTCCAATAATTTCACGATGTCCACGCGCTCCAGCAATATTTTGATATAATTGACGAATGGTTAAGTTCTCGCGTTCTGCAAGATCCTTCAATAATTGGAATCGACTTTTCCCACCATTAATTTGTGATACATCTGGTAATTCTGGTAATGGTCCATCCACTGGGTAACCAGCTAAGTCTACACCCAATTGTCTAGATAATCTGGCTACACCTAATGACTCTGGTATTAAATCTAATAATTGTTGACGTTTCGTTTCGGCTTCTTCTAATGTTTGACCAACGATTGGATAAACACCAGGCATAATTTTTAGTTCATCTGGATTTCTTCCATACTTCGCCATACGTCCTTTTACATCACGATAGAAATCTTGCGCTTCTTCTAATGTTTGCCACGCTGTAAAAATAACTTCCGCTGTACGTGCTGCTAATTCTTTTCCAGCTTCCGATGATCCTGCTTGAACTACAACTGGATGACCTTGAACCGGCCGGGCAATATTTAGCGGCCCTCCGACTGACAGATACTTTCCTTCATAATTGAGGGTATGAACTTTAGAGGCATCCGCATATTGTCCAGTCTCCTGATTGAAAACAATTGCGTTATCTTCCCAGCTATCCCAAAGTTGTTTTACGACATCTACAAACTCATGTGCTCGTTCATAGCGTTGCGCATGTAATGGTTCCTCTTTCAATCCAAAGTTACTTGCTGCTTCTTTCCCACCACTTGTTACAACATTCCAACCTGCACGCCCGTTGCTTAGATGGTCCAACGAAGCAAATTTCCGTGCTACATTAAATGGTTCATTATAGGTTGTGGACACAGTGCCAACAATCCCAATATTTTTTGTCACCGCTGCTATTGCTGACAATAAAGTAAAAGGTTCGAATGGAACACTAGACGATTGTCCAAACACTTTACTTTCGGCCCCGGCCGCTACACCATCTGCCAAGAAAACCATATCGAACTTACCACGTTCTGCCGTTAGCGCTTGCTCCTTGATAAAATCAAAATTTAACACATGATCTGCTTTCGCATCGGGATGCCGCCATGCTACCGCATGATGTCCTGGCAACATAAAGAATGCCCCTAATTTCATTTGTTTTTTCGCCATATTACACCACTCCAATTTATCTTATTTTTTTAGTCGGAATTGGCACAAGAATAGAAAATATTTTGTCTTTTCTATGCATTTGGTTGTTGCCTCCATCTTGAGAATCTTCTTTCTAACGAAGTTAATCCCAGATTTACGAGTAAGCCCAATAGTGAAATGGTTATAATACCCGCATACATTTTAGGAATTTCGTAATTATATTGAGCAGATGTGATTAAATAACCTAAGCCCGCTTTAGCACCAATCATTTCAGCGGCCATTAAAACTAAAATACAACCAGTCCCTGCCATACGAATCCCAACAAAAATAGTTGGCAACGCTGCTGGTAAAATGACTTTCGTAAATAATTTATACGAAGATACATTCATGGAACGCGCTGATTTAATCAGTAATGGATCCACATTTTTCACACCTGCTATGGTTTGTAAAAGAATTTCAGCTGTGCATGAGTAAAAAACAATCGCAATTTTCGATGCTTCACCAATCCCAAGTAATAACATGAATACTGGTAATAACGCTAATGTCGCTGTATTTCGATAAACTTCAAATGTTGGATTCAATAATTCTCTAGCTAATGGATACCAACCAATAAGTAAACCAAGCGGAATACCAACCAATAAGGCTAAAAGAAATCCATAAATGGAACGCGAAATACTTGTTGAAAAATGTGTCCATAATTCTCCTGTGACAATCATTTCCCCCCAGGCTTTCAATGCGTCCGAAAGAGGTGGTAAGTACTCTGGATTGACCATTCCAATTCGCGGGGCGATTTCCCAGAGTAATATTAATCCGACCAACACAATGGATTGTTTGAATAACTTTTGTAATACCTGGAAAATAGAAAGCCATGTAGTTTTCGTTTGATTTTTTTTTCCTATTTTTATTTCTCGTGCGATTGTTTCCATCCATCATCCCTCCTTTAAATATTTGCACCTAGAAATTCAGGTTCATGTAACAAGCTCCAGACTTCATGACGTGCTCTGACAAATTCAGGATTCGAATGGATATCTGCATCTTCTAATCGATTCTTTAATGAAATATCAACAATTTTCCTCACTGATCCAGGATTTGGTGATAAAACCACTACCCGTTGACCAAGGTACACGGCTTCATCGATACCGTGCGTAATAAAAATAATGGTTTTACCGGTTTTCTTCCAAATTCGCAGTAGTTCACTTTGTAGAGTTTCACGTGTTTGAGCATCTAGTGCCGCAAACGGTTCATCCAATAAAAGTACATCTGGATTAAAAGCAAGACTTCTGGCAATCGCCACCCTCTGCTTCATCCCACCTGATAATTCATGGGGATATCGATCCGCGAATTTTATCAATCCAACTAAATCTAAATAATAATCGCCTTTTTCTTTCCATTCCCTCTTAGAAATTCCTTTCGCCTCTAACCCAAATTCAATATTTCCACGAGCGGTTTTCCATGGGAATAATGCATATTGTTGAAAAACGGTTCCCCGATCTAAACCAGGTCCAGTAATTTCTTTCCCCTCAATTAATATGCGGCCGCGAGTTGGTTTGGTTAAACCACCTAGTAAATCTAGAAGCGTCGATTTACCGCATCCACTTGGTCCAACAAGTGTTATAAATTCTCCTTCATTTACTACAAAATTAATATCCTCTATCGCAGTAAATGTTTTTGTACTTCTTTTTTTCGTTTCATCACGTATTGCAAATGTTTTTGTGACATGTTCAAATCTTATTTTCTCAAGAGCTGACATTAACTACACTCCAATCTTTTATCTAATTATTCTTATTTAAATACTTGGTTTTATATGCGATTACATCTTTGATTTATCACTTAAGAATCGGTTTTGTGAATAAAAAAGGCTCACACTTTCAGTTCAAGACTGAAATCATGTGAGCCACTTGGAAGTCCAGTAGGCCTTATCAATTCCTAAAATGTTACTAATTCTAATCCTTTTGATGACTTTTTAAAGAATAAACATTATTAATCACTTATTCAAATCTTTTTCGCGTCATTTATCCACTCCAATCTGATCTTTCACTTTACATATATGATTATTCATTTTTAAATACAAGCCCTTTTTTATGATATAAAAAGGGCTCACACTTTCAGTTCAAGACTGAAATCATGTGAGCCTCTTGGTAGTCCAGTGGGCAAATTCGAATAATCAATAATCTTTTTTTATATGTAAAGTTTTTGTTTATCAAAAATTTAATTCCTACAAAAACTATAGCTTTAATTTATCACATAATTCCGAATTGTCAACTGTGTTTTATAAAAAATTTTCAATTTTACTATTCCTTTCATTCTGAATCTAAAGAAGGTGTCGTTCATGATGATTGTCATGAATTCAATCTTTTTTTATCTTAATAGATTGGGATCCTAAACGATCTGTTTTTTTATTCTGTACATTATTATTGACTTGTCTATGTCATTACTGTTAATATTCCATTTAAATGTGGGCTAAATATTTTCCATACTAAAGAAAGTCATCTCTCATAATAAAGAAAATTTATTCATATCGACCGGACTACCGGAGATTCATTACACCCCAATGTGTAATTGAATCTCTTTTTTTTATTTCTGAAAGGGGGAAATTGTATAATTAGGAATTTAGTTATTGTTAAAACCATGTATTATGATGAGTATGAACTATTAGTCCACTTTCATCTATAGAAGTTACATAAGTAATAATCACTGTATTGAAGTCTTTAAATCTAATAAATATGAGGAGGAAACGCTTATGAAATATCGTAGATTAGGTGGTACAGGTCTTAGAGTTAGTGAAATTAGTCTTGGAAGTTGGTTAACTTACGGTGGTTATGTTGATAGTGAAAATGCTATTAATACGATTCATAAAGCTTATGACCGTGGAATTAACTTTTTTGATACAGCAAACGTTTATATGCGTGGGGAAGCGGAAAAAGTTGTCGGTCAAGCGATCAAATCTTTTCCAAGAGAATCATATGTATTAGCAACCAAAGTATTTAATCCAATGGGAGAAGGACCAAATGATCGGGGTTTATCGCGTAAACACATTATTGAACAAGCAAATGCAAGCTTAACACGCCTTGATGTTGATTACATTGACATTTATTATTGCCACCGTTATGACTCAGAGACCCCACTTGAAGAGACGCTTCGAGCCCTAGATGATCTCATTCGACAAGGAAAAGTACTCTATGTTGGTGTAAGTGAATGGACAGCTGAACAAATAACCGAAGCCGTGCACCTTGCAGATCAGAATCTTTTGGATAGAATTGTTGTAAACCAGCCTCAATACAATATGTTTCATCGGAAGATTGAAAATGAGATCATTCCGGTCAGCTTAAAGCATGGGATTGGTCAGGTTGTCTGGTCACCTTTAGCACAAGGCGTTCTAACTGGAAAATATAAAAAAGGAGCACAGCCACCTGAAGGAAGCCGGGCTACAACTAACAATAAATCGATTGATAGACATTTAATCGAGGAAAATCTAGTGAAGGTTGAACAGTTAACAAAGCTTGCTAACGAGTTAGGTATTACTACAGCACAGCTTGCCATTGCCTGGATTTTACGAGAGCCAAATATTTCAAGTGCTCTTGTCGGTGCCAGCATACCTGAACAAATTGAAGAAAACGTGAAGGCTTCTGATGTAACGCTTGATCAGAACACACTTAACAAAATCGAAGAAATATTAAACTGAGTTGTACAATAAGCAAATGTTACCCAAAAGATGGAATTAATTTAATTCATTTTTATAATTTCGACTTGACTTATCGGATTAATAAACTTAAGATATGACTAAAGTTTCTGATTATTTAAGCGCCGACTAGACTGCTAGAGGCTGTCTTAATCAATTTTTGATTAGGCAGCCTCTTTATTTTTTTAAGATAAGCGTATTTAAGCCGAAACTTTTTCAATAAACATATATAAAAGGAGTTGTATTCATGTCAAATATTGTTATCATTTCTGGAAGTCCTACACAACCCTCAAGAAGTTATGCGATTGCATCCTATCTGAATAAATTATTGTCCACTCAAGGCCACCAAATAGAACAGATTAATGTTCGAGATTTACCACCTGAGGATCTTATTTATGCGAACTTTAATAGCCCAGCTGTCAACCAAGCTTTAGAAAAGGTCAAACAGGCACATGCACTGATTGTCATTAGTCCCGTATATAAAGCTAGCTATACAGGTGTATTAAAAACATTTTTTGACTTAATCCCGGAGAAAGGCTTGGCTGAAAAAGTCATTCTTCCGATTGCGAATGGCGGTTCTATTGCTCACCTATTATCTTTAGAATATTCTTTTAAACCACTATTCTCAATTTTAGGCAGCCAAGAAATCTTATCCGGAGTTTACTTACTTGAGTCTCAATTTTCGTATAAAGAAAACGAATTGACCTTTATCGAATCCGAACTAGAAAAAAGAATCCAGACAGCAATAGAGAATCTATTAGCTAAATTAAAAGAAATCGAACCATCATTATAATTTAAGGGAAAGAGCAAAATTTTGCTCCTTCCCTTTATATGTATATTAGTTTTTTAATAATTTAATTAATAAATTGAACAATATATCTCCCTTATAAGGTTATTCAATAGCTTTTGATTCGGTTAATTTTCAAAGGTTTTTGCATTTTGCTGCAGTTGATCCCATTGTTGAAGAAAAATCTCGGGTGCTTAGGGAGGACTATAGAAATATCCTTGTACGTGCGTACACGGTTTCTTTCGCAACACATTCTTTTGCTGCACTGTTTCTACTCCTTCTGCAATAACATCAAGCTTCAAGTGCTGCTCCATCGAAATGATGGTAGAGACAATCGTATCATTCTGCTCATTTTCTGTTAGGTCCCTGATAAACGATCGATCAATCTTCAGTAGGTCAATCGGAAGATGCTTTAGTTAATTAAGGGAAGAATTCCCTGTCCCAAAGTCATCGATGGCAATTTTGCATCCTAATTTCTTTAATACAGCTGTCTCTTTAAAAAAATAAGGCACAGAAAAGTTGTATAAATACAACATCCCTATGCCTTTGGGTGACCAATCGGACGTTTCTTTGGATCAATCTGTCTTTATTTAATTAAAGTTATAATAAAAAAGGAAGCATATTAATCAAGTGGGTTTAATCTGTTTTTTAGAATATTTTAATTTTATTCAGTGTTCTGGCAATTCTTATAATGGCAATTAATCATTAGAAGAGTGATAGAAAACATTATTGGAATTATAAAACCTATAGAATTGATTATTTGATTTGTGTCAAAGAATTTCCGTTCAATGTAAGTAAATAAGTGAATTTTATTTACTCACTTTTTAAGTCTACATTGGTACTACACCAGAAATCTTCCTTGATGGATAATAGCAATGTCACCCTTATGGCGCAAAACATTGAAAAATCCCTTCAAAAAATAGGTGCAGATTATCATATCAAGTAAATAGACAAATCTTCTCAACAAAGTTTTGATGTGCCTTATAAATTATCAAGAGGACTATACTTTGATGGTGTCATTTTACGGAAGATTTAACAAAGATTATGCCACTTTCATAAATCAAAAAATTAATAATTTAATCTTTTTTTACGGGTTATTCTCCTTCGTATGATTTCGACAGTGTTTGGTTCAGCTTTAGTAATGCCGGTTATAAAATAACGGAGTATCTGATTCAAAAAGGCCATAAACAAATTGGCTTTATTGGAAACAGCAAGATTTGGCGTGATAAAGAAAAAACTCTTGCCATAAAAACGGCATTAGAAGATTATCAACTGTAAATCCATGATGAGTTATTTTTTGATTTGACAGAGCAATCGCCTGAGAAAATAAAGAGCTTAATTACTCAAAAAAAATTACCTTCTGCATTTATCTGTAATAATGATTTTACTGCAATTGAATTAATGAATATTCTATTTGAGAATCATATTAAAGTTCCCAATAACCTTTCGATTGTTAGTAGTGGAAATACTGAAATGTCTAAGTTATCCAACCCAAAATTTACAACATTTGATTTAAATATTGAATATGCCAGCGAAGTGGTCGTTTCCACATTAATGAAAAGAATGGATCAGCAAGATAAGCCTTATGAAAATATTGCAATATTACTAAATTAATAGAAAGGGATTCCGTAAAGAGCTATTAATTGAAGGAAAGGAGAAATAAGTATTGAGGTATGCTATATTATTTGATTTTATAAAAAAACATAAATTTACTTATTTGCTTGGGATCCTGTTTATGTTCCTAGCTTCCTACATTCAGACACTATTTCCAAAGGTACTAGGGCAAACCATTGATATTATGAAAATCAATGGTTTCGAAAAAAACGCAGTTTTTACAAATTTACTGTATATCCTTATGATTGCAATTGGAACCCTCATATTCACTTTTTTATGGAGAATCATTATCTTTGGTAATTCACGAAAACTTGAGAGTTATCTCAGAGAAAAAATATTCAGACATTTCTTAATTTTACCTACCCAATTTTACAGTCAAAGAAAAACGGGTGATCTTTTAGCATATTCCATTAATGATATTTCTGCTGTTCGAAATATATTTGGTCCTGCATTAGCCTTGTCCGTCAACAGTATCGTGGTTTGCGTAGCTACCATCTTTTTTATGGTGACGACGATCGATTTAAAGCTATCAGTGTTAACTTTATCTTCTTTTCCGATTATTATCATTTTTATCTTATGGATTGGTCAAGAAATCCATATCCAATTCAAAATCGTTCAGGAAAACTTTGCTGCTATTTCCGATAGAGTACAAGAGAATATATACGGGATTAGGGTTATAAAATCATTTGTGCAAGAGGATAAGGAGATATGTAATTTTAATCAGTTAAATAATAACATGATGGATTCAACCATAAAAATGGTTAGAACTTCATCCTTTCTTTCCCCTGTTATTGAAATTTGTTTTAGTTTTAGTTTTGTATTTAGTCTCATTTACGGTGGAAACTTGGTATTAAACGGCACAATTTCGTTAGGAGATTTTATTGCGTTCAATACATATTTAACCATGATTGTTCATCCTGTCGTTTCAATCGGAAGGATTGTCAATTTAGCGCAGCAAGGGTTGGCTTCTCTCGATCGATTAATTGAAATATTTAACGTTAAACCTTTTTTCGATAAAAAGAATTCAATAAACCAACTAACTGAAGGCAATATAGAATTTAGAAACCTAAGTTTTTGTTATCCCAATTCTACAAAAACAGTATTAGAAAATATTAATTTGAAAGTTCCTAATGGCCAAACACATGGAATCATAGGGAAAACAGGCTCAGGGAAAAGTACCTTAGCCAATCTTTTATTTAAACTTTATGACATAGAATATGGAAAAATATTTCTAAATGGTAAGGATATCAACGAGTATTCTATGCAAGGTATACGAAACCATTTTAGTTATGTGCCTCAAGATACGTTTTTATTTTCTACTAGTATTAAGAATAATATCATTTTCTTTAAAGATATTTATTCTGACGAAGAAATTGAAAAAGCCTCTCAAGATAGCAACATATATGACAGTGTCATCCGTTTTCCGGATCAATTCAATACATTGGTTGGAGAACGTGGAGTCAATCTTTCAGGGGGGCAGAAACAGCGCTTAGCCATTGCCAGATCTATTATCAAGGACCCCTCCCTTTTAATCTTAGACGATGCACTTTCAGCCGTTGACGCAGTGACTGAGGCACAAATCCTTAAAACGTTAAAAACGATTAGAAAAGGAAAAACAACCTTAATCATTTCCCACAGGATATCTGCCATAGCTGATGCTGATCAGATTATTGTCATGGAAAACGGCCGAATATGTGAACAGGGCAATCACAGAAAACTTCTCGAAAAAGGCGGGGTATATTATGAGATTTACAAAGATCAAACCAAAGATCAAAAAAAATCTTGATGATCAAAAAACCATAAAAACCAATAGTATACAAGAACTTGTAAAATTGGCCTTGCCATACAAAAGAAAAATATTGCTCGCATGTGTTTGTGCTCTTCTCGTCAATGCCTCAGCGTTGCTCCAACCCTATATTTTAAAATTGGTGATCGATGATTTCTTAATAAATGGTGTCGTACAAACCGGTTTTTATTCAATTATTTCCATGGGTATCTTGTATTTGTTTTTATCCTTTTTGGGAGGATTCTCTTCTTTCGCTCAAGTAAACCTGATGAATAGCGCAGGTCAAAAAATTGTAACCGACCTCCGCAACAGGGTGTTTAAAACAATCCAACTGCTTCCTTTATCCTATTTAGATAAAAACTCATCAGGCAGACTAATTACAAGATCCACTAATGATATTAATGATATAAGCAATTTGTATACAGATGTCATTATGAATCTATTTAAAGATGTAATTTTGCTTATCGGAATCGTTTATGTGATGTTGTCACTCAATTTAGAACTAACCATGATTTCGATGCTGGTTATTCCAATAATGGTATTTTTATTATTATTGATGAGACAACATATCCGAAAATCTTTTTTATCGATGAAACATTATATCGGAAAACTTAATGGATTTATTGCCGAATCAATTTCCGGAATGAAAATTATTCAGATATTTAATGCCGAAAAAGAAAAAGAAGAAGAGTTTTTAGAGCTGAATAACACTTATACAAAGACAACGTTACTGCAAACAAGAATTAATAGTATAATGAGGCCTGCTTCTGATTTATTTCAAAATTTAGCGATTGCCTCTTTGATCTGGTATAGTGTTGATAAAATATTTAATCATACTCTTCAAATAGGAGTACTGTATGCTTTTACTACGTATATTAAACAATTTTTTGCTCCTGTCTCTGACCTGGCCGATAAATACAGCAGTATACAATCGGCTCTAGTATCTACTGAAAGAGTTTTTGATCTTCTAAAACAAAAAGACTCCTTAGAAGATTTAGATCGAGGAGTAAGCAAAAATCGTTTTAAAGGAAGTATAGAATTCAAAAATGTTTGGTTTTCCTATAATAATAAAGATTGGGTTTTAAAAAATGTTAGCTTCAAAATTGACAGTGGACAGATGGCTGCCTTTGTTGGAGAAACAGGTGCTGGAAAATCAACGATTATTTGCTTGATCAACGGCTTTTATAAAGTTCAAAAAGGAAAAATATTAATAGACGGTGTGGACATTAATACGATAAAACTGAAAGATATAAGAAAAAATATATCTGTCATCCTTCAAGATGTCTTTTTATTTTCTGGCACTATCAAGAGTAATATTACCTTGAATGATCCAATTGATGACAAGGTGATTGAAAATGCCGTAAAAGTTGCCTGTGTCGATCGTTTTATTAATGATTTTCCAAATCATCTCAATGAACCTGTTTTGGAAAGAGGAAATACTCTTTCTGCAGGCCAACGACAGCTCATTTCTTTTGCTAGAGCGATCGTTCATGACCCTTCCGTTTTAGTTCTGGACGAAGCTACGGCTAATATAGATACTTATACAGAAAAGTTAATCCAGCAGGCAATCGAAAATATATCCAAAAATCGTACTACACTCATCATCGCCCATAGACTTTCTACAATTCAGAACGCAGATGTCATTTTTGTCATGAAACATGGTGAAATTATTGAATTTGGTAATGACTTGGAATTAAATTTATTAAATGGCTACTACAAAAAAATGCTCGAGGAATCAGAGTTAACGAAAAATCAGGTATATTATACTTCATAATTTTTTCTACTTACGAGGAAATAAGAAAAGACAGGTCACTTATCTATTGCCCCTCTCGATCTTTCATTCTTATATATATAACTTAGATATTTTCTTATCAATTGAAAAAACCAGAATGAAATGTTCCATTCTGGTTTTTAGCCTTGCTACTAATGCCATCTTAACCATACCCTTACATGGTGTCTCTTTGTTTTATGCCATTTTATAAAATATACCTCAAATCTCATCAATTAAATGAATAAGTCACCCTTTCACTGAATCGATTAATCTTCAGAACTGTTATCATTCGGATGTAAGCTTTCAAATTTATTAACTTTTGCCCCTTCCGGTATTGGAACTTTTCCATTGAGCAATGGATCATTCGTTTCCTTCATCCACTTGTCTAATTTCTCAGACATTTCGTGAATATCAATATATTGGGAATTTTCAAATATATTGTTTCTTTCCCCAGGATCCAGTGCTAAGTCAAAAAGCATCTCTCGATCTAAGATTTTATCAAGCAATCCGTATTCAATCACATGATCCTTTCCCCGCCCCGCATCGATATTAGAATGAACTGTAAGGTTGTGTTCATCATATCTACGGAAATATTTATACTGATTCGTTCGTACGCATCGTTTCGGTTCATACTCCGCGTGATAGGTTACTTCACTAAAAATTTCGTTACGTATCATTTCTGATTCCCCATTCAAAATCGGTACCATTGAATGATCCTGCAGCCAATCAGGCTGTTCCAATCCAGTTAAATTACATAATGTAGGAAATAGATCTAGATGCGATACCAACGCATTCATCCATCACCTTCGCTGAAGCTATAAATGTTGCCATTTCCCTGCGATTCCGTTCATTGTCAGCCATTGCGGTTGAACGAACTTTAACAGCCCAGTCATCAACCAAGCTTTAGGAAAGATCAAACAAGCACATTCGGTGATTGTTATCTATCCGGAGTTTACTTAATTAATAGTCAGTTTTCGTACAAAGAGAACTAATTGACCTTCATCGAACCTGAACTAGAAAATAGAATTCAGACAGCAATTGAAGCGCTACTAGCTATATTAAATGAAATAGAACCTTCTTTATAATTTAAGGGAAAGAGCGAAATCTTGCTCTTTCCCCTTCCCTTTTTTAATATATTAGTTTTTTTATTAAATTAAATAATAGATTTGACACTATTCCTCCCTTCTACTAAGGTGTTGGCCGGTCGTTTTAAACCTAAATTCTCTCTTAACGTCTTACCCGTATACTCGACTCGGAACAATCCGCGTTTTTGTAGAATCGGAATCACAAGATCAACAAAGTCATCCAACCCTCCTGGAAAATAAGGCGGCATTACATTAAATCCGTCTGCTGCCTCATTTTCATACCATTCTTGCATTTGATCAGATATTTGCTCAGGTGTCCCTTTGATTTCACGATGTCCTCGAGCACCTGCAATCTGTTGGTATAGTTGACGGATCGTTAAGCCTTCCCGGTCAGCCTTATCCTTTAATAGCTGAAAACGACTTTTTCCCGCATTCACATTTTCTACTGTTACATCCGGAAATGGACCATCAACATCATAACCGGATAAGTCAAAACCAATCATTCTCGATAAAAGAGCAACCCCTGCTTCTTCCGGTATCAAGTTATTCAGAAGCTTTTGATTTTCTACCGCTTCTTCTTCCGTTCTACCAATGACCGGATATATACCCGGCATAATTTTTAGTTCTTCTGGTGAACGTCCATATTTAGCCATTCTTCCTTTTAAATCACGGTAAAATTCTTTTGCTTCCTCAAGTGTTTGCCAGGCTGTGAAAACCACCTCGGCCGTGCGGGCTGCAAGCTCCTTTCCCGCTTCGGAAGCACCTGCTTCTACCACAACCGGATGACCCTGGATTGGACGGGCAATGTTTAATGGACCAGCAACAGAGAACCATTCCCCATTATGGTTAATCTCATGCATTTTGGAGGAGTCGGCAAATTTGGCTGATTCCTTATCGAAAACAAGCGTATCATCTTCCCAGCTATCCCAAAGTTTTTTGACTACATCGACAAACTCTTCAGCACGTTGATAGCGTGTTGAGTGTAAAAGCTGCTTTTTTAAATTGAAGTTACGGGCCTCTTCTTCCTGATAAGATGTTACTACATTCCAGGCTGCCCTCCCGTTGCTCAAATGATCTAGTGACGCAAATCTTCTTGCCACATGAAAAGGTTCATTATAGGTGGTCGAAACCGTTCCTACGAGTCCAATATGCTCAGTTACTGTTGAGAGAGCAGATAATAATGTAAAAGGCTCAAAGGAGGTATTCACACTTTGCTCTAGTGCCGTTTTATCTGTAAACTTGACTGCGGAGTGATCCGCAAGGAAAAGCATATCAAATTTTCCACGTTCAGCCGTTTGGGCTAATTTTTTAATAAACTGAAAATTCATCACCTGATCAGCCCCCGCCTCTGGATGCCGCCAAGCACCAATCTGATGTCCAGGTATCTGAAAAAAGACTCCTAATTTCATTTCCCCATTTCGTTTTGTCATTCCAATCCCCTCATCCTTCTATTTTATTTAATCATTCGTTACTTACGAATTCCTGTATCTTCCGCTAATTTTATTAATGCATTGGTTTCCATTTCAACTTCTTTCGTAAAATCAGCCGAATTTAGATAGGCAGGGTCAAGCTTAATTTTTTCTAATTGCTGTAAAAATGTTTCATCCTTTTCCATCTTTTCTACAGCCTGCTCCCATTTTTGAATAATTTCATCAGGTGTATCTGCAGGGAATGATAATCCAGTCCACCATTTGATTGTTAATCCTTCCAATCCAGCCTCTTCCGTTGTTGGAACATCCGGAAAAAGAGGGCTTCGTTCAGGCGATTGAACTGCCAATAATTTAATCTTTCCTGCTTCTACAAGCGGTGCCAGCTCCCCAACTGTATGAATGGCCAATACAACATGTCCTCCTGCTAACTTTGCGGCCGAGTCAGAGGTACCTTCAGATGACACCATTTGTGTTTTATTAAAATCGACTCCAAGTGATTCAAACCATTGTGCAGCAACAAAGGATGAAAAGCCGGCAGGACCGACACTTGCCCATGTTAATTTTTCAGGATTCTTCTTAACCCATTCTGAAAACTCTTCAAATGTATCCCACTCAGCATCAGCCTTCACTGCATAAGCAGGTGTTCCAGCAGCAATACGAGCTGCAAATTTATTTTCCTTATTCGTGATAACAGGGTTAGCCGTTCCTGCTTCATACATAGTAGTGGTCGATACGTTGTTAGCTAGAACTGTATAGCCATCAGGTTTAGCTTCTTTTAAAGCATATTGGGCACCAATGATTCCCCCACCGCCTGGTTTGTTTGTCACGACAATCGGCTGTCCCCACTCTTTACTTAAATAGTCAGCCACAGAACGAGCCGCCAAATCGACTCCACCGCCAGCTGCAAAAGGTACAACTAACTCTATTTGTCTAATTGGATAATCAGTGCCTTTCTTTTGTT
This sequence comes from Niallia oryzisoli, assembly GCF_036670025.1. Lineage (NCBI taxonomy): Bacteria > Bacillati > Bacillota > Bacilli > Caryophanales > Bacillaceae > Niallia > Niallia oryzisoli. The sequence continues at coordinate 2,887,883 of NZ_CP137640.1, read as the reverse complement.
CGCCTCCTTCTTTCTTTTCTGTACTGGTCACAGAGTTTGTTGTACATCCCGTAAGAAAGATCCCCATTAATAACAGTACTGCAATCGATAATGTGAAAAGCTTTTTCATCATAAACCCTCCCATATAATATTTCTAAGAAAATTCCATTTGTTCTCCAGTTTCTTGTAAGACTCTTTTTTTCGTTCTTTTCATAAGAAAAATGGATAAGATCAAAATCATTACAGCACTGACTAAAATGATTAATGAAATCGGACGCTGTATAAAAATTAATGGATTTCCAGCTGACATTTCTAATGATTGAATAAAATTTCTTTCTATTTTTGGTCCTAACACAATGCAGAGTATAAAAGGAATAATTGGCCACTGATATTTGTGAAACACATATCCCAATACTCCAAAAATAACGGCAACAACCACATCGAACATACTATTACGGACAGAAAAAGCGCCAATAATACTTATTAAAAGAATGATAGGAGCCAAGATTCCAAAAGGGACATTGGTTAGTTTTGCCCATAATCCAACTAAAGGCAGATTTAAGATTAAAAGTATTACATTTCCGATAAACATACTTGCAATTACAGTCCAAACAACCTGACTATTTTGTTCGAATAACATGGGACCAGGTGTCAACCCATAAATCATAAGTGCAGCTAATAAAACAGCCAGCGGTGGTGATGCCGGTATACCTAAAGCAAGCAATGGAATAAATCCGCCCGAGCTGGTTGCATTATTAGCTGATTCGGGCCCAGCAACTCCTTCTATAGCTCCCTTTCCAAATTTCTCAGGATGCTTAGACACCTTTTTTTCTAAATCGTATGATAAAAATGAAGTAATCGTTGCGGATACTCCAGGTAGAATTCCAAGCAAAAAGCCAAGCACACTGCCTCTTAAAATGGAAAACCTACTCTGTTGTAAATCTTTTCTGGTTGGATAAATTCCTGTAATTTTCGTCTGCTCTATGGACTGACGATTTTCCTCGAGTCCTTTCAAAACCTCCGTAATAGCAAATAACCCGATGATGATACTAACCATTTCAAAGCCGCCACTCAAGAAACTGAAGCCAAAGTCAAATCTTGGTACTCCTGATGTCATCCCGATGCCGACCATAGAAAATAAGAAGCCAAACAAACCCATAATGACTGATTTTTTAAAAGAGTAGCCTGTTAAATTAAAAAGTACCAGTAAAGCTAATAGCATGATCGTAAAATATTCCGGTGGTCCAAATTTCAGTGCCTGGTCAGCTAAAAAAGGAGCGAATAGAACAAGTCCGACCAGACCAATAATACCCGCAATAAAAGATCCTATTGCCGCAATTCCAAGGGCGGCACCAGCTCTTCCTTGTTTAGCAAGCGGGTAACCGTCTAATGTGGTTGGTACAGATGATGATTCACCTGGAATATTCATAAGAATCGCGGTAGTTGATCCACCGTACATCGCTCCATAGTAAATCCCTGCCATCATCATCAACCCTTGTACTGGACTTAGAATCGTAGTGACAGGCAAAAGAATGGCAATCGCTGATGTTGGTCCCAATCCGGGAAGAACACCGACTAAGGTTCCAAGTAAAGAACCCAGCAATACGATTAACAGATTGGAAGGCGTGACTACTTCACTGAAGCCATTTAACAAAGATAAGATTGTTTCCATGATTAGCTACCCTCCTTCTAATTGGTAAAAAATCCACTTGGCAGCGGGGTTTTTAGTAAGACGATAAACAAAAAATATATAACAGATGTCAACATCACTCCCAATAAAAGAGAAACATTCCACCGATACTGTCCAATCACTTTTAGTAAGCAAACAGAAATGATGAACGTACTTGCGGCATAACCTATGATCGTGATGAAGAAACAATAAACAAACAAACTGGCTATGCAAGACATCAAGGTAAATCTAGTCTTGCCACTTGGTAAGTCAGCTTTGTATTCTTCATTGCTTTGTTCAAATCCTAAACAAAGCCCAAATAACAAAAGTAGAGCCCCGATAAAAACCGGAAAAACATGATCTCCTGTTAATATATTTTTGCTGTAAGGATACAGCATTTTGGCTTCGTTTAAGGACAATAGTCCGAACATGGCAGCGATCAATCCACCCATTCTTTTCTCCGACAATAACTTACTAGTCATTTGCTTCCTCCTTTCCTTGTTTTTAATGTCCTTTCAACACTATTTAGGTGATTTTCCATTGCTGTTCTCGCCTTGGATGCATCTCGTCTGTTTAACATTTCAGCAATTTCAAGATGCTCCACCCATGAACGATACAGCCTGTCTGGAATTTTAGCTGTTTCCTCCCTGATAGGTTGAAAGAGTGTCGTGAGGCTGTGCATGATTCGAAAAGCTACAGTATTTTTTGAAAGTTCTGCAATTTTAATATGGAATGTATGATCTCGACTTGACAGTTCACGTTCATCTATACTGCTTTTCTCGATTAGATCTAACGTTTCTTTAACAAAATCATATAATTCAAGAATTTTAGAATCATCTGCCCGTTCTGCTGTCCATGCTGCTGTCTGGGTTTCCATGATCATTCTGATTTCAAATAAATCGTCAAATTGATCGCTTTTAATAAAATATTGATTGGTTAACTGACCTAAATTATCGTTTCCGTCAGATACAAATACGCCATTTCCTTGCTTGATATCAATAAAACCCAGTGTAGAAAGAATTTTGTATGCTTCTCTGATTGTATTTCTACTAACATTCAATTGATGGGCAAGAGTCCTTTCTGATGGCAGCTTTTCACCGGACTTCAGTTGATCTTCCTGAATGAGTGTTTTTAAGGTCTCTACAATCTTACTTGGAACAGTAGAACGGTCAAACTGCAAGTTATCAAACATATGGATCACCTTGGAAATGGGAGTCACTTTCAAGAAACATGAATAAGTGGTATGACAGATAACTTCACTCCTTTTCATCTGCATTTGGTATAAACATCCAATGGTCCAACCAAATGATTAGGATTTTATCTAACCTTTTTAAACAAAAAAGACCCTGAACGCTTGAATATTTCAAACGTTTCAAGGTCTTCAGTGGTCTGATCGAACTTGTATTATTCCTATCTATTTAGTATGATATTAAATTATCAGATTCTTAGAATATTGTCAATGACATTCTATTGGAAATATTTAGATTATTATAAATAGGGCAAAGAGACTGGTATCTAGACTAGAGCTGTTCCTGATGAATTAAGTTTTCTAACCCTGTACTTCTCCCCTTGACCCATTAGGTCCATATACGCGTTTATCAATCGAGGAATTCTCTCCGCCTGCCCGCTTATGCAGTGTCTCTTTCCAGCTCATTGCTAACAGTTCACAAGATGCCAACTCTTCAGCTAGCTTTATTTCATCTTTTTTCACGTGCATGACTTCATTACACTTGGCAATTGTCCATTGTGGGTATGGACGCTCCAGCAATTCCAGTTCTACTTGATCCTGGACAAAGGCTTCCTTTAAGACTCGAAAATACCAGCCTGTCCTTCCGGAACGCTGTATTCTTAAAGCAAAATCGATCAAGCGAAACCGACGTGCGGGCTTCCAGCATGGCTGACGCGGCTGGGACACTTGGATAATCGCATCGCCATATTGGTAGGTGTCTCCGATACAAACAGTGTTCTCGTCCATATAACGAACGGCCAGATTTTCTCCCATCGAGCCCATCCCGATTGTTTCTAAAGCCTGATCCTTCCGCCATTCATCATAATGTTCTACGGTATAGGCAAATAGTGCTTTTTCTGCCCCGCCGTGGTTTTTTGTATCTGCTACTTCATCACCCAATAATCCAGTTCTGCTCAGCCAAATTTTTTCATCGATTTTCTCCTTAAATATCCCGCTTTCCCATAGTTTATCCATAGCATTAACTGCATGTGGATTGCCTAGTTTTTTAACTTTTCCGGAAAATATTTTTTCAATATATGGTTTACTCATTTTGATCATCCTATAGAATTAGTTATTCGTCTTCATTATTACTTAAATATTTTACATCAGTGCCCCAGCCTCTTTTATTCCATTTGTTGATATTATATTCTATTTACGCATTATTCTCTATATTTACGGGCCTCAAAAGCTAAGGTGTCTGGGGCCGTAATATATTAGAACGACAAGCAATATGGTTAAGTCTGGTACAAACTAAATCAATGTTTAAAATATTTTGAAAACATTATAATTATAGTTATAATTATAATACTGAACGTATCGTTTTTAAGTTGAATAGGCTTTAGATTTTATCAATGTGTGTTTCAATTTGTGTAGATTGGCAACCTTTAACGGGTAAATCTAGGTTCATATTTTTGAAAAGTAAGGCAGGTGCAGCGTGTGGTTAGTAGATTAGCAATATATTTGGTAGGATTGGCCATCAATGCATTAGGTATTGCTTTGACCATTTATTCGGCAGCGGGAGTGGGATCTTGGGATGCTGCAGCCATAGGAGTGAACCATTATTTAGGATTAACGATTGGGACTTGGACAATAGCTATACAAGTGTTGATTGTGCTCACGACGAAAACGGTTGAAAGAAAAAGATTCCAGTACGGTTCTATGCTGGCCATCATCCTTCGAAGTATCTTTTTGGATCTCTGGATGTACCTTCTATTTGACCATCTTGAAATCCCATCGTCAATACTCATGCAGTGGCTTGTTTTCCTGCTTGGGACGCTTGGCATCGGGGTTGGAATTGGCATCTACATTGAGGCGAAGTTTCCTAAGTCTCCCGTCGATGGACTTATGTTAGCTTTACATAATCGATTTCATTGGAGTATAAACGTTTCCCGAATCGTTGTTGAATTAACCGGTACGTTATTAGGTTTTATTCTTGGCGGGCCAGTCGGATTGGGAACGTTAATCATTGCTTTGTTTGTTGGAAAGGTTATTCAATTAGTTAATAGTAAGGTAAAAAAGATCCTGAATTACGAAGGAATACGCTCTATTTAAGAGGAACATGCTGAACAAGATTTCAAAAGAGGTGCCGAGTCATTATGACAGGCACTTTTTTCATCCTTTTTTACAAATCATTTGACCCATCTAATCATTTGTGCCTGTGACAAATCAAACGAAGTTGTCTCAATTTGTAAAATAAATGATACTAGGTAAATCAGGGCAGACTATTCAGGAATGAAGCCTATAAGGAGGAACTATGAAAGTATCCGATGTAATCATCAATTGTTTAGAAGCTGAAGGTGTGGAATATATCTTTGGGATGGTTGGCAAGGAAACACTTGATCTCGCTGATTCGTTATCAAATTCAACCCAGATTCAATTTGTGAATGTTAGGCATGAACAAGGTGCAGCTTTTATGGCGGATGTGTATGGAAGATTATCAAAGAAAGCGGGCGTTTGCTTGTCTACATTGGGTCCCGGTGCTTCAAACCTATTGACCGGCATCGCAAGCAGCAAACTTGATCATTCACCTGTGATCGGCTTAATTGGCCAAGCAGCTGTGGAGCGGAATCATGCGGAATCACATCAATATATAGACATTGTAAAACTATTTGAACCCGTTACAAAGTGGAGTACTCAAATGATGGATTCATTGACAGCACCTACTATTATTCGAAAAGCGTTCCGCCTGGCTCAAATGGAGAAACCAGGTTCGGCTGCCATCGTACTGCCGGAGAACTTTTTAACTCAAGAGATTAGCAAAAAGCCCTTACCCACTCCCCCTTTACCGGAAACAGTTCCTGTTATGGAGACTTTAAAGGCTGCGATTAACCTTATCCAAACCCATAAGAAACCATTTATTATCGTTGGAAATGGTGTTTTAAGACATGATACAGTTCTTGAGTTTCAGACTTTTATAAACACACTAAAAGCGCCTGTTACACACAGTTTTATGGCAAAAGGGATTTTAGAAAAAGAACATCCTTCTAATTATTTTACTTTTGGATTTACTGAGAATGATGAAGTTTTGCCAGGTATCCAAGAGGCTGATTTAATCATTACCATCGGTTTCGACTTTGTGGAACAGCTCCCAAAGAAATGGAATGAAAGCAAAACTCCAGTTTTACATATTGATACGTTGCCTGCAGAAATCAATGAATACTATCCAGTCAAGATCGAATGTGTCGGGAACATCAAGCAGACACTCCAGTCCCTTAATCAATTGGGGCTCCCTGACAAATCATGGGCTCCCTATGGAAATCTCAAGGAGAAAATTAGGAGTGCTTATCAGATAAACCCGAGCCAGTCTGAAACTATCAACCCTCCATTTACAATCGAACAGATCCTGCATTGCATTGAAAATGTAACGTCAGAGAATACGATCGTAATTTCCGATGTTGGGGCCCATAAAGTTGCGATTGCTCGTACGTATCAGCCAAAACAACCAAACCGGCTCATTATGTCTAACGGTCTTGCTTCTATGGGAATTGCGATTCCAGGGGGGATCGGAGCGAAATTAGCTTGTCCACAAGACCCTGTCATTTGTATAACCGGCGATGGCGGGGCATTAATGAATTTTGCTGAAATCGAAACAGCCAAACGGCTTGGTCTTTCCTTTATCATCATTATTTTAAATGATTCAATGTTAAAACTTGAGGTCCAGCAAATGAATAAGAGATTTGGTGGCAGTTACGGTGTCACTTTTGGAAATCCTGATTATGTCCAGCTTGCTGCAAGCTTTGGTATTAAGGGACAAAAGGTCGGCAATCTCGCTGAGTTTGAATCGGTGATAAAAGTGTTTTTGCAAACACAAGAGGAAATTTTTTTAATCGAAGTGTGTATACCTAATTGAGCTTGCTGTTCTTTTCTTGCCCCTGATTATCGTTTGCACAACTGAAGGTTCAACATTAAATTAAACACTTAATAAAAATGTAAAATAAGTACTCAAGTATAATTTTTTAGATAAAAGTTGAGTCCAGAATATGTTTTTAAATGTTGAGAAACCTAAGCATAACTTTAAAAAAGGAGTTTTTTCTATGGACATACTAAAACCACTTAATATTAGTTCAACAAAAACAGACCTAAGTGAAAAGCTTACTTCGGCAGAAATGGGTAAACTTTGGGCGACCTATATGGGTAACAGTATGTCAAAATGTATTTTAAAATATTATCTTCAACATGTTGAAGATCCAGATATTAAAACTTTATTAGAAAACGCATTAAATTTAAGCATGGAGTTATTGAAAACGACAGAAGAGATCTTTAATAAAGAAAATTTTCCAATTCCGAAGGGTTTTTCAGAAGAAGAAGATTTAAACGCTGAAGCCCCTCGTTTGTTTGAAGATGAATTCTATGTTTATTACCTTAAATATGTTGCGAAAGCAGGTATGAGTATTTATAACGTTGCAGTACCACTTGTTTTTAGGAAGGATGTAGAAGAGTTTTTTATTTACTGTATGGAATCTACTATGGCTTTGATGAAGCAAATCAAAACAATATTAATGAATAAGGGAATGATCATAAAACCACCAATTATTCCCGTACCCGATAAAGTAGAATTTGTGCATCAAGACTTTTTAAATGGTTTCTTTGGACATGTGCGGCCATTACATGCAATGGATATAGCCCATCTTTACGATAATATTGAAAATAATGTAGCGAGTAAAGCATTGATCATGGCATTTAGCCAAGTGGTAAAATCAGAAAAAATTCAGGAATTGTTTATGCGAGGAAAACAACTTACTCATAAACAAATCGAACTTTATATGGAAAAACTACATTATGAAGGTTTACCTTCACCGTCGTTTCTTGACCATTTGGTTACAACTTCAACATTTGCACCCTTTTCGGATAAATTAATGTTGTTTCATAAGATGGACATGTTTTCGATGAAAATTAGATCATTTGGAAACTCTGCTGCCGTAAACGGTAGACATGATATTGGACTCATGTATACAAGAGGATTAATACAAATTGCTTCATTTGTTGAAGATGCAGCCAAAATTATGATCAACAATGGCTGGCTGGAGCAGCCACCTTATGCAGCGGAAAGAGATAAGTTAGCAACTGAACAGTAACTATGACCGATACCCAAATGGTACCTGCTAAAAGATTTTCGAAATCATAGGCCTAGTGTTTAGCTTTCTTTTATACAAAATAACTGCAAGCAATGTATGGATAGGTCGATGGGACGGGTCGATGGAACTGTCCCCCTGACCCGTACGTTTTACCAATTGTTTACTAATACAATTTTACCAACTGCTTTTTTTGTTTCATAATATTCATGAGCTTCAGCTATTTCTTCAAAGGTGAATGGTTTTTTATCAATTAGTGGTTTAACTCTTCCTTCTTCAATAATAGGAGTCACCTTCTTTAATATCTCTCCATTTATATGACGGAATTCTTCATGAAGAATCGGTAACTCTATGAAAACGGCATGGAAATTCAATGCTTTTAAAAGAAATGGAGCTAGATTATAATTTTGACTTACAGCAATGGCGACAACGGTTCCATATAACGAAGCCGCCTCAATAGAATTTTCCAAATTTTCACGATCCACAGTATCAAAAATATATTTAAACCCTTTTCCATCTGTATACATATTCACATAATCTTGTACCGGAGTTTCTCTATAATTGATTACAACATCGGCACCGAGTTCTTTCGCAATGTGAGCTTTTTCTGGTGTAGATACGGTTGTATATACCTTTGCCCCGGCCCATTTTGCCAATTGTACTGCCACATGTCCTACTCCGCCTGTGCCACCATGGATCAGAATCTCATCTCCGGCTTGAATTTTGGCCCGTTTAAATAACGCTTCCCAAGCTGTGATAGAAACAACTGGCAGGGCAGCTGCCTCTGCAAACGACAAATTTTTTGGTTTATGGGCTAGCAATCTAGCATCTGCCAGCATATATTCTGCTAAAGCACCTCCAGAACCTTTCACACCACCTGCAAAACCGTATACCTCATCACCTATTTTAAATTCAGTAACCCCTTCTCCCACTTCCGTTACAATCCCAGATACATCTCCATGTATAACAGCTGGAAATTCAGGAGCGAATTTAGCAAAAACCCCGCTGCGTATTTTTGTATCAATAGGATTCAAGCTTGTAGCTTTTACTTGAATCAAAACATGCATTGGTTTCACTTCTGGAATAGGAATATCGGCTAACTGAAAAACAGCTGCATCTCCAAAAGAACGGATCACTTGTGCCTTCAAACAAATCACTCCTCGTAATTTCAAAAAAATTAGTATTTTCTTTTTATTTTACTTTTATTTTTATCAAATTGAAAGTAAGATGATTATTAATTTGAAAGAACGAAAATACCAAATCTTTACTTATTTTTAAACGGGTCGCGGTGCCTGTCCCTCTGACGCATTAATTGTGACGACTTTTTAACATTTCCATAATTTTTAGTGTTTTTAAGTTACCAATAAAGTATGATTGTGATATTCAATCTTTCATTTTGGGAGGTCACAATAATGGAATCAACTAGAGATGAAAAAGCTATGCGTTTACATGATATGCTTCAAGAAGCATTAAAACCAATGTTGGATAAATTAGAAATAATGGAACAAGAGATAAAAGCACTAAAGGATAGCCAAGAAGAACTAAGAGAACTGTTAGCAGAAAAAACAGTGAAATGAGCGCACTCTGATTATCATCAGCAATCACTTTATTCATTCGAATAATAGACTAAAAAGAAAAAGTCCTGGTAAGGACTTTTTCTTTACTTATTTTTTAAAAAACGAGTCTATGACCGCTCGACCCATTTGTTGCTTATCTTTTATTATCCTCTTTCGGCTTCCTCATTAATGCTAATAATGTTGTAACAAAACAAATCATTAGAATAAAAGATAAGCTCCAACCGAAACTATCAATAAATTGCATGCCCTTACCTCCTCAGATGTGTTTTCATTACTGTAGCATAATTTCACAGGTAGTTGGTTGTTTTCTACAAAAGAGGATAGAATGTTACATTTTTATCTATTATGGTACAGTTTTTATGTTTTTTTCGACAAAAAAGGGAAAATGAATTCCCATACATTATTATTCTGGTAGTCATTGCGCAATATAATATAGATAGAATTGGTATATTGGGTCGATGGACCTTTCCCCCTGACCACAAAAAGGATCTACCGAAAATACGGCAGATCCTTTGTTTTAGTGACCTATTTCAACATCATCTACATGTTTTACATGTGCATGATTTATTATTATAAATACGACGGATAGTAGGACAAATCCGGCTCCAACTATAAATGGAACGCTTGGATTAAATACCTCTGCCAGTTTTCCTGCTGTAAATGGAGCAATCGCTCCTCCAATAAAACGGAGAAAGCTGTATGCTGCAGATGCGGTTGAACGTTCAACAGGGGCAGCGTTCATAACAGCAGTTGTAATTAACGTATTGTTGTTTCCTAAAAAAGCTCCTGCTAAAATAACCGCTCCAATAACAACCCATTGGGTGGAGGTCCAGATGCCCATGGCAACAAGCAGCAAGCTGAATAGGATTAACATGGCACACATGGATTTAATGGTACCAAACGATTTTTGAAGCTTTGGAGCCATGAAAACTGACGTAATGGCTAGTAAGATGCCCCATCCGAGGAATACATAACCTAATCCATGCTCACCTAAACCCATAACAAAAGGTGCGTAGGCTAATAAAGTGAAAAATCCAAAATTATATAATGCTGCGGCAATTCCGAAAGTTAATAATGAACGGTGTTTTAAGGCGCGGAACGGATCGAGTAAAGATGCTTTTGTGGATCCGCTACTCATCTTTTCCGGTTTAGGCATTAAGAATACTAGACAAATAAATGCAATGATCATAAGTGACGCCACACCTAAAAACGGACCTCTCCACGATATCGCACCAAGTGAGCCTCCAAGAAGCGGTCCTACAGAAATTCCAAGACCAATTGCCGCTTCGTACAAAATAATCGCTTTCGCTGTTCCGCTATTCGAAAGTGAAACGATGGCTGCTAATGCGGTTGCGACGAATAATGCATTGCCGAGTCCCCATCCTCCACGAAGCCCAACGAGTGCCCATATGCTATTTGAAAATCCCCCAAGTGCAGAAAATACTGCAATAATAACAATACCCGTTATCAGAGTCCATTTAATCCCAAGCCTTGAGGAAATCATTCCAGTAATAAGCATTGCCACGGCCATAACGGCATTATAACTAGTGAAAAGTAATGTTACCTCACTATGTGTGGCATGTAATTGATCTGCTATTGCCGGTAAAATGGGATCCACTAGACCAAGGCCCATAAAGGCAATAATACTTGCAAAAAATACAGCCCAAACCGCTTTTGGTTGTGTTAATAATCCTGTTTGACTCTCTTTGACTTTCGCCGGTTCTGCCGAAATTGATTGTTTCGTCGTTACCATACACATTCCCCTTTTTTCATTTATTTCTCCCTAAGCCCTTACCCATTTGTAAATACTTCCTCTGCTTCCTTTTTCTATAATTAGTTGTATAATGAAAGTATATAATTGTATTATACAACTAATTTCCACTATATCAATAGTGTATTCTTGCGGAGATTATTGTCTTTTCTTATTATTAAAATTCAACAGATTTCTGAAAGAAGTCTTCCATCCTCAAGGAATGTGAAGAGTGTAACCCAATGAGTAGGTGGGAGATGAATTTTGGTTGGCGTAAACCAAAATAATAGTAAATTAAGAACAATTGTTCTGTAATATGACTAGGAGGTGAATTGATATGGCCTAGCAAAACAAAGCTTTCAAATTTAGGTTGTTGCCAAACAAAAAACAAGAAGTTTTGTTAGCTAAAACTTTCGGTTGTGTTCGTTTTGTCTATAACAAGATGTTGGCGGAACGGAAGGAAACGTATGAAAGGTTCAAAGACGATAAAGAAACGCCTAAAAAGCAAAAGTTTCCGACTCCTGCAAAGTATAAAGGTAAATTTCCATTCCTAAAAGAAGTGGATTCCTTAGCTTTGGCGAACGCACAAATCAACCTTCAAACTGCTTATAAGAACTTTTTGAGGGTAATGCCGAATTTCCAAAGTTCAAAAACCGTAAATCTAGACAATCTTATACGACTAATTTAGTCAACGGAAACATCGAATTGAAAGATGGCCATATCAAACTACCAAAACTAAAATTTGTAAAAATCAAACAGCATAAAGAAATTCCTGATAACTACAAACTGATATCCTGTACCATTTCCAGAACGAAGTCAGGGAAATATTATGTGTCTGTACTAACAGAATACGAAAAAGACATACAGCCTAAAGAAATAGAAAATGTCGTTGGGCTAGATTTTGCTATGGCTGAATTATATGTTAGTAGCGAGAATGAGAAAGCCAATTATCCTCGCTACTATCGTGTGATGTCAGAAAAATTAGCAAAAGCACAACGCATTCTGTCCAAGCGTAAGAAAGGTTCTGCACGTTGGAACAAGCAACGTTTAGTAGTGGCTAAGTTACATGAAAAAGTAGCGAACCAGAGCATGAATTTTCTTCACTATAAGTCAAAAGAATTAGCTTCTAACTTTGATGCTGTCGTGATTGAGGACTTGAACATGAAAGGATTGTCGCAAGCCCTTCACTTTGGAAAAAGCGTTCACGACAATGGTTGGGGTATATTCACTACTTTCTTAGCGTACAAGCTAAAAGAACAAGGAAAACAGCTTGTGAAAATTGATAAGTGGTTTCCTTCCACTAAGAAGTGTTCTTGTTGTGGTGCAGAAAAAACTATGAAACTATCTGAACGCACCTACCATTGTTCATGTGGTTATGTGGCAAATCGTGACTACAATTCAGCCATCAATATCAAATAATGAAGGTATACGCTTATTAGCGTTATCATAGAAAAAAACTCTTGGAACAAGAGGATAGCTCGGTCAGTTTTCGTTGGCTAGTAAAAGCAACGATAAGTCGAGAAGTCCCCACTTCAAGCGACCCGTAAGGGTGGTAAGTGGTGGGAGTAGTTCACATATGTTAACATAAAAAGTAAGAATATCTTTAATGGTGGGATTTTATATGAGGCATGAAAAAGATTTGGAAAAGATTGAACTGGAACTGACGATCTTAATTCGTCGTTCAACTTTTCTATCTTCACACAAAAAATTTGGTAATCTTGACCGATCAGCCTATCTGCTGCTTCGGCGATTAGCTGACCTAGGACCTACGGGTGTCAAAATTCTGGCCGATGAATTTCAACTGGATATCTCCACAATCAGCAGACAGGTGGCTGCGTTAGAGCAAAAAGGGTTTGTGGATCGAATTCCCGATCCAACAGATGGAAGGGCCTATACACTTCAAATAACCGAACTTGGAACAAAGGTATTTACGGAACATAAGCAGTCACGTCTAGAAAGATTAATTGAAGTAACAAATGATTGGTCAGATGAGGATCGTGAAGCATTTGGCCGGCTGCTAAATAAATTCAACCAATTTTATGAAAAATAAAAAACGGGTCAGAGGGACAGGCCCCTTGACCCATTAGTATTCTTCATTTGAAAATACTGTTTGTATATATTCATGTAGCTTATTTTCCTCATAGTCATTTAGTTCCCTCATCGGAATAACAGTTAAATGAATGGGATCATTTCCACGTACTTCTGCAACTAAATATTCATTAAGGAATACATTAAAAGCTTGCTCTTGATCGGGTGAATTTATTGATTCTTTATGGAAATTTGGTTTTTTTTCTTCCATTAAAATCCCGCCTTCTTAATCATTATTTAGTCTTATTCTCTACAATTTTTTATGAAACAATTAAAATTATTTTTGAAATGTGATGAATAATGATTAAACTTAGCCAATAATAGGAAATCCCTGCAGAGATTAACTCAACAGGAATTTCTTTTAAAGTTAAATATGGACTAGCATCATGCAGCAAACAATTGTTTTTTCTTCCATCCTCCCCACTTAAAAGATGTTAGCTAATGGGTCAATGGACCTGTTCACCTGCCCCATTAGAACTTTCGGTTAGAGACTCCAGCTTTCTAATCGAAGGAAATAAATACATCCATAGTCCAGCAACAAGAATCGAGCCGATTCCGCCAATGAATACTGCGGGAACAGCACCGATAAAACTGGCGAGCATGCCTGATTCAAATTCTCCCAGCTGAAAGGATGTCCCAGTAAACAGTGAGTTCACGGCATTGACCCTGCCTCGTAATTCATCTGGTGTTTGCAATTGAACAAGCGAGGATCTGATTACCATACTGATGACGTCTGAACCGCCAATAACCATTAAAGCAAACAAAGATAAGACTAAGTTTGTTGAAATAGCAAAAAGCATAGTTGCCAACCCATATACAGCTATGGCTCCAAATAAAGTGATTCCCACAGATTTTTGCAGAGGAAAATAGGCCATTACCGCTGATACAATGATGGCGCCCACTGCAGGTGCAGCCCTCAGCAACCCTAATCCCCATGGCCCTGTCTGTAATATATCCTGGGCAAATATCGGCATCAGTGCTGTTGCACCGCCGAGCAAGACAACAAATAAATCCAGTGAAATGGCTCCTAAGATGATCGGCTTACGTTTGATGTATTCCAAACCAAGAAAAAATGATTGCAATGATATCTTTGCTAACTTTCTATCCTTTATCGGCTCAACTTTAATTGAATAGGTAAAAATGGCGGAAATCATTAAAGCTGCTGCAGCCAATAAATAGACGGCGGAAGCACCAAAGGCTAAAAGCAATCCGCCAACAGTCGGTCCGAGTATTAGAGCCGTTTGAATGGCAGTCGTGCTCATGGAAACTGCTCGCGGCAGACTGTTCTTTGATACGATCTGCGGCAATAATGCATTAGCAGTCGGACCTTCGAAGGCGCGACAAGCCCCGATTAAAGCTGCTGAAAGCAGAATTAGGTCACGGCCAAGCCAGCCGCTAATACTTCCTAATAAAAGAAAACCTGCGGTCAAAGCCTCAATGACGAGGCTCAAGTAAACAATTCTCCGGCGATCATAGCGGTCTGCAATTTGCCCGACTACCAACGTCAAGAGAACCATTGGGATAAACTGAGCAAGTCCCACCATTCCGAGACTAAAAGCATCATTCGTCAACTCATACATTTGCCACCCGATAGCAACAGACAGCATTTGAAAAGAAGTTGAAGATAAAATTCGCGAAACCCAAAATTTCGCGAAAAATGGTTGTTTAAGTATATTGTTCTCCGATTGCTTCAAAACAAAAAACACCTTCAATCAAAATCTTATTGAAATACATGAATCGTTCCACTCTGAAACACTTCGTCAATTATACTATCATAGAAATGTTTACCGCCACTGTAAAGTATTAAAACCTTTTTAGAATTTTTTCTACGAATTCATTCTATTAATCTGGGCTTTTTCTGGGGATAAAACATGATACCTATCGTTCTTGTTGTTTTATTCTTCGTTTTTCACTCATAAATTTTTCCTTGTTCGGTTTTAACTCATTCAATAGAAAGTTTGCCCAATCAAGTCCAAGCTTGTCGGTATTCTCCTGCCAATACAACAGACGGTTATAATAATAATCGATCTTTTCAATGACTGGTTTTTCAAAGTTTCCCTTTCCATATTTTAAGACAATTGCAGTTAACTCATACATAGGTAATCCAATTGCATGTGTTTCTACGTGAACGGTAGCTCCTGCATGTCCGATGGCATGGCACAAATTACTATATTCGCTGTCGCCAATTTCTTTTGCCACTGCATGAGAGTCTAAAATAGCTTGTTTGGCTATGGGCATTTTGATTTTTCCTCTCGCCCAATTCTCACAAAGTTCCAAACAAAATCTCGGCCTATTTTCATCGGGATACTTTGCCTCAAATTGCTCCAATGTTCTTTTGGCACAATCCAATGCCCACATCACAAGTGTTCGATGTTGTTGCAATTGAATCAGCTTTATCAACTCCTGTAAGCATTCACTTTCACGAGTAAACAATATTTTATTCTTTTTCTTTAATTTGATTTCTACATCAGAAAACATAGTATTTATCACCTCCAAAACGTAAATAATCTACTATTTGAGATGTTAAACTTTTCTTTATTAGCGTATAAATTCATAACCATTTTAGCACAGTATTTTCATGTTGGCCTTTTTAATCATTTGATCTATTTATTATACTAGACTCATTGATGCCCTAGTTTTAAGCCTGGGTCGATGGACCTGCCCCCCCGACTTAAATTTCCATTGACAATCGTAATCTTTGAATTTAATGTAGTCATTGGTTTTATTTTTTACATCATAATTACGAGAATGCTGGTGAGATAGATTGGTACAGAATGTTGACATCCAAAGAAAACAAAGAATACATATTCGTTTTGGCTTTATGAAAAAGGACATGGTATTTACCATATCCTTTTTGCTGGCAATCGCAAGCTGTTTTGTGCAATTGCCAAAGCTCGAGTACATTAATTTCAATGTTATGGTTAGTTTGTTTAACCTGATGATTGCCATCAAGGCGCTTGAAGATCTGAAGGTGCTAGACAAATTTGCCATCACCATTTTAAATAAAAGTAATAACAGCCGAACGGTTTCATCCATTCTCATTGCCCTTTGCTTTGTTAGCTCCATGTTCGTGACAAACGATGTCGCTTTGCTTACGTTTGTTCCGCTGACCGTGATTATTAGCAAAAAGACGGGCATGCCTGTGTCAGAGACGATCATTCTTCAGACGATTGCAGCCAATATCGGCAGCAGCTTAACACCAATGGGAAATCCGCAAAATCTGTTTCTCTTTTCCCATTATGGGATTAAGCCTTTTGACTTTTTTGCGACCATTCTTTTTGTTGCCGCTGTTGGCATAGGTTTGTTGGTTATTTTTTCAATGAAACTACCAAAAAGCGAATTAAAGGTAGATCTTCCTTCTATTACTATCGCTAATCGGTATGAAGCATGGATATGGGGCACCGTATTAGTAGTGATTATCGCTTCGATATTTGGCCTCATCAGTCATACCATCTCATTGTTGATTACCGTTATGGCTGCGGTGATTTTAAATCGGAATCTATTAGTAAAAATTGATTATTTACTGCTCGTCACGTTTATTAGCTTTTTTGTTTTTATCGGAAATATTTCGAACACAGAAGCAATCCAAACTGTAGCGAGCACGGGGCTTCAGGATAGCACTTCTGTATTTTTTAGTTCGATTTTTCTAAGCCAGTTCGTCAGCAATGTTCCAGCATCGATTCTTCTCGCAAACTTTACAGACGAATGGCAGCCGCTATTGTTAGGGGTAAATGTTGGTGGACTTGGAACAATCGTCGCGTCACTGGCTAGTGTCATTTCTTATAAGCTATTTATTCAAGCAAAGCCAATGGAGTCGAAGAAATACTTGCTTACATTTAGTATTTATAATATCGCGTTTTTAATCATCCTTGCCGCCAGTCAGTATGTTATTTTTTCAATCCTATGAGAAATAATGAACAACACCTTGGGATATGGGGACAGCACGAGACTGCTGAAAAAAGTATTCAAATCAATTTTAAGCGCGAGTATATCACCCGGCATCATATCAATATGATAAGGATATTGTTTTTTTTTGAAGTCTGTCAGAAAGGCGCCTCGATTGCGACAGCCATAGTGGATTTCCAAGGAAGTCTGTTAGAAAGGCGCCTGGATTGTGACACCCATAATGCTTTTTCAGGAAGGTTCGTCAAAATAAGGCTTGTACCATTAAACCTATCGTAATAAACCAACAAATAATTAAGAAAGAGAGTCATTCAATTATTTTTCTTCTTCTTTTTTAATTTTTCTTCCGCTTTACTTTTGTTTTCATCCACTCTAAATTTTACAATCTGCCTAATTAATTCATAAGGGATGGGTTTTTCAATAGGAAATTGGACAGCACCTTTTGAGGTCTTATATCCCGATAATTCTTGTTTAAAAGTATTAATACCACTTGGAGTTGGGTAGAATCCAATATGGTTATTATATGCAGCAAAATGAACCAGATTTCCCTCTAATACAAAGGTAGGCATTCGGTAGCTAATTTTTTCCGTAGCATTTGGTGCTGATTCCTTTATTACTCTTCTTAACGTTTGTAGTATTTCTTGAGCCTCTTCAGAATATTGTAGGATATATTCATCAATCGAATTAGGAATATTGGTATCTTCCATAGTTTAGTATATCTCCTTATAAAAATTATATTTTATTCAATTTTAAACAGATTATTATTACAAGTAAATATACCTCTTCCGTTTCTAACCAAATGTTGGTTAATCAGCATGAAATAAGGGACCTTTTCTAATTCATTTGATCATAGTCCTTTCCTGCTTTCATATACTGTTTGGTATAGTGATTAAACTTTTGGATAATCTCCCCCATTTCTTCGGTGCGTTTATTTATCTCTATAATTTGTTCATTAAGGCTTTGTAAGTTAATGTTTTCATCTTTAAAATGTTGATAAAATGTATTCTGTAGTTTTAAGTTTTCAAGGTATTTTTCAAAAAAGCTATCAATCAATTTCTTTCGTTCATTCATAATCGTTAGCAGTTTTGTTGCTTGGTTCTTTTGATCTTCGTCTTTAATCTTTCTAATATGTTTTTCAATCCTTGATGACGTTGTATAAGCCTTTTTGAAATTTTCCTCTGCTTCCTCTACTAACTGTTGTTGTTTTTTCGTGTATGTATAGCCTTTTTCAATTTTTTGGTTCAAACTGTCTTTATCATTAATGTCAAGATTAATCAATTCAGTGTATATCAACCGCGCGTCATTTCTGAGTTCATTTAGTTCCGCTTGATTAGCAGCGAAATCATTTTCAAACACTACAGATTTCTCCATTATTTTTTGAATTTTGGCAGCTTGTTTTTGATCTGACTGACATCCATTCAAAATTAAAATAAAACTTATCAAAATCGCCAATGCGATTAGTAATCGTTTCTTCAAACATCGTTACCCCCTACAGCTAAAATAGAATTAGTTAACGGGACGACATCGCCCTTCGCATGAAAAGGTCAATGGCGTCATATCGTTAGTCAATATTTTCGTTTTATAGCCTTGTTCTTTAATATAAAATAGTAGTTTAGGCAAATGTTTTACTGTTTCTTGTGTATCATGAAGAAGGACCACAGGGGTCACACCTGATTTTTCCATTTTTTCTATACCTTGGATGGTTTGTTGAACAAATTGTTCATTATTGTATTTCCAGTCAAAGCTATCTACATTCCAATCCCAAACCTTAAAGTCATTTAGGTCAATAACATAACGCATAGCTTCTGTTAAGTAAGGGAAACTCCCATAAGGAAGACGGATCAGTTCAATACGTACGCCTGTTACTTCTTCCAATATCTCCTGACTCTCTAACATTTCTTCTGTTGGAGCAGATTGATTGCTATAAATCTGCTTTACATCATGCGTCATACCATGTAATCCAAGTCCAAATCCTTCCTTTTGCATTCGTTTTACTACTTCTGGATATTCTGCTATTCTAGGACCTACCATGAAAAAGGTTGCTTTCATCTGATAATCATCTAAGATGTCCAATAATTCGTCTGAAACAGTTGTTGGCCCATCATCAAATGTAAGATAAATGACATTTTCCTGTTGTTCCTTCTTCATTTGTTTGATCGCCGCTTTTTTTCTTGCCACTTCTTTCTTTTCGTTTTCCTTTTCAATGATCGATTGGCTTAATGTTGACTCGGCAAAAGCTGCCGCTGGCTCTGTAGAAAATGTTACCATTTCCAAAGTATCCTCAATATTAGTGTCATGATCATTTTCTGCTTTTTTTTCATCATTGCCAACCAATCCAGATAATAGGACAACCATAATGGTTAAAAGAACGGAAACCGCTATTTTCCCTCTAGTGTTTAACCGCCTGCGCCTACGCACTTTATATCCCCCCATTGCTAGATTTCTATCATTCTACAAATAAAATTATTTATCAACAAATTTCGCATTAAAGATATAATGATATAGTTCTACTACTTTGTATGCTATTTCTTCTATAAATTCTCAAACATAATCATTATGACAAACTATCAATTTAAGTTCAATTAAGAAGATTACTAAATATTGGAATTGAACAATTTCTATTCTTACTTCCCGCAACCTCATCACCATATTATTAGTCTACATTTTTTTGAAAAGCAGTTGACATGAAAGGTACGGCTTGCTGCCAACGCATATACCAATAAGATAAATTCTATTATTTTGGAAATATGAAAAAGCCTAATCTCACCATGTTTCTTATCGAGGAATTAGGCTTATAATTTTCCATTAACTCGTTTAGTAATTCTCTGGCTTGTATTAAAGACTAATTGCCTGGCAGTTGGATGCTGCGCCAGCCGATTACATCGCATTGACCATATTCATTATCACCAACAGCAACCACTGTGCCGTCCGCTTTAAGCCCGACGGTATGGGCACAACCCGCTGCAATCGCCACAATATCGCTCCATGCACTTACATTACATTGACCATACACATTCCAACCTACAGCTGCCACAGTACCGTCCGCTTTAAGGCCGATTGTATGATTACTACCCGCTGCAACCGTTACAATATCGCACCAGCCGCTGACATCGCATTGGCCATATTTATTATCACCCACAGCCGTCACCGTGCCGTTCGATTTAAGCCCGATTGTATGAAGATAACCCGCCGCTATTGCCACAATATCGCACCAGCCGCTGGCATTGCATTGGCGATACCGATTATTACCCACAGCAACCACTGTACCGTCCATTTTAAGCCCGATTGTATGCCAATCACCCGCCGCGACCGACACAATATCATGCCAACCGCTGACATTGCATTCACCTTCATTATTTCGGCCCACAGCTACCACCGTGCCATCCGATTTCAGCCCGACTGTACTGCGCCAACCCGCTGCGACTGTTACAATATCGCACCAGTCATTTACATCGCATTGGTTATGCTTATTCCAACCTACAGCCGTCACAGTACTGTCAGATTTAAGACCGATTGTATGAGCATTACCCGTGTTCGTTGCCATATGTACATTACCCGCCGCAACCGCCAGAATATCGCGCCAGCCGCTTATATCACATTGGCCATATTTATTATCACCTACAGCCGTCACCGTTCCGTCTGATTTAAGGCCAACGGTATGACGACGACCCGCCGCTATGGTAGCTTTAGGCCACCGTTTCACTTTTAACTCCGCTACTTTCGGTGAAATGTACATGGTTTACCTCCTCAAATTCAAATTTAAACAACCCTGCAGTTACCTGAAAAGTATATATTACATATCTTTATGATTTTAAAATAAAAATAAAAGAAACCTTAACTAGTGTTCCATAAACCTAATAGATCTAGAAGAGTTTATGAAAATGAGAAAGGAATTAAGATTGAAAAAAAGCACCTATTATTATTGGCTTAGTTTTAATCGCATTAATAATTGGCGGAGTATCATTTGTCAATCATTATAAGGAAAATAGGAAATGAAGCAGCAGAAATCGAAAAAAGCATAAGGAATCATGAATATAATGTACGGAATATTATTATAACCATAAGATGAATATTCCTGTCTTGATTTATTGCAGGGAACCAATGATAATGTCAGTGATAAAACGGATGATCTTCTTGGCTTAACACTTGTTATGGCAGATGATGAAACAAGACAGGATGAAGACTTTTTTCTTTGGCTATAAGCAGGATTGGAAATTAAGAATGAACTACCATCTACTTTAAAGAAGAATTTGAAAAATTGTTGAACCAATTTAAAGATACAGAAAAATATAGAGAGGCAAAGAATTTACATTTTATCGACTATGATGATCCTATAATTAAGAGACCTGAAATCGGCATGACTCCGGATGAAGTTCGTGAAATATGGGGCAATCCAATTGATATTTACCGAACAGAAACAAGGTATGGAATAAGCGAGCAATGGGTGTTTGCAGGATACAAATATGTTTACTTTGAGGATGGCTTTGTGACAGCCATTCAGGATTAATTCAATAATTGCTTGCTTCAATCTAATGCTTTAACTTAATAGGGAAAGCACAAAATAATAAAACCACTCACAACCATTAATATATCAATGGTTGTGAGTGGTTTCTTACTATGAATTTGCTTTTATCTAACTCTTCTATCTCTGACTGGCCCGAAAGCCTGCTTGTTCTGCTTCTTCCCGGCTGCAAAAGTATTTTTCACCTTTAGAAGTATCAATCTGAGTCACATCATAAAATTGCTGACCTGGCATGTGATAAATCTTGTCTCCACTCGAAGAAATATTGCCTTTGATCGTACAATCCCCTGTTGGCTGTTCGGCTGTTTGATTTTGGTTATTCGTTTCTGTTTGCGTCCCTTCAATGATTTCCTCATGAAATCCGTCCTCTTGGGCGTAGTTCTCCACACTCCAAATCCCAACGCCCTTCTCTTGAGCCTCTTTCTGAATTTCATAATATTGGTCAACATATTTGGTGTTTGGTACATATACATACGCTACTCTTGCTAATCCATTTCGCAGCAATTCTTCCTGTACACTCTTACCATCGACATATATGTAGTACAGCAGACGATTATACTTATCTCGATCACTGACATCCTTTTCAAGCTGAACCGTCTTCCCTTCTAACAGTTGATTTGTAAAAGCTTTCGCTTCTTGTCCGTAAGGCTGTTCACCAAGACGAGGGTGATTGGTTTCAGGCGTATCTACTAGTAAAAATCTGACTGCTTCGACTTGACCATTGATCCTTACCTTGATCGTATCACCGTCAGTGACAGACACCACTTCCGCATCAAACGTCTTTCGGTCTGATGGTGTTTCCGATTGGACTTTCGGTTCTTCCTCATTCACCTGCTCAGTATTTAAGGTGTTTGCTGTATTCGTTGTTGGTTCCTCTTGTTGCACGACTTCCTTAGTTGCTTGTTCTTTTTGAATGGTATTTAAGTCTTCACTCCCGCAACCAAACAAAAAAGTTATGGACAGCAAAAGAGACATTATCATTCTAATATTTTTCAATTTTTCACACTCCTTTGTTACTCAATCATCATAACATACTTTAAAAACTATGATTATATTAAAAAACAAAGAATCATCTAGTGAAATATTATGACTAATAAAAAAACGCAACCTTAGCGAAAACCGCCAAAGTTGCGTTAATTACGTTTAAGAATAAGTTCTTGAAAGTAACAGATCCTCTATTCATTTATTTTCATTTCACTCTGAATGATTTCTATAGCTTCTTCTAGCATCTCACTATTATTTCTTTTTAGTGCTTCTAATAACAGAATAACGTTATCGGCAGTTAGGAAAAAAGAGAGCTTTTCCAGCTTATGCTGAATGTTTTCTTCCTTTCTTATTTCCATCACCTTTTTTGTAAATGCTTCTCCACACTCTTCCAACAAATAAATATATTCATAGTCAGGGTCACCAATCTTCATGTCACCAAAATCAATGATTCCAGTTATTTCTTGCTTCTTTTTGTCAAATAATAAATGATCCAACGATAAATCGGCATGAAGGAGCTTAGGGGAGTATCTGAAATTTTCTTTATTTTCCAAGTATCTTTCAAATCGAAAAGAAATATATGTTTTCATTACTTGATCAATTTTAGGATAAACTTTTTCCTTCACCTCATGGAATAACTCTAAGTAATCTTGATGGAAGTTATTTACTCCTATATCTAAGTCCTTCGCCTGTTCTGCACAAAATGAACTGATCTGATCCATAAACTCAGCGATTTGATGAGCGATTTTTTTCTTGGTTCCCGATGATAATGAGTGAAAAAGTTGTTCATCCATCGGCTCTCCTGACAATATTTTGTAGCCGACAAAAGGATAACCATTATCTTGTTTCCCCCAATAAATAAATTCCGGTATATTTAGGGAAATATGTTTTTTTAGGGTCGGTAACGCCTTTATTTCTTTTTCTGTATCGATGGCTCCGTCCTCTTCCTTTGGAAATCGAAATACGAGGTCATGATTGATTAAGTATGCACGACTCTTCCACCCCTCGCCAAGTTTCGTAATATGATTACATGGCATGTTTTCAAAATTTTTCTTGATCATTTTTTTAACCCATTTAAATTCATCGCTTTCGGTACTTATTTTCATCTTTTTAAACCCCTTTATAATAGGACTCTTTCATTTAAAAGATATTCGCTCCAAATTTTTAAAAAAATTGCACACTTCCAAATTCTAATCTTTTTAATCTATGCTGCAGAATGTAGAAGTAGGAAGAAAAACTGAAGTTGATTATTTAGCTAGAACAGTAATTGAGGTAGGCAGAAATTACGGTGTACCAACGCCAATTATATATAAGATCATTCACTTTATGAAAGAATTCCAACCTACCATCAGTAAAATTAATGAAACTTTCATGGCCTACTTCATGGATTAAACGAAGAATATATTAAAGTGAAAATTAGAAATTTGACCTGAATATGCTCCACCTATTTCAATAGTCTTTCGTTATTTTTAAGCATCAAAAAAATAAAAATCCACCAAAATCCATATAAATACAGGTTTTGGATGGATTTTACTTTTAAATTGAAATTTTTCTATCTTTATCTTATTGCTTTTCTAATTTTAGGAGCTACTTCTGATGCTAATAATTCAATATTTTTCACTACCCTATTAAAAGGTAATCCTCCAATATCTACTTGTGCAAGAAAACGTGTATGGCCAAATAACTCATGTTGTTGAAGAACTTTATCAACAATTTGTTCGGGGCTTCCTACAAACAATGCAGTTTCTGGACCGGCCATTTGTTCAAATTCTTCCCTAGATATTTTTCTTCCAAATCCACGTTGACGATTTACGTAGTACCAATAGTTCCAGTAATACGGATAGAACTCATCCTTTGCCTGCTGAGTCGTCTCGGCAATAAAGACATGTCCTGTAACACCTATTTTCAATGCTTCTATTGAATGGCCTGCTTCCGTTCCTGCTTGACGGTAAATGTCAACAAGCTGTTTAAAACGTCTTGGATTTCCACCCAAAATAGCTAAAGCCATTCCCACTCCGAATCGGCCAGCACGTACTGCGCTCTCAGGTGTACCACCAACACCAATCCAAATAGGGATTTGATCATGGATGGGTCTTGGAGAAATTTCAGCATTATTTAATGGCGGACGAAACTTTCCTGACCACGTAAGTTTTTCATTTTTATTCAGCTGTATAAGCAAATCCATATGTTCTGTAAAAAGATCATCATAATCTTTTGTGCTGTATCCGAAAAGAGGGAAAGATTCGATAAATGCTCCCCTCCCTGCTAAGATTTCAGCACGTCCATTCGAAATCAAATCTAAAGTAGCAAAATCCTCAAATAAGCGAACAGGGTCAAGTGTACTTAATACACTTGTCGTACTGGTTAATTTAATGTTTTTTGTCGCATAAGCAATTGCGGCCAGTACTACCGCAGGAGATGAAACAGCATAATCGAGTCGATGATGTTCCCCTACCCCAAAGACATCTAGTCCAGACTTATCAGCAAGCTGTGCAGCTTTAATGATTTCTTCCATTCTCTGCTTGGCACTTACCGTATTTCCTGTGAGCGGATCTGGTCCTATATCTGCAAGTGTATAAACCCCGATTTCAAATTCATTGATAATTCCTTGATTCAATATGATTTCCTCCCAACTTAAACAGCTAGCTCGATCGTATTTCCGGAAGGATCATGGGTGATAAATATATTATTTTCTTCCGAAACTGCAGCTCCAACTTTTTGCAAAGTATCGATCGCTTCTTGGCGTGCTTCCTCGTTTGCAAAAATAAGTGTAAAAGATTTAAGTCCTACACTATTTTTAAGTGGTTTTGGCACTCCAATCCCATTCCATATATTAACGGCAACATGATGATGGTACTTTTCATTGGAAAAGAATAGTGCCTGACCAGCATATCGATTCACCACATCAAAACCAAGTCCTTTCACATAAAATTCTTCCGTCTTTACTAATTTTGCCACATGTAAATGGATATGCCCCATTACTGTTCCCTCTGGCATTCCTTCCCAAGACTTACCGGCTACTTGACTAGTTAGCAAATTCTCAATATCAAGTGGGATCGTTGTCATCTCAACTTCATTACCTACCCAACTCCATCCAGAAGGATCTCGGTCTGCATAAATTTCAATTCCGTTTCCATCTGGATCATTTAAATACAAGGCTTCACTTACTAGATGATCTGAAGCAGCAAATCGGATTCCATTTACCCTAAAATGAATCACAATATTAGCCAATTCTGATCTTTTCGGTAAAAGGATAGCAAAATGATACAAGCCTGATGTTCTGCCTTGTTTTGGTATGACATTTTCAGGATGTTCTAATGACAGAATACTTGTTTTCCCATCAGTTGTAAGCTTTGCTGATGACGTTGTTTGTTCTAGAATACTGAAACCAAGAACATCTTCATAAAATTTTATTGAGCGATCTAAATTTTCTACTTTAATTTTGACATGCCCCACAAATATAGTTGGTTTAGTATGAAATCCCATGACATCCTCCTAGAATTCATTCTTCCTATGATTGATATAATTTCCACTCTAAAGAAATTCATGTTTGGTCAACAAAACAAAACATTTGGATATCGTTAATCCTGCAATTTGACAGTTAACTAGACAGTGAACGCTTTTCAGTAATCGTTAATTATTTTATTAAGTACTTACAAGGGAAGGAACCACAAATTAATTTATTGGGGTTCCAAATAATGAAACTCATTCAATATTTTTTGAGTCAATCAAATAAAACTTCTATACTTTTTGAAGAACGAGGAAATCTAAACGGTGATCCTTCATCTACTCAAAAGTTTTCATGTGGTAATATAAAACGCATTGAAAGCTAAATTTAGAAAGTTAAGCCGCTTCAAAAGAAATGGAAACCCCTGTCAACATTTAACATTTGGTGGTCAACATAATGAAAGTAGTAGCAATCGTAGGAAGTATTTTCGTAAGGATTCATATAATTTAAAACTGGTAAAACACGTTCAAAAACGTGATGCAGATCAATTTGAAGTTGAAATTTTAGACTTAGCACCGCTGCCAATGTACCACCAAGATATCCAATTAGATGCACCCAAGAAGTTCTTGATTTCAAAGCGAAAGTCAAAGAAGCTGATGCTGTTCCTTGGGTAACACCTGAATACAATGCAACTATACCGGGTGTTTTAGGAAATGCAATTGACTGGTTAAGCCGAGTAGAGAAAGTAATGAATGGAAAACCATCTATTATTATGGGTTCTTCAATGGGTATTTAAATTCAGTAAAAGCACAGATGCACCTAAGAGATATCTTATTCGCAGTTGGATTTAATTCTCCAGTCTTTGATGGAAATGAAGTATATGTAGGTGCAGTACATGAAAAAATTGACGTTGAAGGAAACTTAACAGATGAAGCAACTATCGCCTTTTTAGATTGTGTCATTGCAAACTTCCAAGTATAGATGAAACTATACATTTAATTTAACAGACAGGGCTGTCCCATAAGGGGTCTAGCATCCACAATCAATCTATATTCAGTGCAATTTACGCTAAGTTATAATAGAAAATGTGTCGTAGTGCCTGACACCTTTGCTTTTGGGACGACCCTGTTTTTAAAAGGAGAATTTAATTAAATGATAACTATCAAAACTTATGTTAAAATTTTACATTTAAAAGTGGTGTCCATGTAAAAAATTGTTCATGATAGCACCAATGACATCCTTTTCTGCTGACGAGGATGACTATGTATCACTAATGATTAATCACTTTCTCATACCACTCTTGCTGATACTATTTGCTATTTCATGATATGTCTGTTATTCTTAAGAAGAATTATTTTTGTTCTTTTTCAGATTGAGAATAGATTTTGGTTTTCGTCTAAGGTATTTGAGCAAGGATAGTAAAACAATGTGTGGAGACTCACACGAGGAGGCAACAATTATGGAACAAGGTAAAGTTAAGTGGTTTAATGCAGAAAAAGGTTTTGGATTCATCGAACGTGAAGCAGGAGAAGACGTATTCGTACATTTCTCAGCAATCCAAGGCGAAGGCTTCAAATCTTTAGACGAAGGTCAAAGTGTAACTTTTGAAGTGGAACAAGGTCAACGCGGCCCACAAGCTACAAACGTTCAAAAAGCTTAATAATAGCAGATGGCAGACCCTTATAGGGTCTGTTTTTTTGCTTATCTAATCCGTGGTCCACAGTAACCGATTATCCCATTGATATATTCCTCTTAACTACACAACCATGCAATAGTTGCACATATACTAAATCGTTATTTCTACATATCTGCCCCATAAAAAAGGGTGATCACCTTATTTATGGAATACGCCCTATACTAAATATTGAAAATGAGAATTAGAATAATTATTTTTCAGTTACTATATTTCCCATTGAAATCGATAATCTATTCCAACTGTTAATTTGATTGATGATTAAGACAAGGTCAACATACTGTTTCTCATCATAGTGTTCACGTACTCGTTGATAAAGCTCATCTGGAACACGTTTTGATGGGATTAATGTCACGTGCTCTGCTAATTCTAAAGCCACCTTTTCCGCGTCTGTATAGAATTCACATTCCTGCCAAGCACTAACACAATATATTCTTTGTTCTGTTTCACCCATTTTTCTTGCATCTGCTGTGTGCATATTCAAACAAAATGCACAGCCATTAATCTGAGAAACGCGAATTTTAATAAGCTCACGAAGTTTTCGATCAATTGCGGCCGTTTTCGTGTATTTTTCCATATCCATCATAATTTTCATACCATCAGGGGCGATTTCATAGTAAGAAACTCTTTGGCTCATAAGCAAGACTCCTTTAATTTAGTATAAGACTATTATAACCTAACAGGAACATCCGTACTATTTTTATAATGGGGTTATCCCCTCAATCCGACCCTTAAAACAGACGCATTTCTTGAATAACGAAAGTATGAAAGTTTGAAAAGAACACTTTACTAAAACCACATGTAAAAATCCTTTTTACTCTAACTCGATACGTAATTTTGAAATATCCTTCCAGCTATAATTTACGTCAATACACCTGTAAATTGACTATTTTTCTGACGCTAAAACGGTTCATGTACATGTTGTTTATAAAAAAGAATGAATTAAAAATACAATAGCTAAAGCAACACCAGACCGTAAATGCCACTTCCGGTCCATCCTTTGATATCGAAATAGTCCTGATATAGGAACTGGAAGCAGGACTATCAAGGAAAGCAATCCACTTATATTACTAAAATCAAATTTGAAGCCGTACATAAAGACAGCTACTGTATGCAAGATAATAAAAGCAATGGCGAGAATTGCTACTGGAGTATGCCATCTTCTGGCAAAGCGCAGTAAAGTGGACAACCATTTTTTCACCTTACTTTGACCTTTTAAAGCACGTAGCTTAATAACACGAAGAAGCACATAATAAGCAAGTACAAAAAATAATGCAATTCTTGCATTAGAGCCAAAACCTTTAAATGTATGTTCGAATTGCCTGCTGTGCAGAGTGGTTAATGAAAGCTGTAATAGTCCCTTAAATTCCCAAAGCATCATCGAAGCAGCAATAATAATCGCCAAAATTACCCATATACGTTCCTTTTTAGGAATCAATCCTTGTTTTTGGACATTGATTTCCCGTGTTTTCATTGGTTTGTTCTCCTATAAATTGAGTAGTGTACGCATTTCTTCTGCATTTTTAAATTTAAAAACAACTTTTAGATTCTAGATTGGTCATTGTCACCGAATCCTATTCTTTCGGAAAACAAACACTTAAAGCTAAAATAACCTTTTCTAAATTAATTAATTTTTAATTGTAAATTAATTTATAGACATAGAGACTCTGATAATTTCGGCTACAAAGTGAAAAAAATGGAACAATATGTACATTGTTGTATTTTGCAGAGAAAAAGTACACATGGTTGCAATTGCAAATGCAGAGTATTGCAACTTGACATGGAGCCTCTATGGGCATGCTCCTTTAGCCAAGAAACCAGTAGCCATAAGGCTTGGCTGTGCCACGAAGGCTAGCATGCCCACCTCTCCATGTAAAGTTGCAGCGTAATATTTTCTTTGCAAATCTCTGCACTTTTATTTTGCAAAACACAATTGTTCCATTTTTAAAGTATCTTCTAGAATTATTCAACAGAAAGGAAGCCCTATCCAATAAATGAATAGGGCTTTTGTGTAACAATCATGAAACACAATCAGTAATAGTACAAATGGTAGACATAGTATATCACACTGTAGTAATAATTCCTAATTTACCTTTTTTTGGTTGTTTTTTTCAAAACCTATATAAAAGCAAACGCATCATATTTCTAAAATTTGGTATCATGTATAAAGCAGAATATAGTAAGCGAGTTTTTAGTGGAAGTTTATGAACATATGTTGATTTAAAAATAGACAAGGCAGCTATTTTTCTTAGTTTGTCATTTAATTGGTCGACGGAATTATGATCATCCACTGTCCATTTGTGTACAGCTCCTGTTGTTTCTTTTAGGTGATCTTTTCCGGAATTTACTGCAAAGGAATTCATTACATCAAAGGCGATCTCCCCTTGGGGAAAATAGTTTGTTAGCCGCTTAAGCAGCTCTTTTACTTCGTCTTCATTAAGATATTCCAACAAACCTTCGGCAATAATCATTGTTGGTTGGTTCTGCGGAATTTGCTCCAGCCAGTTCAGTTCAAGAACAGAAGACGAGATCATTTGGTAGCCTTTTTGATTTTAAAAAAAGGATTTACGTAATTGGATAACCTCGGGGAAATCCACATCAAACCAATTTACCGTGGAAGGCGGATTGATTCTTGCAATTCTTGTATCTAGACCGCAGCCAAGATTCAGTACTGTTGCGTTAGGATATTTTTTTATAAACTCCTGCAGCCATGTATCCAATTGCTTTGCCCTTATAACCATGATTTCGTTCCCAAAATGATTTACCTTTTCAAAATCGTAGTCAATCAGGTGAAGAATCTCTAAAGCTTTTTTATCATGAAGAATGGAGTGTTTAGAGCGACTATCAATGGCCTTTGCTTGTAAAGTAATCAGTAGAGTTTCCTTTTCTTCTGTTAAATGAATGTTTTGGTTCTTAGTTAAATCCATGATCATCTCTCCTGTCAAATAGCATCGGCAAAACTTTATATCTCCATTTTTTTCAATAGTATATTTACCTTGGAAGGCTTTACTCAAAAAGATTACGAGTCTCTGAAAAACTCTATTTAAAAGAATTTAATCATTGGAAAGATCGTCAATCGCTTGAACAGCTAATTCCAATGCTTTCATTCTTCTTTCTAAAAGCGTTCTCTGAGGACTGCCTTCCTTTGACTTAGCATAAATGTTCTCAATGGATGGGAATAAGCCTATAAGAACCTTGCGAGCTTCTGCTAAATTCTCCTTAGTGTATGGATGGGGTTTTTGATTCCAAGTGTTTTCCAGCATAGCTAACCCGATGTTTAAAGCTTTGAGTCGCTTCTTTATTAAGGTGGTATTTGCACCTTTTTGAGTCATTTGAGCCAAGGCCTTTTCGGATTTTCTGATGGACGATTGGAAGGATTTGATTGATTCCAGTTTATTTACATTTGATACGTTTTCCATGTTAGTGCAGTCCTCTCCTCTCTTCACCTTTTAATTATTTTGATTGATCCTTGATAAACCTACCGTGACTAAAGTCAAAAGTTTTAGGGTTAATTCTAACGCACATTGACCACTTGAGGCTTGGAACACAAAGCCACTATCCCGTTGACAAAAGCCGTTGGGATTACTTTTCGCAGTATGTTTGCTGCCTCCGTTTGTATCAGCATTTATGCGGATTTGATTTTTAGATTGATATATCCCTCTGCTTACTCTCTTTCCGCTGAATATGTGTTGTTCTTTATTCCCCGATTGGTAAGCTGGAATAGGATCTTCATCTAGAAAGCTTGCCTTCGATGTATAACTTTCTTCCGTGATTATGACTGTCTTTCCTTCCGACTTTGCTTTGTACGTAATCAGTTCAATTAATAGGAAATGAGGAATTTGAACAAAGCTTTGATTATTTTTCTGGTTTTCTTGGCTTATTGCAAAGAATAAATACGCAATGGATTGTTCTTCTAGATAGCGCAGTCTTTTCTCATTTTATAAACTCCCATAAATCACCATTCAAAATATGAATTATCACCTATTATTGAAAAAATCTTAATGTTATTATGCAATAATGAGGTGATAATAAATGAACACACAACGTTGGATGAGTAGTCAGTTTTTTAGTTTTTTTATGACTTGGGGCATTTTTCTCCCGTATTGGACCGGATGGATGATTCATACAAAAGGGATTACCGTTTCACAAGCTAGTTTGATAATGAGCCTAGGATTGGTTGTAAGAGGTCTCTCTACTTTGGTTGCATTTCCTTATTTCTCGGAAAAATTTAGTAGTAAAACATTATTAAATGTAATGGCCATTGGTACATTCGTCAGCCTTTTGAGTTATATCCCGGCTACTTCCTTTACTGGCTTACTTTTGGCTACTTTGCTTTTACATTTCTTTTATCCAGCATTAATGCCAGCTTTAGATAGTGTAGCAGGTACACTTGTACAACATAAACAATTAATGGATTACGGCAAGAGCCGTTCATATGGTTCGATTGGATTTGTTGTGGCTGGCATGATCTTAACCTTGTTTACAGGGGCGTGGGGTGATGAAGTAATCTTATGGGCCATGTTAATTGGGGCACTGGTATTCCTATTTCTAGGTTTTATGCATTCACCGGTTATTTTATCGGAAAAACCGAAAATGGATATAAATAATAAACACGGAATGATGAGTTTATTCCGTATACAATACTTTGGGTTAGTGCTTGTTATCGTGATTTTATTACAGGCAGCACACGCCTCGTATTACAGCTATGGCTATATCTTTTTACAGGAAATCCATGCACCAAAGTATTTAATTGGACTAATTATTAACATAGCTGTATTCGCAGAGATCATTTTCTTTTCCATTGCCGACAAGCACTTTCAGCGGTTTTCAGTTGGCTCCTTGTTGGCACTGGCGGCACTAGGTTCAACCATACGATGGTTACTAGTATTTTCCTTTCCCAATGTGATTGTATTCTGTATTTCACAAACCTTGCATGCTTGCTCATTTGCAATGGGGCATTATGCCTTTATGAAATACTTGGTCAAAAACATTACACCTGCGCAGATTCCGAAAGCACAAGGCATGTATTCAGCGCTTGCACTTAGTTGGAGTACGGCAATATTCACATTTTTTGGTGGCTATTTATACGAAATCGAGCCAAGATATGCCTTTATCGGGATGATTATTTGTACCATACCATCCATGGTGCTTGCACTTATCTATCGAAAAGTGGAAGTTAAAAAGGAAGGATTAATTACCATTTAAACTCTTATCTAAAACTTCAAAAACACAAGATCATACTGGATTAACTGCTTTAGAAAAACCTCACTTACTTGTAACATGGATCACTGAGGTTAAAATGGATTTTGTATAACATTAATGTATCCAATGCTGACCGAAAACAATTGTGATTAGGGTGATAGGCTACAGAAACGACAAATGAATTGTATCGTATAGCACAATTGTATTTGACAATCAAAAATTTTGTTTATGGAAGTATGTTTTTTGTATATAAATAATGCTTTATATCCGAGTTATGTATAAAATCCTGTATATAAAGCCTTTTATTAAATATACTCTTATTTTATTAAAGCGCCCGATTGAAGAAAAGTGAGTTCAGCAATGATTCTTGTTTTTGACCATACAGATTGTTGTTGAATTATAAAGGCTTTGACATATATACACGGTTGAAGCCATCTTCTATCCGG
The DNA here is from genome assembly GCF_036670025.1 of Niallia oryzisoli. Taxonomy (NCBI): domain Bacteria; kingdom Bacillati; phylum Bacillota; class Bacilli; order Caryophanales; family Bacillaceae; genus Niallia; species Niallia oryzisoli. The sequence continues at coordinate 2,854,322 of NZ_CP137640.1, read as the reverse complement.
TTATCTACTTTAATAAACCCGAACTTAGGGTAATATTTAAGATTTTCAGTCATTAACTCGTTAGTATATAAGCAAACCTTTTTTAAATTCGCTTTCCTAGCGGACTCAATTCCGAATTCAATTAATTCACGTCCAATTCCTTGCCCTTGGAAACTCGGATGGACAGCCACATTCTCTATTAACAAGTAATTTGTCTTCGGTATTAACACAATAAGGCCTTTTAATTCTTCCCTGTCTACAGCTACATGGATAAGACCTTTCAAAATAGGTTCAGTATAATCAGTTACCATAGGAGCAGGTTTTTTTCCCATTCTCTCAATGTACATGCCATAAGCCGCATCCATACACTCAGAAATAGCTTGCTTATGGATACTTTTAGCGACTTGAATATTCACAAATAATCTACCTCCATGATTAAATGATCGAAAATACCTTTATAAAATAATAAGAAAAAAATAGTGACTAACACCACAGAAAGACAAATTTGAAAAAGTTTCTTTTTCCGATTCCTGATACAAATTTCGATAAACAGGAAAAAAACACCTTTAAAAAGATGTTTTTTTTATTTCCTCTAATTTAATTTTCGCCTCCATTTCGCCATCTTTTTTATGCGTCTGAACTGCAGCAAGTTTTGAATCTAACTCGCTTATAGAAACCATTCCCCTTGAGCAATTTTTTCAACTTTTCCTCCTACATATACTGTGATTTCCCCGTTTTCATCACTTGCCTTTAAAAACAATAAAGATGGTCTCTTCATTTCATATCCTTGTTCTACACGAATATTTACTTCACTTTTTCCATAATATTGATATTTAACTAAGTAAGAAACCAAACATCCATTAGCACTTCCAGTAGCTGCATCTTCTGGAATACCAAAATAATCTGCAAAATCACGAACGTTTAAATCATTATCAGAATTATATGTTTCAGGAGAAAAAACCATTATTGCTTTTGCATCGGTATTCTCAATTAACTCAAAGTATTTTTCTTTATTTATTCTAACTTTTTTAACTGCCTCTAAAGATTTTAAAGGGACAATAATCACAGGAAGTCCTGTTGAAACCTCTTGGATAGGAAATCTATCATCTAAATATTCTTTATCAATATTTAAAACATCAGAAACCTTATTTGTATCTAAAATACGACCAAATGTGGGTTTATTTTGTTCCATCCAAAGTATATGTTCTTGTTTATCGAACGATACGGGAATCTGTCCAGCTTTAAAATTTAAAATAAGCGATTCAATTGGTTCCCCTAATATTTCATTTTGAATGATATATGCAGTTCCTAAAGTCGGGTGTCCAGCAAAAGGAACCTCTTCATTAGGTGTAAAAATACGAACATCATAACCATTATCTTTTTTTGAATCCGATAAAATAAAAGTAGTCTCTGAATAATTAATCTCCTTGGCTATTTGTTGCATTTTACTACCCGAAATGTTTTCAGCATTCTTAAACACAGCAAGTTGGTTTCCTGTATATTTACCTTGTGAAAAAACATCTACAATTGAATAATTTATTTTCCCCATAAATTCTATCCCCTCCACAGTATTTTACTACTTTAATGTTTATGAAATAATTTTACCATTAATTTGAATCCTTGCTCCACTAACCTATCAGTTGCTTCAATAAGAAAAGAAGAAAAGCGATCCTTCGTTATTGAAGCATCGCACCTTTTTAACTTAACAACTCATAATCTAACACATGCTCTATGTTCTTTGCTCTACTTAAGCTTTTCCTATTCCCTTACAAGTATCACATTCATGGACATGAACCGATTCAAAACCTGAAGAAAAAAATCCCCTTCCTGAGCAGTCGGGACATATTCCCCTTTGTACTTTTTTCTTTAGTATACCTATTTGTATTCTTCTTATATTAATCCCTTTTCAAAAAGTTCAATGACATTAGACATTAATTAATGAAAAGTAGATTAATACCTTTAGTGATGTCTTACCTTGCTTAATAAGCATATTTTCAATTCTTTTGTTGTAAAGTATGAGAATAAATAACAACCTGTTATCACGATAGCGCTGCCGATTCCTTGTATCCAGGTTATTTGTTCACCTAAGAATAGAAAAGCTAAAATGGCTGTAAATATCGGATTAAAATTTAGAAAAACTCCTGATGTCGTTGAACCTAATTTTTGAACACAAATATTCCAAAGTAACATACATACTACTGTTGAAATCACGCTTGCATAAGCAATAGCACCTAAGAAAGATGTGCTTATATTTGAAACAGTAAAATTAGTGACGCTCAAGGGCAGAAGAATAATCAGTCCAAATATAGCGGAGTACAAAGTAGACATCAAAGCTGAAGTTTTGGTCATGGCCCATTTGGTGCAAATCGTATATAGGCCCCATACACATACAGCAGCTATCATCCATAAATCTCCTGTATTAAAATTCAATGTAAGCAAGTAGTCTATTTTCCCTTTGGATAATACAAGAAGGACACCAAAAAGGGAAAAAATCATGGAAACAAATTGTAGTCTATTAATTTTTTCTTTCAGAAATACAAAGGAACAAACAGCGATTGAAATCATATTTAACGTAGAAATTAAACCAACATTTGTTGCGGTTGTCTGCTCTAATGCTAAAAATTGCAAAAGGTTAAATAGCACAACACCTGTTAATCCCATTAAAAACAAAGGAACTAGAGCATTTCGTGGTGGCAGAAGCTTTTTTTCCTTCCACCATACAAGCGGTACAAGGCAAACGACCGCAATCATCCACCTAAGAGTCGTCAGGATGACCGGTGAAGCATGTTCAACAAGAGATTTACTAACAACAAAATTTCCTGCCCAAAATAAACAGGTTAAAAGCAGCAAGACATAATATTTCATAGACATTTCTCCGATCCTTCCCCTACAAATATCACTGTTCTAAGTTCTATACCTATTAGCCTTATTCCAGTGATGTTAAACTTTCACTTTAAATCATTTTAACACCTCTATCCTAAAATAGTATTTAACTATATTTGCGAAATCATATTTATTTTCCATTATTATCTTTTGATGAAGAATATAAAGGAGTGGAAATCAGTGAAATCTAAAGTTTGTAAAATACTAGATGATTTGGATCTTCAAATCTTAGAGATTCTGCAAAAGTTTAGTTGAACAAGGATTGGTAAATGCGCCTTAACAATTATCGATAATTAATCAATCGTGAGTGTTTTTAGAAGGTATGGAGTAATTGTACTGTTAAATCCTATACAGCCCCCTATTTTAATCATAATAAAGTACAAAAGCGTTAGATCAAATAGCTAAATTTCACTTAAAACTTGACAGAGATTGCTATTTGTGTCTTGGAAGGTTGATATGAATGAGCATTACAAACCAACTGACACTATGTCGTTAGTCAATCAAATTCCTGAAATGCAAGTAAGATCGTCCGAGAAAGAATAGTTAAGGATCTAAATGGTTTTAAAATTCCTCCACCTTTAAGTGATATCAAGCCATTGATCTTAACGATTCATCACTTTCTCATACCATTCTTGCTGATTTTCCCTGACCTTTAAACCCCACAGTCTCCCATAAACAATGCTGTAAAAATATCCTTCAAATGTTGTATAGATCTTCCCTGTCCTATTCAAAAAGACTGTCCGTTTAAAGTCAGCAATAACCAATTCCATCGTATCATCTAGATGGGCCATCAGTTTCACTTTCTTGAAAGCCAAATGAATCTTTGACCAAAGTTTATGTATGTCACCTGGATGAAAAAAGGCTTGAGCCGCTTGGATAAAATCTTTGTTCACATACTCCGGTAAAAAGCTTGGATCGAATTGATGCCATTCAACCTGTTTTAGCTGAACATTTGATTTCACATATGTACTTGATTTTGTTTTTTGCTGTTCTTCTCTTGGTGTTAACTCGACATTTTGTTTAAGAACCTCTGCATTTTTACAACAATCTGTAGCTGAATCGCTATCTTCCTTCGAATCTAATCCCAACTCTCTAACCGAATCTTCAACCTCAGTCTCCTTTACGACAATACGGTTTTGTTTTTTATTCTCACAGAGTGAGCTTTGTTTATTCTCTGCTTTATTAGGAGTGACAGGACGAGTGACATCCTGGGGTGACACCGGAGTTATTATTGAATCAATCGTCTCAAATGGCTGAATCACAAACAGATTGACACCCTGTTTCCCGTTCATACGAGCAGTCGGGATTTTATTGATAAAAGAAAGCTCCTCTAATGTCTTCACAGCACGAATAACCGTCCTCCGGCTTAGCCCGACAGCTGCGGCCATTGTATCATACTTGGAAAATGACACCCCAATCACCTTAACTGAATAGTTCCATAGATAATGCAATACCTTGATTGCTCCATCTGATAAAGAGGACTTAAATTTATATAAAAATCCGCGAACCACCTGATCCATTTCCTCGACCGTAGCAAAAGATTGATAGTGTTTAATCGTTTCATGGTTCAGCTTATCCATGTGTTATTCCTCCTGAGGGGTTCATGTTGTTATTTTAAAAAGGAAGAAATTATACTGTTTCCCTTTCAAATTCCAATGTATAAGATTTGAACCGTCTTGTACAATTTACAAAAAATGCGATTTTCACCAAAAAACTATCATTTTCAGGGAAAATTGATATAATTTCCGGGAAAAATCATATCAATTTTCCCACAAAACGCTATTTTCTGACTGAATTTGAAAAAATGGTACAAATTTTTAATAAATAATAAAATTGTAGCAAATACTACTGTCCACGATACAGATCTCTTTCAACCGCCAAACCTATCCTGAACTGAGCCATCTCGTTTTTCATTGGAGAAGGACTTTTTTTCACTTAATTATCGATTAAACGATATGAAAAATTGCAATAAAAATTAATAGTAAAAATTCATATGAACTAAATAAGAGATTCCCGAAATACTATTTTCCACCTAATCGCTCCGGCAGGCTTTGAATCGATTGAACAACGCTATCCAGTTTCGCTTCAATTCGATAAAGCATAAACAGGGTAACAGCAATCGGAAAGCCGACCTCACTTATGAGGGGAATCAATTGTTCCACGATGGACACCTCGTTTCTTCATTTACATAGAAATAAGCTGTCTCCTGAACGAATGCAGCCCTTTGTTTTACAAAGATTACGATTCGAAAATAACTTACACAATCTCGTAATCTGTTACGCTATGTTCGACTAGACGTGCTTCTTTCACGCTCACAAAACTTTGATTGCCACCACCGAAAATGTCGGCTGCAATAATCAAATCCATCACCTGCTTCACAGCTGCTTTATCGACCGGCTCCTTCGGATAGTCAATCGTCAGCTTTGAGGTTTTCCCCAAACCAGTTGTAAAGTGCAATTCGAGTGTTTTTGCCATATCCCTCATCCTCCTCTATTAACGTCGTTCTTTCTTAGGCCATCACTTCATACATGCCATTCTTTTCAACTGTTGCAAGCGGATGGATCGAAAGGGATGCCAGTGCCTGCCCAATTTGGTAAAACTGATCAGCCGTAGCTGATTCCACCACACCGCTATACGTCTTCGTCTTAAAAATTGGTTTCCCGCCTTCGTCAATCCCAGTCTCATAAGTCAAACGCAGCTTCATCGACTTTATCAATGTCTGTGCCATCTTTATCATCCTCTCCTTTCATGTTCTTTATATAGAGAAAGAGGGTAAAAATGTCCCATGAATTTAAATTTTTTGATCGAAGAATAACCGGGGTTCTTAATTGAAGGTGCCCATGCACAACTCGAATAATCTTGTTTCATAGATGGAATCTGTCTAAGAAAATCCATGGGGCTTATTATTATGTGTGTGTCATCACGACAGACTTCCTTTAAAATACTTCTCTATGATGCCTATAATATGAAATTGGGTGAAACAATTGTGGTGGGATTATGGAGCGATACTGTTCTGTGATATGTGGATTCACTTCATTCTCTCATTTCACGGAGAAAACACTATAAATGAAAAATCTCTATAAAGAATAATCTCCACAGAGATTTTTCATTTAATGATTGGGACCGCAGAACCTCCCGGCGATTCCAACTATATATCCAATCTATAAATATCGACAAGACTTAAGGTGTCACTGTGACCGTTTACTGTGATCTGATCGTAAACGTCGATTATTAGGTTTACTATTTTTGCGATTCAACAAGTTAATAATCCCTTTATGAATCGTTTTTATTAAAAGAAATGCGGCAAAAAATAATAGAAAGCCCCATAAACCAATCACGGCATCGTCAAATTCCATTTCCCCTCGCCCTGTTATTCGTTGCTGAATCTCGATGGCAAATACGATGACCACCATGACTGTTAGAGTATAAACAAATGAAATCGCCGTAATACCATACTTTGAAAGATATTTAAAGAATACATGGGTGCAGCCAAATATACAGATTCCAATCATTCCCATAATCCAAAGGTGCAGACCTTTATCAGTTAAATCTAAGCCTGCAAACTCCATTAGATTCAGAATAATATCATGCATTGTGTTAATGATTTCTGCTATGATTAATATAATCTCTCTCATAAATCATTCCCCATTTTATCTTCTGTAGTTTGAATACATATTAATAGTAACAGAGTCAGTTAAAACATCAATCGCCCTCTTGGATAATTTAAACTCTATTATATTATCAATTTTGACAAACCTCGGGTTATCATTGACTGCCATATAAAAAGTCAGGTGAATGAATATAAGTGGTATGAGCAACTATAGTGCTATCATAAACACGTGCGACAAGGTACCTACCTTATATAGAACAGGTTGGCTGCCAATAGATATGCTTTTTAATTGTGCTAAAAAGTTGCTTAATATAAGTATGTACACAAGCCCTTTTGCGATGCGTAAGACGGCTATTGAATGATTTATGATTGTTTGGTTAGACAGTCATTTGTTTATTGATAACTAAAAGTTTCACAGTATATTTTTTTAGCCTTCTCAGTCAGATTTCAGAGTAACCTATGTTTGAACGAATGGCTCTAAATTTTTGAATAATTGACACAAAGAATTTGCAATAGTCATTTTGAATAGATCCAGTGTAATAGATGGTAAAATAAATATAATAGTTTTTAACATAAAATCCCCTCTTTCTTCTTAATATTTAAAATACGTATTAATATTTACGATTGAATTACGAATGCGTTTCAATATTCACATAATTTATCATTAAAAAATAATCCTATTTAAGAACCGCTGTGTCTTTTCTCTCGGCTTCATAAATTATGATTTAACAGGATCAGCAATTTTTTCCATTTCCTGCAGTAAAAAAGTATAATTGACTTTTTGTATTAATGATCCACATGTGTCAGCAACCATTTAGCAAAGAAATAAAAAATCAGAGTATTGGAAGATTCGAAATAAAAAAGCAATTCATTTGAAATTAAAAAATTTCTATGAAATAATACCAACATTCTACGAAATTCGACAAGGAGATAAACAATATGACAAAAGTTTTGGAAAAGAAACATACAAAAGACTTCTATTCAGCAATAAAGGAAAGACGTTCGTATTATTCAATCAGTAATGAACCTGTAATTTCTGATGAAAAAATCCAAGAGATTATCAATATGGCTGTATTACATAATCCTTCACCTATGAACTCTCAAAGTTCAAGAGTAGTTTTACTTTTGGGTAAAGTTCATTTCACACTATGGAATATGACTAAAGAAACGTTACGAAAACTTGTACCAGCAGAAAACTTTGAACCAACAGAAACTAAATTGAATAATTTTAGAAATGGATATGGAACTGTTTTATTCTTTGAAGATCAAGATGTTGTAAAAGCTCTTGAAGAAAGATTTGAATTATATAAAGATAACTTTCCAACATGGTCTCAACAAACATCTGGAATGCTTCAAAATACAATATGGACAGCTTTAGAAATTGAAGGTTTTGGTGCTTCATTACAACATTACAATCCATTGATTGATGATGAAGTGAAAGAATTATGGAATATCCCGAGTAATTGGAAACTCATTGCCCAAATGCCATTCGGTAAACCAACAGCACCTCCGAATGAAAAAGAATTTCAACCGATTGAAGAACGATTATTAGTTATTAAGTAATGAATTAAAAGGGAGACTCTAACTCTATTTGGAGTTTCCCTCTATAAAAGAATAGATGCTTAGATAAAACCAAAAAAGGTGGTCTTATGTTAAATTAGTTCTCTTGTTACTTTACAAGACTCTGAGTTTTCACTAACCAAAGAGTAACATCTTTATAGTAAATTGTTTAGCTTTTCTTCTAGATAATCTTCAAGCTGCTCATACTCCCAATGTGGAATAGTAAGCAATGGAATACCATTCTCCAAACAAAATTCTCTTTTAATAGCGTCTCTAATTTGTAAACTATGAAAAGCCTTCTCCCCTCCAAAGTAGTCAATTGGCTCGTAATGTTGCCTTACATGAAACTCAATTAAAGCTATAACTTTTTGTTCGTAAAAAATGGCGAAATCAAAAAAAGAGGGTTAATATGACGACATTCATCTATTTTGTATTGTCTAGTAAATTTGATTCCTTTCCGCTCCAAGAATTCGTAAATAGCTCTTTCACCCTTAGAATCCTTACAATGAGGACATCTTTTTCCTCTAAGAAAACTGACAGCCACAATAGGATATCCATGCCCACAAACCACATGTTTCATTTGGATATATTCGGAGGCACCTAGATAATCTCCAATAACTTCATACTCGGTTCCAACTAACTCAAGAACTTCTTGTTCGAACTGATCTGTTGTCTTCTTTATATTTTGAAAACACTGAGGACATCTATTCCCTCTAAGAAACATAACAGGTTTAACTGGATATTCATGTCCGCAAGCTACATGCTTCATCATAATTTTCTCATTAGATTGGATATATTCACCAATGACTTCGTATTCTAAACCTACTAATGAAAATACTTCTTCCATGAATAGTACTGTCGTTTTCAGGCAAGTTCCGAAACAATTCGGGCATCTCCGACCAAATAATAATTTAACAGGTGTGACGGAATATGTTGTTCCACATTTATGATGAATCATGGAGATGTGAGTATTAGGACTAATGTAATCTCCTAAAGGTGTATATTCATCACCCTCTGCCTCTTTTACTCTTTGTTTAAATTCACTAAAATTTAGTTTTATATTTCCCGCACATTTAGGACAACGACTTCCGTTTAGAAAATGGTATGGTCGTACTTTATAAGTATACCTGCAAACATTATGTACCACGCTTAAAGGAGTGTCACTATTAATTAATGTACGGTTCTAAAAAGGTATACTCTGTACCAAGCATCTTTTCTACCTTTTCAGAGTTACCGGATGTAAAATGACTTAAACAGTATATTTTGTTTTTTAAGAACTTCATTGACATGAAAGGTTCTATGTAGGTAGAGAAATCTCTACGGTGTTTGATGAATTTCAATATCTTCCCGGCATTTCACAACACCTAATATGTCATTCTAAACAACAGTTTACCGATTCAGCACCTTCTCCAACCACTCCTCTCGATACTCCCGTACCTTCAACCCCCGCAGCCTTCCATGGAAACACCGGGACGGATCTCGCATTTCATTGACAAGAGAGCCTCTATGTAGAGAAATCTATGCAGAGTTTTTATGAAACATCAGTATCTTCCCGGCGTTTCTCCTTTAATTTCAGAGGTGCCAGGTGCCAGGTGCCATCTAATATTTGATACTTATTCAGTTTTCATAGAACTTTTGACACTACCCCCAAGATTAATAATCTATTATTATGCTAAACTAGTGTTATGTTTTCTTCATGATTCTACATTATTTTCAGTTAGGAAACAGAAAAATATCGACCTTGTCCATAACACTGATTCAAACGTGTCAGGTCGTCAAGCGAGGAGGAAAATGATGAGGAAAGAGATTAGGAAGAGGAGAATACTGGCGATTACGTTTTCAGCTGTATTAGCTGGCAGTATTTTTTCACCGCTGAATGCTTCAGCTTTAGGCGGCTTTGATTTAGATTCAGCAGTGGTTCAAACTGCGATCAATGAGTATGAGGCAGTCCTTGCACCTGGCGTAACAGAAAAACATTATACATTCGAGGGGAAAGACGGAAAGAAGATTGAGAGTTTTGTCATCGAAGTTGACAGGCAAACGCCAAATCAGCCAAATCTATCCATTGAAGCAGGAACACCGAATGATGGCACGGCCTTTGGACTTCAGCCTGTTCAAAAACAGGCTGCTAGTGCAGATCGAGAGAATCGTAGAGTCGTAGCGGCTGTCAATGCGGACTTTTTTGATTTGGCCACCGGCGAACCCATTGGAATTGTCCATAAAAACGGACAAGCGTTAAAGACGGATAACAGCAGCACTCATTATTTCTTCGGCATCACAAAATCGGGTGAAGCGCTAATCGGAGGCAGCGAGGAATATGAAGGAATCAAGGATCAATTGCAGGAGGCGCTTGGCGGCAATGCGATTCTTGTAAAAAATAGTCAAGTGTATCAAACACCGAAAACCGGAGGAGATGTCGAACCTCGTACAGCCGTTGGGATTAAGGCAGACGGCGACGTTTTCTTTGCTATAATTGACGGAAGACAGGAGCCTTATTCAAGCGGGATTTCCATGCAGGAGTTAGCGCAGCTTATGATTGATTTGGGAGCTGTGACCGCTCTGAATCTTGATGGCGGTGGTTCTTCTACCTTTATCACACGTGAACTTGACGGTAATGGGCTGGAAGTTGATAATTCACCGTCTGACCGCTCGGAAAGAAACGTGGCAAACAGCTGGCTTATCGTGAACAAGGCACCATCTGACCATGTTTTCCATAATGCTTATATCGAGCCATATGATCAATCCTTTACTCCAGGTTCAACGATTCAATTCAGTGCGAAAGGCAGAGATCAATCCTATGCTTCTGCTCCCCTGCCAGTATCTGGTTTAACTTGGGCAGTGGAAGATCCATCCTTCGGTACGATTAATGAAAATGGAACCTTTGTCTCTAGTGGAAAAACTGGCCAGTTTCATGTTCTATTAAACTATCAAGGAACAGAGGTTGGAAGGTCGATTATTGAAATTGAAAATCCAGATCACATGTATTTCAGTTCACAGGAATTGACGATTGCAAGAAACAGCGAGAAGCCTCTGAATTTAACCACTCAGTTTCAAAAAAGAAATGTAAAGTGGAACCCTCAGGATATCGAATTTGACATTCCAGCAGGTCTAGGAACCATTGATGAAAACGGGGTTCTGCACACTGGCAGCCAAAGCGTTACAGGCACAATTACGGCCCGTTTGAAGGGAACAAACCTTACAGCACAAACGAAGGTATCTGTCGGGAAGCGCCCAGAGGTTCTTTTTGACTTCGAGGAATCGCTCGGCAGTTGGAAGACCTCTACAGCAAACCGCGGGGAAACAAGCAGTTTACATCTCGCCAGTGCTCCAGCACCTGTACAAAATGGCAGCCATGCTCTAGGGATTGATTTTGATTTTACACAAGCACAAAAAGGAGCGACTCTTGGCGTTTATGCCGGACCTGGTACATCGGTTCCAATTGATGGCGAACCAACAAGCATCGGGATGTGGGTTTATGCCACTCCGGAGGCACAAGGCTATTGGCTGCGAATGATGATTGTCGACGGAAATAATACAAATCAAACACTGAACCTAGCTTCGGCCATCAATTGGACAGGTTGGAAATATGTGAAGGCGGACATTCCCGCATCCTTTACCGGACCTTTCAAAATCCATGGCACGCAGGCCATCCGCTTAATGTCAACGAATTCAGGAACGGCTGGACCAATGACGAAAGGCAGCCTCTACGTGGATAATATTCGTGCAGTGTATGGGGAAGATGATGGTGGTAAAGAAGATGAGCCTGAACTTAGTGCGTTTACTGATGTAAATGAACGTTATGCTGAAGCGGTTAATTATTTACATAAGGCTGGAATCGTCAATGGATTCAGTCCAACTGAGTTTGGCACTTATCAGAATATTACACGAGGCGATACAGCTGTCATCATCGCTAGGTTAATGGGCTATGATACCGAAAATGCCCCAGATGCCGGATTTACTGATTTAAATCCTCGTGTAAAAGGAGCCGTAAATGCGCTCGCCGCTAGAGGAATTGTCTCAGGGGTGACAAGTGACCGCTTTGCACCGCAAGAACCGTTATCACGCGGTGCCGTGGCAAAAATACTTACACTCACATTTGATCTCACAGATCTAGCTGTCGAGACACCTTTTACTGATGTCAATGGCAGTGTATTTGAACCATACATCGAGGCACTGTACGGGGCAGAAATAACAGCAGGTAGAACAACAACATCCTATGGCACACACGAACCCATTATGCGCGGCGATTTCGCAAACCTTCTTTTTAAATCCTTTAATTATAGTATGGGAGGATTAAAGCCATAACAAATCGATAACGTTAAATTGGTTGATTCTAACACGATAAGTGTAAAAAAGGAGAGTCTGTCGCTATGATAGCTCTCCCTTTTTCTGTGGACAATAAGTGATAAAGGTTTAGCGGCAAATCAGATAAATGAAAGGTTTTTTCAAGACTTTATGAAGGATTATTTGGATGGTGCCTAGCACTCTATTTTTGATAGAGATAAATCAAAGATGAACGTTTTTGGAGGAAAATAAAAAAGACCATCTAAAGGTCTTAGTTTACCATGCTTATCGGTACTAATCGATTAAATGGTTCAATTCTTTAATCAAAATATCGTCCGCTTTTTTGTAGCCTTTTTCATCCAGCACTTTCTGAATATAATCATGGTTTATAAACGACTTCTGATCGGAATCTACAATCAATCGACTTTTTCTCTCATTGTTTCTTTTGTTAGGAAATCTTATAATGGTCAAGATAATCAGCCTCCTGTTTCTTATCTTGCCCATATCTTTATGAAAACCCATTTCTTTTTAGTACACTTTTGCTCTTCTATTGAATTTATTCACGACTTTTTTTAAATCTTTAACTAAAGGATCGTCTTGCCAACGGTAGCCATTTTTTTGAATTCCCGCTTCAACAAATTTGTTTATTCTATCCTTAACATTAGTATTATCATTAACTAACTCAGTTGGTTCAATTCTTACCAATATTAGCGAACAGTGCCTGGCACCGTTCGCAAGAAAAAGCCATCATTTCTAATAATGGTCTTATAATCCCTAAATTCTTCTTTTTAAAAAGTTTGCCTAACAAAAAAGCTGTTGTACTGTTAGATTTGTTTCATTCCAAATTTGTGATACAAATCATCCACCAACTTTTTATAGTAGCTGTCACTGACAAAGCCCTTTGCTCCTCGAAGAATTTCTGTTGCATAGTGTTCTGGTGGGGCTGTTTCCTTCACTTTATCAACAACTAAAAACGTTAATACATTCTTGTATGTTTTTTCATCAATCGTTACATCAATAAATGTCGGACGATAAATCTGATCATTCACACCCTCTCTTCGGTACAAATAGGTTAAGGTTTCACTGGAAATACGATAGACCTTCCCTTCCACCTGTTCATCCGACTCAATAAGATCAGCTCTACCGCCATCATGAGCTTTAAGGGTATACGCTACGGAAAAATTCTTCACTTTCCCACAACCTACTACTCTTTCAAACTGGTGTTTCACGCGATCTCGCTTAAACCGCTCATCATCCATGCATGACCCATAGGCAAAGTAAAGGAGTTCGTTTTGGTGTAAATGTTGGTGGCACTTCCAATCACCGAACGTAATTTCTTCTAATGCATAAATTGGAGAGGCATATACGTACACATACGCTTCTACTGCTCCAAAATCCGTATGAGCCATTTGGATTTTTCGTTCATATAGATTGTCCTGTCCTTCCCCTTTGTAATCTTCTAACGCATCTAGTTGCTCCAGCTGCTGAGCGTCTACTTCATATACTTCACCATACACTCTTTTCCTTGTACTTTTGGCCATTCCTGGATATCCATCACCTGTGTCATACAAGATTCCATTCGTCCAGCTTTGACTGCTAACGCACCTTGCCTCTTTTATCAAGTAATGATTTGATTCATGCTTCCGTAAGGTGCCGTAAACAAAAACGCGGTATATTTTTTCCATTCTTTTCATTCTCCTTTCAATTTTCTTATCGTGAGTATACTAAACTAAATGTAATACAGCTGTCACGAAATACATTTTGTCTCGTGGATTTGAAATACAAATTGTTGCCGCATATACTGAGTTTTTAATGTCATTAAACAAGCTACATTGAGCAGTAACATTTTTATGTAAAAAATCTAATGGTAATCAATGATAAAAAGCAACACCTGCTCATAAATAAGCAGGTGCTATATAAACAAATACGGGCTGGATTTTAGCTATGAGATTATCCCAGAAAGGTTAATGACATACATTTCTGTAGTATCATTATATTCTTAATGACAATAAGATACTTATTTACTTATATCAAACCAAGTTTCATCATCCCAACCTTGATTAAAAACTGCAAGAGGTTCATCATTTTCGTTAACCATGAAATAAGTCCAGCCTTCATATTCAGCTCCCTCATATAGGTCAGTACTTAGAGCTGGTTTTAGTCCTGCAATAAATGCAAATTGATCATATAAAACGCCATTTTTACTTACTGCATTAAATTTTGCGTGGTTCATGTCATACGGTTCTTTTTCCAACTCCCAAATTTTAATTCTAAATTTCGCTAATACATATTTCATACCTGGTTCTGGCGGATCATTAAACATATTTGCTTTTTTCACTATTTGCCAAGCTTCATCACCAGAAATAATCTCTTTTAATTCCATTTCATATTTTTGATGTCCGTCTAACCAATCATAGTTTTTTATATGAACTGTTTCACCAATGCCGGCTGGGTGGCTTCGAGAATTACCTGTATTTGTCGGCTCAGGTTCAACCGGTTCGGGATTTGTTTGTTGCGGCTCATTTGATAAACGTCTATATGATGGTTCTAGTGTGCGTGCCATAAACGCTGAAAATTGACCACGGGAAACAGATTGGTCCGGACGATATGTATTATCTGGATATCCACTTGCAATGCCATTAGTAGCCACATTTAGAATTGATTGATATGCTGACATATTTACTGAAACATCACTAAAATTAATGTTTGTTTGACCTGGAGTTAATGTGTATGCTCTATTTATGAATATAGCCATTTGTCCACGATTTACAGGCTCGTAGGGGCGATAGCTTTCATCTGGAAAACCATTAATTATGCCTCTCTCCGCTGCTGATGCAATATAACCTGAACCAGTTACATTGGATTTAACATCGGTAAATTGAGTGTCTCTTGCTTTACCATCCAAACCTAATGCACGCCCAATCATAATAGCTGCTTGTGCTCGTGTAACCGTATTATTCGCTCTAAAACTTCCATCTGGAAAACCAGAAATGATCCCCTTAGATGAAAGGTAATCTACTTCATCAGAAAATGTGTAGTCATTTGACACATCGGTAAAACTGTAAACTGCTAGTCCTGATATTGGAATAAACAGGTTAAGTATTAAAAGGATAACGACTATATTAATAGTTTTTTTCATTCTTACCCCTCCTTCAATTAAAAACTTAACAATACTGATTATATATTACGCGTAATCTTATTTTTACATCCATTTCATTACCTAAATTATTGTGATATTAAACTCTCCTTTATACTTCAAGGTCAAAACCTCCCTCATAGTAATTTTTCTTAGAAGGCTTTTGGTTGCAATAGGATTCGAATTTTGTTTTTGTAAACTTTTATTTTAATACTCCATTCTTTTTTTCTAATGAACTAAGTATTTTTCTATAAACAAAATAAATTATCAGACAAGTTTTCGAACTTGTGTGATAATTTATTTAAAGTTAGATAAAAATATAGGGTTGGTGATCCGTTTCAATAAAGAAATGAGAGGGGAAATGGAAATGAGAATTTTTGATGCGCATTTTCATATTATTGATTTTGATTTTCCAATTTTCGAAAACCAAGGGTATTTGCCACCCCACTTTGTTGTAGAAGATTATCAGAAGGAAACTGCTGATTTGAATGTATTAGGTGGAGCGATTGTATCTGGTTCATGGTTCATTCCAAGGATTTGACCAAGAATATTTATTAAATGCACTTAAACAAATGGGTACAACATTTTGTGGCGTAACACAATTGCCTTTTACTGTGACGGATGAAGAAATTATAAATTTAAATGATAAAGGGGGTGCGTTTTAATATAAAACGTGGTGGGTCAGAAGATTTATCAAAGCTCGATTACTTTGCACGAAGAATTTATGATTTAGTTGGATGGCATAGCGAACTTTATATTGATGCAAAAGAGTTACCCGAAATTGCATCGATTATTGAAAAATTACCTGCCGTCTCAATTGACCATTTAGGATTGTCAGAAGAAGGATTACCGCATTTATTAAAGTTAATTGAAAAAGGCATACACGTAAAAGCAACAGGTTTTGGGCGTGTGGACCTGAATGTCGAACATGCTTTAAAATCCATATATGAGACAAATCCTGATGAACTTGTGTTTGGTACAGATTTGCCATCTACAAGAGCAAAAAGACCTTTTGAGTATGCAGATATTGAATTAATTCAGAATCTATTTGATGGACAGGCTACCGATAAAATTTTGTACACGAATGCTTTAGACTAGTATTTTTATTAATCTTGCGTGTTTAAAGGATTTTATCTTATGTTTCACCAATAAATAGAATCTCTCAAAGAATTACATTATTTAATGATTAAAACAACAGATCCGCCAGACGTTTCATAGTATGCTGGATATGTATGTTAAAATAATCTGAGAATGTTTGAAGAATTGTACTAAACAGGTTAATTAATGAAGTAGTGGTTATGCGAGAGACTCTATCTCTCGTTTTTTTTCAGTGCTAATTACCCATCATTAAAACTAGAGTTATTAGAAAGGAAACTATCATGAAAGACGTTTTTACAATCGGAGAAGTATCAAGACTGTTTCAAATTAAAAGCAGTGCAATTCGTTATTATTGCGACATTGGCTTATTGACACCTACTTATGTAGACCCCGAGACAGGATATCGTTACTTTTCCACAGCGCATTTTGAACGGTTGAATACCATTAAATATTTACAGACAATTGGCCTATCTTTACAAGAAATACAAACCTTTGTTGACAATCGTGATCCGGTTTATTTAATGAAGCAGCTACAAGCCCAACGTGAAATTACACGTAAAAAAATTAAGCAGCTGCAAGAAATTGAGCAAAAAATAAATAATCGTCTAGAACAAATTGAAGATGCGCTTTCACAACAGAATATAGGTGTTATTCAGGAGCAATTCTTCCCATCGCGAGAAATCGCTGTGTTACGCCAAACCATTCCAAGTGGTTCGGATTTAGAAATCTTCATTCGAAAACTTGAGAATAGCTCGAAATTACAATCAGCGGTGTTTTTAGGGAAAATCGGTATGTCTATCTCAAAGCAAAAAATGGAGAAACATCAATTTGATTCGTATGATGCCATTTTTTTATTGGTGGAAAATGAGGCTGCAGAAGAATCTGTGCGAGAAGAAATACCAGAAGGACTCTATGTCACCTTGCGCTTTCAAGGTACACATGTTGATGCAAGTACGTATTATGAACAACTCTTACATTATCTAAAACAAAAACACTATGAAATAAAAGGCGACTCTGTTGAAGTGACATATATTGATTATGGTCTATCCCACAATACGAACGAATTTGTCACCGAAATCCAAATTCCTGTAACCTATTATTGACCTTCAAGTTACTTGAAGGTTTATGATTAGAGTACAAAGGAGGAGGGTGACAACATGATCGGCACAATTATAAATACAATCGCTATATTAATTGGCAGTGCGGTTGGAAGTTTTTTAAAGAAAGGGATAAAGGAAGAATACCAATCAGCCTTATTTACGGCAATGGGATTTTCAGCCGTTGCGCTCGGCATCAACGCTGTTGTGCAAAATATGCCAAAAAGTGAATATCCCGTATTATTTATCACCAGTTTGGCCATTGGTGGTTTAGTAGGTACAATTGTAGATATCGATGCTCAATTTCAAAAGCTTGTTAATCGATTTTCGCAATCTGATCTAAGCAAAGGTTTATCAACCGGGATTTTACTATTTTGTATTGGAACTTTATCGATTTTAGGGCCGGTAGAAAGTGCTTTGAATAATAATCATACCTATTTATTTACAAATGCCACATTAGATTTGGTAACATCAATGGCATTAGCAGCCACATATGGTTTCGGCATCGCATTTGCAGCTGTTGTGTTATTTATTTGGCAAACGTCGATTTACTTAAGCGCACAGTACATAGAGCCATTTTTAACGGATGCTTTAATGACCGAAGTATCAATTGTTGGTGGAATTTTAATTTTGAGTTCAGGCTTATCGATTTTAGGCATTATAGATAGTAAATCGTTAAATATGCTGCCTGCATTGTTTATTCCAGTACTTTGGTTTGTTGGGTTAGCTTTGTTTGCATAAAAGAAATATTATAAACCAGATTCTAACCATTGACAGTAAAAATGAAAATAAAAGGCTGTTCCAAAAGTCAGCAATCACTGACTTTTTGGGCAGTCCCTTTCATTCTGGCACTCGTTAATGAATCCCTTTTCGAAACATTATCATACTGTCAATATCGTACACCTTTTATCATTTTCATTTAATCCTTTTGGAAGGTTCCTGGCACCTTATCTTGAACAGTTCTTACGTTTTATTGTTCCCTGTAACCCTTACCATCACCTTTTCCCTTTCATTTCGAATGTACATATCATCAAGTTTGGACATCGTCTATGTTCCTCTTTTCATTTTTACCTTTTAGGAATCACTAATTCTTTTTCTCTAACAATAATTATATTGAACAAGATCCTCAAAAGTTGATTCTCCCACATTCCCTTACTCTCTGCTGAGGCTGCACCTGCAGTTTGGACAGATTCTCTAAATCCTTCTACTGTTTAGGCAATTTAACAGTCTGCCTCTATTCTTTATTCATATACAAAATTTAACATGCTGTTTTATATCAAATATTGTTTTCTTTCTGTCTCCTGAATAAATTCTTGAAGTTTTTTTGTTAAAC
The DNA here is from genome assembly GCF_036670025.1 of Niallia oryzisoli. Classification (NCBI taxonomy): domain Bacteria; kingdom Bacillati; phylum Bacillota; class Bacilli; order Caryophanales; family Bacillaceae; genus Niallia; species Niallia oryzisoli. Next base: position 2,835,342 of record NZ_CP137640.1, on the reverse strand, counting down.
CACCATGGCCAAATTTTAGATATTTTTGTTGATGATCCTTCGGGTTCTCTTCTGTAACAAATTCTAAAAAGGATAAAAGGTAAAGACGGCGATGGATTAGATTTTTGAAACCATTCTGATAAAACCAGCGATCAATCGTGTTATAGACACCTCTATTTATCTTAAATTGCTGCTGGCACCAAAGAAAAAAATCCAAATCTGGTAAATTAAGATTCTCGCTTTTTTCTTGATTTCTCGATTGTACTGGATTCTTAGATAAATCTAGGATGATTAGCTTTTCTTTGTTCATACAGAATACCCCTTAATATGTTGTTGTATTAACCTAAAAACGTGTCAACAAACAAAAAACAGAGACCTTTATTATTTGCTTAAATTTCAGTAATTTAAGCATGAATAAAAGTCTCTGGCAGTCCAGTCGACGCATTAAATTGGAAGTTTAGTACATAACACTTATCATTCCCATTGATAAAATCGGAATTTAATATTTATTATAGCAAGCCGAAACTCTAATGCAACAAACAATTTGCACTACTTTGACGTTTAAAATACTTTAAAACTAAAAATGTTCGATAATTATCATTCTAAACGAGAAAATGAACAAAATTGTATGATTGTTGACCACCTTAATTGAGAATTTTTCAAAAAACAAATAATTCCTATTGATTAAATTGGAATTTTATGATTATTATAATAAAAATGAAGAAAGTTTTTATTTAACATTTGTATTATGTTGATTTAAATGAACATTGGGTGCAAATCTGTACAGTTTCTAGTTCATTACTTTCCGGAGGAGGTAATATGGAGCAACTTCAGCAAAATACAGATCGCCGAATTCCACGGACCCGACAAATAATCTATGACACGTTTATTTCACTAATTTCAGAAAAAGGATTTACACAAATCTCGATAAAAGACATAACCAATCAAGCCAATATCAGCCGATCAACTTTTTATGCGCACTATCAAGACAAATATGATTTATTAGATAAAATCATTCAAGAAAAATTATCAGAATTGGGTAAATTGTTAACAGAATCTAAATCCAACTTCATGAAAGATCAGTCTGATCTGGAAGAACCCGACCCCTATTTTGTCACTTTCTTTGAACATCTAGCTATAAATAAAAATTTCTATCATACTATGTTCACTAAAATGGACTCCTCTGTATTCCATACCAAAATGTTTAAAACAATTCGAGAAAGCTTTTTCAACCGTATATCAAGTATGGAGATGGAACATAAACCAATCGTGGCATTAGATATATTTCTCGATTATAGCAGCTCATCTATTATGGGCATTACAAAAATATGGATGGAAAATAATATGATTTATTCTCCTCCTTTTATGGCTTTACAACTGACACGTTTGTCAATTATGGGCGTTTATAAAACGATGGGTAAAATGAACTCAAACAAATAAAATAACCCATTCGACATGAAAACATATAATGACTAAAAATGATAAAATTTCTTATTAACAATTCGCAGTGTTCTTATCGGTTTAATATAAAAAATGATTAATTTAGAGGGAAGGACAGGACTTTCCAGATGAAACAATGCAATTCCACCACTTTTTATATCGATCCCATTCGAGCAATTTCCTCCTTTCACGATATGAAGAGGTGTGTATTAAGTCAAATCACCCTCTTCTAATAAAAATTTTTATAATGAAGGGTGATTTAAAAGTGAATGAAAGGATCCAATTAGATGTAAACGATTATTTAGACTTATATCTTTTTGTCAAAAAAACAGGTGATACGATATGGCAGGAAGAAATTATTGCAAAGTTAAAAAATAAATCGAATGAAGAATCATTACAACACTCCATTGATATCGATACTTTGTGGAAGAAACTAAAAGAAATAAATGAGGAAATTGGTATCATTTATAAACAGCTTCAAAGTGATTATTCAAACACTGAATTGCAAGGAATGTTACTGAACCTCAAACAACAACGTATATTATTGCATCAACAGATTCATTATGCAAAAAGAAACCTTTTCTAAGGGGTATGTTCAAGTGTTGAAACATTGGGACTATCTTCACGTTTCAATTATAAGGATAAGATATTAAAAATAAATAATGATATTGTCTAAAATTGTTAATTTTGTAAATATTCAGTAAATTAACTTGCTTATTTTTACCAATCGTTATATAGTTATTTTGGATAAAAAAGAAAAAGCTGACTTGGCTACAAGAGGCGCATGAAATTCCTTTATTATAAGGATTTTTATGAGCCTCTTTTATTTTCCTTTTTTATTCAAAAAACTTTTAGGAGGAATTTGAAATGGAAAAAATGTGCATGACTATGATGATGGTATCTATGGAAAAAATGATTTGCGAAATGAATTGCATGAAAATGATGATGGATCAAATGCGCGAAATGAACATGGATATGGATATGAATCAATGCATGGCAAACATGCATAAATGCGATGAAATGATGACATCTATGATGAGCATGATGAACAATATGAGTGTAAAAGGATAATACATACAGTCGATTTTCTTAACAAAAAATCGGCTCTATGTCATAGATGGTAATCACAATAATACTGTAAATCTACATTTTCTAAGTTAGTAGTGGAAAAGGGGCACCTCGACTCAGGATCGAGGTGCCTTCGTCCCTATGTGAATAACTCTTGTCAATCCTCTTTCCTCTTCACATCCCCGGTCAGTTCCTAGGAAAAATCGGTTGCTAGATTCTGTCAAAGTGTCTCAAGAGGCCCTCTCTGATCATGCAAAGCAATACAATAATCATGATTCTTAAAACAATTCAAGAATTATAGGGAAAGCCAGGCATTTGGCATAGCAGATAATCCTTTGTTTTAACTCCCTCCCATTCAAGCATTGCATCAAACTTAAGAAGTGCCCGACCGATTATGCTTTATTCGTATTTATTGTTACGTTTCTTATAGTCCTTTTCTATAACTTCCTTCCAGGATCGATCAATGCTTTTACACTTCGGATGTTCGAGGCGGCCTCGTTAACAGCTTCATAATTTAACCTGGTTCCTTCCTGATCCGCATGATAATTTACGGCAAACTCCTCGTGAATTCCATATTCTGCAGCTGTTGAGATGGCATCGATGTTGGCTCCAAGGAACATAAAATCCCAGCCAAATTCCTGTTGTTGATACTGGATCATTTTTTTGATTTTTTCTGTTGTGTATTCCTTGCTGGCATTCTCCATCCCATCCGTTGTAATCACGAATAGAACTTTTTCCGCCCGCTCACATGTTCTTTTTTGTAAAGTGATCATCTTTTGAATGGTAAACCCAATCGCATCTAATAACGCGGTTGTCCCTCCTGCCTCATAATCGTTTTCGGTAAGTGGAGATATTTCCTTCACAAGGATGTGGTCATGCAATAATTCATAACGGTGATCGAATAATACGGTTGTAACAAAGGCATCTCCTTCCGCTTTTTGTTGTTTTTTTAACATCGCATTGAAACCGCCAATTGTATCCTCTTCAAGTCCTGCCATGGAACCACTTTTATCCAAAATAAACACTAACTCTGTGTGATTTCTTTTCATCCTTTTCATCCCCCGTTTCTTTTGATACGTTCAGGATAACAAGATTCTAAAAAGAAATGGTCGCCTTGAAAGCGACATTTTAAGAACCAAGCAGCGGTTGGTCAAAAGCAAATAGGGCTTCATTGATTTCGTGGATATTATATTTCTCTTGTTTGATGAAGAATTCAATAATGACGTCAAATTTATGGCTATGTGACAAGGCATATCCAGCTGTCTCTAATAATTCAATGGTTTCGTCAACATTTAAATGTAGAGCGATGGCTAATGCGAGAACGGTTTTCTTTTTTGGCAAATTGACTCCATTTCGGATTTTCGAGAATAAGCGACGGTCCATATTTGCTCGTTTATATACCTCTACATCTGACATCACTTTTTCATCAATGATCCGAAGCAGATGAGTAGAAAAGGGTTCCGCCAGCTGGTTGAGCAGATTCGCTAATGATGCTGATGCGTCCTCTTCTGCTTGCATTTCCTGCGGGTTCATTTCTTGTAAGGAATCCTGAATATGGAGTTCCTCTAATCGGTTCTGAAACTTGCTTTCTATTTCCTCCACATAATTCTCGTTTATATATTGATGGATTGAAGAAAATAACTTTTTGCTTAAACCGAAGGAATTTTTATCAAAAACAACTAGATAGACATGCATATCATGATGAAATAAAAAGGAGGTAATCGCAGCAACGGCAATTTGTAAAGCTTCCTCTTTTGGATAGCCATAAATACCCGTTGAAATCAATGGAAATGCGATAGACTGGCATTGATGATTTTTTGCTAGTTCTAAAGAATTTTGATATGAAGCTTGGAGCAAAGCAGCTTCTTGATTGGAACCGCCCTGCCAAACAGGCCCGGGTGTATGAATAATCCATTTGGCATCAAGCTTAAATCCCGGAGTAATAACCGCTTCTCCTGTCTGACATCCACCGATTTTGTTGCATGCTTTCTGAAGCGCTCTCTCACCTGCTGCACGGAAAATCGCCCCGCATACACCGCCGCCCATCTGCAGTGCAGGATTCGCAGCATTCACAATTGCATCTACCTTCATCTCTGTAATATCATTGCGTACTATGTCTAATGGCATGCTCTTATCACTTCCTCTAATAATTTCTCTATGTCTCATCATACCTATTTATTGTGGTATTAAAAAGCGAAAAGTGGAAAAGCCGACCCGGCATGGACAGACCTATTTTTTCAAAAAAAGTGGGAGGATTCAGAATGTTGTTTAGTGTATAATGCAGCCCCCGCTCTATTGTTTTCTAATTAAAATAAATTCTTCAGATACGAAAAAATTTTCTTATCATTTTGAATCAAATACAGTAGACTTATTTGTAGCTTTTGTAAATGAAACAATATTGGAGAAGCATCCTATGCGAAAAATAATTATTGTTTTACTCGTATTCCGGTTTTCTTTTTATTCCTAATTGGTCTCGTTTTGTTTGACTATATTTATTATCCACTCATCAGCCATAAAGCTGAAAAAGCTGCTGAAGAATATTTGGAAGAAAAATATGGAGAAGATTTTATAATTGAGGAATCAACCTTTTCAAAGCCTCTGGGTGATGATACGGGGAGTTATCATATTGATTCTCACCCGGAGAAAAATCCTAAGTTAACTGTTCGTATTTCTGTTTCTGAAGATATGAAGCCCATGTCTGATGATTATTTAGACATGAAATGGCGAGCAGAGCTTAACGAACAATTTGGTTCAGTCTATAAAAAGCTCTATGGTTCCATTGTAAATTATTCATATATGGTCAATGTTTCATTTCCTGATGAAGCTTATACTAAATACAACATTCATAACACCTATCAAGAAATTTTTGAACAAAAGCATAAAGGTATTGGGAACATTATATTTGCTAATGTCCTCCTTAACTCTTCAAATGAAATGGATCAGCACTTAGAGAAAGTTTACGAGTTGATACAGTACTTGAAAGTCCAAGATTTAGAGTATTTCACCGTTCAAATTGAATATTATAACGAAAAAGTCAGCCGTGAAATCTCTGCTAAAGACAGAATGCTGGGCTACAATCATTTTTCAAATAAGTACCTCGATGATAGAGATTTTATCTTTAATTATTCCTATGACTCTATGGATGAGAATTCTATAAACCAGATGGAAGCTATCAAACTCCCTGCTGATTTAAAGCAATTTCTTCGAGAAAAATAGAGCTTTCATTCTGACAGCCTTTCCTGGGAATCCATTAAGGCTGTCAAAATAAAGACTCCTGCCTTTCTGACAGATTATAGCATTTCTTCTGCAATTAATTGATAGGACTGAATCCTGTCTTTCGGTGAATGGGTGATTGTCACAATCATTATCTCATCTACTTTATAAGTAGCTTGCAGCTCGTTCAATTTCTTTTTCACTATATGAGGGTCCCCGATGATCATATTCTGTTTCATCTTTTGCAATGTGTTTTTTTCTGTTTCATTTAGTACATATTGCTTTGCTTCTTGTATTGAAGGCACACCAAGCTGACCTTCTCCTTTTTCTTTTAACAATGACCAAACAAGGGAACTCAAGGCAATTTCTTCCGCTCGTTCAGTTGTTTCTGCACATACAGCTGAAACAGTCAAGATGACCGTCGGGCGGTCACCTTTTTTTCTCGGTGTAAATGAATCCATGTATGTTTGAATAATCGATGCCCCATCATTATCGCTCATAAATTGTCCAAAAGCATAAGGCAATCCATTTTTTGCTGCAGATATGGCACTTTTTTTACTTGTGCCTAAAATCCAAGGAACAGGTGAAATTTCCGGGAGTGGAGAAGCTGAGACGTTCGAGTACTTGTGATCTTCAGGAAAATGATCATCTAAAAAATCAAGCAGTTCATTCACCGACTGTGGCATGTTCCACACTTGCTGCAAAAAGTTATCTGACAATGCATTAGTCGCTTCAGCTGATCCGCCTGGAGCACGTCCAATCCCAATGTCAATTCGATTCGGAAAAAGTGTTGCCAGCATATTAAAAACTTCAGCCAATTTATACGGCCGATAATAAGGCAGTAAAACAGCTCCAGATCCGATTCGTATTGTATTTGTGTTAGCCCCAATGTAACTTAACATCACTTCTGGTGCTGAACAAGCAAGGCCCGGTAAATCATGATGTTCGGCGATCCAATAGCGCGTGTATCCTAAATTTTCTCCCTCTTGTGCTAATTTCATTGATTCATCTAATGCCTCTTTAGCTGTTTGATTTGAAGAAATTGGCGATTGGTCCAAAATACTTAATTTCATCCTACTTGCCCTACTTTCTTAATTCTTCTCTTCAAGCAATGTTAATGAAAAATCACCAACTTGCCCTTCTTCATACAAATTTGAAATCGAAGTAAAATATTGCTGAATCGTACCTCTAAACGATAATTCTCTCTCAGGCACTTTTACATCAAAGGTCCCTTCATATAGTAACGTTGTTATATCATGATACTCCTCACTCGTGACTTCAAAACTAACTGAAATCTCATGTAATTGATTCACTTTTCTATGTTCAAAGCTATACACTTTAATCAAAGTATTATTTAATATGATTTCATTTACCACAGAATCATCTCCATATGTTCTTTTTATAAAAAGAATATCATTTGGATAATTAGGTAGCAAAAATATTGATTTTGAAACACGGGGGAGCAAATTCTTCCACCTTGTTTCAATTTTATTTAAGATTATTTGAAAACATCAGAATATTGTTATATCAACCAAAAAATCCTGTTTCTGAAGCTATATATAAACAATAAAAAATGATGGTCATCTACTTATTTTTGTATTATTCTGTAAATTTGTATGGTAAATTTTGAGAATTAAGATCGTTAAATTTGGGAGGTCTTTAGATGGAAGAAAAGGTATTGAAAGCAATCCAAGATGATTATCCAGATGATTTTGCTTGGTGTTATGGGTGTGGTCGCTTAAATGAAGACGGTTATCACCTTCGGACAGGCTGGATGGGTGAAAATACTATAACAATTTTTAACCCACGGCCTGCAAATATAGGTATGCCTGGTTTTGTTTACGGTGGTTTGATAGCGTCGTTAATAGATTGTCATGGCACTGGGTCAGCATCTTTGTACCTGCACCGAAAGAATGGAAATGAAGTGGGAGATGGAGTTAATCCACCAAGATTTGTGACAGGTTCATTAAAAGTTGATTTCCTACACCCCACTCCGGTTGGAGAACAGCTGAAAGCAATTGGAACAGTGGAAGAAATTCACCCCAAAAAATACAAAGTCTACACAGAGGTATTTGCAGGGGAGAAACTAGTTGTTACTGGAGAAGTTGCGGCTGTTTTAATGCCCAAAACATTTAGAAAGGAAGAATGATGAGCGACGAAAGCACCTTGGACCAATATTGAACTGGTTCAAGGTGCCTGTCCCTTCGTCCCTCCTAGTAGAATTGTCCGAGATTTCACTACCATCTGTTTCCTGTGTTATAATAAAAAAGTATGCCAAGCTCCTCCTGTGACTTCAGTTTTTCAAGGTTAAACAGGATGTTTAAATCCTTTATAGGAGTGAGTTTAGAAATCATTTGCAGGGGTGGAGGGCCTTTCAATGACTCTTATGGAAAGCCTTGTTGAACATTATGGCTATTTAATTATTTTTATCGTTCTTATACTAGGCATTGTCGGGCTTCCCATGCCTGATGAAGTATTTCTTACCTATGTAGGATATAATGTTTTTCTTGGTAAGATGTCCCTTTCCTATGCCCTTTTGATTGCTATGTTGGGGTCGATAATTGGAATTTCGATTAGTTATTTACTAGGTCATAAGCTTGGACTTCCGTTTATCAGACGATTTGGTCCAAAGGTGAAAATATCAGAAAAGAATATTAACTGGGTTCAGAAACGATTTCACAAATATGGCGGACTTTTTCTTTTAAGTGGTTATTTTTTACCTGGTGTTCGGCATGTAACCGCGTATGTTGCTGGTATCACAACCTATCGCTATTTGTATTTTGCTATTTTTGCCTACTTAGGTGCAGTCATTTGGGTGTCTTTTTTTATTATGCTCGGTAACATATTGGGAAGTAATTGGGAAATCATCACACATTATCTGCCTCATTTTTCAAAAATGCTGTGGATTCTACTGTTTATTGGTTTTGTCTATTTCTTCATTTCATATCGGTTATCGAACAAAAAATACTAACCACTACTTCAATTAAAGGTGAACAGAACTTATGGAAATAAAGAAAAGTATACCTAATATTTTTACGTTAGGTAATTTATATTGCGGTTTTTTGTCCATTGGCTATGCCGCTGACCATCAATTTAAAAATGCAGCCGTCTTAGTTCTTATCGGGATGATGCTAGACAGTATGGATGGACGTATCGCAAGGATGCTGCATGTCGAAAGTCAAATAGGAAAAGAATTAGATTCCTTGGCCGACATCGTAACATTTGGGGTTGCCCCCTGTTTTTTAGTGTATTACACAATATTACATAATAATGGCTTGATTGGTTTTGCTGTTGCAGGGCTATTTCCCTTATTTGGGGCTTACCGTTTAGCAAGATTTAATGTAACACCTGAAAAGGAATCAAGCCAATACTTTACCGGAGTTCCCATCACAGCTGCTGGTGGAATATTAGCCATATTAACTTTATTTAATAAGCATATTCCAAGTGTAATCACCATCGTTATTTTCACTGCTTTATGTTTTTTGATGGTGAGTACAATCAGAATTCCAAGCCTTAAACAAGTACCATTGCCAAAGTACGGTACGATTGTCACTATCTTTTTAGGAGCATTATTATTCATGGTCAATATAGAATCTCGTGGGAAATTCCCTTATTTACTATATGTGGCGACCCCGCTCTATCTTATTTATATCTCCTATCGTTTCATTAAATTTAAAAGAAATACATAATGGAAACGCTTGATCCATCGTTTCTTTGACAAATAAAAAGCAATCCCTGTAGAGATTTTTACCTCAAACGGATTGCTTTTTTATGCTAGATACGGCAGAACCTTCCGGGATCGGTGAAAAAGATCCTCTGGAATCACTTCATTGCACCCATCGATTGTAAGTCGATGTCAACAGAAACATTAATGTTTGATTTCGCAAGAGTGTCAACCCAATGGTCTTTAACTTTTTTATAGTGTTCATATTGATAGGCCCTCGCATAAAGTCCGAGTCCAATTGGATCAATTTTGTTCTCTTGGATTTTCTTAATAAGACCCTCAAATCGAGATTTCAATTCTTTCTCAATCATCTTCTCTAGTTCATTTTTTGTAACCATATCTGCCGGAAATAATCGTTCGACAACATTTACGGCCATATGAATCTTATAGTTGAAATGAAATTGATCCTTGTCGTATTTTGCCTTAACTTTTGAATTAATCCGACTAACATCAAAACTTAACTCGTTCTTATTGAAGATCCCCCCCTTATCATTTATTGCTGGCATCGGCATAGATAACGTTAATTCTTTATTTTGTTCATCCTTTAAGATCAGGAGGAGTGACGATTCTTGAATACTGAGATTATCAACATACTTTCCATTATCATCCAACAGTGATACTCCAACTAATTCAATATCTTTTTCTTTTTTTATTGCCGATATCGAAGGAGTGATTCCCTTATCGTACATTTGTCTATGAAGCACTTGAAGAGTGCTATTTACGGTCCTTGTTCTCTCATTGTTTTTATCAATGACTTCCTTCAAATGCAAAGGTAATTGTGGCTTATCTGGTGGCTCATAGAGAATAACGTCAGATACAGGTCCATCAACCATTATGACTCTTGAATTAATGGAAAAAGTAGGATTCCGATAAACTGTATCCAAAATAGAAAACCAATCCTCATGTTCTAGAACTCGTTTTCCTATCAGTAATACTTGAATTTTTGCAGCAGTAACCTCTCCCGTTGTCAAAGCATCAAAATATTTTCTAGATTCCCGTATTGATTTTGACTTTAGTTGATAGGTTTCAATATTTTTCTTTGCATCTTTATTAAACACTGGATTTGATTCAGAAATTATTAAATTATTTTTATCATCGAGATCAATACCAAGAATCAATGAAATCGTTAAATCCTCTAGTGGAATATTTCTTCCGCAGCTTGAAAGTGTAACAACAAGAAAAATGAAGAACATAGCATGACATATGGGTTTCATTTGATTGCCCTCCTTTTAAAAAGACCATGCAACGAGACATATCCCCATAGACATAGAGGAAAGGCAAATGCAAGTATCAAGCTCACTTGTTCGATTATATGCTGGGAGAAGGTATTTCGATCAAAACTAGGAGGAAACAACACAACATATACAAATTCAATAAGAAAAAACCAAGCTAAATGACTACGATGATCTTTTTTTCCAAGCAAATGACTTGTACAAAAGACGGTCATGAACATGAATGGCAGGACCGTTGTAGACATCACAAATAAATAAAAGGAAAAAAACACAATTTCCAATCGTTCAATAAATACAAATTCAAGGACCTTTAACATCTCAATGGTCGGTTCATTATACATGGTAATTTCATCAGGACTATAAAAAGCAAAGGCTCCAATTGTTATGACCAAGAATACAAGCAAAGAAAGGGTATTAGCAATCACAATTCCAATGGAGGCTTGCTCTTTCTTTTGTAAATAAGGATAAAGGAAAAAGGCAATTTCAAAACCGATAAAGGAAAATATGGCCATTTTTATAGAAGCAAAAATGGGTATCCATCCTTCCTTTATTATAGGAAGTAAATGAAGCCACTTGGCATCCTTTAAGGTAATCAAATAAAAGAGTGCCATCCACAAGGTCATGAAAAAGACAAGTTCAGAATACCTGCCTAATATACTGATATTTTTTCGAACGATTAGATAACTAGGAATGGATAATAACAAAATTAATATATATATTTCGGTACGAGGTAAAATCCACGCTTGGATAAAAAGAGCTTCTCTAATAAAAACAACATTAGATAATACAGCAAAATACAAAGCAAATATAATGGTGCCTGCCCGTCCTATCCATTTCCCAAAATAATGAGTCAAAAGATCAAGGATCGTACCATTCGGGTATTTCTTCATAATTCGTACGATAATTAAACTAGCCATTGTCGAAAAAAACCAAGAAATGATGATGCCAATCCAACCATCTGTTCCGGCTTTTTCAGCTGCTTCACGTGGCAATGTTAATATGCCAACCCCCATTTGGACACCATGAATTAATAAAATATATTGCATCAACGTAATGTTATTTTTTATGTTTTTCATTACTGTTTATCACTCTCTGGATGATTGGATTTTGCTTTTTTCATTTGAATGGCTTTTGTACTTAATGGGCGCTTATAAATCGACCATAGCGGAAACCGAATAAGTGCATCCTTCCAATCTGGAAAACGTAAAGGTGCAATAGGACTTCCATACGGTGTTCCTAGAGATTCAAGGGCAACGAAATGTGCCAGTAAAATCATTAAACCAACTGTAAGTCCCACAAATCCGAAGAGCGATGCAAATATCATCATCGGAAACCGAATGATTCGAATCGATGAACCCATTTCATAATTAGGAATAATAAAAGAGGCTACAGCTGTTAAAGCTACAACAATCACCATGATATTACTTACAATTCCAGCCTCCACAGCTGCTTGACCAATGACGATACCGCCAACAATCCCTACTGTTTGCCCAATTTTAGCTGGGAGCCGGATCCCCGCCTCTCTTAGCATTTCTAAAGTAATCTCCATAATAAATGCCTCTATATAAGGAGGAAAAGGAATCCGTTCTCTTGATGCGCCTAAGGACAACAGCAGCTTGATAGGTATGACTTCAAAATGAAAGGAAATAATAGCGATGTATGTAGCTGGTAGAAAGATGGCGATAAAAAAACCGAAATATCTCATAAGACGTATAAAAGAAGCGACCATCCAACGGGAGCTATAATCATCAATCGTCTTGAAGAAAGAATCAAATGTGGCAGGTCCAATAATGACACTTGGTGATCGGTCTACTACTGTTACGATTCTTCCTTGTAAAATTTCTGAAGCCGCAAAATCAGGACGTTCTTGTTAATAACAGTTGTGGAAAAGGAGTGTAAGGGTTATCCTCAATGTATTCTGCAAGTGCACCTGCGTTTATAACGCTATCGACTTCCACTTTCTTTATTCGATTCTCAAGTTCTTTCAACACTTCTGGATTCGCGACATCTGCTAGATACAAGATCGATAGATTCAATTTCCCCCTTTTTCCGACAGTCATTTCCTTTATTTTCAATTCTCGGTTGTGAATGTGCTTCCGGATTAATGCTACATTTTCACCTCCTGTCTCAGTAAACCCTACATGTGCCCCAGTTAAGGAAGATTCAATTGACGTATCTTCAATAGACCTCTTGGGAAAGGAAGGAGTATCGTAAATAAAGGCTTCAGTGCATTTATCTTCAAACAAGACGCACTCCCCATTTAAAATCGCACTCTCAATTTGTGGCCACGTATTCGTTTCTCTGATGTGACCAAGTGACACCTTTAAATCATTTTCACTTTCACCCTTGTAAGCCTCAAATAAAAGTGGATTCAACACATGATTAAAAATCATCTTAGTATCGGTTATTCCACTCAAATAAACCAGAGCTGCCTGGCTCTGTGTTTGTTTTATAACTAAATACCTCACAATGAGATCTGGTGTACTATAAAAAATAGACTGGATTTCTTCAATATTATCCATTAATTCGGAGCTTATCGTTTCTTGATGAGGGGTATGATTCAGTTGTTGGGAAGAACTCGGTTTCTTATTGTACCCCCGAAAAAATAGCATGAATGATCCCCCACCTGATATTTTGATAATTTATTTTGTCACTTAGGCTGGAAAAACATGCATGTCACTGTAACAACCCGAATAATCTCGTTTCACAATTATGTTCCACGGAACAAAGGGACGAAGGGACAGGCACCTTGGACCAGTTCATTGCTGGTCTAAAGTCCTGTCCATTCGTCCCTTTTAATGATTATTATTTACCTTATTTTTTTCCATTTTTTATTGTTTGTAATTTTAAATCAGCTAATGATGCTAGAGCCTGTTGTCCTGCTGGTGTTGGATGGATATCAAATGGATAAATAAAGTCTTCTGGGTTTTTAGCAAATGCTGAATATGCATCAACTACATGAATACCGGTTACGACTCCAACTTGTTGGATCGTACTATTTACAACCAATATATTCTCCTTAATAAAATTATGTAATGGTTCAAGGAACTGATCGAAAATCGGATTTCCGCTAAATACAATTGGATTATACAGGTTATATAAAAGGATTGGAGCTTTCGTGTGTTTTTTTATCGTTTCAATTATTGTTAATAAATTAGTAGAATATTGTTTAAGTGGTTGCTCTGTCAGAGGTGTGAGTGGTGTGGAACTTATAGCTTTAACGATTTCCCCGTTAGCTAGATTTTCCTCTAGGTTTGGCACCATAGGCTGTAGTTTTGCAAAAAGGGCTGCAATACCAGTTGCCTGCATGAAATCATTGCTTCCGATATTAATCGTAATGACATCGGCCCTTTTTACGGCGGCTTTGAATTCCTTTGGATTAGCATTAATGGCCTCTAATAACTGCGAAGAAGTTGCACCACTCCCGCCAAACTTCACAACCTTTCTTGCACCTGAAATCAAATCAGGAAAGCCTGTCGTTGATGGGGGTGGATATCCAAACGTAATGGAGTCTCCTATCGCTACAATGTTAAGCTTCGACTTAGGGACATCTGGATTTTTAGCTAATACAAATGGTGCTGCGAGTGTGTTCAATATCAGTATAAACCCTAGGATTATAGAAAAATACTTGAACTTCACCTCTTGTTCCTCCTCTAACAAAAAATTGGCATTCGCCTCATTATATTCTCATTATTCAAATAATTAAATGAATATTTAATTGCAATTAATGACTATAAACGACACTTTGTCACTTCCACCCAAAGGTGTGGGTTTCTAATTTATTTATATCTATACGTTCATCAATAGCATGTTCATTATTCCTTTCTTACTATCAATTTTTGAGTAGCATTCAGGAAGGAAGTAAAATGTGGCAGGCAATATCCAAATATACGGATGTTGCCTGGCACATTTATCATATTCTCAAATTATCGAAAGATACAAAGGAAACATCGACTTTCAGAAAATGCTTTCAACTCCTACCTTTTCTCACTCTTCTTGCATTAAATTTTTTGCCACCGTATATCCAATTAAATAGGCTGCAGCTGATGTGTTTCCATCTACGCTAAACGGGATAATGGAAGCATCCGCTACAATTAAATGATCGACACCATGGACTCTGCCTTGATTATCCACCACCCCTCCTCTCGAAAAAGGGGCCATTCTCAAAAAGCCTTGTTGGTGATGATTATGTCCAAAGTTTTCCTTAATATATTCTTCAAGGGCTTCATCATTGTCAATTGTATCAATCGTTGGATTTAATAACTGATAGGCAGAATCGATTGTTGAAAGCTTCATGGCCATTGGTTTGATATACATTCTGAAAATCGCTTTAATAGTCTCCATATCGAAAGGGTTGTCAAGGAACCCTTCGTCCGCTAGAACTATTTTCAAAGGATCGTTATTTTGGATTCTAATCGTTCCCCGACTCCTCGGTTGCAGAAAAATAACCACAATGATTAAGTTCCCCTCTGAAACAGTACCAATCAGTTGTACACTCCGGCGGCCGTTCATCCTTGAAAAAGGATGTGGTAAGAAAGCTCCTCCTGTGTATAGAGCAAAAGGATCCCCTTGGAGATCAGCCATATCTCTTTGATTCATCGAAAAAATAGCCGTGTTCAAAGTATGGTTGGTTACATTTTTTCCTACATTAGGATTATTGAAAACAATAGGTATGCCTGCCTGTTGCAGCTCTCTTACTGGTCCGATTCCAGAAAACATTAAGAGCTGAGGACTGTTTATTCCCGCAGAAATGATGACTTTTTTTCGTGCATAAACCTTAAGCATCTTTCCTTCCTTAAGCAATTCAACTCCAACTGCCCTTCTACCTTCGAAAAGAATTCGAAGTACGGTGGAATAATAAAATACACGTAATTTTCGTTCATTTTCCCCCAATCCATCCGGTGTCAAAATGTCAGGAGATAGAAAGGCGGTTGATGAGCCCTCTCGTTGTCCATATGGTTTTTGATATAATTGCCATTGGGTAAAAGCACCAATTGGTGTAGTAGGATCATTATAATCAAGAATCTTATCTACCCCTGTTGCATCTACAATCGCCGAAACAAATTTTTCCGAGACATTAGTCGGGTTAACTGGTGCCTGCCTGATATTGATTCGGCCCTTATATCCATGAAATTTAGGATTTTCGTTTTCACCCTGAAACTTCTCAAGCTGCTTAAAATGATTAAAAATCATTACAAATAAAAAAATCCCTGCAGAGAATAAACTCCACAGAGATTCTTTCATTTTATTCATACCTTAAGGCTTCGATAGGACTTAGTTTGGCGGCCTTGTTTGCTGGAAGGATGCCAAAAATAATGCCGATAAAGGCCGAAAAGCCTACACCTATGATGATAACAAGCGGGCTTACTGTAGCAGCAATTGGCGAGAATTTCGTCACAAGCATAGATCCGATCATGGCTAACCCAATACCGGCCATTCCTCCAATTGAAGTCAGTGTCATCGATTCTATTAGAAACTGCAGTAAGATTCTTCCTCTTGTAGCCCCTATTGCTTTCCTAATTCCGATTTCTCTCGTTCTTTCTGTTACGGAAACGAGCATAATATTCATGACCCCGATGCCCCCAACTAATAGAGAGATGCCTGCAATACTGCCAATAAACAGTGTCATTAAAGTAATGACGGTATCTACTTCTTTCTCATATTCTGAAAAGTCATTAATCGTATACATCCCGTCTTCCAGCTCTTTTTTCGAGGTTAATGTTTCAGCAGCCAATCTTCCTGTTTCAGAAATTTTCTCAGGGTCACCTGCAACAATGGCTAATCTCTCAATCTCTCGATTCCCAAACATCATCGAGATCACTGTTCTCGGCATAAGCATTTCACCGTTTTCACTAGCACGATACTGCTCTGGTATCGGTGATTCATACACCCCGACTAACTTATATGGATTTCCATTTACATCAACAATCTCACCAATTATATTTTCTTTATTCTTGAAAAACTTTTCTCTTGCCACAGTATCAATCATGACTACCCGGTTCATTCCATCATTGTCCCTTAGGTTAATGGATCTTCCTTCAGCCAATTGGATATCCCTTGCAGTAAAAAACTCGGGTCCGACCCCTGTAATTTCCATTTCTCCTTGCTGATCATTGTACACCATTGGACCCCAGCCTTGGTTTGTCGCAATCACCGACTCTACACCTGGAACCTCGGAAAGGATGACAACATCCTCCGAGGTTAATTCAGGCTCTACCCAAAACATTTCTGATTCAGCTTCTCCCTCTACAGGCATTGGTTGATAAAAAATATCCACCGCATTCTTCTCTGTACTAAACAGTTCTTCAGTCATTTTCGTTTTTGCCCCTTGACCAATGGCAACAATGATAATAACAGCTGCGACACCAATTATGACGCCCAGCATGGTCAATATCGAACGAATCTTATGCTTCCAGATCGAGTATAACGCTAATTTAAAGCTCTCTACTAAGCTCATAGCGTCCTCCTATGGTCATCCGTAATCACGCCATCCCTTAACGTAATCACCCTATTTGTATAAGCAGCAATTTCTTCCTCATGTGTAACGATAATGACCGTTTTACCCTCTTTATTGAGTTGGACGAATAAATCCATAATCTGTTCACTTGTCTTGGAATCGAGTGCACCTGTTGGTTCATCGGCTAAAATTATCGAGGGATTATTCACAAGCGCCCGCGCAATCGCAACCCGCTGCTTTTGTCCACCGGATAATTCATTAGGTAAATGGGTCATTCTATCACCTAATCCAACCTTTGAAAGCATGAGTTTGGCCCTTTCGATTCTTTCCCGCTTTGGTACGCCTGCATAGATGAGCGGAGACTCAACATTTTTGAGCACCGAAAGTCTAGGCAGCAAAAAGAACTGTTGAAAGACAAACCCAATGTGTTCATTCCTTAACTTTGTCAGCTTTTTTTCCTTTTCTGTCCCAATCATTTCATCATTCAATTCATACGTTCCTGAAGAAGGATAGTCCAAAAAACCAATAATATTCATTAACGTTGATTTTCCAGATCCTGATGGTCCCATAACGGCCACAAATTCTCCGTCTTCAACTGTAAGATTAATTCCATGCAAAACAGGTACTTCTAGAGAGCCCTTTCCATAAATCTTAGTAATCTCACTTAATTTCATCAAAAGAGGTCACTTCCATTCCATCGTACATTCCTTCATTCGGAGTGATAACGACTAGCTCATCATTCTTCACACCTTCGATTACCTGGATGAATTCATCATTCATTGAACCTGTTTTTACTTCTCGTCTTTCCATTTTTCCGTCTACAAGAACATAAGTGACAGCGATTCCGCCCTCATCTAAAATCGCACTATGCGGGATCACAGGCTTTTTTTCTGTCCCAACAATTTTTACTTCTAGTGACACATGGAAACCTTGGCGGAGCTCTGATGTATCATCTGTAATCGCAACCTTGAATGGATACATCGTTACATTTCCCCCACCAGGTGCTCCCATCATATCCCCGCTGGCTCCCTCTTCATTTGGAAACTGAGAAACCGATTCAACAACACCATTCCATTCTCGGTCCTTAAACACTTTTGGCCGGATTACAACTGCTTGTTCCGGTTGAATCTTCACTGCATCAAATTCACTCATCGTCCCAATCACTTTATACGGACTATTAGAAATAATATGTATGACTGGTTCCGAAGCACCTGTTTCCGTTTTCGCGATGTTTTGATTCACCTTCACAACAATACCGTCAATTTTACTGACAACTGTCATTTCCTTCTTCCGGTCAGCACTTTCATTGATTCTCTCTTGAGCGGACGCTGCTTCTGATTTTGTGTTTTCATATTGGAGTTCCAATTGGGCCTTTTCTTTTGTCAGCTGATTAACATCGACCGATTCCCCATCAGATTCCCCTGCAGGATTCTTCTTTGCAGCAGCTATTTGCTTATTCAATTCTGCTATTTGTGCCTCTTCTGCTTTTGCTCTAAGTTTAATTAAATCCCTTTCACGGACAGCTCCATTGTATTCAACTTCTAGTTTTGAAGAATCATATAAAAATAAAGGCTCACCCGCCTTTACCGTTTGGTTCTCAGTAACTTTATATTCGATGATTTCTCCTTTGTCAGGCTCTATATATACCTTTTGCTCACTCTCAGGCACAATTTCACCTGTCACAAGAATCGTTTCTGTTAATTCTTTTTCTGCAGCTTTTTGAACGGTTATTGGCATTTCCTGTATATCTGTACCTGAGGCCATTTCAGCATTTTTATCCTTCAATAAAAATAGGACCAGCATGGCAATCGCAGTCAATCCAACAACAGAAACAATTGGTATCCAAACCTTTTTTCTTTTCAATCTAACGTCCCCCCCAAAAGTATTTGAAATTACAAAGTTTCTATTGGAATATATAGAAATTTCAATAATTTCCCTTTGACTATTATAACGGTTAATCTATTAAAAATCCCAATTTATTTACAATTATTTATTTTTTATTACAATTTTTGCAGAAACTTTAGAAACAAAGCGACAGGCATCATAAAAGTTTTTCTTTTAATTTCAAAGAAATCATTACATATAAAAAAATCCCTGTAGAGAATTAACTCTACAGAGATTAGTCGATTTAACGATTTATACAGCAGATTCGAGGTTTCCTTATTTTATCTTTATATACAAGTAAACGATTGAATTTGTCTTAGACTGATTCCAAAGAACAACCATCTAAAGCCATTCCAACGCCATCCAGAGACAGAAGTCCGGCCAACAAATGTTGGATAAAACCAAAATTGCTGGCGATTATTTAGCCACACATACGTATATCTGAATAAACAGTGTCTAATACTGCCTGGATCCACTGCAAAAGCTGTAGCTTGTTGTGTTTGAGCTGGAACGTAAGATGGTGGTGGTGCGCTTGGTGGTCCAGACTGGGAGCCTTGACCAGGAGCATGAGATCCAGGAGGAGGTCCTTGCGGTGGTCCCATGGGACCAAATATTCTTTCATCATAACCATCATAATAAAAATCTTCAGATGGATACGGTGTTGACTGGAAATAATCTAACTGATGATATGGATCATGATAAAAACCATGATAATGATTTGGATACATAATGGGCACATCCTTTCGTTTGTCTACATCATCCTATTCGGTTGTTATTCGACTATCAACTTGTACCTACATAAATTATGTGTTTGACTAGAGGACTTTTATCTCGTGAAGCGAGGTGCAGTTCGTACCTTTGTAAAATACGAGTTGTTCATTTAAACCATATGTGATTTTTATCACTGATTATTTTTTGAATTTTCCCTACAGTCAAATTACAGAGTAGAAATTTTAATATTTGAAAAGGTCTTGATTTTAATGGTTAGCTTTGGAATAATATGTATCCTTCTTGGATGGAAGTATGGGGATTGGAGAAAAATAGAACAGTATTATCCAACAATACTATTCTTGATTATTGGTGATTTACTTTATAACCTTTTTACATATAGTGAACGAACATGGAGTTATAACAAAAATTGGTTATTCCCGAATCATCTATTAACAAATTTGTGGATTATGATAACGGTGTATCCTGCCACCGTTATCATATACTTATGTAACTTCCCTAAAAAGAGAATGAAACAGATTTTTTATATAGTTTTCTGGGTGATTCTGTACGTAATTACAGAAATTCTTGGACTACATGTTTTCAATCTTATCGAACATTTCAACGGCTGGAACATGTGGTGGTCATTTTTGTTTGATATTATTCTCTTTGTAATGCTGTATATTCATTACAAACGTCCTTTTTTAGCATGGGGATTATCAATTATCATTATTATTTTCTTTTTAAATGTATTTGATGTGAATTTATCGGACGTATGAACCTTGGACCGAAAATACGAATCAAAGTCAATATAATCCGGTATATGGACTCATAGATTTTTATACTATTCACTTAATGCTTTTATTAAGCTAATATATGATTTGGAGAGAATTCTTCATCATTTTTTCAATATGTAGAACATCTGTTATTTTTGTTTTACTTTAAGAAAGGGATATTAAAATGCTATATATTTGGGATATTGAGAGGATAATTGAAGGTACGTTAAAGGAGCATAAATTAAATATTAAGTATGAATTTAACAATAAACTTACTGCGCCTATGAGTTATAATGTATCGATCAATACGATAAAGTTTAATTATCTTAAAATTAATGGTTATATAAGTATAATGAAAGTACAAGTGAAGGAAACGGATGAAAATCTTGTTAAAATTATTCTTTATCACGAGCTCGGGTATTATTTAGATTTTAAGAAAAACAAACATGATTTAAGAATTCTTATGTATGGTGACGAAGAAGAAAAAGAAAGGCTTAAATCT
This sequence comes from Niallia oryzisoli, assembly GCF_036670025.1. Classification (NCBI taxonomy): domain Bacteria; kingdom Bacillati; phylum Bacillota; class Bacilli; order Caryophanales; family Bacillaceae; genus Niallia; species Niallia oryzisoli. The sequence goes on along the minus strand of NZ_CP137640.1, from coordinate 2,814,359 downwards.
GAAATCGAAACGAATGCTTGGGAATATGGGAGAACTCTCGTACCTCAACAATTATTAGAATCATATGATAAAGTACGTGAATTAAATAAAATATTAGTCAAGGGAATAGAATAATATTCAGCGTACTGTGACTATCAGGATAATATATTAATGATCAGTTTAATGAAACTGAAAAGAACCAGATCATATCTGGTCCTATAATCAATGCACTACTTCTGTTCCTGCTATCCAGTCATAAATATTTTTCCTTTTTTTATTAGTGAGTGGAATGATTAGATATAATAATATGACAAGATTAACAGCATTTAGAATCACATAAACTGTAATTTCAGAGAAGTCTGTTGGAAGCATGATTCTCCATATTCCGAAGTGAGCAACCTCCCAAGGAAGAAACTTGATAGCAGTTCGAATAGCTGAACGACCGATTCCAATGCACTGTCCGTTGCCATCAACAACGCGGATACCCATTTTCCGCTTCCCTAATGTTCCTTGCCATTGACAACATTCACAAAAAATAAAATAAAGCGAAACTGGCAACGTCATCATAATGAAGCCTGTGAATTCAGCTATTACTGGGGAACTTGAAAATAAGGGGCTAATATATGATCGAAATACGATTGAAATAGTACCAACTACAAAAATACCATAAAGAACGATAACGAGATAATCTATTAAGAAAGCGAAAATGCGGATTTTAAAAGGCGCATATGTCATAATGATCAGCTCCCATAGTTCTGTTCATCATCATTTAACAATAGCAAACTAAGGTTCAAAACAATATGACTAAACTAACAACCAGTAAGGCTGTGTTAAGAATAAGTAATGGCCATTTTTTATTCCCTTTACCTAGTATCGCTTCAATGATCCCAAATAGCGGAAGGATTAGAAGCCACCAATAAATAACATTACCTAAATATGTAAATTGATTGTACATTAAGATTAACAAAATAAGAAAAAGAACTAAACATATAAATGAACTTCTCAAATGAAGATTTTTTTATCCCTGAATTTCTCTATCCTCTCCTTTCTAAGCATTATTATTAGATACTATAAAAGCCACAATCCTCTATATAAAATATACGATTTATTTAGAAATAAGTTTCGTTAAATCAATCTTCCGCTGTGGAACAGAAATATACTGGTCCAAGATACCTGTCCTTTCGTCCCGTTCTCCTTTGTCCCTTTTTAATCATCGCCCATGTAAAATGCTTCAAGCTTTGAAGTGTTTTCACCGTTCAATTGATGCGTTACCCCAAATGTTTCGCCTTTGCCTCCATGGTTCATTATGATATCAAGGTCGTGCAGGATTTCTGACATATATTTGTACGCTTGATCCAATTGAGTGATTGTTTCCGCGGCTCCGATTCCTTGTTTTTCTTGTTCCGATTTCATGTAATTCAAATGTCCGATTGTCCCACCCAAACTATGCAAATTTTCAAGATCTTTTTGAATGTCAATCCCTTCAACGGTGAATCTGATATACGTATCTAATTCATGTGAAGCGGATTCCGCCTTGGCATAATTTTCATTCGGATCGGTTGATACCTGTGAAAATTCTTTGGCCCTTAGCGCAACCCATTCTTTTGCATTAGCTTCGAAATTTGGCTTTTCTAATTCAGGCGGCGGCGGAACGATTTTCCATTCTTTCGGGTCAATCTTAGCTTTCTTCTCTTCCATTGTTTCCTTTACCTCAACATCTTCTTTCTTTGGCTCGGATGATTTAGACGTAACACAACTCGCCAACAATCCGCAGGCCAATAGTCCGGATACTCCCCAGTTTAACCATTTCAATTTTGTTCCCCCTTCTTGAATATTACTTCTATCACTGTATCATAGGGAAGTGAAAGATTTAAGGAAATTCTACATTTTAACATGGCAACACTAATAAAAAATACAGACAAAACGTACTATATAGGAGCATCTTGTTTGACCAAATGTATTCTTATCGCCCATCATTCAGAGAGAGTAATAAAATGATCAAAAAAACAAATTAGGTGATAAATATGAACATAAAAAAATATTTAGATCGTATTCAAGTGGTAAAGAAAGAAAAGCTGGACTATAATTACCTGGCTCATCTCCAGAAACAGCATGTACTCAATGTACACTTTGAAAATATGGATATTTTGAATAAAAAGCCGCTCTCATTAAGTCCGGATGATCTTTATGAAAAAATCGTACTCGATCACCACGGAGGCGTGTGTTATGAGTTAAACGGTTTATTTTATCACCTGTTAAAAGAGCTTGGTTTTCAGCCGTATCTTATGGCAGGTACTGTATATGCGGGAAATGGAGCATGGGCGCTTGAAAATGGACATCTGTTTATCATCGTTCCACTTGAGGATAGAGAATATTTGGTGGACGTTGGGTTTGGCGGTAATTGCCCGCGGCTGCCTGTTCCATTGAGCGGGGAAGAAGTGATTGATAGTGACGGGCTTTACCGAGTAAAAAGAGATGAAACTCAATCTTTGTTGTATTTGCAAAAAAAGACCGATGGTGAGTGGGAAACACAATATCGATTTGGAACGTCTTCAAAAAAATGGAATTTGGAAAATATCCATCCAATATGTGTGCTGACTGAGACATCACCTGAATCTAAGTTTAATAAAGTCTATTTCTTGTCTAAAGTAACGGAAGAAGGACGTATCACCTTAATAGGAAATACGTTAATCATTGTCAAAGGGAGAGTAAAAAACAAAGTAAAATTAGAAGAACATGAAATAGGTAAAGCCGTTGAACGCTATTTTCAATTGAAGCTATAATGTTTGAAACGAAGTTGGCATCTTGCCTCTTTATAACTATTTTGAAAAATCTTTTTGCACCTTGATAAATTCTTTAAATGTAATACGTTTACTTAAAGTCTATTATCTTTACAAACCTAAATGTATATATTACTATAATCACGTTGAAAACAATAATAGTTCTTAAAGATTAATTTTCGTTCTAAAGAAAATATATACAGGAAGTGTTATCGATGAAGAATGATCAATTTAATAAAAGTAAACGTAATGATTCAAAAGAATTAAAATGGTATGAAAGATTATTCGAAAAAAATATGATGATGAACTGGGGCATTCTATCCCTTTCAGAAAGCGTCCAACCTAAAAAAACTCGGAATAACTAATATATCCGAGTTTTTTTAATGGGATGAAGGCACCTCGACCCTAGGTCAAGACGCCTGTCCCTTTGACCTTCCTATAATGTGCCTGCCAGACCGCCATCGATATTAACGGATGTGCCTGATATATATGAAGCAGCATCTGAAACAAGGAAAGTTATCACTTTAGCTGCTTCATCAGTATTTCCAATACGTCCTAATGGGATTTGACGCTCTTTTCTAGAGAACTGTTCCCATGATAGTTCCGGTTCCTGATCTTTCCACATTTTTTCAATTTGCTCGCTTTGAATCCAGCCGATACATACGGTATTGACACGAATATTATCTCGACCAAGGTCCTTACTCATAGCTTTTGTTAGGGCCATCCCTGCTGCCCTGCTGACTGAAGTAGGTAATGACGCTGCAGGAGGTGTTTTTCCAATAATCGCTGTCACATTGATGATCGCGCCTCCCCCAACCTCTCGCATATACGGTATGGCATAGCGCGAGCAATGTATGGCGCCGAATAGTTTTAAATCAAGATCCTGCTGCCAAAGTTCTGTTCCAACTTCTTCAAACGGATGGGCTTGAGACGTACCAGCGTTATTAACTAAAATATCTATCCGGCCATATTTTTCAACGGTAGCCGAAACGACCTTTTGACAACCCTCTTCATTTTTAACATCCGTTTCTACAACTAATACTTCTTTCCCTGTTTGTTCTAGAATATATGCTGCCGCTTCCTCTAAACGCTGTTTATTTCTTGCACAAATGGTTACATCGGCACCTTCTTTTACTAAATAAAGAGCTGTTTCTAAGCCAATCCCCCTGCTTGAACCTGTAATTAATGCGACTTTTCCTTTTAACCCTAATTCCATGATAAACACCTTTCTGAAAATAATGAAATTCATTTGAAATATTATTTTTTTCTGTTATTTCATTATCTCTTATCTCCTTTTTTTATACAAATTTTTAAGACGAAGGGACAGTGTAGCCTCGCCCCTTCCCTCACTTTTGTACTCCAAATTGAGCATTGATTTGACCCTTCAGCATTTGTTTACGTATTTTTTCTTTGTCTATTTTTTTCTTCTCCCTGATTTTTTCTTGTCTAATTTCATATGTTTGGACACCATCCTCCATTTTATTAGCAATGTCGACCAAAGCTTCTACATCGGAAAAAGAGTATTTGCGTGTACCGCCGTTCGTTCTTTCTGGAAAAATTAATTTTCTTTCTTCATAATAACGAATCTGCCTTTCTGATAACCCAGTTAACTCACTGATAACCCCAATCGATATAACCTTTTTGTCTTTATAAGAGGTTTTGTCTTTCACTATCTCACCCCGCTATAAATATTGTCTGTCTATTTAGATTATTATTACTTGTTATAAAATGTAACATCTATTGGAAGATTTAACAAATGTTTTTATTTTTAACGTTAGATTTTCTTCCATCATTGTGGTTTGTTTCATTTCATGATTCTATAATGAGACCATAACTTAAAACATAAATCGGAGGCGGCTGTATGAAACGGGAAAACTTGTATTAGTAGGTAATGGAATGGCAGGAATTCGCACAATTGAGGAAATCTTAAAAATTGAAACAAACCGTTTTGACATCACCGTTTTCGGTGAAGAACCACACCCCAACTATGATTGAATCCAATTATCGAAAGTGTTACAAGGGGATACCTCCATTGATGACATTACATTAAATGATTGGAATTGGTATAAAGAAAAACATATTACTGTTTATTCAGGGGAAAAAATTGTTCATATCGATACAAATAAACAAATGGTCTATTCAGATAAAAAACGGGAGGTCAGCTACGATAAATTAATCTTGGCTACAGGCTCTATCCCTTTTATTCTCCCAATACCTGGCAGCGATAAAAATGGGGTAACAGCCTTCCGAAATATCGAAGATTGTGAAAAGATGATTGAATACTCAATCAATTATAAAAAAGTAGCAGTGATTGGCGGAGGATTGCTAGGACTAGAGGCTGCCAGAGGATTATTTAAATTTAGGCATGAAAGTCGATGTCATCCACCTTGCCAATCATCTAATGGATAGACAATTAGATGAAACTGCCGGCAAATTGCTTCAAAAAGAATTAGAACGTCAAGGAATGAACTTTTTGCTGGGAAAACAAACGCAGGAAATTATCGGAAAAGACCAAGTAGAAGGTTTGAAATTTAGCGATGGTGATGAAATTGAGGCTGATTTAGTCGTCATGGCTGTCGGAATTAAACCGAATACTCACCTCGCCTCAGTTAGCGGAATCCCTGTCAATCGCGGCATTATCGTAAATGACCTTATGGAGACAGGAGTTCCTAATGTATATGCAGTCGGTGAATGTGCCGAGCATCGGGAAATCGTATACGGCTTAGTTGCTCCTCTTTACGAGCAAGGAAAAGTTTTAGCAAAGAATCTTTGCGGGGATCCATCTGTTTCATATAAAGGTTCTATCCTTTGGACCAAATTAAAAGTTTCAGGTGTTGATGTATTCTCTGCTGGAAATATTGTGGAGGATGGATAAAACCATTAAGGAATTCAATGAATGGGAAGGAACCTACAAAAAAGTACTTATACAAGACGGAAAAATATCAGGTGCTGTCATCTTTGGCCGTACCGACGAAAGAAACCAGTTATTAAGAATGATCCACACAAAGATGAATGTTTCAGAGTATCTCGAATCTATAAAAGGCGGAAATTCCAGTGAAAGTCTTGTCGCTGTGATGCCGGATGATGAAATCATTTGCGGATGTAACGGTGTGACGAAAGCGACGATAATAAAAGCAATCCAAACACAAGGACTTACGAGCGTTGAACAAATTAAAGGCTGTACAAATGCTTCTCGATCATGCGGGGGATGTAAATCTTTAGTCGCTGACCTACTCGAGTTAACAACAGGTTCAAGTGCTACAAATGAAAAGGAACCTATTTGCGGATGTACAACGCTATCCAGAGATGAGGTCATAGAAGAAATTCTCGAAAAGCAATTGACTAATACACGTGAAGTAATGAACGTTCTTGACTGGCAAACAGATGGCGGATGTTCGAAGTGCAGGCCGGCATTAAACTATTATTTAGGCATGATTTATCCCCTTGAATATGAAGATGAAAAAGAATCACGTTATGTGAATGAAAGGCTTCATGCCAATATTCAAAAGGATGGAACCTTCTCTGTCGTTCCAAGAATGTACGGCGGTGTAACAAATCCTGAGCAATTACGAAAAATTGCTGACGTCGCTGAAAAATACGATGTGAAGCTGCTAAAAGTGACGGGTGGTCAGCGCATTGATCTGTTTGGTATCAAAAAGGAAGACCTTCCAGATGTTTGGTCCGAACTTGACATGCCATCCGGTTATGCTTATGGTAAAACGCTTCGAACCGTAAAAACATGTGTCGGTGCAGATTTCTGTCGCTTTGGTACCCAAGATTCCATGGGGCTAGGCATTGCTCTAGAAAAGAAATTTGAACGAATCGGCACCCCCCATAAATTCAAAATGGCTGTCTCAGCCTGCCCGCGTAATTGTGCTGAATCAGGTATTAAAGACTTGGGTGTGATTGGTGTTGAAGGTGCATGGGAAATCTACGTCGGCGGAAATGGCGGAACCCATTTAAGAGCAGCGGACATGTTGTTCAAAGTGAAAACAAGTGATGAAGTCATTGAAATCACTGGCGCATATTTCCAATATTATCGGGAAACTGCACACTATCTAGAAAGAACATCTAAATGGGTAGAACGAATGGGCTTAGATATGATTAAAGCCGTTATCGAGGATAAGCAAAATAGAATCGAACTGAACCAACGCCTTGACGAAGCATTATCCGTAACAAAAGAACCTTGGAAGGATATTATTCAAAGCCAAGCGATTCGAAAAGAGTTATTTGAAAAAATAAACATACCTGTCGCATCAAATTAACCTTTGACATCATTAAATCTGGGAGTGATTGCAATGGAAAAAACGCTTTAAAGAATAAAGGTTGCCAAGATTCATGAATTACCAAAGAATTTTGGGAAAACGGTTATAGTTTGTTCACATGAGATAGCCCTTTTTAAATTAGCTAATGGAAACATTCGCGCGTTAGCAAACCGATGCCCGCATAAAGGCGGAGTTCTTGCGGAAGGAATAGTCAGCGGTGAGCAAGTATTCTGCCCGATGCATGATTGGAAAATCAATATGTGCGATGGAAACGTTCAGGCGCCCGATTTTGGATGTGTCAAAACATTCCCTGTTGAAGTTGAAAACAACGAAGTATAAATCATTTTCAATCGATAATGGGTCAGAGTGGGTCGGAGGGACAGGCACCTTGACCCAGTCATGAACTATGAGACGCGGTGATGTACTAGACAACTGAAAAAGTACTTATCTGTTAGAAAAAACTACATTCTCCAGGTATCGTAAATGCGAAAAGTCTATGTTCAATATAATAGGTAATGCGCTTCCTTATTTCGGTAGCCTATTTCTTATAGGTTACCGAAATAAGATCATTTTTCTTTTAACGGTAGCCAATCCCCCTTATTGGCTACCGAAACAAAATTATTTATCCTTTATCAGTCACCTATCCCCCTTATAAGCTACCGAAGCAATGCCATTTTTCCGTTGCTGTCTCCCTTACCCTTTTCGAGCTTCCTCCAAAGCAGCAATATCAATCTTTTTCATTTTTAGGAGTGCTTGATTAACACTTTGTATTTCATCTTTTGTCCCTTTAAATAAGACTTCATCGATGTTATCCGGTACAATCTGCCATGAAATTCCAAATTTATCTTTTGCCCATCCGCATTGTTCAGCCTCAGGGACGGCAGATAGCTTATCCCAATAGTAATCAATTTCTTTTTGATTTTTACAGTTTACAATCAGTGAAAATGCTTCATTAAAATTGAAATCTCCTTCAGCCGCATGATCCATTGCTGAAAAATTCATACCGCAAAGATTGAAAGAAGCATAATTCACCTTTGCCTTTGGTGATGTTGCCTCACCCTGTCCATATCTGCTGACGATTACTGTTTCTGAATCCTCAAAAATGTTTGTATAAAACGTCACTGCTTCTTCCGCTTTCCCGCATGATCCATTTGAGAAAAGAAAGTTAGGTGTAATTTTTTGTGCGTTTTGATTTTCATTTGTAAGCATTAATTGCCAAGACAAACCAAAACGATCCTGAACCCACCCATACCGTTTACTAAATGGATATTCACCAAGCGGCATTAATTCAGTCCCGCCTTCAGAAAGTGCTTTCCATTTTGAATTCACTTCTTCTATAGAATCACATGCCACCATCAAAGAAATCGAAGGATTGAATTTAAAGTAAGGACCTGCACTGATCGCATCGAATCGTTGACCTGTCAATTCAAAGCTTACGATTTCCGCATCCCCTGAAGGAGTATTTTCAAGGGCTGTGACATTTAACAGCTTCGAATCATCAAATAAGCTGATATAAAACATTGCCGCTTCTCTTGCTTCTTTGTCATACCATAAATGTGGCACTATTTTTTGCATAAGATCCTCCTCAATAGACCTTTATTTAGTAATATCACTTATGTAAAGGAAAATATTAGCTCTTTCATACATACTATTATACAAATTTTAACCCTCACGCTGCAAAAACGGGATGAAAGCACCTAACCCATTGGGTCAAGGTGCCTTCGTCCAACCCTGCCTATTATTTTGGATTATTTTTTTCATTTTTATAGGGTTACCACTTGCCAGTTGATACCGGTACAATCGTATAAGGTTCCTTTTATAATGTGGATTGTTGTCTGCTCCCACATAAGGATGCCAGAAAAGATAAATGGGTCTATTCAAACTTACGAACTGGCCGCAGAGCGTGTTCATCGCAAGAAGGAATGCGTCATCATCAAAGCCCCAGCCGAGAAATCGTTCGTCATAGCGCCCTGCTTTTTCAAACGCTTCCCGGGTGAAGACATTCAATTTACCCGCAAACATTTTATCAATTTTATATTCATTGAAATTTCCATCTGCAAATACTAATGGCCAAAAGGGCTCCATCTTTAGTGTTTCCTCTGTCTTTTCCTTCGATAGATCTAATATCCTGTTAAATGGAATCACCCATTGAGCCTTTTCTAGTGAATGAATGGACTCAATGAGAAGATCCGAATCATAGATCACATCGGCATCAGCAAGGACAAAGATGTTTCGCGGTGCTTTTTCAGCCGCCGCATTAATCGCTTTACATCGATTGAAAAAGCTGTCACTGTTTTCACCGATACAAATTTCTGCTTCAGGTATAACGTTCTGATAGAAACGTATGACCCATTGCAGTGCTGCACTTCTTATTCCGTTGTCTCCTTTAAATGGAATGAGGATGGAGACCTGTTCGAGCATATTACTTTTCCTCTTCTTTCTTGAATTTTTTAATTAAAAGTATGCAATTCATTCTTGGAGAAACTTGTGTCTACTCAACAATTATGTTGATTTTCATAAACTATAAAAGATATGATTTCAACCTAGTTCGCAACGCATTAAAAGGGAACAGAAGTAAAAATGAGGTGACAAATTGAAAATCACCATTGGAATCACGACTTTTAATCGAAAAAAATACCTCATTAAACTTCAGCAGTCGCTTTCATTTACGGAAAATTTGGATTCTTGTCAAATACGAATCTACGATGACTGCAGTACGGAATTTGGCATCACCGAGTTAAAAAATGGTTTTCAAATGCGATTGAGATCATTCAAAGAAAGCAAAATATCGGCCCTGACCGAAATTTACGCCAAATGCATGTGGATTTCCTTGCGACCGGAGATGATCTTCTCGTTACAGTGGATTCAGACCTCATTTGCTGCCCGGATTGGTTAAACTTTACGAAGAAACATTTTCACCATACCAACGGAATTTTAAGCCTATATAACTCCAAACGTCATAAACCAACGAAAAAAATTATTATGAATGGCGAGGAATTTTTTGAAAAAAAAAACATATAGGAGCTAGGATCCATCATGTCCAAAGAGATCATACAAGAAATTGCCCATCAATTGCCACCAAGTGATTCATTTGATTGGACATGGAGTGATTTATTGCGTCAAAAAGGTGTACCGATCCTCGTATCCAAAGAAAGCTATTTTCAACATATTGGGCTCTTAGGCTATAATTGTGAAGGCATGAATATCATTGATTATGGAATGATATTTCATCCTATCCATGATCTGAATAAAAAATTCTTATCAGATTTCAAAAGTGAATTCATGAAAATAAGACAAAATCCTTATAACGGAAGAATGTGGACGCATCAGCCTGTTCAAGTCCTAATTCGTCAAACAAAGCAACGCTGCCAGCCCACAACAGAAATTTCCAAGAGACCGCATATTGGATCACAAATGTTGAAATCCCCTTTAGCTGTCACCCAATCGGTCAAGATTTCAGCCGAATTGTATTAGTACTATAAGAAGATTTCTCTTGTTTTTACCGGTTTTACTTCCAAAGGAAATATTATCATTCAAGATGTAATTACATTTATAAAGGAATATCACTTGGAAAACCAAGTAAAGCTACTTGGATATGTGCCAGCTGATGAAATGCCAAGTTTATATCAACATGCCAGCTTTTTAATTTTCCCTCCCCTGTATGAAGGGTTTGGCATCCCTTTAGTTGAATCGATGAAATCCTAATGCCCGATTGTCTGTTCAAATCGGGGAAGCATTCCTGAAATTGTCGGAGAGGCGGCCTTGCTATTTAACCCTGAAAACCCTGAAGATTTTGCCCAATCCATCCTAAAAGTGCTTCAACCACAGACAAAGATGAAGCTAATAGAAAAAGGCATCAAACGAGGAAAAACATTTTCATGGACAAAAACGGCTCAAGAAACAGCAGCTGTTTTTCGAAGTGTCATCGAAGGTGAAAAATCATGAAAAAAGTATTGGTCCTTAATCATTTTCCCACTATTACTCCCCCTACAAGCGGCGGAACGTTGCGGTATTTTTATCTTTATCATGAACTCAGTCGGTACTATGATATTACGCTCTTATCTCAGGGTACCGGTCACAAAAGCGGCCTATTTCAATTTTCCCCCACATTCAGGGAGTATAAAGTGGGCCCTGACCCTAAATGGAGTAAGCATCGTACTTCCTATGAATTTAGTTTAATCGAACAGATGGAACGTTCCCGTCAAATGACAAATTACAAGGAATCCTTTGAAAAACTATATCCTGATAATGATATCCTTGTTCATGAATCTCCTTTTCTGCTAGAGGTTGATTCATATTTAGGGGAAGATGATAAGATGAGAATCTATAACAGCCACAACCATGAATACGGTTTAGCCAATCTCGTGTGGAAAAATGAAAATGCGAGGAAATTTCTCCCGATAGTCTTTAAACAGGAAAAAAAATTAGTTGAACATGCCGATCTCGTGTTTGCCACGTCGGAAATGGAAAGAGAAAGCTTTATTTCGATGTATGGAAAAAATCCTATGCAAGTAAAAATCGCCCCAAATGGAATTTATCCAAATACTTGGCGCAAATCCACGAAACAATTGAATACGAAACCTAAGGCTATTTTTATTGGGTCGGAATTTCCTCCTAATATAGAAGCTGTTCATTTCATTATTCATCAATTGGCCGATCAATTTCCTAATATTGAATTTATGATTGGCGGCGGCTGCGGGAATTCTTTTTCTCTTCATAAAAAACCGAACGTCCAACTAACTAGCCGAATTTCACACAAGCAAAAATTAACACTATTTGCTTCTGCCAATATGGCCATCAATCCTATTTTTACAGGTGCAGGTGTTAATCTGAAAACATTGGAATTCTTATCGGCAGGTATTCCATTATTCTCAACAACATGTGGGATCAGGGGCTTGGAACTTAAAGATTTTAAACATTATATTCACGCTGATAAAGAAAATTTTGCAGCTGTATTAAATCGATATTACGGAGAGGATGAATTATTGGAAGAAATCGCTTCAAATGGACAGAAATATATCAATGAACATTATTCATGGAGAACGATTGCAAGAGGTATCTATGATGAAATGGAGAACTTTAAGCCCTCGAATCCGTGACATCAATTTTGAATGATTGACTGAAAATCTTCCATTTCTTATCTTTTATAGGGAAATGCCAAGAATAAGGCTCGATTTTCACATCGAAACCCAATTGATCCAAGGCAAGAACATATCCTCTGCTAGTTGTTCCATAGCCTGTGGCATCCATAATTGGACCTTTCCACTTTCCAAATCATTTGATATTCTGCCATTTGTTCCTCCTGTTTGAACGTTTATATTAAATATTACTTTTGAAAACAAAAACGATTCTAGGAACAAAGGAGGAACGAAGGGACACCACGACCCAATGGTCATTGCTGTCTCTTCGTCCCTCTTATTTAATATTGATAAGCATACAATTTTCAAATATATAGGTTCGTTTATCATCTGCTGTTGATAGGAATCCTGTAATGACTACATTATCGTGTACATTTATATTTAAAAGCTGCTCTTTTTCTAGCTGTGGAAAATAAGCATGTATCTTAGTTATCCCCTGTAATTTAACATAACCTGTCAATTTAAATTGGTTATCTACCGGCTCAATATCCTCTGTAAGAACTTCAATAAAAAACTGCTGGCCTTGAAACGGTTCTAGAAGTGAAGCGACTGAGATTTCCTGAAGCTGCAATGTAGTATGTTTTCTTATTTTCATTACGATTTCATCTAAAGTTACATGTTGATTTTCCAAGCCCTAGCCACCCCAATGTATTTTTACTAAAACTATACATTTAAGTATGGAAAGTCCGCAACAAATCTGCTTGCTTCATTAATATTATATTTTCCTGGTAAACATGTACAAAAGATCACACACTAGGAATGCTTCTTTAAAATAGAACTAGGGCACTTCGACTACACTGTGTAATGTTGTAACTATAGTGGGTCGAAGTGCCTGTCCCCCCGACCCGAAACTCAAATTATGCTTTCTTTTCTGCTGCCAGCAGGCGCTATAGAAATCCCTGTGGTTTCTTCAAAATCATATAAGCTTCCGGGAATATCTGTGAATCGTTCTAACTCGTTATAGGCTGGAATTCCGTGGTAGGACATATCCAAACCTTCTTCTTCCTCATGTGCTTTTGCTCGGAAACCAACAGTCATTTCACAAACCTTAGCAATAATTGTTCCGCCGATTAGTCCCCAAACAACAACAACTGCTGCTCCTAATAGCTGTATTCCTAAAAGAGAGAAATCTCCTGTTGTTAAAAGGCCTTGTGACTGATCAAACAAGCCGACTGCTATCGTTCCAAATACACCGTTGAAGCCGTGAACTGCAACAGCCCCCACCGGGTCATCTATTTTTAAGCTGTCGATAAATAAAGTGGCATAAATCACAATGAAACCACTAATAACCCCAATGATAATGGCACTCCATTGAGAAACAAAGGCACATCCAGCTGTAATGGCAACCAGCCCGGCCAATATACCATTGATCGTCATACTTGGGTCTGCTTTTCCAAACTTTTTCATAGTTAAAAATAGAGCCGTCGTACCGCCGCTTGCCCCAGCAAGCATGGTATTAAGGGCGATCGACGCAAGACTTGTATTAGAAGCGTCTAACGTACTACCGGCATTGAAAGCAAACCAGCCAAACCATAACATAAAGGCACCGGCTGAAGCTAAAGGAATATTACTTGGGGCAAAAACATTGGCAGTTCCGTCTGAATTAAATCGACCATTTCTCGGACCTAACCGTTTGGCCATCGCAAAAGCAGCAAATCCTCCTAGCGCGTGGATAGCAGCTGAACCTGCAAAATCCTTCATGCCTAATTTTGCCAGCCATCCATTACTGCTCCAAATCCAATGACCGGAAAGCGGGTAAACAATCATACAAATAAGTGCAACCGTTATAATATAAGCTTTAAAGTTCATACGTTCAGCTACTGCACCTGAAATAATTGAAACACAGGCTATCGCAAACCCCATTTGAAACAGCACAAAGGCTGCACTTGGTAATTCAATGGAAAGAGTAATTTTTTCCGGACTGCCAAAAAGGCTGGTACCAAGGATTCCAACTACATCCTTCCCAAACATAATCCCAAAACCAACTAACCAAAAACCTAAAACACCTATTGTTAAATCAACAAAAATTTTCATCGTTACATTGACCGCATTTTTCGTCCGAACAAAACCAGATTCTAATAAACTAAATCCCCCTTCCATAAATAGCACCATTGCCGCAGCTAACACAATCCATACAGTATTTAAATACATTAATTCCATAGTCATTACTCCCCTTCATTGATTAACTCATCAATACTATCGTCTGCTTTCCCTGTTCGAATGTTATAGGCTTCTAAAACGGGATAAACGTAAATTTTACCGTCACCATCTTCTCCCGTTTGGGCTGCATCAACAATTGTTATTATCGTTTGATCAACCATATAATCCGAGAGGACAATTTCCAATTTTACTTTTGGACGGAGGGTGACTTTGTAATTTTTCCCCCGATAAACTCCCTGACTGCTTTTTTGTTTTCCTCTTCCGACTACCTGAGATACCGTAAAGCCTGTAATTCCTATAGCTTTTAACCCTTTAATTGTCTCAGTCAGCTTTTCAGGCCGTATAATTGCTTCGATTTTTTTCATTACAATCACCTTATAGATAGATTTTTAAACTTTTGATTATTCCAGGTGTTTGGATCTTTTGCTCACTTGTGAACAAGTATATTAAAAAACAAATGGAGAATTTCAGTTATAATCCCCTGCTCCAATCACCAGAATTCGCTTCATTATTATTTTGACTCTTTTGTATTTAAAAAATGTCTTATTGTTTAAATGTATTTTAATACTTTTTTATTAATCTAAACAATATTAATTTATGATTAAATTAATCTAATAAATAGAATGGTATTGTTTCAGTATATTTTGCCGGAGGGAATAACACCCATTTACTTTTCTTTTCTACTATAATAATATGGTTAATGTAATAATTCATACCAATTTTATCAGATATAGAGGTGAATAAATTGTCACAGACAACTTTAGATGCTGCATCTAGTTTTAATAATAAATCGTTGGTAAAACATCCAACCACGTATGTCACGAATCTTAGTCCCATGCAAAAGGGATATGTTTCAGTTGGGCTTCTTATTTCACTAATCCTGCTTATTACGATAGTGAATACAGCTGGTTGGGTACAGGGCACTCTTTTTATTATTGGATTGGCAATGGGTGCGACATTGCTTTATGCCCGATTTGGCTTTACATCTGCCTTTCGCAGACTTGTATCGGTTGGAAACGTGCAGGGACTTCAAGCACATATGCTGATGTTTGGTGTATCTACTACATTATTTGCCATTATTTTAAGTACGGGATTTAGCTTTACAGGTGTAACGCCAGCAGGATATGTATCACCGGTAGGAGTTCCTGTTATCTTCGGCGCCTTTCTTTTTGGGATCGGAATGCAGTTAGGAAATGGCTGTGCGTCTGGTACTTTGTATAACCTAGGCGGGGGCTCTTCTTCCATGGTGTTAACCCTTCTATTCTTTATTGCTGGTTCAACACTTGGCGCCTATCATCTTAATTTTTGGATGCAAGAAACACCAACACTGCCTCCGATTTCATTGGCGACTTCTACAGGACTTGGTTATTTTGGAGCGTGGGCCGTTCAAATCGTTTTATTTGCAGTGATTTACTTGATCACCATTCAAATTGCGAAAAAGAAAAACCCGCCAATGATGAAGCCACTTGCGACTACAACAGGCTGGAGAAAAGTATTACGCGGTTCATGGCCGTTATTCGTTGCCGCGATTGTGTTAGCTTTACTGAACGCTTTAACATTGACAGTAAGAGGAACGCCTTGGGGAATTACATCTGCCTTTGCCCTTTGGGGAGGGAAATTTCTAAATACAGTGGGAGTGGATGTAGCTAGCTGGGGTTATTTTGCTGGTCCAAACGGTGAAGCATTAAAAAATTCCATTTTGGCAGACTCTACAAGCGTGCTGAACTTTGGGATTATTTTAGGAGCTTTTATTGCTGCTTCTTTCCAAGGTACGTTCAAACCAAAGAAAATTAAGCCAGGAGTTGCTGGAGCTGCTATACTTGGCGGGCTATTGATGGGCTACGGCTCACGTCTTGCTTTCGGCTGTAACATCGGCGCCTACTTCGGAGGAATTTCATCCTTCAGTCTTCATGGCTGGGTTTGGGCAATCATGGCTTTACTCGGAACCTTCCTCGCCATTTTTATTCGCCCATTATTCGGACTTAAAAATCCAAGCTCAAAAGATACATTTTGTTAAACCAATGGGATAAGGTAGAACCTTATCCCTGGGACAGAGGGACAGGCACCATGGACCAGTTATAACTTGGTCTATGGTGCCTGTCCTTTTTATTAAGAATTCATTCACGGGAACAAAGCCTTTATCCCCGATTATTTTGCATTCTCATCAGGTTGATGGATGCCGAAGATATTACCTTCTGTATCGATATAATAGCCTTGCCATGCCATTCCAGGCAGTGCGTATTTTGGTAAGGCTACCTTTCCCCCGTTTTCAAGAATTTTTGATTCAGTCGAATTGTAATCTTCCACTCCCATTGTACATGCATAGCCATTCAATGCCTGATTTGGTTCTGGGGGAGGACTTTGCCGCTGCATCAAAGCTCCATTAATGCCAAGCACATTGTCAGGGCCCGTCACAGCCCCAAAATAAGGCATTCCAGCATATTCACTCCAGTCTTGAAAAGTCCAGCCAAATACTTCTCCATAAAACTCTTTAGCCCGATCCATATTATCGACATGAATTTCGAAATGAATCAATCTTCCCATAATTTCCTCCTAACATTTATTCAAAAGCTTTATCCATTTGTATGTATTCTATTTATAGACATTGAACACCTTCTCCATTATTGTAAAAATAAGGGAATATTATTCGGATTTCCACAGTTATTTCTTTTGCTGGCGATATAAATCAACTGATTTATATCCTTGTGATAAGATATCGATCATTTGTGCCTGGCGTTTGACTCGTGTTTTCTCTTGCTTAGCGGAAAAGATATAACGAGCCCAATCCTTTTGATAGCCTGAAGTTAATTCTTGATAGAAACTGAGTTCATTGGGACACTCAGCTAATATTTTTTCTATATCTTTCACATGTTCCTCATAATCTGCTACACACTGACTTGCAGCTGATGACTTTTGTGATTTCTTTTTCTCACGTTTTAATCCAACAACTGTATATACATCATCCATACTTACCATCCGTGAAAATTTCAAATCACTATTTTCCACATAGCCCTCTTCCCCAACTTTCATGGCTGGAAAAATCTCATCTCGGTGCACAAACGTATCATAACGCTTGTTCCCTTTTTTCGGATAGGCAAAAAATAAATATCCTTTTTCGACTAATGATCCCTCATTGATTATTTGTTGGGTATAGTTAACCATTTCATCAATGGTCTTGACAAAGATGAAAATAGCATCATGCCCGCTGAAAAATTCCGTCTTGCATTCAATGAACACATGATAATCACTTGGTTGATTAAGAACAGCAAGATTTTTATACTTATTTAAATTTAATTTATCAATGATTGTCATAACATTCTCCCTTTATCGATCTACGAACAAATCTCCTTCATCAAAAGTTAAATATACTAATTTTTACGGTTTGTATCTATTCGTTTTTTTATTAATCTAAAACGGCAATATCAACTCTCTAAATATATTTTTAACGCATGCAAATCTTTCTCACACGCTTTCTTAAAGGTTCCAGCCATCAATTTACCAAAAAGTTTCGATAACCCTGTCAGTTCATTAATCTCACCGTTCAAAGTAACGTCTGTATGATCACCCGATGAAGTAAGAATGTAAGTAAACACAAATTCACCTTTTCCCGTTGTACCTTTTGTTCCATCACAACGCAGTACAATCTTATTAGGTTCATTGAGTTCAACTACTTCAAAATGTTCTGAAGCCTCTTTTCCAAACATCTTTCTTGTTTCTTTCCACTCACTTCCCTCACGTATGGGACCTTCACTTAATCGCTCTATTCCTACTAGTCCTTGCATCCAGTGCTCAGCTGAATCAAGATCCAGCAAACCTTTGTAAGCTTTATGTTTAGAAACATGGATTGTTCTTTTTATTTCAAAACGAATACTCAAATAAACCGCCTCCTTAAAAAACTAAAATTTACATTAAAATCAATCAATTGATCAGCTTTTGTAAGGTTATATTTATAAGTTCAATAAAAGCAGCTTTATTCCTTCTTAATAAAATTTGTTTAAATATTCTCATAAGCCAAAAGATGTCGAATAAAAAGCGCAGAAAAAGTCGGAAAATTTCAAAATAAAACTGTGTTTTTTATTGTTTAACTGTTATATAATAATTTTAAATTAAAAATATCTGTTATATATTAAAAGGGGGATGATGCAAATGCTTTCGAATCAAGAGCGTGATAACATAATCCAATTTTTAGTGAATTATTTTGGAGGGAATCGTTTTCACTTAGAAAAGATGAGCGATCATTCACTTGATAATACCTATGAATTTGCCTATGGAAGAAAATTAATGGAAAGTGATTTTTAAAGAATGTGGTATTGAGGGACAGGTATTGTGAACCAAGTAAATTGCTTGGTCGACAAATCTGTCCCTCTTTATGATTCCACAATGGAATGGGAATCTTGGCAACAGATGATGAAACAAAGTGACTCCCCCTTTCTATCATTTTTTTCCAAAATCCCATTTTCAATCGAAAAAGAACCTCGCTATTTACTCGATACATGAGCTTGCCCATTTCTAGTGTATTTTCCAATATCAGCCAGTATCTTCCAATCATCTTCCATTATCTATATTTGCATATTTAAAAATTCATAACTAATAAACTTGCAGCATACATTATGTCGTTAACATTAGGGGGTGTTGTTGTATGTTTTATTCGATTCTTCTTTTAATCCATGTATTAGCAGCCATCATTGGGATGGGAGCAACCTTTGCTTTTCCTGTCATCTCGAACTCGGCAAGAAATTTACCTCAATTAAAGCACACGTTGGGTCTTCTTAAAAGATTAGAATTATTTCCTATGATTGGCGGAGCCTTATTAATTATCACAGGAATCATCATGGGATTTTTAACACCGGCTTATTTCAAGGAAATATGGTTCGTCGGTTCAATTGTTTTGTACATTGTTGTTGAATTCTTAATTTACGTTGTCATCGGTTCGAAAATGAAAAAGGTCGTTCCCCTTGTCATGAGCTCTGAAGGCGATGAAATACCAAATGAATACATGGCCGTAGCAAAATCAACGGCGCCTATACATATGGTTGTCACTCTTCTAGCTGTCATCATCATCATTTTAATGTCTGCAAAACCCTTTTGATTTTGTTTTTATAGTGTCAACAGGCTGACTCGAACTGGTTCGAAGTCAGCTTAGACTTTGTGCAAAACTTCTACTTGAGATCATGTTTTGAGGATTATTCTTTACGTAAATCGGGAGATCTGGTTAGTGATTTGCTACTATAACAGAAAATTTTAATTGATGGTAAAATTTAGATAAAGTTTTTTTAAGAAAGGAGGTTCTTTATGGAGGTGATTGTTGCAAGTGCATTCTCAGCCCTTATTATATTTATTACGGTCTTTTCAATTATAAAAGTATTACTAATTGCTTTTAGGAGAAATGAAATATCACTTCGTAAATCAATCATGTATGCCATTATCTCTGTTGTAATTGGTTTACTTGTTGTTACCGTATTGCCATTTGGTTAACAGATAATTTTTGATCGCATCCTCTAACAGAAAAAGACCTTTGTATTTGAAGGTCTTTTAGAGCAAACCAGGAAAGATCATCTTTATATTTTACTATAATGATTAATTTATACAAAAGGTCGGTAGTTCTTTGTGTGGGTCAAAGGTACCTTGGCCCAATGTAGTTCGTAATGTGTTGAAACCTGAATTTAAACTTCATTTAATTTTGTAGACCGTTTTTTATGTACAAATTCTGTTTTATATTTTCTATATAGCGTTGCTTTTTTCTAATAACGAATCCTTAATTGATCATTTTACATTCCTTTGGCAATTCACCTTCATTAATCCATGTCTCTATCATCTGATTAAAAAAGTCAGGCATTGCTAACGGGGCTCCATGACCCATATTTAGTATCTCTATGCCTGTACAATTAGCGTTAGCTTTTACAAGATTTTCTGCAGATTTTTTCATCACTGCTTTTTCTTTTTCCCCCACTGTTACTAGAATTCTACTATTTACTTTCCTAAAAACCTCTGGTATCTCAAACGACATATTTTCATGCAATACTCTAATAAGCGTGTCAGGTTTTATTTCACAGCTTTCTTCATAATACTTTTCAAAGTAGTCTTCACTTACATATAGGGTTTTTGCTTGAATTTTGGAAAACCAACGATTTTTAATTAAAGGAGAAGTTAGCTTAACTGAAGGCTTGATCCATTTTTTCGCATATGAAATAGGTCTTGCCAAAGCGCTATTTATGATGGCAATATCAATTAATTCTGGTTTCATACTTAACATTTTGATGATGACTTGGGAGCCTAATGAAAAACCAATGACGATTACTCTCTTTCCACTGGCTTTTTCTTGAATTAATTTGATTAATTCTACTGCACTGCCTTTTATCGAAAAATGATTTTCTTCCTTACTTTGCCCATGTTCAGGTAGGTCTGGAACGATGCAATGATAATGCGTAAAGTATTGAATTTGTTTGTCCCACATCCAGCCGCTGACACCTCCTCCGTGTAAAAATAGCATCAAAGGAGCACTTCTATCACCATATTCCTGATAATATAAAGCCAATCTGTTTCACCGCTCATTCTTTTAATTTTTGTTAATCTTTATTTTCATACGGTTTTATATTGTAATTAGTTTCATCAAGTGATGATTAAAGAACCTTTGGACACATTATATTGTAAAAAATTATCAAATTATTTATCTATATTATAGTGAAATTTCATGTATCATTGAAAGTAATACTAATTAAAGGAGTGTTTTCCTATGTTTTCAGTTGAAGAGGCATGCCTTGTCGTTGTGGATGTACAGGGAAAACTAGCGACCATTGTTGAAGATAGTGAATCAATCATTGAAAATACGGCAAAGCTTGTACAGGGAATGAAGGCACTTGGGGTTCCTATACTGTGGCTGGAACAAAATCCGAGCCGATTAGGGGCAACTGCACCGGAAATTTCACAGCATCTGGATGGGCATCCAATAGCCAAAATAGCCTTTAGTGCCTGCCGGGAAGATCAGTTTCTGGAGGCTGTAAAGATGAGCGGCCGTACTCAATTTATCATAACAGGCATTGAAACGCATATCTGTGTGTACCAAACAGCAAGGCAGCTAAAGGAACAGGGATTTGAAGTAGAAGTCGTTGCTGATGCAGTATCCTCTCGTATGAAAGAAAATAAAGAAATTGGCTTAGCCAAAATGCAGGCGTTGGGGATTTTAACAACCAGTACGGAAATGATCTTATATGAGCTGCTTCAGCGTGGCGATCACGAGCAGTTTAAAACAATTTTACGATTGGTGAAATAACTATTTTGGTGCAGAAAATTCTTCAACGTACTTTTTTGTCTTAGGTTATTTCCCACATAACTATAATATAAAGGTGGTAGAAATATGAAGCTTGGCGCATTTTCTGTCAGTTTAAATGTGAAAGATATCCATAAATCAAAGGAGTTTTACGAGAAGCTTGGCTTTGAAGATTTGGGTGGGGATATTTCTCAAAATTGGCTGATTATGAAGAATGAAAATTGCATTATTGGGTTGTTTCAAGGAATGTTTGAAAAAAATATCCTGACCTTTAATCCAGGCTGGGATGAAAATGCCAACAACCTCGAATCTTTTACAGATGTTCGTAACCTACAAAAAAAGCTGAAAGAAAGTGGAATCAACATCATTACAGAGGCCGACGAATCGAGTGAAGGTCCCGCCTATATCACACTCGAAGACCCTGATGGTAATCAAATCCTTATAGACCAGCATAGATAAATGGGTCGTGGGGACAGGCACCGCGGTCCAATTTATAAATGGGTCGACGTGCCTGTCCCTCCGACCCAATACAATGTCCCCCTACCCGTTATTCAAACAATGGGCTTACTGCCTTTTCATTATGAATTCGATCGATGGCATCGGCCAGTAATGGTGCAACGGTGATCGTTTTTACTTTTTGCATATTTTTTTCTTGTGGCAGCTGAATCGTATTTGTAACTACTAATTCTTTAATCGGGGACCATTCAATTTTTTCTCTGAATTTTCCGGTAAAGACAGAATGCGTACAGCAGGCATAAATACCGGCTGCTCCATTTTCTGCTAAGGCCTTTGCTGCCATGGAAATCGTTGTCCCTGTATCAATTAAATCATCAATAATGATGGCATTTTTCCCTTTTACATTTCCAATTACGTTTGGAATTTCAGTTTCCCATTCTTCAGGATTTCTTTCATCCACTAAGGCAAGTGGAACATCTAGGATATCGGCCAATTTTCGCGCTCTTCTGATACTCCCATGATGAGGTGATACAACGACGACATCCTCTAACCCTTTGTTCTTAAAGTACTGTGAAAGTACGGGAATCCCGGTTAAATGTTCCATAGGGATATCAAAGAAACCCTGCATTTGATCCGTATGGAGGTCAATGGAGAGAACTCTCGTTGCACCGGCCTTTTCTAATAGATTCGCAACTAATTTCGCAGTAATAGGCTCCCGTGGCCGTGCCAATCTATCTTGACGTGCATAGCCAAAGTAAGGAATGATCACATTAATATGACGTGCAGATGCTCTCTTTAAGGCATCAATCATGACTAGGAGTTCCATAATATGTTCATTAACAGGATCAGATGTAGATTGAATGATAAAAACATCGCTGTCTCGTACAGATTCTTCTACACAGAGCTGAATTTCTCCATCACTAAAATTAGATACATAGACTTTCCCTAGCTCACATCCTAGTAAACCAGCAATTTCTGATGCCAGCTCTCGATTTGAATTTAATGCAAATATTTTGACTTTATTCTCTGCTCGATTCGACTCCACTTCATTTACCCCCATACGAGTTTTCGTTCAACTCTTTCATCTACCAACTATTATAACTGTCACAATAGTTTTTTGCGAAGTGGAACATAGGACTATTCAAAAATTATATAAAAATTGGGACAGAGGGACAGGCACCCTGTTCCAAAATTTTGCCCGATGCGGGTTTACGTGCCTGTCCCTCTATCCATTATTTTAGCAGCATTGTCCTGTATTCCCGAGCATAGAAATACCTTTTCCATCTCCACTGCGATCAAGAATGAGATCTTCCGTGTTCTGTTCAATAAATGGATCAATTGCTACCTTTATCTCATTAATCGTCACGATTATATCCTCTGATTCCGGCTCATCCAGAGCCAGCCCAATTCTTGGCTGTCCTCAGCCATAGCCTGCAAAAAAGATACGAATGTTATTGGCATTCTCTTCTTTGAACATTAAATGAAGTTCATCACGAGCTGCGTCTGTGATTATCATGTTCGTTTCCTCCTCGGTTTTTGTACTGAACTACCTATGTATTTTAAACTAAATTAACATATGATACTAATATAATGATTGTAATAATATTGCTGTTACTGTATTCATCGATTGTATTATATTTTTCATAAAAACCGATTCCTTATTTCAGGCGACGGCAGCATACAGCTATCCCTCTTACCGAACCATTTGTACCGATTTTTTGCAATAACTCCGTAAAAATAATCCCTTAATGATTTTGGCACAATGATCAAACCATATAATAACTTCCATCCACCTGTTAAATGCTTACATATTCTTAAAGCAGCTGATGATTGATAGTAGCATTGACGGTCCTGAACAAGAATCACACTATCTACATTATTAGGAATCCGATGTTTGCTAACGATCTCTTGTCCGGTCTCACTTTGTAAAGCAGCGAAATGAAATCTAGCTTTTTTATCTCTTTTTATTATAAACTGAATACTATAGTTACAAAGATTACATTCCCCATCAAATAAAATAATATCCAATCTCTCGCCTCCTTGTGTGGGTCAGAGGGACAGGCACCCCGACCCAGCAAGAATAATATCACTCACATAATAAAACTTAAAACTGGGTCGCGGTGCCTGTCCCCGCGATCCTCCGACCTATTCATAATCCAAGTGATTCTTTTAAAAAAGCTGTTAAATAGTCAACATTGGTGATTTTTTTATTGCAATCGCTGCTATCGGTACAAATTAGATTACCGATGGATTTGTAGTAATCCGGATTTTTCGATTTTTTCGCTTTGGTAACGGTTGAAAAATAAGCAACCTCACCAAAACCATTACAGAAAGAACAAATATTCTTTTTACTAGTAGGTGTTAATTTACACTCTATGCCGGCCAATTTTCCATCCAGCTCATAGACAATAAATTTTTTATTTGTCCCTAGATCATTCCAGCTTAAATAGGTCAACTGGCAGTGCTCTATTTTTGATAAATCCGGCAGCTTTAATTTTTTATTCTTGGGAAACATTTTTTTCAGCTGCTGCTCGTTGATTTTTGGAAAAGGCAGCAAAAAGTCTGAAAGCAGCAGGAGATATTGCTTGTATTCGTCATCTGTTTTCAGTCTTGAAAGATTCAGGATTTCTTGTTGCTCTACAGATGCATTTGGGAAAAGGTCTAGGATTTTTGCATGAGCCGAATCAATAACAGCAGCCAAAACAGTTGGCGGAACAGTCTTTTTGCTGCTGTCTTTTATGAAATCAATCTGCTTTTTTATAAAATTTAGCTGTTCATTTTTAATAAATTTTTCAGTCATCATATGTCTCTCCTATCCATTCTATACACTTAGTTTAATAAATACAGTAAACTCCTAAAATGGAGAGAATGACTTAGAACTGTTTTTTACCTAAAAAAGCACCGATGAAGAATTTTCACCAGTGCTGTTCTCTTACTTTTTATGTGAATAAACAATTTTCTTAATGGTTTCAGTTGAAAGGAAATATTCCTCAGATAGTTGTTGGATACTCATACCGCTATCAAAGGATTCTCGAATCGCAGCATTACGGCGATCAAGCATCCGTCTCCCGCCACTAGAAGTACCCCACTTCCGATACTCCGTTTCCGGTTTAGGAATATAAAGTGCTGCTCCCTGGACATACTTTTGGATTTCCATGATGAGTTTTTCAGGTAACACGTTATTTGCATTCATATATTTCAATTTTGCCCGCTCCCTTATTTTAATCTTTTACAAAATAAGGTGCAAAGCCAAAATATTAGAAAAGCAAGTTCAGCGATAAATTAAATGTTTCGCCCCATGCAAAGTATCGCCTTTCCAATAATAGGCTTTGCATGAGTGGAAGAAGTACCAGACAATCTAAAATGATTCTCCATCTAGTATGCACCCCCTTTAATTCTTCATTATAACGAAAAATACACTTCAATTAAAACATATTTATTTCTGGGTCAGTGGGACAGGCACTCCGCCCCATAGAGTTATTGCTGGGTCGCGGTGCCTGTCCCCCCGACCCAAGGTGTCTATTCTTGTGTTCCATTTAATGAAAAAACAAGATAAACAGCTGCCGCCCACATGACTATGGCTGATATTTTATTCAGTACCAATAAAAAGTTTCCGGATTTATCAATTTTCCCTGCCATTCGTCCAATCAGTGAAAGTGTAAAAAACCAAATCCAAGATACTAAAATAGTGGTAACAGCAAATATTATTTTTGCTTCCCCTTGGTATCTTATTGAGCTTGTACCAATTACTCCCAAAGTGTCCATGATGGCATGTGGGTTAAGTAAGGAAACTGATGCAGCAAATAATATTTGTTTCTTCAAAGAAAAACGATTTACATATGAACTTTTTTCTTGGTTTGGTTTACTATTCCATGTGGTCCACCCCATATAGACTAAAAAACTAACCCCGCCCCCGATTAGCGTTACTTTAATCCAAAATGAACTTAAAATCAGTAAGGAAACCCCTAATACAGATACTGAAATTAACAGGGTGTCGCATAAAGATGCTGTTATAACTGCTGGTAAAACATTCATATATCGTGCTTGTAGTGCTCCTTGGTTAAAAATAAATACATTTTGGACACCGAGTGGTAGTATCAATCCAAGTGCAAGAATAAATCCATGAATAAATGGTTCAAACATCAAAAGTTCGCCCTTTCGCTGCATAGTGTTAAAACAAGATTTATTTTAATTCGAAATTGTTTATATGTCTCCAACCAATTGGATGGAATTCAAACCAACCAAGTTATATAATCATTATAAAAAAGGAGTAATATTTTGATGTTTACAATCGATTGGAAACCAAATAAGTCTTCGCCAGTCCCATTACATATACAAATAACTGATTTTATTAAAGAAAAAATAACTAATGGAGAATGGACGGTAGGATATAAGCTCCCGCCTCAACGTATTTTATCAAAAGCCTTGGGTGTAAATAGAAGTACAGTTGTAACCGCTTATGAAGAATTAACGGCTGAAGGACTTATTGAAGGAAAGAGCGGCAGCGGCACGAGAGTAATAAATAATACATGGAACCTTTTAGCTACAACTGCTCCACCAAATTGGAGTTCTTACGTGAATTTAGGAATCCACAAGCCAAACTTGCCAACGATTCAAGAAATAAATCAAGCAGAATTTATTCCTGGCATCATTCGCCTTGGAACTGGCGAATTATCGCCAAATCTTATTCCGAGTACTTCACTGAAAAAGGTTTTTAATAAATTGTCTTCTAGAGAAATTACTCATGGCTATCAAGAACCAAAGGGGCTATTGCCATTACGGGAACAAGTTGCGGACTATTTAAAAACCATTGGAATTCAAACTTCTCCCTCTTCCATTTTAATCGTTTCAGGTGCATTACAAGCCATACAGCTCATTAGTGTAGGTTTATTACATAAAGGTTCTATTGTATTAACGGAAAAGCCGTCATACCTTCATTCATTAAATGTCTTCCAATCAGCTGGTATGAATTTAATTGGGGTTCCTTTGGATAAAGAAGGAATTCAGATAAGTCAAATTCCGAATTATAAAAGACAGCATCGTGCTGCTTTGCTATATACAATTCCTACTTTTCATAATCCTACTGGAACATTAATGACAGTTGAGAGACGCAATCAGTTATTAAATATTTGTCAACAAGAACAATTACCTTTAATTGAGGATGATGTGTACAGAGAGTTATGGCTCGATGAAAATCCTCCAATACCCATGAAGGCATCCGACAATAATGGACTTGTGCTATATTTAGGAAGTTTGTCTAAATCGTTAAGTCCTGGTCTCCGTATTGGTTGGATAGTTGGTCCAGAACCAGTTATTGAACACTTGGCAGATATTAAAATGCAAACTGATTATGGATCCAGTTCGATATCGCAGTGGGTAGCAGAAGCACTGCTTTCCAGTGGACTTTACTACCAACATCTTAGTGAGGTAAGAAAAGAACTGAGAACTCGAAGAGATTTTACATTAAATACTTTGAACAAATACTTTTCAGATCTTGCAGTTTGGGATAAACCCACTGGAGGGTTTTATATTTGGTTGCATTTGTTACCGTCAATCTCTATTCGGAAATTATTTGAAAGTGCACTTTCAGAAGGAATATTACTGAATCCAGGAAATGTTTATGATAATACGGCCGAACAATATCTACGCATTTCTTATTCATATGCTTCCCTTCCAAATATTGAGGATAGTTTGAGACGACTTTCAAATATTGTAAAAACAATAACAAAATAGGGCTTCAAATGAAGCCCTATAAGTTGATCCTTTATATAACATAATACATTGTTTTTCCTTATATATTTTAAACAGGGTCAAGGTGCATGTCCCCGCAACCCACTCTCAGGTGCAGAATTAAATCCTCGTTTTACTTCACAATGGATGAGATTTAATTTTTTATCGAGCTTGACAATTGCTACGAATGGTTCGTCGATTTTTGATTGGTAGCGAAGGTCAAACCAAAGGACTTCATAGCCGTCCTTTTGGTTAATTACCTTTGCGTGTAAATAGGCGGTATGCTTCCGTAGGAAATCAATAAATTCATGTTTTATTGATGCTGCAATAATTTCATTTTTTTCGCTGGTTTTCATTAATACTTTCGACCAAACGATTCGGTTATTTTCAAATTTCCCGAGCTTGTAATGATGCTGAAAGCTAGCAACAATTCCCCATCGGATCATGCTGGATGTTGGAAGAAGCGTATAGGTTACCCCGGATTCTTGAAGCAGCAGCAATTCTTTTTTTACGTTCCTTTGTAACATATAGCGAAGCATAATATAGATCAAAATCGTTATATAGACAAGTAAGAAGATTGTTCCAGGGGGGAAACCGGCTAACCAGAAAAGTATACCCCCTATATGAAGAGCTGTGATGAACGGGTCGAAAATCGGCAATAGATTTAAGGCAAACCATTTTTGCGTAAAAGGCCGAAATGCCTGTGTTCCATAGATATTAAAAATATCGAAGAAAACATGAAGGCATACTGCTAAAAGCGTCCACATGAAAAAGGTCCAATAGAATAATCCTCCATTCCCTATCGTCGCGACTCCTGCAATCATGATCGCCAGCAAAATCTGTGCATAGAGAGAATGGCTCATTCCACGATGCTTCTGTAAATAAATATGATTTCCTTTATATTTATTAACGATATCAACATCCGGGGCGTTGGAACCTGTAATTGTACAAAAAAATATCGCTGGCAACAGTTCCGGATAACTGGCGATCGTTGGATCTAGAAAGGACAAACCTGCTAATCCCACACCTGTCAGTACATGAGTTGACGTATCCACCTATGTGGACCTCCCTTATCCTCTTTTGCCATTTTGTTTTGTGAACATCTTCTTTTATATCTTAAATTGGGTCAAGGTGCCTGTCCCTACGTTCCACTTATAATAGTTTTTCAGTACATCATTTACAATGGTTTCCGCAGCTTTAGGTACATGGATTTTAGCTAAGGCTGATTTCATTTCTGCCATTTTGGTTTCGTTATGAATTAGTTTCTGGGTATCCTCAATCATCTGCTCCCACTTACTATTTAATATGGCAGCACCCTTGTTTTGAAAAAACGCAGCATTTTCTTTCTCCTGCCCTGGCGTTGCCCCTGTTAAAATAATCGGTACGTTTTTAACGACTGCCTCTGATAAAATAATGCCGCCTGGCTTTGTAATCACACAATCGGCCAGCTCAAGCAATTCAGCCATATGTTGGACATAGCCAAAAACATGGATATGCGTTTCGTGCAAAAATTTCCGCTTCAGCTCCTCAAATAGCTGATTATTTTTCCCGCAAACAATGAATAGCTGCAGGTTTTCATCTTTCTGCAATTCTTCACATATATCTCTGATTTCTTTTGAAACGCCATACGCCCCGGCAACCATTAATACGGTTTTACGCTCTAAATCCAGATGATATTTGTTCACTAGTGTTTCTCGGCAAAAAGCTTGCTCAAATTGGGCTTGAACGGGAATTCCGGTTACTGAAACTTTGTAACTCTCTATGTTATTCGCCTTTAATTGCGCTTTTAGCTGAGGTGTAGCAACATAGTATTTATCAATGGCAGGATGAACCCATGAATGATGAAGACAATAATCAGTTACGACATTATAGGTTGGGATCGTTGAATTGGTTTTCATCAGAAAATGCTGAACGGCTAACGAAGGAAATGTGTTAATGATGAGGTCAGGCTGTTCCTCAGCAATAATTTTTGTTAATTGAGAATAGCCATATGAAAAAATTTTTAATGGTTTGCGTCTAGTTATTTCCTGGCTGCTATAATAAAAAATCCGATAAAGCTGTCTGCCGCCCTTCGTATAGCTTTTTAAATAAAGTTTCTTTGTCCATTCATGCAAGCGTGGATTGGTTTCCTGGTAAATATCTCTAACCGCAACAGCTGCTTGATTTTTATAAAGGAATTGTTCCTCCAAGGCTCTAGCAACTTGAACGTGACCATTCCCATAATTGGTTGTTAATATTAATACTTTTGGCTTTCTCATGTCTCTACCACTCCTCTGCCATTAACAGCTTAACTATCATTTGCATATCGATATTTATGAAAAAAGACAGGTCTTGCCAAAGGTTTGAGTGATATGAAAAGGCAATGGATATTTGTGACCAAGTAAAAGAGATATGCAGGATAATGGCTGAATGGGAGAAACAGTAGGTATTGGTATCGTTGCATGGCTAATAGTGGGATTGCATTGAATAGCTTGAATATCCTGTTCATCAGGATATCGTTTAAATCCTCTGACCATCCCATTAATTTCAGGTGAATAGTCAATTGGAAGAGCTGTTATTCGCATCCGCAAACACTCCCTTCAATAAAAATCTTATTAGGTTCAATGTACCAATCAAATATTGAGACAATATGAAAATCGCGTTAAACTTTTTAAAATCAACTGACAGACACATATGACAGTTTACGACTGTCAAACTCCAATGTGTCCTTATTTACAAACAAAACAGGTTTGTTTAAGAAGATTGAGAATAGGACATTTCTATATAAAATCTACGTTAATTTTCAAAGTCGACAAGCTATCGGTTATTCATGTATTATAATGGAAATAAATTTCGCTCAAGGAGTTGACAATTCATGACATTCAGACTTACGCCTTGTATTGTAATGAACGGAAATGCAAAAGAGGCTGTTCATTTTTATGAAAAGGTTTTGGATGCCAAAGTCCTAAATATTCAAACTTACGGAGAGATACCAGTACCTTGCCCAGAGGCATTAAAGGAACGCGTAGCAAACGCAATTCTACAAATCGGAAATAGTGAACTTATGATATTTGATGCCCCAAATATATCTGTTCCTGAGGGGAACACAAACCAAGTACATACGATTCAACACAACCATAACGCAGTTGTTACCATTAATATTTCAATAAATGACGTGGAAAGAACGAAACAAATCTTTGAAATCTTGCAGCAAGGCGGTAAGGTAATTGCTCCTTTAGAAGTAGTTCCTTTTAGCCCTGCATTCGGTACCGTAACAGACAAGTTTGGGGTAACCTTTATTCTTGTTACACAAGTGTAAAACCAATAAATGGTTTGCTAATTTTACAAGCACTCCATTTTTATCGTATACTACATGTTTTAACCTTCTTGGAAAAGATAAATTTATTTATGTTCCTTTAGCCTTACTTTATAGTGATTGTGAAATATTACATAGAGGTGCGTTAGTTGAACAAGAATAGAGGAAACCTTATTTATGAGGATTTCCTCTATTTTTTTATGCATTTATTAATATAAGTTTAACAGAGACATCCATAAAAAAAAACGATTGCCCAATGAGCAATCGTTTACGTTATTCGGTTTCAGGCTTTGTCTGATATGTCTTTTTCCCTGGAGCGAACCAGCCGATTAGAGCAATCGCGACTAATACGCTATAGAAAATCAGCGTCCAAACAGTACTATGTGGAAAATCATGATCTAAGATTCCAATATCCTCATGGGCAAGGGTTATGACCGCAAGCTTGACTCCAACCCATGCGACAATGGCATATGCTGTTGTTTCCAATGCTGGGCGCTTTGCCAACAGCTGTACAAACCAGGTTGCTGCATACTTGATTAAGATCAGGCCAGCAATCCCGCCAAGAACAACAACAGCGAACTGTCCACCATCCATACCGCCGAAATTGCCTAGCGGTGAATCTGGAAGGCCCAGTGCAAGAGCAACAGCAGCTAAAATCGAATCAACGGCAAAGGCGAGGTCTGCTAATCCGATCTTGGCTACTGTCGGCCAAAATCCTTTACCTGCCGCTTCCTTTTCATCTTCTTTATGAATATTCTCATTTTCTTTTCCAAACTTTGCCTGTATGACATGCTTTAATCCTAGATATAGTAAATAAGCCGCTCCGATGGCTTGTATCTGCCAGACATTTGCAATAAATGAAATGGCAAAAAGCGCCACAAATCGGAATACGAAGGCCATTATGATACCGTAGTTTATCGCTTTTTTCTTCTGATCATCGGGTAAATGCTTGGCAATAACAGCTAGTACAAGGGCATTGTCAGCCGATAATAATCCTTCTAATCCAATCAGAATTAACAAGGCCCAAGCATACTCCAGCCACATGGACTCCATCCTATCCCTCCCCTTCTAAAACTAAAAATGGGTCTGTAAACATTAGAATTCCCATTGAGCTACAGGTAATGCTATAGAATATATTGTATGGAGTTCCATATCAAACCTCTGAATATTGTCTAAAAGCGAAATTCAAAATAAAGATAAATTGCTTTTTCTAATATTGGTTTGTTAAAATTTAATAATTATAATGAAAAAAGGTGATATCCATGATTAATAAAATTGGAAAAATAACAGTGTATGTTGAAAATCAGGAACAAGCAAAAGAATTTTGGGTAAATAAACTCGGTTTTGTTGTCAAATTTGAACAACAAATGGGACCGAATATGACTTGGTTAGAGGTAGGACCTAGTGATGATGAATTTACAACTTTAGTTCTCTATTCTAAAGCAGCAATGGAACAGCAAAAACCATCAAAGATTGCACATCCATCCATCCTTTTCAGCACAACCGATATTGAATCGGCATATGAGAAAATGAAGCAAAATGAAGTAAAAGTGGATGATATGCTAAGAATGCCGTTTGGCACTATGTTTACATTTTATGATCAAGATGGAAATGAATATTTATTAAGGGAAGATAAATAAGTTCAATTAAAGGACTTCACTGCGTAAAGTTAAATGGTACATAAACACAATTGAATTTTTCTATGAATGAGGTATATGATGTTAAGCACGACAATAAAAAAACAAGAAATTTTGGATGCATTTTATTTTAGACATGCAACGAAAGAATATGATGAAAGTAAAAAGATTTCAGAGGAAGATTTTCAATTTATCTTAGAAGCGGGAAGATTATCACCAAGTTCATATGGATTAGAGCCTTGGAAATTTTTGATTGTACAAAGTCCCGAGTTTAGAGAACGATTAGGGAAAATAGCTTCTGGAGCAGAAGTTAAACTTAAAGGAGCGAGTCATTTTGTCATTATTCTTGCTCGAGTAGATATTCGATATGATTCGCAATACATAATCAATCATATGAAAACTGTTCAAAAAATGCCTGATGAGTTAATTGAAATGATAGTAAAAGGATTCAAAGAGTTCCAGGAAACAAAATTGAAACTAGTAGAAAATGAGCGTACGTTATTTGATTGGTCATCAAAACAAACGTATATTGCATTAGCAAATATGTTAACAGCAGCTGCTCAAATTGGGATTGATTCAACCCCAATTGAAGGTTTTTACTTTGATGAAGTCCACGCCCTTCTCAAAAGTGAAGGGTTGCTGGAAAATGAAAAATACAAACCCTCGGTAATGGCAGCCTTCGGGTATCGAAAAGAAGACCCTAATAGACCAAAAACAAGAAAAAACCTTAGTGAAATTGTCCAATGGGTTTAATTGAGAACCGGAGTGAGAACTGAGGGACAGGCACCTTGACCCAGTTTATTCAAGCAGGATACACTTTATCCTAGTGACATTAGAAATGTAAAAAACTCGTCAAACATGACGAGTTTTTTATACCTTTTTTCTCGATCCTAATCTCAATTAACTATACTACATACGATAACAAAAATTACAAGGATACACTCCGACTTCTATCAACTTGTTCTTTGCGAGTTCCAAAAAATACTTTTAATAACGGAGGTGTAACGAGTGTTGTCAAAATGACGACAATAATCATCGAAGTATAGTATTGAGTAGGTAACAAACCACTCTCTAAGCCGATTGCAGCTAAGATTAAGG
This sequence comes from Niallia oryzisoli, assembly GCF_036670025.1. Taxonomy (NCBI): domain Bacteria; kingdom Bacillati; phylum Bacillota; class Bacilli; order Caryophanales; family Bacillaceae; genus Niallia; species Niallia oryzisoli. The sequence continues at coordinate 2,780,554 of NZ_CP137640.1, read as the reverse complement.
CAACCTCTCCTCTTGAAATCATCCCAGCGCCGATACCCATTGAGGATTTTGTATTAAATCCTGAAACCTTGGCTCCAATTCCTGAGCCAATAAACTTCGACAATATGGCGATCACCGAGAACACAACAATAAATCCTACTTGGCTGCCGATTCCATCAAATGAAACCGCTAATCCAATACTGACGAAGAAGAACGGAACAAATAATCCATTCGCAATCGGTTCCACTTTATGCTCAATTTCTTCTTTAAATTTGGTTTGAGCGATCGCAATTCCAGCAAAGAACGTGCCAATAATTCCAGCAACACCAAGCCACTCTGCAAAATAGGCAAAGCAAAAACAGATAATTAATCCGGCACTTAAAATAGGCTCAGTTACTTTGAAGTTAGAGAATAATTGAATAAATCTAGGTACAAGCCATTTAGAGGCTAAAATAATAATGACAAAGAATAAGATTTTCTTTCCAATAAGCAAAGCAAGATTCGTATTCGATCCGGCAAAGAAGCTCATCGCAATGGCAATTAGGATGACAACAATAATATCATCGAGCACTGCTGCTCCCAGTAATGCAGAGCCTTCCTTCGTATTCAACCAGCCAAGCTCTCTTAACGTTTGTACCGATATACTAACCGACGTTGCAGCTAATAATAAACCGATAAAAATAGCTTCTACATATGATAGATGATAAATTTGTGCTCCCATGTAACCTAAAAGAATAGGTGCAATGATACCACCAACAGCAACGAGTATGGCTGCTTTTTTATTTTGATTTAACTCTTTTAAATTTGTTTCTAATCCCGCTAAAAACATTAAAAGTAAAACACCTATTTGACTAAAAACACTAACGATTTCTGTATCATGTACCCACCCAAGCAGTGCAGGTCCTAAAATAATTCCAACGATAATTTTACCTAACACAGACGGTTGCCCTAATCGAATACTTAATTGACCAGCCAGTTTTGTTGCCAATAAAATAATGACTATTTGTAGTATGAACATATAATTCCACCTTTCAAACTCCTATTTTTCGAATTTTCCAAAATAAAAAAAGAACACAAAAAGGAGTCTGCTACCAAGGGCATAGGTATCCCTTGGTGACAGACTCCTCCTAATGTTCTTTTCTATTAAATTATATTTTATATAATAACATAAAAGTTCTATAGAATAAAGTAATATATAACATCCATTTTTTGGGTCAGAGGGACAGACACCTCGTCCCAAACTTTACGTTGTAACGCCTTAATCTGTCTGTAAAGCACGGCACTCAGCACAAAAAGGATTAAAATTATCACTAGGATACCGATGACGATGGCATCTGCATAGTGAGTGAAATCAAATAATTTAAAACCTTTTATGACAAGGATAGCACCGACAAACCCGACGACAGCACACATTAATATTTGAATCCACGTTTTCATTTTTTATTCATCCTCCCCTATTAAAAAACATTTTCCACTGGTTCATTAAAAACACGTGAAATACGAACGGCAATTAATAATGATGGGATGAATTCTTCATGTTCAATTAAACTAATCGTTTGCCGTGAAACTTTTGCAAGCTTTGCGAGTTGTGTTTGATTTAATCCATCCCGCGCACGAAGCTCCTTCAATCGACTTTTCATATAAACAACACCTCTTATATAAAAGTGTAAATGATAATTTTCATAGTCATAATCATACATATAAAACACAACAAAAAAGAGCCTCAATCCTTTAGGATCAATGCTCTTTGCGTCATTTATACTTCATTTTGTCTGGGACGCGGTGCCTGTCCCTCTGTACCAACTGTCCCTTTGTACTCAAATTCCAGATTTAATATCTTTTTTACTCTCATATTAACGATTTGAATAATCTTTCCTACAAATAAGGCAATAATTAATGTTCCTAGTCCGACTGGGCCTCCTAGTAGAAAGCCGATGAGAGCACCGCTTAGTTCGACTATGATTCTTGAATTGTTGATACTCCATTTAAACCGGTTATGAAGGGCAAGCATGAGTCCGTCGATTGGGGACTTGGGAAAACGGGCTTCAACATAGATACCAATCCCGATACCCATGGAAACAATTCCAGCAATAAAAAATAACCACTGCATCCCCCAGGAAAATGATGTATCAATCTGGTTAAAAACGAGAAAAATCCACGCATCTAAAAAGGCACTCCGAATCATAATCGCGATAATCGACTCATACTGCAGTCTTTTTCTTTCAATCAATCCAGTAATGATGACCACGAATACCTGCGTTATAACAGTACATATGCCTATGGTTAAACTCAAACTATGGTTTAACCCAATCGCAACCGTATCCCAGGCACCGGCTCCGACGGTCGAAAAAATAATGAAGGCAATACCTAAAGCATTTATGGCTAAGCCTATTAAATATACTGCGATTCTTTTCCCCATTATTGTACCTTCCCTACTTTTTAAAAGCTATTTCTTAAAAGAAAGGCTTTATTTTTGCCAATATTTATACAATGCCTGATGTCCGCTGTTTTCTTCCCCTTTTTCAGCGAGTTCGCTGTACAGCCTTTGGACTACAGACAATCCAGGTGTTTCCATTCCCATTGCTTCGGCTTCCTGGAGAGCTATATTCATATCTTTAATATGATGTTTAATATAAAAGCCAGGTTCGAAATTACCATCCAGCATCCTGCGTCCCATATTAGACAGCAGCCAGCTTCCTGCTGCACCTGATTCAATACTTGTCAGGACATTTTTTGGATCAAGACCTGCTTTTTCTGCATAAACAATTGCTTCACAAACACCTAGTAAGGTAGTTGCCCCGGCTATTTGGTTACACATTTTGGTATGCTGTCCTGCACCTGCTTTCCCTTGATAAACCACATTGGTTCCAAGTAATTTCAATAAAGGCTCTATTTCGTCGAATACCGCTTTATCTCCTCCAACCATGATGGAAAGGCGTGCTTCTTTTGCTCCCACATCACCTCCGGAAACAGGTGCATCAAGTGCAAACATTCCTCTATTCTTCGCTTCTACATCTATTTTTTCAGCCAGCGAGGGATTTGATGTTGTCATATCGATTACATATGTATTGGCATTCCCATTCGTAATAATCCCTTGCTCACCCAAATATACTTCTTCTACATCTTGAGGATAACCGACTATTGTGATGATGACATTCGCTTTCTGCGCAACTTCCAGAGGAGAATCTGCCCACTCAGCTCCTTGCTGCAGCAGCGTTTCCGCTTTCTCCTTCGTGCGATTGTATACAACTAACGGATAACCTGCCTTTAAGAGATGACCCGCCATACTCCTCCCCATAACCCCTGTACCAATAAAACCAATCACTGTGTTCTCAGATGATAACATGTTACATTTCTCCTTCCATTTCATTTATTTAATTGTAAGTGACTTTCACATTTTTAGATAAAAATCATTTCTATAATTATAGTAATCTTAAAAAATGGCTTTGTATTCATCCAATTGGATTGCTTAAGGATAATCCATTTGGATATAGTATTGTTTCAATTTATTTAATTTTTATTAAAATTAATAATAAACACTTATGTTGTAACAACCCAAGTAATAAGATAGAAGATAAAGTATTAATACGGAGGTTAAGTAATTTGGGAGAATTTCTCGATTTTATTTATCAAGATTTTAAATACAAGCTATATGTCCCATGTGAATATAATCCGGATCAAGAGTACCCATTGTTGGTGATGCTTCATGGATGTGGACAAAATCCGGATGATTTTGCTGCAGGCACCAACATGAATACACTTGCTGAAAAGGAAAACTTCCTTGTTCTTTACCCTGATATGAACCATCCGTTAAATCCATCTGATCCGGCCGGGTATAATCCCTATGGCTGCTGGAATTGGTTTTTAGATAAAAATCAACACCGCGGGAAAGGACATCCCAAGCTCATTTATGAAATGATTGATGAGGTGAAAAGTACATATAAGGTTGATTCCAATCAAGTGTACGCCGCTGGCTTATCTGCAGGAGGGTCACTTGCCTGCATTCTAGGTGTTACGTATCCAGATGTATTTAACGGGATCGCCATTTGTGCGGGGCTTGCCTATGACGCTGCCAATGTATTTTTTCTCACGGACCCGCTGGCCGAGGAAGCGAAGAAAAGTATGGAGAAAGGTGTGCCTGATCCATATGCCTGCGGAACCAATGCCTTTCAAGAAATGGGAGAGTATAAGAAAAAGATGCGCGTGATTGTTTTCCATGGGATTTGTGATACGACGGTCCACCCTATCAATGGCCAGCAGGTTATCACGCAATGGGCTCATACCAATTTTCTCGTTGAAGGTGGCATAGGTCTCGCTGATGTTACTCCATCACTGGTCAAATCAGATATCATTAATGGAAAAAGCTATACTCAGCATGTCTATCATGATGCGGAGGAAGAACCATTATTAGAGCTTTGGATGATTGATCAAATGGATCATGCATGGCCCGGCGGCAGCCCGAGTGGTTCTTTCACAGACCCCTCCGGTCCAAATGCTACAGAGATTATATGGAACTTTTTCAATCATAAGCAACAACTGCAGGAAGAAAAACAGATCGAGACTCCGGTCAAAAGACTAGTTCCGGTTCCAGTTGAGATACTGCCACATCCACTAGACCTGTCACCTGCTGAACCACCTGCTCATACACCTATTCAACTGCCGGTCCCTGAAATTGTCTCATCTTCAGATAATCCAACTGCCCAAAAAACACAAATACCAATTGACATATCAGTCGAAACACCAATCGAACCATCAGCTGAATTACCAATTGAATCATCCGTCAATACAACGATAGAGGTATCTGTCATCCGTGATGACGAATCACCAAGCGAAACACAGAAAAAGAACTTTATTAGCATTCTCCTTTCAAAATTTAGGAAAAAGAAAAAGTAAATGGTTTCTTTTAACATGAATGACGCACTTTAACTGGTATGTAATAAAATATTTTTAAATACAAGATCCGGTTTTTCCTCCGTTATTAAATGTCCTGTTTTTTTGTAAGTAATTAACTTGGCATCGGGTAAATCCTGCACAAGTCGTTTCCCGACTTCCAATGGTACAACTCGGTCTTCCTCACCCCATACTAATAAGGTGGGGACTTGTATTGTTTGCAGTTGCTCCGGTAACAAATCATCTTCACGATGACGAAGTAACCGAATTAATGCTTTATAAAAGCCTTTTTCCGATAAGGGCCTCCCAAATTCCTGAATCAATTCATCATTGATAAACGTATGATTAAAAAAGACGTTTTTTAAGTGATCCCTTACTTCTTTTCTGCTAACATAATATTGAACTAACTTATCAAAGAAAGGTAAATAGGAGCTGCAAATTAGCAATTTTTTGGAGCGTTTTAAATAACCTGAACTGCATAACAGGATTAATTTGTTTATTTTTTCTGGGGCCATAAGCGCCATATTCAGGGCAATTTGGCCGCCCATTGAATGGGCTACAATCGATGTATTTGGAATCTCAAATTGGTGGATACATTCAATCATCAGCTTGGCGTAATTTTGAAAGCTATAAACAAAGGACGTTGGCTTTTCACTTTTTCCAAAGCCGGGTAAATCAACAGCATATATCGAAAAGTGCTTTTGTAGTAATGGAATAATCCGGCGAAAGGTAAAAACAGATGATGCAAAGCCGTGAATAAGAAGAATTGGCGGTTTGTCATTCAAAATAAATTCACAGTAAAGGTTGATGTTATCTACTTTTATGTATGTTTGTTTTAAATCGGTGTCAGACATCTAATCCTCTCCTAATACGAAAGTTTGTCAGATGTATTATTTACTTAACAGAAGATCATCATGTAGAAATAATGTATTTTACTGAGCAAATTATCTCCCAAATGCACAAAAAAGCCGAATCGGCCCTAATAGAGCCCTTCGGCTTTTTACGAACACAGTACTAGTCACTGTGCACCTAATAATCCGTTTTATTCTCCCGTTTTTGCAAAGCGTTTGATTCTCTCCCCTATTTCATCCCGAACACGCTGGAAGAATGCCCATTTCTCTTCATCCGTTCCCACTGCTTTTGCAGGGTCATCAAAGCCCCAGTGTTCGCGTTTTACTTTAGAAGGTGTCACCGGGCATTTATCAGCAGCATCACCGCATAAGGTAACAACTAAATCGGCATTGTTTAGGATATCCAGTTCAATTATATCTGAAGTTTGATTCGATATATCAATGCCGACCTCTGCCATAGCCTTAATAGCATTGGGGTTTAAGCCATGCGCTTCAATTCCGGCACTTTTTACATCCCACTCATCACCTAGATGTTTTTTTGCCCAGCCCTCAGCCATTTGGCTGCGACATGAATTACCGGTACATAAAAAATATATCGTTTTATTAGACATAGATAGTTCCTCCTTCGATTATTATTGTAACTTTGCTCGAAAATATTTCCTTTCCCAACGCAAGGCTACTCCCACAAGAGCAATGAGAACAGGAACTTCCACTAAAGGCCCAATTACGGCAGCAAATGCCTCCCCGCTGTTTATTCCAAATACCGCAACCGCAACCGCAATGGCTAATTCAAAGTTGTTGCTTGCTGCAGTAAAGGAAAGTGCCGCTGTAACCGGATAAGTAGCACCCGCTTTCCGAGATGCGAAAAAGGATACCCCAAACATGATGACAAAGTAAATCAATAGCGGAACAGCAATACGTATAACATCTATTGGTAAAGCAATTATTTGGTCACCCTTTAATGAGAACATCATCACAATCGTAAATAACAATGCAATTAAGGTTAATGGAGAAATCTTCGGCAAGAACTTCCCTTCATACCAAACCTTCCCTTTTATTTTTAACCCTAAATAGCGTGTTACCATTCCTGCTAAGAATGGAATACCCAAATAGATTAAAACGCTTTTCGCAATTTCCCACATTGAAATCAAAACAGTCAAATTTTCTAAACCAAATACACCGGGAAGCACATTTAAGAAGACATAAGCAAAAACGGAATAAAAAAGGATTTGGAATATCGAGTTAAAGGCTACAAGGCCTGCCACGTACTCACGATCCCCACGGGCTAAATCATTCCAAACGATTACCATCGCAATACAACGGGCAAGGCCGATCATAATAAGACCTGCCATATATTCGGGATAATCATGTAAGAAAATAATGGCTAAAAAGAACATTAAAACGGGGCCTAACAGCCAGTTTTGAATAAGAGACAAAATAAGAACTTTCCAATCTTTAAAAACGCGATACATTTCTTCATATTTTACTTTTGCCAGCGGCGGATACATCATAATGATCAACCCAATGGCAATGGGAATATTTGTTGTGCCTACCGAGTAGGCATCAAGCAGCTCTTTAAAATTAGGTGACAACACTCCAATGACGATTCCTAACGCCATGGCAGCAAATATCCATAAGGTTAAGTATCTGTCTAAAAAGGATAGCTTTTTTGTTAAACTTTCATTAGCCATCTTTTTCCCTTCCTTCTAGTTGTATTAACATTCACATTTTATAATGATGATTTCCTCTAACTGATCAATGATGGCTTGAATATAAGGTGGCAGCTTATCGTTTAGTCGATAGTGCTTCCATGTTCCTGCGGGCCGTTCAAGGATCATACCGGCTTCCTTTAGCTTTCTTAATTGCTGGCTGACTGCAGGCTGCGAAATATTTAACACCCCAACAAAATCACAGGCGCATAATTCCCCTTTTTTAAGACATGCCAACAGCTTTAAACGGTTGGGATCACTTACAGCTTTTAGCTGCTTCGCCATCACTTCAACATTATCCAAAAATATCCATACCTCCTTATTAAAGATAACCATCTGCTTATATAATCAATTACTTATTTTAAAGTGTATGGTTTAGATGTTCAAGAGTTAATTTGGATTACATCCACGTCTTCAATAAAAAAACTGGCTAGAATTTAACCAGTTTTAACAAAGATTTAATAGGTTTGAGAAAGCAAAGAATTCTAGAAATCAATAAAACCTTATACCTCCATCTTAAACTCCTCATAGCTATCAGCCATTTTATATTCCGCATGTGTCTTTAATGCCTCAAAATGATTCCGTCCGCAAGCAATTTTTCCAGATTCACGTAAGCGAAGGTCCATCTGATCCAGGCTGCCTTTTGTTTCAACGACGAAGTACAGAGTCTCGATTCCTGCTTTATCAATCAGCACGGCCCAGTTTGGATTATAATTCCCAAGCGGTGTATCGATCACAAAGGCAGAAGGCAGCTTCACAAAAAGCTTCACATCCTCATCGTTATTCAATTTTTCCGCAAAGGCACGCTCCCCTACGGAATCATAGCGGATATGATTATAGATGGATTTATTAGGAGCTTCTACCGCGTTTGCTTTCATATAGCCGACAAGCTCTTGATGGTCAAATAACGACTGCTGATAATAGGCATGATCACCAATGCGCTCATATTTAATGCCATCTATGATCAATTTTCTTTTTTCTCTATTAATAATTTTCATGACTTCTTCCATAAAGGCCTGTGGGTTCTTTTCAAAATCGTTCAAGCGATTGGAGCCGATTAAAATATCTACGAGCGTACGCCGCTTCAAATTGGTTTGCTCCTGGAGATAACGCAGGATGTCCGGCAGTCGGCGCCTCTCCTCCAATGCTTCATATGCCCGAGGGGTATTCCCTTCGCCTGTTACTCCTGTTCGATCAATGGTCAATACAGCATTTTCACGTTTGATTTTACGCGCTTTAAAAGCAGCAAGCTTTTGGATCGCCTCGATACAGCGGGCTTTTAATTCATCAGTATCCAATTCAACTGAATAAGTGGTTTTATATTTGATCTGTTCCCAAAGCTGATGGAATTCTTCGCTTAACAAAACCTCTTTGTTCAGCTTAATTTCAACCTCTTCCTTCTTATTAAAGACTGGTAATGTCTTAATCGCACGTTTAATGATTTGCTCGATTTCATATTGAATATCCGCAAATTCTTCTGGTACCAGAAAGGTTCCACTTGCAATCGCGTCCTTACACTTCGTTTCTACTTTTCCTTTTTTATCAAGATATTTTTCTTTTACAAAGAAAGAATAGATTTCTGCAGAAGATTCATAGCCGATTTCAGCTGCTTCCCCTGCATGTTCATCAAACCTTGTTATCGCTGCAAAAGCCTGCTCTTCTAGATAGCCAAACTTGACACCTGTTTCCTCTTCTATTTCCCTTTGCAGTGACTCGGAAAATTGCTGATAGGATTCGTTGGCGATGACGGTTAGAATATTAACATTTTCATCATATTGCCGCTGTCCATCCTGATTAACTGGCAAACGCAGTCCGCGCCCGATCTTTTGCCGTTTTGTAAAGGGATCCTTTGTCTCAACCAAGGTACAGATTTGGAACACATTTGGATTATCCCAGCCTTCTTTTAAGGCAGAATGGGAAAAAATAAATCGTAACGGTGTCGAGAAGCTTAACAGCTTTTCTTTTTCCTTCATAATTAGTTCAAAGGCCGATTCATCATCCTTATTAATCCTGAGTGTCCCTTCCTTTGTTACCTTACTGTTCTTATATTGACCACTTTTATCCCTTGAAAAATAACCGTCATGGACATCTATCGCCTTTTGGTTGGAAATGTACTTGTCCTCCGCAAAAAGCGTCCGGTATTTCGGCAGCTTAATCAAATGTTCATATTCCTCTTCAAACATCATGGCATATTTTCCTTTTTGCGATGGCTCACCCTTTGGGTATATTCTGTAATTCTCTACCAGATCAATAAAAAACAGCGTCAGCACTTTAATCCCCTTATGTACCAGCCGCAATTCTTTATCTAAATGTGTCCGAATCGCTTCCCTTATTTGATAGCGTTTAAGCAGGTCATCATCAATCCCCCCCATTGCCTGCCCGAGCAGAACCTCTTTTTCGTTTTCAAATTCAACTTTTTCGTTACCAGGTGTACAGTCAATTCCCTCCACCACATAGCCGTGGTATAGCTCACGTTCACCGGAAACTACATACAGATCCTTCTTAGTGGTTGTGTTGATTTCTTTTTTCGCTCTCGATACCGTCCCGTTTTTCTTTTTCACATCGATTTCAACCGTTGCTTTAAAGCCGTTTGTATTTGACACACCCAACAGCTTGATATACGGATCGTTGAAATCATCGTCAGAATGAACCGAAAGCACTTCAACTTTTTTTACCAGTTTCTGCTCGAAGGCATCAACAGGATCGAGCTTGTACATCAAATTATATGTTTCCTTGTGGGTCGCTGAATAGCGCAGCTTACATAGTGGATTTAGTGAGGAAATGGCTTCCTTCGCTTTCTCCGTGTTATCCACGCTTTGCGGCTCATCAATGATCACAACCGGATTCGTTTCCTGAATAAATTGAATCGGCTTTTTCCCATTCATTGTGTCTCTCTCACGATGGATAAGATTCGCCTTGCTTTCTTTTTCAGGATCATCAAAACTTTTTCGAAACGCATCAATATTGATGATCATCACTTCAATATTTGTGCTAATCGCAAATTCTCGGACCTGTTCCAGCTTGGAAGAATCATATTTAAAGTAATGGCAATGCAGACCCGGATATTCATGAGCAAAATGTTCTTCTGTCATCTGCAGTGATTTAAATACCCCTTCACGAATCGCAACACTTGGTACAACAATAATAAACTTAGAAAATCCGTACCGTTTATTTAATTCAAAAATACTTCTGGTATACACATAGGTCTTCCCCGTACCTGTTTCCATTTCAACCGTGAAATTCCAGTCTTGAATACTCGTACTCTTCTTCAAAAGATTTCTTATTTGGATTTTCTGAACATTTTCAAGCACCTCTGCTTCCGACAGCTCCAGTTTGTTTCCAATTCCTAGTTCAGTTATTTCCTGTCCGACCATCTCACCCATGCTGACGGTAAAATTGGATACTCTCAACGTTTGTCCTGCAAAAATATCTGTGATGGATTGAATGGCATCAAGCTGATAAGGCTGTTTATCGAACTTTATTTTCATGGCAAATCAACTCCTTAAATCACACGAATATCTTCTATACCATTCGTTTTTAGAATTTGCTGTGCATTCGTTCGGACCGTATCATCCATAAAGCTTTGGTCGTAAAAAACAATCCGTGCCGGCTGCTCTTTGGCCATTTCTTCGATTTGCTCCAGCGATAAATCATTTTCTAAGCAGATGAGCAAATCCCCCATTCCGACCGAGTACACCTTTTTACCAGCAATAGTGGTCTCCTCAAGCGGAATAGTTAGATCAATGCCGTATTTCAATAAAATTTCATAGACAACATCCTCCGGGGAACGTCCCTCTTTTACCGGCTCCACCAAATCTAGTAAATTATGCGTGATATCCTCGGTCTCTTCGTCCCATAGTTTGAGATTGGTATCATCCAATTTGAAGTTTTTAAACCCAAAATCGCAAGCTTGGTTCGCTTCTAAATCCTTTTTTACCCGGACCATTCTTTCTTTTCCCAGCTCTGACAGGACAAGTCTTCTTCCAACCTCTTGTAAAAAGGAGATCAGATTTTCGGTATCTTTCTTTGCATCACCGCTTAGCTTCGTCAATGATTCTTCTAAATTCTCATCAATCTGCACCAAGATATATCGAACAGATTTGCCGTTTTTGATATTAAAGTGAATCACTGCTTCTCCGACTGTTCCAGACCCGGAGAAGAAATCAAGGACGATATCTTGGTTGTCTAACCCGACGAGATCAAATAATCGTTCGATCAATTTAAGCGGTTTTTTCCCGTTTCTATATTCCACATACCCTTCATTATCAAGGCCGGTTGTTTTAATATCATGCCAGAAGTCGCAAGGGTGAACCGTTAAATAATCATCAGCAAACAGCAATTTAATTCTAGGTAAATCCACTTTTGGATTATAGTTGTTATCAATAAAATATAATTTATTGTTCGGAGTATTAATAACAAAGGCTCTTTCGCTGTTGTGCTGCTTCTTTTCATCAGCAATTTTTTTCGCATTCCCTGTCATCGATACGGTACGGATAATCCGCCAGGCATTATTAAATAAGAAGTCCTCGTTCTCGCTTTTCTCGATATTTTGTTTTTTCATATATTCTGAGACAGATTGAAACTGCACTTTTGCTAGAATATCGTCACAGCGCCGGATCGCTTCCGGACTTCTGTCGCTGCCATCGCGAATGTTTTTTAGCTCGGCAATTTCGTCTTTTGTGATATTCAAGAGCAGTGTTTTATACTCGCTGTCCCAAGATTCTTTCGGGACTGATATTTTTTCAAAATTGGCATCCGATTTTTTGTAGCAAAGTATATATTCTTTCAGCTTTGGTATCCGTTTCGTTACATGTGTCATCTTCACGCCGGTTGGCTCAGACATTTTGACAACAATGGATGTTACAAAATTTTCTTCGCCAAAAATTTCATCACAAATTTTTCGAAGATTATCGACTTCATTATCATCGATTGAAATAAAAATAACTCCGTCATCCCTTAATAGATTCCTGGCAATTTTTAATCTTGGATACATCATATTCAGCCAATCGGTATGATAACGGCCGTTTGCGGCAGCATTTGATTTCATGCTTTCATTCATTCGTTCTTTGTAGCTCTTGATATTGTCATGAAAGTTATCTTTATAGACAAAATCACTGCCGGTATTGTAAGGGGGGTCAATGTAGATCAGCTTTACTTTATTTCGATAGGAATTTTGAAGAATTCTGATGACTTCAAGATTATCGCCTTCAATATATAGATTCTGGGTTATTTCCCAGTCGACACTTTCTTCCTTCGCTGGCCTTAGTGTTCCGGTCGTCTGTTTTTGTGCCAGCTGAATCGCTTCTGTCTTTCCACTCCACGTAAATTCATATCGTTCTTTTTCCACATCTACATGCTCGCCAAGGGCAAGCTTTAGTTTGTCCAAATCGATTTTGTTTTCGGTAAATACTTCGGGAAGCAGTTGTTTTAATTTTTCAATCCTGTCTGCAACAACATTGAATGTTTTTCCGTCAAGCTTCTGCATATAATACAACCCTCTTCTCTGTATAGCTTTAGTGATATGTATTTTTTTACGAGATCAATTTTAGTAAATTTATGTGTTCGTCCTTATCCATATATACAAGATAATACTTTCAATCCTTATTTGCCAATAAATACGGGAATGTAAAAACAAATATCGTGGCCAATGTAAAACAGGGGTCGGTTTTCTGCTTCTTTCAAAGCATTTGTACCTACCCCTTTTGAATAATTATTCGGTTTTTCAAACTTCTTCTCTCCTGTGTACTGAAATCTGTTATTTAATATTTTAAGTAAAATGAATAGGCTCAACATGGCGGGGATATGAGATTTGCAGTAACCCATTATTCATTTGAATATGCATGAGTTGGACTTGTGTGGCTTCTGGTAGATTTATAATGCGCTCAAATGCACCATATACTCTTTCCCTTTTGATTTCTTTCTCAAGTGTTAAGATAGGATGCATGATGCCGCTAACTTTTAATTGTGTATTTGAAATTAAGTGAAGTGAAAGATCCTCACGATTGACACCAGGGATTTCAACAAGAATAAAGTTATAGTATTCATTTTGATATATATCATATTTTGGACAATACATCTTTTCTTCTATAGCTTCATCAGGATATTTTTCTTCAATCACCCGAGTCCAGAAATCCGTTTTTTTATATTGGTTTGTTATTTCGAGCCATTTTCTCATTTTTTCAATGTCCATCGTTCTTCTCCTTTATACCTGGTTGGCGATAGGCATTGAAGGATTTGCTATTTGATCCTGATCACTTATGTCCGGATCAATATTCCCTGAATTCAAAACAGCTGAAGGAGGTGAAAAATCACCTAAAGAAAAATTCGCTCCAATAAACTTACTATTCGCAGTGTGACTATTATGCACTGTTGGACCAATATCAATATTTCCGTTTTGATTCGCTCCATTAACCTTGATATTTAATATATTGATTTGATATGGCATATCAAATCACTCCTTTATCTCTATTTACGGTATTGGCGGGATTGGTGGGACTGGGACTGGGACTGGTGTGACTGGTGTTGTATCCATATAAGCATTATCGGTAGTTCCAATTGCCGTTTGATCGTTCACATCAGGATCAATCAATACATTTTCCATGATTGCTTCTGTAGGTGATGTATCACCATAGGATGAATTCATTCCTTGTGATTTACTATAAGCTGTTGGACTATTATAAGATGCTTCACCTATTGTGATTGAGCCATTACCGGAAATACTATTGATTTTTAAATAATGCAAATTAATTACAACTGATGGCATTCGTTAACACCCTTCTATTCGATATCGAATCCTATCGTTACAATATGCAGGACAATGCCTATTTGTTCCTAAATGTCTGACAGACCATATAAGTTTTAGATGCAATGAAAGGCTCTGCAAGAGTAATTATTATCAAAAATAGGCATTCACCCCTACCTATTTTTAAAAAATACATATCATAACGTATACCTAGAGAGGAGTGATAATATGTTTGGATATGGATATGGTTGTTGTGGGGGATATGGTTACGGTTATGGAGGCTGCGGTTTTAGATGGGGATTTGCACTTATCGTAGTATTATTTATTCTTCTTATTATTATTGGTGCAAGTTTTTGTTATTGAAAAATATAAAAATAAATAGGACTAAAAAGACTGTTGACGTCTTTTAGTCCTGCCTCTCACAAATAATCCACTATCATTCATTGTTTTTTTCTAAATGGAGCGCTGATTTAACGGCATTTTCTATCTCCATATACCCCGTACAGCGGCAGATATTGGACTCCAGCCATTTCGTGATTTCTTGATTAGAAGGATTCTTCCGATGCTTCAGTAATGAATGGCAATTCATGATGAAGCCTGGTGTACAAAATCCGCATTGGAACGCAAAGTGATCAACAAATGCCCCTTGAATGGGAGCATTCAGCCCTTCAATCGTAAGGATATCCTTCCCTATAGCTTCAACTGCTAAAGTCAAACAGGACTTTTGAGCAACTCCATTGATATTTACTGTACAAGCCCCGCAATCACCATTCAAGCAGCCTGGCTTAGCACCTGTTAGACCTAATTGATAGCGTAAAATATCTAAAAGGATATCAGCATAACGAAAAGTAACCCTCTTTTCCTCCCCGTTGACTAGAAGTATTGCACTTACCCTTAAAGCATCATCCATCGTGTTCCTCCTCTCCTTCCAATTGATCAAATATATCATGGAGTGTATTTTTTAATACAAACAATCGGTACGGAAAGGAACCTTCTGAATCGTCCAACGGTGGTACCTGTAAAGTCTGAATCGCTTGATCAATTCTTTGATCCATAGAAATCCCCCTTTTATTAAGGATCTCCTCCATTTCTTTAGCACGAAAAGGGTATGTCGTCAACCCGCTTATCGCTATTCTTATCGCCCCATTTATCTTTAGGGCAGCAACGGTAAGGAGAGGATAGCCTGTATTCCATTGTCTTCTTTTTTTGATACTAACAAATGGTTGATTAAGATAATTTTGGTCCGTTTTGATCTGGACAAGGAATTCGCCAGGCTCTAATATAAGCTTCTGATTAAAGACTTTATGTATCAAAACAGTCCGGGTCCCTCTCCTTCCCGCAATAATCATATGACTGTCTGTTAATAAAAAAGGGAGAACCGCTTCTCGATAAAAAATTTGACCGCAAATATTCCCACCTGCAGTGATTTTATTTCGAGCGGTTCGATCGGCAATTTCACTAACCGTTTTACTTAATAATGGAAATAGATTAACCTCATCGATATTCGTTAAGGTAACAGCGGCTCCTGTTGTCAAGGATTCCTGTTGAACGTTGAACATCTGACATTCCGGTATTCTTTTAATATCAATTACGGCCCCGGTCTTGACCATATTTAATCTTCCAAGCGTGATGATTTCGGTTCCACCTGAAAAATAAATGGGAGCCTTTTCTTTCTTATGTAAATCTTCAAATAGCTGAACTGCTTCTTTTATCGATGCCGGAAGATAATACTCAAAATCAAAAGAAATCAATGCCCTGCCTCCTTTCCTCATAAGAACATTCTAAACAAAGGTGTCAGGCACCACGATACAAAATCTAGTATCCCTTTGCTTAATATCGCACTGGATATAGATTTTTAATGGATGCCTGACACCTTATGGGACAGTCCCTTTTTGAGACAAAACTTATTGGTAATCTAGATTTTATGAATTCTATAAATACTTATCTTCTAAATTAATAATCCTCCTCGTCGTCGCGCCCCGTCTGTTGTCCAAATTGCTGCTGGGAGGGCTGGGATCCAAAACCTGTGCCGTAACCCGGATATCCCCCATGTCCCATGCCATAGCCTGGGTATCCGCCGTGTCCCATGCCATAGCCCGGATATCCCCCATGTCCCATGCCATAGCCCGGATATCCACCGTGTCCCATGCCATAGCCCGGATATCCGCCGTGTCCCATGCCATAGCCCGGATATCCGCCATGTCCCATGCCATAGCCCGGATATCCGCCGTGTCCCATGCCATAGCCCGGATATCCGCCGTGTCCCATGCCATAACCCGGATATCCGCCGTGTCCCATGCCATAACCCGGATATCCGCCATATCCCGTGCCGTAGCCGGGTTGAGTTCCATAGCCCATACTTCTTTCATCAAAAAAAGGTTGGTTCATTTTGCCGCCTCCTTATTTTCATTTCACCTTATTGTATGTAGGCGATTTGAAAAGAAGAATCAATATTTGCACAGATAAAGTTGTTTTCACATATTTGTCCATGGTCATGCCTTTCCATTTATTCATGTCCTTCTGGGGTTCAGGGTATCGATTCAGACCATATATTTGTCAAGGAAATCAGCTACACTCGAATAGACAAATAACTTATTTTTTTCCTTTTTTAACGTATGTCCCTCATCTCCAATGCGAATAAATGTAACAGGATGGTTTCGTTTCATTAATTTCTTTACCAATTGCTCAGATTCTTGAATAGGTACTCGCGGGTCGTTGACTCCATGGACGACCAAAAGTGGAGATTCTATTTGATCGGCATAATGCAATGGATCAATCTGATCAAAAAACTCCCCATCTTTTTCAATCGTTCCATATTCTTTTTCTCTGTTCTTTTTCCGCCAAGGACTGGTTGATTTCAAAAACGTCCGAAGGCTTGACATCCCTACAATATCCACAGCAGCTGCCCAATGTTGAGGATAGTGACTAATAGCAGAAAGAACCATAAATCCTCCATAGCTTCCGCCCATAACCGCTATCCTTTTAGGATCGGCATTCGTTTCTCGTTTAAGCCAATCTACTAAAAAAATCAGATCTTTCACCGCATCCATCCGATTTCGAATATCATCAAGATGGGTATACGTTTTTCCAAATCCGGTACTACCTCGGACATTAGGTGTTAACACAGCATACCCGTTGCTTAGTAAATATTGTAATAGAGGTTGAAAAACAGCACGGCTTTGGCTTTCTGGACCTCCATGAATATAGATGACTACCGGAAACCTCTTTCCTGCTTCTTTCGGCTTATAGTAGAATGAATGGACTAGCAGGTTATCAAAAGAACGATAATAAAAGGGTACTGGCTCCACTAATAACCTTTCATGAAAAGAACGTTCCGAAGGGGTTAAATGTGTATTAGCCGTAAGAGTATTAAGATTCAATTCCCAAATGTCAGGTGGATGAGCAGGCCCGTTTAATATAAAGAGCAGCCTTTCAGTATTGGGAGAAAATCTAAGATTTTTGATCACTCCCATCGGTGTCTCCCATGTTTTAAGAGTACTGTTCCTTAAATCTAGCAAATAACCTTTGGATATCCCGGCCTCGTTGATGGTAAAAGCCAACAAGCTTTTTTGCTCGTTCATGGCCAATCCTTCAAAGTCCCAATTTCCCTGTTCCAGCAAGGTGAAATGATTCGTTAGCAAATCTATACAAGCAAGGCCATAAAATTCCTGGTCTTTATTTGATAATAGGTATAAATGATCACCATTCTGATTAAACAGGACATTCTTAAAGCCAGCTTCTCCTGAATGTTCAGTTATCCAGTTCATCTCGCCTGTTAAAAGGGATAATACGCCTAAATCATTATCAAGGGGAGAGTTTGTTCTACTAACTAATAATGATTTCCCGTCTGGAAACCATTTTTCAACCGTATAATGCCCGTCATGAGCAAAAACAAGGTGAATTTCCAATGTCTCAAGATTCTGTAAATAAATATCAAAAAAGGCCGGTTGGCGTCTGTTACTGGACCAGGCAATCCATTTTCCATCGGGAGAACTGCCTCCGTATAAATGAACGTACTGCGGAGAATTGGTTAAAGGAATTATTTTACCTTTCTTCTTCAATAAGTACAATTGCACCCTTTCATTTCCGGATTCATCCACCCCAATAATTAAATCTGAAGTGCTATCCACATATTTAATAAAAGAAATTCCTTCTTTCCCAAAAGAAGACTTTTCCCTTCGGCTGCCATTTTGATCGTATTCCCAAAGCTCCGGGAATCCTTTCGAATCAGATATAAAACTGATTCTTTTTCCATTTGGTTCATACTCAAAAGATCTAATACTTCGGTTATTTACATAATTGACTAATTCAGTTGGACCCATATATAATCACCTTGCCTTTTATTTGATAAGAAACATGAGGATGTATGTTTAGCACAGCTTCTTTGACATCAGGTGTATCGTTTCAGGAGGAACCGTTAATAATGATTAAAGACAATTTAGAACGAATTCTTTGGTCAAAATAGAACTCCTTAGTAGATTAAGGAAGGGTGATTTAATTGGATCATTTATGGATTTCGATTTGGCGTACAATCGTTTCTTATTCCATTCTAATGATTGTTACCTTATGGCTTGGAAAACAAGTGAATGCCAATCGCAATTATTATAATTTTGCCTTATCGATTACCATTGGTTCCTTTATTGCCAACATGGGTTTTGATTATAAACTTCACTTTTTCTCGATGTTAGCCGCTTTCCTGGCACTAATATGTATTTATTATATACTTTCAATCTTTTCTGCCCGCAGCAGAATCCTGCGAAAGTGGTTATCAGGTCGGCCGTCTGTTATTATGGAGCAGGGAAAAATCTTAGATTCTAATATGAAAAAAATAAAGTATACGTTGGATGACTTAAATCAACAGCTGCGGGAGCAGGGAATCTTTGATGTTGCAGAGGTAGAGTACGCCGTTTTAGAAGTGAGCGGCAAACTGTCCGTACTTAAAAAGGAAAAATATCAACCTATCGTAAAAAAGGATCTCTTTCCTGCTAATATCCAATCAAATCGTAACCTGCCAATTGAACTGATTATGGATGGTGTTGTCATCGAAAAGAATTTTAATGAGTTATTTACCAACCAATGGCTCGATCAACAATTGAAGCAAAGAAACCTGAAAGTCAAGGATATTCAATACGCCGTGATTTCCTCCAATGGTTCATTATTTATGGATCTTTTTGCTGATGGTTTAACTTCCCCAACAGATATGGAATAAGTCAGTCTTATGAACTAATTTTTTCATTATAGCAAAGGTGTCTGGCACCACTATCCAACATCTAGTATCTAACTATATCAATATACGCAGAATATTGTATTATCGATGGAGCCATACACCTTATGAGACAGCCTCTAGAGGTTTCTCATGCTGTTATAACGATTAAACCTTCGCACCTTTATATCTCCATATCAATTCAGGAGTCAACGGTAGTTCATTCAATTCAACATCTGCAGCGATACTTAAACAGTTGGCAAGTGCAGCTGGCATTCCTAACAGCCCGTGTTCTCCCACACCTCTTGCACCGTAAGGTCCATCTATTTGCGGTGTTGTCACAAAGTCAACCTGATAATTAGGGTTTTCACCATAATGAATTGGCCGATAGGTACGGAGCTGTGGATTCAATACTCTTCCCAATTCATCAAAAACGAAGGTTTCTCTTCCGGCAGAGGCTAACCCCATACTCATAGCACCCATTACCTGTCCGCGTGCTGTCATAAGATTTAACACGGCCCCAATATCTACCACAGTGACTGCTTGAATTAATTTATAAGTATAATCCCTTTTGTCATACTCTACCTCAACTGCATGAGCAGCTACTGTCCATTCCGGTCCAGGCCGTCCTGCCCCAGTTTCCGGATCTAAAGAAGTCATTCGTCTTAATATATAATTTCCATGGCCGATAATTTGGCCGCCAATTGAATTGCCGTTTGGAAATTTATAACCGTATACGACATCCTTCAAATCCAGTCCGATTTTGGGATCATCTCTTACAAATACCCGTTCATAAGCTACTTCTAGATCTTCTGTTGACACTCTAAGAACACATGCGGCAATATTCTTAATCTGCCGTATAACATCATCTGCAGCTTCCAACAACGCTCTTCCGGCCATAAATGTCCCGCGGCTCGCCACCGTTTTCCAATGCTCAGGGGTCGTTTGTGTCTGAATTTTCATTTTCACATGGACTTTATCAATTCCTATTCCTAATCTTTGCGCAAGCATTTGGGCCAGGACGGTTTTCGTTCCTGTACCAATTTCAACTACACCTGACATTAAATTTACGCTGCCATCAGGATTAAATGTTAGGATTACACCTGAACTAGCGTCCGGGTCAATCGTAGAGGTTTTCCAGCTACAGGCGATTCCTTTTACCCTTACTCTTCTTTCATCAATTTCTTGAATTTGTCCCTGTTCCCAATGGATCATTTCCTTTAATCGCTCGATACAAGCTGGTAAATTGCCTACATTACTTTTGTTCAATAGAACTTGTGTAGGAGTTGTATGTCCAGGAAGAATTGCATTCCTTTTCCGCAACTCAAGCCGATCCACCCCCAATTTGTCTGCAAGCCGATCCATTGTCCGTTCAAAAGCAAATAGAACCTCAGAATGTCCAAATCCCCGAAAAGGACTGCCATAAGGATGATTGGTATACACACAAAAAGAATCACACCAAACATTTTCGATGTTGTATGGACCTATACAATCGACCCCACCTGCCCTGCTGACGTCAATAGCTTTGTCAGAGTAGGCACCCCCGTCGAACAGATACAAAATTTCTGCTGCTTGAATCATCCCATTTGCTGTACATCCGAGTTTCACTTTTGCCTCTAGGCCTACTTTACAAGGAGCCGTAAGTAAATCTTCTTCTCTCGTATAAACAATTTTTACCTTTCGTCCCCCCACAGCCATTGACGCAAGATATGCCAGGATTTCCCACTGTATAGGTGCTTTACCTCCATACCCGCCGCCAACAAAGGGAGTTTCCACAACAATTTTCCCTATATCAATTTGAAAATAAATACTTAGTAATCTTTTAACCATAAATGGTGCTTGTGACGATGTCGTGATATGAATATAACCTTCCGGATCAATTTCAGCTGTTGCGCTTCTTGTTTCCATCGCTGCATGGTCCGAAGGGGAAAAACGGTAGGATTCTTCTATCACTACCTCGCTATTGTCCCACCCTTTTTCCATATTGCCCTTACGGATTTTGGTCACATTTGAAATATTTGAATGTGGGACGGGATAAGCGGTACCGATTTTTTCATAAGAAGCCAGGTTTTCATGGAGGAGTGGTGCATCTGGTTTCAGAGCTTCAGTTGGGGAATTCACAACCGGTAAAGGTTCATACTTTACATTTATCAAATCAGCAGCTTTTTTCGCAATAACCGGGGTATCTGCAACAACAAGTGCGACAGGTTCTCCGTTATAGCGCACCTTTCCTACAGCAATTGGCGGACGATCTCTTATTTCTTCACCTGTAAGAGGTAACTCATTATTTCCTAATAGAATGGCTCTGACACCAAGTACTTTATTTGCTTCTGACACATCAATGGAAACAATTTTGGCGTGTCCATATGGACTAGTGACCATTTTCGCATGCAGCGAAGGACCTGTTAGTTCATCAGCAGTATACTTTGCCCTTCCGGTGACTTTTTCAAAGGCATCTTTGCGAATGACGCTTTTCCCAATGATATTCACTTAGTCACCTCCTATTTATTCTTTAACCAATGTATGAACGGTTCTGTATTTTAATCATCGTTTTCTTGAGGGGACATTTAAATAAATAAATAAATAAATAAATAGCCCAGTAAAAGATCACTGAGCTATTTTATAACAATTTCATAAGGTAATGGCCGATAAAAATGAAGAATGTGTTTTATGTTAATAACCTATGATCCAATCATACTTGCATGTCTTGATTAATAGTAGTATGGATAACCATAATACGGGTAACCATATCCATAGTCATAATACGGATAGCCATATCCATAGTCATAATACGGATAGCCATATCCATAACCATAATACGGATAACCAAAACCACCCAACGCACTGCCCAATAATAACCCGCCTAAAAATGGAGCGCCAAACCCAAACCCAAACCCAAACGGCCTGCCAAATCCGAATGGTCTGCCGAATCCAAACGGTCTGCCAAACCCAAAAGGTCTACCGAATCCAAATGGTCTGCCGAAACCACCGAATCCAAATGGTCTGCCGAAACCACCGAATCCAAATGGTCTGCCGAAACCACCGAATCCAAATGGTCTGCCGAAACCACCGAATCCAAATGGTCGTCTACCAAAAATCCTTTCCTCAGTCTCATTTGATTGGACAGGCTCAAGTTCACTGTACATGCTTTTATCCCCCTCAAAGTTCTTTTCATTAAATTCAAATCAACCTTAAATTTTATCAACTATATTATACTGGACATATATTCATCGACCCGTAGAATGGATTTTTTATTTTTATCTCCTCCTCATGTTATTTCACACATAGTGTATGTATCCATAACATAAGCAGGATAGATGACTGCCTATTTTTGTTATATATATAGGCTGTTTTTTTATTCGTTTTTTATAGCTTATTAGATTCGTTTCCGCCTAATTGAGGTAAGAAATCTCGATTCTATTATCTGAATCTACTTCCTGCATTTCCAACCAGTTGTTCGTACAATTCCTCCAACGGCTTTGAAATAATTTTATTTAATTCCAACAGAAGCATATTTACCTGGTGATCTGCCTCCATCATGCGTTTAATCTTTTCATTTTGCTGGGCAACCGCCTCCATATTTTGTAATGCTTCAACCTCTTGCTGCCTAATTTCCTGGCCCATCATTTGTTTTTGCTGTAATTGGGAATTTAAATGGTTCATTTGGTTAAGAATCTGCTTTGCCTCCGGGTCAGTATTTAATTCATTACAAAGTCGCTGTAAGCTTTTATACTCTTTACTTTCACGAAAAACCTTATCAAAATAATATGCCGCCTGAAATAAATTTTCGGACATACCGCTATTCCCTCCCTGCTTGAATTTGGGTGATCTTTGTTCAAGATGATGCGTGCACAATAAACTTGTTTACACCTAGAATAAAATTCTTACATAAACTAATTAACTTGATCATGCCCTTCAAACTACAGATCATTCTTTATCAACTAATACCTTCATACTTTCCACTGGTGATTTTACCTAGTTTTCAAGAATAGTGTATGTTGTCATTTGAAAAAGGCGCAGGCGATTGACTAGTGATATGCATTTGAAAGGCAAATTTTTTTAATAATAGGTCAGAGAGTTTTTTGTATATTCGGGGAGATTAGTTTCGCATTAACGGGGCAATATCTGAAAATAGTATCTTTTTTGTGGTAGTAGTAATTACATTTAATTTACTCTTTATATATCAGGAAACAAGCAGTTGAGACTTAATCTACCAAACTAAAGACAAGGATAATGATGATTCATTCAACTGCTTTATACTCCTGTACTTTTTCTAAAATAACCCAAGCTGCTTTGGTGCAAGTCCATCGTATTCGATTCCGAGGATTTTTTGGAATTCTTTAGCATTTTCGGCTGCGTCACCGCCTGAGTTGTTGTTAAAGATGAGAAAGATATTTTTTGTTTGCTTAGACAGTTCATGCAGGATGTTTTTCATTTCCAGCAGCTCTGCTTCATTGTATTTATACAAAAAGCGAACCTCACGCCAATCAACACCTTCCTGTTTATTCCAGCCTTGTGTGTTCCTGCCGTGCATACGTATTAACGTTAGGTTCGAATCAGTGGCAGCCGGGACCAGTGGAACGGAACCTTCTCCTGATTGTGGTTCATCGGCAACAGAATGAATCCATCCTTCCTCCTTCATAAAGGATAATGTCCCTTCACGATAAGCATCGCTATACCAAGATTGATGTCTAAATTCCAGCGCTACAGGGATATCCTCCATCATTTTCTTACAATATCTTAAATAGGTAACATTTTCTTTCCTGCAATTAAACCAAGGGGGAAATTGAAATAGAACCATTGCTAATTTATTCCTTTCCTGATAAGGTTTCAATGAACGCTGAAATGCTTCAAACATCTCTGTTGTCGTGTTAAAAGGAATATCTTTGCCTCGACGATGCTTCGTCATTCCTTGATAGGCTTTCACAACAAAACGAAAATTTCCGGGTGTTTCACTAACCCATTTTTCAACATTTTTGATCGGTGAAATCGCATAAAAGGATGAATCCACTTCGACAATTGGAAAATGACTGCTGTAATGGGCTAATTTATCTTTTGACTTGATTTCGTCAGGATAAAGCGAATCATGATCGCCCCAGCCTGCAAGACCTATATAAATCATTAACTTTCTCCTTAAATTATTTCTTGGTAAAGAAGCTTTCTCTACTGAAATTTAATTAGTTGAAAAACTAAACATCACATTAATTACGATAGCACAAATAAAATAGAATTCACAAAATATTTCATGAAAAGTACCACTATGACTCAAACTATTTTTATAATGATTAAATAAAAGAGGCAGTACAAGATGAAGATTTTTTGCTTATTGTTTCTTATCTGTTTTTGTATTTTTCCTTCAAATGGACATGCATTTATTGTCGATACAGATAAAATTTATACATATAAAGCCTTAACAGAGGATATCTTGGAGCTTTCAAAATTGTATCCTGGCCTGATTACATACAAATCTATAACCACTACACCTTTCGGAAGAAATGTATGGGCCATTAAGGTTGGAAATGGTGAGACAACGATTCTTTTGAATGGAGCACACCATTCCCGTGAATGGTTAACCACTGCTCTTTTGATGAAAATGATTGAATCCTATGCAGATTTTTATCCTAACGTTGAAACTGTGGATGATGTACATCCAAGTATATTAGACAAGGTTTCGATCTGGTTTGTTCCAATGGTCAATCCTGATGGCGTTCTACTGCAACAATTTGGTCTCAACGCTTATCCAATCGGCTTCCACCCTTTTTTGATTGAAATGAACGAAGGATCCTGGGACTTTAACAGATGGAAAGCCAATCTATTTGGGATGGATTTGAATCGGCAATATCCTGCCAACTGGTCTTATTTAAAGGGGGTAAAAACAAAACCAAGCTATCAATTTTATAAAGGAAACTGTCCTCTTGAAGCACCTGAAGTAAAGGCACTTGTTGATTTCACGTACGAGGTAAATCCAGAAATCGCGATAAATTTTGTCGGAGTTCTTTGAAATACTTGTTGTTCGATCTCTTTCGTATCCCATTTCGGGTTCTTTTCACAAATTTTTTTATAACGATGGCCGATAAGAAACTCAATGAAAAAACCTAACGTATCAAAGCGAAAGTACTTTGGAATGTTGTATTCCTGATAAAGATCATCAATTTCCTCCCTATGCTTCTCCAGCGTCTCATTCGAAAACATGACTCTTTCTAACCTTGTTTCATTTAAGGTCGAGAATAATACTTTCTGAAAAGACTGCCAAGCCACATTCGTTTTAATAATAGGTTTGTTTTCTCGAGTGCATAAATACCAGACGACGATATTTTGATTTATTAACTCAATTTCCTTAATACTCTTGCCCTTTTGCCTTTTGGCAAAGCTTCTCATGAAATGTTCAAAATCGATTTGATCTTGTTGTTGTACATATTGAAAAGCAAATTTGTATCCTTTTTTTATGATTTGATCAAGTGGACAAAATTGTTGGTTTTGATAACACCATTCCACAATCCCTGCTGCTTGTCTGATTTTTTCTTCACTCTTTGCTGTGTACCTTGAAAAAAGTGGATTTCCTTTCATTCCACTCCTTTGATAGGCTTCATAAAATTCCCATTCATTCGTTTTATAACATTCATCAATAAATGAATGTAAATAAACATTTCCACCTAATGCAATGGGTAAAAATTGCAGTAAGATTTGATCCTCCTGCTAAAAAGTTTCTATTTTAAGTACCATTGAAAATTCACGCCTCATTTTTGTTATTCATTTTCCTGATTTTCTTTTAGTAATATTTTATACTATGGATTAATTAACAACAGTGATTTTTGTTAAATTTCGTTAAGTTTTGTTAAGTTTTGTTTATTCTTATTTTATTATAACGAATGAATAGTCCTTGTTACACCAATTTGTTAGCTAGATATTCCTCCATGATAATTAGTTAATGTTATCGGTTACTAGATTGTTTTCTATTATCAATGGATGAAAAAGATAGAAAAATGAGGAGATAAAATGAATGGAATTTCAAATAAAAAAGCCTAACTTCTCAGTAAGTGAGAAATTAGGCTTTAGTTATTTCAAATGAAGTTAACTATCATTTAATGAAATAGATTCCTGTATCATTTTTAACGTTTCCATCAAATCTTTATATTTTTCCTTGCCTATGTCATTTTCAACTTTTTCTTGAATTTGCAACCAAACAGGCGTT
This sequence comes from Niallia oryzisoli, assembly GCF_036670025.1. NCBI lineage: Bacteria > Bacillati > Bacillota > Bacilli > Caryophanales > Bacillaceae > Niallia > Niallia oryzisoli. The sequence goes on along the minus strand of NZ_CP137640.1, from coordinate 2,753,988 downwards.
GCTTCTTCTAATTTAGCAAGACCTATTTCGGTTATTGAAACCAACTTTGCCCTTGAATCATTTATATTTCTGATTATGTTAACATAACCACTTTTCTTTAGGATGTTAACATTGCGCGTTATAGTAGATTGGTCAAGTAACATAATGTCCCCTAACTGGCTAATGGAGATTTTTTTATGACGGGCAATGTTTACTAACATATAGTATTGCGTGACTTTTAAGCCTGTGGGTGTCATTTTCTTTTCGTAAACTTGTGTAATTATTCTCGCTGCTTTTCTAATATTAGCACAGGCACACAAATGTATAATATGATCCATCTCATTATGGTTGATATCCATAAAGCAGCTCCTCTCAAACATGAAATGTAATTGGCATATTTTCGAAAAAATGGCATCCAATTTTTTCATCAGTAACTATTTCTTGACAGATTATGTGTTAATAAATACCATTATATATGTATATACATACATTTAAAAGAGAAAATAGTTTTCTGATTTTAGCGTTAATCATTATATGTATATACATACTTATGAATAAGGAGGATACTTGTGTTGGATATATGATAAATAACCAATGAATGTATTTAAATAAGTTTCCTATGAAAGGAATTTTATATTCAAAAGTTACAGAATATTAAAAAATATGAATGATTTCAAACCGTGCTATCCTGAACATTTCATAATGGTGCTGCTTCGGTGCGGTAAAAATTTTTGGAGGGATAATGATGGTTAAACAGGCACTTTATCTTGAGAATTTAAAAGTCGGTGATACTTTTATCAGTGAAACATATCAATTAAGTGCAGACAAAATAAAAAGCTTTGCTCGTGAGTTTGATCCCCAAGTTTTCCATTGTGATGAGAATCTTGCTGAAGATACTTTTTTCAAAGGATTAGCTGCCAGCGGTTGGCATACTGCAGCGATTACGATGAAATTAGTAACAGAAAGTCTGCCTTTTGCTCATGGGATTATTGGAGCTGGCGGAGAGATTACATGGCCACAGCCAACACGCTCAAATGATGTTTTATATGTAAAAAGCACAATAAAAGAGATCAAACCTTCTAAATCAAAACCTAACCAAGCACTTGTAATTGTTGAGTGTGAAACGTTAAATCAACGCGATGAGGTTTGTCAAATTTTAACGGCAAAACTATTAAGCTTTAAAAAGGACTAAGTGACAGGTTCATCTACACGTTGGGTGCTAAAAATGATACGTGGCTTTATTCAGCCGTTTCATAACTAAAAAGGAAACGGCTGAATAAAGCCAAGATTAGTTTAAATTCACTGACTGGTTAAGATAACCTTCCACCTTTTTATGTGAAACATAGCTATGCAAAATCATTCCTAGGATGACAATAGAGATACCGAACCAGGATAATGGAGAAGGTATTGGGACAGATAGAACGATTAGCTCCCCAAGTAATGCAAAAAGCACTTCCATTGATTGAGTTGCTTCAACAGCTGCTAACTTTTGCATATTTCCCCTTACCATATCAGTTGACATGAAAAATAAGACAGTCGCGATAACTCCAGAACATAGTGCTACCAATAAAGATTGTAGACTCTGACTTCCACTTGGTAATCCGACGGTAAACAATCCATACAAGGAAAGCAAAAACCAGAATGGAAGACTTGCTAAAGTCATGCCTAACACACGTTGATAAGCATCCAATCGCCCTTCACACATATCCATCATTTTACGATTCCCTAATGGATAGGCAAATGATGCAATGAGAACAGGGACAACCCCCAGTATGACATTTTTCAAAGAAAGTTGAATGGCATGTTCCATTTGCATGAAAACAATGCCTAAAAGAATAATAAAGGACATGATAAGACCTTTAAAGGGAATTTTTCCTCTAATTTGTACAATGCCCTTCTTTGTATATACCGTTTCGAAAAATAAAGGAGCAAGTAGTGTACCTGAAATAATCGTCATTTGCCATGTTCCAGCGATCAGCCAACCTGGTGAATAAGCAGCAGCAAAACATAAAGGTGCATAAAATAAGCCAAATCCGACAAAACTCCATAACATCCATTTTACTGGGGATCTTCGCATTTCGTTTAAAAGTGGTCGTAAATTTCTTCTAAGAAGGACAATACACATGAGAAAAGGAATCATAAAGATATATCGGAGCGAAGCACTCCAAATCCAACTGCCTCCAGATAACTCCATAGAAGCATTGAGAACAAATGTAAAAGCAAAAAAGAAGGCTGCACAAATACCTAATATAATGGGTTTCAATTGAATTCACCTCACGTCCGTTTGTTGTGTCAGTTGTTTGCCAAGACTTAGCCAGTTCTTCTCTACAAGACGGACGGCTAATTCATTTTCCCTATTTTTAAAAGCTGATTGTGCTGTTAAACGATTGAGAACTTTATTAAAGTTTGATAAACTTCATCCAAATATGACACACGTTTAATTGATTTAAGATTATTTTTATTCATAAAACCAATATATCGGATATTTGTTTTTATAACAATAAAAAAAAGGATTGCTGCAGCAATCCTCCCTCTTTAAATCTAGCACACATTAGTTATTTATGAATCTAGTTATTAAAATAAGAATACGACTGTAGCACATAATCATCATTCAATCATGGACATTACATTTTAGGAGCTTCCATCCCTATCTTAGCCCATTCTTCTTTTGATGGACCATAAAGGCCAGGGATAGTTAAACCTGCTTGACGCATAAGTATAGTCATTTGTCCACGATGGTGAATTTGATGTTGAATCAAAAAAAATAAAAGTTCAGCGTTTGACATTTTCTGTCCAAAAAAATCCCGCACTTCACTAAGACTTTTATCTGTCCATTGATTTTTTATCGCTTGGGACAGAGCAGTCCTTGCTTGTTGATAGCCGTCAGAGATGTACTTTGCTGAGGTTGGGACGGGGTAATCTTGTTTAGGTGAATCAAATGTAAGGTCCGTTCGAGATGTTATAACGCCAATTGCGGTGACAATATGCCATGCAATTCGACCTAATGTCCAATTTTGAGGTGTTACTTCTTGGGATAAAGATTCATCTGTCAGTTGATTAAGCATTTTCTGAGTAGCATCTGCTTCAAAATTCCATAATTGATAGAAACCATCTAATGTTTGAAACATATTCACCCTCCTCAATTAAATACTTCATAAATATATTCGCCATTTACCATAAGTTACCTGTTTATTTTTTTAAAAAATAAATAGGCCCCATAATGAAGGTTCTACCGTTTCATTAATTTTCAAAAAAAGAAAGCAAAAGAACCTTAAGTAATTCTGATAATGTGGAGAAAATGTAAAAAAACATTCGAAATCACAACAGAAAAATCAATAAAATAACAAACAGAAACGCATGGATAAGGTAAAAATCCATGGCGTTTTATTTTTAATTGTATGATTCAACTTTTTTGTGGACATTGAGTACGTTATTATCATAATTAAATCTATTTTGGAGAGCCTTTGGACACTGAGTACGTTATTTACTAAAAACTACGAAAAAATAACAACTTGTGATATAAATAGCGGAAAGCATGTCCTATAAAAATGTAAAATCACAATTATTACTGCAAATAACGGAACGTGTGTCCTGTTACTTACATATAATATTACATTTTTGTATACAACAGAATCAACATAGTAAAAAACATTAATTTAACATTCCAACTTACAAGATGACAAAAGATATTGTCACTATGTTATTTTGTGTGTTATTTGCTATGATTTTTAATATGCTAAAGTTCGATATTCATTGATATAACAAGGATTATAAGCACCTAAATTACTATAAGATTTAGCCTGTTAATTAATATGATATTTTATCCGTTTCTCCACAAAAACTGAACTACTAAAAAATAACTGTGCTTCCTTTTATTATCATTCAAATAAACTTAAAAACTCAGATTCTGTCAATACTTTTAATTCAAACCCTTGTTCAATTAGTTCATGGGCTTTTTTTTCTTTAGTGCTCAATCCTTCATCACCGACGAGCGTTTTATCCTGGAGTCCTACTACTAGATAATTGGTTTTTCGGCTGACACCGCTTTTTACGAGTCCGCCTAAGTCCACTACCTTTTGCATAGCTGCTTGCCGATCGATGGTTTGTAAATCCCCAGTAAATACTACATTTTTGCCAAACAAAATATGTTCCTCATTAAATGTTTCAACAGAAGCAGTAATTTCAGAAATGACAATCCGATTTTTAAATTTATTTTCCTTCTTCTTCTTTTTAAAATAGGTTTGAGGCTTTAATTCCGAGAACTTTTTTACCGGAATGCTGCTGTGTACTTTGCAGTAGGACTGCAATGATTTTTTCCGTTTTAATTCTATACATGTCGTAACAAGCTTTGCGCAAGATATCGCATCTGCCATGGCATTGTGATGATCAGACAGTTCAATATTAAAATGATCAAGCCGATCTTTTAATGATTGGCCGACCTTTTCACCACGACATGCTTTAGCACTGATTGGAATACTGCAGATATACGGAAACTCTGGCATTTCTATAGAATACGAGGATAAACACGAGTGTAAAACGCTCATATCAAATTGGGCATTATGAGCAACAATCGGGATTTCATTAAAATAGTCCTTGATATCTCCCCATATTTCATTAAATCTCTTAGCATCCATCACATCATTTGCCGTTAATCCGTGAATTTCTGTCATTTCCCTATCAAAATCAAGGGTTGGAGGTTGAATGAGATAATATTTTTCATCGATGATTTGATTATCCTTAACAAACACCAGTCCTAATGAGCATGCACTATTAAGATTATTATTAGCTATTTCAAAATCTATTGTTATAAAGTCCATTATCATTCCCCTTAATTATGGATATATATGAGATCATCTTTATATTTTTAAGAGTTGTTCCTCTTCCCTTACGTAATGTGACAGACACTTTTGTAAGAGGCTGTCTTCTCGTTATATTATAACAGGAGCTCTCAGCATAAGGGCAGTCCGATTTTTGGATATTATAACAGCCTGATGAAGAATTTTCACCACGTTAACAAATAATTCGCCCATTTTATCAGCAAACAAAGAATCTTGCTTTAAGGCTCCAATGGCTTCCATATGGACATTCGGTTTAGGATTCCTCACGGTTGTGTCCTTCAAACTCTTGTTGATGAACACTCGATTTGGCATTTCCACCCGTTATACTCTTTATGTAGGAAGCTAAAAACTAGCCTCGTGAAACGCTGGGACAGGTCCTCTTCCCTGCAGAAAAAAATTAAAGGAAAGCTTCAGTGAATGTAAAATCTCTGTAGAACTTTCCTTATCGATTTTTATCTTTTCATCTTAACACATCTTCTTATTTTTTATCCTTATAAATGGGTCGATGGACCTGTCCCCATGTACCTTACCACCAGAAGGCTCCAATTAAGGCTATTCCAACGATAGCCCCTATGGCAAGTCCAAATCCAAAGCCTCCCCATCCCCAGCCCCAGCCATAACGGTAGCCGCCGAGGTTTCTAGGACGTCTTAAAGGCATTAAATAAACCGTATTAGGACTTACACGATGAATAATCCCCCTGTGAACCCTTCCATCACGCATTCTAATTTCAACAGCCCGCCCTCTGTAACTATGGCACATTGCATGATAATTAACCATAATATTGATCATCACCTCCATTGAGTATGTTACATCATATGAAACAACCCTTTGAATCTAGAGGGCATGTACATTAGGGCATAAGTGGAAATTCACTCATTTTCGTAACATTCAGTAGAAATTCAATTCATTCATACCTAAAACGAATCATTTAAGCTCTATCCCCATCGTGCTAATCGTTCCGAAGATCTCCATTCAATAAAATGGACAATTTTTTTAGCCTAGATTACAAGATTGGGATTTTATCCATATCAATATTCATGAAATTTTATAAACTAATAAAAACAAGGGAGGTGTTTAAGAATGGGTGGAGCTGTAGGTGGCGGTGCAGGATATGGAGGAGGATTTGCTTTAATTGTTGTATTGTTTATCCTTCTCATTATTATAGGTGCATCCTTTATTGGATACTAAAATTTATAAAAAATTGAAGTGATTGTTATGGGCTTTGGGTGTGGATGCTTTAGTCCAGGATATGGGTATGGATACGGCGGGTATGGTTTCGGTGGCGGCGGAATATTTGCTTTTATTGTTGTGCTATTTATTCTGCTTATCATTATTGGTGCAACTTGTTTTTATTAAAGGATAAAGAAATTAAGGTAAAATAGATCAATTAAGTTTGAATAAGGGTGAAAATGGTACAACAATCTTACTGTAGTTGTACCATTTTTAGTTAAATATCTGTAATAGAGGCTATTTTAGCGGATTCAATCGTTAATAACTCTTTACTAGTTAAGCTGTTTTCCTCTAAATATTTTTTTACTAAAAAATATCCAACACAGTATCCTGTCATTTTGGGGTACAAATGAGATCCAGATAAGATATCTTGATATTTACTGTCAGTATTTAAACAATTTCGATTTGGATAAACGAGCTCTTTCCACATATTCTCGAGTTCTTCGATTGAATAATAGGATGCCCAAGCAGATACAAATTCCTCGCCAACTTGTTCATCAACGGCATTTTCAGCCAACCCTTCTAAAATAATGGCATCCAACAATACGTAATCATCTTCAGGCTTAGGGTATTTTGACAGCCGGCAAACATGGTTATATTCATGTGTAAACAAGGACCTTATTTCTTTTTCATTATTATTTTCAGAGATAAATAGAAAAAGTTTATCTTTAAAAGACAGACCTGATTTTCCGTTGAATTCACGTTTTAGTAACGGATTGAATGGATCAGATGGAAAAATATAAACGGGAACATCAGGTCCTTCCCATGCTTTCTGAAGATATTGTTCTTCGTTTTGTACAATTTCCCATACCTGTTGATTTTGTAATTTTCTTATGAGCTTGCCTCCATCATCAAAAGGAAAATACATCCCATGTAGATTTAAGTACTCATAGACTTCAGAGGTATTAGCGTCATGAAAGTGTATGATAAGCCTTTCACATATTTCAATGGGATTATCAAACGAATGCAATAACCATTGATCCGTTCTAATAACAGTCATATCCATACCCCTCTGTTTTCATTTATTTTCTAAAAATGCTATGTCCATAGCCGCTTATGTACACTTCTACTAAGTAAGTGGTTTCACTGGACGAAAAACGGAAGCACACCAATGACACTGATTGGTCAACAAGGTTTTAACATAGCTTTTTAATAAAATATGTATGGAATGAATAACCGTTACGAACCTATTTGATCTCTAACCCATAACTTATTCAAAAAGGGGTAATTAATTTGGAATCTCCATATCTTGATTGTATAGCGTTATTCGGAGTTGGAGGTGCACACCCAGGTGGACTTCAATTAACGAAAAAAATTCTAACAAAGGAAAAAATAAGGGAAACAACGGCCATTCTTGATGTTGGCTGTGGAACGGGGCAAACCTCCGCCTATATCGCAAAACAGTACGGGTGTAATGTGACTGCTTTGGATTGCGATAAAATCATGCTGGAAAAGGCAAAGCAAAGATTTGAATCCTTACGTCTGCCAATCGATGTAAGAAAGGGAAGTGCCGAAAGTCTTCCTTTTGATGATGGTTCCTTTGATATCGTTCTATCAGAATCAGTAACAGCCTTTACAGATGTATCACGAACCGTTCCAGAATTTAGACGCGTGTTAAAAAAAGACGGAGTAATGCTTGCTATTGAAGCAGTAATAGAAAAGTCTGTTTCTGAAGAAGAATTAGCTCCATTCCTTCATTTTTACGGAATGTCCGGATTGTTAACAGAACACGAATGGTTGAACCTTTTTCAAAAAGCTAATTTTAAAAATATAAACGTAGAGCGTTACAAAGTGCAGATTGATGAACAGGATGTAGACAATGCTGCTGATTTTTCACTTTCAGAAGATATCGGTAGTGAATCATATGAAGCATTAGAAAAACATTTCCATTATTCTATGTTTTATAAGGATATATTAGGATATCGAGTATTTAGATGTAGTTGCTGAACAGCCTTATCATTCCATCGTTAGAGGAGAGAGAAACTTAGATGTCCATTAGAAAAGCTACTAATAGTGAGACAGAAGAAATATTAACTTATTCCCTTAAAGTATTAACAGAAGCAACGATGGGATTTGTTGAACCAAATATAGAAAAAGTTATTCCATTCGGATCTTCATTTCTGAAAGATGGTGGCTATTACCTTGTTTGTAATGAAAATAACACGATTAAGGGATGGATTGGTATTGGAGCGTTCATCGACTACTATTCTGATGAATTGGTTGGAATGATTCCAGAAATCTATGTTATCCCGCAATATCGCAACCAAGGAATAGGCGAACAATTATGTTGTGAAGCGATGAAGCATTTAAAGGAACAAGGATTTAGCAAGGTACAATTGAATGTTTATACAGGAAATCGCGCCAAACATCTTTATCAAAAACTTGGATTTCAGGAAGTTTCTACAATAATGGAAAGAAACTTAGATCAAGTTCGTTGAAGCGCGGGGACGGTTCCCGCGTTTCTTACTATGCGGACTATGGAATAGTTTTATTAAAGCTTGAGGAAATGATACAAAAAAGCAATCCCTGTAGAAAAATTACTCCAAAGAGATTGCTAGACTTAATAATTGAAACGGCAAAACCGTCCCTATATTTCAGGACTTGGTGGTCTTTGCCTTATTGTGACTGTTGGGGTTGGTGGGCTTTGTGCGTGATACTTGGTGTTGTTACACTTAGTGTCGTTCCACTTGGTGTCGTTCCATTTGGTGTCGTTCCATTTGGTGATATTGAACCTGATGTTGATGGAATTGATGTAGTTAGACTAAAACCTGGATAAGTTATCATTAACATCCCTTCATTTCCAGAACCTGCACCTGAAGTTGTTTTAGATGACGATACAGGAGCCTCATTTATTATATTCCCAAATTGAACATTAGCAGACCCACCTACATTTTCAATTGATACAGAACCAATAACTATCACATAAACAACTCCTAATCCTTTTAGTACAGGATATGTAAAAATAGCTTTGATTGGAATGGGTATGTATTGAATTTTAGTTGAATTAGAAAGGGTAAATGAAAAATACTTATTAACCTAGTATTGAAGATTGTAATTAAAAACTTCAATCTTTTCTTGAGGATGGCCAAGTGAGCTAATGCCAATGGGCTGCAGATATCCATTCCCCATCTTTCCAGCACCGATTACGCAAATTGTCTATCCCATTCCTCGACTCGTTTATAGTGCTTTTAACCATCAAGTATAGTTTTAATTATCTATTAGATAAAAATGGAATTTTTAACAGTTTACCGTTTGTCCAAACTATTTTTCTATGAATACATATAATTTAGAAAGAGTGTAATTACATTCTTAATTTGTTAAAAGGTGGTGATGAATATGAATTACGGATCATGCGGTGGTGGCTACGGTGGAGGTTCCACATTTGTTTTAATCGTAGTATTGTTTATTCTTTTAATTATTGTTGGTGCTTCATGGTATTAATAAGGAAGATAACTTTGTAAAGTGGAGGTGATTATTATAACTGAGAGACACGGTGGAATGGCAACAGGTTTCGCGTTAATTGTCGTTCTGTTCATTTTGTTGATTATTGTAGGTACTTCTTTTGCAAGTGGATACTAAGTGTTTCATGTTTTAGATTAATAGGACAGGTTGATACAATCTGTCCTATTAGTAGATTCCAACTTTTTTGAAAGGGGTGATTAAATGCCGAATTTAATGAGACAAATGGGTCAGCCCGTTGAAATCCGGACCAGAGATGGACGAGTTCATAGAGGAATAATGGCTGGAGTGGACCCACGAAGAGGAGTATTTATTCGTGACGGCTTCGGAAGGAGAAGGTTCTTTGCGTTCATCTTTATTGTTGCCTTCTTTAGTAGAAGACGTCGTATTTTCTAACTATTAATAAATAGATATGATTTACAAGCTAGCCACAACTCCAATCGGATTATCTATTAACATAATAGTTTCTACAATTAGGCACGTTATCATTAATGCAAACAAACCACCCGTTCTCACGGGTGGCTTTAATTTAGCTACATTCCTCCATATAGATATCCGAGGAAGGGCAAAAAGGATAAATATCAGATAAATCTTTCCTTCTTGACTTAGAATAATTAGAATATCTTCCTGCTTTATCTTGCATTAACCGATTGTGGATTTAACGCTCGGCTCAGAGCTTGAACATATTCATTTGCTGTCCGCTTGCCTATTTCGGATGTTGGATTCAGGAATTCAAATGCATGGTAACCGCCGGGATGAATATGAAATTCTACCGGGACACCCGCATGCATCAAGCGTGTCACATATTGGATCGTTTCGTCACGGAAAGGATCCAGCTGTCCTACGCAAGTATACGTTGGCGGAAGGCTGGCTAAATTCTTCGCACGGGCAGGTGCTGCATATGGAGAAACCTCACCGTTCGCACGCTCTCCCAAATACATATGCCATGCGGCCAAATTATTGCCCCGGTTCCAGATAGCACGTTCGTCCGTAATCTCATAGCTAGAAGGTGTCTCGTTTCGGTCATCGATCATCGGATATAACGGCATTTGGAATGCAATTTCCGGACCTTTACGATCACGGGCCAACAGCGCTAAAGCAGCTGTTAATCCGCCCCCTGCGCTCATACCAGCAATCGCAACGCGCGACAAATCGATATTCAATTCTTCCGCCGCGTTTGTCATCCAGACTAAAGCCGAATAGCAGTCCTCAATCGCTGCCGGATACCGATGCTCAGGCGCAAGGCGGTAATCAACAGAAACAACGACACAGTTTGCTTCCTCTACAAATGTCTGACACAATCCATCGTCCGCATCCGGATGTCCCATAACATAACCTCCGCCATGAATCCAAAGAACGGCAGGAAGTTTCGAACCATCTTGCTTAGCTGGTTCGTACAGTTTCACCAGCATGTCTTGTCCATCCCCACCCTCAATGTAGCGGATTGAATTTCGGACATAGACCGACTCCGGTACAGGGATTGCCGGGGCCTGCCTCGCTGCTTCCAAACCGGAAGGAAGAATAACAGGTGGAAACATTGTCAACAATTCTCTTAATTCAGGATCAACTCTCTTCATAAAATCCATCGTTCAACACTCCTTTTATAATCTTATTTTTAAAGCGATTGTTCTTCTATTACAATGTTTTCGGAATAGGAACGTAACGTAAATCCTTCATAACCTTTTGAAGCCATGTCCGTAATCATTTGATTATATGGACCGTAACCGCCCAGGTATATATTGAAGCTGCTTGGTTTTCCTTCGATATTCGAACCGGTATACCAGGATTCGGACTTCGAATAAAGTGTTTCATCTGATACTGCCTTACAATGTTGGCTCCAATTCTCCTCAGCATCCACGTTTGCTTCAATCGTTTTGATATCATGCTCGCGTAGATAATTCAGACAATCAGAAATCCATTCCACATGCTGCTCAATGGCAATCGGCATATTCCCTGCAACGGATGGGCTTTGCGGGCCTGTAATCATAAACATATTTGGGAAGCCTGCAGTGGCAAGTCCATGATGCGTCCTAACCTGTGCTCCATCGTCCCATTTATCCTTTAAAAGCACGCCGTCTTTGCCTCGAAGATCAAGTTTAAACAACGGACCTGTCATTCCGTCGTAACCTGTGGCAAAAATAAGGATGTCAAGCTCATACTCTTCTCCGTCGGCTGTTCGAACGCCCTTCGCCGCAATCTCTTCAATTGGAGCATTTTTCACATCGACGAGAGTCACATTGTCACGGTTAAAGGTCTCATAATAATTCGTGTCTATAACTGCACGTTTTGTGCCATAGTAATACGTTGGCATCAGCTTCTGGGCCACTTTAGGATTTTTGACGGTTTCACGAATTTTGGAACGAATAAAATCATTAACGGTTTCATTCGCTTCCTCGCTTGACAACAAATCACGATAAACGTAGGAGATTACTCCGCCTTTCTGCCAAGCCGTTTCGTATACGTTTCGGCGTTCTTCCGGTGTATCTTCAAGCGCAGATCCTTCACCGAATTGCAGCGGGACACCCGCCATCGATTCACGCACCATCTTCTTCATTTTATGATAATTTTCTTTTGCTTGTTTGATATATTGAGGATCATATGGGTGATTCCTAGCAGGTGTTGTATATTGCGGTGTCCGTTGAAAAACGTATAGTTGTTCTGCCTCTTCGGCAACAACCGGGATTGTCTGAACTCCGCTGGAACCATTTCCAATGACACCGACACGCTTTCCTTGTAAATCGACCCCTTCATGCGGCCAAGATCCGGTATGATACCACTTGCCTTCGAAATTTTCTATTCCTTTAAAGTTCGGTATATTCGTGGCATTAACAGAGATACAGCCCATTCCTGTAATAAAGTACTTAGCTGTTACACTGCTGCCATCTTTAAAAAAGATACGCCATTTATTGTATTCTTCAATATAATGGGCACCTGTAATTTCTGTGTTAAACTGAATATCTCTCCTTAGGTCAAGCTTTTCGGCTACGAAATTAAGGTAACGCAGGATCTCCGGCTGCTCTGGATATCTAGACGTCCATGTCCATTCTTTATAGAGCTCTTCTGAGAAAGTATAGTTATAATAGATACTTTCTGAGTCGCAGCGTGCGCCCGGATATCGACTCCAATACCATGCACCTCCTACACCATCACCTTTCTCATACACACGGACAGTGAATCCGTCCTCACGTAAACGATGCAGCATATACAACCCCGAAAATCCCGCTCCGATTACAACGGCATCAAAATCAGTAATCTCCTCTAATGGAAGCTGCTTTTTAATAGAAGTCATAGTATATTTCCTCCCCTATCGAAATCATTTTTTTTGCTATGTTTCAAGCTGCCTTCATTATTTGTTGCCGTTATCATCACAATCGCTTTCGATTACACCGGTCCTTCTTTGTTTAAAGCTAGATTCAGTTGGACCTCCAAACAGTAGAAGCCTTTCGATCTGTCACCTTTGGGGGTATCACCTTCCTATTTTGTAATATTTTGAATATTTTTACTATTCAAATATATACAAAGTATAATTCCTCTTGTAAAATATATCTATACCTCATAACAGACGGTTTTTTAGGCTGTGAATAACCCAAAAAGTAGGAATCACTTGGTTAGACAGCACCCCTTTTTAATATCTGAATCTGTTTAAAAATTAAATAAGCAAGTAAAGAGTTTTCGTCCATGCATTTGATATTTTTCAATAAGGAGTTGAAGGCGTTGCCATCAGAGTTCATCCATTCTACGATGCAGCAAAAGCTAGAAAAGCTTGCTGACGTGTCTTCTAGCGAAGAAAGAATTATCCAGCTTCTACAAATTTATGTAGACATTTTTCCCGTTAAAAACGCTCTCTTATTTAGATATTCTCCTTTAGGCCATCTTGCTGAAGGGATTGTCTCTCTCGATTCAATGGGTATGAATTCCATACTATCGATCCGTGATGATGTCCGTTCTTTGCCTGGAATCTTTGCTGCTATCCATGAATTCCAAGCAAAATATATCCCCCCGCAGGATTATCTAACGCAATTAGGAAGCAAATATATTCTGAATTCAGACTCCTTATATTCGGTTTTAGTCGTCCCAATCTGCACGGGTTCTTCCGTAATCGGCTACATATGCAGTAATGAATTTGACGAAGAAGCGGTATTTCAAGAGGAACTGCTCTCGACCATAACACGGTTTGGAAAATTATCCGGCAAGCTTTTTAAACCAACGAGCAAAACCGACAGCAAACATGGTCTAAGCAAACGGGAACTGGAAGTAATGGAAGAACTCGCAAAGGGGAATGTAATTAAGCAGCTGGTGGATACTCTAGGAATCAGTGAAACGACTATCAAACAATACGTCAAATCTGTTATAAAAAAGTTAGGTGTACAAAATCGTACCCAAGCTGTTGCGGAGCTAGTGAAAAGGGGAATTATTTTTTGAGAAGGAGCTTACAAGGGAACGGTTCGCGACCACAGAAAAACACCTCCAAATAAATGAAAATTAGCGTTCTTAACCAACTTTAATTGTTTTAATAGCAGATCATACATTAAAGATAAATATTTTGAAAAGAGGATAGTATAATATTGCTATCCTCTTTTCATTTACTTCTATCGCATCCTGAACTACGATTGACCGAACACCTTTTAGTTCAGAAAACTTTGGATCATTTAAAATTTCTTTTACATTTTTACAATAGCTTTTGTTATAGGATTCTATTCAATATTATTATGTGAAATATATAGAAGATGGCAAAGAGTATATTTTAGGGATAACCATCATAGGGATAATAATGACGTTTTGTTAGCCAAAAATGAGGTGATCAGAATTTATGCTAGAGTGGTAGCTTTAGTAATGGGGAGCATTCTACTTGGAATCGGGATTAATGGCTTTTTAGTTCCTCATCAATTGCTCGATGGGGGAATTATTGGCCTAGCTCTAATTCTCCAGTATTATTTTGATTTTCATGCGGGACTCTGGTCGGCATTGTTAAGTATTCCATTAATCATATATGCATGGATTAAGGATCGAAAACAATTTCATGGCAGTTTTTATGGGATGATTGTGACAGCCATTTTTATTGATTTATTAGCGCCCTATCAATTTTTCCTTCCGATTTGGCTGAGTGCCATTCTAGGAGGAGCGGTTTGTGGGATTGGTGTAGGCTTGATGCTAAGGTATAAGACAAGTACTGGAGGTACCGATCTAATAGCCTATTTTATTGCGAAAGCAACACCGTTAAATATTGGATTTATTATTGCAATTTTGGATGTCTTAATCGTTCTACTTGGATATCAAACATTGGGTCTACAAAGTGTTGTTTTCTCAACAATTACGATTTTAACCGCAGGTATTCTCGCGTCCATATGTTATGAGAGGTCTTAAGTAGGTTCAGTAATTACTGGGGAAGTTGGAAATAAAGGAGTTAGAAATGATCGAAAGACAAAAGAAATAGTCCCAACAACAAAAATTCCGTACAAAATGATCACAAGATAATCGAATAAGAAAGCATAAATCTGGCTTTTAAATGGAGCATGAGAGATGTTTTTGGCTTCCCTCTTCCCATTTCAACAAATACCCATAATGGTTCCGCAAAAGGATCTTCTCAAAGAAAAAATAGAATGTAATCCTTCTACATTATTTTTGTTACAAGTAAATTTAATTGTTAAAAATAAGAAACAGTTGTCAACAATATTAATTTAATAATGAATTTTTACCTGCCCATTCTAAATTAACTTAAATTCAACACTTACCTATTCCAATTAGACTTATAGGTGCAGGTGCGGAAAATGATGGGATGTTCGTCATAACATCTTCAGGCTTTAGTCTAACTACCACACTTCCAACAACAGCAGCAACCATACCACCAAGTGCAACGGCACCAAGTATAACGCCACCGCCAGCACCAACTCCAACTTCACAACAGAACCAGTAACACTATTACCACAAAATCTTACAGGTTTAACAGGTTTAACAGCTTAACGTCCATCAAGTGAAGGAACCGTGAAACATCATAACATCTTTAGTAAAAAAAGAAGCTTATTAATTTCCATTATTTCAAATGAAGATTAACAAGCATGATGGATACAATTGAATATTATCATGCTCTTTTGATACTTTCCAGAACTCTCATACAATCATGAATATCCAAGAAACCCTTGACTGAAGTCGCGGGTTTTCTTGGTTTTTCTCCTGTACCTCATGTCTAAAATCACGATTCTAAGGCACTATCCAAACTTCCTTTTCTAAGGATTGTAAAGCTTCTGTTCCAAAGAAAGCTTGAGCTTTTTCTGATATTTCATTTAACATTTCATCATTTTTCCTTAATTGCCTGCGTATACGACTTACTAATTGTAGAGCATTATCT
Source organism: Niallia oryzisoli (assembly GCF_036670025.1). Lineage (NCBI taxonomy): Bacteria > Bacillati > Bacillota > Bacilli > Caryophanales > Bacillaceae > Niallia > Niallia oryzisoli. Next base: position 2,738,135 of record NZ_CP137640.1, on the reverse strand, counting down.
CCTGTAATTTGCTTAGCCACACGTTCAAGCAGTACTTTTGCATCAACGGAATATTTGTGGGCGAAACTATGACACATGACCATATTCTTCCGAAGGGCATCAGAGAATTCTCCAGAAAAAGCCCGGCGAATACATCCCCGTATACAAGCGTAACCGTAAGATATTTCAGAAACTGCTCGATAAAAAAGAACCATTCCATCTGCATGACTTGATTCGGGATGTAAGCGTAGTTCACTAACTAATGAGACTAAATATCGTACAACCACCTTAGCTGACTCTGTTGTGTTCCACCACTCTAATAAACGATACTGATCATCTGTACTTATATTTTGCGTTCGTGTATATGACATTTCCCCCTCCTTTGTTCATCCTCTTAAAGTCGCGGGATTGCTTGAATGTTCTTAATCCGTGCACGAACAATTTCCCATTCAGAACCAAGGAGCATTTGACCTAGTCTGATGGCTTCTTGAATCTGATTGGAAATTTGATTATTTAAATATCGACTTTGCTCGACCAGGTATAACACATCTAGAGATGCCTCTTTAACAGCTAGTTCAAAATTAGGACTTAATTGTTCTTCACTAATCCGTAATGTATCAAGGTCAAACACCAGCATCTTTTTTCCAAGAGGAATCCGTTCCCCGCTAAGAAGACGATGAATGGTTCCTTGAGCTGCATCGAATCCATATCCTATATCGGCTACGGAAGCATGATAGGGATTAAGTCCAGGTGCAGTACGTAAAGAAGGTATGGATCGAAATCCCGTTGTAATAGAGCATACGACTTCTTTAGCAGCCATTCCTTTCTCTAAAGCAGAATGGATGGCATGGAGATAAAAGTCTCTATGTATGGAGTTTATTTCCATATCAACAGCTGCCATTTTGTTATTCCTCACCTTACATTTTTCCATTTATTGTATTTTTAAAAAATAAGGAGCAGGTCATCGTTTTATAGCTATATTGTTATGGAAAAAATGCTCCATTCCATATAAAAAATGGAGTAAGACCGTTTTCAATATATTAAATTATTAATCACTAGGACTAGTATTGCCACTATATTTATGTGAATGAGGATGTGTGCCATCTACAGTCGTTACTCCACGAAATTTATGATAATGTCCTCCTTCAGGCAAGGGAATTGCAGGCCCTGTAACACCACGAATTTCATGCCTATGTCCATTGTTGATGGAAGTAATCGTCATATAGTGATGTGTATGTGGTACTCCAGTAGGTGCCGGTTCAGTTGTGCCAGCATACCGGTGGTCATGTCCATCACTAACAGAAGTAACTCCTGAAAAATGATGCCTATGAACGGGTCTACCATCCCATGAAGTAAGATATAAAACATGCGAATGTTCACCGTCTTTATTTAAATCAGATGACTCAATGATAAAACCTGTTACGGGGATTTCCATTATTTGATTCACCTTCCTATTTACATAGTCGAGTAAACATATGTTTATTCAGAAAAAAATATGACTATGTAATAAAGCATCTGAAGAGTGAAACATATGAAATACTTTCGAAGCACAAGTGTAAAGTTTAATATGTTATGAATTTAATATACTTGCCTGATTTTAAAAAAATGTATTATTCTATCAATCCCCCAAAATCCAATTGAAATGTTTATTATAAAAGGAGTTGGAGATACGTTGTTCGAAATTGGTCTTACTATCTATTAGATAAATACGGAATTTCTGTAAAGTTAACTGTTTGTCCAATCAATTTTTCTATGAATACATATGATTTTAGTAAGAATGTAAATACATTCTTAATTTATAAAAAGGAGGTGGTAAAAATGGGTTACGATGGTGGTGGCTACGGTGGCGGCAGTTCCAGCTTTGTTTTAATCGTAGTATTGTTTATTCTTTTAATTATTGTTGGAACTTCATTTTGGAGTTAATAGGGAAGATGTCTTTTGATAGTGGAGGTGGTAAACATATCTGACGGATACCGTGGAATGGGAACTGGATTCGCGTTAATTGTAGTACTGTTCATTTTGTTGATTATCGTAGGGACTTCTTTCTCAAGTGGATATTAAGCGTTTCATTTATTAAATTTATTGGACAGGTTGATACAACCTGTCCTTTAAGTAGATTATTTCATTTTTGAAAGGGGTGATTAAATGCCGAATTTAATGAGACACATGGGTCAGCCCGTTGTAATTCGGACCAGAGATGGACGAGTTCATAGAGGAGTAATGGCAGGGGTTGACCCACCAAGAGGAGTATTTATTCGTGACGGCTTCGGAAGAAGAAGGTTTTTTGCATTCATTTTTATCGCTGCTTTCTTTAGTAGAAGACGTCGTATTTTCTAACCACTAAATAATAGACTTGAAGAAAAGTATTAAGGAAGCAGGAGAACCGTTCGAGACCTCTGAAAAACCTAGCCTAAATATTGGAAGTTGAATTATTTTAAAAAAGGAATTACCCTCCGTTCTTAGTAAAATACAATTGACTAGAGACTACTACTAAAAGGAGGGTTTTCCTATGCTTAATGACCAAAAAAGACCACCAAGCACCTATTAAGGATTATAAATCAACATTACTAATAACCATATATTTAAAATCATACATACAATCGATCAGGAAACCAGCAAAAACGTTCCGATTGTGATAATCAAGCCTCCTAAAATCGTATGTTTCGCTGCTTTTTCTTTTAAAATGACAAACCCAAAAATCATCGTGATGACGACACTAAATTTGTCAATTGGTGCAACGACTGACACCTTGCCAATAGCGATGGCAGCGAAATAGCATAGCCAGGACAGTCCTGTAGCTATACCTGATAAAATTAGAAACAGATAGTCTTTTTTGGAAATGGATTTCATATTTTTATAAGTTCCTTGAAAAAATACAATGGCCCATGCAAAAACTAAAATAACGATGGTTCTTAAAAATGTCGCAACATCGAATCGACACCTTCCATTCCGATTTTTGCCAGGATGGACGTGAGTGCCGCAAATACGGCCCCTATAATCGCATACACGATATATATTTGGGAGCCGGTAAATCGTTTGTTTTCTTCATTTTTTCCAATTAATACAAAGGTGCCAATCGCAATAAGAGCCCCTCCTGCGATAATTTTCGGAACAGGCTTCTCACCTAAGACGACTATAGATAATAGGATGGTTAAGACAATGCTGGATTTATCGATCGGAACAACCTTTGAAACATCCCCCATCGCAAGCGCCTGAAAGAAAAACAGCCATGATAAACCAGTTGCCAAACCGGAAAGGACAATATAAGCCATTGCCTTAGGAGAAATCGAGGATATTGTATCTAGCTGCCCTGTTATGAATACAACGATATAAGACATCACTAATACAATGACCGTTCGAATGGCAGTTGCCAAATTAGAATTCACATTTTCCATCCCTATTTTTGCCAGAATACTCGTTAGCGCTGCAAATAAAGCAGCAAATAATGCTAGAGTGACACTCATGTTGTTCCCTTCTTTTCTGGTTTCTAAAAAAGATACCATCAGCTTTCCTGAATTCGGTATCCTTTCATTCATCTTGTATTTCTACATTTCCGTTTATACTTTTTTATTACCAGTACAAATACCGTTTCTAGTTTATACTTGGCATCATCGTATAGTTAAAATTGTATACATTTGTATACAAAAAATCAATTAAATTTTCAAGTTGAATAGTAGTGAATAGGGACCGCAATCTTATTTAGTAACTCGCTCAGAAATGGAAAAAGACAGAGACTCTCTGCCTTTTGGGTGAATCGGGAATCTGTTAAACTGGTTCGAAGGGAAGCAAGTTGATGTTAAAGTCAAAGAGGGAACGGATCGATTCGCCTGGTGAAAGTACCACTACAGATGCAATACTTCCCGAATAGACGACTTGAGTGCCTGGATAAAGGGTTTGAGTGAAGGCAGGTCCTTCTCCGTTTTTATATACTTGAAGCACGAAGGGGTTAAAGCCTGTGTTTGATGCACGGACGGTCCCAAATGCGTGGGCTTGTTTTCCCTTTGCCACCTTCCCATCAGGTGTACATGAAGGTTGATATCCAGGTGAATGATACACCGCTATCTCCTGCTCTTCTTCTAAATCTAAATCAAGACCAATGGAAAAAGATTGCTGTATCAAACAACAGTCCCCGCAAGGAGAACAGCTTGATTCAATCGGAGTCGCTGGCAGACGGATTTCGCGGTATCTGTCTTTCCACTTAACTTTCCCTTTCTCCTTCTGTTTGTTCTCTTCTTCGTGATTATGGTTTTGGTTTCCGAATAATCCCAATTTTCATCACCTCCTTGCTTGTCCTTCTATTAGTTTATTCAGGAATGAATAGGGAGGTATAGATGGATATGGAAGTAGGAGTGTTTATTTAGAAGATTTTTTTCGAGGTGCCACTATCACTCAACTAGAAGGATAGAACAAGATTGCACTGAAAAAGGGAATGAAGATTTATTTCATTCCCCTTTCTCTATATTCAATTAAAAACTATTATACTCTTATACTAAAAACAAATATGATAGAGCCAGCCTCTTACTTTAAGAAGTTTGTAAGGTTAGAGAATGAAGCGACTAGGTCTTGATAGTATCCGATCAGTTTATCCTTTAGAGAAATTTGATCAGATTCCTTTTCTACTTCACTTTGACTCGTTTGTTCTGTTTCAGGAGACGATACTACTTCTTCCTCTACTGTTTGCACTGATTCTGGAAGATCTATTTCCGTATTATCAACTGGTTCTGCTGTTTCTTGCTCTAGTGTTTCTAGATTAGTAGGTTGAGCTTCATTTTCTTCATTGACCGGGCTTTCCGTAGTCACTTCCGTATCATTTGTTAAACCTGTATTAGAGTTACTACCAACGCTGTCTAAGGTTGTATCTGTTTCAGAAGTTATTGGTTCTGTATCTAAATTTGTTGTTGTTTCTATTTCACTATCTTTTACGTTTACATCAGATTCTACATCAACCGCAGCTGCGTTTTCAGCTTCTTCATCTGTCTCGGCAGAAACTGATTGATTAAAATGTTGATCTAATAAAGATTGATAGTATTCAATCACACTTTGATAGCTATCTTCGATGAATTGATACGATTCATCTACCCATGTATCATCTTCTTGATTTTGTGTATCGTTTTCAGCATTGTTATTTACTTCATCTATTACATTCGTATTTTCTGAAGTGTCTTCAACTGGTATTTCTGATTCAGAATTTGCATTTTCTTCAGCTACTGGAACTTCTGGGGATTCTACTGGTGCCTCGGCTACTTCTTCGTCAGCTTCAACAGCACCATCGTCTGCTTGGTTGTCTTCAACCGCTGGTACTTCTGGTGTTTCTGCTGGTGTCTCTACTACTTCTTCACCTGTTTCTGCTGCACCTTCTTCTGTTTGGTCATCTTCAGCTACTGGTACTTCTGGGGATTCGGCTGGGGCCTCTGGTCCTTCCTCTACTACTTCTTCACCTGCTTCTTCTGCACCATCTTCTGCTTCATCACCTTCAACTGCTGGTGCTTCTGGGGTTTCGACTGGTGCTTCTGGCCCTTCCTCTACTACTTCGTCACCTGCTTCTGCTGCACCATCTTCTGCTTGGTCGTCTTCAACTGATGGTACTTCTGGGGTTTCCGCCGGTTCCTCTGGTCCTTCCTCTACCGCTTCGTCACCTGCTTCTGCAGCGCCATCTTCTGTTTGGTCATCTTCAGCTGCTGGTGCTTCTGGTCCTTCCTCTACTGCTTCATCACCTGCTTCTGCAGCGCTATCATCAGCTTGGTCGTCTTCAACTGATGGTACTTCTGGGGTTTCCGCCGATTCCTCTGGTCCTTCCTCTACCGCTTCGTCACCTGCTTCTGCAGCGCCACCTTCTGTTTGGTCATCTTCAGCTACTGGTGCTTCTGGTGTTTCTGCTGGTACCTCTGTTATTACTTCTTCACTTGCTTGTGTATCATCAGTTATTTCATCATTTTGCTGTTCATTATTTGTATCACCTATATGATTAAGGTCAACAGTATCATAATTCGTTGTATTAGATTTATTTTTAGCTAATTCGCTAACTAGTTTCCCATGTTCAGGGGACCCTGGAAGACTTTTCGCTAATGCAGATACTTCCTGACCATGATTTTTCACTTGTTCAATAACTTCTGGATTAACATTCTTATGCTCAAGTTCAGCTGCAGAAATAGGTGCACCAGCTGCTAAAAATGTTGCAGCCATCATTGATGTTGACATCACGAATGGAGCTACCTTCTTCGAAAATGTTTTATTTGCTTTCTTCGTATCCATCTGTTTTTTATTCATTACTTCATCTCTCCTAACCGTATTTGTTTCTACTAATAGGATGGATTTTTTATAATATCCGATTTCTTCTGTTACACCTCCTATTTGCTTGAGTATGTATATTACCCAAATTTTCCTGCAGTACCATCACCTGCTTGTCTAACTATACCGAAGCTTTGTTAACATAATGTTTTACTCAGTTTAAAAAACATGACGGTTCTCTTACGCTTTTGCCGAATTTTGCAATAAATGAAACCACTAAATATACGTTGAAAAAGTTCAATATCCAGAAAAATAACAGCGCTTTCATACCTATTCCCACCAATATCTCCAAAGTTTTCCTCTACCCTTAAAATTTGGTATCATTTAGTCCGCTTACTCTTTACAAATAGAACTAGAAAATGAAATCTATTAAAGGAATATAACAACTATCCAGTAATTTGAAATAATTAGATACATTTTTGTATTCAAAATAATAAAAGAGGCCGGTCTCCTTCTTCCTAAGGAAAAAGAGACCAGCCCACTTGTTTCGTTTTAACTATTTTTAATTTTTCCCTTTCTTAAGTAGGTTACATAGTGCATGATGCTTCACATTTACTAAGGCATCTCACAATTCATCAAACGGCTACTTAAGCATACACACTTCCCCTTTTTCATCAAACGCGTTCTTGAAGTCAAACGCAAAAGGAGTGGATCCATGTTGAGTATAATAATTGTATCTCTTGAAAGCCTCCTCCCATGAAACATCCGTCACCTTCTCTGTCCACCACACTACATAGGAAAGATGTTTCTCTTGATAAGGCTCTATCCACCTGCTCCTATTCCGCAACGCTTGACTATGCTTTCCTGAATAAGTAAACCGAAATAAGGATTGAAGACTTTCCCAAACTGTTAGTATCAGAACAGGGTACCCTTTTCCTTTAGCTTCTTCAGGGAAAGTCAGTCCATCTGATGAAAACTCCTTTATAAGCTGTCCTGTTACAGATGCTTGAAGCATTACTTTATAGCCCATTTCATAAAACCCACGAGATACAGGATGGTCATAGGGATGATTTAACCTGCCGACAGTATAAATGGAAACGAAAGCCATAAGCAGCCCTCCAATTATAATATATAGCTAGGTATATTTACGGTTGATTGGATCTTATTACTTTTAGCTACCACGTACAAAATCCTGTTTTGAGGTTCAAAATAAGAAATAAAAATAATATTAAAATAAATATTAAAACAAAACAGTGCCCCCGTTTGTACAGCAAAACGGAGGCGAACACAATATAAGATTATTTCTTTATAATTACTTTCATCGGATAAAATTGCATTGTCATTACTCCTGCAACAACGGCTGGATCATTTGCAATAAATTTTCTTTTTAGTAAGTGAAATCTCGCTTAACTAATGAATTAATGATGCTCTTAAAGTATTCACACCATTTTCCAAGTAGCCTTTTAAACACGTTAACGTATATACCCAGCCTTCTTTTTGACCCATCATTTTGTTTGCTATTTCCGGGTCATCCTCTTTCAAACCTGATTCGTTTGCTTCAATAATTGTAGTCGAGCTATCCAACTCTTTAAACGTAATTGTAACAACCGTTTCTTGATCATTTCCTCCCCATGAAAACACAATTTTCTTATTTTCCTCTACTTTTAATACCTTTATTTCCCCTTGAGCATTGTATTCATCATATCTCAATGTAACCGTTTTGCCTTGTACCCATCTTTCAGAGCTCCTTGAGAACCAAAAATTCCCGATTTTTTCAGGGTTCACTATGGCTTCAAAAACTTCATTAGCTGGCTTTCTTATTTTCATTTTGGCAGATACCTGAGTATCCATAATAACATCTCCTTCTGTTATGTATAATTGACACCTCTATATTACCAAAAATTTCACTTTCAAATCCCTTATTTATACCGTTCCTTGTTCAACGATCCTGACGTTAGTACAATAACTTCAACAAAAGGAATCGTTAATCCTTCTTAAATCAACGCCCCGTTAGTATATGTGTATCATTTCACAAACAATCGTTTTCACAAAATTTCTGTTTCGTTGTTTATTGTGAGTGAATGTATCAGTTTCTACAAGCGACCTATCCGGTAATACTTGTGACTGTATCGATAAATTGTTTAACCATGATTGAATTGTCATCTGTTCGCCAGGCGATGCTCATTTCTACGTGGGGTGCTTCTCCCTCGATGCTTACATACGCAACGTCTCTCGCATGTAAATTTAGTGTTGATCTTGGTACGATGCTTATACCCAGTCCTGCCGCAACCAATCCAACAGCTGTCTGTATTTCTTTCACGTCTTGACGAATAATTGGGCTAAAACCAGCATCACGACATTTCGTGATGATATCATCATACCAGCTTGACCAAACCTCTCTTTCCACTAATATAAATCGTTCTGTGCTCAAATCACCCATCGATATGGAAGTGCATTTGGCAAGTGGATGCAACTTCGGTACAACTGCGATACAAGTCTCTTGATTTACTGACATTAGTGATATAAGCGGATCAACCACAGGGGTTCTTACAAAGCCAATGTCGATTTCCTTTTTGTGAAATGCCTCAATTTGCATTGGAGTAGCCATTTCACGAAGAACCAAATCTACGTTTGGAAACTGTTCCTGAAACTCCCGAACAATTATTGGAAGAATATCAAATGTTGCAGATCCGACAAATCCAATCACTAACCGACCAAGCATTCCCATCTGTGCCCTTAGAGCTGCAGCCTTAGCCTGCTCTAATTGGGGAAGGATTTGGCGAACTTCTTGTAAGAAAACCTTTCCCGCGTTTGTCAGCCCGACATGTCGCTTTGATCTCTCAAACAATTTCACTCCAAGTTCCCTCTCAAGTTGTAGAATTTGTTGACTTAAAGGTGGTTGTGTCATCTGTAAACGTTTTGCCGCACGTCCAAAATGCAACTCTTCTGCCACTACAATGAAATATTCAATCTGGCGCAGTTCCACGGAATGATTCCTCCCGATTAAGTCGTTTTCCGACTTAAAAATATAACATTTATATATTAGAGACTAATTTCCTGTCGCTGTAAAGTATTGTTTGAATGTAGTGAAAATATCGAAAGAATATTTATCTAGAGAAAGGGGCATGCATATGAATGTTTCGATGGCTGTTTTATGTCTTATATGGGGATTTAATTTTGTTATTATGAAATTAGGAAATGGTGCGTTTCCTCCTGTCCTGTTTGCATCATTACGATTTTTGACCGGTGCCATCGTCCTCCTTAGCGTGAGTTTTATGAAAAAAATTCCCCTGCCGAATAAATCGGATTTTAAATGGTTTGTTCTCTGCGGACTATTTCAAACCACCTATTTTAACATCGCTATTCAAATATCACTTAACTATGTCAGCGCCGGTCTTACCTCTGTTCTGACCTATAGTATGCCGCTATTTTTATCAATTATGGCTCATAAGTGGATTCCTGAAGAACAGTTGACGGTAAGAAAGACGATTGGAATTGTTCTAGGCATAGTTGGTTTATTTATTGCTATGGATATCCATTTAAGAGGAAACTTCTGGGCTGTGTTACTGGCATTAAGCTCCGCTATTTCTTGGGCTGTTGCAAACTTGCTTTTTAAACTGAAATTAAAGCATTGTGATAGTATTCAATTTACCACCTGGCAAATGACAATTGGGGCGGTGGGATTATTGGTCTATTCTCTTTCATTTGAACACTGTGAATCGCATTGGGGATTCATGCCGACAGTATATATTCTGTTTTCAGGGATTGTTGCCTCTGCCCTGGCGTTTGTGATGTGGAATCATATTTTGAGTCGTTCAGAAGCAAGCAAGGCATCCATTTCCTTACTACTTGTACCCGTTGTAGGAGTTATTTCTGGATGGATATTTTTGCATGAAAACTTAAAAATAGTTACGTTAGCAGGGATTTTACTTGTACTAGTAGGAATATGGTTTGTAAATAGTAAAAGTAATAAAGTTGAATCAAATGTTATGGATGAAGCACTATAGACGAAAGGACTAGACAAAGTTTCTTAAATAAAAAGTAAATAACTTCCTACTTTGTTTACTTTGGTTTCCTCAAGTACCTTACTGCAAAAAAATCCATCCTTTAAAGAGAACTAAAAGTCTCTAAGGATGGATTTTTTCTGTTTACTTTAACAGTGTTATAAGGAAATTTAGAATAATAATTAACAAGCATTTTAATGAATTTGCTTTTCAAATAACACATACCTGTCATTATTTTTTGAAATTCTATTCCATAAAACCAAATTTACAATTAATATCCCTACTGAAATCAGAATGATTAACTGAACACCCAGTAAAAAAAGTCCACTAACCTGGCCAATCATCATGGCAATTACAGGTAGAACAATTATGCCACCAAGGTTCTGGGCTTCTTGATACGTCTTAACCCTTGCTGATATTAAGATATTCAGCAGCACCGTAAGCAAAATAACCATTGGGGAAAGACAGGTAATTAACACCACCCAGTTACCCGATGGGAAGATCAGCTCGCCAAACAATGGATATCCTAAAGAATTAATGATTATGCCGCTAATTATAAAACTAATGATGGAAACAAATAATGGCGGTATGAGAGAAGCTATAATCTTGCTTAAAAATAACTTTTTAATGGAAATCGGAGAAAACAATAAGCTTTCCAACGTTCGATTTTCCTTCTCACCAACAAAGCTGTTAGCGGACACTGTCATAGCCGTGATGATCGGAACTAGCAAAAATAAGGATGGAAGCATAAAATTAATGAACATATATACAATCTGCTGTTCAAGTGTATAAGAAGAAAATTCTTCCCCTTTTGTACTGGCGAGATACGTATCAATCAGTTTCCGGCCATCATCACCCGCAATTTTTTCGGCATCAAAAATTAAGGCACCACCCAACACAATGAAAGGGAAAATAACAGAAAAGAGAATTGGGATGATAATCATAGTTGTCAGCAAAGTTTTACTTCTAAAAATATCTTTAATGTCTTTTTTTATCAGAGCTTTACTAATATATGTATCCATTATTTATTCCCCCTGACTCTGAAATAAATCGATTGTAAATCATTGTTCATGATCGTAACCGAATATACTGGGTCCCTCTTCAGCAAACCATTTAGCAACTGAGGGATATCATTTTTAGAAGGGAGATCGAAAGCTACCATGGAATTTCCAAGCACTTTGCATGGAAACCCTGAATAATGATTTTCTTGTGGCATAAATGTGGTACTCACTTTCACCGTGACGTTTTGAACATATTTATCCTCTAACTCTGTTAAAGTTCCTTGTTCAACTATCGTCCCATTTTCGATAAAAGCAAAAGAATCGCAGATATTCTCCAATTGATGCAGGACGTGTGAACAAATGATAATCGTGGTCCCTGTTTCTTGATTATATTTTTTCAGATAGGATAAGACCATTTGAATTCCGTCAGGATCCAATCCATTTGTCGGTTCATCCAAGAACAGAATGTCGGGTTTATGCAACAGCGCTTTAGCCAATGCCAATCGCTTTTTCATTCCAGTACTATACTTTCCCACTGGTTTATCCCGATGTTCTTTCAAATCAAACAGTTCAAGAAGCTCTTCCACTCTTTTCTCATCTGTTACCCCATATAATTCAGCAAATAACTCCAGGTTCTCTTTTCCGCTCATCTGGTGATACAGTCCGGCACTTTCCGTCACAATTCCAGATATTTTTCTAATTTCATCTCCCCCTGAGGCAGGATCCAGTCCGTTTAATGAAATCGAACCTTTTTCCGGTTTGATAACGCCATTCAAAATACGGATAAAGGTTGTTTTCCCTGCACCATTTGTGCCCAATAACCCAACAATTTCCCCTTTTTTCACGTTAAAGTTTACATTTTCTAATACTGTTTGTTGACCAAATGATTTATATAATCCTTCTACATGAATAAAACTTGTCATTTTTCACGATCCCTTTTATATTATTAAAATCTAAACTTACAAGAATGTTATTTTCAATGTGAACGCAGGCATTTGAATTAAATGCTGCTTTATGTTTTTTAAAATTTGTGTAAAATTTACCATTTATATATATTCAATATAAAATTCTTAAATCCCTTTATAGGCTACACCATTTCTTTTAGTTTAAAAAAACATTACATTTCAGCTTGCTTCAAGCATGTATAACTGGTCAGCGATATACATTAAAAAACAGTGCGATTTCAGTTGTGAAATGCACTGCTTTTTTAGTTGCTTTTTATGCTTGTTTTTATATCTTCGGTATCTCAAAAGAGAACAGCTTAGCCCCTGCATATCCTTCTTTAACATATACTTAGATTATGCGAAACCATTTTTAAGAGGATTTCCTTTGAGTTGGCATAAACAAATATATTCATCCTCATCAACTATGATTAAGTGTTACCTGCGACCCAAAAAAAGTTCGAATGAATTTATTTTTCTCAACGAAAAATACTAATCATTTAATCCCTTTCCATTGAGAATTTGCTGCAAAGATTTTTCAATCCTGGACTCTCGAGTTTTGGATTGCTTGGCTTGTGAAAAATAAAGAATGTATGCTCTTTGCCGTCCCGGTGTCAATCCTTCAAAAGCGGTTTTCAAGGCAGGGATTTCATCGAATTTCTTTTGAAGTTCTTCAGGGATAATGAATTCTGTAGTCTTTTTAAAATTCACTTCCAAACCGGATTTTTCTACTTCAATAGCTCTATAAATATAGGCTTTCAAGATGGCTTCCATTTCAATTATTTCACGAACATTAGTGAAGCGAATCTGGCGCTGCGCCTGACTATTCTCCCCGGGCTTGATTAGAATTCCGTTAAGATCATTTAATAAGGCACCTTTGAAAAACATAAGCGCACAGTATTCTTTAAATCCTTGTATGATAACTATGTTACTTTTCTTAAACGTGTAACAAGGCTTGTTCCACTTTAATTCTTCGGTCAGCTCACAATCAAGAATGACCATTCTCAATTTTTCGAATTCCTCTTGCCACTTTTTGGCTTTATTTACATATTCATCAACCTTAGGATTTAATCTACTATTTGACATCAAGGTACACCTCTCCTTCCGAGCAATTTGCTTTTTCCAAAATACCTTCAAATAAATCTTAATTACCGACTCTTTCGCCATTAATATAATAAGCAGGCTCGGAAAAAGGAATAAACACGACCTCTATCTCAACAGCACCTGTTGACATGATATGTTTGGTAACGGATTGGGCGAATCGATCTCGAATTTCTTGGCCTCGTTCAAACCATTTTACCTCAATTAGTGGAAAAGCCTGAGTTTCTTCCCCGTCAAATACAAAAGTAGAATGTGGCACCTCAAACGTAAAATTATCTGTCCCGCATTCACAAATTTCTGCAAGCTCCCCAACTAACGGCATGCTGATCCTTTTCATCTCTTCAATCGATACTCCTCGAATCACTAAGTGTGGCAATTGTATTCCTCCATTATGTATTATTTATTAGCAAATTCACTTAAACCTTTTTAAACTTTCTGGATTAGCTTAGAAGTTAGTATAAGTATATTATTCACAAAAATTTGTTGGTTTTTTTATAAAAAAATCTGACATACTGAATGGTCCCAATGAAACTTAAAACAATATTACCTATAGGATATATATTTGACCATCTTGATATTTTAATGAATAGTCGTCTTCTATCTTCAAGAGAATGGGTAAGTATTGAGACACCATTTCTGCAATCCCTAGATTATGTGGATTTAGAATCCAATCAATCGATTTCCAATCTAAAATACCTTCTCGTGTTTTTTTGGGCGTTTTAAATTTCAAATGATTAGCTACTTCATATAGATAAATATATATTCCATCTAATTCACCACTAGCAGTTTCCCAGCATACAGTACCTTTTGAAAAGTAGTGTTCTACACTTATCCCTGTTTCCTCCAACACTTCCCGTAATGCACCCTCATCAGGCATTTCACCTTTTTCAATCTTTCCACCTACCCATTCCAAACACCCATAATTGGCGACTTTTCTCGGTTAAGCATTAAGATCTTATTCTCATTTTTTACAAAACAAACGGTATACTTAAACATTCTTTGAATCAGCACCTTTTTTAATTAAGCTATCTTCTAAATAATAATCTGAATCACTAACAATAGATATAATCATTTTTCTTTTTAAACTATCCTGAAACTTTACTAATGTTAGAAGTTCTATTTAAAATAACAATAATCCCTTTTTGTTGTTTTATGTCGTTTTTTTTTGAATTATTTTGGATGTATTTATTATTTATCTATATTAATATTTAATTGATGTTTCATAAAAAATTGAATTAGATAAAGGCAAACCTCTCGAAAGATTGGGACGCAAAGCTACAGGTCTAAGGTTATAAGCTATGACGGCTGAGTTGCCTAAAAGTAGGAGGACCTGTATGTCTAAACAATATATTGAGTTTATCTTAAAAAATGAAGAACACTTAAAACGAGTGACAGAGTTACAGAAATTGTGGGAAGAATATGTAGATTATCATATAAACGATATTGAAATGACTGCTGATGGTATATATGTTCGTGAAAGTAAAATACATGATACTCAATATATTGGTGATGAATTTAAAAAGTTAATAGAGGAAAATTATTTCTTTGACCCTGATTGTGACCCTTATTATGTAATTGAAGATAGCTATGAACAAGCGTTATTAAGTAATCACGTTGTAGAGTTTATAAATGCGATTGAAGAAGAACAGAAAAGAAGACATTCAAGGGAAAGACAGCCTAAAAAAATGTGGGAAAAATTAACTGCTATGGGATTGGAGAATGAAGGTAAGGGAGTTTAGTGGATTAATTTTAAATAAAAGGTTTCTTGCTTCGAAAACCTAATTTAATACATCCTACAGTTTAATACGAAACCACCTTTGAAAGATGGTTTCGTATTTGTTTTTTTTAACTATAGCTACACTTGCAACTGTTTGCCTTCCATGCATGTAAAAAGCCCTCAGTATCTATTCCGTCTTCATCCTCTTAATCCTGATTGTTGCCGTCAAATAGGTGATAAGCCCAGTCAACAGGCAAATTAAACCACATGCTGTGAACAGATGGAACATTTTTTGGCCGCCATCTGTTAAAGATTCAAAACTGAAATAGCTGAGTAAAAATAAAACCCCGCTGATCAAAAATAGATAATAAGCAAACCATTTCCTTACTTTCTTAAAAATATAGTTTCCTAATAAAAGTAGTAAATACAATCCGCTCACAGTCATAATCATCGGGAAGGTTGGCCGGAATTTGGCTGCGTAAATAAAAAAATCCCATTGTGAAATATCGCTTGATACATGAACATTTCCAACGATCAACTGAGTAATCGGTGTGGAATTCTGCCATTCCGAAGGATGAACCAGAATAGCACTGCCTTCATACCAGGCAGCAAGTAAAGAAAATAAAAAAACACCAGTGGCAGTACAGAACTGAAAGATAAATCGAAACATGAAAAATAACCTCCCATATAGGATTTGACAACGATCTTTTTGTTGTACCCTGGCTGTTTTCCATAGGCTTCATTCCGTCTCTCAAATCTACAGAAATCAAAGCAAGTTTTATTAACACAAAACTCTGTCAATAGATTTTTTAGGCACCGCCGTATTCAGTTTTCATTATGTATTACAATTCTTCGTTTTGAGAAAAAACCCTTCTTCGCGTACCGAAATTCTTATTTCTTTTACAGATGTTTTATCAACTAATATAGATTGTGATTTTATTGACCGTTTAACGATTTCCTTAACAATGAAATAAGCATTTTGATCGTATGGTTTAGAAACTGCCGCCTCTGAAACATGATGGAAGAATTCTTGTTTACCAATTTTTACATATATCTTTCCCAAATGGGAAAATTATTCTTATGGACAAAGTAAGGAGATCATTTATATGAACTGTATTTTTCAGCTTCCTTATAATAACTCTGGTATAAAACAATGAGGAGCGATTTATGATATGGAAAGAAAAAGTTCGAGGACGATTCATGTATGGTTATTACTGATTGTTATTGCTGTCTTCATTTGGTCACTTATCAAGCCTGCCAGCTATTTGTCATGGGTATTAGAGTCCACTCCTGCTATTATCGTTTTGATTATCGTACTAATAACATACAAAAGGTTTCAACTTACTACCCTCTCTTATGTCATCATTGCCATTATGGCTATTTTGATGTTTGTTGGGGGCCATTACACCTTTTCAAATGTACCTCTTTTCAATTGGATAAAAGATACCTTTGATTTTAAAAGAAATCATTACGATCGATTTGGACATTTTCTAAAAGGAATGTTTGGTATTGTCATTAGAGAATTATTATTAAGGAAAACCACCTTAACAAAAGGTACTTGGTTATTTTTTATTGTTACAAGTATTTCTCTTGCCATCTCTGCTCTATATGAAATTATTGAATGGATAAGTTTTATTATAGGAAAGGGAGGAAAAACCGCCAAAAACTTCCTAGGGAACCAAGGAGATATATGGGATGCACAATGGGACATGGTTTTAGCCTTAGCTGGTACAATTATTGCCTTACTATTCCTTTCCAAACTGCATAATTGGTTCTTACGAAATGAATTAAAAAATGTTCAAAAAGGGGAATGAAGATTTCTATTCATTCCCTTTTCTCTATTAAACAGATTATACAAATAAAAAAGGCACAGAAATTAGTGCCATTAATTATTTTATGGTGTTATTAGCAACTCTTATATTTGAAACCTTTTAGGGAATTGTTTCACAATTGCATTCGTAATGAAGTCTGCCATTTCTAACGCTTCCTCCTCAATTTTATCAAACACAGCAATGCTTGATTGAAAATTCTTCTGGAGTGTCAATACAGCTTCCTGTTTAGTTAATGCCAAATGTTCAAAAAACATTTCTTCAAATTCTTTTTCTTGTATAAAAGGATTAATTCTACTAATGAATTCGGAAATTTCTTTTCCATTTTCATACCATCTTCTTTCTGCATCCGCTGCAGCTTTTTGATTTCCTGCTTTTGCTGCTCTAACAAGTTCTGCTGCAATGACAAGATGATCCCTGATTAAATTGCTAAACTTTGCAGCTATTCTATTTCCATAGAAAGGCTTTAGTAAATTTCCCATATCTGTAGCGTTTCGAAGCAGACGTGAGGTGACAGCGTCTACATCAGGTAAATCAAATGCAATGCTATTGATTGTCATTCTTGTCCAATATACATGTTGTTCCCAAACTAAACGCATAGCATTTCTCAATCGAACTTCCTGTTCACTAATAAAAGAATGGTTGAACCTAGGTTTATTCATGATTTCACCTCCTACGTTAATATAATCATATTTAGTTTATTTCGACTCTAAATGGATGCTTGTACTTTTTAATTATTGGCTCTTTATTTCCTGTTGCTTGAAACGCGAGAACGGTTCTAAAATTTAAACTGGAAATCAATTCTTTGTACTTCTTTTACTAACTGTTAGTTAATCGCAGAAAAAAGCTCTACCCCTATTAGAAGTAAAGCGCCTGTTATTTATTTAAATCGGAAAAATGACGACATATCTTCACGAACATGGTGAACATAAAAATAATCATTACTTGCCGGATCATAAACGTAATCCTTTTTCCACTCATCCTTGTTCTCTATGATTTCTTTTATCGCGCTTACAAAAGTTAGGATTTCTTCATCTGTCATAATGGGATGTAATGAAAATCGGACCCATCCAGGTTTAACAGACATATCTCCATGTGTAATTTTTTCAGTAATTTGTTTGGAAGTTGTTTGATCGATATTTAAGAGATAATGACCATACGTTCCAGCACAGGAACATCCGCCTCTTACCTGAATTCCGTATCTGTCATTTAGAAGACGAACAAGTAAATTATAATGAATGGCTTCAATAGAAAAAGAGACGATACCGATTCGATCCTTAATGTTTCCAGCTAATATGTGGACCTCTGGAAGGTTTTCTAAATGGGAAAATAAAAGACGCAGCTGCTCTTTTTCTCTTTTTAGCATATTTGTGATTCCCATTTTACTTTTCAAATTCAAGCAAAGTGCAGTCCGAATGCCCTGTAGAATCCCCGGAGTGCCGCCGTCTTCCCGCATCTCGATGTTATCAAAATATTTGTGTTCTCCCCAAGGATTGGTCCATAACACCGTTCCTCCGCCTGGATGGTCTGGGACTTTATTTGTATACATTCTTGAATCAAAGACCAATACGCCGCTTGCCCCAGGCCCTCCTAGGAACTTATGTGGCGAGAAAAAGATCGCATCAAGCTTCTCAAGCGGATCTTCCGGATGCATATTGATCTCGACATAGGGTGCTGATGCGGCAAAATCAACAAAACAAAGCCCTCCATGTTGATGCATAAGCTTGGCAAGCTTGTGATAAGGAGTTTGAATTCCTGTGACATTAGAACAGGCAGTAAAGGATCCTATTTTTAACCGGCGGTCCTTATAATCATGAAGCAGTTGTTCTAAATGATGTAAGTCCACCCTTCCTTCTCGATCCAGGTTGACCAATTTGACTTCACCAAGGGTTTCAAGCCATGATGTTTGATTTGAATGGTGTTCCATCGATGTGATGAAAATGATCGGTCTATCCCTTTCTTTAAGCAGCAAATGGTTTCTCCACATCTCTGGTACTCTCAGTCCTAAAATTCGTTGCAGCTTATTGACCACCGACGTCACGCCAAAACCATCGAGGATGACAACATCATGCTGATCTGCATTCACATGTTCCTTAATCGTTTTTTTTGACTGCTTGTAAAGTCCAGTCATCATTAAACTGGTTATATTTGACTCTGTATGGGTATTCGCCATAAAAGGTCCAAATTCCATGGCAATTTTTTCTTCGATCGGCTGATATAACCGCCCGCTGGCTGTCCAATCAGCATATATGATTTTCTTTTTTCCATAGGGGGAATCAAATTCCTGGTTTAATCCAATCACATGTGAACGAAATGGTTGAAAATATTCTTCAAGGCTTTCCGAAAATCGAAACGTGTTACTTCCAATGTTGGCTGTGATCATTTGTTCCACACCTTACGCTTTTTATTCTGTATTTAATATATGCAAGGCTCTTTTGGACGGTTTATTACATTTTTAAATTAAAAGAAAGTCAGTATAGATAAATCCCTTATCTTTTCACTTTTAACTAACACATTTTAACTTGTCTTTATTTTTAAGGCTTGTGATAATATCAAACAACAATAAAGGCTTCCCAAGTGTTTGGGAAGCCTTTTATTATTTGTCTTTTATCTTGAGAAGTCGTAAACCATTAAGTGTAACAATTAAAGTAGTACCCATATCTGTAAAAATCGCAATCCAAAGAGTCAACCATCCAGGTGTTTTATGTTCTTTTCAAACTTTGTCGCGCAGCCAGCTCAGGTGAATCCCTGTACCCGGTAAACTGTTTTTTCATTTTATTGTTCTAAACCAGCATTACTCATGAGTTTTTCACCTCCTTTTGATGTGCAAAAGCGATTTGAATAAGTTGTTTTACATGATCATCATCCAATGAATAAAATACTAATTTACCTTCCTTACGATACTTCGCTAAGCCTAAATTACGAAGAAGTCGTAGATGATGAGATGCAGTAGCAGTGGTACTCCCTACAATATTAGCTACATCACATACACACAATTCATCTTCCTCAGTTAAGGCATAAGCAATTTTTATTCTCGTATCATCCGACAATGCTTTAAATATTTGTGCGACAGACAAAGTATCTTGTTGTGAAATAGAACTTTTTACCCGATTTACTTTATCTTCATCCACACAAGTAACTTCACAAACATCTTCTTCCTTTAAATGATCCTCATGTTTCAAAAGATTGTTCCTCCCTATTCGAATCTTCATTTGATTATTAGTATATAAAATAACGATTCTAATGCTCAAACATTTATTTGAATGTTTGAATAAATTTATCATTTGGTAATTGACAAAAAGATTGTCCTTATCATAAATTATTGGTATATATAAATAAATTTGCACTACAGAAACTTTTTAGGGGGATGTCAAAGAATGTCAGACAATAATATTTCTCGGCGGGATATTTTAAAAATTGGAGCCACTGGGGCACTAGGGATAGCTGGCAGTATTTATTTAAATAAAATGGCACCCTTCTTTAAAGTCGCTTATGCAGAAAATCAAACATCGAGTCATTATAATCATGCTGTTAATCACACAAATATGAATGATACAACGAAAACAGAAGGTTATAGGATGGCAAAACGTCTATTAACCGATTTTGATTATGGAAAAGTAACAAAACTTCCAGATGGTCGAACCTTACGGGAATATGAAGTAGTAGCAGTTGATAAGGAAATAGAGATAGCAAAGGGGATTAAGTTTCCTGGTTGGACCTATAATGGAACGATTCCAGGTCCAACATTTCGGTGTACTGAAGGAGATTTATTAAAATTTCATTTTACTAACCAAGGGAGTCACCCACATTCCATGCATTTTCATGGAATTCACCCACCTGAAATGGATGGAATAGCTCCTATTGCTCCGGGTCAATCATTCACGTATGAATTTGAGGCAAAACCATATGGATTACAAATTTATCATTGCCACGTACTACCTTTAGCCCGACATATTCATAAAGGATTATACGGGAATTTTATTATTGATCCTAGAACCCCAAGAGAGCCTGCACTCGAATTAAATATGGTCATGAATGCATTTGATTTAGATTTAGACGGTGCAAATGAATTCTATACGGTGAATGGATACGCGTTTGCCTTTATGAATCATCCCATAAAAGTCAAGAAGGATGAGCTTGTACGAATCTATTTAAGCAATTTAACAGAATTTGACTTATTAAACTCATTTCATTTACATGCTAACTATTTTACCTATATTCCAACTGGTCGAAATGATAACCCAACACAATTTACCGACACCATTATGCAATGCCAAGGAGAACGCGGGATACTTGAAGTTCGGTTTCCCTACAAGGGAAAATATATGTTTCATGCACATGTAAGCGAATTTGCCGAGCTTGGATGGATGGGATTTTTTGAGGTTGAATAGAAAGGAGTGTAAATGATGAAATCAAAATGGATGATTACCTTTCTTGTACCCCTCGTTCTTTTGCTGCTGGTATTGGGATGGGTGTTTATAAATGGGGCTGGCGTAGAACGAGAGCCTGCTGCTCCAATTGAAGTACTTAATGTTGAACAAATTAAAATTAATCCAAATGGATTTGAACTGGATGTCAGCAATACCGGACCTGAAGCATTAACCGTATCTCAAGTGATTGTTGATGATTCTGTATGGAATTTTTCTATGACTCCAGATTCAATTCTCAATCGGTTTGAAGATGGAAAAATAACAATTAATTATCCATGGGTAGAAGGTGACCCACATACAATTCTATTAATCTCTGAAAATGGAATCATTACCGAAGCAGTCATTGACGCTGCAAGCTTAACTCCTGAATTTTCATGGGATAATGTATTGAATTACGGATTTATTGGCTTTTATGTTGGAATTGTTCCCATTACATTAGGATTATTGTGGTACCCATTTATGAAGCGTTTGAAAAAAAGCTGGGTTAATGCCATTCTTGCTCTCACAGTTGGGCTCCTCTTATTCTTATTTTTTGGGACCCTATTTGATGGATTTGAAATTGGAGCTGATGCACCATCTGTGTTCCAAGGGAACATGGTAGTAATAATGAGTACAATTCTTACTTTTCTTCTTTTAATTGGATTTGATCAATACCAACAGCAAAGACAAAAAAGTAAAGGTTATATATCAATTGGAATTGCCTTATTAATGGCAACTGGTATTGGACTTCATAATTTTGGTGAAGGGTTAGCAATTGGATCTTCATTTGCTTTAGGTGAAGCAGCCTTAGGTACGTTTTTAATAATTGGTTTTACGCTCCATAATATCACGGAAGGTATTGGAATTGCTGCTCCATTATTAAAAACTAATCCAAAAATTAGCCAATTTGTTTTATTAGGTACAATCGCAGGTGCGCCTGCCATTCTAGGAACCTGGTTCGGCGGATTTGTCTTTTCACCCATTTGGGGTGCAGTATTTTTAGGAATAGGTGCCGGTGCCATTTTACAGGTTATATTCGTAATTTCCAAAATGCTAATAGAAGATCATAAAAGGAATAATGAACCGGCGGTTTCATGGATGAATTTTGCGGGATTTACATTGGGAATATTAATCATGTATTTTACAGCTTTCTTTGTAAAATTTTAAGGGGCGATAGAAATGGCTAATATTGGGATTGGCGGGGCAATATTGATCATCGTTCTTGCATTAATCGTTTTTGGACCGAAAAAACTCCCGGAGCTTGGTCGAGCAGTGGGGTCTACTCTTAGAGAATTTAAGCAGTCAACAAAAGAAATAATGGATGATGATCACGATAATAAAAAAGAGAAAGAAAAATAAATACATCAAAAAAGGTTATGTAGTTCCGATAATGTGGAGAAAATGTAAAAAGACATTCGAAATCACAGCAAAAAAAGCAAACAAAAACGCATGGATAACAGTAAAACTCCATGCGTTTAATTTTTACTTCTTTTGTGGACATTGAGTACGTTATTATCATAAATAACGCTGTTTTGGAGAGTCTTCGGACACTGAATACGTTATTTACTAAAAAAATGCAAAAAAATAACAACCTTTCAAATAAATAACGGAATGTACGTCCGGTAAAAATGTGAAATCACCATTATTGTTCCAAATAACGGAACATGTGTCCTATTAAATATATACATAATATTACAATTTTTCATACAACATAATTAACATAGTAAAAAACAATACTTTTAACGTTCCAATTTACAGGATAACAATAGTTATTGTCACTATGTTATTTGGTGTGTTTTTTGCTTTGATTTTTAGTAAGCTAAAATTCGATATTCATTAATATAACAAGGATTATAGGCTCTTATATTACTATGCGATTTAGCCTGTCATTAATGTGATTTTATATAGGTATCTCCACAAAAACTGTACTACTAAAAAAGGTGGTATCTCTTATTAGAAGAAGAACCGCCTTTTTAATGTATCGCCCTTTGCTCGTAAGCACGTAGAATTTTATGGAAATACGTGTAGAAATTTGCTAGTCTATTAATGATAAAACTTAGAAAGAAGTTGCCAAATATGATAAATAGAATAATATCTTATGTAATTTTAGTGTTATTTTTATTATTTACTCTAATTATCCCCTCACCAATCGATCAATACAAAGTTAGTGCTGCATCAACTAGTTTTTATGATCTCTCACCTTCCTATTGGGCGAGTAAAGAAATAAACTATTTAAGCAGCCGTTCAATCATTAGTGGTTATCAAGACGTGAAAGGCTATTATTTTGCTCCTGAACAGACATTAACAAGAGCGCAGGCTGCTAAAATGGTTGTGTATGCAAAAGGAGAAAATCCAGCGACGAAATCTAGTATTAGATTCCCTGATGTACCTAAAGAACATTGGGCAGCTGGCTGGATTGAAAAGGCTGTCCAATTAAACATTTTTGATGGAAAACAAGATGGTCATTTTGCACCAGATGAACCGTTAACACGCAGCCAAATGGCGAAAATATTAGTAAAAGCATTCGGCTTGACAGTTGAGAACGACCAAAATGAACCTTTTGCGGATGTTTACATTAACGATGAATACAGACCATATGTTAGCACTCTGTATCAACTTGGTATAG
This sequence comes from Niallia oryzisoli, assembly GCF_036670025.1. Taxonomy (NCBI): domain Bacteria; kingdom Bacillati; phylum Bacillota; class Bacilli; order Caryophanales; family Bacillaceae; genus Niallia; species Niallia oryzisoli. The sequence continues at coordinate 2,714,300 of NZ_CP137640.1, read as the reverse complement.
CAGTAGGATCGGGTGATCGATTTAACCCCAAAAAGGACATTAAACGTTCAGAATTTGCTGCATTCCTTACTCGGACACTTAATCCGAGTTTCCGAATAAATCAAACACTACCAACTCAATCAACACCAGAAACAAAGCCAACTAATTCAAGTAAAACAGCAAAAGTAACAGCAGACATATTAAACGTACGTTCCGGACCTTCAACGAAAAATGAAGTGATTGGTCAATTATCCTTTGGTAGTATAGTAAACATATATTCTTTTGACGGAAATTGGACAAAAATCCAATATAATAATCAAATAGGATATGTAAGTACTACTTATCTTAAAATGGATAGTGATACATCGAATTCAAATCCAACCAATAATGTACTTGAGAATCAAATTATTGTTCTTGATGCAGGACATGGTGGGAAAGATCCAGGAACAGCGGGAAATAGTATGCTCGAAAAGGACATTACTCTTGATGTTATAGAACTTCTAGAGAAAAAAGTTAAGGCTGCTGGCGCAAATGTAATTTTGACACGAGATTCAGATACATACCCAACTCTTGATGATAGAGTAAAGATAGCAAATCAAAATGGGGCAGATATTTTTGTAAGTGTTCATGTGAATTCCGGTCCTTCAACTGCATCTGGAACGGAAACATATTACGATACTTCCAAAAATCCGCAAAGTGAAGAAAGTAAAAAATTAGCTAGCGAAATACACAAACAAATTGTTTCGCTTTTAGGAATGAACGATCGTGGTATTAAAAATGAGGAATTCAAGGTAATTACCTACACGAAAATGCCAAGCGTTTTAGTTGAACTCGGATTTGTTACTAATACAGAAGATGCTAAGAAACTTGCAGATCAACGCGGATTATACGCAGACGCAATTTATAATGGAATCCTTGCATACTATAATAATAAGTAAAACAAATGCTAAAAATATGAAACGTTGAAAACACCCCCTACTTTTACAACTATACCTAAAAGATCATACAAAAACGGCACTGAAGTTGGTGCCGTTTTTGTATGATCTTTATAGCATAGATAACTCCCCATTCCTTCTACTACCCTTTACTTTTTCTTTTAATACCTTACAACTAGTACCTGAAGATATGGCATGAAAACAACAGTCAATGAATGTTTCTATCCTAATCTTCCTTCTTTATGTAATTTCCATAATGTACCGACCAGATTTTAAATTATTACTCCTACTTCTCCAAATACTACGAATAAAGAATGGGGATATTAATGGGCGGAGCAATATCAAATGAACAAATTATATTAATTGTTACTTCAATAATTGTTGGTACATTAGCACGTATTTTAACTATTAAAGAAGACTTCAGACAGTACCTAAGTTATCCTAATGCGTATATGATTCATTTGGTAACAGGGTTTGTCGCTGCATCAATAGGGGCATTTGCAATTCCAGCTTTAATGACTAAAAATTTCGTAGCCGTTACGTTTTAAACCTTAGCCATACAACAATTTAGGGATGTAAGAAATCAGAAAGGGAAAAATTAAAGGACTTGGAAAATATGCCTACTCTTGATAGTTAAAAAGTATCCATAAATACCCCCTGATGAAAATTCTTTACTAAGTGACCGTAACCTTTTACCGATGCAATATGTATCTAAGGAGTAACCTACCCCTTTTTCTTTGGCATTTGTCAGCCGCCTGCAATACAAGTGGAAGATGAACTTTCAACAGAAGAATTTAATTCTTTGAGAAGTAAAATAAGCTGTTCACCTTTAACAAGTTCCTCTAAAGTCTGTTTTGTCATAGAAATATTGTATTTTTTTAAAATATCCGCCGTACTTTCCAGACATTAGCTATTCCTTCTGGTGACATATTCGCTTGTATGACCATTTCAGTATCCTCCTTTTACCAAATGCCTCTTCTAGTGTTCCGTTATGATAAGCCTCTATAACCTCGTCAATGGAAATTCGACGCTCTTCGACTGGGATATTCTTTGATTTTAACAATTGAATCACGTGTAATACCTGGAAGGATACTACCATTAATGCAGGTGTTACAACTGTTTCGTTCATTTTGAAGAAGATATTCATGCGGCCTACCTCTTCCACGTAACGTTTTTCTTTTCCGTCTAACCATAACGTTTGAGAATATCCATCCTTGCTCGCAATTTCTTGTCCTTTAATTGTGGATTTTTTAGGTAAGTCATTCATTGTGGGAGAAGATCATCTGGTGCTTAGCATAAAGAAAGAGCACAATCCTTATTGCAGAATTGTGCCCGATTATGGATAAGCGTATATTATATAAACCCTGATCTCATTTGTTTCGTTCCAAGTAGTTTAAAATTACCCTAAGATCCAAAGCCCCACCATGCAACATAACCATAGAGTACCCATCAATATTCCTGCCAAGTTACGAGTTTTCAATGCCCTATTTTTTCTTGAAGCCTACTCACAAATTTGGTTTATTAACGAAAAAGATTCGTTTTGGCAAGGTCAATGAGCTCGTTGCCTTGTCTGTTCAGAACGGCTTTCATCATCCAAAGGCTAAATCCTTGTGCCTGTTCATAAGTAATCTTTGGTGGCAAAGCCAATTCTTGGCGGTTCACCACAACATCAAGCAGCACAGGTCCATCATATTGAAGGGCACGCTGAATCGCTTCCTCCAGTTCTTCAGGGTCCTCCACGCGAATTCCTTCAATGCCTATCGCTTGCGCCACCGCTGCAAAGTTGGGGTTATCAAGGGCGGTGCCTGTTTCCAGGAAGCCGGCTGCTTTCATTTCAAGCTCAACGAAACTGAGCGCACCGTTGTTGAATACGACTACCTTAACGGGCAATTTATGCTGCTTTAGTGTGAGAAGATCGCCCATCAGCATGGCAAGTCCTCCATCTCCAGAAAGTGAAATCACCTGGCGGCCTGGCTGGGCAAGCTGTGCTCCGATTGCCTGTGGCAGGGCGTTTGCCATCGTTCCATGATTAAAAGAACCTAATAACCGCCTTTGTCCGTTCATTTGCAGATAACGGGCGGCCCAAAGTGTTGGGGTTCCGACATCGCATGTAAATACCGCGTTCACGCTCGCCAGGTCACTGACGGCTTTCGTGAGATATTGAGGATGAATCGGTTTGCGGCCTGGTTTTCCGATGGCAAGTTCGTCCAAATCATCACGGACTTTTCGATAGTGGTCGGTTAATCTCTCTAGGTGGCTTCCATCATGTGGCTCTGTCAGATAAGGTAGCAGTGCTTCAATAGTTGCCTTAACATCACCGCACAGCCCATAGGTTAGGTTAGTTCGACGTCCGAGATGTCCCGGCTCAATATCGACCTGCAAAATGGTGGCATCTTTTGGATAAAATTGCCTGTATGGAAAATCGGTACCAAGCATCAGCAGTACATCACATTCCTTAACCGCAAGATAGCCTGATGCATAACCGATTAGACCTGTCAGTCCGACATAGTACGGATTATCATACTCCAGGTGTTCTTTACCTCGCAAAGCAATGACCATAGGTGACTGCAGTTTTTCGCAAAGCTGCATGAGTTGCGTATGAGCGCCTGCACAGCCGGCTCCGCACAAAAGCGTAATGCGCTTGCCCTGGTTCAAGTAGTCCGCCAGCTGCTTTAACTCCGTTCCCGAAGGACGTATTATCGGCTCTGTCACATGAAGGACATGATCAGGTACAGGGGTCTCATCTGCTTCATAACCAGCTACGTCCCCAGGCAGAACAAGAACGGACACACCTTTACGTGAAACTGCATTCTGCATGGCGACGACTACGGAGCGGGGCATTTGGTGAGAGGTCGTCACTACCTCGCAGTAGTAGCTGCAATCCTTAAATAAATGATCGGGGCGTGTTTCCTGAAAAAAATTGGTGCCAATTTCGTAGCTTGGAATGTGTGCTGCAATGGCAAGCACTGGGACCCGATTGCGGTGACAGTCGTACAAGCCATTGATGAGGTGCATATTGCCAGGTCCACTACTTCCGGCGCACACAGCAATACTTCCGGTCATATCGGCATCGGCACCGGCCGCGAATGCAGCAACCTCTTCATGGCGGACATGAATCCATTCAATTTCCTTTGAACGTCTGATGGAATCGAGAACGGCGTTCAGAGAATCTCCTACAATACCATAAATCCTTTTTACACCTGCATTTAACAATGCTTCAACGAGTGTATCCGCAATAGTTCTTTTCATTATTTTTCTCCCTTGTTATTTTTTTGTATTTTTACCATGTTTCCGGGATTTATTCTGATTTAAAAGAATGTCGGATATGTTCCGTTGTTGCTTCGAAAAGGCTTATATCTGGATCTAATACCCGGAGTGATAAGGAAGAAAATACAGTTGGAAATGATAAGAACTTATTGTGACTTGTTAACTCGAATTAACTATTTACGCAAAATGATGGTATTTGTTGGAATGTCAAAGTATCCTAATCAAGTTGAAACTTTAACCTCTTATCTTCGCATACATGGTGTACACGATGATGAAAGTTACATTCTAACAATCTTTTATCGATGATATTGTAGATAAACGTCCGTTTGTTCAATAACAAAAGCGCAAGCGCCTTCTGAAAAAGGCGAGCTTGTTCCTGTGTGGAAAATTCTTGGTAGTATTCCTTGGTGCTCAGCCCCAATTAAAGAAAGCTCGCTGACTGGCAAGCCGTTAGGCGCAGCCAGAAGCGTAGTGAGCCTGACCTGAGTTTTCTAAGGGCTAAAGCCCCAAGAAAACTCATATGGCAACACCTGCACTTGCACATCCTGTACGGCGAAGCTGGTTCAGAAAACTTATATAAGTTATCCACACTGAAACGAATCTATAAATTCCTAATACCAAAAAAGCCGCCAAAACGACAGCTTTGATCTTCAACACTAGCACCCGTATTCATCTACATTGGCATCTTTTAGAATTTACCCCTTGGTTGCATAACAGCAAATTCCTACATCAGAACACGCCATTCTCATTGGGAGAATTCTCCGGTATCGGTTGACCTACATCCCATAATTCAACGATGAGATCGTTTTGAAAGCGGAAGATATGTACCACAGCTCCCCCAAGGTCCTCTTGGTTTTGCTTTACATGAGAGTGAACCGCAACCATATCACCCTCTCCAATGACTCGTTTTACCTCAAAGACTTTGTGTGGATTCTTGATGGCGTTCTCTTCCATTGCGAGCATAAGTGAGTCAGCATCGCCACGAAAAAAAGGATTATGATGACGGAAATCCGGACCAGTGTACCTACTGTATGCTTCGCGTACTTCCCCCGATGCAACTAGTTGCAAAAACGACACAGCCTTCTCTTTTAGAGAATTACTCATTGTAAATCATCCTTTCTTCAAAGTGTCCACATCAACCATTCATTTATTTCGCATTCTCATCTGGTTGATGAATGCCGAAGATATTTCCTTCCGTATCTACATAATATCCTTGCCAAGCCATTCCAGGAAGAGCGTATTTTGGCAGCGCTACCTTGCCTCCATTTTCAAGAATTTTTGCTTCAATCGAATCATAATCTTCTACCCCCATTGTACATGCATAACCATTCAATGCCTGGTTCGGTTCTGGGGGAGGACTTTGCCTCTGCATCAATGCTCCATTAATACCTGGCTCATTATCACTGCCAGTCACAGCTCCAAAATAAGGCATACCTGCATATTCACTCCAGTCTTGAAAAGTCCACCCAAATACTTCTTCATAAAACTTTTTAGCCCGATTCATGTCATCTACATGAATTTCGAAATGTACTAATCTCCCCATGATTTCCTCCTAATTTTTAAAGTAAATTTCAATCAATGTGAAAAAAGCAGAGATCTACCTTTCCCACAATCTTATCTCCTTACTTTATTATACAGCAAACATACGTTCTGTCAAAGAATAAATAACCTTTCTCCTTTCCTCTGATTATCATTTCCTAGGCCCCCCCTACTTCTAAAGAGTATTCTGTCATTTGGTTGAAGGGCTTTAAATTTTTAAAAAAACCGGGTGGTGCTTTAGTTAGGCATCACCCGATTGTTCAGCATATTCATCACTCTTTAACAGAATCTAACTGTTTAACAACAACTTAGATTCATGATTGGGTTTGACTCTTTTTATAAAGAAAGCAAGAATGAGGGCGATAACTGCAATCAATGTAGAAATGAAAAAGGCAAAATTAATCCCATGTAACATCGCTTCATTCATGATTTGTTGTTGCATTTCAGCTGCAGCCTGTGCAGATGGTTGAGTACTCGCACCCATATTTGCCATTGCGTCAGCAGCTAATTCCTCTGCTTTTGCTTTTGTTCGGTGGTTCATTACGGTAATCAACAACGCGGAACCAATTGCACCAGATACCTGCTGCAATGTATTGTTCATTGCGGTTCCGTGTGGATTATTAATCGCCGGAAGCTGATTTAAACCATTTGTCATCACGGGCATCATGACCATGGACATCCCAAACATCCGAAAGGTATACAGCAGAACAAGGGTAGAATAAGCAGTATTCATACTAATTTTGCTAAAGTAATACGTTGTTACAACGGTAATGGTCAACCCAATCACGGCCAAAATTCTTGCTCCATACTTATCAAAGAGTTTCCCTGTAATTGGCGACATAATCCCCATGACAATAGCGCCAGGAAGCATTAAAAGGCCGGAATCCATTGGTGAAATCCCGCGAATCGTTTGTACATAGATGGGCATCAAGATCATTGCTGAAAACATGGCGACTGCAATAACGATTGCAATGGCAGATGATAAGGCGAACATTGGATATTTGTAAATACGAAACTCAAGCATTGGATCCTCCATCCGAAGTTGACGAAGGATAAAGGCAATTAAAGCAAGTGCACCAATAATAATCGTACCGTACACGAGTGGACTGTCCCATCCTTTTTCACCTGCAGAACTAAAGCCGTAAAGCAGGCCGCCAAATCCAATAGTTGATAACACAAGCGAGAGTAAATCAAGCTTAATCGCACGCTGCGGTGTTACATCTTTTGATATAAAGGCTGCAAAAACTAAGGTTATTACGGCAATTGGAAGAACAAGATCAAATAACATTCTCCAACTGTAATGCTCAATCAACCATCCAGAAAGAGTCGGTCCAATCGCTGGAGCTGTAATCATAACAAGACCAAACATTCCCATTGCTGCTCCCCTTTTTTCGACTGGAAAAGCGGTAAGCATGACATTCATTAATAACGGCATCATAATCGCGGATCCAGCAGCCTGAATCATTCGTGCTCCTAATAACACACCAAATGCAGGCGAAAAACTAGCTAAGAGTGTACCCAAAGTAAATAATGACATGGCTGTAATAAATAACTTTTTATCAGAAAAGCGCTGAATGAAGAACGCACTCGCTGGTATTAATATACCGTTAATAAGCATATAACCAGTGGAGAGCCATTGTACCGCAGTTGCATTCACATCGAATTCCTTCATAATTGATGGAAGGGCAACGTTCAGCAATGTTTCATTCAATATAGCAACAAAGGCCCCGATAAATAAAACGGCAATCATACCATATGGAGGTTTTTTTTGAAAAGAATTGGTTTCTTCCGTCATATAGAATCACCCCTACTTTCTATGTTAAGTAAAAGTACATGGTTGTTGCACAATGTTTCTTTTCTTCACTATCATTTTCATTATTTTGAATAGCATTCATTTCCTTATGAAGTCTTCCCATTTCCTAAACTAACTTGCATTGCTCTGGCGGTATCACTTATATGTTAAAAATCCTCAATTGTTTAGGAACGTTTGTTTTTTAGTAAAAGTCCAATAAACTCAGGCGTGGATGAACCCCTCCCGCAATACGTTTTGTAAAAATTGACTCGGTTTACCTACGCTGTATAGCTGCAAATAGTGCATTGCTCTGGTACAGGCTGTGTAGAAAACTCTACGCAGGCTTTCATCACCATAGACATGTTCCGATGCATCATAAATGATGACGGCATCGAACTCGATCCCTTTGGACAGATAGGACGGTACAACAACAACTCCTTGCTCATATTCAATCGAGCTGCTCTTTAAGAGTTTCAATTCACCGATGCTTCCCAAGGATTCATATGCACTTTTACTTTCCTCGGCAGATTTGCATATGATCGCGATACTTTTAAACCCTAGACTTCGCAATTCGGTGGCTTTGGCGGCAATACAGCTGTGCAGTTCTGCGTGATCAATTACTTGTTTCATCTCGGGCTGCGCACCGTTGCGTTCAAAAGGAATAATCTTTTCTCCATTAGGGACAAGTCTTCGTGTAAATTCAATGATCGGTTTGGTCGATCGATAACTCCGTGCTAGATTGATTAAATCCGTTTCATCCGGACCGTATAGGTTGGTTAGTGTATCGAAATCAACTCTTTCATTAGCATGGGCGAAGATAGCCTGATTAAAGTCGCCGAGCACGGTCATCCTTGCCGCAGGAAACAAACGCTTCAAAAACTCAAATTGAAAGGGGGAATAATCCTGAGCCTCATCCACAACGATGTGTTTGATGGAGCTGTTTGTCTGAAAGCCAAGAATCTGCTCTTTCAAAAGTAAAAACGGAGTAGCATCCTCATAAAATAGTTTATCTTCATCTAGCATTTTCAGCGTCGATTGACAGATCACCGCCCAATCGTCTGGTATCTCCCCTTCCCTCCACTGTTTGATCTTTAGTGGATCAGCAAAAAGCTGCTTGTATATCCCTTTTAAGTCGATGAAACGAAACGATCGAACTCTTTTTCTTAACGGCTTCAATTTTTGGTGAACCATTAATCTGGCTAGTGCTTTCGGCTCCATCTCATAGTCTTTAATTGATTCTCTTTTAAAGCCTCGTTTTTCCGCTAAGTAGACATGCGCCTTATAGTAAGCAGCGTTGCTAAGCAGCTCGATTTCCTCCTGTACCCATGGCTTTGTACTTTCGAGCCTTTGTGCCTCAGCTATTTTTTCCATGAGCCAATCCTTCAACTTTTCAAGTCGATTATGGAAGCGGAGCGAAGTGTCATGACTGTAAAACCTTTCCGCTATTTGTTGCGCTGTAACGATTGGTTTCCCTCTGAAGGGAATATCCTTAAATAGCATTCCTGATAATTCCAGTGACTTTCGATAGGATTGGATTGCCTCAAAAAACCGAGTAGATGCTTTAAAGCGGATACTCGCAAGCCTTGATTTGTACGAAGGACTATTCGCAGCTGTTAACACATATTCCAATTGCTCGTAGGGATTTTCAACCTGGAATTCTTCACTGAGACGATGATCCAAGTATTCCTGAAAGGTTACCTGCTGCATATTCTCTTCACCAAGTTCTGGAAGCACATTTGACACGTAACTGCTAAACATGGAATTAGGCGAAAAAAGAATGATTTGATCTGCATTCAGACGATCTCGATATTTGTAGAGCAAATAGGCAATTCGCTGCAGGGCGGCTGATGTCTTGCCGCTGCCTGCTGCACCGTGAACAATAAGCAGCCTCCCTTTGTCATGGCGGATGATCCGATTTTGCTCCTGTTGAATGGTCGCTACGATATTGTGCATCTGTTTGTCGGTCCCTTTGCCCAGAACTTGCTGTAAAATTTCATCTCCAATGGTAAGACTCGTATCGAACATGGATTGAAGAACGCCGTCGCGGATAAGATATTGCCACTTTTTCACCAATATCCCTTTAACCTGTCCTCCGGGTGTTTCATACTTAGCCAGACCGGGCTGGAAATCATAGTAAACACTAGAGATAGGAGCCCTCCAGTCGTAAATCAGGAAATTTTCTCCAGTAGCATCACTAAGCGAAGAGATACCAATATAGATTTGTTCCTTAGTTGAGTCCCCTTCTTCTATAAAATCAATCCGGCCAAAATAAGGATTCTCCCGCATTCGGCGCAGCGTGGCTAAACGCTTGGATGCATGTTTGTGGGAGCTTATGTTCACGGACAGTGCCTGCGCCTCTTGCCTCAAGCCGATAATGGTTTCAAGGTAATCATCAAAGGTTTCTGTATTCACCTTGACTTCATCCCAAAAGTGCTTGCGGATATGAACCACTTCGTCCTTACGTTTGGCTGTTTCTTCTTCCAGCCTGTTAATTTCCCCCGTAATAGCCCCCATTACACTGTCTACTCGTTTTTGCTCCTGCTGATGTTCTGGACTCATAGTAAACAACTCCTTAAAAAAATTTTATAAAAGGGTTGACTCTTGGTTTGACTACATTGTATAATTAAGATAGGGAAAAATATATAAAATTTTAATTAATCAATGCATATCTATATAAATTTACCACAAGATCTTATTTATTTCAATGTTATGAACTTAAATCTATGAAAAAAGAGTAGTAGTTTACGTTTTCAACGTAAATACTACTCTTTTTAAGTTACATAAGGACGGTTCTGTTGACCCAAAGTTAAGATCTCCTTACTGCTATTCGATCTCAGTAATCTTTACACCGACTTCATTACGACTCCTTCGCTTGATAAGAAAAGTAAGGATACCGATTCCACTGATTAGTATCACAGCTAATAATATGATTGTCATATAGGTTGGCAAGAATAAAAAGGCAATCGCTAGCCAAGCAAACAGAAGGGAAGCAGGGCTGGTTGCCCGCAAACATCGGTAAATGAATCTTATCCAACCCGACCGAATATACGGTGTTGCTTCTAATAACAAAATTGTCGGATTTAAAATCACACCAAAAATAAACGGAATCAGGATATACGCTGCAAACTCAATATGGGCAGCAAAACCTATTAAATAAACAAATGCTGCACTTAACGCCTGCATGAAGTAATCCAAATGCGCTGATTTTAGTTTTCGATAGTTCGTAAATATCCCTTTGAATGACGAGTTTTTTTGATAGTGAATAGCCGCCAATGGCAGCGAAAGCGCAAGACCGAACATAAAGGAGAATAATGCCCATTGCAGCAATACTTTATTCATCTTTTTTTCATCCCCCTATCTTAATAAAATCTGATAATAAAAATGGCGAGAATAACGTCATACACCGCACACAGCGGGGGAAACCATTTGACAACGCTTGTTTTCACTATTTTCGGATGGTGCAGCATATCCCAAATTCCGTGAAGCAAAAAGCCCAATGCCACCCAGATTGGGGAATATACCAATCCCAAAAAAGCTAGATGAAAAATAACCAGCGATACGAAGGTTTCGATAGAAATCCATTTCACCCGAGAGTCTGATAATGCAGCCCCGGGATAAACACAAGCAGTATAGGTAAGAAAAAGTGTAAATAATTGATAAGAAACCGGGAATGCAAACGAGTAAAAAAATCGGATAACCAATAACGACAGTAAGATCCCTGCCACTATACTTTTAACATTTGTTTTCATGAGAAATCCCCTTCCATTAATCAGGTTACTATAATCATATGACGGAAGAAGACTCTGCCAACCGCAAACATCGATTGCTACCCTGCAATCTTTTGCGCGTATGTCACTCAGCTGATTATTTTTGAAAAATAAAAGGCCGGTATCTCCGGCCTCTCCTTAGTATAAATCCTCTGTCGGTAGTATTCCCAGGAGCTTTGCTTTTTTAATTGCCTCCACTCGGGAATTCACATTAAGTTTTTGAAACAGCTCTGTCAAACTGTATTCCAATGAACGTTGACTGATTAATAGTGTCTTAGAAATCTCCTTGTTGCTATGCCCTTTCGCTAATTCCCGGAGCAGCTTTTCTTCCTTTTTGCCAATTGTCGTTTTTTCATTTTCCTTATCTCCTTGTACGACAATTTCTTGACGTCTGAGCTGCTTTAAGAGCTGCATTGGGACGATTGCTTCTTTTCTGGCCGCACAACGGATGGCCTGAATCAATTGCTCCCGTGTCGATGTTTTGGTAATAAAACCAGAGACACCAGATTCCATCAAAAAATTAAAATGCGGAGCGATATCAAATCCAGAGTAGATAAGAATAATCGCATCCGGAACCACTTCCAGTACCTTTCGGGCCAAATCTGCTCCGTTTATATTTGGCATATATAAATCAAACATAATCACATCAAACTGCTTTAACCGAACCAAATCCGTGACAACAAAGACATCTGTTTCCACGGTGACACTCATGTCAGGTTCTGCTTCAATTAACATTTTCGTTCCTTCGACGACTGCCCTATGATCATCAACCAACAATATTTCCATAGTAATCACCTTTTTGTTTTTTCGAATACGGAATATAAATACCCATCTGCAGCCCTTCCTGCGGTGCGGAATACAACTCCACCTCACCATCCAAGCTGAGAACACGATTTTCAATACCAGCAATCCCCATATGTTTGAACGTTCCTTCTTTTAAGGTCGATAAATCGACACCAACTCCATCATCCATGTACGAAAAATGAAAATGTTCTTTATGGCAGGATAAACTCATCGTCACTTTCTCAGCCTTAGAATGTTTGTTGGCATTATTAAGTAATTCTTGAACAATCCGATACAACCCGAGAATTTGGTCCTCATTGAGCGGATGTTGTAAATCCTCAGACTGAAACTCAATCTCGTAGTTAGAGAACATCCGAGCATAGGAGAACAAGCTTTTCAACGATTCAACTAGGCCCATTTTTAACAAAAACGGAGGGCGGAGTTCATTACATGTAATGCGAATTTGATAGACAGCATCCAGCAGTCCCTCTTCAATTTGAATTAATTCCTCTTTTGTTTCAGTACTGAAAGGCGAAGAAGATCGAAGAGACTCCAGTTTACGATACCAAATAATTAAATCCTGCAATACAGAGTCATGTAAATCACTGGACAGGGATGCTCGTTCCTTCTCTGACAATCTAAACAACAGTCTTAACATCCATTTTGGCGTTTGGTTGTCAGATACCATCTTTTCTACACGTTGCATTAAATCTTCAATGAGCTGAAGATTATCATATAGAAGCGAAACATAATGAACGGCGGTTTCCAGCCATTCTTGTTCCACTTTTAATAAGGGCTTTTGGAAGGTAATTCTTAAATAGACCAGCTGTTCTTTTTCTGCAATTTTCATCCACGCTTCACCGCTGTTTTCAAGAAAAGACTCCTGAGCTCTCGTAATTTCTTCAATCGATACATAAGAAACAGGTAAAACATTCTTTACCTCATCAATTAGTCGATTTTCCAATTCGGAGACTTTCATGACGTTTACAAGGTCGTTTGAAAATCGGTTTATACTTTGCTGAAGTGTTTTGTATCGTTCTTCACTCAGAATGAGTTCCTTTTCTTCCTGTTTTCGTTCGGTAATATCTTTGACAATGCCATGGACCCCGTTTAATTCACCAGAAAGCAGAATAGGAACAAAAGTAATACTGACAATTCTCTGAACCCCATTGGCAGCACGGGAAATTCGGCATTCGACATCCCGCGGTTCCTTCCGTTGCATCACTTCAGACAATACATGATAAACCGAAATATGGTCTTCATCATAAATTAATCCAATAAAACAACGATCGGTTAGACTTTCCATTTGGATGCCGGTTATTTGTTCAAATGTCTGGTTCGCATCGACAAAATTCCCATATAAATCAATGGAAAACACCCCATCCAGATTATATTCAAATAAAGATTTATATCTCTGTTCGCTTTCTTCTAATGCTAGCTCCGCTTGCTTTTTCTCAGTAATATCCAATAGCATGCCATCAAGCCGTTCCACTTTTCCTTCATGATTCTGATATGGCTGGACCAGCAAATTAACCCATTTCGTTTGATTTTCATGATGAATGTAGCGGACCATTTTGTTCGCTGGAATCCCCTTATCCAAAAGCGGTTTCATTTCACCTATCATCATAGCATTATCCTCAGGGTGAATATGCTCGTGGAGTCTGATCGGATTATTTATCATTTTGTTTCTTGGAATTCCAGATATCTTTTCAATACTTTCTGAACAATAGTTATAGTAGGTAAAATCTTTATCGGTCGACCAAACAGCGGCATTGACACTTTCCAAAATATTTTCGAGCAGTTGTTCTGTTTGTTTCCGAGTAGTGATATCGCGAACAACACCAACGATATAGTTTAAATTCCCTAAACTGTCCAAAACCGGTTTTACACTGGTCTCAACGTAAACGGTTGAGCCATTCTCATGGACCAGCCGGTATTCTAAATTTATGGGGGTCTTCGTTTGAACCGCTTGATAATGAGCTTTTTTTACAAAATCAATATCTTCCGGATGAATGTGCTCAAAAGCATTTGTGCCTACATACTTTTCACTTGTACATCCTAGTAATCTTACAATGGATGGCGATACGTACCGAAACATTTCTCTATTATCTACCAGAACAATAACATCGGAAGTGTTATCCGCGACAATGTTAAACATAGCATATTGTTCATCTTTGGATTTTTGATACTCTTTTAAGATACTTGTATAAGCCATAACAGCTCCCCCATCGTTAATAATTGGGACAAGCTTCCGCTGTACTTCCATAGTAAATCCATCATTACGATGTACAATTGTATGGACAAGATCTTCCTTGTTTGAAAAGATCAGTTGTTCTAGTGCACTGCTCCAATGATGAACGTCAGAACCGAATTGGTTTTTAAATGTATCGTTCATCCACAATATTTGATTATCAGGACTGATGATATACATTGGGTCAGGCATGTTTTGTAGTATCTGCCTGGCACTTGCAATAATATCTTTGATTTGATTCATTGAATACTCCTTTCGGAAATTCTTTCCATGTTTTATCCTGTTAATCTATTATAATCGGAGTTCCTCCTCTCATCACGCAAATATATGTGGAATCTCCGCAATTCTTATGACCCATAAGCGCGACCAGATGTTATCTCCCTCTGGAATGTCACTTCAATAACGGACAACTTCAAACTCAAATATCCGCTATCACTCACCTCAATTAACTTCTTTTTATATGGTTTAATATTAATAAATTTCACCTATATTAATATTAAAAAGCAGTGCAATTTCAATCGTGAAATACACTGCTTTTATAGTTGTTTTTTTACTTTTTTTATATCTGCGGCGGGTACCTCAAAATAGAACGGCTTAGAAATATACTAATGGGATTCGTTTCGAGGTGCTTTTCTAAAAAATATTCACCGAAATGGCAGTCCTTTTGGCATCGTAAATGGCATATAAAAAAAGCAAAACCCGCACCAAAATGACGGGTTTTCTTTGTTATAAATTCCTGATCTTCTTTAACTAAAGCTACCCTATAGTTTAAGTAGAAATCTTCACAATCTTCTCTTTTCCCTAACAAGATCTAATTTCTTGAATGTGTTTAGGCATTACAAAAAGACGCCCTTTAATTAAAGAAAAGCGCTCGTTAATTGAATAACAACATCTTTTTTATTAGTAAAAAAAGCGAAAATAAATTGCAACAAGATAATTAACAACAATAATAAGGGAATAAATTTTCCGAATAATACAATACACCCTTTTTCTTTTTCGTGTGCAAATTATCCACCCAATACACAATATCAGTTGAATAATATACAAAAGGTCTACCGCAAGTTTTGAGTATAGTTCTAATTTTGTCATCCTTTTAATTTTCTCTCCTAAATACTAAAGCACCCGTTCGTTAAACAACATCTTACGATAATTTGTTAATTAGATTTTTAGGAGGGTCAGCACTAATACAGAGTTTGCTTTTGTGTCCCATCTGTTTTTATTCGATATACCATTTTCTCTGTTCTTGTGTAATAAATCCAATCGTCGAAAATGTTTATGTTCGTTACAAAATGTTCATTTAAAAAAGTTTTACCTGTTCCATCAAGCTTTATTTTGTAGAGATCACCGCCAGGTACATCTACAGTGGTATAGTATATCCAACCATTGGACACGTTGAGGTTTGAAGTAGGAACATCGCTTAATTTGATTTTGTTTGATCCATCCAAAGTCATCTTATAAATTCTATTTTCATCTATTGGATTTCTGAAATAAATCCAATAGCCATGTATTTGAATATTGTAGGCACTTGTATCATTTAGTTTTGTTCTTTCGGTTCCGTCAATTTTTACTTTGTATGGTTTTTGGCCATCTGATACATTTTGGTAATAAATCCAATTACCGATTAGGTTAATGGCGGAGGATTGATCTTCATTTAATTTAATCCTTCCTGTTCCATCTACGTTTAATTTATATAATTTAGCACCGTCCGACTGATTTGAATAGTAAATCGAATTATCTTTAACCATAATATCGGTAGAACTATCATCAGTTAATTTTGTTCTTTCTGCACCATCAATTTTTATTTTATATAGCTTCCCATTATCCCTGCCATTTCGATAATAAACCCATCCATTTAAAACATTAATATAGGTTGGATCATCATTTGCCATTAATGGTGTATCCATTGTTAAATCTGTTTTAATTTTAGATAATGTTCCGTACAACGCTGTACCTTGCCGTTTATTATAATAAAGCCATTCATTTTCCGTACCAACAATGCCACTGTTCAATATATTACCTGCTGTATTCCCAAGCCCTTCCATAGACAAAACTTCAGTAAGTGATAATAAATATTGATTCTCCTGGTTTAGGACATTGACTCTATTTTTCAATTCATCATAATCAGAAGTAACCCTTATTACCTGATTTGCCTCATCCCATACAACCTTGGCCCCTACCCTGCTAAACTCTGCAATTGGAACATAAATATAAGGGTAGGTTGCACCTTCAGGTTGAAAATTTAATACAGGATATAGCCCAGTATTAATATCTACACCACTAACGAAAATGGGTCTATCTGCTGTGTACGCTGTAACAGGTTTGTATTGTAATTGCCTAACTTCAATTCCCTTTTTTGAAGCTGGTTCGGGAATCAGTAGCATTTGGCCAATATATATGATCGGACTTACGAGATGATTTACGAAAACAATACTTTCCACAGAAGTATTGAACTTTATTGCTATTGAATATAAATTATCACCTGGTTGAACGACATAACTAAGATTAAGGTTTCTGTTCATTATTACACCCTCCTTCTGACAGATTACATTATTTATCGTATTATTCTGTAAAAGAAAAAGTACCTAATGGATTTTACATCCGTTAGCTCAATAATAAAAGGAGATGCCGCTGCACCCCCTTGTTCAACTCAAGCCCCCTATAGTTTAAGTACATCCCTTCACGATCGTTAAAAGTTAGTACTTTTTTATAATTTCATAGAAGGATACTATATAATAATTAGAAGTACAATTTTTACTAAGGAAAAGCAAGGAGAAAAAATGAACGAAAATTATTTTGTAAAAACGCATGCTTTAGGGAATGAGTATTTAGTTTTTAATGAGGAAAAGACAAATTTTAAATTAACACAAAAGGCAATTCAAAGAATATGTAATGTTAATTTTGGAATAGGTTCCGATGGAATTTTATTAAAAGTTCCATCAAATAAAGCAGATTTTGGATTAAGAATTTTTAATCCAGATGGTTCTGAGGCAGAAAAAAGTGGTAACGGATTAAGAATATTTTGTAAGTATATTTACGATTATGGTTTTACCTATAATAAAGAGTTTTCTGTTGAAACAAAAGGTGGAATTGTAAAAGCAAAAATTATTGAGATTTCAAATGGAAAAGCCAAAATAATTTCAGTTGAAATGGGAAAAGCAAATTTTCATTCGAAAGAAATTCCAACCAGATTCACTAAAACCGAAGTAATAGGGGAAAAACTGAATATTCAAGATAAAGAATATGAAATTAATTGTGTTTCTGTGGGAAATCCTCATTGTGTTATTTTAAAGAAAGAACTAAATATTGATGAAATAAAGCAATACGGTCATCTTATAGAAACTAATAATTACTTTCCAAATAGAATAAATGTACAATTTGCAAAAGTTTTATCAAGAAGTGAAGCGGAAATATTAATATGGGAAAGAGGTGCTGGTTTTACATTAGCATCAGGGACCTCATCATGTGCAGTAGCCTCTGTTTTAAGGAAAAGAAATTTAGTTGACAATGAAGTTAAAATTAAAATGCCTGGCGGAGAATTATTAATAGAAATAGAAGATAATTGGAATGTGAAAATGACTGGAGAAGTTAGACAAATAGCGGCAGGAACTTTAAGTGATGAACTTATTGAAGATTTAAATAAATAATGTTAACTCACTTATGAAGAAATTTTCTTATTTTACAAACTAAAAGTTATAAGAAAATATAATATGCTATCCACAAACTATATATCTATTTTCGAAAAACTGTGGATACCGCTAAAACCTAGCCTAAAAAGCTAGGTTTTTATGTATATCTTATTGGACTAAATTGGTCCGTTAGCTCAATAACAAAAGGCTGCCATTTTTGTAGCAGCCGGTTCTTCAAGGAAAGCCCCCTATAGTTTAAGTAGAAATCTTCACAATCTTCTCTTTTCCCTAACTCGCTCTAATCTCTTTATAAGAACAGAAAAAATTTAAATCTGAAGAGCTTTTTGTAATGATTTTTCATTGCTTCTACAAAGTTCTGACGTGTTTCTTCAGATATTTCTAATAAGGAAAGATAGGGATTTAAATCTTCTAATTCGACTAATAATAGCTCCCCTTGTTCGCTTCATCATTTTTTATTTAATGATTTTCCACGGAACGAAACACTTTAAGTATATATTCATTACTCTTGGGACTGTGTGGAATGAAAATTTTTTTAATAATAGCTATTGATTTTGTTGTAATGGAATGAATTACTCGTTACTTCTAAGAATATCATCAACTGTCTTTTTCATAGTAAAAATCACAGTTTTCTTGTAGCGTGCCGCTAGACGCAGCACTCTTATTTGTTCGGATCGGGATAGATGTTGAAAACGAGGCTCTTGTTTCATAAAGGATCGAACGATCGACCAGCTGGTTGGTATTAAAGGAAAGTCATCAAGGGGCTGTTTCTTTCGTAAACGATAAATCCACGATATCATTCCGGATGCATCACTTTTATCAACGATACATGGCGCATAAATATGTTTAGTATGTTTTTTAAGGGTTTCGAAACGTTCTTGTCCGCTAACAAGGATATAGCTGCCATCCTTCCGGTTTTTTTTCACAACTAAAACATACATCATGCAATCCCACATTAATCTTTGAAGTTTCTTCATGTGCTTGGTGATTTTCAGTGATAAATCAGGTTTGATTTTATTAAGTGGTATATACTCAATTGTCAATTTCATACGCAGCCCCTCCTGTTTTAAACGTATCTCGCCTACATTTCCTTGCAGCAGGTGCGTTGTACTGATGAATCGTCACTGGTTTTATTCTTTTCTAAAGTTGGAATTAATTAATGTTATAAAGTCCAAATGATTGACATAGGCTTAAGTTCCATTTATTTGATTTATATGAAATGTTTGCCTGTCACATTCGAAGTAAGGATGAAAATGTCTATATCCTGCCAGATAGTTTAAAACTGCAGTAAAAAAGGCAACGGGTTTTTCGCTGTTTTTTTACTATTGCACATTTTACTTTTAGTGTAATTCGAAACAATTTTGCAATTAATTTTTAATCTGATTTAAATCAAAATGTAAAAATGGAAGGTTCTATGTATGATACATTAAATAAAGTATAGAAATGAACTCAGGAGAATAATAAGCGATTATACCATTATTACGATATTCATAATACTCTAAAACAATTAACTGCATCAATCCATTTCATGTGAATGAAGGAGTAGAATAATATGTTGACTCGTTATAAAAAAATGTTTAATAAAATAGCCATGGGTTTCTATCATTTATGCCGAATGAAAAAGATCTTCAAAAACTCCAGATGACTATACATCAATATGAAACCGAACACAGCCACCAACTCTTTCTTTGGAAAGAAGATAAAGACATCATTGGAATAATCGGGATTTTATTTTTAGATAAACGCCTAATCCAAATACAGCATATTGCAGTCAACCCTTCCCATCGTGGTAAAGGAGTTGGCAAAAGGATGATTAATGCCCTAAAAGAACTTTATCCAGATACTCCTTTCATTCCCAATGAACATACAGAAGCTTTTTGTGATGATTGCTATATTAATGTATCTTTACCTATTAGAAGCTAGTGTAAAGATCATCTCTCATTTAAAATATGTCGTGGAGGTTATGATGGAAAATAAACAATTAAAAGAGTTAGATAACGAATGGCTCCAACTAGTTGAAGATTTAATGGAATCTAACCTATCTAAAACTGAATTTAAAGCATTTTTAGAATATAAAAAAATAGAAAAAGAAAATAAAGAGAAATAACGATAATCCTGTGACCATTCTGTTAACCATATTCCATTGGAATTGATCATCGTGTATACTAAAGAAAACGCTTTCAAGTTTTTGTTCATATGTAAAGGAGGTATAATATTTTGTATCTTCATCAAACAAAATTACGTATGCAAGCTTTTGAAAAGTTAACAGGAGATCAGCTGAAAGAACAGGAAAATCATGCACTATTCAACTATTCCGTCGTATTGGTCGGATTTGCTATTATAGTATGGCAATCACTTATATAAAAAACATTCCCCTTCAAAACGAAGGGAAATGTTCATTAATGACCTGTATTTTGGTCTAACCCACCCTGTTTATTAAACACAGCAACACGATCAAGTAACGTGGCACTTGACTCGTTTAAGCCAGTGATATGGGCTTGAATCCCATTTTGATGGAATTTCAGGACCACCTTATCAATCGCTGTTACACCTGATTCATCCGATATATTCGCACGAGACAAATCGATATCAACCATTGTTACATTCTCTTGTTTGAAGTTGAAGGAAGAAACAAAATCAGTTACAGAAGCAAAAAACAACTGACCTTCTACCTTGTATTCTACTTTTTGCAGTGCAGCGTTCGCTGTTTCGTTCACTTTCACTTTTGAAATTTTGGAAGTGAAAAATAGCGCACTTAAAACAATACCGAGAATCACACCAATGGCCAAGTTATCTGTCAGTACGACCACTACAACTGTGGCAACCATCACGACTGCATCTGTTTTTGGAAGCTTGTGCAATCGTGTTAAAGAACCCCAATCAAATGTACTGATCGATACCATGATCATAACAGCTACAAGAGCTGCTAAAGGAATTTGAACGACGACTTTATTTAACACAATTATTAGGAACATTAAAAAGACACCAGCAACAAACGTAGAAAGACGGCCGCGCCCGCCGGATTTCGTATTAATAACAGATTGTCCAATCATCGCACATCCTGCCATACCACCGAAGAATCCATTGACAATGTTAGCCATTCCCTGCCCTCTGCATTCTACATTTTTATTACTCGTTGTATCTGTCATATCATCAACAATTTGCGCCGTTAGTAAAGACTCAATTAAACCGACTAGTGCCAATGACAGTGCATATGGGAAAATAATACGAAATGTTTCTAAATTAAATGGAACATCCGGAAAGAGAAAATTCGGCAATGTATTTGAAATACTTCCCATATCCCCGATTGTTTTTACACCACTACCGGTATAAATGGCTATTATACTAATCACAATTATCGCAACAAGTGGTGATGGGATCGCTTTTGTTATTTTAGGAAAAAGATAAATGATGGCTAATCCCCCGGCTACCATAGCATACATTGGCCAAGATTCACCTGAAAACGAAGGTAATTGTGCTGAAAAAATTAAGATCGCTAAAGAGTTGACAAAACCTACCATAACCGAACGAGGAATAAATTTTATTAATTTCCCGATACGTAAAACTCCTAGCAAAATTTGAATGATTCCTGTTAAAATAGTTGCTGCCAGCATATATTGAATCCCATGATCTTTTACTAAGCCTGCGAGTACTAATGCCATCGCGCCTGTTGCAGCTGAAATCATTCCCGGGCGTCCCCCGACAAATGCAATCACGACAGCCATACAAAAGGATGCATATAAACCAACCATTGGATCCACACCAGCTATAATAGAAAAGCCAATGGCCTCTGGTATTAAAGCCAATGCGACAACAATTCCGGCAAGAATATCTGCCCTCACATTGGAAAACCATTCTGTTTTTAATTTGTTACTCACTCTTGCATACACCTCATATTCAATATATATTTGACTTTCACTCTCTTAAAAGTCAGGTTCGATTACAATAGTAAAAGTCTATCATTTATGTTCCCAAAAAGGAACCATTTTGAATCTTTTTTACCAATATAAATTATGGTACGATAGAAGAAATGTCTTAAAGATTAAAGGAGTATTTTATGTTAGTAGGATATATGAGGCCTTATCATGAGGATCCCGATTGTGAAGAGCAATTGCTAAAGTTGAATAGGATGAATTGTGACATCATTATCACAGAAGAACATGCATCAGCAAAAAAAAGAACACATCTCAAGGATATGTTCAATCACCTCAACCCTGGTGACAAAATCATTATTACAAAACTCTTTGCTTTAGCTGATTCAACCCAACATTTACTTGAATTATTAGAGACCATTGATCAAAAGGATGCCTACCTCCAATCCCTAACTGAGGGCATTGATACAAGCGGTCCAGATGGATATCAATTCCATGACATTGTCAAACATCTGCTCGTCTTTCAAAGTGATGTGATCAGTGAAAAAACAAAACAGGGCATGTATGAAGCCAAACAAAAGGGAGTCTCTACTGGAAGACCAAGAAAACCTGATGAGAATGTAAAACAGGCGATTACGATGTATCAAAGTAAAAAATACAGTCTAGCAGAAATTAAACAACAAACAGGGATAAGTAAATCTACTTTATATCGATATCTTGAAAGTGAAATGATGTAATATGACAACTTATAACAGATATTATAGTACGCAGGGACGGATCCAGCATTTCACTACTCTGCGAAACATCAGAATCGTTCCCGCATTTTCTTATTTTCAGTACTTGTTAAAACCACTGTACTGCTCCAGATTCAAGTTCTTCTTCCTTCAGTCCGTCGGATTAGACTATCCCTTGCATCCATATATTCATTGTATAGCTTATCAACATATTCTCTAGCACTTGTCACTTCTTTTATCACACCAATGCCCTGTCCGCTTCCCCAAATATCCTTCCATGGCTTAATGGCATTATCTCCAAAATTCATTACAGCTGGATCACCTTCAGGTAGATTGTCCGGATCCAATCCCGCTGCTCGAATAGATGGTTTTAGATAATTCCCATGTACACCAGTGAAAAGACTGCTATAAACAATATCATCGGATGTACTATCAACGATTGCTTGTTTATATTCTTCAGCCGCACGTGCTTCATGGGTTGCAATAAAAGGAGAGCCAATATAGGCAAAATCAGCTCCCATCGCTTGGGCGGCGAGGACAGAAGCACCCGTAGCAATCGTTCCAGACAAAGCAAGTGGACCATCGAACCATTGGCGGATCTCTTGAACCAACGCAAAGGGACTCTTCGTACCAGCATGACCGCCAGCACCTGCCGCAACGGCAATCAGGCCATCTGCCCCTTTGTCTATTGCCTTGTGTGCGAACGTGTTATTAATGATGTCATGCAGAACCATTCCCCCGTAGCCATGTGCGTTGTCAAATAGTTCTTTGCGGGCACCTAAGGAAGAAATAATAATAGGAACTTTATACTTTACACACAATTCCATGTCGTGTTCCAACCGCTCATTTGACTTATGTACAATTTGATTGATAGCAAATGGTGCAGCGGGACGATCTGGATTTTTTGCGTTATAATCTGCGAGGTCTTCTGTTATTTCTGCCAGCCATTCATCAAGAAGGCTTGCGGGTCTGGCATTCAATGCAGGCATGGATCCAACAATCCCTGCCTTACATTGCTCGATCACTAATTTAGGATTACTAATGATAAATAATGGTGCTCCAATTACTGGTAGACGCAAATTCTGAAGGATTGATGGGATTCTTGACATTTATGGTTCCTCCATTCATTTATAGGCATGTATCGCCTTTCCTAGTTAGTAGAACATGATTCTAATATGACACGTCTTGATACTAAACCATTACTCATGTTCATTTTATTTTCAATATAATCAGATTAAATCATCATTTATATGAATATTCAATCTATTAAACTTGAAAAAATACCTTATTTTATCTCATATTGCAGAATATATAAAATAACTGTATTTGTATGTTAAGATTGTTATAGTGATTATGAAAGATTTGATTCAATGGGAGGTCATACAAATGGAAGTCCATCAAGCTACAATTGAGGATTTAGAAGGAGTATCCCATTTATTTAATTTATACCGGGAGTTTTATCAGCAAACATCAGATTTAGAGGGTGCGAAGAATTACATTAAAGAACGTTTAGAAAGTAAGGATTCTGTGATATATATTGTTAAATACAAACAAAAGTATATCGGATTTACTCAACTTTATCCTACTTTCTCATCGATATCTATGAAAAGTGCGTGGATATTAAACGACTTGTATGTAGCTGCAGAAGCCAGAAAACAAGGAATCGGTGAAATGCTCTTACATAAAGCAAAAGCTTTTGCTATTGAAACAGGGGCTAAAAGTATTAGTCTGAGTACAGCACCAGATAATTATTCTGCTCAAAGACTATATGAAAAAAATGGCTATATACAGGATTCACAATTTTATCATTATGAATTAAGTTTAACTTAATAATTGTTGGATTAAATTATTCAAAAAGAAGCCATACGAACAGTCACAGACACTGTTGGTATTTGCCTATCACATTTCTTCGAGGCTAATTCAATTAACGAACGATAATCTTCCCCTTTTATATCTTTATCGCTTATTACTAGCACCTTTTTCCCCTCCAAACATTAAGACTATTATTTAGTTAGTTATCTTATTCAGACTGAACAGTAAAAACCGATCAGTCCATATTTTATCAATAGGGTAACCCTATGATAAGGTAGCAATCCATTGATTTTTAGGGATTTAAAACATCTCAAATAGACATATCAAAATTTCTAAATGGATATTTACCCCATAGTGGCCCCTCAATCTGTGAATCGTTTCCATACCCCTAAAAAGCCGATTTCCCATCCTAAAAATCAACTTTTTTATTTCAATAAAGTTGATTAATCAATCTGTATTTTTGGGTGATACTTCGGTATCATGATTCAGCCTTGAAGGGAAGGAATCATCCAAAGCTGAAGGATGCTCGTTTTTCTGTATGGGTTGGTTTGTTTCATGGTAGAGGGTATTAGTATCCGGCATTAAGATTAAGAGTTCATCAAGGGATGAGAATCCATTTTCCTTTGTTAGGGTGTACTTTAATTCAGTCAAGCTTTCATTTACAATTGACGCTAAAAGCTCCTGCAGAGGACTATGTAACGAAAGGTCTTCTAATTCATCGGGATCTTCGTTAAAGGTGTTTATTTTATGTTGTAATGAGGCAACGCCTTCATTTAGTATCAAAGCTAAGAATTCACTGTTTGATGATAGATTGCTGAATTCATCGTGTTTTTTTAAGGTATCTACGAAACTTTCAAAGTTCATTTCCTCTGCTTCATTGAATTCCAATATAAAACCTTTCTCTCCCTTTTTATATTCCACTGTTGCTTCCCCTTTTGATAAGGTTTTTTTAACTACTATTAAATAACTTATTTGTTAAAAATCAAAATGTTCATCATTACCCCAAAAAAAGCCAGATCATTTATCCTTAGGAAAAGCGCTCAAGGCCTGGACGTTCGTATTGTAGGAAAAATTCAACCCTCGAAGAAACGTTGATTTCTTCTTTCGGGGTACTACCACATGCCCATCAAGCTTATGTTAATCGTTATCCCCAAAACGAAAAAAACACTATTCTTTCTGTAATATGATGGAAAGGATGGTGTTTTTTTTATGTGTAGCGAGGTTTCAAAGGTTCTGGTGTAAAAAGACTTAGACAGCTAACCCAACATGAATATTACTCACTCCTCGAGCAATTTTTATTTGGAATGAAAAATTTATTGCGAATATTTATGGGATATAAGACTTAGATGTTGGGAATTAACATTATATTTTTGTTTATATTTTGACCAAATTCGAAGTTTGCACCAGAACCATAATTTCACTATTTTCCGTGCAATAAATTTTCATATTCGTTTAAAAGTTTGTTTAAAGCTTGACTCAACGATAAAACTTCTTTATCAAGAAAATCTAAATTCTTATTTGAAGCAGTTCGAACCATTTCTTCTCGAAGTAGGTTGATTTTATTCCAAAGTTTTTTCTCTTTAATAAGTTTCTCATTCATTTTAGCACCAACTACAGGTAAAATTCTAAACATTATCCAGTATGTCGATAATGCATAGCTGCTATGTATTAAAAATATAATTGTTATAGGCTATGTACAATAAAAAGGTTGTGAACAGTTTCACTTTTAGTTGAATAAA
The DNA here is from genome assembly GCF_036670025.1 of Niallia oryzisoli. Lineage (NCBI taxonomy): Bacteria > Bacillati > Bacillota > Bacilli > Caryophanales > Bacillaceae > Niallia > Niallia oryzisoli. The sequence continues at coordinate 2,688,186 of NZ_CP137640.1, read as the reverse complement.
ATTTATGTGATTTCAGGACAAAGGCCATATTTTAGTTATTCCATAAAAGGTGCGATCCTAGAATAAGGATAAGTGCCCTTTTTACATTTTAGAGACAGATTTTGGAGCAATTATTTAAAAGCTCATAAGCTGCTTGGGCGGATATAACACGTGTACAACTTCAATGGATTCTCCTGGCTCAAGATTATACTGTGTAATGTTATCAATACAAGGGGGTTCCAGTACTCCATTGACTTCCAACTTTAACTGGACCATCCTCAGTGTCAGAATATAATTGGGCGGAAACTCCAGGATCACATCCATTAAAGCCAACATATGGTATAGCTTTACTGCTGATATTGGTTGCTGTTACTTTTACCAATACCTTTTCATCCGTCTGGTCTAACATAATATCAAATTGTACACCATCCTGTTCGAACGACTTTCTCACATCGTATTCAGGCGGATTAGTACGGAATTTAATCGTTATCCGTTCCGTTAAAGGATTTCCTAATTTAGATTTGACATCTTTTGTGATATTGCGAGTGTAGGTCTATCAAAATCAAATAGACCAGCTAAACAAAGCTTGACAGACTTTGGATCGAACCGATCAACATATGGTTCTACATAATGTAATTGATTATCTCTTTCGCGAACAACATAAATATTCTTATTAAGAGTTCTTTCATTTACTCTATCATTAATTTAATCACCCATTCCGTATCAATGTATGCCTTTGTTATCTCAGCTCCCTTTTCCCAGCCTGATACAGATAATACCGTGAAAGTTGGAGTTCCTCTAAATGTCTCGTCCCGTCAACGAACGCGTTGAATCATCCTTTTTTGATATTCCTGTTATTATGGATATTTCTTCATTTTTCTTTTTATAAATCTCCCTTGGAACATCTTGTAAAAGAAACTTAATTCAAGAAAAGGAAAGATTATAAACCGAGAAAAAGCAAAAATAATTTATGAATTAAGACATGAATTTAAGCATTGATCACATTAAGGTAGCAGGTATGAAACGTAGTACGTATTATTACTGGGAAAAACAAATGAATCGCCCAGAGAAATAAAACGAAGAAAAAGAAATCATCCAACAGATTTTTGATAAAAATGAAGGTCGCTATGATTATCGTCGTATCACTTTAAAATTACGCAATCGAGGTATTTTCCTAAATCATAAGACAGTTCGCGCTTAATGAATGACATGGGTTTAAAATGTTTAGTATAGATGAAAAAGTATCGGTCATTTCGAGGATCTATAGGTAAAACTGCGCCAAATATATTAGAACGTGACTTCCAGGCAACGAAGCCTAATGAGAAGTGTTTCACTAAATGTTTAAATACCTGCTACTTTCCTCCTAAATGGGTATATAAATGAAACTTACGTATGTTTTGAAATATTGTTATATAAGATGAAAATATTTAAAACATTCAAATTCCTACAGAGATACTGGTTTAAATTTAGGAATGGAAATTTCCTCAGACCAATCCTCAAAAATGACTTCAACCTCCATCCCTATTTCAACGCTTTTAAGTTCACATTGAACCACATTACTCATCATAGTTGGGCCTTCTTCAAGCTCTATTAAAGCAATGACATACGGTGCTTCGGCAAGATAAGCTTTTGTAATCGCACGGTGCATAATCGTAAAACTTTTGATTTTTCCTCTTCCTGATGCAGGCATCCACCCCACACGATCACTAGAGCAATCTGTACACATGATTCTTGGATAGAATTGATAATGGCCACAATCTTTACATTTCTGAATAAGCAATTCATGGTTATGACATCCTTCCCAATATCTAGCTGTTTCTATCGTTGGACGGGGGAAAATCTTACTTGAATGATCCATCATAAGTAATCACCTCGCATGGTTCGTAATCTCTTATTATTCGAGAATTTCTTGTCCTTTAGTTTCGGTCTCTACCCAGGATGAGTGTCGTGTGACTAGACATGATCCCGCCCTGTCCATGAACAAGACCCACCTCCGCCCCCGGAACTTGGCGGTCCCCAGCCTGTTGACGAAGTTGAAGAACACTTTCAGTCAAGGCAAACATCGAACCTGGATTACCGGGATGACAATGGGATAGTAAGCCACCATGGGTGTTCACAGGTAGTTTCCCTCCTAGTTCGATGGCTCCATTTTCAACGAAGGATCCACCTTCTCCTTTTTTACAAAAACCGAGATCTTCTAATTCAATCAGGACTGTAGGCGTAAAACAATCGTACAACTGGGCAAAATCCATCTCTTCTGGTCCTAGCCCCGCCATTTCAAAGGCCCGTTTTCCGGCTTCAACAGCTGCTGAAGTGGTAAGACTACGGGCCTGGCTAATATGCTCATGACTATGGCCTTCACCAACACCCAGTATATAAACTGGCTGATTTGGAAAATCCTGTGCCCGTTCGGCAGAAGTAAGAATAACGGCGGATCCCCCATCTGAGATTAATGAGCAATCCAAAAGATGCAATGGATCGGCAATCATCCTTGAATTCACCACATCTTCGACCGTGATTGGCTTCCTCATCTGAGCGGCTGGATTCAGACTTGCGTGTTTGCGACATGCAACAGAAATCGCGGCAAACTGTTCTTCTGTTGTTCCGTATTTCTCCATATGAGCTTTGGCAATCAGAGCATAAAGCGCTGGTACGGATGGGCCATACGGTAATTCGAACTGAGCATGGCCGGCAGACACTTGCATACTCATTGCCTGTTCAGGAGATAATCCACTTTTCAAGCTGTCAGCCATTGTGACCAACACAGTCTCACACATTCCTGATAAAATAGCTGAGGCTGCATGGTAAAGTACAGAAAAAGTCGTTCCTCCCCCTGTATTCACACTCAGACAAACGCGCGGAAAAATTTGCATGTATTCAGCAATTGCCTCAGCATGATATAGGTAAGGTTCCGCAAAAGAATTACAAGTGATCAGACCATCAATCTGACCTTTGCTCATACCAGCGTCTTTTATTGCACGGAGTCCTGCGTCGACACAAAGCTGTGTCGCGCTCATGTGAGGGACAATGCCTACTTTTGTGTCTGCTGCGCCAACAATGGCTACTTTTCCACGTAATGAATCCATTTTATTCCCTCCCCCTATTTTTTATAGGATTAAATTTCTCCTAACTAAGGTGAAAAATAGCGATCTCTCAAGACAAAGGGTAAGTGCCTATTACACTCACCCTGCTCGTATTCATTCTATTAATCTTATTTTACTTTACATGTTGATTTCCAATATGCCTTCATTAACCTAGGAAAACTTCTCGCGTATGTTCAGTATCTAGATATTCTTTTACTTTCTGAATCTTCCCTTCTTCCACAACGAATAGGAAGTGATAAATATTATTATATACTCGTCCATTATTTAATTCTGCATAGGACTCTGTCTCTACAGCAACACGGTTTCCTTCTGCTGTAATAGCTAGAGGAGTTAAGCGAATGGCGCCCGTTTTGGTCGTATCAGCTATTCCTGAATTCATTTCTCTAAACGCCTGCATCCCTTTTTCCCCTGAAATTCCCTCAATCGTCCCCGCAACCCACCAAGTTGCTGAATCAGACATATACTCCATAAAGGCATCAATATTCCCTGTAGAAAATGTTTCCATAAAATCTCTGATTAATTGTTTGTTTGCTTCTTCTATTTTACCCATTATTATTCGCTCCTTTTATCTATAAAATATTAAAACAAACAGCTGTTTGTTTTATATTATATCTGAATATTCTTGATTATTCAAGAATATTCAGAAAATTCATATGGCTATTTCTTTTATTTTCGCTTAGTTTTAAATGGAACAGAAACCTACGGAATGTCGGAGAAGGATGTAATGAAATCGTGTAAGCTTCTTTTAACTTGATATTTGCATTTGTTTCTTTAAAATAAATCTTTGAATTTTCCCGCTTGGCGTTTTAGGAAGATCATCAACAAACTCTATTTCCCTAGGGTATTGGTGTTTTGATAGTTTATTTTTAACAAAAGCACTTAATTCTTTTGCTAGTATTTCTGAAGGTTCGTATGTAGGAGTAAGGACAATAAAGGCTTTAACTATTTCTCCCTTCGCTTCATCCGGTTTTCCTACTACAGCTGCTTCAGCTACTGCAGGATGTTCAATAAGACTACTTTCGACTTCAAATGGACCAATTCGGTAACCTGCACTGGAAATAATATCATCAGCGCGTCCCTCAAACCAAAAATACCCTTCCTCATCCTCACTAGCTAAATCTCCAGTCAGCAGCCATTTTCCCCTTAACTTTTCCTTTGTTTTCTTATCGTCCTGCCAATATCCTAGAAAAAAATATGGAAAAGCGGTGGTATCAACGGCAATTTGACCAATATCACCTTTCTTTACAATATTCCCATCTTCATCTACGAGTGCTAGATTAAATCCAGGAGAAGGAAGTCCCATTGACCCTGGTTTTACCTTCATATCTGTTACATTAAAGTTATCAACGATCATCCCAGTCTCAGTGCAGCCATAATGATCATAGATTTCTCTGCCAAAATTTTCTCTAAAGAAACGAACAACCTCTGCATTTAAGGGTTCACCTGCACTACTAAATTTTCTCACCTTGATTTTATATTTTTTTATAAGCTCAGCCCCATAAGTTATCATCAATCTATAAGCAGTAGGTGCATAAGCAAAATTTGTTATGCTGTATTTTTCTAATAACTGATAGGTTTTTTCAACGTTAAAAGAACCTTTATAACTAAGGATGCTTACACCATAACTTAAAGGAACAAAGGTACAATTAATCAGTCCATATGCCCATCCTAAATCAGCACCGCCAAAAAATCTATCGTTATCCTCAACTCCAATAGCGTATCTTACATATGGATAGGAACTGACTAATATTTTATGTGCCCAAACTGCCCCTTTTGGCAATCCTGTTGAACCTGACGTATACTGTATGACACATGGATCCATTACTTTTGTAGGCTCTGTTTCATGATCAGCGGAAAAGGATTGAATAAATTCCCAAAATGTCTGCCCTGTATTTGTCAGCCCGTCCTTTAATAGGATTTTGGTTGAAAGATTAAGATCAGTTATTTTAACCGCCTGTTCTTGATTCGTTACTAATACTTTGCAGCCTGAATTTTCCAGCCGATATCGAATGGCTTCAGGTCCAAAGGCAGTAAACATAGGGACATAGACAGCTCCAATTTTCCAAGTAGCTAAAACGGTTATGATGAGTTCCATTTCTTTTCCAAGGAGTCCTGCTACACGATCTCCTTTTTGGACCCCGAGTGATCGCAAGGCGTTAGCCATACGATTGGATTGCTCTTTCAATCGCATGTACGTCCAAACATCTGTTTTTCCTGATTCATCTTCCCAATAAATAGCTACACGAAGTGGATCTTCTGCCCAACGGTCACAACATTCATGTGCCATATTAAACTTCTCATCAACATTCCAATCAAAAGTCTTTAGTACTTTTTCCCATGAAAAAGATTCAAAAAGCTCATTGTATTTCATATACATTCACTCCATTAATAGTTTATTGATTATGATAATCCAATTATTTAAGAGGATTATTTATAAAATTCTAATTAATCAGAAAATTATTTACACAAAAAGGTGAAGTACATACGTTTTAATCATTTCTACATATTTTTTAAAAATCCTTTAGCTCTATCAAGATTTTACCATGCTTGTTGTAATAAATTTGTTATCTCTGCATGAAGATCTCCTGACCCCAAGACAAAACTATTTTTTTCTCCGCGAATATCAACCAGAATATTCCTGACTAATTCATGGATACTATCTTTTTCAATATGATAATCTCTTAATTTGTGCGGAATTTCTAATTTTTTGATTAAATCGCCAATAAGCTTGGATGCCAATGCAGCTTTTTCTTCTATACTATTACCTCTTTCATTATTTTCTAATACCTCTGTGATTAGTGCTTGTTCTCGGCTGGTACTAGGCAAGAGAAAGCGCATGACGTGCGGTAGCATAATGGCTGAAGTTATTCCATGCGGAATGTTAAAAAGAGATCCTAATTGATGGCCGATACTATGAGATAATCCGAGTTTGATATTCACAACCGAAAATAATGAAAGCCATGCTCCCAATTGGCATTCCAGCCGGTATTCTAGATTAGTTTGTTCTTTTTTGCAAAGGGGTAAATAAATATATAATTTTTTTAAGGCTTGTAAAGCTAAACTTGTATTAATAGGATTTGGATCTGGTGAATAAAGCGTTTCTACAGCATGATCCACAGCGCGTATACCAGTGGATATCCAAAGCCATTCCGGAGTATCTTTCGTGAATACTGGATCTAGAAATACGAACTTAGGAGTCATGTTTAGATGAGAAAACTTGTATTTAATCTGATCTTTTTCATTTGTAACACCTGCAATGCTAGTAAATTCTGATGCAGAAAGGGTTGTTGGTATGGCGATATGCGGGATATATGATTCCATTATGATTGAGGTATTATTCTCTGTATGATCTGAATATTGATAGATATCCTCCTCTGACTTAATACCTTGGGCTAAACAGAAAGAAAGTATTTTTGCCGCATCAATAGGACTACCTCCACCACAGCTAATAATGAGATCAGGACTGAAATGATAAATCTCTTTTAAATTCTTAAATAGTATACTTCCTGGAACATGTTGTTTTGTACAAATGGTGAATGTTTTAATATCATGAGCGTGAAGTGATTGAACCATATTTTTGAAAGTATTGGATTTTAATAGGCTATTGCTTGTAACGATTAATATTTTTTCTGCATTCATAAGTTTGATCTCAGATATTAATTCTTGTTCTACACAATGAATACCGTAATAAACACGATCAACAGGAAGATTTTGATAGAACATACATTAACCTCCAGAGTATTCTTGGGAACGACTAATGGAAGGGTGAAGAGTATTTACATACCAACGATTCCCTTTATTTATTAGGATTCCTTTTCTTTTTAACTGTCTAAGGTGTTTATACACACTACTTGCGAAAATAGCGTTGTTATAATTATTTTGATAGATTTTTAACATTTTATCAGCAGAGAGTCCAGGAGATGTTAGTAATAAATCTTTAATTATTTCATCCACTCTATCACCTCCTAAATAAAGAGTATTTTATTATTTGTGATAAAATACTGCTTAGGTTGGACTCCCCATGAGGCTTTCATTCCTTTGAGTATATCTGGAGAAGAAGCCCGGGTTACGAGAAAATGAATCTACAGATAATGGTATACTATTACAACAGTACTTTATTCATAATACCTTGGAGAACAAATTTATTAAATTGAACAGATATTTCCTGAAAAGTATAACCATTATTCGGGGAATACCAGCGCTGCATATAATTAAAAACGCCAAAAATCGCAAATGTTATTAATTTTGGGTCTAAATCAGGTCTGAACTCTTTCTTTTCAATCCCTTCAATAATGATTTTACGAAACATGCGGTCAATTTCGTCTCCAAGACTGGCAATCTCTCCACCGAATTCAGATTTGAACCATTCAATTGAAATCCAAACAAATAATTCGCTTTGGTAGTGCTCAAAGCCATTAATGTGATTGATTAAAGCTTTTTCTAGTTTAAGTGTAGGTGAATCAGAAGTACTTATAATCTTATTTAAATTTTCAGTCATTTCATTCAATGGTCTTTCAACAACGGAGTAGAGTAAATCTTCTTTTTTATCAATATAATAATAAAGACTGCCCTTTAACATCCCGACCTCGTTTGCAATATCTTCTAAAGTAGCTTCTTTATAACCTTTTTCACGAAAAACTTTTGCCGCTGCATCCACTATTTTCATGTATTTTTCATTTGATTTTTTAGTGGATTTTACGTTTTTACCCATAATAATAACTCCTTCCCACCTGAATATTTAATAGATCCCTTATAAAAATATTATGATAGATAATAAAACAATTAAGAGTTTCAAGGTTATTTCTAGGAAAACAATCACTTGTTTGAATAATATTCTACCATTGTTTTCTTTATTTTCATAATATTATTAAGGGTTTTCAAAGTTTAATAAATTGGTGGGATATTTTCAAATACTTATTTCATCATGTATTTAGTCATTATTAAGGGTGTTCGAAATTTCGTAGGCGTACAACATAAGGTTTTTCACCTTTGTACTAAAGTCAGCGAAGCGTCCATCCACAGTTTGCCCTACTTTCCAACGATAGTAAATCTGCTGCAAAACAACGGCTAATTTAAAATACGTAAATGACATATAGTAATTTAATGAAGGCACGTCTCTTCCTGATTTCAGTGAATACCGGTGGACAAATTCTCTGCGCTTAATAAATCCAGGCATCACTGTAACAGTTGGTAGGCTTTCTTTCAGATAATCAGGATCGCTCCCTTCAAGCCAATATCCCAGGGCACCTGCCAAATCAAAAAGAGGATCTCCAATCGTGGCAATCTCCCAATCAAGAATGGCTTCAATTTCTTTGTAATTTTCTGAGAGCAGCATATTATTTAATTTATAATCATTATGAATAATAGAAGCTCCTTCTGATGCTGGGATATTATTTAAATACCATTTTGCTAACGGCTCAAAAAAAGGAATTTCATCTGTTTCATATTTTCGATAGCGATTGACCCAGCCATTTACTTGCCTTTCTAAAAATCCATGCGGAAAACCAAACTCAGCTAAATTCGCCTTTTCGTAATCCACAGAATGTAATTGAGCCAGCGCATCAACAACTGCATATGATAGTTCTTGGCATAGTTCTAATGAAGGGGACATTTCAGGAGGGAAATGATCATCTAACACTACTCCTTTTTTGCGCTGCATAACATAAAATGGTACCCCCATCACTGTTTTATCATCACAAAATACATATGGTTTTGGAACAAGTGGAAATACAGGATATAAATTTTTTAAAAGGTCTGACTCTCTTCGCATATCGTGAGCTTTTGGCGGTAATGGTCCCGATGGAGGACGACGCATGACAGCTTCCCACTCACCGCTTTTAATTAAATAAGTTAAATTAGACACTCCAGTTGGGAATTGCTCCACTACTAACTCTTGATTTGGAAAATCCTCTACATGTTCATATAAATATTTCCTTAATGCTTCTTGGTTAAAATTTTCTCCATTTCGAATAGGAATTGTATTTACTGCTTGTTCTTTTTTCATCCATACTCCACCACCTAAGTAAAAGTCACCACAAATGGAAATTCAATTAAAAAATCTACCGTTTGTTTGATTTTATTATAACAAGGAATTAAGGTTCTTTCAATTTAATTTTCAAAAAAATCTAAATATTATGTCAAACACAAAATCAAATCACTATTAAAAATGAAGTAAATTTCTGAATTTTCAAATACCTATATTGATTTCCTTTATCGTTGGTTATATAATAGTATTTGGAAGCGATTTCATATAATGATAGGAGGAAATTGGATGCCATTACAATCACAAGTTAAGAATCTTTTAGATCAAATTGCTGAAGCAAAAGCGGCTGGTGCAAAAGCAATTGAGGAAATGACAGTTCAAGAGAATCGAGACGGTCTTCTTGCTTTCTATGAAGGAGTTGTTGGAGAATCTCAAGAAGTAGGAAAAGTAGAAAATCTGACGATACCAGTTGATGGCGGACAAATAGGCTTACGCCTTTATTCTCCTAAAGGTCAAGGTCCATTCCCGGTGTTTGTATATTACCATGGGGGCGGCTGGGTGTTAGGCGATTTAGATGTTATTGATCCGATACTTCGTTCTGTAACAAATTCTACCGAATGTTTGGTTGTTTCTGTCGATTATCGTCTTGCTCCGGAATATAAATTCCCAATCCCTGCAGAAGATTGTTATGCAGCCACCAAGTGGGTCTCCGAGAATATTGCTATCTATAATGGGGATCCAAGCCGCATTGCCGTTGGCGGTGATAGCGCCGGCGGGAATCTAGCTGCGGTAGTACCGCTAATGGCAAAGGATCGTGGAGGTCCGTCTATTGCATATCAAGTATTACTGTATCCAGTTACTAATTTTTCTTTTAATACACAATCGTATTTAGAAAATGGCAAAGATCATTATTTGGAAACATCTGCTATGCATTGGTTCGCTAATCAATATTTAAATAATGAAGAAGATAAATATAATCCTTATGCCTCTCCTCTGCTTGCTGATGATGTATCTGGATTGCCGCCAGCTCTTATTATTACAGCGGAATATGATGTACTCCGGGATGAAGGGGAAGCATATGCGACCAGATTAAAAGAAGCTGGTGTGCCGGTAGAACAGACAAGATATGATGGTCAAATTCACGGTTTCTTCTGGATGCCGGTAATTATGGCAGATGCCAAAAGAGCCCTACAACAAATTACAAATACATTGAATCAAGCATTTTCTTCAAGTGCTTCTCTATAACATTTATTGACTAGTTAACATTTTAATTTCAAAAGTATTGTTTAATAAAATCCAATTATTCCCTTAATGTCAGGAATAATTGGATTTTATTGTGTATTGAAAAAATTACTAACTATTTCTGAGTATGAACTTCCATTGAAAATAAAGAATTTAGCTATTGATAAAGGGGTAGTTTTAAAAGCGTCTAACTTCACTTTTGAAACTACCCTTAAATAGGAATTGGATTCTATTTAATTATTTTCTGATTTCATTGGATCGGGAAGACCAAATAATTCCATAGCGTTTTTATAAAGGATTTGTTCTCTTATGTCTTTTGGAAGCTTTGCTAATGCAACATGAGGTGCATCAAATTCCCAATGTGGATAGTCACTGGCAAACAAAATTTTATTAGTCCCAATCATTTTTATAATTTGAAGTACATGCTCTTCATCTTCATGCCTTTCTGGTTCAATGAAAGGCTGTGTTCCAAACCACATATGTTCCCTTACTTGCTGACTTGGTGGACGTTTTACCCATGGTACCTCTCTTCTTAGATTCCTCCAATGAGTATCCATTGTATACATCAAATTTGGAAGCCAAGCAAATCCACCTTCAACAAATACCATACGTAATTCCTGATATTTCTCTAGAACACCACCGAATATGATACTATTAATTTGAGCCTGGTAAGTTAAACCGTTGTTTGTTTGACCCTCAGGGTAATAGTTTCCTAGAACTGGACCCGGTCTAAACAATCCGCCTGGAACGGAAACATGGAATGTACAAACAAGTCCATTTCGTACGGCAGCTTCCCAAATAGGATGATAACGCTTGTCACCCCATCCGCCATATGGAGAATGAATCGATAACCCAACTTGTACCATTTGCGGATGACTTCCTACACGATCAATCTCACGTGCTGCTTCAACTGGATCTTGAGATGCAATCACAACAGAACCGCGGAAACTACTATCTTTCGATAGCCAATGTTCAATCTGCCAATCATTATAGGCAGAGGCCACAGCAGTTGCCATTTCATGTTGCGGGGAAGCGGATAACATAAAGGTTGAGTCAGGAAAAAGAATGGCATTCGCATAATTATATCGGTCCGTTACTTGTTCTTTAAAAAAACTAACGGAAGAACATCCAAGCCCGCCTTCAGGAGGAATACTATCCATACGATGACCTGCATTGGCAACAATTGCCATGATTGGTATTCCCGGGAATACACCCTTCCATTTACAATCTGTCAAGAAATCTCTCCAATAATCGCTTAAGTATGGATTCAAATCCTCATAACTCCGTGGATTTGGGTGGACGTCACAATCAATGACTGGTATCACATTCTTTTTAACGGCAGCCTGCGCATTACTTTTTACGGAAATAGTACTCATCATGAATCTCCTCCAAAATAAATATATTTAATTGCCCACATGAGCCTTTTTTGATTTAGAATACTAAATTGTGAATTAAGAAGTTATGCATATAAAACAACATCGTCGCCTTCTATTTTGACATCATACGTTTTGACTTTCGTTTTTTCTGGATCATGCATGGAACATCCGTTTTCCACATCGAAACTCCAATGATGCCAAGGGCAATAAAGGAACCCAGCTGGTTTGTCATAATCATACTCACTTCTATTTGATGGGCGTACAGCTCCCCTTAATACACCTTTCCCTAACTCCGCCCCTTGATGTGGACACCAATTCCTTATGGCATGATATTTATCCTTTTTACGAACTAAAACAATGGACATTCTTTGAACTTGGAAAATTTTAAATTCTCCAGTTGAGAGCTCATCTTTTTTACATAGAACATTTCTTTCCATCATAAATTCCTCCCTTTTATAATGTTGAAAAAAATTTGGTGGTATTAACATACAATTAATAATATTCAGTTATTTTTAGGTGTTTAGAAATAATGTCATCGTCATCGCCTAACGACATATCCAACAAGTTCACGATCCCATGTATCTTCGGTAATTCCCTCTTCTCGTAACTTGTATTTTTCTACTCTTTGAGATGTGTTTTTTGGCAGTTCTTTTACAAATCTGATATAACGAGGAATAGCGAAATGAGCCATCCGCTCCTGACAAAAATCAAGCAGTTCTTCCGGTTCTATTTCCAAGCCTTCTTTGACGATGATAAGGGCTAAAACCTCTTCTTCTGATAATTCAGAAGGTACCCCGATGACTGCAGATTCAAATACTGCTGGATGATCATTTATCACTCTTTCGACTTCGTATGAGGATATATTCTCTCCTCTTCGGCGTACAACGTCTTTGTTTCGGTCAATGAAATAGAAGTAACCGTCTTCATCCATTCGTCCTAAATCACCGGTATGAAACCATAAATTTCTCCATGACTCCACCGTTGCCTCAGGCATTCCATAATAGCCTGAAAACATGATATCGGGTTTTTTGGGTCTTGCTACAATTTCTCCAGTTACCCCGGGAGGACAAGGGTTATCATATTCATCATGGATTTCAACCTCAAAGATTGGCACTGCGAATCCACAAGAGCCCTTTCTAAACGAACTGGCAGGGTTATATAAGGCAGTTCCTAACTCTGTTGATCCATAAACCTCAGAGATTTTGACTTGGAATCGTTCCTCAAAAGCTTCATATATTTCTAATGGTGTAGGTGCTCCAAATGCCTTTTGAACAGGATTATCACCGTCTTCATCACGTTCCGGCTGCTTCATTAACATGGTCAGAAGAGAACCCATGAAATTAAATGCAGTGATTTGTTCTTTCCGGCAAATATCCCAAAATCTTGATGCTGAAAATTTGCTGTGCATAACGACGTCACAGTCTACAAGCAACGCCACTAGAATGGTCGTGTAACGGGCATTAACATGAAAAAGCGGAAAAGCGGTAAATAAGCGATCTTCTGGTCCATATTTCATTAATTCACAAGCTGTTTTTGCTACACTGAAATTAGCACGGTGTGTAAGGATAACTCCCTTCGAAGGACCTGTCGTTCCAGAAGTAAATAAAATAAGGGAGGAGTCTTCTGGTTGAATAGTAACCTCAATTTCACTATCGCTTGCCTTTGAAATCAGATCGCTATACGAATACCAGCCAATTTTATTAGGGATTGGATGATCGTCTTCTCCAACTACGATTACATGTTGTAGATGCAAAAGATCATCACTTATTTGATTAATACGGTCTACCCATTGTGAGGAAATCACAATAACTTGACATTCAGCTTTATTTAGAATGTAAGTTAGAAGATCCCCCCTAAATGCGGTGTTAATCGGAACTTCAATCACACCGATTCGAGTCAATCCAAGCCACACGGCTAAAAATTCTGGACTATTTGGAAGCATCACAGCGCAAGTGTTTCCTTTAGTCAACCCTAACCATTTAAATGCATTCGCCACTTGATTGCCGCTTCGATGAAATTGATCATAGGTTAGATCCGAACTCTCAAAGCGAACAAATCGGGCAGCAGGCTTGAGTTTTGCACGGTGCTCCACAATTTTTCCAAATGTTTCAATTCCTTGATACAATGTTTACATCCCCTTTTTACACTAGATAAATAGAAAGGAATTCTTTTATACTTCGTTTGGATTCACTTCAGCCGTTCCTATATGTTGTACAGGTTTTGTTGAAACAATTTTAAAATCACTGTACTTATCTTGGACAAATGATATGGCTAAAGCTCCAAGTAATGCAGGTATGGCAAAGCTAATAAAGTTCATATGGGTAGGTAAACTTAATTCTAATAACAGCCCGCCAAAGAAAGGCCCAACCATCGCACCAATTCTTCCAATTCCGCTTGTCCAGCCTACCCCAGTAGATCTCATGCGTGTTGGATAGAATTTGGAGGCGTAACCGTAATTCGTTGTACCAGGACCATTCGAACATGCACCCGCAACCACAACCAATAAGTATAAAATAACCATGACTGGCTTAAAACCAAGTAAGCTTAAGCTAATTCCGCCTAGTATTAACATTCCAGCAATAACCTTTTTTGGCTTATTCCGATCGGCCAGCCAGCCGCCGGTAATATTCCCGATCATGACTCCGAAATTCAAAGCGAATAAGAATAGCAAGCTAGAAGTCAAAGGATAGCCGGCTTGAACCATTAGTTGTGGCAGCCATGTTCCTAAACCATAGATCACTAATAATGCCATAAATGAAGTGATCCAGAACATAATAGTAGAGAATCCCCTTTTTTCTGTAAAAAGCTTTGTTACTGGCATCCCTTGTTTTGGTAAATGAACCTCAAAGCTATCCTCTTTCTGCGGTATATAGGTTGGATTTAGTTTTGATAAAATATGGCTTACTTTATCATTCTCTTTCCTTACAACCAGAAAGGCCAAAGATTCGGGCATGCTTTTGATCATGAAAGGCAGTGCTAATATAGGTAGTCCTCCAAAAAAGAACATCCATTCCCAACCAAGATTAGGAATAACAACAATCCCTAGAAGTGCTACTGAAATTCCACCAATAGCAAAACCAGAAGAAATTAAACCAACCAACATACTTCTGCTAGTCTTAGGTGAATATTCAGACATAATGGCCACTAGAAGTGGTGGCATACCGCCTAAGCCTAGACCGCCAAGGGTACGAAAAATAGCAAATTCAACAGGTCCTTGGGCAAATCCAGTTAAGAAGGTAAAAGTAGTAAAAATGGTAAAGCAAACAACAATGACCTTTTTCCTTCCCCAAAAGTCCGCTAATATACCACAGACTAGTGATCCTATTAAAGCACCAAACATCCCTAGACTTCCAATAAAACCAGCCGTACTTGTAGAGATTCCCCATTCAGCACTTATACTAGGAATAACAGAGCCAAATACAACCATGTCGTATCCATCACAAAACATAATGAAACTACACCATAAGACAACCATTAAATGTACAGAATTAAATTTGCTTTCATCAACTATTTGTTCCACATAAATTTTTTTCATTGCTTCCTCCTAAAATAAACAATTAAAGATCAGTATTAATTGTATGGGCCTACAGCATTTTGTACCTTCAAGTTGAGAAGGTATTTTAGCTATAATTACCATAGATTTAATAGAAGCTTAGAATAATAAAAGGCTATAGCATAATTCTGTACATTCATATCATGAAGTTAAAGTTTTCGATTTGATGTAAATCTTTAAAGCAGGGTAAATGAAATATCATTTACCCTGCTTTTCTGGTTGTCTATTCATTCATTTAGAATGGATGAGATTCAATTAAATCAGATTTATCTTGAACCCTACCCTCCATCTACTTTTATTACTTGTCCATTTACAAAGTTACATTCCTCAGAAACTAAGAGTAACAGCATAATAAATTATCCTAATTTTCTGAAATTATAAAACAGTAGCCTTCTGAGCTGGCGATTTGAAATATGGAAGCACTTCATCTGCAAAACGTTTCATCGTTCTCATGACTTTTTTGTGTTCCATATCACCCATTTTAAACCAGCAAGACATGCTTCCAACACCTGCTTGTTCCACAACTTCTAGTCGATTTACTGCTTCTTCAGAACCAGCTAACAAAGCAACTCCAGATTGGTTTAATGCTGCCACATTAATTGGACCGTCAAACTCTTTTGCTACTTCAGCAAATCTTTCATATGTTGCAGGAGCTTGGGTTCCTTTAGCACCAGGGATTAACTCAAGAACCTTGTTGAAATAGATGGCCATTTCTTTTTCTACATTTTTAATTGCCTGATCTGTATCGTCAGCAATATTCATTTGCAGATTCATATGAATAGATGGGATAATTCCTTTTTGAAGTAAACGGTCTCTTGTCCGTCTAGTATATTCTAGTACATCATCCATAACCATCAATGTTGGAGTAACCATAAATTCTTGTGCTCCTCTTTCTACTACTAAGTCAAATGATTCAGGACTAATACAAGCATAATAGAATGGGATTCTCTCTTGGATAGGTTTTGGAGTTAATCTCAAATTATCGAATTGATAAAACTCCCCATTATAGCTGAAAGTATCGTTACTCCATAATCCTTGAATGATCTCAACATATTCCCAGAATCGTTCTCTCGTTCTTTCTAAGCTAATTCCAAGACCTTTTGCTTCAATTGGCTGGTATCCTCTTCCCGCACCAAATTTTAAACGACCATTACTTAAAATGTCTACCATTGCATAATCTTCAGCAATCCGAACTGGATTATCAAAGTTTAAAATACTAACGCCAATACCAATATCCATCTTCTTTGTAATTTGAGCGATGGCCGCAGCAGCTACTTGCGGTGATGGCATGCTTCCATATGCACTAAAATGATGCTCTGCCAACCATACACTTTCAAAACCAAGTTCTTCTCCATACTGGATTTGTTCAAGCATTTCCCCATATGCTCTTTCATAGTTTTGATCGTGACACTCATTAACATAAAATAAACCCATTTTCATCATTCAACACTCCCTAATCATAATTTTGTTTATATTAATTAATTTAACAAGCAAAAAATGATAAATAATGTATGCGTTTACACAAAGACTGTAATTGGTGGATCCAAATTTAGAAACCACCTCCTTAATGGGTGTATACAAGGATAAATAAGATTCTTTTAACAAGTAATTCCTTGTGATTGAGTGAGGAGGAGCTAATCAATGCTTCTGGTAAATAAAGTTATATTCTTATGAGGTAGAATGGATGATTTAACTAAACAAATATTTGTTTTATCAATTTTCTTGAAGATTCACTCAGATATTTTGGAATAAGCTATAGAATAAAACAAACAACCATTTGATTTTATTATAGCCTATCCCTTAAAATATTTCAATAATTCTGAAAATAAAATATTTTGAAAATTATTATTATTTTTTACAAAGATCAAATAACGCCTTCCTGAATATACAAATCAATTTTATCCTTTTTAAACCCTAACTCTTTAAAAATCTCTTCATTATGTTCGCCTAATTTGGGTGCTTTAGAATAAATGCTTCCAGGTGTGTCAGATAGTTTAATCGGAATCCCGATATGAACACCGTCTAATCCCGGTATTTCTTGAATCATGCCGCGATCCCTTATTTGCGGATCCTTTGTCATTTCTCCAAAGGTTAAAACAGGTGAAACGCATGTTTCATAGGTTTCAAAAAGATCTAACCATTCCTTAAGAGATTTCATTTTAATAATCTTTCCAATTTCGATCTTTAATTCATCCTGTTTGTTTTGCGGTGCGTTTAGATATTCTATAAAATCTTCTCTGCCAATTCCCTTGCAAAATTCAATCCAAAATTTTTCTTCGATGGCACCAACGGATAAATAACGCTGATCGGACGTTTCGTAAACTTCATAACAAGCTTTACTTCCCGAAAGGGCCAACTCCCCTCTTTTTGGTAATTCATGATTTGCCAAGTAATTTGGCAGCAGGGTTTGTAGCCACGAAACGGTACCATCTAACATGGAAATATCAACAAATTGCCCTTTACCTGTGTGGTTTCTTGAAATAACAGCTGTTAGAATACCAATAACGGCCATTAAAGACCCTCCACCAATATCCGCAATTTGGACGGGAGGCGGGAAAGGTTTTTGATTCCGCTCGCCTTGAAGATTGAGTAACCCTGCATAGCTTAAGTAATTCATATCATGACCAGGCAGATTTGCATAAGGACCTGTTTGACCAAAACCGGTAATGGCACAATAAATTAGTTTCGGATTAATTGTTTTTAAGGTATCGTAGCCTAAACCTAACCGATCCATAACCCCAGGACGGAACGATTCTACTAAAACATCAGCCGTTTTAATTAATTCTTTAAATATTTCTTTCCCTTGTTCTGACTTTAAATTAAGAGTTACGCTTTTTTTATTGCGATTTAAAGAGGAAAAAATAGCGCTGTCCGTTTCGGCTTTTGGTTCCTCCCATCTTGCATAATCACCTACTAATGGTTCCTCTATCTTGATTACTTCTGCACCGAAGTCTGCAAGTAACATGGTACAATATGGACCTGGCAATAAACGGGTAAGATCTACTACTCTTATTGATTGAAACGGTCTATTCATATATTTCGCCTCCTTTCATATAGGGATAAAAACTGGTTCTCTGACTCAATTAAACTATCTTTTATAAAACAAACAATTGTTTGAAAAAAAGTCCAAAAAGAACAAACACCTATCCCATTTTTATTCTGACAGTGTCCCCCCATCGATAAAAAATGTTTGCCCTGTAATATAATTCGAAGCTTCCGATACAAGATATAAAGCGATTTGGGAAATATCCTTTGGATTTCCTAATCTTCTAAGGGGAATTGCTTTTATGGCCCCCTCAAGCCAGGTTTTGTTCTCCATCTCCGATTTATTAATTTCTGTACTAATAAGTCCCGGAGCAATTGAATTAACATGGATATTATACCGGGCCCATTCTGCAGCCAATGATTTGGTTAAATGGATAACAGCTGCTTTTGTGGCTGTGTATGGTGCGATTCGTTTGTAGGGTTTCACACCACCGACAGAAGAGATATTAATGATTTTTCCTGAACCTTGTTCCTTCATCATCTTTGCAGCTTCCTGACAGCTGAAAAATAGTCCCTTCATATTTACATCATTGATATAGTCCCAATCAGCTTCGGTAACCTCTAGAGCGGGTTTTGTTA
This sequence comes from Niallia oryzisoli, assembly GCF_036670025.1. Classification (NCBI taxonomy): domain Bacteria; kingdom Bacillati; phylum Bacillota; class Bacilli; order Caryophanales; family Bacillaceae; genus Niallia; species Niallia oryzisoli. The sequence goes on along the minus strand of NZ_CP137640.1, from coordinate 2,669,325 downwards.
CATTGGCCCCTGCATTGTTGACTAACACGTCGAGTCTTCCGTATTCTTCTTTTATGATACTAAATAAATTGTGAATATCTGATAAATTTGATACATCACAGGATACCGTTAAGGCATTTCTCCCTAGCTGGCGTACTTCATTTGCCACCACTTCACAGCTTTCTTTATTACGGCTGGCTAAGATAATATCGGCGCCACTCGCAGCAAATTCACGAGCCATCTCTGCCCCTAAACCTCTGCTTCCACCAGTAATAAGTATGACTTTTCCACTTATATCCAGGTTCATCCTGCCGTCCCCCCATTTACATGAATATATATTTTTTTATCTAGCTGAATTCTCAACTAACTCTTCATTTTTCTTCATTTGATACTCTTTCAAGTAACGCTTTGCAACCACCATTCGGTGGACTTCATCAGGACCATCATAAATATGTGCCGCTCTTGCTTCCCGATAAAAAGCTTCTAACGGTGTATCTTTTGAATATCCCAGCGATCCATGAACTTGAATAGCTCGACTAATAACATCATTCAAGATTTTTGCCCCATAGAATTTGATTAAAGCAATTTCTTTTCTGGCATCTTCACCTTGATCCATTTTCCAAGCAGCATGAAGGGTCATCAGCCTTGAGGCTGAGATCTCAGCAGCTGAATCAGCAATAAAATTTTGAATCGTTTGAAACTCTGCTAATGGTTTCCCGCGGGTTTTTCGTTTAAGGGCGTATTCGATCATTAAATCGAAACTACGGTTCATAACGCCTAACCAACGCATAGCATGGGTGATGCGGCCAGGCCCTAATCTCATTTGAGCTAGTTTAAATCCTTCGCCTTCTTTGCCCAATATATTTTCCGCTGGAATACGGCAGTTGTTTAAATGAATCTCCCAATGCCCTCCTTCGCTGAAATCACCCATAACAGCAATATCACGGATAAGTTCAAAACCAGGCGTTCCGATATCGACAATAAACATCGAGGCCCTTTCATGCGGCGCAGCATCTGGATTGGTAACTGCCATGACAATAGCAAAAGAGGACAATCCAGCATTACTGGCAAACCATTTTTTACCGTTTAATACCCATTCATTTCCATCCCTTACTGCACTTGTTTGGATTCCAGTAGGATCAGCTCCAGAAACATCCGGCTCCGTCATGGCAAAGCAAGAACGGATGTCATCATTAATCACAGGCTTCAAATATTTTTCAATCTGCTTTGGGGTTCCTGCTTTTAGGAGAATTTCGGTGTTTCCTGTATCAGGAGCAGCTGTTCCGAAGCACCTTGGTCCTATCGGGCTGCTGCCTAATATTTCATTTAATAATCCAAGGAACACATTGCCTAAGCCTAGTCCTCCAATTTCTATTGGTAGATGGGCAGCCCATAAGTTTTGTTCTTTTACTTTTTGCTGTATTGGTTTCAAAATTTCAGCTGGAAGCCCTACCCCGGGAATAATATGCTTTTCAGCAGGATATACATCTTCTTCCATGATTTTTCTTGCTCTAGCCAACAACTCTTCTTGTTCGGTAGATGGACTAAAATTATACATATTATGTCACTCCTTATGCCTTATTGTGTTTCTTGAACCATTTGAGCTTATATTAAGATTCAATAAAAGATACTAATTCTTCATTGAAGCGGTCTATTTCCTCAATAAAAGGTGCATGTGAACTATTCTCAAAAATAACTAATTTAGATCCCGGCACCTCTTTTGCTGAATATTCAGATAAAGACAACGGAACAACTCCATCATGAAGACCATGAAAAAAGGCGACAGGAATCGTTATATCTCGTAATCTATCACGCAAATCAATTTTTCCCAGATCCTCCATTGTCTTCTCTGTAAACCAACTTTGTTCCATGAAATTATTGAAAAACCAATCTTTCATCGGTTGCCCGACATCCTGATGAAAACAACCATCGGCAATGTTACGGATTAAAGCAGGCCGGTTAGTACGCATGGCTGCTAATGTTTGTTCAACTGCTTCTGGTGGAAATCCAAGGTCGAAGCCTTCTGTAGAAGTATACCTTGGAACAGCCCCGCCAACGGACACTGCCTTCTTCACGAAGCTGCCCCCATATCGTGTTACATAATCCATAACGATGGATCCTCCAGCAGACCAGCCAACAAGAATAGCATTTTCTAAATGAAGCTTTTGAATGAGTTGATGAAGATCGTCAGCTAATTCTGAAATTTTATAGCCATGTGCAGGTTTAGAAGAGTTTCCACATCCCCTGCAATCAATGGTGATCACTCTATAATGATCGCAAAGATCAATGGCTTGTCTTTCCCAAACCATCCGATTCATGCCCCAGCCATGAACAAAAACAATCGGCGTCCCTTCTCCTCTATCTTCATAATAGTATTGAATTTCATTTTCTACTTTCACATATGGCATACCAAATTACCTCCTTTAAAATAAATCTACCGGTTGTTTGATTTTATTATAACAAGCTACCCATAACGAATCAACTATTATTTTAAATTTTCAGAATATTATTTTGAATCCTATCTAGTTATGCTCAACTGGGTAAACATATAAGTAAAATCTTGAGAAAATTTTTCAATATTCTCTAGTAATTCAGGATCGATTATTTGATTTTGACGATCAAACTGCTTATTTTGGGCAAAAATAAAACTAGGCGTTACGTAGGCATTTAAGTATCCTGCAATTGGTTTCAACTGATTTTCAATCACAAGATAGTGCAGATTATTTCCTCCAGTTGCAACAAAACCCATTACTTTATTGTTAAATTGAGAAGGTGGAACTAAATCAATTAAATTTTTTAATGCACCACTAAAGGAGCCTTGAAAAATAGGGGTTCCAATAATGTAGCCATCGGCTGAAGAGATCATGTCAATAACTTTTGCCGTATCCCCTGTATATTCTCCAGGCGGACGTCCATCACAGAATTGAACATTATATTGTTTAAGATCTAGTAATTGAACTTCTACTTCAGGAGTTCTTTTCTTCATTTCCTCTAGCACTTTATTTATAACTATTAAAGTTTTTGAGCCTGTAATGGTACCTGATATCCCTAGTATTCTCACTTTTCATCACTCCTCTTATATTTTAACAAATGACGACATGTCTAATCCGCTATTCAACATTTTGAGTTAGGATAAACCAATGTTTTTTGCAATGATTTTTTTCATTATCTCGGTCGAACCCGCAAAGATTGTTGTTACGGCAATATCCCTATAACGACGAGCTATTTTATATTCTTCCATATACCCGTAGCCGCCATGGAGCTGCATGCATTTTCCGGCAAGCCGCTTTGCCATTTCAGTAATCCACCATTTGCCCATAGAAACTTCGGTTTCGATTTCTTTTCCATTCATATGCTGGCTAATGAGAACATCCAAAAACTTTCTACCGAGCGTAATCTCAGTCGCGATCTCTGCCATAACAAAATGAGTATTTTGAAATTGACTTAAAGGTTTTCCAAAAACTTCTCGATTCTTAATAAAATCCATTGTTAAACGATACATTTCCTCTGCAGCAATTTGCGCATTCAAAGCTGCAATAATCCTTTCTTGCTGTAATCTTTCCATCAAATAAAAAAATCCTTTCCCTTCTTCCCCTAATAAATTCTCTGCCGGCACAACCGCTTGATCAAAAAATAATTCAGCTGTATCAGAACTATAATGCCCCATCTTTTCAAGCTTTTGGCCGCGATTGAAGCCAGGGGTATTCTTATCGATCAACAACAAGCTTAATCCTTTATGCGCCGGACTTGCTTTAGGGTCTGTTTTGCAGGCTATTATGATTACGTCCGCTTGAGTACCATTCGTAATAAATGTCTTTGTCCCGTTTACGATATAATGATTCCCTTCTTTGACAGCAGTTGTTTGAATCCCGGCTAAATCAGATCCTGCTGCCGGCTCAGTCATGGCAATGGCGGATATGATTTCACCTGTTGTAAAGGCGGGCAAATATTTGGCTTTTTGTTCATCTGTTCCATAATAATGGAGATACGGAGCAACAATATCACAATGGAGTGAAATTCCCATTAGTCCTGAGCCGATTCGCTCCAGTTCTTCCGTTAAAATAACTGAAAAGCCAAAGTCAGCCCCCAATCCACCGTATTGTTCATCAAGCCATGGGCAGAGAAATCCTTTTTGACCAAGCTGATACCAAAATGAACGGGGAATCAACTTGTCTTTCTCCCATTGATCAAAATATGGAGCTGCCTCTTTCTGTAAGAACTTTCTTAATGATTGACGAAACAGGTAATGTTCCCTAGTAAAGAAAGGTCTAGATTCATGCTCACGGTCTAACATATATTTGGCAATTGCCTGCATGATGTTCCCGCCTTCTCTTTAAATTCATAACTGAATTAGCCCCCTAGATAAAGCCTGCGCACTTCATCATTATTTTTCAAATTCTTAGAGTTGCCTTCTAAAGCAACATGTCCATTTTCTAATACGTAACCATAATCAGAAATCGCTAAAGCCACATTTGCATTTTGTTCTACAAGTAACACCGAGGTCCCATCTTTGTTAATTTCTTTTATTATTTCAAAAATTTCAATAACCAGATTAGGTGCGATACCAAGCGAAGGTTCATCTAATAGCAATACATTTGGATCTCCCATTAATGATCTTCCAATGGCAAGCATTTGTTGTTCTCCACCGCTCAGAGTACCTGCTTTTTGATTAAGCCGCTCCTTTAGTCTGGGAAAATAGGAAAATACTTTTTCGAAATCACTTTTTATTTTCTTATCTTTTCTCTTGTAAGCACCGATTTTTAAATTCTCTTCGACAGTAAAGGTTGGAAATACCCTTCGATTTTCCGGACAATGAATTATACCTCTCTTTACAATGCGGCTAGGGCTTTCTTTCAACATTGTTTTACCGTCTATTTGATAAGAACCGCTTTTCGGTTGAACAAGTCGTGAAATCATTTTTAAGGTGGTAGATTTTCCAGCTCCATTTCCTCCAAGCAGTGAAACGATTTTTCCATCGTCTATTTTTAGGGAAACGCCTCTCAACGCATGAACATGGCCATAATATACGTGTACATCAGTTAATTGGAGCACCATCTCTCACCTCTCCTAAATAGGCATCAATAACGACTGGATTAGTCTGTATGTCAAAGGGAAGTCCTTCAGCGATTTTTTCCCCGAAGCTCATGACCGTTACGAAATCAGATACTTTCATGACCAACGACATATCATGTTCAATTAGTAGAATCGTATAATTCATTTCTTTTAAACGAAGGATAAGCTGACTAATTCTTTCAGTTTCAACTGGATTCATGCCTGCTACTGGTTCATCCAATAAAATAAGTTTCGGCTCTGCGATAATGGCTCTGCCGATATCAATCATCTTTTGATACCCAAATGATAAATTAGATACTTTTTCGTTTGCAAAATCAGTGATGGAAAGGAGATCCATTACTTCAAATGCTTTTTTAATTGATTCCTTTTCCCTTTTTTGGACTGAAGGTAAATATAAAGCACTTGTTACAATATTTTTTTTAAAGGTAGGATGCAGACCGGTTAATAAATTATCAAGAACTGTCATGTCCGAGAACAATTCAACGTTTTGAAAACTTCGGGCGATCCCTTCTTTTATGACTTGATGAGATTTTAGCTGCAGCAAATTTTTGCCATTAAACTCTATTTCTCCGCTTTTGGGTGTATAGAAACGGCTAATACAGTTAAATACTGTTGTTTTTCCTGCACCGTTTGGACCAATGATGGAATATATACTTCCTTGGGGAACTTCAAAGGATAGATCTTTAACGGCCGTTAATCCAGAAAATTGTACAGTTACATGATTAAAGGTTAGCACCCTTTGCTGCACCTCCTTGGTTATGATCTGTCATAACAATTGATTGTTCCTTTAATTCTGGCTTTTTCCTCATTTTTGTTAAATCAATTAATGAAATGAACCCTTGTGGACGGAATAATATTACAAGAACCACCGCCAAACCAATGATAATATTAGTGAATCCAATAAAAGACCTAGTAAGCTCTGGAAGTACTGTAAAAATAATAGCCCCTATAATCGCTCCAGGAACAGAAGCTAATCCTCCAACAACAATCATGGCCAGCAGTAAGAATGAAGTCATAACTGTAAAATCATTCGGGCTGACAAATCCAAACCAGTATCCATAAAGTCCTCCAGCAATTCCTGTAAAAAAAGCACTAATAACAAACATCATCGTCTTATATAGTGAAATGTTTATTCCTGTTGCCTGTGCTGCAACCTCACTTTCTCGGATTGCAACGAAAGCCCTGCCAAAACTGCTTTTTAAAATGTTATACATAATCCAAAAGCATACGATTGTTATGCCAATTACCATATAAAAAAACGGTAAATCGCTTGATAACCATTCTGGTCGAAAAAAAGCAATACCTGAATAGCCGCCAGTTATCGAATCCCAGTTTAAGGCAATAAGGGGAATTGAAATTCCAAATCCCAATGTGATCACTGCCAGAAAGTGCCCGCTTAACCGAACTGCGGGAAGCCCAATAAAAAGACCGATGATAGCCGTAATAACTCCTGACAACGGAAGGGTTAAGATAAACGGCAGGCCTAGCTTAGTAGATAAAATGGCTACAGAATACCCCCCGACTGATAAAAAACCTGCATGTCCAACAGATATTTGTCCGCCATAACCTATTAATAGATTCAAAGCCATTGATGTTATGGCATAGACACAAATCATCACGAGCAACGTCATTAAATATCCGGATTGGCCAGTAATAAGGGGAAGAGCAAGCATTAGAAGAATGAGAAAAATTACCCAGAACTTTCCATCTAATATCAGCCTTTTCAAAATGAATCACACCTTTTTAACAATTTTTGCTCCACCAAATATACCTTGAGGACGTATATATAAAACGATTAATATTAATAAAAATACGAAAACTATTTTCATCTCAGGTGCAATATAGTAACTTACTAGATTTTCAAAAACACCAATGACTAGTCCACCTATCACAGCTCCCGGTAAACTGACAAAGCCACCGAGAACGGCACCTGCAAACGCAAGTATTAACACTTCAGACATCATGTTTGGGCTCAAAAATGTTATGGGGGCGGTCATGATCCCGGCAATACCGCCAAGAATCGTTCCAACTGCCCATGCACCCATAAAAACAACAGACACTTTGATCCCCATCAATTGAGATGCCATCATATCTTGAGAGCAAGCCCTCATCGCAAGGCCAAGTTTTGAAAAACGGAAAAATATAAAAAACAAAAGCATTAAAGCAAATGTTATCCCAGCTACGAATAATTCATTTGCGGAAATATGGACACCGCCTACTTGGAAAGAATCCCCATTGACTGCTTCAGGGAATGAAGCAGGTTTATAGCCCCAGATGATTCCAGCTATCCCATTAAACACCATAAATAATCCTAATGTTAAAACCACTTGATTTAAATGAGGTGCAGACTGGACTTTCTTCATAAATACCAGATAGACAAACAAGCCGGATATAGCAGCAAATATGAGGGCTAAAATAAGAGATACAAGGTAGGAATAGCCAAAATTAGTTAGAAAAACAAAACTAATAAATGTTGATAACATTGCCATTTCACCATGAGCAAAATTAACTACTTCTGTCGTTTTATAAATTAAGACAAGTCCTAAAGCAGCTAAAGCGTATATACAACCAACGATTAGACCGCTTACAATTATTTGCATTTATTACTCACCTTCTTTTATTAATAAATTCTGATATGAATACAAAAGGTGTCCAACATTACATAATCAATTAATCTTGGGAACTGATATTGTATTATGTCAGACACCTCCTGAGTTTGGTTCTGGTTCAATGATGATGAAAATTATTGACTAAATTTAATCTTTTCTGTTTCTGGATCAAATGAAATTGGGTCTGTAATCGGCACAATCTTTCCATCCTTAGCTTGAGTCATAAACATTGAGGTTAAGCCATAATGGTTATTCTCGGAAAATGTTACACCAGCATAGATAGAGCCTTCCCATTGTTCAAAAGTATAAAAAGTGTCAAGGAAGTGATTCCATGATAAATCATCACCTGATCTTTTAATGGCCTCAACCATTACTTGTGCTGCAGCCCAGCCTATTTGTGACAAGCCTTCAGTTGAATCATTCGGATTATCTTTGCTGAATCTTTCAACAAATAACTGCATTTCTTTATCATCAGGAACCATTTCAGGCATTGGATAGGTGGCACCTGAGTAAGTACCTTCCCATAAGTCCTTACCAGCTAAATTAAAAAGGTTATTATCATTTGCTCCAACAGACGAAACAATATACTTTGGTTCGTCAAGTCCTATTTTATGCATCGCTTTTTTTAGATTAGCGGCAGGCGCAGGACTAGCAAAATTAATAATGGCATCAGGGTTTGCCTTTTCAAGTTTTTGAGCTTGTGAACTAAACTCGGTATCAGTTGCCAAAAATGGAATTTCAGTAACGATCTCAGCATCCGGATAATTTTTAATGGCTTTATTTAATTCTTCAAGTCCTTCTTTTCCATAGTCATCATTTTGATAGGCAATCGCAATCTTCTTTGCCCCAAGCTCATTAACGGCATAATTCATAAATATTTGGGCTTCGATTCGATAATTCATGACGTCTGAACCCATATAATTTTTAACGGGAGGATTGACGAATGTTTTTGCCCCAGAACCTACCATAACCATTGGAATTCCTTGATCTACCACATAATCCTTGATGGCCGTATTACATGCAGTACAAACATTCGCAAGCATGGCAAATACCTTATCATCTTCTACTAGGCGCTTTGCCAGCTGAACGGTTTTTGCAGGCTGAAATTGATCATCATAGGCAATAAGCTTTAATTGTCGGCCATTTACTCCACCGTTTTCATTGACGTAATCAAAATAAGATTGGATTCCTTTTCTAACTACATCGTAAATGGCTACAGGACCTGTCTGTGGAGCGATATGCCCAATTAATATTTCATTCTCTGTAACACCCTGTGTATATTTCCCGCCACTTTCTTCTTTAGCGCTTGAACTAGACTCTTGGCTTCCGCAAGCAGCTAATCCAAAAACCATAATAAGACAGCTTAATAGGATGCTAAGTTTTTTGATGATCATTTTTGAGACCCCCTTCAATGTAAACCTACTATTTCCGCAGTTGTAACTTATTTATAGGAATAGAGTTTCTCAAGATTTTCCATCCTTCTTAATTCTAATTTTGCCACTGCTTCTTGATGTACTTCGTCAGGACCATCTGCAAGCCTTAGTGTACGGGCATGGGCCCAAATCTGTGCTAACGGGAACACATCACTTACCCCGCCTGCTCCATGAACCTGTATCGCCCGATCAATTACTTTTAAGGCCATATTCGGAACAATCACCTTAATCATTGCAATTTCTTTTCTGGCTGCTTTATTTCCAACGGTATCCATCATATGGGCCGCATTCAATGTCAACAACCTCGCCTGATCTATTTCAATCCGTGAATCAGCAATCCAACTGCGAATGAGGCCTTGCTCAGCAATCGGTTTACCAAAGGCAACTCGGTCTTTTGCCCGTTTACACATTAATTCTAATGCCCGTTCAGCCATGCCGATCAAGCGCATGCAGTGATGAATCCGGCCAGGTCCGAGCCTGCCTTGGGCGATTTCAAAGCCTCTGCCTTCACCGAGAATCATATTGGAAGCAGGTACACGTACATTGTTAAATTCTACTATGGCATGTCCATGCGGAGCATCGTCATAGCCATAAACAGGGAGGTGCGATTTTACTACAACCCCTGGCGTTCCTACCGGAATGAGAATCATGGATTGCTGCTTATGTCTTTCTGCATTAGGGTCACTTTTCCCCATCAGGATTAATATTTTGCATCGCGGGTCCATAATTCCAGAAATCCACCATTTGACGCCATTGATCACATACTCATCGCCATCTCTCTCGATAGAAGTAGAGATATTGGTTGCGTCTGAAGAGGCTACATCGGGTTCAGTCATCACATACGATGAACGAATGTCTCCATTTAATAACGGAACGAGCCATTCTTCCTTTTGTTCCGGTGACGCATATTGTTCCAGCAGCTCCATATTTCCAGTATCAGGCGCAGAGCAATTAAATACTTCAGGACCAATCAAGGAACGACCCATAATTTCCTTCAGCGGTGCATATTCAAGGTTTGTTAAACCAGCCCCATTTTTACTTTTTTGTAAAAAGAGATTCCATAAACCAGCTGCTTTTGCTTGCTTCTTCATATCTTCCATAATTGGCGGGATTTCCCAGCGGCTGCTTCCTGACTTAAGCTGTTCTTCATAAACACTTTCATTCGGTAACACAACTTCGTTCATAAATGCTGTTACTTTTTCTTCTAACTCTCTTACTCTTTCACTTTTTTCGAATATCATAATGAAAACCTCCTAAAATTTTGTATCAATTTTTAATTTTCAAACTAATTATGCGTGAATCTGGCAGAACGTTTTTCGATAAATGCTTGTACACCTTCCCTAACATCATGTGTCTTAAAGATATCCAGAAATAGATCAATCTCTAGCTCAAGCCCTGATAGTAAATCCATATCTGATCCATCATTTACAGCCTGTTTGATTCGACTTAAGGCCTGCAGAGACTGTCCGGCCATTTTTCTAGCCATATCTTTAGCACGTTCCAATCCCGTTCCCGTTGGGACAATATGATTGACTAAGCCAATGGCAAAGGCCTCTTCTGCTGTTACAGGGTCACCGATATACATTAATTCTTTCGCCTTCGCTTCGCCTACTAATCTTGGCATACGCTGGGTACCGCCAGCTCCTGGAAATAAACCTAATTTCACTTCAGGAAGACCGAGTTTTGCTTGCTCTTCCGCGATGCGAATATCACAAGCTAAAGCTAGTTCGCAGCCTCCGCCGAGGGCAAGTCCATTTATGGCAGCAATGGTTGGCTTTGGCATATTTTCAATCATGTTAAATACTTCATGATTGGCCGTGGTGACCTTCCTTAATTCCTTCTTTTCTAAATGAAGCCATTGTGGAAACTCTTTAATATCTGCTCCGGCCATAAAAGCGCGATCACCGCTGCCTGTAATAATGACAACAATAACTTCCGGATCAGTATAAATTTGTGAAACGGTTTCCTTTAATTCTTTCGTTACGGTACTGCTTAATACATTCATAGGCGGATTATTAATTGTTATTACCGCGATCCCTTCCTCTATGACGAGTTGAACCAGACTACTCACGATCGATCACCATCCCTTTTAAAATTCAATATTTCTATCACTCTATTATTTTGGCTGCATCCGGATCGCTCCGTCTAATCGGATCGTTTCTCCGTTCAGCATTGGATTCTCGATAATGCTTGTGACAAGCATGGCATATTCAGATGGATAGCCAAGCCGTGGTGGAAATGGAACCGTAGAACCAAGGGACTCTCGTGCTTTTTCCGAAAGCGTATCAAAAAGCGGGGTATGAATCAGCCCAGGTGCAATAGTCATCACCCTGATTCCATGTCTGGCTAATTCCCTTGCAATTGGCAGGGTCATAGCAACAATTCCACCCTTTGAAGCGCTATAAGCAGCTTGACCAATTTGCCCTTCAAAAGCAGCCACGGAGGCGGTATTAATGATCACTCCTCTCTCCCCACCATCATTCGGTTCATTTGCGGTCATGATTTCAGCAGCTAAGCGAATGACATTAAAGGTACCAACTAGATTGACTTGGATGGTTTTATTGAATCCTTCAAGGTCATGCACGCCTTCTCTTCCAACTACTTTTTTCGGTTGTCCGATTCCTGCACAATTGATAACTGTATTAATTTTTCCAAACTTTTCAACTGCTTGCTGTAAAGCGGCCTTAATGTCTTCTTCATTTGATACATCCGCTTTTGTAAAAAGGACATTGTCAGAGCCTAATTTTTCAACAACAGCAGCTCCTTTTTCTTCTGATAAATCAACAATAACAGCTTTGCCGCCGGATTGGACGATTCGTGTGATCGTCGCTTCACCTAAACCTGAACTTCCGCCTGTTACAACAGCTACACAATCCTTTACATTCATCAGCTATTCCTCCCTGTATGTTTAAATTTAAATATTAAATGATTCTTTCGATAATGGTTGCATTAGCCATCCCGTTTCCTTCACAGATAGCCTGCAGGCCAAATTGTCCGCCTGTTCTTTCCAACTCATGAATCATCGTAATCATAACCCGGGCTCCACTCGCTCCTAATGGATGACCTAGCGCGATGGCCCCTCCATTTGGATTCAATTTCTGCGGATCAGCTTTGATTTCATTTAGCCAGCACATAGGCACCGGGGCAAAAGCTTCATTGATCTCGTATACATCTATTTCTTCAATGCTCAAGCCTGCTTTTTTTAAGACTTGTCTGGTCGCTTCGATTGGTCCCGTTAACATAAGGGTTGGATCTGAGCCGACTACAGTGCGGGCTGTGACTTTAAAACGAGGTCTGAGACCTAATTCAAGAGCTTTTTCTTTAGACATGAGAAGCAAAGCACCTGCACCATCACTCATTTGGCTTGAATTTCCTGCATGAATGATCCCGTTTTCAGTAAAAGCTGGTTTAAGACTAGCAAGTTTTTCGATAGTCGTTTCTCTACGTGGACCCTCATCTTGGGTAATGATTTTTTTTGTCCCGTCTTCTAACATCACTTCAATGGGCATAATTTCTCTTTCAAAATGGCCTTGGTCCTGGGCAATGATGGCTTTCCGATGACTTTCTAGGGCAAATTCATCTGCCTGACTGCGGGTAATTCCCCATTTTTCGGAAATCGCCTCTGCTGATAAACCTTGATGAATAAGGTTATACTTTGACGTTAAGCTCTCACTCCACTTGGTGTTTTGCCAATTGGATAACATGGGAACACGAGTCATGCTCTCTACTCCGCCGGCAATCACAATATCCATATCTCCACTCAGTATAGCTTGAGCAGCAAAATGAACGGCTTGTTGGCTTGAACCGCATTGCCGGTCTATCGTTGTTCCAGGAACATGAATCGGAAATCCTGCTGTTAACGCAGCCGTCCGAGCTATGTTCATCGCTTGTTCTTCAACTTGAGTCACACAACCTAAAATCACGTCTTCTACTAGATCCCCTGAAATACCAGCTCGATCTACTAATTCTTTTAATACTTTTGCTGCTAAGTCATCGGGACGTTCGTTACTTAGTCCCCCTTTTCGTTTTCCAACTGGTGTTCGGACTGCTTCTACAATGACCACTTCACGCATATAGGCCCTCCTCTATGTTTAATCTAATACTGGTTTGATTTTGATACTCACCTTTAATAAAGCAAGTTTAATGCCAACATATTTAAGAATTCATAATAATCTGTCATTTACGTTGAAAATCATGATGAAAACAAGATAATTAAAAAGCAAAAATAAATTTATTTATCTTTTTTAGGTGTGGTCTACCTTTTTTTATTAAAAAGAATGTAGGGTTTTTGACTTTATTTCTAAAATGGATGTCTGAAATTCAAACAGTAGTTTGAAATTAGTCTTTTCTCCTAAAAAAAAACTTACACACACTTGGACAAGTGTGTGTAAGTTTTTTAAATAGTCTAAAAGACTTCATATTTTTTTAATTTATCATAAAGTACAGATCGACTGATACCTAATAATTTACAGGCTTCGCTTTTGTTTCCGTCTGCTTTCTTTAATGCGACTCTAATGGCCATTTCTTCTGCTCTTTCTAATAATGGTTTTTCCAATTCAGTCTTATTATCTTCTAATAATAGAATGAAACCAATTTTCTTCAATAAATAATCAGGTAAATCTTCCACATGAATCATTCCATTATCAGCAAATACCATTGCCCGTTCACATACATTACGAAGTTCCCGGACATTCCCCGGCCAATCATGCTGTAAGAGGGCCTGTTCTGCTAATGGGTCCCAACCCGTGATACTTGTTCCATTTTGTTTATTTAATCCTTCAATAAAGGATTCAGTTAATAATAAAATATCTCCCTTTCTTTTTCTAAGTGGAGGGATCTCAAAAGAGATGACATTTAATCGATAAAAGAGATCCTCCCTAAATTCCCCTTTTTCTACCATTTCTTCTAATCCTCTGTTGGTTGCAGCAATGATTCTAATATCAACAGTGATTCTTTCCGTTCCCCCAACACGGTAAAACTCTCTTTCTTGTAAGACACGGAGTAATTTTGCCTGCAGCTGTAAAGACATATCCCCTATTTCATCTAGAAATAGAGTCCCTCCATTTGCCAAATCAAATTTTCCTATTTTCCCCTTATGCTTAGCTCCTGTAAAAGCACCCTCTTCATAACCGAAAAATTCAGACTCCAATAAATCTTCAGGTATGGCCGCACAATTAACTGTGATGAACGGTGCATTTTTCCTGTTACTTGAGCTATGAATGGCATGAGCGAAAAGTTCCTTACCAGTACCACTTTCACCCCGAATCAGGATCGTTGTTTTTCCTTTAGCCGCCTTCATGCCGCTTTTAAACAATTTTTCCATCTGTGGATCTTTTGAAATAATTTCATCAAATGAAAACCGTGAGGATTCTGGGGTTTTTCTGGTAGAAGTCTCCCCCATTTCCTTTCTCTCATATCTTTTAAATGTTTCTCGAACCTCATGCAACTGTCTATAGACAATTTTCCCAATAGCCCCAATAATTTGCTCATCTTGATAGACTGGAATCCGATGGACAATATAATTGATCCCTTTAATTTCCATAAAATCACTTATTTCTGCTACTCCTGTTTTAAGCACTTTCATTAATTCAAAGTGTGGAAAAATCTCATCTATTGGAAATTCTGCCACTTGATTTTGATGGAGGTCAAATAGCTCCAGAAGAGATGGGCTTGTAAAGGTTATCTTTCCAGCTTCATTGATCATCACTAACCCATCATAGGAATGTTCAATGACGGTTTGCAATAAACTTTTTAATGTCTTAATCGTTGCAAGCTCTTGTGCCATATTTTCAAGTTCAGATATATTTTGAAATAACGCAATGAATCCTTGTTTTCCATTAGTCATATTGTATTTCGACAATCGAATCATAAAGGTTTGTGAACCAATCTTTTTTTGAAAATGAACCTCGTTTTGTCCGATTGGAATGGTCCAATCAGGAAAAACATCTAATAACTTCTTATATAATATGGTTCTTTCATCAACACCAATCATCTTCTCTAATTTGTCATTGATAAAGATAATCCTTTGTGCATCATCTGCCATGAATGCACCTAAATTGGAATTTTGTAGGATCGTTTCTAATTGTTCTTTTAGAATTCTGGTTTTTTGCAAAAAACTTTTCACAGCTTCAGACTTTGAGATAAGGCCAATAGGAATACCTTCGTCATTGATGACAAAACCTGTCCCAACTTCGCTTACGGCAATATCATCTTCCAGCTGCTCAACCGTTGTATGTTCAGAAATCGTTCCAATATCTTTTTTTATATATTTTCCAATTGGGGTATCCATACTTTCTTGGGATAGGAGCATCTGATAAAGAATACTCCTGGTAAACACGCCTATCAGTTTGTTTGCTGAATTGACTACGGGTAATGTATTCAATTTATATTTGTTCATATAAACGATCGCCTCGTGTAATGTGTGCTCACGAGTCAGACTTTCTTCAACTGGCGTCATAAAACTTCTGATGGTTTCTATCTTCAACTACCCCTTTCAAATCAAATGTTTTTATCCATTACAGTTGTAAATGTGAAGTGTATGAAAAAAAGACACTTATAAAAACACAATGTCCGTATTGGGTGGTTTAATAGCACAAATCTATTAAACAAAACACTATATACCAATCTTTCTCTTAAATAAAATCAATCCATTTTACTTTTGGCATGATTTTTGCAACTAAAAGAGTATACAAATTAAATGTGATGGAGGTTACCAAATGTTAGACCAAAAAATCCATGTATCAACTCAATCTGAAAAAGATATTAACTGGCAAGCATTTGAAACATACATTAGGTCCAATCTAAAAAATCTGGATCCTTCTCCTTTAGTCGTAAAGCAATTTTCCGAAGGGTATTCCAATTTAACCTTTCTCCTTCAGATTGGCAGCTGGGAAGCTGTCATGAGAAGACCGCCATTCGGGAAAATCCCACCAAAAGCCCATGATGTTGAAAGAGAATTTAGATTGCTGGAAAAAATCAATCCTGTGTTTCCTCTTGCTCCAAAACCCTACCTATATCAGGATGATCCTGAGATTATGGATAAGCATTTTTATATTATGGAAAAGAAAACGGGAATTGTTTTGGATGATACCATCCCGCAAGACTATGATGAAATCCCTCTAATCCGGGAGATCATTTCTGAGTCGGTCATTGACACATTAGTTCAATTACATGATATTGACTATCAAAAAGCTGGTTTAGAAAGTCTTGGTCGTCCAGAAGGATATCTAGAAAGACAAGTTCATGGATGGTTTAAAAGATATCAAAATAGCAAAACAGATGAAATAAAGATCTATGATGATATTGAAAAATGGATTTTATCCCATATTCCTGATTCACCAAGTCCCACTATTATCCATAATGATTTCAAATTAAATAATATGATGTTCTCTACAACGGATCCAGGAAAAGCAGTCGGTGTCTTTGACTGGGAATTATCTGCAATTGGTGATCCGCTTACGGATCTCGCTTCTGCAGTTGCCTATTGGAAAGATGAAAATGATCCATTTACAGCGATTAACTCCGTTACGACATTAGGTGGTTTTTATTCAAGACAAGATTTTCTTGAACGATACGCTAAAAAAAGTAACCGGGACCTATCTAATTTTAATTTTTATCTTGCCTTTGCTTATTTCAAAATCGCGGCCATTCTTCAGCAAATTTATTACAGATGGAAAATGGGATATCTGATTGATGACCGTTTTAGCAATTTACATGAAGGAATAAAAAATCTAATGATTCTCTCACATGATGTGATCCATTTAAGAAAGTGAGACAGCGGAACATGGTAAAAATTCATGTATTATCACAAAAAGAAATGATTGATCCACTAAAAATAAAAAACTGTGTCGCAGTCGTTTTTGATGTCTTATTAGCAACCACCACAATCACAACATTGTTTCAACATGGGGCCAAAAAAATTATTCCTGTATTAAATGTAGAGGAAGCACTGGAAGTAAGTCAACATTTGTCCGAAAATTCATATATTTTATGTGGAGAAAAGAAAGGTTTTAAGGTTGATCAATTTCTATATCCTTGTCCTCTAGAACTAATAAAATCGAATATCTTTGATAAAACAATCATTTTATCTACCACAAATGGCACGGTGGCATTAAACCATTCACTTTCGGCTTCTTTTATTTACGCGTCCTGTTTATTAAACAATCACTATATGGCGAAGCATCTTCTGCAAAATCATGCTGACAAAACGATTCTTATCGTATGTGCAGGAAACCATGGGAATTTTTCGATGGAAGATTTTCTAGGTGCGGGACATTTGATTCGAGAGTTATATCGATATGCCGGAGATGAAGAAAATATCCATTTATCTGATTCAGGAGCTGCGGCCTATCATTTTTACAAAAAATTTCACGAAAAACAAATCATGAATTTTTTCTTAACTTCACAAACAGGAAAACTGTTAACGTCTTTAGGTTATCGAGATTCCATTACCCATGCTTTACAGCGCGATATGTATGAGGTGATTCCTATATTAAGGAAAGAAAAGAATCCATATTTGGAAAACCTTCAGATAGCTGAAAAAACACCAGTCCATTGAAACTGGTGTTTTTTCTTCGTTTAAAAAGTTTTATCACTATCAAATTATTTTAAAAAATCAATTTTTATTACACAAAAACAAAACCACCCGTGAGAACGAGTAGTTTGGATTTCTTTCATTGTCTTCCAGTAGTTTAAAGCACCAATCCACCGCCCACATTCATCACTTCACCTGTAATATATGATGCGTCATCAGAGGCTAAAAATGCAGTCATATTCGCTACATCAGAGGGATTTCCCACTCTGCCCAGCGGAATCTTAGATATCATCATTTCCCTTGCTTTATCAGGAACTGCTCTTGTCATATCCGTATCAATAAATCCCGGACAAATCACGTTACAGGTAATGTTATTTCTTGCCAATTCTCTGGATGCTGTTTTCATCAGTCCAATTACACCAGCTTTTGAAGCAGAATAATTTGCCTGACCATAGTTTTCAAGCCATGCTGCTGAAGAAATAAATATAATTTTCCCATATTCTTTTTCTTTCATAAATCTGGCTGCCTCTTTCGTACATAAAAAAGTACCAGTCAAATTTACATCGATAACCTGCTGCCAGTCTTCTAATGTCATTTTATTCAGGGTTGAATCCCTGTTAATTCCGGCATTATTCACTAAAATATCTACAGTACCGAATTTTTCAATTGTAAATTTATAAAGATCCTTAACATCATCTTCTTTTGCGATATTGGCGACGAATGATGCTGCAGCATACCCCTTTTTTGAAAATTCTTCCACTGTGCCTTTACATATTTCCTCATTCATATCTACTACAACTACTTTAGCACCTTCTATACAAAGTTTTTCAGCAATTCCCTTTCCCAGGCCTCTTGCAGCCCCTGTAACAATCGCTACTTTATCTTGCAATTTCCCCATTTTATTATCCCTCTCTAGTTCTTAACACTTTTATTTTCTGTGGAAAAATCGACTGGCCTACTTTCTCTGCGCTGGTTATTACTCCGTACCTCCGCTGTGTTTCCATTGCCCCTAAAACACCCTCGCGATCATTGATCCTTGTAAATTCAGCCAATACCGCTTCTTGAGATGATTCTATGTTCAATTCCCTAATGTTTTCATTTATTTTTTCGTCTACACAAGTGTTTTTTTTGTTTGTAAACTTAATCTGTTTATGCAAGTTCTCCGTACTGTTCACGAATATTTTTAAAAGCGGTATTTATGTGCTTTGTTATCATCGAATTTCCACAACCAATCACTTTAGATATTTCAGTTTTGGAAAGCCCTTTATAATAGTACAAGTATAGGACTGTTTTCTGCTTTTCATTTACATATTTAAGAGCATCTTCGACTAAGATTTTATTTATAGCTTGGTTCTCAACTTTCCCATGATAAGTAGGGTCTAAATCAGAAAAATTATGGTTTGAAGAATAAAGTTCTGCAAGTAATTGATCCCTTGAAATACTTGCCTGCATACCATAAACTAAGTCAAAAGCATCTTGTTCATCTATATTGAAGTGACTCATTACTTCTACTATTTTAGGGTCACGAAAATGTTCTAACCAAAAATCTTCATGAAAGTTTCTGTATTTAGAATAAAGTCCTCTAATACGCTGTGGAATTACAACCATATTAGAATCGTTAGACCTAGAGAACTTACGAATCTCACCTTGTACAGATAAATATAAGTAGCGTACCCATTCATTAGGTACTAGTGAAAGATTCAACCTAGTTATGCCAAGATACAAACCTAAGTATCCTGCCTGTTGTAAATCTTCCCACTCTACACGATTAACGGCCATGAAGTTGGCTGGTGATTTAGTGTAGGATTTGATAACGTATCTTATAAATTTATTTGCTTCTGTTGTCGCTAGGAGATTGTTTAGGTAGTTAATATCATGCTGTGCTTTAGTTAATACTGCTTTGTCTTTTAATAACACGTTAGATTCTCCTTTTTTAAATTCCCCTTTACTTCACGATTAAGCTCATAATGTTTTGAAAACAAATCAAAAACACACTTCTGTATTCATCTCCCACTTATAGAAGTCGGGGATGAATACAGTTAAATAGAATTTCCTGAGGATTGCACCTATTAAAGTAGACATGTATAAATCGTATATTCCACCAAAGTTTGGATAGTGCCTGGTACTTTCCTACACATTCCTGCGGTATTGCCCACCGACTTCATATAAAGCTTCTGTAATTTGACCCAAGGATGCTACCTTGACACTTTCCATTAGTTCTTCAAAAAGATTCCCGTTTTGCAGAGCGACTTGTTTTAACTTATTAAGAGCAATCGGACATGTATCTTGGTTTCTAGTCTGGAATTCACGGAGATTTCGAATTTGCGTTTCTTTTTCTTCCTCTGTCGAACGTGCTAACTCAATTTCATAAGCGGTTTCCTCAGCATTGGGATTGATAAATGTATTGACACCAATAATCGGCAATTCGCCAGAATGTTTCTTATGTTCATAGTAAAGGGATTCTTCTTGGATTTTTCCACGCTGATACTGTGTTTCCATTGCTCCTAAAACACCACCGCGATCATTGATCCGTGTAAATTCAGCCAATACCGCTTCTTCCACCAGATCTGTCAGCTCATCAATAATAAAGGCTCCTTGCATCGGATTTTCATTTTTTACGATACCCAATTCTTTATTGATGATCATCTGGATGGCCATCGCCCTTCGCACAGAATTTTCTGTCGGTGTTGTAATCGCCTCGTCAAATGCGTTCGTATGCAATGAATTACAATTATCGTAGATGGCAATCAAAGCTTGTAAAGTTGTACGGATATCATTAAAGTCCATCTCTTGAGCGTGGAGCGAGCGGCCAGATGTCTGGATATGATATTTCAGCTTCTGGCTTCGTTCATTCCCGCCATACTTATTTTTAATAATCGTTGCCCAAATCCTCCTGGCGACGCGTCCCATTACCGTGTATTCCGGGTCTAACCCGTTACTAAAAAAGTAAGACAGGTTTGGTGCAAAATCATCAATATGCATTCCCCGGCTCAGGTAATATTCTACAAATGTAAAGCCATTTGCCAGTGTAAACGCCAATTGCGAAATTGGATTTGCTCCCGCTTCTGCAATATGATAGCCGCTAATACTAACCGAATAATAGTTACGTACTTTATGATCAATAAAGTATTGTTGAATGTCCCCCATCATCTTAAGGGCAAATTCTGTGGAAAAGATACAGGTATTCTGACCCTGGTCTTCTTTTAAAATGTCCGCTTGCACGGTGCCTCTCACAGTTTGCAGCGTCCATTCCTTAATATTTCCAAATTCCTCAACGTTCGGCTGGCGCCCGTTTTTCTCCACAAATTTTTCAACCTGTTGGTCGATGGCAGTATTCATGAACATTGCCAGAATAATTGGCGCAGGCCCATTTATGGTCATCGACACACTGGTGGATGGGTGGCAAAGGTCAAACCCTTTGTAAAGCTTTTTCATATCATCCAATGTACAGACACTTACACCGCTGTTGCCAATTTTCCCATAGATATCAGGACGGTAATCCGGATCCTGCCCGTATAGGGTGACACTATCGAAGGCAGTAGACAGCCGTTTCGCCTCATCATTTTGGCTGAGAAAATGAAAGCGTCGGTTTGTTCGCTCTGGAGTACCTTCTCCGGCAAACTGGCGCTTCGGATCTTCACTGGTCCGTTTGAACGGAAACACCCCTGCTGTATATGGGAAATAACCAGGTAGGTTTTCCTTTAATCGCCAAAGGAGAATTTCCCCTGGATCCTCAAATTTAGGGACACTCACCCGCGGAATTTTATTCCCAGACAATGATTCGGTATACAATGGAGTGATCATTTCTTTATCCCGAACCTTTGTAACCAGCTCATTTTGCTGGTAGGATTTGCGAATTTCCGGCCACTCATCCACCATTTTTTTACACTCTGGATCTATCTTACCTTCATAAAGAGAGATCATTTCATCGAGTTTTGCTGAGAAGATTTCTGCTTCTTCTTGCGTCATGATATTCCTGTTTTCACTCTCAATCAAGGCCTTCGTTCCCCGTAGCTGGTACCATTTACGAACCAGATCAACCTGTTTTTCTGTGAACTCCCGATATTGATAAACCGTCTGGACAATTTCACCTAAATACCTAGTACGGTGTGACGGGATAATTAAATTTTGCTTCGTTACCTTTTGGATGCCGCTATCATAGGTAGTCGGCCAGCTGCGATCAGACTTTTCTTCTATCTTCTTCATTAGATTCGCAAAAAGGACATTCGTTCCAGGATCATTAAATTGGCTTGCAATTGTACCAAAAACAGGCAATTTTTCATCAGGGATTTCAAATAACTTACGGCTGCGCTGATACTGCTTGCGGACGTCACGCAAAGCATCCTCTGACCCGCGGCGTTCAAATTTGTTAATGACGATTAAATCAGCAAAATCAAGCATATCGATTTTTTCCAGCTGTGTTGGAGCTCCAAATTCACTCGTCATGACATACATGGACAAATCACAAATCTCAACAATTTCAGAATCCCCTTGTCCAATCCCGCTCGTTTCAACTATGACGAAATCATATCCTGCTGCTTTCACGATATTAATCGCTTCTTTTGTCGCTCGACTCAATTCAGACTTGGACCCGCGGGTAGCTAAACTGCGCATATAGACACGAGGGTTGTTAATCGCATTCATCCGAATGCGGTCACCTAACAATGCTCCACCCGTTTTCATTTTGGAAGGATCTACGGATATGATCGCAATGGAACGGTCAGAGAATTGTTCAAGATAGCGGCGTACTAACTCATCCGTCAGAGAGCTTTTTCCCGCTCCCCCTGTTCCGGTAATACCCAAAACTGGGACCACTGGAGCTCCCACGTGTAACTGTTCTAATACCGCTGCAACTTTTTCTTCCTCTCGATCCTTCCCAAGTTTTTCTTCAGCAAAGGTAATTAATTTAGAAATGGATCCCCAATTTTTCTCATATAATCCAGCAATATCTTGTTCAAGCTGCTTTGGTGATTGATAATCACATTCCCGAATCATATGATTTATCATGCCTTGTAACCCTAGCTCGCGGCCATCGTCAGGGGAAAAGATTTTGGCAATCCCGTATTCATGCAATTCTCTGATTTCTAAAGGGACGATAACCCCGCCCCCGCCTGCAAAAATTTTTATGTGGCCCGCTCCCTGTTGTTGAAGCAAATCATACATATACTTTAAATATTCCACATGACCACCCTGATAAGAACTCATGGCAATTCCTTGTACATCTTCTTGAATGGCGGCATTTACCACTTCTTCTACTGAGCGGTTATGTCCCAAATGGATGACCTCTACACCCGAATCCTGAAGAATACGGCGCATAATATTGATGGCCGCATCATGGCCGTCAAATAAAGCCGAGGCTGTCACAAATCTAACATTATGAGTTGGGCGATAAACTTCCGTCTCCACCTTTTAGCACCTTCCTTATTCGATTTATTTTTCATTTAAAAGCTTCCCTGCAATGACTAATCGTTGAATTTCGTTTGTTCCCTCATAAATCTGTGTAATCTTGGCATCTCGCATAAAGCGTTCGACGGGGTAATCCTTTGTATAACCGTAGCCGCCGAATATTTGTACCGCTTCTGTTGTCACCTTCATCGCCGTATCACTTGCAAAAAGTTTAGACATCGCTGACTCTTTTCCATACGGCAACCCATTAGATTCGAGCCAAGCTGCTTGATAGGTTAATAGGCGTGATGCTTCAATCGCTGTTGCCATATCTGCCAGTTTGAAAGAGATGCCTTGATTAGCTGCAATGGATTTTCCGAATTGCTGCCGTTCTTTCGCATACCCTACAGCTGCGTCTAATGCTCCTTGAGCAATCCCAAGCGCCTGCGCTGCAATGCCATTTCGGCCTCCATCTAAGGTCATCATCGCTACTTTAAACCCTTCTCCTACTTCACCAAGCACATTTTCCTCCGGTACTCGACAATCTTCAAAGATAATTTCAGCGGTAGGTGAAGACCTGATGCCCATTTTCTTTTCTTTTTTCCCGATAGAGAAGCCGGGAAAGTCTTTTTCGATAATAAAAGCGGTCATCCCATTCTTTCTAGATGTTGGATCTGTTACCGCAAATACAATATAGATGTCAGCAACCCCTGCATTCGTAATAAAAATTTTGGAGCCGTTCAGAATATACTCATTCCCATCCTTGCGGGCAGTGGTTTTCATTCCGCCGGCATCGGATCCAGAACCAGGTTCCGTTAATCCATATGCCCCGATTTTTTCTCCTTGTGCCATCGGTTTTAAGTATTTTTGTTTTTGTTCTTCTGTACCGAATGTATAAACAGGCCAGCATGCTAAAGAAGTGTGGGCAGAGAGTGTAACACCTGTTGATGCGCATACGCGTGACAGCTCTTCTACCGCTATACAGTAAGATACATAGTCACTGCCAATGCCGCCATATTCTTCCGGCCATGGAATCCCTGTTAAACCCAGCTCGGCCATCTTTTGAAAAATTCCGGGGTCAAAGTATTCTTCTTCATCACGTTCGTCCGCTGTCGGTGCAATTTCTTTTCTGGCAAAATCCCGCACCATCTTTCGGATCATTTCCTGCTCTTCTGATAATTGAAATTGCATCGTATCATCCCCTATTGCTAAAAGTTCGTTTCCTTGGCCCGAAACTCTCAATCTATCACTAAATGAATTTAAGGATAAAAAAGTATTATTTAATTTTCAGAAATAACCCAGCTCATCCACCCTTGCATGATTCACTTAAATTTAGGAGCACGCTTTTCATAAAAGGCATTAACTCCCTCCTCATAATCTTCCGACTGCATCAAATAGGTTTGAATCATATTTTCTTGCTCTAGGACATCATCCCAACTTAACTGAACATCATGGTTTAACAACTGTTTTACATATTTATTGCTTTCCTGCGGTCCATTTATAATAAACTGAGAGAATTCAATAGCTTCTTGAAGGACATCTCCCTCGGTGATTCGATTAATGACTCCCCAATTTTGGGCTTCTTCTGCTGTCATGACTTTCCCGGATAGGATCCATTCTTTCGCTATGCTTAAAGGTACCCGTTCTGAAAGTAACTTCATTAACCCCAGGTCTGGAATGACACCCACATTGACAAAACTCAAAGCAAACTTAGCAGACTTATTAGCAACTATAAAATCAGATGCAAGCGCCAGACTATATCCCGCTCCTGCTGCAAATCCATGGACAGCGGAAACGACATATTTGTCCAGGTTCAGGATGGTTTTGGTTAAAGCTGAGGCTTTTTGCATATACTCCAGCTTCTCATTTGCTTGTGATAAATTCTTCATCGTCTCTAAATCTCCGCCTGCACAAAATCCTTTTCCTTCACCCGACACAATAATGACTTTTACATTTTCGTTTTTCCCAAGACTTTCTAAGTTATTAGTGAACGATTCAACTAAATCACTGGACAATGAGTTAAGTTTCTCCGGTCGATTTAATCGAATGAATCCAATTCCATTTTCAATCTTTACTAATGTCGCTTCATTCATGAACATCACCCGCTTTTAGTATTGATAAAACCCCTTACCTGTCTTCCTGCCTAAATGTCCGGCACGTACCAGCTTTTTCAATAATGGACATGGACGGTATTTGCTATCAGATGTCTCTGTATATAATGTTTCGATGACAAACAGTAAAGTGTCTAAGCCAATCAGATCCGCTAGTGCTAGAGGTCCGATCGGATGGTTGGCTCCCAATTTCATGCCTTCATCAATATCCTCAGCACTGGCCGTTCCCTCTGCGAGCACAAAAATTGCTTCATTGATCATCGGAACTAAAATTCGATTAACGGCAAATAATGGTGCATCCTGTACGGTTATTCCTTTTTTGCCAAACTTCTCAACCAATTGCTTAATCTCTTCATAGGTTTCGTTAGATGTTTCCTGTCCGCGGACGATCTCTACCAGCTTCATTACGGGTACCGGATTGAAAAAATGCATTCCAATCACTTGAGATGGACGGGTTGTACAGTTGCCAAGTTCAGTAACACTTAACCCTGATGTATTGGAGGCAAAAATCGTATTCGGTCCGCACACCGCATCAAGCCTTTGGAGTAATGATTTTTTGCTCTCCATGTTTTCGATGATTGCTTCGATGACAATATCCGCTTTCGCTAGTTCTTCAATATGAATCGTTCCCTGAACACGTCCGAGCGTTTGTTCAGCTTCCTCCCTTGAAAGTTTTCCTTTTTCAACAGACCGGTTGAGATTTCTCTGAATGTTATCAAGTCCTTTTTGTAAAAAACTTTCCTGAACATCCTGCAGAATCACTTGATAACCCGCTGCAGCAGCTGTCTGCGCTATTCCGTTCCCCATCGTTCCTGCACCGATTACGCCAATTGCCTTTTCCATTACACGATCCCTCACTTATTTATTTATAGTTTTTAGTTTCATAGCGCTTCCACAATCATGGCGGCAGCAGGTCCACCGCCTGCACAAAGAGATGCACAGCCATATTTAGAACCGCGGCGCTGCATTTCATAGATTAACGTAGTCAACAATCTGGCTCCCGTACAGCCAACAGGGTGACCTAATGAAATTCCTGAACCATTTGCATTCACTTGTTCCATCGGAATATTCAGTTCACGATTGACAGCTAAAAATTGGGCCGCAAAAGCTTCATTTAGTTCCCAATAATCAATATCATTCATTTGCAGACCTGCAAATTGTAAGGCTTTATGAACTGCTGGAACAACCCCAATTCCCATTCTTTTAGGATCTACTGCAGCGGATGCTGAAGCGACAATTCTAGCTAACGGCTTTAGTCCTAATTCGATCGCCCTTTCCTTCGCCATAAGGATGATAGCTGCTCCACCGTCATTAAGGCTAGAAGCATTTCCGGCTGTTACTGTCCCTTCTTTTTTAAAAGCTGGTCGTAATTTGGACAACGTTTCGATACTTGTGGCTGGATTTGGATGTTCATCAGTATCAATGATTTTTGTTGTTCTTTTTGACTTAACTTCAACCGGTGCAATCTCCTGTTTGAATTTTTCATTGCCAATAGCCTCACACGCCCTTTGATGACTAATGAATGAAAGTTCATCTTGTTCTTCACGGCTAATTTGATACTCCTCGGCAAGAGTTTCAGCTGTTACGCCCATGTGATAATCATTGAAAGCATCTACCAATGCATCATTTAGTAAGGAGTCCACGATTGAACTGTCTCCCATCTTCAACCCCCCGCGAACCTTTGGTAACAGATAAGGAACATTCGTCATACTTTCGTATCCAACTGCTGCTCCAATCTCAATCTTGCCAAGCATGATATTTTGGGCGACGATTTCTACTGCCCTTAATGATGAAGGACATTGTTGATTAATCGTAGAAGCGACCGTCTCTACGGAACACCCAGCCCCTAATGCGACTTGACGGGCGGTATTACCTTTACAACCAGCTTGGTATATATGTCCTCCCACTACTTCTTCAATTTGATTTGCTTCAATTCCAGCAGTTTCAATCGCGGCTTTCAAAGCATGTACCCCTAAGTCCACTGCGGTTAAATCTTTAAACGCTCCGAAATATTCACCAATTGGTGTTCTTTTTGCACTGACAATAACAACTTCACGCATAGCTAATTCCTCCATTTATTAATAATTTGTATTTGTATTTTTAAAAATATTCAGTAAATTATGTGTGCAATTAGTGATTACTTTCCTGTAAAAATAGGACGATCCTTTTCAAGAAAGGCACGTACACCCTCTTTTTTATCTTCTGTCTCACATAATTCACCAAACATTTCGGCCTCAAGTTCGAGCCCTTTTTCCAATTCAAGGAAACTTGCCGCATCAATTGCCTTTTTAGCTTTGTTTACCGAGATGGGAGCCTTATTTGCAATCGACTTTGCAAGCGAGATGACTGTAGGTAAAGCTTGTCCTTTTGGCACCAATTTTTCGATGATACCTAATTGCAACGCCTCTTCTGCATTAAACTTTTCACCTGAAAGAATTAGTAGCTTTGCTTTACCTGTCCCGATAAGTCGTGTCAATCTTTGTGTCCCTCCGTAACCTGGAAGGATACCTAATCCAACTTCAGGCAATCCGAAAACGGCTGAATCATCGGCAACCCGGATATCACATGATAAGGCTAATTCAAGCCCTCCACCGAGAACATATCCTTGAATGGCACTGAGTACTGGTATCTCTAATTCTGCTAAGTTTGCGAAAATTCTTTGACCCTTTTTGGATAATTGAATTGCTTTTTCTTTATCTAAGCTAGTAAACTCCTTGATATCTGCACCTGCGACAAATGCCTTGTCACCTGAACCCGTTATGATGAGAGCACGACATCCTTTTTCCCCGCGGATCCTTTGAATAGCTTGATCCAATTCCTCTATAACCTCTGCATTTAATGCGTTTACCGGTGGATGATTGATTGTTAACATGCAAATCTGATCTACCATTTCCACTTTTACCAGCTTTTGTTTTAGGTTAGTAAATTCCATCTCATAACCTCCCAAAATAACTTAATCAAATTCGCCCATCGAATTTGCGTCCGGATTTTCATCGAGCTCACTCGAAAAAAATCCGTGACATCTGCCGGAAACGTAACTTCATTCAGCAGGGATTTGAAACCCAATTGAATCGGAGAACTTTTTGCATTCAGTCCTTAAGAAGTGGAAGACTTCTGCTGAATGAAGCTAAATTAATATTTTAAGTAAATATTCTGCATAAATTTTAGCAACATCCTCTTTACTCTGTTCTCCCTTTGAAGAGTACCATTGTTGGATCCAGTTCATTGCTCCTAAAATGATCATCCGTACCATTTTTGCTTCTTTAACACGGAATGAGCCATTTCTTTTTCCTTCTGCAATAATTTCGTCAAAAAGTGATGAATATTTTTCTCGTTTTTCTAGAATGACACTGATATGTTGGTCAGCAAAAGTACTTTCTGGTTGAAGAAGCATATTAAACATCTCTTTTTCATCAATAGCAAAGTATATATGCCTTATAATCGCTTTTTCCATTTTTTCAATGGATGTTACCTCTAATGCTAAAATGGCTTCGATTTCCTCTATGGCCTCACTCAAAATCATCTCATGGCATTGAAAAATCAATTCTTCCTTATTTGCAAAATAGTAATAAAGTGCCCCCTTTGTCATTAGTAATTCTGCCGCAATATCGTCCATTGTTGCTCGATGGTATCCTTTCTTAGAAATCACCATCGCAGCAGATCTTAACATGTCTTTTTTCTTTTGTAGCTGCTTTTTCATTTTAAGGTTCATTTTTTATCGCCTACAATTTTTATTATTTTTCAAAGATTACCCTCTATATTTACATTCTAAACGGTATAATTTTAAACGGCAAGTATTATTTTAAATTTTCGGAATATTTTTATAACCTTATTAAGATATCAAAACCCTCAAAAGGGATCAGTCCCCTGCTGCGTTAATACTTTAGCAGACTGAGAGACTGACCCCATAGGACAATTTCTTCTTTAAAGCATTCATTAATTAATATAACGAATATACGTAAAACAATCTCTACATTGGTTATTCAGAGAACTTCAGGTATCGGTCCGGATTGTTGAAAATAAATTAACTAGAATTCTGTGTTAAAATTGTTAGAGAGTTAATGAAGGATTTGGTAGGTAATGCAAATGGAAATATATCAAGCTGTGATTGAAGATTTAGAAGGAGTATCGAATTCACTTAATTTATATCGGGTGTTTTATAAACAAACATCAGATTTAGAGGGTGCGAAGAATTACATTAAAAGACCGTTTAGAAAACAAGGATTCTGTGATATTTGTTGTTAAAGACAAACAAAAGTATGTCGGATTTACCCAAACTTTATCCTACATTCTCATCGATATCTATGAAAAGGGCGTAGATATTAAACGACTTGTATGTAACTACTGAAGCCAAAAACAAGGAATCGGAGAAATGCTTTTACATAAAGCAAAAGCTTTTGCTATTGAAACAGGGGCGAAAAGTATTAGTCTGAGTACAGCACCAGATAATTATTCCGCTCAAAGACTGTATGAAAAAATGGATATCTTCGGGATTCACAATTTTATCATTATGAATTAAGTTTAATTTAATAACTGTTGGATTCATTATCAAACACAAGGCTCCATACGAACAGTCACAGACACTGTTCGTATTTCATGCCATTTATCCTTGCTTTGAATCATATGATTCATTTACATTCTAATGATAGATTAGTTGCACAACGCCAGAGGAAAACGTTCTTGTATGAACCAATTCTAAATTCAACCTCTGTTTTATATCCATAAACAACGGTTTTCCTTCTCCCAAAATGACAGGGTGAAGGGATAATCTAAGTTCATCAACAAGCCCTAAATTGATAAAGTAGTAATAAGGCTTGCACCGCCATATAGCCAGATATCTTTACCAGGCTTATTCTTTAGTTTTATGACTTCTTCTAGAATATTGTCATTGATATAGATTGCTTGATGATCAGTCGCTTTTTGTGTTTTGGAAAACACATATTTTTCTTTGCTGTGAACTAATTCCCACATTTCTGTTTCAGACTCATCAGTCGCTTCTGGAGTAAATTGCCCCCTTGAACTACTCACCGCTTAACGACCTTGCGGTCTGTTTGAAGCGGGAGATTCCTAAGAACACCAACCTATTGGTTAGTTATTGATTAGGCTATCCCCGTCGCACCGACGATTAGAAGTCTTATAGCTTCATTTTTAAGATTTAAGCTTGCGTTAATATCTCGATCGTGTTGGGTATGGCATTTTGGACATTTCCATTCACGCAAACCGAGATTTTTAACGTCTTTGTTTTGATAGCCACAGCGTGAACATAATTGACTGGAAGGAAAGTTTTTTGCTACGGTTACGATTTGTTTTCCGTACCATTTGGCTTTATACTCAATCATTGTTTTGAACTGTGACAAAGACACTTCACTAATGGCTTTAGCAAGATGATGATTTTTTAGCATATTACTTATAGACAAATCTTCCATACCGATAATGTCGTGGTTATTGACTATTTTGGTAGATAATTTGTGTAAGTAATCATTTCTTGAATTCGTGATTTTCTCATGGACACGGGCGACTTTCTTTTTGGCTTTATACCAATTTGCACCCCCAATCGTTCTTCTACTCATGATTCGTTTCGCTTTTTCATTCGGATTTTGTTTTTTTGCACGATATTCAATCTTTATTACTGAAAAAATACTGAAATAATAAATCTTTTATTATAAAAAACAGGACCGCTTGCAAGCGATCCCGTACTCACTCCTGCCCCGATCAGATCAGAAACCAGAGCCTTGCCCATAATAAAGGGATGATATTATTTTTTTATAACTGCTTTCATCGGATAAAATTCCGTTGTCATGATCCTTGCAATAACGGCGGGATCTTGTGCAATAAGTTTTGGGACTTGTTCCTCCTTCTCGACTTCAATAATCGCCAGTCCGTGTGGGGCAGAAGGATTTAGAACCGGTCCGAAAACTAAAGCAATCCCTTGATTCTGCTTGTCCGTCCAATAGTCGATGTGTTGGAGCATGATATTCCTTTCTTCTTCGGTCATGTCCTGATGAAAAGATACTCTTGGCGGAGTTGATTTTAACATGAAGTGTATTTTTCCCTGATTATTATTATTTGAGGTGTTGTTCGCCATTGCGAAACCCTCCTTTAATCTGAATTTGTATTTTCAACGAGACATTGCTGGACCCAATTATGACATAAATTCCTTCCCGAATCCAAATTTCACAATATAATTGTTGGATTAAGGAAAAAGGCGACCTTCATCTTGAAAAATCGTATTGTCTCCTATTCAATTTCTTGACTTTATCTACAAAATTTCACAATCTCTTCTGAACAACGCCTGATATTTAGGTGTTATTAACGATATAGCCCTCAAAAGAAAAAAGGCGCTGATTTTTATTTTGGAACCTCGCCCGTTTCTTTAAGTATAATATTTATTATTTATATGGACTCTACGATTGTTGATGGTCACATGGCCACTCCTGAAATTTCTTGTTTTCTACACTTCGAAGGAACTTTAGTTTAATAAACTTCTGTAAATTTTTCCTTATTTTAATTTTAAAAATGGCTTATCGAGGTCCGGTAAGCCACTTTTATACATATTGTATTATCTTGATAAAGCGATTTTTATATGGGCTAAGTGATGCTCTTCGTGCCAAGCTAATTTTGCAACTTTTGTTGCAACTGTTATTGTACCGTTTATCTGATGAGTAAAAGCTCGATCTAATTGCTCTTCAGTTAAACTATGTCCTAAAGATACGATGCGCTCATTTATACCTTCTAACATCTTAATAGAACATTCTACAGGAAGCTTTGTATCCGGTTGAATAGCCCACTTTTCCTCATCAAAAGCTGGTACCGTTGGATTTCCATCTGTTAGAGCCAGCTTCAAACGTTGATACATGTTCAACTGAGAATCTGCAATGTGATGAACAAGTTGACGAACTGTCCAGCTACCTTCACGATAAGTTCTGCTTAATTCCTCATCACTTAATGAGTCGACAGTTTCTCTTAATCGAATCGTGTAAGTTTCAATTTCCTTTAGCCATTCTTGAATATTTGCTAATGTTACTTTTTCAGGAACTTGTAGTTTCCCAATTGGGTATCTTACATCCATTTTCAATCCCCTTTTCCTTATTCTATATTTCATTATATTTCGCGCTATTAACGTTTAATTTTATTTAATTATATCACTCCAACAAACTGCATAATAATTCAAAAGCTTATCCAATTAAATGGCCCATTTCTTGAATCAGTTCGTATTACCTAACAATCAACTCCATCAAAAAACTTTCACCTCCTTTGTCACAGAATCATTCACTCATCCGTTATATTGGTAAATAATCGAAAAGGATGATGTCGATGACAAAATATGGAGTGGCTATTGTAGGCGGAGGAATTGCGGGTTTAACGGCTGCGATCTATGCAGCCAAAGCAGGCAAACGAACCATTGTACTGGAAAAGCAAGAACAATTGGGAGGCAGAGCCATCACTAACAAAAAGCAGGGGGTATATTTTAATTTAGGCGCGCATGCATTGTATAAAGGGGAAGCGTATGAAACATTCCGCGAACTCGGATTACGACTTAATGGAAGCACACCGTCTATTGATGCTTATGGGATGTGGAAAGAACAAATATTGCCCTTACCAACGAACGCATCCTCCTTCATTCAAACGCCGCTCCTAAGTTGGGGAGGAAAGCTCGAACTAGCAAAATGGTTCATTAAATTAAGAAAAATGGACACAAGCGTTTGGAACAAGATTAGTATCCGCGATTGGATTGAAACTCAATTGAATGATCCTATGCTGCGTAACGTGTTTTATGCATTGCTCCGAACATCCACTTATGTGCTTGCACCTGAATTACACGCTGCTGGTCCTGCCTTAAAGCAGCTGCAGCGTGCACTAAAAGGAGTCTTGTATCTCGATAAAGGCTGGGGGACACTCGTAGAAGAATTGCGTGAACTTGCTGTCCAACAAGGAGTGGAGCTAGTCACTGGTTGTAAAGTGGCTGCAGTTGAACATCAAGATCAAAAAGTACACTCGATTTTATGTGAGGGTGGCACTAGAATAGAAGCATCGAATGTTATACTAACTACACCACCTTCTATTTCTCACAAACTAGTTCCCCATGCGGACCAAACAGCACTCGACTCGTGGACCAAGCAAGCGATTCCTGTTACGGTTGCCTGTCTAGATATTGGATTACGCAAGCTACCTATACATGAGCACCAATTTATCTATGGATTGGACCAACCCATTTTCTTTACGCACCAATCACGGGACGGAAAACCTAGGCCAGCTATCTTGAGTGATGATGGAACACAAGTGATATCACTTTTTAAATATCAGGGTCAACAAACAGATGCAGCGAAGGATGAGGGTGAGTTGGAGCGAGTGTTAGATGTGGTTCAACCTGGCTGGAGGAATGAATTAGTTATAAGACAGTTTCTGCCGAAAATGACGGTTGTCCACGATTTTCCTCATATAAAAAGGATGGAAGATCCAGGCCCTGCTGTTACTGAAATTGAGGGACTATATGTTGCTGGTGACTGGGCCTCACATGGGGAGCTGCTCGTTGATGCATCCGTAGCTAGCGCTAAACGAGCCGTTTCACAACTACTAAATACTAGAGAGGAAATCAAATGATGAGTATGGAAGGAATTTATCAAGCCTATCAACCTCTGCTTTTTTCCTTAGCCTACCGTATGTTAGGCAGCGTGATGGATTCAGAGGATATTGTTCAAGAAGCGTTTATAACCTTTAATCAGCTCCCCAACCGCGAACATATTGAAAACAAAAAAGCATATCTATGTAAGATCGTCACCAATCGCTGTCTGGATTTGATACGGTCATCCGCAAAAAAACGTGAGGTATATGTCGGACCATGGCTTCCGGAACCATTGCTTGAAATAGAGAATTCACCTAACGATCCTTCACAAGCCTTTCTTCAACAAGAGTCCATCTCCACCGCATACTTGCTATTATTACAACAACTAAATGCGATCGAACGAGCCGTCTTTTTGCTTCGAGAAGTCTTCCAATACTCTTATGATGAAATAGCTGAAATTCTAGGAAAAAGCAATGCTAACTGCCGGCAAATTTTTCACCGTGCGAAAAAAAGCATGGAATATGACCCTAAGAAACAGCCTTCGATTTCAATGGCGGAATCTACTGTAAAAGAGTTTGTACAGTCTATCTTAAATGGAAACGTAAATCAATTATTGGACCTTGTCAGCGAAGATGTCGCAATGCACTCGGATGGCGGCGGCAAAGTGAGAGCCGCACAAATACCTATTTTCGGTGCTGCCAAAGTCGTTCAACTGCTCCTAAGCCTTACGAAAATGTATACAGGCACGTTCTCCATCAAATATACATCGGTCAACGGTATACCTGGACTGATTTTAACACTCGATGATCACTTACAATATGTGTACTCCTTTGCTTTTAACGGCAATCGAATTCAGACGATTTACGCGGTTGCTAATCCCGATAAACTACGACATTTGCAATAGACGACTCCATACGATCACTAAATCGCAGTTCTCGCTTTATCAATCAGACACAAAAAAACAGCTGGCGCATCCCTCTAAATCAGCTGTTTTTTTACTATTTATCGATTATAAGTGAATAGATTTACAATCTCATTAGACTACCCTCGCAATCCTTCTTGGATTTTTAGGGCCTCACATTTAAAAGTGCCTTTATCTCTTTTATTTGTTCTATGTGTCGTTGTTCATGCAAAAAAATCTGTTCAATCCATTGGTCAAGTGGTAGTATACCTAGGGCAGGATGCTTTACTGCTTTTTCAGTCAGTATCGATTTATTCTCAATTGTACTAAGGAAAGTGAGCAATTTTTTTCGCGAATCGTTTAACAAATCAATGATTGACTGAACTTCAAATGGTTCTGCATCTGGTTCAACGATTTGGGGAGCTTTAATCTTTTTCGTTCGATCCAATATAAGTTGAACGTTTTTACGTTCTTTTTGAGTATGATCAACCTGATTTAATCCCCATGCAATAGCCTTTATTGTTGCCTGTTCAACTAAAACCAAGTGATGACAAACTTGTGCTATACTCCACCTATTCATACCAGGTCTACCATTAAATTGAGTATGACTTAATGAAGTAATTTCATTTATTAAGTTATTTCTCGTTTCATACAGATTATCATTTACTAAATTACTCATGAAATTCTCCCTTCACCAGCAAGTAAATATCTAGGTTCCTTAGGTTCCTATTCTGTATATATTCTCTACGATGAAAAGTATTCTTTGAGTTTTAGTTATAGTGATTAAGAAAAAGGAGCCACAATTACAACTCCTTTTTTCTATTAAGTACTCGTTTGTTCACCAAATAATGAATAATTACAACCCATTATTTCTCCCATAGCTCAACCAGTCTGCCGTCAGGGTCTTTAATCCAAATAAACTTACCAAATTCACTAACCTCTTTTTCCTTTTCAAGAGGTACACCAATTTGTTCAAGATGCTTAATCATTTCGTTTAGATTATGTACTTGGAAATTTAACATCACTTGCTGATCTGTCGGGAAATAACTGTCATCTTCAGTAAAGAAAGAAAAGATCGTTTCATTTCCTGATTGGGGTCTAATAATCGTCCCATTCCAATTATCTATCTCAATCTCCAACACTTCACTGTACCATTTTTTTATAGCCTCTAGATTTTTCGTCCTCCAAAATATTCCCCCGAAACCTTTGATCATCATTACAAACTCCCTTTCTTCTCTAATCGCATTAATTTTTTAAATTAAAATAAATATTCAATAGATAAAAGTAAATACCTTCTTCATCCAATCCTTTAGTTAAAAAAAGAAAAAGCCTCCCATTAAAGCATCTTGCTCTAAACTGTTGGATAATCTCATTTCGATTGCTGTTAATAAATCATCCTATATAATCATGATTTAAATCATTACACTTGACCCAAATAACTTCTTGTTATATTTGGAATTATTATTTTCCCATTATCACTATATTTTTCAAATATATTCGATAATGCAGTAATGAAGGGATTGTACTCCTTATCGGTCTTTTTTGGGGAATAGGAAGCTGATAAGTACCTGCCTAAAAATCCAATTAAAGTAAATGGCAAGTCATTGCGAAAGCACTTAAACTCATACTTTCCATCTTTAAAAAATTGCTGAAATGGAATTGGTGTTTCCTCCATACCTTCGCTAAAACCTTTAAAATTCGGACAGTACTTTTGACAAACATCAGCACTTTCCTTGTTTATATCACTTGACCCATCCCGGCTATTCCAAACAAGGGCCATTTTCGCATCCTGTTTCAAAATCCGCTGACATTCCAATCTGAACGGCTCCATGTCAAACCAGTGAAATGCCTGTGCCACTGTGACTAAATCTAGACTATGATCATTGATAGTTGTATGTTCAGCCGTGGCTTTAACTGAAATAAAACAA
This sequence comes from Niallia oryzisoli, assembly GCF_036670025.1. NCBI lineage: Bacteria > Bacillati > Bacillota > Bacilli > Caryophanales > Bacillaceae > Niallia > Niallia oryzisoli. The sequence goes on along the minus strand of NZ_CP137640.1, from coordinate 2,632,810 downwards.
GAATTAGGCTTTATAGTTTGTTCTGCTACGGTTCTCATATGATCATTTGGTTCCACCCCAATTACAGAAAATCCCATTTCAAGAAGCTGCCTGCTTAAAATTCCAGTCCCCGATCCAATATCCGCAATCATACAATCTTCATTTAAACCAGCCTCAGAAATTAAATATTCAATATATTCAAGAGGGTAGCTTGGACGATATTTTGCATAGACCTCAGCTTTGTCTGTGAATTTATCTGTTGATTTCACTCAAACCACCTTCTCCTTTTGAAACCCAATTTCCTTATAACATTTTTATTATCACCCAACTCTTTAGTTAAAAAAAGAAAAAGCAGCCCAATATAGCATCTGCTCTGAACTCTTGCACCCGCTAGTCTGCCCCTTAATTGAATAATAAAAAGATAAAATTTTTAGAAATATTTATAAATGAATAAAATATGTACTTGTATGACGAAACGAATAGTTACTGCAATAAAAAATGTCTTCACTTATTGTAGAAATGCTTTCTATAGTTTAGGTGCATCTGTTTACAAACATTTTAAACTTTTTGCACTTTTCCATATACTTTGCTAAACATTACAATCCAACTTAATAATATAATGTCTTTTTCACTCTTAATTGAGGATTCGTAATTAATTTAGCTTTAGCGATCCCACTCTTAAATCTTACATTGTTTAACCATTCAACCATTGCATTTGCGTCATAATTAGGATGAACCCTTTCTCCATTTTCTAAAGCCCAATATTTTGTATTCTTCTCCTCATCAAAAATCCATTTTAGAAAATCCTCCTGAATACAGTTAATCTTTCTACCTACTTTTGTTGAACAAGAAATGTATTGAATATCATCGTCACTAAATTTGATTTTAATAATCATAAGAGTTTCAACTCCTTTAGGAAAGTATCAGCCTCTTTCTTTATCCTTGAAATCACATCGTCCTCATTAAAATCTCTAGCTGCATAATCATAATCTAGCCTATCAATTATTTCACTAAGTTCATACCAAGTATATAATTCGTTCGGATCATCCAACTCCATAGCGACAATTTTAAAAATCATATCAGCTAAATTGAAAATCTCTGTGTGGTCATTAACTTGTTTTATTCTATTTGCTAAAAGACTTATGTAGGCTCTTGCACATGCCTCAAAGGTTGGCTTCTTTATTCCCAACTCATTTATCGTTCGATTAAAATACACTTCAACTTCAAATAGATTATCATTGAATGTAAATGAAGAGAGGATATTTAATGATGATGAAGTTACGTTTTTTTCCAACAAACTGTGTGACCAATTTATATAATCCTCAATTGAAACTCTTCCCTTATAAATTTTATAAAATAAAACCTTAGTTTCCACTTCATCACCTCCATTAAGATTCTTTTCATTAAGCCATTTTATTAATCATTATTGCATTAATCTGCTCCGTTCAATAAAAAAACAGGACCGCCTGCAAGCGATCCCGTATTCACTCTCGCCCCCGTCAGAACTGAAAACTGAGACTTTCCCATAATAATGGGATTATATTATTTCCTTATAATTGAACTTAAAATTGCCAATAAGATCATCTAGTTCTGAATGATTTGAATAAGATTGCCGCATGTATCGTCGAAGACAGCGATTGTGACATCGCCCATTTTTGTTGGCTCCATCGTAAATTTCACGCCTTTTTCCAATAATCGTTCATATTCTTGATGAATATCTGCAACGCCAAACATGGTTGCCGGGATGCCCTCTGCAAATATCTTGTTTTGATACTCTTTGGCTGCTGGGTGGGCATTCGGTTCAAGTAAAAGCTCAGTACCTCCCTGATCATCGGGAGAAACAAGCGTAATCCACCTAAATTCTCCGGTGGGAACGTCATGTTTTTTTACAAACCCCAACTTTTCTGAATAAAACTCCAGTGCCTTGTCTTGATCTTGTACGAATAGACTGGTTACAACTATTTTCATACTATTATTGCCTCCCTTGTGATTTATGACGCATTGTGTTGTGCTAGCCTTCTGGCTGCATCTAAAACCTCCCACACATTGTGAGAAGAACTTGTTACTCTATCCATCCTTTCAGTAAATCTTTAAGTGGTTCTTTGTTAAACATGAGTACTCGATATTTTCCCTTTCGTTCTGATTTGACGAGTCCTGCATCTTCCAATGTAGTAAGATGTTTGGCGATTGCCTGTCGCGAAATGGTTAGGTTATGCTTCATGATGAGGCGTGCCGTAAGTTCATACAACGTCATCTCGTTACGTTCGGATAGTTCATCTAAAATAAGCCGCCGAGTCGAGTCGGCTAGCGCCTTGAATATGGCATCTTTGTCCCAATTCATATATTGAGTATATGCAACTCTACGGTTGCCTGTCAAGCATAAGCAACTTTATGATTGCATGATCATTTTTATGTTATTCGGCTTGCTATTTCTTATTTTTTCCATCAAAAGTAAATCCATAAAGCGATTGCTCTATTGAACATTATAAATTAGTGTAGAAAATCATAAGAAAATAAATCGTTGCATTATGCAAGATTATCCTATAGCAGCAATAAGTAATTTTTTCATCATTGATAATTTTTAGGTATTCAAACCGAATATTAGATTTCACACACAATCTTCGGTCTTTGAATGGTCTTTTTTCCGAAATCTTTATGTCAAGCTCAATCTGGTAAGAAGTCTTTTGAAAGTTTTTGTATTTCCAGTGTATTATTGTGTAGATTGAATGAAGTTTTAATCATTAATTATTGGAAAATAAAGGTGTTATTTTTAACCTTAAAGAATTTATAAGATATAGGACTTTTTTAAGGAGGATACAGAATGCCTATTATTACTGTAAAGTTGGCCAAAGGAAGAACGAGTGAGCAAAAGTAAGAATTTGTTGCGGCAGTTACTAAGGAAGCCGCAAGAACAGTACATGTTAAAGAGGAATGGGTAACGGTTTTGGAAAACAAGGAGAAAAATGAATAGGAGTTGGTAAAGATGAATGTTGTAGTAAATAAGGAATGGCTCATCGAACAATTACAGAACGAACAAGTAGTCATTGCTGATTGCCGGTTTGAATTAGGGAATCCCGATAAAGGAGCAAAGCTTTATCAAGAAAGCCATATCCCTGGTGCATTCTATTTTGATTTAGAAAAACAGCTATCCTCTCCTGTTACCACGCACGGCGGCAGGCATCCGCTGCCGGATATCGAGCAATTCAAACTTGAAATCGAGAAATCGGGGATCGATCATACGAAAACAGTTGTCGCCTATGATGGCGGCGAGGGCCAGTTTGCCTCTCGGTTTTGGTGGCTGCTTACCTATATCGGTCATGAAAAAGTATTTGTGTTAAATGAAGGCTTGAAAGGATGGGTTGAAGCAGGCTACCCAACGACGAAGGAAGTGCCGGAAGTTAAATCAGCAACATTTAACGTGAATATTCAAAAAGAAATGCTGGCTTCTTATGAAGAAGTAAAAAAGGTTGTCGATGATAAGAAAAAATACCCAATATTAATCGATTCAAGAGATAAAGCCCGCTATTTAGGGGAAATTGAACCAATCGATCGTATAGCCGGCCATATTCCTGGTGCGATCAATAAATTCTGGGCGGAAGGATTGGAGAATGGATCCTTTAAAAATAATGGAGTACAGAAACAAAGATTTGCTGATCTGGATCAGGATGAGCCGATTATCGTTTATTGCGGGTCAGGCGTAACAGCTGCTCCTAATTATATCGCCTTAAAAATGGCAGGCTTTCAAAATGTAAAGCTTTATGCAGGAAGCTATAGTGATTGGGTTTCATATGAAGAAAATCCCGTGGTAAAAGTTGAAAAATTGTAATTGTGCGGGACATGTACTACGTACAAAAAAAGTTGATCCAATGAGGGACAAGGAATTGTTCCTTTGGTTCTTTATGATAGAAATATAGTAAACTAGAATTAATTAATAATCTATGTTTCAATGTTTCTAACAATACAAAGAAAGAAGTTAAGAAAAATGTTCAAAATTACTTTAAGAAATGATAGTTTTTATTGTCCCGATACAATGTCAATTGTCGAGGTTGCTAAGTTACAGGGAATGAAAGTTCCCTATGGTTGTATTGGCGGCGGCTGCGGAATTTGCAAAATGCGAATAACAAAGGGCCAGTATAAATTAAATGATTGGGCAGCTAAAGCCCTTTCCGAAGAGGAAAAAAAGAATGGACATGTTTTCCTCTGCCAGACCTACCCATTAAGCGATCTGCAGCTTGAATACATTGAGAAGTAGTTGGAGCAAACAGACAATTGGAGAAAACGCGTGTACAGCTCTAGTGATCATTTTATGATGCACTAGAGCTGTACACGCATTTATTGCCAAGCCTTTGTGTTGACAATGGAAGCAAGCATACCAGCCCCATACCCTAACATTTCACTAGGCCCTATCCCGTTTTTAAAATTTTTGCTGTTCTTTATCATTCTTTCTTACATTTAACCATAATAAAATTAATTGAAGGTTTGTTTTTGTTGTCCTTATTTGGCTCGTCTATTTCTGAAATCTCTACCAGCCCATATTTTCCAAAGTCTTGTTTGATGGAATCAGAATCATAAAAAAATATTTTTACTCCATCTGGTGTCTCGAAATAGTCTTTATCCAATTGTTTGCCCTTTCCATACATGGGGGCTTTTTTTGAAACAGTTGTTAAAATCATATATCCATTCGGCTTTAGCTGATTATAGCAATCGTTAGTAAACTTCTCTCTCTCACGATTATTCAATAAGTGAATAAGTGCATGGCAATAAATTCCGTCATAGAGTTTATCATTAAAAGGCATATCGGTTACTGAACCATGAAAAATAGGAATATCAAACCCATTTTGCTTTGCCAAATCAATCGCTGTTTTTGAAATCTCAATACCGGTCACATTTATTCCATTGTCCATAAAAACCTTTGCATTTCTACCATACCCAACGCCCGGTATCAATATATCCTTAACATTCTTTTTAAGGAAAAAGTCCTTTGTTAAGATAGCAGAGTCTGTAGGTTCAAATCCCCACATCGTTTGTTTTTCAATAAAACTTGATTCCCAGAATTCCATTATATCTTTGTCTCCATTATGTTTTATTTTTTAGTTGGATGCGATGTTACTTGTACTCTAGTTAATTGTATAATTAAGAATTCACCCGTTCAATAAGACTTGGTTTGTTTTAATATAAAGTATACCCAGGTAAGTTTTCCTTGTTCATTTACATTTATTCAGGGAATATAGAGGACACTTTATCATAACAAAAAAGCTGATCTCATTTTTGAAATCAGCCTTTTTCAGCTTCAATCATTCAATCAAATTGATAATGTTGAATGATTTTAGTTTATAATAACCAACTTCATTAAATTCCTAAGCCGAACGAGAATAAAATTATTGCTAATATCGTTCCGAGTGCAGGAACAATAACGGTTAAGGCTCCAACTGGATTATAGGCATCCTGGTGTGACTCCCCACAAATGGCTCGGACGGTTGTCACGACGTACCCGTTATGTGGAAGTGAATCCAAGGCACCTGACGAGATCGAAACAACACGGTGCAATGCTTCTGGATTGACACCCATATCCATATAATGCGGAGCGAGCAATGGCAAGGCAATGGCCTGACCGCCTGATGAAGAACCTGTCATTCCCGCAATCACACTGACGGCAATGGCTCCCCCGATTAAAGGACTTCCTGGAATACTTGTCATGGCATTGACAGCCGTTTCAAATGCAGGCACTGCTTTAGCGACCCCGCCAAAACCAACGACAGCAGCTGTATTCCCGATGGCAACAAGCGCTCCCATTGTTCCTTCAGAAAGTGCATTCCAAAAGGATTGAAAATATTTGCGATTAAGGACATAGCTCGCAATCACCCCACCTAAAAGGGCAAGAATCAAGGCAGACTGCTGTAACGAATCATGAAAAATGAACGAAATTACTAATACAACGAGCAGCGGGATGAGGCTGACAATTGGATTTGGCAGCTTTCGATTTTCAAGCAAAGGATCATTGTCCCTTGTAACGAACCGCTCACCCTTTGCCACCGCTTTTGTAATCATTCGTTTTAGCCACCAATAGCCAAAAATCATCATAAAGACAGCAACAATTAAACTAACTTCCCATCCCGCATATGGAGTGGTTCCTAAATATTCAATCGGAATCCAGTTTTGTATTTCTGGAGATCCGGCAGATGTCATCGTGAACGTCACAGACCCAAAAGCCAGTGCTGCAGGAATGAACCGCCGCGGAAGGTCTGCCTGTTGAAATAAACTTAAGGCCATTGGATAGACACAGAAGGCCACAACAAACAAGCTGACGCCGCCATACGTTAATACGGCACAAGCGATGACAATGGCCAACACCGCTTGTTTCATCCCGAGCTTGTCAACAATCCACTGTGAAACACTGCTCGCTGCGCCGCTGTCCTCCATCACTTTTCCAAAAATGGCTCCCAGTAGGAACATAAGATACCAAGAGGTTACAAAGCTGGTAAATCCGGTCATATAATTTCCAACAAAGTTTGTTTCCCCTTCAGCTGCTAATTGCGGAAATAAAGGCATCCCGCTTAAAACAGCAACAAATAAGGCACTCAGTGGACCCGCAATAAGAAGATTCATCCCTCTCATCGTTAAGACAATAAGAATTAATAAGCCGCCAACCAAACCAATCATGCTTAACATTGCTTTCCCTCCCCTGTTGTCGGTAATCGCTTTCAAAGTTTGCAGAACGAAAAAAGGATAAGCAGACCTCATTACTATTTATATAGATATTTCTATATTTTAGAATTAAATTTTTAGGACATAGGTGGGTGTGAGAGAAGTATTTAAGTCCTTTTGATGAAAAGGATACGCGAGGATGGTACTTCTGAAAGAGTGTCCCACAGTGGATTTCTTGTAAAAACTTTCTATATTAGTATCCTTATTGACAACTCCATAGGCTATCGTGCTCTAGCTGTCAAAATCAATCAGAATGAGACCCCTTTTCTGACAGATTCTTAGATTGCTCCTTTCTCCTTGTCAAAATGAGACCACTCAAATAAAAGGAATAGTGACGCGACAACCACTATAGCAGAACCATTTTCTATTGAATTAATTCGATATTACTATCTTTTTCATTCTGGAAATCCTTTCCCGTCATTGATTTTTCCCCTTATAGATCATGTCTTTAAATTGAAAAAAACGAATTTCCTCAAAAATAATAGTCGACTATTTAATGATGAATCAATCAATTGGCTTATAGGTGTAAAACATTTGAAACAATTCGGTATGACTGTTGAAGACATAAAAACGTATGTAGATTTAAATGTGTTGGGGCATTACAAAAAGAAGCCCTCTTATTAAAGAAAAGCGCCCTTTCGTATTATAAGGTCAATCAGAAAAGAAAATATTTCTGGTTGACCTTTATTTATATCGATATATGATAACCGTAGCCGGGGTAGAACGTAAGCGCCCGTGGGGCTTTGATCCCGTCAATTAAACAGTTCGCCCCCTACTTGTAGAAACATGATTGAGGCTGGTTGGGACAATGATCTCGTATAACAAGCGAAGCTATGAAACTACATGGAGGAATAGGGGTTACCGGTTAATAGAATTTTAGGAGGAGATAAATGATGAATCCAGTCATAGGTCTGGATGTGGCAAAAGGTGAAAGTCAGGTTCAAGCATTCTTGGATAAAAAGCAGCCATACAAAAAGAGTTTTAAAGTAGCGCATACTCTTGAAGGATTAAGTAGTCTTCTAGATTTCATTAAAGAGGTAGAGGATGTATCAGAGGGACGACCTCCTATTGTATTAGAATCCACTGGACATTATCACACACCGATTGTGCAATATTTTGAGGATAGAGGATATTTATTGATTATTGTGAATCCCCTCATATCGTATCGGGCTAAGAGTTCTAGTTTACGTAAAGTAAAGACAGATATCGTTGATGCTTATCACCTCTGCGAGCTGTACTATAAAGAAGACTTGGAGCCTTATAAACAACGAGGAATCCAACTTTTAAACCTGCGTAATCTGACGAGACAACATGAAAATATTACAGGCATGTTTGTACAAACTAAACTTCAATTTCAGGCAGTTCTGGATCAAGTATTTCCTCAATACTGTGGGGTTTTTGGTACCTTATATTCAGATGTTTCTTTACTAACGTTACAAGCATTTCCTACTTCAGAAAAAGTCTTGAAAGAAGGCAAAGAAACTATTACTAACAAAATAAAGGAGTTATGTAAAAGTCGTTCACAACAATGGGCAAACAATCAAGCAGAAAAACTATTAGCTGCCGCGGCTCAAAATCCGTTTCAGAAAACCTTATACCACAGCCTTTCTTTAAGCATGGGTATGTATATTAATATGCTTCTCGAATACAAAAAGCACCTATCTAAGCTTGAAAGTGAGATAGATGCTTTAGCGAAAAGTATTGAAGAATATAAAATTATCCAATCAATCCCTGGAATCGGTGAAAAAATCGCTGCCACGATTATTTCTGAGATTGGGGAAATTGATCGGTTTAATCACCCTAAAAAGTTAGTTGCATTTGCCGGAATTGATCCAAGTGTCTTTGAATCTGGTACATTCAAAGGCACTTTAAATCGGATTACCAAAAGAGGTTCTAGTAGACTACGACATGCCCTGTATATGGCCGTTAAATGTGCCATTCGTGATTGCCGTAAACAGAAAACGACAGACGAAATCCTTCCTCGTAACAAGCGATTACGAGAATATTATGATAAAAAACGTGAAGAAGGAAAACCCTATAAAGTGGCTGTAATTGCATGTGCCAATAAACTCTTACATTGGATTTATGCACTTTTAAAAAGTAAATCAACTTTCCAAGATCTGGCCTAATTTAAAAGTTTAACTAAACAGACTAAAACTTTCCAAACACCAAACATTGGAAAGTTTATTTGGTATGCATAAATTTAGTATAGCATGAGATATTTTAAGTTTTTATTGAAAAATATTGACAAACTATTAGCTGGTTTAATTGAATAAGGATTTTTTGTTTATTAGTATAGTGCTAAGAAATTATCATTTCATTTGTGATTAAGACTATGTACTTATTTACTATAAAAACCAGAATTTGATCCGATAACGACAGTAGCGTCCAATGCCTCGTCTCTAGCCACTTTTGTGGTAAGCCCAGCACCTGAAAAGATTTCAAAGGTCTGAGGTGCCTGCATTTCGCTCGTCTCTATCAAAAGATGTCTTCCCGGTGCTAGCCAGAGAAATGCTTCTTCTGCTACTTTTTGTTGAATGTCAAGTCCATCCTCTCCTCCGTCAAGCGCCACCCTAGGTTCATGTAGGCGAGCTTCCTGTGGGAGCAGCTTGATTGCCTCGGTAGGAACATAAGGTACGTTCGCAACTAGGATGTTCACATGGCCTATAAGTGAGTGGGGCAGAGCTTTATACAGGTCACCTTCAAAAACATGGCTACCGAAATCCGTAACGTTGCGGCCAGCGCATCGTACTGCGACAGGATCAATGTCAACAGAATACAATTCAACTCATCCTAAAGCTGCCGCCAGTGCTACACCCACAGCACCTGAACCGCAACATAGGTCAACGACGATATCACCAGAACATGACAGGGCTTCTGCCTGGTGAACAAGAAACTCGGTACGTTGGCGAGGCACGAAAACGCCTTGGTCCACTTCAATCCGCAAACCACAGAACTCTGCGTACCCAATAACATATTCAAGAGGTAAACCCTCGGCTCGCATTTCCACCATTTTCTTGAGGTCCTCTGGAGTTCGTGCCTCTAAGATAAGTAACTTGGTCTCATCTTCTGCAAAAACACAACCTGCGCTCCGAAGCCTGTTAATTATACATTTTTCCGTTTCATTATCTAAAAAGAAATTAAATTTTTTTCCTATTTATCTCACCACTTTTGATAAGCTTATTTATAACCCTGTATTCGTTAAGAATTGGAGATATCCTTCTTCAACAATATGGCCGATTCATTAAGAACATTTCTTGCTCTAGAAATGCGCCAGTTTGTTGAAGATCAATTAATTCAATTTTATAAAACTTCCCCAGTATTAAATTTCAATAAGTATAGGAACGATCATTGGATTTTTCTTAGTATGTGTATATACATATTCTCGTATTGATTTTTTTATTTGTTTTTTCATTACATTCCATTGGTTTCTATTTGCTTCTTGTAGCTTGTTAACCGTTTGTGTAGTCAGTCGATTCACGTCCCTTCGGAGTTCCGAGAAATCTCTATCCACAAATCCACGAGATAGAGTATCGGGTTCTGAAATTAGCTTTCCTTCCGCTTTGCTCATCGGTAAAATAATGATGAGCATTCCATCCTCTGAAAGCTGTTTGCGATCTCGTAATACAAATTCCCCAACATTCCCTACATCTCCCCCGTCTACGTAGGTATTCCCAACCGGTATTTTCCGGGTCTGACGAGCAATGGTATGTTCAATATCGATGACATCACCATTATTGATGATAAACGTGTTTCCTTTCTCTACTCCAACGGATTCAGCTAACAAACGGTGATGATGTAACATTCTAAATTCACCGTGAATGGGAATAAAATATTTTGGTTTCATTAATGTAAGCATTAGTTTTAAATCTTCTTGATAGCCATGGCCGGAAACATGCATGCCGGATGTACTTCCTGATCCATAAATCACTTTGGCTCCAAGTGCAAATAAGTTGTCTACGATACTCGTGACATTACGTTCGTTCCCAGGTATTGGACCTGCTGCAATGATAACCGTATCTTCAGGCAAAATGTCGACACCGCGAAAGTTTCCAGTGGACAGGCGGGCAAGAGCAGCCATTGGTTCACCCTGACTCCCCGTGCATAAAATAGCCACCTTTTCAGGAGCCATTTCATTGATTTCATGTGGGGCAATTAACATTCCATCAGGAACTGTTAAATAACCACGTTCCATAGCCACCTCTACGACATTAACCATACTTCGCCCAAGCAACGCAAGTTTTCTATTTGTTTTTTGCGCAGCATTCACGACTTGCTGAATACGACTAATATTTGAAGCAAAGGTAGAAACAATAACTTTGCGTTCGGCTTTCATGAAAGTTGCAACCATATGTTCGCCTACCATTTGTTCCGATGGGGTCAAACCTGGACGTTCTGCATTGGTACTCTCAGACAATAGAAGCAAGACCCCAGCTTTACCGATTTCAGCCATTTTATGAATATCTGCATGCTCATTATTAGCAGGGGTTAAATCGAACTTGAAGTCCCCCGTATGTACAATATTCCCTTCTGGTGTGTGAAAGACCATTCCCAAGCAATCAGGAATACTATGGATCACTTTGAAAAAGCTTACACTCATTTCTCCGATTTTTAGTTTTGAGTTTGAGTTGATTTCAATAAGTTCGCTTTCTCTGAGAAGTTTATGTTCTTTTAATTTGATTTCAATTAATCCTAGTGTAAAGCGCGTAGCATAAACAGGTACATTCAATCTTTTTAAGAAGAACGGGATCCCTCCGATATGATCTTCATGTCCATGTGTGACAATTAAAGCCCTGACTTTATCTTTATTTTCTACTAAATAAGTCATATCAGGGATAATCAAATCAATTCCTAATAAACTTTCATCAGGAAACTTATTTCCACAGTCGATAATCACGATATCGTTTGAATATTCGATTGCATACATATTTTTCCCGATTTCATTCAAGCCGCCTAAAGCGAAGATAGATAACGCATTCTCTTTTGTACTCAAATATATGTCCTCCCACTTTAAATATAATCTTAATATGCCCTTTGGGTTTCCCTTTATCAACGGGATGAATACTTTAAGTACATTCCTTCAGAATCTCTATGAATTAAAATTAATATCTGCCGAGTGTTATAACAATTATCTGGCCCTATACATAAATAAAGAGCGCAATTTCTACTATAAAATTGCGCCCTTTAATCGAATAAACCACTAATTATTTTAGCTCTCGAAAATCTTAGATTGTAAAGTACACTACCTCTTCTCCACGCGAAATGAGCTCTTGCACAACTCCAATATCCGCGGGTCAGTGTAATCAACTTCAGTTGGACTCATCCCGAAGGGCTCGACGGCGTTCGTGCAGTACCAGCAGGATAATTATCCCCATTATTACACCTAAGACGATGCCGGCCTGTTTGGTCAACAACCATGCCCATGGGTACTCTGGGGAGGGTGGCGCATCGAGTCGAACTGAAGATAAGGCGGAATAGAGGTTGTTGGAGAGCAACGCACCCGATGAAATCCATGCCGCTATCATAGGGGGTAGAAACCACCTCGACCCACGGCGGGTTACTACCACCAGTATGCCCCCCGCACCAGCAAAGGAACACACGCCTGTACTCAATGACAGCAGGTGCCACCACACATCGCGTTCCCCCATGGTTGCCGGATCGATGCCGAAAGAGCCGCCAACCGCCCAAAACACCTTAATGACACCGAGCAGAATGCAGCCGGCAGCGATGATCCTAGCCAAGATGATCTGCAGTTGTAAAGTATTGCCCGGCAACTCCTTGTAGTCGATTGTGCCACTCAGCGCCTCTGGCCAACGTGTCATTGTATACCCTGCCTATGCAAAGCGGCAGGAAGATGCCGATCCCGAAAAGTGAGATTATGACGAAGATCTGCTCGTATACCCAGAAGTCGGCGGCACCTGCTTCTTGATCCCGGATTATAGCTGCAGGACCCAGAACCGGTGCAATCAACAGCATGGGAACGAGCAAACCGGTACCAACCCAAATGGGTAGAGCAACCAACCACGCAGGTAGCCGCTCCCCCCACGGCCTGCAAAACGCCATTGCAAGAAGGATACAAATCGCAGCGAGAACGGCGGTTACTGCGTTTATCACGCGCCAGCTAGCGTCACCCATTTGCTCGGTGGGAAGGAGAAGACCAAAAGTCCATACGATTTTGATCAGCAGGTAAGGTGTTACTGCTATTGCGCACCATAACCGCAGATTCTACGCAACCTCATCAATTTTAAGACCTTCCTCTCTGCACTAATTGTCATCTTCTCATCTCCTCTACAAGTTCTAAAGCAAGCTCTGGATCACTTCAAGTGGCGCACCATTATTAATCATATGTGTAGCATAGCTGTGTCGTAATTGATGAGGATGAATACTCTTTTTTATCCCAGCACGTTTTGATATGCGTTTGATAATATATCTCAGATTATCAATACTACTACGTCTGTTTGGCCTTCTTTCAGTAATAAACAAACAAGGATCTTCATCATCTCGCTCCTCTAAATACCTTTTTACCCAAATGGAACAACGAGTATTAAAGTACACTTCCCTTTCCTTATCACCTTTCCCATGTACAATGACTGAATTTGAAGAGTAATTAATATTATCTCGATTTAATTTTACAACTTCCCCAATACGGCAGCCGGTCGAATACATAAACTCAAACAGCGCACTCTCCATCGTTGTATGACAAGCCTCTCTTAGATGTTCTATCTCTAGTTTCTGAAAGGAACTTTGGAATTCTTTTACCTAATTTCGGCTCTTTTAATTTAGCAGAAGGATTTAAAGATTATAAATTCATAAAAAAATACGTTAGAAACATTGATATATCAACAATTTAATAGATTGCAGTTTATTTAATTGAGGTATATTTTTCTAATTATTTTAAATTATTCTATATTAGTTCTTACGATGAATACAATGTTTCTTAACTTTCGCAATTGAAAATGAACTTCGAATAAGAAAAACATAGGGAGATTTTAGTCTTCCTATGTTTTCATTCATATTATTTATCTGTTTGTTTTTGCTTCTTTTTCAAATACTCCGCACGCATTTTTTCAAGTTGCTGCTTTTTATCAAATTTGGCAGGCGTCTGTTTTTCATGAAACTTCGTCACAGCTACCTGACCTTTGTAATCCAATTGATATTTTCCCACTTTGTTCACCTACTTTTCTTGTCTTTAAAGAGAATCTATTCAACAAATATAATATACCTTATTTTACTGAAGTAAACCTTATTACTTTATTAGTGTACTGCTAACTTTGCATATATCAGTAAAAACATTAAAAACTTAGTAAAATAATTCATCGCCAAATGGTATTCATTTCATTGCTATAATCAAAATAAAATACCTTGACTCTGCATAAGCATCAATAATTCTATTTCTTGTTTGTTCAGCTCGCTTCTAAAGGTCCAATTGTTCGGTAAATAAGGTTTAAAATATTAAAACAATCTAAGTTTACTCCATCTTTTAAATGGTTCTTAATGCTAATAACCATTACGTTCTCGATGATTTCAAATTTAGGTTTCTGAGGGCAAATATTGTTTTTTTGCAAAGTCTATTTACTACTTGTTTAAAAAAATCTACATCCCTAATATTTTTCTCCAAAAAATCACCCCTTGTTAATTACTTTTCTACTTATATCTATCTTAATCCAAATATTACCTTATTAACTAACCTACCCCGTTAGCCATCCATGCAGCCGAACTGCACAACAAAGAATGAAAATGGTTAAGAACTGTCAATACTGATATTGACCTTAATCCAGTCACGCCCTCCTCTTTTTTTTGACGATTGAGCAGGGTCTTCTTAAGTATTGCCTTTTTTCATATCTGAAGGAAACTTATTTTCATGGTAGTTTAGGTCATAAGGTTCACAATACTCCCTTTTACCTTTCGTCGAGTTGATAATTTTGTCTAATAAGGAAAATATTAAATAGAAAATGAAGACTAAAACATTAACCAACATGAATGATTGAAACGAGGAAACTAGATGAATTTCAAACGAAGAAAGGCTCTCACTTTTTTAATTACCATCGTGTTATCTCTTCTATTTGTCATACCTTTAGTGAATGCCGAAAATGTTCACCCGAAGGTCTTGGCAAGGGTAAAAGAAACGCTTACTGTCAATGGAAAAGTATTTAAAGACTTAAATTCAAATGGAAATTTAGATGATTATGAGAACTGGGAGTTACCGGTTGAAAAACGAGTCGCTGATCTTATATCTAAAATGACCCTAGAGGAAAAGGCCGGACTTATGATTATACCTGAATTCCGGGACATCGAAGGCTCGAAGATGGAACAGCCGAATAATCTGATTGATCAACATGTACGTTATTTTATTTATCGTAAATTACCTAGTGTTGATGTGATTGCCAACACGAATAATCAACTGCAAGAAAGAACGGAAAGAACAAGATTAGGGATTCCGGCAGTTCTTATTTCAAATCCGCGGAATCATGCCACAACGATTGCTGACATTGCAAAAATAGAAGAAGCAAAGGATTACTATATACCTGCAAAAGACGAGCCTGGTCAATTTACCATATTTCCAGATTCACTCGGACTGGCTGCAACCCGTGATCTTGATTTGATTAGAGAATTTGCTCAAATTGCCCGAAAAGAATGGACGTCCTCTGGTCTTCGTAAAATGTATGGCTACAATGCTGATGTTGCAACACAACCGTTATGGTCAAGGATTTTAGAAACATTTGGAGAAGATCCTAAACTTGTTTCGGATATCAATTATACATTAATCAAAGGTTTTCAAGGTGAGTACCTTAACGAAAACAGTGTTTCTCTGTCAACCAAACATTTTCCTGGCGGGGGATCAAGATATTTGGGAAAAGATCCACATTTTGCGGAAGGGAATTTTAATATTTATCCAACAAAAGGGAGCTTGCAAAAGTATCATCTTCCACCGTTTAAAGCAGCCATTGAAGCTGGAACAACTTCAATCATCCCCTACTATGCTTATCCAAGTAATATAAGTGCAGATCAAGGGCTTCCTCCCTTTAATGAAAATCAGCAATTTGAAGAAGTCGGATTTGTTTTTAATAAAGCGTTTATAACCGATTTATTGCGTGAGAAACTTGGTTTTAAAGGATATGTCAACACAGATACGGGGGCGGCAGTTGGCATGGCATGGGGTGTTAAAGATTTACCGATAGAAGGAAGAGTGGCTAAAGCATTGGAAGCTGGTGCAAATATTTTTTCCGGACAGAAAGATCCACAGCCAATTATACATGCAGTAGAACAAGGTTTAGTGAGTGAGGAGAAAATCAATCGATCCGTGGCTTATTTACTCACAGAAATGATGAATTTAGGTTTATTTGAAAACCCGTATGTAGATTCGAAAAGAGCAATTGAAGTGGTTAATAATCCCGCCTCAAAAGAAAAGGCGGATTTAGTTCATCGGAAGTCTATTATCTTATTACGTAATGATCAGAAGCTTTTGCCCCTTAATGATAAAAAAATAAAAGATATGAAACTTTATGTCGAGTCGTTCCCATCTGGTGAACAGAATGCAAATACGATTGCATTTAAAGAAACCATTCAGAAATATGATCCGGACATCACTTTGACGGACCATTTGAAAGAAGCCACACATGCACTTGTTTGGATAAAACCCAAACAAGATCTTCTTTCGAAGCAACCGTCGATTTCCATAGGACCAGATACGAATATTCATAACAAAAGTCGGATTATCGAAATACAGAAAACGGTACCGACTCTTACTGTCATCAACTTTAGTAGTCCTTGGCTGATTCAAGAAATTGAACCGAATGCAGCAGCTGTCATTGGAACGTTCGGAGTGAAAACGGAAGCATTAATAGATGTCATACGTGGAAAATTTAATCCGATAGGAAAACTTCCTCTTACCATTCCAGCAAGTAAGGAAGCTTTAGTAATCGACAAGATGGACGTACCAGGTTTTGATGAAGCCCCTTCCTATGTATACCAAGCACAATCTGGTGACAAGTATGGTTACGGTTTTGGGCTTTCCTATAATAAGGAGCACAAGAAAGCAAAATCCGTTGATATCAGTGAAATCCTAAGGAATATATTCAAAAATTAAAACGGAATAGAGAGACAGTGTGACAGAAACAAGGAACGAAGCTTTCCCAAAAGGGATTGAAAAAGACTATCGAGAGCTACCTCCTTCGTTTTAAAATAGCTTTACATTTTGTAAATTCCATTGAAAATGGAGTGGTTCATAATACTATTGGTTTTCTCTAAATTCACTTGAAAAGAGTACTTGAAAATTATTCCATTTTCATTTCCCTCCTTGTCGTTTGAAGTTCTATACGATATAATCACTTTGTTGATGTTGCCCTAACTCCTATTGGGTTTATCATTGATGTTTACGTTTACTATTTAGGCGAGCTGACTCCTATCAGCTCGTCTTTTCTTTTTTTCAATGGGCTACGGCCTTTCTTGAGGGAGGGAAACTTCTTTCGGGAAATCCGTTAAAGTTAGAGGCACCATCCGAATTTTGGATAGTGCCTGTCGTTCGCTGTCACTTTGACTGCAGTAATTCAATCGCCTCGTTAATAGGTGTTACCGTTAAAAATTCTCCTTTGTTCAATGAAATATGTCCAGATAAATAGAGTTCATTATCAATGGTAAGGTATACTTTTTCTACCCCATAATAATGTCCAAAGGTATTGACGATGCTTTGAAGAATCATCCTTTCAAGCCCTGATCCAGCAACCATTTCTGTTAAAAAAGCTTTATTTAAATCGATATATAGATTGTTATCTTGATTTAGATACAAACTATTAATTTTTGTATTCCTTGAAAATACAGTATTCACTGAATCTGATACATTTTCTTTATATGCCTGTGCTAATACCATTTTAGTGATGTCATTGGTATGAAAGGATATTTCTTTACTTACATAATATAATTGATCGTCATTTATATTTGGGTAATAAAATTGAATATTTTGAACGAACGGAACGTTTTTTTCTATTTTACTTAAAGAGGAACTGACCTCCATCCCATTTGATTGAAATAAGGTTTTAACTAACCCAATCCCTTTGACATAATAGTCAAGAGTATCCCCATCAGGACCTTTTGTAGTTACCTCAATGGCTTGATAATTGCCGGATGGTGTGGATACATTAGCTGAAAGGTTGGTAATGGTTCTGACTTTTGAATCCTTTAACTTCCAAGTAGTTCCTTCCTTTAAAGGTTCCATTAACAGAACTTCCTCTTCTCCATTTTCAGAGTTTAATAGACTTTCTCGATAATAAGCTTCTCCCCTCGAATACGTTTTGATTAATTTCCCATCTTTTATTTCAACGATTCGGGCTAATACAGTTCCGCCATTATCAATTCTTTGCTGCACTTTATGCTCTGAAGCATAATCGATATAGACATCATAAGAAGCATATTCATTTCCTGTTCCTTCATACACGTATCGAACATTCTTTTCTATTGGATAATAGTCTTCAATTGAAATTGACTCAGTTTCAGATTCCTTCTGTCCATTTTCATGATCTTTAGTTTCCTGGTTTCCCTTCTTCTCCTCCTTTACTTGATTCGAGCTATTGTTAGTAGTAGAAGGATTTCCACGATCTATTATGCATCCACATAACAACAAAACGAGTGCTAACAAGCTGGTTAAAAGATATTTTTTCATCATAACCCTCCTCGTTTAATAGTATTCAGTAATTTTTAAATTTAAAACATTTGAATACTTAAATGGTTGTTATCGATTATTTTGTAAATTCTATCTATCTTTATTATATTCCGAATGAAGACATTAGGATAGACAATCACGTCAATTCCGATTTCCCACTAAATGCATGGGCACGATTCAGGACCGCTGAAAAAGTCCATTTTCTTCCTGTATATTAATAAACTGTCTGCTAACTGTTTCGGATAAACACTTTTTCAGCAGTCTAATTAAAGTTATTCACTATCATTCATTTCAACTCTGCCTTACACGATAATATACTCGCAAAATGGAAGTATCAATCCAATGATGAACATGACCGACAATAAAATCATTGCAGCTGGGAAAAGACCGAACGCATCCAGCATCGTCGAGCTGTTATTCTTTAGTGTTGGAACAATGAATAATAACCATCCAATTCCCACGACAGGTATTAATTGTGGGATTAAACGGAGATAGAATCTCCATGCTGGATATTGTTTACGTTTATCCGACCACTTTTTACTTCTTCGTATTCCACTGACTCCTAAAATCAAGTATACGAATGTCATAGCACCCAATGAGAAATCAATGATTTTAGGTGTTGGAGCTTTCAATTCAGGTTCTTGTCCCTCAGTCAATTGGATGATTCCTGAACTAATCTCATATGAATGCTCAAATGCAGTAGTAAAACTATTAAGTAAAACGGCAACCGCATATCCACTGCTTGGAACGATATCTTGCTGTGATTGGAAAGTAGAGAGTGAACCGCTATGAGAAATACGTGCTGGTTTAATTATCGGAGAGCTATTCGACCATCCATGCCCATATTTTTCACTTCCAGGTTGTGGTGAATAAGACTCTTTCAGCAGCGCTTGAGATAATAATGGATCTCCGTTAGCATTTTTCCCCTCGTTCGTATGCATGGATAACCATTTTCCCATATCTCTGGCTGTCGTAAAGATACTCCCTGAACCACTGAACATTTGTTCAAGCTCTGTCCATGGCATGGCTGTACCATATAATGTGATATATCCTCGAGGGATTCCTGATTCTACCATATCCCCAGAGTTCACTAAAGAAATTGAGTCATTCATTCCGAGCGGTAAAAATACGTTTTGTGTTAGATAGTCATTAAACTTCATCCCGCTCATTTGTTCTACCAAATAAGCCAGGGTCCAGTAATTTGCATTGCTATAAAAATATTTTTCTCCAGGATCAGATTGTAGATTCCAATCATGAAAACGTTCTACCCCTTCTTTTAACGTATTCGCCGGACCTACAATAGTAGGATTTGGCAGCCCGGACGTATACTCAAAAGCTGACTTACAGTCACCTGTTTCCACCTTGCATCATCAAGCGTTAGTTCTGGAAGATAATACACTACAGGCTTGTCCAGTTTGATTTTTCCTTCATCAACCAATTGTAAAACAGCAAATGCAGTAAAAGGCTTTGTACCGGAAGCAATACCGATTTTAGATTTTGCTGTCAGTGGTTTTCCGTCAGAATCATGACCATATCCTTTTTCATATAGGACTTGACCATTTCTTACGACCACAATGGCTACACCGGGCAGTCCGCTTTTTTCGATATATTTTGTAACATATTCATCAACAGCGGCTGGATCGAAAGAATCAGCTGCCTGAACGGATAGAGGTACAATGAATGATATGAATAGATTAATCATTAATAGAAAGATAAAGCCTGCTTTTTTATACATAACTTCTACTCCTTTCCCCTGGCAAAAGTCACATCCCATTATTTAAAAAAGCAAATCCAAATCATTGACTGAAGTCACGGCTTTTCTCGCTTTTTCCATTTAATAATCCTACGTTCCAAACACATATCATTTACATGTCGGAAACAATGTATTCAGTATTTAAGAACTCAGAATATAACTTTTGCTTATAAGGGAGAATACATCTATGAACATAACATTAAAAATATGACAAATTAAGATATGTTAATAGATTAATCCTAGTGATAACAGCAAATTTTTGGAAAGGATGCGTTGAATATGCAGAATGATGTTATTGTTGAGGAATTGAATACTTTACTGAGAGGAACCTACATGGGGATTCGGGGATTCGAGCATTATATTCAAGAGCTAAATCATCCAGAATTGCGGCAGAACTTCCAATCGATGCAGCAGGAGTTAAAGCAGAATGCCTCCAAATTAGCTGAGCGAATTCAGAATCTAGGAGGAGTGCCGGCTGATGACGAAGGAATATCTGGTTCGTTTCACAGTTTCATGCACAAAGTCATGCTGCCTGATGATACAAAGAAAATCATTGAGGATGCATTAGAAGGAATCGATCAATATGGCATCCAATATTCAGAGGAACTTGTTAGAGGAGATTTAGATGCAGAAAGCAAAAAAATGGTTGAAGAGGTCATTAACACGAACCGAGGACATGTTGAAAAGTTAAGACAATTACTCCCGGAATTTATTTAAACAGTGGTTTAATCCGAGAAGATAAATGAAACGCGGGGACGGTTTATTTAAGTTATTGTCCATTTTGAAACGTGTGAACCGTCCTTTTTTCGGTGAAAAACCAGTAGAAAAATATTCTTACTTCTTTACATATTTTAAAGACAAAAAATTATTAATTCCGATTTTCTTTGCTATTTTTTCTGGAAGTGGTTTTCTTTTATATTCTTCAAAGCCCATTTTTTTATATAAATTCATAGCTGGGGTATTCGTATCGGCTACCTCGTCGATTACGTAATCATTGTATGGTGTATTTTCAATAATATATTGGATAATTTGAGATGCAACACCTTTCCCTCGGAATTCAGGAGAAGTTCCTACAAATTCAATCGAGCCTGTATTAGAAGGGAAATTTTGATTAAGAGTTTCAAATTCCTTTTTTAAAAAGATCCATGCCATGCTTCCCTTAAAGAATCCTAAGTGCTTCCTCAACTCTTTTTTATCTAACCGTACAGACAACGTTTTCCCATCTGTACATGCCGCCACTCCAGCAATTTTATCATTTGCAATCGCTACATAAAATTGATCTAAAACAAACATATGAGCAAAAGCCTTTGCGATGACCTTTTTATCTTTGGAAAAAAAAACAAGCCATTGTGTGAAGCCTTCGGCAAAAATTTCGGACATCTGTTTCCTTGCATCTAAATCCGTTTTATTTGCTTTAAGTATTGCAAACTTATAATCCTCTGATTGCATATTTGATTCTCCTTCGTTCTAAAGAATAAATATATTATCATTTTAGAACAGAACAATACATTATAGAACCATATTTACAATCTGACCTTTTTTGAGAATATCACTACCAAGCAAAAAGGGTGTCACGAGTTTGCTTTTTAAAAAGAGGTTTGTATTCATTAATTAAAATGTGTACTTATTAACTTCGTAGTGTAGTTCAACAAACTGATTAAATCTCCTCATTCCTTTCAATGTGAGATCTAATTGATAATTTCCTGCTCTAAATAACGGAATCCCTGTACCAGCAAAATTGATGCCACTGTTATAATTAGTTCATCAACCAATTTTTCCTGTAAAAAAGAATGTAACAATTCCTTTGGATCATGCCCGGAATAAGTGACCCACCTAACTTTATTCTGAAATAACTGCTGAATAATGAACGACGCCTTGCACTTTTTTGAAAGAGTTTTCAGTTAACTCCATGGCCATAAATACTACTTCTGGAACCTCAAAGGGAGCTTGAATATTCCATAAGCTAAAAAGGCCCTCTTAACAACTTCCTCAGTCGTGTTATATTCCTCAGTGAGTTCTTGTCTAATTAAGATATCCAATAATAGTCTCCTCGTTCTTTAATATATTACATTTTATTTTCTCTGTCCCTTATTTGGGTGCTGCTATAATACTAGAAGTCGTTAAGAAAGTTTCCACCAGCTCTATATACATTTAACAAACATAAACCTCCAGCTTATTATGGACCAATCATAAAGTGCAATGACGTAGCGCTAAACCTCTATCAGCTGAGCAATCTTATAAATAAACTGTATGCCTAATAGGTAGGAATAAAGATTAATTTTAAACCTATTTTTTGTAAAATAAACTTCTGGCTTGTCCACAACCTCTCTCTCTTCATACTATGAAGTATAACTTTTTAGGGAGGTGAAATTTTATGGCTAAATCATTATGTGAAAAACTAGCTGAAATCCTCAAAGGCGAAGCTGAACAAAAAAAGAATGTATGTATGGTCACAAGGGAAAGAAAAGATTTAAAAGTGTCAATCCTTGGACATCCTACACAATCGGATTTGGTAATTGCTCTTGAGTTTAGTTTCGAACCAATTTCTAAGAAAAATGAAACTTTGAATCTAGCTGAACTTGTTTTATTACAAGAAGAAGTAAATCCTTTTTTAAAAGCTATCAAAAAAAGTGATCATATCAAAGTAACAGCTATTCACAACCACTGGTTGTTTGAAAAACCACGACTCATCTATATGCACCTTGAATCAGTTCAAAATCCTGTAGAGTTTGCAAAAGAGATTGCCGAGGCCCTTAAGAAAGCTGGAGTAAAATAAATATGTTCGAAGAATTAAACCATCATCGGTATTGTATTCCTTGTATAAATAATAAAGATGTACAAGCATAACCCTTTAGGGTAACAAGGCCTTTAAGTACCATTGATGGATAAATTACCAAAATAGGATGAATGAACGACCTAACATTACGTCAAATGAAAAAGGTCTTAGTTACTTACTAGCTAAGGCCCTTTTTGTTTATCTTCAGCTTATCTATTTTAAAAATCGCTTTTTTCCTAAACTGCTCTTTACTTCAATAAAAGGCTACCGTAACAACATCTTGTTACACTCAGGCACCCGTTCGTGCAGTAACATAACTTGAAATTTTTTAGGTTTGCCTTCATTAATAGAGAAATATGTTGCACATCTTTATTTGAAATGAGATGGTTTAAAGCATGATCCAGCGATCTATCTAGGATTGGAGAAAAAATTTATTTATAAGCAGGTATCTAAAATAAGCCATTTTTTTCATTTGATCATTCATCATGTTTACTCGTAAAGTAAGAAAGCGCCTGTGTTTATGACACATGCTTTAAGATTTTACCCATTCAGGTTTGTTACCGTTTCCAAATCAACCTTCTCTTTTTTAGTATAAATTCCCATCCATATTAGAGCACCACAGACAGATAAAATAAGTGCCATTGGAGTTTATTCTCCATTGATGAAACCTGGGAACAATTCCTTTGTTTCCTAACAAAAAATCTTCCATGACGGAAGACTTTTTAATTTTAAATAATCTATACCTCAATGAATTATTGCTCATTGTAACCTAAGCAGATAGTTGAAGATAGAATAGCTGGTCCACTTTAGGAAAAAATAAGATTATTCATTAAAATTTTTTCAAAAAAGCCGTTTAACAAAGAAGATTGGGGTTGTGGATTTTAGCATTTATTTTTTTTTACATTTCTAAACTTATTTGCTTTCTTTATGAAAAAAAAGACTAACCAAAATGGAAATATATGCGTTATTGAAGCACCAATAGTTTCTTTAAAAGTATATTAACCTCCAATTAGCTTTACCAAAAGGAACAACTTAAAGTCACGACTTACATTATTTTACATAAAAAGAGGAAACTGTTATTAAAGCATTCGAAAGGGTTGTGTTTGATGCACGTCGCTATTACTGTTTTCACCATTTTGGCTTCTTTCAAGTGGGGAAATTGGAGGAACTGGAGAGAATATCAGGCAAGTATGTTTTTTATTGCAACTGGTGGATTGCTATACGAATATATTGTACAAGAAAATACTTTATGGAAGTTCCATCCTGATTTTCTTTACGGACATCAAATGGTGGTCATCATTTATGCTTTAATTACGATGCCTGTTAGTATCTTTCTATTTCTTTCCCATTTTCCAACAACACGGTTTCGACAACTGTTTTACATACTTCTTTGGTCTGGAATTTATATTTTTGTTGAGTTGATTTTATATAAATTCGGAAGAATCTCCTATCAAAATGGATGGAAGATTTGGTATTCCTTTTTATTTGATATGATGATGTTCTCAGTCATTGCCCTTCATCAATTTAAACCATTCCGAGCTTATATAATATCTATATTTATCATCATTTTCTTAATAACTTATTTTGAAATCCCATTTAGGGTTGTTAAATAACAAAGAACGTTACATGTGTTTGTTAAAGTTCTCTAAGGTTGGATGAATTTTACCCGATTATACTAGGTTTGTTTAAAATCAAAAAAATGACATATCCAGGATGGAAGACTGAATATGTCGGAGAATTGACTGTACTTAAACGTAAAGACTTAGAGATACCTTTAGTCGTATACTTCTATGTCAAATCCACCGAATTTAGCAGGTGGTCGTTTAAGCCAATCTTTGGTATTCTCAAAAAGTGATATTTTTTTCTAGTAAATCTTTTAGTCAATCCTTTCACGTCTTTTTATAAGGAAATTAGTGAAACGTAGGAACCGTCCTCTGCTTCTATTGTTTTATGACGATTGGATGGTTAATGAGATCGGCTATTTTAGAGGCGGGGAGTCCATGTTCGAGTAGCTGCACCATTGCTTTCATGTATCGATGGATATGGGTGAAATACTTTTTGTACCCTGCACAAAGATAGTTGAGTCCAGCTTCGCCGTCGGGAGTGGTTAGGAATCGGTGTTTTGGGCATTCTCCGTTACAGGCAAATTTCACTTCACAGGTTTGGCAATATTTTGGCAATGAGTTCTTTTTCGCTTGACCAAATTCATATTGCTGAATGGAATCAATCATCTCTTGAAACGTTTGTGACTGAACATTTCCCAGCTTATAATCCGGATACATAAAATGATCGCAGGAATAGACATCTCCATTATGTTCAATGATGGCGGCTTTCCCGCAGGTTTCGGCAAAAATGCATACCGTTGCCGGCAGACCCATCCAAGCCACTAACGAGCTTTCGAAATTCATCACAGTCACTTCCCCGACATCGTGGCGCACCCATTCATCAAAAATAGTGATTAAGAAGTCCCCGTATTTCTCAGAATTCACGGTCCAAGGAGCTAGATGTACTCCCTCTTCATTGATTGAGTAAGGTGTTGCATGCCGCAAGCCTAACGCAGTTGCTTGTTCGTCAGCCATTCTTTCCACGATTGGGATAAATTGTATAAATTTTACCCCTTCATTTTTCAAAAATTGATAGATTTCAAGCGGGTATTGTGAGGATTCTTTCGTGACACAGGTCAAAACATTATAGGAAATATTGTATTTTTGCAGATTCCGCAGCGTTTTTAGAACTCGGTGAAACGTTGGTTTCCCGCCTCGATCTACCCGGTAATTATCATGTATTTGCTCTGGCCCATCCAGGCTTAAGCCGACTAAAAAGTTATTCTCGGCAAGAAACGGAAACCATTCCTCTGTTAATAAGGTTCCGTTCGTTTGCAGCGAATTCGAGATCTTTTTTCCATTAGCATATTTTCTTTGCAATTCTACTACTTTCTTATAAAAATTCAGGCCCATTAAAGCAGGTTCGCCGCCCTGCCATACAAAAGGAATTTCCTCTGCATCCTGTGCTTGTATGTAACTTTTGATAAAATGTTCAAGCGTTTCCTCTGACATTCGAAACGTGCTCTTTGGCACAAATAAAGATTCCTTTTCCGTATAAAAGCAATAATGGCAATCTAAGTTACATATTGGGCCGGATGGTTTAGCTAACATATGAAAGTTGGTTTTTGTTTTTTCAATCGCTGTATTCATTCTTTCACCTCATAAATAATAGGGAACCAGTGACAAAACTGCCACTGGTCACCTTGTGGATTAATTTGCTCGTGGAACGGTTAATTCTGCGTCATCCCCGAGAATGTACTCTACCTTGCCTAGTTCGCCTTTGAATTCAAATTCGCCTTTATCCGCATACGCTGGTGATACTGGATATTTGGTATCTTTTCCGACATCAATACCTTCGAAGGATAATTTTAACGGTAACGTATTTTCGATTTTCGTTTCACCCACTTTTGTATCGTTTATATATAACGTTCCAACCGCTTGATGCTTTCCGGTTTTATCATATTTCAAGGAAATGATTGATTCACCAACCGGCACATCGGTATTGGATACAATCGAAGCTTTTGTTCTTTCTCCGATACGATACTCGTAAACTAGTTTATTATTTTGGATATAGAAGGTATAACCGCTATCCAAACCGCCATGTGCTAAAAGTACCCCATCCTCCGATGCATCTGCCCGTTTAATTGGGATGTTAATTTCATAGGATCGATTGACGAGCGGCGGTACGGCTGAATCGGTTAAGCGGTCCATTCCCCGATAATAGACAAGGTGCTTGTCTGCTCTTATCGAACCTTCAGGAACCGATAAAAATCCCTCTAAAAACGTATCGGTTAATGGAAGTGCTTCATATTTTTCCGCTTCTTTCCACCATAACTTTTGAAGTTCCTTCAATTTTTCCGGATATTGATCGGCTAGATTATTCTGTTCCGTGAAATCTTTCTTCACGTTATAGAGGAACCATTGATCCTTGTCGAAGGAATCACCTTTTTTATGACTGGTCATGGCCTTCCAGCCATCATGATAAATCGCGCGATGTCCAGATACCTCGAAGTATTGTGTCTTTTTACCGGCTGCCTTTGGATTGGTCAATGATTCCTTGAAGCTTTGTCCGGAAATCGCCATTTGCTTAACTCCGTCGATTTCTTTCGGTAGTGTGATGCCTGTGATGTCATAGACAGTTGGAGTAATATCGCTGACGTACACATACTGGGAACGAATAGAACCTGGATCACTAATCAATTTAGGATTGTAAACAATCAGCGGTGTGTTCATTCCGCCGGCAAAGGTAGAGTTCTTGTATTGACTGAAAGGAGTATTACTTACTTGTCCCCATCCAGCAGGGAATTCCGTTCCCGCTTTCATGCTCCCAAATTCTTCATGAAGGGCATCGACTTCTTCAATTGTTTCTCCTAAGGCATTATAGTTGATGGAATGGTTAACAGATCCATTCGCTTGTCCGCCGCCGCTGCCGCCATTATCTGAAATTAAGACAATCATGGTATTGTCTAATTGATCTGTTCGACGAATGTTGTCGAGTAATTTTCCAACTTGTTCATCTGTATGAGTTAAAAAGCCGGCATAAGTTTCCTGCAGTCGAATGTAATTCTTCTTCTCCTGTTCATTCAGCTCGTCCCAAGCTTTCACTCCATTGTTTCTTGGAGCGAGTACCGCATCTTCAGGAATAATTCCCAATTCCTTTTGTCTCTCAAAACGTTCTTGTCTAATTTGATCCCAGCCTTTGTCATATACCCCTTTATACTGATCAATATATTCTTCCGGAACCTGATGCGGAGAATGCTGGGCACCAAATGTCAGGTATAAAAAGAATGATTTATCCGGGAAGACACTTGCCTGATTGGTGATATATCTGTTAGCGTTTTCAACGATTGCTTCAGAAAAATGATAGTTCTCATCTGTTGGTGAAGGAATCTGTGTATTATCAATCGTTAAGTCAGGCCTATATTGATCGGATGAATCCTCAAGAAAACCATAATATTGATCAAAGCCTTTTTGAATCGGCCAGTTATCATAAGGTCCTGCCGGTGATGTTTCCTCTGTCGGAGCCAAATGCCATTTCCCAGCCGCGTAGGTGTTATAATCATTTTCACCCAGCACTTCTGCGATTGTCCCCGCCTCCGGTTTGATGGCACCGCGCTTCTGAGGGAAATCAGGCCCTAATTCAAAATTCGTAACCGTTCCGACCCCTACTTCATGCGTATTTCTCCCTGTCAGCAAAGCCGCCCGTGTCGGTGAGCAAAGCGGAGTGACGTGGGCATTATTATAGCGAAGCCCATTTTCAGCAAGCCAATCGATATTCGGTGTTTTAATTTCTGATCCGTAGCTTCCTAAATCGGAAAACCCAGAATCGTCCAAAACGATATAGACGACATTTGTTTTCGATTCTTCTTTCTTTTTTTCCGTTGTTTTATTTTGCTTTTTTTCTGCATCTTTTTCTTTTGGGGAATCGGATGCAATGGCTGAATAGCCATTAAGTGTGATGGCCGAAGCCATAACCATTGCCGTACCAAACATAGTAAGTTTAGATCGGGATGGCCTAGACATGAATTTTTTCTCTTTCATGATGCTTCTCTCCTTTTCAAAATGAGTAATCGCATGGGGAAATTAATACTAGTGATGCACTTTAACACAAATTGTGCAAAAGTCATATGTTGAATTTATTAATTTTTCAGAATTTTGTCAACTATTGTTTGTTAAAAAGGGTAAATAGACTCAAAAAAAGGATTGCCGCCATTCCACTTTTGGAAGCAATCCTTTTTTTGAGTCTATTCATCATTCGCCTAGCAAACTGTCCAGTACTAACATGGCTGCACCGAGAGTTCCAGGATCAAGCTGATAATTCCCTTTACTAAATTGAATCTTTCCTTGGTTATTCAAATGTAACGAAGCATGATGAATGATTTCCTCATAGTAGCCTGGATATCGATCAATTAAAGGACCATTCACAAGAACTAATTCCGAGTGAAACACAGTAGCAAGATTTGCTACACCCACCCCGATATATTTGGCTGAATCCAGGATGACATTCTTCGTCAGCTGATCTTGGTCTAGTACCATACGACCAATTTGTTCAATAGGAGAACAGTCCTTTAATCTTGAATGATAATACGCAGGAGAACTCTCCTTTATCTGCTCTATAATCGCATAAAGGGAAGAATAAGCCGTCATACAGCCTTTTTTTCCACAGTAACATGGCTCCCCGTCCATTTGGATCACCATATGGCCATAGCCGCAAATATCACCGCTCTCAATTTTGAGTAATTTCCCATTATGAATTGCACCAGAACCCCATGTCCACCCCACTGTGACATTTAATATATTTTGAAAGGCCGGGTATTGTTTACTCTCGCCCAGAACGATGGTATTTGCTGCATTATCTAATTTTACAAATACCGGAAACTCCTCTTTCATTTGTTCAACTATGGGAATACTCCCCCAATGAATCGGTAAAAACGGCTCGGATTGTAAGATAATCCCTTGATCACTATCCAATGGTCCTATGGCCCCAATTCCAATCCCAAGAATGTCATCAACTTGAAAATGATACAATTCCATAAACTTTCTGATCGTACTCTTTATTTCTTCAATTACTATATTAGGAGAATGATTAGGCATCATGATAATCGTTTTCTCATCGATTTTATTTAATAACAGATCGTATAAAACAATCTTCGTTTCCCACCTTGTTATTTGAATTCCGATAAGAAAGCTAATTACAGGATTAATCTGATAAAGAGACGGAGGTCTCCCGCCTTCTGAGTCTCCCAAGCCTTCTACGCGAATATAATTTTGATCGAGAAGTTCTTTCAACGATCGCGCAACTTTCCCGCGATTCAAATTTGTTTTTTCAATGATTTCGGCCCTTGATACCAATCCATTTTGAAAAATATATTGATAGATGATTTTCAATGGCCGATTCTGAATCGATTGATCCTGAAGAAACTGACAAAACATTGACATCCCATCCAAACTGATCGTATTGCTGCACCTTTGGCAGCATTTGCAAACAATTCTATTATAGCAAACTATAAGACATAACCGTTATGGAAGAATCCTAAACAAAACTCTATTTTTTTGATTGTTTCTACCATTAGGATGATCACGCCTTTTCAGACGATTATACAATTTTCTGCAGTTTCATAACAAAAAATGAAACTGCAGAACTCCCCATGATTATAGTTGGCAATTTACTGGGGCTGAACAAGAAATGTTATTAAAGCTTCAAGTATATCAAAAACAAAATGACTACACTTCTGTAGGAGCCGACTGGGTTCCTTCACTTAAGCCATACATTTTAGCTAACCAAACTATCATTGCGACAGCCCATAAGATTGCCAGTCCGCAGACAAATGACCTTGTTTATCAATTACGTCAGCATAGGAAAGACAAGGTGATTTTGGGAGGTGTCTTATCAAACATTTGTGTAGAATCACATATGAGAGACTTAATCGAGAATGGATTCCAAACAGCAGTTATTTATGATGCCACTGCCGCCATAAGTGAGAAGGATTTTCAAGCAGCTGTCACAAATTATCAGGCATTCAGCAGTGCTACATGGTCAACTCTACAGGCAATCTCTCAATTATAAGAAAAAAAACATTGTCTCAAGAGTTGACTTAAAAGGGTTGCTAATTTTATGCAACTCTTTTTGTTTAATTCTAAAGTTCTTCAACTAACCTGATCCGTTTGTTAAATAAGAAACGAAGGTGCAGCAGCTACCTCAGTTGTTAAGCTAATGCACCTGTATTAGTACATTTCTTCCCTGGAATAAAGGGTTTAGTATAGCTAACATGCTGTTTTCTCTTATCCTCGGACTTTCATTAACCTATGCGATTTATAAAACTTGTTCGCTTTGGGCGGACACTGGCATCCATTGGGGTCTGAACGTCTGCTACGGTATCTTTAACGGAACCCTCGGTAGCACAGATGGGGGACTAGTATTAACTATGCACGAACAACCATCCATGTTTACTGAAATGGTCAGCTACATTGTGCCTTTGTTCATGTTTTTGTTTGTATATTTGCTACGAAACAAATTTGTACGATACAGCGGCTAGGGTTGCCTCTAGCCGTATTTCCGCTCCCTCACAATATATTCAAGAAAAAGCGTTAATCCTTATTCGATCAAAGCACCCAGTTAGTGGAAGAATGGGCATCACCCATCTTAAATAACCTCTAGCCACTTCGTGATTATTTCTTTAAGTTTTTCTTCTTTAGCATTAATGTCCTTTTTATCAGTAAATTTCATCATAGCCCTGTCAACTGCTTTCCATTCTAATAGCCCACTAGTATCAATAATCAGTTGTTCATTTGTATTTCGGTCTTTTACCTTAGCACCACAATGAAATACGAGTCGAAAAAATCCTTTTCCATGAAGATTAAATGTAATTCGATCTTCACCTTCATAACAAAAGCTAGGTGCATTCCATTTAATATGTTCAGTAATTTTTTTATCAGTGCTTAAAATGATCTTTCGAACCATGGCAATTTCTTCTTTAAGTGGATGTTCAAGGTTGCTTATAAATTCCGCTACCTGTTCAGGACCAGACAACTTTTTACTACCAGCTGTTTTTTTATTCGTTGTCATTATTACTTAGCACCCCTTAATATCTTTCAGTGTAGTAAACCCTCTTTTTCTATATATTACCAAATAAGGTGATTTTATTAAACTAACCTCCTATAGTTGAAGAAGAAATAGGCATTACTGAAATTCCAGTAATGCACCGGTTACTTTTTCAATTAAGTTTATTTCTCTTTTATAAAATAAGATCCTTGTCCATTTTCTTGAGGGACAAAGCTGGGCTTCTTAATATTTATCCAATCATTTTAGTACAATTCAGATCTCCCTAGTAAAAAGGCGTTTCATTTCCTGATGGGGTTTGATAATAGTCCCATTCCAATTTTCTATTTCAATCTTCAACACTTCACTGTACCATTTTTTTACTGCATTTAGATTTTTAGTTCTCCCAAATATTCCCCCGAAACCTTTTATCATTATCACAAACTCCCTCTCTTCTCTAATTACATTAATTTTTCAATTAAATTAGATTTTCAAAAAATAAAAATTATACCTTCTTCACCCAACCCTTTAAGAAAAAGCAGACCATATAGCATTGCTCAGAACTCTTGCACCCGTTTGTCTGCCCCTTAATTGAATAGTAAAAAGCGATCCTTCGTTATTGAAGAATCGCACCCAGTTTGTTCAACAACTACATTTTTTATTGCATATTATCATCGGATTGTGTGTTAAGCTGCAACCGTTTGAACACCTATCTATCTTTAATTTTCGACTAATTAGACATAAACCAACAAATACCAATGAATTCTTATAATAATTTTGTTATTATAAATTTAATAAGATTTGGTTGGTAAGCCATTGATCTTATTACTCTTTCGGTACCAGGCACTCATTGATGGTACCGCTTACATAAGTAGTCGTACTGCGCAGTAAAAAATATTACCTTTCCAAATGTTATTAACCATGTACTCAACAACTTTTTAAAAAGTAATTTAATGAAAATATTTATTCGCCAAATTTATCAATAAGGAATTTCAAAATTATTTGTCAAGACATATTTATAAAAAAATTGGGAAAGGTATGACAATTGATATATACCATAGTAATTGGAGCATTGCCTGGTCATCCAGGATATGATATGCACTTTTGGGAGATTAATCCTTTTTGATTGGTTGCAACTATTCTGACCGTTGAATAAGAAAAAGCCACCAAGAATTTTCGGCAGCTAAATCTTCGTTCTTTACCCTCGTTAGGTCAAAATCAAACTTGTCTATTCCATCTGAAGCATTCCTTGTTTCAGAACCCATATTCAGGATTGGGATGACCATTCCATCACTTTTTTACTTTTATTATCTCAGGTATTGTCGTCCAGTACTTTGGGTCTTCTAAGCCGAGCCGCCAAATCCCGATTCCTCGTAAGTTATATTTCTCTACAAGGTCTAGCTTATACCGCAGACTATCGCTATTCTCAAACCAAACCTGGTGGCTATTTTGTTCTTCATCTACGTAACTGAAATGAGGTGTTTTCGAACGGGAGTCCCATAGAACTTTAGCTTTATATTTTGTTTTCTGACCCATTAACTCTTCATAGGAGCTATACTTGGCTTTGCCTGCTGTTGTATCCCAATCCCATCCATAACCAGCGATACCGAGTAAAATTTTTGATGGTGGCACTTCATGTTTCAAAGCATAACGAATTGTTGCTTCTGTCCAATCGACTGATGCTGTTGACCCGGGTTTTGTTCTTGGGTTGTGTTCATCGTATGTCATAATCATTAACCCATCTGAAAATAGAGCAAGCTTTTCGTAATCAAACCACGGTGACCAGGGATTAGCACGGGAATCACCTGTATTTGCCGGGACTGAAACCGTAACTACTTTTCCATCACGATTTAGTGCATCAGACAATTCTTTTATCATCTGGCTAAAGGAATCCCGGTCAGTCAAATACAAATTTTCCATGTCAATATTAATACCGTCATATTTAAATTGATTCATTTCATTGCGTAAGTTCTGAATGAAAACATCGCGGGTTTTATCGTTATCGAGTACATTACTCGCTACCTGCTTCCCCTTCTCCACGGTTTCATAAAAGAGATTATGTACAACCATATATACCTTTAGGTGTTTTTCATGAGCACTCTGAATAACCTTTCTTTTATGATCTGCTGTAACGGATTCTATAAGACTGCCTGGACGTTTATCATCAAGCTTATACCAAAAAGGTGCAATGATGCTTAAACGGGAGAATTGCGAGTCAACTGTAGGTTGAGATCCTGGATATGTTCCTTCCTGTTCTGTGTAGAAACCTAAAACCTCGCGAGGAGTTTTATTCGTACTGTGATTTTCGTCTTTACTTTGTGACTGACCGCAGGAAGACATTAGTATAAAGACCATGCTTAAAGAAATGATGGTGAATGACCGATAACAAATTTTTACCATAATACACCTTCTTCTATTTTGTATATCTCTTAAGATGATTAGAAAAGGTCAACTTATACACGAATTGACTTTCCCTCTTAAAGGATCTTGGGAAAAAGATCACCATAAATTTAAGCAGCTTAGTTTTGAAGTACAAAAACGCATTTGGAAGGAAAATCCAAACAGAATTAGCAACCGAATTAACATTGTAAATACCATTAAAATTGGAATCCTTTAACTAATTTTATACTTTGTCGATTTTCTTTACAAAATGAATGTTTATAACTTAAACTAACTGCTATAACTTTTCCTAAATAAGAACTTTTTATTTCTTCATTCAACTATTTTCTCCCCCTCAATTATTTCATCAATATCGTCTATCACTTTTTAAAGTAAACTGAACGTTAGTTCAACAAAAAACAGGACCGCCTGCAAGCGATTCCCGTATTCACTCTTGCCCCCGTCAGAACAGAAAACGGAGGCATGTACATAATAAAGAAGGGATTAAAATATATCTTAATAATTGCTTTCATCAGATAAACCAGATAATTACTCTGTTCCAAGACTATATAAAAAAATGGATATATACAGTATTCACAATTTTATAATTATGAATTAAGTTAAAAAAAGGCAGGCATTCAAAATGTAAAGCTATATGCAGGAAGCTATAGTGATTGGGTCTCATTTGATGAAAATCCAGTGGCAAAAAGGGAAAATAGTAATCGTGTGGGATATGTACTACGTCCCAAAATGATGATCCAAATTGGGACAAGGAATTGTCCCTTTGGTTCTTTATGATACAAAAATAGTAAACTGGATTTAATTTATTATCCATGTTTCAATATCTCTAACAAAACAAAGAAAGAAGTTAAAAGAAATGTTTAAAATAACCTTAAAAAATAATAGTTTCTATTTTCCCGACACAATGTCAGTTGTGGAAGTTGCTAAGTTGCAGGGAATGAAAGTTCCTTATGGGTTGTATTGGCGGAGGTTGCGGGATTTGTAAAATGAGAATAACAAAAGGACAGTATAAATTAAATGATTGGGCAGCTAAAGCCTTATCAGAAGAGAAAAAAAAGAATGGACATGTTTTCCTCGGTCAGACTTACCCTTTAAGTGCTCTGCAGCTTGTATACATACCGAAATAATTGGAGTATAGGACAGACACGGATGTCTAACGGGAAATGCGGGTACGAATTCTAGCTCTTCACCTAGTGAAACGTAAGAACCATCAGAGACTACTGAAAAAGTACATATTTGTATGAATAAACGTACATTCTCTGCTAAATATAGTAAAGGTGCGAAGATTATGATCTTCATAATGCAGGTAATGCGACTTCTTTTTTCGGTAGCTTATAACTCTTATTGGCTACCGAAGTATGATCATTTTTCCTTTTTCAGTAGCCTATCACCTTTATTGGCTACCGAAGCTTATTCATTTTTCCTTTTTCGGTAGCCTATCTCTCTTATTGGGTATCGAAGTATGATCATTTTTCCTTTTTCGGTAGCCTATCACCTTTATTGGCTACTGAAGCTTGATCTTTTTTCCTTTTTCGGTAGCTTATCAGCCTGATAGGCTACCGAAGCTTGATCTTTTTCCCTTTTCCGGTAGACTATCACCCCTATTGGCTACCGAAGCTTGATCCTTTTTCTTTTTTCGGTAGCCTATCACTCTTATTGGCTACCGAAGCTTGATCTTTTTTCTTTTTTCGCTAGCTTATCAGACTTATCACAATTGATTTCTTTCAGCACCAACGGATTTTGTGCAATACCTGTCTAAAATCGCTAACGAAGAAGCTTTTTCAGCAGTCTCGAACTGTACCCGCGTTTCCATTCTTTTAAGTTTCAAATCTATGCCTTCATATATAAATCCTCTGTATACTTTGCTTTCATTTCAAAGCGTGGCAAGGATCCTTCTGGTACTAACTGAACATCGGCAGAGAAGAACAATTTCGCACGTAATACCGATTCGATTTCCTTTTTCAATGCGGCTTTTTCTTGTTCAGCTAAATCATTCGAGCATTCCACCTTAATTGGAAGAGGTGGTTCTGCTAATGGCGGCTTTTCCTTCAACACGATTTGAAACTCACCATTGGTTTTTGGTCTAAAACTGTTAACAACATCTTTAATTGCCGTTGGAAAAACATTGACTCCGCGAATAATGAGCATATCATCGGTTCTTCCAATGCAACGTAACCGGAAGCTGTTTCTTCCACACTTACATGGAGTCGTATCCACTTGAACTAAATCCCTTGTTCGGAAACGGACAAGCGGTACACATTCCCGATCAATCGCTGTATACACGAGTTCGCCTTCCATATGATCACTCTCAGGCACCACTTCACCTGTTTCAGGATCGATAATTTCACAAATGACATAGTCCGAACCAATGAAATGCATGCCGTTTTGTTCAGGACATTCGCTGAATAAGACAGGAGCCATATCTGCATTTCCCATGGCCTCGAGTACTTTACATCCCCAATCCTGTTCAATCTTTTTGCGGACTTCCGGAAGACCTCCACCAGGTTCACCGCCGACACACATTAATGTAAGACCCAGTTCTGATGGTTCCATGTGATAGTTTTTTCGTACAAATTCAGCTAAATAAGTAGCATAGGATGGTGTACAATATAATGTATCTGCATGGAAGTCTATAATACTTTGAACCACGCGATCTGAAGCGCCTGTTCCAACCGGAATAAATGTAGCCCCTAATCTTTCAATGCCGTCTTTCATCGAACTTCCCACAAAAAAGGAAAGACCCATGGCGAAAACCACGATGCTGTCTTTTCGAATTCCATGTGTATAACATACACGCGCAAGCATTTCAGTCCAAACATCAAAATCATGTCTTGTCAGCCCAACATATGTTGGACGACCTGTTGTTCCTGATGAGGAATGGATACGAATAATATCCTCTAACCCTACCACTGCATGAGTCCCTAGCGGCGGAAGTGTATTTTGACTTTCCCTGATTTCATGCTTATATGTAAACGGGAGTTTTGCTAGATCAGATAGTTCTTGAATATCCCTTCTTTTAATCCCTGCCTCAGCATATTTCTTTTGATAGAATAACGAATGATTGAAAATATAGTCTAACTGCTTTTGCAGTTTTTTTGCTTGAATTTCCTCTACATGGGATTGTGGCTCCATAAACTCTTCTTTTTGTTTTTCAGAAATCATTCCATTTCCTCCTTTTATGTAAACCCTTTCATTAATTAATATAATAACAGAAAATTCTGTCGTTTAACAAACTATCATTCTGCTATTTGACAGTTTGTTTAATTTTTTTAAAGGCTCTGTTATAACTGAATGTAGATCTCCCTGTATTTGAAAAATAAACGGAAAAATTCCGTTTATTTTGGGAAATACCCATATTTCCCTAAAAATAAAAGAAGTTTTTCCGTTTATATTATCCAAATCTTTAGATTTTGTCTTATTTAGAGCAGTTAATCGGAATATCTCCGCCTATATCTGCTAATAAACCTCCACTATATACATTTAGTCGGAAATTCTCCGCCTATGAATTTATATACCTACACAAAAATCAACAATGAATTATAACAGAGCCTTTTTAAAAAATTCAACCAGGTCCCCTGTTTCCCATGCAAAAAGCGACGCAAATGTATGTTTTGCGTCGCTTCATAAAATAATTGGAAAACTCATGAAATCTTATAGTAATCAGCCATTACAATAATTCAACATACCCTTCTGTGCCATGTACCCGAATTCGCTGCCCATCTTTGATCAGTTTAGTAGCATTCTCTACCCCAACAACTGCTGGTAAGCCATATTCACGTGCGATAACCGCTCCATGGGTCATTAAGCCGCCTACCTCGGTGACCAGGCCTTTTATGGATACAAACAATGGTGTCCAGCTCGGGTCCGTAAAGGCGGTGACTAATATATCTCCCTCTTCTAGATTAGCATCCTCTATGTTTAAAATCACACGTGCCCTTCCCTCTATCACTCCGGAGGAAACCGGGAGGCCTGCAATAGCATCGATTGGGAGATTTTCTCGTTTGTACTTACCTGTAATGATTTCACCATCAGACGTGATCACACGTGGTGGTGTTAATTTTTCATATATTTTGTACTCGTCTTTTCGTTTGCGAATGATCTCGTCATCCAGTTGATTTTTGCGTACGACTTCATGCAATTCATCAAACGTTAGATAGTAAATATCCTCTTTTTCATGAATAACGTTTGCTTGTACCAGTCGTTCGGCTTCTTTCAGTAACGCTTGCTTATAAACGAAGTAGCGATTAATCATGCCGTATTTTGGATATTCACGATACCCGATGAAATTACGGATTAGGTCAATCTTTCGTTTTGTTTCTTTGGCCTTTTCTTCACCATTCGGTAATTGTTTCAATCGGTCTATTAACTCTTTTTCCTTTTCCAAAGCAACACGCTGCCCTTGCTCGAATTTGCTCTTGCCAGCATTTGGTTCAAAATTTTTGATATTACCAAGAATCATGGGGACAAGTGTAACTGGTTTTTCACTCCAGCGAGTTTTCGTCAAATCGATTTCTCCGGCACATCGCATTCCGTATTTATTGAGAAAAGAGATTATTGCATCTCTAGCTTCCTGTCCACCATCAAACTTAACCAGTTCATCCAAAAAGTTTTCATCTTTCACATGTAGTAAATAATTAATTACTTCTGGATAAGGACGAATCGCATCTGCGACATCCAATAACGCCAGACCCATTTCCGAAGTAATATTGTTTGGTACAGATTGAGAAAGCGTGTCTGCAGCGTTTATTTCACCTAACCACTCGTTCATTTTTTCATTAATCCATGTTGAAGCATTTATAGCAGCCATAAATACAGCAGAACTTTGTGGGTCAAATAAAATCTTCTTTAATACTTGAATATCTTCTAGAATAAAATCAAATAAATCTGATCCTGATTTCGTTTGGATGTTTTGTTTTAACTCTTCTATGGATGTTTGACTCTTCTTAATCAAATCAGATACGATTGAGGGATTATTTTCAATTTGCGCCAGCCTATCGGGATTGCCTCTCGTGGGCCTTGGTGCTTCATGATCATTTGGTAACGATTTTATAAAATCTCCATGCTCAATGATGTTCATAATGGCGTCTTTCATGAGTGGATCGTGTTGTCCCATAGCACTCAATAAAACGTTTCTACTGGCAGGTGAAGCCAGTTTAGCTGTGACATCAACAAACAACCTTCCACCAGCTTTACGCATTGGGGCAGGTGTCGTTAACAGGAAAAAAGACAATCCCAATGGTTTGATGGGGTCTGTCATCATTTGCTGATGGCCGACAGATATAAAGACGTGGTTTTCTTGATCATTCGCTTCAGGGATGGGAAAAAGAGTTGTGATTGGACGGCTCTGGACAATATAAAAGGTATCATCAACCAAACACCATTCGATATCTTGCGGACAACCAAAATAAGCTTCGATCTGTCTTCCGATACGTGCCAGTTGTAAAATTTGTTGGTCAGTAAGTGTTTGCATCTTTTGCTGATCAGGATCGATCTCTTGTGTCTCGGTCCCGCCTTCTTTTCGTCCATTGATAGCCAATTTTTTAGCTGCTATCATCTTATTGACGATTTTATTCTCTTTCACCTTATAGCAATCGGCAGATACCAAGCCAGAGACCAGCGCTTCTCCAAGTCCAAAACTGGCATCGATTGACAGCAGCTTGTGGTTGGAAGTAATTGGGTCAGCAGTAAATAAAATCCCTGAAGCCTGTGGAAAAACCATCCTTTGAACAATAACAGATATATAAACTTGTCTATGGTCAAATCCATTTTGCATCCGGTAGATGACCGCGCGTTCCGTAAAAAGAGAAGCCCAACATTTTTTAATATGCTGCAGGATGGGTTCTTTTCCGATGATATTTAAATAGGTGTCTTGTTGACCAGCAAAAGAGGCATTTGGCAGATCCTCAGCGGTCGCACTCGAACGAACGGCATAAGCCTGTTCATCACCAAGCTGGGAGAGATAGTGAGTAACTGCTTGCACCACATCGGAAGGAATTTCTACTTCGATAAGGATTTGGCGAATCTTCCGGCTGATTTCACCAATAGGCTCTCGATCCTCTACTTTTAGCATGGATAATCGATCCAACAAAGCATGATATGTTTCGTTTTGTTCGATGGCTTTTTGATAGCCCAATGTTGTTACACAAAATCCCTCGGGTACTTGGATAGCTTCTATTTTGGATAATTCCCCCAAATGTACCCCTTTTCCGCCAACAAGACTTTGCTGTGTTTTTTCCATTTCCTGAAAACCGAGAACCAAAGAACTCATTCCACATCTCTCCTTACCTGTCATGTTCTATTGATTTTAGCAGTTGTATAGGAGAATACAAAGTCTATAATATTCATTTTTTACATGGTATAATTAAATTAGGAAGGGAACATTTTTTAAATCCCGTTATAACTAAAAGACTGATCTCATATTTGAAATCAGTCTTTTTCATACATATTATTTTTTTCTTCAGCCTCTCCATTGAACTGGCAAAGCCCTATTATTTCAGTTTCAAACAATCAATTTCATTACATTCCTAAGCGATTACTTAAAAAGTTTCTACATTTGTAATTTTAGATAGGTATTAAAGTGATAATATTATTTTTGCTTTGTTTATGAATTTTTAATTCAAGGAGGATTTCATATGGAAGACATAAAACCTGAATTACATATTGTGGGAATATGCGGCAGCTTACGTAAACATTCGTTCAACCGTGGTTTATTACGTGCATTAGAACAGCAGCTGCCAGATAAACTAAAATTTACAGTAGCAGATTTATCTGATCTCCCCTTTTATAGTGAAGAAAGAGAACAAAACCTGCCAGAAACAGTAGTAAAACTTAAAGAATTAGTGGAATCTGCTGATGCTATAGTAGTGAGTTCACCCGAATATAATATGTCCTATACGGCTGTACTAAAAAATGCTCTGGAATGGTTATCACGAGGTTCTTTACAAAGACCATTAGCCGGAAAACCAGTTGCCATTATAGGTGCTGCGTCTATTCAGGTTGGAGTCTCACAAAGTCATTTACGGGATGTTATGTGTGCATTAAATGCAAGGTTGATCAATAGACCCATTATCCAAGTGGGGAATGCCCGTGAAAAGTTTGATGAGAAAGGAAATTTAATTGATAGTAGTGTGAAAGGACAATTAGAGACTTTAAAAGATGAATTAATTGAATTTTTAAAATAATTAGCGAGACAGTTCCTTATATACGATCGGTATCCAAATTGAAATTTAGGATGAAGAGGAGCTCCTTTTTTATAACGCTAAAGGTTTTTGCAGTTTCTGCCCTTCTAAGTGCAATATTGAATGCCCTACTCATTTTAGTCGAGTACGCCTTTTTTTCGGTATTCTACTTAGAATTTTTACTGGAATCACACGTGCTGGAGTATATCCAATCGCTGTAAAATTTTTATCACAATAGTGTCCTAAAAACGTGGATTGGCGATTGGAATCAAAATAGCAGCATTAACTTTAGGGTCATTATTACCTCATTTTGTTGTGATGTTTTTTTCCTCATTTAATTGGAGATTAATAATCATTTGTAGTTCCGTATTGGCTTTATTATCGGCTGTTCTTGTAATTGTATTTATGATCAAATATAGACGTTACGAATTCAAAAATGAGAATGTGTAATTGTAACTTTTATTTAGTTAACAATAATACGAATTTTCAACGTTATGTAAACTCAAATATAAAAAGCCTGATTTCTCAGAATAGCAATTGAGAAATTAGGCTTTAGTTACTTCATTAAGCGCCCTTTTCTTGAATAAGCATAATGGATTATTTACTTACCTAAGTCCAACAAATATGGCAAAAATCCCTGCTTTTTTATTGAGAGTCGTGATTTTTGGCATTTTTTTCATTTTAAAAACACTACACTACCTATAAGTCAGCCTTTTTACCTAACGTTGTAGACTTTCAATTCCTGACGCTATCCCCTTTAGGAAAGATTCTCTCCTTTTTCATGAATCTCTGTTTCAATCGCTTCAACATGCTCATCTTTAAGCTTTTGTTTTGGATGAGGATGAAACCAATGGATTTCTCCTTCATGAACAAACCCTTTGTACTCCTGTCCTTGCACTTTAAAAGTGACTTGGCGGCGCTCGTGTGGTCGATTTTCAAATACTTGCGTCATTTCAATGTCATCAATCCAATTGGAAACCCCATATTCTCCCAACAATTCACGGATTTGGTTTTCGATTTTCGCTTCTTTTTGCTCACCGAGTATTTGTTTCGGATATGGATGCATCCACGTAATTTCACCCCCGTGAAAATGACCTTTAAACTCATTGTCATCAACCGTAAAAGAGAATTCGTGTCTTTGGTGTACTGGGTGGCCACTAAGTATTTGTTCAACTTCAAAATTCCTAACTTCCGGTGTCAACGGCTTTCCTCCTTAATAATCTACATATTAAAAGGATGTTCTATATCTCAGAAAAAATGTCTAACGAATCATTTTGAATTCTACCACTTAAACGTGTTCAAATTAAATTAGGACATACCATAATCTCTTGTTTGGGATCCATGATTTTCGGCATCAACGGTACCTTTCCCCGCCTTGTTTTCCAGCGATCCGCCAGAAACAGCACCTGCAGCTGCAACTGAACCAAATGGATCAAGAGCAGAAGTCATGGTATCCCCAGTAAAAGCACCTACATTAGTTCCTACTGCCTTGCCAGTACCGTCATCGTCACGTTTGCTTTTGTTGATATCAGCCATCTATTTCACACCCTCGTTTTTTATAGGGAGGTGCTATGTTTTAGCAGCACTGTCCCGTAACATATTTTGTCCAATAGGAACAAATTTACAAGAAGGGATTAATATGCATTTGTAATTTTTTAGTTATTCCACAAACTGGCCCTTTTGTAGAAAATCACAGAGTAATCAGTGTCATCTTTATTGCAAGGGGTATTCAGTGTTTATTTCTCTCGGAGAAGATGGTTAAATCTTATTGAAAATAATATTCTAGTATATAAACCTGTTATTAAGTTGTAATCACATGTCATCCATTAATATAAATCATGTCACTACTGGTACATTTCGGTGGTCGTAATCAAGTAAGTCATCATTCGCATTTTCCATAAGAACCTCCTATAATGACTTTCTCATCAAATTTTAATGTTTCTATTATGTTTTTCTAATAGTAAAGGACTATTCTTTTAACTAGAGAAAGACATAAATCATAAACATTAAAACTGGGAGGTTGATTATATTGTTTAATCAATTTGATATAGAAAAAAAGATGTTTGAAGGTCAATTCCATGAAAGATATCAGTTTTCATTAAATTATGAAGGAAATCATTTCAAAGGAATTTATCATAATGGAAAGATTACTTGGTTTCATCCTCTAAATAACCTCAAGGAAGAAGCTCTTAACAACCATATTGAAGAAGAAGTTCACAAAAAAATGCAGGATCAATTTTCTTTGTTTAATCAATTTGATATAGAAAAAAAGATGTTTAAAGGTCAGTTTCATGAAAGAAATCAGTTTTCATTAAATTATGAAGATAATCATTACAAAGGTATTTATCATAATGGAAAAATTACTTGGTTTCATCCTCATCCACTAAACGACCTCGAGGAAGAACATTTATCCTATATGGAAGAAGAAGTTCACAAGAGAATGCAAGATTAATTTACTCTGTGAAGATTTTAATATTGATATAGCTTCAACAATCGAGCTCGATTATAAAGATCATTAGTCTAATTCCTCAATGAAATGTGGAGGTTTTAGACTTTTTTTATCTTATGATTCTTAATCATTTTACCTTTGCTATTCCTAATGCAAAAAATCACCTCAGACCCTTTTTTTACCTAAGACTTCAGTTATGTCAATCCTCCTTTAATCAAATCACCAAGCACGTCACTCATCGATTAAAATCACACCTATTACCTTTCTTATTCTGAAGCACCTATTCGTTTTATTTTTATTAAAGAAAAATAAATAATTGACACATATATTAGAGAATTCTAATATGATAATAACAAACATATTAGAATTTTCTAATATGATCGGAGGGAAAATTTATGAAAGAAAATGAATTTGATTTCGATATGAAGGTTAAACTCATTCATGGATTTTCTAATAAAACAAGGCTGCAAATTCTCGAAAGTATAAAGGATCAAGAAAAAACGGTATCTCAAATTGTAGAAGAAATTAACGGAAATCAGTCGAATATTTCACAGCATCTCGCCTGTTTAAAAGGATGTGGAAT
The DNA here is from genome assembly GCF_036670025.1 of Niallia oryzisoli. Lineage (NCBI taxonomy): Bacteria > Bacillati > Bacillota > Bacilli > Caryophanales > Bacillaceae > Niallia > Niallia oryzisoli. The sequence continues at coordinate 2,588,748 of NZ_CP137640.1, read as the reverse complement.
TATCGCGGGAAGAAATGAAGGGAAATACTGCTATTACAGTTTGCGTAATCAACATATCAAGGACTTATTAACGATGTTCGATGTTGTTCTTGAAGATGTTCAAAATGATGTTGCATGCTGTGAGCGTCATATAGATTAGGGGGGAAAAAATTGGCTGACCAATGTTGTGGATCAGATAAAGTGACTGAAAATAAAGAAGAAAACTGTTGCATCTCTACAGGTATATCAACTGCAAAACAAGAGAATGCAAGTTGTTGTTCAAGTAAAAAGGATTCAGTAAATACTTTTAATTCAATACCCATTTTCATTCAAGAAAAAACTAGTTGTTGTAGCAGTAATTCACCGGAGGATACGGTAAGCTGCTGCAGCCCTTCCTCTGAAAGTGAAAACAAGCAAAAAACTAGTACTTGCTGTAACAGTGAAGCAACAAATTCAGAAGCTCAAAATCTAGCAGTAACAAGCTGTTGCAGTAATGAACAACAGACATTCGAGACAGTTTCGAAAACTCTTCCAGCTGGGGAGTCTCTTGAATACAGAGTCTACGGAATGGATTGTCCTTCTTGTGCAAAAACCATTGAAAAAGGGTTAAGCACCTTAAAGGATATAACCGAGGTAAAGGTTCAATACAACACAGCGAAAATGCAGGTGGCTGCAAGTAACGCTGATGCCCTCATTCCGATTGAGAATGAGATCAAAAAACTTGGATATTCTGTTGAACCTTTAAATCTAAAAGGCAATATAAAAACGTTTGATGTTGAAGGAATGGACTGTGGTAGCTGTGCTAAGAGCATTGAGAATCATTTAAACACCCTTCCATCTGTTAAAAGTGTAAGCGTCAATTTCTCTACTGGAAAAATGAAAATTGAACATTCTGGCAGTGTTGAAGATATTATCAATGAGGTTTCTAAGATCGGCTATAAAGCTACCTTTCAATCAAATAAGAATTCGATACAGACGAACAAACATAAAAACGATAATGGTTTAGTGATCTTTTCTGGTGCACTAATAGCATTTGGTTTTATTGGTTCTTTTACTGGAATTTCTCCCTTGATGTCTACCCTTCTATACTCCATCGCAATGGTGATCAGTGGATATAAGCCAGTTAAAGCTGCGTACTATGCGATCAAAAGCCGTTCTCTTGATATGAATGTTCTCATGTCTGCCGCGGCCATTGGTGCTGCTTTTATTGGGGAATGGCTTGAAGGTGCTACCGTTGTTTGGTTATTTGCAATTGGTAACTACCTACAAACGAAATCGATTGAACGAACAAGGAGCTCCATCCGTAATCTTATGGATCTAGCCCCTCCTGAAGCCTGGGTCCTAGTGGGTTCAGAGATGATTAGAAAACCTGTTGAAGAAATAACAGTCGGAGACATTATTATTGTTAAACCGGGTGATAAAATTCCATTAGATGGGGCAATCATTCAAGGAGAATCAAGTGTCAATCAAGCTCCCATTACCGGAGAATCCATTCCTGTCGATAAGCATATTGGTGATACAGTTTACGCAGGAACGATCAATGAACATGGTTCCCTTGAGATAAAGGTTACGAAGTTAGTTGAAGATACAACGATCTCAAAAATTATTCACTTAGTTGAGGAAGCTCAAGAACAAAAAGCACCAACAGAAGCATTTGTAGATCGATTCGCAAGTATCTATACACCCGTTGTATTTATTTTAGCATTGACAATTATAGTGTTGCCTCCACTACTTGGATTTGGTACTTGGGGAGAATGGTTTTATAAAGGCTTGGAGCTATTAGTTATAGCTTGTCCTTGCGCATTAGTGATTTCTACTCCTGTTGCGATAGTATCAGCGATTGGGAACGCTGCGAAAAACGGAGTCTTAATTAAAGGTGGAACGTTTTTAGAAAAAGCCGGTGCCATCACTGCCATTGCGTTTGATAAAACTGGTACGTTGACCGAAGGAAAACCAAAAGTATCAGAAATCAAGGCATTTAATGTATCAGTAGAAGATCTACTATCAATAGCCATAACACTAGAAGAATATTCCACGCATCCTATTGCCAAATCCATTGTTGGATATGCCAACGAAAAAGGAATCCAACCGAAAAATGGCGAGTTATTCAAAAGCATCGTAGGTAAAGGTGTTCAAGCGACTATTGAAGATGATATTTATTACGCTGGTAATTTAAAGCTATTCGAAGAAATGAATGGTACTTTAGAGGATGTAAAAAAACATGTTCAAGAAATTCAGAGCAATGGGAAAACGGTAGTTATAATAGGGACACAAAGCCAAATAATCGGGTTGATTGCTGTTTCAGATACCATACGAGAAACAACGGCCTCAGCTTTAAAATCATTAATACAAAGCGGAGTTAACCAAACGGTCATGTTGACTGGTGATAATGAAGGTACTGCAAAAATGATTGCTTCTGAAGCGAATGTGAATCGGTATTTCGCAGGATTATTACCAGAGGATAAGGTAGATGCCATTAAGACATTGCAAAATGAAGGTCATAAGGTGGCAATGGTTGGAGACGGTATTAATGATGCTCCAGCACTTGCAACAGCAGATTTAGGTATCGCGATGGGTGGCGCAGGAACGGACACTGCAATGGAGACAGCAGATATTGTTTTAATGGCTGATAATCTTGATAAGCTTCCTCATACGATGAACTTAAGCAGAAAAGCTTTAACGATTATTAAACAAAATATTTGGTTCTCTATTATTATTAAAGTCATTGCGTTAGCGTTAATCTTCCCAGGCTGGCTTACACTCTGGATGGCTGTATTAAGTGATACCGGAGCTGCTTTAATTGTTATTTTAAATGCAATAAGATTACTGAAATTTAAATAACAGATATATATGAGATGTTTCTGGATAAGAGACATCTCATTTTATCATTGAATATTCTATTTGGAATTTAATTATGATAAAAAAGTAATTGTAACTTTTATTTAGTAAATCTTCATCCGCGTTTTGCGTTAATGTTTTAAATGATCTCAAACTGCATAAAACCAGTTGTATCTGGAACAAAATCTAATTTTTTATTTTTGAAATAATGACACTCTCCCTTATCAATAATAAAATGAAGTCCGTCTATTATTACTTCAGAATCATTTGGCTGACTAGTTTCTTCAAAAGTCAACTTCAATTTCATAAAGCAACTTTTACGCATTTGTAAACGGATTAATTGGCCGCTATCCGGTAATTTCATCCTGTTTTGCAGTTCTGTTTTTGCTGTCTCGGTGACAATAAACACGAAATCATCCCTTTTATTTTCTTCAACCCATTTCATAATTTGTAACCAAAAATTGTATTATTAAAGTTTTCATTTTAAGTTTGAAATTTAAAGCGAGAACAACACTATCAAAAAAGTTTTAATCAGGTTAATAGATAGTTTTTTTAATGTAGGGCTATGGAAATGAGAATACTATTATTTCTCACTCCCATAGGGTGTGTAATTTTTTAAGTTTACTTCATTCTTGCTTTTGCAATTTCTGCTGCAACATCCACAATCATATCTTCTTGTCCACCAACAACCTTGCGCTTACCTAATTCAATTAAAATATCGCGAGAATCAACATTGAATTTTTCAGCTGCACGTTTTGCATGCAGAGCAAAGCTAGAATATACTCCGGCATAACCAAGTGTTAGGCTGTCTCTTGTAATTTCCTGTGGCACATGTAAAATTGGTGCAACAATTTCCTCTGCTAAATCCATCATTTTATATAAATCTACCCCTGTTTGAATGCCCATCCTTTCAAGAACGGCTATAAGTACTTCTGTTTGTGTATTACCAGCACCAGCTCCCAAGCAGCGCACACTTCCGTCAATCCGATTAGCTCCTTCATCAATCGCAGCAAGTGTATTGGCCATTGCCAAAGATAAATTATTATGGCCGTGGAAACCTACATTTACTCCTACAGATTGTTTAAGCGCACGAATACGCTCACGAACTTGATCTGGAAGTAGGTATCCTGCTGAATCGACTGTATATACAGTATCCGCTCCATAGCTTTCCATTAATTTTGCTTGCTCTACTATCTTGTCGACTGGAGCCATATGACTCATCATTAAAAATCCAACTGTTTCCATACCTAGTTCTTTTGCATAAGCAATATGTTGTGCAGATACATCTGCTTCGGTTACATGTGTGGCGATACGGGCCATTTTTGCTCCTAAATTTGCTGCTTCTTTTAATTCATGTAGCGTGCCAATACCAGGTAATAATAAAACGGCGATTTTTGACTCCCCAGCAACAGAAACCGCTGCTTCGATTAATTTCATTTCATCTGTTTTTGATAGGCCATATTGTAAAGAGGATCCAGCTAAACCGTCTCCATGTGATACTTCAATATAAGGGACGTTTGCATCACTTAATGCTTTTGCCACATTTAGTACTTGATCTACAGTATATTGATGAGCAATAGCATGGCTTCCATCTCGCAACGCTACCTCAGTGATAAGAATATCTCTATTATCTGTCATTGTTTTTATACCCCTTTCTATCATTTAAACTGTTGCACTTGTTTTTATTTTTTTGGCGAACTCTTCAGCTACTCTTACACCTGCAGCTGTCATAATATCAAGGTTTCCGGCATATTTTGGCAGATAATCTCCAGCACCTTCTACCTCAAGGAATATGGTTACTTTATTGCCATCAAAGACTGGTTCTGTACGAAGGCGATAGCCAGAAACATATGACTGAACCACTTTAGCCATTTCGTCAATCGATTTCCTAATTGCTTCTTCGTTCATTTTCCCTTCCTCAACAAGCGTATAAACGGTATCACGCATAATAATAGGCGGTTCAGCAGGGTTTAAGATCATAATGGCTTTTCCCTTTTTAGCCCCTCCAACTTCAACTACGGCACGTGAAGTGGTTTCGGTAAATTCATCGATATTCGCCCTTGTTCCTGGTCCTGCACTACGGCTAGAGATCGTGGCAACGATTTCAGCATAATCTACTGGGCATACTCGGCTTACAGCATAGACCATCGGGATTGTCGCTTGACCACCACACGTAATGAGATTGATATTATCCTCATCTAAATTGGACCCCATATTAACTGCTGGACACAATAATGGTCCAACAGCAGCAGGAGTCATATCAATTGCTTTTATGCCAGCTTCTTTTAATACCTTTGCATTATAAAGATGTGCTTTGGCTGAAGTTGCATCAAAGATAATATCAGCTTCTAATTTCGGATCTGCAAGAAAACCATCTATTCCACTATCAACCGCAGCATAACCTAATTCCCTCGCACGACGTAATCCATCAGAATTTGGATCAATACCAATAACAGCAGTTAATTCTAAAATTTCAGATCTACCTAGTTTTACCATAAGATCTGAACCAATATTTCCTGAGCCAAGAATAGCTACTTTCACTTTTGTCAAAACCATTCTCCTCCTAAATATGAATTTGCACTTCACAGTTGGTTAAATTCAAATGTTGAATCAGATATATCTAATTGGAGTATTTTACTCTTTAGAATAATTTATTCAAATACACAGATCCCACCAATGAAACGCTCAAAACATACGCAAAGGTATGGTTCAAGAAATCTTAATACTAACTATTTGATTCCAAATTAATTTCAGGAATGTTTTAATTTCTATTTGATAATCATTTCACCATTCCTTTTATTACCATAACTTCCGTGAGAGATTAATCGTTTAACCTTGCATAAATGACTCTGAACTTGTGAAATTTATGGACTGTTGATTTTTATTTCAACCATATAACAGCATGCCTATCCAAGGGGGGAAGTTTTATGACAAGACAACACCAACAACAAGTGCAACACCCTATTCAATCTGTTCAACAAGCACAGCAGTTTGTTGAAATTGCTCAAGCAGGTTCGGATCCACAACAATTACAACAGGTTCAAAACCAAACAGAGAGTTCGGCAAATTCACAGCAACTTATTTAGCGATTTTTTGTAGGGCGATTGGAGATAAAAAGCGATTTAATTCTTCAGAAGCTAGAGGTCCCTGAAAAAACGTCATCCTTTTCAAGTATTTTACTGAAAGAATAACGTTTTTTCATTTTGGAGGAAATTCGTTTCTTTAGCTTGATGGGCATGTAACGATACATTGGCTGCTTAGCCCTCTCTTAATTATCAATTTGATGTCTTGTCAGCCCAACAAAAGTAGGGCAACATTCTCATCGAATATTAATGTTTATATTATTTTTTCTAATAGTAAAGGGCTATACTTATAACTAAAGAAAAACATAATTCATAAAAATAAAAACTGGGAGGTTGTTTAGTTTTTTTAATCATCTGAATATAGAAGGATGTTTGAAGGTCAATTTCATGGAGCGATATCAGTTTTCATTAAAATATAAAGGAAATCATTACAAAGGATTTATCATAAGGGAGATATTACCTGGTCTCAACCACATCCTCAACCTGGAGGAAGAACCTTTAACTCTCATTCTTAATCATTTTACCTTAGCTACTCCTAATGCAAAATGGCTCCAAAGTATATCCTCCACTACTTCCGCTAGTGATTCTTCACAATTAACAATTAAGATGACTTCAGAGTGTTTTCCTTTCAAGACTTTTTTCTTTTTCTTTATAACCAACTCCATGAAAAGCCGAATAGCAAATCCAAGAACAAATCCAGTAAATGCACCTATTAGTCCCCAATAAATGGGTCCCCAAGCCAATTTAAAACCAACACTTGCTCCAATAACTGAAAAAGCAGTAGCAAGCCCCATTCCTATATCAATCAGGCTTATACCGTCTGAGCGATGAAGGTTATCGAAAATTTTCCGTTCTTCTTGTCGGTTATCTAGAGGGACAGCAAATATGCTTTCTTTTTTAATCCCTTTCTTTTCTAGCGTTGAAATGGCCATTTCTAAGAATCCATCGGTTTCAAATGTTGAAAATAGCTGCATATCTTTCACTTCACTTTTTGTCCTTTTAGTATTTGGAAACCCTCCGATTGATAATTCTCGGTTAAATGATTCCTTAACTCTTTTTCGAAAAGTTTGTTATTCTCAATTGTATGAATATACAAATCATAAGCAGCAAAACCCATAGTGTGAAGGGATGAATAGAAGCCACTCTGGCTGTAGAACCGAGGTTGCTTCCTTTACTTTGCCTAAAAATAAAAGTACAACCGCTTCTTGAACATGAGAATTATAATAAAATATCATTAACCATACGATGACAAAGAGAGCAGTTAAAATCCTATGTATATAGAGTTCTCCTAGTCCAGGGATGAAAAATGACCACATAAGGGAAAGGATGGGATTTCGCTTATCTAGGTAATTAATCTCTAACGCTCCTAATGCAAATGAATTAAAACGGTGTTCCTCTCGCTCGGCAAAAAAATAGATCTTGTTTATATCTACTGTTGTCCGATAACTGTCCCAAATACCGAAAAGGTAAACAGGGATATACATAAGAAGCCATCTTGTGTCTAATACTTCTTTTGCCATGTCAATATTCCCTTGAAAGGAATAAATCATGGAATAATTAACATGGGCTTTAATATTAACAACAACTTCCCAAATAAATAATGCATATCCTCTAAGATATTTTGATAAAAGCATATGCCCGAATCCAGGAACGCGGCAGACATCATGCAATAATATAAGGGTTTCTTAAATGCAATTGGGTTGTTCCAAAGATACTCACATGGGCTTTATATCGTCTGGCAGTATTATCATTTGAATAGTTGTCCATTTCATCCACCTTAAGGAACGATTTATAATATATTTCCAAAGGTGGGATATATTTATGCATTGCCTTATTATGCGTCCCCCAAGAAGAGAATAGTTACTTCATTATTTAGTGGCTGAGTGAATATAACAAATTTCCGGTTTTATTTCATTTAATTGCTACACAATAATACTTATAAACAAATTAGTAAAGGCGGGTTATTTAATGATTAATCTTGTTCGAGTTGGAGTGCTCACTATTTCATAGTTATCACTTGTTTTCCTGCCTAAAAGATCCTTAAGAAAATACCTGCCCGTTGCAAATTTGGCAGTAGGTTTAATCCTATTAACCAGTTTATTTTCTCTTCCTTTCAAGCTATGGATCGTGGAGAAAGGCGGAATAAAGAAAAGATTTTTACTGATCTAAGTCTAATTTTAGGACCTTTCTTTTCCGGCACTTTATGGATTTTCCATTTAACCTTTGGTCGTTTTGGACCATATTTGCTATTGAATATGCTCATGAACTACTTGCTTGCTTTTCCTTTATGTACATTTTTTCAGAGGTTAAAGTTATTTAAATTGGTTAATTTTAGACCCATTCGCATCTTTTTCACCTATATTTTGTATTCGATTGTTCTTTATAGATATCAGATGTTCTTAACTAAACCAAGCAACTACTATCAAAATAGAATATAGAAACACGAAGATGGTTCTTTTGCTTCCTAAAAAAGCGCAAGAACCATCCTTCTTCTTCACTCAAATATACTAACATTTTTTTACAATATATCTATTTTACTAAGACAAAGTCATAAAGAAAGTTGGAAAATATCTTCGTTTGCTATTGCCTTTAGGTCAACAACTTGTTCAAAATCTTTTGGTTTATCCAAGGTTATCCCCCTTCGATTTGCAACCAAAATAATTAAGCCCAGTTCAAAGTACATATTTTTAGTTAATATTCCTTTTTCGATGTTTTTCATTATTTCGCAATAAAAAGCAATTAAAAAATCAGTCGGTAACTTTGCATAAAAATCCATTATATATTCCTCCCGATACAGCTTTTTAAAGATCCTTTTAATAATAAAACTACCTAAACTTATTTTAAAAAATCAACTGCAAAATAGGTGTCGAATTATAAATCATTTCGACTTATGTAACTAAAGTTTAATATTAATGTTCCTTATATCATTCTTCTTAACTAATTTGGAAGATCATATGAAGAAAGACTCCTTTAAGTTAAGTGAAATCCTTTACAATCTTTAGCATATTAAAAATCATAGCAAATAACACACAAAATAACTTAGTGACATTAACTATTGTCATCTTGTAAGTTGGAATGTTAAAAGTAATGTTTTTTACTATGTTGATTATGTTGTATACAAAAATGTAATATTATATGTATTTAACAGGACACACGTTCCGTTATTTGCAGTAATAATAGTGATTTTACATTTTATAGGACATACTTTCCGCTATTTATATGAAAGGTTGTTATTTTTTCTTAATTTTTAGCAAATAACGTACTCAGTGTCCAAAGGCACTCCAAAATAGATTTATTTATGATAATAACGTACTCAATGTCCACAAAAAAGTTGAATCATACAATAACAACCAGAAACGCATGGATTTTACCTTATCGATGCGTTTCTGGTTGTTATTTCTAATGATTTTTCTATTGTGATTTCGAATGTCTTTTTACATTTTCTCCACATTATCAGAACTACATAGCTTTTTTACAGTAGGACTTTAAATAGGTTTCATAGTTGATTCTTTTTCCTGATTAATTCATCTCTATCCGATGCCAATGGGGGCTGTTCCAACCATCCATTTTTTATCATAATATTCGCTCCATCCTCAGCATACAATTGAACTTCTAAGGATAGCCTGTTATACATGGCACTAATATCACCTCTAGGACTTTGGCTGATAGCTGTACCGTAATATCCTACGCTCAATGTAATCAATCCAGATGTGAAGAACATCATAAGCTTGTCAGAAAATGTATTGACTGTACTATTTGTTATTTCTGAATCCCACCCCATAGGTGCAGGGAGTTTGCTTTCCTCTAATTTACTTCTAAATAATCTAATATGTTTATTTCCAATTTCTAGTCCTTTTAAGAAGAATTGTTTTACATCCTTATCATGTGCAACCTGACTAAATCCAGTGAGTGTCGCTATTCCCAAAGCGTTTCTTTGGAGATTGGCAAATAAATTGTCTACTTCAGCGGCTGTTAATGGTCTTTTCTCGCCAAACACATCTAACATAAACCATTGCTTTTTCACAAACTCAACCTTCTCTAAATTTGGCAAGCTGGGAGATCGGATAAATAATCCTTTAGATAGTAATAAATCCGTTGATTCTTTATGTAATCGCATGGTTTCGTCTAGGCATTCCATATAATAGTTCCTAATATCTTCTCTTACAGATATTGCTATACTGCCTGCATATGATGTGAGACCAATCTTGGCCATTTGGTTTATGAAATTAAGTACAAAACTGTCGGAATAAAGTCTAGGAGCAGATAAGTCTACATCCTCTTTTATACTAAAACCATATGGAACTACATTTTTTTCCTCTGTTAAAATAGATGTAATTTTTTCAATATGTGACTTGGATAACTTTAAAGCAAATTGAATGATTGGCTTAATTTCTTCATCCTCCGCTTTTTCTAAAAAAAACGAAAGAACGCATATACTGGAACTATCATTTAAGTATTGAATCCAAAGTTGAGCCAATTCACCTGAAGTTAGCCTGATTTGCTGCCCTTTTTCCTCCATAAGTACCTCCCGAAAGAATAACTTAAAATTACCTTACCCAGAAATTACCTAAAGTATTTATGAAACACGGGGAAGATTCGAGATTGCTGAAAAAGTTTCTGCATTAGCAATCTTAAACAGGTATTGCAAGTAATCCATTGCTACTGAACGAAATCAATTTTGATAAGGCTGATACGCTACTGAAAATGGAATATGGCTCTGGCTTCGGTAGTCTATTACGCATTTTTACAAATAAGTACTTTTTAAGTGATCTCGGACGGTTTTGTAAAAAAGACCTTTACATATAGAAGTTATTCAATGGGTATTTTATTAAGAAAAGGGTAATTAAGTCTTTAAGAAAGGAATGCTGAAGCTGTGACAATAAACATTCAAAGATTTCTTAATATAGCTATGGTTTTAATATCATGGTTAACCTTACCCCTAATAGGATCACGCAACATAAAAAGATTTCTTCCCGCATCCATCCTCATTTTTATCGTAGAAACGCTTCATGCAAGATATGGGAAAAAACAAAGGTGGTGGGTTTTCTTTAATAAACCTAAATCCTTCTCATTTGGGGAGTTACCCTTTCAAATTGGTCCATTTTTAGCCATCTCGTTGTGGTTTCTAAAGTGGGCTTATGGTAATTTTAAATTGTTTATTTTATTGAACGGAATTACAAATGCGTTCTTTGCATACCCAGTTACATATATTGGAAAAAAACTTAAGTATTATACAATGGTTCGATTTAATAACTTTCAATTTTTCCTTTATTTCTTTTTTAAAGCATTTCTATTGTATTGGTTCCAGTACCTTTTTGAATTAAAAGCTAATAAGAAATATTAATCCTCTACTTTTTTAAACAAGGGATTGCCTTTTCCTAGTAAGAAATTTGAAGTGAATTGTGAAGAATTATACTTAAAGTAACAGTGCTAAGGAATAACATTAATAGCATTCTTAATTTCCTAAGTAAAACAAAAAACCGTGATGTCCAAGATAAGAAATCACGGTTTTCGTTTCTTTGGTATCAAGTTTATCTATCTCCGTTTCTATTTTCACTCACACAAGTCCTTTTATTCCCATATTTTACTTTTCTGACAATGGAAATTCCCCTTTTATTTAAGGATAAAATTACTACGAGTAAAATAATTGACAAAATCATTTTAACGTGTAAAATGTTACATTCTTAATAATTCCCCTTTTTTGAGGAACCCCATTTATGCAGAATCAAAATAAATTGGAGGCACTATGTTTAATACATTCCAAAAATGGCTAAATCATCCTGTTTATTTTAGGTATTCTTTTATTATTCTTTTAATTTTAAGTAATCTTTTAAACCATTTTATGCTGAATAATGATAGTAACTTTTACATTCTCTATATTTTTTCAGCTGTATTTTTAGGGATAGGATTCTACAACAGTCCTAATTGGTTAATCGTTTTTCTTACTGTAATAGTGGTGATAAGCAGGTATTTTCTAATACCTGAATCGTCGTCACATAATATAGCAACCTTTATCATATACTTTTTTACCTACCTATTAATAACTTTTATTTCAGTTGGATTAATGAAAAATGTTCAAAAGGTTAGAAAAGAGTATGTTGCCTTATTAAAAGCTCTCTCCAATGCTTTGGATTCAAGAGATACCTATACCTTACACCATTCTGAAAATGTGGCGAGATATGCAGTAGCAATTGCCGAAAAGATGAAACTGCCAAAGGACCTATGTAATATCATTCAAGATGGAGGATTACTTCACGATATAGGGAAGATAGGTATTCCTGAACATATATTAACCAAAACTGGGAAGTTAACAGAGAGCGAATTCGATATTATTAAAAGACACCCAACCATTGGGTATGAAATGATTCAGCACGTAGAGAGTTTTAAGGAAAATGGCATTCTAGATATCGTCTTATATCATCACGAAAGATACGATGGAAAAGGTTATCCAATGGGGTTAAAAGGCAATCAAATTCCATTAGTCGCACGAATTGTTGCTGTAGCAGATACATTTGATGCAATGACTTCCCGAAGAAGTTATAGAAATGAACTTACTCAAGAATTTGCGCTAAACGAGATCAAAAAAAATAAAAAAACCCAATTTGATCCCTATATTGTTGATATTTTTCTAAGCTTATTTGTAGATGAGCAAGAAAAGGAAAATAAAATATATCATAGGTGAATGTTTTTTTCTTATGGAGTATATGTCGAACCTTGTTAAAAGAGTGTTTTTTTGAAGAAGGATTAGTTAAAAACTCGCTAACTTCCAGTAGCGAGTTTTTTTATTACAATCTGCTATTCCATTTTAAGGAAAGTACTTAGTGATGGGGTTTTTTTAATAAACCTAAATCCTTCCTATTCGGGGAGTTACCCTTCGAAAATAGTAAAAAGTCCATTTCTATGGATCTTTTTTCTTAATCTAAGAAAGCCACTCTTTCTCGGAAAAAATGTTTCGGTATGAATCTTAGGATAATAATTGCCATTTATGAACCTCCCATGACTAAAGTCACAGGTTTCAGGGTTAGTGCTAACGCACATTGACCACTTGAGGCTTAGAACACAAAGCCACTATCCCGTTGACAAAAGCCATTGGGATTACTTTTCGCAAAATGTTTGCTGCTCCGTTTACATCAGCATTTATGAGGGTTTGATCTTTAGATTGATATACCCCTCTGCTTATTCGTTTTCAGCTGAAGATGTGTTGTTCTTTATTCCCCGATTGGTAAGTTGGAATAGTATCTTCATCTAGAAAGCTTGCTTTAGATGTATAACTTTCTTCTGTAATTATGACTGCGATTCCTTCCGCATTTGCTTTATACATAATCAGTTCAATCAAAAAAATGAGGTATTTGAACAAAGTTTTGATTATTTTTCTTTCCTAAGTTACTTTCTTTTTTTCCAATGATGATTTTTCCAATGACAATAGTATCAATCTGGTGTTCTTTCGCTATTTTAACAATGTTAAAACTCACCTTATGAAAGAAGTCTTTTATTTTTCTATATCTTTATTAATCGAAGCCTATCAATCTCCTTGTTTGATAGACACTCTTATGGCCTTTTTTGCCATTACGAAGAACCGCGTAATACCGACTACGCATTTTGTTATACCACTGGTTCACACATTTTACTCTTCCGCCCTTAAACAGACAGGGAGTCATACCAGTGTTTGTGGCTACAGAAGCTATATTATCAATTCCTAAATCAACCCCCATACATCTTTCTTTTTTCGCTCCTATTTCTATTTTTTTTCCTATTAACATAACGAATTCTACTGTAAAACGGTCATATTTGGGTACGATTCTTACCTGTTGGAAGAAACCGGTCATTTTGGCTAATCTCCCAATGTTTAACTGAAGCTTCTTTTCGGAAACTTTAGATATTTTTCTTCTTTGATTTTACAATATTCTATCATCCTTACTTTGTACCACTTGCCCCAAATCCAGATGTCCCTCGTACAGATTGAGATAGTTCATCTACCTCTATAAGCTGAATCGACGGGACAGTCTGAACCACCATTTGAGCAATACGCATGTTTTTTTCGACTATGAATTTTTCCTTACCAAAATTAATTAAGATAACACCAATTTCTCCTCTATATCCTTCATCAATGGTCCCCGGACTATTAAGGACAGTTACACTATGTTTTAATGCTAGTCCACTTCTTGGACGAATTTGTGCTTCCGCTCCCTTTGGCAGTTCTATTTGTATACCTGTTTGAATTAATCTTGCTTCTCCTGATGGAATCATGACGGTTTCAACTGAATAAAGATCCATTCCGGCATCCCCTGGATTTGCTTGCAAAGGAAGCAATGCATCAGTGTGAATTCTTTTGATTTTTACTTCTAAGTTCATGTTTAGTTCTCCTTATCTACTAAAATTAAAGGTTTCATCTGTAATAGGAGCCACTTTCGCTTTGGCATAGGTAGATCCCTTTTGTGAAAAGAAATCATACGTGGAGCCTTCATTACGAATGCCATTCATCACAATGGGATTGACTTCTTCCTCTGGAAACATAGATTCGAAGCCGACATTCATTAACGCTTTGTTCGCGTTATAACGTACATATGCTTTAACCTCTGGTGATAAGCCTGTTTCAGCATAAACATCATCGGTGTATTGCATTTCATTTTGGTACAGGTCCAATAATAATTCATAGCCCCATACTTTCAACTTATCTTGCTTTTCCTTTGTAAATTGCTTAAATAAATTTTGCGCAAAAAATCCTACTGCCACACCGTGAATTGATTCGTCACGCAAGATTAGTGAAATAATCTCTGCGCTATTACGCAGAAAACCTTGTCCGCCTAAATATAGAGGATAGAAAAAGCCAGAGTAGAATAAAAAGGACTCAAGCATGACAGATGCAAACATCGCTTTCCATAAGCTTTCTGAATTTCCTTCTTCAATACTGTTATAAATTTCGCCAATTTTATTAGCTTTATATTGAAGAAATTCGTTTTTCTTCACCCATTCAAAAAGCTCGTCGATTTCTGTGTTCGTACACAGGGTTGTAAAGATATAAGAGTAAGATTTTGCATGTATGGCTTCAAAAGCTGCAAATACAGTGAAAACACTCTTTTCCTGTAAATCCGTTGCATAAGCAGCAATATGATTCATACCAATATTTGTCTGAACCGTATCAAGTAATGTCAATCCAGCAAAGACCTTTTTATATGTATCCTGATGTTCAAAGCTTTGCCATTGTTTAACGTCTTTACTGACGGCAATTTCTTCCGGAAACCAAATTTGCTTCCATTGCTGATCCCAAAATACTTGTGCAAGTTCACTCGTTGGCTTATTCCAATTGACCGCCTCATAGGTTAAATTTGACATGCTACACACTCCTCTAATGTTTGTAATCGTTGACGTACATAGTAAACCGACTTAATCCCCTTCATCCAAGCATAAATATAAACTTTTGCTAATTGCTCGGTTGTCCAATTGTCAGTAACATAAAGCGTCATTGAAATACCTTGATCTACATGTTTTTGAGCAGCAGCATATACATCTATTAAATCATAAGGATCTACATCGTATGCCTCCACATATAAATGAGTATTCTCGTTTGTTAAATGAGGCATTGGATAAATCGTGCGGCTATCGGCATAATCACGTATTTCCACACGTTCAGTACAAGGAGCCATGGAAGCAGTGCAGCTGCGAATATATGAAATACTGCCCGTTGGCGCAATAGCAAGTCGATAGGAATGAAATAAGCCATATTGCATAATATCTTCCTTTAATGACTCCCACATCTTTTGAGTGATGAGTGGAATATTTCCCAGTGCTTTTAACACAACTGGTGCTAATTCTTGTTCCTCTTTATTCACATAAGGATCAAAATAAATTCCTGATGCATAATCACTATCCTTAAATCGGTAGAATGTGGCATCACGTTCTTTCGCAATTTCCATGGATGTTTTCAGTGAATAATAGTTCACTGCTTCCATAAAGCAATCGATAAATTCAATGGATTCCTTTGAACCATACATAATTCCCTGTGTCACAAGATGTCCATGTAAATTCATTACACCAAGCCCGACAGAATGCATGATTTGATTTGCCTTGGCAACAGACGGCACATTTTTGATGTCGGTCATTTGTGAAACGTTGGTTAACAAACGCATAGCTGTATCAATTAACTTTTCAAAATCCTTCACTTTACTAGCTTCATGAATATCAATTGATCCTAAATTACAGGATACATCTAAGCCGTATTCGTTTGGTTCGTCTTGGTCTGTAATCACACTAGTTTGCTGTACTTGCAGTATTTCTGTACACAAATTAGACATTTTCACACGACCAATGTTTTTGAGTGAATGGACCTCGTTGACATTATCATCAAAGATTTCAAATGGGTAGCCCGATTCGAATTGTGCCTTTTTTACTTCCGTATAAAGTTTCCTTGCATTTAGTCGTTTTATTTTACGGATATTCGGATTATCTAACAGCTCGTAATACATCTCTGTAATCGAAATCTCAGACATCCGTTTGCCATATTCTTTATAAATATCGTATGGACTAAACAACACAATATCTTTATCCCGTTTCATCAGTTCAAAGAAAATATTCGGAATAATGATCCCTGTTGATAGTGTGGCCAGACGGATTTTATCGTCAGCATTTGGTTTTTTAGAAGAAATAAAGTTTTCAATATCTGCATGAAAAATATTTAAGTAGGCAACACCAGATCCGTTTCGCTGCCCTAATTGATTAGAGTAGCTAAATGAGTTTTCTAGAAGCTTTGCAACTGGGATGACACCACTTGCACGGTTTAAAATCCCTTTTATCGGATCCCCCAGTGGTCGCAAATCCGTTAAGTTCACGCCCACACCACCACCTAAACGGGATAGCTCTAAGCAATAACCAATATTTTCAGCGATGCTATTCATGGAGTCATCCATTGATAATTTAAAACAGCTCACTAACTCGCCACGTGCTTTCTTCCCGCTATTTAAAGCAGTTGGTGTGGCAGGTTGATATGCCTCCATTATGGCCTCAACTGCACGTTCTGCTAGATTAGGATTTCCTTGTGCTAAATACAAGGCAATGATTACAATACGATCTTCATATTTTTCTAGAATTTCTTCCCCATCACGACTTTTCATCGCATAACTATCGTAAAACTTACTAGCACTCATAAAAGAAGGAAACCGGAAATGATAGTCATAGGCTTTTTTGTACATTTTTTTAATAAATTCCATATCATACAGGTCGATAAATTCTTTTTCGTAGTAACCTTCATCTACTAAATAACGAATTTTTTCTTCAATATCAATAAAGTAACGCAGACGTACATTTACATATTCTAAAAAGTAACGTCGCGTTGCTTCACGATCTTTTTCCAATTCTAATTGTCCCGTAGTGCTATAGCGATTAAGGACATCATTATTTAGCTTTAAATACGTTTTCATCCCGTCACCCTCGTTTCATAAAACTTTTGAATGGCTTCGTAATCAGCTTGATATCCTCGTAAATCTAGTTTGCGAACTAGGGGTATTTGATACGTCGCTGCAATTTTATCACCAGCACCGCCAAATACCGTATGACCGAAGTTACTATTTCCACTAACAACTACACCTTTACAAAAGTTTGCGTTTTGCTCTAAAAATCGTACAACCTTTGCAGGTATTTCACCTAACCCATCTGTATAGGTAATTAATAGGTAAGGCTTATCCAACATTAATTCTTCGGAAATCTCGATTGGCTCCGTGTTTAATTTGGAAGCAATATATCGTACATTTCCAGTCCGGCTAGCATACACAATCATTGTGCAATCAGCTCAATTTGCGAAATAACTTCCTTCACATCCCCGATCAACTTTCCTTCGAATTCAAGAACAGGAACACTTAAAAAACCTGCATCGATGATTTTTTGTCTTGCTTGTTCATCTTGATCAATGTTAATAATGTCTGCTTCAAGCCCGGCTTGTTGTATTTCAGATTTTACCCAAAGACATTTAGGACAAATTGTTTTCGTATAAAGTTTCATGTATAACCCCTCTTTTCGTAATATAAGAAGGCTACCTCTTCGAAAAGAGATAGCCTAAAATGGAAACGTATAGAAATTGAAAAATGATTACGTCTCCATTTCTCAATCCCCGAAGAAATGATTGATTTGTTTTATATAGGCAGGTCTCCTGGCTTGGCTTCATTCTCCGATTCCCTTCCCGTGCCAATTCACAGTGGCTTTGAATCGTCGTCAGCTTTACAGTTGCGGGGACAGCGTCGGGATTGCACCGAACTTCCCTATTAAACTACATATAGTAGTACCTAACATAAAATAAATACAATATATTGTTTTTTTAATAAAATTAAGTGTACCATTCTTCTACTAAAAAGTAAATCTATAAATATCAACTTATTAATGTGAGAATTTTCAATTTTATACTTTGGATCGCAATAATAAAAAGTAACCATTGTTTCTTTAGTGTTGGAGGTTCGGCGTTTTACCCATATAAAAACTAAGGAGTCAGTCTCCCGCCGCTTTACAAAGGCGGGGTCTGCCCCCAAAATATGCTGTTCCTCTATTTCACGATTCCTTTTTTAACTGTTGATTATTCGAAATTTCCATTCGTCTGAATCGCTTTTTAATAACTTCTGCAATTTTTGCTCCATGAAATCGTCCATCTTCAATATAGACCTTATTCGTTGTTCCTCCGGTTACAACGCCTGCGAGAAATATGTTCTCAATATTCGTTTCATAGGTTTCTTTATCAAACATAGGCACTAATGAAGATTCATCCATTTGGATTCCTATACTTTTAAGCATTTTACTATCTGGTTGATAACCAATCAGCGGAAAAACAAAGTCATTTTCTATACTTACTGTTTCTTTAGGAGTTCCAAGAAGCACGGAATCTTCAGCAATTCTAAGAACCTTCGATTGTGGAAAGAATTGAATCTTTCCTTTTTCAATGAAATTTCGTATATCCATTAACAGTGTAGGTTTAATCCCGTGGTAAGCAGATTCCCCTCGATGAACTAATGTTACTTCCGCTCCGTTACGATATAAGTCAATGGCTGTCTCAATCGCTGAATTTTTCCCACCAACCACCAAGACTCGTTGTCCATAAAACTGGTGTCCCTCGTGATAGTAATGTATTACTTTTGGAAGGTCTTCACCTTCAATATTTAATGGTTTGGGGTTATCGAATATTCCTGTAGCGATAACAAGCATTTTTGCTTGGTAATGGATAGACCTTCCTTGTTGATTGATCGTATTTAGAGTGAAACACTCTGGCTCTTTAATGATTTTTGTGACTTTGTGATAACATTTAATCTCAAGAGATTGTCTAGAAACAACAGATTGATAGTATTTCATTAATTCATGACGGGTTGGACGTTCATCTTTAGAGAGGAAAGGCACCCCACCGATTTCTAAACGATCGGATGTACTATAAAAACGAACATTCAATGGACTTTTTACAATTGAATTGACAATTCCCCCTTTTTCCAAGACAACATAAGTTAGGCCTTGTTCCTGAAGGGCAAGTCCTGTTGCTAAACCACAAGGTCCCCCGCCAATCACAATAACATCGTAAATCATATATCATTCGTCCTTACAATTTATTACACCCGCAATTTTCTAACGGATACAAACACCATATTAACCCAATGTAGCCCATATTATACTGGTTTAATCGCTCAAATATCTTTATCATTTTTATATGAGGCAGAAAAATTTTTCCATTTTTCACATGAATTTCACACTTTCCCTGTAATCTGATATAGTGTTTTAAATAACTCATTTGCAGTAATTATTACATTTATTTTATGGAGGAATATAGAAGTGAAGAAAATACTAATTGCTACATTAATATTTATATTTGCCATTTCAACAAACGCTTTTGCCCATACTCATTTAGAGAGTTCTTCTCCAGAAGATGGACAAGTTGTTACAGAAGAACTTCGTGAAATCACATTAAATTTTGAGGGTAAAATAGAACAAGGCAGTAAATTTGAGCTAAGTAATACTCAAGGCCAATCTATGCCTGTTGAAAATATTTCTATTAATGAAGGTAAAATGATAGGCAGCCTTGCAACCCCTCTAGAAAATGGAGAGTATCTTGTAAATTGGACTATTATTGGGGCAGACGGACATCCAGTTGATGGAGAGTTTTCGTTCACTGTAAATGTTTCTGCTTCCGAAACGACACCTGAAAATGAAAATGCAACAACAAATCAACAAAATTCTAGTCAAGATGAATCGGTTCATGAACACCATGAACAGACTGACGATAACATAGCAAATGAGCAAACTGAAGAAAAAGATGAGGGAAAATTACCGTCTTATTTAATTCCTGTAATTATTATTGTATTAATTGCGATTGCTGCTGGGGTCCTTTTCGGATTCCGCAGAAAAAAATAGTTCATATTAATGATAAAAAGCCGATAATTTCTTAGTTAAGAAAAAATCGACTTTTTGAATTTCGTTAAAACAAACAGTTTTAAGAATTGTTGGTTGAGAATGGACAATATACTAATTCACAGGCACGGTAGCTGAACCGCAAAAATCTTGCGTGTAAATCAATTTTGGCGTGTCTTTACGCTTCTTCCCTATAGATGTCCTCAAGGATAACCAAAGAGAGAGCTATTCTATCCTGTTCTCCCCCCACACTGTTTGATTTTCTATTTATTTCAAAAACACAATTGTTACCATATTATTCTTTCACTTCAATCACAAACGGAAATGCTCGTACTTTCCCATTCTGTTGGAATTCAGCCCAGATTTTATAAATGCCAGGCTTTTTAAATGTTGTTTCAAAAACCGTATCGGTATCATTTGAAGGATGTACATGGAGAAACTCCTTTCCATATTCATCCAAAATGACGACATGGCCCATTGCTCCTAAATATGGGGTAAGATCTGTTTTGTCAAGGTCAAAGGTTAGTATAACGTTTTCCCCTGCTTTAAAGGAACTGACATTCATCGTTACCTTTTCCCCATCCACACTCTTGGTAAAATCAGTGTCTGCTTCTAATGCATGGCCACGCACATCAGTATTTACTGGTGGTGATCCAACCACAAATGGAACTGGTTCTACTTCATAAGCAAGCGATTTAGGCCTAATATCGATAAATGCCTTATAATAACCTTCAGGAAGTAAATTTCCAATCGCAAATTCTCCTTTACCTGTTCTTTCTGGATGCAAATGATAGTACTTCTGCAGCTGATCGTCGACGATTATTAGATGGAGAATCTTTTCATGCTTCACTTCTAAATCATCAACTGGATTTCCAGCCTTATCTTTTAAAAAAATCTTTATATTATTCTGATCATTATAAACATAAGCATTAACTTGGCTGCCTTTGCTATGCGAAGTGCCCTCTTCATGGCCATGGCCGCCTTCCTCCCCATGAGCGATTGTTTCTTCTACTTCCATACTTTGGTCTGTACTCTCCATGTCATCCATGGTCTCCATACTTTTCTTACTTTCCTTATCCTGCATTCCTGCCTGGACAGCGTTTGTCTTTTCATCTGCGAACCATTTGTCATAAGCCTGAAAACCCACAAAGAAAATGGTTACATAAAGCGTTCCTGCTATTGCCCAATTTCTCAATACTTTCACTCCTACCTTCTATTGGATACATTCTTTTACTTGATATATTCTTAACATACTGCCGAAAGGCTAAACTCAAACCGCAAATCAATAGAACGATAGCGCAAAGATTTTGTTAGTCTCCGCCAGAAAATGGGATATTCCGGCAAAAAAATAAACCACATACAGTGGTTTATTCTCTCAAAAAACTTCGCATTAAACATTATGCGGTATCTGCATCTATACACACGGATGTAATTCGGCACACTCTCCAACTTGTTGTTCTACTTACTTGACAATATCTGCATTTAATCTCCAATCATATGGATATTCTTCTGTGGCGGCCGTTCTGACTGCTGCCGGTTCCCCCAATATTTTTCCAACAAGATACAGTGACATGTCGATACCGGCAGAAACACCTGCGGAGGTAAGAATATTTCCTTGATCTACATAACGCACCCTTGGAGTAACCGAAATATCTGGATAATTCGACTTCAAATAATCCAAAGCAAGAAAGTGAGTTGTGGCTTTCTTTCCTGACAGGAGACCTGCCTCCGCCAGCAGGATTGCACCTGAGCAAACAGACGCAACAATGCCGCCAGACTTATAAAATTCCGAAATCCACTGAATTAACTTTTTATTTTCAATACTTTTTTGAATCGCATAGAGCGGCCCTCCTGGTACAATAAGAATATCCATTTTAAAATCCATATTCTCAAAGCCATAGTCAGGCTGAACCTTAAGCCCATTATTTGAAGAAATGATGGCACCAGTTTGCGAAATAGTTTTAACAATAAATGGTTTTTCCTCATTCGCTAATCCTTTTGTTAACATTTTGGAAACTTTGTCATCTTCATAAACGGCAAGCGAAAACACTTCAAACGGTCCTGCATAATCCAGCACATCCACATCTTCAAACAGCAAAATTCCTACATTCCATTGTTTTTTCATAATAATCCTCCCCATACAAACCATTTATTAAAAGATATATTCCTATCATAGGATTCAAGTAGTCTTTTAAGACCGCAAGAACATAGTATACTCACGCAATATTTTTTCAGTTTCCCGCAACGTAAAAATATGAACCTGTCCCCGCTAAAAATTGTGGGGCATTCGTTTTTATGTGCCAAACACTCAACAACTTTTTGCGGTCATCATGCTCAATGTTTGCGGTTTTGGCATCTATCAACTGCCGTATGATAATTTCAAAGCAAATGAAGCCGAGTAGAAGGAATCGATCATAAGATTCAAAAGCTTTTTGCTTTAATAAAAATGAAAGGTGTTGTTATGATGTCAAGTCAAACACAAATCCAGGCACCAACCATGAAAAGTTTGTTTGCCAATCGCTTTGTTCAATCCATTTTATTTTCAGGACTGTTTTTACAGTTAGGAATCTGGGTCCGAAACTTTGCTATCTTGATGTTTGTGACAGAACAAACTAATAAGGATCAATTAGCCATATCGATGATTTCCATTGCTGAATTCGGGACAATCTTCTTATTCTCCTTTATTGGCGGGACTTTTGCCGATCGTTGGAGACCAAGACGTACGATGGTTTTATGTGACCTGCTTAGAGCACTTTCCGTGTTTATCGTTCTAATGGCGCTGATGTTTAGCGGTTGGAAAGCCATCTTTTTCGCCACACTCGTGTCTTCTGTCTTGTCACAGTTTTCCCAGCCTTCGAGTGTGAAATTGTTTAAGCTTCATGTTCCAGAATCCTTAATGCAGCTTGGAATGTCCATGAACCAAACGATGCAGTCTATCTACCAATCATTGGTACGCTTATTTACTTTCAATTCGGTATCCATGTTTCAATCGCCATTATGGGTACTTGTTTTCTCCTATCAGCTCTTGTCCTTGCCTTCTTACCCTCTGATCAAAAGGTAGAAGCGGTATCGGCAGCAAATGTATCCCTGGAGATGAAAATGGGTTTGCGTTATGTTTTTTCAAATAAGCTTTTTCTCTACATGGGTGGTTTTTTCCTGTCGGCCGGTATGGGACTGGGACTTGTAAACCCGCTGGGCATCTTCTTGGTCACCGAAAACCTTGGATTGTCGCACAAAGCTTACAATGGTTCACCGCTTTAAATGGTGTAGGGATGATCCTTAGAGGTATTGGGGCAATGGCGCTCTCTAAAAAGGTCACACCTCAGAAAATGCTTCTTATTGGATTTGTTTCGAGTGCCGTTTCTGTAGCGATATTGGGGTCAGTTAAACTGGTAGGGGTTGCCCTATTCGCTCAATTCGTATTTGGAATCATGGGTCCCCCTATCCATATTGCTTGTAATACATTAATTTTAACAAACGCTGAAGAATCATTTGTCGGCCGAGTCAACGGAATTCTAACTCCACTATTTATGGGTGGAATGGTGTTGAACATGAGCTTGGTTGGTCCATTAAAGGCAGAATTTCCGCTAATTGTTATGTATCTTTTGGCGTCCTCCCTATTTTTTATTGGTGCATTAGCATTGCTGCCAATGCTCAGAAAAAAAGAAGCGAATCATGTAAAAGTAGTAACAATGCAGAAGCAACATTAAAAATGGATCTCATAGCATTCAGTAAATTCTGGCTTTATTCAACACACTTTATCCATGTAAAATTTATCATTTAATAGAATTAGACTGGTTGGACCAATTCTTGGAAGGTAACCTGTTAAAGAATTGGGCAGCTTTTTGTAGACTGTCCTTTCTTTGTACTTTAGCTGGAGTTTGTGGAAAAAGGATTTTTTAAAAATAAAATGCCCGACCGATTTTGGAAGGGCATTTTTTGTTATTTTTGTTTTGCAATGTCTGATCTATTAGGTGCAAGTGGAGGTTGTTCTAACCATTTATTATTCACCATAATATTAAACCAGTTTTTTGTAACCATAAGATTTTGGATAATCGTTGCTTCATAAGTGGCCACGAGGTCCGTTCGCATGGCTGTTGCTAAACCAGCACCGTGATAGGTTTGTGCAGTTTGAAACAAAAATCCCATGTGGTACATTAATAATTTATCAGAAAATGGAGAATCAGTTGAAATGGTTACTTCCGTTTCCAATGATTTTGGAACAGGTAAGTTATCAGCTTGGAGTATTTTTGCTAACGCTTTTATTTGTCCATCAGCTGTTTTCTCAGACTCAGTTAAAAATTTTCTAACTTCTTTGGATTCGGCCACCTGGCTGAATGCAATCGAAAGGGTTTTAGCCATTATACTTTTTTTCAGATTAAAAGAAATACTAATGATTTCTGTAGCAGCAAGAGTTCTCCCTTTTCCAAAAAGACCATCTTTGAAATCTTTGCTTAAAATAAATTGAGGGTGTTCATATGCATAAAATAATGGGTCTCTCTGAAAAAGTCCTTTATCAAGCAATAACTCAATCGTTTGGTGATACATCTTTTTTGCATCATTATCACATGAGTCGTAAAAATCCCGTAAATCTTTTCTAACAGAAATGCTTAATGCAGAGATATGTCCTAGTAATCCGTGTAAGGACATTACGTGTAAATAATTCAGGCAGAATGCATCTGAAAACAATCTTTGTTTTCCTAAATATAGGTCGGTTTCATTGAATCCAATTGGAACAGGAAACCCCTCATTCTCAAAAAAAGTGATAAGCTCACTCTTTTGTTTATCGAATGTCTTGAGAGCATCATTAAAAACCGCTTTTATTGCTTCATCCTCAATAATGGAGTACATATATCTATTTACTACATCTATTGCTGTTCCGTTTACATACTCACCCCATAAAGAACCAATTTCAGAAGATGTCAATTTTAATTTTTCCGTATCCATATTTTCACCTCTTAAGTATTATTTCCCAATTTAAGAAGCGATATGATTTTCTTGGTTTTAATGTACTGTAAGTTTTCAGTATTTCTTTTAATAGTTCTGTGAAGAAATTAAATTATAGAAAAAGAGGATGCAATTCGGCACCCTCTCTAACTTGTTTTTCTACTTACAGAATATCTGCATATACAAAGAACTGTAATCTAGGAAAAGTCTGTCTATGAGATTGAGATTGAGATTGAGATTGGATTGAAAAATTAAAAACTTGTAAAGGTGACAAACTATTTGTTGTGCTTGAAGATCACTACTTATTTTGACTAACATTTCGTGCTGCTGTTGTAGGAAGCAAAAAAAGGCTTGCAGGAGTTTATTATCTGCTGCCCGATAGGAATGTTTTCTTCTAAATTAAGAAAAAGGATTGGATATTGTCTATAGTCAATCTCCAATCCTTTAATTGTGAAACAAGATTATTCGGGTGGTCCCTGTGACCTGAATTAATTTTCAATACTCCTAATGGTGTCCATGATTTTAAGCAAGTGGATATTACCATTCATATCTAAATTTATATTACACAAATTAATATTGTTTCTATATTAACTCTTAAGGGAGGGCTAAAATTCTATGGGTAAAAATGCTAAGGTTACATTTCACGGAATATTTTGTCAAACTGCAGATGATGCAGGTTCAAACATTGAGGTTTTTGGTAAAGTATATGCAAGAACACAAAGTCAAACAAATGTTTTATGGGATGTTCAGGATGGTGATGGTGTTAACATAGCTCCTCAATCTGTTTATTTACCTGGTCAACCAAAAACCACTATTACTGTTCATGATAATGAAGCTTTGTTTCTTGGTGCTAGATTATTTGAAGAAGATGATTTTGAAAATGATAAATTTGATGGAAGGGAGAAAAGAGTAGAACTATTTGATATTAATTCTGCCGAAAAATATTTTCCTGTACCCCTTGTTGAGGTGGATGGCGGTTCAAGAATTCGGGTTGATTTTACAGTTGTTGAGGACCATTAACGTTCCGATTTGAACAAATCAAAAAAACAGTGCTAAGCTCTGTTTTTTTAAAGCGACGTCCTTTTTTACGCAGCGTTTTTATAGTCTTACGGAATTCTTGTCGACGCTCTTTTGCGGTTGTGCTGTGATATTCATTAATGGTTTCTGTTTTGTTATGACCGAGTTGTTCTGCGATATATAAATCTAAAATGTTTTAGATTTCCATTTTTTCAAGCTTTTCATATGAAAAATTCAATTTTTTAGCTCCACTAGGATCATTTTGGGGATAATATTATGTTTTTCCATCCTTTGTTGTACTTTTAGCCCATATTTTTTTTGGAACCATTTCATTTAATTTTGGATGAGAAGAGACTTAATCCATCACTTTTTCGATTAGAACAGCTTTTGTAAGCTGCCCTGAAAGAATTTGCTTAAATGCATCAAGTTCCATCTTCTCAACATAGGCTTTACGTAGATCATGGACACCAGAATACTTTACTTTGCTTCAGGTGGTCACAGTGACTTTTTAAATCTGAACCACAAAAGCTACAGTAAACACTTCGCCGTCCTGTTGGAATTGCCCCCATATTTTGTAGATTCCGCTTTCCGGAAAAGTAGTCTCGAATAAAGCATCGGGGCCACTGCCTTGATCTTCCAGCGCATGAACATGTAAATAGCGCTCTCCGTCCTCAGAAAATACCACTACATGCCCAATAGATCCTAAATAAGGTTCAAGGTCAGTAATAGGCTGATTTGTACTTTCATCAGTTACTGCATACTTTAGTGTTACCTCTTTCCCTGCGGCAAGCTGAGAATCAAACGATAACGATATTTTCTTCCCATCAACTGACTTTTCAAGAATATCATCTACCGTAACAGCTTCTGTTAGTGCAGTCTCCCCTTTTACCGTTACCCACTGCAATTTCGTCATAGAACTGCCATCAGCAGGTTTGAAGTCTGCGGCCATTCGATACTCTCCGCCAGCAGGGAACTCATTAGCAATTTCAAAAACACCCCTGCCTTTGTATTCAGGATGGACATGATTAAAATACGACAAATCTTTGCTTACAATAATTAAATGCAGTAATTTTTCATGATTTATTTCAAAATCCTCAATGGGCTTACCGTTGTTTGTCATGCGAAGACGAATCAACGTTTCCTTGTCGGAAGCTTGATTGTCATCAAGCTCCCATTCAACCTGTACATCTTCCGTCACCATTCGGTCACTTATTTGGATGTCTTTCTCTTCTTCCCAAGAAGCATTCGTCCCACAGGCGGTAAGCATAATAGATAATAATCCCGTCAAAATAACCGTTAATAATACTCGCTTATTCATAACGCAACGCCTCGTTCAATGGAGTTTTGGCTGCTCTTCTTGATGGGGTAAAACTTAAAAATAAACTAATCAAGATTCCAAACAAGAAGATAATGAATAGAATCAAAGGTGAAACACCAAATTCAAAGGTTAAGGAATTAATCTCTACAAAACCTGAAGTAATGTAGATTAAAAGAATCCCAAATAAGATTCCAATGACCGTTGCAGCAAGACCGATTCCAAATCCTTCCAACAAAATCATACTGATAATCTGACTCCGAGTAACCCCTACCGCACGCATCATCGCAATTTCTCGGACCCGCTCCATGATATTAATCAGCAACGTATTGGTAATACCAATACCAGAGACAATAATCCCAAGGACAACAAGCGCGTTAATGATGCTAAAGGATCCTGTGATGGTTCCGCCGATCATCGAAACCCAATCCTCAGGTCCCCACATTTCTTCGATCCTTTCACCAAACTGATCATATATGTTTTCTCTCAATTGAAGAGGACTTGTTTGCTCATCTTTGACTACCAAAATATTTCTCTCATATTTCACTCCGAAATTCTCCTTGAAATGCTCCTCTTGCATAAAGCCGCTATTACCGCTGTTCTTCATTGTATCTACCACACCGCCAACTTTAAACGATTTTTCCCCCTCTAGAGTTTCAAGAGTGATGCTTTCCCCAATCTTTCCTCCCCAGGCTCCATAAGAAATTTTATCAAGAATAATTTCATCACTCTTTAAATTCTTGATGATTTTACTATGTGTGCCACTTGAAACGGAAAACAGCGGGAATTGATCGATCCAATCAGTTCCTACTCCAAATATTGGGAGCATCCGTTTTTCGCCTTCCATATTCCATACAATCCCTTGCAAGGAATATGCAGCAGCATTTGCGACCCCCTCTGTATGTTTGATCTTTTCTAGATCCTCTTTTTCAATGTGGTGGAACATAATGTCTAGGTTTCCGCCGTAAGAATCGTGAATCACTCTTTCATAAGACTGTAAAATCGCAGAATTTAAAGAACTCATTAACACAATCATCGCAATCCCAAGACTAAGGATGACTGAAGTCATGGACGTACGACCAATATTGCGATTTAAATTACGGATCGCCATGTCTCCAACAAATCTGAATGCAAGACGATAGATCCCTTTCAACAGAAAACTAAACAGTGTAAAAAGATAAGGAAATACCAAAACAATCCCGATCATCAGCGGCAAGACTAAAATCAGATGTTTAATAAAGAAGCTTGATAATATTAGTAGAACTCCAATCATTCCAAGCCACTTGTTTTTTAGATTCGCTTTTGCTTTGTTCTCTTTTAATGTTTCAATAACACTTACCTTGCCAACCTGATAAATGGGATACCAAGAGGCAAGAATCGGAATAAGTAATCCAGCCGTAACGGATACGATTAAACCAGTTGTAAGCATCATCCCACTGTTGCTTTGGACACCATAAATCATAAAAATAAGAGTCTTTAATCCGAGCGCAAGACCGTACCCAGCCAAAAGACCAAGAACCGTTCCTATAGTGGAAAGAAGGAAAACTTCCGATAGCACCATTGTCTGCAGTTGTCCAGGGGTATAACCGATGGTCTTCAACACAGCAAATTCACTTATTCTTTCTTTAATGCTTACATATAGTGAATTAAAAATGATAAAGGCACTCAGTGCGATTCCTAGAAAACCAGCCATATAGAGGGCTATAAAGAAAGTATTTAGATCTTTAAATACAGTGTCAAAATTAACGACCATTGGCTGCATATAAATGCCGTTATTGCTTTTCACCACATGATTCAATGCTTGCTCAACCGTATCAAGTTGATTTGGATTTTCTGCCTTAACCTGGATCGCTTGGATCTTCCCGTTTAAATCAAACCAATTTTGAACAACTGGCAGCGGAACCGCTACCGCCCAGTGGTGGTATTTGGCCATATTCCAACTGGAAGGCCCCATTAAGTCTTTTGTGTATTGAACAATGGCCGTTACTTTAATCTTTTTAACGCCACTGTCTGTATCAAAAGAAATCGTATCGCCAACTTTGGAGCTCCATACCTTTGCTGTTCTATCCGTAATTACTGCTCCCCCTGCTTTTAAATCACCTTCAATGACTTTAAATCCAGTAACGGAAGTATTAAGCTCGCTATAACCGGTGAGCACGACTCTTTTCTGAATATCAGAAATCCCTTTTTCTTCCGTAATGAGCTTGGTATTTTCCTTTAACAACGAGATAGCTGTATAATCTTGACCCGAGGACATCTGTTTGTGAATATCTTCTGAAAAATAAGCTTCGGTTCCTGCAATATTAAAATCTGCCTTTCCAAAGGCTTCCTTTAAGTAAATGGGAAAGGCCTTTTCTGCAGTATCCACAGCAGCAATGACTCCAAATGTAGAGGCAACCCCTATCACGATAGACATAATCGTGAGAAACGTCCGCATCTTCCGCCGCATTAAATTACGCCATGCGATTAGCCACTGTTTCATGTCGGTTGCCTCCTTTATTTCCATCTGTCACAACTACTCCATCTCTTACAACGATGATTCTGTCTGCCACTTGTGCTGCTTGGTGATCATGCGTCACCATAACAACTGTAATTTTTTCTTCTTTATTTAACACTGATAATAGCTTTAATATGTCTTCACCATTTTTTTGATCGAGATTTCCGGTAGGTTCATCAGCTAAAATTAAACTTGGTTTCATCGCTAACGCCCGCGCTATCGCTACCCGCTGTTGTTGGCCGCCGCTTAACTGGGAAGGGAATGCTGACTCTTTTCCTTGTAAATTTACATCTGATAACAATTTTTGGACAACCGAATTTATTTCCTCTTTTTTCGCATGATTAGCGGAAAGTGCAAGGGCGATATTTTCTCCAACCGTCATCATCGGTAAAAGCTGATAGTTTTGAAAAATAAAGCCAACCTTTGTACGTCGGAATAAGGTACGCTGTTTTTCATTTAGTTTGTTTAATTCAATCCCATCCACTTCAATCGTTCCAGACGTTGGAAGATCCAGTCCGCCTATCAGTTGTAATAGTGTACTTTTTCCGGATCCACTTGGCCCCATAATGGCAACAAATTCGCCTTTACCGACTTGGATAGTAGTATTCTTTAACGCAAAGAAATCTCCTGACTCTAATGCATATACTTTTGAAACATCCGAAACTGAAATCATATGTTTTTCCCTCCAATTTATATAAGTCATTTTCCGTAAGATTATTTATTTTCTATATTCACATTGTACTTAGTAACCCCCCTTATCAAACCGCACTCTTTTTGGAGGGCCCCCGCACAATTTCATGAAACACACCGCACGCTATGTGGGAACGACCGCAGGATTTTGCGGTACCCCGAAATACTTTTGCGAGTAAAGAAAAAAACTGCCAGTAAATCCCTGGCAGTTTTCATTCCTTAATAAACCAATCCACAATTCTTACATGCGGGTTTTTATATTTGATTCCATTTGCTCAATCAGACAATTTACTATTGAACAATCTTTAAATTAGGTATATTGACATTCCTACGATCAAGGATTGTATTTTTCTTACCATTCAGCGTTTTTTCAAGAAAATCCACAATTACTTGATTACTTAATTCATAAATCGGCTCAGGATTCGCAGGAAATATACTGTCACTATCATACATCGTTCCGGAAAGATATGGTCTTAACAAAGGCATATCGGTGAAGCTATTGTGTATAGCACCGCCGTATATGGTAATGTCATATGCTGGACCTGTAACTACCTGTTCGTATCTGTTGTTGTATACTTTGAACATCTCTCTTAATTCTTGCTCCGTCTGTGAGTCTAGTCCTTCCGGCAGTGGCTGTTCAGCTTTTCCAGTTAAGAACATTTCTGACATTTCCGTTTTAATTAAGGCAAACGGCTTTGTCATTGTTTCTGTTTCAGTGAAACCAATAAATGACCCATCAATGTTAATGGCTGATTTAATTTTAGGTTCAACTTGCAAGGCACGTGCTGCTGCAGCTCCACCCATTGAATGCCCTACTGCCGCAATGTTTTTTAAATCTAGTTTGTTCTTAAATTTCTTATCTTTTTTATTCAAGGTACCCAGCTGCTGAATAACAAATTGTATATCTTTTACCCAGATATTATTGACGTAATCATCGTATTCATCTAGCTGTGGGATGGCATTTCCCGGTAAAAATTGAGAAGCAATTGGCATAAACCGCCCATCTTGAAATTCGGTTCCAAAGCTAAAGTGAGAATGGTCAATACTGACCACAATGAATCCATGGCTTGCCAGTTCACGTGTCATCCATTGATAATTCCAATTGCTCACACCCAGACCATGTGAAAACAATACAACTGGATATTTGTTTTTCTTATTAGATAATCGTCCATCTTTATACACTTGTGTATTGATATCATTCACATCAGCAAAAAGATCGCCAAAACTAAAAGTGGAGATAATCTGATTGATCCCCTTCTCCGTCATTGGGAGATAGGGCTCCTTTTTCTTTCCTTTATTGCTGGCTTTATCTGAAGGATACCATACTTGAACCTTAAGTTCCCTCTTGTTCTTCGGGTCAAGTAAGTCTATTCTGGAAGTGTCTACCCAATCATAGGTGGTAGATCCAACTTTATACTCTCCAGTCGTTTTCGGTAAGTTCACTAGAGCGTCCTCCGACTTAATGGAATGTTCAATTGGTGCTTCCTTGCCATTGGTCCCTTGGGCACTTGCTGAAAATGCACCCGAAAGTAAAGTAACTGCTGCTAAGGTACTGATCATAATTTTTTTCATTTCTTATTCCCCCAATTTATAAATTTGTTTGTCTTAACAAGCTTTGTTCATATGAACCATTTCTACAAATCTTCGATCAGCTATCCAGATTGCATGATTCTTAGATACCTATCCATTTGTTTTGTTGTTTTGTATATTCACATTGTACTAAGGATCGCCCCTACTCAAACCGCACACTTATGAAGGACCCCCGCACAGTTTATTGAAAAGCCTCCCATTATTTTTTGGGAACCACCGAAAGTTTTTTGCGGTGCGGGGACGGTTATGATGTTTCCATTAAAGGAAAGTATCCGAACCATCCCTCCGTTTCAAACGCCTTCACCTTTGCAAATTAAATAACTGGTAGTATTTTCTATTCAGTCATATCTTTCATTGATATACTCTAAGAAAACTAGATTTCTATCGGAAATTCATAAAATTAGAGGAAGTGATTACCATTGAAGAGGAACATATTGATCGTAGATGACCAACCAGAAATCGCAGAGCTGCTTAAGCTTTATTTAGAGAACGAAGGGTACGAGATTATTGAAGCACATGATGGCATGGATGCCTTAATGTCTATTTCGAAAGGGAATATTGATTTAATGCTCGTTGACCTAATGATGCCGATTATAGACGGATACCAACTCATTAAAAAGGTCAGAGAAACATTACAAATTCCGATTATTATTATCTCTGCGCAGCAGGAAGATCGTGACAAAATCTACGGGCTTGAAATTGGAGCGGATGACTTTATTCAAAAGCCGTTTAATCCCCATGAGGTGGTGGCCAGAGTGAAAGCCCTGTTGAGACGGAGTTATAACTTCTCATTTGAAGAGAACAAACATCCAGAAGTGTCTGAAACCATAAAAAAAGTAGTGGGAGACCTTACTCTTGATGGAGCGACCTATTCCATTATTCGAAACCATATTGCTATTTAACTAACAAAAATAGAATATAAAATACTCGAATTATTAATGGGCTCCCCTGGAAGGGTGTATACAAAGCAACAAATATTTGAAAGCGCTTGGAATGAATATTATATGGGCGGTGAAGAAGACAACACCATTAATGTCCACATTTCAAAAATAAGGGAAATATTGAAGAAAACCCGAAAAAGCCCCTATACATCAAAACAGTTAGAGGATTAGGATATAAATTTGAAAAAAGAATACATAATTTGAATAGGCCTGAGTAAGGTTTATTTTTTTGGCATTAGATAAACGTAAGTTATAAATAAGATTAATTTAAGATTGATGTCTTATTCTATTAACAATAATCTCGATAAACTTTAGGGAAGGGATGAAATTGAAACTGTTTCAAAAAAAACTTTTCCCACAGGAAGAAGGATATAGTCCTTATATCTACCTGGCAAATTTGTGTATCCCACTGTATTTCCTGCTGCAGGAGTCCGCAACTAGACAGTATTCCGGCCTTTTGCTGCTGGTGATTTTTGTTCTCTGCTACAGACAGGTATTTTGGGCTTCAACGTACGCATTCTATTTTATTATTGCTGAACTGATTATTACCTTTGTTTTCACATACTTTTACCATCCAATGTATTTGTATATCGTTTTTGTTTTTGCTAACCAAATGGTCCGCCTCCCCTTGAGATGGATGTATTGGTTATGTGGCAGTTTTATCGTGCTGAGTATTTATCCCATTTATCAAACGGTCTATCCTGACCAACTACTATACTTGTTCATATTCTTAGCACCATTATTTGGCGGCGGTATACTCCCCTTTCTTATAAAAGCCTCCTTAAAATATAAGGAATTGAACAAGGACCTTATACGAGTGGCAGAGGAATTAAGGATTAAAAATCTGGAAAAAGAACAACTAGAAGAAAGTAAAAAAAGAATGCTCGCCGATCTTTCACATGATTTAAAAACACCAATGACAACCATCCAAGGATATTCGAAAGCGTTATATGATGGCATGGTAGAAGATGAGGAACAAAAAAGACGGTACCTCAAATATATCCATGATAAGTCGATAAGAGTAACCTCCCTCATTGATGAGTTATTTATGTTTTCAAAATTGGATACCCCCGACTTCCAGATGATGAAGCAGGACCATGACATTTGTGAGTTTTTTCGGGAAGTGATTGTTGAGTACTATGAATTATTTACAGAAAAGGAAATGGAACTTACGATAAATATCCCAACGAAAAAGATATTTTATCGATTCGACCAGAAACTCCTTTATCGTGCCCTGTCTAATATTTTAGAAAATACTATTAAATATAATCCGGAACAAACTCCAGTATTTATCACTCTTAAAGAATCTAAAATTCAATCAGTATAGAAATTGGTGATGACGGGATTGGAATTAGTGAAGATATTGCTCAGAGCCTTTTTGATCCGTTTGTTAGAGGGGATAAAACCAGAAGCCATGATGGCGGGTCTGGGTTAGGATTGGCCATAACAAGAAAAATTGTCGAGAAGCTCAATGGCAAAGTGTACTTGGATACGAAACCCAAGCATGGAAAAACGAATTTTATCATAGAACTGCCGATATGATCGGCCTAATGAGGTATAACACTTGGATGTTATGCCTTTTTTTGTTTTCTGGGCAGCTGCATTCTTAATAGTAAGATATGGTTCACTTAAGATTAATTTAATACTTCATTTGTAGGATAGAAATATAAATAAGCGAACAAAAAAGGGGTAGTAAGATGAGCGAGTGTGTAATTGAACTAAATCAAATTGTAAAAAGCTATGGGGCTGTAAAAGCTGTAGATGGAATCTCTTTTAAAGTCTATAGAGGTGAAGTATTTGGGATTATCGGGGCAAATGGAGCCGGAAAATCAACCACATTAGAAATTATGATGGGACTGCGACAACCAGATTCCGGGGATGTAAGAGTTCTAGATATGGATATTACGGATGAGGCTGATGAAATTAAACAAAGGATTGGAATCCAGCTGCAACAGACCTCTCTCTATGATCGGATAAAAGTAAAGGAAGCTCTTGAACTATTTCGTTCCTATTATGATAAAAAAAGAGACCTTAAGGAAATTATTGATACGATTGGACTAGAACCCTATCTCAATAAATATGTAAAAAATCTATCCGGAGGGTGGAAGCAGCGGACATCACTGGCGCTGGCACTAATCAATGATCCAGAAATTATCTTCTTAGATGAACCAACAACCGGTCTAGATCCACAAGCGAGACGTGAGTTATGGGCCTGTATTAATAATTATCGTATGGAAGGAAAAACCATCATTCTTTCAACTCACTATATGGAAGAAGTTCAACGGCATTGTGATCGAATGGCGATTATTAAAAAAGGAAAGCTAGTTTCATGTGATAGACCGAGTCGTTTAATTGATTCATTAGATCATGCAGGAACGATGGAAGATGTTTATTTACACTATGCGGTAGAATACTAAGGGAGGATACAAGATGCAAACAGTATTAACACATACAAAAATGGAATTGAAGTTGTTTTTTAGAGAAACATTGCCATTATTATTTACGTATATTGTTCCAGCCGTTTGTTTTGTCGTGTTTGGTCTCATGTTTCAATCCAATTCATATGATGGGTTAGATTACTTCCAAGCGTATATACCAAGCATGATCGCTATTATTATTTTTACAACAGCCTTTTTTTCTATGGGACTTCAGGTGGTCATTGATAGAGAAAAAGGAGTTTATAAAAGATTAAAAGGAACCCCGCTTAATCAAGGAGCGATTTTTACAGCAACAATTGTCAAAGGATTTTTCGCAATATATGTAGGAGCAATCGAAATTCTATTGATTTCAAAGTTGGGCCTTGGATCAGGATCAACAGCGCACCCATTCGAGTTTTTTCTAGCGTTAACATTCTGTTCCATTACCTTTTTCTCAGTCGGATTTATTGTCTCAAGCCTTGCCAAACGAATGTAGACCGCATTAGGAATAGCGATGGTTGCCATGTATCCCATGATGTTCTTGTCAGGGGCAACCATTCCTCTAGAAGCATATCCAGATATCCTGCAAAAAATATCGATTTTCGTACCATTAACCTATGTTGTCAAAGTATTAAGAGATGGATGGAACGGTACACTCTTTACATCAGGAGCCATGGTAGACGTAGGAGTATTAATCGGGATTTTAATTTTTTCAACCATTATTGGACTTAAGTATTTCCATTGGACGGACTGATTATCTGAGTGAGAGGGATACATGGGGACGGTTCGAAACAGCTGAAAAAGTTATTTAGTTACAAGTTCGGACAGCTACCGATATCTGGTTCCCATTTCCCCCTACTCTTCAAGACATGGGCATCAGTTTCACAATCTGGTTCCCATTTTCCTCTTGCATTAAACACTTTTCTCAATTTTACATATCCATTTATAATACTTGAGTAAAATGTATAGTAAAAAAGGATCGCATATGATTGAATAGAATAAATTCCACCACCCATAATGAAAAAACCCCCAAGGTTCGGGTAACAAAGCTATTAGCTCATAGATTGTAATGAATAGAATCCAATAAACGAAATAACGGAACACTTTTAACCTTGAAGCTTCAAAAGGGTACCAATTCAGAAAAATAACATTCACTGGTGGAATTAATAGCGTATATACTAAAAAGTTATGCCACTCAATTCCCTTTTTAAAGTACCAGTAACCTCCAGTTTTTTCATCAATATAAATATCAGCCCAAGTAACCAAAATGATCGTAAATGCCCATATGTGGACTATTTGATTTTTTGTAAGATGTTTATTACTTTTATAAACAATTAAATTAAATAAAATAATAGAAATAACGCATAAGACCATAGCTTATAGCCACCCACTGTAACTATATAAATTTGCTATTAGTTTTTCCTTCAATTTGCGGAAAAATTCTTTTTGTACGCACCTGCATCGTTAGTCACATAATTACGGATTTACAAATAGGTTTGTTCATAATGATGAATGAAAGAAATAACAACAAATAGAATATTTATGTAAAAATCGCAAATCATTTGGAGGTCGACATACTCAAGAAATAGGATATTTTTATATCCCAAATGTTTCTAATTTTAGCATTTAGGAACCAATTGTAAAAACATCTTTCAGGGTTAGTCTCTTTCTCATCACTCTTGTTCTATTAATCTTTTATCTTTTCCCGATAGAAAACTCCCACTTCAATTTTGTGCATGGCGTAGCCCAAAAATAAGTGGGAGATGAATGTCGGTTGGTGATAGACAAAACATTTGTTCGCATGTTATGATATTCCTGTAAGTTGTTCTTTGAAAACTGGATATATTGGGTTCTGACAGGAAATGCTCTGTCAGGTAAAATATCCAAGCACCATTCTCCTCCACGCACACCGAAGTTGCGAAAACCAAGCTAAAGTAGGTTGCGTGGCGAGTCCGATGTACAAGTTTGTAATATTTGCAGGAGGCTCACGCCGTTAGTACTGCTAACCGTCGGTGCGACGGGGATAGCCTGCTAAATAACTGAGGGGTGCCTCGGTGTTCGCAGGAATCTCCATCTTCTAATTCTCGTTAGAAAATTAAGGTGGAGTAGTTCAATTTCCACGATAGGATCTAATGATCTCGAGATATTGAGTATCGCCAAGCCCATAATGTTGGAATTCCATAATTAATTTAAATACAAGCTCTTTTTCAGATAGATCTGGGTATTTTTTTAAATACCGCATAAGGTCACTTTCTTTATTAAGATAAGTTAAATATAATTCAATTCCTGTTTTTAAAGGGGCTGGAAAATTATGTTGAGGAATTTCCTTTTGAATCAACACTTGCTTGTAAATAGCATAATATCCCTCAGCGTTCAAAGTAAAACTGTCCATAAGTTCAAACTTATCTCCGACTATATGCAGATCAATACTTCCCTTATAATCAGTCTGGTCCAGCCAGGCAAGAACGGTAAGAATATTGATCTGACAAAACATATCCTCATCAAACCATAATGAAATACGAGTGAAATTTTTACTAAAGAGCGGCTTCAATGGGTTTAGAGCTATTTCCGTATATTGTTCAGGTGTAACGTGATGAACCTTCGCACGTATTTGGATGAATTCATGTGAAAATATATCATTACACGTGTCCCCATAACACATAGCCTCATTAAAAGGAATCATTAATTCTCCTTCAAGAAAATGAGTCTTTTTAAAAAAATGATACATTGATTGTCCATTTAGTAGATTTAACGTCCTTTCATGATTCATGAATATATCTTCCTCCCCTCTTATTAAAGAGGTAAAGTAATTTTGGCACCTCTCCTCCCCCATTATAAAGATAAAATAAAAAAGAAGTAACCAACTGCCACATTGAATGACAGAATTGGTTACTCTTTTTTATTAGTTACAGTATCATCCAGATTTACTTTTTTCACTTTCATTGTGATTC
Source organism: Niallia oryzisoli (assembly GCF_036670025.1). Classification (NCBI taxonomy): domain Bacteria; kingdom Bacillati; phylum Bacillota; class Bacilli; order Caryophanales; family Bacillaceae; genus Niallia; species Niallia oryzisoli. Next base: position 2,550,116 of record NZ_CP137640.1, on the reverse strand, counting down.
CTTCTATCCCCAACCATGAGCTTTTTTACAGACATTCGTTATCATTTTCAAATGTTTCATTCCTGTGATAAATATTAAAAAAGAGCCCGTACTGTTTCTTTTTCGTAGGATTATCTTTATAATTCGCACTAGATGATTTTTTAGGGAACACTTTACTTCTAGCTTAAGGAGGAGATCGATTATGAAAAAAATGATGTTTGCGTTAATAACCGGTCTATTGGCCGTTGTTTTAGCAGCATGCGGTGGAAATGAAGAAAGTACAGATGCTAAAAATGATGATAAAGCAAAAACAACGGAAACCGATCAGCAGAAGAAACAGCAAAAGAAAATGGAAGAAATGCAAAAGAAATTAGAAGCACAGCAAATCGATGAAAAGAAAACCGTTGCCATAGTGAATGATAAAAAAATTTTAGGAAGCGACTATAATAGCGCTTTAGCATCTACACAAGGGCAAATGCAGCAAATGGGAGTAGATCCAACTTCTAAAGAAGCTGCAGAGGAAGCGAAAAACCAAACAATTGACAGCTTAATCGGACAAACTCTTCTTCTTCAAGAGGCCGATAAAAAAAGCTATAAAGCTTCAGAGGCGGATATTAATAAGCAACTGGACGAAATAAAAAAACAGTTTAAAACTGAAAAAGAATTCGATGCTGCTCTTAAAAAATCCGGCATGGATATGAAAACACTTGAAACTCAAATAGCTGACAGTATTAAACTTAAGCAGTATATTGAGAAAGAAGTGCCCGCTGCTCAAATAACCGATGAAGATATTCAAAAAACGTATGATCAATATGTGGAACAAGGAAAGAGTACTGGACAAGAAATTCCAAAGCTTGAAGAAATAAAACTGCAAATCGAACAATCTCTTCAACAGGAAAAACAGCAAGAAAAACTCGCTCAGCAGGTTGAAGAGCTAAAGAAAAATGCGAAGATTGATATTAAGATTTAATAGGTTACACACATAATGAACAGCTCAAGTGGCTGTTGACAAATGCCTCTTCAAACGAAAAAGAAGTTGAATCTCTACAAAATGTAGTGTTCAGCTTCTTTTTTATTCACTAGATTCTTTGTCTATATATGAGGCTTTTTAGGTTGAGAAACAGCCCCATTTGATCATTCTTTACAAGATGGACCTTTTCAAAAAACAAATCCTGTTAATCAATCCTGCACTTTAATGCAATCAATCAACAAAACGGACGACAACCTTTTTCTGGAATCGCTACCCGTTTGTTTAAGTATATTTTTTCACAATCATGTCGAGTGCATCGGCCCACCCGTCGTACACGTACTGATCACCGGGGTGACCAGCGAATCCACGTAGATGGAAAATCATCTCGGTGCGGTCGCCTTGTGCGGTGAGGGTTAGGGTCACGATAGGGGATTCTTCAATGGGAGCATCAGGGTATCCCCAGGAGAAGACGAGCCGTTCAAAAGGTACGACCTCGATAAACACACCTCCGGTGAGAAACTCCTCGCCGGTCTCGATGTTGACCATCGTGTAGCGGTAGCGTCCGCCTTCGCGAACATCGAAAGAGATGGTCTCTAAAGGTGTCGAAGGCAACCAGTCGGCGAGTTCCTTCGCCTCGGTCCAAGCGCGCCACACGAGCTCGCGGCGGGCATTAAGGATGCGGGTAATTGTAAACTCCGGTTCAGATGTAGGCATCTTCATTGTTCCTCCTTTGTGGTCATACCAAAATATCTATCACCATATTTTACCATAGGAATAAAGATATTGTTTAACTATTCTTCCCATTTAGTTTAAAGACGTTCCCAGTACATTCCGGCTATTCCATGCATCAATTAATGTATGATAAAGTAGTAGAACTTCATTATGGAATGAAGAGTATTCATGATCTATTCCTTAAAAAGTGATTGTAATGAACTTCTTCACAAAGGCTGTTTTCAACTAAATGGCCCTCAAATGAAAAATGATTGCTTATTCTTGTTCTAGGATAGCGCCCGAAGGCAGAATAGAGAATGTATTTTAATACACTTTTCTAAACCCTACCACAGAGTCTGTAAACCCGGCTTTTTCATAAAATTGATGTGCACCTTTTCGAAAAGCTGATGATACAAGAACGGCATACGCACAATTATTATTTTTTGCAAATTCATCGAGAGATTCCATTAACTTTCGACCAATTCCTTTTCCTCTATTTCCATCTTTAACAATGACATCTTCAATGACCAAAAAAGGAACTGCCAAACCCATACAACATATACCAAGTGCAGACCCGACAACTTCATTATTATCTTTCGCAACAAACAAAAAGTATTTTTCATCGAGCATCATTTCTTTATATATTTCCAGTGATCGATCCAAAGAAGTTTCAAATGGTATAAGCGTTTTATAGAGCTCTAATAGTTCCGGAATATCTCCTTTTTTCAGCTTTTCTATTGTCACCATATAGAAAACATCCTTCCTGTGTTCTTTTAGTGAACTAACCACCACTTTGCTAACCTTACGTTCTGCTTGAAGTGGGGGCTTCTCGACTTATCGTTACTTTTACCAACCAACGAAAACTGACCGAGCTAACCCTCTTGTTCCAAGAGTTTTTGTTTCTATGATAATGCCAGTAAGCGTAAACCTTCATTTTTGATATTGATGGCTGAATTATAGTCACGTTCTGCTACATAGCCACAAGAACATTGATAGGTGCGTTCAGATAGCGACATAGGCTTTTCTGCACCGCAACAAGAACATTTTTTAGTAGAAGGAAACCACTTATCAATTTTGACTAGCTGTTCACCCTGTTCTTTTAGCTTGTACGCTAAGAAAGTAGTGAACATGCCCCACCCATTGTCGTGAACACTTTTTCCAAAGTGAAGGGCTTGAGACATTCCTTTCATATTCAAGTCCTCAATCACGACAGCATCAAAGTTGGAAGCTAATTTTTTTGATTTGTGGTGAAGATAATTCATACGCTGGTTCGCTACTTTTTCATGTAATTTAGCAACTACTAAGCGTTGCTTGTTCCAACGTGCAGAACCTTTCTTACACTTGGACAGAATGCGTTGTGCTTTTGCTAATTTTTCTGACATGACACGATAGTAGCGAGTATAATTGGCTTTCTCATTCTAGCTACTCACATATAATTCAGCCATAGCAAAATCTAGCCCAACGACATTTTCTATTTTTTTAGGGCTGTATGTCTTTTTCATATTCTGTTAGAACAGATACATAGTATTTTCCTGACTTCGTTCTGGAAATGGTACAGGATTTCAATTTATAAGCAGCAGGGATTTTCCTATGCTGTTTGATTTTTACCAGTTTTAGTTTTGGGAGTTTGATATGACCGTCTTTTAATTCGATGTTTCCATTAACTAAATTAGTCGTATAGGATTGTTTTGCTTTACGGTTCTTGAACTTTGGAAATTCAGCATTTCCTTCAAAGTAATTTTTATAAGCAGTCTGCAAGTTGATTTGTGCATTTGCTAAAGCTAGTGAATCCACTTCTTTTAGGAATGGAAATTCACCTTTATATTTTGCAGGAGTCGGAAACTTTTGCTTTCTAAGCGTTTCTTTATCATCCTTGAACTTTTCATAGGTTTCCTTGCGTTCTGCCAACATCTTATTATAGACCAAACGAACACAGACGAAAGTTTTAGCAAATAACACAACTTGATCTTTGTTTGGTAACAACCGAAATTTGAAAGCTTTGTTTTGCTTGGTCATATCTATTCACCTCCTAGTTATATTATAGAACATTCGTTCCTAATTCGCTATTATTTTGGCTAAAGCCAACCGAAATTCATCTCCCACCTACTCATTGGGCTGTCGCCCTTCACATTCCTTAAGGATGAGAGACTTCTTTCGGAGATCCGTTAAAAATAGTTTCATTATCATCACACCCCTTTAAGTAATTTTTCTATAAAAATGAGTTAATCCTTTTTTGAAGCAACGCATTTTTTTCATTCGTTTTTCGGAATTTCATAGTCTTGCGATGTTGGATTGCAACTAGCTTAATAAACTACTCTTCCAAACTAATTTGTTAACTAGCACCTGACAGCATCATGACTATGGATATTTGGCTCATTTAGAGAATTACCTCTATTATGAAGTTCCATGTAAGTATTCAAAGACTTTTCAATTTGTATGAATTTTTGTATTCGAACTGCTGCCCATGGGAGAAGTAGTAATCAAGATGATCTTAATTTAGCAGCAGTCATTTAAGTTGTAATGGGAATGTGTTATGGTAATAATAGGAAGCAAGACAAGGAGTGATAAACAATGAAATGGGAAGAGGTTCGTAAATTATACCCCGATCAATATGTAAAACTAAATATTCTTGATTATCACTATGAAGATGATAAAAAAGTGGTAACGGATGTTGCATTAATAAATGTAATTGAAGATTCTAAATTAGCTACAAAAGAGTTACTCAAATCAAAAGGTAATACCATTGTTTATCATACTGGTTCAAATAATATTGTGATTAAAATGAGAAAACCAACTGGCTTCAGGAGTATAAGACTATGAAATTAGAAATAGTGAATCGTTTGCTCGAAGTAGAAATGTCGATTTCTTATAATGGGGAAACGAAGAAAATAGATAAGCTTGTAATTGATACTGGTGCAGCTCATACTCTTATCTCATCTGACATTGTTGAGGATATAGATATTTACTTTGAAAATGGTGATCCTTTGGTTAGCTCGTACGGAATTGGCGGTGAAGAATATTCTTTCCAAAAAACAGTTGATTTTATAAGGCTTGGTACGTATGAAATAACAGAAATGAAGCTGGATTTTGGAAACTTAGATGATTGGGGAATCAATGGTCTAATTGGGCTAGATATCTTAATGAATGGAAAGTTTATTATTGATTTAGAAAAATTAGAATCGGTTCAAAACCATTAATCAAAATATGAATTCTCTCAAATGGCCAGATATTTGGGGAAACACGGGGACGTCTCCCGTTTCAATCATTAAATCTATCTCAGTGTTAGTAATTCTCTGCACTAATTTTTGATCTTCTCTAGTTAATCTTAAACCAGTTCTTTAAGCCCCATATTATAACCATTTGTCATCAAGGAACTCCCCTCTTCAATTTTCCAAGTCAGTTGTGTTCTATGGTCGTTTATTTTAGGCATTTAATAGTTTTGGAGTTTCTTGGCAACTATATCTACCTAAATATTAAGAAGACCTTCATGTTACCCTATTATACCAAGAATAAAAAGCATAAATGGTTCGAACGGGTGCGCTATATTACGTTGCTTCGGCAGCGTTTTTTCGTATTGAGTGAACCTGCACCCGTTATTTTAATAAGATTCAGGGAAGATTCTATAAGAGGACAATCGAAGGTTTAGCACAGAAAAGCGACGCAAAGATTGTTTTGCGTCGCTTCAAATAAAAATTGGGATGCTAGTAATTACATCTCATCTTGATCAATCATTACAAATGTTTTGACATACTGTTCTGTGAACCGAATTCGTCCCATATTTTATCAGTTTGGTAGCATTTCCTACCGCCAATAACTGTTGGTAAGGATTTTCCTTTATTTATAAAACTGATTAAAAACAAGATTAATCAACCATACAATACTTTGAGAAACCAAGAAGTATGTGCTTAGAAAGCTTATCAATATCAGTGCCATTACCATCTTTGAATTCCCCCATTTTTTTCTTTTCCCGCAAAATCACTTTTATGGAAAAAGGAAGTCTTCTATAAATAGTGCTGCTTTGAAAACTGAAATAAATAGACAGAATTGTTAATGGAGAGGTACTTCTTTATTCATAGGATTGTCTGAGTTTAAGTCTCATTGAAAGAGTTCTTTGTCATTTCCACTTTCTGCATTTTCGCTTTCACCAGTTGGATTAGCAGGTTCTTTTATCGGTACATGAGCTGGACTCTCAGGATTGAATCATCACCGAAATTTCCATTACTTTTTTAGATACCATTTCTATACCTCCCTGGTTTTAAAAATGTTTGACTCTCCTCCTTCAACTCTTGTCATTATAGACAAGCCGCGTTCAAATAGCTGTCGATTTATCTGTATTTATCTATTCTTTAATAAATTGTTAATTCTCTGTTTAAATACGGTTGGTATGAAGAGCCACCACAAACAGAGGATAGAAATCAATTAATCAATCACCAAGAATAAAAGCTCCTCTTTGATAGAAACATATGCCTAGTGTTGAATGGAACACTTGATACATAGGGACGGATTTGCCGTTTCAACTTATGGAAGATACGTTCCATTGATGAACCGTAAGAACCGGCCCTTTTTTGTTTCTAATTTATTTTTCATCTACTAACTAATCATTGATTCCCTTTCCATCTATATAATTTCCATCTCCAAATTTGAAGAAGTTTTACATTTCATAAAAAATAGTAATCCTTATTCATTAACCCTGCGTTATAGTACAACCTTTCACAATCTCAGCCAAAATTTCCAAATTGTTTTAAAAGATGGCTTTATTGTATTGCCCTTAAATGAAAACAGACGCATTTCTAGAGAAACACGCCCTTTTCTTGAATTTAATTAGCTGACATTGTGGAAGGTCAAAGACTATTAAAGCCTGTGCACTTATTGAACATTAGCACCTGCTCTTTAATAACAAATACGATTTAACATAAGTTTAGTGAAAATAGATTTATAATGACCTAAGATACTTGACTGCCGTCTCAGCATATATCTCCGCAGATTTTACTAAATTTTCCACTGAAACCTGCTCATCATATCCATGGATAGTGTGTTGCAGCCCAGGACCGTAAAGGACAGTATCAATGCCATGGCGCCGGAAGTGACTGGCATCACTTGAACCAATCAAGAGTGTGCTGTAGACGGGTTCCTTTATTCCGAGAACACTCTGGATTCCTCGTTCTACGGCCCGCACAATAGGACGATTCGCTAAGGTCCAGTTCGGTTTAGTAAAGGACATCATTGGCTCTACAACGGCATCTGGTGCCACAGCTCTGACAAGATTCCTAGCGGCATCGAGTACAAACTCGGGTTTCATACCAAATGGAACCCGGGTATCCACTTCAATTATGCACTTGTCTGCGACGACGTTCACCTTTGTTCCGCCCTGAATGATACCTGGATTGTAAGAAGGACGATAAAGCAACTGTGACAATAAGGGATTTCCTAGACGTCGAGACAGGAACCACTCAGTATTGTATAAAAGTTGACCAAGCTCTGCCGGAGGCGTTGCCTTGAGCTCATATAGCCTCGCTAGTGCTTCGACCGCGATTGCCCCTCTTCGTATGGCGGAGATTCCAGTAATGGGTTGTTGGTTGCCATGCCCGGGTTGACCTGGTATGGTTACCTGCATCCATGCCATGGACTTTTCACCAACATTCGGATGGCGGGGGTACGTTGGTTCACCAATCAGACAAGCATCACCCTTAATCAATCCTTGATCCAGGAGCGAGGCCACTTCCATACCTCCATTCTCTTCATCTGGAGAAGCAATAACTCCTAGGCTACCTTTTAAATGAAGAGAAGGGGCAAATTCCTGAAGCAATCCAGCAACAAAGACTAGTGACGCCAAGCCCCCTTTCATATCGGTGGCTCCCCGCCCTAAAAGCATACCTGCCCTGACTTCTCCTGAGAAAGGATCAAAGGTCCAATGTGAACGATCGCCTGCAGGTACGACATCTGTATGTCCACAAAATAGGAGCCGTGGACCAGTTACCCTGGTTAAGGGAGCATCACAGACCACGGTAACCAGTTCATTTTCGCTACGGCGGTGCTCCGTAATCAAGAATCCTTTTGCTGCTAGGTATCGGCTAATATGGCGTCCTATTTCTGCTGACTGCTTCTTAAACTCGGGCGATGGATTTTCAGATGGAATTCGAATAAATGAAGAAGCAAGTTCAACTAATTCCTGTTGCCTTGATCTTATCAGTTGCCGGATCATTCTAGTATTCATTTAAATACTTCCCCTCCATGTCCAACATCAGCCGCAGTATGTCTATGCTATTCTATGTGCTGTGCCTAGATCATATTCTAGGGTTACAAATGGGTAAGCATTTTTTTCTTTTCACTCTCTACTATTTAAATCAATTAATCTAGAATCAATTATGTTCAAGGAGAGTCTTATTCCTACGTAGGTTATTCCGAATCGCAGGCAATAACAAATTTACCGAACCATGAGAATACTTCTGCTTCATTACAATCCCTTCTAAGGCTTGCTGTTTGATCAAATCAAAGAATGCCGTTCCATTCCCCTCTATATACTTAACTTTCGTAACTAAACTTGTATCCTTGGTGATAATTTCATTAAGCAGCTGCTTTCTATCCAATAAAAGAAGATGAGTCACTGATTCACCCTTATATTGAATAACATCAAAAACTGCATAAGTTAGTGTACCAATACCCAAATTTTTTCTTTTGGATTGGAACCTCGACATCATGGCTTCAAAATCCGGTTTCCCTTCCGGATCAGAAACAATAATTTCCCCATCCATAACCGTTCCATTAGGAATATCTATTGTTAATAGCTCGGGAAAACTGACTGTAACCTCATTTTTGTGGCGAGTATATAACTTTACCTTATCATCAAACTTTGAAAGTATTAATCTAATGCCATCCAGCTTTAATTCTGTAATATATTCACTGTCGTCAAACGGACGGTCAGACTAATGCAATAACATTGGTGAAACAAACACACATACCACCTCAAGATAATTCTACGATACTTTTACTCTGTTTCTTGATTTATCCTTAATAACAAAGTATCTCGCGTTACAATGGTTAGTTTTATTTCCCCTTCTTATAGATATTTTCCTTCTATATTTACTATTTTCCTAATAACAAATTCTCCATGTGGACACTGTTCTAACCACTCTTCATTTTCGTTTACATGAACTATAAACCCTGTTCCTCTCTCATCATAGCCTTCTATATATGCACCTTTTTTTGTGAAAAGTATTCCGAATAGAACCAACCGCCTGAATTTTAATATGATATTACAGATTGTTGAAAGTGAGGTAAAAGTCTATGGGGACATTGATTAATGGTAACGATAACATACCTTATTCCATTTGTTCGAATCCAAACAATTGTAGTAATGATTCTTTAGCACCATTTCATGTTTACCAGGGAAGCCCATTAAGAGGACTGCTGAATTCACATAGACCGCTTAAAGATTGTGGACCTAACCATCTAGGAGCAAAGGATTTAGCAACGTGGTATCGGAGTCCTAATGGTCAACAGATTATAACTACTTCAATAGGTACCCCAGTGTACGCTGCAGAAGCAGGAACAATCCTTCAGTTATCATTCGGTTGGGACCATTGTGGTTGTAATAATCCAAATTGTAGGGATTCGAATTTTGTCGGTATAAGAAGTGATACACCCGATAAATCTATAACTCACTATGTTCATGTAAGCCCACTTCCTGGTCTTAAAATAGGTGATCACATCATGATTGGGCAACAAATTGGAACGGTCGATATATCAGGTGATTCATGCGGACCTCATGTTCATATGGCGAGGTACAACCAAAATGGTATACCAACTTGCAACTGGGTTATTGATATAACTCAAATCCCTACCCATTCCTGGTGGAATACTGTATTCGGAATGCAATATCACCCATATCCATATCATCCGCATAGGTGAAGAATTGGTGTACATCTTGAGTTATGCTATAAAGATTAACGGTGTAGCCACTTGGGCCGAGTCGGGAAGGATGAGAATGACATTAAGAAGGCTTTAAAGCTATCTGCCGAAGGGAATCCAATGGACTAAGCATAAATGACATTGTTAAAATGACCGGTGCTCCACGTTCAACGATATACGCGAAAGCTAAAGAACAAGGGTCAAGTTAATATAAAAGAAATGGAGCTTGGTTTGATTGCCAAGCTCTTTTGTATAGGTACCTTTTTTTATTAAAGCACTCGTTGAAGAAGAAAATTTAAAGTTTAACACACTCATTGCTTTCTTTTTTGGTTATATAACCAATAAAATAGCTTTATTACATCAACTACTAATATCATAATTAGAATAGACTTATTGGATATTGTTATTGAAAGCACCTAACGGCTGAAACATTACAATTAAACAAAGAATAATCTTCCCTTTAATATGCCTTTTTAAGAGTATCATTACATATTTGAAATGGCTTCTCGTGTTGTCCATGTAGCACTACTGAAAGCTCGGTAGTTCGTAACTGCAGCATGAAAATCGTTTTCACTAATCGTGGCAGTTGCATCGTAAACAACAGCTGTCTTGAAGCCATTTTCGATTAAATCTCTCATATGCGATTCAACACATACGTTTGATAATACCCCAGCCAAAATTACTTGTTCTTTTCTACGTTGCCTTAGTTGATAGACCAGATCATTTGTCTGAGGACTGGCCACCTTGTGAGGTGTTGCAATGACGGTTGTTTTGTCCCAGATATACGGAGCTAAAGTTGGAACATAATCTGCTTCCGAAGTTGGAGGACTATATTGATTTAATTTCTGATAGACACGCAAACTAATCAACATCTCTTGTTCGTTCCCTGTAAACTGCCAATCATAGTCATGTGGATATAAGAAGTGTGGGGAGACAAAGAGTTGATAACCTTTACTACGGGCAGTGCCTAACAGTAGTTCCAAGTTGGCTAAAGTATTATTCTGTTTAATGTTAGCCTTTGTCAAATGATATCCTCTTCCGCCTGGAGACAAAAAGTCATTTTGAGGGTCAGTAATAACAATTGCAGTATTCACTGGGTTTGGTTTAAACATAGAATTGTTCCCACCTTTTTTATGCTTTCACTTATCGATTATACGAACTACATTGATTAAAAATTCCTTAGGAAAATGAAATTTTGAATTTAATGAGTGACAATAAAGTACGGATAAACAAAAAGACCGCCGAAAATGGCAGTCAGATATTCAACTCTTGCACCCATTACTTTAAGTACATTTCTTCACATTCTTATGTAACATAAATAATTGGGGGATTTTGCTTCCACATACAAAAGACCGTATAACTAACAGTCTTTTGTATTTAATCTGTTAAGTTTATTTTGAATTTGACGAGATTTTCGGATTAACTATCTATTGTCTTAATAGGTGAAATCACCCTATTAATAAAGTGGAACAATGGTAAGAAAAAAATATCTATCTAACCATGCTTTTGTTTCTTTTCCTCTTCCTTTTTACTGGACTTCTCTTCCTCTTTTTTCAGTTTTTCTTCCTTTTTATTTAGTTTTTCTTCCTCTTTATTTAGTTTCTCTTCCTCTTTAATTCCTCCATTATTAGGATGAATTATTACATTGTCGTCCTTTGGTGGAACTTCTGCAGAATCAATTCCTTTTATATAAAGTTCATTATTCACTCTGTAGACACTTTCTGGTTGCTGAAAATTTGCTGTGTCTGTTCCGAAAGCTTCCATCATTGCTTTAAACATTAACTGTGAGATTTTAGTCGTATCTCCACTCATATAGTTACCCTGTCCGTTTTGAGCGTAACCCGTCCAGACAGCCATGGTGTATTGAGGTGTATACCCTGCAAACCAGCTATCATTTGTAGCTGAGCTTGGGTATCCATATTTAGCTCGAGTTTTTTCATCAAAATTGGTTGTACCTGTTTTCCCGGCAACATCCAGTTCGGGAACATTTGCAGTTGTTCCTGTCCCAGCATTTACGACTGTGCGTAACATATCAGTTACCATATAGGCAGTGTAATCCTGCATAACACGTTTTGATTTCTCCGCAAAATTAACGACTGCGCCATCGGCAAAAATAACCTTTTGGACAAAATGCGGTTTATTGTATAGACCGTTGTTTCCAAAAGCACTGTAGCCCCCTGCCATGTCTAAAGGACTAACGGTATTGCTGCCGATCGAGTAGGATTCATATACTTCATTACTTTTAAACGTAATGCCAAGTTGTTCTGCAAAACTCTTAGCCTTATCCATCCCAACTTCTCTCAATGTGAGCAGTGCCGGGATATTATATGAATTTTGCAGTGCCGTCCTTATTGTCAGCATTCCATGATATTGATGATCCCAGTTGGAAATGGGCTGACCCGTCGAATAAGTTGTCTCCTGGTCATTAATCAAATGAGCAGTGGACCATTTTAAGTTTTCAATTGCAGGTCCATAATCAAAAATCGGCTTAAAGGATGATCCTGGTTGACGTTTGATATCGATGGCAAAGTTGTGACCTAAGAATTGAGCTTTATAGTCATTTCGACCACTCCCAATTGCCCTGACTTCACCTGTTTTGGTATCTAAAAAAACGAAGGCTCCCTGAAAGTTTGCATCTGGATAGGCAATGATTTCACTGGTATTCAACATTTTGTCCGCAAAATCCTGTGCCTTTGGATCCAGAGTTGTATAAATCGACAATCCGTCTTCGCTGATGTCGACATCCTTCAGTTTTCCCTTTACCTCTTTAACAGCTGCATCCAAAAATGCTTCATAAGGCATACTTTGCTGCGTTTTTTTAGCTACAAGTCCCTCTGTTACAGGAACTTTCTCTGCTTCCTTCATTTGTTTTTCCGTGATATAGCCATCTCGAAGCATTGAGCTTAAGACAATATGACGCCGCTTCGTGGCTGCCTCTTTGTTTTCCGGTATGGTTGGATCATAATTATTCGGACTCTGTGTCAGTCCAGCTATCATCGCTGCCTGCGCAAGCGTCATTTTTTTCAAATCATTGGACTCAATACCGTAGTAATTCTTCGCTGCTGCAGCCACTCCGTAAGAGCCATTTCCAAGGTAGATTTTATTTAAATACATCATTAAGATGTCATGCTTGGAATATTTTTTTTCCAACTGATACGCTAAGTCCCATTCTTGCACTTTACGTTTCAGTGTTTTCTCTGAAGACAACATAGAATTTTTAATGACTTGTTGTGTAATCGTACTACCTCCCTGAGATCCGAAATCCCCGGTTACGTTCACCAAAATCGCCTTAGTTGTCCTTTTGAGGTCGATCCCAAAATGTTCGTAAAAATGGGAATCCTCGGTGGCAATAAAGGCATGTTCCAGCACTTTTGGCACTTGATTGTAAGTAATTTTTGTCCGTTTTTCCTTCCCGTATTCATAAAGGAAATTTCCGTCTTTATCATAAAATTTAGTTGAAAGTGGATCAAGTAGCTTAGAAGAATCTAAAGTAGGTGTACCCATAATCATTGAAGCGAACGTAATGGCTCCTGCTCCTGTTGATACAAGACCGAGTACCAAACAGACAATGACTATTTTTTTTAACAACGATCCTTTTTTCAGTATTCCAATACTTTTTTGTTTATTTTGGTTTATTTTTTCCGCTTTTTTTCGTTCCTCACGAGTTTGATACTCTTCTTCTGACATTCATGTTCTCTCCCATTTAAAGATAATTAAAGTTAATTTACGATAAAAAGCCTGTGCCGATATTATCGTTTAATGTGAATAAATTTTCGGGTCATCTTTTTCATGAACTCCTATATAACGGATTGAAGAACGATTGATCCAATAATCCCCATGGTCACCTTTCGTAAGAAAGCATTTGCGCTGTTCAATCTTTTCTATTATTTCTTGTATAACTTGCTCCTTACTAATATCTGCCTCTTTCATTATTCTTTCTCGTTTAATATCATCCTCTAAGGTATAACAAACTATAAATTCCTTCATACTAACTCCCTCATATAAAACTTACAAATTTGATCAAGCTCTACAAATCTACAGTTGGATGTTAATTTACTTGAGCCCATTATATAGGTTCGTAACAACTCTTAACTTTGCGGGGGTATATGGGGTATTATTTTTTTACAAAAATAAAAAAGAGCTGCCGCAGCAGCACATTCTTATTCAACAAACCTGCTCTATTGTTTAAGTGTATTTTTCACAAACCTACAATTCAAAAACAAGAGTAGAAGTGTGTTTTTTGGGTTGATATTAGGCTTGTAACTAAACTGTAAACTGAAAGTTACGCAAATGGCATTGTTGGTAAAAGCCTCAGTATATACAATTAATACTCGTTAAGGAGTGGGAAGATGATAAGCGTAACAGTAGATAAGTTAAAATTCAAGAAACAATTATCGGTGATTGAACAAATCACACTGAAAGATTTTCTATATAACTGGGTTGGGAGCTCTAGTAAAGGATTGGATGATTTTTTCCAACTTGAATACACAGTAGATGTATTTGCCAAAATGGAAAAAACAACGAATGACAACGATTTGTTGATATCTGATGATTATTATTTTAGATACATAACAGTGACCGAAGATAATCAAATTGTCATAGGCATTTTAGATATGAATTTAGAATTAAAACATAGAATCATTACACGAGAGGAGATTAAATAATCTTAACAATACCAAAAGAGGCAGCGTGGTATACTGTCTCTTTTTATTTGTTCACTTTATCTTTTACAGTGTCATTGAACATACCCGCCACATTACTACAAAAAGAAAAGCCACCAAAAAAGGCAGATGGATCTTAAACTCTTGCACCCCCATTACCTTAAATACATTTCTTCACAATATTTGCAGCAAAAGGATTCCTTTCCAGAAATGACCTTAATAAAAGTACAGCTCCAATTACATGAAAAGGAGATTTTTAATCATAATTAGAATAGGGAGGTTTTATGCAAATGAATTTCAGTTGGATGCTTGGGCTAATAATTTTCTCACAACAAGTGAACATGCTAGAAGATGTCACTAAAAACTGTCATCAAATTTCCGTTGTCAACCATACTAACTTTTCGATGCGGTTCCCTGTATTGCCAATATTAGATACAGAAAAGATTGAAAAATGCATGGACAATTTAGACCAACAGGTTACTAAAAATCCTAAAAATGCAATTATAGATAATAACGGAAACATTTTACCAGAACAAGTGGGTTATCGTTTAAACCGCCAAGTATTCACGGAAAAAATTTTCTCGTATTATTTTAATAATGGTTCATCTAAATTAGAAGTCCCCTTAGAAGCCATTTATCCCAAGGTCGACAGTGAATTACTTGGAAATATTAGAAGTGAAAAGATTGGGGAGTATGTCACATTCTTCAATTCCAGTAACAAAGAGAGAAAAAACAATATTTATCTTGCTGCAAAAGCTATTAATAATTTTGTTCTTTTTCCAGGTGAAACTTTTTCCTTTAATAAAGTGGTTGGAGAAAGAACAGCAGGAAAAGGATATATGCCTGCCACTGTAATAGTAAAAGGAGAATTTTCAGAAGATATTGGAGGCGGAATTTGTCAAGTATCATCTACCCTATTTAATGCAGTTGATAATGCAGGATTAAATGTTGTTCAGCGCTATTCACACAGTCGAGAGGTTTCATACGTTCCACCAAAGCGGGATGCCACTATAAGTTGGAATGGACCTGATTTAATCTTTAAAAATGATTACAATCAACCTATACTTATCCTTGCAAAAACGTTAAAAAACAAAATAATAATTGAAATCTATTCTTCTGATGTAATTACATATTCTCCGAAGGAAGTTCCATCCCTTCCTTATGTACGACATCTCCCCAAGTAAAGATTACTTTGGGGATTTTTCGTTTCCATCATGAAAGAGATTGGATTTTTCTTTTTTAACTAACCGCCCTCGTTTAGGGTTAAGTGAAAACAATACTAGTGAAAAAGCTAAAATTCAAGAAAAATTCAGCAATATTTAGTCAAAGATTTCCTGTTTCAATGAGTTGGTCGACCACAGGGGAAAGACCATTTTCTACCACTTTCTCCATCGGAATATGACCTACCAATTTATTTAACCTGTCATATCGAGTATTTATGAACATTTCAACTGATTCATCCCTATTAGCAATATTCCATCTAAATCAAATATAGCTGCTTTAATCGTTTCCACCCTCCCCATATTAATGATTCTTTTCTTATTCTTTCTTGTTAATCATATTTCCTTCTTCAATTAATAACTGGTTTAGCTTAAGAAGAAAATCAACAATATCGTTTAACAGATCCTTATTTTCAAGCCATTATTTGCTTTTGGATTGGTGAAATGCTATAGTGCCTTTAAACCATTTTACTTTTGCGATAGAGATTTAAAGGAGCTGTAACTTTAACGGAGATAGCAAAATTAAATCTTCATAGAGGTTACAGTTTTTACTTTATTTTGTCATTTGTAAAATGGTCGATAAAATTTTAGGAGGATTTTTTTAATGGCAACTGGTAAAGTTAAATGGTTTAACGGTGAAAAAGGTTTTGGATTTATTGAGCAAGAAGGCGGAGATGATGTATTCGTACATTTCAGCGCTATTCAAAGTGAAGGCTTTAAAACTCTAGATGAAGGTCAAGAAGTTGAATTTGACATTGAGCAAGGTCAACGTGGCCCTCAAGCTACTAACGTACGTAAATTATAATTGATCATATTTAAAGAGAAGGATAACCCTTCTCTTTCTTGTTTTCTTCTCATATATTCTTTTTCATTCCACATTGCCGACATTCTCTTGTCTCGCATTTATAATTTCGTTTATAATTTGTATTTTCGAGATCAATCTTTTATAAAAAAGTCTAATTATTTCTATGATTATTCTTACATTAAAGCACCATTTTGGTGAATAAAATTTAATCTTAGTTCAATTGTTCCTAGACATCTTTTACATATGAAAGGCTTTATCCAGATTAAGTAAAACCTTTGTTACCTTTAATTTATATTAAAATGATGGATATGTAATTTTTCCTGTTTCTACTAATTCCTTCAAACCTAAAAACATATAATGCCAACCTTGTTCAGTCTCTTTTTTCCAATCTTTATGTGCTTTTTCAATATCTTCTGTGGTCCAACCTTCTTCGTGGATCACGTTAATTTCTTGTGTGAAAATCATTTCACAGCCTGATTCAAGCGATTCGATCTCCACTGTAATGTCGTCTTCTAAATCACTAAATTGAGGCATTTTGAATGTGAAAACGAGTTTCGTTGGTGGTTCCACCACTTTGTATTCTCCAATAGCTCGGTAATCTTTCCCATCTCGATGATCCACAATTTCCCATGTTCCAGCTACACGAGGATCACTCTCTGCCACTTTATTCGTATGTTCCATGGTGAACATCCATTTTTTAATCATATCTGCTTTAGTCCACGCGTCAAAAACTTTTTCTGCTGGTACATCAAATTTGCGTTTCATATTAAGGGTTGTTATTGATGTTTTTGCCATGCGATCCATCCTCTTCAACGATTATTATTCTGTTGACTCATTATTATATTTTCACTACTTGAAACATTGTAAAACGAACGTAGTCATACCAAAAACAAGTATACCTAATATTGGATAATTTTACAAAGAAAAATCCTTCACAATAGAAGCTACTTTCCGTTTTTCGCATTTATTTGTTCCAACATGATTGATGGTTGTATACGGTAACTATTTTACATAAAATGGTCCTACTCATTAAAGATAATACATTTTTTCAGTCCTAGATATTGGGATTTCTTGTGTTTTTTTTCTTGAATTAACCTGCCCCTTTCGTACCACAAGAAAAAGATCGCCACAGCGATCTTCATCTAAAATATTATCCAGGCTGTGAGCTGCCTCCTGTAAGATGTGCGTCAAACATATCAATAATTTCTAGGAACCTATCAGCTTCACGGAAAACATGGTCTGCTAAAAGGGGATGAATAATGCTCTTTATTTTACATTGCTCAATTAAATCACGAGCTGTTTTCTTGAAGTCCCTAAGAGATGCGACCGACACCCGATTTTGATCAAGGAATTGATCTAAAAGAGGAACTGTTTGAGATTGTGGCCTCATAGATTCTAAGTCCCTTGCTTGAAACAGCAATTGATCAAAATCATTGCTGAAATTCCGTGCTACATCAACTAGTTTCCTTTCTGACGGATCAAGGAGATGACCAATAAATTTGGCATGGTCTGCCATAATTCTTAAGAAGAAGACATTTTCTTTAATAATGGCATCTGGAAGTGCTTGTAATTTACCTTCGTTTAATTCAATTAATCGTTTTCTAAAATAATTAGCTTCCCTACTTACATGGTCCACTAATAGTGGGAAATTATTTGCCCCTGGCAATTTGCATGTGAGAATTAGTCCTAATACTTTCCGTTTAAATATGAAAATATTAGTAGCAGCTTGTTGTACCTCTGAATTAAATCTTCTTATTTGTTCGGGGTCTGTTTGATTATTAAAGGAATGTGCAGTTTGTTCGATCTGTTCAAATAAGCGATAAAATTGATTAGCCTCTTGAATTAGTTGAGTATCCTCTGCTCTAAAACCCAATCGAAGAAATAAAGAATGTTCTTTCATGATCCTAGCCCAAAAACGAATTTCATTTAAAGAGCGCTCAACAAACAATCCAGAGGTAACACCAGTATCAGCATGTAAAGATGTATCATCCCCGTTCATTCTATAACCTCCCCGAAATACTCCTTTTGTTCTATTCATATTTACATGCTCATTTAAATATGCCTTTAAGCAAGTCTTATAGATCAGCTGGAAATGAAGAACCATTTTTAGGCATAAAAAAAATCCCATATATCAATAATAAAAAGTGCATTTTTTAACTCTTGAAGTAGAAGGTTTTATGAAAAAATTATTGTTGATGGGATTTATTTTGTTATTTCCTCTAAACATGGTGACTGGAACTACCATTGCCTACGCCCAACCACAAGTACAATTATTAGCCAATCTGCGGTAAAGTTCGAAAATAATTTCAGAAGACTTTGGATTGACCATGTATTGTGGACAAGTAATTATATTACAAGTGCAACAACAGCTGGAACGGAGGATCAAAAACAGGTACTGGCTAGGCTTCTGAAAAACCAGGAGGATATTGGTAATGCTGTAAAGCCAGTATACGGAGAGGAAGCTGGGAACAAACTTACGAGTTTGCTTAAGGAGCATATTGTTATTGCGGGAAAAATTGTAGATGCAGCTAAAAGCGGAAATGCAGCCTTGGTGAATCAGCTAAACAAAGAATGGTATAGAAATGCTGATGAAATAGCAGCTTTCCTTAGCGGTGCCAACCCCTATTTGAAAAATGAAGATTTAAAAAATTTGCTTTATATGCATCTGAAATTAGTAACAAATGATTTAACTTCAAGCTTAGCAAAAGATTGGAACGCAAGAATTGTTTCAATTGACAAAGGAGTCACACATATAATCTTAATGGCTGATACTATTTCAGAGGCAGTTGTGAAGCAGTTTCAGGATAAATTTAATAAATAATGGGAGAATCTCCATTTCTGTTGGAGATTCTTTCATTATGGGGTCATTTGCTTAAATATCTAAAACTGATTCAAGCAAATACCCGATGCTGGTTTCGTATTGTATTATTTCACTAAACTACCCATTAGCAGAACAAGAAAAAGGGGTGCCGCAGCAACCCTTTCTTCCACTCTTGCTCCCGTTAGTTCAACAACTACATTTTTTATTACGTATTATCTTCGAACTGTAGCTAATAAAATCCTATTTTTTCTTACTTCAATGTTTGTCTATTTCAAATAAGACAAGTTTCACATACTTTATAATAGCTTTAATAAAGGTGGTGAAACGTATGTCCCAAAGCTACGACGGTGGGGGAATGGGAAGCAGCTTTGCCTTAATTGTTGTTCTCTTTATCCTTTTAATTATTGTTGGTGCATCTTTCATGAGTGGCGGATACTAATTTATTAAATGAGTTATTACTTCTCAAAATGCCATACTTGTTTTAAAAGTGTGGCATTCTCTTATTTTTATTTGAAAATAGCTCCCTCTTGCCAAACAGTTTCGGTCAACTACGAATTAGACATGTTCTTCTTATTAAACTAAACTCCCATTAGTTTAAGTGAATTTTTTCACATTCATTCTTTTGGTTGAATAATTTCTCCTTTAAAGGTACCCAAATTAGTCCTTGACATTAAAAAACCCGCTCATAGGAGCAGGTTTTTCCATAATGTCACTGTTCTGTTTGGTTGGAAGCTTCATCTGAGTTTTCTGCCGAACCAGTTTCATCTCCTCCGACAGCATGTTGCTGTTTGGTATTGGAACTTTCAATGGCAGCGTTTGTTCCTGCTGCACTGTCATCTCCACTACCACTTGCTACCTGGGTAGCACCTGCCTGTTCGGTACTTGTTGTATTTACTTGATTATTTATGACAATAACAATTTCTTCATCATGCTGTGAGTGATCTTTTTCCTTATTATGCGGTTCAATCTGGTCGCCGCTCATACCTGTATTACTAGCCTGCCCCTTAGCTCCAACACTTTGTTGCTGTTCGGTATTCGACGAATCAATTGCAGCATTATTCCCGGCAGCACTGTTTCGTCCAGCTCCACTGGCAATTTGTGTGGTATTGGGTGCGCTAGTAAACTGATTGTTAATAACGATTACAATTTTTTCCTTATCAACAAGAGGACCAACATTAACTTCCTCTCCATTTTCTTTTACGATTCTAATCTCAAGTGTCTGATTAAGATCTTTTTTATCACTGTCCATATCATTATAATTTACTTTATTGCTCTTCATATCCTCACCACTCTTTCCTTTAGAACTATTACTATTAAATGACTAGGCAATAATAATTGCTTGGCCAAAAGTATATTTTCTTGAAAATATATGAGTTGATTATCGGGCTTTTATGCCCCCATGAAGATGGAATCTTTATTTTATGAACCTGAGACGCTGTTTTTCGTAGTTCGTAACAATTATGCTTCTTCAAGTAAACTGCCCTTTAGCTTAATAAGAATTACCGTTTCAATTTCGTAAATCCGGTCAATAATTTCTTTAAAAAAGATATTATTGGGAGAGATCAAATTTGTTATTATCTAAAGCATGGGAGACGTATGAATCTGATAAACGAATCGAAGGTGCCGCAAACATTAAAAGCATATAAACTTCAATCAGCGTTACTGATTCGCTTGTAAAAGATGTTCAACTTGATACGATCACTACGGAACAATTAAAATCTTATTTAGCAAAATCAAGTGAAAACCTTAAGCCTGCAAGTTTGGCTCATCGAATTCGTTTTATGAAATCATTGTTTCGATGGTCTCATGAAGAAGGGCATATTCCCCAAAACCCAGCCGCTAAAATTAAAGAACCTAAAACCGGGAAAAGAATCCCTAAATTTCTGACAGAAATGGAAATTGAGCATTTACGTGAAGCATGCTGCACCCCAATGGAAAAGGCTCTGTTTGAATTCATGTTTTCCACTGGATGCCGAATAGGAAAATTGTTTCATTAGATAGAGGTAGAATTAATTGGTCGAACCGATCCGCCATTATCAGAGGTAAAGTCGATAAGGAACGGGAAGTCTATTTCAATATCCTCTGCGAAATTTGGTTAAAACGATACCTAGATAATCGCGAAGACAAGGACACTGCTATTTTTGTCACGGAACGGGATCCTAATCGAATGAGCATTGCCCAGATGCGATACATTATTAAGCGGATTTCAAACCGCGCCAGCATTAACAAAGACATTCATCCACACCAACTAAGGCACAGCTATGCAACCCACTTTTTAAATAATGGAGCACCTCTAGATGTTATTCAAAGCCTATTAGGTCATGAAAAAAGTGAAACCACCCGGATATATGCCCAGTTAAGCGAAGCATCAGGCAGCAATTATATATGAAGTATTTTTAAAAATAAATAAAGCAGCGCATCTCGAATCCGTTGCTTTATTTCACTCTTGCACCAGTTTAGTGAAAAATCATAATTTTTCGCTGTTTTCGTATAGATTGTTGTTTTTAACGTAAAATATTTATTTTGGTAAAATCCAATTCTTGTTATGACTATAACTTTTTCGTTGATGAATTTTAACACTCAGATTTAACATCGTTTTCAAATTTTTATGAAAAAAACGTCTAAAATAACTTTTATTTAATTTTGTTTCCTTGTAATGTTTTATATCTTAATTTAAAATAACTTGTTAGTATTGCCGTCAAAGACGTTACCACTAAGAGAGTAAACAAAATAAAAATTTGGTATTTTACACTTTCGAATGGATTGCCGCCAGCCAATATCATACCTGTCATAGTCCCAGGAATCTGAACAAGACCCACTGTTTTTAATCCATCAATTGATGGTATCATAGCCAATTTAATGGATTCATTTCGTATAGAAGTTAAATCTTCCATTTCTTTTATATTCTTTTTTAACGTTTCAAATACTACGGAACCTGATACCATCGCAGTCCCAATAAACATACCAGCAACTGGTAATAAGTATTGGGCTTCAAAAGGTATAATATCGAATAATATCCAGGATGTGAGACAAACACTAACGGACATGAAAATCGAGATTAGTCCAATCCAGAATGAGCTACGATATTCATCCCCTCTTCTGGAGATATTCAGAGATGCAATAACCGTCATAAGTAAAATACAGCCTAATACTACATACCATTTTTCGAGTGAAAAAAGAGACGAAACAAAGAATCCTAATAAAAGTAATTGAATAAAACCTCTAATTGAAGAGACAATAATTTCACTTCCAATTCCAAGTTTCTGTTTATAAGAAATGATAATCGGTATTAAAACAAGAATGAAGATGATAAAAAGAGAAGAATTATTTATTTCATGCATTATTACACCTCCTATTAAGCAAAATACTTAATCAATGTTTATAGTTTAAAATAAAAAAAGAGCTATTACCCAATTCATAGCCTGAATCTACTCACGTAGTTTGGAATAGGAAGATTAATTCTTCACGTAAAAAGCCCTTTTAGTTTTTCAACTGTGCCAATATCAAGTTTATCTTTTGGAAATTAGATCGTTTAAGCATTTCATATTTTAAACTCCTTCTTTGAAGTCTATCTTTAGAAAAGCTTCCGTTTTGTAATAAATTCGCTGTTTTATCTTCCTAATCCTTTTTGAACACAACTGCTCCGTTAGAATTCCTGTAGACAGCTAATTATCAACTTTGAAAAAAATTAGGTCCCTTAGTAAGATATGAGTATAGACACCACTCTAACTCAAAACCTTAAGGAGGAACCCTAATATGAAGTTTAAGATGCAAGACAAACAAAATCAACTAATTGAGAGAATTTCAGATAAACACCTTGTGGTTGGTGTGGATATCGCCCAAGAATTACACGTAGCTAGAGCTGTAAATTTCCGTGGAATAATAGTCGGTGATCCTCTTACATTTGAAAATAATGAAGAGGGTTTTGCTAGATTACTTCAATGGATTAACCAGTTAAAAACCTTAAAAGGTTTTGCCTCTACTATTATCGGCATGGAACCTACAGGACATTACTGGGTTAACCTATCAAAATGGCTATATGACCAAGATATTGAAGCAGTAACTGTTAACCCACACCTCGTAAAAAAGAATAAGGAAAACCGTGATAATAGCCGATCTAAAAGTGATAAAAAAGATGCTCTTGTTATCGCTGATATGGTCAAGAATGGTTACTATTCCTTTATTCGTCCTACTTCTGAGGCCTTTGAAAAACTAAGAGTTTTAATGTCTAACCGTGACATGACGGTTAAACGATATGTCAGTGCTGTCAATCAAATAAACCGTTGGGTCGATATTGTTTTCCCCGAACTTCGGCAGGTATTCAAAGATGTTAAAGGCAAAGGGGCAATGGCAACTCTACGCTTATTCCCTACACCACTTGAACTACGTTCAATGAAAGCACCAGATATCGTTGTAGGCTGGAAAACCCAAATGAAGAGACAACCTGGGTTAAGAAAAGCACAAGTATTAATTGAATTAGCTATGCATTCAGTCGGAACTCGACAAGCACTTGATGCTTATAAACTCCATCTGGAACAATTAATTGAAGAGTTTGATCTAGCAACCGCGCAACTTGAGCGAGTTGAAAAGGAAGTCACTGAAGTCCTTAAACGAATACCTTTCGCAAGAAAGTTACTTGCCATTAAAGGGATTAGCGAAATTGCCCTTGCAGGCATTTTAGGAGAATCAGGAGATCTAAGTGGATTTGCACACGGGAATTCTTTATTGCGTCATGCTGGATTGCATCTTGCAGAGGCAAGTTCAGGTAAATGGAAAGGTCAAATTGTCCTCTCCAAACGTGGGAGATCTCGTTTACGGCGCTTCTTGTATTTAGCGACTATGAGTCTTGTCATGAACAACCCTGATTTTAAAGAGCTGCACGCTAACAATGTTAAAGTGAAAAAGATGAAGAAAATGAAATCAATTATGAAATTAATTCATAAACTCGCAAGAGTATTAGTAGGAATGGCCAGAAAGAATGATTCCTATCATCCTGAGAAGGTACAACCTATTATGTCAATAGCTGCCTAATGTTAAATTGATAAATAAATAATTACTTTAAGTTTAATACCTTTCGAATATTGGCTTATTCGTAGGATTTCAAAGAAAGTACGAGTACCGGATTTATTGTGCAAAAGGGCTCAGACCCGTTCCGTTAGAAAGACCGGCCTCTACCACTTGGATAGGTGTAACGAAGGAATGAGAGGGCATTGACCCGTTGAGACATGGGAGTGAAAACCTCCAGGGGTAGCGTGGAGAATACGTGCATTATATGGAAATCATTGGATTTATTACTGAATCCTTTATTTAAGTACGCCTTCATCCAGCCTTCATGTCAAAATCTCATTCAATCAATCCCATATGGTCATTTCAAGTGATTTGAAATCCTGCGAATTAGTGAGTATTTGAGAGATAATCGCATCTTACTGAGGGAGCACAAAAGAAAAAAGCCGCCAAAAATAGCAGCTGCTTCTTTTACTCTTGCATCCGTTAGTTAAATAAAAGATTTAATTTATATATTTATTGTAGTTTTGCGGATAATTGAGCATACAAAGCATCAAATATGATACTCCCTCTCTCTAAAGCCGTTATATCATCAGGACTAGTTAATCGAATTCCGTCACAAATAAAATCAAGTCCCGGTGCAATCGGCTCCAGAAATGCCTCTTGTATGGTATCAGCTTCATCTACAATTTGAGCTATTCGTTCTAATACCGGGTCTTTAATCTTAAATTCTCGCAACATGGTGTGGAATGTACAATGTCCTCTTCGATGAGAAAGGCGAACCCCAGGAATATCAAATGGTTCTGCTTCTTCTGGTAATGGATTCTGACCGATCAGGACAAATAAAAATTCTGCTTCTGAATCAATCCACTTTTTGATGAGCCATGAACAAGCCATTCTGTCTACTCCCACATTTCCCCAGGTAACCCATTTCATCCATTTATCCCTCCTCTGGCATTTTGCAATTCACTCAAAACACGTTTCCCTAGTTCAGATTCAAAATAATCTTTTATTTTAATTTGCTGATATTTCTTGGAGAGAGAAACAAGGTCGATCTGTTTTTTTTTTAACTCTGCTAGTATTTCGACGTACTCCTGTTCAACTTGCTCCATAAATTCTTTGATTATATCTTCACCTTTCATACCCAAAACCAGTTGTGATTCCCATAGAGATGCTTCTCCCCCTAGTTCTTTGATTTCTACAGTTAACCATTGAAATTGTTCCTTAGTCTTAGGATTAGAAGGAAGACACCAAACAGAATCGTGAAGAAGAACAGCACCTAGTCGCTTTAATTTACGCCACACATAAACCCTCACTTTACTAGGGTTACGTGGAATCTTATACACTAAATGCAGCCAAACTTGCATAAATCCAACTCCTAATTTTACTGCATAATTGGGTAAACAATTAATCCGATAATGGCTGATATGAGGATGATAATAGGCTCCGAAATCTTTTTACTTTTCAATAGTATAACGAGTGTAACCACAGCAAACAAAGCCGTTGGGATGTCTATAATTGATCGTTGCCCAAGAACAATAACTGCCCCTGTTATGGCTCCAACTGCCGCAGTTGTTACTCCTGTAATGAAAGTTGCAATTCCAGGTAATTTTCCATACTTCTTAAACAGTGGAGCAGGGAGAATGGTTAACAAATAAGCAGGTAGAAATGTCGCCACAGCTGCAATAGTTGCTCCTGAAAAACCAGCTACCAAGTACCCTATAAAACCGGTTGTAATTACAACTGGTCCTGGAGTAATCATTGCAACAGCAACTGCATCGACGAATTCCTGTGCGTTAAGCCATTGTTGCTCAGCAACTACACCACCATAAAGAAAAGGAACAATCGCTAAACCACTTCCAAATACAAAAGCCCCAGCTTTAGAAAAAAAGATAAAAATATTCCAAATCGTGGTTGAATCAACAGCTGGGTATTTTGCCAAAGCCAAGAAAAATGGATAACCGACAAAGCTGTTGAGCCTATTTTTATTAAATAAGTTTTTCGGTGGTGTTTTTACCAACCAATAGAGGATTCCAGCCAATAAGATAAGTAAAACCTCTTCTGTTTCCATTATAGTCGTATAGGCAAGTGATACAATATAAATAAGCCAAAGGAGCCAATCCCTTCCAATCGTCTTCGTCGTCAATTTATAAGCACTAAGTGCAATGATTCCAATGACACTCGCACCAACTGCATAAAAAACAGATTGCATCCAAGTTAAACCACCATAACGTACATATGCCCAACCTAAAGCAACAACCATTATAAAAGAAGGTATAACAAAAGCTATTCCTACTAATGTTGCTCCTAGAATACGATAATGCACATACCCCAAATAAATCCCCAATTGTGCGGCTAAAGGACCTGGTGCCAGCT
The DNA here is from genome assembly GCF_036670025.1 of Niallia oryzisoli. Lineage (NCBI taxonomy): Bacteria > Bacillati > Bacillota > Bacilli > Caryophanales > Bacillaceae > Niallia > Niallia oryzisoli. The sequence continues at coordinate 2,523,661 of NZ_CP137640.1, read as the reverse complement.
GTGACAATGCAAGACCGTCTTTATAGTCATCCTCAGAGATCCAACCACGTTTTTCCACCAAATCACGGTACATATACCCTGTCAAAGCCACAGGTCCTCCGAAACCAATGGTGCCCAGCTTTAAAAAATATAAGATTAGTTGCAAAAGTGAGTACGTTGCAGCTTGGGGCTGAACAGTAGACTCATTTTCTAAAGACTTACTCATTATTAATCCCCCTCTTAAGTAATACTGGTTACATTTAAACCAATATATGCGGTGATAGTAAATGTGAGAAGAGAAATTTGTAATACTGGTTACAAATTATAAGCGCGGAAAATGCCATTATGGGAAAATACAAAGAGCCAATACTTGTCTACGCCCAATAAATCCCCTTAACCTGGATAAGAAAAAGGCTTTGCCAGTTATTCCAGCAAAGCCCACCGTTCAATATGAAAGATAACATCTTGATACAAAGCCCCACACCCTCTAATGTTTAAAGCATAACAGCTAGATGCTATGTGTTTTGTCTAAGGCTTCACGCAACGCATTTGCTAATTTGAAAGGATCATCATTTGCCCAAAAATGTAAAAAGAACAGCCGTGGATTCTCTGTTAACATGTGATTATATAAGGCAGTTACGTCAATACCATGCTTACGTAAAGTACGTGCAACAGGATTTACTTCTTCAGCTGTAAGTACAAAGTCCCCAGTTATTGCGACTTTCCCATTTTCTGTCGGCTGAAAATTTATCATTGTAGCAACCCCCATAGCAGGAGGGATTTCCATGCCATTTTCCATGATTTTTTCTAATCGGGGTATAGCTACATGATAAACGCCATCCGAAATCGTGCCTTTATGTCTAAAGGTTTTATCAAGTTTCTGTTTATCAATGGAAAAGGAAACCGATTCGGCTGTTCGGTTCTTTGGTATTTTTGTTAGTTGCAACCCAGAACTAATTGCTTTCGCTAATTGAACTGGATTTCCATGCCCCTCAATGTGCAAATACATAATTCGGGGCGTTTCACCTAATAAATGGTTATGTAGTGCAGAAACCTTAATTCCTTGATGAAATAGCTCATTCATAACAGGTTGAATTTCTTTTTCCGTAAGAACTAAATCACCCATGACCATCGTTTGACTGTCTATTTGTTTAAAAGCCACCCAGCCCCCTAAAGCCAATCCAGTGCGAATTGGTGTCCCTTTTACAGTCACTTTTAAATCATTACGTGGTAGGCTGATATAAAAGATTTCACCTGGCTTCATTACACCTGATTTTCCTATTTCTTTTTCTACAAGTTTCCATTGTGGTGAAGGATTTTTTGAAGAAGAATTCTGCGCATGTATTGAGGTACCAAACAGCATATTAGCAATTAAAACAACAACTAAAAAAGCAATAATTGTCCTATATTTCTGTTTAAGCATAAAATAACTCTCCTTTTTAGCGACATGGATTTCATTTGTTAAAATTCCCTAATTTATGCTTTTTCTTTCATATAACGGACGCATTTCTTGTCAATGCGTATTTCTTTGAATTAGGATAAATTTAATCACATAAATAAAGACCGTTAACGGATAGTTTAACGGTCTTTTATTATTAAAATTTTTCCTGAACAAGAACTCTTTTATGGCTAGTTTTAGAATTGGTTCTAAATCTAATCAGTAAGAATGCAGCTCGAACATATAAATCTATTGCAATTGAAATCCAAACACCTGCTATTCCCATATCAAAGTGAATTCCCAGAATATAAACACCAAGAACTCGTATGACCCACATACCAATAGCTGTACTGTACATCGGGCTTTTCGTATCACCAGCACCTTGTAAAGCCCCTGCCAACACTAAACCAATAGCTAAAGCTGGTTGGGCAAATGCATCAATTCGTAAAGCAGTTACAACCATGTCGATAGCATTTTTATCCGTTGTGAACCATGTAGCGAACCAAGGAGAAAGAAAATACAACAATACCCCAACAAAGGACATAAAACCAACTGCGATCCATGTCGTCATCGTTCCATATTGGTAAGCCTCTTTCGAACGCTTTGCGCCAACACTTTGACCAACCAGTGTGGTAGCTGCAATTGCCAAACCGTATCCAGGCATGTAAGAGAATGTTTCGATATTACCAGCAATTGAATGGGCAGCATAGGTATCTGCACCAATCTTAACAATTAATCCAAAATAAAGCACCTGGCCTAATCGCATTATTAAACGTTCAATCGCTGCTGGTGCAGATACTTTTAAAATAGAAAAAGAATCCTCTTTTGAATAGGAACCAAATAAGGAGAAGGAGATTTTTGACCTTTTAATGTAAAGATACAACGCCAGAGTTCCAATTATCCGTACAATGAACGTTGCCCACGCAGCTCCTGCTACTCCAAATCCCTTTAATCCAAAGATTCCAAAAATGAGAACATAATCTAATCCAATATGGATGAAATTTATCCACCAGCTCACCTTCATAGGTGTTTTGGTGTCCCCTGAAGCACGTAAAATACTTCCGAAGATAAACATAAGTGAAATGAAAATCGATGGGATGGCAACTATTTGAAAATATGTAACGCCATCTGCCAATACATTGGATTTAGCACCCATTAAACGGAGTAATGGTTCGCTAAAGAATAGAGTTATTGCCCCAAATACTAACCCAAAAATAGCTGATATGATGCTTGATTGGCGAGCAATGGATTTCGCTCTATCCATATTACCTGCTCCAATACTTCTTGCTATAAGAGAAGAAGTACCAACTCCTAATGCCATAAAAATAGCTATATAAACAGCCAAAACTGCATTAGCGACACCTACAGCTGTCACTTCATTTAAACCTAATTTTGAAACAAAAAGAGTATCAACGAAACCGACAACGGTTTGCAAAATATTTTCAATCATTGCAGGTACAGCTAAAGCAATGATAGTAGAAAACTTTTGTTTTGTCGTTTTATCGTGTAGTTCAACTTCCATAGTTTGTTTCAATCCCCTTACCGGATGAAGTTATCTAATGCTTTTTTAATATCATCTAAAACTTTTTGTTCGTTTCCTTGATGTACGGCATTCATTAAACAATTTTCCATATGATCCGCAAAGATTAATTTTGCAGTATTATCTAGCGCTTTTCTAATTGCAGCAATCTGAAGAAGAATATCAGGACAATCACGTCCGTCAATAGCCATTTGTTTAACCCCTCTTAAATGTCCTTCAATTCTAGCAAGCCGATTGATAATATTTTTTCTTTGCTTATGATAGTGTTTATGATGATGATTATCAGTGCTCAATTTTTTCACTCCCTTTTGATTATTATCCCCCTATGATATACGTCAAACAAAAAGAGGAACAAATTCATTTGAATTGTTCCTTGAAATACGAGTTTATTTTCCTCCTGCTTCTTCAATAAACAGCATAACCAGCAGTCGAATACTGTCACCGTAGTATTTACTCTTTTTGTTTGGACCTAATTCTTTAGTCATCTGCTTCCATAATTTGTTTAACCATTCTTGATTACCGGCATCTATTACAGCACTCGCTGCAAATGGGGCAACATAGGGCATCTCTGATATGGATACCAGTGCTTCTCCATCTAGAGCATAACCAGACTTAATTTTTGAAGGGGTATTTTGTGTGGTTTTCCATGATCCATGTATTCATTTTTTCTAATTGATGTTTCACTTTCTCATCCTTTGTGATGAAGTATCCATCTGCTAATCTCCATGGCACCCTGCATGCATTGTATGAATAATAAGGTCCTTTTTGCTCTCCAAAAAAGTCACCATCAACAGGAATCAATTCTCCTTCTTGCTTCCAAACAAAATCAGGAAGCAGTCCGGTTTCAGGACTAAAGTTGTCTTGGATACCTGTAATCATTTCTATCATCCGGACTAAAACTTTTTTCCACCTTTCATCACCTGTTACATCATAAAAGGTGGAAATGTGACCAATCATCCAGTCGGATGTTCTAGATGCTGTTCCATATTTTGGATTATTATTTTTTACCCAGTCACCTAGTTTTAATGTCCATTCATCTTTGTTGACAACAGAACCCATCAGCGAATTAATAATTTTAATGGCTTCACGTTTATAGTTGATTTCTCCGTCACTTCCCCAAAGTTGGTCAGCGAGCAACAATGCATATTCGATATCCATATCACCATCTGTAGCAGAGTCTGTTACCCCGTTATTTTTATCATCCACCATGGTTCCATCCTCTTGACGATACTGTCTCCAAGCCATGAATGAAGGATTGATATCAGATGGATGATCCTTGGCATAGGCAAACATCCCATCAAAATACTGCTTTGTTTTTATACCAAACTGTTTCTCCATCTTCACCATAATTAACATTCCATATCCATGAGCCTCGGAGATCGTATTATCATCATTATCAAACGAAACATAATATTAAGTTGGTTGTCCCTTAATTTTTTTCACGTACTGCTCGTTCCACAGCTCATAAGCGTACGTAATATCATGTCTTCTTTGTTTCGAAGAAATATCATTAGGAAGTATAATGTCCCGGCTTTTTTGTTCTTCAGTATTAGTATGTATGTTTATAGTTCGCTGTAAAGAACTTATAACCACAAATGTTGTTACAATAATTGCGATCGGAATTAGGATTATCCATATTTTTTTCATATCTTATAACCACCCATATTGTTGTTTTTTGTGCTTTCCATCGAATAAATGATTTAATAATACATTTGCGTTATAACGAACATTCAGTGCTAAGGATTCCAGGACTTATCTGGATCCTTGAGGTTTTCCCGGGCTACCAGCTCTCCATCATAGCTAATAAATCTGATATTTATATGAAAAAGTATTAAGTAAAAATGTAAAACTAAAGAAAAAGAGATGTTACTAACCCTCCACAGAAACAACAACACTATACCTATTTTCTATAATATCCCCCCTAAGGGGATATTCGTCAATTAAAAAAGGTCAAATTCAATTAAATTTGACCTTAAAATAAATCCAAATTTTATTAAACTATCCATGTGAATTTTAACAGAATCGGAATGGTCACTTAACTAACCTGCCCGTTAGCCATCCATGCAGCCGAACTGCACCACAAAGAATGAAAATGGTTAAGAACTGTCAATACTGATATTGACCTTAATCCAGTCACGCCCTCCTCTTTTTTTTGACGATTGAGCAGGGTCTTCTTAAGTATTGCCTTTATTCATATCTGAAGGAAACTTATTTTCATGGTAGTTGAACAAGCATTATCTCTTTTTAGTTGTAATTACTTATTAAGGACATCCATTATAAAAACTCTAAATTCTTTTTTTCTTCCCCGCCTTTTAATCCCAAAAAGACACATATGTTTTTTCTTATCTTGTACAAGATTAACCTTATAACATCCATACTTAGAAAGAATGATTGAAGTGATTAAATTTAAAAATGCTTCCTTTGTGCCTTCAAATGAAAGTATTTCACGACCTATCCCACCAGAACGTGGTTTTTTAGAAATATAAAAAACTGTATAATTTTTCTTCATAAATTCACCCTACATTAAGTTACTTAATAGTTGACTAAGTTATAGCCAAATCTCTTCAAGTAAAGCACTTGTTAGTTCAACAACTACATTTTTTATTACATATTATCATCGAATTACACATTAAAAAATGTACCTTTTGAAACAAACTATATAAAAACTAAAGGAATGATAAAATGCTACAAACTTGCATAAGAGTTTCCCTGTTTTTAGTTTCTTGGCTATCTGTTATTTTTCTCCCTGATAAGAAGAAATTGTTTGTTAAATACCTCCCAGTTATCTTGTTTTCTTCTATGACCGTAATGTGTGAAATCTTTTATTTTACTACTCATAAGTTATGGAAAGTAAAAGGAGAGCGAAAAAATCTGACACAAACTGCATTCTTACTTTTATTTGGACCTTATATTGTTTTAACAATATGGTTTTTTTATTTATCGAAAGGGAAATTTCTTTTATACGCATTAATCAATTTAGTTGCAAATTTAATATATGCTTTTCCAATACTAGCTTTATTCAAAAAGCTTAATGTTTATCAAATTAACGTGAAATCCATTTATTTCTTTCTGTTAATCTTTACAGATGCATTGCTTAACTTTGGATTTCAAAGGTTTTTTGAAAAAATATACCCACAAACTAATAAGCTTTCTAATGGCTAGGTAATTTCCCCTAGCTAGTTTTATTTCTCATTGTCTGTCAAATATGAATTAGACATGTTCTTCTTATTAAACTAAACTCCCTCAATAAACAAAGTGAAAACTCGCGTTTTCTCCAGTATTCTCAGTATTTTAAAAAATGTTATTTTGATGTTATACTCTCGCCGTCGTGGTTGGATTTATCTTTTAAGGATAAATTTGGGCCATTGAAGCGAAAAGACTGATCGCTCAATAGCCACACACTTACAATAAATGGTGGATGAGTTAAAATATGATCGCACTGGTGGATCTCCACATATCTCATGGAGGTCAACCCTCCCATGCCTCACAGAGTCTTTGCTCTCAAATTCCTTCGTCCAACCTTTCCACGAGGTAGATGTCAGTCATGCTGCCCCACAGGGTCCTTGCCCGAAGTTTAGTTGCTTTGCTGACTAATCCGTGCTTCAAATGTACGAGACTTATAACACTAAAAATCCTTTTCTACTCTACTTTTCCTACTGAATTAAGCTGCTTTTTCAACTTCTATTTTTGCTCTCATATGAGGGATATCCTTTAACATTCTCTCTTCACTAAACTCAAATTGTTTCTTTCCAATCGCAAAGAGTATGCGTATTAGTTTATTACACAAGGCAATCAGAGACTGCATTTTCTTTAGAGGATTGTCCGGACGCTGCGTGTAATAGGCATGCAGAGCTTTAAAGGCCGAGTTCTTCGCGACCATAATCATACATACCCTGAAGAGGAGAGCCCTTAGCTTCTTTCTTCCCCTTTTTGTGATCTTTGTTCGCCCTTTATGCTTACCAGAAGTGTTCTCTTTCAAGCTTAATCCAGCTAACTTTATGATTTATCTAGGGTGCGAATACTCTTGTAGATCTCCCACTTCTGCAAAGAAGCCGGCAACAGTATCTCTTCCCACTCCCTTGATGGCTAACATTTGCTGGACACCTGGGATATGTTCAATCAAGTATCTATCTTCTGATCCAGTTCTTCGAACTTCTCTTGTATCAAGTCATATTTATCAAGCAGAGTGGCCAGTTCTAATTTGGCCATACTAGAACCTTGACAAAGTCCGATGGACTCTTTAGCTGCTTTTTTAACTCTTGTATTTTGTTTAGTCCTACACTGCGACTAACTGCTTTCCGTAAATGATCCAATAAGTATTGATCAGAGAAACGGATCAGTTCATGCGGTAAGGCCCCTAGCCTTAAAAACTGCAAGGCTGCTTTCCCTTCCCAACTCTTAAAGACAGTTAAAAACTCAGGAAAATAGCGGTCTAGCCAGTTGTGAATCTGGCCTTGTACCGTTTGAAGGTCATTAGTTAGGAGATCACGTATTTTTTTCGCCACACGGAGTTCTGCATAAACACCTTGTGGAATTGTTGGTTCAGCATATCTCCCGTCCTTGACCAGCTGTGCGATAACTTTAGCGTCTTTCACATCGTTTTTAGTCGGTGAATTATCGTCGAGTTCCTTACTTTTCTTTACATGTAACGGGTTTACTGCCACAAATTTATATCGTTTGCTTTTAGAATGTGGGCTAGGTTTAACCAATAGTGGCCCGTAGGTTCCATACCAACAACCACTTTATTCATGTGTTGTTCTTCTTTTATTTTGAGGATCCACTCCAGAAATATCTGAAATCCCTCCTTTGAATTCTCAAAATAACAAGGAGATCCAAATTCTATTCCTCGGAAGTCCTGTGCTCGTGCCACATGCTTGAACTTCGCAATATCTACACCTATAATAAGAGTCTGAGAAGTAATTTGAGCAATCTTTTCATTTTGTTATAATTCATTTTATAAGCCTCCTGGTAATTGAGTTTGTCCTTTTTGCGTGCCGGCTTTAGGACTCTCTCATTCTACCAAGAGGTTATTTTTTTGTTCAAACTCCATTTTCCTTCATTACAGGAATGCTGTTCCGTTGATTTAAGTGAATGCATTCACAATTTCTTTGTTCATACCAATGTTCTTTGAACGTGTTGTTCAACAATCTGGTCCGATTATTGAATAAAAGCTAGAAACGATTCTTCAACTAATCTGACCGTTAATCAAATAAGAAAATAGCTATTGAACGACTTATTATGGATCTAATGATATTTTTTCAATTGTTACCTACCTAGGCATCAAGACAATGATTTAAATTAATTAATTGGAAAAAACCATAATTTTCTGCATTACCTTCGTTGTTCTTTCACAAATAAGCGAAAATCGATTATACTGGACTAACTATCATATTAAAAAGGAGGAATTTCCTATGACAGAGAATAATCAATCACAAACACCAAAAAAGAAAATCAGCCTGCAAGATGCAATGAGGCAGCAGCTTGAAAACAAAAAGAACCAGAACTCTGGTAAAAGAAAAATAAATGCCGACCTTTCAACAAAAAAAATGAAAAGTCAGCAAACGAAAAAAACAAGCAATACCCGCAGAAAAATGGGTGTCTAATGAACGGACAAAATCGGAAAGACATATTACCAGGTTTGGAAGTTGATATTGTTTTAAAAAAGGATCAAAAAACGGGAAAGCTCACCAGAGGCATCGTGAAAGATATTCTCACCAAATCGGTCACTCATCCCCACGGTATCAAAGTCAGGCTAACAGATGGACAGATCGGACGTGTACAAAAAATAATTTCTAAATAAAAAAAGTAAAAGAGCATTCAAGGAACAGTACACAACCAGAATGCTTTTTTATTTACTCTTTTTTCCATCCTATTTTAAGCATTAGGTAAACGAATTCCTAAATTTTTAACCGAAATGGAAATTAAACATTTACGGGAAGCCTGTGTTTCCCCAATGGAAAAGGCTCTATTTGAATTCATGTTCTCCACTGGATTTCGAATAGGAGAAGTTGCTATCTTAGATATAGGTAGAATAAATTGGTCCAACCGGTCAGATGTTATAGCTTGAAATACTTTTGTGTAACTTACTGGAAGTGGTTGTTCATAACGCTCACGCCTCCTTCCCAATATATCATCAGCAAGCATTTCAACAAATTCTATCCAAATCTTGTTTAGTAGCTATTCTAAACAAGATTTCTTTTTCCAATAAATTCCTTCTTTGATGAACGAACCGTTTATATCTTAATACAACCTCGTAAAATACCATAAGTTGATAGTTATTTTTCGATGATATGCCATTAGTAATTCTTATAAGCTTTTATGACTTATATTTAGCCTACTTTCACTAAACTCTATAACTGACATTTTTAAAACAAGAGTCGTAGTGTGTTATTGGGTTGATATTAGGCTAGTAACTAAACTGTAAACTGAATGTTACGCAAATTGCATTGTTGGTGAAATCTTCTATGTATACAATAAACCTCATTAAGGAGTGATGGAAGATGCTAAGCGTTACAGTAGATAAGTTAAAATTCAAGAAACAATTATCGGTGATTGAACAAATCACACTGAAAGATTTTCTATATAACTGGGTTGGGGGCTCAAGTAAAGGATTGGATGATTTTTTCCAACTTGAATACACAGTAGATGTATTTGCCAAAATGGAAAAAATGACGAATGACACCGATTTGTTGATATCTGATGATTATTATTTTAGATACATAACAGTGACCGAAGATAATAAAATTGTCATAGGTGTTTTAGATATGAATTCAGAATTAAAACATAGAATCATTACACGAGAAGATATTAAATAGATCTTAACAATACTAAAAGAGGCAGCGTGGTATACTGTCTCTTTTTATTTGTTCACTTTAACTTTTACGGCGTCATTGAACAAACCTGCCACATTCAATAAGAAAAGCCGCCAAAAAAGGCAGATGGTTCTTAAACCTCTTGCACCCGTTCAACAACTACATTTTTTATTGCATATTATCATCGTATTGTGTAATAGATAAAAACCATTTTAAAAGATTAGAATATTTAGATACTTGTACAATTCAAATTTAACTTTTTACATATAATATTGCATTTAATAAAAGGTGGTGGTAAAACATAAAAAACCAACAAAAAGACCCTAGAGACTATAATTCGGTTGTAAATGTTGTGGTTTTCATACTAGGTGTTATTATCATTGGTTTTTCTCTATTTTTTGGAAGATAGGTACTAGTTTTCAATTTTTTACGTTCTCTTGTAGAACGTTTTTTTACATTAACCCTTTTCACTTCTTCGTAATATAAGTCGTCAACACGTTAAATCATCGAACTGTGAACTTAAATATCAAAAAAATAGCTATTATATTAAAAATTCCATGCTTGTCCGTTTCAGATTAACCATCATTACATAATATATATTAACTCCTTAATATGGTGGTGATAGACTATGGAATACGCAGGCGGATCTCGTACTAATTTTGCTTTAATCGTTGTTCTCTTCATCCTTTTAATTATTGTTGGAACAAGCTTTATGAGTGGATACTAATGAATCAGCAACCCATTAAGACTAACGCCACCACCTCAATTTGAAGCGTGTATAGAACGCTTCTTTTTTTCGTCTTAATGCATAGTTTGGGTCAAATACGGATTGGACATGTTCTTCTTATTAAACTAAACTCCCGTTTAAGTGTAATCTTTCACAAAGTCCATACTAGCAATATCATAAGCCTTCGATTTTCTTGAGATTCTTCCTACCTTTAAACGGCCCTTAAATGAAACTACGCTTATTCTTTTTCAAGGAAAGCGACTTTTAATTGATGATAAGTGATGTTGTCTTATTAAAAAACACTCAATTGTGAAGTGACCCCTAAAAGTTAGACACGGTTATTTCATTAGGCAGCTTGGGTAAAATGAGTTCGGTATTGGACCGGACTCATTTTTAATTTTGCCTTCATCCGTTTCGTGTTGTAATATTCGATATATTTTTCTAGTTCTTTTTTAAAATGTTCTACACTTTCAAATTCCTTCAAGTAGAGGAATTCAGACTTCATAATCCCAAAGAAGTTCTCCATCACAGAGTTGTCGTAACAGTTTCCTTTACGAGACATACTCTGCACAATTCCTCTTGATAGAAGCCTTTTACGATACTTCTCCATTTGGTAGTGCCAGCCCTGATCTGAATGTATGAGTAGCTGGTGGTCCTCTGGTAAGCGTTCTAAAGCTTTTTCTAACATATCTGAAACAAGCGAATAGGTCGGCCGTGAACCAATTGTATACGTGATAATCTCGCCATTAAATAAATCTAAAACAGGCGATAAATAAAGCTTCTCTCCGAATAATTTAAATTCCGTAATATCCGTTACCCATTTCTCATTTGGCGCTTCTGCTGTAAAGTTGCGGTCTAAAATATTGGGCGCAATTTTACCCACTGAGCCTTTATATGATTTATATTTTTTCATACGTACTATGCACTTTATACCTAGCTCTTTCATGATGCGTTGAACCTTCTTGTGATTCACATTTTGCCCACGATTCACTAGCTCATCACGAATGCGACGGTAGCCGTAACGACCTTCATGTTCATCATAAATCGCTTTGATTTCTGCTTTTAAATCGGCATCTGGATCCGGTAGATCTAACTTCTTAGCGATATCATAAAATGTACTACGTGGTATTTTTGCATAGGCCACAAGTGCCTTCACCGAATATTTATGCCTTAATTTACAGATTACTCTTACTTTGTCTTTCGTGGTGATTTTTCCTTGTTTTGAACTAAGGCATTCAACTTTTTTAAATACTCGTTTTCCATTTCAAGTTGTTTAATACGCGCTTGAAGTGCTTCTGTAGAGCCTTCTACAGGTGCTTGTTTTGGTTGTGTATTCGAATCTTTTTTCATGGATGGACGCCCCTTTTTCTTTAACTGAAGGGCATCCATTCCATTTGTTTCGAGTTGTTTTTTCCAAACAATAATCGTTGAAGGGGCAGGTATATTAAAAATAGCTGCAGTTTCAATGGTAGATGTACCGAATTCAGTCATGTAATTAAGTACATCTAGTTTAAACTCTTGTGTATAAATTGTACATTTTTTAATAAATGCGTCTACACCGTTATATTCAAATTGTTTGACCCATTTTGCAATTGCTTTATGATCTACGCCAATAGATTTCCCTATTGTTCTATAGCTTTCATTGCCATTTACATATCTTATAACAGCTTGTAATTTTTCTTCCGCACTAAATTTGGCCATAGAAAAACTGCACCTCCAATTGTTAGATTGTGTCTAACAATTGGGGTGCAGTTCATTGCTGAGTGGCTTTCCAATCTCCCAATGATATCCAAACGGATCGACCACGCGCCCTACACGCCAGCCGTAACCTTCACTTACAGGAGCGACTTCGGTTGCTCCTGCGACAAGTGCCTGCTCAAACATCGAATCTGGATCTTTTACAGTTACAATCATTCGAAAAAATCCTTGTCCTACCGTATCAGGGCTAGAGTCTGGGTCCTCTTGAATCCAGAAATCCGCTCCCCCTAAGGATAATTGAGCGACAACTGGCTTCCCATTACTGTCATTAAGACGATAAAGCATTTCCACGCCAAAGGCATCTTGGTAATAGTTTATTGCCTTCTCCACGTTACTTACTGAAAGCCAAGGGGCAATATTAGTCTTGTATCGCTCAGGCTTCGGCGAATAGCTGCTCATCCTTGCACGTCTCCCTTAAGTAACACATCCTCGGTTCTCTTATTGAAATTCAGCATACGTCTTCGCCTCCTAATTTTACTTATTATAAGCATCAATAAATATTTTCGGTATAGTCTCCTTCATTCCCTGTAAATTTTAGTAAAACTAAAAACAAAAAAGCTATTCCCTTTGCGAACAGGTTACTAGCTTTTTTACATTGAATCTAGATTAAAGTTTTTTCACCCGAATTGGGCTCACCATTAAAACAGAAAGGATTAATGTAATCCATGCATTGCTATATGAAAAGAAGCCCATGACAGCAAGTGGCAATCCCGCTGCTGGAATAGGCAATCCGCTAAAATACCCAATGGTTGGTTTAACATTAAACCTAGCTAATCTCAACGCCCCCATTATTGGGAAAAAAATAAATGCCAAGGAAGTTAATATGGAAGGTGCTGCTATTGTATGAAATAGAAGTGCAGGAGCAACACCAAAACTAACAATATCCGCTAATGAATCTAATTCTACTCCTAATTCGCTGTTAACTTTTAATCCTCTAGCAATCCTTCCGTCAAGAAGATCAAAAATAGCAGAAAATAAGATTAAAATGGATGCTACCTCTAAAAAGCCACTAATATTACAGGTTATTGAAAGAACACCGCACAATAAATTTCCCAAAGTAAATAAATTAGGCACCGTTTTTGCAACTTGACTAAACAAGTTAATTCCTCCTGACGTAAAATCTCACCCATTTCATTAGCATTTTCTATAAATTCTTCCGTTATTCTTTAAACGACATTTTGCATTTTAATGAAATATGAATGTTTTTTAGGGGAACATGAAGATTTATTTTATATTATTACTTGTCAAAAGTTTGGACTGACCCTATAAGATTACTTTTTCCTGTTTTCTTAATCCCTTCAATATTCTTGTACTTGTAGCCTGTGAAATTCCACAAAGTCTCTCTACTTCTTTTCAAGTTATATATTTATTTTTAGATAAATCATCTAAAATAATAACATTTGGTTGAAATTCATCCTAATCCTAATCCTTATCTTTCGTTTACGCAATATTCACAGCAAAACTTTCATACACACTATGAGTAAACATATAAGCAGATCTATTGCAATATTTTATTATTTAGTCCAAGCTCACTTATTCCTTCTTCATATACTAAAAAAGGAGGTGAGAAAGTGAGAAATGATAAGCATAGTTCTTCACGCAAGGATGAAGTAAGAATAGGATCGGCACACCAAGAATGTATTGACCGTGCCTATCGTATTCCCATATTTTTAAGTACCACAACTCATTTAAATGACAAGCAACAACAGTTTCTAAACCGTCTAATTTTAGAAATTGAGAACGCTTTGCTTTTCCCGCGTACATTACCTTTAAGTGAAAGTTATCCTGAATCCATTTTAACTGATATTCGTCGCTTAGTTTCATCAAGTTATGGAATGTTGGCAGTAAACCTTCGACGTTTTAAAATCCAGACAAATGAGCTCAATGAACAAACCACTCCACCAACTACTCTACCAACCACTCCAATATGGGAAGGATCAGTTTATTCACAAGTGGAACCTTCAATGGCTTATCAATTTGGTCTCCCGTTATTATTAGTAAGGGAAGAAGATACTGACGCAAATAATGGCATTTGGGCAGGAGGAATTGCCCCGGTTAACCTATTTATTGTTTGGCATTCCGAAACTCAAACTGTTGATCAATTCTTTAATACTGCTGAATGGAAATCAGCCTTTGCAAATTGGTGTGCACAAGTAAGAAATGCTTTTTATATTCAGACAGAGCCTACCTTCAAGTACAGATGTGAATGATATACTGACCTCCACCATCCAATCGAAAAATTGCTAAATGCCATTTTAATAAAGATAAATGAAGAGTTTTGTATAAAAAAAAAATGACTCCTAAATCGAAAACTAAAAAATAAAGCCTATGCTATGTAAATTCACCTTACATAGGCTTTATTCACATATTATATTATTAGCCTTCCTTACAATTTGGATATTGTTTTAAAATTTCACTATTAAGCTAAATTACCTATTCATGGAATAAGAAAAAAGGATGCCGCAGCAACCCCATTGTTCTACTCAAGCACCTTTTACTTCAATAAAGATAAATATATCATCATCGAAAAAAGTATTATAAGAGGTGACAATGGAAGGTAACGCATTTTACTCTATGACTTCAAACCATAATGGAGACTGATCCTCTGGGTCCCCAATATAATTAACCATCAGTTCTTTTCCCTCACGAATATCTTTCATTACATAGAAGTCTATCGATTGGTTTTCAATATTAGTAAAATACCCTACATTCGGAGTGTAGGAGTGATTGTACAAAGAACCGTATCCTAAAGCGAGAGCTTTATCTTCGTTCCAACGGAAGATATAGTTCACAAGAACACATTCACTCATTAGTTGCCATTCAACTTTAGGGATGATAATCACTGGTGATTCCTCAATGAATTAGTCCTTCTTAATATTACACGCCGCAAATATCCCGCGACCATATTTCTCCGTTATTTTCATAACGATGGGTCCCAAAGTGTAGATTCTGATGAAAGATAGAAAAAGCGTATGCGTTATCACATACACTTCTCTGGAGTGATGAATAAATGAGCAAAGACATAGTCTTCCTACTATAAGATATGTAAAAACTATAAAGAGGATTGGACAGGCATGAAAAAAATTTAGAAGGACTATCAATAGATGGTCTTTTTTATGTTTCAAAAGGTATAAAAAAAGGCACTGGAATATCCAGCACCTTCTTTTTAGCTTTATTTGAAATTCTTAAAAGTAATAGGGTATTCTTAGTACCTTTTTTTATACTCTTTTTTTACTACACGACAACATTAACGCTTCCTGGCATATAAAAAGTATTCAGAATGCCACAATTCAATAGCGTGTCTCCAGGTACATTACGTTCAGCAATAATAGTACAGTTGTTTACATCGAAATCATTTAAACTATTTATAAAGATTTCTTCTGTAAATACCCCTTGAGCGTTTTGAAAATTGATTGCTATCTGTCTTGCATCTGGATTGTTAGCAAAAAATGTGCGTATTTCATTAAATGGGGAACAACAAGGTTGTGCCATTCCTTTTCCTTTTCCTTTTCCTTTTCCCATTCCTTTTGGCATACTTTTTTCTCCCTCACTTTTTAAATAAAATTCTTAATTGTATATTCAGTTAAACATTAAATGGTTACACTGGTTAGACACTCATGTGTTTCTCAATATGCAAAAAGAAGCCGCTCAGCAATTTGAGCGACTTCTAAAATAATTTATATTTAATTGAACAATTTATATTTGTGTGACCAAACAAGATATTTTTACATTTACCTACACTTTGAAACGAGGAGATGATCGTCCCCACGTTTCCCCCATAAGTAACCTCCTGAAAGAAAAAACTTAAAAATACCTTTCCCCAAAATTATGGATATATTATAAACTTTCCTTACCATTTGGGTATTGTTTTAAAATTTCACTATTTACACACATAATAACAGCTCAAGAGGCTGTTGACAAAATGCCTCTTCAAACGGAAAAGAAGTTGAATCTCTACAAAATGTAGTGTTCATCTTCTTTTTTATTTCTCTAGATTCTGTGTCTATATTCTATAAAAAAATTCTGCCCTTTAATTCAATAAATTCAAAAAAATGGGCGCCAACCTTTTTCTCGGAATCACGCCCTTTAACAAAATAATGAAGTCTCATTTAAGTCTATCGTTTAATAGTCATGAGAAAAATAAACTTGAACTTGGAAGCTGTATTAATTATAACAAGTATATCTAAGTAATTTGGAACAAATATTATAACTATTGAAGATCAAAAGGAGGTGGCTACAATGAACGTACAACGAGCACAAGAAATTTCTTCCTCGCCAATTATGGCTAATGTTACCTACAATGGAGAAAGTATTTACATTGAGCAAGTGGATGAACAAAATGGAAAAGCTACAATCCATTCCCTTGAAGAACCAAATAATAAACAAAGTGTTTCTGTAACAAGCTTAATTGAACAGTAATTTATGAAGTGTTTCCCCATAATAAACCTCCACCCTTGGGTGGTGGTTTCATGTAATCAAATTTAGTTGAAATCTTCTTTAACTTGCCTTCCCTCTTCTTGACAAGAAAATCAAAGCCTCTTTCTTACAAGCCTTTTCAATAAACAGGTTCAATCCAAAAAGAATGCCCTCTTATTTAAAAATGGCGCCTTCCTGGAATAAGGAGCGTTGTATAAAATAAAAAGCAACTATGGAATTTCCGCCATACTTGCTTTTAACAGTCATACTCTATTATAAGCTTGTCTAAATTAATAATTGCTTTCATTTGTTGTAGTAAATCCAATCCAATAATTCCGTCTAATTCAAATCCATAGTCCATCGCACCAATTTCTACTGTAAAATTATCTGCTTCTTTCTCTCCATTTTTTATGGAATCAATCGTTTTTGAAAAAACAAACTCTGATCCCCCGACACCACTAATACGATAAATCATGTCATTTTCTTCAGCAACAATACTGATTGTTTCAGCTAAATCCGTTTTAATAATCGTGCTGCCGGATCCGGTATCAACTAGAACCCGTTTTAATAATAATGATTTCCCTTTATAGGTTACTTCCATATCTGTTAGTAATAATCCCTCATCTATAATTAACTTCTTCACTATCGTCTCACACCTACCCATTTTTTCTCAATGATATTAGGCTCTTTTCGACTGGTGTGAAGTACATATAGTTCACGGGAAGGATTTTCACGATGAAGTTCTTGATAAACTCTCATTGCTTCTGGTGAATTGGAGAATTTTTTCAAAGGAGCAACTTCTTCTAAAATACGTTCACTTTCATCATTCGTATAAGCTTGAATCGCCTCTATCAACATCCATTGGTCAGGAAATGCTTGGCATACTTCTTCCCATTTCATTTAAATCACCTCCAACTTACTTTAATCTTAATATTATCATGCGTTCACCTTTTTTTATAGTTTGGTTACTAGCAATATGTTCCCCCTTCCCCCCTAGAAATTATAAATTGTTTACCCTAAATGGGTGTCCAGTCAGGAGTATTTATTTTTGGTTACTAAAATAAACGACAAATTCATGCTTTAAGAACACCCTGATTAACGGATGGTTCTTAAAAAGAATAAAATTTATGGGACATTCCTTTTGTGTTTGTTTCCCACCTTATTTTAAACTGGTAGCCAAAATGAGATCAGGCACGGCCGATTTTACAGTCGAGCCCAATTTTACACTTTTGTGAAATACGGATATGTCAACTCCTTAATACTCCTTTGCCGTTGATAAATAAATATTTTTCACCAAGAACAAGTTTAAAAAATTGACACATTTTCTCTGGGCTATCATACCTTAAACTTGGGAAGAACAGGAGGGGAATTATGAACCAGGAAGAAGTCGAAGTAGCACGTGAAACATTAGTCGCTAATCTCTTTCTTTTAGGTGGTGTTGCACTTCTTTTTATAGGCTCATCATTTGCTGCAGCCATTGCCTATAGAGCCTATCAAAAAAGCTTAACAGCAACACCACAACCAATAGAGGCTCCACCAACATTATGATGTCTAAGATATTTTATGGTGGTTAAAAAGAGATTTTTTATACTCAAATAAGTTCCCACAAACGTAAATTTCATTGTAAAAAGGATTTTTTTATTTTTTCTAAAATAACCGTTTCTGATGAGCTCCAAAGCAGAACTAAGTATGAAGGTCGGTAGTACGTCCGTAAAAAGCTATCTAGCGGACTTTGGAAATACGATTCATTTAGGGAAAATCAATGGAAAGTATGTCTTACTGCTTGAATCAGATTCTATCCTGTTTGAAAGAGTTTTTGAAGCCTGATGAGTTGGAGATGGTGTTGGAGCGGATACGGATGAAAATGGTTGTGGAATAAGGGATTTTCGAGAAGTTCTTTTTAGTTTTTACATGTTTTCTGAATGCTAAAAGTATTGATATATTTACGATTGTAAACATTTTTTGATCACATTTTTGACCACAAATAATACAAAATCAAGATCTTATGGCTTGTATTTTTAGGCTTCCATTTAATCAAATTATTCTTCTCACTTCGCTAACAAAAAAGCGAAGTGGTTTTTTTGTTAAAGAACTTTGCTCCCCTTTAAATATCTTGTCACAATGATTTTCCTCGAGCAGCTTTTTCTGTATATGAGTATTATTGATTAACTCTTTCCAGTTTTGGGAGAGCATTTTTAAAAAGAAAATATAAGGAGTAAAAGATCATAACTAAAGAGAGGAAGTGTAATTTTTGAAACTAAACCATATTAATTTAACCGTCACTGACGTTAACGCTGCTCGAGAGTTCTTGGAGAAATATTTCGATCTACAAACCAAGAGCACGCATGAGGATTCATTCGCTGTACTAGTAGACGAAGATGGATTATTGCTCGCTTTGATGAAAGGTCTTCAGGTAAGTTACCCGAAGTCCTTTCATATAGGTTTTTCGCAGGAGAGCGAAGAACGGGTGAACGAGATCTATCAACGCCTGAAGAATGATGGATTTGATGTAAAACCGCCAAAAAGGGCTCATCGCTGGACATTTTATGTTCAAGCCCCAGGTGGATTTACCATCGAGGTTCTTAGTTGAATGAAGCATAAAATGATCATTCAATAGCAATTTATGAAGAAGCTTCCCCCACTATTTGGCGGCAGCCTCTTTTTCCATTTTTTATGATAATCATTTTTTGAAAACGAGCCATGTCTTATTAAACAAACCTGCGTTTTTAGCTTAAGTACAACAATATCCATTTAACCCACTAAGCATTACTAAACAATCTGGCTCTAAAATACAAAATGAGCACCAATTCCTCAGGAATGGCGCCCTTTAATTGAATAACAGATGAGCTTCTATTAGTCGGTTTAGTCATTACAAAACTCGCTAATAATCTGCTTCTTTAATTCTTCAATTGGAAACTTCTGTGGATAGGTAGAAATCATCAGCATTATGCCCTGAAGCACTGATGAGAAATATAACGACCGTTTTCTTGGTTCCTTTACCCCCATCCTTTCAAATATTTCACATTGTAATTCAAACAGCCTAGCATTTTCTCCGATAATGAGTTTACTGTATTTAATCAATTCTTCGTCAGCTTCCGGTTGGGTTTGCAGGTGTAGAAAGAACCGATGTACTTCTGGATTTTGATGGATGTTACGAATCGCACCTTCAACAATATATTGAAGTTGTTCACTTGGTTCCTCTAAACCGAAAGCACCTTCCATTACTTCGACCACTTCATTGATCCTGGCATCCACCAATTCAGAAAGTAGATCTTCCTTCCCTTTATAATAGTTATATAGCAGTCCTTTAGAAATGCCGGCCTTTTTAGCCACATTACTTATTGAAGTAACGTAATAGCCCTGATTAATAAATAATTCCATGGCAGCTGCTCGGATTTTTTCTTTGGATAGTTGGCGAATACGTTCATTTTCCTCAGGTGTTCGTGGCATCTTAACTTCATTCCTCCAGAAAAGCAGTGATTACTTGATATAATTCTTCAGTATGGGTCAATGCCATCATAATATGATCGGCATTTGCGAGTTCAGTAAATTTGACTTGCGGGAGTTTTCTAAAATGATCTGCAATAAGAAAATGATCCGCTAAGTCATTTTGACCTATTATAAATAATGTTTGGGGTTCCAGTTCTTGTATTCTGTCGATGGCAGGCGGCTCAGGCCATATCATTTTGAATTCCGGCCACTTTAACATTCGTTGGAAATGATGTCGGAGCATTTGGATAGCGAGATCTCTTTGCGTGGAATTGGTAACGACTTGGTAGGCTTGTGTTTTAAGAAAAATCTCTATCATCTTATCTATATTAGGAGCTGCGTGTACAACATTATTGACATTTTGCACAGATTCAGGCGACCAGTGAAAACCAGTTAAAGAAGGAGTGATTAATACGAGTTTTGTTACTCTTTCAGGGTGAACAAGAGCAAAATCGGTTGCAATCTGCCCGCCTATATTATGGCCAATGATTGTTGCTTTATCGAGCTTTAGGTAGTCCATTAAAGACAGTAAATCTTCAACATAGTTGACATCTCCCTTAGGAGTTGGAGATTTACCTGCACCACGTCCATCAAATGTAATTACCATATACTTCTCAGCTAAAAGTGGAGCTAAAAATGCCCATTGCCTCAGATCAGCACCACCACTATGAATAAGAACAATAGGATGACCCTTACCAGTAATTTCGTAATACAAATCCATTGCAACTCCTCCATTTCCTAAATTTTCAGTTTTATTTTATTATTGAATGAACGTTTAATCAATATAAAATTTGAATTATAAGAAATTAATTGAGAGATGATTACGGATATCAGAATATACCACTTCTGCCATGTTTTTTACCATCTGTTGCCAATATATTTACCAATAGGGTAGTATCAGGAAAACATGGATTACAACTTTAAAGAACTTGTAAGAAAAAAAGTCCAATATCTCCATATTTTTACCGAGGAATTAGACTAATGATCTACAACAATCGCACCCGATTACAGAATAAGGATAACATAGTTTTTTGTCTACCTATTTTACATAATCAGATATTATCGGCACGGAAAAAAGGATCTTCAATTGAAGATCCTTTTTGCGTATCCAATACTTTCAATTAGTAAAATGTTTAGGGAAATCAACAATGCCGATATCTACCTGATGTTTTTCTTAGTATCAAAACCCGCTATTCATTGGTTTAGAAGTAATTTTTATCAAAAGATAACGAATAATAAATCCAATCCCTAACCCTGGAATTAAAGAAATCATTGGAAGCCAAATCGGACCAAATGATATTCCGAAAAATATATTTGGTGAGTACATAAGTCCTATGGTGACAAAATAAGCTCCAAAAGCAAATGGAACAAACGACAACCTTGGATTTACTCCTTCTGCAAATTTATAAGCATCATACATAGCATACATATATACACATGGATAAAACATAAGCCATTGATAATTCACTACTCCATAAGCCTCAGATATTTTCCCTAAGAAACTATACATAATTGCTTGATTAAATGAACTCATTACATTAATAGTAAATTCTAAAATAATAAAGAGAATTCCCTTTAATAGGTGACCATTTAAAAGTTGACCAAATCCAGGAAAAGCAATACTCCAAAGAATTGCTTCTAACTTATACGTTTTATTCATAATATCAACCTTTATTATTCGGTTATGTTTGATTGTGTTTCAATTTATCTATTTTTTTTAATAAACCGACAAATCCTCTAATTGTAAATAAAGTGAAGTTTACACTACCGAAAGTGTGAAGTGGTGACCAATTTTTCCATTTGAATAATCTTGTATTTCTTTCCATGACCCATTGACCTATACTCATCGGGACACTAAATATTAAACTTTTGAGTAATATTTTCCGAAATTTATCGTTGTATGAGATCTTAACCCATATGACACTTAAAATAGGAAAGAATAACACATCATAAATGATATTTGTTTTAAAGATTTTTGGAAAAGGACGAACGGGATATTCCACTTTTTTTGTAGCAACAACATAAGCATCTATTAGGGTTGCCAAAACTCCTTTTGAGAAAAAAATAAGTAAATTTTCTCTCATCTTTGAGCCTCTAAACAAAAATGGTAAGGAGATTATGCACAATACATTAAGTAGGTTTAACAATTTTTTCTCCATAAGGCACAATCCTTTCTAAAGGAAAATTCGATATCTTTAAAATTTCCAATTCCAATAAGTATATTCATTCGAACAAGATCTCCCATAATTACATGAATACTCTATACAAATCTAATTAACATAAAGCTAATAATAAGAAGTAAACCAAAAAGGCCAAACCCATTTATACCAAGGGTTTGGTTATTGTCCATTTTTTATCATTTATACATGTTTTTATACATGGTTGATGAATCAACGCTTGTGACATCTGAAGAAGTCTGGCAACTCCATAAAAAAGTTGTGTTTTATAAATCCTCTTTTTCAATATTATGGCCCGTTGTGGAAGACAGAGCTTATGAAAATCTATCAAATTATTTTTATAAAAACTATAACATATTTAATTCTCAATACTGTAATTTCCCCTTTTATTACCAGAAAATTAGAAGTGGCAAACAGTATGTCATTCTCTGGTACACTTTTTGTCATTCAGTGGTAAAAACTATGTCAAGGATGGTACATTTAAGTGGCCGTAATCAGGAGATTTGTTTTCTTAGTAATTTAACAATTTATTCGACTCTAGTTTACAAAAACCTTCCTCAAATAAAACTGCCCCATTAGCCATCCATGCAGCCGAACTGCACCACAAAGAATGAAAATGGTTAAGAACTGTCAATACTGATATTGACCTTAATCCAGTCACGCCCTCCTCTTTTTTTTGATGATTGAGCAGGGTCTTCTTAAGTATTGCCTTTTTTCATATCTGAAGGAAACTTATTTTCATGGTAGTTTAAGTGTAATCCTTCACAATTTAGATCGTGCCTATCACCTTATCACAACTGTTTTACTTTTATTTCATAAATAATATATTTTGGTTAAATAATTTTACATATTCAAAAATTAACACAAATTTAATAACTTCTATTTATAATTGATATAAATAATCCAATTGTTGGATGATAAAAATACATTGTAACCCTTTGACCGGATCATTGTAATGGGTGGTTCTGGGTTTATAACTTAAGGAGTTAGATAGTATGAATCGTGAAATACAACAATTTAAAGCAGGGTTTTTTAAGGCTCTATCCCATCCCCTTCGTATTAGAATTTTAGAAGAACTTTCTAAAGGTGAATTGGGTGTGAATGAAATTCAAAATGTTATTGGTAGCAACGGATCTACCATTTCGCAACAACTTATGGTATTAAGAAACAAAAATATAGTTGTTGGTACAAAATCTGGTAATCGTGTTTTTTATTCACTACGCGATCCTTTAGTCATTAATTTGCTTTCTATCACTAATCACATGTTTAATAATCATCTAGTCGATACTATTAACATATTTGATAAGTTCCAAGATAATGAGGAACAAGAATTTCAGTAATTTATCAAGCATCAAACGAACGCTGTTAATTCTTCCATTCGCTTATTAACGTATTCAAGAAACTTAACTGTCATTGTTCAACGCCCCCTTTTTTATAAAATTTATAACATTTTTATCCTTTAAGAAACTTGTCTTATGATTAAACTCTATGGCCCCCAAAAAGAGCGCATTCCCTAAAGCGCCCTATTTTGAAAGGTTTTCATACAAAAAGAATGAATAGATGATAAAGCCATTTCTTTCAAAACAGAATTCCTTGTTGTTTGGTCTTCTGACGCTGCCCCTTATGGAAGTAATAAGATTTTACCCGTACTTTTTCGGCTTTCTAGATATTGGTGAGCTTCTTGTCCATCTCTTAACGCAAAAGTGGTTGGCTCCGATACTTTTACTTTTCCTTCTTCTATCCATCTAAACAGTTCTTTTGATCGTGTCACTCTTTCTTCCTTAGAAGTGAGAACATTCCAAAGATCTCCACCCGTTAGAGTTTTTGAGGTATCCATCAACATACGGGGATCAACTGAAGCCGGATCTCCACCCGCCATCCCATAAAATACAACTGTACCACCGATGCGCGTAACAGCAAAACTGTCCATGAGTGTAGAGCCTATTGATTCATAAACAACATCCACCCCTTTGCCGTTCGTTTCTTCCAGAACTTTCTGCTTCCAGTCATCCTGGTACTGGAGAACCAAATCCGCTCCCACTTTTTTTGCAACTTCAACTTTTTCCTTCGAAGATGTTAGGCCTATTACCTTACCACCAAGAAGCTTTACAATTTGAACAAGAAGCTGCCCGACACCTCCGGCTGCTGCGTGTACTAAGACAACATCATTCTGTTTTACAGCATAGCTGTCCCTTGTAAGATAATGTGCAGTTAGCCCTTGAAGAAGTATAGATGCAGCCTCCTGAAATGAAACGGATCCTGGTAGAGGTATCAATTTTTCATATGGAACAGCTACTAGCTCTGCATTGGCAAATGGAACATCAGCAAATGCAATACGGTCTCCTGAGCCTATGCCTTGTACTTCTGCTCCTACTTTTTCTACAATTCCGGCACCTTCATAACCTAAAATATATGGAGGCCCCCCGGCAAGATGATAATTTCCTTTCCTTCTATAAATGTCTGCAAAGTTTAGGCCAATTGCTTTCATTCTTACAAGAATTTCATCCGGACCGATGACAGGATCCATTACTTCGCAATATTCCAAGACTTCCGGGCCTCCAAATGTATTAAAAACAAGTGCTTTCATATATATACCTCTTCTCTAGAATGAATTATTAAATGTAATTCTAACGTGAGACAATATAATTAAAACTATATTGATATCACTATCACGTTTCGTTTTTTCTTTCAAACATTTTATCTGCTGAATTGTGAACTGGTTCAATTTTAAAATCACTTTCTTTTATTGTGAGCATAAATAGGTCGGTATATATGCAAGGAGCGTTTAAATTTACATCATTATTAATCCTGTCAGTGTTAGGATCGGTTCTTTCTGAAATATGGCTGTTAATTACGGCCATAATGTTTATCAAAAACTCAACGAAGATGGACAAGCACTTATGCCTTTAGGCGATTATGGTTTCAGTAAAAAGTTCGGATCGGTAAATGACGGTTTTGGAGTTTCGTGGCAACTAAATCTACCTAAATATTAAGAAGACCTTCATGTTAATTTAACAAGTAAAAAAAAGAGACCTTTGTGATTTTTATAAATTAATAAAAATTTACCAACATTTAATTTTGTCAGACAAACAAGACCCCTTCAATTAAAATCGAAGGGGTTCTTACAAACTATCTTTTCTCAATCATAACAAATACAACACCCGTAAGGATTAGGATGGAGCCTATCCAAAATGTTACACCGATGGTCTCTCCTAGAATAAGCCATCCGAGTAATGTTCCAACCACGGGTTGAAAGAAGAAATATATTCCACCACTTGAGGCGTTAAGCATTTGTAATCCACGATTCCAAAGTAAAAATCCCCCTGCTGTTGAGATAATACCCAAATACAAAGTCCCTCCCCAAATGGCCGGGTGAGCCAGTTGAGCGATATGAATTTCGTGTAAGCGTGGCAATACAAAAGGAGTTAAAACGAATAATGCTACCAAGATGGAATAGGTCGTTACCACAATTTGTGAATAATCACTCGGCAAAAGCTTTACAAGTACTGACATGAGTGCCCAAGTTAATGCTGCAATGAGTAATGAAATACCTCCAAGTATACTAGACATATTCACATCACCAATTCCGACAATGAGCAACACTCCAATGGTCGCTAAACAAACGGAGATGCCCTTTTTTAACGTCATCCGTTCTTTAAGGATTAAGCGAGCAAAAATAACCATAAATGCAGGTGTTGAAGAAGTTATGATCGCTCCCATTTGTGCTGTGGATAGCATCGTACCCGTTTCCTGCGTAACAATTGAAATAACATTACCTATGATTCCAATGGCAATGATGATTAAGACATAACGTTTTTCTATTCGCCAATTTTGTCTTGTTATAAAGCCGATCACTAGAAGTGCCACAATAGCCACTAAATAACGCATCCACACCAGTTCAAGTGGAGGTATGACCGATACAACAACTTTAACAACAACATACATACCGCCCCAAATACTTGAAGCTAAAATTAAATATAAAGAACCTAATAAGGTGTTTTTCATTTTTCTGTACCCTCCGACATTTGTTTAGGTCAACAATGCCCTAACGGAGAGATGTAGTCACCTTCACTCCATTAAGAGCAGAAGAGTGCTACAGGTACATCATTTTCAAATAATGGGGTCCAAAACATGTTAGATTCACCTCAGTCCTACCACGATTCTCTGCGTTTTATTATAGCAAAGAATATTCTTGTGTTTCACTTGTGACCAATAATAAATAAGGCCAGCTCATCGTCGAACTGACCCTTTACACCATTATTCATTAAATGATCATATCAAATTTAATTTCTGGGCTTCAAATGAAATCCTGGTTAACCATTCGCTACTATATTTAAATGCCACACACTATTGACTTATCGGTTCATCAGTTATAGCAAAGTCATAAATGTCTCCAATAATACTGCGGGACGATTCTGCCGTTGCATTAATTAAAGCATATAACTCCATTGATGAAGCGTGAAAACCGTCCCTTTTTTAATTCAAACCCGATCAAATTTAGAGTTTTCGAACTTTCTCACATTTATTTTGTTCTTTTAATTTTTGCTTGTCTATCTTTACTTTTTTCTTCTGCTAATCTTCTAAAAGTCCTAGTTGCAGCTTCACTAAGTTTTGGAGGTTTTCTTTTTTTAAAGGCCATTTAAACACCCCATTTGTATAACCCTTTGTTAGGTCCTTTTGTTTATTAGCATCTTCAATGTTTAGCAATCATTCAATTATGCATGGACAATTAACCAAAAAGTATAAAACTATATATAATATCACGAAAGAACAAGATTAAGATCAGGAGTGATACACATGTTTCGTCGCCCAACTTGTATGCAACAATGCTTAGACGCTGGACACGATGCCGATTACTGTCGAACATGGTGCGAACCTATTTATATGGTCCCTACCTATCCCTATAATTCCTACTATCCCTACTCAATGCCAACAACATACGCACCTATGACAGATTTTGGCATAAGCCAAACAGCACCTGTTATTCAAGCCGCTTTTAAGTATCCACGTCCTCATCCTGATTGGGTAACCATCGTCATTAGGGGAGAAGGATTTACATCAGATGAATCAATAACAATAGAAATACGAACATTTATTAGGGGGGTACCTACTTATTCCGATAGCTTTGACCGCCAAGCAGATGGTAACGGTGTTTTATATGTCCCAGAACGTGCAGTGTCCTGCAGAAGAGCAGTACTAAATCAATCAGTTGAAGTCACAGCTTATGGAGTTACAAGCGGTGCTTCCAATAAAGTTGTTCTTTATTGCTAACTCCCTATACAATCAGATCCGATAGATTCCATTTGGGATATACGCTAAAAAAACTCATCTTACTTACGGTGGGTTTTTATTATGGCAAATATAACTATCAGGGTGCGATATGTTCAACATCTCCTTGCGTGAAACTGACGATGGAGTTGACGAACTTGCTCCGCTAGTTCAGGAACAGGACCATCTATTATGGTATCACGAATAACATCTTGAATGGGAAGATTTCGAACACGTGATGGAGTAACCCCCATTTCACTCAACCATTGTACCAGCTGTTCGGACGAACTTGCATAAACGATCCGACCTAAACCAACCCAACCGTGGGCCGCTGCGCACATAGGGCAATGTTCGCCTGAAGTATATACCGTCGCCTTGCCTCTTTCTTCAGATGTCATGTTCCCGGCTGCCCATCGTGCTAATGCAAATTCTGGGTGTTGGGTATGGTCTCCACCTGCAACGTGGTTATGGTCTTCTGCAAGCACGTCGCCGTTGGCTGAGACAAGGACTGAACCAAATGGCTCGTCACCTTTTTCCAGTGCAGTTTTTGCTAGTTCAATACAACGTCGCAGGTGCTTCAAGTCTGTATCACTGATCTTATATGAATCCTCCTCGTCCTTTTTTATTTTTTACATCAGTCTTCGATAAACATGACCCGTTTTTGGAAGACTGATCTTATTAAAAATCAAACAAATCTAACTTTATTTGGCAAGCTTAGAACCGATTCCCAAATTTAGGAATCGGCTTTTTAATGTTTTAAAAAACTATAACAGTTTTATTTAGTGTCAAAACCTATAAGTTATGACAACTAAATATTTTATAAAGAAAATAAAAAAGTCTGTTGCCTATGTTACCGACTTTTTCTCAGACAAAATATATCCTCTAAAAATGAATGATAGTAAATGTCAACAAACCGATCAAATTTACTTGAAATATGTTTCCGTCTCATTGGCACTTTAAATTTTATTGTAAAAAAAATAACAGAACACAAAGAAAGGAACCACGTAATGAATGGATTTTTAGTAATTAAATAACTATATACATACATCTTTGCGTATATTAACCCAGTCCAAAAAATATTCCAGCCATGAGAATATATGATTAGTTTATGTTTATTTAAAAAATATTCAACAGCAGAGGACATTACAACCCAATTAACAGTATAAATAACTTGTTTAAAAAGCGAATTTGGAAATTTTGCTAAAAATATAAGCACTAATAATGGGGTTATTATTATCACATGTACAATTCTAATAAACCACCAGTTAATACCGATCGGTGTAAATTCCCAAACAAGATGTCTTCTACACATTAAATAATAAAGGATATTAACAAAACTGACATAAAAGATACTTTTGTAATACTTTGGAATGTCACGCCAAGAATTACGGCTTAACAATATAATACTTATTATCAAAATGATATGTTTAATTCTTGCTTTTTGCTTTCTATTCATGCAGGTTTACCTCTTTAAATATTCAATAATCTTGATTAAGTATTCCCTAATCTCCGAAAAGAAATGAATAAAACTTAATGAAACTTAACGAAACTTAAGATATAACAAGAAAAAAAGTCGCTCTCCAAAGAAAACGACTTTAAATAATTTTTATCAGATAGCATTTGTTTGAGCATAAAAAAAACAAGTGAGAGATTTCCACTAAAGTAATGAATCTTTTTTTCCAAAAAAGCCAGCTAAAAAGTGTTGTTTAATTAGAAAATCCACCCTTTTAGGAGTAGATATATAAGAAGCTATAATTCAATTTAATCACTATTTCTTGACATTTAGTATTAAATGGAACTTTATAATGAATCGTGGAAACGCGGGACATTTCTGCCGTTTCAATCATTAAATCAATATCTGTGTAGATAACTCTATACAGGGATTTTTTTGATTTTCTTCAGGTTAAACTTGAACAATGCCCATAAAAATGAAGAGACTTATGCCTAAATTTGTTCCTATCGATATCTCGAGCCAGATATTACTTAAATAAATTAAAAATCTACTTTAGTGCAATAAAAAACGGGATCGCCGCAGCCATCCTAATCTTTAACTCTTGCTACCCTTTTGTTGAACAAGAATGAACTTAGTAACTTGTTAAAAATACTTTCCCTTTAGTTGTTTTAGAAGATTCAACAACATCAATAGCCTTTTTTACATCCGACAAGTCATACTTAGAATCTATCATCATCAAACGTAATTTTTTATCAGCTACTAGCCTTATTAAATGATTAAAAGTTTCTTGCCATCTATCCGCCGAGATATTTTTATTCCAATTCCGCAAATGAAATATATTCGTATTCACCTTTGCTTTATTTACAATATCTGCCCAGTTTACTTGTACCCCTGATAAAAGACCGATGGCTATAAAGTTCCCATTAGGGCGGACATTAAAAGCCAAGTCGTTTCCAGATGAACCACCAACGGAATCAATAGCTGCATCTGCACCCATTCCATTTGTTAATTCTATAACTGTTTCATAAAGCGAAGCTTTAGAGGTATCTATCACATAAGAAGCACCGAGATGAAGTAAATCTTCTGTATATTTATTATTTCTAGTCACTGCAATCATTCGAATACCTAAAATCTTTGATAATTGAGCAAAAATATGCCCAATTGAAGAACCACATGCGTTAACCAATAAAACAGCATTTGGTTTTAATTTTAAAACTTCTGTACAAACCACCCACGCTGTAACGGGATTAATATACATTTGTGATGCCGTAAAATTATCAATAGAATCAGGTATAGGAACGGTAAATTCTGCTGATGTTTTAACAAATTCTTGCCATGTACCTTCCCCGCGCAAAGGTAAAACTCGTTTACCGATAAGGTTTTTTGAAACAAAAGGACCTACATCTTCTACAATCCCCACTCCTTCATAACCAGGAATATTAGGTAAAGAAATTCGATGAGAATATGCCCCTCTAATTGGAATTAAATCAGAAGGATTAATAGGTCGTGTCAACATTCGAACAAGAACTTCATTATCTTTTGGTGGTTCAATGGTTTTATATTCAATTTTTAACACATCTTTAGGACTGCCAAATTCGCAGAATTTAATATATTTTGCATCCAAAACTATAAGTCTCCTTAAAGTAAGATTTATTTTAATTATATCACTGCAAATAGGCTTCCTTCTTACCCCTTTCGAACAATTAGGCCTCATTAAAAATGAATAATTGTTTTTCTAACTATAATTTTACTATATATTTCAAAAATTCTTGATGAATTCTTATTGAAGTATTCTGCAAGTTAGTTTAAGGGTGTTAACTTTATTTTTTAACTACATAATGAAGTTCAACAAATTGATTAAAGCTCCTCATTCCTTTTAATGAGAGATCGAGCTGGTAATCTTCCTCTCTAAATAATGGAATGCCTTTACCAAGTACAGTTGGGGCAACCGTTATAATGAGTTCATCAACCAATTTTCTTTGTATAAATGTATGTAACAATTAGAAGGTTCTAGTGTTTCACATAATGAAAAGATAGAACCTTCCACGAGTTTCCCAAATGTTCTTAATATCTTCTTCTATTTCCCTTCTCTTTTAAAGAAAGAATTTAAAAGAGAGTACCCGTTAGAATTCCTGTAGACAGCTAATTATCAACTTTGAAAAAAATTAGGTCCCTTAGTAAGATATGAGTATAGACACCACTCTAACTCAAAACCTTAAGGAGGAACCCTAATATGAAGTTTAAGATGCAAGACAAACAAAATCAACTAATTGAGAGAATTTCAGATAAACACCTTGTGGTTGGTGTGGATATCGCCCAAGAATTACACGTAGCTAGAGCTGTAAATTTCCGTGGAATAATAGTCGGTGATCCTCTTACATTTGAAAATAATGAAGAGGGTTTTGCTAGATTACTTCAATGGATTAACCAGTTAAAAACCTTAAAAGGTTTTGCCTCTACTATTATCGGCATGGAACCTACAGGACATTACTGGGTTAACCTATCAAAATGGCTATATGACCAAGATATTGAAGCAGTAACTGTTAACCCACACCTCGTAAAAAAGAATAAGGAAAACCGTGATAATAGCCGATCTAAAAGTGATAAAAAAGATGCTCTTGTTATCGCTGATATGGTCAAGAATGGTTACTATTCCTTTATTCGTCCTACTTCTGAGGCCTTTGAAAAACTAAGAGTTTTAATGTCTAACCGTGACATGACGGTTAAACGATATGTCAGTGCTGTCAATCAAATAAACCGTTGGGTCGATATTGTTTTCCCCGAACTTCGGCAGGTATTCAAAGATGTTAAAGGCAAAGGGGCAATGGCAACTCTACGCTTATTCCCTACACCACTTGAACTACGTTCAATGAAAGCACCAGATATCGTTGTAGGCTGGAAAACCCAAATGAAGAGACAACCTGGGTTAAGAAAAGCACAAGTATTAATTGAATTAGCTATGCATTCAGTCGGAACTCGACAAGCACTTGATGCTTATAAACTCCATCTGGAACAATTAATTGAAGAGTTTGATCTAGCAACCGCGCAACTTGAGCGAGTTGAAAAGGAAGTCACTGAAGTCCTTAAACGAATACCTTTCGCAAGAAAGTTACTTGCCATTAAAGGGATTAGCGAAATTGCCCTTGCAGGCATTTTAGGAGAATCAGGAGATCTAAGTGGATTTGCACACGGGAATTCTTTATTGCGTCATGCTGGATTGCATCTTGCAGAGGCAAGTTCAGGTAAATGGAAAGGTCAAATTGTCCTCTCCAAACGTGGGAGATCTCGTTTACGGCGCTTCTTGTATTTAGCGACTATGAGTCTTGTCATGAACAACCCTGATTTTAAAGAGCTGCACGCTAACAATGTTAAAGTGAAAAAGATGAAGAAAATGAAATCAATTATGAAATTAATTCATAAACTCGCAAGAGTATTAGTAGGAATGGCCAGAAAGAATGATTCCTATCATCCTGAGAAGGTACAACCTATTATGTCAATAGCTGCCTAATGTTAAATTGATAAATAAATAATTACTTTAAGTTTAATACCTTTCGAATATTGGCTTATTCGTAGGATTTCAAAGAAAGTACGAGTACCGGATTTATTGTGCAAAAGGGCTCAGACCCGTTCCGTTAGAAAGACCGGCCTCTACCACTTGGATAGGTGTAACGAAGGAATGAGAGGGCATTGACCCGTTGAGACATGGGAGTGAAAACCTCCAGGGGTAGCGTGGAGAATACGTGCATTATATGGAAATCATTGGATTTATTACTGAATCCTTTATTTAAGTACGCCTTCATCCAGCCTTCATGTCAAAATCTCATTCAATCAATCCCATATGGTCATTTCAAGTGATTTGAAATCCTGCGAATTAGTGAGTATTTGAGAGATAATCGCATCTTACTGAGGGAGCTTATTAGATAGAAATAATTGAAATTCATATACTATTTACGGCTCAGGTAACGGTACATGAAAGTATATGATAAAAAACGCTGTAAATATAAACGAAACGAACCAAGCAGGAATGGGTTTAATGTAATGAAATCTCAACATAATAACCCATAAAAAATTAAATGCGACTGACCACCAATAATTCCATCCGTTATGGTATGTAATTTTTCCAGCAAGATACATAACGGTTTCAATCCCAACAAGAATTAATGCCGATATTATTAAATATGATGCTACTTCCCTCCGAGACTTAGGTAAATAGGATAAGAACAGTATTACCATACATGGAAAGATAATGAAAGTTTGTACTAAAAATGAAAAGGTATGATTTAATAAAAAATCAGATTCCAACATCCATAGAAAATATTTTTTTCCGCTAACAAAAAAATTATATAATAAATTATTTACAACCAGATATAAAATAGTGGGATAGTATTTTCCCCAGTTTTTTACATCACCAAATTTCCAACAACAAAGTACAAGAGTTAGGCACAGAACAATACGCAATAATTTTCACCCGATTTCAATACTTTTTATTATAATATCTGCAAAAAGTTCAAAAAAATTAATTTCTGCTCTTCCACTAAAGCACTCTGTTGTGTTAATTTCCGCGTTCACAATTTTATTTGTACTACATGGATACAGTTATGCTGTTGTATTTTAAGGAAAAATTTACCATTTATGAAATGTGAACCATCCCACTGTTTCTAAGAGCAAATATTGAAAAAGACTGTAGAAACGCGGGAACGGTTCTGCCCTTACATTTTAAGGAAAAAATTTTCATTTATGAAACGTGAGAACCGTCCGAGACAAGTGAAAAAGTCATCAAATTTCTAGTACAATTAGCTGTATATTAAATGGTTTAAAACCATACATTTTCAAAATTGAAAAACCCCCTAAATGGTATAATGGATGTTGATTAGACACCAAACCATAGGGGGTTTTTTCATATGCTTCTCATTCTGAATTTTACGCTAAAACTCCAGGAAATTCATATGCTTAAAAGGATTGTTAGTATAATATATTTTAGTTTCATTAAAGAATTACTGAAGGAATATTATTTTTTAATAAAGTGTAACCCTATTGGTTAGAAAACGGTTCGGGACCATTGAAAACAGTGGATTTTTCAGTGACCTCGAACCGTTCCCTTATTCCTTATTTCGCAAAGACATGGTTTCCAATCGTTGTTACGACTTCACGGCTGCGAATCCAAGTATCTGTTGCAATCTCTGGATTATAGAAGAAAATGCAGTCCTGTAAACGATCTTTTCGTGTTAATGCTTCTTCCACAGCTCGTATTGAGTCATCCGACGCAGGTTTGTTGATTTCACCGTTTTGTACTGGAGAAAAGGCATAGGCATTGCCTACCACTTCATTAATGACATTTGTCACCGTATCCGGAAACTCGGGAGACTCCACCCGATTTAAGACAACCGTCGCAACGGCTACTTTTCCTTCATAAGGTTCACCCTTTGCTTCTGCTTCTACTAATCTGGCAAATAAGTCTTTTTCTTCATTAGAAAGAGAAATGGCTGGTTCTACCGTTTCCGCTTCTTTTATTTCTTCTTTAGGCTCTATCTGTTGATCAACTTTCTTCTGCTTAAGTGTTGACATTGGTAAGACGGATGTCTGCGGTTCTGGTATTTGCAGAATATCGTCTATAAGAATCAAATCATTAGATAGACCATTTTCAGCTTTTACACCATCTTGTTGACCAAGTTCCAAAAGAGTATCTCCATTGACATTACGATCTTCTGTAATGGCCTCAACCATAGTATTATTTACTCCTATAATAGCAAATACAGCTGCACAAGCTGTAATGAATGTCTTCATATAAGTGTTCTTCATGAGTGTACAACCTCCTAGTAAACTCGTATGCTATAACACTAACATGAGCTTGTACACATTTGACAGAACGATAAAGTTACATTTCTTTAGGATTTAATGTACAACATTACAGCTAAGGTGATTTTATGACATATTTCCTATACCATCGTTACAATCGATCCATTTTTTATAAAATGGAGGAACATTTTGCTATTTATTTTCCTAATTATGGTCCGACTCACTTTTAAATTAGTCATTTCGATCATAAAACACCGGGATGGTTCTGATGTTTCAATTAAAAGAAAATATCCCCTATTTATGAGACGTGAAAACCGTCACTCTGTTTATTCTATCGTGAAAGACAATTGTTAATTGATCGGATTGGTCATGTAGCTAAAGAAGGCACAATTATTTTTCAAAAATTGCGAGCAATTCTTGAATAAGCTGCTACAGAGTACCATTGAATAACGATGTGAATTTTTTACATATAATCTTATGAGAAAGGTTATTCTAATTTTAAAAATAAGGCGCAATAACCTAGTAAGCAATGTTTTTCTATCCATCTGACTAGTTAGTTTATTGCATACATGTAAAAATAGAAATAATCAAGGTTCATATGGAATGACAGAGTAAAAATTTTGAAATAAAAGTTTATCGATCCTAGCATGGAAATGATCAATAGGCTCCACTTTCTGTCATCCTAGAAGTTTTACTGCTTGTTTAATAACTATCCGCTTTTCCTTTACCACCATTTCTTGTGGCATATCAATCTTATATACATAGCTTGGATTCCAGACTTCACAGTTGTAAACATGTTGTATATAGCTTTATTTGGAGGATTTGCAAAAAAAGAGAAAATAAAGAGAATAAAAACTATAATGATGGGAGGAATCACATTGTCAACTCAAATCAAAATCACTCATACCTTCAATGCTCCTCGTGAAATTGTGTTTAAGGCGTTAACTGAATCGGAACACCTAAAGAATTGGTGGGGGCCAAAAGGATGGACATTCGAGGTTGCTAAATCGGATTTCCATCCAGGCGGTGTCTTTCACTACAGCCAGAGACCTGCTGACGGAAATGTGATGTGGGTTAAATTTGTATACAGTGAAATGATTGCGCCAGAGAAAATTGTTTACACCAGTTTCTTTTCTGATGAAGAAGGTAACTCTGTACGTGCACCCTTTGACGATAATTGGCCTATGGAAATCCTGAATACCATTACGCTAACCGAAGACGGAGGTAAAACTACTCTTACAATGATTGTAGCTCCCGTATCTCCTACTGAGGAAGAGAGCAAAACCTTTGAGGATTCAAAAGAGATGGCTCAGGAAGGATATTCCGGAACCTTTGATCAATTAGATGAATATCTAACAAAGATTTAAGCCGTTTAAAAAAAGCAATATTTTTCTAAAAGATTATGGGTAGTCAATTTGACCAATAATAAATAAGGCCAGCTCATCGTTGAACTGACCTTTTTTCTCCTTTTTATTAAATAACCATATCAGATTCAATTTCTTTGACTCAAATGAAATCCTATTTCACCATGAAGAATTAGATGAAGTCGTGCATGCATTAGATCAAACTTTTCAGGATGAAGTTGAGATTTACTACTACAAGTCATACCGATGTGAAGGTGAATGTGCTGATATTGAAGTGATTGATGATGTCAAATTAGAAGATCGAGATGGGTGGTTATTCTGTGATGCCAGAGAGAGTTTTTACTATCCGGGATTCTTTTCGAAAGAGGAGCTGAATAAAGAAATTTAGGAATGTGATGAAGTGTACCTGTCCCTTTGTACCTTTTTAAATCATTAATCCTTTGAATTGGTATGAGTCCATTTTATGGAACCGTACTCTTCATGAGGATGGCTCTTTAATTGAAACTTCCTATATTCATATTCTAGTTTTGAAAGCGATAATTCATAAAGCTGATTATCATCTTTTGGATATACATTAAAGAAAATCAACTTATCTATTAAGTTTTTACGTTTTTTTTCAATACCTTCCTGAAAAAATTTCCCCATCTGAATCACTCCTTCTTAATAATAAATACAAACCAACTTTGTAAAATTGATATTAGTGTCAATAATTTGCAAAAAGGCTCTCAGTATAAGATCACATTCATCTTAAGATGAAAGCCTCTAGTGGTCTAGTCTGCAAACCAACAAAATATTTCTAAATAATCAATTCGGTTTACGGTGATTTATTACATACTATACAAATAAAATCTATGTGTTAAGTTTGAATTAAAAGATAAAATCCCTATTTATTCGTTCAGACCTAACTTCCCCATTGTCAATTATCTGTTCAACAAAATCATGGCACTGTTTTATAATTTGGTTCTTGTCATGATTAATGGATGTGTTATATAAAAAGGTACCGCAGCCATAATGACCGGAAAATTCGCTTTCCTAATCATCCCACTGTTTCTAATCTCGTACACGTTTTTTCTACTCAGTTTTTCCGATATGACTTTTCTGTATTTCTTTATATATAGAACCCCATGATCGTTTCGAAAAATAAATTGGCACCCCATGTTCTTGAGCCTTTCTTTTAATAGCTCTTGAAAGATTGTGATTGATATAATCCGTTAACACCAGAACTAAATCCACTTTACTAGGAATCTCTTTTTGAACCATTAGTTTTTTTCTGCCATTCACGTGAAAAACTTTATTAAATCCTTCATGCTCCAACTTTTTAGAAATAGTTCCTAGTCGATCTCCACCAATAATTAACATTGACGTCATATTTATCTCCTCCTTAAATATCTACTAACAAAATATATGAAGTTCTAAAGTCATTTTTTTAAAATAAAAAAACGAAATTAGTTATTCTTCAGTCACAGAGACAACATTCTTTTTATTAAAGCTTAAGACAGCAATTTATAAATTTTTCCCCACTTCGCAGATGCATGGTTCATTTCTTCCAGGCAGCTTAATTCCTCTACTAATATTGTCTTTTAACCATTTCTTTTTATATTATTGGCAACATGCTTCATACGCTCATGGGCATAAGAATAAATCATTTTATAACTCTGACAGAAATAATCAGTTTCGAATTGATTATTTCCTTTTTCGCTCCAAGATCTATTTCTTGAACAGCCTCCATAACATAATGAAAGATGCTCACACTTTTTTCCATTGTTCGGGCAGAGCTGGCTTCAGTTATAAAAACTGATCGTAGATTGGATTGCTGAAAATTTCCTCTAAAGAATGAACACCCACATTCCCTAATTTAAGCATGCTAGATTACAAGCTTCAGAAACAGTTTCCCACATTACACTTATTGGACCACGAGTTGCAGCTTTACTTGAAATACTCACTGGAACAGCTCCTTATCATTCAAAATTTTTTCTTTTTCTTTTCAGCCCCGTTTGGATTGGTTCTTCCTACCCGCTTTTGTACACTTCTACTAAACCAGTCTGACCACACTCCTATACATTTCCACATATCTTGTAACGTCCAAATGCATAAGGATGAAATGATCTTGCAGGCTTACTCGTATGTTCTCATTCGATCCATTCAAAAAAACAACCAGAAATAATCCTTCTAAGAATAAGGATTTTCTCTGGTTGTCCAGTAGATTACTATTTATTTCAAAATTATTATTGACAATATAAGATGTAATTAGATTTGATAGATAAATTTTATCACACCTTATTATTTCAATAATTCCGATAAGATAAGTTATCTTTTATTACTAAAATTATAAATCAAGATCATTTATATTGTCAATAATGATTACCACAAATCTCTTTCAGTAGTCGCTATTTATTTATCATTAGATAATTATACCTGTTAAAGTGGGCATACCTTATACTTATTCAGTACAAATTTATGATTAGAAAATCATAATTGACATGACCACTGGAGATTCATAACACTGTGATTCTCCTTTTTTATTTGTCAGAGGAGGCGTTTTTCTAAAAAGATATCTATTTACGAATAAAACCAAGTATTTCTATAAAATAACATAGTATTTCTTAGTATATCAATTGAGTATTTGGTTTATCACGTAAACATATTATTGAACAAGCAAATGCTAGCTTAGGACGACTTGATGTCGATTATATTGACTTTTATTATTGCCATCGTTATTATGATCCAAATACTCCACTTGAAGAGACACTCCGGGCATTAGATAATCTCGTTCGTCACGGAAAAGTCCTATATAATTGGTGTTAGTGAGTGGACAGCAGAACAAATAACAGAAGCCGTTCACCTTGCTGATCAAAAGCTTCTGGATCGAATTGTTGTGAACCAGCCCCAATACAATCTGTTTCATCTTAAAATTGAGGAGGAGATTATCCCGATCAGTAAAAAGCATAGAATTGGGCAAGTTGTCTTTTCACCACTTGCAGAGGGCGTGCTAACAGAAAAATACAAGAGTGGAGCTCAACCGCCAGCAGGCAGCCGGGCTACAACCACCAATCAATCTATTTACAGGCACTTAACAGAAGAAAATTTATTAAAGGTGGAACAATTGACAAAGATTGCAAGCGAATTAGGAATTTCCACAGCACAGCTTGCTATTGCTTGGATATTGATTTGTTCAGGGCTGCTTGCACCGACAAGAGCGCTATGATTTAACACTTAATCAAGACATACTGAATTAAATGAAAACATATTAAACTAGAGATATGTTAAATCTAAAAAGACGGCCTTTTTGGCCGCCTTTTTAGTTTAAGCTGTCTTTTATTCGAAAGTTACTGCACTTTCTCTGATTTCAATTGTTTCTTCAATTGTAATAGCATCTATGACAGACTGTACCATTGCACAATTTTTCATAGAAACATGAAGTGACTTTTGAAGTTGATCTAGATTTAAATTTTTTCCTTCTATTATAAAGTGAAGTTCAATTTTTGTTACTTTATTTGCTTTTTGTTCATCACGTTCTACAGAAGCTTCAATATCAATCGTATCATATGATATCCTTTTCTTATCCAGGACTGTTCGAAAAACGCTGCCACTGCAGCCTACAATAGAGGAAACTAATAACTGAAAAGGACGAAAGCCGATTTCTGAATTTCCTGAAACAGATAATTCACCAAATTCAAAGTTGCCTCGAAAAGCTCCTGATTCTGAAAGCTTAAATTTCATATACTCCCATCTCCTTTTACACATGATAAACCAATCTCAGATCATTACATACAGGATACTTTTAATCTATCCAATTAATCCTTATAAAGCAAAGCACCTGATTTATTATTTTGATTGACAGGAACATGCTTTCCAGCTGTCACTCGACGTACAATACGATGTGCATCATAATCCTGAATGGCGACATGCTGTGTAGCTAGGTTATCCCAAATCACAAGATCGCCTTCCGTCCATTTCCAACGAACTGTATTCTCTAATTTAATCATGTATGAGTGCAAAAGACTAAATAATTTTTCAGATTCCTTTTTCGTATATCCTTCAAATTTTCCAACAAAGCCTCCTAAAAGCAAATGCTTTTTGCCCGTTTCAGGATGTACATGAACTACTGGATGCTTTGTTCTATATACCGTTGATTCAAATACAGTACGCTCCTTTTTACCGCCATCATCATTCGCCCTTCTTTTGTTAAGTAATTGGGAATAGTCAAATTCATTTGAATGGATTGCCCATAGTTCATCAGCTAAACTTCTTAATCCATCCGGTAAATCTTCATAGGCAGTATTCGTATTGGCCCAAACTGTATCACCGCCAAATTTTGGAATGGTAACACCTCTTAACAAGGAATATTTCGGCACTTCTGGAACCCATGTAACATCGGTATGCCAGTCGCCTTCTCTTACTCCTTTTGCCTGTTCCTTTTGTTTTTCTCTTCCCTTTTCGGAATCAAGTTCGTAAATATAATTTGCTCTTGGCGGTACGGTTGGATGTGCGTATAGTTCACCAAATAACTTGGAAAATTTCTCCTGACTAGCATCATCTAAATGGTTTTGGCCCTTGAAAAATAATACTTTGTATTCGTTAAGGGCTTCTTTAATTTTTTGTAAAACGGTTTGATCTAAATCACCGCTTAACTGAACACCTTGAATTTCTGCCCCAATTCTTCCAGCTATCGGTACTACAATTAATTGCTTTGTTTGTGTTAAACTCATTTCCCTATTCCTCCTAAAAGATTTTTGAATTATTTAACCTTACATATGCAAGGCAAATGGCTATATAAAAAAAAGAGATTCAATAAAGAGCAGGGGGACTACCTCTTTATTGAATCTCCAGTTAACCAGTCGATCCAATTTAGTATATTCATATATAAATAATCGGGATAAGGTATATAGTAAATGTGACTGTATTCTTTGATAAAAAGATTAAACTCTTTAACAAGAAAATTTCTCGGATATGTTTATGGTATTTCATAACATGGAATCAATCTGAGTATATTTTTTCCAAAAAAATAAA
The DNA here is from genome assembly GCF_036670025.1 of Niallia oryzisoli. Taxonomy (NCBI): domain Bacteria; kingdom Bacillati; phylum Bacillota; class Bacilli; order Caryophanales; family Bacillaceae; genus Niallia; species Niallia oryzisoli. The sequence goes on along the minus strand of NZ_CP137640.1, from coordinate 2,482,434 downwards.
GCACAGTAAAAGTTGTAAGAAACACAACTTTTCTATGCCTTTGGTTGACCAATCGGACACCTCTTTGGTTTAATTTTCCATTTCTTAAGATTAAATACATATTAAACTAACTATTCCAATTAGTCAAGTAGGTTTAATAAATTCTTTAAAAAATTAATTCTTTCTTTACTACTGTTATATATATTGAATTAATCGGAATAAATTGTATATTCATTGTGCTTTAATCGAAATGTGACTGTATTTTTTGATAAAAAAGATTAAACTCCTTGTCAGCAAAATTTCTTGGATAGGATAAAGGAATTTCGTATATTGTATCTATTTTTGATGAAGGGCCCACAGACATAACCCCAATTTTCTCTCCAAGCAACAGCGCTTCTTGAATATCGTGTGTAACAAAAATAACTGTTTTATTTGTTTCTCGCCAGATTCGAACTAATTCTTTTTGCATTGTTCTGCGTGTCATAGCATCAAGTGCCCCAAATGGTTCATCCATTAATAAGATATCAGGATCATTGGCTAAAACTCGAGCTAATTGTACCCGTTGCTTCATGCCGCCAGAAAGCTCTCTTGGAAATTTATTTTCATGCCCTTTTAAACCCACTAATTCTATAAACCTGGTAGATGCTTCATTTCGAATTTCTTTAGGTGTTTTTTTCATTTTTAAACCAAATTCAACATTTTCTTTAACCGTTAACCAGGGGAAAAGTGCTGAATCTGCTTGTTGGAAAACCACACCCCGATTTCTACCTGGTCTATTCACATTCTCATTGTCAACGATAAGATCCCCTGATGTTTTTTCAATAAACCCAGCAATCAAATTGAGTAAAGTTGATTTCCCGCATCCGCTGGGACCAAGTAAAATAAAAAACTCGCCGCTCTTTATTGTTAAATTAACATCCTCTAACACATAAAGATCATTGTTAAACGTTTTCGATAAACCAGAAATCGAAATGGCCTCAGTTGATTTTAATACCTCTTCCATAATTGTACTCATATAGCCTTCACTCCTTACTCTTAATAATTACTGAGCAGTATTTCTTTAAAATAAATAAGGCACAGAAAAGTTGTAAGCTACACAACTTTCCAACGCCTTTGGTTAACCAATCGGACACTTATTTGGTTTGTATTTCCATTTCTTTAGATTAAACACATAATAAACTAACTATTCTCATTAATCAAGTAGGTTTAATTTTTTTATTAAATTAATTTTTTCTTTTCTATTCTTATCATTAACTCATTGTTTATTAATACACTAGATTAATTGAATTTTCTGTAAAAAAATAATTGATTTTTAATTTAATTACTGATAGTATTCTTTTACAACAATGCATAAGACAATACACGACGTTTTAAAAGTATCTTTATAAAAAAGGTGATTTTTTAATCGACCGGACTACCGGAGATTCACTACACTGCAAAGTGGAAGTTGGATCTCTTTTTTTATTATGAAAGGAGATGTGTGGTAGAAATCATTTATGCTGCAAATAATTCCGAGTAATTTTATTTGTTAATTAAGTTTTAATCCTAATAACAGTGGATAATAAATCTTAGACTATATTATTAAGTCCAGTTTGAATTAAAATGCAAAAATAATCTTAAGGAGGATTTTTTCACATGAAAAGAATAACGTCTTTATTAAAAATATTACCGCTTATAGCCATTCTCTTTTTAGCCGCTTGCTCTGGCGGAACGAAAGAAGCATCAAACGGTACTGATAATCAAGAAATAGAAAATAGTAAAATCAGGCTGGGGATTGATGCAGGAACTAGTACTCTTCCATTTAGAGTGGCAGAAGAAAAAGGCTTCTTCAAAGAACAGGGTCTTGAACCAACTATTGCAACTTTTCCATATGGAATAGATACCATTAACGCCCTTTTCACAGAACAAACAGATACAGGTTATGCCGCTGATTATGCACTCATAAACTCTTTAGGAAAGGGAGATTTGGTCATTCTTGGAACGATGTCAAGAAGTGATGAGGAAACAAGTAAAGACACGCAGCTTTTGGTAAAAGGGAGTATAGAATCTCCTCAAGAATTAAAGGGTAAACACCTTGGTGTGGCCAAAGGAACTGTTTATGAATATATTTGGGCCAAATATTTAAAGAAGTATAATATAAATGAAAAGGATGTTACATATGTCCCATTTAGTACACCTGATGAAGCGATAGTTGGAATGAAAAATGGAGATATTGATGCGGTATGGACTGGAGGTGCATTGGCAGAAAAATTTAAAGCAGTTGAAGGAGTAAAACAATTAGATAATCTAAACGGCGCTGGAGTGTCCATTGATCTTTATTTAGTTGCTAGCCGTTCATATGCTGAACAAAATCCTCAAAGTACAGAAAATGCATTAAAAGCTTTATCCAAAGGAATCGATTTTACAATAAACCAAAAAGAAGAAGCCGCAAAGATTGCTTTTGATAAATTAAAATTACCAGAAAAGGATGTATTAAAGGATCTTCAAAAGTCAAACTATGTACTTGGATTTACTAAAGAGGATTACAAGCACCTTGAGGATATGAAAAAATGGATAGAAGCTAATAAGAATTTAGAGAATAATTTTAAATTGGAAGATAAACTTTATCTTGACCCGCTTAAAAAGGCATTTCCTGATTCAGTTACTTATAAATAAAACGTGCGGATATTTTTAATAAATGTAAAAAAAAGACCCTATTGGTCAACCAAAGGGTGTAGAAATGCTGTAATCCTCACAGTATTTCTACACCTTTTTTATTATTAGTTCGAAAGGAGAAAATAATATGGGTGCAGTTAAGAATGAAATCATCAAAAAGGAAATGGTCTATCAACAAAAGAACAATAGCTTAATTCGATCTTTAAACAAGTTAATAAAAAGCGGTATTTTCGCCTGGATTATCGTGCTTTCTATTTGGGGGATAGCCGCCAGTTTTTCTGATCCTCAGTTTTTGCCGAGTCCCTTTGCAGTATGGAAAGGTGCTTTCGAGCTTGGTTTGGATGGATCCCTTTTCTTTTACATGCTTGTCAGCTTTTTAAGGGTTATTTCCGGTTGGTTGTTAGGAAATCTTATCGCTATTCCGATTGGATTAATGATTGGCCGTATTCCACTGCTTAGAGCATTGTTTGACCCGATTATCAATTTTGTTCGCTTCATTCCGCCTCTTGCATTCATTACGTTATTTATGCTTTGGTTCGGGATTGGGGAGCAATCGAAAATTTTCTTGATTATGTATGCTACCTTCTTTATTGTTACGATTAACACGATTACAGGTGTACAGGCTGTCGAGGAAGATAAAATTCGCTCAGCTAGAACAATGGGAGCTTCCGAATGGCAAATTATGCGGCATGTCATTATTCCAGCTTCACTTCCCTATATTTTTACTGGCGCTAGGCTTGCAATGGGCTCATCATTCATGGCGATTGTAGGGGCAGAGATGGTCGCAGCCAATGAAGGGATTGGCTATATGATCTGGAACGCACGGTTGTATTTTAAAACAGACTGGATTTTCGTTGGTCTTGTTATTTTAGGATTAATGGGTTTCTTAATGGATCGTATCTTCAATCAGTTTGGAAAATTGGTGTTAAAAAGATATAACGTTGTAAAAAAATAATCCTAAAAGAATCACTAAACTTCATTATATTTTAGAAATTATAATAGAAGGCTGATCCTAAAAATCGATAGTAACGTTTTTTGGGGTCAGCCTTTTATTTTATTTCATTAATTATTCAACTGCTAGTTCCTTTTCTACCACTTCTTTTAAATCAGTTTTATATGCACCGTTCAAACATGCTTGTAATGATATACATCGTAGAATATTTCCGTTAAGATACCCCAATTAGTTTTACAAGCCCAAGTTACATAAATATAAATTATAAAGTTCGAACAAATGACCTAGTCTAAAATTATTATTTTTGTAAATATTTTGTAAATTGGCTAGATAATTTCCAATTATTGCTTTATAGTTAATTCTGGATAAAAAAGAAAAGCTGACTTGGCTACAAGAGGCTCATGAAAACTCCTTAGATATAAGGATTTTTATGAGCCTTTTTTATTTTCCTTTTTATTCAAAATACATTTACTTATTAGGAGGAATTTGAAATGGAAAAAATGTGTATGACTATGATGATGGTGTGTATGGAAAAAATGATGTGCGAAATGAATTGCGCGAAAATGATGATGGATCAAATGTGCGAAATGGAAATGAACATGGATATGGATATGAATCAATGCATGATTAAAATGCAAGAGTGCGATGAAATGATGACATCTATGATGAGCATGATGAACAAAATGTGCGTAAAAGGATAATACATACAGTTGATTCCTTAGCGATTGCTTTAATGCTGTAAATCTATATTTTCTAAATTGTTATTTTCAAATTATTATTGTATTGAAGTGGGAAAACAAACGCTCTATCTAATATTACCAAAACTGTAAATTTTTATTAAATTAGTAGAAATTTTCAAATTATTATTGTATTATTATTTTTGAATAAAAGAGAAAAGCTAACTTGACGACAAGAGGCTCTAAAAGTTCATTAGGCATTATGCTTAAGGAAATTTTATGAGCCTTTTTTATTTTCCTTTTTATTCAAAATACATTACTTATTAGGAGGAATTTGAAATGGAAAAAATGTGTATGACGATGATGATGGTGTGTATGGAAAAAATGATGTGCGAAATGAATTGCGCGAAAATGATGATGGATCAAATGTGCGAAATGGAAATGAACATGGATATGGATATGAATCAATGCATGACTAAAATGCAAGAGTGCGATGAAATGATGACATCTATGATGAGCATGATGAACAAAATGTGCGTAAAAGGATAATACATACAGTTGATTCCTTAGCGATTGCTTTAATGCTGTAAATCTATATTTTCTAAATTGTTATTTTCAAATTATTATTGTATTGAAGTGGGAAAACAAACGCTCTATCTAATATTACCAAAAATGTAAATTTTTATTAAATTAGTAGAAATTTTCAAATTATTATTGTATTATTATTTTTGAATAAAAGAGAAAAGCTAACTTGACGACAAGAGGCTCTAAAAGTTCTTTAGGCATTATGCTTAAGGAAATTTTATGAGCCTTTTTTATTTTCCTTTTTATTCAAAATACATTTACTTATTAGGAGGAATTTGAAATGGAAAAAATGTGTATGACTATGATGATGGTGTGTATGGAAAAAATGATGTGCGAAATGAATTGCGCGAAAATGATGATGGATCAAATGTGCGAAATGGAAATGAACATGGATATGAATCAATGCATGACTAAAATGCAAGAGTGCGATGAAATGATGACATCTATGATGAGCATGATGAACAAAATGTGCGTAAAAGGATAATACATACAGTTGATTCCTTAGCGATTGCTTTAATGCTGTAAATCTATATTTTCTAAATTGTTATTTTCAAATTATTATTGTATTGAAGTGGGAAAACAAACGCTCTATCTAATATTACCAAAACTGTAAATTTTTATTAAATTAGTAGAAATTTTCAAATTATTATTGTATTATTATTTTTGAATAAAAGAGAAAAGCTAACTTGACGACAAGAGGCTCTAAAAGTTCTTTAGGCATTATGCTTAAGGAAATTTTAGGAGCCTTTTTTATTTTCCTTTTTATTCAAAATACATTACTTATTAGGAGGAATTTGAAATGGAAAAAATGTGTATGACTATGATGATGGTGTGTATGGAAAAAATGATGTGCGAAATGAATTGCGCGAAAATGATGATGGATCAAATGTGCGAAATGGAAATGAACATGGATATGAATCAATGCATGACTAAAATGCAAGAGTGCGATGAAATGATGACATCTATGATGAGCATGATGAACAAAATGTGCGTAAAAGGATAATACATACAGTTGATTCCTTAGCGATTGCTTTAATGCTGTAAATCTATATTTTCTAAATTGCCAATATGCCACTTTAATTTATTTTGCGTGATGTTTTCTAAAGAATAATTTCTATTATTCTTTAGATTTTTCGGCGGTGTAGCTCAGCAGGCTAGAGCGTACGGTTCATACCCGTAAGGTCGGAGGGGATAGATCCCCTCCCCCGCTATTAGATTATATTTGATACACTTTTTATAAATTGCGGTCAACTGTACCTATCCCACATATCCTATTATTCCCATCCTATATGAACAACCAAAGTGTATCGAATGACTCTACAACATTAGATGCCTACTAGCTAAAAATGTTAATCTATGCCCTTTTATTGGTTCGACTTTTATGGTATTCATCCTCTAAATCCGACAAACTCAATTCAAATAAGTGAGTATTATTCTTTTTATAGATTCCACGACGAATTAACTTTTCAATCAGAAAATTTTTTTTCCTTTCTAAGGCCTCTTGTTGTAAATTTTCCAATTTTTAACTTCTCCTTTTATTTATAGTTAAAGCCAATTACAAAAATAGAATATTCCAATTAATTTTAACCCATGGTATATATTCACCACATAAGCAAACTATTATAAAATTGGCAGATTAACCAGTTCTCTTTTCTACTTAATTCCCATTCCTTTTTAACAGCGTCCTCAAATTCACGAGTGTACTGAATATCTTCTATATTAAGATTTTCCATAGGAAAACAGAGTTCTCTGCCCTTTTTTCTTCCATGAACCACTATTCTAGAAATTGAAATTTGCTTTTCTTCTCTATAAATATTCTTTCCTTTCTGCATACTCATCATCCTTCTTTGAAAAGATCTCATTTTATGATTAAGACGTGGAACTAAAAAGCTCTCCATTCAAGATACCATTCATCTTGAACAGAGAGCCTCTAGTCGTCTAGTCAGCATGCTTAAATGATTCGAAATATTTTGTATGAATGATATGATATTATTCAATATAATTCATATATGTTAGTATGCATTTAACAAAAAATATGACTGATATTTTATTGATAAACAGATTTATCGCCAACTTGCTGCTGAACAAAACTGTGGCAATATTTCACAATTTTTTCTTTGTCATAATCCATAGTTGCCACATGATAAGAGTTTGTCAGAACAAGCTTTTCCTTTACGTCTGATCCTATATTTTCAATAATGAAATCGGTATTTTCAGGTGGCACCACATGATCCATCGCTGATTGAATACCTAAAACGGGACATTGAATAGATGGCAATAAAGCAGGTGTCATTTCCATTATCTTTTGAAGTTCATGAATAGCTTTTATCGGTGCAAGATCATAAGTGATTTCATAAACATTCTTCACGTTCATATCCGGCTTTTCTTCGATAATAAACTTAGGTTTTGTTGCTTCCTTTAAGTGCTCGTACGCCGGAACATTTAAAGCTGGATTAATCAACATAATCCCTTTAATTTCTCGATACTTATGAGCAAGTTTAAGTGTTAATGTTCCACCCATGGATTGACCTATAACGAAAACGCTTGTGCACCGTTGTTTCAATTCTTTATATCCTCTTTCTAGTGATTCGAACCAGTCTTCATGGGTACACTTTTCCAAATCACGATAATGAGTTCCATGCCCCTTCAACCTTACTCCTAAAACCGTATAACCATATCGAGCAAGACTTTCACCTAGAAATCGTACGCTTTGCGGAGTGCCCATAAAGCCGTGTGAAATAAGAATACCAATTTCGCTTCCCTTAAAATAAAACGATTCTGCGCCCTTTATTATTTGGAATCGTTCTTTCATTATTAGCTTCCTCCTTTTAACGTTTGGATATTAAATATAAACCACGTTTAACTATGAACGCATTGATCTTACTACAATTTCATTAATCAGAACATCAAGGATGATAAGTTCTTTTAGTCATTCATCTTGATAATAAAAAAAGAAACACGTTCGTTCGCGTTTCCAGTCGTCTGGTCAACTATTCAATTTGTGATTAAATGTCATGCCGTATGCCTGCATTCTTCATCATGGCTTGAACCGTGATGGCAAACTTTTTACTAAGATGTGCAGTGTTTACCTTAACCCATTTTGCTTCATAAATTAATGAGCAAGCTAGAACGATCACTGCAGTTAACTTCTTTGTATATTCAAATCTTGAGATAAGCCATCTAACTATTCATTATGATTGGGATAAAAACAAGAGCGTTTTACTCATTTGATCAAAGTATGTTTTGATACTTCTTCACAGATAATTTTCTCTTTTTTCTTAACCTTTTTTCTATTAAGTAACAAAGTAAGTGGAATACTTAGACAAGTTAAGACCGTCGCAAGGATAAATACATCATCTAATCCTCTGACATATACTTCTTGTAAATTGCTAGATGTTTTTCCATATAAGTCCATTCTTGTATAGAAAAAAGATGTGAAAAGTCCAATGGATACAGCTCCAGCTACCTGTTTAATCCAATTCATCAAAGCAGAAGCATCTCCTGATAAATGAGGAGGTACTGAACTCATCCCTACATTTATAATTGGTGTTGTGGATAAACCAAGTCCTATATAGCGAAAAGTCATCCATAACATTATGAACCCTTTAGTCGAATCAACCCTTAGACCGCTAAATGCCCATGTGGCAAGGATTAGAAAAAAGATTCCAATCAATATCAAAGTCTTTGCTCCAACTCGGCCATAGTATTTGGTACTGATCGTAGTTGCTGCTGTCATTGAAAGTGCAGGTAAGCAAAGCAGTAAACCAACTTCTATTGCAGTCATCCTATAAATTTCCAACAAATACAATGGTATAAAATAGATTCCCGTATATAGGCTGCTAGTTAATATCGCTGAAGCTGACAGGCTTAAGGCAAAGTCCTTATTTTTTAAAAGCCGCAGGTCCAATAAAGATGCCTTTATTCGAAGCTCCCTCCAACAAAAGTGAACCAGTAAACCAATACCGATAAGCAAGATAATAACCGTTTTGATTGAAAGCATCCCCCACTGATGCAAATTACTAAAGACAATCAATAGTGATAGGCTGCCAAAAACAACACCAAACATCCCGATTCCATTAAATACAGGCTTATCAAGAGCTTCTGAATTTTTTTCTAAGCTCATCCAACCAAAAATCCAAGCGACGATTCCTAATGGCAGCATCATTAAAAAGATCAAAGGCCAATTCCAGGATTGAAGCCATCCGCTAATCGTTGGAGCTAAAGCAGGTCCTAAGACGCTAGAGGCAGACCACATCCCCAAAGCGAAGGTTTGTTTTTGAACAGGAAGCATTTGATAAATGATTGTCAAAGTTACAGGTTGAATGATCCCACAAAATGCACCTTGTAAAATTCGAAACACAATCAAAGACTCAATATTCCAGGCAAATGCACATAAAAGCGATGTGATCATTAAACCTCCAATTGAAAATAGAAAAAGTTCTCTCGTTCCAAAACGATTTCCTAAATAACTGCTTAAAGGAGCAATAATTCCTGTAGCAAGTGTGAATCCCGTCATAAGCCACTGCACCGTACTTAAATCTGTAACAAAAATATCCATAAAACCAGGTAACGCGACATTCAGTGAAACAGTCTGATAAATGGATATAAACGAACCTATCACTAAAGCGGTAATAATATAAGAGTGTTTTTTATAATTAGTAGCTAAACCTTGTATAATATTCATCTCCATTCCAATAAGTGAAACTGGGATTACTAGATCAACAAACTCATCCAAGCCTTTTGGTAAATAAGGAGGCATAATATTGAATCCATCAGTGCAGCCCCATTTTCAAGCCATTCCTGCATTTGATCTGCATTTTGCCTCAGGGGTTCCTTTGATCTCACGGTCGAGTTGGAAAAATAACACAAATGAATAAAAAATGAAAGAAGAAGGGAATTAAAAAATGACTAATCATAATCGAAAAAAATCCCTGCGGTTTTGCACCTTTTTAATTTCTTCAATCCTTGCTCTCCACCTTTCTGTTAATAGAAAAAGCCCTTACAGCAAAATATTTCTATTTGCTGTAAAGACCTCCAGTAGCCTGGTCAGTCTGAGAGCCTTCCGAAAAATAAAAACCGAAGAAATGGCTTTATTTTCAAATAAAGAAATTTCTCCGGTTTTCCGGTCGTCTACAAACCAATAATTCCTATTGAATTAATTTGTATTTATTTTATGTACTTTATGATACAAATACAATATTCAGAAGTCAATAATACTTTTTGAATATTTTATGATTTTTGATAAATTTTATTTTTTAATTATTTACTGTTGACGTCTTCTCTTTACTTGCTATAATATGGATAAAACCGATAAGAATAATCAATTTTAAATAAATTTAAACTGTCATGCTGACCAGTCATCTGGAAGCCAGAGCAATTATGCTCTGGCTTTTCTTAATTTATTATCGGTTTATCAGAATAACTCCCTATAGGGGAGAAATACAAGGAGGAATGGAAATGAGTAATGTTAAAGAAGTTCAAAGTGGAGAAGAAATCATTGTAAAACCAGTAGCTGGACGTATTGGGGCTGAAATTTCTGGTATTAAATTGTCTGAGGCTCTTGATGCACAGACATTGCTTATCATCAAAGAAGCACTCTTAAAACATAAGGTGATTTTCTTCCGTGAACAAAATCATCTAGACGATAAAGAACAAGAAGCTTTTGCCAAACTATTCGGTAATCCGGTCGTCCATCCGACAGTCCCAGTAAAAAATGGCACCAATTATATTTTAGAACTTAATTCTGATCATGGAGGACGAGCTAATTCATGGCATACAGATGTAACGTTTGAAGCAGCCTACCCCAAATTTTCGATTTTACGAGGGGTTACAATACCAGAAGCAGGAGGGGATACCGTTTGGGCAAACACAGCCACTGCTTATGAAAACTTACCTGAAGAATTACGGAATTTAGCTGATCAATTATGGGCTGTTCATACCAATGAATATGATTATGCAGCACAGCGGACGAATATTTCTAATGAGGCAATTAAACGCTATCAAGAAGTATTCACCTCTACAATCTATGAAACCGAACATCCAGTTGTCCATGTGCACCCAGAAACGGGTGAGCGTCATCTTTTACTCGGTCATTTCGTAAAAAAATTTGTCGGTCTTTCTTCCAGTGATTCTGCTCAATTGTTTAATATCCTACAGCAACATGTTATACAATTAGAAAATACCGTTCGTTGGAAATGGAGTGCTGGGGATGTTGTGGTTTGGGATAACAGAGCCACCCAGCATTATGCAGTGAATGACTATGATCAAGCAAAAAGAGTAGTCCGTAGAGTTACCATTGATGGGGATATACCTGTTAGTATAGGTGGACAACGTAGTATTACGCGAAAAAAAGTAAGTAAAAATGCCAACAACTAAGAAATGAATTGAACATAAAAAGTTAGACACATAGTTTAGGCAATTATTGAGGATTGAAATCTGTATTTTACAGGATTAGATCCCTTTCACTTATATTGATAGTCTCATAAACAAGGCTATATATACGAGTTATGTTAAAAACTTGTATATATAGCCTTATATTAAATATATCCGTATTGTATTAAATCGCCCCGAAAATCGCGTCGTCACCAATAATTACAATCCATTTTCCATCGTCAAATACGAAATAATTTTTTGATATCCTTTTAGGTAGTATAAGAAAACATCATTTTCTTTTTCATTCATTATTTTCATTATTACATCTTCATAATCACTCATTGAAAAATCATTAGGTATATGGCCATATTCCTTTCTCGTTTTCAAATGCTTCAAATCTTTTCCTTTTTTCCAAACCAAACCATTTACATTTACTTCATTCAATATAAACCTCACTTTCGCCTTTAAATTGGTACCCACTTTTCTTGAGGCCTCCTTGAATAGGTTAAAGGTTAATTCATTTGATTTGTTTGTTCAGCAAAAATATGTATAGAACACAAGATCCCGGTACTGGAAAGGACAAACTTGAAAAATTACATTCGTAGATAAGATAAAATGGAAGACAAGTTAAATGTTTTTTTGGAATAAATAATGTGGTAGAAAAGTATGTTAAACAATTGCAGATTAATAAGGGGAAATAGTAGTTAAAAAGAATAAATAATCACAAATATCGATTACACTCACAAGAGGATAAAGAAAATAGTATTAACTTCTTCATTTCTTACAAATTTCAAAGGTCTAATAACTCCATTATACCATTTTCCTTACTAGTTTGATCTATCAGAAAAACATTGAGATAAAAAGATCAGGCACCATCCAATTCAGGAAAGTGCCTGTCAATCATACGATAGAAATCTTTCCCTATTGTATAAGAATAGTACATGGGAGCTGTTCTACTGTTTCATTATTACCTTCATTATGATCGTTCACATGCCCATCCATCGTTGTCTCGGTCCATTTTTGATTGATAAGCTGGATGACTGCTACTTACACCATCTGGATAGACAACACGTAATTCTGTACAATTGGCAAATCCAGTTTGAACAGGTGGCTGTGGTGCAGGTGCTGGCGCTGGTTGTGGTGCAGGACTTGGTGCTGGCGCTGGTACAATTCTAAATGATGGTTCTAATGTCCGTGCCAAAAAGGCAGAAAACTGTCCACGAGTGACTGGTTGATCTGGACGATAGGATCCATCGGGATATCCACTGGCTATACCGTTAGCTGAAACGTTTAAAATAGCTTGATAGGCAGCCATATTAGCTGAAACATCGTTAAAACTATTTGCTTGTCCAGTTGTTAACGTAAAAGCCCTATTTAAAAATATGGCCATTTGCCCGCGAGTGACTGGATCATTTGGGCGATAAGTTCCATCTGGAAACCCACTTATTATTCCTCTTTCAACTGCTGACGCAATATAACCTGATCCTGTAACAGTAGAAGTAACATCAATAAAATTCGTATTTCTTGGCTCTCCATTCAAATTTAGAGCCTTACCTATCATAATCGCTGCTTGCGCACGAGTAACAACTTGATCTGGTCTAAAAGTTCCATCTGTATGACCAGAAATGAAATTATTAGATGAAAGATACATGACTTCATCATAAAAAGTATAGTTTGTTGTCACATCGCTAAATCCTGCTGCCTTTCCTGCAATCGGTGAAAAAGTACTTACTACTAATACCAAAACTAGTAAATGAATTAATTTTTTCACAACATTCCCCCCTTTGTTATTAATATAACTATATATAAACTTTTGTATCGACATCAACGTTCCAAAAGTCACAATATTTCAATGTAAAAGAGTGCCTTTAAAGACACTCTTTTACATTGAAAGTATTCTACTGAATAACTAAAAAGGTACATTATTTATACTGATCAAAATCTACATCATATACAACCTGATATTCTGAGCCAGGAATGTAGTCAACGATCAGCTCTGCTTTTTCCGAAAAATTGATCTTATTTGAATCAAACCGAACAACTAACCGCTTCATGTATTGTGGAAAATTTAAACCTGTTCTTTCAGCAAGTTCGTCTTGTCCAGATACTAGTTCAGGGTGAATGATCTCTCCATTTTGACGGAGGACTACAATGGACTTTTGGTGAAAGGTTAATGAACTACCATATAAATCAACTACAAAATGAAGACTATCCTTTTGAGCATCGATGGATTTTTTTGCCTCATCAATGGAATAATCTTCATATTGTATCGATTTTAAATAGGATTGCGTCATGATGTCCAAATAAGGTGTTAAGATATATGGCCGTACCATAGACATATGACCGCTATTTTCATAAAGTAAGTTACCTTCGTCTTTAATAAAAGGTAAATCGTATTCAAATGTCTTTTTCCCAGCATTTACATAATCATCGCCTTGCTTGCCTCTCTCAATGGCTTCCTCTATTTGATCATCTGTTAAATTATAAATACGATCATAGGTTGGATCTATTATAGGCTGTGGTTCTGTTATCGGTTCTGGTTTTTCATCCGTTTGTATTGGTGCACGGAATGAAGGTTCGATTGTACGAGCCATAAACGCAGAAAATTGTCCACGAGTAACGGATTGATATGGGCGGTATGACCCATCTGGATAACCACTAGCAATTCCATTAAATGCTACATTTAAAATAGCTTGATAGGCAGACATATTTGACGAAACATCTGTAAAACTATTTGTTTCACCAGTTGTAAGTGTATACGCTCGATTTAAAAATATGGCCATTTGTCCACGAGTGACAGCCTCATAAGGACGATAAGAACCGTCTGGGAAACCACTAATGATCCCCTCTTCAACTGCTGATGCAATATAACCAGACCCTGTTACGTTAGTATTAACATCAGCAAATTGTGTATTTCTCGGTTCTCCATTAAAACCTAAAGCACGACCAATCATAATCGCTACTTGCCCACGAGTAACGGTTTCATTTGCTCTAAATGTTCCATCAGGAAAACCCGAAATAACATTCTTAGATAATAAATAGAAAACTTCATCATAAAAAGTATAAGTATCGGAAATATCACTAAGGCCTTCCGCTTTACTAGTAATTGGTGAAAGTAAACCCAACAAAAATACTAAAGTTATTAAACATGTAAATTTCCTCAATAGAAATCCCTCCTTTATTACAAGTATTACAATATATCATTATATAATTCTTAAATATAAAATTAAAATCCAATATTTCCTATTTGTTCTCTCTTTATTTAGATAGACAAGTAGGATGAAACTTTTCTACATGTGTTACAAATTGCTAATTTTAATCCACTTTCAAGAGACAAAGGGAAAAAGGATATCTTTGTATAATCATTCCTCAATATCTGGACAAAATTCCATATCACTTGATGGACATTTTTAGGATTTAATCAGGATTTACTTTCAATATTAAAACAGAAATTGGTTTATTTCTGTTCTTTTCAATGATAAAGGGGGATGGGTCTGCCGTTTCATTTTAAAATTAAACGTACATTTTCCACCTGATCGTGCCTATCACCTTATCACCGCCATTTAATTGAATTCCTTTTGAATTTGACCAAGCAATTGCCTTTTTATAAATGCGATTAAAAATAGCTTACCTTTAAATTCCCATTACATAATAACCTGTATAGGATGTTGATGAATAAAGTCAACTGTTTTACTTTTATTTCATTAATAATATATTTTAGTTAAATAATTTTACATATTCGAAAATTAACACATATTTAATAACTGTTATCTATAATTGGTATAAATAATCCAATTGTTGGATTATCAAATACATTGTAACCCTTTGACCGAATCATTGTAATGCGTGGTTCTGGGTTTATAACTTAAGGAGTTAGATAGTATGAATCGTGAAATACAACAATTTAAAGCAGGGTTTTTTCATGCTCTTTCCCATCCCCTTCGTATTAGAATTTTAGAAGAACTTTCTAAAGGTGAATTGGGTGTGAATGAAATTCAAAGTGTTATTGGCAGCAAAGGATCTACCATTTCGCAACAAATTTTGGTATTAAGAAACAAAAATATTGTTGTTGGTACAAAAAATGGTAATCGTGTTATTTATTCACTACGCGATCCTTTAATCATACATTTGCTTTCTATCGCTAAGGACATGTTTAATAATCATCTAGTCGATACTATTAACATACTTGATAAGTTCAAAGATAATGAGGAACAAGATTTTCAGTAATTTATCAAGCATCGGATTTTTATATTGACAATAGTAAGGAAACGAAAACAGCTAATTCTTCCATTCGTATATTAACGTATTCAAGCAACTTAACGGTCATTGTTCAACGCCTTTTTGTAAAATTTATAACATTTTTATCCATTAAGAAACTTATCTTATGATTGAACTCTATGACCCAAAAAAAGGGCGCATTCCCTGAAAGCGCCCGATTCTGGAATAACTGAAATATAATAACATATGAAAATCAGCCTTTTATATTTGTTGCTACCCGGTCCTTCTTTTTTGTTATTCCAAGCTTTAATGGCTTCTTCCCGATTCTTACCGCTTTATTGAATCTGCAAAATAATCTCTAATAAACTGATTGTATTCAAATTGTGGACGAATTTCTTTCTTATACGATGGGTCCATTTTTCTTTCTTCCTCTTCATACCATGCATTTACAACGTCACGATATGTTTTTCCTACGTTTTCTTTAAAATAATTTTGAGTAAAAGTAGAGAAATGAAACGGCAGAACCGGCAGATGGTTTCAAGAACGATCTATCCTTTTCTCTCCTAACAAATAACAGAAAATCATATGCCTATGTATATTCATGAATGGATAAAAAGGAGGAAAAATATAATGAATAATTCTTGTTTATACTGTCATAAGGAAATCGGTGAATGGTATCGTGTAAATGAACAGGGAGATGTATTTTGCCATGATGATTGCTATGACAATAATTATCATACGTCTAATGTTGAATATACAGATTGGAAACATCCTTATATTGATGATTACGAGGCGATTCGAAGCACGTATCTGGACTGGCCCGAAAACTGGGAAAATGATTTGGATGTCGATCCAGAAATAAATAACCTTCAATATTTATTAGATACAATGATTGATAAAATCGATGAAGTGTATGCTGCGTACTGGGATTACTACCGAGCGGAAGGTGACGATGGCGTCTTCGCATGGGAAATTTATTCTTATTTATTAAAATTTGAAAAATTGCAGGAAAAGATGTTACATTGGAGACCCGAAAATCGAGAGGTCTTTTTTTATTTGTCCGTAGAAATTTGTGATGATGATATGAAGGAAGAAATAAAGGATTCCTATGACTTTCTTACGTATCTTAATCTAAAAGATCATCCTGAAATCTTTGATCTGCTGAAGGATCATGTACATCCTTATGATATCATCGCCTATTATTTTGAAACAGAGGAAGAACTAGTTGAAGTGGTGAAAAAATTAGAAGAAACTTTTCGGAAAGAAATGGAAATCTATTATGACAAGGCTTACCAATGCGAAGGAGAATGTGCAGATATTGAGGTCATTGATAATGTTACTCTGATAGATACAGATGGATGGTTTTTCTGTTGTTCGTGTGAGAGCCAATTCTATCCCGGATTCTATTCGAAGGAAGAGCTTGAAAAAGAAATTCAGGAATGTAATAAAATACTGGAGTCAAGGGACAGACTTGGATATTCTACATTCTATTTAAGAAAAATCCAACGATCCTGCAGATATCATCATCGGGAATATCCCGGAACGGATTCAGCTTATATGGAATTAATTTAAGTCAAGGTTGACAGGCACCATCCAAGAAATAAGATGGTACCTGCAGCGAACAATGCCAGGCACTGTTCGCCTTCCGTCCCGGCGTTTTCCTAAATCTAGTCATTGATTTACTTCTCTTATTACAGTGCTTTTTGCAGTATTTTTTCTACGTCTTGGGCAGTTATGTCACGCGGGTTGGTGATCATGCAGGCGTCCTTTAGTGCAATCTGGCTGATTTCATTAATCATATGTTCTTCAAAGCCCATGTCTGACAACCTCTGAGGTGCCCCAATATCAAAGGATAGCTGTTTGACGTTCTCGATGCCTTTTCTCCCTGCTTCCATTGCCGACAGGCCTGTAACATTTTCTCCCAGTAATTCTGCAATTTCCATAAACCTTACAGGGTTAGCTAACAGATTAAATTCCATCACATGAGGAAGAAGGACAGCATTTAAATCTCCATGCATCATCGGATATCTTCCTCCAATCGCATGACTGATCGCGTGCACAGCGCCAAGAATCGCATTTGAGAAGGCGAGCCCGGCGTGGAGACTGGCCATGGCCATGTTGCTTTTAGCCTGTGAGTTTAATTGAGTGGCAGTGGAAGGACGCAAATTTTCCGCAACAAGTGTAATGGCGTTTTTGGCATACACATCCGTCATCGGTGTTGCTGCGATACTAACATAGGCCTCAATCGCATGGGTTAATACATCCAATCCTGTTGAAGCGGTCAGATGGCTGTTTTTTGTTGATAGCGTCATCGGATCAATGATAGCAATATCAGGAACAAGTGACTTAGAGATAATGGTCATTTTCTTTTTTCTTTCTAAATCAACAATGACGGAAAATTGGGAAACCTCTGCACCAGAACCTGCAGTTGTTCCAGCCATGACTAATGGCGGAAGCGGAATGTCAATGCGGTCCACTCCTTCATAGTCTGCTATTCTTCCTCCATTTGTTGCTAGAATGGCAATCGCCTTTGCGATGTCAATCACACTTCCTCCACCGACTCCAATAATGGCATCACACTGATTCTCACGGTATACTACAGTCCCCCGCTCCGCTTCTATATCTTTTGGATTTGTGGAGATGTCATGATAGCAAACATAGCTTAATCCTGCTTCCTGACAGCTTTCTATGACAAGATTTAACCAGCCGGCATTCATCACACCTGAATCACTTACAATCAAAACATGTTGAGCTCCAAGGCGGACGCAGCTTTCCCCCACCTGCTTAAGCGAATGATTGCCAAAAATCACCTCTGGCATAACAAATTTAGTAATCAAATCATCCACCGACCTTTTTTCGATATGTATAGAGAAACGTTAATACTTTGATTGTACTGTAAACAGCTTAAATTTTTCAAATTTTCTTTAAAATTAACCATTTTATTTCTAAAGCCATTTCCTTATGTTACAAAAACCATGATCTCGGCTGTTATAGCCGAAAATCCGGCAAATACCCACAAAATGTTGGCTATTAAACCCTTTAACAACCCATTTTTGCAATATTCTGTTGGATTTAAAAGATGGCATAGTACTTGCTTATATATTTTATGAAACGCTTACAATTTTAAAAAGGGTGATGAAAAAATGAAAACAGTAGAAGAAACAGTAAATATGAAAAATCAGAGCAATGAAACAATGAAAGCTGCCGTTGTAAACGAATTCAAACAAGCATTGGAAATCAAAGAGGTTCCGAAACCAACATTAGGCTATGGGGAAATTCTTGTAAAAATTGAAGCATGCGGTGTCTGCCATACGGACCTTCATGCTGCACATGGCGATTGGCCGGTAAAACCGAAGCTTCCTTTAATTCCTGGACATGAAGGCGTAGGCGTTATCGTAGAAATGGGCGAAGGCGTCAAGTCCCTAAAAATTGGCGACCGCGTCGGAATCCCTTGGTTATTCTCCGCCTGCGGTGAATGTGAATATTGCTTAAGCGGAAGAGAAACACTTTGTCCAAATCAACAAAACGGCGGATATTCGGTTGACGGAGGCTATGCGGAATATTGTAAAGCGCCTGCTGATTATGTGGCAAGAATTCCAGAGGGTCTTGACCCAATAGAAGTGGCTCCGATTCTTTGTGCAGGTGTGACTACCTATAAGGCACTAAAGGTTTCAGAAGCTAAGCCTGGCGATTGGGTTGCTATCTATGGAATCGGCGGACTTGGTCATATTGCCCTTCAATATGCAAAAGCCATGGGCTTCAATGTAATTGCTGTGGATATTGCCGATGAAAAATTAGAGCTTGCCTCTCAGCTAGGTGCGGATATTACGATTAACGGCTTAAAAAATGATCCTGTTCAAACCATTAAAGAAAAAGTCGGCGGTGTACAAGCATCTGTCAGTGTGGCTGTAACGAGAAAAGCATTCGAACAAGCCTATCAATCCGTCAAGAGAGGCGGAACACTCGTCGTTGTCGGGCTGCCGCATGATGAGCTTCCAATTCCTATCTTTGATACTGTACTTAACGGAGTTTCAGTAAAAGGATCGATTGTTGGAACCAGAAAAGACATGCAGGAAGCACTTGACTTTGCGGCCCGCGGAAAAGTACGTTCACAAATTGAAACGGCTCCACTTGACTCTATTAATGAAGTGTTTGATGATATGGTTTCCGGTAAAATTAACGGCCGTATCGTTTTAAAAATGTCCTAATCGGTTACTTGGACTCCTTACATGGGGCGAATCAAACAATCCTATTAGGCAGTTCACATCATATTTATCATCATTTAGCAGTGCTCATGATCATGCGCACTGCTACTTTTTTCGACCTACTTTTTTTCATTCAAATAGTACCGCAGCTTTCTCATCGTAATGCCGAGACCTTCGACTGCCTTTTTCCGGTTTCCGACTGTTTTTCGCAATGATTTATCGATAAAAGCTTGGATGGTCTCTGTTTCTAACTTTTTGATGCTGTCAAGGACCAGCTGTAATTCCGTTATGTCCTCTGATTTCCACATGTCTCTTATTTCCTGCTGCCATTGATCAAGAAATGAATCAAATCCTGTACTTTTAGGTACAGCCGGACTGATTGCAGCTGCTGTTTCTAGAACCCCTGGTGCATGTTGGGTGATTTTCTGAGGCAGATGCTCCGGAGTAATTATTGATGTCTCTCCTTCTGCTAAAGCAACAGCCCTTTTGATTACATTGACAAGCTCACGTATATTCCCCGGCCAGTTGTAGCTCATTAATAGCTCCAGAGTTTCCTCCGTGAACATTAATTTGAATCCATGTCTTCTTAGATAATCCTCGATAAATAATGGAATATCCTGAACCCTTTTTCGTAAAGGAGGAATGGTTAATTTGACTACATCCAGGCGATACAATAAATCCTCCCGAAAGCTTCCCTTTGACACAGCATTATGGAGGTCCACATGTGAAGCAGCAACGACTCTCGATTTACTGCGCAGGACGGTTTCCCCGCCTACCTTCATGAATTCCCCTGTCTCAAGGACTCGCAAAAGCTTGACCTGTGTCGTAAGAGAGGCCTCCCCGATTTCATCCAAAAATAATGTCCCCTTGTCTGCCAATTCAAAAAATCCTTTTCGATCTTTAGCCGCACCGGTAAATGAACCCTTCGTATGTCCAAACAACTCACTCTCAAGTAAATGTTCGGAAATGGCACCGCAATTGACACCGATAAACGGATAATCGGCCCTTAGGCTTGCCTCGTGAATAAAATGGGCAAGCACTTCCTTCCCTGTGCCTGTTTCTCCTTCAATAAGCACCGTCACATTCTTTTGCGCAAATTTATAGGCCAGTGAAAACAGTTGATTCATTTCCTCCTGTTGACCAATAAAGCAGCCAATCCTTGCTGCCAGATCATGTACATGATCCTGGGATGGAACAGCTCCGTCAGTCAGCAGCCGCTCTGTCAGCTGTTCAATATCCCCAATATCATCAAACGGTTTTTCAATAAAGTCATAGGCTCCTAGTTTAATCGCTTCAACAGCTGTTTTAACGGTACTGTATCCTGTCATAACGACGACCTTGCAAAAGGGCTGGATAGATTTCAGATCCTTAAGGATTTCAAGCCCGTTTCCATCAGGCAACCTGACATCAAGGAAGGCTAAATCAAATGTCCCATCATTTTTCGTTTGGTCAAACTCCTGCCTGCTCGTACAAATGGTGACAATATGTCCTTTATCACTTAAAAGATGCCGAAGGAAAAGACAAATCTCTTTCTCATCATCAACGACTAAAATATTTGCCATGCTATAGTTTCCCTTCATCATGATTATTTTCGTCTCCTGGGATAGGCAGCGTCAGTAGAAATGTGCTTCCCTCTCCAGGTTTACTCTCAGCTTGTAATGTTCCGCCATGCGATTGAGCGATGCCAATACTGACTGATAATCCAAGTCCATGCCCTTTGGTCGCATTTTTTGTTGTATAAAAGGGGTGGAAAATTTCCGAAAGAACGTCTTCCTCTATTCCGCACCCATTGTCAGTAACCTTAAGAACAATCGTATGGGTCCTTTGGTCAAGAGCGGTTTGAATGAGAACCTTTTTCTCATTACGATCGGATTCCTCCAGCGCATCCTTTGCATTTAAAAGCAAATTTAATATGATTTGACCAATCTGCTGGCAGCTTCCTTCGACGTGCGGGAGTGAGTCATCGAGCTTTGTTTCCACCTGAATCCCTTGCTTTGCTAACTGATTTCCTATCAAACTTAATGCTTGGCCGACCGCTTCATTCACTGAGCAGAATTCAAACAGAAATTCATCTTGTCGGGAAAAGGTTAATAGATTCTGAATGATCTGTTTGCTGCGTTTCCCGCATTCATAAACACTCTCAAGCAGCTGATAATTTCGGTCTGTCGAATCTGTTTTTCTTAGAAGGAGCTGAGCATTTCCCATAATGGCCGTCAGCGGGTTATTCAATTCATGGGCAACACCTGCAGCCATTTCCCCAATCGCCGCAAGCTTCCCTGATTGAATGAGTTGGCCTTCAATGCGTCTTTTTGCCGTCACATCCTCCATATAGAGAATGGAGGCAAAATGAAGGTTTGAATCATAAAAAATCGGATAGCAGTGACATTCATAGATTTTATGGCCAATATGTAACACATCAGAAGAAGTCTGTAATTCGAGCAATTTTTCCTGAAATGGATGATTCTCCTCCTGGGAGAACAAAAGCTCGTCTACCTGCTGTCCAATCAAGCTTCCCTTTGTTGCGAAGTATTGCTGTGCGGCTTCGTTTGCCTGAAGAATCATCCGGTTTAACCCGATAATGATAATGGCATCCGGAACTGCTTGAAAGGTTTTCTCCCATTTCATTTTCGTTTCAAGAACTTCTTTGTAAAGATGCGAGTTCTCGATACAAACCGCCAGCTGATCGGATAACTGTTGAAAAAAGGATAAATCCGCCCAATAACTCTCAAGATTCTCTTTACTTCCAAGTGAAAGAACGCCTGTGACATGTCCTTTCCTTTTCAAGGGAACTAAAAAGAAGCTTTCAAGCCCCATTTCTGTCAAAAGCTTTTCCTCAAACCAAGGCTGCCCTTTATCTTGAGGGTTTTTATTTAATAGGAGTGGTTTCCCCGATCTCATCACATTCCAATATAAAGAACGATCCCGTGGAAGCTCTGTTCCCGGCTTTAACACAAATGAATTTGACGGATAGACATTTGTCAGGATGAGGTCCTTTCCCTCGATCATGGATAAACTAATCCGTTCAATAGGAAAAATTTTTCTCAGCTTTTCAAGGACATTCATGAGCAAATCGTCCATGGACATTTCTACATTAAAGCCTTTCATCACCTCATTAATAATTTCCAATTGAATATTCTTCTTCTGCAGCTCTCCCACTGTCTTTTTTAACTCTGTATAATAATTCCGCTTAGACGACTGTACTCCCGTCAAAAGCTCAATCATTCTCTCCCTGTTATTCACAAAAGTTCCCCCTTAGGAAGTCAATCGATCCTAGCATTTCAACATACTATTTAAGACTAATTTATCAGAAAAATAACGAGTTGCCAAAATTTTCTGAAGCATGATTAAATGAATAACACAGGTCACTTATCTTATAGGAATAGATTAAAAAAACCCATCAAAAATGACGGGTTTGTATCAGTTCGTTTTCCTCCAACTGCTTTAATTCATTGAAATCCAGACACTTTTGACTTCTGTATAGTTTTCAAGTGCATAGGAGCCCATTTCCCGGCCGATACCGGATTGTTTAAATCCGCCGAATGGAGAAGCGGCATCAAAGACATTGTAGCAGTTCACCCAAACCGTGCCTGCACGAAGATTGTTAGCAATATAATGAGCATTTTTTAAATTATTTGTCCAAACGCCGGCAGCCAGACCAAAATCACTATGATTCGCACGGTTCAGCAGTTCATCTAAATCGTCATATGGCATCGCCGAGATGACCGGTCCAAAGATTTCTTCCTTCGCAATGGTCATTTCATCCCGTACATCGGCAAAAATCGTTGGTGCAACAAAATACCCTTGCTCCTGAGGCTTTTTCCCTCCTGTCACAAGCTGCGCTCCTTCGTTAAGGCCCTTTTCAATATAACCAAGCACACGGTTTTGCTGCTCGATCGAAACAAGCGGTCCGATTTCAGTATCTTGATTGATGCCTGCTCCTTGTCTAATCTTGTTCGCGTGGGAGGCCATATCAGCGATCACATGATCATATTGCTTCTTTTGAATATAAACGCGAGAACCTGCGCAGCAAACCTGTCCCTGATTAAACATAACTCCATTAAGTGCACCTGGGATAGCTTTTGTTAAATCCGCATCAGGTAAAATAATATTTGGTGATTTGCCGCCAAGCTCCAATGTTACGCGCTTCAACGTATGAGAAGCACTTGCCATGATCCGCTTTCCAACGGCTGTAGAGCCAGTGAAGGCAATTTTATCAACCAATGGGTGATCAACAAGCGGCTGGCCTGCTGTTTCGCCAAAGCCTGGAACAATATTGATGACCCCTGGTGGAAAACCGGCTGCTTCGATTAGTTCGGCTAAGTAAAGGACAGATAAAGGCGTTTGCTCCGCCGGTTTCAGAACAATGGTACAACCTGTTGCAAGCGCTGCTCCGAGCTTCCACATCGCCATGAGGAGTGGAAAGTTCCAAGGGATGATTTGCCCAACCACCCCAACGGCTTCATGGCGTGTATAATTGAAGAAAGGTCCATTAACGGGAATCGTCTGTCCAACAAGCTTCGTTGACCAGCCTGCATAATAGCGCATATGCTCAATGGACAAAGGAATGTCGGCATTGGACGTTTCACGAATCGGCTTTCCGTTATCCAACGTTTCCAGCTGGGCAAGTTCCTCGCGATTCTCTTCCATTAAGTCAGCAAGCTTGTACATCAGTCTGCTTCGATCGGAAGCGCTCATTTTTGACCACGGTCCTTGATCAAAGGCTTTCCGGGCTGCTTTCACAGCGACATCAATATCAAGTGCACCTGCTTCATACACACTTGCTAATACTTCTCCAGTGGCTGGATTGTACGTATCAAAGGACTTTCCTGATTTACTTTCAACAAACTGTCCATTAATATATAATTTTTTCTTTCCCTGTAAAAATTTTTCTACCTTTTCATTCATTCCTTTTGTCAGTTGGTTCATAAGAATTCCTCCTACATTCATAGTTTTTTAATCATTTGATAGAACCTTGCAATATTTGCATGAATATTCTGACTTAGGTGAAGGCTCATCTCCTTTTTTAGGACTCACTCTTTTCATAAGCAAATAGGATGCCAAATGTGCAAAGTCTATTCCTAACAATCCTTTCATGTAGTGAAATAAAAAAACGCCGAAAAAACGGCGCTATCAGCCAGAAATTTGACTAGAACCAACAATAATTTGTTTCCCAAGTTATTAATAATGAAATGAAAGAATGAGGTGAAGTAGACTGAAACAACTTTTCTGCTAAGTAATTTGTTTAGAGACAAAAAAATAAAAATATCAAGTGTTTTAAAGGACGAATTCACATAGGAATTCGCTTTTTGTATAGATCGATGTAATAGGATTTATGTGATTTTAGCAGTAAAATTAGCATTAGTTTTAACGTGCTTTTTAGCAAATGGACAATATCTATTGTTCACTGCTTAAAACTAGTGCTAAAAATCATTGTTAATTTAAGTGAATGGTGCCAGGTACCTTCCAGATTTTAATTCTGACAAACAAATGGACCTCGAACCAATAAATTGACTTATAAACTCATCTTGATTTTAATTAAACTAGCATATGTTAACGTTTACAGAACCACCATTTAAACAGTACTTGGAGGAGATAGCAATGAAATATCGCAAGCTTGGAAATAGCGGACTACGTGTTTCTGCACTGGGACTTGGGGGAAACTCATTTGGCTCACGTGCTGACAAGAACACTTCTATTCGCATCATTCATCAAGCCTTGGATCAAGGCATCAATTTCATTGATACTGCAAATATTTATTCAGGTACAAAATCCGAGCAAATCATCGGCGAGGCATTAGCTGACCGGAGACATGAGGTGATCATCGCAACAAAAGCAGGACTTCCTCGCGGTAAAGGCCCGAATGACAAAGGATCTTCCAGGTTACATATTCAACAGGAAATAGAAGGAAGCTTGAAACGACTTCGTACCGACTATATCGATCTTTACCAGATTCATAGCTTTGATCCAGATACTCCATTAGAGGAAACATTAAGAACACTTGATGATCTTGTACGCGATGGAAAGATTCGTTATATTGGCGCTTCCAATTATGCTGCATGGGAACTCATGAAGGCGCTTGGCATTAGCGAACGGCAAGGGCTTTCGCGATTTATTTCCGTTCAACAATCCTATTCCCTTGCTGACCGAACGACTGAACAAGAATTGGTTCCATGCTGTTTAGATCAAGGTGTTGGCATCATTCCTTATTTCCCGCTCGCAGCCGGCCTTTTAACTGGTAAGTATGGTGATGGGACGCAAATTCCTGCAGGTTCACGATTAGATAAAGATCCCAACTCGATTATCGGCAAACGGCTGGACGATAAACATCTTCATCTTGTAAAACAAGTTGCCTTATTCGCAAAAAAGCACGACACATCTCCGGCAGCCTTATCACTGGCATGGCTTTTGAATCGTTCAGTCGTTTCTACCATTATTGTCGGTGCCACACGGGAAGAACAGGTGATGGAAAATATAAAGTGTCTGTCATTAGACTTAGATCAGTCAACCATTGAGGCACTTGATCAAGCCAGCATGCCTTTCCGTTATGGGGAACCATTTGCTTCCTTTCGCCTGCAAAAAGAAGAGGAAAAATAAACAAGATGACAAGCACCATCCAATATTTGGATGGTGCTTGTCATCTAAACCAAATCCAAAATCTTTTGCAAAAGTAAACGCCTGTGCCCGGTCTTGCTATACGTGAAGCAAATTTAGACATCCCACAATACGAATGTCTAGGTCTTGAACGCTTTTTCCTAAAGAAAAAGCGTTCAAGACTTTTTTAGGTTAATGATGAACATTTTAATTTTTTAAAAATAAGTTATTTAATATTAGTTGTAAAAAAACCTTCGTGAAAGGGGAAGCAACAGTGGAATATAAAAAGGGAGAAAAAGGTTTTATATTAGAATTCAATGAAGCAGAGGAAATGAACTTTGAAAGTTTCGTGGATACCTTAAAAAAACACGAGGAATTCGGCAGTCTTTCATCAAATAGTGAATTCTTAGCTTTGATACTAAATGAAGGCGTCACTTCGTTACAACATAAAATAAACACCTTTAACGAAGATCCCGATGAATTAGACAATCTTTCCTTACCTAGTTCTCTACAAGAGATTTT
Organism: Niallia oryzisoli; assembly: GCF_036670025.1. Lineage (NCBI taxonomy): Bacteria > Bacillati > Bacillota > Bacilli > Caryophanales > Bacillaceae > Niallia > Niallia oryzisoli. The sequence goes on along the minus strand of NZ_CP137640.1, from coordinate 2,455,678 downwards.
AGCGTCACTTGTAAATGAAAGCCTGTCTGCCTTACAATACAACCTAACAAAGGAAAATGGATTCACATCCCTTGATGAACTTTTAACCATAATGACGAATACTGATACCCTCTACCATGAAACAGACCCATCCATACAGAAAAATGAACATTCTACAGCTTTGGATGATTCTTTACCGTATGAAAATAATAATTATGAATAACCAGTAACATTTTAGATGGGGTCATGAATCCTTTTAATCATCTCCGGAAAACAGATTATACTAAGAAGTCCAGATTATGACTTTAGTTAACTACTGGGGAATATCCGAGCCTACTAACAGCTAATGCTATTTGATAATATCTCTTACCATTGGGATGAACTCCTCCTTTTGATAATAAAGCTTTTTCATTCCCTTTAAATACACTATTGATATCAGCTACTTTAACATTCATTCCCAATCAAAACTATTAATCAATGAATGAAACGCTTTAATTGCTTCATCTGCTATAGGAATATTGGGAAATGGATTATATAAATTCATTAATCGCAAAATGAATTTATCTATATGGTGAACTCTTTCTAATATTTTCGAGTAATTATTTTGGGATTGTTTAATAGCATGGGATATTCTTCCTTTGTCTTTATTTATTAAAAATTGTTTAGCGGCGTTTATTTAAGTCATCCCCTCCAGCCGTTATTGTAATGATATTCGCACATTTTACAGGTTCCGTAACAATCGGGGAATAAGTAAAAGTTAAAACGTCCTCTGTGACTGCTCCCGACCTTGCGTATTCTTGATAAAGAAGAGGCTTTTTTATTCTTTGTTGGCTTAATCCTCCATAATATTCAACATATCCCGGTCCCAAATAGGAACACCAACACCGACAGTAAGGGAATCGCCTATCGCAAGATAACGAAAGGAGTTAAATCTATATTTCACCTCATTTAATTAGTTATAATCTTTTCGTATTCAAACCTCGTAAAATTAGAAACCACCTGAGATGTACTTCGTCCGGTCCATGGGGAAACAATCCCCTTTTAATGAAGGGAACATATAAATATAAGAAACTCTTACTGTCGAAATAGAAAGAAGGAAAATGAATGGCAAGCGGATTGCATCAAGTTGAGGTGAATGTACCGATCAATCAAGTTTGGGATTTTGTTAAGGACATGGATAACTGGGCTCCACTTATTCCTGGTTATATTCAACACCGGAAATTTACTAATCGTCAGTCTACCTGGGAATTTTATAGTCATATGGGATTCGTAAAGAAAAAAATCAGTCTGATGGTTACGATAAAAGAATGGATTGAACCGACAAAAGTTACTTTTCATTTAAAGGGGTTAAATGAGAATTTTTTAGGAGAAGGATATTTCCTAGCAGAAGCAATCGATCAAAGTAAAACAAGGATGACCGTTTTTCTTGCGATCACCGCCGGTGGTGCAATGGGGCCACTCATTAATAAAGTTTTAAAGTCTAATCTTCCTAAGGTAACGGAAGAAATGGCTATTGCTATCGCCACAAAATTGGAGGAGCTTAATAAAATTTAATTATGTTTTAAAGTTTAAATCCCCAAAAAGCAGTCCCCTGTTAAGTGTCGGGGGACTACAACAAATGGCGGGTCACTCCCTTTGCTTTTACTAATTGGAAGCGAATCGAAGTCAACCTCTATGGCATTGAAAATTCTTTTTTATCCTTGTAGCAAGAATGGAATGACAAAAAGACGGCCTTAATAAGTCCCATCGGATTAAAATATCAATAAAAATGTTTTTACAATAACTTTTATATCCTTAATAATTGAACAACTTTTAACATAAGCCAATCTTGAAACGCCGGGAAACGCCGGGACGGTTCTGCCATTTCAATCATTAAATCAATATCTGTGTGGAGATAACTCTCTACAGGGAATTTTTTGATTTTCTTCAAGTTAAACTTGAACAATACCTATAATCCTCATTGTAGAAACACGAGAACCGTCCCTTCGCTTCAATTCAGTCCCAGGTTGAAACGTTGTATTTCTTAATGTTACTAATCCGGATGGCTTTTAACTAAATTTTTCTCTTATTTAAGCTCAGCTTTCAATGTTTCTTTCATTTCATCAAACTCTGTGTCGACCTCTGTTGAAGGTTTGGCAGTTAGGATGCTTACAATGATGATTGCTACTAATGACAAGATAAAGCCTGGAATCATTTCATACATAAATCCTTTAAGAGCCTCATTACTGATCCAAATAATAACCGTGAATGCACCAACAATTATTCCTGCAAGCGTACCCCAGACATTCATACGTTTCCAATACAAGCTTAATAGGATTGCTGGACCAAATGCTGAACCGAATCCTGCCCATGCATACCCAACTAAATTTAGAATTGTATTATTTGGTGTTAAGGATAATAAGATTGCTATTATCGAAACAAGTAGTACAGCTAAACGACCAATTCGAACGAGTTGTTTATCAGCTGCATCTCGTTTAAAGAATGTTTTATAAATATCTTCTGTTAATGCGCTAGATGTAACTAGAAGCTGAGAAGAAATTGTACTCATAATTGCTGCTAAAATTGCTGAAAGTAAAAAGCCAGTAATAAACGGGTGGAATAATACATTTGAGAACATGATAAAAACTGTTTCAGGATCCTCAAGTGTAACACCTCTTTGATTTACATATGCAATTCCAACAAGACCTACAAACATTGCACCAATGATCGAAATAATCATCCAGCCCATCCCAATTCGACGTGCAGGCTTTAACTCTTTTACTGAGGTAATTGCCATAAAACGAACGATGATATGCGGCTGCCCAAAATATCCCAAGCCCCATGCCAATAATGAGATAATCCCGATAACAGTTGTACCTTTAAAGAAATCGAGCAGAGTAGGATCTATTTCACGAATAACATCGAAGGTAGGCTGTATACCACCTAAATCTGTAAAGGCGACAATTGGTACCAATACAAGAGCTACAAACATAATAATTCCTTGAACAAAATCCGTTAAACTAACCGCTAAAAATCCACCGAAAAGCGTATAAGCTACAACAACCCCACCTGTGACAAATAACCCTATTTTATAATCTAAATCAAAGGCAGATTCAAAAAGTACACCACCAGACACCATACCTGCTGATGTGTAAAGTGTAAAGAAGATGATAATAACAATGGCTGAAACTAATCGTAGTATTCTCGTTTTATCTTTAAAGCGATTTTCGAAGAAGTCGGGGATCGTAATTGAATCGTTTGCTACTTTTGTATAAGTTCTTAATCGTGGTGCTACAAGGATATAGTTAAGATAAGCTCCTAGGCATAAACCAACAGAAAGCCATAGACTGGACATACCTGTTACATACATTGCTCCTGGTAAGCCCATAAGCATCCATCCACTCATATCTGATGCGCCAGCTGAAAGCGCTGTTACAGCAGGTCCTAAACCGCGTCCACCTAACATATACCCTTCAATATTATCTGTTGATTTCTTATAGGCGTAATACCCAATCAACAACATCCCAATAAAATAGATTGCTAAAGAAATATAAACTCCAATACCCATCCTATCTCTCCTTTAATATTATTTTTCACCAATAAAGTGAAGCAAGAATCAGTTAATCCTGCACAAAAAAATTTCAAAATTTACTTTCCCAAAGAAGGGGTGACGGAAGATACTACTGAATTAACTTGTACAGGAATCAATACAAAAATCGTTCACCGCTTATGGTTATGGTCTAAGCTATCAAAATATTTATTAAGATTCAAGGACGTATAAGTATAATAGATTTGATAAAACAAGCATAGAATCCCTTTGTATCAAGTGTTAGAGCTATTAATAAAAATAATTAAAGTTTTAATATTCAGTAAATTCAGATGAGTGAAATAAGAACTGTCACCAACTAAAATTTGTCTATAATGTTAGCTCAACTTTCGTAGACCAAAGGTAAGCCCTAATGTAACTTGGTTGATTCTATCCGTATACACTTATGCGGGATTTATTTTTTTAGGCGAATGGTCGCTTTTAATGTGTCCATGGACTCGGAGCTCTTTGATGTCCCTTCGTTTCACTAGTACAATTAGCTGTTTATTAAATGGTTTAAAGCCATACATTGTCCAAACATGAAAAACCCCCTAAATGGAATATTGGATGTTGACTAGACACCAAACCATAGGGGGTTTTTCCATATGCTTCGACTAGTGTCAAAGCAATATAGCTTTCATTCTGTATTTTACACTAAAATTCCAGGAAATTCATATGCTTAAAAGGATTGTTAGTATAATAAATTTTAGTTTCATTATTGAATTACTGAAGGAATATTTTTAAAATAAAGTGTAACCTTATTGGTTCGGAAACGGTTCGGGACCATTGAAAACAGTGGATTTTTCAGTGACCTCGAACCGTTCCCTTATTCCTTATTTCGCAAAGACGTGGTTTCCAATCGTTGTAACGACTTCACGGCTGCGAATCCAAGTATCTGTTGCAATCTCTGGATTATAGAAGTAAATGGAGTCATGTAAACGATCTTTTCTTGTTAGTGCTTCTTCCACAGCTCGTATTGAGTCATCTGACGCAGGTTTGTTGATTTCACCGTTTTGTTGTACTGAGGCATAGGCATTGCCTACCACCTCATTAATGACATTTGTCACCGTATCTGGAAACTCGGGAAACTCCACCCAATTTAAGACAACCGTCGAAACGGCTACTTTTCCTTCATAAGATTCACCTTTTGCTTCTGCTTCTACTAATCTAGCAAATAAGTCTTTTTCTTCATTAGAAAGAGAAATGGCTGGTTCCACCGTTTCCTCTTCTTTTATTTCTTCTTTAACCTCTATCGGCCCTTTCTCCTCGGGTAATTAGGACCATAATTTTCTCTTCTCAATGCCACAGCCATTAAAACAACCACTTATATTATCATTAAACATATTTTAATTTCTTAAAATATAGTTATATTTCCATGATTCAATAATACTAAATACCTATTATAAATTCACTATTTAATAGTTATAAATGGAAAATGAAATTAATTTGTAGAAATAAAAAATAACCTTCCCCAAATGAGAAGACTAATAGTTCAATGAAATACATCGCACTTTTTCACAACATCAGGTTCATAAAAATTTAAAAGTTTGGCTACCTCTATGTCATTAGCCAATTTACAATCACTAAATAGCATCCCATAAATCTCTACTTTAGCGTTTTCGTCTAAAAAATTATTCTTTTTATCTTTTATCAGCTTCATATAATCCACTAGTTCACGTAAACCCGTTATCGTGTAATCAGTACTTGTAGTATACTTAACTTCTCCAATGTGATATAGGGATGGTTCTCCCGTTTCATTACACGAAGATGAAACGGAAGAACCGTCGAATTGATTCAAGTCAAGACATTTCGCCTGTAGCGTCCCACTGCTTTATATAACAAAAACGGAACAAGGAACAATTTGATACTTACCCAACCTAAAAATTATTCAGGTACATACACCTTCTGTAACGGCAGCAGTACTCGTTTATCATTTGGCATTTTTTCATACCAATCAACAATTAACCTTACCAATTCTTCTAAATCAACTAGACGTACGGAGTTATGTTTTGCTACTGCTTCAGCATGTGATGTAAAACCTCCTGTTGAAACAAATAGACTGTTAGCATCTATTGGGTTGGCACCTAATAATTGCTGTATTTCAGGAGCTGAAGCTGAACTTTTGCGGTGTTTTACTTGTACTTTTATAATTGGTTTTTCAAAACCAAACGCATCTTTATAAGCTAATACATCTACTCCACCATCAGGACCTTTTGGGCTGATGCGAACGTTGTAACCCATTGCTTCCAAAAGCCCGCCAACCAATTCCTGCATCTGCCAAGGATCTAATTTATCTACTTTATCCTCTATCATCACCAAAGCTTTAGCCACAAAGTCTTCCACAACTTCATTTTCTTCATTATCATCATTTTCGTCTGTAAATACTAAAGAAGGGTTTTTTAACAACTGCTCTATTTCCTTTCCCCACTGGTCAATACGAAAAACAGTTAAAGTTGAACCTAAGCTATTTTTGGCTGATTGTGTTAACAAATCTCTTTCAACAGTTGTATGTTCCCAATTGACTTTAATGATGTTTGGATATTCAGGATGTCCTACAGTAGGATCATAAAAATGTTGTTCTATTACGGTGCCGACTATGTATTCTCTTTTTTCTTTGGAATAGGATATCACTCTGTCTCCAGTCTGTATCTCTGTACTAAACCGCCAGACTTGATTAACCCAGCTATTTCTTGATTGAGGCTTTGACTCAGGATAAACAATATCCGCCTTTCTCAGCATTTCTCCTTTCTTTTGATATTGTTTAGGATTTTCCAATTGCGGCCATCCAATTGAAGCAATCCCTTTTTCTAGCCAAATTGGAATCAGCTCATTTTTATCACCAGCACGAATCATCCACCACTTTGTCATATAATATCAGCTCCATATATGTTTAAAAAGCAATTTATTAATCCAACATTTAATTGGAATGAATTTAATGTTTCATTATATCTAGCATTCATAAAGTAAATTCATCAATCTCTCATAAATCCCCTTCCAAGAATCATCCAAATTCACCGTTTTCACTTCCATCGTAATCCGTTCATCCCAACGATAAGTTTCATTCACTTCTGCTCCATTAAATGGATAAATTAAAATTCCTCTTAGATTGCTCTCCTTGGGCTGATGCATAAGATAAGTAAAAAGCTGATACAGATTATGACTATGAAAGGAAGCCTTTCCAAAATGCTCCTGAAATACATTTTTATAGAACTTAGCATCCATAACGATTTTCTCAAGACCATTTTTATGCGTTAACGAGATGTCCGTCCTCATAGACGGCAATAATGTTCGATTGCCTTTCAGATTCCATTGCATTACCTCTGAAGAAACTCGGTAATCCTCTTGTTCAATGCGATAGAAGTTCAATAAAAACTTCTCAAAAATAGAATTCAAAGATGCTTCATCTAGCTCCGCAGAAAACAAACTCCAATTTCCATTTTTATGGGATAATAAGGTCAATTCATGTAATAAACGTGCAAGATGGATCATTCTTCGATAATAGACATTATGTCTGCCAAAATAGATTCTTGAAAACATCCCCTTTGTAATGGGTGGTGAATCGACCTCGGGAAAATAATCAAGAAAGGCAAAACTTGTCATTCTTGTCTCTTTTTTTACGAACCGATTTTTACAAATGGCTTGCAATGTGCTTTTCATGATTTGATTGAGTAAAATATTTGCCGTGTAATGATCCTTTTCGCAAACAACAACCGGCTGTCTTGCCAATATATAGGACATCGATTCAGTCATCATCACACGACCGCCTACTCTGCCAGTGGTTTCAATCACCGATACATAATCCTTCACAAATCCTCGTCGATTTATTATTTCTACTTCCTTTAAAAATTGGTTCACAATAAAATCAAATGTTATCAGATCCTCATCTACATCATTCAAACTCTCTATTAACTCGAGACTTTCATTCACATAGCTGAGCATGCAGAATAAATTTCGAATCGGTACTTTGAATAGACTATCCATATTACATATCCTCAAGTAATGCTTGGATGACTTCGGGACGATCAAAGAAATATTCCTCTAACAGCGGTTTAATTTCATAGTTGAGAATCCCTTTAAACCATGTTTCTTCATTCATATTTTCAGGCTTTGAGGTAAAAAAGGAATGACCAATGGCATAGCCTCTTCCTAATTGGAAATCTTCTATAATTTCCTTATTCACATTTTCCACTATATATAAAATCCGCTTAATCATTTGTTCAGATACACCGGACGTTTGCAAATGATAGCTCCATTTTTCATTAAAAACTGGTCCAAGTGCGACAAAAGCAAACCTGCGGCGAAGGGCGACTTCTAATTGCGCTAAGGAACGATCAGCTGTATTCATGGTTCCAATCAAATACACATTACTAGGTACAGTAAACTTTTCTTTTGAATAACCCATCGTCACATATTCATCACGCTTATCTCGTTCAATCAACATGAAGAGTTCGCCAAAAATCTTTGATAAATTGCCACGATTGATTTCATCAATAATAAAGAAATAGGACTTCTCAGGATTGGCGATTGCTTCCTGGCAAAAATCAAAGAAAATCCCACTTTGAAGGATAAACCCTTGTTCAGTAGGCCTATACCCCATGACAAAATCTTCGTATGCATAATTTTGGTGAAATTGGACCATCTCTACTCGGTTGGTATCTTTTATCCCCATTAATGAATAAGCAAGCCGTTTCGCAGCAAAAGTTTTCCCAACTCCAGGAGGTCCCTGCAAAATGATATTTTTCTTATAATGAAGCAGATTGATGGTTGTTTCGTACTGATCTTCATCCATGAAGACTTCCTTTAAAAATTCTTCTTTTGTATAGGTTTCAAACGTTTCATTCTTCACAGTTTGTCCAATCGCTTCAACGGCTACTTTTAGATTTGGTTTCAGCCTCCATATAAAATGCCCATTCTCAGCAGCTTCACCCGTAAACAATACACTCCAATAAATATCTCTACGATCATTCCTTTTAGGAGGATTCTGATTCACAGCTTGAAGGATCCGTTTGGCCAGCTGGACAACAGGTGTATTAAATGAAGAAAAATGCTTATCTAACGCCTCTGCCAATTGCGTTGCCGTTGCTTCTCCCCCCAGTTCATACATCTTATGAATATAAACGAGATCAAAGTCATGAAAGATGTCCTTCCTTTGAAGGAGCTCAACCCACGTTTCTGTACTGATTTCTTGTTCTAATTCATAAGGTTCTCTTGGTTCGACTACATGATCTGAACTTCGAAACTGATTTAAAACATCAACCATCTTTTGTTCGAAATCCTCATATGTAAAAGTTTCAACATCAGAATGCATGATCAGATCGTTTTGACCTCTGTTAGGATGTTGATCTCCATATAATAATCCATAACGAATTCCCTTCTCAGCAATTGAAACAAAAAATTGCGGCGCTGTCCGGTGATTGCTATAAGAAGCTTCATATACCGCTAGCCAGCATTCGGAACCACCAAAATTCTGATTCCAGTTAAATCCATTCAATACCTTGTCTTCAACAAATTTCAACTCTTTAAATTCTTCTATACTGCGAATTGACTGATGTATTTTACGAAGTTCTTCTCTCACCTTCTCTTTTTTGTCAGCATAATATAGCTCAAACAAGATAAAGTAGTTATTCCATGCTTGTAATATATTGGTCTCATATCTTTCATTTACTTCATTTTTCAACTTTTCCAATTCATCCATTTGAATGGAACCCGTTTCCAAAATTCGATCGATCAGCAAAAATCGAATGCGATTAATTTTTTCCGTATTTTGATAACGATTTCTTAAAGATATCAATTGCTCTCGATCAAATCCAATAATAGTATCTAATAACTGGGACGGCTGGTTCTTGAATCGAGCTAATTCTGATGCTAATCTATCTAAATAAACAACTGCACTTTCTACATATATTTTTTTATATTGAGAACTGCAGAAAAAGAAATCTTGAATGTCTAACATCGATAGGTCGGGGTAATTGGTTTGAAAATGATCAAGTGTTATTTGGCAAATTTGCAAGTAGGCTTCATAATTGCTGCCGACGAGGCCTAGCTTCATATCAATTCCGTAGGATTTCTTTAAATCTGTAAAAACCTCTTGTTTATACAGTGGATACTTCTTATAATCGAAGGCTGCTAATAGATAGCCAAATAAAGGGGCACCTAATGAAATATTGGGATTATACTGTTTTCCATTATTCCGAAAGCCTTCAATTCGTTCTTCAACTGGTATAGCTGAATAGTATAGTTGGTTCATTAATTCCGCAACTTCCACAGGTTCATCCTCTGCATATTTAACCAAATCCGCCGTGTTACTCCAATGAACAAAGCTTCCTGATGAGGGATTTTCTTTTTGAATCTTTTTGACAATATCTACAACCGTTAATTCATTGATTTCCTGCCCTTTTAAAAATTCATTTAACCGTGGCAAAATTTCCTGTTTATAGGACTCATCATAATGTTCAGTTTGTTTAAATGCTATATACTTTTGAAATGATATATCTATGTATGAATCTTTTAATAGTTGTTTTTGCAGGTATTCGAAATCCATTTTTTACTTTTTACACCTCTTCAAATAATTCTAACGTTAACACATGAAGTTCTAATATACCTCATTCAGTTTACTATTCATTATCATACAGCTCTATATGGTCCTTTAAATACCTCACGAATATGCCAGCCTAGAAATTTATGGTTCGGAACATAATAGGACTGAATTGGATTTCTTATCAATTGACCATGATATTTCATTACCCATTCTTCGAAGCCTTTATTTCCGTTGGCATATTCAGAAACTAAGAAGCGTCTCTCGTTGTTTATAGTAAAAATGCCCATATCAAAAAGCTTGTGATGGAGAGAACATAAAGCAATACCATTTTCCTCTATATCTGGTTCACCTGCTTGATGCCACTTTATATGTGCAGCCTCAATCCCTACAAGTTTACTTCCTAATCGAACATTAAATCCACATATAGCGCAGCTGTATTCGTATGCCCGTAATACATTCTCTCGAAATTTTGGGTCCCTATTCTTTATTTTTTTTACATTAAAATCAATACCAATGGATTCTAAAATATCCTCATGTATGGTTGCTGGAAAATGCGTTGATAGTATCATCTCAACTAACTCTTGTTGTAGTAATCGATCGTTTATTAATAAATCATAGACTGCTTGCGAAAAGCCACCTGCTATATTATTTTCTAGTAATTGTTTGTTGGTAAATTTACTTGAATTAACATTGACAGACAGTTCCCAGATTCCATCATTAACTAATCTGACAAACGGCTGCTCTGGATGATATGATTTTCTCAATGGGCCAAAATCGATTAGTAATTCTTTCAACGTGTCCCTAGCTTTACTATATTCAATTAAACGAGGCATCCCTCTTTGAAGTTGCCCTATTGAATATAGAATAAGCAGAGGTTTATGTGGAGCTCGTTGATCCCCTTTTTCCATATAGATAAATCACTTATTCTGTTAATTAGCTGCTCTTTATTCATACCAAATTCCTTCAATCATTAAATAATTATTAAAGCATTAAAAAATTAATTCCTCAGGATTTATTAATTTAATTATAACAAATTAAATTGAAAAGAAGGAAAATTAAGGTATTCATAGCTTTTATAATAAAATAATTTACACTTGTAAATTATAAAATCACAGAAAAATACTTCTAAAATTTAATTAACGTTTCATTACTTTCTCATACCATTCTTCCTGATATTCCTGCACCTTTAAACCCCACAAACTCCCATAAATAACGCTATAAAAATACCCTTCAAATGTGCTGTGAATCTTCCCTTCCCTATACATAAAGACCGTCCGTTTAAAGTCAGCAATAATCAACTCCATCACATCATCTAGACTTGCCATCAACTTCACTTTTCTATATGCCAATTGAATCTTCGACCAAAGCTTATGGATATTACCAATATGAAAAAATGGTTTAGCCGCTAGGACAAAATCTTTATTCACATACTCAGGTAAAAAGCTTATATCGAATTGACGCCATTTAACCGGTTTTAGCTGAACTTTTGTTTTATCATCTGCACTTGATTTTGAACTCTTCAACTCTTCTCTTGGTGTTAGTTCTGTATTTTGTTTAAAATCTTTACTTTTTTCACCCTCTGCATTTTTACAACAATCCACAACTGAACCGTTAACTGCCTTTGAATTTAATCCTATTTCATTAACTGAATCTTCAACCTCAGTCTCCTTTACGATAATACGATTTTGTGTTTTATTCTCACAGAGTGAGCTTTGTTTATTCTCTGCTTTATTAGGAGTGAATGGACGAGTGACATCCTGGGGTGACAACGGAGTTAATAAAGAATCAATCGTTTCAAAAGGCTGGATCACAAACAGATTGACACCCTGCTTTCCGTTCATACGCACGGTCGGGATCTTCTTGATAAAGAGGAGCTCCTCCAACATTTTCACAGCACGAATAACGGTCCTCCGGCTCAGCCCGACAGCTGTGGCCATTGTATCATACTTAGAAAATGACACCCCAACAACCTTTACAGAATAGTTCCATAGATAATGCAATACCTTGATTGCTCCATCTGATAATGAAGACTTAAATTTATATAAAAATCCACGAACCACTTGATCCATTTCCTCGACCGTAGCAAAAGATTGATAGTTTTTGATGGTTTCATAGTTCAGCTTATCCATTGGTCATTCCTCCTAGAGGGTTTCATGATGTTATTTAGAAAAAGAAACTTCTTTAGGAAGAGTTTCTTTCCTTTCAAACTCCAATGTATAAAATTAAAAACACCCTGTACACTTCTCAAAAAATGCAATTTTCACCGCAAAATGATCAAATTCAGGGTGAATTGATATAAATTCAGGGCGAATTCATATCAATTCACCCTGAAAATACGATTTTTGGTCTAAAATCACAAAAGTAATAAAAATATCATCTTTTGAAAATTAACAATAAAAAAACCAAATTTATTTCCCAATGGTACGCTTGGGCGTACCACTTTAATTTTTCCAGTATGGTAATTTCTTCTTATAGTCAATGATTTATGATTGTGGGGAGAATGATGGAGAGAAATGTAGTTATAAATATTAAAGACTTACTAGCAAAATATAATATTTCTCTAAGAGAGTTATCCAGACGTACAGATATTCGTCATGCAGCGTTAAATGAACTAGCAAACAATGAAAGAGAGTTTGTCTATCTTAACCATCTGAAAAAGATCGCAGATGCCCTTGATATCGACGATATGAATGAAATTATTTACTTTGAATCTAGTAATAGAGAGTAAATGCTGCTACATAAGTGTTTTTCCATTTACTTTCTATCAAATCTTTTATAATATTCGCTCCCTATTTCTGTCCATTCTATATTTTTTTTTTGAAACTTATTGTGAAATGATATACATGAAAAGAGGATGATTATAATGAAAGCCGTATCATATTTGATATTGCTCTAGTAAAGGAAGTTCCCCGTTTAGTTACAAACTGTAATACATGATCATAATTTAGGAAAGTTCCGAAAATTTTCAATACCCTCTTTAAATGATGTTTCCCCTCTTCAAACCTTTTTTATAAATAATGATATTCAGTTTTATTACTCTACAAAATAAATGATGTTATTTCTTTAGCCTAATTTCCGACATTAAGGAGGTGAACCAAAAACATTTTACCCAACTTACTCGATCTTAGTTCCCATAATCATCCATAACTAATAACAAAATATTGGAGGCACAACATGATCGACAACTACCTTATTAATCTTTTCACTTCTGCACTAATTTCTCACTTTGATAATGGATACGAATACACCCAAATCATAGAGGGGAAGCAAACCTTTATTGTTCGTCAATCTCCTGATGATATAGTAAAAGCCTCTGTTCTTCATCTTGGATCTAACCTGGATGGTGCCATTGAATCCGCTCGATTAATATTGAAAAAGAAATATAAGGTTCCCATTGGTTTATCTATACAACATAATATATTCCTCATTCGTTGCCATTCCATTCATCATACAGGCATCGTTTGGGTTGTCAACTCTCATATTCACGACATTGAACCAGATCCAAATGACAGAAAGAAAACAATTATTCATTTTATCGATAATCATTCCCTAACCGTTCACATGAAAGTAGATTTGCTCCAAACCAAACGAAATCAAGCTCTTTACCTACACTCTGTTTTATTAGAACGTTCGAAAATGACAAAAACTATGACCCTCCTATATGAAGAAGACAAGGGAATTATTTTTGTAAAAGAAGCAGGCCAGCTGAACTATACGGTAAAATCTAAGGAAAAGGAAAAAGAAAAGGAAGTAGTGAAAAATCAGTCAGCGCAATTTAACAAGGAGTAACTGGCACGAATTCGTCACATATCTATTCTTTTCTTTATTGTAACACCTAACCCTTCCGTCTTATAATAAAATATCGACTCTTTTCTAATGAAATGCAAAGTACATTTATCTAAATAAATAGTTTTAAAAGTTCCTTAACATAAGGTGGCGTTATATTGTGGAAGATTATTTATCAGGAAATTACATATCAAGAGAAGTTAAACAGGTCATAAACGATTTTGGAGATGAAATCGAATTTGAAATTATACGTTACAAAAACCGCTACTCTTTAACCGTAAACATTTGTCAGAATAAACCGCCTTTTTTAGATTGCATTGGATTCGGAGAAGATCCCCGCAGACGAAAGTCAGCCATAAGAAAGGCTCTAAAGGAACTATATTTGCAGGCTTATGGAATATAAAAGATTTAGCCATACTATAAAAAAGTTTATTACTGAAAATAATTGTTTCATAAAGCAGTTTTTAACGTGAAAGCGATTTGCAAAATAGCAATATAACAGGAAACAGAGGGCTTCCCTTACTTCCTGATGTACCACATAAATGCATTAATAAAACTCGTCTGAACAATAGATAGATCCCCAAAATTCTAATTCCACTTAATCGATCCGGCAGGCTTTGAATCGATTGAACAACGCTTCCAGTTTTGCTTCAATTCGATAAAACAAAAACAGGGTGACGGCAATCGGAAAGCCGACCTCACTAAGGGGAATGAACTGTTCCACGAAAGACACCTCTATTCTTTATTCATATTGGAAAAGGCTGCCTCCTGAAGGAAAGCAGCCCTTTATTTTTCAACAATTACGATTCGACACGGTCTTACACAATCTCATAATCTGTTACGTTATGCTCGACAAGACGCGCTTCTTTCACACTGACAAAACTTTGATTGCCACCGCCAAAAATGTTAGCCGACAATAATTAAATCCATCACCTGCTTCACAGCTGCGTTATCGACTGGCTCCTTCGGATAATCAATTGTCAGCTTTGAGGTTTTTCCCAAACCAGTTGTAAAGTGCAACTCGAGTGTTTTTACCATATCCCTCATCCTCTCCCATTAACGTTGTCGTTCTTTCTTAGGCCATTACTTCATACATACCATTCTTTTCAACTGTTGCAAGCGGATGAATCGAAAGGGAAGCCAGTGACTGCCCAATCTGGTAAAGCTGATCCGCCGTAGCCGATTCCACCACACCGCTATAGGTCTTCGTCTTAAAAATTGATTTCCCACCTTCGTCAATCCCTTTCTCAAAAGTTAGTCGTAGCTTCATCGACTTTATCAATGTCTGTGCCATTTTTATCATCCTCTCCTTTCATGCTCTTTTTTATAGAGAGAGCAGCAAAAAGTGTCCCATGAGTTTAACTTTTTTCGATGATTATAAGTAGAAGTTACACCAGGTTCCTTTTTACTGGAACTAGAAGTAATTTGTGGTCTAAATATTTTTCACCAGTCGTTTCTGACCATACTTATTTAAATAAATAACTATTACAATAATTTCCTAAACTTTTGTTCGGTGGTTCGAATCCCTTGGAAAAACGATAAGAAAACCATTGATTTATTGCTATATATCTGTTGTATCGTGTAAATTTGTTATTTAATAAAAAAAGAAGTAGTTGCTTTAGACTATTTCAGGATTTCTTGCATTTAGCTTAATTGGATATTAATTACATACCACAACAATTTTGAAGACCGTGTCGTTATTTTAGCAGTAGATCACTTGGCAGAAAGCTGTCAAACTAACGTTTATCCTCAATCCCCAACAGATTTTTCAAGTTATCCTGTTCAGTCTTATCGTAGTCATTTCAGTTTCTTTAAAGTACCATGTCCCTTGAGCAAAAAGCAAAAGACGGCCATAATTTTAAGTGCTCATGAAAATTTTCACACAGTTTCGCTAACCAATTTAATGAGTTATTTTTATATGAATTTAAAAAACTTTAGACGAGAATAACAACTCGTTTGGTAACTAGACGTGCTTAGAATTAACGATTTATGTTTATATACGGAATATCTATAATATTTTTACTTATGTTATTACTAAATTCTAAAACCCTAGTAGGATACATTTGAACCATGGGGCTTGGCCCATTCCAAAAACTTTCATCATTGAGTTTATTAGCTTCAGTATTGTCTGTAAATTCATAGGTGACCCTTAGGACTCCTTGATTACTGTGAAAATAAAAATACAGTGCAATAGGCCAGAAGGCATTACTAAAACCATCTGGAATTGGATATGAGCAATATTTTGTAGATAAATAGTTTTCTCTATTTTCCTTCCCCAAATAACCATATTCAAGTCTATAATTCCTTGCATCTACTTTTACTAATGAGGAGGTAACAGAAATATTCCCCGTAGACATTGAACCATTAACAGCTCGTTCATCGGTTAAAGATAAATTCTTAAAAGCAAATGGAAAGGAAAGGAAGAATTGAAATCTTTTCGAATCGTCTCTTTTAATAATAATCGACGAAGTCATACTAGCAATTGCAAGTGTGTTTATACCATATTTCAATTCATTAGCATCCAAAAAATCTTCAGGATTTGGTAAATTACTTATAAGCGGAATATTATTTAATCTGTTTAATATAAAAATAAAAACAACGAGAAATATACATGCCAATCCAGTTGTTATAATAAGAATTTGCTGGATTTCTGGCTGTATTGAGTTATTTGATTCAATAAGAAAGAATGTAGAAAAAGCCCACAAACCAATACAAAATATTAATATAAAAATTGTTACCTTAACTACAAAGGAGTTAAGGTCTTTTTTATTATGATAAATTTGTTCATACATTCCAAGCTTATCACGAAATCTCAAATATGCCTCTATATCACCAATTTTTTGATTTATTGGAATTTCAATAATGCCCCACATAAGTTCTCTTAGTTTTTGTATAATATGTTGGCTATTTATGGAAATAAAAATTGAAACTAAACCAACAAGTGTTAAAAGCCCACTAGCAATACCAGATAATATAGTAAGAATATCACCTACGGAGTCTGATTCAATATCACTTAGAATTTTTATAATTTGATTTAAAAAGTTCACTTTATCACCATCTTTTTACTTTACAAACCTTGTAAATTTGTAGCTAATAAAACTACTTTTGCAAATTGTATTTTAACTTAAATTGTTTATCCCTTAAATTATTTAAATGGGGCGTATCACTCCATAGCCACAACACTTTAAAAAGTATTTCATCTTAGTGTGTCTCCAAGTATCAAATTAAACTTTCGTGTTATAATTCCACACTGTATTCTTAAGGGAGCAATTGGTGACCGCTTGCATATTTGTTAGCGAGCGTTAAAACCTACTTTGGTGGATAATGTTGCCCTGCATATAAAAGATTAAACTTAGTTAAATTCCTTTCATCAGGATCCCCGTGAATGTCGATTTCAGATAAGCTTTCAAGACATGTTCCCTTTTAATATTTTTTGAAATTGGCATTATTTAACCCCCTTATAGCTTTTAGTATAAAACCTTGATTATTCTCCAATTTCCTTTCTTTCAAGAGGATAATATACTAATATACCGATGTCCTTCAATGGATTAATAAGATGTTCCCTATATTTTCATAGAAATCATTTTGCTACTGACTCGGTCGGTAGAGATTCTGGCTTTTTGATTAATGAACATAATGATGTAATGACTTACTTAGTTGTCTAATACCCGGATTACTATTACGTATTTATAAATCTTTCCGACGATGGTGAAAGGCATTTTGGCAGAAGGTATCTCTCCAATTTTGGAAGAAGCCCAGGAGATTACTATTGCCAATCTAAATCGAATGGTGTAACAGAAGATACATTGATCAAATAAAAACATTATGAACTGCTAAAAAGAGCTTGAACAATAAAGTTCACAATTTTATTCATTCACAAAATGAAAAAGTAAGTCTATAAAAACCCTCCTCTATGAGAAGGGTTTTATTTTACATTATAAAACTATTCTATTCTAAAGTGAGTTTCGTATTTTGCGTTTTTAAGTGATTTATTTAGATTTTTTCTTGCAGCCTCGATTGATTGGTAATAAGTTCTAAACGGCTCAGAAGAATCATCGGCTACTTTTTTACTATTTGGAAAAGGAATAAGGATTTCAAGAACTCGTTCACCAACATCTTCACGGTTTGTTTGCATTAAAATAATTCTATCCCATTGATTTCTAACCAGCTTTAGCGATAATGCCCATAATAGATAAAATTGGTCAATATATTCTTTACGTAAACTTCTAATGATCAAGATTTCTTTCGTAAGGACTATATTTTCTTGACCAGGCATTAATACACTAAATTCCCCAATATTCTTACTGGCTCTTTCAGGTGAAAGCAAATCATAAGCTTCCAAATTTGACTTGTCACCTTTCCAGTACTTTTTCGCTAATTCTTCGGGTATCATATTCGCGGGGTTTATGTTTATATTTCCAGCTCTAATATCTGAAACCTTTATATACGGAATGTCCCCTATCCTTTGGTCAGAGCTTGGACTACCATGTCCAGAAAATAATGTTATATACCCTTCATTAACTAATTGACCTAAAGACTTCAATGTATAGTCTTTATTTGCAGTAAATGCTTTTTCGATTTGTTCTAAAGTACTTTTATCATGATATTGAGGAACTAAAACCTTAGATTTTTTAACCTTTTCTACATCGATATAACTTGTATGTTCGTTTTTTATGTTTCTATTTAATATTTCATCTACACTTTCAGAAAGCTGGTCATCAATTTCAGTCTTTGACCTTTCTCCAGTCAAAGGGTCAACCTTATATTGTTCTAATCCATCTTTATTAATTCCGCATGTTTGTGGATTAGAAATTAATATCTGGTTATCCTTGTACCAGCTAGGTTTTGGTATATTCATGTTGAATCCTCCGTTTTATTTCTTCTCGAATATATAGAAGTTTGTCTTGGCCCTACAAAAACCTTGGAAGGCCTCCATTGGGATATTTATTAATCCTCGAAGAATAAATCGGTCTTCAATCCACTCTTGAAGCCACAAGTAAGATTTTGAGAAAAAATATGTTTCAGGCAGAATAATTCCTAATCTCCCCCCTGAAATTAGCAAATTATGGCATCTTTCCAAAAAGATAATTCCTAATTCTCTGTTCTCATAAGTATTACTTACCGAAACATGTTTACCTGTTTTTTTATCTTCTACATATTTTTGGGCAACCGAATAAGAAGACTTCTTAGCTTCCGCTCCAGTTAATTTTAAATTTTTACCAAATGGTGGATTTGTAATAACACATGTGTATTGGCCATCTTTTAGTCCAGTTGTTAAATAAGGCCAATTTTTTTGCCATAAGTGTGCTCTAAGCGAATCACCCAAATAAGTGTGAGTTGACCCATCCCCTAAAATCATCATCATAGCTTTGGTTAGTTTTACGTTAATCTGGTCTTTATCAACACCATATAAATGTTTTTGGGCCCAAGCTTTTGCGTCACCATCATCCCAATTTGTAATACTATTTTTCATACTTGAAAAAGCTTCTAGTAAGAACCCGCCTGTACCGCAAGCAGGATCAATAATCACATCATCATATTGAATTTCCATTAATTTTACGGCGCTTTTTATAATTGGATACGGTGTAAAATACTGACCCTCTCGGATTTCAAACTGGCATTCCTAAAAACTTGAAATGCAACAGATAGAGTATCAATTGAGGTATCAAGTAATTTACTTTTACCAATTTCGTAACAAACCATATGAACAGTGGAAGCATCCAAATTTATTTGCTGGTCAGTTATTGAGCTAAATAAATCCGAATGGGTTAGTTTCATTTTTATAAAAAAGTCCTTTATCTTTTCAAAAGTTTCCTCTTCATCTTTCCAAACTTGGAAGGTAACAGGTTCATTAGGATATATCTTTGCTCGTTTATCACTTTCAAGCTTTATTAATAACAAATTACATAACTGGTTTAATTGGTCATCTCTTCTGGTACTAGTAGTATCCATTGATACAATGTTATTTAAAAGCCTTTCAAATCTAGTTCTTAGTCCCTTTGCATCAACTGGTTCTAAGTCACCCCATTTTATTGGTTTTTCAGTTGGAATTAGCAGGTTATCTGTAGGTTTAGGTAAATCTGCTTTATCTTTTCTGATAAATTTCCCTTCAGCATTTCTAAATAAACCAACCACATCGGTTCCATTTGTCCAATATCCAACCAACACACGGGGTTCTAACGACATATAAATTTCTAATTGTGATAGGCCAGTTGTAATATCGGGTTGTTTGGTTTCAATAATAATTTGAATGTGTTCCCAATTCCCTACATTTTCACCCGAGTCAAATATTGCTACGTCAACAGGAAATCCTTTAAAGCTTTTTCCAGCTTCCCTTTTAGCCGCCTCGCTAGGACTTTTAGGAACATGCCATTCTGGTTGATATTGTAGCTGATGAGAGTCCCATCCCAATTCAATTAATTTATCTATCAAAGGTAATCTTGTTAGTATGTGTTCTTTCTGTTCTTTTACTGTCTTATTGGCTTTCCCAGTTTCCTTTGCCACACAATTCACTCTCCAATTTCCAAACTATTATAATTTTATCATTTTTGAACCTGGAACAAAACAAGGGGATCATTATTCCCGAATAATATAAAATTAAGATTTTATTTAATAGAAAAAATTATGATCTTAAAGAGTTATCAAAAAGGAAAGTATTCTACATTTTAAAGATAACGGATCACTTAGAAGATCTCTAATTTAAAGTATACATTATATCCAAATTAAAACTTAATTTCATATCTAGAAATTAAGTTGAATACACACTTATCAACTAAACTCATAAATTAGAACAATATCATATCAAATATTTATGGGTTCGGGACACATAGGAAATTGTTATTTTTATTTATTATTAGAAATACCCCATTACCCTGTCTAAAAGCCCATCTAGAATATTATGTCCAGAAGTCTTATTACTTTTAGTCAGTATAAATGAGATATAAAATAATATTTTTTTATTGAATGCGGTTGTCTGTTTTACAGACAAAAAAAAGAGTGCCGAAGCACTTTATTCTTTTATTAATTCTCGTGGTTTTTTTCTTGATATTCATTAAATTCTAATTAATATTCTGCTAATTCTGCTTCTAATTCACCAATACTTTTAAATGCTCTCATATAAGGCCTATTGTCCCTAGGGCATATTTCGTGATTTTTCTTATTACGACTTGCTGATATTCTAGCATACTCCAAACATCATTTTCTTTTACCAATTTCCACAAGTAAATATAATTTATATTTGTCCAATGGTCTTACTTTTCTTTTAGTAAGTTCTTTTGTTCACCACTTTTGTTCCAAATTCTAATAATTCCTTAATATCCTTTTTTTCTTCTGAATGTACATATTTATTTATCTTTGTATCTGTTTCACTACCTTTATTGCTCCAGCTCCTACTTTCATTAATAATTTTAGTTTCATTTTCATTTCCACCTAATTATGTTCTGATTCCAGACTTAACAGTTGCAGCGACTCCTTAAACTATTTTTCCAATAGACCCTCATCTACATCTAAGTTTATTTCCAATACACATTTGGTAACTCACACTTAACAATTTGTTACATCCTATTCAACAAATTGTTGACTTATATTACACGCACCGTTACATTTATATATGTAGTTGCCAAATTGGGCAACTTTAAACAAAAATGAACAAAGCTATTAATATTAATATAAATGTTTACATTTACATCAACATAAACATTTACCCTTAACTTAGCATATAAAAAATGGCACTAGCTATTACTAGTACCATTAATTTAATTACTCCAAGATATAGTAATTGTTTTCTTTTTTAAATTTCAAATAACCTTTTGTTCGTAAACTTCTCATTGTTGCATCAAATGCTTTCCATGTAAAACCAAAGTTATCACGTAGATATGCTTCAAGTTCTTTAGCTGTCATCTTTTGATTTGTTACAAGAACAGGTTTTATGATTTCTGCAAGATCAATAGAGGAAATTTGACCCTTTTGAATTTGCTGTTTTTTTGGTAATTCACTTTCTTTTTCAAATTGAATTTCAGATGATTCGTTTTTAATTGCCTTGTTTGATTTAATAAGCTCTGCTATGATTTTATCCATTATCACTTTTTCCTGACGTATTAGTTCACGTTCTTTATGGATAAGATCACGTTTGGCTTCATATGCCTCTAATAATTTCATAATATGTTATATTCCTCTCTTAAGTATTTTATTATTATTTGGGACCGGCAAGTCAAAATAATAATAATAATAATAATACTATTACTCTATGCTTTTGACTAGAGTATTGGAGGTTTATATATAAAAAACGCTAGATTAATTTTAGCGTTTTTATTTCACCTTATAGATCATCCACAAATTAAAGGATTAGTAATGCTAACTTAATCTTCCGATACCGTTACATTCAGATTATTTATCGTTAACGCTACTATGGTATGTCGTATAATTTCACAAATGGTATTAGCCGTCCAGCCTATGGTAATGTCTTTACCTTTATATTCACTTTCTAATAACTTGTAACCCCTTTTTTCAAATGTCTCTTTAACTTCGAGATAAGATAATTTTCTTCCCATTCAATCCCCCCAATTAATAACTACTGTTAAACATTTACATTTATTATAAATTTGAAATTGATTGGGTTTAATTAATTCCTCATTCATTCAGAAGATTCCTTCTATGTTGTAATAACTTAATTACTTTACCCCTAATAAAGAAAGACACCTTGAAATAAGTTCAAGATGTCTTTCTCATCATTATTATTAATTTGCCAAATAACTTCTCGAACATTAAGCCCCGGCAATTTCTTCCGCATTTTTATTAATTTGATCAATAACCCCGATAATTTTTCTTGCATCATCCATGTTATTTTTAAACAATTCGACAATACTACCCACGGTCTTGAATGGCTCTTGTTGCAGCACCTTCTTATCAAGTGTTCCGTTTTTCACGACATAATCGACAATTAATTTAACAAATCGAACTTGATTGATATTAAGTCGTTCTTCTGAAAGAAATTCAGAAAAGGCTGCGTTTGCTGCTTGAGGATCTAGCCCTACAATTTGGCGTACGAGCTTAGTGATTGGAGTATCACCAAAGTCTTTCTCATAATCCTCTTTTGTTCCAAGTTCGTTCCACAAGATGTTTTCAAGCATTTCTACATCCTGTGCCGTCAATGCCTTATTATTGTTTAATTTATAAATTGCTATTTGGTCCTTATGCTGATTGAGGTAATGATGAACCTTTTTCTTATAACTTTGTAAATCGTTCACATTATACATTGGGCCGTTCTCTTTGACTTCAAGTACTTCATCTTGGAAATTCGTAAAATATATTTTTTGTGTTTCTTTTTCGATGAATTTGATTAAATCCCTTAACGCTTCACGAACAGAATCCAATTCAAATATATCCGCACTATCCCAGAACTCTTCAGTTAAAACCTTATCTATAATTGGTTTTGCTTCTAACACTTGTGGAATCGTACCTAGCTTTGATAGTGCTTCTGCTGTTTTGATAACACTTCGAATAGGTTTCGTTGCATTTCGTGTTTGTAATTTAGCTAATTCAATGGTATACATGACTAAATCAAAACGCTTGGCAAATTCATCATCATTCATCGGAACAATAATTGGTGAAATATGATCTTTAATCTCATTTGTATCAAGGACAGATAAAGTATTCCAATTCGTACGATTCTTGAATTTTTCTACATACTGAATATGCTGTCTTACCCTGAAATTCTCACTATCGAGCGATAAAAATTTTTTTGCCACTTCATTCACTAATTCATTTCGATGGGCAATATATTCTCCTGTCTGATAATCAAGACCTTGCAACTCACGAATAATATCCACTTTCGCATTAAAGAGTTTTTCTGTAAGACTTTTCCCAACTTGACCGTCCATTCCTTTCGGATTTTCTCGAAAGAAATCAAAGTTTCCGCAATAGTCAAAAATAAGGAAATGTGTTTTATCCTCTCCGATTCCTAATAGATCAGGACAAAGACGCGTTCCCCGACCAATCATTTGCCAGAACTTCGATTTTGAACGAACCTTTTTAAAGAAAACAAGATTTACTACTTCAGGAATGTCAACACCTGTATCAAGCATATCAACTGAAACTGCAATTTGTGGAAGCTTTTTCACTTCAGAAAAATCGTCGATAAGGGTTTGATAATAATTCACGCTATAATCTATAACTCGTGCAAAATCACCTTTATACTCCGGAAATAGAATATCAAAACGTTCAGCAATTCTTTCTGCATGATTATGATTTTTAGCAAAAATAATTGTCTTACCTAATTTGTCTCCACCTTCAACACGAATTCCCTTTTCCATTAGATTTTTCAGAACAGTGTCGATTGTGTTGTCATTAAATAACCACTCATTTAAGGCAGAACTATCAATATCTTCCCTGAAATCTTCTTCATCAAAAGTTTCCTCGTATTTTTCTTTTTCTTCATTTGATAAATCATCGTAATGAATCCCATCTTCCAGAAACTTCATCTTCGTTTCAATTGTTCGATAGTCAACTAAGTATCCATCATTTACTGCTTGTTCCAATTCATAAGCATACGTTGGGACACCATTTTCAAGATCAAATACTTCATACGTATTTTTATCAATTTCATCTTTTGGTGTAGCCGTTAAACCAAGTAAAATGCCGTCAAAGTAATCAAAGATGCTTCGATATTTTTTATAAATACTGCGATGTGATTCATCAATTATGATTAAATCAAAGTGACCAACCGTAAATAGTTTCTTGCCATCTTTTCTTCTTACATCGTCTATCGCATTCATCATGGTTGGATACGTAGAAAACACCATTCTACTTTCTTCTGGGTTGTCCTTATTGTCTAATAGATTACATATTGTTAAACTTGGCAATAGCGTATTAAAATTTTTGTATGCTTGATTCAATAACGTTTTGCGGTCAGCTAGGAATAGGACATTTTTCACCCAATTATGTCGGGCTAGCACGTCAACAATGGAAATAGCCGTTCTCGTTTTACCGCTACCAGTCGCCATGACAAGTAAGGCTTTTCGTTGATTACGTGTTAAAGCATCGCATACAGCTAAAATAGCTTCTTTTTGATAATAACGGTTACTGATAGAATCGTTTATCTCTATGTCTTTAAAAGGCCGCTTCATTTCACGACGATCCATCAGTAGGCTTAATTCTTCCTTATTATAGAACCCAGATACTTTTCTTGGCGGATATGGATCGTGCCAAATATATGTTTCAAAGCCATTAGTATAGAAAATAACCGGGCGTGTACCTGCCATTGTTTCAATGCAATCCGCATATAACTTAGCTTGCTGTCGACCAATTTTCGGATCCTTTGAAGTTCTTTTTGCTTCAACAACCGCAAGTGGTTTTCCGTTATCGCCAAACAGTACATAGTCCACAAAACCTGAACCAGCATTGTTCGGCATCCCTTCGACTGGGTATTCACGAACAATATCCTTATAAAACTCCCATCCAGCTAGCTTTAAATCCAAATCAATGTATTTAAGTCGTGTTTCAAATTCTTTTAACTCATCTACTTGGAAGTTGTAATACTTCGTATTGTGTTCCCGTTTTTCCGTCACACCCTTACGCAGATGTTCATTTTCCTTCATCACTTCTTCGAGTTTTTTATCTTTGGAACTTAATTGCTCATATAAATCTTTCAGTTCTTCAGGACGTACTCGTTTTTCTTCACCAAACTGAAGAAGAGATTCATCAAATTCACCTGCTGTAAATTCATCCGAGTAGCAATAATCAATCCACGAAATAAATTGATGTAGGTGATGAAGCGATAATACCGCTTCATCACGAGAAATTGGAGCATTTGTATGAACAGCTACATTCCCCAGTTTCACAATGTATTTCATAAGTGGTAATAAAACTTCATCAATAATAGCTAAAAAGTTAGCATCATGAATTAAGCTCGATAAATTATCTTGGTAGGGAATCTTTGCTGCACTATCAAAGCTGTAGACCCATTTAACTGCCAGTTCCAACGCGCGTCGTGACTGAATCGCGCTCACTGCTGGACTGACAACTAAAGCCTTTTCCGCTTCAAAACAAGCATTAGTAAAACTTCTGTATTGTTTTTTGTCTTTCAAAAAGCTGAAGTTTGACACATTTACCCCTCCCTTTGTTTATAGATTAGAGACCTTTTCATCGATGAATAATTGGCCATTGAAAGCACGTTGCATAATTGAATCGAAGTTATTTTCAAGTTCAATCAAGCCTTTTTCCATATGGCTCCTTTGTTCTAAAATCACATCAATTGTATTAGAGAACTTTCTCTGCAATTCAATAGGAGGGCAAATAATTGATATATTTTTTATCATAGTTAAGTTCAAATTTTTTTGCCTTACCCCTCTTTGAAGTCTCCTATAATGTTCCTTTCCAATTTGAATACAATAATAAACAAATATAGTGGAAACAATAGATTCATCTAATTTAGCAAATGCAACTGCTTGGTTACATGAACACTCAACTTGATTAATTGTTGATTTTAATGCTGCTGTATCGTACATACCCAATAATAAACTTCCTACGGGGATAATCTTTGCTGCTGAATTTTTTAAAGCTTCTTCTGTAATATACTCATTACTAGAATATGAGTAAATATCATTTAGTTCGCCTGCTGAAAGCCACGGAATATTCCCTTTGAAATATTCTTTATTACTTCTAGATGGTGTTCCACCGCTCTTCCATTCTCCTAATTCTTCAAGTGTTACACTGACCCAATTTTTGGAGTTTTGTACTGGATCCCCAAAAATCTCCAAAAAAGCACTTTGAGTTAATCGATCTAGTGCATCTATTTGAGCATTGCGCTGATAGATAAGATTTTGTGACTTATCTAGTATATCGAGAATTTTATACTGCACACCCTTGCTACTAGGTACTGGTACATTAACAAAATCGATAAACTTCTTAGTTATTCCACCAACTGTTGCACCTCTGAAATCTTTCATCATTTCGTTGTTACCCTTATTTGATACTAAGTAATAGTATAGATATTTAGGTAAAATCTTTTCAGAATCCACACTCAATTTAAATAGATGTTCGTTGATTGCAGACTTCTCAAAAGGAAATGATTCATCAATAAATGCTACTCTACCAGTAGTTGCACCGTCTTTAACAATCAGTATATCTTCTTTTTCTATCATACCTTTTTTAAGGTTATTAAAGTAATCTTCTGGTATATATTTAACCTTATCAAATTTATATAAATTCTCTTTACTTATATGTTCTCCCCCTAAACTTGGAATACCATTATCAGAAACGCCACCTTTTGGCCTTGAACCACTCTCTAAAGTTTTAATAAGATTACTCAAATTAACTTTTTCCATAATTTTAACCTCGAATCATTTCTTTCAATTCTTGTATTCCCTTGATAATCTCTCTTTCAATAATTTCTACCTTCTCAAGTATTACCTTTGGAGACTCATACTCCACTTTTTCATATTCAATTTCTTTATACTTATTAATCGACAAGTCATAATCATTTTCCCGTAATTCTCCCACTGAGACAAAGAATGACTGCTCGGTTCTTTTACGCTCATTTTCAGCTACTATATTATTAAACCTTTCAATAATATCAGGTATATCATTTTCTTCAATTGGAGTACGCTTATCATCTAATGAGAAACCATCAGCTTTCATACTGTAAAACCATACATTGTCAGTCCCACCTGCACCTGTTTTCGTGAAAATTATAATGGCCGTTGATACTCCTGCATACGGTTTGAATACGCCACTAGGCATGGAAATAATAGCTTCTAATTTGTGATTATCTATGATTTCTTTACGTATTTGCTTATGCGCATTGGAGCTACCGAATAATACACCATCAGGAACAATAACTGCTGCTCGACCACCCGGTTTTAAAATCCGAATAAATAATGATAAAAATAGTAGTTCTGTTTTCTTTGTTTTTGCTATTTTCAACAAATCATTTGAAACAGCATCATAATCCAAAGATCCTTTAAATGGTGGATTTGCTAAAACCAATGTATATGTCTCTTTATCCTTGTTAACTTCAGATAGTGAGTCTCGATATTCAATGTTAGGATTATCTACACCATGAAGCATCATGTTCATTGCACCAATGCGTAGCATGGTGCGGTCCATGTCATTACCGTAAAACATTGTATTATGAAAATGTTCTTTTAATCCTTGCACTAAAAACATGTCGCTATGGTTATTTCTCAAATACTCGCTAGCTGCAACTAAGAATCCAGCCGATCCCATTGCTGGGTCAATAATAATATCTTCAGGTGTCGGTTTCATCAATTCAACCATCATTTTGATGATATGTCTTGGTGTACGGAACTGACCATTTGTCCCAGCTGTTGCAATTTTTGAAAGGAGATACTCATAAAGATCCCCTTGTGTATCACGGTCTTTCATTGGAATATTATCGATACCATCAACAATTTTTGCGAGCATATTGGCAGTTGGAATCATAAACATGGCATCACCCATGTATTTTGAATAAGCTGAATCATCTGTCCCATGTAGTTCCTTAATGAAAGGGAAAACTTCTTTTGAAACCACTTCATACATTTCTTCGGGAGACCCTAGTTGTTTAAAACGATGCCAACGTAGGTGTTGTTTATCTTTAGGGAAAAGTCCCTCATAATCTAAACCTAGAAACTCCGCTTCTTTTTCCTTTGTTGTTTCTACTTCATCTAGCCCTTTTATAAATAATAAATAAGTAAACTGTTCAATAACCGTTAATGGATTCGTAATTCCACCTGTCCAAAACGTCTCCCAAATCTTATCTACTTTATTTTTAATTTCACCTGTTATCATTCAAAATTCCTCCTATAATACTCTCATTTCAAGTATACAGATTTTTACAACCTTAATAAATGGATAATCTTAACTTCCTATTTCTATTTTCCTATTATTCAAACTGATTTCCTTTAAAATTAAATTTGACAAAGAAAATACATCATCTTGAATTTTACTCACATCCCAAGCTTCATTTGCCAATCTTTTTCTAGTAGCTAAAGCAAAACCTACGTTTTCCTTTCTAATTTCCCAGTCATAAGCAAAGCTGTTTTCTTTTGAAGCTGAGAACAAAAGATTGCTTATTTCTTTCATATACTCTAGGTGGTTAAACCACATATTCGCTTCTTTTCTTCCATGTCCATCACAACTCATAGAAGTTTGAAATCCAACTTTATTTAAAGCAAACACTAAGGCAGCAATGCCATAGTCTAATTCTAAAATAGCCAAATCATTTCTTTCATTATAATTCCATGAAGAAGGAATGAGGTTTCCCTTAATAGAGTACTTTACATCCTCCCTTGATGCTGTTTCAATTTGCTTTAACAAGCCAGAAGGCAAGGAATCCGAATTTATTCGAATTCCTTTTTCTCCAATTTCAAGAGACAACGGAAATTGATTTAATAAACGTACTAACTCATTAAAGTTAGATCGTGAATACCATGAATCTAAGACAAATTCAGCCTCTACTATATCTACCCAAAAGCCTCTTCTGCGTAGGGAATCTCTTAGTTCCAATAGATTTCTTTTATTCATAAAAGTCATCCTCTCCTAATTTTTACGAATAGCCGTTCCAAAACCAACATTTTGATAAGCATTAAAGTACAGGCTCTTTCTTTCTTCCTGTGCCTTGCGGATGATATCATCTGCTTTTTCTAGTTCGCTTATAAATTCAGTTTGTTGGTCAATTGATAACAATGGAATCTCAATTGAATTAATGTCATTAGGTGTTAAAACTGTCACAACCGAACCGCTTTGATTTACTTCAAAAAAGTACTGGCCAGCTGGGCTTTCTAATATACGCTTTACATATAACGGATTTACTTTATCGGATGTCAATCGAATAATCACAAACATACTTGAAACTAGAACTTGTTCCGTATGTTCTGGTACAATGGCAATTTTTTGTTGAGTACCTCTGCTGGATACAAGAATATCCCCCGGTTTTGCTGTAACACGTTCAATATCTCTAGTCTGGATTGGAAACTTATCAATTTTTTCAAATTGAATTTCTCCATCCTCAACATCGCGAATTTGGATTACAGGATATAATTCACCATCAGCGTTCTCAATTTGTCTACGACTTGGTAGATTAACACCTCGTATTACCTCGGCAAATTCTCTGATTGGAACTAGATTTTTGGTTTCTGTTTCATATTTTTTTCGATTAAATAAAACTTTACCAAATTCGGTCTCAAGCTCGATATTGACAAAATATAATGAAGGATTTAAATCAAATTGATTATCTTCAATTTCTCCTACTGGTACTATTCTCGAATATCTTTCAATATTCTCAAATCGATCTAATACATCAACGATTTTTTGGATGTGTTCTGGCATCAAGAATTTCTGTGTTCTTGTTCGTTCATAATCACCTTCAGCATTGATAAATTGTACTTTCCCCTTTTTCTCAACCGGCTTATTTTTATTTAAGAGGAAAAGGGCAACTTGTATCCCTGTTCCAACAAATAAATTAGAAGGTAAAGCAATAATGCTTTCGATTACATCATCTTTTAATAAAATCGAACGAATTTTTCTCTCTGCAGCTCCCCTTACAAGTGTTCCAAATGGTACAACTAATGCAGCTTTTCCTGTACTTTTTAATGAAGCAAGTGCATGAAGTATAAAAGCATAGTCCCCTTGAGCTTTAGAAGGAATATCATATAATTCAAACCTTCCATAAGGGTCATTTACAGCAAATTCATAGCCCCAGTCCCTTACTCCGAAAGGATAATTCATTAATACATAATCAAATGGTTGAATTTGGCCGTTTTCTATCCACTTTGGTTCTCGAATCGTATCACCATAATAAAGATTGCCTCGTTCCGGAAGTATATGATTTATAAATAAATTCAGTTTACCAAGTACATACAGCTCTTCATTCAACTCCTGACCAAACACATTTACTTCCTTATTCTTGTTTATCGCATTTGTATAAGATTGAACTAGTATGTTGGCAATACCTGCGGTTCCATCATAAATAGAGCCATTTAGAGGTTTTATTGATTCAACCATTAATTGAATTAATCCATCTGGTGTAAATTCAAACCCTTTTGCTTCGCTAATGAATTCTTTTAAAAGGTCGTTGAAAAACGTAACAATCATTTCTTTACTTTGGTATTCTCCTTTTTTTAAACCATATCTTTCAAATAAAACGACTAGTTTGTAAAGATCCTTATCATCTATCCTAGAAAATGAATCGTTGATAAAAACTTTCGATAAAGATGGTTCAAGCTTTTCCAGTTCTAGATATAGTTCATGAAGCTTTTTTTTCACAGCACTGCCGGCATTTTTCACATCTTCTCTTGTTGCAACTTTTGAAAGTCCAGTTTTATATTTTTCCATCTCCATCGCTGCATAAAGAGCATGAAGTTTTCCTACTTCACTGATTAAAGTAAAATTGATTTCCTTTTTACTAAACTGATTCTCTAATTCATTTATAAATTGCAATGTATTTTCCGCCATTTTTATTCCCCCTAAATATCTTGTTAAAGTATTTTGAATTCCTTTTTATTTATGAAGCAAAAAATGAGACTTTATTATTTAATAATTCAACTGCAGAATTAATCACTTCAGAAAGACCACGATTTCGTGGATAAGCAACAGGGACCGAGTACTTCTTAGAGAGTTTTTTCACTTCCCACATTGTTTTATGAGAACAAGTGGATTGAATCAAAACTACGCAATCAGCTTTCTTAACAAGCTTTTCAAATACTGAATTACTTTGTCTTTTTATTATACCATTATGAAATAAGATATCCATTTTTCCTTTTTTCTTACCCATTTCCTCATAACCTTTATGATTAAAACCACCCACTATAAGTACTGTACTCAAATTTATTTCCTCCTTCTTTAGTGTTTATATTTTCTTGATTGATAACCTTTGTAACTATAATTTATCATATAACACAATTCTTGTAAAGAGTATTTTGAATTCCTTTTTTAAAAATATTTGATTCCTAATTTAAGTAATCGGAAATTCAAATATTACAGTTCATTAATATTTATTAAATGAAAGCTCACACAATTTAAATGAGTGAGCTTTTTGCTTATCTGTAAGATTTAAAAAGGGGCTAGTTCCGCTCTACTAAATGATTCTCTCATGGAAGCCATTTTGCTAAAAATTAAATTTGTATCTAAGAGTTTAATTGATTCAATTAATTGCATCATATCTTCAACTGACACTTTTTCAGAATGAGCAGCGTTGTTTCTTATTTCAGAAATTTTTTGCCATTCCCTTAGAAGCAGCTTACGCTCTTCTGGTATCCATAATGGTTTCCATTCATGTTTTTCAATATTTTTTGAAGCGATTAAATACGATTGTCCCATCGCAGGGGGATGCCAAGTACCGTTTTCACGAGATTTATTAAAATTAATTGGTTTCCCGTTATTCATATTAGGTGTGACCAAAGCATCAATTCCTGGTTGAACCTCATTATAAAAATCAGGAAGAATTATATTATTTTTTTTTCGAATCCAATGTACTATGGATTTGTTTATTTCAATTTCAAAAGCCTTAGCTAAGCAGATTGCTGATGGTGTAAAATCAAGGTCAGGATAATGATTTTGATAGGACCTTAAGAAATTTCCAACGCTATTTCCAATTTTAAATAATTGATTAGAATCAACTTCAAAATCTTGTATCGAATAATCTGAGTTCTGTTCTTTCGATGATTGTAATAGAGTAATGAAAGTACCAACCTTTTCACATAGATCATCTAATATATCTAAATATTTCGTATTATTATTATCATTCAATAATTTCCCTTTAGTTTCTTTTATTGCATCTGTTACTCTTCTCATGGCAATGTTTATCTGTGACTTTGCCATTTCGTTAAATACTAAGTTATTTTTACCACTATTAATAAGAAAACTAAGTAATTCCGATAAGGCAGTTGCTAAACTTTCAGTTAAAAGTTCATCACCTTTCCCTTCACAAATGTTTAAATCGTTATCATATTCCTCTTTGATTAGATCGAACATTTTCATTTGAACTACTTCTGGATTCGCACATTCGATTTTATATTGTTGCAATTCATTTGCGACAATTGCTAGTTCCTTTAACTGTTTTCCAAGTTGTTTTGTACACGTCCGGTACCATTGAAATGATGATAACGAAGGATGTGATGTAATAACAATAGCAGGCAATTGCTCATAAGGTATTTTAAGTACTTTAGAAATAGCACGAACATTAAAGGAATTATTAAATAAATTTGCTTCAATTTGCTTAGGATATACAGCTAGTTTCCTATCTTCCCTAAAAACTTGTTGTAGATGTTTAAAATATTCAGGTTGTACCTCTTCATCTTTCCACTGTTCAGGAGGCTGAGTTAGAGCGAAAAAGAGAAGCTGTTTCCCTGTTTTGTGATGAAAGTTTAAAAATTGCCGTTTTAAATTTTCAGCGAATTCCTTATGTTTCTCAGGATCATGGATAATAAAAGCAAATAAATTATAAGATTCAAAAACTTGGTCTGTTATTTTTTTCAGCGCTTGAATTCTTTTTTGATAAGATGGATTTAAAGTATCAACTAATTCAGGATTATTTTGTCTATAATATATCTGACTTAGAGAATGAAAAAAAGTATAATTATTAACTGGCATTCCCACAATATCGCCATCCTTTCAATTAATACTTGTTGTAAAGCTTTTTGACTGATTCCTAAATATTATTAAATATACCCCAAATTTTTCAAATAACACAATAGATATTATATTAGTGGACCTCCAGTTAGAATTCCTGTAGACAGCTATTTATCAACTTTGAAAAAAATTAGGTCCCTCAGTAAGATATGAGTATAGACACCACTCTAACTCAAAACCTTAAGGAGGAACCCTAATATGAAGTTTAAGATGCAAGACAAACAAAATCAACTAATTGAGAGAATTTCAGATAAACACCTTGTGGTTGGTGTGGATATCGCCCAAGAATTACACGTAGCTAGAGCTGTAAATTTCCGTGGAATAATAGTCGGTGATCCTCTTACATTTGAAAATAATGAAGAGGGTTTTGCTAGATTACTACAATGGATTAACCAGTTAAAAACCTTAAAAGGTTTTGCCTCTACTATAATCGGCATGGAACCTACAGGACATTACTGGGTTAACCTATCAAAATGGCTATATGACCAAGATATTGAAGCAGTAACTGTTAACCCACACCTTGTAAAAAAGAATAAGGAAAACATAATAGCCGATCTAAAAGTGATAAAAAAGATGCTCTTGTTATCGCTGATATGGTCAAGAATGGTTACTATTCCTTTATTCGTCCTACTTCTGAGGCCTTTGAAAAACTTAGAGTTTTAATGTCTAACCGTGACATGACGGTTAAACGATATGTCAGTGCTGTCAATCAAATAAACCGTTGGGTCGATATTGTTTTCCCCGAACTTCGGCAGGTATTCAAAGATGTTAAAGGCAAAGGGGCAATGGCAACTCTACGCTTATTCCCTACACCACTTGAACTACGTTCAATGAAAGCACCAGATATCGTTGTAGGCTGGAAAACCCAAATGAAGAGACAACCTGGGTTAAGAAAAGCACAAGTATTAATTAAATTAGCTATGCATTCAGTCGGAACTCGACAAGCACTTGATGCTTATAAACTCCATCTGGAACAATTGATTGAAGAGTTTGATCTAGCAACCGCGCAACTTGAACGAGTTGAAAAGGAAGTCACTGAAGTCCTTAAACGAATACCTTTCGCAAGAAAGTTACTTGCCATTAAAGGGATTAGCGAAATTGCCCTTGCGGGCATTTTAGGAGAATCAGGAGATCTAAGTGGATTTGCACACGGGAATTCTTTATTGCGTCATGCTGGATTGCATCTTGCAGAGGCAAGTTCAGGTAAATGGAAAGGTCAAATTGTCCTCTCCAAACGTGGGAGATCTCGTTTACGGCGCTTCTTGTATTTAGCGACTATGAGTCTTGTCATGAACAATCCTGATTTTAAAGAGCTGCACGCTAACAATGTTAAAGTGAAAAAGATGAAGAAAATGAAATCAATTATGAAATTAATTCATAAACTCGCAAGAGTATTAGTAGGAATGGCCAGAAAGAATGATTCCTATCGTCCTGAGAAGGTACAACCTATTATGTCAATAGCTGCCTAATGTTAAATTGATAAATAAATAATTACTTTAAGTTTAATACCTTTCGAATATTGGCTTATTCGTAGGATTTCAAAGAAAGTACGAGTACCGGATTTATTGTGCAAAAGGGCTCAGACCCGTTCCGTTAGAAAGACCGGCCTCTACCACTTGGATAGGTGTAACGAAGGAATGAGAGGGCATTGACCCGTTGAGACATGGGAGTGAAAACCTCCAGGGGTAGCGTGGAGAATACGTACATTATATGGAAATCATTGGATTTATTACTGAATCCTTTATTTAAGTACGCCTTCATCCAGCCTTCATGTCAAAATCTCATTCAATCAATCCCATATGGTCATTTCAAGTGATTTGAAATCCTGCGAATTAGTGAGTATTTGAGAGATAATCGCATCTTACTGAGGGAGCATAATAGTCTTTTTGGAATAGTGGTAGAATAGTTTATTTTCAATTAATTATTAGTATCTGTGCTAATCTTATTTAATTGATTACTGTAAAAAATTTCTTTTTATACTTAATTAATGGATTAAAGATTAAAATGATACAAAATAGATTCAGCATAAGTGTTGGAGGAAAATATAAAAAAGCCAGTCATAATCGTTGTAGCTATTTTTGAAATTAATCAAAATGAAATCTTATGTGCACTTAGCTGAAATGACTATTCTTATTAAGTGAGAATTCCCTTGTGGGAAGGTAACAAAATTGAAGATATCTACTCATCACTTGAACGAGAAAGCTCCAAAGCACTAGGATGTAAAATCGAAACACATCATTAGGTATTTAATGAAAAAACTCATGATTACAATACCTTTATTGTTAACCTAATATCTATTAAAATGTAAGATTATAGAAAGCTCACCCAAAGCCAGAGAACATTCAAAATTCCTTTGGCTAAAGAGAGAAATCTTAGATTCACTCCAATAAGCTTCTGCTAATATATCCGCAGTTTGGCAACTAATGAATGAAAAATAGTCTTGACTCAGTCAGTCTTAAATGCTATTGACGTAGATCCTACAAGCTAAAAATGATTATTACTACAAATTACGACCCCATCCCTCCCCCTTGTTAACAACACTCGATAGGCATTCAGCTTCAATTGGTGAGGATCCTCAGCATCATGTTTCAATTGACTAGACTTCCAACCAGTATTTGTCCACTGTAAATCTTCTCCCCAATAAACGATGGCCATGTCTAATTCAAGCCCTTGTACTTGAAATTCTGTTGCTGCATATTTCAAATTCCTACAATAATAATTCGATTCAGGATAATTAAAATATTGCACGTGATACTTTGGGTGCACATTTCGATCACTGAACGGTACAACTTTTACACCTTTTGGATTTTTAATGCCTGACGATACGACGATTCCATATGTTTTATTGGTTCCTTCATACAGTTTTTCAACAAATAATTTGGCTTCTGCTAAGCTATTGACAACCTTCAGCATAAAGCGTTCATTCGCTAACTGTTTTTCAAGCGTTTTACAATGTTCAAAATCACCTGAAATAAATGCTTCTACCCATTCAAAATATTGCAAGGCCTTATGAGTTCTTAGTGACGTGTTTAAATGTAAATCCTTATTTTCATGGTATGTAAGGGCATTAGGAAATACATGTTGATGATGCTTTGCATGGACATGGATGTTTTCATTATGGATGGCATGATTCCAAAGACCGATACCACCCTCTTCCCCTAGATGAATTTCCTGCCCTTCTCCAATGAGGCCAACTACAACAGACCATGGTTTATGCTTGGCGATTTGGATGATCACATCTGGTTCACTTTGAGGTTTCTTCATCTTCTTTGCATCCCAAGCCCTCTGTGCTTCATCAAAAATAATCACCTGTTCTTCAGGTACTTTTCCGTAGTTTAAAAAGTCTGTTTTATAGTCATAAAGAGCCTGAACAAAGGTTTTATTTTTCAAGCTATCCTGCAAAACATCCACTAACGGGCCATTTCCGGACAGGTATATGGCTTTTTCAATCTCATGAGCAAGGGTCAGACCGACAAACGTCTTCCCTGCTCCAGGTACACCTGACACTAATATAAGATGATGCGTACGGTTCTTTTTTGCGAGTTCAACAATGGACTTAACCTCATTGACAACCGTGTCGAAGTTGCTACTTTTCAGTGTTTTGATTTTAGGAAGATCTTCTTCCCTCATGATAGCTCGTGCGGATTCAATGATTGATGGGAGTGGTTGAAAAACGCCTTCTAAAAAATCAAGATCGGAAATGAGCTTTGCATTCGTAAGTCTTTTTGCTATCTTATCAATTAGTACTCTAAGACCACCCCGACCAAGCTGATAGATTTGATACTTTTGATTAATTTTTAGGTCTCTATTTTCTTTCGTTACAACAAGAGCACCACGTACCTGTAAGGAAAACGTTTGAATCGCTGAATGATATTGCTGCAGGTCACGGATATAAAGCGACGTTTGGGTATATTCCGCATCATCAACGCCCGAATAGCTTTTAAACTCTAACACTAGTACCTCACCAGGTAGGAATAGCAATACATCAGGCCGTTTTCGACCACTTCTTACTATTTCATATTCGAAGATCAGAAAACCAGGCAAATGTTGAAAGTATGGAAGTTCTTCCTGCAAATAACGGATGCAATCATACCAGGCTCTAATTTGTGGTAATGTACTTTCCTTAGCGGGATTGATTTGGGCTTCTTCAACCGTTTGATTATAGATATGCAAGGAGAGCTGATTTACTAAGTGATCTTTATCCACTTCACTAAATTCCTTAAAAGTACCTTTCCAACCATAGTTATTCATAGTTCACCCACCAATATATATGTTCTTTCTTACTATTATAGTAAAATTATACTAATTAAAATATAGGGGGATACCAAAATGAATATTTCAATTGAACCAGGTGCTGTGCTAAATAATAATCAATTAACGAGTATATTTTTATGTGCTCCTCAAGGAGGTATGCGACGTTCCCATCGTACCAATACATTGGTTTTGATTTCAGACAAAACTGGTCTATACCAGGATCGCAAGGAGGATGGAATCTACCATTATACTGGAATGGGGCAGGTTGGCGATCAGACTTTAACGAGTCAAAATAAGACTTTAGCGGAATCTAGGGAAAATGGAATTGAAGTCCACTTGTTTGAAGTATTTAAGCCGAAAGAATATACCTATCAAGGAAGAGTAGAATTAGCTGATCCACCCTATACAGAGCGCCAAAAAGATAATAATGGGGATATGCGCAATGTTTGGATATTTCCCCTTCGTCTTGTTGAGGATGATCAAGAATGGATTCAAGAAATTGAACAATTAGAATCAATTATAGAGAAGGATGCAGCTCTAGAGGAAACCGAAAAGGAAAGAATCGTAAAAACACGAATTGGCCAATCAAAGTTCAAGCAAAAGCTTCTTTCCCAATCGAAACAATGTGCACTATGTGGTGTTGATGATGAACGTTTTTTAATTGCTAGTCATATCAAGCCTTGGAGTGAGTCAACAAATGAAGAACGACTCGATGTTAATAACGGACTATTGCTTTGTCCAAATCACGATTCATTATTCGATAAAGGGTTCATTTCTTTCGATGAGGAAGGGAAATTAGTAATTTCAGATAGCTTGAATGAAACCGTTAAAATTTTTATGAATATAAATTCTCAGTTCCGTTTGAACAATTATAAAAATAAAAGTCACTATATTAATTGGCATTTACAAAACAAACTTTTATCTTTAAAAGAACTTCACGATTAATTTAGTTACATCATTTACTAAAAAATACTGTCTATAAGAGATAAGGTACTAGGCAATAGCCAAAAATCACGGTGCCTTGTACCTTGCACTGTGATTTTTCGATTAATTGTATTTCTATTATCTTAGTCCAATCTAGTTTAATAATAACATTTTTTACTAAAGGGGCCGGACTTCTTAGTATATTTGATGGAAAGAACAACAAAAAACCTCCGAATCTTTATGGAGTTTCTTAATGATTTTCAAGTATTGAAACAAAAGTCTTATCTTTTAGCTGAGCTTATTATTTTTCAAAAACAATTCTCACTTCTCCACCGTTTCTGTTAACCCTTTATCTCTGGTACTTACTCAATAGAAACCTCTTATCGTAGCTGCCTTGTGGCTTCAATTCCTTTTTGTATCTCTCCTCTATGCGAAAATACCTTATATTTGAAATCTGCGTAATATTAAAAACTTTATGAATTAAGCTTAGCAACAAGAGTCAGGGGTTAATATAGTATTTTCTGTTAAAGAATGGGTACATCTGTTAAGAACCAACAATGAAAGTCACATCTGGCTAAGGGTAAGGAAATACTTGAGTGGAATAATACTATAGAAGATAATTTTACTTTTTAAGCTTTCTTGAAAAAAGAGGTTAAAACTATTCCTTATACTAGGAGGAAATAAAAATTGGCAACAGCAATGGTATCAATTATTATGTTAACTTGCACATTCGTTTTTATCGGAGGGTTAATTGCAATTGTAAATGCGTTGATTCAAAAAAAGAAGAAAAAAGCTTTAATTTGGTTGGGGATTGTAGTTTCATCTACCGTAATTTATCAAACAACAGGAACAGCTTACTGGACTAAACACACACCAGAGGCTCAACAAGAGACACAAGAAGATAGTCAATCAGAAGCTCAACAAGATGAAGAACCTAAGATTAAGAAAGAGCAATACGATGTCGTGTGGGGAACGTATGATAATGAATGGGTCTATAGTGACGACTGGACAGGTGAGGGATTTGAGGATTTTGATGAGGCTATGAACGTGTTGAATCAATGTATGACAGAAAGTGAGGAGGAAACTGAAAATTGTGTTTATAATTATTTAAAAAATAAATAATGCCGGCACACTTTGACAAAATAGATAGAATCCAATAATGATTTCCCTAATATCTTGTATCAGGCACCATCCAAAGGTTGGAGGGTGCCTGGTCAAATAGAAAGAACTAATATCCCACTGATACTACCTCAAGGGTAACAATCGTATCATCAATTGCATTAATATATACTTTAAATTCCTTTCCCCAATCGTATTCATTTGGAATAATAGTTACCGTAATGATATCAAGAAAAGATTTTTTAAGCTGTTCAAGATGATACCTATAAAGAAAAATAAAATTCTTTAATTTTTTGTGCCATTTGTTTTCGTCTTAAGTTTAAAAACTCTTCATATTGATTGAATTCCATTTCATAAATCTCAAGTGGAATACAGTTTTCTCGTAAATTTTCTTCTAATTGATTCAAATCATCAATCTCTCCTAATTTTATTTTTTTTGATTTACATTGCTCTATCATCTTTTGCATATATTCTTTTGGAGATTGATCTCTAATCGAGATATTTATTTCTTGCTGTGTATAAACATAATTAGCTATTTGGTTATATTGACCACGATTTGTCATGCCGTTTCTCTGTAAATATTTTTTAGGAAAGATATGATGTATATCTCCACGCTCTTCGATAAGATGTTTGATTTCAACCTCTTTTGATAAAAATCCTTTATCTCCATTTTTGATTTGGGATATTAAAAATAAGTGAAAATATGGACTACTAGCTACAGAAGTATTTAGACGAGTCACTAAAATATTGTTCCAAAATGCTTCAGATAGTTCCCCATCCTCAACATTTTTAACGTACTGCTCCACATTATCTGCCTGGAAAAAACGACGGACATCGAACTCAAACATAGATTCTGGTGATCCTGAATAACGGCCCGTTAACATGGATAAAACTAACCATTTTCGTACCGTTTTACTAATTATAGCTTGATCCACCTTTTTATCTCTAAGCATTAAATATAAAACATAACCAAAATTCAATGCGTTTTGTGAACGAATTAAACTTTTACTGATAATTCCAGCTGACTTTACGATCATTAGATACCTTTTAAAGTTCGTTTCATTTACAAAAGACAATACGCCTTCTTCAAGAGTCCTATACGAATTTTCAGCAATATCTTCTTTATAGTCCCTTGTTTCAAAATCTCTACCTGAAAGTAAGCTTACCAAGTTTGATAACTTTCCTCGCAAAAATTTTGAAGTAAAAGCAACCCGAAGCAAATCTGAATAATCAGGGACATATAAGGATTCATGGTGATCTTTAATCCATTTAATTTTGTCAAAATAATTTGTATTAACAAATTCAACATCATTCATTTGAATCGCAGAAAAATCTGCAGGATTTTTCGCAAGATGACAAAAATAATCAATTGTTTTTCTAATTAGAACTCCACTATATTTTTCATTTACTGCAATCTTGGACATAGCAAAATCAGCTTGACTTAAAACAACACCCTGGGAATTGATTCTGATAAATATCTCCGTAACTGTTTCAATATCCAGTTCATGAGATAACTCAATAATGCCAATGTTGCTATATCGTATATTCGTTAATCTGTTAATAATCTGGCCTATTTTACTTTGATCACCGATATCATTAGCTGCACAATATTGCTGAACAAAACCAAACATATCAAAACCATTTTTGAAAAAATCTGAGATATCACTAACCCACTCTTGATTTTTATCAATGGCAACATTATATACTTCGAATTTTTCTTCCTTAGGGTTAAAGGCTATCTTTATTCTTCTTTTCTTATAATCCGACCCCACAACTTCTTGTCCAAGAAGTGCTGCAGTCATGGCAGTAATCCTTTGCTGACCATCAATTATGATCTTTTTACCTTGTGAAGTCGTTCCATCTTTCAATTTTGTATCCGGATTTCTCCACGTAATAATATATCCAATTGGATAGTCTTGATATAGCGAATCCATTAAATCCCTGACCTTACTTGAATCCCATACAAATGGTCGTTGAATTTCCGGGATTGCAATTTCCCCACTTTTTATCGAACCCATGATTGTATCTATGGAAGTATTATTTACAACATACTTGCTCATTACAAGCACCTACCTACTGTATTGATTTTAATCCCTCTATCTTTCCTTCATTTAATAAATAAGCGTCCAGCAACTTACAAATATCACCAATATTATATCATTTCTTACCTGACACTTATAATCCTGAAGTTAAACGAATCTTTCCTTTATTCGTTAAAAAACTATCACAAAATAGTAATTTATTATAATCTATCATTCTGCGTTGATATGCTATTCTAAAATAAAATTAATTTATTTAAGGAGAGAAAACCATGGGCTCTTTTTTATTTTTTGCTGTAATGTTAGCTTTATCCTGGTGGCTTCGAGTAAATTTCGCACAAATTAAAGGATTCATTGGAGAAAAGCACGTATCTACCCTCCTCCAAAAGCTTGATCCAAATAATTATATTCTTATGAATGATATTCATATCCCCAAAAAGAATGGCTCCACCTCACAAATTGATCATATGCTTATTTCACATAAAGGTCTGTTTGTCATAAAAACAAAAAACTATAAGGGCTTGATCATGGGTTCAGAAAACAGCCAGTATTGGACACAGGTTATTTATAAACGGAAAGAAAGATTTTATAATCCGATTTGGCAAAATTTAGGTCATATTAAAACAATACAAGAATTTCTTGGAAATCCTCTTGATGGTGTACCCATATACTCTATTGTGGTATTCAGTAATCAAACTACCTTTAAGTTTAAAGTCCCGTTTAAAAAAGCCAAGGTAATTAAAAGTAAAGATTTACTATCAGTAATCCAAAGAGAAAACGGAGTAAATCTCGTTTCAGATTCTAAAAGACAGAAAATCCAACAACAACTATCATCTCTTTTTGTAACAGATAAGGAAGAACGAAAGAAGCAGAAAAAAATGCACGTCGCGAATATTAAGCAGGATATTGCTGATAGAATACTAAATGAGCAAATGAATGTTTGTCCTCGTTGTGGAGGACATCTTGTTGTCAGGAAAGGTAAATATGGAAAATTCAAGGGATGCAGTAATTACCCTAAGTGTAGGTATACTGTTTAGTGAATTTATTTCAAAGTAATTTTGGATACAAGTAATAGGTGTAGGCTAATTAATTTAACCTACCCTTTTAAATTTTTAAATTGATATGTTGGGACACTTTTATCTATTGAGTAAAAAGCTCCTATTAAATCGTTCTCAATCTCTTTTAGGTGATAATCTGTGGCATCTTTCAGTATAAAATAAGAAAACTCCACCTCTTGGCCCCATTCTTTTCTATTATGCTCCTTTAATCTTTCTTTCAATTTCTTTGACTGTCCTATATATAAGAGTGAATTTGTTTCAATACCTTTTATACGATATACCCCTTTACTTGATGGGACTTCTGACAATTGCTCCTTTGTAATAAATTTTAACCATGGCAGTCCCATAAAGTCTGTTGATATGGGAGAACCTTGAAAGTGTAACGGGGTACTACTATTTCCCCACGTTTGGTTTTTTACATTTTTTGAATGTAATTTTCCTCCGCGGAACCCACTTTTTCTACTTTTTGACTTAATATAGTCCTGATGAAATCGTCCGTGATTACAGAATGTCGACTCTCCCATTTCAACACGATATTTCCATAATAGAAAACATTCAAGTCCTTCTCTATTCTCTTTAGTCATTTCTACTATAGCTACCGAACATTCAAATTCCCAACCTTCAGCATCCTTCCATGCCCATAAAGATGGAGCAGCAGTATGTGGATCATTGAAAGGCATTTGTTCCTTATTTGTATTTCGGATTAAATCAGTTAGTCGCTCTCTTAAATTACGACCTGTCTGACCAACATACATGAGATGACTTTGGCCTACAGGTTTTATACGATACATACCCGGGGAAGTTGGTAAAAGCTTTTTTGTTTTCATCACTTGATTAAATGTAAGCCAAGGAGTCCAAGTGATTCCTCCCCAAGTATCTGATAGATAAGTTTTACTCATTCTTTTTACCTTCTATCCATTACTGTATTTGATTACTTAAGTACTGAAGCTGTTCACCTATTTGCATTCCTTTAAGTGGGACGTGACATTTAGAACCAGCATTCTCAAGTATAGGTACAAGGTATTGTCTATATTTTTCTCCAGCAAAGAAGTAAATTTCTGGCTGATTAGTAAACTCACTTATTAGTTCTTCTCCTACTCTATCTGCCCACTCTCTTCTTTCCTCCGCAATCATCGTTACTAAGGTTACATCATACGGAGAAATGATTGTATTTTTATTTAACAGTCCATATTTTGCAGATAAAATATACCAGTCGTCTATATCTGTTTGTTTAATATAGGAAGTTATTTTTTTGAAAAGAGTTGAAGGCATGTACATTTCTTCTGCACTACAAGGAAATTCTTTCTTTTGTTTGGTACAGCTAACTAATGCAATTTTCATTTTGTCACCTTCGACAGTTATTAATATTTAAGCGGCGTTCTACTAATGATTACCAAAATATACTTAAAGATGTTTTCTTTAAATATTAGATTATCTCTTTTTGAACTCATATAATTTTTTGTTGAATTAAACTTTTTTTGGTTGGTTAATTAAATATGATGCTATCTCTTAATT
This sequence comes from Niallia oryzisoli, assembly GCF_036670025.1. NCBI lineage: Bacteria > Bacillati > Bacillota > Bacilli > Caryophanales > Bacillaceae > Niallia > Niallia oryzisoli. The sequence continues at coordinate 2,411,275 of NZ_CP137640.1, read as the reverse complement.
AATACTAGCTTAAGTATTTTGTCCCCCAATTTTACGACCCGCGCAATACTGACAACCTTTTTTTACCTTTACTTATATAAAGTTCTCATTTTTTGAAATTCATCTTTTATTTCATCAATTAGCTTTTGTGGCGATAGTATCTCTACCTGACTCCCCCATGCCAAAATCCAGCCTTTAAGACCTTGACTTAATTTTGCTTTTGCTTTTAAAAGGAAATATTCATCGTCTACTTTTCGTAAATCGACATCAATCCCAAATTTATCAATTACACCATTCAGGATACTTTGGTTTAATTTGAATTTAAGGGTAATCCACTCATCTTGCCCGCCAAACATATGAAACGAATTTTGAACATACGTACTTAGGTTGGTTCTCTTTTGAGTAAATTTATCTTCGGTTATCGTGACATAACGGTAGTTTCTTGGGTTTTTTTCATCGCTGTATTTTACATCGTCACCGATCAGATAATAAAAATCTGATTCCCATATTAACGCATGTGGTTTAATCTGATAGAGTTTTCCATTATGCCGCAGTTTAAATTCCTTTTCGATGCCCCAATCTCCATATTGAAACGTAATCATCTTACTTTCGGATAATGCTTCATGGATTTGGTCAATATGAAGTTTTATCAATTGGTATTCTTGATTAATCGATTGATGATAAACAATTGGATCTGGCAATGTTTTTGCAATGTGTTCACTTGTTAGTTTTTTTACATTTTGAATGATATTCTTCTTCTCTTCTTCCGTGATAAACCGTGCTGACAAAATCGGATCTACTAATAATCTTAATTGATAGCTTTCAAAAAGCCGAGCTTGATGGCTGTACTTTTTTTCACCGAACTTTTCGACATTTTCGATAATGTCAATGCCGGCTTCTTGAAGTGTATGTATGTATCTCTTTACTGCTTTTGCATCTGCCGTGCAATCTGGAATTTCTAATCTCAGCTTTTCAATCAGTTCTTTGATGGAAAGCTGGTGATTTTCATCCGTCTCTCGAAGGAATACTTTTTGTAGCGCAAGTAACCTCATTCCAGTTTTGATTTCGCTCACATTATCACCCCTTCAAAATATAAAAACAGCCTGTCCCCACCTTACCATAATGGCTGAACAGGCTGAATTCTTTTTATTATTTTAAATCTTTTTCTGTAAAATGAATCATCGCTCCAACCACTGGCATATGAATCCAAGCTTCATAGACAGTCTTTCCTGTTGCTTTCGATAACGCCTCGGCATAGGTTCTTAACTGCGGAAGATAACTGGAAGCGCGTGGAAGCCAGTCCGATTCTTTTCCCGGAAAGGTTTTATGGTCAATAATGACCCAGCCTTTTGGTGTATCTAGCAGTAAGTCAATCCATCCGGAAGCTTTTTGCAGCCCTTTTCGTAAATGGATTGGCCATTCATGATGTATGGATAATAGATCCGGAAACTGCTCAGAGATAAACTGTGCAAGCCGGTCTGAGGCACTTAGCATGGAAGCTGCTGATAGTGCACTAATATCATATCTATGTCTGATGGCCTCAGCCATAGCCAATCGTTCATCCCATGTCTTAGAGGAATCATCTGCGGCTAAAAATGCGTGAACCATTTCCCCAAGCGTTGCCATTTCAGGGTTGCCTGATAAAGGGAGACGGCTGCCAATAGGTTGTATTTTCGAAATGTTTGAATCCACATCTGTCTCTAACGGAAGACCGCTGTCAATCTCCCCAACCATTTCATCACTCTTCTGTCCGCTTGGAATAAATCGGGCCGGTAGGAATGGTTCTGGCTCTAGTGTTCTTCCCACAAAAACAGATTCAACGGCTAACTTGTAATGGGTGGATTGTTCAGTCTCCTCATCAATTGATAACATTTCGACCTTACAATAGAAAGGATTACCATTTACAATGATAGTTCCCATTTGGCTGTTATGCTGATTATCTTCGTCTGTTCCTTCTTGCACCCCAATACTTGCGATTATTGGACGGCCTGCCTCATCGGTTAATTCATCCAGCCAGCCTATTTTGGAAAAGTCGCGAGCTGCAAATACAAGGTAGTCCCTGGCTCTTGTCATTCCTACATACATCAGCCTTTGATTCTCATCTATGAGCTGCTGCTCTCGTTCTTGAAGCTGTGGAGCCTCTTTTGCAAAAGTATCTAGACTTACATTACTTGTTTGCTGTCCGTATGGCCATGGCCAGTAATAGAGGCGGCGTCCATTTAGAGGATCTTCAACATTAAACTTAGTTGTACTGACCGCTGTTACTTTATCAAATACAGGCAGCTTTTTTCGCTTGGATGAATTATCCAGAGAATTTAAGATGACAAAAGGCCACTCCAATCCTTTTGCTTTGTGATAGGTAAGGACCCGTACGGCATTGTGATCAGTCGATTCTGCCACTAGATTTAATTCTTTATCTTTTTCAGCTTCACCGAGGAATAAGAGAAAACCAGTCATTGTTGCGGCCGTTCCATTTGTTGCTGCAGTATCCTCATATACGGATGCAAGTTTTCGAAGGGCATCAAGGTTGGCAAGCCTCTGTTCCGGCTTGCCCCATCTTAAAGCGGTTTCGTCTACCCGTGCTGTAATCGAGGCTAATTCTAATACCTCACCCGGACTCATTTGGGCAATCTTTTCCCGGGCCTTGTTAAGTTTTTGGATAATTGACTCTGTCGCAAAGGTTTCGGCCCGCTTATCAGATTGCAGCCATTCATTTAACCAGCGTCCTTCTCCCCACTTATCGGAAGAAAAATGGAGTAATTCCGCAAGTGCAAGAGTATCTCTAGGGTCGATTAAATAACGGAAAGCGGCAACGGCATAAACAACTTCCGGCTCTGATAACAAGCCCTGTTCTCCAACAGTAGCAGGGATGCCCAATTTGCCAAGTTCTTTAGCGATATCCACACATTCGTCATTTGAACGACAGAGAATGGCAATATCACTTGGTCTGAGAGAACGAGGCTCTCGTGAAATTTTATCTACTATTATATATTGATCTTTATTCCTTATTACGTTTTGGACACCTGTTGCTAAATGGGCCGCATCGGTGTTTTTATTTTTAGAATGGGAGTAGGACCATACTTCCACTGCTAGTGTTTGCTCGGGAAGATCTTCCCGTTTTGGATCTAACGCGATTCGCTTTGCAGGCATCCCGCCAGCTTCAAAAACAGGAATGAAAATAGTGTTGACAAATTCAACCAATGACTTCCGTGAACGATAAGAAGCGTCTAAGATTTCTATTTCTAAATCAGGAATACTAGTCATCGCTGTTTGCATAAGTTCAGGGTCCGTACCCCTGAAACCATATATCGCCTGTTTGACGTCACCAACCCACGTAGCACTTTCGGCAATTTCGCGCAGCTGCATATTTAGAGCGATTTGCAACGGGCTTGAATCCTGGAATTCATCGATAAATACAGTGGAAATTCTGTCTTTTAACACTTCTGTATTTTGATCGTCCTTCAGTAAGCGAAGGGCCAACGATTCTTGGTCAGTAAAATCAATCAATCCCCGCTTACTTTTTTCACTAGCATAGGTTTCCATTGCCTCTGCTGCACATTGAAATACAGCATACATGGCATCTTTCAAGTCTTGATGCAGCCTTGGATGCCTGTCATGAATAGAAGCTGCACGATGTACCGGCGAAACCGCATCTCGACTTTTGGCGCCTGTTTTTAGCTTACTTAATTTTGCCCATTGCTGCCAGGAAAGTGAGCCATAAAGGTCCCAATCCCGCAGTGTCTCTGTTATGGTATCGATTGCTTTTGCCGTATCATTTGTCTTATCCCCTCCTGGAAGCACAGACTTTACGACGGTTAACGCAGCTTTTAAGTCTGAATCTAGCTGCTCGGAATTTGTGAGCGGCTCTGGGAGCCATTTTAACATGTTTTCCCAGGAATAATCGGCACATCCTTTTATATCCATTGCACTTATGCCATTTTCACGGGCGAGCTTTAATACCTCAAGTACCTTTTTCCCCCAATAATTGCCGTTCCTGTCATTTCGGTCATTAAGTCCCAGGCGGGTAAAGGCTTGATGGTAGTCATGATAGTATCGGAGCATGATTTCTTCGGCAATCGTATGAAATAAGGTTGTTGCCTCTGTGTCGGGTAATACCTTTTGAACCGGTGAAAGACCCATTTCAAGAGCAAATTCACGTAATAGCCGGCCAAATACACTATTCATCGTCCCGACATACCCATCCAATATTCGCGCAGCAGCAGCCGCATCCCCTTCTTCTAGAAGTTTCAAGCGAACCCTCTCAATGAGTTCATCTGCGGCCTTGGTGGTAAAAGTGGTCGCCATAATATTTTCTGGCGGAACTCCGTTAATAATTGATTGATAAATTTCTTCCGTTAAACGATAGGTTTTTCCGGCTCCCGCGCCAGCACTTAACATTTTTAACTGCCCGCTCATTTTGACACCCTCCTAAATCCACAAAGATTCTGATATTCGCAGTTAGAACATGGTGGATCTATTGTTGAAACAAATGATTCCTCACTATGGTTCTGACCATCTGCGGTTTCTTCCATTATATTTGCATTAGCCGGTATACCAGGCGCAATGACAGTCCCTGCGAAGAGCTGCGAGGAGGCAGCCTCTACCGCTTTTCGAAGGACATCATATGACTCAAGTAGTGATGGACCTTCAACATGATAGTCAATCGGAAAATCGTCATGTGGTCTGCTGAAGAAATCTCCATTCCTCAGCATAAAATAGGCTACAGGTAGTTCTTCCTTTTCTTGGTCGGCTAATAGCCAATGGTAAAGAGCTAGCTGGACGGATATATTTTCAAGCTTTGCTTTGTAATTACCCGGCCATTTGGACCATTTTGCATCTAAGAGAAGCTTTTTGCCCGTTTTGGATTTTCCAACTAAGTCTAATCTTCCTTTGAACTTGACCTTCTCATTCCAAGGTTTTTCTATCTCTATTTCGGTATGTTCAATCTGTATACCAGCATGATTCAATACTTTGAAAAATTGCATAAGTGACTTTTGTAACCTAGTTCTCGTTTCACTTCGAGTAATTCCATTTTTAGGTTCTAACAGAGTAGCCGCTAGCGACGGTACCATCTGATCAAACAATTCCCCTGCACGTACCCTAACTTCTTCTTCGGTCCAGTTTGGTTTTTCCGTTATTAATTGTTCCAGTACCATATGTCCAAGATTACCAAGAATGATTGATTCATTTGGAATCGAGAGAACATTCCCAGGTTTTACATTGGCTACATACCTAAATGTCCATTTTAATGGACAACCGATTAGTGTCTCAAAACTAGTGGCCGACTCTTCTTCACGCTGCAGGATGGTATTTTCAGGAACCTGCCAGGTTCGAATTGGTTCCGGAATTCTACGTGATGTTAATTCCATTCGTTCAAAGGTTTCGCCAAATAAAATATAACTTGGTTGTTTCCGCAGCTGAGCAGAATCGACGGTTATCTTTCTCTCTGTTAGGTTGTCTTTGGCAACAGCAAAACGAATTTCATCCCAAAGAGGATGTACAGGTATTTCCGCCCCCTTTACCTTTTCAGGGGCAATCAGAATTAGCCTGCGATTTGCTAACCTGGCAGCACGCTGCCAGGAAGCCGCTTCCCTGCGACGGCGTGTATCGTCTTCGGTAAGATAAATTCCATGGTCTCTTAACCATGTACGTTCATTTGATGTCCAGGTTCGGATACTTGGCCCAGACGTGTTTTTATTGAATCCCCACCAAAGGATGGTGTCTGCTTGGCCGAAAATTTGGCCAGGATGATAGACCACATGCCATTTCGCTGCCTCCTGTCCATAGTTGGACAACTTTACACCTTCTCCTAAAACTGAATCAAGGATGCGAGCCACTTGTAAATGGTTTACTATACTGACACCAAGTGTCTTTATTCCCTCAATGACCTCTTGGGCAACCTTTGTGGCTTGAGCATACATGACATCATCTGTCATTTGATAATTAATCGCAGCCCATTGGCTTACCTTTTGACAAATTTGAACTAGTTTCTCAAATGGAATTCCAGCATTTGGATCGTAATAATCATGGTTTACCCATAAATCTAGCTTGGCTTCTAAGTTTTTTCGGCGTTTTTTCAGTTCTTGCTCATCGATATTTTCAGCCGACCATTGTTCCTCATAGTCTCTAATTCCATCCTTGATAGCCTTTAGCCAATTTGGTCCGCCAATTCCTGGGGTAGAAGCTAATTCTTTCGCCAATCTATAACGAATCCGTCCAGGTATAGGCGAGCCTGGAATCGTTAATAATTCCATCATTCGATTAACCTTCAATGGTTCCCAATACGTATCAATGGTTAATGGCAGTACTTGAAGAACAGCTCTCCATTTAGAAGCAGCATCCACTCCAGCAGCTGGCACCCCTCGTCTGTGGAGGAACTCATCGAGGAGCACGGATCCTTCTTCTTTAATGATGACAGTATCTTCATTGCCATTTTCTTGGAGCCAGCTAATTAAAAAGTCTGCAGCATCCCATTCCTGTTCGGCTCGAACGAGAAGTAAGCTTCCATCGCCTTGAGCCTGTTGGGACCCGTTTTCTCCTGCTAATACAGATTGAAGTAGGGATAAATCAGACGAAGATTCTGCATGGTTTCCTGTTTCCATATCGGCAGGTCTTTTGATAACTTGTACACCTTGATCTTTTAATAGATCAATGAGCTGAATGGACCACGGATCCCATAAGGTTACATCTTCATCGACAATCGTAATCTTTTCAATCTTTAACGAAACTTCAGCTCTAAGGTGCGTTAGCAAAGCGCGAACACGATCGGAAAATCCCAATGTTTTGTTGAGATTGGCAAGTTCCAGCTTTTGCAGCGTTTCCAGCCATTTGCTTCCACCTGCAGGTATAGCGGGTTCCCATCCAGCTATAACTAATTCATCACGCCGGCGTAATAATTCTCTTGCCGTATTCCACGAGTCCTTGTGGAAAGATTGAGAAAATGGCATATGATCATTATCTAATTTGCGAATCAACTCCTGCCACTCTGCTATTCTTATATTTTCTGAGTTCAGGGGTGAAGTTAGTCCTAACTGTGTTTCTAAAATACCAACCAATCCTTTAAAACCTGTTACTACTATTCCTTCGGATGCTTCTTTATCACCTAGTGCGTCCGGAAAGGATGCAGAATCCAGCCAAAAGCCAAGAATGATGTCCATAACAGGGTCTCCTCCTTTTTTCTGGGTCATTTCCCATCAATTTATAACTTTATTTAAATTTGTCAATTACTTTACAAAATGTAAGATTGTTTAGCCTTTTATGAGTTTCTTTTAATAAATACTATTATACACACAAAGGTGTACCAGTTTTGGTACACCTTTGAAAAGTTAACAATTTTTCAATATTTTCTCAAGATCCTCGATGGTATTCATTATTCTGTCTAAACGAATGGTATGCACTTCAATCTGTTTGACTGAAGACGAACCTGGTACCCTCCACCTTGGAAAGACAGAATTTTCATTAACCTTGGGATAAAGAATGATACAGCGCTCTGCCGTTTCATATGAGGTAATGTAGGCATACATTTGGTAAATATCGCTTGGCTGTGAGCGGTAAAGGAAATTTTTCCACTTTGTATCCAGAATAACAATTGGCTCTGGAATCCCCTTTTCCCACCTAGATACAACAAAGTCTGGTTTCAGCTGGACCGTTTCTCTACCGGTATTCATATCAACTAATAATTTTCGGCCTCGGTGTTGTAATTCTAATTTCAAACCAGTTGGTGCCAGTACTCTTTTTAAACATTCACCTACATAGCCTTCGTACAAGTCATTCATTTTGAACAAAAAAGAAAACGCAATTTGGCTGTTGGCACCCGTGGTCATCATTGTAGAACGGATAATTGCAAGGGCAAGCTGAAATACAGGTTCAAAATGCTGGTTTTGCCGATTGATTTGAATGTGATCCAACATCGTAGTGTTTAGAGCACAATCGTCCACCTCATCCAACATTTCCAAAATCATGAATGTTTGCGTTTTTAATGCCGAATACTTTACAAACGGAAAAATGATGTTTAATGCCACTTTTAAAACTTGATTTAACGGTACATTTGGGGACAATTCATCAAACTCGCAAAAAGCATGAACCGAGGTAAAGGCATTTTTACGGATATGCGGGGAGACTAGCAGCCGCCCCTTTAAATGGTTAATGTTTTCTGACTTTGTTGTATAGCTACGGTAAAGTCCTCGCTTGACTGCTTTAAATAGTTCTGTAATATATAAAAATGCCAAGACATGAGTCAGGTCGAAGTTTTCAAACTGACTTAAGGTTCGGTCATTCAACTGGATGGGAAGTTGTTTTGTTAGACTAAGCATATTTAATAAAGCACGGCGATTAAGTACCATTTCTTCCTGATCTAAGTCGAGCTTAGGGAGAATCTCCACTCGAACGGTTTTCAACTGAATGACACCTACCATGTTGATGAATCGAAGCCTTCGGTTACCGTACTCTACAACATTTTCACCTTTATATTTTTGTTCAAGGAATTGAGTCAAATGCTCCCATTCGACCTTTGTCAGTTGTTCCTCTAAATAAATCCAGTCAAAGGCTTCGCGTAACGTGATGGTCTTCATTATTCATAAATCCCTTTAATATCTTCAGCTGTAATATTGGATTTCACCTGGTACCTTACCGGCAAATCGAGTGGTGTGTAACCGGAAGCTCGTTTAAATAGAGCTGAAACATCAACTTGTTCCTGATAAATGATGAAAGAATCTTGTTCACTTTTTCCAATGCCGCCGAGCACTAAACCGATTTTCTCCCAATCATCATAAAAATACTCTTTTAACAATGGAATGATTTTATTTTGCATCGTTGCAATTAAGTCTTCAATCGTCTCGATGTGAATGAAATACGCATGACCAATCATATGGTCACGACTATATAAGACTTCAATCCGCTGGTTGATTCTATGTAGCAGGGTTGGCAAATCAATGTCATCAATCGTAGAGAGCAGTGAAGCTTGCGGCAGAATTTCTTCAAACTCAAACCTACGGCGTAGTGCAGTATCCATCAACGCAATTGAACGGTCAGCAGTATTCATGGTGGCAATAATAAAAAGGTTTGGAGGAAGTACAAAGGTATCACCAGAATAAGGCAGTTTGACCCTTGTTTCATTTTCTTTTGTTAACCTCTTATCTTCTTCCAATAACGTAATTAATTCTCCAAACACCTTGGAAATATTTGCACGGTTAATTTCGTCAATTATCATGACAAATCGCTTGCTCTGGTTGAATCGAAATTCTTGATTCTGTTTAAGCGCCTCTAGTACTCTACTTTTCCGTTCTTCGTAATCTAGTTTATTAATCAGATTGGGCAGTCCCTCATAAAGAGCATCAATGACCATTTGTTTGAAAATTCCATCAGTTGGAACAAATGAAGAGTGACCGTCTGATCTTAAGCCTTCAATAAAGTCTTCATAGGAATAGGATTGGTGGAAAGTCACAAAGCGTATTTGTCCCGTTTGTTGGAGGTTTTTATATGGTTCTTTGAAACTGCGGAATTTCTCTTTCAAATCCTCCGCTGGCATATGATTGATGATTTCCAGTGATTTAGCTGCCACTTGATAAGTTTTCCCTGTGCCCGGCGGTCCATATAAAATTAAATTAGGTGTCACTTCAAAATCTTCATTTTCATAATTTGGCAAAATACTTTCCTCCAATGTTTCGTTCCTCTCAATTTTTATTTTTCCTTTCTCTGTGTCACTGGTAAACGCTAAATGGACATCCTGCTTCGGCAGATTTGAAAGGGTTCCATGTACAGGTACTAATTGATCGAGCATCATTCTCGGAGATAATTTTGATAGACCGGTCATTTTCAGCCAAATTTTTTCCCCTTTGGATGAAACGGACTGGAGATCAATGATTTCTGCTTGAACTGGAACATCTTCTTCGTTTAGAAATATCCTATCAATGATGGCTGTCCATTCAATCTCTTTTGTGGAGAGGTCACAGATATATAATTTCGGTTGTTTCAGATATCCTAAAGTCTTCTTGCTAACACTTGGTGTCTCAATGGCTCCGATAACAAATTCATTCTGTTTTAGCTTCTCCTCTACTGCAGCAATCGACGCAGTTGATTGAAAGGACAACAGCGAACAGTCTAGTTTCAATGATTCGCTTCTGTCTGCCATTTGAAAAATCATTTTCTTTAGATTTTTTATTCTTTTTGTTTTAACGGAGGATTTAACTCATTTATGTCAATTGCAATTAAGTTCAAGATGACTGCAGTATAAACATAAAAAGTCAAAACCTTATTGTTGTTTATTTTCGGGAAATTCCGATATGTATCTTGTAAATCTAAATAGTCATCTTCTGATCTTTTTCCGAAAATTAGCTGATTGATGCTTCGCTCAAATTTATAGGAGACGATAAAATTATCCGGAGATTGAATATTTTTCACAATGGAATAGAGATGAACAAAGTGACCTCTTAGATTTTGCGGCATTTCAAAATGATCTCGAATAACGCGATAATCCTCATTTTGAGCTTTGATATCGTTAAAAAGGGAGACAAGGTCCAATTTGCTAGATTTGAAGTTGTTGATCATATTATTTGTCTTAACTATGGTATCAATGCCCCCGGTAAACAAATCCAAATCATTGGTATCTTCCTCAGTAAAATAAGCATCTCGATTTCTAATCATTTCTATTACTCGTTTAGTTGCAACTTTTTTATTTTCATCCCAGTTTTGCTCTTCCACTCTTTGTTCATACTCTTTATGCCAGCTGGCGGTTCTTTCGTATTGCTGATTAAACATCTATTTATATTCTGAGATCATTTGTTCTAATGTGATACCTTTATACTTTTGGATTATTTCTAAAATTCTTTCCAAACTTAAATCCTTCCTTTCTATATTTTGATTACAAACTAATTTAAATTATAAACTAGTTCAATGATTTGGGTATTACAAAAATGGGATACCCTTAGATTTCAAACTCATAAACGACCTAAAAGACCAAACAAGTGAAAAGTATTAGGCAAATTAGTCTGTAAGTACTATCCTAATTCTTTTAACGTAAAACTTTTTAATTTGTTTTCAACGTCAGTTATCTTTCATAAACCATCGTTTACCACGTTATTACTTTAAGAGCCTGGCACTTATGAAAAGATTCTAGCTATCTTATGCTTTTGTTAGCGTTAATATTTCCACTTAAAATATAGTCCTATTTTACTATAACATAAATGACCACCTTACATGTGAAGGTGGTCATTTATGTTATTAGTTTCCCATGCCTGTAAAGTATGAATGTTACATAAAATCAACAGAAACTGCACTGAAAATGGATGGCGCCTGGCACCTTGATACCTGTTTAAATGACATAACAGCGATTAATTTGTAAAAATTCTGTAAATTAATTGAAAAAATAAGGTAAATATACCGAATTATGTTAATATATACATATTAAATCATACGAGGAGAATGATAATGAAAAAGAAATTTCTACATACTTTACTTTCTGTTTCATTGGGGATGGGAATATTAACTGTTAGCGGTGTACCTGCTCAAGCAGCTATAGAAAAGAATCCATCTTCAAGTCAAGAGATAAAGGTGGACAACCTTTATGTCATAGCCTTTAAAAATAGTTTGCCTAAGGATTATCGAGAAATAATCGAGCAGGCTGGCGGAACGATTGTAAAAATTCTTCCTGAGGTAGGAGGAGTTGAAGTCCAGTCAGAACAGCCATCTTTTCTTGAAAAAATAAAGAATAACCCTTCGATTGAAGCAGCAAATAAGGAAAATCCTTTTATTCAACATACACCATTAACCCTTCCAAAACTACAGACAACTACCACAACCAATAAAATAAATCAGGAGAGTTTCTGGGATGGTCAATGGGATATCCAGAAGGTTACAAATGAAGGTCAATCCTATGAAATAGAAACTGGAGGATACAAAGACAAGGATGGGAAGACGGTTCACAAAGCGGTTGTAGGGGTCATTGATACGGGAATCGATCCGAATCATCCGGATCTAAAAAATAATATCATTGGCGGACGAAATTTCGTACCTGCTGGAATGGATGCATCAGAAACAGGCGATCCAAATGATATTGTGGACCGTAATGGACATGGTACAAATGTTGCGGGAATTATTGCAGCGAATGGAAAAGTTAAAGGGGTGGGGCCAGATTTGGGCATACGCGCCTATCGAGTTGCTTTTTCCGAATCAGCTGCAATACTGCCATCTTGGGTGATAGAGGCCATTATTACAGCAGCAAACGATGACGTAGATGTGATTAATATGTCTCTTCGCTACTATAATACGAAAACGATGATTGAAGGATTTGCTGAAACCGTACTATGGAAACGAGCCATTCGATATGCTGTGCAAAATGATGTAACAGTGGTTGCTGGCAGTGGGAATGAAAGTTTGAATTTAGATGACAAAAAAGCAGTGACTACATTTTTAAATACGATATATGAACCTTACGGAATAAAAGTAAAAGGACCAGCTACTGCGGTACCTGCACAGCTTCCGGGAGTCATTAATGTTTCTGCTTCAACACAATGGTCGACAGATGAACTCGCTTTCTATTCAAACTATGGAAACAGCGCGATTGATGTAGCGGCACCTGGCGGAGACTTTGGTTCTAAATACGCTCAAACACAGGACCCTGAAGCAGCCAATCCATTCTACATGATCTTTAATACATGGCCAACCTACTTAGATTCTTATATTTCTCCTTATCCAGGCTATGATTATACCATGGGAACTTCTATGGCGACTCCACAAGTAGCAGGTATTGCTGGAGTGATTAAAGCAGCAAATCCTGAAATGAAACCATCACAAATAACGGCCCTAATCAAACAAACAGCCTATGACTACGGTAAACCTGGACAAGACGCCCTCTTTGGATCCGGAGAGGCAAATGCCTATCGTGCGTTAATAAACATTAAAAAGTAATCATTTGGAAGCCGAGGACAGACCGTTTCTCCGCTTCCTTTTTTGTTTACGATTAGAAGCGTGAGAGAGAGATCCGCGTGTATTTTGCCCGAGTCGATTACAGCTATCCTTATTTAAGTAAAGCTCTCTTCAACTGAAAAAAGGTCAAGAAAAAAGGACTGCTTAAAAACAGCCCATAGTTACGCATTATGTCCCTTTAATTGAATAACTAACAAATAGCATTAGTCCTAAAATCACTTAATTCTTCTTAAAGTAACGCACTCGTTTGTTGAATAAGACCTTCTTATTGCTGAATGCTTTATAAAACAACTTCCTCGATGATTGAACTTCCCTGAGTTGATTCAGCATCAAGCCATTTCCAGTTTTCATATAGTCTAATTCGCCCATCTGCTAAGATTTCAGGAGTCGAAAAACATTCTCCCCCTCTAATTTCATTTCTATTATTTACGTGGTTATATCTAAATTCTAAATAACCATTTTCTTTGACAATACCAATCAGTAAACCTTTGACAATTTGTCCTCCACTATATGTTGCCGAAATAATATTTCCCTCTTGTTTATATATAAAAGTTGTTTTTGAAGAAACTTCTCCGTTTGCTGTATTTTCAATTGAAACAAATGTACGCCCATTATAATTTATCATTTTTCCATCTCCCTTTTCCTCTAACTCTTTTCGAATTATACCATCTTGTTCAACTATCCTCCCTCTATATAGAAAGGGAAAGTCTCTCGATTTCTCTTGTTTGCTCCAAATTACGTAGTAGTCGGATTTATTATTAATTTGCAGCCTGGAATAAAGGTGTATTTAAGGATAATTTTGGGGGCAAAGTAAAAAAACAAATCATAAGCTGCCAAACCACCCTTACCCAAGAGATTGATAACAAGTAAAAGTATGGTTGCACTGGTAAATCTCCACATTTCTCATGGGGGTCAACCCTCCCATATCTCACAGAGTCTTTGCTCCAAAATTCCTTCGTCCAACCTTTCCATGAGGTGGATGTCAGTCATGCTGCCCGACAGGGTCCTTGCCCGTAGTTTAGTTGATTTACTGACTAATCCGTGCTTCAAATGTTTAAAACAATCACTCTACTAAATAATTTCAATCAAAAGAAATTTAAGCTACTTTCTGTAATACCGCCATATGAGGAATGTCCCTTAACATACGTTCTTCACTAAATTCACATTGCTTTTTACCGATGGTAAACAGAATTCTTATAAGCTTGTTACATATTGCAATCAACGATTACATCTTTTTTAAAGGAATATGTGGGCGTTTTGTAAAATACTCATGTAAAGCTTTAAAAGCGGAATTCTTAGCCACCAAAGGCATTGCAACACGGAAGAGAAGAGCTCTTAAAGTCTTCCTTCCTCTCTTGGTAATTTTGGTTTGTCCTTTGTGCTTACCTGATGTATTCTCCTTTAGACTAAGCCCAGCTAATTTGATAATCTGCCTTTGGTGGGAGTAGAAACTTAGGTCTCCTACCTCCGAAAAAAAGCCTGCAACAGTATCTTTCCCTATTCCATTAATTGCCAACATCTGTTCAACACCTGGAATCTGTTCAAGAAGTTTATCTATATTTGATTCAAGTTCTTCGAACTTTTTAATGATTAGTTCATATTTGTCTATTAACGTGCGAAGCTCTAATTTAGCCATATCAGAACCTTCACGAATACCAATAGAAACCATTGCCACCTGCTTTAGTTCTTTTATTTTACTAAATGGATGGTGCCTGGCACCTTTATGTTTAGGTTCTCCGCCATTGACTACAATGCCTGCTTATGCAACCTTTTACGAAAAAGGTCGTGGAAACCATTCGCAAGTTCCCTGCTGGACGGGTGATGCCTATGGACAAATTGCAAGGGTTGCTGGGAGTACGCGCGCTGCTCGTCAAGTGGTGCGAATTCTTCATTCAATAAGCAGAAAACACCATTTGCCATGGCATCGGGTCATTAATAGCAAAAGCCAAATTTCGCTTCAAGATGATGCCCTCTATCAGGAGCAGCTTCAATCCCTCGAAGCTGAAGGGATTGAAGTCGGGGTGAATGGAACGATTGATTTACAAAAATATCAATATCTGAATGACTGAGTAGCTCGATGATAGTATGAGCTGCTCTTTTCTTTGTAATTCCAGCCTAAATTCTATCTTTTATTAAAAAATTGGAAGGAGTTCCTCTGATTATAGAGAATATTTAATTATGGATGAATATAAATCCGGGGGAATAAATATACAGAAAAGAGGAAGATGACTTTTATGAATGCAAAAATGGTAAAAAGTTCAATCATTGCAGGAGTAGTTACGTTTTCAGCTTTATTTGCAGCTGGAAGTGTATCTGCAGCACCAAAGAAATTTGCCGGAGAATTGGCGTATCAGCATGTTCAGTATTTGACGGAGGAAATCGGACCGAGGGTTGCGGGCAGTGAAAATGAGACGAAAGCGCGCGAGTACATCATCGATGAGCTGGAAAAGTTGGACCTAAAGGTTGAAGAGCAGGAATTCAGTTATACAAGAGGGGGTAAAATTACTGAGTCCGCCAATGTCATTGCCGTAAAAGATAACAAGCATACAGATAAACAAATCATTGTTGGCGCGCACTATGATTCGGTTAGTGTTGGAAAAGGCGCTGATGACAATGCTTCAAGTGTCGGGGTCATTCTAGAAACGGCAAAGGCACTGGAAAAGCGCAATCTCGCCTATGATATAAAATATGTCTTTTTTGGTGCAGAAGAGACAGGGTTACGGGGATCGAACTATTATGCCAACAATATGTCTACAGAAGAAATCCATAACACCATCGGGATGATCAATCTTGATAGTTTACTAGCTGGAGACAATATTTATGTTTACGGTGGAGCTGAGGAAGATGGATGGATCCGTGACTTAGCACTGGATATCGCCAATAAAAAGAACATTCCTCTCGAAACGAATCCGGGAATAAATCCTGAATATCCTGAAGGAACCACAGGAGATTGGAGCGACCATGCCCCGTTCAAGGCAAAAGGAATCACGATTGCTTATTTTGAAGCAACCAACTGGGGACTTGGCGATCAGGATGGCTATACACAAACCGAGAAACACGGTGAAATTTGGCATACAAAGAATGATAATCTTGAATTTTTAGAAAGAGAATTCCCTGGGCGCGTTCAAGAACATCTTAACCATTTCACGAATATGCTCACTTGGGTTTTAGTTGATATTAAAAAGGAACAATAAAAATAAAATGCACCATCCAGCCTGATCTGGATGGTGCGTTGATGTATTCCAAAAATTCTCCACTACAACCTGTCGTTCTGTTTTGTGCGGTTCCATTTTAAAAGCATGAGACTTTCGATCATCATTTCCTGTTTATTCTCCCAATTTTCCGCCTCATAACCATTGGCTTTCGTTTCCTTAATATCGGAAATCCACCCCTTTGATTGCTATCACTACGCTACTTACTCTTCAATATTTTTACCAAATAATTAAACAGGAACTGGTTGATCAGCTCCTGTTTGTTATGTTACAAATGCGCCCTATTCTGGAGTAACGTAAATCCCATGTGAGTATTAAAAAAAATGGATGGTGCCTGGCACCTTTATGTTAAATTTTGGGTTAACACTGGAATTGATTTAATGCCTAAAAGAGTTTCCAATTTGGAGTACTTAAAAGATTTCATTTAATTACCAACGTTACAGACAATAAATCTGTTGTAACATTAATGTAACACAACTACAAAAAAACGGAGGAAAATATATTATGGATAACTTTCTATTAATCGTATTTCTACTTTCTGGAGTTTCAGCTATTGGATTTTTATTAGCTTCACTTGTTTCATTGATTAAGAAAAATGGTAAAGCCAAAAAGCAATTTAAGATTACCGGTGGTCTTTTCGGTGCTGCACTTCTTAGTGTTATAATCGCTTCATCTATATCTCCTGAAGTTCCAACCACAGCATCCGAAGAAACTCATACTGAAGAAGTCAAAGAAGAGAAAAAAGAAGAACCAAAAGAAGCGGAAAAAGAAAAACCTGTTGCTACTGTCGAAGAAGCTAAAGCAAAACTTTCTATTGGTATGACTATGAAAGATTATCAAGATTACATCGACTCTATTAAAATCGACTTGGCTGAATTATATACTGATGGATATGATGGAGCATTACAACAAATTTCTGATGGATATTTCTTTGTGAAAACTGACGGTGTAAACGTAGTTGATCTCCAATTCTTCACAACAAAAGAAGAAGGAAGCACATACGTATCAACTAAAACTCAAGAAGCTAAAGCTGCTGAAACTGCTGCAAAACGTTCAACTGCTAAAACAATTGATTTTCCACATTTAGAAAAGAATCCTGATCGATATGCAGGAGAATATGTAACATACACTGGTGAGATTGTTCAAATCCTCGAAGGTAATGGCACAACTAATATCCGTTTAAGCGTTACAAAAGAATCTTATGGTTATTCATACAATGACTTGGTATTCGTAGAATATGCAGGATACACCGATTTCGTCGAAGGTGATATCGTTACAATTTATGGTACAGTTTACGGTTCTTATTCTTATGAATCACAAGCTGGTTACAATATCTCGTTACCTGGAATCATAGCAGATTCTGTTGAATAAAAACTAAACTACTTAGCAACTAAAAAAATCGGAGGAAATTAATCATGAAAAAAACATCAACTGCATACATCTTATTCGCATTATGTCTCTTTGGTATTGCTGGAATTCATCGCTTCTACACTGGTAAGATTGGAACAGGAGTGATCTATCTATTAACATTTGGTCTATTCGGTATTGGACTAATCTATGATCTATTCACAATTCCAAGTCAAGTAAGAAAATCTAACATGTTGCGAAACAATGGATTCCAAAACAACAATAATATTGTAGTAAATGTAGTTAACAATATTGACAAAAGCGAATAATTATGAAGAGGAAGCTTGAACACTTCCTTTTTTTATGTATAAAAATTGCTTAATTATGCATATGACTGTATGCGTTTTAAATTGATGGTGCCTGGCACCATTATGATACCACCCGGTCTAATCAAAAAAATCAAAAAAACCGTACGAGTGTTTGAAACACTGTGCGGTTTAAATATGTAATAGTCCCTGGCCCCCCTTGAAATTCATGTGAAGTTCGTTCAACTAGATTGGAGGACTGCCCCAAAAATCTATTGAAAAATCTCGACTGAAAATCCCTGCAGGACTTCCGATATAATTACACTTTCTGCTTTAATATCATGCTATTCGTACAATTCTTCTTCATGTAGTGTATAAATAGTCTTGCATGTTTTCGGCTTATTAATAATTTGTGATATTGAAGAAAACGTCCTTTAAAAAGTTCCAAGCAGAATGTAGCAGATACTTGTCTTTTGTATTGATTTATTTATTGATAAAAGTTTTGATTTCTTCTTCTGACATGGATGAATCGCATCTCACGTTTACTGTGTCACCATTCGTATAGATGAAACCGGGAACCGTTGGTATGTCGTATTCATTACGGAAGGCCGAAATCCCTTCCATATCAGATTCCTCCACACTATTGATATAATAGATGTGGGTATCCGTTTCTTCAGCCACTTTTTTTAGTTTTTTAATGAATAATTGACAATAAGGACATACTGCCTTGCCAATATAGATAACCGCTTCACCTTCTCCTTTTATCAATTCCTGTGCTTTTACGGAATCAATTTTATCAAAACTAGCTACATCTTCTTCATAAGCAGCAATCATCATTTCAATCTCCTTTCTTAGGTAAACAGCAGGATGGTTCTCTTGTTTTCCTAATTATTAGGAGAACGGGAGAACCGTCCCCTTTTTCAACAGGTTACCGTTGCGAATTCACGTTTTGCTAGTGGTACCCCTAGATTGATTAATTTTGAGTCCTGACTTTCTAATAGTTCAGGGAATAAATACTGGATAATATGAATAGTTAAACGTCGGGATTTTCCACTATATGGATACACATGCATATACATGGATGGGTTAAAGTTCGCTTCAATAATTCCATAAGCGTTTTTATTGGTTGCAGGAACTCTTGTATCTTCAATGATTAAATCAATCCCACAAATTTTGACCCCAAGGGCAGCTACCGCATCCACTGCAATTTTTTTATAATCATCAGGAATGAGATCGGTCACATCAATTGAATCTCCGCCTGTACTAATATTAGAGTTTTCACGCAGATAGATGATTACATCCTTTTCTGGAATGGAATCCATTCGATATCCTTGACCTTTAAGCATAAGTTTCTCTAATTCACCTAGTCGGATCAGTTCTAAAGGGGTCCGATGATCTCTTCCTCTTAGCGGGTCACGATTCTTATTAGTGACTAACTCTTCAATTGTATGTTTACCGTCACCTTTCACATTCGCAGGAATTCGTAATAAAACAGCATAAACTTGATCATTTAACACAAAAAATCGATATTCCGTTCCATTGATAAATTCTTCTACTAATACTGATGAATCTTCTTTAAATGCTAATTTGAGTGCCTGTTGATAATCCTCATAATTGGCACCATCTTTAAAGATTGATATTCCTATTCCATAGTTTGTTGTTTTTGGCTTCACAACAAAAGGTTTGCTGGAAAATAGATGATAGGAACGTGAAGCCTGCTCGATTGTTTGAAACTCTTCACCTTTAGGTACTCGAAATCCATGTTGGTGAAGAATTTTCTTTGTGACTGTTTTATTTTCCATAATTAAGCTGGAAACATAAGTATCTTTACTTGTCATATTCCCATTTTTCACATATTCAACATGATCCTTTAATTTCAGTTTTAAAAATTGATCTTGCCGATCCAAGATTTCTATTTGGATACCTTGTTGAATCGCGTCAAACATTAAAATCTGAGTCGATAACTCCATATCAGTAAATCCTGCTAATTGATATGGTTTATCCCATGACTTTTTATAATTTTCTTTAGCAATGGACGTAGCCACTTGACTTTGACTGCTTTTTTCACTTTCTTTATAAAGTCTTCCCGCTAAAGTCTTGCTTGGGTCCATTAGCATTTCTCTTAGATGAACAAATAACGTATCAGAAACACTCAAATCTAAGATGTCCACTAGATGTTCCATTTCATCAATGATACTTTTAGCTTCTTCTTCAAATGGTGTGTGCGCTAATGGATGCTCCAGAGCTACGATCTCATTGTAAAAATCACCCATTTTTCCCCATTCATCACATTGATCTCCTTCATCTTTCCATAGTAAATAAAGTAAGAAAAGATGGAGAAATTCTGCTTGTTCATAACTGATCCCATAAGTTTCAAAAGGATTTAAATCGATATTGCGCAATTCAATATAATGAACACCGTGATCTTCTAAATCTGACACATGATGTCCACCTCTTAAACGAATAGGTGCATAAAATTCCTTTTCTTCAGATAGAATCCCTTTTTTAACCATGGAAGAAAGATCTGCTAGATAGTTCTGTATACTCTTATACGACACCAGAACATTATCGGAATTAACATAACCATATTTACTGCCTCTAATGCTCCTTACGGCTCCATTTAAAGAATCATCTTCAAAAAAATTTTTTTCGCTGCGAGGGGAAGCTCCATAAAAATAAGTCACTAACCATCGATAATGTAAATAGTTTCTTGTCACCTTTAAATAAATCTCTTCTTTAAAATGACGATAATCAGTTATCTCCGATTGTAAGTTAAATAACGCTTGGATGAACTCATCGCCAAATTGAAAGTTGTAATGTATACCGCTAATCATTTGTTTGCGACGGCCATGAGAATGAGCTAAAAATTGACGATATCGGGTATTTTCAACATTATCCAATTTTGCAATCACAATCTCATCTTCGTTTTCTGGTAACTGTGGCGGCATGCTCAATGGCCATAGCATTTCATTCTCATCCATCGAACGATAAGCAACATCATGGATCGCCGCTAAGTAATTAAACAGATCCTCTAATGTCTCCGAAACAGGTGTGATGATTTCCATCTGTGTTTCTGAAAAGTCCCGCTGAATATAAGGGTGATCATCTTTTAACGTAATACTCTTAGGATGATCTGTGCTAGCTAAATTTCCTGATAAGTCAACTCGATGGCTTTCCTTTTCAATCCCATAACGGGCTTTTAATAAGAAGGGTTTTACATGATCATTGACCAATATCTTCTTATAATCCATAGGTAGCTTTCCCTCCAATCTAACCCATTTTTATCGTAAATGGTGTATCACACATGACTTAATGAGTTTAAAAATATCCACATTACCATGCAATGTGGATATTTTATTTTCAAATTCCATCGATTTAAATGAGATGGATTATCTAAGATGATTCTTATGAAAAGCAAAATGCTCTTCTAGGAAAGTTGCGATAAAGAAATAGCTATGATCATAACCTTCCGCTTTCTCGTATTGGACTACTGCATTGTTTTCCTGAGCATTCTTTAAAAAATATGTTTCATCTAAGTGTTTAGGGTAAAACTCATCTTCTGTTCCTTGCGTGATCAGAATAGGCGGCATTCCGGCTTCTTTGATCAATTCTGAAGCATCCCATGCTTTCCAGGCCTCTTTGTCATCCCCTAAATAAGTGGAGAAAGCTTTTAGTCCCCATGGGATTTTACTTGGACTTAAAATGGGAGCAAAAGCAGAAATCGCCCTAAATCTTTCTTTGTTTTTCATGCCAACTACTAAAGCACCATGGCCTCCCATAGAGTGGCCCATCATACTTTCTTTTCCTGAAAAATGAGGGATTAGCGATTTCGCAATCGCTGATAATTCTTCGGCGATATACGAGTACATCTTATAATGCTTTGCCCATGGTTCTTGTGTTGCATTTAAATAAAAACCCGCCCCTTGGCCAAGGTCATATGCTTCATCGTCAGCCACATGTTCACCACGTGGGGAAGTATCTGGAATCATGACGGCCACTTGATATTCCTCAGCCAATCGTTGAAAGCCGCTTTTTTGACTAAAATTATCATCTGTACAAGTTAACCCAGACAGCCACCAAATAAGAGGGATTGGTTTCTTTTCTTTATTTGATGGTAAGTAAATACTAAATGTCATTTCACATTGCAACAATTCCGAATAATGAGTATATTTACATTGTTCCCCACCGAATGAGCGACGCTTTTCAATAAGTTTAAGACTCACTTTCTCACTCTCCATATGTTAAAATCGTACGAATTGACTCTCCCTTATGAAGCAAGTCAAATGCCTCATTGATGTCTTTAAAGTCTAAGTGGTGTGTGATAAACGAATCCAGATCGATTTCACCGTTCATATAATCTTCAACCATTCCTGGAAGCTGTGTTCTTCCTTTTACTCCACCAAAGGCTGACCCACGCCATACTCTACCTGTTACTAATTGGAATGGACGAGTATGTATTTCTTTACCTGCTCCTGCAACACCGATAATCGTACTTTCACCCCAACCTTTATGACAACATTCAAGAGCAGACTTCATTACTTCAACATTTCCAATACACTCGAAGCTATAATCTACTCCTCCATCCGTCATTTCAATGATGACTTCTTGAATTGGTTTATCAAATTTAGAAGGATTGATAAAATCAGTTGCTCCCATTTTCTTAGCTAATTCAAACTTATCCTCATTTAAGTCTATAGCAATAATTCGGCTTGCTTTTGCTTGAACCAATCCTTGAATAACGGCTAATCCAATCGCTCCAAGACCAAATACGGCTGTCACAGCTCCTTCTTCTACTTTTGCTGTGTTATGTACGGCTCCAATCCCTGTCGTCACACCACATCCAAATAGACAAACTTTATCAAGCGGCGCTTCTGGATCAATTTTTGCCAAAGAGATTTCATTAACGACTGTATATTCACTAAATGTACTTGTTCCCATGTAATGATAAATAGGCTCTCCATTATAAGAGAAACGAGTGGTTCCATCAGGCATTAATCCTTTACCTTGAGTTTCTCGTACGGCACTACATAAGTTTGTTTTACCAGAACGACAGAATTTACATTCTCCACATTCAGCCGTATATAGTGGAATCACATGATCCCCCGGTTTTACTGAAGTCACTTCATCACCGACAGCAACGACAACTCCAGCTCCTTCATGACCTAGTACAGCCGGAAATACACCTTCCGGATCATCACCAGATAATGTAAATGCATCTGTATGACAGACTGAAGTATAGAGAATTTTTACTAATACTTCTTTTGCTTTAGGTTCCTCTACATCGATTTCTACAATTTGAAGTGGTTCTCCTGGTTTAAATGCAACAGCTGCTCTACTTTTCAAATGAATCCCTTCTTTCTCTTCTTTTGTTATATTTTCTAATTATTTTATATAATTACACATTATAAATATTGTCACAATACTGACGTTTTTGTCACCACCATCAAATAATCTAAAGAATGGTTCTGCCGGAGTAAATTGAGCAGTAGCTATCCTTTTTAAAATGAATCTCTCCTTTTTTGTTATCTCATTTACATTTCCATCATTACATATTAAAATTTATTGGACAATACTGACGTTTTTGTCACTATAAACAAAAAATAGGAAAAGGAGAGGACAATCATAGATGGAAATTTTATATAAAGAAAAAACTTTTTTCACTAGCAAAGATTTAGCTTTATCGGTGATCGGTGGACGATGGAAAATACCAATCATCTGGTGTTTGCTCCAAGAGTCTCCATTAAGGTTAAGCGAAATTCAAAAAAAACTTCCCGATGTCAATCAACGTATGTTAATTAGACAATTAAGGGAATTAGAAGAGGATCACATTATTACGAGAGCGGTTTACCCAGTTGTTCCTCCTAAAGTAGAATATCAACTAAGCGAAATTGGGCTACAATTAGAACCTGTTGTCACTTCCATTTGTAATTGGGGAGATCATTTTAGAGCCTTTTTGGATGAAAATGAGAGTAAAAAGCCAGTCGAATAAAATTTTAGTTGATTCAACTAGGCAAGACGGTATAGAGAGGCTGCAAGCAATCCATTCCCCAAAAAAATCAAAAAGCCACGAAACGCTTTCATACCAACGCGCTTCGTGGCTTTTATCCATTCTCTCAAACCTTTCTCTTCCCTTATCGTTTAAGTCTATTTTTTAGTCTAGGAATGCCCCACCCCTGCAAGATTGGAACGTGAATTAGATAATAACTGGTTTAGTTGTAACCGTTGATATGTGATTCTTTTAAGTTTGCTAACTATGATTTTAAAAAGATTACGAAACGACGAGACCATTTTGCAACTGGAACATTTGATAATAGAGTCCTTTTTGCGACAATAGTTCCTGGTGTGTTCCTCTTTCGACAATGTTTCCTTGATGCAAAACGAGAATTAAGTCAGCATCTTGAATCGTTGATAATCTGTGCGCGATCGCAATCGTCGTTCTTCCTTTACGCATTTTTGCTAAAGCAGCTTGAATTTCTTCTTCTGTTTCCGTATCAATATTAGCCGTCGCCTCATCGAGAACAAGAATCTTTGGATCCGTAGCAATGGTTCTGGCAAATGCAATAAGCTGCCTCTGTCCGCTAGAGAAAGTCGAGCCACGCTCAACGACTCGATGCTCGTAACCATCTTCTAGCTTTTCGATAAAGGAATGTGCACGAACAAACTCCGCTGCCTCTTTTACTTTTTCATCGGTCATTGAATCGTTATGCAAACGAATGTTATCCTTTATCGTCCCATAAAATAGGAAAGGGTCTTGAAGGACGAGCCCCATTTTTTCCCGTAACTCCTCACGTGAATATTCCTTAATGGACATCCCATCAATCAAGATATCCCCTCGCTCAAATTCATAAAACCTCATCAGCAAATTAATGATTGAACTTTTCCCGCTGCCCGTATGACCGACCAACGCGACCGTCTCACCCGGTTTTGCCGTGAAGGAAATATCTTTGAGCACATCCTTTTTCCCATCATAGGAAAAGCTGACGTCACGGAACTCGATTTCTCCGTCTTTGATTTTTGTTTCACTCGCATTCTTTTGTTCCGGTGCCATTTCTGTTTCATCAAGCAGTCGGAATACCCTGCCAGCAGCAATAATCGCTTGTTGATATAACGATAGCTGCCTCATCACGTCATTCACTGGCCTAAAGAAACGATGCAAATACGTTGTAAAAGCATAGACCACACCGATTTCGACAGGACTATTTAAAGAGGTAATCCCGAAATAGCTTAGTGCCATAATTAAAGAACCAAAATACACGAGCTCGACTGCAGGTCTTAAGAGCAAGCTGTCTAGTTTAATATTTCTACGACCGGCAAGAAAATGCTTTTCATTGATCGTTGAAAACTCTCTTTCCAGTCTTTTCTGCTGTCTGAACATTTGGATCATGGCCATTCCCTGTAATGATTCATTAATCTTTGCATTCAACAGACCTAATTGTTCACGCATTTCCGCATAATAACTTGAACTGTATTTCCGATACATTTTTATGATCAAAAAAACAAGCGGAAGAATGATTAAACAAAATACTGCCAATTTCACATTTAAAATGAACATCGCGATAAAAATGCCGATAATTAAAAATCCACTTTGGATAAAGCTGGCAATGACCGTTACAAACAGTTCCTTTATGGCCTCTGTATCATTCGTCACTCTAGAAACCGTACTTCCAGCTGGAGTCTTATCAAAATATTTTAACCCGAGCCCTTGTACTTTTCTAAAGACATCCACACGGATTTTCTGAATGATTTTTAAGGCAATCTCCTGAAATTTATATTGTTGAAAATACGTAATAAACGACCTTGCTACATGAATGGCAAGGTAGCCTCCTCCTAGAACGAGCAATGGCTGAAGAGGAAGATGTCTCGGTGCTAAATAGTGATCAATAAAGTGCGCAATCATTAGCGGTCCGACAATTTCCCCCAATGTAGCCAACGTCAGCAGGATAAAGGCAAAAATAATTTTTTTATAATGAGGGGTCGTATAGGAAAGCAATCGAAAAAGGATCGTACGCTGCTCCTGTTTTGTAAATTCAGTTGTTTTGCCCATGTGCTCCCCCTTTCTCTACAAGTGCTTCTAACTGCTGATGGAGATACATTTCCTTGTACCAGCCATCCCGTTCCATTAGCTCATAGTGTGTACCCATTTGTGCAATCTCTCCTTCATCAAGAACGAGAATCATATCCGCATGCTGGATCGCACTTAAACGGTGTGCTGTAATAATCGTTGTTTTTCCAGCACGAGTTTCCCTTAATGAGGCTAGTATCCCTTCTTCCGTTTTCGCATCAACAGCAGATAAAGAATCATCGAGAATTAGGATTTCCGGTTGCATCAATAATGCTCTGGCGATGGATATTCTCTGCTTTTGTCCACCGGAAAGTGAGACGCCCCTCTCGCCGACAATCGTATCATACCCATCCGTAAATTGAAGAATATCATGATCCACCTTCGCTAATTTCGCGGCATGATGAACCTTCTCGATTGAAGCATCCGGCTTTGCGAATGAAATGTTTTCTGCAACCGTAGCAGAAAATAGGAAATGCTCCTGTGGCACATAACCAATTGCTTCACGAAGCCTTTCAAGTTTAAATTCATCTATACGTCTTTCGCCGATTAAAATGTCTCCATTAAAACCTTCACTTTCCCTAATGAGAAGCTTTAATAACGTCGTTTTTCCAGCTCCTGTTTTTCCGACAATGCCGAGGGTTTCTCCCCTTCTTAACCGAAAGTGAATTTGTTTTAATACAGGCTGCTGTTCTCTTGGGTACGTAAAATCATTAATATGAAACGCAATATCCCCAGTTGGAACTTGATCTAGCGCATCCCGTGTATCTTTTACATCCACGGGTTCGTCTAAGATCTTCCTTATCCGGTCATAAGAGGCTCTTCCTCTTTCCAAAATATTAAACAGCCAGCCAAATGCCAACATCGGCCAGACTAGCAGCCCTAAATAAGCATTAAACGAGACGAGTTCTCCAATTGTAATCATTCCATCTATCACGAACTTTGCACCAAAAGCAATCGATAAGAAAAAAGAGACCCCTACAATGCCAGCGATGGTTGGGTCATATAAGGCATCCACTCGCGCAACGGCCAAGTTCTTTTTCACGACATCGGCTGATTGGTGATAAAATTCTTCGACATCTTCCTTTTCTTGACCAAATGTTTTAATGACTTTAATTCCTGTAATACTCTCCTGCGTTTTGTCGTTCAAAGATGAAAAGGCTTCTTGCGCCTTATAAAACCGTTCATGAAGCAAACGACCATACCAGTTTGTCATAATCGCCATGAATGGCATGGGGATTAAGCAAATTAGCGTTAATTCCCAGCTGATTGTAGCTGCCATGATCACAACAACCGCAATTCCAATCGTCAATGAATCGACCATTGTTAATACGCCGGCTCCTGCGGTCTGCTGAATTGCCTGTAAGTCATTCGTCGCATGAGCCATTAAGTCCCCTACTCTTTTCTTTTGATAGAAGGTTTGCGACATTTTTGTAAAATGAGCATACAGCATATCCCGCAGCTGTCTAGCAAGCTTAAGAGAGGAACCGAAAATCATGACCCGCCAAAAATAGCGAATGACATACATCGAAATGCCTATGACCGTTAAAATGATCATCCATTTCAGAAGCTCGCTTCCTGTTAAAGTCCCTTCTTTAATTGCATCTACAATAATGCCAATGATTTTTGGCGGAACCAATTCAAGCATCGATACCACAATTAATAAAAGGATTCCTACAATATATGGTCTTTTTTCCTGTTTAAAGAACCATTTCAAATCCATAAAAACCTTCACTCTTCCACCCCCTATAAAAACATTAGAATATGAAAACTGTCATCTTCTCAGCACCAAATAAAAGCACTCATTTGTGAGTGCTTGTCCTCTTTCATTTTTACTGCTAAATGCTGTGAACTGTCGTTCCGGCCTCCAATTCACTACAAAAACCAAAACCTAAGAGCGGATACAAGTTTACAAAAAAATTTAGCAATTTTCAAATAGAAAGAATGATCACTTGTAACAATCATTGTCTATTAATTGTCTAGTTTAAGCAAGGGATTCAACTCTTATTTTCTTAAAGCAAGCTAAAACAAAATTTCTTAGTGGTTGGTATTCTTTACACTAGGACTGATCTTCCTTAGCCAAGCAGACATAGATTGGTATATTATAGCTGCGGGTGCACTTGTAGCGCTCGGTTATGGTACGCTATTTTCTTGTTGCCTAGCGATTGCGGTGAAAAATTCTCCACGTCACCGGGTCGGCCTTGCTACATCAACGTATTATATTGCCATGGATGCCGGGTCAGGTATTGGACCTATCTTCATAGGGATCATTGTACCTTTAGCTGGGTATCGTGGAATGTATATGACAATGGCTGTTATTGTATTTTTGTCTATCTTTCTATCTTTCTATACTATTTTGTACACGGGAAGAAGACAGAATCTATAAAACAATATTCTAAGGCAAGTTAAGAAATTGAAAAATTAGAGTCAGTAGTAGGTTTTAGTTATTTCATTAAAGCGCCCGTCCATAACTTCCTTTTAGGTGTTTCGGGTCCAAAATTGTTACATGGAATAACTGTTTTAAAAAATCATAAAACTATTTGATACTTTTATATATTCCCATGAAATCTGCTTTGTGGAATAATTCTCGAATTTACAAAAATATCAATATCTGAATGACTGAGTAGCTTGATACTAGTATGAGCTGCTCTTTTCTTTGTAATTCCAATCTAAAGTCTATCTTTTTTAAAAAATTGGGAGGAGTTCCTTTGATTATAGCGAATCTTTAATTATGGATGAATATAAATCCGGAAGAATAAATATACAGAAATGAGGAAGATGACTTTTATGAATGCAAAAATGGTAAAAAGTTCAATCATTGCAGGGGTAGTTACGATTTCAGCCTTATTTGCAGCTGGAAGTGTATCTGCAGCACCAAAGAAATTTGCCGGAGAATTGGCGTATCAACATGTTCAGTATTTGACGGAGGAAATCGGACCGAGGGTTGCGGGCAGTGAAAATGAGACGAAAGCGCGCGAGTACATCATCGATGAGCTGGAAAAGTTGGACCTAAAGGTTGAGGAGCAGGAATTCAGTTATACAAGAGGGGGTAAAATTACTGAGTCCGCCAATGTCATTGCCGTAAAAGATAACAAGCATACAGACAAACAAATCATTGTTGGCGCGCACTATGATTCGGTTAGTGTTGGAAAAGGCGCTGATGACAATGCTTCAAGTGTCGGGGTCATTCTCGAAACGGCAAAGGCACTGGAAAAGCGCAATCTCGCCTATGATATAAAATATGTCTTTTTTGGTGCAGAAGAGACAGGTTTACAGGGATCGAAGTATTATGCTAACAATATGTCTGAAGAAGAAATCGATAACACCATCGGGATGATTAATCTTGATAGTTTACTAGCTGGCGACAATATCTATGTTTACGGTGGAGCTGGAGAAGATGGATGGATCCGTGACTTAGCACTTGATATCGCCAATAAAAAGAACATTCCTCTCGAAACGAATTCGGGCATAAATCCTGAATATCCAGAAGGTACCACAGGAGATTGGAGCGACCATGCCCCATTCAAGGCAAAAGGAATCTCGATTGCTTATTTTGAAGCAACCAACTGGGAACTTGGCGATCAGGATGGCTATACACAAACTGAGAAACATGGTGAAATCTGGCATACAGAGAATGATAATCTTGAATTTTTAGAAAGAGAATTCCCTGGGCGCGTTCAAGAACATCTTAATCATTTTACGAATATGCTCACTTGGGTTTTAGCTGATATTAAAAAGGAACAATAAAAATAAATGCACCATCCAGCCTCATCTGGATGGTGCGTTGATGTATTCTAAAAATTCTCCACTACAACCTGTCGTTCTGTTTTGTCCGATTCCATTTTGCGCAATGGTGTATTATAAATTTCTTATTATAACTTCTGGATTTTTTATTTTATTAAATAACTTTTTCTTGTTCCGTATCTCCTCCGGTAAACGAATTTTCTTAAATCATCGTCTTTTAAATTCCCGTCATAACATAAGAAGAGTAAAGATTGAAACTCTTTAT
The DNA here is from genome assembly GCF_036670025.1 of Niallia oryzisoli. Lineage (NCBI taxonomy): Bacteria > Bacillati > Bacillota > Bacilli > Caryophanales > Bacillaceae > Niallia > Niallia oryzisoli. Next base: position 2,381,443 of record NZ_CP137640.1, on the reverse strand, counting down.
AGTTCTCTATGACAAAAAGAGCGAACTCTTTTCGTTCGCTCTTCATTTTCATTTTCATTTCTTCCTTTGAAAGGATGTTGTCAAGCTTGTCTTGGTAATAGCCTTTCGTATCTTCCCATTTATCTTTGCGATTCACCAAAATATCCTGACCATACTTCGGTAATTTTTCAATAACAAGGTCGATATATCCCTCAGACCACATTAACATTTTATCCTTATCTGGAAGCTCAAGCACCATTTTTAATAATTCCGTTTCATTCATATCTTTTTCAATTGCATATTTTCCGACACGATTCATTTTATCACCTCAAATATGAATCTTTTGGTCTTAGTTTGTAACAAAATAACCAAATTAAGTATGGAAGTATTATCAAGGTATTTATATAAGTGTTGCTCCACAAACTGTCTTTTTTATGTACAAAAGCGCAGATTGATTTAATGGAATAACTAAAATATAATCTCAATCCTAAAATCACTTAATTCTTCTTCAACTAACGCACCTGATAGTTTAAGTATAATGTTTCACAAACTTATTTTAGAAATACGAAAAGATTATTTCCTTAGACCCTTTCACTTCAAATCAGGGGGGAATCAGGTCCCTTCTAAATTGTTTTTTCTCCTCTTGCTCCTAATTTCTAAAATTATTTTTAAAAACATCAAACAAATAACTAACCAAGCACCTCCAGCCGAAAAACCAGCAATAACATCACTAGGATAATGAACTCCAAGATAAATTCTACTTAGACCTATAAATAAAACTAAAACGGAAAAAAATATGATAGTTATTATTTTTGCACTCCTTTTTTCGAAAAAAAGAACAAGGAAATACGTTAACATTCCATACATCACAAATGAAACCATGGAATGACCACTTGGAAAGCTATAGCCTGTTTCTTGAATAATCGGATGAATAGTGGGTCTTGTTCGATGAAAAATCCATTTAAGTATCGTATTGAAAAAAGAGCAACCTAACACTGCTATCAAAAAGAACAATGCTTCCCACCTTTTTTTATTTAAGATCATGATGATAATAGTTAAGATTGAAATCCAAATAACAGCTTTAAAGGAGCCTAAAAAGGTAATCAATTCCATTAATTTTGTATGTTTAACAGAAATAAATGATTGAACCCAATCAATAATAGTTAAATCGAATTTATGTAATTCTTTCTCAATAAGTTCGTCAGCGAATTTCCAAAAAATAAAGAAAAACGCAATAAAAACTGATATAGCATAAAAAATAAACCTTTTTGTAGGTGATGTTAGCTCCTTGAATATCATTTTTTCACTCACTTCTTAATTGACTTCTTCTCTTCCAAAATATATATAAGACAATTGCAAGGACTAATACCAGCATAATGAAATATACACTATATTTTGATATATAAGATTCCACCAAATGCCATTGTTCCCCAAGCACTCTTCCTAATGAGATAAAAGTAAAACTCCAAAGCAATGCACCAGAATAAGCATAAACAACGAATTTTTTAAAAGGGTATTTATTTACTGCTGCGATGTAAGCCGCAAAATGGCGAACTCCAGGAACAAAGTAGCCAACTAATAAAACTGTCGGTCCTACTTTTTGAAACAAATTCTTCGTCAAAAATTTACCTTGAAAGACATTGTAGCCAACATATGTTAAAAGAACCTCATCAGGGATTGGAAGACCTACAATACCGCCAATTAAAACTACAATGATTCCTAAATATCCAAAATGCTCAATTAGGAAATCAATATGCTGCATAATTATTTCCCACCTAAGAATTAAATATTTTCCTACTTAAACAAAGGGTTACTGACTTATCAGCAGCACTAATCGATGACAAATAACCTTCCATACAAGGTACAAGCATTGGTTGCATGACCAGTAGGAAAGCTGTAACCACTAACCTCAATGAGTCGATGTAAATCAGATCTTGCCCTGCGAAAATACAATTTTAATAAGAAGAAGAGGATGTTAGAACCCACCATTACAGCAAAAAATAGTATTAACTCGGAACGATGTTTTAATACATTTGTATAAGAAGACCAATATAAGAATGGAAAGTGGCACAATGGAAACCGTAGAACCTATATAGGTAAAAAATTTAATAATGACTGTCAATGCTGGTGCTTCGAATCCTTGAATATAAGAGATAACAGTGCTATCGAAATAAACAATCTTATCGTCAGTTACCAAGGTCGCTAAGATAGCAAAACCGGCTAGTGATATAATATTTATTATCAAAGCTCTCGTAAGATGAAGTAGCCCCTTTTCGTTTAAGTGAAAATATTCCTTTTTGAACTAAACTGCCTGTTAGATTCCATAAGGCGATTCACATTAATCGTTCTTATGAGCGGTGAAAAGGGGATTTTCGAATGCATCAATATTTTTCAAAGACTTAATACATAATAAAGAAGCGCAAATTAAACTAGTCTTTAATAAAAATGCTGAATCATAAAGGAGACTTTTAAAATGGCACAAAATCATCAGAATCAAGAACAGTATCAGCAAGCACAACAGGCTGTTCAACCTACTCAAGCTAATATAAATCCAAGAAACTTACAACAAGCTCAAGCACAAGAAAGTTCAGGTCAAAAAAATTCAAGCCAACAACAAAATGAACAAAACCGTTATCAATAATACTAATCCCCTTGTTGGACTATAGCCAAGCCAAGTGGTAAGGCAACAGTCTTTGACTCCGTGATTGTTGATTCGAATCCAGCTAGTCCAGGCTTGAAGATTTGTTCATTTTAAACTGTTTTGATATTGAAGCGTAGAGAGCTTCAATATCTTTTTTACTTTGCGTAATGAATCTTTATTTTTGGTAACACCCTGCAATTAAACTGCTTCTTGTAGAACTCTATCCGTAATTTGAGATAACACTTATTTTTTAAAAGCTTGCAAAAAAAGTTTTTTCCTCTTTGGTTTTATTTACTTTTCTGCTTGCCATTGTTAAAATCCATCCATTATTAAACCTCCTTATTACACTTAAAAGGTCTAGTTCCTAGTAAGTAAAAGGCGACTTTCTTACATTAATTCCCTTTAGCTTGATAACTTCAACGCAAAAAGGCGTTAATCCATTGGATCAACGCACCCGTTAGTTGAATCAATTATTAAATAAAACATAAAAGTTAAATCCAGTTTACGATGAATACAATGTTTCTTAACTATCGCAATTGAAAAAAGAACTTCGAATAAGAAAAACATAGGGAGATTTTAGTCTTCCTATGTTTTCATTCATATTATTTATCTATTTGTTTTTGCTTCTTTTTCAAATACTCCCCACGTAATTTTTCAAGTTGCTGCTTTTTATCAAATTTTTCAGGTGTCTGTTTTTCATGAAATTTTGTCACAGCTGCCTGACCTTTGTAATCCAATTGGTATTTTCCCACTTTGTTCACCTACTTTTCTTGTCTTTAAAGAGAATCTATTCAACAAATATTATACCTTATTTTACTGAAGTAAACCTTGTTAGATTAGTGTACTGCCATTCCTTTCATATATCAGTAAAAATAGTAAAAACTTAGTAAAATAATTCATCACCAATATTTTTCTCCAAAAAATCACCCCTTGTTATTAACTTTTCTACTTATATCTATCTTGATCCAAATAGTACCTTATTCAACTAACCTCCCTCTATATAGAAAGGGAAATCTCTCGATTTCTCTTGTTTTCTCCAAATTACGCAGTAGTCTGTTTGAAAATTTATTTGAATATTGGAAGAGTTGTGTACTAAAGGATAATTTTGGGGGCAAAGTGAAAAAACAATTAATAGTTACCAAACCAACCTTATCCTAAAGGTGGATATATAGGTAAAGAATGGTCGCACTGGTGGATCTCCACATTTCTCATGGAGGTCAACCCTCCCATTTCTCACAGAGTCTTTGCTCCAAAATTCCTTCGTCCAACCTTTCCATGAGGTGGATGTCAGTCATGCTGCCCGACAGGGTCTTTGCCCGTACTTTAGTTGTTTTACTGACTAATCCGTGCTTCAAATGTTTATAACAATTAACCTACTAAATAATCCCGATGAAAAGAAAATTAAGCTGCTGCTTTCTGTAATGCCACCATATGAGGAATGTCCCTTAACATACGTTCCTCACTAAATTCACACTGTTTTTTACCGATCGTGAACAGAATCCGTATGAGCTTATTACAAATTGCGATTAGAGATTGCATCTTCTTCAAAGGGTTATTTGGGCGTTTTGTAAAATACTCATGTAAGGCTTTAAACGCAGTATTTTTAGCCACCAAAGGCATTGCTACTCGAAAAAGGAGAGCTCTTAAGGTCTTCCTTCCTCTCTTTGTAATTTTGGTTTGCCCTTTATGCTTTCCAGAGGTATTTTCCTTTAGACTAAGCCCAGCTAATTTGATAATTTGTCTTGGGTGTGAGTAGTAAGTTAAATCTCCTACCTCTGAGAAAAACCCTGCAATTGTGTCTTTCCCTATTCCTTTAATAGCCAACATTTGTTCAACACCAGGAATTTGTTCAAGAAGTTTATCTATGTTAGATTCCAGTTCTTCGAACTTTTCAATTATGAGTTCATACTTATCTATTAATGTGCGAAGCTCTAATTTAGCCATATCCGAACCTTCACGAATGCCAATTGAAACCATTGCCACCTGCTTTAGTTCTTTTATTTTACTGAGTCCCACCGCACGTTTAACAGCTTTTCGAAGGTGTTCAAGTATTTCTTGTTCTGTATGATTGATTAATTCATTTGGCAATAAATTAATTCAATAATTGTATTGCAGCCTTACCTTCCCAATCTTTAAAGACGGTAAGGAATTCTGGAAAGTAGCGATCTATCCAATTATGGACTTGTCCTTGAACTGCTTGAAGGTCAACAGATAAGAGATCACGTATTTTTCGAGCCACTCTAAGTTCTGCATATACTCCTTGTGGAATATTAGGTTCGGCATATCTCCCGTCTTTGACGAGCTGTGCAATAACTCTGGCATCCTTTACGTCATTTTTAGTAGGAGAATTATCATCTAACTCTTTACTTTTCTTTACATGCATAGGATTTACCACTACAAACTTAATATTTTGTTCCTTAAGGAAGTGAGCTAAATTAAGCCAATAATGACCTGTCGGCTCCATTCCTACGATCACTTTTTCCATTTTGTTTTGATCCATTAAGTTTTTAACCCACTCTATGAAACCGTTAAAGCTAGATTTAGTATTTTCAAAGTATAAGGGTGCTGAGAATTCTAAACCCCTAAAGTCTTGGGCTCTTGCCACATGCTTGTATTTAGCAATATCAACACCTATAATTAATGTTTGAGAAGTAATTTGAGCAATTTTTTTATTTTGGTTATAATTCATTTAAATAGCCTCCTGGTAGTATGTTTATGTCCTTTTTGCCGCCAAGCTTGGGACACTCATATCTTACCAAGGGGCTTTTTTATATTCAAACCTCATATTTCTTCATTACAGGAATGCTGCCCGTTAACTCAATAACAAATAGGATCGTCGCAGGGACCCTTTCTTCTACTCCTGTACTCGTTCATAATATAAGGTTAGCCAGATATTTCGATATTTCTGGTTGACCTTTTTTTATATGGTTTTATTTTATCGATAGTCGGGGTAGAACGCCGCACCCGTGGGAATGTTTATTTACGATGGATGGATATCATGAGATTATATTTAAAGTTTACGTTTCCCCAAAGTCATCACACCTATAGATTCTGCGATTCAATCGAATCGAGAGTTGTATGATTTTGAAAACCTATTTGTCCCATAGTTTATCCAATTCACGTACTTGATCATATGCTTTTAATAGATATTCGGGTACCAGTGTTCTTCCACATTCCCAAGAATTCTCTTCGATTTCTGCTAAAAGCTGTTCCTTTTCTTCTTCTTTACCGTAAATGAGAGTCTTTAAAACTCGTGGATTTTTCCTATATTCTAAGTAATAACCGAGCTGATGATAAAGAATAATTTTTACAAAGTTTTCATCTGTTTCTTTCATTTTAAAGTTAATTTTAGCGTTATATCCGTTAATTTGAATGTAGTTAAACTTTATCGTATTTGTCGAAACGTTATAACTCATCGGTGCAGTGAGTTTTTTGTTGGATTCAACATTTATTTTAAGTTTGAGCTCTTGTAATGTATTTATAATTATCTTCTCAATATCCCATATATAAAGCATTTTTCTTTACCCTTCCTAAAAAACATTTTTAACAATCGAAAAACCTTATCTTGCTTCAATTTATTATATCCTCACCAAAAAGTTGTTTTAATCTATATAAAAGCATTTTATTTTTATAGTAATTTCTAAACGATTTTTTACGTAATTTGCCACATATTCCCAGAACATGTAAAGTCTTCTCTATGTAACCCTCCTATTGAATTAAACTACATAAACAAAGCAAATATAAAATTGTCACGCTGAAGTCGTTTTAACATTATAATATGCTGAATACTGTAACAAGAGCCATTTATCATAATTAGTTATTGAACTAAACTGCTCGTTCGTGCAATAAAAATGGATGGTGCCTGGCACACTAAAAAAAGCGATCCTCTAAGTATCGCTCATTTTACATTATTGCACCCGTTTGTGAACAAAATGAGTTGTTTTCTTTTAACTTCTGTCCACTGTTGACTTTGAATTAACTATTAGCCTTTACTCACAATGTAAAGAGATCCTCAATGAGAAAAATACTACGGTTTTTCTTTCTGTTTTCATTTTTGTCGTTCTTCCATTCGGAATAGATGGAATCCATTCCTATTCCATTAACCTGCACCGTTACAAAAAAATGGCCTTGCTTTTTTATTGGAAGCAAAGTATCAAAAGTTTAAGTACTTCCCACCCTCCTTTTTGTTTCATAGCCTGTGTTAACGGTACCGCTCTTCTTTAAATGGATTTGCTGTCATCGAATAGCCAAGCTCTTCCCAAAAACCAGCCTCGTCTACTTTCATAAACTCAATCCCTGAAACCCACTTTGAGCCTTTCCATAGATAAAATACTTCTGGTGGAATAAACCTTAGTGGATAACCATGTTTTTGATCAATATCATGCCAATCATGATTTTTATCCTTCCAACGGTATACAAACAAAGAATCGTCCCCTAATAAAGGCTCTAGTGGCAGGTTTGCAGAATAACCAAATCTGTCCCCATTGTAGTAACCGTAAATTTTAATGTATTTCACACCTTCATTAATTTCAACAAACTTCAATAACTCTCTAAGTGCAATTCCTTCAAAAGTTGTATCAAATTTAGACCAGGTGGTAACACAATGCATATTAACGGTTGATATGGTCTTTGGAAGCCCTCTGATTTCCTTATAGGATAAGGACTTTTCTTCCTTCACCTCACCAAAAAGTCTGAAATTCCATGTGATATCATTAAAATCAGGAACATCCCCTGTGTGCAGTATTGGCCATTTTTCTGTTTCGAATTGGCCAGGTGGGAGCTGCTTTTTCATCTTACACCATCCCTTTTTCATCTTAAACGCTAATTAAATCACAGTGCTTTGTATAGTATGCTTTAAAATAATGAAGGCATACTGTAGTCAAATCCGTTATTTGAGATTTAACTAAAATTTGGAACCAGTATATTCCCATAAATTTCTTATTCCACTATCCTGCCATTTAGCAAAATAAGAAAAGGCGTTTTCAGTTGTTCCAGAAACGCCCCCATTATTGTAAGTACATCTTTTCACATTTAATCTAAATCAAACTCAAACTTAAAACCTGCAAGTTTAGCCTATCAAATACGTTTCATGAAGTCCTTGGCACGGACGCTTTCCTTATTTCGAAAAGCGCCCAATCGCTGAATATTAATAATATTATTAAGTGCGTCCAATACACAATAAGGATGTTCGCTAAGAGTTATTATTTTTCAGTTGCTATATTCCCCATTGCAATAGATATTCTATTCCAACTGTTTTCAAGCGGTTGGACCTATAGCCTATCCTTTTTTGTTCAAAAAAGAAAAAATAGTAATTGTGATTTAAATAATTATTTAGGAAAAAAATAAAAAACGGACGTTTCCTACTACGCAAAACGTGGGCGGCGGATCAATTTGCACCAAAGACAATAAAACAAAAAGGGAGATATAAATGCTCTATAAAACAGCACAAGTTGAAATGGGTAAGGAAGCAGAAGTTCAAAATTATTTAAACAGTCTCGGTCTAAAAAATGAACCATATACATCTGACGGAACTACTTTTATTGAAATTGAAGCTCCAACTGATTCAATAGTAGAGGAAATTAAGAAATTGGAAGGTGTAAAAAAAGTAAAGGATACTGTTTTCTATTCAGGGGGTTAAAAAAGAGAATAAAAACGGAGCCGCCTTATGTGACCATTCCTAAAACGACCGAGATGATTCACAGTCTAAAGTAGCCAAAGATGTATTTCTGTGTTCACATGAGGGAGTTAAATTCATGATGAAACAAGGCAGGCTGGAGGAGCGGCCGCAAATGGAGGACCAACTCCTATCATAAACAATGGATAAATAAAAAAGGCAGCACTTATCATAGTGCTCGCCTTTTTCAAGCTGTTTGTGTGTATCAGTTTACTTCCGCTCTTCTGATCGCTACAAATGATACTCATTAAACGAAAGCTACCCGTTAGCTGAATAAGGAAAAATACAATTTATACAACTATCCAAGCTCTGTCCCTACCGCTGATTTTTCACACTTTTCCCCTGCATTCCAAGGATTTTTGGACTGTATATGTCTAATGGCTCCAGGTCATTATCTTGGGTATAATACAGTTTATATACATTTGAGAGGGAGATAATATGAGGCTAAGAAATGGAGATTTTTATACAAATGTTTTTACCAATAAGTTATATAGGTTAAATGAAGATAACGATAGCAGCTGGTACATGAGTTTGCGTGATGAAGAAGGTTATCATGAAACAGAAAAGATATCAGGTCGTGATATGATTAGATTGGTAGAAGGTAGTTATAAAAAAGCTAATGAAAAAGCTACCCCATTCCTGTCATAGTACCTGTAATCAGATTTTTTTAGTGGAAAGTAGGTAAAACATGAGACTATATAAGAAGTTCCAAGGAAAAATTCGCCTTTATGTCGAATATAGTATATAAAGGGGATTATCCAATGAATAAAGTTGAGTTATTAAAAAAAATGCTAAATAGTAGTCGAGGTAATATGTTTTCATTAGAGATTCCTACTACAAAAGAAAATGAAAAAAAGATTCAAGAATTGGTTAGTGTATTAGAAACAGAAAAAAGAATTAAATTAAGAGAATATGTACAGAGAGAATACTCAGTTTACTTACATGGAATAATTAAGTATGCATCCGAATAATCGGATGCTTTTTTTGTGTGATTAACTATAGGGGTCTTCAAGTTATACAGTTAGCCAAGATGGGCATAGAATTATTATTAGATTTTAGAAATTGTGGACCTTCATAACCTATAGAGCCAATAAATCCCTTGATCTATTTTCTTAAATTAACCTTCTGCTATAGTCGAATAAGTAAAAGGATCGCCGCGGCAATCCCCGTTGTTCAACTCTTGCAATCCGTTACTTTAAGTATATTTCTTCACAAAATTGACCTTTTCAAACTACATTTATTAAGGGAATTTAACTAGAAGTTCTAATGATAATTTATTATTTCATCAATGAACCTCTCATGACTAAAAGTCACGAGTTTCCGGGTTGATGCTTACGCACATTGACCACAAGTGGCGGGGAACACACCGCCGCTATCCCGTTAGCAAAAGCCTTTGGGACTACTTTTTTGACTACTTTTCGGCTACTAAGTTCAAACGGTTTCCCCCCTTTTCGGGCGGACCCTCCTTTTCTTCGCCTAAGTAGTTTACGCCTTAATGCTTGAACATTTTACGTGACAAAGCACTTCTTGTCACAACCTCATATGTTCAGTTTTCAAAGAACAATTGCCCAATTAGTACAAGTTTATTATAGCACGTTTGTTCGGGACGTTCAGCAATTTTGGCTAAAGCCAACCAAAAATTCATCCCATGTCTAAAGACGGGCTCACGCCCTGCACGGGTGTTCTTTTCGGAAAATAATAAGCCAACTTGACGTTATATTTGTTCCCTTTTGAATTCTCTCCACTCATTCATAGTCATGTCAGCTTTTGCTCGATTTTTCAAACCATGTTAAAAATTGCAGATTATCCATTCGTTTAACTTAAGAAGAAAATCAACAATATCGTTTAACAGATCCTTACTTTTAAACCATTATTTGCTTTTGGATTGGTGAAATGCTATAGTGCTTTTAAACCATTTTACTTTAACGATAAAGATTTAAAGGAGCTGTAACTTCAACGGAGATAGCAAAATTAAATCTTCTTAGAGGTTACAGTTTTTACTTTTATTTTGTCATTTGTAAAATGGTCGATAAAATTTTAGGAGGATTTTTTTAATGGCAACTGGTAAAGTTAAATGGTTTAACGGTGAAAAAGGTTTTGGATTTATTGAGCAAGAAGGCGGAGATGATGTATTCGTACATTTCAGCGCTATTCAAAGTGAAGGCTTTAAAAATCTAGATGAAGGTCAAGAAGTTGAATTTGACATTGAGCAAGGTCAACGTGGCCCTCAAGCTACTAACGTACGTAAATTATAATTGACCATATTTAAAGAGAAGGATAATCCTTCTCTTTTTTGTTTTCTTATCATATATTCTCTTTCATTCCACATTGCCGACATTCTCTTGTCTCGCTGGTATATGAATTTATAATTTCGTTTATAATTTGTATTTTTCGAGATCAATCTTTATAAAAAAAGTCTAATTATTTCATGATTATTCTTCCATTAAAGCACCCGTTCGTGTAAGTACATCTTTTCAGATTTAATCTAAATCAAACTCAAACTTAAAACCTGCAAGTTTAGCATATCCAATACGTTTCATGAAATCCTTTTTTATTGGGCACATGAAACTGGACATATTTTAAAGAATCCAGTTGCAAGAATATATTATGGCTTCTAGTTAGAATACCGTTCGAAATTAAGTAGAAATAAATATCATTCCACTTAACGCAAGGGCAAGAACGATAAACCCCTCACGGTTCGCATGAGAGAATTGCACTCTTACATCAAAGGTATAAAGCCACATCACACAGATACCAAGGACATCTGAGGACCAGTACCACTGCCTTGATGGGTAATCCAATACCTGCTAGGTCTTGCAGTGTTGCATCTAAAGCTACGATTTCATGGGCATGCTTTCTTCCTTACAGGTTCAACATGGCATTGCCACCGTAAATGCAACTAGATTCGGTTTAATAAATAAATTTTATTGTTAAAACTATATTTCTTCCACTGCGTACAAATTTCTTTCCACTGACTCAATCGGTCCATTTTTAAGATCGAGTCTTTCTTATTCTTATTTAAAATGTGGTGTTGAGGGATCTTTTCGATTCTTTTGAAGTTTAAACATTTTCTTCCAATGACAAGTGCTGCGCTTTCATGTGAACTAATTCCGTACTTCTTCATAAATTTATGATGTCCAATTTGACTCGTATACGCAGGATTTACTGAAATACATTCAATACCAGCTGCTTCACATTTGCTCTGTAACATGGATTGATAAGTTGAGTAAGCAAAACCACTTAACATTTTTGCTTGTTTAGGCGACATCCGTTTTAAATTTTGTTTTTTCTTTTTGAAATCTAAGTTCTCAAACCCAATCGGCTTTGCTTTTTCTATCGCATAGAGGATGACTGTTTTTAATGCCACGCTGAGGTTTTGTTCTGTTTGTTCACTTGTGCAATGAGTAGTTTGATAGGGAACTTGAAAGGAATGCACGAGATTTCCAAATCGGTCAACATCTGAAACAGCTAAGAAACCATAGTTATAATCAATCGAAAGAATTCCGTTATTCTTCAATGAAATGATTGGAGGAATATCTACATCAACCGTAACGTAAGCATACCAATTGCCATTCTTACGAACAAACTTCCACGTTAACGCTCTATAGTATATAACTTGATTCATTTTACCCTTTGTATAACCTATACTGGGGATTTTTGCCTTATCTATATTTTCTTGTCCGTAACCAAACATAACATTTGTAAGGTTAACGTAGTTGCCAAACACTTCTTCATCCTTCGAAAACACTCGAATTCTAAGATTATTCTCTACATCATATGTGCACGATTGATTCCCGAATGTTTCGTCCTTTGATCCAATTAGGGTGAATTGGGCAGCTCTTTTTTCTTCCCATTCCTTTTTCCACTGCCTAAAAGTGATGCCGTTTTCTTCAAGATGAAACTGTTTTTGGAACAAGTCCTTTGAGCCAAAACAGATTCTTATCTTTTCTTGTTTAAAGTCACCTTCTAATTTTTCTAGTTTTAATAGTAAGGAATACAGTTTTCTTTTCTTTTGATGAATGGATCTCTTTATATTCCGATATTGCATTACCTTTTTGAGGAAATTTGCCTCATTCCCTTTCATTTTGAGGAGTTTAGATTGAAGTTTCACTTTCTGTTCTTCTTTTGAACGGATGAGGTTAGTAGTGTTTTTAACTTTTTCATTCATGTCTTTCCTATATAGCTTCGATAATTCCAACTTAGATGACATTCGACCATCTAATTGTTTTTTAATGCTGTTATATTGACGAGCAGTTATCTTATGTGCAGCACAATATAATTTCTTTAAATCACCTGATGGTTTCTTTCGCACATATAAATCAACAAAGAGCTTTCTTTCAAGCATTCCAAAGTATTTTGCATTCTGATGGAAATATTCATAAACTGCTATAGTGCTATGATTCTTGAGATTGATTATGTCGTTCTTCAACTTCGTTTGATAGGTTTTGAACATCCATAATCGACTCCTTCACTGTTTTTTGTAATTCCTTGTGTTTTTTACTACGAAGACCATACAGTTTCCCCGAGAAACTAGTGATAATACTGATAAGATCATCAGCTAATTCTTCCTGAACTGTGTTAGTTACTTCCTCTTTATCAAGTACATGAATAGTTACCCCATGACTATTAAAATATTCTTCTAGATATCCATAGCCGAATCTTGTTAGTCTATCTTTATATCGAATAGCGACATCCGTAATCTCATTTTCTTTCGCCCATTTCATTAATTTATGAAGTCCTTTTCTTCTATCATTTAATCCCGAACCAACGTCAGACAAGATACCTATGATTAAAACATCCTCATCTAAGTTTTCTTTTATGAAATGGATTTGTCTATCTAAATCACCTTTTTGTTTCTGTTCATTTGAGGAGACTCTGGCATAAATAGCCAATTTTTTCTTCCTGAATTCGCTTGAGCCCCCGCGTATCCTTTCTATTTCACTTAATGGTATTCTTCTGCGTCCCCCAGGTGTACGCAAAACATGAATGATACCCGCTTTATCCTAATTCTGAATGGTTTTGGTTGAAACTCCAAGTAATTCTTTTGCTTCTTTCATTGTCATTAACTTATCCATGAATCAATTGTATTATCTTTAATTCGAATATTCAAATATTAACATATACATATTTCTACTTTTTTCTACAAAGAAGGTCAACTGCTGTTGACCCTTTTTTTAACTTTATTAATGAAAATAAGCCGATAATATGCAACTCTGCATAAAAAGCTGTATATTATCGGGACTAAGGATTTTATACGTTATAGAAGATTAGCGTTTCGTTACATTAACAAAGCCATTCTAATTAAAAATTATAGGAAAAGTAAATGTAACGAAAGCTGCCCAAATTCCGTAGACCGGCAAATACTTTGTAACGGCATCTTGGATAGTTGAAGGTCCGGATTTATTTTGTAGAAAACGCATATAGGAGAGCATAATCCAAATTAGATTTGCCCAGATAAGTATGTTTACTCCTAAAACAGCAAGTCTATTAGGCGTAATCCCATAAGAAGAAAGTCTGAACACGATGGCTGACAAAGCCACACTATCAATGATAAGCGCAAGAACAATTAAGGAAAAATTTATATAATCTGAAATGTTCTTTTTCTCGTCTGAGTCGCTCTCGATAATGGAAAATATGGTAACTGCCAATACACCAAGGAGTATTCCGTTGAAGACTATCAGGAAATTGCGGTCCAAGAATGGATTTTTTCCGACCCATATAACCGTTATAAGATAGACTAACAATGTGACCAGGACAAGAGGACTAAAAATTTTAGCTATATATGGTGTAATATTCTTAGCAAGTTTAATATTCATTGATACCAGGTATGCAGCCATAATAGCGAGAGCGGCAGCACCAAATAAAACGACATTACTAAAATAGAAGTCTTCTATATCTAAGCCAACAAAGCTAAATAACCGCATGGTTAATGCTGCTAGTACCATTCCGCTAACTGCTATACTGGCGTAGAGAATACAATATTCCAAATTAAATTTAATATAGGCTAATCTTGTACTGCCTTTTGAATATTCATTTCCTGTAAATGCAAGCCCTACCAATACCCATAAGAATATGGGAAGGTGTAAATAAACAAGGATAATACTGTCTTTATCATTTAATGGCAGCATATTAAGATAAAACCCGGAAATTAGGAACAACGCTGCAAGGGAATAAATCACACTTTTTTTCGGAGTATTATTGTAAACAAAATAGGCAGCAATAAAGGGAATGATACCAAAAGCCAGGTTAATTGGGGCAATTGCTTCCTGTTCGACAAAATGGAAAATGATCCTGGTGCTTATCCCGGCTATAATGGCTAATATGCCCATGAATAAGAAACCTTTTTGAAGCAAGGAAGATTTTTCTCTATTTGCTGTCTCCTTGAAATGCAATCTTTCATACCAAACACCAAGAACCTCAGAATCAGGATTTTGTTCCCATGCTTGTGCGAATGACTTTTTAAAAGCTTTCGGGTCTTTTCTATACATTCTCTCCAGCTCATGAGGGTTAGCGATATTTTCAATAATCAAATTGTTAATGTCCATAGTTATACCTCCCCTAATAATTGTTATATTAAGTTTCCTCCACCATGTTTAACTGTCTTCGTCACTTTTGTATTCTAAAATATCTCCAGGCTGACATTCTAAAGCCTTACAAATTGCCTCTAAAGTGGATAATCGAATCGCTTTTGCCTTTCCATTTTTCAATATAGAAAGGTTCGCCATTGTTATTCCAACCTTCTCCGAAAGTTCTGTTACGCTCATTTTCCTTTTTGCTAACATCACATCAATATTGATTATAATTGCCATTGTTATTCACCTCAGACCGTTAAATCATTTTCTGATTTGATATTAATTGCTTCTTGTAAAAGTTTTTGGAGAACAGCAGCAAAGACTGCGATAACCATCGAAGCAAAAGGAACAACCAATCCGACAAAGATAACTCCTGGTGCATCGTCTACTTCCGCAAAGATAAAGAAAAGCGGCCAAACTAGCACTTGCAAAATACTGATTGTGATGGCACAGTATTTGATTTTCTTTAAAGCTTTTACAGATAAATCGGAGAAAGCTTTATTTTTGTCAATATAGCATAAGAGTTTGAAAGCCTGATATAAAGCAAAGTAAAAAGGGATCGCCGATACATCAAATGCGATGAAAACGAGATATTTAATAAAAACAAACTCCGGAAGCAATTTTACTGCAAGATTCGCCATCTCAGGCACCAAAAAGAGGCACAGAGCAAGAACTGGGACTCCTAAAAGAATAACAGCTATTTTTAAAAACAACGTTGTTACTTTTCCCATAAAAAGCACCTCACTTATTTATTCTGATTTTGATTTTAATATATAATTTATCGTTTTACAATAAATTTTTATTAAATTAAATAACATTTTTATTGTATGTTTATGTTTAAGCAAAAATAAAAAGCATTCCTCATTCAAAGAAATGCTCTATAACTTTAAACCATTAAATTTATAACTTGTACAGCTAAAATGCCCGTTAGTGCAATAAAAATGGATGGTGTCTGGCACTTTTATAAGAAAAGAGCTGCCGCCGCAACTCCTTTTTGAACTCTCGCACCTGTTAGCAAAAGAAAAACTAAATTCCTTTATTTAAATACCTTGTCTATTTCATTCCTATCGTAATCTAAAATCCAATCATTGTGTCCTTCATAAATATGTCTAATTGTTTCGGGCGATGTCGCTAATAAGTCACAACCTCTGTCATCGTAAACGTGTAATATAGTTTTCTTATTGATATTTATGAAGTAAACTCTATGGAAAATACTCGGTTTCAACCCCAAGTCTTGATTACAAATTGCTTTTAATAATGGGACGTATTTAAAATCAGATGTTTTGCAGCATAGAGAAAATCTATGAGTTTTATATGTAACTTCTTCATCATCCTCTAGGTATATATAAGGTATTGCTTGATGTTTCAGCCTAAACAATAATGATTTTTCAACATAGCGAGAAAAGTTCTTTAACTGATGTCTAATGTTTTTGCCCCTATCAAAATCATCTACATCCATCAAGACAAAAATATCTTCCATTGGAGAATGCAAAGCTTCAAATAATGTAATTGCCCTTTTATAACACCCCAGTACATAGGGGTTGTTGGGGTAGTCATACTCCCTTTTCCACTCCACCCCTAGTTCAAACCGTATACCCATATCCCAACAATAAAACAAGGGTGGTCTAAGTTCTAAGTTTGGAAAATTCTCATTCATAAAATTGTTTAAAAGCATTTTGCACCTCTTTTCTTACTATCATAATATCACCGTTCTTGAACTATCCTGCCTTGTTAGAATTCCTGTAGACAGCTAATTATCAACTTTGAAAAAAATTAGGTCCCTCAGTAAGATATGAGTATAGATACCACTCTAACTCAAAACCTTAAGGAGGAACCCTAATATGAAGTTTAAAATGCAAGACAAACAAAATCAACTAATTGAGAGAATTTCAGATAAACACCTCGTGGTTGGTGTGGATATAGCCCAAGAATTACACGTAGCTAGAGCTGTAAATTTCCGTGGAATAATAGTCGGCGATCCTCTTACATTTGAAAATAATGAAGAGGGTTTTGCTAGATTATTACAATGGATTAACCAGTTAAAAACCTTAAAAGATTTTACTTCAACTATAATCGGCATGGAACCTACAGGACATTACTGGGTTAAACTATCAAAATGGCTATATGACCAAGATATTGAAGCAGTAACTGTTAACCCACACCTCGTAAAAAAGAATAAGGAAAACCGTGATAATAGCCGTTCAAAAAGTGATAAAAAAGATGCTCTTGTTATTGCTGATATGGTCAAGAATGGTTACTATTCCTTTATTCGACCTACTTCTGAGGCCTTTGAAAAACTAAGAGTTTTAATGTCTAACCGTGACATATCGGTTAAACGACTTGTCAGTGCTATTAATCAAATAAACCGTTGGGTTGATATTGTTTTTCCCGAACTTCGTCAGGTATTCAAAGATGTTAAAGGCAAAGGGGCAATAGCAACTCTACGCTTATTCCCTACACCACTTGAACTCCGTTCAATGAAAGCACAAGATATCGTTTTAGGCTGGAAAACCCAAATGAAGAGACAACCTGGTTTAAGAAAAGCACAGGTATTAATTGAATTAGCTATGCATACAGTCGGAACCCGACAAGCACTTGACGCTTATAAGCTACACCTGGAACAATTGATTCAAGAGTTTGATCTAGTAACCCCGCAGCTTGAGCGAGTTGAAAAGGAAGTCACTGATGTCCTTAAACATATACCTTTCGCAAGAAAGGTACTTGGCATTAAAGGAATTAGCGAAATTTCCCTTGCAGGCATTCTTGGAGAATCAGGAGATCTAAGTGGATTTGCACACGGCAATTCTTTATTGCGTCATGCTGGATTGCATCTTGCAGAGGCAAGTTCAGGAAAATGGAAAGGTCAAATTGTTCTCTCTAAACGTGGGAGATCTCGTTTACGGCGCTTCTTGTATTTAGCGACTATGAGTCTTGTCATGAACAACCCTGATTTTAAAGAACTACACGCTAACAATGTTAAAGTGAAAAAGATGAAGAAAATGAAATCAATTATGAAATTAATTAATAAACTCGCAAGAGTTTTAGTTGGAATGGCCAGAAATAATGAATCTTATTGTCCCCACAAAGTAAAACTAATTGCACCAATGGCTGCTTAACTAAATAAACTAAAAAATATTTTTTATATTAATATCATAATTATTTACTTTAAGATTAATAACTTTCGAATATTGGCTTATTCGTAGGATTTCAAAGAAAGTACGAAGTACCGGATTTATTGTGCAAAAGGGCTCTGACCCGTTCCGTTAGAAAGACCGGCATCTACCACTTGGATAGGTATGACGAAGGAATGAGAGGGCATTTGACCCGTTGAGACATGGGAGCGAAAACCTCCAGGGGTGGCGTGAAGTATACGTACATTATATGGAAAATAATGGAGATGCCACTACCTCCTTTATTTAAGTACGCCTTCATGTAGCCAAAATGCTAACAACGCCTTTCATCCGTCCCCTAAGGTTATTTCAAGTGATTTGAAATCCTGCGAATAAGTGAGTATTTGAGAGCTAATCTTATCTAACTGAGGGAGTACAATAAGAAAAATGCTGCCGAAGCAACGATCTTAAAGTAAAGCTCCCGTTAGCCATCCATGCAGCCGAACTGCACCACAAAGAATGAAAATGGTTAAGAACTGTCAATACTGATATTGACCTTAATCCAGTCACGCCCTCCTCTTTTTTTTGACGATTGAGTAGGGTCTTCTTAAGTATTGCCTTTTTTCATATCTGAAGGAAACTTATTTTCATGGTAGTTTAAGTGAAACCTTTCACAATTATTATATAACAACTTAAAAATAAACCAGTAATCTCTCTTCAGTATTCCCAAATTTGATACTATGTTAATGGCTACAACAACGGAAAAAGGAGACGGGCACCCTGCTGCATTAACCTCTGTAAAGGAGAGCGCTGACATATATCCTCCATTTGTAAAGAGACAGAATCATGTAGGTCCAGCTCAAATTGTTCTGTAAGGTCTTTTGCCACGTCTTTACTGTAAAAAAATTCACAAACTTCGTAATTTAAGCGAAAACTTCTCATATCATAGTTTGCTGCTCCTACTTCCGCTACTTCCCCATCGATAACCATCGACTTCGCGTGCAGCATGCCTTTGTTATATAGGTAGATATGAACCCCTGCTTCCAACAACTCTCCGTAATAAGTAAAACTTGCATGTTCTACGATTTTTTGATCCCCTTGACGAGGAACCAGCAGTCTTACACGTACTCCACGTTCAACTGCTGTCTTAAGTCCCATAATAATATCTTGATCTGGTACAAAGTAGGGTGTGGTGATATCAACAGTCATTGTGGCTTGTGTTATCCCGATAAAGTAAGCCTGCCTAATAACTGGCGTAGGAATACCAGGATTGCCTTCCACTGTCTGTACATAGGCTTGGTACATCCCATTGGTCGGAACTTCATTCGCGTTTGTTTCTTCAATAGTCCCCAACTCGGTGCTCCATTCTGTCAACATGGTAAATGGGTTTGATAAGCTGGTTGTAGGAGTGATGGGGGAACCATCTTTTCCAGTTTTTGTTTTCATTCTAGATTTTGTATTTATTTGTTCTGGTGAAGCAATATTCCAATGGTCTTCGAAGATCATTTTCAAATCAGATGAAGCTTCACCCACTACTCTTACATGAGTGTCACGCCAGTGTCCTACATTTGGCTTTAATCCGGTATATTCATCCCCAATATTAATCCCGCCGGTAAAAGCTTCCCTACCGTCGATTAGAACAATCTTACAATGATCCCGGTTATTCAAAGTTGAAAAAATCCAAGGGGGACGTAAAGGAAAAATAGTCCGACATTCTATTCCTGCATCCATCATCCGAAAAATCTGAGTTTTAGATAATTTCCTGCTCCCCCAACCGTCTCTTATAAAACGGATATTCACACCGTCCAATGACCGTTCAATCAGTAAGTCCGTAATACGCCTTCCAATTTGGTCGTCTTTATATATGTAATATTCCAGGTCTATCGTTTTTTTGGCGTTCTGTATAGATTCCATTAGTATATCATAGGTTTTAATCCCATTTATGAGCACCTGTACATGACCAGTCTTCAATCCATCCACGGTCAAATGTTTCAATGCTTGTGCGATCACCTGAGCTGAACCGCCAAGGGAATCAGGCAGCGTGTCTGATTCGTTAGAAGTAGAAGTCGGCTTTTTACGGCGCTTCATACGTATGGGATTTGATGTAATTAAATAAAGCCCAAATCCAATTACAGGGAATATAAAACTAATGGTTATCCAATTTAAAGCCACTGCTGGTCGCCGTACCTCTCGAATCGCCATAATTATCATAAAAACAGTATTTAATAAATAAAGTCCAAAAATCCATCCCAAATAAGCACCCTCTTTTACCTTTTAAAATGCGCAAATAGTAACAAGTTTATAACATATAACCCTGGGATTAACGAAAACAATTGGTACCCATGTTTTTCTCTTTTTTGATATTGAAGGGTTTCTAAATACCTCAATAAAAATAACGTGTGGTCCTTTGTTTTATTGAAAACTTGGCTTGACATTAATGGTTGGAATTATTAAAAACAATGATATAAGCACAAGAAACGGGATAGGTAAACGCATATTCTTAATAGCAAAAAGAAATGAGGACTGTTTTTATGAATTCAGAAGTACAGGTTATGCCACAACAAATAGATATAACAAATACAGATGAACGAATTATAAGGAGACCAATTTTCATTAGACCGCCTTTTCTAAGACCTTTTTTTTGGAGACCTCCTATTTTCTGGAGACCTCCATTTTTTTGGAGACCCTATCTTGGAAACCCCTTTCTAGCAGGATTACTGGGTGGAGTATTGGGCGGTCTATTGGTTAGTACATTATATGGTCCTTATAGATATGTTTACTGGTATCCATATCCATATTATCCGCCATACCTTATTTATTAATTTCTTATAAGTCATCCTTTGGGTGCTTTTTGATGCTAATCTAAATTGTGTTAATTTCCTAGTAATATTTAGCGTACAATTTTATTAAGATATAAAATAAAATTTGCTCATTTTCTTTAACCATCCTTTTTTAGGATGGTTTTGCATTTTGTTAAAATTGGTAAATCACCCAATACATAGGAAATAAAAATTTCCAAATACTATTTTATTAATTCAAATTCACCTAAAAGAGGGATATTATATGACGTCTTTAATCACACAAACTTGTTGAGAAAATTTTCTTTTAAAGGAATCTTTTTATCCATTTCAAGGAGAGATTGAGACTGTATTACTATCAAATTCCCGCAATTCCACCTATTTTGGTTAATTCCTTGTTCAACTATCCTGCCTTTAGTTGAAGAAGAAAAAAGGCGACGGCATCTAGTAAATTTAAGTAGTCATAATATGTACCTGATAAACTAAATTAATAGTGGTACACTTGAGGTAAAGTTCTATTATACACGGAGCTTAGAAATCACTACTTATATCTAAATAAGTTATAATAATTTAAAAATATTTTTGAGGTGAATAGGCATTGGATTTTTATTCAAATTCAGACCAACAAGTAGAAAAAGTTGATGATGAAGAATATAAAGAATATAAAGAAAGGGATTTTGCTACTAGACAAAAAGCAGAAAGGGAACCGGAAGAAAGAGGATATAAACGATGGATTATGGGAAGGAAAAAAGTAAATGAAGAGGGAGAAGCGGGAGTATATTCGCCATCCAGATCCAGATCGTCAAATAAGAAAAAGAAAGGGGAAATGTTCTCATTAAAACTAGTCTTTAAGATATTTGTAGTAGCAGCTGTTTGTTACAATTTCAATTTCATTTGGAACTTTATGGGAGATCCTATTGGTAATTTTACGTTTTATCATACATTATCTGTACTTGGAATATGTGCAGGTATTAATTTTATTGCCGTTTGGATTCTGTTTTATAAAAGTTCGTTTATGAGACTTTATCTTTCCATATTTGCAATTTTAGGATCGTTTGGGTATTACTTCTACGTAAATTACACTAATCACTCCTTTGTGGGGAATAATATCAAAACTTCGTTGCTTGTTATGATATCAGTTTTGATAGTCATTAATCCTAAAGTAAATTATTACCTGAAAAGTATCTTACTTCTGTTGATACCTATTATAGGTATATATTTAACTGGTAATAAATTCGCACTTGTATGGGCTTTAATGTTGAGTGCGGGATTTGTACTATTATTTAGAGTGTCTAAATCAAGAGCAAAATCAAAATCAAATAAAAAGGAAGGTCGAGCAAGAAGAAAACAAAATCAATCAGCTTAATATTTATTATTTGGCAATTAAAAAATGCTGGTTATGGGAGTATATTCTTTGAATGAAAATAAGCAGAAAATGTACAAGTGGTGAATAAAAACTTGTATATTTTCTGCTTATAAAATTTTAAAAATGGAAGAAAGGCCCCAGTACACCCTTTCACAATCTTTAATACATAAAATTTAATGTGCAATAAGTTCACCCTGGATTATACTTATTTTTCGGAGTTGTATTTGTTAGCATATTCCTCTTTTGCTTTTTCTGTATATTTCAAAATAAAATCAGATTTAGCATCTGTATATCTATCTTGGTCATGTTCGTATTTTTCTAAAAGTCCTATTTTGAGTTTGGCATATTCTTTAGCAACTTCTCCATGTTCACTAAGGTAGTCTCTAAAGTACAATTCATTCCAGTTGTGGTAGTAGCGAACATGTAGATGATACACCTTTTCTGCAAATCCTTCTTTTGTATATCCTTTATTGAATGCCATTTTCATGCATGGATTACTTTGGGATGACATCAATAACCAACCATTATGTAGTAAAGTATTTGTTAATTTTTCAATATTACATCTATTATCTATTTCTAATAAAATATCGACTATTGGCTTGGTAATCAGTCCTTCAACTGCTGTACTTCCTATATGACTAATACGCATAATACTTTTTTCATCAAAACAACTTAAAAGTTTCCGTTTTTCAATTTGATACCATTTTTTATAATCTGTATTATGTTCTTTCAAAATGATGGGGAATAACTCCCACAATTCTTCTTTCGTCATTTCAGATAATTCTTTAGCCATATATAGTATCCTCTCCTTTACAAATAATCTCTACTTCGCATTTTACTACGAATGTGAACTGACTAATGTAAAAACCTTGTTAAAGAATACTGCCCCGTTAGCCATCCATGCAGCCGAACTGCACCACAAAGAATGAAAATGGTTAAGAACTGTCAATACTGATATTGACCTTAATCCAGTCACGCCCTCCTCTTTTTTTTGACGATTGAGCAGGGTCTTCTTAAGTATTGCCTTTTTTCATATCTGAAGGAAACTTATTTTCATGGTAGTTGAAGAAGAAAATAAAATCTTTATTTTATAAATAAAAAAGAGAGCCTTAGCTCTCCAACAATCGGTTAACTTTCTGAATCTCCCCTTCAAATAACCTCATGTCCAACTCGTAATCATCATGACCATCAAATGAATCCAACATATCTTTTTCTTGATGTAATGTTATCAAATACTGCTCCAATGAAAACCCACCACTTTGGATTGTATTCTCAAACACAACTTTAAATCTGCTCATTTATTTCACCTCGACAGATAGTATTTCCAATACAATAAATGAAATTCGTATTTTATTACCAAATATAAAAGGACCATTTAGGTCCTTTTGGCTTCTTCAAGTAAAGCCCCCGTTCGTATTATAAGGTCAATCAGAAAAGAAAATATTTCTGGTTGACCTTTATTTATATCGATATATGATAACCGTAGCCGGGGTAGAACGTAAGCGCCCGTGGGGCTTTGATCCCGTCAATTAAACAGTTCGCCCCCTACTTGTAGAAACATGATTGAGGCTGGTTGGGACAATGATCTCGTATAACAAGCGAAGCTATGAAACTACATGGAGGAATAGGGGTTACCGGTTAATAGAATTTTAGGAGGAGATAAATGATGAATCCAGTCATAGGTCTGGATGTGGCAAAAGGTGAAAGTCAGGTTCAAGCATTCTTGGATAAAAAGCAGCCATACAAAAAGAGTTTTAAAGTAGCGCATACTCTTGAAGGATTAAGTAGTCTTCTAGATTTCATTAAAGAGGTAGAGGATGTATCAGAGGGACGACCTCCTATTGTATTAGAATCCACTGGACATTATCACACACCGATTGTGCAATATTTTGAGGATAGAGGATATTTATTGATTATTGTGAATCCCCTCATATCGTATCGGGCTAAGAGTTCTAGTTTACGTAAAGTAAAGACAGATATCGTTGATGCTTATCACCTCTGCGAGCTGTACTATAAAGAAGACTTGGAGCCTTATAAACAACGAGGAATCCAACTTTTAAACCTGCGTAATCTGACGAGACAACATGAAAATATTACAGGCATGTTTGTACAAACTAAACTTCAATTTCAGGCAGTTCTGGATCAAGTATTTCCTCAATACTGTGGGGTTTTTGGTACCTTATATTCAGATGTTTCTTTACTAACGTTACAAGCATTTCCTACTTCAGAAAAAGTCTTGAAAGAAGGCAAAGAAACTATTACTAACAAAATAAAGGAGTTATGTAAAAGTCGTTCACAACAATGGGCAAACAATCAAGCAGAAAAACTATTAGCTGCCGCGGCTCAAAATCCGTTTCAGAAAACCTTATACCACAGCCTTTCTTTAAGCATGGGTATGTATATTAATATGCTTCTCGAATACAAAAAGCACCTATCTAAGCTTGAAAGTGAGATAGATGCTTTAGCGAAAAGTATTGAAGAATATAAAATTATCCAATCAATCCCTGGAATCGGTGAAAAAATCGCTGCCACGATTATTTCTGAGATTGGGGAAATTGATCGGTTTAATCACCCTAAAAAGTTAGTTGCATTTGCCGGAATTGATCCAAGTGTCTTTGAATCTGGTACATTCAAAGGCACTTTAAATCGGATTACCAAAAGAGGTTCTAGTAGACTACGACATGCCCTGTATATGGCCGTTAAATGTGCCATTCGTGATTGCCGTAAACAGAAAACGACAGACGAAATCCTTCCTCGTAACAAGCGATTACGAGAATATTATGATAAAAAACGTGAAGAAGGAAAACCCTATAAAGTGGCTGTAATTGCATGTGCCAATAAACTCTTACATTGGATTTATGCACTTTTAAAAAGTAAATCAACTTTCCAAGATCTGGCCTAATTTAAAAGTTTAACTAAACAGACTAAAACTTTCCAAACACCAAACATTGGAAAGTTTATTTGGTATGCATAAATTTAGTATAGCATGAGATATTTTAAGTTTTTATTGAAAAATATTGACAAACTATTAGCTGGTTTAGTTTAAGTGTAATACTTCACAAACTCGATTAAATAAAAAAGACTCATCTCTTATTTTTTGAGTTAAACCATGATGTTTACTACTAAAATCGGTAGAAGAGGTAAAAAATATATTGATTAAATTGAATCTCCTACCTAATGGTGGGGTTATTCATTATATTGGCTCACAATTTCTTTCTAATTTTTTGTAAAAACAGGGAATAATAGAAATAGTATCTTTTTGGAGGCGTTGTATGAAAAATAATCCAAATAACAGTCCGCTAACTTCTGCAGAAATTGGGAAATTGTGGGCAACCTACATAGGAAACAGCATGTCCGAGAAAGTCCTCCTCCACTTTTTTCAGCATGTAGAGGATTCTGAAATTCGGGATGTAATCGGATTTTCCCTTCGCTTGTGTCAGGATTTTGTAAAGAGGGTAGAGAATATTTATAAAAGCGTTGGTCATCCCATTCCGATAGGATTCACTGATGAAGATGTGAATTTGGAAGCACCGAGATTATTTAAGGACGAATTTTACCTTCATTATCTAAGGAATGCGATTCGTTCGGGTATCAGCGTATATGGAGTGGCTGTTCCTCTTGTGACCAGAAAGGACATCCGTGAATTTTTTATTTATGCAGTAGATGAATCGATGAAACTGGTCGTCAGGCTGAACGAATTGCTCGAAAACAAAGCGCAATCTTCGCCTGCACCTCCAGCGATACCTATTCCGAATCAAATCGATTTCGTAAAGAAGAAAAGTTATTTTCGCGGTTTTATCGGGGAAGTCCGACCGCTTCACGCGCTGGAGATCGCCCACCTTTACGATAATATCACTTCCAACTCTGTCGGGCATGCTCTGCTCTACGCCTTTTCACGCGTCGCCCAAGCTGAAAAAATCGGGCAATTGTTCAAACGGGGTTTGGAGTTCTCAACGAAAGCAATTGAAACCTATTCACATTATTTGATGGAGTGCCATTTGCAATGCCCACCATTGTTTGATCATTTAGTGACCCTTAACGACCTTTCGCCATTTTCTGATAAACTCATGCTCTTTCACGAAGTGAACCATTTTTCCATTCGCATCCGCGACTTCGGTAATTCGATAGCTGTGAACGGTAGGCATGATCTCGCCGCATCATACTTTAAGACTTTTATGACCGTCGGACTTTTTGTTCAGGAAGCCGGCAACCTGCTGGTTGAAAACGGATGGATGGAACGTATGCCCGAAGCTCCTACATACAAATAGAGAGCCGACGTGCTCTCTAATTTTGTTTTCCCTTTGTTAGGTATGTGACGTTCGGAATTTTCGTCATTTTAAAATTGTCTAAATATAAAATTGGATAAACATATTTCTCACTAGAGAAATGCTATTATATAAAAAATTCATGTCCATTTTCCTTAACCATCCTTATAGGGTGGTTTTTTATTAAATGCTTAATCCCCGTTCTTCAAGTAAACTGCTTCTTTAGCTTAATAAGAACAGCCGTTTCAATTTTGTGAAACAGGTCAATAATTCCTGAAAAAAGAATTTTTTGGGGAGAGATGAACTTGTTATTATCTCAGGCATGGGAAAAGTATGAATCTGATAAACGCATTGAAGGCTTTTCCCCGCAAACATTAAAAGCATATAAACTACAGTCCAGCTTACTTATTCGCTTTTTTAATGATGTTAAACTTGATACGATCACTACGGATCAATTAAAAGCTTATTTAGCAAAATCAAGTGAAAGCCTTAAGCCTGCAAGTTTGGCTCATAGAATTCGTTTTATGAAATCATTATTTCGATGGTCTCATGAAGAAGGGCATATTCCCAAAAACCCAGCAGCTAAAATAAAAGAACCTAAGACCGGGAAACGAATTCCTAAATATTTGACCGAAATGGAAATAGAACATTTACGAGAAGCATGTTGTTCCCCAATGGAAAATGCTCTGTTTGAATTGATGTTCTCCACTGGATGCCGAATAGGAGAAATTGTTTCATTAGATAGAGGTAGAATTAATTGGTCGAACCGATCCGCTATTATCAGAGGTAAAGGTGATAAGGAACGGGAAGTCTATTTCAATATCCGCTGCGAAATTTGGTTAAAACGATACCTAGATAATCGTGAAGACAGGGACACTGATATTTTTGTCACGGAACGGGATCCTCATCGAATGAGCATTGCCCAAATGCGATACATTATTAAGCTGATTTCAAACCGCGCCAGCATTAACAAAGACATTCATCCACACCAACTAAGGCACAGCTATGCAACCCACTTATTAAATAATGGAGCACCTCTAGATGTTATTCAAAGCCTATTAGGTCATGAAAAAAGTGAAACCACCCGGATATATGCCCAGTTAAGCGGAAGCATCAGGCAGCAATTATATATGAAGTATTTTTAAAAATAAATAAAGCAGCGCATCTCGAATGCGTTGCTTTATTTCACTCTTGCACCCGTTAATTGAATAAGGAAAGACACATAACTTCCTCTACTGCATAGTTTATCTCCCGTGAGAAATACTAAAACTATTACAAATTATAAGGATAATATGATTATGACTGATAAGTTAGAAGCTATTCTATGGAGTATAGCTCTCCCAGGCTTTGCTCAGTTATTAAACAGAAAATTTTTGAAAGGAATAGTTTTAATTTTTTTAGAGTTCCTTGTTAATGTTAATAGTCATTTTAACATGGTGATTTTATATAGCTTTCAAGGAAACATTAGGGGAGCAATCGAAGCAACAAATTACCAATGGCTAATGTTCTACCCCTGTCTATATATGTTTGCTATGTGGGATGCTTATAAAGATGCCAAAGGAGAAACTCCCCCTTATTCATATCTTCCTTTTGTATTTGGAGCTTATTTTGTAACAATTGGGCTTATTTACTCTCCTTCATTTAAATTAGGACAAATTTTAATTGGACCTGTGTGGCTTCCAATTTTGTCTTTAATCCCAGGATTATTGGTTGGGAATTTTATAAAGTGTCTGTTAATTCGATTTAAAGTTTAATGAAAGTGCTTATTATTTGTAAGTAAATATGAAAAATGGAGGATTATATGATGACTCAAAAACAGGCTTTAAGTTCAAGTGAATTAGGAACATTGTGGATGACCTATCAAGAAAAAACAATGATACAAAGAATGCTTGAATATTTTATAGAACAAGCAGATGACAATCAAGCTAAAGAAATTATGCAAAATACTCATATGAAAATTACTAACTATATTGAAGATATAAAAGCTATCTTTGAAAATGAAGGTGCTGTTATTCCTGTCGGATTCACAGAGCAAGATGTTAATACTGGCGTACCCAAGCTGTATGACAACATGTTTGATATTATGTTTCTTCGTCTTCTTCAAGAAATAAGCATGGGATTACATACACTTCATCTAAATATGTCATATCGCAAAGATATTATTCTTCTTTATAAAAAATTAACTGAGTTTACCCAAAGTGGTTACGATGAATGTGTGGACTATTTGCAAGACAAAGATGTTTTACCACGTCCTCCTGCTGTAACTATGCCAAAGTCTGTGGAGTTTGTAGAGGGAACGAATTATATGAGTGGTTTTAACTTGTTTTCTGAAAAACGTGCATTGAATACAGTTGAAGTAGCACATTTATATCACGCAATTGAATCAAATATTATTGGCATGCAGCTGATAACGGGGTTCGCACAAGTGGCAAATGAACCCGAAGTAAAAAAATACTTCATAAAAGGAAAAGAATTAGCTAAAAAAATTGTGACTGATAATACGCAATTATTTCTTCAAAGTGATATTCAACCACCTTCAACATGGGGGGCAAATGCAACAGACTCAAAAGTATCTCCTTTTTCAGATAAACTGATGATGTACTGTACCAGCCTGTTTTGTAGCTTTGGTTTAGGAAGCAATGCATTAGGAACAGCATTTAGTTTACGAAGTGACCTCCCATTAAAAATGATTAGTGAAGCAAAAGACATATTAACTTATGGGCAGGAGGGTGGAAAACTTATGGCGAAAAATGGTTGGCTTGAAGAACCACCTCAAATGCAGGATAGGAACGATTTAACTAAATAATCAAGATGCGATTACTGAAATAATACAAGCTCTCCTTACTATTTAGGAGAGCTTTATTATTTTACTTATAAAAAATATTGATTAGGGGTTCGTTTATCTTAAATACTTTATTTTTACTCCTTCTTACACTAAACTGACCGTTACTTGAATAAGAAAAAGGCTTTACTCCTGTTAAAGTAAAGCACCCGATAGCACAACAATCTAATATAACATTAGGGGAATGTTTGTTAAATAATTCTTTTATTGATCTTCTCAACGAAAATCTATCTTTTTTTTCTAGGACCTACAATTAATTTGATTGCTGTTCTATTTTCATTGTTGATTAAAACATCAGTAAATGCAGGAACAAAAACCAGATTAACACCGCTAGGAGCTACAAATCCTCTTGCAATCGCAATCGCTTTAATCGCTTGATTTAAAGCACCAGCTCCAATCACTTGAATTTCTATATTTCCTCTTTCACTTAATACGCCTGCAATTGCACCTGCAACTGAATTCGGATTTGATTTTGATGATACTTTTAATACATTATCCATATAAATTTTTCCCCCGTTATTTAATCGCTTGTTATGATCGCTGGAAAGAATGTAATTACGTATCTTTAATAATATTCAAATTCAAATCAAACAGAACTAGTGAAATTATTCCTTTGATACTTTTTGTGTTATCCTGAACCTGTGCTGGAATAAAAATTAAGCATCCCTTGTTAAAGGAATACGCCCGTTAGTGAAAAAAACGAAAATAAAGTGCAATAAAATAATTAACTATAATAAATAATGAATAAATCTTATACACAGTAGAAAAGAAGCCTTTTTCTTTCATGTTGAAAACTAAATACCCGATACTCATAACTAAAACAATAATATACAAAGGAGAAACAACAAGGTTTGTATAAAGTTCTGAAAAAGACATCATAAACACCTACTTAGGAACTTATGAAATATGATTTTTTAGTGTTTCACAGCAGTTTAACTATATTCCTTCTTCCACTATACTGCCCATTAGCGGAACAAGAAAAAGGGGTGCCGCAGCAACCCTTTCTTCCACTCTTGCTCCCGTTAGTTCAACAACTACATTTTTTATTACGTATTATCTTATGTTTATTTGAAAATAGCTCCCTCTTGCCAAACAGTTTTGGTCAAATACTAATTAGACATGTTCTTCTTATTAAACTAGTCGAGTAGAAGGGAATCTCTCTACCTCACGGTAGATTGTATTCCTCCCCCCTCACAGAACCGTGCTTGCGCAATTAACGCACACGGCTCCTCCTAGTTACCATTCACATAATGTAGCTAATCTCTTTTCTTAAGTCATATATGTTAACCTTAATTCTTGCGTAAGGTAATGGGGATTTATTAAGAAAGAGTCTGAATTTATCCCAAGTAAATGATTTCCTTTGACTTCTTCTATTGAGCCATTTAAACAGTAAGTATCCGATTTTGTCTCTGAATTTGTTTACACTTTGGGTATTATCTGTGATGCAATAATAATTGTAATAACCTATAAGAGAGCGTCTAAATCTATCCATAATTATATGAATATCTTTATTTCTATTAATCTTCAACCATTCCTTAGATTCTTTGAGTTTGCCTTGGACTTTCTTCCTGCTTGACTTCCGTTTCACTCGGAAATTACCTTGTTTACTTTTCCCACAATAGTGTGTAAAACCTAGGAAATCAAAGGTTGCTGGTTTACTGTTTCCCTTTTGTTTTGCATCTTTCTCCGCAAACCTTCCAAAGGGAATAATTTTAGTTTTATCCTCAGCTATTTCTAAGTTAAATTTCTTTAATCTCAATTTTAATGATTCGAAGAATTGTTCAGCTTCACTTTTAGATTGAAAACAACAAACAAGGCAAGTAGACCACTGGAACCTCCCCAGTAGCCCCTCTCAGAACCGGACGTGAACCTCTCAGCTCATCCGGCTCCCATTATTCAGCCGTAGGTTTAATACCTATTTCCCAATGTTTAAATAACTTGGGATTCTGATTTGCAATTCTACCTAAGAAATGTTCTGCTCTTTTCTTGTGACGAGCTAACCTTTTGTATTTCTTTCTTGCCCACATTATTAAGGCTTTGTTGATGTGCCTTAATGTTGGGTACATTTCTGATTTGTAGAATTTCCCATAGAAATTTATCCAGCCTATTATCTTTGAGTTAAACATATTTGATAGGTCAGTAAGGTCCTTATCAGCTTTTAACTGTAGCTTCCAATCCCTTACTTTTTGCCGAATTGATTTCTTAGATTTGTTACTAATCGCTGGTGTAAAGTTAATAAAATGCTTTCCCCATCTATTCTTAGAACGTCTTGGCCTGAACGTATATCCTAGAAAATCAAACGAAATATTTTCGTGATATTCTTTCCTAACTGCATCTTTACAATATACAATTCTTGTTTTAGTTGGATGTAGTTCAAGTTTACATTCGTTCATCCTAATGCTTAATGATTCAAGCAGTCTTATTGCCTCAGCTTCTGACTTGCAGTGAATGACAGCATCATCTGCATATCTCGCAAATGGATTATTAGGATGGTTAATTGTCATCCATTTATCAAATGTGTAGTGTAGAAATAGGTTCGCAAGAACTGGACTTATGACTCCACCTTGCGGTGTGCCAGAAGTACGTTCTTTTACTCCTTCTTTTGTTTGAAAAGGTGCCTTTAGCCATCTTTCAATGTATAGCTTCACCCATTTAATACTTGTGTGTTTTTCCACTGCTTTCATTAATAACCCATGATCAATGTTGTCGAATAAGCCCTTAATATCAAATTCCAGAACCCAATTGTATCTCCAACATCTTTTACGAGTTATTTCCAATGCTTGGATGGGACTTTTATTTGGTCTATAACCATAAGAGTCCTCATGAAAGAAAGGTTCCACTGAGGGTTCAAAATACAGTTTCACAACCATTTGTGCAATTCTATCTGTAACAGTTGGAATTCCTAATGTCCTAGTGCCACCAGCTTTCTTTGGAATCTCTACAGCTTTAACTGCTGGTGGAAAGTAACTACCTGAGGACATTCTGTTCCACAGTTTGTAGAGATTATCCTTTAGGTTCACTTCAAATTCCTCTATTGACTCATGATCAATTCCAGCTGACCCCTTGTTTGCTTTAACTCTAAGAAAGGCTTCATAAACTGCCTTTTTGGATATATTGTACGGCTTTGTCTTATTCATAAGTTCCTCCCAATTTAATGGTTGACCTGTTAATAAAACTGAATAACATAACCCCTTTGCTCCATCTCCGTTAGAAGGTTTCATAGCTACTACGAGTTATTCCGCCCCTATACATGGCATTGGTACTCTGATTCTTGTGGGGCTCCCACTTGAAATCTCTCCCTTAGCATCCATGTCGTAGGTTCCCACGTTCCACACCCAAGCCTATATTAAGTTCACGCCGCCTTTATACCGGTCACCGAACGGACAGTAAACAGGTTTCCTCCGAACTTATCCTGAGTTAACGACTCCCCCTCAGTTTTGATGACATCCTTACGCTTTCGATACTTCTTCAGCGGTTCAGTGGTTTTCGTCTCCTTAATACGTACCTGACAGAGTCTTGCTCTGCCTTTTCCCTAACGCTCAATACCATAGCTTTTGACTACAGCACCTTAGGGTGGTTTGCAATCTCTACCTGTATAGCGATTGCGAGAGGCCTACTCTCATCTCAAGTGCAGCATAGCTTATTGGGGGTGCCGTTAGGCACACTTTCCTTGCTTTCGTGGCACACAATCATCTGCATATCTCACTATGTATGCTTGTCCTTTGCACTGTTTTCTAACCCTTTTCTCGAACCAAAGGTCGAGAACATAATGGAGGTATACATTGGCTAATACTGGAGAAATCACTCCACCTTGCGGTGTACCATAATCTGTTTTGTGTTTCTTACCTTCCTCCATATATCCACCTTTAAGAAACCTACCAATAATTCTTAGTAAATTAGGGTCAGAGATTCGCAGTTTTAAGAACTCCATCATCCATGTGTGGTCAACGTTATCAAAGAATCCTTTAATATCTACATCTACTACATAATTTACTGACCTCTTTTCAATATAATGGTTCAGTATTTTCAAGGCATCATGGCAATTACGATTTGGACGGAATCCAAATGAGCAGTCTAGAAAATCATTTTCATAGATGGTATTTAGTATTTTCGTAATACTTCTTTGAACAATTTTATCTTCGTGTTCCGGTATTCCCAATGGTCTTTTCTTGTTTGAATTGAGCTTTGGAATATACATTCTCCTTACTGGAACAGGACGATAGCTTTTACTTTATTTAGATTTTCACTGTATTGTTCTTTAGTTGTACCCTTAACCCCTGTTGCCTTTCTGTTAGGTAACTCATGATGACATTGACCTAGTGATTGCTCATTTAATAAATGTGCAAGAGATGTAAATTTCATTTTAGGATCAGATTTTGCTAATTCTGCTATCCTTAGTAGTTTTGTTTCCATTTATTATTATCCCTACCTCTGTGTGTAGTAAATGTGTCTCTAGTAAGGGTGATAACTGGTAGCTAGCCTTTCCTCCATCGGCATTACCCAACTTCATTGGTACTACGCTGCTATCCGACTCCCTAATCGGCATTTGGTTTCCTTACTTTGTATCGCTTGTACACCATACTCTTCTAACAAGAAAAGACCGATAGGGTCTCCCGAGTTGCCGTATCATATCAATGTGTAACGTGCCAAGGTCTCTGACCCCAGAGAGGTTCCATTCTTCTTGCCATTACGAATAATGAAATGTTGCTTTCTGTCGCAGTTAAAACATCAGCCCTCTCGATTTACTAACATTATGGGGCTCAATCCCTTCAACCATATGGCTTTCGGCCCATTACCTAACTGTCTACGCTTAAAGACTAAAGTTACCTTTAGCCCTCCAAGACTTTGCTACGAGTGAATGGCTAGTTCTTGCTCGACGGGAATCCCACCCGTTATATGATACGACCTATGCTCGGCCGCACAACTGCTTCGTCAGTACAATACGAAAAAAAGGGAGTGCCATTGCCGCAGCAGTCCCCTTCTTAAACTCTAGCACCCGTTAGAATTCCTGTAGACAGCTATTTATCAACTTTGAAAAAAATTAGGTCCCTCAGTAAGATATGAGTATAGACACCACTCTAACTCAAAACCTTAAGGAGGAACCCTAATATGAAGTTTAAGATGCAAGACAAACAAAATCAACTAATTGAGAGAATTTCAGATAAACACCTTGTGGTTGGTGTGGATATCGCCCAAGAATTACACGTAGCTAGAGCTGTAAATTTCCGTGGAATAATAGTCGGTGATCCTCTTACATTTGAAAATAATGAAGAGGGTTTTGCTAGATTACTACAATGGATTAACCAGTTAAAAACCTTAAAAGGTTTTGCCTCTACTATAATCGGCATGGAACCTACAGGACATTACTGGGTTAACCTATCAAAATGGCTATATGACCAAGATATTGAAGCAGTAACTGTTAACCCCCACCTCGTAAAAAAGAATAAGGAAAACCGTGATAATAGCCGATCTAAAAGTGATAAAAAAGATGCTCTTGTTATCGCTGATATGGTCAAGAATGGTTACTATTCCTTTATTCGTCCTACTTCAGAGGCCTTTGAAAAACTAAGAGTTTTAATGTCTAACCGTGACATGACGGTTAAACGATATGTCAGTGCTGTCAATCAAATAAACCGTTGGGTCGATATTGTTTTCCCCGAACTTCGGCAGGTATTCAAAGATGTTAAAGGCAAAGGGGCAATGGCAACTCTACGCTTATTCCCTACACCACTTGAACTACGTTCAATGAAAGCACCAGATATCGTTGTAGGCTGGAAAACCCAAATGAAGAGACAACCTGGGTTAAGAAAAGCACAAGTATTAATTGAATTAGCTATGCATTCAGTCGGAACTCGACAAGCACTTGATGCTTATAAACTCCATCTGGAACAATTGATTGAAGAGTTTGATCTAGCAACCGCGCAACTTGAGCGAGTTGAAAAGGAAGTCACTAAAGTCCTTAAACGAATACCTTTCGCAAGAAAGTTACTTGCCATTAAAGGGATTAGCGAAATTGCCCTTGCGGGCATTTTAGGAGAATCAGGAGATCTAAGTGGATTTGCACACGGGAATTCTTTATTGCGTCATGCTGGATTGCATCTTGCAGAGGCAAGTTCAGGTAAATGGAAAGGTCAAATTGTCCTCTCCAAACGTGGGAGATCTCGTTTACGGCGCTTCTTGTATTTAGCGACTATGAGTCTTGTCATGAACACCCCTGATTTTAAAGAGCTGCACGCTAACAATGTTAAAGTGAAAAAGATGAAGAAAATGAAATCAATTATGAAATTAATTCATAAACTCGCAAGAGTATTAGTAGGAATGGCCAGAAAGAATGATTCCTATCGTCCTGAGAAGGTACAACCTATTATGTCAATAGCTGCCTAATGTTAAATTGATAAATAAATAATTACTTTAAGTTTAATACCTTTCGAATATTGGCTTATTCGTAGGATTTCAAAGAAAGTACGAGTACCTGATTTATTGTGCAAAAGGGCTCAGACCCGTTCCGTTAGAAAGACCGGCCTCTACCACTTGGATAGGTGTAACGAAGGAATGAGAGGGCATTGACCCGTTGAGACATGGGAGTGAAAACCTCCAGGGGTAGCGTGGAGAATACGTACATTATATGGAAATCATTGGATTTATTACTGAATCCTTTATTTAAGTACGCCTTCATCCAGCCTTCATGTTAAAATCTCATTCAATCAATCCCATATGGTCATTTCAAGTGATTTGAAATCCTGCGAATTAGTGAGTATTTGAGAGATAATCGCATCTTACTGAGGGAGCTGAATAAGGAAAAATTCCGTTTATACAACTATCCATGCTCTGTCTCTACCGCTGATTTTCACTTCTTTCCCTGTATATCCAGGATTTTTGGACTGTATATGTCTAATGGCTCCAGGTCATTATCTTGGGCATAATACAGTTTATATACATTTGAGAGGGGGATAGTATGAGGCTAAGAAATGGAGATTTTTATACAAATGTTTTTACCAATAAGTTATATAGGTTAAATGAAGATAACGATAGCAGCTGGTACTTGAGTTTGCGTGATGAAGAAGGTTATCATGAAACAGAAAAGATATCAGGTCGTGATATGATTAGATTGGTAGAAGGTAGTTATAAAAAAGCTAATGAAAAAGCTACCCCATTCCTGTCATAGTACCTGTAATTTTTTTAGTGGAAAGTAGGTAAAACATGAAACTATATAAGATGTTCCAAGGAAAAAATCGCCTTTATGTCGAATATAGTATATAAAGGGGATTATCCAATGAATAAAGTTGAGTTATTAAAAAAATTACTAAATAGTAGTCGAGGTAATTTGTTTTCATTAGAGATTCCTACTACTAAAGAAAATGAAAAAAAGATTCAAGAATTGGTTAGAGTATTAGAAACAGAAAAAAAAATTAAATTAAGAGAATATGTACAGAGAGAATACTCAGTTTACTTACATGGAATAATTAAGTATGCATCCGAATAATCGGATGCTTTTTTTTTGGGGTGATTCACCATAGGGGTCTTCAAGTTATACAGTAAGCCAAGATGGGCATAGAATTTTTATGAGATTTTAGAAATTGTGGACCTTCATAACCCATAGAGCCAATAAATCCCTTGGTCTATTTTCTTAAATTAACCCGCTTCGTTAGTCGAATAAGCAAATGGATCGCCGCAGCAATCCCCGTTGTTCAACTCTTGCACCCGTTACTTTAAGCGAATAAGTTCACAATGTTATTATTTCCATATTACCGAAGTGAACATAAATTTTGTATGCAAACGGGACACAGAAGCACTTGTTGCAAATATAAAACCTGAAGAAGATTGAAGATTCATTGTCAACATAAATGCGAAATCAGGGACGTGTATAATAATATGAAAAAAAGAGCTCTGACACTATAAAATTGTCACGCTTTTTTAGTTAATTCGTAGTATTTATTTCATGATTTTGTCTCTTAGAGTAAAAGCTTATAAAGATAAATGAAGCGACTAAGAAAAGGAAAAGAATGACTCCTACGATTTCGAAATCTAGTTCTGCCCAAGGGTTAAAGAAAGTAAATGCCAGATAGAAGGAAACCCCGTATGCCAAGACGACAATCACCCAACCCATTATTCTTGACGCAGCTTGACCGATTTTACTGGACTCATTTACCATTTTATAGACAATCAACGAATCAATTGTATCTGTAATCATCATGCCAAACATAAAAACTAGACCTAAAAATAAAGGGGTATATTCATCTGCATTTCCTGCCGCCAATGACCATACAGCAGTTTGACTTACCGTCTCGGCAGCCATGGCAAACAAAGCCCCTACTAAAATAATAAGAAAAGGATTTGTTGTACCCTTCGCAATTTTTGGAATAAACTTCCCCTTTAGCCCGCTCAATTGAAACTCCTCATGATTGTTTCTAGTGCGTAACAGATTATACGTATTTAAGGTTCCAATAAGGAATAAAGAAATAATCGAAACCCATGATGCAATATTATCAAAATAAGCTGGGAATGAAAAATTCTCTATCACCATTCCTAAAATACCGGCTATCACAGCTACCATTCCTCCGTGACCCAATGAAAATAATGTTCCCACCCAACGTGCAAACGAACTGCCCATTCGCCAATTATAACGGGTTTGTCCATCAATAAAGGCAAGATGATCCGCATCCAACCCATGTCGAAGCCCCAATACAAAAACAAGTAAAAACAGTGATACAGTTTCCATTTAAAAATTCCTCCCTTTTATAAACAGTTACAACATAAAAAATCCTCAACCTTTGACAGATTGAGGATTTATGGGTACGTGCAAATAGACGACAAACTGGCAGAATACAATTGTCATTTCATCTTCGTACACCTCTCCTTTCCGCGAAGGCTGTTTTGGTGTTTCAACCTAGGTAGGTCTCCTGGCTTTTGAATCATCACGCTCTATCGTCTTCCCCAACTACATAGTTGAGTGACATAATGATAGAGAGCTCCTCAATTACAGTGGCGGGACCGCTCAGGATTTTCACCCGATTCCCTGTTACCCCATGATTTCACACGGGCACCTAGTTTGCTTACAATTTAATCTTCAAACTTGATTATACTTGAAATCTTCAACATCTACCATCTAAATTTTTTCTAATGTATATATTTGAAGTTGTATTAAACAAAAAACGGAAAATGTTTCATGTTCAACAAACCTCCCTCTATATAGAAAGGGAAATCTCTCGATTTCTCTTGTTTTCTCCAAATTACGTAGTAGTCTGATTTATTATTTATTTGCAGCCTGGAATAAAGGTGTATTCGAGGATAATTTTGGATGCAATGTAAAAAACAACTAATGGCTACCAAACAATCCTTACCCAAAAGATGGATAACAAGTAAAAGTATGGTTGCGCTGGTGGATCTCCACATTTCTCATGGGGGTCAACCCTCCCATATCTCACAGAGTCTTTGCTCCAAAATTCCTTCGTCCAACCTTTCCATGAGGTGGATGTCAGTCATGCTGCCCGACAGGGTCCTTGCCCGTAGTTTAGTTGATTTACTGACTAATCCGTGCTTCAAATGTTTAAAACAATCACTCTACTATAATTTCAATCAAAAGAAATTTAAGCTACTTTCTGTAATACCGCCATATGAGGAATGTCCCTTAACATACGTTCTTCACTAAATTCACATTGCTTTTTACCGATGGTAAACAGAATTCTTATAAGCTTGTTACATATTGCAATCAGCGATTGCATCTTTTTCAATGGATTATTTGGGCGTTTTGTAAAATACTCATGTAAAGCTTTAAAAGCGGTATTCTTAGCCACCAAAGGCATTGCAACACGGAAGAGGAGAGCTCTTAAAGTCTTCCTTCCTCTCTTGGTAATTTTGGTTTGTCCTTTGTGCTTACCTGATGTATTTTCCTTTAGACTAAGCCCAGCTAATTTAATAATCTGTCTCGGGTGGGAATAGTAACTTAGGTCTTCTACCTCTGAAAAAAAGCCTGCAACAGTATCTTTCCCTATTCCTTTAATCGCCAACATTTGTTCAACACCTGGAATCTGTTCAAGAAGTTTATCTATATTTGATTCAAGTTCTTCGAACTTTTTAATGATTAGTTCATATTTGTCTATTAACGCGCGAAGCTCTAATTTAGCCATATCAGAACCTTCACGAATGCCAATAGAAACCATTGCCACCTGCTTTAGTTCTTTTATTTTACTGAGTCCCACTGCACGTTTAACAGCTTTTCGAAGATGTTCAAGCATCTCTTGTTCCGAAAGATTCACTATTTCATGTGGCAATAAATTTAATTTTAATAATTGTATTGCAGCCTTACCTTCCCAATCTTTAAAAACGGTTAGGAATTCAGGAAAATAGCGGTCTATCCAATTATGGATCTGCCCTTGAACTGCTTGAAGATCAACAAACAAGAGATCACGTATTTTTCGAGCCACTCGAAGTTCTGCGTAAACTCCTTGTGGTATATTAGGTTCAGCATATCTCCCGTCTTTGACCAACTGTGCAATAACTCTTGCATCCTTTACATCATTTTTAGTTGGAGAATTATCATCTAACTCTTTACTCTTCTTTACATGCATAGGATTTACGACTACAAACTTGATATTATTTTCCTTAAGAAAGTGGGCTAAATTAAGCCAATAATGACCTGTCGGCTCCATTCCTACGATCACTTTTTCCATTTTGTTTTGGTCCATTAAGTTTTTAACCCACTCTATGAAACCGTTAAAGCTAGATTTAGTATTTTCAAAGTATAAGGGTGCTGAGAATTCTAAACCCCTAAAGTCTTGGGCTCTTTCCACATGCTTGTATTTAGCAATATCAACACTTATTATTAATGTTTGAGAAGTAATTTGAGCAATTTTTTTATTTTGGTTATAATTCATTTAAATAGCCTCCTGGTAGTATGTTTATGTCCTTTTTGCCGCCAAGCTTGGGACACTCATATCTTACCAAGGGGCTTTTTTATGTTCAAACCCAATATTTCTTCATTACAGGAATGCTGCCCGTTACTTCAATAAGAAAAAGCATTACCGTTGTTCCAGTAATGCACCCCGTTACTCTAATAAACCTTTAGTTTCTTCCCCATTTATTTTCGAAAATAAGATGTTCTAAAGAACGTCTTTTTTCCCAATTAGCTAATTCCAAAATAGGTTTTTCTGGGTAGTCATTAGTATAACCAATAGATATAAGAGCAATAGGGTCAATATGTGGTGGTATTTCTAAAATATCTCGAATATCATTCTTTTTATAAAAACTTACCCATCCCATCGCCAATCCTTCAGCACAAGATGCTAACCACATATTTTGAATAGCACAGGCTGTTGATAAAATATCTGTTTCTGGAATTGAATTTCGTCCTAATACATGGGAGCCTCCTCTTGTAGGGTCGCATGTTACACAAATAGTTATAGGAGCTTCTTTTAAACCCTCAATTTTTAAATCAAGAAATTTCATTTCTTTTTCCCCATCATAATGGATAGCTAATGCTTGTCTTTCTTTTTCTGCCGCCCAAGCTAATTTTTCTTTAACTTCGTCAGAGGAAATTAAAATAAAGTTCCAAGGTTGCATAAATCCCACTGAAGGTGCATGATGGGCTGCGTTTAATATTTTATGTATCGTGTTTTCGGGGATAGGAGTTGACAAAAAACTTCGAATATCTCTCCTGTTATAAATAACTTTATAAATAGAATCTCTTTCTTCATTAGAAAACATAAAAGCTCTCTCCCTCTACTTTATTAAAAATATCTATTTTAATATAAATCATTTTTCGCTATCCTGCTCGTTAGTTCAACAAGAATCTATTTTTTAGTCTTAACAAGACGAGAGCCACCTTTTAATAAAAAG
This sequence comes from Niallia oryzisoli, assembly GCF_036670025.1. Taxonomy (NCBI): domain Bacteria; kingdom Bacillati; phylum Bacillota; class Bacilli; order Caryophanales; family Bacillaceae; genus Niallia; species Niallia oryzisoli. The sequence goes on along the minus strand of NZ_CP137640.1, from coordinate 2,340,361 downwards.
AAGACGCTTAATGCCCACAATATTCCTGCAATCGCTATACTCACTGAAGCTTCTTCTGAATCCATACCTGTTTCATAATCAAAGGTATTTATTGCAATGAGCAAGTTATATCCCGCAAAGGAGAATAAGATAATATGAATTAAAACATAAATAAAAGAACCTGTATCAAATTTTTGTCTCATCCAAAGACGAATTACAAAAAGTAATTGAACTAACATTACACTACCAAATCCCCAATTCAACATTCCGTAAACCTCTTCTTCTAAAAACATACGGTCACTTCCTCCAATGGATAGGGTATATGGAGAATTATAACATTAACTTCATTCATATGAAGCTTAGCTTCTTCAACTAAACTCCCTCAATAAACAAAGTGAAAACTCGTGTTTTCTCCAGTATTCTCAGTATTTTATAAAATGTTATTTTGATGTTACACTCTCGCCGTCGTGGTTGGATTTATCTTTTAAGGATAAATTTGGGCCATTGAAGCGAAAAGACTGATCGCTCACTAGCCACACACTTACAATAAATGGTGGATGAGTTAAAATATGATCGCACTGGTGGATCTCCACATATCTCATGGAGGTCAACCCTCCCATGCCTCACAGAGTCTTTGCTCTCAAATTCCTTCGTCCAACCTTTCCACGAGGTGGATGTCAGTCATGCTGCCCCACAGGGTCCTTGCCCGAAGTTTAGTTGCTTTGCTGACTAATCCGTGCTTCAAATGTACGAGACTTATAACACTAAAAATCCTTTTCTACTCTACTTTTCCTACTGAATTAAGCTGCTTTTTCAACTTCTATTTTTGCTCTCATATGAGGGATATCCTTTAACATTCTCTCTTCACTAAACTCAAATTGTTTCTTTCCAATCGCAAAGAGTATGCGTATTAGTTTATTACACAAGGCAATCAGAGACTGCATTTTCTTTAGAGGATTGTCCGGACGCTGCGTGTAATAGGCATGCAGAGCTTTAAAGGCCGAGTTCTTCGCGACCATAATCATACATACCCTGAAGAGGAGAGCCCTTAGCTTCTTTCTTCCCCTTTTTGTGATCTTTGTTCGCCCTTTATGCTTACCAGAAGTGTTCTCTTTCAAGCTTAATCCAGCTAACTTTATGATTTGTCTAGGGTGCGAATACTCTTGTAGATCTCCCACTTCTGCAAAGAAGCCGGCAACAGTATCTCTTCCCACTCCCTTGATGGCTAACATTTGCTGGACACCTGGGATATGTTCAATCAAGTTATCTATCTTCTGATCCAGTTCTTCGAACTTCTCTTGTATCAAGTCATATTTATCAAGCAGAGTGGCCAGTTCTAATTTGGCCATACCAGAACCTTGACAAAGTCCGATGGACTCTTTAGCTGCTTTTTTTAACTCTTGTATTTTGTTTAGTCCTACACTGCGACTAACTGCTTTCCATAAATGATCCAATAAGTATTGATCAGAGAAACGGATCAGTTCATGCGGTAAGGCCCCTAGCCTTAAAAACTGCAAGGCTGCTTTCCCTTCCCAACTCTTAAAGACAGTTAAAAACTCAGGAAAATAGCGGTCTAGCCAGTTGTGAATCTGGCCTTGTACCGTTTGAAGGTCATCAGTTAGGAGATCACGTATTTTTTTCGCCACACGGAGTTCTGCATAAACACCTTGTGGAATTGTTGGTTCAGCATATCTCCCGTCCTTGACCAGCTGTGCGATAACTTTAGCGTCTTTCACATCGTTTTTAGTCGGTGAGTTATCGTCGAGTTCCTTACTTTTCTTTACATGTAACGGGTTTACTGCCACAAATTTTATATCGTTTGCTTTTAGAATGTGGGCTAGGTTTAACCAATAGTGGCCCGTAGGTTCCATACCAACAACCACTTTATTCATGTGTTGTTCTTCTTTTATTTTGAGGATCCACTCCAGAAATATCTGAAATCCCTCCTTTGAATTCTCAAAAGAACAAGGAGATCCAAATTCTATTCCTCGGAAGTCCTGTGCTCGTGCCACATGCTTGAACTTCCCAATATCTACACCTATAATAAGAGTCAGAGAAGTAATTTGAGCAATCTTTTCATTTTGGTTATAATTCATTTTATAGGCCTCCTGGTAATTGAGTTTGTCCTTTTTGCGTGCCGGCTTTAGGACTCTCTCATTCTACCAAGAGGTTATTTTTTTGTTCAAACTCCATTTCCCTTCATTACAGGAATGCTGCTCCTTTAGAATTCCTGTAGACAGCTAATTATCAACTTTGAAAAAAATTAGGTCCCTTAGTAAGATATGAGTATAGACACCACTCTAACTCAAAACCTTAAGGAGGAACCCTAATATGAAGTTTAAGATGCAAGACAAACAAAATCAACTAATTGAGAGAATTTCAGATAAACACCTTGTGGTTGGTGTGGATATCGCCCAAGAATTACACGTAGCTAGAGCTGTAAATTTCCGTGGAATAATAGTCGGTGATCCTCTTACATTTGAAAATAATGAAGAGGGTTTTGCTAGATTACTTCAATGGATTAACCAGTTAAAAACCTTAAAAGGTTTTGCCTCTACTATTATCGGCATGGAACCTACAGGACATTACTGGGTTAACCTATCAAAATGGCTATATGACCAAGATATTGAAGCAGTAACTGTTAACCCACACCTCGTAAAAAAGAATAAGGAAAACCGTGATAATAGCCGATCTAAAAGTGATAAAAAAGATGCTCTTGTTATCGCTGATATGGTCAAGAATGGTTACTATTCCTTTATTCGTCCTACTTCTGAGGCCTTTGAAAAACTAAGAGTTTTAATGTCTAACCGTGACATGACGGTTAAACGATATGTCAGTGCTGTCAATCAAATAAACCGTTGGGTCGATATTGTTTTCCCCGAACTTCGGCAGGTATTCAAAGATGTTAAAGGCAAAGGGGCAATGGCAACTCTACGCTTATTCCCTACACCACTTGAACTACGTTCAATGAAAGCACCAGATATCGTTGTAGGCTGGAAAACCCAAATGAAGAGACAACCTGGGTTAAGAAAAGCACAAGTATTAATTGAATTAGCTATGCATTCAGTCGGAACTCGACAAGCACTTGATGCTTATAAACTCCATCTGGAACAATTAATTGAAGAGTTTGATCTAGCAACCGCGCAACTTGAGCGAGTTGAAAAGGAAGTCACTGAAGTCCTTAAACGAATACCTTTCGCAAGAAAGTTACTTGCCATTAAAGGGATTAGCGAAATTGCCCTTGCAGGCATTTTAGGAGAATCAGGAGATCTAAGTGGATTTGCACACGGGAATTCTTTATTGCGTCATGCTGGATTGCATCTTGCAGAGGCAAGTTCAGGTAAATGGAAAGGTCAAATTGTCCTCTCCAAACGTGGGAGATCTCGTTTACGGCGCTTCTTGTATTTAGCGACTATGAGTCTTGTCATGAACAACCCTGATTTTAAAGAGCTGCACGCTAACAATGTTAAAGTGAAAAAGATGAAGAAAATGAAATCAATTATGAAATTAATTCATAAACTCGCAAGAGTATTAGTAGGAATGGCCAGAAAGAATGATTCCTATCATCCTGAGAAGGTACAACCTATTATGTCAATAGCTGCCTAATGTTAAATTGATAAATAAATAATTACTTTAAGTTTAATACCTTTCGAATATTGGCTTATTCGTAGGATTTCAAAGAAAGTACGAGTACCGGATTTATTGTGCAAAAGGGCTCAGACCCGTTCCGTTAGAAAGACCGGCCTCTACCACTTGGATAGGTGTAACGAAGGAATGAGAGGGCATTGACCCGTTGAGACATGGGAGTGAAAACCTCCAGGGGTAGCGTGGAGAATACGTGCATTATATGGAAATCATTGGATTTATTACTGAATCCTTTATTTAAGTACGCCTTCATCCAGCCTTCATGTCAAAATCTCATTCAATCAATCCCATATGGTCATTTCAAGTGATTTGAAATCCTGCGAATTAGTGAGTATTTGAGAGATAATCGCATCTTACTGAGGGAGTTCAATAAAAAAAGAGCTATTCTCCTTCTTGAAGAATAGCACCCCGTTACTTGAACAAGAATTTTTATAAGGAGTAACTAACCTACCCCTTTTTGCATGTTATCTATCAACCACCTTCTATACAAGTTACAATAGAAATTCCAACAGCAGAATTTAATTCTTGAAGAAGTGAAATAATTTGTTTGTCTTCAACCAGTGAATATCTAATGTCTGTTTTATAAGTGGAATTTTATATTCTTTGAAAATATCTGCCTTAACTTCCCAAACTTCAACAATTACTTCTGGTGACATGTTAGAATGTATGACCATTTAGCATCCTCCTTTTTCTTTATTTCATCATTTCATTATTCAACTTAACCTGAACCGTTATACGAATAAGTGGGGTGATTTCACCATTATTTCAATAGTTCTTATATAAATATATATTCATAATATTTGTTTCCTGCGGTAAACTTTTGTTCGCGAAGGAAACATTTTATTCAGTACTGCATACGATTAATTAGGAAAATACCTAAATAACTTAAGTGAATTTTTTTAGTCAAAAGTTTGCCTAAGGTAAAAATTTTTTCGAGGGAAAAAGAAACTAAGGAGGACTTTTTAAATGAAAGTAATGAAAGATATAAGATTGTTTCCATCTCTTATTGTTTTAATGCGTGTTCTTTTCGGATTAGGTTGGTTGTTAGCAGGAGTGACCAAAATCACCGAAAAGTTATGGTTTAAAGAACCAGGTTTATTTTTGAATGATTATCTAATAAATTCATTACAACTCCCGCATGTCCCAACCTTTTATAAAATTTTCATAGAAAATATAACTTTAGAACATTTGATGGTTTTGAACTACGTTATCCCAATAGTCCAGATTATACTTGGCATATTCCTCATAGCAGGTTTATTTACCATACCTTCTATCCTTGCTTGTCTCTTTATGCACATTAACTTTATCCTTTCTGGAAATATGAACCTGATAAGTCTTATTCTTTATACAAGTGCATTTTCACTAATTATTTTCAGGACAGATGTATATCACTTAAGTCTCGATAAGTATTTTAATTTATCTACTCTATCGCACCTGAAGCGAAACAAAAGAGAAAAAAACGTCTTAATGCCATAAAATAAAGAAAGAATATCTATTAACTCATAAAGTCGATTTTTATTTAATGATTGTACCAATCCAATAAAGTAACCCTAAAATATTAAACAATACAAAAACGTATAATAAAATTTTAGTTACTTTCAACATTATCTCCCCATACTACGTTTAGCTAACAGTAACATTATAAAATCTTTTTAGATTTTGTTGAATATAAAGCCGTCATTATTATCAGTGACGGTTTTATATTATTCTTCATTCATCTGGAATTTATATCCTTAGATTTCAATTACCAAAATATCAATTTTTCTTATTCCACTAATCTCCCTCTATATAGAAAGGAGAATATCTCAATTTCTCTTGTTTTCTCCGAATTACGCAGTAGTCTGTTTGAAAATTTATTTGAATATTGGAAGAGTTGTGTACTAAAGGATAATTTTGGGGGCAAAGTGAAAAAACAATTAATAGTTACCAAACCAACCTTATCCTAAAGGTGGATATATAGGTAAAGAATGGTCGCACTGGTGGATCTCCACATTTCTCATGGAGGTCAACCCTCCCATTTCTCACAGAGTCTTTGCTCCAAAATTCCTTCGTCCAACCTTTCCATGAGGTGGATGTCAGTCATGCTGCCCGACAGGGTCTTTGCCCGTACTTTAGTTGTTTTACTGACTAATCCGTGCTTCAAAAGTTTATAACAATTAACCTACTAAATAATCCCGATGAAAAGAAAATTAAGCTGCTGCTTTCTGTAATGCCACCATATGAGGAATGTCCCTTAACATACGTTCCTCACTAAATTCACACTGTTTTTTACCGATCGTGAACAGAATCCGTATGAGCTTATTACAAATTGCGATTAGAGATTGCATCTTCTTCAAAGGGTTATTTGGGCGTTTTGTAAAATACTCATGTAAGGCTTTAAACGCAGTATTTTTAGCCACCAAAGGCATTGCTACTCGAAAAAGGAGAGCTCTTAAGGTCTTCCTTCCTCTCTTTGTAATTTTGGTTTGCCCTTTATGCTTTCCAGAGGCTTTAGACTAAGCCCAGCTAATTTGATAATTTGTCTTGGGTGTGAGTAGTAAGTTAAATCTCCTACCTCTGAGAAAAACCCTGCAATTGTGTCTTTCCCTATTCCCTTAATCGCCAACATTTGTTCAACACCTGGAATCTGTTCAAGAAGTTTATCTATATTTGATTCAAGTTCTTCGAACTTTTTAATGATTAGTTCATATTTGTCTATTAACGCGCGAAGCTCTAATTTAGCCATATCAGAACCTTCACGAATGCCAATAGAAACCATTGCCACCTGCTTTAGTTCTTTTATTTTACTGAGTCCCACTGCACGTTTAACAGCTTTTCGAAGATGTTCAAGCATCTCTTGTTCCGAAAGATTCACTATTTCATGTGGCAATAAATTTAATTTTAATAATTGTATTGCAGCCTTACCTTCCCAATCTTTAAAAACGGTTAGGAATTCAGGAAAATAGCGGTCTATCCAATTATGGATTTGCCCTTGAACTGCTTGAAGATCAACAATCAAGAGATCACGTATTTTTCGAGCCACTCGAAGTTCTGCGTAAACTCCTTGTGGTATATTAGGTTCAGCATATCTCCCGTCTTTGACCAACTGTGCAATAACTCTTGCATCCTTTACATCATTTTTAGTTGGAGAAGTATCATCTAACTCTTTACTCTTCTTTACATGCATAGGATTTACGACTACAAACTTGATATTATTTTCCTTAAGAAAGTAGGCTAAATTAAGCCAATAATGACCTGTCGGCTCCATTCCTACGATCACTTTTTCCATTTTGTTTTGGTCCATTAAGTTTTTAACCCACTCTATGAAACCGTTAAAGCTAGATTTAGTATTTTCAAAGTATAAGGGTGCTGAGAATTCTAAACCCCTAATGTCTTGGGCTCTTGCCACATGCTTGTATTTAGCAATATCAACACCTATAATTAATGTTTGAGAAGTAATTTGAGCAATTTTTTTATTTTGGTTATAATTCATTTAAATAGCCTCCTGGTAGTATGTTTATGTCCTTTTTGCCGCCAAGCTTGGGACACTCATATCTTACCAAGGGGCTTTTTTATGTTCAAACCCAATATTTCTTCATTACAGGAATGCTGCCCGTTACTTCAATAAGAAAAGCCTCCCGTATTGGAAGCCTTTTATCTTTTTATTTATAAATCTTTCTGGTCAACATTTAGTTCAATCAAATTACCATCTGGATCTGCACAGAAAATTTGAGCGAATCCACTTTTTCCGTACGGTTTTTCAATGATTTCAACTTCATTTTGTTTTAACCATGTAAGAGTGTCATAGTAGTTCTCGACTCTAAGAGCAAAGTGACCTTCTCTACTGGATATGCTTTTATCCTCCCGAATCGTCTGTGAAGAGGGATCGACTATCAAGTGGATTTGCTTTCCCTCTATTTCATACCAGGCACCCGCAAAATCAAAATCAGGACGAGGTATTTCTTTTAAACATAAAGTATTCCCATAGAAATCTTTTGCTCTTTTCAAATTTGTGACGGTAAGACTTACATGATGGAGGCATTTATATTTAATCAAAACCTTCACTTCTTTCATTTCAATTTATTTAATTTTCACTTTAGTCGTTTCCGACTAAGATGAACAACTCGGACCGCAAACGAAGCACTTTGAATGAACAGCTTGATTATGTAAATTAAACAATTCGACAACTAGATACATAATCCCTTTTCCACCTTTACCGCTCCTCTAGCTAAATGCAGCAGCAACCCCCACTGTTGAACAAACGCACCCCTATAGTTTAAGACTTTCCTTTTCAGAAATACCTTTTTGTATTGTAACTTTATTGATTTCAACACCCTTTTGAGGAGGGTCAGTCAATGTGATATGAATTCTATCATAGGGAACATCTCCATGATGCCCGTCGTAATTGTACTGAGATAATAAAGTTGTTTAAAAAACGCCAGTCATGTTATTCAACAATCGGGACGTTTTAGGAAGTGGTTGTGCCTTTACATTTTCTATTTTGTCAGGCAAATGAACCAAACCTACATTGTTTAAACGATTCTATACCCAATCATACTTAGTGGCCCCTTGGTTATGATTTTTTTCAGATTCTCCGCCATATACTCTGGGGAATATCGATTTTCTGTATTAAGCCACCATTCTATAACTCCGATATACGCAGAACTAATGTATTTTATGAGAAAATCTGCAGGTATCTCTAATGTATTTAAATCTCCAACGAAGGCGGTAAAATTTGCTTTAAATTTATCAAAAAGAAGCTTTTCCACTCCGTGAGAGAAATTAGGTATCCCATTTGGACCAAACATAATCTTGTAAAAATCAAGGTTCTTTTCAATATTTTCAAAGACACTTATTAATGTTAACTCAATCCTTTTTCCATCGAGCTCTTTATTTTTGAGGTGAAAAGGGTTATGGATTTTCGTGATTAACTCCTTTAAATAAGTGTCACAAACTTGGTCGAGTAAGTCATATTTATCCTGGTAATGCAAATAAAATGTAGCTCTATTAATAAAAGCCTCATCAGCAATATCCTGTATGGTAATGGCACCGAATCCTTTTTTCTGAATTAGTGTCAGGAATGCTTCTTTAATTATTTTTTTTGTTCTCAGCACTCGAAGGTCCGTCTTTTTCCCCATTTTTCCACTTCCCTTAATGTTTCATGTAAAATAATCAACAATTTCTAAAGGTCTGTCGTTTAATTAACAGCTCAACTTATTTTGCTCATTGAATAGCTGACGTTATTTTCTATAATGGCATTATATACAACACTGTATTAAATATACAACACTGTATTAAATATTCAATACAGTGTCAATAAAAAGGGGGACATTAAATGGGACGTTTTTTCAAAAATAAAATGCTTTGGATAGGCTTAGGAATTAACATTCTTGTGGCTAGTATATTTACTTTCGCTTTCATGGGCTCTATGGTAAATCCAACTCCAAAAGAACTTCCGATAGCGGTAGTAGTGGAAGATGAGGGAGCTAAGCTACCAAATGGGGAGAATTTCAATTTAGGCGCAACTTTCGCTAAGGAAATTCAAAAAAGAGATACTTCAAGTGTTAAGTGGAAAATACTGAAGACAAAAGTGGCAGCATTGGAAGCAATGAATGAGAAAGAAGTGTACGCTGCCATTGTTTTGCCCCGGGACTTATCAAAGAATATATTCTCTCTATTAACCATCAATCCAACTAAACCATCGACAACGATAATTATTAATGAAGGAATGAATCTCGGCGGGGCAAACCTGGCATTACAAATTGCCAATAGCGTATTAATAACATTCAACCAACAAATCGAAGCGCAATTATATACACAAATCGCTGAAATGAAGGTACCCATTTCGCTTGATATGGCAAAAATAATCTCTAACCCAGTTAGCGTTGAAACGGAAAAAATAAATCCGGTTGGTTCCAACAGCGCGAATGGGAATACACCTGCTCTGTTCACTCAAATATTGTGGATGGCAACCTTTATCAGTTCGATGATTTTGTTTACCCTCCTAAAAAAAGGAACGGAAGGCAGTTGGACGTTAAAGAGTTTTGCGAGCCAAATTATTGCCGGTGTTCTATATGTAGTGTTCATCAGTGGTGTTATTTTTCTCCTAACAATAAGGGTGTTGGAGGTCAGCGTTTCGAATGAAGGGGAATTGTTTATCATGTTGGTCTTTATCGGCCTTTGTTTCTTCTTTATTCAGAATACTTTATTGAACTGGATAGGCTATCCGGCTGCACCGCTCATTATCTTATTGTTCTTCTTTTCCACACCGATTTTAACGATGGCACCTGAGCTGCTACCTAATGTAACTAGGGACTATCTTTATACATGGGTTCCATTTCGTTTTAGCTTAGAAAGTTTTATGGATCTGTTGTTTTTTGATAAGGGTTTGTTTGAAAATGGAATAGGGACGATTGGAGTGATTGGGCTAATTTCTTTATGTTTAATGGGATTTGCCATCCTTAAGCCTGTTAAGAAACGTCATGTGGGTGCCTCTGAAAAAATGTAGCAGGAATCGGTTCAAAATGCACGCCTATTATGGTGCCTGATACTTCTTGATTATTCTTGTTTCACGAGAAAAAAGCTCAAATACTTATTATGTTTAAAGGATAGCGCTTATTTTCATTGGGTCATATAATTGAACAACACATCTAACGGGTAGCTTTAGTGAAAGAAGAATTAATTGATTTTTAAAATTTGGATTATGTTTTAGTTATTCCATTATAGAGCGCTATTATGGAATAAAACTTAGATTTTTAAACGACTTTATTGTTATTTTTTCGTTTGGTGAAGTATTTTTTATCAAAAATTAAACAACTTTGTTTTACCCCCGTCCTAATTTTAGGACGGGGGTATACGTGTTTGAGGTTTTAAAATTAAATAACTTTATTGTCACTCTACAGTAATTTAACGCACCTGCATTAACGATATGTCTGCGAGTATCACCTTCTATTCTTTCGATTTTATCTATTTTGGGACACAGGATAAAATCCGAATAGGTTTGGTCGAGATAAGAATGGTATCTTGTATATAATGTTTCTTCAAGCAATTCATTTTTGGGAACTCCATTCCATACTACCAAGAGTAATCCAACAAACACTATGACTATTCTTTTCACGAACTATTACCACCTCTGGACTATTCTTCCTAAATGATAATTCCCTTATTCTGCTAGTCGAGTAGAAGGGAATCTCTCTACCTCACGGTAGATTGTATTCCTCTTCCCTCACAGAACCGTGCTTGCGCAATTAACGCACACGGCTCCTCCTAGTTATCATTCACATAATGTAGCTAATCTCTTTTCTTAAGTCATATATGTTAACCTTAATTTTGCGTAAGGTAATGGGTATTTATTAAGAAAGAGTCTGAATTTATCCCAATTAAATGATTTCCTTTGACTTCTTCTATTGAGCCATTTATACAGTAAGTATCCGATTTTGTCTCTGAATTTGTTTACACTTTGGGTATTATCTGTGATGCAATAATAATTGTAATAACCTATAAGAGAGCGTCTAAATCTATCCATAATGATATGAATATCTTTATTTCTATTAATCTTCAACCATTGCTTAGATTCTTTGAGTTTGCCTTGGACTTTCTTCCTACTTGACTTCCGTTTCACTCGGAACTTACCTTGTTTGCTTTTCCCACAATAGTGTGTAAAACCTAGGAATTCAAAGGTTGAGGGTTTACTGTTTCCCTTTTGTTTTGCATCTTTCTCCGCAAACCTTCCGAAAGGAATAATTTTAGTTTTATCCTCAGCTATTTCTAAGTTAAATTTCTTTAGTCTCAATTTTAATGATTCAAAGAATTGTTCAGCTTCACTTTTAGATTGAAAACAACAAACAAGGCAAGTAGACCACTGGAACCTCCCCAGTAGCCCCTCTCAGAACCGGACGTGAACCTCTCAGCTCATCCGGCTCCCATTATTCAGCCGTAGGTTTAATGCCTATTTCCCAATGTTTAAATAACTTGGGATTCTGATTTGCAATTCTACCTAAGAAATGTTCTGCTCTTTTCTTGTGACGAGCTAACCTTTTGTATTTCTTTCTTGCCCACATTATTAAGGCTTTGTTGATGTGCCTTAATGTTGGGTACATTTCTGATTTGTAGAATTTTCCATAGAAATTTATCCATCCTATTATCTTTGAGTTAAACATATTTGATAGGTCAGTAAGGTCCTTATCAGCTTTTAACTGTAGCTTCCAATCCCTTACTTTTTGTCGAATTGATTTCTTAGATTTGCTACTAATCGCTGGTGTGAAGTTAATAAAATGCTTTCCCCATCTATTCTTAGAACGTCTTGGCCTGAACGTATATCCTAGAAAATCAAACGAAATATTTTCGTGATATTCTTTCCTATCTGAGTCTTTACAATATACAATTCTTGTTTTATTTGGATGTAGTTCAAGTTTACATTCGTTCATCCTATTACTTAATGATTCAAGCAGTCTTATTGCCTCAGCTTCTGACTTGCAGTGAATGACAGCATCATCTGCATATCTCGCAAATTGATTATTAGGATGGTTAATTGTCATCCATTTATCAAATGTGTAGTGTAGAAATAGGTTCGCAAGAACTGGACTTATGACTCCACCTTGCGGTGTGCCAGAAGTACGTTCTTTTACTCCTTCTTTTGTTTGAAAAGGTGCCTTTAGCCATCTTTCAATGTATAGCTTCACCCATTTAATACTTGTGTGTTTTTCCACTGCTTTCATTAATAACCCATGATCAATGTTGTCGAATAAGCCCTTAATATCAAATTCCAGAACCCAATTGTATCTCCAACATCTTTTACGAGTTATTTCCAATGCTTGAATGGGACTTTTATTTGGTCTATAACCAAAAGAGTCCTCATGAAAGAAAGGTTCCACTGAGGGTTCAAAATACAGTTTCACAACCATTTGTGCAATTCTATCTGTAACAGTTGGAATTCCTAGTGTCCTAGTGCCACCAGCTTTCTTAGGAATCTCTACAGCTTTAACTGCTGGTGGAAAGTAACTTCCTGAGGACATTCTGTTCCACAGTTTGTAGAGATTATCCTTTAGATTCACTTCAAATTCCTCTATTGACTCATGATCAATTCCAGCTGACCCCTTGTTTGCTTTTACTCTAAGAAAGGCTTCATAAACTGCCTTTTTGGATATATTGTACGACTTTGTCTTATTCATAAGTTCCTCCCAATTTAATGGTTGACCTGTTAATAAAACTGAATAACATAACCCCTTTGCTCCATCTCCGTTAGGAGGTTTCATAGCTACTACGAGTTATTCCGCCCCTATACATGGCATTGGTACTTTGATTCTTGTGGGGCTTCCACTTAAATCTCTCCCTTGGCATCCATGTCGTAGGTTCCCACGTTCCACACTCAAGCCTATATTAAGTTCACGCCGCCTTTATACCGGTCACCGAACGGACAGTAAACAGGTTCCCTCCGAACTTATCCCGAGTTAACGACTCCCCCTCAGTTTTGATGACATCCTTACGCTTTCGATACTTCTTCAGCGGTTCAGTGGTTTTCGTCTCCTTAATACGTACCTGACAGAGTCTTGCTCTGCCTTTTCCCTAACGCTCAATACCATAGCTTTTGACTACAGCACCATAGGGTGGTTTGCAATCTCTACCTGTATAGCGATTGCGAGAGGCCTACTCTCATCTCAAGTGCAGCATAGCTTATTTGGTGTGCCGTTAGGCACACTTTCCTTGCTTTCGTGGCACACAATCATCTGCATATCTCACTATGTATGCTTGTCCTTTGCACTGTTTTCTTACCCTTTTCTCAAACCATAGATCTAGGACGTAATGGAGGTAAACGTTAGCTAATATCGGAGATATTACTCCACCTTGCGGTGTGCCATTATCTGTCTTGTATTTCTTTCCTTCCTCCATATATCCGCCTTTAAGAAACCTACCAATTAATCTTAGGAGGTTAGGGTCAGAGATTCGCAGTTTTAAGAACTCCATCATCCATGTGTGGTCAACGTTGTCGAAGAATCCTTTGATATCTACATCTACTATATAATTTACTGATCTCTTTTCAATGTAATAGTTCAGTATTTTCAAAGCATCATGGCAATTACGGTTTGGACGGAATCCAAAGGAACAGTCTAGAAAATCATTCTCATAGATCGTATTTAGTATCTTTGTAATGCCTTTTTGTACAACTTTATCTTCATGTTCTGGTATTCCCAATGGTCTTTTTTTGTCTGAATTGAGCTTTGGAATATAATTCTCCTTACTGGAACAGGACGATAACTTTTGCTTTTAAGCCTATTTACTAAATCCTCTATGTTTTCTTTAAGATTTTCACTGTATTGCTCTTTAGTTGTACCATTAACCCCAGTTGCCTTTTTGTTAGGTAACTCATGATGACATTGAATTAGTGATTGCTCATTTAATAAATGCGCAAGAGATGTAAATTTCATTTTAGGATCAGATTTTGCAAATTCTGCTATCCTTAGTAGTTTTGTTTCCATTTATTATCCCTACCTCTGTGTGTAGTAAATGTGTCCCTAGTAAGGGTGATAACTGGTAGCTAGCCTTTCCTCCATTGGCATTACCCAACTTCATTGGTACTACGCTGCTATCCGACTCCCTAATCGGCATTTGGTTTCCTTACTTTGTATCGCTTGTACACCATACTCTTCTAACAAGAAAAGACCGATAGGGTCTCCCGAGTTGCCGTATCATATCAATGTGTAACGTGCCAAGGTCTCTGACCCCAGAGAGGTTCCATTCTTCTTGCCATTACGAATAATGAAATGTTGCTTTCTGTCGCAGTTAAAACATCAGCCCTCTCGATTTACTAACATTATGGGGCTCAATCCCTTCAACCATATGGCTTTCGGCCCATTACCTAACTGTCTACGCTTAAAGACTAAAGTTACCTTTAGCCCTCCAAGACTCGCTACGAGTGAATGGCTAGTTCTTGCTCGACGGGAATCCCACCCGTTATATGATACGACCTATGCTCGGCCGCACAACTGCACCGTTAGCCATCCATGCAGCCGAACTGCACCACAAAAAATGAAAATGGTTAAGAACTGTCAATACTGATATTGACCATAATCCAGTCACGCCCTCCTCTTTTTTTTGACGATTGAGCAGGGTCTTCTTAAGTATTGCCTTTTTTCATATCTGAAGGAAACTTATTTTCATGGTAGTTAAAGAAGAATTAATATAAAAAGAGAAGCACATTTTTCGAGCGTAAGTCCTTATTTTTGATAGCTGAGAAACTTTATCATTTAATTAAACAATGTGGCAGATGTTCATATAATGACAGAAATGACGTAAGAGGTGGGGAAATTGGAATTTAAGATAATACCATCAAAGCTTGCGGAAGCAAAGGAATTGTTAAAGATTCAAAAAGAAGCGTTTCATTCAGATTTAATCAAATATAAGGATTATCATACAAGTCCTGCAACTGAGTCATTGGATTACTTTTTTTTTAGAATGCAAAATTCTTTGCACTATTCTATTTTCGTTGAGGGCAGGCTTGCAGGCGGAATTTGTCTTGTAAAGCAAACAAAAGATCATAATTATTTGTATCGAATTTTCCTTGGCTCTGAATTTCAAAATAAAGGATTGGGATCAAAAATTTTACAGGATTTAGAAAGGCAATTCCCTAAAGTTAAAAAGTGGACACTTGATACACCCAAGGACAACCGTAGAAATCGCCATTTTTATGAAAAATTTGGCTATAAAAAAACAGGGGAGCAACAAATTAACGAATACTTAACTCTTATTAATTATGAAAAGATTCTTTAACGTTTTTTAAGGCTCCTTTTATTAAAATTGATATTCTCAAAAATAAAGTCCCTATTCGTAAAAGTTCACAATAAATCACGAAATCATTAACTAAACTGCTTCGTCAGAATTCCTGTAGACAGCTAATTATCAACTTTGAAAAAAATTAGGTCCCTTAGTAAGATATGAGTATAGACACCACTCTAACTCAAAACCTTAAGGAGGAACCCTAATATGAAGTTTAAGATGCAAGACAAACAAAATCAACTAATTGAGAGAATTTCAGATAAACACCTTGTGGTTGGTGTGGATATCGCCCAAGAATTACACGTAGCTAGAGCTGTAAATTTCCGTGGAATAATAGTCGGTGATCCTCTTACATTTGAAAATAATGAAGAGGGTTTTGCTAGATTACTTCAATGGATTAACCAGTTAAAAACCTTAAAAGGTTTTGCCTCTACTATTATCGGCATGGAACCTACAGGACATTACTGGGTTAACCTATCAAAATGGCTATATGACCAAGATATTGAAGCAGTAACTGTTAACCCACACCTCGTAAAAAAGAATAAGGAAAACCGTGATAATAGCCGATCTAAAAGTGATAAAAAAGATGCTCTTGTTATCGCTGATATGGTCAAGAATGGTTACTATTCCTTTATTCGTCCTACTTCTGAGGCCTTTGAAAAACTAAGAGTTTTAATGTCTAACCGTGACATGACGGTTAAACGATATGTCAGTGCTGTCAATCAAATAAACCGTTGGGTCGATATTGTTTTCCCCGAACTTCGGCAGGTATTCAAAGATGTTAAAGGCAAAGGGGCAATGGCAACTCTACGCTTATTCCCTACACCACTTGAACTACGTTCAATGAAAGCACCAGATATCGTTGTAGGCTGGAAAACCCAAATGAAGAGACAACCTGGGTTAAGAAAAGCACAAGTATTAATTGAATTAGCTATGCATTCAGTCGGAACTCGACAAGCACTTGATGCTTATAAACTCCATCTGGAACAATTAATTGAAGAGTTTGATCTAGCAACCGCGCAACTTGAGCGAGTTGAAAAGGAAGTCACTGAAGTCCTTAAACGAATACCTTTCGCAAGAAAGTTACTTGCCATTAAAGGGATTAGCGAAATTGCCCTTGCAGGCATTTTAGGAGAATCAGGAGATCTAAGTGGATTTGCACACGGGAATTCTTTATTGCGTCATGCTGGATTGCATCTTGCAGAGGCAAGTTCAGGTAAATGGAAAGGTCAAATTGTCCTCTCCAAACGTGGGAGATCTCGTTTACGGCGCTTCTTGTATTTAGCGACTATGAGTCTTGTCATGAACAACCCTGATTTTAAAGAGCTGCACGCTAACAATGTTAAAGTGAAAAAGATGAAGAAAATGAAATCAATTATGAAATTAATTCATAAACTCGCAAGAGTATTAGTAGGAATGGCCAGAAAGAATGATTCCTATCATCCTGAGAAGGTACAACCTATTATGTCAATAGCTGCCTAATGTTAAATTGATAAATAAATAATTACTTTAAGTTTAATACCTTTCGAATATTGGCTTATTCGTAGGATTTCAAAGAAAGTACGAGTACCGGATTTATTGTGCAAAAGGGCTCAGACCCGTTCCGTTAGAAAGACCGGCCTCTACCACTTGGATAGGTGTAACGAAGGAATGAGAGGGCATTGACCCGTTGAGACATGGGAGTGAAAACCTCCAGGGGTAGCGTGGAGAATACGTGCATTATATGGAAATCATTGGATTTATTACTGAATCCTTTATTTAAGTACGCCTTCATCCAGCCTTCATGTCAAAATCTCATTCAATCAATCCCATATGGTCATTTCAAGTGATTTGAAATCCTGCGAATTAGTGAGTATTTGAGAGATAATCGCATCTTACTGAGGGAGTACAATAAGAAAAAAAGGGAGTGCCATTGCCGCAGCAGTCCCCTTCTTAAACTCTAGCACCCTTTAGCTTAAGAAGGGTACGTAGATTTTTTAGTTGTCCTTTTAATTCAACTAACTTGTGTTCAATAAAAGGATCGATTTCTTCAGGTAATTGATCTAATTTAAAAAATTGGGCTTCTATTCCTTGATTACTATCAGGAGTTATTTCTCCCTCGTACTCGGTACATAAATAACCAATCGCAACCGTTTGATACTCATCTCCACTTTCCTCGACACGATTTATTAATTCCTTGCCTGAATAGACACCAAATAATTTTAACGCCTTTATCTTGATGCCTTATTTCTTCTTAGACATTTCGTGTAATACACTCTTCAACTGACTCATTTAATTGCATTATTCCACCAGGAATCCCCCAAGTTGCTTCTGAATATCTACTTAATAAAATTTCAACGATTAATGATAGCTACACTTGGTCGAACAATTATTAGTGGAGAATTCCCAATCATTTCTCTCATATTTTCGCAATAACCTATAAATACCCCCGATAATAAAATTCTTTATTAAAGTGACCGCACCTATTTACTTGATGCAAATATGTATCCAAGGAGTAACCTACTCTCTTTTAGATGGCATTTGTCAGCCACCCTCTACGCAAGTTGTATTGAAATTCCCACTACATTGTTTAATTCAATTAATAATAATTGAAAAAGGTTGTCGTTAACTAATACTTGCAATGTCTTTTCTGTAATTGGAACATTGTATTTTTGAAAAACCTCAACTGTTTCTTCCCACACTTCGGTTATAGCCTTTGAAGTCATATTTGATTGAATTACCACAAAAAATAACCTCCTTTTATCTTCATATTACCATTTTTTCTTCAACTATCCTGCCACGTTTGTTCAATAAGAATTTTTTAGTTAGTGAATAATCTGCGCCAAAACAGGGTTATCCTCCAATGTCCGGCGTAAACTTTAATGACAAAGAGATGCTGACTGGAGTTTTTTATGGTTTTGCATTGGAAAATCCTGAGGTTTCGAACACATTAACAGATGATGAAAAAGATGCAAGACAAGGTTCTATTGATTCACTACAAGAATTGGTTAATCAGACAATGGCTGGAATATCCGATGAGACACAAAGAGTAAAGGAGCTTTCCGGAGTTGAAACAACAAAGATTCAAGAAGTACAAGCTACGTTTAAAACCGAAACAGATAAATTATTGACTGATGCCGAGGTAAAAATTAAAGAGTTAGAAGATCTTTATACCGAGAAACTAAGACTTTCAGCCCCTGCAGAATACTGGAAGACTAATAAAAGTAGTTATCAAAAAACAGGTTTAATTTGGACAGGTTTGGCAATTCTTATTACCGCTGCTTTTTTAGGGGTAATCAGCAATTTGATTTTCAAAATCGAAAAGCAGGAATCTGTATTGAAGGCCGTTAAAACAGTAAACTTTGATACATTAAAATTTGGAATATTAATAACCGTTTTTATTTCTGTAGGAATTTTTCTTGTCAATTTCTTAATTAAACTAGCAATCAGTGCGTTCCACTTATCAAGGGATGCCAATGAAAGATTACAATTAACGCACTTATATTTAGCATTATTAAATGAAAAAGGAGTAACTACTGAGGAACGGTCAATTGTTTTGCAGTCATTATTTAGTAGAGCAGATACCGGACTACTTAAAGGCGATAGCTCACCTACAATTCCAGACAATGGATTAGTAAATAAAAAGGACCAGTTAAGGTCCTTTTTATGTTTATGATATATATGCATGTTGCTTCTCTTTTTTGTTACATTAACCTGCACCGTTAGAAGCAAAAAAGATCGCCGCAGCGATCCATCTTGACTATCGCACCCTTTAGTTTAAGTGCGTTTATTCACAAACTTATCCTTTTTACAGTTCATTTATTACAGGAATGCTGTTTTGTTTGTAAAAAAACGACTGCTCTTATTTGCAATCGCCCTCGTTAGTTCAACAACTACATTTTTTATTGCATATGATGTTCGAGCTATGCAACAAATGCTTTTTACTTAATTCATCTTTCTTCATAATTCGACAAATACCGACAATTACCAATAGATTCCCAAATGGTTTTTTGTTATTATTTAACCAATAAGATTTGGTTGGTAAGCCATTGATCTTATATTTCTTTCTACACTGGGATAGGAATCTCAGTGCTTTCTATACATAAACTTAATAAATTAATAACATGATTTTCAACTTTACCTCTCATATATTTACTGTACACTTTTTGTCTAATTCGAAGAAAGGCTTTCTTGCACTCTTCCTCTTATTAAACTATTCTGCTCGTTCAAGTACATTCTTTCACGAACTTGTACATGGACATAAACTACGTAATTTCTATTTGTAGAATCCACGTATCAATTATATGAATAAATCACTTATTCTGTTCACCTTTGAAAATACTCATACCAGATACAATACACAACAATAACAGTAATAATAATCTTAACCAATCCATTGAAAGCCAAAGGTCTCCGCCATTAACAATATCAGCACTTAAACCATACTCATCAACAAAAACTCCTAAATTCCAAAATAATTTAAGCGAAATAAGCAATGAAAAAAAACTTAATAAAAATACTATAATTGGCAATAATTTCACCTTTCCCATTACTAAACCTCCCCAGTAGTTATTTTATCTATCAAAATTTTACCATTTATTTAAGTAACCTGCACCTATAGTTTAAGTAGAAACCTTCACAATCTCTTCCATACTTTAATATAAATATCCAGCTCCTTTTAAATATGTTATTTAAAAGTCTAGACCTATCAAGAAGAACGCCTTCTTATTAAAGAATGGTGCACGATTGCGATTGCTGATCAACAAAAAACCCTGCGTGAGCAAGGTTTTCACTTTTTTGTCCTGTAAAGTATTAGTCTTCTTTCATTATTTCATCAAAAGCTGAAGAAACTCTTTCGAATTCCTCGTCGCTTTCAATGGCTGTGAAGTCTCCATCCTGGTTGACCTTTAAAAAGAAAATATCAATGTCTTCCTCGATTTCTTCTTGAAGATCCTCCACAAAGCCGACTGCAACGTATTCTGTCCCTTCCATATTTACCACTGCCAGCACTTCAATTTCCTCGCCCTGGTCATTTGTAAAGATTTCGCCTACTTCAATGTTTTCCATGAGATAGCCCCTCTCCTTTTTGAAAAATTGTCTTGCACAAATGATCGTTTAGAAGGATTCATAATCATTTTATTTCCAAAGTAGACTAGATTCATGCAGGAAACCCAGATTTAAACATTAAACATACTATTATTAATATATAACCAAATTATCTGAAGATTCAAACTACCACTAACCTGCCTCTTTAGTCCAATAAAAAATAGCTATTCTCCTTCTTGAAGAATAGCGCCTTTAATTTAAGAATATAGCTTCACAAACTTGTAGTCCTTTATAAA
Source organism: Niallia oryzisoli (assembly GCF_036670025.1). Taxonomy (NCBI): domain Bacteria; kingdom Bacillati; phylum Bacillota; class Bacilli; order Caryophanales; family Bacillaceae; genus Niallia; species Niallia oryzisoli. Next base: position 2,319,665 of record NZ_CP137640.1, on the reverse strand, counting down.
ATAAACTTTCAAAATCCCGATAAATTAAAACTTTCTTCTTTCACTAACCTGCTTTACGTTAAGCGAAAGAAGAATCAGTTCTGAACTATTTAACACCGTTTTTTACCAGTAAAAAGCCGATCCTCTAAAGTTAAAGGATCAGCTTCTTATAGCAAAGGGAGTTAGCTTCTTCCCCATAGTCTTTCCTGATTGAGTGGAATTATTACAGTTCCATCTATTTGTTTATGTATTAACGGATTTTTAAAAGGCTCATAATTGGTATTATCATAATCAGGCTTACATTTAGCATAAAATCACCATTTAGAATTTGTCTTATTGTCTTATAACCATAAACCATTTAATCCATCTCCTCATATAAAATTACTCCTAATATTTTCTTGTTAGGTGTAATTTATGTGACTGATCAAATGGTATATTTGCCCTTTTTACTTATGTGATTTTGGAACAAGAAACGCCTTTGTTTGACTAACTGTTCAATAACTTACCCTTTTTAAAAGTTCTTTTTTTACCTTTTCTTTATAATCAGCATCTTTATCAGTTAGGTGATTTTCAAGACTTTTTGTCAATCTTTCATAGGTTTTCAGTAATTCTTCATTTGTTAATTTTTCTAAGTTCATAAGACACCTCCCATTTCGCAGTTGTTGTCAAATACGACATAAGAGAGATAGGAACTTTGATCTCTTAGAAAAATTTATTCTATACCTAACTCATTTATTCCTTCTTCCCAAACTACTTATTTAGATTAGGTACTTTTCTTCACAATGTTTTATTTCACAATATGGCCCGATTGTTGAACACGAGTTATAAACAACACTCTTCAACTAACCTCCCGTTAGTATTAAAAGTGTACCTCGCTTTTACAGAAAAGTACGTTAGCTTATCAGGAATTGCATACAAGTTCAATTTTTGGGTACCTTAACAAAAAAGGATTAGTTAGCCTATATAGGAAAAGGATGTTAATGAATGTCAATAAAGGTTCAAAGGATTTTAAATATTACCATGGTCTTAATTGCATTGTTTTCCGACCCCTTTGCTATCACTACGCTATTTACTCTTCAGATTTTTTTACCAAATAATTAAACAGGAACTGGTTGATCAGCTCCTGTGTGTTATGCTACAAATGCGCCCGATTGCTGAATACTGGTAAATGCAAAAAACTGCTAAAATGACAACTAATTATTTTTTGCTAAAGCACCCGATAGCCATCCATGAAGCACAAAAATCAGTGCTTCATCACAGAAAATGAAAATATAAGGAACTGTCAATACTGGTCTTAATCCAATCAATTTAATCCATAGATCTGTGATTTGGTCGCCCTCTTCATTTTTTTAAACGAATGAGATGGGTCTTCTTTGGTATTGTCTTTTTTATCAGTTACAGAAGTTTATTTTCATGGTAGTTTAGGTTCACTATTTCACAAAGATAATCAAAGTGTAAAATTACTGATAAAAACATCTACCCCATACAAAAGTATCACCCTTTAAAACATTGATACGAGGGATTTATCCGAGTTCAATCAGTGTCTGCTTATTTAGACTATCATCAATAAACTTTTTCGCTTGAGACACACCATCCTCGTAAAATTCACGGGTTTCCACAAAATATTCAAATAATCCACGATGAATTGTAGGCTGAATTGTTTGCACTTTAATCGGTTTGTACTCTTTATAAGGTTTATTTTCTGATTCTGGACGAACCAGCTTATTTCCGTATTCAATAAGTTTATTGATCCGAGAAATATCATTAAGCTCTGCATAAAGGGCATTTTTAAATAACATCTTCAATTTAAAGTCTTCGATATCAAAGAAGTTATCGATTGGGTCCAAAGATTTGCCTAGTGGCGCTACTGTCACCAAAATAATCTCGTCGGCTACTACCAACGGAGACAAAACCGGATTATATTGATAAGCTCCATCATACTCCCCCTTAAAGTCTCCATATTGAAGTAGCTGCAAACATGCTCTCACACCATCCGGAGTTATTGGTTTGACCTCAAAATTTCCCCTCTTAGTTAATTCCATTGTATCCCAAGCACGTTCGTTCACATACAAAACTGCCTGATCGTTATTAACATTATAGGCATTCATAATAATTCCCACCTCCTCATTGGAAGAAAAACAATTGGCGATATCATCAAAAAATTGTTGAGGAAATTCAGATTTGTAAATTTTGTTAGGGAAGCAGAAGTTAATCCATTCCTCCGATTTCAAGAAAGGCCAATTGTCAGACAATCTTTCAATAATGTTGAGGTAATTAGGAGAAAATTTGTTAGGGACGCCCAAGTATGCGTATTGCATGAATTTGAAAAAAGTTGGGATTCCATTTTCTTCGGATTTAAAATACTCATCATAATGTTTTTCAATAACATTAGTGTCTTTTTGCAAAAAATAATATGCTGACAATATAGCACCGCTGGTAGCTGAAATCAAATCTGGCTTAACCCCCTCTTTTCGAAGCGTTTGAAGTACCCCAGCCGCAAATGAGTTCATTCCCCCAATGCCTTGTAGAGCTAAAGCTAACATAGTGAACCACTCCCAATTGAAAAAATTTGGATCTTATCTCTCATTCTTTACAAAGGGATCGGATACCTTCTAGGTATTTAATAATTAACATATTTGTAAAATACCTTGAATGTTAAGATAGTTAAGTTTTTTCTCCCTTTTCCAATTAAACTGCACCTTTAAGTACAAATCAGCACAATCATATATTTTATTCAAGAATCTGGCCCGATTGTGGAATAAGAGCTAAATACGATTCTTCAACTAAACTGCTCGTTCATTGCAATAATAAAAAAGGGTTCGCCGCAGCCATCCCAACAGGATTTGGAGGACGAATCCATTACTTTTTTACTTTTATTTTCTCGGGTATAGTCGTCCAGTACATTGGGTCTTCCAAACCGAGCCGCCAAATCCCGATTCCTCGTAAGTTATATTTCTCTACAAGGTCTAGCTTATACCGCAGACTATCACTATTCTCAAACCAAACCTGGTGGCTATGTTGTTCTTCATCTACGTAACTGAAATGAGGTGTTTTCGAATCGGAGTCCCATAGAACTTTAGCTTAATATTTTGCTTTCTGACCCATTAACTCTTCATAGGAGCTATACTTGGCATCACCTGCTGTTGTATCCCAATCCCATCCATAACCAGCGATACCGAGTAAAATTTTTGATGGTGGTACTTCATGTTTCAAAGCATAACGAATCGTTGCTTCTGTCCAATCGACTGATGCTGTTGAGCCGGGTTTGGTTCTTGGGTTTGGTTCATCGTATGTCATAATCATAAGCCCATCTGAAAATATTGCAAGCTTTTCGTAATCAAACCACGGAGACCAGGGATTAGCACGGGAATCACCTGTGTTTGCCGGGACTGAAACCGTAACTACTTTTCCATCACGATTTACTGCATCAGACAATTCTTTTATCAACTGGCTAAAGGAATCCCGGTCAGTCAAATACAAATTTTCCATGTCAATATTAATTCCGTCATATTTAAACTGATTCATTTCATTGCGTAAGTTCTGAATGAAAACATCGCGGGTTTTATCGTTAGCGAGTACATTACTCGCTACCTGCTTCCCCTTCTCCAAAGTTTCATAAAAGAGATTATGTACAACCATATATACCTTTAGGTGTTTTTCATGAGCACTCTGAATAACCTTTCTTTTATGATCTGCTGTAACGGATTCTATAAGACTGCCTGGACGCTTATCATCAAGCTTATACCAAAAAGGTGCAATGATGCTTAAACTGGAGAAGTGCGAGTCAACTGTAGGTTGAGACCCTGGATACGTTCCTTCCTGTTCTGTGTAGAAACCTAAAACTTCACGAGGAGTTTTATTCTGATTAGGTTCCTCTTTTTTTGTACCTGACTACAGGATGACATTAGTAATAATGCCATGCTTAAAGCAATGATGGTGAATGACCGATAACAATTTTTCGCCATAATACACCTTCTTCTCATTTGTTTTTTCTTAAGTTGATAATAAAAGTTGTAACTTATTCACGAATTGACTTTCCCCAATAAATTTATCAAAATATAAAATCATCCCGCCTTTTTAAGTTATGTTATCTACCCACGCCCAAATCCCCACTCCTTGCTTCTGAGCACTTCTTTCAATCTTCCTGAATCTCTCCACATACCGTGTATTCGGTGGATACACATATGCCACCCGTGCAAATCCCTTTTCAAGCAATAGCTCATTGAGCATTTTCCCTTCAATATACACATACGCAAGCAGTCGTCCATATTTATCCCGTTCACATACGTCCAATTCAACTTGAATTTCTTTTCCAATTGGAGCGAGATTCCTGACAAAGAAGCACGATGCTTTGCCGTATGGCTGCACCTGTTTTTCGGGATGAACACTCTCTGGTGAATCCACGAGCAGCAGGCGAATGGTTTCCTTTTTCCCATCCAGTCTGACCGTTAAGGTATCACCGTCTGGAATGAACAGAACCATTGCGTTGATTTTTTTAATTCCCTTTTCTGCTTCTTTCGTCATCCTCATTTTGTAGGCTGCATCGATCTGATTTACCGCTTTATCCATAACACCCACCAGCCCTTTATTGTTTTTTTTACAAATGCATAAACCACTTGATCCATAAATCCTTAAGCAGAAATCTTTCGTTCCAGCGTATAGAGATTAGATCTTTTGTTTTCTTTGTTCCCGGCTTGTAGGATGAATGCGTCTTGTCGTTCAAGTACGTGATGATTTCGGAAAAAGGGATAAGGTTTTTATTCTCTCTGGTATTGCTTGGGTCACGATGAGCTCTTCCATAGGCCAATTTGATCCGCTGTTCACGTCAATTTGACCTGTCGAGGAGGCCGAATTGCTCTGTTCATCAGACCCCAATACTTCAAGCTTTTCATAAACGATCGTTTACCACTTGGTTTTGTCCGTTTTGAGTATCTTTTTTATTTATTGAAGATGTATAGATTACTTAACTGGTAGCCGTTTTCCTTTTCCGTCTCAAAAACAGTGAGAAGCCCAAATGCTTTTGCCTTCTGAATCATCCGCTTAAAAGTAGACCGCGAAATTGGCTTCAGGCAAACATATTCATTGCTTGCCTTCACCACCGATGCAATCGATGGATTCGACACGCCTGGAATTTCATGAGAAAAAAGCGCAAGCATTTGTAATGCCATCTGATCCCCATTTATAAACACATTGTTGTAATCCACAAGAATCTTCTTCACATGCCTCTGGAAATCCTCAACTGTTTTAAATTGTGAAAAATGTTCAAGTTGGTCAATTGCGCCTGATGTAATTTTCATGGCTCCTGCACCACCCTTTCACTATTGTTATATAGACAAAGTGGGTCAGAATGTCCCATCAATTTAGGGAATTTTTTACAGTTTTGTGAAGGGTCGGAGGGGGCATCGTTCCAGTTACTTAAATTTTTTCTATGTTATTAAATCATGTTCCTGGGAATTTCCGTGATTCAATGAATGGCTGATGCCTGGCATCTAGATAGTAAGGAGTCTAACTTCTTTGTGGATTGGTAGGAAAACGAAAAACCTCCAAACATTTTTACGGTTTTCCGAAAAGAACACCCGTGCAGGATGTGAGCCCGTCTTTAGACATGGGATGAATTTTTGGTTGGCTTTAGCCAAAATTGCTGAACACCCCGAACAAACGTGCTATAATATACTTGTACTAATTGGGCAATTGTTCTTTGAAAACTGAACATATGAGGTTGTGATAAGAAGTGCTTTGTCACGTAAAATGTTCAAGCGTTAAAGCGTAAACTACTTCGGCGAAGAAAAGGAGGGTCCGCCCGAAAAGGGGGAAACCGTTTGAACTTAGTAGCCGAAAAGTAGTCAAAAAAGTAGTCCCAAAGGCTTTTGCCAACGGGATAGCGGCGGTGTGTTCCCCGCCACTTGTGGTCAATGTGCGTAAGCATCAACCCGGAAACTCGTGACTTTTAGTCATGAGAGGTTCATGGAGGTATTAATTGAAACTCCAGGATGTTCCCCTCGTTTTTCATCTTTATGTAATTATTTATTGAAAAGGCTCTGTTAAATTATAATGTTGATTTTTTATATAATAAAATAGGGGAACCTTCATTTGTAAAGGTTCCCCATTTTTTTAGCTAATGCCCCCGTTTGTCCAACAAGGGGAAAGAACGACTGCCCCTAAAAAAGACAGCCGTCCAGTCTGAAATATCAGTGTGTTTAGTTAAGCGAAAGTGATCTATATATATGTCAGCATATCGTCTGTTTATTTGATTTTCTCCGCCAACTCTAAAATAATTACCTCTGGACCACGAACGTAGCATAACTTATAACTTTCTTCATATTGCTGTATTTCACTAAAGATTTCCGTGCCCTTCTTTTTCAATTTTGCAACAATAGCTTCAATATCTTCAACAGCAAAGCAAATATGTCGGATACCCAGCGTATTTGCAAAAGGTTGCTGAATATCTTTTTCATCTGACGGCGTATAAAATTTGACTAGCTCTATCCACGCCTGACCATCTGGCATCCCCAATCCTACACATGCCGTTTTAACATCATTAAGCCCAACTATTCGGTCCAACTGTTCTCCATCCAATTCCCATTCCGCTTGCACTTCAAGTCCTAAATCAAGAAAAAACGCTTTAGCCTCTGAAAGATCATTTACGTTTATACTCACATGATCTATTCTATTGATCTTCATATCTCATACCTCCTTGAGATCAAGTGCTCATCGCAGAATTATTCAACAAACTTATTGCAAATTCCTGTCACGATTGTTAAATAAGCACTATACAGCGAATTTTGATAAGCGTAAACTATCGTAAGTATCTGTCATTTTAAAGACAAATAATGATAATAGAAAATCTTTAATATTGTGCTTTGTGTTTTCGTTACTGCGGCTATCGACAAACAGGGTTAATTTATCAATGGATTTAATAAATTGCTAAACGCCTTGTCCATCCTTATGACCACCCCATATACTTGTTCCTATATTAATTATATAAGGGAATCAGTTGTGAAGAAAAAGTAGGTAGATTAATAAAACAAGACAGCTAACGTTTTTAATAGCTGTCTTGTTCTTTTTTTTTCACCTCGATCTGATTAAATGGTTTAATTTTTATTTTATTTTATTCAAGTCATACAACATGTGAAAGAATTTATTAAATGATAATTTTATGTTTTTTCATATTTTATCGTTACCCATTTGAGACGTATTTTTTTGGCGTTCTTGCCGTCACTCGATATAAAACAAAAAAATAACCCTACAGGAAGACTTTTTACGTGTCTTCTCTGCAGGGTCATTTTACGATTCCGATGGCTTTTCACTAAATATTTCTCTTATTTAAGCTCAGCATTCAAGGTCTCTTTCATTTCGTCAAATTCTGTGTCGACCTCTGTTGAAGGTATCACTGCTAAAATCACTGAAAGTAAAAAGCCGGTTAAGTGTTTATCATGCGTTGACCATGTAAGCAGACGCATCCCTATCTAGAATTTTAATTACACTATTCATCATTTAATAGGGGGTCTTTATTTTCATCAAATGGAGGATAAATATCAGGATGAAGGATACTCGCTATCTTATTTAATCCATGCAATAATCTAGGAGAGGGTCTGCAAAATAATGGCTCTTCTAAGATAAACAATTGAGAATTTTTTATGGCATCCAACTGTTCCGCCCCAGGGCGTTTTAAGATTACCTTTGGATTAACCTTTTCCTTCTGTACACCCACCCAAATCAGACAAATAACATCGGGATTTCTTTGTCTGACCTCATCCCAATCTGTTTTCACACTTGCTTGAGCCTGATCTTCAAATACGTTTCTTGCCCCAGCGAGTTGGCTTAATTCTGTTATCCAATTGTTCGCTCCGGGTGTAAAAATGGGTTTAGCCCACCATTCCCAATAAATTGTAGGTGTCTTTTTTACTTGCTCCCTTAAATATTTATATTTTTCAAGTATCAGAGTGAATTTCTTGTAAACCTGTTCCGCTTTGTCCATAGTATTCGTAGCTTCTCCAACAAATAACAAACTTTCCCCTACCTCGGTTAAGGTCTTAGGATTAGGGACAATCACATACGGTATTTTCCGTTTTTCCAACTCTGCGATATTTTGTTCCATTCCAGGTACAGAGAGAGAGGCTAATACTAAGTCAGGATGTAATTCCTCCACTTTGTCCATATCTATGTTCAAATCTGAACCTAATCTTGGCAATGTTTGTATATTCTCTGGCCAATCGGAGTAGTCGTCGATTCCTACTAACAAAGAAGTTAACCCTAAGTAACCTAATAATTCTGTATTACTAGGACAAATGGATATTAATTTTGGACTTTTTTGACTCATGCCCCTGCCTCCTTTTATCTTGATCTATTACTGACTTTTTCTATTTTTCATTCCCTTCATTCCCTTTTTCGAATGGAATAAATGAGCTGTTCTATCCCTTTCCTTTATGGTCTAGGCATTTACTCATCCAGTTCTCCACCATCTTTGATAGGAGACAAAATGAAAATGAGTGTACCCGGCTACTAAATGTTGCAGTAATTCTATTGTGGAACCTTCAGTAAATGTTTATTAAGGACTTCCTTGAAGGCACGATTCACCAGTTGTGCCATTCCTTTTCCAATCATCGTTCTGTTGCCAGCATTAGATATTTTCATCCCCTGCTGTGTCAAAGCAAGAACCATTACATCTGGTGGTGTATCGGCAGCCACCGTATGAGAATGTGGATCTGAAAGAGGTTGATTTTGCAATGCTTTCGTCTTTGCCTCAACAGCAGACATATATCCACTTACAAGGGCACCATCTGTAAAATCGGCATCTATAAATAGCATCATGTTCATACAGCTAATCACTTGGTCTGCCTCAGAGCCTGACCTTTTTGTGATGTCGACGGCATTCCCTGTCTCTAAAGTTAGAATAATCATCATTTCAATATTTTCAATTGTTTCCGTAATCACAACTGTATCTACTGGTTTTGCAGTAGTGATCATTCCGACAGCCTGTTCATATGGAATTGAATATTTTTCCATCCAATTCTGTAAATCTCTTTCAGGGGAAGGATTGTCATAATCTTTCTCAACATGAAAAGCACAAAAATGTTTTAACCACTGGAGCCCCGCTCCCATAACCCCATTGGATATGGTCCGTAATGGTTGATCAAATTGAACATGAAGATATTCATCACTTCTTTTCAATTGATAAGAATCTTCAAAACGATAAAACTCTCTTGAAGCAGCGTAATTTGGTGTCATGAGAAACTGCGGTTTCGGCACGATGGGGTGTGATTGGGAGTTTACTTTTACCTCATAAACCTTCTTCAATTGATCTACTTTTCTTAACCTGTCCACATCTCCTACCTCTAAAAAGCTGCCATCATGAAGTAAGGCAATACGATCCGCGTATAGAGAAGCCACATTCAAATCATGCAGGATAGCAAAAATGGTTAATCCCATCATTTGTTGTCTGTCTTTTAACAGGTCCAGCAAATGGAAAGTATGTTTAATATCAAGATGATTGGTAGGCTCATCTAAAAGTAATATCTCAGGCTCCTGTGCTAAAGCTTTGGCCAATAAGACTCTTTGCTTTTCTCCGCCGCTAATCATCCGGAAAGGAGCTTTCCGAAGATCTGTTACATTGGTTAGTTCCATAACCTCTTCAATGACTTTCCAATCTTTTTTCGACATGTGCTTAAAGAATCCTCGTTGATAAGGATAACGACCAAGACTAATGATTTCTTCTACTGTATAATCGAACGATACATGCACTTCCTGTGTTAGAACCGCCATTTTTTTAGCCTTCTCAAGTTTTGAGAGAGATTGAATATCTTTACCAGATACTAAAACGTTGCCGCTCTTAATCGGTAGCTGCCCTGTCACGAGTTTAAAAAGTGTCGTTTTCCCACTTCCGTTTTTACCTAGAAGGGCAAAAAACTCTCCTTTCAGAATGTCTAAATCCAAGCCATTAATTATGGGGGAACTTGTGTATCCACCTGACAAGTTATGAATGCTGATCATCTGCTATTCCCCTTCCCCAATCTTTCTCTAATTAATAAAAGCGCAAATACTGGTGCGCCAATTAAGGCGGTAATCACACCAATCGGCAATTCTTGCGGGGCAATAATCGTTCGAGCTATTAAATCCGTTAAAATAAGAAAAGATCCACCTGTTAACATGGATAGTGGAAGGACATAGCAGTGATTTGGACCGGTTATTAGACGGACCAGGTGTGGAATCACAAGCCCTACAAAGCCGATTGAACCTGAAACAGCAACGGATGCTCCCGTTAATAAAGAGGCACCAATGAGAATGAGGGTTTTTCCTTTTTTGACATCCACGCCAATCTGATCGGCGGCTTCTTCTCCAAGTGCCATCGCATTTAATTCACGATGGTGATAGAACAATATGCATGCACCGATGATCATAAATGGGAAGATTAGTTCCACATAATTCCATCCTCTCATTCCAACACTTCCATATAACCAGTAGATAATTTGGGTCATCGCATCTCGATTACCTAATGAAATAAGGAGGGAAACAACCGCACTTATAAAGGAGCTAACTATGATTCCAGCCAATATAATCGTTTCAATCGCTAAACTACGGCTGCTTAATCGAACGAGGCCGAAAACAATGAGTAATGTGATAAATCCACCGATAATAGATACGATTGGCAGCGTGAAGCTTCCTAATCCAACAATGGATATATTGAAAAATAATATAAGAACGGCCCCTAAAGATGCTCCTGATGATACCCCAATGGTATAGGGGTCTGCTAGCGGGTTACGTAGCAGACCTTGAAAAGCGGCACCCGCTAATGCAAGAGAGGCACCTACACAAAAGGCAAGAAGAATCCTTGGCAAACGGATATTCCAAATAATCATTTCTTCATTTTTTGCTACTTCTTCAAGTAAACCTATATGAAACATTTTTTCTAAAATAATATGAATTATCGTAGGGACCGGTACAGTGACGCTGCTATAAAATAAGCCGAGAAGGCTTATACTAAGTAAAAGCCCTCCGCTTAGAATATATAGCCAGACTATTTTATTGCTTAAAAATTTCCGGATAAATGAGTTCCGCAAGTGTCTCGACTCCTTCAATTAAACGAGGACCAGGTCTTGTCACCGTATCGCTATCAACATCAAATACGTTTCCATTTTTTACTGCCGGTACTTCTGCCCATCCTTCACGACTTAGCACCTCATTTGTTGGATTTTCTACATAGTAGCCATACGTGGTAATAATTACATCAGGGTTCAATTTGACGATTTCTTCCTCACTCATTTTAACCCAGCCATCTTGATCCTCTGCAGCATTAATGGCTTGAATGGACTCCAGCATTTCATGCATGAAGGTGTTTTTTCCTGTCGTAAAAATATCTGGACCCGGTGAAACTTCTACCCACACTTTCTTTTTATCCGTGACAGACGCTGCAGCTTTGTCTTTGATGTCTTGAAGACGGTCTTTCATATCTGCTACGATTTCATCTGCCTCCGTCTTTCTTCCGGTAGCCTTACCGATCATCTCAATGTTGCGATAGGCATCCTCAAAGGATGAAGCACTTCCAACCACAATGACATCGATCCCAGCTTCTTCGAACTTTTGTAATACATCTGGATGTGTCTTGTAGTGATAATCTGTTACAAGGGCTATATCTGGAAGAAGAGAAAGAACTAGCTCTGCATTAATATCTTGTGCACCCACTGACTGTATTTTGAGTGCTTCCTCTGGATAGTTATCATAATCCGATCTTCCAATGATTTTATCTCCTAACCCAAGGGCAAAGGCTATTTCTGTATTACTAGCTTGAATGGAAACAATGGTTTCAGGTTCCTTATCAATCGTAATCTTTCGATTCGCGTCGTCTGTGATCGTGACAGGAAATGACTTTCCATTGTTATCAGCTGCCTCTTCCGTCTTGTCATTGGAAGCAGCTCCAGATTTATCTTTCATGGTTTGTTCTTGTGCACCGCAGCCTATCATCATAATCATGCTTAACAGAAGAACAACACTGAAAAGCCCCCATTTTTTTATAATCTTCTTCATTCCTCAATTCCTCCTTTTTTTAAACAAAAAAAATACGCTCTTCCTGTGGAAAGCGTAAAGTAAAAAGGCAGCTATATAATCATTCGTCTTGTAGACAATATAATAACTTGCAATCTCATAATAAATAATAAATATTTACATAGGATTACCTGCACTTTAAACATTCCTTTCCTCGAAGAAGCTTAAACATCAAATAGGCAGGTCTCCTGACTTACGCATCATTGGTCGGTTAATCCTTCCCATGTTAAAAACACAGTGAATTTTTCTAACCTTCCTACTCGTTTACAGTGGCGGGACCGTGTTGGACTTTCACCAACTTCCCTCTTCATCTTAAATGAATCTTGTTTAAGAACATTTAAGAAACCTATTGTCTAGTATTCATTTATTCTAAACGAATTATAGTAAAGTTTCCCATCTTTGTAAACCTATTTTTAAATAATGTTTTAAATTCTTCTATAGTATATTGGTAGTTTTCATTACAAAAATGGCATTGTCCTTCAGCCTGTTCATCCGTATCAAACTTAAAATCCATATAGTTGTCAAATGTCATAAAATTATCCCAAATTCAACTAACACATCAATATCACTGGCATTATTTTGTTCACCACGAGCGTAAGATCCGAAAAGAGCCATCCGTTTTACACCATATTTCTTTTGCCAAATTTTTAAGTTTTTTAGAAAAAAATTCAAGGATCTCCTGTTGCGATAACATCAATTATCACCGCCATTTTTACTTATTGGATATTTTCCATTGTATCATTATCTATAATCAGTATTCGATATCTTAACTAATAGAGTTGGGCTTCTTTGAGAATTGTTGGATTGAAGACAACAAAAAACCTCCATAGTTTTATGGAGATTTTTATTAATATTCTCAACGGCTTTGGTCATTCCTTTTATCTACTGCAGCCATATCCTTTACCAATCATAAAGTTGAGCAATATCACCATCTTTTCTTAATGATTCAGCTATCTGTTTCATCCTCCGTTTAAACCAACTTAATTTCCAATCAAGAATCTCAGGCGCATGTGCGGTTAAGATATTTGCTATTTGATAACCTTTTTCATATACCATCGTTCGTCAGAGGTTTATTGGCTTCAAAAACCGCATTAGTTTTCCCGAATCAAGCAAAGTAATTATCAAGATATTTGGTAGCTTTAAAATGGTCAAAAAACAGGGTCTGCTGACATACATCAGCAAACCCTGGATTTATTTCATTTAATTTAGATATGATTCATTAGTTTGAAACAAAAGGATACACTTATGTTAAAGTAGTCTTAATCTCTGAAACCATATCCTTGTTTACAGTGGTTTCGATTTTTCCTTCTTTGTTATACTCGGCATGTCTTTCCTGAACGAAGAGCATGGCAACCCCTCCAACTAATGCAGCAATACCAATTGCAGCAAAATTATATTGTGGCAGTAAGTTTAAGGTAAGCAATATTCCAATAAATGTAGATGCTACTATACCTCCAATACGTCCAAATCCCATTGTACTTCCTACTGCAGTTGCTCGCATACTGCTAGGGTAGTACTGTGACACGAATATAAACTCTGTAAACCGACTGATGAGGCTCCGATAATCGCAATATATACGAAGGCTAAAAAATGTGCTGGTAGTAAAACCCATTAGTGCCAAGGCAATAGCACCTGATAAAAATAGCGGTACCAGTATCTTCTGAAAGTCTCCAAATCAATACCTTATTAGAAATCACTACATGGAAAAATGGCTTTTTTTACAACAAAGATTGGACCCGTCACAAAAATTGATCCTTACGATAAAAAGATAATCATTCAAGATGAGTTAGAGACCACAATTAGTAATTTCATTTAATATCAACTTCTTCTGAAAAACTATTAAACTATCTCAAAAAGTTAATCAACAATAATAAATATTTCAAAATTAAAGAACACACTTTTTGACACGGAAATAATACATGATTTCCAACATGTCATAAAGTATGCTTTTTGGCAGTAACCCCTATTAAACATCTTTTATACTTGGATGATTCTCCAACGTTTGCTTTTTATTAGAAGTAGTTAGTTTAGTTAAGATAATAAAAAACAAGGTTAATTCAGCTATTATTAAAATATTTGGTACTACAATAACCAAATCAATAATAAAAAAGGCGGCTAAAATTCCTAATAATAACCCTAAATGATAAATTTTCAATCGGTGGTGCACATATCTATATTGATGGAAAACAAAGCTAGTTGACAGAAAATAGAGCAATACAGAACTAAAAACAAAAAATAGGATAAATGAGTAATTGACCTCATGTAAAAACAATAGTCTGATAGATGCTGCAATCATGCTCAAAGACATTAAAATAAACAGATGACCATAAATAATGATTTGGCCGGATGTTTGTAAAGACTTGTCTAGTTTCTTCTCCATGTTATCGAAATATTGCCACCACATCGAAATAATGAGGATAAATGAAATGATCGCAAAGTTTATTGAATTCCAATTTCCTTGTGTAGGCTGAATGACCGCAAGAGTGCTAATAAGCGCTTCCCCAAAAAGAATAATGGTAAATAAACCAAATCGCTCTAATAAGTGTGCCGTATTTGGGGGAACTTTTTCTAAGCACTTTCGTCCTAAAATTGGGACTATGATATCGATAAGAATGCCCGAATACAACACAGCATATCGAACCCAAGAATCAAAAAAGACAGAAAATAATGAAATGACGATTCCAATCCAAAAATACCTTCCCAAAAAGAGGGCTGCTAACTTTCGAACTCCCGTTTCTATTCGCTGGACAATAAGATATTGGATCGCAGTCATGGCTCTTAAGCCAATATAACCAATTAAAAATGAAAGATAATTAGGATCAAAATCAGCTGATAAGCTTGATGTCATAATTAGGACAAAAAACATTTGCAGGATCAAAAAGATTCTTTGATGAAATAAATCTTTTCCAAACCGGTTAACAAAGATGGTTTGACCTACCCAAGCCCACCAAATAGGAATAAAAATTAATACAAACTTGACTAAATACTCTGTATGGATATGACTATCTTCAACATGAAGTAAAACATGAGTCGCAGCAGCAACCGCTGCCACAAATAACAAATCATAGAAGAGTTCTAACCACGTCACTTTCTTTTCTTCCATTTGCTGCACTCCCTCCCCAATTCTTTATAGTTACCAGTATGCTAGAAATATTTAGTAATTGGAAGAAAATTTTGACATAGACCATTTGCCATAGCTTGCAAAACACGAGCAAAATAATAGAAAACTAAAAAGAATTCCTTACATCTAGATTTTTTGTAATAAACACTTTATTGAATTAATAAACTGAAAATTAGGAATAATATCATTTTTTCTCTTTTGGTATATTATGGTAACGTAAAAAGATTAAAAACAAGGAGGAAATGTATGACCAAGATCATCGGCCTTATTTGTGGAAGTTTACGAAAAAACTCTTATAATCGAATCATTGCTCAATCATTAACAGAGCTGGATGATTCGCATCAATTTCGTTGGATCGAGATTAATGATCTGCCTTTGTTCAACGAAGACTTAGAAATAAGTATTTTAGAAACAGTAACATCATTTAAATCTGCTATCCAGGACGTTGACGGTATCATTATTGTAAGTCCAGAGTACAATTCTGGAATCCCAGGTGTATTAAAGAATGCATTGGACTGGGCATCAAGACCTCTGGAATCCGCTGTTATTAGCAGAAAACCGGTTGGTTTAATTGGTGCAACTCCTGGAGGATTAGGTACTGTCTTTGCTCAATTGCAAATCAAACAAGTACTAGAGGCTATGCAGGTTCATGTTCTTCCATTTCAAAAAATGTTGATTTCCCAAGTACATAAAAAGATTGATTCTGATCAGAAAGTCCTGACAGACGAACAAACCAAACGTTATCTTCAACAATATTTACACCAATTTATTCACTGGATTGATCACACTCCAGTTCTAGATTAATTGCCGAGATCAAGCATTATCAATGATTTGTTTTTTATAAATACTACTGATACATAATGAGTTTATAAAAAATGAATACCAGTAATCCATACTATTACATTGGAATAACGAAGGAGTTAAACTTTCATTTTCGATTCTATTAATCTTCATTCGAATACTTATACTTAATTAAAGGGAGGACAAAAAAATGTCTGATTTCTATTCTTGTATAAATAAAGATGATGCTGTGGTTCTTTTAGTTGATCATCAAACCGGCCTTATCTCCGGTCTTGTGCGTGATTATGGTGTTGATGAATTCAAGAACAATGTTATGGCTCTTGCTAACACTGCTAAATTTTTTGATTTACCAGTTATTTTAACAACAAGCTTTGAAAATGGGCCTAACGGGCCACTCATGCAAGAATTGGTTGAACTTTTTCCTCATGCCCCAAAAATAGCTCGTCCTGGACAAATTAACGCATGGGATAATGAAGATTTTGTCAAAGCAATCGAAGAAACTGGAAAAAAACAACTGATCATTGCGGGCGTAGTAACAGATGTTTGTGTTGCATTTCCTGCACTTTCTGCTGTGAACGCTGGTTATGAAGTATTTGTTGCTACTGATGCTTCTGGAACATTCAGTAAACAAGTAGCGGATGCGGCATTAACGCGTATGGCCCATGGTGGGGTGCAACTTCTGAACTGGTTTAGCATAGCGTGCGAATTACAACGTGATTGGCGCAATGATGTTGAAGGTTTTGGCACTTTAATTTCTAGCCATCTTCCTGGTTATCAAAATCTTATTGGAAGCTATAGGGGAGCTCAGAGAGATTTCAAGCAGCCTAACTAGAATAGCAGCTTATTTATAACTCACTTTTTCCAATATAAAGCTACTGGCTTGTTCAAGAAAAGAGCCCATTTGTTTAAGAAGGATTTAAATATTATTGGTTAGAAAAAAGGAATGTCTCCAAAATTGAGACATTCCTTTAGATAATCTAGAGAATAACTTACTATTGAACAATCGGGCCATATTGATTAATAACAATTTTAATTAAGTGATAGTTTTTAAAAAAACAGTATTAAAACACCTTCCTTTGAAAATAATTAGATATAAAGGGAGGTGTTTAATGTGGCAAAGGATGTAAAATGTGAAGTGAATAGCTGTAATTATTGGGGAGCAGGAAACCTATGTAATGCGTCTTCTATTTATGTTGTAAATCGTTCTAAAGAACATCATGCTTCTACTTCTGCAGAAACAGATTGCAAAACTTTTGAACCAAAAATCTAATTCATTTGAAGGCAACTTCTTTTGGTTGCCTTCTCTTTTATCAGTATAACCAATAATGAAAATCATTATCAATAAATATTTTAAATCAAAGAAGGTAATGGATTAACTAATATTAATACATAAACTATTTCCAATTGTAAATATTTATTAACGATCAAAAATTTTTAAAATCTCCTCCATAATTTATTTCAAAAAGTAATTAAGCAGTGTTGTATTTTCATATGGATTACTTCGCTGCTATTTTTTTTGTTTCTTTTATAAATCAAAACTAAAAGGACATAGATTGGTCCCTATTTCAGTAAAATGGTATAATTATCTAATTACCGATAAATACCATATGAATCTATAAAGGATTCACAAATTTACTTTTTAATATTTTGTACCATTAGCTTTATAAAAAAGATATTATAGATGTTAAAAAATAAGAGGCATATTTGTAATCCTTTATGAAATTTGAGCATAAAAAATACGCTTCCCTAATGAGAACGCGTTAAAAACACATAGCTTTTTTTATAATTCTAAAGTTAAGTAAATTTTTTTAGTTGTTTTTTTAAAAATTTTATGACAATAGTTCTTTGGTCAATATATCCTCAATATTATCAAAATCCCAGTAATCTATAACAAGAAGTGGTATATTATTTTGTTAAAATCTATCTTTTTTATTTTATCTTTTTTTACTAGTATTTTAATTGCTTCTTCTCCACCAAAAATATCAACAGCTTCATGATGTTTTACTCCTTGATATTCAATTTAACAAGGCCAGTTTGGTTTTTAATTTGTGATTGATGATTTGCTCGTAGATACCTTGCTTAACCATTTGGATTCCTCTTTTCATGTTACGATGTCGTGATTTTTCGATTAGTAGTATATTTGCTATATTCGCCCTATATAGTTTAATCATACCATTTTTCCCTTATGGTGCAGGACTACTTTGTGGAATGGGTGGAAAAAGGGAAGCAAAAAAGCTTAGCACCAAAAGCCATCCAAAAACGGATGGCTCCTCACACCTTGATTTCACATCACAAATCCACCATCGACATACAAAGTCTGCCCTGTCATAAATTGACTCCAATCAGAGGCTAAGAACATCACGGGACCTGCAATATCCTCTGGAGAAGCAATTCTTCTTAATGGTGTTTGGGCAATGATCAGTTCCTTCAGCTCTTCTTTTGTCGTTCTGCTGGCATCTGTTGGATACACCAGGCCGGGTGCGACGCAATTCACCCTGATTCCAAAGGATCCGAGTTCTGCAGCTAAATTTCGGCTGTAGCCCATTAAAGCCGTTTTGGCCGTATTATATTCATGATACGGAACGATGGGTCTTTCTACTAAGTTACTAATCACATTAACAATGCTTCCTTGGGATTGTTTTTTCATTATGGGAAGAACTGCTTGACACATATAATGTGTCGAGCGAACAGCTCCATCAATTTGTGCTTGATAATCCTCCCACTTTAGCTCCCATGCCAATTTTCTCTGCTCTGGATCAAATTTGAACGGTTTAAATGCATTATTGACTACAACGTCTATTCTTCCGGTTTCCAATGATACTTGTTCGATTAATTGATTGACGGCCGATTCTGAGGTGACATCTCCCTGGACGGCCCAGCCATCGCCGCCAAGCTCGATACACTCTGCTGCCACTTGCTCTGCCATCTCTTTATTTTGAAGATAATTAATGATGACAAAAGCCCCTTCCCTTGCAAAAGCACGGGAGATGGCAGCTCCAATTCCGCGGCTGGCACCAGTGACGATGACAACTTTTCCTTGAAATTTCATCATTGCCTTTCTTCCCCCGTAAATTCCTCTGTTACAACCTTTTCCAATTCAAGCTTGTTCTTTACTAATCCTAATTGTTGGTACGTGTCCGCCCCTTCCTGTAAAATGGCGGCATTCAGCGCTCCTAAGTTCTCCTCATTTGTATCAGCCGAAACGCTCGAAGCATTTCGCAATTTTATGATCTCTGCATTTACTTTTTCATCTTTGCCATCAATCGCAACTTCTTTCGCAATAGTTGCCGCTTCCTTTGGATTTTCCAGCATCCACTGGGCACTATTTCGGTAAGCCTCTATAAATCTTTGAAGTTCATCCTTTTTTTCTTCATAGGTTTTCTCTGTGACAACGAATACGTCACTTGGGATGTTTAAATAATCTTTTACATCCATTACGTTCACATCGCCCAACCCTTTTTGTTTAGCCATGAATAACCCTGTATCGGTGGCCGCCGTGGCATCTACTTGTCCTTGCATTAACGGGGCAAAATTCGAGATGCCTACTTCAACAATGTTGACATCCTTCTCAGTGAGGCCCGCCTTGTGCAAAAGGACTAATAAATTTTGACGTGTTCCACTAGACAAGCTATAGACACCAATCGTTTTCCCTTTTAAATCTTCCGGCTTCGTAATGTTGCTTTCTTTTAGCGACACCACATTAAATACATTCTGAGGGTAAATATTATAAATCACTTTTAACTTTTCCCCCTGGTCTAACGCGAAGTACAGCGAACCTGGATCAGTAAAGGCAATGTCGGCTTGTCCAGAGAGAATATTTTTAATAGCATCTCCGCCGCCGGCGCCAGGAACTACCTTAACATCAAGTCCTTTCTCTTTAAAAAAACCTTTTTGTTCATCAACTAACAAATTCGTTTGTTCAGTAATCAGCTGACTCCAGTTTGCCACTGTAATCGGCAGCATTTCTTCTTTTTTCTGTGCCGTGCCTTCCTCTTCTTTTGCACCGCAAGCAGTGACAAATAAGAGAAGAGCCGCAAACACTAATAAAGCTTTCAATTTCATAGTTAAATCTCCTTTTTATATGGCTTTGACCACTTTTTCTCTAACAAAGCAATCATCTGATAGAGAATCATCCCCATCAGGGTTAATAAAATTAACGTAGCGAACATTAGCGGTGTATCCATCATTCCTTGAGAAGCAATAATGAGCGCTCCTAATCCTTCACTTCCACCAATAAACTCCCCGACAACGGCTCCCACTACTGCTAATACAACGGAAACACGCAATCCGGCTAATATTCCCGGCATTCCGGCAGGGATTTTTAAATGGATCAATGTTTGCAGCCGTGACGCATTAAGCATTGTGAACAGTTCTAGTTTTTGCTTATCGCTTGATTGAATAGCAGTAACGGTGCTCTCCAGTAACGGAAAAAAACAAACTAATGCCGTGATGACCACTTTCGACGTCATTCCAAACCCAAACCATAGAATGAAAAGAGGGGCTAATGCGAGTTTCGGAACGGCTTGACTAGCAATAATATAAGGAAAAAGAAGCTTTCGTAAAAACGTGATCTCGCCCATGAGAATCCCAATGATAAGCCCTGAGAGACCGCCAAAAAGCAGCCCAAGCAAAACCTCTGATGAGGTTCGAATGATATGCTCGGTGAAATACCCGCTCTTTATTCCATCTAAAAGGGTAAACCCTATCACAGATGGTGCCGGCAGCACAAGCTCTGACATTGTCCCAGCTGCGATTTCCCATATGACAAGCAGTAGAATTAACAATAAGAATGAATACAAGGGCATTTTTTTCATACACGTTCCCCGCCCATCACTTGTCGTAACGTTAAACAAAGTTCATTAAAATAGGGATCATATCTCATTCTCATCGTTCTTGGCCTTTCAAGCTCTACTCTTGATTGAAAGACAATTTCTCCTTTTTCCATGACAGCTACTACATCACCTAAATACACAGCCTCAGAAAGATCATGCGTAATAAAAAGAACGGTTGTATTGTGTAAACTGCACAGTCGTAAAAGGTCATCTTGAAGCTCTTCTCTTGTAATGGCATCCAGTGCTGCAAAAGGTTCATCTAAAAACAACAGGGACGGTTTTTGAACAAGAGCCCTAGCAATCGCGACGCGGCTTTGCTGTCCGCCTGATAATTCTGAAGGATATCGGTCATGATAATCTGACAATCCAACAAGCTCCAATAACTCCATAGCCTGGTTCCAATCTTCCTTCGTTCTTTTTCGTTTAAGCGTAACAGGAAGCAGCACATTATCAATGACACTTTTCCACTCCAAAAGGGTCGGGGATTGAAACACAAACCCGCATTCTGGAGAAGGTTTTTCCACTTCACTTCCCTGAAGAATAATCCTTCCATTATCAGAATGAAGCAAACCCGCAGCGAGCTTTAATAGGGTCGTTTTGCCGCAGCCGCTTTTTCCTAGCAAACAATGAAACTCCCCTTTTTCAATTTTCCAGTTTACTTTATCGATCACAGGCTTCTTCCCCTGATAACTATAGGACACATCTTCTATCGTTAAAAAACTCATGCTAAAAACCTCCTAATCCTCATAAGGAGCATATATTTCACTAGCTTCTTCCGCTGAGGATTCGATGTCTACCATATGAATCAAATCCGTGATATTAAACCGCCCATCATGATGCCAGCCTGGTTCTGGAGCGGTCATCCTTCCTAAAGCCGTCATACGTGTCACCCCTATACGGCCGAGAATCTCTGCACACCTAAACAGTTCCTTTGGACAGGCAGCAATTCCAGCAGTTTGCAGAAATGACCGGTAAGGCTTCATCGACGGCAGAATATCTTCCACTTTTTCAAAAGCAATGACACGAATGACTCGATTTAAAGGGCTGGGAGCAAACACCCCATCCTCTTCATAAACAACACTCCAGTGATTGGCCGAGTTCCCCAGTACCTCTTTATTCTGATTTGAAAAAAGGCTCATTTCTTCCTTTTGCCGCCATGCGGTGACTGACGATGATTCTTCCATTGAAAGCCTTCTTCGCGGATACCTTTTAGAAAAATTCTCCAACTCCCCAGCCATATACCGTGCAAATTCCTTTGGTGATACATTTCCGCCAGTTTGCACATAAAAGAGATGTGGTGAATAACAGCCTTGCTGGTCATAGCGGACTACATCAAGTGCCGCTTGATGGGCCGTTCGCCATGCTTTTTGCGAATCAAGTGCCGAATGTAAAACAAGCCCAAAACTGATTTTATGTCCAAAAGGTAAGAAACGGGTTGTAATCGGAATCCGACTTTGAAGTGACTCCAACGAATGATTCCCGCCGTACCCAATGACAAGGTCAGATTGTCGGAATAAAGATTTCTCCCGCTCTTCGTCGCCGCCTTTCCACCACACGACTGCGAAGCAATTAGCTAGTCTCGGCTCCACTTCCACTAAAAGCTGAGCAAACCAGCTTGCAAAAAGGGGCTCACCGCTCGACACTTTTCCAATGTTTCCTGCTTTTACCAAGAGGCCTGAAACAAAGCTCCATAGCGGCAAGGCTGGAACATTCCCTGCCCAAACATGTGTGATTAAGTCCGGGCCTACTGCTTTTGAAAACCCGCCTTTCACTCGCGGCTGAAAATCATCAAGCAATAAAGGATTGCCCAGATCCTCTACAAGAAAACGCTGGAGCTCATGCTTGCGAAAGGACTTTAAGTAAGAAGTAAGTCCAAGCCGAATCATTTCTTCATCATAGCCTGTTACAATCGGAAGCAGCTTTTCCGCTTTTTGGCGATAGGATGAATTTCGGTCTAGTAAACAGTCTGTTACCCTGTCAATGATATTTACAATCTCTGAAATTGTAAGGGATTTTAATATCTCCTCACTTCCCTTTTTAACCGTTTCGATGACCAGATTCATTTGCTCCTCAGTAAGCAGCGGGATCCTTACTTCTAAATCTCCGAACTGCAAAACCTTCCATTCGAACTCCTCTTCTCCGATATCTGGAATATACCCAGCTACTTCCTTCATTTTGCAGACCCTCTCGTAAACTGAATAAACTCCTCAACCGCAATGGAACATCCTCTTGCTTCTGCTCCTTTCACTCTTCCTAATAGAAGGAATCCATCATCCGTTTGTACGCCAAGATCCTCTGTAAGGATCGTTGTCACAGAATTGAAGTTGGCTAAATCACAATGGACAAGAACGCCGCGCTCACCCTTTTCAACCTCTTCTCCTGTTAAAGGATTGATGACTCTCGTTTTGATCCAGTTTGGTCCTGACTTAACAGAAGGAACGACATCATTTCCATCATCATAAAATTGCGTGCTTAGCTCCGTCACTCCATACATATTGATACAATCTCTCCTGTCCACCCCTAAAAAAGTCGACAGCAGTTGATAGAATTCGTTTAATTCTAATTCTTTTGATTGATTTTTATAGCCGCCGGTATCTAGTATTCTACTTCCTTTCGGCAACGAAAACGTCTTACCCACTTTCTCTAATTCTTCGAACAGATGGACAAAACTATAGCTTGCTCCAATTAAAGCATATGGTTCTCCTATTTCCTCAGCATGGGTCAGTTCACCTAGCAATCGGTCCAAATCCAATCCGCTCTCAGTTAATAAATAATGGCTGTCTTCCGTTCCAAATTCTTGGACAGCAAGCGCTAAATAATGGGCCAAGGATGAATTCGGCAATTCTTTTTCGGTTGGAAAAAGGACACCCATTCGAATGTTCTCTGTTTCTTTCATAAATCTTTTCTTGAAATTTACCGTCATGGATAAATCATATATTTCTAGCGTTGGGTGGTAATGCTTGCCTCTAATCCCTTTGGTCGTACCGCTTGTCATGAAAACAGCTTCCGCGGCTTCTGGATCCGTACTGCTTAATGGCACCTCTTTAAACGCATTAATCGGTACAAAGGGAATGTCTCTCCATGTTTTTACAAGTCTTGGAGTCTTCCCTTTTTGCCTGCAAAAGGCCTGATAAGGTAGGTTATTTTGATATTGATAAGAGAAAATCTGTAAGGCCAAATCATTGAAATCCTCATCTGAGGAAGGATTATTTTCTATAAAACTAGTAAGATTCTGAATAATGTCCTGCTGCTGATTCATCTGCTTCAAATCCTTTCCGAACATAGTAAAATTTCTGAACATAATAAAAATGCACTCTGCGTAAGCAAAGTGCATTGATTAGACTTTCGTCACTTTTCCTACGCTGGCATTACCCAACAGGTTCAAACGGTCTACGGCAGATTAGCCGTACTCTCAGCCTGATACCTCAGACTCCCGATACTTAAATATTATATTATTAAAAAGTCTACTCCTTCTTCCAAAAGAATGCAATCCCATTTTCCAAAAGGGTCGGAGGGACAGGCACCTTGACCCAAGATAGCATGGTGAAAAGGTGCCTGGAATTATTTAATTAACAGAAACAAACGCTGTTTTGGGATAGAAAGGTTAAAATTATTTAAGGTGAATGATATATACCACTGGAAAAAGGCTAAAAGGTATAGCACTTTGATCAGTGATATTGGAAGAAGGGACTAGAAGGAAATGTCGATTAAATATTATGTCTTGCTGCTTTTAACCTATTTATTTTGGGCAGAGAATTTTGTTGTTAGTAAATTTCTTGTTGTATATGCTTCTCCAATCACCTTAACTACCATAAGATGGATTATTGCAGTTGTTTGCCTTTTACCTCTTTTAGGGTGGAAGGAAAAAAGGATTCTACCGCACGAAATGCTATACTTCCTTTGTTTTTAATGGGGTTAACTGGTGTTGTTCTATTTAACCTTATGCAATTTTTAGCAATAGAGCAGACAACCGCCACAAATGTTGGATTACTATCTACGTTAAATATGATTTCTATTGCTGTTTGTTCAGCTATATTTTTGAAAGAAAAAATTAATAGGCTACAAATTTTCTCAATGATTTTTTCCTTTTTTGGTGTCATTCTTGTACTCTCAAAGGGTAAAATAGACTACTTGCTTTCACGGGATTTTAATACAGGTGATTTATAGATGATTGCTGCTGTATGTGTATGGGGTATATATACTATTTGCAGCAAATGGGCTATGACCAAAACGTCAGCTTTGATGTCTACTTTTTACTCTGCTATTTTTGGACTGATTGTTCTCCTACCTTCCAGCGTCCCTAGTTTCACAGTTTCGAATATAATTCCTTCTTTCTTAAGTGCGCTTATTTTTATAGGAGTCATCTCAACAGTGGTCTGTATGCTACTTTGGAATATTTGCGTTCAAAATTTTGGTTCAACTACATCAGGAGTTTTTTCTAAATTTTAATCCAATATTTACTGCGATTTTAGCCTTTCTCTTTTTAGGTGAACAACTGGCTTGGTTACAAGGAATTGGTAGTATCATTGTCATAACAGGTTGTTATTTATTCTCTTACTTTGCAAAAAAGAGGAAGACAAAACGAGATGTAGTCGTCAATGAAAGCTTTCAAAACTGATATACTGATGGAACTCTCTTAGTATTAATAAGTATTTATTTTCATGAAATCGGGCACGATTGTTGAAGACCATTTGTCTAATTCCTCGGTAAAAATGTGGAGGGAATTAGACTTTTTTTATCTCTCAAAATCCTTCATGTTGTAAATCCATTTCTCTCAAATTGGTGAATAAGGTGGCAAAGGTGACAAACGCTTTAAAAAAACATAAGGAAGCGGTACATTCTTATAGCAAAAATCAGTTAAAGCAACTTTTATTCAACAATCTAGGATGCAACATAAATTTATTTCCTAATTTAATGCAAACAATAAAAAGCAGCTAAATAGCTGCCTTCAATCAATCCCTTTATTTGTTATGCAAAACCATTAAAATTTCATTATTTTCCCCTAACGCCCCATAATTTTCAAATCCATAACGCTCAAAGTATTGTAGGTTCTCTTCTGTTTCTGCCCATAAGCAGATAGGAGAATCTATTTTTTTGATAAACTTATAACCTTCTGCATGATCTTATATCCTTCTCCTTTTTGCATCGAATGAAGGTTTAGGATCTCTAAAATAAGATGATGACCTTCAAAGAATTGCTTCAAATTCTCATTTGGTCGATTCAATCCAATTTAAGGCAGCTTGTAAATTTTGCTTAAGTAGGATTAATCCATTCCCTTTCGGAAGCAAAGCTAAATAAAAGTTGAACTCTGTTTGTTTAGCAACCCATTTCAAATAGCAGCGGAAGTACTTCTAAAGAAACTAAGTAAGCCATCAAATCGGTATAAATAATATAGGATCCTTACACACGTAGTAATAAAGAAGTCTTTTTAAAATCACGAATAAATCTGCACTCTCACTTTTGTAATTTCAAATATACAATGAAAATGGTAAATAGAACAAAGGCGAAGACTGTGTTTTCGCCTTTGTCTTTTTAAAAGAATTATCATTGAAATACAGGCTGATTGATCATTTTTTCCTTCGCCAGCCAAGCTCCACCAATAACCCCTGCGTTATTACCTAGTGTAGCAGTCACAATCTCGACACCTTGTGCCACTCTCGGAAAAGCAAATTGAACAAACTGCTCCTTCAACGGTCGCAGCAAGGTATCATCAGCTTTTGAAACCCCGCCTCCAATCACAATTGTTTCAGGATTTAAGCCATTCGCTAAATTTGAAAGAGCGAATCCTAAATGAAAGGCAACCTGTTCAACGACTCGGTTAGCAAGTACATCCCCCTCCTTCGCCGCATCAAAAACGTGCTTGGCGGACAAGGTTTGATGTATCTTATAATGTCGTAAACAGCTACTCTCATTTGAAGAAACTAATTCTTCTCTTGCCAAGCGGACCATTCCTGTCGCTGACGCTACCGTTTCCAGACATCCTAATTTCCCGCAGTTACATGGTGCTCCGTTTTTCGGTACGGAAGTCATATGGCCAATTTCACCACCGGCTCCATTTACCCCATGTACAACCTCGCCATTAACGATAATTCCGCCACCAACACCTGTTCCTAAAGTAACACAAATTAAGTTTTTAACCCCTTTACCCGCACCTTTCCACATTTCACCGATTGCTGCTATATTTGCATCGTTGTCGACAACAACCGGCAGAGATGTTTCCCTCTCGAGGATAGTCTGTAATTGGAATCGTTCCCAGCCCAGGTTCACTGCCACTTCAACGGAGCCGTCCTCCTCATTCACTGGGCCTGGCGCACCAACTCCGATTGCAACTAACTGATTTTTGGTTTGATT
Source organism: Niallia oryzisoli (assembly GCF_036670025.1). Classification (NCBI taxonomy): domain Bacteria; kingdom Bacillati; phylum Bacillota; class Bacilli; order Caryophanales; family Bacillaceae; genus Niallia; species Niallia oryzisoli. Next base: position 2,292,542 of record NZ_CP137640.1, on the reverse strand, counting down.
GAATTCTTTCAACTTTTCGTCAATAGATTTCGCAATGGATGCGGGTATGTGTTTGCCTTTATTACTAATGTTAGTATCGATCTCCCAACTACAAATAATGTCACCAGACAAACTAATAAATGCCATTTTAATCGTGGTGCCACCTATATCAACACCTACTAGCCAATTTTCTCCCATAACGATTCACTCATTTCCTTCATGTTTTCCTGCTCCGAAAAGCGGCATCTTTACAAAAGAGGCTCCTCAATTGAGAAGCCTCTTTTCGTAGTTTGAGTTGTGTGTGTAGCTAGAGCCAGCTAGGAGCGGGCATTCGCTTTTTTCTCATTATTTTACAGCTGCAGCTGTTTTTTCAAGATTAATCCATTGACCCTTATCGGCTGATTCAAGAATCGCATCTGCGATTAATTCAATCTGGTAGCCATCATTGAAGTTAGGTGAGAATTCAGTACCTTCCGTGATCGCTTTAAAGAAATCATAAGTTTCAATGATCTTTGTTTCGCCGTAACCGATACCTAGAGCAGGGATTGGCCATAACCCTTCACCGTAAGGAGTAGTTGGTCCTGAGTAAACCGTTCTAAATCCTTTTGCATCACTTGGATCATCAGCGAAGCAAACTTGAAGTTCGTCACGGCGCTCATAGTTAAAGTATAAAGAACCTTTTTCACCATGAATCTCAAAAGTTAGGAAGTTGTTGCGGCCATGCGCATTACGTGTTGCTTCAATCGTTCCGATTGCACCATTATCAAATTTAACCATCGTAATAAATTCATCATCAACGTCTACAGCTGCTTTAGGTACATCGTCGCCACCGGCTTTTACTGTACCTAACTTGTCAATGCCGCCAGTTTGAATCGGTCTTTCAGGAATCCATGTTTTTGTGATCGCATTTACATCTGTGATTTCGCCAACAAGGTAACGGGCATAATCAACTACGTGTGTACCAATATCACCTAGAGCACCTGACCCAGCGATTTTCTTTTGGAAGCGCCATGATAATGGAGAGTTCGGATCAGCTGACCAGTCTTGTAAGTATGTTCCACGGAAGCTAAGAACTTTACCAATTCTTCCTTCTTCAATATATTTCTTTGCAAGGGCAACAGCTGGTGTTCTTCTGTAGTTGAACGCAACCGCGTGTTTCACACCTGCTGCTTTTACTGCTTCTAACATTTCTTTCGCTTGTTCAGCACCTAATGCTAATGGCTTTTCACAGATAATGTGCTTTCCAGCTTTTGCAGCTGCAATCGCAATCTCTGCGTGAGTATTATTTGGAGTTACGATATCAATCACATCTATTTCCGGATTGTTAACAACTTCTCTCCAATCTGTAGCATAGTTGTCAAAGCCTAATCTTGCTGCCGCATCTTTAGCCAATCCTTCGTTAACGTCAACTACTGTATGGCGATGAGGAATTGCTGGTGCTGGCCAGAAAAACATTGGCATTCCTGCATATGCAAGTGAATGCGCCTTACCCATAAATCCTCCGCCGATCATACCTACGTTTAATTTTTTCATCTTAGTATCCTCCCACTATTATCTTCTTATTTTTAAATAGTTTGATATTCCTAATTGATGAAGCGTTTATGCTTGATTTACTTTATCAAATTGATTTAAATAGCTGCGGCTGATTTTAGCCCCTTGTTTTGGATCTGGGTAGCTGTCTAACTCAACCGTAATCCAGCCATCATAGTTTGCCGCTTCTAATGCTTTAACCATTTCATCAAATTTTTGATGCCCTTCACCTAATGGTAAAAAATCTCCATTGGCATAATCTTTGAAATGCACATACTTGATACGATCCACATATTTTCTAATGACAGCCACAGGATCTCCACCGCCTGCTTCGATATGAGCTGTGTCTGGGCAAAGATTAATTTTAGTTAATGGCATTAATTTATCTAGTTGTTCAGGAGCCTGAACATTCGTTCCTAAATGAGGGTGATAACTTGCAACAAGATGATATTTTTCAGCAATTTCTACTACTTTATTAAGCGCATTACCAAGAGCGGTATAATCACTTTCAAGAATCCCGTTTGCACGTACTGCTCCGCCGCCGATCACAAGATGCTCTGCACCTACTTCTGATGCGAATGACGCTACACTTTCAATTTTTATTAATTCTTCTTCTAAAATATCAGGGAAAATAAAGTTCCCGCCTGTATAAACACCAACCAAAGTTAAAGAATGCTCGTTCATCAATTTTAAAAACTCATCTTTTTTATCTTTATATTCCATCAAGTTGCCATCGAAGATTTCAAAGCCATCATAGCCAGCTTCGGAAATATCCTTTAATGCCTCTTCTGTTGATCCGTAAGCAAGGTAGTAAGAATCCTTAACAGAAGTAACACCCGCTGGATGACCAACTACGCCGCCCCAAGTATTTGTTTGATAACCTAATTTCATTTAATTACCTCCATATCTTTTGGAATTTAGTGTGCCATATTTCATCATAGAAAAACCGAGGCAAACGCTCTTCAAAGTTAGTAATCGATTACATTTTCTCTAAAATCATTACTCTTCACCATCAATAATATTAATATTTAAGCAAAGTAATAAAAAATCCTAATGTAATCCATTACATTTTTTGTTTACAGATGAAATACTGTTTCCTATAAGAGAGTAATGAATTATCCCTATCTATAACTAGACTTCACTATCTGACAAGAAAATAGATGTTGTATCGCTTACAAGATTTATTGTAATCGATTACACATAAATTTGCAACAACCCAAATTCGATTGTCACAATTTGTTCACGATAAGCGTAGGAGGAAAGGAAATTGTAAATATAGTTCCCTTTCCTTGCGAACTATCAACATGTATGACAACGTTGGCACCTTCTTCCGCAAACGCCATGGCAATTGCTTTCCCAATACCTTTACCAGTCACAAGTGCGGTTTTATTTTTTAATTCCAGATTCATTTTTTCATCCATACCTTTCTTTACTAACCTGATAAGCTTCCTTAGCTGATACATTGATCGGAGTTAAACCTTATGTTTGTTCAATATTATCTTTTTATTGAAGCCTCAAATAATTCTGCATGGATAGGTTCAGCAACAATGGGTTCAACTACATTAATAAATCTCTTAAAATGAGAGGTTTCCTCATGCAGTTGAATCGCTTCTTCATCATTCCATTTCTCAACAAAGATAAAGCTGTTCACCTCTTCAGGATTTTCATAATATTGGTAACTAATATTTCCAGACTCCGCTTGTGACTGTTTTGTTACAAGTCTTGCCTCTTCCAAGAATATTTCACGATAAGGCTCATTCACCTTTATGTTTGCGTGAATGATAATCATGGTACATCCCCCTTAATTTGATTGGTCGCATTTCTAAAAAACTTACCTGCGTGTTTTTCTAATACGATTTCTTTTTTATTATTTTCTTCGGAAGGAAGCTTCATAAACTTCATTAAATAAGCACCAAGGAAATACGTGCCTGCGAAAATCCAAATAACCCCTTTTGCACCGATAAGTCCGATAAATAGCCCAACGATTGCCGGTGCGATAAAGTAAGACATTCCTGCACCAAAGCTTACAATCGCCATCGCCGATCCTTTTTTCTCAGGAGCAAGTGATGCTACCAATGCTGAAAGCGGAACGAAACCACAAAGAACAATTCCCATAAAAATACCAGCAATATTTAAAGCCAAGAAACTGCTGCCAAATACTTCAGGTGTGTAAAGTAAGACGAGTAACATAACGCCCATACCGAAGCTGCCAAGCCATTGAATGGTTTTCCTCCAGCCCAACCATTTATCACTGATGTAAGGAATGATTAGGTTAAAGATTATATTTGCAAACCACATGGTTCCCCACATTTGTAAAAACTGTTCAGTTGTGAATCCGTAATTGGACTTCAAGTACATTGGGAAAAAGATTGGCAGTGAACCGATCCCTGTTGAATTGATAATCCGAACCACGCCGCCGATCGCCACTTTCGGCTGTTCGACACAAATGGTAAATCCACTCATTAAGCTCTTTAGCTTTTCCTTTGGATCTCCCTTTTGTTCCTTTTTTACATCACCTTTTACTACAATAAGACCAACAATTCCTCCGACTAACACCCAAGCTACAGCACTCCACAATAAACCGATATATCCGATCTTCGGAAGCATGTAAGCTGGAAAATAACTTCCTACAACATAAAGTCCGCCGCTCCACGCTGCCCAGAACAATCCTATAGCTGTTGCCAGAATCCGCTCTGGACTGCGATAAGTAACCCACACTAAGAAAGAGTAGCAGAATAAAGGATAACCTAAACCACGAATCCCATAAGTCGGGAGCATAATAGCGTAATTGTTTAACTTCAAACCATATTCAATGAATAGTACCTGACCGATTAACCAAGTAACAAGACCGATAACCATTACCTTCCTCGGTCCCCACATCTCGGTGAGTACACCAGAAAAATAAGACGCGATAGCTAAGATCGCTCCATAAACAGCAAAAAGAGTGGCTGATTGTTGAACGGTCAATCCCTTTTCAATCAGATAGGGAGACAACCATGCATGCTCAAGACCGTCACCAGCCATAAAAATTAACGTTGCAACAAACCCCCAAACCACTCCCATTGGAAGACCGCCTAAAGTACGTTCTTGACCTACAAGCGTTTTCATTTTTAACACCCCTATTTTTTATTAATTGGGTGGATGGGGACGGTTCTCATGCTTCCGAAGCATGAGAACCGTCCCTGTGCTTCCCTAAGCCCACCACATTTCCGATACTTGCTCTTTAAACAACGTTCCTTTTAACAGTGTGATTGCTTTCATTAAGCCTTCATCGATAGACGCCAACATATCTTCATGTTCAATGGATACCACGTAATCATACCCTACCGAACGAAGTGTACTGATCATATCTTTCCACATTTTTTCGTTATGGCCATAGCCAACTGAGCGGAAGGTCCATGAGCGATCCAATACTTGACTGTAATGCTTCGTATCGAGAACACCATTCACCTTGATATTGGCTTGGTCTAAATAGGTATCTTTAGCATGAAAATGGAAGATCGCATTTTCTCTGCCTAATTTTTTAATCGCTTCTACCGGATCGATGCCTTGCCATACCAAATGACTTGGGTCGAAGTTTGCCCCGATGTTTGGTCCTGCATATTCTCTTAGTTTGAGTAAGGTTTCCGGATTATACACAACAAAGCCAGGATGCATTTCGAAAGCGATTTGGTGAATCCCATGCTTTTCCGCGAACTTTGCTTCTTCTTTCCAATACGGGATAACCACATCATTCCATTGCCATTCTAAAACTTCTGTATATTCAGGAGGCCAAGAGCACGTCACCCAGTTTGGGAACTTGGCACCCGGATGATCTCCTGGACATCCGGCAAATCCATTGATAACCGGCACCTCTAACTGCTCAGCCAGTAAGACCGTTTTTCTCCATACGTCATGGGCGTCTTTGGCAGCCTTTACATTTGGATGAAGCGGGTTCCCATGACAGCTTAGTCCGCTGATGGTTAATCCCCTGCTTTCAATCGCCCGTTTGAACGATCTGATTTTATCCGGATTCCCTAACAATTCTTCCGGATTACAATGACTATTTCCGGGATAGTTACCGGTCCCTAACTCAACCGCCTCTACGCCCATTTCAGCTAATTTATCGAGCATCCCTTCGAAAGGAAGATTTTGATATAGAACTGTAAACACACCTAGTTTCATACTAAAACCTCCTTTTTCACCTGAACCTTGACCCATTTTTGCTGTTCATGGCTTTCTAAAATGGCATCGGTAATAGCCATTGAAATATGACCGTCCTCGAATGTAGCAAAATTAGATTGATCCTTTAAAGGATCTTTGCGATCACGTATGAAGGAATAATAATTTAACATCATATTTTTCAGTGCATCTGGCCAGCCTTCGTTATGTCCTCCTGGATGATGGATGGCTGATCTTGCTTCAGGTGCGAACAGTGCCGGATCGGCTAGAAGGATTTCATTCGGCTTATCCCTGTGCCCCATCCATAGTTTTTCAGGCTCTTCTTGATTCCAGTAGGCAGAGCTCTTACTGCCATCGATTTCAAAGCTTAATCGATTTTTTCGTCCTGCGCTTACTTGTGAAACCGTAAATACTCCTCTTGATCCATCCTCGAATCGAACAAGGACCGATGCATAATCCTCTGTATTGATAGGAACATCTTCATACTCAACATCTTCTGCGGTTTGTGAGCTAAATGTCGCCACATTGCCTTTTGCTTTCTTTCTCACTGGAATCACCGTTGCCAAATCGGCAAACACTTCCACAATCTTTTTGCCGGTAACAAATTGAACGGTGTCACACCAATGCGAACCGATATCTGCCACCGCGCGTGATTTTCCGCCAACTTCCGGCGCTAAACGCCAGTTGAAATCAGTTTCATATAGCAGCCAATCCTGCAAATAGCTTCCGTGAACTAGATTTACTTTTCCGAGGTCACCGTTAGCAATTTTCGCTCTTAAATTTTGCACACTAGCATGCTGTCTGTAATTAAAATTTACCCCATGTACAACACCTTGCTTTTTAGCCAATTCTAACAGTTCAGCTGATTGCTCGCTGTTCATAGCAAGCGGTTTCTCTGAAACGACATGTTTACCTGCTAAAATAATTTCTTTATTGATCGCGAAATGCACATGGTTTGGCGTACAGTTATGAACAACTTGAATTTCGCTATCACGAAGCATTTCGCGGTAATCGCCATAGGCTTTTGGAATACCCAATTCTTCAGCCTTTTGTTCTGCTTGTACTTGGCTAGTCTCAGCTAAGGCCACAACTTCTACGAATCCAAGTCTTCTGATTGCTTCAATATGTGTTGGTCCGATAAACCCTGTCCCGATAATTCCTACTTTTATTTTTTCCATTTGTTTTCCGTCCTCCAATCGAACTTTTCGATTCACCCAAGAATGAGTAGAAGTTATTTAGTGTAATCGATTACACAAACTCGAAAAAAAAATATATGTTTAGTCCAAGAAATAAATAATTTACCTATCCTTAAAAATGTAATGGATTACATTTTTGCCGAAAAAAAATTTGAATTTATTCATACTTTTAAATTAAGAAATAACCTTTCCGAATAAAATACATTTTCACTTAGCACTAAAATATTTTACTCTTTTTTTTCGACACCCTTATTGTAATCGATTACAGTATAGAATTCAATATTTTTTTAAAACTTCCTCGATTCTTCATTAATCAGAATGAAAAAACTGTTCTGGAACCAATAGAATCGCTGGTCCTCTAATAATGATAAAAAGGAGTGAACCATTATTAAGTTCACTCCCCTTTTGTTTTTCATTATTTTAATTCTAACAGGAATAGGCTAAACTACTCTTCTATGGTAAGTTCTTTGCATGATTCACGGACAATGAGTTTATCAGGAAGAATAAATTGATCTTTCTCTAATTCTTCATCTTTAATTAATTTTAACAGTAAAAGCATCGCTTTTTGACCCATTTCAAACGTTGGTTGTGCCACGGTTGTTAGAGCAGGTTCAAAAATTGATGCAAATTTAATATCATCAAAGCCAACAACAGATAAATCTTCTGGAACTCTTAAACCTTTAGATTTAGCGGCTTTAATGGCACCCATAGCCATTTCATCATTACCGGCAAAAAGGGCTGTAGGAGGATTCTCTAGTGACAAAAATTTCATCATTAAATTAAATCCACTTTCAAAAGAGAATTCGCCTTCCTGTACCAAACTTGGATCCACAGACAGGCCGTGTTGCGCCATTGCTTGATGAAACCCCCTACATCGATCTCGTCCAACGACAATATTCAAGGGTCCGCAAATATGTCCAATTCTCTTGTGGTTTAAGCTAATTAAATATTCAGTTGCCTTTCTTGCACTGCTAACATTATCAATGGAGACCGTAGGCAGCTTGGAACCCTCATAGTATTCACACGCCAATACTACAGGGTAATCCTGGGACAAATCTTCTAATATTTTTTGATCGGTCCTTGCCGTTAATAATATCAACCCATCTGCTTTTTTCTGACCTAATATCGTTAAAAAACTAGTTTCGCTTTCGACATCGTTTCGCGCATCTCCTAGAAGTACTTGATATCCGTTTTCGATGGCAACGGATTCAATTCCGCGCAGCACCGCAGAAAAGAAAGTATTGGTTATATCAGGAACCACCACAAGAATTGTTTTGGTTTCAGATCTTCTCAATTGTCTTGCCAGCATATTAGGTTGGTAATTTAATTTTTTTATCGCTTCTAAAACTTTTTCAGCTGTTTCTTTTTTTACAGTCCCTGTATTACTTATGACTCGGGATACTGTGGCCGTTGAAACATTTGCCATTTTTGCAACATCCGCAATTCTGACCATTTATCTCTTTCCCTTTCAGTGTTCGTTTACATATATTGTAATCGATTACATTGAGAATTACAATAATTTGCGTAAATCAGCCATAAAACGGTATCATTTAAAAACATTTTCTCCAACAACCTGAAATTAAATGTGAATTAGACTATAAAAATTGGGCTTGCACAACATAAACATCTGCATTGTAAAAAAAAAATTGGGTAAGAAAGTTTGAGGAAGGCAATCAGCTTACTGATCAATGGGGAAAACCTTCTACTGATAACCCCCTTAAAGGACGGCCAAAAACAAAGTTCAAAACTGCAGAAGAAAAACGGGATTACTATAAGGCTCAGGTTGACTACCTAAAAAAGCAGTATCCAAATCTTCACGGGGAGGTGAAATCAGAAAATCAATAAGATTTGAGATTATTCATGAGCTGAAAGGGGCATACCCCATTACCTGGTTAACTGAAATTACTGAGGTGCAATCAGGCTATTACAAATGGATTAAGACAATTGAGGTCCGTGAGAAGAAAAAAGGAACTGGATCAGGGATTAATGAATCAGATGCTTTCCATCCATCTCAAACACAAGGAGTATGGCTATCCTAGCATGGTGATTGCCCTTAAGGAAGAGGGGGCGAGGTCAACCATAACAAGGTTTACCGATTAATGAAGGTAATGGACATCGGTGATCAGAAAGAAGTGGAGATACCATGGCAAAAAAGGTTCCAAAGTGTTCCCTAACCTGGTCAACAGGGAATTCAAAGAGAGAAAGGAAAATGAAGTCCTAGTAACTGACATCACGTGCATCCCCTTTCAAAATCGTCTTTATTACCTATCTGTTATTCAGGATATCAATAATAACGAAATTGTTGCGTGGAAGTTATCAGATTGGGATAATATGAAATTAGTTTTGGATACTGTGGAGGACCTGAATAAAAAAAGAAGCGTGCACAGAACCATCCTTCATTCGGATCACGGATTCCAATACACGTCTAAAAAATACAACAAACGACTAAACAAATATGGCATAAAGGGCAGCCACTCTCGCAAAGGAAACTGCCTGGATAATGCCTGTGTTGAATCGTTCTTTTCCCACTTTAAAACAGAAATTTTGAATCAAACTGATTGTAAAACAGAGGAAGAGTTAATAAAAGCAAGTCCATTCAGTACGTTCTTTAAAATATGAAACTAGAGAATTTAAAATTATTTTTTTAATGCCTTCAGTATTTTCGCATCTTTATGGTAGATCTCCTGATATGATTTTTCCAGATTGGATCTGTTTACCGCCAATGATGGTACCGCAACATATGGATGCGTTTCAGCGCTGATTATTGCCAAAGCAGCTTGTCTAGCCTCTGCAACACCTTGATCAAAAGGCCGTTGGGAGCCAATTCCAGCTATAAAGTCATTATTAGCCATGGCAAGTGCAACTTCATTACCTAAATTTTCGTTGACAACCTTAAATTCATCTGGTGATTTTCGCCCTTGCTGCCGCTAAAGCACCCATTGCAGGAACATCCCAGCTAGCATACATTCCTTTCAATTTAGGGTATCTGGTTAATAAAGCACCTGCTACTTCTTGAGATTTATTCGGATCCTGGAATCCTTGAACAGCTATAAGATTAATATCGGGATATTTTGCTTTAAATCGCGCGACGAATCCTTCATATCGCTGATTTGTTACATAAAAGTCAGGAGCATAGTAAAGTGCTGCCACGTCTCCTTTACCACCAATAGCCCTTGCTAATTCATCAGCAATATTCATACCAAGGCCGAAGCTATCAGCAGAAACAACAGATACATAATCTTTCCCTGCTTTCATACCTTCTGCGGGTTGGTCCATAAAAACAATTTTTGTTCCAGAGTCAGCAATGGCTTTATAGGTTCTCGTTGTCGTTTGTGCATTTAGGGGAATGCTGATAAGAATATTAGGTTTCTTTGCCTTTATTGTTTCAAGATCAGAGATTTGAGTTGTGTCCTTGAAGTTTGCATTTGTTTCAGCAACAACTTTTATACCTAGTTTTTTAAAATTCTGATTTAAGCCCTGCGAGTTGTTGGGCGGACCAATCATCACCTAAGTAATCCCATTGCTATTGCAGCTGTAAAAAACATTAAGGTGCCAGGTACCATCCAGAAAATGGTTGTACTTGGCACCCTTATTGCTAAAACATTTCAGAACGGTCTGTGGCCGGTGAAGGAGTAATAGAGAGGGAAGAAATTTCACTGCGCCATTCCGGTGTCATCTTCACATCAACGGCAGCAAGTGAATACTCAAGCTGCTCTACATTTCTTGCCCCGATAATCGGTGCTGTTATTGCTGGATTGGACATTACCCATGCAACGGCAAGTGTTGCTGGATGAACGCCCTGTTCGGAAGCATATGCAGTAAATCGGTCGGCTACAACATAATGCATTTCATCTGCATAACGATCCGTATATCTTTTTTCTTCAACGATTCTGCCTTGCTCAGGTCGTTTATTCACCCCGTATTTTCCGGTAAGAAGCCCAGCACCTAAAGGACTATAAGGAATGACTCCCATTTGTTCGGATACGGCAAGAGGTAATATCTCTACTTCAGCTTGTCGTTTAACCAGGTTATACATTGGCTGGATTAATTCAAAACGTGCAAGCTGTTCTTTTGCAGAAACCCCTAATGCTTTGGCTATTTGCCAGGCTGCCCAGTTGCTAACGGCAGGATATAGAATTTTCCCTTGAGCCTGAAGTTGATCAAGTGCACGCAACGTTTCTTCTATTGGTGTATTCTCATCAAACATATGTACAAAGTAAAAATCAATACGATCTGTTTTTAAGCGCCGTAAGCTGTTTTCAACTTCAAGAATGATATGACGGCGAGACAGACCTCTCGCATTAATATCTTTTCCCCTCGGAAAATAGACTTTAGAAGTGAGTATGATTTCATCCCTGCAGTCAGCTATACATTCTCCTAAAATTTCTTCGGCCCGTCCATCGCTATATACATTTGCCGTATCGAAGAAGTTAATGCCTGCTTCACGACAGCGCTTAAACATAGCTTTTGATGTTTCTTCATCAGCGTTTCCACCAAATGACATCGTTCCGAAACATAAATTTGAAACTTGAACCCCTGTCTTACCTACTGTACGATAGTTCATGATGGTCCTCCTCGTCTATTAATTAATGCTATGGAACTCTAATATAGTCCAAAAATTCAGAGTCTTACAAATTTAAACACAAAATATGTTTTTCATCAAGTATTTAGCTTAAGTGCGAGGAACAATCCAAAGCTCACACCGCCAAGTTGATGAACATGTCTGGCACATAAAAAATCAAGCTTAATCTAATTTTGTTTCATAAATGGAGTGATAATGTCATCGATTAAATATATTTTCCCATCTTTCATAACCATTTGGACGTTAACGGTATCTTTTATTTCTTCTAATGGGTTCCCCTTCACGAAAACAATATCCGCAATCTTCCCCTCCTCAATGGTACCTAGATCATCCTCAACACCCATCTTTTTCGCTGGGTAATATGTGGCAGTACGTAATGCTTCATATGGTGTCATTCCATATGCGGTCATAGCCATCTATTCATCTATGAGTCCAGAATGTAACATAGAAAATGTAAGAGATTTGGATATGTATATTTCATCATCGCAAATATGAGGAATCATAAAAAACCTCAGAAATAATGTTAAATTTATTAGTCACATTATAACAGAGGCTAATTTTCAAAAAAGTATTATTATTTATTTTAATTCTTGTTGAAAAGATTCTTTTCAATGCAGTGTTCTTTAATATGGTCCAAGTATAATGGAATACTCTTTTCAACATCTTCACGTGTGCTATTATTTAGAACATAAAAACAAAGGAAGGCAAAAATTTCATTCCAACTAAGTTACTCATAGCTTGAAATGGCTTTGTTAACTCATCTATGGAAAATTGATTCTTTCCGCCAGCTTTATAAGCGGTCATTGCACTTCCAGTTGAAATGGCTAACATGAATGATTTTCCATTTAGTTTTGTTCCATCACTTCCGTAAGCCCATCCATATGTTAAAACTTCAACATGAACATACACCCATTGTTCATCACCATTTTTCAGTTTTAGTATTACCAACTTATCGGAAAAACGCTTATTACTTAGTGATTCAGGAATAATGGTATGAAGCTTTTGTTCGAGGAATTCAGGAGGGATTGTAAAATCAACTTGTTCATATAATTCAGGTGAAAAAAACAGAAGAAACTCTTCAAATAAATCTGTTATGATATCTTTCCACAAATGATCGTAATCTGGATAAGCATCACTCAAGCAAACCAACATCTTTCTATTTTTTTAACACTTCTTAATTCGACAAATTTCTAGTTTAACTTGCTAGACTTGCAAGCATTTATTATTATTTTACCACAATAATTCAAGTGGGACGGTTCTTGCGCTTAGAGAATGTAGTATTGGCCCCAACACTTTATACCAAGATGGGCACACTTGCCATCCATCTGTTTTTAAGTATATAGAAAAGCGTGTTTATTTTTAAAGTTTTCCATAATACAAGTTTCGACAATCACTTTAAGTATAGAACATCGCTTTGAATTTTTCCCCAATAGCCTTTTGACTTTCCGACAAACCAATTCATAATACAGGTGCCAGGCATCATCCAATATTGAAATGGCGCCTGACACCTTGTTCATGAAGTATAACTAGGAAGGGTTATTCTTATCGTTGTTCCTTTATTTAAAACACTATCTATCTTAATTTTCCCATTCATTGTCTCTATTGTTTTTACAATAACCATTGAACCTAATCCAGTCCCCTTTTCTTTAGTACTGTAATAAGGTTCGCCAAAACGGCTTATTTGTTCTTTGCTCATGCCAACACCGGTATCACTTATTTCAATTATGATATCGAATTTACTTACTGTTGTAACTACACTAAACTCCCCACCGTTTGGCATTGCCTCTATACTATTTTTTATCAGATTTAAAAGACATTGCTTGAAATGTTGAATATTTCCTCGTGTAATTCCTGGCGCTAACTCTTCTGATATCTTCACCGAATTCATATTGGCCATTGGTTTCGTCATTTCAATAATACTTCTTATTTCACGATCTATGAAAATAATGCCTATATCTTCGGTTGTAGGTTTTGCATATGTTAAGTAATCATTAATAATGGTCTCTGCAGATTTAAGCTCTCTTACCACATGTTGTAAGTACCGTTCTCTATCTTCTGGAGAAAGGTCAGGATCTTTTAGAAGATCAATAAACCCTTTTACAACGGTTAAAGGATTTCTAACTTCGTGGGAAATACTTGCAGCTAACTGGCTAACAACTTCCATTTTTTCTAGCTTTGTTATTTTTGACCTTAGATTAATTGCCTCACTTAATATTTCTATTATATATACAACGAAAAACATCACTACTGGAGGAAGGAAAATAAAATAAAACATGTAAGCTTCCGTCACCCTAAATGAATCAGACATGATAACAGCGATAGAAGTTGTTAGTATTCCAAGAAACAAAGATAACAGAACGGAGAAAATAAGTTTATTTTTTCTATTGAACATGCTGAACTTCTTTGAAAAAAGTGCCGTGATAATAAAGATCACGATATAAACAATAAGAGTTAGAGAGTTAAATCCATAAATAAAAAATCTAGTTGTCAACAAAATAATCAACAAAGCAACCCCGACAGGCCATCCGCCATAAAGGATACCAATTAGAAAAGGAATTTGCCTTAAATCATGGATACAATATTCATCAATATAAATAGGGAATTTCATACATAAAATACTTGGTAAACTCATGCATGCTGTCATAAGGATTTTTTGATAATTTTTAAGCGACGTTTTTAAATTATCAATTAAAACGAAGAAAACAAAAATACTTACTAAGATGTAAAACAAGTTATCTAAAACATTTTGATTAATATAAATGAAGTCCATAATAAATATCCTTTGTCAAAATTTATTAGCATTTTCTATTATAAAAGAAAAGTCCTTTAAAAGAGAGCTTTTTTTATTTATGTGAAAAATTCCCAAAGATTGATATTAACCTACTATTTAAACAAAAATTAGCATTATACTTCGTTTTTTATAAAGTCAAGATTAGGTTTGGTTAGGTGTCAAACTAAATGGTAAAGGCTAGTAATATCTTTTTCTTTTTTAGCTATAACATTGAAAGCCTTTCTCTTTTTAGGTGAACAACTGGCTTGGTTACAAGGAATTGGTAGTATCATTGTCATAACAGGTTGTTATTTATTTTCCCACTTTGCAAAAAAGATGAAGACAAAACGAGATGTAGTCACCAATGAAAGCTTTCAAAACTGATATATTTATTGAGCTTTCTTTAGTATTTATTTTCATGAAAATTTTAGAGAATAAGGACTTGAGAAAAAGGTTTCTTAACTTTTAGGAATTTTCCTTTCAACGAAGTGTATTACAAAAAGATAGTTAAGTATAGTTTTCTCTTTTATTTTATATTTTCAGCAATTGGGCGCAATCCTGGATTAGCGCTCTTTTTCCTTTTAAACCAGTTTATAGTTTGTCTGCGTTTTTCCTTTAAGTAGAAACTTGTTCTTATAATTAATTTTCATTGTTATCTGCCAGTTGGATTTTTATTCAGCCAGATGTATGGGACTAATGTGTAAAATCAAGGCAAAACCCACCTTTTTAAAGGTTGATTAATGCCTACTTTCTCTCAGATCCTTGATTATGTTAACTAACTATGCATATAATATAATAGTGGCGGACAGATACAGTCTGCGAAGGATCATATATTTTTCTTTTTCTCAAAATAAAATTTGCTCAAAACTACACATTCTGCTGTACCCAAACAAGCATTCAATCTTGAACGGGTGTAAATTGAATGTGAAAATGAACGCAGGAAGGGGGCAGGATGTGAGGAGCTCATGAAAGGATGATTACATGAATGTAGATCAAACTAAAGATCTCCAAGAAGAAGAAAAAGACGATTATTCATTTGATAAGGTTCCGGTAGAAAAACGGAACATGGGATGGTTTAGTGTAACCAACATCACGTTTGGTATTGCCACAGCGATTTTTTATTTTCAAACAGGCAGTGTAATGGCCCTTCAGTATGGCGCGATGAACGCGATTATTTCAGCAATTTATGCCATCATTATTGCTGGAGTCTTAGGTACAGTGATTGCCTATTTATCCGCGAAGTCAGGAATGAACGTAAACCTCATGTCTAGACAGGGGTTTGGGTATATTGGTGCTTCGTTAACTTCATTGATATACGCATCGAATTTCATCATGTATTGCGCCTTTGAAGGCATGATTCTCGTTTCTGCAATACATGCATTTTTCCCCTCAATTCCACTATGGCTTTTAATTATCGTATTCGGATCTATCGTCATCCCGCTAAATTGGTTTGGGATCAAACAACTCGATAAATTACAAAAATGGTCTTTACCCATCTTCTTTATCTTTTTAATTGCCATCATAATGGTCGCAGCCAATATGCCGTCTCAATTTGATGGACACTTTTGGAACTATATGCCAAAAGGTGTACAGATAGGTGGAACAGCTTTACTCTTATGTATAGGAATGCAGCACGGGATTATGGGATTAACCGCTTTAATTGCGTCAGATTATGCTCGTTTCCTTAAACCCAAAGATATTAAAATCGGATCCATTATGATCGGATTTATTCCGCAAATTTTCTGTTTTGGTGTCATGGGCTTACTTGGAATATGGTTTGGTGTCCGGTTTGCTGAATCGAATCCGGGGGTATATATTGTCACAATTCTTGGACTAGGCGGAGTTTTATTTACGATGTTAACACAATTACGTATTAACGTTACAAATATTTATAGTGCTTCCCTATCATTGTCCAACTTTTTTGAGAATGTATTTCATTTCAAACCCGATCGTCGCTTCTGGGTGGTTGTCTCAGGCGTCGTATCGATCGTACTAATGCTTGGCGGTATTTTAGATTATTTAGGTAGTGCGATGACATTCCAAGGGGTTCTCTTAATGGCATGGGCTGCTATTTTAGTGACAGATGCTTTAGTCGTGAAGAAGTTGTTGAAAATTGTACCGATGGAATATGAAGCAAGACAAGAAAAATTATATAAATGGAATCCCGCTGGGGTTGCACCCTTAATTATCTCAAGTGTCCTTGGAACGATTGCTGGATTAGGATACATGGGGACGTTCCTACAAAATACAGCCACTTTCTTTGCGGCCATATTAGCTTCAATCCTGACCATTGTAGTAGCTTTCTATACGAAGGGTAAATACTACAGTAAAGAAGTTAAAGAAATAAGTATACAACGAAAAAAAGAAAAAGAAAGAAAAATGTCAGCATACACAAAAGAAGTACCAGTTGAATAATGCAAGTAATGGCAAATGATACTGGTATAATCAAAGATCCTGCATTGATAAGCAGGACCTTTTTTTATTCAGCAATGGGTCATTTCCCTTTTCCAAGGAAATGAACATTTTCCAATTTATCCAAATAAATCGATCGACATTCCATACAGCAATGGTCATTTTAGGTTGCAACATAGAATTATTTCCTGACGTAATCCTAACAAAAAAGCAGCTAGAATAGCTGCCTTTAATCAATTCCTTTATTTGTTTTGCAAAACCATCATAATTTCATTATTTTCCCCTAATGCCCCATAATTTTCAAATCCATAACGCTCAAAGTATTGTACGTTCTCTTCTGTTTCTGCCCATAAGCAGATAGGAGAATCTATCTTTTTGGATAAAAGAATAACCTTTTGCATGATCTTATATCCTTCCCCTTTTTGCATCGAATGAAGGTTTAGTATTTCTAGAATAAGATTATGACCTTCAAAGAATTGCTTCAAATTCTCATTTGGTCGATTAAATCCAATAACTAAGGCAGCTTTTAAATTTTGCTTTAATAAGATTAATCCATTCCCTTTCGGAAGCAATGCTAAATAAAAGTTGAACTCTGTTTGTTTAGCTACCCATTTCAAATATTGCTTTGCTTTTTCATCTGCATTTTTATCTTTCTCTAAGGCTGATATTTCAGCCATTAAGGTTTCCCTAGATTGCGGATGCATGTGCTGAATATTTTTAGTAAAAACCTCATTCTGTAAATTTTCTATTTCTGATGTGTTCATGTTTCTTTCTCCTTTTCTTAGGCTGTTCACTTTTAAGCATATCTTCTATTTCTTGCTTTTTCTACTCTTATGTTTGTTTTTGTACATGTACTGCATTTGGAAATCACCAGGATGGTCCTGTCGTTTCTATCATTCAATCAATTAATCTCTCTGTGGCGTTTATTCTAGATAAGGCTTTTTTGTTTCTTCAAGATAATCTTAAACCACACCCATGATCCTCAATAGTAGAAATGCGAGAACCGCCACCACGTTTCAAAAAGCAGTAACAGATTCGAAAAAATGTTAAATTCATGGGACACTTTTAACCCCTTTCTCTATATAAAGAGTATGAAAGGAGAGGATGATGAAGATGGCACAGACATTGATCAAATCTATGAAACTGCGTTTGACTTATGAGACAGGGATTGACGAAGGCGGGAAACCAATTTTCAAGACGAAGACCTATAGTGGTGTGGTGGAATCGGCTACGGCTGATCAGCTTTACCAGATTGGGCAGGCACTGGCTTCCCTTTCGATCCATCCGCTTGCAACAGTCGAAAAGAATGGTTTGTATGAAGTACTTGCCTAAGAAAGAACGAAGTTAATAGGAGAGGATGACGGATATGGCAAAAACACTCGAATTGCATTTTACAACTGGTTTGGGGAAAACTTCAAAGCTGACGATTGACTTTCCGAAGGAGCCGGTCGATAAAGCAGCTGTAAAACAGGTGATGGATTTGATTATTGCAGCCAACATTTTCGGTGGTGGCAATCAAAGCTTTGTCAGTGCAAAAGAAGCACGTCTTGTCGAGCATAACGTAACAGATTACGAGATTGTGTAAGTGTATCTCCCTTCATAAACGTTGAAAACAAAAGGGCTGCTTTCCTTTAGGAGGCAGCCCTTTCTACTATTAATGAAGAAATGAGGTGACCATCGTGGAACAATTCATTCCCCTCATAAGTGAGGTCGGCTTTCCGATTGCCGTTACCCTGTTCTTACTTTATCAAATTGAAGCAAAACTCGATAGCGTGTTCAATCGAATCAAAGCCTTCCGGAACGCTTAAGCGGAAAATAGATAACGATGTGATCTCTTTTATTCAAGTTCCATAAACATATCAAAGCTCAGCTGAACAAAAAAAGCAGGTAACATGAATGAATGAAAACTAGATGTGTCTGGTAATTAATATTTATATAAATTTTGCTACACTGTGCTTATTGAATAATAATTTAGATTGTATACCGAAAAGATTGTGAAAAAATCTACTTAAGTTAACGGGCAAGTTAATCGAAGAAATAAGCATAGTTTCTCCCAAAAATTGAGTTGCCTTTAATATTCACTATTAATGGTATAATGTAATCAAATAGTTTATGGAGTGGGAAAATTGAAAATTCCTTGGTACATTAATTTAACAGTTATAGTCCTCATTGTTTTCGGTATCTGGGTCATAGAGATAATATACATTCGTGTACTTTTTTGTATTGGCTTAATAATCCAGTTTGTGTCATTGATAATAAATTGTTTTGATAAGTTTTCAAAAAGAAAGAATAAATTTCTTTAAAGTGATGACTAGGGACAAGTTTGTGCAGAAATGTACTTAAACAAACGGGGTGCTCTAGTGAAAGAAGAATTAATTGGTTTTTTAGGTTCGGATCATATTTTATTTATTCCATTAAAGGAAGCTATTGTTAAATAAAACTTAGATTTTCAAAGGACTTTATTGTCATATTTTTTATCATAGAGAAGTATCTTACATCAAAAACTAAACAACATATTTTTAACCCCGAACTAATTATTTGAACGGGTAAAACTTTTGCTGAACGCATTCGTAAAGCCGTAGAAGAATCAGAGTTTTTTTATCATTATAAGCAAATTTCTATCACAATCAGTTTAGGAATAAAAGAGTACAAATCAGAAAAAATTATTACTAGTTTTATAATTTATCGTACAAATATTAATAATATTAATCATAGGCATTACCTGATTCTTTAACATTGATAAAGCTACCGGCAACATGCCAGTAGCTTTTCTTCGTATTTAATTGTGAAATAAACCTATTCCTCTGCCCCATTAAGCAGATACTTCCTTTTGTACAGTAGTTTTTGTTTTTGTCTTCGTCGCTTTTCCACTCAGCCATTGATAGATGATGGGAATGACTATGAGGCAGATAAGCGTGGAACTTATCATTCCACCTATCACGACAACACCAAGTGTTTGAGAAACAAGCGTGTTTCCGTTATTTGAGAATGTAAGTGGAAGTAAGGTTAAGATGGTCGTTCCCGCTGTCATTAACACTGGTCTAACCCTTGTTGCGGTTCCAAGTAGAATGGCCTGTTTTGTTTCTATTCCTTCTGCAAGATTTCTTTCAATTTTATCAACGAGCACAATTCCGTTCGTGACAACAATACCAGTGAGCATTAATAATCCAATCAATGCTGCCAGATTCCACTCCATTCTTAAAATAGACATACTCCACACGGATCCAATTAATGCCATTGGAATACAAATCAATACAGCAATCGGTGCATACCAGCCGCGAAATACGGCACTAACAATCATGAGGACAAGGAGAAAGGACAAGGATAGAGCAAGGCCCATTTCCATCACCATTTGTTTTACCTGCTGGGAGATCCCCCCGATAGAATATTCAACACCTGGAGGCAGGTCCAAATTCTCCATTGTGTCTTTCACCTGGCTTGTTACCTTTCCGATATCTCTTGTAATAATATTTCCTGTTACAGCAGCAAATGGAAGTCCATCTCTTTCACTGATCACAGTCTGGGTGCTTGTCTCCAATGATGATATTTCGGCTAATGACACTTGTGACCCATCCTGTGCTTTAAATGTTTCATTTCCTATTTTTGATAAAATGGTCTTTTCCGGCTGTAGATCTCCGGCTAATTCAAAACGTTCCTGTTCATTCATCTGAAGTACAACAGGGGTGATATAGTATTTGGCAGAAATATCCATTCTGACGTGTTGAGGTAAATAACCATTGATTCGGTTGAGAACCTCATCGACATTGATACCTAAGCTCTGGATTTTTTCCTGATTGAGTGAGAGATAGTGTTTGACGGGTGCATCCGCATCATTCGCTGTCCCTTCAATACTTAGACCTGGAATCATTTGAAGTTTACTCCTTACTGAAATGGCAGCAGCTGCAAGTTCCCTTTGGTCTGCTCCGGTTAAAATGACTTTTAACTTGGAATCATCTCCAGAAATATTTTGATTGGACACCGTGTAAACAGCGTTTGTTGATAATGAGCCCAGCTGATTACGCAATTGTTCCACAAATAAGTCGATATCGTTTTGATCATTAATTCCAACCGAAATATTTGCGATATTTTGCTTCTGCATCCAGCCTCCGCCTTCATCAAAAACGTCATCAAACATCGGTGTAAATGACGATCCAAGTGTGGAAGAAAATGTGTTCACCTCAGGAATGTCCTTTAAGATGGTTTCAATATTTTTCACTTCAGCATCTACATCTGAAAGCTGTGCTTGCTCTGGCAGCTCAACCTGGATCGCTACATCTTTCACATTTCCTCTTGGAAAAAAGTTTACTGGTAAAAACACAGCTTGAGCAACCGTAATCCCAAACAAAGCCACAGCCAGAATGGCAATCGTTTTTTTCTTTACAAAGACCTTTTCAAGTATGTGCCTCGCTTTCGTCTCTATTTCAACTGACTTGGTAACAGGTTTTTTTCTCCAAAGTATATAGGCCAATGTTGGCACAACAAAGATCGAAACCGCAAGTGAAGTGATAAGGGCAATGACAACAGACCAGGCAAATCCGGAAAAAGCAGAGCTAATCATTCCCCCGATAATTGAAATTGGCAAAAACACAGCCACAGTGGTTGCAGTGGAGGAAGAAATAGCAGGGATCATTTCTACTACTCCTTCTGCCAACTGCTGCTTGGTCACTTGGCCGCCTGATTCTTTCAGTAGCTTTCTATACATATTATCGATGACAACTATGGAATCATCGACCACACGACCCATTGCCACAATTAGTCCAGAAATGGTTAAGATATTTAAACTTACATTCATTGCATTTAGGATTGCGGTAGTTGAAAGAAGGCAAATGGGCAAAGACAAGGCAATGATCAATGTGGAACGAACATTCCTGAAAAACAAAAATACACAAAGGATCGAAAAAACAATCCCAATTAACCCTTCTTTTATTAGGCCTTTTAAGGCAGAACTAATTTCATCACCCTGGTCCAATAACACAGAAAGCTTGATCGTTTCTGATTGGATTTCCGGTATAGCTTTGATTCGTTCATTTATCCGTTCCGTCACATCTGTAATGTTTGATGAAGGAGTTTTTAAAACATCGAGAATAACACTTGGTTGTCCACCTGTTCTAGAAATGGTTTGTAAGTCAATCATGCTATTGTCAATTTTCGCAACCTCTTTTACACTTACAGTCCCGCCGTCTTTAGTAGGAATTTGTACACTTTTCAGGTCGACACTATTAATGGGCCAATCTGTCACGCGGATCGGCATAGTTACTTTCCCTTCAGGTCCCCCGTTTTCCTGGATGGTTCCTTGAGGCATGATTGGATGTATAGAAGAAAGTGCATTTTGCACATCTTTTATCGTTAAGCCATATTGGCTTAGGGCATCGTCATTGAGTGTCAAAAGGTATCCATTTTTTCCTGCCCCGGTGACACGCACTTCCCTTACACCTGGAACATGCTTTATTTCATTTGCTACTTTTTCTTGTAATGTTGTGCGCAGTTGATTTTCATTTATGTCATTTGAACCGCTCGTCAAACTTAACCTCATGATTGGAAACGAGTTGGTACTGACACGAGTGATCTGAGGTGTTTTCACACCGTCAGGCCATTTCATTTTTTCCATGACAGCTTTTACATCATTTTCCGCTTTTTCCAGATTGGTATGCCCAGGAAAATAAAGGCTCGCCATTAAACCGCCGTCAAATGAGTTTGCTTCAATATAGTTAAGATTATCAACAGTTCCTACAGCTTCTTCCACTTTAGCTGTAATGATTTGCTTAACCTGTTCAGCTTGATATGTATCTGCTTGAATGGTAATCATAAGTGCAGTGTTATTAATAGGTGGAAGATAATCTCTTTGCATTTGAAATGCAGACATGGCACCCCATGTTAAAATGAGAACAACACACGTCAGGATTAAAACTGATCGTTTCATTGTTCCCTCAATCAATCGCATCATTTTTGAAAACCTGCCTTTTAAATAAGATGAGTTCGTATAAGAAAAGGGTGGCCAATAGTGTCTCTAGTGAAAAAATATAAATATTTTTCAGGCATGAGGTATACTATTGTCCCCCCCGTTTTTAATTATTTATTTGAGTTATTATTTTTACCTGGATAAGGTTTATCTCCTTTTGCAGATTTCCAAAGTATCTTGTTTAATTTATCAGAATCAGCATGGTCAACTCCTGTGAAATCTAGTTTTTCAGATTCCATTGCCATTGGTGCATTTTCCCCATTTTTTCGATCAAGCGGATATCTTGGTTCTTCCACCTTAAATGGTTTATAGTTAGGTTTATGGGTGAAAGAATTAACCATTGGAACTGCAGAAGCATCATATTGTGTCATTGGCTTCATTCCTAAGATCATTTCCATTGTACGTAGCATAGACGTTGTATCGTAGAGTGTGCTATCTACTTTTCCTGTTTGTGTATATGGGCTAATCACAAGTGATGTTGTACGGTGAGCATCGACAGAATCCCATCCATTTTGGGCATCATCTTCTGTTACAAAAATAGCCGTTTCTTTCCAATATGGAGAATTACTTACCGTCTCAACAAGTTTTCCTAGTGCATAATCATTTTGTGCCACCATCGCTTGTGGAGTTAGTTCTCCCGTTTTTGTTCCTAGTGTGTGGTCGTTAGGCAGACGAACAATTTGCAGCTGAGGAAGATTCTCATTCTCTACATATTGCTTAAATTCTTCTTCCCATGCATCATAGCGGGTGAGATCAGAAATTTTGAGATTATAAGAAGGAAAGTCAGGGTCATAATTATTTCCTAAACTAGCTTCAGTGGCCACATATTTCCCTGTATTTTTGTCATATTGCGTGAATTCTCCATAGCTTCTGAAGGATACTCCTGAGCGAGCTGCGTTTGTCCATAAGAATCCTGCTTTTGGATAGGCTGCTTCATTTCCTCCTTCAAAATCATAGCCGCGGTTTCGACCTGAGTAGTTTGCAAACCAGTTTTTCTCTACATAATCGTTAGCTTGAGCTGCTGTTGACCAGTTATGTCCTTGTGCACTGATTTCAGCGTTCGCATAAAAGTTATCCAATAATACAAATTGATCGGACAGCTTATGGAGATTTGGAGTAATATCTTCACCAAAAATCGTCAATTCTGGGTCACCATTTCCTTTTTCCATATCACCAAAAACTTGGTCATATGTTCGGTTTTCTTTGATCACATAGATCACATGTTTGATTGGTGATTCCTCTCCTTCAAAGCGAGGAATTGGAAATTTTTCGCTTGCACTGAAACCGGTTGGCTTATAGACTTCATTATTCTTTTCTACTTGTTTTGTATAGTCTTTCAGCTGTTTTTCATTAGGAACATCGATAAATGACATGGTTCCTTTAATCATATTCCCAATATACTGGCCTTCCCGATTCGAGCCCGCACCTAGTCCCTTCCCGTTAAGAACCATTAGTTTGTCTTCATCTAAGTAGATACCACTTGGATACCAAGCAGTTGGGATCAATCCTTTGACTTCACCTGTTGTCAGATCAATAACAGACACATCGTTATTTCCACCATTAGCAACATATAATGTTTTACCATCAGCGCTTAACGAAAGGGCATTTGGCTGGCTTCCTGTAAGTCCATCTTCATTAGGAATTAATGAAATCGTTTTGATTTCTCTTCCTAGCTTTGGATCTACAACAGAAATGGAGTCACTGTCGGAATTGGATACATAGATCGTTCCGTTTGCAGGGTTTTCCACGATTGCGTTCGGGTGGAGACCTACAGCAATGGTACTTTTGACTGCCAATGTTTCTGGATCAATTACACTAATACTACTTTCGCCCCAGTTACTGACATAAAGTGAGCCTCCATCATTACTCAAAACCGTTGCGTAAGGGTGTTTACCCACAGCCATTGTTTTGACAATTTGATTGGAAGCAAGATCAATTTTTGAAATAGAATGGTTTAAATTATTAGCTACAAAAAGAGATTTTCCATCCTTTGAAACTGAAACTCCAGCTGGGTAAAAATTCGTTTTGCTTGCATTTGTTAGCAATATTGGTGCTTGTTCAGTCAGTTTTCCGTTTTCAAATCCATAAACCCGGATTTTGTTGTTGCCCCCTGCTGATGCATAGACCGTTTTTCCATCTGGAGAGAATGCAACTCCAAAATAAAGTGCTTCTGGTGATTTGTAAGGAATCGTTTGGACAACCTCTTGACTGTCAACATCCACAACTTGAAGAGATTGCTCACCTTGTCCATTATTTGAAACAATAAGATACCGATGATCAGGGCTTAATACACCTCCCATTGGAAAATCTCCAAGTGTTACTTGATCACCAGTAGGAGTAACTGTCCAACCATGTGGTGTAACAGCCGTTCCATCTCCTTTAGGTCCAACTAAGTTTGTGTAGGCAGCATACCCAGTTGTTGATCCAAGAAGAACTGTTGCAAGTGAAACTGCCGCAATTACCTTTTTCCGTTTCATTAAGATATCCCCTTTTACATATAGATTAATTGCAAAAATAATATTACTCCTATTATGTAAATTGTCAGTAAAGATTAAATAAATTAATATTAACAATATTAGGAATATATAAGGGTTGAATTTTTCAATTATTAGGAGTAAACAGGAGAGATTTTTAACAGAAAATAGACTATTTTAGGAGAAAACGACTAGGGTTCTTATCCCGGAAATTGAATTTCCAACTTTTTAATTTTTTTATATTTATAATTCTAATAGATTATTAGCTAATTTGGAGAAGTGAAACACAAGTTAGTACATGGGATTTCTTTTAGAAATCCTTTTTTCGTCTCCACTAGACAAGGTGCCTGGCACCTTTATTTAATAAACGTTGAAAACATAAGGGCTGCTTTCCTTTAGGAGGCAGCCCTTTCTACTATTAATCAAGAAATGAGGTGACCATCGTGGAAGAATTCATTCCCCTCATAAGTGAGGTCGGCTTTCCGAATGCCGTTACCCTGTTCTTGCTTTATCGAATTGAAGCAAAACTGGATAGCGTTGTTCAATCGATCCAAAGCCTTCAGGAACGCTTAAACGGAAAATAGGTACCGATGTGATCTCTTTTATTCAAATTCTATTAAAATATCAAAGCTCAGCTGAACCAACAAAAGCAGTTAACATGAACGAAAACTAGACTATTTTCTGGCAATTAATATTTATACAAATTATGTTACACTGTGCTTATTGAACAATCGAGCCATATTGTTGGATAAGCAGGAAATTTTCTTTAGGAGACAGAAGTAGTATTTAATTCTTTTAGTAATAGATAGAAAGAATTCAGTACATTAAAATGGGGCTGTTTTATGGAAAGAAAAATAAAAGTCTTTTCAACAGAAGGTATTACAATTGAATATTCGATAATCGGTAAAGGGAAACCAATATTAGTCATGCACGGTGGTCATTCAAATTGTTATGAAGAATTTGGGTACGATTTTCTTTTTGAAAATAGTTTTTCAATAATTACACCTTCAAGGCCGGGCTATGGAAAAACATCAAAAGAAGTTGGGGAAAGTCTTCCAATAGAGTGTTAATATTATGCAAAATTATTAAACCAATTAAACATCGAAAAAGCTCACATTCTAGCCATTTCTGCGGGAGGTCCCAGTGGAATTATTTTTGCAGCTAACTATCCGGATCACGTTAAAACACTCATTTTACAATCAGCAGTTACAACAGAATGGCTTACCCCCAAGGATAAAGAATATAGAATGGCAAAGATTTTATTTCATCCAAGATTCGAGAAAATTACATGGAAACTAATTTCTACTATGAATAATAGATTTCCTTTGTTTATTTTTAAACAGATGTTTTCTTCATTCAGTACTTTAAAATATAGCGAGGCAAAAAGTAAAATAGATAGCTATGATATAGAAGCCATTAGAAAAATGAACGATCGTCAAAGGTCTGGTTATGGGTTCTATATAGATCTGGAACAGTTCAATGAAATAACAATTGAAGATCTAAAAGCTGTATCATGTCCTACTCTTATCATGCAAAGTAATTATGATCGTTCGGTGCCTATAGAACATGCGTATTTTGCGAAAGAAAACATTCCCTCTTCAAAGCTTTGCCTGATAGACTCGTGGGGACATTTGATTTGGCTCGGCAGATCGTCTAATGAAACTAACCATAATCTTATTAATTTTCTACGATCTTATTAAAACTCTTAATTTAGTCACATTGGATTACTTTTATTCAAGAATATGGCGCTTATCCAGAACAAGGATAGCGTCTTATTTAATGTATTTATGAAAAAGGCTGCCAAACAGCCTTAACTGGTTTAACTCTAGCACCCTGTCAGCGACCATTCAAGAGTAAAGTGTATCTATCTGAGGAAGTTTAAGTACGTTTGTTCACAATCTTTTTCTAAAACAAGCCGTTATCCCATAAGGAAACGGCTTGTTTATTGTTATATCTCTAATTTTTCGGTTTGTGTTTTCTCTTTTAGTGAATTAAGTTTTAAAGCAGAAGCTAGTATGATTACCATACTGACTACTCCAATCCATACAAGGGTAGATAAAGGTGAACTCCAAGATAGTCCCTTTCCGAAGAAGAACAATTCACGCAAACCTTCTATCATAAAACGCATTGGCAACCAAGAATAAATCCACTCTCGATAAAATGGGGACATCATTTCTGGAGCCATCGCAAGCAATGGTGCGCCAAAGAAGAGCATCAAGGCAAAAACAGCGATACTTCTAATGCCTAACAACGAAAATACAGCTAAAATCATTAGGAAAAAGCTAAAGGATGTAATCGTTAGAAATAAAGCTGTATCCGTAAATTGCGGAATATTTAATCCTACCATTCCATCTGCTAACCACGTTAATCCAAATCCGACTACAAGTGAAACAATTGCCCCCATTAAAATTTGTACTGCCTTTGTAGCAAGGTTCTCTTTTCGATTAGCAATTGGTAATTTGCTAACAGCAATAAAGATAATAGCTGCACTAGCTAAGCTTGCAATCCAAAGTGGCTGGAATAAGGAAATAGGAGAATTGCCGTTTGCACTATTAGTACCAATTTCATTCACATTGGTAATTGTTTTTGTAATTGGAGTTGCTAAGCTTGCAGCTTGTTTTGCTGTTAGGGTTGCTCCTTGTTTTTCAAAACCATCAAGGAGTTCTTTACGGACATTGTTGTTCATATTGTCAACTATCCCATTCAATACCTGTCCTGCCATTGTTGAAGCTGCTGTATTCATTCCCTGATTGATATATATTTGAACTTCAGGAGAAGAAGGTGCTGGTGTCCTTAATGATGCCTGTTTAGCACTGAAATCTTTCGGAATGACCAATGTTGCATAATATTTTTGGTTATTCATTCCTTTTTGTGCATCTTCTGCTGTTTTTACTTCAACCCATTTCACAGCAGGATCTTCATCTTTTGTTGCTTTTGTATTTTTTTGCATCATTTCAACAATCGTTTGACCCATATTCAGTTTTGGCTGATTAGGAATTTCCACTCCTTCATCCTCATTTACGATTGCAATCGGCAGGTTTTTAGGTTGTGGCTGGACCGATGGAAATAATGTAAGTGAGAAAATAAAAGTAACTGCCAATGCAATGATTGGTGAAACTAATAACAGTTTGTTCTTGAACATATATTTATTCCTCCCTCTTTTTTTGTTATGATAATAAACAACCCGTTGTTTATTATATTTCTGATTTTATAATTGAACTCTTTTCTGCTCAATAATCAAAAATGTCGGATGTGTTGGTTACGGAACACTTTTTATAAATGTGTTGGATAAAAGTTAGGGGGTAAGTACCTTGCGTGAAAGTAATACGGATTTACGGGTCATTCGAACAAAAGAATCCATCCGAGATGCCCTAGTAGAATTAATCAATGAAAAAGGGTTTGAGGCAATTACAGTTAAAGACATAACAACCAGAGCGAGGATTAATCGAGGAACATTTTATGCACACTATCAAGACAAGTTCGATTTAATAACTAAATGTGAAGACGAAATTATGCTTGAGATGTACAGAATTGCAAAACAGAACATCCCTGGAGTTATTGCCATACTTGAAACCAATTCTCCGACTTTAACACCATTTCCCTTTGCAGTTTCAATTTTTGAATATCTAAATGAAAATAGTGGTTTTATGAAAGCAGTGTTAGGTCCAAAAGGAGATTTATCATTTCAAGCAAGGCTGAAAGATTTTATTTGGAAAGTAATGTTTGGAAATAACACAGATGCACTTTTAAAGAAGGAGAATTTACTTGTTCCAGGACAATATTTAACTTCCTACATTGCATCTGCACATATAGGAGTAATTCAACAATGGTTGGATAGTGGCAGGAAAGAATCTCCTCAAGAAATGGCACGAATTCTATCGACTATTACAGTTAATGGTCCCTTCTTTGCTGCTGGATTAAAAAAATAAATTAGTAAAAGGGACAGTACCTAAAAAACCGTCCCTTTATTATGATTATTCAGAAACACTACTCTTTAAGTACATTATTTCAGTAACTTTACATAATAATAGGGTGATACATTATTTGACTCGAACAAATTCATTCTTCCAGGAGGTATCTATTTAGACATCTTATATTAGTTGTTATGTTTCTACATTTATAACTACATTTCCCTTCTTGTGTCCTTTCTCGACATATCTATGAGCTTCCACAATCTCATCAAACGAATAAGATCTGTCAATGACCACTTTTAATTTCCCCATCTCAACAAGTTCTTTCAGGAAATTTAATGCTTCTGAAGTTTCAGGTGGATTTCGGCTCAATATGAGTTTCTTGCTACTCGTTAATAGAGTCCATAGCATTTGAACACTTGGTAGCGGTTCAGTAACATTTATATAGGTACCCTTGTTCTTTAACAATTTCATACAAGCTGAAAAGGAACTCTTGTTTACCGCTTCAAAGATGACATCATATGTTTCGTCTGTACTAGAAAAATTCTCTGCTGTATAATCAATTACTTTATCAGCTCCCAGAGATTTAACTAATTCCAAATTTTTGGTACTGCATACCCCTGTTACGTTTGCTCCGAGATATTTGGCGATCTGAACTGCATAACTTCCTACACTTCCGGAAGCACCATAGACTAAAACCGATTGACCACTCTTTATACCTGCTTTCCTAAGAAAATACAATGCTGTACGAGCGCCAATAGGAATGGCAGCAGCTTCTCCATAAGTTATATTGGAAGGCATAATAGCTACAGGTCCATCTTCCTCCAAACACTTATATTCGGCATAAGCACCAAATCCAGTCAAGGATGCTGCAAAAACTTGGTCTCCTTGCTTAAACCTTTTTACATTTTTTCCAACTGACTCCACTTCTCCAGCTAACTCCATTCCTAATATCTCTTTTTTTGGTTGTATCAAACCAAGTGTTATACGCGCAGGCAGCCAAAAAGCAAGAGGCACTGTAAAACTCCGTGACCGAATATCTGCTACTGTTACGGTTGTGGCTTTTACTTTAACTAAGATTTCATTTTCTTTTGGAATAGGTTTTTCTACCTCTTTCAATTTAAGAACATCGGGGGGACCATACCTTCTGTACACAATGGTTTTCATTATCCACCTCAAATTAGTTTTATCTTTTTCCTACAGAAGACTCACACTTCAATTTTGTGCAGGGCGTAGCCCAAAAATAAGTCGAAGATGAATGTCGGTTGGCGATAGTAAAAACACTTGTTCGTATGGTATAACATTCCTGTTAGTTGTTCTTTGAAAACTGGATATAAAGGGTTAGTGCGAGAAAGGCTTCTCACTGTAAAATATCCAAGCACCATTCGCCTCCACGCACACCGAAGTTGCGAAAACCAAGCTAAAGTAGGGTGCGTGGCGAATTCAACGTACAAGTTTGCAACACTTGCAGGAGGCTCACGCCACTTGTACTGCTAACCGTCGGTGCGACGGGGATAGCCTGCTAAATAACTGAGGGATACCTCGGTGTTCGCAGGAATCTCCATCTTCAAATTTTCGTTAGAAAATTAAGGTGGAGTAGTTCAATCCTTAATATCATACGAATATTACGAATTAGTAGACCGACAGTCCAATAAATGTTCTTAAACTATACTGCGTCTTTAGCACAAGAAGCGATTGCTCATAAAACAATCGCACCCGTTCGTTTATTTATGGATTTGAATTTCCACATTATTAGTCTTTCCCTCTTAAACTTATTCATATATTATTACCACATTCGTATTCTTATTTTTTTTGATTCAATTTAGAAAAGAAGGAGAAAAGTTCTTTTTATTGAAATAAAGAAGCAAGATAGTGAAAGAGGGAATTACATAGACTACGAAAAAGCTATCTTTCTTTTATGTCAAATATAAAGAAATATCAAGCGCTAAAACGGCTAAAAGAACAGATTTTATCTGTTCCTCCATTAATCATTCTTTTCTTTATTCTCTTTCAGCAATTTCTTGTTTATTTTGTATTGTTTAGAAATTCTTTTAATGATAAAGAAACCTACAATTAAGGCAAATAAGTTTAGTGAATCACCAAAATTAATAGATAGACTAAAGTTGTTATTAATATTTATATCGTTCTTGTTTTCGGTAGTGCCTTTAGAATTATTTTCCCTGTTATTCAATTATATACCCCCGATTTGTCTATACTTCATTCACGATTGTTACTCCTTATACACATTGATATAATATATGAACGAAAAAATCCTTGTATGCTGACAAGTATGTGAATGATTACACTTTAAGTAACGGGGGCTTTACTTTAAGATCGTTGCTTCAGCAGCCTTTTTCTTATTGTGCTCCCTCAGTTAGATAAGATTAGCTCTCAAATACTCACTTATTCGCAGGATTTCAAATCACTTGAAATAACCTTAGGGGACGGATGAAAGGCGTTGTTAGCATTTTGGCTACATGAAGGCGTACTTAAATAAAGGAGGTAGTGGCATCTCCATTATTTTCCATATAATGTACGTATACTTCACGCCACCCCTGGAGGTTTTCGCTCCCATGTCTCAACGGGTCAAATGCCCTCTCATTCCTTCGTCATACCTATCCAAGTGGTAGATGCCGGTCTTTCTAACGGAACGGGTCAGAGCCCTTTTGCACAATAAATCCGGTACTTCGTACTTTCTTTGAAATCCTACGAATAAGCCAATATTCGAAAGTTATTAATCTTAAAGTAAATAATTATAATATTAATATAAAAAATATTTTTTAGTTTATTTAGTTAAGCAGCCATTGGTGCAATTGGTTTTACTTTGTGGGGACAATAAGATTCATTTTTTTTGGCCATTCCAACTAAAACTCTTGCGAGTTTATTAATTAATTTCATAATTGATTTCATTTTCTTCATCTTTTTCACTTTAACATTGTTAGCGTGTAGTTCTTTAAAATCAGGGTTGTTCATGACAAGACTCATAGTCGCTAAATACAAGAAGCGCCGTAAACGAGATCTCCCACGTTTAGAGAGAACAATTTGACCTTTCCATTTTCCTGAACTTGCCTCTGCAAGATGCAATCCAGCATGACGCAATAAAGAATTGCCGTGTGCAAATCCACTTAAATCTCCTGATTCTCCTAGAATGCCTGCAAGGGAAATTTCGCTAATTCCTTTAATGCCAAGTACCTTTCTTACGAAAGGTATATGTTTAAGGACATCAGTGACTTCCTTTTCAACTCGCTCAAGCTGCGCGGTTACTAGATCAAACTCTTGAATCAATTGTTCCAGGTGTAGCTTATAAGCGTCAAGTGCTTGTCGAGTTCCGACTGTATGCATAGCTAATTCAATTAATACCTGTGCTTTTCTTAAACCAGGTTGTCTCTTCATTTGGGTTTTCCAGCCTAAAACGATATCTTGTGCTTTCATTGAACTTAGTTCAAGTGGTGTAGGGAATAAGCGTAGAGTTGCCATTGCCCCTTTGCCTTTAACATCTTTGAATACCTGACGAAGTTCGGGAAAAACAATATCAACCCAACGGTTTATTTGATTAATAGCACTGACAAGTCGTTTAACCGACATGTCACGGTTAGACATTAAAACTCTTAATTTTTCAAAGGCCTCAGAAGTAGGTCGAATAAAGGAATAGTAACCATTCTTGACCATATCAGCAATAACAAGAGCATCTTTTTTATCACTTTTTGAACGGCTATTATCACGGTTTTCCTTATTCTTTTTTACAAGGTGTGGGTTAACAGTTACTGCTTCAATATCTTGGTCATATAGCCATTTTGATAGGTTAACCCAGTAATGTCCTGTAGGTTCCATGCCGATTATAGTAGAGGCAAAACCTTTTAAGGTTTTTAACTGGTTAATCCATTGTAGTAATCTAGCAAAACCCTCTTCATTATTTTCAAATGTAAGAGGATCACCGACTATTATTCCACAGAAATTTACAGCTCTAGCTACGTGTAATTCTTGGGCGATATCCACACCAACCACAAGGTGTTTATCTGAAATTCTCTCAATTAGTTGATTTTGTTTGTCTTGCATCTTAAACTTCATATTAGGGTTCCTCCTTAAGGTTTTGAGTTAGAGTGGTGTCTATATTCATATCTTACTGAGGGACCTAATTTTTTTCAAAGTTGATAAATAGCTGTCTACAGGAATTCTAACGAGTCTGGATATTTCAATAACGGTGATATAATGGTAGAAAAGAGGTGCAAAATGCTTTTAAACAATTTTATGAATGAGAATTTTCCAAACTTAGAACTTAGACCACCCTTGTTTTATTGTTGGTATATTGGTATACGGTTTGAACTAGGGGTGGAGTGGAAAAGGGAATATGACTACCCCAACACCCCCTATATACTGGGATGTTATAAAAGGGCAATTACGTTATTTGAAGCTTTGCATTCTCCAATGGAAGATATTTTTGTCGTGATGGATGTAGATGATTTTGATAGGGGCAAAAACATTAGACATCAGTTAAAGAACTTTTCTCGCTATGTTGAAAAATCATTATTGTTTAGGCTGAAACATCAAGCAATACCTTATATATACCTAGAGGATGATGAAGAAGTTACATATAAAACTCATAGATTTTCTCTATGCTGCAAAACATCTGATTTTAAATATGTCCCATTATTAAAAGCAATTTGTAATCAAGATAGGATTGAGGCCATATTTTAGTTATTCCATTAAAGGACGCTATTGTTGAATCAAGCTTAGATTTTTAAACGACTTAATTGTTAAAGCTTTGCGATCCATCAATAATTAAACAACATTTTTTTAACCCCGGACTAATTATTAGAACGGGGTTATTCTGTTTCCTACCATTCAGCCGGAAATATGATTTTTTGGGGATATCATCAATGGGGATTAACCCATACAACGAAGTTTACACGTGATTATTACGCCATTGCGGAAACAATCTCTGAATTAACCAAGTATCCGATAGATGAACCAGAATCCTACCAACAAGGAGGAGGCTATACGGATTGTTTCATAGAAGAGTTTGAAAAACCTGCCTTTACGGTTGAAATTGGTCAATTAATAGAGGACAGCAGCCTCCCTCTTGAGGAGTTTCCTGACATTTGGGAAAGGAATAAGAATGTAGGTTTATTTTTAGCTGAAAAAGCTTTTGAACGGAAAAAGAATTCTGAGTCAAAAAAATAACCATCTCGCCAACAAAAAAGGATTGGAAGAGATGGTTTTTCTACATGAACACAAATTACTTCAATTTGATTGGTGTGCATACTGCATAAATACTTTCTGTTGGATTTGTTAAATTAACTTTAACTACTTTAAATTCGTTTTCAGAGCCAACTTTCATGTTTTTCTTGATTTGAAGATTTTCCATCGTACTTCCATCCTTTCAAAATACATCTCACACAGAAGTTACTATACGCTGGAGTGTTTGTTTGTGTACTTTGTCTTTTTTTAATAAAATAACACCAGACCACAGGATATTCTAATGAATGTCCTATGGTCTGGTGTTATGCATTATTGCTTCACTGGTTCCGGATAATCAAACCCCTTTGTGTCGACTGTTACGGATTTCATTTTCTGATCTTTCAAGGGCTTGTCCGCACTGTTACGTTCTACAGAAACAATCTTATCAACTGTTTCCATTCCCTCGATGACTTTACCGAAAGCAGCATATTCACCATCGAGATGCGGGGCTTCTTTTACCATTATGAAAAATTGCGATCCAGCGGAATTAGGATCGTTGGTCCGCGCCATGGAAATAACGCCTCGTTCATGTTTCATGTTATTTTCAAATCCGTTTGAGGAAAATTCACCTTCAATGGCATAACCAGGGCCGCCGCCTCCAGTTCCTTCCGGGTCTCCCCCTTGTATCATAAAATCAGGGATGACCCGATGGAAAATAAGTCCATCATAAAATCCCTTTTTTACTAACGAAATAAAATTAGCCACTGTATTAGGAGCAGCTGTTGGATCCAATTCAAGAACGATTTTTTCATCATTCTCCATCGTAATGGTCACAATTGGTTTTTCTTTTACTTCAGAAGAGTAGTCATTTCTTTCTTCTGATGTCTTCTCAGCTTTTTTACTTGACTGTTCATTTTCGGCTTGGGTTCCACAACCTGTCAACAAAATGCCAGCAAGTATCATTGTAATGACAAAGTAAAACAGCTTTAAACGTACGAACATATTTCTTTCCAACCTTCCTGTTAATCATAGTAACTGAATTAATTAATGTAAGAAGCCGCAGAAGTTCGGTTTATAACAATGGTTCTTTGTGATGTTTGCGGCATACTGGATAGTAGTTGTCATTTCCGCCAATTTGGATTTGGCTGCCCTCTCGAACTGGCTTTTTGTTTTCATCTACCCTTAGTGCCATGATCGCTTTTTTCTCACAGAACCAACAAATTGTTTTCATTTCTTCAATTTTATCTGCATATAGCAACATGTACTTGCTTCCTTCAAAAAGCTCGTTTTGAAAATCGTTTTTTAAACCAAATCCCATGACTGGAATATCAAGTTCATCCACAATTCTGGCCATTTGCAGTACATGAGCTTTCGATACGAACTGCACTTCATCAACGAGAACACAGCTTAATGATAAGGGAGACTCACTAACAATAGCAAAAATATTGGTATCAGTATCAATCGGGATGGCATTCCGCTTCAAGCCAATCCTCGATGACACATAACCTATTTTATCTCGATCATCAAGAGCTGAAGTGAAAATCAGGACATTCTTATTTTGTTCCTCATAGTTATGAGCAACCTTGATAATTTCAATCGATTTACCGCTATTCATCGCACCATATTTAAAGAATAATTGAGCCATTTCAACAAACCTTTCTAACATTACTGTGTACTATTTTAATCGTTTCTTCCAACTAAATAAAGAGGCAATGGTGTCAGGTACCTTAAAAGGACCTTTAAGCTGTTTTGTCTTTAAGGGTGCCTGACACAAAAAATAAAGGGTATTGACAAATGATTATTTTTGTGCTATAATTTTATTTTTAAGTTATTATGTTGTATTATAAGATTCTCCTGGCCAGGGGAATCTTATTTTTTTTGAGGGAGGACGTTTTGATGAAGCAGAATGAGTCCAGTGTAACATCCTTGGTATCAGCTTTTAGCAGAGCTTACCACAGTCGATATGATACCCCGATTATCTTTAATGATTTTTTAGCCAAGGATCTCATTTCCCAACAAGAGTTTTCAGATATCAGTAACAATATGATTCAAGGAATCGAGTTTTTTAACAAAGAGGTAGCTCAAAAATTTAAGGATGACCCTGATGAAATTTTAAGATGGATTACACAGGTCCAACTTTCCCCCACTCCTTTAGCCCGTGCAGCTTTTTGCGAAAAAGTATTGCTTCATGAAATTCTTTTAGGTGTAAAACAGTACGTGATTCTTGGAGCAGGCCTCGATACTTTTTGTTTCCGTCACCCAGAATTAAAAAAAAACCTAGAAATCTTTGAAATTGACCATCCTGCTACACAAGAATTTAAAAAGAAACGATTAGCTGATGCCGAATATGCTATCCCTAACCATCTCCATTTTGTTCCGATGGACTTTGCTGATCAGTTCTCGATCCGTCATTTACTAGATAACGGGTTTACTAACGACAAAACCTTCTTTAGTCTTTTGGGTGTATCCTATTATTTAGAGAAAGAAGATTTAGCACGCTTAATTGATCACTTATTTTCCGAACTTCCAGCAGGAAGCTCGATTGTCTTTGATTATGCTGATGAGACGTTTTTTGCGGAAAAAGGATTGTCAAATAGAGTTGAAAATATCATCAAAATGGCTTTAATCGGCGGTGAACCAATGAAATCCTGTTTCACATATCTGGAAATCGAGAAAATGCTGGAAAAATCAAATTTACTCATCTATGAACATCTAACTCCAGCCATGGTTCATGAGCAGTTTTTTCAAAATCGGACGGATTATTTGTCTGCATTTGAAACGATTCATTATGTTCATGCTGTAAAAAAATAATGCAATTTCTGCAATTAATGAGCTTTATTGTCCCATATGGCGTGCTAGTAGTTCGAAATTTTAAAATAAAGGTTTTCAAAAAGGCTGCTTTGCTTAGCAGCCTTTTTTTATCATGTGCCACAAAATGTTCGGTAAGGTAGGTTTGTCGGCTCAGGAGGTTTACAGTATTCCTCTTGTTCCGGTGTGTATGCGTATGGCTTTGACAGTACATCCACAAGTTTCTCCATCACACTGAAATCACTCTGTTCTACGGCAGCCTTTAGTGCCTCTTCTACACGGTGGTTACGTGGGATGACTGATGGATTGGAGTTACGCATCAGCTGTTGTGCTGATTCCTTTGTTCCCTTCTGCCTATCTAATCGTGCCTTCCATTTTGCATACCAATCATCAAATGATTTAATCCCTTTCATGGCCGTATCCTCCGGCTTATCATAGGTCAAGGCGCGGAAGGTATTTGTAAAATCGGCTCGATGCTTTTGCATCATATTTAGGAGATCTTCGATAAGCGCTTGATCCTCCTGTTCTTCAGTCGTGATGCCAAGTTTTGCCCTCATGCCGCTAAGCCAGTGGGTCTGATAAATTCCCATATAGCCCGAGATCTCCTCTTGGGCTATTTCTACTGCCTTCTCTTCATCTTCATGCAGAAGCGGTATTAAGGTTTCGGCAAAACGGGCGAGATTCCAGCCGCCAATGATCGGTTGATTTCCATAGGCATAACGACCCTCTCTGTCAATGGAACTGAATACGGTTGCAGGGTCATACGTGTCCATGAAGGCGCATGGACCATAATCGATTGTTTCACCGCTAATGGCCATATTGTCTGTATTCATGACTCCATGGATAAAACCGGTATGCATCCATTTAGCAATGAGTGCAGCCTGACGTTTAATCACATCGCGGAGCAATGTACGATAGCGGTCATCATCGATTTCAATGTCTGGATAATGGCGTTTGATTGTATAATCTGCTAATGCTTTAATTTCCTCATCTTTGCCCCATGCCGCAGCATATTGGAAGGTACCCACACGGATGTGACTTGAAGCCACTCGAGTTAGAATAGCTCCTGGGAGTTCCGTTTCACGAATGATGGTTTCACCTGTTGTCACAACCGCTAAGCTGCGGGTAGTAGGAATGCCTAGGGCATGCATCGCTTCACTGATAATATATTCACGAAGCATCGGTCCAAGTGCAGCCCTGCCATCACCCCCGCGTGAGAATGGCGTTCTGCCAGACCCCTTAAGCTGGATATCAAATCGATTGCCCTCGGGATCTATCTGCTCACCTAACAGAACGGCCCGCCCGTCGCCGAGCATAGTAAAATGTCCGAATTGGTGTCCTGCATAAGCTTGAGCAAGCGGCGCTGCTCCTTCGGGAATTCGGTTGCCGGCAAACACCTCTACACTTTCCTCGCTTTTTAAAGCTTTAGCATCAAGTCCTAGTGAAGCAGCCAGCTGCTCATTTAGAATCACTAACTTTGGAGAATGTACTGGGACCGGATTTTGCCTATGATAAAAGTACTCCGGCAGACGAGCATAACTATTGTCAAAATTCCAACCAGTTTTGATTGATGCGTTTTGTTTTGTCATTATATCCCCTTTTTCTTTTTACATTTGTGTTTACTTTAACATTTATTTATTTAAAAGTATTAAAAGATGCTTTATTTCAACATTTTAGATAAAATCAGCTATTTTTTAGTGTTTGATACTATAGGTTAATTATACTTTTTTGATGAATGGAGAAAAGATACCTTTTTTCAGACAGTTGTACCATTTGTTCTCTTGGAACGGGCAAGAATAGGGTGGATTCGTTCCCATTATAGCTGTAACTTTCTTGGAACGGGCAAGAAAAAAGAATGGCATTCTAAAAGTGAATGCCATTCTAAATATACAAGATCATCTTAATATAAGTCATACTTTCTATAAGTTGATTTTACTCATCCTCATCTTTTTCTTTCTTATCTTTCTTCTCTTGCTTTTCTTTCTCTTTCTGCGCTTTTTCCTTTTCCTTCTCCACTTTTTTCAGTTTCTCTTCCGCTTCCTTCTTTTTCTCTTCTTCCACTTTTTTCAGTTTCTCTTCCGCTTCCTTCTTTTTCTCTTCTTCCACTTTTTTCAGTTTCTCTTCCGCTTCCTTCTTTTTCTCTTCTTCCTCTTTTTTGCGTTTTTCTTCTTCAATTCGTTTCTTTTCTTCTTCCTTTTTCATGTTACTCCACTCTTGATTATATTTTTTTTCAATCAAGGACAAATCAAAGGATTTTTCTTGCAGCTCCGATGCAGACATCGAAATGACCTTTTGGAAGATGGCCGTTGTCGTACCGCCGCTGGAGGAAGAAAGAAAATGTGTCTCATCTGTTTGATCATAACCGAGCCAGATGGCTCCTGTAATTTCAGGCGTAAAGCCGACAAACCAATGATCCTTCGCACCATCTTGTTGTGATGGAAGCTGTGTCGTCCCGGTTTTTCCAGCTATTTCATAGCCGCTAACCTTCGCTTTGGTCCCGGTACCTTCATTAATGACGCCTCTCAGTAAATAGGTCATTTTCTGAGCAACTTCTTTTTCCGTTACCCTTTTCGCATGTTTCTGCCATTTACTTAGCAATTCCCCATTCGCATCCTCAATTCTCTGAATCGCATGGGCATCCACCATTAATCCATCATTCGCAAAAGTCGTGTAGGCCTGGGCCATTAATAATGGCGATGTTCCTTCTGCCATTCCCCCGAGAGCTAATCCGAGCGATTGATCATCCTCGTGTAATGGGATGCCAAAACGTTCGACGGCATTTATTCCGTATTTCAAGCCCATTTCATCCAATAACCATACAGCCGGTACATTATAGGAATGGATCACGGCATTATACATAGTCACTTGACCGCGATATTTCTTATCATAATTTTGCGGTTGATATCCATTGATATTAAGCGGCTTATCCTCTAACATATCAAACGCCTCATAACCCTGCTCCAGTGCCGGCGTATAAACCGCCAATGGTTTCATTGTCGAACCAGGCTGGCGTACTAATTGGGTCGCGCGATTGAAGCCGCGGAAGGTGTGTTCTCCTCTTCCTCCTACAAGTGCCTGAATTCCACCAGTTGACGAATTGATAAAAATTCCACCGCTTTGGACGATTTGATCCGATTGACCTTTTGGGAACATATTTTCATTCTGATAAACTTCTTCAAGATTATTTTGTATAACAGGATTTAGTTCTGTATATATATGTAGACCCCCGGACAGAACTTCGTTTTCTGTTAAGCCATATTTTTCAATTGCCTCTTCAATGATATGATCAACATAATATGGATATTTTCCTTTGTATTTGTCATCGATTTTTCTGCCTTCTAATACAATTTCCTGCTCCATCGCCTTGTCAATATCGGTTTGGTCAATATAGCCCTCATCCTTCATCAACCGTAAGACAACGTCTCTTCGTTCAACGGCCTTTTCGAAATGTTTAAGCGGTGAATAAGCTGATGGAGCTTTTATCAATCCTGCAAGCATGGCTGATTCGCTTAACGTCAATTCACTTGCATTTTTACCAAAATAAACCTGTGCTGCCCGTTGAATTCCCCAGGCGCCTTCACCGAAATAAATTTGATTTAAGTATCGTTCAATAATCTCATCTTTCGTATATGTGCGTTCAATTTTTTTCGTTAATACTAACTCCTTAACCTTTCGGGTGTATGTTCTTTCATGTGTTAAGAAAACGTTTTTCGCTAATTGCTGCGTAATCGTGCTTCCTCCAGCCACGACCTCTCCACTTGCAGCGTTTTGGAACAGGGCCCGGATAATCCCGAAATAATTCACTCCATTATGCTTATAAAAACGTTGATCTTCTACCGAGATAACAGCATGTATAACGTCCTTTGGAATTTGCTTTATCGTAACTCCCTCAATACTGGAATTAGAAATCTTACTGGCTACTTCTCCGTGTTGGTCATAAATCGTTGTTGGCTGCGGCACGGGTGTCTCTAGCTTACTGACATCGCTTGTCCAGATGAAGATATTAAAAACCAATAAGCCAATGAGCATTACGGATAAACCAATCCATAGAAGCTTTTTAAACAAACTGTTGGATCGAAACTTTTCCCACATAGACCGTTTTGATGCTTGCTGCTTCTGCCTTCTTTCCATTCTTCCCATGTCTATTTCCCACCTTCATGGATATCCAAAACTTTATTTTGAAATAGAAATACTGTTTCGTCAATGAGCCATAAGTCTAGGCCTTTTATAATACTTTGGCAGTTTTGTACGCCTACAGCTCATAAAACAATGGAATCATGGGAATTGAATGAGCAATTTTAATTAGAATAAGCAAGGGCCGGTTCAAAAATCCCAATGAAACTAAGAACCATGCCCCTGCTTATTATTAGTTAAATCAGACGACACAATTGGAATAACAGTGTCTAGTATTTGTTTGGATTAGTCATCCTGACCAAACGTGATGACTACATTTCCTTTTTTATGGCCTTTTTCTACATATCTATGAGCCTCGCAAATTTCTTCAAGAGGATAACGTTTATCAATAACTGGTCTGTACAATTCCTTTTCAATTAGCCCACTTAAAAAAAGTAAGTCTTCTGTATGCACCTTTGCAATCCCCTGTCCCTCGACTGACACGAATTTCCCTTTTGGTGTGAGCGCCTTTATTCCATCTTTTCTTGAACATTTTCCAACTGCATCAAAAATGAGATCATAACGCTCTGCGCTTGATGTAAAATCTTCTTTCAAATAATCAATTACCTGATCAGCTCCAAGTGATTTTACCAAATCAACATTTCCGGTACTGCACACAGCCGTCACATCTGCACCAAAATATTTTGCCAGCTGAACGGCAGAAGTTCCTACTGAACCAGAAGCCCCGTATATTAAAATCTTTTGACCTTCCTGGATGTTTCCTTTTCTAAGAAAATACAGTGCTGATGTTCCTCCAAAAGCAATGGCTGCTGCTTCATTGTAAGACAAATTATCAGGTTTTAATGCCACAGTTGTGTCCTCGTGCAAGCTTATGTATTCTGCATAAGCACCAAAATTCATACCGGTCATGGCAAAAACTTGGTCACCTTTTTTGAACTTTTTTACGTACTTACCTACCTCTTCAATCTCACCTGCTAACTCGACACCTAGAATAGGTTTTCTAGGTTTTCTCAAGCCTAAGACCAATCGCATCGGCAGCCATAACAAGAGCGGACTATTGAAGCTTCGAACTCTTATATCTCCTGATGCAACTGTTGTTGCATGAATTTTCACCAGAATTTCATTGTCCTCGGGAACAGGTTTTTCTACTTCTTTGAGTTCCAGAACCTCCGGTGGCCCATATTTGGTACAAATAACGGCTTTCATCACATGCCTCCTCTTTGATTTCAAAGATTAATAATGGTGAAACCAATAAAAAAGGAAAACACTATATAGTACAAGACTGTATTCCCAATTGATTAGTCGTTAAGATTTTTTCTCAATATTAAGAAAGAAAAGAACAATAAAAATTCAGGCTGTATGAATGATAATATCCACACCACCTAATAGAGTCTATGTGATCAAATGATGAAAATGCCCAATAAAAAATAGCTTGGAATGTGCTTCCAAGCTATTTTTTATTCAGATTTCCTAACATACTTTGCATTGAAAGAATATCCATTCCTGAATACTCAATGATTCGTTATATAGCCGAGTCATATTATTATAAATTATTCATTCTCATTCAATGTCATACCGCTGAAAAGTTTTCCCCAATATCCCTCTTTCGTAATAAGAAGAAGGTCAATGCTCCTGATTACTCTTTATGTGCAAAAAATTTCTTGATTAATGGATGTCTCTTTTCTTAAATCGGCCGCCTCGGACTTCAGATACATCGCTCGAAATGATAAATGCTCCTGGATCAAGTTCTTTGATAATATCCTTCATTTTCGCTTCCTCTAGTCTTGTAAACACACATAGAATGACACGTTTATCTTCACCGCTGTATGACCCCTCACCATGCAGGTAAGTGACACCACGGCCTAGCCGCTCAGTAATGGCTTCTGCAATTTCAGTGGTATTGTCACTTATGATATACATGGATTTCATGTCTTCTAATCCTTTTACGACTACATCAATCGTTTTAAAGGCAATAAAGTATGTAAGCATGGAAAATAAAGCATTTTCTAATCCGAATACAAAAGCTGCAATCGCGAATATAATCACGTTAACAAACATGATGATTTCACCGACAGAAAACGGCAATCGTTTCTCAACCAGGATCGCTAATGTTTCTGTTCCGTCCAGCACGCCTCCATTTCGAAGCGTTAACCCTACTCCGACACCTAATGCTAAACCGCCAAAAACAACCGCCAATAATTCATCATGGACAATCGGCTTAACATGATGCATAAAAGAAGTCGCAATAGATAAGGCTACGATGCCATATAACATACTAAAAGCAAAGGTCTTACCAATTTGCTTATACCCTAAGAAAAAGAACGGCAGGTTTAAAACGACTAGAAAAATACTCAAGTTAATTGGCGTAATATGACTTAAAAGCATGGATAAACCTGTTACCCCGCCGTCAATCATATTGTTTGGAATTAGGATAGCTTCTAATCCGTAACCCATTATTACGGCTCCGATCGTGATAAATAAAGCTCTTTTAATCACGCTTCTTAGCGCTAATCTTTTGTGACCGATTTTCTTATTTTCTACTGCTAATTCACTCATAAAAATCCTCCCGTAAACAAATAACAAATTCGGCTAGTTAACGAATCATCAATCAAAACCTTGTTTCTATTATGGTGATATGACAGAGAAAGGAATAGTTTCTATCGGATTGTTTCTCCCCCTGCCTTTGAACACAACGAAACAATAGCATGAGGATAATAGCTGTCTACATTGGGCAAATAACGAGGAAGCTTTACATCTTAGTGAAGAACAACCGATATTTTGGTAGTGTGATTCTGGATAATTATGGAAGATATACAGTATACTACCCAAAGATCAACTATCTTACACTCTCTTTTACGGTACGTATATGAGGAGACTTCTATTATTATAACACGAACACTGGGTAGTTTGTCTTGTCATACCTTTTGTGCATTGAGAAAATGTATAAGGTAAGGAGACACTGATTCTCCTGATTCAATTAAGGTAAAAAGGAAGCGGAATTTATCCTCCATTATTAAGGAGAATTGTTATATAGATGGTATTAAAACATGAAAAAAGACTGAATAGAACCTATTTATAGATTTAGTCTTCATAAACTATATACTTTAATAGATTTTTTCTATATAATACAAAATATTCCAAATACTAAATATGGAGGGATTTAATGAAGAAGAAACTTTTCGCACTATCATTAACTGGCTTAATGACATTCGGAGCTGTTACTACTGCCTCATTACCAGTCTTCGCTGTCGGTGAAGGACCAAACTATGGCGGTAATGAATCCATTCAAACCTCTATCCTGCATACTTACGATTCAATGGTAGATTATCTCAAAAAACAAGACGCCAAGCAAGAGGCTATGGAGCTTGAAGTGATTGGCCAAACGGTGAAAGGCCGAGATATCTACCTTGCAAAGTACATCTCAAACGAAGATAATCCCACTATCCTCTTTTTAACCCAACAACATGGAAATGAACAACTAACAACGGAAGGAGCATTAGAATTTATTAAGCATCTTGGAACACAAAAAACAAAGGGCATTCTTGAAAATGTGAATATCCTCGTGGTTCCGATGTTAAATGCTGACGGCGCTATGGGTGATGTTAACTTCTCTCTTGATAACTATATTGCTGATGGCGGACGACATTTAACACGATATAATGCTAATGAGATAGATTTAAATCGTGATCATGATGCAAAAGCACAGCCTGAAACGCAGGCTCTCCATAATAATGTTCTGCGACAATACAAGATTGATTATATGATTGACCTTCATCATCAAGGAACTCGGTCTCAGCGTGATGGGCAATTAGTTTCAGGCTCTATTCTTTATCCTACAAACCCTGAAGTAAACACTGAAGTACT
The DNA here is from genome assembly GCF_036670025.1 of Niallia oryzisoli. NCBI lineage: Bacteria > Bacillati > Bacillota > Bacilli > Caryophanales > Bacillaceae > Niallia > Niallia oryzisoli. The sequence goes on along the minus strand of NZ_CP137640.1, from coordinate 2,247,584 downwards.
GGAAAGATCAAAGAAGCTTGGGGCAGTTATCTTTAATGCGGTTGATTCAACAGGTTGGGGACATCTCGGCAAATACAACGGCGGTTCGGAAACAAGAATCGGACGTAACGGTGCAGCTGTAGAATACGGGATTTCCACCCTTCTATTTGAAATGCGTGGTATGTCTGATCACTATAATGAATCTTCTGTTATTGGGCAAAAAAGCAATGGCTATTTAATTAAGCAGACGATTACTACACTTGATGCTGCAGTAAGAGCTATTGCTGATGGTTCTATTGAACAAGCAGACACTAGTTTCTGGGATACACTGCCAACACAAACGAGTCGTCCTGGCGAAGAAGAGACAGAGTAAAAAATACGAAGGAGCAGCCCACGCTGCTCCTTCGTATTTTTTACTGCACTGCTCTTACCAGATATCAGATAATTCCACATGGAAAAGAGATTTTATAAACCTCCGTATCTTCTCCATTTAATTTTTACATGTGAAACATAATCATATTCTTCATCAAATAGAAAATATTCTTTCCCCTATTAGCAAACCCTAGCAAACCTGAAAATGTTACAACATGTTTTTTCTAAATTGAGATATCCTAAGAAAAGCAATCTAAGAAATAACTGATCATTTTGAAACTGGTGCCCCGCTTTATTTGTGTTATTTGCAATTTTTACTATATTTATTTTCATATGTGTTGAAAGGAGATTTTCTTGTGAAATTGTATCAAGTTAGAAAGGGACAATTTGTTTATTTTAACAATGAGTTACATAAGGTATATGGGGTTAAACCAATGTATAAACAATCCGTACATCTTATACGGCTGAGGGATGTATCCCAGCATCTGACTAATGCTGCAAGCGTGGAAAGATACAAACCGAAGGAACGTGACAGCTTTATTTTCAATCAAAAGGCATATACGCTCAATAAAGATCGGAATGCTGAAGAAGGAGACTATATCCTAATTAACAATCCAATGCCAGATTCTCTGGATACATATTCCTTGAATGAAATTGAACTGGTGGAAAAGTCTGATAGAAAAGGGGTCATTACTAGTAATTCCCATGGAGTAAAACATCATGAGTATTTGCTGATGGTACCAGGCCGAGCCAAAGACAGTCACCCCATTGATTATCAAAATCTGGAGGGTATTGAAGCAGATCATTTATCCGAGGGAGATTTCCCTGCTAATCAGCTTATCGGTGAAATACCTGTAATTGGAGACGTGTATAAAAAAAAGGACAGTGTTGCAATAGATGAAGCGATGATCGTTGCCATTAAAGGCCAAACGGTATACTTAGGAGATGGTTCCGTGTTGTCACAGGAAGAACTGCTTAACACCGAGAACTGGGAATTTCTTTATAATCTCCTTGAAAAATGATGTTCACTTTATGATGAGGAATTTGAAAGATTCACACAAACTCTACCTTTTAGGAGGTTCCAATGGATAGAAGTCAAAGTACGGGAAATAATAGTGTTTTTATCATCTCTGTCATACTTACGCTTATTTTTATTGTTTGGGGAGTTTTTTTTACAGATAATCTGGCAAAAGTGACCAATTCCATTTATAATGGTTCGATTGATTATCTTGGATGGGTTTATCTTGGTGCTACCCTATTCTTTGTCATCTTCTCTATTTATTTGCTGTTCTCGAAATATGGTGATATCCGGCTTGGTAAGAATACCGACCGTCCTGATTTTAACACCGGGTCCTGGCTTGCCATGTTGTTTGGTGCCGGCATGGGAATAGGAATTGTGTACTGGAGTGTCGCAGAGCCTGTTACCCACTACACCAACCCTCCCATTGGGGAAGGCTATACAATTGACGCAGCCAATACGGCGATGAAATATACTTTTTTTCATTGGGGCTTGGACCCATGGGCCATTTATACCGTGATCGGTTTAGCGCTGGCTTTTTTTCAATATAATAAAAAGCTGCCTGCTGCTATCAGTTCTGCGTTCTATCCGATACTTGGAGACAGAATTTATGGACCGATTGGAAAAACAATCGATGTTCTGTCGATTTTTGCAACTGTCTTTGGAATTGCTACATCTTTAGGACTTGGTGCCATGCAGGTGAATGCTGGCATGCATGATTTATTTGGCGTTCCTAATGCATTGGTTGTTCAGCTGATCATCATTGCCGTCGCTACCGTTCTTTTTATCATTTCCATCAACAGCGGATTAGAGAGAGGAATTCAATTTTTATCTAATGCGGCGATGATTTTGTCTTTTGCAATCATGCTGCTGATTATGATTGTTGGTCCTACGATGACAATCATTAAAGTTCTCTTTAATACAACAGGACTTTATATTAGTGACTTTATCCATATGAGTTTAAGGTTAAATCCTTTCGGTAAAGGGGAATGGATTGCATCATGGACCTTATTTTATTGGGCATGGTGGATTGCTTGGGCACCTTTTGTCGGTATGTTTATTGCTCGCGTATCCAAAGGAAGAACAATAAAGGAATTTGTGATTGGTGTGTTACTTGTTCCCACGCTTGGAACATGTCTTTGGATGTCTATTTTTGGGGGTACTGCCCTGCAAATTGTTCAAAACACTGGTAACCATGAGCTTGCAACCTATATAACCGAAAATGTGTCATTAGCCATTTTCACTTTCTTTGATTATCTTCCATTAAGTGCCTTCTTAAGCATTTTAGGTTTTGCCGTCGTAGCCATATATTACATAACTGTTGCTGATACTGCCACCTTTGTATTAGGAATGCTAAGTGAAGGAGGAACGTTAAATCCATCTAATAAAATAAAAATGACCTGGGGTGTATTTCAATCGGCCGTAGCAGCAGTATTGTTGTTAGCCGGCGGTTTGGATGTACTGCAAACCGCTTCCATCGCAGCTGCCCTCCCTTTTACTATTATTTTGATAGTGATGTGTTACTCCTTATTGAAGGGATTAAAGAGTGAAAAAGAAGCTCAACGAAGCGCTAAGAGAAGTGTACGTCATATTTAATATAGGCTATAAAAAAACCTTCCTGATTTGTCAGAAATCAGGAAGGTTTTTTTAGTTAACGATTTCGTTGCATATTATTTTATCTATTGTTTAATATAGTTGTACTTTTTGTGTTTATAAATGGGCTACTCTTGCTTGTATATCAGATAATTCCACTTGGAAAAGGATTTTATAAACCTCCGTATCTTCTTCAGTAAATGTTGAATGTGATACATAATCTCCTTTATAGGTTTTACATTGTTCATCAAATAGAAAACATTCCAGACCCTTTTCTGCAGACTCTAACAGACTAAAAATCAGATCAGGCTTTTTATATGTCTTTTCACGAAGGATTTCTTGGGTCTCAGCATTTTGAATTTGCAATTTATACAAGAACAGCACCCCCTAAATGTTTTCTACTTAAGCATAACTGATTTTGAAAGCGATTGCTCAAGTAAATTGTGTACATTTCAGGAATAATCCATTGTTTTTATAAATTGGAAGCTCATTTAAGCCTGAAATTCTTTATTTTCTATCAAGATAACCTTTTCCATATTCTTTTCACGTGCCATACCTTTTGTTTTTTCAACCAACTTAAAAATGGCTTCATTACTTTGTTGGGCGCCTTTTACAAGCAATGGAACACCGATAACATCAATTCCTAACCCTCTCGAAAAAAACCCCCCTAATGTCATAGCAAGGGGAACCGTAGGAGACGTATTTGAGAAAATAATTTTGTTGTTAAAATAATTTCTCTCCTCTAAATGTAAGCAGAAGTCTTGTAGCGCTGGTACAACTAATTTGTCTCTTTTTCTAGCAAGTGTAAAAACAAGATTTTCTTCTTCATCCTTGCCATGAAAAATGAACTTGCCTACATCTTGTTTTGTCAATTTATTGAAATAAGGTACGGATAATATCTCTTCTTTTGTCAGTTTCCGAGTGGGCGAAGTTAGAATTTTTAAATGATGTGCAGCTGCGAGTGCTGTTGAATGAGTTCCAGCATAATCGTGATAAATGTAAATCATCATTGCCTCCACTGAAAGTTAGTTATAGTAAACATTAGAAGATCTTTTGAATGGTTACAGAAAGGAGGTAAATCATTCCTTAACAGGTTGATGATGTAGCTCTCTTTGTTTGGACTTATTTTTAAATGCTATTATTGAAGTCTTTAAAGAAGCGTAACTTCCTATTGCTGCATAACCATAAAAATATCCCATAAAGATTCCAGATAACAGATTATGTCGATGACTGATAAAGATTGAGATGACATATCCTAAAACGACAGCAACAAATGGGACATATTTCTTTGGCACTTTAAAAACCTTTTTCGTCACCTGTGTTAGAATCATTATTGCAGGTACTGCGATCACTGCGTCCCAGAAATTTGTGTGGATGGTCGGGAAGTCCATACTGCTTACCTCCAATTATGAGCTTTATATTATTCTGCTTGCCGATAAACGTCTATGATACATAGTATTAACAAAATTTATGTAAAAGCATCAAATAGCTACGCAAAAAAATATCACAGGCTGTTTGCCTGCGAATCTCTATAAATATTCTTTAATAATTGTCCAGTCCTGCAGTTTTTCTTCAAAGGATTTTACATTTCTTCCCGGTACAGGGCTTGTTGAGGGCAGTTTCTTATATTGTAAGTTGTCAAGTTGATGGAAGCCGATTTTCTTTTTAAAAACATCATAGGCTTTTCCGCCGTTGAAACCGATAAATTGGATGTTTGGGTATCGCTTAAGCAGCCCCAAAATCTCGTTTGGCTGTTCACCCTTTATATTGGAATCAAGACTTCCTTCCCGTAAACAGGAATAAATCACATCCCAAAGTGCAATATGATGGTTTTGGATAAATGTGATTTTCTCTCGATAATCCTGCAGTTCCTCCTGCTCAAATAGTTTGTACATAATGCTCCAGAAATGATTTCGCGGGTTGCCATAGTATTGCTGTTTTTTGAGGGATTCCACTCCTGGAATCGAGCCAAGGATTAGTACTTTTGCCTCGTGATTTACAATTGGTTCTAGAGATGTTATCAATGGATTTGTCATTCCTTTTTCTCCATACATGTTAATTCTTTGTCTGTAAAAATAAGATATTTTTCAATAAATATATTCTTGGATCCTAACAAAAATCTTCACTTTGCCAGCTTCGAAAAGACGGTTCTTGAAGCCATCGGCATCACACCCAATACACCTTTTTTAAACAAGGATGGGCGATTGATTAATAGCAGTGTTAACATCTTTTGCATGCGGTGAACCAGCATGATGTCACTCGAACGAACCTGTGTTAATGTATCTAATTTTTTAAACTCTACATCCTGATTTCGAATACATTCGGAAATGATGCACGCAGCCACTACCGCTGATTCAACGCCTAATGAAAGTCCAACCGCCCCCAAAGGAGACGAACAATGGGCAGCATCCCCTATTAAGAGGCAGCCTTCTTTATGCCATTGATCAACGAAATAGGTTTTTCCTTGTAAAGGGACGAATGATCGGAAATCCTCTAACTGCAGGAATGCATGTTGTAAAAAAGGATAGGCCTCGATTAGTTGGTTTCTTACTACTGAATCCCCTTATCTTTGATCTTATCCCATTCTCCTTTTTTCAAGGTAAAGCCGATTTGCGGCTTCGTCGGAGAACTGGGAATCGCAATCATATTCGTATATGGAGTCACCTTAAATTGGATTCCAAAGTCACTCAGTTTTTGGGTTTGGATTGTAAACCAAATCATGTCGAAATCATATGCATGATACCTATATTGAAAGTCTGCTTGCTTTTTCATTATAGAGGGTTAAATCTTATTTGATTTCTTTTGAGTTAATAATTAAAGTCGGAGTTTGCATTGTTGCACCAAATGGAGCTAATACGTAATCAGCCCCCATAACATTTGCTATCTGATGAAGAATACTTTCGTCTTTTTAAGAAAACGAGATGATGTGTGTTTGTTTATGTATATGACCATCTGTAATGAATAATCCAAGTACCCACGCCATGTCATGTGACCATACTTTAAAAAGTCTTCATTAACTTTATGCTTACCTGGTTGACCAGAATGTTTACTAGCTACCCCATGCTTGTGCAATACATTGAGAATAGCACGACTAGACAATCAACGATTGGTATCATTTCTTTATACGACATATCGCTTTTGTACATCTGGATGATCATATCGTCGGTAATTCCAAGATTCCTTGGCACTATTATGACCTCCTTAAATATCATCATATAATCCTATTACAGAACAAATGTTCGTTAATGCGATAAGAGGCTTAATAATCCTTTATTTTATTTTCATTTTATTGCCATATTTTTGAATAGATATGCATATATGATGGCAATACTTCAATATCTACCGGTGATTCACCTACGATTTCTCCATCTGCATGAACTTTCATTGGTTCTTTACTTGTAATGGTTATTTTCTTACCGGTCAGTGTCCGAACTTCTTTCAGTTTTGTATGTTTACCAAAAAACACACTGATAAAAACCAGCAGCAGTTTAAGTTTGGATAGCTGATGAACGACAGTTATATTTAAAAGCCCATCAATTGGTATTGCAGATGGAGATATTTTCATGCCGCCGCCATAATAAGCTTGATTTGAAATCGTAATGAACCAGACATTAGGAAAGTGGTGTTCACGATCATCGATAGTTAACATAACATCAGATGGCCTAAAGGTAATGGCTTTTTCAAGAAGCGCTGCAACATAGGTTAAACTGCCAATTCCAATACGATTGAGCCATTTTTTTATTCTTGATTTATTCGCTTCAAGTGATACTTCTGCATCAAAACCTACACCTAAATTATTTATAAAAAGAGATTTTTCTTGATTATGATTTAAATGGTAAGATCCTACATCAATTCGTGGTAATTGTTCGTCAAACGATAAAATAAACTCAAGTGCTTTTTCCGGGTCCCTCGGAATTAAAAATCCCCGGGCAAAATCATTTCCGGAACCGGTTGGAATGAAACCGAATTTAACATTTGAATACTCTTTAAGGCCATTAATGACTTCATGTATCGTGCCGTCCCCTCCCACTGCAATGATTGCTGCGATTTTACCTGGAACAGATTGAGCAATTTCTTTTGCAATTACTTCAGGGTGACTGGGATATTTGGAAAAGTAAGATTGGTATTGGATATTGTAATTATCCAGTAAACGCTTAATCTTTTCCCACGTTTGCTTCGCTCTTCCGTTCCCTGCTGCTTCATTAATGATATAATAGTATTTTTTCAGGATTGTTTCCCCTTTCATTCCTTTAGAAATTTATATATAGCTATTCTTATATAAGAATATAACTCTGAAATATTTCTCGCAATAAGTGCTAAATCCTTTTTGTAAGCAAGAACTCTTTTTTTAAGGTAAATGATGATTTTTCATATATACTAATTTAGTATCTGGTATTAAGATAAGGGTATAAATATGTATCAATTTACGTAAATAAATAACTCTTGATGAGGGGGAAATTATTTGAAGAAAATTGCATGGATTACGGACAGTACGTGTTATATTGAGCCTGAATATGCTAAACAAAACGATATTTTTATTGTACCGATTGGGATTACTTTTGAAAATGAGACGTATAAAGATGGGATTGATATTACGGAAGATGAATTATATCAAAGGCTCGCTACCTCCCGCTCCCTGCCAAAAACCTCTCAGCCTGTAATTGGTGAATTAGCAACTCTTTTTGAAGAGCTGAAAAAAGAATATGATTTAGCAATTGCTGTTCATTTATCAACTGAGCTAAGCGGAACTGCTAACGCTACAAAACAAGCGGCAGATATAGCAGACTTTCCTCTTGAACTAGTTGATTCAAGATTGATTTCTTTGCCTGTAGCGCATCTAATTCAAAAAGGCCAGGAAATGATTCGTGAAGGGTTTTCGCCTGAAGATACAGCAAGTAAACTAAGAACGATGTACCGATCCAATAAACTTTATGTCATGATTGGTTCAATGGATCAACTGCATAAAAGTGGGCGTGTCAGTGCGATTCAAATGATGATGGGCAGTCTTCTGCAAATAAAGCCAATTCTTACGTTTGAAGAAGGGAAATTAATTCCCTATGATAAGGTCCGTTCGCAAAAGAAAGCCTTAGCCTATATGGTTGCTCGTTTAAAAGAGGATTTAGAGCAAGGGTTGAATATTAAAACAGTATATATTTTAGAAGGCAGCGCTAAACAAGAAGCACTTAGCATTCAAGAACAGGTTCGCTCCCTTTCTTCAGAAATTGAGATTGTTATTGGTCCGCTAGGCTCAGCAATTGGTGTTCATGCTGGATCTGGAACCATTGCACTTACCTGGTTTAGAGAGGATTAAATAAATTGAAATAAAAAAGGAAAATCCACATGGAGGGATTTCCCTTTTTTATTTTTATGCTTATTTATTTCCAGCCTGCTTGATATTATTTATGTCATTTGAACCACACGGTGTTACAGCATAGGTCATCTCACATTTTGGACAATTCATAATAACTTTTTCTAATGTAAAGGTTTCACCACAATCACATGCAATCTCATGTGCAATAGTTGGTGCTAAATCAGCTTTTCCTTTACTTTTAACATGATCTACAATCGCTTTTCCATCGTGTAAGTTTGTTGTACAACCACAGCTCATTTTTATACCCCCATTTCTCTGTAACTAACTTGCTCGATTTTTAACAAATAAAGAATAGCATAGTGAAATTAACAGCCATATAGCAAAAGTCACACATTTAGTGACAGTTTTCTGTACGTTATCCCCCTCCCCGCTCGATTTTTAAAAATCAATTAATGAATACAACCCATTTTGGTCTAATATGGTGTTTTCCTAAATACTTTATTAAAGATGATAAATCTTTCCGAACTCCCCTTTTTTGTGAAAATTTTATAAAAAGGAGAAGTCAAATATGGTTGCTGTTCATTTTTATGAGAGAAGAAATTTAGTTCTAAGCCAGTGCCGGCAGCAAGTTCCTGTAGTAGATGAGAATATTAAAATTAAAGGACGCAAGGCAAAAGTTTTGAGTATAAATGAGATTAAAGAAAACGTTGTCCATGTACAGGTGGAATTTGAAAAGATTGTTAAAAAACAGGCGGTAGTAAGCGATAAGAAAAAGAAAAAGAGATAAACTTAATAAGATAAAAATGCCCTAACTCCTTAAAAGGATTAGGGTATTTTTATCTTATTTATATGTTTAGATAGTATAATTGAAGAAACAATCAGGTAAATGAGAGGTAAAAACCAAATGGATCGACATGAACAGGATGAACAGGATGAACAGAATGATTATTTAGATGAACCTCCAATTGAGGATTTTTTGCCTAATGAAGAAGATCAAATATTAAGAGAAAAACAGAAAAAACGGAAATCCTTTTTTGTTAAAATGATTTCCGTTGGATTGGTTTTAGCCATGCTGATTAGTGTTAATCAAATATGGCCCCAGATGATTAATCTCCCTTCGATTAAATTTTTACAGAAGTCAAAGGAGCTTTCAAAACAAGAAGACATCCAGGTGTATAAAGAAGCTGTTGTTACCCTACAAGACCAGTATACAAAAGGAACTGGTTTTAATGTATCCGAAAATGGGTTCATCATAACAAATCGACATGTTGTAGAGAATATGAATCCTATTACTGTCATTTTTCCGCAAGGGGATATCTTCGAAGCATCTATCGTACATATAGATCCAGTTTTAGATCTTGCTTTCTTAAATGTTGATGGAGAAAATTTACCGTCTTTAACGTTAAGTAATCCAAATAAATGGAGTGTAGAAGATCATATTTATGTGATTGGAAACCCCCTATTTCATAATCAGATTGCCAATGAAGGAGATATATTAACCGGATCAGATAAATACTATTTATTAATGATATCGGCACCAATATATAAAGGAAACAGCGGAAGCCCGGTTATTGATTTACATGGGGATGTAATAGGCGTGGTTTATGCAAAAACAACAGAGGATGGTACAGGCCTGGCAATACCAGTAGAGCAATTCATTGATAAAATACCAACGGGTGTATCTAATAGTGAATAATCTAGCAGTATATAAAAGGAGGGTGCCCCCTCCTTTTGGTTTAGTATTCATCAATAATCTTTACAATATTGTCTTCAATCTCAGTTACTGATCGGGCTAGATAATTATTAATCATGATAGAGAAAATAAAATCTTCTCCGCTTCTTGATGTGATATACCCACTAAGGGTGGAAACACCTGATATCGAGCCTGTTTTCGCTTTGACGTTAGCGTTTGTCGATTCATTCTTCAAGCGGCTTCGTAAAGTTCCTCCTATCAGCTTGTCAGGTTGACCGGCAATTGGTAAAGACTTTTCAAATTCGGGAAACCAGCTTTTAGATTGGGCAATAAATAGTAAATTGGACAGTTCATTAGCCGGAATCATGTTTTTATGGGACATGCCTGACCCGTCGCGCAGCTGAAGGCTGGTTCCGTTAAGCCCTAATTCTGTTACTGTTTCGTGGAGAACCTTTAAGCCTGCATCCCAGCTTCCTTCTCCGTAAACAATCTTCCCCATTTCTTTTGTTAACACCTCTGCATGTCCGTTATTGCTAAGCTTCATAAATGGAATCAGGAGTTGTTTTAGCGGCATTGACTTTTTAATCCCAAGTCTTGTAGCTTTTTCCAGTGTTACACCTGTGGTTGATTTAGAGTTCGTTGCGAATGTGATTCCATGAGCTATTAGTGATTTCTTAAATACATTCATAGCGAACTCAGTCGGTTCCCACACAGCTGCCCACTTTTTAATCGTGCTGTTGTTGTTAGGTATAGTCCCCCTAACAATGATTGTGTTGGTTCCATGAACTCTGTCAATGGTTACATTACTTGCATGGTCACGTTCAACTGTTGTTGTTTTGTTAACGATGTTAACATAATCGGTTTCTGGTGTTAGTTGGATGCTGGCTTTTTCTCCTTTCTTAGCAGCAGGTATGATTTCAAGAAGAATGGTGCCAGCATCATAATCGTTAGTTGACGATAGTGTTAATGCTGAAACCTGGGCCCCTGTATGAAACGGTTCATCAGACCAGTTCAAATCCTGTGAGAGCCGGATATCATCATACCAGCTGTCATCAGCTACAAGATCCCCATTAATTTTAGTAATTCCTTTTGTTTTCAATTTTTTTGCAAAGCGGTCGAGGTCTTCCTTCATTACCGTCGGATCGCCCTTCCCTTTTAAATACAAATTTCCTTTAAGGATATTTCCTTGTGTCCTGCCGTCAGTCCAAATTTCGGTTGAAAACTGATAGTCGGGTCCAAGCTTTTCTAATGCAGCGGCTGCAGTTAATAGCTTCATATTAGAGGCTGGGTGTAATCGAATATCACCGTTAGATGAATAGATAATCTCTCCGCTGTCAGCATTTCTGATGCTTATACCTGTAATAGCCCCTTTGAGTCGTTCGTCCTTTAAGATATTGTCTATTTTTGATTCTAAAGTAAGATCTGTTTTTGAAGCTTGTACAGCGTAAACAGCATCCATTGGAACGAACAATAGGATCATAGTAATTATCCATAACCTCTTCATAAAAATTTTCTTTACAAGAATCTTCCCATTCAATCTTGCTTCACCCTCTGTTACGATTTATTAGTATCTAGGATTCCACAAATTTATGTAAATAATAATCGGCTATTATTAGATGAATGGGAAGCTGATAAACTTAGTTGTTAGGCAATTCTTTAGAAATCCTCTCAGCAGCAGTCTGGACTAGCTTGGTTAATCTCGGAATCGTTTTGAGATTAATCCGTGAAGTGGGTCCGGCTATACTGATGGAGGCAATTACTTCCCCATTGCGATTTTTTACGGGAGCTGCAATGGATGCCCCCATGTTATGCAGTTCCTCCAGGCTTACAGAGAATCCTTGTTTACGTATATTGTATAAAATCTCTCTAAGTCTTATTGGATCCGTAATCGTTTTTGGTGTGTAAGATTTTAGGCCTCTGTCAATGACCTGATTAATGACAGATTCAGGTTGATATGCGAGAAGCACCTGACCTGTACTCGTGCAATGTAGTGGGTTTGATTTACCTGCATGTGATAAAAGATGAACAGGGTGAGAATTATCGATTTTTAGAAGGTATAGAACCTGATAATCTCTGATTACGGCAATATGAGAAGTTTCCCCAGTATCCTCAACTAATTTTTCTAAAATAGGCTTAGAAATTTGGCAAAGATCAATTTTGGAAATAATCGTATTACCCATAGCTAATATCGATGCTGCCGGGCGGTACAGTTTTGTATGCGGATCCCGGACGATGAAGCCCTCTTCCACCAATGTGTTGGTTAAGCGAAATGCTGTACTGAGGCCTATTTCTAATCGTTCTGCGAATTCACTTAAGTTAAATTCTGGTTCATCCTTGGAAAATAAGTTTAAGAGTCTAAGAGCATTTCTTAACGATGAGAAATGCTTGTTGTTTACGGTTGGGTACCTCATTTAACAGTCAGCTCCTTTTCATAAGCAGCAGGAATATAACCTAATTGCAGCGATATTTCCTTTCCTGCCTGTATAATCGCTTCTTTGAAAGGATCTATTTTATCTAAGCTAATTCTTTGGCTTGTTCCTACCATACTTATGGCAGCCACAACCTCACCTGTGTAATCTCGAATAGGTGCAGCGATACTGACAACATCCTCATGCATTTCATCAATACAGATGGAATAGCCCTGCAGTTTCACCTGCTGTAAACGACTTCTAAATTGCTCAGGATCTGTAACGCTGTTTGGCCCCATTCGTGGGAGACCTGCCCCAATAACATAATCAATCACATTATCTTTGTGAAAAGCAAGTAAAACTTGACCTGAGCTGGTACAAGAGACGGGATTTTTTCTTCCGATAAATGATAGTAATTCAACAGGATTTTGACATTCTGCCTTATGTACATAAGTGATGCCTGTTCCTTCTAAAACGGCTATATGTACAGCTTCACCTATATGGTCCACTAACTCTTTTATGATATCTTTTGATTCTCTTTGAATTTCTAAATGGGATGTAATAACCCCGCTTAGATAAAGGAGTGAATAGCCAAGAGAATATTTGTTCTGTTCTTTTTGTAAATAGCCTTCAGCTAATAAATCACTTATTAATCGGGATACAGTGCTTTTATTCAACTCAAGTGCCGCCGCAATTTCTGTCGTCCCCCATACTGGCTTTTCACGTGTAAAAAGCTGCAGAACCCTGAGGCCTTTTTGGACTGATTGTAAAATAGACGTACGATTATTAGGCTGATTCAATATAAATTCACCTCGATAAGTTTTGATATTATATTATTTAGTGATTCATTACACCTTCTTTCTGAATATTATAATTATATCATTTACATTATTAATACAATAAAAATACTTATTAAGAGATTAGAATGGAAAAAAGCAGAAAAAGCACCTGATCAACAAGTGCTTTTTCTGCTTTTAATTGGTTGTATTACTCTCCTAAGCCAACGACTATTTTGTATTCTAAGTCTTTCAATGTTTGTTCATAAGCTTCACTTGAAACTATGTAATAGGCTTCATCGTTATTTGTAACTACAAGCTCTTCAGGACTTTTATCAACCTGTGCAGCATCCAAGCTAAAGTATTTTTCTCCTAGCAATTGTGAAAGATCCATGTGTTCACCCCCTACCTTTATTGTAACCGTTATTTTACTATAATGGAAAGAAGAATGTGCTTAACCAACATTCCTCTTCATTTGTCTGGAACGACCTAATTGTGGTTTTCCTCGATAGTTAATAGCGATAATTCCAACAGCTACTAATGACAGCGCAGCTAAAATAAATAGGTTAAAGCTTTCTCCCGGGATAAACATCGCTGATAAAATGGCTCCGAAAACGGGAGTTAGAAAACTATAAATGCTCATTTCCCCTGCTTTGTTAAATTTCAGCACTGTAGTCCAGAGAGCAAACGCTACTGAAGATATTAGGGCAGCATAGATAAGCAATCCCCATCCAAATGGTGTGAAAGTAATCGAGGATTCGCTAAGCTGAGGGAAACCGACTAACAATAAAGCAAAAGAACCGATTGTCAGCTGCCATCCTGTAAGTGTAACCGGAGGAATATCTGATGCCAATTCTTTTGTCATAATCGTGGTTATGGCACTTGTAAGTCCTGACATAATCATAAACCCTTCCCCGCTCCATTGGAATTGAAATTGAAATTCCTGGCCCCAGTTTGCAGCAATAATTCCAGCAAATCCAGCGATCATTCCAATTGCCTTTTTCCAATTCATATGGTCATCCTGATAATAAAAATGCGCTAAAATCACGGCAAGAAACGTACCGCTTGATGAAAGAATAGCGCCTTGCATTCCAGATACTTTTGAAAGACCGTTGTAAAAGAAAAAATACTGTACGGCCGTTTGGATAATACCAAATAATATTAAGATAAAAAGATGTGAACTTTTCACAGGCAGCTGGCTTCGATTTGTAAAAAACAGAAACAACAAAAGAATCAATCCAGCAAGCAGAAAACGAAGACCGGCAAATACAATCTGCGCCATCGTATCATTTGCTGCTATTTGCAATTCAACATAGCTAATTTTAAGAACTGGAAAGGCACTTCCCCACAAAATAGAACAAAAAATGGCGATACCAATGACAGCCCACTTATTTTGAAACACACTCTTCAACCCAATTCATCTCCTATAGGTCTTATAACCATTAAAGGTTTATTATAAACCTTTTTCAACGAATTGGTGCTGTTTTTATCATGTTAGAAAAATTCAGAAAAGCCTTATCCAAACGGTTTTGTTTAACTGTATTACATTGTCTTTACGTAAAAGGATCTCGTTCGCGGACCATCAAACTCACAAAAATAAATCCCCTGCCATGTCCCTAATAGTAAACGGTCGTCCGTTACGATTACATGCTGCGAAGCGCCAACGGTACTTGCTTTCATATGGGCTGCCGTATTACCTTCCATATGGCAGTCAAGCTCATGATCCCATGGGTATATTTCGTCAAAGCGGCGAATCATATCACGTTTTACATCAGGGTCTGCATTTTCATTGATGGTAATACCACAGTTGTATGAGGACAATAGACAATAATGGCTCCATTTTTAAGGTTATTTTCATTTACATAATTCTGAACTTTTTCTGTGATCTCGATCATTTCATCGCGGTTGTTTGTATGTAAGGTGAATTTTTTTAGCACAATATCCCTTCTTTCTTTTTTTTGATAAAAAACGCTCACTTCACTATATATTTTTAACATACAAAAGCAGACCATCATACATCTATAGGGTTTAATTTGATTCAAAATCATATTTTTCAGCAAAATGCACAGACTAATATCCTGGAGGTGTGAAAAATGAACGATCAAAATAAAAATTTCTCAAATGTAAGTCTAGGTGGTAAAGTGAATAAAGAAAAAGCGATGAACCACGACCAGCTAAAGTATGGACAAAAAGAAAGATCTGAAAACAAAAAGTAAATCGGACTAAAAAGAAGCATCACTTAGCGTGCTGCTTCTTTTCTTTTACTGCTAACGTTTTACTTTTTGATTCACCTCATCGAAAATCTCAAGTTGTAGGCCGAGCTTCATTCTGCCAATACCTCCTCGTAAAAAGATTGTTATGAAGTTATTTAGTACTTCATTCCTCTGCAGGAGCGGCATCTACAGCAATTTGATAGGCATCGAGAAGTGATTCTTTTTCTGTTTGATTGGTGATGTTAACTAAATGCTGTCCTTTTTCATCTTCTTCGACTCTCATTAAAACCGTATCATTCTCGTTTCGTAATAGAGCATAGGATTCTCCCTGCATTTCAAATAAGGCATCAACCTCATAAGATAGCTGACGTCCGCTCTCATCTTCAACAGTTACAAGGTCACGAAGTGAATCATTTTCCATTTTTGCTGCCTCCTCAAAAATTAGATCCTTACTTACAGTTCCCTTTATTCTTTTGATGCATTCTTGTTGTTTAGAAGGATATTCTCCTACAAATCCTTACACTTTACTAATTAAGAAAACAAATTCAGAACAGGTATTGAGAAATAGAATAATTCTAGACTTATCATTAATATATAAATTTCCTTTATTAATTTATAAAAAATATTTATGCAATTCTTGTCGAATAAAACAGAAATCGCTCGTATATTTATACTTTTTATCGAATAGATAATAAACTTAACAATGTGAATATGTATGAAACAAGAATGGAAATTTAATGGTACAATTCCAAATAAATGTACAGAAAATTACTTCTAATCCAGTAATTATGGTGATTGAAGAACGTTTTATAAATAATCAAAAAATCTGTTGCATAAAAAAAAAACCGCTGTTATAATGAGAGCATATTTATGAATATTCACAATTTTAAACGCAAGAAATTATTTTGGTTTGATCGGAGGAAATTCTGTTGACTAAGTTACCTAGAGTAAATGAATTAGGTTTTTTTGAAATTCGTCTTGAATCCATTGGCGGATTGGGAGCCAACCTTGCAGGTAAATTGCTTTCTGAAGCAGGTGTTGTTGGAAATGGATTTAATGGACTAAGCTTTTCATCTTATGGATCTGAGAAAAAAGGTTCTCCAGTAAAAGGACATATTCGTTTCTGTGAACCTTATACAAATATTCGCGACACTACTCCTGTAGAACGTCCACACGTAGTAGCTATTTTCCATGATGCACTATATAAAACACTAGATTGTACTAGTGGAATTTATCCAGATAGTACGGTTCTAGTAAACTCAATGAAAACTCCAGACGAGCTTAAGACGTTAATGAATATTGACGGCGGAATTATGGCTGTTGTCGATGCAACTAAAATTGCTTTAGAAGAGAAAACAAAAGTAAACACTGCGATGCTTGGAGCACTATACCGCATTCTTGATTTCTTAGATGCTGACTCTATGAGAGATACTATTCGTCGTACATTTGAGAAAAAATATCCGCATTTAGTAGAATCCAATCTTCGTACATTCGACCGTGGATATAACGAAGTAGTATTTAAAACATTTGAAGCAAGTCCAGATGCACAAGCTAAGCCATTTGTTCGTGAAGAGGCAACTCTTGGATATGAAACACAGCCAATTGGCGGACTTGTAATTGATCCAGGAAATAGTATTTTCAAAGATTTAAGTATTTCACGTTCAGGCGTACTTCCTCATTATCATGAAGATAAATGTATCCACTGTGCTGCCTGTGATACAGCTTGCCCTGACTTCTGTTTTGTTTGGGAAGAGGCTCCTGATAAAAAAGGCCGTCCGCAAATGTTCTTAAAAGGTATTGACTATCAATACTGTAAAGGCTGCTTAAAATGTGTACATGCCTGCCCTGTTGAAGCATTAACCAATGAAGTAGAAACAAATGATGGTTATGCTGAAGCGAACCGCGTACCACATTTATTTGAATTAGTAAAATAATTTTCATAGTGAAAGGTGATTACGTACATGTCTAAAGAGATTGTTATAGATAAAGAAAAAGCTGGTCTATCAGAAGGATCTGTTGAACAAGCAATAGTATTTGAATCAGGAAATGAAATGGCTGCATATGCAGCACATCAAATTAACTATCATATCATGGGATATTATCCTATCTCCCCTTCTACTGAAGTAGCACAGTTCCTTGATGGAATGAAAGCAAGAGGACAACATGATATTAAATTAATCGCTGCTGACGGTGAACACGGTTCTGCAGGGATTTGTTATGGTGCGGCAGCAGGCGGCGGTCGTGTATTCAACGCAACAAGTGCCAACGGATTCTTATACATGCTTGAGCAATTACCAGTTCAATCAGGAACTCGTATGCCAATGGTATTAAACTTAGTAAACCGTTCAGTTTCTGGACCGTTAAACATCCATGGCGACCACTCTGACCTTTATTTTGCTTTAAATATCGGCTGGCCTATTTTAATGGCTCGTGATCCACAAGTTGTTTACGATATGAATATTATGGCAATTAAATTAGCAGAAGATCCAGAAGTACGTCTTCCTGTAATCGTTTCATATGATGGCTACTTCACTTCTCACCAAAAGAGACGTGTACAAGTTGTTAAGGATAACAATGAAGTTCAAAAATTCATTGGTCCTGTTCCAACGAACTATCCGCATGCATTAGACCGTGATAACCCAGTATCAATCGGTGCTTATATGAATGAGCCTGATACAATCAACAACCGTTATCAGCAGTCTGAAGCCATGTATAATGCAGAAAAAGTATTCGAAAGAATTGCAAAAGAATATGCTGAATTAACTGGTCGTGAGTATCCAATCCTTGACCTATACAAAATGGAAGATGCTGAAGTAGCAGTATTCATGCTTAACTCAGCCACTGAAGTATGTAAGGATGTTGTTGACCAATTACGTGCAAAAGGAATTAAAGCAGGAGTTATCTCTCCTAACATTCTTCGTCCTTTCCCGCAAAAGCAAATTGCTGAAGCGTTAAAGAATGTAAAAGCTATTACTGTTGGTGACCGTGGAGATTCTTACGGTGCACATGGCGGTAACATGGCTCTAGAAGTTAGAGCAGCATTACAAACTTATGGAAACCATGATACAAAAGTTATCAACCGTGTTTATGGTTTGGGCGGTAAAGACTTCTATGCAGATGATGCAGAAAAGTTTTTCCAACTAGCAATCGATGCTGTTGAAGCTGATAAAGTTGAAGTACCATTTGATTATTTTGGTCATACACCTGGTAACCCAGAATTAGCACCAAAACGTCGTGTAGAACCATTGAAAAAAGAAGATTTACGTACAGGTCTTATTACTGTTACTCCTAACGAAGAAACAGGTGAATTAAAAGTTAAGATTCCACCTCTAAGAGCCTTAACGAAAAAACCTAAACGTATTTCTTCAGGACATGGAGCATGCCCTGGCTGTGGTATCTTCTCTGGATTAGAGACATTCTTTAAAGGGATTGAAGGCGATATTGTTGCCCTATTCCATACTGGATGTGGAATGATCGTTACAACAGGATACCCTTACAGCTCACATAAACAAACGTATATCCATAACCTTTTCCAAAATGGTGCAGCAACATTATCTGGTGTTGTAGAAATGTTCCATGAAAGAAAACGCCGTGGTGAGTTTGAAGAGCTTGGCTTAAGTGATGACTTCACATTCGTTATGGTTACTGGTGACGGTGGTATGGATATCGGTATGGGACCTGCAATCGGTACTGCTTTACGTAACCACAAAATGATTATCGTTGAGTACGATAATGAAGGATATATGAACACAGGAAGCCAATTGTCTTATTCAACTCCGCTTGGACATATGACAAGTACATCTGGTGTTGGACCATATCAAGCAGGTAAAGCGTTCCACCATAAAGACACAGCTCAAATCATGGCTGCAACAAATATCTCATACGTATTCACTGGTTCTGAGGCATTCCCTCAAGATCTTGTGAAAAAAGCTGCGAAAGCGCAATGGTATGCAAATAATGTAGGTATGGTTTATGGTAAAATCCTAATTGCTTGTCCGTTGAACTGGAAATCAAATGAAACATTAGGGCAAGAGATTGTAGATGCTGCTGTTAATTCTTGCTTCTTCCCTCTTTATGAAGTGGAAAAAGGTGTTACAAAAATTACTTATAACCCAGAAGATAAGAAGAAACGCATTGAACTTAGTGACTGGTTAAAACACATGGGTAAAACAAAACACATGTTAAAAGAAGAAAATAAAGAAATGCTACAAGAGTTTGAACGCGAAGTAGAACGTCGTTGGAATCAACTTAAAGCAAAACACGAAAGTCCATATCTATAAGATAAGGATGAAACCCTCTTGGAATTCCAAGAGGGTTTTTAACTATGTAATCTATTCCTCATAAATCATTTTCCTTGTCATACCTCCATCAACGACAAGGTTGATTCCGGTCACAAAGTCATTCTCTTTTGCTGTTAAATAGAGACATGCCCTTGCAATATCCTCAGGCTTCCCTACCCTCTTTGAAAAATGCTGTTCATGATCCGTTTTACTTAGCTTTGCGTAATCTCCTGTTTCAATCCATCCTGGAGAAATAGCATTCACCGTAATCCGTTCATTGCTCAATGAAGCGGCAAGTGCATGGGTAATCGCTACAATTCCGCCTTTTGTAGCGGCGTATGATTCGGAATTAGGCTCTGACATGATCGCCCTAGTAGAGGCAATATTTACAATTGCCCCTCCCTCCTCGTTTTGCATCATGTACTTAGCTGCCTCACGAGAGCCTAAGAACACACTTCTTAGATTTGTTTGGATGACATCATCCCATTCTTCAATTGATAAATCAAAAAGAGGTTTAAAAACTCCTTTTCCTGCATTGTTGATTAAAATATCGATTCTTCCATATGCTTGGTTGACAGTTTCCATTAAGGAGATGATTTCTGTTTCTTTTCGAACGTCTGTTTGAACGAAAAGGGCTTCTCCTCCCTGCTCTTTAATGGTATGTACGGTCTGGGAGCCTGTTTTTTCATCCATTTCAGCTACAATGACATTTGCTCCATTTTCTGCATAAGCCAGAGCGATTCCCTTTCCGATTCCTTTCCCTGCTCCTGTTACGATTACTGTTTTATTGGAAAAACTCATCCTTACCAATCCCTTCGATTAATTATTTATTGAGATATAAGTCCATATCCATATATCTATAATTATCAATAAAATTTTATAAGAATTCAATGAAAGAGAAAAAACTCCTGTCAGTGAAAATGATGCTAACAGGAGTTTGAGTCAAAGGTTAGTTTTTTTTAATCCAGAACTTACTAACGTTCCCTTCTTGCTCTGTTTTTAAGAGAGTATGACCGGCATTTTTTGACCATGCAGGCAGGTCATTTGACGTTCCTTTATCTATGGCATGAAGTTCTAGGATTTGATTACTATCTATCGATTTCAATTCCCTTTTTGAGCTTAACAATTTGCATTGGACAGGCTAATCCGGTAACATCTACAACTGAATCAACTGTTATTTCCTCTACTTCCATATTTGTTGGAACTTCGGTATGATCGATAACAGTCTCACCTAAGTCGTTTGTTGTCGTGTCTACATTAACCTCGATATTACTACCATACACAGAAGAATACGTTTTCCAGCCGCCATCAACATTTTTCACGTTATAGCCATGGCTCTTTAGAATTCAGGATGCTAAAGAGCCTCGTAATCCAACTTGACAGCTGACATAAATCGTCTTGTCAGTTGGGATTTCTGACAAACGGTTTCTTAGTTCGTCTAACGGAATATTAACGGAACCTTTAATATAACCAAATTCCCTCTCCATTGGTTCACGGACATCAATTTATAATCCTCCATATAGTAAGGGAGACCACAGTTAGCAAATGAAACGTATTCACCGCGTTCAACTAGATAATCTCAACGTTTTCACTTATTCTTCTTAATTTAGCTGCTGCTGTAGCACCCCCGGCAACTCCACCAACGATGATTACTTTCTGTGTCATGAGTTTTCCTCCTAATGGTAGGTTCATTTTGAATGATAATAAGTAGTTATCTTTTCATTAAAAAGTTAGAGTTACGTCAGCGTCTTTTGCAAATTCTAAAAACGTAACAGCACCGCCAACTTCAATCCCATCAACAAATACACTTTTATCAAGTTCCATTACATCCATAGTCATTTGACAACCGATTAGTTTAACACCCAACTCTTGAGCCAAGGCAACCATATCAGGGATTGGCGGTACATTTGCCTTGGCAAAACCTTCTGCAAAATGCTCTTTTCCTTCTGGAATAGGCAGTTGTTTATTAGCTTCCTTATGAACTAAATTTAATCCTTCGAATGTGAAAAAGATGGAAACTTCCTGATCTAAAGAGGCTGCTGCTGTCGCAATATTAAATACCTTGTATGCGTCGAATAAACCTCCGTTACTTGCGATAATTGCTACTCGTTTTGCCATGTCATTTTCCTCCCTGTTATTCATTTCAACTATTTTTAAGGGACTTCCTTTCAAAAAAACTCTATACCCACAAGGGTATGAATTATTCTAAAAAAAATCAAATGTTTTTTGGACTAGTTATTTTAATATCCCTTAAACGTCATACAATATACCCATTATGGTATATTGTCAACGTAAAATAAACAGAAAAAATATGTCAATTTTATGACTCTTTCATTGCTAAGATTATTTATAATGTTATGGAATCCTTTTTTATCACATATTCCCCCATAATATTTATGTATAATATTATTTGAAGAAAATATTTCCTTATTGTTTTATTCATTCGTACATAGAGAAAGGAGAAACCAATGGAAATCAGAGCAACTGGAAAGGAATTAATGCAGGCATTAATTACGATTACTCCTTGGATTGCAGAAATTATGCAGACTGATATGGGCTTTGCTGTTACTGATAAAGAAAAATTTATCATACAAAAGGATGGCAAAACGGTTAAATTAAATATTTCTCCCGGTGATCCTGTAAATCCAAAATCAGCAATGGCAGATGCCATGAGGACGAAGAAACCTGCGGCTAAGAACATGGATGCTTCTTTATATGGCATTCCTGTCAGAATCTATGGGTATCCTCTTTTAGATGAATATAGAAATGTCATTGGATCTGTCGGCATAGCGAAAAATATAGAAACGTGGACAGGTTTAAACAAAAGTGCGTTCGAGCTTGCAGAATCTAGTAATGAGGTTGGACATATTATTGATGAATTTATAAAAGTGGCCTCTCAATTGAATAATGACAGTATTATGCTGCAAGGCAAGGCGGATGAAATTAATAATAAATTTAAGACTACCAACCAAATTCTTGATTCTATTAAGTCCATTTCATCGCAAACAAGGTTAATTGGATTAAATGCAGCTATTGAGGCTGCCAGAATTGGTGAAGTGGGAAAAGGGTTCGGGGTCGTAGCGAATGAGATTAGAAAATTATCTGGACATAGTAATGATGCGAGTGTAGAAATCGAAAAGACATTACGAGAGCTTCAAATCAATTTGCAGAATATTACAGAAGAAGTCACAGCGATCAATGCAACAGTCATTAACCAACTGGAAAAAGCAAAAGAAATAAATTCACGTATATCAAGGTTTGAGGAAATTTCAAAGCTTTTATTGGCCTTATCGAATCGTTTATAATAGACATAGAAAAAGAACAGCTTATCTAATCAAAATCAAAGCTGTTCTTTTATTTTTTTCATCTTCACACTAGAATCTATTTATAGATTTCTTTGCTGAAAAGATTTAATTGCAGGGTTTTTTAGCATGATACTTAACATGATAAAGCCAATGAAGCTTCCGGCAAAAGAACTGATAATAAATGCTGGGATAAAGCCAAACAGAGCGGCATCCTGGCCTAAAAGAAGAGTTGCAATAGGATAGCACGCTAACCCGCCTAATATGCCTGTACCAACAATCTCTCCGGCAAATGCAAAGGACAGCTTCTTTGTTTTCATAAATAAGTAAGCAGCCAAAAAGGCACCAATCATACTTCCTGGGAACGCAAAGACAGAGCCGGTTCCCATGATATTTCTTAATAATGAAACAGTAAATGCCTGTAGAACAGCATAAGCTGGACCTAATAAGACAGCAGACAATACATTTAAAAAATGTTGTATCGGGAAAACTTTAGTAAATCCAATTGGGATGTAAATCAGATGGCTTGTAAGTGTTCCAATTGCAACAAACATCGCTGTCATTGTCAGTTTCAATGTTTTGTTCATTCTGTTTCTCCTCTCTTTAGTTGAAATTGGTAATATAAAAAGCCGGATCCCTTAGTAAGGACCCGGCATTGTTATCAAAAAGAAAGTTAAATTAAATCCTACTTTCCTACGCCGGAATTATCCGGATCAGGTCCGAAGGGTTGAAAACAGATGTTTTCTCTCAGCCTTATGATGGCACCCCTAGTAGATGAAGCTATATTCATATTCTTATATCATCATAATATGGTATTGGCAAAATGTAAAGTTAATTTGAAATTTTCGCGCTTACAATGATAACTAATTCACAAGCTGTTGGATATTCTCCAGCAAAGTTGAAATGTCAGTAATGGTTGTTAAAATTCCCGTTTCCTCCAATGGTCTTATGATGCCATTCTCCATATCTGTTAAATATAGGTCTATTGCCTCTTCAAATTTTTTATTCGAGTCCATTATTTGATTGTGAAGATCCTCTGCTATGGTAGGCGGCTTAATCTGATTAAATTTCCCAATTTCCTCTTTCATGGCCATTAATTCGCTTTCAAGACTTTCCCTTCCAGCTTCATCCCTGACTGCATCTTTTGCCAGTGTTGGTAATTGATTGGAAAATTTTTGCACGGTTTCAATGTATTCAGTAGCATCGTTTGCATACTCGACTGTACTGTTAACCTCGCTGATTAATGAACATCCGCTCAGAAGCAGCAAACAGCTTATCGCTATTATGGTTATTTTCCTTCTCATCTATAAATCTCCCCCTTTATACTATAGTAACATGAATATTTAGCAAACTTTGAAATGGAGGCAAAAAACGAACAATATATTTTCTTTCTTTGTAAAAATGTACTATATTTATTATTATAATTGTTACCCAATAATACGATTAAAGAAGGAATGTTATGAAACGAAATCAAACCCTTTATCACAGTATAATGTTTATTTTAGTCAGCAGTATTGGCGGGTTCTTTTTCTCGTTAACAGGTCTGGGAATTGGCTGGATGCTGGGGACGATCATATTAGCTGCTTTTCTTTGTTTTCGGCAGCCTGGGTGGCTAAATATAACTAGCTCGCCAAAAGGGCTTCCAACCTACTGGCTGAATATGGGTCAATGGCTGTTAGCGATTGAGCTTGGGAAACAAATCAATTATTCCGTTTTGCATATTTTTAGTGAAAACTGGATCACCATTTCTATTATGCTATTACTCTCGATTGGTTTTTCCCTTCTTTCCGGGTTACTTCTTTGGAAGTTCAGTAAGACCGATATGATTACAAGCTTTTTTGCTACTGCGCCGGGAGGGGTGGCAACATTGCCCGGTATTGCCGATGAGGTTGGTGCAAATACAGCCATTGTTAGTATTGTACAGACCATGCGTGTATTTTTAACCGTACTAACCATTCCCATTATAGTTTCAGCCTGGCTGGTCTCTCCTGTGGATTCCTCGGTGACAGCCAGTAATACTCTTACGACAACCGGATTTTCACTGAGCCAGCTGTTGGGGACTGTAGTATTAGGATTAGCGGCCTGGGCCGGTTATTTTGTTGGTAAGTTTTTAAAAATTCCTGCACCGTGGCTTGTGGGCGGAATGATCTTTGTTGCTAGTTTTCAAAGTGTTTATTCCTTTGTTACTGGCCATGATTTAGCTATCTGGTGGCCGGAAATCATTATGATTCTTTCACAGGTATTAATAGCAGCCAGTGTGGGATCCCGCTTCCAAAGAAGTATGTTTATTGGGGTTGCAAGAACGGTCGTTGTAGCATTATTAGGTACGATCGGTTTAATCATTGCGATGTTTCTATGTGCGTTTATCGTTTCGAAGGTTACAGGCATTTCTCTTATTACCTCTATTTTGGCCTTCGCACCTGGAGGAGTGGCGGAAATGTCTACAACAGCAGTTATTCTCGGGGCAGACTCTACCTTTGTTGTAGCCGTTCAAGTGCTGCGGATTGTCTTTGTGATCCTTGTCCTGCCACCGCTGTTTAGATTATTAAACCGAAAAGAGCAACAGAAAAATACTCAATCACAAGTGTCGGTATAAATATAAAAGGTCAGCCATGCACAAATCCTGTATGGCTGACCTTTTTGTATTGGGAGAAATTTGAATCTTTTCACAATAAGCTTTCGTAGTATATTACGGGAGGGAATGATTATGTCACTTATATCAATAAAAATCAATGAAGCAGGATATGATCCCGGTGAAGCAAAAATCCATCATCTCGATTTTTCTATACATAAAGGTGAATTAATCGGATTAATAGGAGCTAACGGCGCCGGGAAAAGTACGACGATTAAAAGTATTCTTGGCCATATTCCCTTTTTAGAGGGTGAAATACTATTCAAGGAAGGGATTGCGACGGCTTACCTTCCAGAGCGTCCTGTTTTTTACGATGAACTTACACTACAAGAACATATCAATTTTATCGCAGCTGTTGAGGAGCTTTCAGTCGAGGTTTTAAATAACCGTGTGACTCCTCTATTGAAAAAATTTCAGCTGACAAACCATATTCATGAATTACCTGGTACCTATTCGAAAGGAATGCAGCAAAAGGCAATGTTCATCTTAGCCTTAATGATTAAGCCTGACCTGCTGATTATTGATGAACCATTCATGGGATTGGACCCAATTGCCACGAAAATCGTGTTGGAAATGATTATGGAGGAACGCAATCGCGGGGTTGGAATATTAATGTGTACTCATGTACTGGATACTGCTGAAAAGGTTTGTGATCAGTTTGTATTGATTGACCATGGACAACAGCTTGCCTATGGTACGTTAGAGGATTTCCGTGGAACCTGCAGTCTGCCTGGAGCTTCACTATTTGACTGCTACCATCATTTGATTGCGGACAAAGGCCATGAGTAGTCTCGCGATACTGTTTAATCGTCTGTTACAGGATTTTCGCTTTCAATATAAAGTGGTGAAAATGGTTTTGGACTGGACGGTTCTGCTATATATTGTCGTTCCCGGTCTCGTAATAGCGGGATTTATTTATCGCTCCTGGTGGGTAGACCTGCCTGCATGGGGTGAATTTGTATATCTTCCTATTATAGCAGTCTTTATTTATTTTATTTCGTGGACAAGCCGTTATCGAACATTTGTAAAAGAAGCTGATGAGGTGTTTCTACTGAAACATAAGCTGAAATATTTTAATCTTAAGAAATGGTCCTATCTCTATTCGTTAATAAAAAGTACGATCTCTATTATAATCGCCGTTATTGTAGCGTTACCCTTTCTAACTAGTAAATACTCACTCTCCTTTTCAGAAATTATTTGTTTTATGCTGTTATTTGTCGGCTTTTCATTCTGTATCATGGCAATAAAAATGATTCTTTCATCGTACTGGACCGGTTGGATAGAAAAACTGTTATTGTTTGGTATTTTTGTTTTATTTTTAGTTGGTACGATTATTCTCTTTTCTAATTATGTTTTTGTGCCAGTTTATTTTATTGGAATATCCTTCCTTTTTACCGCTATGGCATTTATATTAGTCAATCGAAGATTTCATACAACACGTTACTTCTTACAAGAAATAACGAAAGAAAATGAAGAAAGACTGCGTTTTATCAATTTAATTTTTGGTGCAAGTCCAGGGTTTGAAAAACAAAAAATCATTAAAAGAAAACAACCGTTACTATTCCCGCAATCACAGAAAATATTTATGAAGAATCTTGCCCCGTTTGGATTTTATGAACTATTTATTAAAATCATCTTACGTAATACAACTTACTTTGGAGGATACTTTAAGCTTTTAGGCGTTACTGCATTTGCGATTATGACTGTACCTCCTTTGTACTTGAAACTATTTATCCTGATCGGGTTTTCGTTCTTTATCTGGATCTGGGTCGGGTATTTATGGGATAAGGTGATACTGTCAAACCCAATTGGCAAACAATATAGGAATCATGATGCATTTTTTTCCGCACGAAAAAAAGCAGAGTTCTATTTAACTCTCCCTGCTATTTGTATCTTATCTGTCATATTGATTGTGAATCTAATTTTGTTGTCTTAAAATGAAATCAAGTAAAGAATGGTAAGGGGTAATTAATCATGATGTTGAAAAAATGGTTACAGGAATCCGATTATACGGTTGTTTTTACTGGTGCTGGTATGTCAACGGAAAGCGGGCTGCCTGATTTCCGTTCCTCTAATCAAGGAATGTGGAAGAAAAAGGATCCAAGCAAGATTGCGAGTACTAAAGCCTTAAATGAAAATGTCCATGAATTTATTGCTTTTTATCGTGAAAGAGTCTTAGGCGTAAAAGAATATAAACCGCATAAAGGACACTTTATTCTGGCTGACTGGGAAAAGCAAAAGATTGTCAAACACATTATTACACAAAATGTAGATGGTTTTCATCAGCAAGCAGGAAGTCAACAGGTTGCGGAATTACATGGTACTTTGCAAAAGCTGCACTGCCAGTCATGCGGGAAGGAATACAGCAGTGAAGAATACATTCATCAAGAATATTACTGTACTTGCGGTGGGGTTTTGCGCCCGTCCATTGTCTTATTTGGCGAATCACTGCCGGAAAAAGCGTTTCAAACAGCTTATGAGGAAGCAACAAAGGCAGAGCTGTTTGTTGTGTTAGGCTCCTCTCTTAGCGTTACGCCTGCCAATCAATTTCCCTTAATTGCGAAGGAAAACGGAGCAAAGCTAGTTATTGTCAACATGGAAAAAACTGATTTTGATATGTATGCAGACGAAGTCATTCAAGATAAGAAAATTGGGGAACTATTGGTGGAGCTTGACCAAAAAAATCATTAAATTAATGGTGATCTAGCTTTAAATGATACGTGATAAATAGCGGACAGTATTCTGTCCGCTATTTCATTTCATTATATACTTCGACATTCTTAACATACTGTTCATACCACTTCTTCCATTCTTCTTCCCGGCTATCAATTGTCTTGCCATCAAGCAAGGCCTGAATCACATCAAGACAAACATGCCATCCTGCAAGATCTTTTGGAGTGTGTTTTGTTAATGTTTTTATGCTTTCTTTTAAAATTAACTGGCATCCGCCGGCTTCTTTTTGTAATTCAAAACGAACGGTATCGTCACCCCATGTATATTCCAATATAGCATGATGCTCAAGATCCAGAATGGTTATCTCTTCAAAAGTTCCATCGCCCATATCAAATTTGATAAGCCCGCCTTTTTTGAGCTCTTCAACATGAAGCTCGGAAAACCATTTACACAATAAATCATTTTCTGTTAAATACGCCCATACATCCTCAATTGAATGTTTAAGATGGCGTTCAAACTGTGCAAGATACCCATTCCCTGATTTTTCGATTACAGCTAACAAAGCTGGCACCCCCTATTGCTTCGTTTTTCCGGATATGTATACAATTTTAGTATTCATTCTTGAGATGAATCGTAAATTCCTGATCTTTCCTCTCATTGTTAGTAAAGATACGCTCATGAAATAGAATCTCATCATCTGTCATTCTAATTACGGTAGAGCTTCTTGTCCCATAATCAGGGCTTTTAATAAACAAAGGTGAAAGCATTCTTTCCATTTCAAGTGGAACACCTGTATTTGGCAGGAGTTGTTCTGGGGCGGGGTCCGAGTTTTGGAGCAGCGTAAAAAGCTTCTCAACCATATCGTCGTTTGTTTCTTTAATAATGGAAGATAAGCCTGCCTTCCCCTTTTGTACCTTAGGCCATTCGGTATCCAGTAAATGATTGCTTACACCATAAATTCCCGGCATCAGTCTTTGTAAATGATCACTTTTGTTCGAATAATAGTACAGTTGATTGGCCTCTCCAGCTAGTAAATTATATCCGGGATACTCGTCTTTTTTGTCTGCCAACATTTCCATATAAGCATTTAAATCGCCTTTGTACTGTAATGCATCTGCCACCAATTCTCCGCGCGAACGTTTCTTCAATGAAAACTCGCTTGGGTCCCTATAGTTGGTTAATGCAGAGAATCGTCCATTTGACGTTACACCCATCCAGGTACCCATTTTTTCTAAATCACGGCCGGCGAGAATGTCTGGGATGTCTTCCCAATACTGTGCTGGTGCAGTCGGTCTTTGATAAAATTCGTCTCTGTTCGCTGCGACGATTAGCTTATAGGTTGGATGTGCATGGTAGGCAAATAAAATTAAACACATATTTTTCACAGCCTTTAGATCATTCTATTTTCTTGATGGAATATGCAATGTGTTGATACTGTCTATTGTAACAAATCTCTTTGTATAATGTCCGTATATTTGTTTTTCTATAATCAAAGGAATGGTTCTCATTATTTTGAAGAAAGCTAAAGGCATAAAGGAGGTACTGGATATGGGTAAAAATCAAGGAAATAATTTTAAACCAGTTAACAAAATTTATGATTCAAGTGATTATGAAAAAAATAATCAAGAGTCAAAAGGTTTAGCAGATACTCATGAACAAGTAAGTGACGCTTATATGGTTGGCGACATTGTAACGCATGACCCATCCAATCAAGATAAAGGATAATGAATAAAAAATCGCTCAATAGATGGCAAGCACCTATTGAGCGATTTTTTATGTTAATTCCAGCTGTCGAGTTTCTCTACCAAAGAAGGCTACGGCTACCACGCCAATAACGATACTGATACAAAATAGCGTGAAAATAAATGAAATAGAATATTCAGCGCTGACTAGAGAGCCTACAAGCAGCGGCCCGAGTATTCCGCCAACTCTGCCGACTGCCGCTGCCATACCTGAGCCGGTTCCGCGAATGACAGCCGGATACTGCTCAGGGCTATAAGCATAAAGTGCTCCCCAAGCACCAAGATTAAAAAATGACAATAGAATACCTGATAACAACAATAACCAAGTCGCTTCTGCGTTTCCAAAAGCAAGAGCCGATGCTGCAGTCCCTAATAAATAAGTAACAAGGACAAATTTACGCCCCATTCGTTCAATCAGCCAAGCAGCAGAATAATATCCAGGCAACTGTGCTAATGTCATAATCAGTACGTATTCAAAGCTTTGGATCATACTAAAGCCTTTCATTACCATCACACTTGGAAGCCATAGGAACATACCATAGTATGAAAAGACAACTGTAAACCAAAGTACCCATAATACCAAGGTAGAACGGGCATATTCCTTAGACCACACTTCCTTAATATTTTGCCAAGCAGTCCGCTTTTTCATCTTATTTGGTGAAAAAGCCGGTGAATCGGGTAATTGTAAACGTAAATATAAAGCATAAATTGCTGGAATCGCGCTGATAATAAGCGCAATCTGCCACCCGTAGGATGGAATTACAAAATATGAGATGAGTGCAGAAAGCAGCCAGCCGAATGCCCAAAAACTTTCCAGTAATACAATTACACGCCCGCGGTCTTGAGCAGGAACACTTTCCGAAACAAGCGTTGATGCAACGGGTAATTCACCGCCAAGCCCCATACCGACGAAGAAACGTAAAATGAGGAATACGGTAAGGGTTGTCGAAAATGCGGATAGACCTCCTGCGAGTGAAAACATGAGCAATGTAATGATGAAAATATTTTTCCGCCCGATCCGGTCAGACATAACGCCAAATAGAAAGGCTCCAACAGCCATTCCAATTGAATTAATACTGCCAATCATGCCCATTTGCCCAGGTGTTAAACTCCAGTCGGCTGCTAAAGCAGCAATTACAAATGATAGCATCCCAACATCCATAGCATCGAACATCCATCCTACCCCTGCTACCCCTAATAGCTTTTTCTGTGAAATTGTTTTTTCTGTCATATTGCAGCCTCCATCATGTTGTCATGACATTTGTCTTTACTATATAAATATAGACAAAATACGACAGAATCACAAGACAGTAAATAAAATAACCGGCAGTACAAACCTGCCGGCTAAAAGTCCTCTAATCTATTACTGCAATAACTATGAATAATTATCTTCCAGTGCTTTTCTAAGTATTTGTGATGAGCGATCTAAATCAGCTTTAACCATTTTTTTATAAGTTTTTGCTTTTTCTTTGTCCTTGATGGAATAAACCGCAACCTCTTGATACTTGGAGTCGCCTTTTTTTATTTTTCCTCTTGTCAGTATGCCGTCTTCTAATAAATCATGTAAGGCCCGGTATATTTCTGAATGCTGCGGTTCAAAGCCAAATGGTTGAAATTCCTTTCGCATTTCATCTAACAGCTGCAGGCCATACCATCTACCATTTTCAATATTGGTGATGAGGTATAACTTTAAAAACGCCCTCTGTTTAAGTAGAAATCCAGTACTTTCCCTTTTTCGGCTGCTCATTATTCACACACCGTCCACTATTTGACTTTTCTGAATATATTATAGCACACTGTGTAAGTAAGGAATATGAATATGCAACCATTCCTTGAAAATTTTTCCGTTATTTGATTTCCAGCTCCATAGTGACAAAAAGACCGTGATAATACTTTTTTAATTCTATAAGATGGAAACCATTTGCTGTGACAGTCTGAACCGTTTCCCGATCTAATTGGCAGCCATCACAAATTTTACTCCAATAGGGGGTTAATTGTTTCTGCAGCCGTGCCAAATAGGGATTGTCCATTTTGACATGTTCAAATAGAAGTATTTTTCCATTCGGTTTACAAATTCTTTTGATTTCCTGTAAAGACTTTTCTGTATCAGGGATGGTACAAAATACTAACGTTGCAACGACGGTATCAAATGTGTGATCACTAAAGGGCAATTTTTCTGCCCCCGATTGAATGATATCGATTGGAACAGAAGCTGCATGTAGATTCTTTTTCGATCGTTCAATCATAAAGGAACTAGGTTCAATGGCGGTCACGCTTTCTACCCTCTTATATAGAGGAAAATTAATCCCTGTTCCAGCCCCGATTTCAATGACTTTTCCATGTGCTTTCTTTAGTAATTCTCCACGAATCTGTTTGAATTTTCCTTGCTCCAAAGGATACATGAAGAAATCATACCATTTAGCGAATGTTTGACTCACTGCGCTCACTCCAATTATCATAATCATCTATGTAGTAAATAAAAAAGGTAGGTCCATCCTTTCAAGATTCCTCCCTTTTCGTTTTAACAATCAATTTTTTGCCAGCATTTATTCTATCAAAATTTTTTCGCTTTGTAGAGTAAACAACAAAAAAAAGGCCGGCTCCTTTCATGGAGTCAGCCTTTTTTATTGTTTACTTTGCAAATCGGTGGTTGCCAATTGTAACTGTTGTGGTTCTTGAATAGATCCAACTGCTTGTAGACGTGTTTGGATTATAGAAATATATGGAGCCGTTTCCTTGGCCTCTAAAAGCAAGAGCTTCATAGACTGCTTTTTTGGATTCTGCATCAGCAGGTTGATAGATTGTTCCGTTTTGAACAGGTGTAAATGCATAATGACCTTGATCAATTTGATAAATAACCTCTTTTACCGTATTAGGAAAATCAGGATGGTCTAAACGGTTAAGAATAACGGTTGCGACTGCTACTTTACCTGCATATGGCTCACCCTTAGCTTCAGCAGAAACTAAACGAGCAAGCAGATCCTTATCACTTTCAGAAATGATAGATTGTGGAATTACCAGCTTCTGACCAACATAAATCATATTACCAGACTGGTTATTTGCTTCTCTTAATGCATTTAATCCTACACCATATCGATTACTGATTTTCCATAGAGTATCTCCTGAATATACCGTGTGTGTGGTACTTGCCGCTTCAGTTTCAGCCGGCGGTTGAAATGTAAATAATGATACTGTTGTCACCAATGCTAATGCTGCGATTTTTAACTTTTTAAACTTCTTCATGAATACCTCCTAGTAATCTGCATTGTTTGTCTATTACTAGGCTATCAGTTGTAACATAATGATTCATGAGCTAAAAATTGGTAATAGATTAATAGAAAGGATAAACCTTGCTGCAAAACTATTATCCTTTCCCGTGGAAAATAAACCCAAATAAAATTGGAAACCACTTTTAAACTGAAATGGAATAAATAACCTCAATTATAACAAAACGTTACATCATCATTTCATATATGGCTGTCCTATTAATCTGTTTCAATTATTAATAAGAAAGGGTCTAGTACCACTTAATTATTAAAAAAAAATATAGAAATTATTAAGAATTTGTAAAAAAAATTATCGTTACAATTGCTTTACCGCAAGCTTTACTGCATAATTTAATAGATATGTATTTTTTTGTCGAACAATGTAGTCAGGGGTTGAAAATGTGGAAATAGATGTTCAACGAATGATATTTGAATTGCTCGGGGGTCTGGGGATCTTTCTATACGGCATAACAATCATGCGGACGGGACTTCAAAAATGCGCCGGTAATAAAATAAAGGATATACTTGATCGATTTACATCAAATCCACTAATCGGATTTTTAGCAGGTATAGTTGTAACGGGGATGATTCAAAGCAGTACCGCAACGACTGTCATTACAGTCGGCCTAGTAAGTGCAGGTTTTATGACCTTGCGCCAGGCCATTGGGGTGATCCTTGGTGCCAATATTGGTACAACCGTCACAGCTTTTATTATCGGAATCAATATTGAAGAATACGCTTTGCCCATTATTGCCATTGGAGCATTTCTTTTGTTTTTCTTTAGAAAACAAATGCTCAAAAATATTGGACAAATTTTCTTTGGGCTTGGGTCACTTTTTTATGGTATGGATTTGATCAACCAGGGAATGGAGCCTGTCAGTAGGCTGGATGCCTTTCAGGAGCTTACCTTACAGTTAAGTTCGACTCCATTATTGGGGGTTCTATTAGGTACAATCTCCACGATGCTGATCCATAGTTCCAGTGCAACGATTGGAATTTTACAAGGATTTTATGCAGAATCATTTATCTCGCTTGAAGCGGCTTTACCTATTTTATATGGTGATAATATCGGAACAACCGTTACTGCTGTTATTGTTTCGATAGGTGCATCGATCGCAGCTAAAAGAACAGCGGGTATTCATGTACTTGTCAATGTCGTTGGTATGATTATCTTTTTAATTCTATTGAAGCCATTTGCTGCTGTTATTTTATCGTTAACCTCAGCTTTTCATTTAAGCCCTGAGATGGCTATTGCATTTGCACACGGTATTTATAATATTTTGAGCAGTCTTCTCTTTCTTCCTTTTATAAATGTACTAATCCTTTTAATTCAGAAGTTGATTCCTGGTAAGGATTCTCTCATGGAGTATCGTTCAAAAAGGCTTAATCCCCGTTTAATTGAACAATCTACGGCTATTGCAATAGGCCAGGCAAAAGAAGAGGTCATCTTTATGGGGAATTTAGCCATTAAAGGACTTGAAGAATCACATCTTTTTTTAAAAACAAGGAAGGAGAAGCTCGCTAAAAATTCAAAGCAGGCTGAGGAATTGTTGAGCAATTTAGATCGAAAAATTACAAATTATCTTGTTGATATTGGGTTATTCTCGTTATCAGAGTATGAGTCTGAAGAACAAAAGAAGCTGATCAATACAGTACGCGATATTAAAAGTATCGGAGAGCTTTTTGAAAATATCATCGAACATACTGAATATCACATAGCAATGAAGGTGAACTTTTCCGACCAAGCATTAGTGAACTTGGATGAAATGTTTGAAATAACTATTGGTACTGTTAAATCTGCTATGATTTCATTAGATCAAAATAATAAGGATTTGGCCAATGAAGTAATCAAAAAGAATGTCCTTATTGATCACATGATCGAAGATCTTCGTACGCAGCATGTATTGCAATTACAATCTGGAGAATGCAGTCCCCAGTCCGGAATTGTCTTTATTGATCTTATTAGCAACTTAGGACGGATTGGGAATCATGCTGCCAATATTGCCAATTCAGTTTTAAAGGAGCAAAAATATTTTCAGGAAGTCAGATAAATGCAGTCAAAATGATTTGTGGATACAAATAGAAAACCCGGAATTATTTTCCGGGTTTTCTAACCTTTTCCCTTTTAAAAGGCACCCACCAGTTCCAATCCCCTAATAACTTCATTAAGGAAGGTACGAGAATCATCCGTACGATGGTTGCATCAATTAAGATAGATAACGCTACGGCTATTCCTATTTGTTTGACAGGAACTATTTCAGTGAAGGCAAATGCTCCCGTTACGACAATCATAATTGCTGCGGCAGCCGTGATAATTTTGCTTGTGATAGTCAGTCCTTGCAATGTCGCTAAATTATTATCTTTTGTACGAAGATATTCTTCTTGAATCCGTGAAATTAAAAATACCTCATAATCCATACTGAGACCAAAAACGACTGCAAATGCAATAACCGGTATCATTAGCCCGATGGCCGTAGGGGCGTTGCCTAAATGTCCTTCTTGGAATATCCACACAACAATTCCAAATGCTGCGCCTAATGAAAACATATTCATCAAGATCGCTTTTAAAGGAATCAATACAGAGCGGAAGGCAACGAGTAAAATCAAGTAAGTCGAGCCTATAATCAATAAGAGTCCGAGCGGGACTTTTTCATAAATTTCATCAAATATTTCCTGATTAAACTTTGAAAATCCCCCGACAGTAAAACTTAATGGCATATCTTCCCCTTCTATATCACGTACCCAATCCTTTGCCTTTTCTGATGTAGCGGGTGCATCGATCGTCACATATAAAAGTGTCTTATTATTTGTTGTAAATGAGTCTAATAAAGGCTGAACCTGTGTTTTCATCTGTGTATTCTGTATTATTGCAAGAAACTCTTCCGTATGAACGCCGGCAGCAGAAAAAATAGAATCTACTTTGTTAACAAGGCCTTCTTCTTCAAGCTTTGAAATAAAGTCTTCAACCTTGAGGAGGGATTTTTTCGTTAACAGATTATCCTTTGTTTGAAGGACAAAGATGACATTGGACTCATCACTTGGTAGAAAGTTATCTTCGAATATTTCATAGGCAATTCTCGTTTCACTGTCTGCTGGTAATGCGGTAGCATCTGGAATTTCCAGCTCCATATCCTTTATCGGTAATAAAGCAATGGTTAAAAGAATGAGAGAAGCAAGTGTCATCAAAATCGGACGCTTCATCACAAAGGATGCAAATTTTTTCCACTTTGCTTGTTGATTCTGAGTTCCCTTTATAATCATGGCTTTATTTATTTTATGGCCAATTAACGATAAAAAGGCAGGTAAAAAGGTTAATGCTGATAATACCGAAACGATGACAACAGCAATCCCGCCAATAGCGACCGAACGGAAAATATCTACTTCAATGAATAACATCCCAGATAAGCCCAAAGCGACGCAGATACCAGAAAAAGCAATGGAACGTCCAGCTGTTTTCGTTGTATTTGCAATGGCCTGCTTGACAGGATGTTTAGTCAATTCTTCGCGGAAGCGATTAATATAAAGTAGGGCAAAATCAATGCTAAGCGCAAGCCCGATCATTGGGACGACATTTAAAACAAAAATGGAGAGATTTATATAATGGCCCAATAAATAGACAATCCCCATCGTTGACAAGACAGCAATTATCCCGATCACAATCGGTATGCCTGCAGCAACCAAACCTCCAAAAGCGATAAGCAGTACAATCAGTGCAATGGGAAGTCCAATCATTTCGGCATTTTTTAAATCCGTTTGTGAACCTTGGCTCATTTCTTCTTCAATGACCTTACTTCCTGTAAGAAAGACTGCAAATTCTTCATGCTTCGGTAAATGAGACTTTATTTTATCGATATTAGTGTCATCCTTAAGAGAAAGGGAGACATATGCGTAATCATTTTTATACTGTGGCGGTGCCGCTTCCCCATCATACTCTTCCAATAAATGATTTACCGTTTCATAGATAAACTCCTCAAATTTACTCTTTGATGCGCCTTTTTCCTTTTCAAATAATAGAATCAACGGTCTTGGATCCTGATTAAATTCTTCTTCTAATACTTTCTGTGTTCTTGCATAACTCCCTTCCATTTCGAAACCACTTCCGGAAAGAATACCAGGGAGCTGAAACGCAAAATACCCCATAAAAAGTGTTAAAATAATCCAAATAATTACGATTCCCTTTCGAAATCGATACAAACTCCTCACTTCCTTCTGCTAATC
Organism: Niallia oryzisoli; assembly: GCF_036670025.1. Taxonomy (NCBI): domain Bacteria; kingdom Bacillati; phylum Bacillota; class Bacilli; order Caryophanales; family Bacillaceae; genus Niallia; species Niallia oryzisoli. Next base: position 2,210,108 of record NZ_CP137640.1, on the reverse strand, counting down.
TAACTATTTTCATTATCATGCATGAAGGGAAGATTGAAAACATTTGAACTGGAAAAAGTTATTAAAAAGAGCAGATCTTTTTTATAAAAAGTCTGCTCTTACGGGAATTATTCCCCTAAATCAACATTGTGATACACTTGTTGAACATCATCTAAAATTTAACAGTGAACATTGATATAACAACGTTTTAACACGCACTTTAAGTATGAGATTTTACACATTTATTATAATTTATATGGTTGAATTTTACAATATCTTAGAAACAGTATATCATCATTCATTTATCCACTATCACAGCTATAGAATTAATATCAGCCAACAATAATTGAGTGCCTGAAATTGACTTATTATCTATAATGGAAGGAATAGAAATTTGCTTCACCTTATATTGTATAATAAAACAGGTCTGTATTCATCATCATAGCCCTCTATTCTTTGTAACTTCCCCTGTTACTTCTATATGATAATTAAAATAAAGGTTAATAGATTAAATTAGCGTTACAATTAGTTTTTTGATTGATTTTTTTAATGAAATTAATTAATAAAATACACCCTCAAAATGGGAGTGCCTAAATTTTCATCCTAAAAATAACTGTTTCAATAATTGAACTGCAAGAGATTTAAGTACTTCAAATGAAATACCTCCACCTTTTTCTTTAACTGTATCTTTAACCTTGTTCCAAACTTTTTAATTGATTCTAAAAACTCATGTCCTTCCCATGTTAGTCTTTGAGTTGAATGTCCACCGATATAAAAATCAGCTACTATTAAGCGTGCCTCTGATAATAATTTTACATGGTAGTTTATTTCATCATTAGAATAATCATCATATGACAACTCTATCCAAGAAGATGGACTTTCCTTTTGTTCAATTTCCATCAATATTTTTCTAATTAACTCCATATCCCTTTTCAATTATTTTTGTTTTTTTACATCAAATATATAAAGACACCCTAATGGATGCTTGATTGATTTACGATATATATTCAACAAAAGAAGGAATCCTTAACAATCCAGCTTTTGTATAGTTTCTAAATTTCACACGGCATTTAATCTTAGGTTCTAGAAAAATAAAAATCTTATTCTCCTCCACAATATAATTATGATATTGTTTATAAAACTCTTTTTTAGCGTCAGGTTTCATGAACTCCATAAATCCCACCCGGCTTTGATTTACCATCCTGTTCTACAGCCAGTAAAAGTCCAAATAGATTCTTACTTAAGCCAGTAATATACGTATCAACATACTGATAGTTAATCACTTTCAACCAATCGTGTGAACGGCTTCCAATTTTGTATTTTGAATCAGCTTTTTTAAGGACAATTCCTTTAAGGTTATTTTTTCGAACTACATCGAAGTATGATTCACCATTACCGACCATCCATTGTACTTTCACAATATTTTCTTTCTGGTTGAGAATACCTTCAAGCAGCTCTTTTCTCTCTAATTAAGGTAAATTAACTCTTTTGCCTTTATAATAAATTACATCGAATACACAAAACTGAATTAAATGATTGGATTTCTTTGATTGAAACCTCTCCATCATTGTCTCGAAATCAGGTTTACCTTGTGAATCTTTTACAATAATCTCCCAATCAAGAACAGTCATTTTGGGAATATCTATTGTTAAAAGCTCAGGAAACTTTAAGCGTTAACCTCATTGTTACAATCGTTAACCCTTTACGCTTTTGAGTTTTTTCTTTATCTTTTAATAAAGGCGATTTTGTAATGCAGTTTATTCGATATCGGTCTCACTATAAGCAAACTCCTTATTCAAGATAGGATATTGATTTGGACGTTGAATCAATAATATTTCGTAAATATCACGAGTGGCTAATCCAAGGTTATCGTTAGCAAATGTAAATACAATAATATCTTTTTCGTACTTTTATATATAAAAAAAGCCCTAGCCATATTGGCTGAGCTTCATTATTTAAAATATTATTTATAGTTCCTTTTAGTTCTCGTTTTCCTTCGTTCTTTATCATCATCAATTAATTTTAATGGTGAATACTGTGATAATTTATCTCCTTGAATTGTTCCGAAGCAAAAATCGTTTATTTTCCAATAATCGCTAAAATAACTTCGGCTAGTTCAATTTGATCATCATTAGAAGTAAATTGATCAAAATCTAGTTGAGTGATGGATTGGCATATATTTTTTATTTCTTCGAGTTTTTCTTCTGCATTCATTTAAAACACCTCCTCAAGTTGTTTTTAATATCGTTCCCTTTACTTCTCGTTTCTTTACAGCAATATTAGCATTGCTATGTTTAAGATTATTTAGTAATTTGTTGAACCATCAGGTTAAATCATAAGTTTGAAAGCGGATTTGTAGATTTCGCTAATTCTACAAAGTTTTCATCTTTCAATGATTGTAAGTATCTTGTTATAATGTGGGTTGATTCATGTCCTAATAACCACGAAAGTGAGTACACATCTAAGCCTAATTTCAATTGTTTCTGAGCATAATAATGACGAATGGTATACGGAGGACAACGTATCAATTCTCTTGCTTTTGCTTTTTTCCCCGCTTTTTTTAAAATAATCTCAATTGTATTAACCGTCAACACTTTACCGTTTCTTGATAAAAAGTAATTAGAATCTGTCATAATCTTATCCTTAAAATTCATCTCTTTAATTCTCTCATATTAGATCATGTACTTTTTTAGCAGAGGGGAAATGTAAAGTTGTCTTTCTTTATTACCCTTACCCTTTATCTTGATTGTGGTTTGTAAAATATCGATATGGGTCAGTGAACATAATTCAAGGTTTCTAATGCCCAAGTCAACGAGAAACATTAAGATAAGTCGATTTCTCATATCTAGATAGGTTTGAGTACCGTATACATTTATCATTCGTTTTATTTCTTCATCAGTGAATATTTTAATTATTGTTTTAGGTTCACGCATAAATTTTACAGATAGAATCGGATTTCTCTTTTCTGCAATATAGCCTTCCTCAACTATAAATCGAAAAAATGAGAGCATATTCTTGAGAATAGTGTTTACATACAATTCAGTTAGTCCTTTATTTTTTTAAATTCATAAGATAGGATTTAATATGTTTTGTTGTAATATCCTCCACTTCTTCAATGTTAAATTCATTTTTTAAATAATTGATGAATGCTAAGTTATTATTTTTGTACCCTTTAATTGTTTGCGAACTGTAATTTTTAATTTCTAATTCATAAAAAAATTCTTTATAAATATCCTCTAAGAACACAGAAAAAACCCACCTTTCATATGATTTTTCATACAAAAAGTGGGTTAAACGTTTATCAATATAAATTTCTGTTATTTTTTAGTAGTATATCACAGTTAGTTAAATTTTAAGGTTTAATAATCGCCTTCAAACCCTTGGAACGACTGATTATTCCCCTAAATCAACATTGTGATACACTTGTTGAACATCATCTAAATCTTCTAAAACATCTATTAATTTTTCAAATTGCGCTACTGCATCTTCTGGTAATGTCACATCATTTTTGGCAAGCATGGTGAGCTCTGCAACGGTAAATTCACTTACACCTGCAGTTTTAAAAGCTTCCTGTACAGCATGGAATTGATCCGGTTCAGCATATACAATAACGGAATCATCTTCTTCAAGAATATCACGGACATCCAGGTCGGCTTCCATTAAAAGCTCCAGCACTTCATCCGAAGATTTTCCTTCAACTCCGATTACAGCTGTTTCATCAAACATATAAGCAACCGATCCGCTTACCCCCATGTTTCCGCCGTTTTTACCAAAGGCAGCACGTACTTCAGATGCTGTACGGTTCACATTATTTGTTAAGGCATCAACAATAATCATTGATCCGTTTGGACCGAAGCCTTCATAGCGAAGCTCGTCGTAGTTTTCTTCAGAACCGCCCTTTGCCTTTTCAATCGCACGATCAATAATATGTCTTGGTACATTATATGTTTTTGCACGCTCTAAAACAAAGCGTAAAGACTGATTTGATTCTGGGTCTGGTTCCCCCTGCTTCGCAGCTACATATATTTCCTTTCCAAATTTGGCATAGATACGACTTGTATTAGCATCTTTTGAAGCCTTTTTTTCCTTAATATTGTTCCACTTACGACCCATAAAGTCCCACTCTCTTTCGACAATTTATGTAATAAATCATTAAATAAGCTTAAACATCCTTTAGATATTGATAATGCTGGATACTCACTTATTTATTCACAAAATATATTATACATAATCCATTCATCCGATAAAAGTCAAATAAATAAAATATGTAATGAACAAATAAATTAGAGTAAAAAACACGCTTGGATGTTCCAAGCGTGTTTTGCGAAATTATAGAATAATACTTACTTTACCTTGTGGGCGTAAAGCTTCAAGGTTAAGAATTACTTTCTTAGAAAGAATTTTCAATTCGCCGTCTTCATTTACCAATTTGTACTCATTAACACCAACATATGGATCTAGGAAGTCACGCTTAGCACGGTATGTGATGAAGTTCGCTTTTACAGTGACAACTCCATCTTCATTGCTTACGATTCTTACGTTAGACACAGTATGTGTTGTTTTTGAGTGTGGAAATTCAACGTGAGCTTCTTTCTTTAACAAACGCAATGCTCTTTGCTCAAGACGTGCTCTATCATCATGTACTAGGAATAAAGCTGTTCTGAAATCTGCATTTGGGCTGCCGATAGGAGGAATTGCATATGTTCCTTCTTTAGCAAATAAATTTGCCCATTCTTGCATTTTCCATTCATCAAGTAATTCTGCCTCACGGTATAAAAAATCTTCAACTTCTTGACGTGTTATATTCATGCGTTAACCCCCTCAGCTTCTTTGCCTTCTCTTTTTGCTTCTTCAGCTAACATTAATTCATTCCATCTACGCCAGAATGCACGCATTTGTGCTTCGTCTGTTGCTTGAGGTACTTCTCTGTTCATACCTTTAGAGATATCATTCCAGCCAACTTCTTTAGCATTTAAGAAACCTTCTTGACAAAGTTCAAGTGCTTCGTTGTCGTCTGGAGTTGCGAAACCTGATGGTCCTAAGAATTCTAGGAAGCTATCGTTACGAACTTGTCTGAAGTTTTCTCCTTCTGCTTTTGGTGCTAATGCATAACCAGTTACTTCAATATATCCAGGTTCGATTGGATAGAAAGTTCTGATTGTGATAGCCATGATATCATTGATGATTAGGTTAGGGAAAATCCAGATATTACGGTTTTTCTTAGCAATACGGTGTGCTCTTTCTTTACCGAATTTTGCTTCTAATCTTTCAATGTTCTTTTCGATAACTTCTTTTGCTTCTTCTCCGTAACCTTCGATCCATTTACCTACTGGTCTTGGCCATGCAGAGTAGTATTCCATAACAGCATGTCCGCCGCCAAGGTCTTTACCTTCACCAATAAGACTGTCTTTTTCCATTGTACCGCCACGAGTAGCAACAATATCAAAATAAGTTTTGTGTGTTGGTACACCATGGTATAAGTCAACACTGTTTTCGCCTAGAAGCTTCCAGTTAGCACGTACGCTGTATTGTTGAGGATCTGTTAGAACTTCCATTCCAAGAGATGGATCTTCAGCAGCATATGCTTGGTCAGCAACTAAATCTAAATATTCTTTAGCGTTTCCTAAGTAATCTTCTAAAGAAATAGCGTTATCGTCGAAGTTAACAAACATAAATCCGCGATAGTTTTCAAGACGCTTTACTGTAGCAAGGTTTTTAGATCCATCACAGTTATGGTCATTTGGGAAACCTGCTTTATCAGGCATACCAACTAATTCACCTTGGTTATTAAAGCTCCATGCATGGTAGAAGCAACGGAATACTTTAGAGTTACCACAAGCTTCACGAGTAACTAATGCTCCACGGTGTGGACAGCTGTTATAGAACGCGCGAATTTCGCCATCTTGGCTGCGAGTAAAGATTAAGTTACGTCCGCCAACTTTTCTTCTATGGAAATCACCTTTGTTTGGTAGTTCAGATTCATGTCCAATATAAAGCCAGCACTTATTGAAAATAGCGTCTCTCTCTGTTTCTAAAATCTCTGGATTAACAAATGCTTGTCGATTGACTTTGAAAGACAACTTCTCTTTGTCTTCTCTAATATATTTCCCCATCAATGTCCCTCCTAGAATACTATATACTTAGAAATTTTATATAAAAATAATCTTTCGAGATTATTTTTATTGCGTGGATAGAGTGAAAATTCTTGCTTGAACGCGCTTACAATTTGAGTAAATGAATAATAGCATTTTGTAGTTTATTAGGTTTTATATTGAAAGACATAAAAACTAATACTAAAACAAGGTTATTATTAATTTACTATATCATTATATCATAACTTTATAATTATTACACAATAATAAATATTATGATACGTTTTGCGCATTCCTCCCTACCGTTAGAGTGAAACCGGATACACACGATTATATTATATCCCAAACTCCTGCTCTAACAAAAATATTTTTTTGCTTTTTTTAAGTGAGAAAGATTTTAACTTTTCTCTGTTTTTCACTATATTCACATTATATATGCAAAATTCGTCAAAATCTAATTAAAAATATCTTCTTTTTACATGAGTTATTCAATATTTTTTTTATAGACCTATTTTCAAATCTGTTTATTTGCTCTATATTTTTAAATATATCTATTGAAAAAACCGTCTACTATCAATATTAATATAGTTTTTACTATCATTATGTTGTTTAAAAAAGTAATGTTAATGGACAAATGAAAATTTTTTTATTACTATTTAAATAGTTATAAATTTTTTTAATATTTCAATAGAAATTTTCTTAATAAAATTTCATCATTCGACAAATTATGATAGCACCTATATGGAGTGAGTGATATAACCATGTTATTGTGTAGTTATGACGAAATTTGGAAAAATATATAAATGGTTTCATTATTATAGGAGGTATACTCGTGGACACAAGTCAACTTGAAACATTTCTAGCCATTTATGAGTATAATAATTATTCAAAAGCGGCTGAACATCTAAATGTAACGCAGCCTACTGTTACGGCGCGAATGAAAAACTTAGAAAGCGAACTCTCATGCAAATTATTTGAACGATCAGGTAAAAATGTAGCATTGACAAGAGAAGGAAAAGTTTTTCTTAAGTATGCAACTACAATCCTTTCATATGTTAAGTATTCAAAAGAAGAAACCTTGTCTTCTAAATTTCCAAATTTAAAAGTAGGGTTCCCTCCTGGGTTTTCTTATTCTTTTATAACAGAGCTAATAAGATCAATTATTTTGATTGATGATTTGAATATTACAGTTATTGAGGGTGAGGATTCCAACAAATTAAATGAACAGATCATCACAGGTGAATTAGATTTGGTCCTTACTAGAAATGATGTAGCGTATAATCCAAATCTCATTTCGGAATATTTGTTTGATGACAAGCTCGTTCTCATTTGTGGCAAACATCATCGGCTTGCCGAAATGGAAGATATAAAAATGGATGATTTACATGATGAAACCATTATTTGGCACCGGAGAAACTCCCCTTTTAATTCAAGTGTGGATCAACGTTTAGTCGGCATCCCGAATATTAAGCATATTGAAGTTGGTAATAATGAAATGTTAAAAAAAGTAGTTGCTAGTGGAATTGGGATTGGAATTACACCATTAATCGGGATTGACCAAAAGGACCGGGAGCAGCTAATGGTTAAAGAAATAAAGGAATTCCAGCATATTCCTAATAAAATCTATATACAATATCGAAAAAATTTACTTATAGATCAGTATATTGAAAATATTATTGAGTCAATTATTAATCATAAGAATAATAAGCACTAATTTAAAAAAGGTGTCAGGTCCCATAGTGCATGGTATTGACACCTTTTTCTATTATAGTTCGGAGAATTCTTCTATCAAGTCTTCAAAGCGTTTTAGGGCATTTTCAATAGGTTCAGGTGACGTTAAATCTACACCCGTCTTTTTTAATAATTCAAGCGGATAATCTGAGCTGCCGCTCTTTAAAAATTCTAAATAGGTTCGGATCGTTTCCTCATCGCCTTCAAAGATCCTTGTAGCCAAATGAATGGCAGATGCGTAGCCAGTCGCATATTTATATACATAAAAAGGACGATAAAAGTGAGGGATTCTTGACCAGCCATATTTTACTTGTTCATCAAAAACGATTTCATCCCCATTGTATTCTCTAAATAAGGTTTCATAGGTTTGATTAAAGACTTCTACATTTAGCGGCATACTCTTTTCTGCCATTTCATGTGTTTTCTTTTCAAATTCAGCAAACATGACTTGAGTAAAGAATGTCCCTTTATATTGGTCAATAAAATGATTAAGTAGATGCTTTCGGACATTAGGGTCCTGTTCATGCTTTAATAAGTAGTTAATTAACAATACTTCATTAACGGTCGAGGCAACTTCCGCAACAAATATACTATACCTGGCTGTTATTTGCGGCTGGTATTTTGAACTTAGCATACTGTGTACCCCATGTCCGCATTCATGGACCAGGGTAAATAAACTATCTAAATCATCCTGATGATTTAAGAGAATAAATGGATGCACACCGTATACACCTAGATTATAGGCTCCAGACCTTTTTCCTGGTGTTTCCCGAACATCTATATAACGGGCCTCTTTGAATTCCTTTAAATTTTGAATATAGTCCTCCCCGAGCGGCGATAAGGCTTTTAGCATTGTATCGTAGGCTTCCTCATATGAAATGACTGGCTTGACTCCGCTGATCAATGGGACACTCATGTCATATTGATGAAGTTCATCCAGATTTAATTTATCTTTACGTATTTTTGTATAACGATGAAGTGGAGCAATATTTTTCTTTGTCGTTGCAATTAGGTTCTCATAGACCTCTTTTGGGACTCTATCACCAAATAAACCTTTTTCTAATACGGATGGATAATTGCGTATTTTCGCCATTGTCACGTTATTTTTAATCGCGCCAGAAAGTGTTGCAGCAATTGAATTTTTTAGTTGCAGATAAGGCTTGTAATAAGCAAAATATGCTTCTTTTCTTTTTTCTCGGTTTTCATCCTCGATTAATTTTGCATACATTCCTCTTGTAAGTTCAACAGGCTCTCCGTTATCATCGGTTACTTCGCCAAATTTAATATCAGCATTATTAATCATCCCAAATGTGTGACTTGGTACCGACAAGGCTTCACCTAATTGAGAAAGTACCTCCTCTTGCTCCTTGCTTAACACATGTAGTTTATAACGAAAAGATTCCATCAAGTCCTCAGCGAAATAGTCTAATCCCTTTTCTTCATTAATATAAGATTGTAATGTCTCTTCTTTCAGACTCAATAAGTAAGGCATAAAAAACGATGTAGATGAACTCACTTTGACACTTAATTGTTTTGCCTTGTCCAATAAAGATTGAGAGGAAGTCTCCCTTGTATCTTCATCAACTTTTAACATTGCATAAGCATAGAGTTTATTAAAAAGATAGGAAAGATCTTCGCTTTGTTTTAAGTATTGATAGAGTGAGTGACCATCATGAATCTGACCGTCAAATGTTTTTAATTTCTCTGCCATTACCTCAATCTGTTGATAATCTTGTTCCCAACGATTAAGATCCGAATAGAGATCGTCTAAATTCCATTTTTCCTGCTCAGGTACTTCCTGCCGTGTTTTATAGGTAGTCACAAATATTCCCCCTCTTTTCATTGATAAACATATTTTTATTTTTAACCTTATTAATCATTATACCTAATATATTCTCAATCCCCTCCTCTAAACCCTTTCGCAGGGAAATTTAAAGAAAGCTGCTCCCTTCCAATTCTTTATCAGCTATTTGATATAGTGTACAATGGTCTAGAAAGGATGTGGAAGAAATGGCTGCTACTTTGCCACATATTGAAGATTCAAGCAACACAACATATTTTCCTCCTAAAGGAGATTTTGTGACATTCGAAAATGATGCACATTACATAGAAAAGCTTAAGGAATGGGGTCTGTCAACGACCAAGGAAGCATTCTGGTATAAAGAAAGAACCTTTCAAAGGCTTGTTACAATTATAGGCTATGAAGTTTATGGAGTTACTGGTGAGTTTAATACGATTGTCCTTGAGTTTAAGGATGGAAACCTTACCTGTATCCACCCTGCCTACCTAAAGGAAATGCAATCACCCAGCTTTGAAAAAGCGAATGTAACGGAAATAGAAAAAGATAAGGATAAAACTGCTCCTACAAGCACTCAAGATAAAAAAACTACTTCCACTGCAAAAGAGCAAAATGAAGAATCCGAGCAGAAACTTACGGTTGAAAAGAAACTAGAGAAGAAAACAGAAAAAAAAGTGAAAACAGCAAAACTGGAACTACCGGCTGAAAAGGTCCATTTTACAGCAGCTGTTAAACAATTTGCTTTAAGCTGGAATAACTTCAATGAAGAAAATGATGAAGTGGTTGTCTTAGAAAATGTTGTGATTCAACAGGAAAATCCGCTAGAGATAGGCCTTGCCTGGTGTTCCCATTCGAAAACATTAAAGAAATTTGAGCTTGCTCCCGGTGACAATCTTGAATTTGACGGCAAGATTGTAAAAAAGAAACTGCCGAAAGGCAAAGATGCAGAGGAAGAGTTTATCGTAGATGTTCCGGTCCCTTACAAAATTAATAATCCATCCAAAATTCAAAAGAGATGAAAAGGGTTTATTCCATCATAAAATGGTCTATTATTTTAACAGCTTAATAAGATCATTTTTTGCAGGGAGGTAATGATTTGAGATTACTCTTTAGACTTTTGACCACCATATTACTGGTTAGCAGCATTTGGTACCTCATTGGAAAAGACCAGACAGGGCTGAATGGACAGTCTGGATTTGAAAATATCAAAATGAAGCTTGAAGCATTTAAGGAACATCCAAATGTTACAACTGCGCTTAATACGTTAGATACCGGGTTAGATTCCCTGTTAAATGAAATAGATGAGGCGTTAAAGAATCAGAAAGGTCGGGAGCAGGAGAATGAAAAAATAGCAAAACCTGACTTAGAGGATCCAATTTCGCATTCTTTCTCCATTCATAATATTGAACTTGGTGATTCGAAAGCGGATGTAGAACGTATCGCAGGTGAAGCAAAGCGTTCTTCTTACAATGAATATGGTGTGAAGTGGTTCGCTTACCATGAAAATTATCAAAATTTCTTCATGGTCGCATATGATGAGGAGGATAAAGTGGCTGGGCTGTATACGAACCAAGACTTACTAACCTCGAAACAAGGCATCAAAATAGGATCCCCTAAAGAAGCCGTTCTTGATCAGCTTGGCGATCCGAGTACGAACATTCGAAAGGGATTTATTTCCTACCAAATTGAAAATAACGATGAATTTAATTTATTTGAATTAGATGACAGCTATGTGACCGTTTTCTACGATAAACATGAGGAAAACTCAGTAACGGCCATCCAAATCATTCGTAATGATTTGGAGCAGCAAAAGGATGCTTATTATTCTAAAGAGAGCCAAGAGCTGATGGAAGGCTTTGAATATCAGCTATTTGATTTAACGAATGCTGCAAGAGTTGTCCATGGTCTGCCTGTTTTATCCTGGGATGCAGCTGTGAAAGTAACAGCACGTAATCATAGTACAGATATGGTGGTAAATCATTATTTTAACCATACAAACCTCGAAGGACTGTCCCCTTTTGACCGAATGAAAGAGGATCATATTTCATTTCGGGCAGCAGGTGAAAATCTTGCCGCTGGGCAGTTAAGCAGTATTTTTGCCCATGAAGGGTTAATGAATTCTCTTGGGCATCGTGAAAATATCCTTCAGCAGGATTTTGAAGCTTTAGGAGTCGGGGTTGCATTTGATTCTGAATCAAGACCCTATTATACGGAAAATTTTTTAGCAAATTAAAAAAGGGGCTTTTTTGGCCCCTTCTTATTTGTGCTATACGCCTTTGGAGTGATCCGAAAACGTCCCCTTTTCTCCCTTTCTTTTTTTCCATTTATAAAGTAGGAACAAGATGACAGCAAGAAGAACAAAAGCTTCGATTAGAAAATCATTTATTTGCGAATTCATTAATCCGGCAGGAATTAAGATAAGAAGAAAAAAATAAATAAAATTTCCTAATATCGTTGCCATAATAAAGGAATTAAAGTGAATGGAACTGATCCCGCCGAGAATATTAATCAAACTGGTTGGGATAAACGGCATAACTCTCGCTTGAAAGACAAATAAAAATCCTTTCCTTTCAATTTTTTCAACGAATTGCTTTTTTATTCTTGGAAGAACCCAGTCTTGAAATAAATACCTGCTTCCAAAAAACATAAGCGCTGCACCAATGATACTTGACAACCAGCTCCAGAGAAATCCGTTAAAAAAACCAAACAATGTATAATTGACGGTAATGACGAGAATTAAGGGAATAATGGTAAAAGTATTTTGAATGATCATGAATACTAATGTAATGAGCAAAGTAATCCATAAATTTTCTTGAATATTTTCACTTATATCTCCGTTTCTAATCGCCTGAAACCATTCGGCATGAAACAAGAAATAGATCATGATTGAAAGGATGAAAAGGAACGTGAGTGATTTAATCCAATTTTTAATGGGAATCACCTATTTCATAAGGAGTCTAATATTATTACTATTATAAACTTAAATAACAATAAAGTGGTGTATCTTTGTTCATTTAACCGGTTGACTCGTGCACCTCTTGTTATTTTATAAAACGACAAAAAACGACAACAATTTTCGATAAATTATGTTATAATTAAATAATGTTATGAAAAACGACAGTATATGATGTGTCAGAAAGGATGTTTTCGTTGAGTTATGAAGTTGAAACCATTTATTATTTAGCCAATCCGGAAACCGATCAAATTGCCTTTGCAACAGGCAGTCAGTTAAGATACGAAGATATCATTAAGGATGTTTTTGGTGTTGCAAGTATTCATGATTTACCAATGATGATCCAATATAATAAGAATTTCCAGACTTCGATTTGTAAATATTTTGGAGTGATGGAAAACGAAATAACACTTGAAATGATTGTTCGGGTTGCATCTAAAATTGATTTGCTTCAATTAAAAAAGCAGTATGAAGAAGAACTCCAACCAATGTCATCTGAAGGAAATCGTACGATTCAATGTCCTTTCGATACAATAATACGTTTGCAAGAGGGTATTTTTCAATGGGATGAAGAAGATTCTTCCTATAATCTAGTTAAGACCTCTTAATTCTCCAAAAACTTTGCATCAACTTTCCATACAATAATTTTTCACGTGAATAAAATCCAAAATACCCACCGGCATATTTAATTGTGGTGGGTATTGTTGTGCATTTATTTATTAAGTTTTTCCATTTCCTCAATGATTCGAATCATTTTATAGAGCTGTTCATTTATCGGAGTAGGAACTTCGTATTTTTTTCCAAGTTCACATACTTTTCCGGCAAAATATTCTACCTCTGTTTTTCGGCCTGCTTCAACATCCTGCAGCATGGATGTTTTTCCTTCTGGGGATAGTTTATTGATGATCGGCCAGAATTTTTTCACATCTTCCTCTATTAAACCTGTTCCAGCTTTTACCGATAAAGCAACGACTTCCCGCATCGCAGATTCAACCCACTCATAGGCAATCGGTAATGACTGAAAAACTCCATATGGGGCTTTTAATACAGCTGATGTTTGGTTGATGCCGACATTGATCATAAACTTCCACCACATTGTATGCGAGATATTACGGGAAATTTCATAATCTATCCCGACTTTTTCAAATAATTCCTTAACAGCAAGGACATCCTCGGATAAGGAATTTTCCATTTCGCCATATACAATTCTTCCGCGAGTCGTGAAGCGAACTTCATTAAAGGTTCTTACGGCGTCGATTTCAACACTCATACTATATAGTATATGTTCATTTTTAAAGGCAGCATAAATCTCTTCTTCACTCGAAATGCCATTTAGTAAGGAGAGAATGATCGTATCTGGACCGACGTGATGCTGAACATCTTCAATCGCTTGCGGAAGTTCGGCATTTTTTACAGCGAAAATAACAAGATCTGCCGGATCTGTATTCGTTTCAGGAGTTATGTAATGAAAATGGTATGGTTGATTATTGATAAGTATTCCCTTTTCCTTATATCGTTTAATACGTTCTTCGTTGGCAACCACTTGAAATGAGTCTTTTAAAGTATCCTGCAGTAAACTTCCATAAGCCGTTCCAATTGCCCCCAGACCGACTAACGTTACTTTTTTAATTTTTTTCACCAGCGTCCCCTCGTTCCATTAAAATTCATATATTATTAGAATATCAAATAATGGTCGTGATCAAAAGTTTATACACTTTGAAAAAGAGCTTGGATATACATTCTCTTCCTCAGTACTATCGAATACCATTAATAATGGCTTGTTTTGTTGAAATACTTGTTGAATGATGCTGTCTGCCTCGTCAAGGTTATTTGCTAATGCCCCTTCTATTCCATACGCTGCAGCGAGTGCTGTAAAGTCTGGTGATGACATCTTGACGGATGAGTAGCGGCCATGATAAAACAATTCCTGCCATTGACGGACCAAAGGCCCAAAAAAATCCCTCTTTAGATAAGAGAGATCTTGTTTTTAGCCTTCTATTAAAGTAATTTAGTTTTAAATTAAGATAAATCTTTTTGCAGACTTTTAATCGTGATTGGCGGCAGGGAAACTTTCTCTTGTAGGTTAGGATGATCAAGCTGTAATGTCACGTTAATGGTATCAGCAGATTCGTTTACAAGGAGATTTTTAATCGCTTCACTGAATGGGAACTTTAGATAATGGACACTTGTTGTGAATTCACGGTCATCATGTTCTTCTTCAAAAACAGCTTTTACGGGCTGATTATTAATCACTAATGATAAATGATGTTCAATGCCCTTTAGTTTCTTTAATAAATCCTGTAGTCTTGATTGATTGTCTAATTCAATAAAAAGAGTTGCTGACAATTCATTCTCGTTTGGCAGCATTCCGGAGTATATTTCAATATATTCCTCAATTTCGTTCGGATCTTCTAAGTCTTCGCTATGAAGTAATTCCTGAATTTGAAATAGAACAGTATTTCGATTTTCAAATAATAAGGAAATGTTTTCACCTATTTGAATTCGACGGTTACTTTTGTAGGCAATCATTTTTTCTAGATATTCTTCCCTGCCCTGGCGATATGTAGATAGTGAAACTATATCTTGTTTAGTAATTGTACTTGTCATGTTTAGTTCACCTCATATGTAATAGTAAAAATAAAGGTTGTCCCATTTGGTGCTTCTGGGACAACCCCATTTCATATTAATCTTCTAAAGAATCTAGTAACTTTTGGAAGCGCTGCGCATGTACACGTTCTGCTTTTGCCATTACTTCCATCCACTCACCGATTTGGTCAAAGCCTTCTTTTCGAGCTGTAGCTGCAAAACCAGGGTACATTTCAGTATATTCATATGTTTCACCAGCAATTGCAGATGCAAGCATTTCTTTTACGCTACCTACCGGAAGACCTGTTGCAGGATCTCCTTCTCCGTTAGAGCGAAGGTGATCAAAGTGACCAAAAGCATGTTTTGTTTCACCGTTGGCGATGCTGCGGAATAAGCTTGCTACTTCTTCAGCACCCTCTAAATCTGCTTTCTCAGCAAAATAAAGATAGCGGCGGTTTGCTTGTGATTCCCCTGCAAAACCTGCTCTTAAGTTGTCTGCTGTTTTTGTTCCTTTTAAATCTGCCATTCTCCATTCCTCCCAAGAAAATAATATGTAGTAGTTTTATTTTTTGCCATAAACCAAGAATTACCATAGTTATGACTACATTTATTGTATCGAATGGTAATTATTTCTTCAAATTTTATGACGACAATAGTCGGATTTTATACTATTTTTTTATTTTAGAATAGACTTACCTTTCTATCTACTTCTCGTTTTTGTCCGAGTAAAAACAAATCCTTTTTGCTTTATTCTTGCTGATATCCTGCATATTTATTACGCAATTTTTTACAAATAGTGTATGATAAAAGTATAAAGTTTGAGGTGTTCAATAGTAAGGAGAAGATTCTATTTTTTGCTCCTTTTTAATCACCGTACCCATAAAAAGTAATTATGACAACTGGAGGGATTTGGAAATGGATCTTTTTAAACAAGTTTTTACACTCGGTTTAGGTGCTGCAGTTGTAACAAAAGAACAAATTGAAAAAGTGGTTGACACACTAGTTCAAAAAGGTGAAGTGAGCAGAAATGAATCAAAAGAGCTTATCCAGCAGTGGGTTGAAAAAGGAGAACAAGCGAAGCAGGAAATAGATGATATCGTAAAAACAAGAGTAAATCAGGCTTTAATGAATTTAAATCTTGTCACAAAAGAAGAATTTCGGGAACTTGAACGGAGAATTCAGGCGCTTGAAAACAAAAATGTAAGTAAGGATGAAAACGAATAGATTCAATCACTTATCTTTTCTTTGATAGAGAGTAATGTATGCTTATAACAAATGTACCATGAAATGAACCCTCTTTGCCACTGCAAAGGGGGTTTTATTCCATGTATCTTTAGATGCAGTTAATATTCAGAATAAATGGATTTATCAGTAACGATTCACCATTTTTGGTTTCCTATATGGTATGATGAAAGATATATGCATGTAATATTTCAAGCTGTCCTATATTCTATCTTTTAAGCTTTTAAGAAAGTTCATTAAGGCAGTCCCAGGTTCTTCGTTTACCGATACAATAGGAATAATTCCCCTTTCTTTTAATATACTTTCTTTGATAGGATTAGGCTCGACTAATAAAATATATGATTTTGGACGAATATGTTCATAATTAGATTCTTTCCATTGTTTATGCAGTTTGTATAACATATAGCGAATATTGATATCTGACAAGCTATAGCCAATAAATAAAATTGATTTTTCGAGAGAATCTGAACGTAATTTTATATCTAACGATGATTCAAAATCGAGCCGCTTAAAAAAGCTTGATTCCGTTAAAACAAGGGATGAATCATCATCAAAGTCGCCATGAAATTTAATTATCTGGGTTTTATTCATTTTGATTCTGGCAATGTCCGCTACATTTGTGATCTTGATATATTCCTTTTTATAATAATCATAAGCATACTCCAGCCAGCGATCAAAATTCGTTGTATAGATGACAGGGAAATCCAATTCAATAATCATTTTATATATTTCCGATTTTCCAATATCAATCTTTGAATGATGCCATAACCGGTCCATCCAGCTTCTCAATGCTCCTAATGTGCCTTTTTGATTATAATAATATTCGGCCATGATCAAAAAATCACCATTTCCCCAGGAATTGAATTGAGCTGGATCATAGCCTAGATTTTCAGCCATTTGATTGATTAATTCAGAATAAACGGGTAATCCTAAATTTTTGGGAACACCAGATCCGACAAAAAGGATAACATCTTTATTTTTAATGGCATGTGCCAATTCCTGTATCATAGGATCCCTCCCTTATATTACAACGATTTTTATTTACTATTAACATCCTATGATTCTTATTTTCTTGAAAGAACTTTTTCAATGAATCAGCAGGTAAATCAATGATGTCTAAACAATTGCCCGTCATTCATGCGACAAATGATAGAATTATAATTTTTATTGACGAATTACTTCTTGTTTTGTCATCCTTGAAGGAATGTATTAAAGAAAGGAGAAATAGTTGATAAAGGAGGGATTTTTATTGAATACAAAGGCAGTTGCTAAATTGCTAGGAATCTCGACCAGTACTGTACAAAGATGGGTAAAACAGTTAAATTTAGAGATGGAAAGAAATGAGTTAGGACATTTTATTTTCTCTGAAGAAGATATTGAGCTGTTAAAACAAGTCAAACAGCAGCTCCAAGAAGGTGTACTTCTTCAGGATATTTCCATTCAACTGCCAAAACGTACGGGAATCGTAAAACAAACGCAGGCAAATGAAAATATCTTTGAATTAACTCATAAATTGAAGAGTATAGAAAACAGCCTAAATCAGAAAGCCGATGCAGTTGTCTCATATCAAATTCTACAGCATCGACGCGAAATGGAAGAGTTGCAAGAGCAAATTTCCTTATTAACAGAGCGGGTTACACAACTTGAGAATGTATTGAAAGAAAAATCAGAAATCGCTGCTAGCAGTGAAAACGAGAATAAAAAGCCTCGAAAAAAGAAAAACTTTTTCAAATTGATTTTTGGAAGTTAAAAATCAGCACTGTCAAATAGTGCTGATTTTTTTATCTAAAACTATCAAGCAAAAAGGGACTGCCAAATCGGCAGTCCCTTTTAAAAATTAATGATTTCTTTACTTATTCTTCATTTGATTCATCATCTGATTTTGTATAATCATAATCAGAGCGATCGATTGGAGTAAAGTTTTCAGGAGCGTAGAATCGTAATAAATCACCATTGACCACTTTATCAGATAAGGCTAATTTATGACGGACAATTTCCTGATCTTGCTTAGCCTCTTCTATTCGGCTCTCATCTATTTCTAATCCTGTAGTAGAATCATAAAATTTATCACTGATTGATGTAATTGTTGGACTTACGTAATCACCATTACGGAAAGGAATTAGTTCATCATGTCCTTCCGATAAAAGGTCTGTTCCAAGCTGTACATAATTCTTTGTATCAATTCCAAGCAAGTGTAGAAGTGTTGGCATGATGTCAATTTGACCACCATATTCATGGTTGATTCCACCTTGCATTCCTGGAACACGAATAAAGAATGGTACACGTTGCAATCCGGCACTTTCAAAAGGTGTAATTTCTTTGCCAAGAACTTGCTCCATTGCTTTATTATGGTTTTGAGAGATACCATAGTGGTCACCATACATAATAATTATAGAATTATCATATAAACCAGTTTCCTTCAAATACGTAAAGAATTGCTCTAATGCTTCATCTGCATAGCGGGCCGTCTGGAAATAAGAATCAACTGATTTATCGCCCGTTGTATGAGGTGCTATTGTTGCATCCTCTTCATCAATCGGATATGGATAATGATTTGATACAGTGATAAATTTAGCCATGAATGGCTGCGGTAATGTTTCAAGCAATGGCTTTGATTCTTCAAAGAATGGCTTATCCATTAATCCATAATCAGCAAGATCTTCTTCCTTCATTTCATAATAGTTTGAGTCAAAAAACTTTGTATAGCCAAATGACTTATAAATTTCATTACGGTTCCAGAATGTACCTGAGTTTGGATGGAATACGGCAGATGTATAACCTTGCTGACCTAGTATGGCTGGTGTAGCCTGGTATGTGTTTAAGCCTTTTGTTGTAAAGGCAGATCCCTGCGGTAATCCATATAGTGAGTTTTCAATTAAAAATTCAGCATCAGCTGTTTTCCCTTGAGCTGTTTGATGGAAGAAGTTATCAAAATACATCGTATTTGGGTCTCTTGTTAAAGAGTTTAAAAATGGTGTTACCTCTTCCCCATTTAATTGATAATTGATTAAAAAGTTTTGCATGGATTCAAGATGGAAGAAAATCACATTCATTCCTTTACCAATACCAAATGTCGCTGGATTTGGTTCAGCATAATTGGATTGTGTAAAGTTAATCACTTCTGTAATATCACTGCTGTCTGCTGTAACCCTTTGTGCAGATGCTTTTGTACTTTGAACGGCATCATAGATTGTGTAGTTATACGTTCCTAAATATTTTACCACATATGCCCGATCAAAACCTCGTGTTAACAACTGAGGACGATCTGCTTCAGCTAAGGCTAAATTAAGGCATGAAATACCCAAAGAAAAGGAAACGATTGCAGCTACTTTTCTTTTGCTTATATTCTTCATTTCTATTTTGGCAAATTTAAATACAAGTAAACCTATTAACAAAACATTATCAACAAAGAATAAGAAATCATATGGCCTTAATAGAGAAGTTACACTGCTGCTTACATCACCAAAGTTTTGTGTCTGAAAAATCGTTGGCAGCGTAATAAAATCATTAAAGAATCGATAATACAAAACATTAGCGTATAAAAGGAATGTCATTAAGAAATGGACGATCATTAACCAGATATACTTTCTACGACCTTTAAAAAGGGATGCAAAGCTTAGGAATAATAAAGCTGATCCTAAAGGATTTAAGAACAACAAAAATTTTTGAATTCCATTTTCAATGCCTAAATTAAATTGTGTGAGTTGAATAAGGTATGTTTTGATCCATAGGAACAATACTGTCAATAAGAAAAATCCGATGTATTTATTGAGAATACTTGTACCTTTAAGGAAGCCTTTATTCATTGTTACACCTACTTTCTAACAAACTATTATACACGATCTTCTTTTATTTTAGTGAAAAAATAATCAATCTAATAATCTATTATTTCATATCATGAAAACTAAAATCTGTCTATAGGCATAAGAGAGATTTTAGTTACTCTTATGTAGGAGCAGAATGATTATCATTATACTTCATGACACAGAAATGTCAAGTTCATAGTAAACAAATGCTTTTTTCCAGTCAAGTATATTTCTACCTATAATCATTGTATGCCAATAAAATGAGGACTTGCAATGTTGTGGCTCGTGAACTGTTTCGATTGTGAGTTATTTTCATTCAAGTGTAAATGTATTCAATTCAACTACCAGTTTTCATTTATTTAAAAATTTTATTAAACCAGATCATTTTTTTGGGTCAAGGCTGCATAAATTATGATTATGGCATGTCTAAGGCATGTTTTTTAGTGAATTTCAATAAATGAAAGTGAAGGTGATAGGATGAAGTTTGAAATTGAAAGGAATGAATTGTTTCAAAATTCACAGGAAAATAAGATGACATTTGAACAAGCGTTCGAAAGGATTATTAAATTTATGAATTTAGACAGAAATGGCAATTTTCGATTAATGATTGGCACTGACTCCCAAGTACATGATAAATATACAAGGTTTATTACAGGGATTGTCATTCTAAATGAGGGTAAAGGTGCATGGGCTTGTATTCGAAAGATTGTGATTCCAAAAAGAATGAAAATGCTGCATGAAAGAATCTCAAAGGAAACCTCATTGACCGAAGAAATTGTTTCAATGTTTACCGAAGAAAGAAAAAATAAAATGATCGATATCGTTCTTCCGAATATATATAGAGGTGCTTCTTTTACGATGGAAGGTCACCTTGATATCGGAGCAGGAAATCGGAATAAGACAAGAATATTTGTAGCAGAAATGGTTGAAAGGATCGAATCGATGGGAATCGAACCTAAGATTAAACCGAATTCCTTTGTTGCTTCATGCTATGCAAATCGATTTACAAAATAATCACATTTTATGTCCTGATTACCAAGAATTCTCTTTTACCCGCTTCCCCAATTTGCGGGGAACTAATTTGCAGGACAAGCCATCCCTCTTACTTTATCTTTTTTTATCTACACATCCGCCAAAACATTACCCTCCCTCTTAAAAAGAATAAAAGGATTCGTTTCGGATATCCTAACAAAGACTGCTAAAATTCCGCAAAATATTTGTGATTTTATGAACGTAAAGGAGTTACTTCCGTGTATAAAAAACAAGAATGTAAATTAATTTGGCTGAGTTTTATTGTCGCTTTTATTATGGGATTGTCTATTTTAGGTCGTATTTTTTCAGGATAAGGAGATTTGAAATATGGTTAATGAAAAGGCTGTGTTTTACAGCCGTGTTTTAACAGAATTAACATTATCTTTTCATATCATTTATGCAACCATAGGTGTTGGCATTCCACTGATGATTATGATTGCACAATGGATTGGGATCAAAAAAAACGATCCTCACTACATCCTTTTAGCAAGGAGATGGGCCCGTGGATTCGTGATAACGGTTGCTGTCGGCGTTGTTACAGGTACTGCCATCGGGTTGCAGCTGTCATTATTGTGGCCAAGATTTATGGAACTTGCAGGTCACATCATTGCTCTCCCCTTGTTTATGGAGACCTTCGCCTTTTTCTTCGAAGCTATTTTTTTAGGTATTTATTTGTATACTTGGGATCGATTTGAAAATCAGAAAAAACACCTAATGCTTTTGATTCCTGTTGCTGTCGGTGCTTCTTTCTCTGCTGTATTCATTACCATTGTGAATGGTCTCATGAATGCGCCACAGGGGTTTGATATTCAAGACGGACAGCTTGTGAATATTAGACCATTATTGGCCATGTTTAATCCGGCCGTCCCGACTAAAGTGTCACATGTTCTTGTTTCTGCCTATATGACTTGCGCATTTGTGCTTGCCTCCATTGCTGCTTTTCGGCTGCTCAGGGGCTCGCAGCATGTTTATCATAAAAAAGCTCTTTTTCTCACGATGAAGCTTGGCTTGATCTTTTCAATTGCCACAGCCGTGATTGGTGATTTTTCGGGTAAATTCCTGGCAGAATATCAGCCTGAAAAATTAGCTGCTGCTGAATGGCATTTAGAAACGGAAGGTAATGCCCCGCTTATTTTATATGGAATTCTTGATCAGGAGGAAGTTAAATATGCTATCAAGATTCCTTACGCTCTTAGTATATTAGCTCATAGCAGTCCAACAGCAGAAGTAATTGGGCTTGACCAATTTCCTAAGGATGAAATACCACCGCTCTATATTCATTATTTATTTGATTCAATGGTCACAATCGGCATGATCACGGTTTTAATTGGCCTTATTTATTGGATTGGGACAATAAAAAACTGGAAATTGATTCAGACTAAATGGTTCAAATGGCTTATTTTTCTGACTGGTCCACTTTCAATCCTTGCTATTGAAGCTGGCTGGTGGCTTGATGAAGTTGGAAGGCAGCCTTGGATTTTAAGGGGTATCATGAAAACAACAGCTGCAGCAACAACAAGCGGTCAAGTTGATTTAATGCTGCTTTTATTTTCCGGATTATATATCGTTTTAGGTATAGGCAGCATTGTCGTCCTGATAAGAATGTTTCGTAAAAATACGATTGAACAAGAGTTGGCTGATCAAGGTATTGAGAAAGCTGGTGATTATGTATGACACTTGAAATAATCGGTATCTCCGTATTATGGATTTTTCTCTTCGGCTATGTCATGGTCGCTTCGATCGATTTTGGCGCTGGTTTTTTTAATGCTTTCAGTACGTTTAGAGGGAAAGAACATATTTTAACGAGAATTATCAACCGCTATTTATCCCCTGTGTGGGAAGTAACGAATGTATTTTTAGTCTTTTTCTTTGTTGGAATCGTCGGCTTTTTTCCAAAAACAGCCTACTACTATGGTACAACGCTGCTCGTTCCAGTCAGCATTGCGATCGTTCTGTTAGCCATACGCGGTGCATATTATGCATTTACCACGTATGGAAAACTCCGCCACAAGCGATATGTATACCTTTATGGATTAACCGGTTTATTTATCCCCGCCTCCCTTTCGATTGTATTGACCATTTCAGAAGGCGGCTTTATCAGCATGGAAGATGCAGGGCCTGTCCTGGATTATGGCGCCCTTTTTTTTAGTCCGCTGACATGGAGTATTGTGCTGTTAAGTTTAACGGCGGTTTTATATATTTCTGCTGTATTCCTGACATGGTATGCCCATAAAGCTAAAGATGAAGCAGCAACCAGTTTAATGAGACTGTACGCGTTGATTACGGCTATACCAATGATCCTGACAGCTTCTGGGATTATTGTCGAAATGCGGTCGCACAATTTTGAACACTATGAAAGATTAATGAATTTATGGTGGATGTTTGGTCTATCATTTGTTTTATTTGTCGGAACGTTTTATTTATTATGGAAAAAGAAGTCATATGGGACTGCACTAGGATTATTAATCTGTCAATTCCTTCTGGCCTTTTTTGCCTATGGGATATCCCATTATCCGTACTTACTTTATCCATTTCTAACACTTTATGATGGCTTTACCAATGCAGCAATGGCTACTGCATTAATTATTGCCTTTATTGCAGGCTTATGTCTTTTAATTCCGTCCTTGTATCTTCTGCTTAATCTCTTTTTATTTAATAAGGAATATGTAGAAGGAAAACGAAATGATTATGCGTGAGGTGGAAAGCTATGGATATGTTTCTCATATTTTATGCACCAGTAATTGTGGTAATCGCTTCGATTGTTGTTTCTTTTTGGAGTGCCTTACATGATGAAACCGTTACGAGTAAATAATATAATATAGAAGGAATTTGTTTATCTGGCACCAGATCATCAAATTGGTGCCAGTAATGGAGTTTGAAGAAAGACCACAGCTAATAGTAAAGCAGGGACAAAATCACATCACCGCATCATTTTTCTAACAACTTTAACGCCTCTTTATCGGCAATAATGGTAACGTGCTTGTGCAATTTTAGGGCTGATGCCGGAAACGCTTCGTCAATTTGCCTTTCACCAGTCTTTCAATCACTTTTGCTTTTAATCTACCCGAGGCAAGGAGGAGAATCTCTTTGCTTTCTAATATAGAGGCGATTCCCATCGTAATGGCATGGGTCGGAACATCATCAAATGACTTAAAAAATTTTGCATTTGCCTTTCTTGTACTTTCCGTAAGTCTAACAACTTGGGTTCGGCTATTAACTGAACTTCCCGGTTCATTAAAGCCAATATGACCGTTATGTCCGATTCCGAGAATCTGTAAATCAATCCCCCCTAACCGATTAATCAGCAGATCATAACGGTCACATTCCTTGGCTAAATCTTGGGCATTTCCATAAGGAAGATGTGTTTGTGTTTCTCGGATATCAATATGATCGAATAATTGAGTCTTCATGTAAAAATGATAACTGTTCGGATCTGTTTGGTTTATGCCGATGTGCTCATCCAGATTAATCGTTGAAACCTGTTGAAAGGATATTTCGTGCCTGAGATAATTTTTTATTAGTTTAGCATACAGCCCTTTAGGGGTGCTGCCTGTGGCAAGTCCCAATGTTATGTTTGGTTTGGACTCTATTTTTTTCGAGATGTACTCCGAAGCCTGTACACTCATTTCAACATAATTTTCAGCTTTCATAATGTTCATCGTGCGCTGTCCCCTTTTTTTGTTCTCCCCTTTTCATCCATTTCGATCCGTTTTTTAATATGTTAATAATAATAGTTTCTATTTAAAGTATTTTTAGTATACTTAAGTTCGTTTGGACAATTGGATTAAATATTAATAACAAATCGTATAGCAATCCTTTTTTTAAATAGATATCAATGGCAATACTATTGTCATAAAGGAGGGATTTTTTCGTGACTGAAAACTTTTATGATCCAAAACACATGACAGGTATGCCGGATCAAAATCCAATCAGAGACCGTTTGAAAGGCAGACCCACAGCGGATTTTAGCGGCGCAACAAGAAGACGCTTAGCTCTAATGTACAGAGGACGGGAGAACAAGTAAACATTCAGCAATAAATATAAGGATGAATACTATCCTCATTCTTGGTCAAACTAGAATTTGGAAAAAATATATGTAAATGAGGGATGAATGAATGAAGGAAATTTTACAGCAAGTGAAAGAGCAGCTAGAAAAAGCATATGATCATCCAGGGGCGATTGATTTAGACCACTGTATTCAACAGCTTCAGTCTGCCTTAGACCAATATGGGGATAAGGGTACGATGATTGAGAATGCTATTACCGCTTTAACGCAGGCTAAAAATTCAATGATTGCACTGGAAAACGCCGGTGATGTATCCTCTTCTGCTGCTTTTGGTCAAGCATTTAATGCGTTGGAGCACGCGATTGAATCCTATAATTAACGTTAATTTCGATATATGTTAGAGGAACCCTAAATATCTAGGGTTCCTTTTATTTGGGTGAACTTCTAAAAATTGGTCCCTTTGTTTTATAAGTGATTAGTTCATGCTATTAAAGAACATGTTTTATATAGTAGGAAGGTGCATAACTGATGGCACGAGCCAATTCACAACTAATTTTGCAGACTGGAAATCTCATCTTAGGATTTATGGTTTGGGTTATTTTATCATCACTCATTTCTTTCATAAAAGCGGATATTGATATTACTCCAAGTGAAACGGCCATGATAACAGCAGTTCCGGTTATTTTAGGATCCATTTTAAGGGTTCCAATTGGCTATTGGACGAACCGCTATGGAGCAAGGTGGGTATTTTTATCAGTCTTTTGTTTTTAATCCTGCCGGTGTTTTATATCAGTGTTGCAGATTCTGTTATGGATTTAATCATTGGAGGTTTAGCATTGGGCCTTAGCGGTGCCATACTTTCTGTCGGTGTAATGGCCCTGCCTAAATATTACCCGAAAGAAAAGCAAGGGTTTGTGAATGGGATCTACGTTGCCGGGAATATTGGGACAGCGATTACTACTTTTTCAGCTCCCGTTTTGGCCAATACATTTGGTTGGCGAAGATCCATTCAATTATATATCATTTTACTTTTGGTATTTGCGGCCCTTACGTTTCCTTTTGGTGATCGAAAAGAAAATCGAGTGAAGGTAGCCCTCTCCGAGCAAATTAGAGAGGTTTATAATAACTATAAGCTTTGGTTTCTCTGTCTTTTTTATTTTATTACCTTCGGATCATTTGTCGCGTTTACCGTTTTTTTACCGTCATTTCTTGTCAATCAATTTCAATTATCAAGTGTAGATGCTGGCATGCGTACAGCCGGATTTATCGTTGTGGCTACGATCATGCGTCCAATTGGAGGATTTCTGGCAGATAAAATTAATTCCTATATCATCTTAATCATTGTCTTTAGCGGCATCACTTTTGGTGGTTTTATTCTGTCATTTAAACCTTCTTAACTATTTATACCATTGGCTGTATATTGATTGCCTTTTGTGCTGGAATTGGGAATGGTACGGTTTTTAAACTTGTTCCTTTATATTTTTCTAAGCAGTCTGGAATTGTTAACGGCATTGTGGCGGCAATGGGAGGTCTTGGTGGCTTCTTCCCTCTTTTGATTCTAACAACCTTGTTTGATTTAACTGGTCATTATGCGATTGGATTTATGGCCCTTTCAGAATTTTCTCTAGCCTGTCTTGTGATTGTTATCGGCCTTTATTATCAAGATAAACTAACGGTATCGGACCGTACAATTGAAGGAACGATTGAAGGAATCATGGTAACAGATTGAGCTGGTAAAATCCAAAGGGTCAATCCTGCTTTTATCGCTATTACGGGACTAAAGGTGTGGGCTAATTTTTTGAAAATATTCCAATCTGTTCGGCTTTCCCATGGCGGTGTAAAAGCCGGATTAAATGGATGTATAAACGGATGTGTATCAGATGAACAGATTTCATACTTTTCATACCATGTTGCAGCTGGAATGATATCTGCATACATACCTGTTCCGGACATACGGAAATTCAAATCAATTAAAAGATCGAGCTTCCCTTCATCAGGAATCGGAATACTCTCATCTACTTCTGTACAGCCAAGATCTTTATAAGGCTCAGCCAATAAACCATTATGTGTTCCAAGCATGTACTTTAGAAAATATTCATGTCCTTTTGCTGAACTGCTGATTAGATTGGCTCTCCATACGAAAATGGTCCGAGGGAAATTCACAGGATTACTTGGTTCCTCAACAGAAAACTTTAAGGAGCCATTTTTTATCTGATTAACTACATAGTTTATGGCCTCATCATTATTTTGGGCATTTGCCTGATCATACAGTTTTAATGAATTAGCATTAAACTGTGGATAGGCAGCCACCTAGCCAAGTCTTACGGCTAATGCATTATAGTCTGCCATATTGTTCAAGCGCGGCTTCTCATAAAGTGGTGAAATATGCTCAGCTGGGCGCTGATCATCGTAGCTCCACTGCTCCGTTACAAAATAAAAGAAAGAGGTTGCATTTTGAAGCCGCGGCGGTCCGCCCCAATCCCTGGCCATGGCAATCGTCTGCCAGCCTTCAAGCGGGCGCACCTTCTCCTGACCGACATAATGGGCCCAGCCTCCTCCGTTTACCCCTTCACAGCCTGTAAGGAGAACCATATTTAGAATGGCACGACTAATCGCTATCAGAATGATACCAATGGTTGATCCCGGCCCCCATAATAATCATCGATCTTCCACCTGAATCAATCGCATTTTGGGCAAATTCGCGGGCAATTTGTGCACAAACTTTCCTGTCAATTCCACTGATGGTTTCCTGCCAGGCTGGGGTATGCGGTTTTGGATCATCATAATCCAGGGGATAATCACTAGGTAAATTTCCGCGTTTCACACCGGTCTGTGCCATCAGGACATCAAATACAGTCGTTACATAAATGGTTTCACCATTATGTTCAAGTTTTTTAATCGGTACCCCGCGCTTTAAAATTTCATTGGTCTCAGTACCAAAATAAGGTACTTGTAAAATACCTGTTTCATCTTCCATTCCGAGCATGGTTAGAGCTGGGTCCAATCCCTGTAAGCTGTTATCAGAATCTTTCATTTCAAGATTCCATTGGCCTTTATTTTCCCAGCGATGGCTGATACTGCCATTAGGAGCAGCTAGCTACCCTGATTGTTTATCATAAACGTTCGTCTTCCAATCCTTGTACTCAAGCTCCATTCCAATGTCACTTGCACGTAAAAACCGGGCGGCAGTATAATGCACTCCGTCTTTCTTTAAGGTAATCAAGTATGGCAGGTCTGTGTACTGCTTAACATATTCCTCAAAAAACGGTGTTTGCTGGTCAACATAAAATTCTTTCAATATGACATGGGTCATCCCCATTGCCAGCGCTCCATCCATTTCAGCTTGTACCGGTAGCCATTGATCAGCGAATTTAACATATTCCGCATAATCAGGAGCGATGCAGACAACCTTCGTTCCTTTGTAGCGAACCTCTGTAAGGAAATGTGCATCAGGTGTCCTGGTTTGTGGTACGTTTGATCCCCAAACAAGTAAATAAGATGAGTTATACCAGTCAGATGTCTCTGGTACGTCGGTCTGTTCACCCCAAACCTATGGTAATGATGGTGGCAAATCTGCATACCAATCATAGAAGCTGAGCATCGTTCCGCCGAGTAAATTAATGAAACGGGATCCGCTTGCATGACTGACCATCGACATGGCTGGAATCGGTGAAAAACCGGCAATTCGGTCTGGTCCATATTCCTGAAGGGTATTGATTAATTTGGCGCAGATCAGCTCATACACTTCATCCCAATTTGAACGGACAAATCCGCCTTTTCCTCTAGCTCTTTTATATTCTTTACGTTTCTCCTGATCCTCCATAATCGATTTCCAAGGCTTGAACGGGATCATTTATTTTATTTCGTACTTCTTTCCAGATTCGCATCAAATCCCCTCTGACATATGGGTATCTGACACGAAGAGGACTGTATGTATACCAAGAGAATGTTGCCCCGCGCTGACAGCCCCGCGGTTCATATTCCGGCATATCAGGGCCTGTTGTAGGGTAATCGGTTTGCTGGGTTTCCCATGTGATAATGCCATCCTACACATGGATTTTCCAGCTGCATGAACCGGTACAGTTTACCCCATGCGTAGAGCGAACAATTTTATCGTGCTGCCACCGATTTCGGTAGTATTTTTCTGTTTCCCGACTTGCTCCCTGAAGAACACTGTGTTCTGTTAAATCCTGCGTTTTGCCAAAGTACGTCAGCTTCTTCAGTAACTGCGAGAATTTTTTTACGCATCTTTTTACTTCCCTCATGGTAGAATTTCCCTATCCTTGCATATCTTTCACAGTTTTTGATTTATTATGTAAAAATACTGAGAAATATTGACACAATTTCTATTTCCTATATTTTTGAATAAAAAAAGCACCCTTATATAAGGAAGCCTTTTATAAATAGAATAGATTATTTTTTGGTAATAGGTGTTACAACATATTCTAATGCTTCATTTACTAAAAATCTTTTTATGTTTTGTATCGTTAGGATTCCAATTCTTTCAATAGACTCATAGGTTGATCCACC
The DNA here is from genome assembly GCF_036670025.1 of Niallia oryzisoli. Lineage (NCBI taxonomy): Bacteria > Bacillati > Bacillota > Bacilli > Caryophanales > Bacillaceae > Niallia > Niallia oryzisoli. The sequence goes on along the minus strand of NZ_CP137640.1, from coordinate 2,180,353 downwards.
AATATGGGAAGTAGCCACAACATTAGGCAGCAAGGTTAATTCATTTTTGGGCGGTTCTAAAGCGAATACATCCAATGCTGCACCTTTTATCTTTTGTTGTTTCAAGGCTTGAATCAGATCTTCTTCATTAATCAGCCCGCCACGGGAAATATTGATGATAAAAGCGGTTGGTTTCATTAGGTCTAACAGCCCTTTATTCACCATTTTACGATTCTGATCGGTCAGTGAAGTACAAATAATAATGTAATCGCAGGCTGCAAAAAGCTCCTCTTTCTCTACAAACGTCACATTCCATTTTTGGGCGGCATCCAAATCCTTGTAATGTCCAAAAGCAAGGATTTCCATATCGAAGCCAACTGCTCGTTTCGCAATAGCTTTTCCGATCGAGCCAAAACCGACAATTCCAAGCTGTTTTCCATAGATTTCATGACCAACGGAAAGTTCCCAATGATGGGATTTGATTTCCTGATCTTTCTGCGGGATGTTTCGTGATGCAGCCAGCATCAGTCCAAAAGCATGATCGGCAACAGATTCTGCATTAAGTCCTGGTGCATTTGTGACGGGAATGCCCTTTTGATATGCATATTCGACATCGATATTATCATAGCCCGCTCCAAACTTGATGATATACTTTAATTGAGGTGCTGCATCAATTACTTCACGGTCTATTTTCACTATGGCAACGACAATGATGGCTACATCCCTAACTTCCTTTAATAGCTCCTCTTTGCTGATTCCATTGTCAGTACATAATACCTTTACTTGTTCTGCTATAGCTTTTGCCTCTTCAATCAGCTTTGGATAGGCATTCATAAAGGGATCACGAATCATAAATAATATTTTCATAGACTCTCCCATTTCCTTTCATTCTTCTCTTCTAAATAAACCAAGAAGTAATATCCTTATTGCAAAGATACTACTTCTTATAAAACCGTTTATTTACTTGCTCTTTTTTGCCTTTTTACTTCTCTCTATGACCTTTGTATCAAGCAAGGTCCATTTTCCATTTTCGAATATCCACTTCGATTCCACAAATGCTATGCCGTCTGCATGGTATGCCCCGCTTATTTGCTGAACTCCTTTTAATCCAAATAATTTATCCTTTACTATGGATGGCTTTAATGAACTGTATGGATCAACCATCAGCTCTCTAGGCTCATTTAATTTCCCGCTAACATAAAGGCCTAATCGATCATAATCCTTTTTCCGGCTGATTAAATTAAAATTGTACGTTTGACCGGTATTATCAATCGTCATGATCGCTTTATAACCATCCTGGAACCCGCTTGTAATCATCAGCGGATCAGGGACACCAATATCCGTTAATGTAAAGTCTTTTAAGGTATATAAAAAGTGATTGGCAATTCCACCACTGCTGCCGGTTGGAATGGCAATATACATATCTTGTATTCCATCATGGTTAAGATCAACAAACTTTAATTCTGGATCAAAGCCACTGTCCAATTCCGCTTTGTAGTTTTTTCCATTTGAACCCGTGATTTCCAAATTGATTTCCTTCAAAAAAGAACTTCCTTCTTCATACGGTATTCCGTTTATTTCAATGGAATCTGGCTTCCCATCACCTGAAACATCCATTTCTTCTTTCAATAAATTCATTGGTTTATCGACAGAACTAGTTCCAACCGGGGCTTGTTCTTTTTCCCCCTCAACAGCATACGCACCAGTTATGGCATTCAATGACAAAAAGAACAATGCTAATAAAACCAATCCGAATTCTTTTTTCATCTATTGGTCCTCCTTCGCGATGGATTCTATTAGCTATTGTGTCCAAAACTGGTAAAAAGATGTAGAAAACCCTCCTGCAATTTTACAGGAGGGTTCTCAGGAATAAATATTTATTTTATTGCTCTTCAGGTGCTGTTTCTTCCTTGTGCTCAAGTTTCCAAATATTTATTGCCTTTCCTTCTTTCTCTACGTCAAATAAGAAGGAACCATTTGAATAACGGTCATTGAAACGAAGAGTTGACGTATTCGTTTGCTCAATGCTTCCTTTTTCTGTTTCAATCAGAATGATGTCTTGCTCGTTGACAAACACAAAACCAATTACATAATGTGGATTTGTTTTAAGCTCTCGTAAAATAACCACGCCACGTTTTGCTCGTGAAGTTAATTCAAACTCACTCAATTTCATTTTTTTAACGGAACCACGCTGAGTCACAATGACAACGGCAGGCTGTTCTTCACTGGACTTTATTTTCCCGCCGGTAACATAATCACCGTCTTTTAAATTAATCCCTTTGACACCTGCTGCACGGACACCAATTGGGCTAACTTCCTCTTCATTAAACCATAGTGCATAACCATAATAGGTCGTTAAGAAAAGCTCTTTTATACCATCCGTTACATGCACATCGATGACCTCATCGTCACCTTTTAAATTAATTGCTACGAGTGACTTAGAACGGCGCTGGGCATGATATTGCTTTAACTCTGTTTTCTTAACCATTCCATTTTTCGTAACAAATAACAGATAGTCTTCTGATTCAAAATCCTTTACCGGAATAGCCGCAATAATGAACTCATCCCGTTCAATCGGAATAATATTAGCAACATGCTGGCCAACATCCTTCCAGCGAATATCTGGAAGCTCATGTACAGGACAGAATAGGTAATTCCCTTTGTTTGTGAATAGTAATAACACATTTGTCGTATTCATATCGAGCTGGGCGATAAGCCTGTCTGAATCCTTCATGCCAAAATCCTGCCCATTTGATGCAGCATATGAACGCTGACTTGTTCGCTTCACATAACCTTCTTTTGTAACGGTTACGATCACATCTTCACTGGCAATCAGCACTTCAAGATTAATTTTAATTTCTTCAATTTCTGCTTCGATTTTCGTTCTTCTAGGATCGATAAATCGTTTTTGGACATCCTTTAATTCTTTTTTAATAACAGACAAGAGCTTTCTCTCGCTGCTAAGAATAGCTGTTAATTCCTCAATTTGCTTAGCTAATTCTTCAGCTTCTGCTCTTAATGCAGTAATATCTGTGTTCGTTAAACGATAGAGTTGTAGAGAAACAATTGCTTCAGCCTGAGGCTCACTGAATTGAAATTTTTCCATCAAATTATTCTTGGCATCACGTTTATCCTTTGATGCCCGGATGGTAGCAATCACTTCATCTAAAATAGATAGGGCCTTCATTAAACCTTCTACAATATGGGAACGGTCTCTTGCTTTTAAGAGATCATATTCTGAACGTCTTGTTACAATCTCTTTACGGTGGCCTATATATGCATCAAGCATTTCGCGGAGGCCCATTAATTTTGGCCGCTTATTATGAATGGCAACCATATTGAAATTGTAGGTGATCTGTAAATCACTATTTTTAAACAGATAATTTAATACGCCTTCCCCATCCGCTTCTTTTTTCAGTTCAATCACAATTCGCAGGCCTGTTCGATCGGTTTCATCACGGACCTCTGCAATTCCCTCAACCTTTCGATCTAGACGAAACTCATCAATTCTCTTAACTAAATTTGCCTTGTTCACTTCATAAGGAATCTCGGTAATGACAATCTGCTGCTTACCGCCGCGAATCGTTTCAAACTCTGTTTTACCACGGACAATGACCTTCCCTTTTCCTGTTTCATAGGCTTTTTTAATTCCATCAATACCTTGAATAATTCCACCTGTTGGAAAATCGGGACCTTTTACAAATTCCATTAATTCATCTACTGAACAAGCAGGCTTATCCATGCGATAAATGACCGCATCAATGACTTCACCAAGGTGATGAGGAGGTATTTCTGTTGCATAACCGGCAGAAATACCTGTTGACCCATTTACAAGCAGATTCGGAAATGCTGCCGGTAATACAGTTGGTTCATTTGATGTGTCATCAAAGTTTGGCACTAAATCAACGGTTCTTTTATCGATATCACGTAAAAGCTCAGAAGAAATGGCTGACAGCCTTGCTTCTGTATAACGCATCGCAGCCGGCGGGTCACCGTCAACACTTCCGTTATTTCCATGCATTTCAATCAGTACATTTCGAACCTTCCAATCCTGGCTCATCCGAACCATTGCATCATATACAGATGAATCACCATGCGGGTGATAGTTACCAATAACATTTCCGACAGTTTTGGCTGATTTCCGGAAGTTTTTTTCATGTGTATTTCCTTCGACATGCATAGCATAAAGAATACGACGCTGAACAGGTTTCAATCCATCACGTGCATCAGGTAGTGCGCGATCTTGAATGATATATTTACTATATCGGCCGAAGCGATCACCAATTACCTCTTCTAATGGCAAATCATGAAATTTTTCTACTGAACTCACGAGGGATCAACCTCCTCTAAAACCGAGATGTTCTCATTTTCAAGTATGCTGCCGTCTTCTTCCAAACCAAACGCTACATTGGATTCAATCCATTTACGCCGCGGTTCAACTTTATCACCCATCAGCGTTGTCACTCTCCGCTCTGCACGGGCCAAATCGTCTATCCGAACGCGGATTAATGTTCTCGTCTCTGGATTCATTGTTGTATCCCACAGCTGATCGGCATTCATTTCCCCAAGCCCTTTATAACGCTGTAAGATATACCCTTTTCCGACCTTTTTGATGGTATCTTGAAGGTCATCATCACTCCAGGCATATTCAATGACTTCTTTCTTTCCGGCACCCTTACTTACTTTATAGAGCGGCGGTAAAGCGATATATACCTTACCAGCCTCAATTAAAGGTTTCATATAACGGTAAAAGAAAGTTAATAGCAGTACCTGAATATGTGCACCGTCTGTATCGGCATCGGTCATAATAATCACTTTATCGTAGTTCACATCTTCAATTTGAAAGTCTGCCCCGACACCGGCACCAATCGTATGAATAATGGTATTAATTTCTTCATTTTTGAAGATATCGGAAAGCTTTGCTTTTTCCGTGTTAATGACTTTTCCACGTAATGGCAATATAGCCTGGAACCGTCGGTCACGGCCTTGTTTTGCCGATCCTCCTGCAGAATCTCCCTCAACTAGATACAATTCATTTTTTTGTGGATTTCTAGATTGGGCAGGAGTCAATTTTCCAGAAAGCAGCGCTTCTGAGCGTTTCCGTTTCTTTCCGCTTCGTGCTTCTTCACGCGCTTTACGTGCAGCTTCACGTGCTTGAAATGCTTTAACTGATTTTTTGACTAATAATGTACTAATATCAGGGTTTTCTTCGAGAAAATAAGTCAGATTCTCGGAAATAACTGCATCTACAGCAGAACGGGCTTCACTGGTTCCAAGCTTTCCCTTTGTCTGTCCTTCAAATTGAAGCATTTCCTCTGGAATACGGACAGAAATGATCGCTGATAATCCTTCTCTTATATCGGAGCCGTCTAAATTCTTATCTTTTTCTTTTAATAGATTTACTTTCCGAGCATAGTCATTAACAGAGCGGGTTAATGCAGTCCGTAAACCAACTTCGTGTGTACCTCCATCTTTTGTCCGGACATTATTAACAAATGACAGAACATTTTCGGAGTATCCATCATTAAATTGGAAGGCAAAATCGACTTCAATTCCGTTTTGCTCACCTTCAAAACTAATTACTGGATGCAGTACATCTTTTTCCTCATTCAAATATTGGACAAATGCTTCCAGTCCATTTTCATAATGAAATACATCATGGAAATCGTTGCGTTCATCAATAACTTCTATTTTTACACCTTTTAATAGAAAAGCTGATTCTCGAAGGCGTTCGCAGAGTGTTTCATAATTATAGGTGGTGGTTGAAAAGATCAATGGATCTGGTTTGAAGTGGATAGTCGTACCCGTTTGATTGGTTTTTCCCATTTTCTCTAATGTTGTAACAGGCTTTCCCCCATTTTCAAAACGCTGTTCATAAATAAAACCATCACGCTTTATTTTCACAACGAGCCATTCTGATAGAGCATTTACCACGGATGCTCCCACACCGTGTAAACCGCCGCTCGTCTTATATCCTCCTTGACCAAACTTACCGCCTGCATGGAGAATGGTTAAAATGACTTCAGGCGTAGGTTTGCCAATTTTATGCATACCAGTCGGCATTCCCCGTCCTTTATCTTGGACACTGATCGAATTATCCTTGTGTATTTTGACAATAATATGATCACCATATCCGGCTAACACTTCATCTACTGAATTATCTACAATTTCATATACTAGATGATGCAGCCCTCTGGAATCCGTGCTTCCTATGTACATTCCCGGACGTTTACGGACAGCCTCAAGCCCTTCTAGGACTTGAATGGCATCATCATTATAGTCAAATGCCGCTTGATTTCTTGCCACGAACATTCCCCTTTCATTTCAATTCAAAGACCGATTAACGTGTGATATATAATTACTTTATATACGTTTGTTGATCTCAGACGTTTGTTTTAATGGTATTCTCTTTTAAAATGGATTTTCCTCTTCTAATCAAGAAAAGATTATTATTCATCATTCTAGGATATTACTTTTACATATACCATATCATGTAAAAAAATGCATACTTATTCCAAATAACCTCTTAAATCAATGGTAAATGACCCATAAAGAACAAACGTTCCTTTCATTATCATAACATATCTAAACATAGAGTCTACGTATTATTGTATCGATTTATTTTAATTTGGCAAATTAGATTTTTAAACAAGAGGGGAAAATGACTGCGAAAAATCCTTTGCAAGATATTGATATTAAAGGGGTTTACGAAGGAAGAGAAAAACTTCAAAAATAAAAAAGCATACACCGAAATGCTAACTGGTATATGCTTTTTAGTAATATCATTTAGTCATTGCATGCTCGACTTTTATACAGCGGTCCATCACTACTGTATAGCCTTTTTCTTTTAAAAACTGATAGGCTTCCTCATTTTCAAGACCCAGCTGAGCCCAAAAAACATCTGCATCAATTTCATCAAATTCTCTTGCCACTTCAGGTAAATGCTCTGAACGGCGAAATACATTGACGATATCCACATGTCCCTCGATCTCTTTTAAGCTTTTAACAGATTGAACCCCAAGGATCTCAACCCCTTTTGGGTTTACTGGAATAATTTCATATCCAGCATCCTGCATCGCTTTCGAAACCATATAGGACGTACGTTCTGGGTTGTCACTTAATCCTACTACTGCAATACGCTTTGCTTTTTTCAAAATTTCACGGATTTCATCTCTTGTTGGATTTTCAATTGCCATTATAATCCCTCCAGATTTTAAATAGTCATAATCACCATTACAGTATTTCCAAATCTTCTATAAGTGTACCATAATATAGAAATATTCAATAATTATATGCAATTAATAAGGGAATTCACTTAATCGAATTCCCCTTGTTCCATAAGCTATTGATTTTGTACAATTGGTTTCGTTTCTAAAGATAGTGATAACCATGCTGTCTCGTCTGCAAATGTTCTTGACCAGCTGGCAACCCCTTTTAAGTCATATTTTAAGGCAAGATCCGCACGCTTGTTCAACGAGAGATCGTCTTCGAGCCAAATACGATAGGTAGAGTTCGTAGCAGGATCGATCACTTCTGCATAGTTTTGCCCGCTCGATTCATCATAGCTTGGAGTCACACTATTTAATGACAGCCATTCCTTTACCTCAGACATTGACATAGCCTTGGATGTAACTTCACCGGTTGCTTTCTCTTCCCATAACCGAGTATATAATGGTACACCAAGGATTAATTTTTCATTAGGCACTTCTTGCAAAAGTCTTTGGAGATTTTCTTCTACCCACGGAAGACTCGCAACACTCCCAGCTTTTTGAGAAGAGCCCCAATGCTCATCATAGGCCATAACTATCAAGTAATCTACGACTTCAGCTAATCTTTCCCGTTCATAAAAAGCAGACCAATTTCCCGTCGTGATAAACGTAATATCCATGGACACAATTAAACCTGCTTCATGGAAATAAGGTGCTGCCTCCCGTACAAATTGCGTAACAATCGGCCCGTCTTCTTCACGAACATTTTCAATATCAATGTTGATCCCATCTAAATGATACATTTTACTGTACTCTAGCAGCTGCTGTATGATGATTTGACGAGTTTCATAATGTTGCAGAGCTTCATGCGTAAGATCAGGATCAAACGCGTTCGAAAATAACCCCCATACCTGATACCCTCTATTTTTTGCCCAGTTGACATAATCTTGTGAACCTAAATTTTTTACGGTCCCATCCGCTCCGCTTAACTCAAACCAGGTTGGCGAAACAACATTTACCCCCGGCATCTCAGGAATCATTGCAGGATTAGGATTTTTCGTGTATACAGCTTCCCATGTTAAGTGAATCGGGCCATCAAACATAGGGATTACGGCTTCAGAAGAATCTTTTTCAATTTTGATTGTATTTATTTGCCCTTTTTCTACATATTGTTTCGGAATATAGCCGGCAATTCCGTTTTCCTTACGGATAAAATAATAATCTTCATCCTCATTTTCTATTTTGACGTTTTCCTGATCATTTACCTGTCCTGTATAAGGAGACTGCAGTTTTGGCTCTGTTCTCAATCGCAGCTTTTCCTCATTTTCATTCCCTGACTGTATGAAGCCTTCCACAAACTTTTGCCCATTTCTCACAATTTCGATGGCATTTGTTTCCGGTAATATGGAGGATTGGACTTCATAGAGTTCAAGAATAAGAGTCAATGCCACATACAGCTCTCCATTACTTTCCTTCAAAGCAGGCAAAGACAACGGAACAGGCTTTTGATTAATATAATAGACAAGGGAATCTATTGGTACTTGAATCACTTTGCTCTTTGTCGTGACAATGGCTGAATGAGACTTTTCATCATACATTAGATCGTCATCTATTTTTTCCTTCAAAAAAGTAAGCGGGATATAGACCGCCTCAGCATCACGTAATGCATTACCTTCCTGCTGCCCATTATATAAAATGGGGTTTTCACCTTTAAAATAATTCACTTTTTCTTTTGATGCAAAAGGGTATAAAATGATTAGACTACTAGAAATAATAAGCAGCATGATACCTATTAAACCTAGGAGTATTCTTTTCTTCGTGTTATTTTTTCGAGTTTTATAGACGATATTTGACATTTTGCCGTTCCTCCTCATCATTATCCTAGCGAAATGTCACCAGCTTGAAAAGCAGGAAAATGTAATAAAAAAATAAAATAATTTGGTAAATGGAATCTTTTAATTATTACATGGTAAAATAGGTATGAACTATGTGCATTCATCATTGTTATTGTTAGTATTGATTCATCGGAAAAAAAGGAGAGTTTGAATGTTTGAATACGGAATCATTGTCATTCTTGCATATTTGATCGGATCCATTCCGTCAGGCTTGATCATCGGAAAGAAGTTTTATGGAGTCGATATCCGTCAGCATGGGAGCGGTAATTTAGGAGGCACTAATACGTTTCGTGTCTTAGGCGTAAAAGCAGGCCTTATGGTGACGATCGCTGATATTTTAAAAGGAACGCTTGCTGCTTCATTACCTCTTTATATTCAGCCTGATATGCATTATTTACTGGCTGGAATTTTTGCTGTTATCGGTCATACCTACCCTATCTTTGCAGGCTTTAGGGGCGGAAAAGCAGTAGCGACTTCTGCAGGTGTCTTACTATGGTATGCACCACTCATGTTTATCATTTTGATCATCGGTTTCTTCATTTGTTTATACATAACAAAATATGTTTCATTGTCCTCTATGTTTGGCGGGCTGGTAGCGTTGATTTATTCCATTTTTGTACAAGATATTCCACTCATTATTGTAGTGGCCATCCTTGTCTCTTTTGTCGTTTATCGACATAGAGCCAATATTAAACGAATTATGGACAAAACAGAGCCAAAAGTAAAATGGCTTGGATAATAAAGAAATCAAGTAAGTACATATATGTACTTACTTTTCTTTTTCTAAAAACAGTTAATTTCCCCTATAATCTACGACCATTATTTCCGATAAATAATTCATTTTATCTATTTGATAATGATGCAGTCATTTAGTATCATTATAGAAAAGTAATCAATTTGACTTATTTTGACTATATTCTACATATTTTAATCATAAATTGTCAGTATTCGTCATACTGTTTATTAATCGATTTTTAGCTAATGGATTAATTCTTTTAAAAAGGATGCGATTGAACAATGATAAGGACGAATGATTTCCAACGTGAATCTTTGACAATTGAAATCGGTGAAACCAACTTAGATAAAGAGCAGTTATTTGATGTAAGAAAGCATGCTGCCGGATTGGCACATGAAATACGCAACCCGCTGACAACGATAAAAGGGTTTCTTGAGCTGCTGAAGCCTAGTCTAAGTGAAATGGGCAGAGGAGAATATGCTGAGATTGCGTTAGATGAGATTGATAGAGTAAATGACATTATTAATCAATTCTTGAACGATATGAAGCCTATTCATCATAAGAAAGAATTACTTTCTTTAAATGAACAACTCATGGCCCTTGTTAAATTTTTCGAAAGTGAATCAAAGGTAAAAAATATACAGCTGCATACTCATTTATCAGAAGAGAACATTCAAGTGTATATTGATAAAAACGAATTAAAACAAGTTCTGATAAATCTCGTAAAAAATGCCATCGAAGCAATCGAAGAAAGTGATAATCCTGCAGGTTATATTGATATTCGAACAGAAATAAAGGATCATCAGGCTTTTATCCATATTATCGATAATGGCTGTGGCATGTCATATGATACAATCAATCAGCTTTTTATGCCTTTTTATACAACAAAAACAATGGGGACGGGGATTGGTCTAGCTGTCTGTAAAGAAATTATCGATCATTATCAAGGTCATATTTCCATTTCCACAGATCAGAACAAAGGAAGTAAAGTTTCGATCGCACTGCCTTTACATTGAATAATGGAACGAAAAAAGAGAGTGTCCTCAGACACTCTCTTTTTTCGTTCCATTAACTGTTCAATTAATTGTCATGAAAATGCTGATGTTAAAAAATGTCCATAATTTCGGAAAGAAATCAAGAAAAATTGATATACAATAAAAATACAACTTAAACCAATTGGAGGTAATCCATATGATTAAAGAAGATAAAAATTATATTTTTTATACATCAGTAGACACAACAGATGAACAGGATGAATTTTTACTAGAATTGTTTTCCTGCTCAGACAATAATGAAGACCAAGTACCGGAAACGACCATTCATAACTTTGATGAATTAATATCATTTTTTGAAAACATGGAACAGGAACAGTCTCTTTCAGCAAATGAGAAGTAACTCACTCTATATCTTAATTAACTGAAATTTCCCATTGCCTAATACATCTTTTGTGTAGTCCAGCTTTGTATGATCAAAATAAATAAAGTCTTTCTCATTGATTAGAATGTCAACAGGATCAAATGTTTGTACTTGATCGCCAGTAATAGGCCGCTCTTCCAGAGACAGCTTAAGTTGAGGTCCGCCTCAGCCAATACCCATGGAGAGTCGGACATACAGTTTTTCCTGTTCTTCTTCTTGTTCTTGTTTTATTGCTTGATTCAATACTGTTAGAGCAGCTGCCGTAACTTTAAACAATGTAATAACATCTCCTTTTTTAATTTTATCTGCCATGTTTTAAAATAATTATCCTTATATGGGGTTTTAATCCCTTCAATCCAACGGTAAAATATGGATTAAGAATAGTAGGTTGAGGTGATCTCCCCCATTGCTGCAATTCAGACTGTTTCAAAGTAATCTTTATTTTATCTTACTTTTTATGGTGGCACTAGTTAGTTTTCAATTAAATCGTCTTACAATCGAATTTTTCATACTATTCACATTACTTATTGTTGTTGCATTTTTGAAAGAAAAACAAAGAGTATTTGTTTGGATTTCTATTGCTTATTTTTTCGGTGAATTTCTTCATTTATATGCCAATCGTTTTTTGAACGAGATGAACTTTCCTGTACATGCAGTGTATATAGCAGAAAAACTTTTATTATTGTTTCCTATTTTGTGCATTATATATGTTCGTTATAAATTCAAGCAGAATATAACCATCTTTCACCATTCTACTTCCATTTTACAAGTTTCAAACAAACATAGGAGAGCTATCTTTCTTTTACTAATTATCCTGGCTCTTTCCCTATTGATTCTTTTACTAGCCCTATACCATTTTTCATTTTCGTATGTAGGTTATATGCTTTTATATGCAGCAATCAGCAGTATGATAGAAGAAATCCTATGGCGAAGTCTATTGATGCAGTCAATGCAAAGTCTGACGAATAATTGGATGGCCTTGACCCTCTCAAGCATTGCTTATGGTTGTTCCTATCTCATGTATGGCTATTCAATTGAAATTTGTTTGGTGTTTGCATTATCCGGTTTCTTATATGGATGGATAACAATTTACTATAAGAGGCTTGTTCCATCCATCATCTGTCACTTTTTTATTTTTATCGGGATGATAGTCAGTGGAATCATACCATTTTCACTCTTTTAAGCAAAAATTTAAGTATAGTAAATAAGCAGGCGAGATCACTCACCTGCTTTATTATTTATTAAACACCTACAACCAAAGATGCTCTGTTAATCCCTCTTTTTCTAAAATTTCTTTTTGCTTTTGACCTAATAAATCAAAATGCGGGTAGCGATTCTTTCGTCTATCAATCCATTCCGCCTTCAGCCCGTACTGTTTTCCCCAATTGATTAGCTTTTCAATATCCTTACATCCTACTTTTGTGACCGTTTTACATCCTGGGAAACGGCTATCAAGCCAATAGTGAGTTAGAAAAGCAATCTCCCCTCTATCAACATTCCTTTTCCATTCAAGTAGCTCATGACGCTTGATTCCAAAAGCCATTCCCCTTCCTCCCTGGCCTCATTTATTCTTACCTATTTCTTTACTTCCTCGTATTTTTTAAACCATTCAGGAAATGCCTTTTTAAACTGAACAGGTCGGAAATTGTCTTTTTTGACAACAATATGTGTTGTTTTCCCTTCGGCACATACTTCATCATTGCCATTAACAATTGAATATCCATATACGGTTTTTAAACCATCATTTAATTCCACCCATGTGTGTACAAACGCTCTTTCACCATATCTAATCGCCTTTTTGTATGTGCAGTTCACATCATAGACAGGTGCAAAATACCCTGCCTCCTCCATTCCGACATAGCTAAAGCCAAGATCTTCAATTAGTTGTGTTCTCCCAAGTTCAAACCACTTCAAATAATTCGCATGGTAAATCACACCCATCATATCTGTATCTGCATATAAAAGTTGAATTTCTTTTGTGGAAATAAACATCTCTACCTCTCCATTTCTTCGTTTTATGTTTTATTCTTTACTTAACTTACCCAACGCTGTTTCTACATCTTCCTTTTCAATCACAATCGCTTCCTCAAGTTTTGGAAGAGAAGCATGGCTAATTAAACGACGTGCTTGAGCTTGTATCGCCTCATTCATTAAATTAGTTGCAAATCGTCCATTTCCATCAATTACATGATTACGAAGCTCTGAAAGGACAAATTGTTCTGCTTCCTTTGTCAGGTGAAAATCAAATTGCTTTCCATATAATTTCATGATTTGCAATAATTCTTCTATTGAATAATCCTCAAAGTGAAGAAATTTTTTAAATCGTGATTGTAAGCCCGGATTACTTTCTAAGAGGAGATTCATTTCATTTGGATAACCCGCAAGGACAACAACAAGGTTTTCATTATGCTTGGTCATTTCGTCTACTAAAGTATCAATCACTTCTTTACCAAAATCACCGCTTGATTGTCCCAGCAACGAATAAGCTTCATCAATAAACAAGACCCCGCCAAGGGCATCTTTAATCTTTCGTTTCGTTTTTATAGCGGTTTGTCCAACATAACCAGCAACAAAATCAGCACGGCTTGTTACGATTAAATGACCTCTTTTTAATAAACCACAATTTTTAAGGAGTTCTGCATAGATTTTCGCTACCGTCGTTTTTCCTGTTCCTGGGTTACCGGTAAAAACAGAATGAAGTTGAATGGGTATAACAGGTAAACCATGATCTCGTCTCAGTTTTTGCATTTTCACAAACGAAATAATTGAACGAACTTCATCCTTTACATTTTCTAATCCCACTAAGCCGGTTAATTTTTGCTCTGGATCTTCCTTAAATTCTGACTCTGGCTGCAGAAAATCATGTTTGTCTAATAATGAAAACTGTAGGATATCATCCTTTTCTTCGACAGGCTGACTGGATCCTTTTTGAAAAATCGCATCAAGAATCAAATGACGAACAGTCCGTGCATTCCCAAATGAATCATCCACCCGTTCTTTTTCAATCCGCTCCTCAAGAGCGATTTTCGCTTCGTCCGTAAGAATATAATCATTATCAGAGGCCATCATTTCTCCAATCATAATTAATTCTTCATTTGAATAGTCTGGTAAGGAGATATGATTCGACATAGGAAAACGGCTCCGTAAACCCGGATTGGCATCAAGGAATTGCCTCATTTCATCCGGATAACCAGCAAGAATAACCGCAAACTTTCCGCCATATTCATTGCCGGTCATTAACGAAACAAGTGTATCAATCGCCGTTTGGCCATAATCATTCCCTGATTGGCCCTCTCTCTTTAAATTATAAGCTTCATCGATAAACAGCACGCCGCCGAGAGCTCTTTCAACAGCCTTCCGCACATTTTCCTCTGTTTGTCCTACATAGGATCCGACTAATTGTGAGCGGTCAACTTCCACCACTTCTTTACCGGGCAGAACATGAAGTTCATGATAGATTTTTGCAAATAACCGTGCAAGCGTTGTTTTCCCTGTACCTGGGTTGCCCGTCAGAATCATATTCAGACTTACCTCATCTTTAGTCTGAAATCCTTTTTCCTTGCGGATTTTTTGGTATTTAAAAAACTGATAAAAATCATTTAGTTTCCTTTTAACAGCCTCAAGTCCAATCATATTATTTAACTCTTCTAATGAACTGTTTTCCTCTTTATTATCTTCTACTTCTTCCATAAACAAGGCAGACCATTGTCGTTTTATTTCTTCAATAGCAGAAAGATGCTGTTTCATTTCATCTAAATGCACAGCTGTATGAAAGGTACCCACCAAAGAACTATCATATTCGTTTGTTGCCTTTAATAAAGAGGCACTTTCCTTGATCGCTTCCTCCAAAATATCCTTCATTTTTTCATACAAATCAAGGGTATCAGCATTTGTTATGTATTTCGCAGACTGCGTATAATAGGTGATTTTTTCGATTGCCTCTTCTGCTATCGTTAAAAACTGCCCGCATATGTCTTTATATATCTCTATTGTTTGTTTCTTTGCTTGACGATTATCCGTTTCCCTAATTGGAGGAAAGGTTAATGGCTCTAATAAATATTTACTTTTTTTCCATTCGTAAGCGGCTAAAAACTCGTTAGCTCTGGTATTTGCCGGGTTCAATTCTTTCGCTTTTTCTATCCAATTCAGAACAACAGAGCCTTTTTTACCTTTAGAAAATGCGGACAAAGCCAGAATTGTGAGCAGTTGTGAAGCCAGCAGCCGATTATTTGCTTCCTTCAAATCCATATTTTGCAGGTATTTTAAAATATCGCCTTCATTTTCTGTATATCCACGTTCCTGAAGTTCTTGTTCCCAGATTTGTACCTTCTGTACTAGCTGTTCTCGTTCCTGCTGCAGCAGTCTTTCCATCTACATCACTTCTTTTTCATCTATATAATTTTGATTGAAAATAATCCTTCTTATTCTACCATATTTTTTTAAGGGAATAGTCAGCGGGTGTTTTAATTGGGGGATAAAATTTAAGTTCCACTGAAAGAATCAACTCTTTCAGTGGAACTTTGTAGAAACTAATATCTCTAATTAACGAGAAGCATTTTCATCCTTTATTTCTGAGCGCATGGCATCAATGCTTTCACGGCGGCGATCATTTTTTGCTTCAATTTGCGCACGCTCCTCGCCGCTTACATTCTGCATCGTTTCCTCAGCCTCTTGCATATTATCAATTGTATTTACAATCATTTCTTGAAGTTTTTCGACATTATCACTGCGATCGTCTGGTTTTGGTTGGTTATTGTACGTCATTTTTTATTCCTCCATATCTTAAGATTAAAAAGTACAGAGTTAGTTTGTCTCCTTAACGAAAAAATAAACAAAATAAACGAACAAAATTTTGTTTATCATAAATTTATTATGTAAACAAAAGAAAAGAGAAATACCTTTTTAGGCATTTCTCTTTTCTTTTTATTTATTCACCCTTAGTTTGAATCACTTGAGCATGTTGTCCAGATGTATCTTGCATTTTCTTTCCTTTATTTCCACCAAAGCCTCTTGGCTGTGTACCTAAAGCCTCTGGAACATGATGTTTACTATCTTTTTTTGGATTACCCATTTGAATTCCCTCCTCGAAGCTTTTCTTTCATGAGTATGCTATTACCAGCCGCTTCATTTGCTGTTGCTCCTCATGTTAAAGTATCCCCTCTATGAAAGGTTTCATTAATGGTAATGACTGTTAGCAGTATTTGTCGAAATCTATTCAGCTTTACTCAAGTGTTTCTTTTCTAATCTTTCTTCAATTTTCTCGATCGCTGCTTGATCACGTAATAATTGAAGTTTATTCTCATTAACAAGTTCTGAAAAAGAACGTTTTCTTGGTTTTCTCATTATATTTCACACTCCTTATTTACTATTGTAAAGGTTATTATGTCCTGAATCCGGACTAATTATTACAAATTTTCGAAAATTAGTCTTTTTACGAGCGATTTCGACAATTTTCTTTCTGTTTTTATTATAACATGTTTCTTCCGAAAAGTTTATTTAAAATAAAGTATTTTCTGAAAAATTATTTTATTATCAACCGCCTTTTTTGAAGATTCTATTAATAGTTAGCAAAAAAAAACACTGATCCAATCAATCAGTGTTCTTAACCTCACATCTCATCAACATATTGTTTCATAATATCCTCAGTCATAGCTGAAATATATTTATGGCGAATGATTCCTTTTTCATCAATAAAATAAGTTGTTGGTATTGTTAATACCTGATACATCGAATTCACTTCATCCTTTTCATCAAGCAATATTGGGAAAGTGATTCCCATCTCGGTTACAAATTTATTTACATTGTATTGAGGATCGATATTGACAGCTAGGATCACAACATCGTCTCCTGCTTGCTTATGAAACTTTTCCATATCCGGCATTTCTTCCTTACAAGGCGGACACCATGTCGCCCAAAAGTTTAACAGGACTTTTTTTCCTTGAAAATCTGATAGTTTGACGGTTTCACCAGCTAAATTTTTCACTTCAAAATCAGGTGCCTTGACACCAATTTTTAACCCTGGAAGGTTGTCCGGCTTTTCTTCTTTTTCCATTGCCTGCACAATCGCAACAGTCATCATTGCTAGTAAGAGCACAGCTGCTGCAACCTTTTTAACCATGAAAAATCCCCCTTGTTTTCCAGCCATTATTATGTATATTGTAACCCAAAATTAAAATATTATGAAATTATTATTCCTGTACATGAAACAAAACACCATACAAAAGAATTGTATGGTGTTTCTTAAAGATTCTTATTTTAATTTTTCACGTAGAACCATTTGTAGAATTCCACCGTGGCGATAGTAATCAATTTCTACTTCTGAGTCAAAACGAACAAGCACTTCGAATTCCTTCTTGTTGCCTGCTTCATCAGTAGCTGTTACTTTCAGTATGTCACGAGGACGAACGTTTTCATCGATTTGAACATCGATTACTTCTTTACCAGTTAAACCAAGTGTTTCAGCGCTTTCCCCATCCTTGAATTGTAATGGAAGAACCCCCATAAGAACTAGGTTAGAACGGTGAATACGCTCATAGCTTTCAGCAATAACAGTCTTGATTCCAAGTAAGTTCGTACCTTTTGCTGCCCAGTCACGAGAAGATCCCATTCCATAATCTTTACCAGCTAGAACAACTAGCCCAGTTCCATCTTCTTTATACTTCATGCATGCATCAAAGATAGATGTTACTTCACCAGTTGGCCAATAAGTTGTGAAACCACCTTCTGTACCAGGAGCGATTTGGTTGCGGATACGGATGTTTGCAAATGTACCGCGCATCATAACCTCATGGTTACCACGACGAGAACCATAAGAGTTGAAATCACGAGGTTCTACACCGTTTTCACGTAAGTATTTACCTGCTGGTGTATTTACGCCAATAGCACCTGCTGGAGAAATATGGTCAGTTGTTACAGAATCGCCGAACTTACCAACAACACGTAAACCAGATAATGGTTTAACTTCGTCTGGATCAGGCTTTAAGCCTTCAAAGAATGGCGGGTTTTGAATATAAGTTGATTTTTCATCAAAAGTATATAAAGCATCATTGCTTGTTTGAATTTTATTCCAAAGCGCGTTATCACCAAATACATTCTCATATTCAGCACGGAATAATTCCGGTGTAACCGTTTGTTTAACCACTTCATTGATTTCAGCAGTAGTTGGCCAAATATCCTTGAAGAATACATCATTTCCATCTTTATCTTTACCAAGTGCTTCATTTTGAAGATCGATATTCACTGTACCAGCTAATGCATAAGCAACAACAAGCGGCGGTGAAGCCAAGTAGTTAGCTTTTACAAGCGGATGGATACGGCCTTCAAAGTTACGGTTACCAGAAAGAACAGATGTAACAAGTAAATCGCTGTCTGATACTGCTTTTTCAATTTCATCTAATAGCGGACCAGAGTTACCGATACATGTTGTACAGCCATATCCAACTGTGTTAAATCCAAGCTTCTCAAGGTATGGAAGAAGACCTGAATCACGAAGGTATCCTGTAACAACCTTTGATCCTGGTGCTAATGAAGTTTTAACAAACTTAGGAACTTCTAAGCCTAATTCTATCGCTTTCTTAGCTACTAAACCTGCACCTACTAATACATATGGATTGGATGTATTTGTACAGCTAGTGATGGCCGCAATCGCAATCGCACCAGTTTTCATTGTTACTTCATCGCCATTAGCAAATGTAACAACTGCTTCTTTGTTAATTTCATCTGCATTTAAGCCGAAACCTTGGTTTCCTTGAGGAGCAGTAATCGCTTTGTTGAATTCTGTCTTCATTTGTGAAAGCGGTATTAAATCTTGCGGACGCTTAGGGCCAGAAAGATTTGCTTCGATTTCAGCAAGGTTAATTTCAACGACATTTGTATATACTGGTTCTAAAGCTGGATCAAAGAATAATCCATTTTCTTTACTGTATGTTTCAACAATTTTAATTTGCTCTTCAGAACGTCCTGATAGGCGCATGTATTCTAGAGATTCACCATCAACTGGGAAGAATCCGCAAGTTGCACCATATTCAGGAGCCATGTTGGCAATTGTAGCACGGTCTGCAAGTGGTAAAGCTGGTACTCCAGGACCGAAGAATTCAACGAATTTACCTACAACACCATGGCTGCGAAGAACTTGTGTTACTTTTAAGGCAAGGTCAGTAGCTGTTGCTCCGTCTGGAAGTTCTCCAACTAGCTTAACCCCTACAACTTCAGGAACCGGGAAGTATGAAGGTTGTCCAAGCATTCCTGCTTCTGCTTCAATACCGCCTACACCCCATCCAAGTACACCAATACCGTTAATCATAGTAGTATGAGAGTCAGTACCAACTAGTGTATCTGGGAATGCTTCGTATTCGCCGTCTTCATTTTCTATAGCATGTACCACGTTAGCAAGATATTCTAAGTTAACTTGGTGTACGATACCAGTTGCTGGTGGAACAGCACGATAGTTATTAAATGCTTTTTGTGCCCAGCTTAGGAATTGGTAGCGCTCAGCATTGCGTTCAAATTCTAACTCCATGTTTAGTCCTAAAGCTTCTGGAGTTCCGTATTTATCAACTTGTACAGAGTGGTCAATAACTAGATCAACTGGTTTAAGCGGATTGATTTTGTCAGGGTCTCCGCCTAAATCTGCCATAGCCTTACGAAGTGATGCAAGGTCAACAACAGCAGGTACACCTGTAAAGTCTTGAAGGATAACACGTGAAGGTTTAAATGGAACATCGATTTCTTTAACTTCATCCGTTCCCCATTTAGCTAAATTCTCAACATGCTCTTTCGTAATAACTCGTCCATCATACTGACGAAGTACAGATTCTAATAATACTTTAATAGAATAAGGCAACTTAGATACATTGCCTAATCCAGCTTTTTCTAACGCGCTTAGATCATAAAAATTATAGCGCTTCCCGTCTAATTCAAATGACTTACGGGCTTGAAAAACATCATTATTTGACATTATGTATTTCCCCCTCTTCTTTATTCTGTTCGTAAATATTTTATACAATTTTCGCACTTTTGTCGAAAAGTTTGAATTTTTTCTTTTGTCCCAAACTTCTCTAACGATTTTATTTTAATATAAGCTTCGATATAAGTAAATAACAAGAAAGTGATGTTTTTAATCAGATTAAATTATTATTTAATATAATATATCAGTTTTTTAAGATTTGTGGGAAAAATGTAAATATTATCTAATTATGTAGACTGAATCGCATGTCCTCTTTTGAATAACGACAAAAATTGCAGGGATAATAATGAAACATGGAGGTGAAGACAATGGCGAAAAGAAGGGCAAATCATATCATTCCCGGTGCTAATGCTGCTAGTGCTCAAGGAAAAGGGACTGGGTATAATGAAGAATTTTCAAATGAACCGCTGACAGAAGCGCAAAAAATGAATAATAAAAAGCGAAAGAAAAATCAATAACAAAAAAACCCCTCAGTGCAGGGGTTTTCTGTTTTCTTAAAGAGTTCCATTTACTTCATCTACCATGCTCCGCAAGTCATTTTGAAATCTTTCCAACTGTTCTCGCTGATGTTCAGAAGCGACTTCCATTGCATTTTCAATTTGCTGATAAGCTTCATTTACTTCCTTCTGTAAATGCTTTAGCTGGCTTCCATAGCTGGCTGAATCCTTCACAATGTCAAAATAGGTCTCTTGTGCATGTTCTACACCCTGTTGTGCAGCTTGAAATGCCTGCTGCTTGTTTTTATGATATGGCATATTGAATAATCCCCCCTTTGCCCATTATGTAACGTTAAATTGCGCAAACATAATGAAAAATATTCAGCATAAAAACGGTCCAATTTCTCATCCTAATCAGTGAGGAGGGATGACAGATGGTAAATAAAAACGACGGGAAAGATATGCGTAGAAACCAGCCAAAAACTTCAGGTCAGCCTGAACCGTTAAGCGGATCGCATAAAGTAAAAAACCGCAACCATACGGGACAAAAAAGCAAGTCACATCATGATATGTAATGAAAATAAAATGACTTTAAGTAGACTACAGGCTAATACTGTAGTCTACACTGTTTTTGAGTTTCGAATTAGAACATCTCATTCTTTTTCACATCTATCCAAGCATCAGTTTGTTCCAACAATCCGGCCATTTGAAATAAAAGATCCTCTCTACCTTTTGCCGATAAAAATTGTACACCAACAGGCAGTCCTTTATTCGTTACATGAAGAGGAACACTCATTGCCGGTTGCCCGGTTAAGTTTGCCATCTGGGTAAACGGAGTACGTTTTAAGTTGTTTTCAATCATTTGATCAACAATTCCTAATTTCTTCACAGCCCTTTGTAAATGTAATGTTCCAATAATATGAATTAAATAATTTTCAAATGAAGTGATGTCAAGTTCGCCAATTTTTGAAGGTGGATATGCTGTAGTTGGGGTAACGTAAAAATCATAGGTATCATGAAATGTTTCCATTTGAATGGCAGCTTTATCCCATTCCCTTATACTAAGGACAAAATCTTCGGCTGTCGTAGCTTTTCCAAGTAAACCTAAAATATATGTAGATGGTTCAACATCACCGATTCTCACCTTTCGGCCAAGCATTTCTTCTATCTCCTTAAGAGAAGCTGCTACTTCACCAAAATACAAAGTCATGAAGCTCTTGGCTAATTTTTTTCCATCAACTGGGGCATTTTTTTCCTCAACAATATGACCGAAAGATTCCAATATTTTTACTGCCTTATATACTGCTTCCTTACATTCGGGGTCCACTTCTGTACCAATGGGAGAGATGGTTGAAAAGGCTATTCGCATTGGTCTGGGAAAAGGTGTTTTTACAGCCTCGAAATAATTTACTTCATATGGGCCAGTATGAAAAGCAGCACTTCTCTCATAGCCCTTAATTAAATCGAGCATCAAAGCACTATCACGTACAGTTCGCGTAAGAACATGATCAACTGCTGCCCCTTGCCAATGTCTTCCTTCCTTTTTACCAACTGGTGTTCTTCCTCTCGTAGGCTTTAATCCAAATAAACCGGTGAAAGCAGCAGGAATACGAATGGAACCTCCACCATCATTCGCTCCAGCAATAGGAACCATTCCAGAGGCAACAGCTGCCGCTGATCCACCGCTCGAACCTCCGGGAGTGTAATTCAGATTCCAAGGATTTCTGGTTGGACCGTAAAATGCAGGTTCGGTTATCCCCATTAAAGCGAGCTCAGGGATATTAGTTTGTCCAATAAAAATAGTCCCTGTTTTCCTAATTCTTTCAACAAATGTAGAATCCTCTGCTGCCTTATAATGACAATACGCTCTAGATCCGTTCGTAATAGGCCCGTCTTTTATTTCTTGAGCAATATTCTTTAACAGAATCGGGACACCACTGAATTCCCCGGATAAATCAAATTGTTCTGCCTTCCCTTTTGCTTTGTCATACATTTTATTAATCACAGCGTTTACATCATGGTTTTTCTTTTCTATTTCTGCAATGGCCGCATCTATGACTTCTTCTGCTGTCACTTCCCGGTTTCTAATTAACTCAGCTAATCCTATTCCGTCATATTCTTTATAAGGAAAAACAGCCAACTCCCTCACCCCTGTACTAACGAATAATTAATATTATATTCTTTAACAATAGGCTATTTTCCTTTCATTTAAAAAAGGTGTTGGTAATTCACATAAGGAACTCCAACACCTTTTATAATAATAAGATCTTTACCTTAAGTTAACTCTGCCAGTGCATTAATAAGTAAGTCTTCTTCCTCTCGACTTATTGTTCGTAAATCGATTTGGATTTCTTCCCTTTGAATTCGTACAACAATGGAAGGCATTGACTTCGTTCTTAATAATGTTGCTACTTTCTCAGCAGAGAACTCTTTATGCGTTAGCGCAGCTACATAGGTTGGCAGCTCCACTTCAGGCATCGTCCCTCCGCCTACCTGACTCGTACTTTCAATAATTGAATATTGATAGGAGTCACTTACTTTTGCAAGCTTTTCGGTGAAAGTTTCGGTACGCTGCTTTAATTCTTCTTTGCCGGCTAATAAATCTCTAACAACTGGAATGTTTGTCAGCTCATTTTTTCCTTTTGCGTAATGCATCAAAGTCCCTTCTAATGCTGCAAGTGTCATTTTATCGACTCGTAATACACGGGCAAGCTGATGTTTTTTCAATTGATCAATAAGCTTCTTTTTACCTGCGATAATGCCTGCCTGTGGTCCGCCAAGCAGCTTATCTCCGCTGAACGAAACAAGATCAGGACCCATTTTTAATACTTCACCGACAACTGGTTCATCTCCAATGCCATGTTTACGGAAGTCATATAAAACTCCGCTTCCCAAATCCTCGTAGAAAATAACCTGTTCATGTTTGCCTGCCAGCTCTGCCAATTCCACAGTTCCTACTGATTCAGTAAATCCCATTACTTTAAAATTACTCGTATGTACCTTTAAAATCATTCTTGTTTCTTCATTAAGTGCCCGTTCATAATCGTACAGATGCGTTTTATTGGTTGTCCCAACTTCAATAAGACGAGCGCCGCTTTCTTCCATAATAGAAGAAATCCGGAAAGAACCGCCAATTTCAACAAGCTGACCCCTTGAAACAATCACTTCTTTTTCATTGGCTAATGCACGTAATATTATGTAAACGGCTGCCGCATTATTATTTACAACCATTGCTGCTTCAGCACCAGTAATCCGCTTAATAAGCTCTTCTACATGGGTATGTCTTGACCCGCGTTCACCTTCATCGAGCTTATATTCTAAGTTTGAATACTGACTTGCAATCTCCGTAACATGCTGTACTGCTTGTTCGCTCAAGCGGGCTCTTCCTAAATTAGTATGTAAAATAGTCCCTGTCGCATTAATGACATTCTTTAAAGTGTAGCTATATTGTCGGTCAATACTTTGTTCCATTCTAGAAAAAATGTCTTCTAAAAATCGTTCATCCCCCAGTTCAGGACCTAACCATTCATTTTGTAAAATTGACTGTCTTATTTCATTTAATACACTTGATAAAATGGAAGTCAAATTTAGCTTGTCAATCCCATATTGCTCCATCATCAGGGTAAACCGCTCATTTTTTTGCAGTTCATGAACGGGAGGTAAAGCTTTTAATAACTGTCTCACAAGAGATCCCTCCAAAACGTAAGTCGCTTCTAAGCAGCTTCTTTATTATAGCATTTTTCACCTTTCATTAGCCCGTGCATACAGTAAAATATCGTAAGGGGGATCAGAGAATGATGGTACAAGAAAAAGATGAAAAGCCGCTTGACCTTAGTGTCATAGACAAATGGCTTGAAACATTTTTTTTAGATCCTTTAACTTCCTATTTAGATGAGACAACATTTCGAATCGATCTTTTTGAAACAGCTGAGGAATTTATTGTTGAGGCTTTGCTTCAGAATTATCATGCAGAGGAAATCGAAGTACTTCTCAAAGAAGATGCCGTTTGGATTCAGGCTGGTAAAAGCAACCCAAAGGTTGAATCGAAAAGTCGAAAAATTCCTTTTCCCTTTCCCATCATAAATCACGAAGTAACTGCCAGTTTTTCAAGTGGAATTCTGGAAGTTTTCATCTCCAAACATACTGTATGTAAAGGCGAAAATCGTGTTGTCGAACTTTCATCGTAATAGTAAGTAAGAACATCCTCTTAGCATGAAGAGGATTTTTTTACATAATCGTTATTCATGTGCAAACAATATAAAAAACTTGTATACTGAAGCTTGGAGGTGAGCCCTGTGAGTGAGCAAGAGAAAATTCGTCTTACTTCATTATCAACAAAAGCTGGCTGAGGCTGCAAAATTGGTCCTGAGGACTTAGCGCAAGTTTTGCGCTTATTACCTGAACAAGAGGAAGTACCTGAGCTCTTAGTCGGACGTGAAACATCTGATGATGCAGGTGTCTATCAATTGACAGATTCTATTGCATTAATACAAACGATTGACTATTTTACCCCTGTGGTAGACGATCCATATATGTTTGGTCAAATCGCAGCGGCCAATGCCCTAAGCGATGTGTACGCGATGGGCGGCAAGCCAAAAACTGCCTTGAATATGGTCGGTTATCCAGTGAAAAAGCTTGGCGGCGACATGCTGGCTGAGATTTTACGCGGTGGTAACGATAAAATAAAAGAGGCTGGAGCGGTCCTGGTTGGCGGACATTCCATTGATGATCAGGAACCAAAGTACGGTTTATCTGTAACGGGAATTGTCCATCCAGATAAGTTCTGGAAAAATGTCGGTGCAAAACCTGGAGAAGTCCTTGTCTTAACGAAGCCGATTGGAGTGGGAATCCTCACCACCGGAATCAAACGCGGCGCTGTTACACCTGAGCAGGAAAAATTGGTGACTGAAACAATGGCGATGTTAAATAAGTGCGCTGCTGAAGTACTTAGTGATTTTACACCAAGTGCTGTTACCGATGTAACTGGATTCGGTCTTTTAGGACATGGCAGTGAAATGGCATCCGGAAGCAATGTATCACTTGTGATTCACTATCATAAAGTACCTATCTTAGATGGTACCTTACAGTTAGCGAAGGATGGCGTCGTGCCAGGAGGATCTAAGTCCAATCATAAGTGGCTTGACAAGGATGTCGACTATCAAGACATTCAACCTGAAGAACAAATCATTCTTTGCGATGCGATTACATCAGGCGGATTGCTGATAGCCATAAACGCTGAGGATGCTGAAAAATATGTCCAAGCCTTAAAAAAAGCCGGTCAGGAATCTTGGATTATCGGTCAAGTTGTTGAAAAACAGGAAAAATTAATTTCTGTTAAGCGATGAGGATTGGGAGGTATTCTCCCTCTCCTTTATTGTTTCGACGTTAGAAATATCAGATTAATTTCATTATAGGAACTTCTTCCACAATCCCTTCAAAAGAATTGACCAAAATAGCAGAAACGATTATAATATATAAATGTCATACGATGTCCCAGTAGCTCAGCAGGATAGAGCAACAGTTTCCTAAACTGTAGGTCGGGGGTTCGAATCCCTTCTGGGACGTAAAATATTCGTTAGAACACACGGGAAAACCCGTCATATCAACGTTTTAAGCCGTTAAACCAACGGTGACATAAGCGCTGATATGACGGGTTTTTTTGCGTTATTCCGAAAAAGGTATGTAAGACTAAATTTCCGCGTTTGTAAGACTTTATCGGAGGTGATTATTGCGATGAAACGAGGCTTTATCGGTGAAAGAAACGTTAAAAATAGTCCTACGTCCCCGAGAACTAAAAATGTAAACAAACGCTATACCATTGACGAGGCCCTTGACGTATTTATCCAATCAAAAGAAGCGGAAGGCCTGCGACCGCGAAGCATTGAAAACTATCGCGAGCATACAAGACACTTAATGCGATATATCGACCGTGATCCCTTCTGTATTGACGAATTGACGTCGAAATTAATTCGCGAGTATATATCTTATCTTTCTAAGGATCGCATAGCTTACGAGGAGTTCGGAAACCGTGCGCGAGAATCAAAAGGACTATCACCGTACACAATCAATCTACGTTTAAGGTCATTAAAGACGATGTGCGCGTTTTGGTATGAAGAAGGAATGCTTTCTAGCAATCCAGCGGAAAAGGTTAAGAAGGTTAAATCGGATGAGGTCGACGAGGTTCCAGGACTAACTGACATAGAAGTAGAACGCATTCTCAACTACTATGACGAACGACAATTCGCTCAATGGAGAGATAAGACATTATGTCTACTTTTATTAGACACAGGACTTCGCATTGAAGAAGCCGTTAGTCTAACGATTGATCGGATTAATTTAAGATATTGCGAGATTAATGTCCCCCCTAATAAAGCAAAGAATCGGAAGGGTCGTGAGGTTCCAGTCAGTCGCGAAGTAGCTAAACGCTTAATAAAACTGCAGGATGAAAGCCGACTTTATTTCGGAGAATGTGACGAGGTATTTATGAATGCTTACGGCGATCCTTATACCGCGGAAGCATTTAGACGGCGATTAAATCGGATGAAGAAGGATCTAGATATACCTCGGCTTCACCCACATATGTTCCGTCATACTTTTTGCCGTAACTATATCTTAAACGGCGGAGATTTATTCACTTTACAGAAAATAGTCGATCATGCGGACATCAATACAACGCGGAAATATATTCAGATGGACGAAGAACACATACGACAGCAGCATAATAAATATTCGCCGATCCGCAAGTATTTACGAAATAGAAAGAACTAATTAATACAAAGTAAAAAAGCGCCGGTTGCTACCAACAACCGAACGCCCCGGTCGCACGATAAGTACGACAAAAACTCAACTTAACGCTATTGTATCGAAAAAAAGGACGTAATGCAATAGTTTGTTCCTGCATACACTTTTAATCGAACATACGTTTGTTTAGGGCTGCGCTTCTATAAGGAGCAAATAAATATGAAAACAGTCGTAGAATTAAATGAAGTAGTTCAAGCCCATAAATCACATCACCAACTTAACGCAACAGAATTAGCTGTCCTCGACGTACTGGCGCAATATTCCGTTAAGGAGATCGGCCGTTCATGGCTATCAAAGTCAACTATCGCGGAACTAGTAGGCAAGTCACGCCGTACTATTATTCGCGTATGTAATCGCCTTGAATCACTCGGAATCATCTCGCAACGTGTTCGGATGCGTCTTACAGGCGACCGTGCGCAAACTAGTAATTTAATTATTATTCAGCCAGCAGTTACTAGCGATTCAGACCAACGTTCCAAGCATGTCACACCCGAATGTCACACCGAAGAAACTCCGTCTTTAAACTCAAATAATAATAATACATATCTAGAGACGGTCGTACCTTCTAACGCATTAAAGGATGCGTTGCCTAAGCCTATTTATGACGCACTGGCTCGCTATTTCAACGCGGATGATATGTATAAGTATTACGGGATTCTCTTACGTGCAAAGACGCGAGTTGACCGTAACGTAATGATTGAGGACGATCCGGAGCCATTTATCGAGGCATTAAACGCGACTGTATTAATGGCCAAGCGCGGTAAGATTAAAAATATGAGTAATTACTTATTCGTCAGCTGGCAACGTGCGACTCATACTGTTTTACGTCGTAAGGCAAAGACTAACGGACTATTTTACGATTGGCTTAATGCGTAAGTATTCCGAAAAGTGTTCGCCGAACATCTATCGGAAGCTGATTGCGAATCGCTCGTAATTTGCATCGAATGACCAATTACTTTACTAATCAAAGTTAATTCGCTCAGAATCGCCCTAAGCGACATCGTTATTCCTTACTGCATAGGCAAAATGTATAGTATAGTTATATTGGGCATGGAGTCGTACTACGACTAGGCGTATTCATTCATAAATTATCAAATAATATACATTGGGAGGGATATTTTTATGGACAAAACAACTTGTAAAAAATGTGGTAAAGATTTTCATTATGAGGTTACAGATATGCGCGTTCCTGGAGGCAAAGAGCGTGAGGAAATAAACTGTCCATATTGTGGGGAATCAAACGGTTCAGTTGTAACTAGTGGTTTCGTACATACTTATAAAATTGAAGTGGAGTCTAAGAATTAAAAATGTATAAACAATAAAGGTGCTCTCGTTAAGGAACACCTTGATGTTCTCATTCGTCTAATTGCTCTTTACTGGAATCATAAATTGTACGGATATGCCTCGATCCTTATCACGTAAAGTAAAGGTATGGATCACATGCCCGCCCTGGGCTTTAATCTGATCGACCAAAAGACGGTACTCTTCGATACTATTTGCTATGGCGTTATATTGCTTAAACTCTCTGTTGTAATCGCTCATGCTGCTGTAACCTCCGTTGTTAATTAGAAAAATGGACGGAAGTATAAAACCTCCGCCCGTAGGTATATGCCGATTGCTCGACGTTCCTTCAAAGACCAAGTATTACTCGTTGATAAACGTGCTGTGCTCCCTCCTACAGTGGCTGACCGTAGTCCGAACGGGAGATAGCGTTATTTATCTAAAATTTGCTCGGTTATTCTTGTAGTCCGAATAGGCCGGGTGGGTTAGACGTAGCCTACGGAATGCAGAATCTACCCCGTTAATTTTCGCTTCTTTCAACTCGTCCAGCTTAAATTGCTCAGATGTCCGTAACTCTCTAAAAGTCGCGTTCATACCTCGCAGTTTCTTTTGTAAGGTCTCGTCGTCCTTTAGCTTCTCAGCAATTTCCGGCAGTCTCTTACGTGCTTCATGTAGGCCGTTCTCTTCCAGGTACCCAAGCTTGTACTCGAATCGTTCAAAGGCGTCTAGCTTGTCAGAATCGGAATAACTTAGTTTTGCATCGGCTAGGAACTCGCTTACGTACTCGTCCACCAATCTACGATCCGATTCAGTTGGCTTAAAGAAACTTTTCGCTGCTACTGGCTCCATTTCTGCGATCTTGGCGTCAATCTCCGTAGTAAATTTTGCCTTGATTTCTTCGACGTTTTTCTCTAATTGCTCCCTAAGTTTGCGAATCTCATAATCTTGTACTTTAACATCAGCATAATACGGGTTATCACTGGTGCGGATTTTTTCCACGCCTTTTCTAAATTTCGCTACTTCTGCTTCAATTTGCTTCGAATATTGTTCCATTAATAATCATCCTTTTCATTAGTTAGTTTTATAGTTTAATTACGCCATTCCTAGCGCATTCTTGTACTTACATTCTGAATAACTGGAAGCTGTACATTACTCGAGATTCTTCCGTCAATCACGTAATCATTATCGATAACAAACTGCTTGACGTAGTTCTCAGCTTCAAAGTAAGCCGGTCGATCGCTTTTCTGAGTTGTATATCGCAGTTTATAAATAGTGCGCCCACTGCTTCGCTCTACAACGATAATTTTTACTTTCCGAGTCTGTCTATCGACTCTATCGATGCTTATCCTTACCAGTACTTTGCCGTCTTGGCTCGGTTCGTCTGGAGCGATTCCTTTTCCGAACAGCTTCATCATTATCGCCTCACTTAGTAATTTTCGATTTGGTAATTCTCGACTTCTACAAACCGTTGAATCAGATCGGATGCAACTACGTAAGCTGCCTTTGGTGCAAGCCTGCTCTCGTAATTCATTCTTAAGATCAACTCGTTGTCGTCCGCAAACATTACCTCTATGGTTACCGTAGTTCCTCTAGCCTCCGGATTTTCGGTTACCGTAATCAACGCGTGTACTTTGTGCTGATCCGCCATACTGCTAATTTCATTCATTCTGATCGCTCCTCTAATTTTGTTTTATTCGTTCCGGTATATAATCCCATCGTCAAGCGTTTCGATAATCGATGTCTTACGCCTTAAAGCATCCTCTGCCAGTAATCTCGTTTGCATAAACGGTATATTCGCGGTAGACTCTCGCTTAACAAATATCCTCCCGTTATACGCCTGTATCCATTGATACTTAGCTCTAATCGGAATAGTTATTCGAAGTAAAGCGTTCTCCCCGTGATCCGATTGCTGCATAACGTAAAAGGCGATTAAGTCGAATATATCCTTATTAGACGGCTTCGGATTAACATATATACTGGCGATAAAATACGTGCTCTCTTCGTCATACTGCTCGATACCTATGGCGGTTTCATCTCCATCATTCCGTAACATATACGCCTTAAACTTCTTCTGCATAGACCTCGCCACCTCCGATTAGTTACTCATCTTTATCGGCTACTCTGAATACCTTTGGCGGCCTATCATTGTCCATCCGAATCCCGTTCTTATTTAATTGACGTGGCTTCCTAGTACCTCGGTCATTTCGTTTAGTACGTCCATTCCGCTTATTTTGGTTATATCTCATCTCAATTCCTCCAATTTGTTTCGTTTTTATGTGTGTATTTGACTGATTTTCGCTCTAAATCACGCCAAATAGGCGCCTCTCTATCTATCCTCTAGTGTTTGCTCACATACGGATTAAAGGCGCTTAAATACGTGTATTTGACGAGTAAATCTGCAAAACTACGACTCTAGTTCTACTTGAAACATACGCTCAGCCGGGCGTCTTTGTTCAATCGGTATTTTGAACTGAACGCCAACAAGCCGATTACCACGAAAGTAATCAGCCATGATCAACCAATCGTTTTTAAACTTGTATCGCTTAATACGGCGGATTAAATCGCGATCCTCCGTATACCCGCAGATATAACCCGTTTCAAATTTCCACAACTTATTGCTCATTTTGTTTCGCCCTCTCTACTGCTTCGGCTGCTTTCGTCTCATAGTACGTCTTGGCATGCTCCGCCAACTCTCTGAACGTCTCTTCAAAAGGCTTAACACTCCGGCTCGAAATAACTTCTATTAACGTCCTAGCTTGTAACGTGTCACATGACTGGAGCATATAGGTTATCGCTGGGAGATCGCATTTAGCGCTATTGCACGCCCTACAAGCGCAAGTAACATTGCTAAAGCTGTTTGAACCTCCGTATCGAATCGGCGTTATATGATCCAAACTACGCTCGCTCTCTGGTACTTCTCGACCACAATACACGCATTCGTCTGCAGAGAGTACCCATAAAACATCATGTAACGTTAACGTGTCTTCGACCTTGACACCATACTCGACTTCTACTCTGCGAACTGCCTTCCGCGAGTCGTTTAATGCTTGCGCTGCCTTACCTCTAAAGGTTGCGTTATATTCCTTCTTTTGCGACTTCTCGCATGCTTTACACTGACTGCGCTCTTGTCCGTAAAACTCCTCAACACTTAATACTTGTTGGCATTTTGAACACCGCTTCGTCTCTAGTGCATTACTCATAGAGCGTCACCCACTTTCTTCACCGTAGAGTCAAGTTCAGTAAGGCTTTGCTTTAAGTCCTTTACCATTCGTACCACCATCGATATAGTTACGTAAGTGTAAATTGCCGATAATACCAATTCCATTCCAATCCGCTCCATTCAGTTTAGTTTACTAGCTTCAATTCCTTCTGAAGCTCTTTCATAGCTATTTCAATCTCGCGGTTAACGTAGGTTTTGCCGTTCTGCTGCAGAATTGCAAGGCCTACGAGGTAAACCGCTAATACGTTCGATCTATCCACTCCGATACACTCCTTTCATATGTATTTGGACATAATAAAAACGCCTTCCGTTTGGCTGGCGCTCTGCTATCGTTCTATTAAACTACACCTAAAATAAAAATAGGTCGGTTTTCGGGTACATCGTCTTAATTAAACAATGCTTTTATTGCTTTCAACGATTCCCCATTCCCTCCGTAAACAACTCTCGGATTAACAATGATTCTTTTTTGGCGTCTATCGCATGGATCCTCAACGAAAGTAAATACTGGCTTCCCGTCAACTTTTATGCCGTTTAAAGCTGTCTTTAGTTTGTGCGTATCTTGATAGCCTAACAACGCTGATAAGTTTTCTAGGTTCATAGGTCTTATTAAACCTTCGGCAGTCTCTTCGGGATTAAAGCAAACAATATTCGTATTGAAGTTTAGAAACGGCAATATTGAGTAGATTGTTGACAGCTGCCCTAACCTACGCCCTTTAAACTGCTCGTACAAGTCGCGAACTGTTTTCTTAAATAAACGAGTATGCTGTAAGTTACTAATATCGTACTCATGTTTCTTCAAGTCTCCGCGATAAAATATTGTAGGATTGACGAACAGCTCTCCTGTTTCTGCTTCGCTTATGACGTTCTCATCCTTTAACCGTTTAAACAACTCGTTAAACCGTTTCCCCGACATTTCGACTAACTCCTGTAAATCCTTTTTAGTGTAGTGTTTCTTTCCGTTGTCGGATTGTAGGCGATTGGTTCCCCATGATACGTAGGTTCCGATAAACATTAATCTAGCTACGTCTTGCTTAGTAAGCGTTGGGAATCGCTCTTCCATTGACCGCGCCTGTTGAAAGAATGCAAAGATAAACTTTCCGTTCTCTATTTCATGTTCGGATAGTGCGTCAACCGCCTTCAATGCTCTTACTTGGTTCGGCGTTGTACGGATCATAACGTCAAACATATGGCTGGCATCGTTCCCGTTTGCGTCCTTAAATTCTGCGTTCTCTTTGATCGCCAAAACTCCTCGTTTAACTTTCGGGTGCAGGTCGCCCCATACTTTTCCTTCTTCAATTCTATCTACGTTTGCCATCATACATTCCCCCATCTCAAAAAAATACACTGCTTTGACGTCCCATATATGGCGCTTTATACTGCTTTGACGTCCCTATGTGTTTTATTGTAATTTTATCAACATGTAGCGAAAAACCGCATCAAACCAACGTTTTTTAACTACATATTGTAGTTCTCATTGCTTTTGGTCACTATTTGTTTATCCTATCAGTACATCTTTACTTACGTTTTTATAGCGAAGAATCAATACAGTATTTATCCGTCACGTATTCCGTAGGAACGATAGTTCCGCGCTTAATACGTTCTACATAAATACCTAAAACCCTTAAGGCTGAAGCCTGCGCCTCTTCATTCCACTTCGTTTCATTACAAGGCGCTAATCACTTCCTATCGGAAATTCATATGCAATAAAGCAATATGCATAAAGTACTATTAGCATTGAGGGCGCTCTTCCCGAAATGTAGGGCGAGGCCCCATGAATTGTTAACAATTCCCGTTACTATAGAACGCTATCAACCGTTATTAACGCTAACTCTACTCCGGCAACTTTTCGCTTGCTGTCATCCGTTTAGTAAATTCGATAAACTCTGGATCACTTAAGTCGTACTTACGGAGCACCTTCGCCTTCGTTGCCGTACTTACTTCGATAATGCTCGCCTCACATTTTGCGAGAGTGTTTTCGGCTACTCCGATTTCTTGAGCGAATTCCTTTTGAGTAAGTCCGCTAAATAGACGGATCAATTTTAGTTGTCTTGCGTTCATCAGTTGAACCTCCTTTATCCGTATTGATAATTCTTGATTAATCGCCAAAGTAAAAAAGAGCCGGGCGCGCTGCCGACTCTTCTTAATTAATGTTCTACGGAGAAATAATCTGCGTGAACGGGAGGAATTACAGCCATCTCACGTTAAGAGGCTGAATAAATACCATTTAGTGTATCTGTGATAAACCTTCATATAATAGTATAGCTAACGGTCGTCTCGTTGCGTATCGGAACGAAGGTTTTTACATTTCCGCAAATCCTTCTACTATATAGGATACAAACGGTCATAAAAGGTAAGTATCTTGCGAAAAAATTTTATCCGTCACTATATAGTGTAACTAACGCCCTAAAATACATATATCGAAGTGCATTTGTAACAAAACTGTAATATTTACGTTCATAAAGTTGTCATAATTACGCATTACTTACGCCCTTACGCTATATTCTTCATATAATAGTATAACTACGAACCTTTCGTACAAGTATCGGAAACAAACTTTCTTCATTTCCTTTGGATCCTTCTACTATATAGTATAACTACGGCCATAAAAGGTAAGTATCTTGCCGTAAAAATTTTATCCTTCATATAATAGTATAGCTACGAGGGTAAAAGATGGTAGCCGAAACCAAACTTTTTGCCCATCTACCCTTATAAACCACATGAAGGCTCAAAAATAGGACACCACTATAAATATTCGCAATATTAAATTAATAATTGAAAGCAAGATAAAAGCCCACCGTACGCCAATACGTTGAGCCTTTTTCGTATATATTTATTGTAAGTCGCGCCCAAATAAGCCGTTATTCAAACATCATCGGGCTTATCGCCTAGTTTAAATCGTAAAGTCACTGTCATCTTATGAATGTCTGCGTCATCAAAACCTCCAGCTTGTAACACCGCTTCAACTCTTTCATAGAAACTGCGTAAAATATGAGGTTGTTTAGCGTCATGTAGCTTGATGGATCCGAGATGCTGTATAAACTGCTGCTTATATTTCCCATCTTCGCTCTTAATGCTTTTAGCGAGCACGAAGTCCAATACTACTGTTTGATTATCTACTAGTTTACGAGGTTTAGACCGAATGTACATTTAGGTTCCTCCATTATGCTACACTCCACTTCAATAATATGATTGACACTTATGCTAATTGTAACGCGTTTTTAGAGAATAAAATGTGAAATAATTAACAATTAATTCAATACACATGTGACCTCAGTTTAAAAAGCGCCGTAACGATTTACATAAAAAAACCACGGCTATGTAAAACCGTGGCTTGATACTTATTATTTCAACTGTAATTCGAACTCGTACTCTTTTCTTTCTGAATTGAAGTCGTCATCAGCGCCCTGATGTCCGCCAAAACTCAGTTTAATCCATTCAATCGCTTCTGCATTTCCGCGTTCTAGATACCAAATAATATTGCCTTCTTTTATAACTCCTTTATCGATTTCGCCGCCAATGTGATCCGAAACGAACATATCCGGATTCTCTATTTGTTCGCCCGTACTTGTAACTAATACAGCTTGGTCTGGGTAAAACGTAAACTTACCGTCAGTTGTGTTCTCCATTTTAAATTTTACGCCTACGGCTGATGCATTTGCATTTTCATCTTCTACTGTTGGCGCTTTATCTGTAACAACAACCTTTTGTACTTCCATCTTTAATCCGTTGTAATTGTCAGACCATTTTGCGTTGTCATAATACGTCCAAACGTCTTCCTCTTTAGCTGATCCCTCTTCTGCAGTCTTTTCTTCGCTCTCAGCTGGCGTTGCTTCCTCGCCTGTTTTCGCTTCTGCTTTCTCTGTGTCTTTCTCTTCTAGTTCATCAGTTGCTGATTCTGTTCCACAGGCTACTAACGAGAATAATAGCATAGTAGCTGTTAGAAACATAAAAAACTTTTTCATATGTAATTCCTCCCTATAGTGGTATAAGCTTCCTACAATAAGAATAACCTATAAGTTTCAGAAATCACAATAAAAAAGTAAATATTTTGTCATTTTTATAGGTATTTCGTCCAATTCCGTCTACATTTCTATCCATTATCTCTTTCGAATTGTTCCAGTTCAGTTAGCATTTTCTCAAATTCCTTATCTGTCCAGTCCTTTTCTGCTGCACTTTCCACAAACCACCGAGGCGGATTATTAAAATTTTGACGAATATACGCCTTGATTAACCTTTTCTTATAGTATTCATTTTCACTCTTCGTGTTATAATACCCCTCTAATAATCCGTCTAAACTTCTTGGTTTTACATTAAGCGAAATCACCTCAAACGTCATAGTTCCTCTCCCCTTCATTTAATTATGTATTTACGTACATAGTTAATATACATCGTTATAATTTAAACTGCCAGCGACGTAAACTATAGAAATTCAGACGAATTATTGACGAAACTAGGACACTTAGTAAGATTGCGGACGTGTTTGGAGCCGAGGATATGAGCGAGCTGATGACGTTAGAGAAGGAATAAGCGAGGAACTGGACGCGGTTATAAATGTAGCTGCGTTCTTTTCCATTGCGTAAAAAATATCTTTGTGTCCGTGTTTTGGGCTACAAATTTATCATAGATTGGTTAAGATCGTACTGATACATTAGATTTGCCTCAATCTGATTTTCTGCAAAAGTGTTATAATATTGAAGTGTTAGAAATATATAGGAGAGGTGATTCTTTATTGTATAGAGAACACAAGGATTTTGAAGTACCAGAAAATGAAAATACTAAAATTTGGAGATATATGGATTTCACTAAATTTATATCTCTACTGGAAACAAAAAGTTTATTTTTTGCAAGGTCTGATAAATTCGAAGATCCATATGAAGGTAGATTAAACCAAGTAACAATTGATTTCTTTAAGTTGCAATTCAATAAAGGTATTCCGAGTGACCAATCAGATTTAGCCTTTGAATCTTTTATGAAAGAAGTCGAAGAATCAAGAAAAGTAGCAACAATTAATTGTTGGCACATGAATGAAGTTGAGTCTGATGCAATGTGGAAACTCTATTTGAAAAATAATGAAGGAATTGCAATCCAATCTACATTTAAAAGATTATGTGAGGCTTTCAGTCTCACCGATTCAGAAATCAATATAGGTAAAGTCATTTATGAAGATTTCAATAACTATATTTTTCCTTTAAGAGGTAATTTAACTGCTAATTTTCTCGTGAAAAGAAAATCCTTTGAACATGAAAAAGAAATAAGAGCTATTCACTGGAGAGTCAGTCGTCAATTTGGATGGCGAAACTTAGGTGAGGGAAAATTCCCCATTGTTGATTATGGCGAGAATATTCCAGTTGATATTAGTACCCTTATTGAAAAGGTCTATATAGCACCTAATTCTCCAAGTTGGATTAAAGACTTAGTAAAATCAATGTTAACGAGATATGATTTAGATTCAATACCTGTTAAGCAATCTTCATTGGGTAGTAACATTGTTGAAATCAGAAAAACAGAAAACTATCTCATGTGAGGTGATCTTTCTTTATTTTAATGGTTTCATAACTTAACACGTCACTTTATCGGATCAGCGAGCTGATTACAGTAGAAAAGGACTGATGAATTAACAGCCTTCTTGACTTCAAAATGACGGGGAACTATTATAGCATTATAAACGAAATGAGACCCGCAGTTGCAGCTGCAAGTCTCAATATTAACCTAACTACCTACATTACGATCCGCTTGGTCTTTGTGACTTGGCGGATTGTTTCGTTTACGCTCCTCATTCCAACGTAAACCAGAAAATATTGCGTTAATGACTCCAATTATGATAGTAACTAACTTGTCCGGCTCCAACTCCAACGCGTTCCCTCCCTTTGCAATGAATTACTACCAATACTTGGTTGCAAAGAGATTATATATTACAACTGCTTACAATATCAATATATAGTGTTATAAATACTTTCAATACCACAACATATTGACTTTAGATCGAGTAAAAACCGTTTTGTCAAGTTTAAAAACGCGTGAAAACACGCAAAAGATCCGCTAATCTTACGTATTTATCGACTTAAATAGGTTATTTGGCTATTTCGGGAGGCTTGCGTTATGAGGGGTTCGAGTTTGCGAAAATTTTACGAAAAAATTACCTCGGACTTTTTAAATTTTTTAAGAAATTGTTGCGTACCCGGCAGCCCGCCCCGAACGAACATGCCCCCCGGTGGTACAAAAACTTTTCTCCGAATATTTAATCCTTATCGCCTGGTACTTAATTAATTCGAGTGACCTGTTTATCATTTGAATATTATTTTATATGTATGCTTCTGCATAAAAGAATACATTCGTTTTGTTGTTATACCAACGTTATTTGATTGACGTCGTTATGAATGTATGCTATTGTTTAATTAAGATATAAAACGATACATTCTAAATGTGACGAATACATACGATAAGGGGACGGGATAGCATGGCGAATACTAACAGTAAAGAAGGAATGACAGTAGACGTACAACCATTACGTACAGCTTCGGAAATAGCCGAGTTTAGAGAGGCTCTAGCGGTAGCTGGGAAGTCTAGCGGACAGTCTGAACGCAACCTATTACTATTTAATATCGGCATCAATACAGGCCTTAGAATCGGCGATATAGTTAAATTACGTATAGAAGACGTTAAAGGACGGACTAACTTTAAGATACTGGAAGGCAAGACGGAAAAGGCTCGTACAGTTCATTTAACGGCTATTATGGCGGACATAGCTGAATACCTAGACGGGAAGCCTTCTGAGGGATGGCTCTTCCCTAGTCGTAAAGGAGACGGACATATAACGACTACCCAAGCATACCGTATCCTAACTAAGGCTGCAGACTTGATCGGACGTAACGACATCGGCACTCATACACTACGTAAGACATTCGGGTATCATTATTACCGCCGTACAAAGGACGTAGCAACGTTAATGGAGATATTCAACCATTCGAACCAATCGATTACAAAGATATATATCGGAATACGTGAGGATGAAATAGCGGACAGTTTGAAGGACTTCCGTTTATAATTAGGTTCACTACTGCGGAGGCTTCCCGATAGCTTCCGTTTTTTGTATTCGGATCCAATTGCAATCTATTCCGCCTGGTATAGTCCTTGCCCCTCGAGTTTTCGGAAGGCTGTCCGCCGTGAACGTGCCGTCCGATAAAACTACGTTACCTCTATCGTTATCCATGTTTCGCAATCTCCACCGTTGTCTATTCCGAACTGTTCGCAACCTCTCTGCGCTCTACTTGTGCCCTACATATTGCATAACGTAACCAATTGTATACTATTTACGTTAATGCTTTACTACGTTAAAACGTTAATTTATCCGAGTTTCTTCTATATAATGTCGCAGAAGTTTCTTCTAATTCAGTCAAGTGATTTTACTTTACACATTATATTAACGTGATTACTTCCGGAAATATTTACCGTTTCCTATCGAATAATCGTTGTAATCTCGCGCCCAGTTAAGTTATAATGATAACGTAGTACATATGCTATTTAGAACGTAGGAAATTAAAACGTACGTAAGACTATGAAAAACGCTAAACCACCGTTGACATAACGTTTGATATGACGGAATATATCGTCTCAGTTTCCTAAACTGTAGGTCGGGGGTTCGAATCCCTTCTGGGACGTAAAGGGGTTCAAAACGAAAGAAATTTGAACCAAGAAAAAACGCTTCAAATCCTTGATATGTAAGGGTTTGGGGCGTTTTTTTAGTTTTTTTAATACTGCTAAAGTTGTTTATTTAGCAGCTTTTTTAGTTTCTCTGCGGACTACCGGAGCTACCTCTGTTGCTAGTAGTTCTATACTTTTAGCAACTTTACTAAAAGGCACACCCCCTATATCCATTTGGGCAAGGAAACGCTGATGACCAAACAATTCATATTGACTCAAAATTTTCTCAATAATTTCCTGGGGGCTTCCAACGAATAAGCTGTTATTGGGGCCAGCCATTTGTTCAAAATCTGTTTTAGAAATCTTCATTTGCCTTCCATTTCTCATAAAGGATTTAAAATAATTGATATAATGAGAATAAAATTCTTCCTTAGCCTGTTGAGACGTTTTACTAATATAACCATGAGAACCAATGGCTATCTTAAGTTTATTAGAAGGATGGCCCGCTTTCAATCCTGCATTTCGATAAGCATCAACGAGTGGCTTAAAATGAATAGGATCTCCTCCAAGCACCGCTAACATTAACCCTTCGCCCAATTTACCGGCACGTTTTGCACTCGCTTCCGAACTTCCTACACCGATCCAAATTGGGAGTCTTTGTTGAATGGGGCGGGGAGCAATTTCTGCATCTTTTAACTCTGAGCGGAAATTACCTTTCCAAGTAATGTGCTCATTCTCGTTTAATTTTAATAAAAGGTCCATATTCTCAGCAAATAAACGATCATAGTCATCTAAATTATAGCCGAACAATGGGAAAGATTCTAAAAATGCCCCTCGTCCTGCTACTATTTCAGCACGCCCATTTGAAACAATATCTAATGTTGCAAAATCCTCAAATAAACGGACAGGATCCACTGTACTCAGAATGGTTGTGGCACTTATCAGCCTAATTTGGCTAGTATTTTGGGCAATAGCGGCTAATATAACGTGGGGAGATGATACCGCAAAATCCAAACGATGGTGTTCACCAATTCCGAATACGTCAAGTCCTGCATCATCTGCCAGTTTAGCTGACTCTACAATTTCATCTATACGTTGTTTTGCACTTACTAATTTTTTAGTAAACGGATCGTAAAGCAGTTCCCCTAATGTGTAAATACCCAATTCTATTCCGGAATTTAAATTGGTTCCCTTTTCCATAAGTCTCCTCCATAAAACACACTCATAACTATTTTTAAGAATCTTCTTCTTGAGTCTTGCTAAATAATGAAGCATTTTCACAATTATTTTTTAAAAATGTTTCTACAAGTGAAATCGATTGTTCCTTATCATAGTTTTGATAGATGCTGCTTGCCATTTTTACTGGATCACCAAAAAAGAAACGCTCATATAGCGATTGCCTGCTGCCAAATGCACTCATGCTAATGTCCCATGCTAAACGGAAAAGTTTTACTCGATCATTTGCATTGGTATTAGCAGCTTGTAAGTACGTTTCCAGGTCACTTCTAACGTCAGACAAAAAGTCCATTTCACTCGGAATGGATACGAGTCCGCTTGCTCCTATTTGTTGCAAAATTTCACAATAGCGAGGGTAAAGATGGGAATACATTGAAATAGCTGTATATAATGGTGGATAATCAGGAACCATTGTCCCCCATTTGTCTAATTTTGCATTCATTTCCGAGGTTAATAGTAGTGCTTTAAGAGTTTCTAATCCTGAAATGACTTCAGTGATCTTTTCATGAATATGTTGGTATTCTCCAACGTTGATGGTATTCACAAGCATTTGTGCTACCCCAAGAATAAATTCAGTTTTAACAATTCTTCTAGATGTAATTTGGTGTGCAATCAACGGATAAAAACTGCTTTCAGAATATATCTTTAAAGAGGCTTCCGGATTTTGATAGCAAAAGACACGGTCCCATGGAACTGTGACATGATCAAAGACAACGATGGTGTCGATTTCATCAAACTGTGAACCAAGCGGATGGTCAAATGCAGAATCTTTATATCGGAATGACTCTCGGCAAATAAACTTCAATCCTGGTGTATTGCTTGGAATCGAAAACGCATAGGCAAAATCCTTATTAACCGATGCAAGATGTGTGGGAAAAACGATAATTTCATCTGTTATTCCGCCCTGGGTTGCTAACAAACGTGCTCCCTCCACAACGATCCCATCATTATTTTTTTGAATGGTTTGAGCTGAAATGACTTTAGCCGAATTTTCGAGGTATGTGGATGAACGATTTACTTGAGGGTTGATAAATGTATGTGTAAATGATAAATCCTTGTTTTTTGCCCTTTCATATAAGTTACGCATGTTTTCAGCAAACCTGTTATCTTCCACAGCAAAAATGTCAGCTGCCGCTGCAAACGACATGACAGCTGTATTCATATAATCTGGTGACCGTCCTAACATTCCTACGCTATTTCTAGCCCATTCCTGAATCATAATCCGTCGTTTTTCAAGATCTTCTTTTGTTTTTGGTTCCAGAAAAGATAATCCAATTTTTTCTCCTGTTTTAGGAGAAGTGTAAGTCATGGCATCCATCTTTTTTTGCTGAAGATCATATAACTTTGCTTGACTTTTCATTACTCCGGAAAAAGCTGGATGATCTGATATATTGCCTTTCATTTGCTTTCCATCTATCCATACTTCAGCATTCATTTGATTAATCCTATTTAGGTATTCTTCCCCGGAAATGACCGTCATGAAAACCACCAACTTTTAAAGTATTAATACTGTTTTATGTTAAAAAGGTTCCCCATGATTGTACGAATATCTAATAAGGACAAATGAAATAATTATATCTAAACACTAATTAGTACCCAGATTTCAAAAAGATACAGATATTTTATATATAGCAAAAATATATTATTTTGAAGCAACGCCCCAAACAAATTGAGTACTTTTTCCGTTCGTTGCATCTGCAGAAAAATTGATTGTGTGTCTTCTTCCTGTTGTTCATAATACAAATACAGTTTAATTATTACACATTTATAGTCTGATTCACCCTGAACCAGAGTTAAGTTCGTACTGTGAATTTAAATTTATAACTATTAAAATAGCTATTCTATTAAAAATTCCATGCTTGTCCGTCTCAAATTAACTATCATTACATAATATATAATAGTCTCTTATAATAAAGTGGTGATAGACTATGGAATACGAAGGCGGCTCTCGTACTAACTTTGGTTTAATCGTTCGTTATTCTCTTCATCCTATAGATTATTGTTGGAACAAGTTTTATGAGAGGATACTGATTGTATTATAAGATTAATCAACAACCCCAAAAAAACTAACACCACTTTCTTTTGAAGCGTTCAAGGGCGTTTCTTTTTTTGTCTTAATGCATAGTTGTTGTCTATCTAAATCTTCGTCTTGCGATTTAGTGCCTAATTTATTTGCTGGAATGTTTTTTGTCCAGAACCCTTCGTTTTCTTTCACATAAATTAATAAGAGAGAGGACAATCACTCCTTTGTCCGTATCTTTTAAGGTGACGGGCATCTTTTAGCAACTATTATTCCTCCGATAGTTGTTTTTTTATGTCGCCCTGAGTATCGATTACGTATCTATTATTCGAAATGTGTGTTTAGCTGCAACCGTTTGAACTCCTATCCATCTTTACTTTTTCGACATAATTAGACACAAACCAACAAATACCAATGAATTATTAGAATAGTTTTGTTATTATAAATTTAATAAGATTTGGTTGGTAAGCCATTGATCTTATTACTCTTTCAACACCAGGCATTTATGCCTGGTTCATCTTACATAAAAGGTTCGAACTGTTCATTAAGCAGTCTTGCTTTCTTTTCTCATTAACTGTTCAATCAATTTCACTTAATTAACAAATGCCTGGGTTACTTCATACAAAATTTAAAAAAGGAGTTGTTCTTCATGGTGAAATGGATTGACGTATCCACATCAAAACATCAATTAAAACTTTTTGATGGAAACAGACTTATAAAAACTTACCCAATTGCCGTTGGCAAAATGTTATCTCCAACACCTTCTGGGACATACTCGATCATCAATAAACAAATTCTTCCACCTGCATGATTTGGAGTGCTTTGGATGGGGTTTTCAAAACCTCATTACGTGTTATCTTTTTATTAAACTAGAAAAGTTTTTTATGATTTAGTTGTTATTACGAGCTGGATTGATTGCTATGTTCAATACTTGGGACGAGCTGTTTATAAGTCATTTTGTGTAATTAGCACTTAGTGTTATTTTAGATTAGATATAAAAACCAGGCGCAAATTAGTCCCTCCGAATTTGCACCTAGATATATCGAGCTTGCTCGATATATTTCCTTTATATAATGAAATCAATAAAATTGTGTTTATTAAATTCTGAGGTTCAAATTCTTTCTTACACAGGCAATCTATACATGCACAATTTTCAGACCAGTGAACACTCAACAAGCTTTACGATATCCATTATTTTCCTTATCTTCAACTTCTTTTGCCTTAGTGCTATCACTTAACATCGTCAAGCAGTATGTACAATTTAGTTGGAACGTTACCTAGCAACCATGGTACCACCGAACAAACCTTCCGATAGATGTGCTATAGCAGTAAAATACGAGCTGGATTGATTAGTTATTTTCAATACTTGAGACGAGCTTTCATTAATCTTTTTGTGTATTTAGCACATATTGTTATTAATTAATCAATAATAT
The DNA here is from genome assembly GCF_036670025.1 of Niallia oryzisoli. NCBI lineage: Bacteria > Bacillati > Bacillota > Bacilli > Caryophanales > Bacillaceae > Niallia > Niallia oryzisoli. The sequence continues at coordinate 2,136,085 of NZ_CP137640.1, read as the reverse complement.
ATAACATCCATTAAACCCATCTAAAAACTTCATAAAAAAACTGCTCTTCATAGCATAAATCGACTATAAAGAGATTCAAGTTAAAGCATCATTATGGTTTGACAATATCCACATATAGCATTATCATCGATTCAAACTTATTTATGGGAGGTTTAAGATGAAAATTTATGTAGATGCAGATGCTTGCCCAGTGAAAGATATCATTATCTCTGAAGGGACAAAAGCTCATATTCCTGTTATCCTTGTTACAAGCTTTTCTCATTTTTCTACCACTGAACAACCTTCTGGTGTAGAAACTATTTATGTTGATTCCGGAGCAGATGCTGCAGATTATCGGATTATGAAGTTAGCCGAAAAAGGTAATCTAATCATTACGCAAGATTATGGTCTTGCTTCACTAGGTTTAGCTAAAGGGTGTACCGTTCTTCATCATAAAGGGTTTATTTATACAAACGAAAATATTGACCAATTATTACAAACACGTTATCTAAGTGCAATGGCTCGAAAAGGTGGAAAACGTACAAAAGGGCCAAAACCATTTACATCAGAAGATCGTGAGAAATTTAGAGAACTCTTTAAGGAAGTGATTTCAGAGTTATGACAGAATCGTTAATTCGATTTACTAAATAAATTTAGGAACGCTCAGTGAAGGTAAGTGAGTATTGAAATCTTAATAAATTTGTGACATAAAAGAAATTAAAAGAAAAAAGGGCTGCCAATAATATGAGCAACCCCAAATAAGTATTAAATTTCTAATGAACGTTCAACAATTTCAACTATATCCAAAGTTTTAACCTGGTCCTCGACTTCTTTTGCCTTTGTTCCATCACTTAACATCGTCAAGCAGTATGGGCAATTACTTCCGATGACGGTTGGACTAAGTCTAAATGGCATGGCTTTGCATAATTCAGCAGTTAATTACGAGCGGTTATTATTTTGTTGCTCAATATTTGGGACGAGCTGTATATAGATTAAATTGTGTAATTTGCACATAGTGTTATTTATTAATGTTTCGACATTTAAACAAAAAACATGTTGTCCTAAAAAATAAGCCCTAACTTTTTCGCTTCAAATCGCAATTCATCTCTAAATTTAGGATGTGCTAGATTAATTAAAGCTTCCGTTCTTTCTGATAAACTTTTCCCCTTTAATTGAGTAATCCCATACTCGGTAACAACATAATCCACATCATTTTTCGAAGTGGTTACAACGGAACCGGGTGCTAATACAGGACGAATTCGCGAAATTGTATCGTTCTTTGTTGTCGAGCGTATACAAATAAATCCTTTTCCGTTTTTAGCAAATTGAACCCCAATACCAAAGTCTACCTGTCCTCCTGTTGAACTATAATACTTACCTGCAACGGTTTCTGAAGCACATTGACCATAAAAATCAATCTCTGTCGTGGCATTAATCGCAATCATATTATCCTCTCTTGCAATGTTACGCGGGTCATTGACATAGTTGACTGGAAGCATTTCGATTTGATCATTTTGATCCATAAAATCATATAAAGCCTTCGAGCCAAAACCAAATGTCGCAACAATTTTTCCAACATGTGTATTCTTATTTTTCCCAGTAATGACTCCGGCTTTATACAGCTCACTAATTCCATCCGTCAACATTTCAGTATGAATTCCTAAATCTCTATGATTCCTTAAAAGACTAATCACGGCATTCGGAATTCCACCAATGCCTACCTGTAATGTAGAACCATGATCAATTCGTTCGGCAATATATTCAGCTATTTTTACATCGATATCTGTAACGGGTGACGGTTTAATTTCAAACAATGGTGCATTATGACGAATATAGCCTATGATTTGTGAAATATGGATGCGGTTTTCCCCATAAGTTCGCGGCATGTGTTCGTTTACCTGCAAGATAAATGGAACCTTTCCGATAAAGTAAGCAGCATAGTCAGCTTCAGTTCCAAGAGTAAAGTATCCTTCCTCATCCATTGGAGATGCTTGACAAACAACAAGCGGATTCTTCGCAGTTTGCTCTAATAGTTTAGGCATTTGATGGAAGTGGTTTGGAATTAACTCACATGTTCCATTCAAATATGCCTTACGTGCAAATGAATTCATAAAATATGAAATATAACGAATATGAGGATATACGCCGTTTATATAGTTTCTTTCTTTTAATTCAAGCATTTGATGGATTCGTAAGGACGTAAAATGATAAGGATTTTCGTCAATTGCCGTTAAAACTAAATCGGGTTCACCATTTCCAAGCGGAATAATAATATCCGTATCATTTTCAATTAAATTAAGAATTTGTTGAATGTCTTTTTCTTTGTTTGTCATCATATGTAGATTCCTTTCACATATTCAATATCTATGTTTAATATATAAATTATGATTAACCTATAATACTAGATGCTAAATTTATTATAAATTACTTTCCAGTTTATTCAATTTAAAAAAGTTCATTTAATTTTATATTACTTTCATTCATATTCATTTAAGAAAAAAAGTCGAGTATTCATCAACAGGTAGATTTGAAAAAATTATAATCCGCCAAATTTTTTATGATATAGTAGTTTATTACGAGCCGGATTCATTGTTATGTTCCAATACTTGAGACAAGCTGTGAATTAAGTTTTTGTGTATTTAGCACATATTGTTATTAATTAACAATATTATTGTCTTATTCAGTTTACCAATAAAAATTATTTTGGAAAGTGTCTTTTAAACTCTGCTAGTATGAATGATTTCCCATTTTGTGTTTAACATAAGCTTATCACTTCTCATTTCATTATATTAGGAGGAGAAAATGCCTTATTTAACTGTTTTGGGTAAAGGAACGTTTGAAGTAGATAGAGGTAAAAAGCTTGTTTTAGCATTAGAAGATAATGATGTCCATATTCTCCATCACTGTGGCGGACATGCAAAATGTACAACGTGTAGAGTAGAAATATTAGCTGGTGAATATTTCGAGCTAACCGATAAAGAAAAGACTGCATTTGAAAGTAAAGATATTAATTATGAGGTGTTTGATGATTTTTTACGTTTGTCTTGTCAAATTTGTGTGACAGGTGATTTGACGGTGCGCCCAATCATGACCGTTGAAAACTCTGGATTGACTGCAGGCCCAAGACCAGCAGACTAAAGATGCTTACATAAAAATATTAAAATACCTTCATTCAGTTAGAAAAAAATAGCCGAGAAAACCTTCCTCGTCTAACATGTCTCAAATTAATTTAAATGCTTAATTAAAGACAAACAAAAGAGCCATTGAGGCTCTTTTGTTATATAGATGTACGATTAATATATTTAACTAGCCTTCTCCACAGTAGCTTTTAAAATATCCTCTGTACTTAGTTCGAGCGTTTTTTCTAATAATTCTATTGTTCGTAGTATTGGCCGGATTTCTACCTCAGATGTAATATTTTCTGCTTTCTTTTGGTTGATTATTTCCCTTATCGAATGTTTAAACATAAGAGTGTTGATTAGCCATTCCCCGATCAGTTCCTGTGTGGCTTCTCGTTCCTCTTCGTCTTTTATAGCAAATAAACTTTGTGTATCAGGTTCTAAGAGAAAGACTGAATTCTTTTCAAGGTCAATCCGAAGCCAAAAATAGTTAATATCACTATCATAATAGTTTTGATTTCTTAGACGGTAATATTTAATTCCTATTTTTAAATCGAAATAAGGATTTTCCTCTGTAGGAATATGGAGATCTGTTACCATTACATGATTCATTCGATCTACATATATTTCTAAACTATTTTGAGTGTTAATTGTTTTTGCATCTAATACATTCACTTTTCCATCCCCCCTCTTTATTCAATAAATCTATCGAAAAAATTTACTCAGGTTTATCTTGAAATATATATTATCCTAACTCATTAAAGAAATTTCGAATTATCTACTAATACGTTTTAATAAAGCTTCTTTTTCTGTTTCAAAACCTGGTTTACCGAGTAAAGCGAACATATTTTTCTTATAGGCTTCTACTCCTGGTTGATCAAATGGATTGATTCCCATAAGATGCCCGCTGATTCCACAGGCTTTTTCAAAGAAGTAGACCATTTCACCAAAAGTATATTCATTTAATTGATCAAGTTCGACTACCATATTGGGAACCCCGCCATCCACATGGGCTAATACCGTTCCTTGGAACGCATTTTTATTCACTTCATCCATTGTTTTACCAGCTAAGAAGTTTAATCCATCAAGATTGGCTGCATTTGGTTGAATAGTTAATTCAACTTTTGGTTTAGCCACTTGAATAACGGTTTCGATTAAATCACGACGACCTTCTTGTACATATTGTCCCATCGAATGTAGGTCCGTTGAAAAATCAACAGATGCTGGGAATAACCCTTTATTGTCTTTTCCTTCACTTTCTCCATACAACTGTTTCCACCATTCAGAAACATAGTGAAGAGCTGGTTCATAGTTTACTAACAATTCTATTGATTTACCTTTACGGTACAAAACATTACGAATAGCTGCATATTGGTAGCTTTCATTTGTGGCAAGATCTGGATTATTGTATTTATCAGCAGCAGCTGCTGCACCTGCCATCATTTGATCAATATCTAGTCCTGCAGAAGCGATAGGTAACAAACCAACAGCAGATAGAACGGAATATCTTCCGCCAACGTCATCTGGAATCACAAATGTTTCATAGCCTTCTTCATTGGCAAGTTGTTTTAATGCCCCTTTTTCTTTGTCTGTTGTAATATAAATTCGTTTTTTCGCTTCTTCTTTTCCATATTTCTTTTCTAAGTAGTCACGGAAAATCCGGAAAGCAATCGCCGGCTCTGTTGTTGTTCCTGATTTTGAAATAACGTTAATCGAAATATCTTTGCCTTCTAAAAGTTCTATTAAATGAGAAACGTAGGTGGAACTAATATTATGACCAGCAAAGTAGATTTGTGTTTGATTGCTCATTTGATTATAGAATGTATGAGAAAGAGCGTCGATTGCAGCTCTTGCACCTAGATAAGACCCTCCAATGCCAATTACAATCAATGCATCAGAAGACTTACGGATTCTTTCGGCAGCTTGTTTGATTCTTGAAAATTCTTCTTTATCGTAGTCGAATGGAAGTGTTACCCATCCTAAGTAATCGGATCCAGGACCTTTTTTATTGTGTAGCATATCGTGTGCTACTTGTACAAATGGTGCCAGATTGCCAACTTCGCTTTGATTCATAAAGGGTTTTACGTTTGTATAGTCAAAAGATAGTGTCATTTTTTAGAGCTCCTTTAATAACATTTTTCATTTACTTTTATAAAGATGAGCGTTAGCAAAGTATTTTGATCTGCTAACGCCATAGATTAAGGCTTATTTTTTTGGTTCTACCCAATCCGCTGCAAATTTTTCAATACCTTGATCTGTTAATGGATGCTTTGCAATTTGCTCAATTATTTTGTAAGGAACCGTTGCAATATCTGCACCAGCCATCGCAACTCGTGTTACATGGTCTGGATGACGAACAGAAGCAGCAATGATTTGTGTATCAAGGTTATGAACACGGAAGAGTTCTGCTATTTTTGTTACCAGTTGCACGCCATCTTCTGAAATGTCATCTAAACGTCCTAGGAATGGAGAGACATAGGTTGCCCCTGCACGAGCTGCTAATAGTGCTTGGTTTACTGTAAATATAAGGGTAACATTTACTTTTACTCCTTTATCTGCAAGATAACGGGTCGTTTCTAAACCATCTAAAGTCATCGGTACTTTAATGGTAATATTTTTATCGCCGCCATTGATTTTGATTAATTCGTTTGCTTCTGCAATCATTTCTTCAGCTGTTACAGCATGTGGTGTTACCTCCGCAGATACGGATTCAACTTTTGGAACTGCTTGTAAAATTTCTGCGATTCTGTCTTCAAACTTAACTCCTTCTTTTGCTACTAAAGATGGGTTCGTCGTTACACCGGATAAAATACCAATTCTGTATGCTTTTTTAATTTCATCAAGGTTTGCTGTATCAATAAAAAATTTCATGGTGATTTTCCTCCAAATATATTTTAATAATTTATAAAATTTTTCAACATTCATTAATATAACTCTAGTATCAAAAGTTTATTATGCTTTTTCTACTGCATGTCCGCCAAATTCATTACGTAAGGCCGCAACAACTTTTCCATTAAAGGTATCGGTTTCTAGAGAACGAAAACGGGATAGCAAAGACATAGCAATAATCGGTGTTGCTGCTTGAAGATCTAGAGCTGTTTCAAGGGTCCATTTTGCTTCACCAGATGAATGCATTACGCCTTTAATAGCATCTAATTTCGGGTCTTGAGAAAATGCATGTTCTGTTAACTCCATTAACCATGAACGGATAACAGATCCATTGTTCCAAACCTTTGCTACTTTCTCATAATCTAATTCGAATTCACTCTTATCTAATACTTCAAAGCCTTCACCAATCGCAGCCATCATACCGTATTCGATGCCATTATGGATCATTTTCATGAAATGTCCGACGCCTCTTTTTCCACCATAGAAATAGCCGTTTTCGACAGCTGTGTCACGGAAAAGGGGTTCAACTACATCCCACGCTTCTTGATCTCCGCCTATCATGTAACAAGCGCCGTTGCGGGCTCCTGATGTACCGCCTGATGTACCTGCATCCATATAGTAAATGCCTAACTTTTTGAACTCATCATATCGACGAATCGATTCTTTGTAATGAGAATTGCCACCATCAATTACAATATCCTCTTTTTCTAGCAATGGTTTCAGTTCACCAAGAACAGAATCCACTACTGTGTGTGGAACCATGATCCACAATATTCTAGGAGTCTCTAAATTCTGTACTAATTCTGTTAGATTAGTTGTTGCTTTAGCTCCAAGTTGATTCATGTCTTCTACTGCATTTGGATTCAAATCATATGCCACGACTTGATGATCATGATCCAGTAAATTTTGACCTAAGTTAAATCCCATTTTTCCTAATCCAATTAATCCTACTTGCATTTTCTTCACTCCTATTGTGTCTTCTCTTACATGATGTATAGAATAGAAAAATGTTTTTTTTTCCTTTAAACATTAGATTTTAAATAACGAAATTAAGTTTTTTGCTTATACATTTAACTGACTTTTCACTGTTCCAACAACATTTTCAGTAGTAAATCCAAACAACTCCATAACAGCCTGTCCTGAACCGGAAGCCCCGAATGTTTCAACTGATAGGATTTTTCCTTGAGGCCCAACATAACGATCCCAGCCAAGAGCGATTCCCATTTCAAGAGAAACACGGTTCGTTATTTTAGAAGGAAGAACAGACTCCTTATAACTTTCCGGTTGACGATCAAAAAGTTCCCAGCTTGGCATAGCCACAACTCGAACAGATACCCCATCTTTTTCAAGTTCAGTTTTAGCCTCTACAGCTAAGCTTACTTCAGAACCAGTCCCGATTAAGATAACATCAGGATTGTCATTAGTTTCCGTGAAAACATAGGCTCCTTTAGATAGTTTTTCAATATTGGCTTTTGTTTCTTCAAAAACCGGTAAGTTTTGACGGCTTAATATTAAAGCTACCGGACCCTCGGTATTTTGGAGAGCATAAGCCCAAGCACTTGCAGTTTCATTCGCATCACTTGGACGAATGACTTTAAGACCAGGAATCGCTCGTAGCGCAATTAATTGTTCAACCGGCTCATGTGTTGGACCATCTTCACCGACTGCTATTGAATCGTGTGTAAACACATAGGTTACAGGTAGTTTTTGTAAGGCTGCTAAACGAATGGATGGTCGAAGATAATCGTTAAAAACAAAGAATGTACCGACAAATGGTTTAACACCACCATGTTGAGCCATGCCATTAGCTGCTGCTCCCATTGCATGTTCACGAATTCCAAAGTAGACATTCCGACCAGAATAGGACTGAACAGCAAAGGCTGCTTCACCTGTAATATCAGTCATTGTAGAATGTGACAGATCTGCACTGCCGCCAAAAATTGAAGGGACCAATTTCACAAAATGATTGATTGCATTCCCACTCGCTACACGGGTTGAAACGGCTTTTTCAGGATTAAAAGTTAATATATCTTTTTCTTCGATTAATATTTTTCCTTCAATAGAAGCTGCAAGTTCTTTAGCTAATTCTGGATAGGCCTCTTTATAAGCTTCAAACAATTCATTCCAGTTCTTTTCATCTTGGATTCCAAATTGCTTTAATTCATCAAAGTGAGCTTTCACTTCTGCAGGAACATAAAAGTCCTGTTCATAATCCCATCCATAGGCTTTCTTCGTTGCTTTCGCTTCCTCCACACCAAGTGGTGCACCATGAGCTTTATTGGTGCCAGCAACGTTAGGACTTCCGTAACCGATAATGGTTCTTACTTCGATCAATGTTGGATGCTCCTGATCCATTTTCGCTTCTTCAATAGCCTTTGTAATGTCTTCTATATTGTTTCCATCTTCTACACGAAGATATTGCCAGTGAACAGATTCTGCCCTTTTCTTGATATCTTCAAAGAAAGATAGATTTAATTCGCCATCTAAGGAAATATCATTTGAATCATATAAAACAATCAGCTTACCCAGTTTCATATGACCGGCCATTGACATAGCCTCATAGGAAATTCCTTCGGATAAATCACCATCACCAACGATTACGTATGTATAGTGATTAATAATCGGGAATTCCTCTTTATTGAATTTAGCTGCTAAATGTGCTTCTGCTATTGCCATCCCTACTGCATTGGCAATTCCTTGACCTAATGGACCAGTTGTGGCATCTACACCATCTGTATGCCCAAATTCTGGATGTCCTGGTGTTTTACTATTTAGTTGGCGGAAATTTTTCAAATCATCAATGGTGACATTAAAGCCAGCAAGATGAAGTAAACTATACAGCATACTTGAACCATGACCAGCGGAAAGTACAAAACGATCACGATCAAACCACTTGGAATGAACGGGATTATACTTCAAATGATAAGCCCATAATGCATAAGCCATAGATGCAGCTCCCATTGGTAGACCAGGATGACCAGAATTCGCTTTATTAATTGCATCAATTGATAGTGTTCTAATTGTATTAACAGCCAAATTTGCAATTTTATCTCTCATACGATTTAATCTCCTTCTAAGACATTATTATGTTATAGTGCTACGAACTCTTTTTTATGCTCAAGTGCATGTTGCAATTCATCCAACCACCATTTGAATCCGTCTTTATTAAGTAAGGCATTTGCAGCCTCAGGACCATTCGAGCCAGCGGGATATAGATAAAGTGGAACAAGTTCTTCTCTAAAAGCATCAAGAATCGGTTGTACCCATTCCCAAGACTTTTCCACTTCTTTCCAATGAGCAAAGAAAGTAGAATCCCCACGTAAGGCATCCTGGATTAATCTTTCATATGCCTCGGGTATATCTGATTGCTGGGTAGAAAAACTAATATTGACAGGTTCGATTTTCCCATTGATTGGATTTCTACTATTAATCTGTAATGATACCTTTTCATTTGGATTAATTTCGATAATCAATAAATTGGGATCCATTCTATTAGATTTTCCCGTTTTTATGGAATTTTTGAATTCTATCACGATACGGGTAGATTTTTTTGCCATTCTTTTTCCTGTTCGAATATAGAATGGAACTCCTTGCCAATATGGATTATCAATCCAAAGACGTGCAGCCACAAAGGTATCATTTTGAGAAGAAGCATCAACTCCTGGCTCCTTTCTATAACTAACAACTGAACTCCCATTGATTTCTCCAGCACGATATTGGCCTCGAATGATTTCTAAGCTTACTTCATCTTTTTTAATTGGACGAACAGCCTCTATGACTTTTCTCTTTTCATTACGAATATCATAAGGACTATTACTTTTAGGTATATGCATGGCTGTCATCATCAAGATTTGCAACATATGATTTTGGAACATATCACGGATAGCCCCTGATTTATCATAATATCCAGCGCGTTCTTCCACTCCTACCGTTTCACTAGCTGTAATCTGTACATTAGCAATATGCCGATTGTTCAATAATGTTTGCAGAACGGGATTTGAAAATTCAAGTGACCCGAGATTTTGAATCATTGATTTACCAAGATAGTGATCAATTCGATAGATTTCATCTTCTTCAAATGCTTCTGTTAGAGTAGCATTTAATTCACGCGCTGACTCTAAATCACGTCCAAATGGTTTTTCGATAATCAATCGTTTCCAGCCATTTGTAGAACCTAAACCACTTTCTTTAATATTCAAAGCGATAGGGCCGAATAAATCAGGTCCGACAGATAGATAAAACATTCGATTTCCTGGAATATTTAGTTCCATTTCACGTTCTCTTACGAGGTTTAGCAGATTTCTATAGTCATCCGCTTTTGTCGCATCAAGAACACTGTATCGAAAAGCCTCAAGAAAAGTATCCAAATGGCTATGGTCATTGTCCATCCTTCTTGAAAAAGTTTTGATTGATTGTTCTACATCATGTTGAAACTTTTGATGGGACATTTGGTTTCTGCCCAATCCAATGATTGAAATCGCTGAAGGCAGTTTTTGATCAAGATATAGATTATATAAAGCCGGGAAAATTTTTCGTTTTGCTAAATCCCCAGTTGACCCGAATAAGACAAACGTCATTGCTTCCATTTACTTCCCCCACTTTCTAATAAAACCGCATGATTTCTCCCATCTAATGAAATGACTAAATCAGTCATTCCAGTAAATAAGCCATTTTCGACTACCCCAGGAATAAGGTTAAGACATGTTTCTACTTCTTTTGGTTGTGATAGATTTGGAAAGACACAGTCTAAAATATAATTACCATTATCAGTTTGAAAAGGTGTACCACTTATTTCCCTTAAACTAGGTTTACCGCCTAATGTTTTAATATGTTTGGCTGTCATTTCATATCCAAAAGGAACAACTTCCACAGGAAGTGGAAATGATCCCAATGTTTTTGACATTTTGGAAGGAGTAACCACTACAATAAAATTCTTGGCCCCACTGGCGATGATTTTTTCCCTTAAAAGTGCTCCGCCTCCACCTTTTATCAAATTAAAATCCGAATCTACTTCATCCGCTCCGTCTATCGCCACATCGATTTGATTAATATCTTTAAAACTAACTAATGGGATCTTTAATTTTTGGGCTAATTCCTTTGTTTGAATCGATGACGGGATTCCTTGAATCGAAAGTCCATCTTTGACTAGTTGTCCAAGTTTAAGAATCGTATAGTAGACGGTTGATCCTGTGCCAAGCCCTACCACCATCCCATCCTTAATGAAATCTACTGCCTTCTCACCAACGATTTTCTTTTCATTCAAGTATTGTCCTTCTCTTCCCACTTTTGATTCTCTCCTTTTGGAAAAGCCATTATTTATCAATGAAATCTTTTACTATGTCCATTGTTCAATAACTTGCTTTTTAGCTAAACGTAGAATCTCGTCTTCTGGAGTACCTTTATATGCAATAACATTTGTTCGGTAGTTCCTTCCTTTATATTCAACGTTTACCATTACCTCAATCATCGTTTACTTCTCCCTTCTATCATTTCCTCTATATGTGTAAATATTGCAATCATTTATCTCGAATTATATTTTCTCGAATTCGAGATATTTTATAAAAAAATTTATTTATAATTCTATATAAATTTAAATAACTTTTAATTTGTATATCTCGAATTCAAGATATTAGACATCATAAATTTCCTATATATTAGTATGGTAAACTAATCTATTTAATTCCTCCTTACCACTTTAAAATAATTATTTTCTTCGTTACAAGATAACTATTTTAGAAAAAATATTATTGTTACCAAGTAACTTTATGCACTTATAATAAACCCATTTATATAAGTTCGTCAATAAATTTGTGTCCATTTTGTGAATTTAATTAATCTATTTATTTAATGATTCTAGAATACTAATGGGAGTATCCTTCTGTACTTGCAAATTGAATGTAATTCGGGCTTAAAGTTGAATGATTAACAAATCTGGTGGGATAATATTCCACCAGACTTCTTCATAATATCTTCCTTAACAATTTCCATTCCATCTCTATCAGTGAGCTCAATATCATTTATGATCGAAGTTCCTTCTAGTTGAACTAAAAAAGCCTGTCTGACTTCTTCAATGGAAAGGTTATTTCTTTTCCTTGCCCCCCTTGCCCTTGGCTAAAAGTTCCTACGGCTAAGTCTGTAGTGGACTTTCACCACCAAGTTATCGCCCATGCCGGGCGCACACTAAAAGAGACAGTCTATTCATCATGAATAGAGTGTCAGTAATCCAGTCAGACATTTATCTTATCTATTATATACTAAATACAATAATCATCTATTACCAATTGTTTAGAGTCACAGGAATCTGCTAGTAATTTCTTCATTTAAACTGGATACACTGTCTTATGATCTGCAAAAACTGTAAGCTGATTATGCTCCTTATTAAACACAATATCAGCATCTGATGAGTGATACCATGTCTTTTGGTTTTCCTCAACTTCAAATAAATTTAATTCTTCTTTAAATTTCATAATCTCTTTCGCCTGTTCTTCTGGGATTGAAACAGAAATGATCCACTTATCTTCTTTTGGCTGAATACCATAATGATCTGTTTGATAAAAAAGGCGACTTCCGACTGAATGACGAATCAATAACAAACTATTCACCACCTGCTAAATCAATAAATAAAAAGAAGGTTTCTTTCTTTGCTTTTATTGTAAGTTCATCTAAATCAGAAATACGTGCACTGTCTCTTTGACCAACGACAAATGCATGATTTAAGACTAGTTCACCCTCAATGACAAAGACATACACCATTCTTCCTTGTTTTTGTTGAAAGAAAAGTTCTTCTCCGGAATCTAATTTCGATAAAAATAATGTATCATCACTATGGATTTTTTTCATTCCTTCGGTTGGAGTTGAGGAAACAATAGGTAGCAGCAGATTATGCATGGCGTCTACATCATATGTAATATCCTCCTAGAGCTGAACATTTCCAAATCGCAAAATTCCACTATTCCCCTAACTATCCTCATGCTTAAATTGGCCCTTCAATACAATAGATACAATTTCTGCTTCCCTACGCGAATGAATGGAGAATCCCTTTCCAGCTTGGACAATATCATCATTAAAAACACGAAGAGAACCAAATCGGATATTAGATTCATCATAGTTTTTACCAAATGAAAAACTAAAATTACTCTCTAACCAATCATTTTTAATGGAAACGAATAATTTGAATCATATCTCTCACCTCAATATATCTCGATTTCAAGATAACTATAAAATTATTAATCAAAATTGTCAATTTCTTAAAGAGCAAAGAAACGTTTAATTCGCTTCTTTACAAAAAAGACTTCCATCAGCTAGTGTTTTTCTTCATCCCCCACTGATGATCGTTAGCGGTACTTATCAGGTAGAGCCTACACTGTACAACGGACTATGGAAACATCCGAAGGTGTGATAACCAAACCAACACTTGCAATTGCTGCTAAAGCTTTTCTTTCTTTTCTGGAATTCGTATCTCCATAGATTAGCCGGTATGGACTGTTGGCATTTAGGGCTCACGCTGTATTTAATCTTCAAAAATTAGGTAGATCTTTCTTCTCGTTTTAAAATTATTTAATCAAGACTTTTTTACTAAGTTTAAAAGATCATTTACAAATTACAAAAGTTGCTAAATTTTAAATAATTACTATCTATGTAGTTTTAAATAAAGAAAAACTGGACCCAAATTGTAACGTTGAGGTCCAGTTTTATGTAGGTCATTTCACCTGCAAAATATAAGATAACAAGCCAACAAATATCTCGAATTAAAAATATTCAAATTGAAGGTAGTTGACAACATAACAAGAGTATAATATATTTATCTCGAATTCAAGATTAATTAAATCAATATTTTTTAATTAAAGATTTATTAATTGAAGATTTATTAATTAAATGTTTAATTAATCTATCAAAGTATTAAAGTAATCCCGAATTCAAAACTATAATAAGGGAGGGTAATTTAGTAAAAATTAAATAATTGCTAGGTATAGCAATTTATAGTTTATAAGAATCACAAATAAAAATTAATCACAATAGGAGAGTAAATAAAATGAACAAGGTATACAAAAAATTAACAATAGCAGGAATGGCCTTATCTATGGCATTAGGAGCTGGAGCAGTAACAAGTAATAGTTTAAATTTAACAGCAGAAGCAGCCCAAGAAGTAAAAGTAAATACAAAGACATCAGATGACATTCTAACACCTTCGAATCATACATTATTGATGATTGATCACCAGCCACAGATGGCTTTTGCTACTAAATCACATGATGTAACTCTAGTTCGTAACAACGTAGAAGCATTAGCGAAATCAGCAAAAGTATTTAATGTACCAACTATATTGTCAACAGTAGCTGCTGATACATTTAGTGGTCAAATCTTCCCAGAAATTAAAGCAGTATTTCCTGATGAAAAAATTATTGATCGTACATCTATGAATGCATGGGATGATAAAAATGTTGTGAATGAAGTACAGAAGGCTGGCAATAAAAAATTGGTCGTTGCGGGCCTTTGGACCGAGGTTTGTGTCGTTATGCCAGTACTAGACGCACTTGAAGACGGTTATGAAGTCTATGTAGTAACCGATGCTTCAGGCGGTGTAACTACAGAAGCACATGATATGGCGGTTGAGCGCATGATTCAAGCTGGTGCAACACCAATTACTTGGATGCAATATATGTTAGAATTACAACGTGACTGGGCAAACCAAGAAACTTATGATGAAGTATTATCTATTGCTAAAGAACATGGTGGAGCATACGGATTAGGTGCCCAATATGCTGAAGATATGTTCAATGCTAAAGAAGGTAAATAACTAAAATAATAGAAAATATCTCCTACCAAAAGGTAAGGAGATATTTTCTATTTTAGACAAAAGACAAGTTGGAATAAATAGCTGGTTGTAAAGTCAAACTTCTTTACCTGCCTATTTTCCATTGACCAAAGAGCCGTTGGGGTTGGCACCTAGAGCTAGCCAGCAGTGTATGTGTTAATAAGTAAGACTTTCTATTCTTTTTAATCCATTGATGCGGCATTGTCTTGTATATTTATATTTGAAGAATTTTTTGGCTTAAATACCCCTGATTTCCAGATTTTCAGACTAGACACCAACATTAATAGACTCGCAATCGATAGAATCCAGTAGCTAGCTGTATACTGACCAGTCCATTCACGGAGTAAGCCAAATACTTCAGGTCCTATTAAGATACCAGTATTTTCACCAATAATGATGATGGACATAACAATTCCAATGGTCTCTTTCCTTTTTGCTAAAAGTGGTGCAGAAGCAAAGATAATTGTTGGCATAAATCCGCTAAATAATCCCATGATGGCAGCTACTCCATACAAAACTGCTAGCGAGCTGTTGGTAAAGAAAGGCCATGCAAGGACAAATATAAGTGGAGGTATCAAAAAGACGTATAAATGATTTCCTAATTTATTTAAAAGTATCCCAGAAAATAAATTGCTTGTCATCGTTAGCAACGCTACCAGGCTTGGAACTAACGAAGCAGCTGCAAGACTCATAGAAGTTGTTTCCGTTAAGTAAGTAGAAATCCATGTGTTAAAGGAGAAGAACGCAAAAGTAAAAGAAGCGAAAGCAAGAGCCGCCCACCATACATTCTTATTTTTAATCTCACTTAGCAAAACTTCTTTCTTCAGTTTAGGCGTATTAGTTTCTAAGGTATCTGCGCCCTTTCTTGACTTAACTAATACTTGTTTTGGAATGACCATAGCATAAAATAGAAAACATAGCGCGATCACAATCATGAGAAAAATCCAATATACATCGGATTTGTAATTTAATACAAGTTTTGGTGCAAATAAAAACATCAATAAGCTGCCAACAGGAATCCAAGTAGACCAGATCCCCATTGCGATACTCATCATCCTTGGGGCAACATATTGACCAATGGCTGAAGGCGCCGCAACAGAAACTAATCCAAAACCGATTCCTTCAATAATCCTACCAAATAGAATAACCCCATAACTATTTGCTAAGAGACATGTAAGAACACCAATAAACATAATCCCTATCCCTAATAAACCAATTTTCCGTACCCCATGCCTTTGTACAATAAATCCACCCGGTACTGCAGATAAAAGAGTGGCTAAAGCAAATAGTGACATTAACAGAGCAGAATCTGTGTAACTTAATCCATACTGATCTTTAATTAAAGAAAGGATTGGTGGGATCGAAAATTGAACAAGTGTTGCAATGACACCTGCTGAAAACGCTGCCCATAATACCATCCAAGAAGACCGTGACAAGTTAATTCCCCCTTTGTTCTAGAATGCGAATATTCACTTGTAGTGTACTCCCAAATATTAATAACGTCCAATATATTATAATTATCAAAATAATAACTTTTTGTAATCTAATATCAAAAAAACAATCATTTTAATACTATCAACTATCGCTAAAACCTCTTTCATTCAAATAAAACACTGTATATAATTTTAACAGTTAGAAGTGTGTGACATACTCACTTAAATAGTTCAATTACACACTTTCGAAATAAATCTCCCGAAGGTGTAAGATTATTACCTTTTAACCAGGCAAGACCGATTTCTCTATGGCAATATGGTTCCGAAATGAATATTTTTTTAATTTTTCCAGAACTGATTCCAGCAAATTCAGGGATAATCGTGATTCCCAGGCCCGCAGAAACAAGACCTGCTAAAGTGGGAACATCCTCTCCTTCAAATTTAATGACTGGTGTAAAGCCTGCTTCTTCACAAAAGTTGTTAATAACCTCCCTCATCCCCAGCTCCTTCTTAAAAGCAATAAAATTTTCTTTACCTATTTCACTAAGAGATATTGAAGACCTTTCTGCCAATCGATGGTTAGCAGGTACGTATAAGAACAACTCCTCATCAAATAATGATTGCCAGTTGATTTCTGGATGACCCTTAACAGGTGTGATTAGACATAAATCCACTTCTCTGTTTAGAAGCTGCTGAATACTGGAAAAAATATTATTCTGATAAAGCTGAATTTCCACATGGGGATATTGTTCATTAAAATCCCTGACGATTTCTGGCAAAATAGAAATGCCGAATGTCTGTAGAAAGGCAATGGAAACGGTTCCAGTGTAAGGGTTTTTCAGTTGATTGATTTCCTGCACTCCATTTGAAATCTCATTTAATCCATTTTCAACACGTTTTAAAAAAACACTTCCAAATTTATTTAGCTTAACAGAACGTCCAACACGCTCAAAAAGGGAAATTCCTAATTCTGCTTCTAGCTTTATAATTGAACGGCTTAGGGCTGGCTGAGAAATGTTCAATAACTCTGCTGCTTTATGAAAATGTTCTGTTTTGGCGACTACACGAAAATATTCAAGCTGCTGCCATTCCATTTCATACACTTCTTTCCTGTAAGTTGATAACCAAAACATATGATAACGATAGGTAAGTCTTTGGATACTGCTGGATTCCCTCCGCAAACAGACATTTCTGTCTGACCTTTTCCCCCGTTCCACACACCGTATATGCGACTTTCATCGCTCACGGCGTTCCATCTTAATGATAAAATTAAATTAATAGAAGATTACAGACTTTACTAAATTGGTTAATTTTCTTTAACTAACTATTATCTGGGCTAATTAACTTCAGATTATAGTCGATGGTTAACTGGTTAGTTGCTTGAATAAGTTTATGAACGTTTTTATGGAGGATCCTTAGATTATTATAAACATCAGTTCCCCCTAAAGATGTGGGCAAGTAATGATGGCAATGAACTTCATCTGCGAAAAGAAAATTTCCTAGTATTTCACATTTTCCTTTTCTCATTGAACATCTAGTAAGTCTATTATCCATATATTCTGTTGTTCTGTTCGATATGGTTGAAGTCATTAAATTCAAACTGTTTGATATCGTGAAATTATAAACAAGCGAAGAAATTAAAAATATATTATCAATGAAAAAGGTCTGATGAAAACGCTCACCAGACCTTTAGTACATCAAATTTTTCTTGAACTATAAGAGAATCATTTTTCAAACTTTATGATTAGTACGATACAGCTTATCTAAAGCGCATTTCTCTTACTTTTTATTTTACTTATAAAATTTAACACGATCCTCCAATGGTTGGAATTCTTTTTCCCCAACTGGAGCTGTTGGATTTCCAAATGGCATTTGTGCAATCAATTTCCAATTACCTGGGATATTCCACTCATTTTTCACTTCATCATCAATTAGCGGATTATAGTGTTGTAAAGATGCCCCTAGTCCCTCTGCTTCTAATGCTGACCATACCACTAATTGGTGCATACCTGATGCTTGGTTTGACCAGATTGGGAAATTTTCAGCGTATAAAGCGAATTGTTCTTGAAGAGATTTCACTATTGCTTCGTCTTCAAAGAATAGTACAGTTCCATATCCAGCTTTAAAGGTATCCATTTTTTGTTGAGTTCCAGTAAAATCACCTTCTCCAACCACTTCTCTTAACGTTTCAGTTGTAATGTCCCATAATTTATCATGTGCTTCTCCTGTCAATACAACAAGACGTGCCGTTTGAGAATTGAAAGCAGATGGAGTATATTTTACAGCAAATTCAACAATTTCTTTAATTCTTTCATCAGATACTTGTACATCTTTATTAATTCCGTAATATGAACGTCTTTCTTTAAGTACAGTATAAAAATCTGTTGTCAATGCAATGGTCATTATAAGTATTCCTCCATTATTCAAGTCTTTAATTTATATATCTTCAAACGATATATCTCGACTTCAAGGTAATATTAAAGCAAACAGGATTTATTGTCAATCAACTTGCCTTTGTATCAATTGGGCGTACTAATTTTTCCCCAAGCGTTTCATAGGGTTCATCTCCCATGAATCCAGCACCATCTGTTGCAATTTCAAAGAAAATTTGTGGTACAACTTTGGTATATAATGAACCAAAATAATAGCGTTCCACATATCCTGAATTCGTATAAAATAAACTTTCAATGATGAAATACAATCCGATTTCGTTTTTCTTTCGCTTTATATAGCGCTTGATCTGCATAGAGTATTAAAGATCTAGAATCTGTTGCACTTTCAGGAAAAATAGAAATACCAATACTTAAAGTTACGACAATCTCCTGATCTTTAAATTTGTAAGGTATTTGAAAAGCTGCATACAATCTTTCCGCAATTTCCCCAATACATTTTTTCTCTTTAATGTTACTTAATAATACTAGAAATTCATCTCCGCCAATTCGACAAAGGATATCGTTTTTTCTAACATTTTCTTTCAGCCTCTTTGCAAATTGTTTGAGTAGTTCATCACCTATACCGTGACCTAATGAATCGTTAATCTGTTTAAATTTATCGATATCAATATACATGATGGCCAACATATGTCCTAGATCTTCTGCCTTTTCCATCATTTGACCCATCATTTCAATAAAATATCTTCGATTGCTTAATCCTGTTAATGGATCATGAAAAGCCAAATATTCTAATTGCATTTCATAATTTTTCTTTTCTGTAATATCACGAATTTGAACTTGGATAACTGGTTCACCTTTATATGTGATCGGCATGACCATCATTTCAGCCCATATGACTTTCCCATCAAATCGAACAAATCTTTCTACCATCACTTCCTGGTTTTGATTAGTTATTAAATTCATATTATTTTCGATTTCATCTTTTTTCTCTGTCCAAATAAACTCCCAAAAGGAATGACCGATAATATCTTCAATATCTTCTGCCCCAAATAATCTAACACCTGCTGAATTTACAAAGACAATATGTTCTTTATTTTTCACAAAAATTGCATCAGGTAAGAATTCAATTAAATTTCGATAACATTCTTCACTTGATTGAAGTCTCCTTTGCATTTCCATTTGTTCTGTAAAGTCCTTATACATACCTATCGCTAGAACCTCTCCATTATTAATAGATCTATAGGATGCTAAAACTTCGATGATTTTCCCATCCTTCCTTTTTCTTTTGGTAACAAAATAAGGAAGGTTTTTTCCCTGTTTAAATAAATCTAATTGTTTTTGCTGTACTTCATTATGAATAATGAAAGGTGGCATGGATACCTCTTTCAATTCTAACATATCCCATCCCAATATATCTGTAAAAGCACGGTTAATGGTTAGGATTGCCCCGTCATAGCCAATCGTAAATATAGCGTCATTTGTATTATTCCAGATTAGTTCAAACGCTTCATAGCCCAATTTTGGTATGGCTTTAGTGCTATTAATCATTAGTTCTCCTTTCACCTAACAAGGTTGCTCTTTACTTATATTAAAAAACAAGCCAATCAATTAATTCTGATTGGCTCACTGTAAATTATTGGTTTCCTTTTTTCACCCATTCAGCTACAGTCACCGTACGTTTCGCTTGGTGCTTTACAGCTGCTTTTACATCTTCAATCATTTTACCATCTTGGCCTACAGTTACACTTGTTCCATAAGGATTTCCACCTGCCCCAAAGATAGAAGGGTCTGTATAACCCGGTGTTGCGATAACGGCACCCCAGTGCATCATAGAAGTATACAGTGATAAAAGAGTTGCTTCTTGACCGCCATGTGGATTTTGCGCAGAAGTCATGGCGCTTACTACTTTGTTTACAGTTTTACCTGAAGCCCATAGACGGCCCGTTGTATCTAAAAATGATTTCATTTGTCCAGCCATAGTACCAAAGCGTGTTGGTACACTAAAAATAATGGCATCCGCCCATTCTAAATCAGCAAGAGTCACTTCAGGAATACATGCTGTTTCTATTGCATGTTCTTTCCATACTGGATTTGCCTCAATTTTTTCTTGAGAAACGGTTTCAGGTATCTTCAATAGCTTCACTTCAGCACCGGCTTCTCTTCCTGCTTCCTCAGCCCACCCAGCTAAACGATAATTAGTTCCGCCTGCACTGTAATAGATCACTGCTAATTTTACGTTTGTCATTCATCTTACCTCCGTTATTATAAATTCCATTTTCAGTATCTAGTATTTAATCTATTTTATTTCTTATTCTTTATGGCAATTTCACCAAGAGATTTAGTGAAACTATTTTGGTCTTTCGATTTCAAATATCTCACCAATTTTGGCATAATTATTTCCCGCTAAACGACTCACGACAGCAAGACCCCTTGGATCAATCCTTCCATTTCATAAATGTCACGTGAAATTGTACTACTTTCCCTATAATCAGATCGCACCCCGGTGAATCCAAACTATCAATTTAATTCTCTGATTTCAAATGGTACTAAACCTTGTGCTATCGGCTCTCTATATTGTTCATATTGCTCCGGCAACATCAAATTTTCTCCCATTGTCGCTTCGGATTCATCATGTGCGAATCCTGGAGGATCTGTTGCAATTTCAAATAGAATTTCCCCATGCTCTCTAAAGTAAATGGCGTTAAAATAATTTCTGTCCTGTACAGGAGTGACACCATATCCATGCGCTTCAACATACTTTTTCCATTCCAGTTGATCTTGGTCATCAATAGCCCGCCATGCAATGTGGTGCACAGTACCTACACCCATTTCTCCGCTTCCAATAGAAGTTAATTTAAGATCGATAACATTCCCAATATCAGCAGTAGAACGATAACGAGCGAAATCACCTTCTTTACCGACTAATTCAAGTCCCATTACTTTCTCTAACAATTCAGCCGTTTTATTTGGCTGGGTCGATAATAGAGTAGCTCCGCCAAAGCCTTTTATAGCAACATTCGGAGTAATCCCTCCAAAAGACCATGTATTGACCTCTCCTTCCTCTCTTTCAACAATTTCCAAATGTAGTCCATGTGGATCATCAAACTCTAAATATTGCTCTCCAAAACGCTCTAACTTTGTGTAAGAAACATTGAGTTCTTCAAGTCTCTTTTCCCAAAACTCCAAAGCACCTTTAGGAACAACATAAGATGTAACTCCTATTTGACCATCTCCAATAATTCCTTGACGAGCTCCTGGCCATGGAAAGAATGTTATGATCGTTCCGGGTTTTCCACCTTCATTCCCGAAATAAAGGTGATAGGTTTCTGGATCATCAAAATTGATCGTTTTTTTGACTAAACGCAAACCTAATACCCCAGAATAAAAATCCACGTTTTCTTGTGGATGACCCACAATTGCCGTGATATGATGAATACCCATTGTTTTTTTACTCATTTTTTTATACTCCTTTTAATTTAAAATTCAGCTATCAAACGAATCTAATATCTAATTTTGTTCCTATTTCAGATAAAAAATCATTTTAATTCAAATATCTCTAAATCGAGATATATTAGAATAAAAATGCTTCCTAAGCACATTGACCATGTCCAATTAAAGCATACCAGCGGCAATAAAGCATTTATTTCACCCGCTGAAAATATTCAATTAAGATATCTCGAATTCAAGATAATAATAATACGTATAATTATTTTTGTCAATCTACTAAAATGTTAAATCACAAAATTGAATTTTGATAACATAAAAATGAACTTTAGGCCCTTAAAATGCAGTTTTCAATAAAAACTCACTTAAAAAAGGGCTTAAAAATTCATTTTATCCATTTTTATTCATACTTTTTAGATAATAGTTACCTTTAGATGCATCATTCATTACAAACCAGATCTACTCTATATACAGTTGAGTAAACTGCTATTCAATTTCATAGAGAGGAGGAATTGCTTCACGATCAGTGCCATGATCATCAGAACCAGATTGAGTTGGATAACCGCCTGCTCCTGTTTGAGTTGGATAACCGCCTGCTCCTGTTTGGGTTGGATAACCGCCTGCTCCTGTTTGAGTTGGATAACCGCCTGCTCCTGTTTGGGTTGGATAAACGCCTACTCCTGTTTGGGTTGGATAACCGCCTGCTCCTGTTTGGGTTGGATAAACGCCTGCTCCTGTTTGAGTTGGATAACCGCCTGCTCCTGTTTGGGTTGGATAACCGCCTGCCCCTGTTTGGGTTGGATAAACGCCTGCCCCTGTTTGAGTTGGATAACCGCCTGCTCCATATGGAGTTGGATAAACGCCTGCTCCTGTTTGAGTTGGATAACCGCCTGCTCCTGTTTGAGTTGGATAACCGCCTGCTCCATATGGAGTTGGATAACCGCCTGCTCCATATGGAGTTGGATAACCGCCTGCTCCATATGGAGTTGGATAACCGCCTGCTCCTGTTTGGGTTGGATAACCGCCTGCTCCTGTTTGGGTTGGATAACCGCCTGCTCCTGTTTGGGTTGGATAACCGCCTGCTCCTGTTTGGGTTGGATAACCGCCTGCTCCTGTTTGGGTTGGATAACCGCCTGCTCCTGTTTGGGTTGGATAACCGCCTGCTCCTGTTTGGGTTGGATAACCGCCTGCTCCTGTTTGGGTTGGATAACCGCCTGCTCCTGTTTGGGTTGGATAACCGCCTGCTCCTGTTTGGGTTGGATAACCGCCAACGTATTGAGACGGATAACCACCGGTGCCATGTTGAGTTGGATAACTACCAAAACCATATGGTAATGGGTAAGTTCTATATCCTATGCTGCCGTCAATTCCCCCAAAGTTTTGTCTTTCCATTTTTCATATCTCCTCCTCAAATTAATCAATAGCAATATATGCATTCATCATTAGTGGGTATGGATATATGCCTAAAATAGCGGGAATAAAGTAATCAATACTAATAGGTTGATGCTTATTTTAAAATGTAGTATCTAATTATTTAAATATTTCATCAAAAATGTAATTTATTACACTATTTACATATAGTTAAAGATACGCAATACTTCTTATCACCAAAAACAAACCATCAAAAAAATCGGATCCCCACTCAACAAAATTACTAAGGTGGCGTAGTTCTGACAGTTTACATTTTAAAATGATTTTAAAATGTTGATTGATTTATTTTTTCTTGTAATTTTTCCAAATAAAGATCTGCATCAATAGGCAATTCAACGGTTTGATTCAACCATGATGATAAGTATATAGCATTAGCCAATTCTACCCCTTTTAATCCTTCTTCACCAGGAGCAAGTAATGGTGTGCCTTTCGTGATGGCATCAACCCAATTTTGGATAATTCCTACGTGTCCTGTGTTTTCTCCTTCTATCGGAATATCGATTTTAATGTATTCAGGAGATCCAAAGCCACCTGTAAATGTTGAATTAAATTCCCTTTCTGATTGAGTTAACTGGTAGAAGGCCAGAGTATTATTCTCAACCAAGATTTTCCCTCGATCACCAGCAATTTCAAAACGATTGGTTCCAGGTGCCTCTCCTGTCGATGCTATAAATACCCCTGTTGCACCATTTTCATATTCAACATAGACGGTCACATCATCTTCCACTTCAATCTTGTGATATTTTCCAGTATGACAAAAAGCATGTACACTTTTTGGCATCAAACCCGTGGTCCATTGCCATAAATCTAATTGATGGGGTGCTTGATTTAATAGGACACCGCCTCCCTCACCTTTCCATGTCGCTCTCCACTTACTTGAATCGTAATAGCTTTGAGGCCGATACCAATCTGTAATCACCCAGTTTGTCCGCTTAATTTCACCAAGTTCACCTGAGTGGATAAGATGACGTAGTTTTTGAAATAACAGGTTTGTACGTTGGTTAAACATCATAGAAAATATTTTTCCACTTGACGTTGCGGCTTTGTTCATTTCCATTACATTCTTCGTAAATACTCCAGCCGGTTTTTCTAGTAAAACATGCAATCCATTATTAAACGCTTTGATGGCTAATTCAGGATGACTGTAATGTGGTGTTGCGATAATCACTGCCTCAATATCTGATTCATGAAAAAAAGCTTCTTCATTTTGATAAAATTGTACTTGATCGGACAGATTTTCTTTTACCCAATTTATTTGATGTTCCCGACCACAAACCACCGTTAATACAGCTCCTTCAACAAGTCCTTTATCCAATGGAATCGCATGAGATTTTCCTATATTTCCCATCCCTATAATACCTACTTTAACACCACTCATTAAAAATCCCCCTCATTTTCTTAAAAAGCTTGAAATCTGTACCTGAATGAATGACTCTTAGCAAGATCTGTTGTTTGATTTAAAAGGAATTTTGAACAGAATTAATTATGCAATCAAAAAGTTTAATTGAACAAACGTATGACGAGTTACATGAAGTAGCCCTTATCTGCTCCATCAAGTTAAACAATATAAAAAAATTATGAATTCTTTACGTCTTCTGTAGATTTTAATTCTGTGTAATTGATAAGAAGTATACGATTTAGATGGTATTATTTCACATTAACTTTTTGTTATAACAAATAAATCATATCAATGCAGTTTTGCTCCTATATATTTAAACATAAAAAGCCTAAATTCCATTGAATACTGAGAAATTAGGCTTTTATATGATTAAAACTAATCTTTTGATATTTATATAATAAGTCTATTAATGATAAAGCAACATCAGAAAGACCATTCTTTATCATCCTATTACGCTATAATAATTACCATTAAACAAAAAATAATACCATATTAAAGACCACCTTAACGTTACTGACGAGCAATGTTATCGGCTAGTCTAATAGCCAACGCTGTATTAGATAGAACAGGGCCAGCTGCTGTCAAGGTAGGAAGAACACTATTATCAGCTACATATAAACCTTGAACTCCATGAATTTGACCATATCGATTGGTTGATGACGTTGCGGGATCCTCCCCCATTCTGCATGTACAAGCTTCATGCATATCTGATCCAGGCGGTCTTAGCGTTAAAGTAGACTCATCCAAAGTCACACCCATAGCCGCGGCAGATCGTCTGATGCCTTGTGCCACTTTATCAGCTGTTTGACGGTCACTGTTGCTTAGAGAATATTGAACTTGTTGTAACGGCACACCGAATTCATCCCTTGCAGACGGATCAATATACACTCTGTTCTCAGGGCGAGACTCCACTCTTCCAAACGATGCGTAGACAACCATGAGCTGATCTTTCAGTACCTTATCTTCAAATTGCTGGTAAGAAAAATATTGATCAGGCCCAAGAATCTGAATTTGATAAGGAGACTCGTCTGTCTCAAATTTTAAAATGGCTAGGTTTCCTAATCTATCAGAAAACTGTCTTCGACTTACCGTACCAATAGCAATAATGGATACATGACCTGTTAAATAACGGCCGATAGCAGGCCCCTGAATCCCAGAATTAAGCAATAGACGCGGAGTCTCTAAAGTACTTGCCGATACGACTACATTCTTTGCACGAATCGTATGCTTTTTCTTGTCTGCTGAGAAAACCTCGACACCAGAAACTGTCCCATTCCCTGTTAGTACTCGTGAGACATAAGCATTTACTGCAAGATCATACGGGCGATCAAACTGGGCGGCAGCGAGAGCATTAATTGAACTATACCAAGGATTCGAATGAACTTCTCCTTGCCTAGAAGGTGTCATATCAAAAGCAAGCGGCATATCAGCTGCTTCCAAAATACCACCTGCATGGAGTCGTCTTAACATCCTATCTTGCATTGATGAACCTTTAGCAAAATCAGTTGTTACATGCAATAATTTCTCGGCCATCCCATAATAGACATTTAATTCCTGACGATGAATTGGCCATTTATTTAGTTCGGATTGAATCGGCCTCGGTGTAGCCGCATTCCAAAACAAGGATCTTCCTCCAAGGGCGTATATCATTCTGGCTCCTGAAAATTGTGGTAAACGTTCCCCTATAACAGTTGAATTATCAGGAAGAAGTACATCCCGGGCAGTATTTACATTCTGTGTGGGAATGTTAAGGGAATGAGAATGAAATAGCTTATCTCCCATTTCAAGAATGCCAATCTTTTTAGCTCCTTGATTTTTCCACAGTTCACAGAGCCTTTGTAAGACGGCTCCGCCTCCAGGTCCGCTTCCCACAATAAGAACATCATAAGTTGTACCTGACATTTCTTCCAATGTTTTTGTTGGGATCCAATTATTCTTGTATCTCACCACCATAATTTACACCCACTTTCTCAAACATCTCACATCAGTTAAAGTTATGCATAAAATATTCATTTTATATCAATTGTTGATTTATATAAAAAACAGACAATCTCTTTATTAAGGAAGCGAGGGTCTTTCAACTTAATTTCCCAATAATTAATAGTAATTCTCTTGACCTCAACTAAGATTTAGGTTGCATCCTGTTTTATAAGGAGGAGAAAAAATATGTCAAAATTCGCTTATGTAAGAGGTGCCAATAAAGGCATTTGACATGAAATTGTCTATCAATTACCTGATAAAGATTATTTTGTATTTTTTAAGGGCACGATATGAGGAACTCGGAAAAAAACTGTAGAATCTTGAGGTTTTTCAAATGAATCGTTTATCCAAGTTGATATTTCTGAATATACTAAAATGGAGTAAAGTCTAATTAGACTTTACTCCATTTTATATAAATCTGACATATTGCTTATATTTACTGTTAATTAAGCCTTTACTGCTGATAAATTCTTTGCTGCAGTTGCCACTTTTTCTAACCCTTCAGCAATAATACTTTGGGCTTTATCTGGCATAGCATTATGACCTTCAATAATAACTTCATCAATGATTTCCATTCCGAATACTCCACCAAATACGTTTTTCATATAAGTAGCTGCCATTTCCATTGTTGCTGCTTCAGGAGTAGAATAGATTCCTCCGCGTGCGCTTAGAATAACCGCTTTTTTATCTGTCATTAATTGTACAGCTTGTCCATTTTCATCATACTTGAATGCATACCCTGCTTCGTACACATAGTCAACAAACGTTTGTAATTTCGCAGGGATCGTTAGGTTCCATAATGGGAAGGCAAACACTACGATATCTGCTGCTGATAAGGCATCCTTCGCCTTTTGTTTAGCAGATACAATACGTTGTTCAAGGTCTGTTAATTCTTTGCCTGAGCTTATTTTACCAAAAGCATTAAATAAATCCTGGCCAAAGTATGGCATGTCTTCAGCAAAAACATCAAACGTTGTGACGTTAACGCCCTCTAGATTCTCCATGAAAGTCTCATACATTTTACTTGATACAGCTTCTGAGGCTGGTCGGTTATTTGCTTTTACAACTAATACATTCATTATATTAAAATCTCCTTTTTATCTTGAATTATTTTATCTCGAATTAAGAATATATTAAACTAAGATATAAGTCAACCTATAAGATTACTTTTTTCTTTTATCTCTAAAATCGGTCTTTAACATTCAATTTCTATTTAGTACAATTTCTCTTATTTCAACAGACTTTAAAAATCATTCATTCTTTCACAAATTCTTTTGTACTTCTCACTGTATCAATCGGGCGAACTAATTTTTCTATTTCTGCACGTTTAGGCTCTAAGAATGGAGGCAAAGATAATTTTTCCCCAAGCGTTTCATAGGGTTCATCTCCCATAAAACCAGGACCATCCGTAGCAAACTCAAATAAAATTTGTGGTGCAACTCTTGCGTATAAAGACTCAAAAAAGTGACGATTGACATAACCGGATGTAGGGAATCCAAAACTACTCATTCGGCGGGTCCATTCATCTAATACTGAGCGATCCTCAACTCGGAATGCCGCATGGTGAACCGTTCCAAAACCTTGTCTGGCCTGAGGAAGAATCGTATTATATTCTACAATGACAGAGGCACCATTGCCGCCTTCTCCTACTTCAAATAAATGAAATGATCCTTCCTTAGCTATTTCTTTAAATAATAGGACTTTTTCCATCATTTCTTTAAAGTAATCAAAGTTCGCCATACGAACAAAAATAGGACCTAAACCAGTAATGGCATATTCCAGTGGGATAGGACCCTTTTGCCAAGGTGTACCAGATTCCACTCCTTTATTGAATTCATCTGAAATAAATTGGTATTGTTGATCATCAAAATCAACGAAAGAGAGAGTTTTCTTACCAAATTGCTCTTTAATTCCAGTGTGCTTGACTTCTAAACGATCAAAACGTTTTACCCAATACTCTAATGCTGCATCACTTGGTACACGGAAAGAGGTCTTTGAAATCTCGTTTGTACCATGTACACCTTTCGGAACTCCTGGAAAGTCAAAGAAAGTCATGTCTGTTCCTGCACTCCCTTTATCATCAGCAAAGAATAAATGATAGGTTTGAATATCGTCTTGATTGACTGTTTTTTTAACTAAACGCATACCTAAAACATAGGTGAAAAATTCATAATTCTTTTCTGCACTACTTGTAATAGCTGTTACGTGGTGTATTCCTTTTAATTCGTTCATTTTATATTCCTCCTAGAAAATTTAAATTAAAGTGATACTATTCGTTTGTTCATTAATACTCCTCAATGGGTTTTAGTTTTTCTTCAATTTCAACTCTACGATTTTCTAAAAATGGCGGTAAAACTAATTTTTCGCCCAATGTTTCGATATCATCTCCATCGACGGTGAATCCTGGTCCATCTGTTGCAATTTCAAATAGAATTCCGTTTGATTCACGGAAATATAAGCTCTTAAAATAGAAACGGTCGACAATTCCTGAGGAATGGAAGCCTCTTTGTTTCACTTTTTCTTCCCAAAAGCTGAGCTCTGTATCGTTTTTTACACGAATGGCTAAATGATGAATACTGCCACGGCCTGGTTTTTCAGATAGACCGTCTAAATATTTCACAACGATTTCTCCAAAAACCTCTCCTTTGATTGATTGAAAAATCGCTTCGTCATCTGTACGGCTTATCTCTGCATAACCAAACATGTCTGTAAGGGTGTTTGCTAATTTATCAAGTCTTCGTACCGTCATTTCCACAGAGCCCATTCCTTGAATTTGATGCTCAGCAGGTACCTCAGATTTTTCCCACGTTTCCCAGTGTTCTACTTTCGCACCGTTTGAGACAAGAAGTACCATACGTAAGCCTTCAGGATCCTCAAAGTGTAATGCTGGGTGATTGGCATACGTTGTAATATCACTATGTTCCACACCATGTTCCTCAAAACGGGCTTTCCAATAGACTAAACTTGCTTCTGATGGGACCAGTAACCCAATTTTTGTGATGGCATTTGTACCACGGTGTGTATGACCAACTAGTGGAATTTCAAAAAATGATAGTTCAGTCCCTGGGCTGCCTGTTTTATCCCCGTAAAATAAGTGATACATCGACGGATCATCTTGGTTCACTGTTATTTTTACACGACGCAAACCAAGCACCTCTCGATAAAAATGATTATTTTTGACTTGCATTTTTTGTAATCATTGAAATATGATGATGTCCTGGAATTTTATACATAAATCATTCCTCCATTTTCAATTTACTAGTCAAGTGATAATTAAAAAAATTAGTAGCATAGCATTTATCTAAGTAATAGGAATCTTAATTATCCATTTTATTCTCGGTATTTTTTTGTAACTTAGTCAAGAGCATATATAGTGTTTTCTGCTCATCCTCTGTCAAGCACTCATTGACAATGGACGTTTGGAAAGTAAGTTGGTGTTCAAAAACTTCATGCATTTTATCTTCCCCTTTTGAAGTAAGGGTAATCCATTTGGTTTTCCAATCCTGCTTACGCTGTATATATCCCTCTTGCTCAAGTCGAGTAAGCATACGCGAAATTCCACCCTCCGACACCGTTACTTTAGTGGCAAGTTGACTTTGTGTGATCGGCTGATAAGTCGAAACCTGGTTTAGTACATCAAACTGTGCAGTCGTAATATCAAACTGTTTTAAGAATTCATTCGATAGTAAATTACTTTGATGTGTAAAACGAGCAATCCGCAACCAAATAAGTGAACCAAGTGTATTTTTTCTCAATTGACTCATTTCCTTTCGTTGCTATCACTTTACACCTCAAGTGAAGAAAATACAAGAAAAATATCTCGAATTAAAAGTATTTTTTATGGATCTCTGAATTTCATGCTGAACTAGTCTTCTCCTATAATATGAGAAAATAAACTTGTAGTAACCGAATATATAAAAAACTAATTCTCATTATTTAACCTATCTGACATTTTAAGCATACCAATCTTTTTAGCTCCTTGATTTTTCCACAGTTAACAGGGCCTCTGTAAATAGGCTACGCCTCCAGGTTCGCTTCCCACAATAAGAACATCATAAGTTGTACCTGACAAAATTAAAAACGCTGATGTATCCATATTCATCCATACTAGTACCGATGAGATAATAGCTTATAATCAGCGTTTTTTTATTCTTTTCCTAAACGTAATGTCATTGACGCTCCTTCAAAAGATTAAGTAATACATGTGAAATGGTTTTAAGTGGCTCACTAGTTTTTTGCGTTAAACAAAGCATAATTCCGCCTTCGATTGAAGCAGTCATCATAAGTGCCAATGAATCTGCCGTTTCTTTCGAAAAACCATCTTCATGTAATTTTATAACATAAATCCCTTGCATCTTTGTATAAAGATCTGAACAGGCATTCCGAACTGGTTCACTGAATGATGCCATTTCACTAACGATGCTGGTAAAAGTATAACCAGCAATCGTACCTTGTCGTTCAAAGTCCCCAATTAATTGTTCGATCATCACCTGCAAGGCTTCTCTAGTAGATAGGCTTCGTTTGAAAATATCCTCAATGTCCGTCGTTATCGCTCGACTCATGGAATCGAGGCATGCAATAAGCAATTCTTCCTTTCCATTTGGGAAATGATGATAGAGTGAGCCCTTCGTAATCTTACATTCTTTTAAAATTTCATTTAACCCTACACCCTTATATCCTTTTTGCTGGAAAAGAGTTGTCGAGATGTCAATGATCATCGATTTTGTATCTGTTACCATGTTACACCTCCAAAATATGCCTTTTTTAACCCATCTATTTATTTTATATTAACAGAATCTTCTGTCATCTACTAATATCTAAACGTTTTCGAAAAAAAATAAGTTTTAACTAACCAAACGATTAAGGTCCTCTTTACTTAAAAAATAAAGTATCCATTCTCCTTTTCCAATATTCCATCATTTTTAAGAACCGATAATGTTCGGTTGACATGCTCCCGCGAAGTATTACATAATTTCTTGATATCTGTATCATTTAGCTTCACTTTCAACAAGATTTTTCCGTTATTTAAAACTTTTCCAAACTTAGTAGTAAGATAGTGTAATATAGAGAAAATAGTTTCTCTTTTCTTCAATATAGATAGATTGATGATTCTTTCAGTGGCATCATATAATAATTTTTCAATTGTCCTATTAAAAACGATTCTAATCTCTTTATTCATCCCAGCATGAAGCAGAAATGTTTCACTATTCAAAAAAGTAAGTTCCGTATCTTCAATAAATACTGCTTTCAATTGACATTCATCAAATGAACACATACTATCTACATATCCAAAAAGTTCCCCATCCTTATAAATATCAATGGCAAGTTGATTCTTATGATTTCCATATAATAGTTTTACGATTCCGCTCTTTATGTAAAACAGGCTTTGATCTGCATTTATATAAATGCTCTGGTTTTTTTTATATGATTTTTTCTTCCCGTAATTTACCGCAAATTCTTTTAATAACATGTTCCCCCTCTTAAATTCCTAATCATAGATTGATATCTCTAAATAGAGTAAAAACACCTAATACATGTATTATGATTATTTTGTGAACATTTTCGTATCCCTTTCAGTTCCTATTCCTCTCAATTCAACTCCTCTTTTCATAAAAAACGCCTATAGGAACGAATTCCTATAGGCAAATAATTAGTTTTGCAGATAAAACAACCATTCTAACTTCTGTCATTTCTTCAACAGCTTACTTTGGACCTTCTCTGCCGGGCGCCGCTCTTATCGATACCGCCATATGGCATAATGTCTGCACGATAGGATGAAGTGTCATTAATGATCACGCCGCCTGTTTGAATCTTTTTAGCAGCTTTCCATTCTGGCCTCCTGGAAAAAAATGAATCAGAATCCCTTCCTCTTTCTTTTTATTGAATAGTTGGATAGGCAGCTTATGCAGTCACAAAACCAGCAAAAAAATGTTCAAATATTCACATACTTACATTTGATTTCTTATATATATTCATTTAGGCATTTACTAAATGAATATTGCTATTTAATAAATTGGGTAGAGCCTTAGAAATGGTTTTTAACGGCTCACTTGTTTTTTGTGTTAAGCAAAGCATGATTCCACCTTCGATGGAAGCAGTCATCATAAGCGCAATTGAATAGGCTGATTCCTCTGAAAAGCCATCAGCTGTCAGTTTATTAAAATAAATGCTTTCTATTTCCTGATATAGCTCTCCACATGCATTTCTTACAGCATCACTTAATAAGGCCATTTCACTGACAATACTGCTAAATGTATATCCTGTAAGTGTTCCTTCTGTCTCCAGATTCTTAATTATTTTTTCAATCATTGCAATTGCAGCATCCTGTGTAGTTGGGTACTGTTCAAAAATTTTCTCGATATCTATCGTAATTGCTTGTTTCAAGTTTTGCAGACAAGCAATTAGCAGCTCTTCTTTTCCCTTTGGAAAGTGATGGTAAAGCGAACCTTTTGAAATATTACATTCTTTTAGTATTTCGTTTAAACCTACACCTATGTAGCCTTTTTGTTGGAAAAGCTTTGTCGCTGTATCAATAATCAGTGATTTAGTATCCATTCTCTTCATACACCCCCATATTCAAACGGACCAGTTTGTCTGTAACTTTATTAAATATTTCTCAAAAAGTCAAGGGGATTAAAAAGGAGAAGCTCTCGCTACTCCTTAAAATCACTACTATTTAACAAAATCATATCTCCGATAGTAAACTCGATTTTGGAAAAACACTTCATCAAAGATGCCGGCACACTTTAAGATTTCTGTTTTGTAGGCAGCAGGCAAATCCTCACAGCTTAAATTAGAGACAAATTCTGTAGCACTTTCAAACCCATCCGTACTGCCGCCGACTAAATTATACAGTGGAATGATCCTACTAGGTCCTTCCCATTGAGAGTTTGTATATCGCTGGACAGCAATTTCGATATGAGGTAAAAACTCATTTTCGCTATTGTTTTGATAATAGTTATTCAACCGAACATTTAATATGACATCCTCATGTGTCATTTGCGGATCTTGCCAAACAGCGAAACCATCTGGAGTAATTCTATGCCAGTCAATCTCTACAGCAGGTAACGTTCTTGCACTTTCCTTAATCATTTCTACAAACTCTAAAAAAGTCATTCCTCTGTACATCTGTATCATCTCCTTTTTATTTTCAATTCTTGTTTAACTTGAGGAGCAATGATTCCAAACAGGCAGTAGATTTTTTAGTATTTTGTAATTTCATACTTATTATACTATTTCTATTATTTTCGACAATTCCCTTCTTTTATACGGGAAATACATAAATACGACACAAAGTTTACTTTAAATTAAAAACAATGCATAGCAATCAGCAACTAACACATACTACCATTAGGGACTTGTAGCTCAATGCTTAGAGCGGCCAGCAGTTACATCGTAAACTGTTGCGTATCTTGTGGGTTGAAATCCCATCAAGTCCCATCCATTTAGATGCTATCCTTATCACTTTACTGCTATAAAAAGAAAAAATCCCCGCTATTATATGGCGGGGATTTTTTCTTTTTAGCTAATTTATTAAATAAGGATAGTTAATAATAGCATTATTCAATTGATGCTGCTACTTCTTTTCCTTTAGCTGAATCTGTTTGTTTGCTTTCACTTGCAAGAATGTTCATTGCTGAGTATTTATCTGCAACTATTGATAACGCAATCGCAGCTACAACACCTACTCCAGAAAATATTAAGAAATTCACGAAATTTGGTACAGTTAGAGTTAATAGGAATCCACCTAAAATTGGGCCGACCATTCCGCCTAATCTTCCAACACCAGATGCTACGCCTAAAGCAGTTGATCTCATTTGTGAAGGATAGTAAGATGTTACATAAGCTTGAATAAACACTTGAGAACCAGTTGTAGCAGCACCTGCAATCGCTACTAATATGAAAATGTAGACTGTATTTCCACCAAAACCAAGTAAAGCTAGGGCAATTGCACCTGCAATATACGATGGAATAATAACTCTCTTAGATCCATATTTCTCACAAAGTTGACTAAGTCCAAGAATCCCAATAACTGCTCCACCTTGAAGGGCAATAAGGAAAGATAAACTTCCGTTTAATCCATATCCAGCTTCAATCATTAACTTCGGCAACCAAGTATTTAATCCATACACCATTAATAAGGCACAGAAGAACGCAACCCAAAACGCAATTGTACTTACAGCACGGTTTTCTTTAAATAATCCAACAACAGGTACTTTTGTTTCTGTTACTTTTACTTCTTCAATTTCATCATTTTTATTGAATGTTAATTGAGAGTTAATCTTTTTAAGTGTAGCAAATAGTTGTTCTTTTTTACCTGTTCTAATCAGATAGCTTGTTGATTCTGGTAATTGCTTCAACATGAATGGAACAGCCAAAAGCGGAGATCCTGCTACCCAAAATACAGACTGCCAGCCAAAATTATTAATTAATAGAACACCAACCGTTGGAGCAAGCGCACCGCCAACTGCAAAGCTTACTAATGTAATAGACACTAATTTAACTTTCATAGATCTTGGAGCATAGTCTGTTACTAGAGCTGCTATGTTCGGCATGATGCCTCCTAGTCCTAATCCTGCAATAAAACGATAGATTGCAAAAGTAGTTGCATCACCGGCAAACGCACATAATAAAGTAAATACACTGAATAACAGTACGTTAATAATAATTACTTTCTTTCTTCCAATCCGGTCTGCCATAATACCAAAAATAATTGCACCAAACATCATACCAAACAATCCATAACTTCCAATCGTTCCTGCTTCAACAGAAGTCATATTCCATTCCTCCATCAAAATTGGAAGAACCGTTCCGTATACGGACAAATCATAACCATCGAACAAAATAATCATGAAACTCCATAAAAATAGTACTAAGTGAAACCGGTTAAATTTACTGTCACCAATTATTGCAGCTGGATTAACTTTAGCCATTACAATCTCTCCTTCTAATTGAAATCGATATCATTTTTTAAATATTCAGTATTTTTTATTGAATCTGAATTTTTTAAATATTAAATGTATAATTTCGTAAAATTTTGATCATTGTCGGTATTTCTTGAAGTACCATTCGTTCTGTCTGCCGTATTCTCTGTGTCGACATTTTCAAATTTTGATGCAGTTCTCTTGCAAAAATTCAAGACTACTTCGGTTATTAGATACACTTTACCTTCCAACAGATCCAGAGTGGAGACCTATTGATTGACCTTTTCTGTTCTAGTTCTTAAGTGGAGGTACTTGTATCTAAATTAAATCATTTTATTTCTTTTTATATAACAGGTCCAGCCCTGTTCATTAAAAAGTTATTGTAGTTTAATACCAAATCGATCACCTCCTGCATTTGATCCTTTCTAATTTTCAGTATATTAATATTTTCTATTGTAGTCAATAAATTTTTTTAACATATTCATGATGAAAATATTAAAAAGAAAAAGTAAATTTCTGATAAAAATTTATATCTATTTTCATATTAAAAAACCAAAAACAGCCTATATGTTTTGAATTTCCCTAATATTATTAAGCTTTTTCTACTAATTCTCAATGTCTAGATGGATGCAATTTTGGTATTGTGAAATAAACAACAAGTATAATATACCTTCAATATAGGTTTATTTTTTCATTCACTATAAAATATTTCTATAATTATTTTGTGTTATCCAAAAAAACTGTTATAGTGATATTTCATTCGCTATTATGTTAGTTAGATTTTAAGCTTCTATATTTCCCTATTTGTTTTTAACAGCTGCTATCGAGCATCTTATTAAATAGTCCTTTGCTATGTATGGCACGAGGTTAACTTTAACTATTATGTATTTAGCACAATGTTAATGATGATAATGGGTTGCTAAAAATGAGCACAATAAAAAAAGCGAACTGCCATAACAGTCCGCTATTGATAAATAATTGCTATGATTTCATCTACTGATTTTCCGCTTTCTATTTCATACATGCCGGGACGTAATGCATTTGAAAGGCCGCGCTTTTCAATTTCCTGTGCAAACTCCCAGCCATCCGGGATAATTTTGGCCTGCTCTAGAGCATTTCCAACATCAATACTCGTCATTCCAGATGAAACAGACAGCATCGTTCGGTAGATAACCTTTTCTGGCTGTGCTTCCTGGGACTTTTCCTTTTTTTCAGATGCAGACGTCTGTTGATTCCATTCCTCTTCTGTATGAATAACATAACCTTCAGCCGCAAGCTTGCTTTTCATTTCATCTACCGATAAAGCAGCTGTATTTTCTGCTGGATCTACTTTCTCACTACTCTTTACTTCACCTGGACTAAGATAATACACAGCAGCACAGACACTGGCTGCAACGAATAGACCTCCGGCAAAGCTGCGCAATGAATTAGAAGTCATTTGATACTTTCCCTCCTTCATCATTCGCTTTTATATAGGGAGTAAGTAATTGAGTAACCTCTTCTACATTCATCTGCTTTTTCGTTGCAATACTTTCAAAAGAATAGCCGCGGCGGTGTAATTCTAGTATTTCCCGTAACAAATACCGATGCGAAGCAGACCCAACCTGTATACCTGCTTCCTGTATGGTTATTTCAGTATCAAGCTCGACGTTTCGAATTTGCTGCTGTAATTTATTAACTTCATTCATAAAAGTAAAGGACATTTCTTCTAGTTGTTGTTCATATGCTTTTGAAGAATCTTTCGCTTTTCGAAACGACATAATTAATAAAATGATAGCTGCAACAAACAAAATGGCAATAGCCCATTCCATTTTCGTAATCCTCCCTAAATGCATTTCTTTTTCTGCACTACATATTATACATGGATTTTAGTCAAATTTCGATTTAAAGCGACAAAATCCCTCGAAAGTATTAAGTTAACAGAATTTGTGATAAATAGATTAGCAGAATAATAGGTCTATAGAATGCTATTATTCTTCTATTGAAAAGATTAGAATCTTTTTAAAAATTTTCTTATAAAATAATATCTACCATATCATAGTTATCAATAAACGTAATATTAAGCATCTTATTTTACTTTAACCTGTTTTAATCATTTCATTCGGGATACGCATTTTTCAGAAAGGATATTGATTGTTTTATTAAAGCTTTTAGGACCTCTACATCGATATCATCTACTTTATTGATATAGACACATGCTTTTCCGGTTGTATGTTTTCCTAAGTCAAGTAACAATTCTTCTCGTTTTTCATCTCCAGGTGCAAAATATAAACTGATTTTTGCTTTTCGCGGCGAAAATCCGACAAGCGGCGCATCACCTTCATGACCGGATTTATATTTATAATGATAGGACCCAAAACCAATTATACTGGGCCCCCACATTTTAGCTGGAGAGCCACTTGTCTCCGTGAAAATATCCAGTAATTTATATGCATCGTCGCGCTTTTTAGGATTGTCAATTTGCTCTATAAACTCAATTACATTATTATCATTTTCTTTCGTTTTTAGCTCATACATAAAATCACTCACTCTCCTTTAATGTAAGTTATTATACCTTCTACAAAAAACAATAGCCAAAAAGGAAAACTGCATAGGCATCCTTTTTGGCTATAGAATAATGTGTATACCCACAAAATTAATTAAACAAATAATAGCTCATACACTTCATTTAAATGACGGGCTCTAACGTAGTCCTTTTCTTGTTTAGAATAGTCAATGGCCTCCATCAAAATTTGATTAAGATATTGATTTTCCTCTTGAGTTAATACTCTAACAAATTTCCCATCTGAAGAAAAATTATGTGTGGAAACTTTTTGATAGAGTTTTTTTCCAACATCATCAGTTTCTGTGTGACCGGATAAAATCTCCCGTAAATATTCAAGTGATTGATCCATTCATGACACTCCTTATTCCGGTATATATAGAACAAACTTGTTTTTTGGATGCTCATTTTTCTTTAGAAATATCGTCTTCAACATATGGATCATGTTCAAATGCAGGCAGATCGCCAAAAGTTGTCATAATCCCTTCCTCATCTAAAGCTTCTTCATATTGTTGATGCTTTTCAGTCGGATAAATGGTTATGTTTTTACCTTCTATATCTGTTCCGACAAAATTTTCATAATCCTCCACATAGCCAACATTTTCATCATAATCCATAAACGTATCATGGTAACTTTCTGACGGAAATTCAAAATCTGAAGGAGTTTCAGAAGTACCCCATTGAGCAACCTCTTGCCATGAATCTTCCGCATCAAAGGCGACTGTTTCATCCTGTTCATCCATCACAAACTTGCCGAACGGAGGCATTAATACACCTTCTTCAATTGGGCGGTTCGTCGAAATGGTTTGATCAGGGCTGTGTTCCTTACAATATAAAGTACTCGGTAATGCCTCCAGCCTCTCAAGCGGTATTTCCTGTTGGCAGGTTAGGCATTTTCCATATGTCCCATTGTCAATTGCTTTCAGTGCAGACTCAATGTTTTCAAGCTCGTAATCCTGATGTTGATGTAAAGCAACATCCTTTTCCCGCTCAAACAAGTCAGTACCTTCATCTGCTGGATGGTTATCATAGCTTGATAATTCCCCCATTGATTCATGGGTATGACCTCTATTCAAACCAAACATATCATTACTCTCTTGTCTTTCATCAATATCCTGCTTCATTGCTAATAATGTCGAGCGAAATTTAGTTATTTGCTGTTGATTTAACGGCATATTATCAACCCTTTTATGTTTATTTACAGTGATTCTCCCTTTAACCGTATCGTCTACATTTTCACTATCAAGTATCATTGATTAGTTTTTTACATACCTTTATTATTCGATTGTCTTCCCCTTATTATTCGGACTTCAGATAAATAGAAAAGGCTAGTCTGTTACCTACAACTAGCCGTCTTTCTTTTTGCATATTTATATAAAAAACACCATCTCCAAAACGGTGTAGAGAGTTAACTAGGATCGTTTTCATCTAACGATAAGGTAAATACTTTTGTAGATTCCCCCTTGCTGATTTCCTGTTCATTTGCATCTTTTAAGAGTTCATCCTCTGTATCAATTCCTTCAGCAAGTGTTGGTCCATTTGTTTGTTGTTGTTTTTTCATTCACTTGACACTCCTTTCAACCCTATACTCTCCAGGTGTGAAAGTTTCATGCATCTTTTAATAATGTTTATTCAAAGGATTTAACCAAGAAGTTTAATTATTTAGGCAAGAACTTGTCCTTATTTATCCCTTTCCTTCATAAAATAAAATATGAGAAGATACCTATTTATTTATACGTATTTACTATTTGGTTCTATTATTCAAGGCATGGCCATGTCCTTATTTTTATTTCCACACTCAATCCCTTCTGGAGGAGGAGCAGGGATTGCCATCCTGTTAAATCATTGGTTTGGCATATCCCTTGGTTTTTCTTTATGGCTGGCAAATATTTTCTTTTTAATTTTTGCACTACATTATTTTGGCTTTACATGGACCGTAAGAACCATTCTTGCCGTTGCAACAACATCTACGACTGTAACTATTTTATCCGCGGGGCTTCCCATTCCGCATATAAATATACTGTTTGATATTGTTGCTGGCAGTTTTTTCTTTGGTATCGGAGTTGGTATTTTGATTAGAGTAGGTGCCTCGAGCGGCGGTATGGCAATTCCTGCTGTTATGATTGCATCCTATAAAAAATGGAGTCCCGGAAAAGTCATGATGGCGATTAACTTTTGCATTTTTGTCATTACATCTCTTGTGATTGATTACAAAATTGTTGTATATGCCATCATTTGTCAATTAATCTCCACAAACATAATTGACATTATTTATAACATTCAACTTCAACATGTAAAAGGATTAGCGCCACATTGGCGTAAAAAATAGCAGAGCCTATGATAGGATCTGCTTTTCGTTTAAATAATCCATTATTTTTTGGACCGATTGCTCAATCGTCATTTGTTTGGTATCAATCAGTATTTCTGGATGATTAGGTTTTTCATAAGGTGAGTCTATCCCTGTGAAACCAGGGATCATTCCACTTCTTGCCTTTTTATATAACCCCTTTGGATCACGGTTCTCACAAACCTGGATTGGACAATCAACAAAAACCTCAATAAACTCATTTTTCTCGAACATATTCCGCACTAGCTGGCGGTCATCTCGAAAAGGAGAAATGAAGGCTGAGGATACAATGATTCCACTGTCGACAAACAACTTCGCCACTTCCCCGATGCGGCGGATGTTTTCTTTCCGGTCTTTTTCCTCAAAACTTAAGTCACTATTTAATCCATGACGGATGTTATCGCCATCAAGGACATAGGTTCTGCAATTTTGCTGAAATAAAGCATAATCAACGGCATTAGCCAACGTGGATTTGCCAGAGCCTGAAAGTCCTGTAAACCAAAGCACACAACTTTTATGACCATTTAAATCATGACGATTTTTCTTTGTTACAGTCATATAATGCCAGATGATATTATTACTGAGCTTCATAAACCAACATCCTTTATGAGTTTGTATAGACTTCCTTCATGCCTTCGATCAAAATCTCGATTACTTCTTTTCGGCTGAATTCTTTTGGAGGATGCTGCCCATTTTTTAACATTGCTCTTACAGCTGTCCCTGATAAAATGATTCGATCCTCTTGAGTATGCGGACATGTTTTTTCTGATGCCATATTGTCGCACTTTTTGCAAAAAAAACTGTGCTCAAAAAATAACGGTTGGATTCCCAGCTCTTCTTCATTAAATTGACTAAAGATTTTTTGGGCATCATAGGTGCCATAGTAATTTCCTACACCAGCATGGTCCCGGCCAACAATAAAGTGCGTGCAGCCAAAGTTCTTCCTTACAAGCGCATGAAAAATCGCTTCTCTTGGTCCAGCATACCGCATGGCCGCCGGAAATACCGACATAAAAACACGGTCTTTTGGATAATAATTCTCTAGTAGTGCCTGGTAGCTCTTCATTCTAACTTCACCGGGAATATCATCTGATTTTGTTTCCCCTACAAGCGGATTTAAAAATAAGCCATCCACTATTTCTAAAGCTGTTTTTTGAATATACTCATGGGCTCGATGAATCGGGTTGCGAGTCTGAAAGCCAACAATTGTCTTCCAACCAAGATTTTTAAAAGACTCTCTTGTTTGAATCGGATCTAAATAATAGGAGTTAAATTTATTTTTTTCCGGTCTTTTCACTAAAGTAATGGGACCGGATATATACACTTCAGGACGTTCGAATAATTTTTTTACACCCGGATGGTTCAAATCTGTTGTTTTATATACTCTTACAGCTTCTTCCTTTTTATCCGGAATGTAAATTTCCTTTACTTCCATGACACCATAGACAGTTCCTTTATCGATAAGATTAATGGTCTCCCCACGATTAAGCTCCATTGCTTTCTTTTTAGAAACGGCTAACGTAATCGGTAAAGACCAGGGAAGTCCATTAGAAAGTCTCATGTTTTGTACAACTGATTGATAATCTTTTTGATCCATAAACCCTTCAAGGGGACTATAGGCACCATTTGCAATTAATTCCAGATCACTTAGTTCCATCTTACTTAGTTCCACACTGTTATGAGAAGAATCAATTTTTCTCCTATGCTTTATGCGATTAACTAATTTCCCGCCATGCGGTTTATTTTCATACACGGCCTTTTCCTCCCCTGTTTCAATCATGTAAAACAGCCATATCTAAATGAAAAAATTCTCTTTTTGTCTAAAACTAGATTATTCAAAAATTGGGTGAATGTGTAGATTATGGGCTTTTACCTAGTATAAATAGGCATCTGCCCTTGAATAAACAGGTGAGTCCTATCTAATAATAGAAAGGCTTATTCTTTTTGTTGGGGGTGTATATTCATTGCCAAAGCACAAACACAAAGGTATGACCATTGCTGCAATTGGTTCCATACCGCTTATTCTGGTTTTAGGAAATTCCATGTTAATTCCCATACTTCCAAAAATGAAATCAGAATTAGCATTATCCCAATTTCAGACAAGTTTAATCATTACCGTCTTTTCGATTTCCGCAGCTATTATGATTCCGATTCTAGGTTACTTTTCCGACCGGTTTTCACGAAAGGCAGTGGTGATCCCAGCTCTTATTATGTACGGATGCGGGGGTATATTAGCGGGGGCCGCTGCCGCTTGGTTTTCAAATGCCTATACATGGATTCTTGCTGGGAGAATTATGCAGGGGATTGGTGCTGCAGGTACGACATCAATGGCAATGGCATTAACGGGGGATTTATTTAAAGGAGGAGAACAAAGCAAGGTACTAGGATTAGTGGAAGCATCAAACGGATTTGGTAAAGTTGTCAGTCCAATCATTGGTTCACTTTTGGCTCTCTTATTTTGGTACGCAGCATTTTTTGCCTTCCCAATTTTTTGCCTAATTTCTATCCTGTTAACGATTTTCTTTATCAAGGAAAAGAAAAAGAAAAAGGAACCGCCTTCATTTGGGAATTATGTTAAAGGTCTTGTCTCTGTGTTTAAAACAGAAGGACGATGGCTGTTTGTTGCCTATCTAGCAGGAGCCACTTGTTTATTTACTTTATTCGGAATTTTATTTTACATCTCCGATATCCTAGAAAAAGAACATAAAATTGATGGTGTAATAAAAGGGTGTATTTTAGCAATTCCATTGTTATTTATGACAACAACGTCTTATTTCACCGGCAGCAAAATTGGGAAGAATATGAAGCTGATGAAGAAATTAATCGTTTTAGGAATGCTTCTGATGACGGTATCTTTTGGTGTTCTCGTGTTTTTTACAAAGTTGATTCCCTTTTTCGCGATATTAGTCATCAGCAGTATTGGAACGGGACTTGCCTTACCTTGTATCAACAGCTTTATTACAGGTTCTGTTTCGATGGACCAAAGAGGCTTTGTCACTTCATTGTACGGCTCGGTTCGCTTTTTAGGTGTGGCTGTCGGTCCTCCAATATACGGTGCCTTAATGGAATGGTCAAGAACAGGAATGTTTTTAACAACAGCTGGATTAACGTTCGTTGTTGGATTATTGTGTGTCGCGTTTATTCAGGTAGGTAAAAAAGAATCTTCTAAAGGAAATGAAAAAGAAAAAGATACACTGTTTGAAAAATTACAGTTTACGTAAGGAGCTGGAAAAAGTTGCAAATCTATTTCTCACCAGAAGTGATCACATCGCAATTTCAAGTACTTAATGTGCTCGATTCAGCTGACAAGGCCGTAGGGAATGTTGCTTTTTTATTTGATGAAAAGAAACTATATGTTTATGGCATTTTGGAAGAAGAGGGCGTTGGCGCAGATTTTAAAGATTTGGTCACACCATATATAAAAGGACTGGCAAAGGCAAAGCCTGAACTGGATATTCTCTCCTGCCTATATGTTGGTTGTAAACAAATTAAATTGAACGAAGAAAAAGAAAACGAAAAATAACCTGCGTATCCTTTCTTCATACGAGTCCAGCATATAGAGCTGGGCTCTTTTTAAATATTTCCTTGCTTTAAATAAAGGCTCTGTTAAAGCATAATATTGAGTTTTAATTAGCAGGTTGATTGCAGTGGAGGGCACGAAGACTCCTGCGGGAGAAGCGGGATAGAAGTGATCCTGCTGAACAAAGTGTCGAGGAGGCTCGGCGGTCGCCCTAAGGTGCGCGAAGTGCCCGGAACGGAAATCAACAACCATGTTTAACAAAGCTTTAAATAAAAAGAGAAACCCAAGAAGATAGTATTATTTTTCTTTCTAATGTCTATCATGGAAATAGCCTACTGGAAATAGGAAAAAAGAAGAGGTTGTTTTTGAGGTGAATTATGGAAGAAAAAGAAACGAACAAAAAACTTGTTACAACCAATATTGAAGACAACGTAGCCTATTTACGCCAGGAGCTTGGCGTTGGTAAAAGTTTTGATATTATCCATCTAGATGTCGAGTATGCGGAAGTAAAAATGGCGCTTTTTCTCGTCGATGGTTTAATCAAAGACGATCTTCTTCATTTATTAATGAAG
This sequence comes from Niallia oryzisoli, assembly GCF_036670025.1. Classification (NCBI taxonomy): domain Bacteria; kingdom Bacillati; phylum Bacillota; class Bacilli; order Caryophanales; family Bacillaceae; genus Niallia; species Niallia oryzisoli. The sequence goes on along the minus strand of NZ_CP137640.1, from coordinate 2,091,298 downwards.
TTTTTAGCAAAGGTCAAAAAAGAAGAACTAGAAAAAAACACATTAAAAAAACTGCTTAAAACGTATATCCCATATGTGGAAATTGATACAACCGATGATTTAAATAAAGTGGTTGACACGGTGCTATCAGGTCCAACTGCATTTGTTGTCGACGGAATTGATGAAGTCATCTTAATTGATGCACGGACATATCCAGTCAGAGGACCGGAAGAACCTGACACAGAGCGGGTCGTCAGAGGCTCCAGAGATGGTTTTGTTGAAACCATTGTTTTCAACACTGCCTTAACGAGGAGAAGAGTTCGAGACCGGACATTAAGAATGGAATTTATGCAGGTTGGCCGCCGCTCTAAAACAGATATTGTCATTTGTTATATAGAAGACATTGCCAATCCAAAAATGATTAAAAAGTTAAAAGATACAATAGGTAAAATCGATACCGACGGTCTGCCAATGGCTGATAAAACAATTGAAGAATATATTTCGAACAGTTACTGGAACCCCTTCCCAGTTGTCCGTTATACTGAACGTCCTGATACAGCGGCGACTCATTTATTTGAAGGGCATGTCGTTATTTTTACGGATGGATCTCCATCAGCCATGATTACGCCTGTTACCTATTGGCATCATGTACAACATGCCGAAGAATATCGTAACAATCCAATAGCCGGCGCGTATTTACGTTTTGTTCGTTATTTGGCAATTTTTGGCTCTATTTTCTTAATGCCGCTATGGTACCTACTTAATGTCGAGCCAGGACTTGTGCCAGAGGCGATTGATTTTATCGGACCTAATGAACCTGGACAAATTCCATTAATTCTGCAATTTTTATTAATTGAAGTCGGGTTGGATATGCTGCGAATGGCCGCCATTCATACCCCTACTTCACTCGCAACTGCCCTCGGTCTTGTTGCAGCATTAATGATCGGCCAAATAGCAGTTGAGGTTGGCCTATTTACAAACGAAGTAATCTTGTATTTTTCGATTGCCGCCATCGGAACCTTTGCCACTCCAAGTTATGAACTTAGTTTAGCAAATCGGCTCGTTCGGATTGCTTTATTACTATTAACTGCTTTGTTCCATACATATGGTTACATAATCGGAATTGTTCTGTTTGTTATTTCCCTTACTCGGATGAATTCGTTTGGAGTTCCATATTTATGGCCGTTCATACCGTTTAATTTACGGGCCTTCCGTGATGTTTTATTAAGGTCGCCTATTCCTTTAAAAAATCGGCGCCCGCGAATTCTAAAACCAAAGGATCCCGATCGATAAAAAAAGCGCATTTTAGCGCTTTTTTTATGTTTATGTATTCCATTCTCATTAACCGCTTCTAACGCCATAGAGAATACAAGCGACTCCTCCAAAGATCCATAGTAACTTAATGAATGAAATTTTATCTGCTATTCCAACTAAACCAATGGTAGTTGTAATAATTAAGATAATCGGGCCAATTAACGCAAGTGAGCTATTTATCATAAGCGCTTTTTCAATATCATTATATTTCAAAAACAAAAAAGCAACGAAAATTTCTATACTGCCAGAGAGCATTCGCAGTAATGCCATCCCAATAATTGCCTTTTCTAAAAATTGAAACATATTTTTCCTCCTAAACACTTTGCTTGCTCTAATATATGCAGCAAAGCAGATAAGAAGGACAGGTTATCTTAAATTAAATAAAAAAGGTAAAAAGTTTCTCAATATCTATTGTTTATACTCAGCATCATAAGAATTTTCACCAGCATGGACAGACAATAATGTATCTGCATAACCGACGATTCGATTTACTATTTCATCTGCAATCGCATATACAAGCGGAGACAGCTCCGGCTGAAATAGAGCAGGGTCATCCAAGATGATGGTCGTATTGATGAAGACATCTCGATTTCCATAGAGATTGTAATGAACGATTACTTTTCCCACAGCTCCGCCAGTCCGCGGGTCATGATAACCAGGCAAAAAAACATACCACTCTTCCGCTGTAGCTGAGCGGAAGTTTTTTGTAAATGTCATTCCGATTATTTGTTGTTCAGTTAATCTTTTCATTTCTTTCGTCATTGCTTGTGTAATTTTATCAGCCATATGAACTTCCTCACTTCTTCCCGATTCCTTTGATAATGAATACTTTACCCTTCCGAAAATAAACCTATTAACTTTTTTCATACATTTTATTGCACAAAAGAAGGAAATACTAATAGTACTTATTCTTTAGAGGGGCGATTCAATATGAACGAAAATACTTTATCCATTTTTGCCTTAGGTGGAATTAATGAAATAGGAAAAAATATGTATGTGGTTCAGTATGGCGATGATATAGTTGTCATTGACTGCGGCGGAAAATTTCCTGATGAAAGTTTATTAGGCATTGATTTAATCATCCCTGATATAGCGTACCTGGAAGAAAACAAAGAAAATATCCGTGCCTTAATCGTGACACACGGACACGAAGATCATATCGGTGGAATTCCTTACTTTTTAAAGAAATTAAATGTGCCTATCTACGGTACTCGTTTTACATTAGGGTTGATTGAATTAAAATTAGATGAGCATAAGCTTCTGCGCGACACAAAGCTGATTCCAATTGATTCAGAGTCAAAACTTGAATTTGGGCAAATGACTACGACCTTTTTCCGTATCAGTCATAGTATCCCCGACTGCTTAGGTGTGGTTTTTCATACGCCAGAAGGAAATGTTGTACATACAGGCGATTTCAAATTTGATTTAACTCCAGTCAATAAGCAGTATTCAGACATCCACAAGATGGCCGAAATTGGGAATCAAGGTGTTCTCGCGCTTGTTTCCGAAAGTACCAATGCAGAGCGTCCTGGATTAACTCCTTCAGAAATGCTAGTAGGCGGGCATATCGAAGAAGCTTTTATGAAAGCTGAACAAAAAATTATTATTTCTACTTTCGCGTCCAATATTAATCGGGTTCAGCAAATTGTCCATTCCTCAAAGAAAACACATCGTAAGCTTTGCCTGCTTGGACGCAGTATGGTAAATGTTGTTTCGGTAGCGATGGAGCGCGGCTACATTGATATTCCAGATGGCATGCTGATAGAGCCCTATCAAGTTAACGAGCTTCCGCCGGAAAAAGTAGTGATACTCTGTACGGGCAGTCAAGGCGAACCATTAGCCGCTCTTTCACGTCTTTCTAGCGGAAGTTATCGGGATATATCCATTTTACCAAACGATACGGTGATATTAGCTGCCTCTCCGATTCCAGGAAATGAAAAAAGTGTATCACGAATCATTGATAACCTATTCCAGCTCGGTGCGAAAGTAATTTACGGCGGTTCAAATAAAACAGGCATGCATGTATCAGGGCATGGGTATCAGGAAGATTTGAAATTAATGCTTACGCTGATGAAACCAACCTATTTTATTCCGATTCATGGTGAGTATCGAATGCTGCATCATCATTGCTTATTAGCTGAGTCTGTTGGAGTTGAAAAAAATAATATGTTTATTATCAATAATGGAGATGTCGTTGATATTGAGCACGGTATTGCCCGTCAGACCCGAAAAATACCTTCGGGAGATACATATGTTGACGGCTGGGGTGTTGGCGATGTGGGAGATATTATTTTAAGAGACCGTAAGCAACTGTCAGAGGATGGAATGTTAGTCATCGTAATTACAATCAGTAAAAATGAAGGAAATCTTATCGCAGGACCTGATACCATTTCACGCGGATTTGTATTCGTTAAGGACTCTGAAGATCTCATAAAAGAAATAAATCAAAAGACGAAAAAAACAATTGAAGAGTTACAAAAGGAAAATAGACACCATCAATGGAAGGTTGTCAAACAACATATCAAAAAGGCAGTCGGTCAATATGTTTATAGTGAGACGAAAAGAAAGCCTATGATCCTTCCCATCATCATTGAGATTTAAACTACTCCACCTAAATTTTGTAACGAAAATTTGAAGATGGAGATTCCTGCGAACACCGAGGTATCCCTCGGTTATTTAGCAGGCTATCCCCGTCGCACCGACGGTTAGCAGTACAAGTGGCGTGAGCCTCCTGCAAGTGTTGCAAACTTGTACGTTGAACTCACCACGCACCCTACTTTAGCTTGGTTTTCGCAACTTCGGTGTGCGTGAAGACGAATGGTGCTTGGATATTTTACAGTGCGAAGCCTTTCTCGCACTAACCTTCTGTCGGAAAAAGATAAAGTTGCCAAAATCTCATCTTATGATCGTGAGGGGATTTATTGATATTAGTAACTAAAGTTTTAAAGCTTTATTCTTAAAAAGGATACATGAATGATTTGATGCAAAAATTAAAGATGTTACAAAACCTAAAGGAGGTATTCCAAATGAATAAACAAAGAGCGCAAGAAATTGCAGTTTCGCCAAATTTAGTCAATGTTACGTACAATGATGTCCCTGTTTATATTCAACATGTTGATGAAAGCCGTGAAATAGCCAGAATCTATCCTCTTGATTCACCTGAAAACGAACAAGAGGTACCGCTAAACAGCTTAATAGAGCATTAATATTCCCCTTCTCTAACATCCAAACGCTTTAATTAAGTGTTTGGATGTTTTTATTATTAAAAAAACACCTGAACTTTCATCCAGATGTTTTCATACATGTTAGTAAAGGTCGTCCCTATCTATATCATTTTTGAGTTCTTTCTTTTGAGGGGAGAGCTCTTCTGAAGCCTCTGTTTGAAACCGTAAATTTGTAGACTGTTTAAGAGTTTGATTATCCTCTTTCGTAACATTATTTGATACATACTTATGATAGAAATACTCAAATATTGTCACACCTAACGCAGCCAACAAGGACACTCTAAATAAATTATCTCCACGTGTAAAGCTTTCACTCATAAACCAGATCACCAATAATGCAAGTCCAAAATCTGCAAGTGTTGCAGTGGTATTATTTGTCCTTGGTAAAATGAGAATATCACCAATTATATAGGAAACAATCGCTAAAACGAGAGAGAGTAAAAAGATATTTCCAGTTTCCATCCCATAAAATAAACCAAGGATCACATACAATAGAACAAAAGTCGAAATAAATTTGATTGCCAATGCTTTTACATGTTTCATTCTCACCATCTCCTTTTGAATATTATTATGGATATATTTTTGACCTCTATTCGTGTAAAATACTCAAAAAAAAGAAAATCCCACGATTGGAACCTTCTTTACTGGTATTGCCCTTTATGAACTTTGATGCAAACCGCATTCCGATTTTGAAGATCCTGCCCATCTGCCGGCGCGCTGATCTCCGTTCTCAACGACTGGCTGTGTACAAGGAGCACATCCGATGCTGGGATATCCTTTATCATGTAACGGATTATAAGGCAGCTTGTTTAATTTTATATAGGTTTGTATATCCTCCCATGTCCAATGGATGAGTGGACAGATTTTTATCTTCCCAAATTTATCATCTTTATTGATATATTGTGTTTTACTTCTTGTTGGAGATTGCTCTCTTCTTAAACCAGAGATCCATGCTTTGGCATCTTTTAATGCCTCTGTAAGGGGAGCCACCTTCCGCATATGACAGCAAAGGTTTGGGTTGTGCTTCCATAATTCTTCTCCATACCATTTTGCTTGTTCATCTAAAGAACTTATTGGTTTCACGTTTGTAATGTGTAACGAAGGATAAAGCACTTTTACTTTCTCAATTAAATCATACGTTTCCTTAAAATGAAGCCCTGTATCCAGAAAAATAACTTTAGCATTTTTGTTAACCTTTGAAATTAAGTCAATTAACACAATCCCTTCTGCGCCAAAACTGCATGCATAGACAATCTCATCTCCATACTCTTTAAAAGACCATTTTAAAACATCATAATAATCTTTAAAATGTTCCAGCATGGCTTCGATTTTCTTATCATTCCATTTTTCATACGATAAACTTTCTGACAAGATTTACCCCTCCGTTTCCCAGGACACTCTTTAAATTAGTCAAATTGTATTGTCATACATTCATTGTTTCGAATGATTATTTGATTCATATTATTGATATGACCATATTGAGCATACGAAATCATTGCTCTCATCCATGAGCCGTGCCCGAATACAAGGATATTCTTTCGCTCCCGATACTTTTGGAGAAACAAAAGGATCCGCTTCTCCAGGTTCAAGACACTTTCACCGAGGATCATTTCGCGCGGATTATTCGCCCACATACCACCGTTAGCTTTTAAAAGCTCTTCCTTTGGACGGCCTTCGAACGGTCCAAAATCTAATTCATCCAAGAGTCCTTCTGTTTCTGCACGGTAACCATATAAATGGGCTGTTTGATGGGTCCTTTTCAAAGTACTGGCCAATACTATATCATATGGCACTAATTTGGACAGGAGCAATTGATTTTCCTTTATTTCTTCTTGAAGCTTTACTGTTAATGGTGAAATATCAATATCTCTTCTCCCTTGCAGCCAGGTCCTCTTATTCCAATCTGTAGGTAAATGTCTTATAAAGGTAGCCTGCATTCATGATCCTCCAGATAAAACGTATCACTTCTCAAACCGCATCTTTGGGTTTCTAATAGTAATACGTCTTTAATATTTACATTCCCTAAATTGACGTTTGCCCCAAGTTCATTTATAAAAAAGATTTGGTGTTTTGAGCTCGGTGCTTCAAAAATGACCTTCCTGCTGTCTATGCCTTTGACTAACTGTCGGATTAAATCCGCCTTAAGGCAGCCGCTTCTATCATAAATTCCAGAGGTCCCCGAATCTCTTCCTTCTGTAATGACATATTCGCACCCTGCCTCTAATAATAAATTTATTTCCTCCTGCCACTGGACAATCGACATTTCCTGATTAGAATCCTTCGACCCAACTTCTGCAATCACATGAAAATCCTTTTTGATTTCATTAATGATATTTAATCGGTCTTCAATTTTAATATCTATCGTACCATTGGATACCTCTACCCATTCTATGCCCAGTTCCCTTATCCTGATAAGATAATCTGGAAGTTTATCTTGAAAGTAACATTTTTCAAATAATGTTCCTCCGCAATATGGCTTAATGTCATACTTTTTATACAGATCAACTTTTTCCTTTAGGTTTGGAGTCACATAAGCAGTTCCCATTCCAAACTTAGCAATATCAATTATGTGATGATAGTCTTTTAAGAGATTTTCTAGTTCCCCTATTGGGGTACCTTTATCAATAATCGATGTTAGTCCAAACTTCCGGCTTCTTGAGGTCCTTTTTGGTAAATCTAAAAATTCCATCGGGAATGCGCCTCCTCTATATATCTAACATAGATTATTCAATTATTGGGTATGTGTGTAGATATTGGGCTTTTACCATTGGAAAAAGTCAATCTAGATAATGTGTATTTAGCACATAGTGCTATTTTTAAAATTTATTTTATTATAATTATATTATGTAAATTACTCTTATTCGAAGAATCAGCCATACATGAAAAAAGGGGTATAGACAAAAAGCTTTATTTGCCTACAGCCCCTATCGTTGTTTAAGATGCTTTTGTCTTTTGCATTGTTTGAAGCTTCATTTCAAGCCTCTCACTGAAGAATGTCGAGCCTAAAATAAGTATACCGCCGATGATCTGAATTACCCTCATGCTTTCCTGCAGGAAAATTGCTGCCATTATGACAGCAGATATGGGATCAATATAACTCAAAATGGCTATCGTCTGGCCTTGAAGCTTCTTAATTGAGACAAAATAAAGAAAGTACGCAATTCCGGTATGCACAACCCCAATAATCAAAATAAATATAAGAGACTCTGCATTCAATCCTGAAAAGTCCAATTGTTCTTTCAGATAGACATATGGAAACAGTACGAGAGCAGCAACCCATAATTGGACTAAAGTCGTTTCATAGCCAGATAAATTTTTGATAAATTTATTCATTAAAATAACACTTGCATAAAAGGCTGCTGCTAATAGGCCATACAAGACACCGACTATATGCTGCAGCGGAGCGTTTCCATTCCCTCCGCCGATATCGACAACGAGAAACAATCCAATCATAGCTGTTATGATACTGCCTACCTTAACGGCTGTAAGTTTTTCTTTTAGAACTACAGGTGCGAGGATCATGACAAATATAGGTGCAAAATAATAGCTTAATGTTGCATTAGATATTGTAGTATAGCGGTAGGATTCAAATAAAAAAATCCAATTAAAACCGATGGCGGCACCGGATAGTACTAAAAGGACAACATTCGCTTTGATTGCTTTAAAGGAAAACCTTTGTTTCACAAGAAAACTTGTCCCGAGCAGGAATAATCCTCCAATTGCTCCCCTTAAAAGAGCAATTTCACTTGAAGAAAGATTTATCTTTTTCACAAAAATTCCGATACTGCCAAAGATCAGCATCACACTTATGAGTTTATAATGTTCTTTCATATGTACCCCCTGAAACATCTATTCTTCCTTATATTACTATATCTTCAGTCCATTCAGTACTTATTAGGCGCCACATTCAAAACTTATTCATTGTCATTCGCGGCTAGAAATAATGAAGGATCATGCTTTTCGATACATCTTTTTAGAGCAAATGGAGACAGTAACAACTAGCGTCCATTCAAAAAGGAGGGATTAATATGGAGAATACAAACGAATTTGTTGCAAAGCTGCATGAAAAACAGCAAAAAGACGAACAAAATCGTAAACGCCAAGGCAGAGGAAATCCAAGCGGAAAATTACCAAACAAACAACATTAAAGCAAGAAAAGAACGCTTGATTAAAGACTCAAGCGTTCTATCTTATGAATATTTTGATGTACGAGCCTTAACAGCAAAGACTAACTTTCGAGATCTGACCGCTTACCTGGCTCTTCCTTCCCATTTGTTTCATTACCAGTTGTAGAAGTGTAACCAACCCGGTAACGGAAGTCCTTTTGTTGTTTTAATGCATTTGGCATTGTATATTGTTCTTTATTTTGAAATTCGCCTGCTTTTGACATAATAGGTTACCACTCCTTTTGACTTAGCATTCCGCTTTATCAAGATGGAGCGGAGGCGGTACAAGCCAGCCTTTTTCCTTTAAAAGCTTTAACGTTTTCGCTGCATATTGTGCCTTTTTCATATGGAATTGTCCGTACATCATTGCAATGTCCTCGCGAATACACTGTCCAATAACCGTACTGCAGCTGACAAGACCTGCTGCGAGGGCAACGCCAAGCTGATTGGCAATTTCCGGATCCATGAAGCGCGCTCCGGCTGGGATATTTTCTAAACAGGCCTTTGGACGTTCTGGTGGTGTTGGAGGTAGACCGACACCATTTTCTTTTAAAACAATTTCGACCTCTTCAATCTCGGTTTTTGTTCCATTCTCTAATACGTCCTCAACCAGTCTTTTTAAATCCTCATCACCAATATGATTTAAAAGTGTTTCATATCCTGCCACAAATGCTTTTGATGCGTTTAAATGAGTCCATAAGGCAAAAACCTCGCCATAATGTAATGGCTCTTCTTTCGGATTTCCGCTAAGTATACCCATAATCATCCCCCTCAATTTGTACATACCATTGCCCCTTTTTTTTAGCGTGGCATTAATATGATGCCAACCTGCAGGGATATCATGAGAGGAATAATTAGCCATAAAAAAGCATTCTGTTATAAACAGAACGCCAGAACGCTTTTTATTACTGAAAATCATTTTTAGCTATTATTTTTTTACTTCTTGAGCTCCAGTTACTTTACCTTCAATTACTGCAGTTCCTTTTAGATCTTCACTTGCATAATAGATATTTCCATCAACTGTTGCATCTTTTGTTAAAGTAAAGCCTTTTGCTTGTACGTATACATCACCTTTAACTGTACCAGCTTGTACTTTAAAGTTTTCACTTTGTACAGTCATTTTTGGTACTGTTAATGTAAATCTTGCAGTCACATTGTGGTTCTCATCTTGTGTATATGGGGCAAATTTACGATAGATTGGCTTTGCAGCGTCGCCTTTATCATGGAATTCTCCAGCTACAACTAATTCGTCATCAATCGTTACATCGTTAAGAATAGCGAAGATCCAATTTCCTTCTTTGCTGGCAGCTTTCTTCAACGCATCTCCATCTTTTACGATTGAAGCTGTTGTTACAACATCTGCATCAGCTGAGGCTACTTTCACTTCTTGTGCCCCCGTTACTTTACCTTCAATCACTGCAGTTGCTTTTAAGTCTTCGCTTGCATAGTAAATGTTTCCATCGATTGTAGCATCAGCAGTTAGCGTAAAGCCTTTTGCTTCTACATAAACATCACCTTTTACAGTACCTGCTTGTACTTTGAAGTTTTCACTTTGTACAGTCATTTTTGGTACTGTTAATGTATATCTTGCAGTCACATTGTGATTCTCATCTTGTGCATATGGTGCAAATTTACGATAGATTGGATTTGCAGCGTCTCCTTTATCATGAAATTCTCCAGCTACAACTAATTCATCATCAATGGTTACGTCATTAAGAATAGCAAAAATCCATGTTCCTTCAGTACTTGCAGCTTTCTTTAGTCCCTCTGCATCATTTACGATTGATGCTGTAGTAACCGCATCGGCTTTTTCAGCTATTTCTGTTTTTGTTTCTGTTGATTCTTGTGCTGTTGCTTTTTCTGCTGTTTCGTCAGATGCTTTCTCATCTGTTCCACAAGCAGCTAAAGAGCCAACTAGTAATGTTGATGCTAATAATGCTTTGAATTTCATGTGCTTTTCCTCCTAGGATGATAATAGTACTTCCTGAACTCAATTTATCATATTTTGTTTATTTATAAACGAGTTGCATATGTACATTTTGTGAATTTGTGATCATAATAAATTCACATTTTTTATAGTAAAGAACTTGATAAAATAAGAAAATGACGTATGCCAGTGCATACGTCATTTTCTTATTTTATTATTGATTTGTTTCGGTCGAACCAGTCACTTTACCGTCTATGATAGCCGAAGATTTCACATCTTCATTAGCATAGTCAATAGTAGCTGTCTTATCCAATGTAAAGCCTTGTGCTTCCACTAATACATCACCTTTAACCGTTCGTTCCACCTTGGATTTTAAAGTTTGGACTTTGAACCGTTAATTTAGGCACTGTTAACGTGTATGAAGCAGTGATGTTATGATTTTCATCCTGTGAGTATAGAGATTGATGTTAGTAATGCTTTCAGTTTCATACATTTTCCTCCTTAGTGTTTTGTTTAAGACTTTAGTCGTATCTTTTCCTGCTAAAATAATCATTTATTTCCTTAATTAAAAAGTGTGTTTCTAGACAGCTGCCATGCAAAAAAAGTCCCAATTGGGACTTTTCTCGGAATCAGATTTATTAAAGAAACAACAGTAAGCTTAAAGCCATGCAAGCCATACCGCCGATCATTCCGTAAATCGATGTATGTGCTTCATCATATTTTTTAGCTGCCGGCAATAACTCATCAAGCGAGATAAAGACCATAATTCCTGCAACAGCTGCAAAAATGACCCCGAACATAATATCATTTAAAAATGGCATCAGCACGAAAAAGGCTAAGAGGGCACCAATTGGTTCTGACAGACCTGATAAGAATGAAAGCTTAAATGCTTTTTTCTTGCTTCCCGTTGCAAAATAAACAGGTACCGATACAGCAATTCCTTCAGGGATATTATGAATCGCAATCGCTGCGGCAATCGCAATCCCTAAAGCAGGATCTTGCATTGCAGAGGCAAATGTGGCTATCCCTTCAGGAAAGTTATGAATTCCAATTGCAAGGGCTGTGAATGTACCCATTTTTAACAGGGCGGGATCAGCTGCAGAAGGAACCTGTCTCATTTCCTCTACTCTTTTTAACTCATGAGGGTTTCCTTGTTTTGGAATGAATTTATCAATCAAGGCAATTAATAACATCCCGCCAAAAAAACCACCGACTGTTGCCCAATTACCCGGCACCTTCCCCATCGCACCGACAAGCGCATCCTTCGCTTTAACGAAAATTTCAATCATGGAGACATAAATCATTACGCCCGCGGAAAATCCAAGTGCTAATGACAAAAACTTTGTATTTGTCCTTGACGTAAAAAAGGCTAAGATACTACCAATACCCGTGGCTAAACCAGCAAACAGCGTCAGCCCCAATGCCAATAATACATCCTCCGTCATTTATTCCCTCTCCTCTATAAAACCTTTTGAACAAATTAAAATATGTTTTGTAAAGGCAACTTTAATCATAAAAAAATCATCTGTTTTAACATATGCATTGACCACAAAAAGTTTCCTATGATCAACATTTTAATCTACAGTAAAAATAACTTGCAATGAATACGCTTATTAATAAGATAAATAACGTATATACATTAATTCATTAAACTATTGACGTTAAATATATAGACACAATAAATAAATATTTTGTCGAAATAAATTGAAAGATTTCAAATTAAATACTATTATTAATGGTAATAGCTATTTCATTTCAATGACTAAATCCCCTCGTTAAAAAAAACACCATTATTCCAACATAGTGAAATCTGATTGATATTAACAAGCAATAAAGTATAAATTACAGGAGGGATAAACGTGGATAACGAACAACTTTTAACGTTTATTACCGTTTATGAATTTAATAATTACTCACGGGCAGCAGAGTATCTCAATTTAACGCAGCCAGCCGTAACCGCAAGAATTCAAAAACTTGAATTAGAGCTAGATTGTAAATTATTTTATCGAGACGGAAAAAAAATACTTTTGACAGAAGAAGGAAGCGCTTTACTTCCTCTTGCCAGAAAAATACTTAATTACATGAATGAAGCAAGACACACCATTGACCTTTTAAAATCTCCAACACTAACAATCGGGTTATCTCCTGCCTTCTCTGTCTTTATCATCTTAGAAATATTATCCTTATTAAGAGAGCAAAATAAGAAATCTTTTGATTTAGTTGAAGCAATCGATTCAATTGAAATTTCTAATATGATTACAAAGGGAATAATCGACGTTGGTCTGGTAAGGGATGTGATCCCATTTAATGATCTAGAGTATCAATTGCTGTTTCATGAAAAGCTTATCTTTGTCGTAGGAAAAGACCATCCTTTGGCACAAAAATCAGAAATTACAAAGGCTGATTTAGTTGGTCAAACGATGATTTGCTATCGGCGAGAAACACCTATTTGGGTAAAAATTGATGAAAAATTAGTCGGTGTCGAGGACTTGCAGCGCATTGAAGTCGGCAGCTTTGAAATGGTTAACTTAATGGTGAAAAACAACTGGGGGTTTAGTATTATTCCTGAACTATCACTGGGTAATGATCCTGACGTCATTAATCATGATTACGTATTGATTCCGTTTCCGGAATTTGAAAACCTTACTTTTAATATTGCAGGTATCTATAAGAAGAATTCTCCAAAATTGGATAGAATCCACTTATTTTTACAATTTTTTGAAACCACTTTAAAGAATCGAAGTTTAAATTAATCTTTCATATAAAGGACAAACTAAAGGGCATCTCTTTAGGATCTGGAATAAATGAATCCTTCCAGCTCCCAAGAAATGGCCTTTTTTTATGAATAAAGTATTTTTTGACAAGTTTTGTCGTTTATGTTGATTTTTTAAGCAAATACTTTAAAATGAGTACATGCATTGTAAAGATAATGTAAATATCATACTTAAACTATTGACAACAAGGAGGTATTTAGAAATGAATATCGTTGAATTTTGCGGTAATATGGAACTAGCCATGATCAAATTTGTTTACTCATTGACGGATGATGTAAATGAAAAAATTGTGAGAAAGAAGCTATTTTACAAAGAGCAAATTGTCCGTTACGTGCAAAAACAAATAGATGTATTTTTTATGAAACACAATTTAAAAGCTGCACTTGTACAAACGTACAAAAATGAGTGTTTTAACACAATTATGTTTAAATTAAAAAGCATTTTAAAGGAGAAGCCTATTTTCCAATGTATATAAAATTCATATATAAATAAAAAGAGAACTTTTCCTTATACATCCTGTATAAAAGGTAAAGTTCTCTTTTTATAAAATCTTATTTTTACTTAACTGGTTCTTTTACATAATTTGCTTTATTTAAACCAAGAAACTTAACAGCATTTTCGCCAAGCATCTTTTTCTTGTCTTCTTCATCAAGCTCCATCACATCAATTACTTTTCCTGATGGAATTTCACGTAATACAAACGGATAATCAGAACCTGCCATCAATTTATCTGTTCCAAATTTATCAATCATAAATTGAAGATTTTTTGGATCATAAACAAGCGTATCAAAATACAGCTGTTTTGCATAATAGCTTGGTTTTTCTTCCGTTGTACGGATATGCGGCCATGATTCCCATGCTTGATCAATTCGAGCTAATACATAAGGGAATGAGCCTCCACCATGTGAGAAGCAAATTTTTAGGTTTGGATACTTCTCTAAAATACCGCTGAAAATCAAGCTTCCAGCAGCAAGTGCTGTTTCTGATGGCATACCGATCGAATACATAAAGTTATGTCTAGGCATTCTTTCTACACCAACAGTAGCCCATGGGTGAACAAAAATAGGTACTTCCATTTTGGCAGCTGCTTCAATGAAGCGTAAAATTTCTGGATCGTCTAGCGTTTTACCATTTGCATTACTTCCGATTTCAATTCCTTTTAAGCCTAATTCATTAATCGCTCTTTCCATTTCAGCAATTGCTAAATCAGCATCTTGTAATGGAACAGTTCCTAGTCCGACAAAACGGTCAGGATATTCTGCAACAACAGAAGCGATAAAATCATTTTGTGCTTTTGACAGTTCTAAGCACTTTTCTGCATCTGCCCAGTACGCAAATGTAACCGGAATTGGAGAAAGGACTTGGACGTCGATTCCTTCTTCATCCATTTGGGCAATACGTTTTTTTGCATCCCAAGCATTATCATCAATTTTACGGAATGATTTACCGTCTTTATAAATTTCCGCTCCACAATCACATGTATGCTTTAATGTTGGGAAACGATTGTCGCCGTATTTTTCTTCGAAATCAGGGAAATTACCAGGAATAATATGCGCATGAAAATCTACACGAAAATGTTTTTCTTTAGACAAAATGTCCCCTCCTCATTTATGTTATTTTATGTTAGTTTTATCGATTAGTTTTCGACCTTTGCAAGATCCTCTTGAATGATTTTTCCATATTTAGCAAAGTCTGGTTTTGGTGTTCCGCCCCACTCATCGATTGTTTCTTTACTTGGCTCTAAGCGGCGTGGTTCTCTTGCACCTTCTTCAGGGAATTCTTCCATTCCTTGGCTGTATTCCAATGTTAAGCCGTCTGGATCAGCAAAGTATAGGAAGATACTTCCTGATGGATGATGTCTTCCTGGTCCAAAAAGAATAGGAACATTTTGATCATTTAAGCGATTAACTTGTTTACCTATATCATCAACAGTTTCAGCTTGGTATGCTAAGTGATTTAATTTGTTCTCAGGACCTTTTGTAATCGCAAGGTTGTGGTGATATGGTGTAGGGAATGCACGTAACCATGCCCATGCTGTTTCTCTACCTGAAGTATCAGAAACTACGAAGTTTAATACATTTGTATAGAAGTCTAATAACTCATCAAAGCGGTTTGTATCGTATACTACATGTAAGAATCTTGTGATTTTTGCATCTTTAGGAACAAACGGTAAGCCCATTTGCATCATTTCGACATAGAATTCATAAGTAACACCAATGATAGGATCTTTGAATCGTAATGTTCTGCCTTGTGCAAGGCTTTGCGTTTCTTTTTTGCTCAATTCTACTGGGTTTAAGCCTTGCTCTGTTAAATAGTCAAATACACCTTGGAATTGAGAAGCTTTTTCAAGTTCGAACGCAACGCGTTTTAATCCTGCTTCAGGACCTTGTTCAAGAATTAAATTATGGTGATCTCTTGAGCTTCTTAGGTATACGGTTTCATTTTCACGTTCAACAAATTGCATTCCTACTACATTTTCATAAAAATCAGTTGATTTATTTAAATCTGTTACGTTTAATACGACATAGCCTAATTTTTTATAACGAATCATTAGTATTCCTCCTGTTGCAGTAAAAATTAATTGAATATATTACAAATTTAACTGAAATTCGACTATTTGTCTAATTATATATTTTTGGGAATTAGCTCGGTTATTGAAAATATTTTTTTGATTTCGTATAACTCATTTTATTCATAAAAAGTCAAATAATATGCTTTATAGCAGTAGGATCTGATAATCGTAGTTGTTGATTTCTGTTCCGGGCACTTCCCAATCCTTTATGGTGCGAGCTTATCTGATAGTTTTTCAATCATATCCTTTGTCATTTTTGGCAGATCATACTGAGCGACAAAGCCCCATTCGTTCTTGGCGGCACTTGCATCAATTTGATCAGGCCAACTGTCAGCAATCCTCTGTCTGACAGGATCAATCTTATATTCAAGGGTAAAGCCTGGTAGATGGTTTTGAATTTCCAATGCGAGTTCTTCCGGGGAAAAACTCATGCCCGTGACATTATAGGCATTGCGATGCTTAAGCTGTTTAGTGTCCGCTTCCATCACGTCTGCAATGGCTTTCAAAGCATCAGGCATATACATCATATCGATATACGTTCCTTGCCTTAAATAGGAAGTATAACGGCCGTTTTGAATCGCATCATAGAATATTTCAACGGCATAATCTGTCGTTCCTCCCCCTGGCAGGGTCATATAGGAAATCAAGCCGGGAAACCTTATTCCTCTTGTATCAACACTGAATTTATGAAAATAATAATCGGCCAAAAGCTCACCCGCCACTTTATTTACGCCGTACATTGTGACGGGACGAAGTACTGTTTCTTGTGGAGTCATGATTTTTTGTGTCGAAGGTCCAAATACCCCAATGGAGCTTGGCGTAAATAATTGAGCTTTTTGTTCTCTTGCCGTCTCAAGTGCGTTCAATAAGCCGCCCATGTTGAGGTGCCAAGCTAAAAGTGGATTTCCTTCAGCAACTGCGGATAAAAGAGCGGCCAAATGGATAATCGTATCGGCATGAAATCTGCCGGCTGCTTCATTAAAAGCTTTTCGATCCATTACATCAAGCAGTTCAAATGGTCCTGACCTGACAACCTCTGTATCATTTTTTCTGATATCTGTTGCTAAAACATGCTCTGCACCATAGTGTTTCCTTAAAAACAGCGTTAATTCAGAACCTATTTGGCCTAATGCACCCGTAATCATGATTCGTTTCATAGTAACCCTCTCCATTCATAAATTAAGCCATACATTTGGCGATAAAACTGTATTTAAGGATGTTTCCTTTGGCTTATTAGCGGAAGATCATGTCGGTTTGGTAGGAGCAAACGGGGTTAGGAAATCAACTTTAATGAATATCATAATACACAACTCCGGAACAGAAGATTGGAAGCCAAATGTTGAATACGGCTATTATTGATCAAAACACGGTCCTAACATCGGGTAAAACCATGCGTGATGTCTTGAAGGATGCCTTTCTTCCATTGTATGAATAGGAAAATGAACTGAACCAAGTAACAGCGAAAATGGCTGATGCAACACCGAAGAGTTAGAAAAACTATTAATTAAAACGCGCTTTAAAAAAATACAATGGGACAATTGTTCTTGTATGCCATGAGCCTGACCTGAATTCTATGAGGGCTGGATTATAAAAGTATGGAATGTGGAAAAATGGTCACAAAAACTTACTAACTAGTTTTAATGTATCAGTAGATAGTCATAAAAAATCTTACATAATTCCACCGGATCTTAGCCGGTGGAATCTTCTTTATAAAACGGAAAAACAGATACATACCTGTTTCATCAATCGATAAAATGAATGATTATTAATAGAATAAATCTATCCATTAACAAATTATTTCGTTATAATAAATAGGTATAAACAACTAACTGGAGGCTGTATAATGAAAAAGCTCATTACAATTAGCTTTACCCTGCTATTGCTAATCTTACTGTCTGCTTGTTCTGGTAATGAAGAAGCTGAAAAAAATACTCAAGGGACAGAAGACAATGAAGAAATTTTTAAAATCGGTGCGATTCCTGACCAAAACGCTGCCGATATGAATAGAAGCTTAAGTAAATTAGCTGATTATTTAACCGAAAAAACAGATCTTAAAGTTGAATATGTACCTTCTGTCGATTATGCTGCACTAGTTACGGCTTTTGAACGCGGTGAAATTCAATTAGCCTGGTTCGGCGGTCTAACTGGCGTACAAGCTAGAAACGTAGTACCTGAAGCTGAAGCAATTGCGCAACGACCAATAGATGAGGAATTCCATTCCGTTTTTATCGCAGGTACAAACACGAATATCAAAAGTCTTGAAGACTTAAAAGGCCAAAGCTTTACATTTGGCAGCGAAAGCTCTACATCCGGTCACTTAATGCCGCGTTATTTCTTAGAGGAAGCAGGCATTAACCCGGAAAAGGATTTCGACGGCCAGCCAAACTATTCCGGCTCACACGACAAAACCTACAAATTAGTTGAATCTGGTTCCATGAAGGCCGGTGTGTTAAACATTTCCGTCTGGGATGCGGCAGTTGCAGAAAAGAAAGTTGATACAAGCAAAGTAAATGTTTTCTATACAACGCCAAGCTACTATGATTATCATTGGACCATCAACAAAGTTGATGATAAATTTGGCGAAGGAACAAAACAAAAAGTAACCGATGCTCTTCTTTCCCTTAACAGTGCGGATCAGCCGGAAATTATGGAACTATTCCAATCAGAGAACTTTATTCCAACTAAAAATAGTAATTATGAGGCAATTGAACAAGTTGCCAAGGAAGTTGGCATTATTAAATAGAAGGTGAAGAGGTTGACATCATCTACAGAAATCATTGAAGTAAAAAATTTATCGAAATACTATGAGCGGAAGATAGCCTTATCTTCCCTTTCTTTTTCTATTAAAAAGGGGGAATTGATTGCACTAATCGGACCAAGCGGTGCAGGGAAAACAACCCTTCTTAATACATTTGCCACAATAGTCAAGCCTGATGAAGGAAGGCTTGTGATTGCTGGAATTCCCTCAGAAAAATTAACCAATCGCAAAACATTAGCCAAAAAAATCGGTATTATCAGGCAGCAATTTGATCTTGTCGGTCAGCTCCCTGTAATTCATAACGTGTTATCCGGTCGCTTGGCAGATTGGGGGTTGATTAAATCACTGGTCTCACTTATTATTCCACAGGAAAAACAAGCTGCCCTAAAAGCATTAGAAAGAGTCGGCCTAGCCGATAAATTCATGGAGCAAACCTCAAAATTATCCGGCGGCGAACAGCAGCGCGTCGCATTAGCCCGCTTGCTTTTACAAAGTCCTGAAATTATTTTAGCTGATGAACCGGTAGCGTCATTGGATCCTGCCCGTGCTGAAGATATTCTTTCGATGTTAACGAAACTTGCGCAGGAAGAAAATCAAACATTGATTACCAGCCTTCATTCAGTGGAATATGCAAGAAAATATTTTACAAGGATCATTGCGATTAAAAACGGTGAAGTCTTTTTTGATTTGCCTGCCGAAAAAGTAAGTGATTTGTTGTTGTCTGATCTTTATCAGCTAAAGGAGCGGTCAGATAATGGGGAATCTTAAATACACGCTCGAAGGGCAGCGCAAAAATGTTTTAACAGTCTTTTTGGTTTTAGTGTTTATTTGGAGTCTGTTTGCCGTTAAATGGAATGAGAATTTAGTTCATTCCGGCGGCTTAGCAACCATTCGGCAAGTTGGCGAAGCTCTCCTACATCCGAATTTATCATCTGAAATAATCCAACTGGCAATTGAATCGACGTGGATTACGCTTGCATATGCGGTTTGCGGCATGGCACTTGCCATTTTCATTGCCTTTTTCTTCGGTATTTTTGCGTCAGGGATTTTACATGACCGAAAGAGCACTAAACTGATTTCGAAAGGGATTTTTCGAGGCATTCTTGGATTTTTGCGTGCCATTCATGAGCTTGTATGGGCTTTAATTTTTGTTGCTATTTTTGGTTTATCCCCTCTTTCCGCCATTTTAGCCTTAGGCATTCCTTACGGTGGGATATTAGGACGTATATTTGCCGATATGCTGAGTGATGTTCAAGAGGAACCAATCGAAGCGCTTCGTTCATCAGGTGCTTCGAAGCTGCAATGTCTTTTTTATGGGTATTTTCCACTTGTTCGCGCAAACATCATCAGCTATACGATGTACCGGTTCGAATGTGCAATCCGCTCATCAGCTATCATGAGCTTTGTTGGTTTAGGAGGACTTGGCTTTCAAATTCAGTTATCGTTAAATGACTTAAAATATGACGAAGTATGGACGTTTCTTTTCTTTTTAATTGGAATTGTTGTACTTGTCGACAACTGGAGCGTCCAATTGCGCAAAGGAATGCACGAAGCAAAAAAAGGCTTTACCTTTGTCACCTTTTCCGTGTTCCTTACAGCCGCTCTTCTCGGTATGTCATGGTGGTTTATATTTGCAATAGAGCAGGCAAGTCTGAAGGATTTATTCTCGGAAAAAAATGCCTATTATGCTCAAGAGTTTTTCGCTGGCTTATTTGGAATCGGCGAAGTGGGCCAGCCTGCCTTTTTAAATAGCGAGGCCTGGAAAGAAGCCCTCAAACTCACCTATGAAACGCTTAGAATGAGTGTCATGGCGATAGGTATATCAACGATTGCGATGTTTTTAACCGTCGTTCCTGCTGCTAGAAATATCGCAGACGGATCACTTACGTTAATGAAGAAATGGTATAACTGGCTTCTTTTTGGGTTTATCCGCGTGATGTATATTTTCAGTCGCGCCATTCCGGAACTTGTTTGGGCGATGATTATTGTTTTTATCTTAAAACCAGGTGTTTTACCTGGCGCAATTGCATTGGCGCTTCATAACTTTGGTATTCTTGGAAAACTTTGTGCTGAAGTAATTGAAGACTTGGATGAACGTCCAGTACGTAATCTTGCCTCAAGCGGCGCCTCGAAAAGTCAAATGCTGTTATATGGAGTACTGCCGGCCGTCATGCCGCAGTTTTTAATGTATATTTTATACCGTTGGGAAGTTATCATGCGGACAACAATCGTCGTTGGTTTTGTCGGTGCAGGTGGTTTAGGTCAGCAATTTAAAATGAGTTTAAGCTTTTTTCACTATACAGATGTTACCCTCTTGCTCTTGTGCTACTGCATCCTCGTTTTTATTGCCGATTTTTTTTCAGAGGCAGCACGGAAAGCAGCAAAATAAGGAACTCTGCTGCCTGAAAAAGGAAAAGATCGTATGCCCACACCCTTAGGGTCAAGCATTACGATCTTTTTTTGCAGCCCTAGTGCTTTCTCTCCCCCAGCTCCAAGATTTCAGAATTCGGCAACACATCATAGGTAGCTTGAGGCTGTCTTGTAATAAACATGCTCTCTTTACCAATAGAAAATAAATGTAACTCATGCATCGCCCGCGTACAGGAAGTGTAAAAAAGTTGGCGCTCCATTTCCCGGCCAAAGTTTTTCTGCGAAGCATTGTACATAATAACGGCATCAAATTCGATTCCTTTTGCTAAATAGGCCGGAATAAACACGAGCCCTTTTTCATAATGAATGGAGCCTTTTTCCATTAAATATCCATCTACTTTACCGGACAATCCTTCAAAAGCATGCTTTGTCTCATTTGCATTTTTACCAATCACAGCAATGGTTTGATATCCCCTATTACGCAGTGTTTGAATACACTCGAGTATTTTACACTGTAAATCCTGTTCATCAGACACGATGGATAATGTCGGCTTCCTGCCCTCTCGATTAAACGGTTCAATTTTATCCCCGTCAATCACCAATCCTTTCGTAAATTCTACAATCTGTTTCGTAGACCGGTAACTTTTCGTCAAGGTGATTGTTTCTTTTTCTGAATCAGGATCCACTTGAAAGATATTCACCATATCCTTGGAATGAAGAAAAATCGCTTGGTTCATATCACCTAATAAAGTCATTTTGCTGTATGGAAATAACTCCTTTAAATAAGCAAACTGAAATGGCGAATAATCCTGGGCTTCGTCAATAAATACATGACGAATACTTAAGTTCACCTTTTTACCTTCTATCCGTTCCTTCAAATATAAAAACGGTGTCGCATCTTCATATGGAAGAATATTTTTTTCCAAAGCAGTGATTGATATTTGTCTGATTTGGTCCCATTCCGGTGGAAAAGGCTGTTCAATTTCCAGCTGCTCTGTAAATAGCTGCTGGTAAATCTTCTTCATATCTATAAATTTCAATCGTTTCACACTGTGTATCAGCGGCTTCATTTCCCGATTGACAACTTGTTTAATAAGAAATTTCTGCTCTTCCTCAAAATCATTAAATGTATCTTCGCCTGAGCCGTGTTTTTTCTTATAGGAATTGTAGGCTGCTAAGTAATCTTCCTTCTCTAAAAATTGGATTTCCGCTTCCACCCAGCTCTTTTTCTGTTCTTTTTTGGCTTGTGCTCTGAGGACTTTCATGATCCAGTCCTTTACCATTTGAATTCGATTTGGAATCGACATCGCAGCGTCCAACTGATAGAATTGATCGAGCATATCCATTTTGGAGACAATCACCCTGCCTCGGAAAAAGATATCTTTAAAATAAAGACCGCCAAGATGAATAGAATCGAGAAATGAATCGATTAGAGCTTTAAAGTGAAGACTGCCTTTAAAACGAATACTTGCCAGTCTTGTGTGATAATAGGCCGATGCTTCTTCATTCAATATAAATTCCAACTGGGAAAACGGATCCTCGACTCGATAATGGGTTCCTAATTGACTATCCAAATATTCTTGAAAGGTCGTTTGCTTCATATTTTCCTCGCCAAGTTCAGGAAGCACGGTCGACACATAGCTGTTAAACAATGGGTTAGGCGAAAATAACATAATATTTTCCGATGATAGTGTTTCACGGTAGCGGTATAGTAAATAGGCCACTCGTTGCAGCGCTGCAGATGTTTTCCCGCTGCCGGCAACCCCCTGCACAACGAGCAATTTACTTTTTTCATTACGAATGATCTGATTTTGCTCTCTTTGGATGGTTGCGACAATGCTTTTCATTTGCGTACTTGCATTTGCCCCAAGTACTTCTTGCAGCATCTCATCTCCAATCGTAATTCCTGTATCGAACATGGAAATCATTTGACCGTTTCGGATAATATACTGTCGTTTTAACGTCATTTCACCTGTTATCGTTCCTTCGGGTGTTTCATATGAAGCCGAGCCAGGAGGAAAATCATAATAAAGGCTTGAGATAGGCGCGCGCCAGTCATAAATTAGAAATTGCTCCTCGTTTCGGTCCATAAAGGAGGCAATCCCTATATAAATGTGCTCTTCCGCTTCCCCGTCCTCTTTAAAGTCAATTCTGCCGAAATATGGCGAATCTTTTAGTCTTGCTAATGTTTTTAACCGCTTATGAAGCTGACCATGACTTCTTTCCCGCTCAGATAATAACTCAGCCTGCTGCTTGATACTTGTAAACGTTTCAATGACATCATCAGGTTCATCAAGATTTACTGTTACATCCTGCCAAAATGTTTTTCTTAGTTCAATAGTATCTGATTTAATATCGCTTGTGCGATTTTGCAATTTCCTTATTGTGTGATCAATCTCAATAATCATATGATTGATCCGCTCTTGTTCCTTGGCCATTTCCTTCGCTTCTTCTTTACTCATAAGACCACTCCTACTAAACCGGTTAATCCTTATTTAACAACAGCAGCATTTGCTTATTTCGCGCTTCTTTTTCCTCTACAGACGATAAGTCATATTTTTTCAGCAGATGAAACATTTCATTTAATTCTGCTTGTGTATGCTCTTTTGAAAAATAGCTTTCGAACTTACCATTTAATTCATCGGGTAAGAAAGAACTTTGTGATTCATATTTTTTTAGTACGTCTTCATGACTGTGGTCTAATTTGCAATTACTCATTCCTACATTCCCCTTTATATTCAAATAATAGCAATTATGCAACTTTCTTCTAACATAACTCAAATTATATCTATCTTTCCTAATAGTATCAAATGAAAGCTTGCTTCTTTCCGTCCCCTATCCGTATTGTTTTTTAGTTATATAATGCTCATTCTTTTTTAACTTTTACATTTAGAGGTATACTTATTAAGGACGGTTGTAATTAAAGAAAGGAGAGGCTGCTTTTGTCCATTCATCACAATGCTGAAACGATTAGGCTATTAAAAGACCTGTTATTAATTCCGAGTCCATCCGGAAATACATATGAAATCATTTCTTTTGTCGAAGATTATTTATCAGAGCTTAAGATTGAAACAAAACGAAACCGAAAAGGCGGACTGATTGCCACACTGCCAGGCAGTGATTCAAGGCACCATCGAATGCTTACCGCTCACGTCGATACTTTAGGTGCGATGGTGAAAGAAATAAAAGATAGCGGCCGATTAAAGCTCGATTTAATCGGTGGTTTCAAATATAACTCGATTGAAGGAGAATATTGTACAATCGAAACGGCTTCCGGAAAAAAATACAGCGGTACGATCCTGATGCACCAAACATCTGTACATGTTTATAAGGATGCAGATAAAAAGGAACGAAATCAAGAAAACATGGAAGTCAGAATCGACGAAAAAGTCCGCACGAAAGAGGATGTACGTGCGCTGGGCATCGAGGTCGGCGATTTTGTCTCCTTCGATCCACGGGTTGAAATCACACCTTCGGGATTTATTAAATCAAGGCACTTAGATGATAAAGCAAGCGTTGCGATTCTTTTACAGCTTATCAAAAGAATCAAAACCGCAAACATTACACTGCCCTATACGACTCATTTTCTTATATCAAATAATGAAGAAATCGGTTATGGCGGTAATTCAAATATTACACCGGAAACAGTTGAATTCTTAGCTGTCGATATGGGGGCGATTGGTGATGGGCAGTCAACAGATGAATATACCGTGTCCATTTGTACAAAGGATGCCAGCGGTCCGTATCATTATGAACTTAGAAAACGACTTGTAAAACTTGCCCAAGAACATGGCATACAATACAAACTTGATCTCTATCCATTCTATGGCTCCGATGCTTCCGCTGCACTTCGGGCGGGGCATGATATTATTCATGGGTTAGTAGGACCTGGTATTGATTCGTCCCATGCGTTTGAGCGAACACATCAACAAGCACTCGAAGAGACAGCCGAGCTGTTATTCCATTATATACAGTCGGAAATGATTCTCTGAATATAGAAAGAAACAGCCGGTGATTCTGGCTGTTTCTTTTTCTATATCATATGATTACTGATTACTTCCAAAACCGCTTATTCTCTTCCCTTACAGTTAACTGGAGTTGGTCAAGCTTCTCGAGGAAAGGAATCATCAGCTTTCGGGACAGTCCAAGTATTTGCTTTGCAATCCCTATATCAAACGCTGATGTTGTTTCTGATTTTAGCCTCGTTACAGCCTCTTGAAACACTTCTCCATGCCAATAGTATTGGCCATCGAGTGACACAATCTTCTCTTCTTCCTCAAGAAAATGTTTGATATCATTAACCAGATAGTCCGGGATTCCATCATCCTTAAAATAATCGGCTAGATAGCGAACTTGAAATCCATCCTGTTTCAACTTACTGAGCATATTTTCCGTACGCTTTTGCCAGTTTTTTGGAACATGGGGGATGAAATTGTGTAATGCAACAAATTGCCCATTTTTGCTTAATAGATCTCTTTCTACACCATAGTCAAGAACATATTCTAACAATGTTTTTGGAAAGTCCTTTTGTAAATGATGTAATAGCTCTGCTTTATTTATCCCCGGTTTCATGGAATGCTGGGTATGGTGATAGGAAATCCGATCTGTGAATTCTTCTAAAAGTGTCTCCATAATGGATTGCATCGTATATTCCTTTTTATGAATAAGAACAAACTCCGAACTAGTTAACTCGGTTAAAAGAGATTCCTCAGAAAGTGATGTCCGCTTTATCAGCTCATGTAATGACAGGCTTTTTGCTTCGACAAGGGCTGCGATTATTCTTTCCTTTGCTGTTCCGACTTTTTTCTGCTCCAGCTGCTCAATTGTCCTGTAACCAAATTTATATTTTTCGCCGCGCGGTTCAATCACCCAGCCGCCGCCGATTGTTTCCGTTGGTGTCGGTCTTCGTAAAATAAAGCGGTCACCGCGTTTCGTCACAATTTCTTCATCAAGCCTCAACTGACACAGGACTTCATCATTCTCCGTTTCAATTGTATTACGGTCAAAAAAGACAATCCGCCCCATGACCTCGGAAGTACCGATATGACATTTGATCGGCATACGCTGCTTCACGATATAGTCTAAATCACTGACAACCTGCATCGCGACATCAATCGTTTTCGTCACGATAAAATGCTCCGAAGAAACAAGTACATCCCCGCGTTCCAGCTCCTCCTTTGTCACACCGGAAAGATTAATCGCTGCTCTTTGCCCGGCAAATGCATGCTGAACCTGAAGATGATGAACCTGAATCTGTCTAGCCCTTACATGCAGACCTTTTGGCAAAATCGTTAGAACCTGGCCTTCTTCAATCGATCCTTCATAGACGGTTCCTCTCACAACTGTCCCTTGTCCTTTAACTGTAAAAACCTGATCAATTGGTAAACGAAAGGCTCCACGAACATCACGCATTTCCTGTGCTTTTAATGTGTCAATGATATCCGTTTTTAATTCTTCGACCCCCTTATGTGAAAGACTATCAACGAGAACAAACGGGGCCTGTTCAAAGACCGTGTTCTGTAACTCGTCAAAAATATCTTCTTTCACAATCTCAATCAGTTCTTCATCCACGCGGTCTATTTTCGTAATCGCAACTATACCGTTTTTTACCCCGAGAAATTTTAGAATTTCAAGATGCTCCCTCGTCTGCGGCATCACTCCTTCATCAGCTGCGACAACTAAAACAACCAGATCAATACCGGCGACACCGGCGATCATCTGCCTGATAAAACGTTCATGTCCCGGTACGTCGACAACAGAAATTTGAATTTCATCATCCTCGAATAAAGGTGCAAAACCAAGCTCGATGGAAATATTCCGCTCCTTTTCTTCCTTTAACCGATCCGTATCTACATTTGTTAAAGCTTTTGTCAGTGTTGTTTTTCCATGATCGATATGACCTGCCATACCAATTGTAAAATATCGTTTATTCACCTGCTGTCACCTGCTTTTATGTACATTTTAATTCTATTATAGCATGCTGCCGAGTCGCGGGACCTACTCCAGCACTATCTGTTTCTTTTAGTAAAGGATGGACTGCCTATAACATTTTCTAACAAAAAAAGCATACAAGGAATGAAAGCTTCCCCGTATGCAAATCTACACCTGATCAACCGTTAAGAAATTGAAATTCTGTTCGACTTCCGCTTTTTGTTGCTACCACTTCTAGCCTAGCATCGATTCGTTCCTTTAACTCCGGCACATGGGAAATAATCCCGACGAGCCGTCCGCTTGATTGGATTTCAATGAGAGCCTCAATTGCCTGATCCAATGATTCTGGATCAAGTGTCCCAAATCCTTCATCAATAAACATCGTTTCAAGTGATACACCGCCGGCATACTGTTGTACAATATCTGCTAATCCTAATGCCAATGACAGCGCCGCCTTAAAGCTTTCACCGCCCGAAAGGGTTTTAACGTGACGTTCTTGACCGGTATATTGGTCGAACACAAGCAATTCCAAGCCGCTTTGAACATTTCCTTTTGAACGATCTGTTTTACGAAGCAGCTCATAACGACCGCTTGTCATCTTCTTTAAACGCTGATTTGCTTCGCTTAGGATATCATCCAAAAATGCAGCTAATACATATCGCTCAAACGTGATCCGCTGATTATTCTGTCCCTTCGCCATCTCGTATAAATGTCCGATTAATTCATACTTTTCTTCAAGAGATTTTATTTCATCGTTAATCGCTTCAATTTTTTTCGTAATTTGTTCATCGTCTACTTTTCTTACATAGAGCTGATTATAACGATTTTGTAAATCTAGAATATCCTGCTTAATCTTCTCAAACTCAGCGTTCAATTGCGCGAGATCAGGTTTCTTTATATCAGCAAGCACGCTGTTCAATTCTTCAAAGCGATCCTTTACTGAGCGGTATTCTTCATGGTAGTTACGAATCTCTTGTTGCAGCGCTTGTATTTCCTGCTCGGTTTTTTTAGCCGCTTCATATGACGTATACCCCTTAAAGCCTTGCTGTTCCATTGTTGTCTTAAAAACTTCCCGTTCAACGTTTAACTTTTGCTCTAGTGCTTGGGTTTGTTTTTCAGCTTCCTCATAACGTGCTGTTTCGGTTAGAAGCATTTCATTTGTTTTTTGGAAGTTTGCTTGTACTTGTTCATATCGTTTCACTAACACTTCATAATCCTGAGTAGCTTTTAGCAGTTCGTTTTCAAAAGCGGAGATGGTTTGCAGACGCCCTGGAATTTTCTCCTTCATTTGCATAAGCAGCGTATTTTTTTCTGTAAAGTGAATCGTTAAACGATTTACTTTTTCCGTAAAGTCTGCTAGCTGCTCAGATTTTTGCTTGATTTCATGTTCATATTTTTCTATCTGTATTCCAACTATTTCCAATCTTTTCTTTTGCTGCTTTAAATAATCTTGTTTTAAACGAAACTGTTGTCTTTCATCCCTTACATCGTTCTTCACAAAGTCTAATTCGTTTATCCTGAATTCTCCGCGCTCGTTAGCAATACTTCTCATAAGCTCAGTAACACTTTCCTCTAATGCTTTTTCTGCTGATTGAGCTTTAATTAGAGACGATTCAGCCTTCCGCTTCTCGGCTTCCAGCTCAGAGCGCTGCTCTTTTGCGGCTTTTAAGTCCTCTTCAGACGGAATTGCCTCTTTTGTATTAACAGCCGGATTCGGGTGGTGGGTTGATCCGCATACAGGGCATTCCTCACCACTTTGCAGCTTGTCCGCTAAAATAGCCGCTTGACCATGAAGCCATTTTTGCTCCAACTCCAAAACGAGAACCACTGCATCCTCATAGCGGGATTGTGCTTGCTCGAACATTCCCGCCTTAGAGATGCAGTCATTCCCAGCCTGAACATAACTATTATATTGCTGCTCACATTTCAGGATTTGTTCGAAGATATGCCCCAGTTTGTCCATCTTTCGTTCATTCTCGAAGTACGTCAGCTGCTCTTCGTCCAGCTGTTTTTTCTCAGCCTGTAATGTTTGGACATTCTTTTCAATCGTTTTGATTCGCTCTTCACTGGCCTTTTTCTCTTGAGAGGCTTCCTGTAATTGTTTATCTATACGAAATACTTCCTGGCTGAATAAGGAAAGCGAGCGGACATCCGCTTCGATTTGTTTTAATCGGTTCACGGTATCAAGATGAGTTTGACGCTCAGATTCTTTTTCTTTCTCTTCCTTTAACCTAATCTCCCATTCTGAATGTGCTTTTATTAAATCCGCTTTTTTTGCCGAAATGACATCTTGATTTGCTTTGGCGCTGTCAAGCTCACGCTTTAAACGATGACAAAGTGCTTCCTGGTTTGTCAGCACGGCCGCTTTTTGAGCAAGAACAATACTTGATTCTTTTTCTGTAACTGCTTGCTTTTGCGCTTCTAGCTCAAGTTTTCTTTTCTTTAGTTCTTCACGTGTTTGCAGTTGTTTCATGATCGCTTCGCCTTCAAACAACTGCTGCTGAATCTTATCCCTTTCCATTTCATGTACTTTTATATCGTTTTGCAGCTGCGAGAGTTCCTTCATTAGCAGCTCGATCTCTTCTTTTAGTAAGGGCAGGAGCTTCACATCATTCGTACCGTCTTCCTGCAATGCCTTTTTAAGGTCATCATGTAATACCGCCTGTATGCGGCTAAGCGTTTGATTGCGTTCATTTTTTTGTCTATCGACAGAATTTTTTAACCCTGTTGCTTCTTCTTTCAGCTTATCTTCGACTCTTTTGTAAATTTCCGTATGAAATAAGCGCTGCAGTATGATTTCTTTTTCTTTACTATCTGATGTCAATAGCTTACGAAATTCACCTTGCGGAATCATCAGAATCTGCCGGAATTGATTGCTGTCAATCAGCATAATCTCTTTTATCTTTACATCAACATCACGAACATTCGATGCAAGGATCTCAAACTTACCTGTCTCATCGGCAGCATAAAGCTCTGCCTTTGCTCCAACTGTTGTATAACCTTCGCCGCGGTCTTTTTTCTTTTCCTGCTGTGGTGAACGGCTGATTCGGTACGTCTTATCTCGCAGGCTGAATTCAAGTTCTACCTCAGTTGAAAGATCCTCACTGGCAAATTGACTGCGAAGATCCGGTCCATTTCGGTCTTCCCCGCTTGCCTTTCCATAGATCGCATAGCTGATTCCATCAAATATCGTGGTTTTCCCTGCACCTGTTTTCCCTGAAATGACAAACATCGTCCGTGAACCGAGCTTCGTAAAATCAATTTCCTCTCTGGCAGCATATGGACCAAATGCCTGCATCGTTAATTTTAACGGTCTCATTTTGCCACCTCTTCCTTTAATACCTTTCCAATGACTTCACTCATTACCTTGCGTTTCTCTTCAGTAAACTCAAGCGTTGTAATGTCTGTATAAAACTTTTCAAATAACTCAAGTTCCGATTTTTTGTGATCTGTTAAACGTTGAAGGTGCTGCTTTTTCTTCATATCCGTTAAGTGAATTTTTTTCTCAAGATGTAGCACATTTGGATAAACCTGGCGCAGCTTTCCAATTGGATCGAGGAGTGCTCCTTCATCAAGCAAGGTAATTTTTAAATAATCATCCACTTTTTCATTCTGATAAAATTGCGGATCCAAGAGCTGCTCTAGGCTTCCTTCCATTTCACGCATATCAAATCTCGGTGACAATGAACGGTAACGTAAATCAAACTGACCCTTCTCATCGATTTCAATGATGGAGACAGATTTTTTTTGTTTGGCCTCTGAAAAGGAATATTTCATTAACGATCCGGAATATTTTACTGTATTGTGATTGATCGCAGACGGGCTATGCAAATGTCCCAATGCCGTATAAGAAAATGGCTCAAAAAGGTCTACGGAAACACAGCCCGAACCGCCAACAGACAAGGTCCGCTCCGAATCACTGGTTGCTCCTCCCAATACAAAAGCATGACCAACAAACACATTCGGTTCATTTACATTCATACTCTTTTCGATTTGATGAATAATGGCTTTCATTGCATCCTGATGCGTATGAATCGTGTCATCCTCGAGTAATTGCCGGACAATCCCCGGTTCGGCATAGGGAACTAAGTAAAAATTCACTCCGTTTATTGAAACTGGTCGAAACTCCTTCGAAAGCTTTCCTGCTAAATAAAACTGGCTGCTCTGGTACCATGAACTTCCAAATGAAAGGCGCTCAGCACTATCATGATTTCCTGCTATCGCCACAACCGGTATTTTCAAGTCTACATTTATATTAAAAAGAATCTCATCTAATAGCTCGACGGCGTCTGTCGGAGGAACTGAGCGATCATAGAGGTCTCCAGCAATGACGACAGCGTCAGGCTTTTCTTCTTCGACAAGACTGACAAATTGATTCAAGAGAATCCGCTGGTCTTCTGTCATATAAACTCCGTGTACCAATTTCCCCAAATGCCAATCAGCAGTATGGATAAATTTCAAATCGCTTCACCTCATTTTTTCACTTTTCTCGCATTCTTCTATTATAACAAAATAAGAAAAAGGGGAGTGAACCTTATTTTGGCAGCTTAATCAATATTGTCATAAAGTAGTATACATTAAGATCACAGACAAAAAAGAAAACAGCTCAACCATTGGCTGAGCTGTTTAGATAAAGATATTGAATTATAATTTAGTTACGTTAGCCGCTTGTGGTCCACGAGCACCTTCTACTACTTCGAAAGATACTTCTTGACCTTCTTCTAATGTTTTAAAACCTTCAGATTGGATTGCAGAGTAATGAACGAAAACATCGTTTCCATCTTCAGCTTCGATGAATCCGAAACCTTTTTCTGAGTTAAACCATTTAACTTTACCGTTTTTCATGAAAAAAAATCCTCCTATTGGCTGTTAAGCCACATAAAATTTACCATTTACAACGTTGATAGCTTTACTTTCATTACTCATCCAAACTAAGGTCAAACCTGTGAATAAGCAGCATGCAATAATCTAACACGATGCATAACGGTTAAATAAAATTTATCATTATTAGTAAGAAATGTCAAGATTCAGAAGAACTAAAACCCTGTTATATTAAGGATGTAAGCCCTCTCAAAATAAATTATCACCTAATATAAGTTCTCCATTTTTGACATGATTCTCAAGCAAAAAACAGCTAAAACCATAAACTAATTTTAAGTTTGAATAAATAAGGAGTGTTCGAAAATGGACATGTACCGTCCTAATCGCAAACATAACGACACAAAACGCTTCTTTTCTCTTTTTTGGGAGGAGAGCAGCGATGATGATTGCATAAATAAGCATGATGCCAAAGAACATCATGAAAACTGTGTAAAGGAAAGCTATTCTCCAGGCCCAAAAAGAAGTCGAAAAGCGAAGAATGGAGCATCGTTCAGACTGTAAATCCTGTATGGCTGACCTTTTTGCCAAGAAGAAAAAAGAAATGAGGAAAAATACGATTCCATTTATTATTTATCGCGAGGATGGCAAACCATTCAAAGCCACCGGAGTAAAGGAATATACTTGCCAGAAGACAAGGCAGAAAAAATATGCTTGTTTTACTTCTTTTATTTTTTAAATTAAAGTTATTAACGATGGATGTGCCGTTCTAGAACTATTAGTGTTTAAACATGATCACAACACGCAATCACCTTGCTGCCAAATTAACTATAAGAAGGTCAAGGACTTAGTCGGAACAGGTGTATGTGTAACCGTTGATTTATCCTGTTTCTGCGCTGTCTCCTGCTTACCAGCGGTTTGTCTATAGTAGCTGCAAAAAAAAGCTGATTCATAACAAGGAAGACTAATACAATAAATATCTCCAGCATCTGGATTTTACATTGTATAGTCAATCTCCTTCATTATGAATCAGCTTTATCATTTTATCTGCATTCCCTATCCACCAAAAGCCTCAAGAATTTCCTCTAATTCTTTCAAATCGACATGAAAATCAGCTTTTAATGGTTTCTTACGCTGTATGATCTTTGCTTGATTAGCATTGTTCATTGGAAAGGCAGGCATTTCCTCTAACATTCTTTTTATTTCCGATAGTTCATTTAGAATTTCATCATTTCCCCCGCTTGACCCGCCCAATTTTTGGGGATGAAGGTAATTGGTAAGTGCAGACATGACGAGATGAACAAGGGTACTGTTCTCAGCATGATATTCTATCTGCTCTTGTACTTTTAGCGGGACAGAATAAGATTCACCTGTTTTCACATCAATGAATTTATCGGGAATCGTAATCGCCACTTTGTTGACGTAATCTGTGTAGATTTTCGACATTTCCGTCACACCTTCTATACCTTTACGGTTTCATAATCAATCGTACTTACTTGATCTTTCTTTAATTGATTCATTTTCGCAAGAATCATTAAACCAAGAACATTTAGCTTCTCCATATCCTCAGGGAAAAAGAGTTGAATTGGACGCCCTCTTTCAGCCCATTTGACTGAAGCCTGTTGAATTTGTTTTTTTGCTAATTTTGCAGCTCCCCCGACGGCAATATACCTAGCGGCACCTTTAATTTCAGTTGAACTGCTTCTGACACGGTCAAAATACTCAAGATACTTAATCGCCATTGCTCTTAACTGGGGAATGATATATTTACTAATATCTTTTTTGACTCCTGCAAACGGCTCAACATACCATTCTGATTGTCCTTTGGCCAGTTTCTCTTCCAATTCTGAACGAGAGTCAAAGCGGTAAAATTCATTTTTGCTTACCTTTTGAATAATATGGTCAAGAAACTGATTGATGCCAAATGGTTCCCCTTCTACAGAAGCAACCGGTTTATTGTTTTTGATGCCGACAAAATCAACCGTATCTCCGCCTAAATCACCAATAATAACGCCCTTTAGGGAATCCTTCACAATTGAATCATCTTTAATACCTAATGTATCCTGATCCCTTGTAAGCCCAAGGTATGCACATGCCCCTTCAACCCCTATAACAACATCATGAACATGAAGCTTAACCGTTACCTCTTTCGGCTCAAGCATACCGGGTACTTTATGGAAAATAACGGTATGAGTGCCCATCAAACGCTGTTTAAATAAATCCTTTTTCTCTTTGTACTGTGTCGTAGGCAGGGATGCAGCTAATTGATCAATATGGTAGTTAATCTCTGTTTCTTCTTGATTTACTAACACCGCGTGATAGGCTGCAAGACCAAATAAAAGAATGTACGTACGATCTTCATCGACCTTCTGGTTATTAATAGCAGTTAAACTAACATCGCGCTGTTTTGCTGCACTCTTGCCGATATAATAAATTTCCCGCTTATCAACAATGGCATGACTTTTAATTTCAATGATTAAATTTTCTTCAAAATTGATATCTTCATCATCATACGGTTTTTCGTAATATTCTTCATCAAACAACGCTAATGCATTTGGGATTTGATATTCGTTAACCAACGCAGCATCAGAAGCGATTGCTTTATACCAGCTGTTTCCAATATCGACAGCAAGAAAATGTTTGTTATCCATCGGGTATCAACCTCCTCTTGAATCTTATGCAGGATGGGCATTTAGGTGTGCAAGTACCCATTTATAAAAGGACTATCGTCTTTTTGTCTAAATTCCACGTTTACACTGATACATTTATCTAAGCGGAGATAGTAAACATGCATAGGATAAATGGAACACAGATATTAAGGAGGAAAAAAAAATGAGCGAAGAACATAAAAAAGAGTGTGTCGATTTAAATATTTCTTCAACATTAGATGAAGTTGATAGTGAAGAGACTGAGCCTATTACGGCACATGGTACGGTCCTTGCGCATGTACCGATTACCCTAGCACAAAGAACAATCACTACGTCACTAAGTGCAAATATTCATTTTGACGACCCTGTCTTAGAAATCAAAGATGTGAAAAAAAGAGTAAAAATCATTCAATGCAGTTTGATATTAGACCCAGTTACAGAACCTGAGGATGTATTTGAGCCTGCCGATGCCCGCTTATTTATTAGAGGGTTTGTCAGAAAGAATTTTCAATACGCATCGCCAACATACCGCGATTCTGACAATTGCATCACTTCCGAAATGAAGTCACATACAATCGATGTACCATTTGAAGTTTCTACAGTTATTCCTGCAGACGAATTTATTTCACCGCCGCAGCGTCCAGTATTAAATACACGCTTTGAATATGAATTCTTTCGCTCACAAAAATTAGGCAAAGGATTCCCGGAAAAAGACCGTTTCCTTTCGAGTGATCTATCCCAATTCCATCAATTGAGCACACAGAATTACAATCAATTCCCATTCTGTGAGCTTATTTCAAGCAAGATTTCTGAATGGGATGAGGCCATTGACCGTAGACCGCTTCACGGCGAAGAATGGTTTGAAGAAGGATTTTTCCATGAAATGGTCGAGAAAATGGTCTTAACCATTACAATAAAAGTTTTGCAAAATCAACAGGTATTTGTAACTGTCGCCACACCACCAACTATATTTTAAAACTCACCGTTAATTTTTCATAAAATAGACCAGCATTATCATGTACTTCTTAATCGGATACATGATAATGCTGTTTTTTTGCCTAAATTATTTATTCATTTATATGATAACTTATTTAATCGGTTCATCTATTTTATACGGCTGCTTTAAAAATAAATTTTTCTAGGTGAAAAAACATTGTAAAATCATCGATCAAGGCGTTTTCCCTTGTTTTCTATGTTTGTCTCTGGGCGAATACCCATACATAGTCATTTGTACGGCATAGAATACACTATTCTGAAGCCCTGAGGAGGAAGATTATAATGTCAGATTATAAAAAACACAACCATCATTGTGATGAAAACTGCGATTGTGAAAAATCAAAACATCATTATCCACATGTCTCAATTGGAAAACTTGTTACAAAGGTTCCAGTCGTATTAGCCGAGCTTGATTTACAGGTAGATATCACTCACACAACTGATTTTTCACCAGATCAAGTAGTAGAAATTAAAGATGTTAAGCGAAGATTAGTCATTACACAATGCCGTCTTTTGCTGCCAACCAATAAACTATTTATCAAAGGATTTGTCCGTAAAAACATCCAATACGCAGGCGGCGATTTAACTATAAACAGAGAATCACCAATTAATGGTTCTATTGGAACGGATTTGCGTTCCCGTACAGAGCATATTCCTTTTGAACTAATCACCGAAATTAAGGATTTTATTTCTAAACCAGTTTTACCGGAAAAAAACAAACGTCAGGAATTTGATTTTATGGTAGCACAACAGCTACCTGTTGGTTTCCCAGAGAAAGATGAATTGATTTCAAGCGACCTTTCTCAATTCCATCAGGAGAGCAGTCAATTTTATAATGAACTACCATATTGTGACTTAATCTCAAGTAATGTAGTTGAATGGAGTGAGGCTGTCAATCGCATGCCGCGGGATCCTTCAATCCATTCAGAATTCCCGCTGGGTGAAGGAACATTTAATATGACAGAAGACAAAATGGTCATTTACTTTAAAGTAAAGGTCCTTCAAAACCAACAAATTCGTGTAACATCAACAACGAATGATCATCATGATTGGGATGATTGTGATATTTAAACAAGTAAAGGGATTATACAAAGATCTCTGTATACATCCCTTTAGAGATTTAAAAACTTTTCATTTGAGAAAAGGAGGTGTACGGAAAGGAGGCTACTAGAGCAGTCCTTCCTATGGAATGAAAAAAGGACGAAGACACGTACCCTATCCTCCATACCAGTATCAACCGTTCCCTTCCCCCTACTACTACCCAGCAATGGATTATAGGGGTTATGACTATGCCATGAACAACCGAAACACAAATAGATCCGTTAAAAAGACTCCCGAAACCGAGGCGAGATCATCTTTAGAGGAGAATAAAAAGGAAAAGTCCATGTCAGATAAAACTGCTAAACCGTTACTTTTTACCCCTCCTGTCATTAATGACCATGAAATAAAACATGTTCAATCAGAGAAAAAAGAACGGCTGTATAACGATACGAAAAAGGTTCGCAATAACGAAACGGATTCTAGTAAACTAGAGGAGCAATCCATCTCTCAAACATTCGAACGGGATTCCGATAAAAAAGATAGTATATTAAAAGAAAAAGCAGGAAATGACCCTGATCAAAACTTTCATGAAGCGAATAATGAGCACACATTTTATGACCCGGTTAAAGACAAGACACATTCACATGAAGCTGACTCCTTAGTTGATGAGGAATCCTCAGTTGATGAGGAATCCTCATCTGATGAAAAATTAGTCGATCAATTTGTTGCCATGCTTGAAGAGTCCTCGTCTAGTGATGACGCTTTAGGTCAGAGAAATCCGTTTCAACTAAGGCAGCTTTTTTTCCAAGATGAGTCATCGTCATCACAAGAGTCTTCTGACAATAAAGAATATTATTCTTTAATAGAAGAGTCCTCTTCGGTCTTAGAGGAGTCTTCCATATTTGAAGAGTCCTCTTCTGTATATGTTGAATCTTCTGCCTTTGAGGAATCCTCTGTTTTCGAGGAATCCTCATCATTCGAAGTATCAGCACTCTGTGAGGAATCTTCCTCGATTGAAGATGAGATAACAACGTTCGATGAGAAGACTACAAAAAAGGAACTCACCCTGCCAACCGTTAAAATGCCTGTATTGCTTAGTCATATTGAAATTGATGTTGATCTTTATGACTCATTGGTTCTTGAATTTCCACTCAATGAAATAACGAAGGTTGACTGGAGCATTCATTTATTAGACAGCGAAGTTATTCTGCCTGCGCCGAAGTTATTCTTAAAAGGTGAATTTATTGCAGATATTGAATATATTGGAGAGAACGATCCTCATTCTCTTCAATCAATAAAGCTAAGTGTTCCATGGACGACAACGACAAATGTTGATTGGCTGATCGCTCCAATATTACCTGAAGTCCATGAAAAAGAGTATATGTACCAGGAGAATACAATCCAAATGCATCAAGAAATTACACAGCAATATACGCATCCTGTTCAAACAGAATTAACAAACTATGATATGATTTGGCACAATGAATTTATTTCGCAGAATGGAGTTCTTGATATTCAAGGCAGAGCTCGTTTAATGATTCATTTGATGCAAAACCAATATATACCAATATCCACGCATTTGTAATAAAAATCCATCCAGATTTGGATGGATTTTTATATTTTCCCTCAGAACTAACCAGCAGTCTTTTTCTGAGGGACTTACATGTAAAAATTGCAAAGGTATTTGCTTAATTATTACCATACCTGTCGTCATCATCGTCATCATTTTTGTTGTAGTCCTCATTCTTGTAGTTCTTACTTTCATAACCGTCTTTCTTATTGTTATTGTCATTCTTCATATAATTCTTGTGATACTTTGAATAATCATTATCTGAGTCCTCTAACATGACCTTTTGCATTTGTGTTAAGCGAATGAACAATCTAAGTTCAGCTTTCTCAGTAATATGATTAAATCTTCCACCATGGTCAAAATCGTTGAATAGATCCAATTCTCTGATTTTCGTACCTAAAAGCTTACATTCAATTGGCTCATTAAATGTCTCGAATGATTCAAAACCGGAAACATGAGGATTTGCACCGTGTCCGGATTTATTGCTTTCACGGTATTCATGAGTAGAGGTTTTTTGGCTGAATTCAAAGTCTTCTTGGCCGAATGGATTCATTACCGGATTATCTAGTTCTACCCTTTTAATTGTTGAAAACTTAACATCGACAGCAAAATCTCTAACAAAGCCACTGCCTGATTCTACATACTGAATATTTTTATGGAGGATCCCAGTGATAAATAATTTTACAACATCAGGTGAATGTGAGGAAGGAACTGCCTTACATTGCTTTAAAGAAACATTTTTTCGTACAGATTTGATTTCCTTCGCCGGAGTTGGCAGCTCGATATCTGCTTCTACATCGATTTCCAG
This sequence comes from Niallia oryzisoli, assembly GCF_036670025.1. Taxonomy (NCBI): domain Bacteria; kingdom Bacillati; phylum Bacillota; class Bacilli; order Caryophanales; family Bacillaceae; genus Niallia; species Niallia oryzisoli. The sequence goes on along the minus strand of NZ_CP137640.1, from coordinate 2,052,402 downwards.
CTCAAAGTCTGCCAGTTGTACAATTGCATCGACAAATGGGTAATCAAGCTTTACAGCGCCCCTCCATGGAGCAACCGGATAGTAGTCAGAGTTTACAATCTTTGCCTTCACTTGCTCATTTTGGACGTTCCCTGTACCTGAATGACCATGGTACTGATTTGGATATAGACCTGACGAATTAAAACCATAATTATTTCTAGAACGACTAGCGCTTGAATTTCTTCTCATTACATATCACTCCTTAACATAATTATCAAAAGAACTTAGAAAGGTTTGTTTTTATTAAACCAATCACACTCTGTTTCTTTCGACTTACTATTGTATATGCGTAAAAACTAAATCGGTATGGACAAAGGTTTATAGACTTTTACCTATTTTTTATGTAAAAAAGGACAACCACACAATAAGGTAACTGTAAGCTGTCCATCATAGCCCTAATTGATTAGATTTTCGCCAGTGCCTGTTCCAAATCTGCTTTTATATCCACCCATGCTTCAAGGCCTACGCTCAACCTGAGCAGATTATTTTCTATCCCCATCTTTTTACGATCCTTTTCTGGTACAGCTGAATGGGTCATCGTGGCCGGATGCTGAATGAGCGTTTCTGCATCACCAAGACTTACAGCAATTTTTATTAACTCTAAGTGATTCATCAATTTTTGTGCTGTTTCCTTTGTTCCCTTTACTGTAAAGGAGATCATGCCGCCAGGCTTCTTCATTTGTTTTTTCATAATGGAATAATCAGGAGACTGACTGTCACCAGGAAAATAAATGGCTTCAATTTTAGGATGATCCTTTAAAAACATAAACAGTTTCTTGGCATTTTCACAATGTCGGTCCATTCTCACCGGGAGAGTCTTCAAGCCTCGCAGTAAAAGCCAGGCATCAAATGGAGAGAGAATCCCGCCGACATCCTTTTGTACAGTGCGGGCAATTCTTTCCATACAGTCTTTACTGCCTGCTGCTAATCCGGCAATGACATCACCATGTCCGCATATATACTTTGTTGCACTATGAATAACTACATCACAGCCAAGGGAAAGTGGAGTTTGTAAATAAGGAGAGCAGAAAGTATTATCGACAACAACGGGTATACCTTTTGTCTTCGCTAGTTGTGCCACCATTTGTAAATCAACTAGCTTCATCGTTGGGTTGATAGGGGTTTCAATATAGATGCAGGTTGTATTTGGCAGAATCTTGCGTTCGAGTTCTTCCATTGAATCCATTAATGAAAAGTCATGTTCGATCTGGTATTTTTGCTTTAGTAGCTGCAGAAAATCAAAGGTACAACCATATACGCCATTTGAACATAGAATATGATCACCGGTTTTCGTTAAAGTCATTAAAACAGCAGATACGGCTGCCATTCCCGAGGCAAAAGCTAAAGCCGCTTCACCTTTTTCCAATGCTGCGACACGCTCTTCAAGAATCTTGACAGTTGGATTTCCTAACCGCGAGTAAATGAACCCCTCTTCCCCACCGGCAAACCGCTTTTCACCCTGCTCCGCATTGGCAAACGTAAATGTTGATGTTTGATAGATCGGAGGAATTAAACTGTTATCATGTTTTTCTGATCGATAGCCTAAATGAATGACCTCTGTTTCAAATCGTCGTTTTTTCTCCTTCACATTGCACCCTCCTGTTTTTTTCATTGATTAAATCTATTTACCTATATGATATGTTTGATACTTCTGTTTTGGATGTCATCTTTTCAATTTCTATCCTTAATAACACTGAAAGTCTTTTTTAGCTTCATAATGCATATAGTTTAGTGTATCAATGAACTTCAAGGGAGGCTTTCAAATGATGGGAATCCGTTTAATCCAGATTTCGTCTGTTTATTTTGTTATCGGCGTTGGTTTTGGACTGTATATGTCTATCGCCCATTCCTATGATTTTGTTGGGGTCCATGCCCATGTCAATTTATTAGGCTGGCTGTCATTAGCCGTAATCGGGGCAATCTACAGTATTTACCCTGATCTTGCGGCAACAAAACTGGCAAAAACTCATTTTTGGCTTCATAATATTTCCTTGCCTGTTATGATGATTGGACTATTTTTCCTTATCCTAGGTCAAGAAGCTTTAGTACCTGTAGTTGCCGCAGGTGGAACGGTTATGGTACTGGCGATTGTTTTATTTGCGTTGAATGTATTAATGAATATGAAACCAAGGGCATAATTCTTTCATTCTATGTAAAAACCACTTTGCTTTTTTTGCAAAGTGGTTTTTAGATTGAAAAAGGCTATAAATTAAAATATAAAACGTAAAATCATCATAAAAATAACACCGGCCATAACCGTTCCTAATAGACTTTTAGTCAACAGCGCAATGGCAAAAGCGGGAATAGCCGCTACTAATTTCAAGATATTGGCAGAAATCGAAAATTGATTTTCAGATAATAACAACTCTTGTGCTAACAATGCTGCCATCACAGCAACAGGAACATTTTTTAACCATCGAATCACCCATTTGGGTAATTCCATTTGACTCAGTAACATCAGAGGCAATACCCGCGGAATGAATGTCACTAATGCACAACCAATAATGAGCACAAATATTGTCCATCTTACCTCCATTTTTCAATCACCATCCCAATTGTGGAAGCTAATATAGCCGCCACCATAACACCTGTACTCCCTGAAGAAAAAAAGCTGACGATAACAACAATGATAACCGCACTAATGGCTACCATGATATCGACAAAATATTTTTTTTGACTTAAAATTTGAATGACTAAAAGGCCAATGAACATTCCCGGTAATGCAAAATCAAGTCCGAAGCTTTCCGGATTGGGAATCCACTTGCCAAAATACCCGCCGGCAATATTGGCAATACACCAGTTTAAATATGCTGTAATATTTAAACCCATCATCCATTTGTAACTTGCTTGCTTTTTATTTTGCAGATGGGTAATGGAAACGCCGAAGGTCTCGTCGGTCAATAAAGATCCAACAAACATATTTTTCCCTGGAGTCAAGTGACGAAAATAAGGTGCAATTGCGGCACTTAATAATAAATGCCGTAAGTTAATAAAAAAAACGGTAAAAATAATAGCTGAAATAGGATTGCTGGCAGCAATCATCCCGGCTGCAATAAACTGTCCGGAGCCAGCATAAAGCAAAAGACTCATCAGTGCAATTTCTGCTATACTTAGACCTGCTGTCTTTTCGACAACCCCTGCAGCAAAACCTATGCTTAAATATCCAAGCAAGGTCGGGACACAATCCTTCACACCCATCCAAAAACTCTCTTCATTAACCATTACCGCATCACGATTCAATTCGAGGCTTTTCTGACTCACATCCATCACTCCTGTCTAACCAAAGGTGTCATTTTGTTCGTTAAATGATAAATACTGATATATGAATTTAAACAACATAGAATTATGATGCAGCCCCTTCTATCATATCATAATGAAAAATATGTTCACAAAAAGAAAAGCAGTACGGTTTCTGAAGGAAACCTACTGCTTGTTGCTATCATTCATTTTCCAGCCTTATATCACTGGCGTTTTAATATCTAAATCACCTAAAATGATTAACGCTTGAATCGCCATTAAAAGCTGACAGCTGATAAGCGGATTGCGAATGTCTTGCTGTAGCAATTCTTCAATTTTAGCCACCCGATAGCGCAAACCACTGATGGATAAGGATAATTCATCCGCTGTTTTTTCTAAATTCCCTCCATTTAATAAAAATAAATAGAGTGTTCTAATCAAATCGCCATTTTTTTGACCATTCATCTCTACATTTCCTAGTAAAGAATGAGCTATTTCTCTAACATTAGCTTCATTATTTTTATTTATCAACGTTCCTACCATTCCAAGGGAGTCAAAAAAGATTAATTGGTTGTTTTTTGTTCCCATTCTTTGGGCACCAAGAGCTTCTTTATAGGCACCAGGTGCAAGCAGGATCGAGCTCGTTCTTTTGCTGATTCCCATATAAAAACGGGATCCCGGAAATCTGGAATGCAAAAAAACAATTAATTCTTGAAAAAAGGAATATTTCCCCTCTTTGCTTGTGAAATAATCAGTCACAAATAAATCAATTTGGTGAACTGTTTGATCCATTATGACTTGAAGCTTCTGTTTAGCAAAATAATGAGAAATCGATGCCATGACTTCCCGACAAAAACCTTGTTCATTATGAAAATCCTGTGCATTGAATGTATAACCAATAATACATAAGAAATAGGGTTTAGATAATTCATATTGAAAAAGACTCGCTTTTGTCACTAGTTCATCTTCTGACGTATACTGGCCGCTCAGTATTTCTTTTAAAAAATAGCCTTTCATTTGTTCAAACGAAGCTAATTTGGTTTTTTCGTAAAGAAAACACAATGAACAAATGGAAGCAACCTTTTCTATGATTAGTTTAGAAAAACCTTGTAAGTCCTGTTGATGTTCTTTAAAAATAAATGAACAATACCCCATTCTTTTTTCCTGTAAATAAATAGGATGTGTTAACATCGTGTAATGCTCATGTTTACTATTCATGGGCTGAAATGTTTGTGACACAGAATCCTTTGACATATTTATATTAATGTATTGAAATAGTCCATTCGGGGTAAAACCTTTCGCCATCTTATTGAATCCGGCAAAGGTAATGGGATGACCATGAATATTGTGTACGATTACTGGTATATTACTTAATTGAAATAGGGCAGCAATGATTGATTCCAGACTGCTCCCTTTTACCACTTCTTCCGTTAATTGTTTATTAATATGACTAACAAGGGTTAATTGATCACGTTCTTGTAATAGTTTTTCATAAGTTAGTTCCAGCTCTCTTAAGATCGGAGTTTCTTCTAAATAATTCAGTTCCTCTTTAATTTCATCTCCCCAAAGTGTGCAGCTTTTACCGACGGCAATACACTCGCTGCTCCCGGCACCACGGCAGCAAGTTTCCTTAAAGATGACTTTTTCTCCGAATACTTCTGTAACAAAACCACTCGCATAGCCTGAAAGTGTATAACAGACAGGGGAAGTACTCATTCCGATCTGACCCAGATGTTCATCCGCTTCAAAGGAATGCTCCCAAGCGCTGTCCATCCGCAAAGTTATGATATCGTTTTCATTTATTATTTCTAGTTTTAACGTTTTTGACTCTACATACCCTTTTATTGAATGCATGACAGGACCATATTCAATTAGTTCGTTCACACTTTGATATAGGTCTTTTTCTTTACATTCCTTAGCATCTCGGACACCCATATTCCATCCATAGCGAAACAAAAATCCCTTTGTCCGTTCCATCCCAATATTACGAATCAAATCTTTTCTTAATGTTCCAAATGCATATGCATCAACAATAATAGATCGATTTTGAATCTGTAGACTTCGTGATAGTTCTGAATCTGCTTGATCGAATAAATGTATTGTTGTATGCATTCCATTCCCCTCTTTCTAAGAAATCAATTCGAGTTGAAGATCACTTAACGGATGTGCCTTACATAATAAAATATACCCCCCGCTTGCCTCTTCATCTGATAAAGCACTTTTTGCATATTTATCCATTTCATACTGACCTGAAAATACTTTTACTTTACAAATGCCGCATCCCCCGCCAACGCAAGCACAGGGTACCTTCACCATTTGTTCACGTGCAGCTTGAACAACTTTACATTCTTTTGCACATAGAAAAGATTGATTATTAATATTAATTCTAAACATAAGGATGCACTTCCTTTTAATCTATTTAAAATAATAAAACTTTTTAATGTTTGTTACTAATTTGTGAATAAGTTTTTACTATTCAGACATATAATCTCGAATGATCCTATTATATAACGATAACGCTTACATTTATTGTAAACAATAACACTAACTGACTGAATAGATGCTTTTAATCAAACACAAAGTGTCGGTTAAGTTTTGATTTTATACGATATTAAAAGCCTGTTGAGAAAATTTATTATATGAATAAATAACAAATTCTCTCACAGGCTTTATTAGAAAACATTAAATTGCAATACCCTCTCTTAATTTTTCCGCGGCTATTTTCGGAGATTCTTCAAGACTTATTGCGCTGATAACAGAAACACCATCTGCTCCTGCTTTAATGACTTCCCCCGCGTTATTTGCTGTAATGCCGCCAATACCGACTATCGGAATCGTGAAGCCTTCTGAACGCAGGTCCCGGATAATTTTTACTCCTTGGACTTCCTTTGCATCAGCTTTCGAATTAGTCGGGTAGATGGGTCCGACTCCAAAATAGTCAGCACCAACCTGAAGTGCACTTTGAGCCTCCATAAAATTATGAACAGACACACCAAGGATTTTATCTCCTACTTTCTCCCTGACAATTCTCACTGGTTCATCTTCCTGTCCGATATGAACACCATCTGCATGAAGTGCCAACGCCAGTTCAATATCATCATTGACAATAAAAGGAATGCCAGCCTTTTGACAGATAAACTTCAGCTCTTCAGCTAAAGCATATTTTTCCGGACCAGCTAATGCACCCGTTCCTTTCTCACGAAATTGAAAGCATGTGACACCGCCTTGGACGGCCTCTTCTAAAACAATGCTTGGCTTTTTCTTCGTATTAACTGATCCCATAATAAAATACAATGATAAGGCATTCTTTAGCCAATCCTGATTAAATGTTTTCATACTGTTATCCCTGCTTTTCTTTTGTATGCCCAATGATTTGTCGGTCCGTGTCCACTGCCCAGCTCAAGATCAGCTTCGATCGCTGCGGTTATAAACCGTTTTGCAATGACGACTGACTCATAAACAGATAACCCTTTCGCAAGACAGGCAGTAATAGAAGCTGAAAAAGTGCAGCCTGTCCCATGGGTATTTTTTGTATTGATTCTGTGACTTGTAAAGGTATACGAGTCTTTCCCGTCAAATAATAAATCAATAGACTCGTTTGTATTTTCATCATGGCCGCCTTTAATTATGACATTCTTCACACCATAACTAATCAGCTTTTTTGCTGCCTCGATTTTGTCAGCTTCAGATTGAATCCGTAAGCCTGTTAATTCCTCTGCTTCCGGGATATTAGGCGTAACGATAAATGCATATGGAAGCAATTTTTCTTTTACAGCTGTGACAGCTTCCTGCTGCAATAATGGTGCCCCGCCTTTTGCAATCATGACCGGATCGACAACTACTTTATTCCATCCATAATGACGAATTTTTTCCGCAACTGTTATTATGATATCGCTTGAAAACAGCATACCTGTCTTCAGCGCATCTACACCAAGATCTTGTGCAACTGCGTCAATTTGTGCTGCAATCATCTCTTTAGAAATTGGCTGAACTCCCTGTACACCTAATGTATTTTGGGCTGTTACGGCTGTGATTGCAGACATCCCATATACGTCCAATTCCTGAAAGGTTTTTAAATCTGCCTGAATTCCGGCACCGCCACCCGAATCAGAGCCGGCAATTGTTAATGCTTTAAACATCTGTCTGCCTCCTTATTTTGTATGGAAAGAACCATACAGGTCTATTTCAGATGAAGATACAAGTGAAAGCTGATTAAGGAACTCGATTTGAAAACTACCAGGCCCTTGTTCATCAGTTTTATTTGCAGCAATTTCAGCTGCGACTCCGTAAAAAACAAGTGCTGCTGTCGCTGCGTCCAGGTAATTATTTTCAACTGCAGCAAATGCACCAACAATTGCAGATAACAAACAGCCTGTACCCGTTACTTTTGTTAAAATAAAGTGACCGTTTTGGACAGAGTTTGTTGATTGCCCATCGCTGATTATATCTTCCTTCCCTGTTACAACGACAACTGTTTTAAGTTTTTTAGCAGCTGCCATGGAGAGGGCAAAAACATCACCATTTCCGTTGCCCGCATCAACGCCTTTAATCGCCCATTTTTCCCCGATAAGATTGGCAATTTCAGCTGCATTACCACGGATAATCGAACATTTCACTTCATTAATCAGCTTTGAGGCAGCCTCTGTTCGATATGAAGTGGCCCCCACTCCGACTGGATCTAAAATAACAGGAACACCTTGTTCATTTGCTGATTTTCCGGCAACAATCATCGCTTCAAGAGACTCTCGATTCAACGTTCCCATATTTAAAACGACAGCATCAGCGGACTTTGCCATTTCGTCTACTTCTTCAACTGCATCTGCCATCACTGGTGATGCCCCAAGTGCCAAGAGCCCATTGGCAGAAAAATTGGCTACTACGATATTGGTAATATTATGTATGAGTGGATTTATCTCTCGAACCCTTTTTAATAAAGCATGTACTTTTGACTTTTCCATCCTTCTCTCCTCCTCTTTTTTACTAAAAATCAACAAGAGCATTAACAATGACGCTTGCAACTAAAAAAGCCAGGCCCTTTGGTGGACCTGACTTGGTATAGTAAGATAAGAAAGTAATTAATTTCCTACTTTCCTACGCCGGTATGAGCCGGATCAGGTCCAAAGGGTTGAAAAAAGTCATGTTTTTCTCTCAGCCAAAAAAGGCACCCCTAGTAGATGTACTAATATTCTTATTAATCATAATACTATACTGAGAAAATGTAAAGGAAGAATTAAAATGTGGAATACACATTGCTGCATTCCTCGCCTGTCGGCTCATAAAAACAGTGAAGTTTAAAACGTCCAACATGCGGTTGGTCGTACCAGGTTGGTGGACAATCTCCCTGCGGCCGAAAATACCATAGGCTATACTTTGCTGGCCAGTTCCGCTCACCATTTATAGCGCGGCGGGCTAAGCGTTTTTCACTTTCTCTTGCCCGCTGATAAAAGTACCCTTTCGTTGTTGCTTCAAAGGCATGCGGCTGAAATACCATTTGTGGTACGGTCCGCAGACCTTTAAAATCTGAACAATTGGCTCTTATCCGGTTAATCCCAACATTTCCAACCAGCAGCATTCCCAATTGGCCTTCACCTTCAGCTTCGGCTCTAAGCAGTCTGGCTAACAAGTTGATATCTGACTCAGTAGCCTTTACTACCGCCATAGATTCACCTCCCATTTTGGTACACTTCCATCATAAGACCGATTCCGTCCCGTATGCAGAAGTTTTTTCCTATCATCCCTCATATCCTATTCAAATGGCATGAAGAATGACAAAAACCCCTGCCCTTCTTTGATGAACAAAGTTTCTTGTCGATGATCCTATTAAGTTAACATAATTATTACGATAAATTTATGCCTGCTGCCTAACTTACAATCAGTATCCATACAGCAGATCATTAATTTTCTATTTCGAAATGTCCACTTCTACATCCTCTACCAGTTTAAACAGCAGGTCATATATGGCGTTATAGGCTTCCCTAATGGTCCATTCCTCATGAAAGTCCGTGAGCTCGTTTAAAGAAAAATTCAAATCCCAAAGACCATCGTTCTCGCTAAACATCAAATCAAATGTAGCTGTTTCATGTTGAAAGCCACGAATTAGCGAAGCTTTAATTAATTCTTTAGATTTCTTTGGCAATTTTAAACCTAACATGACATCATAATTTCCAAATACACTATCTGCTTCAAAGGAAATTGCGTCAACTCCAATGATGTCAAACCATGGCGATTCCAAATACATAAATTGATCGATATTCTTTTTAAAATAATCAATCCGCTGGTCTAAAAAAGATGATGATTCCACTGCTGATAACTCTTCTGTTTCTTTATCACTTCTTTCAATATAGACGTTGTCCTGAAAACGGTTAAACGGCTCTTTTTCGAGAAGTGAAATAGATGTATTCATTTCTTCCGAAAGCAACTGATGCCTTTCTATATATTCCTTCTCTACTTTATAAACCTCAAGCGGAACTTTTCCTTCGGCTAAAAGCTTTTCTACATATTGTTTCATTTGTTTCCTTAACATGATCTTTGACCATCCTCTGTTTATTTTACTTGTCTTAATTATGTACATAACCGCTAATAATATTGAAGGTTTTACAGCAAAATTGCAAATATTTTCATGAAGGAATGGAAAATTGACATAATCGTAAACGCAAAAAATCGAACTGATGAGAGCTCAGTTCGATTTTTCTATTGATTAAACTGCTATTATCTTCCTAAATCAGAAGCTGGAACACCAGCGATTCCCCAATGTGTCTTAGGCATTTCCGTAACCAATACGCGAATATTTTGCTTTGGAGCACCAAGAGTTTCTGATACAGTATCTGTTACATTACTGATTAATTCTGTAATTTTCTCAGGTGGTCTACCTTCCATAATGTTAATTTGAATGAATGGCATAACAATACCCCTTTCTCATTTAAGATGATCTTTTGAAAAATTATTCACCCATAGTAAATGTAACTTCACCAAGGCCGTCAAATTTACCGGAAACAAAATCACCAACATTTAATAATACTGCGCCAGTTAAAGCACCAGAAAGGATTAGATCACCCTTCTTAATCTTTTGGCCTTTTCTTGCAAGCATATTTGCAAGGACAGCAATTGCATTAGCAGGATGACCTAAAACAGCTGCACCAGCACCAAGGTCTTTAATTTGACCGTTAATAGCTAAAGTTGCTCCAACTAAGTCAAGATCTAATTCACTAGGTTTTTTCAATGTATTACCAAATACTACTCTTGATGTAGAAGCATTATCGGCAATAACATCAGTATGTGTGAAATTAAAGTTTTCATAACGGCTGTCAATGATTTCAAGTGCAGGTAAAACATATTCTGTTTTCGCTAATACTTGAGCACCAGTAATTCCAGGTCCTTCAATATCTTCACCGATAAGGAAAGCGATTTCTGCTTCAACCTTCGGATGGATTTGGAATGGCACTACTCCGCCGTTATCCACTAACATATAATCAAATACATAACCGTAGATAGGCTCGGATACACCCATTTGATCCCATTTAGCCTTACTTGTTAAACCCATTTTAGGACCAACAATTCTGTGACCTTGATCTAATTTTGTTTGCACAAGCAATTCTTGCGCTTCGTATGCTTCTTCAACAGTTAAGTCAGGCTTGATATTTGCCGTTACTTTTACCACTTCACGTTTTTCAACTTCAGCCGATACTAAATATTCTGTAATTTGTTTAATGATTTCACTTGCCATTTGCTTTTCCTCCCTGTATCATCATCTATTTCGTACGGATTATTTAAAATTTACGCTAACTTGTCCTAAGTGTGCAAATCTTGCTGTGAATGAATCACCAGCGTTTGCAACTACCATTCCTGATAGGGCGCCGGATAGGATTACTTCACCAGCTTTTAATGAAATATCATAATCAGCTAACCGATTAGCTAACCATGCTACACATGTTGCAGGATTGCCAAGTGCCGCAGCACCAACACCAGTATTTACCATTTCGCCATTTTGATAAAGAACCATGCCAAGTAACTCAAGATCAATATCCTCAAGCTTTGTTGGTTTACCGCCTAATACATATAAACCGCTGGAAGCATTATCAGCTACTGTATCTTGCAATTTAATTTTCCAGTCCTGCACACGGCTGTCAACGATTTCCAACGCTGGAAGTACATAATCTGTTGCTTGAATAACATCAACAGCTGTTACATTTGGCCCTTTTAAGTCTTTTTTCAAGACAAAAGCAATTTCGCCTTCAATTTTTGGCTGGAGCATGTCTTTTGTATCAACCGTTCCGCCATTTTCCACTACCATGCTGTCTAAAAGATGACCATAATCAGGCTCATCAACACCCAACATTTTTTGTACAGCTACAGAAGTTAAGCCAATTTTCTTACCGACAATTTTTTGTCCTTCGCTTAATTTCTTTTTGATATTTTCTAATTGAATATAGTACGCCTCATCAACAGTAATCTCCGGGTCTACTACTGTAAGTGGATCAATTCCAACCTTTGTTACTTCAGCTTGTGCAAGAGAAGCAGCAAATTTTTCAATTTTACTAGTCATTTCTTTCATCCTCTCTTATGTACTTTTTTTAAATAGCTATTTAATGGAAAGTCTATGGAGTTTACGAAAATATTGCACGGTCTTACCTAAAAAACCGTGCATTATTTCTTCATGTATTTAAGAATTATAACTTCACACAAATGTTTGTTATTTCAGTGTAGAATTCCCAGCTGTGAACTCCCCCAACACGGCCAAGTCCACTGTCTTTTGTACCACCGAATGGAGTTCTTAAATCGCGAACGAACCAGCAGTTGATATATGATAATCCAGATTCGATTGATTGTGCAACACGGTGTGCACGACGGATATCGTTTGTCCAGATTGTATTACTTAATCCCACACGGGTATCATTTGCCATCGCAATTACTTCTTCTTCTGTATCAAATGGAATGATTGAAACAACTGGTCCAAAGATTTCTTCACGAGTACAACGAGCTCCATATTCCAAGCCAGTAATAATCGTTGGCTCAACGAAATATCCTTTATCTAATCCTTCAGGACGCTTACCACCTGTAACGAAAGTAGCACCTTCTTCTTCAGCAATTTTAAAGTAGCTCATTACTTTGTCGTAATGTACTTTTGCAACTAATGCGCCTTGGTCATATGCCATATCGAATGGGTTACCAACTTTTAATTGTCTTGTTCTTGCTGCTAATTTTTCAACGAATTCATCATAGATAGAACGTTGAACAAAGATATTTTCACCGCAGACACATACTTCCCCTTGGTTTGTAAAGCTTGATTTAATCGTTGTTTCAACAACTTCATCAATATCAACATCAGCGAAAATGATGTTAGGGTTTTTACCGCCTAATTCGAAAGAAAGCTTTTTCAATGTTTTAGAAGCTTCTTCCATGATCTTAGCACCTGTTGAAACTTGTCCGATAAAACCAATACCTGCGATATCAGGATGTTTGTTGATCGCACTTCCAGCACCTTGTCCAAAACCGTGAACTATGTTTACAACTCCGTCTGGAACACCAGCTTCTTTCATAATTTCCATTAATTTTGTTGCAGTCATTGGCGTTAATTCAGAAGGCTTAATAACAACTGTACATCCTGCTGCTAATGCTGGAGCCAATTTCCAAGTTAATAAGAATAATGGAAGGTTCCATGGCTGGATTAGTCCAACTACTCCGATTGGGCGACGGTAACCGTAGTTAATCGCACCGTGAACTTCATCTTGGAATGCTTCTGTTCCTACAGAAATCATATAGTCAGCAAAGAAATGGAAGTTTGCTGCTGCACGCGGTGCATCAACGTGACGTGAGAATTTAAGATGCTTTCCAGTATCTAAAGATTCTAATTGAGCGATCTCTTCTTGTCTTGCTTCTAAAATATCTCCAACCTTGCGGATGATTTTTGAACGTTCTTGAACACTCATTTTACCCCAAGGACCTTCTTCAAAAGCACGTTTAGCAGCTGCAACCGCTAAATCAATATCAGCTTTACTTCCTTCTGCAACTGTACCATAAACTTCTTCTGTTACAGGATTCACGTTATTAAAAGTTTTTCCATCTACAGACGGAACAAATTTACCGTCAATAAAATGTAAACAATCAAATGCTTTAACAATAGGTTCAACAATAGTATTTTTTGCTTCTACTGCCATTATATATATCCCCCTTGATTATAAATCATATTGGTTTGTTTTTCTACAGTAATGATAACGCTCTCTAGTTTCATATACAACTCCCTAGTTGCTCTATATGAAACAAAGTGGAAATTTTGATGTTTTTTTATTTTCACTGCTTTTTTTATTAATAAAAAGGGAAAAGATTGAGAAAGAACACTGAGAAGATTTCATCTTATATCCCTTTTAATTATAGCACTTTTCTGCTATATTGATTCATATATATCATGTTTCATATATAGCAACGGTGTTTATTTATATGAAATGATTTCTGGAGGAATGATCATGGCAAATAGTAATGAAGGGGAAAATTATCTTTCTTCTGTAAAAAACGCTTTACGGATCTTAAACAGCTTTTCAATGGATGAACCGGAAAAGAAAATCAGTGAAATATCTGCCTCGCTTGGATTGAATAAAAGTACGGTAAGCAGAACAATGGCGACGCTTGCCAGTGAAGGTTTTGTATTTAAAGATCCTGAAACAAAAACTTATCGCCTAGGTTTTTCTATTCTAACCTTAAGCGGTGTCATCAACAGTCACATGGATATATTCCGTGAATCACAGCCTGTCCTGAATAAACTTGTCGAAACAATTGGCGAAACTGCACATATATCCGTTTTCGATAATTTAGAAGTAATTTATATTCAAAAAGTTGAATGTAATCACCCAGTTAGATATCTAACACATGTCGGGAAAAGGAATCCTCCTTATTGTACCAGTTCAGGAAAAGTATTCATGGCGTTTTCTGATGACGATGTTGTTGATACTATTATTGAAAACGGACTAAAAAAATACACCAAAAATACGATTACAGACCCGGACAAATTGCGAGCCCATCTTCAAGAAATAAGAGAAAAAGGCTTTGCCTACAGTATTGAGGAATTTTCAGAGGGAGTCGTAACGATTGCAGCCCCTATTTATAATTATACTGGAAAAGTAGTTTCCTCCCTTTCGATCGTGGGTCCAAAGCAGAGAATTAACCAGCTAAAAGTTCCGTCTTTCGCAAAACAAATCATCAGTGCCAGCATTGAAATTTCGCGGAATATGGGCTACTCAAAATAATTATTCACCAGATAAAAGAGGCTGATTCGAAAGGTGTCAGCCTCTTTCATTACTAATCACGGATTCCAAGGGCAATTTTTGCATAGCGGGACATTTTATCCTTCCCCCATGGCGGATTCCATACAATATCAATCTGAATATCCGTCAATTCTTTTATATTCATCGACAGCTTTATTTTCGCATCCGCCATAATTTGGCCAGCCATTGGACAGCCCATTGATGTCATCGTCATTTTGATGAACGCTTGATTTTCTTCGTTTACGTCTACTTCATAAACAAGTCCTAAATTGACAATATCAACACCAAGCTCAGGGTCCACTACATCTTCAAGCAATTCATATATACGATCCACTAATTCTTTTCCTATCGCCTTCACCTCAATTCTGAATAATACAATGAAATCTCTACTATGTTTGATAACCTTTCTCAATAACACTTTATCATAAGGGTCAGTCAAGGCATGTGATCTCGGTCATAAGAATAAAGTATTTTATCTTTTTAGATTATTTATTATGCTCAGTAATCAAATTCATCCCTATATCTCTTTGCATAACATGAATCACAAATCGCATAACGATGATCCCACGGTAATTTCCTGTTACATTGTCGGCATTTTTTTTGCATGTTTTTCACTTCTGTTTTAAGTTTTTCGTGGACTAACATGCTGATTTCTTCTCGGAGCCGTTCCCAATAAACTGCCTCTGTACGATTGTTTAAGCGATAGAGAAATAAAAGATGAAGTCCGATTGTTTTATAGGAAAGTTCCAAATCCTCCAATGTCCGCTTTTTGATTCTTGGCTCAGGCAGATCTTTCCCAGCCACAATTGCTTCTACAGTTCTTTCCCATTGCTTTATCAATTCAGGTTCTCGTGACGAGAAGGGCAGATGCAATAAACCATAAAGGTCTGTCAGTGAAAGACGCGCTTCCATTTCCGTACCCCTGATGCGCTCATATAACTCCCTTTCCTCTGTAAGCGATGCTTTCTTTGTTCCCTTCGGACTCTTAAATTTATCCCAGAGTTCAAAAAATGTTCCAAGATCACGATAGTACTTTTGAAATCGTTCAAACACACTGTTTGTCGGAGCAATAGCAAATGTATGGATTGGCTCATCCTCCTGTAAAAGAAGATTGCTCATTTTTTTAATATCTTCTGTAAAGGCTACTTTACCGATATTATAAAGTCCTTTTCGGCCAGCACGGCCGGCAATTTGTTTAACTTCCTGTGAAGTAAGTATTCTTCTCGAAGTCCCGTCGAATTTGCTATTCTCTAAGAACACGATTCGTCGAATGGGTAAATTTAATCCCATTCCAATCGCATCTGTTGAGACAACGATACTCGTCTCGCCATTGATAAAACGCTCAACCTGTTTTTTTCGAGTTTCGGGCGGCATACTGCCATAAATTATACTGACAGAATGCCCATCATGTTGGAGCCTTGATGCAGTTTCAAGGACACGTTTCCTTGAAAAGCAGATTAATGCATCGCCTTTTTTTACTTGTTTAATTTTAAATTCTTTTTCTTCCACCTTTAGTGGAATATCGCGCTTATATTCAATAATGTCTATTTTTGAATGACCCAGTAGTTGAATAAGCATTTCTCTGGCATTCTTACTTGCAATGATATGAACTTCGTTTGCTTGAACCCTTGTAATCGCCTTATACCAAGAAAAGCCGCGGTCTTTATCGGAAATCATTTGTGCTTCATCTATTACCACTACATCATATAAATCCTTTTCATGAAACATTTCAACCGTACTGGAAATATGCCTGGCTCCCGGAATCACTTTTTCCTCTTCCCCAGTTTTTAATGTGCAGGGGGTACCCCTATTATTTAAAAAATCATAAACTTCAAGTGCTAACAAACGAAGCGGCGCCAAATACAAACCACTCTTCACATTCATCATCTGCTGAAGGGCATGATAAGTTTTTCCTGTATTCGTTTCACCGATATGTAATACGTATTGCACACTTCTCCCCGTTGGAGGATTATACTCTAATTCAAATATATCCTTTATTATACGTGCTTCTTCTTCTTTCCTCCGCTTTATTTCAGCCTTCTCTTCTGCTATTCTTTTTTCTCTTAATCGGATATCTGCTACAAAAATCTTTTCATGTACCTTTTCATCAAAAGGAATGCTAACCAATTTTAATAAATCCTCAATATATTCATCACTAATATATGACAATAATTCAACGCTGTAATCATAGATCATGTCACTGATAATATCTGATAATGCTAAGTCCATAAGCGTTTCTTCATAGTCGAAGACATTTTCCGGTGAAAGCAGCTGTTTTACTTTTTTCTGCATCATGTCTTCCAAAAATTCTTGAATCCGAGTGTCATATAAATCATAATAGGTTTCATACTCATAGTGATAGCTGTTCCAGTAATCGTTTTTTTGAATATTTCCTGTAACTTCTTCAAAAAAATCTTTTACTAAGGAATAGTCCTCAGCTAAGAAAAACCCTTGCGGAATCAAACGTACTTCAATGTCATGCGGGTTCAGCTTTTGATATCTTGTTCTTGTTTCAAAATCGGCTTTAAGATGATCTGCGACAAATTTTCTCGTATGTAAATAAAATAGATGCTGATGTTTTCTCACAATAGCATGGACTTCAGTTTCAATTTCCTCCATCATCTTCAGTTTTTTCTGCTTGACCGCTTCTTCTTCCTGACGTTTTTGATATTCCGTTCTTGCCTGTTCATACATATTTGCCCATTGTTCCTCAGCATCGGAAAATTTACTATGTAGCCAATCCTCAATCAAAAAGGGATGATAAGCTTTAATTTCATTACGAAATACTTTGTTGATGGTTTTGCGGTCAACACCTTCAACTTCAATTCCTCGAGATTGTAAATATTGTTTTTTTTCTGCGCGGGGGATTTTGTTTGATGCTTGAGTAATCCACACATTTAACCAGATTTGCCCGATATAATGCTTTCGGTTATGAACATATTCCGCAAAGGAAGGCATATTTTCTTTCTCTTGTAAGTAGACCATGATATCTTCACAGACTTTCTGCTTTGTGCGTTCAATTGCTTCAGGATAAATGGACGCTATTTTCTTCATTTTTATTCCCCTCACTACGATTTATTAAAAAGAATCATGTCCTCTACTTGACTAAAAAAAGAGAACTTACGTTCTGTTTCTTTATCACAATTATATTATTATTATTATTATTGATCTTATTCTACTGAATCTTTCATCCACAATACAAAAGCAGGATAGCTTAAGCACCATCCTGCAACTTTCTTACCCCATATCTATTTCCAACATAATCGGACAATGATCGCTCCCTAATATATCACAATGGATTTGAGCATCCTTAAGATGTTCCTTTAAGGCATGTGATACAAGAAAATAATCAATTCTCCAGCCAATATTCCGCTCACGTACTTTAGCCATATAGCTCCACCATGTATAACTATCCGTACGTTCTGGATAAAAAAAGCGGAAGCTGTCAATAAAGCCAGCATCCAATAAATCGGTCATTTTGTTTCTTTCTTCATCAGTAAAGCCGGAGTTCCCAATATTCGGCTTTGGATTTTTGAGATCAATTTCATGATGAGCGACATTTAAATCACCGCAAAAAATAACTGGTTTATGTTGATTCAGCTTAAGCAAATGCTCTTTCATCGCGTCTTCCCAAACTAGCCGATACCCCAGCCTAGTTAAGTCTCGTTTTGAATTTGGCGTATAAACGTTCACAACATAATAATCAGCAAACTCGAGCGTAATCACCCGACCTTCTGTATCAGGCTCTGCCAAATCAATCCCGTATGAAACGGACAATGGTGCCTTTTTCGAAAAAATAGCTGTACCGGAATAGCCTTTTCGTTCAGCATAATTCCAAAATTGATGATACCCATCAAGATCAAGTGTAATCTGACCTTCCTGTAATTTTGTTTCCTGGATACAAAATATATCTGCATCAACATTCATAAAGTAATCTAAAAATCCTTTTTTGACACATGCTCTAATCCCATTTACATTCCATGATACTAATTTCATTCCATTTCCCCTTGGTGTCTCTTCTATATTTGTATAATAGCATTGAAGTTTTTGCCTTAATAACCATTATCCTGACGTTGATGATTAATTTCATTTTTTCGCACGTAAGCTTGTTGGATTTCCTCCCAGGTGAACCCAAGGATTTTTCCCAGGTCGATATAGGCTGCAAATGCATCAATATAGTGAAATGCGTCATTTGCAGTCTTCATTGTAACAACTTTCTCTGTTACATTAATAAATGAAGACACAAGTGTCATTGCATCTCTTGTCTGTTTAAAATCCCTTGTGTATACCTCTAATAATCGGTCTACGTTATACCCGTTATGGTTTGCAATACTTAAGAAAAAATGGAGCGAGTCAACATATTCCTCTAATAGAACATGATTTTCACTTGGTCCTTTTGTACTCCAATGTTTAAAGCAGCGTGTCTCATTTGCTAATTCACTAATTTCAACGAGAAGCGCAAGAATTATATTTTCTTCTAAATCTTTGCCTTCTAGCTTATGCTCTTTAACGATTCTTTCGTCGAGAACCTTTTGCATTTGACATAACTTTTTGATATTCATGTATATTCATCCTCTTAACCGATTCTTCCTAACATTAAGTTAACATAATCATATTATTATGAACAAAAGGTTTATGACCAATTATTAACTAATACGATTTTCCCGATTGCCTGATTCGAATCTAAATATTGATGAGCTTCGGCAACTTCATCAAATGTAAAACGTTTTTGGTCAATTAATGGCCGCAGTTTGCCTTCTTCAATAACCGATGTAATTTTCTTTAAAAATTCGCCATTTTGCTGGCGGTGATTTTCATTTAGGATATGCAAAAGCATGAACACAACATGGAAAGTTAACCCTTTTGAATGAAGCGGAGTTAAATCATGTGTAGACCTGGCCGCAATGGCGACAACTGTTCCATGCAAGGCAGCAGCCTCAAATGAAAGATCTAAATTTTCTCCTCCAACTGTGTCAAAAATATAATCGAATCCTTTACCGTTCGTATACTTGTCCACATACTCTTTTACAGAGGTTTCCTTATAATTAATTGCCACATCAGCTCCAAGCTCTTTCGCTAGCTTCAGTTTTGTAGGGTTAGATGCAGTCGTATATACTTTCGCACCTGCCCACTTTGCTAATTGGATGGCCACATGTCCTACACCGCCTGCTGCTCCATGAATTAAAATTTCATCTCCAGCAGATAATTTAGCACGGTCAAATAAGGCTTCCCAAGCTGTAATTGCAACAAGCGGGATCGCTGCAGCTTCTTCCATCGACAAATTTTTTGGTTTATGTGCTAGTAACCTTGCATCTACCAACATGTACTCAGCAAGTGCACCGCCTGTCCCTTTGAAACCGCCCGCACAGCTATATACTTCATCCCCAGGTTTAAAATCTGTTACTCCTTCTCCCACTTCTGCAACAATTCCAGCTACATCCCCATGCAGAATAGCCGGAAAGGCCGGAGATACGGCAGGTACGAAGCCGCTGCGAATTTTCGTATCAATCGGATTTACACTTGTGGCCTTCACTTGAATTAATACATGTCCAGGTGTAACCAATGGCACCGGTACCTCTTCAACTTGAAACACAGAAGGATCTCCAAATGAATGAATCACTTGTGCTTTCATTTAAATCACTCCCCAATATGTAATAATAATAGATATTGTTCTATTGTAACATGAAACAGAAAATGAGAGCACCGCTCGGGAGATGCTCTCATTTTGATCCTTTATTTTGAAGCAATTGCTTCCTTTTCATCTAATTGTTCATGACGAATAGTTGCCTGTGCAGCGGCAAGACGTGCCAATGGTACACGATATGGTGAACAGCTGACATAATCTAATCCTGCTTCATAGCAGAACGCAATTGAAGACTTTTCACCGCCATGCTCCCCACAAATACCGGTTTTTAATGTAGGCTTCACTTGGCGACCAAGCTTAACACCTGTTTCAACCAGCTTACCTACCCCTTGCTGATCTAGAACGGCAAATGGGTTTTCTGGAAGTACTTTTTGCTCAATATACGTTTGTAAAAACTTACCTTCAGCATCATCACGGCTATAACCAAATGTTGTTTGTGTTAAATCATTTGTTCCAAATGAGAAGAAATCAGCCTCTTCAGCGATTTGATCTGCTGTTAAAGCAGCGCGTGGAATTTCAATCATTGTACCAACTAGATAGTCAAAGTCCTTACCCGCTTCTGCCTTTACTTTTTCTGCTGTTTCTACAACAAGCTGACGCATAGCCTTTAGCTCATTTACATGACCAACAAGCGGGATCATAATTTCGGGCTTCACTGAAACACCTTTATTCATTAACGTTACAACCGCATTGAAAATCGCTTTTGCCTGCATTTCATAAATCTCTGGGAAAATCATTCCTAAACGGCATCCACGATGACCAAGCATTGGATTAAATTCAGCCAATTGATTTACTTTCTTCAACAAGAATTCTTTTTCTTTTAATTCAGGTGAATCAGGAGCTGTTAGTTGCAGCTTTGTCACTTCCACTAAAAGTTCTTCTTTATCAGGTAAGAATTCATGCATTGGAGGATCAAGCAAGCGAATGGTTACCGGATGTCCTTGCATAGCTTCAAAAATACCTTCAAAATCTCCTTGCTGCATTGGCAATAATTTATCTAAAGCGATCATTCGCTCTTCAAAGTTTTCAGCTAAAATCATTTCTTGAACAATCGGAATTCGTTTTGGATCCATAAACATATGCTCTGTACGGCATAATCCAATTCCACCGGCACCAAATTCCAAGGCTTTCGCAGCATCCTCCGGATTGTCAGCGTTCGCACGAACACCCAATTTTCTCGTTTCATCTGCCCAAGAAAGCAGTAATTGGAATTCATCAGAAAGCTCTGGGTCGATCATTGGAATTTCACCTAGCATAATTTCCCCTGTAGAACCATCAATGGTAATGACATCACCATAATTGACAACCGTATCTCCAACATTAAATTTCTTTCCAGCCAAATCAATCTTTAATGTTTCACATCCGCAAATACACGCTTTTCCCATTCCACGTGCAACAACGGCAGCATGGCTTGTCATTCCTCCACGGCTTGTTACAATTGCCTGCGAAGCAACAATCCCGTGAATATCGTCTGGAGTGGTTTCAGGACGGACTAGAATAACCTTTTTGCCGTCATTTCCTAATTGCTCTGCTTCATCTGCATCAAATACAACAGCCCCTGTTGCAGCTCCTGGTGATGCTGGCAGACCTTTTGCTAATTGTTTACGTTCAAATGATTCATCAATTCGGCGGTGCAGCAGCTGATCTAACTGCTCAGGGTCAACACGTAAAAGGGCAGTCTTCTTATCAATAATTCCTTCTTTTACCATTTCAACAGCAATTCGAATGGCTGCCTGAGCGGTTCTTTTTCCAGTCCGGGTTTGCAGAATATATAATTCTCCGCGCTCAACGGTAAATTCGATATCTTGCATATCTTTATAGTGGTCTTCAAGCAATTGACATGTTGCCGTAAATTTTTTATATACTTCAGGCATGTCTTTTTCAAGCACATGAATAGGCTGCGGTGTACGAATTCCTGCTACTACATCTTCACCTTGTGCATTGATTAAGTATTCACCATAAAGAATCGCTTCACCTGTTGATGGGTTACGTGTAAATGCAACGCCTGTTCCAGAATCATTCCCCATATTTCCAAATACCATGCTTTGAATGTTAACAGCAGTACCTAAGTGATCAGGGATTTTATTTAAACGGCGGTAAATAATGGCACGCTGATTATTCCAAGAATCAAATACTGCATTAATTGCTAAGAATAATTGCTGTTTAGGCTCCTGCGGGAAATCCTTTTTCGTGTGTTTTTTAACAATTTCTTTGTACCCAATAATGACTTCCTGCCAATCTTCAGCAGTTAATTCAGGGTCAGCATGATACCCTTTTTGCTCCCGAATTTCTTCTAAATACTGTTCAAAATAAAAACTGTCAATGCCAAGTACAACATTGCTGAACATTTGAATAAAGCGGCGATATGAATCATAAGCAAAACGGGCATTTTCTGTTAAACTGGCAACACCTTTTACTGTTTCATCGTTCATCCCAAGGTTTAAGACGGTATCCATCATACCTGGCATAGAAAAAACGGAACCTGAACGTACAGAAACAAGCAATGGATTTTGCGGATCCCCTAACGTTTTCCCGGATTTTTCTTCTAGTGTATTTAATGCAGTTAGGATTTGCTCTTCTACATACGGGGATATTTTCTTACCGGCTTCATAATAATCATTACAAGCCTGGGTAGAAATGGTAAAGCCAAACGGCACCGGCAAACCAATATTTGTCATTTCAGCCAAGTTTGCCCCTTTACCCCCTAGTAAATCTTTCATTTCACTATTTCCTTCATTAAATAAGTAAACAAATTTACTCATGATTACCTGCTCCTCTCACTTTTCAAAATATCAATAATAAGGTTCGCTGTTTCTTCAACTGCTTTGTTAGATACATTAATAACTGGACAGCCTACCCGCTTCATTATCTTTTCCGAATATTCAAGCTCGACAAGGATTCGTTCAAAGCTGGCATAATTAGCCTCAGATTTTAAACCGAGTGCCTTGAGCCGCTCTTTTCGGATTTCGTTCAGTTTGTCAGGTGTAATAACTAAACCAACACATTTGTTTCGCGGAATTTTAAATAATTCTTCAGGAGGTGAAACCTCAGGAACTAACGGGACATTTGCGACTTTATAGCCTTGGTGGGCCAGATACATCGAAAGAGGTGTTTTCGATGTGCGCGATACACCGATTAAGACGATGTCCGCACGCATAACACCGCGTGGGTCCCGCCCATCATCATATTTAACGGCAAATTCAATCGCTTCTACCCGTCTAAAATATTCATCATCAAGCTTTCTCATTAATTTTGGCTGATGATTCGGTTCTTTTTTAAATCTTTTCATAAAAGATTCCATTAGTGGATTTAATAGATCAACGGCCATTATACCTTCTTCATTTGCACGCTGGTCTAAATATTTCTTTAATTCTGGAATCACAATCGTATAAGCAATAATTGAGTTCGTCTGTCTTGCCATCGCAATGACTTCCTCAATGTCTTCTTTATCCTCTGCATAGGAATGCCGGCGTATGTCAACATAGCCCCCGTTAAACTGGGTTGCAACCGCTTTTACAACAAATTCAGCCGTTTCTCCAACAGAATCCGACACAACGTATACAACTTCTTTTTCTGATAAGATAATATTCACACCCTTTTTTCATCGGCGAGGGACTTCGCAAATGAATTTATGACGTCGTTTTTCGATAGATACTATCTATAATTTTTTCCATTATTTGAAATAGAAAACAAATCTTCATTACCGCTAGTTTGGTCTACCATTACACCATTTCATATTAATGATTAACATCGCCTTAATTATGTTATACTTTTTATGAATATAGAATAACACATTTAAAAAAACTCGTGAACATTTTTTTCGTTAAAAAGTGAACATTTTTACAAAGTGCAGGTAATTTAAAATTATTATATAGCAAAAAAGGATAGATATATAGGCTTTCACCTTAATTATCTATCCTTTTTAAATATTAAAATAGTTTTTTAATAAAATATTGACTTACTCTCATCTTACATCAAAGATTTACCATTTCCTCTATCTTTTGTCCAACAGCAATTGTCAGCTCCTCCGTCATTTCTGGTATACTGTTTTTTAACAATGGATTCATTACTTTTGCCAGCGTTCCCCCTGCCGTAATATCCAAGAAACCTGTCATACTTGTTTTATTCTCTGAGATTTTGACTGCTTTAAAATAACCATGACCATTTATATTTTCATTTATTCCAATCAGATTAAACATAACTTTTTCAGGTTCAATCCAATTGGTTATTTCAATTTTAAGCTGAATTTTTTTCTTTATAATCTTACCGAAAACACTTTTGAACGTCCAAGTCGATTCCCGCTCATTTATAATCTCATGGTCAATATAACCAGGAATGAGCGGTGCCCACGCATCCATAGAGTTAACGAATTTCCAAACCTTTTCAATCGGGACATTCACTTCCATTTTGTGTATATGAGAAGACATCGTGTTCCATCCCCCTTTTGTTGTAATAAGCGCATGTATAAACTAAGACTTATTCCTAAAAAGCGAGGATTATTCTTACGAGATAAAAAGGATTTAGAATTGAAAATAAGTCCGGCACGTGCATGCCAGACTCAACCATTTCTTTTCGCATATTCTTTATCTATTTTTTGATCTAAACGTTGTAATAGTCGGAAGGCACGGGTTTGTTCAATTCTTCGATAATGATGACTGCCTCCGGGCTCTTCATCTTTTTCATCCGCCTTTTTGACAATTTCCTGTAATGGTGTCCTGACAATTTCACCGCCGGGAAAATAGGAATCTGTATGAAAAAGAATCGCAAGGGCAATTTCCTTTGCTTTGACAGGATTCTCCCCTAAACGGATTAATAATTTATGGGCTCTTTCTGCTCCTTTGATAGCATGAATATCATTTTGTCTGTAAAGATCATAATCCCATTTACCATTCTTGTACCATGTATAATGTCCGATATCATGGAGAAAAGCTGCTTTAGCAGCACTATCAACATCAACATTCTGCTCTTTGGCCAATTGAAATGCATGATAGGCAACAGCAATTGCATGAACCAAACCAGATCGGGTAACATATTTTTGGGCTATATGGTGGTTGAAAATGTCTGTTAATAAAACATCTCTCATACGTTCTCCCTCCAGTCAAAAATGATTGCTTCTTAGAACATGAAGATATTTTATCTATCTTACTCTTTTTTGAATTCTGTTGACAAATAATTTGTTCTTCTATTATATTTATCGTTTGGACAATTGGTCCCATATATAAACAAATTTTAATAAAAAGGGTCTATTAACATAGGTGTTGTTGATTTCCGTTCCAGGCACTTCGTGCACCTTAGGTCGACCGCCGAGTGCACGACACTTCGTGTCTGCGGGGTCCCGACTGTCTCGCTTCTCCCGCAGGACATTGAATTGCATCCTTGAATCCGCCCACGCACGAGAAAATTCGATAGAATTTTCGAGGAGTCTTCGTGACTTCCACTGCAATCAACAAGTGACAAAAATCAACATTTTCGGGTTAACACCGCAAATAAAAGAAATCGTAATAACACCAATTTTATTTAATTTCCCTATATCTGACTAATTAAATAGGAAATGGAGAAAATATGAATAAAAATTGACTTTTTTATGTTAAAAATGTGTTAATATATGTGTGATGAAACTTATCATTAAGATAGGAATTAAAAGTTTCACAAATAAATTTTACATAAGGAGTACAAATATGGAAAAAATTCTTGTTCTCGGACATAAAAATCCGGATACAGACTCGATCTGTTCGGCAATCGCTTATGCAAATTTAAAATCTGCGATTGGATTAAATGCTGAGCCTGTCCGTCTTGGCGAAATTAATGGAGAGACTAAATATGCATTAGATTATTTTCAAGTCAACGTACCTCGTTTAGTAGAAAAAGTAGCCGCTGAAACAAGCCAGGTTATTTTGGTTGACCATAACGAGCGTCAACAAAGCGCCGATGATATTGATCAAGTTCGAATTCTTGAGGTAATTGACCATCATCGTATTGCCAATTTCCAAACAAGCGATCCACTTTTTTATCGTGCTGAGCCAGTTGGCTGTACAACCACGATTTTAAACAAGCTGTATAAAGAACATGGTGTTGAAATTAAGAAAGAAATCGCCGGATTAATGCTTTCAGCCATTATCTCCGACTCTTTATTATTCAAATCACCAACATGTACAGAGCAAGATATCGCTGCTGCACGTGAATTAGCTGAAATTGCCGGTGTTGACCCAGAAAAATACGGCTTGGAAATGCTAAAGGCTGGCGCTGATCTTAGCGACAAAACAGTTGAACAGTTAATTTCTCTAGATGCAAAAGGCTTTGACATGGGCAATTATAAAGTCATGGTTGCTCAAGTGAATGCTGTCGATACAGATGATGTTCTTAACAATAAAAAAGAGATTGAAGCAGCTATTACAAAGACTATTGCAGACCAAAACCTTGATTTATTCTTCTTTGTTGTGACAGATATTTTAACAAATGATTCCGTTGGTCTTGCACTTGGAAAGATGACCAATGCAGTTGAAACAGCTTTTAATGTAAAACTAGACAATAACACAGCTGTTTTAAAAGGCGTTGTATCCCGTAAAAAACAAATCGTACCAGTATTAACTGATACATTAAAAGCTCTTTAATAAAAAAGAAGCATGGAAAATTCCATGCTTCTTTTTTGTCCAATTCATTAAACATAAATGTTATCCTTCACGTACATAATCATGGCAACTTCATCACAGTTATGCAGCTTTGGGCAAGTGATACAGTCCTTCCATACTTTTTGCGGCATATTATCCTTTACCGTTACTTCAAACCCGCATTTTTGAAAAAATTCAACTTGATACGTAAGTGAAATCAACTTCTCAATTCGTAATCGTTTTGTTTCCTCGATTATTTTTTCCACGAGCATTTTCCCAATACCCATCTTTAATGCAGATGTATCAACAACAAGTGAACGAATCTCCGCTAATTCCTTATCTAAAATGGTTATACTTGCGGACCCTACGACCTCTCCATCCTTCTCTGCAACAAAGATTGAAAAAATATTTTGATAGAGTGATTCTTTCGTTCTTGGCAGTAGTATCTCTTTTTCTGAATAAATATTGATTAACTCATGTAATCTATCAATATCTGAAATTTTTGCTCTTCTGATTTCAACCATTGTTGTCCTCACCTTTATCGAATTATCTTTAATGTTTATTATCATACTTTATTTTCAGAAAAAGTCAATAAATAATCACAAAATTGTATAATTATAAGCCATTTTATTTTACTGCCTAACTTTTTGTGCATGAAAAAAGCAGCTAAGTTAAATTCCTTAGCTGCTTTTCACACAAATTATTTATTACTCATCAAATACTTCAACTTTTTCCATTACATCACCATTTTTCATAGAAAGTACGGTATCCATTCCAGATGTTACTTTTCCGAAAACAGTATGTACTCCGTTTAAATGCGGCTGTGGCTCATGAACGATGAAAAATTGGCTGCCGCCAGTATCTCTTCCTGCATGTGCCATTGATAATGAACCTACTTCATGTTTATGTGGATTACCTTCTGTTTCACATTTGATTGTGTAACCAGGGCCGCCCATACCAGTTCCTGTTGGGTCTCCCCCTTGCGAAACAAACCCAGGGATTACGCGGTGAAATATTACCCCATTATAAAAACCGCTGTTAGCCAATTTTTCAAAATTTTCTACAGTACCGGGTGCTTCATTTGGGAATAAATCAAATTCAATTTTTTCCCCATTTTGCATTTGTATGTATCCTTTTTTAGCCATTCGTATCCAACTCCTTATTAATTAGTGAAACAAAATAATCATAACATTATTTACATCATTACACAAAGATAAGGGAACAGTCGAAGAGTCTTTATTTAGCAGCAAAAAAATTCGCTAATTCCACAATCATTGCACCCATTCGTTCATGCTCCGGTACAACGATTCGTTCAATGCCCACTTCACGTAATGCTTCAGCCGTCACTTTACCAACTGCTGTTGCAACTGTTTTATCCTTAAAAGCAGTGATAAGCTTACTTCCAATTCCCTTTTCTTGCGCAAGGTTGAATAGTGAATGTACTTGAATGGCGGTTGTAAAACATACAGCATCAACTTTGTCATTTAAAATTTCCTGGCACAAAGTTTCAACGGTATCCTGTAATGGCGGAATATGCTGATAAGGCAGGAGTTGGGCTGTTACAGCGCCTTTTGCTGCTAAAAAACTCATTAATGCTGGAGCCTTTTCACCATGAAGCTGAACAACCACTTTTTTCCCCGTTAAATCTATATTCTCTAACTGACGAATAAGCCCCTGTGTCGTACCATCGTCATCGGAAGCTTCACAGTTCAATTCAAATTTCTTTATCGCAGCAGCTGATTTATAGCCTCTGGTGGCTATCTTTGCCTTTTGAAGTTGTTTAATGTAAGCCTCTTTTAATCCTAACCTCTCTGCAAGATCAAGTAATGTTTGGAAGCCAATACCTGTTGTGAAGATAACCCAGTCAGCACCTGTTTTAACAAAATTCTCTAAATCATGCTTCACTTCCTCATCTGCCTTAAATACGGTTCCCTGCAGCGAGCGCACGGTAGCGGTTCCTCCCTGCTTCTCGATTAGTGTTGTCATTTCCTCTGTTTTGCGCGATGCTCCAAGCACGATAAGTTTTCCTGCTAATGCATTACCCAATAGAATCACCCTTTTCCATTATTCATCCAATTTTTATTTTTACATATATTGATTGTTTTTGATAGATTATCTAGTGAACTTTCTGTCATGATAATTAAAAAGCCTCGGTTCACGACTGAATCCGAGGCTTGAACTAGATCTTATTTTAATGATGATGATCATGGTGAAGCCGGTCTTTTACAGGGTTTGTAATGACAAATCCTTCATCAGGAACATAGTAATATTGGATCCATACACCGTCTAAATACTCTTCTCTAGTATCCAGCAATATATCTATATCCTTATCGGTTTTCACTACTTCATCATATTCTGTTCGTTCATCAAATCGAAGATCATAATGTGCGTGATCTCCATGCATATGGGTTATGTAAACACGGATCATTTTCCCTGTTTCCCCTTCATTCGCTATCATTTCCTTTAATACTTTAGCTGCATGGCGATTGATTTTACATTTCATATTCCACTGACTCCCATCACAAAGAATAAAGATATAATCTCATTCTTCCTAAAAAATTGCAAATAACTGGAGCCTGTCGAAGTTAATTTACTTCTTTCACTTTTAGGCTTTCTAAAATAGTAAAAAGCTCATCTAATTGCTTAATCTCATAGTCTGGGATCACTTCATTGCGTTCTTTATTCGTGCGGTTGATCCAAACTGATTTAATGCCTGCACGCGTTGCACCTAATATATCCGTCATTAAATTATCCCCAACCATAAGGACTTCATCCTTTTGAAGTTCAAGCAATGATAGAGCATGCTCAAAAATAGATGGATCAGGTTTTCCTCTTCCAAAAGCACCTGAGATGACAATCTGATCAAAATAAGGAACAAGTTCAGGTGTTATGGTAAGCTTTGTTTGCTGCAGGTCAGGTGAACCATTTGTTAATAATAATAACTTATACTTTCCTTTTAGTTGATCTAAAACAGAAAAACTATCTTCGTAAACAAATGGTTTACGGCGTCTTTCTTCTGGAAAACGTTCAGCTAAAAGGGCAGCAAATTCATCATCTTTAATACCATGCCGTCCCAGGCCTTTTTTCCATGATTCTTTTCGATAACCTGGTACAATTTCTTTCATTTTACGAAATTGATCATCATCATCGAGAAAATTCCCCCATAAACCTTCAAATGGATTTATCCCAATCATTTGTGTGAATGCATAGGTTTCATAGCTTGCATACAGGTTTCTTGCTTCTTCCCGAACAGACTCTTCAAGTTTTTCAGGGTCTACTTGGTATTTATCTGCCGCCACTTGACAGGTAGCAGTAAAAGCTTCTTTCACACTTCGTTGATCCCATAGAAGCGTATCGTCAAGATCAAAAAAAATTGCTTTAATCATTCAGGTTTTCCTCTCCCCATTGAAAAAATCAGTCTATTTATTTACAGCTTTCTGCTCAACTTCTACTACCCAACCAAATGGATCGGGTTCTTTTCCAAGTTGAATATCTGTTAATGTATTATATAATTTCATCGATAGCTCGCCTGTTTGGCCGCCATTCACAATTACTTTTTCATTATTCCAGTATAACTCACCAACTGGTGAAATCACCGCTGCCGTTCCAGTTCCAAATACCTCTTCTAACACGCCGTCTTTATAAGCTTGATATACTTCATCAATGGAGATTCTTTTTTCAACGACCGGTACATTCCAGTGTTTTAATAAATGGATGATCGAATCTCTAGTAATACCAGGTAAAATACTTCCATTTAATTTCGGTGTTACGACTTCACCATTGATTTTGAAGAATATATTCATACTTCCTACTTCTTCAACATATTTTTTTTCTACTCCATCAAGCCATAATACCTGTGAATATCCATTCTCTTCAGCTACTTCCTGTGCCTTTAAGCTGGATGCATAGTTGCCGGCAGTTTTAGCTTGACCTGTTCCTCCGGCCACCGCACGCACATATTTACTTTCCACAGCAATTTTAACCGGGTGAATTCCTTCTTCATAATAGGAACCTACAGGAGATAAAATGATCATAAATTTATATTGATGGGCAGGATGTACACCTAGTGCCGGCTCTGTTGAAATAATAAATGGACGAATATATAAAGAAGTCCCTTCAGCCTTTGGTATCCAATCACGATCAATATTGATAAGCTCTTTCAGTGCCTGTAAGGCTAATTCTTCATCAATTTTAGGAATACATAACCGGTCATTGGATTGATTTAGTCTTTGCATATTTCTTTCAGGTCTAAACAGCAGCACTTTTCCTTCAGCAGAGTAATATGCTTTTAAACCCTCGAATACAGTTTGTCCATAATGAAAAATCATCGCGGATGGTTCAATTGTAATTTGTTGATAAGGGATAATCCGTGCATCATGCCAGCCTTTGTCTGATGAATAATCCATCACAAACATATGATCAGTAAAAACCTTACCGAATACAAGATTATTGACATCAGGTTTTTGTTTTTTATTTGTGGTTAGGGTGATACTAATTTTTTCGTTTGACATGATTTTCGTCTCCAATCTAAATATAAAACTAAATATGAAAAATCTGATAGTAATACTTTATCACAAAATATTAAATTTTAAAGATAAATTATTTTGAAAAATGTCTATTTTATCATTTTTTATCGAATATCAAGATCACATTTTTAAGGTTCAATATAATTTTCAATCAGATCTTTCAATTGTCTGCCTTTTTCTTCGGCATAATTCAATCCTTGGTTAAGTCTTTGTTTCCACTTTGGAGCTTCTTCACTAAAGGTTTCTTTCCATTTATCTGTTTGATCTTTAAGCATCTGCTTATAGTCTTCCTTTTCCTCTGACTGTTGAGCCCGTACAGAATCTGTCGTAAATTCACTTGATTCTATATATGGTTTTATACTCTCCATTATAGTTTTAAAAATCGGTACCACTGTTTCAGAGCTGCTGGTTGATAAATAATGCTCCCTGTCTGTTTGATCATAACCAAGCCAGACGGAACCAACTATATTGGGTGTGTAACCGACAAACCATTGATCTTTTGTTCCATTTATATCATTATAAGGAAGCTGCGTAGAACCTGTTTTACCGGCAAGCGGCATTCCAGGAATCTTAGCGCCTTTACCTGTCCCAGACTCGACAACACCAAGTAGCATCGATGTCATCTCCTTGGCGATTTTTTTCGATGTCACTCTTGTTGATTCTTTTTTGTACTCAGCAATCTCATTACCTGTTGGCCCAATAATTTTCGTAATGAAATGGGCATCCTCTCTTACCCCTTCATTGGCAAAAACGGTATATGCTTCAGCAAGCTGCAAGGGAGAAATCCCTTTACTCATTCCCCCTAATGCAATCCCAAGGTAATGATCTTCTTTTTCAAGCGGAATACCGAATTTTTCTAAGGAAGCAATTCCTTTTTCTAAGCCTATTTCATTTAACAGCCACACAGTCGGGACATTTAATGATTGTTCTACAGCCTCGTACATCGGGACTTCACCTTGGAACGTATGCGAGAAATTCTCTGGTGCATAATCCCCAATTTGCAATGGTTCATCTTTTAGAATCGATGTCGGTTCATATCCCGCTTCAAGTGCAGGAGTATAGACAGCGAGCGGTTTCAATGTAGATCCCGGCTGAGCTTTCATATGCGTAACCCGGTTGAAGCCACGGAAAACATAATCTCCTCTGCCCCCGACAAGGCCGAGAACACCTCCCGATTCAGGATTCAAAAGCACCGATCCACTTTGAACAAGCGTTCCTCCTTTTCCAGCAGGGAACACGGAATCATGACTATACACTTTTTCTAACACGGATTGGATATTTTGATCCATTTCGGTATAAATGCGATAACCCCTTGTCATAATTTCTTCCTGTGTAAGACCATATTTAGAAATCGCTTCATCTAACACTGCATCAACATAATACGGATAGTCACGCTTGATATAGCTGCCACCGCCGTCTTCTAAAATAATTTTTTCATTCTTTGCCGAATCATATTCTGCAGCTGTAATCATCCCAAGCTCCTTCATACTATGAAGGACTACATCTCTTCTTTCCATTGCACGATCGTAATGACGATATGGATTAAGAGCAGATGGCGATTGCAGCAATCCGGCCAGCATAGCAGCCTCGCTTATTGTGACCGTGCTGATATCCTTGTTAAAGTACTTCTTTGCTGCTTGATCGATGCCCCACGACCCGCTTCCAAAAAATACTTGATTTAAATACATACTCAAAATTTCATCTTTTGAATAATTTTTTTCAATTTCAACAGCCAAGAATAACTCTTCAATCTTCCGGCGATAGGTTTGTTCTGGAGATAAAAGAGCATTTTTGGCTAGTTGTTGTGTAATGGTACTACCGCCGCCAGTTATACTGCCTGCAAAAAGGTTGTTAAAGAACGCCCTTGCCATACCTTTTAAATCGAAGCCATTATGTTCTTTGAACCGCCGATCTTCAATTGCAATCACTGCATTTGGAATATATTCCGGCAGATTCTTTACATTAATTCCCTCCGTTCGATTCGTATCAACCTTTGTTGCTACGTCCCCATCTTTATCATATATGACGGTTGTTTGTGTTAACCCTTCCCGAAGAGACTGAACATTGGCCTGTGAGGCCGTAAAAGCAAAAAAGAGAATCGTCAATAATACGAATGTGAGCCCGCTTAATAAAAGAATTTGTGTTAAGTGCTTCTTCCTCCAAAAATTCCTGATTACTTCCAATATCCGTTTTAGCATGTTGATCACAGGAGGACTTAAACGATGCCAAACTTTTTTGATTACATTCCATATAGGTTGAAATCTTTCCATTTCTTCTCCTCTAATCTTTTTAAAAGGTTTATCCTTATTATTTACTAATATTAGCTTATATTAAATAGAATTGAAAAGATTAACACACAGTAAGCTTACTTATGATTCATAATCGAATCAATGTAAGATATATCTAATTTTTGATATTTTCAGATTTATTTTTAAAAAACAGTTTCTTTTTCTGATGGTTTCAGATATACTGTATTATAACAACAGGAAAGTTGAAAAATCTGTATTATAAAAGGAGATGGTAAAATGCAAGTAAAAACGAAAAAAATCTGTCCTGAATGCGGTCAATCAGTGAACGAACAAATTGAATCACATTTAATGGAATGTGATCGATGCCTCGCAAAGAAATCAGAATAACCAATACTTCAAATATTATCTCCTCCGCAGACTATTTATTAATCGTAGACATAGGAAAAAGCCCTCCTGTTAAGGAGGGCTTTGCTATTAACACCTTTGGAGACCCAACCATTGTCATCAGCTGATATGCGAACACTTTTTCAAATATAGCCTGCGCTCATTCACTATAATTCTAGCTTTTCAGCCAATGTGTGTTTGTTTCGCTATCACTAGTTTGACTATTGTGTTATCGACTCTCCTGATCGATAAAGGGTTTTTCAAGGGTAGTGGGATTCTAATCATATACCTAAGTGAAATAATGATTTCACTTTTATGAGTATGATGATTATTGGGTTTAGAGTTTATTATTAGCGTATAATTCATGAAACTCGTCGTTACTCTTAACTGCTATCACATTGCTATAACCCTTAATATTTATTTTTCAGTCAGTGCTAGTGACTGGGTTAAGTTCTTTTGCATAGTGTTATAACTAGTGCCTGATACTTTTAAGCTATTGCAATCGGTTAAACTGTGCTTGTAACTTTTATAAGTTGTTGGCATCTTTGCTATAACTACGTGCTTGCAACTGTTTAAGCTACTGAATATTAGTTATCACTTCGTGCGTTTAACTTTTAAAGCCGGCATTTTGTTATAACCGTTTGCTCCAGAACATTTTAAGTTCTTGCAGTTCTAACTTTTTGCTCAAAACCTTTTAAGCTTTATGCATTTTGCCATAACTATTATTTGTAACTTTTTGAGCTACTTACATTTTGCCATAACCTAATGCTATTTTAACTTTTACAGTTATTGCATTTGTTTAACTGGTGTTTAATAACTATTAAGTCTGTTGCAGTTTTCATTACCAATGGATAGTTTCCAAAGGTTTTTCAAGCTATTCTCGTTCCAATTTTATAGGCTTAATTTTATACTCTATTCCGTTTGAACTCCCCCTTGTATTTAATTTTTTGAAAGCTCCCTTTTACCTTTACAAGTAAGCCATTATTCACTTTTGCTTGCTTAGAATAACTTTTTACCGTTCAAGTGAAAGGATATAGTTTTTTCATTTCTTTAACGAAACGAACACTATATGGTTGAGCCTCCGAAGGTGTTAAATCCTTTTTCTGTAAAAGTTTTATTTATCTTTTCTACACCTTTATTATAGCTTATAATCATTAATTGTAAACGCTTAAATTGTGAATTTTCTGTGAATAATGTTTTTTACAATAAGTTTTAAATAAACACCAAAAAGGCGTTTTAAACCGATCAGAAAAAGAAAACTACACTTAAGAAGTGTAGTTTAAATTTTAGGCAGCTCCCGAATCTCCATTGTCATTTCATGACCACATAAAGGACATTTTAAATCGTCGGATGCAAAATCCTTTCTCATCCAGCCGTTACAGGCAGAATCACTGCAGGAATATACTTCCACATCCTCCATTATATTTTCCAATTTATCCTCTTGACCTTTTCTGTTAAAAAAAATCGGAATCGCCCCCTAGTTTTTGTGAAAGTCCATTTCACATAGATAAGAATGGAACTAACCATTTTAGGATACCACCATGCTGTTACATGGGTGAAAAATCATTTAATCATTATTAGTATGATCAAATTGAAAAAATTTAACAGGGAATCTAAAAAATTTACAGCGAATGGATAATGATGGCTCGTTTGTCATACAAATATTTATCAAACTGGTTTAATTAGTTTTCAGAACATTCTCTTTCTTATTATTATAACATGATTTATAGAAAAATGATGTTAATCATAAAGTTTATTCTAATTAAGGAATTGTTCCTATGCTCCCTGTCAAAATTGTTCGTTATTTTGCGAATAATCACTCATGTTCACATTTTATCCATATGATTATCCATAATTTTTATATATCTTAAACATGGGGGAGGGAATAATGTGAAAAGGATTTATATTCTAAGTGCTATCATTGTTATTATTGGAATTACTGCAGGCATTTCATTTTTTGTCATACGAGATATATCTGCCAAAGTGCCTGATGACATCTCCCTGATTACCATGCATGGTGAAGAGTATACTTTTGCAGAATCAGAAAAGAGACTTAAATTAGTTGAATTTATGTACACGCATTGTCCGGATATATGTCCAACAACTACCTTAAAAATGAATATGCTAAAGAAGGATTTAGAAAAAGCAGGCGTATACGGTAAAAATATTCAATTCCTAACCATTACCATTGATCCTTATAGAGATACACCAAATAAAATGATGACATATATGGACACATTTGATATTGAGGATGATGGTAATTGGCTCTTATTAACAGGTGATCGGAATAATATCAAAAAAGACCAGCAGGAAATACAGGAATTAGCTAATACGTTCCAGTTCCAATACAGGGACCCTGGTGATGGTTTTTATGTTCATAGTACATTTGTTTTTTTAATTGATGAAAATAATAAATTTATAAAGAAATTTCCTATGGGCGAGGATTTTAACAAGGATGAGATTTTTAATAAAATCATGGCTGAAATCTAGTAAAAAGAACAAAAAAATGGACTGAAAGTGAAAGTAAAATGGGCAAGAATGCCGGCATTCTTGCCTGTAACTTTCAAATAAACTTTAGTACCGTAAGATTTCGCTTTCTTTTTCCGTCCTGATGAAGCGATTTGTCTCCTATTTCCCGCGGTAAATCCGTTTTGTCAGGTAAATACAATGAAATTTTGGAACGCGGCTCTGAAAAACTAATTTGTATCCCAGACTTCCTTAGCCGATTCACTAAATCAATTAGCTGTTTGCTAGGCATACTAAAAACTCCTTTATTAATCTCTTTGAACTTATTGTACATGGTAAATATTAATAAAATATGAATGAATAATGATAAAAGGATGACAATCGCTGTTCCATACTATAAAAATACGAGTTTCCCTCACTGTTTTCCTGCAATAATTTAAAATTTTCATAAAATTTACTACTTTATTCCTTATTTATCACTATGACAGACTTCAAAACCTCCATCTTTTTTTCCACGAAACCTGCCTAAACAGCTTGATCTACCTATATATATTCATGAAAGATGTTCTTCCCCAATAAAAATGGTATAATCGTTTCATATTGTGTTTTGGAGGAATCTATGTAAATGATTACTGTAAGTAACGTAGGTCTTCGTTATGGAGATCGTAAATTATTTGAAGATGTAAATATTAAATTCACCCCGGGAAATTGTTATGGATTAATCGGTGCAAACGGCGCAGGAAAATCAACATTTCTGAAAATTTTATCCGGCGATCTTGAGCCGCAATCAGGATCAGTTCAGCTTGGTCCTGGTGAACGTTTAGCTGTATTAAAACAAAACCATTTTGAATATGAAGAAGAAGAAGTATTAAAAGTCGTTATTATGGGCCACAGCCGCCTTTATGAAGTGATGCAGGAAAAAGACGCTATCTATATGAAGGCGGACTTCACTGACGAAGATGGTATGAGAGCAGCTGAGCTTGAAGGTGAATTTGCTGAATTAAATGGTTGGGAGGCAGAGTCAGATGCAGCCATTCTATTGAAAGGACTTGGAATTGACGAAGAGCTCCATCATAAAAAAATGGCTGATATTTCTGGAGCTGAAAAAGTAAAAGTATTACTTGCACAAGCTTTGTTTGGAAAACCGGATGTTCTCTTACTTGATGAGCCGACCAACCATCTCGATATTAAGGCCATTCAGTGGCTTGAAGAATTCCTCATCAACTTTGAAAATACTGTTATCGTTGTTTCCCATGACCGTCATTTCTTAAATAAAGTCTGTACCC
Organism: Niallia oryzisoli; assembly: GCF_036670025.1. Lineage (NCBI taxonomy): Bacteria > Bacillati > Bacillota > Bacilli > Caryophanales > Bacillaceae > Niallia > Niallia oryzisoli. The sequence continues at coordinate 2,014,708 of NZ_CP137640.1, read as the reverse complement.
ACATTGCTGACCTTGACTTTGGGAAAATTCAAATTTATGTAGGAAATTATGACTTCTGGTATGAATCAAGTCAATTGGCATTAAAAATGGCACAAGATGCCAATAAGAAAAAAGAAGAAAAAATTAAAGAACTACAAAATTTCATTGCCCGCTTTAGTGCGAACGCGTCTAAGTCCAAACAAGCAACATCACGGAAAAAATTGCTTGATAAAATTACCTTAGATGATATTAGACCATCTTCACGCCGCTATCCATATGTCGGCTTCACACCAGATCGTGAAATTGGAAATGATTTATTACGAGTAGAAGGAATTACAAAAACGATTGATGGTGTAAAGGTATTAGATAATATCAGTTTTATCATGAATAAAGATGACAAAATTGCTTTGGTTGGAACAAGCGAAACCGCAAAAACCACTTTATTCAAAATATTAATGGGAGAAATGGAAGCAGACAGCGGCACCTTTAAATGGGGAGTGACTACCTCACAAGCCTATTTTCCTAAAGATAACTCCCGTTACTTTGAAAACAGCGACTTAAATCTTGTTGAATGGCTGCGTCAATTTTCTCCACAAGATGAAAGCGAGAGCTTTTTAAGAGGATTCCTAGGAAGAATGCTATTTTCAGGTGAAGAAGTCTTGAAAAAAGCAAGTGTTCTTTCGGGTGGAGAAAAGGTTCGCTGTATGCTTTCAAAAATGATGTTAAGCGGATCTAATGTATTATTATTAGATGAACCAACAAACCATCTAGATCTTGAATCAATCACTGCTCTAAACAATGGGCTCATAGCATTTAAAGGTTCTCTCATTTTTTCATCACATGACCATCAATTTATTCAGACGATCGCTAATCGCATTATTGAGATTACACCAAACGGCATCGTTGATAAACAAATGACATATGATGAATATTTAGATGACAGCGAACTACAAAAACAAATTTCATCAATGTACCAAAATTAATAAACTTTCACATAAAAAAACGCAAAGGGTGCTCCCTTTGCGTTTCTTTATGATTGTTTTGTCTTTTTTCGTGCAGAGGATAATTCCCGCATACCTGTTTCCTCTGTTGTAGTACCTTGCCCCTCGACGCGGGATGAACTAAGTCCTGTTTTGGATGGATCTTGTTTACGTTTTCCCATATCAAACACCTCCACCCTTATGTTGCCGTTTTATGATCTTTCTTATGCTTGAATCATTTAGAGATTTATCCTTTATTTTTTATATTTTTCATATATTCGATGTACTGGTCATCTCTTGACAGTGCAGCATTATATTGGCGTTTGACAAAGTGCTCAGCTTCGGTAAAGCTGTTAAAGGTCAAAGGTAATGTTTTGCTGCCACTTTCAACAATCCACTGCTGATTATGTTCTTTAATGAGCCATTTTTCACGATTATTATTTTCATACAGCGAGCCCTCTGGCTTGTTTTTAAGGTTATGTTGATTTTTCGGCGCATCGAGTCTGGAGGGATCAAGCGGAAAAACTTCATGAACAAAAAGCTTATATGCTGTTTCATTCATTGTACAACCTGATGCTTTAACATGTCCTCCGCCGCCAAATTTACCTGCCACTTCAGAAACATCGACATGATCATGAATCGTACGGAAACTAACCTTTTTTCCGCCCATATTCAGGATCACAATATAATCCAGATGACTATTTTCTTTGCCAAGCTCATTCCCAAGTTCAGAGTGATACATTTCAGCATGTACTATTCCAACGCAATGGTCATCAATGAACGTTTGAACGAGTTCGCGATTTTTCTTTCGAATATAGCGATTTATTTTCTCTTCTTCCATTTTTAATAACTGCTGTTCAAACTCGTTAAATGCGAATCCATCTTCTGATTTCAGTCTTTCAATCATCTTTCCTTCAAAATCATCCAGCGATAAAAGTGAAAATAAATCATTCAGCTGTTTCGCTTTTATTTCATCGTTTTTTTCCCATTCCCACGTATCGTACAGTCTGATGAGCTCCACAAATTCATTAATTGAATTCTTTGGTGTCAACCAATGATTTTCTAATAAAAAATCATAAAACAATGAAGTCGCAGATGTTAGTCTCCCATCATCATATTCAACTGTTACCTTCGCCCAGCTGTATTCATTTAAATGCAAGGCTGTTTTATGATGATCGATAAACTGCGCTTTACCTCCCTCTTGAACAAACTGTTCCATTCGTTTACTGTTTGCCTCATTGACACTTAAATCCGTTATCCAAATGGTGTTTTCATTAATCTGATTTTGCTTCGTTGATTCAAAGAAACGTTCAACTTGTGAATTGATTCTGGCTACAGAATTATAATGAACCTCCACTTTTTCAGAAAAGGCTATTTTCGCCAGTATTCCGCATCCAAGTCCATCCAAATCATTATGAGTATATAAATGAATCAAAGTAAACCACCTCTCCAGTATTCATTGTATGTAAGATAAGCCTATATCTTGTGTTTCGATCTGTACACCTAGCTTGACCATTTCCATGAGCTCTTGGGAATTTTTCGAAGGAAACATAATAATAAAACATTATATCTTTACCTGCCTATTGTCAAAAAGAAATCCTCGTTTAATACAAAATGTTTATTCTGTCAGAACGAAAAAATGTGAATTCTAACAAATATATTCTTTCTATAGAAGGTTCCAACAAAAGTTTTCAAGTTTGATGACAAGTTCACCCCACTTGTCCGCATATACTAGCTAACAAGACTTTTTAAGGATGGAAGCCTTAGTTAAAAAGGGGGGAAACTTAATGAAGCTTGTTATCATTAAGAAACGGCTTTTATGGTTTTGTATTATTTTCATGGTTATTATAGCTTCTGCAGGTGGATGGTATTTTATCAATCAAGAAAATGAAGCAGTATTTAAGCAAGCAGAAAAAGCGCGGGTAATCCACCTTGTAACCGGTGAATTTTCGTCTGAGTTGCCTGATGGTACGAAAATTGAATCATATCGTTGGGATCCTGGAACCATCTTTTTACAGGCAGGTGAAAAGGTCCAATTAGCTATCCAAGGCATTAACGGAAAAGAACATCCTTTTATGATTGAAAATACAAACATTAAAGGAACGATTAAAAAGGGTGAAGAAACAACTGTCCCTCTGCAAATTAATGAAGAAGGTGTCTATCGCTTAATTTGCCTTACCCATACAGATAACCAACATGAAGGACCAATGATCGCTTATATCGTTGTAGATTAAAATACATGCAAAACGCAATAAATCATATGAAACAGGCTGGATTAGCTACTTCAAATCCGCCTGTTTTTGTATAACAGCCAAACAAACATTCAATTGTTAGTGATACAGTTTCTATAAAAATAACAAATTATTAAAAATATCATAATTTAGAAAAATCTATAAACCCCTATTATTAAAGGGTTTATCAAACATTCATAAATTGTTCATATGTTATGTGATGTTTTTAACAAACAATCTGTTACACTAATATCGTAGTAATTGTACTAACAGCTATTAGAAAACAATGAATCACTATTTTAATCCCATGAGGTGACATAATAATGGAACAATGGAAAGGTTTTACAAATGGAGTATGGAAAAAAGAAGTTAATGTGAGAGATTTTATTTTAAAGAACTTTACCCCTTATACAGGTGATGACAGCTTTTTAGAAGGGCCTACTGAAGCAACAACAAAGCTTTGGGATCAAGTAATGGACCTATCAACAAAAGAACGCGAAGCTGGCGGCGTATTGGATGCCGATACAAAAATCGTTTCTACTATCACTTCACACGGTCCTGGATATTTAAATCAAAATCTTGAACAAATTGTTGGTTTCCAAACTGATAAACCTTTTAAACGTTCATTAATGCCTTTTGGCGGAATTCGCATGGCTAAAACTGCTTTGGATTCATATGGATTCGAATTAGACAAAGAAGTTGAAAATATTTTTACAGATTGGCGCAAAACTCATAACCAAGGCGTCTTTGATGCGTATACACCAGAAATGAGAGCTGCCCGTCACGCTGGTGTCATTACAGGATTACCTGATGCATATGGACGCGGCCGAATTATTGGTGACTATCGTCGTGTTGCTCTTTACGGAATTGATTTCTTAATGCAAGAAAAACTTAAAGAATATCAATATATCGGCGACGGCACTATGTCAGATGATGTCATTCGTGACCGCGAAGAATACAGTGAGCAATACCGTGCTTTAAAAGAATTAAAACAAATGGCTGCTTCTTATGGCTATGATATTTCACAGCCGGCAAAAAATGCAAAAGAAGCAATTCAGTGGTTATACTTCGGTTACTTAGCAGCTATTAAAGAACAAAATGGCGCTGCTATGAGCCTTGGCCGTACCTCCACTTTCTTAGATATTTACATTGAAAGAGATCTACAAAATGGAACGTTAACAGAAAAAGAAGCACAGGAATTAGTTGACCATTTTGTTATGAAACTTCGTCTTGTAAAATTTGCTAGAACACCAGAATATAACGAATTATATAGCGGCGACCCAACATGGGTAACAGAATCAATTGCAGGTATGGCTCTTGACGGTCGTCCATTAGTGACCAAGAACTCTTTCCGTTTCTTACACACATTAGATAATTTAGGACCTGCTCCAGAACCAAACTTAACGATTCTTTGGTCTACTAAACTACCTGAAGCATTCAAAGAATATGCAGCAAAAATGTCTATCAAATCAAGTGCGATTCAGTATGAAAATGATGACATGATGAGAGAAATTTATGGCGATGACTATGGAATTGCCTGCTGCGTATCAGCGATGAGAATTGGTGAACAAATGCAGTTCTTCGGAGCTCGTGTGAATATTGCAAAAGCATTATTATATGCCATTAATGGCGGTATTGATGAAAGATATAAAACACAAATCGGACCATCCTTCCAGCCGATAACTGCTGAGTATTTAGATTACGAAGAGGTTATGCAAAAGTACGATAAAATGCTTGATTGGTTATGCGGATTATATGTAAATACACTGAATGTGATTCACTATATGCATGATAAATACAGCTATGAAAGAATTGAAATGGCTCTTCATGACCGTGAAATTCTTCGTACGATGGCTTGCGGTATTGCCGGCCTTTCTGTTGCTGCTGACTCACTCAGCGCGATTAAATATGCAAAAGTGAAAACAATCCGTGATGAAAACGGTCTAGTTGTTGACTACGAAATTGAAGGCGACTTCCCTAAATATGGAAACAACGATGATCAAGTTGACCAGATTGCCGTCGAACTTGTTGATGGAATCATGAACAGAATTAGAAAGCATAAAACATACCGTGGTGCAGTACCTACTCAATCAGTGTTAACCATCACATCAAACGTCGTGTATGGGAAGAAAACAGGAGCAACTCCTGATGGCCGTGAAGCAGGTAAACCATTTGCACCAGGAGCAAATCCAATGCATGGCCGTGATACAAAAGGAGCACTTGCTTCTCTGACTTCAGTTGCAAAATTAAAATATGAGTCAGCATTAGATGGCATTTCAAATACCTTTACGATCACTCCAAAAGCACTTGGACGTGAAGATCAATCACAAGTAAATAATCTTGTTGCAATGCTTGACGGTTATATGACAAAACGCGGACATCATCTCAATGTAAATGTATTAAACCGTGACACATTATTAGATGCCGTGGAACATCCTGAATTATATCCGCAATTAACGATCCGTGTATCCGGATATGCGGTCAACTTCATTAAGCTTACTCGTGAACAGCAGATCGATGTAATTAATCGTACATTCCATGAAAGTATGTCTACATCTGCACCAAAAGAACCTGTTCATGCTTAATGATTAACGATATTCAAAGAGAAGGGTTTCACCTCTTCTCTTTGAATTTTCTTCCTGGATCATTTACAGATTGCCTATTTACATTTGATGTTTTAAAAAGAAGGGTGATGATCGTATGAAAGGAAATATTCATTCCATAGAGACATTTGGTACTGTTGACGGACCTGGGATTCGTTATGTCATTTTTACACAAGGTTGTCTGCTCCGCTGTCAATTTTGTCATAATGCAGATACTTGGGAAATAGGTACAGGGAAACAAATGTCTGTATCGGAAATATTGGAGGATTTAACTGCATACCTCCCATTTATCGAATCATCAGGTGGTGGCATTACAGTAAGCGGAGGAGAGCCCTTGTTACAAATGCCTTTTCTGATTGAATTATTTAAGGCATGTAAAAAATTAGGAATTCATACGACGATCGATTCATCGGGAGGCTGTTATTCAACCGCACCTCTTTTTCAAGAGCAGCTTAACGAATTGTTAAATTATACAGATTTAATTTTATTAGACCTGAAACATATTAATCGAAAAAAACATATTCAATTGACAGGCATGGCAAATGATCATATCCTGCAGTTTGCTTATCTTTTATCTATACGCCAAATTCCAGTCTGGATTCGTCATGTTCTCATCCCTGGTGTTACGGGTGATGTAAAGGATCTGGAAGAACTTGGTGCGTTTATCGGCACGTTGAAGAATGTTGAAAAGCTGGAAGTCCTCCCATACCATAAGCTCGGAGTTTATAAATGGGATGCCCTTGGTCTCGAGTATCCTCTTAAAGATGTTGAGCCTCCAAGTGATGCAGAAGTGAATGCAGCTTATGCAACACTGACCGAAACGCTTACGTTTAATAAAAAAGTGCTGTCCTAAATCATCAGGACAGCACTTTTTTATTGATCCAGCAGTTTTTTTCCTCAGTCTATTTCCACCAGTCATCAAATAAGTTTGCCGGCATTTCTCTTTTATGCTGCGTTGCCAAATATCTCTTTTCAATTTTTTCCGCAGTTGTTGGTGATACCGTTTTCCCCTCTAAGTAATCATCCAATTCATCATATGATATACCAAGTTCCGTTTCATCCGCCTGACCAGGTCTCTCATCTAATAAATCGGCAGTTGGAACTTTTAAATAAATGCTTTCTTCCGCACCTAATTCCTTCAATAACTCTTTTCCTTGTCTTTTAGTTAAACCTGCGAGCGGAACTAGGTCTGCACCCCCATCACCATATTTTGTATAGAATCCTGTAACGGCTTCTGCTGCATGATCTGTTCCGATGACCAGTAAGTTCTCTTGACCGCCAATTGCATATTGAGCGATCATCCTCATTCTGGCTTTTACATTCCCTTTATGATAGTCCCTTAATGCAGCACCTTTTGTATTACGGTCGTATTCCGCTTTTACTTCATTAACTGCTTTTTCAATATTAAAGATAAATTCCTCATCTGCTTTAATAAAGTCCAGAGCCTTCTTTGCATCATCTTCATCCTTTTGCACACCATACGGGAGCCGAACAGCAACAAATTTAGCATCGAACCCTTCAGCCCTCAACTCCTCAACCGCTAACTGGGCAAGCCGTCCAGCTAGAGATGAATCTTGACCGCCGCTTATTCCGAGAACAAACCCCTTTGCTTTTGTTTTTAATATATAATCCTTTAAAAATTGAATTCTCCTTTGTACTTCTAGTTTCGGATCAATTTTAGGCTGAATATGTAACTCTTTCATTATTCGCTCTTGCATATTCATGCAAATCCCTCCCATCTATTCAAAAAGCATGAATTAATACGTTTCAAGATACTCGCCTACTCTTTGGTTGACAGCCTCAATATTATTGAGCTTATTTTCCCAACATTTTGGACTTAAATCTACTGGATATTCCTCCGGGTTTAATGACCGCTTATATTCATCCCATAGATAGTTCATATTTTGCAAACAGTACTTTTGAATTTCCGCTAGGTCAGGAACCTGGTAGACCAACTCCCCATTGATAAAGATATTATGGTGAAGGTCTTTTGCTTCAAAATTTGTTACATCCTTCTTTATATAGGTATGGACTGGATGGAACATATTTAAACTAGCCTCTGTATTTGGACGTTCATCATCTAAGGCAATATAATCCCCTTCTGATTTTTGATTTGCTAAATTAATAATCCGATACACCCTTTTTAATCCTGGGGTCGAAACTTTCTCTGGATTCCCGCTAATTTTAATTGTATCAATCATTTTTCCATTATTATCTTCAATCGAGACAATTTTATAGACAGCTCCTAAAGCCGGTTCATCATACCCTGTGATCAGCTTCGTACCAATTCCCCAAACATCAATTTTTGCACCTTGAGATTTTAAATTCATAATTGTATACTCATCAAGGTCATTCGAAGCAACAATTTTGGCATTCGTAAAACCTGCATCATCAAGCATTTTACGCGCTTCCTTCGATAAATAAGCAAGGTCTCCACTGTCTAAACGGATTCCGACAAAATTAATCGAGTCTCCCAATTCCTTCGCCACCCGAATGGCATTCGGCACTCCTGATTTTAACGTATCATATGTATCAACTAAAAATACACAATCTTTATGGCGACGTGCATATTTATGAAAAGCCGTGTATTCATCAATATAAGCTTGTATAAGCGAATGCGCATGTGTTCCTGAAACCGGGATGCCAAATAATTTTCCTGCGCGAACATTGGAGGTTGAACTAAATCCACCGATATAGGCGGCACGCGTACCCCAAATGGCAGCATCCATTTCTTGTGCACGTCTTGTACCAAATTCCATCGCCGTTTCATCGCCGATAATATGTTTGATTCTGGCAGCTTTCGTGGCGATTAAAGTTTGATAATTCACAATGTTCAAAATAGCCGTTTCAACTAACTGGGCTTCAGCTAGGGTTGCCTCAATGCGGATAAGCGGTTCGTTCGCAAAGACGATTTCTCCTTCTGCCATTGAGCGAACGGATCCTGTAAAACGAAGATTTTGTAAATAATCAAGAAAATCTTCTTGAAATCTTAATTCATTCCTTAGATAATTAATATCAGCCTCTGTAAATCGTAAATTTTTTAAATAATCAATTACTTTTTCTAAACCGGCAAATACAGCAAATCCATTCCCAAAGGGTAGTTTGCGAAAATAAACTTCAAATACAGCTCTGCGATTATGTATCCCATCTTCCCAGTATGTCTCGATCATATTGATTTGATATAAATCAGTGTGTAATGTTAAACTATCATCCAAAAACTTCTTCACCATGACTAGACCTCCAAAATTCACTTACCCCATTAACATGATAATCATCATTGTCAGCTTATGATCATATCCGTGAGTTCGCTCACTTTACTTACATATTTTTTCTATTAATATTATATCCTTTTATTAGTTATTGTCTAATTAACAGATTTTTTTAACAGAGGATTTTTTCAATTCTTTCCGTCCTTATTAAAAAACTGCTTTGTAAAAATTTGTTCCATTGCTTAAATAAGCAAAATCAATTATACTTGCACCAAACCCTTACTGTTTGTATGCAAATCTTGAGGTGAACTATTTGTTAGAACTTTTACTGGATTTAACTAATCTGCAAGTTGATTATACATTGTATGTTAGTATCCTATTTGGACTTTCCGTAAAATGGTTATGGATACGAAATATAGAATTCAAATACATTGATTCCGTCTACGCAGCTTCAGATGTCCAGCTGCAAAAGAAGACACGTTTACAACAGAATAAAAAACAATTACCAATTAATAAACAACTAATGTGGATTCTAATTTATGTCAGAAGAAAAAAGAATCTTAGTGAAGAACCTGATAGTACTATTTCCTCGATCTTTTAAGAAAAAAAACGATATTGGAGGAAATAGGAAAGAATGAAAACTAAGAAAAAGATTTTTTTTACACTTGTATTATTGTTAACATCCCTTCTATCAGCATGTTCAGCGGACAGCGGAAAGAGTACTGGATTTTTTCATACTTATTTCGTTGAACCATTTTCACAATTAATCGTATGGACATCCCATCTTTTTCACGATAATTATGGTTTGGGAATCATTTTAGTCACACTGCTTGTCCGGCTAATTCTTTTGCCTTTAATGCTTAAGCAATACAAAACACAGGCAAATATGAAAGAAAAAATGGATAAATTAAAGCCTGAAATGGATGCTATTCAGAAAAAGATAAAAGAAACGAAGGACCCAAAGGAACAGCAGAATCTCCAAAAGGAAATGATGGGTTTATATCAAAAACACGGGGTAAATCCCTTAAATATGGGCTGTTTACCACTATTAATTCAAATGCCGATTTTAATGGCTTTTTATTACGCAATCCGTGGTTCACATGAAATAGCAACCCATTCGTTTTTATGGTTCAGTCTAGGCCAGCCGGATATTGGAATCACCATCCTTGCAGGTATCGTATACTATTTACAATTTAAAGTCTCCCAATCAACAATGCCGGAAGCGCAGAAGCAGCAAATGAAATATATGGGGCTTGTATCACCCATTATGATTGTTGTTGTATCGCTGAATGCTCCTGCAGCATTGCCTTTATATTGGGTAGTCGGAGGAAGCTTCCTTATTTTCCAAACCTATCTTGGAAGGAAAATATACCAGACGCCTAAACAAATGAAAAACGTAAATGTTGAAAAAGCATAAACTTGATCATCCGTCTGCACAGCAGCCGGATGATTTTTTATTACGATGATACACCAGGCGTAATGGGTACAAATTTTTCCCAATACCTTTTGCGAATAGGATATAGCCATCTTGTCAAACTATAACTGTACAATTTACAGAAGGAGGGCTATATTGATGAATTGGAAATGTTTGCTAACCACTGTTTCCCTATCGTCACTCATTCTAACTGGCTGCGGTACAAATGATGATACGGCCATGAATGATACGGCAAGAACCCAAGACACGGCCAATTTGCGAACCGTTTCAAATCGTACAGATGGGTATCGTAACACTTGGGACGATGATATTGCCGGAAATGATAACAGAGGAATCATCACAAATGTAAGCGACAATAACGCTTATTGGAATGGGCGTTTTAATGACAGGCTTGTAGATAATTATGATATTGAAAATTGGGTTTCAAGAGATATTAGTGACCAGGATAATACAAATAGAGATGATGTCTATTCAGATCGTTCCGTAAACAATCCTGCATCAAATGTTCAAAATAGAACAAGAAATGTAAGTTATCGTGCTGATGATGATCAAAATAGACGTATTACTACAAGGAACGTAAGTAATAATCAAAATAGAGATATCACAGCAAGAAATATCGCCAATAATACGGCAGATAATGATATAAATGGAAATAACGTAAATAAACGTAATCGTATGGAAGTTGCGGATCGCGCAGCCGAGAAAATAGCCCAAATGCGTGAAGTTGATCGGGCAAATGTGATATTAACGGATAATAATGCCTATGTTGCGGTAAAATTAACAGACAATGCCAATAAAAAGTTAACGGCTGATGTAGAGAAAAAAATTTCTGATGTGGTAAAAGCAACAAACCGCAGCGTTGAACATGTATATGTTTCTGTTAACCCTGACTTTTATAAGCGGACAACATCTTATGCTGAAGATATCCGTAACGGACGTCCTATTCAAGGATTTTTTGATGAATTTGGCGAATTAGTCCGCCGTGTATTCCCAACTGAAAGATAAATTCAAAAAAAGTGACACATTACTGTTTAAAGTTAAACAGTAATGTGTCACTTTTTTATGCATTTTCAAAATAGTCCTTGTAGAAGCCGCCCACTTTGCCGGTATTATCAATAATAAAATAAAACTCATCTGTCTCATTTTTTACATCATATGTTTTTCCTGGTGTTAACACATCGTTGACAATATACTTTTTCGCATTCGTATGGATGCATTTTACTGTTTTAATTGTTTTTCGTTCATGCCAGTCTAAATGAATCATTTTTATATCTCCTTTTTATTACTTATAACATATTCTATAGTATATAAGTATCCACTTCCTAGAGCAACTATCTATTCTTGATTCCTTTTTGTGAACATTTTGTTAAAGGACAGAATAGAGAAAATGAAAAAAATGTGAATTTTTTTACATTGTGCTATTAAAATCTTCATAAATTCTTTAAAATAGAATAATATTGAATATTCTATCCTTTATCTTGGAGGTATGCACAATGAAAATTATGAGTAATGAACAATTAATTGTCTCGTATCGTGATGCATTGAAATCAGGTAATGATAAAGATTGGATTAGAGTATTGCAAGGAGAAATCAAAAAGCGTGGTTTAAAGCCAATTAAAAAATAATCGAAAAAAGAGCAAAGGTTTCCCCTTTGCTCTTTCCTTTTTAAGTAAATAACAAGGATTCAGGATCTTCAATGAACGTTTTAATCTGTTTTAAAAACGTTACAGCTTCTTTGCCATCGATCAACCGATGATCATATGTTAAAGCAACATACATCATCCGGCGATTTTCGATTTTTTCCTCATCTACGGCCACAGGCCGGAGCTGAATCGAGTGCATGCCCAAGATCGCTGCTTGGGGACCGTTAAGCATGGGTGTTGACAAAAGTGACCCAAAGACACCGCCATTTGTAATCGTAAATGTTCCGCCTTGCAGGTCACTAATAGCTAAGCGATTATTTCGCGCCCGTTCAGCCAATTCGTAAATCTCCTTTTCTAATTCAGCCACATTTTTTCGATCTGCTTCTCGAATTACCGGAACAACTAAACCTCCATTTGTAGACACCGCAATCCCGATATCATAATATTTTTTAACAACGATCTCGGCTTCTTGGATTTCAGCATTTAATAAAGGGGATTTTTTTAAGGCGGCAACAGCCGCTTTTGTGAAAAAGGACATAAAGCCGAGCTTTACTCCGTACTCCTCATGGAACTGTTGTTTGCGGCGGCTTCTGAGGTCTAATAGGTTTGTCATATCTATTTCATTAAACGTAGTCAACATCGCTGTTTTTTGCTTCATTTCCACTAAATTTCTGGCAATCGTTTGCCGGCGTCTTGTCATTTGAATTCTCTCGACAGGTTTTTCTTCAGCTGTAATGATGGTTTTTGTTTCCCTCGCTGCCATATTTGCTGTATGTTCAATATCATCAGACTGCTTATATCTTTGAACATCGTGCAGCCGTATTCTGCCTAGAGGATCAGCAGGAGAAACTTTGCTAAGATCGATGCCCTTTTCACGTGCTAATTTTCTGGCTGCCGGTGATACAATCAGATATTTCTTACTCGCAGAAGTTGGTTCATAAGCTGGAAAATTTGCCATAGGGTGTACAATAGATGCTGGGTCTTCTTTATGCTCATCCACGTCCATTGTCTCTGGTTGTGTTTCGTTGGATATGTGTTTTTCATTTACTACAGCAATCACTTCACCGACTGTGACAGTACTTCCTGCGCGAACTTTTAATTCAGAGAGAATTCCGCTGTATTCAGAGATAATTTCGATATTCACTTTATCGGTTTCGAGTTCAGCTACATAATCCCCCTTCTGGATGCTATCACCTGTTTTTTTTAACCATTGAACAAGTGTCCCTTCTGAAATTGATTCAGCTAGTTCAGGAACCTTAATTTCTCCCACGGGTTTCTCCCCCTTTTGTTAAAGCTTGTGAAATAATCCTTGCCTGATCCTTTTTATGAACATTTGGATCCCCTTCTGCAGGACTTGATCTGCGCCGTCTTCCTATATAAGAAACAGGTGTATTATTTAGTGCTCCGATTGCTCTTAGGAATGGTTCAACAAAATACCAAGCTCCCATATTATTTGGCTCCTCCTGCACCCAAATAAGTTCTTTCAAATTGGGAAACCTTCGTATGATTTCCCGTATTTCATTCTCAGGAAATGGATAGATCTCTTCAATTCTTACGATATGAAGCCACTCCAAATCTTTCTCAAACTGGAGCTGATGCGCTAGATCCACCGCTATTTTTCCTGTACAAAAAACAATCCTTTCCACGTTCGCCGCATCGTTTCCCAAACCAGGCTGCTCTATCACAGGTTGAAATTCCCCTTTACTTAAATCCAAGCTAGTGCAGGCTACAAACAGATTGCGAAGTAAACTTTTCGGTGTCATGATGATGAGTGGACGAACAACATCCTCGTTTAACAAACTTGCTTGTCGTCTTAATATATGAAAATATTGTGCGGCGCTAGTTAGATTAGCAATTGTCCAATTATTTTCAGCAGCCAGTAGTAAAAATCGTTCAATCCTTCCACTGGAATGCTCTGGTCCTTGCCCCTCATAACCGTGAGGAAGCAGGATGACTAGGCCTGATTTTTGCCCCCACTTTGCCCTGCCTGCTGCAATAAATTGATCAAAAATCACCTGGGCTGAGTTGGCAAAGTCACCATATTGCGCTTCCCATAGTACAAGCGTCTCAGGGGCAAACACATTATAACCATATTCAAATCCGAGGACAGAGCCTTCTGACAATGGGCTGTTATGAATGGCAAAGGAAGACCTTGCAGTTGATAATACATGAAGCGGTGAATAGGAATGACCGGTCTTCTCGTCATGAATCACAAGATTCCTTTGAGCAAATGTTCCTCTTTCTGAATCCTGACCTGTCAATCGTATTGGGATTCCATCCGTTAAAATCGATGCAAAGGCAAGAGTTTCCGCTAGGCTCCAGTCAATTTTTCCTTCTTTTTCAAATATGTCCCTTCTTTTTTGTAATATTTTTCCCAGCTTTTGATTGATCGTAAATGAAGCAGGCCAGGTGTGAAGCTCGCGAATGAATGTCAATAATTTTTCCATTGAAATTGCAGTATTTATTTTTCCAAAGCCTTTTTCGATCGTTTGGGGCGGATCTAAAATCTCAGCCTTTGGCTTTACTGCCGTTACATTTTCATACGATTTTTGCAGTTTCTTTTGAACTGCTTCTTCAAATGATTTTTTTATGTTTTCAGTTATAGTCCCTTGTTGCAAAAGCTTCCCCCCATAAATGTCATTAACTGATGGATGTTGTTGAATGACTCGGTACATGAGTGGATTGGTAATCATTGGCTCATCCATTTCGTTATGGCCATAACGTCGGTAACCGATTATATCGATCAAGAAATCCTTCTGAAATTTTCGACGATATTCAAAAGCCAGTTTTGCTGCTCTCAAACAGCTTTCAGGGTCATCAGCATTTACATGGACAATTGGAATTTCAAATCCTTTTGCTAAATCACTTGCATACCTTGTGGAGCGGGAATCATGGGATTCAGTTGTAAAGCCAATTGTGTTATTAGCAATAATATGGATCGTCCCATTCGTCCGAAATCCTATTAAATTTCCAAGATTTAATGTTTCCGCGACAATTCCCTGGCCAGGAAATGCTGCATCACCATGAATAATAATCGATATGGCGGAGTTCGGATTCTCCTTTGGATAGCCTTTTTCATTTCGACGGTCCTGGGCTGCTCTCGTAAAGCCTTCAACAACAGCTCCGACAAACTCAAGATGACTTGGATTATTGGCTAAATTTAACCGAATATACCGGGTACTCTCTTTTTTTATTTGCCGGTCCAACCCTAAATGGTACTTCACATCCCCTGTCCAGCCAAAGTTAATGCCGGTTGAGCCTTCTGATGGTACTAGTTTTTTATTGGGAGCATGCTGAAACTCGGCAAAAATTCTCTCATATGGTTTTCCTAGGACATGGGCAAGCACATTTAAGCGTCCTCGATGGGCCATTCCAATATTGATTGTGTGTGTACCAGCTTTTACCGTTTTTTCGATTATTTCATCTAATAAAGGTACTAAGGAATCCAATCCCTCGATCGAAAACCGTTTCTGGCCCACATAGGTTCGGTGGAGAAACCGTTCAAATTCCTCAACTTCTATTAATCTCTTTAATAAATTAATTTGTTTTTCTGAATGGAAAGCTGTTGAAAATGAAGCATTTTCAACTTTTTCCTGCAGCCAGTTTTTTTCTTCAAAATTGCTTACGTGGTGAAATTCATAGGCCAGCTTACTTGTGTATACCTTTTTCAAATATTCAAATGCCTCATAACCATTTTGAAGTGACTCCGGCCCATGCTGACAGATGATTTCTGCCGGAATTAACGCTAAATCAGACTCTTCCAATCCATAACGAGCAGGCTCTATATGACTTCTTTCAGGAACGTGGTTATTCAAAGGATAAATATCTGCTGCTAAGTGTCCATAATCACGAGTTTTATCAGCCAGCTTAATCGCTGACTTGATCTTTTGAAACCAATTTTCTGAATATGCCTGCTTTTGCTCTTGTTTAACATTATAGAATAAAGCTCCTTCCCAATCTTGAAAATATGCTCTAATCTCATCATGTACTGAAAGAGGGTCTTCCCTATATTTTTCATACATTTCTAGAACATAGCCAAGATTTTGTCCATATAGGTCTTTAAAACCGTGAACATCCCTGTTTGGCTTCTCCATGAAAAACGGACTCCTCTCCAAAATAGTTTGCCATTACTAGGATGTTTATTTTACTTATACAAAGTTTATGAACCTTTCTTCACAATCACACTAATGCCATTCATGGCAAATAAAAAACCGGGTTATACCCGGTTATAAATCATCTACAAACTGAAAATAAAGCTGTGTTCTGCTTTCAAATGCGGAGGTATCTCTTCGCCTCCGTCGGAGTGAATGGATAATCAACATGAAGATAGAGTAACCATTTATTTTTTGGACCTTTTGTGACAGACATTTCAATTCCATCTTGATTCGTATTAGCAAAGTTTTCCTCTATCTTATTATAGCGATGATGACAATGTTTACTTGGTTCTATCATGTATGAATTCCTCCTTTATCATCTATTATAAAAGTTATTTTCAGAAAATTATTCAAACTTTATGAATTTATTTCAACTATTTACAATTGTTTTTATGTTTACATAATAAAATTATATTTAAATAAAGGGTTTTATTCAATTCATTTATTTTTCTATAACTTTTTAAGAATGCAAATTATCGATATTTTTATAAAAAAGAATTGCATATTTTATTCTATTGTAGTAAAGTTTAAGACATTAATCATATTTTCTTATCAAGAGAGGTAGAGGGGATGGCCCAAGGACACCTCAGCAACCTTCAATGTCATTCATTGAAAAGGTGCTAATTCCATCAAGTTTATTCATAAACTTGAAAGATAAGAAGAAGTCCTGTTTATTCATTAAACTAAAGTCTTCTTCTAAAGAAGACTTTTTTTATTTATAATTAAGACAGCCTTCTTAACCTAGTACACTAATAAGAAAAATCAGCATAGAAAGACGGCTGGGAGAACGATCCCCCTCTTTTCTAAAGAATAAGGAGTGTTTTCATATGTATAAGACCGACACAAAGTTAGCGCAAATTGGAAATAGAAGCGAAGAAGCAACTGGTACCGTCAATACACCTGTCTATTTTTCTACCGCCTACCGGCATGCAGGAATTGGACAGTCAACCGGCTTTGATTACAGCCGTACAGCTAATCCGACAAGACAGATTCTTGAAGAAGCGATTGCAGATTTAGAAGGCGGTGACCGCGGATATGCATGCAGCTCCGGCATGGCTGCCATTTTAACTGTTCTTTCATTATTTCAATCTGGTGATGAATGGATTGTTTCAAAGGATTTATATGGCGGGACATATCGTATTCTAGAAGAAGGCTTTAAAAAATGGGGATTAAATTGTCGCTATACAAATACTAGTGATGTCAATAATATTGAAAAAGAAATCACCCCTCAAACTAAAGCCATCTTCATTGAAACTCCGACAAACCCTCTCATGGAGCAAACGGATATTTCTGAAGCTGCACGAATTGCTAAAAAACACAATGTATTATTGATTGTCGATAATACGTTTTATACTCCAGTCCTGCAGCAGCCAATTCTACTTGGAGCAGATATCGTGATTCACAGCGCCACAAAATATTTAGGCGGCCATAATGATGTCCTTGCTGGGTTAATTGTTGCCAAAGGGACTGAACTTTGTGAGCAAATCGCAAAATACCATAATGCCGCTGGTGCCGTGTTAAGTCCGTTTGATTCATGGTTATTAATGCGCGGGATGAAAACCCTCTCTTTAAGGATGGAGCGCCACGAGCAAAATGCCAAGGAAATTGTCTCCTTTTTAAAAGAGCATGAAAGCATTACAGATGTTCTTTACCCGGGTCATGGCGGAATGGTTTCGTTTCGCATTTTAAGTGAAAAATGGGTAAATCCTTTCTTACAAAATCTAAAATTAATCTGTTTTGCCGAAAGTCTTGGCGGAGTTGAAAGCTTTATCACCTATCCGGCTACACAAACACATGCCGACATCCCTGAAGAAGTCCGCAATGAAACAGGTGTTGATAATCGATTATTACGCTTTTCTGTAGGGATTGAGAATGTACAAGATATTATCAATGATTTAACACAATCATTAGCTGCAGTTAAAAAGGAGATCGTAATTCATGAGTGATCAATATACATTTCAAACAAATTTACTTCATAATAAATATAAATTGGATCCGGCAACTGGAGCTGTAAGTGTTCCTATTCAACATGCGTCTACATTTCATCAAGCAGATATAGATACATTTGGTAAATATGATTATGCTCGAAGTGGTAATCCAACAAGAGAGGCACTGGAAGAAGTGATTGCAGAATTAGAAGAGGGCTGCCGCGGTTTTGCCTTTTCTTCCGGCATGGCTGCCATTTCAACGGCCTTTTTATTACTTTCAAAGGATGACCATGTCGTGATCTCCGAGGATGTATACGGTGGTACCTTCCGCATGGTATCACAGGTATTAACGCGGTTTGGAATCAGTCATACGTTTGTTGACATGACAGACATCGAGGCCATTAAACAGGCCATTCAACCGAACACAAAGCTGTTTTATGTCGAGACTCCTTCAAATCCATTATTGAAAGTGACGGATATTAAAGCAGTTAGCGATTTGGCAAAAGAGCATGGTGCTTTAACCTTTGTTGACAATACGTTCTTAACACCTGCGATTCAAAAGCCGCTGACACTTGGTGCCGACATCGTTCTGCACAGTGCCACTAAATTTTTGTCTGGGCATAGTGATGTTGTGGCAGGACTGGCAGTTGTGAAAGATCCTGCCCTTGCTGAAAGACTATATTTCTTACAAAATTCATTTGGTGCTGTTCTAGGCGTACAGGATGCATGGCTTGTGCTTCGCGGTTTAAAAACACTTCATGTTAGACTTGAGCATTCAGTTAAAGCAGCTGAAAAACTGGCCAACTTTTTCAAGGAGCATCCGCTCGTGAATAAAGTTTATTATCCTGGGCTGACTGACCATCCGCAATATGACATTCAGTTCTCACAGGCATCTTCAGCCGGTGCTGTTCTATCTTTTGATTTAAAGAACGAAGCTGTATTTAGAACATTTGTTGAAAATGTAAAAATTCCTGTTTTTGCTGTCAGTCTGGGTGCAGTTGAATCGATTCTCTCCTATCCTGCTAAAATGTCACATGCGGCAATGCCAGAAGAAGAGCGTGCACAGCGTGGAATTACCAACAGTCTGTTACGTCTTTCAGTTGGACTTGAAAATCCAGATGATTTAATAAAGGATTTTTCCAATGCACTTGATAAAGTAAAACAAATAAATTTGAATTTTGACCGGGGTTGATTACATGAATTTTTTAAAAAGGCTGGAAAATGAGATATTAATCGCCGATGGTGCAATGGGCACTCTCCTCTATTCATACGGGAAGGACAGCTGTATTGAACAGCTGAACCTTTCACATCCAGAACAGATTTTGGATATCCATAAAGCCTATTTGGATGCTGGTGCCCAAATTATCCAAACAAATACGTATGCTGCTAATTATTTAAAGCTTAGCCGCTACAGTTTGGAAGAATCTGTAAAAGAAATCAATAGTAAGGCTGTTCAGCTCGCTAAACAAGCAGTTCAGTCAAATGCATATGTTGTTGGCAGCATGGGCGGTAATCGCGGAATCAACCCACAGTCTCTTTCAATCGAAGAAATAAAAAGAAGTTTTCGTGAACAATTGTACTGTTTACTGCTTGAAGGTGTAGATGGTATTTTACTAGAAACCTATTATGATTTAGAAGAACTGGAAACAGTACTTGCGATTGCTAGAAAAGAAACGGATGTACCAATCATTGCCCAAGTATCAATGCAGGAGGTTGGTTTACTGCAGGACCATACAACAGTCAGTGAAGCTCTAACCCGTCTTGAAAGCTTAGGTGCTGACGTTGTCGGCTTAAATTGCCGCTTTGGCCCGCATCATATGCTGAGGGCATTAGAACAAGTAGCAATACCAGCGAAAGCGTTCTTATCCGCTTATCCGAATGCCGGGCTGCCAGCCTATACGGACGGAGTCTTTCATTATGATGGCGATCCGGACTATTTCCGAAAATCGGCCCAATCCTTCCGTGAACAAGGCGTCAGGCTGCTTGGCGGCTGCTGCGGCACAACGCCCGAGCATATCCGTGCATTTGCTTTAGAGCTAAAACATGCTGAACCTGTAAGTAAAAAGAAATTAACAATAAAAGAAGAGAGAATTGTTATTTCATTACCAGTAATTGAACGTGAATTTCCTCCCTTGCAAAACATAGTGAAGGAACGGCCATCGGTGATTGTTGAGTTGGATCCGCCTAAAAAATTGGATACAGACAAGTATTTTAAAGGTGTGGAAGCCCTAAAAGAAAAAGGGATTGATGCGATTACAATGGCAGATAATTCACTTGCTTCTCCAAGAGTATCCAATTCGGCATTAGGCTATTTGGTAAAACAGCAAACCGGGGTACGTCCGCTGATCCATCTCACATGCCGTGACAGGAATATAATTGGATTGCAATCCCATTTAATGGGACTGCACACGTTAGGTCTAAACGACTTGCTGGCGATTACCGGTGATCCGGCAAGAGTTGGTGATTTTCCTGGAGCTTCTTCTGTATACGATGTTTCTTCTTTTGAACTCATACAAATGATCAAGCAATTTAACGAAGGATTATCATTTTCAGGTAAAGATTTAGGTCAAAAAACATCTTTTTCTGTAGCAGCAGCCTTTAATCCAAATGTACGCCAACTCGATAAAGCCGTACAAAGACTTGAGAAAAAAATATCCTACGGTGCAGATTATTTTATTACCCAGCCTGTATATTCAGAAGACAAAATTATCAGTATATATGAAGAAACAAAACATTTAGATACCCCTATTTATATTGGACTGATGCCATTGACAAGCAGCAAAAATGCCGAATTTCTTCATCATGAAGTACCAGGGATTAAAATTGCTGATTCAATCCGTCATTCTATGGCAGTCTATAATGATGATCCGATAAAAGCCGCTCAGGAAGGGATTAAGATAACAAAATCACTTATCGATACAGCGGCTGAATTATTTAACGGTATCTATCTCATTACACCATTTTTACGCTATGAAATGACCGCTGAACTATCTGAATATGCCAAGCATACATCAGAGAGATTAAGGAGGAAACACCGTGTCTAAAGCTTCAATAACAGAACAAATGAATAAGAAAATTCTCATTATGGACGGTGCCATGGGGACAATGCTGCAACAGGCAAACCTCACGGCAGATGACTTCGGCGGCGAACAGTTAGAAGGCTGTAATGAAAATTTAAACATCACCCGACCTGATGTGATTGAATCGATTCACAGGCAGTATTTAGAAGCAGGTGCAGATATAATCGAAACCAATACATTTGGCGGAACAAGAATCGTGCTTGATGAGTACGATTTAGGAGCCAAAGCTTATGAAATTAATAAAACAGCTGCCCAAATCGCAAGACGTGCAGTTGACGACTACTCTACCCCGGCATGGCCGAGATATGTTGCCGGCTCTATGGGGCCGACGACCAAAACATTAAGTGTAACAGGTGGAACAACTTTTGCTCAGTTAACCCAAGATTATGAAGAGCAGGCCCGCGGTCTTATTGACGGCGGAGCCGATGTCCTTTTACTTGAAACAAGCCAGGATTTATTAAATGTAAAAGCAGGCTTTCTAGGAATCAAACAGGCTTTTGAAAAAACAGGGAACACTCTCCCGCTTATGATTTCTGGAACAATTGAACCAATGGGCACAACGCTGGCTGGCCAGTCAATTGAGGCATTCTATATTTCAGTTGAGCATATGAAGCCAATCGCCATTGGACTGAACTGTGCAACCGGTCCAGAATTTATGCAGGATCATATCCGTTCCCTTGCAAAGTTATCTACCTCGGCTGTCAGCTGCTATCCTAACGCCGGACTGCCCGATGAGGAAGGCCATTACCATGAAACACCTGAGTCTCTTGCGCAAAAATTGTCAGGTTTTGCTGCTGAAGGCTGGCTAAATGTTGTCGGCGGATGCTGCGGCACGACACCTGAACACATTAAAGTCATTTCAGAAGCAATGCAAGGCTACCAGCCAAGAACTCGTGAACAGCATAAGCTTCACATGGTGTCAGGTATTGAACCTTTCATCTATGATGACCCGACACTAAGGCCCATTATGGTTGGGGAACGAACAAATGTCATTGGTTCGAGAAAGTTTAAACGCCTAATTGCGGAAGGAAAATACGAGGAAGCAGCAGAAATAGCCCGGGCTCAAGTGAAAAAAGGAGCTCATGTTATTGATATCTGCCTTGCGGATCCTGACCGCGATGAAATGGCTGACATGGAGAACTTTATTAAAGAAGTAGTTAAAAAAGTAAAGGTCCCACTTGTCATTGATTCTACCGATGATGCTGTAATAGAGAAGGCTCTAACCTACTCCCAAGGTAAAGCAATTATTAATTCGATTAACCTTGAGGATGGCGAGGACCGATTCAAGGCCATTGCTCCACTAATCCACAAATACGGTGCTGCTGTCGTGGTCGGAACAATTGATGAAAAAGGGATGGGCGTTACAGCTGAAAAGAAATTGGAAATAGCTGAAAGATCGTATCAGCTGTTAGTAGAAAAATACGGAATTCCGCCACAGGATATCATTTTTGATCCGCTTGTATTTCCTGTTGGTACCGGTGATGAACAATATATCGGCTCCGCAAAAGCAACGGTTGAAGGGATTCGTCTGATTAAAGAAAAATTCCCAGAAGTCCAAACGATTCTCGGAGTGAGTAATGTTTCTTTCGGGTTGCCACCGGTTGGACGTGAAATCCTAAATTCCGTCTATTTATACCACTGCACCTTAGCAGGACTAGATTATGCGATTGTCAACACAGAAAAGCTGGAACGTTTTGCATCCATATCAAAAGAAGAAGTTGCCATGGCAGAGCGTCTTCTATTTGAAACAACGGA
Organism: Niallia oryzisoli; assembly: GCF_036670025.1. Classification (NCBI taxonomy): domain Bacteria; kingdom Bacillati; phylum Bacillota; class Bacilli; order Caryophanales; family Bacillaceae; genus Niallia; species Niallia oryzisoli. The sequence goes on along the minus strand of NZ_CP137640.1, from coordinate 1,991,711 downwards.
TCAAACATTAGCAGAGTTTACTGATTTTTACCGTGATAAGAAAAAGGAAACAAAGAGCAGTCTTCCGGATATGACTCTTGAAGAACGCCTCGCCTACTATGTTGTGGAAGGGACAAAAGAAGGGCTGATCCCTGATTTGGACTTGGCTTTAGAGAGCTTCTCTGCACCGCTTGATATCATCAACGGGCCACTTATGGAAGGCATGAAAGAAGTGGGCCGATTATTTAATGATAACCAATTAATTGTTGCTGAAGTACTGCAAAGCGCCGAGGTTATGAAAGCAGCTGTTTCTCACTTAGAGCCGTTCATGGAAAAAAATGATTCGTCGGCTACAAAAGGAAAAATTGTTTTGGCCACAGTTAAAGGTGATGTACATGATATCGGGAAAAATCTTGTTGATATCATTTTAACGAATAACGGCTATAAGGTCATTGATCTTGGCATTAAAGTGGCTCCGGCAGATTTAATTCAAACGATTAAAAAAGAACAACCAGATATGGTTGGGTTATCAGGCTTACTGGTGAAATCGGCCCAGCAAATGGTTATTACGGCTCATGATATGAAGCAGGCCGGAATTGACATACCAATACTAGTCGGGGGTGCAGCTCTGTCACGGAAATTTACAGATAATAAAATTTCCAAAGAGTATGATGGTGTTGTTCTTTATGCAAAAGATGCGATGAACGGGCTGTCACTTGCTAACCAGCTTCAAGACCCGGCAGAGTTTGAAAAACTGGTTCAAGCAAAAATAGAAAAGCAAAATGCAGTACCGCTTGAGCCTTACGTGCGACCAACGGGTACTGTGGCAGTGAAAGTCCGTAAAAAAGTCAGCACAGATGCGCCTGTTTTTGTTCCACAGGATACAAAGCGCCATTTATTGAAGTCTTATACCCTATCCCATGTTGAACCGTATATCAATAAACAGACACTAATCGGCCACCATCTTGGCTTAAAAGGAAAACTAGAAAAGCTTCTTCAAGAAAAGGACGAAAAAGCTCTTAAATTAAACGACATGGTTAATGGTTTAATCGAGGATGCATCGAACAACGGCTGGATTTCACCGGCTGCTGCCTATCAATTTTTCCCGGCACAATCAGATGGAGACAAGGTGCTTATTTACGATCCAAATGGCACTGGAAAAGTGATCGAGACATTCGAATTTCCTAGACAAGAGGAAGAGCCCTTCCTATGCTTGGCGGACTTTTTAAAACCAGTTGAAAGTGGAGAAATGGATTATGTCTCCTTCTTTGCAGTTACGGCAGGAAAAGGCATCCGACAAATCGCAGACGGCTTAAAAAATGATGGTAAATTTTTGGAGAGTCATGCTCTGCAATCATTAGCTTTAGAAACAGCCGAAGGACTGGCTGAGTTAATCCATCGTCAAATTCGTGATCGCTGGGGATTCCCTGATCCAGTAAACTTTACGATGAAGGATCGCTTTGCAGCAAAATATCAAGGACAGCGTTTCTCATTCGGCTACCCTGCGTGCCCTGATCTTGAGGACCAGAAGAAACTCTTCCAGTTGATTTCTCCTGAGGAAATTGGAATTGAGCTTACCGAAGGCTTTATGATGGAGCCTGAAGCAAGTGTTACGGCAATTGTCTTTTCTCATCCTGAAGCAAGATATTTTAATGTTCTGCGATAAAGAATAGAGTAGGCGCATGAAAATATCATGCGCCTCTCACAGATCCGTACGTGCGGGTCATCGCATACGGCTCCTCCATGCTTATCCCCGCTGGGGATGTAGTTCATTATAAATATCCAGAAGAAAAACAAGTTTTATTTCACGAAACCTTTCATTAGGAATCGCAAAATGTAAATGTTGGGTCAACGAACTTCTCCATTTAGTCATTGAGAGATGAGGAAGTTCGCCGTCCCACTTCCTTTTTCGAAGCTCCCTGTGGAGCTTTCTTATTTTCCTCCAACTTCTTAGTTGAATCATCCGAAGCCTTCTTCGAATCCATGAATCCAGTTGTTGAAACAGTTTCTTTGAAAATCCAATACCAAAGTATCTACCCCATCCTCTGATGATGGGATTCAACCGATGCTTAAGAATTCTTCCAGATTTAATGTTTGATTTCTTTTCGTTACATCTTTGATACGTTTCTTGAATTTCTTTACTGCCTTGTCTGATGGTGAATGATAGTATCCTTGCTTGAAAACATATCCTAGAAAAATAAACGGTTCTACAAGATTATCTACAATCTTGGTTTTATCAGGATGGACTTTTAAACCCAACCCTTCTTCTAATAGCTTAACTACCGTTCTCAAAACCCTTTCAGCACCCTTTCTTGATTTGCAACAGATGACGAGGCAAGTAGACCACTGGAACCTCCCCAGTAGCCCCTCTCAGAACCGGACGTGAACCTCTCAGCTCATCCGGCTCCCATTATTCAGCCGTAGGTTTAATGCCTATTTCCCAATGTTTAAATAACTTGGGATTCTGATTTGCAATTCTACCTAAGAAATGTTCTGCTCTTTTCTTGTGACGAGCTAACCTTTTGTATTTCTTTCTTGCCCACATTATTAAGGCTTTGTTGATGTGCCTTAATGTTGGGTACATTTCTGATTTGTAGAATTTTCCATAGAAATTTATCCATCCTATTATCTTTGAGTTAAACATATTTGATAGGTCAGTAAGGTCCTTATCAGCTTTTAACTGTAGCTTCCAATCCCTTACTTTTTGTCGAATTGATTTCTTAGATTTGCTACTAATCGCTGGTGTGAAGTTAATAAAATGCTTTCCCCATCTATTCTTAGAACGTCTTGGCCTGAACGTATATCCTAGAAAATCAAACGAAATATTTTCGTGATATTCTTTCCTATCTGAGTCTTTACAATATACAATTCTTGTTTTATTTGGATGTAGTTCAAGTTTACATTCGTTCATCCTATTACTTAATGATTCAAGCAGTCTTATTGCCTCAGCTTCTGACTTGCAGTGAATGACAGCATCATCTGCATATCTCGCAAATTGATTATTAGGATGGTTAATTGTCATCCATTTATCAAATGTGTAGTGTAGAAATAGGTTCGCAAGAACTGGACTTATGACTCCACCTTGCGGTGTGCCAGAAGTACGTTCTTTTACTCCTTCTTTTGTTTGAAAAGGTGCCTTTAGCCATCTTTCAATGTATAGCTTCACCCATTTAATACTTGTGTGTTTTTCCACTGCTTTCATTAATAACCCATGATCAATGTTGTCGAATAAGCCCTTAATATCAAATTCCAGAACCCAATTGTATCTCCAACATCTTTTACGAGTTATTTCCAATGCTTGAATGGGACTTTTATTTGGTCTATAACCAAAAGAGTCCTCATGAAAGAAAGGTTCCACTGAGGGTTCAAAATACAGTTTCACAACCATTTGTGCAATTCTATCTGTAACAGTTGGAATTCCTAGTGTCCTAGTGCCACCAGCTTTCTTAGGAATCTCTACAGCTTTAACTGCTGGTGGAAAGTAACTTCCTGAGGACATTCTGTTCCACAGTTTGTAGAGATTATCCTTTAGATTCACTTCAAATTCCTCTATTGACTCATGATCAATTCCAGCTGACCCCTTGTTTGCTTTTACTCTAAGAAAGGCTTCATAAACTGCCTTTTTGGATATATTGTACGACTTTGTCTTATTCATAAGTTCCTCCCAATTTAATGGTTGACCTGTTAATAAAACTGAATAACATAACCCCTTTGCTCCATCTCCGTTAGGAGGTTTCATAGCTACTACGAGTTATTCCGCCCCTATACATGGCATTGGTACTCTGATTCTTGTGGGGCTTCCACTTGAAATCTCTCCCTTGGCATCCATGTCGTAGGTTCCCACGTTCCACACTCAAGCCTATATTAAGTTCACGCCGCCTTTATACCGGTCACCGAACGGACAGTAAACAGGTTCCCTCCGAACTTATCCCGAGTTAACGACTCCCCCTCAGTTTTGATGACATCCTTACGCTTTCGATACTTCTTCAGCGGTTCAGTGGTTTTCGTCTCCTTAATACGTACCTGACAGAGTCTTGCTCTGCCTTTTCCCTAACGCTCAATACCATAGCTTTTGACTACAGCACCATAGGGTGGTTTGCAATCTCTACCTGTATAGCGATTGCGAGAGGCCTACTCTCATCTCAAGTGCAGCATAGCTTATTGGGGGTGCCGTTAGGCACACTTTCCTTGCTTTCGTGGCACACAGTCATCTGCATACCTTGTAATGCGGTGACCTCTTTTAGTCATCATTTCATCAAGTGGGTGTAGATAGATATTTGCTAGTAGCGGACTAATTACGCCGCCTTGAGGGCTCCCGTTATCGTTTTCGTAGAAAACACCGTTTTCAAGGATTCCCGATTTTAAGAACTGTACAATTAAAGCTAAAACACTGCTATCCACTACTTCTTCTTTAATTAAGTTAATAAGTTTATCGTGGGGGATTGCATCAAAGTACGTCTTAATGTCGGCGTCAATTACATACATATAACCTTCCATCAAATCCTTACGGATTTTGTCAATAGCCATATGTGCACTACGGTTAGGACGAAATCCATAACTACAGTCTAGAAACTTCTGTTCAAAGATAGGTTCAAGTATTTTCTTCGTTGCTGCTTGAAGAATTCGGTCTTCAACTGTTGGTATTCCTAATGGACGTTTAGAACCATCAGCTTTTGGAATATACACTCTTCTGACAGGTTTTACCCGGTATGTTTTAGTACGCAAAGATTCTTGGAGCACTCTTAAGTTGTGTTCCAATTTTATTTCATAATCTTTAATTGTTACTTTATCCACACCATGCGAGCCTCGGTTTTTCTTCACATCATTGAAGGCTTCTTCCAGGTTTTGATAGTTCCAGATTTTATCAATTAGACTGTACCATTTGCGTTTCTTTTTAGAACTCTCAACTACACGTAAGCTTCGTTTTCCTATTGATTCATTCATGTATTCGTTTCCTTTCCCAATACAATATCGACTGAATAGGTAGCCCAATGGTCGATATTTGATATTAGTACTACGCCCTAAACAACCTACTTTCTTTCGGTCTCGATTCTTAGGCTATCTACCTCATTGACTTCTGTTTAGTACATGACGAGTAAATAGGTTCGTAATGCTTTTCTTACATGGGCAGACGGGCTTCGCATCAGTTCATTGCCTTTTGGGTCAACGTCTGTCTTACCAACATTGTGATGAGTCACTTATCTTTGTGGCATTTCCGACAAGTTTATTCACTACTATCCCCTGCTCTGACTTCTCACCTTCCATAGTCAATTTCTCGTCCATCGCGGCTTTGAAAAAGGGTTACCACCAATTTGTGGAGAAGATAAGATCTCCTTGGGTCACGTCATCGCCTTTCACTCGAAACCAGTCCTCATAACTAATAAGATACAGAGTGGTATTGGACTTCCCCATCCTTTGCAAGGTTATCCCATCTTACCAGCCAACATGGTTACAGCCACCTGTTCCGAGTTTTGCCTTCAAGTCCTCCGCACGAAATCTCACGACACTCGCACTACCTGTCAGCTATACATTTCCGCCACAACGGCACGTTAGGGACTTTTACCCATTAGAGCGATGCGCTGCCAAGCGCACAAAAGAAATCGGCTATATCAGCCGATTTCTTTTTTGTTCTTTTATAAATTCTCATTTTGCTGCCCTATTTCAGCGCCTGTGATGATCATATTTGCTTCTTCGATTCTTTTATGTTCATCTACGGAATCACCGGGCACAATTTTTTCATTTGGAAAAATCGAACCGTTTTCAATCGTCATCATTTCCTTTTTGGGAGCAGTCGTAAGATAATCTTTCGTTTTTGCTTTAGCCACGTTAATCACTCCTTACTATAAGATTAACCCCAGCCATTTAACTTATGTCTGCCAATTTCAGCAAAAGAACAGCCTGTCCATCAAAAAGATGACAGGCTGTTTACAGTTCCGGTGCTATTACAACTGTCCGGCAAATGATGTTCAATATACGTTTCAATTTCTGCGATCGCCGTATCGAGATCATCTGCCTGTATTTCCGTGAAATCATTTTTATATTCATTCTGTTTATATTGATAGCGTGGATCATAATAATGGATCAATAATAAACGAATGACCTCTTTATACTGATGGTTTCTTGTAACTTCCAATAAAGCGTTATAAACTTCATCATTCTTTATTCGCTTTTTTAGTAATCCAACTTTTTCAAGAATTGTGTCATGAAACCATTGCTCATGTTCATTTGGTTTTACATATTCATCAAATATTCGCATGACTCTTGTTTCTACTGAAGCTTTTAAATAAATATTTAAACCATTAATTTTTTTCTCATAAAGTTCATCTGGCTGGCCTGCTTTTCCAATTCTCTTGCTCTCCGCCTCGACGATAAAATATGAAGACCCTTGGATCTTTCTCAGACTCTCGTATAATAAGCTGTCGAAGACTTTTTGATTGTTCCCATCAATCGCAAAGCCTACTGCACCAAAAAGCGACCCGCGGTGAGCGGCAATTCCTTCTAAATCTATAACTGGATAGCCCTTTTTCTGCAGTTGAACTAATATTTCCGTTTTTCCAGTACCAGTCATACCATGTAAAACAAGAGCCTGATCGGGGATTAACATTGGGATCTGCTCTAAAATATACTGTCGATATGCGCGATAACCTCCAGATACACGAATAGATTCAATGCCGGAAAAATCTAAGAAGGTTGCGATCGATCCACTTCTCATCCCACCCCGCCAGCAATATAACACTGGATGTTTCCCTTCTTCCTTCATACTTTTTATGGAGCCGAGTACATGTACAAGCTTTGGTGAAACAATTTCCATTGCCCGCCATTTCGCTTCTTGGGGCCCTTTTTGTTTATATAGGGTTCCAACCTCTTTTCTCTCCTCATTCGTAAAAATTGGAATATTTATTGCACCTGGAATCGACGCCTCCTCATATTCACCTGGTGATCTTACATCAACCGGTACAACATGCTCCATTTCTAATAATTCTTTAACGGTAATATCTTTCAAAATAACTGCCTCCGTAACTATACTGCTTTCATAATCTTCACGATAAAAAGGATATTAGTTTCTCTAATATCCTTCTCTTTTACCTTGAGAATGATTGTTCGTCAATTCTTTCCGTAACTGCTCTTCTTCTTCCTTTACGCAAATAATAGCAATTTGTTCTTCTAAAAGATGATGTAAAATGTCCTTTTCATCGCTGCAGCTGTTTCTCTCCTCTTTCAACCTCAATACCTCCAAATAACATGTTTACGTATCATTTTTCACAATTATTGAAATCCTATACGTCCACATTCTTTCCGGTAATGTCAGGTTGTATAATCTTTTCCTGTTAACTTTGTAAGCGCTCGGCAGAATTCTGCCCATCCTTTAGGAAAACATTGCAGTCCTTCACTTTTAAATATTTTAGACCTTGTTTCCAAGCAAATAGACCAGCTCGTACCATCGAGAACAATTCCTTGCTTCTCATAAATTGCCTGCCAGTCCCATATATTCAAACGGTAAATCTCCCTTTTAAACTCTTCAGTACTTCCGGGTGCAACCGGCTTATATTCTAAATGTTGGGAAGGATCAAGATTCATTTCAAAAAAGATAAAGTTATTATGGATGAAGTCGACTTTTACTCGTAACCAAGGACCTCCACATTTATCAACATTAGCGGTTAATGAAACAATATTCCTATCCGGAAGCAACGAGACAATATCATTATGAACATAAAAAAGATCCCTTTTTCTAGTGATTACTGATTTGATATGTGTTTGTTTAACAGGCTTGTCTCTTTCTTTCATAAATTGGGGATCAGAATTTATTTGCTGACAAATAGAAGGAATACTCGCCGGTCCTGTTTGATCGAGATAAGAAAGAATCATTTCATACATATTCATATTATATACCTCCGAAAGATATCCTTTCATGAGAATTTCTTTCCATTATTTCGTTCAATTATTTAATAAATTGGCTCTGTTAAACATGGTTGTTGATTTCCGTTCCGGGCACTTCGCGCACCTTAGGGGCGACCGCCGAGCCTCCTCGACACTGCGTGTCTGTGGGGTCTTGCCTGTCTCGCTTCTCCCGCAGGAGTCTACGTGCCCTCCACTGCAATCAACCTGCTAACTAAAAACCAGCATTGTTCTTAACACAGCCATATATATAACAATTCGTCTATGATATAAATAGTATACAGCAATCATGATGATTCAGCTGTAATAATTGACACTACTCTTTTGGAATTTAACGATCATGTTTTGGATACTTTCCGACAATATGGATGGCCTGAATAATTTTCTTATTTATCCACTTTCGATTTTCTTCCCTATTTAAATACTCAAATACCCTATTTCGTCCCTCTTCTGTTGTTACATAATGACTCGGAAGATTATTTAAGCTAAGCGCAATAATATCATTTCTGCATTTTTGACAATGACAGAAGGTTTGGTAATCAGGACTCATCATGAGAACATTAACAAGAGTTGTAAGTACTTCTTCCATTACATTATAAAATCCTTTATCCATCATTTCATCCAATCTTGGGTATTTTAAATGACTTTTTTTCAAATTCATCATACCATAGAATTTTGCCCTTTTACATGAATAGGAATGCTTTATTTACTGCATACTGAAAAATGATACCTTAATTGGTTATCACTAGTTTCAGCGATTCTAATGAAGAGGTGATTCGATGAGTTACAGAGATCATGTAGATTCTCACTCTGAGCTTTTCCTTCATACTTGGACAAGACCTAAGCATCAAAAGTCACAAGTAAATGGACAAACAAAGAGAAGTCAAAATAATATTATTTTGCGCAGTAACGCGAAGGCCCATCATTGGTAAGAAAGCTGATTCAAGTAGAAGGGAGCTGTTAAATCAGCTTCCTTCTTTTTTGTATAAAAACCAAATGATTTGGGAACAAATGAATTAAATGGAAACAAAAAACTAAATCGAAATTTACAGACTTTTTCTGTATATTCTTCTTCGCTTTATGTTAAAATGGTTAGGATAATACTGAATTGTGTGAAAAATCACATATAACAGGTCCGAAAACTGTTACAAAAGAACTAGGATAAAATAAGCACGGGGGTATATGATGGATATAGCGGCGACCAATCATCCATTATTAAAAACGAAATTGCTGCAGCATATTCAATCCTTGAGAGAGCAGCTTGTTCTTACCGGGATAAAAGAAGGGTTAAATCATGAAAAAACCCTCCATCTTAGTCAAAAACTAGATGAGTATATATATTTATATCAATCTTTTGATAAGCAAAGCTGCAACAATACATCAGATCTTTGAGTTTTTTCATAAAAACGTGAATAAACAAACAGACAGGAAACCCTGTTTGTTTGTTTATTCACGTTTACACCAATGCAAATTTTTCATTTCCTTATAGTCCAGTTATCCCGGAAATTAAGGTACCCAGTGCAGCAAAACTAAGTCTAATCAAGAAGAAGATAATGACGATCGTAAAGGATACTGCTTTAGAAAGCTGACCAACCTTATGTAACCCAAGTGCGGTTAAAATCATTGTCCAAATACTAAATAACTCGAATGCACCTAACACGCTTGATTTACTATTTAATAAATGAGCAAGACTTGTGATATACCCATCTGTACTGCTCATGCCGATCACTGCCATAATAGCGAAATTTAATAATGATCCAACAGCACTAATAAAATAAATATATGTATTCATTGAGAATAATTGCTTAAATGATGTTTCTTTTCTAGCGGTCTTCACAATAATAAAATGAATAAGCGTTGAAACCAAAATAGCAAAAATAGGTGCTACAAATCCGGACACAGCGGTTGTCGCTTTTGCAATTGCAAGCGTCATTGCCGCTTCATCAAATGTCATACCAGGCAGCATTAAATCCTCTGTTGTCATTGACAACGCTATAGTCAGATACGCAGCAATATTTAACACAGTGACAATCAAGAGTGGAATCCATATCCGCTGATTTTGGCGGATCTTATTAAATTGTTCCCCTGGACTCCAAAACATTCCCAACAGCATTGGTCCTGGCTTTTTCCCCTGTACTTCTTTTTCCATTTCTACTGCTCACTCCTTGAATAATCTTATCTGTTATTCAAACGCAAAGCTCGATAAAAAGTTTCAAGATACGTTTTGATTTAGGGTTATTTTCATGTCATTTCTGATCCATTTCCTCGTAATATGGATTAGGTCTGTAAAATGTCCGCCATTGGAAATGGTATGGTTGGCTCCAGCAATCTCATAGCTTGCTGCATTTCCACATGCCCGTTTCGAAAACGCCTGTTCATAGTCTTTTGCATAACGGACAGGGATCTCTTCATCGCCAGTGCCATGGACAATCAGTACATTTCCAATAAAACGATCAGCTATTTGTAACGGTTGGTAGCGTGCCAATGATTCAAAGAAAGGCTCTGTCAGTGTGTAACCTAAATAATCAATTTCAGACCGGTACTTTAAGGAACGGACTGTTTCTTTGCCCACAATCCTGCGAATATCTTCATATGGATTAGCCACAGCAGACCAGAGAATTAAACGTTTAACCCGTTTATCATTAACTGCTGTTAATACAGCTGTTGCCCCACCTAAACTATGTCCAAGTACAGTGATTTGTTCAGGATCCACGTGTTTTACTCGACAAGCAAAATCAATCACAGTTTCTAATTGATTAATAAAATCATGTAATCCTGTTCTTCCATATTCACCGCTGCTTTCTCCACAGCCCGAGAGATCAAAGCGCAAAACAATGAATTGATCTTGAGTCAGTTCTTTTGCAGCTTTCACAAATAACCTGTCAACACCCACCTTGCTGCCAATAAAGCCATGACAAATAATGATAAGGGGATAGTTTTTCCCTTCCTCCAAGTTTGTAGGATAATCAATCACCGCCGCTAATTGTTCATTCTTCCATTTTATAAATACTGATTTTTTCATCATTTATCGCCCCTTTCTCGCTTTAAAACTCCCTTTTCTAATATATCTTATAAGTTTACTTGGTTTTAATGTTAAAAATTTTTGCGATATACTATACAATATAGAGTAAGATAAGAAGAGATCCTGAAGATACTCATCCTATCTTTTACATGCTTAATAAACGTCGTCAAGTATATAAAACTACTATATTTAATAAAAACTGTTTTGTCAATTGATTCTGTTCACATTAACAAACAATCAGGATTTATTGTTTAGCAATGCATGCTCAAACGGAGCGTAAAATTTCCCTTTCGGCGCAATAATATCGGAATCGGATAATATCATTTCTCCCTCTACTTCATATTCACCTTCAGGAAAAAAGTCAAAAAAGCCGCTAGAAATATGCAGTTCAATAAAATAATCATACAACTCATACATTAATTGTCGATACCCATCATAATCAAGGATCTCGCCAAATTTATCTAGTTCAAAATTCTTTTTAATCGCTTCTTGAAATTCAAAGTGATTTGAGGTAGCAATTTCCAAATCAACGTCCGCACATTCCAAACAAAGCAGAACTTCCTCATCTTTTATTTCTTCATAAGATTTTTCTACAATTTCTTTTAATATCCATATCACTTCTTGTTCGTTTATTAACTTTTTCGTTGTCTTTAACATACATTCTCCCCCTATAACTATATTTCTTATTTTAAGGAGGTACATGACTTTTTCAAGTAAATTGAAATATTATAATACCCATTGCTTTATTGCCTCTGCTACTCCGTCTTCTTGATTCGTGATTGTTACCCAATCAGCAGCATGCTTCACTTCTTCCTGAGCATTTCCCATTGCAACACCAAGACCTGATTTTTGAATCATCAGGATATCATTTAAACTATCCCCGATAGCCATAACATTGTCTAACGATAGATTCAAACGGTCACAAACTTTCGTTATCGCTTGTGCTTTGTTAATGCCTGCAGCATTAATTTCAATATTTACCGGACTAGAATTGCTCGTTTCAAGAAATGGCTTATCTTTGAGCTGTTTTAAGATCGCATGCCTAATCTCGGTATCATCAATATCATAACCAAACTTGAGCCATTGATGAGCTAAAATGTTGTCAGGCATTTGATTTCGCCAAACACGGTCAATACTTGTCGCCCAGTACTTTGTTCCATATGTTTGCGAAAGTTCCCACATCCATTGGACCTGTTCAGATTGTAGCGCATTTCTTTCCAACAGCTTTCCTTGATCCCATATTTCACCGCCATTTACTGTAACTAAATTTGATAACAGATTAAGAGATTTGGCATATTCGTGACATGTCATGATCGAGCGTCCCGTACAAAGTATAACCTGTACTCCTTTTTCTTTAGCTTGACTAATCGCTTCACGGTTTGAATTGGATACTTCCTGCTGGTTATTTAATAATGTACCATCCATATCTAATGCGATTAATTTTATTTCCCTATTTGATTGCGAATAATTCAATATTATCGACTCCCTTACCGATAATGCTTGTTAAAAAATACGTGACATTTGATTGATAAACCGCCTCTTTGTGACAATTTAACAATAAAATCCCAAAGATATTACAGTAGATGACAACCACATGAGCTGAAATGTCTATTTTTGCGGTTTCCCGAGAAATAATGAGAATTTCGTAACCCTTGCACTATTATAATCCTAAATCAATATTACAGCCACAACGAAGCTCTCTAATCTCTTTTAGCCGATGCTAAAATGCATCGTATTTCAATATAAGGTAAAAAATCTATGATAGATTGAAAAAATAGAGGTATATACCAATGGAAAAAAAATCAATTTTAGATGCGATTGAGTATAGTGAAAACCGTTTTACGAAACGAATCTTATTCAATGAGGGTGGAAATACAGTATTTTTGCTTAGTTTCATACCTGGTAAGGAACTCCCCACCCATACTCATCCAGGTTCAGAATTATTTCTACATGTGTTAAAAGGCAATGGAACATTAATCATTAATGGAAAAGAAACGGGCATTACGGCATGATCTCATTCATGCATCAGGGGATGAAGAGTTTGCATTTAAAAACTAAAGTAATGAACCAGTTAGTTTATATGTTACTTTATGTAAAATCCCAAGCGATCAATTTACCCCAAATATATAACCATTCTTTATTACATACCAAGAGGAAGGATAGCCTCTGGACTATCCTTCCTCTTAGTAACTATGGCTATTACCCTCGTACCTGACCTTCGCCGCGAATAAAGTATTTATTAGATGTTAACGCTTTTAATCCCATAGGTCCGCGTGCATGTAATTTTTGCGTGCTAATTCCAATTTCTGCACCAAAACCAAACTCAAATCCATCCGTAAACCTTGTCGACGCGTTATGATAAACTGCTGCAGCATCAACAAAAGTTAAGAAACTATTTGCGTGCTCTTGATTTTCAGTAATGATGGCTTCAGAATGCCTTGTGCCGTATTTATTGATATGCTCGATCGCTTCATCTACATTTGAAACAACCTTTATACTAACTGTAAGAGCTAGAAATTCTGTGTACCAATCCTCTTCACTTGCAGGTTTTGTGGATGGTAATTTTTGACAAACCTTTTCATCACCAATAATTTCCACGCCTTTTTCTGTTAAAGCAGCAACTAGCTCTTCGCCATATTGATTAAACCAGTTTTCATGAACCAGGATTGATTCAATCGCGTTACATACAGATGGCCGCTGTGTTTTCCCATTAATGGAAATACGAACAGCCATTTCCAGTTTAGCACTTTCATCAATAAATAGATGACAGTTTCCTGCACCAGTTTCTATAACCGGTACAGATGCTTCCTTCACTACGGTATCGATTAGACTTTTGCCTCCACGTGGAATTAACACATCTAAATAGTCATTTAAGTGGAACAATTCTTTTGCACTTTCTCGATTTGTATTTTCAATCGATTGTACTGCATCTATTGGCAGATTTGTTTTGGCAAGTGCGCGATGAATTGTCTTCGTCAATACATAATTAGAATATTGTGCTGATGAACTTCCTCTTAAAATGATGGCATTACCTGTTTTCACTGCCAATGTGGCAGCATCAATTGTCACATTTGGTCTTGCCTCATAAATCATCCCGATGACACCAATCGGTACCCGTTTACTTTCAATGATTAATCCATTTTCCTTATGGATCGTCTCAAGGATCTCACCGACTGGATCCTCAAGTTTAATTAATTGCTGGATAGCCTCTGACATATCCTTTATTCGTTTTTCATTCAGCATAATCCGGTCTAAGACTGAATCTGACAGTCCTTTCTGTTTTCCATGTTCTAAGTCTTTGGAATTTTCTGCCAAAATTTCAGCTTGGTCAATGATCAGCTGCTCGGATATGCGCGCTAACGCTTCATTTTTTTCTGCCGTTGTTTTTCCGTTTAATTGAAAACTTGCCTTTTTAGCTGCTCTCCCTTTTTCTAACACTTCGCTCATGATTTTCCTCCTTATTTGTCTACTTTCACCCAATTATCCCGATGAATCACTTCGATAGCTGCGACTACCATTTCTTTTTCTACTTCATCACTTCGTTTTCCCATTACCTTTTTCAATTCTTCTGAAGAATAATATACTTCCCCTTTACCAATTAGACCTGTTGAACCAAAAACCTCTACAACATCTCCTTTTTCGAACCTGCCAACAATATCATAAATCCCCGCTGGCAATAAACTTCTGCCTTCAAGAGTCATGGCCAATTCCGCACCACGGTCAATATATACTTTTCCAGCTACCTCTGAATGAAGAGCAATCCATTGCTTTGGGGTATTGATCGTTGTCAGAGTGTCGTCGCCAATATAGGTTCCATCTCCGTTCCCAGCAAGGATTTCCAATAATTTCATTTTACCAGACCCTTTGCCGATGAAGACTTTGACTCCAAGGGACAATGCTGTTTTAGCGGCTTCCAATTTGGATCTCATTCCGCCGGTACCGACCTTTGAACCTGACTCCCCTGCTGCACTCATCATCTCATCCGTAATATCAGCGATGTGGGTCCATTTCTTTGCTAGAGGATTCACTTGAGGATTCGAATCATAAAGGCCATTGATATCTGTTAAAATAATCAATTGTTCAGCATGTACGAGTCCGCTGACCAGTGCTGACAGCATATCATTGTCACCAAATGTAAGTTCTTGAACCGACACCGTGTCGTTTTCATTAATAATCGGTAAAATCCCCCTATCCAAAAGTTCGGAAATGGTCTGAAAGGCATTTCGATAACGGTCCTTTTTCGAAAAGTCATTTCTGGTTAATAATATTTGCGCTGGTATAATATTAAAGCCACTGAACTGTTCAATATACGATTGTATTAATAAACTTTGCCCGACAGCGGCAGCAGCCTGTTTTCCTTTAAGTGTTACAGGCCTTGTAGGATAGCCAAGTCTGGAAAAACCAGCCGCTACTGCTCCTGATGATACTAATAAAACTTCATGGCCCTGTTCTCGCAGCGCAGCAACTGCTTCAACATGATCGCTAAACTTTTCTTGATCAATTTCACCCTTTGAGTTTGTTAATGAACTGCTACCAATCTTAACAACAATTCGTTTCTTCTCCATTGTTCAACCCTCTGCTTCTTATATTTTAACAAACATATTCATAATTTTCAGTTTCCAGACATTAATTCAAAAAGAATAAGACTTTATTAGTGGTCCACGTTACACAAAAAGCCCTTTTCATCCTCTATGTAAAGGACGAAAAGGGCTAGTTTCCGTGGTACCACCTTCATTGAATGCCGAAATCAGCATTCCGCTTGATTGGATAACGCTAAACTTTAGCGCCCGTGTTTAACACAGGACTCGGACGGCAGGTTCTGAGGCTTTCTTGTGATGAGGTCTTCCAGCTACAAACCTCACTCTCTTGCACAAAAAGGATCTCGTACTGATCCATCGTCGACGTTCAAATATCGTTCATTTTTTATTATTATGCACACGAAGAGTTCAGATGTCAATACTTCATACCAGGCTGATGCTCTATTCCGAAATGAATGAGTGTTAAAAATATTGATATTTTTTCACATTATTCTACAATATATATATATAGTGAAAAAAGAGAATAATATTGACTTGAATACGCGACAAATTATGACTCCGAGGTGAACGAAATGAAGCAAAGACGGGCAATTGTAAGTGTGGTTGGGAAAGACCAAGTAGGTATTATTGCCAAAGTAACAACCATTTTATCTGAAAACAAAGTAAATATTCTCGACATCAGTCAAACGATTTTACAGGATTTTTTCACGATGATGATGCTTGTCGATGTTACTGATTATCACGACCTTGAAGGACTACAAAAGCAATTAACCGAAATTGGTGATGCTCTTGGTTTAAACATCACCCTGCAATTAGAAGAAATTTTCCAAGCAATGCATCGCGTTTAAGAAAGGGGGTTTTTCATCCATGAACATTGCTATTAATGAAATGATTGAAACGATTCGCATGGTTCAAGTCGAAAATTTAGATATCCGGACTGTAACGATGGGAATCAATCTTCGCGATTGTGCCGATCGTGATTTTGAAAAAATGAACAAGCGTGTATATGAGAAAATCACAACATATGCAAAAGATTTAAAGGATGTAGCAGAGAAAGCGGAAAAAGAATTCGGAATTCCAATCATTAATAAAAGAATCTCCATCACCCCCATTTCAGAGATACTTGGTCAGGCCACGAAAGAGCAAGCAGTCGAACTAGCAAAGACACTTGACCGGGCGGCAGTTTCTCTCGGAGTTGATTTTATCGGCGGATTTTCTGCACTTATACATAAAGGAGTTTCAAAAGGGGATCAAACATTACTTGATGCACTTCCAGAAGCTTTAAGTGTGACACAACGTGTATGTGCTTCGGTTTCTGTAGCTTCCACCCGCTCAGGCATCAACATGGATGCAGTTAAACAAATGGGGAACATTATTAAAGAAGCTGCTGAGCGAACAAAGCATGAAAACGGACTTGCCTGTGCAAAGCTCGTTGTGTTCTGTAACCCTGTGGAAGACAATCCATTTATGGCTGGAGCTTTTCACGGTGCAGGTGAAGGCGAGGTTGTATTAAACGTTGGTGTAAGTGGACCAGGTGTCGTATTAAATGCATTGAAAAGATACCCTGATTCCGATCTTGGCGAAGTTGCCGATATCATTAAAAAAACAGCCTTTAAGATTACCCGTGCCGGAGAATTAATCGGCCGTGTCGTGGCAGAGCGCTTGAACGTTCCATTTGGGATCATGGATTTATCACTTGCTCCAACAAATGCCCAAAATGACAGTGTCGCAGAAATTCTTGAAGAAATTGGCTTAGAAAGAGTTGGAACCCATGGCACAATCGCTGCTCTCGCCTTAATGAATGATGCGGTAAAAAAAGGCGGAGCCATGGCTAGTTCTTATGTCGGCGGCTTAAGCGGTGCATTTATTCCTGTTAGTGAAGATAACGGAATGATCCGCGGCATCATCGATAATGCCCTGACATTGTCAAAGCTTGAAGCCATGACATGTGTATGCTCTGTTGGTCTTGATATGATTGCTTTAACAGGTGATGTAACTCCTGCTACTCTTTCCGCCATTATCGCAGATGAAGCAGCAATTGGTATGATTAATAAAAAAACAACCGCAGTACGTGTCATACCTGTACCAGGTAAAAAAGAAGGTGATATGGTAGAGTTTGGCGGCTTGCTGGGTCGTGCACCTGTTATGGGCGTAAATCCTTACAGCTCAGAAAAAATGATTCGGCGCGCTGGAAGAATACCAGCACCGTTGCAATCATTAATTAATTAATTAATTAATTAATTAATGTATACAGATTACATTCCTTGGCTTGGATACATATCCAAGCTTTTTTGTATCCAATTCTAACATCAGATTCGTTTAAAAATTATGTAAATAACGCTATTTTTGTTATAATAATCCTATCTTAGAAGAAAAGGTGAAACATTTGGCAAAAAAGAAATTTCAATATTGGACACTGCAAATATTAATTATCATTGGCATTATTTATTTATCAACTAAAATCTCATTTCTATTTGAACCAATAGGGATTTTCTTCTCGACATTATTTTTTCCAATCCTTATATCTGGTTTTTTATTTTTTCTATTAAATCCCTTTGTCGGGTATCTTCAACGACTTAAATTACCGCGTTTACTCGCGATTATTGTGATTTATGTTGTGATTATCGGCCTGATCGGCCTCATTATCGGCAATCTGATTCCCATGATTTCAAAGCAGGTAACAGCCTTCGTAAATGATGTTCCAAGGTATTATCGGCAAACGATGTTATTTTTAGATCAGCTTTCCGACTCGGAACAATTCAAGTGGGTCATGACACAAGACTATATTTCGATAAGCAATATTGTAGAAGAACTTAATAATTATGCTGCCACACTTCCTACGAGAATCACAAACAGCATCTCAAGCATTGTCGGTGTAGTAGCCGATATTGCTATTACCATTGTGACCGTTCCTTTTTTGTTATTTTATATGTTCAAGGATGGAGACAAATTTCCGGCTTTAATTGCAAAATTTCTTCCCCATTCGTATCGAGATGAAGGCTTAAAAACATTGAAAGAAACAGGCGAAACACTGGCCGCATACATAAACGGTCAGGTAACCGTTGCTTTATTTGTAGGAACCCTTTCCTTTATCGGTTATGTCATTATTGATCTGCCGTATGCGCTGGTCATGGCCTTAATCGTTGCTGTTACAAATATTATTCCATATGTCGGACCTTTTTTGGGCGGTGCGCCGGCCGTTATTATTGCATTATTTGATTCACCTACAAAAGCAATTTTGGTTATCGTGGTCATTACAATTGCCCAGCAGGTTGAGGGGAATGTGCTTTCTCCGCTTATACTGGGAAAAAGATTGGATACTCACCCAGCCACCATCATTATCATTCTCCTTGTTGCCGGAAATTTAGCCGGTATCCTAGGAATGATACTAGCCATTCCCTTCTATGCAGTCACAAAAACAATTATCCTTAACTTTGTCCGTTTTTTACAATTAAGAAAAACGACCATCGATACGGATGGATAAAAAAAACAGCCACAATCCTGTGGCTGTTTTTTTTATTAAATCATCCTCCTAATTTCTTATACGCTTGCTCGGACGACAAATAATTGCCCATTTAATGCAAAGGATATTCGGCCGGTTTCTTCAGATACCACTATAACCACTGCATCCGTTATTTCAGATAGTCCGATCGCAGCACGGTGTCTCGTTCCAAGCTTGCGATGCTGATACGTAATATCTGTTACAGGAAAAATATTACCTGCCGAATAAATCGTGCCATCACGAATGACAACTCCTCCGTCATGTAATGGATTCCCTGGATAAAACACCGTTTCAAGTAAAATATGGCTGATGTCTGCCTCAATCAACGTTCCATTATGGATATATGGATCTAATCGGTCTGATCGTTCCACGGCAATTAACGCACCATGCCGTTTTTCTGAAAGGTGCTGCGCTGCCAGTGATAAATTAATATATTGCTTCGTATAGGGTGCTAAATATGATTGCAGATAATAAACAGCAGCGAGATTTTGCGCTTCAGTTACAAGCCTTTGCATTTGATCAAGATCCGATAAAATGCAGCAGTCATGCTCATGAATCGTTGCATTAATTTTATTTACTTGGGACTCAATATGCCCCATGTAACGATGTAAATGTTCCATATATTGATCTTTCTGTTCCATTGCTGTCATTCCTTTTGGCATCCCTTGCTGTCTCTATGTTGATAACCACTAGTTAATTTCTCTACTTATTATTCCCCAACCCTCGTAAATTACAACGATTAAGTAAAATTAAACGGATACTGATTTAGCCGTTTGAATTAATTCTTTTATTTTTGCCTCATCCTTTTGGTAAAAAAGGTCAACAATTTTACTCCCGACTATGACGCCATCACAAAATTGTGTCATCTCTTTAATATGCTCTGGGGTTGAGATTCCAAACCCAGCAAAAACTGGCAGAGGGGAAATGTCTTTTACGCGCTGCAAGTGTTTATGAAGTTCTTCATGAAAACCTTGTCTTGCTCCTGTAATTCCATTTACTGTTACAGCATATAAGAAACCACAGCCTTTATTAGAAATGGTTTTAATTCTTTCGTCTGAACTATTTAATGTCACTAAGCGTATAATCTCGATACCTGCGTTTTCTGCGATTGGCGCAAGGATTTCCTCTTCTTCAATTGGTAAATCAGGGAGAATTAAACCATCAATACCTGCTTTTTTACAATCTGCAATAAAGACTTCCTTGCCATAGGCTAAAATCGGATTCATATAAGTCATAAAAATAAGCGGAATTTCCACTTCAGCACGGAAGGATTCAATTGTATCGATAATGTTCTTAACAGTCGTTCCTGCTTTTAGCGCCCTAATTCCTGCCTGCTGAATAACCGGACCATCTGCAACCGGATCGGAAAAAGGAATACCGATTTCAATAGCTGTTGCGCCGCAAGCTTCTAAAAAGCGAATCTGGCTTTCAAGTACGTCTAACCCGCCATCTCCTGCCATAATATAAGGAACAAATCCCTTTTCGTGTCCAAGCTTTACGTTTTGCAATGCTTTTTCCAAACGATTCATCTTAGTTTTCCCCTTCCAAATAAGCTTTTACAGCTTCAACATCTTTATCTCCTCTGCCTGATAAGCAAACAACAATTCCTTCATCCTGTTTCATCGTTGGCGCCAGCTTCATCGCATAGGCAACAGCATGTGCACTTTCTAAGGCTGGGATGATCCCCTCAACTTGAGATAATGTTTGCAAGGCGGCTAAAGCCTCTGCATCAGTAATTGAATCATATTTGACACGGCCTAGATCCTTCAAGTAGCTATGCTCTGGTCCAACCCCCGGATAATCAAGGCCGGCTGAAATGGAATGCGCCTCTTGAATTTGCCCATCTTCATTTTGCAGCAAATACATGGATGCCCCGTGCAGTACACCCGGCTTTCCTTTTGTCAGAGATGCAGCATGGTAATTAGTATCAATTCCCTGTCCGGCAGCTTCGACTCCATACAACTTCACATCGCTATCCTCTATAAAAGGATAAAACATCCCCATTGAATTACTGCCGCCGCCAATACAAGCAATCAATGCATCTGGGAGTTTTCCCTCTTTTTCAACATATTGCTCTTTCGTTTCTTTTCCTATGACACTTTGAAAATCGCGGACGATCATAGGGAAAGGATGCGGACCCATAACAGAGCCGATAATATAGTGCGTATCATTGACATTTGCAACCCAGTAACGTAGGGCTTCATTAGTGGCGTCCTTTAATGTTCTGCTGCCAGATGTCACACTAACCACTTTTGCACCTAAAAGCTCCATCCGAAAAACGTTCAGCTGCTGGCGCTTAATATCCTCTTCCCCCATAAAGATCATACATTCTAAATTTAAGAGTGCACAAACCGTTGCTGTTGCCACTCCATGTTGTCCAGCTCCTGTTTCGGCAATAATTTTTCTTTTTCCCATCCGGACGGCAAGAAGCGCCTGACCGATCGTATTATTGATTTTATGTGCACCTGTATGATTTAAATCTTCCCGCTTTAAATAAATTTTCGCGCCGCCTGCCTTTTTGGTTAGATTCTTTGCATAATAAAGCGATGTTTCGCGTCCTACATAATCCTTCAACAAGTAGTTAAGCTGCTTATAGAAATCCTCATCCTGTCTAGCTTTCTTGTATTCTTCCTCTAATTCCAGAATCGCTGACATCAGCGTTTCTGGTATATAGCGGCCTCCAAATTGTCCAAAATGACCTGTTTGATCCGGCATTGTATATGTGCTCATTTGATTTCCTCCATTGGCTGCGTATTTTTTACACAATCTAAAAATTTCTTTATTTTATTCAGATCCTTCTGTCCATTACTTTCAACCCCGCTTGACACATCTAACATATAAGCGTTGGTTTTCAGAGCCGCGGCTGCATTTTCTGGATTTAACCCTCCGGCCAATATGACTTTTTTCTCTTTGAAGTCAAAGCAGGATAAAATATTCCAATCAAAGGCAATCCCGTTTCCACCATGATATTTGCCTTTTGGTCCGTCTAAAAGAACAAATTCACATGGGTAAGTATGAATTTTTTCCAAGTCTCGGGCAGACTCTATACTAAAGGCCTTTATGATCGGATATGGAATCGATTGACAAAATTCTGGGGTTTCATTGCCATGAAGCTGAACCGTATCAATACCTGTTTCAGATACAATTTTCTCAATTTCTTCCATAGTTGGATTAACAAATACCCCTACTTTTTTTACTTCTTTCGGCAATGCGGAAATAATCTGTTTTGCCATTAGGGGCGTAATTTGACGCTTACTCTCTGCAAAAACAAACCCTATTGCATCAGCGCCGTTTCTAACAGCAAATAATGCTGGTTCCACATTTTGCAAGCCGCATATTTTTACTTTCATATTTTGGCATCCTTTTGAATCGGCAGCTTCATTTCCTGTAATGTCCGAGCAAGATTTTCTGCTTTCATAAAGGTTTCACCGACTAATATTCCATTTGCCCCTGCATCGATAACCCGTTTTACATCGTCAATCGTTTTAATACCGCTTTCGCTGATTAAATAAGCCCCTGCCTTTTTAACGATAGGACCAAGCTTTTCTGTTACTGAAAGATCCACTTCAAAGTTCTTTAAATTTCGGTTATTCACGCCGATTATTTTCGCTCCGACTCTAAGTGCAGTTTCTAATTCTTCTTCATTATGCACTTCCAATAAGACATCAAGATTTTTCGCTTTAGCATATTGATACAGTTCAGCCAGCTTTTCCTCCTTCATCGCTGCCGCAATCAGTAATACAATGTTCGCTCCGGATGCTTTTGCAACATCTATTTGGATTGAATCAACAACGAAATCCTTACAAAGAATTGGAGCATTAATGGCATTTCGCACTTTTTCTAAATCCGTGAAACTTCCTTTAAAGAAACGTTTATCTGTCAATACCGAAACAGCACTCGCACCATATTGAATGTAGGTGCTAGCCTGGTCGGCAGGATCTAATCCTGAGTTAATAACCCCTTTTGATGGGCTGGCCCGTTTAAATTCAGCAATGATTGCCAAATCCTCTGCCTTTTTGAGAATCGACAGAAAAGAAAGCTGTGGATGGCTGCTTTCCTCTGTAACCTCTACTTGATTCCTATATAAATGTTCAACCTCTACTTTTTTCTCTGCTAAAATGGTATCTAAAATCGTTGCCACTTATATCACCTCTGACTTTAATTTGCTTACTTCAATCAAGCGATTTAGTTTTTCAAGCGCTGCTCCTGAATCGATTAATTCCTCCGCCATTTCGACACCATGTTGAATACTATCTGCTTTACCTCCAACATAAATACCGATGCCGGCATTTAGTAATACAGTATCGCGGTAGGCTCCTTTTTTCCCTTTTAAGACATTTCGCAATATTTCGGCATTTTCACGTGCGTAACCGCCGACAATTGCTTCATTCGGATAAACCGGTAACCCCACTTCTTCTGGATGAAGCGTTTTTTCACTGATAACGCCATTTTCCAGAATAACTAAATAGTTGTCACCTTGAAGTGATGCCTCATCCATTGATCCCGCACCGTTTAAGACAACAGCCCGTTTTCGTCCCAAGGCATGAAGGACTTCCGCAAACATCTTCGCTAAATCCCGACGGTACACACCTAAAAATTGTGTATCTAAATCAACTGGGTTCATTAAAGGACCTAAAAGATTAAATACGGTTGGAATCCCTAAATCCTTGCGAACCTTTTGGATTCGTTTGATTTTCGGATGGACGTTTGGCGCAAACAAAAAGGCAATGCCTACTTCTTCAATGATTTCTTCGATTCTTTCAGAGGAGAGGTTCAATTCAATTCCCAGCTCTTCCAGCACATCTGCACTGCCAGTTTTACTTGATACACTGCGGTTTCCATGCTTTGCAACCGGTATGCCTGCTGCTGCAATGACAAACGCTGAAGTTGAGCTTACATTAAAGCTTTTGACTCCATCACCGCCGGTACCGCAATTATCCATAACATCTGGAAATTTCTTCTTGAACTTTAATGCATTTGCACGAATGCCGTTTACAAGCCCTGCTATTTCATCAACCGTTTCCCCTTTTGTTTTTAAGCCGATTAGAAAAGCTGAAATTTCACTGTCCGTAATATCATCGGAAAATAAACGCTCCATAGCCTTCTTAATTTCCTGATCTGTTAATGCTTCTCCTGCCGTTAAACGAACTAATATTTCTTTCATATCGCAACTTCCTTTCTGATTTCGGATAAAAAATTAGCTAACATTTTCTTACCATCACCGGTTCCAATTGATTCAGGATGAAATTGCATCCCATATAACGGAAAGTCCTTATGTTTAATCGCCATAATCTCTTCATCATCAATCGAAAGGGCTGTTTCCTCAAACTCGTTTGGCAAGCTACCCTTTTGAATCACTAATGAGTGATAACGCATTACTTCAATATCCTGGGGCAGGGCATGGAATAAATCCTTTTCTGAATGGCGAATTTGTGAAACCTTTCCATGCATGATTTTTTCAGCCTTTTTTATAACAGCCCCAAAACTGTATCCGATAGCCTGATGGCCAAGACATATGCCGAGAATCGGAATTCTTTCGTAAAAGGATTGGATTGCTTCAACACAAATTCCTGCATGCTCCGGTCTGCCTGGCCCCGGAGAAATGACAATGGCCTCCGGCTTGAGTTTTTCAATTTCATTAATTGTTAAACCATCATTTCTTTTTACAACAAGATTTTCACCTAGTTCTCCAAGATATTGATAAAGGTTATACGTAAAGGAGTCATAATTATCAATTAATAAAATCATTTACTGTCCCCTCCCAAAAACATTCTTAATTTATGAAGTGTTTCTTCATATTCTTTTTCAGGAATGGAATCATACACAATCCCTGCTCCAGCCTGAATATAGGCTTCCTTTCCCTTGATCACCATCGTGCGTATCGCTAAAGCAAAATCAAGATTTCCGTTTGCTGAAACATATCCGATTGCGCCCGAATAAATGCCTCTTTTACTGTTCTCCATTTCATTGATAATTTCCATTGCCCTAATTTTCGGGGCTCCCGAGACTGTTCCAGCTGGTAAACACGAAATTAAGGCATCGATTGGAGAGTAATTTTCCACCAAATTTCCTTCCACCTCTGAAACAAGATGCATTACATGCTTGTATTTTTCAATTTCAAGGAACTTCGTCACTTGGACAGAACCAAATTCACAAACGCGACCTAGATCATTTCGGCCTAAGTCAACGAGCATTTTATGCTCAGCCAATTCCTTTTCATCAGCCAGTAAATCCTCTGCCAAGCGTCTATCCTCTTCTTCATTTGCTCCCCTAGGTCTTGTACCGGCAATCGGATTCGTGATGACCTGTCTTCCTTTTACCTTAATCAAGCTCTCAGGTGAGACCCCGGCTATCGAATAAGCTTGAAAATCGAAATAATACATATACGGTGAAGGATTTTTTACTCTTAGTTTTCGGTACAATGAGAATGGTTCTCCTTCTAGTTCCGCTTTTAATCGCTGCGATAATACAACTTGGAAAATGTCGCCATCTTCAATGTATTTTTTTGCCTTTTCGACATGATTCATAAATTGCTCTTTTGGAATGGATGCTTGAAAAGCTGAAAGGTTGACTTCCTTAACAACATCTTCAGCCACTCCCTTTGTTATTTGTCCATTTATGTGCTCAATTTGGTTTGCTAGTTCTTCAAGAGTTGAACCGTTTGGCTGCTGAGATGCAACTATATAAACCTTTTGCTCAAGATGATCAAACACAACCAAGACTTCAAAGAATAAAAAGTGGACATCTGGGAGCATTAATTCATCGTTAGGAATCTCACCGATCTTTTCATATTGACGGATGGCATCGTAACCGGCATACCCTACTGCTCCACCGATAAATGGAAATAACGGCTCCGGCTTAGGAGACTCTTCAGGCAATAATGTTTTTAGCACCTCTAAAGGTTTTTGATTTATATATTTATGTTCATTATTTATAATAATTTGACTGCTATTTCCATTACCTATCAGCTCCATAAATGGTTCTGCACCGATAAAGGAAAAGCGACCTGAGTTCTCATGCTTTAACGAGCTTTCAAGCAAGAATTTCTTTTTACCCTTTAATTTTTGGTAAATGGATATGGGTGTCAGCGTATCTCCTTCAATTTCCTCAATAATCAATGCATCTAAACTCAGCTCTTCTCTACTAAACGAATTCATAACAATTTACCCTCCATTTATTTATAAAATAAAAAAGTCCCCTATCCACATATAAATAATGTGAATAGAGGACGATTTATGACCGCGGTGCCACCTCTGTTAAAGCCCACTTAAGGCTTTCTCTTTTCGGATACAAAATTTCTATACCCTATCCCTTTAACGGTGGAATTCCGTTCAGCCCTACTAGGGTTTCAGGCTGCCTCTCGTAAGTCCATTCCAGCGATGTATTCGTACCGGTTCACACCATTCCCGGCTCTCTGTAACGAAGAACAACGTGTACTACTCTTACTCAACGATTTAGATATTTTTTTTATGAAAAACAAAAAGGGCTTCCCGTCAAAAAAGGACGAGAAACCCGTGGTGCCACCTTCATTAGCTGCTTAAACAGCTCACTTAACAAGCATCAAAACGAAAATGTTTTAATACTTGTCTCTTGTAACGATGAGACATTCGCCAAAGCCTACTGCTCTAAAAGGTTCGGTTTGGGGCTCAGAAGTCCATTCGCTTTTCTTCCCACACTGATTTGCACCAACCATCAGCTCTCTATAGTGTTCCAAAAAGTTACTTCTCTTCTTCCTAGCCGTTCGATTTATTTGATTTTTATATTAATACTTATTCAATCTTTCGTCAACCATAAATTTTAAATAATAATTCAAAAATTATAATTATTTGATTACGACTCATTTCTGGCATTGTAAATTTCCGTTCAATTTTTTCCATGCTACTTTCGAGAAAAATGGCAATCCTATTAAGGTGACTATTTATTAAAGGCGGTTTGCGACATGGATCATGTTGAAGAATTACTATCAATGGATTTAAAACAGTCCATAAAGAAGAAGGATCGTGGTGCCCAAAAACATAAATGGGCGGTTCTCTCAATGTCATCAATTCCCCTTATAATGACATTAGGGAATTCAATGTTTATCCCGGTGCTGCCAACAATGGAGAAAAAATTAGCCATTTCTCCATTTCAATCAAGCATGATAATTACTGTCTATTCAATTGTCGCAATTATCCTAATTCCACTAGCCGGCTACCTGTCCGATCATATCGGGAGAAAAAAGGTCATTCTACCTAGCCTACTTATTGCGGGAATCGGTGGATTCATTTCCGGCTGGGCGGCATGGAAAATGACGGATGCATACTGGCTGATATTAATTGGCAGAGCATTACAGGGGGTCGGTGCAGCGGGTGCCTTTCCGATTGTTATGCCATTAGTCGGAGATATGTTCAAAAATGAGAAAGATGTGAGCAGTACCTTGGGAATCATTGAAACATCCAATACATTTGGGAAAGTCCTAAGTCCAATCCTTGGGGCACTTTTAGCTGGTGTTACCTGGTATTTACCTTTTTTCTCTATCCCTGTTTTTTGTGTATTTTCAACCTTATTGATGATATTTTTTGTAAAAGCACCCAAATCAAAGGAGAAGCCAATACCATTCAAACAGTTTTTCCAAAATATTAGAAAAACTTTTACCCATAATGGAAAATGGCTTAATGCAATCTTTCTGATTGGAGCTATTTTAATGTTTGTATTATTTGGAGTCCTGTTCTACTTATCAGAAATGCTCGAAACAACGTATGAAATAACCGGTGTAAAAAAAGGCCTGATATTAGCGATTCCTTTAGGGGCCTTATGCCTGACTTCTTTCATCACCGGAAAAATCATCAAAGAAAATAAAGTGCTGATGAAATGGATTATATTTGCAGGAAGCACTCTGTTAGGAATATCTGTTATTGTCTTGAGCTTCTCTCATTTACTAATGTTTATGATAAGCTTGTTCTTCTTTTGCGGTATTGGAATCGGAGCTGTTTTGCCGTGTCTTGATGCGCTTATTACTGTTGGTATTGAAAAAGAGCATCGGGGCACAATTACATCTATTTACAACTCCATGCGCTTTATCGGTGTAGCCGCTGGTCCCCCAGTCCTTGCCATTCTAATGGACAAAACGGGACATTTATTATTTTATATTCTTTGCGGCTGCAGTTTGTTGGCAGCATTTGCATCGTTCATTGCCATTAAGCCTGACAAGGAAGAACCTGCACACTAAAATACCTAATAGAAAAATCGCATTGATGATCAATGCGATTTTTCTATGTTTTCAATTATAAAACCAGTGATCGTTTGATTAACTAATTGACTTCTTTTTGTCGGTAATTGATGGGCAACCTTCGGAAAAATTACTGCTTGATGGTTTGCCAGCTTTTCAAAAGAACGCAAATGTTGATTAGAAAAGTCTTTTGAACCATACATGAGCAATATTGGCACTGAAATTTCAGGCAGCCTTTGTGTACAGTTATAATATAGTGACTGCTCATAAAACTCAATCCACATATTGCGATTCGCTTTTTTCATATGCCGATTGATTTCATCGCGGTAAGATGAATGATCTGTATGAGCTGCAGAAATAACATATCTAAGCAAAGCAGGAAATTTTTTCACAAAATACATCCCTGCTAAATGCTCATATTTAAACCCCAGTGATTGCACCTCTGAATACCCGCTGATAAGTATTAGACCCAGTGTCATGTCGGGAAATTGAAGAGCGAACTCCTGGGCAACACAGCCTCCTGCTGAATAACCGCAAATGACGGCCTGCTTTATATGTAGATGCTCCAGTAACGCCTTTACTTCTCTCGCATATCCATCAATTGTTACCGTACACTCAGGTCCAATTGAGTCTCCTGTCCCGCTTAAATCAGGAAGAATCACCGTAAAATGGCGGTGTAACTCTTCCTGATATCGAAAGACCACTCTCCCCATCGCAGGCGGATGGATAAAAACAATCGGGGTGCCTTCTCCACTAATATCGTAAATCAACCTAGTCTTCTCATATAAAAATTCTGCCATATGTAATAACGTACTCCTTTTGTTACTTAAGATAAATGCATTGTATTAAAGGTGTATATTGATAACATTCCTTAAATCAAGACATAACATTCTTAAAAAGAGAGCTGGTTTTAGAAACAAAAAAAGACCGCCAAGCAATTCGCTTAGGCGATCTTTTCTCACGTCTATTTGATTGGTTTCTTCAATAAGCCCAGTATTACAGCTGATACAACAGCACCCATTACGATTCCAGCTAAATATATTATCCAACTTCCCTCAACAAATGGAATAACGAAAACACCGCCATGCGGGGCACGTAAACCAATTCCCGAAGCCATTGAGATGGCTCCAGCAATGGCTGAACCAACCATGATGGAAGGAATAACACGTAATGGGTCAGCAGCAGCAAATGGAATCGCTCCTTCTGTAATAAACGACAAACCCATAATAAAGTTTACTTTACCAGCATCCCGATCCAGCTTTGTAAAGCGGTTTTTGAAGATCATTGTCGCAAGTGCAATCGCAAGCGGCGGAACCATTCCAGCAGCCATGATAGCCGCCATTGGGTCGTACACACCACTTGCTAATAAACCCGTTCCAAATACATAGGCCGATTTATTCACCGGTCCTCCCATATCAAACGCCATCATAAGACCTAAAATAATTCCTAAAAACACTGCATTTCCAGTACCAAGCGAAGATAGCCAATCAGTAATTGCAGAATTAACTGCTGCTACAGGAGTGTTCACAATATACTTCATGGCAAAGCCTGTCAGTGCAATCCCTAAAAGCGGAAATAGGAGTATCGTCTTAATTCCTTCTAAAGAGGCTGGAATATTAGCGAAAGCTTTTTTCAAGCCTACAACCATATACCCGGCTAAAAATCCGCCGATTAATCCGCCTAGGAATCCTGCCCCGCCGCTTGCAGCCATCAATCCGGCAACCATACCAGGGGCGAAACCTGGGCGGTCTGCAATACTCATCGCGATAAATCCCGCTAAAACCGGAATCATTAAGGCAAATGCATTTCCACCGCCGATTTCATTCAGAGCCGCTGCAAAAGCATTATAGCTAGGGTCGTTGGGATCTGATGAATTATAACCAAACATAAATGAGATCGCAATCAAAATGCCGCCGCCGACGACGAATGGTAGCATATTCGAAACACCGTTCATTAAATGTTTATAAATGGTACCCCCGATACTGCGTTTTCCGGTTTCTTCAGATGAACTTGCAGCTTTCTCTGAAGTACCTTCATAAACGGGTGCATCCTGCTTCATTGCCCGGTTAATCAATTCTTCAGGCTTTCGAATCCCATCAGCAACAGCTGTCTCTAAAACATGCTTACCTTTGAAACGCTCCATCTGTACTTTTGTGTCAGCGGCAACAATAACAGCCACTGCCTTGTCGATTTCCTCTTGGGTTAGGACATTTTTCGCACCACTAGACCCATTTGTTTCCACTTTAATGTCCACACCTAATTCGGCCGCTTTCGCTTTTAATGAATCTGCAGCCATATAAGTATGAGCAATACCCGTCGGGCAGGCTGTTACAGCTACAATAAAGTTCTTTTTATCAGCAACCGATACTTCCTCTTCTCCTTCTTCCGAATCATAGCTGTCAATAATAGATAACACATCTTCAGCCGTTTCTGCTGCCAATAACTTTTGACGGGCATCGTCCTTCATTAGAATCGTGGCTAAGCGCGACAAAGCTTCTAAATGGGTATTGTTTGCTCCTTCCGGTGCAGCAATCATAAAAAACAAATGGGAAGGTTGTCCATCGAGCGCTTCGTACTCTACACCCGCAACAGATTTACCAAAGGCAATCGCTGCGCTTTTAACTGATGCATCCTTCGCATGCGGAATGGCTACTCCGTCTCCGATTCCAGTCGTACTTTGCTCTTCCCGTTTTAAAATGGCTCTTTTAAATTGTTCACGATTTGATAATTTACCGGCCTGATCCAATTTTGTGACCAATTCATCAATCGCTTCTAGCTTGCCTTGGCCATGAATCGTCAGCAAAACCGTTTCTTTTGATAATAATTCGGTTATTTTCATAGAGATCTCTCCCTCAAGATGTTTTATCTATATTCTTTTGAAATTCGTCTAATTTGAACTTGTGGAAGCAGTTCCTCCACATGCGCTTTTGTGCAAAGATCAAGAGAAAATGCTGTTGCACTGCCTGCCGCCACACTGTATTGGAATGATGCAGTTAAATCTCCTAATTCTGTGTACTTTGCCAAAAAACCAGCAACCATTGAATCGCCTGCACCTACAGAACTTTTGACTTCACCTTTTGGCACTGTTGACACGATAACAGTCTTTTGATTCACAAAAACAGCTCCATTACCTGCTAATGAAACAATGACATTCTCTGCGCCCATTTCAATTAATTTTTTTGCATATGGGATCACTTCTTCCGGTGTTGAAAGAACCGTTCCAAATAAATCCCCCAATTCATGATGGTTTGGTTTAATGAGCAGGGGTTTAAAGGATAATACATTCAAGAGCAAATCTCCCTCAGCATCTACCACGAATGCCACTCCATTATCAGAACATATTTTCACAATTTCTTCATAGGTTGATTTCGGCAGTGATGAAGGAACACTTCCCGCCAATACCAAAATATCTTCTGCTGTTAATGAAGAAACAATCGCTTTCAATTCCGCAAACTTCTCCTCAGTAATCGCAGGGCCTTTTGCATTTATTTCTGTTTCTTCACCAGTTTTTAACTTGATATTTATCCGCGAATCTTCCTTCACTTGTACAAAATCTGTCGCGATATTTTCGTTATGGAGATATTCTTCAATATAGGAGCCTGTAAATCCACCAACAAATCCGAGTGCTTTACTTTTAACTCCCATTTTATTTAGGACTCTTGATACATTAATCCCTTTACCGCCGGGGAATTTTGTCTCATTACTTGATCTGTTCAGCTCTCCCATTATTAACGAACTGTCAAGCTTGACAATATAATCCACAGATGGGTTTAGTGTTAAAGTATATATCATATTGTCACAACCTTTATTTTTGTTTTACCTGTGTAGATTCTTTCCGTTTCATTGTCTAATTCATTTGTAATAATCGTAGCTTTATCAATATCGATAATTTTCGCAAAGGATACTTCGGAGAATTTAGTATAATCACTTACAATAAATGCCTGTCTTGACAGGGCAATAGCTCTTTCTTTTATCATGGCTTCTTCTTGATCAGGAGTTGTAAACCCCTGTTCGGGATGAATGCCGTTAACACCAATAAAGCATTTATCAAAGCGGTATTGCTCAAGGCTTGCTATCGCACCTCTTCCAACAACGGCATCTGTCTTTTGTTTGCAGTAACCGCCAATTACATAGGTTGGAATCTGTTTTTCGAGTAATGGAGTTAGATGCGTTATCCCGTTTGTCACCACAACAATATTTTTGGATGGGAGAAATTCAATCATCTCCCTAATAGTTGAACCTGCATCTAAATAAATAGAATCTCCTTCCTCCACTAGGCTGGCAGCATATTTAGCAATTTGCTGTTTTTGTTGAAGGTTTTTGAAGGATTTTTCCGTCATTGTTGGCTCCTGCAGTTTTCCTTGCAGTCTTTGTGCCCCGCCATGGATTCGTTTCAATTGGTTTTCTTCTTCTAATTGAATTAAATCTCTGCGAATCGTTGATTCAGATGTATTCGTTATCTCAACCAGCTCTTGTAATTTCACGGTGTTATTCTCTTTTAACAAGTCTAAAATCAATTGATGCCGTTCAGGAGTTAACAAAAAGCATGCCCCCTTATTACATGTTCTGAAATCATTTTACTGCAACCGATATCATTAATCAATCAAATTCTTTCATAAACATCCAAAAAAACAATTAGTAAAATGATTGTTTTTGAATGTTTTATCGATTTTCCGGAAATAAAAAAAATCGTCCGGCTATTAACCGCACGATTATCGTTTGTTTTAACTAGTTTCTAATATATTAGATATTTATATCCACTTACAAGTCTAGCTGCTTAATGCTAAATACTGGTAAGCTATATTCATATTATCCTGCAGTTCCTGCGGGTGACCGTTGTAGACAACCTGACCCTTGCTTAAAATGTACACATCATCTGCAATACTTAATGCCGTGCTGATATTTTGTTCAACAAACAGCATCGACATCCCCGAACTCTTAAGTTTTAATAGAATTTCCATTACTTCTCCCACCATGAGCGGAGACAGACCTTCTGTCGGTTCATCTAAAAGAAGGATTTTCGGGTTACGCATTAAGGCTCTTCCAATTGAAAGCATCGATTGCTCACCGCCGCTTAAGTTTCCTGCATGTGATTTTTCTCTTTCTTTCAATCGTGGAAAAAGATCAAATATTCTTTCGAGTGTCCATTCGGCTCCTTTATGATTGGCAAATACACTCAAATTTTCTGTAACCGTTAAATTAGGAAAAATTCTTCGTCCTTGTGGAACGATACCAATTCCCTTTCTTGCTATTTGATGGCTTTCAAGGCTGGCAATATTTTCTCCCTCTAATAATATCTCACCTTGTTTTTTTCTAACAAAGCCGATAATTGAATGGATTGTTGTTGTTTTCCCCATACCATTCCTGCCTAAAAGGGTCACAACCTTCCCCTTTTGTACTTCTAAATTAATCCCATGCAGGACATGACTCTCGCCGTAGTAACTATGAACACTCTTCAATTCAAGCATGAACCATACCCTCTTTTCCCATGTATATTTCTTTTACTTCAGGATCGTTTCTTACGTCTTCTGGTTTACCGTCACAAATTAATTTACCGGTATGGAGAACAACAACCCGGTCCATATTGCCGAATAATACGTCAATATCATGCTCGATCATAATAATAGAAACATCCTTTGGCAGTTTATTAATTAGGCCAATAATTTGATCTGTTTCTAATTGTGACATCCCTGCTGTCGGCTCATCTAAAAGCAATAATTTGGGTTCTCCGGCAACCGCTAGAATAATTTCAATTTGTCTTTGTACACCATAAGACAAATCTTTTACGAGGCTACTTGAGTGTTCACTTAAGCCCCATTCAGCCAAAAATTGATCAGCGGTTTCAAACAGTCCTGAATAATTTTTCTTATTTGCCCGTTTCCACCATTGTCTGTGCTCTTTTCTCATCCTTTGTAATACAAGAATAAGGTTTTCTTTTACAGTCAATCCCGTCATCAGATTATTTTTTTGAAAGGTACGGACAATTCCTGACTGCGTTCGTTTAAAATTTGGTATTTTATTAATATTTTCACCAAAATAAGAAATGGTACCGCCGGATGGCTCAAGATCACCGGCAATCATATTAAATAATGTTGTTTTTCCGGCCCCATTGGGTCCAATTAAACCAACCTTTTCTCCTACTACGATATCCAATGTAATGTCCTCAATAACCTTCAATCCGCCAAATTGTTTGGCTATCCCGTTTAAAGAAAGAATAGTCTTCTTTAGCATGCTTTCACCAATCCTATCCATCCATTTTAGTTTGCTGCTTGATAGGCTGTAAGATTGCTTTTGTATCTTTTTTCGTAAACAGCGCTTTAATATTTCCTAAAATACCGACAATCCCTTTAGGTGCAAAGATTGTAAACAGAATAAAAATAAGTCCAATAATCATCATCCAATTTTCTGTATAGGAGCTGATAATGGTCTCCATTAAAACGATAAAGGCCGCTCCAATCACAGGTCCCCATAATGTTCCTGCCCCGCCGATTAATACCATAATCAATACTGAACCAGACATTGTCCAATACACATCTGTCGGCGAAATAAAACCGTTAAAAATAACATATAAACTGCCTGCTAAACCACCTAAAGTACCTGCAATTAGAAAGCTGAGGTTTTTATAAAATACTGTATTGTAGCCGTTTGATTTCATTCTTTGTTCATTTTCTCTAATTCCAATAAACACATACCCTAATGGAGAATGAAGAAGTCTATTAATAAACACTAATAGAATTCCGAAAACGACTAAAATAAAGTAATAGATGAACACTGGATTGGATAATTCAAAACTTCCAAACAGCACTGGTGTAGAAATACCAGATAACCCATTCGATCCGCCTGTTACATCTGTCCACTGATAAATAATCGAGTAGAATATCTGTGAGCAGGCAAGTGTCAGCATCAAAAAGTAAAATCCATGTGCCTTGATTGATAGAAAGCCGATCAATAATGCCAAGACCGCCGCAACCAGCATACCAACAAAGATTGTTAGAAATACATTTGCATTAACATTTGCCGCAACGATTCCAGTTGCATAGGCACCTGCTCCAAAGAAAGCGGCATGACCTAATGAAACAAGTCCTGTCTGCCCTACCAATAAATTTAGGCTGACGGCAAAAACAGCGAGAATAAAAATTTCCGTTAAAATATTAACGTAATAGAGTGATAATACAAACGGAACAAACGCCATAAGTAAGAATAATCCCCATCCATAAAGTTGTTTTATTCTCATCTATGCTTTCCTCCCAACTAATCCTTGAGGGCGAACCACTAATACAATAGCCATCAAAGCAAAGGTAATAATTAAACTTAGTTCTGGTACAAGGTATCTTGAGAAGGTTTCAACAAATCCAACCAATAGGCTTGCCAAAAACGTTCCTGTAACAGATCCAAGGCCGCCAACAACAAGAACAACCAGTGATAGAATAAGGATAGAGAATTCCATTCCTGGGTATGTCCCCAAAACAGGTGCACCAAGTACACCGCCAAGCCCTGCTAATAGACTTCCAAACACAAACACCGCTGTAAAAACAAGATGAATATTGACCCCCAGTGCGCCAGCCATTTCTTTATCAGAAAGACCCGCACGAACAACGGCTCCCCATTTTGTTTTTTCTTGTATATACCAAAGTAAAATAACAATAGCTCCACCAATAACGATTAATGCCAGCCTATACGCTGGAATAGCATATCCTAGGAATTCGACAGAACTGCTGAATACTTCAGGAGGGTTTACAGATAATACGTTTTTTCCCCACACAATGGTGAATATGTCGTGAAAAACATAAGCTAATCCAAAGGTTAGTAGTACTTGTGAGAGATGTCCCAGTTTATAAGTAGGACGGAGGATGACAATCTCAGTAAGATATCCAATGATAGCAATTAGCAGCGGTACGACGATTAACGCTACCCAAAATGGTAAGCCTGCTTTCATGATTAATGAATAGGCTACATACGAACCAAGAAGGTACACAGACCCGTGGGCAAGATTTAACACACCAAGGATACCAAATACAATGGAAATCCCACATGTAATGATAAAAAGAAGAAATCCATAGCTTAACGAATTCATCAATTGCAGTAATAAAGTACCCATTAGTACCTCCTTAGAAAATTTCATCATTTAAATAGAAAGAGGCTAGAATTTCGGCCTCTTTCTATTTAAACTATTTTTTATTCTGGTAACTCTATTATTTTCCTGGATCTGCCACTTCTTTGATTGTGTCAATTACTTTATTTTCAGTTGCACCATCGACAACTTCTGTTTCCATGATGTAGATATTTTGGATAATATTATGTGATTCTTGGTCAAACTTAATTGGTCCTCTTGGACTATCAAGTTCAACTGCAGCAATTGCATCAACAACTTTCTTGGAATCGGATACATCTCCGTCCAAACTTTCAATTGCCTTAGCAATTACCGCTGCTGCATCATAACCTTCTAATGATTCAATACTTGGTCTCTGGTCATATGCTTTCTCATATGCAGCAACAAATGATTTATTTTTTTCAGTATCTAAATGATAATCCCAAAACAATGTTGACTTGATGCCTTCAGCTGCTAATTTTTGCTGCGGACGTACATCTTCAGCATTTAGCCAGCCTGATCCAACTAGAGGAATTTTCCCTTTTAAACCATATTCTTCATACTGTTGAACAAAACGAACTGCGTCACTGCCTGCATAGAATGCATAAATACCATCAATATCATCACGATTCATTTTAGCCAGGTAAGAAGAAAAGTCATTATTTCCAAGCGGAGGATATACTTCATCAACAATCGTTCCGCCGGCTTTTGTATAAGATTCTTTAAAAGCTTCTGCCACTTCATGTCCAAATGCATAGTCAGCAGCTGTTAGGTAAATTTTCTTTCCAACATTTTGATATGCCCATTCACCCATAGAATAGCCAATCTGCCATGAACTGAAAGAAGATCTCCAAATATAATCGCTGCGCTTTGAGCGAACTAAATCATTACCACCTGCATGTGAAACAAGGAATGGAAGTTTTTTATTGTCCACTTCATCACGGATAGCGTAAGCAACTGCTGTGCTGACTGGTCCTGTTAGAATATCGATATTATCTTGATCCATAAGCTTTCTGAGCTTTCTTAGAGCAACTTGTGGATCTGCCTCATCGTCTTCATGAATAATCTCTATTTTCTTTCCTGCTACTTCCCAGTTATTTTCTTCAAAATATAGATTCATACCATTTAATAGATTTTCACCTAATGATGCATAAACACCCGTTGAAGGCAGCAACGCACCAATTTTTATCGTGTCAGATGCTTCTCCTTTATCCCCCTTTGATGAGGTTGTGCTAATCGCCCCCCCACTACAGGCAGAAAGCAACAGCATGAAAGCTATTAACATCAGAAGTACACTCTTTTTCATCTTTTTCATATGGACCCCCTATAATTTGATAACGATTACAAAAACAGTCATTATCTCCTTTCTTTTTCTAAAATATTTACAAGCTGATTATAATTTAAAAATCTGTCGATTTGCAATTAAATTTTTAGAATAGACTAAAAATTTAAAATTTTATAAAAACTATTTTAGAATAGGTATATAATCCTATTATAAATTTCTTGCTTTTCACCAACATTTAACAGTAAGCCGAACGATGACAATACTTTACCTTATGTTTATCCTCTTTTTCCATGATAACTTATAAATAACCAATAAAAAGATTCAATGCTAGCATGACTAAATTACGTTTAATAATCTACAATTTGTTTTATTACCATAAGAGATAGATTTTTAACTAAAGAAATAATCTTGAATTAAAAGCATAATCCATAAAAAAGATTTTTATTTGTCGTAATCATGTCTTTTTTTGATATACCATTTATTGCATTAAATAGGTGTATGTAATTTACACTTTGATATTTATTCCAGTTTGGGTATAGTAAATATATATTAATAAATAAAGAGGAAATAATATGAGCAAAAAAAAGAAGGAATCAAAACAGATTGCATTGTATTCACTTATTATTATGGGGATTGGTTTTATCGCAACCATTCCATTTCAAGGGAGATTTTGGGTTGATTTATTACAAGGGGGCTTTGAGGCCGGTCTTGTTGGCGGATTAGCCGATTGGTTTGCCGTTACGGCTCTATTTCGCCATCCACTGGGCATACCCATTCCACATACAGCACTCTTGCCAAATAACCGCGACCGAATTACCAATGCCTTAGTCAAAACGATTAAACGGGATTGGCTTTCAAAGGAGAGTATTCAAGAAAAAGTACAAGCGATTCCCTTTACTGAAAAGCTAATGCCACTATTATCCAAACAGCTGCAAACGAACGTGACCCAGAAAGCCATAATTAAAATGATCAAACGAGCAATCGAATATATTGATGTTGAAAAATTAGCACCAGTTGTTAAAAAACAGCTTATTTCTTCCCTTTCAGCTATAGAAGTAAGAAAAGTTCTTCACTATATTAGTTCGCAGTTACTGAATGAACAATTTGATAAGAAAGCTTTGGATTATGTTTTGCAAAAGGCAGAGATTTGGTTAAACCAGCCGCAAACTAAACATAAATTAGGATCCATTTCGATGAATGTTTTAAATAACATTGAAGTAGAAGGTTTTCTTCAGTTTGCTGTAAAATCCCTTCAAAGTATCCTAAATGAAGAAAAACTAGGCAGCATCATTAAAAATGTTTTATTAAGCGGCATTAACAGTTTAAAGCATGAGACGGACCCAAATCGTCAAGCCCTAATTGAGTATATTCAGCATGAAATTCAAGGGATAGATGAAAACAAGAAATTAATTGATATGATTGATGCATGGCGTATAAATGCATTGGAAAACTGGCAGCCCGATCAAAAAATAACGGAAATTCTTTTGAATATGAAGAAAAAGACAATAGAGTTTGTCAATGATGAAGCTTTTATTGATTCTTATCTCATTCCAATAATTGAGCAAATGTTCGATTATATAAAGGAGAATCAGACGCAGATTGATCATTGGATCCAAGATCAAATTGCTTTGTTTGTTGAAAAGAATCATTCACAGATTGGTGATTTAGTTCAGGAAAATTTAGATAAGCTGACAAATAAAGAATTAATTGATATGGTGGAAAATAATTTAGGAAAGGATTTACAATGGATTCGTGTCAACGGGGCAGTATGCGGATTTATCATTGGCTTGTTCCTCACTGGAATCCACGCTCTTTTACGGCTGTTGTAAAACATAAAGAAGAATCCTGATGATAAAATGAAGGTTTGCGTGAAAACAGCATATTTACTGAAAAAATGAACAACTTATAATAGAAGGATTTACTAAAAAAGACGAGAATTCTCGTCTCTTTTTTATGAAAAAATGATTGAGGTTCCATAAGGTTCTTTTAACAGAAAAGTCAATTATCATATTGAATGGAATTGGAGTGTTTAAGATGTCTCGGACCGTTATTCGAGTGATTAGTTTAGGAATATGTGCCTGCCTTTTTGCATTTGCATTTAACGTTTTTCTTTTGCCGCATAAATTATTATCTGGCGGTGTTGCCGGATTAGCTGCACTGATTCACCATTTTTTGAAGATTAATTCAGGAATTATTTTATTTACAATCAATATTCCTATCTTCATCTTAGGGCTCATTTATTTAGGAAGGAAATTTGTCCTGCTTACCATCTATACCGTGACTGTTTTATCTTTAGCCATGCAATACATACCAATTATTCCCATAAGCGAGGATATCTTCTTATCTTCCGTGATTGGAGGTGCAATATATGGATTAGCAGTGGGAATTATTATCCGACTTGGCAGTTCGACTGGTGGAACTGATATTATCAGCTTAACCGTGGCTAAAAGGACCAATATGCAGGTTGGATTTTTAAATATTTGCCTAAACATACTTGTCGTATTCAGTTCCGGCTTTGTTTTTGGCTGGGACATTACATTATATACAATCATCGCTATTTATGTAGCAGGCCGTGCTGTTGACATGGTTTATACAAATCAACATAAACTGACTTTGACAATCGTAACCGACCAGGCGGAACGATTGTGTGAAGAATTATTGAAGCTCCATCCACGGGGTATTACCGTATCGGAAGCGGAAGGGGCCTATACACATAGGCCAAGAAAAATATTAACGACTGTGATTACAAAATATGAATTAAATGAAACTAAACATAAAATAAAAGAAATCGATGCTAATGCATTTGTAAATATTACACAGACACTTGAAGTAATAGGAAGGTTTAGAAGAGATTAATACATAATGTAAAGGGCGCCTTAAATGTCGGTTATTGCTGAGATTTTAGGCGCCTTTCTCTTGAGCGTTCTTATCCATATAACTATAATAAGCATTTGAAATTCAACGCTTAGCTGCAGAATCAGTCTAAACGGAAGCAAAAGAACCGTCCCCCTGCATTTTATGGATGCGCTCGGAAAATTCATTAATGGCCGTGTAGCCTTGCTGCTGCAGGCGCCAGTTTTTTGCTGCTACTTCGATAAGGGCGGCGATGTCTCGTCCCGGCCGTATAGGTATTTCAATGTGAGGGATTGGTACGTCTAGATATTCAACCATAGCTTTTTCTTGTACGATAGCATCATAATATTTCTTTTCATCCCACGCAGATAGGACAATATCTAATTTTATTGTCGTCTCATCTTGAAAGGCACCTGACCCGTATAGCCGCGGCACGTTAATCATCCCGATTCCCCGTAAGGATAAAAAGTCACGATTCGTCTGATTATGTGTTCCAATAATTGTTTCCGAGTCAATTTTTTTCAAAATGACTAAATCATCCGAAATGAGGCGATGTCCCTTTTCGATTAATGACAGCGCTGACTCGCTTTTCCCAATTCCGCTTTCTCCTCTGATCAATAAGCCAACTCCAAACACGTTCATACAGACTGCATGAATCCCAATACTTTTTGCTAATTCCTTTTCGAGATAATTATTTAACGTACTGATTACTCTCGTTGTTTTTTCTTTTGCGCGTAGAAGAGTTACTCCTTCTTCGTTACAATGCTTAATCAAATAATTTAGACCTTCCTGATTATGGGTAATGATGATGCACGGGGGATGTTTTTTAATCACATTGCCGATTCTTTCATCGCGTTGTTCCTTTGTCAGTGAATGTAAATAAGTAATTTCCTGTCTGCCTAGCAATTGAATTCTTTCATTCGGAAAAAACCGGAAATATCCTGTTAACTCTAAACCAGGCCGATGAATATCATCATTATCAATGATGCGTCCAAGCCCTTCATTTCCTGCCACTATTTCTAGTTTCAGCTTTTCTGCTAATTGTTGTATCGTAATTGTACCCATATAAAGCTCCTACTATCTTTTTCCTTACTTTATGGTATTTTTGGTTTCTTATTCAATGTCTTCAGTACCAAAAATATTCCATTATGTTAAAAAAATCGATCACTTTTTGAGCAATGTTAAATTTTCAGTTTTGCAATCGCATACAACTCATTTTGAAATTTATCTAAAAGTTCGTTAAAAGAGGAGTTTATTAAGAACGGAAACAATGTTTCAACCGCTTCATTGTAGGGTTGTCCTAATGCGGCTCTTAGTACAACAAATTTGTGGAAAAGTAATGCTTTTTCATAATCAATTCCTAGGTCATATAAACCTTTATGCAGCACTTCTTGGGGAATCAGTTTAATTTTTCTTAAAATTTTCTCATTTTTTTCAATTAATTTGACCTTAACATAATGAGTTACATAATCTGTATAAATCATTTGCCCAATATCATTCGAATCTTTTTTTGTATAGTTAAAACCAATTACGCGATTTTCCTTATTTTCACTCAGGATAAAGGTTTTACTACCCTGAAGATGGGTGATTAAATTCTTCACTCTTTTATCAAATATTTTGTTAAACTCAATAATCTGATGTAGCTTGATCGCAAAATCTTTATGTTCTTCCCCTACCACAAACAACCTGTCCACAATTGGCAGCAGATTTAATACGCCTTCGGACAGCTGGCTTGAAGCATCATAAATAATAATATTAAATTCTTTTTTCATTTTTTTGATTTTTTGTTTTTGCTGTGTAAGCGTTAAGTTGGAAAAGCCATGAATGAGCTCATCCGAGATTTCTTCTTTTTCCAATGAACCATAAGAAATAAAGGCAACTTTTAAATTTGTGTGTTCCTTTAACCACTTATAAATGGATAATGATAATTCAGTTACACCTGATTTTGCTTTTGGAGAATAGAAACCAATCATATACACTTTCCTCACCTGCCTTTTATTATTATGATATTCAAAAGGCAAAGAAGTGTTAGGGACAACCCCCTATTTCTTTCGAGTTAATTAAAAAAATTCATCACTCGATCGTGATGAATTTTTATTTAACGGCTTTTTATTAACAATTCAACCGCTTCTTTGACTAAGTGTTCCGTACCTTCACCATTTTCAATATTGACACGGACACAGTGCTCCAAATTAGTACTTACGATTACACCCATCGTACGGTCTAGAGCATTCCGTGCAGCAGAAAGCTGGGTAACTATATCTCTGCAATCCTTCCCCTGCTCCATCATGCCAAGTACACCTTTTATCTGACCTTCAATACGTCTTAAACGGTTCTTAACACTTTTATCGTATTCCATTATTCATCCACCTTTCTTTAACATGGACAAGCCAATATTTCGTAGAGGAATTTGTGAAACCTGACCAATTTGCAATTCTCTATCTTAGTATTTTAATTTCGCTTAAGTAATTATAATATTATACCTCACAGGGTATGATGTCAAATTTTTTCCAATATACAAACAAAAGGATACCTTTAATAGCATCCTTTGTTCATCATAACCCCATTCATGAAGGGCATTTTTTATAATGTCTTTAAGAATTCTCTTACCTGCTCCGGTGTTTTAGCGTTTGCACTATGTAAATGCGCAAGCTTTTCACCGTTTTTAAAAACTAATAATGACGGAATCCCCATTACTTGTTGTTCCTCTGAAATTTCTGGGAACTCATCACGATCGATAGTAAACCATTGTTTATCTTGATTTTCCTCAATAATTTCATCAATGAACATTCCTAGTCGTTTACAATCAGGGCACCAAGTGGTCGTGAAAATTCCAACCGTTAATTCATCTTGATTAATTTTTTCTTGATATTCCTGCTCTGTTACGATTTGCTTCATTAGTCATATCCTCCAGTGTTATTTTACTATAAGTCTTTTTAGCCATCTTCCATTACCCATCAGAAAAATGTTATCCTTTGAAAAGTGTAACACAACTATGTATAAAAGAAAAAAATGACGAACAGCTGAGCATAAATGACCGCATAGTTTCCATCAATTTTAGGAAATCAAAAATTTTAGCCTATGATATAATAAAACTATTGTTCTAGTATTGAAAGCGGGGATGATCTATGCCGACTACAATAAAACCAACCCATTCGATTGAGATCAAAGAATTGCTTAACATTGCTGATCGAACGATAAAAGTAGCAAAAGACCAGTTTTTATTCCAAGAGGGACAAGCTGCTGAAGAACTTTACTTAATAACATCCGGAAAAGTGCAAATTAGTAAAATAACCTCTGACGGCAGAGAATTAGTTTTAAGAATATGTGGAATGAATGATATTTGCGGGGAATTAACTTTATTTACTGATGCACCTAAATACCTTCTAAGTGCAATCGCTTTGGAAGAGGGAGAAGTTTCCGTCATCAAAAAAGATGTGATAGAAAAGCAAATTTTCCAAAACAGTGCCCTTGCCTATGAATTTATGAAATGGATGAGCGATCATTTCCGAAAAACGCAAACGAAGTTTCGTGACCTTGTACTGAATGGTAAAAAAGGGGCCTTGTTTTCAACACTTATTCGGATGACAAACAGCTACGGTATCCAACAAATGGATGGAATTCTGATTGATCTTCCGCTAACAAATCAAAAGCTGGGAGACTTTTGTGGAACTTCTCGAGAAAGCACAAATCGAATCTTGAATGAATTAAAACGAGAAGGTATCATCTCCTTAACAAGAGGAAAAATCACCGTTCATAACCTTGAAT
Organism: Niallia oryzisoli; assembly: GCF_036670025.1. Classification (NCBI taxonomy): domain Bacteria; kingdom Bacillati; phylum Bacillota; class Bacilli; order Caryophanales; family Bacillaceae; genus Niallia; species Niallia oryzisoli. Next base: position 1,947,571 of record NZ_CP137640.1, on the reverse strand, counting down.
ACTTAAAAAAAGAAATAGACTGTGAAAATTGTCCGGCTGTTTATTGTAATATTGAGTAAGCATCAGACAATAATACAGGAGGGCTGTCCCCATTAGGGCAGCCCTCTCTTTTTTTATTATGCAGTGACAGCTTCCTCTTCTAATGTTCCTGCAGGGCCAAAGAATTCAAAATGAATGTTTTCTTCTGAAACTCCCCAATCTTTAAGAGTGCGGTACATGATCTTCATAAATGGCACTGGTCCACAGAAATAAAAGTCTGCTTGATTATCTGCTAAAATAGATTGCAGCCAGTTCAAATCAATAAAACCTTGTTTATCGAAATTCTTTTCAGCAAGGTCTTGTTCAGTTGGTGCAGAATAAGCAACAAAGCTTTCAGCATTTTCATGTTCATTTACTATCTTTTCTACTTCATCTTTTAAAGCGTGTACTTGACTGTTCAACGCACCATGAATAAATGTTACTTTTCTTTCTGGCTGCTCTTTTACAATCGTTTTAAACATGCTGACCATTGGTGTAAGACCAACACCGCCGCTGATTAAGACAGCTGGGATTTCCTTTTCTTCAAGAACAAACTCTCCTGCTGGAGCACTGATTTGTACAATATCTCCTTCTTGAACTGATTTATGGAGAAAATTAGATACTACTCCATCAGGCCATTCTCCAATCCCATTTTCTCTTTTAACACTAATACGATAGAAATCATTTCCAGGAGCATCCGACAAACTATAGTGTCTAAGGCTTGTATATTTTTCTCCTTCAGGAAGAACCTTTATTGTAATGTACTGACCTGCTTTATAAGAGGCGATGGCTTTACCATCTTCAGGCTTCAAATAAAATGAAGTAATAACGTCGCTTTCCTTCACTTTTTTATCAACCATGAAATTTCTAAATCCATCCCATCCGCCTGGCTGTTCTTTTGCTTCTTTATACATGTCTGCTTCAATGCCAATAAATGCATCGGCAATAACCCCATAGGCTTCTGCCCAAGCTTTAATGATGTCATCTGTAGCCGCATCACCCAAAACTTCCTTAATAGCCCCTAATAAATTCTCTCCTACTATTGGGTAATGCTCTGGTTTAATCCCAAGTGCTCGATGTTTCATCCCGATTTGTTTTACAACCGGAATAATCGCACCTAAATTATCGATATTAGCTGCAGCCGCATATACAGCATTTGCCAACGCTGTTTGCTGACGTCCTTGTTTTTGGTTCGCATGGTTAAAAATATTCAATAGCTCAGGGTTATTTGTAAACATTCTTTGATAAAATCTTGTTGTAATGTCCTTACCGTATTTTTCTAGTACCGGTACAGTGCTTTTTACAATATCGATTGTTTTTTGACTTAACATGATTCCATCCACCTTTTAAAGATATATTTAATTTACATCTTTAATAATATAACAACAGTAGAAATAAAGATATATATTAAATACATCTTTCATAATGTTGTCACAATTACATTTATTCTGCTTTGATGCTATAATGAAATGAACTCAAATCAAGGGGAGTTACAAGATGAGGTTAACAAACTATACGGATTATTCACTACGTGTATTAATTTATCTAGCTTTAAAAAAAGATTTGGAACTATGCACGATTAAAGAAGTAGCTGAAACCTATCAAATTTCTAAAAATCATCTAATGAAAATTACCCATGAACTGGGGAAACTTGGATATATTGAAACGATTCGCGGCCGCCATGGGGGCATTAGACTGGCAAAAGATCCTGAAGAAATAAATATTGGAGAAGTAGTTTCAAAGACAGAAGAAGACTTTCATATTGTTGATTGTTTCAATAAGGCAAACAAGTATTGTGTCATTACCCCCTCATGTAAATTAAAGCATATTCTTAATGAAGCACTACTTGCCTTCGTCAATGTATTAAAGGAATATACATTAGAGGATTTAATTCAAAATAAAGATGATCTTTATCAATTACTAGATTCTAAATGATTAAAGATCAAGTAAAAAACCATTTGTCATTGACTAATGGTTTTTTATTCCTGACTGCCTTATTCATAGATTTTCTTTTGTCTTATCCACTTCGTTGCAACCCATTTATCACCCATTACAACAGGTGTACTGCTGTGTAACGATAAACGATCTGTCTGTCCTTTGCTATTCCCATAGTGGAAATAAATAGCGGCGCCTTTTTTCGGCGACACCGAAAGACCTAATTTCGGAAAAACAGTCTCCCCGCCCGCTTCGACATCGTTTAAATAAATTAATAGTGTGGCAATACGCTGCCCGCCTTTGGAAGCATCCACCTTATTCTCCTGAAAGAAGTCAAAATGTGGTTTATATTCTTCTCCATGATTGTAATGGAGAACTTGAAGACTCTCACTATATTCAACCGGGTAATCGATTAGCTCGGCAATGCGCTTCTCGATTCTCGCTATAAGCCTGTTTTCCAAAACCATAAATTCCGTTCCCTCACTCGTTCTTCCTGGGACTGTTTTTTCCTTCCCTGTTTCTGAATCAATTACTTTTGACCGTCTTAAACGATCTTTTGAAAGAGCGATTAGCTCATCACATTCTTGTTCGCTTAATAGATTATCCAACAATAAGATGAAAGGTTTTTCGATGCTCATTATAACTTTAATAGGAACGTGATCACTTGTATGAATAAGACTTCCTTTTCGTGCGATCGGCGGCAGCTCATAAACATAAGGACAATTGTCAGTTGTTTGAACGGAATGATTTCGGATCATACGAAAAATTGTCGTGTAAGAAAATCTGGGGTCAAAGCCTTTTTTAATCATAGCGTCAACAACTAGTTCGGGAGCTACACCACTGTTTAACGTATTTTGCATCCATTCCTTTAATTCATTTGAGATGATGCTGATTTTTTCCACGATCATCTTCCCCTTCAAAAATTAGATAATCTTCAATATTTATTTCATGAATCGTTATTTGTAAACCCTTTCATTTATAATAAAGATTATATATCAATAACTATTTTAAAACACATTCTATAATAAAAAAATGAATGATTAAATATTTTTTATTTATAAAAAGAATTTCACTATATATAATAAAAAAATATCATGTCTTTTGAAAAATATGTTAAAATATTTCTAATATATTCATATTTCACAATTACAGAAATCTTTAAGGAGGATATTGGAAAACTTGTACAGAATTGTTATTGAACGAGAAGATGATGTGTACATGGCTAGTACAATAGGAAAAAGAGTTTCTGAAGAATATGGTTTAACCAAAAGCCAGCAAACTAAATTGGTCGTATCCATCATGGAACTTACTCGAAATATTGTCTTTTATGCAGGTAAAGGAGAGCTTTTTATTAAACCAATACCCTCCTATGGAATCGAAATCATTGCTGTTGACCAAGGTCCCGGCATCCCAAATCTTGATCAAGTATTAAATAATTTAGTCCCTTCCAAAACTGGTTTAGGACTGGGATTATCAGGAGTGAAGCGTCTAATGGATGAATTTGAAATTACAACTACTATTCATCTAGGCACAAAGGTTAGAGCCGTCAAATGGTTTAACGAAGGGAAGGCTAAGTATAAATGATTAAATCACCAACGACAAATGAATTACAATATGGTTTGATTGAGCTTAGTCCTGAGGGTATCATTCAACGGGCTAATAATGAAGCTAAAAAACTATTATTTTCCGAAGATAATGATTCAACTTATCTTTTTCACCAAGTTAAAAATACTGAAATTAAGACAAAATTGCATGAATGCTTCATGGGAAAAGCGAACGAGTTCATTGTAACCATCGATTCACAGCCATACTTTTTTTTATTTCATCGTTCCTATAAAGACGATCTATTAAATAGTATTTACATCTATCTATTAAATTTCCAAAACCTGCAAAACTCATATGAGCATAACAACTGGAATAATCATCTGCTATCATCTGTTGGAGAAATGGCAGCCGGAATCGCACATGAAGTCCGTAACCCGTTAACTGCAGTTAAAGGCTTTTTGCAGTTAATGGACCAAAACTATAAGGAAGAATATTCACAAATTGCCCAGAGTGAATTAGAACGTGCCATTCACATTCTAAATGATTTAATGAGTGTCTCAAAACCAGAATTTATCCAGGAGAAACAGACTAACTTCAATGTCATTGCTGAGATAGAGTCTATTCTGCTATTGTTCCAGAATCAACTCTATTCTATTAATGTAATCAAGCATTTTGAAAATGAAAATGCCATGATTGTCGGCAGAAAAGATCAAATTAAAAAAGCACTATTTAATATCATCAAAAATGCTATTGAGGCCATGCCAAAAGGCGGGACCTTGGTCATAGACCAGACTGACGAAGCACAAAATGTTAAAATCACGATATCTGATTCAGGTATCGGAATCCCAAAAGACAAATTAAGGTTATTAGGAACTCCTTTCTTTACGTTAAAACAAGATGGAAAAGGTATGGGGTTAGCGCAAGTATTTAACGCCATTCAAAGCAATAACGGCAAAATAAGTGTTACGAGTGAGGAAGGCCATGGAACCTCTTTTATTCTAACATTTCCCAAAACGATCAAGCACGCTGATACATTTATAGGAGGTCAAAAAATGCTCACCACAATAGATTCAAGATTTGAATTATCACAGTTTTTAAATGAAAATGTCTCTTTTTACTCAAATCAATGGGTTCAATATCTTCAAGAAAATAAAAGCTATATAGCTTCATTATTACAGGAAAATGGCGATTTAGATTATTACGGCGAATTTGGTAATCCATTTATTCGATTGCTTGCGGAAAATATGACTGAGATGAAAACAGAAGAAATAATGGATCAGGCAAAAATGAGAGGTGTTAAAAGTGCTAAAACGGACTTCCCAATCCATTTAGCATGGGAACTTTTCCAATCAAGCCGAGGAATCATTTGGAGTGCAATTAAAACCTTTTATATGGAGTCTGGCATTAAACTTGAAACGGAAGAGTTTTTTATCCTGGAACGTCATGTAAATGATGTTGTAGATTTATATATTGATTCTTATACCGCTTACTATGTTAACTATAAAGAAGAATTATTAAAAAGTCATCGTGAGACAGTTGATGAATTGTCGGTTCCAATTATACCGATTACTGAAAAGGTTTGCATACTTCCAATCGTCGGAAATGTTGACACATATCGGGCAAAGAAAATCAGAGAGAGAACTCTTGTTCGCGTTAATGAATTGAAAGCACATCAATTAATTATTGATATTTCTGGCGTTCCTTATGTAGATACTGCCGTTGTAAATCATTTATTTAAAATTGTCAAAGGGATTAAATTACTCGGCTGTTCCACGATATTGACAGGCATCAGTCCGGAGATTGCAGACACCATGATTGAACTTGGGATTGAGATTGACAATGAAGTTAAAACAAAATCTGATTTACAACAGGCGTTACAGGATATTCATCTCTTCCCAGGCAAATAATTGATGGGCACAACAACATTCGATTCCCAATTCAGGAGGATATTCTATGGAGCAAGCCGTCAATCTTAAATTAGAATTAGGTAAATTTATTAATAGTAATTTAACCTTTTATACAAATGAATGGATAAACTATATTGAAAGTTCCAAAGGATATCTGACTTCATTACTAAAAGAAACAGGCGAATGGACATCACTAATAGAAGATGGCAACCCGCTTTTAAAATCTGTTCCTAATTTTATTTTACACTCGAATGCAGAATACGTTATGGCTGCTGCAAAGACAAGCAGTGAAAAACATGCTAAAATTGATTTCCCTATTCATTTAGCATGGGAGCTATTTCAATCAACACGAGGAATTATATGGAATGCAGTGAAATCATTTTTTATAGAAGCAAATATTGATTTAGATATGAAAGAATGTTTCGATATTGAAAGATATGTTAATGATATCATCGATCAATTTGTTGAAGTCTATACAGCCAGCTATGTCAGCTATAAAGATCATTTGTTAAAAAGTCATCGTGAAACAGTCGATGAATTATCCGTTCCGATTATTCCATTATCGGACAAGGTCTGTATCCTTCCGATTGTAGGGAATGTGGATACGTATCGTGCAAAAAAAATTCGTGAAAGAACGTTGATAAGAATTAGTGAATTAAAAGCCCATAAGCTGATTATTGATATTTCAGGTGTACCATATGTTGATACTGCTGTCGTTAATCATTTATTTAAAATTGTCAAGGGCATCAAATTTTTAGGCTGTTCAACAATTATTGTCGGCATTGGTCCTGAAATTGCCGATACAATGATTGAACTGGGAATCGAAATAGACAATGAAATTAAAACGAAATCAACACTGCAGCAGGCATTGCAGGACATGCTTTTTTTTCATCGAAAACAAAGCATACCCAATTGATCATATAAGGGTAACAACAGAGAGAGTATCCTATTTTTGTTGGATACTCTCTTTATTTTTTCTCCTTATTCTTGTTCCAAAACAAGGTCGTTGCTCCTGATTGTCATCAACTCATGACGATCAAAACTGTTTTGCATTAGTAATCTCATGGCCTGCGTCCGGATTGATTTTTCAAGGACATTTCTTATATAGCGGCCATTTGAGAAGCTGCTGGGATTTAGTGTTGTTTTGATCCATAGTAAGTGCTCACGAAGCTTTTTTTCAGCTTCATGACTTAAAGTATATTCTTTTTCCTTCAGCATCCGATCGGCAATTTCCATGAGCTGGTTGATGTTGTAGTCAGGAAAATCGATAACAAGTGGAAAACGAGAGTGCAGGCCGGGATTAAGCGTGAGGAAATAATCCATTTCACGGGAATAACCAGCTAAGATTAAAATAAACTCGTGCTGTTTGTCTTCCATATGTTTCACAAGTGTATCGATAGCTTCTTTACCGAAATCCTTTTCACCGCCTCTTCCAAGAGAATATGCCTCATCAATAAAGAGGATGCCGCCAAGCGCTTTTTTGATCAGGTCTCTTGTTTTTTGTGCGGTATGGCCAATATATTCTCCTACTAAATCTGCCCGTTCTGCTTCAATGAGATGCCCCTTTGAAAGCACGCCCATCTTTTGAAATAACTTACCAATTAATCTTGCTACTGTCGTTTTTCCTGTCCCTGGGTTCCCTTTAAACATCATATGAAGAGCCTGTTTTCCAGCTTTCAAGCCGCTCTCTTCTCTTTTTTTATTAATATAAATCCATGCATAAATTTCTTTGATCATCTTTTTCATAACTTCCATACCAACTAATCCAGCAAGCTCTGCTTCAATTTCTTTCAAAGCAGTATGTTCCGGCGGAATTGACTTTGGAGCAACAGAAGCTGCACTAATATCTCCTGTTATAGGACTACGCTTCTGTGAATTTAAAACGATACTAATTTGTCCATTGTTTTTCATTCGCATCGGTTGTTCCAAACTCTTCACCTCACATTCTATAAACAGTATACGCACGGAATTTTGTTTATGTGATAAATGCCTATTGATAATTTATAGAAGGAAGCGATGCAATCTTCTCTCACGTATTAGATGTACATAACAGCAGTTTATCGAATACAGGCACTTATTCTATTTGTATTCAGTTTGCTGTTTGTTCATGAACAAATGCGTTTGTACATATAGTTATACCTTTCGAACATAAAAGGCATCCACATCGAAATGTGAATGCCTTTTTGTTTTTGTTATTTTTGTTGAGGTGCTTCTATATCAATATGTACATTTCTTTGCGGAGCAAAGGTGGATATCGCATGCTTGTATACAAGCTGCTGCTTTCCTTCACATTCAAAGAGTACAGTAAAATTATCAAAGCCTTTTATTTGACCTCTAATTTGAAATCCATTTAATAAAAATACCGTACAATTCGTTCCATCTTTACGGAGTTGATTTAAAAATTGGTCCTGAATATTTACTGATTGCTTCATGTATAAAGCTCCTCCTCTTTTGTCTCTATTATTATGTATTCGATTTAATTTTAAGCTTTCCTTCAATATAAGAGAAAATTTCAGTTATTTTTTTTTCCCGCTCATGGGGCTCTGTAGCTTTTGACATATCAAACCATTTTACATCCATTTTATTTCGAAACCAGGTCAGCTGTCTCTTTGCATAACGGCGTGAATTTTGCTTTAAATTTTCGACAGCCTCGCTAAGAGATACAACACCTTCAAAATATTCATAAAGTTCTTTATAGCCAATTGCTTGAATGGACTGACAATTGCGTATTCCTTGTTGAAATAATTGTTCTACTTCTGTTAGTAAGCCTTCTTGAATCATCATGTCAACACGTTTATTGATTCGGTCGTACAATTTTTCACGCTCCATTGTTAAACCAATAACAGCTGCATCATATAAAGGCTCAAGCGCTTGTGTTTCCTGCCATTCACTCATTGTTTTTCCTGTACAATGATAGATTTCTAATGCCCGAATCACCCGGCGTACATTATTGGGATGAATTTTTGCTGCACTTTCGGGATCTAGTTTCATTAACTGATCATGCAGATAGAGATTTCCTTCTTTCTCAGCCCGAATCTCTAAATCCTTGCGAAATTGATCATTTGTAGGGGCTACAGAAAATCGATAATCAAATAAGACTGCTTGAATATAGAGCCCGGTTCCGCCGACAATAATCGGCAGTTTTCCTCTCTTTGTGATTTCATCAATTTGTCCCCTTACCAGCTGTTGAAATTCTGCTGCTGAAAAAGAGTCAGTCGGATGCTTAATATCAATTAGATGATGGGGAATTCCTTTCATTTCTTCAGGCTTTATTTTTGCAGTTCCAATATCCATTTGCTTGTATACCTGCATGGAATCACCACTAATTATTTCCCCATTAAAAGCCTTTGCCAGCTTAATACTGGTCTCAGTTTTTCCGACCGCAGTCGGGCCAATTAAACATAAGAGCTTACTTTTTGCAGTCAATCTCTACACTACCTTTTAAGTAAAAATACGGTATAGCCAGAACATTCGGCTACCTTCCTTATCATACCATATTTCGTTCGTAAAGCAGTCAAACATCTATTCATTATGACCATTTTATAAAGAACTATTCAACTTAATTTCAAGGATTCATGTTTCTTTCTATCAAATTTTGTTTAACTATAATATTTCACTCATGTAACAGCCACATGTTTGAAAGATTACAGCTCATTTAAAATTATATAACATTCACACACTGTCTCATTTTTCATGCTAATGTTAATAGGTGAGCGAATTTTTATTGGGATTGGGTGAAGATAAATGTTTTCGAATGCTGAAATAGGGATTGATTTAGGTACTGCTAATACATTAGTCTATAGTAAACATAAAGGAATCGCGATAAACGAACCAAGTGTCGTATCAGTTGATACTGTAACAAAAAAAGTAATCGCTGTTGGGACCGAAGCAAAGGAAATGGTTGGGAAAACACCGGAAAACATTATTACAATACGTCCATTGAAGGAAGGTGTCATCGCAGATTACGATATAACAACAGAAATGCTCCGTCATATTATTGGAAAAGCTTCAAAAGCTCTTGGATTTTCATTAAGAAAACCAAATGTTGTTGTTTGTACACCTTCCGGCTCCACAAGTGTTGATCGAAGAGCCATCCAGGATGCGATCCGTAATGCAGGAGCAAAAAAGGTCTATATTATAGAAGAACCTGTAGCAGCGGCCATTGGTGCCGGTATGCCTGTTGATGAACCGGTAGCCAATGTTGTCATTGACTTTGGCGGTGGTTCAACAGAGGTTGCCATTATTTCCTTTGGTGGCGTTGTTGCCTGTCATACTGTTAAAATTGGCGGTGACCGCTTAGATGATGACATTATTCAATATGTGAGAAAAAAATATAATGTTTTAATTGGGGAACGGACTGCAGAAAATATTAAAATGGAAATCGGCTATGCCTTAGTTGACCATGAAGAATTAAAAATGGAAGTGCGAGGCCGTGATCTTGTAAATGGTCTCCCAAAAACCATCACGTTATCATCGTTCGAGATTCGCGATTCTATAAAAGAATCATTGCTTCAAATATTAGAAGCAATCAGAGCAACCATGGAAGAAAGCCCTGCAGAACTAAGCGGCGATATTGTTGATCGCGGGATTATTCTGACTGGCGGCGGATCATTATTAAAGGGAATGGAAGATTGGCTGGCAAAGGAAATTGCCGTGCCGATTGCCTTAGCGGAAAATCCTCTTGAATGTGTCGCCATTGGTGCCGGTAAGTCCTTGCAATATTTAAATAAACTCCTTTATGCGGCAAATTAAAAATGTCCATTTGTGGTGCCCTAGCACCATGAATGGACATTTTTTTTCATATGTTCAAGCGATTGACTTCCAGAGCTACATCACTCGCTTGAACATTTTTTCAAGTTCATAGACAGATGTATGAATAATAATTGGACGCCCGTGTGGACAAGTAAATGGATCTGTCGTCTGTCTTAATTCATCTAATAATGCTTGAATTTCATCATTACGTAAATGGCGGTTCGCTTTGATTGAGCCTTTGCAGCTCATCATGATCGCTGCTTCTTCGCGCAGCTTTTTAATATCGACTTTCTTCATCGTAAGCAGCTGTTCAATCATATCCTCAATTACTTCTTTCTCTTCCCCTTTTGGAAACCATTGCGGATGAGATTTTACAATGTAGCTGTTATATCCAAAGGGTTCGAGAAACACACCAACCTTTTCAAGCTCGTCTTTATATTCTTCGATTTTAAGTACTTCGTCGGTTGAATATTCAAATGTGATGGGAACAAGAAGCTCTTGTAATTCAGAAGCGACCATACCCACTTTTTCCTTATAAAATTCATATTTAATCCGCTCTTGTGCAGCATGCTGATCTATTATATACAATCCACGTTCATTCTGGGCAAATATATACGTACCATGCATTTGTCCAATGGGATAAAGTGGCGGTACTCTGCATGTGTTTGCTTCATCAGGCACCGTTGTATCAGCAACGATCACTCGATCTTCAGGATAAGAGGTATGGACTTCCGTCCATTCTTCCTCCGCCTTTGACTCCATTTGAAGCGGAGGGTCCAATTGATCCCAATGATCAGGATGCTGTGTAAGCTGCTCATGCCGTTTCAAGCTAATGTCTTTTTCAGCGAGAAACTCTTCTCTTACTGTAAATGACGGCGGCTCAGTGAATGTCTCAGACAATGCAGAATCGCTCCTTTTGAAATCCATTCCAGAAAAAGTTGGTTCCTGTTTCGTTTCATCTCTGTTGGTGAAAATGGGTACCGATATGTGATCTAACTGCATAACCGTTTGTTCGGAAGCTTTTTTTTCTGGCTTGTTTTTTGTTAGACCGGCCGGAATAAGTTCTTTCCTTTTAAATGCCTCTTTGATATTATTGGTAACCAATTCATTCAATTCCTGCTCTTTACTGATGCGGACTTCTAATTTTGATGGATGGACATTCACATCGACAAGAATCGGATCCATGATTATATTTAAGAGGGCAATCGGAAACCTGCCGATTGGCAGCAGAGTATGATACCCTTCCTGAATCGCCTTCACGAGCGGATAGTTTTTAACAAAACGGCCATTTATCATAGTCGAGATATAATTTCTTGAAGCTCTTGTAATTTCAGGTAGCGCAATATAGCCATCTATCGTATAGTCAAGCGATGTCACATGAATCGGGATCAGCTTTTTCGCTATATTCAATCCATAAATAGCTGCTAATACTTGCCTAACATCGCCGTTTCCGGCTGTATGAAGGAGCTTTCGTTCATTGTGAAACAAACGAATTGAAACTTCCGGATGGGCAAGGGCAAGCCGATTCGTTACATCCGTAATATTTCCAAGTTCTGTATGAACCGTTTTCATGTATTTTAATCGTGCTGGAGTGTTATAGAATAGATCGGTTATCGTAATATCCGAACCCTTTCGCGCCGCTGCCTTTTCTAATGTGACTATTTTTCCCCCTTCGAGTACAATTCGAGTTCCCTCATAGCCAGTTGAAGTAATGAGTTCAAGTTTTGAAACGGATGCAATACTTGGAAGGGCTTCACCACGGAATCCTAATGTACGGATGCGGAACAAGTCATGTTCATCTTTTATCTTGCTTGTTGCATGACGTTTGAACGCCATTGGTACATCCTTCTCTTCGATCCCATCCCCGTTATCGCTTATGCGAATCTTTGCAAGTCCTGCTTCTTCAATTTCGATATCAATGATGGAGGCACCAGCATCAATGGCATTTTCAACTAATTCCTTTACAACCGATGCCGGTCGTTCAACTACCTCCCCGGCTGCTATTTTATTCGAAAGTGCATCGTCAAGCTGTATAATTTTCCCCATCGTTCACACACCTCCGTTAACTTTTTATCTTTTTATGAAGTTCATAGAGTATATTCATTGCTTGCATCGGAGTCATATCTAATATATCTAGCTCTTTGATTTTATCGAGAACACGCTTTTCTTTTGGATCCAGTTGTGGCTTTTTCGGCTGAACGGATTCATCAGTAAAGAAGGATAGCTGTGTTTCAGTCCTATTGTCAATACCATTAGACTGATCTGCGTTTGAATCCTTGTCTTCCTCATGGTTTCTCGAAGAATGCGTCGTTTCTGCTTCCGTTTCTTTTACAATCAGTTTTATGTCTTGTTGCTCCAGTGATGCTAAAATTTCATTCGCCCGCTTTATTAGCTCTGGTGGCAATTGGGCAAGCTGGGCAACATGGATTCCGTAGCTTTTATCAGCCGGACCCTCTTTAATTTTATGAAGAAAAACGACTTTGCCATGTTGTTCAATGGCGCTGACATGTATATTTTTTAATCGCACTAATTCTTCCTCAAGCACGGTTAATTCATGGTAGTGTGTTGAAAATAACGTTTTAGCTCCAATTCGATCATGAATGTATTCAATGATTGCCTGAGCTAAGGCCATCCCATCATATGTGGAAGTTCCCCGGCCAATTTCATCAAATAAAATGAGACTATTTTTTGTAGCATGTGCAATGGCATTTTTTGCTTCAAGCATTTCAACCATAAATGTACTTTGTCCTGAAATTAAGTCATCTGCAGCACCAATCCTTGTAAAAACTTGATCAAAGATAGGTAGAACGGCTTCTGTTGCCGGAACGTAACAACCGATTTGAGCCAAAATGGCTGTTAAGGCAATTTGCCGCATAAACGTACTTTTTCCCGACATGTTTGGTCCAGTAATAAGGAGAATTTCCCGTTCATTATCCATGACACAGTCATTCGGTACATATCGGTCAGCATTCATTACTTTTTCAACAACAGGATGACGGCCTTCTTTAATCATGATACGGCGTTCATCTGAGAAAATGGGTTTGACATAATGCCGTTCTTCACTAATCGTCGCGAAGCATTGCAGCACATCAAGTTCACTAATCGTTTTAGCTAATGCTTGTAATCTTGGAATATATTCTTTCACATGCTCACGAATCTCCGAAAATAATTGATATTCCAAATCCATACTTTTTTCTTCTGCCTGCAAAATTAATGCTTCTTTTTCTTTTAATTCAGGTGTAATATAGCGTTCAGCATTTGTTAATGTCTGCTTTCGTTCATATCTGCCTTCTTCAAGTAGATGTAAATTCGCTTTTGTTACTTCAATATAATAGCCAAATACCCGGTTGTAACCGACTTTAAGTGATTTAATGCCCGTTTTTTCCCTTTCTTCGCGTTCAAGCTGGGCAATCCAAGTCTTGCCGTTTCTCGTTGCATCACGATAACGGTCAAGCTCTTCATGATAACCATCTTGAATCATATTTCCCTCTTTTACCGACAATGGCGGATTTTCAACAATTGCTTTTTCCAGCAGATCAGTGATTTCTTCACAAGGGTCTAACCGATCGGCAAATTGTTTACTCACTTCATTGCCAAGCTGCTCAATAAGATGATGAATAAAAGGGATTTGTTGAAGTGATCGTCTTAATTGAACAAGATCACGTGCACTTACATTTCCGAATGCTACCCGGCCTGCCAGACGTTCAAGATCATAGACTTCTTTTAGCTTTTCCCTTAATTCCTGGCGTTCAAAATAAGCATTCATAAAGGTTTCAACCATCAGAAGACGAGTTTGAATTGCAGTCATTTCAATTAACGGACGATCAATCCATTGCTTTAATAGCCGCCCGCCCATGGCGGTTTTCGTTTCATCGAGAAGCCATAGGAGAGAGCCCTTTTTCCCTTTCGAACGGATTGTTTCAGTCAGTTCAAGATTTCGTTTTGAATAATAATCAATTTTCATATGTTGATAGATTTGATAGCTGGAAACAGGCTGGAGATGTCCAAGACTTCTTTTTTGTGTTTTGTACAAATAATTTAATAGTCTTGCCATAGTAATTTGCAGCTTTTCCTCTGTTACATCACGAAAAAGCGGACGGTAATCTCCCTTGATATCTTCATCGTCTTCAAATGATATGGTTACCGGTAATCGTTCCCGAATTTTCCGCTGCCATTCAGCTTCGAAGCTTGATTTTACAACCAGCTCTTTTGCACCTAATAAGGCAAGTTCATTGATAACTTCTTCAAAACTACCGTTCAATATTGTCGCCTTGTTCTCTCCCGTCGATAAATCATTATAGGCACATCCATAGGTTCCATCAGGAAAGCAAGTAATGGAAGCGATATAGTTGTTTTCCTTTTCCTGCAGCCCTTTCCCTTCCATCATTGTACCCGGTGTGATCAATTGGACAACCTCGCGGCGGACAACGCCTTTTGCCTGTTTTGGATCTTCTGTTTGCTCACATATCGCTACTTTATACCCGCGTTCAACGAGCTGCTCAATATAGGTTGAAGCTGAGTGATAAGGAACGCCGCACATCGGAATACGCTCTTCGCCCCCGCCCTCGCGGCTTGTTAAGGTTATCTCTAACTCTTGTGATGCCTTTATCGCATCATCAAAGAACATTTCGTAAAAATCTCCAAGTCGAAAAAATAAAAAGGCATCTTGATAGTCTGCCTTTACTTGTAAATATTGTTGTATCATCGGCGTATAAACGACCATCATATCCTCCATTAACTAAACATTTTTATCATTACTCTATTATAACATACTAGAAAAATTTCTCGCATGGGAGGTTTTTCTATGGCAGGAGTTAACTTTCCATCCCTTTTTCAGGCAAAAAAAAACTAGGAAGTAAAACCTTCCTAGTTAACCATTATTTATCTTTATTACCGTGGATGAATTCAGGATCAAGCTCTTCAAAATCCTCATCCTCTACATCGAATCCCCAATCATCATCATTATCAAATTGTTCTGGATAAACAGCTACACATACTTTTGTTTCTCCAATCACTTCAACCATAAATTCTCTTTCAACATGGACAATAATTTTATCTCCTTTTGGAGAAATTACACATTCAACACAGTTTGGCTGTTGCAGTACTCTGGCAATGACGTCTTGATCATCCAGGCTATCTGGATCACGGTATTTCAATTTAATGACATCACAATATTCGACACGTTCAGTTACTACCTCTGTTTTTGTATTTCTATTAAAAGAGTACCAAACGTTAATATCATAATAACCCTTAACTTCAACCGTCTTTCCTACCTTTTTCGCCTCGTACGTATGGTTAATAATCCAGCAGCCAAGAATGCTTGACGGCTGGTGTGAAGGGCTGATCGTATGATTAGACTGCGTACATTTACGTCCTTTCGCAACGACCGCTTTTGTGATTATCTCTCTGTAATCTCCCATTGCGAGCGAAACCTCCTCATTTATTTTCAATTCATCCTATGCGTGTTATTAGGCCGGTGTGCGATTATTTTTACGATGAATATCAGAAAAACTATAGGCATGATGCATTGTATGCTTACTAAAAGAGAAGGTTCCATTCTTGTTCATCATCCTGATTTCGCCTTATTTTCGCTAAGGGATAGAAGAGCATTTTTCGATAAAATTGAAACATCGTTTGTCGAAAAAAGAAAAAAGCCCGGAAAACGAATCCGGACTTTTATCGGAATAAATAACCTTAATGATGGGAACAGTTTTTATTTTGAATTTCCGCACCTGTTTCCCCGCTTAGTATATTTCCACCTGTTGACTCAATAATTTCATCGGTTACGGCATTAGAAATCGTTGTAGCAACTAACTGCAACAAATCATTAACATCTGCTTGCGATTGTTTAAATTCATAGACAACCGGGATTTCATCCAATTCCTGTTCAAGAGCAGTAATTTTTTCCTCTGTCTTTCTTAATGCTTCAACTTTTCCGTAATGTTGGAAATTTACTGCTTGTTTTTGCAGAGCTTTAATAGATGAAATACTGTTACGTACCTTTTCATTTTCGTGAATTTGCGCCTCAGCGCGTTTAAAATAATCGACTTCGTCTGTTTCAGCAATCATTTTAGCTAAATCCTTTGCTTTCGCAACGATTTCATCCTTTGTATATTTCCCCATCCTGTTCACCTCAATCGGTTCTAATTATTCCACCATTTCTCCATTTAAAGACCATGTTTTTGCTTCAGTAATTTTTACCTTTACAATTTTTCCAATGGCTGTTTTTGGTCCTGTGAAATTCACAAGCTTATTTCTGCGTGTATAACCAGCCAAGACATCTGAATTATTTTTGCTTTCTCCTTCAACAAGGACTTCCACAATTTGGCCCTCATATTTCTTCAATGCAGCTGCTGACAATTCATTCACAACTGCATTCAAGCGCTGCAATCGATCTTTTTTGACTTCCAACGGAACATTGTCCTGCATTTTCGCTGCTGGTGTCCCTTCACGCGGTGAATAAATAAACGTATATGCAGCCTCATAACCAACCTCACGATAGAGTGATAAGGTTTCCTCAAATTGCTCATCTGTTTCATTTGGATAGCCAACAATAATATCTGTTGTCAGCGCAACATTTGGAATGGCCGCTTTAATTTTCCCTACCAATTCTAAATAATGCTCTCTAGTATATTTACGGGCCATAATTTTTAATACATCTGTCGAACCTGATTGGACAGGCAGATGAATATGCTCAACAAGATTTCCGCCCTTCGCCAATACTTCTATCAGATGATCATCAAAATCACGTGGATGACTTGTTGTAAAACGAATTCTAGGAATATCAATTTTTCTAATTTCATCCATTAAATCGCCAAGACCATATTCGATATCTGTAAAATCTTTTCCATATGCATTGACGTTTTGACCAAGAAGTGTAATTTCCTGATAACCTTGAGCTGCTAGGTGACGTACTTCTTGAATCACATCCTCTGGACGACGGCTTCTTTCTTTACCTCTCGTATACGGTACAATACAGTACGTACAAAACTTATCGCAGCCGTACATAATATTCACCCATGCTTTAATGTTCCCTCGTCTAACCTTCGGAAGATTCTCAATGACGTCGCCTTCTTTTGACCAAACTTCAACAATCATTTCTTTTGACATATAGGCTTCCTGTAAAATATGAGGCAAACGGTGTATATTATGAGTACCAAAAATCATATCAACATGGTGATATGTTTTTAAAATTTTGTTCACAACTGATTCTTCCTGTGACATACAACCACAGACACCAAGCAATAAATCTGGTTTTTCCAATTTAAGGTGTTTCAAATGACCTAGTTCACCAAACACTTTGTTTTCAGCATTTTCACGGATGGCACATGTATTTAGTAATATGACATTTGCATCCTCAACCGTATCAGTAGGCTCATAGCCAAGGGCAAGGAAAATACCTGCCATAACTTCTGTATCATGCTCATTCATTTGGCAACCGTAGGTACGGATATAAAACTTACGTCCTTGACCCATCCCTTTAAATTCTTCTGCAATTTCAAAATCCTTATGGTATTGAACGTCCTCTTTACCACGTTTTTTCGCATCTTTTAAAGACGGTGCTGTAATAACTGTTTCAAAATATTTGCTGTAATCCTTGGCGGATTTTTTGTCCGAAGGATTTGCCGTAACTACTTGTTGTCCTTCTAGGCGTTGCTTTTCATTCATCTATTTTTCTCCTTTCGCTATCTTTGCATAAAAAGATAGAGTAATGCACATTATAATAGTATAATGCCTTACATGGATGAAAACAATAGACATCCTGATTTACAATCAAGAAAAAGCTCTAGTATCATTGCCTGTTTGACAAAATAATGTATGTATTAACAAAATAAGCAAGTGATTTATGAATATAAATCACTTGCTTATTTATTTTTATTTATTATTTAAATTCTGCTACTAGTTTATCAAAGTGTGCGTTGTCTAAATTTAAATCCATTTTTGCTAATGGTTCTTCAGAAAAGCCATGTAATAATTCTTGATATGATTTACGCTCTGTATTTTGATAAATTAAGCCTGTTACAAGACCGTTACGCTCCATCAATGTTTGCATTGCTGCTTCACGGTTAGATGGATCATAGCCATCAATATCGCTTAATTTAGTTAAGTTCTCTTTAAACCAATCATATGTGTTAATCTTATTGTAAGTTACACATGGGCTGAAGACATTGATTAAAGAAAATCCTTTATGTTTGATTCCAGCTTCAATAAGTGCTGTTAAATCCTTTAAGTCAGTAGAGAAACTTTGTGCAACAAATGTTGCCCCTGCTGTTAAGGCCATTTCCATTGGTGCAATTGCTTGTTCAATTGAACCTTTTGGTGTTGATTTTGTTTTAAATCCTGCTTGTGAGCGAGGGGAAGTTTGTCCTTTTGTTAAACCATAAATTTGATTGTCCATGACGATGTAAGTAATATCAATATTTCTTCTGATCGCATGAATCGTATGTCCCATACCAATTGCAAAGCCGTCCCCATCACCGCCGGAAGCAATAACTGTTAAATCACGGTTTGCCATCTTAACACCTTGAGCAATTGGTAAAGAACGGCCATGAATTCCGTGTACACCATATGAATTAATATACCCCGAAATACGTCCTGAACAGCCGATTCCAGAAATAACGGCTAAATTTTCTGGTTCTAAACCAACATTTGCTGCTGCTCTTTGAATGGCAGCCTGTACGGAGAAGTCTCCGCAGCCAGGACACCAGTTTGGTTTCACATTATTTCGAAAATCTTTAAATGTTGCCATTTAGAACAACTCCTTGCTCTTCGTGTATATTTTTGCATTTTGCATAAACTTCATATGGTTTATATGGGTTTCCATCATATTTTAAGACTTTGCTAATTTTTTCTGCGTATCCAACATTCATTTTAATAATATTTGCTAATTGTCCTGTTGCATTGTTTTCAATAACCGCTACTTTTTTTGCATTTTTTATTAAAGGTAACACTTCATCTGTTGGGAATGGGTGAATTAAGCGAATATGAGCATGGTTCACTTTAATGCCATCCTCTTCAAGACGTAATACTGCTTCTTCAATCGCACCACGTGTTGAGTTAAAACCGATTAGCAATAAATCAGCTTCATCATGCGGACAATTTTTGTATACAGGAGTATTAAACTTGATATTTTCCAATTTTCTAAAGCGCTTATCCATCTGCAAATTACGGTTAAGAGCTGCTTCAGAAGGCTTACCAGTTTCATCATGTTCTACACCAGTTACGTGGTGGATACCATTTTTCACACCTGGAATAACACGTGGAGAAATTCCGTCTTCTGTTACTTCATAACGCTTGAAGTAACCTTTATTTTCTTGTTCAGGAATTCCCTCAGTAATCAATTTACCGCGTCGAATTTCAACTTTATTAAAATCAAGCGGTTCAACCGTTTGTTTACCTAATGATAACTGCAGATCAGATAAAACAATTACTGGACATTGATATTCTTCTGCTAAGTTAAAGGCCTCAGCTGTATCATAAAATGCTTCCTGAACTGTACTTGGCGCCATTACAATTTTTGGAATCTCACCGTGTGTACCATAAATCATCGCCATTAAATCAGATTGCTCTTGTTTTGTCGGCATACCAGTAGATGGACCACCGCGTTGAGTATCAACAATAACAAGTGGTGTTTCTGTAATACCAGATAAACCAATCGCTTCCATTTTAAGAGAAAGTCCGGGACCTGAAGATGCAGTAAGAGCACGAACACCGCCGTAATTTGCTCCGATCGTCATTGTAACCGCTGCAATCTCATCCTCTGTTTGAATAACTGCACCGCCAAGTGGAGGCAGTTCTTTAATTAAATATTCCATTATTTCTGAAGCTGGTGTAATTGGATATGCAGCCATAAAGCGGCAGCCGCCTGCAAGTGCACCTAATGCAATGGCATCATTTCCAATCATAAATAGTCTGTTTTGACCATCTGCTTCAGCTAGTTCCATTACTTCTGATTCATCTGTTAATTGATTTTTCAAGTAATCATAACCAGCTTTGATTGCTTCCATATTTTTCGCAACAACCTGTTGGCCTTTTTTACCGAAAATCTCTTGCACTACTTCTTCAAATACATTAATATTAAGATTTAGGATTGCGCAAGTTGCCCCAACAGCTACCATGTTTTTCATTAATGATGTACCTAAATCAGTAGCAATATCTGTAAATGGAACCGCATACAATGATGCTTTTGTATCATCCGGTTTCTTTGGATTTATCTTAGAATCTGCAATCATAATACCTTTATCATGCAATTCCTTATAGTTTACATCGATTGTTTCCTGATCAAAAGCTACTAAAATATCAAGATCATCAGATATTGTGCGAACTTCTGTCGTACTTACTCGAATTTTGTTATTTGTATGACCACCTTTAATCCGCGATGAAAAGTGGCGATATCCATATAAATAATAACCTAATCGGTTTAATGCGATAGAGAATATTTCTCCTGTACTCTCGATTCCTTCTCCTTGTTGCCCGCCAACCTTCCATGAAAGCTGATTAACCATAATTCCACCCCTTTGGATACGTAAAAAATTATGTCACTATGTACATAAAAGTATAGCACCAGTCGATTAAATTCTCTAAGAAAATGCCTGACTAAATATTCTTCTAGGAATTTTCATTATATTTGGAAAATCGGATAGTACTAAACGATTTCAATTCTAGACCTATAACATAAAAAAAGCAACCTTTTACGACGAAATTTTGACGAAAATATGAATATTTTTTAAAAGATTTAAAAAAGTTATATTACTTTATCAAAATTATGCATAGATTCATGCAAAAACGACAACATTTTTTTACAATTTAAAACGGTTTCATACTTTCAAGAATTTCACTTTTATTATTTACTGCTTCAATAAATCATTATAACGCAAACATTATATTTATATAACAATAAACAATTCCAATATTCACGAATTTTTCCGTGCAATGAATAAAATTTTCTTCGCTTCATTCGAAAAACCCGCTTGCCTTGAGCAAGCAGGTTCTACTTATTTTCATGCTGTTTTATCTTGGCTCAATTATCAGCTTGATCGCTGTTCTTTCTTCACCATCAATTAAAATATCGGTGAAGGCTGGGATACATATTAAATCCACCCCGCTAGGTGCAACAAATCCTCTTGCAATGGCTACCGCTTTAACCGCTTGATTTAATGCACCCGCACCAATTGCTTGAATTTCTGCTCCACCTCTTTCACGTAGAACCCCAGCAAGCGCACCAGCTACAGAATTAGGATTAGACTTTGCTGAAACTTTTAATATTTCCATTCCTAGCTCCTCCTTGTTTGGTCCCTCCCATATGTTCGTGTAACGAACAATCTAGGTTATATCATTCCAATGCTACTATATTCATGAAACAAATCAGTTATTCCGGCCTGGTCGAAAAAAAGAGGTGCAACATTCAAGTAAAAAAAGAAACATACCATTTTCCGCCACGCTTTTAAAAAAGGGGGACGGTAAATAGTATGTTTCTTGTATAGCAATTATGAATAAAATGGGTGATCGTCATTGATTAATATTCGTTCCAGCTTTTTTGCATTACCGCTATTTTTATCAATTTCAATTAATACGGCGCTTAGCTGCGATCTTCCCGCTTTTGGAACCTCAAAACGGGCCGGCATATTGGTTAAAAATCTTTTAAGGACAACTTCCCTGTCCATTCCTAAGATCCCATCATAGGGCCCCGTCATACCTACATCTGACAAATAGGCTGTTCCTTTTGGAAGGATCCGATTATCGGCCGTTTGAACATGCGTATGTGTTCCAATACATGCGGAAACTCTTCCGTCCAAATACCATCCCATCGCTTGTTTTTCACTTGTTGCTTCTGCGTGAAAATCAACAAAAATAATTGGTGTTCTCTCTCTTGCCTCTTTAATCAATTGATCAGCTTTTTTAAAAGGGCAATCATTCGGAGGCAAAAAGGTTCTTCCCTGCAAGCTGATGACAGCTATTTCATCATTATTCATTTTTACATAGGCAATCCCTTTACCCGGATTATTTTCTGGAAAATTACCCGGTCTAACAAGGTACTTTGCTCCGTCAATGAATTCAAAGATTTCACGATTATCCCAAGTATGGTTCCCTAGGGTCACAGCCTGAGCACCTGCCTCTAGAAAGCCGCGATAAATCTTTTCAGTTATACCTTTTCCCCCGGCCGCATTCTCGCCGTTTATTATCGTTATATGGGGGCGGTATTTATCTTTTAACTTCGGTAAATATTCACTTACCATATCACGTCCTAATGAGCCTACAACATCTCCGATAAATAATATATTCATATAAAAACCTTTCTTTAATATAATTTATTTGTTCATAAAACGTATTTATCTACATAAAATAAAAGCGGTGTAAATACACCGCTTTATTTTGCATATTCAACTGCTCGGGTTTCACGAATGACCGTGACTTTAATATGGCCTGGATAATCAAGCTCATCTTCAATCTTTTTACGTATATCACGAGCAAGACGATGTGCTTCTAAATCGTCAATTTGTTCCGGTTTTACTGAAATCCGCACTTCACGGCCGGCTTGAATAGCAAATGACTTTTCAACTCCATCAAAAGATTCAGAGATTTCCTCTAACTTCTCAAGACGTCGAATGTAGTTCTCAAGTGTTTCTCTTCTTGCTCCAGGTCGAGCTGCAGATAATGCATCAGCAGCAGCAACGAGAACAGCAATAATCGAAGTTGGTTCTGTATCACCATGATGGGATGCAATACTGTTAATAACTACAGGGTGCTCTTTATATTTCGTAGCAAGTTCAACCCCGATTTCAACATGACTGCCTTCCACTTCATGGTCAATTGCTTTACCAATATCATGGAGCAACCCTGAACGGCGCGCTAATGTCTCGTCTTCACCAAGCTCCGCTGCAAGCATTCCTGTCAACTGTGCGACTTCGATTGAATGCTTTAATACATTTTGACCGTAACTTGTACGGAATTTCAAGCGGCCAAGAATTTTAATAAGATCTGGATGCAGTCCATGTACGCCGACTTCAAAAGTTGTTTGTTCTCCAATTTCACGAATATGTTCATCAACTTCCCGCCGTGCCTTGTCCACCATTTCTTCAATACGTGCAGGATGTATTCTGCCGTCTTGGACAAGCTTTTCAAGCGCTAAGCGGGCAGTCTCCCGTCTAATTGGATCAAATCCGGAAAGGATAACTGCTTCCGGTGTATCATCAATAATCAGGTCAATACCAGTAAGGGTTTCTAATGTCCGAATGTTTCGGCCTTCCCTGCCGATAATCCGACCCTTCATCTCGTCATTTGGAAGATTTACAACCGATACAGTTGTTTCAGCAACATGATCAGCTGCACATCGTTGGATAGCCAGTGACAAGATGTCTTTTGCCTTCTTGTCAGATTCCTCTTTTGCTCTTATCTCGCTTTCTTTTATCATTACAGCGACATCGTGTTTTAATTCATGTTCGACCCGCTCTAAAATGATGGTCCTTGCCTCTTCACGAGTTAAGCCCGAGATTCGTTCTAACTCCGTTTGTTGTGTTTTTACGATCTCGTCCACTTTGCTTTCCATCTCTTCAATATGCTGTTGTCTTTTGTTAAGAGAATCATCTCTTTTCTCTAAAAGTGCTTCACGTTTTTCTAACGTTTCGTCTTTACGGTCAAGATTTTCCTCTTTTTGCAGTAAACGATTTTCTTGTTTTTGCAGTTCATTCCTGCGCTCACGAATCTCACGTTCTGCTTCATTACGAAGCTTATGAATTTCGTCCTTTGCTTCCAGCATGGCTTCTTTCTTTAAAGAATCCGCATCACGTTTCGCATCTTCTACTATTTGTTCTGCTGCATTTCGTGCTCCTGCAATCTTTGCTTCAGCAATGGATTTACGAACAAAATAGCCAACAACTACACCGACGATAAGGCCAAGCAAAATGGAGATGATTGCAGCTAATAGGTCCATCATTTCACCTCCTTCTGCTATGAACTTGTTTTGAGTTACGTTTCTAAAGTGTCGACATGTACATTGTTCAGAATTCAATATACAGCTCAATGGCTTTTAATACTCATAGAAAAGTAAAATATACATTTCTAATTGTAAAGCTGAGTATTTTTAATGTCAAGTGGTTGTCCTTACAGCTTTTGCTAATTTTAAATATCAAAAAGTTTCTAACCAATCACAAAAAGGCAAAGTCATATCAGACTTTGCCTGCATAAAATTAATCAATTAAATCAAACTCATCCTGCTCCGGTGCTTCAGCCAATGGCGGAACCACTGCATCACCGTCAAGACCATAATGTTCACGAATTTTTTGTTGAATTTCAAAAGCAATTTCCTTATTTTCCTTAATAAACTGCTTGGCATTTTCTCTTCCTTGACCAAGGCGCTCATCATTATAAGAATACCAGGAACCGCTCTTTTGAACGATATCCAGTTCTGAACCGATGTCGATGATTTCACCTTCTTTTGAAATACCTTCACCATACATGATATCTACTTCCGCTGTACGGAACGGCGGAGCCACTTTATTTTTGACAATTTTTATTTTCGTTCTATTTCCGACAATATCATTTCCCTGTTTTATGGCTTCAGCACGGCGAACTTCAAGACGGACAGAAGAGTAGAACTTTAACGCACGGCCGCCTGGAGTTGTTTCAGGGTTTCCAAACATAACGCCAATTTTTTCCCTTACTTGGTTAATAAAGATCGCAATGGTCTTCGATTTATTAATGGCTCCAGAAAGCTTACGGAGCGCTTGAGACATCAAGCGGGCCTGCAGCCCCATGTGAGAATCGCCCATTTCTCCTTCAATTTCTGCTTTTGGCACTAAGGCCGCTACAGAGTCAATAACAATAATATCCACAGCCCCGCTTCTTACGAGAGCTTCAGCAATCTCTAATGCCTGCTCTCCTGTATCCGGCTGAGATAGCAAGAGTTCATCAATATTTACACCTAACTTTTCTGCATAAATTGGATCAAGTGCATGCTCAGCATCAATAAAAGCCGCCTGACCACCTGCTGCTTGAACCTCTGCAATTGCATGAAGGGCTACGGTCGTTTTACCTGAACTTTCCGGACCGTACACTTCGATAATACGTCCTCTCGGATATCCTCCTACCCCAAGGGCTGTATCTAGAGCCAAGGATCCACTTGAACAAGTAGATATTCTCCTGTCTGTTTGTTCTCCCAGCTTCATAATCGAACCTTTACCAAATTGTTTTTCTATTTGCTTTAACGCCTGTTCAAGGGCTGCTTGACGATCACTCACTGCATTTTCCTCCTTTTGAATAAAAACAACTATCTAAAGCCATATGGCTGTCTCATCTCAAAATCTATCTTAACTATAGCTTGTTTTTTCAATTTTGTCTATCAAAATATCGAACGTTTATTCGTTATTTTTTAAAGCTATAATTCTTTGAAAATGGCTAAATTTATTACTAAATTGTCCTTTTTCCACTAGTCAATAGCGCTGAAAATTAACAATTTGAACGAAAACTTAATTTTGAAAATAATAATACTATCAGCCTTTTTATCTATAGTCAACTAAAAAAACTCCTTTCAACATGAAAGGAGTTTGGAAATAGTAGATTACCTATTCAGTTCTTAAGACTTTAAATACATTTTAATAAGAAGTTACATCCGTGTTGAACCGTACGGATGCGGATGGATGTCCGGTTGCCAGCAAGCTTTAATTCTTCCACTTGGACCGGACGGTCTTTGACTTTAATCCCAATGAACACCGTACCAGCCGGCTTGCCTTCTAACTCATCAGGGCCGGCAACACCTGTAAAACTAATGCCAATATCTGCATTCATTAAAGAAGCAACATTTTCAGCAAGCTCTGCAGCACATTCGGTACTCACTACTCCATGATGAGCAATGGTCTCTTCCTTTACATGCAATACGTTTTGCTTCACTTGCGGATGATAACAAACAACCCCGCCCATGAGGAGTGATCCTGCACCGGGTATTGACGTTAATTCTTTTTCGAACATTCCTCCTGTTAAGCTTTCTGCTGCCGCTATCGTCAGCTTCTTTTCCTTTAATAGCCTAGCAAGTTCACTCATAAGAGATGTTTCATCATATCCATAGAAATATTCTCCAACCCGGTCGAGAATTAACTTTTCTGTATCATCTATTAATTGCGCGGCGGCTGCTTCCGATTGATGCTTGGCAGTAATCCTGAGCGTCACTTCACCATCTCCGGCAAGCGGAGCGATCGTTGGATTGGTTTGCGCGTCAATTAAATCATCAATCTCCGTTTCCAGCTGTGATTCTCCGATGCCAAAAAATCGCAGCACCCGAGAGATAATCTTTTCCTGGACTTGAAGCTTATTCATGATGTTTGGACGGGCATAGGTTAAAAACATCGGCTCCATTTCTTTTGGCGGTCCTGGAAATAACATATAAATATGATTTTCAGTAGAAAAAATCATTCCCGGAGCCATTCCATGGTCATTTGGCAATACTTCAGAACCTTCAATAACCAATGCTTGTTTTCGATTATTCTCGGACATGGTTCTGCCGACACGTTTAAAGTATGCCTCTATTGATTCCATCGCTCGCTCATCTGTTACTAGCGGTCTCTGTAAATGGGCAGCAATCGTTTCTTTCGTTAAATCATCTTTTGTCGGTCCGAGACCGCCTGTAAAAATAATCATATCAGCACGGTTTTCGGCTATCTCAATCGCAGCCTTTAATCTGCCGGCATTATCACCTACTACGGTATGATAAAATACGTTAATTCCCATATCCGCAAACGTTCTTGATAGGAAACGAGCATTCGTATTAACTATTTGGCCCAATAACAACTCAGAGCCAACAGCAATGATTTCTGCATGCATAAATATACCCCTTTATCTAGTATAGGTTTATTGTCCAGCTCCAGTGCCTAGCTGCTCGAGGTCTTAAGCTTGAGGCCCGCAGGATGCGGGTCATGCAGACGTTGCCATAAGATTTTTCTTGGGGCTTCAGCCCTTAGAAAATCAATCAGGCTCCGCTTGACAGGACGTGGTGGTTTTAGTCTGCGTTCCTTAAATGGGCAAGGCACTTCCGCTCTTCTTATTACTTCGAGTTAATAAAAGGTTCTTTGTTTTTCACAAAGTAGTCCAATCCTGACCAAACTGTAAAGAATAAGGCAACCCAGAGCGCAATCATATCAAAAGGAATCGCCATCAGTTCAAAAAGAATGTTATGAAGCAATAGGGCAGAAATTGCAACGATTTGTGTCCAGGTTTTAATCTTACCCAGCATATTTGCAGCTACCACTTCTCCTTCACCGGCCAATACAAGACGCAGACCAGTGACCGCAAATTCACGGCTGATAATAATGATGACAATCCACGATGGAGCCAAGCCCAGTTCGACTAGGACAATCAAAGCAGCCGATACTAACAGCTTGTCCGCCAGCGGATCAAGAAATTTCCCCAAATTCGTAACCATATTGTATTTACGGGCGTAGTGGCCGTCAATCCAATCTGTTGTAGAAGCGATAATAAAAATTAAAGCACCAACTAAATGAGTGACTGGCATCGTTGTTCCTAATAGAGAAATCTCTCCCCATGAAAAAGGGACAACCATAATGATAAGAAAAATAGGAATTAATAAAATACGTGATATTGTAATCTTATTTGGCAAATTCATTAACTTTCCCTCCAAAACATATGAGCGACTTAAGACAATCATTTACGTGAAAAAATAGTCATCAACTTTCATGATGACTATTGATTCACTTTCATGATGACTATTGATTCACTTTCATGATGACTATTGATTCACTTTCACATAGCGAATAATAATATCTTGACGAACAACTTCAGCAGGTGATATAGCATATTCCAGTTTTTGACCGTTTATATAAATTTCAGTTGCTGTTGAATTACCAGCCACAACAACGACTTCAGTCTCTTGCGACATATCAAAGACTTGACTTTCTGTTTCACCTTTTTTCAGCATACCCTGAAAAAACGAATAGCCTTTACTATTTTTAATATTTACCCAAGTTTCACCAGTTGAAACTACCTTCAACTCAAATTTTTCTGTATTGGTCAGTTCATAAACAGACTGATCTCCATTTGCTTCAACGACCTTTAATTCCTGAGGAGCTTGGGCAGGCTTTTCGTCCTCCTCTTTTGCTGCACTTTTTTCTTCCTCTGCATCTTTTGCGTTATCACTTTCATCAGCTTGACGTTCAGTAGTAAGATCTTCTGACTCTTCATATGTAATTTCCTGCTTGCTCTCTTTTGGTGTCGTTTGACCCCCATCGTCTCCAGAATATTTTTGTGCTAAATACCAGATGAAAACAAAGGCGCCAATGACAAGAACACCAATTAAAATTTTCGGCAGAACATCTAATACCTTTGAGCTGCTGTCAGAAAGTGATTTTTTTGTTTGAACCCGGGAGAGCTGTCCGGGAATATCCTCACTTAATATACTTGGGATGTCATTTTTATACTCCTCGAAAAGCACCTCGGGTTCAAGACCAACCGCCTCGGCATACTGCTTAATAAAGGCACGCACATAAAATTTCCCCGGCATCGCACCATAATTGCCTTCTTCAATGCCAATTAAGTATCGTTTTTGAATTTTCGTTACTTCCTGCAAATCATCTAAGCTCAAACCTTTTTCTATCCGTGCTTCCTTTAAGCGATTACCCAATTCTGTCAATTGTAACACCTTCCAACTACCTAAAAGTCAAACTCTCCAAATTCAGCAGAAGAAAATAGAGTGTTTTTTTCCACTATATCATATGTGATTTCTTCATCCGGATCGTTACGAAGCTCAATGATATAATCAAAATCATCGAGTGTATACTCAGTGTTTTGGACAAAGATATCTGGATGCTCAATCACTTTTACTGCCGGTAATCTCATGATTTCCCGAATGAGCTGCCAATGTCTTTCGTTTGCCCTCCTGGTGGAGACAATTCCATCAATAATGAATAGATTATCTTTGTTATATTCATCTTCGATTAATTGATTTCGGATTGTTTGCTTTAATAAAGTCGATGAGACAAATAACCACCGCTTGTTTGCACAAACACTAGACGCAACAATGGATTCCGTTTTTCCAACTCGAGGCATCCCCCGGATACCGATTAATTTGTGGCCCCGTTGCTTAAATAATTCCGCCATAAAATCAACTAAGATGCCAAGATCATCTCGGACAAATCGAAATGTTTTTTTATCATCTGCATCTCTTTGTATGTATCGGCCATGTCTTACCGCAAGGCGGTCACGCAGCTTTGGTTTTCTTAACTTGATTAATTTTATTGTATCCATAGTATGTAAGATAGACTCAAGTCTTTCAATTTGTTTATCATCTTTTGCTAAAATAAGTAAACCTCGCCTGCCTTCTTCAACTCCATTAATCGTGACAATATTAATGGACATCATTCCTAAAAGTGAAGCAATATCACCTAACAGGCCAGGTCGATTCGATTGGATTTCATATTCTAAATACCACTCTTCTTTCTCCACACCATAACCCCCTCCTTCTATAGGTTAAAGCATTTACCTAAAATAAAAGGACATTCAATCCGTAGGAAAGTTTGAAGGCATTACCCACTGCAAAACCAATCGAAATGATTAGTCTTTGAACTCCCAACTTCTATCATATCTGATTTTAATAGAAGATGAAAGAAAAAAGCGGTAAGTCTTGCTAAATTCGCTAAAAACTGCAGTGAAACCCCTGTATAAATATTCAAATAATTAACGGTTAATTATTATATAAATATAATTACGTTCGTAAAAATGAAAAAGAGAGGCTAGTGGTTCCTTCTGAACACAGTATCCTCTCTCATACCTATTAAAATCAAGGGTATTAGGTCATTATGTTATTAGCTGCCTGTACCATTATTTTCTACAAGTTTGACCATAATACTTGCAATTGCTTGTTGTTCCTCAGGTGATGCAACAGACCACAAATCAGCCAAGACTCTTTCTTGTTCATTTTTTGGATCTACTTGTTTAGCTAGATAATCCCCAACCTGGTAGGCTAGATCGTTAATCGTATTTTTATCCACCCCTTGCTGCTCTGCTTGATTTAAACGATCACCTAAAAAGTCTTTCCATTGCTGCCAATTTTCTAATATAGACATAATTTTGAACCTCCTATGATGTATTACTTTTATATTTTGCATAGTTCAGATTCAAAATATACATGATTTATTTGTGTATAAAAAATCATTTTTACATATACCATCCGCCATTTACACTTAAAATTTGTCCTGTAATATATCCTGCTTTGTCTGACAGTAAAAAAGAGACACTTTCTGCAATATCTTTCGGCTCTGCCAGGCGCCCCATCGGAATATCTTCCTTGATGATATCCAGTTCCTCGTCAGTAAAATTAGCCAGCATAGAAGTATTGACAGCTCCAGGGGCCACACCATTCACACGAATCCCATTGAGCGCCAATTCCTTACTTAAGGATTTTACTAATGAAATTTGCGCACCTTTTACAGTTGAATAGATCACCTCACAAGCAGCACCCGTTTGCCCCCAGATGGAAGTAATGAACAAAATATTACCTGACTGCTGTCTAATCATTTTCGGAAGCAGCTCTTTCGTTAACATAATCGGTGAAGTCACATGAACCGCCATTAAATTTTCCACCACTTCTAAATTTGTATCAACAAACAATCCATAATGACTAATGCCGCTGTTATGAATAATCGCATCGATTGAAAAAATATTCTCAGACAGTTTTTTATAGCCATCTTGTTTTGACAAATCTGCTTGAATCGGAATATATTCTCCATCATAAATCGACAATTCGTCTAAAAGCTCTCTTATCGATTGGACATTTTGATTATAATGTAAATAAAGCGAATAACCATCCTTGGCTAATTCAAAGGCAACTGCACGTCCAATTCCTCCGCTTGCCCCGGTAATTAAAACGTACTTCCTCATGCAAAAATCACTTCCCCAACAAACTTTTCCTTTTTCAATTATTGTATCAAAAAAACGCCGGCTAAGCGGCGTTATTTTTTCGGAACTACTTGACAAACAGTGATCCGTTCTTCGGCTATAAAATTCGCTGCTGCTGTTTTCATTTCATCAACTGTAATACGCTCCAACGTTGGGACCACATCAAATAGGTTCATTTCATTAAA
Source organism: Niallia oryzisoli (assembly GCF_036670025.1). Lineage (NCBI taxonomy): Bacteria > Bacillati > Bacillota > Bacilli > Caryophanales > Bacillaceae > Niallia > Niallia oryzisoli. Next base: position 1,916,331 of record NZ_CP137640.1, on the reverse strand, counting down.
AGCATAACGGGTAAATTGATTCGCAATGTACTCTGGTGAATTAATAGCCCGCAGGAATGTACCAATTTTTTTTCTTTTTGTCCGCTCTAAGTTTTCAGCTGTAAAAATACTTCCTTGTTTTGCGGATAACAGCATTTTTTCCAAGTCTTTAGCTAAACGATCAGGATCGTTCGTATCACCGCCAATCATTGCAAAACCAAAGCCTTGTTCCTGACTGTAATCATATGAAAATGAGTCATCAATTAATCCAGCTGAATATAATTCATGATAGTTCTCCGAGCTTTTTCCAAATAAAACGTCAAACATCATGTTGAGTGTCAGCTCATGCTTTAACATTTCTGTACCGCTCTGATTGATATTTTCCGCTTTTATTCCAACAAGACATTTTGATGTTTGGACATTCATTTTTAGTACTTGTTTTTTCTCAGCAACCTCTTTCGGCTCTGCTTCAAACTGCCTTTTAATTTCCGGTACACGGTCATACTGTTTTTTACTTTGGTTATCTTTAATTTGCGTCATGATTTTATTCGGATCAACCGGACCGACGACAAAGAGAAGCATATTGCTTGGATGATAAAAAGTTCCATAGCATTCATACAATAAATCCTTTGTAATATGTGAAATCGACTCAACAGTTCCAGCAATATCAATACTGACCGGATGCTTGTGATACATATTCTGAATCACCCCGTAATACAGGCGCCAGTCAGGGTTATCATCGTACATCGTTATTTCTTGACCAATAATCCCTTTTTCCTTTTCAACCGTTTTTTCACTAAAATAAGGTTCCTGCACAAAATCCATTAACGTTTCTAGGTTCAACTCTACATCGGAGGTGCTAGAAAATAAATAAGCTGTCCTTGTAAAAGAGGTAAATGCGTTGGCAGAAGCCCCTTGTTTGCTAAATTGCTGAAAAACATCACCATGCTCCTTTTCAAAAAGCTTATGCTCTAAAAAGTGGGCAATTCCATCTGGTACCTTTAAATATTCATCTTTCCCTAGTGGTATAAAATGATTATCAATGGAGCCATATTTCGTTGTAAAGGTAGCATATGTTTTATTGAAACCTTTTTTTGGCAGGATATATACTTCTAAACCATTATCAAGCTTTTCATGGAAAAGCTCCTCTTGGAGTTGCTTAAATTCTATTTTTTCCATCTATTGTTGAGCCCCCTCTGTTAAAAAGTAGATGGTATCCAATTCAATCTTTCCTGCTATTTTGATAATCTCGTCTTTCGTTACTTGATCCATCGCACTAATCCAGTGATCAAGCGAAATATTCTCTTTGGAGACAACGTTATGATATAAAATTTCTACCATCCCTCTTGCATTATCAATCGTTTCTAATAGCTGATTTTTAATCACTGCTTTTGTTTGGTCGATCTCTTCATCAGAAAACTCTCCAGCTGTCATAGCTGTCATTTGTTCTTTGATAATAGAAACCGCTTGTTCGTAATTTTTATTATCAATGCCTGACATCACCAGCATTAATCCTTTATGACTCTCTAACCGGCTTGCTACATAATAGGCAAGGCTAGCCTTTTCCCTGACATTAATGAATAATTTCGAATGGGAAAAACCGCCAAAAATCCCGTTAAAAACTTGCAGTGCATAATAATCCTCATCACCATATAGAACATTCGTACGATAACCGATATTCAATTTTCCTTGTTTTACATCCTGTGCCTCTTTGATTTCCTTCGCTTCTTTTTTCGTTTGAGGACCTTTTTCATCTAGGTTTTTCGGTGTTCGGTCACTGAAATGAAACAGATTATTAACTATTTTCACTACTTCTTCACTTGTTACATCGCCGACGACATACAAATCTAGTTCATCTTCACGAAGAGCCGATTGATAATAATCATACAGACTTTCAGCCGTGATCGAATCTACATCCTCAAGTTGCCCATGCACATGTAGTGAATAGGGCTCCTCTTTACACATTTCCTGAATGAGCCGGAAGTTAGAATACTTCATTTTATCATCATAAACTGATTGAATTCTTTGTTTTAAGGAACGCTTTTCATTTCCAACAGTTGTCTGATCAAAAGAATGACCATCGACATTTGGGTTGATTAACACTTCTGCCAAAAATTCAAACGCTTTTTCCATTAGAGGTGTTGAATCAGATAAAAATTTTTCATTAGCCGCTTCAATCGAAAAACTAATGATATGATATTCTCCCTTTTTACCTAAGTCCACATTAAACGTCGCTCCATACAGTTCATCTAAATAGGATCTTAACAAAGAGGTTGTTGGAAATTTTTTCGAATTGCTTTGTAAAACATGAGGTAGTAATGCTCTTTTTGTTACATTTTCCTTATCCAAAGGGGCCTTCATTTTAAACACAATCGTATTGGTTTTATATTTTTCAGTAGGGATAATATGAAGCTTCATCCCTGTTACATCTATAATATTTTCCGATAAAACACCCATTTACGTTCCTCCTTTTAATTCCGCTTATCATTAAGCATATGTAAACACTAAGACGGTTATTTTCTATAATCTCCTCGAAAAACCAACATATTCTTACTATACAACTGTTAATTTCTTACAATCAAGTTTTAAGAACAAAATGCTCTTCTAACAGGATTGGGATTGACAACTTAATATATAATAATTTATAGTTATTATGATTTTTATTATGTATGATTCGATGAATGGTCATCGGAGAGGTTCATAGCAGATACCCTCTATAAAAAACTATGGCTTTGATGATTAGAAAATCAACCATATCCAGCTGCGGATATGGTTTTATTTTTTTTCAAAGTTATATGGATGCTATGAGCCTTTCTACATGGGATTACATATAGGGAGGCTTCTTATTATATCTGCTAGAAAAGAAAGTGAGTTAGATGGTGTTTACATACCCGATTAAAAAAGTGTTACGAGAGGAGAAGAGGAATGAAAAACGAAAAAGCTGTTGTCGTATTTAGCGGCGGCCAAGATAGTACAACATGTTTATTTTGGGCGATAAAGCATTTTGCCGAAGTGGAAGCAGTCACGTTCAATTACAACCAAAGACATTCGTCTGAAATCGACTGTGCTAAAAATATTGCTTCTACTCTTGGTATTAAACATCATATTTTAGATATGAGTCTTCTAAATCAATTAGCTCCGAATGCTTTAACAAGGAATGATATAAAAATAGAAGAGGATGAGAGTGGCGGCTTACCTACCACATTTGTACCGGGAAGAAATTTATTATTTCTATCATTTGCAGGTGTCCTTGCTTATCAAATCGGAGCAAAGCATATTATTACAGGTGTGTGTGAAACAGATTTTAGCGGTTATCCAGACTGCAGGGATTCATTCGTCAAATCATTAAATGTCAGCTTAAACCTTTCAATGGATGCATCTTTCGTTATCCACACGCCGCTGATGTGGCTGAATAAAGCAGAAACATGGGAGCTGGCTGATGAGTTAGGCGCCTTCAATTTTATTCGCGAAAAAACATTAACATGCTATAACGGAATGATCGCAGATGGCTGTGGGGAATGCCCTGCTTGCAGACTGAGAAGAAAAGGTCTTGAAGAATATTTAAACAATAGAAAGGATTTGTAGTCATGTATGGTTTTCGGATTGTTGATAAACTGCAGAAAATCGGTGTTGACATTAAGGTTGAACAGCTAAGATATCATAGTAAGCGAGTCCTTGTCAGCAAGGAATTTACCTTTGATGCTGCCCATCATCTCCATCATTATGAAGGAAAATGCAAAAACCTGCACGGTCATACGTATAAAGTCATTTTCGGTATAAGTGGGTTCGTTGACGATAGAGGCATCATGATTGATTTCGGGGATATAAAAGAAATATGGAAATCGGAAATCGAAATTCATTTAGACCACCGCTATTTAAATGAAACACTTCCACCAATGAACACGACAGCTGAAAATATGGTCGTTTGGATTTATGAAAAAATGGCTGCAGCACTTCAAGAAGAAAAAAGACAACAAATCTATTCTGGTGCAAGAGTCGAATTTGTCCGCCTTTATGAAACACCCACCTCCTATGCAGAGGCTAGACGGGAGTGGATGGAGCATGAATAAAATCCCTGTACTGGAAATTTTCGGACCTACAATTCAAGGAGAAGGAATGGTCATAGGTCAAAAAACAATGTTTGTCAGAACCGCAGGCTGTGATTATTCCTGTTCTTGGTGTGATTCATCCTTTACTTGGGATGGAACGGCTAAAGCTGATATTCGGCAAATGAGTGCAAATGAGATTTGGGAAGAATTAAAGGCAATAGGCGGGGAAGGCTTTTCTTTTGTGACCATTTCAGGCGGAAATCCTGCCTTATTAAAAAATATAGATTCTTTAGTTGATATATTGCAGCAAAACCATATCAAGATTGGTTTAGAAACACAGGGCAGCCTTTGGCAGGATTGGTTTAATAAGATTGACGAATTAACGATCTCACCAAAGCCGCCAAGCTCCGGTATGACTACTGACTTTAATGTTTTGGATACCATTCTTAGCAAGCTCGAACTTAACGAAAGGAAGCAAAATAATTCATTAAAGATCGTTGTTTTTGATGATGAAGATTATGAATATGCCAAAACTGTTCACGCTCGCTATCCTGCCGTTCCATTCTTTTTACAGGTTGGCAATGATGATTCCAAGACATCAGATGATGGACAGCTTCTAAACAGACTGCTTCATAGATACGAACAGCTGATTAATAAAGTTATGCTTGATGACAGCTTAAATGATGTAAAAGTACTGCCACAATTGCATACGTTCATTTGGGGAAACAAACGGGCAGTATAATTTTTTAATCATTATTAAAAAGGTGCAGACATTTTTAGTCTGCACCTTTTTTAAACGATATCTTCTGATGAAGGCTTGGCCATTAGTACAGCGCGAGGTTTGCTGCCTTCATATGGACCAACGATTCCACGTGCTTCCATCTCATCGATCAATCTTGCTGCTCTCGTATACCCAATGCGAAATCTGCGCTGCAGCATAGAAACTGAGGCAGTCTGCATATCAAGTACTAAATCAACTGCTTCTCCATATAACTCATCTTCCACTTCTGAGCGATTTGTTGGAATATCGTCAGGTATCATATCTTCCTGATACTGAGCCTTTTGCTGATCAATAACAAACTCAACAACCTCTTCAACTTCTTCATCAGAAAGAAAGGCACCTTGAACGCGAACGGGCTTTGAAGCACCGACAGGGAAAAATAACATATCCCCGCGGCCCAACAGCTTCTCCGCACCTCCCATATCGAGAATCGTCCTTGAATCTGTTGCAGATGAAACAGCAAACGCAATTCTTGAAGGGATATTGGCTTTAATAACTCCTGTTATAACGTCAACGGATGGCCGCTGCGTGGCAATTATAAGGTGAATCCCAGCCGCACGCGCCATTTGAGCAAGTCTTGTAATAGAATCCTCTACGTCCGAGGAAGCAACCATCATTAAATCAGCAAGCTCATCGACAATAACGACAATATACGGCAAGAGCGGCTGCTGTGCCTCTTCTTCAGCATTATGACGTCTGATATGCTCATTATATCCTTCAATATTTCTCGTACCTGTATGGGAGAAAAGATCGTATCTTCGTTCCATTTCGTTTACAACCTTTTGCAGCGCCTGTGAAGCCTTTTTTGGGTTTGTCACAACAGGTGCCAGCAAATGAGGGATTCCGTTATAGACATTTAATTCAACCATTTTCGGATCAACCATCATTAGCTTGACTTCATGCGGCTTTGCTCTCATGAGAATACTTGTTATAATCCCATTGATACAAACACTTTTCCCGCTTCCTGTTGCACCAGCAACAAGCAAATGTGGCATTTTATTCAGTTCGGCTAAAACCGCCTCACCTGTAATATCGCGGCCCAATCCAATCATCAACTTCGCTTCCGGTTTATTATTTTCCTTGGACTCCAGAACTTCACGCAATGAAACCATTGCCACCTCGGTATTGGGCACTTCGATACCAATTGCTGACTTTCCAGGAATCGGTGCTTCCATACGAATATCCTTTGCAGCTAACGCTAAGGCAAGGTCATCTGTTAAACTGACGATTTTACTAACCTTCACCCCGACGTCCGGGTGCACTTCATATTTTGTAACCGCCGGTCCAAGATGAACCTGTGTAACATTCGCTTTTACACCAAAGCTTTGGAAAGTGCGCTCAAGCTTAGCCGCATTTTCTTGAATTAAAGCATACTCTCCACTTTGATCGGTATGTTTAGGACGTTTTAATAAATCGATTGAAGGCAGTTCATAGTCCTCATTTTCGACTTCTGTCACTTCGTTAAATGTAATTGGTGGAGTGTCCTCCTCTATTTCGGATTCGGTCCCTTCAGCTTTTTCTGATTCAGCTTTATCATTTGGCTGGTATGCCCGTTCAGCAAAACTTGAAATAATCGGTTCCGTTCTGACATTTTCCTCCTGCTCCTCGAGAGGAGTATGAATAATTGGATTTGCCGCCTTTTTGTCTTCTGTCTGCTTTCGTTTGTCCTCTTGTTTTACAGCACGTTTTTCTTCCCGCTTTTTTTGCTGTTCTTCTTTCCAATTATACATATCATCTTTGAAAGACAGCCATTGGTTACCCATGAAGCGCCCTAATGAAGTAAACACTTTTCCAACTGCTTCACCGAAGGTTTTTCCAGTTAAAAGGATAAAACCAATTAAAATAAGGACAAAGGAAATAAGCTTTGTTCCAGCTTCATCAAATAAATAATGAAATAGCGCAAATAATACGGCCCCTGCCATACCGCCTCCAAGATCGGCAGTGGTTGCTTCTCCTCGTACTTCCAGCCAATATAATTCCCATGTATTAGCAATTACACTCGGGTTTACAATCTTAGCCCCATTTGAGAGGAGCTGAAACAGCGTAATATGACTTAATAGTAAAAGCGCAGAGATGATAATATAAATACCAATTAATTTTATTGAAAAAAGGAAGGGGCGCTCTCGTTTCCACATTAAGTAGCCGCCATAGATAATCATGCCAACCAGTCCGATCATATACCATTCACCGATGAAAAAACGATAAAATAGTACAACCGTATGTCCGACAGCCCCTAAATTTGCGATTGAAATAATGGATAGGGCAATTAATAAAAGGGCAACTAATTCAAATTGGATGGTTTGTTTGATATGGGTTTTATTTCTTGATTGTCGCCTTTTTCTTTTGGCCATCTTATCACCTTACTGATATTGATTTATTAATGAAGAGAGCAGCCCATTGGCTGCTCTTCAATTTAGTAGTTTTATTATATCATATCAACTTACCGAACACATATGCTCAAATACAAAAATATCCTCTATTGGAAGCCTATCATGATCAATTTGTCAGTTAAGTCATGAGTACTTCTTATTTGAGAGAATCATCCCCGGACAAAATCGATCATCCATATAATGACTTGGGTCACTGCTCATGACCCGTAAGACACGATAATCATGATTTTCATTCATTTCTACCAGTAATGGAATCCCTTCGTAATTAATGACTTTTTGTTGTTCAAACTCTGTTTCTTTTGTTTGATAGATGAGTTCCTGCGGCATTGTTGTGTATAGGATCATTGTACAAGCCTCTCATTCTCATCACTTCTTTGATCAATTAATTCATTTAACTTCTTTAACGCTTGGCCAATTCCACCAACCTCATCAATTAACCCAGAGCTGACCGCATCTATCCCAATGACATTTGTTCCTATGTCCCGCGTTAAGTTACCTGTAGCAAACATGAGGTTTTTAAAATGTTCTTCACTAATATTAGAATGCTTTGTCACAAACCGGATGACACGATCCTGCATTTTATCCATATACTCAAAGGTTTGCGGAACCCCTATCACAAGTCCCGTTAATCGGATTGGGTGAATGGTCATAGTCGCGGTTTCGGCTATAAAACTATAATCACATGAAACAGCTATTGGAACACCAATCGAATGACCGCCGCCAAGCACAATCGATACCGTCGGTTTCGATAACGATGAAAGCATTTCCGAAATAGCCAGTCCCGCTTCGACATCTCCACCTACCGTATTTAAAATAACTAAAAGACCTTCAATTTTAGGATTTTGTTCAATCGCAACAAGCTGCGGAATGATATGCTCATATTTCGTTGTTTTATTTTGCGGCGGCAGCTGAAGATGACCTTCAATTTGACCGATTATCGTAAGACAATGTATTTTTGAATCCTGTGAAAGCTGCGGGACATTGGTTTGTCCAAGCTGTTGAATTTTTTCCATTAATGCGGACGGTTTATCTTCCTTCGGCTGTTCCTGTTCCTCATTTCCGATATCATTTCGGATTAACTCCTTATCCATCTTCTATTCTCCCTTCGAAAGACATGATAAAGATAGTATGAGAATAGGTAGGATTTTTCATGCAAGCATTATTGTTATTTATCAGCTAATTTCGTTTTCTTCACCTTCTAATAATTTTAAGAAATGATATAATACTCGAGCCGTTAATCCCCAAATCACCTTACCGTTATACTGATAAAAATATTCATCCAAATGTCTTAGTGACCATTTATAATTCTCCCCGCCCGGAATTAAGTGAAGTGGAAAATCTTCTTCAGGAATGACCTGATAATAAATTTTGTATACATCCGGTTTTGTTGTCCGAAAAAACGATAGCGGAACGGTAAAAACTTCCCCTACTTCCGACTCATTCGGTTTTATCTGTTCCGGTTTTGTGATTCGGCCAACAAATGGATAGATAATATTACTTGAAGCATTTAATGTAAAATCTAATGGGATAATATCTTCGATAGCGGATTCTTCAATCCCTAACTCTTCTGATGTCTCCCTAATCGCACACTGCAATTGATCAGCATCTGTTTCATCAATTCTTCCCCCTGGGAAGCAAATTTCTCCTGGCTGTCTTCGTAAATTCATTGACCTGACTTCAAATAATATATGCGTTTCATTCTCAATTTCGACAAGAGGAAGAAGCACGGAATATTTCAATAATTCGGCTTTTCCAAGTATAGATGGTTTTCTGTCTCTTAACTTTTCAATCACTTTCGCTATATTCAATTACTACCACCCCAAGACTTAATTTAGTAATAAGTTATGATATCTAGTATAACATTAATTTTTCAAGAAATTTGTCAAAGCAAAGATTGGATGTCATCATTTTTACTTTACAAAAATAAAAATGAGGCTGACCCCAACAGCAATCAGCCTCACAATAGATTCAATGATTAATTAATTTTATTCATTGCTGATTCATGGATGCTATTTTACTTCCATGATAATCGGCAGAATCATTGGTCTTCGTTTTGTTTTTTCATATAAAAATTGGTTTAAACAATCACGCATATCCTGTTTAATCACGGCCCAATCAAATGAATCCCGCAAAATACTTTGATCGACAATCTCACGTACCCGCTTTGACGCCTCATCTAAAAGTTTTTCCGATTCCCTGACATAAACAAAGCCTCTTGAAATGATTTCAGGACCCGAAGAAATTTTCTTTTCTTTTTTGTTTAACGTAACCACAACAATGAGAATCCCATCCTGTGACAATAGTTTGCGATCTCTTAACACGATATTGCCAACATCACCAACACCGCTGCCATCAATCAGAACATTACCTGCAGAAACACGGCCAGCAGGACGGATTCGATCATTTTTTAATTCTATTACTTCGCCCTTTTCAGGAAGGTAAATACGATCATCGGTTAAGCCGCAGTCTTTCGCCACTTTTGCATGAGCCTTTAACATCTTATACTCTCCATGAACGGGAATGAAAAATTTCGGATTCATGATATTAATCATAAACTTCAGTTCTTCTTGACTCGCATGACTAGATGTATGATAGGAGTTTTTACCGGCTAATACAATCGCACCGGCACGGAATAACATATCAACGGTTTTCGAAATGAACAGTTCATTTCCGCGAAGAGCAGATACGGCAAATACAACGGTATCCCCTTTTTGAATATTCACGTTTTTATGGGTTTGCTTAGCCATTTTTTGCAATGCTTCTATCGGTTCTCCTTGGCGGCCCGTTGTTAAAATGACGATCTCATCATCAGGATAATTGGTAATCTCTGAAACAGGAATAATTATTTCATCATGTATCTGTAAATACTCAAGTTTAATGACGATATCAAAAATTCGCTGTAAGCTTTTGCCGACGATAGCTACTTTTCGTCTGCTTTCATATGCAGCATCAAAAATATGCTGAATGCGGTTTAAATCAGAAGCAAAGCAAGCGGCAATAATCCGACCTTTAGCATTATAAAAAGCATCATTCATTTCCCGTGCCACTACCGCTTCAGAAGGGGTATAACCAGGCTTTTCAGCATCTGTACTATCAGACAATAAACATAGTACACCTTTCTCGCCAATCTGAACCATCTTGCCGATTTCAGGCTTGTATAAATCGCTGGCAGATTGGTCAAATTTGAAATCGCCTGTATGTACGATGACTCCATCAGAGGTATGGATACAAATAGCAACCGAATCAGGGATACTATGATTTGTTTTAAAGAATGTGATCACTGCCGAGTCAAATTCAATAATTGAATCTGAAGTTATTTCGATAAACTGAGCTTTATGCTGAAAATCCTGCTCTTTCATTTTCGTTTCAGCAAAAGCAAGCGTTAACTTCGTCCCATATACAGGAACATTAATTTCAGGTAAAAGATAGGATAACGCTCCGATATGATCTTCATGGCCATGAGTTAAAAAGATTCCTTTTACTCTGCTTTCATTCTGCACTAAATAACTATAATCAGGGATGACAATATCAATTCCGAGCATTTCATTTTCAGGAAACATTAATCCTGCATCAATCACAAAAATATCTTCATCGACTTCCACTATATACATATTTTTGCCGATTTCTCCAACTCCCCCAATTGCAATAAGTTTAATACTCTCATTTTCTTTTCTCTTCAAAACAAGCTTCCTCCTATGTTGTATTACGCCGACCGAAATCAGATACCCTCATTATACTTGAAATCGGAAATCCTTTACAACTAAGAAATAAGCATTAACTCCGTGTATCATGGTCAGCATCTAATAAACAACATTCATACATGCACCTAAAGTCACAGACATAGATAAATAAAAAAACCAGCCAATTTTTATATTGACTGGTTTTTTTATTTATTATATTTGTTTTTCAAACAGCAGCTGAGATAATTCGTCCCGTTCTTTTTCCGTTAACGGGACGAGAGGAAGACGGACAGTGCCGACATCCAGTCCTTTTAATTGTAAAGCTGTTTTCACAGGTACAGGATTTGGCGCTTTAAATAACCCTACCATAATTGGAAGCAGCTTTTGATGAAGCTTTGCTGCCCCTTTAATATCACCTTGGAGAAACTTAGAGATCATTTCCTGCATCTCATTTCCGATTACATGTGATGCAACAGAAATCACCCCATCTCCCCCAATTGCTAACACCGGTAGTGTCACACCATCATCTCCAGTAAAAAGCTGAAAGTCATCACTTGTATTTGCAATAATGGTAGTCATATTATTTAAATTGCCGCTTGCTTCTTTGACAGCAACAATATTACTAATCTTGGAGAGTCGGATGATCGTTTCCGGTTCAATATTAACCGCTGACCTGCCTGGAATATTATATAACAAGATAGGCAATGAAGTACATTCTGCAACAGACTTAAAGTGTTGGTACAAGCCCTCTTGATTTGGTTTATTATAATAAGGTGCAACAAGCATGATCCCGTCAACACCAATTTTTTCTGCCTTCTTCGTCATCTCGATTGACTCGTAGGTGTTGTAATTGCCTGTGCCGGCAATAACAGATACCCTTTTATCAACTACTTTGACAACATGTTCAAACAAAGCTAATTTTTCTTCTTTAGATAATGTGGGTGATTCTCCAGTTGTTCCAGATACAACAAGTGATTCAGTACCATTGGAAATTAAATAATTAATTAGTTGAGTTGTTTTCGGAAAATCAATATGTCCTTTACTATCAAACGGTGTTACCATTGCCGTAGCTACTCGACCAAAGCGTACCATACAACCACTCCTTCCAAATTAGCCATAAGGAGCAGACCTTACCGGCTAATTTTCTTTATCCAACTCAAACGTATTATGCAGGGCATTGACAGCTGTAGTTAAATCAGCCTCTTTAATAAGCACCCAGATAGTCGTATGACTATCTGCTGACTGCAGAATACGAATACCGTTCTCAGACAAAGCACCAACAATTTTCGAGGTAACACCAGGGACTCCTGCCATACCTGCCCCGACAACAGACACTTTTGCACAATCCCGTTCAACAGCCGGCTCATGACCAAGCGAATGGAGAACAGAGATTGCCTTGTCTGTCATTTCCTCTGTTACCGTATAGACCACTTGATTTGGAGAGATATTGATGAAATCAACACTGATCTTTTCATTGGCCATCGCTTTAAACACTTCTGCCTGAAGATCATATTGATCCTTTTTAGCAAATACTTTCAGTTGCGTAACACCAGATACATGTGCGATCCCCGTCACCATGCGGTCTTTTATCATATTCTCACGAGACATTGATGTGACCAATGTACCTGGATTATCTGAATAAGTGGAGCGAATCCGAATCGGTACTTTCGTTTGCATCGCAATCTCAACCGCCCGCGGGTGAATGACTTTCGCACCTTGATAAGCCATATTACACACTTCTGTGTATGTGATAACTTGGAGTGGCCGCGCATTTTCAGCAATACGCGGATCAGCAGTCATGATTCCTTCTACATCAGTAAATATATCGATAAACTCTGCATCTAGAGCCACACCAAGTGCTGCTGCAGATGTGTCACTTCCGCCTCTTCCAATCGTTGTGACATCACCATTTTTTGCCTGCCCCTGAAAACCAGCGACTACCACCACATCATGTGTTTTAAAAGCCCACATGACTCTTTCACATCTCATGTCAGTGATCTTGGCATTCATATGGTCATCATTTGTCCGAAATCCTGCCTGAGCACCAGTTAAAGCTGTTGCCTTAATGCCTTCTTGCAATAACATATTGGTAAAAACAACACTCGAAATAATTTCACCGCATGACAGTAATAGATCTGTTTCACGATTACTAATAAGACTTTTTGAACCATTTACGAGTGACAGCAGTGTATCTGTTGCATACGGGTCACCTTTTCGCCCCATAGCCGATACGACAACTGCTACTTTATAGCCCTCTTTTAGTGCAGATTGAATATGTTTTTTTGCATGCTGGCGACCTTTATCGTCACGGACGGAGGTTCCGCCAAATTTTTGGACGATTATTTTCATCGTAACACCTCTAAAATTCATTTAATGACATGGACTTTTCATGATTTTTTGTTCCTCTAGATGCTGTCTCCATTCATTTGTGATAGCTATTGCTACGATTATAACCAGTTCGACCGAGACATACATATATTAGAAAAATAGATTGATAAAACTCTTATTATTTAACTAAACCAAGTCTAATTAGGCTTTCTGCAATTTGAACTGAATTCCAAGCAGCACCTTTTAATAAATTGTCAGATACTACCCAAAGGTGGAAGCCTTTTTCATCATGTAAATCTTTACGGATACGACCAACAAAAACATCATTTTTTCCAACACAATCAGCCGGCATTGGATAGATTTGGTTTTCTGGATCGTCTTGCAGCACTACTCCTGGAGCATCTTTCAACAGCTCCTTCAAATCAGCAGCTGTTATCCCTTCAGTATCCACTTCAATAAATACGGATTCTGAGTGACCGACTGCCACTGGAAGACGCACGCATGTTGCCGCGACACTTAATTCAGGTTTGTGCATGATCTTTTTCGTTTCATTTATCATTTTCATTTCTTCATAAGTAAAACCATTTTCTTGGAATAAATCAATTTGGGGAATCGCATTAAAAGCAATTTGATAGTGCTTTTTGTCACCTTTAACCGGAAGAATTTTCGGTTCAAATTCTTCATTGTTAACAATTGCTTTTGTTTGCTCATTTAGTTCCTGGACTGCAACCGTACCAGAGCCTGAAACAGCCTGGTAAGTAGAAACGATCACTTTATTAAGACCGTACCTTTGTCTGATTGGTTCAAGTGCTACAACCATTTGAATGGTTGAACAGTTTGGATTGGCAATAATTCCATTATGGTTTAATAAGTCATTTTCATTCACTTCAGGTACAACAAGCGGTACGTTTTCATCCATACGGTACGCACTTGTGTTATCAACAACGATTGCTCCGCGTTTTACGGCTTCTGGTGCTAATTCCTTTGACACGCTTCCCCCAGCACTGAATAAAGCAATATCCACACCTTCAAAACTTTCAGGTTTCGCTTCTTGAACCGTATATTCAGCTCCATTCACTTGTACTTTTGTACCAGCAGAACGAGCGGATGATAACAAAGTTAACTGTGAAATTGGAAACTGTCTATCTTCCAGTGTTTTAATCATTTGCTGACCTACTGCTCCTGTTGCTCCAACAACTGCTACGTGGAATCCTTTTTTCTGTTCCATTTTTTGCTCCCCTTCCAATTCTGTAAAAATTACGACTATTTTATTAGTACTAGAACGTCACTTTATTATATGAGGAATATTTCAATAGGATAAAGCCAAACATAAAAAGACGACGCTTAGAGTACAGCTATACTTAATTATATAGCGAATTGAAGCTACACTCTACTCAATTTCTCAAAAAAGAACGTAAATGCCTGATAGTCACTATGACCGAATGGCGTTACAGCCTCATACAAAGAAGGCGAGGTAACATTGACCTGTCGCCATCTTTCTACTATAATAACACTTATTTTAACATAATCAATCAGAAAACAAGTATTCTTTTATATGAAAAACTAATTTACGTCTTTATATTTTTCTACAATGACGGGTTGAATTTGTTTTCCACTCAACGCTGCTTCAACTGTATCACTTAACATCGTCATTCGTGCAACCATTGAATTCGGTTTTTTGACTGGATCATCTTGGCCATAAGGAATAAAATAGATATTTTTAGTAGCCATAAGTCTCATTAAATTTACACCATTTAACCCCAATGCATCATTTGTTGAAATTCCTAACACAACAGGTTTTTGATTCCTTAGTGTTGCTTTTGCAGCCATTAAAACAGGAGAATCTGTCAATGCGTTTGCAAATTTACTCATTGAGTTACCAGTCAATGGGGCAATAACCATACAATCGAGGGGAATTTTCGGACCTAACGGTTCTGCCTTTACAATAGAATCGATAACCTTATTCCCTGTTAATTCCTCTATTCTAGTAACCCAGTCTTCTCCCTTACCAAACCGAGTCTCTGTAGTCTTAACTGTAAATGTCACGACAGGCAGTACTTCAGCACCTGCGTTGACTAACTTCTCAATTTCTGGGAATACAGCATCATATGTGCAATGAGATCCTGTTAATCCAAAGCCAATTCGTTTTCCATTTAAACTCATGATTTTGTCTCCTTTCGCTTATCATTAAGATCCTGAAGTAAATTAGAAAGGACGCCTGCTAAAATATTGCCCGCAGTTCTTGGGGCAACAATCCCCGGAAGACTAGGTGCTAATAGAGCTTTTATCCCTCTTTTTTCGGCATATCGAAAATCTGTTCCGCCAGGTTTAGAAGCAAGATCGATGATGAGTGTATGCACCGGCATTTTCGAAATAACATTAGCACTTACGATCTGATGCGGAATGGTATTAATTAAAATATCTGTATCTTTAACCCATTGGGTAATTTCATCTAAATGGAACGGAGTTAATCCCATTTCAGTAATTCTGGCAATATGCTCTGATTTACGCGCTCCAACTTTTACCTTTGCTCCGAGTAAATGAAACGTTCTGGCAACGCTCATCCCGACTCTGCCTAACCCGAGGACAGTGACATATGATCCATGGATGGTAAAATCGGTGTGCTGAATAGCCATCATAATCGTTCCTTCCACTGTCGGGATGGAATTATAGATGGCAACATCATCTCTTTGAAACAATTGTACGAGTGTCCTGTCAGCACTATCAGTAATACCCGTTAAATAGGAATTTGTAATTCCGGAAAAAACAACGCAATGCGGCGGTGTTTTCTTTAACATCTCCTCCTGGAGAATGACTTTTTCATTTGAAAATATTGTATCAACGTTACCCTCAAGGCTCGTGCCAGCTACCGGCAGGATAATGCTATCTAATTGTGAGAAATCAAGGTCCGCTATCTTTTCCTTTGTTGCTCCTGAAAAAGCATGATCCAGCTGTTCAAAGCCTATTAAAGAAAGCTTTGCATCCAGTTCTGTTAATTTTCGGATGATTTCGAGCTGTCTCGCATCACCGCCAATAATAGCAATTTTCATATCTGTCAGCATGAAAGATTCACCTTCTTTTTTAGGGCTTTAGTTACACAAGTCCATTTAACTATTCTCATGTATAAAAGAGCTTGATTCTTTTCATGAAGCCCATTTTTTGGATTCATCCACCTAATCCCTTCACATAGCCACTTGCCATTCAACAAGATGCCTGATGAAGAACTACTTCAACATCATATGTTACATTTACCTAATCGGTGACGCTAGTGGCGTTTTGTCTAAGTCAATTAAACCTGGATCTTTTTTTGCACTAGGCATTAATCTATTTAATTAAAAAAAGGAAAAAAAGGTGACTCATTAGAGCCACCTTTTTTTCCTTTTTTATTTTTCCATATCAATAATCAGCATGTCATTACCAATTTTCTTTATTTGCTCCCATTCAACACGAATCTCTCCACCGTGTTTTTTCATGCCAAACCATTTTAAAGTAGGAATGAGCAATGCTTCGATTTGTCCGCTTTTCTCATTAATTTCTAAATCTGTCTGTCCAAGGACACCTAAACGTTCAGCACGATTGACATCAACAATTTCTTTCCCACTTAATTCACTTAATCTCAAACTTCTCTCCCCCCATCTTTAACAGTTGACCTCCCTATATTCATACTAGCAGTTAGGTCCGTTTAGACTTCGTTATTCAGATAAGAGGAAACTCAAGGAGAGTTGTCATATTTATTAAATTCATCCTATTATATCCCTTTTGGCAGCTCACCATTAGGACTTATTAATGAAACGGAAAATTGATCGGTAAACACTTTATTAGCCATTTTATCAACATCTTCCTTTGTAACCGAATCAATTTGTTCTACAATCTCATCTAGTGAACGGTGCAGTCCAAGCAGCAGTTCATTTTTACCGTTGCGGCTCATGCGGCTGTTTGTACTTTCTAGACTCAGCATCAAACTCCCTTTTAACTGCTCTTTACTATTTGTTAATTCCTTTTCCGTAATGCCGTCTCTTTTTAAAACTGCAAGAGTTTCTTGAATCGTTTCAAATAAGAGGTCAAGCTGCTTGGCGCCGGTACCTCCGTAAATAGTTACAATCCCTGTATCTTCAAATGCAGAATGATAAGAGAAAACAGAATAGGCAAGCCCTCTTTGCTCCCTCACATCTTGGAATAAACGGCTGCTCATGCTGCCGCCTAAAATATTATTGAGCGATATGAGACTATAGATGTCGTCATGTCCAACTTGTAGGCCTTCAAACCCAAGACAAAGATGGGCCTGCTCTGTTTCCTTTTTTCGAGCAACACGGTTTGTATGAAAAACAGGTACAGCAGACTCCTGCTCGCGTTTCCCGCCTTTATAGGATCCAAATAATGCCTCCACTTCCTTAATGAATGATTCAGAAATATTTCCTGCAACACTTATCACAACATGTTCAGGTGTATACATGTTATGTACATATTCCTTTAACGTTTCACTGGTAAAAGTGGATAAAGTTTCTTCTGTCCCTAATATTGGATAGCCTAATGAATGATCCTCGTAGATGGCCTTACTTAACAGGTCATGAACAATGTCATCAGGTGTGTCTTCATACATTTTTATTTCCTCATAAACCACATTTTTCTCTTTAACTAATTCCTCTTCCACAAAAGTCGAATTAAAAAACATATCTGCTAATACTTCTAAGGCAAATTGGGCGTGGTTATCAAGCACTTTTGCATAATAGCAAGTATATTCCTTCGATGTAAAAGCGTTTACTTGCCCGCCGATACTATCAAAGGACTCGGCAATCTCCCGTGATGTTCTTGTTTTTGTCCCTTTAAAGAACATATGCTCCAGAAAGTGTGAAATCCCATTATTATCAGGAGTCTCATTTCGTGAGCCTGTACCAATCCAAACTCCGATTGCTACAGAACGAACTGTTGGAATATTTTCTAAAACCACTCTAACACCATTTTGACATGTATATTTCTTTATCAAATAAATTCCTCCTGTTCTAAACCTCAGTTGCTTGATTCAATCAAATTTAATTTTTCTATGCCAAGTAAGTATATACTAATAACTTTATTTTTTCCAAAATCTTGACTTTTAGGCAAAATAACTCAATTCTTATCATTGTCTTTTATTTTTTCTCTTGGAAGGGTTTTCGGCAGCCTTTCTTCTTGAAATAATTCGGAAATTGTATTTATTTGCAAATTCTTTTCTTTTATGGATGTAATTAATCGGTCTAACGATTGGGCTGTTGACGAAGTAGGATGCATGAGAATGATGGCTCCATTATGTACCTTGCTCATCACGCGATTAACTAATACATCGGGAGAGGGTTTTTGCCAATCAATTGTATCGACGCTCCACATAATTGTTCCCATCTTCTCTTCAGCAGCAATCGTAACGACTTCATCACGATAGCTGCCACTTGGAGGTGCGAACCAAACGGGGCTTATGCCTGTTGTTGCTTTGATCACTTCGTTCGTTTTCGTTATTTCTTGACGAATTTTCGCTGCAGAACTCATTTTCAGATCTGGATGGGTAAACGAGTGATTCCCTACCTCATGCCCTGCATCAGTAATCATTTTAGCCAATTCGGGGTTTTTTTGAACCCATCTGCCTTCAAGAAAAAATGTAGCGGTTACATGGTGTTTCTTCAATGTGGCTAACATGTCCGATAAATATTCATTTCCCCAGGCAACATTTATGATAAAGCTGACCATTGGTTTATCCGGATGCCCCTTATAAATCGGAGCAGGTGGAAGCTCTTTTAGATGAACATTGGGCTTTATTTGTTTCAATATGAGTTTATCTTCATCGAATTCTCCGTTTTCCCTCATTCTTTTGTAAGAAGCTTCAGTATCGACTTCCAAGCCATTATATCCAGGTATCGCTTTCCAAATGGGATCGATTTTTGCATCTTGAGCGGGTACCCTGTATTTCTCACTTTCTGAGACAATTTCTTGATAAAGAGCATCCTTTGGTTTACTGACAGCAAGGAGATCGCCTTTTTGATTACTTATAAATTGACTTGTATAAGGATTACTCACCAACATAAATGCCATCACAAAAATAAATCCAAAAACAAACATTTTTTTCATTCATCCTGCCTCCTCCATATAAAATATGAAAAAGCGGGACAAGGTAGAACGAAAAAGAAAAGCGGAAGCGTCTTATGACTCGAGGGGCTGGCTGCTTCCGCTAGACAAAAAGAAACAGTCAGGGTGGGCCTGACTGTTTTTGTAAGTATCTTTCTATCTTTTTTTATTTTTGAGCACTTTCCTCATGTTCTCTTTGTTCCTTTAAGACAGCCTTACGAGATAAATTTACCCGGCCCTGTTTGTCAATTTCAAGGACTTTGACAAGCATCTCATCCCCAATTTTGACGACGTCTTCGACTTTTCCAACGCGTTCTTCTGCTAATTCAGAAATGTGAACGAGACCATCCTTACCGTGGAATATTTCAACAAACGCACCGAATTTTTCAATTCTCTTTACTTTACCAAGATACAACTGCCCAGGTACAACTTCACGAACAATATCCTCGATAATATGTTTAGCTTTTTGGTTCATTTCCTCATCCACTGAAGAGATGAAGACCGTTCCATCCTGCTCAATATCAATTTTAACGCCCGTTTCTTCGATAATCTTGTTAATTTGTTTGCCGCTTGGTCCAATAACATCACGAATTTTATCAGGGTTGATCGTCATCGTTAAGATTTTCGGAGCAAACTTTGACAATTGGCCTCTTGGTTTATCAATCGTTGCAAGCATGGATTCTAAAATTTGCATCCGGCCTTTTTTCGCCTGCTGCAATGCCTCTTCTAAAATTTCTCGAGACAATCCTTCAATTTTTATATCCATTTGTAATGCCGTTACACCTTTAGCAGTTCCTGCAACTTTGAAGTCCATGTCTCCAAGGTGGTCTTCCATCCCTTGAATATCAGTCAGAATCGTATAATATTCACCTGATTTTACGAGCCCCATGGCAATTCCTGCTACCGGAGCTTTAATTGGCACCCCTGCATCCATCATTGCAAGTGTGCTGGCGCAAATACTTGCCTGCGAAGTGGAACCGTTAGATTCCAATACTTCAGAAACCAGACGTATTGTATATGGAAATTCCTTTTCATCTGGGACTACAGCTACTAACGCTCTTTCCCCTAATGCACCATGTCCAATTTCACGGCGTCCTGGACCACGCATTGGTCCTGTTTCACCAACACTGAAATTAGGGAAGTTATAATGGTGCATAAATCTTTTTTCTTCTTCAAGTCCTAAACCATCTAAAATTTGCACATCGCCTAAAGCACCTAGTGTACAAATGCTTAACGCCTGCGTTTGTCCGCGTGTAAACAAGCCGGATCCATGTGTGCGAGGTAAAATGTTTACTTCAGAAGATAACGGACGAATTTCATCAATACCGCGGCCATCAGGTCGTACTTTTTCTTCTGTAATAAGGCGGCGAACTTCACCTTTAACCAATTTATCTAATATTTGTTTAACTTGTTTTAAAGTATCTTCATCTGCTTCTTTTGCTTCATATTGAGCTAATACTTGATCTTTTACATCTTTAATCGCTTCTTCACGGGCATGTTTCTCTTGAACTTGAATCGCTTGAATCATGTCTGCTTCACAAATCACACGCACTTCCGCTTCCAACACAGAATCAAGTTCAAACAGAACAACTTCCAGTTTTTCCTTCCCAATTTCAGCGACAATACTTTCTTGGAAGGCAATTAACCGCTTGATTTCTTCATGACCGAACATAATGGCTTCGAGCATGATTTCTTCCGGTACTTCATCTGCTCCTGCCTCAACCATATTAATGGCATCCTTTGTTCCTGCGACCACTAAATGAATATCACTTTTTTCTGCTTGCTCCACAGTTGGATTGATGATAAAGTGATTATCAATTCTTCCAACTGTTACACCTGCAATCGGGCCTTCAAATGGAATATCAGAAACGCTAAGTGCAAGTGAAGATCCAAACATGGCAGCCATTTCAGTTGAACAATCCTGGTCCACACTCATAACCATGCTGACGACCTGAACTTCATTTCTAAAGCCATCAGCAAATAAAGGTCGAATTGGTCGATCGATTAACCGGCTGGCCAGAATAGCCCGTTCACTTGGACGTCCCTCCCTTTTGATGAAGCCTCCTGGTATTTTACCAACTGCATACAAACGTTCCTCATAATTCACAGTCAGCGGGAAGAAATCAACATTTTTTGCCTCTTTTGAAGCGGTTGCAGTGCTTAACACGGCTGAATCTCCATAACGAACTAATACAGCACCATTAGCCTGTTTTGCTAACTGTCCGATTTCTACAGTCAATTTTCGGCCAGCCCAATCTATTGAATAAATATGCTTCTCTTGTCCCATTTAATTATTACTCCTCTCTACCTGTAATACATTAGAGGTACAGCGAAACCTATACGATCCGCACATACTGATTCTATATATATAAAGCAGTTTTCTTATGATAAAACATAGCTATTACTATTATGTACAATTTTTTTAAATATTAAGCCATGATAGAGATACAATTCAAAAAACGAATGTACCTTTTCCCTAAAATATGGTAGACATTTTTAAGCTAATAAAAAAGCGGGAAAATTCCCGCTTTTCATTGACTATCTACGTAAACCAAGCTTATTAATCAGTTCACGGTAACGTTGAACGTCTTTATTACGTAGGTAAGTTAATAAATTACGACGCTTACCAACCATTTTCAAAAGACCACGACGTGAGTGATGATCTTTCTTATGTGTACGTAAATGCTCATTCAAGTTATTAATTGATTCTGTAAGGACAGCGATTTGAACTTCTGGAGATCCAGTATCAGTTTCGTGTACTTTGTACTCGTTGATAAGTTCATTTTTGCGCTCTTGAGTGATTGCCATCCTGCTTCACCTCCTAATTTTTCAAATCCCCAATCACTGAGCAAACGTTGGTGAGTCGTTTTGCCAAGCAATGGTTCAATTTGATACGTTAATAAGAATACATCTTTTTACGATAAAATGCAAGTGCCTGTCCTGCATTTTTCAAAGTAATCTCGGGCATTCTCTTTATCTTTCTCAATTTGCGCAACCAGTTCCTCTATTCCCGAGAATTTTTGTTCACTTCTCAGCCTGCGATGCCATTCAATTGTTACTTTTTCATCGTAAATATTACGGTCAAAATCAAAAATATACACTTCAATAGAGGGTTTATCTGCTATTTCCTTGTGAAAAGTTGGTTTATAACCAACATTGCATACACCTTGAAATGTCTCGCTGCTTTTTGCAATCTTAAACCTTACAGCATAAACACCAGTCGGCGGTAAAAGATAATCATCATGAATATCAACATTTGCCGTTGGAAATCCAATTGTTCTTCCCCGTTTTTCCCCGTGAATAACATGGCCGTTTGTCGTATAAAAACGGCCAAGAAAATGGGGGAGCTGTTCCATTTCGCCATCTTGAATACAGTCTCTAACAGCAGTTGAACTAATTTTCTCCTGACCATACTGCAGTTTGTCGATAACTGAAAAAGTAAATTTCTCTCTTGAATGAAAGGTTAATGTTTCCATCGTCCCTTTCCCCATTCGTCCATATGTATAGTCAAAACCTGCAACAACATGTCTAACGTTCAAATCAATTAAATAACGATCAACATATTCCTGAGGCAATAAATTGGCAAAGTCTTCGGTAAAACGGACAACAAAAAAATAATCAATGCCAAGTTTTTCAATTAACCCAATTTTTTCTTCAAGCGGGGTAATATATTTAACATGCTGTACACTCCTTCCAAGAACAACAGAAGGATGCGGATTAAAAGACATAACGGCACTTTTGAATTGCCTTTTGTCAGCTTCATTTTTGCCAGCTGAGATTACTTTTTGATGTCCAAGGTGGACACCATCAAAAAAACCTAAAGCCATAACCAATGGCGGAATATCTTCTTGTTTCAAATGATGCGGATGGTCTAGATAATATATTTCCACGTTTAAGTATCACCTTTTCTTTAAAGCATGCTTACTCTAGGGAACTTAGCACTTTTGCCGGTTTCATCATGCCCGTTTTCGCTGGATGATGAATATAAATCGCTAATGCTTTACCCGCTTCTGTTTCAACCACAATCGGATTCCTTTCCTGCTTGAATGACTCAGGAATAGGTAAAATAGCTCCATTTTTGACTTTCTCCGCTATTTTATCACTAATCATATATTTGGGCAAATAGCTTAATGCCGCTTCGATTGGATGTAGAATGTCTTTAAGAGTCCCATCTGCCATTTTTGCTTCAATCTCTTCAAACGTGTAACAGTCAGATAGTGAAAATGCAGCTGATTGAATTCTGCTTAAATCAGACATATGTGCAGGATAGCCTAACGACTCGCCAATCATAACAGCAAGCGTTCGTATATATGTTCCTTTGCTACAGGAAACACGAAATCGAAATGAAATTTGCTCTCCGCTAAAGGATTGACGGTCATCCAAAAGATCTATGGAATAAATCGTGACCGTTCTTGTTGGACGCTCTACCTCAATTCCTTGCCGGGCATATTCATATAATTTTTTGCCATTTACTTTAACAGCTGAGTACATTGGCGGGGTTTGTTCTATCGTCCCTGTATGGTCTTCAAGTACTTTAAGGATTTCCTTTCTATCAATGACACGATCAATTGCTTTTCTCTCGATTACTTCCCCACCTGCATCTTCGGTCGTGGTCGAGAACCCAATGGTTACTTCTCCTTCATATGCCTTACCAGCATCAGTAATGTATTCGGCTACCTTTGTAGCTCTTCCGATACAAATCGGCAGTACGCCTGTTACGTCCGGGTCAAGAGTTCCAGTATGACCCACTTTTTTCATATGTAATATCTTTCTTAGTTTAAATACACAATCATGTGATGTCATACCCTTCGGCTTATAAAGAGGAATTATACCTTCCATTATGTTATGATCCTTTCTATCATCTGAAAAAAATGGATAGACCGATGTCTATCCATTTTTCATATTAAACGTTATTGTCTGTTTCATTTTTTTCGTTCACTTTTTCCTCATTGTGAATTTGATGCAGTAAAGTATCAATTCGATGTCCATAATCGATTGATTCATCAAATTCAAACAATATTTCAGGTGTTTTACGCAAACGAATCCGTTGTCCAATTTCTGAACGAATAAAACCTTTTGCTTTTGCTAGTCCGATTAAAGTATTTTCACGCTGCTTTTCATCACCCAAAACGGAAATATAGACGGTTGCCTGCTGCAGGTCTCCAGTTACATGTACATCCGTTACAGTCACAAAGCCAATGCGCGGATCTTTAATTTTACGCCCAATGATTTCACCGAGCTCTTTTTTCATTTGTTCCCCAACACGATTTGCTCTCACGCTCATAATCTCACCTCGTTTATCAAAGCCATTCTATATCGGTGATGGTCCGTTCCAATTCTGGAAACGAATCAATAAACTTAAGGGCATTCTGCAATTCCATTTCTACTGCAACATGAGCAGATGCAACTGCAGTAATGGCGATTTTACTTCTTTGCCATGTATCTTGAAAATCTACTTCAGCAATTGACACATTATACTTTTGCTTTAATCGTGTCATCACCCGCTGTAAGACTGCCCGCTTTTCTTTTAAGGAATGAGAATCGTAAATAATACATTCGAAGGCTGCTAAGCCAACTATCATTAACGTTCCACTTCTTCCATAATGTATGCCTCAATGACATCATTTTCTTTAACGTCATTGAAGTTCTTAATTGTAATGCCACATTCATAGCCTTGACTAACTTCTTTGACATCATCTTTAAAACGTTTTAGATCATCAATTTCGCCCTCAAAAATAACGACTCCATCACGGATTAAACGAACGCCACTGTCGCGGGTAATTTTTCCGTCCGTTACATAGCTTCCGGCAATCGTTCCCACTTTGGATACCTTAAAGGTTTGACGAACTTCTGCTTGACCAATAATTTTTTCTTCAAATTCTGGATCAAGCATTCCTTTCATGGCAGCTTCAATTTCTTCGATTACTTTGTAGATGATGCGGTGTAAACGAATATCTACTTCCTCTTGGTCAGCGGCACGTTTTGCATTATTATCCGGACGAACGTTAAATCCAATCACAATTGCATTTGAGGCAGCAGCAAGTGAAATATCCGATTCATTAATTGCCCCTACAGCAGTATGAATAATCTTGATATTTACACCTTCAACATCAATTTTTTGTAATGATGCTGCAAGTGCTTCTGCAGAGCCTTGAACATCGGCTTTAATAATAATGTTTAATTCCTTCATTTCGCCTTGCTTCATATGCTCAAATAAATTATCAAGGCTTATTCTTGTTTTTTCACTGCGCTGCGCTTGTAGAGCAGATGATGCTCTCACTTCTCCCACATGACGTGCTGTTTTTTCATCATCAAAAACAACGAAACGATCTCCTGCTTGCGGCACTTCATTTAATCCAGTAATTTCAACCGGTGTTGATGGACCGGCTTCTTTCACTCGTCGTCCTAAATCATTTACCATAGCACGGACACGTCCAAATGTATGACCAACGACAATTGGATCTCCAACTTTTAATGTACCGTTTTGGACAAGTAAAGTTGCAACAGATCCGCGACCCTTATCCAATTGCGCTTCGATAACCGTTCCAACCGCTTTACGATTTGGGTTAGCTTTATATTCCTCCACTTCACTTACGAGCAGAATCATTTCCAGCAAGGAATCAATTCCTTCTCCAGTTTTTGCAGATATTGGTACAAAAATGGCATCTCCACCCCATGCTTCTGGAACGAGACCATGTTCTGTTAATTCCTGCATAACCCTGTCAGGATTTGCTGTTGGTTTGTCGATTTTATTGACTGCTACAATGATTGGAACTTCAGCAGCCTTCGCATGGTTGATCGCTTCAACGGTTTGTGGCATAACCCCATCATCTGCAGCTACAACAAGAATGGTGATGTCGGTAATTTTTGCTCCTCTAGCACGCATCGTTGTAAAAGCAGCGTGTCCAGGTGTATCTAAGAACGTAATCTTTTTCCCATTCTCAACCACTTGATAGGCACCGATATGCTGCGTGATTCCCCCCGCTTCGCCTGCTGTTACTTTTGTATGTCGTATAGAATCAAGCAGTGTTGTTTTACCATGGTCAACGTGGCCCATAATCGTCACAACAGAAGGTCTTTCAACTAATTCAACTTCTTCGTCATCTGTGAAGTAAACTTCAAGATCCGTTGCATCAATTTTAATCTCTTCTTCTACTTCGACTCCGTATTCACCGGCAATTAATTCAATGGCATCCTTATCAAGATCCTGATTAATCGTTGCCATAACACCAAGTAAAAATAATTTTTTTATGATTTCAGATGGTTCCCTGTGCAACTTTTTTGCCAGCTCAGCAACAGTTAAAGAATCAGTGAACGTAATTTTAGCAGGCAGTTCTTTTTCTTTCTTTTTTTCAGGCTGTGCATGAAACTGTTGCTTACCTTTATGTTGGTTATTTTTATTTTTATTCTGATTATGATTATTTTTGCCTTTATTTTTATTAAAGCCGCCTTTTTGGTTCCCTTGTGTATTTTGACCTTGACTTGGTTTTTTTGGTGTCGATTTAATAACATCTTTGTTTTTTACCACATGTTGACCGTTATCGGTCTTTGATTGATTCTGCGGCTTTGCATTTCCTTGCTGCCCTGTTGTTTCAGGCTTTTTGTCATCTTTTTTTTGAAAGTAACCGTCTAGCTTTTTCACAGCATCATCCTCAATTGTTGTCATATGATTTGAAACCTCTATATTCATATCTTTTAATTTCGTAATAACTTCTTTACTTGAAATATTTAATTTTTTTGCGTATTCGTACACGCGCATTTTACTCATACTTTCACCCCCGCTGATATTTAATCGAGCAGCGTCATCAATTTTTTTGCAAATCCCTCATCTAATAATGCCACCACAACACGTGCTTCTTTCCCAATTGCCCGTCCCAGTATTTCTCGATTTTCAATGGTTTTTAAAGGAACTCCGTAGGATCTGCATTTATCCGTAATTTTTTTAGCTGTATTTGCAGAAGCATCGGCCGATAATAGAATTAGCTTTGCTTTACCGCTTCTAATTTCTTTCACCGATAACTCTTCTCCCGAAATAATTTTCCGCGCTCGATTGGCTAATCCAAGCAATGATATCCATTGATGTTCATTCATTAGGATAATCGATTCTCCTTTTCGATTAGCTGTAATAACTCATCATATATTGAATCATCAATTGATACTTGTAAATGATTAGCTAACACATTTTTCTTCTTTGCAGCTAGAACGGTTTCTTTATCCAAGGAAAGGTATGCGCCTCGACCAGATTTTTTACCCGTTAAATCGACAGACACTTCTCCTTCTTTAGAACGGACGATTCGAACTAATTCTTTTTTGGGTTTCATTTCACCAGTCATGACACATTTACGTAAAGGTATTTTTCTTCGAGTGCTCACCCTCATCCCTCCTTGGAATTCTTATCGTTCTTCATCAAATTCGTTAGAATCAATGCTGATCTCATCATTTACATCGAGATCTTCATTATTAAGCTTAAAATCCACATCTTCTTCAACATCTTCTTCATCAAACGTTAATAATGACTCCTCACGTGGATAAATACCTGCCTCACGTGCATCACTTTCCGATTTGATGTCAATTTTCCATCCAGTCAGCTTTGCAGCTAATCGTGCATTTTGACCGCGTTTTCCGATTGCAAGGGAAAGCTGATAATCAGGCACAATGACCGTTGTTGCTTTATCTGCCTCATTAACGATCACATCAAGTACTTTTGAAGGACTTAACGCATTTGCGACAAATACAACAGGATCAGCAGACCACTTTACGATATCAATTTTTTCACCTTTCAATTCATTGACAATTGCCTGAACACGAGATCCTTTCGGTCCCACACAAGATCCTACTGCATCTACTTCAGGATTATCAGAGTGAACAGAAATTTTTGAACGGTCGCCTGCTTCACGGGCAACTGATTTAATTTCTACCGTACCATCATAAATTTCAGGTACTTCTATTTCAAATAATCGTTTTAATAATCCCGGATGTGTACGAGATACAAAGATTTGCGGTCCTTTCGTGGTTTTTTCAACCTTCGTTAAAAATACTTTGATGCGATCGTGCGGCTTATATCTTTCATTCGGCATCTGTTCATTGCTTGGAAGAATCGCTTCAATTTTCCCGAGGCTGACATAGATAAATTTCGGATCTTGGCGCTGAACAATCCCAGTCATAATATCTTCTTCACGATCAATAAATTCCGAATAAATAATACCACGTTCTGCTTCACGTACACGTTGTGTTACGACCTGTTTAGCTGTTTGGGCCGCAATTCGCCCGAAATCCTTTGGTGTCACTTCGAGTTCAACCACATCTTCAATTTGGTAATTAGGATTAATGCGGTGTGCATCTTCAAGAGAAATCTCCAGTCGAGGATCAAATACTTGATCGACCACTTCTTTACGTGCAAACACACGCATCGTCCCAGCGCCTAAATTAATATCAATTCTTACATTTTGTGCTTGATTAAAATTTCGGCGATAGGCAGAAATAAGCGCTGCTTCTATCGCTTCCATTATAACATTACGAGAAATTCCTTTTTCTTTTTCAAGCAATAACAGAGCATCTAATAATTCACTGCTCATGAGAATGGTTCCCCCTTAATTTACAGTTCTTCCTTTGAATTAAGAAAAGCTAACAGCAAGTCTTGCTTGCGCAATCTTTTCAAAAGGAATGTTCACACTTTTCTTTCTTGTTTTTATTTTGATTTCTACTGTAACAGTTATTCCATCAAAGTGAGTTAAAATTCCTTCAAACTGCTTTTCGCCGTCGATTGGTTCGTACGTCTTAATAAATACATTTTTCCCAATCGCCTTTTCAAAATCTTTATCCTTTTTTAGAGGGCGCTCTGCTCCAGGTGAAGAAACTTCAAGGAAGTAATTGTGCACGATCGGATCAACCTCGTCCAGCTTTTCACTTAGCCTCTCACTTACTAAACCACATTCCTCAATATCAATGCCGGCTTCCTTATCAATAAACACTCTAAGAAACCAGTCTTTTCCTTCTTTAACATATTCAATGTCAACAAGTTCAAGTCCCATATCATCCAATATCGGAGTGACTAATTGACTAACCGTTTCTGTCACTTTACTCACGGTATCCCTCCTTTACACTTAAGCACCATAAGTCTGCGATGAATGTAGAAAACTCCTGTCTATTGCTTATGCTTTCTTCCTACTGCATGAAGAAAGCTTAGGAGCACAGGAGTTACAAAAATCAACCGTATTGTTTAAACAGGGCCGTTTCCAAAAAGCAATAACTCACCAGGATATGTATAGACAATACGAAAGAGTGGGTTTCCCCACTCTTTATTACCAGAGTTATCCTTAGTATTTCCAATAAAACTATACCATATCCAAAAATTTAATGCAAACACTGAAATGCAGAAGCGGCTTGGTCAGACCCGGCAGGCATAAGATGGGCTGGAGGGAAGGTTGTTCTTTAACCTTCTCGCCAGCCCATCTTATGTCCCGAGGGTCTAGCCGCTGCAGCTAGACACCACATAAAAGTGAAGGCGCCTTGCCCAGCAGCGACAAGCATACCGGGGATGAGACGCGCCCTTTCGTCTCATCATCGGTTTGGCTTATGACCTCGAGCAGCTAGGCGCCGGAACTGGACAACACCGAAATGCGGAAGCGGCTTGGTCAGACCCGACCAGTATATACGATTAAAATAATGATAACTGATTTTGGTCTGGCAGTGATTCAAGACAGCCTTGATTATCCAAGAATTCCATAATCGTTTTTGAAACTTTTCCTCTTTGCTGAAGGTCTTCTTTTGAAAGGAATTCGCCTTCTTCACGTGCTTTTACAATATTATATGCCGCATTCGTCCCTAAACCCGGAATCGCATTGAATGGAGGAATTAATGAATTGCCATCAATAATAAATTCCGCAGCACTTGAACGATAGAGATCAACATTCTTAAAAGAATAACCCCGTTCACACATTTCAAGCGCCAGCTCTAACACTGTAAGCAGGTTTTTCTCTTTCGTAGAAGCATCCAGACCTTTTCCATTTATTTCATCAATTTTCGCCTTGATTGAAGCAGAACCTTGTGCCATAGCCTCAAGATCAAAATCCTCTGCACGAACGGTAAAATAGGCTGCATAATACAGAATCGGGTGATGCACCTTAAAATAAGCAACACGAACACCCATTAATACATAGGCTGCAGCGTGGGCCTTAGGGAACATGTACTTAATCTTTTTACAGGAATCAATATACCATTCAGGCACTTCATTCTTACGCATTTCTGCTTCCATATCATCTGTCAGGCCTTTCCCTTTCCGGACTGATTCCATGATTTTAAAAGCAAGTGATGGTTCAAGACCTTGATAGATTAAATAAACCATGATATCGTCACGACAGCCAATTACCTCTGGCAGTGTACAAATATTATTTTGGATCAATTCCTGTGCATTTCCAAGCCACACATCAGTACCATGTGATAGACCAGATATTTGTACCAGCTCAGAAAAGGTTGTCGGCTTCGTATCTTCAAGCATTTGCCGGACAAATCGAGTTCCAAATTCCGGGATTCCCAGTGTACCAGTTTTACACATAATCTGTTCTTCCGTTACACCTAATGATTCGGTACTGCTGTATATTTTCATTACTTCCGGGTCATCCGTTGGAATCGTTTTAGGATCAATCCCGCTTAAATCCTGCAGCATTCTGATTACGGTTGGATCGTCGTGTCCTAATATGTCAAGCTTCAATACATTATCATGAATAGAATGGAAATCAAAATGAGTTGTCCGCCATTCTGAATTTCTGTCATCGGCTGGAAACTGGATTGGTGTAAAATCGTATACATCCATATAGTCCGGAATAACAATGATCCCCCCTGGATGCTGTCCGGTTGTCCGCTTAACCCCTGTACAGCCTGAAGCAAGTCTTTCAACTTCAGCTCCACGGATTTGCAGGTTATTGTCCTGCTGGTATGCTTTTACATAACCAAATGCTGTTTTGTCCGCGACTGTACCGATTGTCCCGGCACGGTATACATAATCTTCTCCGAATAATACCTTTGTATAGTTATGGGCCCGCGGCTGATATTCGCCGGAGAAGTTAAGATCAATATCGGGTACCTTGTCCCCTTTAAAGCCTAAGAAGGTTTCAAACGGAATATCCTGACCTTCTTTTTTATAGATGGCACCGCAGATTGGGCATTCTTTATCAGGAAGGTCAAAGCCAGAGCCGACAGAACCATCATTAAAGAATTCGGAATGCTTACA
The DNA here is from genome assembly GCF_036670025.1 of Niallia oryzisoli. Taxonomy (NCBI): domain Bacteria; kingdom Bacillati; phylum Bacillota; class Bacilli; order Caryophanales; family Bacillaceae; genus Niallia; species Niallia oryzisoli. The sequence goes on along the minus strand of NZ_CP137640.1, from coordinate 1,884,805 downwards.
TTCCGGACATATATAATGCGGAGGCAATGGATTGACCTCGGTAATTTCAGTCATAGTTGCAACCAAGGATGATCCTACCGAACCACGGGATCCAACTAAATAGCCGTCATCAAGCGATTTTTTTACCAGTTTATGCGAAATCAAGTAAATAACAGCAAACCCATGACCGATAATACTTTTCAATTCCTTTTCAAGCCTTGCTTCTACAATTTCCGGAAGCGGATCACCATAAATTTGTTTGGCCATATTGTAGCTCATGTTGCGAATTTCATCTTCGGCCCCTTCAATTTTCGGTGTATATAAGTCATCTTTAATCGGTTTAATATGATCTATCATATCAGCAATTTTATTCGTATTTTCAACAACAATTTCCTTTGCTTTCTCTAATCCAAGAAAGGAAAAAGCATCAATCATCTCGTTTGTTGTTCTAAAATGAACATCCGGAAGCTTGTGACGGTTTAACGGGTTTGCCCCGCCTTGAGAGTTAATAAGAATCTTTCGGTAAATTTTATCATTTGGATTTAAATAATGAACATTCCCTGTAGCGACAACCGGAATATTTAGCTTTTCACCTAGCATGACAATATTACTGATGATTTCTTCCAATGCTTTATTGTCACGAATAAGCTCAAGTTCAATTAAATGCTGATATACTTCCTTCGGGTGTACTTCAAGATAATCATAGAACCTGGCAATCTTTTCCACTTCCTCAGGGCCCTTTTGCATCATCCCTTCAAATACTTCTCCTTTATCACAGGCAGAGCCAATAATGATTCCTTCGCGATATTTTTCTAACTGCGAGCGGGGAATTCTCGGCACCCGGTAAAAATAATGAATATGAGAAATAGATATCAATTTAAATAGATTTTTTAAGCCGGCATCATTTTGTGCCAGCAATGTACAGTGGTATGGTCTAGATCTTTGATATGCATTTCCTTGTCCCATATTATCATTTAACTGGTCATGATATTCAATTCCCTTTTCAGCCGTATCCTTTAACATTTTCATTAAAATATATCCGGTTGCTTCAGCATCATAGATAGCACGGTGATGCTGTGTTAATTCAACATCCAGCTTTTTGGCCAGTGTATTTAAACGATGGTTCTTCATCTCAGGATATAAAAATCGCCCCAACTCTAATGTATCAATAACAGGGTTTGATGCCTTCTCCAAACCAATGGTTGTATAACCCATATTTAAAAAGCCCATATCAAAGGAAGCATTATGGGCAACCAGGACAGCATCCTCTACCCATGTATGAAATCTTTTTAATACAGCCTCCACTTCAGGAGCATCTTGCAGCATATCATCTGTAATATGTGTCAAATTGATAATCGTTGCTGAAAGCGGGCGATGCGGGTTGGCGAAAGATTCAAAGCGGTCAATAATTTCTCCTCCGCGAATCTTAACAGCTGCCAGTTCAATAATCGTATCGTATACAGCAGACAGCCCTGTTGTTTCAACGTCAAATACAACGTACGTATCATCTGCTAAATTTCGATGGGCCGAGTTGTAGGCGATAGGCACACCATCATCGACTAGATTTGCTTCAACGCCGTAGAGAATTTTTATGCCATTTTTTTGGCCTGCACTAAAAGCTTCCGGAAATGATTGGGCAACAGCATGGTCTGTAATCGCTATAGCCTTATGTCCCCATTTTTTGGCTTGACTGACGAGAGTGCTGACAGAAGAAACAGCGTCCATTTGGCTCATCGGCGAGTGCAAATGCAGTTCAACACGTTTTTCACCTTCAGGGGCTGTATCTTTTCTGCTCGGCGGCTTAATTTCATTAACATCATTCCCAATCATGACAAGGTCGCGTACAAACGTATCGTTTTGAACGCTGCCTCGAACTTTTAACCACATTCCCTTTTGAACACGATTAAACTGCGCTGCATCTTCTTTATCGCGCGAAAACATCTTAACAAGAATAGAGCTCGTGTAATCTGTAATTTTAAAGGTTAGTAACGTCCGGCCACTGCGAAGCTCTTTTGTTTCAGCACTAAAGACATATCCTTCAATTGCAATTCTGCGTTCTTCATCTGTTATTTCTTCCAGTTTTCTAAATTCTGCATCATCACGAATCGTTAATCCAATTGTTAAAGGACCGCTATCCTCGATAGCATCATCAGTATTTTCGTCACGCTTCTGTAATTCAATAAGAGCCTGCATACCTCGCTCTTCATCTTCTTTTTGCTTTGCCAATAAAAATTGCTGGTATTCTTCGTTCGCCTGTTCGGTAGAAATTTCAGTATCAACAGCAAATAATGGAAAACCGTAATCCTCATATATTTGCGAAATCAAACTGGCATACTTGCGTTTAATCGATAAACCTTCCAATTCATTTCGAACTTTAATCATCACTTTATTTCCTTGCAATTTGGGAACTTGTTCGTTTAACAGCTTAGAAAGCGGCGGTGATATTCCTTCTATTTCCTGAATACATTTTCTCCAATAATCTATTACCAATTGTTCTGAAAACTCTGGGTCTATTACTTTAATAGAGTAGGAAATCTGAGCGATATAAGCAAAAGTTGTTTCAAGCTTATTTAAGAATGTACTTAATACATTGTATGGTAAAATTCTCTCGAATAAAAAATGAAAATGCCATTTTCTTGCCTTCTTTTCAACTACCAATTTTTCTATCTGGGCTTTCGAGAAATATGGAACAATGGCATCTTCAGTAAGATTTAATTGCTGTAATAAGAGCTGAAAACGCTCATTTTTTCCTGAGTCAACACTCATTTAGATCTCTCTCCTCCCGATTAAATTTTTTCTATCTTAAACACAAAAAGTATTATAGCACACTACACTCTTATTTAGGGCGAAATTCAATCAAAGGAATGCGTATAACATTCTTTAGAAAAAAGAGTTAACGTTGTAAAAGGTCCCTATAAAGAATAGGATCCTTTTATATACGCTAACTCTTTTACATTCTTATAGAGAAGATAGAATTTCAGTAACCTTGCTAATTAATTCACTAGTATGAATTTCGAACATTTCACCGGTTTGACGGACTTTTACTTCTACTATTCCTTCGCTTGCCTTCTTGCCTACCGTAATACGGACCGGTAAACCAATTAAATCACTATCAGCAAACTTAACGCCTGGACGTTCCTGACGATCATCCCATAATACATCATAGATTTGATTCAATTCATTATATAGATTTTCAGTTAATGATGATTGTACCTCATCCTTCACATTAACTGTTACAAGATGAATTTCAAATGGAGCAACAGCAACAGGCCAAATGATTCCTTTTTCATCATTAAATTGCTCCACAATCGAAGCCATTGTTCTGGAAATACCAATGCCATAACAGCCCATGATAAATGGCTGAGTTTTTCCATTCTCATCTAAATAAACTGCATTCATCGCTTCACTATATTTTGTCCCTAATTTAAACACATGCCCCACTTCAATACCTTTTGCAAATAAAATCGTTCCTTCACCATCTGGAGATGAATCGCCTTCCTGAATAAAACGTAAATCTTCGTAACGTGTAACAGTAAAGTCACGGCCTGGATTAACATTTATATAGTGATAGTCTTCTTCGTTGGCACCACATACACCATTTACTATTGCACCAATCGCATGATCAGCAATCACCTCTACACCCGTAACATTAACAGGACCAAGGGAACCGATCGTGCATCCAAGGATTTTAACTGTTTCCTCCGGGTCTGCAAGTTCAACCATGTCAGCATCAAAAATGTTTTTCAGCTTAATATCGTTGACTTCATGGTCACCGCGTACTAAAACAAGAACAAATTTCTCATCTACTTTAAATAATAATGTTTTTATGCAATGCTCTGGAGATACATTTAAAAAGGCAGAAACATCAGCAATCGTTTTTTGATTTTCCGTTAACACCTTTTCTAGTTCTTTTACCGGCTCATTACTTTTTTCATATTTGGTAATGACAGGTGCCATTTCAATATTTGCTGCATATGAGGATGTATCAGAATAGGCAATTGTATCTTCACCGATGTCTGATAAAACCATAAACTCATGTGTACCTTTGCCTCCAATTGAACCTGCATCCGCAATGACCGCACGGAAATTTAAGCCGCAGCGTGCAAAAATATTGGAATAGGCTTGAAAAATCTGATTGTACACTTCATCTAAGCTTTCCTTGGAGGAATGGAAAGAGTATGCATCCTTCATAATAAACTCTCTTCCTCTTAATAAACCAAACCGCGGTCTTTTTTCATCACGGAATTTTGTTTGAATTTGATATAAAGAAAGCGGAAGACGCTTATAGGATTTAACCTCATCTTTTACAAGATTTGTAATCACTTCTTCATGTGTGGGTCCTAAGGCAAATTCACGGTTATTCCGGTCATGCAATCTCATTAATTCAGGACCATATGTATACCATCTTCCTGACTCCTGCCAAAGCTCTGCCTGCTGCAGTGTCGGCATCAATAATTCAACTGCACCGGTTGCATCCATTTCTTCCCGGACAATTTGTTCTACTTTTTGCAAAACGCGTTTTGCTAATGGTAGATAAATGTAGACTCCACTTGCATTTTGACGGATAAAGCCAGCACGTAATAATAACTGATGACTTTTAATTTCTGCATCTGATGGAACTTCTCTTAGTGTTGGAATTAACATCATACTTTGTTTCATAATGTGCACCTCGGGTATTATTAATGAAAAGGAATAAGTTTCTCTACAATTACTTTATCCTTTTTTATAGTGTAAATATAAGTGGAGGGCTGAAGATTTCGCCCTCCACCACTAAGAATTTTCTATTACAAAAAGAACCGTTGGATATCGTTCCATGTGACAACGAGCATTAGAAGCATCAGCAAGGCAAAACCTAGAAAATGAATCATTCCCTCTTTCTGGCGGTCGATTGGCTTGCCTCGAACAGCCTCAACAGCAAAGAACAGCAGTCTGCCTCCATCCAACGCAGGGATTGGAAGAAGATTCATGATTCCAAGGTTAATACTTAACATTCCAGCCCATCTCATTAAATAATAGATTCCTGATTGGGCCACCATATCTGTTGATTGATATATCCCAACTGGACCTGATAAAGCGTCGATTGAAAATTGACCTGTTATCAATTTGCCTAGTGCTGAGAATATTTCTGTCGTCCAGAAATAGGTTTCGGTGGCCCCATACGTAATGGCTTTAAGCGGTGATTTTTCAACCGGGCTATATACCCCTATGATACCTATGGTTGTACCATCTTCTAATTTTTGCGTATTAGGTGTTACCGGAATTTCTATCTCATTACCTTTCCGTTCGATTAAAAAAGTTAATTCTTTTTCAGGACTTTTTCGAATAACCTCTACGACATCCGACCAGTTCGAGATTTCAACATCATCAATTGATTGGACGACATCTCCTTCTTTCATCCCTGCAGAAAGGGCAGCACCATCCTCTGTCAACTTTCCAAGCATTGGTTCGTTTGAAGGAATTCCTTGTAATAAGGCAATCAGTACGAAGATAAAAAAGGCTAAAACAAAATTCATCATCGGACCGGCAAAGATAGCCATTGTTCTTTGTCCTAGTGTTTTAGATGCAAACTGACGATTGTAAGGAGCAATTTGTGACTCGACACCATCTTCGACGATAACCGCATTAGCAAGGATGCTGTACTGTTTCATCACTTCATCATCATCGCCTTCAAGAAAGCCCTTCACAAAAAGCTCATGTTCAATATCTGCATATTCTACTTCCATAATGATTGCATTTGGAAATTTATCCTTATTATTTAAGACAATTTTTTGTACTTTTTCTTCATCATTTAAGACTAATCCTACTCGATAACCTGGCTTTATTTCAATTACTTCCGGATCTTCACCAGCCATTCTGACAAAGCCGCCAATTGGCAGCAATCGAATGGTATAGATTGTTTCATTCTTCTTAAAAGAAAAAACCTTTGGTCCAAAACCAATCGCAAATTCACGACATAGGATACCTGCTCTTTTGGCAAAAACTAAATGTCCTAATTCATGGAAAAATACTAGTGCCCCAAAAATAACGATGAAGGCTATTACTGTAGTCAATTTATAACCACCTTTATTTAAAGATAGAGTGTAAGAAATGAACGGTCAAAATATTATGTTTCTTTCCTATTTATTTTAAATGAGTGAAAGAACAAAATTCCTTGTTTCACGATCAATTTCCTCTATTTCTGACAAACTTGGATTCATAATCATGCTGTGGCGATCCAGGGCTTGCTCAACAAAATCCTCGATTTGTAAAAAAGTGATCCTTCCCTTTAAAAATGCAGCAACAGCCGCCTCATTGGCAGCATTTAGGACTGTCGGAAATGAACCCCCAGCCTTTCCTGCCTCAAAAGCATATTTCAGGCAGCGGAAACGATCCATGTCCATTTCTTGAAAATGCAGCTTTCCGATTTCAGCCAGGTTCAACCTTTGGCGAGCAGAAAGAGGAATGCGATCAGGATATGTCAGTGCGTATTGAATAGGTACTCTCATATCCGGACTGCCCAACTGGGCAATGATACTGCTGTCATGAAACTCGACCATGGAATGAATGACACTTTCCTTATGCAAGAGTACATCTATTTTTTCATAAGGAAGATCGAAAAGCCAGTGAGCCTCAATCACTTCTAACCCTTTATTCATCATCGAGGCAGAGTCAATCGTTATTTTCGCGCCCATTGACCAATTGGGGTGATTAAGTGCTTCTTCAACTGTTACATGTTGGAGTTCTTCTCTCGTTCGGTCTCTGAAGCTGCCGCCAGAGGCTGTTAGAATGATTCTTTCAATATTCTTTCGATTTTCTCCCTGCAACGCTTGAAAAATAGCTGAATGTTCACTATCTACTGGCAGGATATCCACACCATGTTTTTTTGCTGCGCTCATAACAAGATGTCCGGCAGTTACAAGCGTTTCTTTATTTGCAAGAGCAATTGATTTTTTGGCTTCAATTGCATGTAAGGTTGGCTGCAGACCAACACTGCCCATTACCCCATTAACCAAAATATCAGATTTCTCATAAACAGCCACTTCTGTTATCCCATTATCACCATATGTAAAGGATGTATGAGGGAACTCCGATTGAAGTAGTTCTGCGTCCTCCTTTTTCATCGTTGAAACAAGCTCAGGTGACAAATCAGCGATAATCTTTCGCGCTAACGGGATATTTTTCCCTACCGACATAGCTGCTAATGAAAATTGTTCCCTATGGTTCAAAAGAATATCTACTGTTTGTGTACCAATTGAACCAGTTGCCCCTAATAAACTGATCTTTTTCATGCTAGTACACTCCTACTCCTTAGGCAAAACCCTACTATTTTTTAAGATATTACCGTAATTGAATATACATTCCAAAGTATCGATAATTAATCTTTATAATAACTGCAAAAAGTGAATCAAAGGCCAAACAAACAGAAGACTGTCAAATCTATCTAAAATTCCGCCATGTCCTGGCAGGATTGATCCTGAATCTTTTACATGGTAATGGCGCTTTAATGCTGATTCAACTAAATCACCAATTTGTCCAAATACAGAAAGAAAAATAGTAATGATGGCAAGCATCACAATGGAAGTGTCCATATCTGCAAACAGACCAAAGGGAATACTGACGATCACCGCACTAACGATTCCCCCGATCGAACCTTCAACTGTTTTATTTGGACTAATCTCAGGCCATAATTTCCTTTTACCCATTGAACGTCCAGTAAAATAGGCACCAGAATCAGTAGCCCAAATAATAAATAACGAATAAAAGATAAAAACAAGACCTGCTTCACGAGTTTCAATGAAATAATAAAATCCCATGCCGATATATAATAAAGACATAATGGAGAACGCCGCATCATCATAAGTAAAACGATTTTTTGTTACAACCGTATAGGCAAATAAGAGTAAGACAGCGATCAATATTACTTCCATTTTCGTTACCTGGATACGCTCCAACAAATGTTGATATTTTGCTGGAAGCATAAAGAACCACAAAGCAAATAATGTTAAGATACCTGAAAAAGATAATAATTTCAGTTTTCTCATCTTTAATAATTCAAAGAGAGCAATCGATGCGAACAAATACGCAAGGATGATAAAAGGGATCCCCCCTACTAACGTCAGGGAAATGAGTATTGCCCCGAAAATGACGGCTGTGATTATTCTTTGCTTCATCTAAATGTCAACACCTTTATTATACTCCACCAAAACGACGTTGGCGCCTCTGAAATGTTTCAATTGCTTCGATCAAGTGAACTTCTGCAAAATCGGGCCATAATACATCTGTAAACCAGAACTCTGTATAGGCGAGCTGCCATAACATAAAGTTGCTAAGCCTAATTTCGCCGCTTGTGCGAATCAATAAATCCGGATCAGGTAAACCGCTCGTCATCAAATACTTCGAAAAAACTTCCTCATTGATGTCATGCTCACTCAGTTCACCTTTTTTGTAATCGTTAATAATACTTTTAACTCCTGCGATAATTTCTGATCTGCTTCCATAGTTTAAAGCAAAATTCAAAATTAAACCTGTATTATTCTTTGTTTTCTCAATTGCCTTTTCTACAGCATTAAACGTATGGGATGGAAGCTCTTCTTTATATCCGATCACTTTCACCTTTACGTTTTCTTCAATCAGTTCAGGGAGAAATGTACCGAGAAATTCCTCAGGAAGCTTCATTAAGTACTCAACCTCTGTTTTTGGCCGTTTCCAATTCTCCGTTGAAAAAGCATACAATGTAAGTGTTTTTACCCCTAATTGATTAGCCATTTTCGTTACTTTTCGCACTACTTTCATACCTTCATGATGGCCGGCCATTCTTGGTAAGGCCCGTTTTTTCGCCCAGCGGCCGTTCCCGTCCATAATGATTGCAATATGCCCAGGAATAGGCTGTAATTGCACTTTTTGTATTCGTTCTCGGAGATCGGAAGAGTTTTTTGTCTTCTTCCATATTTTAAATTTACTAAACATATGTAGCTCCTCCAAAAGGTTAATCTCACCCTCCGACAAAAGATGAATCCCCAATTAGTTCATCGGCATACGAATATACCTTGTTATATCATACCAAAAAAATTCTCTGATATCTCTAAAATCGGGAAAACGTACGAACAAAAAATTTATATTTTGTATTCTTACTGTAACCTTTTCATGAGTAAAAAAACCCCCTAAACGATAGAGGGTCCTTTCATTTTCAATTTAATTTATCCTAATAAGACGTTTATACTTCTAAAATTTCTTTTTCTTTTTCTTTTGTCATTGAATCGATTTTACTAATATTCTCATCTGTTACCTTTTGAATATCATCTGAATAGCCTCGAAGATCATCCTCAGTAATCTCCCCAGCCTTTTCACGTTTTTTCAAATCATCATTCGCATCACGGCGAATATTACGAATCGCAACTTTTGCTTCTTCCGCTTCTTTTTTCACTACTTTTACAAGCTCTTTACGGCGTTCTTCTGTTAAAGCCGGGATGGCAATCCGAATAATATTCCCATCACTAGTAGGGTTCAAACCTAAATCAGACTTTAAAATCGCTCTTTCAATTTCACCTAGAATCGTTTTATCGTATGGCTGAATAACCAACAGACGTGCTTCAGGAACAGATATACCAGCTAATTGATTAACAGGTGTCGGAGCACCATAGTAATCAACCATAATACGGTCTAATAGCGATGCATTTGCCCTGCCTGCACGAATACTGGCTAGCTCACGAGAATATGCCTGAATCGCTTTTGTCATTTTTTCTTTCGCATTAACAATAATCTGTTTTGGCATAATTATTTCCCCCTAACAATTGTTCCAATTTTTTCACCCATTACAGCACGCTTAATGTTTCCATTTTCCATAATTGAGAAAACAATTAACGGAATGTCATTGTCCATACATAAGGAAGAAGCTGTAGAATCCATAACCGCCAATCCTTCTTTAATAACATCTAAATAGGATAATTCATCATACTTTTTGGCATTTTTATCTACGCGCGGATCAGCTGAATAAACACCATCTACGTTATTTTTAGCCATTAGAATCACTTCTGCTTCAATCTCTGCAGCTCTTAATGCAGCAGTTGTATCCGTTGAGAAATATGGATTTCCTGTTCCTGCAGCAAAGATAACCACCCGTTTTTTCTCTAAATGACGTATGGCTCTTCTGCGGATATACGGTTCAGCAACCTGACGCATCTCAATGGATGTTTGAACACGAGTTTCACAGCCAGCCTGTTCTAGACTGTCTTGAAGCGCTAAAGAGTTCATGACAGTAGCTAACATTCCCATATAGTCAGCAGTTGCTCTGTCCATTCCCATCTCTTCACCAATTTTTCCACGCCAAATATTTCCACCGCCAACCACCACGGCAACTTCAACACCAAGATCAGCAAGTTCTTTCACTTGCGCAGCAACCGATTTGATTACAGCTGGATAAATCCCAAATCCTTTTTCTCCAGCCAAGGCTTCTCCACTTAATTTTAAGACAACGCGTTTATACTTTGGTTTGGTCATAAAAACCTCCATATGTATTATACTATTAATTTACCTGCTTTAAAAACAGGGAACACACTGTGTTCCCTGAAAAAAGTTCGTATATTATTATGCACCGAAATTATTTTTTCATTTGGTTCATTACTTCTTCTGCGAAGTTTTCTGCACGTTTTTCAAGACCTTCTCCTACTTCGTAACGAACAAATTCGCGAACCTTTCCACCTTTTGATTCAACAAATTGACGTACTTTTTGGTCTGGATTTTTTACAAATGCTTGATCAAGCAAGCAAACATCTTCAAAGTATTTACCTAAACGGCCTTCAACCATTTTAACAACAATATTTTCAGGTTTTCCTTCGTTCAATGCTTGTTGAGTTAATACTTGACGCTCATGTTCAACTTCTTCTGGAGATACTTCGTCACGTGATACAAATTTAGGATTTAGTGCAGCAATGTGCATAGATACGTCTTTAGCAGCCTCTGCATCAGTTGTTCCTTCTAATACAGTTAAAACGCCAATGCGTCCACCCATATGCAGGTAAGCACCAAATGCATCAGTATCTGTTTTAGTTTTTACTGCAAAACGACGAAGGTTCATGTTTTCACCAATTTTAGAAATTGCAGCATTGATGTGAGCTTCTACAGTTGCACCGTTAGCCATTGTTGAAGCAAGAGCTTCTTCTAAAGTAGCAGGCTTTGTTTTAAGTAATTGCTCCCCTAATTCCTTAACAAGAGTTTGGAATGCTTCGTTTTTAGCAACGAAATCTGTTTCTGCATTTACTTCTAAAATGACTGCATCATTTCCTTCAACTACAACAGAAGTGATACCTTCAGCAGCAACACGGTCCGCTTTTTTCGCAGCAGATGCAATGCCTTTTTCACGTAGGAAATCAATTGCTTTTTCCATATCTCCATCTGTCTGTTGCAGTGCTTTTTTACAATCCATCATTCCTGCACCAGTTTTTTCACGTAGTTCTTTAACCATTTGTGCTGTAATAGCCATTAAGTATTTCCTCCTTAAATTTTATGTATTGTGTTCAATTTATCACTTTTTTGAAAAAAAGGTGATAAAGGGAGATTCCCTCTTATCACCTTTCCCTGTACGGTCTAGCCTATTCTTTACATTTAGAGAATAACTTAAACGCACTTAAAGCAAATTACAATTAAGCGTTTTGTTCAACGACTTCTGTTTCTTCCCCTTGCTTCGCTTCTAAAATAGCGTCAGCCATTTTAGCTGTTAATAATTTAACTGCACGAATTGCATCGTCGTTAGCTGGGATTACAACATCGATTTCATCAGGATCACAGTTTGTATCAACCATTCCAACGATAGGAATATTTAATTTATGTGCTTCTGCAACAGCGATACGCTCTTTACGAGGATCGATAATAAATAGAGCATCAGGAAGTTGTTTCATATCTTTAATTCCGCCTAAGAATTTCTCTAGACGCTCTTGTTGTTTTTTCAATTGAACGACTTCTTTTTTAGGAAGTACATCAAATGTTCCATCTTCAGCCATTCTCTCGATTTCTTTTAAACGAGCAATACGCTTTTGAATGGTTTCAAAGTTAGTTAATGTTCCACCTAACCAACGTTGATTTACATAGTACATACCAGAACGAATAGCTTCTTCTTTAACAGAATCTTGAGCTTGTTTTTTTGTACCAACGAATAGAACAGTTCCTCCGTTAGCAGCTAATTCTTTTACCCATTTGTAAGCTTCTTCAACCTTTTTAACTGTTTTTTGAAGGTCGATGATATAAATGCCGTTACGCTCTGTGAAAATATATTTTTTCATTTTAGGGTTCCAACGGCGTGTTTGGTGTCCGAAATGTACACCAGCTTCAAGTAATTGCTTCATTGAAATAACTGACATGATAATTCCTCCTAATGGTTTTGATTTCCTCCGCCCATTTCATCTCTATATGAAAACTGTCGAAACAGCACCATTCATGCAGATCCGTGAGCGTGTGTATTAACACCGTTTTATAATATAACATATGTATAAAAGAGATTCAAGTTATTCTTGATGTTTTTCATGAAATTTAAGTAGTAAAGCAATTTCTGTTTTTCCTTTATTTAGGCGCTTGGCCATTTCTTCAACCGTAAATCCTTGTTGCTTCATGATTAAGATTTGAAACAGTAATGATTCTTTCAAGAGTTCGTTATGAGTGCTTTCCGGTGTGTTTTCTTTCGTTTGCAGGACCTTCCGATCATCAAGCTCAACTGCCTCGCCTTGATGACGGTCTGTTTCCAGTACAACCTCCTTTTCAGATAGATTTAGCTTTTGTTTTTGATACGCTCTGGCAGCCTGAAGGCTGACGGTATTTTCTAATCTTGATGAAAGATCAGGTTGATCATCATTCTTCGGCACGAGATGTGCGGGCTTTTTTTGTGGTAAGGATTCCTTTTCTTTTTGCTTAAAAGTTGCAAGCTGTTCTTCATTCATTTCTTTTACTCGTTTGATAAAGCGCTCATTTTCATCTTTCATTTCAAATAGGTAAGAGGACATTAATTCTTCCATTTCTTTTGTTGTTTTTTTTTGATTTTCTTCAATCTTTACCAATTTATTTTGTCTTAAAAATAAGATAACAATCCCCATGAGCGCAATAATATTTAATACAATACTAATAATGATAAAAAAAACGGTCATATGATCCCTCTATCCATCATATTAACTTTCCTAATGATTGCCTTAGTTTATAAATACATTTAGAATGAATTTGCGAGATTCTTGATGTTGATAAACCCATGATTTCTCCAATTTCAGTTAAAGATAATTCTTCTTGGTAAAATAAGCTGATGACAAGCTGTTCTTTTTCATTAAATGTAGAAATAATCGCTGCCATTTCCTCAATTGCTTCATTTTTTAACAACGATTCCTCCGGATCCTCTCCACTTTCATCTTTAATTATAAACGATCCGTTGCTTTTATCTTCATTCTCATCTAGTTGTTCATCAATTGATAACACATTGGCTAAAAACTGTTCATTTGTGATCGTATAAACTTCTTCAACAGAAATATTTAATTCCCTGGCTATTTCTTCTTCTGTTACATGACGTAAATACTTTTGCTCCAGTCTTTCGATCGCAGCATCCATTTTCTTTGCTTTTTCCCTTGAGGTTCTCGATAACCAATCTTCCTTTCTTAATCCGTCCAAGATGGCACCGCGAACACGAAAGGAAGCATAGGTATCGAACTTTAAATCCCTATTTGGATCGAATTTCTCCAGCGCATCATATAAGCCTATCATTCCTAAACTAGTAAGATCATCTCTTGAAACGGTTTTTGGGAGAGAAACAGAAATTCGCTGTACATGATAACTAACGAGTGACAAATACTTCTTGATTAAAACATTTCCAGCATCTTTATCACGTGAGGTTACCCATTTATCCCAGTATCGCTGTTCATCCGGTGAAGTTACATGTACCATCTAATTCCTCCTTAAATACGCGGCTTCCGTCTTATATTTTCTAAAAAAACCTCTCTCATTCGTTGAGAGAGGAAGGTTGAAAAGAATCTGATCCAAAATAGCAAAATGCTTCAAAAATTATAAATATGTAATGCCTTTATTAACCGTTTTAATCTGTAAGATACAAGTTTTGGGGTCAAACGCAATAGTACGCCCGTTATTTCCGCCAACATCTGCTCCGACGATTTCTATCTGAAAAGAATCTAATTGTTTTTTTACTGCTTCGACATTTCTTGGCCCAATTCTCATCAATTCGTTCCCAGAGGTAAACTGAAACATTTGTGCCCCTCCAGCAAACTTAGATTTTAAGGCGTTTTTCCTCGCACCGTGTTTAACAAGACATGTGACAAGGTCATGTACAGCTGTATCTGCATATTTAGCTGAAGTCAAGGACCCATTCTTGGCCAGTGCCGAATCAGGCAGCATGATATGAGCTAACCCGGCAATTTGTTGTAAAGGATCGTACACCACTATACCTACACAAGAACCAAGTCCTGATGTTCGAATCAAATTTGGAGATTTCACAATCTTCATATCTGCGATACCCACTCTTACAATTTGTTGATCTTCATTCATCTAAGGCTACCCCAAGTGATTGAAAAATAATCTCAAATGAATTTGGGTCCGGTAAAAGAAAAAAGTGACCATCAACAAGAGCTACATTTTCAACATTTGTTTCAATTAATGCAGTATCAATCATAATGACATAATCACAAGACTGGGACAGTTCGATAAAGCCGCAGCTAATAATCGCACCAAGCATATCGATACTTGTCTCTGGAACGGACGGAAATAAATGTAATCCAGTAAAATCAGATAATGAAGTTAAATAAGAACCTGCCAGGATATTCCCTAATTCCTGCAGTGCTGATAAAGCCATTTCATCATATGGCAGTGTTTCAAAAGAAACACTGCCTCCTATCATTTGTTGAATATACATATTCGTTTGTTCTAAAGGAAGGACAAAAAACATATGACAAGGAGCGTCCCCTTCAATACGTAAATAAACACTTGCTACTACATTTTCCGCTCCGCCGGCCATTTCAATCATTTCATCAAAAGTGACAATTCTAACATTTGGAACCCGCATTTCAATCTTTTTATTTAAAATCATAGAAAGTGCAGTTGCCGCATTACCTGCACCAATATTTCCAATCTCTTTTAAAATATCAAGATGGGTTAATGAAATTCTATCAATAAAATTCATATGATTAACCTTCTATTTTTAATTTTTCACGATCAAGAATTTTATACAAATCGATAATAATCAATAGACGATTGGCCACTTTGACAACACCCGTTACATACTCATCCTCCTCAACCCCAACTAAATCTGGTGATGGCTCAATTGAATCTTCCTTTATATCAATGACGTCATTTGCAGCATCCACAACCAGACCTACTTCAATATCATCAAGTGCTACAATGATAATACGTGTCAAATCAGAATATTTGCATTCCTCAATACCAAATCTTCTTCTTAAGTCAATAATTGGAGTGACAACACCGCGCAAATTAATAACACCTTTAACAAATGGTGCTGTCCCTGGAATTCTCGTAATATGGTGAACTTTTTCAATCCCATGTACATAATGGACAGAGATTCCATACTCTTTTCCATTTAATTGAAAAACAATTAACTTTATATCTTTAGGGACTGTTTCGGACATTCGACACACCTCTTTTTTTGCCGCCTTCGTTTCTCTTTTTGACAGCTGTTTATTTAAGCAAGGCATTGCAATCAACAATTAACGCAACCTGACCGTCGCCTAAAATCGTTGCACCTGGAATCGCAAACACATTTGTTAAGTAATTACCAAACGACTTTAACACCACTTCCTGTTGACCAATAAATGAATCAACAACAAGGCCGGCCATTTTATCCCCTTTACGAATGATGACAATGGAGACAAAATCACTTTCTTCTTTCACAACAGGTACTTCAAATAAGTCCTTTAAATATAATAAAGGCACAATTTTCCCGCGGAAATCGATTACCTTTTGATTATGCGCGTGCAGGATTTCATCCTTTTTAATAATGGCTGTTTCAATGATTGATGAAAGTGGGATGGCGTACTTTTCCATTTGGATTTCAACCAGCATGACAGAAATAATGGATAAGGTCAGCGGTAATTGAATCAAAAAAATAGAGCCTTTTCCTGCAGTTGAATCTACTGAAACGTTCCCGCCGAGATTTTCAATCGTATTTTTCACCACATCTAATCCGACACCGCGTCCAGATATATCAGAAATTGTATCCGCCGTTGAAAACCCTGAAGCAAAGATTAGTTCGTAGACCTGCTTGTCCGTTAACGTAGCGGCTGCTTGTTCTGTCACAATGCCGTTTTTCAAGGCAATCTGTAAAACTTTATCACGATTAATCCCCGCACCATCATCTTCTATTTCAATAAACACATGATTACCACTGTGATATGCCTTTAAAATAACCGTACCTTCTTCACTTTTCCTGTTTGCCTTCCTTATGGAAGGTGTTTCAATCCCATGATCTAATGAATTGCGGATTAAATGGACAAGCGGATCGCCTATTTCATCGATAACCGTTCGGTCAAGCTCTGTTTCAGCACCAATTATTTCAAGCTTTACCTTCTTTTCCAAATCCCGGGCAAGCTGACGAACCATTCGGGGAAAACGATTAAATACTGTTTCTATCGGAACCATACGCATATTTAAAATAATATTTTGTAAATCAGCTGTATTTCTGGAGATTCGGTCAACCGTTTCCTGCAATGCTTGATTCCTTAGCTCGGATGAAATTTGTTCAAGTCTTCCTCTATCAATCACTAACTCTTCAAATAAATTTAATAGAATATCAAGCCGTTCAATATTGACTCTGATCGTTTTACTCGCAGATTTTCCTACCGACCCGGTTTTATTTTGTTCAGAACCGTTTTGTTTTAGCTTCCCTTCAATGATGACGGTATCTTCCTGCGCAACTGTATTTTCTTTTACTTCTTGTTTGCTTGGCTCATGCTCTTGGACATGCGGTTTTGCAGCAATTTTTGAAGGGGAAACAACTGTCACTTTAACAGATTCCACTTCAGATACATTCATCACTTTCTGTTCAATCTCAAGAGGATTTTCTTTCGAAACCAATGTAACGGTAAATGCATGATCAAATTGTTCTTCTTCAAGCTGCTCAACAGGAGGTGTTGATTTAATCATTTCCCCCAGCTTCTCCAAAACGCCAAAAATCATATATACTCTTGCTGCTTTCAATAAACAATCAGCCCGGAGAATAACAACTATTTCAAAGGTTGTAAATCCCTGCTCATGGGATTCTTCAATGAGCGTCCGTTCAAAATCATCATAAATGATCGGAACTGTTGCAACCGGTTCAACAGCAGCTGCAGCAGCAACCTCTTTTTGTGCATCTAAAAAGTTCGTATTACCAGTTTCAATCATTTTGAGTTTGCCAACGACATTTGAAACATCTCTTTTTCCATCTCCGCCTTCAGAAATTGAATTCACCATTGCCTCTAAATCGTCAACGGCTGAAAACACAACATCTAAAAGTTCCGGAGTAACCGGAAGCGTTTGATGTCTAATCGCGTCCAAAACATTCTCCATTTGATGGGTTAGTTTGGCTAAATCAGCATACCCCATTGTTGCCGACATCCCTTTTAAGGTATGTGCAGAACGGAATATTTCATTTATAATGTTCATATCATTTGGGTTTTTCTCTAATGCAAGTAAATGATCATTACAGGCTTGTAAATGTTCTTTACTTTCTTCAATAAAAACCTCCAAGTATTGATTCATTTCCAATTGGCTCACACCCCTCGAATCAAAGATATTTCAAAATTGTCTTCGCTATATGTTCGACATTCACTATGTCATCGATGAGTTCTGTTGCAATCGCAGCCTTTGGCATTCCATAAACGATGCACGATTCTTTTGACTCAGCTATCGCTTTCACATGACCTGTTTTCTTTAATGTAATAAGACCTTTCGAACCATCCGAACCCATGCCTGTCATCACGACAGCAATCTTCCCGTATTCCAAAAGATTTGAAGCAGATGCAAACATTAAATCAACGGAAGGACAGTGTGTAAAGCTTTTCGTTATATGGTCAAGCTCCACGAGAATTTTTCTACCAGATTGTTTTATTCGGAGATGGCAGCCGCCTGGAGTAATATAAGCAGTACCATTTTGTAAAACCTCCCCATTCTCTGCTTCCTTCACCGTAATATTCGTTAGCGAATTTAGGCGGTTTGCTAAAGACTTTGTAAACCCTGATGGCATGTGCTGAACAATGACAATTGACGCAGCAATTTTTTCAGGAAGCCCTGAGAGCACAGTTTGAAGCGCGCTCGGACCACCAGTTGAAGTTCCAATTAACACTATTTTATTTTTACTAAGATTCCAATTACTATCGATATTCGAACCTTTTAGTTCTATTTTACTATATCTTTTATCCTTGTTAGTAGTCTTTTTTCCTTCTAAAGGCTTGATTATCTTTTGTTTCACATCCATCCACTACCTTTCAAAAAGGAATCGCTTTAACCTAGTAATAAAATGCGGCTTTTTGAAATTTGTTGGAAGCTCAAAATTCTGCAGACAATACTTTTCTACCATACTAAATAAAGCCTTTGATGCGGGTGCGTTTTCATTTAGCTTTATAAAAGGTATTTGTCTATTTACTGCCTGGGGAATAATCGGGTCCTCGGGCAGTATGCCCAAAAGAACAGCGTTTTTTTCCAAAAAGTGATTCAGTACCTTTGAAATCCGGGTATATGTATCCATTCCTTCTTTTTCTGTCTGGACCCGATTCACAATGATGAAAAATGGAATCATCTTATTTGCAAGCGTGATATATTTCATCGCTGCATAGGCATCTGTTATCGACGTCGGCTCACACGTTGTTATAACAATCACCTCATCAACCGCTAAAATAAAGCGTAAAGAGCTTTCATTCATACCGGCATCCATATCAAAAATAACATATTCATAATCACCCAATAAATTAAAAAATTGTGCAAAAAAGGCTTGAATGGATTCTTCTGTTATTTTTGTCAGCCGGGATAATCCAGTTCCTCCTGAAATATAGTGAATACCACCAGGTATCTCAGTAATCATATTTTTCAAAGGAACATCATTTATAAAAAAATCTGCAATGGAATAGATAGAGGAAGCCCCCATTAAAATGTCAATATTCCCCATACCGATGTCCATATCAAACAAGAGGACTTTATGCCCTTTTTTATGTAATGTGATCGCAAAATTCAAAGAAACATTTGATTTCCCGACCCCGCCTTTACCACTAATGACAGCAATGGTTTTAGTCTGGATATTGGAATGATGTTGTAGTAATTTTTCTCGTAATTTTTCTGCTTGATCTTCCATATTAATCGACTCCCATTATGCGATTTACTACATTGTCAGGAGTAGCTGTAATAAAATCATCGGGTACATCTTGGCCATTTGTTATGTATGCTGCCGCCTTTTGTTTTTTATAGATCATATTATAAAGTGAACCGAATGTTGCAGTCTCATCTGCTTTTGAAAAAATCATTTTATTAATCGTAATAAGTGAAAATTGCTGATAAATTTCCTCCATATCGATTTGCTTTGAAGTTAATGAAAGAACAAGGTACGCTTCAATATCTTTTTGAAAATCGATGATATTTTTCAAGTCTTCCACATACTTAGGATTTCGAAAGTTTCGTCCCGCTGTATCAATAAATACTAAATCAAAGTCGGAAAAGCTTTGAGCTGCCTGTTGAAAATCCTCCAAATTATAACAAATTTCAATCGGCACATTTAAAATATTTGCATACGTTTTTAACTGGTCAATAGCCGCAATTCGATACGTGTCAGTGGTAATAAAGGCAACCTTTTTATTATCATTTAAGATACAGGATGCAGCAATTTTCGCTAGTGTTGTTGTTTTTCCAACCCCTGTTGGTCCGACAAAAAGAATATATTTTTTTGCAAATGAAATGCCGCCAAAAGGCAAATGATTGATTTGTTTGATTAAATAATATTTTGCCCATTTCCGTACGTCAGTAAAAGACATTTTTCCCCCATTCCCATACCACTCTTCGATGGCTGCTTTAATCAGGGTATCGGTCAGCTCGTGATCGATTTCCTGATTTGTTAAGCACTGTTTTAAATCTTGAATAGGTACTGGTAAAGGAATGCTTCCGCTGCTTTCAACCTTTACATTTTTAAGAAGCGACTTTAATTCTATCAGTTCTTTTTCCAAGTCATCTGAGATCATGACATGATGATGCCGGGCACCGTTACTAATTTGTGAATCCTTTTGCGGGAGTTTTGTTTCAACAGGCTTTTGTTTTTCTTTCAAAACAGGCTTAAGCCCCTCCGTAGGTTTGGCATCAAGAGCAGCAATAACCTCGATACTCTTTTTTTTAAAAAGACCAAGAAAGCCACCTGTTTGGATCACTCTTGAATTAAGAATAATGGCGTCATTACCAAGTTCGTTGCGTATAAGCTTCATGGCTTCCGGCATTGAAGCAGCCCGATATTTTTTTACCTTCAATCTATACTCACCACCCCAACACTTTGAACTTCAACATTTGCTTCTAACTCATTGTAGGACAGGATTGGAATTTGTGGAAAATAACGCTCCGTTAATTGACGTACATACATACGGACAGCAGGAGAACAGAGAACAATTGGTGTTTGTTCCATTAACGAAAGATGTTCAACCTGTGCTGCAATCGACTCTAAAATAAGTTGTGACAAAGACGGATCGATTGCTAAATAATTTCCATGTTCTGTTTGCTGAATTCCATCGGCAATAACTTTTTCAACTCTACCTGATAATGTTACAACCTTCAATGAATCATTCCCTTGTAAAAACTGATTGGTGATTTGCCGTGCAAGCGATTGTCTGACATACTCTGTTAATAAATCCGTATCGGAAGTCACCTTCCCAAAATCAGCCAGCGTCTCAAAGATAATCGGTAAATTGCGAATGGATATATTTTCTTTAAGTAGTTTAGCCAAAACCTTTTGAACTTCTCCAATCGAAAGTGGATTTGGAGTCACTTCTTCTACAAGTATTGGATAATTCTCTTTTAGATGATCGATCAATTGTTTTGTTTCCTGTCTTCCTAATAAATCATAACCATTTGTCTTTATAACCTCTGTGATATGTGTCGATACAACTGACGGTGGATCGACTACCGTATAACCCAAGATTTCCGCTTCTTCTTTCATATCTTCTGTTATCCACTTTGCAGGAAGTCCAAAAGAAGGCTCAATCGTATCGATTCCGATAATTGCATCATCGTCCGTTCCAGGACTCATCGCTAAATAATGATCGAGTAAAAGCTCACCATGCGCCATCTCAATACCTTTTATTTTTAAGCGATATTCATTTGGCTGCAGTTGAATGTTATCTCTAATTCGTACGACAGGAATGACTAAACCAAGTTCAATCGCAAGCTGTCTTCGAATCATGACAATCCGATCAAGCAGATCTCCTCCCTGATTTGTATCAACAAGCGGAATTAAACCATAGCCAAATTCAAATTCAATCGGATCCATATTTAACAGACTCACGACACTTTCAGGGCTTTTTATTTCATCAGTCTCCATGTCTTCCTCTACTTCAGGAACACCATCCTTCTCTAGATCAGGACTATTGGTAAACCTGTAGCCGGCAAAAATCAGGAGCCCGGCAATGGGAATGGTCAAAACATCATTAATAGGCGTAAATAATCCTAAACAAAGGATGGTCCCGCCTGTCACATACAGCATCTTAGGAAAATGAAGCAATTGAGAAGCAATATCCGCTCCTAAATTACCATCAGATGTTGCTCTTGTTACAACGATACCAGTGGCTGTAGAGATTAATAATGCAGGTACTTGACTAACAATTCCATCGCCTACCGTTAATAATGAAAAATGACTCGCTGCATCCTGAATGTTCATCCCCTGCTGCAAAACACCAATAACAATGCCAAAAATCAAGTTAATTAAAACGATAATAATTCCAGCAACGGCATCCCCTTTGACAAATTTACTCGCACCATCCATCGAACCGTAAAAGTCAGCTTCCCGGCTGACTTTTTCACGTCTTTCCCTTGCCTGAGTCTCAGATATCATTCCTGCATTTAAATCAGCATCAATACTCATTTGCTTTCCTGGCATCGCATCAAGTGTAAACCTTGCTGCTACTTCTGACACCCGTTCAGAACCTTTTGTAATGACAATGAAATTAATGATGACCAATATAAGGAACACAACCATACCAACGATTAAATTCCCACCGACAACAAAGGATCCAAATGTTTCAACTACTCCACCTGCATCACCGTGGGTAAGAATCGCCCGTGTTGTCGAGATATTCAGCCCTAAGCGAAACAATGTTAAGAGTAGCAGTAGAGAGGGGAAAACGGAAAACTGGAGCGGTTCTGTCATATTCATAGATGTTAACAAAACTAATAACGCTAACGAGATATTTAATATTAGTAAAATACTTAATAACCATGTCGGAAGAGGAATAATAAGCATCGCAACAATCATGATAACACTTATGATGACAATTAAATCTCTTGCTTTCATGTTATTCCCTCCCTTTTAAGCTACTTGACCATATTTTTTGTTCGGTAAACATAAGCTAATATCTCAGCAACCGCTTTAAAGAATTCTTCGGGAATGACATCCCCAATCTCGGTTTGACTATATAGAGCCCTTGCCAACGGTCGATTTTCAATCATGATGACCTCATTTTCTTTAGCGATTAATTTGATTTTCTGAGCCATGAAGTCAACTCCCTTTGCCACCACATACGGAGCATCAAACTTTGTTTCATCGTATCTTAAGGCAATGGCAAAATGTGTTGGATTGGTGATAATTACATCGGCATTCGGCACTTCCTGCATCATCCGGCTCATCGCCATTTCCCGTTGCTTTTGCTTAATTTTTGATTTAATCAGCGGGTCCCCTTCTGAATTTTTATATTCATCTTTAATATCCTGTTTTGACATTCTGATATTTTTTTCAAAATCATATTTTTGATAAAGATAATCCAGTAAAGCTAAAAATAATAAAGCACCACCAGCATACAAGCCCATTTTCACGGTTAAATCAGCTAAAAATTGAAATGCAGACCCTAATGGTAGTTGCGATAATGTCAATATTTTATTCATGCTGTTCCAAATTACTAGAAACGTAATCAAACCGACAATACAAATCTTCAAAATTGATTTTAAAAATTCAACGACCGAGCGAAGGGAAAAAATCCGCTTAAAACCTTTAATCGGATCTATTTTTTCTAGTTTCATCTGGATTGCTTCAGTTGAAAAAATGAACCCGACCTGTAAATAATTTGCCGCCACTCCTGCCACCAAGGCTACCAGCATGAGAGGGCCGACTAAGAGAGCCAGCTCTTTTAACAGCTCCATAAAGATCAAGTAAATACTTTCTTCTGTTAAGTCCATCAGCATATAATCTTGGAATGAATGCCGAAGAATAGAGACGATTTTGTTAAATAAATAGGAGCCGGCAATGAACAAGAACATAAATACAGCAAGTAATCCAATCGCCGTATTTACATCCTGGCTTTTAGCAACCTGACCCTTTTTTCGTGCATCACTTCTCTTTTTGGGAGTTGCTTTTTCCGTTTTTTCACCGGCAAAAAATTGCAAATCTAATGTGACTAGTTTCAATGTTTATAGACCCCCAAAGAGATGTAACAGTCCTCTCATCGTTGTCAGCATCGTTTCGAAAATTTGTGAGACAACCGCCATCATCGTACTCATTACCACCATTAATATGACAAGGCTCACACCGATTTTAAGTGGAATTCCAACCACAAATATATTTAACTGTGGAAAGGTTCTAGCCGTAATTCCCAGTGCAACATCAACAAGAAACAAACACCCGACAACCGGCAGGGACATTTGTAATGCAATCAAAAACATCGTACTAAAGGACTTCAACACATATTGCAGTAAATGCTCAGATCCAAGTGGCAGCCACGCCTGGTCAAGCGGAATAAATTGATAGCTGTAATAGATACCATCGATAATTAAATGGTGTCCGTTAACCATTAAAAGAAAAAATAGACTAATGATATTTAAATATTGTCCCATCAAGGGACTTTGGGCACCTGTTTGTGGATCCATCACATTTACCATGCCAAACCCCATTTGAAAGTCAATAAAACCACCTGCTGTCTGAATAGCCGACATGATTAAATAAGCGATGAAACCAAGGAGAATACCAATCAAGGCTTCCTTTATGATTAATAAATAATAGACCCCATCAATCTCCAATGCGGGAGCGTCCATTTCAATAAACATAATCACGGCTAAAAAAAAGCCAAAACCAACTTTAAAAGTCGTCGGAACTGTCCGATAAGAAAAAAGAGGCATCATTAAGAAGAAAGATGTTACCCTGACAAATACGAGTAAAAAAGCAGGAAATATTTCTACTAAATCCATCATACTTTTCAGCCTATGAACCTAACTAAATTAGAAAATATATTGGTTGAATACGAAATTAAATGACTGAGCATCCAGGGACCAAAGAATACAATGCCAAGTAAGACTGCAACAATTTTCGGTATAAAAGCTAATGTTTGTTCTTGAATTTGCGTTGTTGCCTGAAAAATACTTACGACTAAACCAACAACAAGAGCCAAAGCCAAGAGCGGGCCGCTAATTAACAGAACGGCCCATATTCCTTCTTCCGCTATCGCAATGACCGTTTCGGGAGTCATCCTTTTCACCTACTTAAAAACTTTGTAACAAAGATTTAACGACTAAATTCCAACCGTCTACAAGTACAAATAACAAAATCTTAAATGGTAATGAAATCATAACAGGAGGAAGCATCATCATTCCCATTGACATTAGGACACTGGCAACTACCATATCAATCACTAAAAACGGGATAAATATCATAAATCCTATTTGAAAGGCTGTTTTAAGTTCACTAATGGCAAAGGCCGGAACAAGGGCAGTAATCGGAATATCCTGAATCGTCTCAGGCTGTTCAGCTTTTGTATAGTTAAGAAATAATGCCAGGTCCTTTTGTCTCGTATTGGCACTCATGAATTCCTTAAATGGAACTACGGCCTTCTCATAAGCCTGTTCTAAATTAATTTCATTATTAAATAATGGTGTCAGTGCCTCCGTATTCACCTCTTGAAATGTCGGCGCCATGATAAAAAAACTTAAAAATAACGATAACCCAATAATGACTTGGTTTGGCGGCATTTGTTGTGTCGCAAGAGCTGTTCTGACAAAGGACAATACAATGACAATTCTTGTAAAACAAGTCATTAAGATAAGAATACTTGGTGCTAGAGAAAGTACGGTTAATAGTAAGACTAGTTTTACTGACATAGAAACATTTTCTGGTGAGCTGTTATTAAAAAATTCCATGAACTCATTCATTGCTTGTCCGAACCCTTCACTTTCTCTATTTCATCGTATAGTTTCTGCCTTCCATCTGAAAGATCAACTAATTGCTTTTTTAGAAGTGATTGAAAACTGCTTCCTTCTATTCTCTCTGATCTTCCGCCAGCCTTCTTGAATACTTTTGCCATGATACCGCCAGGCTGTGCCAGCTGATCCAGCTTATCGTTATAAGCCGAAAGCAGCGCATCATATTCCCCCGAATCACTAATTTCTTTTATCAATTGAACATTTTCCCCAACGCCGACGATAAGAATTCGCTTTCCTACTTTAATCAGTTGAACAGAACGATTTGTGCCAAGTGGTGTACCGCCTAGATTTTCGATGAGCTGCGAGCTTTTATAGAGTTGCCCTTTTTTATTTACAAACTTCAAAACAAAATACAGCAGAGCGACGACAAAAACCGTAGCAAATATCATCTTGATAAATTCCCAGAGCGTTAACCCAACCGTACTGACAGTTTTTGTTTGATTCGTTTCTGAACCATCAGCCGACATATCCTGTTTTGTTTCTTGTTGTTCTCCACATGCATCCGGTTGTTCCAAGCAATCTTTTACACTTTTATTTACTTGCTCTGCTGAGGCTTGCACCTGAAACCCAATTAGAGCAAGTACAAGAAAAAAGATCATGAAACAGAATTGTTTTTTCCGCAACATCCTGCACCCTCTAACAAAGTCTTAGCTAAGCGTCTTAGAGATAGCTTCCAATACGCGATCAGCTTGAAATGGTTTTACGACAAAATCCTTTGCACCTGCTTGGATGGCATCAATCACCATTGCCTGCTGTCCCATAGCAGAACACATAATCACTTTTGAATTTGGATTTATTTTTCTAATTTCTTTTAAGGCTGTGATACCATCCATTTCAGGCATAGTAATATCCATCGTCACAAGATCGGGATGGAGCTCACGATATTTTTCAACAGCCTGTTGACCATCAGCCGCCTCCCCAACGACTTCATAGCCATTTTTCGTTAAAATATCCTTTATCATCATTCTCATAAATGCAGCATCATCTACCACTAAAATTCTATGTGCCATTAATCTTCTACCCCCATAAACATTTTTGTATTGAGCTTGTTTCATGGTTATGACTTTTTTTATTTTATTTTAATTTATTTAACCGATCCGTCTGACTAATAATATCGGTAACTCGAACCCCGAAATTTTCATCAATAACAACGACTTCTCCTTTTGCGATTAATCGGCTGTTGATCAAGATATCGACAGGTTCACCCGCCAATTTATCAAGTTCAATGATTGAACCAGGAGACAGTTCAAGGATTTCTTTCACAGATCGTTTAGTTCTGCCTAGTTCCACCGTTACTTGTAACGGAATATCAAGCAGCATGTCTAGGTTTTTTGGCTCAGTTTCTTGACTATGGTACGGTTCAAAATTGGAAAACATAGCAGGCTGTACATTTGGTTGAAATCCCAGAGGATTTGCTGCACCAAAGTGTTGTGGACCTGTATAATAACTTGCCTGATTCACACCAATTTGATTATGTCCTGAATCGCGCTGTTGATAACCTAGCTGTTCCTGCTGCTTTTGGCTGCCTGAATCAAAAGGTATTGGGCTGCTTTGTTGTCCAACTTGTTCCATTTGATTTTGAGACATTTGATGATATTGCGGGTTTTGTAATGGTTCATTTATAGCTTCGCTTATATCTGAGATAGGGTTTAACAATTCATCAACCAGTCCCTTGGCAAATTCCAATGGCAGCAGCTGCATAATATTGGAATCAATTAAATCGCCTATTTTCAAACGAAATGATACCTTCACCAGCTTATCCTCATTTGGTATTTTATCTGTCCCTGTACCTTGAAGAATATCTAATATATCAATGGAGGGTGGTGAAATATCCACTCGTTTACTAAAAATGGTTGACATTGATGTTGCTGCAGACCCCATCATTTGATTCATTGCTTCTTGAACTGCACTCATTTGGATTTCGCCCATCAATTCCGATGGATTTCTCCCATCCCCGCCAAGCATCAAGTCAGCAATGATCGCGGCATCCATCTGTTTAATGACTAATAGGTTCGTACCGGAAAAACCTTTTGTATAACTCACTTGAATCGCAACATATGGATGAGGAAACTCCCCGGATAATTTATTTTTTAAAACAACTGAAACTTCCGGAGTTGTTATATCGACCTTTTGATTTAATAAAGTAGACAATGCGGTAGCGGAACTGCCAAATGATATATTGCCAATTTCCCCGAGCGCATCTTTTTCCATCTCAGATAGATAGTCATCCATATTGAGATCAGAAGAGACATCAGATACATCGTCACTCCCTCTTAATAATGCATCAATTTCATCTTGTGAGAGCATTTCATTACTCATGATCGTCATCTCCCCTCTTCCATGTATCTAAAACTTGTACCGCTAATTTTTTATTCATTTTCCCCGGCTGTCCGACAAATTTAGGTACTTCTCCTACTTTTAACAAAAGCGGTTCATCAATCGATTGATTTAATTCGATGACATCTCCAATATCAAGCATTAAGAAATCTTGGATCGATATATTAGCTGTCCCTAGCTCGACTGAAATGGGGATTTCCGCTTGCTGAATTTTCTTTTCAATCCGTTTTATCTCATCTGGTTCCCTAACTTTTTTATCTGTCTGCATCCAATACTGCATTGATAACTTAGGAATAATTGGCTCAAGCACAACATGCGGAATACAGATATTTATCATTCCGCTCGTATCAGCGATAGCAGTATTAAGGGAAATGACTACAACTGTCTCATTTGGGGAAACCATGCGCAAGAACTGCGGGTTCACTTCAAATTCTGACAAAATTGGATCTATCTCAATAATCGTTTCCCATGCCTCTCGTAAATAATCACACGCTTTTTCAAAAATAGCTGTCATAATTTTTGTTTCGATTTCAGTTAGATTATCTACCTTGTTGATACTTGTCCCCTTTCCGCCAAGCAATCGGTCCATCATGGCATAGGCAATATTCGGATTAACTTCCATGAGGATTCTTCCTTCCAATGGAGGGACATCAAAGACATTTAAAATGGTCATCTTTGGGATGGAGCGAATAAATTCATCGTATGGTATTTGATCAGCAGATGCGACACTGATTTGGACATATGTTCTTAATTGTGCAGAAAAAAAGGTCGTTAACAGCCTCGCGAAGTTTTCATGTATCCGTGTTAAGCTGCGGATTTGATCCTTTGAAAAGCGCAGCGCCCTTTTAAAATCATAAACTTTTACCCGCTTCTCATCTTCCTCTTTTTTTAATTCTTCTGCATTCATTTCCCCGGTTGATAGTGCTGACAATAATGCATCTATTTCATGTTGAGAAAGCACATCTCCTGACATCCAACTCACCTCCATGGCTTAACTTTTCTCAAGATGTCTTCTATTGGAGGAGGAATTGAGTGATATAAACCTTTTCAACCTCACCATCCTGCATAACCTCATTGATTCTGGTCTTTAACGTCTCTTCCAGCTGCATTTGACCTTCTTTTCCCTTTAGGGTTTCAGCTGTTTGTTCAGATAATTCCAAGATAATAATATTGTTTACTTGAAAATTTCGCTTTTCTAATTCTTCCTTAGCCTCTTTACTGTCTGTCTGAATTTTAAACGAAATTCGAACAAAAGCATTTTCAGCCAGGTTCGTTGTGATTTCCGGAATATCTACAGAAGCTTCAAGAACCTCATCAATCGTCGGTTCCGCGGT
Source organism: Niallia oryzisoli (assembly GCF_036670025.1). Taxonomy (NCBI): domain Bacteria; kingdom Bacillati; phylum Bacillota; class Bacilli; order Caryophanales; family Bacillaceae; genus Niallia; species Niallia oryzisoli. Next base: position 1,855,781 of record NZ_CP137640.1, on the reverse strand, counting down.
TTGATCTTGGCCATTGTGATTCAGCACCATGACAATGGCAACTGCTCCAACTAAAGCAATCGCAACAAGAAGGATTAACATGATCATGACAAGCTTATTGTTCTTCACTATCATTTCCCCCTATCTGTTGTCCAAGAAGGTTTAAAGATTGATAGAATTCAAGCACCAATTCCAGCACTTTTTCTTCCTTCTCTTTGACAATGTATTTACTGCCATTTGTCAGCGTTATTGTTGTGTCTGGAAATGACTCAATTGTTTCTATGTATAACGCATTAATAATAAATGGTTTCCCGTTTAATCGCGATAACTTAATCACTGTTAAATTAAGGGTTAAAGGGGACCCTTTAACCCTATCCCTCCCTTAAATTAGCGTTTTAAATTTACTAATTCCTGCAGTATTTCATCAGAAGTCGTGATAATTCTTGTATTAGCCTGGAAGCCGCGCTGTGCGACGATCATGTCAGTAAATTCTTCTGAAAGGTCAACGTTGGACATTTCAAGGGCACCTGAAACGAGAGTTCCTGCTCCGTTTGCACCGCCAGGAACATCTACTGATGGTGTGCCTGAGTTTGTTGTTTCTTGGTAATTATTCGAACCGACTTTATCTAATCCGCCGTTATTAGAGAACTTTGCAATTGATATTTGATCAGCAGTTGTTAAAGAACCATTACTGTCGATATAAGAAACAGTACCGTCACTACCAATACTAAAACTTTTTGCATCTAGAGGAATATTTATAATCCCGCCCTGGCCTTGTACATACTTTCCATTTGCATCAACAAGATTCCCCTCAGTATCTAAATAGAAGTTACCGGCCCGTGTATACGTTGTAATTGCTCCGTCAGAAAGTACGAAATAACCATCTCCTGAAATAGCTAAATCCAATGTTCTTCCAGTCGTTTGCAAACTTCCTTGAGTATCTACAGTATCGATAGTTGATAACTGTGAACCTAGGCCGACTTGCTTTGGATTTACACCACCTATAGTTCCAGTTGGCGCACTTGCTCCAGAGATGCTTTGACTTACTAAGTCCTGAAAGGTTACGCGGCCTTTTTTAAATCCATATGTGTTCACATTTGCAATATTATTCCCAATTACATCTAATTTAGTTTGAAAGTTTTTCATTCCGCTGATTCCGGAATACATGGATCTTAGCATGTTGATTACTCCCTTCAGATATAAGCTGCGTCAGTCGGTCGGCAGCTGTTAGGCTTCCATAGAGGTCCAGCCTCGTATTAATCCATTAAAATGGTTCCATTAATGTTTGTAAAAATTTGTGTTGATGCTTCTTCACGGTTCATCGCCGTTATCACTGTATTGTTTTTTGCACTAACAATTAAAGCAGCGTCTTCCAAAAGTACAAGCAACTCTTTTACGCCCATGGTTTTCGCTTGTTTCACTTTTTCATCAATCTGCTCCCAACGTTCGGCATTGATAGTGATGCCTCTTTGCTCCAGCCTTTCTTGAGCATGTTTTGAAATCGTTAATGTGTCCTTATCATTCTTTAAAGCAGATTGGAATTCAGCTGAAAAGGATGTTCCTTGCTTTTGACCGGTATTTTGCGTTTTTTTCATATTTCCTTGAATAAATGGTTGTGTCAGCGGTCTATATACGCGCATGAATAACCTCCCCTTTATTCGATTTTGATCATTTGTGCAGCCGTGATAGCCGTATTTCCTTCATTTTCTAATTGGAAGGCTGCTTTTCCATTTTTAAATGAAACCGAATGGATGACAGCCGTTTCTTCCTCATTCGATTCATTAACAAACGTTACTTTTTTGCCGATCATCATGCTGGCTTGAATCATATTTGACTCATTTATTGTTTCATTTACCTGTGAAATATTAGCTGGCTCAAGCTCAGTACCGTCTTCAAGAATAAATACAACCTGATCATTCTTATATTGAATACCGGAAACTTTTCCTGTGCCATCCTGCACTTCTGTCGTACCATCCTCTAATTCACTGAGTTTATGCCAAGTAATCTCTTTTCCGACAAACTGATTGTAAGAAATAAGCAGACTCTGCTGTTGCTGTGAAATAAATTTTTCAAATGAACTGTTCAGGTTTGTCATTTGCTCTAATGATGAAAATTGGGCCATTTGGGCAATAAACTCTGTATCCTGCATTGGATTGGAAGGATCCTGATTTTGCAGCTGCGTCATTAACAGCTTTAAAAAATCATCCTTACCAAGCTCTGATGATCCGGTCTTCCGCTCAGCTTTCTGATAATTGGAGAGGTATAAATTGGAATCAATCGTATTGGCCACTAACTTGCCCTCCTATGCTTCTACATTTAAAAGAAATTCTTCAAAAGAAACGGTATTTGTCTGATTTCCACCGTCTTCTTGTTCATTTTGCTCTCTTGGCTGCTGTTGCTTTTGATCCTTTTGCGGATCTCTACTCATAAATTGCTCCTGTTGAAACTGTTGTGCTATTTCGATTCTATCTACTTGTAGATTTTGCGCCAAGAACGCCTGCCTGAGTCCTTGGATTTGCGACTCTAAAACATCTTTAGCAGTTGCTGTTGTTGTTAATATCTTTGCAGTCAGCAATGAATCCTGCTGTGTTAATTCAATCCGCAGCGCCCCTAAATGTTCAGGGTAAAGCTTAATAAAAAGTTTTTGACTGCCTCCTGACGTGACAAATTGACTTTTTGCCAATATCGTTTCAAATTGTTTAATAAGCTCGTCCTTCGAAACAAATTGACCTGATTGTTCTTGCAGCAATACCAACTGCTCCTGTTTTGTAAGGAACGAAAAGGAATGAATCGAACCATTCGGCGTGAAGCTATGATTTTGATTGATGTCTTTCATACTCTGAGAATCAGCTTGTTCTAATCCTGTAAATTCATTTATCATTTGTCCTTTTGCTAAAATGGATTGATTTACTTCCTTTACGAACGGGTTAAACACTTTATTTAAGATTTCGTTTTTGCCAGTTGCGTCATTCCCGTTTAAAAATGTTTTAAGCTTTTCAGCAGTGTTTTGTAACAGCTTGTTCAACTGGGTATTGTCCACGTTAGGCTGTTCATAGTATAAAAATAATTCAAGTAGTTTGAGTGTCTTGGCTAATTGAACACCGTTTTGCTCTGCCGAAATCGAAAGCTGATTACTCGGAACGGATGGCAGGATTTGAAGTAATGACATTAATGCTTCATTTACATCCATGTCCGGAAGCTCTTTCAGCAGTTTCGAAAGCTCTTTCTCAGATAATTCTTCTGGTACGTCATGGTTTGATGCCCTTATTCCTTGCAGAAATGTTGTGATGGCTGATCGTATATCCTCTTCATTTAGTTGTAACTGCTCTAAAATCAGTTTTGACAAATCAGCGCTGTCACCTGACAGTAATTGCTCCAATAAGGCACTCCCCGATTCAATTTCCGTTACATCAGCAGCCTGTAATAACTCAATAACCTTTAGAAGCTCTTCACTAGATAGTGCAGAAAGATCCTGATTAACTGTTACTTCTACTTCATTACCGGAGATAGGCTGCAAGAGCCCTGATAATAATTTAGCAAATCCTAGAGTCTGCCCGACTTTCACACTTTCATTCTGCGAAATATCTGTGCCTGAAATAAGAGCCGGCCCAAACTGTATCTCCATCATGTTTCACCTCCTTTCAATTAAAAGAAACAACGTCCGTGTTAATTATTACTGCTGTTATTTGTTAATAAAGCAGTATACTTGGCTGCATCTTGTGCACTCATTTTTTCAAGAATCGCCGCCAATACATCAGGCTTCAAGCTGGATAAGATTTTTAATGCTTCATCATCACTCATTTCAGCAATGATTGGCGCAGCCTTTTTCGCTGATATCGTTTCAAATGTATTCACAATATCCTTAAATGTCTGCTGTCCATCCTCCTTAGACAAAAGCAAATCATCTACTTGCGCTTGTAACTGTTCCCTCTCCAGCGTGAGAGTCTCAATTTCCTGATCTTTTCCTTCAATTTCGGTTTCAAGCTTGGCAATTGCTGCTTCCCGATCTTCTATTTCTGCCTTCAATTTCGTTAAGGTACTTTCCGCTTCTTTTAGAGCTTGTTTATCATTTACTTCTTCCCTCGTCGGAACAAAGGGAATTTTGTCTCGAAACTCGTTTGCCTTTTCAAATACATTAATACCTGCAACAGTTAATACAAGAACTGCTACAGTTAAAGCAAATAATGTAGGGATCACAATCACAACAAAAAACCATTGTATTTTGCTGTATTTCTTTTCTTCCTCTTCTTCCATTAACTTTTCCATGTTTACACCTAGCTTCCTCGATGCACAAAGTGTTGAATCGAGATATCATCCATTTGTCGTGCTTCAATATGCTTTATTTCCTCAAGGAACTCATGCAAGCCTTTTTCTTTCATTTTTTCATATTTTTTCACTTCGATATTTTTTTGCATTAATTTTTCCTGCTGAAACAGCATATGGTTTCGAGCATTCTGCACCATTTGTTGATATTGTTCAATTGATTTCTGCAAATTGTCGATAAAATGCTGATGATGTCTTATTTCCTGTACTGCTAAGCCGCTTACAAGCTTCATGGACTGGTAGCTTTCTAGATCCTCTTTCTTTTTCAGAAGGTCATATAATTTCTCTGCTACTTCTTCGAATCTCTTAACAGAAGTATTATAAGTAGATAGCGCTTCGTTTTTCTCTCGTTCTTTAACAGCCATAATTTTCTCAAACTTAAATTGGTAACCCATGAATCTACTCTCCTCTTCCAATTAACTGATATAAAGTATTAACACTGTCTTTCATGGACATTTTTTCATGGGTTGCTTGCTTTAAGAAGGAAATAATCTGCGGATATAATTGGATGCTGGCATCTATTTCCCTTGAGGACCCTTTTTTATAGGCGCCAATATTTATTAGATCCTCCGCATTATAATAAGTACTTAAGAGTTCCCTTAATCTTTCAGAAGCTAAAACATGTTCCCGGTCTACGATATTATTCATGACACGGCTGACACTTTTTAGAATATTGACGGCAGGATACTGACCTTTGTTTGCCAAACTGCGGTCTAAGACAAAATGTCCATCCAGAATTCCGCGCACGGTATCCGCGATCGGCTCATTCATATCATCCCCGTCAACAAGAACAGTATAGAACGCTGTAATCGAACCCAGTTCATTTGTTCCTGTTCGCTCTAACAGCTTTGGCAGTAAAGCAAATACAGACGGTGTATACCCTTTAGTCGTAGGCGGTTCACCAATTGCCAGCCCCACTTCACGCTGTGCCATGGCAAACCGGGTAACAGAATCCATCATTAACATGACATTCAAACCTTTATCACGAAAATACTCTGCAATCGCTGTTGCCGTAAGCGCTCCCTTTATACGCATCAAAGCCGGCTGATCAGAGGTGGCTACTACAACAACGGATCGCTGTAACCCCTCGGCGCCGAGGTCTTTTTCGATAAACTCTCGTACTTCCCTGCCCCGTTCACCAATCAAAGCGATCACATTTAAATCTGCTTTTGTGTTGCGGGCAATCATCCCAAGCAATGTACTCTTACCGACACCGCTGCCGGCAAAAATGCCGACACGCTGGCCATTTCCAACCGTTAGTAAACTATCAATCATTCTGACACCCACCTCAATTGGTTCAGAAATTGGCGGTCTTTTTAACGGATTGGGCGGTGACTGCTCGGTTGGCACAGTTTGCAAGCCTTTTGGCAAATCGCTCCCGTCGAGTGTATTCCCCAAAGCATCGACAATATTTCCGATTAGTGCAGGTCCTACCTTTATTTCAAGAGGCTTCATAGTCGCTTCCACTAGGCTGCCGGGAGCAATATCATTTACAGATGTATAAGGCATCAGAATCACATTTTCCCCTTTAAAGCCAACTACCTCTGCTTGAATGACTCTATTTTTTCGATGACGAACGTGAATAAGACAAAGGTCGCCGATCGAGCTTTCCGGTCCTTGTGATTCAATCATAAGACCGACAACTTGTTTAACCCGGCCATAACGTTTATAGGAGTCAAGTTCATCCAGTCTGTTTATCAACTCAGCGGCTTTCATTGTCATCACCCTCCAGCCATTCTGTCAGCTTCCGTTTTATCTCCGAAAGTTGTGTATCAATACTTGCATCAATACGGCCAAAGGGAGATTCCAATCGGCAGCTTCCCGCAGCTAAAACACTATCTGGATAAATAAACAAATTTGTTTCATGCGGGAAAATGGCCAATAATTCATCCTTTTTCGAAAGCAAATACTGATAGTTTTCAGGGTGAACATGTATCTCTACATTCTGAAACTCCTTTACCTCCCGCAATGCTTTTTTCACAAGCGAAATAAAATAAGCCTCATCATCTTCAATTTTTTTATTTACGATTTTTTCAGCCATACGAACTGCCAAATCTAAAATGGTATTTTCCGATGACTCTAAGTAAGCAAGATAATCCTGTTTTGCCGATCGAATCAATTGTTCAGCGTGCATCAGTCTTTCTTTATACTCCGAGTACCCCTTTGACTCGCCTTGCTCCCATCCAGTGCTGTAGCCTTCTTCCTGGGCTTGACTGACCAACAAGGCTCTTTCATGTTCCCACGCATCCCTGTCTTGTTGAATTTGTGCCAACAGTTCATCTGATTCCATTTTTGCTTGCTGTTTAATTCTTTCGGCTTCCAGCAAAGCCGCTTCTATGATTTGGTTAGAGGTTTCTGTCTTTGTTTCTGCTTTTACAGAGAAATCCTCATTTACCTCAGGCATATTAAACAATTTAATCGATATGACTTTTTTATCGGATGGGACATCCGGCCACTGTGACTTAATGAGCCTAGACAATGATATCATCTCCTCCACCACGGGCTATGACAATTTCTCCTGCATCCTCTAAACGGCGGATAATCGCAACAATCCGTGATTGGGCTTCTTCAACATCCCGCAGGCGAACAGGTCCCAAATATTCCATTTCTTCCTTAAATGTTTCGACCATTCTCGACGACATATTTTTATAAACTGTTTGCTTCACTTCATCACTCGATACTTTTAGTGAAAGTAAAAGATCCTCATTTTCACATTCACGAATAATCCGCTGAATGGAACGATTATCCAATGTAACAATATCTTCAAAGATAAACATTCTCTTTTTAATTTCTTCTGCAAGCTCCGGATCTTGTATTTCAAGAGCATCCAGGATCGTTCTCTCAGTTGTTCTATCAACTCCGTTTAATACCTCTACTACTGCTTCAATACCACCTGTTTGCGTATAGTCCTGTGTTACAGTTGTTGAAAGCTTCCGCTCTAATATTTGTTCAATTTCGTTTATTATTTCAGGAGGGGTGCTGTCCATGACTGCAATTCTTTTCGCAATATCTGCCTGCATCTCCTGCGGAAGCTCTGATAGGATTTGACCAGCCTGCTGTGCATCTAAATACGATAGAATCAAGGCAATGGTCTGAGGATGTTCATTTTGAATGAAATTTAAGATCTGCGCAGGGTCTGCTTTTCTGGCAAAATCAAAAGGACGAACCTGCAAAGAAGATGTAAGGCGGTTTAAAATAACCGTTGCTTGTTCCTCACCTAATGCCTTTTCAAGAACTGTTTTTGCATAACCAATACCGCCCTGTGCAATATAATCCTGCGCGAGTGCAATTTGATGAAATTCCTCGACAACCTCTTCTTTCGCCTGACTATCCACTTTTTTTACCCCAGAAATTTCTAATGTTAATTTTTCAATTTCTTCTTCACTTAAATGCTTATAGACCGAAGCAGAAACATCTGGACCAAGAGATATTAAAAGAATGGCTGCCTTTTGTTTTCCACTTAATTCTTTTTGTTCTTTTCTGGCCATCTTCATCCCCCTCCTTTAGTCCTCAGCTATCCATGACCGCAGCAGCTTAGCAAATTCTTCTGGTTTTTCTTTTGCCATTTTTTCAAGTTGTTTTCTGCGTAGACTGTTTTCTGTTTCGTGGCTTTCATTCACATCAGGAATATCTACCGGCTGGATAAAATCTTCTATACGATCCTCTTCTTCATCATCCCATTTGTTCCTCTTAGCTCTAATAAACAGAAATACAAGTAATCCAATAACCGCTACAAGAACTCCTCCGATTACATAAACCCACCATGGAATGGAAAATTTCTCTTCCTCATCAAAAGAAACCTTTCCTTCAAACGGCTGCACAGATACGGATATCTTTTGATCAATGGCTTCATCAGTCAGTTCAGGATTAGCATTTTTATCAATGGACGTTCTGACAATCGTTGCCAGCATATTTTTAATATCATCAACCCGTTCCTGTGATAATGAATCAGGATTATCCGCTTTAGGAGGCTCTACCATCACTTGAATGCCAAGATCTCTTACTTTAAAAGGACTCTCAACAATTTCTTTTCGAATACGATTAATCTCGTAATTGATCGTATCGTCTACCTTTTCGTAATCACCGTTACTTGTACTAGTTTCCGGTTCTTTATAGCCGGTATCCCCTGTTGTCTCGGATTGAGGCACGCCTTCGGGTACATTGCCTGATCCAGTATACGCTTCGGTAATTTTTTGGGCGCTGATCGCGATCCCTTCCATATTTTCTTCGTCGACAGGCGTTACCAAGTTCTCTTCACGATTTTCTTGTGTAAAATCGATATCTGCTGTAACTGAAACAACAACTCTATCCTGACCCATTAATGTACCTAACATGCTTTGCACTTGTCGCTGTACATCCCGTTCAACTTCCTTTTTTACTTCTTGCTGATTTGCAAAAATAGAACCAGATAAATTATTTTCATTTTTTAAATCAAAATACTCAAAGTTTTGGTTCATAATGACGATATTATCTGTAGGAAGGTTTGGAACACTTTTAGAAACCAGTTGATATAAAGCTTTAATTTGATTTTGTTCAAATTGATAACCTGGTTTTGTATTTAATACAATTGAAGCAGAAGCCTTTCCGACATCATCGCTGACAAATAAACTGGTTTCAGGAAGATTGATCATCACTTTAGCATCATTAATTCCTTCAATCCCTTTTATTAAATTAGCAAGCTCCGTCTGCATTGCATCCAGTTTCAGCACATTAAATTCATTTTCCGTTGTTCCCATCCCGGCATTTTGACTAAAAAAGGAATAATCGATACTACCGGACTTTGGAAGGCCCTCTGCAGCCAGTTCAACCTTCAATGTATCAACTATATCTTCCGGAACTTTAATCGTTTGGCCGCCATCGATTATTTCAGATTCAATCCCTCTTCCATCAAGGCTTTCTTTAATCGAACCGGTCTCAGAAGGAGTGAGATTGCTATATAGAGGCACTAGGTTTGTCCTAGTTGTAAAAAAGGATATAACCCCGGCAGCCAATAAAATACATACAGCTGCACTGATCATTATGATCCGTTGCTTTTTTGAACGGCTTGACCAGTACTCTTTTATTGGATTGATAAATTTTTGTAACGATTCCTTCATGATTATCCCCCGGTTATTAATCGATTGGTCAGTAGTAAATAACCGCCTAACTAGAGCAGCATCTTTCTATTAAACTTGCATTCTCATCATTTCTTGATAAGCTTCAACCGCTTTATTCCTTATTTCTAGTGTCAATTGTAAGGAGATACTGGCTTTTTGTGATGCAATCATCACTTGATGCAGATCCACATCCTGACCTTTCGCTAATTTTTCTGTCAATTTATCTGATTCAATTTGTGCTTGATTCACTTTCTCGATTGAATCCTTTAGAAATGAAGAAAAGCTCTTCTGTGTTTCAGATGCCGACACAGTTTTTTGTGATGTTTTTTGTAAATTAGCTGATGTTACTGGTGAAAACGTAACGGATTTCATATATATTTCTCTCCTTTATTTCCCAATCTCTAATGCTTTCATCAGCATATTTTTAGATGCATTCAAAACCGTAACATTTGCTTCATATGAACGAGTGGCACTCATTAAATCAACCATTTCCTTTAGCGGATCAACATTCGGCATCTGGACATAACCATCTCCATTCGTATCTGGATGCGTCGGATCATAAACGAGTTGAAATGGTGTTTCATCTTCAACGATCTTACTGACCTTAACACCATTTCCGGCTCCATCGCGGCTATTTGCATTCATGGCCGTTTGCAAATAAGAAGAAAATTGTCCTTCCTTCGCCTGCAGGACAACTGATTTCCGCTTATACGGCTCCCATTGTCCATTCACTTGTTTTGCACGGGTTGTATCGGCATTTGCCATATTGGATGAAACGACGTCCATCCGAAGACGCTGCGCTGTTAAAGCTGAAGCGGTTGTATTCATACTATGGAAGATTGACATTACTTCCCACCTCTTATCACATTCTGTAGGGTTGAAAATTTCCCATTTATTCTTTCAGTCAAGGCATTGAAATAGATTTGATTTTTTGCCAGATCAGCCATTTCCTGATCAATATCAACACTATTTCCATTTTCGTTATAGGAAACAAGATTCTTGTTCATAATAGATAATGAATATGATGGCTTGGTAAAGACAAAATGCCGATTGTCGGTACGATTTGTTGAGATGGATTGACCAACGGCTTGATCGAGAGCAGCTTTGAAACTGACATCCTTGGCTTTATAATTTGGAGTATCGACATTGGCAATATTTTGTGAGATGACCTTTTGCTTTGTTGCTGAATAATTGAGGGCATTCTCCAATGTGGATATCGTGCCTGAAAATAAACTCATAGTAACACTCCTATATTCCTATAATAATCAGAATTGATGAAATATGTAGAATTTTGAGGAAAATAGACGAATCTATAGTTACAAATCTAATTGTAATTAAAACGTAATAATATGTCTATGACTGTAGTGTTAATTTTATTAAGCAAATAGTCCTATTTTCTAACGACACGCACAATCTCCTTATTTCATTGTAATTCATTCAAACATTGCGAACAATACTGACAAAAATAAATTAGAATAAACACTCCAATATACCTATAATTCTTGTTTTAAGAGAGTACCTATCAAGAGATAGCACCTATTAATTTTAGCTATTTCAACCCTAAAAATCTATAATTATTTCTTGTATTACATTTTGTCGATTTTTATTCATATTTTGTTACAAATATTTTTCGCCTATAACAAAATAAAAAAATCACCTGTTTCATAACAGATGATTTTTTATTTGATCGTTAGTTTGTTTTTAACTTTTCTAATTCAAGTAAAAACTTATCATTCAGAACTTTAATATAGGTTCCTTTCATGCCAAGTGAACGGGACTCAATTACACCGGCACTTTCAAGTTTCCGCAATGCGTTCACAATCACTGAACGGGTAATGCCAACACGGTCAGCAATTTTTGATGCAACCAAGAGACCTTCCGTTCCATTTAATTCTTCAAAGATATGTTCAATTGCCTCTAGTTCACTATATGATAATGAGCTGATTGCCATCTGTACGACGGCTTTACTGCGGGCTTCCTCTTCAATTTCTTCTGCCTTTTCGTGAAGAATTTCCATGCCAACAACTGTTGCGCCGTATTCCGCAAGAATTAAATCATCATCATTAAACTGCTCCTCTAATCTTGAGAGAATCAATGTTCCAAGACGATCTCCACCGCCAATAATCGGTACAACTGTCGTTAATCCGTTCGCGAAAAGATCCTTGTTTTCCGATGGAAAAGCCGAATAGTCACTTTCAATCGAAAGGTTCGGTGTCGTTTCATTGATGCTGAACAAATTCTTTGTATAGTCTTCTGGGAATTGACGATCCTCGAGCATTTTTTTCATCCGGTCATTTTCAATCTGTTGATTAACAGAGAAACCAAGTAATTTACCACGACGGCTTACAACAAAGATATTTGAATTAATGACATCACTCAACGTTTCAGCCATCTCTTTGAAGTTTACTGACTTACCAGTAGCCTTTTGCAGCATTGCATTAATTTTTCTTGTTTTTGATAATAAATCCATTACATTCTTCCTCCTATTAACTAACACCCAATGTTACTTTATCTATTGTTTAGTTGCATTTTTTGTTTTTATTAAAATCATAGACATCTTGCTCTATAGAACTTAGAGAATAAATCGGCTTAAATCTTTATTCCGGGAGATAGCACCGAGTTTCTCTTCTACGTATTGCGGCGTGATCGTAATCTTCTCCATCGTAATTTCTGGTGCCTCAAAGGATAAATCCTCAAGCAGTTTTTCTAATATCGTGTGCAGACGCCTTGCTCCAATATTATCTGTATTTTGATTCACCTCATAAGCAACTTCAGCTATCTTAGTAATAGCATCGTCAGAAAATTCAATTTGTATACCTTCAGTTGCCAATAATGCTTCATATTGTTTAATTAAAGCATTATCTGGTTCAATGAGAATTTTTACGAAATCTTTTGTCGTTAGCTTCGTTAATTCAACCCGGATTGGAAATCTTCCCTGAAGCTCTGGAATTAAATCGGACGGCTTTGCAATGTGAAAAGCTCCGGCTGCGATAAAGAGAATATGATCTGTTTTAACAGATCCGTACTTTGTTACTACCGTTGAACCTTCTACAATCGGAAGAATATCGCGTTGTACACCCTCTCGTGAAACATCTGCAGAAGCTCCGCCGCTGTTTTTACTTGCAATTTTATCAATTTCATCAATAAAAATAATCCCCGACTGCTCTGCACGATAAACGGCTTCCTGTGTTACCTCATCCATATCAATTAACTTTTGGGCTTCTTCTTGTGTTAATACTTTCCGTGCTTCACGGACAGCTAGTTTTCTTTTTTTGCGTCGCTTTGGCATTAAATTCCCCAAAGCATCCTGCATATTCAAACCCATCTGCTCCATGCCTGATCCTTGCAGCATATCAAACATAGATGGTTGATTTTCTTCCACCTCAACCGTAACCACTTCATTTTCTAATTCTCCTGCTGCCAGCTTTACCTGTACACTCTTCCGTTTTTCCTGCAAATTAGCTTCATCAGTCCCATTTGTATCTTGCTGGTCCTGGTTACTGCTGCCGCCAAACAACATCTCAAGTGGATTTTTGATCGCAGTGTTTTTTTTGCTTGAAGGTACGAGCAGTCCGATTAAACGCTGGTTGGCATTTTTCTCCGCTCTTTCCTTTACGCTTTGCATTTTTTCTTCTTTTACGAGCCTTATAGATGTTTCCACGAGATCACGTACCATTGATTCAACATCACGGCCAACATAACCGACTTCTGTAAATTTAGTTGCTTCTACCTTCACAAATGGCGCCTGTACAAGTTTTGCTATCCTTCTGGCGATCTCGGTTTTACCTACACCTGTCGGTCCAATCATTAAAATATTTTTCGGGCTGATTTCATCACGGATTTTTTCATCCAAGAGACTGCGGCGGTATCGATTACGAAGCGCTACGGCAACCGCCTTTTTAGCTTCGTTCTGCCCGATGATATATTGGTTTAATCGTTCAACTATTTGACGGGGTGTTAAATTCATACCATTTCCCATGTACTCGGACTCCCTTCCCACTATAACTCTTCGACGATAATATTATCGTTTGTATATACACAGATTTCAGAAGCAATCTCTAGGGATGCTTTTGCTATTTCTTTCGCTGTTAAATGATCTCCGGCATATTTTTTTAATGAACGTCCAGCTGATAATGCGTAGTTCCCGCCAGAACCAATGGCTAAAATACCATCATCCGGTTCAATGACTTCCCCTGTTCCTGATACGAGAAGCAAATCAGTCTCATCCATGATGATTAACATAGCTTCCAATCTTCTTAAAACCTTATCGCTTCTCCATAATTTTGCCAGTTCAACGGCAGCACGCTGCAGATTGCCATTATACTCTTCTAGTTTGCCTTCAAATAATTCAAATAATGTAAATGCATCCGCTACAGAGCCGGCAAACCCAGCCAAGACTTTACCATTAAAAAGTTTTCTAACCTTTCGAGCAGTATGCTTCATGACAACTGCATTTCCAAAGGTAACTTGCCCATCACCAGCCATTGCACATTTCCCTTTGTGCTGGATCGCAAATATTGTGGTTGCATGAAATTCTGTCATCAAAAACCCTCCTTTTTATTGCAAGTTTAATTCATCAATCATACTTACTGCCATCTTAAGGCTGATTCCCCTTTTCGGTCTCAAGCGCAGTAACTTTTAGACTTTTTAAGTTTATGCTCTAGGATGATGGGACATATATGATTTTCTTAAATATTCATTTGTTACATGTGTATATTTTTGCGTCGAGGAAAGAAAGGCATGACCTAACAGCTCTTGAACTGTTCTCATATCTGCTCCATTTTGCAGCAAATGGGTTGCAAACGTATGGCGCAGCATGTGGGGATGTATTTTCCCGTTATAGGTTGAATCCTTAAGAATTTTATTTAAAATAACTCTAATTCCTCTCGTCGTAAGCGGGCCTCCCCGAAAGTTAACAAAAAGAAAATCATGCATATGGTGGTTTTTCACCAGCTGATTACGGCCATTTTGTATGTATTGTTCTAATGCATCATGTGCAAAACTGCCAAAAGGAATGTATCGGTCTTTCTGTCCTTTCCCATGTACAAGAATCGTTGATAAAAAGAAATCAACATCCTTCAGCAGCAATTGACTGCATTCACCGACACGAATTCCTGTTGCATAAAATAGCTCCAGCAAGGCTAAATTTCTTAATCCAAGCGGGGTATCCGATTTACACGCATCAAACAATTGCTCCATCTCTTCTCCATAAAAGAAGTTCGGTAACCGTTTCTCTGCTTTTGGAATGGAAACTAGCGTAAATGGATTATCTTCAATCATTTTTTCCCTAAGCAGGAATTTATAAAAGCTGCGCAGACTTGAAATTTTCCTTGCAACTGATTTTCTCGCTAGTTTTTCATCATAGAGCTTCGTTAAATAAATTCGTATGTCTGAATATGTTACATCTTTAACTCCAGAAATATTTTGTTCACTCATGAACATAAAAAAACCTTTTACATCGTGTTCATAAGACCCAATTGTATATTGTGAATAATTTCGTTCAATTTGTAAATATTCAATAAACAACTTTAACATAACGTTCACATTTTCAACCATTCCTACTCACCTCTTATAGGCTACTATAGCATATCATATTATAGTAGCCTTCAGCAAATAATTCACAAACTCTTCTTAAAGTTCTGAATTGTATCCAATGCCCGCTTTGCATGTTGTTCATTTCTTTCCTGCTTCCCTCTTATTTTCACTGGCAGTTCAGGAAACAGACCAAAATTGGCATTCATTGGCTGGAAGTTCTTTGCATTTGTAGTTGTTATATAATGGGCCATGCTTCCAATAGCTGTTTCTACAGGAAATTGTACAGCCTCTTGATCATTTATCAGTCTTGCAGCATTAATACCAGCGACCAAGCCACTCGCTGCTGACTCAACATATCCTTCCACACCCGTCATTTGTCCTGCAAAAAACAAATCTTCGCGAAGAGTAAACTGATAGGTCGGTTTTAATACCTTTGGCGAATTAATAAATGTATTTCGATGCATAACTCCATAGCGAACAATTTCAGCCTGTTCGAGGCCGGGAATTAATTGCAATACTTCCTTTTGTGCTCCCCACTTCAAATGAGTCTGGAACCCAACAATATTATATAATGTTCCAGCAGCATCATCCTGGCGCAGCTGGACAACAGCATATGGCCTTTTCCCTGTTTTTGGATCTTCTAGACCAACAGGTTTCATGGGACCGAACAACATCGTTTTCTTCCCTCTATTGGCCATTACTTCAATTGGCATACAGCCCTCAAAAAATATTTCTTTTTCAAATTCCTTTACAGGGGCGGTTTCAGCATTTATTAAAGCTTGATAGAAACGATCGAATTCTTCCTCCGTCATCGGACAATTTAAGTACGCCGCTTCTCCTTTATCATAACGTGATTTTAAGTACACCTTATTCATGTCAATACTTTCTTTTTCTACGATAGGTGCGGCAGCATCATAAAAATATAAATAATCCTCTCCGGTCAAAGATTTCAGTTTTTCTGCCAAGGCCGCGCTTGTTAAAGGTCCTGTTGCAATAATGGTGACACCTTCAGGGATTTCAGTAACCTCTTCGTTCATCACTGTTACATTTGGATGATTCTTTACTTTATCTGTAACAAGCCCGGCAAATTCATGCCGGTCAACGGCTAATGCCCCTCCAGCAGGAACAGCACATTCATCAGCAGAACTGATGATGACTGAATCAAGCTGACGCATTTCCTCTTTTAAAACACCAACAGCATTGGTTAAATTATTCGCTCTTAATGAATTACTGCAAACAAGTTCAGCAAATTTATCTGTATGATGAGCAGGGGTTTGTTTTACAGGTCTCATTTCATACAGCCTGACTGGTATTCCCCTTTTTGCTAACTGCCAGGCAGCTTCACTTCCAGCAAGACCAGCACCAATAACATTAACGTATCTATCTGTCATACTTAACCTCCTAAATTAAAAACATAAACCAAATAAATAAAAATCGGCATCCGTTTAGGTTGTATATTATAAAGTCAACAATTTTCAATGTAAAAAGCTTTCTTATACCTTAATCGTCTATTTGTACCATCCACTCGTCATTGTACACAAAATTTTCAATAGAATAAAGTTAAAGCTACTAATTTTGTCGATTTTTATATAATTTTGTCTAAATCAATACTTTATTTGACATACTTTCCAGAAACTCACTATATATGTATTCCTGTTCATTGTCATAGGAAAAGAGTGAGTATGATACTCACTCTTAGCTTTGTGGTTCCTCTTTATAATCACATTCCACACATTGCACTTGTACGCCCTTTTTGAGTTTCTTTTCTACTAAGAGCGATTCACATTTTGGACATTTTCGCGGTAACGGCTTATCCCAAGAAAGAAAATCACATTCAGGAAAACGATCACAGCCATAGAATATCCGTTTCTTTTTACTTTTTCTTTCAATAATATTTCCTTCATTACACTTTGGACATTTGACACCAATTTCTTTCACAATCGCCTTTGTATTACGGCAATCAGGAAAATTACTGCATGCCATAAATTTTCCGTAACGCCCCATTTTAAAAACCATCGGACTTCCGCATTGCTCGCAATCTTCACCGGCAGGCTCATCCTTTATTTCTACCTGCTCCATTTCTTTTTCAGCTATTTTAAGTTTTTTCTCAAACCCTTGATAAAACTCATCAATGATTTTCACCCAGTTTATTTGACCTTCTTCAATATTATCCAAATCCTGTTCCATTTTTGCCGTAAATTCAACATTAAGAATTTCTGGGAAAAATTCAAACATCAACTCCGTGACAATCTCTCCTAGCTCTGTTGGGACAAAGCGCTTGTTGTCAAGAGCGACATAACCCCTTTTTTGGATCGTATCCAATGTAGGTGCAAAGGTAGAGGGACGGCCAATCCCAAGTTCTTCAAGTGTTTTTACAAGCCTTGCTTCTGTATACCGTGGAGGCGGCTGTGTGAAATGCTGTTTTGGATCGATATCCTTCTTTAAAACCTCGTCCCCTTCATGTAAATCTGGAAGTAAACGGTCTTTTTTCTCTTCCGCATTATCGTCTGTACCTTCCACATACACCTTCATAAATCCAGAAAACTTTATTTTTGAACCTGTCGCTCTAAATATGACTGGACCATTTTTTAAATCAACACTCATCGTATCCATAACAGCAGCTGACATTTGACTTGCTACAAAACGTTCCCAAATTAATTTATAGAGTCTCAGCTGATCACGGGAAAGGAATTCTTTTAAACTGCTCGGTTCCCGTAATGTACTAGTCGGCCGGACTGCTTCGTGGGCATCCTGGGCGTTTGTGTTTTTCTTTTCCTTGCGCTGTTCTTCTTGTAAATAGTTCTTGCCATACGTGCTTTCGATATACTGTGCAGCTTCAGCTTTTGCTATATCGGATATACGAGTAGAATCCGTTCTCATATATGTAATAAGACCAATAGTTCCTTCACTGCCAATATCAATACCTTCATAAAGCTGCTGAGCAAGCATCATCGTCTTTCTTGCCCGGAAGTTTAATTTCCTTGCAGCTTCCTGCTGTAAGGATGAAGTGGTAAATGGAGCTGCCGGATTACGGCGGCGTTCTTTTTTTGTAACATTTTCCACTGTGAAGCGGTTGCCATTCATTTGCTTCAGTACTTCTTTAACGTCTGCTTCAGAAGACAAATCTACTTTTTTCTGATCAATTCCGTAAAACGACGCCTCAAAGCTTTCAGTACCCTTTAGAAACTCTCCATCGATTGTCCAATACTCTTCAGGGACAAAGGCTTTAATTTCTTTTTCCCTGTCAATAATCAAACGGACAGCAACTGATTGAACCCTGCCTGCACTTAAACCCTTTTTGACCTTTTTCCATAATAAAGGGCTGATATTATAACCGACCAGACGGTCAAGAATTCTTCGCGCCTGCTGGGCATCAACCAAATCCATATTAATCGGACGCGGATGCAAAAACGACTCTTTAATTGCATCCTTCGTTATTTCATTAAAAACAACTCGACAATCTGAGTTAACGTCCACATTTAGACTGTTCGCTAAATGCCAAGCAATGGCTTCGCCTTCGCGATCAGGGTCAGCTGCGAGATAAACTTTCTTTGCCTTTTTAGCGGCTGTTTTTAAATCTTTTAAAATGGGACCTTTCCCACGAATTGTAATATATTTCGGCTCAAACTGTTTGTCATAATCAATACCCATTTGACTTTTAGGTAAATCCCTAATATGACCCATAGAAGCTTTAACTTTATATTTTTTCCCTAAATACTTCTCAATCGTCTTCGCCTTTGCAGGTGATTCAACGATTACAAGAAACTCTGACATTCCTATATCCTCCTTAAGAGGGATAATATCCGCACTATTTCTATCTTTATAACTGTAAACTTAAAATATTCATTATTATTGTCCAAATTTATCACGTCTGTCAACAAAAGATATTTTATAATTGGCACTTTTCCTTCTTTTATATGACGAATCCCGAATGGAAAACGGTTTCAGATCATTAAAAATAAGTATTAAAAGTCTATTTCACTAAACTCAATTTATCATCCATCAACACGGATATTTTCCAACATGCTTTCATTATCTAATTCATATATTCTCTTCATTATAATACATTTTCGGAAATTCAGTAATGACATAACTTATGATGCAAAATGTATAACAGATTTAAAATAATTTCAACCTTTTTATTGAATATTTCACAAAAAGTTGGGGAAAGCTCAGCAAAACAGAGTTTTTTCTTCATTATATTAAGGCATGAACATATTATGACGTTTCAAATTTTTAATTCTTCTAAAATGTCCTTTGCCGTGATGACGAGTTTGGCACCTTGTTGGATCAGTTCATTTGTACCGACCGAATAGGGAGACAGAATATGTCCAGGAACAGCAAATACTTCCCTGCCCTCATGCAATGCATAATCTGCTGTAATGAGTGATCCACTTCTCTTTTTGGCCTCAATAATAAGCGTTCCATGGCTGATACCGGCAATAATGCGATTTCTCATCGGAAAGTGCCATTTTTGCGGTCTAGCGTGCGGAGGATATTCGGAGAGGACTAATTGTCTCAGCATCATTCCTTTTGCAAGATGTTCATTCTGCTCAGGATATATATGTCCAAACCCTCCGGCAATGATACCAATTGTTCTCCCGCCATAGCGAATGGCCGTTTTGTGGGCTTCTGCATCTATCCCAGCTGCGAGTCCGCTTACAATAACAGCCTGATGCTTTATCAGCTCTGGAAATAGCAGCTCAATCGACTTTATACCAAAGGCCGTTGCCTGTCGTGAACCAACAACTGCAAGCCGCTTTTTAGCTGATAAAAGACTCAGATCGCCTTTTGCATAAAGTACCCAAGGAGGTTTATAGGTTTCTTTTAACAGGAGAGGGTATTCATGATCAAATATCGTGACAATGCCAATATGATTTTGTTCATATTGGAGAATATTCTCCCTAATTCTCTGGGAATTTAAGTCTTCAAGAATGGAAGCTGCTGTTTTAAATGGGGAAAGAAAGCTGTGGAAATGGAGGTCATATAAGGAGCTTAACTGAGGATCTTTTTTAAGGATCGTGTAAATGATATCCCAGCTTGCACCCCTGCAAAGTGTGAGATGGACCAATTTTTGTTTAAAGTTCATAAAAATCCTCCTAATCTAAAAAATTATGTTGGGATAATTGGCAGTAAAACGGTTAGAATCGAAGGAACGGGAAAAAGCCCCTCAAAACCGAGGGACTTAACACTATCCACATTTTATTAATGTGTTTTACATTTTTCATAAAGACCTTTTTCTTTTAAAACTTCGATTAACGTTTCACCCATCACAGACGGTGTATCTGCCACTTTGATTCCGCATTCATTCATTACACGGATTTTCTCGTCTGCAGTACCTTTTCCTCCGGAAATAATCGCACCGGCATGTCCCATACGTTTTCCAGGAGGTGCTGTACGACCACCAATAAAGCCGACAACTGGTTTTTTCATATTTGCTTTTACCCACTCTGCTGCTTCTTCTTCAGCTGTTCCGCCGATTTCTCCAATCATGATAACGGCTTCTGTTTCAGGATCCTCATTAAAAGCTTTTAAAACATCGATGAAGTTTGTACCATTTACAGGATCGCCGCCAATGCCGACAGCTGTTGTTTGGCCGATACCAGCCTGTGTTAATTGATGAACTGCTTCATACGTTAATGTTCCAGAACGAGAAACGACACCAACATGGCCTTTTTTATGAATATATCCTGGCATAATACCAATTTTACATTCGTCAGCAGTAATCACACCCGGGCAGTTAGGACCGACTAAACGTGTCTTTTTGCCTTCCATGTAACGCTTAACTTTTACCATATCTAATACTGGAATATGTTCAGTAATACAAATAGCTAGATCAAGCTCAGCATCTACTGCTTCAATAATAGCATCAGCAGCAAAAGGGGCTGGAACATAAATAACAGATGCAGTAGCGCCTGTAGTTTCTACAGCGTCTTTAACTGTATTAAAAACTGGTACTCCTTCAACTTCTTGTCCGCCTTTACCAGGTGAAGTACCTCCAACAATTTTTGTACCATATTCAAGCATTTGTTTCGTATGAAAAAGGGCAGTTGAACCTGTAATCCCTTGAACAATTACTTTTGTATCTTTATTAATAAATACGCTCACGTTTATTCTCCTTTCTATTATTTCACTAGTGTAACGATTTTTTGTGCTCCGTCAGCCATTGACTCAGCAGGAACAATGTTTAGACCTGATTCGCGTAAAATTTGTTTACCAAGATCTACGTTAGTACCCTCTAAACGTACAACAAGTGGAACTTCAAGGCCTAATTGCTTCGCAGCTTCGACAACACCCGTTGCAATAACATCACACTTCATGATTCCGCCAAAGATATTGACAAAGATACCTTTAACATTTGGATCAGAAAGGATAATTTTGAATGCTTCTGTGACCTTTTCAGCTGTGGCACCGCCCCCAACATCAAGGAAGTTTGCCGGTTCTCCGCCATAGTGTTTAATAATATCCATTGTTGACATTGCAAGTCCAGCACCGTTAACCATACAACCGATGTTTCCATCAAGAGAGACATAGCTTAAGTCATATTTAGATGCTTCGATTTCTTTTGGATCTTCCTCTTCAAGGTCACGATATTCAAGAACATCTTTTTGTCTATATAATGCATTAGAATCAAAATTTAATTTTGCATCAAGCGCCATAACTTTACCATCACCTGTTACAACAAGCGGGTTGATTTCTGCAATTGAGCAGTCTTTATCAATATAAGCATTGTAAAGTCCAATCATAAACTTCACTGCTTGATTGATTAGATTATGCGGAATATTGATATTAAAAGCGATTCTGCGTGCTTGGTATGGCATCAATCCTAGTACCGGATCAATTTCTTCTTTAAAAATCTTCTCCGGTGTATTTGCTGCAACTTCTTCAATTTCTGTTCCGCCTTCTTCAGAGGCCATTAAGGTAACTCTTGAAGTTGCACGGTCTAAAACAAGACCAACATAATATTCCTTCTTAATGTCACAGCCTTCTTCGATAAGTAAGCGTTTAACTTCCTTACCTTCTGGACCTGTTTGGTGTGTTACAAGTGTTTTACCTAGAATTTCAGTTGCGTATGTACGAACCTCATCCAAATTTTTTGCGACTTTTACACCGCCAGCTTTTCCTCTTCCACCTGCGTGAATCTGCGCCTTTACGACACAAACTTCTGTTCCAAGTTGTTTTGCTGCCTCAACTGCTTCTTCGACAGTAAATGCAACTTTACCATTTGGAACTTCTACCCCATATTTTCTGAGGATTTCTTTCCCTTGGTACTCATGAATATTCATTTCCCATCCTCCTATTAAACTATTCGAGAGCATCTGCATTATGCAGAGTACTTTCATTTTCAATAGATTTACACTATTGAATAAAGTAAAAATATACTGCGCTTTCATACATTTTATATTAAGGAAATGTAACTTGTCTACAATAATGAATCAAAAATTTACTTTTTTTTAAATATTCTAATAACAGAGACTTTGTAACCGTTTGCATTTTACATTTATTATACTTATATAGCAAAATTTGTTATTTGATCTTTTGATATTTCTATCGTTATTGCCGATAACTTCAATTTTTTCTATGATTATTTATTCATTATGACTATTTTTTATTCATCAATCGATCAGTCCGATAAATAAAGGCAAATACCTCCGCAACCACCTGATAGAGTTCTTCGGGAATCTTCTCATTGATATTCAGCTTCCCTAATAATTCAACAAGAGAGGGGTCCTCTTGGATCGGAATTTGATGTTTTTTGGCCTCTACAAGAATTTCGTCAGCCGTCAGCCCCTTTCCTTTTGCGACAATAATTGGAGCGTCAGCTTGCTTTTCATCATAAGCAAGGGCAACAGCTGATTTTCTCTTTTCTATCCTATTCTTCATATACGAATATCCACTCCCGAATAATAACTATTAGAATGATAAACCGGCAAAGCGGTTTTATCCTGTTTTAATTTATACTCGGCCGGTTTTACGAAATGGACAAATGACAGTGTATAATTAAGTGCCTGTAAATTCTCCTTTAATATATCAATATAAGGTGCACTCATTTTTTTTAAATGGTCATGGTCATTCACAATCGTCAACGTAATAATTCGATTCTGCACTTGCAAATCAACCATCGTTTCTTGTAATTGTTCAAGATCCAAATAAAATAATATCCGGCAATAGGCAGGATCGATTTGGCCATTATCCAGTTTTCTTCCACTCCATTGCATGGTTAGGTCCACTGTTTTTTGCGGCAGTGGGAGCGGAATTTGGAGCGCAAATTGTTCAATCGGTACAGAATCCTGCGTAAGAAGTTGCAGGCCCGTGATTTTATGCAGAATCACTTCCGCTGTATCCCTTGCAGGCCCTGCCGGTTCTTCTCTAATATAATTCAACAATAGAGACTTTAACGTAGTCGAATCGAAGCGATCATCTGATAGAACCTGCAAAAATTCTATTACATCATGCTCGTACGTATAACCAATTCGTTGAACCAGTTCTTTGATATGGTTCACAAAAGAAGCAGGATTAAACAATAAATCATCCTTCACTTTTCCTAATTGTTTTTTTCCAGTCATATCCTCTTTTGGAATCATTACAGTGTTTTGCTCAGCTGCATTTGGAATGAACTCCTTTATGAAAGATGCTAATTGCTGACCGGTGTTTGATAATACCCCAGTATGCAATAGCCGGCCTAATGTTTCAAGATTTTCTGTCAGCGAGTGAGAGTCCATTGCAGATGCAACTGCCTGAAAGGTTGCCATTGTCATAGGCAGCTGTCTTTTAACCATCTGTTTGACTGCCTCTAAACCAGCCGCTGCAAATGGCGGCACTTTCAACCAAGCAGCTGCCTGCTCAATCATTTCTTTATGAACTGGAAGCTGTTCCTTTAGTAAGTAGCGAGTGATTTTCATATTTTCCGCATTAATAGGAATATGCAGACCCTTTAATAACGAGGAGAGGGATTCATCTCCAGTCTTCTCATGCTCAGAAGCTGAAACTAGTACCTTTAGTTTGACTTTTCCGACACCAGGCTGAACTTGGAACCAGTATCGCTGATTGGCTTCTAATGAAGCTTCCAATTGAGCGACAATCTTTTGCGATCCAACCTGCAGCGAGGCTATGCCATTAGGAAACAGCTTTATAATTTTCCCGTTCAATATCTGTCCTGGCTGAAAAGAAGCTGCTTTGATATCTGATACAGTTTTGTTATGATTCAGTCTCGCTAATAAATTGCTGATCCTATTCATGCTGTCACCCTCAAGATATGTATTCCTTTATTGGTGAAAAGCTTTTTCGATGTATGGGTGTAATTCCATAGGTTCGAATAGCTTCTAAATGTTCTTTTGTGCCATAGCCTGCGTGATTGGCAAAGCCGTAATTAGGGTATTCTTGGTCATAATCCTTTAATATACGGTCACGTGTTACCTTTGCCACAATAGATGCGGCTGCAATGGAAATACTTAGTCCATCACCTTTAATAATGGGCTCCTGCTGGTACGGTATATCAAGCTTTACGGCATCAATCAGAAGAAAATCAGGTTTTGGCTCAAGCTGTGAAATGGCCAGCGACATCGCCTTTTTGGTGGCTGCAAATATATTTAAACGATCAATTTCATCATTATCAATGATACCAAGTCCAACTGCTAGTGCTGCTTCTTTTATTTGCGTGTAAAACTGCTCGCGTTTTTGCTCATTTAGTTTTTTTGAGTCGTCAATGCCCGGCAGATAAAAGTCATGAGGCAGAATTACAGCAGATGCAACGACTGGCCCAGCAAGCGGTCCTCTGCCTACCTCATCGATTCCGGCGATCAATTGATAGCCTTCCTGCCGATATTTTCGTTCATATACAGTCATGTTGATAAACTTCTCATGCTGTAATTGACGCAGCTCACGCAAACGTTGCCATTTTTTTACAATCGCTTGAACACCTTTTCGCTCATCCTTCTGAAGTTGTCTAAAGAAATCATCCTTTTCATCCTTTATCGTACCCAGCTTTTGTTCGATCTCCTTAATTGTCAACTTCAACTAAATCTACCCCTAAAATCTTTTATTTTTTCATAATATATATCGGTAAAAAAGCAAAAAAATCAAGACTCATATCCACCCAATAGTCTTGATTTTTAGATTCGTATTCCTTAGTCTTCCGTGATCGTTATTTCAGGGCGTTCAAATGAAAGAGCACCCAATTTTTCCGTTCGAATCTCACGAATAATAAGCTCCGTCACTTTGTCGTAGTCAATCTCACCTTTTCCAAGTAAACAGCCTCGCTGTTTACCAATAATATCGAAAAATTCAACGATATCTTCGGGAAATTCTTCAATATGAAAACGTTCTTTAAATCGATTTGGATAATTTTTTTCTAGAAAGCGGATGGCATAGATCGCAACATCGTGGAGGTTTAAGATGGCATCTTTGATTGCCCCGGTTAATGCCAGTTTTAAACCAACCTCTTGATCTTCAAATTTTGGCCACAGGATTCCTGGTGTGTCCAATAGTTCAAGTTCTTTGCCAACTTTAATCCATTGCTGGGCTTTCGTTACACCTGGCGTATTTCCTGTTTTCGCAATATTTTTCTTTGCTAAGCGGTTAATTAACGTTGATTTTCCCACATTGGGAATCCCTACGATCATAGCTCTGATTGCCCGAGGCTTTACACCTTTAGCTTTCATTCTGTCAAACTTTTCCTTTAAAATTTCCTGTGCTGCAGAGACGATTTCCTTCATCCCTGATCCAGCCTGGGAGTTTATGGCTAACGCTTTTATCCCCTGCTTTTGAAAGTATTCCACCCATTCCTTTGTAATGGCTTTATCTGCCATATCAGCTTTATTCAATAGCACCAGCCTTGGCTTATGCTGAATAATTTCATCAATCATCGGATTGCGGGATGAAAGAGGAATCCGGGCATCTACCAATTCAAAAATGATATCTATGAGCTTTAACTTTTCTGTTACTTGTCTTCTGGCTTTGGCCATATGCCCGGGAAACCATTGAATTGTCAAATTACAAAACCTCCTGTTTACTTAATGACTCATTGAAACATGGTTGTTGATTTCCGTTCCAGGCACTTCGCGCGACCGCCGAGTGCACGACACTCTGTGTCTGCGGGGTCTCTTCTTTCTCGCTTCTCCCGCAGGGGTCTTCGTGCCTTCCACTACAATCAACCAGCTGGCCAAAGTCAATATTGCGCTTTAACACAGCTTACTTAATAAACCGTACGTCTTCTATAGGCCAATAAATGACACTTGTTTTTCCTAATACTTTTTCCATTGGAACGGTACCGATGTGACGGCTGTCCTTGCTGAAACGACGATTATCACCCATCACAAATAATTCTCCTTCTGGAACTGTTGCCTGGCCAATTTTTTCTTCTAATGTAAATGGCTCTGTTAATGGTCCATCAATCACTTGTTTTTTATATTCATCCAAATACGGTTCTTCATAGGCTTTTCCATTCACGTAAAGAGTGTCATCCTTATACTCAATGGTATCACCAGGAAGACCGATTACTCGTTTTATGTAATCTTTTTGTTCAGGTGCATGAAACACAATGATATCAAAACGCTTAGGCTCACCTATTTTATAACTAAATTTGCTGACAATCATTCTGTCCTGATCATGTAACGTCGGCATCATAGAAAGGCCATCTACGACGATTGGAGCAAATAAAAAATAACGGATAACTGCTGCTAATAATACGGCGATAACCAGTGCCTTAATCCATTCCCAAAGTTCATTTTTTTTCTTTGCCAACGAAATCCCCACCATTCTCGGGTATATTTTCATATCTTCTGTTATATTTTACAATACTTTTATGTAAAAATAAAAATAATGAGTCAGAATCAATAAAAAGGAGCCTGTTACCAAGCTCCTTTTTGATGTCGATTCTATTATCGAATTTCTTTAATACGAGCTTTTTTACCACGTAGATTACGTAGATAGTAAAGTTTCGCACGACGGACTTTACCGCGACGAATAACTTCAAGCTTCGCAATTTTTGGTGTGTGAACAGGGAATGTACGCTCAACGCCTACTCCGTAGGAAACTTTACGAACTGTGAAAGTTTCGCTGATTCCACCACCACGACGCTTAATCACAACACCTTCATATACCTGAATACGCTCACGAGTTCCTTCAACAACTTTTACGTGTACACGCACAGTGTCACCAGGACGGAATGTAGGAAGATCAGTACGAAGTTGTTCTTTTGTGATTTCTTCGATTAATTTATGCATCGTTTTCAACTCCTTCCAACAGATGCTCTTGCACAAAAAATATCATTTACTTAACTGCAGCGGAACATCGTTATAAGACTTCAACCCATTGGTCTAAGTCACAAAAGTTATAATAGCATATAATAGACATGAGTTCAATAGCTATTATATTTTCAGATAATAAAATTATCCTGCTTGCAGAGAATTACTTATCTTTTTGATTTGTTTCCTGTTCCTTCACGAATTCCTGCAGCCACTTTTTTTGCTGATCATCTAATAAATAGTCCTCCAGCAAATCAGGACGTCGTATAAATGTTCGCCTTAATGATTCCTTTGCACGCCATTCGTCAATTAAGCGGTGATTTCCAGAGAGAAGAACATCAGGGACTTTCATATCCCGGAAATCAGCAGGACGAGTGTAGTGTGGATGCTCCAAAAGACCCGTACTAAAGGAATCCTTCATATGTGACTGTTCATTTCCAAGTACATCAGGAAGAAGCCGTACAACACTGTCGATGATGACCATCGCCCCCAGCTCGCCGCCCGTTAACACAAAATCCCCAATGGAAATTTCATCTGTCACAACATGTTCGCGGATTCTTTCATCATAGCCTTCATAATGCCCGCAGATAAAAATTAAATGCTCAGACTGCGCTAATTCCTCCGCTTTCTTTTGATTATAGCGGGCCCCTTGTGGACACAGCAATATCACACGCGGATTCTCAGTTTCAGAACGAGCTGTTAAATCCTCTACTGCATCAAAAATCGGCTGCGGTTTTAACACCATTCCGGCTCCCCCGCCATATGGATAATCATCCACTGTATGATGCTTGTTATCAGCATAATCACGAAAATTGACAACCCGATAGGAAACAGCTTTAATATCCTCTGCCCGTTTTAAAATGGAATTATTAAGTACTCCTGGGAACATTTCAGGAAAAAGGGTTAGAACATCTATTTTCATCATGATAACAGCCCCTCTAGCGGGGAAATAATTATTCTTTTTGCATTCACATCAATTTCTTTCACAACATCCTCAATATATGGGATCAACTGTTCTTTTCCTTTGCCCTTCACTACCCAAACGTCATTTGCTCCAGGGGTGAGGATTTCCTTTACTTTACCAATTTCTTCGCCTTCATCCGTTATGACCGTGCAATCAATGATTTCATGGAAATAATATTCATCCTCATCAAGCTTTCTAAGCTGACTTTCTGGAACTTTTAGAAGACCATCTTTAAATTTTTCAATTTGATTAATATCGTCATAACCTTCAAAAGAAAGTAAATCAAAGTTTTTATGGTTACGGTGGGTTTTCACAATTAGTTCAACCGGTTCAGCCTCACCTTGTATAAATAAAAATAAAGAATTCCCTTTTTTATATCGCTCATCAGCAAAATCCGTTTTAGAAATCACACGTACTTCACCTTTGATTCCGTGCGTATTAACAATTTTTCCAACATTAAACCATTTCTCCATTTGAATCCTCACCTCTAACGTATTTCAATCACGATATCATCCTTAACAACGATTGTTCTTCTTTGTACCAGCTCGCTCCACCGGTCGCCCTCGTTGACCTCAACCAATGCCTGTACTTCCGATTCTTTTATTTCACTCCCAATAGGTAGCATATGTAATTGTTCTAATTGAAACTCAATAAGTTTAGCCTTTTCCAGCCTGCTTTGAATTTCTTTATCAAATTGAACTTTCAAACTGTGCTGCTGGAACTTTTTCGACTTTTCTAGTTTTTTTAGTTCAAAACGCAGTTGATCACATTCTTTTTGCAGCTGTTCAAGACTCGTATGATATTTCTTTTGCAGTTCGCCTTTACTTTTTTCTGTTAATACCTGCTTGACAACAACTGATTGTACAAGCTTCATTTAAGCGCCCCCTATCATACTATAAGTTATGGTACAAGAAAAGAAAAGCGAAGCTAAGCTGTTCTTAGTCTATTCATGATATGTACAAGGTGAATGTTAAACTATGTTAAAAAAGCGCAGGAGCCTAAAATGGCACTTGCGCTAATTTTGCTTACCGACGGTCTTAGCAGTATAAAAGCGAAAACCGTCATTGAAATTACTCTTTGATTTCTAAAAAAGCTTTTTTTTGCAGGTTCGTTGTTGCTGCCGCATATACTACTGTTCGTATCGCTTTGGCAACCCGGCCCTGCTTGCCGATCACTTTCCCCATATCTTGTTTGTTGACGGAAAGCTGATAGGTGATTCGATTATCCTCTTCAAGGACATTCACTTGAACATCATCCGGATAGTCAACAAGGGGTTTTACAATCGTTTCGATAAGATCCTTCATCATTCAGAAGAATTACTTAGCGTTTTTGATATTATGGAATTTCTCCATAATACCTTGTTGTGAGAATAGGTTACGAACTGTATCAGATGGTTTTGCACCGTTTTGTAACCATTTTAATGCAAGTTCTTCGTCAATGTTAACCTGCGCTGGTTGTGTTACCGGATTATAAGTTCCTACTGTTTCAATAGAACGTCCATCACGAGGAGAACGAGAATCTGCTACAACGATACGATAAAAAGGAGATTTTTTTGCTCCCATACGCTTTAAACGAATTTTTACTGCCATAATAATTTAGCACCTCCGAATAGTTTCACACAAGATAATATATTATCAATTGTTAAAAGCTTTGTAAAGTCTTTTTTCTTGTCAGTTAGTAAAAACTGTTTTCACAAGAAATTAAAACGGTTTAAACGGGAATTTGAAACCGCCTTTTTTCTTGCCTTTTTGCTGCATACCCGCCATTTGCTTCATCATTTTTTTCATATCCTCAAATTGCTTAAGCAATCGATTGACCTCTGGAACAGAAGTACCGCTTCCTTTTGCAATTCGTTTCCGCCGGCTAGCATTAATCATTTCAGGCTGAATTTTTTCCTGCTTTGTCATCGACTTAATAATTGCCTCCACATGGGCAATCTGTTTATCGTCAATTTGCAGATTATTTAAGCCTTTTATTTTGTTCGCTCCGGGCATCATCTTTAACAGCTCGTCAAGAGGCCCCATGTTGCGGACCTGGCCAAGCTGTTCGAGAAAATCATCAAACGTAAAAGAGGCTGTGCGCATCTTTTGTTCCAATTCCCTCGCTTTTTCCTCATCAACGTTTGCCTGCGCTTTTTCTATCAGCGTCAGTACATCACCCATGCCAAGAATTCGTGAGGCCATTCTTTCAGGATGGAACGGTTCAATTGCATCCATTTTTTCCCCAAGACCAACGAATTTGATCGGTGTGTTGGTAACAGAACGAATAGAGAGCGCTGCACCGCCGCGAGTATCACCATCAAGCTTTGTTAAGACTACACCTGTTAAGCCAAGCTGCTCATTAAAACTAGAAGCAACATTTACAGCATCCTGACCGGTCATAGCATCGACAACTAGAAAAATTTCATCCGGTTTCGTTAGCTCTTTTATTTGCTTGAGCTCATCCAT
Source organism: Niallia oryzisoli (assembly GCF_036670025.1). Taxonomy (NCBI): domain Bacteria; kingdom Bacillati; phylum Bacillota; class Bacilli; order Caryophanales; family Bacillaceae; genus Niallia; species Niallia oryzisoli. The sequence goes on along the minus strand of NZ_CP137640.1, from coordinate 1,825,192 downwards.
TAATGCCTCATCAACGTGCAAACGGCCGGCAGTATCTATCAAAACATAATCATGATGATCCTCTTTTGCCTTTTGGATAGCCTGTTTGGCAATTTCGACAGGACTCACTTGGTCTCCCAGCGAGAAAACCGGCATACTTAATTGTTTTCCAAGCGTTTCAAGCTGCTTAATTGCGGCAGGACGGTAAATATCAGCGGCAACAAGCATTGGATTGCGGTTATATTTCTTACGAAGCAAGTTTGCAAGCTTCCCCGTTGTTGTTGTTTTACCGGCACCCTGCAGTCCGACCATCATAATGACAGTTGGCGGCCGATTTGCAACAGCAATTTTACTCTGTTCTCCACCCATTAGTTCTGTTAGTTCTTCCTTAACCACCTTAATGACTTGCTGTCCCGGTGTTAAGCTTTTCATTACTTCTTGACCGACAGAACGTTCGCTAACCTTTTTAACAAAATCCTTTACAACTTTGAAGTTAACATCGGCTTCTAAAAGAGCTAGGCGAACCTCACGCATCATTTCTTTAACGTCTGATTCCGTGACCTTGCCTTTACCACGTATTTTTTGAATCGTACTTTGCAGTCGGTCGGCTAGACCTTCAAATGCCATGTATGCCGCCTCCTAATCTAATTTCGCCATTCTCTCAACCATTTCAGACAATCTATCTCGAGACAATGTTTCTTCTTTCAGAGTATTTCTCATTTCCTCAATTAACTTTGTACGTTCTTGAAATTTGTTGAATAACAACAGTTTTTCCTCATATTCTTCAAGCATTGTTTCTGTCCGTTTGATATTATCATAAACAGCTTGACGGCTAACATTATATTCTTCCGCAATCTCACCCAAGGAAAAATCATCTAAATAGTAGAGAGCCATATAACTGCGCTGCTTCGGCGTTAACAACGATTGATAAAAGTCATATAAGTAATTCATTCTCGTTGTTTTCTCAAGCATCGCTATTCCCCCTATGTTAAGTGAAAAGCCTTTACAAAAGTAAGTCTACACACTTATGACCAAGATGTCAAGAAAATATCTTTACATACACGAAAAGCGCAAGTGCCTTGCTCCGTTCCATATAAATCTATCATTTATTCTGCTTTTTCAACTAAGTCAGCAAATAGACCATAAACATATTGTTCGGCATTAAAGGTTTGCAGGTCATCCATCTTTTCACCGAGTCCAACAAATTTTACAGGGATATCTAATTCATTACGTATCGCAAGGACAATTCCGCCTTTTGCAGTGCCGTCAAGTTTAGTTAAAACGATTCCTGTTACATCTGTTGCATCCTTAAACGTTTTTGCCTGGATCATCGCATTTTGACCTGTTGTAGCATCTAACACAAGTAATACTTCATGAGGAGCACCGGGAATTTCCCGTTCAATGACCCGCTTCACCTTTTCTAATTCCTTCATCAAATTGACTTTATTTTGCAGACGGCCTGCTGTATCACATAGCAGAATATCAGCATTTCGTGATTTTGCTGCCTGGATCGCATCATACATAACAGCAGCAGGATCTGAACCGGCAGCCTGCTTAATGACCTCGACGCCTACCCGTTCCCCCCAGACCTCTAATTGTTCAATGGCACCAGCTCTGAAGGTATCTCCGGCTGCCATTAAAACCTTCTTGCCTTCTGATTTAAATTGATGGCCTAACTTCCCAATTGTTGTTGTTTTACCGACACCATTTACACCAACAAACAAGATAACCGTTAAACCGCTCTCCTGAATATTTAATGAAGATGATGTGTTATCGCCTCTGTCATAAATGGCAACAAGCTTTTCGGAGATGACACTTTGTACTTCAGTTGGATCTTGAATATTTTTTCTTTGCACCTCCCGTTTTAACTCTTCAATAAGTGTCATCACAGTATCGAAGCCAACATCCGCTTGAATAAGAATTTCTTCCAGCTCTTCGAAGAAATCCTCATCCACCTTTCGATAGCGGGAAACGAGTTCATTTACGCGATCTGAAAAACTATTCCTTGTTTTTGATAAACCATCTTTAAATTTTTCCGTCACACTGTCCGTTTGTTTTGTAATTTTTTCTTTTAATTTTTTGAAAAAACTCATAGAATCACTTCCTTTGAGATTATTTTACAGCCGTTCCAAATCCAATGCATCTTTTCCTTAGTGGGCTGCATATTCATTGGTCTCTTCAAGTCGGACAGACACCAGCTTGGAAACACCTGATTCCTGCATCGTTACCCCATACAAAACATCCGCTTCTTCCATTGTTCCTTTGCGATGGGTAATGACGATAAATTGGGATTCTCTGCTGTATCGCTTTAAATATTGACTAAAACGATAGACGTTTGCTTCATCAAGTGCCGCTTCTACTTCATCTAAAATACAGAATGGCACCGGCCTGATTTTCAATATTGAGAATAACAGAGCAATTGCCGTTAATGCCCGTTCTCCTCCTGAAAGCAGACCTAAGTTTTGCAGCTTTTTACCGGGAGGCTGCGCCACAATTTCTACCCCTGTGTTTAATAAATCCTGAGGATCCGTTAACCGCAAATCCGCTCTGCCGCCGCCAAATAATTCCTTAAAGACTGATTCAAAATGAAAACGAATCCCTTCAAAGGTCTGTTGAAATCGTCTTTTCATTTCAACATCCATCTCATCGATGACTTGGAATAACGTATTCTTTGCCTCTTCGAGATCGTTTCTTTGCTCCAACAGAAACTCATAGCGTTCTGACACTCGTTCATATTCCTCGATTGCACCAAGATTCACTGTTCCCAGCTCCTCTAGTGCCAGTTTGATTAACTTTACTTTCGTACGAGCCTCATCAATTGAAAGTGTCAGCGGATAGGCTTCCTTTGCCCCTTCATAAGATAATAAGTATTCTTCTCTAAGATGCGCCAGTTTGTTTTCTAGTTCCACATCAAGCCGATTCAGTTGTACCTCTTCATCTTTCATTGACACAGTCAAGCCTCTATGCTGCCGCTTTAACTCTTTTATTTCGAGATCAAGATCTTCAAGTGTACTTTGCATTGTTAAACGTTCTTCCCGTCTTTCGGCAATCAGCTTAACCGTTTCATTTTTATCACGGAGTTTTTCAACTGCTGCCATCTCCAATTTATTTTCACCCGAAGAGCTCTCAGACATTTCCGAATCCAATAGCACAAGATCCTCCTGATAAAATTGAAGCTTTTTTTCACTGTCGTCAAGTTCAAATGTTACAGAAGAGAGCTTTTCCTTTGTATGGTTAACTTGTTCATTTTTTGCCGCAAAAGCAGCTTTTAATTCACTGATGTCTGAAAGCAATGTATCTTTAGATAAGTTTTGTGAATTTTTCTGCTCGCTTAATTGTTGAATCTCTTTTTCAAGCTTTTGTATGTCTGACTGCAGTTTTTCTAGTAACGCCTTAAGACTTGTCTTTCGTTCCGTGATTCTTTCTTTTTCGGTTATAAACTCTTTTTTATTGAGGTCGTAGATTGAAAGACGTTCATTCATGTTCTTTTCCTGCAGCTCAGCTTCCCTTAATTCACCTTTAATGGCTTGCTCTTTCAGCCTTAACGCTTCACCATTTTTTCGCATGAAGTCAAGCTCTTGCTCCTTGGTGGCTACTTCATTCTTTAACGCTTTTATTTTCGCTTCCAAATTAGTCGTTTTGCTCTCCATATCAGCTAATTTATCCTTTAACTCATCAAGCTCGCTTTTCCGCGACAATAAAGAAGATGAATTTTGCTTAACAGCTCCACCTGTCATGGAGCCGCCAGCATTAACAAGATCACCATCGAGTGTGACAAATCGACAGCGGAAGCCTAAGAGCCTTGCCATCTCATTGGCACCTTTTAAATCCTTCGTAATGACAACCATTCCTAAAAGATTTTTCATTACCTCATCATACACTGAATCATAGCTTATGACATTAGATGCAACCCCAACAAAATCTGGATGGTTAGCAATTAATTGCAATTGATTACTGGCTAACGATTTTCCTTTTATAACACTGAGAGGCAGGAAAGTTGCCCGTCCAAAACGATTGTTCTTTAAATATTGAATCGCTTGTCGTCCATCCTGCTCATTTCGGACAACAATATGCTGCATGCTGGCACCTAAAGCTGTTTCAATGGCGACTTCATACTCTTTAGGCACTGAGATTAATTCAGCAATGGCACCTTCGATTCCTTGTAATTTACTTTCCCTTGCTTTTAAGACCTCTTTAACCCCTTGAAAAAAACCGGCAAAGCCTTCTTCCATTTCTTCAAGCATCTCTTTTCGTGATTTTGTTTGCTGCAAATACTGATAAGCTTGATAAAGGGTTTTTTCGTTTTTTTCATAGGTGTTTTTTATCGATTCATACTTTTTCTGTTCATCACGATAATGATGGACTTGAGCTTCTAATTCTTGTTGAACAGTGCTGAGTAAAGTTTTGATTTCAACGATCTTCTGCTGCAGTTCTGATCGTTCGGCAATATATTTCGCATTATTGCCTTCCTGTCTGTTATTTCGTTCGCTTAACTGCTGTAATTGCTGTTCAATAAAATGGATTTCATTTTTCGCCGCAGCCTGTTCATTTAAAACCTCAATGTATTCACTTTTTCGATCATCTATCGTTTGCTCAATATTTTCATTAAGCAGGTTCATCTGCCCTTGCTTTTCTTTTAACTGACTCTTTATGGCAGCTGCTTCTTTTTCCAGGCGAAGGGACTGCTCCACAAGCTTTTCTTTTTGCGCGATTAATCCTGCCACTTTTTCCGTCAATTCTTTAACATTATTTTCTAGCTGCACCTTGTTTTGAGCAGCATTTTTCTTTCTTTCTTTTAATACTTCTTTACGGCCTTCCAGCTTTTCCAGTTCTTCACTTGCATGCAAAAGGACGTTTTGCAGGTCGAGTATCGACTCATCTAATGCGGTCATATGATCTCTTACTTCTTCAAGCTTTGCTTCTTTGCTCTGCAAATGTGTGGACAGCTTTATTTCGTTTTGCTTATGCTTTTCTACCTTCTCAGACATCGTTGTCCATTTCGTATGCAGCTCTTCAATTTCAAACACCGTTACGGCAACTTCAACTTTTTCCAGCGCTTCTTTTTGCTCTAAATAATCCTTTGCCATTGAGCTTTGGATCTTAAGTGGTTCGATCTGGCTTTCTAACTCGAAAAGAATATCATTCACCCGATGTAAATTTTCTTCGGTTTCATTTAGTTTTCCTTCAGCCTTCTTTTTTCGTGTCTTATATTTCAATACACCGGCTGCTTCTTCAAAAATGGTCCGCCGCTCCTCTGCTTTACTGTTGAGAATCTCCTCTACTTTCCCTTGGCTGATAATCGAAAATGCTTCCCTGCCCAGCCCGGAGTCCATAAAAAGATCAATAATATCCTTTAAGCGGCATGCATGTTTATTAATGAAGAATTCGCTATCACCAGAACGAAATACGCGCCTTGTGACGCTAACTTCGTTATAATCGACAGGCAGAAACTGATCTTCGTTGTCTAATGTTAATGTGACTTCTGCAAAGTTAAGAGGTTTTCGCGAATCGCTTCCGGCAAAAATAATATCTTCCATTTTTGCCCCTCGAAGTGATTTAGCGGATTGTTCCCCTAAAACCCAGCGAATAGCATCGGTAATATTGCTCTTTCCACTTCCATTAGGACCGACAACAGCAGTGACGCCTTGAACAAAATCCACTGCTATTCGCTCAGCAAACGATTTAAAGCCCACAATATCCAATCGTTTTAGAAACACTGTCTTTCCTCCTTACTCTGGATGCGTTTCTGTTAAATTTTCATGTAGGTGTGCTTTTAGTTTTTCCAGAGCCATTTGGGCTGCATGCTGCTCGGCAGCTTTTTTCGAACGGCCGGCACCCGTACCGATTTCTACTCCATTTAACAGGACAACAGAGACAAATTCACGATTATGTGCTGGTCCTTTTTCAACGAGAATTTTGTATTCAATCAAACCAGTACTGTCCCGCTGCACTAATTCCTGAAGCTGACTTTTAAAATCCATTACATGTGAAAAAGCTCCGGCATTGACCTTCGGATAAACATATCTCTCCAAGAAGGCAACAACCGTGTCAATGCCCTTGTCTAAAAAGAGAGCACCAATAAACGCCTCAAATACATCCGCTAATAATGCTGGTCTTTCCCGGCCGCCGGTTAATTCCTCCCCTTTACCAAGTAAAATGAATTTTCCAAAATGAAGCTCATTCGCAAATGCGACAAGAGACGGTTCGCAGACAATAGCTGCTCTTAACTTGGTCAACTCTCCTTCACTCATCATTGGATATTTTAAAAATAAGAATTTCGATACCGTTAATTCCAGCACAGCATCACCTAAAAATTCCAGTCTTTCATTATCCTCATATGGCTTTCTTCTATGTTCATTTACATAGGATGAATGGGTAAAGGCCTGCTTTAATAATTTGACGTTTGAAAATTGAATTTCAATGGTCTCTTGTAATTCTTTAAATTGTTTATCATTTGTGCGTATACTTTTTTTCTCTTTTCCATTTTTACGCATGTAAAATTCCACCTTAACTAGAAACTTAACTACCTATAAAAGTTTAATGAATAACGATAAAAAAGGCAAAGAAACTTTTAAAAAAATCATCAACCACTTCTTCGTAAAATGGATTTTCTCATAAAAGAAAGCCCCGTAAGAATACGGAGCTTTGTGTGAATCCAACGATTATTGTTTTGCTTGTATGTAATTCACAGCATCACCGACTGTTGCGATTTTTTCAGCATCATCGTCAGAAATTTCCATGTCAAACTCATCTTCAAGTTCCATAACAAGTTCGACTACATCAAGGGAATCTGCACCAAGATCATCTTTGAAAGAAGCCTCTAAAGTTACTTGAGATTCTTCTACACCTAAACGGTCTACAATGATTTTTGTTACACGTTCTAAAACCTCTGCCATTGGTCATTCACCTCCCCTCAGGTCATTATAGAGTATTTCATATAGATTATCTAGATAAAATTTAGCCTGTTTGTATAAAGCACCAAAACAGCTTTGTTACATGACCATACCGCCATTAACATGAATGGTTTGCCCTGTTATATAGCGGCTCTCATCAGATGCCAGAAAAATAACGGCATTAGCTATATCCTTTGGTTCACCAAACTGAGCTAATGGAATGGCTTTTAACATTTCTGCCTGAATTTCTTCAGAAAGTTTTTCAGTCATTTCGGTTGTAATAAAACCAGGGGCAACTGCGTTTACCGTAATTCCTCTTGAAGCAAGCTCCTTAGCTGTTGTTTTCGTTAAACCAATCACACCTGCTTTAGCTGCCACATAGTTAGCTTGTCCAGCGTTTCCCATGGCGCCGACAATGGAAGAAATGTTAATAATTCGCCCGCACCTTTGTTTCATCATTTGTCTGGTTACCGCTTTTGTACAAAGGAACACACCTTTAAGGTTGATATTCAAGACATCATCCCATTCGTTTTCCTTCATACGCATTAAGAGATTGTCTTTTGTTATCCCTGCATTATTAACAAGAATATCAACTCTTTCGAATCTTTCAATTGTTTCTTTTACCATATTAGCCACAGAGTCACTGTTTGAAACATCACATTGAATGGCAAAGGAGTCCCTTCCCATGCCTTTTATTTCATCCACAACTTCTAAGGCCTTTGCTTCACTTCCGGCAAAGTTAACCGCTACATCAGCACCCTGTCTCGCAAGTTCTAAAGCGATTTCCCGGCCGATTCCTCTTGAAGCCCCTGTTACAATTGCCTTTTTACCAGCTAGCCTCATCTTGTCCCCTCCTTCAATGCTTCCATTACCTCTTGGCATGTTTTTTCATCTGAAACAGCATACGTGTTTACCGCGCGGCTAACTTTCTTTACTAGACCGGATAATACTTTTCCTGGTCCAATTTCAATAAAAGTAGTCACATCTAAATCAATCATTTTCTGTACACTTTGTTCCCATTGAACAGGAGAGTAGAGTTGTTCGATTAGTTTTTCTTTGATTTCTAAAGCATTGGACATCTCAGAAGCAGATACATTGGCGATCACAGGCACTTTTGCATCGGTTATGTTCATATCATCAAGTACCGCTCTAAGCTTTTGGGCAGCAGGCTTCATTAATTCAGAGTGAAAAGGTCCGCTTACTTCAAGCGGAAGCACGCGTTTCGCTCCTGCCTCTTTTGCTTTAATCCCGGCTAGTTCAACGCCTTTTCTTGTGCCGGAAATAACAATTTGTCCCGGACAGTTAATATTGGCCAATTGAACAAGATGTCCGCTTTCAGTGATTTCATTTGTGACTGTTTCTAGTTTGTCGCTGTCAAGTCCAAGTACAGCTGCCATTGTACCTTCCCCATTTGGGACAGCGATCTCCATAAATTCGCCTCTTTTATGAACGGCATATACACCTTCTTCAAAGGTGAAGGCTCCGGCTGCAACAAGGGCAGTATATTCACCGAGACTATGACCGGCAACATAATCAGGTGTAATGCCTGATTGTTTAAAATACTCCATAATCGCAATGCTCGTTGTTAATAGAGCAGGCTGCGCATTCGAGGTCAATGTCAGCTCCGACTGAGGGCCTTCAAATATGAGCTTAGAAAGAAGATATTCCAGTTTTTTATCTGCATTAAGAAAAAAATCATTTGACGGCTGATATGCCTCTGCTAAAGACTGTCCCATGCCGACTGTTTGTGAGCCTTGACCAGGAAATATAAATGCTATTTTACTCATTCTCTTCCTCCTATGATTTACGATTAATGACTTGTTTTTTCAACTGCAGCCCTTATGGTTTCAGCTACTTGTTCTTCCACCATCTCGCGTGTTTGTCTAACCGCATTGAAGATGGCGGTTGCATCAGACGATCCATGTGCTTTAATAACAGGCGCCTTCAAGCCAAACAGTCCTGCACCGCCATACTCTGAATAGTCCATTTTAGTCTTTAATTGATATAGGTCAGGCTTTAAGACTGCAGCCGCAAGCTTGCTTTTCAAGCTCGACATTAAGGCAGATTTTAACATCTTCATAATCGACATTGCTGTCCCTTCAACCGTCTTTAATACCATATTACCCGTAAATCCATCTGTGACAGCAACATCACAAACACCTTCCATCAAATCACGGGCCTCTACATTGCCAATAAAATTAATATCTAAGTTTTGCAGTAATTCGTATGTATGTTTTGTTAAATCATTTCCTTTTTTCGCTTCCGTACCGATATTTAATAACCCAACACGTGGATGTGGAATTCCTCTTACCTTTTGACTGTATATAGAACCCATCAAAGCGTATTGAAGAAGATGTTCGGGTTTCGCATCGGCATTAGCACCAACATCTAAAAGAACAAAACCCTCACCGCCAATTGTAGGCAGAGTTGGCGAAAGCGCCGGACGTTCAATCCCTTCAATTCTTCCTACAATAAACAGGCCTGCAGCCATTAAAGCACCAGTATTTCCGGCAGATATACAAGCATCCGCTCTCCCCTCAGCTACTTCCCTTGCAGCGAGTACCATTGAGGCATTTTTCTTTCTTCTAACAGCCCGGACTGGTTCATCCTCTCCTGAAATCACTTCTTCAGTATGAATAATGGAAATTCGATCATTTTCCTTTATAAATTCTTTTATTTTCTTTTCATCTCCGACAAGGACGATTTGCACATCGGTAAAGGTTTCGACAGCTTTTACTGCTCCAAGCACGATTTCCTTTGGAGCATAATCTCCACCCATTGCATCAATAGCGATTTTCATGATGTCTGTCCACTACTCCTTCTCCTTCGCATTCACTCATGTTTCGAGCGATACATCTCAAATTCACCTTTACACACCAGGTGATTATTGACAAAGCTCTGCACTTCCACGATCGTTCGGCCCATCTCGTTATCAATTTTACTCACCTTTGCCTTTGCAACCACCCGCTCACCTTCTTTAACAGAATGGATGAAATGGATATTTGCTTTTGCCGTTAGTGCAAGCTCATCATTTATGACAGCAACAGCAAGTGAATTTGCCTGTGCAAATAAATGATGACCACGGGCAATATGATTCCGCTTGAAGACATGCTCAGGCTTTACATCAAAGATTGAAATGGCTGTTTTATCCAATTCGATATCAATAATTTCTCCAATGACTTCTTCAATAGGCAGTGAGCGAACCTCATCCTCAAATTTTGTTGCTGCAACATGTTTAATTCGTTCTCTTAACTCCGGAATGGATAATTCAAGCCGATCCAAACGAATTGTTTGAACACTTACAGAGAATTTTTCCGCCAATTCTTCATCGGTAATAAACGGATTTTCTTTAATCGTTACCTGTAAGTTTTTTTGTCTGTCCCGCTTATTTCTTTTCATTTATGACACCGTCCACGATACTAAGACTAGGTACTAACAGTAGTATATAATTTACAATGACAGATTGCAAGAATAAAAGTGAAAGGGGCTGTATGGAGCAGCCCCTTTCAAAAACATCAATCTAATTTTTCACCATCGAACACACCTGTTTCCTTAAGATAGCTTCGTAACGGCTGGTAGGCATCCGCATTCCAAAAATAGCTGGATTCAACAAGCACACTCGCATCCTGTCTAGCCGTTTCAAGTGCACGGTAATCATGCACCATATCTGCTACCTTAAACTCAGGCACACCGCTTTGCTTTCTTCCAAAGAAATCGCCGGGTCCGCGCAGTTCAAGATCTTTTTCACTAAGAACAAAACCATCATTTGTTTCAGTCATAATCTTCATTCGTTCTTTGCCTGTCTCAGATTTTGGATCAGCTAATAAAATACAATAGGATTGTTCACTGCCTCGGCCAACCCTTCCCCTAAGCTGATGAAGCTGTGACAGACCAAAACGCTCAGCATCGTATATGACCATCAAGGTGGCATTGGGCACATTCACACCTACTTCTACAACAGTCGTAGAGACAAGCACATGCAGTTTATTTTCACTAAATTCTTTCATGACACTGTCTTTTTCGTCTGCAGGCAGCCGTCCATGCATCAGGCCGATTTGGTAACGATTTTGAAAATAATGAACAAGAGAACTGTGTACATCTATGGCATTTTGAACGTCAAGCTTGTCCGATTCTTCTATTAATGGGCATATGACATAGACTTGACGGCCTTTCTGTAATTCCTTATTCATAAAACCGAGTATCCTGTCCATCATATCAGGCTTAACCCAATAGGTCTCAATAGATTTTCTGCCTGCAGGCATTTCATCGATGATCGACACGTCCATCTCACCAAATGCTGTAATCGCTAATGTACGGGGAATCGGTGTGGCCGTCATAAATAAGACATCCGGATTTTCCCCCTTTTCTCTTAGGATCCGGCGCTGGTCAACCCCAAAGCGATGCTGCTCGTCTGTTATAACAAGGCCAAGCTGTTTAAATTCCACTTCTTCTTGAATTAAGGCATGTGTGCCAATTAAAATATTAATTTCACCTGTTTTTAATCCAGCAAGAATTTCTTTACGGCGTTTTCCTTTCACTGAGCTCGTTAACAGTTCACAGGATATACCGGAAGGCTCTAAGAGTCCTTTCAATGATTCAGCATGCTGTTCAGCAAGAATTTCAGTCGGTACCATTAAGGCACCTTGAAAACCGGCAGAAACACTGGCGAATAAAGAAATAGCCGCTACAACCGTTTTACCCGAACCTACATCACCCTGAAGCAGCCGGTTCATGCGGTTAGGAGATTTCATATCTGAAAGAATTTCTTGTACCACCCGGTTTTGAGCATTTGTAAGTGGAAACGGGAGTTGCGAAATAAAATCAGCTGTTTGTTCTTCGTCATATTCTTGTGAGGTCCCTTTTGACTGCTCACGTTCTATTTTACGAAGGGTTTGCATTTTCAATTGAAATAGAAGAAATTCCTCATAAACAAATCGTCTTCGTGCTTGTTTTAAGTCTTGCTGGTCCAGCGGATAATGAAGAGCTCTTAACGCTTCTCTTCTGTTGATTAATTTATATTTTTTTCTTAATGGTTCCGGTAATGTTTCCTCGACTAAATGACCATATTGGGAAAATGCCAATTGAATACAACGTCTGATTCCTTTTATGGTCATATCCCCCTTTATAGCGTACACCGGTTCAAAATCCTTTGTTTTTACTGACGATCCGATTTTCAGTTCGCTTGCCGTAATCATTTGTCTATGCCCATCCCATTTTCCTGAAACAGTCACTTGCTCATTGATAGAGACTTTTTTCTTTAAATATGGTTGATTAAATAATACGACTTGAATTAAATATCGATCGACAAGTAAGCGAATGGTTAAACGTGAACGTTTTCGACCATAATAGGTAAGAGAAGGCTCACTGTGAACCTTCCCTTCAACGGTTATTTTTTCATCTTGCTTTACTTCTGCTAAATCACGCAATCGATAATCTTCATAACGATAGGGGAAATGCTCTAATAAATCTTGAATCGTATATAATTTCATGTCAGCTAATGCTGATGCCGTTTCTTCTCCTATGCCCTTGATGGCAGCTACAGATTGCTTTAATGGATTTGTCACTTATATAATCGGCTTACCAAAGATCTTTGCATCAAGCCAACGACCGATTGGTGCAGCCGCCAACCCTCCCTGTCCTGTTTCTTAAGTACTATTGGCATTAACAGTTCCCCAATCTTATTTCAAAGGGGATTTCCACTAACCCTGCAATAGTGTTTACATACTAATCGTATCATATTTTTTAACGTTATCGCCATTGCTTCTGCAACTTCTAAATAAGGCATGATCCCTTTATCTAATAAAAAAGGGTTTAATCCCTTTTGATTTTATAGTAACCAAACATTTTACTATAAAAAGCAAGGGGATTATAACCCATTTCCAATAAATACATACTACTTTACTCGTTACTACTCAACAGCAATGATAAATGGATATAACGGCTGCTGGCCATTATGAATTTCCACTTCTACATTGGAAAAACGTTCCTCTATAAATGAGACTAGTTCTGCCACATCTTCTTCAGAAGCATCTAATCCTTTTAGGATTGTCACTATTTCCGAATCGTCATCAATCATCTGCCCTACTAGTTCATTTGCCGTGACTTTCTTGTCTTTATTTTTAACGACAATTTTCCCGTCGAGGATACCCATAAAATCATCTTTTTCAATTTCAAGTCCATCAATCGTTGTATCTCTAACGGCAAATGTAATTTGACCTGTCTTGACGTGCTGAAGTGCTTCAGACATATTCTTTTTATTTACAGCTAAATCAGCATTGGGATTAAAAGCAAGCATGGCAGATAATCCCTGAGGTACTGTTTTTGATGGAATGACTGCTACATCTTCATCACAAAGTTCGACTGCCTGCTCGGCTGCCATAATAATGTTTTTATTATTGGGCAGGATCATAATTTTATGAGCATGAACTTCTTTTATCGCTTTTACGATGTCTTCCGTACTTGGATTCATCGTTTGTCCGCCTTCAATAACAGCATCGGCCCCAATGCTTTTAAAGAGATCAGCCACACCGCTGCCCATTGAGACCGCAACAATTCCATATTCTTTCTTTTCTTTTTTGGCCGCTGGTGCTGCTTCTTTTAATACGCTATGTGTTTCACCAACGATATTTGAATGCTGCTGCCGCATATTTTCAATTTTCATATTGATTAAGCTTCCATAGCTTTGACCGTAATTCAATACATTGCCAGGTTCTTCTGAATGGATATGCACTTTTACAACCTCATCATCAGAAATGACCAGCAAGGAATCACCGAATTTACTTAAATCTTGCCGGAAGGTTTCTTCAGAAAATGGTTTTTTAGCAAGCTTCTTTTCCTCAAGTTTTACCATAAATTCAGTACAATAGCCAAAAACGATGTCTTCTGTGTTGATATGACCTTGAACACTCCTATGATGCTCAGCGCTGACAAGTTCATCCATGGTCGGCAAGACAGTAGGTGAATCCGGCAGCTGTTCTCCCTTTAATTCTGCCAAAAAGCCTTCATATACAAAAACTAACCCTTGTCCACCGCTGTCAACAACGCCTACTTCCTTTAACACCGGCAGCAGGTCTGGTGTACGATTTAGTGATGCTTTCGCTTCCTTGACAACCTCTTCCATAATGTAGATAAGGTCATCATTCTTTTTAGCTGCTAGAACGGCCATTTTTGCGGCATCTTTTGCAACCGTAAGAATGGTACCTTCTACAGGCTTCATAACTGCTTTATAAGCCGTTTCAACGCCTGCCTCCAAGGCACGGGCAAAATCCGTTCCATTAATAATATCTTTTTGTTCTATGGCTTTTGAAAATCCGCGAAATAATTGTGAAAGAATAACCCCGGAGTTTCCGCGTGCACCCATTAGCAGCCCTTTAGAAAGTGCTGCTCCCACTTTTCCTATATGTTCTTGTGCATTTTGCTTAACTTCTTTTGCACCAGAAGTCATTGATAAATTCATATTTGTTCCAGTATCACCATCTGGAACAGGGAATACGTTTAGTGCATCAACATATTTGGCATTTGAGGATAAATGATTAGCTCCCTGAATGACCATTTCTGCAAAACGTTTTCCGTCCAAAACTGTAATTGACACAATTCTTCCTCCCTCACTACGGATTCGTTACACGAACACCTTGAACGTATATATTTACTGTGTCAACGGCAAGTCCAACTGTTTGATCTAATGTATATTTCACTTTTGATTGTACATTATGGGCAATCTCTGAAATTTTAGTACCGTAGCTAACAATAATATACATATCAATATGTACTTTTTCCTCTTCTTGACGCACGATGACACCGCGTGTAAAGTTTTCTTTTCGTAGAATATCTGTTAAACCATCTTTGATTTGATTTTTAGATGCCATCCCGACAATTCCATAACAATCTACTGCAGCACCGCCTGCGATGGTTGCAATTACGTCATTTGAAATATCTATTTGTCCGTATGTGGTTTTTAATTCGATGGACATGAGTTTTCCCCCTTTTGGAAATTGCTCCTTGACTAATGCCATTTTACTATAAGCTTTCCCATTTTAAAAGGCATACTTATTATGCGTCAATTTTCGTGAAATTATCTCAATCTATGGTTGGTCTATAATTGGGCGAGCGCCCTCCGTATCCAATTCTGTCGAGCTGCAGCGCTAGACCCTCAAGGTCATAAGCTGTCTCGATGAGAAGGTTAAAGTACAACCTTCTCCCCGAGCCATCTTATGCCTGTCGGGTCTGGGCGAGCCGCCTCCGCATCTAAAACTGTCGAGCTGCGGGCGCTAGCCGCTCGAGGTCTTAAGCCATGTCGATGATGAGGTTAAATGACAAACCTCATCCCCGACCTGTCTTAAGCTTGTCGCGGCTGGGCGAGCGCCCTCCGCATCCAAAACTATCGAGCTGCAGCGGCTAGACCCTCGGGGTCATAAGCTGTCTCGATGAGAAGGTTAAAGTACAACCTTCTCCCCGAGCCATCTTATGCCTGTCGGGTCTGGGCGAGCCGCCTCCGCATCTAATATTGTCAAGTAATTTTTCTTGAAAGGTTTGGTTTTGAAGTATTGCATTCAGAATGGTTGTATGATAAATTATTAAGGTATCTTTAATGGATGAAAAACGGTGTTTGTCCTGTTTTTCTCATTTTTCCGGATGGATAAAAGATCTGATTAATAAAATGTAACTGAACTGTATGAAACGATTCAGTTTTTCTAGTAAGGAGGGAAAATAAATGCCACGTAAATGTGTTGTAACTGGTAAAAAAACAACTACAGGTAATGCACGCTCCCACGCAATGAACGCTAACAAACGTACATGGGGTGCTAACCTTCAAAAAGTTCGTATTCTTGTAAATGGAAAACCAAAGCGTGTTTGGGTTTCTGCAAGAGCATTAAAATCAGGTAAGGTTGAACGTGTATAATAAAGAATGACGTCCTTTCTAGGACGTCTTTTTTTATGTGTATGCCTACTTATCGAACAAAAACACCCAATAATGGGTGCATGAAGAATAAAATTTTATGTTGTCTTCCCGTTATGATTATATTTATATTTTACAGGTTAGTTAAAAAACGATTGTTATCCCTTTTTAAAAGTACCTAACATTGCTCGGACAAGACCGCCTAAAAACTTAGGCAACTTAATTGTATAAAATTTCATCTTTTTGTCCCTCCTCAAACATCATACAAACTAGGGTTGCACCAACCAGCTAATAGACGACTTTGAATTTTTCAACCACATTATCTTATTCAAATATCACTAATAAGTACGCTTATTTTTATGCATTTTTTAAATCGGTACTTCTTACAATCATTAATATGCCCTCGGAAAAAGAAAAAGTACCATAATCACCAAGAAGCTCATTACTAATACATAATGTCGAGCCAAGCGAAATATGACGATTTTTCAAAGGATATTTAAAACCCTTTAGCGTAATGCCATTCACTTCATTTGAGAGGGGAATAAAAGAAATATATCTTTTCTCAGCTATTTTACGAATCGAATACTCTCCAGGTGTCTTAATGAACAATATATTTTGCCGATCAATCATTTCAATTTCAATAAACTGATTATCCGTACTGGCTTTTAGCAGTAATTGAATATTTCCAAACATATGATCAAGTCTTCCGCCTGTTGAACCAAACATGCGGATTAAATGCGGCTTTTGCTCAATGGCCCAATTCAGCGCATGCTCCATATCGGTTTCATCTTTCTCTGGTTTATATTTTTTCAATTCATAAACCGATTCTTTAATGATCCCGAACTCCGTATCAGAAACAGAATCGAAGTCCCCGAACGCAATATCGGGTATTATCCCGTTGTCAATTAATGTATATACACCGCGGTCGACACCTGCCCAAACAATCTTCTGATCACGGTATAAGTTAAAATTCGGGAGGAGATCAACGGGTCCCCCGCCTAATAAATGAATAATCACTTCTTCAATCCTTTCATTATTTAATATTCATTAGCCATAAAGAAGAAAAGAAGCCCGCATACAAGCTGACTTCTTAACCATTTATCCTCTTATTTCTGCCATTGCCTTTTGGCGATCATTTTGTCCGTAAACGGCTGAACCCGCAACAAGAACAGTCGCACCTGCTTGAATGCAAAGGGGAGCCGTTTCTTTATTAATACCGCCATCTACTTCTATTTCAACAGTCAATTCTTTTTGATCGACAAGTTCCTTCACTTGTTTAATTTTTGTGAGCACTGAAGGGATAAATTTTTGTCCGCCAAACCCAGGATTCACAGACATTAATAATACCATGTCAAGCTCTTCAATAATGTGCTCAATCATTTGCACTGGTGTTGCTGGATTCAAAACGACACCCGGCTTAACTCCGAATGATTTAATTAACTGAATGGTTCTGTGAAGGTGACGGCATGCTTCAACATGAACGGTAATGTAATCAGCTCCTGCTTTAGCGAAGGTTTCAATATATTGATCGGGATTTTCAATCATTAAATGTACATCGAGTGGCAACTTAGTGACCGGTCTTATACTTTCAACAATTAGTGGACCAATGGTGATATTTGGAACAAAATGTCCATCCATTACATCAACATGGATATAATCAGCTCCACCTTTTTCAACGTCCTTAATCTCGTCTCCCAATTTAGAAAAATCAGCAGATAGTATAGATGGTGCAATTTTTATCATCTTTAATACCTCGGCTTTCTATTTTTTATTTCATCAAGAAACTCTAAATAATGTTCGTACCTGTAGCCTGGAAGTTCCCCGTTATCATAAGCAGATTTAACTGCACATTTCGGCTCAGAAATATGCAGACAGCCGCGGAACTTGCATTCTTCACTTAGTTGTTGAATTTCAGGAAAACAGAAATTTAAATCTTCGGGCTCAATTTCGCTAAATTCTAACGAACTAAATCCCGGCGTATCTGCTACAAGACCCTCACCTATATGGATGAGCTCAACATGTCGTGTTGTATGTCTTCCCCTTCCAAGATGATTAGAAATATCATTTGTTTTTAAGCTTAAGTCAGGACGCAGCACATTTAATAAAGATGATTTACCAACCCCCGACTGACCAGCAAAGACGGAGATTTCTCCTTTTATATAAGGAAACAGTTCGTTAATCCCCTCCTCTGTTTCTGAAGAGGTTAATAGAACATCATAGCCTGCTTTTTTATAGTCAGCTGCAAAATTTCGGATGTTGATCTTTTCAGTTTCGCTTGCCAAATCCATTTTTGTAATACAAATTAATGGGCGGATTCGATTGTATTCAATCAAAACGAGAAACCGATCCAACAAAGCTGTACTAAAATTGGGTTCTACCGCCGAAAAAACGAGAATAGCCTGGTCAACATTTGCGATCGGAGGACGAACTAACTCATTTTTTCTCTCCTTTATCTCAAGGATGTATCCATCCGTATCATTTTCAGCTTGAAAGACAACTTCATCACCGACTAACGGAGTAATTTTATTTTTACGAAAAACTCCTCGACCGCGGCATTGAACTAATTTATCATTACTTAAAACATAATAAAAACCACTCAACGCTTTAACAATCTTGCCTTCAGGCATAGCAACGCTCCCTTAATTCATTTTTCGAATAAGCAAGGCGGATCTGCCTTCCTTATTCCGGATATGTTACAGCTTCTTCAAGGATGACATTTTTATCACGCATCACTTTATAACCTGCATCTTCACCTTTTACAATCGTTAATTCAATTTCTTTTCTTGTATTTTCTTGAATATAGAATGTATCAAACGGTACAGTCATACTGTTGTTCATATCTTCAATATAGATTTGAACCTCCTGGGGCAAGCCCTCCACTTCAGGCTCATAAGGAATATCAATTTCCTTTGTGACTGTCTTTGGCGGTATTTCCTCAGGACCCTTTGAAATGATAACGGTTATTTTTGAGCCTTTTTTCACAGCTGTGCCAGGTGCCGGTGTTTGTGATATCACAAGACCTTTAGCGACAGTATCACTGAATTCCTCCTGCGAAACATCAACCTCTAACCCCTCAGATGCAGCGTAAGTTTGAACAGCAGAAGCATTATTCCCGGTTAAGTCCTTTACTTCAATCAACGAAGGTCCTTTAGAAATGGTGAATTCAAGAATGGTTTCATCAGGTATGACATCTTCGCCGGCAGGATAATTTTGCTCGATGATCGTTCCAGCTGGAGCCTCATCATCAAAAATTTCTTTTTTCTTAATATCTTTAAAGCCTTTTTCTTTCAAAACGGTTACGACATCATCATACAGTCTGTCGGTATAATCCAATAATTCAAATGTTTCTTTTCCAGAGCTTTCAAAAATCGTAACTTTTGTCCCTTCCTTAACCTTTTTCCCTGCTTTCGGATCCGTTTTAACTACATACCCTTCTTCCAATTCCTCATCGCTTATCTCTTTAGTTTCACCAATCACAAATCCAGCGGTAACTAGCTCTGAAACAGCTTGGTCCAGTTCCATGCCTGATACATCCGGAATCTCAATTTCCTTTGGCGAAAAAAGAGCTGGTAAAACTGTTATTGTTAATACAGCAAGAATAATTAAAATGCTTAAAATAGAAAATAATATAATCGGTAATTTCTTTCGTTTCTTCTTTTTAGTCTTCCCATTCTCAGTTTCTGTTATTGGTATCGTTTCAGAATGCAGCTTGGGCTCTTTTCCATGAATAATAGTTTCATCAAAATTAGAATAAGGCCGATCATCCGTAATAATAGGTATGGCTTTCGTTGCATCCTCATCAAGCGGTACAGAAAATTTAGGCTCATCCAAACGTTCTGGTTCTAAAGCTGTTCTTATATCATCTTCCATCTCTTCGACTGTTGCATAACGATGGAAAGGATCCTTAGCTGTCGCTTTTAACACAATATTTTCAACACTTTGTGGAATAGAGGGATTCCATCTTCTTAATGAAGGCGTCTCAGACTGCAAATGCTTTAGTGCAATAGAAACAGCTGATTCTCCGGAAAAAGGCAGCCTTCCTGTTAATAATTCAAACATTACGATACCGAGTGAATAAATATCCGATTTATTGGTGGCAACTCCGCCCCTAGCCTGCTCTGGTGATAAATAGTGAACAGAGCCGAGTACTGAATTTGTTTGCGTGATGCTTGTTGCACTTAATGCCATGGCGATGCCGAAATCGGTAATTTTGACATTGCCTTTCTCATCCACAAGAATATTCTGTGGTTTAATATCCCGATGAATAATATGGTTTTGATGTGCATGGGAAATGGCTGATGTCAGCTGCAGCATAATATCAAGAGCATGTTCAACAGGAATGGGTGAATGTTTTTGTATGTATTCTTTGAGGGTTTGTCCTTTCACATATTCCATGACAATATAATAAATGGAATCATCCTCTTCTCCGACATCGAAGATATTCACAATATTTGGATGGGCAAGGCTTGTCGCCGATTGAGCTTCCCTGTGAAACCGGCGAATAAATTCCTCATTATTGGCAAAGTCAAGCCGAAGAACCTTAACTGCCACATCTCTGTCAAGGATCATATCATGTGCTAAATAGACATTAGCCATGCCTCCTCCGCCAACCATCTCTAATATTTTATAACGACCGCTTATTCGTTTTCCAATCATCATTGGTCATCACCCTTAGGACCACTCGGATCATATTCAACAATAATCAAAGAAATATTATCCTCACCGCCATGATCATTAGCAAGCCTTACAAGTGAATTTGCCTTTTCCTCTATTGTTTGATCCTTTTGCAGTATCTGAACTAATTCTGTTTCCGTCACCTTATTGGATAATCCATCAGAACATAGTAAGAGTCGATCACCCTCTTCAAAAAGAATCGTTTTTATGTCCATTTCAACTGATGTCTCTGTACCTAACGCTCTTAAAAGGACATTCTTACGCGGATGGTTTTCTGCATCTGCTTTCGAAATTTCTCCGGATCGGACAAGCTCATTAACAAGCGAATGATCTTCCGTAACTTGTGAAAATCCAGACTCATTTAAAATATAGCAGCGGCTGTCTCCAATATGGGCGATGGTAGAAAATAATTCAGTAATGATTGCCGCCACAATTGTTGTCCCCATTCCTTCGCATTCGGGATGTATTTTCGAATGTTCATAAAGGACCATATTGACTTGATTAATATGGTCCTTCAGCCACTTCTCGGCTTGGTCTGCTGTCTCAATCTGTTCTGATTTTCTCCAATCATCTTGCAGCTTATCTAGTGCCATTTTACTCGCTACATCACCTGCACGGTGTCCTCCCATCCCGTCTGCAACAATAGCAAGACGCTGCCCAGACGGACTTAGAAATACACCGCCGCTATCTTCATTATGCTGCCGTATTTTTCCTTTATCTGTTACGAAAATAGCCTTCATACATTCACCTCGTCTCTTCTTTCCTTTCCTTTGCCCGAAGCTGTCCGCATGCTGCATCAATATCTGAGCCTTGTTCCCGGCGAATCGTTACATTCACACCGGCATCCTTCAATGTTTTTTCAAAAAGGAAAATCTGATCACGTGGTGTACGGACATAATCTCGTTCAGGAACATAATTAACCGGTATTAAGTTCACATGACATTTTAACCCTTTTATTAATTGAGCTAATTCTTTCGCATGTTCAACCTGATCGTTGACCCCCCCGAATAACCCATATTCAAAGCTGACCCGGCGCCCTGTTTTATTAATATAGTAACGAACAGCCTTCATTAAATCAGGCAGTTTATATGCTTTATTAATCGGCATTAAACGGCTGCGTAATTCGGTATTTGGAGCATGCAAAGAAATAGCAAAATTTATTTGCAGATTCTCATCAGCAAATTGATAGATTTTCGGAATAATCCCGCTCGTGGAAACCGTTATATGCCTTGCTCCAATATTTAACCCTTGATCATGGTTAATAATCTTCAAAAAGGAGAGCATGTTGTCGAAGTTATCAAACGGCTCACCGATTCCCATAATCACGATCGAACTGACTCGTTCATCTGTTTCATCAAGTGCCTGTTGAACTTTTACGACTTGAGCAACAATTTCGCCTGCTTCTAGGTGTCTTTTCAAGCCGCCAAGTGTTGATGCACAGAATGTACAGCCGATCCGGCAGCCAACCTGGGTCGTTACGCAAACCGAATTTCCATAGTCATGACGCATTAAAACCGTCTCAATCGAATAGCCGTCATGAAGTTCAAATAAAAATTTAATCGTACCGTCTGCCGACTCCTGCTGAATGATTGTCTTTAACGTTGTCAACGTAAAATGCTCCGAAAGGATATCCCGTAAATTCTTCGATAAATTACTCATTTGAGCAAAATCACTTACTCTTTTTTTATATAACCAATCAAAAATCTGCTCTGCTCTAAATGCTTTCTCATTATATTCTTTCAACCATTCCTTTAACTCTGAAAGCTGCAAAGAATAGATGGAGGGTTTTTGAATTAATTCTGTTTTACTCTCAGTTTTAGTTGTCTTCTCCATCATTTACACCTTCTTCCTTAAACAAGCTATATAAAAGCCGTCTGAATTCATATGCTGAGGCAAAATTTGCATTTCACCATTTTTTACTATTGGTCTAATAGGATCAGGCATTCTGTCTCTTACTGAATCGTCTCTCTCAAATTCAGGATGCTGTTTTAAAAATGCTTCAACGACCTGATGATTTTCTTCCTGGTCAATTGTACACGTACTGTAAACTAGAATACCACCTTTTTTTAATAAAGGGGAAACAGAATCTAGTAATGTTTTTTGAATTTTTTGCAGTTGAAATACATCTTCTTCTTTTTTAGTATATTTAATATCCGGTTTTCGCCTTAGGACGCCAAGACCCGAACAGGGGGCATCCAAAAGAATCCGATCAAAAGACTCTTTTTCAAAATGATCCTGTACATGCCGGCTGTCAAGTGTTTCCGCCTTAATGTTAGATAAACCCAATCGTGCAGCATTCTCACGTATCAGCTTTACCTTATGTTCATGTAAATCAAGAGAAATAACTTCACCGGTTCTATTTAATTTTTCTGCAATATGTGTTGTTTTACCGCCAGGTGCCGCACAGGCATCAAGCACATGCTGATTCTCATTGACTCCGAGAGAAAGAGCAACAAGCATTGAGCTTTCATCCTGAATCGTTATGAATCCCTGTTTAAAAACATTGGAGTTAGCAAGATTTCCTTTGTAGCATAGTATCGCTTCAGGTACTACAGTGCTTGCTTCAACAGAAAACCCTTCTTCCTCCAAAAGTGCTAAACATTTTTCCCGGCTTATTTTGGTTGTATTCACACGTCCGGTCATAACCGGGGCTGTTAAATTGAGCTCACACATCTCTTTCGTTTCTTCGTAACCAAACTGTCTGACCCACCGTTTAACAAGCCAGAGCGGATGACTCGTAGAAACAGCCAGCCTTTCAATGGGATCATCGATTGCCTCGAAGGATGGAAGTCCTTCTCTTTGAATGCTGCGAAGAACCCCATTAACAAGACTTGAAATTCCTTTATGTCCACGCTTTTTGGCAATCTCGACTGCCTCAAAGATGGCTGCCCTGTCAGGAATTTTGTCTAAATAAACCATTTGATAGACAGTCATCCTTAACAATTGTCTAACCCAATTTTCCAGCTTTTTATTTTTCATTAAAAAGGGTGAGAGAAAAAAATCAAGTGTCATTTTTCTTTGCAGGGTACCGTATGTTAACTCTGTTAATAGCCCAATGTCTTTCGGATCGAGTTCATTTTTTTTGATTGCATGATTTAATAGCAAATTACTATAAGATTGATTTTTCTCAATCAGCTCCAAAATCTCAAGCACTGCTTCACGAACATTTTTTTGTTTATTTTTCATAAAGATCCCCTAATTGATTACCTATCGTCAAATCGCTTCCGGCACCTCTTAAAAATTGACTGGCAGACATTTTTTTCTTGCCTGATGGCTGCAGTTCCGTTACTTTTATCGCCGTCTGATTACCTGTTGCGACAATAAAACCATCTTCTTCAATTCTAACAATCGTTCCAGGTGATTCATGCCCATGTGTGGAAACTTTCTCGGACTGCCAAATT
Organism: Niallia oryzisoli; assembly: GCF_036670025.1. Classification (NCBI taxonomy): domain Bacteria; kingdom Bacillati; phylum Bacillota; class Bacilli; order Caryophanales; family Bacillaceae; genus Niallia; species Niallia oryzisoli. Next base: position 1,801,349 of record NZ_CP137640.1, on the reverse strand, counting down.
TTCAAAACATTCCCCTTTATAGTTGTATAAGCTCCAGGCCATGGATTTAGACCGCGGATATGGTTGTAGATCGTTTCACCGGGCTTTGTCCAATCGATTTTCTCCTGCTCTCTTTTGATATTGGAAGCAAAGGTAGCTTCCGCTTCATTTTGTGGAATCGATGTAAGCTCACCGTTTAGAAGCTTTGGTAATGTTTCTGATAGCAGCTTTGCCCCTGCTTCACTTAACTTGTCATGCATGGTTCCTACATTATCATGTTCCAAAATCGGAACCTCTACTTGTGTTAAAATATCGCCTGCATCCAATTTTTCAGCCATATACATAATGGTGATACCGGTTTTTTCTTTCCCTTGTAATATGGCATAGTGAATGGGTGCTCCCCCGCGAAGCTCCGGTAAAAGCGAGGCATGCACATTGATGCAGCCGTAGCGCGGCGCTTCAAGCAGCTCCTTTGGCAAAATTTGTCCGAAAGCAGCTGTTACAACTAAATCCGGCTGTAAGTCCAAAATGGGCTGCAGTTCTTCCGGACGGCTGATTTTTTCTGGCTGAAAAACCGGGATGCCTTGATTGGTCGCTTCAACTTTAACCGGAGGCGGTGTAAGAACTTTTTTTCTGCCTACTGGTCTATCCGGCTGTGTGACAACGCCAATCACATGATAGCCATCCGAAATGATTTGTCTTAAAACCGGAACAGAAAAATCCGGTGTCCCCATAAAAACAATTTTGGTCATTCTCCTTCCACCTCCTGAAGTTCTTTTTCATCTATATATCTTGATACCTTTGATGTAAACAAGATACCGTGCAGATGGTCTATTTCATGCTGAATGGCACGGGCGAGAAAGTCTTCAGCTTCAATTGTAAAGGGTCTTCCTTTCCTGTCCTGTGCTTTAACTTTTACATAGTAAGGTCGGCTTACTTCTCCATACAAACCTGGAAAGCTTAAACAACCTTCAACACCTGTTTGTTCACCTTTTGTTTCAAGGATTTCCGGATTGATCATTTCAATTGTTCCGGAGCCATCATCAATATCAACGATGGCAATTTGTTCATCCACACCGATTTGCGGCGCGGCCAAACCGACTCCATCAAATTCAATCATTGTATCATACATATCATTCAACAGCTTTTTTAATTTATTATTAAAGGCTGTTACTGGTTTGCAAGGCTGTTCTAAAATCTCTGCCGGATGCATTACAATCTTTTTAACTGCCAAATGTGGTTCCTCCCCTTATTTCTCTTTTCTTAATAGTTTTTCCAATTTTCTTGAATCATAACATTTAATATACATTTTCCTATTTACATAAGAATATATGGGTTCTTGTCAATGGCTATTTGCAGACCTGAATTGTGCATATCCTGTTGATGGTGGTCCAGGATAGCTTTTAAGGTCTCAGTTAATTTCGGTTCACGTTTATATTTAATTAAGCATTGATAACGGTAACGATTATTCAGTCTTGGAATCGGTGATGCAACAGGACCTAAAACGACTGCTGCCTTTGAAAGTCTTGATGTAATATACTTCGTTATTTTCTCTGTTACATCAACTGCCTTCATGAGCTCTTCATGGCTGACGGTGATTAAGGCAATATAATAAAAAGGCGGGTATTTATGAATCTTCCGGATCATCATTTCCCGCTGGTAAAATTGATCATAATCCTGTTGACCTGCGAGCTCAATACTGTAATGCTCTGGTGTATATGTTTGAATCACAACTTCACCGGCAAGCTCATGCCTCCCTGCCCGACCGCTTACCTGTGTTAATAACTGGAAGGTCTTTTCCGAAGAACGAAAATCAGGCAAATGGAGCATTGTATCAGCTGATAATACACCAACTAATGTAATATTGGGAAAGTCCAGCCCTTTGGCAATCATTTGCGTACCAAGTAAAATATCAGCATGGCCTTCCTGAAATTCCGTTAAAAGCTTTTCGTGTGCCCCTTTTCTAGACGTCGTATCTACATCCATTCGAATAACCTTTGCCTCGGGGAAAATTTTTGCAATTTCTTCTTCAACCTTTTGTGTACCGGTCCCGAAATAACGAATATGATCACTGGCACATTCCGGACAGGTGGTTGGAACACCTGCTTCAAAACCGCAATAATGACATTTCATCTGCTCATTAAAGCGGTGATAGGTTAAAGAAATATCACAATTCGGACATTGAAGCACAAGCCCGCAGTCACGGCACATGACAAAGGAAGAATGTCCCCGCTTATTCAAAAACAGGACAGTCTGTTCTTTTCTCTCTAGACGACTTTGTAGTTTTTCATGCAGGTCACGAGAAAACATCGAACGGTTGCCTTCTCTTAGCTCTTCACGCATATCAACGATGTTCACAGTTGGCAAACTACGCTCATTCATTCGTTTTGACAAGGTTAAAAGCTGATAAACACCCTTTTTCGCCCGGGCAAAGGTTTCAAGTGAAGGTGTCGCACTTCCTAGCACCACCGGACAGTTGTATCGCTTTGCCCTTTCGATTGCTACATCACGCGCATGGTACCTAGGGTTATCTTCCTGCTTGTAGCTTGTTTCATGCTCCTCATCAATAATAATAATCCCGAGGTTTTCAAAGGGAGCAAAGATGGCCGAACGCGCTCCAACTACCACCTTTACTTCCTTTCGTTGAATTTTTCGCCATTCATCGTATTTTTCTCCGACTGACAGTCCGCTATGAAGAACCGCAACCATATCTCCAAAACGCCCTTTAAATCGATTGACCATCTGCGGGGTCAGTGAAATCTCCGGAACGAGGACAATACCTTCTCTTCCATCCTCAAGTACCCGTTGAATCGATTGTAAGTACACTTCCGTTTTTCCGCTTCCAGTCACACCATATAAAAGGAAAACATCATGTTTTTTCTCTTCGATAGCAGCCAAAATCGGCTGAATGGCTTGTGCTTGATCATTCGTCAGCTCTAACGGTGTTGTTCTCTCAATATCACGATCCCTATATGGATCACGATAAACTTCCTTGGTTCGTTCCGTTAAGATGCCTTTCTCAAGCAGTCCTTTAATGACGCCGCTTGAAACGCCTACAATGGACATGATTTTTTGTCTTTCAATTGGCTCGCTGTGTTCAATAAAATAATCAATTAGCTTCAGCTGCTTTACACTGCGGCTTGGAAACTCTGAGCGAATTGCTTGCAGCTCCTCGTTTGAAACAGCTGGTGCGATCATCTTGATTGTTTTCTTTTTTACTCTTTCATTCACTTCATACAAAACTTCAAGCACACCGTTTGCAATTTCCTTTTGGATGACAGAAAGCTCGTTCCCTTTACTTACTTCCTCCCACTTTATGACGTCATCGCTAGAAAAAAGAGATTGTAAAACAGGAGAAAGCATGGCAAGCTGTGAGCGGTTTTTCAATCTTACTTTTTTCTCATATTTTGCTTTTAATGCAGGCGGGAGCATGACTTGAAAGGCCGATATCTTATAGCACAATGTCTTTTCCGTTAACCAATCCGACAGCATAAGAAGCTCCTCATTCAAAACAGGTTCAATATCCATCAGCTCTATGATTTCTCTTAGCTTGGAAAACTGTGATTCTGCGACGATATCAATGACAAATCCCTGAATGTTACGAGGACCAAACGGAACAATGACACGCATTCCAGGCATTAAAACACTTTTGAGCCTTTCGGGTATAGCATAATCAAAGGGTCTGTTTGTTTGCTTTGCCGGTACATCGACGATCACTTTCGCTACTGCCATTAATGCTGTTCCTTTAAAAGCAAGCAAACTTCATCTAAAATTTTACTTGCCACTTCTTTTTTTGAAAGAATGGGAAACTCCTTGGCTATCCCGTTATTCCGATAAAAAGTCACGATATTTGTATCTGTTCCAAAACCCGCACCTGATTCTGTTACATTATTGGCAACGATCATATCAGCATTTTTACTCATTAGTTTTTTTTGAGCATATTCACCGACATTTTCCGTTTCAGCCGCAAACCCAATTAATACCTGCTTGTCTTTTCTTTGTCCGAGTTCCATTAGGATATCCTTTGTTCGTTCCAGTTCAATGACTTGTTCACCAGGCTGTTTTTTTATTTTATGGTCGGCATAATGCTTCGGCCGGTAATCAGCAACGGCAGCCGATTTAATCACTACATCGGAATCATCAAATTGACTGATTACTGCCTCATACATTTCCTGTGCACTTTCCACCATAATCACTTGTACACCGTCTGGCTTTGCAAGTGATACAGGGCCAGAGATTAATATGACGTCTGCTCCAGCTTTAGCTGCTTCCTGTGCTATTGCATAACCCATTTTTCCTGTTGAACGGTTTGTCAGATAGCGGACAGGATCAATTTTTTCCCTTGTTGGACCTGCTGTAATCACTATTTTTTTACCTTTAAGCCTTCCATCACTATGATGAAAGAAAGCTTTTACTTTCTCCACAATGTTCTCTGGTTCTTCTAATCTTCCTTTTCCAACATATCCGCATGCTAAATATCCCTCACCAGGTTCAATAAACGAATAACCATACTGGGATAATAAAGTCATATTTCTTTGCACTGCCGGATGGTTATACATATGGACATTCATTGCTGGGGCAATCCAAACTGGTGCAGTTGCTGCAAGTAAGGTGGTCGAAATCATATCATCCGCAATCCCGCCTGCTAGTTTTCCAATTATATTTGCTGTTGCCGGGGCAACTAAGATTAAATCAGCCCAGTCAGCCAGATCAATATGGGCAATTTTATTTGAGTCCTTTTCATCAAAGGTATCTGTATATACATCATTTCGCGATAAAGCTTGAAAAGTAAGCGGTGCTACAAACTCACAAGCAGATTTGCTTAAGATCACACGTACATCCGCACCTTCCTGAGTGAGTTTACTTGTCAAGGCTGCCGCTTTATAAACAGCAATTCCGCCTGTGACACATAATAAGATATTTTTACCATTCAGCATAAAACTGACCCCCATTTCACAAAGTTTTCGCAAACATTCACACAGGTATAATGCAAAAGAAAAGGGTCTGACATGGTCAGCCCTTTCTTTCATTTATTCATACCTTGAACCTAAATCTCTGTCCGCTAAGCGATAAAACAATTTATCTGCATCAATTTCCTCAAGTGCTTTACCAACATTTTTATGAGAAATATAACGGTTTAGCAGTGGCGGTTCACCTAATTGCATTTGACGGGCACGCTTAGCTGCAACCGATACTAATGAATATTTACTATCTATTTTTGTCATTAAAGAATCAATCGATGGATCTAACATATTACTTAACCTCCAGCATTTTTAAATATTTTGGTTCTACACGTTCCCTGCGGCAATGCTCTGCCACAACGATTGCATTTATGCGCTCGCAGGCAAGATCAATTTGATCGTTTTCGACCACGTAATCATATAAGTGCATCATTTCAATTTCTTCTTTTGCCACATTTAAACGATTATTAATAATATCCTCTGTTTCAGTTCCTCTTGTCACAATCCGATTTTTCAATTCAGACAGACTAGGAGGCATAAGGAAAATAAAAAGACCGTCAGGAAACTTTTCACGGACTTGACGTGCACCTTGAACTTCAATTTCGAGAAACACATCTTTTCCTTTATCCAATGTTTCACGAACATAATCAACGGGTGTTCCGTAATAATTGCCGACAAACTCAGCATACTCGAGAAGTTTCCCCTGTTCAATCAGTAATTCAAATTCTTCCCGGGTTTTAAAAAAATAATCCACGCCATCTACTTCCCCTTCGCGTGGAGATCTCGTTGTCATTGAAATCGAATACTCAAATTTTGTATTTGGTTGAGAAAAGATTTCTTTTCTCACCGTTCCTTTACCAACCCCTGAAGGTCCGGATAATACAATCAATAACCCTTTTTCATGCATTTATAATGTCCTACCCTTCATCCAATATTTCGTCCCGATCATTTAGACGGTGTGCCACTGTTTCAGGCTGCACCGCACTTAAAATCACATGATCACTATCCATAATAATGACAGCCCGTGTTCTTCTGCCATATGTTGCATCAATTAATGAACCACGGTCCCGTGCATCCTGAATGATTCTTTTAATAGGTGCTGATTCAGGACTCACGATGGAAATTATGCGGTTGGCAGAAACGATGTTGCCGAAGCCGATATTAATCAGTTTGATCACCTGATTTTCCTCCTATTATCAGTAAAATTAGTTTCACCCTGACGATTATTTTCTAAACAGGTACTATTCAAGGTTTTGTACCTGTTCTTTCATTTTTTCAAGGTTACTTTTCATCTCAACTACTTCTTTGGCAATTTTAGAATCATTTGCTTTTGAACCAATCGTATTTACTTCTCGATTCATTTCCTGTAACAGGAAATCAAGCTTTCTGCCGATTGGCTCATTTAAAGTAATGATCTTTCCAAACTGTTTAATATGGCTTTTCAGACGGGTTAATTCCTCGTTAATGTCTGCTTTATCAGCAAAAATTGCGGCCTCGGTCAAAATGCGCGCTTCCTCTACTTGACCGCCTACAAATTCATGAATTCTTTTTGTTAATTTTTCACGATACATTTGCACTACAGACGGGGCCAGCTCGATTACACCCGATACTAAGTCTTGGAAAATTTGCAAATGTGAGGTAATATCCTTTTCAAGTGCTGTACCTTCAGCTTTACGCATTTGGATGACTGACCCAGCCGCTTCCTCCACTGCATCCAGCACAATCCGCTCTAGTTCTTCGTCCCCGGTTTCTTCTTCTTCAATATGAATAATATCTTCCCTACTTAGTAAATCCTGAAGTGATAACCCATGTTCGAGAGCATATTTTTGTTTGATATCGGCAATTGTTTGGACATAATGGTCCAGCAAATTCCAATCAACCAGCACTTTCCGATTTACGATTCCTTCTCCCTCAACAGTCACATAAACTTCTATTCTTCCTCTATGTATAAATGAGCTCAATTTCTTTTTTATTTTGTCTTCTATTTTATTAAATTGACGGGGCATTCGAATATAAAATTCTGAAAACCGATGGTTTACCGTTTTTACTTCTACTGAAACGGAATAAGAGCCGGTACTTTTTTTACTTCTCCCAAAACCTGTCATACTCATAACCATTAAGACCACATCCTATCTGCTCCTATAAAAGTAGGAGACTTTTCATGCTCATTTCTATATGATGTCATGTTGTTATGTTAGCATTTCTTAATATAAAAGAGGAGGTAGTTTGGCTTTACGAAAGAAAAGGTAATAGAGTAAACTCTACTACCTAAAAAATTATAACATATTTCATTTTGTTTTTCTTAGTAAAAATGAACCCGCAAGTAAAAAAGTTGGGATTGCTGAAAGTCCTGTTATGATCCACCAATCAGAAGCTAAAATCGGAACGGTGTGGAAAATGGGCTGCAAAGGCGGGTAATAGATAACAGCAAGAACCATTAACAATGATGAAATAACGGCCCAAACTAAATATTTATTTCCAAACGGATTACGGGAAAGAATCGATTTTTCACTGCGGCAATCAAAAACATGGATTAATTGAGCCAGTACAAGGGTAGCAAAAGCAACAGTCTGTGCATATTCAAGGTGATCGGGATTATCTTTATAGGCAAACATAAAAGCCAGCAATGTAACTAATCCAATTAAAAATCCTCTTGAAACCACTTTCCAGCCTAACCCTCTTGCAAATACTCCTTCTTTCGGATTTCGCGGCTTTCGTTTCATCACATCCCCTTCAGGCTGATCTAACCCTAGTGCCATGGCCGGCAATCCATCCGTCACTAAATTCACCCAAAGGATTTGTATCGGTACAAGCGGCAATGGCAATGCTAATAACATGGCAAATAACATCACGAGAATTTCACCGACATTTGATGCCAATAAATAACGGATAAATTTCCGAATGTTTTCGTAAATATTCCGTCCTTCTTTAATTGCTGCTTTAATGGTAGCAAAGTTATCATCAAGCAACACGAGAGCAGAAGCCTCTTTTGCTACGTCTGTACCGGTAATTCCCATTGCAACGCCAATATCTGCTGCTTTAATGGCCGGAGCATCATTGACACCATCACCTGTCATGGCAACAATATGACCTTTACTTTGTAAAGCTTTGACGATTTTCAATTTATGCTCTGGTGATACACGCGCAAAAACCGATACATCATCAACAACTTCCTCAAGCTCTTCAAGTGACATGTTAGTGAGAGCCGGTCCATCTAATACTTTTGAGTGATTTGAAAGAATCCCTAGCTGTTTCGCAATTGCTTTAGCTGTTATTACATGGTCACCGGTAATCATAACTGTCTTAATACCTGCATCTTTACATTCTTTAACAGCGGTTTTCACTTCTGGACGAGGCGGGTCTATCATACCCTGTAGACCAATAAAGGTTAAATTCTTCTCCGCCTCTTTTTCATCGAGAACAAGGGTCTGTGCAGGAATTTCCTTAAAACCGATTGCAATTGTTCTGAGAGCTTTTGATGCTAATTCGTTGATGGCAGACTGGACAGTATGCTTTACTTCCTGCGATAATAGTTGTTTTTTTCCACTCCAAAGGATTGCTTCACTCTTCCCGACAAGAATATCGGGCGCTCCTTTTGTCACTACATACTGTCGGCCATGTGGATCCTTGATAATCACACTCATCATTTTTCTTGTTGAATCGAATGGGAACTCCTGGACGATATTAAATTCCTTTAACAAATCATCACGGTTATAGCCCGCTTTCATAGCCGCTACAAGGAGGGCTCCTTCAGTCGGATCTCCATCGACCATATATTCTTTTTTCTTCTGAATTAACTCAGCATGGTTACACAGCATTCCAAACATAAGCATCTGTTGCAGTGCTTTTTCGCTATTCACATCAATTCTTTCATCGTTTTTGAAAAACGATCCTCTCGGTTCATAGCCGACCCCATCAACAAACCATGTTTGTCCACTGCTCCATAAATGAGTAACCGTCATTTCATTCTGTGTCATGGTTCCTGTTTTATCGGAACAAATGACAGAAGCACAGCCTAATGTTTCAACCGCCGGCAGCTTTCTAACAATCGCGTTTTGCTTAATCATCCGCTGAACGCCAAGAGAAAGCGCGACTGTTACAATCGCTGGAAGCCCTTCTGGAATGGCGGCAACAGCTAAGGAAACACCAGCTAAAAACATCGTATATAAATCATGTCCTTGAATCACACCGACAATGACCACCAAGGCGGTCAACAGGAGTGCTGTCACAATGAGTATTTTCCCAAGCTGTTCCAATCTTCTTTGCAGCGGAGTTGTCATGGATTCTGCACTTTGCAGCAAATCGGCGATTTGCCCCATTGCTGTTTTCATCCCTGTCCCAACAACGACACCCATTCCGCTTCCTCTCGTAACCATTGTACCCATAAACGCCATGTTTTCCATATCACCGATTCCGAGGTTTTCGGCAGAAAGAGCGGCAATTGTTTTGGAAACAGGCAGTGACTCACCTGTTAATGCTGATTCCTCTATTTCAAGACTTTTTACATCAATTAATCGTATATCTGCACCGATTCGGTCTCCACTTGAGAATTTTAATATATCGCCAGGGACAATTTCCTTTGAAGCCGCTTTAATCCATTGTTCATCCCGTAGCACTTGTACCTGCGGTGCGGAAAGTTCTTTTAAAGCCTGTAGTGATTTTTCCGCTTTGATTTCTTGAAAAAATCCAAGAAAGGCATTGATAACGACGATCGCTATAATGGCAATCGCATCAATATACTCCCCTAAAAAGCCGGAAATAAGTGTTGCTGCTAGTAAGACAAGCACCATAAAGTCTTTAAATTGGCTGAAAAACAACAGCAGCACAGATTGCTTTTCACCTTCTTCTAATTCATTGTTTCCGTATTGCTTCAGCCTTTTTTTTACATCTGCACTCGTTAATCCTGACGAGAGGTCTGTATTTAGCGCTTCCTCTACCTCTTTCGTGTTCATCTCATGGTACTTCATCCCGCCATCTCACTTCCCCCTTAATCAGAAAAGCTTTGCCGAGCCAGGTGCCAAAGCTCAGTCAGCCTTTCATTTTTGTTAGCAAAACTTTTTTCTGCTATCTATGGAAAGCTTATTCACCCTTGTCCAAAAAAATGCTAATATAGTTGCACTTCAATTCAACAACTTGTACAGTTAAAGAAAAGCGCAAGCGCCTGATCAGCCTAAAGGCTGCAATATGACGAGCCGTCAAGAAGGTTGTGCTTTAACCTTCTTGACGGCTTGGCTAGACCCAAGAGGGGCCGGCTGCTTGCGCTAGACCACAATCAAAGTTAAAAAATTAATAATTTCTTATCTAAAAAGTAAAGGATGTTTATCATGTCGTTTGATGGATTATTTACACGGGCAATGGTTAAAGAACTTACAGATTCACTGAAAGGCGGCCGAATCAATAAAATACATCAGCCATATAAAAATGAAATCATTCTCATTGTTCGGGCAAACGGGAAAAATCAAAAGGTCTTACTCTCCGCTCATCCAGCACATGCAAGGGTCCATATTTCTCAAGCGGAATACGAGAATCCCTCTCTCCCACCAATGTTTTGTATGCTTTTGCGAAAGCATTTAGAAGGATATATTTTGGAGGATATCCGTCAAGCAGGACTTGACCGGATGATTATATTCGATATAAAAGGAAGAAATGAAATAGGGGATACTTCTTATAAGCAGCTGATCGTAGAAATTATGGGACGGCACAGCAATATTATTTTAGTTGACCGGACTAGAAATATGATTCTTGACAGCATTAAGCACGTATCTGCAGCGGTTAATACCTATCGAACCGTTCTTCCTGGTCATGAATACATCCTTCCGCCAGAACAAGATAAAGCAAATCCGTTTGAGGCAGATGAACAGGATCTACTGAGGCGGCTCGATTTCAATGCTGGCAGACTTGATAAACAGCTAGTCAGTCAATATGCCGGACTTTCACCTTTAGTTGCAAAAGAAATTACCTTTCAGGCCGGACTTGTGAATCGAACGACCTTGCCGAAAGCTTTTCTTGCTCTAATTGAACGTATTAAGCGTCATGATTATTCCCCTTCCATTATGGAGAGCAATGACAAAGAAAACTTTTATTTATTCCCACTTGAAAGCACGAACAATCATCATGTTAAATCATTTAACACACTTGGAGAGATGCTCGATCGCTATTATTTTGGCAAAGCAGAGCGTGATCGTGTCAAACAACAGGCAAATGATATTGAACGTCTAATTGTCAATGAAAAAGAAAAAAACGAGAAAAAAATTACTAAGTTAAAAGAAACTTTACATGAAGCAAATAAAGCCCAGCAATTTCAATTATTTGGTGAATTATTAACAGCGAATTTATATGCGGTGCAAAAAGGGTTAAAGGAAATTGAAGTGGTTAATTATTATGATGAAAATGGCTCAACAGTTACGATCCCGCTTGATCCATTAAAAACGCCATCGGAAAATGCACAGAAATATTTTACTAAATACCAAAAAGCTAAAAACGCCCTTGAGGTTGTTAAGGAACAAATTGAAAAGGCCTTTGACGAGGTTCGTTATTTCGAAGCACTTATCCAGCAGCTTGAAACAGCCTCACCAAGGGATGTTGCTGAAATCCGCGATGAATTAATTGAAGAAGGATATATTCGCAATAGACAGAAAAAACAGTTGAAGAAACAAACCCAAAAACCAATCTTGGATCACTTTTATGCTTCTGACGGCACTGAAATCATCATTGGGAAGAACAATAAACAAAATGATTATTTAACAAATCGACTGGCAGCCCGTGATGATATCTGGCTGCACACAAAAGATATCCCAGGCTCTCATGTCGTCATACGCAGCAAAAATCCAACGGAAGAAACGATATATGAAGCAGCTGTCCTTGCTGCATTTTACAGCAAAGCACGTAACTCAAGTTCAGTTCCTGTTGATTTTACACGTGTTCGTCATGTAAAAAAACCAGCAGGGGCAAAACCAGGCTTTGTCATCTATGATAACCAACAAACGGTCTATATTACACCTGATGAAGAAACCGTCATCAAGCTGAAAAAATAATAAATTTCTTCTATACAAAAAGAGTGCAATGATGCACTCTTTTTTTCCGTTACTCCGGAAGCGCTATCTGTTTTGCAGTTAAATAGCTTTCAATTTGTTGGATTATTATATTCAGCGTTTCCAATCGAGCATAGCGTTTATCATTGCTTGGTATGATGTGCCATGGGGCATAGGATGTATCCGTCTTTTCGAACATGTCTTCAGCTGCTTCAAGGTACAAATCCCATTTCTCCCTGTTACGCCAATCTTCATCAGTCAGTTTCCAGCTTTTGAGCGGATTGGCCTCTCTTGCTTTAAAACGCAAAAATTGTTCGTCCTTGCTTATATGAAACCAAAATTTCATGATCAAATAACGATCATCGGTTAATAGTTTTTCAAAATTATTGATCTCTTTATATGCCCTAAACCATTCTTCTTTACCCGCAAAGCCTTCAATACGTTCTACAAGCACCCTTCCATACCAAGAACGATCAAAAATCGTCAATTCTCCGTAACTTGGAATCTTGCGCCAAAATCTCTGTAAATAATGATATCGGCTTTCATGAGGCAGAGGAGCAGAAATCGACCAAACCTTAAATCCGCGTGGATCAAGATGCTCTGTCACTCTTTTTATTGCTCCTCCTTTGCCAGAGGCATCCCATCCTTCCATTACAATTACAGCCGCTATTTTCTCTTGATGTAATATGTGTTGAAGCCTTAATAAACGTGACTGATAAAGAAGCAGTTTTGTTTCATATTCTTTTTTACTAACTTCTTTTTTCGTTAAATCAACATTATCCAACCGATTATTCACCGCTTAAATCCTCTCCCTAACTGCTCAAAATACACCCGACTTCTCTCATTAATTTATGATAAACCTTCTTTGCTGTACATTCAAAAATAAAAAAATGCCTGACATTTCAATAATGCCAGGCATGAATGTGTTGCAAATATTATTTTCCCCACTCAGAAGGATTTTTACGCCACTCCAATAACTTCTCTAAATCCTTCTGTTCAATATAACCCTTTTCACTTGCAACCTCAACAAGGGTAGAAAAATCAGTTAAGGAATAGGCTGTGATGTTACTTTCACGCAATAATTCGAAGCCTTTTTCAAGCTGGTATGTAAAGATGGATACAACTCCCAATACATCACATCCGGCTTCACGTAATGCATCTACAGCAGTAATGACACTTCCGCCCGTTGAAATTAAATCTTCAACAACAACGACTTTTTGTCCTTTTTCCGCTTTTCCTTCTATTTGATTTCCTTTCCCATGGCCCTTCGCTTTTGAACGAACATAGCACATTGGCAAGTTTAATTCCTCACTTACCCAAGCCGCATGTGGTATCCCTGCCGTAGCAGTTCCGGCAACAAGCTCTGTTCCCTGAAATTGCTCTTTAATGATACCTGCAAGTCCTGCTGCGATTTTTCTTCTTATTTGCGGATATGAAAGGGTTAATCGATTATCACAATAAATCGGAGATTTGATGCCTGACGCCCACGTGAATGGCTCATTTGGACTTAAGCTAACGGCTTTAATTTCTAATAAGCTTTCAGCAATATTCTTTTTCACAGTTGAACACCTTCCCATGCTTGAATAAACTTTTGATAACTTTCAACAGGATTTTCTGATCTTGTGATTGAACGGCCAACCACCATATATGAGACCCCTGCTTTTCTGGCATCATCAGGTGTTGCCACTCTCTTTTGATCACCTACAGCATCCTCTTTAAGCCGAATGCCAGGAGTAACCGTTAAAAACTCATTTCCAAGTGCTTGACGAATGATCGCAGCCTCATGTGTTGAACACACGACACCATCAAGACCAGATTGCTTTGTCAGCTTTGCATAATGAAGGACTGATTCCTCGAGCGGAACTTGAATCAGTTGCTCTTTTTTCATTTGCTCTTCCGAAGTGCTTGTCAACTGTGTGACGGCAATGCAAAACGGTCTTTTTTGTCCTGCTTGTGTCCCTTGATCCAATCCTTCTAATGCAGCCATCATCATTTCCTGTCCCCCAGCAGCATGAACATTGACAAGATCACACTGAAGCTTCGCGAGACCTTTCATTGCACTTTTTACTGTGTTCGGTATATCATGAAGCTTTAAATCGAGAAAGATTTGATGGCCTTTTTCTTTAATGTCATGAACAATGGATGGCCCCTCTTGGTAAAAAAGCTCCATGCCTACTTTTACAAATAATTTTTCTCCTTTGAAACGATCGAGGAAACGTGATACCTCTTCTTTTGAAGCAAAGTCAAGAGCAATAATGATAGGAGTTTTCAAATTATTTCCAGCTCCTTCCTGTACATTGTGAAATATGGTCATAGCCAAGCTTCTTTAATAGATCCGGCAGTTCATCAATAATGGTAGGACAAACGAAAGGATCAACAAAATTAGCCGTCCCGACGGCAACTGCACTAGCTCCGGCATAAAAATATTCAATTACATCTTCTGAATTTTGAATACCGCCCATACCGATAATCGGAAGTTTTACCTGCTGGCTTACTTCATATATCATTCGGATGGCAACGGGCTTCACTGCCGGACCTGATAAGCCGCCCGTTTTGTTTGCAAGAATCGGGCGCGCTGACTTAAGGTCAATTCTCATCCCAACTAAAGTATTGATCATAGTCAACCCGTCCGCACCACCTGCTTCCACTGCTTTTGCCATATCCACGATATTACTTACATTTGGCGATAGTTTTACATAAACAGGAACAGCTGATACCTCTTTTACCTTTTTTGTTAACTTTTCGGCAATGCTCGGAATCGTCCCAAAGGCAATGCCGCCTTCCTTTACATTGGGACAGGATATATTGAGCTCAAGCGCATGAACATTAGGTGCTTTGGAGATTTCTTCAGCTACTGCCACATAATCCTCTTCGGTCGATCCAGCCACATTAGCAATAATCGGAACATCAAACTGCTCCAGCCACGGAAGTTCCTCTGATACAACTTTTTTTAGCCCCGGATTTTGCAATCCAATCGCATTAAGCATTCCTGCAGAGGTTTCAGCCACTCTTGGTGTCGGGTTGCCAAAACGGGGTTCGACTGTCGTTGCTTTTATCATAATTGCTCCGAGCCTGCTTAAATCATAGAGCTGGCTGTATTCACGGCCGAATCCAAAACAGCCGGATGCCGGCATAATTGGATTTTTCAAGTTAAGTCCTGGTAATTTCACATCAAGCATGCTCATAGTACAACCTCCCCAGCCCGAAAAACAGGACCATCACTGCACACCTTTTTATACGAGTGTCCGTCTTTATCATTTTTCACATGACATACACAGGCAAAGCAAGCACCAATACCGCAGCCCATTCTTTCTTCTAATGAAAGATATACTTTTTTATCAGCGAAATTCGTTTCAAGTGCTTTTAGCATTGGGGTCGGACCGCAGGAATAAAGCGTGTCAAATGCAAGCCCTTTTTCGGCGATGACATCCGTTACAAAACCCTTCGTACCATACGTCCCATCCACAGTTGCTACATATGTCTCTCCCAGCAGGGAAAATTCCTGTTCATAAAAGACGGCGCTTTTTGTCTGAAATCCAAGCACGTGAACCACATTGACTCCTTTGTCTGTTAGCTGCCGTGACAGTTCATAAAGCGGCGGAACACCAATTCCTCCGCCAACTAATAGCGCTGTTTCTCCTGTTGCTGTTTCCGTAATTGGAAAGCCAGACCCGAGCGGCCCTAATATATCAACGGGATCACCGGTTTGTTTTTGAGCCAGCAAGGTGGTTCCTCTGCCTTCTTTCCGATAAATCATCGTAAATTCACCGCTTCTTTTATCAATTCGAGCAATCGAAATCGGACGTCTTAGCAATGGATCCAGATTATTTTCTACTTTAATGTGGACAAATTGACCCGGTTCATTCATTTGTTGAACAAGCTCACCTTTTAAGGTGAGCTCATATATAGAATCAGCTAATTCTGTTTGGGAAACGACTGTACACATCTCTTTCATGATCATGAAAGAACAGCCTCCTTTGTATTGAGCGGTTGAGCCATTGCTTCCGCAGAAAAATTCATCGATTCAATGACACGTAAAATGGCTTCAGCCGTGTCAAGCGATGTTAAGCAAGGAACTCCATTTTCAACGGATTCGCGGCGGATTCTAAAGCCATCGCGCTCAGGCTGCTTGCCCTTTGAGAAAGTGTTGATGACAAATTGTGCTTCTCCGTTTCTAATCACATCTAAAAGATCTGGACCTTCAGAGCCAATTTTGCTGACAACACTAACTGGAATGCCTGCTTTTTTCAAAAATTCTGCAGTTCCCTCTGTTGCCATCAGGCGATAACCGATTGCTGCATAACGTTTTGCAAGATGAACTGCCTCTTCTTTATCTTTATCAGCAATGGTTAAAAGAACCGTTCCAAACTTTTGAATCGTAATTCCCGATGCCACAAGGGCCTTATACAATGCTTTTTCTAATGTATAATCTTTCCCCATGACTTCGCCTGTTGATTTCATTTCTGGTCCTAAAGAAATATCAACATTGCGCAATTTTGCAAATGAAAATACAGGTGCTTTTACATATACACCAGGCTTTTCCGGAACCAGACCGGATACGTAGCCCTGTTCAGCAAGCGTCTGTCCAAGAATCACCTTTGTAGCAATATTGGCCATTGGTACATTCGTAATTTTACTTAAAAATGGAACCGTACGGCTTGAACGCGGATTTACTTCCAGTACAAAAACATCATCATTACTTACAACATATTGAATATTTAATAAACCAATGATATTCAATCCCAGCGCTAATTTCTCCGTATAAGAAATGAGTTTTTCTTTCACAGTGTTTGAAAGACTTTGCGGCGGATAGACTGCAATTGAATCTCCTGAATGGACGCCTGCTCGCTCAATATGCTCCATTATTCCAGGAATCACAACATCTTTTCCATCAGAAATCGCGTCTACTTCTATTTCTTTACCTGTTAAATAACGGTCAATAAGGACAGGATGCTCTGGATTGATTTTTACTGCATTTTCCATATAATGTAACAGTTCTTCCTGCTTGTAAACAATTTCCATTGCCCTTCCTCCTAATACATAAGAAGGCCTTACCAGAACTGGATAACCAATTTTCTCTGCAATCGTTAAAGCTTCATCGACAGAAAGAGCTGTTTTCCCTTTTGGCATTGGAATTTCTAATTGTACTAATGCCTGTTCGAACTTATCACGGTCTTCAGCACGATCTAGATCCTCTAAAGTCGTTCCTAATATCTTAACACCATGCTCAACCAGCTTTGATGCAAGATTAATCGCTGTTTGACCGCCAAACTGTACAACTACGCCAACTGGTTTTTCCAGGTCAATAATTGACATAACATCTTCCGTTGTTAACGGTTCAAAGTACAATTTATCTGAAATACTGAAGTCAGTTGATACTGTTTCAGGATTATTATTAATGATGATTGCTTCATATCCGGCTTCTTTAATTGCCCATACAGAATGCACCGTTGCATAATCGAATTCAACACCCTGACCGATCCGGATTGGACCTGAACCAAGTACGATCACACTTTTTCGCTCGGTAACAATGGATTCGTTCTCTTCTTCATATGTTCCGTAAAAATACGGAGTCTCTGAAGCAAATTCCGCTGCACATGTATCAACCATTTTATATACCGGAATCACACCTTGTTTCACACGCCAATCATAAATGGAACGCTCTGTTGTATCCCAAATCTTAGAAATAGCCAGATCAGAAAATCCTTTTTTCTTGGCCTTTTCTCCCCATTCACGATCAAATGGATGCTGGGAAAGCTCTTTTTCAAATCGTATCATTCCCTCCATTTTATATAAGAAGAATAGATCGATTTGGCTCCATTCATGAATCGTTTCAATCGTGACTCCTCTTCTTAACGCCTCAGCAATGTAGAATAACCGTTCGTCACCTGCTTTACGGATCCGTTTTTCGATTACTTCATCACTGAATTCAGCAGCATTTGGTAAAGCAAAATGATAGACATTGCTTTCAAGTGAGCGAATGGCCTTTAATAATGACTCTTCAAATGTACGGCCAATTGCCATCACTTCACCGGTCGCTTTCATTTGTGTTCCTAGAAGGCGATTGGCTGATTCAAACTTATCAAACGGCCATCGTGGAATTTTTGTCACGATATAATCTAGTGCCGGTTCAAAGCAAGCGTATGTTTTTCCCGTAACAGGATTCATCATTTCATCCAACGTAAGACCAACGGCTATTTTAGCAGCAAGTTTTGCAATTGGATAGCCGGTTGCCTTTGATGCAAGTGCAGAAGAACGGCTGACACGCGGATTTACTTCAATAATGTAATAATTATAGCTATTCGGATCAAGGGCAAGCTGGACATTACATCCGCCTTCAATCTTCAGTGCGCGAATAATTTTCAATGATGCATTTCGCAGTAATTGATATTCGCGGTCACTTAATGTTTGGCTAGGTGCCACGACAATGGAATCTCCCGTGTGTACTCCAACCGGATCTATGTTTTCCATGTTACATACAACGATCGCATTATCGGCTGAATCCCTCATGACCTCATACTCAATTTCCTTAAAACCAGCAATACTTTTCTCTAATAGACATTGTGTTACTGGGCTGTATTTTAATCCGCTTGTGACAATTTCAACAAGTTCTTCTTCATTGTGACAGATTCCTCCGCCAGTTCCTCCCAGTGTAAATGCAGGACGAACAATCACTGGATAGCCGATTTGAGCAACAAACTTATACGCTTCCTCGAGATTATGAATGATATCACTTTCAGGAACCGGTTCGTTTAACTCATTCATAAGAGTTCTGAATAAATCACGATCCTCTGCTTTCTCAATAGCAGACAGCTTTGTGCCTAAAATTTCAACTTCACATTCTTCCAATATGCCTGATTTGGCTAATTCCACTGCAAGGTTTAAGCCTGTCTGGCCGCCTAATGTTGGCAATAGTGCATCAGGTCTTTCTTTTCTAATTATTCTTTCGACAAATTCAAGTGTCAATGGTTCAATATAGACGGCGTCGGCAATCTCTGTATCTGTCATGATGGTAGCAGGGTTGGAGTTAACAAGAATGACTTTATAACCTTCTTCTTTTAAAGCTAAACATGCCTGTGTTCCTGCGTAATCAAATTCTGCTGCCTGACCAATCACAATTGGGCCGGATCCGATCACTAAAATACTCTTTATATCATTACGCTTTGGCATAAGTATTTCCCTCCTGTTTAGCATTCTCAATTAAATCAAGAAATTGTTGAAATAAATTATTGGAATCCTCTGGTCCTGGTGAAGCTTCCGGATGGTATTGAACAGTAAAAGCTGGATAGTCCTTGTGTTTTAACCCTTCAATGCTTCCATCATTCAAAGCAATTTGCGTGACTTCCAAGCTTGTATTTGCAATTGATTTTTCATCAACAGTAAAACCGTGGTTCTGTGATGTAATGTACACTTTTCCGGTTGCAAGATCCTTTACCGGGTGATTCGATCCACGGTGGCCAAATTTCATTTTTTCAGTATTAGCTCCGCAAGCAAGAGCAAATAGCTGGTGACCAAGACAAATACCAAACAGCGGTACTTTACCAAGAATTCCTTGAATCATTCCTATCGCTTCAGGAACATCCTTTGGATCTCCAGGTCCATTTGAAAGCATGACACCATCAGGATTTAATTCAAGTATTTCTTCCGCCTTTGTATTATAAGGCACCACAATTACATCACAATCACGTTGGTTTAATTCTCTTAAAATCCCGTGTTTCATACCAAAATCCACTAGTACAACCCTTCTGCCTCTACCAGGACTTGGATATGGAGTTTTTGTTGATACCTGTTTAACTTGATCGCGACGAATTTCAGTTGCACGTAGTTTCTCCAAAACATCATCAACATTTTCGTTCATATTGCAAAGGGCACCTTTGAGTGTACCGTGTTGTCGAATTACCCTCGTAAGTTTTCTTGTATCAATCCCCGAGATTCCTGGAATATTCTTAAGCTTAAAATACTCATCTAATGATTTTTCACTTCTCCAGTTAGATGGAAAATCGGCTGTTTCTTTTACGATAAAGCCGCTGATTGCAGGGGTTATAGATTCGAAATCATCTCGGTTTATTCCATAATTTCCGATCAGAGGGTAGGTCAATGTAACAATTTGCCCACAATAAGAAGGGTCTGACAGCACCTCTTGATATCCTGTCATACCAGTATTAAAAACTACCTCTCCTACACAACTTGTTTCACTGCCAAATGCCTCTCCAATAAATATAGTTCCATCTTCTAGAATAAGCTTCTTTTTCATACCTTTTCACGTCCTTTTTCCCATGCTATCTTTCCATCAACCAATGTTACGACAGGCCATCCTTTACATACCCAGCCGCCAAATGGTGTGTTTCGGCCCTTTGATAAAAATGTATCTGGATTGATCTTTTCTTCATGATTTAAGTCAAGCAGAACAATATCTGCCGGAGAACCAACCGCTAATCTCCCTCCATTAAGGCCAAAGGCTTGTGCAGGCTTGCTGCTTAAATAGTCAATAAGCTGCTCCAAAGTCATACTTCCTTTTTCAACAAAGTGAGTATATAAAAGTGGAAAAGCTGTTTCCAAACCAACAATCCCAAATGGTGCAAGCTGCATTCCTTCAGCTTTCTCTTCCATTGTGTGCGGTGCATGGTCTGTTGCAATAAAATCAATTGTTCCATCTAATAGTCCTTCAATTAATGCTTCGCGATCATCAGATCCGCGTAAAGGGGGATTCATTTTAAAATTTGCGTCTAAGCCTGGAATATCTTCCTCACATAATAATAAATGATGTGGTGTCACTTCTGCAGTGACATGTATTCCTGCCCGCTTAGCATCCCTAACAGCACGAACGGATTCCTTCGTACTAATATGGCAGACATGATAATGACAATTGGCTGCCTCTGCAAGGAGGACATCCCGGGCAATTTGTACGGACTCACAAACAGAAGGAATTCCGTTTATTCCGTGTTTCTGAGAAAATAAACCTTCATGAACAGATCCTTTATGAATCAGTGTATTTTCCTCGCAATGGGCAACGATGGCTAAACCTTCCTGCGCTGCTTTCTTCATAGCTGTCAGCATCATATCTGCTGATTGAACTCCAACCCCGTCATCTGTTAAGGCAAATACACCGGCTGCCTTTAATGCGGAGAAATCAGTTAATTCTTTACCCGCTTCTCGGACTGTAATCGAACCGTAAGGAAGTACTTTTACTGCCGCTGTTTCTTCAATCCGTTTGTGCAGCCATTCTAATTGCTCCTTCGTATCAGGAACAGGCCTTGTATTTGGCATTGCTGCGATGGTTGTAAATCCGCCTTTTGCTGCCGCAAGTGTACCTGTTGCAATCGTTTCTTTTTTTTCTCCGCCTGGCTCACGAAGGTGAACATGCAGGTCAATAAAACCAGGGGCAACAATTAAGCCAGATGCATCTACTATTTCATCAGCAGTATTATTTACAAGGTTTCCAATCTCTTTAATGACACCCTTCTCAATAAGGATGTCACCTGTTGTAAGTTCCCCATTAGTTAGCAATTGTCCATTTTTTATGAGTATTGACACTTTGCATTCCCCCTTTGTTTTTTTCAAGCGCTCGTTTAATCACAGCCATACGGACAAAAACTCCATTTTTCATTTGCGTAAAGATTCTTGAACGGCTGCATTCTACTAATTCATCAGCTATTTCGACATTTCTATTTACCGGGGCAGGATGCATAATAATGCTGCCCGGCTTCATTCTTTTTTCACGTTCAATCGTTAAGCCAAATTGTTGATGATAATTTTCAGAAATACCTGAGTCGTCTCCATCGTGACGTTCATGCTGAATACGTAAGAGCATCACAACATCAGATGTTTCAATGGCAGTATCTACATCTTCGTAGCTTCCACTTGCAAGAAATGTTTCGTCAAACCATTCTTGCGGACCAGAAAAAACAACCTTTGCACCTAGTCGGGTTAAAGCATCAGCATTTGAACGGGCTACCCGGCTATGGCTGACATCCCCGATGATTGCAACCTTTATTCCCTTAAAATCTCCAAATTCTTGTTGAATCGTTAATAAATCTAACAAGGATTGGGTTGGATGATGACCACAGCCGTCACCTGCATTAATAACAGGGATTCCAACACGTCCGACTAATTCATCAAAATAATGATCTGTTTTGTGTCGGATGACGACCGCATTAACTCCAATCGATTCAAGGGTACGTACTGTATCATACAGGGTCTCCCCCTTTAACACACTTGAGAAATCAGCATCAAATGGAATGACATCTAAGCCAAGCTTTTTTTCCGCTACTTCAAAACTGGATTTCGTTCTCGTACTAGGCTCAAAAAATAAATTTGCCACAAACTGCTGCTCTGCCGGCTTCCACTGTTCCCCTTCCAAAAAGCTTCGAGCTTGATTTAATATCGCTTTTATCTCCTCTGTTGATAAACTAGCAGTCGATAATAAATGGTTCATTTTTAAAGCCTCCATTTTTTAAGACTTATACCAGATATGCTTTGAAGCAATCTAGTATTTATTCTAACTGTCAAATCAGATGTTTTGGAATTAAACCTATGTTCCGTCTTTTTGATATAGTCAGGTAATTTTAGTTGTATCAAGGGCGGCGGCCAACATCAGTTCTACACTTTATTTTTAGCCGCCGGGTACCTGTGTTATAACATTTATTAATGTGATTCAAACATATCTTCTTTTACTTCTTCTCTGCCAGGCAATATTAAGTTCAAAATTACCCCAACGATGGCAGCAAAGGCCATGCCTTGAAGCTGGAACTGATCTGAGACTTTAATTAAAGCTCCACCGATTCCTAGAACGAGAATGACAGAAGCAATGGCTAAGTTTCGGTTGCTGCCAAAATCAATTTTATTATCAACCAACATTCTTAAGCCTGACGATGCAATAATTCCAAATAGCAGGATGGACACTCCGCCCATTACAGCTGGTGGAATGGTATTAATTAACGCTGAAATTTTACCAATAAAGCCAAAGACTGTGGCAATAACTGCTGCTCCGGCAATTACATAGACACTGTAAACTTTCGTTAAGGCCAAAACTCCGATATTTTCTCCGTAGGTTGTTTTTGGAGGTCCTCCGATTAAAGCTGAAATCATGGTTGCAGTACCGTCGCCGAGAATCGAGCGATGTAAACCAGGTTTCTTAATATAGTCACGGCCCACTACCTTACTTAATACTAATTGATGTCCAATATGCTCTGAAATGGTCACAACCGCAATTGGCACCATTAACAGAATAATATCTAAAGTTACTTTTACATCATAATCGACAAACGGAACGATAAATGGAGGCCATTCAAACCATTTTGCTTCAAGTACCGGGGAGAAATCAATAATTCCCACGAATAGTGCATAAATGTAACCAACAATAATGCCAGCAAGAATGGATATCATTCCTAAAAATCCCTTAAAGAAGATTGAGAAGAAAATCGTTGCTGCTAAAGTGACTAGACCTACCGAAAAGTAAAGTAAGTCATATTCTCCTGATGCTGGATTGTTCATAGCCATTCCAACCGCAGTTCCTGCTAAAGACAAGCCGATAACCATAATAACTGGGCCGACAACAATGGGCGGCAGGAGCTTCATAATCCAGCGATACCCTGCTTGTTTGATGATTAGCGCAACTAGACCATAGACAAGTCCGACAATGAAACTTCCGATCATCGCTGCTCCCGGTCCGCCGCCGCTTGCTTTCGCCGCAATAATCGGCGCAATGAAGGCAAAGGAAGAACCAAGATAAGCTGGAACCTGCCATTTTGTTATGAAGAGAAAAGCAAGTGTGCCAAGACCGCTTGAAATAAGAGCGATTCCTGGGTTTAAGTCGACTAACACGGGGACTAGAACAGTGGCTCCAAACATAGCAAATAAATGCTGCAAACTTAAAGTCACCCAATGTAACGGTGATGGAACATCCTTAATGTCTAATACTGGTTTATTCATAGCTGTTTTTCCTCCATCTGATTCACTTTACACAAAAACCCTCTTGTTGATAAAACAAAGAGGGTAGAAAAGGGCAGGATAAAGACAGGTCTTTATTCCTTTCCCTTTGTCAGCCTCTCTGTGCTGCATTTAAAAGGGTGATTATTTATCATGTATACTAACTTGATCCGATTGATCAATTTCATTAAGCTCGACTACTATTTTTTCGGAGCTTGAAGTAGGGATATTTTTCCCAACGTAATCGGCTCTAATTGGTAATTCACGATGCCCTCTGTCCACTAGAACAGCAAGCTGGATTGAAGCTGGTCGGCCAATGTCAACAATGGCATCTAATGCAGCGCGAACTGTCCGGCCCGTGTATAGAACATCATCAACAAGGATCACGGTTTTATCCTTTATGTTCATATCTATGTGTAACCCTTTCACAAGCGGTTCCCGGTCTACCGTTTTTGTTGTTAAGTCATCACGATATAATGTGATGTCTACTTCACCGACGGGAACATTTTTTCCTTCGATTTGATTGATTCTTTCCGCTAATCGGTTCGCAATAAAAATCCCCCGTGTTCGTATACCGACAAGAATAAGGTTTTCGATTCCTTTATTTTTCTCAATAATTTCGTGAGCTATTCTTGTTAACGCTCTGCGAATCGCTTGCTCGTCTAGAACAATTGCTTTCTGTACCATGTATTTCCACCCTTTCATAAAAATGTCCAATGGTTTTATATACCGTTCGTATGACTATCCTATGAGAAGATAAAAAAACCCTCTTACCGTGATGGTAAGAGGGTAAACGAATGACATAATATGCAATTGGAGATAGAACTCCCAATTGCAATCCGTTTCCTTCTCAGCCTCACAGGACCGATTTAAAGGACTTTTTCAACTGTAATCAGTGTACTGTACGTGTAGAATTTTGTCAATTAATTTTTGCGCAACTTTTCAAGCAGTTCCTCATATTCCTTTGGAAGAGGAGCTTCAAATTCCAAGTACTCCTCTGTCCGAGGATGGGTAAAACCAAGGACAGCTGCATGAAGGGCCTGCCCGTTAATATCAAGCGTTTTACGCGGACCGTATTTTGGATCACCGGCAAGCGGAAAACCGATATATTTCATATGTACACGAATTTGATGCGTTCTTCCGGTTTCCAAACGGCATTCAACATAGGTAAAGTCTTTAAACCGTTCAATTACATGGAAATGCGTAACGGCATGCTTGCCGTTTTCAATCACTGTCATACTTTGTCGATCTTTAGGATCTCTTCCAATCGGGGCGTCAATTGTACCGTAATCATGACTAATATTCCCATGAACCAGTGCTTTATATTTTCTCGTAACTGTTTTTTCAACCAATTGATTAACTAAATGCTCGTGTGCTTTATCGTTTTTCGCAACCATTAATAAACCAGATGTATCTTTATCAATTCGGTGAACAATCCCAGGACGCAGCACTCCGTTTATTCCGGATAAGTCCTTACAATGTGCCATTAATCCATTTACAAGGGTACCTGTTGCATGACCTGCTGCAGGATGGACAACCATCCCTTTTGGTTTATTCACAACTAGACAATCACTGTCCTCGAAATAAATATCGAGTTCCATATCTTCTGGAACAACATCAAGGATTTCCGGATCTGGAATCGATATCTCAATTTGATCATGGATACTACATTTATAATTTGTTTTAATTGGCTTCTGATTGACTAATACCAGCCCCTCTTTAATCCATTGCTGAACTTGTGTTCGGGACCAATCAGATTCAAGACTGGTTATTACTTTGTCTATCCGTTCATTGCCCTCATGTTCAAGGACGGTGTGTTCCACTTTCTCCATTTACTTTCTCCTTTTCCTTTTTCTCTTCTAGCAGCATATATATGATTAATATAGCTACTCCTATGACTAGTGCGGAATCTGCAATATTAAAAATCGGAAAATTATAGCCGAAAGGGTACGTATGAATAAAGTCTACTACTTCTTGGCGGAATACACGATCAATAAAGTTTCCAATCGCTCCTCCCAGCATTAAAGCAAGCGAAAATTTAAAAAGTGGACTTTCCTTTTCAGATTTTTTCAGATAGTAAATAATAGTAATAATCACAACAGCCGTAATCACATAGAAGAACCACATTTGGCCTTGTAAAATTCCCCATGCTGCACCACGATTACGATGTGATGTTATGTAGAGAAAATTTTCAATTACAGTTATTTGCTCACCTAATTCCATGTTTTTAACAATAAGCCATTTCGTCCATTGGTCAAGAAGAATGGCCAGTAATGCTATTATGTAATAAAACACAAAGGTAACCTCCAGAAGATAAGATTTCTCCTTTGCATTTTAGCATAACCTAAAGTAAAACGACAGTAGAAGCTTTGCTGATTTCTATCATGTGTACATAAACTTTACAATTTATGTTAATCTTAATGGTTGCTAATGACATAATTGACTGTTTTGCAGTCTTCCATCGATTTCAACGTTGGAATGATCTGCAAGAGTTCCATTGGAATAAGCTCTCCTGACACTTCACATGTTCCAAACGTTCCTGTTTCGATTTTCTTTAATGCTGTTTCAATATCTTTTAACTCTGCCTCAATATATGGCCTCACTATTGGGGAACAATTCTCCTGATTCAGCCGCTGAAGTAATTCCTCTTTTGTTTTACGGAGATCTGAATAGATTTCGTTTGTGTTTAGATCCATGTCTTTCCCTCCGTTCTTGTTGTACCAATTATCATTTCCCCCTTGAAACAATAAACACGGAAAAACTTTTGACAAGCTGAACAACAATTAACGAAGGTGGAATATTTTATCTATAAAAAAAAAAAGACAGACGTTATTGTCTGCCTTTTTCAAGCAAGCGATTAAACTAAATGACTGTAATGATCTTGGACCACATCGGCACAACGCGGGCATAGTGTAGGATGGTTTTCATTTTCACCAACATTTGGTGTCACCGTCCAGCAGCGCTCACAGGTCTCACCTTCTGCTTTTGAAACCACAATCGCTGCATGTTCAAGCTTTAATGCTTGTTCTGGAGCCTTTTCATAACCATCAATCACTTCAAATCCAGAGACGATAAAGAGCTGTTGTAAATTCTCTTCAATTGAATCTAGAAGACCCTTTGTATCATCATTTACGTACAATGTTACTTTTGCTGTTAATGATTTACCGATCACTTTTTCATTACGTGCTTCCTCAAGTGCTTTTAACACATCATCACGAAGGTTCATGAACTTAGACCATTTTGTCAGTAACTCCCCAGCCCCTGAGATTTCTTTTGCTTCAGGGAAATCCGTTAATTGAACGCTAGGTTCTTGTACTGCAGGAATAAAACTCCATACTTCATCAGCTGTATGTGATAAAATTGGCGCAATCAATTTTGTTAACGAAAGTAAGCTTTCATATAAAACAGTTTGAATTGCCCGGCGGTCATATTGATCCTTTGCTTCAATATATAGGACATCTTTGGCAAAATCAAGATAGAAAGAACTTAAATCAAGCGTACAGAAATTATTAACCGCATGGTAAATACTTGCATATTCATAGTTTTCGTAGTTATGGCGTACTTGCTTTACCAGTTCATTTAACTTAACAAGCATGAATTGATCCACTTCACGTAATTTTTCATAAGGAATGGCATCCTTAGCCGGATCAAAGTCAGCAAGATTTCCAAGCAAGAAACGGAAGGTGTTACGAATTTTACGGTATACCTCAGCCACTTGTTTTAAAATCGCATCAGATACACGGACATCTGCCTGGTAATCAACAGAAGCAACCCAAAGCCGTAAAATATCTGCCCCTAATTGATTCATCACTTTAGCAGGGACAACTACATTTCCAACTGATTTACTCATTTTTCTGCCTTCGCCGTCGAGCGCAAAGCCATGGCTCAACACGCCTTTGTATGGTGCTTTTCCTGTTACAGCAACACTTGTTGAAAGTGAAGAGTTGAACCAGCCGCGATATTGGTCAGAGCCCTCCAAATATAGATCTGCTGGACGTTGCAGGTCGTCACGTTCTAATAATACTGCTTGGTGGGAGGAGCCGGAATCAAACCAAACATCCATAATATCTGTTTCTTTTGTAAAAATGCCGTTTGGACTGCCAGGATGTGTAAATCCTTCAGGTAAAAGATCCTTTGCTTCACGTTCAAACCAAACATTTGAACCATGTTCACGGAATAGGTTTGACACATGTTCAATCGTCTCATCCGTAATTATAGGCTCGCCATTTTCTGCATAGAAAACCGGGATTGGTACACCCCATGCACGCTGCCGGGAAATACACCAATCACCGCGGTCGCGAACCATGTTAAATAGTCTTGTTTCTCCCCATGCAGGAACCCATATTGTTTCTTTAACAGCTTCTAATAAATCGTCACGGAAATCTTTAATCGACGCAAACCACTGTGCTGTCGCCCGATAGATAACCGGCTTTTTCGTTCTCCAATCATGAGGATAGGAGTGAGTGATAAAGGTAAGCTTTAAAAGAGCACCGACTTCTTCCAGCTTTTCTGTTATCGCTTTATTCGCTTTATCGTAAAATAATCCTGCAAATCCTTCTGCTTCCTCTGTCATAACCCCTTTATCATCAACCGGACAAAGAACATCAAGTCCATATTTTTGGCCAACATAAAAGTCATCTTCCCCATGACCCGGTGCTGTATGAACACAGCCTGTTCCCGCATCAATCGTTACGTGTTCGCCAAGCATTACAAGAGAATCACGATCATAAATTGGATGTTTCGCAACAATTCGGTCAAGCTCTGATCCCTTAATGGTCTGAACGATCGTTGGCTGTTCCCAGCCGATTTCATTTGTCACTGCTTCGAGAAGGTCCTTTGCGACAAGATATTTTTGGCCTTTTTCTTCCACAACAACATAAGTCAATTCCGGGTGAACGGAAATACCAAGGTTTGCTGGAATGGTCCAAGGTGTTGTTGTCCAGATGATAATTTGAACATCAGTGCCTAACACACCTTTTCCATCTTTCACGTTAAAGCCAACATAAATCGATGGCGACTTTTTATCCTTATATTCAATTTCAGCCTCTGCAAGCGCGGACTCACTTGATGGAGACCAATAAACAGGCTTTAACCCTTTGTAAATATAGCCTTTTTTGGCCATTTCACCGAATACTTTAATTTGCTGTGCCTCATAGGCAGGCTTTAACGTAATATAAGGATTTTCCCAATCACCGCGAACACCTAAGCGTTTAAATTGGCTGCGTTGGCTGTCAATTTGCTCATAAGCGTACTTTTCACAAAGCTTTCTAAATTCAGCAACTGTCATTTCTTTACGGTTTACACCTTTGTTAGTCAATGCCTGCTCAATTGGCAGACCGTGAGTATCCCAGCCGGGTACATATGGAGCATTGTATCCGCTCATTGATTTATAGCGAACAATAAAGTCTTTTAAAATTTTATTCAATGCATGACCCATATGAATATCACCATTCGCATATGGAGGTCCGTCGTGAAGTACGAACATCGGGCGGTCCTTTGTTCTCTCTTGCACTAATTTATAAATATCCATTTCTTTCCATTTTTCTTGAATTTCAGGCTCTCTTTTTGGAAGATTGCCACGCATAGGAAATTCAGTTTTTGGCATTAATAAAGTATCTTTGTAATCCATTTTACTTCCTCCATTAAAATTCATTAGCTATATTCTTAGCTGTTTTTTATATCTCGTATGAAAAAGAAAAACAAAAAAGCCCATCTCATCCCAAAAAGGGACGAGAAAGGCTTTATTTCCCGCGGTACCACCCTTGTAGATAGAAAAAATCTCATCTATCCGCTCAATAACATTCTTAACGCGAATGATACGCCTTTTCTTACTCCTTTTTTAAAGTTTCAGAAAGGAACTCAAGGGTGATCTTCCAGTCTTAATGCTTATACCGAGCTTTCACCATCCCCGGTTCGCTTGATAAGCTTTTTTTAAGCTGTACTGTCCCTGTCAACGTTTAATTCATATTGTAATAGAAATTATATGCTTTTTTACAGCAATACGTCAAGCTAAGGAATCTTCTTCTTGCGTGGATTTTAACTCTGTGGAATCAAGCTCGTATTCAAGCAAATGATCCCAATCATCATTATTCAATAAATCAAGCTGTGCTTCAATCAACATTTTAAAACGGGTACGAAATACTTTTGATTGTTTTTTAAGCTCTTCAATTTCAAGCGCAATTTTTCTGGCCTTTGAAAGTGAATCGTTCACAATGCGGTCGGAATTTTTTTCGGCTTCTTTAATAATAAGCTTTGCTTCCTTTTGGGCATTCCGCTTGACTTCCTCAGCGGCTTCTTGAGCAACTACAATTGATTTATTAAGCGTTTCCTCTAATGAGTTAAAATGCCCCATTCGGTCCGTCATTTCGTTAAGCCTGTCTTCCAGCTCTTTTTTTTCACGAAGAACGATTTCATAATCCTTGATCACTTGGTCAAGGAATTCATTTACCTCATCCTCATCATATCCCCGAAATCCTTTACTAAACTCCTTATTATGTATATCCAATGGCGTTAATGGCATGCTGCCACCTCCCAAGTATTTTCTCTAGTTTGCCTTTTTCTTTTTCGACAAATTTATTTATATTCCTGCAATAATAATAATTATTTTTGTCTTCCTACTGAAATACGCCATTTCTCCTTTTTAGTTTTCCCTTCAATAGAGAACAGCTTACCGCGGCCGAAGCCCCGTACGGAAATCGTATCACCTGTACCGCATTCAAAAGAAGTATTTTCGATGGTTGTCCAGTTTACTTTCACAAGTTGCGAACTGATTAAGCTTTGAGCCTTTTGTCTTGAAAGTTTAAAAATCGAAGCGATGACTGCATCAAGCCTTAATGAGGAAACAGAAACGGCCGTTTCATGCCAGAGGTCTTCATATGCGATACCTTCAGTCAATGGCTGCTCCAATAATTGGATATTAGCTCTTCCAACTGTTTGTAATTGCAGACGTACATATTCCCCGACTTCTTCTGCGCAATAAAATTGCATACGATCGCCAACAATGACAATGTCACCAAATTTTTCCCGTCGCAAGCCGAGTGACATCAAACTGCCTAATACATCACGATGGGATAGGCTGATAAACTTTTTTGGATACTGAATCTCATATAAATTTATTTTATAATCGCTGTCTTCGCTAAGGTAATATTCTGGATATAAAAGGGCCCTTTTTCGTTCTGTATAGACAGAACCTCCAAAAAACTCCCATTTCACTTCCATTTGCTGTCCAATTATCATTTTGACTATTTGCTGCTCACGAGGATCTAGAAAATCCGTTAATTTCGGAGCATATACTTCTTCAACATACGCTTTCCAATTCATTACCTGGTTTATAAAATCCCGTTCCTCTGGTCGAAAATGCTGATAGATTGACATGTTTTTCACCTTTATTAAATCCTAATAAAAAAGGGACAGACTATAGAGCCCCTTTTTCATACCCATTTTATTGTGCTCTATGCAAACCACCTTGCAAGTTGTCCTAATCCTGCTGTAGCAAAGTTCAGAACCATAAATGCAACAATTGGTGAAATATCAATCATCCCGATTGATGGAATAAAACGACGAAAAGGCTCTAAATACGGCTCACATATGCGGGCTAAAAATTGGCCAATTGCTGATGAGCGGGCATTGGGAAACCATGACATTAAAATATAAATAATTAATGCCCATGAATAGTAATAAATTAAAGTAGACAGTATGCTAATAATAAATCCCATTTACAATTACCACCTCGAATGTTCGAATTCTTTTTCTTGGAGAAATTCTGATATACTGCCGGAAACCTCAACATTATCTGGTGTACAAAGAAAAATATCCAATCCAATTTTTTGTATGTCCCCGCCTAATGCATAGACAGTTCCGCTAAGAAAGTCAACAATTCTTCTTGCTTGATCATGATCAATGCGTTGTAAATTCACTACAACTGCTTTCCTGTTTTTTAAATGGTCTGCAACATCCTGCGCTTCTGCATAGACACGAGGTTCGACTAACACAACTTTAGAGGACTTTTGTACGCTTTGTAAGCTTACAACATTAGGCTTAGGCGGCGGTGAGAATGTTTTTTGCTTTTTTTCAGGTTCATATTCTTCTTCATATTGATCCTCTTCGTTATCAGCATATTCATCATCTAAAAAGAAAAATGTTTTAAATTTAGATTTAATGCTCATTTTTCGAACCTCCTATTCTTCTCCGACTAAGGCTGTCCCAATGCGAACCATTGTTGCACCTTCTTCAATGGCTATAGCATAATCATTTGACATCCCCATCGATAATTCAGTACAAGGTGCATAATCAAGTTCCAATCGTTGAATGTCCAATTGGATATTCTTCAATCTTTTAAAGCATTCACGCAGGAATTCCCGATCATTTGTATAAGGTGCCATTGTCATTAAGCCAGCAACCTCAATGTTCGAAAATTGTTTCATTTCATCAATAAAGGATCTAACTTCTTCCGGTGCTAAACCGTGTTTTGACTCTTCCCCAGACACATTCACTTGTACTAAACATTTGATTATGCGTTTTGCCCGTTTATTTATTTCTTGAGCCAATGATAGGCGGTCTAGAGAATGAATATAGTCTACTCTATCGATAATATTTTTTACCTTCCGTGATTGCAATGATCCGATAAAATGCCATGTTGGCTTGTTCTGTAAAACTTCCCATTTTGCTGTTAAGCCTTCCTCACGATTCTCACCAAGATCAACTATCCCGGAATCTAAAGCTTCCTTAGCCCGTTCAATCGAAACATATTTTGTTACTGCTATGATTTTGATCTCTTCTGGCCTTCGGTTAGACTGTTCACACGCTTTCGCTATCGTTTCTTTGATTGTCTTTAAATTATCTGCCACTTTCATTACTTACAGAATAGCCTCCTTCCAACCGATAAAACTCATCATTCGTCCGGTTTTTCCTTGATCTCTACGATGTGAAAAAAAATGTTCCTTATGACAACTCGTACATAGATTCGTTATCAGAATATGTTCCTTCTGTACCCCTGCCCTTAAAAGGATTTCTTTATTACATTCCTTTAAATTCAATTGATATTGATGATCACTGATTAAATTATATGGTTTTGACTCGACATCTTCTAGTTTATTTTGCACTAATTTTATAACACGATCATCAACTATATAACAATTTTCGCATATAGAGGGTCCAATTGCCACAAAAATGTCATTTGAATTTATTCCTTCAGATTGAAATACACGAATCATTTCTTCAGCAATGCCATTAACCGTCCCTTTCCAGCCTGCATGGGCAATTCCGATCGCACCCGATTCAGGATGAAGGAAGTAAAGCGGAACACAATCTGCATAGCATAAAGTCAGTAATATCCCCTTTTCATATGTAAAAAAGCCATCCGTATGCTTAAATGCATTTTCATATGAAGAGGCACCATTGCCTTTATCTGCTTTCGTTACCTTTTTAACCACTGTTTCGTGGGTCTGCTGGGCACCTACCCAATCGGGCAAAGGAAAATCAAGTTTTTCCGCTAAAAGAAGCCGGTTTTCATTTACAGTCTGCTGACAATCATTTACATGAAAACCGACATTTAAACTTGTAAAATCCCCGCTGCTTTTGCCGCCATTCTTCGTTGTAAACCCGACCGATAAGTTTGGAAACCTTTGGACCCAATCTTCAAGGACAAAATATTCATTTGATTCTAATTTAAAAGGATCCATCTCATTACCTCATCGTTTTTTAAATTATTCTATCACACAATGAAAACGCATCCCAGTAAAAATCATCAAGACCCTTCTTCTTCATTTGTTTTATACTCAGATGAGTCTTTATAACGAACAAGTATCACATCTTCCCCTATTTTCAAAATATTCTTCCAGGGAATAATGAATTCCTCATCTTTTCCAAAAAAGCCAAGTATCTTTCCGGAACCTGAAATAATGATTGCTTCAATTTTCCCGGTTTGTACATCAATTTCAATATCACCGATATTTCCAAGTTTTTTCCCGTCTGCGACATTGACGACATCTTTTATTTGAAAATCAGAGATTCTTACCATACGTATTCACTCCCACAATTAGCCTTACCTTATGTATATGATGAAACGTATAGGAAAAATCACTTGGTTTTACATCAACTAAAAGTCTTTTTTCACAATAAAAAGCTGCCTTTTGGCAGCTTTAACTTTGTATATTTTTATTCATTTGTTTAATGGCAGCTTTCTCCAGCCTGGAGACCTGTGCTTGAGAAATACCGATTTCCTCTGCCACTTCCATTTGGGTTTTCCCTTGAAAAAATCGCTTCCTTAAAATAAGCTTTTCTCGTTCATTTAGTCTGCGCATGCCTTCTTTGAGAGCGATTTCCTCAATCCAATTAATATCCTTGTTCTTCTCATCACTTAACTGATCCATAACAAATATCGGATCTCCGCCATCATTATAAATCGGTTCAAATAGTGATACAGGATCTTGGATAGCATCAAGGGCAAAAACAATTTCTTCATGTGGAACATCAAGCTCTTTTGCAATTTCTTCCGCTGTAGGTTCGCGTGATGTTTTACTCATTAAACGTTCCCGTACTTGCAGCGCCTTATAAGCGATGTCCCTAAGTGACCGCGATACTCGTATCGGGTTATTATCACGCAAATAACGTCTGATTTCTCCGATAATCATCGGAACAGCATAGGTGGAAAATTTAACGTTTTGACTTAAATCAAAATTATCAATTGATTTCATAAGTCCAATACAGCCAACTTGGAACAGATCATCAACAAACTCGCCCCTGTTATTAAATCTTTGAATAACACTTAATACGAGGCGCAGGTTCCCGTTAACGAGTTTTTCCCGTGCGGATATGTCCCCTTCTTGTTGCATTTGCTTAAAAAGCAATCTCATTTCTTCGTTCTTCAATACTGGAAGCTTTGATGTGTCAACACCGCAAATTTCTACTTTGTTTCGAGTCAATCCATTTCCCTCCTTACAGGAGTTGCTGTACAAAAAACAGTATCTCCCCTGTAAGGAAAAATATGCACTGGCAAAACGGAGGGAACAAAGTGAAAATAGAAAAAAGCCTAACAAAACTTGGGAATTATCTTGATTCTTCGTTTAGAAAAAAATTTTTATTTACACCATTTTATTAAATTCCTTTTTGAGTCTTTTGATAATTCGCTTTTCTAAGCGTGAAATATAGGATTGCGATATTCCAAGCATATCCGCAACATCCTTTTGCGTTTTTTCTTCACCTGTACCAAGACCAAAACGAAGCTCCATGATTTGTTTTTCGCGGTCTGATAGCTGATGAAGGGCTTTTAACAGGAGTTTTTTATCCACACTGGCTTCCAAATCCTTCGTAATGATATCTTCTTCTGTTCCAAGTACATCAGAGAGCAGCAGTTCATTGCCATCCCAATCGATGTTCAAGGGTTCGTCAAATGACACTTCTGATCGTATTTTATTATTCCTCCGTAAGTACATGAGAATTTCATTTTCAATGCACCGTGATGCATATGTAGCTAATTTGATTTTCTTTTCTGGATTAAACGTGTTGACAGCTTTAATTAGACCTATGGTACCTATGCTTATTAAATCCTCAATATTGATACCGGTATTTTCAAATTTCCTTGCGATATAAACAACCAATCTCAGGTTCCGTTCAATTAGGATGGACCTCGCCGCTTTATCACCATTTGGCAGTTTTTCAATTAATAACGCTTCCTCTTCTTTATTTAAAGGAGGTGGTAATGCTTCACTACCGCCAATATAGTATGTTTCATCGGCCTTTAAGCCCAGTTTAAACAATAGTCTATACCAATAATACGAAAGGCGTAGTTTGAATTTTTTCATCATTATTCCTCCTTTTGGCGGTTAATTATTATCATTACTTATAGCTTGACTCCCCTGGTCAAGCCGGCTCCGCTTTTCTTTGATCCAGCTCCGCCGGCTAGGGGCTCGAGTCATAAGCTGTCCCGATGATGAGGTTAAAGGACAACCTCACCCTCGGGCCATCTTATGCTTGTCGCCCCTGGTCAAGCCGGCTCCGCTTTTCTTTGATCCAGTTCCGCCGGCTAGGGGCTCGAGTCATAAGCTGTCCCGATGATGAGGTTAAAGGACAACCTCACCCTCGGGCCATCTTATGCTTGTCGCCCCTGGTCAAGCCGGCTCCGCTTTTCTTATTCCATTTAGCATTTTAGGATGGACGATGGCTTGGAAACTGTCGTCAGAGGAGAGTTCCTGCATCGTGAAGGAAACAAGGCCTTTTTCAACTTGATGCGTTTCTCCATTTTGCGTAATCATGATTTGCTCCGGTTTGATGGCAATAATTAATTGATGCTCCTTTCCCAACACTTTATAAGGAATCACTCTCATGCGATTTTCCCACTCCGGTGCCATTGGTGTATTGCCCATAATGACTTGCTCTGAGCCTAAGGCAACCAGCTTTAATTCCTCTGGTAATTCCTCTAATATTTTTTTTACTGAAACAAACATGACCGGCATTTTTGAAATAGGATCATACAACTGATTGCCACTATCTACGAGGCCGGTAAAATTATATGATTTGCCGTCTAAAACAATCTGTAGCAGCACTTTCTGGCTGTATTGAATTTTTGCCACTTCTATTCGCTCAAAATTCCTTTTGGAAAACTGCCATGCTAAAGGAAAGCCAAATACAATAAACAACCAGCTAATTGGATCACCAAACCCTTTTACACTTGCCAAAAATACAGACGATGAAAGATTCATATCAAATTGAATAAAATAATGTATGCCCATTAATGAACCGCCAACAAGAAAAGTAGTCAAATAAAATGTCATAAGTCCACTGAGAAAATATTTAAATCTCTTATACCCAAAAACTGTGAGAATCATTAAAACAGAAAACAATAACTTTACCATTGGGTGCCCTGAATAGGTATTCAAAGGTGTAATCGATAATATAATGATGAATGAACCGATCATCCCCCCTGCTAAAAGTCTCCAAAAACGGAAATCCCTTTTTAAAACTAGGGCAGTTAAATAAAGAAGGAGGCTATCAAATAAGAAATTTAGTAACCAAATGATATCTAAATAAACGGCCAATAGACTTCCTCCTTTTATCTATTAATCTGTTACAAAAAAGTATACATTACCTTCATTGATGAAGTGTGTCACTTTCTGGTTATAAAAAAGCAGAAATTTTCACTATTCCCACCGCTTTTTGTCACTATTTTATTTATGTTAACATTCACTTAATTAACAGGAATCCGATTCCTTTTTCGCCAATCTACTATGAATTTTGCACGTGTATAAGTAGATAGAAACCTACCCTTGTGCATAATAAAAAAGGCATAGCCAATGGCTATGCTTTTTTTATGTTTACCTTCTTCTATTGCGATTTCTCAAGAAAGTTGGAATATCAAGAACATCTTCACCTTGCTGTGGTGCACTTACTCTTGTCTGCTCTACAGGAGGCTCTTCTCTTTTAGGCTCTCTTTTCACTGTATTTGTCACAGTCTTTTGCTGTTGCTGTTGACCAAAAGAAGGACGCATCGGTTTTGCCGACTGCATGACTTCTTCATTAAACCCGGTTGCGATTACCGTTACAACGATTTCATCCTTTAAATTATCGTTAATGACAGAACCAAAAATCATGTTTACTTCTTGGTCGGAGGCACTCGCAACAATATCGGCTGCTTCTTGTACTTCATAAAGACTTAAATTTGAACCGCCGGTAATATTTAATAACACACCCTGTGCACCATCAATAGATGTTTCAAGTAATGGTGAAGAAATTGATTTTTTCGCAGCTTCAGCAGCACGGTTTTCACCTGAAGCCACACCTATTCCCATCAATGCAGAGCCTTTATTAGACATAATAGTTTTTACATCGGCGAAGTCCAGGTTAATTAAACCAGGTACAGCGATTAAATCTGAAATCCCTTGAACCCCTTGACGAAGTACATTATCTGCTTCTCTAAATGCCTCAAGCATTGGCGTGCTTTTATCAACAATTTCAAGAAGACGATCATTCGGAATGACAATTAATGTATCGACAGATTCCTTCATACAGGAAATCCCGCCAGTAGCTTGTGTAGCCCTTTTTCTTCCTTCAAATGTAAACGGTCTCGTTACTACTCCTACCGTTAATGCACCTAAGTCTCTTGCAATTTGTGCAACCACAGGGGCAGCACCAGTTCCTGTTCCGCCTCCCATACCGCAAGTAACAAAAACCATATCAGCACCTTTTAAGGCTTCTTCAATTTGTTCTTTACTTTCTTCCGCCGCTTTTTTTCCTACTTCAGGATTAGCACCTGCACCAAGTCCTCTTGTTAATTTACCGCCAATTTGCATTTTTATTTCTGCTTTTGACAGATTCAATGCTTGGGCATCAGTATTAACGGCAATAAATTCTACACCTTGAACACCATGTTCTATCATACGGTTGACGGCATTATTCCCCCCACCGCCAACACCTATAACCTTTATCGTTGCTAATGCCTCTACATTTGATTCAAATTCCAGCATGACAAATCCTCCTAAATCGTCGATATTCCTGTTAGCAGTGCATACTCGGATTGCTACATTATATCAGTCTGTTATTTCGATTTTATTATTCGAAAAAGTAACCAAAAAACTTTTTCATTTTTGAAGAAACTTTTTCTTCAGGTTGTTTTTCCGGCTTTGACTTTGCCTGCGCTTGTTTTACCGGTCGTTTCTCTTTTACTTCATGATTATTAACAGAAGTTGAACTCATCTGTCTCCCTTGAATCTTTGCATTTTTATAGGCAAACTTAATTAAACCGACAGCAGTCGTAAAATGCGGCTCCCTCACGCCAATATAATCAGGAATCGCAATACGAACCCGGTTTTCGAACACAACCTGTGCCAGTTCAAGGATTCCTGGTGTATTAGCGACACCACCGGTTAGGACAAAACCACCAGGTACATCCCTTAGGCCTAAACGATGAATTTCCGCTAGAATCATTTCAAAGATTTCTTCCATTCTAGCTTCAATAATATCACTTAATTCTAATTGATTAAAAGTCTGCTGCTGATCACTCCCAATAATCGGAACATTAAATACCACATCCTCGGAAGCGTGATCATAAAAAGCATGTCCATATTTGATTTTTAATTTTTCAGCATCTTCAGATGAAGTTCTAAGTCCAATGGATATGTCCTTTGTAATATGATCTCCGCCAACCGGAAGGACAGACGTAGCACGTAACCCGCCTTGTTCAAATAATGCGATCGTTGTTGATCCTCCGCCAATATCAATGAGAGCAACGCCAAGATTTTTTTCATCCTTTGAAAGGGCAAACGATCCTGCAGCAAGTGGCTGTAAAGTTATGTCTAATATTTCTAAACCCGCTTTCTCTACGCAGCGCAAAATATTATGTAGGATTGTCTTTGAACCTGTAATAATCGTACCTTCCACTTCAAGCCGAACACCAATCATTCCGCGTGGATCATGAATTTCATCAAGACCATCAACAATAAACTGTTTTGGAATCACATCAATAATTTCTCTCTCTGGAGGAACTGAAACAACTTGTGCCGCCTCTAAAACTCTAGCGATGTCCACATCCGATATTTCCCTGTTTTCGCTTGATACGGCAACTACTCCGTGTGAAGGCTGCAGCATGATATGATTACCTGTTATTCCAACAATCACTTGCCGAATGTCCATCCCTATCATTCTTTCAGCCTGTTCTATTGCTTTCCTAATAGAATGAACGGTTTCATCTATATCAACAATTGAACCTTTTCGTAATCCTTCAGAGGGAACATTTCCCACGCCAATAATATTTAATGCATCGTTGACCATTTCACCTATGATTACTTTCACACTGGATGTACCGATGTCAAGGCTAACGTAAATTTCATTGCTGTTCATTCTATGGCACCTCCCTTTACAATTACTGTTTGAACAACAAGTCTCTAAATTAAGTAATAACTATATTTGACGATTAGCGAACCTGCTTCTTGGTCCTTTAGTTTGAAACCCTCTTACGAATTTCTGCAATTTTTGTTCGCTTTTACTTTTATCTTAAAATTATTCGTCAAAATGTAATTATTCCCTTTTTAAAATTTAATTTTTTTACATTTTTTCCTTATTTGCTGACCACTTTGTAAGTAGAATTCTTCGAATAACAGCAATATTTTGAAAAAGCCTAACACCAAATGCAAAAACTGCTGCTAGATATAAGTCTACACCAA
The DNA here is from genome assembly GCF_036670025.1 of Niallia oryzisoli. Lineage (NCBI taxonomy): Bacteria > Bacillati > Bacillota > Bacilli > Caryophanales > Bacillaceae > Niallia > Niallia oryzisoli. The sequence continues at coordinate 1,761,296 of NZ_CP137640.1, read as the reverse complement.
GATGGACACCTAGAAAAGCTAAACTTGCAGCTAAAATAATATTAAAGAAAAAGCCTGACACAAATACTTTTTCATCATAAATATTTTGCAGATGTGCTCTTATTCCCCCAAATAATGTGTCCAGCGCTGCAAGTACAGCAATCGATAAATAATTGGAATATTCAACAGGGATCCTTATATCGGTGAGCGAACCGAGAAATAACCCTATCAGTAACCCGAGAACGGGAAGCCACATGTTTACCCTCCTTTTTCAGTCTCTGCCAACTCCATGTGACGGATTTTTAAGCTGTCCTTATATGCCGGTATGATTATGTTTGTTTGAGGATCTGATATTTTTAAACGAAAATTATCCACAAAAAAGTCCTCTGCTGAAGATGATACTTGCATACGGTTATGTAGTTTTTCGGCTGCCTCTATATTATCAACGGCTATTTTTACTTCAATCGGAAACGTATCTAAACTGTATCCATCCACCTTTGTTTGGCCATTGATATCGCGAATCACGCTGGAATTAATCAGTCGCTGTCCGGCAATTGAAATATGATTAGCACCATATTGATTGAGTTCATTGACCAGCCTTTGGATTAAATAGGGAGAAATGGGAGATACAACTTTCCCAGGTAATAGGGCCTCATCAACATGTTCAATATTGATCACAATTCCCGGTCCTTTGACTTCTGTCATGCCAGCTTCAGTCTTTAATTCATTTAATGTTTCTTTTAGAATCTGTTCTTTGCTTTGTGATCGCTCAGTTTCGTATTTTTCAAGTTTTTCCTCATTCGATCTAATTTCACGAATCAAACTTAAATAAAGCTCTTTTTCTTTTACTAAATCCTCGCGCAACTGTGAAGTATCACGTGTGTCGCGAACAATTGGATCTTTGACAGTTTGATATTGAACGGCGATCATCAAACCAATGATTAATGTAATAACCCCCATGCTTAGATAACTTTTTTGCCCCATGTTCGATCCACCTTACTTTTACCAGAACCATTAACTATTTAATTTAGCGTTTATCACAATTTCAGCTTTTTTCTCTAGCGTAAATTGAACATTTTCATTTACAAGAATATCTTTTACTCCTCCTTTTAGGTTTAATGATTCAGCCATTGTGTCCGCATCACCAATGGCTGTGATGACAAATGGCGCAGGGAAACTCTTCCCATCCACTTCGATAACCGGACCATTACAGAGCACATATGAATCATGTGAAAGCCTCTGCCCATTGATCGCAATCGCACTAGCCCCTGAAATATTAAGTTCATTTATAACTTTAAAGACATGATGTTCATGAACAATATATTGATTAGGGTTTTGCTCATCAAGGTTATAATCACTGTCCGCAAGGGTTACTTGAACACCCTCACCTTTGACGTCAACCTTACCTAGATACATTCGATATTTTTCTGTATCTTCGGCAAGGTTGAAATAAATTTGCGCCTCATTGGATAATTCCTTTTCTTTATTCAACACTTGCTTCTGTTTTTGACTCAGTTCCTGCTTGAGCTCTCGATTTTTTTCTTCTTGTTTGATCAATTCATTTCTTAGTTCCATATCCCGTTCAAATTGACTGCTTGTCATATTCGAATTACTTGCCTGTTTTTCGGTTAAATGATAAGAGAATGCAATCATAAACCCAAAGACAAGGCAGACAACTGTTAATAGGACATATCTACCCCTCACGATCTTTATCTGTTTCAACCGGCTCATCTCCTTCCAGTTCATAAGCCTTAAAGTATGAACCAACTTCTAAATTAATCACGCCTTTTTGGGTTGGATCAAGCTGGCTTATAATTGAAGGGTAATGGGACATCTTTTCCGCAAATGTTCTTATAGTTGCACTCACTTGATTGCCGTCATTCATAAAAAGTGAAATATGAAATGGATCTGATTCTGTTGGATCATAATGAATTTCTGAAATCGAATTCAACACTTCTGCAGGTAATTTTTCTAGACTAACAATCATTTCCTTCAATGCTTTATTTTCAGAAAAACTGAATAAAATGGGGGCATTTAATGGAAGGTCTGTTGTTTTTTTCTCCTGAAGAATATTGCCATTTTCCAAAACAGGTAAAAAGTTTTTCCCTTTAGAGATATAGGATATTCGTTTATATTCTTGAACATTTATAATGATAGAATTTGGCAGCTTTGTCACAACGTCTGCTTTTTTCATTTCAGGCAGGGCGATTAGCTTCTCTTCTATTTCCTTTTTGCGGACTTTCCAAATATTTGTCTCTTTTTTGATTCCGACAACCGCCATGATTTCCTTATCTGTGTGGGCTGTATTTCCATTGATAACAACATGATTAACATAACTTAATGGAGATTGAAAATATAGAATAAAAGCGATTAGAATAAAAAATAGCAATAGTAAAAAGATTAGTCGTCGATTGGCTTTTTTTCTGCGCTGTTGTTTTAATTTAGGTATACGATCTTCAATTGAGACAACATTACCATTTTCCATTCCAATCACCTCACACCTCTCATGGCTTGTCCGCATTTCTTATTAAAAACAACGGCACGAGTATCATGCCGTTATGGTTTTTAAGTATATTTCAATAGATAATTATAACACAGTAAATGGATGTTGCGTTTGGAAGTTTTCCGTTACTTTCTTCCTATTATCTCTACTTCGGTTTCCATTTTGACTTGGTATAATTCAAAAACGGTTTTTTTCACATGTTCTATTAAATTTAATACGTCACAAGCCGTGGCATTTCCTGCATTTACAATAAAATTCCCATGCATTTCGGAAATTTTCGCACCGCCAATTTGATGCCCTTTTAATCCTGCCTCTTCAACTAATCGGCCCGCATAGTTTGGCAGTGGATTTCGAAAAATACTCCCTGCACATGGAAAATTCCATGGCTGTGTATCTTTTCGATAGTCTTTATTCTTTTGCATGACATCAACAATCTTATCTTTGTCCCCTTCAGTCAGTTGGAATCTGGCTTCAATGACAATACCAGGACGTTTTTTCTGTAGTACAGAAGTCCGATATGAAAATTCCATTTCCTCGTTCGATAGCCATTTCATAGTGCCATCTTCAAAAAGAATATGTGCTTCCGTTAGGATTTTGGATATATCTGAGCCATGTGCTCCGGCATTCATATAAACAGCTCCGCCAACAGATCCAGGGATCCCGCTGGCAAACTCAAGTCCGGATAATCCTTGGCGGCTGATTTTCATAGCCAGGCTGACAAGAGGATAACCTGCTCCCACTGTTAAAACCGTTCCGTTCACATCCATATGATCTAAACCGCTGCCTAATTTAATAACGATTCCTTCAATACCATCATCTGAAACAAGTAAATTGGATCCTCTGCCGATGGCTCTCCAGCCTACTTTATATTTTCGTATCAAATTCAACGTTGTTTCCAAATATTTGATTGAACTAGGTTCAATCAACAAATCGGCAGGACCACCTATTTTGATAGTTGTATGATTGGCAAGCGGCTCATGTCTTTTCACTTTGCCGACATTTAACTCTATAAGTTCATTCATTAACGTATTTATATTATTGTCCATAAAACCCTCCTGAAAAATAGCTTACCATAGTGTATGACGAAATCATAAATGGGCTACTTTTTCTTATCAACAAGCTCCTTCATTAAAAGATAAAGTCTACTTGCAGCATCTGGTATTCCTAATTCCTTTGCTGATTTTTTCATTTTCTTAAGCGTGTTTTCATCCATGAGGATCCGATCAATCTCTGCCACGAGCTTATGACTAGTCAAATCTTTTTCAAGCAGTAATTCAGCCGCATCGTGATCACTTAATGCACGGGCATTTTTTTCTTGATGGTTATTCGTTACATATGGGCTTGGAATCAATATACTTGGGATGCCTAATGAGGTAAGCTCAGCAAGTGTTGTAGCACCTGCTCTTGCGACCGTCAAATCAACCCCGGCCAGTACCTCAGGCATATTATGAATAAATGGTTTTATGATTACATTCTTCGGATTTCCCACTAGTTCAACTTCTTTTTTTACCTCTTCATAATGAACATCACCTGTAACATAAAGCACTTGATAAGGCTTTTCTCCGAGTAATGATAAAGCTTTTAAAACAGCTTCGTTAATCGGTCTTGCCCCCCGGCTGCCGCCAACGATTAATACAACTGGTTCGGTTACACTTAAACCAGCTGATAATCTACCTTTTATCCCGTCTTGGTGTAATACTTCTTGAGCACGAGGGTTTCCGGTAAGAACCACTTTCGATTCAGGAAAAAACGTTTTTGCTTCCTCAAAGCACACGGCAATCCGGTCTACATAACGACTTAAGAATTTATTCGTTAAACCAGGGACACTGTTTTGTTCATGGATAATTGTCGGTATCCCGAGCTTTGCGGCAGCATAAACAACAGGACCACATACATATCCTCCAGTACCAATGACAACATCCGCTTTAAATTCCTTCAACATTTTCTTACTATCATTTACTCCTTTAATAAAACGGAGAATCGTTTTGACATTTTCAAATGAGACTTTTCTTTTAAAACCTGTGATATGTATTGATTTGAAAGGAATGTTTTCTCGCGTCACAAGCTTGCTTTCAAGTCCCTTTTCCGTACCGATGTATAAAAAATTTACATCTTGTGCTGCTTTCTTTATCTCACGAATAAGAGCTAGGGCTGGATAAATATGACCTCCAGTCCCTCCTCCGCTTACCACAATATTCATTGTTTCACCTCATAGAACGGATAATTAACAGTATGTAATTTGGAATTATAAAAGTGAATAAAATCCCTTATTTACTTTTCTTATTCTACTATATTCCAAACGTAAGAAAGATACCATCAAAAGAATGTTATAAAATCGTAATCATTTATAGAAAAGAATGATAAATGTGTAATACACGCAACCAAATTGATATTCATTTGAAATACCTATTTCAACATTATTGATTATAATCCTTTTTTATGACGGAACGAAGGCAAAAAACAATTCTTTCTCACTCCACAAAAAAACTGACCTGAAATCGGTCAGCTCAAATAGAAAAAACACCATCAGTACCGTGAATAGCGGCTTATATTCAGCAACACGCCAATTGCCAAAAGCATCAGTGTTAACGAGGAGCCCCCATAGCTTAAAAATGGAAGCGTGATCCCTGTTACCGGCATAAGGCCGGTTACAACCCCAATATTGATCATCACTTGGATTGCTACCATCGCGATAATTCCAACGGCTAGAAAACTTCCATAAAGGTCAGGGGCACCTAAGGCGATTCGTATCCCCCGCCAGAGCAAAAGAGAAAACAATAATAAAATAAAGGATCCTCCGATAAAACCTAACTCTTCTGCTAAGATAGCAAAAATAAAATCTGTTTGCGGCTCAGGCAAATAGAAAAATTTTTGTCTGCTTTGTCCCAAACCTAAGCCGAATAATCCCCCTGGTCCAATAGCAAATAGTGATTGAATAATTTGAAACCCACTACCAAGCGGATCCTGCCACGGATCCAAAAAGGATGTTATCCGTTTAATCCGGTACGGAGCGGATATAACCAGTGCCGCGAAACCAGCTACCCCCATTAACCCAAGAACAGCAAAATGACTTACCCTTGCCCCGGCAATAAAAATCATCACAATACAGGTACCAACCATGACTGTTCCTGTCCCTAAATCAGGCTGGAGCATAATCATCCCAAAGGCTAAAAATACTAGACCTAACGAAGGTGCTAAACCTTTTTTAAATGATGTAATATATTTTTGTTTCTCGGATAAAAACTTAGCTAAAAAAGCGATCATTGCTAGCTTCATAAATTCTGAAGGCTGAATCGAAAACGCACCGATACCAATCCAGCTTCGTGAACCGTTACGGACGTTCCCAATTCCCGGAATCAACACAAGCAATAACAGTACAAAGCAAACAATTATTAGTACTTTCGCCCATGTTCTCCATGTCCAATAATCCACATTCATGATAAAAAACATTCCAACAATCCCTACGCCAGCAAACAGCATCTGTCGTTTAGCAAAGAAAAAGGAATCATCGAATTTATAATCTGCCCAAATGGCACTTGCACTGTATACCATGATCAATCCTATAGCTAAGAGCGTAAAAGTCAATATCATTAAAATAATATCAGGAGTCGTTTTTTTTGTCGGCAAAAGACCACACCTCGAAATGCAAGTTATTTGGCCTGCTTAGAGAAGTCTAGGAACCACTCAGGTGACAATAAAAACATTCTCCTCTAGAAGACAAGCCCTTACTTAAGCTTATGCACTGCTTCGATAAAAATGTCTCCCCTTACTTCAAAAGTTTTATATTGATCCCAGCTCGCACATGCTGGTGATAATAGCACGACATCACCCGGTTCTGAGAGCTCATAAGCAAGAGGAACAGCTTTTCCAACATTATCGACACGTTGAATTGTTTTTATTCCTGCCTTTTGTGCTGCATTTTCCATTTTTCCTGCTGTTTGTCCAAACGTAATCATTGCTTTGACATTTTTAAAAGAAGGAATGAGTTCATCGAATTCATTTCCCCTGTCCAAACCGCCTGCGAGCAAAATGATTGGTTTATCGAAGGCCGCTAATGCATTCTTTGTTGCCAATATATTAGTCGCTTTTGAATCGTTATAAAACAGTCTGCCGCAAACTTCACCGATAAATTGCAGTCTATGTTTAACTCCTGTAAAGGTAGTAAGTACTTGGTAAATTGCATCATTTTGAACTCCAGACAACTTAGCAGCTGCTACCGCTGATAAAATATTTTCAAGATTATGCGCACCAGGCAGTCTTATATCTGCCTGCTGCATGATCTGTTCCCCTTCGAAAATCAGCCAGCCATCTTTTATATATGCGCCATTAGTAAGCTCTCTTACAGGGGAAAACGGTACAATCTGAGCCTTTGACGCGCGGGCAACATTCATTACCTCTTCCTGCTCGGCGTTAACAATAAAAAAGTCATCACTCGTTTGGTTTTTAGTTATATTTGCCTTTGCTTTTATGTATTCTAATCTTGTCCCATGATAATCGAGATGGGCATCATACAAATTGGTCAAAATGGCAATCTTTGGTCTGAAGCTAGGAGTACCCATGAGCTGGAACGAAGATAGCTCGATGACAATTTGATTATGTCCTTCCGCTGCTTGTGCAACCTCTGAAGCCACGGTACCGATATTACCAGCAATAAGCGGGTTCTTATTCCCCGCCTTGAGCATTTCATAAACTAGCGTTGTTGTCGTTGTTTTTCCATTTGTTCCTGTAATAGCAATAAAAGGAGCCTCAGAAATTTGATAAGCCAGTTCGACCTCGGTAATAACAGGAATTCCCCTTTCCATCGCACCTACAATCATCGGATTATGATATGGAATCCCCGGATTCTTAACAATCAACTCAAATCCTTCTTCAAGCAGTTCAATTGGATGCTCGCCGCAAATCACCTTTATTCCCTGTTCAAGGAGCCCTTGCGCTTCGGGATTCTCTGATAATGGCTTGTAATCATTTACAGTGACAAATGCACCAAGCTTATGTAATAGTAATGCTGCACCAACACCACTTTTAGCCAAACCAAGAACTAGTATTTTTTTATGAGTATAATCATTTATTGTTTTCATTTATAACCACACCTCAATGTAAATTCCTATTATGGCAAATAATAATCCAGCAGTCCAGAATGTGACAACTACCCGCCACTCACTCCATCCCAATAACTCATAATGATGGTGCAGCGGACTCATTCGGAAAATGCGTTTTCCCGTTGTTTTAAATGAAGCAACCTGCAAAATCACCGAGAGAGTTTCGATCACAAATACCCCGCCAATAACAAGCAGTATGATTTCAAGCTTTGTTAAGATAGCAACGGATGCGATAGCCCCTCCTAACGCCAACGAACCTGTATCTCCCATAAATACCTTAGCTGGATGAGCGTTAAAAACAAGAAAACCAAGCACCGCCCCGACAACAGCTACTGAGAAGATGGAAACCTCGATCATCGATTGGTTCCATGCTAAGACAGCAAAAGCACCAAAGGCTATGGCTGCTGTTCCTGATACAAGACCATCAAGTCCATCTGTTAAATTGACTGCATTGGAAAACCCGACAAGCCAGAACACAATAAATAAAGCATAAAAAAAGCCGAGCTCTACTGTATAATTGGTAAACGGAATCTCTACGGACGTTGAAAAATTCGTTTGTTTTAATAAGAAATAGACAACAATTGAAACGACAATTTGGCCAAGCAGTTTTTGCTTCGATGTTAAACCAAGGTTTCTTTTCATTGCCACTTTTATAAAATCATCCAAAAACCCTAAAAGTCCAAACCCGATTGTCACAAACAAAAGGATAAACGTCTTTATCGTAGGTTCACTAAATTTCTCCGTCATCACCAGCGTCGTTATGATAATAGAAAGTAAAATCATAATGCCGCCCATTGTTGGAGTCCCCGTTTTCTTCTGGTGAGATTTCGGTCCTTCCTCACGAATACTTTGTCCAAATTTTAATCTTCTTAAAAAAGGTATGAAAATGGGGGATAGTAAAACCGTTATGAGAAATCCAAGTAATATAGAAAAAAACAACACCTGTTCTTGCACTTACTTCCCCCTCCCATCTTCGCTGTCTTTCAACAACAGATCCAATTCATTTACCATTACAGCTAAATCATATGTGCTTTCCTTCTCATTCAGACTGATTTCAGGCAAAAAGTAAAATTTTGTTTGATTCATTTGTTCTTCTTCCATTTCTAGCTGATTCTTACGATATAATTCAATCATCTTTTTTAAACCTTTCAGTAAATCATTGCAATAAAAAACAATAAAATGGTTTGGCATATAGGCTGGCAGTGGAATCTTTTCATCCCATAAAGCAGCGACCGCACCGTGATCAATTGCTTCCTTTAATTCACCCGAATTATGAAATAAGGGAACAAAGATCCCTTTAGGCTGAGGTATTCGAGCAAAAGCAGTAACGGTTAAAAACGATAAGGACGGTTCACTTATCCCCTTGTTTCCCGGAAATAATTGAACCAAATCACGATATCTTAATGTCATTGTATCTTCTCCTCAATAGCCCCTTTTGCAACAAGCCGATCATCAAAATCAAACACTTCCCGGCCTATTTGCTGATATGTTTCATGGCCTTTTCCGGCAATTAAAATGACATCGCCTTGTTTGGCTTCGTTTACCGCATATTGGATTGCCTGCTTACGATCAGTAATACTTATATATTTTTCCCCGATAACCCCTGCTTCCATCTCCCGTAAAATGGCCTCAGGGTCCTCACTGCGTGGGTTATCAGATGTAAAAATAGGATCGGTTGCCAACTGACATGCAATTTTTGCCATCAGCGGCCGCTTTGTTCTGTCACGGTCGCCTCCACAGCCAACAACAACAAAGATCCGTTTCTCTGCAAACTGACGAACTGTTTTTAAAGCATTTTCAAGACTATCCGGAGTATGGGAGTAGTCTACAATGACTGAAAAATCCTGTCCAGCGCTCACAGCTTCAAAACGCCCGGAAACCCCTTCTACTTCTTCAATTGAAGAGATAGCTTTATTGATTGGTACACCGGAAACAAATGCAGCAGCAATACTTGCCAAAACATTATATACACTAAATTTGCCAATTAACTTCATGTTAATTGAATACGTTCCAAGTGGGCTCCATAATTCGAAAGATGTTCCTCTTGCTGTCATTTGAATGTTTTTTGCGTAAAAATCAGCCTCTTGATCAATACCATATGTCACTACTCTTGCCGCAGTATTCGTTATGTATTGTTCACTTGCTTTATCGTCTACATTTAATACGGCAAATTTTGGCTTCCGGCTGTTAAATGCATTTCCTAACTGCGAGAACAATAACCCTTTTGCCTGACGGTATTCATCCATTGTCTTATGATAATCTAGATGATCCTGGGTAAGGTTTGTAAAAACAGCCACATCATAATCACATCCATGTACCCGTCCTTCCACTAACGCATGGGAAGAAACCTCCATGACTGCCGCAGTTACGCCCTCATCAACCATTTCCTTAAATGTTTTTTGCAGTGTCAAGCTTTCAGGTGTCGTATTTTTTGTTTTAAACGTTTCACCGGCAATTTTTGTATACATTGTTCCTATCAAACCGGTTTTTTTGCCATGATCAGAAAAAATTTTTTCGATTAAATGACTTGTCGTTGTTTTACCATTTGTACCTGTAATTCCTACAAGGTGCAAGGCTTGTGTTGGATGTTCATAAAAGAAGTCAGCTAATAACGCCATGGCCCGCTTAGTATTTTTGACAACAATAACTGGAATATTTAATGATAGTTCCCTTTCAGCTAAAACAGCAACGGCACCATTTTTTTCTGCAGACTGTGCAAAATCATGCCCATCTACCGTATAGCCTTTGATACAAACAAATAGACTGCCGGGCTGAACCTTTCTGTTATCATTTTCAATTGATGTAACCTCTGGATTTTCACCATCAACCGGCAAATAAGGATACAAATATTGAAGTAAGGTATGTAATTTCAAATCACTCAAATCCTCTCAAAATTGAAATACTTAGATGACCTGCTTACAAACAAGCGCGATATTATTTTACATGATAAATGGCAATTAATCTATTTTCATTTTTAATGTATGAGAAAAAAAGCAATATGTTCATGCTAAACTAGTTCATAATATGTGAAAAGAGGCGGAGTAAAAACGAGCCGCCCCCCTGTGTAATATATGATTAGTTGACACTGTGATACGACAAATTACTGATTTTTATCTGGAGAATTACCAAAGTAAAGCCTGATCGTTGAACCTTCTTTTAATTTCACACCTGCTTCAGGTGTTTGTTTGACAACGGTATCGCCATCACCGCTGGCATCAATCTTTAAATTCAACATAAGCTCACGTATTTCTGTTTTAGAGATTCCAACAAGGTCAGGAACTTCGATCATTGGTGTATCCATCCACGTTAACTCTTTTTCTATTTGTTCTTTTCTTGGCTCCACACCCATTACTCTTAAGCTATCGCCAATAATATTTCCAACGATCGGCGCTGCAACTGTACCCCCGAACTGTACGGTCCCCTTTGGGTTATCTACCGCAACATAAACGACAATTTGCGGATCATCTGCCGGTGCAAAACCGATAAACGATACAATATGATTATTTTCCAAATAGCGGCCGTTTTGTGCTTTTTGTGCCGTACCTGTTTTACCGCCGACTCGATAACCATCCACAAATGCTTTTCCGCCTGTTCCTTGGGCGACAACGCTTTCGAGGGCATATCTAATTTTTGTTGATGTTTCATTTGAAATTACTTTTCTTTTTGCAACAGGGTTTTTCTTCATCACTACTTCTCCAGTGGTCGGATCAATTAATTCCTTTGCCACATACGGCGTATATAATGTTCCGCCATTAATGGCTGCTGAAACGGCCGTAACTTGTTGGATAGGCGTAACCGAAACCCCCTGTCCAAAAGCAGTCGTTGCCTGCTCCACAGGACCGACACGTTCAAGATTAAACAGGATCCCTTTTCCTTCACCTTGCAGGTCAATACCTGTTTTTTCCCCAAAACCAAAATCCTTAACATATTTAAATAATGTATCTTTTCCTAATCTCTCACCAAGTTCAACAAATCCAGGGTTACAAGAGTTTTGGACGACCTCAAGAAATGACTGACTGCCATGGCCGCCTTTTTTCCAGCAACGCAATCTGGCACCACCGACACTAACGTATCCAGGATCATGAAATACTTCTTTTTCCAAATCGACTTTTCCCTCTTCAAGGGCTGCCGCCAACGTGATAATTTTAAATGTTGACCCTGGTTCATAGCTACTCCAAATTGGCAGGTTGCGATTATAAATTTCAGGTTCTACATTTCGAAAGTCAGCCGGATCAAAGCTTGGCCGGCTGGACATCGCCAATATTTCTCCTGTATTTGGATTCATGGCAATTCCAATAAGACCATCTGGATTATAAGTAGCTTCTGCATTGTCAAATTCTCGTTCTAAAATCGTCTGTATTTTCGAATCAATCGTCAGTTTTAAATCTAAGCCATCAACCGGCGGCTCATAATCATCCGCCATATCGTTCATCCGTTCTCCCTTTGCATTCGCATAAAACTTCACCGAGCCTTCTGTCCCGCTGAGCTCTTTATCATAGAAAAGCTCCAATCCCATCAAGCCTTGATTATCGATACCAGCAAAACCAAGAACATGGGAAAGATAATTACCAAATGGATAATGTCTTTTTGAATCTTCTCCAATGTACACACCATCAATCCCTAAAGCACGAATCTGTTTGGCTTTTACATGAGAAATCTTTCTGCCTTCCGGAATTTTTACACTGCTTGTCTTTTTTGTAATAAGTTCATATGCCTTTTCTTTTGACATATTTAAGACAGATGCCAATTTTTCTGCTGCTTCCTGAGGGTTTTTAATTTGACGGGGAACAACATAAACGGTGGGCGCACTAATATTGGTTGCAAGCGCCACACCATTTCGGTCGATAATTTCCCCCCGGTTTGGTTCAAACGGAATATTCCGGCTCCACAATCCTTTTGCCTTTTCAGTCAGCCCATCTCCCAAAAAAAGTTGAACATATCCTAACCGCATATCAATAATAGAAAATACGAGTATCCCTACTAATAAGACAATCGTCAATCTCTTCCTGACCGTTACATTTGATACACGCATAAAAAGAACGAACCCCCTTTCATATGGCTCGTTCCAATATATGCTTGTACTTTTTTTATTAGAACGGACAGTCATGTCTTACAACGATCGTTAATCTTTCACTTTCACTTCGTCCGTTTTTTCCTTTTCTTCCACTTCATCATCATTATTTTTTTCTTTATTTACTATCGTTTCAGGATCATTCAGTTCAACAATTAAAAATTCGCCTTCTTTTATAACAGACCCTTCCTGAACATTTTGTTTAACAACATAGCCATTTCCGACAGAGTTTAATTTCAAACCGGCTGCCTCAGCAAACTTCATCACATCCCGGATAGACCAGCCTGACATATCAGGAGCCGTTACATCTCCATCTGTTTTAATGATGACTCTTTCACCGGCTAAAAGTGTTTCACCCTTAGCTGGAATCTGTTTAATAATCTTTGAACCATTGCCAACAATAACAGGCTGTACGCCTTTTTCCGTTAATACCTCAGCTGCTTCGTTCGTCGACAGTCCGGTAACATTTGGAATTTTCGCAGTCTCAGCAGGTTTTTTTCCGGTTGGTTCAATTTGAAGGTACTGTAGACTGCTTTTCATCACTGGATTAAAGATCATCGAAACAGGAACGGCTCCGTCTGCGTTTTTCGTTAAATCAGGCTGCTGTACTGCTACATACATAATCAACTTTGGATCATCCTTAGGAGCCATGCCGAGGAATGAAAAGATATAGTTGCTTGCTCCTGTTAAATATCCCCCTTTGCCAGGAATCTGCGCAGTCCCTGTTTTCCCCGCCACTTCATATCCTTCGAGAGCATATTTTTTACCTGTTCCGTTTTCACCTGTAACAACTGTTCCTAAATAGTCCCTCACCTTCGCGGCTGTTTCTGCTGAAATTGGAGTTCCGGCTACCTTCGGCTTTGTTTCTTTTATCATTTTTCCCGTATCAGGGTCCACAATTTTATCAATCACATGGGGCCTCATCATATTTCCATCATTCGTAATGGCCGTAGTTGCCTGTACCTGTTGGATCGGAGTAATCGCTGTCCCTTGTCCAAAGGCTGTTGTTGCCTTTTCAATTGGATACGTATAAGCTAATTTTCCATTTGTTTCGTTCGGCAGGTCAATCCCTGTCGGCTGATCAAACCCAAAATGAGTTAAATATTCTCTAAATTTATCAAATCCCAGCTTCTCATTAGCAAGCTTCGCAAAGGCAACATTCGATGACCTTTGAACTCCTTCTAGGTAGGTAATGGAACCCCATCCACTTCCACCGTTATGATCGGGTACTGCTCGGGATTTAGGATCAACTTTATAGGTCCCTGATTCATAGTATTCATTCGGATTAAAGACCCCTTCTTCAACTGCTGCAGCAAGAGTAAATATCTTCATCGTTGAACCTGGTTCAAATGATGTTTCAACCGCCTCATTATACCAGCCATTTTCAATTCCTGCTCTTGTCTCAGGGTCAAATGTAGGGCGCTGTCCCATTGCAAGGATCTCACCTGTTTTAGCATCAGCTACAATCCCAATCATTTTTTTCGGTTTATATTCCTTATCTACCTTATTCATCGCATCTTCAAGCAAAATCTGAATCTTGCGGTCAATAGTTAAGTAGACGTCCTTTCCATCACGAGCGGGCGTAATTTGTTCTTTTCCGTCTGGAAGTAAGTAGCCCCATACATCACTTTCAAATTTAAATGAACCATCAGTTCCTGTCAAAACATCGTTTAGGCTCTTCTCTAACCCTAATTGGCCGACAATTGACGTTTTACCATTTTTATCTTCTCTCGTTTCTGTATATCCAATGACATGTGAAGCGAAAATTCCATTTGGGTAAAAGCGTTTCATCGTTCTGTTAAAGGCAATACCTGGAAGATCTAGTTTTTCAATGTTTGTCTTTGTTTCATACGAAATATCACGACCAGCAGATCCAAATTCCACCTGGAACCGATCTTTTTTCTTTCCTTCTTCGAGAATGTCATAGATCTTAGATTCTTTTAAATTAATATATTTAGATAGCTCTTTAGCCGTTTTCTTTAGATCGACAACATGATTAGGATTCTTCGGATCTGTCGTCATATCCTCTTCAAGAATCGCAACTAAACTAAATGAACTCCGATCCTCCGCGATCACTTCTCCATTCCGATCGTATATCGTTCCGCGCTTTGCTTCAATTTTCGTTGAGTCTGTATACTGTTGTTCGGCTTTTGCTGCAAGCACCTGACCCTTAACTTCGCCGGTTGCTTGAATAAAGAAAAAACGGGACAATAAGACAAAAAAGAGCATGCTAAATATTAGAAATAAGATAGCTGCTCCAAAATTGATATTTCGTTGTTTTTTTATCATTAATCCTGCACAACCTTAACATTTTGATCATTTAATTCAAGACCAAGCTTTCTAGCTTTTTCTTTAATTCTATCATATTGGCTTAACTCACTGACTTGAATCGATAAATCGCTATTGGACTTTTGCTGCTCTTGAATCATATCATTCGTATCTTGAATCTCTGCATTAAGTTCGTATATTGAAGCCTGATTGGAGATTATATGAATTGAGCCAAAACAAACCAATGCTCCAAATGTTATTCCTAAAATCTTTTCACCAGGAGAAAGCCATCTCTTCTGTTGTGCTTTTTTCTTTGGAGCTTTTGGAGCTATAGTCGTTTGTTGCTCCCGTTGCTCTTGTCGAAGCTGTCTTGCTAAATTAGCCATTCATATACCCCTCCAATTGTAATTGTTCTTATCATAAAAATTCTTTTTTCATCGTTTTTCGGCAATTCGGAGCTTTGCTGAACGAGCCCGATTGTTTTCTAACAATTCCTCTTCCAGCGGTACGATTGGTTTTCGTGTGATTAATTTTAAGACAGGTTGATATTCCTTTGGAATAATTGGGAGACCAGGAGGCAGATCAGGTGTTTCACTAGCCTTTTTAAAGGTAACCTTACAAATCCTGTCCTCGAGAGAATGGAACGTTATTACGCTTATACGCCCGCCAGGCTTTAAGATCGAAATAGCCTGCTCCAACGACTTCTCAAACACACCTAACTCATCATTGACAGCAATACGAACGGCTTGAAAAATTCGTTTTGCTGGATGACCGCCTTTTCTACGTGCCGGAGCGGGAATTGCATCTTTAATAATGTCAACTAGCTGTCCAGTTGTTTCAATGGGTTTAATCTCGCGGGCTGCTTCGATTTTGCGAGCAATTTGCTTGGAGAATTTCTCTTCACCATACTGAAAGAATATACGAACAAGCGCTTCATACGACCATTGATTAATCACATCAAAAGCTGAAAATTCAGCATCCTTGTCCATTCTCATATCAAGAGGGGCATCGTGATGGTAGCTAAAACCTCTTTCGGGATTGTCAAGTTGTGGGGATGAAACACCTAAATCGTATAATACTCCATCTACACTGTTCACATTTAAATTCGCCAGCTCTTCTTTTATATGAAGAAAATTGCTTTTAATGATCGTCAGTTTATCTCCATATTGAGCCAGCTTGTCTTTGGCATGATTGATCGCAGTCTGATCCTGATCAAAGGCGTACAATTTACCAGTTTCTGATAGCTTTGATAAAATCAGCTCACTATGACCGGCTCCTCCAAGTGTACAGTCTACATATATACCATCAGGCTTAATATTTAAGCCCTCAACAGCTTCATTTAATAATACAGTTTTGTGATTAAACATTTGCGTCCACCTTTCCAATCGAAAAGATCAGGAAATTATTTTCATATACTATCCTGATTATATATCAAACCCTATCATATTTTCTGCAATCTCAGCAAAAGAATCCGCTGATTCGCTAAAATACTCGTCCCAAATATCTTTACTCCATATTTCGATTCGATTGGAAACGCCTAATACAACACATTCTTTTTCGAGTTTTGCGTAATTTACAAGCGGAGTCGCAATATTAATTCGTCCTTGTTTATCCAATTCACATTCGGTAGCACCGGAGAAAAAGAAACGAGTAAATGCACGGGCATCTTTTTTTGTTAATGGAAGATTTTTCAATTTATCTTCAATAATCTGCCATTCACTTAGCGGGTAGCCAAACAAACATTGATCAAGACCACGAGTTAAGATAAACAAATCGCCTAAATCATTGCGGAATTTAGCAGGTACAATCAAACGACCCTTTGCATCAATATTATGATGATATTCGCCCATGAACATACCCGCTGCCCCCACTTTCTAAAATTACTTTACCACATCCCTCCACTTTCCACCACTTATTTTTAGTAATTCTCGCAGATGAAATAAAATCCTTCTATATACGTAAATAAATTGAAATTTTTTTAAAAAATAAGCAAAAAAACAGACCTTTCCATTTCGGAAAAGGTCTGTTTTGAGTTAAATTTTTATGACTTTATGCTTTCCATCGAATGTGTAGGAAAGGGCTGCTAAATCAGCAAGAAAAGGAATACCATATTGATTCATATAGTAAACCGCATTTAAAATCCGTTCCTGCGGAGAGCCTAAAGGCCTTAACTTATTATTCACCCGGCTGAATTTAGTCAAAATCACCTGATGTTTTTCCTGTAAAGCCAAGTCGACTTTCCCTTCCATAAACTCGATTTGTTTAAGCAAGTTCTCCTGGTTTTTTTCTAAAAGTGGGGAAAGTCCCCTATCTATTCTTTCCTTAATCAAATGATAGCTGTTAAGCAGCTGCTCCTTGGCATGTTTAAATAGCTGATCGAGTTCTGGATCCTTTACCGACGATAAATACTGCTCTTGTTGTTTGTCCGTACCCTTTGTTAGAACAGTCTCTAGCGACAACCCCAGCTCAAGAAAATCGGTTTCAACCGATCGGTCTACAAGAGTTATATTTAACCGTGGAACAATAGGCGGCATTTTCATTGAATAGCTTTCAAATGCTTTTTTTAATTCGGCCCAATAAGCAATTTCCCCTGGTCCGGCAATAAAAGCCAGTGTCGGAAACAGCCATTCCTGTGTAATGGGCCGGGTCACCACATTGTTACTTAGTTTCCATGGAAATTCAGAGGCTGTTTGCAGTAATTCCTCCATCGTGAATGTAACCGCCCCGTTCTTCCCAATAAACTCTTTTGTTTCTTCTTGATACTCAAGTAAAATTCTTTCTTTGTACCGGTCATCATAATAAAAAATATTGGCAGCTTGATTGCTTAAATCAATCGAATGAGGAAAACCAGCCTCTTCAAGTTCTGCTTGAACTTCTTTTACATGGTTTGTTATACTTACCGCTTGTTTAATCTGCGAAAATAAGATTTCCTTTTCAAGGCAGCGTAAACCAGAATAACCGGAATCAATTACAAGTAAACCATAATCCTTATATAATTCCATAACGATGTGTGCAAAAAAGTCAACGAACGTTTCTGATTGATTTACCGCCTCTTTTAAAAAGGAAAGTAAACCTTTCGTATGATCGGTTTCTCCCAGCAGTTCAACGATCTCTTCGACCCAAGCAATACATAATTGTTTGTCAATCTTAATATCCGAGACCATTTTCTTCTCGAGTACTTTTTCAGGATAGACTACTTTTTGAACTTTTCCTTCATTCTCTACATAAATATGATTTACTTCCTGATAATCATGGTCTTCTCCCGCTATCCAAAAGATGGGAACTACTGGAATGCCAAGTTCTGCTTCCTTTTGCCTAGCAAAAACGATAATCGAAATAATCTTATGTATAGAGTATAACGGACCCGTTAAGATTCCTGCCTGCTGTCCGCCAATCACTACAACACTGTTCGGTTGTCTTAATTTTTGCAGGGATTCCAATACAGTTTTAGATGTTGGAAAACGATCCAAATATTTTTCAATACATGAAGCCAGTTCTTCCCTCAAGAACGTCCGCTTTTCCAGCTCTAATACTCTTTCTTCATAATCAGCAACATTCTGATATTGATAGTGAAAAAAACGTTGTATCTCAGGTGCGCCAGCTAAATATCCAGTTGCAAACCGATTGGTTGCCGGCAGCTCGAGATTTAACATCTCCATTTATGACTTCCTTTCTACTAACGAAATTATGACATTGAAATAGACATACTGACACGATAAAAAAGTCCGTATACAATTAAAATAATATAAATGAAACCAAACAGCAAAAAATTGAACCTCCAGTATCCCTTAAAAACCTTAGAAAACTGAATGTCATGTTTTACTTTCCAATGTACAATGACAAATACAACTGCAACAATCAGCAAGATGATTAGAATGACCCATAGTAAGGAAGTATCCCAAATGGCTTTAATAAAATAATGTACAGCAATTATTAATAATAGTGTTGTCACATCAATTGCAATTCTTACGGACTTCCGATGCTGTTTTGTAACTAGCTTACTAATTACAAACACGATTATATACCCAAGCAACGGAATAGTCACGAATGTTGCAATAATGGAAGAAAAGAATCCAGTCACGTTTTTACTCCCCCACTCTATACTCCTTTCCTTTAACAGCTTGATACAAAGATTCAATGATCGGAGTGTTTATTTCTCTTTCTGCTGCTTTCTCTAAAATAAACCCGAGTATCGCATCAATTTCTGTCGGGCGATTTTCTAATAAGTCACGAAGCATAGAGGACTGATTAGGTGCTGTTTTTTCACAGACAGCAATAACGTTTTGAAAGTAGTCCTCACTATTTTGGAGTAATAAACTTTTTTCAATTTCGGTAAACATCATTTTCACCATTTGAAAAAAATGAGGATTATGGATGAGCTCGCCATTTTCAACTTGCAAAATCGCCGTTAAAGGATTAATCACAGCATTAACAACGAGCTTTTTCATAAGCATTTTTTCATAATCTTCTTCTATAAGAAAAGGAAAATCTACACTATGTATCTTATGTGAAAAATCCTGATGCTCTGTGAAGGAATGACGAAAAGGAGCCAGCCTAGTCAGGCCAATACCCGTATGAATGACCCGATTTGCGCTTGTTTTCAAGGCACCATGTTCAACCGTTCCAACATATATTTCCCCAAATAAATTTCGCAGCATTTTAATATGTCCCATCCCATTTTGCAAAAATAACAGGACCTTATCCGGCTTGTTAAAAGCCCTAAGCTGTTCTATTAAATCCGCCAAATGGTATTGTTTGACGGCAATAAAAGTTGCTTCTTCTTCACCAAGCCATTCTGATGCTAATTTTACATCCAGCGAAACTTGCTTTTCCTCTTTGCCGCATGCTAGAAATAATCCCTTTTCCTGCAATTGTTCAGCCTGTTCCTTTGAACGTACATATAAACAGACAGAATGATTCCTATGTAAATAATAAGCAAACAATAAACCGATTGAGCCTCCGCCAATAATTCCGATTTTCATTTTCCATTCCCTTTCTAAGCCTCTTTCAAGTAGATCAAAAGAACTTTACTCCTCAATATTATAAAGGATTTACTATCCATCGTATAGGAGATGAAATAAATAAAAAACATCCGTTACCAATAAATCGGTAACAGATGTTTTATTAAACAGGATATACAGGATGTTTCCTGGTACTAAAAACCATTTCCTTTGTTTCATATAATGAAAAACGTGAGATAAGGAAAGCTCTTAAATCGCGAGGAGCAACAATATCATCAATAATAAGTTCGGCTGCTAATTTATAAATATCAATGGCTTCTTGATATTCCTTCTGCTTCTCAAGCATAAAAGCACGTTTTTCCTTTGGATCCTTTATTTCATTTATTTTATTTGAATAAACCGCATTAACTGCAGCTTCTGATCCCATAACAGCAATTTGGGCAGTTGGCAAAGCGACACAGCAATCTGGTTCAAACGCTGGTCCAGCCATTGCATAAAGCCCAGCACCATATGCTTTACGAATGATAACCGATATTTTAGGTACAGTCGCCGAGCTCATCGCTGCAATTAATTTTGCTCCATGACGAATAATACCAGCTCTTTCTACTTTTGTCCCAATCATAAAGCCTGGAACATCCGTTAAAAATAGGAGTGGAATATGAAATGCATCACATAGAGTGATAAATCTGGCTCCTTTATCGGCAGAATCAACAAACAACACGCCGCCTTTTACTTTCGGCTGATTAGCGATAACCCCTACTACTTTCCCATTGATTCTTGCCAATCCGGTAATCAATTCTTGTGCAAAAAGTTTTTTTAGTTCAAAAAAACTTCCTTTGTCAATAAGCGATTCAATACATTCATACATATCAAATGGGATATTTTGATTTATTGGGATGATCTTTTCTAAGCTGTGCCCTTCTATAGGATCTTTCCCTGTTGAATTCGGAGGCTTTTCTTGAAAGTTTGCAGGAAAATAACATAAATATTGCTTTGCCAGGTTAATGGCTTCTTCTTCGCTTACGGCTAACACATCGCCGCAGCCACTTACCGTGCAATGCATCCTTGCCCCGCCCATTTCCTCTAAACTAACCTTTTCACCAATCACCATTTCAGCCATTCTTGGAGAACCTAAATACATGGAAGCATTCTGATCAACCATAATGACAAGATCACAAAAAGCTGGGATATACGCACCACCGGCTGCTGATGGACCAAATAATAAGCAGACTTGTGGAATCATTCCCGACAACTTAACTTGATTATAAAATATCCGCCCTGCTCCTCTTCGATTCGGAAACATCTCTAATTGATCCGTAATTCTAGCCCCGGCTGAGTCAACTAAATAAATAAGCGGCACTTTCATTTTCTCGGCTGTTTCTTGAATTCGAATAATTTTCTCAACTGTACGGGCACCCCATGAGCCGGCTTTTACAGTTGAATCATTTGCCATTACACATACAGTCTGACCATTAATCCGTCCAATTGCCGTCACTACACCATCAGCTGGAAGTTCACCGTCAAGGCAATTGGCAAATCCGCCATCCTCTTCATATTGTCCATGATCAAACAATAATTCAAGTCGTTTACGAACAAAAAGCTTTTTTTGTAATGACAGCTTTTCATGGTATTTTTTTTGACCGCCAGTTTCAATCTTTTGTTTTCTCTTCTGCAACATCTCAATTAATGTTTCGATGGAAGACATATTCCTCCTCCTTTTCAACTAAAATTTAAATAATTTATTTTAAAACCACTAGTATATCCCCATCATTAACAAAATCACCCACTCCAACCAAGACTTCCTCTACCACGCCTGCTTCACTACTTTCAATGGGTATGGCCATTTTCATTGATTCCAAAATGATTACTTCCTGCCCAGCTGAGATCCTCTCCCCTTTGCTCACAGGAATCATCAAGACCGTTCCCGCCATCATTGCTTTTATTTCTTTCATCGTTCATTCCTCCTTAGAGTTAAACATAAGCTCGGAATTTTTGTAACCGTTTTCTTTATATAAAGCAGAATTTTTTAAATAAATAGTATATAATAATATTTATAAACAATTTATTTGATTTCATCGAAGAGTTTATTACTATACGTATTCACTTTAATCGTTCAACATGCAATTTTTGCGACATAAAGGGGATGGATCAATTGTCAATCGAAATTATTAAACTAAAAGTTAATTACAAAACACTGGAAGAATTTAAGAAATTTAAAGAATATGGGATACAGGAGCTCTCTATGAGCGAGGATTTAGAGGCAAATATTATTGAGAATGACAGCGAATCACCTTTTTACGGGATTTATTTTGGCGACAAGCTGGTTGCCAGAATGAGCGTATATCAAGTAAACGCGAAGAATAATCGTTATTTTGATCCCCCGGTGGACTATTTAGAAATTTGGAAGCTTGAAGTCCTTCCAGAATATCAAGGCAGGGGCTATGGTACAGCTCTTGTGGAATTTGCTAAAGGCTACGGGATGCCAATTAAAACCAATCCAAGAATAAAATCAAGAAGTTTTTGGGAAAAAATGGGGTTTCAATCAGTCAACTATGAAATGGAAAGAGATTTAGGAGAAAACCCGCTTATTTGGTATCCAGAAGGAGTAAAGGAAGCAAAAGCATAAATTAAAAAAACAAGCAGACAAGGCATTGTCCGCTTGTTTTTTTATTTATCCAGTTTTTCTAGATTTCCGTTTTTATCCATTTGAAAGCGAACCTTCTGCGCAAATTCTTCTTCTTTTAACACAACCATTTTCCTTGCTCTTTCCATTATTTCAATTAAAGCTTTATAATCGTGCTCCATTGCGTAAAGTTCTTTTGATAAGCGATTATTTTCTGCCGTAATATCCTGGATTTTCTGTTCAAGTTTTTTCATTTTTTCTTCATAAATCGAAAGACTTTCTTGATAGTCAATTGAATTTTGTGCTCGATCATATAGTTTGTTCAAATAAACTATTAATTCATCAATCGTTATTTCCTTTACTGCCGTCGGGGATGTTTCATCTGTCTTTACAGAAGGATTATTGGAAGGTTCCATCACCTCAGGCTTGACATCATTTTTTGCGATAGGACTTCTTTTGGCATCTTTGCGTTGCTTTTTTGCCAGTTCAATACCCGATTTATACTGTTTTCTGATGGAAGAATTCCAGCGAAAGCCACATGCCGCTGCTGTTCTCGACAGTCTTTTTCCTACCTCCTCAAAAGCTTGAAGCTGCGTGCCACCATCTCGAATATGACGAAGTACAACCTCAGCAAGAAGCAAATCCTCATCTTGTGTCCAAGCATCCTGTCGTGTAGTTGACATCCGAAAATCCCTCCTAGTGTTTTTTATCATACATATGCTTCTACTAGAAAAGATAGACTGATATCATACCAGTTTTCAGTGATTTCTTGAACTTTACTTTTTATTTAGAAATTTTTCTACTTGTTTATGATGTGCATCATGTTCCCATAATTCCGCACAACGCCTTACTTCGGCTTCAATCTTTTCACTCACTCCGGCATCCTTCCATCTTCTGATTAGGATCTCCTTATAGGCTGCAGTCACATTCGGTTCAAGCTTAAGCATTTGTTGAACAAAGGTTTGCAGCCCTTCCTCAGGGTCACCTTCGTACACATAATCAACAAATCCAAGCTCCTGTAATTCTTCGGTATAATAGAGGCCGGCTTCCAATAACATTTTCAAGCCCTTTGCAGGCGGTAATTTTTCAAGGATCATCGTACCACCGCCCCAGCCAGTCGTAATAGCTAAGGTACCCTGAATAAAACCTGCCTTAATTCCTTTTCTAGCAATCCGAAAGTCGCAGGCAGCTGCCACTTCACAGCCTCCCCCAACTGCAGTCCCATTCATCAAGGCAATCGTCGGCTTTGGTAATAAAAATATCTTCGTTAAAATATGTGACATCTTCGAAAGCATTCCATATGCCTCTTGTTCAGTATGTAATTGATGAAAAACAGTTAAGTCCCCGCCGGAGCAGAAAGCTTTTTCCCCGGCACCAGTTATAACAAATGCCTTAACATCTTTTTCATGGGCAAGCGCTACAGCTTCTTCTAATCCATTCATGATTTCATCATTCACTGCATTGCGTTTTTCAGCTCTATTAATTGTAAATACTAGAAGTCCGTCCGAATGTTTACGAATCAAATATGGCTCCATACATTTTTCTCCTCCTTACATCGGCTATTATTTATCTTCTTAGATTCACTTTCTAGTTTATATTATTAGCGGAAATAACAAAAGCACAAGAACCTATTCGTTCTTGTGCTTTCATTCAACTTGAAAATTAGTCGTTAACTACTTCTTTGCCTTTGTATGTTCCACATGCTTTACATACGCGGTGAGCAAGTTTCATTTCACCACAATTTGGGCATTCTGTCATACCTGGCACCTGTAATTTAAAATGTGTACGACGCTTTCTTTTCGCAGTTTTTGATGTTCTTCTAAAAGGTACAGCCATTATTCCCACCTCCTTAAAGAGTATTAAGAAAGTTATGAAGACCTATCATCTATTGTCTTCAACCGCTTCTTTTCCCCTTCTGATTATGTATCAGAAGTTTGATCGTCTTGATCAAAAAATTTAGCAAGCCCAGCTAGACGAGGGTCAATTTTGTCTTTCTTATCATGCTCATGAATAACTTCCCAATCTTTACCAGATTGAGGAGCACCTTCTTCATTGCTATCTTCACAAAAAACCTGTAGTGGAACTTCAAGCAATAATATTTCATGAATAATCGGCATTATGTCAATTACATCATTTTTTACTTGATGTACCTCTTCATCCGTTTCATACTCATAGCCATGTAGAAGGAATGTTTCTGTTGTTTCAACATTAATTGGATAATTCACATCAACTAACGTACGAGAACAAGGAAGAATTAAATAACCGTTTATCCTTAAATGAAACGTCACTTTTGATGAACTAATATCAGCATAGCCTGTAATATGCATTGGCGATACCTTTCGGATCGATGAATCGATTTTCATTATTTCATCAGCATGAACCATTTCATCTATTGGAAATTCCTTACTTCGATGTTTCTGTAACTGACTTAAAGTCCATTTCATACGAATCACCCCAAGGCAACAAAGGTAATTATAGCTTTCATATAATTATTTGTCAATATTATTTCTTTACAGTAAAAACAGCTATTATGTAAGATTTATACACAATGTCTCTAGTTTACCCCAATAAGTTGTTTGATACCACAATTTAGATTAAAATGGTAAAAAATTCTTTATAAAAATGACGGAGGTTAAAAATGAAAGCAGTTGGAGTCGTTGTTGAATATAACCCCTTCCATCATGGTCATGCCTATCATATTGAATGTGCGAAAAAAGAAACTGGCGCTGACGTCGTCATTGCGGCAATGAGTGGAAACTTTTTACAAAGAGGCGAACCCGCAATCGTCTCTAAATGGGCTCGGACTGAAATGGCACTGAAGGGAGGGATAGACCTTGTCTTTGAGCTCCCCTACTCATTCGCTGTCCAAAAAGCCGATACATTTGCTGCAGGTGCCGTTTCCTTATTAGGAGCAGCCGGCTGTGAGTTCATTTGCTTTGGCAGTGAATCAGGCCAAATCGAAGACTTTTATCAAACCTATCACTTTATCGAAAAACATAAAGAAACCTATAACCGAGTGATCAAACAATTTATCAATAAAGGATACAGCTATCCAAAAGCTTTGTCATTGGCATTCCAAACTTTAGAGCCTGAAGGAAATGTAATCGACCTCAGCTTACCCAATAATATACTCGGCTTTCAGTATGTTAAAGCAGCGGAAATCAGTGACTATCCAGGAAAAATGGTGACCATCGCCAGGAAAAGCGCAAATTATCATGATCAGCATTTTTCTTCTGCTTCGATTGCCAGTGCAACAAGCATTCGAAAAGCACTGTTTTCACAAAAGGGTGATATTTCTCAGATTAAATCATATGTTCCCATTCATACATATGAAGCATTACGGCAATATCGCCAAAACTACGGTACTTTTCATGATTGGAATATGTATTGGTCCTATCTTAAGCTCAATCTGCTGCAATTAAATAATACTGAGTTAAAAGAGATTTATGAAATCGAGGAAGGAATCGAAAACCGTCTGCTTTCTCTTGCTATAAAATGTGAAACATTTCCTCATTTTATGGAAGAGTTAAAAACAAAACGCTATACCTGGACACGTTTGCAACGAACGTTAACCCATATTTTGACACATTCTACTAAAAAGGAAATGAACGTACTAGATGGCAACGTATCCTATTTACGATTGCTTGGTATGACTGAGACCGGTCGTTCGTATTTAAATCAATTAAAAAAGGATTGTCCGATTCCCATTATTTCAAAGCGTTCATCCTTTACTAACCAGCAAATACAAACCGATACGAGAGCATCGAGGATTTATGCGATGGGGTTACCGGAAAAATACAGACAAAAAGCAATTGAGTTGGAATTTATGCAACAGCCTATTTATATTCAAAACGATATTAATGACAAAAAAAATAAAGCGATTTGATCGCTTTATTTTTTTTGCTTTAGCTTTTCTAAATAATCGACCGCTTCATCAAAGCTATTAATTGGAATAATTTTCATGTCTGTTCCAATATCCTTTGCTGTTAGCACGGCAGCCTGATAATTAGAGTCCTTTGCGCCATTTTCATTCGGGGCAAGAAAAATATCTGCACCTGCATGATCAGCCGCGATTACCTTTTGCTCGATACCGCCAATTTTACCGACCGTTCCATCAGTTGCAATCGTTCCGGTACCTGCAATTTCATAGCCTTTCGTTAAATCAAGTTCCGTTAATTGGTTATAAATTTCAAGCGAGAACATAAACCCGGCAGAAGGACCGCCTATTTCATCGGTCTTAACCTTTACAGCTGGTTTTACTATTATTTCTTTATCGTCAACTAGCCCGATCCCGATTCCTACTTTCTCTTTATTATCAGCATCTTTGAAAGCCTCCACATTCATGCTCACATGATGGATTTTGTTGTTTCTTTCATATGCCAGTGAAATTTGGTCACCTGCTTTTAAACTGCTTACATATTTAATAAACTCTTCGGAGTTGTTAAATTCAATGTCATCTACTTTAAAAATACGATCTGCTGCTTTTAATTTTCCCTCGGCCGGCATTCCAGGAACAACATGCAGTACATAAACCCCGTTATAACGATAGTCCACTGGAACACCTGCTTTTTTATAGGCAACTTCAATTGCTGCTGTTTTTGAGGAATCCATTAAGTGCAATTGACGGATATTATATTCTTCATCCGTTTCGTTCTCCACTCTTATATCTTCCATGGGGTAAAGTTCTACATAATCCATTAATTTTGCCGTTATGTAGGAATAAATATTCGCTCTGCCCATTCTAACGGTAGTAAGCATAAAATTACCTACTTCATCATATCCGTCTTCTACCTCAATAATTGGTTCTAGCTCCTTTGCCATACCCGGCTTGGAAACATAATAAGGCAGATAATAAAAAGACGAAGCAAGCAAAAATATGGCGAATACAAGAAGGACACGTATGATTATTGTTTTTTTCATTCCTTATGCTGCTCCTCCCAATCATCCATGAGTCTTTTAATTTCTTTAAGATGTTTTCTTGCTTCCTCTTCCCCCTTTAGGATCATTTCATCAATATTTGTAAAAGCTCTAGAACTGTATTCTTCCACACGGGGTTTAATCATTATATCAGAAGCTATCTGTCTGTACTCTACCAACTCCATCTGCATAATATCAAGACTTTGCATAATCACATCATAGATGGTTGAAATATCAGCATTTGTTTTTACACGAGAAACGTCTACAGCAATTACAATATCTGCTCCCATCTCTTTTACAACCGATACGGGTACACGGTCCACTACACCGCCGTCAACGAGAAGACGTCCGTTTTGTTTTTCCGGAACAAAAATACCAGGTATTGATATGCTAGCCCTGACTGCCTCAGCAATAGGGCCTTCTTGAAAGACAACCTTCTCACCTGTCATGAGATCAGTTGCTACAACGGATACCGGTATCATCAGTTCTTCCAGACGCTTCCCTTTTGTAAAAACACGAATGAGTTCTTTGACTCGATTCCCTGCAATAAAACCCATTTTCGGAACGGTAAAATCTAAATAATATTTTCTCTTAAATGCCGTAGACAGTTTATAAAGACGATTCATTTCAATGCCTGCTCCATAAAAACAAGCTACGAGTGAACCCATGCTGCTCCCCGCGATAAAATCGATCGGAACTCCATTTTCAACCAACACTTTAATTACACCAAGATGAGCAAATCCCCGTGCTCCTCCCGAACCAAGCGCCAAACCAATTTTGGGTCGACCCAAAAAAATCCCCTCCGCAATCGACGTATAGAATCTAATGGTCTATTTTGTTCTTCTATGAGTATATTGAATTATATGAGGACAAGACCGAATAGAATGTTATTCAACGCTATTTTATCATTGATTGAATCTGTTGAACAATTCGTTAAACTTGAGGGAGGAAAAGCAAGTGCTTCGTTCCAAATTAAAAACCATTTTTTTAGCCTCTACTGCATCTTTTATGGCGTTATCCCTTATAGCCTTTCCTCAAGAATCAGTTTCTGCATCCATTCGAGGATTGGATATGTGGCTTCAAATTGTATTTCCTTCACTTCTGCCTTTTTTTATTGTATCTGAGATGTTAATCGGATTCGGTGTTGTAAAATTTATTGGCATTATATTAGAACCCTTCATGAGGCCGTTATTTCGCGTTCCAGGTGTAGGAGGGTTTGCATTAGCAATGGGTATGGCATCCGGTTATCCTGCAGGTGCCAAATTAACAGCACGCTTAAGACAGGAAGGACAAATAACAAAAACAGAGGCAGAACGTCTTGTCTCATTTACTAATTCCTCTAACCCGTTGTTTATTTTCGGTGCAGTTTCTGTTGGCTTTTTTCATAATGCAAAGCTCGGAATCATCCTCGCATTAGCTCATTATCTAGGTAATATAACTGTTGGTCTCATCATGCGATTTTATGGAAATAAGGAAATAAAAAGTGAATCAACAAGAAAGCTAAGTTCATTCAGAACTGCTTTGTCTGCCCTCCATAAAACGAGAATTAAAGACAATCGTCCGATCGGAAAACTCCTCGGGGATGCAGTCATGTCATCTGTTCAAACATTGCTGATGATTGGCGGCTTTATTATTTTATTCTCAGTTATTAACAAACTCTTATTTCATCTTCAAATTACAGCTTTTTTTGCAGAAGCCTTTAAAGCTGTCTTGTTGTTATTTCAATTACCGGCAGAATTAAGTATTCCCTTCATTTCAGGATTATTTGAAATCACCTTAGGAAGTCAGCTTATCAGCAAAATTCAAGAAGCTACTTTAATGGAACAAGCAATCATCACGAGCCTTATCCTTGGCTTCTGCGGCTTTAGTGTTCAAGCTCAAGTTGCCAGTATTCTTGCGCAAACAGATATCAATTTTAAACCGTTTTTCTTTGCGAGAATTATCCATGGTTTTATTGCCGCTTTCTATACTTTTCTCCTTTGGAAGCCGGTTTATGAGCGTTTTTACGGCCATGAACAGCCTTCCAACACAATACCTGTTAGTTTTCTTGACGAAGGATCTCTAATCTTTACGAATATGACACACTGGGCTGAATGGGGTTCTCTGATCACCATTTGCATGCTTGCACTGTATGTTATCATCTATGCAAAAAGAATGGTTTTTACAAAAAACAGCTAAAGACGAGCACTAAATCTGTACTCGTCTTTTTTTACTCTTATTATTTATTTTTATCTCTCAAAGCATTTGCAACTACTTCTGGTACAAGCTCTGAAATATCCGCTCCATGACGTGCAACTTCCTTAACAATACTTGAGCTCAAAAAGGAGTATTGATTTCTTGTCATGATAAAAAATGTTTCTAGTTGCTGATCTAATAAGCGATTCATTGCAGTAATTGACATCTCATATTCGAAATCAGATACTGCACGTAAACCTCGAATATTGGCAATTGCGCCAACCTTTTTAGCATAGTCAACCAAAAGACCGCCATATGAATCTACTTCCACTTTAGGAATCCCTTTTGTTGCTTCTTTTAATAGATAAACTCTTTCCTCTACCGTAAATAAGGGGTGCTTCGATTCATTATTCAATACAACTACATATAGTTTATCAAATATACGCGCACCTCTTGTAATAATATCTATGTGTCCATTTGTCACCGGATCAAAACTACCTGGACAAATTGCAATTCTCTCCATGATATCCCCCTATTCTCTCCCATAACCATAAACGGAAACAGCAATTATGCCGTACTTTTCCTGTTTGTATTTTGTGAAGTTGCCTACCGTTTGGGGCAATTCAATATCGGAACTATGTTCACAAATAATTGCACCGTCATTCTCTAACAAATTTTGCTCACTTATCATGTTTAAAAGCTTTTCGAGTTGTTGTTTCTTATATGGCGGGTCAAGAAAAATATAACGAAAGGCAAGATTTCGCTTAGAAACCGCTTTAACGGCTCTTTCCGCTTCATTACGATAGATCTCAACCTGCTGTTCTAGTCCACATTTATGTATATTGTCCCGAACGGTTTGAATCGCTTTCCCATCGCGGTCAACAAAAATTACCTGATCCAATCCTCTGCTCAATGCTTCAATACCAAGACCACCGCTGCCGGCAAATAAGTCAAGACCTTTTCCCCCATCAAAATAAGGTCCAATCATATTAAATATTGCTTCTTTTACTTTATCAGTTGTTGGCCTAGTTGAATTACCAGGAACAGCTTTTAATGCTATCCCTTTGCGGCTGCCTGAAACCACTCTCATCCTATCACCACAGCATTTTTGATTTAATTCACTTTTTTATCCTAACATACAGAAACAAAATAGCCAATCACAACATTCAATAGATTTTTGAAAAAAGAATCAATTTGAACGTATAGCAATCCTAATTGTGGAAATAATACTAGTAACAACATCATTCGAGGATGTTGTTGCCAACCGCGGAGAAGACTTACGTTTCCCCATAAGTTCTTCCTCCGGTTTCTCCTCTCCCTTTACCTTCTATCCTTAATTGGATATAGAAGGACCCTGCATTGTTGCAGGGTTTTTTTTTGTTTTTTCATAAAGAGACGTCATCAAGCATAATTGCTTGCTGATTTTCTTTGATTGTAACCTGGAAAATCGATTGCAGTAATTTATTTTTTATATAAACCTGATTATTATCAACATACAATGGATTTTCAAGCAAGCCAAAATCAGTCCCATTCCTTTGAAATATTGGCTGATCCAAGAAAAAAGTGTATTGTTCATTTTTATTTTTTGCATAAAAGGTACTGCCATCTGTTTCGACTTCAAAGCCCATAGCTTTCAATGTTTCAATAAAAGGAAAAAGGACTTTATCATTACTGTAAACAATCTTAATATTTGTCTTGTTACCATTAATAATGAATTTCCTTGCGTCCATAAATAATAATGAAATAAATTCGCTTTTTTCATCCTTGTTTATTGAGAAAAAAGAAGTTTTTAATCCCTTAATATCTCCAAGTATTTGGTCAAGCATTTGAAAATCGATTAATTTTTTCTTTTGTTGAACAACTTGGACAAACAATCTTCGTTCATCTTCTGTTAAATGCTGTGATAACTCCGCTAACATTATTTCACTTTTCTTGACCATTGGCGTTGTACCTGCCGTTAAGGCTGTTAAAAAATCAACGATCCAATATTCTTGATTGTCAAGCTGCTTCAGTTTTTCTTTATAGTAAGAATAGATGATTTCCCGCTCAATGATCTCAAACCGACTTCCCAGTGATACAACTTTAATCCCTTGCCCCATCATTGGTATTACAGCATCGGTAAAGATAACAGCAATGTATTCATTTGGTTTAATTCCAGTAAGGCTTTTAAAATCAGCATTCTTAGCGAGTGTGGGATCAGTAAAAATGAATAAGGATTTATTTAACGATTTTTTTTCAAGCGGGTCTTGCTGCCAATATAATGAAGGAGTTCCCCCTTTTCCTTTAAAGGAGTAGAAATCAATGAATGATAATTGTTCATATCCCGTTTGAGGAATACCTGCAATCCATGTACTGCCTCTTTTACCCTTCTCCGCAATATCAATAGCTGTTTCCATGATTTTGACATCTTGAATATTAGCAGTCCAGTCCGTTAATAAAAAGGCAGATTCATCTGGTATGGGAATGACAAATGTAAAACGCACTTCACCTTTAGCTGTAAGAATCGTATTAGAATCCGGATTATATGATGTACAGCCGCATTGCCAGCGAAAGAGTTTATCAGGTCTGACAAGCTGATACTCCTTATCCTTCATTAAACCTGTTATTGTTTGTGTAATTTTCAGTTCTCTCTCAGCAGTTTCAATTTTAATATGCTGTCTAACCTGTTCGAATTTTTTTTCATGGTTTTCCTTAGTAGATTCGGAATAACTTCTCCATTGCCATAACAGCAAACCAGAAGTAATCGTTAAGAGGAAAAACAAAAGTATGATTGACTTTCTATGCATTGGAACGATATCTCCCCTATAACAAAGCATAAGAAACAGAACAAAAAAGGTCTGAGTCCACAAGCGCTCCTAGCTTGGAGCTTTTTTGTGGGTTCAGACCCCTGTTTATGTTTCTTTTGCTCTTAAATTCCCATTTTATAATCGTATTCCTTCGCTTTATCGGGTTTGGAATTTTCAAACTCAATTTTAACAAATGGCTTTTGCGAAGGCTCTACTTTTTTAATAAAGGAGTAAGATTTCAACTTAGCCATTAGTTCTTCTATCTCATCTGCATTACAATATAAAACGACATATTTTAATCTTTTTGAAACATAATGGACATTTCCAAACCTTCTAAGCATCTTTGCTTGTTTTAATGAATGCAGCCAAACAATAAGTCCTTGTCGTTGACTTAACATAGCATTTCCCCTCGATACCGTTTCTTATTTCAGTCTAGCACATTTCATGCAATCTTTTCAACGAAACCATATTCCTGCTAAGAAAAAAATCGGATTTATCTTTAGGGGGATAAATCCGATTTTTATATTTTAAGCTGAACAGCCGCAGCTTCCTCCGGAGCCGCAGCCCCCTCCACAGCTTGATAGTGAATCAAAATAAGGATTTCCTGAAGGAACTTTAATATGCTCGGAAACAGATCGTCCGATTAAAACACTTACTTCATCGAGTATCCCTTGTAAATCATTTTCGGCTTTACGAAATTCAGCAATATTAATATCCAGGTCCATTTCACGTTTAGAGTTCCTAACCGTTTTCATCACTGTTTTATAATCTGGATGATATTTCCCAAAACGCTGAACTTCCTCATATTGTTCTTTTACCTTAACGAACTCACGAATTTTCCGCTGAGTTTCCTGATTGTTTTTTATTTTATCTATGCATGTACGATAACGATTAGCTATTTCCGATTGCAAAATCATTTTCGCTAGTTCTTCGGCATTTTCTAATATCATTACTCTTTCCATTGTAGCAAGCATATAAAGCTCACCTCCGATTCATATTTTAACATGAAACGCAATGAAAACGAAGTAGATGTTAATTGATCATCAAATAAAGGAGTATTCATTTGGTTATTTTATAGAAATGTTCATTACTTTTGTTGCGACAGCAGCTTGTTCATGTTGTTTTCTAAGCTCTAATTTAAGCTGGTGTGCTCCCGTTGGAAGCCCTTTAATAATAAAAGCCGCCTGTCGATATTCAGCTGACTCTTTACCATCAATTGACAAAATGATTTTTGCATCATTATTTCGAAACGAAACACTGCTTGCAACGCATTCGATATAGACATCATTCCCCTTTACATGGTACTTGACGATAAAAGGATCCTTTTCATTCAGGTTGAAACCTGAAGCTTGTACTTTCCTGGTGAAGGAGAAGGAATTTTCCTTAGCTTCCGGCTCAGGTATATCCTTTTGACAGCCCGTTAATAAATTTAAGGACAACAATAGGATTAAAACGTATATTTTTTTCAAAATTCTATCACTCCTTACATTTGTTTTCGGAATGAAACAAATGTTTGTTTGCTTATTGCTAATCGTATTGTTTGCTAATTAACGGTCTTTTACTCGATTCTTATTTGCCATATTTTTTAAAATAAAAAAGGAGGCTGCCCTCCTTTTTAAGATTGGTTATTCATTGCTTGAAACATACTTATCATCATAGAAGCCATTTGAACACCGTAAGAAATCTTTTCAACCTGATGGGGAATCGTTTTTTTATAATAGTGTAATGAAGCAATTTCCATCGTTTGAAGCTGACTGGGATCCCGGGTTAATTTTCGATACCATATCGGTTGTTCTCGCAAAAATGACTGTAATTCCTTGTTCTGTTCCAAATAATTATAGACATCTTTTCTCATAACAAGCTCCCTAATTGGTTAGTCTTTTCTAAATAAAAATGGATGGTTCGGCTTTTGATTTGGTGAACTTGGTTTGCTTTTATTGGAACCGTTTTGGAACTGAGACAGCACCCCTTGTACAGCCCCGAGAGCCTGGCTTAAATGATTAATATTATGCTGCAACTGCTCCGGGTCCATTTTTTTAAACGCGCCTAAAACATTTGTAAACCAATCTCCTTTTACTTCCTTTTCAGTTTGACCAGATTTAGAACCAATCTGATCCCACTTTGCATCATTCTCACCCAACAAGTACCAGTCCTCATACAATTCTTGCAGTGTCGCTTTTCCAATCCTTACCTCTTCAAGAACTTGTGGGTTTTTTTTCACAAACGCTTTAAATTCTTCGATCGATGGATGAAGCCTTTTCTCTGCCACGTTGTTTCACCTCAACCTATACAATTGCCTATATTACGATATGTGTATAGATAGATTTGGTGAATAACAAAATGGCTTCCACAATAGTATCAATAACCATTTTCAGACTAAAAAAGGGTCGATACGCTCAACCCTTTTTGCCTCAACCTATTTCAACACTTGCAACAGATTCTGCGTATAGTATGTTTTATAAACACCGATTCCAGTATGGGAATAATCTTTATTTAAAATCTTTTCCCGGTGCGCTATACTATTCAGCAACCCTTCGACTACTGCAGGAGCATCCAAATAATCTGAAGCCACAATTACTTCTGCCGTTTGAATATTGGATTCAACCGCTTTTAGACGCTCCAACAGTTCTTCAGGTTGAATGGACGGCTGTGAACCACCATTGTTTTCAGACATATTCACACTTTGTTCATAGGCAATCATTGCGGCGTTATCATCCCATAATAATGGTTTTAAATCGAAACGCATTCTTACAGTATTAATTAAATCAAACACTTGTCTTTCATTATCCTTGGCTAACTCTTCGGGATCTACTTCCACATTATTCTTGGCCGCTTTCAATTCCTTGTTGGCCAGCTCAAACGGGCGAAGTTTAATAAGAGTTGGAATATCCATCAACCGAACACTCGATAATTTACCAGAAAATTTATCAATATATAATTGCACAAAAACATTTCCTAATCGAATAAGCGGCCGCGAATTAATGTCTTCCTCAGATAGCTCAAATTGATATGTAGTATCTTTGTAATTCAGATTAAAAATGGTTTCAATCGTATAACCGGCATAAATCTCACTTACAGGCTGTCCAATATAAAATGGCCTTATATTAACATCCTTTCCTATTGCAAAAATAGTAACAACTTTATCTGCTTCTACACCCACTTGAACATATTTATCCGTATTAATATGATATATCCACCATTTGTAGCCATATGCAGATAAATCCACCCTTACCGGTTTTCCCAGATCCGCTTCCAGCTCTTTTGACGATTTACCTATCAGGTTAATCAGTCCTTCTGTTTGGATAGTAGCAGCACCTTCTTCAGGTAGAGTACCTTGAGTAGATTGCGCTGTGTCAGTAGACGAACGATTTTGATTCGTTAACCCATCTTCGTGATCTTCACTAATATTTATAAAAAAACCAACTACTGTAAAAATTATAATAACAGCTATTACTCTAATAATCGTTTTCAGAGATAAACCCCCTTTCACAGCGGAAGCGTTCGCTTATATTATATTATATAATAAATCTGTAAATACTTAATGCGATTATAGCATTATAAAGAAAGTGTAAATTATTATAATAGTCTAGAGATTTCGATAAAATATTTCCTATTCACAATATGCTAAAAAAGGTACCCGCAGGCACCTTAATGTTGGATATGATTTGTTTGTTCCGAAATATCTGAAAGAGCCTGACCTGCTTGTTCATCCGTTAATTTTCGGATGGCAAAATCACCAAGACTCACAATACCAACAAGCTTATCGCCTTCTACAACAGGCAAACGGCGGATTTGATGATCAGCCATCAATTTTGCCGCTTCTTTTGAGGATGTATCAGGAGTTACTGTAACTAGTTGATCACTCATTATTTTTTCAACCTTTGTAGAGCCAGGGTTCTTTTCAGCCACACCACGAACCGCTATATCTCTGTCCGTAATCATCCCAACAAGCTTTTCCTGATCCACAATTGGAATGGCCCCAACATTTAATTCCTTCATTTTTAACGCCACTTCATACATATTATCTAATAAAGAACAGCATTCAATATCATCGGTCATAATTTCACGAATTTTTTCCATTTCATGTTCCCTCCAATTTTATATTTAATGATGATGAAAAATTAAGTGACTAACCATTTGTTAGTCTTTCCTCATCATTATTTATTATGCAAAATCTAAATTTCCTCACGATAACCGATTGAAACTTAGCCTTTTTTGCACTATTATTAAATTTGAGTATAATTAGATTTTTGGAAACAATACGATAATTTTTCGACAATAACGTTTTGCTTGGAGGGGACAAAAATGAAGTTTGAAAACAAAGGTTTCACAGGGTTGAAAGCTGAATTAAGCCGTTTAGATGATTGTATGCTTGAATATGGCTTAGTTCGAGAAGGACAATGGGATTATGAAAGAGTTACATACGATCGAAAATTTGAATTAAAAGAAGGCATCTTTTATTTACGTATTCAGGGATATGCAGTAGAAGGTGACGTTGGTGCAGGCAAAGCTCTTATTCAACTTATGACTCCATTACTAGGAAAGTATTATTATCCACACGGAGTTGAGTATGGCGAAGGGGAAAGTTTCCCAAAATCATTAGCAGCCCAATGTGAAAAGATTTTAACGGAGCTCAAATCAGAAATCGCTCATTTTGCCAAGTAAGATAAATACCCTAATATTACACTGTTAATTACGAAAAGGCGCATCATTTAGCGCCTTTTTTATTACAAAAAACACCGCAATGCTTGCGGTGCATAATTAAAAACCTAATATGGCTTTAATAACAGAGGTTGTTTCCCCGCCATGGTAAAAAACGTAAAGTAATAAATATACGGCAACACCTGTAATTGCGGTAAAAAACCAAATTATACTTGTGACTGGTCCTAATTTTCGATGCTTTGCAAGATTATTTTTCAACCCCGTAATAATTGATATGATTCCCATTACAGCTCCAACTGTTGCCAAAGTAATATGAAAAACTAAAAAAATCGTATAGTAAATTTTCAGGTGGTCCGGCCCGCCAAAGCTAGTATTACCAACAAAAATCGTTCTGCTTGCATAAATCAAGAAAAACACAATCGCGAAAATAGCAGCCCATAACATAGCCTTTCGATGGGCATCAATTTTCCGTTTTCGTATTAGATTCCAGCCAATAGCAACCATTATTGCACTGAGCACAATAAATGAGGTACTAATTGTAGGTAAAATTGGCAATGAATATTCCATATAGTAACGTCCTCTCGACTTTTTAGATTTACTGTATATGTATGTGTCAGTTACTTCTATTTATCTATTATTTTAGTCGAGCAGGAAGTATTTTTCAATAATAATCAGAATTCGTTCACGAAACATTACTAATTTATTAGTGTTTTATCTATATATTAGTGATGAATTTACTTGACTGTATTAAAAAGGTGCTCTCCTTATTGAGCAGCACCTAAAATAAAAAATCTCATTCAACAGGCTGTGGGTGATACGCCTTTAACTTCTCTGCATCTGTTTCCTCTTGATCTTTTTGATACCATTCAAAGAATACACGTGCCAAAACAATACCATAGACTATTTCTTGAATAATTTTCATCAACACACCACCAAGCTGCTGGTCATGAACAAGCGATAACGAAGTAAACATTTCCGGACCGCTTAAATCTAACGAAGCTAATGTTGACTGTGGGACACAAAGCGTTAACGCTTTTGCCCATAGCTTTGGATCAGAATATGCTGCATACATGGGACTATCATTAAATATAATCAAGGCACAAGCAGGTAGTATCAATGCACCGCTGGCAAAGATATAGGCAACCTTCTTTAAGCCAACAATACTACGGTTTTTATCAATTTTATTAACAAGTGGCCACCACATAAAGAGGGCTAACAAAAATAATAGACCTGTGTATGTTTCATGAAGCAGCATCGTTGTTTTGATCAGATCGAAAATGAACGGAATATGGTATAAAGAAAACGTAACATTAAAAAGAACAAGTGCTATAATCGGTCTCGTAAAAAACGCAAAAACAGTCTTTATAATAGGCATTGACAATATTTTCTCCCAAAGCCAAACGGGTATTGCCGTGATAAGTATTGGCGGAATAATAAATAATAATACAGACATTTGAATCATATGGGCATAGAACATTAAATGTCCCATTAAGTCAAGTGGAGACCCTTTAACAAAGTAAATCAATACCATTACCAGCACGAAAAGGATCGTCTGTGATTTCGTAAGTGGTTTACTCTCTTTAAACACATGGTTATATTTTGTTGTTAATAAAAAATAACCAGCCGTTACTAATAGCACAAATATAAAGAAAAATGGACTCCATAAAGCCCTAAAACCGAAAATATCAAGCGACAAAATCTTTCACCTCTTTTTATAAGGATGGATGAACATAATTTGCTTACCCATATTCAAACTATTAACACTAATTATACTATTTTAATAATACACACTCAAATATTGTCGCTTATTGAAAATGTATAAAAAGGAAATCAGCCAAGCTGATTTCCTTTTTAGTATTACCACCAAATAATTGTCATGAACGCAATCACAGTAATGAGGGCGACAAATACACCGCTAAACATAAACAGCGCCGGCATCTCATGACCCTTGTGGCTCATATGCATAAAATAATAAAGCTGATAAGCTACCTGAACACCGGCAAGCAATAGAATAAATGGAATTGTAAACCAACTGCTAAAACCATCGTATCCAACAGCAACAAATGAAACGAGCGTAAGGAAAATCATAAGGGCAAATGTAATGACCTGATGCTTCATTTCCTCCGCATTCTTTTTACGACGATACTTGATATCATTAGGGTTAACTGAGTTTAGTTGTTCATTGCTCATCAGATTATCCCACCATTCCCATTAAATATACAACTGTGAAGATAAACACCCATACAACGTCAATGAAGTGCCAATAAAGACTGGCTGTATAAAATTTTGGAGCATTGTAAAGGTTTAATCCACGTTTTGCATTTCTGATCATTAATGTCAAAATCCAGCACAGACCAAAGGCAACGTGGGCCCCATGGAAGCCTGTAAGCGTATAGAAAGCTGATCCAAAAGCACTGCTGGTAAATGTATGATGAAATTCATGTACATAATGATTAAACTCATAAATTTCAAGAGTAAGAAAGGATGCTCCTAAAAGAACGGTAACTCCTAACCACAGCATCATTTTTTTAAACTGAAAGTTCTTCATATGGTACATAGCGTATACACTTGTTAAAGAACTTGTTAATAGAATCATCGTTGTAGCAAATACTAAGGGTAACTCAAACATATCTTTTGCCAATGCATGCTCAGTACTAGGCACCTTATCCTTTAATGCAAGATATGTTGCAAACAGGGTGGCAAAAAGTACGGTCTCGCCCCCTAAGAATATCCAAAAACCAGTAAATTTATTCTTCGCTTCAAGGGTTTGTCTCTCAGGTGAAGCCGGCCATGTTTCAGCTGTCCATTTTTCCTCCAGTTGCATTATGCCTTCCCCCCTTTATCCAGATCATCAATTAAGTCTTCTTTATGAATATGGTAACCATGATCATCCTTTGTAGAGCGGAACATCATGGATCCAAAGGTAATTGCCAAGCCGGCAATAAAGACACCGATCGCAGCTGGATTAGCAAAAACATCATCTGTTTTGATGTCGTACTGGTACATTGCACCAAATGCTGCAATAAACAAACCAAAGCTGATCATAAATGGTGTAAAAGATGAATTTGGCATATGAATATCTCCAAGCGGCTCTGCTGGTGTTAAATTCTTTTTACCATCCATTTTTTCAATCCAATATGGATCCAAACCACGTACAAGCGGTGTTTGTTTAAAATTATAAAATGGCGGCGGAGAAGCAATTGCCCACTCTAACGTACGTCCATCTTCCCAAGGATCATTACCAACCTTTTCATTCTTAACCACTGTGGCAATAACGTTAATTACTAAAATAATAACGGCAGCCGCCATAACGAATGCACCGATTGAACTGATTAAGTTAGCCGTTTCCCAGCCTTGGTTTGGAAGGAATGTAAATACACGTCTAGGCATACCCATTAAACCAAGGAAATGTTGAATAAAGAATGTTAAATGGAAACCAATTAAGAATAACCAAAATGATACTTTACCTAATTTTTCATTCAGCATTGTACCGAACATTTTAGGCCAATAGAAATGCGTTCCAGCTAATAACGCTAAAACAACCCCGCCGACAATTACATAGTGGAAATGGGCAACAATAAAGTAACTATCATGCAGCTGATAATCAAGCGGTGCTGCAGCCTGCATGACACCTGTTACACCACCCATTACGAACGATGGGATAAAAGCAACAGCATACAACATCGGTGTTGTAAATTTAACACTTCCGCCCCACATCGTAAAAAGCCAGTTAAAGATTTTAATACCAGTCGGCACGGCGATTGCCATTGTTGCAACTGCAAATATCGCATTTGCAATCGGCCCGAGACCAGTTGTAAACATATGGTGAGCCCATACCATGAATCCGAAGAATCCAATTAAAACAGTTGCAAAAACCATTGATGAATAACCAAACAAACGTTTCCTTGAAAAGGTCGCGAAAATTTCAGAGAAAATTCCAAAAGCAGGTAATATTAAAATATAAACCTCTGGGTGACCAAAGATCCAGAAAATATGTTCATAAATGATCGTATTACCGCCACCGGCTACATCAAAGAAATTAGCTCCAAACAAGCGGTCAAATGTTAATAAGAATAAACCGACTGCAAGCGGAGTGAAAGCAAACACAATAAGTGTTGATGCCACAAACGTAGTCCAAGTGAACAGAGGCATCCTCATAAATGTCATACCAGGAGCTCTCATATTGATGATCGTTACAAGGAAGTTAATCCCTGACATCAATGTACCAAATCCAGATATTTGTAAGCCAATCGTATAAAAATCAATCCCATGTCCCGGTGATTCAAGTGACAATGATGCATATGACGTCCAGCCTGCATCAGGTGCCCCGCCAAGGAACCAAGAAAGATTTAAAAAGATACCGCCAAAAAGAAACAGCCAAAATCCCAATGAGTTTATAAATGGAAATGCAACATCACGGGCACCAATTTGAAGCGGTACAATCGCATTCATAAAGGCAAATAATAATGGTGTTGCCGCAAGAAAAATCATTGTTGTTCCATGCATCGTAATAATTTCATTAAATAATCCAGCACTGACAAAATCGTTATTTGGCTCCATAAGCTGGATACGAATCATCATAGCTTCTAGACCACCGATAACGAAAAACAGTGCACCGGCAATAAAATAAAGGTGTGCGATTTTTTTATGGTCGACAGTTGTTAAATAGTCCCATAAAAAGGCTCCTACCCCTTGTTTCTGAGCGTAGCTACTCACAGTTTTACCTCCCCTTAACACGTTCTATTTCAAATTAATCCTGAATTTTCAAACTCATCAAATATTCAGTCAATGCATCAAGCTCTTGATCTGACAACTTGCCATAGGCACCAGTCATTTTATTTCCTGGCTTAATACTCTCGGGATCTTGAATCCACTTCTTAAGGTTTTCTTCATTATGATCAAGAATACCGGCGATTTTTGTACGATCCCCAAAGTTTGTTAAGTTCGGTGCCATCCTTGCAGCTTCAGGTGTAGCATTTGAAGGTGTGACAGCGTGACAGCCAATACAGCTGTTGTTATAGATTTCTTGACCTTGCTGTGCTAGATCAGTTGTCGCTTGTTTTGGCTCTGTTACACTTTGCATATCCTTAACCCATGCGTCAAATTCTGCCCGCGAAACCGCCTTCACTTTAAAGTCCATTAATGCATGTGAAGGACCACAAAGTTCTGCACATTTTCCATAAAAAATATTTTTCGCTTCCTCAGCCTTTTGACTGTCAAATTCCAGCCAGAACTTGTTCACATTATCTGTATTCGTATCCATTTTTCCTCCGGCTGCCGGAATCCAAAATGCATGCTTTACATCTGAAGCCTTTAAATTAAAATATACTTTTTCATCTGTTGGTACGACTAACTCTTGACTAGTAACAATTTTGTCGTTTGGATATTCAAACTCCCACCAATACAGATTTGCACGGACATTTACGACAAGCGCATCTGTATCTTTCTTGTCCATTTCATCAACATCACCAAGGTGAAATGTTGCAGCAACTGTAGGAACAGCCAAGATCAATAGCAAGATAATCGGAATAGTAGTCCACATGATTTCTAATTTATGACTTCCCTCGACTTGCTTTGGAATTCTGTCATCTTTACGTCTAAATTTCAAAATCACCAATAAGAAAATTAGGACAACAACAACAATAACTCCCACCATAATTGCAGTACTTAATAACATTAGATTATACTGTTTTTCTGCAACTTCCCCTGCTGGTTGCAGTGTGGATAGAAACGGCTCACCACAACCTGAAAGCACAAGCGCCAGTACCGACAATAACGGAATTAGACGCCATTTTGATAGCCTCTTCATAGCGTATACATACCCCTCTTTCGTGAAAAATTTCTTACATTAAATAGTGCTATAAAAATATGGATAAATTCTTTCTGTCTTGTTTTTTCCATTAGAAGAAAGAATTTCCTACCAAATCCTAAAGGAAACGCCACTCATCCCCTTTTCCTGAGTGACGCCCTTTTTTGAAATTCATGATGTATGTGTCATCAATAAAGAAATGATGTACTAGGTTTTCATTTGTTATAAGACTATATAAATGTCACAATAACCATCGAAACAAACATAATGGTTAAATATTGTAATGAATACACAAACATTAATTTTGCCCACTTCATATCATTCTTAAACCGATTGGCATATATTCCTGTTATAATCCAGCCAACATTTAACACAGTTGCTAATACAACAAATGGTATTCCTAATTCAGTCATAAAAAACGGAAGCGGTAACAAAGCAATCACCCATAAATAGATATGCCGTTTAGTTTCTTTGAATCCCTTTATAACTGGAAGCATTGGAATACTCGCTGCTCGATATTCTTCCACACGTCTCATTGCCAAGGCATAAAAATGAGGCGGCTGCCACGCAAACATAATCAGAAATAACATCCATGCCATGATGTCAAGATTTGGATCAACCGCAGCCCAGCCAATTAACGGCGGTACTGCACCGGAAACACTGCCTACTACTGTATTTGATACATGCTTACGCTTGGACCACATCGAATAAACAACAACGTAGCTGAAAACCCCTACCAAGCCAATAACAGCCGCTGAAACGGTCGTGCACAGAAGTAACAATAATCCAAATAAAATAAATAGCAATCCTATTAAGGCAACCTTTATCGGATTCATTTTCCCTGTTACAGTTGGTCTTGCTTTTGTTCTCTCCATCAAATGGTCAATATCACGAT
Organism: Niallia oryzisoli; assembly: GCF_036670025.1. NCBI lineage: Bacteria > Bacillati > Bacillota > Bacilli > Caryophanales > Bacillaceae > Niallia > Niallia oryzisoli. The sequence continues at coordinate 1,717,548 of NZ_CP137640.1, read as the reverse complement.
CTATGTAGTTATTAAGAGTGCAGGACCCTGCCATGATAAGCGCTGAACCTAATAATGCAAAAAATATCATGTCCAGATTATCAAAGAATCGTTTATCAGTCACTGTAAGTGCAAGCCATATGCCAGTAAAAGTTGTAATTAAATTCGAATTGACTATACCAATCTTTATTAGTGCGAGAAAATCCTTCCATGCAGTTGTCTCTGGTATCTTTGCTTTTATGCTGTCATCTTCGCTTGTCATAACAGCTTCTGAAATGGTTCTAGAACCAGACATACTACTTCCTCCCCTTTTCCGTTATACAAGTACTTCAACCATATCCCCCGCTTATGCTGCTTCCTTACATCATTAAATCAGATAGACAGCATGGAAATCATAAATGAATGAATAAATATATTAATATGTACTATTATTAATGACGCTATAATGTTAACTGAATATTAAATCATTATGCCTCTCTTCAGTATATTAAATCACACTTTCGACGATTTTTGTGAACTTTTTTTGAATAAATTATGAAAAAAGTGTGTCTTGCAAGTATATTTTATTTCCATTATTGTTATTTTAGTGCCATAATGAAGGAAATTAAGATTATTTTTGAATTTTTATTAAACATTTTATCTTCTAAATTTTCTCTCTTATCTATATTTCTAACAAACAATCTTGTAAGTTTCAACTGTTTTCATGTTAATATCAGTAAAAAATACAATTTATTTACCATATCATCATTTGTTACAATTATTATGTAAAATAAATAGTGTTTTTATTGTAATTTAGCAATAATTCGCTATGGTTAGAATAGTAATATTATTTTGTGTATTTATTTTATTATATCCATTAATGTATTACTATAGCAATAATAAGAACTTTTTCTAAGTAGGTGAAAAAATTGCATCGTTCTCTCAAGTGGTTTTCAGTATTAACGACAATCGGGATGCTCTTCATACTTTTAGGCGGAGCATTGGTAACAAAAACAGAATCTGGAATGGGATGCGGCCGCTCGTGGCCACTTTGTAATGGACAGCTCATCCCTGATGAAATTACCATTGAACTAATTATTGAACTGGCTCACCGCATGGTCTCTGGATCAGTTGGAATTATGCTTATCATTCTTTCGGTTATGACATGGCGGGCTATCGGCCATATTAGAGAAACCAAATTTCTCATTATCACTTCATTACTATTTCTAATTTTGCAAGGACTTATCGGTGCGGCAGCCGTCATTTGGGGACAATCTGATTTTATTTTGGCAGCTCATTTTGGAATTTCATTGGTTTCTTTTTCAACCGTTTTTCTTTTGACGCTACTCATATTTGAAGTAGATAAAAAATTTAAAGCTGAGAAACTTATTCTCGACAAACGAATGAAAAAACATATCATTGGTGTGTCACTGTATAGTTTTATCGTTGTCTACACTGGTGCACTTGTACGCCATGTGAATGCAAGTCTTGTTTGCCGGGACTGGCCTCTATGTCTTAATGACCAGCCTGGACTTCCAACCAATATGTATGAATGGGTGCAAATGGGTCACCGTGCAGCAGCAGGTTTCATTTTTGTCTGGATTGCTTACATTACGTTTTTAGCAATAAAACATTATCGTCATGAAAAGATCATATATTGGGGCTGGATCATTTCTTTCATTCTAGTCTCATTACAGGTCACAGCCGGTGCTTTCATTGTTTTCTTACGAGGTAATTTGTATATCGCATTAGCACATGCCTTTTTCATTTCCTGTTTGTTTGGGATGTTGAGTTATTTTATCCTCTTGGCATACAGAAGCAACCTCAATGTAACTGCCCTTCAGATTAAGAAAAATCAAACAGCAGATGAAAATCAATCTCCAACTTCACCTATCATAACAGTGAAATAAAAAAAAGAGTTACAGCTTGGCTGTAACTCTTTTTTTTAGCTTTATTTTGCCAATTCAATGAGTAGATCCCCTGTTTGAATTGCTTCTCCACTTTGTGCATAAATATCTTTAACGACTCCTGAAAATGGAGCTTGAACAGTTGTTTCCATTTTCATTGCCTCAGTAATCATTAAGTGATCACCTTTTTCCACACTCTCACCTTTTTCAACAAGCACTTTTACTACAGTTCCAGGCATTGTTGCAGATATATGATTTGGATTTTTTGGATCAGCCTTCACTTTGGTTTGGATCGTTGATTTAATGCTTTCATCTTTTACAGCAACCTCACGAGATTGTCCGTTTAACTCAAAATAAACTGTTCTTGTACCATCTGCCTGTGGTTGTCCAACAGATACCAGCTTCACAATAAGCGTTTTACCTGTTTCAATTTCAACCTGAATTTCTTCTCCCAGACGAAGCCCATACAGGAATGTTGGCGTATCAAGAACGGAAAGGTCTCCATAAAGTTGAACCGTTTTAGCATATTCTAAGAAAACTTTTGGATACAGTGCATAGGCAATCACATCATGAGCAGTTACTTCTCGGCCAAGCTCCTGATACAATTCATCCCTTAATGCTTTAAAATCAACTGGTTCTAGCAATTCACCAGGACGAACGGTAATAGGATCCTTCCCTTTTAGAATAACTTTTTGCAATTCTTTCGGGAATCCTCCATGAGGCTGACCTAAATATCCCATAAATAACTCAACAACAGAGTCAGGGAAATCAATTGTATCACCTTTTGTTAAAACATCCTCTTCCGTTAAGTTGTTTTGAACCATGAATAAAGCCATGTCACCAACAACCTTTGAAGAAGGAGTTACCTTTACAATGTCACCAAACATTTGATTTACACGGGCATACATTCTCTTTACATCATCCCATTGGTCACCAAGACCAACACCTTTCGCTTGCTGTTGTAAATTACTGTATTGTCCGCCCGGCATTTCGTGCTGGTACACTTCAGTATGTGGAGCAACCATGCCTGATTCAAAATCACGGTAATACTTTCGTACATCTTCCCAATAATGTGAAAGGCTCTCTAAAGCTTCTACTTTTACATCAGGCTGACGTTCATTTCCTTGCAGCGCGTAGAACAATGTATTCGCACTTGGCTGTGATGTTAAGCCTGCCATAGAGCTGATTGCCACATCGACGATATCAACACCGGCATCAATTGCTCGTGAGTACGTATAAATTCCATTTCCGCTCGTATCATGCGTGTGCAGATGAATTGGAATATCAATCGTGGCTTTCAATTCAGAAATTAATTGATAAGCCGCTTCAGGTTTTAATAAACCAGCCATATCTTTAATCGCTAAAATATGAGCACCTTGGGCCTCAAGTTCTTTAGCAATATTTTTGTAATATTGAATATCATATTTACTTCTTGTTGGATCCGTAATGTCCCCAGTATAACAAACAGCAGCTTCAGCTATTTTTCCTGATTGTCTTACCGCATCAATCGCTACTTCCATCCCTTTTACCCAGTTTAAACTGTCAAAAATACGGAATACATCGATGCCGGCATAGGCTGACTTTTCAACAAATTCACGAATGACGTTATCAGGGTAATTTTTATAACCGACTGCATTTGCTGATCGTAACAGCATTTGGAACATCACATTCGGAATTTGTTTTCTTAATGTTAACAAACGATCCCATGGATCTTCTTTTAAGAAACGATAGGCAACGTCAAATGTTGCCCCTCCCCACATTTCCATTGAGAAAAGCTCAGGCAGTAATTTGGCAGTAGGCTCAGCTATATGTTTAAAGTCATTTGTACGAATTCTTGTCGCTAACAATGACTGATGTGCATCACGGAAAGTTGTATCAGTCAATAATACTTCCTTGCGATCCTTCACCCATTTAACAAGTCCATCTGCACCTTGCTCATCCAAAATTTGTTTTGTTCCATTTTGCACGTCGAGACTATGCGCGATTTTAGGAACTCTTGGCTTTTCAAAAATAGGTCTTTTCTTTTTCTCAATACCTGGGAAGCCATTAATTGATACGGTTCCAATATAGTTCAGCAATTTTGTTCCGCGGTCTTTTCGTTTTGGAAAAATAAATAGTTCTGGAGTCTCATCAATAAATGATGTGTCATAATCTCCAGTAATGAATTTTTCATGTTTGACCACATTGATTAAAAATGGAATATTGGTTTTAATGCCTCGAATACGAAACTCGTGTAAATTGCGGATCATTTTTGATGCAGCCTGATCAAATGTATGTGCATGTGTTGTTACCTTCACAAGCAATGAATCGTAAAATGGTGTAATGACTGAGCCTTGGTATGCATTACCAGCATCTAAACGGACACCAAAACCTCCGCCAGAACGGTATGCCATAATCCTTCCAGCATCCGGCATAAAATTATTTAACGGATCTTCTGTTGTTACACGTGATTGAATGGCAAAACCATGTGTTGTAATATTCTCTTGCTGCGGTATACCAACCTTTTCTCCAAAAAGATCATAACCTTCAGCAACTAGAATTTGTGTTTGAACAATATCAATTCCAGTAATCATTTCTGTAATTGTATGCTCAACTTGTACGCGAGGGTTAACCTCAATAAAATAAAATTCATCGCCAGCAACTAAAAATTCAACAGTTCCAGCGTTTAAATAGTTTACATTTTTCATTAAGCTGACTGCTGCTTCACAGATATCTTGACGAAGTTCTTTTGAAAGCGAAACACTTGGTGCCACTTCAACAACCTTTTGATGACGTCGTTGTATTGAACAGTCTCTTTCATATAAATGAACGATGTTCCCTTCTGAGTCACCAATGATTTGCACTTCAATGTGCTTTGGACGATTAATATATTTCTCAACATACACTTCATCATTTCCAAAAGCAGCTTTTGCTTCTGACTTCGCACGATTATAAGCTTCTTCCACTTCATTGATTCCGTTTACAATCCTCATACCACGTCCGCCTCCGCCTAAGGACGCTTTAATGATAATTGGAAACCCGTATGATTCTCCGAAGTTTCTTACATCCTCTAAGCTGTTCACTGGACCATCAGAGCCAGGAATAACGGGAATATTAGCTTTGATTGCCTGCTCTCTTGCTTTAACCTTGTCACCAAACATATCTAAATGTTCGGATTTAGGGCCGATAAATATAATTCCTTCTTCTTCACATCTTCTTGCAAAATGGATATTTTCAGAGAGGAAACCATATCCTGGATGGATCGCATCTACATCACTATCCTTTGCAATTTCGATAATTCCTTCAATATCAAGATAAGCGTCAATTGGCTTTTTTCCTTCTCCTACTAAGTAGGCCTCATCCGCTTTATAACGATGTAATGAATTAGAATCCTCATTCGAATAAATCGCAACAGTGCGAATATTTAATTCAGTACACGCCCTAAAAACGCGGATGGCAATTTCCCCTCTATTCGCAACTAACACTTTGTTGATGCGTCTGCTCACATAAAACACCTCATCTATCTAAATATTTTGGCTTTAATTAATGAATCTTTCGAAAATAAAAGATAGTTTAACTGGGAGACAAATAATAAGAAAAATAATCCCATATACCGTTTATTTGAAAAACATCATTAACCAAACCTATATTATAAAGCGCGGGGGATTAAATCCCCACGCCTATTTCCGAAATGAAAAAGCTTGTCCAGTAGTTTTTTTGGTCTTCCCCGGCTTCGAATGTTCTTCCTTATTTTTATAATTTTGCTCATAATTCACAAACATAGATATATTCAACAGAATGCCCATGGCGATCGATAATTGCAAGAGCGATGATCCGCCATAGCTGACAAATGGCAGCGGTACACCTGTTAGAGGAATGATTCCAGAGATTCCTCCAAGATTGATGAAGGATTGAATACCTATCATCGAGGATATCCCAATCGCTAACAGACTTCCAAAAGGATCTTTACATTTGATCCCAATAAAAATTCCTCTTAATACAATATACCCTAAGCATAATAAGACAAACCCAACACCAAAAATCCCCAATTCCTCTGCAATAACAGCCATTATAAAATCCGTATGTGATTCAGGCAGATAACCCAGTTTTTGAATGCTTTGTCCGAGCCCTAAGCCTTTTAGCCCTCCAGAACCAACTGCCATATAGGAATTGGCAAGCTGCCATCCGATCCCCTGCGCATCTTTAAACGGATCTTGATAAGCGAGAAATCGTCCGACACGGACATCAGAAAATAGAAAACCACTTATCATGAAAAGCAGCGGGATTGAGACCAATAATCCTATTCCAACCAGCTTGCTCACATTACGTAAGCTCATTCCGGAAGAAAAGATAATCGTCGCTGCAATTAAAAAAATGATTGCTGCTGTTCCAACGTCAGGCTGGATCGCAACAAAAACGACGACAAGCACTAAATAGGCTAAAGGAGGAACAACCCCTTTATTAAATTCGTTTATATATGACTGTTTCTTAGCATATACAGCAGATAAATAAATAATAACACATAATTTGACAAATTCTGAAGGTTGAAGGCTTGAGGCTCCAATTTTAAACCAGCTTTGAGCATTACCTGCCACATGACCGAAAATAAAAAGAGCACCAAGACCAAAGAGGGATAAAAAAACCATAGGAACAAGAATTTTATTACTTTGCAGCATCTTGTACGGAATTAATGCTGTAAAAATAAATATCAGCGCTGAAACGACGAGATTAAGCTTTTGCCTTTGATAAAAGTAGTCACTCGCTACGTCGTAACGCTGAACAGCTGAGACCATACTGGCACTGTACACCATGATTAACCCAAATATAACTAACATCGTTAAAACAACAATTAACGAATAATCATACGATTTTAAGATTTTTTTAAACATCCATCCTCTTCCCTCATCTTCAAAGTTGTATTATTTATTCTACTATACTATCAAATATCCTGCATATTAGAGAGAGAAAATGTTCACTTTTGAAAGTAAATTGTATTTTTTATATCATACTAGTTATAAGGCGCTCACGCAATAATCATTTTGAATTTTTTTGATAACTTTGTCATCTTTTGTCGGTGTTTTTAGCATTTTTCACTATACCCCATACTATAGAACTAGTTATTCAGATAAAAAAACTCAAACAAGATTTCCCATTGTTTGAGTTTAACACTTATTTTTTTATGGATGAATCATGCAAAAGTAACAGTTCCTTTTCCAGCTCATCTAAGAGATTTTTACCTTCATTTTCATCAATAAGCCCAAGTCGAACCGCAAAGTCTATTTCACGCGATAAGCCAAACATCTGCGTGTCCAAAACATCTTCATAGAGAGGGCATTGTGGCATTGTCAGATTATCCATTTGTACTTTAATCAGCCTTAATATTTTATCAGCATCTGCTTTTAATAATTCATTTGCTTTTTCTTTGTGATCAATAGCCATTTCAGAAGCCAAAGTTGATCCCCCCTGTAGTGAAAGCGATTATCCTATCTTTTAAATTTTATACTTTTGATTTCAAAAATGCAAGGCATTCTATCCAAATACAGGAGCGCCTAGATTCTAAAGTGATTAGGGTCCGGTTTTTCATGACAGTTATATATTTTTAGAGTATAATTTGTGTATTAATTAAATTCGAATCATAACCCTACTACAACATGAATCAATGAGGTGAAAACTATGGAGAGAATTATCTTAATTAAGGGAAAAGTCAAATTTTCGATTACACTTGATCCAACGGTTTGGATATTTGATGAGCGAAAGCTTGATTTGGATACATATTTTGATCAACAAGAGAAAGAGACGAATGAATTAGAAGAATACACAAAATCAATATCCAAGCATTGGGATCGTGAGATTATTGAAGGAGCCCAGATCCCAGTTGCTAATAAACCGGAAAAAAAATTTATAAAAGAAACATTGATAACTGGCAGCTTCGGAATTCGTTTTCAACCCTTCCTAGACAATGCCGAGCCATTTGATGATGCGAAAATAGTCATCATTGAAAGTGCCGAACAAGAATATACTCTGCCTATTGAAAAGGCAAAAGATATCATATTAGGCTTTTCAGCAAACGGAAAACCACTGACCGAAGATGGGCCAGTTCATGTGTATCTTAATAAAGAAAGTAAAAATGAGCCGATAAAACAAATCAAAGGTTTTAGAATTGAGTAAATTCAGAGTAAGGTGAAATAGAAATAAAAGGAGAAGAAGCAAATGCTTGATCTCCTTTTATTTTTTTGAAACTTATAGTATATCTGCTGCCAGTTGGGCAATTCCTGATCGTTCACCTTTAACCAATTTCACATGACCGGCAATTTTTTGATCCTTGAACCTTTCGACCACATATGTAAGGCCGTTATTATACGCATCTAAATACGGATGGTCAATTTGTTCCGGGTCTCCCATTAAAACAATCTTACTGCCTTCCCCAACCCTCGTAAGAATCGTTTTAACTTCATGTTTAGTCAGGTTTTGTGCTTCATCAATAATAATATATTGATCAGGAATACTTCTCCCCCTTATATACGTTAATGCCTCCACTTCTATCGAACCCATACCTGCAAGAATCGCCTCTAGTTCCCCTGGTTTTTTGGCATTAAATAAATATTCAAGATTATCATATATCGGCTGCATCCATGGTCTCAGTTTCTCTTGTTTCTCTCCTGGAAGAAAGCCCAGATCTTTGCCAACCGGTACGATTGGTCTGGCAACCAGCAATTTTTTGTAATCTCCAAAGTCCTCTGTCTGCATCAAACCTGCAGCTAAAGCAAGTAATGTTTTTCCGGTCCCTGCCTTCCCAATTAATGTTACAAGGGGTAAATCATTGCGGAGCAACAGCTCAACCGCCATCGTTTGCTGCACATTTCGCGGTTTGATGCCCCAAATATGATCATGATCAAAAACTAATTTTTTTACTTTATGTGCGTTCTGGTCAACCATTCCAATGGCTGAAGACGAAGAACCCAGCGCATCTTTTAGTAGAATAAATTGATTGGGATAAAATGGGTGATTCGCTATATCGCTTAATAACAGCTCTCCCTTTTCATAAAATCGATTTAATAATTCTGTGTCAATAAAAACATTTATATAACCTGTATAAATATGGTCATTTTCTACTACGCGATCGCTCAGGAAGTCTTCCGATAATAATCCAATTGCATCTGCCTTTACTCTGACTAAAGCGTCCTTGCTTACGAGAATGACTTGCTTTCCATTTTCCTTTGTTTCCTCTTCAAGCGATAAATTTTTTGCTACAGCCAATATGCGATTGTCATTTGTTTTTTCGATAAATATTTCTTGAAGTTGGTGAAATGAACGATGATTAAGTTCTATGCGAATTTCACCACCATTTTCTAACGTAATTCCTTCATGTAGTTTCCCGGTTTCCCTAAGACCATCAATCATTCTCGCTACTTGACGTGCATTCCTCCCAATTTCATCCATATATCGTTTCTTTGAATCAACTTCTTCCAATACAACTGCTGGAATAATGACCTCATTTTCTTCAAAGGAAAAAATAGAATAGGGATCTTGCAGTAATACATTCGTATCTAACACGTATATTTTACTCAACCCGATGCCTCCTGCTCCTATGCGTTCTATTTGCTGTGATGCGCTCCCTTTTTTTCTTTTGGCAAACTTTTTGTGTTTTTTGTCTTCTATAATATGTTGTTTTTGAGCATTTTGTTCACCCAATACGCAAGTACTACTATTACTGTTTCACAGAGCCTGTAATGAAAGTCGATTCCTTCTCAGGATGCCACACCCCTTCATACATGTACTAAACCTAGGACAGTTAGTTCTTTGGTAAAATATATGTTTTTTTGTATAAAGATAGAAGATATTTTGCACAATAACTAGTAATCATTTCAATAATAATTGAAATAATTCCTCGCACTCAAAATTTGTTGTCATATTTAAGGAGGTGTTCCTGAATTGAAGGTATACTTATTGCTTCTATTCAGTTGTTTCATCCTATCTGGATGTGGAGGAAATGATCAAGCACAAGAAAACAAGCAGCAAACCATCAATGTAAAAAACAGCACCATTCAGGAGGTTGATAAACAGACAGGGCAAGAGATTTCAAAACATTTAGTGGATCTTGCTGCAAATGTTCCAAACGTTAACGATGCCACCGCTATTGTACTTGGGAGATATGCCATTGTAGGCATTGATGTTAACAAAAATTTAGACCGTTCTGAAGTTGGTTCTATTAAATATACTGTAGCAGAGAGCCTTAAGAATGATCCAAATGGAGCAAGAGCGATTGTTGTTGCGGACCCGGATATAAATGCACGTTTGAAGGAAATTGCCGAAGATATTCAAAATGGAGAACCGATACAAGGGATAATGAACGAACTTGCAGATATTTCTGGCCGGCTTATGCCTGAAGTTCCAGCTGATTTAACAGATCCAAAGCCGAAAAACACATTAAATGAATCAAATAATAAGCTAAATAAAGACGAAGAACATAATCTTGATCAAAAACAAGAAGAACAATCCAATCATCAAAAATAATGATGAATTGAATCAGCTAATATAAGGCATAAAAAAAGCTTAGTCTGGACTAAGCTTTTTTTAACGCTCCCATTACCTGGTTGTCTAATCTTTTGGCTGCCTCAAGATCATAGGTTTTATCGTATTGGGGCGCCACGGTAATTTTAGAACCATAAAACATAACATCTCTTACTTCTTCTATATCCATATGAATCAATGCCAACTTTAACGGAACTTCCTCCATTTTTTCCTGCTTAATTTGCGTACTGCCGCTTATGGAATATGTCGATTCATTTGCAATCACATTGATGACAATTTTAGGATTTTGCTTAATATTTGTAACAATTCGTGAGCGGTTATCAACTGCAAACAAAATCGTTTTTTCGTCCTTTGCCAATAGCCAGGAAATAGCACTAACATTTGGAGCACCAGTCTCATAATCAGTTGTTGATAGTAGCACAAAGCGTTCTTTTTGTAGAAAATCCAATAATGGTTTCGTTAGTTCTGGTTCTACTTGATTTGCCATCATAATCCCCCTTTTTATTACCATCATCATATTATTAAATTACCTTACTTTCAACGATTTCACACCCTATTTGAACATTTTAATCACAAAAATTCGTAACGAATAAAAACATATTATATAATTAACATAATTCAATGTTTAATGGTAATTAACTTAATCAAAAGGGTGTATAAAATGAGAGTAAAATGTGTCATTTGCGATAAAATTGAATCAATTGAAGACAATTCCTTTCAAGCTAAGCGACTAAGAAATAGACCAATTTATACGTATATGTGTAAAACATGTACAAATCGCATTACTGAAAAAACAGAGAAAAGAATAGCTACTGGTAATTTTCATCTTTACCGAAGTAAAAAACAGGACGACGATTGGGGATAAAAAATAACCTTTAAAACTAAACACAAAAGACGCCGCGTTTTGCGGCGTCTTTTGTGCAGGTTATTCAGGAAAGTTTTGATATCTTTCCGGACTCTCATTAATTTGATTAAGCATTACTTCGATTAATTCAATAGGAAAACGAGTATTTTGCTGTACCCCATCTTTTACATAGGTTATATAATAAAAATCACTTTCCTTTGTTACCTGAATCTCAGATACCCCTAGATCTTCCGTTAAAATTGTCCTAAACAATGTTTCGGTTTCAGCTGCTGCCTGATCTTCAGGTCTTTCATCGATAACCACCTTAATAGTCAGCCAATTATAAATCGCATCTAGAACTTTTTTCATTAACAAAACTCCTAATCAACTAAATATTATGCATTTTTATGTCTGCGAAGCCGTATTTTATAGATAATAAGAATCAGCGCAGCTACTACAAGACCTTCTGCAACGGGAAGAAAAATGGCGAGAAACGTTAAAAATGTACAGCCGAAAATTAAGAATAAATAAATGATAACTGATTTCAGTAACGGCAACTTTTGGGCAAAGCCAAGCTTAAAAACAATAATACTTAAAAGTAAGATTGTAATATACAACAGCCACATTCCAAGATCAGAATTTACATTCACTTTATATAATGCAGCAAAAAAAGATAATTTTTCTGTTATATCCATACAGTCTTGTCCCCTTTTTTTCAAAACTCCTAATCTTAAGACTACTATACTATTTTTGTAGAAACCGTTCAACAATCTTAAAATAATACATGCAGCTTAATAACCCGATTCAAATTTTTTCAATACAAAACAAAAAGGAGACAAAGTGTCTCCTTTTTGATAAATATGATGTTTACGCCTGAACTTCAGCGCCTTTTTTCTTTTTCGCGGCTTTTTCGCGTTCATTCTTATTAAGAATCTTCTTACGTAAACGAATCGATTCTGGAGTAACCTCACAATACTCGTCTTCGTTTAAGTATTCCAATGATTCTTCCAACGTCAAAATACGAGGTCTTTTCATTGTATTTGTTTGATCTTTCGTTGCAGAACGAACATTTGTCTGTTGTTTCATTTTTGTAATGTTAACAGTAAGATCGTTTTCACGATTATGTTCACCGACAATCATGCCTTCATAGATTTCTGTTCCGGCATCAACAAAGATTACACCACGGTCCTCTACTCCCATAATTCCATAAGTAGTGGCTTTGCCATTTTCCATTGAAACAAGAACACCTTGACGTCTGCCGCCGACTTGACCTGGCTGCATAGGCTGGTAGCTGTCAAAGGAATGGTTCATAATTCCATATCCACGAGTTAAGGTTAAAAATTCAGTAGAATATCCGATCAAGCCCCTTGCTGGTACATTAAAGATTAGGCGAACTTGACCGCTTCCATTGTTAATCATATCGAGCATTTCACCTTTACGCGCACCCATTGATTCCATAACAGCACCTGTATGTTCTTCAGGTACATCAATTTGTACTCGTTCAACCGGTTCACAGCGGACACCATCAATAACCCTAACAATAACTTCCGGCTTTGATACCTGCAGTTCATAGCCTTCTCGACGCATATTTTCAATCAAGATGGACAAATGCAGCTCTCCACGGCCAGAGACAATCCATGCATCTGGAGAATCCGTGTTATCAACACGTAAACTTACATCTGTATGAAGTTGTTCACGCAGTCTTTCTTCAATTTTTCGTGAAGTCACATACTTACCTTCACGACCGGCGAATGGACTATTGTTCACAACAAACTCCATTTGTAAGGTTGGCTCATCTATTCTTAAAATCGGCAATGCTTCTTGATGTTCAACAGGACATACCGTTTCACCAACATTGATGTCTTCCATACCGGAAACTGCAATTAAATCACCAGAATATGCTTCTTCAATTTCTAATCGTTTTAAGCCAAAGAAGCCCATTAGCTTTGTTACTCTAAATTGTTTAACCGAGCCATCTAATTTCATTAATGCAACCGACTGACCAACTTTTATCGTACCGCGGAAAACACGGCCAATACCAATTCTACCTACAAAGTCATTATAGTCTAGCAATGCAACTTGAAATTGAAGCGGCTCGTCACGATTATCAATTGGAGCAGGAATATGATCTATAATCGTATCATAAAGCACTTCCATGTTTTCGTCTTGTTTTTCAGGATCACGACTTGCTGTTCCATTAATTCCAGAAGCATAGATTACCGGGAACTCAAGTTGATCTTCGTTTGCACCTAGTTCGATAAACAAATCAATTACTTCATCAACAACTTCTGCCGGACGGGCAAAATCACGGTCAATTTTATTCACGACAACAATTGGTGTTAAATTTTGCTCCAATGCCTTCTTTAGAACGAAGCGTGTCTGCGGCATACAGCCTTCGTATGCATCAACAACTAATAGAACACCGTCGACCATTTTCATGATCCGCTCTACTTCGCCGCCAAAATCTGCGTGTCCTGGCGTATCAAGAATATTAATTCTTGTATCTTTATACTGAATGGCCGTATTTTTAGCCAATATCGTAATTCCGCGCTCTCTCTCAATATCATTTGAATCCATAGCTCTTTCTTCTACATGCTCATTTGAACGGAATGTACCTGCTTGCTTCAACAATTGATCAACCAACGTAGTTTTACCATGGTCTACGTGGGCAATGATCGCTATATTACGAATATCTTCTCTGGTTTTCAAAAAATTTCCTCCTACCTATCATAAGGTGAAACAGTTTCCAATTTATTTTAAGGATAACTATAGATTATCCGGATGAACCGAAACTTAACTGAAACATTATAACACAATAGAGTGGCAAAGAAATAATTTTTTGTGTAAAATGTTCTTAAAGTTTTTTAAATGGTTTGAAATCTTTTATATTATTTCTTTTTTACCGGGGGTATAATCATGAAAAAAATCAAATGGTTATCTTTATTATTAGCATTTCTTGCAGCGGCATGCATGGCTGGGATTGGTATTGCTGTTGCGGAAAGAAGTATTGTTGGAATTTTAGGGTGTATCGTCATGCTAATTCTTGTAATGGGATTGGGCTTTATGAACAAGAAAAAAATGAGGGAAAACGGGATTCTTTAATCCCCTTCCCTCATTTTTATTTTTACCAGTCCCCTTTATGCAAATAATTATGTAATATTTCATGATGAAGACCAGGTTTGGCAATAAATATTGAGCATTGTTCCAACAAATTAAGTGGTTTACCTCTTAAATCGGTTACAACCCCTCCCAGTTCTTCAATTAGAATTTTGCCAGCAGCAAAATCCCACGGTGATAACCGTAATGAAATATAGGCGTCAAGTCTGCCAGCAGCCACATAAGCAAATTCAAGTGCTGCACATCCATAAGACCTTGTTCCTCTAACATTTTTTACGAGGGGTGCAAGAATAGCTGGGTCAATCCTTTTATTTTCCGTAACCCATGATGCATTCATTCCGATAATGCTTTCAGATAGTTTCACTTCCTCCAATCGGTTTAACGGGAGGTTATTCATGTATACTCCATTATCCTTGATGGCATGATATAATTCATCTCTTACAACATCATAGATCAACCCAATCATCCCGACACCGTTTTCATATATGCCAATGGAAATAGCAAAGTTTCGCTGCATGTGTACAAAGTTCATTGTTCCATCAATCGGATCAATTATCCAGATGATTCCTGCCGTTGTCTCTAACGAATCACCAAAACCTTCTTCACCGATGATTTTATGCCCAGGATAATTCCTGCGGATTTTTCCAATAAAAAACTGTTCAATTTTTTTATCAATTTCCGTAACTAAATCATTACGATTAGACTTTGTTTGAATGTCCAATGTTTGACTAAATGAATTCTTTATAATTTGCGCAGCTTCTTTGATCCAGCATTTTGCGTTTATATCAATATCAGACCAATTTGTCATTCTCTACCTCCACCATTAACAGATTTAGGAAATGAATTAAGACACTCTAATTATTTTAAGCTATTTTATTTGTAAGAACCAATTATTAGTATGACCAAACATAAAAAACGAACTCTTTTTGACTACCAGAGTTCGTTTCTAAATAAAAAATATTTTCTTCATTTTTTATCTCTTTCTCCTTTTTCTTTTCACAGAGCTTTTAACGTAAGAAGTTCCTGTCTAATTATTTCAAGCCTTTCTTTACTTTCTTTTTTCTTATTTTCATTATTTTCTCCCATTGCCTCAAACAACACAGCCAGTTCATAATCCATTTCTAACCTTAAAACAGCTTTTCTTTCCTTTTCTATCGCTTTCTTTTTCACTGAATTCATCACTTGTTTCATTGACAGTACACCCCTTCCAAATTTATTTTTTCAATTAATAGAAATCTGATTATTTGTATTATTATATTATGTGGTTCTTATTATTCTTGCAACAAATTTGCACACTCGCCTATTCTAAAATCAACTTTCTTCTTGTAACCAGATGTTTGTGATACAATATTTTTCAAGTACGACCAGGAGGTTATTTACATGTCATTCTCAGGATTTACAGAATCAGATTTTGAAGTTTTTTCTATAGATGGATTAGAGAATCGTATGGATGCATTAATAACACATATCCGTCCAAAGCTAGATGCACTTGGAGAACACTTCGCTCCCACATTATCCGCAATGACTGGTAACGAAATGTTTGCACATGTTGCGAAGCATGCACGTCGAAAGGTACATCCACCAAACGATACATGGGTAGCATTTGCCAACAATTCAAGAGGTTATAAGATGTTACCACATTTTCAGATTGGATTATGGGGGTCACATGTCTTTATTTGGTTTGCCATGATTTATGAAGCTCCTCAAAAAGCAGAATACGGAAAAATTCTTCAAGCAAAAGTTAACGAAATACACCATGAAATACCTAATAATTTTGTTTGGTCGATTGACCACATGAAACCTGATGTTTTTAAACATGCCGATCTGAATAAAGATGAGCTGCAAGACATGTTTGTCCGTTTACAAACGATTAAAAAGGCCGAAATCCTATGCGGTTATCAAATCCCTAGAAAAGAAGCCATTAACATGTCAGGACAGCAGATGATTGACCAGATCCAAAATGTGTTTACACAAGTTTTACCATTATACAAACTGGTCCAATAGGCAATACTTTTTCCTCACATAAGACGGTTGTGAAACAAATCCTCCTAAATTATGTTCATTTAGGAGGATAATGTTTGTTGTTCATTATATGCAGCAAATTAAGAATGCATTCTAATAATTGAACCAGATTCTGATTCTTTTCCCTTTTTAATGGTTCGATAGGAAGAATAACCGCTCACGGCTTCGAACTCAGCATCCAGCTTCTTTTCCTGTGCTTTACTTGGTACGATTTCTTTAAACCTCCTGTAGACCTCGAGCAGTTGTTCTCGATTGACTCCCTTTTCATATGCAGATTCAATCGTTTCAAAGAAACGAATAACATCGATGATTTCGACAGTTGACCAATCATGATTTATTGGATATTGATATTCCATATAATGATCCCTTACCTTCCATTTTCATTAAGATATCTTCATTAATAGCATTCCCACTGTATTTTTTCAAACATTCCAGTTTAAATGTTCCCTTTTCATGTTTAATTTCCTTTATTATTTAGAAACTAAAGATAGGCAATCGAATGTATACGATAAAAATTTATCTTTGCAAAGAATGTTAATAGTGCTATAATTCATATGTTTTATGACTTCAACTTAGTACTAGAACTCTTTTCTAGACAAAAAGTATTTTAATAAAAGGGTGTGGTAATAAATTGTCTCAACAACATACTCCGTTATTTAGCGGCTTAATTGAACACGCAAAAAAGAATCCCATTCAATTCCATATACCTGGACATAAAAAGGGAAGGGGAATGGCACCTGAATTTCGTGAATTTGTCGGCGATAATGCCTTGTCAATAGATTTAATAAATATTGGTCCTCTTGATGATTTACATCAGCCAAAAGGAATAATTAAAGAAGCACAGGATTTAGCAGCTGAAGCTTTTGGGGCAGATCACACGTTTTTTTCTGTACAGGGGACTAGTGGAGCTATAATTGCCATGATTATGTCTGTTTGTGGCCCTGGAG
Source organism: Niallia oryzisoli (assembly GCF_036670025.1). NCBI lineage: Bacteria > Bacillati > Bacillota > Bacilli > Caryophanales > Bacillaceae > Niallia > Niallia oryzisoli. The sequence goes on along the minus strand of NZ_CP137640.1, from coordinate 1,700,242 downwards.
ATAAAATTATTGTTCCACGAAATGTCCATAAATCCATCATGTCTGCTGTCATCCTTTCAGGGGCGATTCCGATCTTTATTCACCCTGAAATTGATAAAGAACTGGGAATATCTCATGGGATAACAATTGATTCAGTAAAAAAAGCACTGGATGAATATCCGGATGCAAAAGCATTACTAGTCATTAATCCAACATATTTTGGAATTTCTGCTGATCTAAAATCAATTGTTGATCTTGCCCATTCTTATGATATTCCTGTATTGGTAGACGAAGCACATGGAGTACATATCCATTTTCATGATGAGCTTCCTTTATCTGCCATGCAGGCGGGTGCAGATATGGCTGCAACAAGTGTTCATAAACTAGGCGGATCGATGACGCAAAGCTCCATTCTTAATGTTAGAGGAAAACGAGTTTCCTATAAACGGGTTCAAACCATTTTAAGTATGTTGACAACAACATCTACCTCCTATTTACTGTTGGCATCATTGGATGTAGCGCGGAAGGAATTGGCGACAAATGGACGAGAAATCGTAGAACGTGCCATCAAGTTAGCTAACTTGATTCGAAAACAAGTAAATGAAATCGAACATATTTACTGTGTTGGAGAAGAAATATTGGAATCCGAAGCTGCTTATGATTATGATCCAACTAAACTAATTATTTCTGTTAAAAACCTCGGCTTAACAGGATATGATGTCGAGAAATGGTTACGGAAAAATTATCATATCGAAGTGGAAATGTCTGACTTGTATAATATTCTTTGCATTATTACTCCTGGAGACACAGAGCGGGAAGCAGATATTTTGATTACTGCTTTAAGACATTTATCAGAAGAGCGCCATGAGCTTGCTGAAAAAGTTGAAACCAAAGTACTCCTTCCGGAAATACCGGTTTTAGCTGTTTCTCCAAGAGATGCATTTTATTCTGAAACGGAGCTTATTCCATTCGATGAATCTGAGGGCAGGGTAATTGCTGAATTTATTATGGTCTATCCCCCTGGTATTCCTATTTTTATTCCAGGTGAAATTATTACCGAAGAAAATTTACTTTATATTAAAAAGAACAGAGATGCAGGACTTCCTGTTCAAGGACCGGAGGATTTCGACTTCCGAATGCTTCGCGTTATAAAAGAACATCGGGCAATTAGATAATGAAAAGGCTGAAGTCGGCCTTTTTCACATAAACAAAAAAAAGCATGCGAACGCATGCTTTTTTTCATTATTTTTCTTCTTTATGATCGTGTTTTCCACAATTGCAATTCGAGGAGTAAAGAACCGATACCTTTTCATCCTCAAAGTAATCAATGGTTGAATTGCATTCTTGACAAACAATAGTACCCATTATTTCATCTCCCTTGTATTTAATTATTCTATAAGTAAGCGTTTTATTATCTTTAAACTTATAATAATATAGCACTTTTGAAAAATCAACCCCAAATTGTATAACACATTTATTGATATTAGCTGATTTAAATAAAAAACGTTATTGTCACAGGAACATACTGTTCAAATGACAATAACGTTATATCTTATAGAATCAAATTTATTCTCAATAATATTCTGGTTCATATGCTAAACCTGGTAATTGTTCCGCAAAAAAGTCAGCTAATTCTTCAGCTTGTTTTCGATCTTCTATTTTAAATATCGACTGCAGGTATTCAATATCTTCAAGGTCTAGGGGGTCGAGGAGTGTTGAACGGCCAGTTTGCATACACACTACTAAAGGCTTGCCAAAAAATAAGTTCGTATACACTATCCCAAAGTCATAACGGGCAATTTCAGTTGTAAAACCTACAAAACGAACTTTTACCTTCTCATCTTCATCGTATAATTTTTCAAATAGTTCCATTTTCATTTCTCCTCCCTAAAGTTCTTTCTTTAGAATATTATTATATTTTAATATATGCAGTTTATGCAATTCGTTATGAAAATGTTTTGAAAATTGTCATAAATTTTCAAACAATGTTAGAATAAATTAGGTAGGATATATACATTTTTTATTTACGGATAATAGTTCATCAAAAGGATGGGGATAGAAATGAATAAGGCGTATATTAAGCTTGTTCCGGCTTCAGTAAAACAAACAATGACCATTGATGAGTTAAAAGAAATGCTTGAGTATTATAAAGAAATTACAACTAAAACGGGAGAGCAGCTTGATTGGCCGTATGGTCAGGCCGCATTTCCTTATGAAATGCAAGATGAAACGAACGATAACAAACGTCAGCTCTATTTAGCAGCTAAACAAGATCGCTACCATTCTATTAAATTAAGTATTGACGAGGAACAGACATTAGCGGCTGATGCCAATGAAGCACCCCAAACAATAATACAGCTGGCACTTACGAACCAATCTACATATGGAGATAAAGGAAAAGCAAATGAATTAGGCAAATTCCTAGCGAATAAGCTGCAGGGCGAACTTCATTTATTTAACGGCCGTATCATGTATTATTATAAAAGAAAATAACCCCAACGATATGAGTAAGCACGATGGTAAAAAAGCATGTCTAATGACACGCTTTTTTTACCATAAGCTTAGCATTACAATATGAATAAAACTATATAAGCTTAAACTAAAAACAGTAACAAACATCGTTTTTCTTGTTGAATGAATAAATTGATTACCAATCACAATAGCTAAATAGAAAAAGATAAAAAACATCATAATTTTGTATATGTACCAATCTAACGTTGAAAGCCATTCAATAAATGTAAAACCACTCCAAATCATGAACTGTATGATTATAACCGTATAAATCCGCATATAACACCACCATTACCGTAACCATTTTATACAGTAAATATATGTAAAGCCCCACTTACTTATTTTTCATTTTTGTAACAATTAAATAACTATACAGATAATGGCAATTATGTATGGTATCATATTACTACTATATTCTCAAAAGAAAAGTTATTGATTTATATTGTAAAGCGAGGCATTGGTTAAATGAAAGGAAAACCACTTCTTTTAATGGCCTTTAGTCTGTTACTGATCATGTCGTGTGACAGAAAAGAGCCGCAACATTTATTTACTGTCGATAACAATACTAAACAGATTGTATTTTTTTCTGATGATGAGGCTTTAGAACAAGAGGTTTCCTATTATGATGCAATTATCGAGCTGAAAAAGGATTACCCAGAACAAATGAAAAATATGAAGATTCTATCGGCTTCTGAAATAGATGATTATGATAGTATATTCGAAATTGACCAGTGCCCTGCCTTGCTTGTATATTATCGAAATCGGGTAATTGTAGAAATTGAAGGAAAAGCGACCGTAGAGGAAATTATTGCACCAATCGCTAAAGTTTTATCCGGTTCGTCGTAATCAACAATTTTAAACATATACATTAAAAAAAGCTGACTCAAAAACGAGCCAGCTTTTTACTTTACTTCAATATATGGATCGGGCTGCCTAAAGCAACTTCCGCCGTTTCCATTGTAATTTCACCTAGTGTAGGATGAGCATGGATGGTCATCGCAATATCTTCTGCAGTCATTCCTGCTTCAATAGCTAACCCAAGCTCTGAAATCATATCAGACGCACTGGCACCTGCAATTTGCGCTCCAATTACAATCCCATCTTCTTTTCTTGTAATAAGTTTCATAAATCCGTCCGTGCTGTCCAGTGATAACGCACGTCCATTTGCTGCGAATGGGAATTTCGCTGCTACAATATCAAGACCTTCGTCTTTTGCCTGTTTTTCTGTATAACCAACAGAAGCTAGTTCAGGTTCTGAGAACACAACGGCAGGGATTCCTAAATAGTCAATTTCAGATGCGTGTCCCGCGATCGCCTCTGCAGCAATTTTCGCTTCATATGATGCCTTATGGGCAAGCTGAGGTCCAGGAACAATATCACCAATCGCATAAATATTACTGATATTCGTACGGCATTGCTTGTCGATTTCAATAATGCCTCTTTCACTCATCTTTACACCGGCTTGATCAAGACCCATTTCATCTGTATTTGGACGACGGCCAACCATCACAAATAAATAATCAGCTTCAACTTTCTTTTCCTCGCCGTTTACTTCAAATGTTACAACAACACCATTCTCTGTTTCCTCAACACCTTTAGCACTTGCTTTCGTATAGAATTCTACACCTTTACCCTTCATATTACGCTTAACAAGTGAAGACATTTGCTTTTCAAATCCAAGCAAAATGTCATCAGCACCTTCGATGACAGTTACTTGTGTACCAAAGTTTGCATACGCACCGCCCAATTCTAAGCCGATGACTCCCCCACCGATGACAACAATCTTCTCAGGGATCTCTTCTAGTGCTAATGCACCTGTAGAGTTTAATACGCGCTTAGAATATTTAAAGGCAGGTAATTCAATTGGTCGTGAGCCGGTTGCAATAATTGCGTTTTTGAAATTATATGTTTGAGAAGATTTCTCACCAATTACACGTAAGGAATTACTGTCAACAAAATAAGCTTCACCATATGCGATTTCTACTTTATTTCCTTTTAACAGTCCTTCTACTCCGCCTGTCAGCTTTTTAACAACGCTAGCTTTCCATTGTTGAACCTTTGAAAAGTCAACTGTTACATTTTCAGCGCTAATACCATAGTCAGCTGAATGTTTTGCTGTTTCATAACGATGCCCTGCCGCGATTAATGCTTTGGAAGGAATACAGCCAACATTTAGGCACACCCCGCCTACCACGTTCTTTTCGACAATCGTTACTTTTTGCCCTAGCTGCGCTGCACGAATAGCAGCGACGTACCCTCCAGGACCTGCTCCAATTACTATAGTATCTGTTTCAATTGGAAAATCTCCGACAACCATTTATTACGCCTCCATTAACAAAAGTTCTGGGTCATTTAGTAATCGTTTAATATGATTTAAGGCATTCTGTGCAGTTGCACCATCGATCATACGGTGGTCAAAGCTTAAAGATAAAGATAATACTGGAGCTGCCACAATTTCTCCGTCCTTAACAACTGGTTTTTCAGCTATTCTGCCGATACCAAGAATAGCTACTTCCGGATGATTGATGACAGGAGTAAACCATTGTCCGCCAGCAGATCCAATATTAGAAATAGTACAAGAAGCACCCTTCATTTCATCTGGTGCAAGCTTACCGTCACGAGCTTTTACAGCTAACTCATTAATTTCATTTGAAATATTGAAAATAGATTTGCGGTCAGCATCTTTCACTACTGGTACTAACAACCCTTTTTCTGTGTCAGCAGCAATTCCGATATTAAAATAATGCTTATGAATGATTTCATTATTAGCATCATCAAGAGATGTATTAAGTGCTGGGAATTCACGTAAAGCACTGGTTAATGCTTTAACAACATAAGGTAAGAAAGTTAATTTAATTCCTTTATTTGCTGCCACTTCTTTGAATTTTTTACGGTGAGCAACAAGTTTCGTTACATCCACTTCGTCCATTAAAGTAACGTGTGGTGCAGTATGTTTAGAATTGACCATTGCCTTCGCAATCGCTTTGCGGATTCCGCTCATCTTTTCACGAGTTTCAGGATATTGTCCTTGAGGAATAACTGGTGCTTGAGCAGCAGCTGTTCCTGCATCATTATCTACAGCTGCCTCTGCTGCCTGATTTGTTACGGCTGCAGGTGCGACGCCATTGATAAATGCATCAATATCTTCTTTTATAATACGTCCGTTCTTTCCGCTTCCAGAAACTAAACGAATATCGACGCCTTTTTCACGGGCATATTTACGCACTGAAGGCATTGCTACTACATGGTGGTTCGGATCCGCTTGTACAGCTGTACTTTCAGCAGCTTCAGCTTTAGGTTCTTCTTCCTTTTTCACTTCTTCAGCTTTTGGCTGTTCCTCGGCTTCATCGCCTTTAAATTGTAAATTTTCATATCCTGGTGCATCAAATTTGATTAGCACCTGTCCAACTGTCGCAACGGTTCCTTCCCCTACCAATACTTCTTCGACCGTTCCTTCTACTGGAGATGGAATTTCAACAACTGCTTTATCATTTTGAACTTCACATAATACATCATCTTCTTGGACCTTATCCCCTGGCTTTACAAACCATTTAACTATTTCACCTTCATGGATACCTTCACCAATATCAGGCATTTTAAATTGAAAAGACATTGGAAATTCCTCCTGTATCATCATGTCCATTCAATCAGAAAGTTTTTAATAACTTTCCGACCTAGGAACTAGATTTTTTAATCATGTCTAATGAGTTTTCATTTTTTTATATTAAAAGTACTTCTCCGTTAATTAAAACGTTAAAACTTTTTTGGCTGTTTCAATTACATCTTTAAAGTTTGGCAGCCACACAGATTCTGCCTGCGGGAATGGAAATACTGTATCAGGAGCCGCAACGCGCAACACCGGCGCTTCAAGACTAAGAATAGCACGATCATTAATTTCTGCCACAACATTCGCTGCAATACCCGCTTGTTTTTGAGCTTCTTGCACAACAATGGCACGACCCGTCTTTTCGACCGAAGCAATGATTGTATCAATATCAATCGGGCTGACTGTACGCAAATCAATTACTTCAGCAGAATATCCTTCCTTTTCAAGTTCTTCTGCTGCTTTTAATGATTCATGTACCATTGCACCATAAGTAATAATTGATACATCAGTACCTTCACGCTTTACTTCTGCTTTTCCTAATGGAATTGTATATTCTTCTTCAGGAACTTCCTGACGGAAAGAACGATACAATTTCATATGTTCTAAGAAGACAACCGGATCATTATCACGGATCGCCGAAATTAACAATCCTTTTGCATCATATGGTGTAGAAGGAATAACTACCTTTAATCCAGGTGTTTGTGCCATCAAACCTTCTAAACTATCCGCATGCATATCTGGTGTATGTACCCCGCCTCCAAATGGAGCGCGAATGGTAACAGGCGCATGGTATTTACCACCAGTACGGTAGCGTAAACGAGCTAATTGTCCTGCAATTTGATCAAATACTTCAAAAACAAATCCAAAAAATTGAATTTCTGGCACAGAACGGAAGCCTTGTAAACTTAATCCGAATGCTAAACCGCCAATTCCTGACTCAGCAAGCGGTGTATCAAATACACGATCTTCACCAAATTCCTGTTGAAGTCCATCAGTAGCACGGAACACACCGCCATTTACGCCAACGTCTTCTCCAAAAATTAATACATTTGGATCATTGCGCAGTTCTGTACGTAACGCATCCGTGATTGCTTGAATCATTGTCATTTGCGCCATGGCTTATTTCGACTCCTTTGCTTGATAAATTTCATATTGTTCTTTTAAGTGATGTGGCATTTCTTCATACATTATAGACATTAAATCCGTTACCTTTTGTTTTGGAGCAGCATCAGCTTTCTTAATCGCTTCTTTAATCTCATCTTTCGCTTGTTCAATTACTTCATTTTCTTTTTCCTCACTCCATAAACCTTTCGCTTCAAGGAATTTACGGAAACGAACAAGGGGATCTTTCTTCTCCCATTCATTATCAAGATCAGAAGTACGATAACGTGTTGGATCGTCGCCTGCCATTGTATGTGGACCATAACGATATGTTAATGTCTCAATTAAAGTTGGACCTTCTCCATTTATAGCACGTTCACGAGCCTGGCTAACTGCAGCATAGACAGCTAACGGATCCATTCCATCAACTAAAATTCCTGGAATACCAGCTGCAACTGCCTTTTGTGCAAGTGTATGTGCTGCCGTTTGCTTTTCACGTGGAGTTGAGATCGCAAATTGATTGTTTTGAACAATAAAGATAGCCGGTGCTTTAAATGCACCTGCAAAGTTGATTCCTTCATAGAAATCACCTTGAGAGGTTCCGCCGTCACCTGTATATGTAATTGCAACAGCTTTTTGTCCACGTTTCTTTAAGCCCAGAGCAACACCCGCTGTTTGCACATACTGAGCCCCAATAATAATTTGTGGAATATATACATTAACACCTTCTGGAATTTGTCCGCCTTCAAAATGTCCTCGTGACCATAGAAAGGCTTGGTATAAAGGTAAGCCATGCCATATAATTTGCGGAACATCACGATATCCCGGCAGAACATAATCCTCTTTTTCAAGTGCAAAATGGGAAGCAAGTTGTGATGCTTCTTGTCCTGCAGTCGGAGCATAAAAACCTAAACGACCTTGTCTATTTAATGAAATGGAGCGTTGGTCAAGAATTCTTGTATAGACCATGCGACGCATTAATTCTTGTAATTGATCATCTGTTAGATCAGGCATTGCTGCTTCATTCACAACCTGGCCCTCTTCATTTAAAATCTGAAACATTTGAAACTGCTCAGCAATTTTCTCAACTTGAGCTTTTGCATCAAGTTGTACATTCTTTGTATTAGAAGCCATCCCAGTCATCCTTTCGTTTCTTTTAGACGTTAATAGAGTATCCAAAAATCAATTATTCATAGCTTTTCTGTTTAAAAAAACTTTCTTAATATAACTTATACTTTCCATTAATAAAGATGAAAAGTATATTCTTTCATTGATTGATAATACCTATGCTGTCTTTCTCAGTTGTATGTAATTATGATTCTCTATAACAAATACCATAATCACCTTTTTCTGTATCAGTCTATTTTCACAAAAAAATGATACACATTTCAAACTGCAACTATTAGTTTACTTATAAAAGTGGTTAGAGTCAATGAATTTGATTAAAGTTTTTCAAGAATCGCAAATAATGATTGCTCAATATTTATCAAACTGTTTCATTCGTAATTCACATCTGTACTATATAACATTAACCATAACAGACATCTGTTATAGCAAAGTAAGTGTATAAAAATTAGTTCTTGCGACATATTATTTCAATAAAGTAAATACTGCTAAATAATAATACTTATAAAAAAATCTTCTTCATTATCTGTCTGTTCTATTCATTTTACTGTATAAACATAGTGTTAACATTGCCTCACCATTGTTATGAGAGTACTTCCATTTATTTTTTTACTATATTTCTCATATATTCATGCCACTTCATTTTTATTAACTTTTCATTGTATCTTTGTTAAAATTGGACTACATGAATTTTTAGAAGGAAGTGTTTTAATATGCTGACAATGGATGATATTATCCGGGATGGACATCCTACATTAAGAAAAGTAGCAGCCGAGGTTTCTTTACCCGCGTCTGAAGAAGATAATAAAATTTTAACTGAGCTATTAGAGTATGTTCAAAATAGCCAAAATCCTGAAATATCTTCTAAATACGGCTTACGGCCAGGAGTCGGATTGGCTGCACCGCAAATTAACGTATCAAAAAGGATGATTGCCGTGCATGTTACAGATGAAAACGAGAGGTTATACAGCTATGCCCTAATAAATCCGAGGATTATCAGTCATTCAGTTGAAAAGTCTTTTCTTGCTGCTGGTGAGGGATGCTTATCCGTTGACGATCCTCATCCAGGGTACGTACCAAGACATGCAAGAATAACTATTAAAGGGTATAATGCAGACGGGAATGAAGTTAAACTTCGCTTAAAGGGCCTTCCTGCCATCGTTTTTCAACATGAGATTGACCATTTGAACGGCATCATGTTTTATGATCATATTGATAAATCAAATCCGATGAAAGAACCTGAAAACGCTATAAAAATCGGACGCTAACCACAAATCTTAAAGGGCAGCATGCTGTCCTTTATCTTTATTTTTTTGGAGCTTAATTAGATACATTAAAAAATTCTCCTTCACACTCTATGCCCTTATATAATCCCGGTTCACATCATGTGCAGATAAATTCCATGTTTCTCCATGAAAAAATTCAGGTTTTTAAACAAATAATATAACTAAAAACAAGAATAATCTTTATAAACACCCCATTTCTGCTTTACTTTGGACTAGGATTGTTTAAAATAGAAATAAGGAGATGAGCCACAATGTTAAAGAAGCTGAAAAAAAAGCTTTTAAAACAGTGGAACGATATGTTGCGAAAAAAATCAATTGCCTGATTTATTTGAGCCCTTCATTCTTACGAAGGGCTCCTTCCTTATTTTTTTCCAACAGCAAAAGTGACGTACACCGCCAAAGTCCGGAACTTAACTTATGATCAACAGAAGGCTATACTGAATGAAGAAAATGAAAAAACATTTATTATGATTGTTTTTTTATAAAAATGGCTGTGTTAAAGCATAATTTGATTTTGGTCACAGATTGATTGTAGTGGAAGGCACGTAGACTCCTCGAAAATTCTACCGAATTTTCTCGTGCGTGGGCAGTTTCAAGGAAGTAATTCAATGTCCTGCGGGAGAAGCGGGAAATAAGAGATCCCGCTGAAACAAATTGTCGTGCACTCTCCGGGTCGCCCTAAGGTGCGCGAAGTGCCTGAAACGGAAATCTACAACCATGCTTAACGGAGCTATAAAAATAAATGATTAAAAAAGAAAAAGGGATTAAGGAGTGATTATTGTGATTTTTAAGGTTTTTTTCCAAGAATCTAAAAACCAAGTACCAGTTCGTGAGAATACAAAATCAATCTATGTTGAAGGTGAATCCGTAAGGGATATTCGTCGAAAATTAAAAGACTATCCATACAACATTGAATTGGTAACTCCTATTGATGGAGCATTCTTAGAATACGAAAAACAGATTGAAGATTTTAAAGTATTGGAGATATAAATAATGAAATTTGTAAAAAATGATCAAACGGCTGTATTTGCCCTGGGAGGTCTAGGGGAAATCGGTAAAAATACGTATGCAGTGCAATTTCAGGATGAAATTATTCTAATCGATGCTGGAATTAAATTCCCTGAGGATGAATTGCTCGGAATTGACTATGTTATACCGGATTATACTTACTTAGTTAAAAACGAAGAAAAAATTAAAGGTCTTTTTATCACACACGGACACGAGGACCATATTGGCGGTATTCCTTACTTATTGCGCCAAGTCAATATTCCGATTTACGGCGGTAAATTAGCTTTAGGATTGTTGCGGAATAAATTAGAAGAACACGGTCTTTTAAGGCAAGCCAAGCTGCATGAAATCAAAGAAGATGACATTATAAAATTCCGAAAAACATCGGTTACATTTTTTCGTACTACGCATAGCATCCCTGATTCATTTGGAATCGTAGTCAAAACCCCTCCAGGACAAATTGTTCATACAGGGGATTTCAAATTTGACTTTACTCCAGTTGGTGAGCCGGCAAATTTAACTAAAATGGCTGAAATAGGAAAAGAAGGTGTCCTTTGCTTATTATCTGACAGTACAAATAGTGAAATACCTAATTTCACCATGTCTGAAAGACGCGTAGGCGATACAATCCACGATATTTTTAGAAAAGTACAAGGTCGCATCATCTTCGCTACTTTTGCTTCAAATATACACCGCTTACAGCAAGTAACAGAAGCAGCGGTTGCAAACGGCCGAAAAATCGCGGTATTTGGACGCAGTATGGAGGCAGCTATCAATATAGGATTAGAACTTGGTTATATTCGTGCACCCAAGGATACCTTTATCGATGCACAGACAATTAACCGCCTCCCTGCCGATAGGGTTACCATCCTATGTACCGGAAGTCAAGGGGAACCAATGGCAGCATTATCAAGAATTGCAAATGGTACACACCGTCAAATTCAAATTATCCCAGGTGATACAGTTGTATTTTCTTCATCTCCGATTCCTGGTAATACAATAAGTGTCAGCCGGACAATTAATATGCTTTTTAGAGCAGGAGCAGAAGTAATCCATGGTAAACTGAGTGATATTCACACATCCGGCCATGGCGGACAAGAAGAACAAAAATTAATGCTCAGACTCATTAAACCAAAGTTTTTCATGCCAATTCACGGTGAATACCGTATGCAGATTATGCATGCGAAATTAGCTGTAGACTGCGGCGTTGATGAAGAAAACTGTTTTATTATGGATAACGGTGAAGTTCTCGCCCTTAGTGAAGATCAGGCTCGAGTAGCTGGTAAAGTTCCTTCAGGGAATGTTTATATTGATGGAAGCGGCATTGGCGATATCGGCAATATTGTTCTGCGTGATCGACGAATCCTTTCCGAAGAAGGTCTTGTTGTCGTAGTCGTCAGCATCAATATGAGAGATTTCAAAATTGCGGCTGGACCTGATATTATTTCTCGCGGTTTTGTCTATATGAGGGAATCAGGCGATTTAATCAATGACGCACAAAGCCTGATTACAAAACACTTAAATAAAGTGATGGAAAGACGTACAACGCAGTGGTCAGAAATTAAAAATGAAATTACCGATACACTTGCACCGTATTTATATGAGAAAACAAAGCGCCGTCCAATGATATTGCCTATCATAATGGAAGTGTAAAGCTTAAGCTTTTCATCACAGCTTATAGAAAAAGAAGCACCAAATGGCGCTTCTTTTTCTATAAGACTTTTTTCTCAAAACGATTAATATCTGCATCTGCACCAATGACAATAAGAATATCTTTTTCATGGATAATCTCATTTGCTTGCGGAGAAACAATAATTTCATTCGTTCTTTTGATCGCAACAATATTAATTCCATACTGAGCACGAATGTCCAAGTTAAGAATCGAGTGGCCATCAATCTTTTCACTGGCAACAATCTCAACGATGCTATGCTCATCAGAGAGCTCCAAATAGTCAAGGACACTATTAGAAATCATATTATTTGCGATTCTTCTTCCCATATCCCGTTCCGGATGAACCACATGGTCAGCGCCAATCTTCAGCAATACCTTTTCATGATAATCATTTTGCGCTTTTACGGTAATATTTTTCACACCAAGTTCTTTTAATATGATCGTTGTTAATATACTCGCTTGAATGTTGTCGCCAATTGCGACAATAACATGGTCAAAGTTACGAATCCCCAGGCTTTTTAATACCTTTTCATCGGTTGAATCACCTACAACAGCATGTGAAGCAATGGCCGAATACTCATTAACCCGATCTTCATTATTATCAATCGCCATTACTTCCATTCCTTGCTCTGCAAACGTACGGCAAATACTTCCTCCAAAACGACCTAAGCCGATGACTGCAAATTCCTTTTTCACCATTCATTCCTCCGTAATACAAAATATGCTCTTCATATTTTAGCATAAATACCGTTAACTATATGTATCCTATTAACTCAATTTAAGAATACTAAAAAAACCGGTTACCCCGGTTTAACATCTATCAAGCATTTCCTTTATATTCGATGTATTGACAAATCATATTGATCGCTGTATCAATGGCTTGTTCGTTTGGATTAAGCTTTGAATGGTGGAGGCCATATTCTGATTCAACACCAAGCCAAAACATAAAACCTGGTATTTCTTTTAACATATAACCAAAATCTTCGCCGGTCATAGCTTCATTACATTCAATGACCTTTACGTCTGTGTTACGATCTACGAACTCCATAAATTCTTTTGTCAGCTTCGCTTCATTATAAACTTGATAATACATGGCACCAAAATCAATTTTCGTTTCACATTGATACCCAACTTCAATTCCTTTAACGATTTCTTCAATCCGTTTTTTCACTTTATCCATTGACTCAACAGACAGAGTGCGAATGGTTCCTTCAAGTCTAGCTTTTTCAGCAATAATATTTTGCACAGTTCCACTTGTTATTTTACCTATTGTTATAACTGCACTATCTAGCGGGTCGACATTTCTGGAGATAATGCTTTGAAGCTGTGTCACTAAAGAACACGCAGCAATAATCATGTCATTTGTTTGATGAGGATAAGCCGCATGTCCTCCTTTACCCTTCAAGTCAATAAATAATTCAGATGTGTTAGCAAATAACAGTCCTTCTCTTATCGCTATCGAACCAACCGGATATTCAGGTGCAATATGAAGGGCTAAAATCATATCAGGCATCCATTCCTTCATAATATCCGTTTTTAACATCGGCTCAGCACCGCCCGGTCCTTCTTCAGCAGGTTGAAAAATAAAAAGTAAATCATCTTTTATTGGATGATGAACAAAGTGCGTCAATACTCCAAGCGCAATCGACATATGGAAATCGTGACCACAGGCATGCATTTCTGTTGCATGCTTTGAATGAAATTCTAGGCCAGTCTCTTCTACAATTGGTAAGCCGTCTATATCAGTTCGGTATCCTATGATTTTTTTCGGCTCTGTACCTTTTACCTTAACAAAGATTCCTGTTTCCCATAGTTTGATTTCTAACCTTGCTTCCGGTAAAGTTTGCAAATAGGATAAGACATAACGTTGAGTTTTAAACTCTTGAAAGCCAAGCTCCGGAATTTGATGAAGATCACGTCGAATTTTAACAAACGAACTCATATAATGACACCTTCCTTTCTTGTTTAGAGGGCATAATTCTGTAAAGAAAGCGTGGACTAATATCGTCCACGCTTAGTCCTAAATTACAGTTGACGAAGCTCTTGTTTAATTTCTGTTTTTGATTTTGTTTTTTCATCTATTTCTTTAATAACACGTGCCGGTGTACCTGCCACCACAGTGTACGGAGGAACATCATCAATGACGATTGCACCTGCTGCAACCACTGCACCTTTTCCAATTGTAACTCCTTCAAGCACAACGCAATTTGCTCCGATTACAACGTCATCTTCTACGATAACCGGTTTAGCTGATGGCGGCTCAATTACTCCTGCTAATACAGTGCCGGCACCAATGTGACAATTCTTCCCAACAGTTGCTCGTCCACCAAGAACAGCGTTCATATCAATCATCGTGCCTTCGCCGATTACTGCACCAATATTGATAGAAGCACCCATCATGATAACAGCATTGTTCCCAATCTCTACTTGATCACGAATGATGGCACCTGGCTCAATTCTTGCATTAATATTTTTCATATCTAATAATGGAATCGCTGAATTTCTGCGGTCATTTTCAATGACATAATCTTCAATTTTGTCTTTATGATTTTCGATTACTTCGCTGATTTCAGCCCATTCCCCAAAAACAACACCACTATTTCCAGCAATAAATGATTTACTATTAGAGCCAAATTCAATACCTTCTAAATTACCTTTTATGTATACTTTTACTGGTGTTGATTTTTTACTGTTTTGAATAAAACTGATGATTTCATTTGCATCCATCATGTTCATTACCATTACCCCCGATTTATATTATAAAGATATTGCTAAAAATTACTTTATCAAACAAAAGCATTGAAAACAAGCAAAAAAACTGTACACTATCTGCTATACCGATTAAAAAATGCTGACAAGCGCGAGAGCGTATACTCACGCTTTGTCAGCATAATTATTATGATTGGATAAATAATTGAACCCAAGCACCGTTATAGTAGCCCACACCAATTGCATTATAGCTTGGATTTAGAATATTAGCACGATGTCCAGACGAATTCATCCATGCATTCATGACTTCTTGAGGTGACCTTTGACCTTTCGCAATGTTTTCTCCAGCGGACCGATAAGTTATACCAAAAGTCTTAAGCATCTCAAATGGGCTGCCATAGTTTGGACTGTTATGAGAGAAATAGTTACTGTTAATCATATCCATTGCTTTCTTCTCAGCAACATTTTTTACATCAGCACGATGCTGGAGCGAACGCAATCCCTGTTTTGTTCGTTCAGCATTCACTAAACGGAACACTTCATCCTCAAAGGTACTAGCAGAAGCAGCACTTTCTTTTAAGCGGATCACACTTCCGATTTGCAAATTATATGGATCCGCGTTAGGATTCAATTGCATCAATCTTTTGTAATCTAGTCCATAACGTTTCGCAATGAACCAAAAGGTATCTCCGCTTGAAATTTTATAGTGCTCAAATGGCGGTTCTTTATACATGGTAATTGATTGAGCATTGGATTCCCGCGGTATGATACTCATACTAAATAACACAGTTAGTAAAAAAATTACTAATTTTTTCAATGTTATCATCTCCTCACTTTCATTAGTTTGAAAAAAACATAATAAAAGTATGAGAAGATATTTGTGGAAATTTTCATCGATCAGACCTTTTTCTCACGAGGCAATAATAAAATAAGAACAAAACTAATAACGGCAATCAATAGGACAACGTAATACACAATATGCAGGGAATACGTTAAACTATCTTGAAGGAATTGAAGAAGACTGTCAGGCAGCATATTTCTGTCTTTTTCATTAAGTAGAATATTAATGGAGTCTACCGAAAGGTCCGTCGTTAGATCCTGACCATTCTCCTTAAAATAACGTAATATTTGGCTGTTTAAAATACCTCCAAGCAGTGCAGCACCAATAGTGTTTCCTAAATTTCGCATAAATGAATTGGAGGCAGTCGCAATTCCCCTTTGTTCCCAACTTACAGTGCTCTGAATCGTAACAATAAATGTCGTCGTTGTTAATCCCATTCCAATTCCGATAAAGAAAGAACCGACAGCAGCCCAAATTGGACCAGCATGAGGGGTTAATGTAATAAACAGAATACTCCCTAGTACTAAGGCTGCACCACCAAAAAGGGAAGTTGTTCTAAAACCAATCTTTAACAGCAGTGAACCTGCAAATGTCGAAGCAATCGGCCAGCCAATTGACATGGTTGTCAGCGTAAAACCTGCAACAATAGGAGACTGCTCCATAACACCTTGAACAAATGTCGGCAGAAAACTTGAAATCCCGATCAACATAATACCTGTTGTTAACGACGTCATATTTGCGATAAAAATGGGCCGTTCCTTCCAGATTGAAAAAGGCATAATCGGTTCTTCTGCTCTCTTTTCTTGAAAATAGAAAAAAATAAAGGTGATCACACTGACCGCTAGTAAACTTATGGATTCAAAAGACATCCACGCCCAGCCTGTTCCTCCTTCTACAAGGACAAACATGAGACAGGAAACTGAAATCATCATCAATACTGCCCCTCGATAGTCAATTCGATGTTTCTTCCTTGTCACATGTTCATGTAAAAATACTCCAATACCAATACTCGCTAAAATCCCAAGCGGAATATTGAGCCAAAAAACAAATCTCCAGCTCACATACTCAACGAGAAGCCCACCCAGTGCCGGTCCAACAATAGCTGAAATTCCCCAAACACTCGAAAGATAGCCTTGAATATTCGCTCTTTCTTCCTTTGTATAGATATCACCCACAATGGTAGTGGCAATTGGTGTAATAGCTCCTGCTCCCAGCCCTTGGATAAAGCGAAAGATAATAAGCATTGTCATTGATTCAGCAAACCCGCATAAAATGGAACCAATTAAAAAAATCATAATTCCGATTAATATAATAGGTTTCCTACCAAATAAATCAGAAAGCTTGCCATAAATTAATACGGTCACAGCATTCATTAATAAATAAACAGAAAATACCCAGCCATATAAAGAAAAACCACCCAATTCTCCAACAATAGCCGGCATGGCTGTTGAAACAATCGTTCCCTCAATTGCACCTAAAAACATGGCAAGCATAATAGAGGCAAGAACAATCGGACGATTAGTTTTCTTTCTCGATTGCCCTTTTGTTAGCGCTTTCTCCATTAAAACAACCCTTTCTATCTGTTACACAATCGTGATCTTATCAATAGGAAAAAATTAGAGGATGTCTTTTGACATCCTCCCTCAATTGGTATCAGGTTGAAGGCCATCATTTAACAAATGTAATACAGCTCTTCTTGTTAAGATTCCTTCAAACAACCCATCTTCATTTTCCACACATAAAAAAGGATGGTCCACCAGTAAGCAAATCGTATTTTGGATGGAAGCATCAATTTGCAGATGTGGAACATTTTTATTCATCACCTGCTCGACCCGGCTTTGTTCCAATTTTTCATATTCAATTCTTTCGAGCCCAAGAATCGATTCCATAATAATCGGGGTGGATATAAGTCCATGTAGCTTATAATGAGGATCAAGGACAGGTATTGCCGTGTAGCCACTTTTTGTTAATACCAAAAGAGCATGCTCCAGACTATTTCCTACTTGAACATGAGCTACCCGCTCAGCTGGAATCATTAAATCGCGGATATTAATATTTAAAAACTCATCGCCAAGATTGATCATAGCTGAAAACTCCCTAAATAGTAATTTCATAAAATATATTGTAACACAGTTTACAATTTTTCGCTTCTTTTACCCAGCCCATTTTGCATTGAAGGAGAAGGATAAAGACCAACTGCAGCCATCTTATACAGTGATACAGATCACCTGCAAAAAAGGAACCATTCTGGTTCCTTATGTAACATTATTATTGAATTAAATCAAAGATTTCAATCGTAATCATATCAATATTGTCAAATTGGTATCTTTTTGGCTTTTCCTTATCGAAATAAACCTCCAACTCAAAGGTCTCTGTTTTCGGTTGATACGTTACTTGACATTTCCGTTCACCGTTCACCTCAAAAAAACGTTGTGAAGGTTCTCCATTATTTGATTGTTCCTGCAGGTTTTTTAACCTTGAAATTATACCTTGAAGCTGTGACATGCTCCCTCTCCTTTCAACAAAAGCCAAATATCTTACTACTAGGTTTCTCATTTGACTTATTTCTAAACCACAAATATAAAGTCTAAATTTTCCTGTACGAAAATGATTTAGCCAATATAAACAGCATAAAATAAAGTGAACTCATTACACAAGTAAAACATGAAGAAAAATCGAGTTTTTTTTACAAAAGCACTTTAAATTGATGTTTTTTCGACATAAATAAGCAAAAAAGCTGTCTATAGCTAAAGTAAACTATCATGATTATAAAGAAAGTCATAACTTAAATCGATAAATAAATATTCATGTGCGTTTAACGGATAGGAAAACGTTCTCGTTGTTTCGCCTGTTTCAATATCACAGTATAAATCAGACAAAATTCCCCTTTTATCATTACGCATTCTAATCATGTTTTCTAAAAAATACGGTCTCCAGCTCCAATTTTTTTGCAAATATTCCGGCTGCAATTCCCATTTACTTTCTTTTTTAAACATATTTGGTGAAATTTGAAAGCCATCCTCATCACAAATATACATTCTTAATGCGACTTGATCTAAATCTGTACCAAGTGATTTCAATAATTCTTCAAAGCTAATTGACCTACGATGTTTACTTAATATTTCTTGAAGTTTTGTTTGAAAGGTTTCGGTAACCTCAAAAACTTTTTCCAACTTTTTCTTTTCATAAATGATAAATTCATGAAATTCAGCCTTTAATTTTTCTTTCAATATATCTCTTGGTATAAATTCCGCTATTGGTTTCTCTAAATAAAAACCTTGATAGTATCTTCCGCCATGCTGCCAGGCAAATTGAAGCTGATAAACCATTTCGATATTTTTAAACAACAGGGTTGCTCCAATTTTTCTAGCAAGAATTGAGAGCGAATATAATGTATCCTGATAGGCAGGCGGCGGATTCATTGAGCGTAAAGGCATTAAATCAACTTTTACAATATCTGGCTTTAACTGACCAATTCGATCTAAATGACTGCTTTCATCTCCCAATTTATCAATGGCGATCTTTATGCCAAATGTTCGATAATAATTTAATAAATGATCCATTTCGTCTTTTGGTTCATCCATAGATATTTCTAATACAATCCTATTTAAACTGATCCCCTTCTCTTGAAACTGCTGCAGGAATTGTAAAAATTCCTCCCCGCTGTCATGAATCAGTAGATCCGCATCTCTGTTTACAAAAAGCAGTACGTCAGGATCTAATCCAGTTGCAAGCTCTAATGCCTTAGTCAGAACGGCATTATCGACTTCTAACCGGTATTCATCTGGAATACTTTTGTCTTGAAAAAATGTCCCAAGACTAATTAATTGACCATTACCGTTATATCTACCTAATATTTCATAACCAATGACGCGATGTTCATCTGCGCTAAATACCGGCTGAAAATACGGAAAGCAATGGTCTAAGTCGGTTAAGATATCCAATGCGTCCATATTGAACCTCCTCGTGGATAATGAACAATTATACCATACTTTATTTTTCCGAATGTTAGTTACCCAAAATAAAAACATATTTTCGAATGACAAACATTAGAAAAAAGTCATATATTTTCGCAAATGGCTTCTAATAGTAAAGATCGTTTGATAGTATATAATAAGGTACTTTCAATGATAGGTTGGATAACAATATGTCAAAAAAAATGTCACGAAGAAAGTTTATTAAGAAAACGATAGGGTCCCTCTTAACCTTATTTGCAACAGGTGCAGGCGGTTATTACTATGCTAGAGAAATAGAGCCTCGATTGCTTGATATCAACCGCTATACAATCAAACATTCCCTCATCCCGAAAAGCTTTAATAACTTTAAAATCGTTCAATTTAGTGATACACATCTTGGTTTTCAATATACAATCAAGCAACTCGATAAATTAGTTGACCGTATTAATCGGTTGCAGCCTGATATGGTATTTTTCACTGGTGATTTAATGGACGAACCTAATAAGTATCCAAATAGTGATCAAATTATTCCTAGCCTATCAAAAATCAATGCACCTTTTGGGAAATTTGCTATTTATGGAAATCATGATCATGGCGGTTATGGAACAGATATTTATAAAAATATTATGGACAAAAGCGGGTTTATTTTGTTACAAAATGCTGCTCAAGAAATTAAATTACTTGATGACAGCCGAATTCATTTGATTGGGCTTGATGATGCAATGCTTGGAAAGCCTGATTTGGCAAATGCTACGGTAAATTTACCCCCTGACACATACAAAATTCTCCTTGCACATGAACCTGATATCGCAGAATTAGCAATAGATAAAGGAATTCATTTACAGCTAAGCGGACACAGTCACGGTGGACAAGTTAAAATTCCTTTTATCGGCGCATTGATTACTCCTCCATACAGTGAGCTTTACTACGAGGGTTTTTATGAACTCGGCCATGCACAAACCCCGTTAACTTTATATGTGAATAGAGGCCTGGGAACGACCAGACTGCCTTTCCGTTTTTTATCAAAACCTGAACTCACATTATTTACACTGAAACAAGCAAATTAATTACATTTGCTGGAAAAATCCAATTTAAAAGAGCAGCCCGTGTATGTGCTGCTCTTTTTGATTCTCATATAGCTAACTAGAATTCTCCTCGAAAAGTTATTCTTCAACCTCTTCAATAATAAATTTGGAACTTTCTATTAGAATTGCCTGACTGTCAATATTAGGTTCATTTTCTCCTTTTTGAATATAGTGATAAACACCTTCGCTGTCCTGTTCCCGTGCTTTTAGATTATCCGACAGTTGAAGTGAAAGTAAATGCTTTAATTTTTTCTTTAATTTGTCTTCAAAAATAGGAAACAAGATCTCAACTCGTTTTTCCATATTCCTTGTCATCATATCAGCAGATGATAAATAGATTTTTTCTTCTCCATTATGATTGAAGAAGTAAATTCTGCTATGCTCTAAAAATCTTCCAACAATACTTATTACACGAATATTCTCACTAACGTTTTCAATTCCCGGCTTCAGACAGCAGATTCCCCGGATAATTAGTTCAATCTTAACGCCTGCAAACGATGCCTCATACAGTTTCATGATGATTTTTTTATCCGTAAGAGAATTCATTTTCGCGATAATATGCCCATTATTAAATTGTTTATGGTATTCGATTTCCTGATCAATTAATAGAATAAATTCTCCTCTAATATCATGTGGTGCAACAACAAGATGATGGTAAACCGGTTTTTGTGTATACCCGCTTAAATAATTAAAGAAATTAGTTGCATCAATACCGAATTTTCGATTTGTGGTAATGTAACCAAAATCCGTATAAACTTTCGCGGTTTGATCATTATAATTCCCAGTACCAAGATGAACAAACCGCTCGATCATACCATTCTTTCTTCTCACAACTAAGGTGATTTTACTATGTGTTTTAAGGTGTGTCATACCATAAATAACATGACATCCTGCCTTCTCCAGCTCCTTCGCCCATTGGACATTATTTTCTTCATCAAATCTTGCTTTTAATTCAACTAAAACAGTGACTTGCTTTCCATTTTCGGCAGCGCGCTTTAACGCTTCAATGACGGGAGAATCTCCGCTCACTCGATATAACGTCTGCTTTATGGCAAGAACATCCGGGTCATCAGCTGCTCCTGATACAAAATCAAGAATCGGCTGAAACGATTCATATGGATGGTGCAGGAGCATATCATGATCTAAAGCATTTTGAAACATATCTTTATTCGCGTCGATTTCTAAAGATGGTACCGGAATGAAGGGCTCATAAGTGAGATCATTTCTTCTGAAAGCAAATACTTTATAAAAAGAAAACAAGAAGGTTTTGTCCAATGGACCTGATATATAATAGACATCGTCCTCTTCAATTTCTAGTTCATCAAGTAAATAAGCTAAAATTTGTCGATCTAACTCTTTTTCCTTTACTTCAAGACGGACAGCAGCTCCCCATTTTCGTTTTTTTAGTTCTTTTTCAATAACCTGGAGAAGGTCTCTGGCCCCTTCCTCGTGTATTTCCAAATCGGCGTTCCTGGTTATTCTAAATTGCGTAACGGACAAGATTCTATAACCATTGAATAGCTTGGAAATAAAATAACAAATAATATCTTCAAGCAGGACAAAACAAGTCGTGCCGTCAATAAATGGCACTTCAATAAAGCGCTCTAATAAAGATGGAACTTGTACAATCGCAAGCTGCTGTTTGAGCTGATTTTCAGTACTGTTTTCCATCTCTATAGAAACTGCAATATTGATACTTTTGTTTAATAGCATGGGAAATGGGCGATATGCATCAACCGCCATTGGTGTTAATACAGGGAAGATTTGTTCATTAAAATACAGTTCAAGGTATTTTTTTTGAGCTGCGGTCAATTCATCAACCTTTAATAAATGAATATTTTCTGCTTTTAATTCGAAAAGAATTTGTTGTTGAAAAGTTTCATCCTGAAGTTTAACAAGATAATGCGCTCTTTCTGATATTTTTTCCAGCTGCTCCTTTGGTGTCATCCCAGCTTTATTCTCAGGTTTCATAAACCCCACTTTGACTTGGTCCTTTAAGCCTGCAACACGAACCATAAAAAACTCATCCAAATTGGAGCTGAATATAGCCGAAAATTTAATTCTTTCTAATAATGGATTGCGTTTATCTAAAACTTCCTGCAGAACCCGCTCGTTAAAAGCAAGCCAGCTGATTTCCCGGTTATTATAATTTGATGGATGACTAAAACGACTATAATCCAATTAACCCACACCTTTTTTTACAATATTCGACATATATAGAATATCAAAAATATGTATTTTTATTGTTACATTATTGTAAATGCGGTTTGTTACGCCCGAGCGAAATAGCTTATCAATGCTCATTCACTCTGAATAAATTTCAATTGTATTGCTTTATGGAGAACCTTTTCTAACTGACGAATATGTTTTTCCGTTTCATATTGTTCCACAAAAGGATTCCCTTTACAAAAAATCAACAATTGAAATGTATCGGCTGTGGTTTTTTCAAAATGAATTTTTGTCACGATTCCTCTTTTCGATGCATCGAGTGCCGTAGCCAGCTTTACAACTGCTCCAGCCATGCGGATATCCTCCATTTCCTTTTTCGTAAACCAATCGGAAAACGGAGCAAAATACTGTTTTAATAATGTTTTATTTTTAAACGAAGCGATATATGCCAGTTTCAAGCGGTCTTTGTGTAAAAGGCCATTAATGGATTGATTGGCTAATAAATAAAAGGTATGCTGGCTGCTGGAATCGTCATCAATATACTGTCCAAGATAATAAAGTCCTGCCCCTTTTTTTACAAATTTGCTTAACGTTTTTTTATTCTCGCATGGATAATAGGTGCCTATTTCTTCAAATAATGTCTCAGCAAGCTTTGCACGGTGACTTGCATGGCCCCTGTCAACGCCATAATCAATTAATAATTCTGCCACACTATCATTGATGATTTGATCGGTGGTCAAAAGTGCTTCATCAGTCATATTTGTTTTCATAGAAATCCCATCTCTTAAACCTTTTTTACTGAACATAAAAGAATAAGATTGGCTAAATTCACAAAGTCCAACGAATACTTCTAATGCAGGTATGATAATATCGGCACGATCCTTTGAAAGACCTTCTACCTTTTCCAATTGTTCAATCGTAAGCTGTCCTAGATACATTTGTATTTTTTGCAGGTCGGAAAAACTCATGACATATTGATGGATCCCTGCAAGCGGGTATTTTTTAAAGGTTTGATCAATTTGAGCAATATTCCTTGCACTCCCGCCAATGGCAATAACCGGAACCTGTAAATTCCTTAACCATGGAAGCTGTTCAAAAGAAGCCTGGATAAATTCAGCCAGTCTTTTTCTTTCCTGAACTGTAACAGGATCACTTTTAATAAATTGCTTTTTTAAAGAGACAACCCCAAACGGAAAACTGTGGAAATGAATTAATTTTCTGTTTTCAAAATAGGTAATTTCTGTACTACCTCCCCCCATATCAACGGTAATACCGGTATCAATTGGAGTGGAATTTGAGACAGCATAGTAACCAAAAAATGCCTCCTCTTTTTCTGATAATATATTCATATCAAAACCCGTTTGTTCTTTCACAAGCGCTCGGATTTCTCCTTGATTTTTTGATTGTCTGACAGTTGCTGTCGCTACACAATGAATATTTGTAATTTTATGAAAGGCAAGGATTTCTTTAAAACCTTGCAAGATTTCAATCAAAAGAGTAATTCCTTCTGTACGCAATTCATTTTCTTGATTTAGATACTGATTTAATCTCGCGACTGTTTTTATATTTTCTGCTTCCTTATAACTGCCGCTATGACTTTTTGCATAAATAACAAGCCGTATTGTATTAGAGCCAATATCGATTACGGCCCATTTTTTTTCCGTCATCCCCATTCTCCTTCCTGTTATGTACTAAATGTTACCGAACCTTCAAAAGACCATTGTTTGTTACTTCAATAGTATGATAAACATAAAAATCATCATTTTAAAAGAAAAAAGTAACTTATGCTCCCCACATTCATAAGAATAACCATAATCAAAGGTTAAGGAGGGGTATAAATGATTCATATTGTTAAACAAGGCGAAACCTTATCTTCGATCTCAAGAGACTATCGAGTCTCCATTAGAGAACTGTTAAGAGCGAATCCCCTTATTAAGAATCAAAATAGCACCATCTCTATTGGTCAATCCATCCAAATCCCAGGCTTACCAAATCCAAATCAAATTCCCTATCGAATTGTCATTTCAAAACAGAACAGAACCTTACAGCTTTTCTTAAACAATAGACTGCTCAGAACATACCCGATTGCGATAGGAAAAATGCTGACAAGAACACCTAGCGGATCATTTGTTGTTGTGAACCGCCAGCCAAATCCCGGCGGACCTTTCGGAGTCATGTGGCTTTCCCTTTCAAAAGCAGGTTACGGCATCTACGGAACAAATGACCCCTCCTCCATTGGAAAGGCTGTTTCCCATGGCTGTGTTCGTATGCATAATCACGATATCCTAGATCTAGCCAAACAGGTTCCTAATGGCACCCGTGTGATCATTCAGTAACGAGCACGTAGGATCTGTCTCCATCTTTCATTTAACTAAGCAAATTTTTTGAGAATTTATTTTCTTTTATTGCTAAAAGGGTTATAATAAACTACAATAAATAAATTTTATTTTCCTTGACAATATGATAAACTACATTTATGAACAAGGCTATACCCTCAATATACGGAAAGGAGACATCACATTGTCCACAAATAGGGATTACCCAACAGAACCTCAACTGAATCCAACAATTAAAACCCTCGCACAAGCGATCTTCATTATAAATCGTCATGCAAAAACTGCCCCAAACCCAAAATTTTTATATAAACTTAAATACACAGCGCTACACAAGCTGATAAAGGAAGGTAAAGCAAAAAAGGTCGGTCTGCATTTTTCAAATAATCCAAAATACAGCCAGCAGCAGTCAGATGTATTAATTGCTTGTGAAAACTATACGTTTCACCTCCCGCCTTCAAAGAGTGATTTTACTGAACTCCCACATCTGGGCAAGTTGGACAAACAGGTGCGAAATCCAAAAGCTTCACTTTCTTTAACCCAAGCCAAAAAAATTCTTTGCACTTATACTGGTCTTAAAGAAAATGAAAATAAGTCGTTGCCTGCAAGAAAGAAATATAACAAACCGATATTTAAGAAGCTTGGAGAAAGCTACTTTTAATTCTTCCACTTCTATGCATACATTGGTTATGCAAGGTTTGTCTCCTTATAACTTAAAAATTCACTAAGAAAAGAAGGGACTTCACTTATGAGCAGTCCCTTCTTTTCTTAGTATCTTCTGGTTTCTGATTATAAGGCAAATTGATCGATTAATTGTACGAGTTCAGCTATTTCCGGCTTACTGACTTGTGCATCTGCTCCGACGATTTGTCCTTTATGCCTCAGGTCATCTGTTATAAGCGATGAGAAAATGATAACAGGAAGTTTTGACAAATCACAATGTTCCTTCACCTTTTTCGTTAAATGGTGGCCATCCATTTGCGGCATTTCAATATCGGTGATAACAAGCTGAACCTCCCTTTCAACTACCTTCCCGCTTTTTGCAATCGTTTCAAGATAGGTAAATGCATCCTTGCCGTTTTCAAAAAACTCAAGATTATGATAGCCCGCTTCCTCTAATGTATCTTGGATCAGCTTTCGTAAAAGCGGCGAATCTTCAGCAACAACTAAATGCTTATTGGAACGTTCACGATCACCAAGCTTTTTAAGTCTTTCAACATTAATCCCTGTATTTGGATTAATTTCAACGACAATTTTTTCAAAGTCTAAAAGCAGGATCATCTCTCCGTTTAGCTTTATTACACCGATAATTTGGCTTTCAGACCCTTGATACATTTCAGATGGCTTTTCAATTTGATTCCAAGAAATACGATGTATTTGAGATACACTGTGAACATGAAACACAATTTTTTGCTTGTTAAATTCGGTTACAATAAATTTGTCCTTTTCCGGTGTTTCCGATGGAGGAAATCCGATTGCTTTTGCCACATCTACAACTGGCAAAACCTCTCCGCGCAGTTCAATAATCCCTTGAACATGGTTATGTGCATGGGGAACTTTCGTGACAGATACTGGATTAATGATTTCTCTTACCTTTATGACGTTAATCCCAAATTTATTTGGACCGATACCAAATTCTACAATTTCTAGTTCATTTGTTCCACTTTCGAGCAAAATCCCTTTATTATTTTCCATAGCTGTAACCTACCTATCGCAATTTATTCAATCTATTACCTTAAATATAACATGATAACAAGTTATATTTGGATAATTTTTAATACATTTCGTTACAAAAAAATACATCTGATCAAGTATCAGATGTATCTTTTGCAAACCTATTATATTTTATTTTTTTAAGACAACTGTTCCGGCAATTAAATCATGCAGGCCTTGTTTTTTCTCAGTCAAACCTACCATAATGTAACCGATAAACAGGATGCCTGAAAGAAAGGACATGGCCAAATATCTTCCTAAACCACGCCAAAATGAAATGCGGTTTCCATTTAGATCTGTAACCTTTAGGCCTACGGCTTTTTTTCCAATGGTTGCTTGCCATTTCGAAGCATGAAGACCGGCAAAATAAGCAACTGCTATGATGACACTAACAATAGAAGTTACAATGATTGAACCAAAATAAGTGGCTAAAAAAGACATTGCTTCCTCATCAGTCATACCTGATTCCATATATGTTGGATCTGCCATGATCAAATACGTGATATCAGAAGTTCCAAAAAAGACTAGTAAAATAAGAATCGAAATAATGCTCAACGGAATGCCTATGATGATCGAATCAATCAGATAAGCAGCAACACGGATCCAAAAGCCCCCATACTCCTTTTTTTCTTCATAAGAATACACTTCATTGGTTGTCTCCATCCCATTACCCCCCCTTGAAGTTTGTTATGATTTATTCCATTAAATTATACCATTAGTTCAGTAAATTCTTTTTATTTCGATTGATGATTTTAAATAAAATTCAATAACTAACATTATTTCGCAGGCTATTTAATATATGAAATAATTACGTTACAATAAATTTATCTTTAGGAGGTTGAACTTGTGGAGCATTTAATTAATCGTAAAGTAAAAGAAATAGAAATTTCCGGGATTCGAAAATTCTTTAATATGGTAGCCGGAACCGAAGGAATGATATCCTTAACAATTGGTCAGCCTGATTTTCCAACACCATTACATGTGAAGGTGGCAGGAAAAAAAGCAATTGATGGCGATTTCACATCGTATACTCATAATGCAGGAGACATCAAACTTCGTAAAGCTGCTTCGCAGTATATGAAATCAAAATACGACCTGGAATACAGTGCAGGCTCTGAAGTCATTGTCACTGTTGGTGCAAGTGAAGCGATTGATATTGCGTTTCGTACGATATTGGACGAAGAATCTGAAGTCATCCTGCCGGGACCCGTATACCCAGGCTACGAACCAATTATTAAGCTTTGTGGTGCAACGCCTGTTTATGCTGATATTCGAGAGAACGGATTTCGCTTTACAAGAGAAGTCATTGAATCATACATATCCGATCGGACAAGATGCATTGTCCTGCCATATCCTTCTAATCCTACCGGGGTTAGTTTAAGCAAGGAAGAATTAATGAGTATTGCTGAACTGCTTGCTGAAAAAGATATTTTTATTTTAGCAGATGAAATATACAGTGAACTTGTATATGACCAAGAGCATGTATCGATTGCTTCTTTTCTACGGGATAAAACGATTGTCATAAACGGATTATCAAAGTCACACGCGATGACAGGATGGAGAATCGGCCTTTTATTTGCGCCGGAAACAATCGCTAAGCATATTCTAAAGGTTCATCAATATAATGTTACATGTGCCACTTCTATTTCACAAATGGCGGCGTTAGAGGCTTTAACAGAAGGAATAAATGATGCCCTTCCGATGAAAGAGGCCTATTTGGAGCGGAGAAATTATGTGTATAACCGCTTAATCAATATGGGTCTAGATGTTCAAAAACCTGACGGCGCTTTTTATTTTTTCGTTAAATTACCAGTCAATAATGTTTCTTCATTTGACTTCTGCCTTAACTTAGTAAAAGAGGAAAGAGTAGCCGTTGTACCAGGCAGTGCCTTTTCAAACTACGGAGAGGGATACTTCAGATTGTCTTTTGCTTGTTCAATGGAGACATTGGAAGAAGGTTTAAACAGAATTGAAGCTTATGTAAAAAAAGTGCAGGCGTAATGCTTGCACTTTTTTCCCTTTATTCAACCTATGAAGCCGTTTGTTTCACCTACAAACCGCCTTTATATTTGCCAGCATTTTTTGAAGCCTTTTCCTTCTTTGCTTTATCTTTATGAATCTTATTTGTATCTGTACTGCCGAATTCATGGGCAAACTCTTGATTTATTACTGCTGAATCAAAACCCTTTTTGTTTTTTTGCTGCGGATCATTCTTTTTATTTTTCTTTGCCATTTTATAAAACCTCCTTGTATCATACAAGGTTAGTTTTGATTCACAGGCTTTCCTTTATGCAATGCTACTGCTGCCAATATTTATATAGTGCTTGGGTACCGCTGTTTTCCTCTCCATTTTGCGCAAGCGAATCATACATTCGTTTAGCCAAATCAAGCCCAGGTGTCTCCATTCCCATTGCTTCGGCCTCTTCGAGTGCTATTGTCATATCTTTAATAAAATGCTTGATAAAAAACCCTGGTTCGAAATTTCCTTTGATCATCCTAGGAGCCAGATTAGATAAAGACCAGCTTCCTGCCGCGCCGGATGTAATGCTTGTTAGCACCTTCTCCGGGTCAAGTCCTGCTTTTTCTGCATAAACAATCGCCTCACAGACCCCAATCATATTTGATGCAATCGCAATTTGATTACACATTTTTGTATGCTGCCCGGCCCCCGCCTTCCCTTGATAAACAATATTTTTACCAAGAAGTTTGAAAAGCGGCTCTAATGTTTCATATACTTCTTTATCGCCGCCGACCATGATCGATAGCCTTGCTTCCTTTGCACCGACATCCCCTCCGGAAACAGGAGCATCTACAGCATGTATCCCCTTTTCTTTTGCCACATGATAAATTTTTTCTGCCAATGTAGGGGTCGAGGTGGTCATATCAATCACATATGTATCGGGTCTTCCATTTGTCACAATTCCTTCTTCACCTAAGTAAACGCGCTCTACATCTTGCGGATATCCTACTATCGTAAAAATGACGTTTGCCTTTTCTGCAATTTCTTTTGGTGATTCAGCCCAGGCGGCTCCTTTTTCTAATAGTTCCTCTGCTTTTTCCTTTGTTCGGTTGTAAACGATCACTGGATAACCTGAGTCTAAAAGATGTCCAGCCATACTTTTTCCCATCACGCCAGTTCCAATGAAGCCTATCCTTGTATTTTCTGGTGTAAGCATTATTGATCTCTCCTTTTCAACCAATATATTTCTATTTTTATCATACCATTTTCAAGACAAAAGAACCGACTGAGATGCCCAGTCGGTTAGATGTTGTTAAAAAATATTTTTCAACTATACAGAATAAAAGTATTATTTTTCGACAGCCGCTTTCACTGCCTCAATTACTTCATTTGTTGTGCTCATTTGTAAAGCCTTTTGGGCAAGGTCTTCCATTTCTTGCTTGGAAAGGCGAAGAATCTGTGAACGTGCTTTTAGAATGGATGTTGCACTCATTGAAAACTCATCAAGACCTAAACCAAGTAATAATGGAATGGCTGTTTCATCGCCCGCCATTTCACCGCACATACCGGCCCATTTCCCTTCTTTATGTGCAGCGTCAATCACCATTTTAACTAATCTTAAAATAGCCGGACTGTATGGCTGATATAAGTACGAAACTCGTTCATTCATTCTGTCTGCAGCCATTGTGTATTGGATTAAATCATTCGTTCCAATACTGAAGAAATCCACTTCTTTTGCAAATTGGTCTGCCATTACAGCTGTAGAAGGAATTTCTACCATAATACCAAGCTCAATGTTATCTGATACTGTTACACCTTCATTAGTAAGCTTTTGCTTTTCTTCTTCTAGAATCGATTTTGCAGCCCTAAATTCATCAAGATTGGCAATCATTGGGAACATAATTTTTAAATTTCCAAAGGTGCTTGCCCTTAATAAGGCACGCAGCTGCGTTCTGAAAAGATCTTGTTCTTCTAGACAAAGACGAATCGCACGGAATCCAAGGAATGGATTCATTTCCTTTGGTAAATCAAGGTATGGCAGTTCCTTATCGCCGCCAATATCAAGTGTTCGAACGACAACTGGTTTTCCCTGCATTCCTTCAAGTACAGTCTTATAAGATTCAAATTGCTCTTCCTCTGATGGCAGCTCATTTCTACCCATGTAAAGGAACTCGGTTCGGTATAAACCAATTCCTTCACCGCCATTATTAATAACACCCTCAAGATCATTTGGTGTTCCGATATTTGCAGCCAATTCTACATGTTCGCCATCAGCTGAAACTGTATTTTCGTGTAATAGCTTTGCCCATTCTGCTTTTTGCTCTTCGTAACGAATCTGCTCTTGTTTATATTGTTCAATCACATCTGCACTAGGATTAATATGGACCTCACCTTTTAGACCATCCACAATGATCATATCGCCATTATGAATGTCCTTTGTTGCCGTTTTTGTTCCTACAACTGCTGGAATTTCCATGGAACGAGCCATAATAGCAGAGTGTGAAGTGCGCCCGCCAATATTAGTCGTGAATGCTTTAACATATTTACGGTTAAGCTGCGCTGTATCGGATGGAGTTAAATCTTCTGCGACAATAATAGCTTCTTCTGAAATCATGCTCGGATTAACAATCTTTACACCCAGCAGGTGAGAAAGCATTCGTTTTCTAACGTCACGAATATCTGCTGCTCTTTCCTTCATATATTCATTATCCATTTGTTCGAACATGGTAATAAACATATCCGTAACTTCTTTTAAGGCATGCTCAGCGTTTACTTTTTCCGATTTAATTTTATCTTCAATCGGCGTGATTAATTCCGGATCATTTGCAATCAACAAATGTGCTTCAAAAATGGCCGCTTTATCTGCCCCAAGTTCCGCATTTGCTTTTTCACGAATAGCCTCAAGTTCTGTCTTCGATGTGGCAATTGCATCCTGCAAACGTTTGATTTCTTGAACATCGTCAGTGATCACTTTCTTTTCAAATGAAAGATCCGGTTCAACTAAACGATATGCTTTCGCAATTGCGATCCCGCTTGAAGCAGCAATGCCTTTTAAACTACTCATTATTCTGCCAACTCCTCTTTATGTAAAGTTTCAACTATCGAGTTTAAAGCTGCTTCCTCGTCTTTGCCATCCACAGTGATGGTGATGTCTGCCCCTTTACCAATTCCTAAGGACATAACACCCATAATCGATTTTAAATTGACCTTTTTCCCTTTATATTCAAGATGAATTTCCGAATCAAATCTACTCGCAGTCTGCACCAGCATAGTAGCTGGACGTGCGTGAATCCCCGTTTCAGCAGTCACTTTAAATTGTTTTTCAAGCATATAAAATCAAACTCCTTCTTAAAAGAAAATTTAAGATGTCAGGCGAATGGTAATGGTACTATTTTTTGAATAGTAAAGGATTTTAATATTTCTTCCCGCTACAGAGCAAAAATACTAGTAAATCTCTTAATTTAGTGTTATTCACCAGATTGATTTTACTCATGTAAAATTATGTATTCCCTACTTTGACATGAACGTACGATACTGAACATCTCCTTCAGTAGGATAGCATGTTCAACATGGCCGATAAAGCTTTTTAATACATGTTCTAATTTTCAATTTTTAAACCGTTTACATTTTTCTTCATGAGCTGCTAGCTTCTTATCTTTACTGCATTTAATGCCATTCTATGGCAATCAAGAATATTAGCTTCTAGCTTCTTGTAAATATTGATATAAAACATCACCGCCTCTTTGGGCAATACCACGAAAATGTTTAAAGTCCTCCCGTTTCACAAGAACCTGTCGAAAATCAAGAAAATCTTCCTTTTTAACCAAATACTCCTGAAGCTCTCCGTTTTGTAATTCAGTTAAAATACGTGTAACCTCTTCAGCATTCATCAAATTCACTCCAAATTTTAATTTAAAAAATTAACTAGTAATGTCAAACATTAATTATCATAGAAATTTATTTAGATAAAATCAATGAAATAGGAATAAAAATCCTTTACGAATAATGAAAAGTAAGGCAAAATAGGTAGTAAATTTGCAAATGAAGGAGAGATTGCGATTTGAGAATTGCAGAGGTTGGCAATGTCATTGAATTCAGAGAGGGATTACAAGGAATCGTTGAAAAGGTAAATGAAAATTCCGTAATTGTTGACTTAACTTATATGAAAAACTTTCGAAATTTAGAATTAGATGCAAGAACAGTCGTAAATCATAAAAATTATAAGATTGTTAAAGAATCAATTGGCTAAGGTGTATTAAATTTTTTTTACATTAAAATGAAAACATTTTCATTTATCTTCTGTCCGATTTTCCTCCAGCTAAGAGTATAGCTATCCTATCCTAGCTGGGGGATGAATTAGTTCCTTAGCTGTTTATACACTGCAGAATCGTTTAAGATTCCTTCCCTTTATTTGCAAGCTCTTTAAATGATTTTACTTTACCATGAGGATTTTGATCTTGCTTTCGTACTGTCCATGCTCTTTCTTTCTCCCGCTTTGCCCTTGTCATTTAAAACTCCCCTTTTTTCATTTTCCAACAACGTTTTATTCGCTGTTGTTACAATTATCTTTCGCTTTTCAAATCATTTTTATCAAAAAAACTATTTGGATAGAAAGAAGGACTCTTTCCTTCCCTTTTCTACCCACCCATCATTATTTTTGGTAAAATAATGGATGTTAAAAAGAAAGGAGCTTTGAAGTGAGAAAATTTACTATTGATTACCGCATCTTATTCGGTTTAATCATCGCCCACTTTTTTATGTATATAACATTTCAAGACAAAGCCATATTTTGGTATATGTTTACTGCAACAATGTTAATCTTAATGAGTTTTTCAATCCTGAATGAAAAATCTGACCAAGAGGCAGCTTTTTTTTCATATACCCTATATGGAATTCTCACTGGACTGATTCTCTTTGCCCTTTTTTGGACAGGAAACTTCTTTATTCAGTTTTTTCATTTACCATTTAAACAAGAAATTTCACGACTCTATTCAAGCTTTGCTCCGAAACAAATTTGGCACTATATCGTTCTCTTACTCTTTATTGTTCCAGGGGAAGAGCTATTTTGGCGCGGATTTATGCAAAAAAGACTGTCAAAATTTATGAGTGTTAAATACAGCATCCTGTTAGCTTCTGTATTATACGCTTCTGTTCAGATCTATTCAGGTATTTTTATCCATATTTTAGCTGCACTTTTTGCCGGCATATTTTGGGGAGCACTTTATGCGTGGAAAAAAAGTCTTTCATTAGTGGTCGTATCTCATTTAACCTTTGATATTTTAATATTTATCCTTTATCCATTCCGTTAATGAAATATCTACATATTTAGGGAGGAACATACATATGCATCGATTAGGTCATTTCATCATAATAGGATTTCTCGCCCTTTTATTATCTGCATGTGGGACAAGTACTGGTTCAGAAAGCAAAAATGAAATTACCAGCCAATCCGACCCTGCAGAAGAAAAAGATACGCAAAACCTAAAACAGGAAGAATCAAAGCAATATGAGATTGAAACAGAGGATCAGCTTCCGGGGAATCAAACACTGTCCTATACATTAAATGGAGTAACAAAAGAGGAAACAGCTGTATTAACAAAAAGCGATAACCAAGATTACTCCATTTACATCCTGCCCTCCTATGAATTAACCGCTGAGGAGCCTAATAAAGACTCGCTTTTTCTAAAAGAGGATGACCATGTGTTTATGAGGATTGAACTATTACCGCTCGACACTGATCTTAATGCTTTAAAAGAAAATACATTAGCACAGCTTAAAGTGGTCAATAAAGAGGTTAAAACTATTACTCCTCCAGCTGATGATATTCTAAAGAACGCAACAGTTCTTGAAGCAGCAAACGATGGAAAAATGGTAACAGCCTATTTAATTGAACAAAAGGAAGCTATCGTTAAATTGACCTTATTTACAACGGAACAATCAGACCACCGCGATGCACTGCTAAAAATGGCAAAAACCATTCAAGTTGGAAAGGCAGCAGATTAAACAAAAATTGATGATTTTGAGGGTGTCCCATTGACACCCTCATTCTTTTTCCTGATCATGATCAGGCTTCATCCACAATAAGATGATAAACAATAAACTGACGTAGCCAAACAAAGGATATAAATAGGAAAGAAGGCGGCTATATTCAATTAGGCTCAACAAGTATGACACAAAAAAAATTCCCGCAACAATGACCATTTTCGGAAACGGCATATATTGCTTCAATTGTTTTTCTAAGCCGAAAACATTTCCAATTACTGACGTAAAGATTTCCCCATAAATAATCAAGACAAATATCCAATGTAAACTCGGAATTAAGTTTTTCATTATAATGGCCATAGGGATTTCATAAGAAGAGAAATTCGGCAGCATGATCAATGTAAAGTGGCCAGCGATTAGGATTGCTGTTAAGGCAGCACCGCCAAGTATTCCTC
The DNA here is from genome assembly GCF_036670025.1 of Niallia oryzisoli. NCBI lineage: Bacteria > Bacillati > Bacillota > Bacilli > Caryophanales > Bacillaceae > Niallia > Niallia oryzisoli. Next base: position 1,664,750 of record NZ_CP137640.1, on the reverse strand, counting down.
CCCATTTAATGGTACGTTCATCTTTTACTTCCGCCGCTACTGGGACGAGTACTGCTTGGGCAAGTGATAAATTTAAAGCTGTATATAAAAATGGCGAAGCAACCGCTGACCAGCCATCCTTTACATATGGAATATATAAAAGTTGTTCCATAAAATTAGGAATCTGTAATGAAAATATCATTAAAATGAAACTGAATAAAATCATCATGGGTACAACAAACGTATTTACCGCAAATAAACCTTTGATTCCTACGGTCATGACGATAATGGATAAAATAATCGTAATCGCAACACCAAGTGTCTTTGATAATCCAAGCTGTTCTTCAAATACGGCACCAGCCCCTGAGAGCATTACGGCACATACGCCCAGCAGCATGAGCAATAATAATAAATTAATGACTTTCGCTATCGACTTACCAAACAAATATTCATTAAATTCTTCATAGGAAACCGCATTAATCCGAGCAGAAATGACCATTAATTTAGAGCCTAAAAAGATAAGGATATAACCGGACATACACATTCCAATTAATCCGATAAAACCAAATCTGGAGAAAAACTCAACAATTTCTCTTCCCGTTGCAAAGCCCGCTCCTACTACCGTTCCAACATAAACAGCAGCAATTTGGACAGCGGCACCCCAATTTGTTTTCAAATGCCTCCCTCCCTTCCTTCACTATATGATGGAAAGGACAAACTATGACGAGCTTTTATAAAAAAGCATGTGGACCTGATGCTAGTTGGCAGGCTCCATTCATAACAAATTCCTAATATTGGATTGACAAAAATCAACACTTTTTTTGGCAAACCACTTGAAAGTCAAAAAAGGTCAGAGTATAATCAAAGTACCGAAAGGTCAAAGATAGTCAAAGTCAAAACCAAAGATTGAAAGGAGAATGTTTATGCTTTGTCAAAATTGCGAAGAACGTAACGCAAATATCAATATGAGACTTGTATTGAACGGAAAGGAAAAGCAGATACATCTCTGCCAGACTTGCTATGATGCCAAAAAACAAAAGTTAGCAGCAAATTTCGGACCAAACTTTGGCCCATTCAATAGTTTTAATGAACTTCCAATCGAGGAACTATTTCATAAAATGCAGCAGCAATCAGCACACGATAATCAAATCTTTCAAAATCAACCTACATCTTTAAAAGAAGGCTTTCTCGATCAATTCGGCCGTAATTTAAACCAGATGGCAAAAGCAGGCTTAATAGATCCTGTTATTGGCCGTGATGAAGAAATTAACAGAGTGATTGAGATTCTAAACCGCCGAAATAAAAATAACCCGGTATTAATTGGTGAGCCAGGAGTAGGGAAAACAGCTATTGCTGAAGGTCTTGCCTTGAAGATCGAGGAAGGGTCTGTTCCTGCTAAATTAAAAAACAAACAAGTTTATTTATTAGATGTTGCTTCACTTGTAGCTAATACAGGCATACGCGGCCAATTTGAAGAACGAATGAAGCAATTAATCAGTGATTTACAAAAACGCAAAAATATTATTCTATTTATAGACGAGATTCATCTGCTTGTGGGAGCCGGTTCAGCAGAAGGCTCAATGGACGCAGGAAATATCTTAAAACCTGCTCTTGCCCGTGGGGAACTGCAGGTTGTCGGTGCCACAACCTTAAAGGAATATCGGCAAATCGAAAAAGATGCTGCCCTAGAACGCCGGTTCCAGCCCGTACAAGTAGCTGAACCAACTGTTGCAGCAGCGATCGAAATTTTAACAGGTCTACAACCTAAATATGAGGCCTTCCATAACGTAACCTATACAAAAGAGGCCTTGGAGGCATGTGTTAACCTGTCACATCGCTATATCCAAGATCGCTTTTTACCTGATAAAGCCATTGACTTACTTGATGAAGCGGGTTCAAAAATGAACCTATCTTCAAGCTACACTTCTACAGTGGAAATTGAAAAACGATTAAAGGAAATTGCAGGTGAAAAAGAAGCTGTGCTAAAAGCAGAAGAATATGAAAAAGCAGCTAAGCTTCGTGAAGAAGAAAAACAATTAGAAAAGGCTTTGAACACATCTGGTGACGAGGAACGTCCAATCGTAGATGTTCAGCATATTCAAGAAATCGTTGAAAAGAAAACTGGCATACCAGTTGGAAAATTACATGCTGATGAGCAGGTAAGAATAAAAGAATTACAACAGAATCTCGCTAGAAAAGTCATCGGTCAAGAGGAAGCTGTTAAAAAAGTCGCAAAAGCCATAAGACGCAGCCGCGCTGGTTTAAAATCAAAACACCGTCCAATCGGATCATTCCTATTTGTCGGACCTACTGGTGTCGGAAAAACCGAACTGGCAAAAACATTAGCTGAAGAATTATTTGGAACAAAAGACGCCATGATCAGACTTGATATGAGTGAGTATATGGAAAAACATAGTGTTTCAAAAATTATTGGATCACCTCCAGGCTATGTTGGTCATGAAGAAGCAGGACAGTTAACTGAAAAAATACGCCGTAATCCATATTCAATCATCTTGCTGGATGAAATTGAAAAGGCACACCCTGATGTACTTCATATGTTTCTGCAAATACTTGAAGACGGCCGTCTAACAGACAGCCAAGGCAGAACAGTAAGCTTCAAAGAATCTGTCATCATTATGACAAGTAATGCCGGTGTAGGTGATAGAAAAATTGAAGTTGGATTTGATAAAAATAATGCAATAAAAGAATCTAATATTCTGCAATCACTAGGCAATTACTTTAAACCGGAATTTTTAAACCGATTTGATAGTATTATTGAATTCAAATCATTAGAAAAAAACCATCTGCTGCAAATTATTGACCTCATGCTTGGAGAATTGAATGAAAACTTAAAGGAACAACAATTTTCACTAACTGTATCAACAGCGGTGAAAGAAAAACTTGTTGAACTTGGCTATAATAAAACCTTTGGTGCACGTCCTTTACGACGAATCATTCAAGAAACATTAGAAGATAAACTAGCCGACTATATTATCGATCATAGTCAATCAAAAGTAGAGCTTGAAGCTGTTCTTCTAGATGAACAAATTATCATTAAGGAAAAATAATAATTAACAAGAAAGGAGTCACAGATTCGTGACTCCTTTCTTGTATGCCTATGCTTTTCATTTGACTACGAACTTCCATTCATTAATACTCTTTAAGTGACAGTCCAATTTTTTTCATTAAGTTTATGGCCGTTTCCTGCTCTTCACTGGTAAGTACTGACATAATTCGTTCGATTTCATTTCGATGGGAAGGAAACACCTGTTCAATTAGTTTTTTTCCTCGTTCCGTAATACGAGCAAACGTAACCCTTCTATCCTCTGCACAAGCCACCCGGACAATATATTCCTTTTTCTCCAGTTTATCAATTACGTAAGTCATACTTCCACTTGCCAGTAGTATTTTACCGCCGATTTGCTGCAACGGCTGATCTCCTTTATGATAAAGCAATTCTAATACGGCAAATTCCGTTGGATTCAATCCATAACGTTGAATTCGTTTATTTACGTGTTCGTTCACTGCCCGGTATGCCCGCGAAAGAACAATAAATAATTTTAATGATTGATCATTTTCAGTCCCCATAGCTTAACCAATCCTTTTATTATAATAATAGTAATGGTGTAGAGTTAATAACATATATAAACAACCCTTTAAATTTTAATTATAAAAAAATCTATATTCTATGTCAATTTTTCCTAAAAGTATATTAGGTAAAATGTAACTTTTAATTCTGTATCGATACTTAATTAATATTTTGATATAATATTTAAGAATCAACATTTGGAGCCTACAGCATATGAAAAAAAAAATGATTCTAACATTATTATACATAATGATTGTGATCTTGCCGATCATTTGTACAACCTATTTTTATGCAAAAGACGCAATAAAAAATGATGAAACGGCTAGAATCCAGCATGCAAAATGGGTTGCAGAAATTCATGAAAAGCACTGGAATACGTTAATCAGCGAGGCCGTTACAATCATGGATATGCTCTCAGTAACTGCCGCTTCGATACAAGATATGCCCCAGCAAATGGAAGCAATCCTATACAAAACGAATCAGGCGGACCCTCGTTATGGCGGGATTTATTTATTAGATTCAAAAGGAACTGCGTTAGCCGGAAATACTTTACTTTTAAAGGAAGATAATCTATCGACTCAGAGTTATATTCAAGAAGTCATTCACACTAAAGATACGATTATTTCGGATCAAAGTGAAAAGTTAACAAACGGACAGGAGGTCGTCGGAATTGCCAAACCTGTTCTAGATGAGAATCAAGAGCTCATGTTTATTATTGTCGCCTTCTTAAAAGTGGGATACATTCAAAATATAACTGAAATGTTAACCCCTGAAGATCAATTTTTCATTACAAATTCCGCTGGAAAAACCATTTTGCATGTTAATGGTAATAAGAATAAGAAGGAAAATAAATACTTTATCCTGCCAATTGAAAGAATTCCATGGGAAATTCATGTGAAGCTCCAGGCTGCCGACTACAAGCAGCTACACTGGAAAATAATTAATTTCTCCTTAATCATTTTAATTTTATGTCATATTGTTTATCTATTAACCTATTATTTTCTGCAGAGAAGACATGCAGCACAGCAAAAAAAAGCAAATGACCTTCATAAGCTGGAATTAGTAGGAACATTCGCTGCAAGCATGGCACATGAGATTCGTAATCCTCTAACAGGCATAAAGGGTCTTGTTCAATTATTAGGTGAAAAATATACATCAGAAAAGGATCAATCGTATTTTACTGTTATTGATCAAGAAATAAATCGGATTAATCAAATCGTAAGTGAGTTTTTGATTCTCGGAAAACCATCCGTCATAAAGACCGATTTCTTCAATATAAACGAAATCGTATCAGAATTAAGACCGCTCATTCAATTTGAAGCGATGCGGAATCATCATGAATGCTTATTTATTGAACCTGAAGATCCGATCTTCGTTCATTGTTCAAAGGACCAAATGAAACAGGTTATGTTAAATATATGCAAAAATGCTATTGAGTCAATGAAATCAGATGGAAAATTAACGATTAATCTAAAACTTTTTTCCAACGAATGCCATCTTTTGATTTCAGATACCGGAATCGGTATTTCTCCGAGAGATATGAAAAAGTTATTCAAACCCTTCTATACATCAAAAGAAACCGGTACCGGCCTTGGTCTGGTTGTCTGCAAAAGAATCATTGATTCATTCGGCGGCACAATCACAATCGATAGCAAAATAAATAGAGGTACTACAGTAACCATATCCCTTCCGGTGAAAGAAGAATACCCCCATATGGAACGTGACGAAAACGCATAAACAGAAAAAAGCCGAAGAAATTGTCAACATTCTCTTCGGCTTTTTTCTGTTTATAACAAGGTTACTTCGCTACTTTAACAAATAGTTCTTCTTTTTCACTTTCACTGAAAAATCTTTTTCCCATTGGAAATAACACATTTTCTTCTTTCATAAAATGAGACATTAATAATGAATAAACCTCAATAACAGGCTTTGAAAGAGTTACCATTTCATTGTCGGAGACACCATCAGCTGCTTTTGATAAAAAGGATTGAATCAAACCCTTTGCCTGCTCATGCTCATATTCCATTACAGCAATCTGCCCTCCGCTTTTTCCGATATAAGTCTCAAGCATTGGAAAAAGAACGGTCTCTTCTTTTTCTGAATGTGCTTCAAGCTCTTGAGAAAAGGCACTGACTCTTTGAATTAATTGAGCAAATATTGCTTCTTTTTCTGTTTTTTTATCAAGTATTTGAACTGTTTTAAGAAGTTCATCTAATTGCTCCCTAAGACTGGCATGCTCTTCCAATAACTTTTCAAAGCCTTTGCTAAACTCAACCGGCCCATTCCCCATTAATGAACTCATGCATCCTTCCATGATGTAATCCCCTTTCATTGTCGAAATTTCTTTTTTTACTATGTAATAAAAATATAATCCATATGATTTATCATTGTAGTAATGTTTATCACAAGCACAAAAATGAACTTCATATCATTACGTATTCCTTTATCTATGTCGAAACTTTTTTTCTTTGAAAAAAATGTCTAATATTGCGATTCTATTTACAATATTGAAAATTATTGTAATAATTCAACAAGGGTAGTTTATCCATAACTAAAAAAGAGAATTTGTTCGGGCAGGAGGAAGTTCGTTGCAAGACAAGAAAAAGACCATATTGGCTGAAATTCAAAAGAAAAGAGAAAAGATGATAGATTTAGCTCAAGAAAAAGGTCTAACAAATAATGATACCATTAAATGCAGCCAAGAATTAGATCAACTCATATATCAATATCAATCTTCTTTTCGCAAAAACCGTCGGCAAAGAGGTGAAATTAAAAGAAAAAGAAATCTAAAATATATGTTGTTATGGTCAAGAATAGCAGTTACCTCATAACCTAAAAAGAATTCCCCCACTTATCGCAATCCATCTAAAAAAAGTCGAGAAACAGTGTACAAGTACACTTGAATCTCGACTTTTTTCTTATTTAGCATCATAAAAGTGGGTTTTCGTGTTTTGCCTTAAGAATTTGCCAGCTTCTTTCAATTTCTTCTTCATTAGCTGTGACAAATATCAAGCATTATTCAAAAATAATAATGTGTAACAGCTTAAAAATTTTTATAAAATATTAACAACAGGAAAGCTTACTACAATTCCATTATTGTATAACATGGAAATTATTATTATATGACAGTTTTTTAGTGGAGTTTATAAATTTGTTACAAATAGCTGTTTTGATAGTTTTTTTCGCCACTGTATGAGAAAATTTGTTTAGTCTTACCTTAGGGATTATATTTTTTTGTCATTTGGTCTATTATGGATGAGGGTAAAAAAATTCAATTTGAATTACCTAAATGGGGGATTGATAGACTTTATGAAACAGCGTGAATTTTATTTTGATAATGCCAAGTTTATTTTGATTGTGTTTGTTGTATTTGGCCATCTGCTTAGAACATTCATCCATGAAAACGAGATCATTTATTCATTATATAAAGTGATTTATACCTTCCATATGCCGGCATTTATCCTAGTATCCGGATTCTTTGCGAAAGGATTTAGAAAAAAAGGCTATGTGATCAAAATTGCAAAAAAGTTGATCTTGCCTTATCTTGTTTTTCAAACGATTTATTCTTTATTTTACTATTATCTTTATCAAGAACCAGAGTTAACAATTAATCCGCTTGATCCACACTGGTCACTGTGGTTTTTAATCAGTTTATTTTTCTGGAATGTTATGCTGTATGGATTTGCTAGGTTTCATTGGAAGTATTCGTTAACAGTTACGTTGCTCATTGCTCTATTGATTGGATTTGCCGATTCGATTTCCAATTATTTGAGCCTGTCACGAACTTTTGTGTTTTTCCCGTTGTTTTTACTAGGCTACTATTTGAAAAAGGAACATTTCTATCAATTGTTACATGTTAAATTTAAAATTACGGCCTGCATGGTTTTTCTTATGATCTTTACAGGTTTTTACCTTTTTCCGAACTTGGATTATGAATGGTTATTAGGATCAAAACCATATGCAGAAATGGGCGTTGATTCGATTACCGCTATGTTTATCCGGCTTTGTGTTTATGGGTTATGTTTGATCATGATGGCAAGTTTTTTCGCGCTCGTGCCTAATAAACGTTACTTTTTCACCAACTTTGGTAGAAATTCCCTTTATGTATATTTATTACACGGATTTTTCATCCGGTTATTCCGCGTGAGCGATGTCAAAGATTATTTTTCAGATATTGAAAGCTTTCTATTACTTGCATGCATTTCGTTGTTATTAACCTTGATTCTTTCTAGTAAAACCATTACATCGTTTGCCCAGCCGCTCATAGAATTAAAAGTGTCAAAAACAAAAGAAATGCTGCTAAAGCTTTGGTGGATTATGAGGTTTTATAAAAATAAACGCTTGAATCACCACTAAGAGACGAAAAAAGTAAAAAAGCTCTTCCGATTTTTCGGATGAGCTTTTTTTGGCTTTGGATTGTTGGCTATATTGTGTACGGACTTCCAGAAAAATTTCGTTTTTTGCTGATTTTCAGATACAATGGTCATACAGATTATAGAATTACCGAAGGAGTTAAAATGGAATGAATATTATTTGTGCTACGTTAAATGCAAAGTACATCCATACGAATTTAGCGATTCGTTATTTAAAGGCCTATGCACATCCAGAGTATGAAGTGGAACTAGCAGAATATACAATAAAAGATCCAATCATGAATATTGTAACGGATCTTATTCGAAAAAAACCTCATGTCATCGGATTTAGCTGCTATATTTGGAACATAGAAGAAACCATTAAAGTAATCAAGATGATTAAAAAAATAGATCCCTCCATTGTAATCATGACCGGCGGACCTGAAGTGTCCTATGATGTTCAAGAATGGATGAAAAATGTACCGGAATTTGATTTCATTATTATCGGTGAAGGAGAAGAGACCTTTAAGACATTGCTCGGTGAACTAATGAATGAGAAACGATTTGAAGCGGTCCCTGGTATCGCCTACCGTTTGCAGGAACAAGTACATATCAACCATCCGTTACATAAGATTGATTTACGTGAACTTCCGTCACCATACAGATTTGAGGAAGATCTCCCCCACCTCGGTAAACGGATCACCTATATTGAAACAAGCCGCGGCTGCCCATTTAGCTGCCAATTTTGTTTATCTTCGATTGAAGTCGGAGTACGTTATTTTGATCGCGAACAAATAAAAGAAGACATCCGTTATTTACTGAAGAATGGAGCGAAAACCATAAAATTTGTTGACCGTACCTTCAATATCAGCCGAAGCTATGCCATGGATATGTTTCGCTTTTTAATTGATGAGCATGTACCTGGTACCGTGTTTCAATTTGAAATTACGGCCGATATTATGCGCCCGGAGGTAATTGAGTTTTTAAATAAAGAAGCTCCTCCTAATCTGTTCCGTTTTGAAATTGGTGTCCAGTCAACAAATGACTATACAAATGAACTTGTTAAAAGGAAACAAAATTTTGCTAAGTTGGCAAGAACGGTTACCCTAGTCAAGGAAGGTGGAAAAATCGATCAGCATCTTGATTTAATTGCCGGTTTGCCTGAAGAGGATTATGATTCATTTCGAAAAACCTTTAATGATGTGTTTGCCTTTCGTCCGGAAGAATTGCAGCTGGGCTTTTTAAAAATGCTGCGCGGCACCGGGTTGCGAATCCAGGCCGAAGAATATGAATATATTTATAGTGATCATTCACCATATGAAATCCTTGGCAATCGTGTCCTTTCGTTTGATGACATCATCCGGATCAAGCAAGTCGAAGATGTACTTGAGAAATACTGGAATGATCATCGGATGGACCATACAATTGAATATCTTGTCGGCACCGTTTTTCCGTCACCGTTTGATTTTTTCCAAGAGTTTGGAGGCTATTGGGAATCACAGGGCTGGTCAAAGATTGGACATCAATTAGAGGACTTGTTTAAACGACTTGATGAATTTCTCCAAACGTATGGAATTATGGATAAGGAAATCGTGAATGATTTGATGAAATACGATTATCTGGCAAAGCATAAATATAAACCAAGAAAACCATGGTGGGAGCCTGTCCTTTCAAAAACTGAAAGGTCTCAGTTCTATCAGGAAATCATTGAAAATCCGTCACGTCTTGGCGGTCTTGAACTTGAAGAAAAGGATTTATTCAAACATACGATATTAGAGCCTGTTACATTTAATATCGATCAATATTTAAGCAGTGGGAAAATTGAACGGGAACCACATATGTTATTCGTTTATTTCAATCCAAAAAGTGATGTTCCTACACTAATTTCATTGGAATCCCCTTCTGCTCGATGAATAATAGAGGGTGCTGGTTTTAGCAGCACCCTCTATTTTGTTTTAATTATTTTCTTTTCTTAACCTGCTCTTTATTTGTCATAAACGGGATTTCATATTGTTTACTTGCATTCATATCGCCAAATTCCATTCCAAATTCAACATTTGATACTGTTTTCCCTTGATTTTGGGGTGTTTTGTTAATCGGTGTCGTATGATTTAATGGCACGATTTACCCTCTCCCCTCACGGCCTTGTTTTGAGTTACGGTTGGCCCCTTTAACAGGATTTTCACCATGACTAAACTCAGCAGAAAACTCTGTTTCTTGGCGATTTTTTCTTGGTGTTTTGCTATGTTTAACAGCTGCATTATATTCCGCTTTTCGTTTTGCCATTTATATATCCTCCTCAATGTTTATCAAGTTACGTACGCTTTTAATCCATACGTAACAATAAGGATATTTTCTACTCCTCTATAGATTTCATTCAATACAGATGCTTCCTTTATTTTCAGTACATAAATAAAGGTTAACAGTCGAAAATAAAGAAAAAAGGATGATAGAATTGAAAAAAAAACAACGAATCGATATTGATCAAACACTTCCGCATCAAATAAATGCTCCAAGTTTCAAAAATACAGGAATTGACATGCAACCTCCATTTGTTAATTCCTTTGGAGTGACGATTGGTGATAGTAAATACAATTCAAAAAATTCCCCTTTAGAAAATTGGAGCGAGGAAACAGATCCCGCAATCATGGCCGGGAGTGAATGGGTTCATCCCACGAATGATATTGGCTGGAACACAGCTGAAAATAAAGAGATTCTCGAAAACCTAAAGCCTCCTCAGGCAAGCCCCTTTATGCATCCAACAATTGATGTAAGTAAGGACACGGATTAAATGAAAAAAGTTTGATGGCCAAACGAATCGGCCATCAAACTTTAGCTTTTATCACGAAAAAACAAATTGAATTTTTTTTTGCTGCTCATCCCATTTTATTTGGGCGGAAAACTCTTTTTCCTTACCTTTAAACCCTTCAATAACCTCGGTCGAACCTTCAAGCAGCAGCTTTTTTAATTGCTTTTGGGTAATCGCTTTTCCTTTTATTTTCTTGGAAATGGTAAACTGACAGCCGTTTTTTTGGTAGTTTGAACATCCATAAAAACTGCCTTTATCAATTACATTTCCGCCGCATAGTTTACAAGTACCAAGTTTAGCAGGAGCAGATTTTTTAAACTGCCTTGGTACAAAAGACTCTATTATTTCATCATCAAAGCTCCAGTTATTTGATTCAATTACAGTAATTGAAATCAGGTGGGAAATCATCTTATTCGTAAGTTCCATAAAATGCTTAGGCGAGGCTGCTCCCTCTGATATTTCTTTCAGCCGCTGTTCCCATTTTGCCGTCATTTCAGGTGAGGCTAATATTTCATTACCGACAGCTGTAATCAATATTTTTGCTTTCGCGGTTGCATAAACGAGATTTTTCTTAATCTCTATATACTTCCGATCCTTCAACATCGTTATGATACCGGCACGGGTAGCTTCCGTTCCCAGCCCCTCCGTTTTCATTAATACTTTCTCAAGCTCTTTATCCTCCATATGTTTACCAGCTGTCTTCATCAATGTAATTAATTGTCCCTCGGTGTATCGCTTGGGTGGCTGTGTTTTACTTTCTTTCACTGTCACCTTCTGAACACTTCCTTGTTCTCCCTTTTCTAAACTAGGAAGCACAGGGTCCCGCTCTTTCTCATTAGGGGGTATTACCTTTCTCCACCCTTCCTGAAGTTGAACCTTTCCTTTAGAAAGGAAAGTAGCCCGTCCATCCACAAGGGTAGTGACGGTTGTATATTCAGCAATAGATTTTTCATAATGCGCGGCAATGAGGCTTTTGACAACGATATCATATAGCTTTTGTTCATCCGCACTTAATGATGTCGGATTAGGAACTTGTTCCGTCGGTATAATGGCATAGTGATCAGTTACCTTTTTTTCATTTACAAAACGTTTATTCGTTAGGATGGACTCATTCGGTAATGGGAAAAAGTCAGCATATTGCGGAATATGAGCAATTTTTTTCAATATTTCCGGAAACATTTCTGCTTCTCCCTCAGTAACATGACGAGAATCTGAACGTGGATACGACAGAATCCCTTTTTGATAAAGCTTTTGTAACGTATCCAGTGTCTTTTTGGGCGGGAATTTATATAAACGGTTTGCATCAGCCTGCAGAGCCGATAAATTGTATAATAGCGGCGGCAAATAATCTTTTCGCTCAGCTTGGACATCTATTACCTCTGCCGGCTTCTCCTCACAAAATCGTGCAATTTTTTCAGCCATTTCCTGATGTTTAATTCTAGATTCTCCGTCTTGCTCCCATTTTCCCTTGTACTTCTTTCCGTCCATTTTAAAGTCCGCTAATACCTCCCAAAACGGTTCAGATACAAAATCCTCAATTTCCCGCTCACGTTTAACAATAAGAGCAAGTGTTGGTGTCTGCACCCTTCCAACAGAAAATACATCTGAGAAACCTTTTTGTTGAAGTAAAAGACTGTATAATCTAGATGCATTCATACCTACAACCCAATCGGCACAAGCCCTTGTATAGGCTTCATAATATAAATTTCTTGTATCCGATTCAGATAACAAAGACTGAAAGCCTTCTCTTATGGATTTTGGGGTTAGAGAGGATATCCATAATCTTTTCATCGGCAAGCGTGCTTTTGTTAATCGGAGAATATTCCTGACAATAAGTTCACCTTCACGCCCCGCATCTCCTGCATGTATTACTTCGGTGATATCCGGATTAGAAATTAGGCTTTTAATAATATTGAATTGCTTTATTTTATCCTTTGTTACCTCATATTGAAACTGCTCTGGAATCATCGGTAAAGTAGAGAGCGACCATTTTTTCCATTCTGGTACATATTTTTCAGGATTAACTAATTGACATAAATGACCGATTGCCCATGTAACATAAGCACCTTTTTGAAAGATGTCATTTGGGAATATTTCAATATATCCATTTTGTTTTTTATGTTTAAAAATAGAAGCCAAGGTTGTTCCTTGGTCGGGCTTTTCAGCAATAATTAATTTCATTTTGTTATGCTCCTTATAAAACCGTAAATGTAAAGGCGAGCAAACTTTATTTTATACATTAAACGGATCATACGTAAAGGCTAAGATTTATATAAATGAGGAAAAACAAGGAAAGATCTAATAGGAAGAAGCGCGGCAGTATTGTCTTAACATGAACCGGAGAATGGAATGATAATCTATATTCATATTCTAGCAGTAATTTTGGAAATTTGCATATAGAATTATTTGAATTAACATTGTATTTCCTGCTCAATTTACTAGTTGATATTTTGGAAATTATGCACGTAAACCTTGACTGAAAGCGTTTATTCATGTATATTATAGACATCATTTATCAGAATATATTTCCGCTATCACTAGATTTAGCCATTATATTTTGTGCAAATGATAATATTTATTTTTTTAGACGCTCGCACGTCTTGAAAGGCTTAGGAGGAAATGTAAACATGCAAAACGGTAAAGTAAAATGGTTCAATAACGAAAAAGGATTTGGTTTTATCGAAGTTGAAGGCGGAGATGATGTATTCGTACACTTCACAGCTATTCAAGGTGACGGTTTCAAATCTTTAGAAGAAGGCCAAGAAGTTTCTTTTGAAATCGTTGAAGGAAACCGCGGACCTCAAGCTTCCAACGTTGTAAAACTGTAATTATATAATAAATAATGAATTCTAATAAGGCTGACTTTTTGTCAGCCTTTTTTATTTTGGTTCATTTCTTGCGTGAGCTTTTCGCCGCACTGCCTGATTTTTTCGCCTACTGTACAAGTTGAAATACAGAAGCGATGAGCAAAGTTTCTTCCTTTATCTTTGCGATTCTGTTTATACAAAAAACAACCGTTACAGTAGGTATTCATAATAGCTTCGGCTTCATTAATAATTTCCTTCCGCTTCATCTATCCACCACCCTTCGTTTTGCCTGTTCAGATTAATTGCATTTTACTAAAGATCGCTTTTCCTTCCAACGCCTGTGAAGCAAGCTTATCTGCTTCTTTATTTTCACTTCGCGGGATCGGCTGATATCGCGGCTTCAATCCTAAGAATTTTATTTTCTCTTCGATGCGGTCCAGCCAGCGATTTAATTGCTCTTCATAGCACGGCCACTCACCTTCAAGCTGTTTTAGCACACCTTGTGAATCCCCCTTAAAATCACATGGAACCTGATGTACGCCAAGCTCCTCCAATAAATTTAAGGCATAGTAAAGTGCAGCATATTCTGCTTCATTATTGGAATCCATTTCATCAATAAGTTCATTTGCTCGTAAGCGAAATTTCTTTTTACCTTGTCTAAAATAAATCACTGCTCCAAGGCCTGCCTGTGATGTATGGATATTAAATCCTCCGTCAAAATATACCATTACTTCATGAGGATCTTCTTCAATCTCGATGGTTAACTTTTTCATTTCCTTTAAACTCCAAGACTGACCCATTTCATCGAAAAAAGTCAACTCACTGGCTTTACCCGATTTTTCAATGTCCTCGCCTCCAGAAATCGCTAACTCCGAGTCGAGCCAATCAGATGTAAAATATATCCCTTCTTTTCCCTTTAATTTATATACCCATTCTATTTTGTACTTCATAGTGAATCCATCCCCTTCTCATGATTCTTTTCAAGGCTATGTAAGTCCTTCGTTATGTATAATAAATCATTGTTTATTGATCTTTGTTCTTTCATGATTTTGTTAATTAGTTTATACTGTCTTAAGCTAGGAAATGCCATAAAAGGTGAATTTATCAATATTTTTGTCTGAATGTTGTCAGGTTGGGGGTTTTATGATGATAGAAGCTTATTTTGACGGCGCCAGCGCCGGGAATCCTGGGCCAAGCGGTGCAGGTATATTTATTAAAGCGAACGGTCAAGTTGAACGCATCAGCATTCCATTACCGGTAATGAGTAACCATGAAGCTGAATTTCATGCATTTATCGCCGCTTTAGAAATTTGTATTGAAAAAGGCTATAAAACTGTCTCGTTCCGTACCGACTCCGAACTCGTTAATCGGGCCATTGAAAAGGAATTTATCAAAAATAAAACGTTCGCCCCTTTACTTGAAAAAGCACTTACTCTCACAAACGAATTTGATTTATTTTTTCTTAAATGGATCCCAAGCCGTGAGAACAAAAACGCTGATGAACTGGCAAGAAGGGCCATTCATCAAGCTGAATAAGAAGTGATGGAGAAAAGACGTGCCAAAAATTGGCACGTCTTTTCTATGGGTAAAGATAAAACAAGCTACTTATTTACTATGAAATAGCCATTAATTCTCGCTCTTTTAAGAAACGAATAGCAGCTCCGCGTGTACTGATTTTATTTTTTACAAGCATTTCTAATAACGAAATATAGTAACTGCCATCGAACTCTTTTTGCGCTTTTAATGTAAGCTCAATTGCCGTGTTTGTCAGCTCATCCGTTGCTTTTGTATACTGTTTTCCAAAATGGATGAAGCCAATTGCATCCTCTCGCAAATGAAATCCTTTACTTTTAAGAAAATCGACATATTGTGCTACTGTTTTCAAATTGTATCCCATCCCTCTCCCTAACATTTTCCCTTATTCCATAATACTTCAATTTTAGACAAATTTCTATCATTTTTTTGTCATTAAATGTCCTAGTGTTCCTGTTATGATACCAAGAATCGCTCCACCTATGACTTCTTCCGGTTGATGACCAAGCATTTCCTTTAGTTTTTTCGGTGATTTTTCCTCAAATTGCACCTTTTTATTGTGTTGGGCCTTATCTATTAATTCACCCATATCGTTAACCTTTATCGTTAATTCACCCGTTTGGCGCCGGATTCCTTGAGCGTCGTACATGACAATTAGCCCATAAATCATGGAGAGGGCAAAGTCGATCGTTGGAAGTCCTCTTTTTAAGGCAATATAAGTTGTCAGGGATGAAACTCCAGCCGAATGAGAGCTTGGCATGCCGCCTGTTTGAAATATTAAATCCGGTTTCCATTTCCTTGTTTTCACAAAATGTATCGGAATTTTCAAGGCTTGTGCCAAGCCAATACTGATTAACGCAATATATACACCTTTGTTCAAATCCTTTCACCTCACTCTTATTAGTGTGAAGAAGGATGAGTTGAATTATTCTAGTTGGAAATAATAGTAATGGAGGTGAATGAGATGGGTCAAAAAAGGCGTTCAAACCACGGCACAAAAGCACCTGGCGTCAATCCACAAGGATACGGTCAGGATGCTGAATTTGCTGAAGAACCAAAAAGCAAGCTGGAAAATAGAGCGAAAAAGTCAAATACAAAAATATAAATGAAACCCATTCAAAAAAGACAGACAACATTGTCTGTCTTTCCTTCCTATGCTCTTTAATTAGCTATTTCAGTTTCGAAATCGATAAAGCGGTGAAGACCTTTCATTTCCACTTCATTAAATTTAGCCTGAACCTTTTCTAGATTTAGAGCGAATTTCGCTTTATCAAGTTCATATTGAATGGGAACGTCACATTTAATTTCAGCTAGCTTTTTGCTTAAATATAGCATGTCAAGATCGTTCTCAATCTTTGTCTTCTGGGACTTTGATAATTGATTTAAATTTGCTACGACTCCGTCTACATGGTCATATTGCTGCAGCAGCTTTAAAGCTGTTTTTTCACCGATTCCTTTTACACCTGGATAATTATCACTTGGGTCACCCATAAAAGCCTTTAAATCAATCATTTGCTTCGGCATAATTCCTTTTTCTGCAAAGAATGTCTCTTTATTATGAACAAGATAGTTTCCAAAACCCTTTTTTAACAAAATAACCGAAATATGATCATCTATCAGCTGCAAAATATCCTGATCGCCTGTAAGAATTAAGACATTTGCTTCATCTTTTGCCTGACTGGCAATCGTTCCGATACAGTCATCTGCCTCAAACCCCTTCATCCCAATGTTTGGAACATCAAAGGCTTCGACTACTTCTTTTACTAGATCAAACTGGGGAATTAGTTCAACCGGTGCTTCTGAACGATTACCTTTATAATCCTCGAAGATCTCATTGCGGAAGGTTTTACTTCCCATGTCCCAGCACACTGCTACATGGCTTGGTTTAAAGGATGAGACCGCAGTAAAAAAGTGCTTCACAAACCCGTTGACAGCATTAGTGGGAATTCCTTTTGAATTAATCATATACTGTCCTGTAACAGCTGTTGCAAAAAAGGCCCGGAACAAGAGTGCCATTCCGTCAACAAGCATGAATGATGGTTTATTATTATTAATCGTCAATCCTTTCACACTCCTATCAATTCACTAACGTAAACCTAATTATAGCATTAAGGTGGATCGAATGTGCTGGTAATCATCTGGAAGATTGGCTGAATGAGGAAAAACGCATCGTTATTTTGGCAATAAAAAAGTGTCAAATCATATTGACTGACACTTTCTGTCATGCGGTTATACAAATACTTTCGTCCCTTTCTCCATCATAACCGTATCAACAACGTTACCATCTTTATTAATGATCGTTTCTTCCTTTGCTATATCAAAATTATTTGATTGGTAGAAGCGGATATTATGTGGAGTATCTTTGCGAACTCGGCACATAATTTTATCCTTTTGGCTTGCACGGGCATATTCTGCCAGCCACTCAATCATTTTTTTAGCGATTCCTTTTCCCCTTGCTTCAGGAATGACAGAGAGCCTGAAAAAATACAAGGACACTTCGTCCATATCTTTAAATCGGAGTGATCCGACTGGCTTTCCATTCATATATCCAATTACTGCTTGTTCTGCTCCAGTATGAATCGAATCCTGTAATGTTGATAATTTTTCAGTCATAGCACTTGAAGGCGTGTCATATTTATTATATTCCCTAAATGCATCCTGCATGATTTGATAGACAGATTCGATTTCTATTTCATCTTCTGCTAGTGTAATCTCATAATCCATACCCACACCCCTATTTCTTGCTGTCATATTTTACTCTCTCACAAATGTAAAAGCTCCCATATCCATTGGTTCAGTTCATTTTCTATCGATTTCCCTTTCGATAGTCCATAGGAAAGTTCAAGTAATAATGGCCTTTCCTGCTCCATCATGAATATTGCATCCTCTATATCTGCATAAGAAACCAACTCACCGCTTTGCTTTGCTTCCATTAGCTGTTGATAAAAAGAAACGATAGTGCAATCTTTTGGAAAAGAAGACGAAAAAGAACTATAAAGTGCCATTACAGGCACTTTTTGCTCTAAAATGATCGCCTTCGCCAGCAGAAAGGCACGCACAGCCTGAATGAATTGCTTCTGCCTTTTTTCCGTAAAAGCCTTGCCGCGAATATCCTTCAAATTGCGGTCCATTAAATGAATGTAATGGTGAAACAATGAAATTAGGGAGTAACTTTCCGTAACAAACCTCCGTAGTTTACTAGAAAAGTTTTGACAGTCATGATACAGAATGGGAGAAAAAGCCCATTCACACAATCCGGGGTTCGATTTTTGCAGTAAATGAAATGCTTTATAAATATCCCACCCCTGGGCATCATAAGGCGCAGGAAAATCCATCGTTTCCTGCGCCTTTCTTAATGATAAATAACTTCTTACATCATGGTGCTTATATATGAAACGGACATCATAATCAGAATGAACGGTTGCCCCGCCCCATGCCCTGCTGCCTGTTTCAGAGGCGAATAGAATCTCAATCCTGTATTCTGCTTCCATTTCCTTTAACCAAGATTTAATCATCTCTTACTCCTCTAGTGTCAGACAGAGAATAAATAGGTCCGTTCTGAAATTATTGTACTTTCTCGGCATTTTGCAGCAATCTTTTCTCAATTGCCCGTAACTCATCAATTGGAATTTCATTTGATATCGAAGCAAGTACTCCTTGGTAGTATTCTTCAACTTGTTCCGTTAAATACGTAAGCAGAATCTGAAACTCTGTTTCAAGTTGTTCTCCATAATGCTGTTTTAAACGCTCCTTGCCTTCTGCCAAATAATCGTCAGCCGGCTCTTGGAGGTTCGCTTCTAATTCATCTCCTAACAGCTTCCGTTCATTTTTCTCAAAAAATGATTTTGGATTTTTAAAATAAGCTAATGCTGTTTTAAAACGCTGTGGATCAAGTGCCACGAATGCCGTTTCAAAATCAATCCCTTCCAAGCGGTTCATCTCATAAGTGCTAAGTGAAAGCTCCGAGTTATGCTCCTGTATCCCCGAAATGATTGAGCGCTCAGCCTGAGAGAGATTCTTTCGGATGAAAGCCTCTATGCGCAGAGTGGTTGCGCGCAGCTCCTGAGCAAAATCATAGCCAAAGTCCGCTAGAAATCCATCAAGTGCTGTTTGAAGTGCCTTTTTCAGGTTTCTTCCATCATCCTTTAATAGTGCAGGATTAAAGGCTTCCTTTAAAAAGTCACTGAACCTTAAAAATACGCGCTGCTTAATATAAAAGACAAGCTCGTCTGCTTCCTGAACCAATCTTTTCTGTAAAAAGTCCGTCTGCTGCGTTTGAATCAGTTCCCTTATTTGTGCTTTTTCTGCCTCGAGCTGGATCCGTTTTTGCGCCTTTGTATCTTGATCCTCTTCAGCAGAATGAATAAAGCTTTGGAGTTGTGTTAAAACCCGCTCCATTTCTAATTTTGCTGAATTTACGGCAATCCCTCTTAAATCATGCTCAATAAAGGAATAGAATCGTTCTTCAAATAAGCGGATGCCAGATTGCTCTGTTAAACTGCCTGCCAGTTTTTCTTTCAATGACATAAGACTTGAAATAGGATACAAATGAGGCTGTCTGATACCATATGCGACAAGCTGATCTTCCACATAATCAAGGACGGCATTCATTTCTTCTTCATCATGGGCTAAATCAATCGCGTTAACAATGAAGAACATTTTATCAAGTGCAAACGTGTCTTTCACACGTCCTAATTGAATCAAAAATTCACGATCTGCTTTCGAAAAAGCATGATTATAATAGGTAACAAACAAAATCGCATCGGAATTTTTGATATATTCAAAAGCAACGCCAGTATGACGCGCATTGATAGAATCAGCTCCAGGAGTGTCCACTAATGTAATCCCTTTTTTCGTTAATTCACATTCAAAATACACTTCGATCCACTCTACTAAGCAGGACTGTTCTTCATTTGCAACAAACCCAGAAAAATGATCCAGATCAGTTTGAATCGTCTCGCCCAGCTGATCCTGATAAGTTCCAATTCCACGTACGAATGCTTGCAAAAAGGCTAAATGCATTTTCTCATAGGCATCAACATTACCATGATTTTCAATGACTGATTGGGCACTTGTCACAGCATCTGGAAGCGTGTCTGCCTGTGTGCCGAACGCTGTCAATGATCGATTTACATCATCCATTAATGTTTGGAGGGCTTTTAGCTTTACCAGTACCGTTCCATGAGGATGTTCCCCGTCAACCGGCATAATTTTATTAATCGCAGCTGTTGTTGGATTTGGTGATACCGGCAGCAGTCTTTCCCCTAAGAGCGCATTAGCAAACGAAGATTTCCCCGCACTGAAGGCGCCAAATAAAGCAACCGTGAATGATTGATGCTCAAGCCTTTCTGCTTTTTGACCCAGCTCTTCTGCCAGCTTTTTAAATCCTGGTACATTATGCACCTGTCTTGCAGCAAACTTTAAGCTTGGAATAAGTGCTTCCAATTCAGTTTGATTGGTTTGTTCACTAGTGACAACGGAACGAACGGAACGGGATTTTTTTTCTTTTTCTACCTCTGTTCGGTTATTCTCTTGGCTGTCAGCATAAATGACCAACGCTTCATCGGTATGATCTACAGCCAACTTCCCTGCAAGCTCTTTATAATCATCTTGATTAAAATGTCCTGTTAATACCTGTTCCATTTGAATATTTGCCAGCAGCTGTTTTTCTTCAATTTCGGCAATATTTTTGTAGGCATCGTAATAAGCAGTAATAGTTGAGAATTGCTCTTCAAGCTTTCGTTTCTGAACAGCTTGTTTTTCCTGTAGCTTTGTTAAATAAGCGGACCGGTATGGAGCCAGCTGCTCTTTTGTTTTCCTTTTTATTTCATTTGTCACGTCTCTTGTGTACGTCAAGACATAATCACCGGACAGTCGTGCACCCTCCTTAACCGTAGAAATGAGGAGGTCTTTATCAAAATCAACCTTGAAATTCTGAACAGCAGACAAAAGCTCGTCATCTTCAATTTCATTCTCTTTCAACTGCTTCACAAATAATTCTTTCATATGCCAATCAATTTGTGATGTCACTTTTTCAGTGAAATCTGCAAAGAATCGATCGAGCCTCAAGCTTCGCTCTTGCTCTGTTTTTTGTTTTGAAAAAAACAAACCGACTTTGAATTCAGGCTGTCTTGCCGCCAAATATTGCTCCGCTAAATCACGGGTTTGGAAAGGCATAATATAGGCATTATCTAAAACACTGTCAATCTCATCATATAGCTTCTTCTCTTTCTGTTGTAAAGAATTGCTTAATGCATGCAACTGAGTGTTTAATCCAGCAGCTTTATCCGCAAGGCTTTTCCTTTCCTCGTCTGACAAGGGCGCTAAACGCTCATTAAGTTCGTGAATCACTTCCTCATCTTTTTCCTTTAAAAATAAGCGATGCTCTTCACTTAATTTCGTTAGCGATTGGAAGACCGATTCAGGCAGAGCCACCAGGCGGCTAGCTACCTTTTCCTCAATAAACTTTCTTAAAGCAGGAAATTGATTATGCGGGTGGTTCGCTTTCTTTAAAGAAGTATAGAAGATTTGTGCTGGTTCCACACCCCATGAGGCAAACGAGTTCTTTACACTTTCCTGAAACGCCGTGAAACTTAATTCCTCATCACGATGCTTATCAATCTGGTTAATCACTAAATATACTTCTTTACCAGCTTCTGTGAGTTCCTTTGTAAACAGGAAATTCAATTCACTTTGAACATGATTGTAATCCATCACATAAAAAACCAAATCGGCCAAATGCAAAGCAGATTCTGTCGCAATACGGTGCGCATCATCAGTAGAATCAATCCCAGGTGTATCCATAATGATGGTATCCTTAGGAATGGAGGTTTTTGAATAACTGATTTCAATTGATTGTATTTGGTCTCCATCCTTGCAATATGATTTTACCTGTTCGTAATCATATGGAGCCGGATAAATAAGCGGCCTGTCTTCCTTGAAGTATACCTTAGCATAATCATCGCCAGACTTAATTTTAACAAGGTTCGCACTTGTCGGAATCGGGCTTGAAGGCAATAGGTTCTCTCCCATGATTCGGTTAATCATACTTGATTTTCCTGCAGAGAAATGACCGCAAAAAGCAATCGAATACTCCTGTTTTTCAAGCTTAAGAGCTAAATCCTTTGCCCGTTCAGCTGACTGAACATTTTCTTGTTTTTGAAACATTTCATACAACGCAGCAATTTGTCCCCTTAACTGTGCTGCGTCCGTTTGTATCTCAATTTTGACCATGAATGACTACCCCTCATTTTTTCAATATACTAACTATTTTAAACGATTTTACGTATATTTCCTACTAAAAAAAGTATTTGGGAATAGATTAAGCACACTTTATTCATATGAACTATTATGATCTATTATTATATAAATACAGTACCGATAATTAATATACATCGAAAGCCTAATGAATGATGAAAAACAAATAAAGCCGAGCTTCTATTTATAGAATACTCGGCTTTATCAAGCGTTTCCAACAATCATAGATTAACTCCCTTCTTTACAGCTTGTCTGAAAGCGTTTCCTAAACAGACTAAAAAACAGAAGTTATTTTTGAACTGGATGCGGCTTCGATACATTATTTAGCACATGCTTTAATACAAAAGAATAAACACCAACAGTAACTGCTATAAAAACGGCTGTCATCCATTAACACCATCCTCGTAGTGATAATAACTCTCATTTACAGTTAAATAATATCACGAATGATAATCCTTTTCAATAAGAAATCGAAAAGGATTATACTTTATTGGGATTTTTCAGACCTAGTCTCCATTTAATCCACGAGGAAATAGGGTATTCAGTCAGTTCATATAACGCTTTTTCCTCTGTTTGAATTCGGACAAACAGGATCATTACATTCAAAACCGTAAATAAAAATGCCGTAAAATAAGCCTGAAACATAAACGGGATGATTATAAACTCAAGGGCTACGACCAAATAATTAGGGTGTTTGAAAAAACGATAGGGTCCTTTTTCCACAATAGGAGCCCCGGACAGGATGATAATTTTTGTGTTCCAATATTTCCCCAAAGACGTAATAGACCAGATTCTCAGGAATTGAGTAAGTATAAATAAACTAAGTAATAAAGGCCAGACAGGAGATAATTCTGTCTGCCAAGCCTTTACTTCCAAAAACAAGATAATAAAAAACATTGCATGGATAAACACGATGATTCGATAGTGTGCCTGACCGAATTCTATTGCCCCTCTTTTTTTCATCCACTTTTCATTACGTTTTGCTACAACCACTTCACATAGACGCTGTAAGATTATGAGAATGATAAATACATAAAAGCTCATCGCTATTATTCCCACCTTATTAACAATAATTCAGAGCTAAATCCAGGACCTAATGACGTGCATAGTCCCCATTCATTTGCACTTGCTTTTTGTAAAAAAGCTTTTAAAACAAGAAGAACGGTTGCAGATGATATATTTCCATAGTTTTTTAACACATGAAACGAGCTATCAACCATAGACGGTTCCAACTGTAACGCCTTTACATAGGCATCCAAAACCTTTTTCCCTCCAGGATGGGCAATAAAGTGATCCATGCTCTCTATCGTCAGATGGTGCTCACGCAAAAATTGCCCGACGATTGGCTTTAGCCACTTTTCCACAATAGCTGGGATATCTTTGGAAAAAACGACATATAGTCCGTCATTTTTCACTTCCCACCCCATTACATCTAGGGAATTCCTCATCGTTGTAGACTGGGTCGCCAATATTTTAGGTATGGACGCAAGTGAACAAATGGTCTCTGTTTCTACTTCATCACCCGCCACAAGGACACACACGACCCCATCTCCAAACAGCGATGTACCGATCAAATTACTCTTTGAATGATCGTGCCGCTGGAAAGTTAAGCTGCAAAGCTCGATGGCCAAAACCAATACCTTTGCCTCTGGGTATGCTTTACAGTATTCAAATGCACGTGACAATCCCGCTGCACCACCGGCACATCCCAATCCCCAAAGAGGGATTCTTTTCGTTTTTTCTGAGAATGGAAGAATATTCATAATTCGGGCTTCAATGCTTGGTGTTGCAATACCTGTACTCGTGATCAGAAAGATTGCATCAATTTCCTCGCAAGCGATCTGTCTTTTTAAAAACGTATCATTATGTAAACAATTTGTGATCGCTTCAGAACCTAGTTCGATTGCAGATTTGATAAAGGCATTATTTTTTTCAACAAAGGTATGGTCTTGTTGATACCAGTCTAAGTCTTTTACGAAATACCTTTTCTGTACCTGCCCGTGCGGAAAAACATGTAACAATCGTTCTATATCCTGAAAAGATTCAGAAAAAAGCCGCTTTGAAAAATGCATGATTTCTTCTTGTTGTAAAACAAAGGGCGGAAAAGCATCACCAATGGATAAAATTGCCGGCATTTCTTTTTCTCCCATCATTTGGTTATATGCTATTACTTTCTCCATTTATGGGATAGATATACCTTTTTGCAGCTGGGTTAAGGAGTGACAAGGCAGAAAACGATGGGTATATAAAAAAAAAATCCCCGTGAAAAACACAGGGAAGAAAAGTTTTGAAGGATTTTAATGTTGTGCACTTACAGTTATATTATAAATGATTTCCTTTGGTTCATCATTCAACAATTTTTTCCACCTTTTGATCATCCTTTATGACTAAATTTCGCAATAAAATAGTAATATTTTCGTAAAATTACATTCATTCCCTAAAAAATTATGCTAAAATTATGATTAGTTGACCGAATGTTGGAGGAATGAGATATGCCATTGACAGAGCTTGCAGCCGAAATCTTACAGGGAACAATTGATGCCGTTAAAGAAGTAGTTCCATTTGAGATATCTATGGAAAAACCCTCGTTGTTTACACAGCCTTATACCCAACACTGCATCGGTGTACTCATTGGCATGACCGGCGATATTCGAGGCAGGTTGATTATCGATGGGAACGAGGAAACACTAAGCAAAATCGGCGAAGGAATGTTCGGCATGACCGTTCAAGGTGAAATGTTAGAATCCTTTGCCGGTGAACTTGGAAACATGATTGCCGGAAAATTATCCACCTTCATCTCACAACAAGGTTTTGAGATGGACATTACTCCTCCAACTGTTCTTGTCGGACAAACAAAAATTTACGGCTTTGAAAGAGCATTTCGCTTACCCATTACTGTCAACGGCGCAGGTAACATGATTATCCTGTTAATGATCGAGCAAGAATAAAATATAATAGAATAGCACTTTCTGTTATTTCAATATAAAAACCCCTAAATAGTTAGGAGTTTTTATATTTCGCTATCCTATCTAGATCATTAAGAAATACTTTTTTCCTTTACCATCATAGGTGCAGGTTTCTCCTTTTTTAACTCATTAAATACAATATTCATGATGATTGCTGTCAAACTGCCCGCAACAATTCCATTTTCCGTTAGAATTCGGATGCTGTCAGGCATTTGTGCAAACAGTCCTGGAACAGCTGTAACACCCATACCCAACCCGACAGAGCAGGCAATAATCAGGAGATTTTCTTGTGACGAAAAGTCCACTTTGCTTAACATTTTTATTCCGTTGGCAAGCACCATGCCAAACATGGCGATCATTGCGCCGCCTAAAACAGCGGCAGGGATGACAGTTGTCAACGCACCGATTTTTGGCAGCAAGCCAAGTCCCATCAGCATAAAGCTCATCACAATAATTACTCTTTTCTCTTTTACACCTGTTAACTGTATAAGACCAACATTTTGTGAAAAGGTGGTATAAGGGAAGGAGTTAAACAAACCTCCTAGAATAATAGCCATTCCTTCTGCACGATATCCTTTAGCTAAGTCCTTTTCTTTTAATTCTTTTTCACAAATATCGCCAAGGGCAAAATAAACACCTGTTGCTTCAACAAGACCAACCAATGCAACTAAAATCATCGTGATAATGGATGAGAGTTCAAAAGTTGGCGTACCGAAGTAGAATGGTTGAATCATATGAAACCATGAAGCTTCTCCAACTGCTGTAAAATCTACTTTCCCCATAAAATACGCTGCAAGTGTTCCCATTACAATTCCGAGCAAAATACTAATTGAGCGAATAAAGCCGTTGAAAAAGCGGTTGATCAGAATGATGATCAATAATGTTCCGAATGCCAGTCCGATATTTGACAGGCTTCCAAAGTCGGGGCTCCCCTGACCTCCTGCAACATTATTCATGGCTACAGGAATCAGAGTAATTCCAATAATTGTCACAACACAACCTGTTACAACCGGAGGAAAAAACTTAACCAATTTACCAAACGATTTAGCTACGATAATGACAAACAAACCTGAAACAATGATGGCTCCATAAATCGCCGAAATGCCATGTTGATTGCCGATTGAAATAATCGGAGCTACTGCCGTAAATGTACATCCTAAGACAACCGGCAAGCCGATGCCAAAGAACCGGTTGCTCATCACTTGGAGCAAGGTGGCAATTCCACACATAAAGATATCAATGGAAACGAGGTATGTTAACTGCTCTACAGTCAACCCGATAGCACCGCCGATGATTAATGGAACAATAACTGCACCGGCATACATCGCCAATACATGTTGAATGCCTAAAGAGGTTAATTTTAATGGATGTTGTTTCATTTGCTCACCTCCGTTATGCTTTCCGTTACAAATGATACATTTCCCTCTTCTAATGAAGCAATTCGAGCCAATGATTCAACAGGATATCCTTTGTCGCGCAGCAGTTGTCCGCCATCTTGGAATGCTTTTTCAATCACAATTCCTATTCCGGCAATCTGCGCTTTTGCCTGGTTTACGAGATCAATTAACCCAATGGCTGCCTGTCCGTTGGCAAGGAAATCATCGATAATCAATACACAATCATTTTCAGTTATATATTTATTTGATATAGAAATTTCATTCGTTTCATTTTTCGTAAATGAACGGACTGTTGATGTTAATAAATCATCGATAAGGGTCATTGATTTTCTTTTTCTTGCAAAAATAACAGGCACGTTCATTTGCAGACCGGCCATCACGGATGGAGCAATTCCGGATGATTCAAGTGTTAATATCTTCGTTATCCCCTTATCCGCGAAGCGGTTGACAAATTCCTTTCCGATCTCCAACATGAGTAACGGGTCAATTTGATGATTTAGAAATGAATCAACCTTTAGCACCGAATTGGATAACACAATCCCATTCTGCGCAATTTTTTCCTTTAGTAATTCCATTATGATGTTTCCTCCTCTATGTTGTCTGGGAATATTTCAGACATAAAAAAAGCCTGAAGAACATTGCATCACATCCCATTGGTAATGAGTGAAGCAATGTCTTCAGGCATCTTAAGCATTTCAAATTAAAGCCTTGAACGAATTCATGACGACAATTGCTCACTCATAGTCAGACTATTTACGGTAGTCTGGTAGAAACTTACAGGCCCTATTCCTGTGATTATATGAGTGACTATTATGAAACTAGTAACAATTATATCATCAATTTGTCATAATTCAAGATAAATTACGAATTATCCTATATAATATCCCATTAATGTTCGTGTTTATGCACAGTGATGCCTCGTTGGTGATCACTGCAGTCCGGCTTATTTTTTATTCACGTTCTGCAGCTTCCAGGACTTCACATTTCATTCACATTTCCCTACTAAAAAATGTGATAAAAATCACCTTAACATCAGTTTTACACTATGAGCATGGTGCAAATGTAACGAATGAACATTTTGTGAACTATGTAAAACGATGTAGAATTTTCTCAATTGTCGAGTATTATGAATTTGTAATCATTTATCAATTTCCACTATTCCGAAAGGAGGGACTTAACAGATGGCACTTCATCAATTGGACACAAAAACGTCAAAAACAAATGTAGAGGATAGCTCTTCTTTAAAAGGAACTTTAGCTTCTGTTTTCTTACTTGGTTTCTTTCTTGTTTCAGTATGGGTAAGCGTTTACTTTGTATTTCTAGGTCGTTTTTAAGAAATTGAGGGGGGTTTTATATGCATATGCATAAGTTTGAAAAAGCTTGGCTTACATTTGGTATAGGCGCACTGCTTGTCTTCTTAACGGTCTTAGGGGTTAGCGCATTCTATTTGGGAAATCAGCCGCCAAGCTGTTTAGTTACGATCGATCCGGCAAAAGTGGATACAACGAAGCCGTTTAATGAACCCGGTCTGAAAAAAGTCGAAGGAAAAGATTGGGATTATGAATTAGTCTTTGTCGCCTCTGCCTTTTCATATAATCCTGCATCCGTTGAGGTACCTTATGGTGCGAAAGTTAAAATTATGGCTACCACAAAAGATGTCGTACACGGTTTTCAAGTGGCCGGAACCAATATTAACATGATGCTTGAGCCTGGCTATATCAGTGAATATACGACTACATTTGATAAAGCTGGAGAGTACTTAATCCTGTGTAATGAATATTGTGGAGTCGGACATCACATGATGACATCGAAAATTGAGGTGGTTAAAAAATGATTAGTCCTTCAACAATAAAAAGTCCTTCTTCAATAGTAAAAATTGATCGGCGTGACGGAAGACTTGCTATGGCCCATTTTTATGTGGCATTTACTGCTTTATTGATAGGCGGTCTTGCCGGTTTATTACAGGTTCTTGTCCGGACAGGAAAACTTGAATTACCAGCCCCTATTACCTACTACCAGGTATTAACGGTTCATGGTGTTGTTCTTGGACTTGTACTGACTACATTCTTTATTCAAGGATTTATGCTGGCTGCAGTAAGTCGAACTTCTGGTACATTATCAAACGGTCAGCGGCGTGCCGGCTGGATTGGATACTGGACAATGACAATTGGAACCGTAATGGCAGCTGCCATGATCCTGCTTAATAAAGCATCTGTTCTATATACTTTCTATGCACCACTGAAAGCACACTTCTTATTTTATTTTGGTTTAACATTGGTTGTGATTGGTAGCTGGTTTGGCGGCGGAGCCATTATTATGGCTTATAAGAGATGGAGAAAAGCGAATCCAGGAAAACCAAGTCCATTGTTAACCTTCATGTCTCTTGTAAATACGATTATGTGGATGGTCGCAACCCTTGGAGTAGCCGCCTCCATGATTATACAATTATTACCATGGTCACTAGGTTTAATTGATACAGTCAATATTCTGGTTACCCGGACACTATTTTGGTATTTCGGTCACCCGCTTGTATATTTCTGGCTGCTGCCTGCTTATATGGCATGGTATGTTGTTATTCCAAAGGTTATCGGAGCGAAAATTTTCTCTGATTCACTTGCACGGATGTCATTCATCTTATTCTTATTATTTTCAATCCCAGTTGGGTTCCACCACCAACTAATGGAACCAGGAATTGATCCGGCTTGGAAGTTTTTACAGGTTATCTTAACATTTTTAGTTGTTATCCCATCATTAATGACAGCGTTCTCATTGTTTGCTACCTTTGAAAGTCATGGACGTTCGATTGGTGCGAAATGTCTGTTTGGATGGTTAAAAATGCTTCCATGGGGCGATGCTCGTTTTACCGTTCCGTTTATTGGAATGCTCGCTTTTATCCCTGCTGGTGCCGGCGGTCTTGTTAATGCGTCACACCAAATCAACCAAGTGGTTCACAATACCATTTGGGTAACAGGTCACTTCCATTTAACATTAGCTACTGCTGTGGTATTAACTTTCTTTGGCATCTCCTATTGGCTTGTTCCACATATTACAGGGCGGACGTTAACAAAAGCGATCAATAAATTAGCGATCACTCAAGGGGTACTTTGGGCCATTGGAATGACATTTATGTCATTGGCTATGCACGCCGCAGGACTTTTAGGTGCTCCACGCCGTTCATCCTTTTCAGAATATGGCGGTGCTGCACAGGCTGCAGAGTGGATTCCTTATCAGATAGCACAGGCTGTGGGCGGTTCCATCCTGTTTATCTCAATTATTCTTATGCTTTATATCTTCATCAATCTTGCTTTCTTCGCACCGAAAGGCGAGCAGGAATTTCCTGTGGCAGAAGTTGACAGTCACGCGGAAAAAACTCCGCTTGTCTTTGAAAACTGGAAATTATGGATTGGTATCACTGCACTGCTTATTATCTTTGCTTATACCATTCCATTTATCGATATGATCCAAAATTCACCACCAGGTTCACAGGGATATAAACTGTGGTAATGAATAGATTGAAAAGAGCCCTGCACTTTTAAGCAGAGCTCTTTTTAATTTGTTCCAGTTCAAATATCCTTACCTAATTTAATTGATAAACTTGGCTGTATTTATCTGTTAGATATTGAATTAAATAATTTGCATTTAAACCTTCTCCAGTGGCGGCATGCAGAATTTCAAGCGGCTCCTTTAGCTTTCCATATTGATGAATATGAAGCTTGAGCCATTCCTTAATTGGCAAAAGATTTCCCTGCTCTAATAATTGATCAAAATGAGGTAAATCCTTTAGCATTGCCTGTTTAAATTGAGCAGCATACATATACCCTAATGCATAGGAAGGAAAATAACCAAAGCTTCCACCGGCCCAATGTACATCTTGCAGCACCCCTTCGCCATCATTCTTAGGGGTGACACCTAAATATTCTTCATATTTGGCATTCCAAATCTGCGGAAGGTCCTTCACTTCCATTTCATCATTAAATAATCCTTTTTCAATTTCATAGCGAATCATAATATGGAGCGGATATGTCAATTCATCTGCTTCAATGCGAATGAGTGATGGCTTTGATTCATTGATTGCCCGATAAAAAGTATCGATTCCAACATCATCAAACTGACCACTGCTATATTTCTTGAGAAGGGTGTAATTGTTCTTCCAAAATGAAAGATGTCGGCCGACAAAGTTTTCATAAAATAAAGATTGTGA
Organism: Niallia oryzisoli; assembly: GCF_036670025.1. NCBI lineage: Bacteria > Bacillati > Bacillota > Bacilli > Caryophanales > Bacillaceae > Niallia > Niallia oryzisoli. The sequence continues at coordinate 1,633,860 of NZ_CP137640.1, read as the reverse complement.
TTCATGGATGCCCATGGAGGTACCCGTGCACAGCGGTGTACCGATTAATTCTGATGAAATATTTTGTTCATAAAGTGCATGACCTCCCTCATGAATTGTACCAAAAACAGCCATTCGAAAATCTGCTTCATCATACCTTGTTGTAATTCGAACGTCCCCTTTATTTAAGCCGGTGGCAAACGGGTGCACGGTTTCATCAAGTCGTCCGGCTTCAAAGTTATAGCCCATTTGCTTTAAAATATCGAGGCTGAAAAGACGCTGTTTCTCTTTTGGAAATGATTGAAATAAAAAGCCTGTTTCAGGTTTATGTTCAGAGCGGGCAATTTTTTCCGCAAGCGGAACGATTTTCGCTCTTAATTCACCGAATACCCGATCTAAAACATCCACCGTCATTCCCGGTTCATATAAATCAAGCAATGTATTATATGGATGCTCTTTAAATCCCCAATAACGAATAAAACGTTTATTTGTCTCGACGATTTTTTCTAAATATGGCTGAAACAATGAAAAATCCGCTTTTTCCCTTGCTTCCTCCCAAATAGATTCTGCTTGTGATAGGAGGATGACATATTCTTTGTATTCCTCTGCCGGAATCTTTTGTTTTAAATCATATTCCTTTTTACATTCTTTTACTAATTTCTGCGTTTTCTCTGAAATAACCGTTTGTGCTTGTTCACTGGATAAGTTTGTTATGTATCCGGCCATTTCTTCAGATACAGATAGTTGATAGACTTCTGATGAGAGAATCCCAACAACTTCTGAACGCTGCTGTACTCCCTGTTTTGGTGCACCTGTGCGCATATCCCAATAGATTAAACCAAGTGCTTCATTGTAGGCACTGATTTTTTTTACATATTCGAGAAACTTCTTTTCCTCTTGTAAAATCGTTTGAACCACAGCTTTCCCTCCTTTTTAAACCTTCCACCATTTTATCATATTCGGATTACTAGAAAATTAATCTTATGTGAAAAGACAACAGCAGCAGCTGTTGTCTTTCATTTGGTTGATCAGCCTTTGCTCGGTGCCTTCCGATCACTTGATACCTCTGCCGGTAAAATCGAAAGTACCGCTTCAATGACTTGTCTATCCTCTTCTTTGTTAATTAAAATATGAACGATCCCTTTGTCTTCATGTGTTCGAATTAAACGTCCGATTCCTTGACGGAGCCGGAGAAGCATATACGGTAAATCCACTTCAGAAAACGGATCTGTAACGGCATTCCTCTTTGCCGTAAACACAGGATCATTTGGTGGGAATGGCAAAGAAAAAATGATGACATTCTCTAAAGATGGTCCAGGTATATCCAGTCCTTCCCATAGATGCACGGAACAAAGCACTGACTCCTTTTCATTTTGAAATTGTGAAACGAGTGTGCTGATTTCGGCATCTCCTTCAAAATAAATCGGAAAAGATAACCGTTTTCCATGACAAAACTGTTTAAATGCAATTAAATCCGTTTGGCTGGAGAATAAAACAAGTGCCTGCCCATTCGTATGCACGATTTGTTCAAACGCATAGCCACATTTTTTTGATATATCCTGAGAGGAAAATGCAGGCATTTGGATTTTCATTTTCTCTTCATAATTAAATGGAGAGGCCACCTGACAGGAAAGATAATCCTCAATCCCTAATGAATGGGCGATATAATCGTATGACTTATTTTCAGAAAGAGTTGCTGAAGAGAAAACATATGGTTTTTTTATGGAAAATACTTCTTCTTTCATGATTTCCTGTACAAGCCTAGGCATAATGACTAATGTTCGTTCCCCATCGTTGTCCTCCAGCCAGGTAATGCCATTCATCTCCTTAAGAAATAATGATAATGAAAAGGAAATTTGCTCAAGATATTCCTCAACAATTTTTAATTCATACTCATTTATTGTATACATTTCGCTTTCTAACACGAGTTCTTCCTCAAGTGTATTAATAAGTGTTAGCAATTGTTTGCCGTGTGATCTGATCGCAGCATTCTTTTCGATTGTCAGCTTATCAGATCCTTCATTCATGAAAGCAGACTGTTTTAACTGATAAAAAAATTGTTCATTTTGCACGAGCAGGTCCTCAATCGTGTAAAGCGTGTTTTCCCTTACATCATTTGCCATCAGCTTCGTTAAAAGGATTTCAAGAACCCGTTCGCTGAACCGGTACGTTAATGCTTTTTGGCTTGCAAATTCCAATAAATGCCCTTCGTCAAACACAACACAAGAGTGCTCAGGCAGGAGCGCTAATTGTCCTTCACGTTTCCGTGATTCTTTTGTCCAAATATGCTCCATATAAAAGTCATGAGAACAAATAATTAAATCATTTGCCTTGCGATACCAGTCTCGATGCAAGGTTTGTCCGCAGCGATGTCTGTTTTCACAAGTGAAACAGTCCTCAAGAGAATCCCAGCCGATTTTTGCCCATTGTTCATCCGTTAGCTCGGGATAATCTTTACGGTCACCATACTTTTCAAATGATTGCATGGATTGATTTCCATGAATAAAATGAGGGAGCCGTTCATGCACCATCGAGAAAGCCTCATCATCACTGCCTATGATTAGTTTGTCCAGCTTATTCAAGCAAAGGTATTGATCCCTTGATTTTGCAAGTCTGACATCGATATGTAAAGATAATGCTTTTTCAAGCTTAGCAATATCCCCCTCTTTTTTGACAAGCTGTTCAATTAATGTTTCATCTGCACAAGCGATAATAGCCGGTTGATTTGTATACCTTGCATAGCAGATTGCATATAAAAGGTATACGATTGTTTTTCCCGTTCCAACTCCCGCTTCGGCAAACATAACTTTTTTATCTTTAAATGCTTTTTCCAGCTGAAATGCCATATAAACTTGTTCATCTCTTAATTCAAAACCTGCTTCCGGTAGATGGTCGTAGAAAACATCCCCGATCCATTCGCCTAATTTCTCAAAAAAAGATTCAGTTTTTGATAGTTCAAAAGGTATCCGATTCTTCAAAGTCATTCCTCCAAATTAGAAAAGCGAAAGCGCCTTTTGTAATGAAAAGCGAAAGCGTCTTTCAATGAAAGACGCTTTTTCACAACTGTCTTATTATAACAAACCGCGAACCTGAAATACATGTTTTTCTTAAAACAGAAAGCCATTACTTTTTATCGTTTAACTTTTCGTAGCCATTACCATTACGAATATTTTTACTGCCACTATATAGGCCGGATGCTGATAATCCTACCATGAGACCGACTATGATACCTTCTTTTAATGTATCTAAATAGAAGATACCAAAAAACAATCCAATTGCTACCGCTACGATTGGCGCAAACCGGACCGGTAAGCCTGCCTTTTTGATAATCTCAACCATTCCAATAATAAGCGGGATAACAACTAAATTTAAAAATTCATACATATGATTCCCTCCATTCTATCTTTTCTAGTAATCCTGTATAGTACATATTACTCAGATTGGACAAGAATGGAACGGCATCTATATGATCATTTCTTCTATTATTTTACAGCTGGCTGCTTACTTTTCACGAAGTGGTCTTTTACCCCAATATTGATAATAATCAGTCCGGATAAATCCATTGAAGAGCTTTCGTTTTTTCGTTGCCTTTTTACCATAATAAGTTTCAAATTCTTCTTCAGATGTCAACATATAAATAGACCATGTATCTAGATCAGCAAAAGCCTGCCCCATTTCCCGATACATTTTTTGAACCGCTGCTTTTTCGCCTAATCGCTCTCCATATGGTGGATTTCCTACCAGCACACCATACTCCTTTTGGGTGGTGAAATCTTGGACACGCATTTGTTTGAAGGTAATCAAATCACCAAGACCTGCTTCAAAGGCATTTTCCTTGGCAATATTAACGAGACGATGATCAATATCTGTGCCAGTGATATCTAATGGCTGATCATAATTTGCAAGATCTTCTACCTCTACTCGCGCTTCATCCCAAATCTTCTGATCGATCCAATTCCAGCTTTCTGAAACAAATTCACGATTAAATCCAGGAGCAATATTTTGTCCTATTAGCGCGGCTTCAATAGGAATCGTCCCAGAACCGCAAAATGGATCGACTAATGGACGATCCGGCGTCCAATTTGTCAACAGTACTAAGGCGGCAGCTAACGTTTCTTTTAAAGGGGCTTCCCCTTGTCCCACTCGATAGCCCCTTTTATGAAGCCCGCTTCCGCTCGTATCAATGGTTATTAAGGCAATATCCTTATGTAAAGCAACTTCAATTTTAAAAAGCGGACCGTTTTCTTCAAACCAGCCGTTCTTCTTATAATGATGCTTCAACCTATCTACAATGGCCTTTTTAACAATGGCCTGGCAATCAGAGACACTAAAAAGCTTCGATTTAACAGATTTCCCGGACACAGGAAACTCTGCATTTTCCGGCAGAAATTTCTCCCATGGTAATGCCTTCGTTTTTTCAAATAATTCATCGAAACTTGTGGCTTTAAATTCCCCGACCTTAAGTCTAATACGATCTGCTGTACGCAGCCAAAGATTGCTTTTTGCGATTGCTCTTTCATCACCATTAAACGTGATGCGGCCATTTTCAACTTGACAGTCAAATCCTAATGACCGTACTTCCTTTGCGACAATAGCTTCAAGTCCCATTGCAGAAGTCGCAATTAAATCATAGTTTGCCATGTTTTCACCCTTATCAATCACTTTATTGTATCCAACCAACTTTATGTATCTAAGTTTTACTCTATTTTTCAGTGTAACCCAAAACCGATGTTGATGAAACTACTCTAAGACCATTAATCATAAAAAAGCTCTCCTTTTACAGGAGAGCTTTTATATCTTTAATCAGACATTAATAACGTTCTGTAAGCCATGTTTTGTTCCTTTGTACTGCAAACGACCCTTAGTCTTGTACTCAGGCGGTAATCATCTATCTACAGATGAATCATCATCTGTCCTTCTCTTCGTTCATTTCCTCCGAGAAAGTGCCCCTACCATAATTTGGGTTTCTCGCTCGCGGGGTTTACCTCGTTCCACCCTTTTCATTTCTAAAAAGGCTACGTCACTGTGGCACCTTCAAGGTATTCATACCATATCTCATTGGACTTAGGTATTTTCCCTGCCGTCAACCGATTCATTCGGCTGCCCTGGCTTATGACTTCGCCAGGCACGAACACTACAGACATCTCAGTCTGTGCGAGCATGGACTTTCCTCTGCATGATGAACATACAGCGATTACCCGAACGCTATTAATGATCACAAATTACATTATAATCAATCTCAAAGTTAATCACAATAGCAATTACAGTTATTCGTACAATTTACTTCCAAATACATGTTTTTCTAGATTGGATAACCGTTTTAAAATATCAAAATTCGTTGTACCAGCCGTTTGTGTTGTCGGACGCTTCGAAGCCTCTTCGACTTGTTTTCTCAAACGCATGTTTTCCTGCTGTAGTTCTTCAATTTCTTGATGAAAGGTTTCATAATCCTTTATAATTAGATCAAGAAACTTATCTACGTCTTCAGGTTTATAACCCCTCATCGCTGTTTTAAATTCTTTCTCCAATATATCCTTTGCCGTTAGTTTCACTTTATCCGCAAGCATCATTCTCACCTCAACAATAGCCCATGTAATCTATATTTTTTCAAAAATACGCGAATTTGTCAATTTTTCTTTACTAAGTGTTGGACTAATCCTGTTAAAAATCAGCTTGGTTCCATTCTTCTTCTTCTGCTAGGACTTGAAGATCATAGAATTGAATGGTCCGGATCTCATATTCATGATTTTCTTGATAACGTTTTGCCGTATCATAGATAAACTTAGGACTTCCTATTTTTTCCGGATCATAAAAAAGCAGCAGTATATCACTTTTTTCAATAAAAAATTGATTTTTCAATCGGAATTGCCATGGCTTTTCATATGGCCGATGAGAGACTGAGTCAATAAAATCTGCTTCCATTTGAATGGATTCATACCACTCTTTGTTTGACTCACTCCATGATGCCTCTTGTTCAAGAAAAGGTGTAATAAAAGCCAATTTTATATCAGCATCCTCTGTTTCCCTCAGATCATATACCACTTCTGCAGCCCATAGTTCTGTACCAAGCTGGCCAGATATCAATACCCATTCAAGACCTTCATCAAGCAATTCCTTTAGAGAATTGCGAATCGCTTTTTTTATGTATGGAACGGCTGGATGATTCAATTTAAAAATACCAAGTTCAAAGGGCTTATATCCTGATATTGCCGCAACCTTAACCAAGTCCTCCCCACCTTTCCCTTCGGAGTATATGTTCCATTCAATGATATTATCCTCACATGAAGAAAAAACAAGGGCAATAATAGCCCTTGTTTTCTTTAACTATCTGAAAAATCCAGGTCTTGGTCCAAATCCAGGAGGCCGAACACCAGGATATCCCATTGGTCCAAAGCCTGGAGTTGGTGGAGGCGGCGGACCTGGTACTGGGCCAATGTCAGTTTTTGTCACCTCATTCACAAAGGACTGTGTATGAGGGAAATGATGTTGATATTGAAAATTTGTGTGGTTAATATTTGTTGTATGCGAAGGATGAACAACTGGAACGATGATATTTTCACCAGTTTGATTTACACAGCATTTTGTCGGACAAACAATAGCAGGTAAAACTCTTGTCGGTCTGCAATACATTATATTTTCTCCTTTCATCATAGGTTACTTTACATTAATAAACTATGATAATTGGAGGTATCTTGTACTAAGGAATATACCTAAATTTGTCTACCCTAAATTGTTTCTTCAAAATAGAGCATAAAAATTATCTTTAAAGCTCGTAAAAATAAGGGCAGTTAAACCAATAACGACAAAAAAGAGATACAAAATAGCTTTATACACTGTTTCCCGCCTCACTATAGATTTCTTTTGACTCAACAATTTATTATTTTACTCGCTAGCGGGACGACAAACAACTGTTAATCGAACTATTTGGACGAAAAAAAGTTAAATGACATTTTTTAGACACAATTAATCAGGTCATTACTTTTTCCTCTTCAAGCGGCTTAATCTTTTGATTAATTCATCCTGAAGACGAACAGTTTGTCCTTCATGAATGTTCAGTGCTTTTTCTGTATAAAGAATGGCTTTGTCCACATTTTTGAACCGATGTTCAAATAGTTTGGCTAACTCAATACAAGCTTCTACTTGTACAAGAGGTTCCCCATAACTTTCAACTTCTAACCATAGCTTAACAGCAGCCTGCCAATTCTTGTTCTTTTTTGCTTGAAAAGCAAGCGCATGCTTAGCCTTTACTGCTTCTGCTTCGTTTCCAGCAGAAAGTTTTGTAAATACCTGTTCTGCCGCTTTTGTTTCTCCAAGATAGGAAAACCAGCGTCCGACTTCAAAGCTTTCCCTCTCTGTCTGTGTTTGATCGATGCCTAAAAGCTGAAAGGAAAGATGAGTATACAATGTAATGAGCGATAAAATATCCATTTCATTATGCTCAAGTATGCCTTTCATCCCTTCCGGATCTTTTCGTTCAACAAAGTCAAAATAAATCATCGGTGCTAAAAAGCCTGGCACATCATCGATTCTTTCAAAGGCTAATATTTCTTTTTCAACAATCGAAAGCTTAACACTCTCAAGCCGATGCTTCCAGATTCTTCTTGCCGCATGATATAGATCAAAATGACCAAATGGAGGAAGCTTAGGGACATGCTCTCTTATCAGTGTATGTCTTGTTTTTACTTGCGGCCAATCAAAAGCCTTACCATTATAGGTTACCATTTTTGCATAATCGACACTTTCTAAAAAACTCATATATAACGGCACTTCTGAACCAGGCTGTGGAAGAATATGCTGTTTTAACACGACTTCCTTACCGGTAATACTAGCATGACCAAGCAAAAAAATCGTATTTCCTGTACCACCGCCGAGTCCTGTCGTTTCAGTGTCAAAGAAAAATAAATCTTCTGGCTCATGTCCTTTGGCAGACAGCGGATGATTGAGACTGCTGCTATTCCATGCAGCTACTGCATGCAAATAGTCACCAAAGCAGTACTTTCCATGTTTAGTTTCAAGCGGATACTTTACTTCCCTGACCAAACAGTAATCATGATCAGTATAATATGGTGTCACTCCAAATTGCTGCCAACTATCCATGAAAGGAATTTCATCTCTTCTGACTGCCGGCAAAGCTACTGGAATTTCTGTTTTTGGTTTATCTTTTTCTATACTCAGGTGGGATTTTAAACGGTTTATTTTATTTTTAATCGACATAATTGTTCACCTAGAAATGCGTTAATGTTTGAAATAAAGATAGCAGCTTTATTGTATCATGTTTTACCGACTCCGTTTGTGCATCCATACCAATACAGGAAGGACATCCTTCTTCACATGGACAATTTTCAACCATTTTCTTCGTTTCAAATAAAATCGATTCAATACCTTGATAGATTTTATCACTTAACCCGATTCCGCCTGGATAACGATCGTAGAAAAAGATCGTCGGTTTTTCATTATGTGCTGCTTTAACCTGTGGTACCACATGGATATCCTGGGAATCACACATCACAAACAACGGGGCTATATGTTTTAGTGCGTGGGCCATACCAATTAATCCTTGGTCGATCCTTTCCTCGCTAAGGCCTGAACGTTCTTTATTTAAAGAAATCCACGCTGAACTCGTATGCAATTCCTCTTCTGGAAGCGAGATTGGACCTGAACCAATATTTTCATGTGTCTCAAATTTAATCTTCTTAAAAATTGTCGCCATCGCCAAAACACTTACATCCCCATAGCCTATTTCTAACTGATCATTGCTGCGAAGCCTATCCACTTCTAGTACCTTTAATTCAACGGCCAGATTTGCATCCGTATAGTAATCAACTGCTACTTCCCTGACGAATGCCTTTTTTTCCTCCCAGTCAAGTGTTTCAACCTGGTATTGAATACCTTGATGCAAATATATCGCTTCTTCATGCAGCAGCGTCATCGCTGAAAAACGGTCCATTTCACCAATAACTCTTGCCTTTGCCGTTTCAGATATATCAATAATCACCACATTTTCCTGTGAAGCGGAGCGCAATGAAATATTATGGGCCGGAAAAGAATCATTCATCCAATACCATTTATCACCATTTTTATACAAAATCCGTTCCTCGGTTAAATATTCAAGGATCTCAGCTGTTTCAACGTGACCAAACTCTTCCCCTTCTTTAAACGGCAGCTCATAGGCAGCGCATTTCAGATGGTCAATTAAGATAATTAAATTATCCGGATTGATTCTGGCACTTTCCGGGCTGCGATTGAAAAAATATTCCGGATGCCCGATGATATATTGATCTAAGGGACTGGAGCTGGCAACCAATATAACGAGTGATTCGCCGTGCCGTCTTCCGGCTCTGCCAGCCTGCTGCCAAGCACTTGCAATCGTCCCTGGATAGCCCGTCATGATACATACCTGAAGCTGTCCAATGTCAACGCCAAGCTCTAAAGCATTTGTACTCACAACTCCGTATATGTCTCCTGAACGTAAACCATTTTCAATTTCACGGCGTTCAGTCGGCAAATAACCTCCTCGATATCCCCTGATTGCTTTTGGTCCAAGCTGATACTTTACAAGCTCCTTTAAGTAGGTTAATAGGATCTCAACTCTGACTCTGCTGCGGGCAAAAATAATCGTTTGAATTTTATTTTTCAATAATTCGGAAGCCAGCTTCCGTACCTCTAATGTAGCGCTTCTGCGAATATTAAGCGGCTTATTAACAATGGGAGGGTTATAAAATAGAAAGTGTTTTACACCGCTAGGTGCCCCATTATTATCAATCAATACCATTGGTTTTTCTGTTAATGTCTCAGCCAGTTCAAGCGGATTGGCAATCGTTGCAGACGTACAAATAAATACAGGATCACTGCCGTAATAATGACATATTCTTTTTAGTCGTCTGATCACATTGGCCACGTGGCTGCCAAAAACACCTCTGTATATATGAAGCTCATCGATAATGACATATTGTAAATTTTCAAAAAGGGATACCCATTTGGTATGATGCGGCAAAATCGCAGAATGAAGCATATCCGGATTCGTGATCACAATATGACCCGCCTTCCTTACCTTTTGCCGAATGTTTGCCGGAGTATCACCATCATACGTATAGCTGTTAATCGACAGGCCTGCTTCTTGAATTAATTCATTCATCTCACTTTTTTGATCTTGAGCAAGTGCCTTTGTTGGAAACATATATAATGCCCTGGCATTCGGGTTTCGAATGATGGTTTCCAGAACGGGAAGGTTATAGCATAACGTTTTCCCCGAAGCAGTAGGTGTAACAGCAACGATGCTTTTATGTTCCATTACAGATTCATAGGCTTCTCTTTGATGAGTATATAATGTATGGATACCCCGCTTCTGTAACGCCGCTCTTAGAGAAGGATGAATCAAGTCGGGAAAATCGACAGTCTTTGCTTCCTTTGCCTCGATTGTCTGCCAATGGACAATATTTTCTTTATAGGTATCTGTTCTTTTTAAGTGATTAACTATTTCTTGCAAGCTTTTTCGAAGATTCATTCATTCTCACCTCATAACTTCTATTTTACCGAATAAACGTTCGTTACAAAAGAGCTATCCTTTAGATTATTTATTTTTCAATCCTATACAAGAGTATAAGAAGTTTTTTGTCTTTTTTGTTACAATGGTAATAAGAAATGTAACCCGAGGTGTCAGCATGAACAAAGAACAAATTGAAAAGGTTTTATCTGAATTTTCCTTGTTTCGCGAACTAGACAAGCCGGAAATTGATAAAATTGTAGAAATCTCTATTTCTAGAGAGTGGAATAAAGGAAGTCATGTTTTTTTGCAGGATGAACCTCTAGAAAACGTTTATTTTATATATGACGGCAAGGTAAAAATATACAAAACAGATGTCAATGGAAAAGAACAAATCGTTTCGATTTTAAAAAAGGGAGATATGTTTCCCCATGTAGGCTTTTTCCGTAAAGGCGGCTACCCTGCGTTTTCTGAAGTACAGGAAAATGCCATCCTGGTAGTTGTACCGATTAGCCAATTTGAAAGAGTTTTAATCGATAACCCGGAGCTGTGTATTAAGGTTTTTAAAGTATTAGGTGAAAAAATTGTTGATTTGCAGGAACGATTAGAATCACAAATTCTAAATAATACATACCAGCAAATTATTAAGCTGTTAATAAGGCTTGGAAGAGAGCATGGACAAAAGTTAGACGATGGCAGGATTCTTCTGAAAGGAGAATTTACAAATCGAGACTTGGCTAATATGATTGGAACAACAAGAGAAACTGTCAGCCGTACATTGACAAAACTCAAAAAAGAAAACCTGATCGAAACTGACTCTGACAGTGATTTATTGTTTGATGCAAATATTTTAGCAGAGGAACTTTTTTCATAAATAAGCTCTATCAGCTAAAAAAAGAGAGTACGGGGTACTCTCTTTTTTGCATTAGTTTAATTGCAGCATTTCTTTCATATCTTCCTCAGCAGTTCCGATTAATTTTAAATTAAAGGTTTGCTGCAGGACATTCATAACCCCTTCTGAAATAAATTCAGGCGGTTTAGGCCCAATACGAATATCTTGAATGCCAAGGCTGAATAATCCAAGTAAAATAGCGACAGCCTTTTGTTCAAACCACGATAAAACAATACTTACAGGCAGTTCATTTATTTCACATTCAAACGCATCAGCAAGGGCTTTGGCAATTTTTATTGTTGAACCTGAGTTATTACATTGCCCTAAATCAATATAACGCGGAATATCTGTACCAGGGACTGTGCCATAATCAACATCATTAAAGCGGAATTTTCCGCATGAGGTTGTTAAGATGACTGTTTCCGGAGGCAGGGAAGTAGCTAATTCACGATAGTATTCGCCGCCTTTTCCAGGAGCATCACAACCGGCAATGACGAAGAAACGCTTGATTTTTCCTTCCTTAACCGCTGCAATAACTTCTGGTGCCAAACCAAGAACTGTTTCATGATGGAAACCGGTAAGTAATGTTTCATCAGACTCAATATTTGCCTCCGGAAGCTCTAAAGCACGGTTAATCAATGGGCTGAAATCATCATTCACAATCTTCTGGACATTTTCTAGACCAGCCACTTCATAAGAAAACATACGGTCAGCGTAAGTTCCTTTAATTGGCATCACACAGTTTGTCGTTGCCAAAATAGCACCTGGGAACTTTTCAAATAATCGACGTTGGTCATACCATGCTTTCCCGATATTTCCTTTTAAATGAGAATACTTTTTCAATTCTGGATAGCCATGTGCCGGGAGCATCTCTGAGTGTGTATAAATATTAATTCCTTTTCCTTCTGTTTGCTTTAACAATTGCTCAAGAGCAAATAAATTATGTCCTGTAACAACAATACATTTTCCTTCGATCTTGTTTTGTGAAACACGTACAGGTTCCGGAACACCAAGTAGTTTTGTATGTGCTTCATCAAGTACTTCCATCATGCGAACAGCAGACCTGCCGACCTTCATGGCCATCTCGATATGCTCTTGAACATTAAAATTTGAATTTGTCAATGTCATGTACAATGCTTCGTGGGTTGTAGCATCTACAAATGGATCTGTGTAGCCTAATTGATTAGCATGTGTCCGATAAGCGGCAATTCCCTTCAAACCGAAAATAATTGTATCCTGTAAGCTGGCAATGGTTTCATCTTTTCCACAAACACCAATTACTTTACATCCCCCTGTAGGTGTTTGTTCACATTGGTAACAAAACATGTTTACAAATCCCCTCTCTCACTAAATTCTTAATCAGTTTACCTTCCTTAGCTTCCTGCACCCGTGATATAAATCACAGCTTATTCAATTGTCACAAACCTTTCACGATTAACGCGGTAGTTTTCGAACAATTTGTGAAAACTTGTGATTAAAGTCCTTGTTAAAAAGCACAAAACAACATAAAAATACAAAATAAAAACGGTCTCTTTACAGACCGTTTTCCTTTCTTATTTTATTAAGCTTTAAACATTCCACCGAATCCTTTTACAACTGACGAAACCTGACTAACGGCATTCATCATTTGTCCTGCTGTATCCACCATTTTATTGATATCTAATGATCCATCCTGTGACTTAAATGAATTTAAAACCGATTTCATACCTGATGTCGGCTTAGCAAGAAAAGACCCCTTTGGGTAAGGATTCATGTAGGGATAACCGTTTGGCTGTACTGGCTGCTGCATTTGCGCATAAGATTCTTCTTTTGCCTGCAATGGATTGTGAAAAACGTTTTGAGTATAGGATGCTTGGGTCGGCGCTTGTTGATTATATCCCGAAGACCCTTGGAATGAAGGATAAAAATAAGGGCTTCCCTGAATCGGATAAGAATTCATATAAGGATAATCAGCTGCAGGCTGCATCCCATTCATTCCTTGTAAAATGGGGTACGGATGTTGTCGCGTTTCAGGCATAGAATGATATCCAAAATATTGACCGTATCTCAACCTCGGACCATACATGGGCAGTATCCCTCCTTATCAACTCGTTTTATATCTTAAATATATGATATAAATGCCTAGATGGTGACAGTGTCTATTTTGAACTTTAATGGAATTGGTTTAAAAAAGTGTCTATTGATGGGAGTTTCTGTCGGAAGTCTAAATATTTTAAAAACGGTAAACAATTCTTGTTCCATGTTAAAATAAGGTAAATGGAGAAGGAGGAATTGGCATGACTATTCACGAACTAAAATTAAAGTTTCTTCAGATTCGTGATTATTTAACGGATGATGTGAATGAATTGTTGGACTTTACGAAGAAAGAATATGTGCAAAATAAAATCTCGATCATTGAATATAGAGATCTTGTTCGTGAACTTGAAAAATTAGGAGCAAAATTCCCTGACATATTCATTAATAATTCTCTTATTCATTAACCTCAAAAAATAATGAAAACTCCTTTATATATCTAACTTACAAATGCTTTCTCAAAATAAAACAACGAAATAAGTACCGAAAACATAACGGTTAGCTAAAAAGGAAGTTCTCAAATGCAGGAACTTCCCTTTTTTGTTTCTTCAATCCATTCATAATCATCTATTAATCCCTTTCCTATATACTAATAACTTAACGTTAACTGTAATGTTGTTTTTTTAGAATGCTCCTGACGTTCTTTAGTGGAGGTCATTTTCTTTTCTAGTGATTCCAACTGTTTGCCACAGATATCAATTCGTTGTTCCTGTTTTCTTTGCCATTCTTGCTGTTGTTGTGACATATTGGTCTTAATTGAATTCTCCAATTGCTCCAGCTGATTATTGATATTTTCAAACATGTCAATTAGTTCTTCTCTTCCAATAACAGTTGTTTTCATTTTCAATCTGCCTCCCTTTGAACTTTGTCATAATAGTAATTCTCCTTATCTTTTTTACTTCCTTCCCGCTTGACAAAACTAGTTATCATTCGGCAAAGGTAGAAAAAATTTTCCTTTTCAATTCTCCATTCGACAAATCAAGAAGAATGAAACCATTTCCTTTGAACAAACTAGTAGTGGAGGTGTTTACCATGGGTCAAAAAGAAAAACAAAATAAGGTTCAACCCAAGAAGCTAAACGAAACGAAACCAGGTTACGGCGACAAAAAACTTGAAGGACCTGATCGTCCTTCAACATAACAAAACAAAAAGCAAGGGCTCCCTTGCTTTTTATCAGTATTCATCCGTTATCAATTGCTTTAATAATGAGATCCTTTGAATTTGCTTCTGCTTGTGCAAAAACCATTCATTTAACAAAATCGGGTGATGATGTGTCGGTGTTTCATACCATGAACTTCTCGTTTTAGTTCCAATTGACCAGTCTTTCCTCTCCATCATCCGATGTTGATCAGGCATAATAATTGGATAAACCGCCCGCAAAAACGGGGTATCCCTGCTTTTATTCTTCATAAAATAACACTCGTAGTCATATCTTGAACCTGTGTGAACAGTTTTAGCGGCAAACTGATAAAAGGACGGATAAAGCTGCTCATCAAATAGAATGGAAGCAATGCGCTTGCCAAGATCTATCCGTTTATGAACATTCCTAAATCCATTTACACTTGCCCCATACACATCGCCATCACAGGTTGGCAACAGGACTGAACTAAAATGAAACCAATCTTGGAATAAAAACATAGATGTTCGAAAGACCTTTTTTTGTATATAAGGATGACAAATAACTGGTATATGAATCACATGCTGTTCATTTACAATTAATGAAATGAGAAGCCTCCGATACTCTCTATGCTGCCAGAAATAATTCCATTCTCTTTCCATAAATGATGAAACATGAAAATGTTTTAATAAATGAAACATCGCCCTATTACATTTCTTCGAATAATGATAAAGCAATAACTGCGGAAAGGCATCGTGAAAGATAAGCCAATTGGCTTTCTCATACGTTTGAAAAAGCGTTTCTCTCTTTTCTTTATTTAATAGTTTTGGGAAGTACATTCCTTCAAGATCACACATATTCCATCCCGCATTTCGCGAGACCATTGATGCTAAAAAAGCCCAATGAATTTCCGGATGTTGCTTATAAAAGCGAAAATAGGCATCAGTACGAGAAATATTATCCATGTTAAAGGCATTTGTCTCGCTTCTAATACTTTGCACAAGCAGCATGTCATTCGTTGATAATGTTTGTGATACCGGCTTTAGTATCATTATCCTATTCACAACCTCGTACATTTGATCGTAAAGAGCGGCAGCATAGGGCTCTTCTGCCATTTATTCTATTTATATCGTTTGTTAAATGATTCTTTTTATTCAACATGAACGTGCAGATATTTGTTATTATAAATAGTAGCATGTGAGGTGAATATAATGACTTTCCATTATCCGAATGGCAGGCGCTATGTGGCTTGTGCTGCAGAAACAGCTGCACAAAAGCAAAAGGAAAAAAAATGGTCCTACGGAAAAAGGGGAATGACATTAGAGGAGGATATTAATGAAACAAATCAATACTATTTAGAACAAGGACTTGCTGTCATTCATAAAAAGCCTACACCCGTTCAAATTGTAGATGTAAACTACCCTAAAAGAAGTGCCGCAGTCATAAAAGAGGCCTACTTTAAACAAGCATCAACAACAGATTACAATGGTGTATATAAAGGCAAATATATTGATTTTGAAGCAAAGGAAACGAAACTTGAAACTTCTTTTCCTCTTAAAAACTTTCATGAACATCAAATTGTACATATGAAACAAGTAATAAAACACGGTGCTATTTGCTTTGTATTACTACGTTTTTCATTAACAGATGAAGTTTATTTTCTTGAAGCAGAGCATCTCTTGTTTTTTTGGCAGAGAATGCTTGATGGAGGAAGAAAATCGATTACAAAAAAAGAAATTGAAAACCTTGGATGCCTAATTCCGCTTGGTTTTCAGCCAAGAATTGATTATATTAAAGTCATCAATCGTCTTTATCATTTATAGTCAAGCATTGATAGATGAAGTGTTTTACACCTTGGTTCATAAGAAAGGAAGGAATGAGTATGACTGAAAAATATCAATCAAGGGAGGAGCGTCGAAAACAACAAGAAGCTGCCAAAAGCAATCAAAAAGGCAAGAAAAAGCCTAAAGGATCAACAGGATCCATATTTAAGAAAATTTTTCTTATCCTGGTTGCCCTCGGTATTATTGGTATTATTGGCGGAGCAGCTACTTTTGCTTTCATGGTAAAAGACGCACCAAAGCTTGATTCAGATACATTAAAAGCAGCAATCCCTTCAGAAATTTACGATACAGACGGGAAACTGGTCACTGAAGTTGGGACACAAAGACTGGAATATGTTGAATATGAGGATATTCCACCACTCGTAAGAGATGCCGTTATCGCTACAGAAGACTCACGTTTTTTCAAACATCACGGAGTCGATCCGATTCGTTTAGGTGCTGCAGTAATTGCTAACTTTACACAAGGTTTTGGAGCTGAGGGAGCAAGTACGATTACTCAGCAGGTAGTCAAAAACTACTTTTTAACTGCTGACAAAACCATATCACGGAAGGCCCAAGAAGCTTGGTTATCCATTCAATTAGAACGTAAATATACGAAAGAAGAGATTTTCGAGTTATATGTTAACAAGGTATTTATGTCGGAAAGAACGACGGGGATTGGGACTGCCTCACAAGTCTATTTCGGTAAAGACTTAAGTGAATTAACACTTCCTGAAGCGGCCATGCTGGCAGGAATGCCACAAAGCCCAAACAATTATAACCCGTTTAAGCATCCGGATAGAGCAGAAAAACGACGAAATGTTGTACTTTCTTTAATGCACCAGCATGGCTATATTTCTGAAAGTGAAATGAAGGAAGCCCAAGCAGCTTCGATCACTGCTTCGCTTGTCAAAGAAGAAGAGCGTACTCAGCAAGGTGATATCCCGTATGACGGCTTTATTGGTCAAGCGATAAAAGAAATCGAAGACAAATATCCTGAATTAAATGTATACACAGATGGACTAAAAATTTATACCACACTTGATACAAAAGCACAGGACTATGTCGATCAAATCATGTATGAAAACGAAATTGTCCCATTCCCTGATGAAAAGTTCCAGGCTGGGATTACCTTGTTAGATACGAAAACTGGAGAAATTCGTGCCCTTGGCGGTAATCGTAATAAGGATATTGATTTTGGCTTAAATTATGCAACCTCTGTTCCACGGCAACCAGGGTCAACGATCAAACCAGTTCTTGATTATGCTCCTGCTATTGAATATTTAAAATGGGGTACATATGAAACCATTGTAGATGAGCCTTATAAATATTCCACTGGTCAAACGATCAATAACTGGGACCATAAGCATTTAGGGGCTTTATCGATGCGGGAAGCTTTGGCAAGATCAAGAAATGTTCCTGCATTAAAAGCCTTACAAGAAGTAGGTTTAGAGCGGGCACACGAATTTGCTAATGACCTCGGTCTTAACCTTGAGGAAATGGTTGAATCGAATGCAATCGGCGGTCTGAAAAATGGTGTCACTACCGTGCAGATGGCCGGAGCCTATAGTGCATTCGGGAATAACGGTTACTATACAGAGCCACATTCAGTTAAGGAAATTGAATTCCGTGACGGTACGAAAATCAATATGGCACCAAAAACGGAAGCTGTCATGAATGATTATACTGCCTTTATGATCAGCGATATGCTAAAAAGTGTTGTAACGTCCTCATATGGTACAGGTCAACGAGCAAATGTACCGGGACTGCCTGTAGCCGGGAAAACTGGAACAACCAACTATTCAAATGATGAGATGAAAAAATATGGCATTACTTCAAACGGTGCCGTACCTGATGCATGGTTTGTCGGCTATACAACAAATTATACGGCAGCCATTTGGACCGGCTATGAAGAGCGAAAAAATGCCATTCTTCCAGGTAAAGATCAACAAATAGCAATGAAAATTTTTAGTAACTTAATGGAATATGTGTCAGAAGACAAAAAAACAGCAGATTTTACAGTTCCAAAAACAGTACAAAAAGTAAGGGTGGAAAAAGGCTCCAGACCTGCTAAGCTTGCCAGCGATTATACGCCTGACAGTCAAGTTATTAATGAGTATGCAGTAAAAGGAAACGCTCCGAGCGCTGTGTCAACAAAATACAAAAAATTAGCTGGTCCTTCTGGTGCTTATGCCGTTTATGACCAAGAAACAAATGAAATTGTCTTATCCTGGTCAGCAGGTGACGAAGCTTCACAATATAAAGTCTCTGTATCACTTAATGGCGGTGCTGAACAATCTTTAAGCACTACATCGGAGACTGGATTAAGGATGTCTAATCCAGAGCCTGGTGGAACGTATACTTTCAAGATAATCGCTATTAAGGATAATCAACAAAGTAACCCTGCCACAACAAGTGTCACCATTCCTGGTACAGACGAAGAAGAAAATCCAGAAGATATCGATGGTGAAAACAACGAGGATAACAATGGAAATACTCCTGAAAACGATTATGGAAACCCTGGCAATAACAATAATGGGAATCAGGGCAATGGAAATAATGGAAATAACAATGGGAATGGGAACGGGAACGGGAACGGGAACGGGAACGGGAATGGGAACGGGAATAATCCAACTAATCCTGGCCAAACCCCTGAATCACCAGATGATGCTGCTGAGGATGTCGATGTACCGATAGAACAGCAGCCACCGGGCACCCAAAATAATAATCCAGCCGCCCCAGTTCAGTAAGGAAAGAAATATATTGAAAAAGCGTCTAAAAGCTTGCCAATCAGCTTTTAGACGCTTTTTTTGCTTGGCTCATGATCTTGTGTTTTATAAATAATTTCTCCATTTCCGAAAAAAGCTCTGTTAGCTGAATATAGGAATGGTATTTGTTTAGATAGGTTACGATAAAATTAAGTCTTTCTTCCCAATTTACCGGTTTACTATCCAGCAGCACCGTTTTATTTAATTTCCACAGCACCGGCGATTGATTGGACCAGTAAAGAATTTCAAGAAACAGTCCGATCCCTTTTTTCATCGGCTCTATGGCTGCTGCTTGATCACGGAGCGAGAACTTTTCATGTAACTCAGCTTTTACGCTGCTCCAAATCGCAAGAATCGCAGGAACCGTTCTAGCTGATATTTCCCATGGTTTAAGGGTTTCATATCCATGGAAATATGCAGCATCATATAGGAAAGGGATATTTGCATGAAATTCTTGCTCAAATGCTTCCTTCCAGAGGATTTCTCTATCTAATAAGAAGTTGGACCATTCTCCGGGAAACGAAATAGACTCACTATTCATGCTATCGTCTCCTTCCCCTTCATTCGTTTCTTTCCTTCGCGACACAACTCTAATAAAGGGCATGAAGGACACCTCGGATTTTGTGCTTTACAATGATATCTCCCAAAGAAAATCATGCGATGATGCGTCAAAGACCACTCTTCTTGCGGGACTTTTTTCATTAACGTCTTTTCTACTTCCAGAACGGAATCTTTATAACGACAAAAACCAAGACGTTTACTAACTCGTTCAACATGTGTATCAACTGCAATTGCCGGGATACCAAAAGCAACAGATACAACGACATTCGCTGTTTTTCTGCCGACACCAGGAAGATTGACCAATTCATCACGGTCTCTGGGCACAACGCCCTGATAGTCTTCAATTAGCATTTTACAAAGCTTTTGGATATTTTTCGCTTTATTACGGTACAGACCAATCGAGCGAATATCCTGCTCCAGCTCTTCAAGAGGAACATTTATGTAATCCTCTGGTGTTTTATACTTTTCAAACAGCCCTTTCGTTACTTTATTGACTAGTACATCCGTACACTGAGCAGATAAAGCAACGGCAATGACTAATTCAAACGGATTGGAATGATTCAATTCACAATGGGCATCAGGAAACATTTCTCCCATTTTATCTAAACAAAATCGAATTTGACTCTTATTTAACATTTTTTTACCCTTTCTCTCCTATTCACGTCCATCTTCTCATTTTATTTCAAGTAAACCTTGACCACATTAATTTTCCAGCCAGTTATAGAATGGAAGTGAGCCTGTGTTTTTAGCAGGTTCTTTTGGCTTATTTTTATGCTGATACTGCCTGAACTTCTGTCCGTAGCTTTTTGCCTGCTCAATCGTTTTTATCCCATTTTTCTTCCATTCAAAAAGAATCCGATCAATATAACGGAAATTTAACTTACCTGAAATGACCGCTTCCCGTAGGGCAGATTTAATGATAACCGCATCATGATGGTCATCATCCAGCCACATGGCAAGTGTCTCACATTCAAAAGGTGATAACGGTCTGCCGAATTCCTTTTCAAAACAAGTATAAAGATCAGTTTCTTCTTGTTGAATAGCATTTGCTTCTTCTCGTTTTTGCTGTAATAAAAAATGATCAATACATTTTTCCCATAATGGCTCAATTGAATACTTTTCATAGCGGATTCCGTCACTGGTAAAACCATCTTGTATTTCGATAAATCCCTTTTGAATGAGCCTGCGTAATAGATCCGAACATTCTGAAACAGAAATCGTCATCGCGGAAGAGAGTTCAGCAGGGGTAGGAAATTCATTTCCTTTTTCTAGATATGAAATCATTTGCAGCAATAAGACAAGTTCGTATTCATCTAATTTCATTGCTTTATATTGTGAAAAAAGGACAGTGGGAATGGTAATCTGACCTTCTTTAAACCAATTTAACAAATTCGTTTTACTCATTTTTTGAACACCTCCTTATTAGTATAACATGAAGTATTTTTGTAAGTAAGGTGAATGAAAGGCAGACTTGCCAAATTCAGAGAGCGAAACATAAACAAAAAACCCGCATGAACGTTTGCGGATTTTTTGTTTAGCATTACTACTATTTTATGGGTATAGACGGTTTAATAGACGTGGGAATGGTATCGTTTCACGAACATGTTCAACACCGCTTATCCATGCAACGGTTCTTTCAAGACCAAGTCCAAAACCCGAATGGGGTACAGATCCATATTGGCGAAGTTCTAAATACCATTTATATGCATTTAAATCTAATTGATGCTCCTCCAATCGTCTTTTCAGCAACTGGGCATCATGTACACGCTGTGAACCGCCAATAATCTCCCCGTAACCTTCCGGTGCAATTAAATCGGCACATAGCACAACCTCTTCCCTGTTTGGATCCGGCTGCATATAAAATGGTTTTAAGGATGTTGGATAATGTGTGATAAAAACAGGTTTATCAAAGCTTTCCGCAATGGCCGTTTCATGCGGTGCTCCAAAATCATCCCCCCAATTTATATCATCAAAACCCTTTTCATGTAACAGAGCAAGGGCATCATCATATGTAATTCGTGGGAACGGAGCCGTTATTTTTTCAAGATTACTTATATCGCGGCCAAGAGTCGTTAATTCAAGGTGACAATTCTTCAAAACAGACTGCACGATATAGGAAACATATTCTTCTTGAACCTTCAAATTTTCATCAAATTCGCAA
Source organism: Niallia oryzisoli (assembly GCF_036670025.1). NCBI lineage: Bacteria > Bacillati > Bacillota > Bacilli > Caryophanales > Bacillaceae > Niallia > Niallia oryzisoli. The sequence goes on along the minus strand of NZ_CP137640.1, from coordinate 1,612,003 downwards.
AAGGCCATTTCAGGTTCAATCATCCAAAACTCAATTAAATGGCGGCGCGTTTTTGACTTTTCAGCTCTAAAAGTCGGGCCAAATGAAAATACCTTTCCTAATGCCATCGCAGCTGCTTCCATATACAATTGTCCGCTTTGCGATAAATAAGCATCTTCTTCAAAATACTTTGTAGCAAATAATTCTGTAGTCCCTTCCGGAGCACTTCCTGTTAAAATTGGCGGATCAACTTTTACAAAACCGTTTTGATTGAAAAATTCATAGGTTGCGCGGATAATTTCATTTCGTATTTTCATAACAGCATGCTGTCGTTTGGAACGAAGCCATAAATGACGGTGGTCCATTAGAAATTCTGTTCCATGTTCCTTTGGTGTGATTGGATAATCAACAGAGTGATGGAGCACTTCAATTCCATTCACATGGAGTTCATAGCCAAACGGGGACCGTTCGTCCTTACATACAACACCCGTTACATATAATGAGGACTCCTGTGTAATCGTTTTGGCTGTTTGGAATACTTCTTCAGGTACATCAGCCTTTGTAATTACCCCTTGCATAAAACCGGTTCCGTCACGCAGCTGCAGGAAAGCAATTTTTCCACTTGAACGTTTGTTTGCTACCCAAACACCAATTTTAACTTCCTGATCAACATATTTATAAACTTCAGCGATTGTTGTTTTAATCACGTTTATTGTTCCCTCCAGAAACTATAAAAATCAACTATGTATCATAATTTAATTATACCTTTCCGGACAATGACAAGCAAATCGAAGAATATCATTAGGTAAAACGTCAAAAAGGCGAAAAACTCAAGGTTTTCCGCCTCTTTAAGATATCGTAGCATAAGCAAGCTTATTTTGAATTCTTTTCGACAAATTCTTTTATACGAGAAACAGCCTGCTCCAATAACTCAAGAGAAGTCGCATAAGATAAACGGATATTTTCAGGTGAACCAAAGCCTGAACCTGGAACGACAGCTACCTTTGCATCCTCGAGTAAGGCAGCTGCAAATTCATCAACATTATTAAAGCCGGTTAGTTCCGCTGCTTTTTTCGCATTAGGGAAAAGATAAAAAGCACCTTGTGGTTTAATACATGTTATCCCTGGAATTTGCACTAGTTGATCATAAATGGTATTTAAACGATCTTCAAATGCTTTACGCATCATTTCAACATCATCTTGCGGTCCGCTGTAAGCCGCAATGGCACCATATTGAGCTGTTGTTGTTGGATTGGATGTACTATGACTAGCAAGGTTCGTCATCGCTTTAATAATTTCTTTATTTCCTGCTGCATAGCCTATTCTCCAGCCTGTCATTGAATGTGACTTAGAAACCCCGTTAATAATAATGGTTTGGTCTTTTAACTCAGGAGATATTTGGGCGATAGAAATATGTTGGTTACCGCCATAAATCAATTTTTCATAAATTTCATCTGAAATAATCAGAACATCTTTCGCTAAACAAAGTTCGCCTAGCGCTTCTAGTTCTTCTTTTGAATAGATCATACCTGTTGGGTTACTTGGAGAATTGATAATAACGGCTTTTGTTTTATTCGTAATCACTCCTGCAAGCTGTTCAGGTGTTATTTTAAATTGATTGTGCTCATACCCTTCAACATAAACAGGTACGCCTCCAGCCAGCTTCACTTGCTCAGGATAGCTTACCCAGTATGGCGTCGGAATAACCACCTCATCACCGTCATCAATAAGGACTTGAAATAAGGTATAAAGAGCATGTTTGGCACCGCTGCCAACCATTATTTCTGTCACATCATAATCTATTCCCTGATCTCTTTTGAATTTTTTAGCAATCTCTTCTTTTAAGGCAGGTAATCCTGCAGAAGGAGTATATTTTGTGTGCCCTTCATTCATTGATCTAACAGCCGCATCAATGATATGCTGTGGAGTATTAAAATCAGGTTCGCCGGCACCGAGTCCAATTACATCATGACCCGCTGTTTTAAGTTCTTTTGCTTTTGCTGTTATCGCTAATGTTGTTGATGGAGTTAATGATTTCACTCTTCCTGCCAGTTTCGCTTCCATATTTGTCTTCCTGCTCCTTCTATCATGAATATATATGATCTGCTTAATAACAGATTTTCCCATTATAAATTTTCAATTTTTTTCAGCCATTCACCTGTTTCGAAAACAATGGAATGATAATTCAACAAATTTTCTTTTGTTTGTGAATGAATTTCCCAGAGTGGAATTCCATTCTCCATGCCAAGCTTAACAGAAATGATATCGCCAGAATCCATTTCTGCTAATACTTTTTTTACAGCCTGATCTCGTGTAATTCCATCAGATGATTTCTTAACAATCACCTTTCCTTTTTTTTCAGGGATCCAGGCAATTAGCTTTGTGCCTTTCTTGTCTTCTCCCTGAACGACATAAAAGGTCTCTTCACCGTGATATAGGCTAAATTGATCCACTTCAGTTAAAGCTGTTTCCTCCAGTGCCTGATGAACAGCTTTTTCCTCAGCCTGCTTAACAGGTTTAACCGCATTTAAATAAATAACCGCGGTCGCTGCAAATGCTATGACAATCAATAAACTTAAACTGACTAACCACTTTTTCATGTTATCACTCTTTATCAAACGAAAGTGCCGAATGGGATTACGACAGCGTATCCTTTCTTTTTATGTACAGCTTCCTCTCCACTATGGAAACTCCTCCTCATCCTCGACATAATTTACTACTTATATCGTCACTTTATGAAGGTTAAAATAATGAAACAGGATAGCCTTATGAATTATTATAACAGCAAACAGCTAAATTAGTTCAATTTTTCATTAAATTTATTCTAGTTCAAACCGTCCATTTTAGGCTGCATAACGCAGCCTTTTTTTGTGAAATTTTCTTATGGCAGTTCCTTATTCATTACAGCCAATCGTGAATGAGATTGATCGTTTGATCAATATCCATTTCTTTTGCTTTTACCCCAGGTAAAGAATCAAGAAAAGTTTTACCATATTGTGTAGAAATAATACGGTGATCAAATATGATCATAATGCCTCTATCATTTTTTGTTCGAATGAGCCGGCCGAAACCCTGCTTAAACCTCAGTACAGCTTCTGGCAGAGAATAATCATAAAATGGATTACCGCCAAGCCTTTTGACATTATCACATTTTGCCTCTGTAAGCGGGTCATCAGGAGGTGTGAAAGGCAATCTGACCATAATCAGACAAGAAAGGTCTTCGCCTGGTATATCGATGCCTTCCCAAAAACTACTTGTTCCAAGGAGAATCGCTTTGTCAAAACGCTGGAAATTTTTCACAAGCCTTGTTCTGCTTCCACCTGTAATTCCTTGTGCCAACATCGTATATTCCTGTAAAAAACCACTTTCTTTTATCAGTTCATATGTTTTACGAAGCATCTCATATGAGGTAAACAAAATCAACAACCGGCCTTTTGTTGCTTCCGCAATGGAAATAATATGGGATCCGATCGCAGCTACATAATCCTGAAGCGAGACGGAGTTTACTTCTGGCAGATCATTCGCGATGACGAGCTGCACTTGTTTTTCAAAATCAAAAGGTGATTGAAGCTGCTCATAATGGCATGGCTCCGTTTGCAAACCAAGAGCATTTGCTGCATATTTAAATGACCCTTTTACTGCTAAAGTAGCTGAGGTAACGATGACACTCTTTTTTTGTTTGAATAATAATTCCTTAAGTTGATTTGAAACAGAAATCGGCTGTGAATATAAGGTCGTTCTATTTTGCCAGGAACGGGTATCCATTTCGATCCATGAGATGTCTTCAGAAAGATTTTGATGGATAATTTTCCGAATACACTGCTTCAATTTCTCGCAATCATTCAGCCATGTAGCTGCTTCGTGCACAACTGAATTTTTCAAGATGTCCTTTTGATTCACTTTCTTCAACCGTTCAATACGGGCCGATACCCCTCTTGCGAAATCCGTTAGCAGGAATAAGAATTGCTCCGCTTTTGCACGAAACGCTTTTGTTTCCTTCGTCATATCGAAATATAAAGGACAGCTGATTTTTCCTTGAACTTTATTTTTCACACTTTTTTTGGCGATCATGGCAAGAATGGTAAATAACTCGTCCATTGCATAAAGCAACTCGGACATTATTCCATTTAATTCAAACAAATGAGGCAAACCATCCTGATTTACAGAGTAGGCTTGCAATAATTTTTCTATTTTATAGGCGAGCATTTTCTGCTCAGATAAGCCCATTTGATGGAGAAGATAACGAGTTGAAGCAAAATCAATTTTACTGCCAAAGTATTTCCCGGCAACCTTTTCAAAATGATGCCCTTCATCAATAATAATACAGTTAGACTCTGGGAGCTGCGGTTTATCGGCGACAAGGTCAGACAGCAGCAAGCTGTGATTCGTAATGATAAGATCCGCTTTTTGCGCTTTTCGGCGCATATTCAAATAGAAATCCCGATTTTCCCTTGAGCTTCGTAAACTGTCATCATGTTTGACTCGATGCCAGAATAATCTTCCGCCGCTTGATAAATTAAGCTCGTCACGGTCACCTGTATTGGTTTGGGTCAACCACACTAATATTTGCATTTTCGTTAAAGTAGTATCGTAATTATCGTCATCTTCACGAAGAATTTTAACAAACTTTTCAATATTGATATAATGACTCTTTCCTTTTATTAATACTGTATGAAAAGGAAACGCAACAGCCTTTGCCAGCAATGGAATATCTTTTTGTAACAGCTGTTCCTGAAGCTGAGTCGTAAAAGTACTAATAATGACAGGCTCTTGACTGTTGAGCGCCGTGTAAAGAGCAGGTAATAAATAAGCAAGTGATTTTCCTACACCCGTTCCCGCTTCGATCATCGCATGCAGCTCATGCTGAAAGGAATGATGAACAATATCCATCATTTTAAGCTGGCCTTTTCTTATTTCAAAATCCGGAAATGCCCTTTTTAACAGATTTTCTTTCTCAGATTCATGTAACGGATAAAATTTTTCATCCCGCTCCTTCAGTTCGTTATCTACAGGGGATTTCTTAATACAAATCCCGCGATATTCTTCAAGGAAATAAGGCAGATCATCAATTCTCTTTTCCTTTTCCATTATAAGTTCTTCCAATATATCAATCAAATCGCTCTTTAGACCACCAGACAGATGATAAAGCTGCTTGATCGTTTTTAATGGAAGACATCGTAGCAGCTCAAATAAGATGAGTAGAAGTTCACCTGTTACATATGCGTCACTATCGGCTTGATGGGGCCTGTCATGACTCAGACCTTCTTGAATCGCAAGATCTGATAATTTATAGCTGTCACTAGAAGGAAAAAGGATGCGGGCCATTTCAACCGTATCAAGAACAGGACCATAAAAGCCTTCGAAACCTGCCATAATTAATTCTTCCTGCAAAAAGGATAAATCAAATAACACATTATGCGCGACAAAAAAAGCTCCCTCCAGCATCTCGACTACTTTTGGAGCAATTTCGGCAAATTCCGGGGCATCTTTCACCATCTCATCTGTTAGTCCCGTTAACTCTTCAATAAACACTGGAATAGGCTGTCCAGGATTCAGCAGGGAAGAAAATTGATCTACAATTGTATTATTTTCAATCACAACTGCTGCAAATTGAATGATTCGATCTCCTTTTTTCACTGAATTCCCGGTTGTTTCCAGATCAATTACTACATATTTATTACTCATTTCATTACACCTCAACCATTCCGTTCCCTAATCAAACTAGAATGTGGACTACACTTTTTTTATTGTTAAACCGTATCATATTTTTACAAAAAGAAAAAGACTTTCATGCATGACCTCTCCCGAAAAGAGTGTTACAGAATTGTCTAACCAAAAATTACCCAGTACATAGGAAAAGCTGACCCCGAAAAGAGTCAGCTAACAAATTTACATAATGGTCATTTCAGGTTCTGCATGGATTATTTCTTTGATCCGATTGCCTTCACCCATAATTGCCACCTTCGGATAATGATCTGCGATTTTGTCTTCATGTACTAAAGCATAAGAAATAATAATAACGGTATCTCCCGGCTGTACTAAACGTGCTGCAGCACCATTTAAGCAAATCGTTCCCGAGCCTCTCTGACCGGGAATTACATAGGTTTCTAAACGTGCACCGTTATTGTTATTGACGATTTGCACCTTTTCATTAGCAATTATCCCGACAGCATCGATAATATCTGTATCAATGGTGATACTTCCAACGTAATTTAAATTTGCTTCTGTTACAGTTGCACGATGGATTTTCCCATTCATCATGGTGCGAAACATTCTGTTTCCTCCTATTCTTCTACTATAATAACATTATCTATTAAACGAGCTTTTGAAAATTTAACAGCTAGAGCAATGATATAGTTTCCTTCTACCACGTCTATTTTTTCAAGATTCGGGTAGGCTAAAATACTAACATAATCAATCTGGCCCGACGTTTCGGTATGAATCTTGTCTGTGATTTCTTGTATGATACGTTCCGGATTCACTTCACCTGATTTAATCATTTCAACAGCCATTAAAAGACTCTTGTAAAGTATTGGAGCTTCCAGACGTTCCTTTTCGGTTAAATAAACATTTCGCGAGCTTTTCGCCAATCCGTCCTGTTCCCTGACCGTATCCACTGGTACAATTTGTAAAGGGAAATTAAAGTCATTCACAAGTCCATCTACAACGGCTACTTGCTGTGCATCCTTCTTTCCAAAATAAGCTCTATCAGGCTGAACAAGATGAAAAAGTTTCGTTAATACGGTTGCAACTCCGTCGAAATGACCTGGACGAGATTCGCCGCATAAGACATCTGTCCTTTTGTTAACCGTCATGCCGACAGATAGCTCATGCGGGTACATCTCCGAAACAGACGGATGAAAAATGATATCTACGCCCTCTTCCGACGCTGTTTTTTGATCTTGTTCAAAATCTCTTGGGTATGCCTCAAAGTCTTCATTTGGACCAAATTGAATTGGATTGACAAACACACTGAGAACAACCATTTGATTTTCCTGTCGTGCTCTTTTTAATAAAGCTCGATGTCCTTCATGGAGATAACCCATTGTCGGTACAAATCCAATTGTTTTATGCTGTGCCTTCTCAGCCTTAATGGCTGACTTTAATTCAGAAACTGTTGTAATAACTCTCATCATTTGCCACCATAAAGAGTCTGCAACTCTTCTTCTGCCATTGTGTAACTGTGTTTTTCTGCAGGAAATTCCCGGGACTTTACTTCAGCTACATACTGTTTTAACCCTTCTACAGCGATGCCGTCAATGGAGCAGTACTGTTTAACGAATTTCGCCACCCGCTCAACGCCATAGCCGGCTACATCATGATATACAAGGACTTGTCCATCCGTTCCGTCTCCAGCACCAATTCCAATGGTTGGTATAGAAAGCAGACTGCTAATTTTAGTTGCTAATTGTTTTGGCACGCATTCAAGTACGATCATGAAAGCGCCCGCTTCTTCACATTTTTTAGCGTCCTCAATCAATTTTCCAGCTGCTTCAGCACTTTTCCCTTGAACCTTATAGCCGCCTAAAACGCCGACAGATTGCGGAGTTAAACCAAGATGAGAACAAACAGGAATTCCAGCCTGTGTCAAGGCTTTAATATGTCCAAGTACACCGTCAGCACCTTCAAGCTTAACTGCATTTGCACCGCTTTCCTGCATGATTTTTGTACTTGTCATAATGGTATCTCTTATCGATAAATGATAGCTGGCAAATGGAAGATCAACGATCGTGAATGTATCCTTTGCACCTCTTTTAACCGCTTTTGTGTGGTGAATCATATCCTCTACAGTAACAGGTATCGTTGAGTCGTATCCTAATACAACCATTCCCAAAGAATCACCAACAAGAATGACATCCGCTTCGGCTTGCTCCGCATGCTTTGCCGATGGATAATCATAAGCCGTGATCATCGCAATTGCTTCACCATTTTTCTTCATTTTTAAAAAATCAGTTGTTTGCTTCATTTCCATTCCTCCTGTTAGGAAGAGGCAAAACACGCTTGCAACAAATAACGCGGACAAATCAGAAAAAACGTAAACGGTTCTGATTAGCCAAAAAAATCCTTCTACAAAGCAGAAGGATTTTGAAAGTTCATTACGTGTTTAATCCCTCTGTCCCGGTCCATTTTTTGGATCTAGGCAGATACAATTATTGATTCAACAATCGTGCATTGGTGCAGTTCACAACAATGATACCGCCCATAAGAGAGATTATAACAGATAGTAATAATTTTTGGCTATAACAATATACAATTTTCGCAATAATTTGTCATTCATTGTCATTGTAACTCAATATCAGCAGAATAAACGAAATGGACTTTTCCTGCTTCGTCCTCAAGCATCAACACGCCATCGCCTGTAATTCCCAGCGCTTTTCCATATAAATCACCCTGCACCATTCTGGCTGTGATCATCTTCCCAATACTAACGGCATAGCTTTCCCATAATAATTTGATTGGTTGAAAACCTTCCTGTAAATACAGGTCATATAGATGTTCAAGTTTTGCTAATACCAAACGGATTAATTCAGCACGATTTAACCTATTTCCCGATTCAATTCTTAATGAAGTGGCAATCGTCAAAAGTTCTTCCGGATATGCCTCTAACTCCTGATTGACGTTCATCCCGATACCAATGATAACGGAATTAATGCGATCACTTTCTGCCTGCAGCTCCGTCAAAATTCCAGTAATTTTTTTGCCATTAATAAGAATATCATTGGGCCATTTAATTTCCGGCTTTATTGAGGTTAATTCCTCAATCGCCTGTACAACAGCCACAGCTGTAACCAATGTTAATTGCGGTGCCTTTTGCGGCAATAGATTAGGGCGAAGAATCACACTCATCCAAACACCTGTGTACTTTGGCGAAAACCAAGCACGTGCCATTCTGCCCCGCCCTCTTGTTTGTTCTTCAGCAATCACAACAGTACCTTCAGGAGCTCCGTCAAGGCTCAGCTGCAAAGCGATTTTTTGTGTTGAATCTACGCTTTCCTCATAATGAATATTTTGACCAAGCCGTTTTGTCATGAGTCCGAGCCGAACTTCATTTGCCGTAATTTTTTCAGGTACTTTCACAATTCTATATCCTTTTCTTCTTACTGCTTCAAGCTCAAATCCTTCTTTCCGGAGTTCTTCAATATGCTTCCAAACTGCCGTTCTTGAACAGCCGATCAACTCTGCTAAATACTGTCCGGACAAAAAATCTTCACCGCTATTAGTAAAAGCATCAAGCAATCGTTTTCTTAACTCTGATTGCACTTTAACAGCCACTCCCTTATTGATTCTCTTTTATTAGCAACTTCGCCGTTCAATACCGCTTTCTCTATAAGTGCAAGCTTGTCCCTAACCCATGGACCGCCATTTTGACCGCTCCATTTGATTAAGTCATGACCACTTACATTAAGTTCCTGACGTTCTTTAATAATTAGATTTTCGTGGCGCTCACGTACATCAGAAATAGATTGTAATAGATGCTGATGGTTACAAATATTAAAAAGCCTTTCTACAGGCACAACAAACTGAAGGCCTGCCTCATATAAGCTTTCCGTATTCCATGGTGAATGAACCCGATATTGGAGCCAGCCTGCTGTCGATTTAACCTGTTTTATCTTTTTGACCGGAAGCTTCCATCGTCTAAGAAACCTTTCCGCTTCATCGGTTTGAATTCCCATTAAAAAGATTAGAAATGACCACATTTCAATGATTGAGAGCTGCTCAATCTCAAACTTTAACAATTGAGCCAGTGCTTTTTCCTGAAATCGCAGGCCCGGTAAATATTGAAACAAACCTGAATCAAGTAAAAGCTGAATGGCAGCCTTTCGGTTTTCACCCTGAAGTAATTTCTCGAACTCCGCCGTTTTCCGTTCCGTAGCAATTTTTTCTAACAGGTAAGCATTTTCCGTTAAGGCGAGAAACGTTACCGGTTCAATTGAAAAGGATAATTGGCTGACAAAACGGACTGCTCTCATCATTCTTAATGCATCTTCATGAAAACGCTCTGAGGCTGAACCGACCGTTTCAATGACCCTTTGTTCAATGGCTTTTTGACCATGAAACGGGTCAACCAAATGACCTTCCTTGTCCATAGCAATACTATTCATCGTAAAATCCCGCCGTTTTAGGTCTTCTTTAAGATTTCGAATAAAGGTAACATCGCTGGGTCTGCGAAAATCGCTATATTCTCCATCTGTACGAAAGGTTGTAAGCTCATACGTTTCTTTTTCCCATATAACAACAACTGTTCCATGTTCAATGCCCACATCAATTGTTTTCGGAAAAATTTTTTGCACTTCCTGCGGTGTAGCGGATGTAGCAATATCGACATCAGCAATTTCTTTACCAAGTATGTAATCACGAACACAGCCGCCCACAAAATAGGCCTCAAAACCAGCTTTTTCAATTCTTTCAAAAAGAGGGATGGCTCTTGTAAAAATCGGCATCATCCCACTTCACCACTTTTCAATAGTTGATAATAAATATGTTCATATTGTTCAACGATCTTTTCAGCGCGAAATTGTTCATTCACTATTTGAATAGATTGCTGTGAAAATTGTCTATGTCTTTCTTCATCCGTTAAGAGTTGCACCGCTTTCCCTGCTACTTGTTCGATATCTCCTAAATCGCATAGAAAACCATTAACCCCGTCCTGAATCACTTCAGGAATACCGCCAATATTTGTCCCAATGCATGGCACCCCGCAGGCCATTGCTTCGAGTGCTACAAGTCCAAAGCTTTCTTTTTCAGATAAAAGGAGCATTAAATCACTAATGGAATATAATTCCTCAAGGTTATCCTGCTTACCAAGGAATAAAACATGATCCTGAATTTCTAATTTCTCAACAAGCTGGCTGACTTTTGAAAATTCTGGTCCATCTCCTACCAGCAATAGTTTAGCAGGTATTTGGGCAGCCATTTTAGCAAATGCTCTTACAACATCTGGAACACGTTTTACACTACGGAAATTTGAAACATGAATAACAACCTTCTCATGGGCATTTATTTCATATTCTTCTTTTAAGTGACAGGTAGGAATTTTATGATATACTCGTTCATCAATAAAATTATAGACCGGAAGAATTTTTTTGTTTGGTTTCACTAGATCATAGGTTTCAGTAATCAATGAATGTGACACGGCTGTAACCGCATCAGATTCCTCAATACCGAATCGAATCGCATCTGTTAACGATGCATCATAACCAAGGACTGTAATATCTGTTCCATGTAGTGTTGTAACAATTTTTATATCTCTTCCTGACATTTGTTTTGCTAATATCGCACATACAGCATGTGGGATAGCATAATGTACATGAAGTAAATCCAATTTTTCTCTCTTTATGACTTCTGCCATTTTACTTGCAAGCGCGATATCATATGGCGGATATTGAAACACAGAGTATTGGTTCACTTCTACTTGATGATAGTAAATATTATGGTACATTTTTTTCAGTCTAAAAGGCAAACTGGATGAAATAAAATGGATGCTATGACCTTTTTCCGCCAGCATTTTGCCAAGTTCTGTTGCAATAACTCCTGAACCACCAACAGTCGGGTAACAGGTAATGCCAATTTTTAGTTTTGTTTTCATCTACCTTTTCTCCTCATTATTCCTCAGGTCACTGTCGGCTTTTAATAATAGTTTTATTCATTATGTAAAATTTTAAAACAGTAATGATATTGGGCTACTACCTATTCAGTGATAGGTGCATGGCCTCTGACAATATTGCGCCAGGAAAGATCATTTCTTTCCAGCCCCCTGACTAACACCTCTCCTGTACCCATATTCGTAGCAAGTGGTACAGCATAAACATCGCATAGACGAATTAACGCTGTTACATCCGGCTCATGGGGCTGCGCAGTTAACGGATCCCTGAAGAAGAAAACCATATCCATTTTATTGTTTGCTATCATGGCTCCAATTTCCTGGTCCCCGCCAAATGGCCCCGACTGGAATCGATGAACAGACAATCCTGTTGCATCCATTATTTTTTGCCCCGTTGTTCCGGTGGCAAATAATGTGTGCTCCTGTAGAATCAATTGATAAGCTGTTGTAAAACGAATCATATCATCCTTTTTCTTATCATGGGCGATTAATGCAATATTCATTATGTTTTCCTCGCTTTACTCAATTATGTTTTCTAATCCATATACAAGTGTATGAAGATTCATAACCGTATCAACTGCTAGTTTTACACCCGACATAAATGAAACCCGGTCATAGGAATCATGGCGGATCGTCAAAGTTTGTCCTTCTGCACCAAACATAACCTGTTGATGAGCAATTAACCCTGGTAAACGGACAGAATGGATATGCATGCCTGAAAAATCTGCTCCTCTTGCACCCGGAAGTGTTTCTTTCTCATCGGGATGTCCCTGTGATTTTTCCGCTCTTACTTGGGCAATCATTTCAGCTGTTTTTACCGCAGTTCCAGAAGGCGCGTCAAGCTTCTTATCATGGTGCAATTCAATAATCTCGACATCTTGGAAATATCTCCCTGCCAGTTGTGAAAATTTCATCATTAACACAGCACCTAATGCAAAGTTCGGTGCAATAATACAACCCGTTTCTTTTTCCCGGCAAAGATTCTCAAGTTCCGCTAGATTCTCTTGTGTAAATCCAGTTGTTCCTACAACAGGCCGGACACCAAATTCCAATGCCGTTTTCGTATGATGCATCCCTACTTCTGGTGTTGTTAAATCAATGAGAACATCTGCCTTCACTTCAGTTAAACAGGTGGTTATGTCAGCGAAAACTGGCACCGGCAATGTTGAAACTCCTTCTAATTCTGTTAAAAGCTTGCCCCCATGCTTATGATCAACGACAGCAACTAACTCAAATTTCTCTGTTCTTTCAACCAATTTTACTGCTTCAGATCCCATTCTGCCACGAGGCCCCGCAATAATGACTTTTATTTTTTCCATACCATTCTCCTCTTTCCTATTCGTTAATTCTTGTCCAGCGGTCTTTGTCCCTTGTATTAAATTTATTCATCACCCGATTATGGGCTTCTTCAAGATCGATATGTAAGGAATTTGCAAAACAAATTAGGACAAATAATAAATCTCCAAGCTCTTCTTCAACCGTGTTTTCTTCTTCAGATTTTTTTTTCGGTTTCTCACCATAAAAATGATTGACCTCTCTGGCTAATTCGCCTAATTCTTCTGTCAGCCGGGCTGTCATGGCCAGGGGACTGAAATATCCCTCCTTAAATTGACTGATATAGGCATCTACTTCCTTTTGCAGGTCTTTCATTGTTTTATCATTTGACAAAAAAATCACCTCTACGATGCATGAATATTTGACTCTTCTTTCATGTTAGCTAAACTGAACCGTTTTGACAAATGTTTTTCTTTTTTTCAAAACTTTCATGTATTTGTTCCCGAAATACTTTTCTTATATAATTATAATCGTTTTAAGGTCGAATTTGGAAGCGGAGGAAACAATATGTTTGTTGACATCAAAATAAAAAATACTCTGTTTATTCTCTTAGGTGCTTGTGTATATTCATTCGGTATTGTTCATTTTAATATGCAAAATAATTTAGCAGAAGGCGGTTTTACTGGTATAACACTTTTACTTTATTTTCTTTTCGCTTGGGATCCTTCATACGTAAATTTAATTCTAAATATCCCCTTGTTTTTTATTGGCTGGAAAATTCTTGGACGAAATTCTTTACTCTATACAATCATTGGAACAGTAGCTGTTTCTGTATTTCTCTGGATTTTTCAAAGATACCAGATCAATATGCCGCTAAAGGATGATATGACTTTGGCAGCCTTGTTTGCCGGGGTGTCTATTGGTGTCGGACTTGGGATTATCTTTCGCTTTGGCGGCACCACGGGCGGAGTTGACATTATTGCACGCCTTGTACATAAGTATATTGGCTGGAGTATGGGCAAAACGATGTTTATCTTTGATGCCGTTGTCATCACCTTATCATTAATCTTTTATTTGGATTATCACGAAGCTATGTATACACTTGTTTTGGTCTTTATCTCGGCAAGAGTCATTGATTTTATGCAAGAAGGGGCATACTCAGCAAGAGGAGCAATGATAATCTCCGGGCAAAATGAAGAGATAGCAAATAAGATACTGCAGGAAATGGGCAGAGGTGTCACCGTTTTGAAAGGCTATGGTTCCTATACAAAACAAGACCGGGAAGTTCTATACTGCGTGGTTGCAAAAAATGAAATTGTTCGTCTAAAAAGCGTCATTATGGAAGTAGATCCTCATGCATTCGTATCCGTCAGCATTGTCCATGACGTCATTGGTGAAGGATTTACATTAGACGAAAATAAAAAGCCAATCGTGCATTAATCATAAGAAAAGGATTTAGACTCAGGTCTAAATCCTTTTCTTATTAATCGTCATTTTGCATTCCTGTATAAACGAGAATTAAACGAACTAATTCTAATACAGCAATTGCCGCCGCCGCCACGTATGTCAAAGCAGCTGCACTTAACACTTTTCTTGTTTCCCGTTCTTCATCATTACGGATCACTCCAAGTGCTACGCATTGATCCATTGCACGGCTCGATGCATTAAATTCAACTGGAAGTGTTACAAGCTGGAATAAAACAGCTGCAGCCATAAAAATAATTCCTAGTAAAACAAAGTTACTCATCCCTAGCAGCATACCAATAATAATTAAAATCCAAGAAAAGTTAGAACCAATATTCGCCACTGGAACTAAACTATGACGTAAGCGTAAGAAACTGTATGCTTCCTTATCTTGGATGGCATGACCAACCTCGTGAGCTGCGACGGCTGCTGCAGCTACTGAATGGCCATGATAATTTTCCGAAGAAAGCCGGACGGTTTTCGATCTTGGATCATAGTGATCGGATAGCGTACCGCGGACCTCTTCAATATTTACATTGTAAAGTCCATTTTCATCAAGAATTTTCCTTGCCACTTCAGCACCTCTTAATTGAGATGACGAAGCCACATGTGAGTATTTGGAATAAGTTTTTTTCACCCGGATTTGCGCCCATATCGGAATGATGATAATAATCGCAAAATAAATTAAAAACAATTTTTTGTTCCTCCATTCAACATATAACTATTATTATTGTAAGTTTTCTACTGATTCGGTGTCAAACAATAAGCTGTTTTTAAGGAACGAATGGAGCTTTTTCCTATTTTCTGAACTTATCTGGAACGATTTTTTCTTTTTTCCTTTTCACCTACATATTTTCTCCATCCTACATAGGATAATGTAACAATGATGATACTTCCCGTCGAAATAATCACCCACCATAATGACGGATCAGTTTCATCTGTTTCTAGATCAAAAATACTTTGCAAGTCCGTTTCAAGAATAAGCAGCTCTTTCATTGAATTCTGCTGCGTCAAAATATCCTGCCTGTAGTGATCAATAAAATTAATTCTCGTATCAAGTTTTTGAAAACGCTCTGGTGAAACATCGAGCTTCATACTTGGATTAATCACTTCATATAATGATAAAAAAGAATTAAGACTTTTGTGAAAAGCTTCTTGATCGCCATTAAAAGCCGCTTCTTTTACATCATCAAAAATAGCTAATATTGGTTCTTCCATTTTTGTCCAAAGAGGGTGCTTTGTCGATGAAATGGCATCAATGACTAATCGGAATTTTGTCACCCGATTAATTCTTTCATCAGGGTTCATCGAAACATTGGTTGTTGCTTCGACCGCTTCGTTATGAGCAATGGTAACGATTCGCAGTTCATCCATCGTGAACGTGCTTTCTTTAATCGTGACAGACGAAAATTTATCGGAAAAAGTTTCTAATATCTTTTTAGCATCCTCATATCTTTGTGACTTTGTTAATTGAAGCGCCTCATCAGACAAAGCGTTAAGCTGATCGATTGGCGACGAATCATCATTAGCTGAAGCATTTGTAGCTAATAAAAGAAAACATAAAAAGATTACAATCCATAGCTTGGATTTCATGCTTGTCCCCCCTCATTAGTAACAATGTATGAGAAGTAGGACAAGGTTAGACCATATCATTTTAGATCTTTAATTCATAATGATTTTTTCTCACCCCTACCCAATAAGCTATAAGCAAAGAAAAAACACTAAGCCAAAATGTGAAATAGCCAATCTCAGGTATGAATTGATCAAGCATACTATAACGAGGAAGCATAAAGAATACATAGTCAATGACATCATTATGCAACGTCCAAATTCCAGTTATCACTAAATGCCAAGCCTTAATACGATAAAAAGGTGCATATAACAGACCTTGCACTGCCATGCCTGCATGGGAAAAAATAAGCATCCAAGCCGTAAAATTAAGCTCCCCGCCCACAAAATAAACAAGAAAATTCATCACAACAGCCCAAACCCCATATTTAAAAAGCGTTACAACTGCCAATGCTTCGATTAAAGGCCAATTTTTCCCCAATAAGAAGGCTATAAGGACAATAACAAAAAATAAGCTAGCTGTCGGGCTATCAGGAACAAATAGGAGAAATTTTCCTGGTGTTTCTGCCAATTGCCAGCCATACCAATAATATCCATACACCGTCCCGAGAATATTAATTACCAATAATAACCATAAAAACTGACGATTTCCTAAGATTGGATAGATCCATTTCATATTTTCCCCTCATCTCTTTCCATAAATTACACTTATCTATCTTAACATAGGCTGTAGCTGTATGATAAAAAGAGAGTCGTGAAAAAGCCGACGAAAATTCGCCGGCTTTTTCACGACTCTCTTATTTACTTTTAACGTTTGAAATAAACTCTGCTAATTTAGCTAATTCTTCATCAGTACCTTTAAACATGCCTGGAGGCATTTTTCCACTTGCAGAACCGTTTTTAGCGATATCAGCAACTTCTTCAGGAGATAATCCGGTATCAATTAAAGCAGGAGCAGCAGCGCCACCTTCAAGTTGGTTTCCGTGACAGCTAACACAGCCATTTGCTTCAAAGATTTGATATCCTTCAGATGCCGTATCAATATCAGCTTCTGCTACGATCTTTCCTT
This sequence comes from Niallia oryzisoli, assembly GCF_036670025.1. NCBI lineage: Bacteria > Bacillati > Bacillota > Bacilli > Caryophanales > Bacillaceae > Niallia > Niallia oryzisoli. The sequence goes on along the minus strand of NZ_CP137640.1, from coordinate 1,595,045 downwards.
GCTCTGCAGCGGCCTCCCAGTCATGAGTAGCAACTGACTCCCAGGTAAGATACGTAATACCTGCAAGTGCCAAGAGCATAAACCCTGTTGCTAATGGACGTTTTGATGGACGCCTTTGTGGCCCGCGATCGATAAAAGGTGCTAACAATAAGGCACCAAATGCTAAGCCTGGGATAACAAGTGCACCTATTAAGTTATAAGGACCAGATGCATAGCTATATTTTAATAATTGATATAAGAATAAGAAGTACCAGTCTGGCATCGGAATATATCCAGTGTCACTAGGATCGGCAATTTTTTCTAACGGAGACGGATGCGCAACTGTTAAACATAAGAAGCCGATAAGAAAAACTGCACCAACCATCCATTCTTTTAATAAAAAGTTTGGCCAGAAAGCTTCTGTTTTACCAGGATATTCCGAATAATCTTTTGGAATATTCGGTTTTCTGTGTTCCTTCGCAGGCACACGCGAATCGCCCACGAACTTCATTCCTTTTCCACGATGCATGAATAGTCTCCCTCCTTTTAAGTGTTAATAAAAACATGTGAATTATTACAATGGACCTGAAATACCTTGTTTACGAATCATCAAAAAGTGAGCTGCCATTAGGCCAAATAATGCTGCAGGCAGGAAGAATACATGAATCGCAAAGAAACGGGAAATGGTTTGCGCACCAACAATGTCAGAACTTCCGGCTAATAAGATTTTTAAGTAATCACCGATAAATGGTACAGATTCAACGATTTGAATCGTTACCTTTGTAGCAAATAGCGCTTTCATATCCCAAGGTAATAAATAACCCGTAAGACCAAGACCAAGCATTACAAAGAATATTAAAACACCAACAATCCAGTTTAACTCACGAGGTTTTTTGTATGCACCTTGGAAGAAAACACGCAATGTATGTAAGAACATCATGACGATAACTAAGCTAGCGCCCCAGTGATGCATCCCTCTGACAATTTGTCCAAATGCAACTTCATTTTGTAAATAATAGACTGATTCCCAAGCATTTTTAATATCTGGAACATAATACATTGTTAAGAACATACCAGATAAAATCTGAATAACGGTTATAAAGAAAGTTAATCCCCCAAAACAGTAGACAAATGCTGAAAAATGATGAGCTGGATTTACATGCTCTGGAACTTCATGATCAGCAATATCCCGCCACAAAGGCGTAATGTCTAAACGTTCATCTACCCAATCATAAATTTTGTTTAACACTGATTACGCCCCCTTTCGCGGTTCAGCTTTACCTAAATAAAGGTAGCCATCTTTTTCCTGTAGCGGAAACACATCCAATGGTGCCGTTGGCGGTGTGCCTGGAATATTTGTACCGTCTTTGGTATAACGTCCGCCATGGCAAGGACAATAAAATTGATCAGGATTAGCCTTGTCCGTATTCCAGTCAACCGTACAGCCTAAATGTTTACATACTGGAGAAAGGGCAACAATCTCGCCTTTTTCGTCTTTAAAAACCCAAGCTGAATTTGTTACCTCTGACTCATACCAGGCATCCTTCTGATTAAATGAGAAGTCTACACGTGTAGGGACATTAGTAATCTCACTAACCTTCTGTGGTGTTGCAATGAAATCGCTGCCACCCTTATGCTTTAGAACCGGATCAACAGCAAAACGCACCATTGGCATTAGCATTCCTGCAGCCATAAATCCACCCACACCTGTTAATGTATAACTTAGGAACTGACGTCTAGATACATGATTTTTGCTCATATTTCTCCCCCCCTTTAAAACAATTTTAAATTAACGCAATTTTCATACTAGGACATACCAATAATATATCAATATTTCTGTAAGGTCAATATAATCAGAAAATATAAAATTGAATTTTATCTCTGTTATTCTTGTTTTTCCCATTTCTGTATAAATAAAGTAATAAGCTGTTTTAGTTGATCTTTCAAAATAGTATTCCGGTATTGCTGATCCATTTGCTGAAGCGGGATCGTCGGAAGCCAGATAAGGGACCCGGACATTTTTGCTTCTTCCAATTTCCAGTCACTGTCAGAGGTCAAATAGACAATATGTTTAAAGCCTTTATCAAGAAATTCCTTTTCCCATGTTAATAGGTCATTTAGTACATCTTCATGATTTGTTGACTTTAAATAATTAAATCCCGGCAGCATAATTAATCTTCCTGTAAACTGCCTTTCTAATTGGACTGTTAACAGGCTAATAAATTCAGTCATTTCAGCTGACTTTTTGATTTGATCATCTAGTGCGATTGGATATAACGGCAAAACAATTGTGTCAACATACTCCTTTGCCTTTATATACATATCAATATCTTCGCTGGTCCATTTCATTCTCCTCACTCCATATCTTCCCATTTCTTACTATTCTAACATTTTGTTAAAAAAAGTCTAGGCTGCCATACCATAACTGATTTCAACATGTGGCATTGTTTTCGGACAAAAATAAAAGACCTGCTTAATACAGGTCCGGACTATCTACATATTAAATCTTTTTAGCTGTTCAGTTAACATTTTAAAGGCCTCTCTATCATTATTGTCTAGGGCCTCGTCAATCTGTTGGAATAGCTTTTCTTTCTGAAATCTTCTAATACTCGAAGATAGGAATTCTTCTGCCATCAGGCGCTCTTTATCACTTATTTGTAGATTCTTTGGCATATATGGATTCTCTTCTAGAACAGCCGCAAATTGCGGAGCTTGGAAGGAAGCATGAAAATTGAGTTGAATAAAAATGTCTTCCTCGCGATTTAAGCGAATATCATGAAATGATTTTTCCGCATCTGTTGTCATTACATTTTCCTTATAGAAACGAAATGGTACGTCATCTACACAATGAGTTGACATGACAATTCCCCGCGGGCAAAATTGAGCCTGTTCAACAAAGTGTACCTTTTCCATGAGCTGGTCATGACTCATTAAATAGTTCAGGATCCAGACACACTCACGTCTCTTTAATTGATAATGATTGAGAAACCAACGAATAAATTCCTTTTTCTCATTGACAGATACAGGGGCGTTCATGTGTGATTCCCTCCTCTGCTTTCAGCAAATTTTATCAAAATTATCAAACATCATCTGTTAGTCTTTGCCACACGTCTTGGTACTCTAAATTGCTCGGATCCTTATTCACTAACCTATTAAAAATTTCGACGGCCCGCTCTCTTTTTCCTTCTTCAATTAAGAAATAACCATAATCAACTAAAAAGTCTATCGTGTCTTTATAGAAATTATATGCGTTTTCATAGCTGTTTAATGCCTGTGAATAATTTTCCAAATTTTGATGTGCTACAGCTGCATCCCAAAAAAGTCTTGTCTCAACTTCACCACCCGCTTCCATTAGATTGACAATCTCAAGGACATCTTCCCATCTTTCCTGATGAAGCAACAGTTTATTTAATGTTAAGGCAGCTTCTGTCAGCTCTGGATCGAGCGTTAATGCATCCCGGAACATTTTTTCCGCTTCGTCTTCTTTTCCAATCTTTAATGCCAATTTACCGGCATAGAAATATAAATCTTTATTAAACTCATCATATTGAATTCCTTCTTTTAGAATTTGATAGCCTTTTTCCGGGTTCTCTTCTCTTTCATAGGCACGTGCTAAATTCATATATAATGAATAATATTCAGGATCTAGTTCTTTTAGTTCAAGAAATTTCTCAATTGCTTTGCCATTGAAGCCGGCTTGTAAGGCAGTAAATCCATAGTTGAAAAGCGTATTAATCTCTAATTTATTGTCTAAGGCTTTTTCATAATAGGGAAGCGCATCTTCAAAGGCTCCTCCCGCACTTATGGCATCAGCCATTCTCTGGTTAACATCGACACCGGCTATTTCGTTCTCCGTTTCTAGTACACGTTCGTAACACCTGATGGCTTGGACAAATTTTCCTTCTTCTGTATAAAGCTCCCCAAGTGCAAAATCAATAATCACTTCGTCCGGCAGGATGTTCTTCGCTTTTAGCAGCTTTTGCTCACTCACTTCGTATAGACCTTCCATTTGGTATAAATCGGCAAGTAAAACAAGGGATTCAGGGTAGCTTTGATCATGCTCATTTATTTTTTCCAGCTCCAGAATCGCCTCTTCCTCTTCTCCAAGTTCGATTAACGTTTCTGATAGTAGTATAAGAATCTCACCTTCTTCCGGATAAATTTCCAGCAAGCGCTTGAACAAATTCTTTGCTTCCTCAAGAAACCCGTAATGAAAAAGTTCTTCCCCTAATAGAAATCTCTCTTCATTCGATCCTGACTTTAATATTTGTTCATAGCCTCTTAAAGCCTCTTCATGAAGCCCATTTTCTAATTGTGTAATTATTTTATTAATTGATTCCATATTTAAGACCCTTTCCATTTAAAAAGCGCTAAAATCCGCTTGGTTGTTCATTAAAAGCAGCTAAATTTGCCTATCTTCTATTTTTAATGATAAGGCTTTTTCAGACAAGTTGTCCATTTTTAACATCTTGATAATTTCAATTATATACGCCATTAGCTTACCTCTATACTGTCATATGACAAATTATGAAAATAAGTCGGAAAATATTCATCAAAAGCCTGCAAAAATAAAATAAAAAAACTGCAATAGATGCAGTTTTTTATTTTTTGATTCACATTAACTTTTCTAAGTCCGCAAAAAATTGTGGATATGAAACGGAGATTGCCTCTTTTTGTTCAAGACTTACTCCCTCGTTACAAATAAGTGCAGCTACCGCTAACATCATGCCAATACGGTGATCCCCATGGCTTGAAACAACACCGCCGGTTAACTTGCTTTTTCCATGGATGATCATTCCGTCATCGGTTGCCTTAATTTCTGCGGAGAGCGTTGACAATTCATGTACTACTGTATCGATCCGATTGGTTTCCTTCACTTTTAATTCATGTGCGTCCCGTATAATCGTTTCACCCTCTGCCTGTGTAGCAAGCAAAGCAATGATCGGCAGCTCATCAATCAAGCGCGGAATCAATTCGCCCCCGATTGTCGTACCTTTTAATTGAGATGTTTTGATCGTAATGTCCCCTACAGGTTCAAAGTGATCTTCATCTGTCACATCAATGGTAATATCGGCGCCCATTTCCATCATGACATCAATAATACCTGTTCTAGTCGGATTTAAGCCAACATTCTTTAACGTTATACAGCTGTTTGGAACAATAGCACCCGCCACAAGGAAAAAGGCTGCAGAAGAAATATCACCTGGTACCTTGACATTGGTTCCTTTTAACGTTTGCCCGCCTCGGACAGAAACAGACAATCCATCCTCTTCTACTGTACCGCCAAACTTCCTGATCATGCGCTCTGTATGGTCCCGAGATTTTTCCGGTTCTACCACCGTTGTTAATCCGTCAGCCTGAAGGCCAGCAAGTAAAATAGATGACTTTACCTGGGCACTTGCTACTGGCGCATGATAGTTAATACCGGAAATTCCTCCGCCGCGTATGCTTAATGGGGTATATTCGCCCTGTTGTCTCCCATCTATTTTTGCTCCCATACTAGCAAGAGGCTTTGTTACTCTTGTCATCGGTCTTCTGCCAATTGATTCATCACCAATAAGGTTGGCATGAAAAGGACGGCCAGCTAAAATTCCCATCAAAAGCCGGATGGTTGTACCAGAATTTCCAACATTCAACACATCTTTAGGCTCTTTTAGCCCATCCCAGCCTTTTCCATGTATCACCATTTGATCATCTTTATGTTCAATTTCCACGCCCAACTGTCTAAAACACGACACGGTACTTAAACAATCGTCACCCATTAAAAAACCTGTAACAGTCGTAACTCCTTCTGCCACAGCACCAAACATAACGGAACGATGGGAAATAGATTTATCACCAGGGACCAGAATATCTCCCTTAAGTGATGCAATATTTGTTTTTAACGTATGTCTACCCATCTTTTCCCCCTCTTTTATCTTGATCGAAATTTATGGACCAGTTGAAGTTTCAAAGCTAGTGTAGTGCTCAATACATTTTTTCGCACGAAGACGATCATACTCTGTTTGAAAACTTATGACTAGCACTCCAATAATATCTTCCCGTGTTTCTCTAATTTGAATATTCGTGATACTGATTTCTTCTTTAGCCAGGTAACCGGTTATTTCTGATACAACCCCTGGGTAATCAGGTACATCAACGAATAAATCATAAAAAGCAGGGATAGCTCCCATTTGCTTTTGCGGCAGTTCGTCCCTGAACGTCTTGGCTTTTTCAAAATATTGGTAGATTTTTTCTCCATCCTGCTCTTTGAGCATCGCAGCAACCTCTTCCATTTCCAGCTGCCAAGCTGACAGCAGCTGAAGCAAGGTTTCTTTATTATGCAAGAGGATATCTCTCCACATCGTCGGACTGCTTGAAGCTATCCTCGTAATATCTCGAAAGCCTCCCGCTGCCAGCCGGGTAACCAAACTTTGTTCCTGACTTGTTTTTTCAGCCTGATGGACTAAAGATGCAGCAATAATATGCGGAAAATGACTTATAACCCCTGTTAAATAATCGTGTTCTTCCGGCGATATTACAATAAATTTGGCTTTTGTTCCTTTCAGCCACTGCTTCAACAGATCAATCTTTCCCGCTTCAATATGCTGCTGGGGGGTTAAAAGATAAAAAGCATTTTCAAAAAGTAATTCCCTAGCAGCAGATACTCCGCTTTTATGAGAACCAGCCATTGGATGTCCCCCGATAAAAGCTATACCTTTGTCAGTTAATTTTTGAGCTTTCTTAACAATCTCGGCTTTTGTACTCCCCGCATCACTAATTAATACCGTTTCCTTTAACGGAAGTTCTGCAAGTAGTTCCAACATTCTCTCAGTCACTTGTACAGGTGTTGTGATTAATATTAAATCAGCATCCTTTGCTCCTTCTTCAATGCTGCCTGCTATATCGTCAGCAACACCCAGCATTTTTGCTAATTTCCCCTGTTCGTCATTGATGTCATACCCTGTAATATGGCAGTCTTTATGCTGCCTTTTTATAGACAATGCGAGAGAACCGCCAATAAGGCCCAAGCCAATCACAAATACACGGCCTTTCAAACCGGATCATCCCCTTATCCTTCGCATTGTTAACCTAACCGATTTAATTTTTACTAACGCTCACTTCTTGTAAATATTGCTTCATTGCATCTATCACACCGTTGTTTTCCTCTTCAGATCCCACTGTAACTCTTACTGATGTAGTATAACCCAATGCATTACCAGAACGAACAATATATCCTTTCTGGAGCAGATATTGGAACACCTCATCTCCGCTTGTACCAAAATCAATTAAAATGAAGTTAGCCTGCGACGGGAAATAGTGCAATTGGTGTTCGGCACAAAATTGTTCAAACTGTGCCATGCCTTCGCGATTTTTCCGTCTGCACTCATTCACATATCCCTGATCATTAAGTGCCGCTACAGCTGCAATTTGTCCCAATGTATTGACATTGAAAGGCTCTCTCGCAGGTTCTAATACGCGAATAATATCTTGATGAGCCACGCCGTAGCCAACACGTAAACTAGCAATTCCGTATATTTTAGAGAATGTTCTTAAGACGATTAAATTATTGTACTCATTTACAAATTCAACGGCATCATAAAAATCATCTGCTACAACATAATCATGGTAGGCGTCATCAATGACAACCACTGTTTCTTTCGGTACCTTATTAAGGAAGGAAGTGATTTTCTCTTTTGTTATGTAGACGCCTGTTGGATTATTGGGACTGCATACCCATACTACTGCAGTATTTTCATCAATTGCCTCTAGCATAGCATCAAGGTCATGTTCACCATCAATTAACGGAATTTCCCTAATCTCTGCTCCGTCTATAATAGCATTGTGCTTATATTGAGAGAAGGACGGACTTGCCATTACCGTGTTTTTTCCTGGCTCTAAAAACGCACGGGAAATTATCTGGATTAAATTATCAGCACCGTTCCCGAAAATAAGCTGTTCTTCGTCCATTTTTAAAAACTCTGCAACTGCAGTACGTAAAGTTGTAGCATAGCCATCAGGATAAATGGCAAACGATGACAAGGCTGATTGTAAAGCAGCAACAACTTTTGGTGAGGTACCGAATGGATTCTCATTTGATGCCAATTTTACAACCTTTTCAAGGCCGTACTCTTTTTTTACAGATTCAATAGGTCTGCCTGGTTTATAAGGAGCTAATGATAACAATTGTTCTTTCCATTTCATAAAAGCATACACCTCATTCAATGATGATTATTTACTATTGGCTAAATCGGGTCTTAAAATCATTGCATTTTCTAAATAGATATGATTTATTTCCTGCTGGCTTTTTGCCGTGTTCACATGCATCATCACACGAATACATTTCTCTAGTGCATTCGAAACCGTAATTTCCTTCATGCACATAACCGGCACGAAACCCCAGCCTTCTTTCGAACGTAACACTTTAGCCGGAAAAGCTTCTGTAATATCATCTGTAACGGAGATAAATACAGATGCAACGTTCTCAGGCGCAATCTCGTTTTTTTCAATCATTTTATGTAGCAATCTCGATGTTGCCTGCATAATTTCATTTTCCGTATTTTCTAAGACTGTAATTGCGCCTCTAACTCCGCGGATCACCTATATTCTCCCCTCTTTATTTAAAATGGTTTAATTCACAAAGGATTTCTTTATCTGATAACTCATAAAGTTCAGGTGATCCAATCTCATTCAGCAGCACAAATCTAATCCGTTGACCTACTGATTTTTTATCACCCTTCATTCGTTCAACTAACTTCTCATCTGACAAACCTTCTGGCATCTTTGTTTGATAGCCAAGCTGCTGAACCCATTCAGTTAAGGTCTCGATGTCAAATTCAAGACCAGCATATTTCTTACTTAATTGTAAAGCAAACAGCATGCCAATCAGTACTGCTTCACCATGTGTCATTTTTCCATAGCCCATTTCAGCTTCTATTGCATGTCCCAGAGTATGTCCAAAGTTCAAATAGGCCCGTATACCGTTTTCCTTTTCATCCTCGGCTACGATTGCACTTTTAATTTCAATTCCTTTAGCTAAAAATTGGACCATTTCATCCTCTCTGATGCTTTCTAAGGAGGAAATGTTACTTTTTAGCCATTGATAAAAAGATACATCAGAAATAAGACTATGTTTAATAACTTCAGCAAAGCCTGAACGTCTCTCACTTAAAGGCAGGCTTTTTAAAAAATTGGTATCATATATGACTGCTTCTGGCTGGTAAAACGAACCAATCATATTTTTCCCCTCTGGATGATTAATCGCTACTTTACCGCCAACAGCACTATCATGAGCTAAAATAGTGGTTGGGATTTGAATAAAAGGGATACCTCTCATAAAAGTTGCGGCAACAAAACCGGATAAATCTCCAACCGCACCACCGCCAAGAGCAACAATAAGTGACTTTCGATCAAGTTTATACTGTAGGGCAGCAGTCTGACAGTCATAATAGACTTCAAATGTTTTGGCCTTTTCTCCGCCCGGTACTTTCACCACTTCAACCGGAAATGCAGAAAGAATTTGGAGAATCGGAGCGAGGTAAAGCCCCCCTACAATCTCATCTGTAATGATGAGGATTTTTGTGACTCCTGCCTGCTTTTCTTTAATAAAAATGGGCAGCTGCCCAATGACACCCTCACCAATGTAGACAGGATACGCTTTAAATGACGTCTTCACTACATGTTCAATCATTAAAATTCCCTCGCAAATTTGCGCTGCTCGGCAACGTTTTCTTTTAATGTATCAAAGCGGTCACTAGAAAATTGCTCCAGAATTGCTTGAGCAATTTCCCATGCAACTACGTTTTCTGCCACGACGGAAGCTGCCGGCACCGCACAACTATCAGATCGCTCAACACTTGCAGTAAACGGCTCCTTTGAGTCAATATCAACACTTTGCAGCGGTTTATACAGGGTTGGGATTGGTTTCATCACACCTCTGATAACAAGCGGCATACCTGTTGTCATTCCGCCTTCAAGACCGCCTAGTCTATTCGTTTTCCGGTAATAACCTTTTTCTTCATCCCAAGCAATTTCATCGTGTACTTCACTACCTGGTTTGTGTGCTGCTTCAAATCCAATACCAAACTCAACGCCTTTAAAAGCATTGATGGAGCATATAGCTGCTGCAAGTTTTGCATCAAGCTTACGATCATAGTGTACATAGCTGCCAACACCTGGCGGCATGCCTTCTACAATAACCTCAACAATTCCGCCAATTGAATCGCCGTTTTCCTTCGCTGTATCAATGGCTTTCATCATTTCTTTTTCCGCAGCTGAATCAAGACAGCGAACCGGAGAATTTTCAGTTATTTCTCTTAAACTTTGGATTGATTCATATGTTGAAACGGAAGATTTGACTCCGCCAATTTCAACAACATGGGAGGCAACTTCAATGCCAAGTAAGGACAGCAGCTTTTTCGCCACTGCTCCTGCAGCGACTCTTATCGTTGTTTCTCTTGCAGAGGAACGTTCTAATACATTTCTCATATCACGATGCCCGTATTTTAAGGCACCATTTAAATCAGCATGTCCAGGTCGTGGGCGCGTTACTTTTCTTTTCACTTCATCCGCGTCCCCATCTATTGGGTCTGCACCCATAATTTTTGTCCAATGTTTCCAGTCATTGTTCTCAACAACAAGAGCAACCGGTGAACCGAGGGTTAAACCATGTCTTACACCGCTTGTAATCTGGGCGGTATCTGTTTCAATCTGCATTCTTCGACCACGGCCATGACCTTTTTGTCTCCTAGCTAGTTGAACATTAATATCTTCTTGCAATAGAGGCATTCCCGCAGGTAAACCTTCAATAATTGTTGTTAATTGGGGTCCATGTGATTCCCCAGCTGTTAAATATCTCATTTTCCTCTTTCTCCCTTCAACTCGTTAAAGGATTATGTATCAATATAACATACATGCAAAAATTAGAATAGTAAGTTTTTAAAAATTAATTTGATAAATTATTCCTTTAACTGATTTATTAAGCTCATTAATATTATTCCAGATAAATTATTTAAAGACTCTTTTTATAAAAAAAGGTATCCTCAACTTCAAATCCATATTGACCAGCATTAAAGATTTGTTCCGTACTTCCCACAAAGAGTATGCCTTCTGGATTTAAACTTTTAGCAAATTTATGATAAAGAAGCTCCTTTGCTTCCTCCGTGAAATAAATCAGTACATTACGGCAGATTATCAAATCATAAGAGGTGCCAAATGGATCCGCTAATAAATTGTGAGTTTTAAACGAAACAGTCCGTTTTATCTCATCTGCCACTTTATAGAAGCCGCCTTCTTTAATGAAATATTTCCTTTTTATATCTTCTGGTGCCTCCTGCAGTGACCGCTCTGGATAGATCCCAAGCTTCGCCCTTGAGTGTACATTTTCATCAATGTCTGTTGCTAGAATTTTCACTTCAGATAAAGGCAGATATTTTGCCATTATCATGGCTAGTGTATAAGGCTCTTCACCTGATGAACAAGCTGCACTCCAAACTCTCGGTCTTTTTGTCCTTTTCAAGACTTTTGGCAGGATCGTTTTTTCTAATACCTCCCATCTCTTATAATTACGGTAAAATTCTGAAACATTTATCGTGATGCGATCAAGAAATTCATTAAATAGTGTGTGATCACGATTTATGGCAGAAAAATATTCCTTAAAAGAGCCGTATCCTTTTTTTTCATACAACGAGGTTAATCTTCTTTTCATTTGCGCTTCTTTATAGAGGGCAAGATCAATTCCCGTTTTCATTTTTATTTGATAGGTAAATTGTTCATAATCGCCGGACATAGACATACTCCTCTTCTAGGATAACCTTAGTATAGCGGAAAAAGCAGAAATTGAAGACTATTTTGTTTAAATTGTCTAAAAAAGTTGTATTTGGACACGGTTACAAAAAAAAACACTTGCTTAAGCAAGTGTTTTTAGTAAATCCATTCATTCGTTAATTTCTTATATTCAACAAGCTCATTTTCGTTAAAGAAAATACCAATTTCACGTACTGCGCTTTCTGGTGAATCAGATCCATGAATGACATTTTTGCCAACTGTAACACCGAAGTCCCCACGGATTGTTCCAGGTGCAGCATCTTTCGGATTGGTTGAACCCATCATTTGACGTGCTGTTGCGATTACATTCTCACCTTCCCATACCATTGCAAATACAGGTCCAGATGTAATGAAATCAACTAGTTCTCCAAAAAATGGGCGTTCTTTATGTTCACCATAGTGCTCCTCAGCTAATTCTTTGGAGATACTCATTAATTTTCCGCCAACTAGCTGAAAACCCTTTCTTTCAAAACGAGAAACAATTTCTCCAATTAAATTACGTTGTACCCCGTCAGGTTTTACCATTAAAAATGTTTTTTCCATGAACTCATCCCCTATTACAGTATGTATAGTAGATATCCTTTCGAGATTTCTCAAATAAGACAATCCATGGAAATAATATCATTTTTTTAAAATATTCGCAACTTATTAATATTTCCGCTTACCAATGTACTTTGCAATACTTCTCAACGCCGTTTTCGCTTGATTTTGTGGAAATTCTTCTACTAATGATAAAGCCTTTTCAAGGTATTGGTTACTAACCTGTCTGGCTCTTTCAATAGCGCCTGAGCGAATAATCAAGTTAATAATTTGATCCATTTCATTTCGCGGCATATTTTCATGAACTTTCGTAATCTCTTTCCGAATGGATGTATCCTCCATTGCAAATAATACAGGAAGTGTTATATTTCCTTGCAGCAAATCACTGCCAGATGGCTTTCCTAATTCTTTTTCTGTAGCTGTGAAATCCAGAATATCATCAATAATTTGATATGACATTCCAACATAGTAGCCAAATCTCTTTAGCTTCTTTTGAAGACTTTTTTCAACATCAGCACATATTGAACCGAGTTCACAGCTTGTCGAAATAAGGAGTGCCGTTTTTCTTTTTATCCTGCGTAAATAATCTTTCAAGTTCTGGTCAAAACGGTACTTATCCTTTATTTGTTCAATTTCACCAATTACTAATTCCACCATCGTATCAGCTAAAATTTTGTGTGCCTCTGCCTTTTCAATTTCTGTCATTAATTCAAGAGAGCGGGCAAATATATAATCACCTGTATACATTGCGATTCGATTATCCCATTTGGCCTTTACTGTCAGCTTTCCTCTACGTATCTCGGCATCATCAATAACATCATCATGTATTAATGATGCCGCATGGATTAATTCAAGCGCAACCGCTACTTTTTTAATTGTGTGAATATCATACGACCCAAACTTTGCTGCTAATAGAACAAAGAGAGGCCGAATTCGTTTCCCCCCTGCCTGTAATAAATGCAGAGAAGCTTCTTGAAGCAAAGCGGAATCTGCATATACAGCTTCCTCTAATGCTTCTTCAACGATATCAATATCAGAATTTAAAAATGAATACATCATTTTAAATTTCATATCCGTATCCACCTTGCTGTAACCCTGTCTGCTAATCAGTAGCACAAGGAGCCTGCCTTTTCGGCTTATGATAAAACGACAAACAAACACCTGGAGCTAGATCATTGGCAAACAGAAACATCTATTTATTTTGTTTTTTCCCAAAATGGACAGCAGCTACTCCGCCCGTATACGACTTAAAGGTAACATCAACCAATCCCGCTTTTCTAAACATATTTGCAAGCTCTTTCATTCCAGGGAAACTTCGTGCGGATTCCTGGAGCCAAGAATACTCCTGATAGCTTTTTGCAAATAGCTTTCCAAATAACGGCATAATAAAGCGGAAGTAAAAATAATATATTTGCTTAAAACCAAATAATGTTGGTTGTGAAGTCTCCAGACATACAACCATTCCTCCAGGTTTCACTACCCGATGCATTTCCTTTAATACCTGCATAACATCAGGTACATTTCTTAACCCGAAGCCGATTGTCACATAGTCAAAAGAATTATCAGGAAAAGGCAGCTCCATTGCATTCCCGTGAACAAGTTCAACCTGCTTTAAATGCCTAACCTTCTCTTTGCCTACCTTGAGCATATTCTGGCTAAAGTCAAGACCAATCACTTCTCCTTCGGGGCCGACAGCTTCAGCAATAGCGATTGTCCAATCTGCCGTTCCACAACAAACATCCAGTGCTTTCGAGCCTTTTTGCACCTTCATCCTATTCATAATGTCAGTGCGCCATTTAACATGCTGTTTAAAACTTATTACCGAATTCATTTTATCATAATGATTAGAGATCTTCTCGAAAACATGATGAACCTTTTCTTCTTTTGTTTGTTGCATGTCATTACCCTTCTTCCACAAATGATTTTTCTCTCGGAGAATAATCCTTGATCATTTTCATCATTCGTTCTTCGTATAAAGTATTGAAAGGTTGAATTTTATTCATTCCTTTTGTCATTAACTGAATTGAATAGCCAATATAGCTGTCATATAGTTGCAGTACATCCTGTTTTTGTTCATTTATATTTTTCTTCTGATCTTTTGCAAAGAATCTATCTAAGGCGTCGAATAGAACTGATGAACCTGTTTTTTCAAAACATTTTTTTTCCTTAAGGAGACGTTTTACAAGCAGCCAATTCGATGCACTTTCATACCATTCTGTTACCCCGAAATAGGTGATTAATTGTTCTATTAAGGAAAACTCTATCATCTTCACACTATTCATGATCGTATGTAGATCATCTTGATCTTTATGATAAATGAACACCTTATGTTCATTTATCTTTTTAACACCTTCAGATAAAGCTTTAATAACCTTAACGTCCTCAATACTTGCTAAAAATTTATAGTATAAACCAGAATAATAATCACCGGCAAGAACTGTTAACTGCCTAATCTTCATATTTTTTTCGTCTACAAGGGTGTTCGTTACTTGATCATGTGTATCCAATGCAACATGCATTAACATAATCGCCAATACATATATGTCTTTTTCATGCGGGGAAAGATCGAGTTGGTCTACGATTGAAATGAGAATAACCATCTTATCCTCATCAATCACAGGCGGAATTATATATTCACGTAAATAAGGATGGAAAACGTATTTTTCGATCCTATCTTTTGTATAAGTTAATTTTTCTACTATTTCACGCAATCCTATCACCCTTATTTCCCCAACATATCATTCCAGGTTGTCCTGTAGCTATTTTTAATTAAAATTTTAAATAACAAAAAAGCAATAAGCAGACACAATTATATCATAAATGTAAAGATTTTGGCATACTTAAAGACATTTATGTAAGATGAATTTGAGCCTGCCTATCGACTAAAAACAGTTTTTATTTGTCAGTATGATTATTTCTGGCTTCACTTTCTATATCACCATAAGAGGTTTTTATCAACGCTTCGCCACGAACTTTAATTGCGGAAGTGTGCTCTGTAAACTGCGCAATCATCACTTCCCCTTTATCCAGTTTTTCCGAATGATGAAATCTTGTATCGGTACCCCTTGTCAGTCCAATAACATTAACTCCGTCTTGCTTTGCTTTTATGACTACATAGTCATTAACTGAAGGTTTTTTTTCATCCATCGGTTTTCACGCCTCTCCAAAATTAGTATTTATTAGTTTAAGCTATTCCAATCCTTTTAATTTATACAATTTAACCCTCTATCCGCTTAGTCTTTTATCAATGAAAGAACTTCTGCTCTTGCGGCAGCATCATTTAAAAATGTTCCTCTTACAGCTGATGTGACCGTTTTCGATCCTGGTTTTTTAACCCCACGCATCGTCATACACATATGTTCTGCTTCAATTACAACCATTACTCCATAAGGTTCTAGTGTTTCATAGATACTGTCTGCAATGGTTGACGTAATTCTTTCCTGCAGTTGCGGTCTTTTTGCAACCGCTTCTACTGCCCGGGCAAGCTTGCTTAGTCCAGTAACTTTTCCATTTCGCGGTATGTATGCAACATGTGCCTTTCCGAAAAATGGAACTAGATGGTGTTCACACATCGAATAAAAAGGAATATCCTTCACTAATACCAATTCTTCATGATCTTCACCAAAAATCGTTTCAAAATACTCCTTCGGGTCTTGATCCAGCCCGCTAAACACTTCTTCGTACATCTTTGCTACCCTTTTCGGTGTATCAATCAAACCTTCTCGGTTTGGGTCTTCTCCAATTGCTTCTAGTATTAAACGTACCGCTTCCTCTATTTGGGTACGATTGACATTTGACATTTGTTGTTCCTCCTAAATTCTATCTAAAAACTAACCTGTGTACCCGTTACAAATGGTTTTAACCTTACAAAAGCACACAAATCTTAATATGAGAATTTTACTCAATCTTTACTTTTTATATTAACATACTTATTTTGTTTTATTAGGGGAAAAATAAGGGGGATAAACGATACAAGATGATCATTACATATAGAAATGATGGCAGGTGGGTCGATTATTTTATAAAATGGGTCATTTCATATAAAGAACCGCGAATCTCTCGCGGTTCTTTATAAGCACTTTATGTAATTATTTAACTGCATCTTTAAGCGCTTTACCTGGTTTAAATGCAGGAACTTTGCTTGCAGCAATTTCGATTTCATCACCAGTTTGAGGATTACGTCCTTTACGAGCAGCACGCTCACGCACCTCAAAGTTTCCAAAACCAATTAATTGTACTTTATCTCCATCTTTTAAAGCATTTAAGATAGAATCAAAAACGGCATCAACTGCTTTAGTAGCATCCTTTTTTGAAAGCTCGCTTGCTTCAGCAACTGCGTTAATAAGTTCTGTTTTGTTCATGCCAGTCACCTCCTCCCAAGATACCTAAACTTTCTAAATTGCTTCTTACATACATTTGTAAACAAAATATGCCATTTCTATACGTTGTTGCCTTTTTTTCATAACAAGCATAATCTTAAAACAACGAATAGAATTTTTCAACTGTTTTTGGCAAAAAAACCTTTATTTACAAGGGCTTAGCATGAATAATAGTAATTCTGATAAAAGGTTATCATAATCATATACTGTTAGCAAGAAAAATTCTTATCATGCTCATACTCTTTACCTTTTATGTCAATTTACCGAAAATTCTTTATGAATAATTTTGCCTCATTTAAAAAAGTATAGCCACTAAAAGGCTTAGACAAACCTTTTATCTGACCGTATTAATGCAAAATAAAAAAAAGAACTCTCTAAAAAGAGAGTCCCTACAGGATAATGGCAATTAATCCGCCTGAGCCTTCATTTATAATTCGTTCAAGTGTTTCTTTTAATTTATAACGGGCATTTTCAGGCATTAATGATAACTTTGCTTGAATCCCTTCTCTTACAATCGAACTTAAACTTCTGCCAAATATATCTGAACTCCAAATGGACAGTGGATCATCTTCAAAATCCTGCATTAAGTATCTGACTAGTTCTTCACTTTGTTTTTCTGTCCCAATGATTGGAGCAAATTCGCTTTCTACATCTACTTTAATCATATGGATAGACGGAGCAACTGCCTTTAACCTTACACCAAATCGCGATCCTTGACGGATGATTTCCGGTTCATCCAAACTCATATCCGCAAGTGAAGGTGCAGCTATACCATAGCCTGTTTGTTTAACCATTTTCAATGCCTCTGACACAACATCATATTCAGCTTTCGCATGGGCAAAATCCTGCATCAATTCAAGTAAATGATCTTTTCCACGGATCTCAACACCGACTATTTCTTTTAAGATATCATCATAGAGATCATCAGGTGCATACAGATCAATTTCGGCAATTCCCTGGCCCATTTCAATTCCTGCAAGACTTGCTCGATCAATAAATTCAAAATCACTAAAATGATGTACCACTCGATCGACATCGCGAAGTCGTTTGATATCCTTTACCGTTTCTTTCACAGCTTCCTGGTAGCTTTCACGTAACCAATGATTTTCGCGTAATACCATAACCCAGCTCGGAAGATTCACATTTACTTCAAGGACTGGGAATTCATACAAGGCTTCTCTCATAACATTTAAAACATCTGACTCTCTCATCCCTTCCACACTCATCGCCAGAACTGGTATATCGTATTTCTCAGAAAGTTCTTCGCGCAAAGCCTCTGTGTTTGGATGATGTGGCTGAACACTATTGATAACCATGATAAACGGTTTTCCTACCTCTTTAAGTTCATTTATAACCCGCTCTTCCGCTTCAATATAATTACTGCGCGGAATTTCGCCTATTGTTCCATCTGTAGTAATCACAACACCTATAGTAGAATGTTCTTGGATTACCTTTCTAGTACCAATTTCAGCGGCTTCATGGAATGGGATCGGTTCCTCATACCATGGGGTTGTTATCATGCGGGGACCATTTTCATCTTCATAGCCCTTAGCCCCTGGTACTGTATAACCAACACAGTCAACCAAGCGGATATTTACGTCTAATCCTTCTCCAACATGAACGGTAGCAGCCTGATTTGGAACAAATTTCGGCTCTGTTGTCATAATGGTTTTCCCGGCTGCACTTTGAGGTAACTCATCTTGGGTACGAGCGCGTTCGGCTTCATTATTCATGTTTGGTAATACAACCAATTCCATAAACTTTTTAATAAAAGTGGATTTTCCTGTACGAACTGCGCCTACCACTCCAAAATATATATCACCGCCCGTTCTCTCGGCAATATCTTTAAAAATATCTACCTTTTCCAAGTGATCCCCTCCCGAATCCCTGCGTTAGTGGATAGTTATTATCCTATTAATTATTTTATGACAATATATATTTATGATGTTGTCCTACATCGTTATGACAGTTTTATATTTTTTAACCTCCTTGCTATGAAATTTACTAGTATTCCTGTCTTCTTATTGACTCATTCCTCTAAAAAGAAGAAGTTTTTGCTTTCACATAGCAGTAAAGGATACGTTCATTTCTGAAATAATTAGGCGACTTTTTTCTGTTGGTTTTATCATGAGGGAATAAAAATACCCTTCTCCTACAATATATTTTGTAAAAGAAGGGTTATGACTAATTCGTTAATAAAAAGAAAGGCTCTCTCGTTTCGCCGTCTAGTGTATATGGTAAGGAGTATGCTGGAACGAACACCGAATCCACAAGCAGTATATCTCGAATATCATCACCTGTCCGGTAATCAGCTTCTCCCTTTTTTAAAACCTCAGCTAAATCTTTACGATAATCCACAAAAATCTCAGCTTGACCATTTATAACAAATGGCAGTCTTTTATTTGTATAAGGACTGACGATAAAAGGTTCCTCCTCATACCCAAGCTTTTCATAATCAAGAGTGAATATACCATCTGCCAATTTGTCCTTATATGGCGGATAGCCCTGCACTTTAATTCGCATCTTCAATTCACTGATCATTTCAGATATTCTTAAATCAAAAATTTTTACTGTTGGATCCTTTTCTGCATTAACAATAACGTATTGAAATACACCGCCGCTTTCAAATGCATTTCCCGGCGGTTCTGCCATATATTTTGGGGCAAGCTTCTTAAAATCAATTAAGTATTTTTGATAAATAGGGGTTGTCTCTTCAGAATTTTTTATCGGTAAAATTCCCCCGTTATCTTCTTTAAATTTCATTACGGCCTCTTGTACAGATTGGACTTGATCCTCATAAGGTATTTGATTTTCAACAAGTTTTTCCTCAGGATACATACATCCGGAAAGAATGGTCATGACCAATAAACCCCATAATAATACTAGTAAACTTTTTTTCATCATATCAATCCTTTAAATCTATGAACTTTAAGCATCGGTCGGCCCACTAAATACAACTAAAAACATAATAAAGCCCGATAACACTAATAACATGTAAGCAAATACAGCAAAAATTGCCTTTAAAACACCTTGTTTAAATTTATAACGGCTTAGAAAAATTAAAACAATTGCAATAAACATAAACCCCATCGAAGCAAGCGAAATCCACATCTTCATTAATGCAGGTGACATCTTATCCACTCCTTTATTCGAGAAGTATTATATCACAAGAAAGAATTATTTTTGTATATTTTTAGTTTTTTCTGTAATTTCCATAGAAAAAGACAAAAAGACCGACATAAAGAATTGGGGCAAATTCTTTATGCCGGCTCAACAATGACTAAATAATCCATTCACGCTTGTTCAATACACTAGGTTGCTTCGTTTGCATTTTATTCTAGTTAAAGAAAAATGCATCGTCGAATGCCTAAAAAAAGAAAAATATTATGATTCATCCTGTGAACGCCCTACAAGAACATTTGTTAAGTCTTCCATTTCATGTGTTCTCACTCTTGCCATTAATGCATCAACAGCATCCTTAGCGTCAACACTGTTAAATAATACATCATAAAGAGCATTTGTTATTGGCATTTTCACCTCGTATTTTTGCGCTAACTGCCATGCTGCTTTTGTTGTCCGCACACCTTCTACAACCATTCCCATATTATCTAGAACTTCCTGAAGGTTATTGCCTTTCCCTAACAGATTTCCAGCACGCCAATTTCGTGAGTGTACACTTGTACAAGTAACAATCAAATCTCCTATCCCAGTCAGACCGGAAAAGGTCAAGGGACTTGCTCCCATTTTTGTTCCAAGCCGGGATATTTCAGCAAGCCCCCTTGTCATTAACGCAGCTTTGGCGTTGTCGCCATAGCCGAGACCATCTGAAATTCCTGCTGCAAGCGCAATGATATTTTTCAATGCGCCGCCTATTTCAACTCCGATAATATCCGGGTTCGTATAGACACGAAAATGTTGATTAATAAACAGATCCTGAATTTGTTCCGCTGCCTCTATATCCTTTGATGACACCGTAACTGTTGTAGGCTGCCTTACACTTACTTCTTCCGCATGACTCGGACCGGATAACACCACAATATGCTTAATTAAGTGCTGTGGCATTTCCTCTTCAATCATTTCTGAAATTCGCAGTAATGTATCCGGCTCGATCCCTTTACTTACATGAACGATTGTTAACGGTTCGCTCCGTATTTCTCTTATATTACGAAGCACCTCACGCACTGCTTTCGTAGGAACTGCAAGCACCATGATTTTAATTCCAAATAGAACTTCCTTCAAGGAGAAATAACCTACAATAGAATCCTGTAACACCACTTCTGGAAGATATTTTTTATTTGTATGTAGTGTATTAATTTCTTCGATTTGATTAGGCTTATGACCCCATAACCGTACTTCATGTCCGTTATCAGCCAGCACCATTGCTAAAGCAGTGCCCCAGCTCCCCGCTCCAATAACGGCTACTTTTTCATGTATACGCTGCATATGCTCACAACCTTTTGGATAGTTTACTTTCTTTCCCGAGGAAAAATCTTGATCGGTGTTCCTTCAAAACCAAATGCATCCCTGATTCGATTTTCCAAGAAGCGTTCATAAGAAAAGTGCAGTAATTCAGGTTCATTTACAAATACGACAAACGTTGGCGGCTTTACCGCAACCTGGGTTGTATAATAAATTTTCAAACGCTTCCCTTTATCTGTAGGCGTTGGGTTCATTGCAACTGCATCCATAATGACATCATTAAGCACACTTGTTTCTACTCTGCGGGCATGATTTTCACTTGCTAAATCAATCATCGGAATTAACGTATGAATGCGTTTTTTCGTCTTTGCTGATAAGAAAACAATCGGTGCATAATCCAAGAAAAGAAAATGCTCACGAATTTTCCGTTCGAATTCTTTCATTGTTTTTTCGTCTTTTTCAACTGCATCCCATTTATTTACAACAATAACAACAGCCCGTCCTGCTTCATGAGCATAACCGGCAATTTTTTTATCTTGCTCAATAATCCCTTCCTCGGCATTGATCACGACAAGAACAACATCGGAGCGTTCGATGGCACGTAAGGCTCGTAACACACTGTATTTTTCTGTTGTTTCATAAACCTTTCCTTTTTTCCTCATCCCCGCGGTATCAATAATGACATATTTCTGTCCGTTATAGGTTACATAGGAATCAATAGCATCCCTTGTAGTTCCAGAGATATCACTGACAATCACACGCTCTTCTCCCAATATCGCATTAACAAGTGAGGACTTTCCAACATTCGGACGGCCAATTAATGAAAAACAGGTAACGTCATCTTCATAATCCTTTGTGTCTCTTTGCGGAAAATGCTTAGCAGCCTCATCCAATAAATCTCCCAAACCTAATCCATGCGAACCGGAAATAGGGAATGGTTCCCCAAAGCCTAATGCGTAAAAATCATAAATTTGATCTCGCATTTCTGGATTGTCAATTTTATTCACAGCTAAGACAACAGGCTTTTTCGCTTTATAGAGAATTTTCGCAACCTCTTCATCAGCAGAGGTAACCCCTTCTCTTCCATTGGTCAAAAAGATAATCACATCAGCTTCATCAATTGCTATTTCCGCCTGTTGACGAATTTGTTCTAAAAAGGGCTCATCTCCGATATCAATACCACCTGTATCAATAATATTAAAATCATGATTTAACCACTCTGCAGAGCTGTATATTCTATCTCGTGTCACACCAGGAATATCTTCAACAATCGAGATTCGCTCACCGACGATTCGATTAAAAATGGTCGATTTTCCAACGTTTGGACGTCCCACTATGGCAATAACAGGTTTTACCATAAATATCACCCTCCTCTATATGTTAAACTCCTATTTTATGTATCGGAATATATTTCCAGTAATCAGACAGGCTTAACTTAACTAGTTTATCAAAGGAAAAGCGTAATATCAATGCTTCACAATTATATAGACTTCATCTGTTATAGCATGTGCAATTCCATCCAGAATCGCTTCCAGATTTACTGCATAATTATCCATGTCTTCTTTATTATCACACACAAACACGGTTGCACCGCTTGGTACTCTTTTCGGGTTTGTTGTAACCACCGCCAAAATATATTTTTCAATATTCATTTCGTATTACTTCCTTCCGTTTCCACTCTTCTCTCATTTGGCATGCGAATGGCGTTTTCCAATGTTGGAACAGCACCGATAACATCAATCGCTCTTTGAATATCCTTTTCCTGCGGCAGGACAAATACGGCGACACGCCCATCATCTAAATCTCGTTTTGCAAGTGGAACTAATGCTGGCGTACCTGAATCCCTATACACTCCCATCGCGGTTGAGACATCATGAAGTATTGCTTGTCTCTGCCCTAAATTAGCAATGGTAGATCTTGAATTGAAATTTTTCGGTTTTAATATAAAACCCATTCCATATCGAAGGACTTCCTCTTGCCGTGCAGGTAAACCGATATTCATAATATAGATGTTATCTACATACAATCCCGGCCCGTCGAATCTCGGTTCTACATAAGTAATATCAACAATATCCTTAATTTTACTGCCGGCCATTAATTTTTTTGCTATCAAAAGCGAGATCAGGGCAATGATTAAACCAACCCAAATATTAAAAACTAAATAGCCCAAGGTAGAAAATAACGATGTAAATATCACTAAATAATTGCGGCTTTCAAAAGCAATCGCAATCCCTTCAATATAAGTCTTTCCACGCGGAACCATTTCATAGCTGTCTAATTCAGTCAACGTATTGCGCTCCATATTACGAACATCACGGAACTGTGAAGCAGCTAAGGTCAAAAAGGTAATAGCTGTAAAATCCTCCTCCATGATCGATGGTACTGCAACCGTTCCCAATCCGGCCGCAATAAAACCTAGCGCGATATGGATAATCTTTCCGTGCAAATAGGTCGGATATTGGCGATAATCTGTTCGAAGCATATAAAGTCTCGTCAGTGTTCCCACGGTCATTCCCAATATGATCGGGTACGTATATTCATTCATGTTAGTTTTTCTTTCTCCTTTTCGATAGAATGCAGATTCTTTTCAAAATAACTTACAAAAAATTCTAGGGTGTTCCAGCAAACTAATATGGCGGCGGCCAATGCCAAAGGATCAAGAGCATATAATGATGCAACAGGATAGGAAAATGAATATCTCGTTAAGATAAAAGAATAAAGGATTTCACCTTGAATCATACCGAGCAGCATCACAAGTATCCTTTGCTTTTTGTCAGAATACAGAAGGAGCGCTATGCAAGAAACAAGAATGGCTAAAAGCCAGTCCCTTTTTATCAAAATCCAGATCGGATCAAACAGTTCAAATAAAAGAAAACAAACAGATGTTAACATGACAATAAAGGAAGATAACATAAAGTAAATCAATTTTTTTGCCGTCAATTGAGCTGCAGATATGTAGACAGACACCGCAATAAATATACCTGTCCCATTTATTTCAAAACCCCATAATGTTATAGAAGTAGTTGATAATGCAATGGCGGTTAAAATCCATGCTGAAAGAAGCAGACGGATAGGATGCGTTTTTGGATAAAAAAAGGTAGTAATGATCCATCCAAACCAAAAAAGCCAATAAAATAAAAAACCATCCATTATTTATGCACCCCCTATCCTTTCCATTATGGCTAAAGTTAATGGACTTTAATCGTTTCCGCTTTCAATTTCCCTGTTAACTATCTCGAAAAGTTGCCATATGTATGCATAATCTTGTGTACATGTACCATGTTAAAGAGAGGAGGTGTCAAGAGATTATGGGTAGAGACCGTCAAGAGAAAAAGCTAAAGAACAGTCGCCGTGTTGAGTCTGACAGAGATCAAGCACTCCACTATCCTGGAGCAACTAAATTACAAAGTCCTGAAGAGGCAAGAAGATTGAACGACAATAAAGATGTATAAAGAAATAAGCTCCCAAATGGGAGCTTTATTTCTTTATACATCTTTGACTATATTTTTTTGTATCAATACCGCGTTCCTGCAGCCAGTGATGGGTTCTGCCACTAATAACAATTGGTGCACTTTGTAAATCTAAAATTGTTCCTGCTCCAAGTGCTGTCATAATTAGTGACAGTTCCTCGTGGAGAAGCTTGATTTCTTCGATTAATCCTCCAAGCCCATCCTTAACTAATATTTTCAGGAAATAACCTGCAATTCCGACGAGATTCGCACCAAGAGCAATCGATTTAGCAATATCAAGACTGGTTTGGATTCCACCCGAGCTGATGATGTCAATCGAGGTTCCACTATTTTTTGCCTCAGCAAGTGCGGCGGCGGTAGGAATTCCCCATTCATTAAAAAAGCTGAGTAATCGTTGTCTTCGTTCATTTTCAATTTTGGCAAAGTTTGTCCCGCCGTACCCGCCGACATCAACAGCCTTTACTCCAATCGAGGCAAGCTTATTTACGACCGCTTGATTCATGCCAAACCCAACTTCCTTCACAATTACCGGCCGGTCAAGACCATTCACAATGGCTTCTATTCGCTTAAGGGCATTTGTAAAATCCCGTTCTCCTTCTGGCATAGTCAGCTCCTGGATGACATTTAAATGAATTTGAAGCATATTTGCCTCAATCATATCAACGGCTCTTTTAGCATGTTCAACCGTTGCTTCACTGCCAAGATTGCCGATAATGATACCGTTCGGATTTACCCTGCGAACAATTTTGTAGGTCTTTTCCTCGTCAGTATTTTTCAATGCAGACATTTGAGATCCAACAGCCATAACCATTCCGAATTCTTTAGCTGCAGCTGCCAGATCTCGATTAATTCGCATTGTTCTTTCCCCGCCGCCGCCTGTCATCGCATTGATAAAAATTGGCGAACTTACAGAAAGTTCGCCAATTGTAGTATCCAATGAAATATGATTGACCCCTGTATCAGGCAGACTTTGGTGAATAAAAACAATGTCATCCAAACCGGTTACTCTATCCTGGCCTGTTGTGAGAGCATACTGAATATGCTCCCATTTTCTTTTTGATCTGGACAATTTATATCACCATTATTTTTTAAGATTCTTTAATTGATCACCAATCATATCACCTAATTGGAAACCTTTTGATTCTTCAGGAAGCTCATAATCAGTGACTTCCGGCACGTTTTCTTCCAATTCCTTTATACTTAAGGACAAACGTTGATCCGCTTCGTTGACATCAAGAACTTTTACTTTTATTTTTTCTCCATCGCTCAATACTTCATGCGGTGAACCGATATGCTTATGAGAGATTTGCGAAATATGAACAAGTCCTTCAACACCAGGAAATACCTCAACGAATGCACCATATGAAACAAGGCGTTTTACTTCACCGTCTAAAACGGCTCCTCGTGGTGCCTTTTCGGCAATATTTGTCCAAGGTCCAGGCAGTGTCTCTTTGATCGATAATGAAATTCTTTCATTGTCCTGATCTACACTTAATACTTTAACTTGAACTTTTTGCCCTTCCTCAACTACATCTGATGGTTTTTCAACATGTTGATAGGATAATTGTGAAATATGAACAAGTCCATCAATACCGCCAATATCAACAAATGCGCCGAAATCTGTAATCCTTTGTACAGTTCCTTCTAACACTTGACCTGCACTGAGTGAACCTAATAACTGTTTCTTTTGTTTGCCTTTCTCTTCCTCTAAAACAGCACGGTGTGAAAGAATGATACGGTTCTTATCTTTATCAAGCTCAACGATTTTAAATGTGAGCGTTCTTCCTTTATAATCAGAGAAATCTTCTACAAAATGAGATTCTACTAAAGAAGCTGGTACGAAGCCGCGAACCCCAAGGTCAACCACTAATCCGCCTTTAACAACATCTTTAATTTCTGCTTCAAATGTTTCCCCTTTTTCAAATCTTTCAACAAGCTGATCCCAGGCTTTTTCGGCATCAACTTTTCGTTTAGATAGAATTAGTGCCTCTTCTTCAACTTTTAATACCTCTAAGTCAAGGTTATCGCCTTGTGCAACTACATCACTGGCCTTTTCAATGTGAAGGCTTGATAATTCACTGATAGGAATAATTCCATCGAGTTTACTTTCCGGAATTTCCACTATAACTTGTTTTTCTTCCACTTTTGTTACGATACCACGAACAGTATCTCCAACCTCAAAATTCTTAACATCTACATTATTCATTTCCTCTGACATATGTATTCCTCCTTAGTCCGCAGAACTTGCTTTTATAAAATGATTATTTCATTTGTCACTATGATCCAAATGAAGTACAAAAATCCCATCGAAAGAATTTTCAAAAAAAAAATCTCTTTGTATAAACTTCTTATAAATGACTCTTTTTGTCAAGCAAGACGAATTACGTATGGGCTGTAATAAGATGTTTAATTTCATTCATAATGGCTTCTGTCACTTGTTCAACTGAAGCTTTATTCTGTCTGTATTCATCCATAGGAATCGGTTTTCCATAAACAACTTTCAACCTTTTAAAAGGCTTGTACGGTCCTATAATCGCACAAGGAACTATATGGGCATTTGAACGAAGCGCGAAGAACCCTGCCCCGGCTAGTCCTTTACCCAATTCCCCTGTTTTACTTCTCGTCCCTTCAGGAAACAATCCTAAAACCTTCCCATCGTTTAATACTTCTAATCCTTTTCTCAGTGCTCCCCGGTCACTAAACCCTCTTTTAACAGGAAAAGCATTGATATGCGGGAGGATTTTACCAAGTACGGGTACTGAAAACAGTTCTTCCTTTGCCATAAAATGGATCGGCCTTGGTGATGTTATACCAATCACTTCTGGATCAAAATTATGAATATGGTTACAACAAAGCAAAACCCCGCCATCTTTAGGAACATTTTCTTTGCCAATGACTTTAAATTGATATATTGGAAACAAAATAAAATTACAAATACTGCGACCCAATGGATACAAATTCAACTCTATCTTATCCTTTCTTTTACCAGTTCCATGATCTTTTCAACAACCTGTTCAATCTCTAAAGCGGTTGTATCTATCTCTATTGCATCATCAGCCTTCTTTAGTGGTGCAATTTCCCTCTCAGAATCAAGCTTGTCCCGTTGCTCTATTTCTTCTTGAAGTTTTTTTAGATCCGATGGGTAGCCTTTTAAAAGATTTTCGGCGTGACGTCTATTTGCCCGTTCCTCAACCGATGCCAATAAGAATACCTTTACCTCTGCATTTGGTAAAACATGTGTACCTATATCACGCCCATCCATTACGACGCCACCGTTAGCTGCAAGGCTTTGCTGCCTTTTTGTTAATTCGCTTCTTACTAACAAATGACGTGCGACGATTGAAACAGAATTGGTCACCTTTGGTGTTCTAATTTCATTTGTAACATTTACCCCATCTAAATAAATGGACTGGCCGCCCTTTTCTGGTATCAATTCTATTTTTGTTTCAGCTAATATCCGGCTCAATTCAATCTCATTTTCGAGATCTGCCTGTTGAAGAATCGCCTTATAGGTTATAGCTCTATACATCGCTCCAGTATCAATATAAATGTATGACAGGTTTTCAGCTACTCTTTTTGCAACAGTGCTTTTACCGGCTGCAGCAGGGCCATCTATGGCGATTGATATTTTATCTTTCATATTTCCTCCTATATGCTTAGTTAGACAATCATCTAAGTTCAAAAATATTTACTTTCATGATCCAATGAGTCACTTCTCTTTTCCCCTTAACTATTCTATTTTACCATATGAAGATAATACGGTGTTATCTTAGGAATTTTGTTCGGGAATTCAAAAAAGCAGGGAAGCCCCTGCAATTTACTTACTTGAAAAAGTCTCTAAAAACTCGGTTAAATCATTTTCTGATACACCTTCATATTGTGCCAGCTGCTGCAGCTCTGGAAATGAATTCAGCTTATGAAAAAAAACTTGCGTCAACAGCAAGAAAACAAATTGAATAATAATCAATTTTAATAGCAATCTTTCAACTATTTTCATCTTTATACAACCCCATATTATAGATATATTTCTATTATGGGATAAATAAAGTGCTAATATTCCCCAAGCTCAATTCCTTTTTTCTTTAAAGCTAATTGCCGGTCAAAAGTAAACCTTAGCAGCTGTTGTCTTTGCTGAGGCGTTACATCCGTAAACAGGATTGAAAATAAATTCTGATTCGTACCAGTCTTTTTCATAACCCTGATTACTTTACTTACCAAATCCATGTAATGTGTATCGCCATTTTGCATTGGTAGTACAAACACCGACCTGATACTCATCCCGGGTTTCATATTGAAGGAGTGATTCAAAACGACCAATGATCCTCCTGCACTGATATCTTCCGTAATTGTTGTAAAGGGTTGAAACTCATTTTTTAGTGGATGAACAGCAACATCTACAGACGTCTCAATGCGTACAAATTCCCTTCTTTGAATTTTGATCACATGGTCATCACCCGGATAAACTAACATCATCATGGGAATTCCCTGAACCATTCTTCCGAGTATTTCTGTTTCAAAAAGATACCCTGACTTTCCTTCAACAAATGAAACCCGAAGTTGGGTTCCATCAACTAAAAAAGTTGTCCGATTTGTCTTCATATTTATTGGATAATCAATATAAAGAATATTATCCTTTCGCTCAACTAATCTGCATTTGTACTTTTCCGTTTGTTTAGCATATTTAGGTTCTAAAATGAGTGAGTTTCCTATTGTTAGCATATGATCTCTCTTTTCTTCAGGCACTCTCCAATATGTAAATTATGCCATGTACAAATATGTTGATGCAAGAAAAGAATACGTTTCAAACTAAAGCCAAAACAAAAAAAATCTGCGTGTCCATTCATTTTTTGCTTTTCACTCATGCAAAAAATTGGAATGAAGCACGCAGCAGTTTGTTCTGATTCTAAACTACCTTTTCATAAATCTGTTCAGCATTTTTCATCTTCTCCACTTTCTCTTCTATTCCCGATTCAGCATTAATAAAAATTCGATAGGTGTCCTGGTCAAGTGTTCCCATAAATTCATAGCATAGTACTTCTTTATTCATATCATTCATAATGACAGCTAAACCATCGTCCATTATTTTCACTTGTGGATTGATTTTCTTTTTTGCTTCTTCAAGTGTAAGCGATGGATTAGCTATTTTCCGCTTATCATTTACCGATTTTAAATAATCTTCTTCGGAAAAACCAACTATTTGGCCATTATCAAGCGCTATCTTCATTTTAACAGACTCAGGATAGATCCTTACTCCGTTTTCAGTTTTCACAAAGGTAAAGACACCAATATTGTCGTATTGGGTACTTTCAAACATTTCTAAGTCTTTAAACCCATTATCCTTTAGAAACTGCAAAGCTTTATTACTTGCATCATTTAAGCTGATTTTTTGTTCAGTAACATCTCGTGACAGGATGTACCAGATTGGATAACCGCCTTTTTTGGTTATATCCATATTTGCTATTTGATTTGTTTTTTTATCTTCAATCGAGACACTGTAAAACTCATAATCGGATCCATCACCATTTTTGGTTACATTTACTTCTACATCTTTTCCTAAGCCGGCATATTTATTAGCAATTTTCACGGCTTCCTCTTTAGAAATACTTTTGCCTGCTAAATTATTAAACCCTGCATCATCTTTTTGCAGATTGACAAAGGCTGGCCCAAAGTCTGTCTCTCCATAGCTGTCTACCGCTTTTTCGACTGTTTTAAATCCATCAATAATCGTATTATCAGCTGATTCTTTTCCTGTTGCTAACGCAAGCTCTACATCCATCCAGCGCAGGTTATTTTTTAACGCCATATGCTGTACATTCCTTAATTCGTTTTGAATCTCTTCTGCTTGGCCGTACAGCTCTTTCAACGCTTTGTACTCTTCGTCGCTTAACGGTTCCTTATCAAGGTCTCGAATCGTCGCCTGATAGCTAAAATCACCAATTTTCGCTAAAAACTCTTCCGTTTTATTAAAGGGAAGCAAAGTTAATGGCAGCTGTCCGACATCATTATGGGCTTGAGACGTAATTTTCCAAACCTCTGCAAGTGCCGGTGATAAAGACTCACGTGAATTCATTGCCAGCGTGGTACCTATTTTATCATGCAATAAATCTACTTGATAGGATAAATCATGAAAAGCTCTTTGATAGTTATTTTCTGCATTGAGTAATACAGCGTTTTTTTCCCGATGTTCCTGATAACCCCATAATGCTGTACCTGCAACACCTAATGACAATACTGCGATCAGAATTCCTCTAAACAATGTACTCACCTCTTTATTTGCAGAATATATGCTTACCGATCTGTTTAATTTGCGGCCGTGTCCAAATCCATCCGCTTGTCGCCGTATCAGGATTAAAATAATAAATTGCATCACCTGTCGGATCCCAGCCATTTATAGCATCAAGTACAGCCTTTTTAGCTGTTTCGTTAGGTGTAAGCCAGATTTGTCCATCTGCAACAGCTGTAAAGGCACGTGGTTCAAAAATAACGCCGGAAACAGTATTTGGGAACGATGCACTGTTTACCCGGTTCAAAATGACCGCAGCAACGGCCACCTGCCCGACGTATGGCTCTCCTCTTGATTCGCCATATACAGCATTTGCCATTAATTGAATATCATTTTGCGAAAAACCATTTGGAACATTTGCTGCGGTCGGCTTATTATTCCCTTGCGGAGCTGGTGTGTTTGGCTGTGCCTTGGGAGCTGGCTTTGCCGGTGCTTGATTTTGTTGATTGCCTCCAGCAGGCGCCTTCGCGGCCGGTTGTTTTTGTTTATTTAAATCTGTTCCTCCATAATGTGTAAATTTATTTCCTTTATTGATTTGATTTTTTACAAATTGCTCATTGTATTTGGAAGCTTTTGCGAGTTTATTTTTTGTATCCGTCCCTGCTAATCCATCAATCGGCAGGCCAAACTCATATTGAAAATTCCGTAATGCCCAATATGTACCCCAACCGAAGACACCATCAATTTCTCCGTTATAAAAACCTAAATATTGAAGACGGGATTGGAGCTCAATTACATCATCACCAACAGCGCCTTGTTGAATGACTTGATTGGAAAAAGCATTCACTCTGTCTTGAGTTGGGACAATGAATAAGAATATAGAGAAAAGGACAATGAGTTTTGATTGTAATATTATTCTTTTCATGGTTCTACTACCCCCAGTTGTAAATCATTCTCATATTAGTCGTATTTTTTGTATTAATTGGTTTTTTATACAATAAAATTACCAGCACAACTAAAAAGCCTTTCATTCACAAGAATGAAAGGCTTTTTGCATCTCTGCATATTGGGCACTTAACGTATGGGCCTTTTTTACTTTCCGTAATCCGAGCCACCAAAGAAAAATCATAAACGGCAGCATGATATAAACCCAGTTTGTTTGCGAAATGAGAATATAATCATAGATTCCATGTAAGAGAAAGGGAATCAGAAAGGATAAGACGAGCCATTTAAAATTTGAGGAGGAAGAAAACTTCCCTTTTCCTAAATAATACCCCATAATAACACCGAATAGAGCATGGCTCGAAACAGGAAGAAGCGCACGGCCAAGTGCAAACTCAAGCCCGTTTGCCACCAAGTACAAAATATTTTCTGTGGTTGCAAAGCCAAGAGAAACAGATGCTCCATACACGATCCCATCATATGGTTCATCGAAATGGAAATGAAGAAACGCCGTGTAGTAAACAATAAACCATTTAAAGAATTCTTCAAGTAAGCTTGTTGATAGAAATGCATCAGCTAAACTAGAATGTATAATATTTTCCGTATCCAGTACATACTGAATAAACATGATGGGAAACACAAGAAGTGAACCGAATAAAAATGTTCTGATCACCATTGAGATAGGTTCAACACCAAAACGATCTTTTAAATAAAAGTAACATAATAAGGCTAAACCAGGTGCAATCCCGGCTGATAGTATTCCCAGCATTAGCCGTCCTCTTTTCAATCTATTTTCTTTAATCCTACCATGATATGTTCATATTGAAAATGACCTATTTGCTGCAACAGGAATATTTTGTAAATAATAAAAATCTTTTTCTTCTTCTTTCTGGAAGTTTACACGATCATTATTTGGAGGCTTTTTTTATGTCTAAAAAAATCTTAATCATTCACACTTGTGGTACGATTTCAATGAGCGAGGATGAAACAGGAACTGTAAAACCAACCGATCATAACCCAATTACACAGCACACAAAAGAATTGACCGACCTAGGGGAGCTGATCATTGAAGAACCGTTTCAATTGCCCTCTCCACATATTACCATTAAAGAAATGCTAACTTTAAAAACTATGATTGAAGAGTATAGCAAGCAGGGGATCGATGGGGTTGTTATTACCCACGGAACTGATACACTGGAGGAAACAGCTTATTTTCTTGATTTAACAACCGATACTTCATTTCCAATCATTGTTACCGGGGCAATGCGATCAAGTAACGAAATTGGTTCAGATGGCTTATATAACGTTATCTCATCGTTTCGAGTAGCCTCCAGTGAAGATGCAAAGAATAAAGGTGTACTTGTTGTATTAAATGATGAAATTCCTACAGCAAGCAACGTTACAAAAACACATACGAGTAATGTCTCAAAAATACACTTTGAAGGAATTAATAAAGTACAAAAAGCGTTGTAAATAGCCAATCATCTTTAACCTAAAACAAAATATTTAATCTTATTACCACACAATTTGCAAGTAGATAAATCCAAATCTTATTCACCAATTCATCCATTACTCTTATGTCCTAAACACCATTATCCTCAATTACTAAACTCTCTTACGCCCTATATCTCAATACTGTACTTATCACTCTTTTTTAAATAAAGTAAACGTTTTACATATTAGTTCCAAAAATAAAAAGCCCTCTGATAAGGGCTTTTTATTTTCTAGACTATATAAATTTAAATTCATTTTCATTTGATGAAAGTAATACTGCTAATTTAATTCTTGCTTTTTTTGAATCATAGTCACCACCAAGGATGACTCCTTTGTTACAAAGATCATATGTACTTCCATAATAGTCATATGTTGGGTAAACTGCCCCTTCTTCGGAGCTAGTAGTGATCACAATTGTTATACCAGCTTCAATAGCTTTTTCAATTTCCTCCATCATTTTAGGCGCAACTTGCCCTCTCCCTACACCCTCTAAAACA
This sequence comes from Niallia oryzisoli, assembly GCF_036670025.1. NCBI lineage: Bacteria > Bacillati > Bacillota > Bacilli > Caryophanales > Bacillaceae > Niallia > Niallia oryzisoli. The sequence goes on along the minus strand of NZ_CP137640.1, from coordinate 1,561,297 downwards.
ATTCCTTTTACTCCACACTCTCTAGCTGCTTTAATAAACTTTCCATCTGCCTCTAAATAACATTTAATTAAATCCACTGTAGGAATAGGGTTTTGCATTTTATAATACTCATGTTTAATAGGTTTCTGAAATATTTGTACTTTATCGTTATCAATAATACCAAGATATCCAAAGCCAAATGCGTTAAATCCTTGGATATTAGATGCGTGCTCTTTCTTGACATACTTAGCTGCAAAGATACGCTCATTAAAGACAACTACCGTTCCAGAACCTCGAAGGTCTTCTTCACATGCAGTATAAATAGCATGTCTCATATTTATATATACATCGCTACCTGCATCATCAATAGAACGCTGTGAGCCAGTAACAACTACTGTCCTTTCGTCACCCACGGTTAAATCTAAGAAATAGGCAGTCTCCTCAAGAGTATCTGTACCATGGGTAACTACAATACCATCCACACTTTTGTCTTTAAAATAATGTTCGATGAGATTCTTCAATTTAGTCAAATCTTCGAAAGTTAGATGCATGCTTGCCTTTTGAAATGCAGATTCTACAACCACCTCTATATCTTTCGGAAGATTACATAAATCAGCAAGTTCTTCACCCGTTAAAGCGCCGGAAGCTAATTTCCCTGAACTTGCATTCGGTTTACTTGCTATTGTTCCACCAGTTGTTATTAAAATCACTTTTTTCACTGATATCACCCTTTTTTTATAACAGGATATTCTACTTTTATTATCTTAACAAAGATTTACGATTAGTTATAATTTTGCTGGGGATAGGCTAACTCCAAGACCGTGTTAATTTATTCATAAATGAATGTATCTAACATTTCATACGAGCAATGTTTCCACCTTTCAAAGTCCACAATACGGTCCTATTGGCATTGTCACAAAAAGAGGGATTATTTTTCACCATTCCCCATTAGAACTGGAATATTATCAGATTGATCATATTTCAAATCGAGTAGCGTTATTGAAAGCCCATGCAGGAACGGACTCCTCGCTATTTTATGCGATAAAAGAGCTTCATTATGACGGAATTGTCATCGAAGCTCTTGGACAAGGGAATCTTCCACCTGCAGCCATTGATGGAATAACAGCCTTAGTGGATGCAAATATTCCGATCGTTCTTGTTTCTCTCTGCTTTAATGGAATTGCCGAAGATAACTATTCCTATGAAGGCGGAGGCGCCCATTTAAAACAGCTTGGCGTTATTTTTTCAAATGGCTTAAATGGTCAAAAAGCAAGGATTAAATTATTGATTGCATTAGCAGCAACAAATGATTTCAAAAAGATTGAGCAAATGTTCCAATAACACAGCTTTAGCTGAAAAAGGTCCTTTCTTAAAAGGACCTTTTTCAGTGCTTTATGACAACGATTGGGACTTTATATTCTTTAAGGCATTAGCAATTTTCCCACCATGGAAACGGCCATTTTCAATAAAAATCTCATTTGCCTCATTTCCAGCAGCAATCACGCCAGCGATAAAAATCCCTTCTACATTTGTTTCCATTGTTTCTTCATTATAGTAAGGACGACCTGTTTCTGAATCTATTTTCACGCCTATCTTTTTAAGAAAGTCTTTATCAGGATGGTAGCCTGTCATTGCAAAGACGAAATCATTTTTAATGGTATACTCATTGCCATCTTTTACATATGTCAATGAATCTTCTTTTATTTCTGATACAGCTGCCTCCCACACCATTTCGATTCGCCCATTTCGGACATGACCCTCAAATTCCGGCAAAATCCATGGTTTAATCTTTGGTGAATATTCGCTGCCGCGATACAATACAGTTACTCTTGCCCCAGCTTTCACAAGTTCAAGTGTTGCATCGACACCCGAATTCTTTAATCCAATAACAACGACGTCTTTATCAAAGTATGGGTGTGCTTCTTTAAAATAGTGGAAAACCTTTGGCAATTCTTCGCCCGGTACATCTAAATAATTAGGATGATCATAATAACCGGTTGCAATCACAACGGATGCAGTTTCGTATTGATCATTACTAGTTGATACAATATAGCCGGAAGTATTCTTTTTCACCTCTAGTACTTTTTCAAAGGCATTTACGCGTATATTTTTTCTTTTGACAACTTCCCGATAATAAGCAAGAGCCTGACTTCGGTTTGCTTTACGTGTTTCTGTTATAAAAGCAACATCACCAATTTCTAATTTATCACTAGAGCTAAAAAAGGTTTGGTGTGTTGGGTAATGATAAATGGCATTTACGATATTCCCTTTTTCTATCACCAGTGGTGTGATCCCTACTTCTTGTAATGCAATGGCTGCAGCCAATCCACATGGACCGCCGCCAATAATAATGACCTCTTCCTGTCTCATCCTTTGTTCACTCCTAAACAAGCTTCTCGATAAATAATATGGCAATAAAATAAAAAACTCCTAACTATACTATGATAGGAGTTTTTATTGAAAGTTTCAATATGATAATATTTATTATACCCAGCCGCGGTATCTTGATGCTTCGGCCATTTTTCGTACACCAACCATGTAGGCTGCAAGCCTCATATCAACCCGGCGATTTTGAGCTGTTTCATATATATAATTAAATGCTTTTACCATTACTTTTTCTAATCTTTCAGCCACTTCTTCTTCTGTCCAATAATAGCCCTGATTATTTTGGACCCATTCAAAGTACGATACTGTCACACCCCCGGATGATGCCAAGACATCTGGAACAAGAAGAATTCCTCTATTCGTTAATATTTCTGTTGCTTCTAGAGTAGTTGGCCCGTTAGCAGCTTCCACAACAATTTTCGCATGGATATTGTTCGCATTCTTTTCCGTAATTTGGTTTTCTATCGCTGCAGGAACAAGAATATCACAATCCTGTTCCAGCAGTTCCTGATTAGTAATCGTGTGGTTAAACAGCTTCGTTACTGTGCCAAAACTATCTCTTCGGTCAAGTAAATAATCAATATCAAGTCCATCCGGATCATAAAGGGCCCCGTATGCATCTGATATCCCAATTACTTTTGCACCCGTATCATTCATAAATTTCGCTAGAAAACTGCCGGCATTTCCAAAGCCTTGAACTATCACACGGGCACCATTTAAATCAATCCCCTTTTTCTTGGCTGCTTCACGAATGCAAATAGTTACTCCTTTAGCCGTAGCAGATTCACGCCCATGTGACCCTCCTAGAACAAGTGGTTTACCTGTGATAAATCCAGGTGAATTAAATTCGTCAATCCGACTGTATTCATCCATCATCCACGCCATAATTTGCGAATTCGTAAATACATCCGGTGCCGGGATATCTTTAGTCGGACCGACAATCTGACTGATTGCCCTTACATAGCCGCGGCTCAGACGTTCTAATTCCCGAAATGACATATCCCGGGGATCACACACAATTCCACCTTTTCCTCCGCCATAAGGTAAATCAACAATCCCACATTTTAAGCTCATCCAAATGGAAAGTGCCTTTACTTCATTTTCTGATACATTGGGATGAAATCGAATACCGCCTTTTGTAGGACCTACTGCATCATTATGCTGGGCCCGATAGCCTGTAAAGATTTTCGTTGATCCATCATCCATACGCACCGGTATCTTGACAGTCATCATACGAATCGGTTCTTTCAGCAGCTCAAAGACTTCTTCAGGATACCCAAGCTTCTCAAGAGCTTTATGAATGACGGTTTGCGTGGATTTTAATATATCATGTTTCTCTTCATTTATCTTATTTTCTTTACTATTATCATCGGCTGCCATTTGTGAACCCCCTAAAAAGCAAGCAATTGTTGTTATCTTAAAAAAATAGTATAATCTTTGCATCGTTTATGCAAGGATAAAGTTTTATATATTTAAAATTTTACGAATCTTTAAAATACCATTCTACCTATGTACTAAAGACCATACGATAAATCCCCCACTTTCTGATATTAACCAGATACTAAGACGGGGGATTTTTTTACAGATTAACATCGTTAGCATGTAAGCAAAAACCCCCTTAATTGGAAGTTTTTTAATGAAAATATGTCATAATTTGACTTACAGCATTTTCCTTCATGATCGTTTTTCCATATTCCTGAATAACATGGATACTTCTAAAAGATGGATTACCATATTCAGCGATTATCGCTACAATTTGAGTCTGAATGTCCGAACAAACATTATCAATTAAAAAATAATAAGCATTGTTCATTGAATATAATGTTCCACCCGAAAAACCAATAGCTGCTAATCGTTTGGCCAATTGAATAACATGCTCAAAATCTTCTATTTCAAACAGAATTTCAACATTCCCCTCCATTGTAACTTGCATATCAATAAAGCTTTCGCCAAAGATCTCTTCCTCTTGTTCTTCCACGGTTACAATCATGACCATCCCTTGTGCCTGCATGGAGAAAATTTCTACCGCAACAGACCCATGTATATCTACATCAAGGGTTTCACTAGCCTCCTCAAGCATATCGTGAAAAAGCTGATGCCACTTTAATGAATCTTTCCATATATCATCTTTCGTTAAACCTCTGTCAAATAAGTCATCCAGAGATAAAAATATTTTAATTTTATTTGCATTCAATCGTTCTAAGCGCATGATTATGCCCCCTACCGTGAACAAACTCTTAATGTAGTGTATGAAAAAACACTCTATTTGTGAGTCGTCTACATTAGCTGCAAAATAATATTATTCAACACGTTAAAAGAACTTTTCCACAATGGATTAGTTACGACCATGTTCAATGGTCAATAGATGTGTTTCTGCTTTAGCACCTAATCGGAGGGGGACTCCTGTTGTCCCATAGCCATTACTAATCAATATTGTCCGCTCGTGCTCTGTTATTAATTTTCCTTTCTCATAAGGACTGAAACCCAATAAATGAATCTGTCCTCCATGTGTATGTCCGGATAACATGAGGCTGATTCCATGGTCTGAACGAAGTTTCCTGCTGATTTCTGGATTATGACTAACTAATATTTTAAAGCAATTGTGATCCGTTTTCATTAGCGCTTGATCAATATCAGCCTGATTTGTGCTTAAATCATCAACACCTAAAATAAAAAAACGCTCTCCTTGCCGAGATTCAAAGGAAATAGAACGATTGACGAGCACTTCTATTTCAAGACTTAAAAACAACGATTCTAAACGCGGGACATCTACTTCATAATCATTATTACCCCAAACAAATAGAACCTTTCCAAGTTTTTTTAACTGAAGAAGATTATTCTTTACTCGCTCCATCGGAACACCCTTTTCCGTAATATCTCCGCCGATAATAACGAGATCTACCTTTCCTTGTACTTGTTCGATTATTTTTCCCGATATCCGCCGTCGGTGGATATCAGAAATAAAGAAAAGGTTCAATTTACCAAAACTTTTTGGAAAAGAAGTGAATGTTAAATGATGATAGATCACTCTATTAGAAAATGCCTCTTTATACATAAAGAGCAGCAAACATACCCCTAACAAAAATCCTACTAATAACACAATAAAAATGTCCATACATCCCCCAAATATATTCAATCAATCTTTAGAAATCATACCATAAATGACCAAAAGGATAAAAAAACAGATTAGAACTAGACCAATAAAAAGTGAACATAGAAAAAGTTTTCCTTCATATGATTTAAAGACGCATACGAAGGAGGGATTGTGTGTTTACTAACACCAAGTTTTATCATCCATATATAAGTCCGTTTGACCCTTGTAAACCAATTAAAACAAAAAGATATTCTACTCCTCCACACCTATATATAGGATTCCAGCCGCCTAATCTGGAACAATTTTCTCCTATGGAAGCTTTAAGGGCAGGAACACTTTGGAAGGCTTTCTACGACCCCTACTACAGCCCGTATGAAATGGCGAAGGGAGGCTTCAGAGAATGAAACAGCTCCCTCCGGAATATTATCAGTTACTTGAACAACTTCAAACAGTTGATTTTGTTCTCGTAGAGCTGACACTCTATTTAGATACTCATAATGATGATGTGGAAGCCATTAATCAATTTAATCAATGTGCGGCCGAACGTAAGAGACTAAAAAAAATCATTGAAAGTAAGTATGGACCCTTGCAGCAATTTGGAAACAGCTATTCCGGATGCCCCTGGAACTGGGACGATCCACCGTGGCCATGGCAAGTCTAGGATGCGGAGAGGGCTCGCTCAGGAACGACAAGCATAAGACGAGCGCTTTTGAAGGCCGGTTTTTGCCTTCAGAAGCGATTGGCTTATGACTCGAGTTCCTAGCACTCGCAGCTCGACTATTCTAGGATGCGGAGACGCCTTGCCCAGCCGCGACAAGCTTAAGATGGGTCGGGGAGAAGGTTGTCCTTCACCTTCTCATCGACACAGCTTAAGACCTCGAGCGGCTAGGCGTCGCAGCTCGACTTTCTAGGATGCGGAGAGGGCTTGCCTTGAATGTAAACCTCGTAAAAAGGAGGAATCAAACAGAATGTGGATTTACGAAAAAAAATTACAATATCCTGTCCGCGTCAGTACATGTAATCCGATGTTAGCGAAGTTTTTAATCGAGCAATATGGCGGGGCTGACGGTGAATTAGCTGCTGCTCTGCGCTATTTAAACCAACGCTATACGATACCGGATAAAGTTGTCGGTCTTTTAACCGATATTGGTACCGAAGAATTTGCCCATTTAGAGATGATCGCAACAATGGTCTATAAATTAACGAAAGATGCCACCCCAGAGCAAATGAAAGCAGCCGGTCTTGACGGCCACTATGCCAACCACGATAAAGCACTATTTTATCATAATGCGGCAGGTGTACCTTGGACTGCTACGTATATACAAGCGAAAGGTGATCCAATCGCCGATCTCTATGAAGATATTGCAGCTGAGGAAAAAGCAAGAGCCACCTATCAATGGCTTATCAATATGAGTGATGATCCTGATATAAATGATAGTCTCCGCTTTTTAAGAGAAAGAGAAATCGTTCATTCCCAGCGTTTTCGTGAAGCGGTAGAAATCCTGAAAGATGAGCGCAATCAAAAGAAAATTTTCTAGCATTTATTCAATATATGAAAACAAATAAGAGCAGGTACCTGCTCTTATTTGTTTTCATGATATAAATTAACATCATAATTCTTTTTCATCATTTCAAAAACAAGGTGACGGTTTTTCCATTCATCTTCCTTTTTCCATAAATCCTTACTTTTATCAATGATTTCACAGCGCAAGGCATGAAATTCCTTTTCTGCTTTATCCCGTTTTTGCCGGTACACATTCATTAAACCAAATAAGCCGAATATCACCATTAGCATGAATAAATTACTTGAATGATTGACAAAATTTGAAAAAAGCGCAGCAAAAGAATATGAATAGGGCTTAATCGTCGTGAAATACAGATAAACAAAATAAACAAACGTAATAAAAATTGTACTCCACATCACCATTAAATGTAACCGTGTTAACCGATCGAATTTCTGCTTACGTTCAACCACCTTTTGCAGCATCTTTCTTGTTGCTTGATCCGTTCTTTCATCAAGCATCATAATTGGTGATTCCATACTATCCCCCGCCTTCCCATAACAATTTATGAACTTGTCCGGGGATATATGAACAAAAACCAATTTTACTTATTAAATGGAATAATCAACACTTGACCTACTCTGATCTCATTAGTGGAAAGACCATTCGTTTCTTTTATTGTTTCAATACCTGCTTTCGATTGATAATATTTCATTGAAATTCTGAAGATCGTTTCACCTGGTTTAACGGTATGATAGACAGTATCTTTTGGTACAGAATGATTTGAGCTGTTTTTGCTCTCATCTAACAAGGAAGAAACATCTGTTGACGGCACGTCCATATCCTGTTGTTTGAGACCTTCATCAATTTCTCCAGCATTTTGTTCATTTTCTGTTGCATCGGATTCTTCCTCAGTATCCTCTTCGATTTTTTGACTGTTATCTTTTTCTTCAGCAGGATCCTCAATGATGGTATTTGTATCTTTAGAATCCTCTATATCAATAACTTCAAAACCATCTGTCGATTCCCCAACAGCAGGCTCTGAATCCCCAATTTTATTCTTTGCAATTGTAGAATAGATACTAAAGATAGTAATCGGCAGGAGAATAAAGAAAAGCACTAGCAAACGAATGATTGGATATTTTAACTTCCATTTATTTTTTTTCCTTTTTTGCTGATGAACCCGGCTTCTCGGCGGCAGTTCCTCTCTTTCGACAACTTGTCCCTCTTCAAAATTTGCCGGTGTAATCCTTTGCCGACGTCTTTCTACTTGATCTCTGTATGGATCCTCTTTATTCATCGAATGTCCCTTCCTGTTCAGTTTGTTTCTTTGCAAATTTGTACTTGATGACACACCCTAGTAAAAAATCAATTAAAAAATGCATTGTAATCGTTACAAGAATATTTTCAGTATGTAAATAAATATAGCCGATTAAAAAACTTAACACGGTTACATTTACAAATAAAAACCAATTAAATAAATATCGGTAATGTACAAAAGCAAAAATGAGACTTGAGACAAACAAACCAAAATGGGTTTGAATGACCCCGCGAAATAATATTTCTTCACTAATCGAAACAATAAGAGCTATGAATGCCACCTGTATTAATGACCGACCCTGGAAAATCCGGCGATTTAATCCACCATCATCATAATATTTATCTGGCAATATTTTCATCAAAATAAGGTCTAAGGAAAATACAGCGAGGCCGGCTGTTCCTCCAACAAACAATATATTTGGATCCTTCCATCTAAATAACTCGAAAAAGGCAGAAAAGCTGTCAAATAAATATATACCTAAAATAAATGATACCAGGAAAAGGAAAATCTGTGTTAAGTATAAAGAATGGTATAATTGCTCGTCAGTCACCTCATGAATAAGGTCACGATACTTTTTTTTCATCATTTCAGCTCACTTATGCACGTCATGTTACATTAGTATTTTAATATTAAGGTTTGGTTAAAAAAATTTCTATTAGTTTAATAATATATCAGCTAACCGTTGTTTCCAACTAAATTCGCCATTATTCTTGGTAAGAGTCGGAGATTTATCAAATTTACTCCAATCCAGTCCACAAATATCACAACAGTTTTCAGGCCTTTGTCCCGCCGGTCCCTCGCCAAAATATTCAAGGATCTTTTCTCTTCTACAGCTTTTAGAATTGCTCCAGTTTGTCATAAAAGCAATTTTTTCCCGTTTTAATGTCCTCCTATTATCCAACTCTTTTTTGTAATGACCAAAAACCTTGTTCACGTCATCTTCCGTTCCTTCAATCCGCAATAAGTAATCACATAACATCCGCCATTGAATCTCTGTAAATCCACCCATTCGTTGCAGTTCATCTTGAAAAGGTATCTGATAATAGGAAAGATCGCTTGATGTTTTCAACACTTTCGCTATCCAATCAAGCTGTTCCGGAGAAGGCATTTCCGACTCTGCCAGTTGATACGCGAGTTGCTCGTCACCTGCAGCATATAGGAGCACAGCAATACTTGACCTTCCATCTCTTCCTGCCCGCCCTATTTCTTGTAAGTACGATTCCATTTGCTGCGGCATATGAAAATGAATAACAAAACGAATATTTTCTTTGTTAATGCCCATACCGAAAGCACTTGTCGCACAGATAATATCAAGTTGATCATGAAGAAATTGCTGCTGGATCAAAATTCTAGACTCTTGATCCATTCCGCCATGATAGGCCATCACTCGTGGGATGCCCTTATTCTGTAATAACTCAACTGCTTCTTCCGCCATTTTCTTGCTTGAAAAATAAACAATACCCGGTTTATCAAATTTTGATACATAATCATAGAGCACATCCCATTTTTCATGATGACTGTCAATTTTTTGGACGGCTAAAGCAATATTGGGCCTGTCAACTGAAGAAAGCACCTTTTTACAATGCTCAAGCTCCAGCGTTTGAATAATGTCCTGTATAACTCGTTTTGTTGCTGTAGCCGTTAAGGCTAATGTCAGCGGCTGCCCTAATTGTTTCCGGACATTACCAAGCTTGCTATAGTCGGGACGAAAATCATATCCCCACTGCGAAATACAATGTGCTTCATCTACTACAAATAAAGAAATGTTTAAACGTTTAAGGATGTCAATGATTTTATTATTAGCTAATGTTTCAGGTGATACAAAAATAAATTTATATTGATCCAACTGATTAAAGACTCTTTTTCTTTCTCCTCCGGAAAGAAAAGAGTTAATCGCCACCACACGTTTTTCGCCATTCATTTTCATCTGCTCAACTTGATCCTGCATCAAAGATAATAGCGGGGAAATAACAAGGACATGACCATCCAGCAAATAACCAGGCAGCTGATAACAAAGTGATTTACCTGTACCGGTCGGTAACATCGCCATCGTATGAAATCCATCAAGAATAGAGGTAATCACTTCCTTTTGTCCTGGACGAAAGGAGGTATATTCGAAATAATGAGTTAAATACTTTTCCAGCATCATAATTCTTCACCATACTTTGCTAATACAAGTCTAATTTCAAAGTAATCCGCATTTGAAACAAGGCTTCGAATCTGTTTAAGCTGCTTTGTTTGCCTTTCTTTTGCCGCTTTCTTGATTAATTCCTGTTTTTCAATTGATACATACGGATTAATTGAAAACTCTTCAATATTTAATGCTAATTCAACAAGATGATCTTCAATTGTGCTTTTTTTTAAGCCGCGAATGGTCATAATATCAGTAACGGAATTTCCTTGTTTTAATAAAGCATAGGTTTTTTCCGTTGAATTCGTTAAGTTATGCTTTTGTTGTTTATCCAGAAAAGCATGTAAAATTGGGAATTGACTTGGATTTTTTTCAATATACCCAGTTATGTAATGGAGCATACTTAAAAAAAGATAATGGTAATAGGATAAGTCCATTCGGAAGTGTTTTGCTGCTTGGGATTCTGTTAAACCAAAGGATTGATATCCACTCAGTCTTATCACAATATAATCAGGCTCAATAGAAGAATCGCTTTCAAGTAAAGAAACCAATTCTTGGTACAACTGTAATCCGAGTGCATCTCTGCTCAACCTGTTTTGTTTAAGAAATTGTCTCATCCACAAAAGGGGTTCTGCTTTTCTTTGAACAGGGATATATTTCGATTCTCGTTTTTTTAAATGCGAAATAACTTGAACAGCTAGGGACAATCTTTCCCAAAACAAAGCGGCTGTTCGTTGATATTTCCATCCATTTAAATGAATCGGAATCGGTGTTTCCGCCAGCATTTTCGAGAGCTCTTGCTCCCCTTTCGATGTGACAGCATAATGCAGGTCAGTTTTTTCAACAATTAGCTGTTCTTTAGACAATATGGTAACTGTTTTTTCCAATGATAGTCTGCTCATATTCGTATCTGTTTGAAAAAAAGGGGTTAAATGAAATAAATGAGCATCCTGAATCGTCTGCGAGGATTTTTTACCCTGTATTAAATGATAAATGGAATAGATCGTTCGTTCACCCTGTAGTTTATGTAAACAATATAAGATCATTAGTTGATTAAAGGTTAGATTCATTTTATCACCATGCAGTTTCTTTTTTGTCAAAATTTGAAGATTTTGTAACACAAATCACAGAATCCTATTCTTTTTCATCATATCATGAAACAGTGGAACTAGTTATTATAATATATGTTCCATGTTTTTCATAATAAAAAAGCTTAAATGGTATTCTCAATATTTTTTCTATTGAAAAGTTTTTCATACAGCTTTACAATAGGGATTGAAAAGAGTTTATCGTTGAAATATTTTCGTTAAGACGATAACAATAAAAAGTTTATATTTTTTGGGAGGTTTTTTTAATGGCAAAATATACTATCGTAGACAAAGAAACATGTATCGCATGTGGAGCATGTGGGGCAGCAGCACCTGACATTTATGATTATGATGATGAAGGTATTGCATTTGTAACACTTGATGAGAACCAAGGAACTGTCGAAATTCCTGATGTTTTAATTGATGATATGATGGATGCTTTTGATGGCTGTCCTACAGATTCAATCAAAGTTGCTGACGAGCCATTTGACGGAGATGCAACTAAATTTGAATAATTTTTAAAATAATAAGCTCCCTCTTGCTAGGGGGCTTTTTTTTGACAGTGATTTAATCTGACAAAGATTTCAAATATAAAGGATAAAAGCACCCATATGGGTGCTTTTATCCTTTATATTTTTTTCATTTTATACTCATTAATTTTATACTCATTATAAGAAGCTTGTTTTTTCAGCCATGTACCCATTTTTGTAAACAGAATCATAAACACAAGCGACATGGCCAAGCCTTTGATTAAATTAAACGGCAAAATACCTGCAACAATATATTGACGTATTTCAGCTGCACTCATAGCAGGAAAATTAAGGAAATAAGTATACGCCGGCAATATAATATAATAGTTTAGTACACTCATAATCACTGACATTAAAATAGATCCAACGATTAAAGCAAATGACATGCCCTTTTTTGTTTTGATTTTATTATAGATATAATAGGTTGGCAGGATATAAAGAAGCCCTGCAATAAAATTTGCTATATGTCCGACAGGGACACCGGTTTCACTTCCTGTCATGAAGTAATCGAGAATATTTTTTAACAATTCCACTAATATAGCTGCCATTGGTCCAAAAATTAAGGCGCCAATTAACGCAGGAAGATCACTAAAATCAATTTTTAAAAAGTTTGGAAATGGCGGAATTGGAAAATTCACCAACATTAAAACGTATGCTATGCTGCTTAACATAGCTATTGATACTAATGCTCTTACTTTGTTCTGTCCTTTAACCATTTTTCTCTCTCCTTCTTTTGGATCCATCATCTCCAAAGAAGTAGGTTTAGCCTATTGATACCCGCAAAAAATCCCATTAAAAAACCTCAAGCAGAATCACTTGAGGGAGAATTTTGTACGAAGGTATGCCTAATAAACATTCAAATATTAAAAAAAATTTTTGAATGCTGCCAAACCTCCATCTTCTCCCATCCAGACTTTACTGTCGGCTTTGGAATTGCACCAAATCCTGCCTAAAAATCAGGCTCACGGGCTTAGAGTCTGTTCTCATCACCGCCGGTCGGGAATTTCACCCTGCCCCGAAGACAGATCTTATTTTGTTTTTACAGATTAATTATACTGAAAGATCACTTCCTTGTGAATAACTCAGTAGAAAATCCTTAAATAAAACTTTTTCTCTGCCACTTTTCCGACAAAAATCTCCTAAAAAGGCTTTAGGCTTCAACATAAAAAAGAACAAAAAGACAGCTTGTCCTTTTGTTCTTTTTTATTTATTTCAGGATTAACTTTTGCTGTGGAATAATAAGGTCATTTATTAAACCATTTTTTGCCTTTAATGCTGTAACGCTTATGTTTGTTTTTTTAGCTATTGAATATAATGTATCACCAGCTTTAACGACATATGTAGCTTTTGTTTCATCCATTAAATGCCCAGCCGTTTCAATTACCTGCTGATCCTTTGGGGCTGCAGCAACTGCTTGTCCAATCTTTACCTCCCCTAATGCCAGCATAGGATTAAGGGCATTTTTTTTATCTACCGTCCAATGTGACTTGTGCACTTCAAAATGGAGATGTACACCAGATGAATCGCCGGTACTGCCCATTTTTCCTATACAATCGCCTCGCTTCACCCTTGTCCCCTCTTGTACTGTTCTTTCCTGTAAATGCGCATATACTGTCTCAAAGTTATCATTATGCTTGATAAACACAACATTTCCATATGTATCTGAATAGTACGACTTAGAGACCAAGCCGTTATCAACTGCATAGATAGAAGTACCAGGGGATGATGCAATATCAATCCCCATATGTTGTCCCTGTCTAGTACCAAAAGAATCGGTAATGACTCCAGCAGACGGCCACATCCAATCGGCTGTCATCTCGTTTATGCTACTGGCAGCTTCCGCGTGTTTAATTCCAAAGAATAATAAACTAACACACACAGCCATTATTCCAGCAATCAAAAAACGCTTTATGTATTCTCGCAATTCTTTTCCTCCTTGTTCTTGTACCTCTTTTCACACTATGTTAGTCTTGCTGGATTTAGAACTACGTATATGTGTCACTCCTTTTTATTTCCTCTTCAGGGTATATGGGACCCAAATGGTTGTGTGCATGCAAAAACACATCTATTAGAATGCTGCGAAAAGGAATTTTTTATACAAAAAAACTTGATTATTTCGCAATCAAGTTTAATGAAATAGAAAACCCGTCTCTCACTATGATTTAAAAGTCCATAAAAATAAGGAAGGATAAAAATCCTTCCTTCATGTTTCTTGTGAATCAAGATCAATCGGCAAATTTTTAGCTTTTTCTCGCATTTCGTGGAATATGAAACGAAAAAGTTGTCCCTTTCCCGAGAATACTTTGTACAGTAATATGGCCATGGTGTGCTTCAATAATATTTTTTGCGATAGCAAGCCCAAGTCCTGTACCAGAACGACCGCGTGTTCTTGCTTTGTCAGCCTTATAGAATCGTTCAAAAACAAATGGCAAATCTTCTTCTGGGATACCGGCTCCATTATCTTTTACTTCAATATGCAGCCCTCTTTCATCACTACGTTCAACAATCACAACTCCCCCACCTTCGGGAGTATGACGAATCGCATTATCGATTAAATTCGTTAACACCTGCTCAATTCGATCCGAATCAAATTGGAAGATATCTTCACCATTGTCTCTATCAAATAATAAGGAAATATTCTTATCCCTTGCCAAACCTTGAAACTTTCGTTTGATCTTATCCAAGAACGGTCCTATTTCTACCTGATCGATCATTAGGTTAAAATACCCAGATTCCATTCTGGCCAAATCCAGCAATTCATTTACAAGTCTGCCCATTCGCAGTGATTCATCATAAATAATCTTAGCCATTTCCCTTTTCTCTTCATGAGATTCTGCAATATCATCAACAATAGCTTCGCTGTAGCCCTGCATCATCGCAATCGGAGTCCTTAGTTCATGGGATACATTAGCGATAAAATCACTTCTCATTTTATCCAGTGTACGTTCTTCCGTCATATCTCTCACAACGGCAACAGCGCCACGAATATTCTTATGGCTGTACAGCGGGCTCAAAATCATGACCCAATAGCGCCCTTGCAGAGTAATTTCTCCTATCTGCTCTTTTTCTGTACTTACCGCTAATTCAAACATTTCCATTACTTTTGTCGGCACTGCACCAGTACTATTTTCCTGATTTTTCTTTTCAAAATACCAGCTTTGTAAAAATAATTCAGCTGGAGGATTGGTCATCAATATTGTACCATCACGATTAAAAGTGATGACACCATCTACCATCCCGCTTAAAATACTGGACAAGAGTTCCTTTTCTTGACTTAAAGCGTTTAGGTTGAATTGTAGCTGTCTGCCCATCTGGTTAAAAGCAGTCGCTAATTCCCCAATTTCATCACGGGTTAAAATAGGGACTTTTGTATCAAATTTTCCCCTTGCAACCTCAAATGCAGCCTGTTTCATCTTCCTTAACGGCGCGTTTATTCTAGTTGATAAGAAGAAAGCAAAAAAGGTTGTTAAAATAATTGCTACTCCTGCAGCAAGTAAAATAAATTTAGTTGTTTCTCTTGCTGTTTCTTCTCCTACTTCAACTGATTGATAAATATATACAGCTCCATTTTGACCATCTTGGCGATTTAATGGAACACCTATAATGACAAGTTGTGTTTCATCTCCCTTTTTCACGCTATCAGAAAAAGATGTAACGATACTTTTTGTTTCCTTATCCTTCATTACCTGAGCTAATTCGTTATCGTCAAAAAAATATGTAACAGGAAGTTTTACTGTATTTTCCTTTTTAGGTGAAGAATAATACTCCTTAGGACTCAGGACTATTGTAGCATTTGTTACGTCGTCAATTAATTCCCATGAAAAGTCCAACGCAGTGGGAAGATCATATTTTTCAACAATTTCTGCAACTTTTTCAGCATTATTGACGAGATTTTCTTCATTTTGCGATGATGAATAGTTTTGTAAAAATTCCATAATCATTATGGAAACGATAAAAAGAATAAACGAAACGAGTAAAAGAATGGTAAACCAAAGCTTAACAACTACACTCCGCCAAAACATCATTCATTTGTTACCTCAAATTTATAACCAACACCCCAGACAGTAATAATCATTTTAGCTGCCTGTTCTGAAACTTTATTTAATTTTTCACGTAAACGCTTTACATGTGTATCGACAGTACGTAAATCGCCAAAAAATTCATAATGCCATACTTCTTTTAATAATTGTTCACGGTCAAAAACTTTATCAGGGGATTTTGCAAGGAAAAAGAGCAGCTCATATTCTTTAGGTGTCAAGCTGACTTCTTGTCCATTCGCAATGACTCGATGGGCATCATTATCGATTGTTAAATGCTGAAAAACAATGATATCTTTTGTAACAGGTTCTGTTTGAATATAGTTTGTTTTGACCGATCGTCTTAACAATGCCTTCACCCGTAAAACAACTTCACGGGGGCTAAATGGTTTTACGATATAATCGTCTGTACCTACTTCAAAGCCTTGGACTCTGTTTACTTCCTCACCTTTTGCGGTTAGCATAATGACAGGGGTGCTTTTCTTTTCACGCAATTCTCGGCAAACCTCAATTCCATCCTTACCTGGCATCATCAAATCAAGAAGGATCACATCATAATCATTTGCCAATGCCTTTGACAAAGCTTCATTCCCATCTTCCGCTTCTTCAATTTCATAATTTTCTCTTTCTAAATACATCTTTAATAAGCGTCTGATTCTTTCTTCATCATCTACAACTAATATTTTCACATTTTTATCCAAAAGAATACCCTCCTAGCAAGTATATTGTACATAAAGAAACGGGCTTTATCTATGATTTAAGGCACAATATATTTCTTTTTAAAAAAAAGCCTGCACTTAGTAAGTGAGGCTAATTGTTTGGTTTATTATGAACCTGCGTATGAGTGTAAGCCCACAATTACTAAATTGACAGCAACTAGGTTAAACATAATAATTACAAATCCGATCACTGCCAACCAGGCTGATTTATGACCATGCCAACCCTTTGAAAGACGTAAATGTAAAAACGCCGCATAAAACAGCCAGGTGATCAATGCCCAAACTTCTTTTGGATCCCAACCCCAAAAACGTGTCCAGGCAATCTGAGCCCAAATCATAGCAAATATTAAAGCTCCTAATGTAAATACAGGGAACCCGATTAGGACGGACCGATAGCTGATTTCATCAACAAGATCAGAATTTATGTTTTTTACAAGCGGCTTTAACAGCGCTCCAATACGTTTTCGAAAGATCAGGCGAAGGATACCGTATAATAGAAAACCTGCAGCAACTGACCATATGACTGTATTTAGTTTCTTCGCATCGATGATGGCCGGCATATTTAGAAGCGGTTCGAATTTACCTTCTGTTACAAGCTCCCCTTCATGCGGTCCAACAAGTGCCGGCATTGTATATTCCACTTCTGCTTCAGCACCGCCCTTATCAATCCAATTGAAGCCTGCCTTATAATCTATAACCGAAAATGAAGTTGTCACAGATATAAAACCAATAATACAAATTAATCCAAGCATAACCATTTCTAGCCAAAAAGTACTTTTGCTCCTTTTTGACTGATCAACATGTTTAACAAGATAAATTAACCCAGCCGCAAAACTAATTGCTAAAATCGCTTCTCCCAAAGCTGCAGTCGTCACATGAATATGCAGCCAATCACTCTGCAGCGAAGGAATT
Source organism: Niallia oryzisoli (assembly GCF_036670025.1). NCBI lineage: Bacteria > Bacillati > Bacillota > Bacilli > Caryophanales > Bacillaceae > Niallia > Niallia oryzisoli. The sequence continues at coordinate 1,543,599 of NZ_CP137640.1, read as the reverse complement.
AACGGTGTAATATTTTTGTTAAACATACTAGCATAAGCTATTATGAGAATACCTATCGGCAAAGTAAATAAACCGAGTAATGGAGTTTTATAAATAAAAAAGATGACAATGAATGCACCGATAAGTGCCATACCAAAAAAGGTTGTAAATTCAAACAAATTACTTACGGGCGCATGTCCAGATGCAATCCAACGCGTAATAAAATACCCCAGCTGTGCTACAAAGCCGATGATTGTAACACCAATTCCTATTTTTGCCCAACGATTTAAGCTGTTCTTTTCTTGCAGACTTCGCTTGTCCCTAATCGCCCCTCCAAAAAAAACTAGAGCAACTAAATAGAGAACGAAAGCTGTATATAATAAATTACTACTTAGGTTAACCAACCTATTTCCCCCTTAACCGTTCTTTTCTTTATCTAGTTGATCATCAGGCTCTGAAATACCAGTTCCTTCTAACACGGCTGCAATTTCCTTTTTAAGTCCGTACCAATTTTTATTTGTATGTCCGGCTACCCATATTTCACCGCCTTCTTTCCGAATCCAAATACGGCGATGGTTCCAATAGGCACCCTGTATAACACCAATCATAAAAATGGCACCGCCTAGTGCAAGAATCCAAAGCGTTAAATCCTTTCTAATCGTCAACCCGGAAACATTTAGGGTTTCAATTCCCTTAAAGGACATTTTATATTGATTATCACCAAAAGGTTCAATGTTCTGGCGGATTGCGACAAAACTAACTTCTCCTTCCGGTTTATCAGGTGTAACCATTTTAAAAACAAAACCAGGATTATTTGGGACACTTGACTTTGTTGAAGGTTCTCCATCTTCATTAAATTGAAAATCAGGAAAATAACTTAACATTTCAACGGAATACCCTTCTGAAAGAACATATTTTTCTTCAGGATGTAATAAATCAATCGTCAAGGTGCCATATTCTTCATTTGTCGCTTTATTTGTTAAAGCAAATGTCATTTTCTCTAACTGATTCAGCTTATATTCAGATTGATAGACAGCAAATTTTTCAAATTTCAATGGCTCATTTACTCGAATCTGTTCATCTTTCACTTTTTCAAGCTCAGGTGTTTCTCCCGGAATGGAGTTGCCTTTCTTTTTATATAAGGTTACATTTGACTGATAATTTTTAGGAACCATGCCTGATTGTTCAAGGGCAGCATCGAATACTTCCCCATCCTTCTTGGAATCGTACACTTCAAGAACAAATTGATCATTTTTTAAATAGTACTCGCCCTTGGTTTCCGGTATAACCTTCGTCTCCCCTTCGCGGAGCCAGAGAACTTTATCAACATACATTCCCGGTACAAAACGAAGCATTCCTCCAATCAAAAAGATAATAAGACCAATATGGTTAACGTATGGACCCCATCTGGAGAACCGGCCTTTTTCAGCAAGGATATTTCCATTTTCTTCTCTTACATGGTAACGCTTCGACTGTAATTTTTCTTTTATTTGATTAAACGTTTCCTCTGAGCGGCCGGCCTTTGAAATACCGAACAAGCGCTGACGCTTTAAAAAGCCTTCATGTCTTGTTACATTTTGTTTTTTTAATGCCCGATATAGTGGTACGACGCGGTCTAATGAACAAATAACAAGTGAAACTCCTATAGAAGCAATTAATAATAAATACCACCAAGAACTGTATAAATTATGAAATCCAAGTTCATAATATAGCTGACCGATTGTTCCATATTGATCCTTGTAATATTCAGCAGCTGGAATGGTCGGAGGTATATACATCTCCTGTGGAAAAAGAGTTCCAAGTGCTGAAGCAATAAGAGTCACAACAATCAAGGCTACGCCTACTTTAACAGATGAGAAAAAATTCCAAATCTTATCAATGATAGTCTTATTATAGGTCTGTGAACGCCGTGCGCTTCCCTCATACCTCATATCCAGCAGCTGTTGGTCTGTCTCCAATTCATTAAGTACTTTTCCGCACGCCTCACACAATATTGTTCCGTGTGGATTGACGTGCCCACAATCACACTTTACCTCATTCATATAATAAAACTCCCCATGCTCATGGCTGTATTTGTTCCATAAATTCTTTTACCATCGCTTCAGTCAATTGACCTGTATGAGATTTTACTACTTTACCATCTTTGTCAATTAGGAAGGTAATCGGTAAAGGGTTAATTCCATATGCAGTTTGAACATCTCCTGTTTTATCAATGACGGTCGGAAAAGTTAAGTTAAGACGCTTCATAAATTGATTGACAGCAAATTCTGTTTCTCCCACATTTACAGCCAACACCTGCACACCTTGACCTTTAAATTGCTGATACTGATGATCAATATAAGGAAACTCTTCCTCACATGGCTTGCAGAATGTTCCCCAGAAGTTCAAAAATACACCTTGTCCTTCGTAATCTGATAGACGGTGTTTTTCACCATTCAGATCAACAAGTTCAAAATCTGGGGCTTTCTCGCCGATTTCTACTTTTTGTACTTTATCTTTTGTAGCGTTTGCATATAATGAATATCCGACAGCTAAAACCAACAAGGATAGAATAACCGTTCTTATCCATAAGCGCCGTTTCTTCATTATGTTTCCCCCTCCCCAAACAACTTTCCTTTTCTAGAATGATACATGCTTTACTAGTATAATATCAGAAAATTGCGTAGTTTGACACTATTATACCATTTTCAACATCCCCATGTTGTTTTTGTAAGAAAACCAATTGTGACACTTCTATGAATTTTCTGCCATCACGCGGAGCTGTTTTACTTCATGCGCAGTCAACTCTCTTGCCTCTCCTGCTTTCAGTCCATGCAGTGTCAAAAAAGCATACCTTTCCCGACGAAGCTTCATGACCGGACAGTCGATCGCCTCAAACATTCTGCGCACCTGTCTGTTTCTTCCTTCGTGAATGGTTAATTGAACAATCGAAGTTCCTTTCCTTTTATCAAGTGAAAGCATTTTGGCACGTGCTGGTGCCGTTTTACCATCTTCTAGCATGATCCCTTTTTCCAGGCTTCTTACCTGCTCCTTTGATGGAATCCCTTTAATTTTTGCAATATATTCTTTTTCAATCTCATTTCTTGGATGCATCAATAGGTTAGCGAATTCTCCATCATTTGTCAGCAATAACAATCCTGATGTATCGTAATCAAGCCTACCCACTGGATAAATCCGTTGTTTGATCTGCGGGAAGTAATCTGTAACTGCTTTTCTCCCCTTCTCATCATGAACACTGGAAATCACTCCGCGTGGTTTATAAAAAAGAAAATAAACCGGCTCTTCCTTTTCTACTGGTATTCCCTCAACTTCTATTCGATCAGATGAGGATACCTTTATTCCTAACTCTTTTACTATTTTCCCATTTACTTTAACTTTTCCATCAAGAATCATTTCTTCTGCTTTTCTTCTTGATGCAATACCAGCATGAGCAATTACTTTTTGCAGTCTTTCCATCTAGTCACCTCTAATACATAACTTCCATCGTATTTCAAATCTTTCATCTTGAATTATGCCACAATATGTTATTTTTTCAAAATAAAAGTGATAAATAATACAGACAATACGACATTTTTTATATTTTCGAGGAGTTTTCGTGCCTTCCACTGCAATCAACAAGTGCCAAAACTAAACATATCTTTAACATAGCCAATATAAAAAAACACTGACACTAATTTTATGATTAATTAGCGTCAATGCTTTTTTTAAAATACTAGAATAACAACAAGAATAGCTGCAATGATTCCGACTAAATCGGCGAGTAGTCCGACTTTTAGAGCATCACCCATTTTTTTTATCCCGACTGCCCCAAAATATACCGTTAACACATAGAAGGTAGTATCAGTACTTCCCTGCAAAACGGCTGCTAATCTGCCAATAAATGAATCCGGGCCATGGGCCGCTATGAGATCACTTGTCATCCCAAGAGCAGCATTCCCGGAAATAGGACGGATAATCGCCAACGGTGCAATTTCTGCCGGTACACCAATCGCTTCTAAAAAAGGGCGGACTAAGTTCATAAAATATTCAAGCGCTCCGGAGGCACGAAAGATTGATATGGCTACAAGCATGCCAACCAAAAACGGAATAATGGAAACCGCAATTTTTATGCCTTCTTTCCCGCCTTCAACAAAGCTTTCGTAGGTTGGCACCCGTTTAAATGTTCCGTAGAGAAGAATAAAGCCGATCAAAATGGGAATAAACCATAAGGATATTAGCGACACTATTTCCATCTTTCATCATCCTTTTCGCTTCCGGGATCTTCGATAATAAAACCAGCGGTCAATCAAAATAGCCCCCACAGCAGAGAAGCATGTGGCAAGTAAAGTTGGACCGACAATATCTGTTGGTGAAGCAGCATCATAATTCATTCGAATGGCTATAACTGTTGTTGGAATTAATGTAATACTCGACGTGTTGACAGCAAGAAATGTAACCATTGATCTGCTTGCTTCATTCTTACCGCCGTTTAATTTCTTTAATTCCTCCATGGCTTTAATCCCGAGTGGTGTTGCAGCATTACCAAGCCCAAATAGATTAGCCATCATATTCGATAGAATATAGCCCATTGCTGGATGGTCTTTAGGCACCTCTGGAAATATTTTATTTACAATTGGACGGAATAAAAGTGACAGTTTTTCCAGCAGCCCTGCTTCTTCAGCAATTCTCATAATACCAAGCCAGAAAACTAATACGCTGATTAATCCTATGCAAAGCGTAACGGCTTCTGATGCGCCTTTAAAAATGGCTTCATTCACTTCTTCCATCGTTCCATTTACCATGGCAAATACGATTCCAATCAGCGTTAGTAAAATCCATATGATATTAACCATCTGATCTCACACCAATATGAATAAGAAATAGTTTGCGGACAGAATCAAAAAAGGATCGTTTCTCTTTCGTTTTTGACTGTCTAAAGTAAAGATTTATCTCTTCTATCGGTTTATGATCAAAATAGATGATGGTTTTGCCAACAACATCCGGTTCATTCTCTTTTTCACGCCATTCTTTTTTTGGTTTCTGGAGCTTATATTCTATCTTAAACTGTTTACGCTCTTCTGCAGTCACCGGATAGAGAAAATCCTGCTTTACATAAACCTTTTTCTTGTAGAATGGATCATCTATTTCTTTTACGGTTCCTTCCTTCAGAACAGTCACAAGCTCATAATGTTGAAATCCATTTTCATACATGTTGATATGATCATTCCAATCATCCGGTCCATTTAATGTGACGGCAATTAAATCAAGTCCGTCTTTTGATGCTGTTGATACAAGTGTTCTTTTTGCCCGTTTTGTATAACCTGTCTTGCCTCCTGTAGTATACTCATATAATTCAGTAAGGAGCCGATTTTTGTTTTTCCATACCCTGTCCCAGCTTTCTGTTGGATTTGGCGCTCGATGAACTTTTGTTCCCGAAATCTTTTTATATGTATCATTTGACATCGCATATCTCGTTAACAAAGCCATATCATAAGCGGTTGAATAATGATCCTCATGGTCATCCAGGCCATGGGGATTTGCAAAATGGGTGTTCTCCATCCCAATTTCCGCTGCCTTTTGATTCATTAAATAGACGAAACCATCGAGGCTCCCGCCAACATGTTCAGCAATGGCCACCGCTGCGTCATTTCCAGACCTAAGCATTAGTCCGTAAACAAGATCCTCCAGCTTTATTTTTTCTCCCGGTTTCAAATATATAGAAGACCCTTCTGCCCTTACCGCCTTTTCGCTGACCGTTACAGATTCATTCAATTTTCCTGATTCAATGGCTAAAATGGCTGTCATGATTTTCGTAATACTGGCAATCCTACTAACTTGATGTGCCTTCTTTTCATATAAAACCCTACCAGACTGTTGTTCCATCAAAACAGCGCTGCTAGCACTGGCGTTAGCAGAAGCTTCCGTTTTTAAGGGATGGTACAGTGAGATGGTTGAGGTGACAAGGATCAAAATGAGTACGATTTTTAACAATTTCATTCCACAATCCCTCTTCTCCTTAATCGTTAGTACAAGTCTATGCAGGGCAAGTCCTCTTATATGACAAAAAAGAGCCCAAACATGAAGTCAGACATTGCTGGGCTCTTTTTTGTCATATATTCAGAAAGGCTTCCATTTTAGTTCTTTTGCTTTTGTGAAACGTTCCTCAACATTTTTCCAGCTGACAATATTCCACCACTTCTCTACGTAATCTGCTCTGTTATTTTTATATTGAAGATAGTATGCATGCTCCCATACATCTAAGACAAGTAACGGAATCGTATCCCACTGCGTTAAGAGCATATGTCTTTCCGATTGAAGGATCTCTAAATGCCGGGACCTTGGAGACCACACTAAGAGGGCCCAGCCAACCCCTTCTACTTGTTTTGCCGCTTCACTAAAATGTTTCTTGAACGCTTCAAAACTGCCAAAATATTTTTCAATCTCCTTCAATAAGGCTCCCTTTGGTTTACCGCCACCTTTTGGGCTCATATTATGCCAAAAGATTGTATGGAGATAATGTCCGGATCCATGAAAAGCTAACTCCCTTGACCAATGCTTTACCAGAGAAAAATCACTACTTTTCCTTGCCATTTCAAGACTTTTTTCCGCTTTGTTTAAGCCATCAACATATGATTGGTGATGTTTCGTATGGTGCAATTTCATAATTTCTTCAGAAATATAGGGCTCGAGAGCATTATAGGCATATGGCAGTGGCGGCAGTGTATGGTTTCCAGCTTCAACAAATGGTTCATTCATATAGACCATTCCAAGCTCCTGACGATTAATAAAGTATTGCTCCATTTCTTGATGAAGTTCCTCCACTTCATGATGAATCTTCTCAAACTCCTCTTGACTCAGGTTATTACTCGAAATATCTCCCATTATTTCTGTAAATTTATCTAAACGGCTCCAAATTTCAGCATCTCTTTCAACCTGCTCTGATTCTAAAAATTGTTTTAAATCGCCATTCCATTTCAACACATTCTGAATATATTCATTGAATTGCCCCACAGCCATCCCCCATTTCCTTATATCTGCTCCGTGACTATCCTATGAATCGAAAGTGGGATTATTACCTGATTTCTTTTTAATCAAGACAGCTAAGAAATAAAAAAAAAAGGAAACCACCTTTGCCGATGGTTTCCTTTTCTCTGTAATACAGTCGTGACGCTTTCGTTATTTTAATTTGATTGAATCATTTTCGTACGGTAGTCTGTTTCGTAATATTCCAGCTCTTCGCGGATTTTTTGGAAGGGGCCTTCTAAATTTCCAAATACTGTTTTTATACTGTCAGGTGTGTCCTGTCTGAATTTAATTGAATTTTTCCCTGTATAAGCAGAACGACTATCCTCAAACCAGGCATCACTTTTAGGTGCAAAAAATTCTTCAATGCATTGGTGATAAATGCGATAAAGTGTTTTTTCTGCTGCTGCTTTTGCGAATGGTTCATTTTTTACAATTATCCCGCATGCCTCCAAACCTTCTTCACAAAATACAAGCAGTTTACGTAAATTAGATAAAATATTTTTATAGTATTCAACATTGCCTTCTTTTTCTCGGATCATGCCGCTTAGTGTTGCTTCGTTTAAAAAAGATTCAAATTCAACGATTGTTGCTTCAAGAAATTTCTGCACGTCTATCATTTGAGACTGTACAAGTGTATTTCCCAATGAATTCACCTCTATTAAAAGTCTTTCTTATTACTTAATATATTCGAGTGGAGACCGAAGAACACTTGATTTACCTACCTCTAAATCTTGAAAAAAACTTATCAGTTTGTCAACGTTTAATCCTTCAAGGCTATAGGAGAACTCAGCTGACTCTTTAATATAAACCCGCTTCCGGTTCCGATATTCAGGATGTTTAATAAAACAAGCTAAAGCAACAATATCCTTTAACTCAACTTCTCTCGTTCCAGCTTTAAAAATTGGATTTTGTTCAAACGGTGTAAATTCTTGAAGATTTTCTTCAAAATAGCGCAGATATAGAACACGAAAAACCCGTTCTTTTCCGTTTTCTTCAATCACTAATTCACTGCGGTTGAAAAAATCTTCTGAGGTATTTGGCTTCTCCTTTTGCAATTCATATCCAGTACAGCCTTTGATGAGCAAAGTAACCATTCCTCCTTATCTTTCCGTAATAGAAAGATATTTTATGTAAAATAATGAATAATGGGAAAATAAATAATTTTCATCTTATTTTATCATACATTCCATAAAAAAGGTTAAAAAAACAAGAAATCACAGATCCTCAAATCGTTCGAAGAACAAATCAGCTTCCTCTTGGACGTTGTCATCATCAACTTTTTCAGGAAGAGGAGGAAGCTCTTCGATACTTTTTAAGCCAAAGTGATCGAGAAATTCCTTTGTCGTCCCATATAAATATGCCCTTCCTGCGCCTTCTGCCCTCCCAACCTCTTTTATTAAAGCCTTTGCAACAAGTGTCTGAAGGGGTCTTTCTGTTTTAACACCCCGAATCTCCTCAATTTCAATTCTTGTAATTGGTTGTTTGTAAGCAATAATCGCCAATGTTTCAAGGGCAGCTTGTGACAATGCTGTTGTGTGCGGAGACTCAACCAGCTTTTTCAAATAAAGCGAGTACTCCTTCTTCGTTGCCAATTGAAAGGTTCCTGCAAGTTGAACAAGCGTAATGCCCCGGTTTTCATTTTCATTGTATTCCGTTATCAAATCATGTAACACTTGCTCTGCCAGTAATTCATCAATTTCAAGAACTTGCGATATCTGTTTTAGCGTCAGTCCTTCGTCACCAGCTGCAAACAATAGACTTTCAATGATTCCCTTCCAATTAATTAATTCCATCATTCACTGCTCCTTTCGCTGCATGACAAAGATTTCAGCGAAATTTTTATCCTGCTCGACTATGATCTCATTTAACTTCATTAACTCTAAAACTGCCAAAAAAGTCACGACAATATGCTCTTTGGTTAGAATCGAAAATAAATCATCAAACCGTTTTCGGCCCTTCGTGTTTTTTAAGTCTCTGATAATTTCTTTCATTCTTTGTTCAATCGGAATCTCCTGACGGGCCACTTTCGTGAGCAAAGGTTTTTGTAGTCTTTTGCGTCGCAGGAGCTTTTGCAGGGCTCCAAGCATATCATACAAAGATACATTTAAGTCGGGCTTTTTTTCAATTTCAATATCCTTTGCGTACTCTGTTAAATCACTTGGAGGCTTAGTAAATATCAAGCCACGCTCTTGCTCCAGAGATTTTAAGTCATCCGCCACTTCCTTATACTTTCTATATTCTATCAAACGTTCCACAAGTTCTTCACGGGGATCTTCTTCCATTTCCACTGCTAATTCATCGTCCAAGCCAGCTTGATTATGGTTGGGAAGAAGCATTTTACTTTTAATTTCTAATAATGTGGCTGCCATGACTAAAAATTCACTCGCAATATCAAGTTGTAATTCCTTCATTGTATGAATGTAGATTAAATATTGCTCAGTGATTTCAGCAACCGGAATATCATATATATCTATTTCAAGATGATTGATCAGATGCAAGAGTAAATCAAGCGGTCCTTCAAATGCATCAATTTTTACATTATATTGCATACGTTCCACCAATACTTTTCATTATTGTTGTTTCACTTAAGTTGTTAAACTATCTAAGGGCAATGATTTAACCATATCATGCGATAAGCTAATAATTAGTATAGAGGATACATAGAATGAATCCAATAGTAATTTCAAACAATGCCCATTTGTATATGAGCCCTATTAAAGGATACATTTCTTAGAAAAAAAAAGGGTAAGTTGTTAAGAAAAACCTATGTTACACTATTAATCAAGGGGAGGCAGAACAAATGACATATCCACAGGAATATATAGATTTTTTAGTGCATTTTCATGGTGACCGAGATTATTTTGAATGCCATGAAATATTAGAAGAATATTGGAAGAAAGTTGACAGTAATAACAAGAATTCTGTATGGGTTGGCCTCATTCAGCTGGCTGTAGCAAATTATCATCATAGACGAGGCAATTTTAATGGTGCGCTTAGAACGCTGCAAAAAGCCCTAAAAATTATATCTTCTAATGAAGTATTGATCCAAAATCTTGGACTTCATCCGTGCTCACTCCTGAAACAAATCACAGCACGCATCACTTCGATAGAGAAAAGAAATAATTATCAAAGCATGAATCTTCCTATCCATTCAAACCTATTACTGGAAAGTTGCAAATCACGATCCCAGGAATTAAACATGAAATGGCTGATAGAAAGTGACTTAACCAATATCCAAATTGTGCACCGTCATAAAGAACGAGACCGTTCAACTGTAATTGAAGAGCGTAATAAAGCCAAACAACAAAAAACAAATAGAAGGCAGTGAGCATATGTCACTACCTTCTTTTAATCACATTTATGAAAAAATTCCTTCGTTTCTTCATTTGCTGTAATATGCTTATCTGGATATAATTCCTTTACAGCCTTCACCATATTCTTACCGATTCCTTGCCTACGATGTGATGGATTCACTGAGATATGATGAATGATCATGTTATCTTCGTCAATCCAGATTCCGCCTAGCAGACCAATAATATCTTCTTCTTCCTTCCATAAAAACAATTGCCAATTCTCATCTAATTCATAGTGTTTAATGGTTTGCTGCAGTTTTTTTAAGTCTTTTTCATTTGGCATAAAAGACAGTAAGCCCATAGCAATTTTTTCAAAAGTTTTTTTATAACGAATTAGCATCATTAATCCCTCATTAATAAAACATTAAATCTAGTTTTACCATTTCAAAAGATTTTTAAACTACTTCCCAAGTACGATATATACATGAATTATTTTATACTATAATATCATACATAATTTAACTTCATCTTTCAATCACTAATCGTGCTTGAAATATTACGTTTCCATTAAAACAATCTATACTCTTGATTTTTTTCTTACAATAAGAAAACAATGTTCATCAATTCCTTTTCTTTCAACTAAAAGTTTCGTATGATTGTGTTGCGTGAAAATAAACTGGTTATCCTACTAATAGGTACTTTTATTTTAAAATCACGTAAAGATGAAATTGTTTTCTGATTCATCTTAAATGGAACCGTTAATCAAAACAAGGAGAAGATATCATGAAAAACTTAAAGGCTGCAAGTCTAGTATTATTATTCTTGCTCATTTTTCCACTTCGTGGATTTGCTGATGCTGCGGTAGGTGATATGATTATCACCCTAGGGGAAAATTTAACTGAAGAACAGAAAAATACGCTATTATCAGAAATGAATGCACCCGATAACGCGCAAATTATTACCGTCTCGAATGCAGAGGAACATCAATATTTAGGAAACTATGTATCCAAATCACTTATAGGAACACGGGCTATATCTTCATCTGCTATCACAGTTGCTGAAAAAAATTCAGGCCTAGAAGTTAAAACAAATAATATAAATTGGGTAACAGATGAGATGTACATCAACGCCCTTATTACGGCAGGAGTTAAAGATGCAAAAATCTATATCACTGCTCCGTTTGAGGTATCAGGAACTGCCGCCTTAACAGGAATTATTAAAGCTTATGAAGTGTCGGCAGAAAAGACCATTCCAGAAGATGTGAAACAGGCTGCAAATGAAGAAATGGTCAAATCCGCGGAATTAGGTGACGAAATTGGAACCGAAAATGCCACAGCTCTAATCACTAAAATCAAAGAGGAAATGGCAAATAACCCGCCAAAAACAGAGGCAGACTTAAGAACAATTATTGAGAATGCGGCCAAGGAACTGGGAATTACGTTAACGGATGCGCAATTCCAAAGCTTACTAGATCTTTTTAACAAGTTAAAGGAATTGAATATTGACTGGAATCAAGTTGGCGATCAATTGACTGTTGCTAAAGATAAACTAACAAATTATCTTGAAAGCGAAGAAGGACAAGGTTTTCTAGAAAAGCTAAAACAATTTTTTATCAATATTATCGATGCCATAAAAGCCCTTTTCTCTAAATAGAACCTAAAACTAGCGTTGTGATTTAACCGGACAAAAAATAAAAGCTAAGCATCCTTTACAGATGCTTAGCTTTTATTTTTTCATTTAAAGACAGATCAAGCCTTACTAGATCTTCGTACGTTTCTCTTTTAACAACTAATGTTGCTTTTCCATTTTCCACAAAGACTACAGGCGGTCTTGGAATTCGGTTATAATTGTTTGCCATTGAATAACCATATGCACCTGTGCAAAAAACAGCCAATATATCCTGGTCATCTGTTTCCGGCAATGGCAAATCCCAAATCAGCATATCACCTGATTCACAGCATTTACCGGCGATTGAAACAACTTCTGTCGGCTTTTCAAGCGGTTTATTAGCTAATACCGCCTCATATTTGGCTTGATAGAGTGCAGGTCTGATATTATCAGTCATCCCGCCATCTACCGCTAAATATTTACGTACATTTGGCACTTCTTTTCTCGAACCGATTTTATACAACGTGATCCCAGCATCCCCGACTAACGATCTGCCAGGTTCTATTCCAATCTCTGGAACATCCATGCCATAGTTTTTCGCCTGTTTTTTCACTTCAGTAATAATTTCAACCACATAATCTGCAGCAGGTTTTGGATCATCTTCACCTGTATAGCGAATACCAAAACCACCGCCTAGATTTAAAATGGCCGGTTCAAAAGAAACAGTCGTTTTCCATTCATTCAGCTTCTCAAATATTTTTTGGACGGCAAGTGTAAAGCCGGTTGTTTCAAATATTTGCGAACCAATATGACAATGAATACCGGCCGCTGTTAACCATGATGATTGTAATACTTTACGTAAAGCTTCTTCTGTTTGTCCATTTTGCAGACCGAAGCCGAATTTCGAATCTTCCTGTCCAGTTAATATATAATCATGTGTATGTGCTTCGATTCCAGGTGTTACCCTTAACACAACATCCATTTGTTGTTTTTTCTCAGCACACAAATCTTCAAGCATTTCCAATTCGTAAAAATTGTCAACAACAACATAGCCAATTTTATATTGTAAAGCCATTTCTAATTCTTCTCTGCTTTTATTATTTCCATGAAAATGTACTCGCTCCATTGGAAAATCAGCAGCAGCTGCTGTATACAATTCTCCTCCTGATACAACGTCTAATGATAGTCCTTCTTCTTCTGCTAATTGAACCATCGCTACTGTGGAAAATGCCTTGCTTGCAAATGAAACCTGGGCATTGATCCCATTAGTTGCAAATGCTTCACGAAAGCTTCTGGCTCTTTGACGAATTAATGCTACATCATATACATAAACCGGCGTACCAAATTCCTTCACTAATTCTACTGTATCAACGCCGCCTATTTCTAAATGTCCTTTATCATTTACTGCGGTGGTTCCATAATAGTACATAACCGTCCCTCGTTCCTATAACTTAGCTGTATCAATAAGCGTTCCTATTTATATACAACCCACACTATTTTAAAAAATACTTTATCATAACATAGTTTAAATCGCAATATGTTAAATAATCTAATAACTCTACCTATAATAAGTCATTCCATAGTACGAACTAGAAAACAGAAGCATCACTGCTTCTGTTTTACTGGCGCGGCTGTCTGATACGATTTTTTGTTTTAATAATACTTGGTCTGATTTGTGAACCGGGTATTGCTCGGCGGACTAATATTTGCATAAATGCCTTCGGATGAAAAGGCAGTAAAGGCCATAAATATGGTGTATTAAATGAGCGAATTCCCACTAACAGGATAATATAGATGGTGACCCCAACGATTAAACCAGGAGTATGGAAGATAGCCACTAAAATAAGTAGAAATAGACGAACAAGTTTGTTGGCTATACTCAGTTCATAGCTTGGTGTTGCAAAATTCCCGATCGCTACTACCGCTATGTATAAAATCACTTCCGGGACAAATAAACCGACATCAATGGCAATTTGTCCAATTAACACCGCTGCGACAAGACCCATCGCATTTGACAAAGCTGTTGGTGTATGAATAGCTGCCATCCTTAAAAATTCAATTCCAATATCAGCCAAAAAGATCTGTCCCACAACAGGAATGTTTGTTAACTTGTTTGGTCCAATAAACGATATCTTTTCAGGTAAAAGCTGTGGTTCTAAAATAAATAAGAACCATAAAGGTAATAGAAAAAGTGATGAAGAAATCCCTATAAACCTTACCCAGCGGACAAATGTCCCAACACCAGGTGATTGACGATATTCCTCTGCATGCTGCATATGATGAAAAACAGTTGTTGGTGTAATAATTACACTTGGAGATGTATCAACATAGATAATAACATGACCTTCCAGGATATGGGTTGCTGCTACATCTGCACGCTCTGTATAACGGACAAGCGGATACGGATTATAGCCTTGCTTTAATAAAAACTCCTCAACTGTTTTATCTGCCATTGTCAGTCCATCTATTTTAATGGCTTGAAGTTCCTTTCTAATGATTTCAACCAGATTTTGGTCTGCTACTCCCTCAATATACCCTATCGCAATATCTGTTTTTCCTCTTTCACCGACCCGCATGATTTCAAACCGCAAGCGCTCATCTCTTATTCTTCTTCTTGTTAAAGCTGTATTAATAATAATATTTTCAACGTAACCGTCCCTAGACCCGCGAACTACTTTTTCCGTATCAGGCTCCGTTGGGGTGCGGCCTGGATAGGAGCGAACATCTACTACAAGTCCTTTTTCAAAACCATCTACAACAACTACAATTAATCCGGAAAGTACTTGGTCTACTAATTCATCCATTGTCTTAATCTGTGAAACAGACTGGTGCACAAGCCGATTTTCAACAATATCGAATAGATTTGTTGAAGGCTTTTCATTATCATTCATTTCTACGAGCTGCTCAACAATTTCAATTATAAAACTTGTATCACACAAACCATTTACATAATAAAAATGAACATCCTTTTGCAATATCTTTAATTTTCTAACCCCTAAGTCAAAGCTTTTCCCAAGTCCAACGCGTTCCTTCATATAATTCTCAATTTCCAGTACCGAATCAGGAATCGGTTTTTTCTCCTTTTTTTCTGTTCCCATTAAAACCACTCCTTTCCAAAATTAGTTCTACCGCTTTTCGGGTTATTGGAGAGCCCTTTTCAAAGTGATCCTTTCCAGCCATTTTTCCAATATCTCCAATTCCAACAATGAGTGGAACATTAAGTTCATCAAGACAATACACAGTGTCTCCGTAAAGTTTCCCCACTTCCAATTCTTGTATGCCATATTTATCTATTCCATTGGCTGTTAATTCTCCCTCACGATCAATGCATAGGTCAACCTTCGTCCATTCTTCATGCTTTGGGTTCGAAGCAACAGCAATAATTCCAAGTACCTCAATATCTTTGTGGGTCGCAACATACTTCATTGCCTTTTCCCCAGCGCCCTCACCAATAAAACCACTGTCATCAAACATTACTAGGACAGGATCATACGCTGCTTTTTTGATTTGTTTTACAATAACAGGACCATCCAATACTGTTGGATTTCCATTTGAAATAGATAGACATCGGCCGCCAATTTCCTTTGCTACAATTTCAAGTGACTTACGAGCAAACTTATCTCCATCTGTTATTAAAATGACTCGCCGTTTTGCACCATCCATGTTTTGATGTCCTTTCGGGTAAAGTGTGGATGCTATTGATCAACAAAATATATCCAATGAAATAAAGAACCCAATATTTTTCCAAACACAAGCGCCATCAATAAAATTGCAATTTTATCGTCTACACCTATGCGTTTCGCCAAAATAGGCCAGACATTAAGCACTTCTGTTAATGCTCCTGCCATCATCCCCACAAAGATTCCCCCGGCAAGACCAAAAATGATTAAAATGAAAGGGAAAAAGTGAAAATGTGGGTTTTGTAATACCGCTAATGTACCTGCAACTGCACCAATGACGACACTCCATTCATACATTTGAATCAATTTCATCGTTTTCGTTAATTGTGTAAGTCTCGGTATGATCCCAAGAACTGTTAAAAAGGCAACATATCCGGCACCTACCGATAGACCTCCTGCAAAGCCAATAAATATAATAAACAACAGTTTAATGATCATGAAGCTTCTTCATACTCTCCTTATTTTCATGCATAATGACGTATTGATCGAGATCCTGCTGATAGTTAAACATCTCAACTTCGAGTGGGCTTGGCTCCTCGTTTAGCCTTTTCTTAAAGACATGATTAAAGAATATGATCATTCCCAGGCCTAATCCAATCGAATAAGGGATTTGAAACATAAGAGGTTTTTCATTATCCTGACCTGTCATCATTTTATAAAGTTTTTGATGTACTGTTTGCATGCTTACATCCTCATGGAAATTCATAATAGTAAGCATCGAACCAAAGAATAGCAAAAACCAGGTTAATATAAATAAAATTGGAGACACTTTCTTTTTCCGATCAACAACCTCCACAATCGTTTGCGATGGTCCTAACACTTGAACATCAATAGAAGAATCAAATTGAGCTATTTTGGCAATTACCTGCATAACATCAATAATGATAATATTACGGTCTTGATCCGATATGCTGTAAATAAGGAGTTGACTTAACTGCTTATGCAGCACATCTTCGGCAATGATCTGCGCAATATCTTTCAAATAAACTTTCTCATGAGGTCGAACAAATACACGGTTACGAAGCCGAATATACACCGTTTTTTCCAACTCACTCACATCCCACACAGCAATTTCCTTTACTCATTAGTATTTCTTACAAATTAATCCTCATGAACTCCAAAAAATGGATATCAAATGAAAAGTTCAGACTAGACTCCTTTCAAAGTAAAAATTGCACACAAAAAAAACCGCATGGAGCTATATATCCATACGGTCTTTCATTTGCTGTAAAATTTTCTTTTCCAGCCTTGAAACCTGTACCTGTGAAATTCCTAGTCTTACCGCAACTTCCGATTGCGTTTGATCTTTATAATAACGCAAATAAACAATGAGCCGTTCACGCTCCTCAAGCTCTTGAATAGCCTCTTTTAGAGCGATTTTATCAAACCATTTTCCTTCATTACCATCATCAATTTGATCAAGTAGTGTAATAGGGTCACCATCATTCTCATATACGGTTTCATGAATGGAGGAAGGTGTACGGCTTGCTTCTTGAGCCATGATTATATCTTCTGTTGGGATTGACAAATACTCAGATATCTCATTTACTGTCGGTACACGGCCAAATGTTTTGGATAATTCATCTTTTGCCTTACGAATTTTATTCCCCATTTCCTTCAATGAACGGCTTACTTTAACGGTACCGTCATCACGAATAAAACGCTGAATTTCTCCAATAATCATAGGGACGGCATAGGTAGAGAATTTTACATCATACGATAAATCAAATTTATCTACTGATTTCAACAAACCAATACAACCAATTTGAAAGAGATCATCCGGTTCATAGCCTCGATTTAAAAAGCGTTGGACAACAGACCAGACAAGCCGCATATTTTTCTGTACGATCACGTCCCTTGCACTTTGGTCACCATCCTGGCTCTTTTTGATCAATTCCTTAACTTCATGGTCTTTTAAATAAGGTTGATTCTTTTCTGATTTAACCTCCACATCCATAGGCAAGACTCCTTAATTACATAGCATTTTGCTTGTTGATAAATGCTTCCTTAATCGGATCTCGGTACCTTTACCTGGGTGCGATTTAACTTCGATGTCATCCATAAAATTTTCCATAATCGTAAACCCCATTCCAGACCTTTCTAATTCAGGCTTTGTAGTAAAAAGGGGCTGACGGGCCTCTTCTACATCCGGTATTCCAATGCCTTCATCCTTAATCATTAACTCCACATAACCATCTTCAAGAGAAACAGAAATATAGACGATCCCATTCGGATCACTCTCATATCCATGAATAATGGCATTTGTTACAGCTTCAGATACGACTGTTTTAATTTCTGTCAATTCATCCATCGTTGGATCCAATTGAGCAACAAATGATGCCACTGTGACACGGGCAAATGATTCATTTTGGCTAAGTGCACTAAATTGAAGCTGCATCATATTTTTCATGTTTAGGCAACCCCCAATCTTTGCAAAGCATTATCTTCAGTAGGCTCAAGCCGAATAATTTTAAATAAGCCTGACATATCAAATAATCTTTGAACAGATGGGGAGATTGCACATACGACCATCTCTCCATGCAGCTGTTTAATTTGTTTATAACGCCCCAGTATGACACCCAGTCCTGAGCTATCCATAAAAGACAAGTGTTCTAAATTTAAAATAATATGGCGGATATCGTATTCTTCTATTGCGCTAACTGCTTGTTTTCGGAGTTCATCTGCACTATGATGATCCAGCTCTCCGGACAATCGAATACATAAGACGTCTTGTTTTACTTCCAATCCAATGTTCAGACTCACTACTCGTTAGCCCCCTTATTCATGTGCTCTTTCCTAGTGAGTCAATTTCGATGTATCCGTCTTAATTTCCTTCACCAAAACAAAACTAGTGACTATTCGCTAAAAAAAGTATGCATCTTTTATGATTTCGACAACCTTCAGTTAAAGGCATGTACACGAATCAGGGCATAGGCTTACTCACTCTTCGTAAATATGCCTAGAGAACGCTTGAATAAGTCCCACCAGCCCGCTTCTTTAATCTCTTCTTTTGCCAGAAGTGGACTTTTCACCAATGTTTCACCATTTTTCTTGATTGTCAGCGTGCCAATTTGGTCGCCTTTCTTTATCGGAGCCTTTAAATCCTTTTTCAAGCTTACCTTTTGCTTTACATCCTCAATCGTTTCACCTTTTTTTGTTAATAAAGAAATAGACTCACTTGTTACCATTTCTACTTTCTTCTTTTGTCCTTTACTAACTTTGGCTGTTCCCATTACATGATTTCTTTCGAATATTGGATGTGTTCTATATTGATTAAAAGCATAATCAAGCATTTTTGTTACTTGTGCATTTCGATCTTTAGAGGTAGGGGCACCAAACACAACGGCAATAACCCGCATTCCATCTTTTTCAGCTGTAGCTGTTAAACAATACATGGCCTCTCTTGTAAAGCCTGTTTTTAACCCGTCTACACCCGGATAAAAACGAACAAGCTTATTTGTATTAACAAGCCAGAATTTCTTATCCGTATTTTCGCGCAAATACGCCTCATAAGTACCTGTGAATTTTGTGATATTTTCATACTTCAGTAATTCTTTTGCCATTATAGCCATATCATGGGCAGTACTGAGATGATCCTCAACAGGCAGACCGGTTGTATTTTTAAACGTCGTTTTTTTCAAGCCTAGTTCTTTTGCTTTTTTGTTCATCATGTCAACAAAAGCTTCTTCTGACCCGGCAATTCGTTCAGCCATTGCAACAGATGCATCATTACCAGAGCCGATAGCAATTCCCTTTAACATTTCTTCAACAGTCATTTCCTCGCCAGGCTCTAAAAAGATTTGCGAACCGCCCATGGATGCTGCATACTCACTCGCACGAACTTTCTCATCCATATCAAGCTTTCCCTCATCCAACGCCTCCATGATCAATAGCATCGTCATTATCTTCGTCATACTAGCGGGCGGCAACTGCTCATTACTATTTTTCTCATATAATACCTTGCCTGTATCACGTTCTATTAAGATAGCTGACTTTACATTTTCTGCTAATTGAACACCGCTTTCTTCCGCCGAAGCAAACGGTACGGCAATCGCTGTTAACATCATAAATGCAAGCAAAATAGAAACAAGTCGTTTCATCACAAAACCTCCATTCTTTCTATAAATTTTATTTTTTCCATAAAAACCAAATTTATACAGCACCGGTAAAATGGTGGAAATATTTTGTGCTCAGAGCATAAAAAAAAGCAAAGGAAATTTATTCCTTTGCACTTTGCAGTGATTTATATTATCTCTTTGTAAAAACTCTTTCCGAATTGTGGCATGTTTACAGAGAAATTTTCTGCAATGGTTGCCCCAATATCTGCAAAGGTTTCTCGTAATGACAGTTCTTTTCCCAAATTCATTCCCTTATTGTAAACAAGAAGCGGAACATATTCACGGGTATGATCTGTTCCCGCATGGATTGGGTCATTGCCATGATCAGCTGTTATAATAAGCAAATCATCCTCACGCATCTTTGATAAAACTTCTGAGAGGCGAAGATCAAATTCTTCGAGCGCTTTTCCATAACCAATTGGATCCCGACGATGACCAAAGAGGGCATCAAAATCGACAAGGTTAACAAAACTCAAACCGGTAAAATCCATTGCGAAGGACTGTAGTAGTTTATCCATACCATCCATATTGGAAACAGTACGGAAATGCTTCGTTACTCCCTCGCCATCGTATATATCATTTATTTTTCCGATCGCAATTACATCAAGACCTGCATCCTTTAACTCATTCATAACGGTTCGCCCAAACGGCTTTAATGCATAATCGTGACGGTTCGCTGTTCTCTTAAAATCTCCCGGCTGTCCTACAAACGGTCTAGCAATGACCCGGCCGACCATATACTTTTCATCAAGAGTCAGCTCTCTTGCTATCTTGCAGATTCTATATAACTCTTCAAGCGGAACAATTTCTTCATGAGCAGCAATTTGCAGAACAGAGTCTGCTGATGTATATACGATTAGTGCACCAGTCTTCATATGCTCTTCGCCCAGCTCTACGAGTATTTCCGTTCCACTTGCAGGCTTGTTTCCTATGATTTTCCTTCCTGTCTTTTCCTCCAGCTCTGTAATTAATTCTGGAGGAAAACCGTTTGGAAATACACGAAATGGCGTTTCAATACGAAGACCCATAATTTCCCAGTGCCCTGTCATTGTATCTTTTCCGCTCGATGCTTCCTGCATTTTCGTATAAAAGGCTAAAGGTGCCTCTACCTTTTTGATCCCTTTTATTTCTTCAATAGACCCGAGGCCAAGCTTTTCCATGTTTGGCATTTTCAAGCCATTCATTTTCTCAGCAATATGACCTAATGTATGTGATCCCTTATCACCAAACTGCTCTGCATCCGGTGCCTCGCCAATTCCCACCGAGTCCATCACAATTAAAAAAACGCGCTTATATTTAAATGAAGCCATAGTCATTCTATTACCTCCTTATGCTTAACTATTCCTTATCTGAATCTGAACCTATTTTTCATAGGCATGGCACTTCTAGGATTCCCTTTTTTGCCGGCAATAACCTTTCCATAACCTTTAAAAAGCTATTCATCCATAAAAGAAAAAGCCGCCATTTCGACTGGCAGCTTTCCGAAATTTACAAAAATCTCTTAGTCTATTAAGCACGTGGGTGGAATTGACTGTAAACATCCTTTAACCTCGTTTTAGTTACATGAGTGTAAATTTGCGTTGTTGATATATCGGCATGACCAAGCATTTCTTGAACAGCACGAATATCAGCCCCATTTTCCAATAAATGGGTGGCAAATGAATGTCTTAACGTATGCGGTGTCAATTCTTTCTCTATGCCTGCTTCGTGTACAATCTTTTTTAAGATTTTCCAAAAGCCCTGTCGCGTTAATTGCTTGCCATGATGATTCAAAAATAAAGCATTATCACGCTGTTTTTTTGAAATAAAATGGGGTCTTCCCTTCTCTATGTAGCGATCTAAAGCTTCAATGGCAGTTTTTCCAACCGGAATAATTCGTTCCTTATTCCCTTTCCCAATGCATCGAACAAATCCCATTGTTAAATGGACATCTTCCATTTGTAATCCAATTAACTCGCTGACACGAATTCCTGTTGCATACAATAATTCCAACATCGCCTTATCTCTTATGCCATAATGATTACTGACATCTGGAGAATCGAGCAGGATCTCAACCTCTTGCAGGCTCAATACCTTTGGAAGCGACCGCTCCAATTGAGGAGTTTCAATATGAACAGAAGGATCATGGTCGCTTACTTTTTCACGAAGTAGAAATTGATGAAAGGCTCTAATAGAGGCAACATGTCGTGCTAATGTCCTTGATGATTTTCCCTGTTCCTTCAAATGTCCTAAAAAGTGGACAATATGGACTCGCTGGACATCATTAAAACTGGCCAGTTGCTCTACTTTGTGAATATATTGCATGTAACTCTTTAAATCACGTTCATATGAAACAATCGTATTTTGCGCGAGACCTTTTTCAACAATTAAAAAATGGGTAAAATCCTTTAATTGATCTTCCATTTATACATTACTCCCCATTTAAATAAAACAAAATTAACCGATCAAACCAGTTTGAATGATTATTTCCTTCTACTGTGGTTACTTTTATGGCAGATCCCTTTGGCTCATCATAGCGATGGTAATCTGCATATTCCTCATTTAACCACATAATAGCATAATAAAAAAGGATTGTGCATCCTGTAAATAAGACAAATACCTTCAATGTTCTAAACAGCATTTTAAACCAAGATTTCATGTTCTTCCTCCAACAATAGCTTATAAAAATATATATTTCTTATGACGAAAATATTCATATTCATACATATGCCATGTTGGACAGGTTTTATACATCTTTTCATGAAATGATTTAACGATGCGGCAAAAACAAAAACCTCTTCTATTAACTAGAATAGAAAAGGTTTCACTTTTATTTTTGTTGTTTTTTTTCCTGACAACGATAGCAAATTCCGTGGAACGTAAGGCGGTGATCTTTAATCTTAAATTTCCAATCACGTTCGACCAATTCCTCTACATCATCCAATAAATCCTGCTGGATTTCATCTACCGAGCCACATTCGATACAAACGAGGTGATGATGAAAATGCGCTGCTCCCTCTGTACGAAGATCGTAACGAGAAACACCATCGCCAAAGTTAATTTTATCTACTATTTTTAATTCTGTAAGCAGTTCTAGCGTACGATAAACAGTTGCTAAACCAATCTCAGGCGACTTTTCTTTTACTAGGAGGTAAACATCTTCAGCACTTAAATGGTCTTCTTCGTGTTCCAATAAAACACAAACGGTCGCTTCACGTTGTGGTGTCAATTTATAGCTTGATGAGTGCAACTGCTTCTTAATTCTCTCTATTCTAGTTTCCATATGGAAGGTCCCTCCTCGCCACGTTCTTTCTCATTATAGCAGATGAGGACTCTGAATCAAACTAAAATGATTATAATCTATATCCAAAATTAGTTACAATATAATATTAAATATAAACTATTATACTTTATTGCACTGAATCGATGACAGACTTCATTAATGAAGGGGATAAATAAGCCTCGATCCCTGCCGCAACAGCAAGTAGTAAGCCCGCCGCTAAAAAAAACAGCACGTATTTTCCTAACATTGGTATGATTGGTTCACTTATTTTCTTCATAAACTGCCGTTTAATCATTTTCAATGAGATGGTCACCGCCGCCGTTGCAGTGACAATAAACACAGGGATAATGAGAAAATTCTGTGGAAGCACTGAAACAAATGAAAGAAGAAAGCCGTTCCAGCCCATCTGATTGACGAGAAAACCAACTGTAAACCCAACGACCATCCCTTTTATAAATAATAGGATCAAAATAATAGGCAGCCCGATGATCGAAATACCTAAGAGTCCAATCAAACCGATATACTTACTGTTATGCATAAAGCTCTGCAGGAATAAATCATTTGATGTTGCTATTTTCCCATTTGAAACTTGTCCAAAAAATTGCGACAAATAATAATACAGGTCTTCCTTTTGACTAAAGCTTAAACTGTTGACGACAATAGCACCAAAAATGACTCCCATTAAAAATAAAACAATTACAAAGAGATAGATTGAGGAATGCTCGCGTAAGTGTGTAACGACAACGTTCTGGTACATTTTTTTCTTCATTATTTGCTCTTCCTCCTGCCAATCAATTACTACATTGTATGAGAGGAGGGTTTAATCTATGACGAAAACTAGTGAAATTTACTAGAGCGGGCATCTTTCTGCTACAAAGCCGAAAGATGCTTGCTTCCTTGGACTCTATATCACCTTGCCATATTTTCCAGCACCGCCTGCTGCAAGCTGCAATGACCCTTCCCGGGCGGCAACAATTCGTTCAGCCATTACAGCCGGGACAACCTGCTGTAAATGTTCATAGGATACTTCATGTAAAATCGCCATTTCTGTTCCAAAATGATCTAATAGTTTTTCCCTCATTTTTGGTCCAAGTCCCGGGATGAACTCAAGTGGTATTTGATGGATATAGGGCGGGCGTTTACATCTATTTTTAATTTCTGATGAAAGCTCAGCAATTCGGTCAGCTACTCCTTTGACATACTTATGATGACCGCAGTTTTCACATTTCCCTACATTTGGATCAAAATGGTGCTGACATTTTTCACAGGCTGTTTGGTGGTACTTACCCAGCAA
The DNA here is from genome assembly GCF_036670025.1 of Niallia oryzisoli. Taxonomy (NCBI): domain Bacteria; kingdom Bacillati; phylum Bacillota; class Bacilli; order Caryophanales; family Bacillaceae; genus Niallia; species Niallia oryzisoli. The sequence continues at coordinate 1,519,360 of NZ_CP137640.1, read as the reverse complement.
TGGATCTAATCCATAGTTGGCCACTATTGCCCGGTCCTCCTGATTGGACAATGCCTTCTTTAATTCTTGAAAAGTCGGCTCATTCATGGCAATTGTTTGATATTCACGGGCAATTTTCCCAAGGGAATGTGCATCCGAATTCGATAAAAATGTATAGGAATGAAGCTCTTTAATGCCATCTGCCATATATGTATCAGAACTTAATCCAAGCTCTATGGCATCTATCAATTCGGGATCAAACACTTCTGTCAATGATTCTTGGACGCCTTTGCCATACAGACTTTTAAATGGTGTGAACACATGGGCCGGGATAAACAATCCGCCCAGCTCCTTTACCTTATGCTGCAATTCTTTTCCGCTTACATAAATCCGCTGTGAGCTGAGATGAATATTTTTAAGATGATTCTTAAGCCAGTCAGAAAATTGTTTCAATGCTGTCATATCGGCAAAAAAACATAGGACATGAATCGGTCCGCGGCAGTTTTCATCATAGATTTCCAGTTCAGACCCCGGAATAATCGTTAAACCGCCGTAGCTTAGTCCCCCGCCAGATAACTCGATTAATTCCCCTGTTTCCATATGCTCTTCCATTTCCAAAATCACTTCCGGTGAATGGCAGTCGATAATCCCAATCATATTTAGACCCTTTTTATCCCTTGCATGCGCAATAATATTGGAAAAAGTTAAGCTCTTCGCTCCAGTAATTTTCACTGCTCTGCCGCTTTTGGTCCGGCCTATATGAATATGCAGATCAGTATAATAGTGATTCATCTAGCTTTTCAACACCTCTTGCAGTTGTATGTATTGTACGGCAAAAACCGTTTTTGCATCACAAATTCGTTTCTCCTTTATTGCCTGCTGTGCTTCGTCTAGGCTTAATTCCATTAAATTCACAAATTCATCTTCATCAAGGCCTGCAGCATTTTCTTTCTTCTTTAAGCCCTTTGCTAAATATACATGGACAATTTCATCGGCAAATCCCGGAGAAGTGTAGAAAGAATTTAATAGTACCATGCTTTCACAATCATATCCGGTTTCTTCCTCTAATTCCCGCCTCGCACAGTCTGCAGGCTTCTCCCCTTTTTCCAGCTTTCCGGCAGGAATTTCAATAATCGTTTTTTCAAGTGCTTTGCGGAATTGCTCAACCATGACAATCTTATTTTCCGCTGTTACAGCAATAATCGCGACAGCCCCAGGATGTTTAATTAATTCCCGTTTGGCCGTTTTCCCATTTGGCAGTTTTACTTCATCCACCTGTAGATCGATGACCTTACCGGAAAATATTTTTTCTGTTGACAACGTCTTTTCTTCTAGGAGACTCATGTTTAAAAACCCCTGTTCTATTTCAAATTTAGCACCACCTATATTTTATCATACTCTATTTGGATGAAAAAAATATGATATAACTAGGTTGGAGGTGTTTATGTTGCAGAAAAGACAATTAGGTAAATCTGATTTATTCGTTACAACACTCGGATTAGGCTGCATGTCATTAGGTACTGAGGCAAAGAAGGCGGAGACAATCTTACGAACAGCTTTTGAGGAAGGAATAAATTACTTTGACACCGCTGATTTATATGATTTTGGTGAAAATGAAAAAATCATCGGCACTACACTCAAATCCGTTCGTGATCAAGTGATTATTGCTACAAAAGTAGGAAACCGCTGGAATGATGTAAAGGATGGCTGGCGCTGGGACCCATCAAAAGAGTACATAAAAGAAGCTGTCAAAGAAAGTCTAACAAGGCTGAATACTGAGTATATCGATTTGTATCAGCTCCATGGCGGGACAATTGAAGATCCAATTGACGAAACCATTGAGGCTTTTGAAGAATTAAAGCAGGAAGGGCTCATCCGTTATTACGGGATCTCTTCCATTCGTCCAAATGTGATTCGTGAATATACTGCAAAAGCGAATATTTCTTCAGTCATGATGCAGTACAGTCTTTTAGACAGAAGACCTGAGGAGGAAGCTCTTTCCCTATTGCACAAACATCAAATAAGCGTTGTTTGCCGCGGCTCACTTGCAAAGGGACTCTTAAGCGATAAAATGCTTGCACAAGCATCACCGTCGGTAAAAGAACATGGCTACTTGGATTATTCATTAACTGAACTACAAGAGGTACTTTCCTTATTAAAGGAGCAATTTGACCGTCCATTCAATGAAATAGCTCTTCAATATAACTTAGCCCAACCTTCCGTTGCTTCTGTTATTGTCGGGGCCAGCTCTGCCCGGCAGTTACAAGAAAATATTCGTGCTGTTACCAGCAAAGAACTGACAGCTGCTGAAATAGATTTCATCAGGCAGCATACAAAACAAAATCGATACGCAGTACATCGTTAAACGGATGCATTAAAAAAAGAAAAGAGCAGGCCTTTTATCGTAAGGCCTGCTCTTTTCTTCTTAACCTGCTATTTATAATCTTTCCAATTAAATTCACTTTCATTTAACAGTTCTTCAAACGATTTATTTTTTTCTTTCAATCTTCGCTCTTCCCGTTTTTGTTCCTCCATTGCTAACCGTTTTTGCTCCTCTTGATTTTCTAGCACTTTTTTCCTGTCTTTTAGTTCTTTCACCAGGTCAGCGTTCAGGAGATCACCAAGGGTAACCGGTTTTTCTTGTGCTTGTGCTTTTTTCTCTTGTCGTTTTTTCATGGCAAAATCCCCTTTTTTTGATGATGACCATATTATACCATGACTCTGCCTGGAAGAAACGGCAAAATAGCATCATAAACGCTAATAAGCGTTTATAATGACCGAGTCATCAATCAGTAACGCTGCTTCAGTTGATTGAATAATATCCTCAACCATATAGCCTTTTGCTACTTCAACCAGCTTCAAACCAAGCGGTGTGACATCGAGAACGGCCCGGTCCGTGATAATCCGATTGACCACCTGTTTTCCCGTTAATGGAAGACTGCATTTTTTTAATATTTTCGCTTCGCCCCTTTTGTTTGTATGCTCCATAATAACAATTACTTTTTTCGCACCGTGGACAAGATCCATTGCCCCTCCCATTCCTTTAATCATTTTTCCCGGAATCATCCAGTTTGCCAGGTCACCCGCTTCAGAAACTTCCATCCCCCCGAGAATCGCAATATCGATATGACCACCCCGGATCATCGAAAAGGATTCTGCACTATCGAAATAAGCTGCTCCTTTTATCGCGGTCACCGTTTCTTTCCCGGCATTAATTAAATCGGCGTCAACCTCCTCTTCATCTGGGTACGGTCCGATACCTAAGAGACCATTTTCAGATTGCAAAACCACTAATTTCTTTTCATTTATAAAATTTGCTACTAGTGTCGGCATTCCAATCCCTAGGTTAACATAGAAACCGGTTTCAATTTCTTTTTCGGCCCGACGCGCAATCCTTTCCCGTACACTTTCCTTTCCACTTGTCATACTTTTCTCCTCTCTTTCTTTATTCTAGATACTGCATTCTACCACTCCTTATGTTGTTATGCTTTTTGTCACGTCTCTTACTTTATCCGTAATCGCTCAATCCGCTTTTGTTGCCTTCCTTCGACAATCGCCTGCACATAGATGCCAGGTGTATGAATTTGGTCTGCCTCAAGCTCGCCCGCATCGACAAGTGTTTCCACTTCAGCAATCGTAATCCGGCCTGCCGCTGCCATCATCGGATTAAAATTTCGGGCTGTTTTATGGTAGACAAGGTTTCCCAGCTTATCCCCCTTCCACGCCCGTATAATACTAAAATCTGCCATTAATGCCTCTTCCAGCAAATATTCCTTCCCGTAATAGGTTCGAACTTCCTTCCCCTGGGCAATTTGAGTCCCGACACCGGCCGGGGTGTAGAAGGCTGGAATTCCCGCTCCCCCAGCCCTGATTTTTTCAGCCAGCGTACCCTGCGGTAATAGCTCTACATCCAGTTCTCCAGCAAGCACCTGTCTCTCAAACTCTTTATTTTCGCCAACATAGGATCCAATCATTTTTTTGATTTGCCGATTTTTAAGAAGCAGCCCTAAACCCCAGTCATCCACCCCGCAGTTATTGGATATGATCGTTAAATCCTTTACGTTCTTTTCAACCAATGTCAAAATTAGATTTTCCGGGATACCACAAAGACCAAAACCACCTACCATCAATGTTGCTCCATTACTAATCTCTGCAACCGCTTCCTTAAATGATGAACAAATTCTCTTCATTCCTCAACCTCCACACACCATCGTATTGCCGGCAGCCTTCTTTATGCATCATGCATTTCATACTTTCATAAATTGGCTTAATCTATTTTGTTTTAAAAATTTTGCCTTCTAAATTGAGATTATGATGTGGAGGAAAAAAAATGACACTTCGCTTACCAAAAAAAGTTACGATTATTGAAGTTGATCCGCGTGATAGTTTGCAAAACAAAAAAACTTTTTTCCTGCTACAGTTAAAATTTGAGCGCGCCTTCTACTGTCTCTATTTACTGCTGAATAATTTAGGCCACACTTAACCATGTTAATAGGTGTATTCTATTTATGTTAGGAGATGGATTTAATTGAGTCAGAAACGTGATAAGGGGTACAGCCAAAAAGGGAAGCCTAATGCGGATACAGTGAAGCAGACCATTGCTGCAGAAGATTTGGAAACTGCTATTCATCCGACTAAAAGACAAAATGCTAAACAGTAAAGTAAAGCCGCTCTCAAAGCGGTTTTTTTGTTTTACCTTTTTCCAGGTGTTACAATGAACATGCATCCAGTTTTTCCAAAACATGAAAATAAAGCTCGGAGGCATGAAAATGAAAAGAATAAGAAAACTGTTTCGGATTCTTTTTTCGTTCATTCTATTCCTTACATCTTTTGGTGTCTATTTTACTAACCGAATTATGTATATCAAGAAAAAAGACGATTATTCTATTTTGACCCGCGAAAGAGAAGCAGGACGTTTTAATCCTGATGATTTCCAGTATTTACGCAAAAGAGAAGAAACCATCCCCTCCCCTTTCGGATACGAATTAAAAATGATTCTTGTCGAGCCGCACCCTGCTAACCACTATATTATTATTTCCCACGGTGTTACAGAGAATAAAATCAATTCGGTTAAGTATATGAATCTTTTCCTTGAAAGAGGTTTTAATGCCGTCATTTATGATCATCGCCGACATGGTGAATCTGGCGGAAAGACAACTAGTTATGGCTATTATGAAAAATTCGACTTAAAAGCGGTTGTTAATTGGCTAAAAAAAGAGAAGGGGCCTGATTTACTGCTAGGAATCCACGGGGAATCCATGGGGGCTGCCACCATGCTTTTATACGCGGGAATGGTGGAGGATGGAGCTGATTTTTATATTTCTGATTGTTCCTTTTCTGATTTTAAAGAACAGCTTTCTTACTTACTGAAAACGGAAATGAAGCTGACACCGAAGCCGCTTCTTCCGATAGCTGACGTTTTCTTACGAATGCGGGATAGATATTCACTTCGTGATATTTCCCCTATTTCTGTCATTCATCAGATTAAGAAACCGATTCTGTTTATTCACAGCAAAAAAGATTCCTATATCCTTCCTTCCATGACGGAAGCGCTATATGAGAAAAAGAAAGGACCTAAAAAGCTGTTTCTCGCTGAAAACGGCGCACATGCCCAATCCTTAAACGAGAACAAGGAAGCCTATGAAGCTGCTGTTGATGGATTCCTACTCGAGTTTGTATTCCGCAAAAAAAACAAATAAAGAGGGTCTATCCCTCTTTATGCGATTCTGTCTTGTCGATTAAACTCATTCTTGGGTTCAGATATTGATTTGGACTTTTCAATTGAAAGCAGTTCGCTGCTTCATGAAAGTCAATCGTCAGGACATCATCAAGAAACACTTCTTTTGATTTCTCGACATAGATCCTGCCATGTTTCGTTTCAATTGCATAGTCATCATCTTCCAATTGATTTACGAGCCATAAGTTTGTCACGCCGCACATGACACAGCCGCATTCTTCGGCATCATATTTCAGCTTTAACAAGCCTTGTTTTCCTTCCCGGTACTGTGATATTTTCTCTGCTGCTTGCTCTGTTATCGTTATTTCCATTTCTTTCACGGCTCCCCTCTTGAAGTAGCATATGATGATTGTAGCATACTTCCGGAAAGCCGACCGTATTGATATACTTCTTTCATACGCATTCTTCCATTTTTAACAATCAGGCGTCTTTACCTGGTTTCTCTTGCTTCCCGACCCGCCATGCTTGGTGCCGGTCTTGCTTCTCTTGTCATTCCACTTAAATTGGTGCGATTAAATTTACTCTTGTCATCACCGATCGACGGAGCACTGGTGTTGGCCATTGGAAGCTGCTCTAGTTCTTTTCCTCTTGGCATGCTAACACCTCCTTATATTTAAGGTGCTCTTCGTTCTACCATTCAAATCATTGCAGTTATTTCCAGCATCATTAGCCCGCGCGCTGCACATCCATGATATTTTGCAGTTCAATTCGATGCTCCGCTCCAAAACGGTCTACGACATGAAGCCGGCCGTTCAAACGATCCCAACTATGAATATGACCGACTAACAATTCATATTTCCGATTGCGAAAGTGAATAATTGTCACCTTCCGGCCATATTCCATTGCCTCTGCAATAATTTCATTCATTATTTCTAGTTGCTGCTCATCTAGCTCTTTTTTCGTTTCATACGAGTCCTCTTCTGCCCATTCCCTTAAAACCTTGACATGCTCAGGCAGCATCATCGAAACCCATTTTATACGACCGCGATCACGTATCATACCTATCCCTCCTTTTCATTTCACCGAAGTGATTCTTTACTTTTTGTGCCCGCCAACGAGCTTTGCCCGCTGTCTGGCAGTACCGGCAGCTGTATATGACACGGCACGCAAGAGGGCATCCGAGCCGAACCGATTGCGGATTTTATCAACTGTATAGCCAAGCTCATGCTTTTTCCAGCCATTTAAATCAAATAAATCAAATTGAAAGCTGACATCATCGGACAATTTACTAAGAGCCAGCGTAATTTTCCTTACTGTTTTCCCTTCATAATGCTCATGAAAAAGTTCAAGGCAGACACGGTATATCTCCATCGTTACATTTGTCGGATGTTCAATCGTCCTTGAACGATAAAAACCGCCGCCGAATTCATCCTGACTGTAGCTGACCCCAAAGCTAATCGTTCTTCCTGCTTTACGATGTGTCCGCGCTCGCTTCGCCACCTCTTCACAGATTTCCAAAATCACATGCTTAATTTCTTCCTCCTCTTTATAATCACGCATTAACACTTGGCCTTTACCAAAACTAACCTGTCCCTCCATAATTGGAGCACCCATTTCAGACAAATCAATTCCCCATGCATGATGGTAAAGCTGGTTTCCCATAATGCCAAACTTCTTCTCAAGTTTTTGTAAATCATAATGGGCAAGCTGACCAACGGTAAAAATCCCCATTCCATTCAATGTCTTCTCTAATCGACGCCCAATCCCCCACATATCGCGAAGCGGGGAAAGCGGCCAAAGCTTGGCTGGAATATCTTCATACTTCCACTCGGCTACCCCATGTTTCTTTGCCTCCAAATCAAGACAAAGCTTTGCCATCAGCATGTTCGGGCCGATGCCCACAGCACAGGGAAGCTGGAATTCCCGTCTAATATCCTCTCTGATTTTTTCTGCAATGGTCACTGCGTCTCCCCACAGCTTAGCAGCTCCGTCCACCTTTAAGAAGCTTTCATCCACACTATAAGCATGAATCGCTTCTTTTGGTACATAGCGGTTAAAGACACGGATAATTTCCATCGAAATTCTAACATAGGTGGCCATCCTCGGCTCTACTACCGTGATCCGCGGATCATCAGGAATATCGAACTTTCGTGTCCCTGTTTTAATCCCATACTCCTTTTTCATTCGCGGCGAGGCCGCAAGAACGATACTACCTTCCCGTTCTTTATCACCCACTACCACTAAATAGCAGTCAAGCGGATCAAGACCCTCCATAACAGCAGAACAGCTGGCATAAAAGCTTTTCATATCAATGCATAAGATTTGCTGCTGCGGCATTTTACTGTAATCCACCATAACCGCATCCTCCGCCAATTACTTTTTTAGAACATCTGTTCTATATTATTCTATTCATTATTGTAAGCGAATATGCGTTCTTATTCAATGGGAATTTTTACAACATAAAAAAGAGGAACCCTTAAGCTGGCGCTTAAAGGTTCCTCTTCTATTTAGAAGCAATCATTTTGTCCCGATAACCGACTTTTGATTAAAGGAACGTTTTTGCCAGACAATCGTAGTTGCAAGCGTCAATACTAATAAAATAAGCCCAAGAATGAATGGATAGCTGATTTCAACATCATACAAAATCCCCGCAAGCGTTGGTCCTAACACATTCCCAATGCTCATATAGGCATTATTCATCCCCATCGCAAAGCCTTGTTCATTACCAGCGAGCTTTGAGATCAACGTATTTAACACAGGACGCAGGATGGAAGTAGCCAGAAAGATTAACAGTGTAATCCCAAAGAACAGTATATAGCTTGAAGCAACTAAGGAAAGAAGAAAACCAATTGTCGCTACTCCCAAGAAAATATTCAGCACAGCCCCTTCCCCGTAACGGCTGACAATGCGGTCAACAACAAAGAGCTGAACGATCACAGAGATGATACCGGTAGATGTAACCATAATAGCAATATCCTGCGGTGATGCACCGTACTGATGATCAACGAAAAGACCCAGCACCGATTCATATGCCATTAAGCCGAAGCTCATAGAAAGAGTTATAATGAGCGGAATAAAGTAAGGCATTTTCACTGAACGTACCATCTTCTTAACCATCGATTCCTCTGTTGGAATGTCGACGGCTCCAGGTTGAACGATTTGACTTTCTTTTAGGACAATAATAGAAAAGATAACGGCGACAAGTGATACTAGAGCCGAGATTAAAAGCGGCATTTTTATACCAAAATCGGCAAGGAAGCCGCCAATTCCAGGTCCAATGACAATCCCAAGCGACATCGCCGCAGATACAAAGCTGTTGCCTTTTGCCCTTTGGTCTATCGTTGTAATATCTGCTACATAGGCAAAAATAGCCGGAACAAGGAAAGCACAGCCAATGCCTCCAATGACACGAGAGGCATACAGCCACCAGATAGAGTCGAAACCATAGAAAATAAAACTTGAAAGCGTTAGACCGATAAGTCCAAATATAATCATTTTTCTACGACCATATTGATCCGACCATTTTCCCGAAATCGGGGAGCATACAAGCTGGGCACCGGCAAAGATTGCAATCATTAATCCCGCAGCAGTCCCTCCTTGGTTAATGGACTCTAAATAAGCGGGTAATATGGGAATGACAATCCCAAAGCTTCCAATCGCAATAAACATATTAATCATTAAAACAATTAGCTTCTTACGTTGATCCGCTGACATGAATAACACCTCTTTCATAAGAATTTTCATCATTCAAACTATTACAACTATAAATAAAAGAAAATTACCAGTTACCAGTTCAAAAGAATTTTATAATATACGACAATAAAGCAGACGTCAATAAAAAAGTTCCCAAGTCCTATTTGGGAACCTCAATAAATACAGCTGCAAGGCCTATTCCATTACAAAGGAAGTGTTGGCATTCTAAGTTTTTTCCTTAAGAGCCTGATTAAATCCGTTCGGTTAATTCTACGTTCTTTACTGCAAACTATATCTGAAGCATTTTTATAATCTGCGAAATCACCTTGATAGACTAATTGAAAAAGAGGGATTTGCTGAAGGTCATGCGGCGTTACATGTGAAGGGTGCTTTGATAACTCGATCACATGCGCCTCCTTTAATACGGTAAAAACAAATTGTGAGCAAAAGAAAGCATACTCGCGATTAATTTCTTTATTTAGCGCAATGGCAAACAAACCGAGTAAATTGTATCGGTAAAGTTCCTTTTGTGAATCGATTTGATGGATAAAGTGATTCATTTTTTGAAATTGACTTTCGGTAATCGTACAGCAATAAATAGCACATTTCGCTTGCTTTAATAAACCGGTGTGAATACTTTCCTTGACAAACCCTCCTGAGAAGGGGTTTTTTGGTCTTCTTCTGCCAAAACTATACAGTTCTGAAAAGCGAGGATCAAAGGAAAGAGAAGCATGGTTGTATGGCTTTTTCGTATAACACTTTATCATTCTGGTAAAAAGTGTGCCAGTATCGGTAAAAACTAAATAAACTTTTCTTTCCATGGTCCGTACTCACCTCGGGTCCCTATATATTGAGCAGAATTGAATGAGTTATTCTTACAGTTACAAGAAAACCATTCAAAACTATTACTGCTTTCAATTATATTTTAACAGGGAATTCAAATATATAAAGGTACCCCAAGCTTTAATTTACTATAAGACTTAAGCCTTACCTAAAAAACGTCAAAATATTCCCGATTCAGGTGAAAAAGAAAACAAAAAAACCGTCTTAACGAAGATAAAACGTTAAGGCGGTTTTTTTCGCTATTAATAAGCTAAGGTGAAAAGACCTTTAATATGTGACAAATAACGAACATTACTTGCTTCTTTCATTAAAGATGCAGGAAGGCCCTTAAGCGGAGTTGAGTTTCCTCCTATTTCTGCAACAGCATCCTTACGTCCAAGGCTGGCAAGTGTACCTGAGTTAATTGGAGCAAATACTTCAAATGATTTATCCATTAAGTATGCATATAAGTTGTATCCAACAAGCTCACCCATCTGCCAAGCATTTTGTGCAGTTGGCGCGTATGGACGTCCACCTTCTGGAGGGAATGCCACTGCTGAGTCACCTACAACAAATACATCTTTATGGGAAGTTGCCTGCAAAAATTCATTAACAGTTGCTTTACCGCGGTCTACTTCAAGTCCTGATTCAGCAACAATTGGAAGTGCCTGGACACCGCCGGTCCATACGAAAGTATTGGCAGTGATTTTACTACCATCCTTTAGATCAATGACGTTACCTTGAACGTTCGTAACAGGAAGTCCTGTTAAAAATTCTACGCCGCGTGCTTCTAGGCTTTCAACTGCACGTTCAATTAAATGATCCGGTAATACAGGAAGAACCTTCGGACCTGCTTCAACAAGTTTTAATTTGATATCCTTCGGATTTATGCCATAGCCTTTTGCAATCTTCGGAAGGTTATCTGCAAGCTCACCAACTAATTCAATACCTGTTAAGCCGCCGCCGCCGATTAAAATCGTAGCATCTGCTTCATTTTTCGTTTTCGCGTATTCACGAATACGGTCTTCGATATGGTTTCGAATTTGATTCGCATCATCCACAGATTTTAACACCATGCTGTTTTCTTCAAGTCCAGGAATTCCGAAATAAGCAGTTTTACTACCTAATGCGACAACAAGAGCATCATATGTTAAAGTTGAACCGTCTGAAAGGAAAACCTTTTTGTCATCTACAGAAAAACGTTCAACCTTTGCAATCTTCAGGTCGATATCCTTGCCTTTTAGCAGCTTATCTAAAGGAAGAGCGACAGAACCTTCACTTGTTGTACCGCCTGCAAGACGGTGCAGCTCGGTAATGATTTGATGTGTAGGATATTGATTAACCACTGTTACAAATGCTTCTTGGCTATTTAAGTACTTACGAACAGTTAATGCAGATAAAAGTCCGCCATACCCTGCTCCTAAGATAACAATATGTTTTGACATGTATTTCCACCGTCCTTAACTATTTCGAAAGATTATTTACGATTTTTTTGTTCAGATGAAATTTCAAGGAATGCATGAATGAAACGGAATAATTTTTGTGCTTGTGGATCTTTGAGCATTTTCAAAAGCCCAAAAAGACCAATCACTTCACTGCTTTCATCAGCACGGTCTTTTGCTTCAATCGCTGTAGCAGCTACACTTTTTACCGTTGCTGTTACAGGTTCAGCAATTTCCTTAATGGCTCCTACTGTATCATTTTTTAAGACTTCATCAGTAGCAAGTGACTGGGCAACGTCATAAGACTTTGTTAAAACATTAACAAGTTCAGTTAGCTTTGGAAGCTGTTCCACCAATACTGTTAAAGATTCTTGAACCTCAGGTTTTAAAAGTTGATCAAGAATGTCACTCTTTCCTTGTCCAGCAGACAAAAGTTGAGATTCCTGTTCAATCTTTTCCAATGTATTTGTTTCTGCCATGTTCGATTCCCCTTTGCAAAAGTATTAATTTTGATTTTTTTGTGTCACTTTAAGAATTTTACCATCCATAAAGCCTCAACTGTGATAAAAGTTCTTTACAATTTACGCTCTATGTAATTATGCCTTCTCTATTATACATGATATTGTTAAAAATTTAACATATTTATTAATAATTTTTTTACCAAATTTACGTTATCAATATAATGATCAAATACAAATCCGGAAACCAAGCGTAAATTTGGTTTCAAGAATAGTGTTATCAAAACCTTAACCTGTCATACAGCAGGAACCTATCAGGCTTTAATTGCTCTAAAAGTAAAAACATCCCAATAGGCAATAACCGAATGGGATGTTTAGGAAAATTATTTCAAACTGCGATTTAAAAAGGCTTTTGTCCGCTCATGCTTTGGATTTATAAACAATTCTTCCGGATGACCGGATTCAACAATTTCGCCATTATCCATAAAAATGGCATGGGTAGCCACCTCTTTGGCAAATTCCATTTCATGTGTAACAACAATCATTGTCATATGCTCTTTCGCAAGGTCCTTCATAACCTGCAGTACTTCACCTGTCAATTCTGGATCCAATGCAGAAGTAGGCTCATCAAAAAGCAGGATATCGGGATTCATCATAAGCGCACGTGCAATCGCGACACGCTGCTTTTGTCCTCCAGAGAGATTGGCAGGATAGGCATTTGCCCGCTCTGTTAGTCCAATTTTCTCCATCAATTCCATGCTTCTCTTTCCAATAACAGACAGATTCTCCTTTTTCACTAATTTAGGAGCAAGTTCTAGGTTTTCCTTCACCGTAAGATGTGGAAAAAGATTAAAATGCTGAAACACCATGCCCATTTTTGATGTAATGGTCTTGATGTCCTGCGGCTTGGCATATATGCCATCTTTAACCAAATAATCACCGGATACACAAATGCTTCCGCCGTTGATTTCTTCAAGATGAACCAAACTCCGCAGCATGGTGCTTTTTCCTGAACCGGACGGACCTATCACAGCAACCACATCTTTTTTGTTTACATCAAAGGAAATCCGTTTTAATACCTCGAGATTTCCATATGATTTTTTGAGGTCAGAAACTTCAATGATAGCCACATTCTCAACTCCTTCTTATTCAAATCTATACCGTTTTTCGAGCAATTTAAAAACACTCGTTAATAAGAGAGTCATGATCAGATAGATGATACCCGCGACAAAGAAAGGCAAAATCGTAAAATCACGATTCACGGCAGTCTGAGCAAAGTGTAACAATTCCGGTACAGCAACGGCATAAAGCAGTGCAGTATCTTTCACGAGTGTAACGGATTCATTTGCAACTGCAGGCAGGGCAATACGAAACATTTGTGGCAGAATGATCCTTGTTGTAGTCTGCCATTTATTAAAACCTAATACTTTCGCTGCTTCATATTGACCTTTATCAATCGATAGAAGTCCGCCGCGGAAAATTTCAGCAAAATAAGCAGCATAATTTAAAATAAATCCCAGGCTTGCTGCAACAAAGCGGTCAAGAATTAAATATTCTCCGACAACTGGAATCATGGGAAGCCCAAAGGTAATAACCAATAATTGCAGTAAAAGCGGGGTTCCGCGCATGACATAAATATAAGCCTGCGCAAGCCATGAAATTGGCTTTATGCTGCTTTTAACAGCTAATGTAAGTAGAAAGCCTAACGGAATTGACAACACAATAGCGATAAAAAACAATAGAATAGTTGCCTGTGCACCTTCAAGCATAGGCTTTAGTATTGTGATTAGATATTCTCCTGACATGAATGGATTCCTCCAAAAACAAAAGAGGCTGTCCTGGACAGCCTTTTTGCTATATATTTGTTCTGTCTGACTTTTATTTTAGTACCTTATCTTCACCAAACCACTTTTTAGAAATTTCTGCTGCGGTACCGTCTTCATTCATTTCATCTAATGCCGCCTGAAGTTTGTCCAACAGCTCTTCATTTCCTTTTTTCACGCCGACAGCATATTCTTCAGGTGCAAGTGATTCATCAAGAAGTTTAAATGTATCTTTCTCTTTTGTCATGAAATAATCAATAACAACCTCATCAATAACAACTGCATCAACACGGCCTGCCTTTAAATCTGTTAAAGCAAGAACATTCGTATCAAATTCAGTCAGTTCTTTAATTTTATCCTTTACCGGATTTGCATTTAAAGCATCACCAGCAGAAGATAACGCTTGGATCCCAACAACTTTCCCTTCTAAATCATCCAGTTTCGCCAATTTCGAGTCAGCTAGTGTCACCACTACTTGGGAATTCTTTAAATAAGGCTTTGTGAAAAGGACCTTTTCTTTACGCTCATCAGTAATGGTATATCCATTCCAAATCAAATCAATTCGGCCGCTGTTTAATTCATTTTCTTTTGTTTTCCAGTCAATGGGTTGAATTTCAACCTCGACACCCATTTTTTCAGCAGCAGCCTTTGCCATATCAATATCAAAACCGACAATTTCATTATTTTCATCACGGAATCCTAACGGAGCAAATGTATCATCAATTCCAATGATTAATTTATCTTTATCATTTGTTTCAGATTTAGAATCGGAATCTGAGTTGGAGCATCCGACAAGAATTGCAAAAACAGACGCGATTACAAACAAAAATAATGCTATACGCTTCATATAATCATAAACCACCTTTATCCAAATATAATAATACTTTAGTACGTTACAACATTATTAGATTACCATAATAACATTAGCTATTGTAGTCCTAAAATATTATTTCAATATTCTTGTTATTGCGATGAAAAATTTTCCTTACAGCTCATAGTGAAAATTGACTATTCATATATATAATCATTATAATTATCGGGAAATGGAGTGAAAAATATGTTAGAAACAAAAAGAGCACTGCCGATTCTTTTTGCTGTTATGTTTCTCGTTATGGTAGGATTCGGAATCATTATCCCTGTCCTTCCTTTTTATGCAGAAAATATCGGGGCATCCCCATTTGAATTAGGTTTGTTAATGGCTGTATATTCGTTAATGCAGCTACTTTTTGCACCTGTATGGGGACGAGTCTCTGACCGGATTGGCCGAAAGCCGGTTATAATGATAGGAATTTTGGGTCTGGCGCTTTCCTTTTTCTTAATGGGTCTATCATCAGCACTTTGGATGTTATTTGCGGCTAGAGTCATCGGAGGAATCTTATCCGCTGCCAATATGCCGACCGTCATGGCATATGTCGCCGATATTACATCTGCTGAAGATCGTGGAAAAGGAATGGGAGTTGTTGGTGCCGCTACAGGACTAGGGTTTGTTTTTGGGCCTGCACTTGGCGGCGTTTTTTCAAAAATGAGCTTACATATGCCTTTTTACATCGCGGGAATTTCCTCATTATTGACCTTTTTGCTTGTTTTGTTTGTATTGAAGGAGTCATTGCCTAAAGAAAACAGAGGTCAAAAGAAAAACGAAAAGTCTTCTCTAAGGCAAGCTTTAAACGGTTCACAATCTATTTTATATTTTTTGCAATTATTTATTTCCTTATCGTTATCGGGACTGGAGGCAACCTTCGCTTATTTTGCAGCCGAAAAAGCAGGATTAGGAGCTGTAGAGTTAGGCTATATTTTTATGATTATGGGTTTAGCTTCAGCCTTTATCCAAGGCGGAATGGTCGGAAGAATGACGAAGAGCTTTGGCGAAGGCTTCGTCATTCAACTCGGAATTATTGTTTCCGCCATTGGCTTCGGGTTAATTTTATTAGTTGACAGCTTCACAACGGCTGCTATTTATCTTACAATATTTGGGATTGGGAACGGGATCATCCGCCCAAGCGTTTCCGCTCTTTTGACAAAAACATCCTTAGCAGGTCATGGAAGTACAACAGGATTGCTTTCTTCCTTCGATTCACTAGGAAGAATTGCCGGACCGCCGCTTGGGGGCTGGCTTTTCAATATGGCAATCGGCTTACCATATATTTCAGGTATAATCTTATCATTACTGGCTTTCCTCCTATATCGTATCTATACCATACAGACGAAGAAATTATTGTCTGTCGGATCATAAAATGAAGGATGTTAAAAAATGAATGGACAAAACAGAAAAGATATCCTGCCTGGAACAACAGTTGATATAGTCCTTAAAGCGGATCAAAAAACCGGAAAACTTACTAGCGGTATTGTAAAAGATATCTTAACAAAATCAAGCTATCATCCACATGGGATTAAAGTAAGACTTACAAATGGACAAATCGGGAGAGTACAATCAATAAAAAAGCAATAATTTAATTAAATTTAAAAAGTGATGACATTCTAGTCATCACTTTTTATCATTTTATTTTTTATTTAACACCTTTTTCCCTGCCCGTTCAAACAGGCCTGGAAAAAGTGCAAACAGGATGCTGCCGGCATTCATCCAACGGGGTAAATTGATTTCCCTTGTTTTCGTCAGCATCCTGTCAACGACCTTCCTTGCCACAAAATCAGGTGTTAACATATATCTTTTGACACTTTTTACGTAAGTCCCCTCTTCATCAGCAATCGAAAAGAAATTTGTTTCAATCGGACCTGGATTCACAGCCGTTACAGACACATTAAAATCTGACAGCTCCATCCGCAGGCTATTTGTATATCCAAGAACAGCATGCTTAGTCGCTGAATACACGCTTGATTTCGGTGTAGCGATTTTTCCGGCCTGTGAGGCAATGTTAATGATATGGCCTTTTCTTTGCTGCCTCATTAACGGCAGAACCATCGTTGTACAAGCAATTAACCCGACAACATTTACATCAAACATCCCTTTTACATCACCCATTTCAACTTCATGTGCTGCCCGAAAAATACCATATCCTGCGTTATTCACAAGCACATCAATGGTTGACAGTTCACCCAAAAGCTTGGAAAAAACAGCTTTGACTTCCTTTGTATCTGACACATCGAGTTTATATACTTGTACATTGACCGAATAACGTCCCTCTAAATCTTGCTTTATTTTTTCCAGCTGGTCGAGTCTTCTGGCGAGCAGAACTAAATTTGCTCCGTTTTCGGCACACAGGGAGGCAATCGAAAGCCCAATCCCGCTGGAAGCACCCGTAATCACAATATTTTTATTATTTAGTCTTTTATTTGTCAATCCTGGTCACCTCTATTCACGATACTATATGACAATCAATCCAGAGTAAAGCCAAAACGAGCCTCCTGCTTATCTTTTCATGTTCAATCCTGTTATACTTATCAATGAAAGAAAAAAAGGAGGCTAGCTGTCATAATGGAAGAAACAAAGCTATTTTCACCCTATACAATTAAAAATGTCACGTTGAAAAATAGGATTGTCATGGCACCTATGTGTATGTATTCATGTACCGAACAAGATGGAAAGGTAACCCCATGGCATTACACTCATTACATAAGCAGAGCAGTCGGGCAAACAGGCCTGCTCATTCAAGAAGCAACAGCCGTTTCCCAGGAAGGTCGTATCTCGCCATATGACTTAGGTATTTGGAATGACGAGCATATCGAAGGTCTTTTACAGCTTACAACCCTAATCAAAGAGAGTGGCGCCAAGTGTGGTATACAGTTAGGACATGCAGGACGTAAAGCAGAACTCGACGGAGAAATCCTCGCTCCTTCAGCAATTCCTTTTGATGCAAAAAGCAAAACACCAAAAGAAATGACAACAGATGATATTCATCTTACAGTTGCTGCATTTAAAAAGGCAGCAGAGCGCGCGAAAAAAGCTGGTTTTGATGTGATTGAAATCCATGGTGCCCACGGATATTTGATTAATCAATTTTTATCACCACTGTCTAATCACCGCAATGATGAATATGGCGGAAGTCCGGAAAATCGCTATCGCTTCCTAAAAGAAGTCATTGAGGCCGTGAAATCGGTTTGGGATGGACCTTTATTTGTCCGCGTATCAGCAAATGAATACCATCCGGAAGGTTTGACTGTCGAGGATTATGTCATTTACAGCCGCTGGATGAAAGAACAGGGTGTCGACTTAATCGATGTAAGTTCTGGTGCGATTGTGCCGGCAAAAATCAACATTTATCCCGGTTATCAAGTGCCGTTAGCAGAAAAAATAAAACATGGGGCTGAGATTCCTACCGGGGCAGTCGGCCTTATTACATCCGGGCTGCAAGCGGAAGAAATTCTCCAAAGCGAACGCGCTGATCTTATTTTACTGGCACGGGAATTGCTGCGTGATCCATATTGGCCAAGAAAAGCTGCACTGGAACTCGGTGTTGATATTGAAGGACCTGTTCAGTACGAAAGAGGCTGGAAACAAAGACGAAATCAGCGTTAATTAAAGGCGGAAGTGCCTTGTCCAGCCCTGACAAGCAAAGACGAGCCGGCAGGAAGGTTGTTCTTTAACCTTCTTGACGGATTGGCTTGTGACCTCGAGGGGCTAGGCACTGGAGCTAGTTAATCAAGAAAAGGTGGACAGTTATGTCCACCTTTTTTTAAATGATATTTGTAACGTCAAGAAATACGACAATAATGACGATTGGTACAACATAACGTAATAAAAAATACCAGACTTCAAACAGAAGACTATATTTTGACTTTTGAATCAGTTCACTCTTTAATACACTTTTTTTCATCCGATAGGAAACAAAGATTGAGATTAACAAGGCACCAATCGGCATTAAGATATTACTGACAAGATAGTCCGCTGCATCAAAGATACTTTTTCCAAAGAGCGAAAAGTCAGACCAAACACCAAATGATAATGACGATGGGATACCAACCATAAAGACGAGACTCCCAATCATCCAGGAAAGCCGGTTTCGTCCGCCTTTTCCTTTTGAAACAGAGGCAACAACAATCTCCAGTAAGGAAAACGCAGATGTGAGCGTGGCAAACAAAAACAAAATTAGGAATATCAATAAAAAGATTGTACCAAAAACCATTTTTTCAAATACGGACGGCAGAACAATGAACAGTAATCCTGGACCTGCAGCCGGTTCAAATCCTAACGAGAAAACGGCCGGAAAAATCGCAAGACCTGCAAAAATGGAAATAAATAAATTCATCGCAACGACCGAAAATGCCGGCTGAATGATGCTTTCCCCTTTTGGAAGATAAGAGCTGTACGTCACCATGACTGAAACCCCTACACTTAATAAAAAGAATGACTGCCCAAGCGCAAATAAGATACTTTCTGAATTTAACTTACTGAAATCTGGATTGAGAAGAAACGATACACCTTCTATGGCATTTTCAAGTGTCAAGGAACGAATAATTAAAACGATAAATAAAATAAAAAGAGCAGGCATCATAAATTTACTGGCTTTTTCAATTCCTGTTTGGATACCCTTTCCGACAACAATAATCGTGATGATCATGAATAGCGCCTGTGCCCCGACAGAAAGAACCGGGCTTGTTACAGATTGAGTAAAGAGTGTTTCGTAGTCTACATTCCCTCCACCGACTTGTCCTGTAAGACCAAAAACAATATATTGAATAATCCATCCACCAATAACACTGTAGAATGATAATAAAATAAAACAAGTAACAACACCGAGATAACCAATCCAATGCCATTTTGAACCAGGTGCAATCTGTTTGTATGCCGATATCGCTTCCTTCTGCGTACTGCGGCCAATGATAAATTCAGCGAGTAAAAGCGGAAACCCAATTAATAGTGAGAGAATGACAAATAAAAGAATAAAGGCTCCCCCTCCGCTCATTCCCGTTACATACGGCAGCTTCCAAATAGCACCAAGTCCAATTGCTGAGCCGGCCGACGCCAGGATAAAGCCGATTTTTGACGACCACTGTTCTTTCTGTTCCAATGTTGTTTCCTCCAGATTCTAAAGATAGATAGAAAATATTTTATAATTGCTAAAATAAAAAAAGCCAATACAGTAAAAAGGGACGTGAAGAACACGCGGTACCACCCTTTTTGAAAGCATTGACTTTCCACTCAATGGGATAACGGAACCATCCGTTTCTAATACAAATCTATGTAAAAGAAAGAAACTCCAAGCTGAAATTCACCATAATCTTTGTATCAGCTTCCACCAGCCGCTGACTCTCTTCAATACAGGGAAATATGGCTTATTAAACACTCTTCATCGTTTCAAAATTATATTATGATAATAAAACATAATTGGAATTATACGTGAATTACTACAATAATGTCAATAAAGTTTTTTTGAAAACAGTCATTTATAATTATATTAATAAACTTTTTTCGTTCTTTTAACGGGGAATGCTGATACTTTTAAAATCAGCCGCAATCTCTGTATCTGGGAATATCCGGCAGGATTCAGCCAATAACCCTTCGGCAGCCTGTCGATCGTATCGTGAGCTAATGTGGGTAATACATAGCTTTTTAACATTGGCACGCAAGGCAATTTCCGCTGCTTGGCTGGTCGTGGAATGATAATAGTCAAAAGCTAAAGCCTCTTCCCCATTTGCAAAGGTAGCTTCATGAACTAATAAATCTGCTTCATTTGCAAGGTTTTGGGCCGCTTCACACATCCTTGTATCCCCTAATATCGTAACTACTCTGCCCTTTTGTTTTGGACCTACAAAATCATCCGCTGCTAGAGTCGTTCCATCTTCAAGGGTTACAGATTCACCCTCTTTTATTTTTTTATAGATAGGGCCCGGCTTGATTCCAGCCTCTTGTAATTTATCCACTAATAAAGTCCCCGGACGATCCTTTTCCACGATTCGAAAACCATATGAGGGGATTCCGTGTTCAAGCTTTCGTGCTTCTACGATAAATTGATCATCTTCAAATAAGACGCCTTCGTTGATTTCAACTATATCAAGCGGATATCGCAAATAAGTTCCACTTACACTTAAGCTTGTCTCTACATAGCTTTTTAAGCCTGGAGGTCCATAGACCGTCACTTTTGACTCACCGCCTTGAAAGGAACGACTTGCCAGTAGACCTGGAAGTCCATATAAATGATCCCCATGTAAATGAGTAATAAAAATATTTTCAATTCTAGAAGGTTTGATTGATGTATGTAAAATTTGATGCTGAGTTGCTTCCCCGCAATCAAACAGCCAAATTGTGCCTCGCTCCTCCAATAATTTTAACGCAATAGCTGTTACATTTCTAAGCTTTGCAGGTACTCCTGCTCCCGTTCCAAGAAAAAATAATTCCACCGATAAGCTCCTTTCTCCAATCCATCTTTACATTATTATAGCCAAATTTTATTGCATAAAAAATAATGAAAGCTTATATTCCAGTCAATCAACAGATAATAAGAACAAAGTATTTGCGTATTTTTACATAAATCGATAAAATTTTAGCATTATTAGACATATTTTTCGGATTGAATTTCTTATTAAATAAAAGCAAACCCTAAAATAGATGTCAATTTTAATGAAGAGAGGTTTTACAAATCGTGAAACATAACGAAAAACCATCAGCTTTGATCATGATTTTTGGTGCCACAGGTGATTTAGCCAATAGAAAGCTTTTCCCTTCGCTGTACCGGTTATTTGAAAAAGGGAATCTTTCCGAGAACTTTGCCGTCATTGGTGTTGCCAGGAGAGAACTTTCCAATGAACAATTCCAGGAAAATGTAAAAAAGTCTGTGCAGTCAGCTGCATCGAATGGAAATAGTAATATAGATGAATTTGCTTCTCATTTTTATTACCATTCACATGATGTGACAGATTCTGTTTCATATGGTTATTTAAGAGAAATGGCTGTACGATTGGATGAACAATATCAAACAAATGGCAATCGCATTTTCTATTTAGCGATGGCTCCCGAATTTTTCGGAACCATAGCTACTCATTTAAACGAAGACGGTCTTACCGACGTTAAAGGGTTTAAACGTTTAGTCATCGAAAAGCCTTTTGGTCATGACTTGCAGTCAGCTAAAGAATTAAATAATCAAATCCGTACAGCTTTTTCTGAGGATGAAATATATCGAATCGACCATTATCTTGGAAAAGAAATGGTTAGAAATATTGAGGTCATTCGCTTTGCAAATGCGATATTTGAGCCACTTTGGAATAACCGCTATATATCCAATATCCAAGTCACTTCAAGTGAAACATTGGGTGTGGAAGAGCGCGGACGTTATTATGAAAACAGCGGTGCACTGCGTGACATGGTACAAAACCATATGCTGCAGATGGTTGCCCTCTTAGCGATGGAACCTCCGATTAAACTTAATACGGAAGAAATTCGTTCTGAAAAGGTAAAGGTACTGCGTGCCATGCGGACTGTAAAGGACGATAAAGTTGATAAATATTTTGTCCGCGGCCAATACGGAGAAGGAATCAATAATGGTGAAAAGGTTCCTGGCTACCGTAACGAACACATGGTGGATCCACAGTCAAATACAGAGACCTTCGTAGCCGGCAAGCTCTTGATCGATAATTTCCGGTGGGCAGGAGTCCCGTTCTACATTCGAACAGGGAAACGGATGAAATCAAAATCAACTAAAATTGTTGTTCAATTTAAGGACATCCCTATGAATTTATATTATAAAACGGAACAAACCTTAAATCCAAACCTGCTCGTTATTCATATCCAGCCTGAAGAAGGAATCACCCTGCATCTGAACGCTCAGAAAACGGGTAATCACATGAATGCGACACCTGTTAAGCTAAGCTATGCCAATACAGGAATTGATGGCATCAATACACCGGAAGCTTATGAAAAACTGTTATATGACTGCATGCGCGGTGATGCGACAAATTTTACACATTGGGATGAAGTTGCCCTTTCGTGGAGTTTTGTTGATAATATATCACAGCATTGGCAAAAGACACAGGCACATTTCCCGAATTATGAATCAGGATCAGCAGGTCCAAAAGAAAGTGATGTACTTCTTGCAAAAGACGGTCTTTTCTGGTGGCCAATCGATAATTTGGATGTAGAATCCTGTCAATAATCAATATATGATCAAAAAAGAACCTCTTTGCTTTCGCAAAGAGGTTCTTTTTTGCCGTTTATTCCAGCCAATTTGTATGAAAAATTCCTTCGCGATCTATTCTTTCATATGTATGAGCACCAAAATAGTCGCGTTGTGCCTGAAGTAAGTTAGCAGGCAATGTAGCCGTGCGATAGCTATCATAATAAGCTAAAGCTGATGAGAAACATGGAACTGGAATTCCGTACTGAACAGCAAATGAAATAGTTTCGCGTAATGCATGCTGATAGCTTTCCACAATTTCCTTAAAGTAAGGGTCAAGCAATAGATTTTTAAGACCTGGTTCACGATCATAGGCATCTTTAATTTTTTGTAAAAATTGAGCCCGAATAATACATCCGCCGCGGAAAATCATCGCAATTTCTCCGTACTGAAGATTCCAATCATACTCTTCAGAGGCTGCTCTCATTTGCGCAAACCCTTGCGCATATGAACATATTTTGCTCATATAAAGAGCCTTACGAACAGATTCAATGAATGCTTGTTTATCACCGGTAAACGTTTTTGCCTCCGGACCACTTAACAGCTTGCTCGCTGCTACTCGTTCTTCCTTCATAGCAGAAATGAAGCGGGCAAATACAGATTCCGTAATAACCGGCAGCGGTACACCTAAATCAAGTGCATTTTGGCTTGTCCACTTCCCTGTACCTTTTTGACCAGCAGTATCTAAAATCATATCGACGAGCGGTTTGCCTGTTTCATCATCGATTTTTGTAAAAATATCTTTTGTAATTTCAATTAAGTAACTATCAAGCTCGCCTTTATTCCATTCGGCAAATACTTCATGAAGCTCCCCGGCGTTAAGTCCAAGCACATTTTTCAGTAAGAAATATGCTTCACAAATAAGCTGCATATCTCCATATTCAATGCCGTTATGAACCATTTTAACGTAATGGCCTGCTCCATCCGGCCCAATATATGTCGTACAAGGATCTCCGTTTACCTTTGCCGAAATATCCTTAAAAATTGGCGCCACAAGATCATAGGCCTCTTTTTGACCGCCAGGCATGATGGAAGGTCCTTTTAACGCTCCTTCTTCACCGCCTGAAACACCTGTTCCAATAAAATGAATACCGAGATCACTCAGCTTTTTGTTGCGGCGCTGGGTATCAACGAAAAATGTATTTCCTCCATCGATTAGGATATCTCCTTTATCTAAATGAGGAATAAGCTGTTCAATTGTAGCATCTGTCGGAGCACCGGCTTTAACCATTAACATAATTTTGCGCGGAGTTTCAAGCGACTGTACGAATTCTTCAATTGAGTATGTACCCTTGAAATTTTTCCCCTTTGTTTCAGCAAGAACTTCATCTGTTTTTTCACTTGAACGATTGTAAATGGAAACAGAATAACCTCTTGACTCAATGTTCATGGCTAGGTTTTTTCCCATAACCGCCATGCCAACTACTCCAAACTGTTGTTTTGTCATCTTTTTACATCCCTTCTACCAAAAAATGCATCCTTAAAAAAGACCATTTTACTTTAGCAATATCCGCATTCTTTTGCAAATATTACATCTACTTTTAGTGTGTCAATTTTCTAGAGAATTAGTCATTCATTATTCGTCAGAAAAGAAATCGAGGAAATCCTTACTAAAGCTCGTTTCCGAAGTAATATTTTCCTTACTGTCCTTTATAGGAGCCTTTTCAACTGCACGATCAATAATTCCTTTACCGTATTTAAGCCGCAGCCTTTCAACGGTTTCCAGTAAAGGCTCCTTTTTGGCCTCCCTCTCATAAGAAAAAAAATCGAGCTGCTTTACGGCTTGCTCTTTTTCAATTAAATCAGCGCCGGTTACACCAAGAAGGCGGATAGAATCTCCATTCCAATTTTTTAAAAAGAGCTGCTTGCTTTCTGCATAGATCTCTTCTTTTTGGCTGACAGGGTTTAACAGTTTTTTACTTCTCGTAATCGTCTTTCGATCCTTATAGCGGATTGTAATACCGATAGAAGCAGCCATAACTTTTTTGCGCTTCATCCGGGCTGCCACTTTTTCCGCTAGACTTTCCAAGACCAAAAGGAGCTGGTGCTGATTCGCAATATCACTAGGCAAAGTAGTCGAATTCCCGACACTTTTAAATTCATTTGCTGCTTCAGGGTCAATAGGTCTGTCATCAATTCCGTTGGCCCTTTCCTTTAAACGGAGACCATTGATTCCTAAGAGTGCCTTCAGTTGAATATCATTTGCCATTGCCAAATCTTTTATTGTAAAAACATCGATTGTATTTAGTTTTTCAGCTGTTTTCTTCCCGACTCCATGCATTTCAACAACAGGAAGCGGCCATAGCACTTTTTCCACATCCCGTTTCCGTAATACCGTAATCCCCAGTGGTTTTTTCATATCGGAAGCCATTTTTGCAAGGAAACGATTAGGAGCAACACCGATGCTGCATGGTAGATCCAGCTGCGAAAGAATTTGCTTCTGAATTCTTTCCGCTATTTCTAAAGGCGACCCTAATTCATAACTATCTGTGATATCAACATAGCCCTCGTCAATTGAAACAGGCTCAACAAGCTCTGAATATTCATGTAATATATCAAACATTCCATGGGAAGCAGCTCGGTACCGTTCAAAATTAGGACTCATCACAATCAACTGTGGACAAAGCTTTTTTGCTTCCCAAATCGGCATCGTTGTTTTTACACCATATTTCCTCGCTTCGTAGCTGCACGTAACGATGATCCCTCTTCGTTCTTTAGGATTCCCCGCGATTGCGAGCGGCTTCCCCTTTAATGAAGGATCAAAGGCCATCTCAACAGATGCATAGAAGCTATTCATATCAACATGTAAAATAACTCTTCCCTTTTTCGGATACATTTCTTTCATATGCCACTACAACCTCAGATAAGCTCCGGGAATAGACCCCGGAGATGAATGATAAGATTTTTTTCTCTTATTTTAGCATGAAAAAAGGCAAAAGACCCACAGCACTGCAGGCCTTCTACTTGTTATGACGACGCTGAAACGGTACTGCCAGCCATTTCTTTGGCAGCTTCTCTTGCTTGTTGCTTCGCCTTTTCCATGATTTCAGGAATCTGCTTTGGAAAATGATCTAAGCCCTCTGCGACAATCGTATCCATTACATCAATACCTAGGAAGGCAAGAGCTTTTCGAACATATTGATCTCCCATTTCAAACTCTACCATCGGTCCTGTTGAATAAAGACCGCCGCGGGTCTGGATGTGTATCGCTTTTCTTCCGGTTAATAACCCTTTTGGACCCTCCTCCGTAGTAATGAACGTTTTTTTATTTAAGAACATATTATCCATGAAATCCTTTAAAATCCCAGGTGCACCTAAATTCCAAATCGGTGTCACAAAAACATAATAATCAGCAGCAATAAAACGATCGGCAAGAGCATGCATCCTTTTAAACTTTTCTCTTTCATCCTCTGTCAACTGATCAACCGTATTACCCATAAATGACGTTTTCGCACGTGCATATAATAAATCTGTATCGATTCTTGTAATGTTCATGTCATACAAATGCATTCTTTCAATTTCAACATCAGGGCGTTCCTTTTGAAAGGTTTCTAAAAATACCTCACCAATTTGTGCTCCCTTTGATTGACTAACGTCTTTTTTTGGATTAGCAGTAATGTAAAGTAATTTTGGCATACTAGCATCCCTTTCCGTAAACAAATAGATAACTACACCTATCATAACGAATCCGCTCTTGTTCCATATTGAAGAACTAGTGAAATTTATGAAAGTTTTATGACACTTATCGAATTAAAGCATGAGCAGCTAGTTTTATTTTACTGCCCGGTTACCTCATCAATAATCGAAATAGTCATTTCTGCTAATTTATAAAGTTCTTCAATAGGCATACGCTCATTAGTTGTATGAATTTCTTCATATCCTACAGCTAGGTTGACCGTTGGAATGCCAAAGCCGGCAATTACGTTTGCATCACTTCCGCCTCCGCTATGTAATAACTCACAGCTGCGTCCGATTTTAGCAGCTGCTTTTTTTGCTACCTCCACTACATGATCCCCATCTGAAAATTTAAAGCCAGGGTACATAACCTGTACTTCTATCTCCGCCTTGCCACCCATCTCATTTGCGGCACTTTCAAATGCATCCTTCATTTTTTGCACCTGGGCTTCCATTTTTTCAGGGATTAATGAACGGGCTTCCGCTAAAATATCAACATGATCACAGACAATATTGGTTTGCTGTCCGCCGGCAAAGCGCCCGATATTTGCTGTTGTCTCTTCATCTATACGGCCTAAAGGCATTCTTGAAATCGCCTTTGCTGCAATGGTAATCGCTGAAACTCCTTTTTCAGGTGCAACCCCGGCATGGGCAGTTTTACCAAGAATTGTTGCTTTAATATGTGCTTGTGTAGGTGCTGCCACAATAATATTTCCGACTTTTCCATCACTATCAAGGGCATAACCATATTTTGCTTTTACCAATGAGCGATCAAGTGCTTTAGCACCAACAAGACCAGATTCCTCACCAACCGTAATAATGAACTGAATATCACCATGAGGAATATTTTGTTCTTTTAGTACTCTAACGGTTTCAAGCATAACGGATATACCCGTTTTATCGTCTGCACCAAGAATGGTTGTTCCATCAGTTATGACATAGCCATCCTTAATAGAAGGCTTTACCCCTTTTGCAGGTACAACTGTATCCATGTGGCAGGTAAAATAAATCGGGTCTACTCCATCTTTTGTCCCCGGCAGAGTACAAATAAGATTGCCTGCACCGTGTCCGGTCACTGCTGTCGTATCATCCTCAAATACATCAACGCCTAAATCGCTGAACTTTTGTTTTAATACTTTTGCAATCTCTGTTTCATACTTGGTTTCAGAGTCAATTTGAACCAGTTCTAGAAATTCATTTAATAAACGCTCTTGATTAATCATCTGCATGATTACCTCCAAATCTTCTATTTGCTCTTAATAGTATACATCTATGATTATTTGCCATCAAATAGATGGATACTCATCGTTTATTTCTGACTTATACATGCAATAAATTTATATTTAATGATATAATAATAGAGTTGATACACAAAAAGATCGGTTATAACACCGATCTTTTGCAAAAAATATAGTTTGTTTTTATAGTGGAATATTTCCATGCTTTTTATTTGGTCGTGATTCCTTTTTATTTTTAAGCATTTCTAGAGCCTGGACAATCTTAATCCTTGTTTCACGCGGGTCAATGACATCATCAACCATCCCTTTACTTGCTGCAACATATGGATTTGCAAACTTTTGACGGTATTCTTCAATTTTTTGGGCACGTGTTTCTTCTGGATTTGGACTTTGACTAATTTCTTTTGCAAATATGATATTAGCAGCACCTTGTGGTCCCATAACAGCAATTTCAGCATTAGGCCAAGCATAAACAAGATCGGCGCCAATTGATTTACTATTTAAAGCTACATAGGCACCGCCATATGCTTTTCGCAAAATAACCGTTAACTTTGGAACCGTTGCCTCTGAATAAGCATAGAGGATTTTAGCACCATGACGAATAATTCCGCCATGCTCCTGTTTAATACCAGGGAAAAATCCAGTCACGTCTTCAAACGTAATAATCGGAATATTAAAGGAATCGCAAAAACGTATAAATCTGGCTGCTTTATCAGATGAGTCGATGTCAAGTCCGCCTGCCATAAATTTAGGCTGATTACATACAAGTCCGACAGATTCCCCTTTAATACGTGCAAGACCTATCACAATATTTTTCGCAAAATCCTGTTGGACTTCCATAAATGAATTGTCATCCACGACCTGTTCAATTACCTTTCTGACATCATATGGACGAAGGGTATCGAATGGAATAGCATCTGTTAAATCTGGACGATAATCATCCTCTTCATCATACTGAAGTACAGGTGGTTTTTCTTCATTATTTTGCGGCAAGTAGCTTAACAGTCTGCGAACCTGTTCAATGACAACTTCTTCAGATTCGCCGCGGAAATGAGCGTTACCGCTTATCGAGTTATGGACCTTTGCTCCCCCGAGATTTTCTGACGAAATTTTTTCACCTGTAACCGTCTCAATTACCTTTGGACCTGTAATAAACATTTGGCTTGTCTTTTCAACCATGAAAACAAAATCCGTAATTGCCGGAGAATAAACAGCACCGCCTGCACATGGCCCCATAATAACAGATATTTGCGGGATGACTCCTGAGTAAATCGAATTCCGATAAAAGATTTGCCCATAACCATCAAGCGAAACAACACCTTCTTGGATTCTTGCGCCGCCCGAATCATTCAAACCAACAAAAGGGGCACCATTTTTTACAGCTAAGTCCATAACAGTAGCAATTTTTTTCGCATGCATTTCCCCTAGTGCACCGCCAAAAACGGTGAAATCTTGGGCAAACAAATAAATGGGGCGCCCGTTAACCTTTCCATAGCCTGTTACAACACCATCACCAGGACTTTTTTGCTGATCAAGTCCAAAATCGTTACAATTATGCTCAATAAATGGATTAAATTCAACAAATGTACCTGGATCGACTAAAAGATCGATACGTTCACGAGCGGTTAATTTTCCCTTTTCGTGCTGCTTTTCAATCCGCTCATCACCACCGCCTAGTTCTACTTCCCGTTTACGGTCATATAAATCATGAATTTTATCATATATATCAATCATGTTGTTGGCTTCCTTTCTTTTCACATAATTCGTAAAGAACACTTCCGGTTGACTTTGGATGCATGAAAGCAACACTCGCTCCACCGGCACCAATTCTAGGCTCTTCATCTATCATTTTGATACCATTCTTTTGCATGTCTTGAATTCTCTCTTCGATTGATTCAACCCCTAGTGCAACATGATGGATTCCTTGTCCACGTTTAGCAATAAACTTAGCAATCGCACTTTCTTCGCTGGTAGGCTCTAAGAGTTCAAGCTTGACGTTACCAGCTTTAATGAATGCTACCTTAACCTTTTGATTCTCAACTACTTCCGTGCCAAGCAGCTCTAATTTCAGCACTTCCGTATACAAAGGTAATGCCTCTTCAATAGAGCTCACAGCAATGCCAATGTGATCTACCTTTTTAATCATTTTTTACCCCATCCCCAATAATTGAATATACACAATAATTTAAATATACTACAATTATAAAAAAATACTACAATAATCTTAAAATTCGATATCTTTTTTTCAAAATCCTTCTTTTTTTGCATAGTTGTCCAATAATTTTTTTCCTAGTAAAATAAAGTAGGATAATAACCTATGAAACAGAGAATGATGGAGGGATCATGCCTTGTCCAAAAAAAGAAAAAAGACACAAAAGATACTTGTTTATTTAATGCTCTTTGCCATGCTAGCATCAACATTACTTGCCGGGGTAGCGATGTTTTTTTAATAAAGGAAAAGGGAATTGTCATCATTCGACAATTCCCTTTATTTTACTGATATAATCCTATTGTTTTTTTATACCTCTAAAATTCCGTTTAATAAGCAGGTATTGCTCCATTTCTTTGACAAAGTGAAGAAGTGCTGCCCGAACCTCAAATTCTTTCCTTGTTTTGGGAAGCTCCATATTTTCAAATACCTTATGCATTTCATTAAGCTTATCTAAATAAATATCTGCGGTATTGCCGGCATGGATATGCTCCGCCAGCTCCTCTATAAAATCTGCAATCATTTTCCCCTGCTCTACAGTGTGTGAAATTGACGTTACAATCGGCAGCACTCTTTCGATGATTTCAAATTGTTTTTCTCTAATTGTAAAATACATATAATATAAATCATCTTCTTCATTATGTATAAATTGGTTTTCCAGTACTCGAAATGACAGCGTTTTGGCATCATCAATTAGATGAATGGTTTCTGAAATTTCCTTCCCATCCCAATTACTATCACCCACACGCAAGTATTTTGCGATTTCAAGGAAAATCCTTTTAAAATTATTCTCTATCTTCTTTTGAATTTCCTCGACCTGAGAATCAAGGCTTGGCATGTATAGATTTGCCAATAAAGCAACGCCGATTCCAATTATAATAATAGCTAATTCATTTAAGACAAAAGCAAAGGAGACCTCTCCTTGGGAGAAAAAATGCAAAATAATAACCGTACTCGAGACAATGCCTTCACTTGCCTTCAGCATGACAACAGTGGGAATAAAAAATAATAATAACAAACCAATCACAAGTGGATGGTAGGAAATGGCTTCAAAAAAAATAATGGAAAAAATAATAGCTGTCAAACATGCTAGAATCCGGTCCCATGATGCCCGCAGGGATTTTTTCTTTGTTATTTGAATACATAGAATCGTAATAATTCCGGCAGAAACAAAATTTTGGAATCCTAAATACTGGGCAAGCATGATGGATACAGTTGCACCAACAGCTGATTTTATCGTTCGGTAGCCAATACGAAATTTCATGTTCAACTCCCTGTTCTTACATATTTCTTTCAGTTTACCACGAATCATTTCCTCCATAATTAAAAAAGGTGATCTTTTCGACCACCTTTTACCATAATTATTATAGAATCTTATCAAGGAAATCCTTTGCCCGCTGACTTTTTGGATTTGAAAAGAATTCTTCTGGTGCTGCATCCTCTGCCAGGACACCGCCTTCTAAAAAGAGAACACGGTCTGCTACTTCTTTGGCAAATCCCATTTCATGTGTAACAATAGCCATTGTCATTCCTGACTCAGCTAGTGACTTCATAACATCCAATACTTCTTTAACCATTTCAGGGTCAAGCGCAGAGGTCGGCTCATCAAACAACATGACTTCTGGCTCCATCGCTAAAGCACGAGCGATGGCTACCCGTTGTTTTTGGCCTCCTGACAAACGATTCGGATAAACATTGGCTTTTTCGGCTAACCCTACCTTTTCTAATAAAGCCATACCCTTTTTTTCCGCTTCCTGCTTTGATATCCGCTTTACCTTCATTGGCGCATAGGTTAAATTCTCCATGACAGTTTTATGGGGAAATAAGTGGAAATGCTGAAACACCATGCCAACGTTTTGTCTAATCTTCATAATATTTGTTTTCTTATTGGTTATATCTTCTCCACCAATAAAAATATGACCGCCAGTAGGTTCTTCAAGTAAATTTAAACAACGAAGAAATGTTGATTTACCCGATCCAGACGGACCGATAATCGCAACAACTTCGCCCTCTTTAATGGTAGTTGAAATGCCTTTTAATACTTCAAGTTTGCCGAAATTCTTCGTTAATCCTTCAACCTTAATCACTTTTTCTCATTCTCCTTTCGACAAGCTTTCCAATCAGTGTTAACGCCATTACAATTACATAATAAGTAATTCCCGCTAGAAGAAGAGGTTCAATAAAGCGAAATTTATCTGCTCCAACCTGATAGGCCCGGCGCATTACATCCATGACCCCAATTGTGGTTACGATCGCGGATTCCTTTGTCAGCGTGATAAACTCATTCATTAATGATGGTAAAATATTTTTAATCGCCTGCGGTAAAACAATGTTCAGCATCATCGAGCGATAAGGAACGCCTAATGCCATTGCCGCTTCACTTTGACCTTTATCAACAGCAAGAATACCAGCGCGAATGATTTCTGAAATATAGGCAGTTGAATTCAAGGCAAAAGATACAACTGCCGCTGTAAATGGGTCAATTTGGTAGCCGATCACTTGAGGTGACCCAAAATAAATAATCATTAACTGTAAAACAAGCGGTGTACCGCGAAAAATAGATGTATAGACATCTGCAATCCAGCCTAAAAACTTAATCTTACTAATTTTAAATAACGATAATATGATACCGCATACGAACCCTAACACCCCGGCAAACAAAGCAATTTGGAGTGTAACCCCAAGGCCTTTTAGTATAAAGGGGAACGACGGGAGAACGGATGAAAAATCTAAATTCATGTAAAATCATTCCTCTCAAATGTAGGTAGAACGACAGAAAAAACGTTCAGAAAACGATTCTTTTCCTGAACGTTTTTTCTCATATTTCTTACTTCTCTGTGTCAAACCATTTCTTAACAATTTTGTCAACTTCACCATTTTCGATCATTGCTTTTAATTCTTTATTAAATGCTTCTGTTAATTCACTATCTTTTGGAAAGGCAATTGCATATCCACCATCAGCATCTTCAATTGTAACCCCTTGAATATCTTTTGTTTCTTTCAAATATCCTTTTGCAACAGTATCTTCAATAATCGCTGCATCTAAACGTCCTGCTAGAATTTCTTGGATTAACTCTGGAATACGATTACGACTTTCATAAGTAAAACCAGTACTTTCTGCAAGTTCTTTTGCCTTTTCTTCTTGAATTGAGCCTAGCTGAGCACCAACTTTTTTCCCTTTCAAATCATCAACACTTTTTATGCCGCTGTCTTTTTTCGATACAATGATGTGTTTTGAAGTGTAGTACGTATCACTAAAGTCCACACTTTCTTTACGCTCATCAGTAGCAGACATCGCAGCCATAACAAAATCAGCTTGTCCATTTTGTAATGCAGAAATAAGTCCGCCGAAATCCATATCCTGGACCTCTAATTCATAGCCTAGCTTTTCCGTAATCGCTTTTGCAATATCAATATCAAGACCAATAATTTCTTCGCCTTTTGCCGTATCAATATATTCAAACGGCGCATAATCGCCAGATGTTGCCATTTTTAATACCTTTGCATCTTTATTGTCACTCTCGTTAGCTGATTCTTCACCAGCACCGCCACAGGCAGCAAGTATACCGATAATCAACATGCCCATCAATAACATTGAGATTATTTTCTTCAAAATGATTTCCTCCTTTTTTTCATTAAACTTATTTATATTATTAGCCTTTAATGTATAGTTTACAAATTAATATCCAACTAATAATTATTCACATAAGTGAATTTTAACACATAAGTGAATTTTAACACATAATCTCACATATGCAACAAAAATTTATTTTAAAATAATATTTTAATATTGTAAATAAAGTAATAAAAAAGAGGCGCACGTGGTGATTTTCTTAGTGCGCCCCCAAACTATTGCATCCTTTTATTTACATTTCTTCGCAATACTTATCAAATGCTTCTTGTAGCTTTTGCATAACAGCCGCAGGTTCATGGCCTTCGATTTCATGACGTTCGATCATTGTTTGGATTTTTCCATCTTTTAAAAGAGCAAATGACGGTGAGGATGGCGGAAATCCAGTAAAATAAGATCGGGCCTTTTCAGTAGCCTCTTTATCTTGACCGGCAAAAACAGTGACTAATTGATCTGGACGCTTATCGTAATGAATAGCATGACTTGCTACTGGACGGGCAATCCCACCTGCACAGCCACAAACTGAATTAATCATGACCAAGGTTGTTCCCTTTTTTGCAAACGCCTCTTCCACTGCCTCAGGCGTTTTTAATTCTGTATATCCCGCTGCGGCAATTTCCTGCCGTGCTTGGCGAACATGATCGTTCATAAACAAGTTAAAATCAATATTCATTTGAACTCTCCTTATTTTCATATTTGTCATATTTACATCATAACAATATGAATATGTTAAGTACAAATGAGATGCTTTTTAAATATCCGTTAAACATGGTTGTTGATTTTCGTTCCAGGCACTTCGCGCACCTTAGGGCGACAGCCGAGCCTCCTCGACACTTTGTTTCAGCGGGGTCTCTTCTTTCTCGCTTCTCCCGCAGGACATTGAATTACTTCTTCGAATCCGCCCACGCACGAGAAAATTCGGTAGAATTTTCAAGGAGTCTTCGTGCCTACCACTACAATCAACCTGCTAAAAAATCAACATTATGCATTAACACAGCCTATGTTAACGATTTATAATACTGTTTAAATAATTCCTCTACAGCTGAGGTCACTGTTTTATTACCTGAGATTACTTGATTTTCAACTTTTGGAAGCAGCTCTTTGATTTCTTGATTATGAAAAAAACTGTTCTGAAGCTGATCGATAATCATACTTTTCATCCATTCTTTTGTTTGCGACCTTCTTCGGTCAGCAAATACTCCAGACTGTTTCGTGGTGGATTCAAAATCTTTTATGACATCCCATATTTCCTTAATGCCATTTTCTAATAAACTTGAGCAAGTATAGGCTTTTGTTTCCCAGCCCTTTGTAGCAGGCTGAAGAAAATGCAAAATTTGATTATATTCTTTTTTTGTCTTTAATGCAGAAGCTTTATTTTCTCCATCCGCCTTATTGACAACAATCGCATCAGCAAGCTCCATAATCCCTTTTTTCATGCCTTGTAATTCATCACCTGCACCAGTTAACACAATTAGCATAAAAAAGTCTACCATATCGCGGACAATGACTTCACTTTGACCTACCCCAACTGTCTCAATTAAGATGACATCAAAGCCAAATGCCTCACATAATAGCATCGTTTCTTTCGTTTTGCGATGAACCCCGCCAAGTTTTCCTTCTGAAGGAGAAGGGCGAATAAAGGCTCTTGGATTACGCGCCAGCTGCTCCATGCGTGTTTTATCACCAAGAATACTGCCGCCGCTTCTGCTTGAGCTGGGATCTACTGCTAAAACTGCAACCTTCAGCCCAAGATTACATAAAAACATCCCAAAAGCTTCAATAAAAGTACTTTTTCCTGCTCCTGGCACCCCTGTAATCCCGATGCGAATAGACTTACCTGTATGGTGTAAAAGCTGCTGCAGAAGCGTTTGCGACTTTTGAAAGTGGTGCTCAGCGTTGCTTTCAATCAGCGTAATGGAGCGAGCAAGCATCGTACGGTCACCATTAAGTATTCCTGTCGCTAACTGGTCACAGGTAATTTCATCCCCAACCTTCATTTTTCGAAACGTACTATTTTTAACAAGGCCAGCTTGAGGGGTGGTTTCCACCCCTTTTCGAATATACGTTGAAAATTTATCAGGCTCATCTTGATTCGTCCATTCAGGCCTTTTTTCTTCAGACATTTATGCTTTCACTTCCTCATAACCGAGTCTTTCATAAATAGCTCGGACAACCTTCTGGGCAGAAACCGGAATAACCGTTCCTGGTCCAAAAATAGCAGAAGCTCCATGTTCATATAAGTATTCGTAATCTTGTGCCGGAATCACACCGCCGACAACGACAACGATATCTTCGCGACCAAGTTTCTTTAATTCAGCTACAAGCTGCGGGAGCAATGTTTTATGACCTGCTGCAAGCGAGCTCATACCAATGGCATGGACATCGTTTTCAACAGCTTGCAGCGCAGTTTCTTCCGGTGTCTGGAATAAAGGACCGATATCAACATCAAAGCCTAAATCGGCAAAAGCAGTTGCTATCACCTTTGCTCCGCGGTCATGACCATCCTGTCCCATCTTAGCAATTAAAATCCGCGGACGGCGGCCTTCATTTTCAAGAAATTCATCTGTCAGCTTTTTAACCGCTTCAATTTCTTCTTCGTTAGAAAAGGCTGAACTATAGACACCGCTAATAGAACGAATCGTAGCTTTGTGACGTCCGGATACTTTTTCGATAGCATAGGAAATTTCACCTAATGTAGCCCGTACACGTGCTGCTTGTACGGCAAGGTCCAGAAGATTTCCTTCGTTCGTTTCACAGGCTTTTTCGATTGCTGCTAATGCCTCTTGTACTTTCTCTTCATCACGTGAAGCTTTTAATTGGTTTAATTTTTCAATTTGCTTTAGTCGAACTGCCGTATTATCCACTTCAAGAATCTCTATTGGTTCTTCTTTTTCCAGACGGTATTTATTAACCCCTACAATTGTTTCTTTTCCAGAATCTATTTGAGCTTGTCTTCTTGCAGCAGCTTCTTCAATACGCATTTTCGGCAGACCAGTTTCAATCGCTTTTGCCATTCCGCCAAGATTCTCAATCTCTTCGATATGCTCCCAAGCACGCTTCATTAATTGATCTGTCAAGGCTTCAACATAGTAAGAACCACCCCATGGATCAATAACATTTGTAATCCCAGATTCTTCTTGTAAATAAAGCTGTGTATTACGGGCAATTCTTGCCGAGAAGTCTGTCGGAAGGGCAATCGCTTCATCAAGTGCATTTGTATGCAGCGACTGTGTATGTCCCATTGCAGCTGCATGAGCTTCAATTAATGTACGAATCACATTATTAAACGGATCCTGCTCCGTTAAACTCCAACCTGATGTCTGTGAATGCGTACGTAAAGCCAATGATTTACTGTTTTTCGGCTCAAACGTTTGCATCATTTTTGCCCAAATACGGCGGGCTGCCCGCATTTTTGCTACTTCCATAAAGTAGTTCATCCCGATTGCCCAGAAGAATGATAGTCTTGGTGCAAATGAGTCAATATCAATACCGGCCTTTAGGCCTGTTCTTACATATTCAAGTCCATCAGCAAGCGTATAGGCTAGTTCAATATCAGCAGGTGCTCCGGCTTCCTGCATATGATAGCCGGAAATACTGATGCTGTTAAATTTAGGCATGTATTTAGATGTGTATTCAAAAATATCGGCAATGATCCGCATCGACATTTCCGGTGGATAAATATACGTATTACGAACCATGTATTCTTTTAAAATATCATTTTGAATCGTACCGGACAGCTTTTCCTGTGAAACTCCCTGCTCTTCAGCTGTTACGATATAAAAGGCCATAATAGGCAGTACGGCCCCATTCATTGTCATCGATACCGACATTTGATCTAATGGAATTCCGTCAAATAATGTCTTCATATCAACGATTGAATCAATAGCCACACCAGCCTTTCCAACATCTCCTACTACACGGGCATGATCTGAGTCATAACCCCGATGGGTAGCAAGGTCAAAAGCAACAGAAAGACCTTTTTGCCCCATCGCTAAATTCCGGCGGTAGAATGCGTTACTTTCCTCAGCGGTCGAAAAGCCTGCATACTGACGTACTGTCCATGGCCGGTTTACATACATAGTTGGATAGGGTCCTCTTGTATATGGAGGAAGTCCTGGCAAATCTCCCAGATGCTTAAGCTCTGTCTGATCCTTTCCAGTATATAAAGCCTTTGTGCTGATATGTTCATTTGTTTCAAAAAGAAGTTCTTCAATTGAAGCGGAAATTTCACTTTCTGCTTTCTTTTTCCAGTCCTCTTCAGATGTTTTAGTTGTCTCAATTGTTATCTTTTTAAAATCTGGCTTTTGTGTCATCGATTACTCCACCTCCAATTCATCTAAAAAGGATGCAGCTATTTCATAGCAATTACTTTTTAGGTGAATAAACTGAGAGATTCCATTATCTAGTAAAGCTTTTTGCTCAGCTTCATCCGGCAGCCCGGCTAAATAAAGCTTGACATGAGGGAAGCCTGCTTTAATTGCCTGTACAGTTTCCGTACCAAAAGCTTTATAGTCATCATCTGACCCGCAAAGGACAAAAGCATGAAGCTGTGTTTCGTGAACAAAATTCACCGCATCATTGATTCCTTCAAATGCCTGGCTTCTTTCTGTTTTAATTCCTCCTGGAGCTAAGAAGCCGCTGATAAAGTCTGCCCTAGCCTTATGATTTTTTAATTTACCAAGGCAGATCAGTCCAACTGCAGGAGCTGATTTTTCTTTGGTTAATTTTTCTGCCCTTTTGCGGAGCTTTTCATATGGCTCTGCTAAGCGGGCCTCATGTACAGGAAATACATCTGAATGCATTGATTTTTCACCTAAGGATAATTCAACGTTTAGCGGTGTTTCTTCTAAATTTGCATAATTATTTGTTCCAACAATGGACTGTTTGCGGGTAAAGATATCCTTTTGCCGCTTTTTGGCCACTTCTTTGATTTGTTCCTGCAGCCAATTCGATTGTAAGGCAGTTAAAATACCGCCTTTTTCGTCGATTTCTAGGAAATGGGACCAGGCCTGTTCAATTAACTGATTTGTTAAAGATTCTATATACCAAGAACCTCCTGCTGGGTCGATAACGGTACTTAAACGTGCTTCATCCCTAAGAATCAACTGAGTATTACGGGCAATGCGATCTGAAAATGATGTTGCCTCACCCTCAGGCTCATTATATGGGCTGACATGCAGGTACTGGATGCCCCCAAGTACAGCCGCAAAAGCCTCGTTGCTTGCCCGCAATAAGTTCACATATGGATCGTAAGCTGTTTTTGTGTACCACGATGTATCAGCTGAAATAACCATCTGTCCCTCAAGACTAGGCGAAGCGTTGTATGCTTCAACAATTTTACTCCATAAACTTCTGGCTGCCCTGAGTTTAGAGATTTCCATAAAGAAGTTACTGCCTATTGAAAAATGAAATACTATATTTTTAAGAATATCCTTTACGTCCATCCCTCTTTTCTTTAGCTGTTCAATATGGTAGACGGCTGTTGAAAGGGCAATGGCCAATTCCTGAACAGCATTTGCTCCCCCATTGTGATAAACAGTCGTGTCTACTAAAAGCGTTTTCAATAGAGGGCAAGCCGATGAAGCTGTTTGAATCGTTTCAAACAAACGATCATAAACGGATTCCAAGGATTCCTTTCTTCCTCCTTGTTTCGCATATAGTGAAACAGGATCCTTCCCAACATAACCGGATATTTTTTCGGAGTTTCGTAAAGCTGCAAGCCCATAAATCATCTCATTTTGTAAAAAAGCGCCATTTACACTTAACGGATAGGATTGATAATAGTCTGTTAAGAGCTCAGGTAATTCCTTTAAAATCGATACGGAAGGTGTAAATGCAATAGCTGTCTGTCCTTTTTCGAAACTTGTCTTTAGTCTTTCTTTAAAGTTTTCTGCACTTTCCGTGTCAATTCGCTGAGCAATTTTCCAAGACTCTCCGATATAGCCCAACGCACTGCTTCCACGGCGAAAATCACCGCTGCCAGGAAATGCTGATAATGTTTTTTCATTTACATCCTCTTTTGTATAAAGAGGTTTTAATTGAATGTTTTCATATGTTCTTCTTGATAAAGATTCTATACTTTTTCCCTTTAATGTTTCTTCGGCCTTTTGTTTCCAAGCTTCATACGTTTGCTGTGAAAATGAATAATCCATCATCTCTTTTAGACTCATTTCATGCCGCCAAAGTTCAGCAGCCTTCCCCCCAATCTATAGAAAAAGTTATAAAATTAGAAATTATCTTTCTATTCATTATTTTATTATACAATTGTTAAACACGCAATCACTATTCTGGAAACATGTGGAATGAATAGAAAAAACGCTGCTAGAATTAGCAGCGTTTTGGATTATTGTTTATTAGTATATTGGAGTATTATCTTTAGTGGTATTTTCAAGGATTTCTTTCACTCTATTCATGAACTTTCCGCAAATAAATCCATCAAGAATACGGTGGTCAAGTGAAAGACATAAATTCATCATATCTCGAACTGCAATCATATTCTGATTCATCACAACAGGACGTTTTATAATGGATTCTACCTGCAGGATTGCTGCCTGTGGATAATTAATGATACCCATCGATTGAACCGAGCCAATTGAACCTGTGTTATTAACCGTAAAGGTACCGCCCTGAAAATCTTCAACCTTTGTCGTACCGTTGCGGACCTTTTTAGCAAGCTCAGAAATTTCGCGGGCAATCCCTTTAATCGTTTTTTCGTCTGCACGTTTAATGACAGGAACAAAAAGCGCATCCTCGGTCGCTACGGCAATCGATAGATTTATCTCTTTTTTACGGATAATTTTATCTCCAGCCCATGTGGCATTCATTTGTGGAAATTCCTTTAAGCCTTGTGCAACAGCTTTTACAACGAAAGCAAAAAAGGTTAAATTAAAGCCTTCTTTTTGGTAAAATTCTTCTTTTATTTCATTGCGGTATGCAACCAGATTTGTGACATCTGCTTCAACCATCATCCAGGCGTGAGGAATTTCATGCTTGCTTTTTACCATGTTTGCCGCAATTGTCTTCCGTAATCCTGTAACCGGGATTTCAATATCTCCAGACGGAGCTGTTGCAGCACTATTTTTTTGCACTGGAGTATCATGACCTATCGAAACTGTTGCAACTGAATGGGGCACCGGTGCCTCTGGCTGAACCGTTTCATGCTGGTCTTTCTGACCTGACGCCAATAACTGCAGGAGATCCTTCCTAGTTATCCGCCCACCTGCACCTGTTCCCTTGACCCGTTTTAAATCAATCCCATACTCCTGTGATAACTTTAAAACTGCGGGAGAATATCGGAGTTTTCCGGCGGGCTCTTTTCTCCCTTCATGATAAAAACTGACCTTCTGCTCTACCCTGTTCCGGTCTTCAGCAGGCTTTTCGTTCTCTTCCATTACTGACTCTGTTTCCGTTTCAATCACACAAATCGCTGCACCGACAGGTAATGTATCACCCTCACCAACCATTAACTCTTTAACGATGCCTGTAAAAGAAGACGGAACTTCAGCATTCACCTTGTCTGTCATAATTTCAGCAAGTGGATCATATTTTTTGACCCGGTCACCGACAGAAATAATCCATTTCGTAAGCGTTCCTTCCGTTACACTTTCCCCTAACTGTGGCATGATAATTTTTTCAATTGTCACTTAGGTTCCTCCTTTCTCTTTAAAACTCAGCCAGTTCACGCATGGCTTTTTCTATCTTTTCCGGGTTGATCATAAAATGCTTTTCCATTGGTGGTGCATACGCAACGGCCGGCACATCGGGAGCTGCCAGTCTTTTGATCGGTGCATCTAATTCAAATAAGCAATGCTCGGCAATAATCGCTGAAACCTCGCTTATGATACTGCCTTCTTTGTTATCCTCGGTCACAAGCAGGACTTTTCCTGTTTTCGAGGCAGCTTCCACAATTGCCTCTTGATCAAGCGGATAAACGGTCCGTAAATCTAAAATATGAGTGGAAATACCATCCGCCGCTAATTTTTCTGCAGCCTGGAGGGCAAAATGTACACAAAGTCCATAGGTGATGACAGTGATATCCTCTCCCTCCCGCTTCACATCCGCTTTCCCGATTGGAAGGACATAATCATCTTCCGGTACTTCTCCTTTTATTAACCGATAGGCCCGCTTATGTTCAAAAAACAGCACAGGATCTTCATCACGAATGGCCGCTTTAAGCAGACCTTTTACATCATAAGGAGTTGACGGCATAACAATTTTCAAACCGGGTTGATTAGCAAATACAGCTTCGACTGATTGGGAGTGATACAAAGCACCATGAACACCTCCGCCGTATGGTGCTCGAATCACGATAGGGCAGCTCCAGTCATTATTAGATCTGTAGCGGATTCTTGCTGCCTCTGAAATAATTTGATTGACTGCGGGCATAATAAAATCAGCAAATTGCATTTCTGCAATCGGTCTCATACCGTACATCGCAGCTCCAATGCCAACTCCTGCAATGGCGGATTCGGCTAAAGGAGTATCGATCACTCTTTGTTCACCAAATTGCTCATACAAACCTTGCGTTGCTTTAAAAACACCGCCTTTTTTTCCAACATCCTCACCTAAAACAAATACTCTTTTATCTCTTTCCATTTCTTCACGAATAGCCATTGTTACGGCCTCAATATAAGAGATGATTGCCATCTTTATCCCCCTTATTCTTTCGCATATACGTAATCATATACTTGTTCAGGGTCAGCATATGGCGCTTGTTCAGCATACTCAGTTGCTTCATCGACAAGTAATGTCACTCGGTCATTTATTTCCTTTTCCTTTGTTTCATCAAGAACACCGTTTTCCTTTAAATAGAGCAAAAAGGAAGCAAGCGGATCTTGTGTTTTCGCTTCTTCTACTTCCTCCTGCGTGCGATAGCTTCTGTCATCATCATCAGAGGAATGCGGTGTAAGACGGTATGAAATCGTCTCAATAAGCGTTGGTCCTTCGCCTCTTCTTCCTCTATCTGCCGCTTTTTTTACTGCTTCATAGACTGCAAGCGGATCATTGCCATCAACCGTATATCCGGGCATCCCATAACCAATCGCGCGGTCAGATACCTTTTCGCAGCCAAGCTGCTTATTGATCGGAACAGAAATAGCGTATTTATTGTTTTCACACATAAAAATAACCGGAAGTTTGTGAACACCTGCAAAATTAGCTCCTTCATGAAAGTCACCCTGGTTTGATGACCCTTCACCAAAGCTAACGAATGAAACACTATTTTCTCCAGACATTCTTGCGGCAAGGGCTATCCCCACCGCATGTGGAACCTGGGTTGTCACCGGCGATGATCCAGTAACAATTCTATTTTTCCGTTGACCGAAATGCCCTGGCATCTGCCGTCCGCCAGAGTTTGGGTCCTCCGCCTTTGCAAATCCCGACAGCATAATATCTTTTGCTGTCATTCCAAATGCAAGGACAACTCCTACATCCCGGTAATAAGGAAGAACATAATCATTTTTACGGTCAAGGGCAAACGCAGCTCCTACCTGTGCTGCTTCTTGCCCCTGACAAGATATAACAAACGGTATTTTCCCTGCTCTATTTAATAACCACATTCGTTCATCAATTTTTCGTGCCAAGAGCATTGTCTCATACATTTCCAATACAGTGTCATCACTTAATCCTAATGAACTGTGACGGCTTTCCACCATAAAAAAACCTCCTGAATTCTTTAATGAAGAATCACCTGCCGCTTTTAAGGCAGAAGGATTTACCCATGAATTGCTTTTCCTTCTATAAGCATCGCTGCTTCTCCGACAGCCTCGGACAAGCTCGGATGCGGATGAATCGTCTGCGCGATTTCCCATGGCGTCGCATCAAGAACGCGGGCAAGACCAGCTTCTGAAATTAATTCTGTTACATGTGGGCCGATCATATGAACTCCAAGTAAATCATTCGTAGATTCATCTACAATCATTTTGACAAATCCATCAGCTTCTCCAAAAACCAATGCCTTTCCTATTGCTCGAAAAGAAAACTTACCTGTTTTTATTTGATATCCTTGTTTTATTGCTTCTTCTTCTGTTAAACCAACCTTCGCTACTTCGGGATAACTGTAAATACAGGAGGGGATAAGCGTATAGTTCATTGGATGAGGTTGTTGGTTTGCTATATGTTCAACAGCTGATATTCCTTCATGGGAAGCAACATGAGCAAGCTGAAGGCCGCCTATACAATCACCAATTGCGTAAATATGTGATTCATTTGTTTGAAAGTAATCATTTGTTTTAATAAAGCCTTTATCCATTTGAATATCCGTATTTTCCAAACCAATTCCCTCAATATTTGCCTGTCTGCCCACTGAAATCAGCAGCTTCTCAGCGGAGTATTCCTTAATCTCCCCCTTCACCTCGGCTGAAATCGTTATACCCTTGCCTTTCCTAAATGTATCTGGTAGCACTTTTGCAGTTGTTACGATTTTAACGCCTCTCTTTTTCAATAAACGTTGCATTTCCTTTGATATCTCTTTGTCCTCAGTAGGGATTAACCTATCAGCAAACTCCAAAATGGTTACATCAAC
This sequence comes from Niallia oryzisoli, assembly GCF_036670025.1. Lineage (NCBI taxonomy): Bacteria > Bacillati > Bacillota > Bacilli > Caryophanales > Bacillaceae > Niallia > Niallia oryzisoli. The sequence continues at coordinate 1,475,126 of NZ_CP137640.1, read as the reverse complement.
ATCAAAGTCAGAAAGCATAGATGCCCATTCAACGCCAATGACACCTCCGCCAATAATTAAAATGGATTTTGGTAATTCTTCCATTTCCAATGCTTCATCAGATGTCATAACGAAATGACCATCCGCTTCTAAACCAGGTAGAGCCTTTGGCCTTGAACCAGTGGCAACAATGAGATTTTTCGGAACCAGCATTTCATTTTCTGCGCCATTATTCATTTCAACTGAAATAGTTCCCGGCAATGGCGAGAAAATAGATGGACCTAATATACGTCCGATCCCATTATAGATATCGATCTTCCCTTTTTTCATTAAATGCTGTACTCCATTGTGAAGCTGTGACACAATCTTTTCTTTTCGCTCCTGTACTTTACTTAGATTCAAGCTCACTTCATTTGTTAAGACCCCAAATTCTTCACTACTCTTAGTCGTTCTGTAAACTTCAGCACTCCTTAATAACGCTTTGGTAGGAATACAGCCTTTATGCAGGCAGGTACCGCCTAATTTATCTCTTTCCACAATTGCCGTTTTAAAACCCAGCTGGGCTGCCCGGATCGCAGCCACATAGCCTCCAGGCCCGCCTCCAAGTATTACAATGTCATAATCTTGAGCCAAAGAAAAACCTCCTTTACTTGTTTAGCAAACTTTCTGTTTTACCCATATATTCTTTTGCCATTTCTTCGCCTCGCAGAACCCTTAACGCTCCTTCAGCTAATGCAAGCAGTTCATTTTCACCGGGGTGTACAAATACATCAGCAATCCAACAGACACGATCACTGATTTCTTTCACAAATTTCTTTTTTGAAGCTAATTCACCAGTTAGGATAATCCCCTCAACATTCCCGGACATTACCACACTGGCTGCGCCAATTTCTTTAGAGATTTGATAAGCCATCGCAGAATAGACTAAACCTGCTTTTTTATCTCCAGCTGTAATCCTCTCTTCTATTTCATCTGGATCATTTGTTCCTAAGTAGCCAATCAATCCCCCTTTACCTACAAGCAATTTCATTATTTCTTCCTTGGAGAATTCCCCTGAAAAACACAAATCAACGATATCACCGACTGGGACAGCACCGGCACGTTCAGGACAGAATGGCCCTTCTCCAAGCAGCCCATTATTGACATCGATCACTCTTCCATGTTTGTGTGCTCCTATCGTGATTCCTCCACCCATGTGGGCTACAATTAAATTGATGTCTTCATAATGACTGTTCAATTCTTTTGCAACACGGTGTGCTACTGCTTTTTGATTCAAAGCATGAAAAATACTTTTTCGTTCAATCATCGGCAAACCCGATATTCTTGCTATTTCATCTAACTCATCAACCACAACCGGATCCACAATGAACGCTGGAATATTGAGTCCGGAAGCAATATCGTAAGCAAGCAGCCCGCCGAGGTTTGAGGCATGCTCCCCCGAATAACCTTGTCTTAAATCAGACAGCATCCTGTTGTTCACCTCATAAGTCCCCCCCTCAATCGGACGAAGTAATCCTCCGCGGGCACACACCGCTTCAAGCTTTGAGAGATTGATCCCTTCATTATGCAAGGTCTTTAGAATGATGTCTTTGCGAAAATCAAATTGTTCGATAATATTTGAATAAGACTCCGTTGCTTCAATATCATGTTTGATATTTTTCTCCCAAATGGAGATTTCATTTTCAAATACAGCTATCTTCGTGCCAGTTGAACCAGGATTAATGATCAAGATACGATGTTTATGTTCACGCAATATACCCGCCTCCAAATGATTGGTTATGCTGACTCATCCATTACGATTTGGTTATGTATCATCTTGAGGGATAGAAGATTGCCTTCCGTCCCTCACATTAGTGGTCTAACTCCAGCGCCTACTTAAAAGATGATGCCCGTTTTGCAGAAATTGAGTTCGTGAATTTCTTATTTTTTTCATTCTTTCCTCTGCCAATATATCTGCAGCCTTATAGGTTGGAATCTGATCACGCTTCGAGATCGAAATCACTTTTTCAATATTATGATAAATTGTCGTCTCCACTTTTTTCATCGCACGATCTCGATTATATCCGTACAGTTCATCCGCAACGTTAATGACCCCGCCTGCATTTATGACATAATCAGGCGCATAGACAATTCCCTTTTCATGAAGCATGTCACCATGCCTAGGCTCCTTTAATTGATTATTCGCAGAGCCGGCAATCACCTTTGCCTTTAGCCTTGGTATTGTCAGATCATTTAAGGTGGCTCCTAAAGCACATGGAGAAAAAATATCACATTCCACGGAATAAATATCTTTAGGGTCATGTGCTTTGGCGTTGAAATCTTGGACAGCTCGTTGGACTGCTTCCTGATTGATGTCTGTTACAATAAGCTTTGCCCCTTCCTCATACAAATACCGGCATAGTGCATATGCGACATTGCCTATCCCTTGAACAGCCACAACCTTGCCCTCAAGTGAATCCGAGCCAAAGGCTTCCTTTGCTGCTGCTTTCATTCCCCGATATACCCCAAATGCCGTTACCGGGGATGGGTTCCCCGATGATCCAAACTCTGGAGATATCCCTGTTACATAATCTGTTTCCTCATGAATCATATCCATATCGGCAACAGTTGTTCCTACATCCTCTGCCGTAATATACCTGCCGTTTAAGCCTTGAACATATCGGCCAAATGCACGAAACAAGGCTTCACTCTTATCCTTGCGCGGATCACCAATAATGACTGTTTTTCCACCGCCAAGATTTAATCCGGCAGCAGCATTTTTATATGTCATTCCGCGGGCAAGTCTGAGCGCGTCTTCGATTGCTTCCTCTTCGGAAGCATATGTCCACATGCGGGCTCCTCCTAAAGCTGGCCCTAATGTTGTATCATGGATGGCTATAATTGCCTTTAAGCCTGAGGTATGATCCTGACAAAATATGAGCTGTTCGTAATCATATCTTGCCAAGGTTTCGAATAATTCCATGCTGTTCACCCCAAGGATACATTATATATTTACCTCCCAGCCCGCTTCAAACATGTTCTTTTTCACTTTCCTGAAGCAGCCAGCGTCTTTCGAAAAAAGCATTATCCTCAAAAAGAGTGGATATATTATTAACATGCAAGAATCGTGCCAATAAAAAACAGGAGGCGGAACGTCTACTAAAAACCGCCACGTCCTATGGCGAACGTAGACGTCAGCACATCCTGTACAAGTCCATTCTTCTATAGAAAGCTATGAAATTATTTGCACATATATGAAATTTATTGCATGCTAATATTTGCAATTTTTAACTTTTCCAGCTTGTAATATAAGTTTCTAAGCGATAAGCCAAGTTCTTTTGCAGTCAAAGTTTTGTTACCACCGTGTTTATTAAGAACCATGGTAATAATCTTTTTTTCATACTCCTCTACCATAGACGCTAATGAACCCTTTAAGATTAAAACGTCCTCCTCATTTTCTTTCATCGGTAATGCGGTATGAAGATCTAATAGATGATCCGCATCGATCAGCGATTCATTATAATTCATGAAAATAATCGCCCTCCGCAAAATATTATCCAGTTCCCGGACATTGCCAGGCCAATCATAAGCCTTGAGTCGGGCTAATGCCTGATCAGTCAGACCTTCGATATTACGGCCATATTCTTGATTGATTTTTTCGATTAAGCGTGAAGTTAAAACCTCGACATCCTCTTTACGCATTCTTAGGGCTGGAATATGAATCGGCATTTGATTTAATCGATAAAATAAGTCCTCTCGAAATGCCCCGTTTACCATTCCCTTTTCCAAATTGACATTAGTTGCGGCGATGACACGGACATTTAAGGAAATCGGTTTTGTCCCTCCCACCCGGATAATTTCGTTTTCCTGAAGAACTCTTAATAATTTCACTTGCGTACTGATTGTTAATTCCCCAATTTCATCGAGAAAGATACTGCCATTATCCGCTTCTTCAAAAAGCCCCCTTTTCCCGCCGCGTTTCGCGCCGGTAAAGGCACCTTCTTCATAACCAAATAACTCGCTTTCAAGCAAGGATTCATTCAAAGCAGCGCAGTTTACACGAATGAACTTATTGTATTTTCGGTCACTGGCATTATGGATTGCATGAGCAAACAATTCCTTCCCAGTTCCGGACTCTCCGCGAAGCAATATCGTTGCAGGTGTTTTTGCAGCCAATTTTGCCTGTTCAAGTGCAATCTGCATAACTTCGGAAGCTCCGACAATGTCTTCAAACGAATATTTTGCTTCCAGCTTACGGATTATTTGCCTTGCCCGGTGCAGCTCCCTATTTAAATTTTTAATTTCCGACACATCATGGATCACACCAACACTGCCTTTTAATTTTCCATCAACAATAATAGGGGCCCCATTTACAATTACCTCTTTTTTATAGGGTCCTACTCTCATCGGCACTCCTCGTACCTCTCTCCGCGTTTTTAGAACCTTCATATGTACACTTTCACCTTCAACAATATCGATTGTTGCCGGTTTTCCAATCACTTCTTCTTCCTTTAATCCTGTAATTCTTGAATAGGCTGGATTGATCATCATCCCAACCCCATGTTCATCAACAACGGAAATGGCTTCATTACTGGAATGAAAAATAGCTTCTAGCTTTGTTTGAAATTCTTTAAGATCAGTTATTTGCTCTGCCAAGTGTACCGCTTCTGTTATTTCTTTAAACACAGCCACTGCTCCTATTAAAAGCCCATGTTCATCAATTATCGGTATTCTCGTAGAAATAATTTTTAGGCCATTGTCTAACAGTACCTCCTGATTGGTTTCAACCTTTCTTGTCCGCATAACACGCGGCAGCAAGCTTGACGGAATCACCTGTCTAATATGCTTTCCGACAGCTTCATCCTTTGATTTTCCAATCATATTTTCAGCGCTTTTATTAAGAAGGATGATATTCTCATCATGATCAATGACAACCATGCCATCATTCGTTGAATTGAAAATTAGGTTATACTTATACGTTTCATTCTGTATTTTTTTTATAAGTCTTTCTTTATCTTTAAACAGTTTAACGAGTAAAAAAGCAACACTTCCTGGTATTAATACCGTTTCTTTACCAAAAGCACTTCGCAAATTGGTAGAAACCTCATTGTTACCTGTAACTTCAATAATCATATCGATTTTCTTGTCCTTAAAGGAACGCCAATCCCCATCCGTTCTTAACCCTTTTTGACGGGCCCATTTCAATCCTGGCGCTTCCGGATTTACATCGATTACTGCCTCTATTGTAAGTGCCGCTGATTCTTGAATAATTTGCAAGATTGCCAAACCGCCTCTTCCAGCTCCAACTATCATGACTGTTTGCATATTTACTTCCTTTCTATGCAATTTTTTTCTTACAAAATTATTATTATGAAAATTCTTTCATATTCCTATTGTAATGTTAACCATTGTTCTTGACAAATCGCCTCAATGATTTATGATTTTTATATACAAGTGAATGAAGGGATTATTTCGTTATGAACAGAATCGTAGCACTGGTAATACTATTAATTCCTGGAATTATTGCGGCAATTGGCGTAAAGCTAATGAGAGACATGGTCTTTAACATCCTGCATCAGCCTTTTCCTTTTCTATGGCTGCAATTTCTTGCCGGCATATTAATGTTTCTCATCGGAATTTGGTTTATTGCAGGTTTTATCCTGCACAGGGATCGCAAGAGAAATAAGGTACAATCCCGTTTTCAAACAAATAATAAAAAAGATGAAAACATAAAATAAGAGACCTTTCAAAAGGCGAAAACTTCAACCATTTCTGAAGCTGCGCCTTTTATTTTTGGAATGGTCTCTTTTAACTTTGCTTTATTTCGATTCTTTTTCTAGTCTATGTCTGACTCGCAGTGCTCTAACTGGATCATCCGTTATGATAGCAGAGCAGCCTAATTTAATAAGATGGGCCATATTTTTTTCTTTATTTACAGTATAAGGTCGAACGGAAATTCCATATTGTTCTGATTGCAGAATCACTTCATCTTTCAGCGTTTTATACTTTGGGTGTATTCCCTTTGCACGAATGGATTCAGCATACACCCACGGCATATACACGACTTGTCCCATCAGTGGAGCTGTTTCTATTTCTGGTGCCATACGATAACAATGGACAATACTATAATGATTAAAAGAAGAGAGGACTATTCGTTTTTCCAGCTTGTACTCACGAATGAGTTCGATCACCTTCTCCTCCATCCCCTGATAAGGAAATATTCCATTCTTCAGTTCGATATTACAGATCATTTTGTTTCCTGTTAACCATTCCAAAACGTCCCGCAGTGAAGGAATAGGCTCCTTTTTTAGATTCGTTTTTACCCTAAAACCGGCATCCAGTCTTTTTAAATCACTATAAGAAAGATCCTTCACATAGCCCCTGCCATTTGTTGTCCGATCCACGCTTTCGTCATGAATAACCACCACTTCTCCATCCTTCGATAATTGGACATCAAGTTCAATTCCATCAGCACCTGCTTGCTCTGCTTGTTTAAAGGCAAGCATCGTATTTTCTGGATACAGTGCAGAATAACCTCTATGAGCGAAAATTAATGTCATTATAGATTCCCTCCAATAAAGGACTTTTCTATTTAACCGATTCCTAAATAAAAGGTCTAATTTCATTCATTCCGGTATTGTATATATATCCGGATTAAATGAAATCAGACCTTTTTTCAAATCATAATTCTAGCCCTTTCAAGAAGCTCGATGCTCCAGGCGCAGCTTATCCGCAACCATGGCAATGAACTCACTATTGGTTGGCTTTGCTTTTGTCATAGAGACTGTGTAGCCGAATAAAGAAGAAATAGATTCAATATTACCTCTGCTCCAAGCTACTTCAATAGCATGGCGGATGGCACGCTCAACCCTGCTTGCAGTTGTATTATATTTTTTTGCAATATCTGGATATAAAACTTTTGTGATCGAGCCTAATAATTCAATATCATTATATACCATGGAAATGGCTTCTCTTAAATACATATATCCTTTAATGTGCGCAGGTACGCCGATCTCATGAATAATACTTGTAATACTTGCATCCAGATTTTTTGGCTTCGCTTCTGTTTGAGTCCGATAGCCTCCGGTTGCTGGTTTTCTTAACACGGAAGTGGACTTTCCGCTTACTTGACGAATATGGCTGGCTAAATGCTCCATATCAAATGGCTTTAAAATAAAATAAGAAGCACCTAATTCCACTGCTTTTTTCGTCACATCTTCCTGACCAAATGCTGTTAGCATAATAACATTTGGAGTAGGCTGTTTATCCATTTCACGTAATTTCCCAAGCACAGCAAGTCCGTCTAGGTGCGGCATAATAATATCAAGAACCAGAACATCCGGCGTTATATTTTCAAGCATATCAAGGCAATCTTGACCATTATGAGCTACACCAGCTACTTCCATATCTTCTTGAGAATCAATAAATTCCTCTAACAAATTAACTAGTTCGCGATTATCATCAACTACACATACATTTATTTTTTTCACTATTTGTTTCCTCCTAATCCCTTATTTCTCATTATCCCATATTAAACGTGCAAGAAAAACGTCTTTGTTCGAAAGCATTATGTTTTTTGTATATATTTATATTCTAAATGAGAAATTCGACAATGCAACCGAAAATCCTTTTCATTTTTTATTTTTTCTAAATAAATCATTAAAATCATTATTTTTCTTTTGTTTTCTCACGTTTTCGACTTAATTTGATGCTTTCTTGTGAATTTGTCGAAAAATCTTTATTTTACGGTAAAAAAGGCGGGAAGACACCCGCCTTTTCGTTTAATCTAGCTCCAGCGCCTAGCCCCTCTTTGGTCTAGCCAATCCGTCAATAAGGTTAAAGAGCAACCTTCTTGACGGCTCGTCCTATGCTATACCTGAGGCTGAGCAGGCGCTTCCGCTTTTTTGTTTTATGAAGCCTTTTCCTGCTGCTTCTCGTAAATATCGATTCCTGCCTCATTTAGCATCCATTCCAAATGAACACCATATCCCGAGGTTGGATCATTAACAAATACATGTGTAACTGCCCCAATTAACTTTCCATCTTGTATGATTGGACTGCCGCTCATTCCTTGAACAATTCCACCAGTCTTCCCAAGCAATTCTTGATCGGTTACCTTAATGACCATCCCCTTTGTTGCCGGGAATTTTTGCGGAATTGTACTAACAATCTCAATATCGAATAACTTTACTTCATCATCTTCAACTACTGTTAATATTTGCGCCGGACCCTCTTTTACTTGATGTGATAAAGCAATCGGAAGCGGCTCATCCATAATTCCATTTTTTATGCCATGATTTAACTCGCCGAAAATACCATATGGACTGTTTCTTTCGATATTTCCAATTACTTCTTTATCAGATGAAAAACGCGCTAATTTTTCCCCTGGATTCCCATTGCTGCCTTTTTCAATTGAAGTGACAGTGGATTTTACGATCTGCCCATCATCAACAACAATCGGCTTTTTTGTATCCATATCGGAAATGACATGACCTAATGCGCCATATTTTTTCGATTGTGGATGATAGAAGGTCATCGTACCAATTCCTGCAGCGGAATCACGAATATACAATCCAAGCTTATAATTTTCTTCCCCTTTCTCTTTTTGCGGCATTAGCTCGGCTTCAACCTTCCCATTTTCCCTTGTAAGCATTATTTTTAGAGGCTCCTTTTTTTGCCCTGCTTCTTGAACAAAGGGAGCCACATCAGACATTTTTTCGATTTTCTGTCCATTTATTTCTGTAATAATATCGCCTACTTGTATACCAGCTAATTCACCCGGCGATACCTTTCCTTCCTCTGTTGACACTTGATGGTGTCCGACAACGAGGACACCAATTGTATTTAATTTTACTCCGATTGACTGGCCTCCAGGAATTACTTTAAAATCCTTTAGAACATTGACATCAACCTTTTTTACCGGAAAACCCGCAAGTTCCAAAAACATTTCACTTTTCCCTTGTTCTTTTGCCTGCAATGAGACTGATTGATGATCTTGACTAAGGGCAACAATAGAATTATCCGAAGATAAAGCGGATACTGGAACCGCTTTAGATAAATCAAGCTTTTGACCTTCAAATAGCGTTATATGATTTGGAATATGAAGATATTCCTGAACTGGTTTCATAAAACATATAGCAATTAATGAAACAAGGAGAATTCCACCAATTAGTTTTCTATAGAAGTCTTTCCTCAAAACATTCACTCTCCTCGCTTCTAGTCCAACCCGTCTTAATGGCTACATCATTAATTTTGCCTGCAAATAGCACATTTATAACCGAGCCGTCAATAAAAAAAATGTACACATAGGAAATAAATCGCAGTATAAAAAAAAAGAGACCTCAAAATACAAAAAAACACGGAAGCCAATCGGCTTCCGTAGTTTATTGGAGAACTTTACTATTATGTGCTAATAACAGTAATTCCTTTGCATGTTCCTTTGTTAAATCTGTGATTTCTGCACCTGAAATCATACGGCCAATTTCTTTAATTTTTTCTTCCTCGCTAAGCGGTGTAACCTTTGTTTTTGTACGGCCGTCCTGCATTTCTTTCGCAATATATAAGTGGGTATCCGCCATCGCAGCTACCTGCGGTAAATGAGAAATACAAAGAACCTGGGAATCGATAGACACATGATGAATTTTCTCGGCGATAGCTTGTGCTACCCTTCCGCTAACTCCCGTGTCAACTTCATCAAAAATAATGGAGGTAACCTCTTGATGTTTGGAGAAAATACTCTTTAAGGCGAGCATGATTCGAGAGAGCTCACCACCTGAGGCGATTTTTGATAAAGGCTTTAATGGTTCACCTGGATTTGTAGAAAGATAAAATTCTACATGATCCAATCCGGCTTTTGAAATAAATTTTTCCCCGCCTTCAAAGCGTACTTCAAAAACGGTTTTTTGCATATACAACTCTTTTAATTCAGCATGAATGGAATCAGTTAGCTTTTTGGCAAACTTCTTTCGTAAATTACTTAGTTCATTTCCTTCAACCATTAAATCCTTTTTTAAGGATTGAAGTTCTTTTTGCAGCTGCTCAATATGTGTTTCTTTATTTTGCAGTTTTTCTAATTCTTCTTCAATTTTTGCCCCATATTCTAAAATGGCTTGAATTGAATTTCCGTATTTTCGTTTCAGCTGATTAATTTCATTCAATCTGTCTTCAATGATACTTAATCGTTCGGGGTCGAATTCGAGATGGTCTAGCTCCGATCTCATTGATTTTGCTGCATCTTCCAATAAATAATAACTATTTGCGATCGATTCAGCAAGACCTTGATACTCCGGGTTTAGAGCAGCTGCTTCTTCCATCTGACTCATGACAAGACTAATCCAGTCCAGCCCTTTTTGTTCGCCTTGGAGGGCATTATAGCTGGCATGAACAGCCTCGTAAATACGCTCAAAATTCGAAAGACGTTTTTTCTCTTCCCAGAGCGCTTCATCTTCATTTAATTGCAAATTTGCCTGCTGGATTTCGGAAAGCTGAAACTGTATTAAATCAAGACGATGGGCCATTTGTTGTTCATTTTCATTTAAACTTTTTAATTTCCTGATCGTTTGCTCATAGGCATGATAAATATTACTATATTCCTCTAATGCAGAAGCGATTTTGTTTTTTCCATATTGATCTAAGAGTGACAGATGTCTGGATTCATCCATCAATTCCTGGTGCTCATGCTGTCCATGAATATCAACTAATGTGCTGCCAATTTCACGCAGTGTTGAAATGGTAACCAGTTTACCATTTATTCTGCAAACACTTTTACCGCTTTTTGAAATTTCACGTCTTAAAACAATCATCTCATCTTCAATCTCAATCCCTAATTCACTTGCTTTCGTATGTACAGGATGTGCGGCTTTCTCAATTTGAAAAAGCCCTTCAATTTCGGCACGGGCTTCACCATGCCGGACAAAATCAGAAGAACCTCTTCCGCCAACAAGTAAATTAATAGCATCAATAATAATGGATTTGCCTGCACCTGTTTCCCCTGTTAATACGGTCAAACCTTTTTCAAATGAAATAGAAAGAGCTTCAATAATAGCAAAGTTTCTAATCGATAATTCACTTAGCAAGTCTTCCACCTCTTTCATCCAAATCATTAATCAAATTCGCCTTGGTGAATTTGCGCCCGGATTTTATCGAGCTTGCTCGATAAATTTCCTTTAAAAATCCGTGGCATCCGCCGGAGGCTTAACTTCATTCAGCCAATGTTTGAACTCCACTCTAAAATAGATAACTATCTCACATTACAGCACTTATCAAATCCCAGGTCTGCTGAATGAAGTTAAAGCAATTCAAGAAAACGATTTGAAATGGTTTCTGTATCTTCTTCGGTTCGGCAAATAATTAATATCGTGTCATCTCCACTTACGGTTCCTAATATTTCATCCCATTCGAGATGATCTATTAAAGCTGCAATAGCCATAGCATTACCCGGCAGAGTTTTCATAACTAGAAGATGACTGGCTGAATCAATTCGAACAAAGGCATCAATTAAATTTCTTTTTAATTTTTGCAGCGGATCAAATCGCCGATCAGCAGGAAGACTATATTTATAACGTCCATCGGTTAAAGGAACCTTTATTAAATGAAGTTCTTTAATATCCCGTGAAACGGTTGCTTGTGTCACATTATATCCTGCATTTTTAAGCGCTGCGACTAAGTCGTCCTGTGTCTCAATATCATTATTTGTTATGATCTCGCGAATTTTAATATGTCGTTGGCCTTTAGTCATTCTCTCACCTCTTGTACCGTTCCCGTTCAATCTATCCCTCTTATCTTAGCTGATTTTGTCTTCTTTCTCAATAAAGAGAATGAATAATTATTCATTCTCTTGTTTTTCTTTCGTTTTTAATTTGGTATGTGCATTTTCGACAACATCCATGGGAGTTATCTTTAATTCATTTTCTCCCTGCTCCTTTTGACCAGACCAACATACGTGTAGCAAAAATTCGATGTTTCCCTCTCCCCCAGTTATTGGAGAAAAGGATAGGTTTTTAACATCAAAGCCTAACTGGAGGGAGAAATCGATCATCGATCCAATGACACTTTCATGGACTTTTGGATCTCTGACAATCCCTTTTTTACCAACCTGCTCTCTACCTGCCTCAAACTGCGGCTTGACTAGTGCCACCACATCACTGCCAGGAACTAACAATGTTTTTAGAACAGGTAGTATCAGCTTTAAGGAAATAAATGAAACGTCTATAGAGGCAAAGTTCGGCATTCCTAAAGGAAAGTCACTTGGAGTAACATAACGAAAATTCGTCCTTTCCATGACAACAACCCGTTCATCCTGCCTAAGCTTCCATGCCAATTGATTATAACCGACATCTACTGCATAGGACATAGCTGCTCCATTTTGGAGGGCACAATCGGTGAACCCTCCTGTTGAAGCACCGATATCAAGCAAAATTTTATCTTTAATATCTACCTCAAAGACCTGTAATGCCTTTTCTAATTTGAGACCGCCCCTCGAGACATAGGGGAGTGTTTTACCTTTCACAGTAAGCTTAGAGTCTGCGGAAATTTTTTCTCCAGGTTTGTCTAGACGTGTTTCTTCACAATAGACAATTCCCGCCATAACGGCTCTTTTGGCTTTTTCTCTTGTTTCAAACAAGCCTTGGTCGACCAATAAAACATCTACACGTTCTTTCTTACTTTTCATTTTTCATGCCCTTTTTTGTTTTTTTATAACCATCGTATTAATTTTCTTAACTACTTCTTCTGTTGTTAAGCCAATTTCTTCCCATAAAATTTTGACGCTTCCATGTTCAATAAATTGGTCAGGGATACCCATACGGCAGATTTCTGTATCATGAAATCCATTGTCATGAACAAATTCCAGCACGGCACTTCCAAATCCACCTTGCAGTACTGCCTCTTCAATCGTCAAAATCGGGATATTTAATTGAAGAATGGAAGTTAATAATTTATTATCTAACGGCTTAATAAAGCGAGCATTGATAACTTTAACTGAACTTCCCTGCTTCTCTAATCGGGCAGCAGCTTCCATTGCCATCGGGATTGTCGTTCCAAAGGTTAGAATGGCGGCATCATGGCCTTCCTTTAATACTTCCCAAGATCCAATTGGAATCTCCTTAAATGTCTCATCCATTGGGACACCAAGACCATTTCCACGCGGAAATCTTAAGGCAATCGGACCAGCATCATATTGGAGTGCGGTATAAACCATATGCTGACCTTCATTTTCATCCTTAGGAGACATGATTACGATATTTGGCAGATGTCGTAAAAAAGCGATATCAAATACTCCGTGATGGGTTTCACCATCCGCTCCAACAAGTCCAGCACGATCAATTCCAATAAATACATTTAGATTTTGACGGCAGATATCATGGACCACTTGATCATACGCTCTTTGTAAGAATGTCGAATAAATGGCCAAAAATGGTTTCATCTTTTGCGTTGCCAGACCTGCCGCGACTGTCGCCGCATGCTGTTCTGCAATTCCCACATCAAACATCCGGTCTGGGAACTCAGATGCAAATCCCTCCAGTTTCGATCCAACCGGCATAGCAGGTGTTATCGCAACAATTCTCTCATCTTCTCTTGCTATTCTTCTTACTGTTTCACTAATAACTTTACTCCAAGCTGGCGGAGAGTTAACCGGTTTAAGAAAATCACCTGTTTCAATTTTGTAAGGTCCTGTACCATGCCAATTACCCGTACGGTCACTTTCTGCAGGATCATACCCTTTTCCTTTTTTAGTCAGGACATGAAGTAAAATAGGTCCCTCTGTTTTCTTGGCATAGTTAAGATTATCGAATAAATCTTCATAATTATGTCCGTCAACAGGGCCCAAATACGTAAAGCCTAATTCTTCAAAAAAGACACCAGAAACTAATAAATATTTTAAACTATCCTTTACGCGTTCCGCCGTTGATGCTAGTTTTCCGCCTACTGCAGGAATTTTCTTCAGCAGCATTTCGAGTTCGTCCTTCGCCCACTGATACTTTCCAGCAGTACGAAGCCGCCCGAGTACACTATGAAGCGCACCGACATTGGGAGCAATGGACATTTCGTTATCATTCAAAATCACAATCATATTTTTCTTTTCATCGCCGATATGATTTAAGGCTTCTAAGGCCATACCACCTGTAAGCGCCCCATCTCCAATAATCGGAACTATAAAAGATTTCTCTTTTTTTATATCACGTGCGATTGCCATACCCATGGCAGCCGATAAAGAGGTTGAACTATGACCCGTTTCCCAAACATCATGCTCACTTTCAGCCATTTTTGGGAATCCACTCAGCCCATTATATTGGCGTAATGAATCAAAATCCTTTGCCCTGCCTGTTAATATTTTATGGACATATGATTGATGTCCAACATCCCAAATCAATTTGTCCTTAGGACTGTTAAACGTTTTATGGAGTGCAATGGTTAATTCGACCACTCCAAGATTCGGGCCAATATGACCGCCAGTTACAGAAAGCTTACTAATTAAAAATTGGCGTATTTCCTTACTTAGTTCCTCCAATTCTTTAATAGAAAGTTTCTTAAGAAACGAGGGGTCTTTAATATCTAATAGATCCATTTTGTGGATCACTCACTTTCATTTCAATTTATTTCATAAACCATGTCGAACCTTTTTCCCGAATCAAAAAAGGATATGACGTCCAAGTCAGTTCAGTTATTTCGATATAACATTAGATTACATTATCAGAACGGATTTTCCAAACGATTTTCGTAAAAAGCGTATAGTTCCCGCCTAATATTGAAAAAATAACCGCTAGCACATATAAAGTGATAACGGTATTCTCTCGTAAAATTCACATTAACCTAATGTAAGAACGATTATGTTAATACTTTCTATTTTCTACTAAATCTGTAATTTCCTGTAGTAATTGTGTATCTTTATTTATTTTCAATAAGTAATCCTTTGCCAACTCAATCTGCTTCCAAAGTTCATCCTGAGCTCCTTTTATGCCAAGCAAGGATGGATAGGTCGTTTTATGGTTCCCTACATCACTTCCTACCGGTTTTCCGATTAGCTCTTCATCTCCATCAATATCAAGAAGATCATCACGAATTTGAAACGCCAGACCTAAATGATGGGAAAAACGCTCGAGACATTCCCATTCCTCTTCACTGACAGAAGATAAAATTGCACCGGCTAATACGCTGCCTGTAAGCATTTTACCGGTTTTATGAATGTGAATATATTCCAGTTCTGCAAGATTCAATTCCTTTTCTTCCCCAAGCATATCTGCTACTTGTCCAGCAACCATTCCTTCTGCACCAGAACTTTGCGCTAAAAGCTGAACTAAAGCCAGCTTCGCATCCGCTGGAACATCCGGTGTTTCTGCCATAAGTTGAAAACTATATGTCAAGAGAGCATCACCAGCGAGGATCGCATTCGCCTCACCGAAAACTTTATGATTTGTTGGCTTCCCTCTTCTTAGATCATCATTATCCATACTTGGTAAATCATCATGTATTAATGAATAGGTATGAACCATCTCAATCGCTGCCGCAGCATTCAAGCCAATCTCTGGATCTTTTTGAAAAGCATGAAGAGTTGCAAAAAGCAATAGCGGTCTTATTCTTTTTCCACCCGCTTCAAGTGAATAATGCATCGCATCCTTAAGGACCTCGGGAGCCTCTAGTCGATCAATACTTTTTCGTAATTGATCTTCAAGCAGTTGTTTATATTTAGTAGAAAAAGTATCCAAATGTAGGCTTGCCAACACTTACTCCTCCTCTTGAATAGAAAAGTTTTCTTTATGACCATCTGCTGTCAAGATTTGTGTCAGCTGCTCTTCAACGTTTTTCAGCTTATCATGACATAGCTTTGATAATTCCATTCCTTTTTTATAAATAGAAATGGCTTCTTCTAACGGGACATCGCCTTCTTCAAGTCTCTCTACTATCGTTTCTAATTGTTCCATTGCCTCTTCAAACGTTATTGTTTTTTCCTCAGCCATCTACTTCACTCCTCTTTGTCAGTCACGCTGCACGTTAGCGTCCCATCTGACAGTTTGATCCGAACTGTTTCATTTATCTGTACCTGCTTTGTGCTTTTTAACAGCTTGCCATCATCACTATAAGCAAGGCTGTAGCCGCGGTCCATTATTCTTAATGGACTTAAAGCTTCCAGCGTCGACACTAAATTTGAAAAATCAGCCTCTTTTTTGGAGAGAATTGACATCATCGCCTTTGTTAATGATTTAATGGATTTTTCATACTGTATCGTTGCTTCCTGCAGTTTTGCATCAGGATGATTTCGAGTCAGCCTTCTTTCCACTTGCTCCAGCTGAGCGCTTTTGACAGAAAATAGCTTTTGGGAATTGTATACCAGCTCTTCTGTCCTTTTGTCCAGCTGCTCTAGTTTCTGCTCATACAGCCTTTGCGGGTATCGAAAAGCATATGACTTCTCAATACGTTCAAGCTTGCTGCTTTGGCGGCTTAGCTTCTCTTTGATTGCGCGAATTAAACGGGTTTGTCTTGTCAGGACCCTTTCAACCCATTCATCAACATGCGGAACAGCCAATTCGGCTGCACCGGTTGGAGTCGGCGCTCTGAGATCGGCAACAAAATCCGCAATGGTAAAATCCGTTTCATGACCAACTGCAGATATAATGGGAACCTTCGAATCATATATAGCTCTTGCTACCACTTCTTCATTGAATGCCCATAATTCCTCTATAGAACCGCCGCCTCGTCCAATAATTAAAACATCTACTTGGTTTCCACTGTCATTCGCCTGTTTAATGGCTGATACAATCGAAGGGGCAGCCTGTTCACCTTGGACTAAAGCAGGAAAGATCAATACTTTTGCAATAGGGTAACGTCTTTTAATTGTCGTTATGATATCTCGAATCGCAGCACCTGTTGGGGAAGTAACGACACCGACTGTATTTGGAAACTTTGGCAGGCTTTTTTTATGTTCTTGGGCAAACAGCCCTTCTTTCGCAAGCTTTTCTTTCAGCTGTTCAAAAGCTAAATAAAGATCACCAATGCCATCCGGCTGCATTTCCTTAACATAGATTTGGTATTGTCCGCCCGACTCAAACACGGTCACATTGCCGCGTATCAATACCTTCATTCCATTTTCAGGTGAATATTTCAACTTTCTGTTCGCACTCGAAAACATAACAGCCAAAATTCTGGCTTTCTCATCCTTTAACGTAAAATACATATGCCCGCTGGAATGCTGCTTATAATTTGATATTTCCCCTTTTACATACACATCTTGAAGATGGGGGTCAGCATCAAATTTTCTTTTTATATATTTAGTTAACGCCGTAACCGTTAAAAAACGCTGCTCCATCTTTCTAACTCCTTATCTGAAATGCGCTTAGCTGGACTTAAAAAGAGCTTTTCACTTTTGAAAGTACTCCGTTGATGAACTTACTTGATTGCTCATCACCATAGATTTTCGCAATTTCAATTGCCTCATCCATTATAACATTTGCCGGCACATCATCTTGACAATAAAGCAATTCATAAACCGCTAATCTTAATATATTGCGATCAACATTAGCTAGGCGGTCAAGTGACCATTTCTCTAAATGTTTAGAAATGACATCATTTATTTCTTTCATGTGATCCACAACACCGTTCACAAGTTTGATCAAATAGGGATCGTTTGGCTCTCCTTCGAGTACATGTTCCAATGCATCATCAATTGTTGGTTGACTCATTTCAATTTGAAAGATTGCCTGTAAAGCCTTTTCTCTAGCTGTTCTTCTTTTCATTACGATCTGTAACTCCTTTAGTATGTAATGTGTAAACACTTAAGTACTCTCTGTTTATTATGACTCACTATCATATCCATTTTTGCATAACACGATAATAGCATATCTGGAACGTATTCGCACTTCTATCCGGAAGTTATAAATAAAAAAATACCAAAGACATCATGTCTTTGGTATTTCTGATTACATTTCGTCTTCTATTTCAGTTTCTTGGTTACTATTTTCAAACTGGATTCCTACCACATGAACATTTATCTCTACTGTTTCTAAGGCAGTCATATCTAATAAAGCCTGACGAATATTATCTTGGATACCTTGTGCAACACTTGGAATGGAAACACCAAATTTCATTACACAGTATACATCCACTTTGATTCCTTCTTCAAGCAATTCGACCTTGACACCTTTTCCATGATTCTTTTTTCCTAGACGTTCCACGACTCCAGAAGCAAAATTGCCTCTCATTTGTGCTACACCTTCGACTTCAGATGCAGCGATACCGGCGATTACTTCGATAACCTCAGGCGCTATTTCCACTTTACCAAGATTATTGCTGCCTGGACTCATTTCTAGAATGTTGTTTACGCTCATAATGGTACCTCCTATTATTACACTGATTTCATCACATCATGTAATTCCAAGAACTTTGTATTAAACTCGCCGTTCACGAAATTTTCATGGTTTAGCAATTTAAGATGGAATGGAATCGTCGTATGAACGCCTTCGATTACAAATTCACTCAAAGCTCGTTTCATTCTGGCAATGGCTTCCTCGCGAGTTTTTCCATATGTGATAACTTTTGCAATCATTGAATCATAGTACGGAGGAATCGAATACCCTGGATAGGCTGCTGAATCAACACGTACACCTAATCCACCAGGTGCTAGATACATATTAATCTTCCCTGGTGAAGGCATAAAGTTCTTTTCAGGGTTTTCTGCATTCACCCGGCATTCTATAGACCATCCATTAAATTCCACATCTTCTTGCGTTAGACTTAACTTTTCACCGGAAGCTACTAAAATTTGTTCCCTAATTAAATCCGTACCAGTTACCATTTCAGTAACGGGATGCTCTACCTGAATTCGTGTATTCATCTCCATAAAATAAAACCTGCGATTGCGGTAATCATAAATAAATTCTACCGTGCCTGCACCTGTATAATCAACTGCCTTTGCAGCTTTTTTCGCTGCATTTCCCATTTCTTCACGAATTTCTCCATCTAATGCTGGTGATGGAGTTTCTTCAAGGAGCTTTTGCAGTCTTCTTTGAATGGAGCAGTCTCTTTCACCTAAATGAATCACATTTCCATAATTATCAGCTAATACCTGTATTTCTACGTGCCGAAAATCTTCTATATATTTTTCAAGGTAAACACCAGGGTTTCCGAAAGCAGTCATAGCTTCTTGCTGTGTTATGTTGATACCCTTGACTAACTCGTTTTCATTACGTGCAACGCGGATACCTTTTCCGCCTCCGCCGGCAGTCGCTTTTATAATCACAGGATACTCAATTTGATTGGCAAGTTCAATTGCTTCATCAACCGTATTGATTATTCCTTGAGAACCAGGAACGATTGGAACACCCGCTTCTCTCATTGTTTCACGGGCAACATCTTTTGTCCCCATTTTAGAAATGGCTTCTGGGGTTGGTCCAACAAAGATAATATTACAATCACGGCATAATTCAGCAAAATCCGCATTTTCTGCTAAAAATCCATATCCGGGATGAATGGCATCACAGCCGGTTTTATTCGCAACACTAATAATGTTCGTCACATTAAGATAACTGTCTTTTGAGGGAGTCGGTCCAATACAATAGGCTTCGTCCGCCAGTTGAACATGCAGTGCTTCTTTATCCGCTTCCGAATAGACAGCTACTGATTCGATCCCTAGTTCACGACAAGCACGAATAATTCTTACCGCTATTTCTCCTCGGTTTGCAATCAACAATTTCTTTATCATAATTTTTGTGCAACTCCTTATTCAGGCTTCACTAGGAACAACGGTTGACCAAATTCTACCAACTGTCCATTTTTCACTAGTACTTCTACAATTTCGCCTTCCACTTCTGCTTCAATTTCATTAAATAACTTCATGGCTTCAACAATACAAACAATCGAATCTTTTGAGACCTTTGAACCTATTTTTACATAAGCATCTGCATCAGGTGTTGGTGATTCATAGAAGGTACCTACCATTGGTGACGTAATTTTATGTAAATCAGTTGCAGCTTCAACTTCTGCTTCCGGTTGAGCTTGTGTTTGTACTGCTACCGTTTTTTCAACCGGTACTTCTTGAACAACAGGCTTTTGCACAACCTCTGCTACTGGTTTTTCTACAGATTGTTCTATCGTTTTAACTACGCTAACTGACCCGCCCGTATTCTTTTTCATTTTAATTTTGGAGCCATCGTGTTCAAAACTAAATTCCTCAATCTTAGAGTGATCAATTAGTTTGATTAATTCTCTGATTTCTTGCACCTTTAACATGTTAAAATGCCCCCTGTTTTAATTATCGCCCATTTTAGGCAGACCATAAATTTCTTAAGCAGCCATATGTAACCAGATACTAATATCATACGATAAGAGCTGATAAAAAAACAACATTTTATGGTCTTCACTTTATTTTCGACATTTATTGCCAACTTCCTCTAAAAAATTCAAAAAAGAGGGAAAGTTCTATACTTTCCCTCTTTTCCATAAATTAGTTATTTAGCCGTTTGAAACTCGACAACAGCATGAAGAGGACCCAATTCACTTCTAACTGTTTGAATGATTTTATTTGCTTCTGCTCTCGATTGTTTTTCAGCTTTAACTGTAATATTTACTTGATCACCATCAGCACGGACAAGAACATCTTCATAATTCATCGATTTAATTAAGGTTTCAAGCAATAATTCCTTCTGTGCAATCTCATTTAACTCATCCATTTGCTCTTTTGCCTCGCTGCGGTCCTCAACTGGGAGATCAGTGGAAGCAATTCTTTTCGTTAAATCTTCTTTCATTTGACTGCGTTCATCCTGCAGCTGCATACGAAGTGTTTCAAATGCCTCATCACCGGCAGCATTTGTGATAATTTCAGCATCCTCTTTTGCACCACTGGAAACTGCATCGTCTGCATTATTCTTATTTGTCTCCTCCGTACTCTTCTTCTCCTCAATGGCCGCTAATTCATTCTGCTGCTGCTCTGGTGATGTGAGATAATAGACGGATAAGACTACCACTAAGCTTAGCATTGTTAATAACCATACCGTTTGTTTCTTTAATAACATTTACGAATCCCCCTTCGTCTTTTTCGGTAACACTGACACCCGATGTTCCGGCACGTCCAGTGACCTCGTTACAGCCTCTTTGATCCATTTTTTCACTTGGATATTCTCAGCACCTTTTGCAACCACAAGGACACCGCGAATCTCCGGTTTTTTCGTTTCTATTACAATCGGAACTTCCTTTTCACCATCCTGGATGATGACAAGCTGTTCATCCGTTGAAGTATCCTCCACTTTTCTCTTCCCGCCTTCACGATCCGTTTCATCTGTCACCTGTGTCTGTGTTTTAGTATTTGTTTCTAGAACCTTCTCCTCTGTTGAGTCTACGTTAACGACAACGGTAACATCACTGACACCAACAATCGCATCTAAAGCCTCTTTTATTCGAGTCTCATAGGCTTGTTCATATTCTTCTATCATACTATTACTAGCTGATTTGCTTTGACCAAATGTTTCAACGTCCTCTTTTTGCTCTTCATTGTTATTAAACGCCGGCAATTCCTTTCGTGTTGTTCCATCGTTTATAAAAAAATTTCCAACAAGCATGATGCCTGCACCAAATAAAACAACCAGAACTAAATAGGGATACTTTCCCTTTTTATTCTCACCCTGTTCTTCTTTTGAGAACTGCTTTTTCAACCATGAGAAAGGTCCTTTTTCCTGTTTCATTCCGCTGACTTGCCCCCCCTTTCTATCTGAAGCTCAATTAATTTGTCATCAATACTCCATTTTTCTGAAAGGAGCCGGATTATTTTTTTGTTATTTTCTGCTTTTGTTTTCGGTACAGGCGGTTCATCTGTATTAATTTCCACAGTTTTCACCGCTTCAATTGCTTCTGTTGCTTCACTTGGTTCCTGCAGCTGTATGACTACCTTTTGTAGATTCTCAGGGAAAGGGCGTTGATCATCTTCATCTACTAATAAATTAAGATCTGTAATCACTAACCCGTGTTGATCCATCAACTCCTCCTCTGCGTCCTCTTTCAACTGGACAGCCATTTGTTTTAAAATATATGCATCTTGTGAGGCTTGTATTTCATTTTTCTGTGAATCTATTAAATTTTTTATATTGTTCTCACCCGTATCTTCCCATTCCGGGATGGAAGCCATCGTTGCCTCGAAGTCCTGTGAGATTAATTTAAAAATAGGTGTTAAAATGATCGCAATTAACAATAAACCAATAACCATTTTCGTATATTTTTGAAACTTCGAATTTGGGAGCAGCATGTCAATCATCATGGCAAATAGTACAAATAAAATAATATTCGTTACCCATTCTTTAATAAATTCCATGCAGCACCTCCCTACCTAACCATAATGGTTAAATTCCCGGCAGCAACAATCACTGTAATACTTAAAAAGAACATAAGGGATACAATTGAAAGAGCGGCAAACACATAAATGATGCTTTTCCCGATAATATCGAGACACTTAATGATAGGGCCCCCGCCTAGTGGCTGCAGGATCGCTGCAGCAAATTGATAAATAAGCGCAACGATCAATATCTTTAAGGCTGGAAAAGCAACAATAATCAGTAAAATCGCAACACCGGCTATTCCAACTGTATTTTTTAATAATACGGAAGCACTCAGTACTGTATCTGTTGCATCAGTAAACATCCTGCCAATGACCGGAATAAAATTGCCGGTGATAAATTTTGCGGTCCTTAGAGCAATGCCGTCTGTAACGGCTGCGGAAGCACCTTGGACAGAAATGACCCCAAGAAATATCGTGAAAAATAAACCTAAGAGGGCAATGCTTCCATTTCGCAGCAGGTTGGCCAACTGTGTTACTTTGTACTGATCACTTAAGGCACTGACAACACTTAATAGCGTTGCAAGAAATAATAATGGCAATACAATATATTGAATAAAGACTCCGCTCATATTCATTAAAAACAAGATAATTGGGTGAAAAAAGGCCGCGGATACAAGCCCCCCTGAAGCAGCAATTAATGCAAGTAACAAAGGGATTAAAGCCATAATAAAACTGGTCATCGTCTGAATTGCCTCGAGTGCATAGGTAACTGCGACATGAAAGCTGTTCAAAGCTATGATGACTAACACCATGAAAATAACGGCATAGGCTACTTTACTGATGGTCCCACTTTCAAAAGCATTTTGTAATGACTGTAAAAACATACTAAAAACAGTCAGCATCACAAGAGTTCCAAGAAGCTTTCCATTAGCAAGAAACTCATGAAATGTATATTTCAAAGCACCGTTGAACCATTCTTTAAATGAAAATTCTTTTTCACCTTTTACGAAATCATAAAGACTTCCTTTTTGACTTTCTGGCAAAAATCCTCCGTACTCATCCATAATGTCCTCCCAAAAGCCTTTCAATTCATCCAAATTTAATGATTCCAATTGGGTATCAACCATGTCCTGAATTCCTGACTCTACCATTGGATTCTCTTCCTGTGGTGATGCTTGTACACTAGGGATGAGGAGAAAGGACGCGACAACATAGAATAGGAGAATAATAGATAACCGCTGCTTCATTGCTTTCACCTCTCAAGAAATGCTTGGGGTTCCTATACGCTCAACCTCCAAAGAAAACAGTGGTGACATTCATTTCTCTCTTAAGCAGTAAATTAATTCGGGATCAAACTAATGATGGTTTCAACCAATACTGTCAAAATCGGGATCGCCATTGCTAATATCAAAATCTTTCCTCCCAGCTCGATTTTTGAAGCAATTGACCCTTGCCCGGCATCCTTCGAGATTTGGGAGGCAAATTCTGCAATATAAGCGATTCCGATAATTTTTAATATCGTTTCTACATAGATAGAATTGACTCCAGCATTGAGGGCCATCTTCTCGATCATGGAGATAATCGCATAAATTTGATCGACTAAAAATAAGAAAATCGCACATCCAGTAAAAACAATCAGTAAAAAAGCAATATTCGGTTTCTGTTCTTTTATAATTAAAGCAAGGAAGGTGGCTACAAGCGCAATTCCAATTATTTGAAAAATCTCAATCGCAGATCCCCCCTCTATCCTTGAAATAGAAAGACCGATTTAATTTTTTGAAAAAGATCGTCCACAATCGATGCAACCATAAATAAAATGTAGATAAAACCAAACAATGTAACCCATTGGGCATATTCCTTTTTTCCAACCTGGTCAAGGATTGTGTGTAAAAAAGCAACGACAATCCCAACCCCGGCAATTTTAAAAATAATATCAACCTCAAGACCCATCGTATTTCCCCCTCATTAGCTACATTAATAAAATGCTTAGTAATAGACCTGCTAGAAATCCAATACTTTTGACCATTTTTTCATACCTGGTTTGTTTTTCGCGTGCTTCACTTTCTTCTCTTTCCAGGTGGGTCAAAGTGAGCAAAATTTGTTTCTGCTGGGAGATCCGATCATGTCGCCCGAGCGTTTCTCCAAATTGCTTCATAATTTCAAATTCATTTTTCTTAAATGCTGTTTGACCCCAAACCTCCTTCAAGCTTCCTTCCCAGGCATCTCGGACAATCGTTTCTGATTCAGTCAATTTATGAGCAAATCTCGAAAAAAATTGATTTAATGGGCCTGGGAGCTGTGCTGCTAATCTCTTTGAAGCCTCATGAAGAGGAGTATGGCCATACATAATTTCTGCCTCTAATGATTGCAATGCTGTTTTTAAAACGCGAAGCTGCCTGGGTCTTTCCGATAATTGTTTAGCCGCTTCAAACCCTGTCCAAGTCGTTGCAAAAATAATCAAGATCGCACCGATTATTTTTATCACATCAGTTCACTCTCACTTTTGACCTTAACTCCCTGCCATCTTGATCCATAATACTTGTAATGGTGCCAGGTCCGTCATTTCGACTTAGGATTATAAAGCGTTGAAATATCCCTTCTTGTAAAATGGCTTTTAACGTTGGACGTTTCTTAATCTCATCAAATGAGTCACCATGTGTCGTCATCATAAGCTTGATCCCGGCATTAACTGCCTCTAGAATGGCTTCTGTATCCTCTTTCCTGCCAATCTCATCCACAATGAGTACATCTGGACTCATTGAGCGGATCATCATCATCATTCCCTCTGCTTTCGGACAAGCGTCCAACACATCAACCCTGGGTCCAAAGGACATTTGCGGAATCCCTGCAACACATCCGGCGATCTCCGAACGTTCATCGACAATTCCGACCTTCGATGCTTTAAACCTGCCATTTGCATCACCGCTAGAAATGATGCGGGCAATATCCCTTAACATCGTTGTTTTGCCTGTTTGCGGAGGACCAATAATCATGGTATGAAGCCAGTTCCCTGTATAGATGTCTTTTATTAGCTTGTCAGCAATACCAATCTTTTCATTCGCAATCCGAATATTAAAGGATGAAATATCTTTAATCGCTTTTACTCTGCCTGATTCAAGCACAACCTTACCTGCCAGTCCAACCCGATGGCCTCCCTCAATGGTAATAAACCCGCGTTTTAGTTCCTCTTCGAGGGCATATAAGGAGAAATGACTAATTTTATTTAGTAAATGAACAGCATCGTCCGGCTGGACAATATAGGAAAAGAACCGCGCAGTACCTCTTGCGGATATTTCCAAAGGCCGATTAACCCGGACACGAATTTCTTCAATTTCTTTCATTTCGAAAGGAGGGATTTGCTTTATTTGATTGGAGATATTTTTAGGTAAAAAGGATAGAACTGCTTCCACTTTGACTTTCCTCCTCTTTTTCTTGAATGAATGGCACTCATTAAAATGTATGCCTGCTTGGCCGCAATATGACCTTGTTTTATAAGAGTTCTTTTTTTAGGGAGAAGGAGAAAACATTTTTATTTTGAAGAACATAAAAAAAGCAACAGCCTTTTTAGGCCGTTGCTTTTTGTGTTCTTCTATTTAAATATGATTAAGCTCTTGAAACATAGCTTCCATCAGTTGTGTTGATGATTAATCGATCTCCTTGGTTAACAAAGAACGGTACTTGTACAGTAAGACCTGTTTCAAGTGTTGCAGGCTTTGTACCGCCTGAAGCAGTATCACCTTTAATTCCTGGTTCGGTTTCCGTTACTTCTAATTCAACTGTGTTTGGAAGTTCAACACCGAGAGTCTCACCTTGGTATAACATAATGTGTACTTCCATGTTTTCTTTTAAGAATTTTAATTCATAGTCAATTGCTGCAGCTGATAACTCAATTTGGTCATATGACTCTTGGTCCATGAATACATGTTGATCACCATTTGCATATAGGTACTGCATTCTACGGTTATCAATTTGTGCTCTAGCTACTTTTTCACCTGCACGGAACGTTTTTTCCTGGATAGCCCCTGTACGTAAATTACGAAGCTTTGAACGAACAAACGCTGCACCTTTACCTGGTTTAACGTGTTGGAAATCAAGGACACGCCAGATTCCTCCGTCTACTTCAATCGTTAAGCCTGTACGAAAATCGTTAACTGAAATCATATAAAAAAATCCTCCTAAATAATCAAATTCGCCCCCGCGAATTTGCGCCCGGATTTTTATCGAGCTTGCTCGATAAATTTCATCTAAAAAATCCGAGGCATCCGCCGGAGGCTTAACTTCATTCAGCAGGGAGTGAACCCATACTGAATTAGATAGCCTATTCGCAGATACCCCACACTTATTGAAATGGGGAAGTTCTGCTGAATGAAGTTAAAGTACAATGAGTTCTTTTTCTGAATGGGTCAGCGTTTCATTCCCTTTTGATGTGATAACGGTATCGTCTTCAATCCGGACACCGCCTAATCCAGGAATATATATTCCCGGTTCAACCGTCACGACCATATTCGGTTCAAGAATTAGATCTGACTTTAACGACAGAGCGGGACCTTCATGCACTTCCAATCCGATTCCATGGCCGGTGGAATGACCAAAATACTCTCCGTATCCTTTTTTCGTAATATAATCCCTTGTTAAAGCATCTGCTTCTTTTCCGCTCATTCCCGGCTTTATACCAGCAACACCACGTTTTTGTGCTTTTAAAACAATATCATATATTTCCTTTAATTTAGCTTCAGGTTCTCCAACTGCTATTGTACGTGTAATATCCGAGACATATCCATGATAATAAGCACCAAAATCTAATGTAACAAGATCACCTGTTTCAATAATTTTATCTGATGCCACACCGTGTGGAAGGGCAGAACGATAACCTGAAGCGACAATAGTATCAAAAGAAGATGACGTAGCGCCTGCTTTTCTCATAAAGAACTCCAATTCATTCGAAACCTCAAGCTCAGAAACTCCTGGATGAATAAATTGTAAAATATGAGTAAATGCTGCATCCGCAATCTCGGCTGCTTCCTTTAATATCTTAATCTCTGCTTCCGTCTTAATCAAGCGTAATTTTTCTATTATACCTGAAACCGGCAACAACTCAGCCTGAATCACTGATTCATATACTTTAAAATCCGAGTATGTAACATAGTCTTGTTCAAATCCAAGCTTTTTAATCCCCAGTGAAGCTGCCTGGCTTGCTATTTCCTCAGGGATACTTTTCTTCTGCTGGACAATCTCAAAGCCCTCACACTGCTTTGACGCTTGCACAACATAACGAAAATCGGTAATAAAAATAGCTCTATCAAGACTTATCAATACAACGCCAGCAGTCCCAGTAAAATTAGAAACATAACGCCTGTTATAGGTGCTGGTAATTAATATGCCGTCTAATCCTTGAATTTCAATCGCGGCACGGAGCTTTTCTAATTTTTCCAATTGATCCTCTCCTTTAACGTACGAAGGTGTCTTAAAATGCAGGCGTGGATGCCGGACATCTTAAAGGACACCCTCATTGTTATTTTTACTATAAACATTTTACCATAAGGTGTTTCTTTCACAATATGGAAGGATTAAGTTGTCGTTGCCTCTTCTTCCTTTTTACTGCTCTTAATTTCATTTTCCTCATAGGAAATCGTATAGCCTACAAATAAACCGAATAAAACATACAAACATATAGAAGTAATAATTGTGTTTAAATCAATTTGATTAAACGGACGAATCCCAGGAAAAATGGGATTTAACACAAAAAAGACAAGGAGAAATAGCACTAGTCCATAAGCAATTCCCGCCCACATATTGTTGAACTTTCTCAACGTAGCGTAATAAAGAAGTGCTGCAACAATCGAAATAACGCCAATCAATATAATGGCAATGACCGTACCCAGCCAACCCCTTTTCCAGTCTCCTAATGCCCAAGGTTCTAATAGGACACGCGGCGGGATTTCAGTAAAATTAAAGATGTACGCCAAATATGCTAAACAACCAAAAAAAATACCGCCAATTAAGCCTGTTAAAACAACAAGGGTCATAAACGACATTGGTTTTTCTTTCATTTCCTCTCTTGCTAATTTTTCTTCAGCCATTGATAACACCTCCATCATTAGTATGTCCCATACACTGTAATCCTTACATCTTTTGGGAATAAAATATCCATGATATAAAGACTTTTATTATACTTATATATTATTTTCTTCGAATCCTATAGATGTAATTAGAAATAATTTTGAATCAAAGCAGATAATGGCAGTTTTAGAAATTTTGATGTAAAATATAGTTAGAAAATAGGTTTAATCTACTCACAAACCCCTGATTTATTAATATCATATATATTATGAATCTTTGCTTTTATCTCTTTTGATATACCTCAAAAAAATGGATTAAAACTTCATTTTTTTAAAGGATTTTTAGTTGTTTATTCCGAATATTCTTATATAATAAGGAGATAACCAAATAAATCAGAATTATTAGTATAAATATTGTGTTTTCTATATAAAATGTGTTTAAAAATTGGAAAAAATGCTCATCATGCTCATAGGGAGGTGGCTTTCTTGAAAAATCGGATTTCGTTTTCTATTGTTTTCGGGTTAATTATTTTGGCGGTCATTGGGGTGGCATCAAAACTCTATACAAATCCTGCCGGTTTTTTCCAAGGAATCGCTGTCATGCTCGTGATTGGAGCTGTCATTTTCTTTCTGATAAGGCGCTTTTACAAACCAAGCCCTGCTAAACGTGAGCAACGAGCCTTTGTTAAAGCTGCAAAAAGATCAGTTAAAAGACATAACCAGAAGGAACCTAGTCAGCAAAAGAAAAAAACAAACAATTTAACATCCATCAAAAAATTGAGGGCCAGAAAAAATCACTCTAACCCTAAGTTGACAGTAATTGAAGGTAAAAAAGGGAAAAAGAAAAACCGAGCCTCATTCTTTTGAGACTTGGTTTTTTTGTGTTCTACAAAACTTTAAACCTTCGATCATATTTCCAAGAGTTGAAAAATTTAATCGCACATTCTCTCCCCTGCTCGAAAAGCTCTTGCTTCATTTCATCTGTTAAAGCAAATTCGGTAGCAAAAACGCCGGTAGAAGGAATAAAGATAATGTCTTTTTCTTGTTTACTCGATATATGGCGTGCATCATGCGCATCCTTCATCGTTTCGAACAGCGCTTTGAATAGCTGGATTGCATTTTCAATTTTGTTTTTCGGCATTTCATCCGTTTTGGGACTAAGCTTGATCCCAATAATCGGCCGTTCTCTTTGATTATGTTCATTCTCAAAAAGCCAGATCGGGAAATTACTTAATACACCGCCGTCTACGATAATAATGGTTTCCCTGTCGACCTTTAATCGTACGGGTTCGAAAAAATAAGGGATACTGCAGCTCATGCGGACGGCCCTCGCAATTGAAAAGGATTTAGGGTCAAGGCCGTATTGATTTAAGTCATCAGGAATAACCATAAGCCGGCCATTTGTTATATCAGAGGCAACGATTCGTAATTTCTGATGCGGTAAGTCGGAAAACGTTCTTAATCCTTTTCTTGCTAACATCTCTTCCAGCCATTCTTCAAGTGCATCGCCTTTATATAATCCAAGTGTCCAATATAATGCAACCCATTTGGTTAAGGAAAATGGGAGAAAGGATTTACGTTCATCTAGCAGCATGGTTAAGTCCATATCATCAATAAGGGTAAATATTTCTTTGCTTTTATACCCCGCTGCGGTAAGTGCGGCAATAATCGCTCCCGCACTTGCACCGGCAACCCGGGCGAATTGGTATCCTCTTTTTTCAATTTCTTCGATCGCACCAATTAATGCAATTCCCCTAATACCTCCTCCAGAAAAGACACCATCTATATACATATCAGCCACTCCTATTTGTGAATTTATTAATATATCTTTAATCTGGAGTTGGTATGGATAGTACCATGGACAATTAAAAAAAGAAAAAGGACGGATTATTTCCGCCCTTTTTCATATTAAATCATATTATAAACCGCACTTTAATTGTGCATTACAGTTTGTACAAGTGTTACAGCCGCCGATTTCTTCTACTGTACCTTGGCGGCAGACTGGACAAGTATCGCCAACCTCTGATCCAATCGTTACAGATGTTGAGCGCAAGTCATTGATTGTATCAAGTAATACAACATGCTGCTTTGGCTTATCTTTTTTATGTTCATGTGTATGCTCGAAGGTATTTTCTTCTGCTTTTAATGTTAGCACTTGTGCATCACGGGAACCGTCTACATATACTGTTCCACCTTTTGCACCGCCACGGTATAAACGCTCGTAAACTTTTTCTACTTGTTCAACGCTATATCCTTTTGGTGCATTAACCGTTTTACTGATAGAACTGTCAATCCAGCGCTGGATGACACATTGTACATCAGCATGTGCTTCTGGATCAAGCTCCATGGCTGTGACGAACCAATGTGGCAGATTATCCTGATCTGCTTCAGGGTGCTCCGCTAAATAGTCCTGAACAATATCCGCTTTTACTTCAATAAATTTACCCAATCTTCCGCTTCTGAAATATGAGAAGGAGAAGTAAGGTTCAAGTCCTGTTGAAACTCCCACCATTGTACCAGTAGATCCTGTCTCTTTTATTCATATAAAGACGCTACTCTTTATACCGCTTTATAAGCTGCTTGTGCTTTCACACAAGGATAGACTATATCAAACACTCAGGAGAGTGCCCTCCTATTTCCCTCGCCAATCGCTTGCGAGGTACGAGCTGCCGCTCTAGTCGTTGAAGCTTTTATCTTATTCCTACTAAATAAGATAACTTGCCTGCTGATTGCCCATTGTTATATCTGTTTCATTTTCGAACCATCACGCTTATTGTCACCAATTACGTTGTGGTTGAAACAGCTTTAGGGTGTCCCAGCAATTAAAGAGGTTTCGATTATGTGTCACCACATAAAAGCCCAAATTATTTAGGTGCAACAGTTAGTAAGTGAGAATTACGAATTCCGTGCTCTAGAATAGACTCTCTGATGTCTTCAGGCATTTTCTTCATATAGCCTGTATCAATGAACGCTTGACGTAAACGATTAGTTTCATCTTCTTTTTCGCTAGTTAAGAATGGGAAGCTGCCTTTTTCTTTGGCAAGCTCAACTGACGCACGATAAGCTGTTGTGGCAATCGTCTCAAATACTTCATCAACAAGCTTGTTTCCTGCTTCAGAACCATATTCTGTTTCACAGTAAATCAGCAAGTCATGTAGACCCATGACACCAAGTCCAACACGGCGTTCACCTAGTGCTTGCTTTTTATTTTCTTCTAGGAAATATGGTGTCGCATCGATAACGTTGTCCTGCATGCGTACGCCTACTTCAACTGTTCTTTTTAACTTTTCAAAGTTAACCTTTTTTGTTTCTTTATCAGCCATTTCTGCTAGGTTAACCGCTGCAAGGTTACAAACAGAATATGGCGCAAGAGGTTGTTCCATTATTGTTATCCTAGAGGCTTTTTATCCTCTAGTTCTTACAGTTGAATTCCTGCAAGATCAGCATATATTTTCATTTCCTTTAAACGAAATGTTGCGGCCTCGTGGGTGGATTATATTCTCTAAATTAGAGGTTCACCACCTATGCGTTGCCCCTGACTAACATTTTACTGTCAGCCTTCGGTTCGGATTAGCATCTCAGCCTTCCCGCTTTATTCCGCAATTTTTAACGTGAGGCAAACTAAGCTACTCTACCACACGGATTTGTTGCAACTACTTTTTGACCATAGGCTTGTGCATTTGTCATATCATTAGCATTATCAATGAAGAAAATGCCTGGCTCTGCAGAGTAGGTTGCACAGATATTGATTAGATTCCAAAGCTCTTTTGCCTTGATCTTTTTATAAGTACGAACTTTATGACCAAGCTTTTCCCACTCGCGAACATCGCCTACTTTATGCCATTGTTCATTGTAGATTTTCATTTCTTCAGCGTTGTAGCTTTCCGTATCAGGGAAACGAAGCTCATATTCAGTATCGTTTTCAACAGCTTCCATGAATTCCTTCGTCAAACATACAGAGATATTTGCTCCTGTTAAGAACTCAGGATTATTAACGGAGTAGGTTCCGCCCTCTGCTAGTGTTTCTTCTGCATATGCAATAATGCTTTCACTGAAACCACCGTAACCAGGAATATTTTTATAATTGATAATTCCTTGATACATTGCTTTTTCCTGCTCTGTTAAGCGGGTAAATTTAAGTTTGTCTTTTGCTAGCTTCTTAATTTTCTCATCTTCACTATTTTCAATTAAGAAACGTAAAATGCGCGGGTTTTGCATTTTCGAGATAATAAATTCCATAATGTCTGGATGCCAGTCCGCCAGCATGATCATTTGGGCCCCTCTACGTGACCCGCCT
The DNA here is from genome assembly GCF_036670025.1 of Niallia oryzisoli. Taxonomy (NCBI): domain Bacteria; kingdom Bacillati; phylum Bacillota; class Bacilli; order Caryophanales; family Bacillaceae; genus Niallia; species Niallia oryzisoli. Next base: position 1,442,557 of record NZ_CP137640.1, on the reverse strand, counting down.
TGCTCAACTAAATGAGTCAATTTCGCAATATCATCTAACCATGATACAGAACCGGAGGATTTGCCGTTTACACCTTTTGCCAGCGTGTTGCGTGGTCTAAGGGTTGAACCATTTGTTCCTACACCACCGCCGCGGCTCATGATTTCCATTACCTTCGTACGGTGTTCTGAAATACCGCCGCGTGAATCTTGAACAAATGGCATAACGTAGCAGTTAAAATACGTCACATCTGTTCCAGCACCCGCTCCGTATAACACACGGCCTGCCGGAATGAAGTTTAAGTTCACTAATTCGTTATAAAACTTTTCAAACCATTCTTTTTGTTTTTCTTCTGTTTTTTCAACTGAAGCTAGCCCTGTTGCGTTACGCTTCGCAATTTGCTCGTAATAGACTTCTAGAGGCTTCTCAATCACATCTAATGGACGTCTGATAATTCCTGTCTTTGCCTCTTCAGAATCATCAAGAACCCCTCTGAATTCTTCTTCTACCAATACTCGGGCCATTTTCTTTTCCCAATCAATATCAAGAATATAGCCTAGACCACGTGCAGGAAATTTAGGATCTTCTTTAATGGTGAGGACAACAAAGTCTCCACTAGCTAATGTAATCTTCTCGGTATCCTTGAACGTATAACGATCAAGCATGACAAGACGGGAGACCCCTTTGTGTGTAATTTTCATATCCGGGGTAACTGGATGAACTTGCGGAAAAAGTTCAATGTCTTTGTTTAATCGTTCTGCATCCAAATTCATTTTCTTTCCAAGGGCAACAGACATATATACAACTCCTTAAAAATAGATTCAATGTTAGTTCTAGTTGCTATCAACCAATTGAATCTCTTGTTAGCATTATTATTACAAAGTACTCTAAACTTATCATACGACACTTACAAAATCAATATATAGTGTCATAAATATTTTCAATGCCACAACATATTGATTTTAGGTCAAGTCACACTTATTTTGTCAAACACAAAACAAAAGAGAAAAGAGAGAATAATAGAGTTTTAGTTAAATTACTGCCTAAATACGATAAATTTCGCCTTAATTCAAGACTTGCACTTCTTTGATGAAAAGGAATCCACAAATACCTTTTTTTACCACTTAAGAGGGACTTGCAAGTACGCAGGTCCCTCCCTATCTCATAAAATTCCACTCATCATTTTCATAGCGCTCAGAAGCAATTTTTTTCACATAATTCATTTCAGCTTCAGTCAGTTCGTATGGCTCGAGACAAATATTTAACCCCTCTGCAAAACCTGCTTTAAAAGCTTTCTTTGCCTCTTCAAGTGTAATTCGCACAGGACTTATATCATTTATTGCCACAGCCTTGCTTTTAAATGCTTTCTGCATCCGTTCCTTCACACGATCATTTGGGTATTTAAACAGACTAAACAGTTTATCTTCATCCAGGTCAAGCAAAATCGAACCATGCTGAAGAATTACTCCCCGCTGTCTTGTTTGTGCACTGCCGGCGACTTTTCGGCCTTCGACAACAAGCTCATACCAGCTTGGTGCATCAAAACATACAGCAGACCGAGGATTTTTTAATGAATCACGTTCTTCCGAAGTTTTCGGCACCGCAAAATAAGCCTCTAATCCAAGATGATGGAATCCTTTTAAAATCCCCTCCGAAATAACCCGGTAAGCCTCCGTAACGGAATGCGGCATTTTCGGGTGTGATTCGGGTACGATTACACTATAAGTAAGCTCATGCTCGTGCAGTACACCCCTGCCGCCTGTCGGACGACGTACAAAACCGAGTTTTTGCTCTCTTACTGCTTCTATATTTATTTCCTTCTCGACTTTTTGAAAATATCCAATAGAAAGAGTTGCTGGATTCCAACCATAAAATCGAATGACCGGAGGGATTTCACCTTTGCTGTTCCATTCAAGCAATGCCTCATCAAGCGCCATATTAAAAGAGGCAGATTCATTGCCTGAATCAATAAATCTCCATACTTCCTCCATAGTTCGCCACCATTCTATCTTTTTTTCAACCTATTTAGTCTAACAAAATTACCATTAAAAACAAAGGGAATTGTATGTTAAATTTTTTTGTATTCTCCTTTACTAGGATAATGAAACAACTATATAATGATAAAAGAAACTTTTATGGATGGGGTAGAATTATACTGCCTTATACAATAAGTTAAAACCTTTATCAAACCTATTACGGGCAGTTATCTTCCACTTTTCCTATCATTAGAGTGGATATACTGCCCGTTAGTGTGAGATATATTGCATAGCTTAGCTTGAAAGGAGATAACACTTTGGATACAATCTATGTCCTACTCATTCTTATTGCTGCTACTCTTATTTATATCGGCTACAATTGGCTTCAGCAGCGCAAGATATTAAAAACATTAACGGAGGAGCAGTTCCGTGAAGGGTACCGAAAAGCACAATTAATTGATGTGCGTGAGCCAAATGAATTTGATAATGGCCATATATTAGGTGCTAGAAATATTCCTCTTTCACAACTAAAAATGCGTTTGAAAGAATTACGTCCGGACAAGCCAGTATATCTTTATTGCCAAAATGGGACAAGAAGTGCTCGTGCAGCCCAATTACTGTACAAAAAGGGCTATAAAGATCTTTCCCATCTACAGGGCGGATTTAAAAAATGGACTGGAAGAATCAAAACAAAATAATCAATTACTATATAACCATAAATAAGGCTGACTCTGGTTTAAAGAGTCAGCCTTAAATTATTTACTCTTCTTTCTGATAACGAAGGACCGGCTTACGAGCAGCTAATGTTTCATCTAATCTGCTGATAACAGTAGTATGCGGTGCCTCCTGGACAATTTCAGGGGTGGTTTCTGCTTCCTTTGCGATTTGAATCATTGCATCAATGAAACTGTCTAACGTTTCTTTTGATTCAGTTTCTGTCGGCTCAATCATAATACATTCCTCAACATTGAGAGGGAAATAAATCGTCGGCGGATGGTAGCCGAAATCTAAGAGACGTTTAGCGATATCAAGAGTACGTACACCCAGCTTCTTCTGACGTCTGCCGCTTAAGACAAACTCATGCTTACAATGCTTATCATATGGAAGATCATAGTATGGAGCTAATCTCCTCATCATATAATTCGCATTCAACACTGCATTTTCTGTAACAGCTTTTAATCCATCGGGACCCATTGAACGAATATACGTGTAAGCCCGGACATTAATTCCGAAATTTCCATAGTAAGGCTTTACGCGGCCAATAGATTGCGGTCGATCATAATCAAGCACATATTGCTCTCCTGCCTTTGTAACCACCGGCTTTGGTAAAAACGGAATTAGCTCTTGCTTAACACCGACAGGACCTGAACCCGGACCACCACCGCCATGCGGCCCTGTAAATGTTTTATGCAGGTTTAAATGAACAACATCAAAGCCCATATCGCCAGGGCGTGCTTTTGATAAGACAGCATTTAAGTTTGCTCCGTCATAATAAAGCTTTCCACCGGCACTATGCACAATATCGGCCATTTCAACAATGTTTTCTTCAAATAAACCAAGTGTATTTGGATTTGTCAGCATCAGTGCTGCTGTATCGTCCCCTACCACTCTTCTTAAATCATCTAAATCAACAAGTCCCTCATCATTAGATTTAACTGTCACCGTTTCAAATCCTGCCACGACCGCAGAAGCAGGATTTGTTCCATGTGCTGAATCAGGAACAATCACTTTTACACGACCAAAATCCCCATTGGCTTCATGAAAAGCACGAATCAACATTAGCCCAGTCCATTCACCGTGGGCTCCTGCCGCTGATTGTAGTGTTACGGCATCCATACCGGTAATTTCAACAAGATGCTCCTGTAGATCATACATCAGCTCTAGTGCCCCTTGAACTGAAGTTTCGTCTTGCAATGGATGTACATGAGCAAACCCATTCATACGGGCAACGGACTCATTTATTTTTGGATTATATTTCATCGTACAAGATCCAAGCGGATAGAAGCCTGAATCAAGACCATGGTTTCTTCTTGATAACGCTGTATAGTGACGCATAATATCCAGCTCTGAAACTTCTGGCAGCTCCGGCTCATTTGCGCGAATATAACCTTCTGGTATTAATTCCTGTAATTCAACCTCCGGAACATCGAATTCAGGAAGACTATAACCAATTCTACCGGGTGTACTGCTTTCAAAAATTAACGGTTGATCTTGTTTATTCATGATAATCCCCCAATTCTGTCACAAAAGTATCAATTTCATCCTTTGTTCTCAACTCCGTAACGGCAACCAGCATATGATTAGCCAACTCAGGGAAATCACGACCCAAATCATAACCGCCAATGATGTTTTTAGCTAACAGCTGCTGGTTCACTTCCTTAACCGGCTTTGAAAATTTCACGACAAATTCATTAAATGTCGGGACTTCAAATACAATCTCTGCTCCTTGTGCCTTCAGCATATTTTTAGCATAGTTTGCTTTTTGAATATTAGCTGCAGCCATTTCTCTTATTCCTTTTTTTCCAAGAGCTGTCATTGCAACCGACGATGCCAAAGCATTCAGTGCCTGATTAGAGCATATATTGGATGTTGCTTTATCACGGCGGATATGCTGCTCACGTGCCTGTAAAGTCAAGACAAAGCCCCGGCGGCCTTCTTCATCCACCGTTTGCCCAACTAAGCGCCCAGGAATTTTCCTCATAAGCTTACTCGTTACAGCAAAATATCCGCAGTGAGGTCCGCCAAAAGCAGTCGGGATGCCAAACACCTGTGTATCGCCAACAACAATGTCAGCACCAAATTGACCAGGTGGTGTTAATATTCCTAATGCAAGCGGACTACTTGAAACAACAAGCAATGATTTCTCTTTATGTGTCAGTTGCTCGATTTCTTTTAATGGTTCAATACCGCCAAAGAAATTAGGGTATTGGACAATCACAGCGGCTACATCTTCATTCATTAATTCTTGTAAAGCGGCCACATCTGTTACTCCATTTTTATATGGAATTTCAACTACCTCAAGTCTCTGTCCTTTTGCATAAGTATTCAAAACCTCTTTTGACTCTGGATGTACGGCGCTGGAAACTAATACCTTTTTGCGGCGCGTATGACCGGCAGCTAACATAGCTGCTTCTGCCAATGCTGTCCCGCCGTCGTACATAGAAGAGTTAGCCACATCCATGCCGGTTAACTCGCAAATCATTGTCTGAAATTCAAAAATGGCCTGCAATTCACCTTGGGAAATTTCCGGCTGATAGGGTGTATAGGCAGTATAAAACTCAGAACGTGAGATCACATGGTCAACAATGACCGGAATATAATGATCATAAACACCGGCACCAAGGAACGAGGTATTCGTCCGTAAATCAGCATTTTTAGCTGCTAATTGAGTCAGTTCTTTTAAGAGCGCTGATTCTGACTTTGCCTTTTTAATTTGATACTCTCCCTTAAAACGAACCTGTTCAGGTATATCACTAAACAATTCATCAACAGAAGCCGCTCCAACAGCTTCTAACATTGCTTTTCTATCCTTATCTGTCATTGGTAAATAGCGATGCTTCATCCTTCTCTCCTCCAGACTTGTTAATTCGCTCTTTTATAGAAAGGTGTTTTCACAATTTTTGCTTTTAATTTTTTTCCGCGAATTTCAACCAATACTTCATTGTCAAGTTTTCCGTAATCTGTTTGTAAAAGTGCGAGACCAATATTTCTTTTTAATGTAGGAGACTGTGTACCGGTTGTAATCATCCCGATTTCGTTTTCACCCGCAAAAACTCGATAACCATGGCGCGGAATCCCTCTATCGATCATTTCTATCCCAACCAGCCTTCTCGGAACTCCTTGTTCCTTTTGCTTCTGTAGTGCAGCCTTGCCAATAAAATCAATTTCTTTATCCAGTTTAACGGCAAAACCTATGCCTGCTTCGAGCGGTGTAATGTCTGGAGAAAGCTCCTGACCATATAAGGCAAGCTTTGCTTCAAAGCGAAGTGTATCACGTGCTCCTAAACCAATTGGAAGAATACCATACTCACTCCCGGCATCTAAAATAGCACGCCATAGCTCTTGTGCATCCTCAGAATTACAATATATTTCAAACCCATCTTCACCGGTATAACCTGTTCGCGAAATCAACGTCTGTTTACCCAAAATCATGACCTTATTTTGAATACCAAACGGTCGGATCTCAGATAAATTTACATCGGAGATCAATGATGAGAGAATCTTTTCCGAAAGTGGTCCCTGCAAAGCAAGCTGAGCCATTTGATTTGAAATATTTTCAACTGTCACATCATTTTCAAGATGATCCTCTAGCCATTTATAGTCTTTTTCAATGTTAGAAGCGTTTACAACTAGCAAATAATCATTTTCTTCAAGCTTATATACAAGTAAATCATCCACAGTACCGCCATTTTCATAACACATGGCTGTATATTGAGCAGTACCATTTTTTATTTTACTGATGTCATTCGTCATCATTTTTTGTAAGTAGTTAAGACTTCCAGGTCCCTTGACCGTAATCTCACCCATATGAGAAACATCAAATAAACCTGCTTTTGTTCGTACAGCTTTATGTTCTTCCTTAATGCTGGAAAATTGAACCGGTAGCTCCCATCCGCCGAAATCGATTGTTTTCGCCCCATATTCTTTATAGACATCAAAAAGAGGTGTTCGTTTTAATTCAGCCATCTTTATATGCTCCTTCCTCAAAACGCTGTTTATTAAAAGCAATAATTATTATCTTTCTTATCATAATAGGAAATTCAATTACTTTCGGGTAAAAGATAAAATCTTCCTGTTTTAACTAAAAAACAAAAAAAGACAGAGCCTCCCCTATGAAGAAAATAGAGGGGTCTCTGTCCTGGAACCTGAAAGTTTACCTGTAAAGGTTTTCCTCTTGGGCGGCTTTAGAATAAGCACTCTCCAGAGATGCGTCAAATAAGAGTTCTTTTGCCTGAGAGATTCACATTTCCATGTTTGCTCCTTCGGCGCTACATTCGTAGTCTCTCCCCTTATTATCATCCGCATTTATAAAATTTTTAAACTTGGTCATACTATCCATAATTAAAATTAATTTTACTATAGGAAATTTCTAAACCTTCAATTTATATACATAGCCTACCATGTCGAACTGATTTCAGCAATACCATTTTTGAGGAGTGTTAACGATGACGGTGCAAATAGAGTTTGATTATTCATGGCAAGATGAATTTATCACCCGGATGAATCATGACGGACCCTGGGGTAATTGGGAATTATATAAATTGGCTGTTGAGGTGGAACAACATACCGTCATACCGGAATTTGAAGGGCTGCTCGCACCAAAGCATTTATCCCATTTAACACCGCTTCCACATCAACTCGAAGTCGCGAAACAGGTCGTTGAAAACATGAATGGTAAAGCCATTTTAGCTGATGAAGTTGGTCTTGGAAAGACTATTGAAGCAGGATTAATATTAAAAGAATACATGATCAGGGGTCTTGTTAAAAAAGTACTGATTTTAGTTCCTGCCTCCCTTGTTTCTCAATGGGCCATGGAACTGAATAACAAATTTTATATTCCCGCGGTTGCTCAAAGGAAAAGCTATGTTTGGGAGCAATGTGATGTTGTGATTTCATCAATTGATACAGCGAAACGTTCCCCGCACCGGGAAATTATTAACGAGTTGGATTATGATCTCATCATTATTGATGAAGCCCACAAATTAAAGAATAATAAAACAAAAAACTATGAGTTCGTTCAGAATTTAAAGAAGAAATTTTGTCTGTTGTTAACGGCCACTCCGATTCAAAATCGGATAAGTGAAATTTTCAACCTCGTTTCATTATTGAAACCAGGCCATCTTGGCAGTGCAACAGATTTTTACGAGAAATATAAAAAGGATTCCCGTTCATTAGATGATGATCAGCATTTAAAGGAACTTGTTAATAAAGTAATGATTCGAAATCGACGTGCAGATACTGGAATTGAATGGACAAAACGGATAGTTGAAACAGTGCCGATTGAATTTTCAGAGCAAGAAAGGGCTCTCTATGAAGCTATCTGTTTATTAGGCGGAAACTCCATAAATAAAAGTCAATTTTCCATTATGACTTTACAGAGAGAGGCCTGCAGCAGCAGAGAAGCCGTCTTTTTTACCTTGAAAAATATGCTGCAAAAAGAAGAAAATGTTTCTCCAGCCTTTCAGGAACAGATCCAGTACTTGATAAGAAAGGTTGAAGAAGTCCAGTCAAATTCAAAAGCGGAAAAAGCCATTGAACTGATTAAAGCGATCAATGACAAGGTCATTATTTTCACAGAATACCGGGCGACACAGCTTTATTTACAATGGTTTCTTAAGCAGCACGGCATTACCTCCGTCCCATTTAGAGGCGGCTTTAAACGAGGGAAGAAGGACTGGATGAGAGAATTATTTAAAAACAATGCCCAAGTACTGATTGCTACAGAAGCCGGCGGAGAAGGAATCAACCTGCAGTTTTGTCATCATATTATCAACTTTGATCTGCCTTGGAATCCAATGAGACTTGAGCAGCGGATTGGTAGGATTCATCGTCTCGGACAAGAAAAGGATGTAAAAATCTATAACTTTGCGATTAAAAACACAGTTGAAGAGCATGTACTGAAGTTGTTATATGAAAAAATTCATCTTTTCGAAAAAGTAATCGGCGAACTTGACGACATTTTATCAAGACTAGAGTTTGGTAATGTAGAGGACCATCTAATTGATATTTTCAACTACTCATCATCGGAGGGCGAAATGAAAATAAAAATGGATAATCTTACCTCTATGATTCAATTTGCTCAAGAGATGAAAGGTGGTGTGCAGCATGCAGCAACAGGAAATTCATAAATTTTTAGAGCGGTATTTTCTTGCCAACGATTGTGAGATTAAAGAAAATCAAGCTGGGCATATGACTGTGCAATTAACAATTGACCTTGATAAAGAGCTCATGAATCGTCCTTTTTACTGGCACTACCTAGAAAAAACCGGTGGAGCACCAAATCCGATGTGCCTGACCTTGATCACAGATCCAAATCGAGTACCTGACAATTTAAAAGGCGAAACCATTCATTTTGGCTCGCCCCGGCTTCATCAAATATTTCAATCAACAAAAAAACTGGCAAGCTTTATCCGCCTGTATGAGAAGGTTCCGACCATAACTGGACAACAAACACCATTAAAGCCATGGATTTGTTTGAATGTAAAGGTCTCCTATCAATGTGATCGAAAAAAGGATGTATTTCAATCAATCGGCTTGCAGTTAATTAACGGACAAATAAGCGAAAATTTTCACAATAAATTACTAAAGCTTGAGTTAACACCAAAAATACCGGATTATTCATTTACACTTTCCCCGCTCATAATGCCCAAAAGCGGTTTAAAGCGAATCGAAAACTATCTTATTTCTAATTTAGAAGCTGAAAATCATACATGGGCAGATGACGCCAGACAGAGATGGCAAGAAGATTTGAATTTGCTGGAGCATTTCTACAAGGATTCTGAAGAGAAAGGGGAAAGCTACGAAATTGAAAAGCAGGCATTAAAGGAACAATACGAACCAAAAGTCAACATTTCGATCATTAACGGCGGCATATTCTATCTTAAAAGCTAATCAATCATCCGGACAAACAACGAGAAGCAGATCAGTCTGCTTCTCGCACTTTTTGTGATTTTTGTACTTTTCTTTCTCTTAGCTTTAACATTAATACATATGGAATAATGCCAAACCATCTGTACATAAAGGTTGCTCTTTTATCCTTCTTTTCTTGGCGAAGTTTCCTGCGTTCATCCTTTGGCTGGTCAATATATTGGACAACTGTTTGTGTTACATATTTTACATAATCATTTGTTTTCATTTACATACACCTCTTAAAACTTGTTCAAGCCTTAAAAAAGCAGAACTTGAACTTTCGCTTCAATTGTTTTGACAACTGGAATCTGAAGCTTTTCTAAGAGTAAGTATATCCGAAACATTCTTTTTCAAACCAAGAATATTGAATTTCGCCCCTTTTGTTTAGTTTTTTTCTACCCACTTAATGATTTTCTTTAAATCAGCATCATAATAAGCAGCACCAAAGAACTCACGATTATCAATCCCTGTCTGAAGATGAACCTTGATTTCCCAAAGACTATCAGTAAGTTCAGTGATGACGTACTGTACCTCCCCATCATAGAATTCAATGATACCAGTACTGCCTGTCTTCCCTTGTGCTGCGAGAGATTCTTCTAATGTGTTCAGTGTACTTACTAAATAATAGTCTTGTTTTAATACGGTTTCCGTTTCAGTCAGCATTCTTTTTTCTACGCCAAGTTGTTCCATATAAATCATCAACATGGTAGAAAAAAGAATCAGCATGCATAAAGTTAGAGGATACGTAAAGCCGCTTTGGTTACGGACCATATAATCCTTCCTCGTCTACGGCTGTTCGAACCGTAATCGATTCACCCTGGTTATATTGATCGACTACAGAAATCCGCACCCCTTTTATCACTTCTTCAAATGTTACCGTTTGGATGTTTTGCAGCATGATTTCGTGCCCCTTTAAATCTACTTTTCTTCTAATCGATGTTCCGTATTTTTCATACATAATGCTCTCTTTGTCTTTTTTTAGCATCATTCGGTTATTTTCAATTTTTAAACTATCACACATCCGTACTTCTTGTTTCACTTGTGCACTAAACACTTCCCATTCCATCCGCTGTAATCTTTCTTCTACAAAACCATTTTGCGATAACAATTGGAAAACTAAAGGAAATAACGAAACGATCAAAAGAAAGATGGAGAATGCAAAAATCATTTCAATGAATGTAAAACCATTATTATGGCACGGTTTCACGTATTTCGACCACTTTCCCAAATACATCCTCATAGCGTATCATTACCTCCTTTTTGTCAACCCCTAACCATTCTATTGAAAATGGTTTATCCTCTTTTGTCATGACAATATTCTCCATGTTGGCATCTTCAACGGTTACTGTTTGGAGATATTCATAAAAAAGATGCAAGGCTGCTGATTTCTCCTCCAACTGGATCAGCTGATTATGTAGTTGAATGTACATCGGAACAAAGCCAGTTGAAATGATCATCCATCCAGAAAGACTTATAATTAACTCCGCCATATAAAAACCCTTATTCTTTAACCACATAAAATCGTCCCGCTCCAATTTGAAAGGTAATTTTGTAGCGCTCACGATCGACCAGAAAATAAAATGTGCCGAATCGATTCAATTTTCCATTTGAAGAGATTTCAAAGGTCATATGAGGAACACCTTGAACTGCTAGTGATCCTTTTTCAATTTCAATAGATTTAGGAACTATACGATCAATGACCGATATATCTGTTAATTTTTCTATAACTACATACCGCTTCTCCTTTGGATAAATGTAGACCAATAGCTGTTTTTGATGCGAAATCGCGTACTGCTGGGAATAGAGTATATCTGCTTTAAATTGGGAAAAGAAACGCTCCTTTTCATACCATAAATATTGGGGACGTAAGAGAATGGATGAAATTGAAGAAATCAAGATAAAAATAGATAATACGAGTAGCATTTCTATTAATGTAAAACCTTGTTGATTATTCATAGTCTTATTGACCAGCTAGAGAGACGACACCGTCGGATGAGATGACAACATCCTTTCCAAGCGGGCATTGTTTATCTACTATATACTTTTCATCATAGAGCTGCTGCGCAGTTGGAAAGGTACTTTTCTCCAATTTATATGCCTGTACTTGACCTTGGACCATTTTTAAGTATGCTTCACAGCCCTTTTCATTAATATTGGAATTATTTTTTGTGACATTTGGTATCGTAATCATGAGTAAAATTGAGATCACTAATAGCACAATCATCATTTCAATTAACGTAAAGCCTTTTTGATTTTTCATCATAGGATAGATCTCCTCTCGAATGCGTTAAATTTCATTCATTAAATGAAACATTGGCAATAAAACGGCTAAGTACATAGAAATGATTAATAAACCAATGAAACCGTATAACACAGGCTGGATCTTTTTCATTAAGCTTTCTACACGATCCTCCAAACTGTTCATACATTGAACAGCAAAAAATAGTAACTCCTGGGGAAGCTTACCATTATCCTGTCCATGCTTAACAACTAAGGCTAATTCTCTCTCAAAAAAACAATAGTTACTGAGTATATCCTCTAATTTTTCTCCTGTCTTTAATTGCCTTGCCATTTCCATTCCGACCTCTCTATAAAAAGGCTGGTCTTCATTTTGTTCAAACAATGATAGCGATTCATTTATTGACAATCCTCCTTCAAGCAAAAAACCTAATTGAACAGAAAAATAATGGGAATAAAATAACCGAAACAGACTTGCTGCAATGGGGATTCTCATGATTTGCTGTTTCTGCTCAATCAATGTCAGTTTTTTGAATGCGAGAAAATAATAAAGCAAAGCGAGAATAAGAATGAGGATGAAGAGAAGAACGAGAAGCGGTAAGGCTTCACCGGCAGTATAAATGGCTTTTGTAAAAAAATTCGCCTTTAATTTCATCGAGGTAAATAAAGAAGAGAATTGTGGCAGCAAATATTTCTGGACAAAGAAGAATAACAAGATTGTCGTTAACACGAGAAAAAGTGGATAAGAAATGAGTTTTTTTATCCTAGAAAAATCCTTTGCTCTTCTTTGCATCATTTTACTTGCTTCAAGAAAAGCCATTGCTAAACTGCCGTGTTGTTCAGCAAAATATACATAACCAATGACATGTTCATTAAAATTCAGTTTTTGCAGCATTAAATAAAATGGGTTCCCTTCCTTCAAGCCGTAATGACATTCCAGAATCTCTAATTTTCGATTTTTCGGCAGATGATATGTGACTGAATCCAACGCTTCTGCAAGCGGATAGCCCCTTATTAATAGCTCTCCTATCATTTTTAAAAAGCTTGCCTGCTCTTCAAAGGACCATTTACTCCGCTTCATCTGTAAATACCCACCTAGCAAATTCACTTTCCTTAATATATCCTAAAGCAATTCCTTTACGAATTTCTTCCCGTAATGTTTTGTAACAGAACTTACTGTCCTCTCCGCGTGCCTCCCCCAAGGCCGCTCTTAAGTCTCTTCCAGACAAAAGTTCAAATACACTTGCTCTTTTCGGACGTTCATACCCAAAACAGGATGGTGTGCAGTGACTGGAACAAAATGGGCATGTCAATTCCACTAATCGCTGAGCTGTTATTGCGACTAGCGTCTGCTCAATCTCCTGCCAGTTAACACCAAACTCAATAAGCCTGTATATAGCTCCCTTCGAATCCCTCGTATGCATCGTTGTCAAAACTAAATGTCCTGTAAGAGCTGCCCTTACAGCAATCTTAGCAGTTTCAGCATCTCGAATCTCACCAACCATTATAATATCGGGATCATGTCTCAGGATTGCCTTTAAACCGGTTGTATATGTAACACCAGCTTTTTCGTTAACCTGAACCTGAAGTACTAAGTCATTTTCCTTTTCAATCGGGTCTTCTAATGTGATGATATTTCGATTATAGAGATGTGAGGTTTCATTTAATAAGGCATATAAGGTGGAGGTTTTACCGCTTCCGGTCGGCCCGGTTAGGATAATCAGTCCGTGGGAGTGTTTTAATAAAGCTAATAATTTTCTTGTCATGGAAGGAAACAGTGAGATTTGAAAGGAAGGTACAGTTTCTTGCTGAGGAAGAATTCGAATCACCAGACTTTCATTTTGACTAGCCGGGAGGGTTGATAACCTAAGACCAATCATTTGTCCATCTATCATAAATGAACAAGCACCGCTTTGGGGTCTTCTTCTTTCGCCAATATCCATTGATGCAGTAAATTTAAAGTGGGATATTAATCGGTCACATTCTTCTTTGGGAAGTTGAATTTTGGGAATTAATCTGTTTGAGATTCTTAGCTGTACGAGAGTATCATTTCTTCGGGGGATAATGTGGACATCGGTTGCGTGGCTTCTAACAGCTTCCGTAATAATTCGGTCAGCCAGCCTTTCAATTAAACTCAATGGCAGACACCGCCTTTCTTTTTTCTAATTGTAAGATTCGCTTTCTTTTTTGTTTTCTCCTGCACGATCATAATGTTATTACATAAAAATTTTTACATTATCACAAATTATTCATAATTAGATTTACAGGCCATTTAAATGTGAACATTTTCTAAACTTATAGTGAATATAGTGTTAACCTATTTCGGCGGGTATTATAATAGAATAAAGTAAGCAGTAGAGGTGAACTTCTGTGGAACAAACATTAAAAATTACAAATGTATTATCCGATCCAACTCGTTACTATATTTATCAATATATTACGAGAAGACATCAAGAAGTAACAGTACAGGAAATTGCTGATAACTTTAATATCCACCCAAATGTTGCCAGACTTCATTTAACAAAGCTGGAAGATGTCAACATGCTTGTCTCTGAAACGAAAAAAACAGGTAAGGGCGGAAGACCAAGCAGACTTTACCGCCTATCAAATGATGTTATTCAACTTCATTTTCCATACCGGGACTATCAGCTTTTATCAAAAATTACGATGGAGACAATGGCTTCACTAGGAGAGGCTGGACAAAAGGCTCTCTACGAAACGGGAAAACGATTTGGTCTTGAATTAATTGAACAGGAATTATCAAAAAACATGCAAAGTGTTGATAATCTATCCTTTGATCAAAAGCTGAATATTATTCAAAATGCATCTTCACTGGCTGGACTTTCGCCGGATTTCCAACCAAATGAAGATAAGACAAAGGTATATTTTCAAATCTTTAACTGTCCATTTAAAGAAGTGGCTGTAGAACATATGGAAAATATCTGCCAAATGCATGCCCAATTTTTAAAAGGGATGTTTGAGGCTTTATTTAAAGAAATTGAATTAGTTGAAGAAGATAATTTAATTGCAGGCTGTGAGGCATGCAGCTATAATGCCAATATTATTGGATAATTTCTCACAACATAAATAATAATGGCAATCTTTTTTGATTGCCTTTTTATTCTTTCTAAGTGCTTCAAGAAAGATCTATGATCGATTATAGCAAAAGTTCAGAAAAGTTTTACTTTATTTCTTTTTAAATATAAAGAGTTATTTACTTTTTCAGAATACTTCATTATAATAGTGATGAAACTCACAGCAAAGGGAGGGATACAGTTGGAACGAATGTATCGAGTATTAGGCTTTTGGACGGGCATTTTTGCAGTTATGTTTTATTTAGGAGATATGTATACGACGTCCTTAATCTTCTTCGGTCAAACAGGGTTCTTTCTGCTTCTCAGCTATTTAAAACTTACTGAGCGTATGTATATTTACATTTTTGGAGCTTACTTAACAGTCTTTTTCATCGGTTTTACATACTGGACAACCTTCATGATGATACCTGGTGCAGGTGGACATTAATAAGTATCCAAAATAAAAAAGCGGCCCTTCGGATCGCTTTTTTATTTTGTAACCGTTTCATTTTTCTTCAGCTCCAGTCAAGTCGGCTACGCTTTTATTTTATCCAGCTCCGCCGGCTAGGGGCTCGAGGTCTTAAGTTGTGACGATGAGAAGGTTAAAGAACAACCTTCTCCCCATCCCAGCTTAAGCTTGTCGCCCCTGGTCAAGCCGGCTACGCTTTTATTTTATCCAGCTCCGCCGGCTAGGGGCTCAAGGTCTTAAGCTGTGACGATGAGAAGGTTAAAGAACAACCTTCTCCCCGTCCCAGCTTAAGCTTGTCGCCCCTGGTCAAGCCGGCTACGCTTTTATTTGTACTAATACATCAAAGGACGGGCTTATGCCAGATGGCATGATGAGACTTCGGATCGCTCGGTTTCGCTTATTCACTTCTGAAAACGGATTGGGATCCTGATGGCTTTCCAGCTGATCTAATATCCCAATCGAAAGCAGAAACTCATCTTGACGTTTTTTTTCAATCGTGCGAATGCCAAACTTCTTGCTGATATTTACGAGTGCATCCCAATGAATATGACTGGTAATGTCCATTTCACCAGGATATTCAAGCACATTCCGGATAAGCTTGTGCTGGTAATATCCCCTTAAGCTTCCATCTTTTCTGATTGGTTCCTGCCATTCTTCGTTTGTATAGCCATAATCAATCGTTACAATCATCCCTTTAGTAAAGGACTTTTCCATCTCTGAAAAAATCTTCTCCATATGCAGCGGAATCTCGATTCGATGACCCTCAGGAATCATTACGTTATGCTCCCTTATAAATAAAGAGATTTTTTGATTGGAAAGCGGGCAGACTGTTTCAATCAGTTTTCCATTATCAGCGGCTATCATTACTTCAAACAAACTGCCTTGCTGTTTTGTAACGACATGTACAGGCAGTGCATCAAATAGCTCATTTGAAAAAAGCATTCCTTGAAAATCCTTCAGATTAGCAAAATCATCAACGTGCTGAACATTCCACTCCTTTTCGAACTTTTCCTTTTGCAATTGAATATGATAAGGGCTTTTTTCGATAATCGTATAGGTAAGCTTCGGATAATCTGAAGCATACCACTCCTGTAAAAATGCTTGGGCAAACCGCCCATTTCCAGCTCCAATTTCACAAAAATGGGGGGTAATGGATCGTTCTTTTACTAGACTGGCAAACCATTTGGCAAAGGTTCTGCCCATTATATTAGAAATATTACTAGATGTAATAAAGTCACCGCTCCGGCCAATTTTTTCGCACTCTTTCATATAATAGCCGAAACGAGGGTGATACAGGACAAGATTTATGTATTCATCATACGAGATCATTTTCAATGGTTTTTCGTTAATATAATCGATAAGAAATTTACGCATCATATCTCCTAATTCATATTTAACACTATTGACAAGGTGTTAAACTTATTATATTGTTTATATTAGTAGTAGTAGTTTAACAATAACCTCCCATTACTAGAATTCGAATATCCCCCAGAAAAACCCTTCTCAAAAGAGAAGGGTTTTTCTTTTTCTTAAAATCCGTTCAGAAAAGGATTAGAATCCATCTCTTTTCCAATTGTTGTAACAGGACCATGCCCAGGTAGAACGGTTGTTTCTTCAGGTAAGCGTAATATTTTTTCATGTAGACTGTTCATCAAATCCTGATGATTACTGCCCGGTAAATCTGTTCGGCCGATGCTGCCATTAAATAAAGCATCACCTACTAATGCAAGTCCTGCGTCCTTGAAATACAGTGTTACACTTCCAGGGGAATGTCCCGGGGTTTCAAAAAGCTCGAATGTGTATGTACCAATCGTTAATTCCTGCTCACCGCTAAATGTAAAATCAGGATCACGAGCGATGACGTTTCCTAAATTTAAAGATGGCGTAGACAGCCATTCCTTTTCATTAACATGAACATAAGCCGGAATTTGATATTCATCCCTAATACTATCCACAGCTCCAATATGGTCATAATGAGCATGTGTCAGCACGATGGCTTCCGGCTTTAAATTACGTTCGCGAAGAAAACCAATCAGCTTATCCCCCTCGTTGCCGGGATCAACAATAAGACATGTTGAATCTTCCTTAATTAACACATAACAATTTGTCTGAATCGGTCCAAGCGGCATTTGTATCCATTCCATAAATCGATTTCCCCCTATTCAAATAGATTCAAAAATTATTTTACACTATATATGAAATAAAAACTAACTATTTGAAAATACTATTGATGCACTATTGTGAAAAGTCCTTTATTTCACCTCGACAAACATTCAGAAAAATTATAAAATATTAGGAGTAAGTTTGCATTTGTATTCCATATTATTCTAGTACAAGAAAGCGCTTATTTTTTCAAATGCTGATGAACTAAACACTCAAACAAAGGGGGGCTTTTTGATGGGTACTGTCATTATTTTTGCATTAGTATCAATTCTTGCTGCTATTGGTTCCGTTAGCTCACTAAAAAACAAAAACCTGCTTGGTGCACTATTCGCAGTTGGAAGCTTCGCTGTCTTTGGCTGGTTTGCTGTTATGACTCTTATTAATAGTGGTTTTCCTGCTACACACTAATATGGAAAACAAAAAGCACCGATACAGCGGTGCTTTTTTTCTTCACGCAAGGACTTTCCATGCTTACTTTTCCAACAGATTTTGGACTCTTTCTACTTTTTCTTCCATTTTGCGTTCAATATCACGACGATCATCTATGCGAATATTAGTACACACTCGGACAAGACCTTTTTCAAATGGAACTTCATGCATCGCCTGAATCACTTCAAACAATAATGGTAAATCGCCCTCAATAATGGTGTTCATCGGTGTTAATTGATAGCGTATTTTTCCTGTTTCTTCATATTTTTTTAATACCCGATGAATATCTGCCACATAGGCACTAACGCTTGCTGTTTTCGTACCTACTGGAATAACTGTTACATCTATTATTGCCATTTTTCAACACTCCATTTACTCACCATTCGAAACTAACTGAATGATGTTTTTATTTTTCATATCTAACAGCTTTTCAAAGTAGTAGCCGTATAAACATAGGTTTCCCTCTTGATTACAGCTTATCGGTTCATTTTCCAATCCATTTATCATAACGGTTTTTGTGTCGTCTTCAAGTCTATATTGAATCAACTGAAAGCCTTCTTTATAGGAATCCGCAGCACCACTTTTTAATGGCTGAAAGGATAAAAAAGTTCTCTTCTGCTCGTTAAAATCATAATAAGGAATAAGCCAATCTAAAGAACTAGTTATGCCAGGCATGGTTAGCGAACCAACCTGATTTAATTGAAGATCATAAAAAGTATAGGTTATGTAATTTAATTGTTCCCTATCAGCTTTAATTGTAAGTAAATTATTTTGAAAGGAATCCAATTCGAAAACATCCGACAAGAGACTGGTTTCATTTCCTGTGGATAAGTCCTTCACGATTACATCTGTAACATTCGATTGATCCTTCTGATCCAAATTTAAAGAGATGAGTTTGTCCTTCTTTAACCAGTAGGAAAAGGGATTTTGCACTTCTATTTCAGTCATTTTTTGATTTTTGATGGATAGCATAAAAGTACGGTCCTGCCAATCAGCAGTAAAGCTTGAAATCAGTACTTTATCTTCATCATATGGATTCCATTCAATTGCAGCATCAAAGGAATTTTTTATTACTGTAGTGAAAACTTCCTTGCCTTTATTTGTTATGACAGTAATTTTGCCGGGAGAGGCTTCTGATGAGGAGCGAATCAATAGATAATTCCCTGAATGACTGATATGAACAGAATCAATCATAGACTCCACTTTTAATAGTAACGTACTTGTCCCTGTTTTCAAATGATATGCATAGATATTTGATCGATTCTCTATGTTGGTTGTATAGACGATGGTCTCATTATTTATCCAGCCATACACCTTATCAAATTCCCCTTCTTTCAATAAAATAGGAAGATGGTTTTTTACATCCTCTATGGTGACATGAGACTGTTCATCTTCCGGCTGCTTCTTATTCTTTATCGCTTGTGAACTTGAATCTCTTTTTTCACATCCAATGACTAATAGTGTGGAAACAAATAATAGACACAAAAAAAAGGCCTTCCTCTTCAATATTTTTTCCACACCACCTTTACCGTTAACTTTAAAAAATTAAAATACCTCCATATGTTTTGCAAACGAATAAACACATTTAGTATGGAGGTATTTCATGAATGAATCAGTTTCGTTTATTTAAGTAAAAATTACCAAATAATCCATCTTTTTAAATATACAGGCTGGCAAGGAAAATTCCAAGTACATCCTCATAAATTTCATTGAATTGTGACAATGGGAGCGGATTTACCCCAGATCCTAGTTCAATTGTAAACCCTGGTTTTCGAAATTCTTGAATAAACCAGTCTTTATAACCAGCATGACTATCGATAAATTGGACTGCTTTGTATCCACTAACGCGCTCAAACTCTGCTGCCAGAATCCTTGATTCAGGCGGCTCAAGCCCTTCATATCCCCAATAAAATTCCTTTCCCTGTGTGTGGAAAGCAAGCAGCCGGTCGAACTGACTGTTTCTAGCTAATGCTGCCATCACTTTTGTTTCAGGCTCGGTCAGCGGTTCATCTCCAGGATAATCTCTTGGTGCAGGTGCTTTTGGTTCCTTTCTCTCCTTCTCTATTTCCCAATTAGCCGGGAATTGATTATTTAAATCAACTCCTCTTATATTTGCCTTCCAGTCGTTAAAATCAGTACTTCCGTTATTCATAGCAATTAATTCTCCCCGTAATGCCGGCGGCGGTCCGTTCAGAACTAAGTCAACCCCATCAGGATTAACCATTGGAACAATTGACAGATTTACTGACTGATACAGGGGATTTGTTAAAAGTCCTCGAATAGGCTGATTATTCGTCAAAGATAATAAAAATGTATTTAATAACGCCATTAAGATTGGGGTGGTAATCCATTCATTCGCATGAAAGGAACCGTCAAAATGGACTTTTTTTGTTCCTTTGCCAAGCCTGATTTCTTGAATAGGCTTTCCCTCCACACTCCTCCCAATGGTTCGAACCTGAATAAATGGGAATTGTGTTTTTAACGTTTGAATATCTTTTATTAATTGAGCAGAGTCATATCTTACATTACGTCTCATAGTAGGAGTTGTTACACGTGCAGGCAGATAGATTGTTTGACCAATCTGCAGACTGCTCGGATTTATATTTTGATTTAAAAGCAGCAATGCATCTAATGAAATATTCCGCGCAGTTGCCAGCCTCCAAAAAGAGTCGCCCCTTTTAATAGTATAGGGTTGGTTCGTAAAACCAGGAATCTGAATTTCCTGGCCAACCTGCAATTGCGAAACATTGAGGCTGGGATTGGAATCAATAATCAATGGCAATGGAATCATAAATAAGCTGCTATAGTACCATAATGTATCACCAGAACGAATATTGACCTTCACCAGCTTTCCTCCTTTCCATCACATCATACATATGTAAATGTAATAGAATTATACCCACCATCATTTATAAAAAATGGGAATTGACTAATCTTGTCAATTCCCCACGGATTTAATCAACCATGCAGCCCCGATAACACCCGCATCATTCCCTAATATTGCAGAAACTAATGTAGTTGATTTTGCCACATTTGGAAAAGCGTATTTTTTAAAATGACTTTCCACCGGTGTCATTAATACTTCCCCTGCTTTTGATACTCCACCTCCGATAACAATTTTACTAGGATTTAATGTATTAGCGATATTGGCTAAAGCAAAACCTAAATGAAAAGAAACTTCAGCAATAATTGCCTGTGCTGCCTTGTCACCATTTCTCGCTAAGTCAAACACATTTTTAGCTGTAATTTTACCGTTTTCTTTATATAGTCCTGAAAGCTCATCCTCTTCAACCATTGCCTTATTGATATGATTCATGGCGAGACGGACGATTCCAGTCGCAGAAGCAATCGTTTCTAAGCACCCTGTTTTCCCGCAATTGCAAGGTACGCCGCCGTTTGGTATTGAAGTAATATGGCCAATTTCCCCTGCAGCACCTTTTACACCTTGGACGATTTCACCATGGGTTATGATTCCTCCGCCGACACCTGTACCTAATGTGACACATACCAGCTCCCTTTCTCCATTCCCAGCTCCCTTCCACATCTCACCAAGCGCAGCACAATTTGCATCGTTATTAATCATAATCGGAAGATCTATTTTCGCTTCAAGCAATTCCTTTAATGGATAGTCATCAGGCCAGCTTAAATTTGTAGCATACTCTATTCTACCTGTTTCAAGATTTGCCGGTCCCGGAGCACCAACCCCGATACCTTTTATGTCCTGCAGAGCTACGCCTAAGGCTGACCGTTTTTGTTCAATGCTATTTGCAATATCTTCTATAATATTGTTGCCTTCATTGCTATTATCAGTTGGGATCTCCCATTTCTCTATGATTTCACCATCAGCATTGATAAAAGCGATTTTTATTGTAGTGCCACCAATATCAACACCAACTAACCATTTTTCCGTCATCGATTCAGCCTCCAAGCCTATTTCTTATGTTGTTCCTTTAACAGCTGTATTTCATGCCGTAACAACAGTACTGCTGACTGATAATCACGTGTATCCATTAATTGAGCGCGATATAGTTCATGAATCTCTGCTTCCATCAGCTCAAGATCTGCAATCCGTTCACCAATATAAATAATCGTACCAAACTTCTTTAAATATTGTTGGATATCATAAATCGTTTTCATATTCTATTCCCCATCTTATTAATATAGCATCAGTATAAAGCAAAAAGAGTGACCTCTCAAGCATGTAAAGACCGCTAGATTTCACTCTCGAATATTGTCATCTTTCCAATGACTTACGAATATATTTGAAGCGGACAACCTGTCTAAACTTAAGAAAAGCTGAAATAGATAAGGAGGCCTAGCGGCTTGAATAAAATTATACACCTGTTAGCAATGATTATCCTTACGATCATCACCATTAGTGTGCTTAATAATGCTGCCAAAACAGAAGAAAGCTTTACATATTTCCCACCCGACCGGGATGCATCCTTTCAATCAGCAGTGACATCCCTTGCCTTAACAGGTGACACCAATAATGGATATACAATCCTTTGGAATGCCAGTTCCGTTCTAGATCGCAAAGCCTATTTAAGACAGGATATAAGCCTATTGTATGTCAATGGACGGTTAAAGGAAAAAATCGGCATGGAGTGGAAACAAAAGGAGGAAAAAATTCAATTAGAGAAAAAAGTCCCCGAGCAAAATAGTGCCTATTTTCAGGCAATTAGCTTTCACCACGCTGAAATTCATAGTAATGATAAAATTACCAGTACACAAAAAATGACGCATGATGAGTTATATGTACTTCATTCAAAATTCACACCGCTTCATTCCTTCCGCCAGCCAATCGGAAAGGAAGAAAAGGAATGGAAGTATGTGATTGATCAAATGATTGAGAAACGTTTAAAGCATTCCCTTTTAAAAGCTGAAAAAACCTATAACATTAACCAAAAACATTACGCAATATTCCCTTTAACGGATATGTATCAATTTGAAGATTCATCACTCCCAGGTTTCAGTGAACGAGAAACAAAAAAGATATTAGGTCGTTTATGGGAGGGAATTTACAAAAATTATTTCCTTGGTATACAAAAGATGGACGGTACTACTGCAGACCCAAGCGGCAGCACCATCCCCTTAATTTTAATTGCAAAGGATCAATCACATTTGTTTGTCATTAGTGAGTTGAAAAACGGGGAAACTATGATTCTGAGGCAGCAGATTCCAGCTCATTAATTTGTGTGAGCAGCTTATTATATTCATTATTTTTCGGTTGGATGTCTAGCGCTTCCTCAGCATACTGTTTTGCCAGTAAATAATTCTTCTCGCTTAAATAAATAAGAGATAAATTATAAAGGGCCTCGTGAAAATCTGATTTCATTTCAATGACTTGGTGTAAGTGCTGCTTCGCTTCTTCAATCCGCTCTGTTTTTATCTCAATATAAGATAAAAGGAAAAGGGTATTGGCTGTGCTTTCATTTTGACTTTCATACTCTTGTAAAAACGTATATGCTCTATCATAATCTTCCTTTTCAACATAATCCTGCGCGATAACAAGTGCAGATTGCTCATCAATTAATTTACCTTCGTTAGCAATACTATACTGAAATAGACCAAATATAAGTGCTGAACTGACTAAAAAGGCAGATACCTGAACCAGTATTCTTTTTTGCTTTGGTAAATGAACCATTGCCGCTGCAAGAAATCCACCGATTAGACCGCCGATATGACCTGCATTATCAATTCCGGACATTGAAAAGCCAAAAGCTAAATTAATGGCTATGACAACAAGGATATTCGTCCCCATAGTTCGAAAAAACAGTTTCGGAAAGGCCGTTCCAAAATATAAAAGAGCACCAAAACAGCCGAATATCGCACCGCTGGCTCCAGCTGAAATATTTTGACTAAATAGGAGACTCGCCAACGAGCCGAAAAAACCGGCAAATAAATAAATGAACAAGAAACGGCAGTTTCCAAATAATCTTTCGACTGTTAATCCAAGATAATATAAAGCAAAGGTATTCATCACAAGGTGTAAAATACCAATATGTAAGAAGATTGGCGTAAAAAGGCGCCACCATTCTCCCTCCAATATCAGCCAATTGGCTTTAGCTCCAAATTGAATTAATACGGATGAATCAGTACTCCCGCCTGCAGCCTCCATAAGCAAGAACATAATAATTTGAACAGCAATAAATAAATATGTAAAACGCGGTTTTCCATTTTCAAATAACTCTTTTTCAGACAGGACCTTTTTTCTTGCTGTAGATAAAGCGGCTTGTTTTTCAACTGCAATGTCTTGTTCTTCATATTCTTCCTTCAAGATGACTGGAATGGATTCATTCATCATTTCTTCGATTGCTTTCATTTGATTTTGCCGGTCGCAAATAAGAGATGTAACTGCCGTCTTTTCTCCCTTTGGATATAGCAACGGCTTACCAATATAATATTCATAATCATCAACGGGCGGATACGGTGTTACATATATATTTAAAACATCTAGTGATCTTTTATGCAGCTGCTTGCGGATGCTTTCACCATTTGCTAGGGTATGTTGAATATCCCGCTGCATCCAATTGCTCCAGTCCAGATTATAATGCAATATCCGAATGACCTGCGCTTTTTTATTTTCCATTTTCTCAAGCCAAAGCTCTTTTTGACTTTTTGAAAGCTGGATAATTCTGTATTCATGCTCACTTATGAAGTAATTCGCAAGTCTCCAGAATATAAATTCTTCTTGAAAACTCAAATTTCCCCCTTCTTTCTTTGTTGCCTGTACTAGTTTAATTTTACTATAGGCAATTTGTAACCACTTTGTAAAGCGATTCTACTTTAATCCTTATACGAAAAAAAGACCCAAAGGGGTCTTATTCTTATTAAAAATATTTATTTAGATCGGTTTTGGACTCTGCGAAAATACAGAACCCATCATACGATTTCGAATAGCGGGAATATTCATGAGCGACCTGACAAAAAATCTCCGCATCATCGAATTCCCGAGGACGGCATTAATGACTCGAAAACGTTTTTGAAATAAATAATATCCGCCCATTCCTATTAGTACTATTGATAAAATTCTACCCATCTTCATCCCTCCTTTCACTATTGTGAGATAAAAGGCGGACGATTATTCCATGGAAATAGAGAAAAAAAATAACTGCCAATCAATACCTTAAATCGCTTTCCCTAATAACATACTGATTATTAAAATAAAAAAGACAGAGAGAAAATTAACAACATCATTATTCAAAATCGTGTAACCTTTAATCAGTTTTGTCGGCTGCCCGCAGTGGATTTTCTTTTCCGTTTTTAAGCCGCAATGAGAGCATTGATACCCCGCTTGAACAAACGCCCCAAGTAAAGTATCAATGAGATTCCCGCAAAAGCCGAGAATAAAAATAAATAGGAATTCATTCACCTGCAAGTGAAAAAGGGTAAACGCTCCGAAGGCAATTAAAAAGGAACCTGCCGCTGCTGCAAATGTACCTAGAAGGCTGACGGCACCAGAGGTTCCTCGGGCCACTTGTTTAAATGTTTTAACGCAAACCGGTCTTCCTTTGCTCATTGAACCAATTTCAGATGCCCATGTATCAGAATTAGAGGCGGCAAGGCAAATACAAAATCCAACTAACCAAAAGAATTCATTCGTAAAGTAGTACAAAGCACTCGATATTGCCGCAAGCCCCCCATTGGCGATTACCTGCTGCCAATCCCGCTGCGAACCTTTAACAAGCAGCTCTTCTGCTCTTTCTTTCTTGGAACTTTTTACTTTGGACCATAGACTTGAACTCCCAAAGAACAAGCCGAGGACAACCAATCCTTTTGCTCCAAAACCTAATGTAATCAGAGACCCGACTACAAATGCAGCAACAGTACCCGAAAAGGTTAATAATTTAGAGAAATAACCTAAAATAACTGTTGCTAAAATGATTAACACAATAACGAGCGTCATGAAGTAAAATGACTCCCTTCATTCGTTATGATTTTCTCGACCGGGAGATCATGAGACTCTGTTGGCAGACCGTCTACCATTTGCTCTTGAAAGGCAAGCGACAAGGTCTTTCCTTTATATAGCTGCAGGAAGCGATCATAGTATCCTCCCCCCACACCTAATCGATAGCCGTCTTTTGTAAATGCAAGGCCCGGTACGATTAACAGGTCTATTTCACTTGGAACTACTCTTTTTGTTTTGGCTTCAATCGGCTCAAACAAGCTAAAATATACTGACTCTAACTGATTGAAACGCTCTAAGATGCGAAATTCCATCCGTTTTTCTTTTGGCTCACATTTAGGAATAACAATCGTTTTGCCTTCATCCCATGCTTTACGGATGATTTGATATGTATCAACTTCAGGTGGATTGGAAATCGTAATACCGATCATGTGAGCTGACTTCCATAATGCATCCTGATAAAGCGACTGCGCAATCTGATAGGAGTAATGCTCATAAAGTGACTTTGGTATCGCTTGTAATTTTTTTTTGATTTCCTTACGCAATACATTCTTTTCAATCATACTTTTCTTCCTTTCTCATCAGAGAAGAAATATGTAAAATTATAACAAAAAAGCAGCAGGAAATCCCGCTGCTTATTTTGTTTCGCGATGTGTTGTTGTACGCTTTTCTCTTGGGCAATATTTTTTCAGCTCAAGACGATCTGGATTATTCCGTTTATTCTTTTTTGAAATATAGTTACGGTCTCCACACTCAGTGCAAGCTAACGTAATATTTACACGCATGTTAATTTCCCTCCAAACTATATAAAGCTCGTTCGTTCATACGACTTTTCTATAATATCATTTTTCATTGGGAAATGCTAGTGTGATTTTAAAAAGCCGGAGCTTTATTATTGGTGTTTTCTGGTATTGAATACTTTATTATATAATTGTCCTGTTTCTTCTGCCGCCACGTTCCAGCTGAATTGACTTTGGACTGCCTTTTTCGCATTTCTGCCGATATCATTCGCTAAGTCAGGATTCATTAATAGATGGGTGATTTGTGCAGCTACATCATCGCTATTAGCTGGTTCGATTAGTATACCTGTCTCTAAATGCCGAACGATGCCTTTTAATCCTCCCGTATTCGATACAATTGTCGGCTTCCCAGCCTGCATCGCTTCTAAAGCCACAATTCCAAATGGCTCATACAAACTTGGAAAAACAGCCATTTCAGCAAGATCTAACAATCGATTGCGTTTTTCATCTTCAATAAAACCAATAAATTGTACCGTATCTGTTAAGTTCATCTCACATACTTTACGACGATAAACCTCAAGCATCGGACCTTTACCGGCAATAATAAAAAGGACAGGTATTCCTTTTCCCTTTAAGACAGCCGCTGCATCAATCAGCGTATCAAATCCTTTTTCCTTCACCATTCTCCCGATTGAAAAAATCACCCTTTGGTCAGGGTCCACTTCAATGTCGGCTAAATAATCCCTTTGTGCATTTCCTATTTCCATTTCATCATCAATTCCATTTGGAATGATTACAATCTTTTGATTAGCTGGTTTAAAAAGCTTATGTACTTCTTCTTTCATAAAATCACTGCAAACGATGAGTTGATCAGATTGTTCCACAAGCTGCTTTTCCTTTTCATGAATAAATCGCTGCATCTCAGTATAGATACCGTTATTTCGACCATATTCAGTAGCATGGATGGTTGTAACTAAAGGAAGAGCCAGATGCTTCTTTAATGAAATGGCAGCCGCACCGACAAGCCAATCATGCGAATGAATACAATCAAAAGACTTTTCTGATGCCAGCGCAACCGCTTTCTCTGCTATCGCGATATTTAATCCACCTATCCAGAGAAGAAAGTCCTTTTCATTTACACACAGCGGTTTTACCCGATGAATGATCACACCATCCATTGTTTCCAACACTGGTAAATGGTCTGTGCCTGCAGTAATTACATGAATTTCATGACCATTCTTAGTTAAGCTTTTGGTTAAACCATGAACATGACGTGATAAACCGCCGACGATATGTGGGGGAAATTCCCATGATAAGAACAGAATTTTTAGATGTTCCGGTTTTTCTCTCCCGCTCTCAGCACTAGGATCAGCATTTTGCCGGCTTGCATAGTCCCGATTTCTGTCCATTGTGCTCTCAATACTTTCGGACAAAAGAGAATTCATCCACCGCCAATGGGTAACATAGCTTTCAGCAACAGGCTGTTTTGTTAACAAAGCTGATAACTTCATCCACTCTTGAATCAACTTCGTAAACACTTTGGCTTCCTCCGTAAGTAACCGAATGATTGTATCAGTTATAGAAATTAGGCGAGCTTGTGTCTCTTGATTCTCACTCAAATCATATTGAAATAAAAAATCATTATTAACAGTCCTAGGTATAAAAGGGTTACTCATGACATATCATCCTTATTTAAAATACTTTCGTAATAACTATACGTACTGACATGCTCTATCCATTCCGGGAATGAATCTATTTCTTTTCTATCTGATTCATTCTCCAATTGCCCTTGATCCCCACTACCTTTAGGAATATGAACAGGGTTAGAACGAAGTAATGGAAAAAATTTATGTCCTGACACTAGGATGCCTAATTCTACAATGTAACAACGATTCAGCCGAAGCTTCTTAAGTAATGATACAGTTTGTCCTTCGGAAAGCATCACCTCTTGAGTATAATGGGCATTACTTCCATTAAATAATATATTGGTAACATCATATATCTTCAATACCTTTTGAAAACTGTTTAAGGGCTTATTGAAATAGCTGGATACAAGATCCTTTTTCAAATCAAATAACCGCCAAAACACAAACAATATATTCTCTGACAACCTCCATAATGTAAGATGTTCCTTTTCTTCAAACCACAGTTTATCTTTATTTAAATAACGTGTTTGAAGAGCAGTTTTCATAAATAATTTAGGTTGTTTTCTTGGTGCAGCAATTTTTGCTTGTTCATTTTTTTGATACTTTCTCCATTGATACTGTACTTTTCCAACTGTTGTATTTAATTCATCAGCTATTTTGCGAAAAGAAAGACCTTCTTTTCTTAGTTTCATTATTTCTTCTATCATGGCGCACCTCTTTTAAAAAAGAACTTATTCATTAAATATCAGAATATAATTACTATTTTGTTTAATGGTATCAGATATTATGACTGCCGACAACAAACGGTTTTGTTAAAATGCTCCAACAGACCCATATTTCAATTAATCAAATAATAAAATGTCGGATTTTGTCAAAGATAATGTTAAAATGAGGGTTATGCAGCTATAAGAAAGAGGTGATAGAATGAGTACATTATTAATTAGTTTATTTTTTGTCTCACTTTTCCTATTTTTCCTGTCTTTTTTTCTAAAGGATCCCTATAAACAGCTACGAGAAGAAATTGATCAGCTGAATATGCATCAGCTTCAAGAAATGTATCACATAAAAAAGAAATTAAAGATATTAGAAGAAGAACTACTTGTAAATGATATTGAACTATCACCTTCTCTTTCAAAAATCGAATCAGACCATACAGCAGTTCATGAAATCATTAAAAATCAAGTAAAGTCCCTGGCAGGGCAAGGGACACCCATTGAGCAGATTGCAAGGCAATCATCATTACCAGTTAAGGAAGTACAGGCAATATTAATGGAATATGGATTCGAGAAGCGAAAATTATGAAATAAACAAAGTGTACGACCATTCGCCTTTGGAATATTTATGACTGTCTGCATAATCGGATCCGTATCCTTTTTCCAGAAGGAATCGCAGCAGTCCATCACAACCAAAAATGCCAAGGCTCTATTAGAAAAATCGGGATATGTTATCATCCCAGCAGCAGAATATAACGAACTACAAAAGAAAGCAAAAGCAGAGACAAATGAAGAATAGATGACAGCTCGATAAAAGATTAGGAGCAGCTAAAGCTGCTCCTAATTTTTTTAATTATTAAGGTCATAATGTTTGCCTTTTACTAAGTAAAACACATATTCCGCCACATTTGTAATATGATCGGCCGCTCTTTCTAAGAAACGGCAAATAAAAAGCAACTGTGAAATCTGCGGAAGATTTTCTGGCTTTTCACCGCTTAATTTTAGTAACTCCTGAATGGTTTCACCATATAATGAATCTACTTCATCATCCATTTCAGCAACTTTTTTTGCTAGCTGCGTATTTTCTTCTTTATAGGCATCTAAACCTTCCTTTAACATAACAGCTGTGATTTCATACATCTTTTTCAGATGGATAATTGGTTTGACATGTTGTTCCTGCCCAATTCTAATTGTAGATTTGGCAATATTTACGGCAAAATCAGCAATCCGTTCAATATCCGTTGCGATTTTAATCGCAATAATAATTCGGCGTAAATCAATTGCGACAGGCTGCTGCTTCGTAATTAACAGGATCGCAAATTCATTTATTTCCTCATAAAGAATATCAGCTTTTGTATCATCATCCATGATTTCCAAAGCAAGATCAATATTGTGTGTTTCCAATGCCTCAATAGAGAGCGCAAGAGCATTATCTGCAAACTTTACTAGTTCAACTAACTTATTCTGTAATTCTTTTAAATCATCCTCGAATTTCCCACGTACTACCACTTCATTAGCTCCCTTCACTTTCACTTTCTCCCCCGATCCAATCACTTTTATTGTGTGTAATAGACTGTTAATTATTAAAAATTTTTCTATGAATAAGAAAACACAGACGTTGCAGCTGACCTTAAGCAACGTCTGTACATCTATCCTTATCCAAAACGACCTGTAATATAATCTTCCGTCCGCTTATCAGAAGGTGTAGAGAAAATCTTATTAGTTTCATCAAATTCAACTACTTCACCATTTAAGAAAAAGGCCGTTTTATCAGAAATACGAGCAGCCTGCTGCATATTATGTGTCACAATAATAATACTAAACTGCTTTTTCAATTCCTGTACCAGCTCCTCCACCTTTAACGTAGAGATTGGGTCAAGTGCTGAAGTCGGTTCATCCATTAAAATGACATCTGGTTCAATCGCTAGACAGCGGGCTATACATAGACGCTGCTGCTGACCGCCGGAAAGACCATATGCATTTTCTTTTAAACGGTCCTTAACCTCATCCCAAATAGCTGCTCCTCTTAAGCTCTTTTCAACAATTTGGTCAAGAATTTTTTTGTCACGAATTCCATGAATCTTTGGTCCATATGCTACATTTTCATAGATTGATTTTGGAAATGGATTTGGTTTTTGGAACACCATTCCTACTTTTGTCCGTAACTCTTCTACTTCATATGTTTTATCAAAAATATTTCGACCCCGATAGTTGATTTCTCCTGATGTTCTGACAATCGGTATTAATTCGATCATTCGATTCAGTGTTTTAATATAGGTTGATTTCCCGCAGCCTGAAGGACCAATAATCGCTGTTACTTCATTTTCCATAATATCAAGATCAATATTTTTAAGCGCATGGTTATCTCCGTACCATAGATTTAATTGACTTGTTTTATATACAACCTGTTTAATCTTGTTGTCCTCCTTCACACCAGGTGCGTTCTCTGCTCTTTCAATCGTAATATTCATATGAAATCCTCCTTCATCCTGTTACTTCATCCATTAAAAAAATTACATTCTTTTTTGAAATTTATTACGTATTATGACAGCAATTGAGTTCATCACTATTAATAAAACCAATAAAACGAGAATGGCTGCAGCAGCAAGTGCCTGAAACTCCACCTGCGGGCGACTCGTCCAGTTATAGATCTGCATCGGTAAGACAGTTAAAGTATCCAAAAATGAATTTGGTAAAAAGGCAAGGAAAAGCGGCAGTCCTAATACAACTAATGGAGCTGTTTCACCAATTGCACGGGACAAAGCCAAAATAGCACCCGTTAAAATTCCCGGAATAGCAGCAGGCATAACAACCCGAACGATGGTTTGCCATTTTGTTGCCCCCATTCCATAGGAAGCCTCACGAAGTTGTTTTGGAACGGCACGTACCGCTTCTTGTGCAGCGACAATAATGACAGGGAGTATCAATAAACTCATTGTCAATCCAGCTGATAATACACTTGTTCCTAATGCAAGTGCACGGACAAATATAGTTAATCCTAATAAACCAAATACAATTGAAGGAACACCAGCAAGATTGGAAATATTAATTTGGATAAACGTTGTAAAACGATTCTTTTTCGCATACTCCTCTAAATAAATCGCTGTACCAACTCCTAGGATAAGAGAGACAGGAGCAACGACAAACATTAACCATATCGTTCCATTTAAGGCCGTGTAAATTCCGGCTTCTTCAGGCTTTCTTGACGGTAAGCTGTTCAGAAATTGCCAATCTAAATAGCCTGCCCCTTGTGAAATCACTCGATATAACAGTATTCCTAAAACAAGTAATCCAAACAGCGTTGCAAGGAGAAATATTCCTTTGAAAACTACGTTCTTATAAATTCTTGTCTTCATTTTTTGTTTAACGATCTCATGGTCGACTAACTTCATCTTAATATTCCTCCTTGAAACGGCGAGAGACATATTGAGCTAGCAGGTTCATCACTAACGTAAATAGGAAAAGTGTAAATCCAACTGCATAAATACTGTAATAAATCGTTGTACCGTAACCAGCATCCCCTTGGCTAACCTGAACAATATAAGCTGTCATCGTTTGAATGGAGCTTGTAATGTCCCAGCTTAAATTAGGTGTTGATCCGCCAGCAACTGCAACAATCATTGTTTCGCCAATGGCACGGGAAACACCTAATACAATGGATGCGACAATTCCAGAAATAGCTGCAGGAAGTACGACTTTAAAAGCAACTTCTAGTTTAGTTGATCCTAACCCCAATGCTCCTTCTCGCATTGCCTGTGGTACAGAAGACATGGCATCCTCTGAAAGAGAGGCAATCGTTGGAGTTATCATAATCCCAATGACAATCCCCGGGCTTAAAGCATTGAATATTTCTAGTGACGGAAATATTTCACGTAAAATAGGTGTTACAAACGTTAAAGCAAAAAACCCATATACAATGGTTGGAACACCAGCAAGAACCTCCATTATTGGTTTAATAATACGGCGTGCTCTCTCTGATGCATATTCACTTAAATAGATGGCCGTTGCAAGCCCGATTGGAACAGCAACGATAACCGCAATAATCGTAACCTTTAAAGTACCAGAAATAAGAGGCAAAACCCCAAATGAACCTGGATTCGAGAAAGGATACCACTTTTGTGCAGTCAAAAATTCACCAATTGGTACTCGATCAAAGAAAATAAAAGTTTCGAATAAAAGTGTAAATAAAATACCAAGTGTAGTTAGTACCGATACACAGGCAGTAAGTAATAGTACAACAGGCATAATTCTGTCCATCGAAAATGCCTTTCTTTTTTTTCTTTTTTCCACAATCATTTCTTGGACAGACAACGCATGATTATCTTTAGTAGCCAAAATGAAAACCCCTTTCATCCACACGACAATATGAGAAGCACTTTAAAAACGCTTCTCAGGACAATAACAAGAAGTGATTCGCTCGGGATAGGAACCATTATCACCGAGCGGATTCACATCTTTTGATATTGCAAATCTTAAAAATCCTTTATTTTAAACCTTCTAGTGTTGATAAAGCTTCATCATATGAAGGTAGCTTTACATAACCAACATCTTCTGAAAGTTCTCCAGCATTTTCTAACGTGAATTTAACGAAATCATAAATTTCTTCTTTTTTCACTGATTCATTTTTAACATAGATGTATAGTGGACGTGATAATGGTGCATAATCTCCGCTTTCAACTGTTTCATTTGTAGGTTCAACAGGTCCATTACCGCCATCAATTGGAACAACCTTTAATTTATCTTTGTTTTCAGCATAGTAAGCATAGCCAAAGTAGCCGATTGCATTTTTATCACCTGTAACACCTTGGACAAGAACATTATCGTCTTCAGAAAGAGTAGCTTTTTCAACAAGCGGCTTTTCTTCTAAAATTACTTCATCAAAGTAATCAAATGTTCCTGAATCAGTACCAGGTGAGTAGAATTTGATTTCTTCTTCAGGCCAGCCTTCACGAATATCAGACCATTTTTTTACAGTTCCATCTTCAAGCCACATTTTCTTCAGCTCATCAACTGTTAAAGAATCAACCCAGTCGTTTTCCTTATTTACAACGATTGATAAACCATCTTTTGCGATTTCAAATTCAGTATATTCAATTCCAGCTTCTTCGAGCTGGGCTTTTTCTTCATCTTTAATTGGTCGGGATGCGTTACTGATATCAGTTTCCCCTGCAATGAACGCTTTAAAGCCGCCGCCAGTACCAGATGATGCAACAGATACTTTCATTCCAGGCTGAACGACATTATATTCTTCTGCAACAGCCTCCATAATTGGGAAAACAGTTGAAGATCCATCAACATTTACAGTACCTTCAAATTGTTTACCTTCACTTGCTTGTTCAGTTGTCTTGTTGTTGCCTTCTGATTCTGTTCCACTGTTTTGCGGACCACATGCTGTTAATGCTAGTGCACCAGATATAGCAGCTGTTAGCGCTATGTACTTAAAGCTTTTCATTTTTGTATTTCCCCCTAATTGTTCTTGGTTTTTTTGTTTGTCTCACAAGTAATACATTAAAGGTTTTCTGTAAATGAGGTTTTAATGAATTGTTAAGCTTTTGTAAATTCGAAGAAACTTGTATAAATTTGTCGAAGTTGGACTGCTTTTTAATCTTCAATTTTTGAAAGTCGCATCCTTCCCTGCTGATCGGATAGATACTTTCTTATTTTGCACAAAAAAAATCCTGCCATCCATCTGGCAGGATTTTTTTACGATTTATTACTGATTATTTGTTTGATCTGCTTCCTCGCTTGTTTCTGACTCAGTTTCCTGCTCAATTGTTACTCCGGCAGCACGCTGTGCCTTTAATTCAAAATAGGCATCCATCACTCTTTCACCAATCTTCAAATTAGATCTATTATCAGTCCCGCCCGTATATGCCCAAGGAACGATGACAGACATGGCAATCTCAGGGCTGTCTGACGGTGCATACCCGACAAGGCTCAAGTTCATTACTGATGCCATCTTGTAATTTTTTAGCGGACCGTCATAGAATGACTCGGCAGTTCCCGTTTTACCTGCAGGTGAATAAGATTTCCCCCCGAAAAAGCCGTTTGCCGTTCCACCCGACTCCTGCATTACTTTTTTAAAGCCAAGCTGGACACGATCAATCCAGCCATCTTCTAAATCCAAGCGGTTTAATACCTTTGGCTGGATTTCCTGCACAATCTTTCCAAGCTCGTTATCAAGCTGCGGTTCACGAATCTCGCGTACCATATGAGGTTCCATGCGGCTGCCTCCGTTTGCAATCGTTGATACATATTGGGCAAGCTGCATTGCTGAATACGTATCATATTGACCAATAGAAAGGTCCATTAAGTGACCTGGTAATGTACTTGTACCCTTAAACCCATTCTGTTCACCAGGTAAATCAATCCCCGTTCTAACTCCAAGCCCAAATTGGGCAAAGTGCTGACGAATCGTATTAAAGGCCTCTGTATTTATCGGCAAAGAACCATGTGGAACATAACGTCCTTCACCTATTTTGATTGCTGTAAGAAACATATAAACGTTTGATGAATATTTTAAGGCGTTGACATCATTGATGGAACCGAAGGTTTTCCAAGATTTCTTCGGCGGTGTTCCGGCAATATAAAGCGGAGCATCATAAAAACTTGAGCCCGGCGTAATGACACCTGTTTGAAAACCTGTTAATACAGTTGCCCCTTTCACTGCAGAACCAACATTATAGGTGGTTGTAAATGTTCCGAGGGCATCATCCTGCATTTCAGTTTTACCTGTCTCCGCATTTCTTACAATTTTCTTCCCTGCCAACGATTTAATTTCACCTGTATTTGGATCCATTAACACCACATATGCGCGGTCCAATAAATTGGTTCCAGGGTATGATTTCGCTGACCAAAGCTCTTCTTCAATAATTTTTTCAACTGCTAACTGTAAATCCATGTCAATCGTTAAGACAAGGTCTTTCC
Source organism: Niallia oryzisoli (assembly GCF_036670025.1). Taxonomy (NCBI): domain Bacteria; kingdom Bacillati; phylum Bacillota; class Bacilli; order Caryophanales; family Bacillaceae; genus Niallia; species Niallia oryzisoli. Next base: position 1,406,665 of record NZ_CP137640.1, on the reverse strand, counting down.
CTCTTTGACCCTCTGAAATCACTTCGGTACTAACGATTTCACCTGATTGATCAGTGATATTTTTCACTTTTGCTTTTTGTCCGTGCAGAACATCTTCATATTGCTTTTCAAGATAACTTGTCCCGACACGGTCATTTCGACTGTAGTCTCTTGAAAGATAATAATCAATTTCCTCGGCCGGCAGACCTTTATCAGATGTTGTCACACCTCCGAGAACAGAGCGTAATGTATCACTATAAGCATAGGAACGTTCCCAATCCGTTGTCGTATCAACACCGGGAAGAAGCTGAAGATTTTCACTTACAACGGCAAACTCCTCTGGTGTGACATCTTTATTTTTGACAATTTGGGGCGTAAATTTATAACCGCTCACAAATTCCCGGTAAATCGCAATAATTTCAATGTCTTCTTCTGTCAGGCTATTTAAATCCTTTTCCGTAATACGATCAAGCGTCAATTGATAAACTTTCTTATCATATTCATCATCTTCATATTTTACTTTCAGTTGTTCTAGTTCTTTTTCAGTAACCTTTTTTTCCGCTTCTTTAGGATTTTGTACAATCCAATAATCTTTCATATCTCTTTCTGTGACTTTGTCTGCGTCTTTATGAATTAATTTAGCCAGTCTTTCTGCGACTTCGAGCATTTCCTTTTGACTTGCTCCGTTATTTGTATAGGTAATTGCATTTTCCGGCACGTTATCGACGACAATTTTTCCGTTTGTATCGAACATTTTTCCCCTTGGAACCGGATTATTAACGGTTACATCCTCCGTTCGTTCAATTTCACGTTTATAATCCTCTCCGTAGACAATTTGAACAACTCCAAGACGGAGGATTAAGACAGAGAAAAGTAAAAATACGAAAAAAAATAGCATATTCAGCCGAAAGGGTACTTGGGTCTTTTTCTTTTTCTTCTTTTTATTATTCAATCTGAAACACACTTCCTCTACTAATCCATACTCATCATTCTATATAGTAAAAGAAAAACGATTAGAATACCACTAAAAAACCTATATCTTTTGAGGTAATTAATTCTAACTACATAAAAAAAAGAGGTCTTAAGCCTCTTTTTGTTTTCTTTGCGGCAAGTTTATTCGAACACGCCTAATAAACAAATAAATCAATGTATGCCCTGCCCCTAAAGCAAGAAAGAGTATAGGCAGACCTTCTTTTGCATCCATCGTCTTTACCATAAAAAGAAACAGCAGGATCGAAACTATTCTTCCTGAATTAAGAAAGATCTCTCGAACAACTATGTACTCTATTCTCATCTCAGCAGCCTTCCATCCGCTTCCAATCACATCATATGTTATAGAAAGGTATGGTACGAGCAGAAGCGGATAGGCTATCGCAATGACAGCAGCATAAATCAGTAATTTTGTATATGTAGCATCAAAGGCTATTAGAAAAAGCGAAGCGTACAAAGTCAATCCTCCAAGTAGAATGGATTTTAAACGCAGTTCTTTTTTTATTAACCTTGAGACAGCAAAATAAGCGAGAAAGGACACACCCGAATTAATAAGACCATATGTACCTAATGCCATTTCAGTACCGGTTGATAGAAAGACAAGCACTGAAATCATAAAAGCAAATATGCCTTCACGAAGTCCTTGGAAAAAATGCGCATTCGTAACCATTTTCCAATTCAGATTATGTTTACGCTCTGATAAAATCCTTTTAAAGTAATACTTTCCATTAGCAGGTCTTCTTTTTAATGAAAAGCTTAAAACTACAGCCAAAGCAAATAAACCTAATGAAATTCCAAAAACGATTGAATAGCCGCTGACTTTTTCTAGCTTCGAAATGATAAATCCGGCTGCAAACGGTCCAATCATTCCACCAGCAGATGTAAGAATTCCAAGAAAGCCATTAAAAAAGTCTCTCGTTTCAGGCTCAGTAATTTCAAACGTCAGCACGTTAAAGGCAAGCCAATAGAATCCATACCCTATTCCCAGCAATGCACCAAGAATCAATAAATACTTTGAAGCCGATGCCCCAAATGCTAGAACACTTAAATAAAAAAGGGCGAGAAAGATGACTCCGATCCTTAACACGATCACTCTGTCTATCTTTTTTGCCCATCTGCCGGCAAGAATAAATGTAAATGGCTGCGCTACTGTTACAGCCAAGTTATATAATCCAATATCAAGCAGCTTTCCTGTCTGCTTCCAGAGAAAGATATTCACAAATGTATTGGACAAGGCTACACTCAAGGAATATAGGCCTCCAATGAGCAGTAGAAGGGTTAAATCCTTCGTTAAGTCGATATCACCAATCAAATGTTTTTTAAATGTATTCATAGAAAAACTCCCTTTTGTATCTCAAGGGTAGTTTTTACAAAATGGCTCGTGTTATGCAAAAAACAAAGAAAGACCAACAGAATTTTTCTTTCTGCCGGTCTTTCCACATTAGATTAACATTTTATTATTTTGCCGCTTCGTAACGTTTTGTAACTTCTTCCCAATTAATAACATTGAAGAATGCATTAATATATTCAGGACGACGGTTTTGATATTTTAAGTAGTAAGCATGCTCCCAAACATCAAGTCCAAGAAGAGGAGTTTTACCTTCCATTAATGGAGAGTCTTGGTTTGGTGTGCTAGTTACTTCAAGGCTGCCATTGTTTACAACAAGCCAAGCCCAGCCTGAACCAAAACGAGTTGTTGCTGCTTTAGCAAATTCATCTTTAAAGCTTTCATAGCTGCCAAATTTGCTGTTAATTGCATCAGCAAGTGCACCAGTTGGCTCCCCGCCGCCATTTGGTGAAAGGATTTGCCAGAATAAAGAATGGTTTGCATGACCGCCGCCATTATTACGTACAGCTGTACGAGCTGCTTCAGGAACAGCATCTAAATTAGAAATAACTTCTTCTACAGACTTAGAAAGAAGCTCAGTGTTTCCTTCCAAAGCATTATTTAAGTTTGTAACATATGTGTTATGGTGTTTTGTGTGGTGAATATTCATTGTTTCTTTGTCAATATGAGGCTCAAGAGCATCATATGCATAAGGTAATTGTGGTAATTCGAATGCCATTATTAATTCCTCCAAATATCGCTTATTTTTATTTGTCTTTAGTTTTTATTCAAAAATATTTCATAAACACTAAAGCACTATAATTAGATTAACAAATTTATCTAATTTTAATCAAATAATACGCATTCATTTTTAACGCAAACTTCTTTTTCTATTCATTAGAATGATTTCTCCTTCAATATTATTTAACCATAATATTCTTTAGGCAAAAATTCGAAAAAATGTCATGAATAGCCCCATCAGCAAGCTGTCAACGATATTAGTCATATCTTCCACATAATACATCCTATTATTTTCCAATAACTTATTGAACCATACCCGTTTTTTTGATTTAATCAAATTAGATAAAAAAAGGGGTGTAGCAGTCATGTTTGAGGTAAAGGAATTAAACATTTCCCTTTATAGTTTATTAATTCAGTATTTTATTGACAAAGAGCCGCTACAAAGATTTTCTGCAGGTTCCTACTTATTTCAGGAAAAAGAAGAAGTTGAGAATATTTACTTATTATTAAATGGAAGCGTTTCTGTGGGACGAGTTCATGTAAAAGGAAAGGAATTTATACTTAAAATATTAAGCGGAGAAGAGTTAATTATTGAGTATGAATTATTCAAAAAAAAGCCTACCTATCATTTTTTCGCAAAAACATTATCAAACTGCGAAATGCTGGTGATAAAAAAATCCCAGCTCGAAGAATATGCTTTAAGAGAACCGGATGTATTAGGTGCTTTAACCAATTGGCTTAGTGTTCGATATATTAAATCAATGATAAAATGTCAGGATTTAATCATGAATGGAAAAAAAGGCGGTCTATACTCTATTCTGATTCGATTATGCAACAACTACGGTATCGTAACTGAGAACGGAATTCTGATTGATTTGCCCATTACCCATCAAGAATTAGCCAATTTAACATTTGGCACACGAGAGGTCATTCAAAGAATGCTGAAGGAACTCCGTGAAAAGGATGTACTGACTTACGAGAATCAACGATTTACGGTTAAAAAAATATCTTATTTAAGACATGAAGTAGATTGCCAGCACTGCAGCAAAGAAATTTGCGGGATTAACTAGTCCATTTAATTTTAAACATAAGACGAGGGTGTACAAAAACACCCTCGTCATATGACCCAGATAAAATATAGAATCATCACAAGCTGGATTATTCCTTTCGTTACCACACTGCTGATAAACCCTATAACAGATCCAAAACCTATTTTCACCGCTTCTTTTATATTGGTTTTATGTACAATCAGCTCTGCAATAATTGCACCAATAAATGGTCCAAGAATTATTCCAAAAAACGGAATAATGAAAGGTCCTACTAGCAATCCAATCGTACTCCCCCAAACCCCTGCTTTTGACCCGCCGAATTTTTTAACTCCAATCATATTGGCAATATAATCTGCCCCGAACAGCAATAGCACAAACAGGACTTGAATAAGCCAAAACATCCAATTAAAAGCATCGAATGAAAACAAAAATCCGTACAAGAGAAAACCTGCAAATATGAATAAAACACTTGGTATGACAGGATAAATCAGCCCGACAAATGCTACAATAAATAAAAGGATAATTAATCCCCAATATAGATAATCCACCCGATAACCTCCTGCAAAATATTTACTTGCTATTTGTATACGATTAAAGAGACCATTTTATCTCATTATTTTCCCATTTTTTCATTAAATTGTACAATTTAGTAGGAGAAGGTTACAATAGGAAGTGAATTTTTGTAGGGGTGTGCCAAATGAATATATTAAAACAGCTTTTCGTAAGTCTTTACTCGCCAAAAGACATAGCAGCCTTTCGAAAACAGGGGATTGGAAAAACCATTTTATATGTCTTTTTCCTAACCCTGCTATCTGTACTGCCAAGCTTTTACTACTTTAGTACTTCTATTACGACAGGATTAGGCGCGATTCAAAATACAATAGAAAGTGAAGTTCCATCATTTACAATTGAACATGGTGAATTGAACATGGAGCGAAATACACCTATTACTTTAAATAATAGGGATATGACAATTATTTTTGACAGTACCGATACTCTTGATCAAGCTGATGTATCACGTTCCGAAAATACGATTTATTTCTTAAAAAATGAATTTGCCTATAATATTACCGGTCAAACACAATCATTTCCGTATTCCATGCTTGGTGATACTACAGTAACAAGAGATGATCTTTTATCACTGATTCACTCATTAGATTCGATCTTACCATTAGTGATTCCCATTTCTTTGACGGTCATTTATCTTATGTCAGCTGCCATGAAGTTTATTGAAATAACCGTTCTTGCACTCTTTGGTCTGGCCTTAAGAAACTTAACCGGAAAAACCATTCATTATAGTCAATTATTCCGATTAGCAGCCTACAGTGTAACCCTACCAACTATTTTCTTTATTATCATGGACAGCTTGCGGACGATTGTTCCAAACGGTTTTATCATCCACTGGTTTGTGGCTATTATGATGCTAATGCTCGCTATCAAGGAAATCCCATCTAATAAAAATAATGGATAAAAGCTAAAAAGAAACTCACCCCAAAAATAGAATCTGGGATGAGTTTCTTTTTTTACTCTCCTGCAGGTACTTTTGCCTTCAATTTATCCGGTTTTCTTTTTATAACCGTTTGTCTTATTTCTTCATCCCAAGAAATACTAATGTCTCCATTCGTTACAAACGTCTGACAGCCTAAACGATATCCTTGTTCCAGCAGTTCATCACCTAATTTTCGTCTTTCCTGAACTTTAACTTGATCTAAAAACTCAGCACCTTCTTCAATTTTACAAACACAGTTACCGCAAATTCCTCCCCCGCATCGATTTGGCAGCTCGCCATCATAACGAAGGGACATTCGTAAAACACTGGAATTCTCTGGTACTTCAATTATCTTATTGCTTGTCGTAAAGTTAATTTTTGGCATAATGTCATTTCCTCCTACTTATCAATTAAAATACTTACTTTGAATTTTCGAAATATTCGACCGAACGATTTAACTACTTTTTAAGTCTTTCTTTTAATTGATCCATATAAATGATATAGGCTTTTTTTGAATTTTCTATATGAATTTTCATTAGATATTCTGCCATTTCTGCTTCTTGATTACGCAATGCCGTCATGATGTTAATATGCTCTTTTAAAGATTCTTTTCTTCTACCCGGCGTTTCATATCCCATATTTGCAGACATATGAATATAGTCAATAAGACCGGAGAGGATTTCAAACAGTTTCGGACTTTTTGAAGCTTTATTAATCAAATGGTTCATTTGAATATGTTCAAGATTAAAATTATCTTCATTTTTTTCTTGAATTTCCATAAGCTCTTGAACTTTTAAATCCAAGACTTGTTGGGTTTTTTTATCCATTCGCTGCGCAGCTAACTTTACTGCAAGTACTTCTAAAGAAGATAAAATCGTAAACACCTCAATTACTTGTTCTTTAGAGATATTAGATACCACAACACCTTTTCTTGGAACCGTTTTGACATACCCTTGAGACTCTAAGCGAAATAGTGCTTCCCTTATGGGTGTCCGGCTTATATTTAACTTCGCAGCAAGCTCTCTTTCAATTAGCCTGTCTCCAGCCTTGTATGTACCTTCAAGAATTAAATCCTTTAGATACAAATAGGCATGTTCTCGAACTGAAAGGAGGTTGTTTTCCTTCCATTGAGCTTCCATTCACTCCCCTCCTTTTTACCTGCTGAACAACTCCTCTTTATGATAGAAACACACCACCATAGAATAGTGCTCCAACAATCACTAAAGAGGGATGAATCTTCCACTTGCTTAATGTTAAAAAGCTAAGCACAGTTAATAATAATAGATGAATAATTCCACTGTTTTCAAAAGCGGTTAAAAAGAATTGATAGGCCATTACTGCAAGTAGCACTGCAATAATAGGCTGAACTGATTTTGTCATCAGTTTCACTTCTGGTGAATCTTTAAATAAATCGACAAACTTAAATAGAATAACTACGGCAACTGCTGATGGTAAAATTGTGCCTGCAAGTGCAACAATGGATCCTAATACTCCGCCAATCTCATATCCAATAAAACCAGCAAGCTTTGTTGCAATTGGACCTGGTAAGGCATTTGCAATGGCCAGCAAATCGCCAAATTCAGACATTGTCATCCAGTCATAATTATTTACTACTTCATTTTGAATTAACGGTATCGTTGCAGGACCCCCGCCATAACCCAATAAATTTGCGATGGTGAATGACCAAAACAGATCCCAATATATCATAAGCTTTTTTCCTTTCTTTCAATAATAATCTCTGTTTTCTGAACGGCTTTTTTCTTCTGGCGCGCAATGAAAAAGGCAGATAGTAAGAAAGCTGCAATAAGGATCCCCGGGTGAAGGCCTATGATTTGCATAGTGACAAAGGAAATGATTGTAAAGATAATCATTTTTGACAATCCCAAGCCTTTATGACCTTTTTCGTAGAATCGATAAGCCATTTCAGCAAGCATAAAGCCAATGACAGGGGTAACACCTAGAACCATACCACTAACAATTGGAGAATGACGAAATGAATAAAGTACACCTAATAATCCAATTAATGCAATGATAGATGGCAAAATATGAGTCAGAATGGCCACAATCGCCCCAAGACTTCCATTTACTTTGTAACCGATATATGCGGCCATTTTTGTAGCAATTGGTCCTGGTAACGTATTAGCTAAAGCCAAAACTTCACCAAACTCCTCTTCTGTCATCCATTTATATTTTTTTACAGCCTCGTATTCAATTAATGGGATTGTTGAAGGTCCTCCTCCATATCCCGTAACACCTGTACGGGCAAATCCAATGGCTAATTCAACGTAAGGATTCAACCTCAATCTCCTCTTTTCTTAAAATAAGTGACTATCATTCTAATGATCTATTTAATAAAGACCTCATTTCACCATAAAAGATAGAATGAATGAGGTCCCAGCTATTCTTATTTCTTTATATCCGCATCCGTAATGACTTCATAGCCCTTACTTGCAACTAACTCCTGTAAAGCTTTTAAAGCAGCTGTACCTACTGCAGTATCTTGTTCACCATTTCCGCCGCTAATACCGATTCCTCCCACTACTTCACCGTTTACTACGATTGGGAAGCCTCCGACAAAAATGGCAAATTTTCCATCAAGCATATGCTGAATTCCAAATGCTTCATTACCAGGCAATGCAGGTCCATTTGGCTCTTTATTAAATAAATGTGTAGAACGCTTATGTCCAGCAGCAGTAAACGCCTTCGCGATCGCAATTTCCGGACCTGTAATACGGGCACCATTCATTCTTTCTAAAGCAATGACATATCCGCCATCGTCAACAATCGCAATCGTTTCTAATACATTGATTTCTTCAGATTTCTGTTTAGCTGCTTCAATCATTACTTTTGCTTCTTCTAACTCTAGTTTTAAAGATGTCTTCATTTATATTCTCCTCTATCTGTTTTGTTAATTAGTAACCAACATAAACTGTTTTTACTTGTGTGAAAAATTCCAATCCAACTCTGCCTGATTCACGGAATGTTGACGTACTTGATTTTTTCAAACCGCCAAATGGAGCGTTCATAAGATTTCCTGTTGTAGTACGATTTACTTTAACTGTTCCAGCCTGTATATCCTTTGTGAACTGATGTGCTGTTTTTAGATTATTTGTAATGATGGAAGCAGATAAGCCGTATTCCACATCATTCGCTACCTCAATAGCTTCTTCATACGAATTTACTTCAATAATCGCAATAACTGGACCGAAGATCTCTTCTTTTGCAATTCTCATGCTAGGACGAACATCTGTAAAAATTGCCGGCTCGACAAAATATCCTTTTTCATACTCTCCATTTGTCAGCTGCCCGCCGCCAAAACAAAGAGTTGCACCGTCTTCTTTGCCGATTTCAATATAATTCAATACATTTTTCAGCTGCTTTTCATTTGCTAACGGGCCAATTTTCACACCGTTTTCAAAGCCATTGCCAATTTTTAACGCTTTCGTTTTTTCAATTAATTTTTCAACATAAGCATCTTTTACTTCCTTCATAACAATAACACGGCTTGTTCCGGTACATGCCTGACCTGTTAATGAAAATCCGCCATTAACAGTCAAAGTTGCTGCCTGCTCAACATCTGCATCATCCATGACAATAATCGGGTTTTTACCGCCTAATTCCATCTGTGTTCTAGTTGTAAAGGAAGATTTTTGATGAATGTCTTCACCTGCTGCTGTTGAACCTGTAAACGTTACCGCCTTAATCGCTGGATGAGTGACTAACAAATCTCCCACATCAGAAGCCTTCCCTGTTACTAGATTAATAACGCCTTTTGGTATACCTGCATTATGTAATGCCTCAACAAGGCGTACAGCTATTAGAGGGGTATCTGATGAAGGTTTAAAAACAACAGTATTTCCTGTGATTAAAGCTGGAGCGATCTTACGAGAAGGAATCGAAATAGGAAAATTCCAAGGAGTAATGACACTGATAACTCCAAGTGGTTCTCTCTCAGTTGAAACTTTCATATTTGGATCATCATTTGGAAAGGTTTCACCTGTAAAGCTTTGCCCTTCGACCGCATAAAACCGTAATGTTTGTGCCGAGCGAATGACTTCATTCTTTGCATCATTAACATGCTTACCTTCTTCTCTTGTTAATTCGCTGGCAAGAGCGTCAGCATTTTCTTCAAGGATAGCTGCAGCTTTATTCAAGATGGCTGCCCGTTTAGAGGGAGCTGTTTGAGCCCAAGCTGGAAAAGCTTCGATAGCTGCATCAATAGCCTGCTTTACATCTTCTTCGTTAGAGGCTTGAAAAATCCCCACAATTTCTTCTTTATTAGCTGGATTGATATTGGTAAATGTTTTTTGACTTACAGATTCCGTCCATTCACCATTTATATAATTGCTATATGTTTCTACTTTTGTTGTAAGCACTCTATCACCTGTTTCCTATAATTTATCTTTTAACCTTCTTAAAAAAATGGGCCGTCATGTTAAATCTTGCTTTCCAAGATTATATTTGACGGCCAAGAAGAGGAGGGTGTACTCCCCTTCTATAGTCATTACTTTATTACTTTGTTTCTACTAAACTTCCAAGATCTTGCTCTAGATATTCTCTCCATAAACCATCCATGTACATTCTTCTCATGTTTGCACCTACACGTACAATTTCGATACAGCGTTGTTGTAATTCTGGTGTGTTAGCATGGTCAAGAACGATTTTATAACCGCGTTCACCATGGATTTCATCAGATACGATGTGAAGGTCAAAGAATTCGATTTCTTCATCTGTGAATCCGTATTGCTCACGTAGTGCTGGAGTTTGCTTACGGTAGATATCAGGTACTTGAGATTCTAATCCTACAACTAACGCTGCAGTTGCTACAACAAAGTGTTCACGGGCAGCAACTGAATAGCACCAGCTTTGAAGACCTAATGTTGTAGCTGCCATGTTTTTCGGATCTTGAACTCGTTCACGAGTTGTACCACAAGCTTCAGCAAAACGGATTAGCAGGTCTGTATGACGGTCTGCAGCGATTTCTTCTTCATACATATTTTGTAATGTGAAGTCTTTTGCTGACTCATACTCAGGAATGTCTGGAGTATTATGATAGATATAAGCTAAGTAGTTTGCGAAAGGTCCTACATAGTGATAGTGGTTTTCAGCCCATTTTGCAAAGTGCTTTCTTTCTAATTTCCCTTCAGCCCAAGCAACTGTGAATGGAGCCTTTTGACTGTGATTACCTTTAATAGCATCCTCTAATTCTTTACGAAACTCGTCTTTTGATAATAATTTAGTCATTATAATTTCCTCCTTAATTGTTTACCAAGTTTAAATTTTTATAATTTGGCATTTGATATTTTGTATACCAAATACTTTAAAAATAAAAGGGTTATGATCTTGTTATTTATGTAGTCTATCTTTTATTTTTATTTTGGTATTTGGTATACCGTTAACTAGATATTAAACTATGCTTAACCATTTGTAAATAGTGTTTTCTAAATTTTTTAAAAATTTTTATTATTTCTATATTAGGCAGGTTAATTATATACATCAACCTCAATATTTAATAACGTATATAATTCCTTTGCTAAGTTATCCAATGCTTCTTCTACTATTTGTTCTCCAATTTCTAAGCTGGCATTTGTCGCGTCACCAATACACCCATTTTTCGTCATTTCTTCATAGGCATAAAATCCTTGAATTGCTTTTCCTGGCCGTAATTGCTTCCATCTGCCCTCTTCCTGGATAGCTCCTTTTACTATTTTATCCTTGCGAACGAGTTCAGGTGCTAAATATAATGCTTCTGATACTTCACGTTCACAGCTGTGACCAAATAGTTTTGACTCAACCAGACTGCCGATGGCATTTTTGGCAGACGCAGTTGTTTTTGCATAATATACTTCAACATTTAATTCATCTGACAGCATTAATGATGCTACATTCAATGTTGATTGATTACCGCCATGCGAATTTAATAGTAAAAACTTTTCTACCCCATGGTGTTTTAATGATGTGATCATATCTCTAAGAATTGCAATCAATGTAGTAGGCTGCAGTGAAATGGTACCAGGAAAATTTAAATGATGCTGTGAAACTCCCATATTTATCGTTGGAGATACAAGCGCATAGGGATACATTCTTTCTCCTAGTCTTTTTGCCATTCTATCCGCCAGTACGGCATCGCAGCTTTCAACCATATGCGGACCATGCTGTTCATGTGCACCAATCGGGATAATTGCAAATGTAACAGTTTGTAATGCTTCCTTAACTTCTTCCCATGTCATAGCTGTTAGATCATAACAAGCCATATAATCACCTGCTTTTAATTTATTCATAAGTCAATTTTCTAGCATACGTTTTTCTTGATCTCCAATAAGGTATTTTGTATACCTTAAAAATATGACTAAATGGTTGGTGATAATTTCTTTTTAGGGGGATCTATTTTGATATTTTCCTGAGAAATTTCAATATTTTTCTGTACAGTCATTTGACATGTTAAACGATAGCCTTCATTTAATTTGTCACCAAGCATCTTCTCTTCCTTCCAATTCGGTGGTGTTACCCCATCAGCTCCATCAATAACCTGGCATACGCATTTTGTACATCTTCCCATCCCACAACCATATTTCAATTGTGGAAACTGACGTGTTCCGGCTAAAACTACTAAGTTAGCATTATCTTTCACTTCTTGTTCAACAATTGTTCCGTCTACATGAAGAATAACCTTTGGCATACAATCGCCCCTTTACTGTATTTTCTAAGTTTTTCGAAAACTAAATTAATTATACTAAAACATTTATAGAAAAGCAAAAACAACATGCACATAATGTTATTTAAAAATTTAGAAAATTATGTTGAATATTTTTCTATCATGATTTAAACTTATAAACAAGCAATTTGGTATACAATATTCCAATTGCAACAAAATACCTGTTAACACTTTCAACTTAGAGTCGACATACAATTTATTCTTTAAAGGGAGTGATAGATGAATGGAAAAATATACTGTTCTGACGAACAAAGATACTTTCCAAACTGTACTGGAGAACGATGCTCTAGAAATCATTGAATCGTACCAATTTTACTTTTTTGACAGTCTGAAGGCTACCTACACGATTGCTAAGATCGTCGATGACAATGCGAAAATCAAATTATATGAGAAATACGACGGCAAAGAATATGTGAACAACATCCATGTGAAATTTTTTGAAACATTCCCAACAATTGAAGAAGCACGTGAAGAATTAAATGAAATTGTTAAAGCTTCTGGTAATAGCGAGGATTCTCAGCATTCTAAATTAATCAAATCTGAAAATGCCAATGTATGATGATTATTTCATATTAATCCCGGAGAGAGTATATATCTCTCCGGGATTAATATTTTGTTAAGAAAAAGGGAGATATTAAACCAAACAAACAAAAAAATAAACCGTCCTGCAAGAGTGACGGTTATAATAGGCATATATGTTAAAACTTTAATAATTTTCTAAGAATGGCTAATTTCTTTTCAGTCTTTGCAACGGCTTTCTGAGATCCAAATAGATAGTTAAACATAATTCTTACCTCCGGAAATTCATTATTATTTCTACAATTTGATTATACAATGTTTTAAACAGATTGTATACCAAATACCTAAATTTATGGTTATTTTATTTATAATTAACGAAAAATCAGACGTTTGGTATACCATAAACCGATTGAATCCATTTTAAAAAGGTTAGGGTGATGTCATGTTAAGATTATTATTCTTATCCGCTATACTGCTTTATTTACTATCAACTCTGCTCCCGCAACTAGGTATCAACCCGTATATATCTATACTATGTCTAGTGATTGTTCTAAGTACACTTGGAATAGTCAAACGGTTCGTAAGAATATTAGGAAGTATTTTTTTATTACTGGGATTATTTTTGCTCTGGACTAGCGGCGCAGACTGGACCCATTATATCTCTTCATTTGGTTCTATGCTCGATTTACTAACACTATTTTCATTGGTACCTATTTTAGGGATCCCCATTAAACTAGGTGAGTATAGTGAGAGTATCAAAACGGTCATTCATAAAAAGGTAAAAACCACTGGAAAACTATATATGTTAACGTCTGGTATATCATACTTCTTTAGTATCTTTATGAATCTGGCAACACTGCCAATGGCTTATTATTCTATAAGACCAGCTTTGGAGAGCTTTCCCATTAAACAGGAAAACCGCTTTTTGAGCAGGGCCATAACACGAGGATTTGCGATGCCATTGCTGTGGGCTCCGGTCACTCCTATTGTAGGGATTGTTGTTGGAATGACAAAGGTGAGTTGGCTTTCCATTCTTCCATATGTCTTACCGTTAAGCATATTTGGACTATTATTGGATTGGTTATTAGGCAGACAAAAATCAACGAAGAAAATAGAAGACGAAGAAGCAGTCACTACCCCTGAATTGGCTGCCGCGAAGGAGAGCAGTCTTAAGGATTCCCCATTTAGGGTTCTGCAGATTTTACTCGCTATCGTTCTATTTATCATTGTCATATCGACATTAGATGCATACTTTGATTATTCTTTTATCATTCTTGTATCTTTATTGGTTATTCCATTTTCGTTGATCTGGGCATTATTATTAAGGAGAGGCAGTGACTTTTTTACGCAGCTGATTGATCATTTTAAATCCTTTACAGTCAGTATGAAAGATCAATTTTTTATTTTCTTATCAGCCGGCTTTTTGATTTCAACAATACAATTCTCTCATACAAATGAGTTTATTAATGAGCAGACTCTTAACATGATAAATGTTATGGGTGCAGAATTCTTCTTACTATTGCTGCCTTTGATACCTATAGGTCTTGCCTTTATAGGCCTTCATCCAGCAGTTAGTCTTTCTTTAGTGGCAGGTGCACTTAATCCAAGTGTGCTTGGGATTTCACCCTATATCGTAACCGTTGCCATGTTAATTGGTGCTGTAGGCTCATTCTTAGTTGGACCATACAATGCAACAATGGGACTTATGTCTAACATCATTAAGGAAAGTTCATTTAAAGTTTCCAATTGGAATCTTGGTTTTACAGGTCTTTATGTAGGTTTTGCGATGGTTTATCTAATTATTTTGGAAATGTTCATCTGACTCGCCAAAAAACCCGGAGAAAAATTTTTGTTTTCTCCGGGTTTTCTTTTATCATAGCCTCTCTCCAATTATTCTGCTTTTGTGCCTTGCAATTCCTTTACAATCTCCTTAGCAAAATGTCCAAGTGTCCCGTTACTGTAGGAACGGATCACTTCAGGGGCAATTGATGTTAATGCTCTTGCAGCATACTCCGGGTCCAAGGCTTTTTTGGCAAAAATTGATTCCAATTCGATTGCAGCTTTTGCTGCATAATAAGTTGCCAATGTATTTACTTCAATCAATCGTTCCTCAGTATCGAGTTTAATTCTACCAATGCTTGAAAAGTATTCCTCGATTTGTGTAGGCAGACTTGTCTCTGAAATAAAAAGCCCATCACCGTTTTCCAAAAGATCCCTTGAGTGTCCCATATATTTAACACCATAAACATTCAATAAAGGAAACTTTTTACATATCTCTATTGTCGATAAGGCTGTTGCCATATTCACAATTTTAGTATTTCCTAAAGATATATCCTCTGCCAAGAGAGATGAAATAAAAGGGATGATGCCTGCTGCAGAAAGAGCAAGAATGATAACATCCAAGTTCTCAAGTTCCCTTTTATTAATCGGATAACTATTTTCATATGACTGGCAAAATTGGTCAAGCTTTAATGTATCTGGATGATAAACACCAATTGCTTTCTTCATTTGATCCCATTGTTTAACAAGAGAGGTGCCTAATCGCCCAATTCCTACTAATCCTACTCTTATCTGTTGCATCCCTTCACTTCCTCAATTTTATTTTTCCTTATGATTCATTCTTCCAAAAGCATACTTGAATATGGCAAAAAAACAGGGAATATCCCTGTTTTTTTTACCATATTAGAACCGCTGCCACTGTCGCAATACTTAGTCCAATTATGACGGGAATAAAATTCTTTCTTGCCAGCTCCATTGGAGATACCTGAAGAAATCCTGCAATTGCAACAAGTGACGACCAAGCAATAATTGTACCTCCGCCAGACCACACAGAACCCATTTGACCAATAGCAGCAAGTGTGGCAGCATCAATTCCGCCGTTCGCCAATGCACCGGATAAAGCGCCTGTCAACGGCAGTCCTGCAAAGCCTGATCCGTCAATACCAGTAATTAACCCAATTATTAATATCCCAAATCCAGCAATAAATGGACTTTGCGGAATATAATCTTGTCCTGCCTGAATCAAATCAAAAAGGAATCCAGGTACAGGCTCATTTTCACCTAAGGAAAGGATAGCCGGTGAAAAGTCTGAGCTTCCCATAAAGAAATAACCAGCGATTGGAATAACAGGTGCCATAGCTCTGAATGAAAACAAAAATCCTTCTGTCAAATGCTCACTAATTTTTTCAAATGCATGTAAGCGGTTAAATGCAATGGTAGCCAAAATCAATAGGATCACGGCTACCCCGCCGATTAAGGCAGCACCATTTCCACCTTCTAACCCGGAACCGCCGCTTACTTTAGCTTGGAACATAAAAATCATAATAGCCAGCATTGATAACGGTACAAGAACAGCAAACAGGCTTCCCCATCTTTGTTTATCTTTAGTCAGTTTCGGGCCATCTTCAATTGTTGCAGCCATTTCATTTGCAGCATCCAAAAAGGCTTGTCCTTCTTGCGTAGTCGTAACTTCTGTCTTAGAAGTTGATTTAATTCCTTTGCGTTCTTTTAAGTAAACGATTACAAGTGCACTGAATCCTGTTATTAAAGAAAGAATTAAAACTTTATCAGATACTGCAGCTGTTTCAATACCTGCAGCCTTTGCACTAATCATTGGAGCAACCTGCATAATATAGTCAGATGATAAGGCCATCCCTTGACCAGAGATACAAACAACCATTGCTGCAGTCATAACTGGTAAACCTGCCTTTACTGCTGCCGGTACTAATAAAGCACAGACTAACGGAACAGCTGGAGTTGGCCAGAAAAAGAGCGATATAATATAGGTTACCGCCATTAAAATGATATAGGATACATGACCATTCACCATGATCTTCTGTAAAGGAGCTACCATTTTATTGTCTGCTCCTAAGTCTTTTAATGAATTAAGTAGCGCAATCATGATTGAGATAATTAGGAATATATTAAAAAGCTCTTTAGCTGCTACTAGATTAGCGTTAAAAACTGCTTGAAAGCCAGAGATTATACTGCCATTGTAAGTTGCAGCAACTATGAAAGTTCCAATGAGTGTTGGTAGAACAACGCCTTTTCTTAATAGCATTGTCAATATAACAGAAACCGTGACCACTACATACAACCAATGTGCTAAAGTTAGTTCCATATATTCCCTCCAAAGTCAAATTTTATAATTGCTAACTACTTTTCAAAGATCTTTATTTTTGTATTTACCATTTCGTATTTTGTATACCAATAATAAAAAATAAGATCCTTTGAAAATCGGCTATTTGCCATTCCCCCTCTTTCCATTTCACGCTCCTCCCAACATTTATTGTAAATGTATCGACCATCCTCCTTTTCACTATAGACGTATTGAAAATAATATATCATTAAATTAATGTATTGTACAACAATTTTGAAAATTTTATAAATTAAATATTTTGAAAATTATCTGTTGTCACAAAACCCTATATTTGATATTATTTTTACTAAGTATTTTTTTAACGTATGAGAGTCACCTCTCCCTCCCTCCAGGTGATTCTTATACCCTTTTCTTTTTATGAAAGAATTTGTCATACATAAAATTAATTTCTTTAAGTATACGACAATAGGAATAACCTGTATGTTTTCCTGGAAGATTTTCTTACATATATTTTTCCAACGTATGTTTCAAAACAAAAAAAGAAGAGGTAGACTCTTCTTTTTTATTTGTTAATCATTTTTATCACGATTAACTGCATCAATATACGCTTTTTTAGAATTTTCAATATGGATTTTTGTGAGATATTCCGCCATTTCTGTTTCTTGATTTATGATCGCCTTCATAATTTCGATATGTTCCTTCATGGACTGTTCTGGTCTTCCTTCTTTACGATATCCGGTCTTAGCAAAAGCCCGAATATAATCTGATAATCCACTTAACATTTCAAAAAGCTTCGTATTTTTAGCAGAACGATATAAAAGGTCATTCAATTCATTATGTAGGGCAGAATAATCCGTACTGTTGTTATCTTTCAAGTAGTTTTCTACTTTTTCGATACTGGCTTGGAATCTCTGTTTTGTCTCTTCGTCTAATTTTTGTACTGCTAATTTTGCCGCTAAGACCTCTAAAGAAGAAAGAATGGTAAATACCTCTAGTATTTCTTTTTCAGTAATATCTGCAACAATTACACCTTTTCGGGGAACTGTTTTTACAAAGCCAAGTGATTCTAAGCGAAACAAAGCTTCACGTATTGGTGTACGGCTAATATTTAACTTTTCTGCCAATTCTCTTTCTACTAACCGATCTCCTGTTTTTAATTCCCCTTCAAGAATAAGATCTTTCAGGTGCAAGTAAGCTCTTTCCCGTATCGAGATAAGATTTTCCTCCGACCAATTGTTTGCCACTTGTCTCCCCTCTTCCAGTTCTGTACATTATCCAAAGTATAGCTTACATGCCCCAGAAAAATCAATAATATATATCATACTTAACTATTAAACTGGAATTCATTTGTCAGTCTTTTTAGTAAATTTGACAACTCTATCAGTCTATTTCCTTCTTCCTGATTCATTTTGACTTTGGCCTGCTGCAGCTCTGAGGCATTTAACATATGCTCTGAACTTTCATAAGTTTGCTGAGAAATAGAAACAAAATTCTCTGTAGCCGATTCCATTGTCGGAAGTGTCTCATTTAGTAAAGAAAGCTGTTTTTGACTGTTTTCTATCATACCACTAACCTCTTCAATTTCTCTCATTAAAACATCAAACGATTTTCTACTTTCTTCTACAGTAATAAATTTTGATTCTAAATTAATTAACATTTCATCAAAATCATTTGCTGCTTTAAAAGAAATTACCTCCATTGTCTCAATAGTTTTTGAAATTTCCTTAGTGGCTAAAGATGATTGATCAGCTAATTTTCTAACCTCATGAGCCACTACTGCAAAGCCTTTTCCAGCTTCTCCAGCTCTTGCAGCCTCAATGGCAGCATTTAATGCTAATAGTTTGGTTTGCTCTGCTATTTGCTCAATTATGGTAACAACACTAGCAATAGATTTAGAATGAACCTTAACAGATCGTACGGTTTCTGAGATATCTTTAAACTCTAATTTAAAACCTTCAATTGCACGTACCATTTCACCAATATTCCGGTCTCCTTCCATTGCACTTTCATTCATACTTGCTGCTTTTTGAATCATCCTATTCATGCGGTCAAATATTTGATTAGTGGATTCTTTCATGTTCTGAAACTTTTCAATACTATCCTCTGAACTGCTTACCGTTTGTTCTGCCCCTGCTTTAACGATACGAATCGCCGAAAATAATTGTTCATTTTCTTCTATTACTTCACTAGATGTTACTTTAAGTTTTTCACCTGTTTTCGTTAAATCATTTGTTGTCGAAGCTATATTAACTAACAATCCCTGCATTTGAGAGATCATGGCATTAAAACTCTTAACAAGTGATGTAATCTCAGGTATTGTTGTCTTCGCCTCAACGTGATTCTCTAAATTTCCTTCACTCACCTTTTTCATTACTTCACGCAGGTTGGATAGCGGAAGAGTTAGACCCCTTACTAATAAGATAATGATAAACGACGTCACAATTACGCTAATAACGGAAACCAATATGATGTCTCGTGCCATTTCATTCAGGTTTTGCAAATATTGTTTTTGAGGAATGGCTATTGTATATATTCCTTTTAACTCCTGTACTTCCTTAAAAGAAATAGAGTACATCTCACCATTTACATTATCATGAATAATTCCGTCTTTTTTATTATTAATTAAATTTATTGTCTGTTTGTTAAATTTAATTGAGGTATTGCGACTAATCATGAAAGGTTCTGCACCCTTATCTGTAATAAGAAAATAATCTCCGTGCAGACCATCCTTAGCAAGACTTGCTTCATGTTTTTTTATCATCCTATTCATTTCTGAAATAAACTTCTCATTATCTCCTACGTATAAGAGCATTAAACTCTGTGCTAAATCATAAACATTCGTTACCTCTTTCTTCAAACGTTCTTCCATTAAATAAATCGTTGTTTCTTTTGATTTTATATATGATATGTATGAAACTGTTGAATCAGTAAGGATTAATAGGCTTAGAAAAACGAATAACAATCTTGTCTGTAATGTAAATTTAGATGATATGTCATCATATAATCGTTTAAAGTTTATTGGGGACCTATTTAATTTATGAAATCCTCTCATGTTGTTACCCACAAAATAACCTCCTGCTAGTTCTTCTTTCCTCATTATCACAAAATACTATTAAATTTTTGTAAAAGAATAGTAAGGATTTTATTAATTTAGGTATATTTTCCTAAACGGATACATTTGTTCTATTAGATCTTGGATAAGCATACAAATGGTATTAAATAATAGCTGGGAGGAAGAAATGTGAAGCGGTTAGTCGGAGTAATCATTGCCATTATTATCTTATATTCCGTCTACTATGACTTAAGCCAAGGTACTCTTCCTGCAAATATGATAAAGGAAACAGCTGTTTCCAAAATGAGCACAGATTCGGAATCGAGCCGGGAAGAAGCTCGGCCTTACTTTGAAGAAAAAGTGGGTGCAGGTGACACAGTTATATCTATCCTTGAAAATCATCTTAATGATTCTATTTCAGTGCCAATAACAGAAGTAATAGCTGATTTTAAAGAGTTAAACAATGGTGTTTCTCCCCAGGAGATTCAACAAGGAAAGGTCTATAAATTTCCAACATACCCGAAAGAACAATAACTTTATCAGCATGTTCTGGAAAGATTCTTCCCATCAACTTCCTTGTCAATTTCCCATGTTCATTGCTACAATAAAAATAGTCTTGTAAAATAATGAGTGGCGGCTGCGGTATCTTTTAAAGCCCCACACTTTATTTTCAAAATCTAATCTCCATTCATAACCAATATGTTATTTAGGAATGAATATTTATTAAAGGAGCGAATCACCATTGAGTGAAATCATACATCGAACGAAAACCCGGCCCGTAAAAGTTGGAAACTTAACGATCGGCGGAAGTAATGAGTTATTTATCCAAAGTATGACGACAACAAAAACACATGATGTTGAAGCAACAGTGGCCCAAATTCACCGGCTTGAAGAAGCAGGCTGTCAAATTGTACGGGTAGCATGTCCAGACGAAAGAGCAGCAAATGCCATTTCAGAAATAAAAAAACGCATCCATATTCCTCTTGTGGTTGATATTCATTTTGACTACAAGCTTGCCTTAAAGGCCATTGAAGGCGGCGCAGACAAGATCCGTATCAACCCTGGTAATATCGGCAAACGCGAAAAGGTTGAAGCTGTTGTAAATGCAGCAAAAGCGAAAGGGATCCCAATTCGCATTGGAGTAAATGCGGGTTCACTGGAAAAGAGAATTTTAGATAAATACGGCTATCCTACTGCTGACGGTATGGTTGAGAGTGCTCTCCATCATATCAAAATTCTCGAGGATTTAGACTTTCATGATATTATCGTGTCAATGAAAGCATCCGATGTTCCGCTAGCGATTGAAGCCTATGAAAAGGCGGCTAAAGCATTTAATTACCCACTTCACCTTGGTATTACTGAATCAGGAACATTATTCGCCGGTACAATCAAAAGTGCTGCCGGGTTAGGGGCAATTTTAAGCAAAGGGATTGGGAATACACTCCGAATTTCATTAAGTGCCGATCCTGTCGAAGAAGTAAAAGTTGCCAGAGAATTGTTAAAAGTATTTGGTCTATCTTCAAATGCTGCAACACTTATTTCTTGTCCAACCTGTGGAAGAATTGAGATTGATTTAATCAGTATTGCAAATGAAGTAGAAGAATACATTCAAAAAATTAAAGCCCCGATTAAAGTGGCTGTTCTTGGCTGTGCTGTTAACGGTCCAGGAGAAGCTCGTGAGGCTGATATCGGTATCGCCGGCGCACGCGGAGAAGGTTTGTTATTCCGTAAAGGGGAAATTGTCCGAAAGGTTCCGGAAGCTGAACTTGTAGAGGAATTAAAAAAAGAAATCGATCAAATTGCAGAGGAATATTTTGCTAAACAAGCACTAGAGCAGAAAATGTAATTTGGATATAAAAGAAGAAGCCTCGTACAAATTGTATAAGGCTTCTTCTTTTTTATTATCAGGCGCTAACCGCTTTATCAGAAAAACGGGAGGATGAACATCCCGAGAATAAGAGAAATAGCTCCAATGGTAATCGCCCAAGTACCCGTTTTTGCTCCTCTAGCACGAGCAATAAAACCAAGAACAATACCTACAGCCCCAAATAGAACCGGAAACACGAACAATGATAAGATGGACAGAGCAATTGCAGCTAAACCAATGCCTGTACCGCCTTCTTTTGTTTGAGCATTATTTTGCTCATTTGTGCGCTGGTTTACCCTTATCGGTGTCGGTGCTGCAATTTCAGCCGCTGTTTCTTCCCGATAGTTCTGTTCTCCAAAATTATCTACACCATACAGCTGGCCGTCATTTTGTTCTTTTTGTTTCTCTACATCTTTTGGGTCTAGATCTGCCATTATGATCCCCCGCTCTCTTCATGCTTTGTTGTCCATTTTCAAAGCTTGGACTGCCTCATCTAATTACCCTTTAACAGGATTTCATCGATAAGACATTTATTATTGTGTACTGAAACAACATTTTCACTATAACAATGTTTGACTCTACTGGTTTATTCAGACATAAAAAAAAGGAGCTGTCCCATGGACAAACCCTTTTTTTACACTTGGACTCCTGCTAAACAATCCGGACAACGGCCGTATATTTCAAATTTATGACCAGATATATCATACCCTTTTAAATTATCTGTAAGAATATTCATGGGGCAAGTTTCAATTTCCTTCGTTTTCCCACAATCCAGACAAATAAAATGGTGATGATGATGATGATGGGAACAGGTTAGACGAAAGTGCTTTTCCCCTGACAGCTCTGTCATTTCAACTATTCCTAATTCAACAAAAAGTGATAAATTACGATAAATGGTGTCAAAGCTTAAACTTGGATATTGATCTTTAAGTTTATCCAAAACATCCTTTGCTGTTAAATATTTATTGTGATCAGCAAATAACTGGAGCATTTCTTCTCTTTTGCCTGTATGCTTATAGCCCTTATCCTTCAATATCGTCATCGCTTGATCAACATTCATCCTGCTTCTCCCCCTTTATACTATACTTTATACCATCCACTTTTTTACTAAAATGGACAGAATCAAGATTATGATCGAGATCATAACAATCGTTCCACCAGGAGCCAAGTCAAGATAATACGAGATGAATAATCCGCCTACAACCGAAATTTCACCGAATAGAATGGAATAGAATATCGTCTGTTTAAAGCCTTTGGCGATGCGAATCGCTGCAGCAACAGGTAAAGTCATCAGCGCTGACACAAGCAGTACTCCAACCACTCTCATCGATGCTGCTATTACAAGCGCAACCATAATAATAAAAATTAAATGCAGTCCTTTCGTTGGAAGTCCAGAAGCTTTTGCATGTTCCTCATCGAAAGAAATTAAAAATAATTCCTTGTATAATAGAAAAATAATGGCAACAACAAATATGCTTATGATAAAGATCAGCCATAAATCAGCTCTGCTGACCGCTGAAACACTTCCAAATAAATAACTGAAAAGATCTGTATTAAACCCATCCGCAAGAGAAATAAAAATAACACTTAACCCGATACCGCCTGATAGAATAATCGGTATAGCCAATTCTTGATACTGCTTGTAAACCGTTCTCAGCTTTTCAATAAACAAAGAGCCTGCAACGGAAAATACCATTCCCATATAGATCGGGCTTAAGGACCCGGCAGGCAAAAACTTTTTTTCAAGCAAAAGACTTGCTGCGATCCCCGCAAGTGTAACATGGCTAAGAGCATCTGCAATTAATGAGAGCCTTCTGACCACAACAAATACACCAATAAGCGGGGCAATAATGCCAATAATGATTCCCGTAAGAAAGGCATTTTGTAAAAATTCATATTGAAACATACCTGCAATCATGACTATCTACCTCCATGTTCATGTCCATGAGCATGTTCATGTGTTAATAAATGGAGGTCATAACCATAAAATGCCGCCAAGCCATTTTTATTTTGTTCTTCAAATTCATGAGTATTGCCATGAAAATGCAGATGTTTATTTAAACAAGCTACATGCGTCACTTTATCCGTAATCGTTCCAATATCATGTGTTACCAGCATTAAGGTAATACCGAGCCTTTTATTTAAATCACCGAGCATGTCATAAAAAGAACGGACATTTTGTGCATCAACACCAACAGTCGGTTCATCTAGAATTAAGAGTTCCGGTTTGCTGACAAGGGATCTGGCAATGAACACCCGCTGCTGCTGGCCTCCTGACAGTTCGCCGATATTTCGCTTTAAAAAAGGAAGAAGCCCTACTGAATCGACCGCTTCTAGAATGGTTTGCTGATCTTCCTTTTTAAAATGATGAAATAAGCCGATTTTTTTCGTCAACCCGCTTTTAACGACTTCATAGACAGTAGCAGGGAAACCTGTATTGAATGAGTTTGCTTTTTGTGAAACAAAGCCTATCCGCTCCCATTCTTTAAACCGGCTGATCTCCTCATTAAACAGTTTAATCTCACCTTGCTGTGTTTTTAAAAGCCCTAGTATGAGCTTTAACAAGGTAGATTTTCCGGAACCATTCGGCCCGACAATTCCAAGAAAAGAACCTTTTTGAACAGAAAGATTTATATCCTCTAAAACATATTCCTTTTCATAGCGGTATGAAAGTCCGCTAATCTGAATAATTAACTCCTTACTCAATTTCATCACCCGAATTCCGAAATCATTCCGATTTAGAGTATACAAGAACTGCGATTAAAAGTAAAGCCGAAATCTCTTTACTTTCCATAGTATCTTGCTGTCACGCTTCCTTCACGCTAAACATATTTTATCAATAGAGGAGTGATGACATGAAGATTTTTGCTAACATCATCAATCATAAAATAAATACCATTACAAAAGAGGAATTATTGAGATATGCAAATATATTTAAAATCTCAATATCCGAGTCACAAGCTGCCCAAATTGCTAAATACTTAAGAGGCAGGCAAGTGAATATATTTGATGACAAAGAGCGAGCTATTCTTATTAAAGAAATTGCTAGAACAGCGGGCGTGGAGACAGCCAAGGAAGTAAATCGTCTGCTGTTAGAGTTAATGAAATAAATAAGACCAGGCACAAGAAGTCTCGTGCCTGGCCGCTTTTTTTAGGCTTCATTTACAATATCACGGAGTAAATTTTCATTGAAGGTTTTATTCCGCAGCATCGCGATTTCATGCTTATATGGCGGTTTTTTATTATCCTTATCATCACCGACAAATGGAGTTTCGAGAATTTTTGGTACTTCTGTTAACTGAGGATGGTGAACAACATAATTTAATGCTTTAAAGCCAATATGACCATAACCAATATTTTCATGACGGTCTTTTCTTGACCCCTGTTCATTTTTACTGTCATTAATATGAAGCACCTTTAATCGATCAATTCCAATAATATGATCAAAATCGTTCAATACTCCATCAAAATCCTCAATAATGTTATAGCCAGCATCATGCGTATGGCAAGTATCAAAACAGATAGAAAGCTTATCATTATGTGTAACCCCATCAATGATCATCGCTAATTCTTCAAAAGATCTGCCACACTCAGAGCCTTTTCCGGCCATTGTTTCAAGTGCAATTTGGACGTTTTCATTTCCCGTTAGCACTTCATTTAAGCCTTCGATGATTTTCTTAATTCCTACTTCTGCTCCTTCCTTGACGTGAGCACCCGGATGCAGAACAATTTGAGCAGCCCCGATTGCCTCGGTACGCTCAATTTCTGTCCGCAAAAAGTTCACACCAAGTTCGAATGTAGCTGGATTTACCGCATTCCCAATATTAATAATATATGGAGCATGTACAATAATTTCATGTATGCCATTTTCCTCCATATGTTTTCTCCCGGCTTCTATATTTAAGTCTTCTAGTTTTTTTCTTCTTGTATTTTGCGGTGCACCAGTATAGATCATAAACGTATTAGAGCCGTACGATACAGCTTCTTCACTCGCAGCCAAAAGCATCTTCTTTCCACTCATTGATACATGAGAACCAATTTTTAACATTTCGCTCTCCCCTTGCTCTTACTTTTTCTTCTGTATTCTCTTTTGTCTCTTCTTAAAGTTTTCTGTTTCATGCTGGATTTTCTTTTTATAGCCAGGCTTTACCTTTTTCGGCTTTTGGAATAGAGATTTTGCTTTTAAATCGATTTCATCCACTTGCTTTTTTCGCTTTTTCCGCTTGTTTCGGTCTTCCAATTCAACCCATTCTTTATGTTGAAAATCTACATTTTTAAATTCAATGCCCATTTTCTCTAAACGGTTTAGCGCATCCTCATCGGAATCCTCGTAAATCGTTAGAGCAATACCGGAATAGCCGGCTCGAGCTGTCCTTCCCACCCGATGGATATAAAAGTCAAGATCCGACGGAAGCTCATAGTTAATCACATGGCTTATCCCTTGAATATCAATGCCGCGCGCTGCTAAATCAGTCGCAACGATGTATTGATACTCTAAATCCATAATTTGCTTCATCATTTTTTTCCGCTCACGCGGTGCTAAATCTCCATGAATTCGGCCTACCTTTAAACCTTTGGCCATTAACCCATCCGCAACCTCATCTGCTTTTTTCTTTGTATTTGTAAAAACAATCGCTAAATACGGATTAAAATGAAGCAATGCCTGATGAACCAATACAAGCTTATTGCGGTGCCTTGCCGGTAGCAAATAATGCTCAATTTTAGCAGCTGTCACCTGCTTTGGCTCAATATGAATATATTTTGGATTTTCCAAATACTTCTTCATAAATGGCTTTAGCTTTTCCGGAATGGTGGCAGAGAAAATCAGCATTTGTAAATTCTGCGGCATCCTTGCAGCAATGTAATCTACATCCGTGAGAAATCCCATATCAAGCATAATGTCTGCTTCATCAATTACAAGCATAGTGGCAGTATGTACAACTAATGCCTGCTCTTTTACTAAATCACTAATTCTTCCTGGAGTACCAATAACAATTTGCGGCTGTGTCTTTAACTTTTCTATAGTTCTCTGCTTATCCGTACCGCCAATGAATAAACGGACAGATATTTCCTGACCCTCGGGACTATGCTGAACAATTTTTAATGTTTCTTGATAGATTTGTGAGGCCAATTCCCTTGTCGGTGCAGTAAAAATGGCCTGAACCTCCTGACGTGCCGGATCAATACTATGAATAACCGGCAGTACATACGCATGTGTCTTACCTGTCCCTGTTTGCGATTGACCGATTGCACTTTCATGTTTTAATACAGTAGGGATAATTCTTTCTTGAATTTCAGTCGGCTCATAAAAGCCAAGTTCTTTTACAGCTTCTATAATAAACGGTTTCAAGTTGAAACGCTCAAATTTTGTCTCATTCATCTTTTAACTCCTTTAAATTAAGGGCTATCATCATTCATTATTACCAAAATGCTGTCAAAATAGCCTATTATGACCATCATTATATTATAATCAATTTCGACAAGAATGACCACCATTAGTTATCTAGTTCCAACTCCGCATTTATCCCAATCAAAAATCAGCATCCCTGAATAGGATATAAGGGTTTTAAAGAACTATCTAAATGGAAAGGATCTTCGTGTTATGAAGATCAGAAGGGAGGCACTGCAATATGATGCCTAGATATCGTTTTCCAATGCAAACAGGGATGCCCCCCCACAATTTTAATCCTTACGGTAGGCCGCCTTTTCGATCAATGATGGGTACGTATCCACAGATGCAGCAAAGAGGGGGAGGGGGATTACTATCGAGACTGCTTGGAAGAGGAACACAAGCTGGAGTCAATGGTAGAAATTTACTCGGTAGTAGAAATATACTCGGTAGTAGAAATTTACTCAGTGCAATGAGTCCGGGGCAGGCTGGCGGCGGAGGGTCATTTCTTAGAGCACTGGCAAACCCTTCTTCGTTAACTAGCGTGTTATCCAATACACAAAAGGTCTTAAATACTGCCTCACAAGTGGGCCCCCTTGTTCAACAATACGGTCCGATTGTCAAAAACCTTCCAGCATTATGGAAACTTTATCGCGGATTAAAAGATGCCCCGGAAAATTCAGAAACCGAACCAAATAAAACCAAACCAACTAAAGATCATGATACTAAAGATCATGAAGATAAAATGGATTTGGCTTTAGACACGGAAAAGCAAGAGAAATCAGCCGATCGTACACCATTGCCGTCAACACCAAAACTGTATATATAAGAATGCTGGCTGCAGCATTCTTTTTTATTTTGCCTATACTAACTGTTTGATTTTGGTTTTGCTATAATTATTATTGTTGACTATAATGAATGAAAAAGAGCTTTCTGGGAGGATCGGAGATGAACGTAATAAAAATTGCTCCACGCGGTTACTGTTATGGTGTAGTTGATGCTATGGTAATAGCCCGTAATGCAGCATTAGATAAATCATTACCACGCCCTATCTATATACTGGGCATGATTGTCCATAATAAACATATTACAGATGCATTTGAAGAAGAAGGCATCATTACATTAGACGGTAAAAACCGCAAGGAAATTCTTGAAAAAGTAGACAGCGGGACAGTCATTTTTACGGCACACGGCGTCTCACCAGAAGTAAGGGAACTTGCCAAACAAAAAGGTCTTGTCACCATTGATGCCACTTGTCCGGATGTAACGAAAACACATGATTTAATCCGCCAAAAGGAAAAGGAAGGCTATACTGTAATTTATATTGGAAAAAGAAATCATCCTGAACCGGAAGGAGCCGTTGGAATTGCTCCCCACATTGTTCATTTAGTTGAAAATGAACAGGATGTAGAGAGTTTAACTCTTGATGCAGAAAAAATTATTGTGACAAATCAGACAACCATGAGTCAATGGGATGTAAAACATGTGATGGACAAAATAAAAGAAAAATTTCCTCACGCAGAATTTCTTAATGAAATCTGTCTTGCTACACAAATAAGACAGGAAGCTGTTGCTGACCAAGCTGGAGAAGCCGATGTCCTCATTGTCGTCGGAGACCCGCGCAGCAACAATTCGAATCGTCTTGCTCAAGTTTCAGAAGATATAGCCCATACAACGGCCTATCGCATTGCCGATATTACTGAGCTTGAACTTGATTGGATTATGGATGCAAAAACAGTGGCTGTCACAGCAGGTGCCTCTACACCTACTCCAATTACAAAAGAAGTCATTACATTTTTAGAAAACTTTGACTCAGCAAATCCTTCTACCTGGGTAAAAGAAAATAAAATACCGTTAAATAAGATCTTACCTAAAGTAAAACAAAACTAGCATCATTGATAAAAAAGCGGCGATATGGACCCACCCATACCGCCGTTTTTTTTACTATTAGATAAACTGAAAGGGCTCAGTGACCTTCTCAGACGGAAAAATAGATACATCATAGCCTTTTTCCTGACATTTCTTTGTTAAATAACGGGATACACCCTGTTTCATTACTTTCTCTACATTGTGTCCGGGATCAATGACATTTAAGCCCATCATCATCGCATCATGTGCAACATGATAGTATAAATCACCAGTGATATAGACATCAGCACCTTTAAATTTCGCTGATGAAATATACTTATTTCCATCTCCACCAAGCACTGCTATTTTTTTCACTTTCGCTGATAAATCACCAACAACACGAAGCGCAGGCACATCAAGGGCTTGTTTTACAAACTGAGCAAATTCCCCTAATGTTGTTTCTTCTATTTCACCAATTCTGCCAAGGCCGAGGATTTCTCCTTTGTTTTCTAACGGGTAAATATCGTAGGCAACCTCCTCATACGGATGCGCCTTAAGCATAGCCTGGACTACTTTTCTTTCCAAATAATCTGGAAAAATAGTTTCAATTCTCTCTTCGTTTACTTCTTCAAGTACACCATTTTGTCCAATATGAGGATTGGCAGTCTCATTTGGAAGAAACTGACCGATTCCTGATGAAGTGTACAAACAATGACTATAGTTTCCGATTGCTCCTGCTCCAGCATTACCAAGTGCAGCTTTCACTTTGCCGCTATCCAGATTTGGTACAAAGACAACTAATTTTTTCAACTTAACTTCATAGGTCGGAGCAAGTACTTGCGTATTTGACAACTGCAGTGCTTCTGCTAATAAATCGTTTACCCCGCCTTTTGCCACATCAAGATTTGTATGCGCAGCATATACAGCAATTTCGTGTTTCAACAGCTTTTCAATCATTCTGCCTGGAAGTTTATCAGTCGTAATGTTTTGTAGTGGTCTATAAATCAGCGGATGGTGAGCAATGATCAGGTCAACCTCTTTTTCAATTGCTTCATCCACCACTTCCTCAAGGACATCAAGGGCGATCATAACACGTCTAACAGGTTTGTTTAACCGGCCGATTTGCAAACCTATTTTATCTCCCTCCATCGCTAATGGCTTTGGAGCAAATGCCTCAAATAATTGAATAATCTCATGACCATTAACCTTTTTCATGCTCTAAAACCTCCTCTGCCAGCTCTATTTTTCTTATAAGTTCCGCTTTCTTCTCCCTATTTTCTGCTGTATCTGAAGCCTGTTCAAGCTTACTGACTATGGTTAACCAGTTTTTCTTCTCGGCTGTCCATTTTTTTCGAAAAACCGGATTATGTTCCCGCAATAAAAAAGGACCAAACAATAAACCTTTTTCAAGATGATTTTGATAGGTCATCTTTTCATTACCTTGTTCAGCGACAAGGATTTCGTATATTTTCCCATCTTCCTCTATAATTTCTTCGGCTATCAGACCCCAGCCATTCTCCAATAACCAGGTTCGGATCGTAATAGCACTAATATTCGGCTGAAGAATAAGCCTTTTAACATGCGCTAACTTTTCCTTCCCTTTTTCAAGGATACTGGCAATCAGTGCTCCTCCCATACCTGCGATCGTTACACAATCTACCTCTTCCTGTTCGATGACCTCTAGTCCGTCTCCTTTTCGTACTGAGATCTTATCTGTTAATCCTTCTTCATCAACTTGTCTTTTAGCTGACTGATAGGGACCTTCTACTACTTCTCCAGCCACTGCCCATGGTACGATCCCTTTTTGAACTGCATAGCAGGGCAGATAGGCATGATCAGAACCTATATCGGCTAATCTATGATCTTGCGGTATGTATTTTGTCACAGTTTCTAAACGGTATGATAATTTTTCGCTATTCATTCCTTCACCACTTAACCTTCATTTATTCATTTTACAACGAACATATATTATATCTTTCCTGTTAAGTATAAAAAAAGTCCTTTGCATATGCAAAGGACAAGAAATTTTTTGTAAAATTAGGTAACTATCTAGCTACAGCGCCTAGTACCTCGAGTCATAAGCCAATCCTTCCAGAAAGGTAAAGAACACCTTTCCAGCAGGCTTGTCTTATGCTTTTTTTGCTTTAGCACCAAGGAAAGCTTCCTTGAAATTTCTTTGCAGGAACATGTTCTTTATGTTCCGAAGGCGCTTCCGCTTTTCTTTGAATACGTTTTCTTATTTAAGACCCGCTAACCAATCAGCCATTTCGCCGGCTTTTTCTGCTGGTACTAGGCCTGGAGGCATAGCACCTCTACCATTTGTTACAACATCCGCGATTTGGTCTTTAGATAGTCTGTCGCCAACACCTTTTAAGGAAGGCCCCACTCCTCCTTGGTATTGATCACCGTGACAGCTTACACAGCTTTGCTTATAAATGTCTTCCGGGTTAGCAGCTACTTCTTCTGTTTTTGCCTCGCCGCCGCCTTCAAGCTCTGCTGCTAATTCTTTTGAATCTCCAACGCCTTTGAATGAAAGAATAAACATGGCTAATACTCCGACAACCATAATAATCGCAAAAGGTATAATCGGATTCCGTTTCATAACAATACCCTCCCCTATGTAGAAACTTTTTAACTAATTAATATATTTAAACAATTCCTATTTTACTCGAAATCCTTAAGAAGTAAAAGCCCTTATATCAAACTTTGTCACATTTAGTTTCTAAAAAAAACTAATCTTCATCCAATTGGATGAAGATTCGCAGTCAGTTGCGAAGAAACATTCTTTTTGGACTGTTTAACAGCCAATTGCCCTTGCAATCACCAGATGCTGAATCTCTGAAGTCCCTTCGCCTATTTCAGTTAATTTTGCATCCCGCATATATCTTTCAACATGATAATCCTTCATATAACCATAACCTCCATGGATTTGAACTGCTTGGTCTGTGACTTCCATGCAGATTTTTGAAGCATATAATTTACACATGGCCGCTTCTTTGGCAAATGGCCTGCCTGCATCCTTCAACCACGCTGCTTTATAAACACTGTTCCGCGCTAATTCAATTTTCATAGCCATTTCTGCCAGTTTAAACTGGATGGCTTGAAATGAGCTTATAGACTGCCCAAATTGCTTTCTTTCTTTTGCATAGCTTAAAGCTTTATCATATGCAGCCTGAGCAATGCCGACAGCCATTGCCCCAATTCCAATCCGACCGCCATCGAGTGTTGCTAAAAATTGCTTAAAGCCCTCCCCTTTTCTTCCAAGCAGCTGTTCTGTCGCTACATGAACGTCCTCAAGGATGAGCTCGGTTGTATTCGAAGCATGCAGCCCCATTTTTTCATAAGAATCAACGATGGTAAAACCAGGAGAATTTGTTGGAACAATGATTGCACTTATTTCTTTTTTAGCATCACTTTTTCCGGTTACTGCCGTAATTGCTACAAATTTGGCATAGCTTGCATTAGTAATAAAGCATTTATACCCATTAATAATAAATTCTCCATTCTGTTCAATAGCACTTGTCTTGGTTCCACCCGCATCAGAGCCTGCTTCTGGCTCAGTCAATCCAAATGCACCGAAGCTTTCTCCTGTACATATCGGAAGCAGATACTTTTGTTTTTGTTCCTCCGTGCCAAAATAAAAAATAGGAGCGCCTCCTAAAGATATATGAGCTGAATAGGTGATTCCCGTTGACCCGCAGGCACGGCTTAGTTCTTCTGTCACGATGGCAAAACTAATTGTATCAGCACCTGCTCCGCCATACTTTTCTGGAAAAGACAGTCCCATCATTCCAAGCTTTGATAATTTCTGAAACACGTCAAGCGGAAACTTTTTTTGCCGGTCCCTTTCAAGTGCACCAGGCGCTACCTCCTCATCTGCAAATTCCTTTATCATCTTTTTTATCATGGCCTGCTCGGACGTCAAATCAAAATTCATTACCATCCCCCCAAATGCAATGAATTTATACTCTCCATTTCAATTTTATGTTTTAAAAAAGGATGTAATGATTTAAAAGAATTTATTGCTAAAAAGAAAAATGCATAAAAACACAATCCCCAGTATGCCTGACAGTGTAAAATGCAGTTGTTTAAACTTCCAGCCGCCTGCAAGCCACAAGATACAATTAAATCCTAAAACGGTATAAAGAACGATTAAGGTATCAGGAAATAAGGTTAACGTTATTTTAACAGAAACAAATAACAATATAAGTGCGGTCACAATTAATGGAATTTGAAATAATAACCCTGTTTTCCTAAAATAGAATATTAGATAAATTCCAATTAATATTAAAATGATGGCGAAGACCAATTGCAAAATGAGAGATAATTCAGTAAAATAAAATAAAACCATAATAATAGGGATAAATAGAAGCAATAATAATTCTTTTTTAAACCATTGTGATTTTTTATTTTTTTCCTGTGCTCCATTTCCCTCTGTGTATAGGGCTAACAAAAAATCACAATAGTGTTCGGGAAGCAGTCGATTCTTCTTCCAATATGTAATTTCGTTAATAATAATTTGTTTCCTGCTTTCCTGCATCGGCTCACATCCTATTGTCAGTATTGCAAAAAAATAGTTCACTTCTATTGTAAGAAGTAAACTATTTTATGGCTAGCCTATTCTAAAAAGTCTTTCAATCTTTTGCTTCTGCTTGGATGTCTTAGTTTTCTTAATGCTTTTGCTTCAATTTGACGAATACGTTCACGTGTTACACCAAATACCTTACCTACTTCTTCTAGTGTGCGTGTACGGCCATCGTCAAGACCAAAACGAAGACGTAAAACATTTTCTTCACGATCTGTCAACGTATCCAATACATCTTCCAGCTGCTCTTTTAACAACTCATATGCAGCATGTTCCGATGGAGAAGTAGCCTCATGATCTTCAATGAAATCTCCAAGATGTGAATCATCCTCTTCACCGATCGGTGTTTCAAGTGAAACAGGCTCTTGAGCAATTTTTAAAATTTCTCTTACTTTTTCCGGCGGCAGATCCATATCTTCACCGATTTCCTCTGGTGTCGGTTCACGTCCTAAGTCTTGCAGTAATTGCCTTTGTACACGAACAAGTTTATTGATCGTTTCTACCATATGGACTGGAATCCGGATTGTTCTTGCCTGATCTGCAATGGCTCTTGTTATAGCCTGCCTAATCCACCAAGTTGCATACGTACTGAATTTAAATCCTTTTCGATAGTCAAATTTCTCTACTGCTTTAATTAAGCCCATATTTCCTTCTTGGATTAAATCTAAAAACAGCATTCCACGGCCGACATATCGTTTTGCAATACTAACAACAAGACGCAGATTTGCTTCGGCTAAACGTCTTTTCGCTTCTTCATCACCCTGTTCAATTCTTAAAGCTAAGTTTACCTCTTCCTCAGCGGATAAAAGATCTACTCGGCCTATTTCCTTTAAATACATACGTACAGGGTCATTTATTTTGACTCCAGGGGGAACACTTAAATCATTTAAATCAAATTCTTCTTCATTTTTTGATAAATCCTTAATATTCGGATCTTCTTCCTCGTTATCACCAACGAGTTCAACCCCATTGTCACCAAGGAGTTCATAAAATTCATCCATTTGATGGGAATCTAACTCAAAAGTAGCCAATTTTTCTGCAATATCATCATAGGCAAGGACACCTGTCTTTTTTCCTAATAATGTTAACTGTTCTTTCACCTGCTCTAGGGTCAATTCTGATTCAACCTCTTTTGAACGAGCCGATTTTTCAGCCATTTGTCCCCCTCCTTCCAAAAATCAATGAAACCATTATAAAGTTTTACGAATTTGTTGAATCTCTGCCAAAAGAGCAACAGCCTTAGTAATATCCTTAAGACGGTCTGCTTCTCTCAGTTCAGCCTCTTTTTCCTTTATCTTTAACATTTTTTGATATTTCAACACCTGTTTGATATAATCATTTAATTCCTGATCAGTAATTTCTTCATTTATTGGCATCATTTCAATATCAACAACAATTCTTCGCAGCTTCTCGTCATTGATATAATCGAGAAATGCATTCAGATCAGGCTGATGATTTTGTTCATAAAAACCGTATAAATAGGTTATGATTGCCTGGTGTTCATCAATATTAAAGGTATTTCCTTTCATCAGTTCCTGTACCTTATAGGTTACATCAATACTTCGCAGCATATGTGCAATCAGAAACCTTTCCGCATTATGGAAAGCAGGTTTTATTCTCTCTACATTCCTTGGAATTACCGGCGGTTTTGGTATAGCATTACTATTGTTTGGATGATGCTCTTTTTGATGGGAACTCTTAGAATAGTACTGTCTTTCTTGCTCTTTTAACGCTTCAAGAGACAAATTAAACTCATCTGCAAGCTGACGTATATAGAGATCTTTTTCAACAGCCTTATCAAGACGGCTGACCTCCTGTAATACTTTTTCTATATAAAGGAGCCGATCTCCTTCATTTTGCAGATTTTTCCCTTTTCGGTAATAGAGCATTTTAAAGCTCATTAAGGTCATACTTGAATGAATGATATCATTCCGAAATTTTTCTTCTCCGTAGGTTTTTACGTATTCATCAGGATCCATCCCATCTGGCATGATCGCTACATTCACCTGTAAATTTGCATTATGAAGCATATTACCCGCTCTGAACGCAGCCTCAATCCCAGCGGAATCTGAGTCATAGCAAAGGGTTACGGTTTGAATATTTTTCTTTAGAATGGAAACATGTTCTTCTGTTAATGATGTTCCCATCGTGGCTATACCGTTTTCAACGCCAGATCGATCCGCAGCTATGACGTCTGCGAACCCTTCAAATAAAATGGCTTGCTGCAGCTTTCTCATGGTGGGCCTTGCCAGATGGTAATTATATAAAATTTTACTTTTATTAAAGATCGCTGTCTCGGGACTGTTTAAATATTTAGGCTTATGTGCCCCTAAAGATCTCCCGGAAAAAGCAATCGTTTCTCCATTTCTGTCAAAGATAGGAAACATGATTCGATCTCTAAACCGGTCGAAATAACTTCCATCCTGCTCCCTTTTAATAATCAGTCCTGCCTTTTCCATCAATGCGGGTTGAAAGTTTTTATTGGTTAAAAATTTAAAATCAAAATCCCATGAATCAAGTGCATAACCAATTTGAAACTTTCCAATGGACTCAGACGTAAAACCTCTTTCGAGCAAATATTCCAGCGCATGCTGACCCTCTTTTGTATTTACAAGCAAATGATGATAAAATTTACGTAATAAATTATGAGCTTCAATCATTTGCATTGCTTCATTGGAATGATGATTAGGTTTGCTTAATGTAGATATGTTCGTTCCAAGATCAATATTCGCATTTTTTGCAAGTTTTACTGCGGCTTCCTGAAAAGAAAGACCTTCAATCTGCATTAAAAAAGAAAATACATTACCTCCTGCACCACAACCAAAACAATGATAAACTTGTTTATCAACCGAAACGGAAAATGATGGAGAATTTTCATTATGAAATGGACATAGACCTATATAATTTCGACCCTGTTTTTTTAACTGTACAAACTCGCTGATGACATCCACAATATCCGATGCCTGCCTAATCTGGTTAAGCTTTTCTTCGGCAATTCGATCCGACATGTGAACACCTCCATTTACTTTATGAGGTATTCGTCAAAAATTATTAAATTCCTGCAATTTTAGACAAAATCTCCGATAATTCTTTTAAAAAATTGTTTTATCATCATTTCAGTGTCAAAAAAATGACTGATTTTCCTAATGTACTAATTATTCTACATCACTCCGCATATTCCTTCTTTCAAGAAATAACTTTTCTGAAGACAACTTGTCGAATTTTTTCAGACAGCAGACTTGACTTCTCACCCTAAATAGTTTATTCCTTGAAGTGAAAGTCTAAACCTAAAAGTCACATATTTTATCACAATTTTTTATTATAGTATAAGAGCATGATAATTGCATTAGTTTTTTATAAAAAAACTCAAAAATAGCACATAAAAATATGTGCTATTTTTGAAGATAATTTTTTTGATACATATTATGAATAATATTGGCAGTTTCTTCTACCGCTTTATCTGTGACATCTATTACAGGACATCCAATTTGATCGACTAGTTTTTGAAAATATTGCAATTCATCCTTAATTCTATCCATATTAGCATATGTCGCATTGTCATTTAATCCTAAAGACCGCAATCGTTCTCTGCGAATTCCATTTAGTTTTTCTGGTCTAATCTTTAATCCAAAACATTTCATTGGAGAAATTTTAAATAATTCATCAGGAGGGTCAACTTCTGGAACAATGGGAACGTTAGCCACTTTTAATCTTCTATGGGCTAAATATTGTGATAAAGGAGTCTTTGATGTCCTTGATACACCAATAAGTACTAAATCTGCTTTCATAATCCCTCTAGGATCCCGGCCATCATCATATTTGACCGCAAACTCAATCGCTTCTACTTTTTTAAAATACTCTTCATCCAGCTTATGAATGAGACCTGGTTCAAATAAAGGTGTTTTTCCCGTTTTTATTTGTATCTGATCGATAAGAGGCCCAAAAATGTCATAGGCCCCAATTTCTGCTTTTGCGGAAGCCTCTCGCATGTATTTTCGAATTTCTGGTCTGACAAGTGTAAAAACAATCATACCATTTTCAGATTTGGTTAAAGCGATGACATCGTCAACGTTTGATACATCTTCCACAAATGGAAAACGTTTAATTGTGATATCACTGCCGTTAAATTGACTTAGAGCAGCTTTTGTGACGAGTTCAGCCGTTTCCCCCACTGAGTCGGATACCACATAGATGACCGGCATTTTGCTCATCCATTTTTCATCCCCTCTTTTATATCAGTTAGGTATAGTATGACCTAACGATCCTCAGCTAAAGCAACTAAAGCTTTGGCAATATTTGTTTTCGTAACTCTTCCGATTACTTCAAAACCATTGTCTACTTCTTTCACAACTGGCATGGCATCAATTTGCCTTTCGATTAATGTTTTCGCTACTTCAATTAATAGATCATCACGGAAGCACATCGCAATATTGGGCATTCTAGTCATAATGATATTAACAGGCAGACTTGATAATTCTTGCTTGCCGATACTTGCCCTTAATAAATCCTTCCTCGACAATACG
Source organism: Niallia oryzisoli (assembly GCF_036670025.1). NCBI lineage: Bacteria > Bacillati > Bacillota > Bacilli > Caryophanales > Bacillaceae > Niallia > Niallia oryzisoli. The sequence goes on along the minus strand of NZ_CP137640.1, from coordinate 1,368,493 downwards.
CCAACCAGCAATGAATGCTGATCCACGACAAATAATGTGCCTACATCCTCTAAAAACATCGTTACAATGGCATCATAGACAGATACATTCTCATTGATGACGACTGGAATAGATTGATAATCCTTTACAAATAACTTTTGTAAATTCTCCGTAAGAAGCTGTACACCTGTTTTGCCGGTGTAAAAATAACCTACTCGGGGTCTTGCATCTAAATAACCCGCCATAGTTAAGATAGCCAGATCAGGTCTTAAAGTTGCTCTCGTTAAATTTAAATGATCTGCAATATGTTCTCCCGTAATCGGACCATTTTCTTTAACAATTTCTAATATTTGTTCTTGACGTTTATTAAGTTCTATTGTTCACACCACCTATCATGCCCAGTTGATCAAGAATAATGTTATACTATTACATAATTATTATATACTTTTTTCTAAAAATGAAAAGTAAATACATCATTTTCTCATTATAGGCTATGTTCAATAAATATATTTACAAAGATAGAAGAGCCTAATAGGCTCTTCACTTTGCATTTCCTAATATGTCAAGATCAAGAATATCTATTACTTCACGATTATTTCATTCACATTGGCAAACTTTTTAATAAGCTGAGAGAGTTTTCCCATTTGACTGAGACGATTTTGTTTGACCGCCTCATCTTCAGCCATGACCATTGTATGCTCGAAGTATTGGTTAATCTCAGGTCTTAATGAAACAAGGGCAGCAAAATATTCAGCTTCTGAAATGCTGCTATCTAATTGTTTTATTACAGCCAAATATTTTTCATATAATTTTTGTTCATCCTGATTTTCAAATAAAGGTGTTTGAATTTCACCAATATCGTCAGCCTTTGAAGCAATATTTAATACCCTGCTTAAAGCTTCAATATTTTCTTTAAAATCAGGTTCTGTTCTCTTTTCTTCAAGGACCTCGGCTCTAGTAATAAGCGAGCTTACTACACCAATGTCATTGCCCAATACAGCATCTATTAAATCATAGCGGATGCCTTTTTCCTGGAGCAAATGTTTTAACCGAAGCTTAAAGAAAGAGATCAATTCTTGTTGGATGTGTTCAAGCCCTTCTTTTAATACTCCGTCTTCTTGAAGTAATGTGAGTGATTGTGAAAGTATTTCTTCCAGACCCATTTGCCAATTCTTTTGCAGCAGGATTTGAACAACCCCTGTTGCCTGTCTTCTTAAAGCATATGGATCCTGTGAACCGCTCGGAATTAAGCCGATAGCAAAAAAGGATGAAATCGTGTCCACTTTTTCAGCAATCGCTAGCATCGCACCTACTTCCGTTGACGGTACATGATCCTCGGCGTTACGAGGCATATAATGCTCATTGATTGCAACGGAGACAGCTTCTGTTTCCCCTTTTTGACGAGCATACTTCTCACCCATAAAACCTTGTAATTCTGGGAATTCATATACCATATTGGTTACTAAATCAAACTTGCAGATTTCAGCAGCACGATCAGCATTTGTCTTTTGATCAGCCTTAAACCCAAGCTTATCGCTTAGAATATTAGTCAAGCGGCGCACGCGTGTAACCTTTTCCGCTAAAGTACCAATTTCATCATGGTAAACAATTGATTTCAATTTATTTAAAGCATGATCAATTTCCATTTTTTGATCTTCACGGTAAAAGAATGCTGCATCAGAAAGCCTTGCACGAAGAACTTTTTCATTCCCTCTAGCAACGTTTTCCAGAAACTCTGCTCCACCGTTACGAACAGTCACAAAATAAGGAAGAAGTTTACCTGTTTTAGATTTGACTGGAAAATAACGCTGATGCTCCTTCATCGAAGTAATTAATACTTCTTCTGGGAGTTCTAAAAATTCTTCTTCGAATTTCCCATATAATGTTGTCGGATATTCCACCAGATTATTCACTTCTTCAAGCAGATCTGGATCGACAGGAATCTCCCAGTTATTTTCTTCTTCAAGTTTTTTCAATTGGTCAAGGATGGTTTGTTTCCGTTTCAAAGGGTCTGCTACTACATATTGCTGAGCCATTGCCTGCTCATAATCAGCAGGAGATGCAAATTCTAGTTCATTACCAAGAAAACGGTGCCCTTGACTGTGGCGTGCTGTTTCTACATTAGTGATCGTAAAAGGTATGACCTCTTGACCAAATAACGCAGCTATCCATTTTATTGGTCTAATATAACGAAGATCATGGTCTGCCCAACGCATATTTTTTGGGAAGGTTAGACTCAAAATAATATCCTTTAATTCTGGCAGTAAAGTAAACGTCTCCTGCCCCTCGATAAATTTTTTGACATGAGCATATTCTACCCCATTTATTTCTTTGAAATAAATATCTTCAACCGTCATCCCTTGACCTCGGCTGAATCCAATCGCAGCCTTTGTCCATTCACCTGCTTCATTTTGGGCAATTTTTTTTGCCGGACCTTTTGCTTCCTCATGGATATCCGCTTGCGCCTCATCAACTTCCTTGACAAGAACGGTCAAACGGCGCGGTGTTGAGAATGCTTTAAGTTCTCGGTACTGAATTTGTTTTGTGTCAAGCCATGATTGAACTTTTTCTGCCAGCTGATTCATTGAATTTGTCACAACACGAGCAGGCATTTCCTCTAAACCAATTTCAAGCAAAATATCTTTAGTCACGACCATTTTCCTCCTTTGCCTTTAAGATTGGAAAACCAAGCTTTTCACGTTCTTCATAAAAGGTTTTAGCAATTTTACGAGCGAGACTGCGGCAGCGTGCCAAATAACCGGTTCTTTCAGTTACAGAAATAGCACCTCTTGCATCAAGCAAATTAAATGTATGGGAGCATTTCAGTACATAATCATATGCCGGATGAACAAGTCCCTCTTCCATTTGCCGATGGGCTTCTTTTTCGTAAATGTTAAATAAGTTAAATAACATCTCTTGATCAGATGTTTCAAATGTATATTTTGAATGTTCATATTCAGGCTGGCCAAAAATATCACGAACCGTAAATCCATCTGTCCATTCAAGGTCGAAAACATTTTCCTTATCCTGTATGTAGGATGCCAGCCGTTCGATGCCATAGGTGATTTCAACAGAAACAGGTTTACAATCTAGACCTCCTACTTGCTGGAAATAAGTAAATTGCGTAATTTCCATACCATCAAGCCAAACCTCCCAACCTAGTCCTGCACATCCAAGTGATGGGTTTTCCCAGTTATCTTCGACAAAGCGGATGTCATGCTTTAAAGGGTCAATGCCAAGCGCTTTTAAAGAATCTAAATAAAGTTCTTGAATATTGTCGGGTGAAGGTTTCATAATCACTTGAAACTGATGATGCTGATAAAGACGATTTGGGTTTTCCCCATATCGACCGTCTGCCGGGCGGCGTGATGGCTCCACATATGCCACATTCCATGGCTCCGGACCAATTGCACGCAGGAATGTGTATGGACTCATTGTTCCTGCTCCCTTTTCCACATCATATGCCTGCATTAAAATGCACCCTTGTTCAGACCAATGCTTTTGCAACGTTAATATCATGTTTTGAATATTCATTGGACACCTCCAAAAATAATTGATATTTATCCCAACACAAAAAACTCTCGTCTCTATGCTGGAATTAGCATAGGGACGAGAGTTTAACCCGCGGTTCCACCCTATTTGCTCACCTTTGGTAAGCCACTTTAATTTGTGTCAAAGACACATAATGTTGCTCAGGAATGCCCTTCCTTAACTGTCTATATTCGGCTTTCACTGTCCCGAATTCGCTTAAATAGAGGAGAGTTAAGTACTCCTTTCCATCACAGCAACCAATTTATGAATGATTTTCTAAGATGAATCATAGCGGAAACACAATCAGTTGTCAACTTTCAGATGGTCAAGCTGATCAAGAAATTTTTTTGATTTGAGGTATAAGCCGGAATACTCGTCATAATAACTATCAATGACTTTCTTTAGTTCTATTTTTGTTTCTGATTTAACAGAGATATTACCAAGGCGGCTTATGTCCAGATAATAAAAAGTTAAGAGCAGCTTCACGGTTGAAGCTGATATTTTAAGATGATAAGGATCCTTATCAAGACAACGGTGACAAAGAATTCCACCTTCTCTGATTGAAAAGGAAAACTTTCCTTCCTTGCTGCCGCAAATGGCACAGTGATTTAAGGTTGGATATAACCCTATACTGTTTAGCATTTTCATTTCATAAATATTCTTAATGATATCCGGATCGTATCCTTCATTTATATAATTCAAGACTTGGTACAAAAGTTCAAATAAATATGGGTTTGTCTTCTTTTCATCCGTGCACTTATCCGTTAATTCAACTATGAAACTAGCATAAGCAGTCAGAAAAATATCCTCTTTAATGGAACGTAAAGAAGCAATCATTTCTCCTTGCTGCAGGCTTCCTAGTCCGCGGCCATTCTGTACTAAAAAATAGCCATATGTAAAGGGCTGGGTGATGGCAGCCAGCCTACTTTTTGGTTTTTTGGCTCCGTTTGCCATCACGCCTATCTTTCCCCATTCACGTGTATAAAGTGTCACAATTTTATTTGTTTCACCATAATCAGTTGTTCGAAGGACAATTCCTTCGCATTTTTGCAGCATTTGTACACCATCCCAATAATGAGACAAACTTACATAATTGGAAAATCTAATTCAACTAGCTCATCGTCCTGACTTCCGGGTATTTCTAGGTTCTCCTTTTCTAATTCCTTAAAAAGAAGATATGTGTCAATATTACCTGTTTGCGAAAAAACTTTCCAAGTAAAATCTAACATTGAAAACCCACCTTTCCATTGTTGGACTAGCTATTATTTATTAATTCCAATCCTTATAATTATAATTGCCTGTCTTTCCTAGAATCATTAGACGAAAATTTTGTAAATCAAAAGGAAGAATACTCCAAGCAATCGATTAATAATTTAGTTAGGGCTCATTTTTAATATTCATCTTCTCTAAATCCATAGTCACGCAGCTGTGAAGCTTTATTTCGCCAGTCTTTTTGAACTTTCACCCATAATTCTAAAAACACTTTTGATCCAAGTAAATTTTCGATATCCACTCTTGCCCGTTTTCCAATCTCCTTCAGCATTTTTCCTTGCTTCCCAATGATGATACCCTTTTGCGAGTCTCGTTCAACAATAATCGTTGCCATTACATGAACCAGATCCTGATTCTGTCTTCCTTCGATTTTATCAATGACAACCGCAAGAGAATGCGGAATCTCTTCTCTCGTGAGATGCAAGGCCTTTTCCCTGATAAGTTCAGCGACAATAAATCTTTCCGGATGGTCTGTCACTTGATCGGCCGGATAATACATCGGGCCTTCAGGAAGATAATTCTTTACCTGCTCTAATAATGTTTCAACATTATTTCCTTCAAGAGCTGAAATCGGAATAATCTCAGCAAATTGATATTTTTCCTTATATGATTCAATCACTGTTAACAGCTTATCAGGATGAATGCGGTCAATTTTATTAATAATCAAAAATATTGGAGTTTTTACGGATTGAAACTTTTCCAATATAAACTCCTCACCGCGGCCAAATCCTTCCTCTGCATTTACCATAAAAAGAATCAAGTCGACTTCTTTAAGTGTATTTTGAGCCACCTTCATCATAAAATCGCCTAATTTATGCTTTGGTTTATGGATTCCAGGTGTATCAATAAAAATGTATTGTGTATCATTCGTTGTTAGAACACCTTGTACTTTGTTTCTTGTTGTCTGTGGTTTATCACTCATAATGGCAATTTTTTGACCGATAACCCGATTAATAAATGTGGATTTTCCTACATTTGGTCTTCCAATGATGGATATAAATCCTGATTTAAATACTTGTTCTTTCGTTTCTCTATTCATGTAAGTCCTCCGAAGATAATGCTCCTGACAGTGATTCTTCTTGCGATATTGGCTGAATTGACCCACTCAGTTGTTAACAGCGCAGCTCATGAAGGAAATTGAGAGGTTGTGTAATTACCATATCCTTAATTGTTTCTGCTTCTGCCATTAATTCTTCAATCTTCACCATTATCAACCTTAGTTCTGAAGACCACCGCTTCTTATTATTTTACCCTATTTATTTTAAAATTTCATCGTTTATCAGGATTTCACTGTTAAACAATTGGAATTTTCTAAAAACAAGCTTCCATCATACTTTACTATTAATACATAAAAAAACGCAGGCTGCGAATGAAACATTCGTTAGTAAGCCCGCGTTATAACATCTTCGGTAAAAAAATGATGCAACCTGCCACAACTGATATCGCAGCGTAAATAAACACAGCTCCGGCAGCAATATCCTTTGCCTGTTTTGCAAGTGGATGATGCTCTGATGTTACAAGATCCACTACTCTTTCAACCGCGGTATTCATCAGTTCAAATGAAAGCATTCCGCCTATTACCAGAATAATCACCAGCCACTCAAAACTCGAAACACGGTATAAAAATCCAAGTATTATAACGGCCAATGCTACGGCAAGATGAATTTTTATATTTCGTTCATATTTTAAGGAATGGATGATTCCTTCAATGGCAAAAGCGAATGACCGTACCAAAGTCCCTCTTCGTTTATCGTTGAAGTCCGAATTCATCTAAGAGTTCCTTTTGCCTTGAGAACATTTTTTTCTCATCAGCTTCTATCTCATGATCATACCCTAAAAGATGCAGGAATCCATGTACTGCCAGAAAGCCAAGCTCCCTGATAAAAGAATGTCCATATTCATCTGCCTGTTCTTTCGCTTTTGCTACTGAAATAATAATATCTCCTAAGACTCGCGGCATATCGCCCCCGACTAATGGAATTTCCCCTTCACCAAGCTCCTCCATCGCAAATGAAATTACATCCGTTGGACGATCCTTATCTCGATACTCACGGTTAATTTCCTGTATCCGATCGTTCGTTACAAAAGTAACGGACAACTCACTATTTTCCTCCACATTTTCCTTTTCGGCTGCAAAAAAGAGCAGCCTCTCGATCATTTCAAGTTCCTTTTCTGACAGTTCGTTTGTTTCATCAATAAAATCAATCATAATACTCATGCATGCTTCACCTTCTGCTTTGTCATTTCGGGATATTCAATCCTAGAATGGAAGATCCCTTTTAGCGTTTCACATAATGCATTAGCGACCTTATCCAATTCCTTCAGGGTAAGATCACATTCATTAAATTGGTTATCCTGAAGTCTATCAGAAATAATTTTTCTGACGAGTTCTTCAATTTGTTCGGGTGTCGGCTGTGACATCGAGCGTACTGCAGCCTCAACACTATCAGCTATCCCAACAATCGCTGATTCCTTTGTCTGTGCTTTCGGACCCGGATACCGATATTCTTCTTCATTTACATCAGCACCGCTTTGCTTTACCTTATGATAGAAATACTTTAATAGCGTTGTGCCGTGATGCTGTTCAGCAATATCAACAATTTCCTTAGGCATTCGATGATGTTTGAGCATTTCCGCACCATCTGTTGCATGGGCAATAATAATATTTTTACTCATATTTGGCGGGATGCGGTCATGTGGATTTTCAATATTTAACTGATTTTCAATAAAAAACTGCGGTCTTTTTGTTTTACCGATATCATGATAATAGGCACCCACCCTTGCAAGCAAACCATTTGCACCAATTGTTTCACAGGCACTTTCAGCAAGATTAGCAACCATGACACTGTGATGGTATGTTCCCGGTGTTTCTGTAAGGATTTTTTTTAACAAGGGATGATTCGGATTCGAAAGCTCGATCAACCGCATCGTAGACAAGATTCCAAAACCCGCTTCACAGAATGGGAGCAAACCGATTGTCAGTACGGCAGATAAAATACCAGAGATCAAGCCGATTACGACCGTTACAATATAATCCTGTAGGTCGTATTGTCCATTTCTTAAAAATACAAGCGATAATATGACAACTACATTTGCAGCTGCAACAAATAAACCTGCCTTAAAGATATTCGAGCGCCGCTGGTTGCTTAAAAACATGATGCCTGCGAGGCAGCTGCAAAGAATATAGATGCCAATGGACGCATTTAACGAGCCTGTTACCCCTTCATTAAACATAATACTTCCACAAATGGCCATAATAATCGTGACCACGATGGCAAGCTTTTCATCAATTAATATTTTTATTAATAAAGCACCCATGGCTGCAGGGAATATAAACGCAATATCAGCAAATTCAAGAACATGAAGTAAACTTACCATCTTCATTAGAAAAATAGACAATAAAAATATCATACTGAATAGCAATAAATACGTTTGCTTTTGTTCCTCTTTTTCCTCGAGATGACTGTAAAAATAAAAATATAATGCGGTTAAGAAAACCATAATAAGAAGAGCCAATCCAAGAAAAGGTGCAATTGATCGATCATTATCAAGCATGCCAACAAGATCAAGCTGGCGATAAACATCTCGATTAATCAATTGGTTTTCTTCAACGATAATCTGCCCCTCCAGTATTTTAACCGGCTCTACATTTTCTACCGCCTGCTGACGCATTTCTTCCGTCGCTTCTGGGTCATAGAATTCATTTGGAATGATTGCATATCTTCCGAGCTGGGTGGCAGCGTTTTTTAATTCAAGGTTTAGATCAGTATATTTTAATTCTTCTTCAAGCTTTTTCTTTGCATTTTCCACTTCATGTGTAGGAATCCGATCATTCATAATCATATTGATCGCCGTAATCGAAAGGTCCCTTGCAATTATTAATTCATCTTTAGAAGATTCCACAAGACTGGTTAGAACCGAATCAGGTATATCCTTCGTCACATCAGCCGTCAGTTTTTCCTTCAATCTTTTTAATTTCTCATCTTTAGAAGGCAGATTATCTGAATCATACAGACCTTCTTTCTGCTCTTTCTTTATTTCATTGTTGACTTCTACAGCCGAATCAAATATCGATGTAATAAGATCCATGCGATTTTCTGATATCGACTTATTTAATACATATACATCTTGAACTTGCTCTTCCGCTTCTTTTTTCTTCGCCTCGGTACTTTCTTTATCCTCAATGGTGATAGGAGAGCGAATGGTTTGATTTGCGATTGAAAATAAACGAATATCTAACTTCTCTGGTTTAACATTGCTGTACATAGATATGTAAAGGACAACTCCAAGTAATACAAACAAGAGGATCCGGAAAAACTTCATATTCAATAAATTTCTGACTTTGATTAATTGTTGCTGCATTGTTTTCTTTGTTCCTCCTTTGCATCCATATCCATTATTATCTATGACTATATGTAAAAATGATAACAGTTTTTTACTCCGCTTTCACCTGTTTCTAAAATCATATAGGATAAACAATGGAATTATTAATCATTTTATCCATTATTATCCTATAATAAGCTGTATTTGTTACTTTATTACCTTTTAGTGGAAAAAATAGCCGTCCGGTTATCCGAACGGCATGTTTAATAGTCGATCTTTTGCATTAGACCTGGTTTATTCTTTGTGCTCGTATGCCTTAATGATCTTTGCTACAAGCGGATGACGAACAACATCACTTTGTTCAAGATAAATAAATTGCAGAGCGGATATATCATGAAGCACTTCTTCGGCAGTCTTTAACCCTGAAGTCACACCTTTAGGAAGATCAATCTGGGTTTTATCACCCGTGATCACCATTTTCGAACCAAACCCAAGACGCGTTAAGAACATCTTCATTTGGGCCATTGTTGTATTTTGCGCTTCATCTAAAATCACATAGGCATCATCAAGAGTTCTACCTCTCATGTATGCAAGGGGGGCAATTTCAATAATCCCCCGTTCCATTAACCTTTGCGTATGCTCTGTTCCAAGAACGTCATGCAAAGCATCATATAATGGTCTTAAATAAGGATCCACTTTTTCTTTTAAATCACCTGGTAAAAATCCCAGGCTTTCACCTGCCTCTACTGCCGGCCGTGTTAAAATAATCCTTTTCACTTGTCCGCTTTTTAGTGCATTGACAGCCATAACAACAGCTAAATACGTTTTACCTGTCCCGGCAGGTCCAATACCAAAGACAAGATCAAATTTCTTCATTGCTGAAATATAGTGACGCTGCCCGAGCGTTTTTACCCGTATTGATTTACCTTTTGCATTTTTCGCAATTTCTTCTTCAAATAAATCCTTAAAATAATCGAGCGTACCTTTTTCTGCCATTTGTATCGCATATGTAACATCCCGCTGGCTAATACTAATTCCTTTTCGTATTACATACAATAATGCCTCGAGGATATTACTTACCAGCTCTACATGTTTAAGATCACCGGAAACATAAACTGTTTCACCTCTTGTAATGATGGACACATCGAGTTCTTGTTCTATTACTTTAAGATTCGCATCCGCATTTCCGATTAAGGCAATTGCTTCATTAGAATTCTTTAATTGAACATTCATGGTTTTTAGCTCTTCTGTCATTCTGACTCTCCTTGGATAATTGGTTGTCCTTCTGCTATATTTTCGATAATTTGGAAATGTATTGATAAGGATACTTTACCATTGTCTAATGATTGGTGCAAAATTTTTTCTCCCTTTATCTTCGAATCCTCTGATAAACGATTTTTTATATCTAGTTTTGCCATTTCTTTTGCAACTTGAAAGGCCTCTTCCTTCGAATAAATTCTTGTTTCTACTTCTTTATCACGATGTGTCTCATTAATAAAGGAAAGCGGAAGCTTCCATTTTAAAAATTGGATGGCCTTTTCATTTGATTCTGTCTCATATTCTTTGTACTCTATTTTACCAAAGCCCCAGATGGGAATTCTAAAGTCGGCAATTTTAAGATAATATTTCCGTTTCTCATTGCCGTTGAAAACCTGAAAGGTACTTTTTAATGGCAGCTCAACATCGGACCTGTACCACGTTTCTCCCCAAACCTTCCCTTTTGCAGGTACTTGTACATTTTGACCTTCCTTCCCAATTAATCCCGAAACAAGTAACTGCCCTTCCTCAACACTATCATGAATGTCTACTACTGCTTGCCCTTCTTCAACGAACATGTCAACAATAACGGCTTTTTTATTCGCAACTAGATTTTGTGGGCTTAGGTATTCTGGTTGTTTTGGCTCGTTTTTCTCCACTACCTGAAGATGATAGGTTGTCCCTTGTAATTCAACGCCGACCCATGTAATTTCCTCAACATTGTCCGTTAATTGGCGCTGAATGGATTCAACATTATCAACGAAAAATTGAAGCTTGCCGACCTTGACGCCCATTTTATCTAATTCTTTATGAATCTTGTATTCGGTCGCCGGATCCGCACCTTTTACTTGTATGCCCCAGATCATATTAGAAAGAAGTAAAATGACAAGTACAAACAGAATCGAACCCGCAAGAAATCCGCTGTTATGCAGCAGCCTTTTCAGGAGAAAAGGAAAACCTTCTCTTTTATAGAATGTTACTTTACAGCCGCTGCCTCTTATATACTTTCTAAATTCCTTCACATCACTTAATTTCATTTTAAACGTAATCGACTCAACGCCTTGGCGCCTGACCTGCCAGATAAACAAACCATTTCTAATTAATGTATTTAGTAATCGTTCGAGGCCTTTTCCGCTTATCTTTACCGTGATAATTCCAGAAAAAAAAATGATCCATCGGTTCTTCATGCCTGTCCTCCCCAAAATTTACTTGCGATAAAGGAGGCACTAAACACGTGCCCCCGCTTTATTTGCGCCTCCGCTTTTATTCTTGAAGATAAATGACTTGATCTATTTTTCCTTCCAATAATATCTCTTCGGGCATGATTGCCTTGATGACAAATGCTTTTCCTTTTATTAATAGCTGCCCTTGTTTTAAAAGCAGTCTAAGCTCTTTATCTGAAAAAGTAATTAATCCACGATGGTTTTCAATATAGATATGTATATGTCCAATCATCGTAATCCGGGGTAAATCCATCATGACATCCTGAGGAAGCTCCATATTCTTTGTTACCCAATTGCGGAGGTATTGTCCCCACTTTTTCGCCATAAAAAAAGAACCCCCTTTCATCTCATATGTATGAAATGAAACAGAGTTCTAGCACCTTTTTTTGTTAAGAGGACTAACTTCCAGGTTTACGTTTTTGATATGGATTCTTTGCACGGGGCGGGCCCAATATTTCAGCCCAGACAACGGCATCCACTAGTGTGGATTCATCAATTTTCATGCCATTCTCCTTTTTCTCCATGCTTATCGACTGCGGGGCAGGTACGTGCGGTGTTCCCGTTGTGATCCCTTTATTATTTTCCGTCACAACATTCTTTTGCTTGAATGTATCTTTTAATGGATGAGCCTCATTTTCATTTTTTTCCCGATGCATTTCTTCATTCTTTTTCATCGGTGTCTGACTCTCTTCCGATAGAGTTCGTGTAACTTCCTTAAAGATATCTTTCATCTCATCAAACGGACTGCTTGACCTTACCGGTTTCTTTGCCGTTGGGTAGCCCATATTTCGCTTTTGATCTTGAGCTGCTTTTTTCTTGTTTTTAAACAAAGAAAATATGACTGCAATTAAGATGATGACGATAAAAGGATTGTCAAAGAGTATTTCCAATGAAGAAACCCCCTTTCTGCTGCTTCATCTAGTCCAGTCCTATTTCTTTTTAGTAGGATTATCTTTAGGACCTGTCATCTTTCCGATTGATTCCCTCATATCCGTATCAGCAGTAATGTTTTGCAGATTCATATAATCCATAACCCCTAAATTACCTGAACGAAGCGCCTCTGCCATGGCAAGTGGAACAGTTGCTTCAGATTCAACAACCTTAGCCCTCATCTCTTCAACCCGGGCTCTCATTTCCTGCTCCTTCGCAACCGCCATAGCCCGGCGTTCTTCAGCTTTTGCCTGGGCAATATTTTTGTCAGCATCAGCCTGCTCCATTTGCAGATGTGCGCCAATGTTTTTACCGATATCAACATCCGCAATATCAATCGATAAGATTTCAAATGCTGTTCCGGAATCCAGACCTTTTGCCAAGACTGTTTGCGATATCATATCAGGATTTTCCAATACTTTCGTATGATGTTCCGACGAACCAATGGTCGAAATAACCCCTTCCCCTACACGGGCAATAATGGTTTCTTCTCCTGCACCTCCGACAAGTCGATCGATATTTGCCCGGACCGTTATTCTCGCCTTCGCTTTTACTTCAATCCCATTCATCGCCATTCCGGCAATAAACGGAGTCTCAATAACTTTCGGGTTAACACTCATTTGTACCGCCTCTAATACATCTCTGCCCGCTAAGTCAATCGCTGCACAACGTTCAAACATAAGCTCAATATTCGCACGGTGTGCCGCAATTAGAGCGTTAACCACTCTGTCAACATTACCGCCTGCTAAGTAATGACTCTCAAGTTGATTAGTTGTTACATTTATTCCAGCCTTATGGGCTTTAATTAATGGGTTAATGACCCGGCTTGGAATAACTCTTCTTAACCGCATCCCAATTAATGTGAAAATACTGACTCTTACTCCAGCAGCAAGAGCTGAAATCCACAGCATAACGGGAACAAATGTAAATAACACCGCCAATAAGATAACCCCAATTACAACGGCTACAATTAAAATGGCCGATCCTGCTGTTAATGCCATAATAATCCTCCTTTATTCATTCTCTTTTTTCACAAATTCCCTAACGACAACTCTAGAGCCCTCAACTTTTATAATCTTTACCTGTGAACCTTTAGTGATAAATCCGCCTTCAGACACCACATCAATTCGTTCATCTCCGACCGTAACAGTCCCTGAAGGACGAAGGTCGGTTAATGCAGTGCCAATGACACCAATAAGTTCTGTTCGATTTTTATTTGAAACATACCCAAGCTCTGTACTTGTTGAATCATTTAGAATTAACTTTTTAAAAAATTTCATTTTCTTATCATACACCTTTATCATAACCACACAGGCTAGAATAGAAATCATGAATGCAATGAGTAAGGAAATACCGGTATAGACAAAATTCTCCCCCGCGAGAAAAAAACTCGCCAGAAACGCACCAAATCCAAAAATCCCGATAATTCCCCCCGGTAAAACCAATTCTAATAAAATAAGAACAATTCCAACTGCAAATAAGATTAGCGCGCTAACATTTGCCAAACCGGTCACTAAATGTCCATAAAAAAACAACAGAAACGCAGAAGTGCCAACAATACCAGGAAGACCAATTCTTGGTGTAAACAATTCAACTACAAATCCTAAAAATCCAATTGTTAATAGTATCGTTATGACAATTGGATGGGTGATAAATAAGGCAAGCTGTTCCAAAAAGCTATAACTTGTTTGACCATCCCCTTTCATCATAGAAGCACTAACACCTGTTGGAAAAGAAAGTAGATAAAAAACAGGTATGCTGCATATATAACCAGCAAAACGTCTTAACATACTCCACCCCCTCCAGCAAAACACCCTAAGGATATTTACGATTTATACTCATAAAAGTTTCATATTCTTAATATGTATTGTAACAATTAAAAAGACTGCAGATAACTGCAGTCTTTTAAACATCATAATGTAAATTGTTTGTTATGAAAGGTGTTGTTGTACAAGTTTATTTACAAGTGAGCCATCTGCTTTGCCTTTTACTTTCGGCATTACCGCTGACATCACTTTTCCCATTTCTGCTTTTGATGAAGCACCCGTTTCTGAAATAGCTTGTTTGACAATTTCAGTCACTTCCTCTTCAGATAGCTGCTCAGGCATATATAATTCTACGTACTGCAATTCAGTACGAATTTTTTCTGCGAGATCTTCACGACCAGCCTTTTCAAATTCATGGAGGGAGTCCTTGCGTTGTTTAACTTCACGTGAAAGGACAGTTAATTCTTCTTCTTCAGACAGCTCAGACCCTAGCTTGATAGCTTCATTTTGAATGGAAGCTTTTATCATACGAATAGTCGTAAGCTTATCTTTTTCTTTATTTTTCATCGCCTGTTTTATATCGGAATTTAAACGTTCGAGAAGATTCATGAATTACACCCTCTCTTAAAACTTGCGTTTTCTTGCAGCTTCAGACTTCTTCTTACGTTTTACGCTAGGTTTTTCATAAAATTCGCGCTTTCTAGCTTCTTGTATAGTACCTGATTTAGAAACAGTACGTTTGAAGCGTCGAAGAGCATCTTCAAGCGATTCGTTTTTACGAACGACAGTTTTAGACATTCTCTTTCCCTCCCTCCGAGCACAACACACTTACATCAATCCATGGAAATCCCATGTACTTTGCAATTATAATATATCAGAGAAACAAGGTCAACTGTAATTCGTCTCGACTTGTATCGATTGTTTATTTTTCATCAAATTTAGGCCCTTTTAGGAGGCCCCTAAAGTCGATTTCAATTATCAGTTTTCCCGATTACTTTCTTCTGATAACTATTATACTGCCTCATTTTTCAGCTCAGAATTCTCAATGACCCTGACAAATTGCCCTTCATTGTGTGGATAGCCTGCTTTATCGATTTTAACTTTTACAATTTCTCCGACCATCTCTTCTGTAGCTGGGAAAACAACCTTTAAATAATTATCGGTATAACCGACATATAAACCATTACCTGCTGCCTCTTTAAATTCCTCTTCAGGAATAACTTCCAATACTTGCCCTTCAAATTTAGAAGCGTATTCCTTTGCCAACTGATCAGACAAGGCTATAAGACGGTGAACACGCTCGTTTTTCACTTCTTCATCAACCTGGTCTTCCATTCTAGCTGCAGGAGTACCTGTCCGTTTTGAATACGGAAAGACATGGAGTTCAGAAAATTGATGTTCCTTGATAAAATTATAGGTCTCCATAAATTCCTCTTCCGTTTCACCTGGGAAACCTACAATTACATCAGATGTAACAGCTAAGTCAGGCATAATTACCCTTAATTTTCTTAATCTTTCTGCAAACGAAGCCATTGTATACTTTCTTCTCATTCTTTTTAAAACTGTATCTGAACCAGATTGAAGTGGAATATGCAAATGTCTGACAATTACATTCGATTGCTTAATGACTTCAATTACTTCATCGGTTATTTGGCTTGCCTCAATTGAAGAAATTCTAAGACGTTTTAAACCTTTGACATTTGCTTCTAAATCACGTAACAGCATGGCGAGATTATAATCCTTTAAATCTGCCCCATACCCGCCAGTATGGATTCCGGTTAACACGATCTCTTTATAGCCGGCATCAACAAGCTGCTGGGCCTGATGAATAACTTCCTTCGGATCACGTGAACGCATTAAACCTCTTGCCCATGGAATAATACAGAACGTACAGAAATTATTACAGCCTTCTTGGATTTTCAATGATGCACGTGTACGATCCGTAAAAGATGGCACATCTAATTCTTCGTAGACACGACTTTTCATAATATTTCCTACTGCATTAATCGGCTGACGTACTTCTTTATACTGGTTAATATAGTCAAGCATTTTCACACGGTCCTGTGTTCCAATCACGATGTCTACACCAGGGATGGCCATAATTTCAGCCGGAGACGTTTGTGCATAGCAGCCTGTAACACAAATCACAGCATCAGGATTTTTTCTGATGGCCCTGCGGATCACTTGTCGGCTTTTCTTATCTCCAGTATTCGTTACTGTACATGTATTAATAATATATACATCTGATCTTGATTCGAAATCTACGCGTTCATAGCCTTCTTGTTTAAATAACTGCCAAATGGCTTCTGTTTCATAGTGGTTTACCTTACAGCCAAGTGTATGAAATGCAACTGTCTGCATGTATAATTCACCTCAATAATTCTAAATGATATGACACTGCGGATAATAGGTACAACGGAGCTGTTTCCGTCCGTAAGATTCTTGGTCCCAGCCCGCAAGGACGAAAGCCGCCCGCAATCAGTTTTTCGACTTCCCCAGTGGATAAACCGCCTTCAGGTCCAAATAGAACAAGTAAGGATCCCCCCTTTTCCAGTTCGTTTAAACTAGAAACAAGTACCTTTACCTCCCCGAGTCTTGCCTCTTCTTCATAGGCCACTAATTTCACATCATAACCTTCTGCATATTTTAGTAGTGACGATAGATTGACAGGCTGTGTAATCTCGGGGATTACCGTTCGATGAGATTGCTCAGCAGCTTCTTTTGCAATTTTTTGCCATCTGATTATTTTTTTATCAGCTTTTTTACCATCCCATTTTACGACAGAACGATCTGCAGTAAAAGGGATAAACTTTGATGCACCCAGTTCGGTTCCCTTTTGAATGATCCATTCAAACTTATCCCCTTTAGGCAGGCCGCTCACGATTGTTACTTGGACAGGCAGTTCAACCGACTCTTCCTTCCATTGTATAACGTCAGCAATTACTTGGTCAGTGGAAATTTCTGCAATTGAACAAACAGCTGTTTTTTGATCTTCGCTGACGCAGAGGATTTCATCCTTTTCTTTCATCCTCATTACTTTGGAAATATGATGACAATCCTCACCCGTAATAATAAAACAATGATTTTCTGGAGAATAAGAAGCAAAATAACGCTGCATCTAAGCACCATCCCTTAAATAAAATGGAAGCGGCTAAGTCAACCCCTGCGCAACTAGATTATCTTACCGCATCACAATTAAAAAGGGCGTGTGGAAATTAACACTTTGCCCTTTTCTGTACCTTTATTTTTTTTTGGCAATAAATGCGACCCAGTCCTCCATATAAAGAGTTTCTTCTATTTCAAATCCGGCCTCTTCAATGGAACTTTTCACTTGGTCCTTTTTTTGTTGGATAATCCCGGCGGTGATAAAATAGCCGCCCTCTTTTACACATTTATAAGCGTCGTCTGTAAAGCGCAAAATCACTTCAGCTAGAATATTGGCTACAATCACATCTGCTTTTATGTCGATTCCTTCAAGTAAATTATTTTGCTGAACCTCTGCAACCTCTTGTACTTTATTCAGCTTTAAATTTAATCTCGCCGATTGAACTGCAACTTCATCTAAGTCTAAAGCAGTTACCTTTTGGGCTCCTAACAGGGCGGCAGCAATACTTAATACACCTGATCCGGTACCAACATCAATAACCTTGTCACCTTTTTTGACTGTCTGCTCTAACGCTTGAATACTCATTACAGTCGTTGGATGTGTCCCTGTACCAAATGCCATACCTGGGTCCAATTCAATGATGAGCTCGTCACTAGTTACGGGTGTATAGTCTTCCCATGTCGGAACAATCGTAAAATGTTTAGAAATTTTCACCGGATGATAATACTTTTTCCAAGCAGTCGCCCATTCTTCTTCATGAACCTCAGAAAGAGAAACACTATTTTTTCCGATATCAATATTGTAAATGATCAGGTTATTAATTGCCTCTTTGATTTCTTCAACTGTTTCGCCTAAAAAACTGTTTATCGGCAGATAAGCTTTAATAATAACGCCTTCTTCCGGGTAATCTTTCGGATTAAGTTGGTAGATTTCGCCGAATCGATCTTCCCTTTCTTTCACAAGTTCTACTGGGTCTTCTATGACCACACCGCTAGCCCCTGCTTCATGCAGGATATTGGAAATCGGTTCAATTGCTTCGTTTGTTGTATGAATACTGATTTCTGACCATTTCAACTCTACCCAACTCCTAATTGTTATTCACCCTTGAACGCTCTTCTTACTTTTCCAAAAAAGCCTTCCTCTTGATCATCTTTTGGCACGCCTCCTGAGATTTCAGCAAATTCTTGCAGCAATTGCTTTTGCTTCTCAGTTAACTTCGTTGGCGTAATAACCTTGACAATGATATGCTGGTCTCCTGTGCCGCGTCCACGCACATTCGGTACTCCTTTTCCCCGCAAACGGAACTTTGTGCCTGTCTGTGTCCCGCTAGGCACTTTAAGCTTTACTTTTCCATGCAGCGTTGGCACTTCAATTTCATCACCAAGTGCTGCCTGCGCAAAGGTAATCGGCATTTCGCAATATACATCATCCCCATCACGTTCAAAAAACTCATGTGATCGGATTTGGAAGACAACATATAAGTCACCTGCCGGGCCGCCGTTAGTACCAGGTTCACCCTGTCCAGAAACGCGTAATTGCTGGCCGTCATCAATCCCTGCAGGAATTTTGATCGCAATCTTACGGCGTTTCTTCACTTTCCCTGTACCGCCACAGGTTGAGCATTTGTGCTTAATTTCTTTACCTGTACCATGACAATAATTACATACACGGCGATTGACAATTCTGCCAAAAGGTGTATTCTGTTCAATATTTAATTGACCCGTTCCATGACAATGTGAACATGTTTCAGGCTGTGTTCCTTTTTTGGCACCAGTCCCATTACATGTTTCACAATTTTCTTCGCGCGGAATATCAATTTCTGTTTCTTTACCGAATACTGCCTCTTCAAAATCCAACGTCATTGTATATTGTAAATCTGCACCCTGTCTTGGTGCATTCGGATCACGGCGCCGTGTACCTCCGCCGCCAAAGAAGGTACTGAAAATATCTTCAAAACCGCCGAAACCACCGAAATCTCCACCGCCGCCAAAGCCGCCAAAACCTTGGTTTGGATCGGTATGACCAAACTGGTCATAGTGGGAGCGTTTTTGATCATCACTCAATACTTCATATGCTTCTTTTACTTCTTTAAATTTCTCTTCCGCATCTGGTTCTTTGTTAATATCCGGATGATATTGTTTTGAAAGCTTTCGATATGCTTTTTTGATTTCATCCTTTGATGCACTTTTGCTTACGCCAAGTACCTCATAGTAATCCCTTTTATCCATTATTGCCACTCCCCGAGTTTTCACATAAAAATTATTGTAGCATTTCTATATAGGTTATCGCAATTAATTTTAGAGTAAAATAAAAGTCAAAGCCAAGTGAGACCTGACTTTGACTTTTATTTCATCATATTAAAAATTTGCTTTTTTGTTAACAGACCTATTCCCAGCCGTTCTAGGGCGGCTAGGGAGAGTCTTCTAATTATTTATCGTCTTTAACTTCTTCGAATTCTGCATCTACTACATCATCGCCTTTAGGACCGTTTGCGCCCTCAGCTCCCTGTGCAGCTTGAGCTTGTTTTGCAGCTTCTTCATATAGTTTTACAGAAAGGTTTTGAACAACCTCTTGTAAGGCATCCTTCTTGGCACGAATTTCATCAAGATCATTTTTCTCAATAGCAGCTTTTAGTTCATCTTTAGCTGTATTAGCTTTTTGAACTTCTGCTTCGTCTACTTTACCTTCAAGATCTTTTAACGTTTTTTCTGTTTGGAAAACAAGCTGATCTGCTTCGTTGCGAAGCTCTACTTCCTCTTTACGCTTCTTATCAGCTTCAGCATTCAACTCAGCTTCTTTAACCATTTTTTCGATTTCTTCATCTGTTAAACCAGTAGAAGACTTAATCGTAATGGTTTGTTCTTTATTTGTACCAAGGTCTTTTGCACGAACATTAACAATACCGTTTTTATCAATATCAAATGATACTTCAATTTGCGGAATTCCTCTTGGTGCTGGCGGTATATCACTTAATTGGAAACGTCCAAGCGTTTTGTTATCGGCAGCCATTGGACGTTCACCTTGTAACACATGGATATCAACAGCTGTTTGGTTATCAGCAGCAGTTGAGAATACCTGTGATTTTGAAGTAGGAATGGTTGTATTTCGATCAATCAGCTTCGTGAACACGCCGCCCATTGTTTCGATACCAAGTGATAGTGGTGTTACATCAAGTAGTACAACATCCTTCACATCACCTGTGATAACACCGCCCTGAACAGCTGCACCCATTGCTACTACTTCGTCAGGGTTTACACCTTTATGCGGTTCTTTTCCTGTTGCTTTCTTGATTGCTTCTTGCACAGCAGGAATACGTGTAGATCCACCAACAAGGATAACTTTGTCAATTTCTGACGTTGAAAGACCCGCATCACTTAGTGCTTGACGAGTTGGTCCCATTGTACGTTCGACAAGGTGTGCAGTAAGCTCATCAAATTTAGCTCGTGTTAACGTTACTTCCAAGTGTAATGGACCTGCTTCACCAGCTGTAATGAATGGCAATGAGATTTGTGTGCTTGTTACACCTGATAAATCTTTTTTCGCCTTTTCCGCAGCATCTTTCAAACGCTGTACGGCCATTTTATCTTTTGAAAGATCGATACCGTTTTCCTTACGGAATTGATCAACTAAATAATCGATAATTACTTGGTCAAAGTCGTCACCGCCAAGACGGTTGTCACCAGCAGTCGCTTTTACTTCGAATACTCCGTCACCAAGTTCAAGGATAGATACGTCGAAAGTACCGCCACCTAAGTCAAAAACAAGGATTGTTTGATCTTCATCTGTCTTATCAAGACCATAAGCTAGTGCTGCAGCAGTTGGTTCGTTAATAATACGTTCAACTTCAAGGCCGGCAATTTTACCAGCATCTTTTGTTGCTTGACGTTCTGCATCATTAAAATAAGCAGGAACGGTAATAACTGCTTTTGTTACTTCTTCACCAAGATAAGCTTCTGCAGTTGCTTTTAAATTTTGCAGGATAATAGCTGAGATTTCCTGTGGACTGTACTCTTTCCCTTCTACTTCCACCTTAAAACTTGTTCCCATATGACGTTTAATTGAAATAATTGTATTTGGATTTGTGATTGCCTGACGTTTAGCTACTTCCCCAACTTGACGTTCACCATTTTTAAATGCCACAACAGATGGTGTAGTCCGGTTACCTTCTGGATTTGGAATAACTTTTGGTTCTCCACCCTCCATGACGGCAACACAGGAGTTTGTTGTACCTAAGTCAATACCAATAATTTTGCTCATATTCCTTTCCTCCCAATCGATATGTAGGTTACTGATTTACTTTAACCATTGAAGGACGGATCACCCTGTCCTTTAAAATATAACCTTTTTGAAATTCGTCCACTACAATGTTAGAACCAAAGTTTTCATCTTCCACTTGCATAACAGCTTGATGAAGGTGAGGATCAAACTCTTTTCCAACCGCTTCTATATGCTCAGCACCTGCACTTTTAAGAGCATCAAGCAAACTTCTGTAGACCATTTCCATCCCTTGTAATAACGATTTAGCCTGTTCATTATCTGCTTCCATGCTAAGCGCTCTTTCGAAATTATCGATAGCAGGCAATAAATCAGTTATCAAGCTTTGAGCTTTATATTTTTCACTCGCCTCAAGATCAAGCCTTGCACGGCGACGAGCATTTTCAAAGTCTGCTTGCATACGAAGAATTCGATTTTCCGCTTCCTCCAGTTTCGTCTGCAACTGAGCATTTTGCTTTTTCAGTTCATCAAGTTCTGTTTGCAAAAGCTGTTCACTATTATCTTCTTCTTTCGGAGGCTCTTCAGCAAAAACCTCTTCAACTGCTTCAACATCAGCTGAATTGTCAGCAGTTTTTACAGTTGATTCTTCTTGATTTAATTCTTTTTCTGACACCATTGTCACCTCCCTTAAATGATATGCGAGAACAATTTGTCACGCGCATTTATCTTTAATATTTATATAGGATAACATATTGAAAGGGATGGAAATGGTTTCTTCCACCCTTAACAATATTTCCACGTCTATTTCATTTGATACAGCTTAGTTAAGACGGCAGATAAGTCATGGGATAATAATTGCATTAAACTAATAACCCTGGAATATTCCATTCTTGTCGGTCCAAGAATAGCAATGGAGCCCAACTGTTCTTTTCCGATAGAATAGGAAGCTGTTATAAAGCTGCAATCCTCCAAAGCCGAGTTTACATTTTCACGGCCGATTTTTACATGAATTCCACGTGGGTTCTTACGAATAATGTCATAAAAATCTGTTTCCTGCTCAATTAAATCAAGCAGATTGCGAACCTTCTCAATATCATGAAACTCTGGCTGGCTTAACATATTCGTTTTCCCGCTGAAGAATAGCTTTTCATTATGTGAAACCTGAAGAGAATCACCAATGATATTCAGCATAATATCATAGTTTTCAATGTGCTGGCGAAGCAGGTCGGCGACTTCCTTGAACAATTTATTATTTAAGCTGTCCAGCGGCACTCCTGCCAAGCGCTCATTTAAAATATTCACAGTTTTCTCAAGATCACTGGCATTCATCGCTTCAGGTAATTGGAATATTTTATTTTCCACATGACCTGTATCTGTAACAATAATGGCCACTGCTGTATCTTGGTTCAATGGTATAATTTGAATTCTACGCAATTTATTTTCCCTTACAGCAGGCCCAAGCACAATAGCAGTATAATTTGTGAGATCAGATAAGATTTTCGCTGATTTTTGCACGATTTTTTCCATTTCATATATGCGTTCGGCAAAAATCGACTTTACTTTATGGATATCTTGAAAATTTAATTTCTGCGGTGAAAGTAAATGATCGACATAATATCGATATCCTTGTTCAGACGGTATTCTACCGGAAGATGTATGAGTTTTTTCAATAAATCCCAGTTCTTCTAAATCTGCCATTTCATTACGGATTGTGGCAGAACTGAAAGATATCTCATCCTTTTTTGCCAAGCTTCTAGATCCAACCGGTTGGGCGTATTGGATGAAATCATCAACGATCACTTGCAGAATAAGCAGCTGTCGATCCGTTAACATATTCATCACCTCTGTTAGCACTCATGATTACCGAGTGCTAAATCTAATATTAAAATATCAAATGTAGGGCCAGAATGTCAATATAAATACAACCATGAAATGATGTATGAAATCGCTTTTTTACCTTCTAATTTAATAAAAACGCTTGAAATACCTCATTCCCTAAAAATAAGCCTTTTTTTGTTAGCGATATATATTCATCTTTTACAAGAATTAATTCTTTCTTCACCAATTCATTTATTACATCTTCAAAAATGACATGCGGGCTCTTACCAAATTTTTCAATAAAGTGCTCAATGGAAACACCTTTTATTTTTCGTAAGCCAAGAAACATTTCTTCTTCCCACATTTCTTTTTCACTTAATTTAGACTCATCCATTATAGGAAATTGATGGTTTTCAAGTGGAGTCATATATTTTTTTAATGGGCCGTAATTGGAGCGGCGCACCCCATTTATATAACTATGAGCACCTGCGCCAAAACCATAGTAATGCTCATTATTCCAATAGGTTAAATTATGACGGCTTTCGTATCCCTTTTTCGAAAAGTTACTGATTTCATATTGCTGATATCCGTGCTTCTCCATTTGATTCATTAGCAGGTCATACATTGCCGCTTCGTCATCTTCATCAGGAAGCGGCAGCTTCCCTTTATTATGCAATTGATAAAAGATCGTTTTTGGTTCAATAATGAGCGAGTACCCTGAAAAGTGGGTTGTTTCCAATAAAAATGAAGCCTCTATTGTTTGATTAAAATCCTCAATTGTTTGACCTGGTAATCCATATATTAAATCTATGCTAATATTATGGAACCCAATTCTTTTTGCTGCTTCAACTGAACGAAATACATCTTCAGCTTTATGAGTCCTGCCTATCCTTTTGAGAAGCTCATCATTAAATGACTGAACACCGAAACTGAGTCGATTTACTCCTAAATCAAAAAGAACCTTTAGTTTATCCTCTGTTAAATCGCCAGGATTAGCCTCAAAGGTATATTCTGCTTCATTAGTGAAAGGTAAATGATGCTGAATCATACTGCATAATCTTTCAAGCTGTTTTTCGCTTAAAGCTGTTGGAGTTCCCCCGCCGACAAAGATGGAATTTAAGGACTTTGTTGGTGTCTTTGATAGCGTCAGTTTTATTTCTTTTTCAAGTGCTGATAAGTAGTCGTCTACAGGCTGTCCTTTTAAAAATACCTTATTAAAATCACAATAATGACAAATGTGCTCACAAAAAGGAATATGGACATAGGCAGCATGAATCATAATGTTCCCTCCATATCATATGAAAAAGAGGCTAAGCTGCTCTTAACCTAGAGAAGAACAGCTAACCTCTTTTTCCGTATATGCTGTTTATTTAACCTTGCAAGAAGTTATTTCTTTGGATTGTTACCATCATCCATTTTCAGTACTGCCATAAAGGCCTCCTGCGGAACTTCAACAGATCCAACTTGCTTCATGCGTTTTTTCCCTTCTTTTTGCTTTTCTAAAAGCTTACGTTTACGGGAAATATCTCCACCATAACATTTTGCCAGGACGTTTTTACCAATTGATTTGATGTTTGTTCTGGCAATAATTTTCTGTCCAACTGCAGCTTGAACCGGTACTTCAAACTGCTGACGCGGGATTAGTTCCTTCAGCTTCTCGACAATAACCTTCCCACGGTCATAAGCAAAGTCTTTATGAACGATGAAGCTTAATGCATCAACTTTTTCACCATTTAAAAGGATGTCCATTTTAACAAGCTTAGACGGTTTATAGCCAATTAATTCATAATCAAACGAAGCATATCCCTTTGTACTTGATTTTAGCTGATCAAAGAAATCATAAACAATTTCAGAAAGCGGGATTTCATAGATGATAGCAACACGGGATTCATCCATATACTCCATATTCATGAAGTTGCCTCGCTTACCTTGACAAAGTTCCATAATTGTACCAACATAATCATTTGGTGCCATCATGGTAGCTTTAACATACGGCTCTTCAATTCTGTCAATTTTTTGCGGCTCCGGCATTTCAGATGGATTACTTACCTTTACATTTGAACCGTCTGTCATAATCACTTCGTATATAACACTTGGAGCAGTTGTAATTAAGTCAATTTTAAACTCACGTTCAATCCGTTCTTGAATAATTTCCATATGCAAGAGTCCTAAAAACCCACAGCGGAATCCAAAGCCAAGTGCCTGTGACGTTTCCGGTTCAAATTGAAGCGCTGAATCATTTAATTGAAGCTTTTCAAGTGCTTCACGCAAATCATTAAAGCGGGCATTATCGATCGGGTATAATCCGCAATATACCATTGGGTTTAGCTTTCTGTACCCTGGTAATGACTCAGTTGCCCCATTTTTTGCATTTGTAATCGTATCCCCGACTCGAGTGTCACCAACATTTTTAATAGAGGCTGCCAAATATCCGACATCACCAACTGTCAATTCATCAACAGCACACGCTCGTGGATTGTAAACACCAACCTCTGTTACTTCAAACTCTTTGTTGGTTGCCATCATTCTGATTTTGTCGCCGACTTTGACAGTACCGTCAACGACACGAATATAAACAACAACCCCACGATACGCATCATATAAAGAATCAAAAATAAGTGCCTTTAGAGGAGCTTCTGGATCCCCACTTGGTGCAGGCACTTTTTCTACTATTTGTTCAAGAATTTCTTCAATACCAATGCCTGCTTTTGCAGACGCTAGTACCGCCTCAGATGCATCAAGTCCAATTACATCTTCAATTTCCTGTCTAACCCGCTCAGGATCTGCACTTGGTAAATCAATTTTATTGATGACCGGGACAATTTCTAAATCATTATCTAGCGCTAAATAAACATTTGCTAACGTTTGCGCTTCGATTCCCTGCGCTGCATCTACTACAAGCACAGCACCTTCACATGCTGCAAGACTGCGGGACACTTCATAAGTAAAGTCTACATGTCCAGGAGTGTCTATTAAATGAAAGGTATAAATTTCTCCATCCTTTGCTTGGTATTTAAGCTGGACGGAATTTAGTTTAATCGTAATTCCTCTTTCTCTTTCCAAATCCATAGAATCAAGGAGCTGATCCTTCATTTCACGTTTCGTTAGTGCATTCGTTTTTTCTAAAATTCGATCTGCTAATGTCGATTTCCCATGGTCGATATGAGCGATGATGGAAAAATTACGAATTTTTTCTTGCCTTTTTAGTCTATCTTCTCTGTTCATATCGTTCACTCCTACTATACTTCCACATTTACACTATTTTTGATTATAACAGCAGGATAACGAAGATTCAATGATGGTCTTGCACTCTATTAATTGATTGTTTCCGCTTGATTATTTCTCACCTGTAATAAGACCGGTTAGTAGTTGAATGATTTTTTCCGTTACATGTGAAAGAGCATCTGCTAGACTTTTTCCTAATGAAGAGAAAAAATTAAAAGCTTTCATTTCTTCCAGCTCTTTTTTCTTTTGCTCTAAATCATGACTAGAGACATCATTTCCAAGAATGGATGCCTCTAATTCACCGTCACCGCTTTCCTCAAGTGTAAAAGCTCCTTTGAATTGATCATTAGAATATCCCTTCATATGCTGGATTCCGACATTAGCCTGCTGCATTCCGAATAAAACGGAAACAAACATCAGAGCTGCTATCAGCATCGATTTTAGCATAAACATTTTCATAACCGGTCACTCTCTTTCTAGCCTTCATTTGCTGGACTTTGATTCGATCCATCAACCTTTTCTGCCTGCCAGTAATATTCACTAATGACATCAGCCAACACTACAGCTGAATTATTTAGTTCCTCAAAGGTATTATCGACACCGCCAATTTCTACGAGAATAGCCTTCTCAGATAAGTCCTGATTAAACTTTCCATTTGTTCCGGCACCTTTTTTTGTAAATACGCCTCTGCTTAAACCATTATATTTTTGATCAAGCATGCCTTGGAGTTCATTAGCAAAAGCACGATTTTTTTCGTAATTTGCATGTTCTCCGCCGATAATAAAAGCCAGCTTTGCATACGACTTTCCATTAAGCTCAATGGTCGTATCCTTTTTTCTGCGGGAATCTCGATGAATATCAATTAAATACGTTAAATCACGGTTCCCTGTAACAGCCGCCTCCACAATGGCTCTAGATTCCTGATAGGATTGTGCATAGGTTAACCCTTTACTAGATAAATTTGCCTGTACGTCTGTTTTATCGACCACGGTACCAATTCCTCTTGCCTCCAGCTCTTCTTTAAGCTTATCCCCAATATTGGTCACATTTAATTGAGAATGAAAAGCCAAATTCGGGTCTGTAACACCTTTTAAGTGCGGCAGAAAGGATTCGCGATTATGAGTAAAGTACACATAGACTACTTTCCTGTCTCCGGTGGTATGAGGAGGTGCATCCGGTTCATTCCCGGACTGTCCGCCAATCCCTTCTGTATTCTGCAAAGCAGCTTCCTTCTCAGCCTGCAGTACTTCGAGCGGCGGCCCTGATTCTATCGGCATATTTGTATAATTAGTACCTTCACCGGCTACTAGTATTTCTGTATCAAATAAATAGAAGGCCGGAAGTTCTCTTCCTAGTAAACTTCGAGGGTCATCAAGGTTCACATTGGTTGAAAGCTTGAAAAGGTATTGAGTTAGCTTGGGAGTTGGACTGGAATCCGGTAATCCTTGCAAGAAATAATGATTTTCCCAGCCAATTAAATGATAGAGCATATCCCCTGTTATATTCGTTGCAGCAGAATGGACAGATGATGATGCCGGCCGGTACTCTGGTTTTAATGCCGTTAACAAACCGCTAATCACAAAAATCAATAGAAGAAACCCTGCGAAGCCGATTATCACTTTTAATAAACTAGTCCCTTTAACGGTAACCACCATCTGGTCTGATTTTACAAATTTCACTTGTTCCACCTCTTCCAAGCAAGTCTACTAATTCATATGTACTTGCTAGAAAAGGTAGAACGAAAATTTATGAGCGGAAGCGCCTTGTCCAGCCCCGACAAGCTTAAGACGGGGTGACATGAAGGTTGTTCTTTAACCTTCTTGTCGCCACGGCTTAAGACCTCGAGGGGCTAGGCGCTGCAGCTTGATAGCACCATGAAAGCAGAAGTATTTTGTGTTGAAAATTGACTAAAAACCGCCACATTTTGTGGCGGTTGGTGTTTAATATTGAGAACTGAAAACCCTTTATCTCGTATAGAAGCCTGCATTTCCTTGGTCGATTGAGCTATGTAGACTGGCATTCAGTCCATTTGCCAATAAGTTAGCCATATCCTCAATAAACACATCCACCTCTTTTGGTGTCACCATCAGATTATGACCTAGAGGTGCCAATACCTCATAGATTAATTTCCGCTTTTCTTCATCTTCCAATGTTCCAACCATTCCTAAAAAGGTTTTTCGCTGCTGCTCCTCAGGTAAATCTTCCTCTGTCAGCTTCTTACGTTTTCCAAATGTCATACCCGCTGGTGCTAATGCACGTGATGGACGGTTCCCTTCACGGAGCTCTTTACCAAAATGTTTTAGAATAAAATCAATCGTATCACTTGTAATCGATACAGCATCTACAACGGTGGGAACACCAATAGCAAAAGTTGGAATTCCTAACGTTTCTTTACTTAACTCCTTACGTTTATTTCCTACCCCTGATCCGGGATGGATACCCGTATCAGAGATTTGAATCGTAGAATTCACTCTTTCAATTGATCTTGATGCTAATGCATCAATGGCAATAACAAAATCAGGTTTCGTCTTTTCCACCACACCAAAAATAATATCGCTTGTTTCGATCCCGGTCAGTCCCATAACACCTGGAGCAATAGCACTAACAGGGCGAAATCCCTCTTCCACACTTTCTGGTTGGAGCTGATAGAGATGCCTTGTAACGAGAACATTTTCACACACCTGCGGTCCTAAAGCATCAGGTGTAACATTCCAGTTACCAAGTCCAACAATCAAACAGGAGGCGTCCTCCTTAATCCCGCTTTGCTTTAGAAAATGCGAGAATTCTCTTGCAAAAACTTCCTCTACCTTTTTTTGCAGTTCCGTATCACTTTGTCGAATTCCTACCACTTCGATTGTTAAATACTTTCCTTCTTTTTTACCTATTACCTTCTCGCCTTCCTCGGTAACCTCAACAAGGGAAATTTTTATATCATTTTCTTCTTTTTCCTTAATAATAACGCCTTTTATTTGGGAAAGATTCTCTTGTTCACTGACATTTTTTTCACTAAGGACCATCTCCCTGGCTTCAATGGCAAGATCTGTACGAACAGAATATTGACTTAAATCAATAGATTCATTCAAAACAATCCCCCCTAATCATTTATTTATTATCTTTACCGAAAAAATGGAAATCATTCAAAATACATTTACTAATGACTCAAAGTTGGGCAATAACATTATTTAGCAGGAAGGAAACTATCGCAAAATATATTAGGAGTATTGCATTCTTAACCTGTATTTGATAAAATATCTTTTGTTGCAAATGGGTTATTGAATGTAAAATCGAGTTCATATAATCTCGATGCTTTTCTTAGGAGGTGAACCGAATGCCAAATATTAAATCTGCAATCAAACGTGTAAAAACAACTGAAAAAAGAAATGCGCAAAACAATATGGTTAAATCTGATATGCGTACTGCTGTGAAAAAGGTTGAAGCAGCAGTTGTGAATAACGATGCTACTGCAGCAACAGGCACTTACGCAGATGCTGCACGTAAGTTAGACAAAGCAGCTGCTAAAGGTCTTATCCATAAAAATGCTGCTGCGAGAAAGAAATCTCGTTTAATGAAAAAGATGAACTCTTTAAATGCATAATTGAAATAAAAAGGCTGTTCCCCCTTGGGGACAGCTTTTTTATTTCAATTATTTTAACTTAAGCAAAAACAATTCGATCAACAATTCTTTATTCATTTTTCCTGTTTTCATTTGGTAATCCGCTTCCGCCAATTGTTTCATAATCCGGGTTAGTTCTTCTTCAGAAAACCTTTGTGCCTGGCCTGCTGCCAGTTTCACGCGGAAAGGATGGATTTTAATATGAGTGGCAATCTGTTTTTGTCCATAACCCCGTTTTGCCAATTCCTTTACTTGATAAATCAAGCGGAATTGGTTTGTAATAACAGCCAAAATTTTAATCGGTTCTTCATTCAGTTTTAATAGATCATAATAAATCCGTAAAGCATCTTCAATTTTTCGCGAGACTATTTTATCTACTAACGTAAAGATATTCTGCTCTAAAGAACGCGCAACAAGGAGATCAACCGTCTTCGCATCAATGGTTAAGCCTTTCCCGATGTATAATGAGATCTTATCTATTTCGCTTGTAAGCATAAATAAATTTGTCCCGACAAGTGTCAACATCAGTTCTATTGCCTCAGGCTCGATCGTCACTCCATTATATTCAGCTCTTGAACGAATCCAATTTTTTAGTTCAGCCTCGGATAATTTATTTGCTTCAAA
The DNA here is from genome assembly GCF_036670025.1 of Niallia oryzisoli. Lineage (NCBI taxonomy): Bacteria > Bacillati > Bacillota > Bacilli > Caryophanales > Bacillaceae > Niallia > Niallia oryzisoli. The sequence continues at coordinate 1,337,611 of NZ_CP137640.1, read as the reverse complement.
CGTAACAGCGCTCTTCTTAAGTTCTTTCGTCAGCTTTTTTCGTTCATCCAATTTTTCATAAGGTGCTACAAATACAACAATCGAATATGGTGCAGGCTCTTTAATATATGCCTCAAGCCTTGCCAGATTATGTTCAACCTTTTCCTTTGTCTTCTCAGCTGTTAAAAACTGCGGATTATGTAAAAAAATCAGCTTTCTATCACCCATAAATGGAAATGTTTCAGCATCTTCAATTGCTAGTTCAACTGGTGTTTCACTAAGGTCATAAGTGGATAAATTAAATTCCGCCTCGTCTTCATGAAGCACGTGATTGATAAGAAGCTGTCTTGTTTCATTAATGAGAAAGGACTCTTTCCCAAATAATAAATAAACAAGAGCAAACTCTTTTCTTTTTATTGACTTCCATAATTCAAATATCATCTTCCTCGCTCCGATCAAATACGTCTTTCGTTTATATCTATCGTAAAGAAGACGAGGGGATTTGACAAGTAATCCAAGGAATTGGCACTAAAGGAAAGCACCAATTCCAAATCTATAATAAACGCCAGTCATTTACGTCCTAGGTAACATAAATGCTTGACGGTATCACGTTATCTATATTTTGACCTGAAGAATTTCATATATTAATGACAACTGTTGTCAGTTAAGGAAGCGGATTCATTGAGGAGTAGATTTTTTCTTTCCAATCGCTTATACTATTATCAGAATATTAGGGGGGGAAAATTGTGAACGAATTTGAACAAAATGTACAAAGTAAACGTAATGATGCTGTCGATTCTGGGGTAGGTTTTATTGTTTCGTTTGGATTTTTCGCAACATTATTTATTATCGCAACTGTTATTCAATTTATTGGATCCTAATTTTACATAGCTTCCAATTTAGAGACTACATTCTGTAGTCTCTTTTAATTATGGTATATCCTATGGATGATGAACAGAAAAGGTGCCTGCCTCTTTTTTGAATGTGTATGTTATGGCCCCATTTAGATCTGTTCTTACAATAATTATTTTTCTTTTTTCTAATCTTTCAATTACGTCACGGTGCGGGTGGCGAAAGGAATTTTGCTCGCCTACAGAAATGACGGCTATTTTGGGTGTTATGTGGTCAAGAAATGTCTCCGTTGTTGATGATTTGCTTCCATGATGACCAACCTTCAATACATCCACTGACAACTGGGGATATTTCTCAATCAGCCTCGCTTCTCCCTCCTTTTCAAGATCACCCGTAAACAGCCAGGAAATATCACCAAGTACTGTATACAAGACAAGGGAACCATTATTAGCGCTCATAGTACTTTTCTTCGTTGGAGAAAGGATATAAAAATGGTTTTCACCTGCCTGCCAGCTGTCACCGTCATGAGCATACCGGACTGCTGTGTTTTTTCGAAGTGCTGTTTGTATCAGTTCAGCCTCTAATTCGCTCTTTTCTTTTACATCTGGCAGTACTAATTCATGAACCTGCAGCTCTTTCATAACCGCTTTTGCACCGCCTGCATGGTCTGTATCACCATGCGTCAATATCAGCTTATCAATCGTAGTTACTCCCTTACTTTTTAAAAAAGGGACGACCGTGTCCTCTCCTACTTCAAAACCATCTCTTACCTGCCATGGCTCTTTTTCAAACGGCCGATTCCCTCCCGTATCGATTAAATAATTCCCCTTACCGTATGGCAGCCTAATATAGATAGAATCTCCCTGCCCGACATCCAAAAAAGTTACCTCCCCATAAGAGGAATAGTTTGTCACGACAAATTGTCCAAAAAAGAGGAAACAAGGCAGCAAAAAAAGCAGAAATTGCCTTTTTAAAGATACTTCCTTTTCCCACAGGACAAAAAATAAGAAAAGACCCCAAACATATAAAAAAAGCAACGGCAAAGCAGGACGCCCTAAAATAATTGTATTCCATGGCAGACTGGAGATTTTCTCCGTTACTTGACTCGTAAATGAAATCAGGCTATTTAGAGGAATCAACAACGGGTTCACAAGGCTTCCGAAAAGTAAATGGAGCACAAACCCAAATAATACATACGGGAGTAAAATGAAATTAAAAAGGGGAATATAAAGCAGGTTAACAAGAAGGGTAATAATCGAGAACTCAAAAAAGAAATACAAGAGCAGCGGAGCAGTAACAACCATAGAAAGAAGTGAAGTAGACAGTAAAAGGGAAACAGAATGTTCGTACCTTTGCAGGATATATACTGATGAAATAAGTAAAGTAAAGGTCACTAAAAAGGAGAGCTGAAAACCAATGTTAAAAATAGCGAATGGAGAAACAAGCAGATAAAGAAGAAATGTCAGACTGATGACATCCAATGGATTAAAATGATTGTTTCTTCCCCATCTTTTTCCAATAAGTATCAGCATGGTCATTAGGACAGAACGGTTAACCGAAGGAGAAGCACCTGTTAAAATGCAATAGATAGGTAGACAAATGATTATAAGTAAGAGGCTTTTTTCTCTCGTAATTCCAATTCGGAGAAGCAAGTAGTTGACAATTGCTACAATAATCGCAATGTGGAGACCTGAAATAGCTAATAAATGGACAAGACCGAGGTCCCGATAATGATCCATTGTGTCAGATGAAAGCAAGTCACTGGTACCGAAAAGCAGGGCCGCAGCTAATGGTACTGTTTCCTCTGGAAAATTGGATTGTAAATACCGGATACCCTCTGCACGAATTTTTCTTAATGCAGTTAATAACGTAGAATTCTTACTACATGTATTTAAGCTTAATTGTTCAGGCTCGAGAATCCAATAGATGTGATTTTGCTTTAAATAGTTTTTATAATCGAAGGCATTTTCATTTGTAGAAACAGAAGGCTCCTTAAGTTGTCCTTCTACGTAGCAGACCATTCCGGGGGTTAATTCTTGAGTTAGTATGTGTTTCTCTTTCTCTGATTGAATCCGATATTTTACAACGAGGGTTTCTGATCTTTTCCGATCTAGCACCCTTATCGTCAGGCGATCACCATCAATTTTTCCAATTTCATGAAAGAAGAGTTCAAAACGTTGTTCTTTTCCTGTTAAATTGGATTTATTATTAGCAAGTTCCATTTCTGTTCTGATGAATAAGGCGAAAAATAAACAAATAATAACTGTCATGTGTACGAATCGATACTTCTTGTTTTTAATTAGAAAGATTAAATACAAACCAAATATAATCATTAACATAGGGAGACTCTGCAGTGAAGCCATAATCCCTAAAAAGGCAGCAGCTGCATAAAATATTCCATTATTATTCATATACCAGGACTCCTCTGATACACGGAGCGGGTTACTTTATTCCTTGATCCTTAAATATAGATAAGCAACTCCTCTCCGTACATAACAAGTAAACCTACATTTCCGTTCTCGGCAAATGTACCACTTCAATATCCTTTAAAAAAATTTCATTCCATTTATTTGGATAGGCATCTCTATAAACAATTCTAGCTATTCCTGACTGCGCAAGGGTTTTAGCGCATTTTTCACACGGTTCATGTGTTACATAAGCCGTTGCACCTTTTAGCAGGACTCTATCCGCATGTAGAACAGCATTTTCTTCTGCATGAAGTGTGCGGATACATCTTCCCTGCTCGTTAATTAAACAACCTACATCTTCACAGTGATCATGACCATGAATGGAGCCATTATAACCTGTAGATGCAATATGTTTATCCTTAACAATCACACATCCGACATGAAGCCTTGGACATGTTGAGCGTGTCCCGACCTCTTCTGCAATATCCAAAAAATAGTCATCCCAGCTTTTTCTTTTCATTGTCATGAACGTCCTTCTCCTTTAAAAAACGATATATCGTCCTTTAATTGTATCACGACTGATTCACTTGTACTATCCTAGTTAACGGTGATATACTCTTTAAGCTTTTCAAACGTTTTTTCGCCAATCCCACTGATCTCCATTAACTCCTCAATGGAACGAAAACGGCCATTTGTTTCACGATACTCCATGATTGCGGCTGCTTTCGCCGGCCCTACTCCAGGTAATGTTTCTAATTCAGTATCGGAAGCTGTATTAAGGTTAACAAGCGTTTTTCCCGATGCTGCGCCACCGGTGGTAAAACTGCTTTGTACTTCCGTTGTCGCCTGATTATCTTCACCTATCATAGGTATATATAATACCATTTCATCAACAACCCTCATCGCAAAATTAACGTTTTTTTGATCAGCTGTTTCCATCAGTCCCCCAGCTTGATTAATGACATCTTGAACACGATCTCCAGAATAGGCTTCATATACTCCAGGGGAGGTTACAGCACCTTTTACATCAATTAAAATTTTTTCCTGTTCCACCTTTGTCTCGCCTTTTTCTGAATCATTCCCCTTTTCTTCTGAAAGATCATCATTTTTACTTTGCATCCAACCATCATTTAACCCATTTTCGGATTGTTCCTTTTCCGAAGGGAAGATAAAATAAATTCCAACCGTTATGACCACCAACATGACAATCAATAAATACATTTTATTTTCTTTTAGCCAATCCTTCATGGCAACCATTCCTTTCCGCATAAAAAATAATGGTTTCTTTGAATAAGCATAAATCCAAGGCTTTACACATAGCATGATATGAGAGTGGGTCTGTAAAGGAGGGGTGGTACAATGGATGTCGGGATCATTGGAACAGGAAATATGGGGAGAATCTTAACAGAAGCATTAGTGGATGGAAAGGCCGTTTCCCCTTCCTCCATAATGATTACAAATAGAACCATTTCAAAGGCTTTTTCCATTAAACAACAATACCCGGAAATACGAATAACGAAGGACATTGAAAAGATAGGGAAAATGTGCAATTTAATTTTTATCTGCGTAAAACCACATGATGTTTATCCTGTAACAAAGAGGCTTCAACCGTATTTAACAAAGGAAAAATGCGTTATTTCCATTACAAGCCCAATTAATGTTGAACAGCTGGAATCAGTACTTCCTTGTTCAGTTGCAAGAGTCATACCGAGTATTACAAACAGGGCCCTTGCCGGTGTTACATTAGTATCCTTTGGACAAAAATGCACACATGTATGGAAAGAGTCTATTATTGAACTTTTTAATCATATTTCTACACCAATTGAGATTTCCGAGGATATTACGCGAGTTGCCTCAGATATTGTCAGTTGTGGACCCGCTTTTTTCAGTTATTTAACACAGCGTTTTATTCAGGCAGCTGTGCATGAAACAAAAATCGATCAAGATAAAGCAACTATTTTGGCGAGTGAAATGTTAATTGGACTGGGAGAATTACTTCGTCAAGGGCACTACACATTGCCTACACTGCAGAAAAAGGTTTGCGTAAAAGGAGGTATAACAGGAGAAGGAATAAAAGTCCTCGAAAATGAACTAGGTGATGTGTTTGAACACGTCTTTCAGGCAACACATTTGAAATTTGAGGATGACATAGCAGAATTAAGGAATCAATACACTATTAAATAATTCGCGAAAGTAAGAGCATTCCCTTCTAATTTTATGATTTATTCGAAGGGAATTGTAATGAATTAGAAAAGTACCTGCGAGATCTGCGGCCAAAATTTAAACATGATCGTCACCAATCACGCAGGTAGCTTTTTTGTATTAGAATGAATTCGGTTTTCTTACTGTAAAGAAAATTCTTTCCGACTCTTTTTTGGGCTTTGAATTGTGAAAATCTGCTGAAATATTAAGAAGTTCAAAGCCTATTTTTGATAGCCATTTTTCATATTGATCGATAGAGAAGGTTCGCTGCATATGAAGTTCATCGAATCGATTATACTGATCCGTATGAGGATCCAATTGAAAAAAAGTTAATTCATGTTCAACACTGTTCGGATGTTCTCCCTCAAAGCATTGCCAAATATAACTTACATCTTCTCCATTATACGCGTATGTTTGATCAATAAATAAAGAATTTATTTTATAAATCGAATGAACATCAAATAGAAACAGTCCTCCCGGCTTTAGATGTTGAAGCACCCTTTCAAAGGTCTGAATAACTTCCCCTTCTGTTTCTAAATAATTGAGTGAATCACAAAAAATGCCGATCATATCAAATGGTTCCAATTCTTCAAGCTGTGCCATATCCTGCTCGACAAAAAACAGTGAGAAACCTTTTTGAACAGCCTTTTCATTTGCAACAGCAAGCATATCCGCAGAAAGGTCAACACCTGTAACGTCATACCCTTCTTCTGCAAGCTTAATAGATAATTCTCCTGTACCACACGCTAAATCGAGCAGTTTCTTTCCTTTTATTCCATACATTAAGGCCTGTCCGTTAATAAATTGAACCCATTCTTGATAAGGGACATCCTTCATTAATTCATCATAAAGATAAGCAAACTTTCCATATGTCATTGATTGAGCTCACTCTGTATCTGTTCAATTGGCGCATCTCCCCATAGACGTTCAAGATTATAGTAGCTTCTTTCATCTCGATGGAAAATATGAGCAACCACATCACCAAGATCAACGAGAATCCATTTCGCTTCGTCAAAGCCCTCGACTCGTTTAATGGATAAACCCTTTTCCTCTACTTTTTCCTTCATTTCTCTGGCAATCGCCTGAACCTGTTTATCTGAATTCCCATGACAAATCACAAAATAATCAGCTACAAGCGAGATTCCTTTCATATTTAAAACCACAATATCCTCGGCTCTTTTATCATCGGCTGCTTTTACAGCCACCTCTAATAGTTCACGTTCGTTCATAGAATCAATCCTCCTTTTTGACTAAATCATTATAAGTAAGAAATGTAAGAGGAAAAATACGCTGATTTTTTTTCATTAAAAAAACAATCGTATTTTTAATCGCTTCGATTAAGGCTTGATTTAAATCTTGATTGGCTATTTCCCTTACATCCTCTACACCTGGAAAATGTCTTCCTGGTTCAATATAATCAGCAAGATAGATAACCTTTTCCAGTTTTGTCATTTTGGGACGTCCTGATGTATGGTAGCGAATTGCATCAAGAATTTCAGGATCTGTCACACCCGCCTCTTTCTCTGCTAAGTAAGCCCCTACCGGTGCATGCCAAAGCTCACCGTTATATTCAAGCAGTTCTGGATCCATCTTTTGCTCAACAATAATGGATTTCATTTCCTCTTTATCGCGAAATTTTGCATAATCATGAAAAATCGCAGCAAGCTCAGCTTTTTTTTCATCTACCCCGTATTTTTTTGCTAATAAAACAGCAGTCTCCATTACACCCAATGTATGCTGATATCGATGGGGAGTGAGCTGCTTTTGGACAATCTCAAGTGCTGCTTCACGTTCCATATAACCGATTCTCCTCAATATATTCCATTACCGAATCTCGAACAAAGTAACGAATATTCTTTCTATCTTTTACCCGATTTCTAATCATTAAAGATGAAATTTCTATATTCGGAACATCCACATAAATAATGGGATAATTCGTTTGTTTGTCATATTCGGGTCTGTTAACACCAACAAAAGTAACTAATTTAACTAATTCCTCAATCTTATACCATTTTGGCAAATACTCGATCATGTCGGCACCAATAATGAAATAAAAGCGATGATCATACCTTTGTGTTAAAAGCTTCATCGTATCAAATGTATAGGACCTGCCGGGACGTTCAAGTTCAATCGTTTGCAGTTTAAAATTCGGATTCCCGGCAATTGCTCGCTGAATCATTTCCGATCGATGAAGCCCGCTTACTCCATTTAATGTCTCTTTATGGGGCGGTTCTTGATTCGGCATAAACCATATTTCATCAAAATTTAATTGTAATTGTACTTCATTTGCAATAATTAGATGGCCTAAATGAGGAGGATTAAATGTGCCTCCTAAAATCCCTATTTTTTTCAGAGAAAATCATCCTCAAATAAATATTTTTATGGCAGTATAAGCTGCTTATTTTCAATTGACTCCTTATATAAAACAATCGTGTTTCCAATGATTTGTACAAGCTCGGCATCCGCTCCCTTTGAAATCGCTTCTGCCACTTCATCTCTATCCTCATCACAATTTTGCAGAACACTTACCTTTAACAGTTCACGGGCCTCCAAAGCCTCACGAATCTGCTTAATCATATTCTCATTTACCCCGCCCTTTCCCACTTGAAAGATTGGATTTAAATGATGAGCTTTAGAGCGCAAAAATCGTTTTTGTTTACCTGTTAACATGACTTTCCTCCCAATTGTTTCAATACGATCGACTGCATTCTTTCGGTATCCGGCAGAACTCCAGTCCACTTTTCAAATGCAAGTGCACCCTGATAAGCAAACATCGGAACACCGTTTTGCGTCCGAGCACCCTTTTGTTTCGCATCTTGCAATAACTTTGTTTCAAGCGGTGTATAAATGATATCACTAACAAATGCATCCTTTTTCAAGCCATCAAGACATATTGGAGAACGGTCATCATTAGGATGCATTCCGATTGAAGTTGTTTGCACGATTAAATCATATTTAGCTATATTTTCTTCTGCCCCTTGTATACTTAAGACAGTTGATTCTACTGGATACGGACAATTTTGCACGAGATACTCAGCCTTTTCCGGTGTCCGGTTTGCGATGTCAATAGACGGAACACCTTCATGTGCCATCGTATAGTAAATCGCTCTCGCTGCTCCGCCAGCCCCGATTAACAGCATATTTTTATCAATAAAAGACGGAATTTCTTTCCTTAAGGCTTCTAAAAAACCACTTCCATCTGTATTATACCCAATAAATCTGCCATCATCGTTTACAACCGTATTCACGGCTCCAATTGCTTGTGCAAGCGGATCAATCTCGTCTAAGAATGGCATAATCGTCGTTTTATGTGGAATGGTTACATTAAAGCCAGATAAATGAATAGCCTTAAACCCCTTAACCGCATCAGATAGAGATTCTTTTAGTACATGAAAAGCAAAATACTCTGCATTGATGTCATTGCGTTGAAAACAATCATTTTGCATGACTGGTGACATGGAATGTGCGATTGGATCGCCAATTACCCCGTATATTTTTTTCACAATACCCTCTCCCCCAACGTAAAACTTTCTCTTTTTTCTATATTAAAGCTTTTCTTATGAGCGCGTGAACCCCTTTTGGAACGTATGCTGCGACTACCGCTCCCGGCTCATGTATCGTAACCCATCCAAGTCCGGAAAAAACAATATCTGTCTTCCCTTCCTTAACCGTGAACTCATGCCGAACTAGCTCAGGAAATGATTCCAGTTCATCTTTATTCGGCGGTGTTAACAATTCACCTGCTTGTCTCTTATATAAATCATCAGCATTTTCTATTTTTGTTCGGTGAATCATTAAATCATTAGAAAAATGACATGAAAATGACCTGCGTCCACCTTTAATATAATCAAAACGGCCTAGTCCGCCAAAAAATAAGGTTTGACCTTCATTTAATTGATACACTTTTGGTTTGATCTCTTTTTTAGGTGTTATCACCTTCAAATCGCGTTTGTCCACAAAATGGGCCATTTGATGGTGATTGATGATTCCAGGTGTGTCAACTAACACTTGTCCATCTGAAAGTGGGATTTCAATAATATCAAGTGTTGTCCCAGGAAAATGTGAGGTTGTAATAACATCAGCCTCGCCTGTCACTTCTTTAATAATACGATTAATAAACGTCGATTTGCCGACATTTGTACAGCCGACAATATAAACATTCTTACCTTCTCTGTATTCATCAATCGCTTGGGCAACTTCTTTCATATAAAGCCCTTTTGCCGCACTTACTAAAAACACTTCTGCCGGCTGCAATCCAAGCTGTTTTGCCTCATGCTTCATCCAGTTAATCAATTTATTAGGCTTAACTGATTTCGGAATCAGGTCCACTTTATTACCAATCAACAGTACTTTATTTTTACCTGTAAAACGATGAAGTCCAGGAAGCCAACTTCCATTAAAATCAAAAATATCAACGATTTTGACAATCAAAGCATCACTTTTACCGATTTCATTTAAGATCCGTAAAAAGTCATCGTCTGTTAAACTTACATCCTGTATTTCATTATAATGTTTTAAACGAAAACATCGTTGACAAATAATTGGTTCCTTTTGTAAAGCGGATGCTGGTGTATAACCTAATTCAACTGGATTTTCCGTTTGAATCTGCACCCCGCATCCGACACATGAATATTGTTCACTCAAATGATTTATTCCTCCCATTGCAGCATGCCTTTTTTTCTAAACCAGTTTAAAATTTGTCTTTCCACTAATCGATTAAATTTTGTTGCCACCCCGTCTGTTTGTGCAACCGGTACAACTAATATGGTATGAAAACCTCCCAAATTACCACCAAGAACATCGGTTAGCAGCTGGTCACCGATCACGACCGTTTCTTCTTTTTTTACATTCATTAATTCTGCCGCTTTATGAAAGGATTTTGCCAGCGGCTTTCTTGCACGATAAATAAACTTTATATTAAGCGGATCTGAAAACGCCTTAACCCTTGTTTCATTATTATTTGATACAATGGTCACTTTAATATTATGCTTTTTCATTTCTTCAAACCATTTGATGACATTTGGTGTTGCCTGCGGGCGGTCCCATTCAACAAGCGTATTGTCAAGATCGGTAATAATAGCTTTAATCCCTCTTTTTATTAAGTCTTCCGGGTGAATATCCAGAATACTTTTTACATGCTGGTTAGGCAAGAATTGCTTTAACACGAATTTACACCCCATTATCGATAACCCATTTGATCATACTTTTATTTATACTTTGTTGTTATTCTCTCTGCTTCCCATTTTTCACCGTTCCATCATAACCAATTTTAAACATTTGTTCAAAAAAATTTTCTATTTTTTTCATGTAAATGGACGGTTATGAGTAAAATTGTTCGACACCTTTCAACAGCACGTGAAATTGTGGATAACTTTATTCACAATTTTAACAGCTATTTAAGCGTATTATTTCTATTTATTAACAACTTAATAACAAGTTATCCACTTACATATGTGGATAAGAGAACGATTGTTCTTAACATTAAATTCTGTTAGAGTATGTATACAAGCAATGTAACTTATACTATATGACTTATACAGGAGCGGTTAGAACGTCTAAATAATATTTTTTATTAATATCCGAAAACCTTGCTGAACGATTTATGAATTCTTCATCGTTAGCAGGAAAAATGGAGGTGAATTCTGACATGTTTAAATTATCAGATGAGCTGCTGATTGAATCCTATCACAAAGCCATAGAATTAAACTTAAGTCCAGATTTTATCCGCTTAATTGAAGCGGAAATTCACCGACGCTCCCTTAACAGTAGAACCAAAGTATCTTCTTCTTAATCAATCCCCCTAATTGGGGTTTTTCTTTTTTACCGGTTTGAAGTCTGTTTTAGATAACCGATACATTCACCTACTCTTGCCGGACACGGGACACTGTTTAAAGCTGGTGTAAAGGTATCCTCCTCAAACAAAAGCACAACAGTTGAACCAAAGGAAAAGTAGGCAATTTCAGAACCTTTCTCAACTTCATCATTTGTGTTCAACACTTCAATTGAGTTAATAAACATAGCCCCAACCTTAACCAATGCCATCGATACACCATTATAATACATTTCGGTGATAATACGATAATTTTTCGAAAGCGGTCTTTTTCCATATTTTAAGCCATACTTATTAACAGGATAGGATTTTGTTCCGATTGTTCTTTGCTCGATCACTTTCCCAGAAATGGGACTGTGTATCCGATGATAATCCCTAGGGCTCAAGTAAAAAATGATATAAGTTCCATTAAGATATTTTTGCGCTTTGTCCGTGCCGCCCAGCATCTCCGAAATTGAATATTCCTTTCCTTTAACATAAATACTCTGATTCAATGCCACTTCACCTATATCTTCAATTGTAGCATCAACAGGACTGATCACAGACAATCTTTCTTGAAAAATCGTCCGGGCATCTGTTTTTAATTTTCTTGTAAAAAACTCATGTAATGATTGATATTCATGGATTGGTTTCTCCATTTCAAGCTGATTAATTTTATACACTCTTGAAAATGATGGAATCAAAAACTTGCTCATTTTCGACCTCGAAAATTTAGCCAGCCATAACGACGTCGTCTTTCTATTCGTTAGTTCAATCAATAAGCGATAGATGATTTGAATCAATATCTTAACCTCCAAAAGAGCGCATTTAATCTTTACTAACAGCCCTAAACACTTTACAATTATATAATAGCTTTACGATGTGTTTTCCCATTTCAAGTGAAAGGAGTGAGGAGAATGTTTTTATCACATGTCTTTGATCAGACGATAAAAAAATTAAAAACCCAAACAGCCAATATCCTTACGCTTGGCAATTTAACACTGGGCGGATTCGCCATTATTTCTACTATTAGAGGCGAATTACATCTAAGTCTGCTGCTCATTTTTATCGCTGCGCTTTTAGACCGTTTTGATGGGATGACAGCTAGAAAATTAAATATTGAGTCGGAGCTTGGGGAACAGTTAGATTCTATGAGTGATATTATATCATTTGGAGTTGCTCCCGCACTACTTTTGTATCAAGGTATTTTATATGAATTCGGTGCACCTGGTACCTTCTTTACTGTATTTTATATTGCCTGTGGTGCATTTAGGCTTGCTCGTTTTAACATTTCTAATAATCACAGCTATTTTACCGGATTACCGATTACCGCTGCAGGTTGCTTGGCAACGTTTAGCTTTTTAGCCCTCCCTTATTTGCCACCACAATTTTTTCTATTTTTGATCATTGTTCTTTCTTTTCTTATGGTTAGTACTTTCCGTTTAAAAAAGATGTAATACTGAGGTAATTGATTTTAAGAGATTAACGTTGAACCATCATAAAAAGCTCGTACTGAAACGGTATGAGCTTCATTTTTATTTCCAATGGACCCTATCTAACCTGGCATTTACCACTACAAAAAAGACCAATGTACAGGTCTAATTGAAAATATTTTGGCTGGACAGACAAATAAACCCTTCCTATCACATAAGTATTTGTTACAGGCATTAGTCTCATACCTAAATAAGCGGAGGTGGCGCCATGTCCGGGATTATGACTGCAATTGCTTATTTATTGAAGGAAATTGTCTTTCTCGTCTCCTATGTTAAAAATAACGCCTTTCCTCAACCACTATCTGCTGCTGATGAAAGAAAGTACTTACAATTGATGGCAGAAGGCGATTCGAATGCCCGCAATATTCTGATAGAGCATAACCTGCGATTAGTTGCCCATATAGTGAAGAAGTTTGAAAATACTGGTGAAGATGCAGAGGATTTGATTTCCATTGGAACGATTGGATTAATTAAAGCCATCGAAAGCTACTCAGATGGCAAAGGAACTAAACTTGCAACTTATGCTGCCAGATGTATCGAAAATGAAATTCTAATGCATTTGCGGGCGTTAAAAAAGACGAAGAAGGATGTCTCACTCCATGACCCAATTGGACAGGATAAAGAAGGCAATGAAATTTCACTTATTGATGTTTTAAAATCTGAATCAGAGGATGTCATTGATACCATTCAGTTAAACATGGAGCTTGAAAAAGTAAAAGAGTATATCGATGTTTTAGATGATCGTGAAAAGGAAGTAATTGTCGGCCGCTTCGGTCTTGATTTACAAAAGGAAAAAACACAGAGAGAAATTGCGAAGGAGCTTGGTATATCAAGAAGCTATGTTTCTAGAATTGAAAAAAGGGCGCTTATGAAAATGTTCCACGAATTCTACCGTGCTGAAAAGGAAAAACGAAAGAGAATGGAATAGGCATTAACCCTAGTTTCAGTTAATGCCTTTTTCATTTAATCCGCACTTACTTCAGCAGAAATAATACATCCAATTGCTCCGACAATAATAAAAGACATGACCATAATAAACATTTCTCACACTCCTGATGGTAAGTTTGTATAGTTTGAATTTACCACATTTAAAATCGTTTAACGGTCAGCGTTGTGAAAGTTTTGTTACATTTTGGAAGCCCTTACAAAGCACATGTAGATTTGCTTTTAAGGAATTAATCACATTAAAAAAACGCCCGTATTTGGACGTTAAATTATTTCTTTATTAAAAAATCCTGCCCTTCTTCCGTTTCAAGCAGTTTTTTATAATAGCTTTTTGAACGCAGTAAGAACAAAACAGCACCCGCAAGAAAAACAGTCGTGATGATCATCATCAGCATTACTTCCATTTGATTTTTTTCCAGCGTTGGGATTAACACACCTAAATAAAAGAAAGCACTGATCGCAAGCAAAACTTTTGCGTACTGTTTATAATCAACCATTTTCTCATAATATTCTTTAGCCTTTTGCATATCATCACCTGCTCTGTCTGCTTATTATTCTAGTTAACTACTAAATAACTGTAACATATAGAGACAAGAAATAGATGATGTAAATTTTAGAAATAACGAAGGAGACTGCATGTTGTCGGTCTCCTTTTATCAATACATTCGATTATCTATTATTTAATAAATGTACCATGTTTATGACGAGGCTTGCTGAATTCAAAGCAGCCTTTTCTAAAAACTGATCAAAGGAAATATTTGATTCTTTTCCAGCAATATCTGACAGGGAACGAATGATGACGAAAGGTACACCGAATTGATGGGCTACTTGTGCAATCGCTGCCGCTTCCATCTCTACAGCCTTTAAATCAGAAAACTTACCACGAACAAATTCAACCCGTTCAGGATCATTCATAAAGGAATCTCCTGTTGCAATTAGGCCTGTGGCAGTTTGAATCCCGTTGATTTCTTTTGCCCCTTCTTGTGCAATCTTAATAAGCTCCTTATCCGCCTCAAAAGCAGCTGGCAAGCGCGGTACTTGTCCGTATTCATATCCGAACACCGTAACATCGACGTCATGGTGACGTACCTCTGTTGAGATCACAATATCACCAATATTTAAATTTGGATCATACCCGCCAGCAGATCCTGTATTAATCACATAGTCTGGTGAGAATTTTTCAAGTAAAATGGTTGTGGACATAGCAGCATTTACTTTTCCAATCCCTGAACGAAGTAATATCACTTCAACACCATCCATAACTCCAAAAGTAAATTCAGATCCCGCGATGACCTCAACCCTTTGATCTTCAATTTTATCTCTTAGAATTGTTACTTCCTCTTCCATCGCTCCAATAATAGCTATTTTCATTCTAATACCTCTTTCACTTCTTATTATCCAGTATCATGATATGATGACACACGATTCCATTCTTAAAAGTATACAGCAAATTGCTTTGTTTTCAAAACATACACCTTACCTGCTAAGTATAGTATAATTTTATATTTGATTAGGAATGAAAATAAATATAGTAGAAAGGATGCATGTTAATGAATTTCCAGCTTGATTTCATTGAAGACAAAGTTGAATTTTATGAAGCACATGACATTAAAACGCTTGAGAAAAAAGTGAATACTCAAATCGAAGTAAATAAAGCGATTTTACTAAAGGTTCATTCTGTTTCCCATCAAATGCATGTTGATGAAAATGGCAGAACCTATTACTCTGCTGTTGTTCACTATAAAGCAAAATAAGATAAATACACAAAAAGATAGAGGGAGAAATAGTCTCCCTCTATCTTTTTGTAATTTATCCATTTAATTCTTCTACCAACGTCGGCTGCCATCCGGAGCCTTCCACCCAATCAATATAAACGCGGTATTTTTGTTTTGTGTCCTTTTGAAGTATTGTACCGACTGATTTATTTGGACCATTATTCCCTAGAAATAGAATCGTCATATTGCTTTCATCAATACCTGTTGCATACGTAATCGCTTGAACCATTTCATTCCAATTTTGTCCGCCGTATTCATTTGGATTTGGATTTGCTTGTGATGTCTCTAGAGGTTCCCAGGCGGGATTTACAATCGTTTTATTTACATCAGGGCCGCTGCCTCCTTCAGTAACAACCTCCTGGTCTTCAGCATCCTTTTTATCTTTTTCTTTATCCGCTTTGTCTTTTTCTTCGTCTGAAGCTTTATCTTTCTCTGTTTGATCTTCGTCCCCATCGGTTTGCTTATCTTTTTTGTTCTGCTCGGATGATTCATCTTCTTCAGCACTTGTTTTTTCACGGTCTTGTTCATTTTCACCCGCGCGCACTTTATCTGCTTCTTTATCCACACTTACAGTTTCTGAACGGTCTTTAATGATGCTGCTGTCTGCCCCTGCAAGGGTCTTCTTCTCACCAGCCGTTTCATCATTTCCAAAGAAAATCCTAACGGAAACAAATATAATTAATAATAAAACAATGATAATTAAACTATTTAAAATAAGATTCGTTTTTCGTCTTTTCGATCGGACCAGCGAACGAGATTTGTCATTAAAAGGCTCTTTCATTGTTTATTCTCCTCTCCCAAAAAAGCTTTATCTATCATGTAACAAGTCGTGACCGGAACTAGTGCTGGATATATCTCTTTAAAACAGCTACAACTATATCATAGGATGAAAATGAAAAAAAGGTCCAAAGGTTTCACTCTTGTATTTTTTGATCATATTCATAAATTGATTTTACCATATCTGCAAAAAGAAGGTTCACGCCTCCTTCATTTTCAAGTACATCAAAATTCACGACTACGAGAGCATAATGGGGATTTTCATATGGAAAATAACCTGCGAACCATTTATTATGAAGCTGCTTATCACCCATAAATTTTCCTGTCTCACCGGTTCCAGATTTACCAGCCACCGCATAAGGTAAGTTCTGAAACCATCGACCCGTTCCTTCTTCATGGGTCACCACTTCTCGTAAGAGTCTTTGTAGTTTTGCTGCAGTATATGACGAAATTCTTTCCCCTTCCTGTTCCTTCTCTTTAAAAGATAGTAAAGATGTCCCATTTTTATATTCAATAGCTGATGCTGCGCGGACCATTTCCTTTTTACCGCCCCTTGCTATCGTCGCCATCATATTCGCAACAGCAAGAGGCGTTGCCCGGACCTCATGCTGTCCAATTCCGGTCAGCCCTACATAGTTTTGATCTGTTCTTGCTTCTTCAGACAAAAACACCCTTCCATTGTCTTCATTAGGAAGCTGTTTAAAATCTTCATAATGATAAATATCCCCTTCCCAGCCTGATGAACCAATAAATGACAGTTTCTTTGCATATTCCTCAAGGATATTCGGATTCTTTGCCTGCAGCTCCTTCGCTAAGGTAGCAAATGTATTATTACAGCTTTTAGCAAAGCTCTCGGTCATATTTAATTGACCGTATTGATAGTGTTGATCAACATCCCCATTGATTTTCCTGCTGCAATCAAACAGCCTTGCAGGATCATCCAGCCGATTCTCAATGGCTGCCGCTGCAACAACCGTTTTAAACACAGAGCCTGTTATTTGCTGCTTTAACATCAGATTATCTGTTCCGCTTACTTTTTCATTAAACGGATCCTTTTTATTGATTTTTGGACGAGACACCATCGATAGAATGGAATTTGTCTTGATATCCAAGAGAACCAGTCCGCCCTTTTTAATCCCATGTTTATCCGCTAATTCTTCTGCTGTCTCCTGTAATTGTGAATCAAGCGTTGTTCTAATATTAATCGGATAAAAAGGGTTAGCAGGCTCAACATATTTCACATTAATACCGAATAATGGGCCCCCGCTCGCATCCACATGATAAACAAGCTTCGCTTCTCCTTCAGGTAAGAGAAATTCATCAAAACTCTTCTGCAGTCCTGTTAACCCAATCGAGGTTTTAGGAGAGATTTTTTTATCCGGATAGCGTGATCGGAGTAATGTTTCATTCTCACCAGTAATCCCAATAACATGCGCAGCAGGATTGCCATCATTCGCAAATTTTTTCTCAACCGCAAACACACCAGGAATTTGCAGCTGATTAATTTTTTTCATTTGGGCTTTTGTTAGACGCAAAGGTTCCGAATTTCCATAGGCAAAAGGCTCTTTCGCCTCTTCGACTGCATTTAATAATTCAACGGAGGAAACTCCCACAATCGAAGCAACCTTTTGAACATCCCAATCGATTTTTGCTAAAAAAGGAAAAAGAATGAGAACAGGTATTTTTTGATGCGTTAAATCCTTTCCGTTTTTATCCAGAAATCCCCCTCTGCCGCTATCAATCACAATGGACTGTGATCTTTGTGAAACACTTTCCTCTAATAAATTGATGCCATGCTTGGAAAAATGCTCAGTCTCAAAAAGCTGCAATTGCATTAACCGGCCAATTAATAAGGCAAAGCAAAGCAAGCAGAGACATACCATGATGATGGCTCTTCTTCTCCACATAATAAACAACACCTCGTCAAAAGTGTTGACGAGGTGCGTTCATTATAAACAATTTTTTCAGAATTATTTAATTGTAACGATTTTTACGTTCATTTCTCCTCCAGGAGTCTGAACAGATACTTGATCTCCTACTTTACGACCAAGTAAGCTTTTGGCAATCGGGGAATCGTTTGAGATTTTTCCTTCAAACGGATCTGCTTCAGCGCTTCCTACGATTGTATAGGTCTCTTCGTCACCGTCTGGAAGTTCAATAAAGGTAACAGAGCTTCCTAATTGAACAGTATCACTATTCAATTCGTCTTCCCCAATAATTTTTGCATTACGGATCATATTTTCAATTGTCGTAATACGGCCTTCAACAAATGCCTGTTCTTCTTTTGCAGAATCATATTCAGAGTTCTCGGATAAATCACCGAAACTGCGGGCAATTTTTATCCTTTCAACTACTTCTTTTCGTTTAACCGTTTTCAATTGTTCTAACTCTTGCTCAAGCTTTTCTTTACCAGCTTGTGTCATTGGAAATTCTTTTTCTACTGCCAAAACCTTTCACTCCTTCTAGTGTTCACAACCCCCATTAGATTGTGTTATCCCATTATCAAATTCGCCCGTCGAATTTGCGCCCGGATTTTTATCGAGCTCGCTCGATAAATTACCTTTAAAAAATCCGAGGCATCCGCCGGAGGCTTAACTTCATTCAGCCAAATTTTGAACCCAGTGAGATTAACAATCTTTTTGCATTCATCCCCACTTATAGAATTAGAAGACTTATGCTGAATGAAGTTAATAAGTGCACATACCTTTTATGTGAATAAAATATATACATGCGCGTCCTTAATAGAACGCGCATTTTTTGTTTATGAATAAAAGGTAATAATTATTTACGCTATTGTTGCATAAAAACGATTTTTATGCAACAATGTTTGAATTATTTTAGCTTAATTTCTTCAAAATAGGGCTGTTTCTCTTATAATTCTTTTTACAGTTCTTTACGCATCATATTATTTGGATATACCGGCTTATCAACTTTAAATTGAACAATTTGCAGCGGATGACGGGCAGCATCAAGCTCATTGCCATCTTCATCCCATATTTTATCAATTACTTGTGTAAAATTCTCAATTTCAGGTCCAAAGAATTCTACCTCTTGGCCTGGTTTGAAGTGGTTGCGCTGCTGCAATGTCACGATCCTTGTTTCTGAATTATAGTCTAAAACAAGTCCGGCAAAATCATAACTTGTCTTTTTGCTATGATTTCCAAACATCTGCTCTTTATACCCTGGAACTCCTTCAAAAAATGCAGGAGCTGTTTCCCTATTTGCACATTTTTCTAATTCCTTAAGCCATTCTTCCTGTATCACAAAATGATCCGGGTCAGCACAGTAAGTATCAATGACTTTACGATAAACACTCACAACTGTTGCAATATAGTGAATCGACTTCATTCGTCCTTCAACCTTCAAGCTGTCAATACCTAACTCAATCATCTTTGGAATCGATTGAATTAAATTTAAATCTTTTGGACTCATCGCAAATGGTGCATCTTCTTCATTAAATAAAGCGACTTCTTCACCATTGTTCAATTGATAAAGATCATAGTCCCAACGACAGGATTGACAACAACCGCCTCTATTGGAATCACGTGCTGTCATATGGTTACTTAATGTACAGCGTCCGGAATAAGCGATACACATAGCACCGTGTACAAAGGTTTCAATTTCAATATCAACCTTTTCTTTCATTTCGCGAATTTCTTCTGCACTTGTTTCACGGGCTAGAACCACACGCTGAAGACCCTCTTCCTTCCAAAATTGAACGGCCTTCCAGTTTGATAAGGATTGCTGTGTACTTAAATGCACTTCAATTTCTGGTGCTAAACGCTGGCACGTTTCAATAATTAATGGGTCCGCAACAATAATGCCATGCACTCCCGCTTCCTTTAAACCAAGCATATATTCCTCAAGCCCGTCGATATTTTCATTGTGGGCAATAATATTCGTTGTTACATAAATCTTAGCACCATATTTTTTCGCAAATTCCACGCCTTCCTTCATTTCTTCGAAGGTAAAGTTATCTGCGTTAGAGCGAAGACCGTATTCCTGCCCTCCAATAAACACTGCATCCGCACCGTAGTGTACGGCGATTTTTAACTTTTCAAGATTACCAGCAGGTGCTAATAGTTCCGGTTTTTTAACAATGATACGTTTACCGTTCACTATTTGTGAAATAGGCTGTTTCGTAATAGACATAGTATTCCCCTTTCTAATTTTCTGCTGTATATGATCCAGTTCCGCCGCCTAGAGACTCGGGTCTTAAAATGTCCATGGGCAAGGCGGCTCCACGAAGTATAGGATGTGTGAGTGCCGGTGTTGCAACAGGACGTTGCGTCCTTAGCCGGCCTTTTCGTTTAATAAACCGTCTCTTTAAAGAAGAAGCCTGTGTCTAACGGGCGGTGTGCCGGTTGAATTTCTTCAATTTTCTCGAGCAAGTCGGTCTTTATATCCTCATATGCATCAGGATCCTCAGCACAGGTATCGATAGCCTGACGGTACAGCTTCGTTACTTCTACCACATAGGCCGGGTCATGAAGAATCCCATCGATCTTAAATGAATCTACCCCTGCTTCGATCATATCCTGTAATTCATCAATCACACACATATCATTTGGACTCATAATATGTGTTCCATTTTCATCCTCAAAAATAGGATATTTATTTTCACGTTCTTTATCATGCAGGAACATATTTTTTTCCAGCTTGTGATTTTCGATCTCCATTTGCTTTCCTTGATACTCAAAGTAATTGCCAAGGAGTGAACGTTTCGATTGGAACATCGTAAGCATGCCATGAACCTGGACTTCAATTTCAACCTCGGCCTTTTCTTTTATTTCCAGAATGGCATCTAGGTTTATTTCCTTCGCTAGAACGGCTCTTTTTGCACCTTTACGTCCCCAATAGTTACACGTGTACCAATTCGTTCCTAATGTTTCCGTACTCCAGTGAAGCTTTAGATCGGGAGCAGCTTCTCTTGCCGCCATTAATACAGCCGGATCGCCAAAGATGGCAGCATCTGCGCCCGCATTTTGTAAAAACTGAAGATAGCCGGCAAGTTCAGGTACTTTTTCATTGTGAAATAAAGCATTCATCGCCACATATACTTTTTTACCTTTTTCATGAGCAATTTGGATCGCCTCTTCTACTTGCTCACGGGAAAATTCTCCTGCTAAACGCAGTCCATATCTTTGTTCACCAATAACAAATGCATCTGCTCCTGCTTCAATTAATGGAAGAATCTGCTTAACATCTGCTGGTGTTACGAGTAATTCTGGTTTTTTCACGCTCTTCACCTCTTCTTACTAATTGCTACACCGTCTCCAACGGGTAAAATAACTGTATGATAATCAGAATGATTCATCAGCCATTCATTGAATTGCTTGATCTTCTTTACAAGACTAGCTATTCGTTTACTTTCAATCATTTCTTCCGCAACCAAGCCCTTAAACAAAACATTATCTGTAACAATGATCCCCGACTCGGTCAGATAGCCTGAATACAACTCAAAAAACCGCTTGTACTGGCCTTTAGCGGCATCAATAAAAATCACATCATACGGAGCAAATGAAGCAACATCCGCTTCAACTTCAAGAGCATCTCCAAGAATAATACGTATTTGCTCTTTTTTCCCAAACTGCTCAATATACTGTTTTGCTAACGCTGCACGCTCTTGGTCCCTTTCAATTGTAGTAATCTCTGCTTTTGGAAGGGCATGAGCCATCCGCAATGCTGAATAGCCAATTGCTGTACCTACCTCAAGAATCTTTTTCGGCTGGACCATGCGAAGAAATTGGATCATTGCCTCCATGCCGGCTAATTCCATGATAGGGACATTGTTTTCAGCTGCGTAGTTCTCCATATTTATGAAAAATTCCGGACGTTCCGGAATTAATTTTTCTATATAGGCATGTAACTTATCGTTTTTCATATTATTCCCACCTCAATCTGTGAAACAAGAAAAAATAGCGTTTCACAGAGATGACGTTAACCGAGGAACTCGGATTTTAACGATTAGCAGGAGTACCTGCATAACTGTGTTGACGCTACTTAAAAAATGTTTTTTAAAACACTTGAACTATTTTATCACAAATGAACGGGAAATGCCAGTAATACTAACTCCCCGTTCACATTTTTATACTAGAAACTACTTCCTTTATTTAATATGTTCTGCCTTTTTCTCGTTATGCTCGGCAAGTGTTTTGGAGAATAACACATCACCCCCAGGTGTTGCCAAGAAGTATAAAAAGTCAGTATCAGCTGGTTCCAACGCCGCCTTAATTGAGGATATTCCGGCATTCGCAATCGGACCTGGCGTCAATCCTGGATGTATATACGTATTATACGGATCATCGATTTCTAGATCACTGTAATATACCTTTTCCTGATGCTCCCCTTTGGCATATAGTACTGTTGGGTCAGTTTGTAAAGGCATTTTAGCATCAATTCGGTTATAAAACACACTTGAAATTTGATCTCTATCAACTTTTTCGGTCGCTTCTTCTTCAATCAAAGAAGCCATTGTCAGTAACTGATGAACAGTCAATTGCTTCTCTTCCATTTCAATCCTATATTCATCTACAACTGACTTTGTTTTCGTGAGCATCACATGAATGATTTCTTCAATCGTGGGATCTTTCCTGTAAAATGGATAAGTTGCTGGAAATAAATATCCTTCAAGCGGATATTTAATTTGCGGGTCCAATATTTCATTCGTTAATAAGTCGGGATATTGAGCTTGTAAAGTTTCAATAAAAGTTCGATCATTTAATGTGGCTAATATAGCTTCAGGCTTATCATTTGTACTTTTAGCAATAATCTCCGCAATTTCAGTCAGTTTCTTACCTTCAGGAATGGTCATTTTAAATACAGCTTTCTGCATGACTTTGCCAGTTTTTAAGCTATTCACGATTTGTGGCAAGGTCATTGCAGGAGTCATGACGTATTCACCAGCCATAAAGCCGGATTCATTTTTAAACTTCACATAGTATTTAAATAGACGGGCGTCTTTAATGATCCCGTTATCCTCTAATATTTGTGAAATATTCGTAATACCTGAACCAATTGGAATTTCAACCTTTATTTCTTCTTTACTGTCCGGATCTACTGGCTTTAATGCAGAATGGATATATAAATAACCTCCGCCGAACAAAACAATAGCAATTAAGAAAATAGAAACGGATATAATTGCAACTACTTTACGAACTACCTTTGCTTCATTTTGACGTTCCAATAGTTCATTTAGCATACTTGAATTTTCGTCACTTTTCTCCTTTTTCTTCATTCATCCCCCTCCGTTCATTCGTTTTAAATATTTCTCGAATTATTATACTATATTTTTAAATGCCCGTAAAAAAAGTTCATTTCTTCTACGAATAAAAAAACAGACCAACCTGAATGGGCAGATCTGTTTTTTAAAATTTATTCTTCTTCGTCTTGCTCGTCCATGAATGTGTTGAGCATTTCTTCGATTAAATCCCATTCTTCATCGGTTTCAATTGGCATTAATTCGCCATCTTCATTGTTTTCATTTGGCGTAAAGGAAGATGCGTGGATTTCAATTTCCTCGTCATCGTCATCTGCACCAATTGGATAATAAAGAACATAAGATTTACCAAACTCTTCAGAGTCAAATGTAAAAAGCACTTCACATAACTGCTCGTTTCCTTCCTCATCCACTATTGTAATATTATTTTCACCGTGGTTCATATTTATCACCTCATTAATTTATACTATCTAAATATCCTTGAAGGATCATAGCAGCTGCCATTTTATCAATTACTTTTTTTCTTTTTTTGCGGCTGACATCTGCTTCGAGCAGCACTCTCTCCGCTGCAACGGTTGTCAGCCTTTCATCCCAAAGAATGACTGGGATCCCAAAGCGTTTATTTAGCTCATCAGCATAAAATTGACTTGCTTCACCACGCGGGCCAATAGTTCCATTCATATTCTTGGGCAATCCAACGACAATCGTACTAATTTCATTTTCTTTAATAATCTTTTCCACTTCATTGAAGCCATATTCCCCTTCAGCTTCGTTTATTGCTATTGTTGTCAACCCTTGTGCGGTCCAGCCAAGTGCATCACTTAATGCTACACCAACCGTTTTAGAACCAACATCTAAGCCCATCATTCGCATACATATTCCCTCACATGATGGATACATCCTTATTCCTATTAGAAATGTGATGAATACCATTTTCCTATTCAAAAAGCATTTTACCATTTATAAGTACAATTTTTCATAAAACAAGGCATTCATCCTTCCAAAAGAGCCTTGTCAGTTTCTAAGCTAAAACAAACGATACATTGAAAAGTGATTTTACTGCATGTCCTATGCTTTGTTTTCTTTTAAATAGGATTTCATTAGTTCTTCAATAATTTCATCCCGTTCAAGTTTACGTATCATATTCCGCGCATCGCGATGTCTTGGAATATATGCGGGATCGCCGGATAACAGGTAACCGACAATTTGATTAATCGGATTATATCCTTTTTCCTGTAATGCTTCATATACTTGAAGAAGCACTTCCTTGACATTATGTTCAACCGGTTCTTCAGGAAAATTGAATCTCATTGTTTGATCAAATGAGCTCATTATTTACACCTCACTTTTTGTAGAGGAAAAAACAAACATAATCACATTCATTCCAGTACCTTTCCATATACCAATTATGATCGTAGTTGTATATATTTTACACTACTTTTTGACAATATCAAACGGATTTCACCCATTCTTCTACATATTCTAAGGCTGCATCTAATTTTGCCGGGTCCTTACCGCCTGCTTGTGCCATATCCGGACGACCACCGCCGCCTCCGCCACATCTTGAGGCAACTTCCTTAATTAATTTGCCAGCATGGAAACCTTTTTCCATTAAATCCTTCGTTACTCCAGCAATTAAATTTACCTTCCCTTCAGCCGGACTGCCAAGAACAACAATTCCCGATCCAAGCTTTTGCTTCAAATCGTCTGCCATATTACGAAGATTATTCATATCTGTTCCTTGAACTTTTGCGACTAATACAGGGACCCCATTAATATCCTTCACTTTTGATACAAGACTTCCCGCTTCAATATTGCCCAATTTTGTTGCTAAAGATTCATTTTCACGCTGCAGTTGTTTCATTTCATGCTGTAAAATTTCAATTCTGGCAGGCACTTCTTTTAAATTAGTTTTTAATTTTGCAGCTGCATCTTTTAATAGATTGATTTGATTATTCATGAGACTATAGGCGCCTTCACCTGTTACTGCCTCAATTCGGCGTATTCCTGCACCAATTCCACTTTCTGATACGATTTTAAATAATCCAATAACGGAAGTGTTTGAAACATGGCAGCCACCGCAAAGCTCAAGACTGAAATCGCCCACTTTTACGACACGGACAATATCCCCGTATTTTTCGCCAAACAGCGCCATTGCTCCCATTGCTTTGGCTTCATTAATTCCTTTATAACTTATATCAACTTCAATACTCTTCCAAATTTGCTCATTAACGATTTCTTCTACTTTTTCCAATTCTTCAGGTTGCACCTGGCCAAAATGAGAAAAGTCAAAGCGCAATCGATCCGGCTCTACCAATGAACCAGCCTGATTAACATGTGTGCCAAGCACATCCTTAAGAGCCTGATGCAGCAGATGTGTCGCCGTATGATTTTTGATGACCTTTGCCCGATTCTCTTCATTGACGGATGCCAGAACCTTTGTATTAACTTTGAGTGTCCCCTCCGTTAAAACGGCACGATGAAGGTTCTGGCCATTCGGTGCTTTTTGAACATCAAGAACGTCAGCCTTAATTCCTGCTGCTGTCAGGTATCCTCTGTCGGCAATTTGACCGCCGCTTTCTGCATAGAAAGGCGTTTGATCAAGGATAAATTGGAATTCATCACCGGATTGAACTTCTTCTGTGAGCTGGCCGTTCTTTAACAACACGATCACGGCTGCTTCTAACTGAAGCTGTTCATATCCTTCAAATTTACTTTCGTTCCTAATATCACTTAAAACCCCGCTTTGAACCTGCATGGAATCAACATCCTGACGCGCAGAACGTGCACGCTCACGCTGCTGTTCCATTTCATTTTCAAAACCTTCATGATCTACAGTCATGCCTTCTTCTTCAGCATATTCTTCTGTTAGTTCAACAGGGAAACCATATGTGTCATATAGACGGAATACATCGGCACCGGAAATTTTGCTGCTTCCCTTTTCTTTTTCCCTTTTGATCACCTCAGCTAAGATGGCCAATCCTTCATGAAGTGTTTCATGGAACCGTTCTTCCTCGTTTTTGATAACTTTTTCAATAAAAGCACGTTTTTCTTTTACCGTTGGATAGAAATCTGCCATAATTTCACCGACAACAGCCACCAGCTCAAACATAAAAGGACGATTGATGCCAATTTGTTTTGCATAACGGACAGCTCTTCTTAATAAGCGTCTTAAAACATAGCCCCGGCCTTCATTCGATGGAATCGCACCATCACCAATTGCAAACGCAACGGTTCTGATATGGTCAGCAATGACCTTAAAAGCTACATCTGTTTCCTTCTCTTTTCCATATTGTGCACCTGAAATTTCCTCTGTTGCTCGAATGATTGGGATAAATAAATCCGTATCAAAGTTTGTTTCGACATTTTGCACGAGTGACGTAATACGTTCAAGTCCCATACCTGTATCAATATTTTTCTTTGGCAGCGGTGTGTATGTGCCATCTGGATTATGATTGAATTCAGAAAACACAAGATTCCACACTTCTAAATAACGATCATTTTCTCCGCCAGGATACAACTCTGGATCTTGTGGATCATTACCAAACTCAGGACCGCGGTCATAAAAGATTTCTGTATTAGGACCACTCGGACCTTCCCCGATATCCCAAAAGTTCCCTTCTAAACGAATAATCCGCTCTTCCGGAATCCCAATTTTACGATTCCAAAGTTCGAATGCTTCTACATCTTCAGGATGAATCGTAACTGAAAGCTTTTCCTTTTCAAATCCAATCCATTTCTCATCTGTTAGAAACTCCCAAGCCCATTCAATGGCTTCTTCTTTAAAATAATCACCAATTGAAAAGTTACCAAGCATTTCAAAAAAAGTATGGTGGCGTGCAGTTTTTCCAACATTTTCAATATCATTTGTTCGAATCGACTTTTGTGCATTTGTAATACGCGGATTTTCAGGAACAACACGACCATCAAAGTATTTCTTTAATGTTGCCACACCGCTGTTGATCCATAATAATGAAGGATCTTCATGAGGAACAAGCGACGCACTTGGTTCTATTGCATGACCTTTTTCCTTAAAAAACTCTAAAAACATCTGACGAATTTCTGAACCTGTATGTTTTCTCAATTTATAAACCTCCTGTTATTATCATAAAGTGAACAAGTTTGAATTTTTGCACAAAAAAAGCCCTCTTCCCTAAGCAGGGACGAGAAGCTCACTCGCGGTACCACCCTGATTATGAATGAAACAAACAATCCATTCATCTCTCAATATCACCTTAACGCGGCATTACGGCAGTGATTAGCTGCATTCAGGATTAGCGTTCTGTTATTCTTCATCTAGAGCTTCTCTCAGCCTTGAAAGCTCCTCTCTTTTGTGTTGATCACGTTTAGATGGGCTATAACATACTCGTTCCTTCTTCATGTTCGTTTATGTAAGTATGATTATATTACGCATTATGCGATATTCTCAAAAGCTTGTCAATATTTGAACGTAGGAAATGATTCTTATACCTCTTCTCTCGTTTCTTTTTGTTTGAAAAGATCGACTGTATTCTTTTTACCAAAGTATTTTTTTGTATGAAGTAAACCTACCTTCAGAACAGCAAGAATCGGAACAGATAAAATCATGCCGGGAATTCCTCCAATTTCACCACCGGCAAAAAGGGCAAGCATAATGATAAGCGGATGCATATGCAAGCTTTTTCCAACAATCAGCGGTGACAAAATATTTCCTTCTAAAAATTGCATTGAAAAAATAATACAGACGGTAATGATCATCATTTTTACTGAAATCATGGAGGCAATGATAACAGCCGGAATCGCACCGATAACAGGACCAAAATACGGAATCACATTTGTAATTCCAATAATTAGCCCTAGTAATAAAGGGTAATTCATATGAAAAAACCAAAACAATAGAGAAGATATGGTGCCAATCACAACACAGACAAGTGTCTGGCCCCTTATATAACTGCCAAGGGATTTATCAATATCCCTTAGTAATAAGACTCCTCCCTGCCGCCATTTCCTTGGTGTTAAATACCATACTGCTCTTTTTATCAATGCATAATCCTTTAACATATAAAAAGAAATAAAGGGAATAATGGCAATCGTAAAAAAGGAACTGACAAGCTCAAGGATCCTATTAATCACATTTGTAAGGATAGCTGCAAGGCTTTGCTCAATTGAAACAATTCCTTCATTAACCCTTTGTTGAATTCCGTCGGGCCAGGCAGCTGTTTTCTTTTGGATATAATCAACAAAATTCATATATTGATTTGTCAGCTCGGGAACACTCTCAGCTAGATCCTTCAGCTGTTTGATAAATTCAGGGAGCCCTTTATAAACGGCAAAACCAACGCCGCCAAAAAAAAGAAAATAGATAATAAAAACAGCCAGCCCTCTATGAAATCCTCCCTCATGAATTCTTTCAATAATCGGATGAAGCAGATAGGTTATAAATGCTGCAACGATAAACGGAAATAAAATCTTAAAGATTACTTCAAGGATAGGAAGCCATATAGGCTGTAATTTAATAAAAATAAACAACACAATCATAAAAAGGAGCAAAAAACCTAAACGGTAATACCATTTTAAAGAGATATTCAACGCTTATCGCCTCCTTTACTTATTGTGAAGGCAAAAACATTTTTTATACCTATTGACTGAATAATTTCCACCTATGCCTAAGACATGTGAACAAGGGATAACCTCTAGAGGTTATCCCTTGTGATTAGAATAAGGTTTTTAGGTTTTTTTTCATTTTCCGCATTTGCCGGTTCGAAATGAGGTTATTTTTTTGCACATAATTATAAGCGGCTACTCCAGCACTCACTGCAAGCATGGAAGTTATCACTTTATTCATTAGATTCACCTCAAATTTTATAGGATAAACCGACGTTCATCTTCATCAAACAAATCATCAAGTGAACTTAAAGAACCATCTTCTTCAACCTGATGGGTCAGGATCAAACCGTTTGAAAGAGTTAGCTCAATAAAACAATTCCAACAGTAATATTGGTTTATACCAATTTTACCGATATCTTTACTCTGACAATTAGGACATTTAAACATAGGAACACCTCACAGTTATTTCACATTCACTATGATGGCATCCTTCCCAATCGCAGGCGGTTTATCTGCTTTAACTACACGTTTTCCTTCCATGATGTCTGAAAAGAAGCCATCCGATAATTCATACCCTATAATCGTTCCCGCTTCTTCCAAAAAATATACATCTTCTAAGAAACCAAGGCGTTCTCCTTCACTTGTCATCATCATTCTGCCTAGCAATCGCCCCTGGTTTTCAAACGTGTATTCCTTTGGTTCCGTTAATGGTTCCAGAATGTTTCGGTCTTCAATCATAACCCCGTCAAAGCCAAAAGAAGATACATCCTTCACATTGATTTTATATGTTTTTTTTAAGAAAACGCCTTTTTTAATCAGTAACGCTCTAACCATACCGTCATTGGATATATTTAAGTCACATATTTCCCCTATTTTTGAACCAGTTTTTAGTTCAAACACAGGAAGTCCCTTTAATAATGAAAATGTCCGCAAAGATAATCCCACCCTCCCGAACATTCATATTATGTTCTGATATCAATAAATCATAAGAAGAAACGTTTTCCATGAAGAAAATGAAATGTTATTTTATGATTGGAACAAAAAAGAGCAACCACTGGATGCTCTTTTTCCTACATAAATTGATAAGGGTTAACATTCTCCATTCCGATCATTGGATCAACATTCATCATCATTTCTTCATACGTTAATTCCTCAGTTTGAAGATCTTCCACTATGGATCCTGCTTTTGGTTTTAGTTCTTGCAGTTCTTCCTGCAGTTTTTCAGCTAATGTCGTTTGCCGGGACTGTTCGTCAGCCCGCTCAACCCCAAGGCGCAGCGCTTCTTCTTCACCGCAGAGGATTAAAAATTGTTTGCTCCTTGTAATGGCAGTATAGATTAAATTTCGCTGCAGCATACGATAATAACTTTTTACAATTGGTAAAATGACAATTGGGAACTCGCTTCCCTGTGATTTATGAACCGAGCAGCAATATGCAAGCGTAATTTGATTTAAATCCTGCCTTGTGTAGGTTATTTCAACACCCTCAAAGGAAACAACAACCATATCCTGCTTTTCCGTATTTTCTTTTGCATAAAAAACAGACACTACTTCACCCATATCACCGTTAAAAACGTGCTTATCGGGTTGATTGACAAGCTGAAGGACTTTATCCCCGACCCGATACTTAGTGTTTCCAAAGACCAGTTCTTTGCGAGAACCATCAGGATTTCCATTTAAAATTTCCTGAAGCATTTCGTTCAAGCGGTCAATTCCTGCAGGCCCTTTATACATCGGTGCCAATACCTGAATATCTCTTGGCGTGTATCCTTTTTTCTTGGCATTTAAGACAACTTTTTCAATCACATTAGCAATCTGTCCGGTATGACAGCGAAAAAAGGAACGATCCGCCTGTTGCATGCTGACATCTTTTGGCAGCTTTCCTTTTTTGATTTCATGAGCCAGCTCAATGATGGAGGAACCTTCGGCCTGGCGATAAATATCCGTTAATCTGATCGTTGGAATCACATTCGATTGAAGCAGGTCCCGTAATACCTGTCCCGGACCGACAGAAGGAAGCTGGTCCTCATCGCCGACAAGTATGACCTGGATATGCTCCGGTAATGCTTTAAATAACCGGTTAGCAAGCCATATATCAACCATTGACGTTTCATCGACTATCAGAATTTTCCCTTCTAACGGGTTGTCTTCATGATGATCAAAACCCTCACTACCATTCCACCCTAGCAATCGATGGATCGTCACTGCCGGAAGTCCGGTCGATTCTGTCATCCGTTTCGCTGCCCGACCGGTTGGCGCCGCCAGCAGAAAGGGAAAAGGCTCTTCTTTTTTGTAATCCTTTGGATCAAGTGAGCAGCCATGAAGCTCAGCGTATAATTCCACAATCCCCTTAATAACAGTCGTTTTACCAGTCCCGGGTCCTCCCGTTAATAATAACAACGGAGACATCAGAGCAGTTTGAATCGCATCTTTTTGCGTCGGTGCGTACTGTACACCAATTCGTTCTTCTAAATTGCCAAGTGCCAGCAAGAACTCTGATTCAGGAAATTGATCAGCATACTCCGTTTGCTCGAGCAGCTTCTTAATACTTGTAACAAGTCCTTTTTCAGAAAAATAAAGGGAAGGCAAGTAAAATCTTTTGTTTTCGACGATAATTTTTCCTTCTTCTTCTAGCTTCAATAGTTCACGGGTTATATCGGCAAATTCAATTTGATTCCGTTTATTTTCCTCAAGAAGCTTTTGTACACTGACTAAGAGGTGCTCAGCATCAACAAACACATGACCGTTTTGCATACATTCCTGCTCTAATATATAAAGGCAGCCTGCTTTAATACGGTCTGGATGACTACCTGTAATGCCTTGCTGGTGACCAAGTTCATCAGCACGAGCAAAGCCAATCCCCTCAACATCTTCAACCAGCTTATACGGATTTGTTTGGATAACTTCTATCGTTAATTCCTTGTAAACCTGATAGATTTTCATCGATAATTGAGGACCGAAGCCATATTGGTTTAATGCGATCATTGCCTGCTCAAGCCCTTGATGCTCCATCAGTGTGTCATATAAGTCCTTTGCTTTGTCAGGCGGGAGTTTGGGAACTTGGTCTAGGAGGGAAGGATGATTTAATATCCGTGTAATCGCATTTTCTCCAAGCGTATCAACGATTTTCTCAGCTGTTTTCTTTCCAATCCCTTTAAAGAGTTCACTTGAAAGGTAGTTGACAACCCCTTGTTTTGTTTGCGGTATGTCTTTGCGAAAATGGCTGGCATGAAACTGAAGGCCAAATTTTTGATGCTCCTTCATCTCTCCGTAAAAAATATAAACTTCCTGTTCATGGATTTTCGGAAAATAGCCGGTAACAACAGCTTCTTTATCATCATAATTTTCATTTGTCTCTTCGACTCTGATCCTGAGAACCGTGTATAAATTTTGTTCGTTATGAAAAATTGTTACAATCGGTTTCCCTTTGATAAACTTTCCCTGTTCAGCATATAAATCAAGTGAGTCTTGCTTTTCCACCTTTTGAGTTCCCCCCTAACCATCTTTGACTTCATACCGGTCCAATTATTGACCAGCCTCTTCAATTAAACGTTTTCCGTTTCCTGCTAAAAGATGATCCGGCTGGATTTGCAAGGCCTTTTCAAACATTTCTAATGCTTTTTCGCCATTTTCCTGAAAACCATATGCCACACCCAAATTATAAAAAGCATCTGCATGCTGTTGATCAATCTCAATACATTTTTCAAATTGTTTAATCGCTTCATTTATATATTGTTGATTTGCTAGACAGAGGCCGTACTGAAAAAACCCTTCAGCATCCTGTTCATTTAATTCCGTGCATCTTTGAAAATAGGGAAGAGCCATCAACGGCTGTTCCAACGCGATCAGGGACATGCCCAGCATAAAAAAGTTATCGGATGAATCCAAGCCTCTTTTCATCGCTGTTTCAAACATTGACTTTGCCTCTCCAAATTGCTCATTCTCGTAATAGACATTACCTGCACTGTAATAGGCTGCAGCTGCATTTTCATCTAATTCAATCGCCTTTTGAAAAAATTGCAGCGCTCTTTCGGTTTCTCCAACAGCAGCGAGAAGATTACCAAAGTTTATATATGATACTGGTTCATTAGGAGTCTCTTCAATTGCCTCCATGAAAACCTTTGCCGCATCCTCCCATTTGCCTTCCTGCATATATTGAATTCCCAGCTGATTTTTATCCAAATTATTCACTCCGTTCGTCTTGTTCAATAAAAAAGTATAGCATACTTTATCACTTGATAAGAACTGGAACCATCAAAAAAGGTGCCATGCATCACAGTCACCCTGTAGATACCTGACACCTTCTATGAGAGCTTTTTTATTACCCTACATATGTGAGTTTTTCAGCATGTTTAAATACTTCATCAATCGTTGCGCCGCCAAGACATTCATCACCATTGTAAAAAACAACTGCTTGTCCAGGTGTAACCGCACGAATCGGTTCCTTGAACACGACTTTTACCTTTTGATCATCTAATAATTCTACTGTGACTTGATTATCAGGCTGGCGGTATCGGAATTTTGCTGTGCATTCAAAGCTTGCCGGCTTTTCTCTATTTGATACCCAGCTTACATTTGCTGCAATGATGGACGTTGAGTATAGTTTCTCATTATGAAAGCTTTGTCCAACATATAGAACGTTTCGTTTTAAATCCTTACCGATCGCAAACCAAGGTTCACCTGCTCCGCCAATCCCAAGTCCATGACGTTGTCCGATTGTATAGTACATTAGACCTTCGTGCTTTCCAACTACTTTTCCATCAAAGGTTTCCATATTCCCGGGCTGAGCAGGTAAATATTGACTTAGGAATGTTTTAAAATTTCGCTCCCCAATAAAGCAAATTCCTGTACTATCCTTTTTTGCTGCTGTAGCCAGTCCTGCTTCTTTTGCAATCTCTCTTACCTTTGCTTTTTCAATCCCGCCTATTGGGAACATCACCTTTGAAAGCTGTTCTTGCGTTAATTGATTTAGAAAATAAGTTTGATCTTTATTATCGTCAACACCGCGGAGCATCTTATATTCTCCGTCGCGATATTCTACCCGTGCATAATGGCCGGTTGCTAAATAATCTGCTCCCAGGTTCATCGCATGCTCTAAAAAGGCCTTAAACTTTATTTCTTTATTGCACATGACATCAGGATTTGGTGTTCTTCCTGCTTTATATTCATCGAGAAAATAGGTAAATACCTTATCCCAGTATTGTTTTTCGAAATTTACCGCATAGTAAGGAATCCCAATTTGGTTGCAGACCCGAATGACATCTTCATAATCCTCCGTCGCTGTACAAACCCCAAACTCGTCTGTATCATCCCAGTTTTTCATAAAAATTCCAATGACATCATATCCCTGCTGCTTTAACAATAGGGCCGCAACAGATGAATCTACACCACCTGACATCCCAACCACTACACGTGTGTCTTTTGGTTCCTTCAACAATTCTCCCTCACTTATTCATTAATCTTTGTACGATTTTCGCCATTTCGCCGCCGACCTTCTTGATTTGGTCAACAGTGTTTGAAATTCCAAAGCTAAAGCGAATTGAGTTCGTCAATTTAGCCGATTCTTTCCCAAACATACTAACAAGAACATGCGAAGGCTCTACTGCACCGGCAGTACAGGCAGAACCGCTTGATGCAGCAATTCCAGCCAAATCAAGGTTAACAAGCAGCGCCTCTACATTTGTATCCGGAAAGCTGATGTTTAGAACATGCGGTAATGCTGTTTCAAGTGTTCCATTAATCGTACATTCAATATCATTTGTTCTTAGTACTTCAATTAGTGTCTCTTTATATAGTCTATACTGATTTCTTCGATTTTCTCTGTCCTCCTCCATCAGTTTGACAGCCTCAAAGAAACCAATGATTGCTGGAACATTCTCTGTACCTGCACGTCTCTTTCTTTCCTGCTCTCCACCAAAAGTACGCGGAGCGAGCTTAACTCCATTTTTTATATAAAGAAATCCAATACCCTTCGGTCCGTTTATCTTATGAGCAGATGCGCTTAATAAATCCACCTGCAGCTCATTGACATCAATCTTTTCCATTCCGTAAGCCTGGACAGCATCGGTATGAAACACAGCCTGATGTGATGAAAGAATTTGACCAATTTCGGCAATCGGCTGGATGGTTCCTACTTCATTATTCCCATACATAATCGTGACGAGAATGGTATCATCTCGTAATGAATCTTGAAAATCCTTTACCGATATTACACCAGTTTCATCAACAGGTAAATACGTCACCTCATAGCCTCTTTTTCCCAATTCTTCACAAGCATGTAAAACAGCATGATGTTCAATGGCTGTTGTAATAATATGTTTACCTTTTTCCTTATTCGCCTCAGCAGCTCCAAAAATAGCATTATTATCAGCTTCCGTTCCGCCGCTTGTAAAAATCAGCTCTGTTTCCATGGCTCCAATGCTTCGGGCAATTCCAAGCCTTGCTTCATCAACAATTTTCCGCGCTTCACGGCCATAGGAATGAATACTTGAGGGATTACCGAAATACTGTGCCATCGTTACTGTCATTTTTTCAATGACTGCCGGATGCATGGGAGTCGTCGCCGCATGATCGACATAAATCCGTTCCAAATCTTTCACCTTCTTATCTTGATCCGCTATGGATTAAATATAAAACATATAGGAGTCAATTTCACCTTCATCTTTATGATTGGCTAAATCCTGAATCGTCGTATTATCAAGGACATCTTTTACTGCGTCCCTTATTCTTATCCATAATGCCCGTTTTACCGGTTCTTCATCCTCAATTCCTTCAACAGGTGTAATCGGTCCTTCGAGAACACGAATAATATCTCCTGAAGTAATGTTAGACGGATCATCGGCTAAAATGTAACCCCCGTAAGCACCGCGGATACTTTTTACTAAACCAGCGTTCCTGAGCGGAGCAATCAACTGTTCTAAATAATGTTCAGATAAATCATTTGCCTGTGCAATCGATTTTAACGATACTGGTCCATCACCATATTTTTTGGCCAATTCAATCATAATTGTCAAACCGTAGCGGCCCTTTGTAGAAATTTTCATTTCTTAACACCTCTCTCAATTCAATTCGTTAAGATGGATAAGTATATGGATGAATTCTTCTAAATACATATCAATAAAAAATCCGATGGATTAAACATACTATATAGATAAACTTAATCTATTATATCATAATATCCGGGTTACTTGCAGGCTTTCGCCTGAGGCAGATAGGATCGCCTTCAGATCTGCCTATTTCCCTTTTTTAAATTCCTCCAGCCTTTCATAAATCGCAGCAAATCGTTTTTCTTCCCCTGCTTCAACCGGGTGGTAATATTTAGTACCTTTTAAATTAGACGGTAAATATTCCTGATTCACCCAGCCGCCAAAGGTTCCGATTGGATAGTCATGTGGATATTGATAACCAACATGCCCAAGTACCTTTGCACCTGAATAATGGGCATCCCGTAAATGTTTAGGTATTTCCCCTACTTTTCCAGATCGTATTCCTTCTATCGCTGCATCCAATGCTTTATAAGCAGAATTTGATTTAGTGGATAAACACATTTCAACAACAGCCGCTGCCAGCGGTATTCTCGCTTCCGGCATGCCTAGACGTTCAGAAGCTGTTACGGCCGCTAATACACGGCCGCCGACAGCTGGATTGGCAAGTCCGATATCCTCATAGGCAATCACAAGCAATCTTCTATTAACCGATACTAAATCACCCGTTTCTAATAAATGAGCCAAGTAATAGAGGGCTGCATTCACATCACTGCCACGGATGCTTTTTTGTAAACTAGATAATAAATTATAATAGTGAGAGCCTTTTTTATCTCCGTACACACCGGCTTTTTTGATCATTCTATCGATGGTATCATTTTGAATCTTATATGTATTCTCAATGATATCAGAGGAATAAACGATGGATTCAAGCATCGTAAGTGATTTTCTGGCATCTCCTGCCGCGCCTTCAGCAATATCTTCGATCTGCTTATCCGTAATGTCAATCGATAGATTTCCAAGTCCCCTTTGGTCATCTGCTAATGCCCTTTTGATCAGTTCTTTAATATCTTCCTTTGAAAGTCTTGTCAATTGCAGAATTTGCCCACAGCGGCTGCGAATCGCCGGATTCACATCATGAAAGGGATTTTCCGTTGTTGCCCCAATTAAGACTATGGTTCCATTCTCTACGTGCGGGAGAAGATAATCCTGCTGCGCTTTATTAAACCGATGGATTTCATCTAAAAAGAGAATCAGTTTTCCCGTTAATCGTGCTTCTTGAACAACCTCTTCTACATCCTTTTTTCCCGAGGTTGTAGCGTTTAAAGCCACAAAAGGGAGCTTAGTTGTACCTGCTATGGCAAAGGCAAGTGAGGTCTTCCCAATTCCAGGCTCCCCGTATAACAGCATCGAAGGTACATAACCGTTTTTAATCATTTTATATAAACTTGTATTTTTCCCGATTATCTCCTTTTGCCCGATTACTTCTTCGACTGTAGTCGGACGCATTCGAAAGGCAAGCGGTTCTCCATTCAATCCCAAAACCCCCAGTACATTTCTGCTTTCATTATAGACTAAAGTATGGTGTCAGGCACTTACAAAGCACCTTTTCAAGCTATTTGTACTTTTCAGACGGACAATCCCATTTGTTAAGCAGAAACATCACGCTTTTTGAAAACAATATACGCTAAATAAAGAAATAGAATAAAATAAATCAGTAACATGAATACTGAAAATGGAAGTGACATACCTTCCACCATCGGTGTGCCTGTGTAATATTGCATTAAATCAGTGTTAGCAAATAATAAAAATTTTGCCCATGAAAATTTCAAGGCAATTAATTCTGTTGCCTGTCTGCCTGTAAACATGAAAAAAAGCGATAATCCAATGGCAAGTGAATTATTGCGGAAAACCGCTGATATCATAAATGCCATTGTTGAAAGCATAAACATACTTGTAGATTGCAAAATAAAGATAATAAATAAATGCAAGGGCATGCTTTGTTCTGTAACCACCCCTTCATAGTAGTTTAAATAGGGGGTTGGATGTTCTGGTAATCCGAATAAAAGCGCTCCTAACAATGCTGAGAAACTAAATAAGATGAAAAGCATTAAAAATCCAAATAACAGAACCGTCATAAATTTAGCAGCCAGTATTTTCGCACGTTTAATAGGTCGTATCAAAAGGAGCTTAATAGTCCCCCAGTTAAATTCACTTGCAATAATTCCAGCCGCAATAATTATTGTGAACAAACCTGCAAATTCAATCATAAATGTAGTGTCATTTACGAAGCTCCAAAGCGAATATTCTTCATTCGGTGAAATCTGATTTTTAATTCTATATTCATTCAAAGCAATCTGTCTTTCATAAGGAAGAATGGTGTTTTTCGGCACCGCATCTCCCATCTCTTCTAGCTGTTTCCTCATACTGTCATTTTCTAATAGCAAGCCCTGCTCCCAGTTCTGATTATCCGGAACAGATCCGCCGCGTTCCTGGTATTTAATAAATGCGCCTGTTACCAAAACCATAAAGAGCAGGAGACCAATCATGACATAGGTCCCTTTTTGTTGGAAAATTTTCATCCACTCATTTTTGATTAAATTAAACATGAATACGGTCCGCCTTTTCTCTTGTTATTTCCAAAAAGCGATCTTCTAATGTTTTTGTCACTTCCTGAACCCGAAAGATATCAATATGGTTTTCAACCAGCAACCTAACAATGCCGGGTATCTGTTCTTTTGAAATTAATAAATGGATTTCATTTTCCAACTGTTTTATATGAATGGTAGGATAAGAGCCCGAAATAACCTGTATGGCTTTTACTGAATCAGCCGTTTCAAAGACAACAACATGATC
Organism: Niallia oryzisoli; assembly: GCF_036670025.1. Lineage (NCBI taxonomy): Bacteria > Bacillati > Bacillota > Bacilli > Caryophanales > Bacillaceae > Niallia > Niallia oryzisoli. The sequence goes on along the minus strand of NZ_CP137640.1, from coordinate 1,298,728 downwards.
TGAACCTTCCAAGAAATTTTGAACTCGCTGGACATCAATTAGCTTTCCATGTTGAATGATCGCGATGCGGTCACACATCATTTCCATTTCTAATAACAAATGACTCGATACGATAACAGCCATATTTTTTTCTTTGGCCAGATATCGAAGATGATCGCGAATCTCTCTTATTCCAGCGGGGTCCAGGCCATTTGTCGGTTCATCAAGAATTAATACATCCGGTTCATGTAAAAGACACTGGGCTAGGCCCAGTCGTTGTCTCATTCCTAAGGAATAGGTTTTTACCTTATCATGTATTCGTTCAGTCAAACCAACTAATTCAACTATCTCAAATATTTTCTTTTTATTAATTCCGTTTGACATGCGGGCATAATGCAGTAAATTCTGATAGCCTGTAAGAAATTTATACATTTCTGGGTTTTCTATAATAGCTCCAATATGACTTACAGCCTGTTCAAAATCGTTTGTAATACTTTTGCCTGCGATTTCAATATCACCTTCTGATATACCGATTAGACCAACCATCATGCGAATGGTCGTTGTCTTACCCGCGCCATTTGGTCCTAAAAAACCGAAAACTTCTCCCTTATGTACCTCAAAGCTGATAGAATCAATAATCGTCCTGTTTTTAATTACCTTTGTTACTTTATTCAACTTAACAATTCCAGTCATTATAAACTCCTCCCAATGCCTACAGGTTAAAAACCATTTTTCAGCCATAAAGCTTAATTCCATTTTCCACGTCATCATTATTGGTCACATAAAAAAGACGCCCCATTTAAGCGTCTTTTACCGTACTGATTTTGATGTCACTCAGCAGCTCTCTAACAACGTAACTAGCCATGATAAGGCCTGCAACGGACGGAACAAATGCATTGGAGGATGGCGGCATTTTTGCCTTGCGGATTTCTGCGTCGTCTTTTCCAACCACTTTTCGAACATCCTCCCTGATGACAATCGGACTTTCATCTGAAAATACAACAGGAATTCCTTTTCTAATCCCTTCTTTTCTTAATCTTGTCCGAATGACTTTTGCGATTGGATCAGTATGTGTCTTCGAAATATCAGCAATCTGGAAACGGGTTGGATCCATTTTATTCGCTGCACCCATGCTTGAAATAATCGGGATGTTTCTATTCAAACATTCTTTCATTAAATGAATTTTATAAGATATAGTATCAGAAGCATCGATGACAAAATCAAGATTATAGGCAAAAATTTCTTCATATGTTTCTTCTGTATAGAACATTTTCAAATCAATTACTTCGCAATCGGGATTAATATCGGCTATCCTTTCTTTCATTAATTCTGCTTTAGGTCTTCCAACGGTAGAAAGTAAAGCGATGACCTGACGATTCACATTTGTAATATCAACAACATCTTTATCAATAAGTACTAGCTTGCCTACTCCGGAACGGGCAAGCGCTTCGGCAGAAAAGGAACCGACACCGCCAATTCCAAGAACGGCCACAGTACTGTTCTTTAGCTTTTCTAACCCTTCTTTACCAATTGCTAATTCATTACGAGAAAATTGATGTAACATTATACCAACTCCATTTGCAACTTCGATTACTTTTAGATTTCCTGTTTAAGACTATAACATACTGTCTTTTTATAACAAGTATGCTGAGAAGAATTATTGACTAAATTTCATCAAAAAAACCACGTCAATCAGACATGGTTTTTACTTCATATGTATGAGAAGAGCCCCAATTATGCCGTCGCTTTTAAGCCTTTGTTTGAACCCGCACTTAGCAGGTGGGTGTTCTATTCCAGTTATTGTAAGTCCCGAGTAAGAACTTTACGAATGTAAGTCCTTAGGTAAGGCATGTACGCTAATTGGAAACTCCGAACTCCCAAAGGTAAAATGTTCGGTCAAACGATAGGTTTTACATCGGACACATCAGGACTCTTTTCTTATTTTTATGATAGCATATTGCTTTTAAGCATTCAAGAATACGAAAACAGCTCTTTTTGTCATTTAATGACTGTTGATGCAAGCTGTAATTCAAGCAATTGTGCAGGACTTACTTCTGAAGGTGCATTTGTTAATAAATCGCTTGCGCTAGCAGTTTTAGGGAATGCAATTGTATCGCGTAAATTATTTCTGCCCGTTAACAGCATCACCATGCGGTCTAGACCTAAGGCAATTCCGCCATGCGGAGGTGTTCCATAGTCAAACGCATCAAGTAAAAATCCAAACTGCTCGTTCGCTTCTTCCTCTGTGAAACCTAAAGCCTTGAACATTTTATTTTGAACATCTCTTTCAAAAATTCTTAGTGAACCACCACCAAGCTCATATCCGTTTAAGACAATATCGTAGGCTTGAGCACGTACCTTGCTTGGCTCACTCTCAAGCAGATCAATATCTTCTCTAGCAGGCATCGTAAACGGATGGTGTGCTGCAGAATAACGGCCGGTGTCTTCATCATACTCAAGTAATGGCCAATCTGTAACCCAAAGGAAGTTGAATTTACTTTCGTCAATTAAATTTAGATCCTTGGCAATTTTAACACGCAGCGCACCAAGAGCATCTGCTACAACTTTTTTCTTATCTGCAACAAATAGAATTAAATCATCTTTTTCAACTGCTAAAATACGGTTAACCGCAGCTAATTCTTCTTCGCTAAAGAATTTAACAATCGGACCCTTCAAGCCGTCGTCTTCTGCTTTAAGCCAAGCAAGTCCTTTTGCTCCATATCTTGCAGCAAATTCTGTAAGTCCATCAATATCTTTTCTTGAATAGTTGGAAGCACCCTTTTTAACATTAATTGCTTTTACCTGTCCGCCTGTTGAAACAGCTCCGGCAAAAACTTTAAAATTAGAGCTTTGAAAAACTTCAGATAGATCTGTAAGCTTTAGCTCAAATCTTGTATCAGGTTTATCTGAACCATAGCTGCCCATTGCCTCATCATATGGAATACGCGGGAATGGTACTGAGATATCAATTCCTTTTACTTCCTTCATAATTCTTTGCATCATGTTCTCAATCATGGTTTGAATGTCTTCAGCACTCATGAAGCTCGTCTCAATATCCAATTGTGTAAATTCAGGCTGACGGTCTGCACGAAGATCCTCATCACGGAAACAGCGGGCAATTTGGTAATAGCGTTCAACACCGCTGACCATTAACATCTGCTTGAAAAGCTGTGGTGACTGCGGCAGCGCATAAAACTCGCCTGGATGGACACGGCTTGGTACAAGATAATCTCTCGCACCCTCTGGAGTACTTTTTGTTAAAATCGGTGTCTCAATATCAAGGAATCCTTCACTGTCTAGAAAATCACGCATGACTTTTGTTACTTGGTGACGCATTTTTAAAGTATTAAACATAACCGGTCTTCTTAAATCAAGATAACGATATTTTAAGCGGACATCCTCTGAAACTTCCACATCATCTTCAATCATAAACGGCGGTGTCTTCGATTCATTAATAATCGTCATTTGTTCAACTTGAACTTCAATTTTACCAGTACTTAAATTAGGGTTAAAAGTAGATTCATCCCTTGCAATAACAGTACCTACTACATCAACAACATATTCACTGCGGACTTTTTCCGCAACTTCCAATGCTTCCTTTGAAGTTTCCGGATTAAATACTACTTGTACAATTCCAGTCCGGTCACGTAAATGGATAAAAATAACTCCGCCAAGATCACGGCGTCTTTGTACCCAGCCCTTTAAGTTTACTTTTTCTCCAATTGCACTTTCCGGCACTTCGCCACAAAAATAAGTTCTTCCAAACATTTTCCCTTTTCCTCCTATTACTGTAATTCTTGGAATTTCTCCACAAAGTTTTCTAAATCCATTTCCCACTGTTCCCCAGTTTCCATTCTCTTTACAAGAATCCGCTTTTCCTTTAGCTCGTTATCACCCAATATAGCAACAAACTTTGCATGTAAGCGGTCAGCTGCTTTCATTTGCGCTTTGATTTTTCGGTCTAAATAATCCCTTTCGGCTGAAAAACCTGCCAAACGGAGCTTTTGCAAAAGCCCAACGGTATAGTCCTTTGCTTCATCACCTAAAGAAACGAGGAAGCAATCAATTCCTTTGTTAAGCGGAAGATCGACTTCTTCTGCTTTTAAGGCAGCAATGAATCGTTCAATACTGAAGGCGAAACCGATTCCCGGTGTTTCAGGACCCCCGATCTCTTCTGTCAGCCCATTGTACCTTCCGCCGCCGCATAGGGTTGTAATGGCACCGAATCCTTCTGCATCACTCATGATTTCAAATGCCGTATGATTATAATAATCAAGTCCCCTGACAAGATTAGGATCAACCGTAAAAGGAATATTCAAATCAGTCAAATACTGTTGAACTTTCTCAAAGTATTCTTTTGATTCTTCATTTAGATAATCAATGATAGAAGGAGCTGATTTCATAAGCTCATGATCACGGTCTTGCTTACAATCAAGAATCCGCATTGGATTTTTTTCCAAACGATTTTGACAATCCCGGCAAAACTCGCTGATTCGCGGCTCGAAATGCTGGATCAGTGCACTGCGGTGTGCCAGACGGCTTTCTTTATCACCAAGGCTGTTAATAATCAGCTTTAATTTTCTAAGCCCTAGACTGTTATAGATGGACATAGCCAGTGCAATGACTTCTGCATCAATGGCCGGATCTTTACTTCCAAGGGCTTCAACACCAAACTGAACAAACTGGCGAAAACGTCCTGCCTGTGGTCTTTCATAGCGGAACATCGGTCCCATATAATATAATTTAACAGGCTGATTTGGATCACCGTACATTTTATGCTCTACAAACGAACGAACCGCAGCGGCTGTTCCTTCAGGCCTTAATGTCAAACTACGTCCACCACGGTCCTCAAATGTATACATTTCCTTCTGAACGACATCTGTTGTTTCGCCGACTCCTCTTGTAAACAGCTCAGTGTGTTCAAATATTGGAGTTCGAATTTCTCTGTATTGAAACTTCTCACAAAGCTCACGTGCTTTTTTTTCGATTAACTGCCACTTTTCTACTTCTCCCGGCAGTATATCCTGAGTTCCTCTAGGTATCTGGATCGACATAAACCTACGAAACCTCCTTGTATGCAAAATTAATAAACCTATATGTGAAATGTTATAATAGGCTGTTGCAAAAAAATTTTATAATAAAAAAGCTCCCGTCTCCTTGTATGATTTATACAAGGGACGAGAGCATAAATTCCCGTGGTACCACCCTAATTTGAAGCAATATGTATGCATTACTTCACACTTTTTCCGTTAACGCCTGTATACGTTCATCACCTACTAAAGAAATAGTTTTTCTCGTTCAGCGCGAAGCCTCGGAAGTGTTCTTCATTTAGTCAGCATGCAGAAACACTTTCAGCCTGCGGTGTTTCCTCTCTATTCATGTGGGGCTAAATTACTTTTCTTCGTCTACGGCAATATTCACATTATCTACATAATATTACGAAGCTTCTCGAAAATTGTCAATAGTTGTAGTTAATTTCTTTCCATTTGCTTTTTTAACTTTTTGACATCCTGTGGAGATAACCCAAATTCAGAAGCGAATTCAACTGTTTGAGCATTCTGTTCTTTTTGCGTCAGATCATGAAAATCTACACCATTCAATTGGTTGTCCCCTGAAAGAGCTGACATTCCCTTATCTCCGTGCCGCATCGTCATCCACCCTTACTAAGTTTCTATTTTTGTATGTCATTTCACTTCTTTAGATAGCTTTCCCAAATTAGCTTTTATAATTTCATAAAATGAGATAATTTCTTCAGAAAAAACTAAAAAAAGACTGAAATAATCCGATACTAGAGAAGGGATATTGGCTGTTAAAATAGAAGTAATTTTTCATGCAGGAATGTTCAGTTTGTAAGGAACAACAAACAAAGGGAATAAAACACAGAATATATCCCGAATAGAACAAAGGGAGGGAACTGAATTTGCAAAAGAAGAAATTGATCTTTCTTATCTGCATCGCTCTCTGTTTTCCATGGTTTGAAGCGATAACCATCACAGAAGCGGCAGGTAAAACCATCACGGTCGGAGCGGATAATCTAAATGTCAGAAGTGGTCCGGGCCTTGAATATGAAGTTGTGGCCACCTTAAATAATGGTGAGGTTTATTCTATTGTGAAAGAGGAAGATGAATGGTCGCAAATACTGCTGGATAATGATAAGAAAGGCTGGGTCGCTAATTACCTTATTGCAAAAATTGATGGGGACTCCTCATCAACCACAGACGAAAAACAAGAAAATGAGAAGTCAGCAAATACAGGACTTATAAACGTTAATTCCTTAAATTTCCGCACTGCTCCATCATTAGATGCAGCAATTGTTGGTAAGCTTGACCAAGGTACAGTGGTAACCATTCTATCTGAGCGTGACAATTGGGTTGAGATTCAATATGCTGAACAAATTGGTTGGGTTTCAGAGGAATATATTCAAACGTCAGACGAAGAAGAGCAAAGTAATGGAACTGAACAAACGCTGGAAAATTCAACATTAACGATTTTACATAACGGGACCAATATAAGAAAAAATCCAAATACACAATCAACCATTCTTGTACGGGCAAATAAAGGCGATACTTTTAAAGTGAATCGCTTTGAAAATGACTGGTATGAAATTCAATTATCAGACGGACAAATGGGTTATGTGGCCAGCTGGGTTGTTTCTGCCGAAGAAGAAGAAAAAGAAAATGAAAAAGAAATGAATGAAACAACAATCAATCAAGAGACGAATACAGATTGGGAACAATACTTAAAAAACAAAAAAATCGTGATCGATCCTGGCCATGGCGGAAAAGATGATGGGACAACAGGTACAAAAGGTACATTGGAAAAAGAACTTACATTAGAAACCGCCCGCCATTTATTTGACAAGCTAAAAGCAGCTGGTGCAGATGTCACATTAACAAGGCAGCGGGACAAGTATTTAAATCTGCCGTACCGTGTCAACGTGGCAAATGAGCAAAATGCAGATGCTTTTATCAGCCTCCATTATGACAGCAGTAAAAATGAAAGCGTCCGAGGATTAACAACCTATTATTATTATCCTTGGCAAAAAGAACTCGCCATCAACATTCACTCAGCCATTATTGATGAAACCGAGATGAAAGACCGCGGAACTCGCTTTGGCGACTACTATGTCATCCGTGAAAATAATAAAAAAGCAGTTTTAATTGAATTAGGATATTTAAGCAATCCACGTGAGGAATTACAAGTCCAATCAAACCAATATCAGGAATCGGCAGCAACAGGAATTTATGAAGGACTTGCCAGATATTTTAAAGAAAATTAACAAAAAAAGAGAGCAGCTTTGCTCTCTTTTTTAGCTTTCCAAAATTAATGTCACAGGACCATCATTGACAAGAGAAACATCCATCATGGCACCAAACTCCCCTGTTTCAACCTGGACTCCTTTTTCCTTTAACAGCTCATTAAAACGAAGATATAACGTTAAGGCATGGTCCGGCTTTGCCGCATCCATAAAATTAGGTCTTCTTCCTTTACGGCAATCTCCATATAAAGTAAACTGCGAGACCGATAAAATACTTCCTCCCTTATCTAATAAGGAAAGATTCATTTTATTATTTTCATCTTCAAAAATTCTTAAGTTTACAATTTTATCAGCTAAATAAGCTGCATCTTCTTCTGTATCCTGATGTGTAACACCAACAAGCAACACGAGACCGTTTTCTATTTTCCCGACAACCTGTTCATTTACTGTCACACTTGCTTCTTTACTTCTTTGTACTACAACTCGCATCTTTTCCACCTTAATTCATGATTCTTCGCACAGCATAAAGATCAGGAATTTGCTTAATCCGGTCTACTACTTTTTGTAAATGGCTTACATTGTGGATAGAAATGGACATCGTAATCGTCACCATTTTATTGCGGTCTGTCCGGCCGGATACCGTTGAAATATCTGTCTTTGATTCATTAACAGCCTGAAGAACTTCGTTAAGAAGACCTCTTCTGTCAAAACCAGTAATTTCAATTTCCACATTGTATTCCTTCTTGTCGTTTAAACCTGATTCCCATTCAACCGGTATGAGCCTTTCCTTGGCATCATCCGTCACGATATTTGGACAATCCTTACGATGAACCGAAACTCCTCTGCCCTTTGTAATAAAGCCAACAATTTCGTCACCAGGGACTGGATTACAGCAGCGTGAAAGACGAATTAATAGATTGTCGATTCCTTCTACGCGGACACCTGATTCCCGTTTTTTCTTTGTCGGAAAGGTTTTTAATTCCGAAACAGCATTAGTAAGATTGGCCACCTGTTCCTGATCACGTTTTTTACGCCATTTTTCCGTTAACCGATTGGCTACCTGCAAAGCCGTTATGCCATTATAGCCTACTGCTGCATACATATCCTCTTCATTGGAAAAATTAAACTTTTCAACGACACGTTTAACATTTTCAGGTGTTAAAATTTCCTTTAAATCAAACTCCATAAGCTTGATTTCTTTTTCCACCTGCTCACGGCCTTTAATAATATTTTCTTCTCTTCTTTGTTTCTTAAAGAAGGCCCTGATTTTATTCTTTGCCTGTGATGTTTGGGCAAGCTTCAACCAATCCTGACTTGGCCCATAGGAATGTTTGGATGTCAAAATTTCTAATATATCTCCCGTTTTCAATTTATAATCGAGAGTAACCATCTTCCCATTCACTTTCGCTCCGATTGTTTTATTTCCAATTTCGGAATGAATTCGGTAAGCAAAATCAATTGGTACCGAACCCGCCGGGAGCTCAATGACATCACCCTTTGGCGTAAAAACAAATACCATATCAGAAAACAAGTCAACTTTCAACGACTCCATAAATTCTTCGGCATTTATTGTATCGTCCTGAAATTCAAGAATTTCACGGAACCATGTCAATTTATCTTCAAAGGTTGAATTTTCCTGTAATGTTTTTCCTTCTTTATAAGCCCAGTGTGCCGCAATCCCAAATTCAGCAATTCGATGCATCTCAACGGTACGAATTTGTACTTCAAGCGGGTCACCCTTAGGACCAATTACCGTTGTATGCAATGATTGGTACATATTCGGTTTCGGCATCGCAATATAATCTTTAAATCGGCCCGGCATTGGTTTCCAGCACGTATGAATAATACCTAACACAGCATAGCAGTCTTTAATCGAATTGACTACAATCCGAATCGCTAGTAAATCATAGATTTCATTAAATTGTTTGTTTTGTCGGGCCATTTTACGATAGATGCTGTAAATATGCTTTGGACGGCCGGACATTTCCGCTTTAATGCCTACCTCTTCCATGTGCTTTTGCAGCTCCACAATGACTTCGTCTAAATATTGCTCACGTTCCGCCCGTTTCTTTTTCATAAGGTTAACAATACGATAATATTGCTGCGGATTTAAATACCGTAAAGCAGTATCTTCAAGCTCCCATTTGATCGTAGAAATTCCCAGTCGATTCGCTAATGGAGCAAAGATTTCCAATGTTTCATTGGCAATACGACGTTGTTTTTCTGCTGGCAAATGCTTTAATGTCCGCATATTATGAAGCCTATCTGCCAATTTAATCATAATAACGCGAATATCTTGTGCCATGGCCACAAACATCTTCCGATGATTCTCTGCCTGTTGTTCCTCGTGAGATTTATATTTAATTTTACCGAGCTTTGTAACACCATCGACGAGCATGGCCACTTCATCGCTAAAGGCTTCTTTTATATCTTGTAGAGAAGCTTCTGTATCTTCAACAACGTCGTGGAGGAAGCCAGCTGCTACCGTAGAAGGATCCATTTCTAAGTCTGCAAGGATTCCTGCGACCTGGATTGGATGAATAATATACGGCTCACCTGATTTTCTGTATTGTAAACGATGTGCATGTTTGGCAAATTCATACGCCCTTCGAACCAACTCTACATCCTCATCGTCTAAATATCCCCTTGTTCTATCGATGACTTGTTCGGCGGTTAATACTTGATCGTTCGCCATAAAATCACCTTTTTAAGTAAATGTATTTAAAAATCCATCTATAACTAATATGAAGTATAAAATAAAATGATTGTTATTATTATCGAAAAAAAATGATGAGATGTAAAGAGAATGTATGTTATTTTTCAGTTTAATTAAATAAAGAATACAAATATAGGAAAAGAGCGCTTATTCTGTAAGCGCTCCCACTCTCTAATAGGACATCAATGTAAGAATATCATGATTTTTTAACTTTTCACGTCCGCCTAAATCACTTAACTCAATTAGAAAAGCGATACCGGCCACAATACCGCCAAGCTGCTCAACTAATTGAATCGTAGCTAGGATCGTTCCGCCAGTTGCAAGCAAATCATCCGTAATCAGGATTCTTTGACCAGGTTTAATCGCATCCTTATGAATCGTAAGAACATCCTTTCCGTATTCTAAACCATAGTCAACTTTAACCGTTTCACGCGGCAGCTTCCCCTCTTTACGAACCGGTGCAAAACCAACACCAAGAGAATACGCAACAGGACAGCCAATGATAAAACCGCGGGCTTCAGGACCTACCACAATATCAATTTCTTTATCACGAGCATATTGAACAATTTGATCTGTTGCATATTTATATGCTTCGCCGTTATCCATTAAAGTCGTAATATCTTTAAAGCTTATTCCAGGCTTAGGCCAATCCTCTACGACGGTAATATATTTTTTTAAGTCCATTTTTTATAAAGCCTCCTCAAATTTCACCGTTTCATGAATTAATTGATCAAACCAGTCTTTTAACTGTTGAAACGACGAATATAACAAATCCTTTTCCAGCTCATATTGAGCCAGTTTTTGCTGATACGATCTGGAATCTGCTAAATCCCGCTTAACTAAACCCTTGTTCAATGAAATCAGTCCATTTTCCATTGTAACAAAATCGAGTTCAAAAAACACCTTTGACATAAAATCAATTGTTTCTATTGTCCATCCCTTATGCTTTGCAATGGCATCACTATTTCGTTTCAAATCAAATGGCCCTTTTTTAGCAATTAACGCATAAAACCATTTAAAATGCTCTCTAGTTGGAATCGTTGAGAAAAAGTCACTTTCTGCTTTGAATAAATGGGCATAAATTCTTGCCACTTTTTTTCCTGACAGCAGCCGGTTAAGGATTTCCTTTGAAGGCGGTAAGTCAACTAATACAACATGGCACTGGTCAAGCTGAATCTCTTCTGCTTCAGAGTTTGAAGAAATACAAAAAACATCAGCATCGTCAATTGATTTTTGTAGTCTTAAAGCATATTCCTGACGGAAAACAATCCATTTTGTCTTTTCAGGCGGCAAGGTGTCTGCTATTCCTAGTATCTTTTTGGCACCACGGTAATCAAAGAGCTGCCATGAGGAGACGGAAAGATCCTGTAAAAAGATTTGCGGCTTTTTGCGATTATTCCATTCATTAATCGATAATTCCCCTATGACAGACAGCTTGGAAGCTGGTGAAATATGATCACAAACTTCGCCGAGACCGAAGCCCACTCCGTCTAAAGAAATTCCTTCATGCTCTAAAGTCAATTTTAAATGATTTTGCTCCGAACCGATCTTTCGAATACTGCCAATATTTGCTTCTTTAATAAGCACTTTAGGCTTGGGATTTTCCATTCCGTATGGTGCTAATTTATTCATTTCTTCAATGGAATTTAGCTGGATATCATGAACAGAAACCTCTGTATCAATATACGTAATAGGGATTAAATCCTCTTCTGTTAACTGCTCATTGGCAAGCTGATTCATACGTCGCCGCAGCTCATCTACATCACTGATATTTAACGTCATACCTGCAGCACTAGTGTGCCCTCCAAAATGTGGTAAAATATCACGGCAGGTGGACAAATTTTTAAATAGATCAAACCCAGCAATACTTCGAGCTGAGCCTTTCGCAAGTCCCTTTTCCTGATCATAGCTTAAACAAATAGTCGGACGGTAGTATTTTTCAACAAGCCTTGAGGCGACAATTCCGATGACCCCCGCATTCCAGCCTTCCTTCCCGACAATAAGAAAGCTGTTCTCCTCAATTGGATATTGTTGTTCAACCATCTGGACAGCTTCTTCTGTAATGCTGTTAACCAATTCTTTTCTATCTTTATTTAATTGCTCGATATCCTCCGCTAAAGTTTCTGCCTCATAAGGATCATCTGTAAGCATTAAATAAACCGCTGGATCTGCACTGTCAAGTCTCCCTGCAGCATTGATCCGCGGGGCAATGCTGAAGCCGATTGTTTCCTCATTTGTTGAATCCGGTTCAACACTAGCAAGCTTAAAAAGAGCTTTTAACCCAACACTATCCGTATTTCTTATTATATTCAATCCCCTTTGGGTAATAAGTCTATTTTCATCCTTTAAGGGAACAAGATCGGCAATCGTGCCAATTGCAGCAAACTGCAATAATTGTTGAGGAACCTCCCCTAATAAGGCATGGGCCATTTTAAAGGCAACGCCGGCCCCGCAAAGCTCTTGAAAAGGATACGTACTTCCTTCTCTTTTCGGATGAATAATCGCAAAGGCATCAGGCAGCTCCGGTCCTGGTTCATGGTGATCTGTAATAATTAAATCCATTCCAAGCTCTTTGGCTACCCTTGCTTCATTAAGAGCGGCAATACCTGTATCAACAGTAATAATAAGACCGATTCCGATTTCATGTGCATACCTGAACGCACCTTCATTAGGCCCATACCCTTCCGTGAAACGATTTGGTATGTAAAATTGCACATTTGCCCCAAGCTTCTGTAGCGTTTTCATCATAATTGTTGTACTTGTAACACCATCTGCGTCATAATCGCCAAAAATCATGATCGCTTCGTTTGCCTCTATCGCTTGTTTAATTCTATTTACGGCTTTGTCCATATCCAAAAAGAGAAATGGATCATGGAATTCCTGTTTTTCACTAAATAAAAAAGCCCTTGCTTCCTCAGGATTTTCAAGTCCTCTGTTCACAAGTAGCGATGCAACCAGTGGCGTCACATTGATTTCTTCCACCAGCTGGGTGACTTTTTCTTTTTTTGAAGATCGAACAATCCAACGTGTTTTTGACTGTAACATACGTTCACCCCTTAGCTCATTTATTATACAAAACAGTGGAAAAGGAATCAATGAAAGAGTATGGGTTGAATGGGAAACGAAGGAAAATACGGAAAGCGGAAGCGCCTGCGCAGCCTCAGGCATAGCATAAGACGAGCCGGCATGAAGGTTGTTCTTTAACCTTCTTGACGGATTGGCTAGGCACTGGAGCTAGACCACTAGCAAAATATACAAAGCTAACCTATTATAAAAATAAAAACCGCAGGAAAAATCCTGCAGTTTTTTTATTATACTTGAGGCTCGTCGGTGCGAACACGTTTTTCTTTATACGTGTTAATCACACCTTTCTTTTTCAATTCTCTCTTCTTCCACTCAACCCAAAGCGGAACCGCAATGAAGATGGAAGAGTACGTACCAACTAACAGTCCTATCGTTAATGCGACAGAGAAGGATCGTATCGATTCACTACCAAAGATCATTAATGCTACAACTGTAAGGACTACCATTAATACAGTATTAATAGATCGACCGAGCGTTTGACGAACGCTTGTATTGGCAATTTCAACAATATCCTCAAACGTTTTAATTCGGCGTCTTTTCTGCATGTTTTCCCTCATTCGGTCGAAGGTAACAATTGTATCATTTATCGCATAACCAACAACCGTTAATAATGCGGCAATAAAGGTTAAGTCAACTTCCATTCTTGTTATACTAAAGAACGGAATGATAAAGAATGCAGCAAATAATAAAGCAATGACAGCCGATACAGCCATTGGTAATTCAAAACGGAATGTTACAAAGACGATTAAGCCAAGAGACGTAATCAATAAACCAATTAGAGCGTTTTTAGCAATCTCTTTTCCTACTGTCGGTGTAACACTGCTAACATTCGGTTCCGAACCAAATGCCTCTTTCAAATGTAATTTCAAATCAGCAATTTCCTTTTGTGAAAGGACATCACTGAACCGCGATACCCCGATATTTTTATCTTCACCTGAAATAACAATGTCATCTGTAGGCAAGTCCATCTTTTTCAATTCAGCCGCAAACATTTCAGTCGTTAATGGCTTATTGGCTAACACTTCTACACGTGTTCCTTGTGTGAAATCAATCGCTAAATTTAGCTTAAGCACCGCCAAAACAATAATTCCAATAACAAGCAGCGAACCGGAAATAGCAAAGAACTTTTTGCGCCCTTTTACAAAATCAAACCGATCAAATTTTGTTGTTAAGTCGAGCGTATCAACATTATCCTTCAGATCATGGATCGCGCTTTTTTTCACACCAAACCAACCAGGCTTACGATCATATAAACCGCTATTAACAAACAATCCTAACAGCCATCTTGATAAATATACATTGGTAATAAAGCTGCCTAATGTACCAATAATTAAACTGGTTGCAAAGCCTTTTACCGTACCTGTTCCATAAAAGAACAGCACAACAGCAGCTAATAGGAGGGTAAGGTTTGCATCGGTAACCGTTGACAGAGAGTTTGTATTACCTGCTTTAAACGCTGATTTGATCGATTTTCCTACTCTTATTTCTTCTCTAATCCGTTCTGCCGTAATGATATTCGCATCAACAGCTGTCCCGACACCGAGAATAAGAGCAGCAATACCCGGTAACGTCAGCACCACATTCATCCAATCAAAAATCAATAATGTGATGAACATATACACAGTTAGTGTAATGGTGGCAACAAAACCTGGCAAACGATAATACAGAATCATAAAGAGGAATACAGCTGCTACCCCGAGCAGGCCGGCAATAACAGTTTCTTGTAAAGCTTGTTCCCCAAATTGAGCACCAACCGAGGTTGAATAGATTTCATCAAGCTTAACAGGAAGTGCCCCAGCATTTAAAATATCAGCCAGGCTTTTCGCTTCTTCGATAGTAAAACTGCCGACGATGGAAACAGTATCCTGGTTAAATACTTCACTTACTCTTGGAGCAGAAACAAACTTCGGATCAGGCTTTGTGATTTCTGTTTTATAAGAATCTACACCTTCTTCAAAGTCCAGCCAAATCGCTAAAACGTTATTTGGTGCACCCATATTGACAATCTCTTGGGTGACATTTTTAAACTTTTCTGCGCTTTTCAATTTTAGAGATACAATCGGTTTTCCATTCTCGTCAAATGTTTGTTGGGCCCCGCCTTCAGCAAGGTCGGTACCATCCATCAAAACGCGGTCATTGGCATCCCGAAAGGTTAAATTGGCTTCTGTAGATAGAATTTCCCGTGCTTGGTTTTGGTCCTCAACACCAGCAAGTTGAACACGAATCCGGTTATCTCCTTCAATCTGGATGTTCGGCTCACTGACACCAAGTACGTTAACACGACGATCCAACGCCTCTACAGTACTGGTAAGAGCTTTCTGGTCAATCTTTTGGCCCTCTTTCGCTGGCTTTACTTCATAAAGAACTTCAAATCCGCCTTGAAGGTCGAGCCCGAGCTTAATGTTACTGACTATGTCCTTTGTTGTTGCCCCCATTACAGCGCCCATGACAACGATAAAAATTAAAAAGGCAACAATCCGACTTCTTTTTACCATTATGTATAGCTCCTCCTTAAATCTAAAGCCGGCAGATCACAAAAAGCTAATCTGCTGATCGCAGCGTCAACTACAGCGATCACACTTCAAAAAACTAGCCCATTTTTTGTCCAAAATGGGGTATCCCTTCAAATAAAATATTATGAAACAGTTTTGAAGGACTGTCAATTTTATACGGTGTTAAGACATAAAGAATTAACAAATGCCGGATACTTTTACACTATTTTAACAATTCTAAGAGTTCTTCTTCATTATCAAGTGTAAACTCTGCGTCTCTTAACGCCTCAACAGCACTATAATTCATAAATTCCCCAATTTTTAGTGAAAGAATACTTTGAACCATTTCATACAGCTTTATTTCAATATTTCCCTTTTTCCACTTTTTCTTAACTAAAAATTGCCAAATTTCTTCCTCTGACACACCTTCATACCCTAAAAGAAGAAATTCCTCCTGCTTACTTTTCAATGCTGGTCCAACCTTGCTGCGAAAACGATCATATTCATGGCTAACTTCCATTATTAGCCCCTCCTCACGATTTCATCTGGAATTCATAGTCATGCTTTGTCCATGTCTGTGCATATAGTTAATTGTATATGATAAAACCTTTTTTGAGAAGGTAGGGAATACAATGTCAAAGTTTATAAAAGGGACGCTGATCTTATTAGTAGCAGGGCTTATTACACGGGTATTAGGATTTATTAATCGCATTGTTATTGCCCGCTTTATCGGAGCAGAAGGTGTTGGACTTTATATGATGGCGGTTCCGACCTTTATTCTTGCCATTACCATTACGCAATTCGGTCTTCCCGTCGCGATTTCCAAACATGTTGCCGAGGCAGAAGCGGCCGGGGACAAAGCAAAGGTAAAAAAAATCCTGGTCGTGTCCTTAGCCACAACTATTACGCTTTCGGCTATTTTTACACCAATATTGTTAATAACAGCTCCGTTATTGGCTGATACGCTTTTAACCGATTCAAGAACGCTGTATCCTCTATTAGCGATTGCTCCTGTTGTCCCGATTATCGCTATTTCATCCGTTATCAGGGGTTACTTTCAAGGGAAACAGAATATGAGACCTGTTGCCTTATCGCAAATGATTGAACAAATTATCCGGATTGCGTTAATTGCTTTTTTAACAAAAACTTTTCTTCCCTACGGAATTGAGTATGCTGCGGCAGGAGCCATGTTTTCAGCCGTGATTGGCGAGCTTGCCTCATTGTTTTATCTTGTAACTAGCTTTAAATTGAAAAAAAAATTTCCGGTTCGGAAACAATTTTTCACTTATGTTAGATCCGGAAAAAAGACGTTTCAAGAGCTGATGAGCATTGCCGTTCCAACAATGGGCAGTAGAATGATAGGATCGCTGTCATGGTTTTTTGAACCAATTGTTGTTTCACACAGCCTTGCCTTGGCAGGAGTGGCGGCCATGGCGGCCACGGAACAATATGGTTCTTTAACTGGATTTGCGCTCCCGTTATTAATGCTTCCATCGTTTGTAACCCAATCATTAGCCACATCGTTAGTTCCTGCTATCAGTGAAGCACATTCAAAAAATAATATGAAACTGGTTGAATATCGATTACAGCAGGCACTTCGTTTTGTTTTTTTATCAGGTGGACTTGCTGTTGTTATTTTGTATGTACTTGCCGACCCGTTAATGAGCGTTTTATACGGTTCGGAAAGCGGTTCAGGATTCATTAAACTGATGGCGCCGTTTTTCATTTTGTATTATTACCAGGGGCCGCTGCAGGCAACTCTTCAAGCACTCAATTTAGCGAGAGCAGCCATGATTAACAGTTTAATAGGTGCTGTTGTGAAAACAGCCGTCATTTTTGCTCTGGCAAGCCAGACGGCCTTCGGAATTTACGGTGTTGCGATTGGACTGCTCGTCGGCTTCGTACTTGTAACCATGCTTCACTTTGCGACTGTCTTGAAAAAGGTTTCCTTTACCTTCTATGTACGGGACTATTTGAAAACATTTTTTGTTATGGGGATTTCCGGTGCTGCCGGCTACTGGATGATTCAGCATCTGCCTGCCGGACAGCCGCTTGCAATTAAAGTCTTGCTTACCGCCATAGAAATCACACTAATCTATACCCTGTTTACTCTTCTACTAGGATTACTGCAAAAAGACGAACTCAACCGAATCCCCTGGATCGGCAAAACCCTATCCAAACTAGCCATCTTCAGCCATCCAGGAGCCCCGCATTAAAGTGTTAAACCATTGGGGGACAGTCCCCCAATGCGTTAAAGCAGCGGGGGACTGTCCCCCGCCGCTTTAATGCGTTACTTTTCTATTAGGTCGATGTAGAATTGATCGTTTTGGTAACTGCAGAAGGAGATTTTTTTGATGTCTGTGTATCCTTTTTGTTTTAGCTGCTGTCTTAGCCACAGCTCTGTTTTGTTTAGAATGCTTAAATGGTCACGCTGAATTTCACCATCGATAATAAGCGGGAGGGTTAAATGTCCTTTTTCTTTCGGATTCTTTTCCATTACGGACAACTTTCCCGATGGCTCAAGAATGGCAAATTCAACGTCTGCAATATTGCTAACGTTCTTCTCCCGCAGCTGCTGCATCAAGTCATCAAAATTGTAGCGCTGCTTTCGCATTACCGATTCGTCAATTTGTCCTTTATTAATTATGATAGAAGGGGATCCGTCTACCAGGTCTCTAAATTTTTTACTTGTTAACGACAAGCGCGCCATCGTGATTTGGATGACCATTAGCAAAACAATTGGTACGATTGATTTCATTAATTCAACGGAAGTTTCATCAATTGCCATAACGGCTATTTCAGCAATCATAATATTTACCACCAGGTCAAATACACTTAATTCACCAATTTCTCTTTTCCCCATTAAACGGAAAATCAATAGAATAATGAAATAAATTAATAAAGTCCTTAATATAATAATGAGCAAATCATCCAATCTCCAAATCCCCCTTTCGACCAACTTTCTTTAGCAGACCTGCCTCCTTTTTCAATTCAGCATATTTATTATGTACTTTATCAAAAAATCCATGTCGGAAAGATTTACCTCCGGCTTATTAAGTACAACTGAAAGATTTGATTCTATATTCATCTGTTAGCGAATATGCTTGTACTAAGAGAACTGTTGCATTTGGAATAAACATTATTTTCCAAATGCTGAAGGGAGAGGTTGATTATCGAAGAATCAAAAAACCTTGGCAGCGCTGTACTTTTTGGAACCTTGGTTATTTTTATTTTAGCGATTATCTCAAGCTTGCTTTTCGCCTTTTTATTAAGGTTTACTTCCCTGCAGGAAGCATCCGTACAGTATATTATTTCGGCTATTTCTTTCATATCCATTTTTATGGGAGGTTTTATTTCAGGGGGAAAGGGAAAACAAAAAGGTTGGATGCTTGGCGGGATAACAGGCATCATCTATTCAATTATTGTCTTTTTGTACCAATTCTTAGGCTTAGACTCACTCTTTAATTTCGAACAAATTATTTATCATATTTGTTATATTTTGATTGCCATGATGGGTGGAATATTAGGTGTAAACATGAGTGGAAAATCACGTAATAGTTAATAATAAAAAAACAGGAAGCCAACAATTCAGCTTCCTGTTTTTTCTCTTTCATAGAATTACGCTTGAGCAGATTCAACAACATCACGTACTGCTGATCTGTCATATGTAAGACGGCTTCCATCTCCACATCGAATGACAACTTTACCTTCATCAACTGAGTCAACAATACCGTGAAGACCGCCGATTGTAACAATTTTATCTCCCTTTTTTAGAGAGCTTTGCATCTGCTGCACATTTTTTTGTCTTTTTTGCTGCGGGCGAATTAATAAGAAATAAAACAGAACAAACATTAAAATAATAGGACCAACTGTTCCTAAAAGACCTTCCATGCTCACATTACCTCCTTTCAAACCTTTAATATTTAAAAGTTCTTGGCGTTTGGTTTATTAAAACCGTATTGCTCAAAAAACTCTTCTCTAAAGTCCCCCAGACGATCTTCTCTGATCGCTTGTCTGACTTGTTCCATTAATTTTACCAGAAAATATAGGTTATGATAAGACGTTAAACGAATTCCGAATGTTTCCTCGCATCGGATAAGGTGGCGGATATAAGCGCGGCTATAATTCCTGCATGTATAGCAGTCGCAATGCTCATCAATTGGTCCGAAATCCCTGGCGTATTTTGCATTCTTCACTACTAAACGGCCGCTTGATGTCATCAATGTTCCGTTTCGAGCAATACGGGTCGGTAATACACAATCAAACATATCCACTCCGCGAATAGCCCCGTCAATCAATGAATCCGGTGAACCAACCCCCATCAAATAACGCGGCTTATTTGCCGGCAATAATGGCGTCGTAAATTCAAGAACCCGATTCATCACATCCTTCGGCTCACCAACCGAAAGACCACCAATTGCATATCCAGGAAAATCAAGTGACACTAAATCACGGGCGCTTTGCTTGCGTAATTCTTCATATTCACCGCCTTGGACAATTCCAAATAATCCTTGATCATTCGGTCTCGCATGGGCTTTCAAACAGCGCTCTGCCCAACGGGATGTTCGTTCCACCGACTTTTTCATATAATCAAACTCTGCTGGATATGGCGGGCACTCATCAAATGCCATCATAATATCGGAACCGAGTGCATTTTGAATCTCCATTGCTTTTTCCGGTGAAAGAAAAAGTTTGTCGCCATTTAAATGATTGCGGAAATGAACGCCTTCTTCTTCAATTTTCCGAAACTCACTAAGACTAAACACTTGGAAGCCGCCGGAATCCGTTAAAATAGCACGGTCCCAATTCATAAATTTATGCAGACCGCCGGCTTCTTTAACAATATCATGTCCGGGACGAAGCCACAAATGATATGTATTACTTAAAATAATCCCTGCTCCCATTTCCTTTAAATCCTCAGGAGACATCGTTTTCACTGTTGCTAACGTTCCAACAGGCATGAAAACAGGAGTTTCAAATGAACCATGCGGGGTATGGACACGGCCAAGACGGGCACCTGTTTGTTTACAAGTTTTTATTAGTTCATAAGTTACAGCTGTCAATCGTCATTCTCCCTTCAACACTTTTTTCAAACTCTTAAATAATCAGCATCGCATCACCAAAACTAAAGAAACGGTAACGCTCTTGAACCGCTGTCTCATATGCATGTAACACAGATTCCCTTCCCGCTAAAGAACTTACCAACATAATGAGTGTTGACTTAGGCAGGTGAAAATTCGTAATCATGCCGTCTATTGCTTTAAACTCATAGCCAGGATAAATAAAAATATCTGTCCAGCCACTTCTTGCTTCAAACCTTCCATCATATTCGGATGCAATAGTTTCCAATGTTCGGGTAGAAGTCGTCCCCACCGAAATAATCCGCCCTCCTGAACGACGTACCTCATTTAACAAAGCAGCTGTTTCTTCTGTCATTTGATAAAACTCTGAATGCATTTCATGCTTGTCAACATCCTCAACACTTACAGGCCTGAATGTTCCTAATCCAACATGTAAAGTAATAAAGGCAAGATGGATACCGGCTGCCTTTATTTCCTCAAGCAGATCTTCTGTAAAATGAAGACCTGCTGTTGGGGCAGCGGCGGAACCCCTTTCACGGGCATAGACCGTTTGGTAGCGATTTTGATCCTCTAGTTGTTCTTTAATATAAGGCGGCAGCGGCATCTCTCCTAATTGCTCAAGAACCTCATAGAAAATTCCTTCATATTGAAAATCAAGAATTCTCCCGCCATGCTCGAGCTCCTCGGTACAAACCGCCGTTAATAATCCGTTGCCAAATACGATTTTTGCCCCTTTTTTAATCCGTTTTGCAGGTTTCACCAGCGTTTCCCAGCAGTCATTTTCTTGCTGCTTTAATAATAAAACCTCTATTTTCGCAGCTGTATCTTCTTTTTCCCCAAACAGCCTTGCCGGTAAAACCTTTGTATCATTTAATACAAGACAGTCCCCAGGCTTTAAATAGTTTTTAATATGTTTAAAAATATCATGCGTGATGCTACCGGTCTCTTTATCTAATACCATCAATCTGCTGCTTGAACGATCAAGTAATGGAGTTTGTGCAATTAATTCTTCTGGCAAATAAAAATCAAATAAGTCTACTTTCATAATTTCACCCTATCTATAACTTTTAACGAAACTTTCCGATGAAGTAAAAAATCAACGACAGCACAATACTTAACACAACCGAAGTCATGATTGGAAAATAAAAGGTGGTGCTGCCTTTCTTTATTACAATATCACCGGGTAATTTTCCAATATGGATAAATTGCATAAGGAAACCAATAATGAAAATAACTACCCCAATCGTCATCAATAGTTTGCCAATACCTGTCACTCTTTTGGCACCTCCAATCCAAGATGACGGTAAGCTAAATCCGTTACTAATCTTCCTCTAGGTGTCCTCTGTAGAAATCCAATTTGCAAGAGATACGGTTCATACACATCTTCAATGGTATGTGCTTCTTCCCCGATCGTTGCAGCAATGGTTTCAAGGCCAACAGGACCACCACGAAATTTTTCAATTATCCCTCTTAATAATTTATGGTCAATATGATCTAACCCTAAACGGTCAACTTGTAGAAGATCAAGCGACTTCAAAGCAATTTCTTCATCAATATGGCCATCTCCGCGTACTTGGGCAAAATCACGGACACGTTTTAACAGGCGGTTTGCGATTCTTGGGGTTCCCCGTGACCTTGAAGCAATTTCAGCTGCAGCCTGTGAATCGATCTCAATATCCAATACTTCAGCTGTCCTAATGACAATTTCCGTTAACTGCTTCGAGTTGTAATATTCCAGCCGGCTGTGAACACCGAATCGGTCCCGTAACGGCGCAGATAATGATCCTGCCCTTGTCGTAGCACCTACAAGGGTAAACGGAGGTAGATCAAGTCGTACAGATCGGGCGCTTGGACCTTTTCCAATCACGATATCTAAACAAAAATCCTCCATCGCCGGATAAAGCACTTCTTCAATCGACCTTGTCAAACGATGAATTTCATCAATAAACAATACATCACCAGGCTCAAGTGCTGTTAAAATCGCAGCCAAATCGCCCGGTCTTTCAATCGCTGGTCCTGCTGTTGTACGAATATTGACTCCCATTTCATTGGCAATAATGGCAGCAAGCGTTGTTTTCCCGAGTCCCGGAGGCCCGTAAAGCAGCACATGATCCAAGGTTTCCTGTCTAAGCTTAGCAGCCTTAATAAAGACGGCTAAATTCTCTTTCACCTTGTCCTGCCCAATATATTGGTTTAAGGTTTGTGGACGAAGGCTTGTTTCAAAAGAGATTTCCCCTAAATCGGCTTCACTTGAAATAATTCGTTCTTCCATTCGTCATCTCCTCCAATTTATGATCGAAGCAGCATTTGTAATCCTTTTCGAATATATTGGTCTGTCGTAAGCGGCTCTTTTTTTAGTTCAATTGAGATTTTTTTAATTTCTTTCTCCGAATAGCCAAGAGCCAGTAAGGCAAGAACCGCTTCATCAAATTCCTCATGGTGCCCTTCAGATTGTTCCACTTGATCAGGCTGAAATAAATTTGGAAAATAATCCGGCAAGATATCAGGCAGTTTACCTTTTAAATCAAGGATCATTTGTCTCGCTGTCTTTTTCCCGACACCAGGAAATTTCACAAGAAAAGCTTCATCTTCATTTTCAATGGCCTGGACAACCTGCTGCGGTTCACCGGAAGCAAGAATTGCAAGAGCTCCCTTTGGGCCGATGCCCGTTACATTTAACAGCTTCATAAATAATGTTTTCTCTTCACGAGTCTGGAATCCGTACAAGGCGAGAATATCCTCTCGTACATATGTATACGTATAGACTATCACTTCTTGACCGGAGTATTTTGAATAGGCAAATGGGTTTGGGGCAGCAATTTGATAACCAATTCCATTGTTTTCAATCACAATATACTCAGGATGGATATATTGAACACTTCCTCTAATAAATTCATACAATGTTTTTCTCTCCTCTAAATAGCTGTACATCATTTTATCATACAATAAATTACGGATTAAGAAAAATGTTGGATAAATCTAATTATTCCCTGCACTACTCATAAAAAAAGAACCGGTTAACCGGTTCTTAGGTAGATTCTTTAATTGGCCTGTTTTTCTTTTGAATAAGATTTAAACGTTTCTAATACTTCAACATAACGATCTTTTGTTTTAATAGGAATTCCTTTTTTTAATTCCATTCTTTTGCGGCTTTCAAGCTTTCCGACATCTATTTGGAAAAAGGATTGAATAATATGGGATTTATAAGGTTTTCCATTAAAAATCGTTAAAATCCCGTCCTCCGTAACACCAAAATAACCATTTGCTTTCAATAATGGCGAGATATCGTCCATTTCTTTACGAAATATGAACTTTCCCTGGTCCATCCCAATCAATTGCCATTCATCATATTTAGCCCAAAAGTTTTCCATTGAATAAATGGTTTCTGTGATGGTCTCTTCACTTATTTCTCCGTCGACATACATGTACGTTAAGACCACTTCCACTTCAACAGGGAGTTTAATTTCTTCAGCTGGTTGATTAGCAGATGCTTTTCTTATTTCTCCTCCAAGCGCAAAATCTGCTAAAAAGATCACCCATACAACTCCACATAGGGCAATTATTCGAATAAACCTTTTTGCCTGCATAGACGATCACCTCGTTTTGTAATCGGAGAAACGGCTTTTTAATATAATTAAGAAAGCGAATGATCTGTAAATGACACGTGTATTTCTTATTATCACATTACTATTTTGACCATTTTTTTCTTGCTTATCCCAGTTTAGAAGATAAAAAATTAAAACAGAGCGAAGCACATGCCCGCTCTGTTTTTTCATTCCTGTATTTAATCATTATTTACATTTGTTCGGTTCAGATTTCTTATTTCCCTGTCCAGTTCGTCTTTCGGACCGCCATTTCGCAAATCATTGTTAATAACCTTGATACGGTTATATTGACTTTCATTTGTCATGATTTTGACAGACCTTCCGTTAACATGAGACTCGATGGCATTTTTAATATTTCTTTTTGTCTCTTCTGCCTTATTTCCATCGTTTAACCGCACACCAACAATTATATTTTCTTTGTCAATTACGGTCTGAGCATCCTTTACATTTTCTACCTTTTTTACTTCACTCGTAATTTGTTCACTTAACCTTCCATCGTACCCGGTGTAATAGCTTTGGCGCGTCGGAAGTGCGCCGTTATTTAAATGACCATGATAGTTCTTATCGCCAGCGCCAATATCATATCTGCCATCATTGGCAATTTCACGATTATTTATTTTGTAAAGGCCATTGTTATTCTTCATTTCCTGAACACCTTGACGGTTCAATTCCCGTTCTTTTCCCAATGAATGATCCAATGCTTCTGTAGCGGGACCATCATTATCATTCTCAAGCAAAATGGCATTCCCGCCATTTCCGTCATGGTTTTCATTTGAATAATAGCCGATCGGAATCGTATCATCATTCCGCCGGTCTTGCAGAGCTGTTTCATCATCGTTACCACAGCCAGTAAGACCGATCATCAATATAGATGATATTAACCAGAATTTTGTATGTTGTTGCAAGCGAGTTCCACCTCTCCACTAAGAATGAGCATTGCATTTTGATTGCGTTTTCATTTGGGCTTACAGGCTTTTTTTTAATAAAATGTAAACTCAATGCTCATTATTAGAATGTGAGAGAACTCCGCCTTTCAATCCTGTCAGTTACCACCATTTATTCTGGCTTCGATTTCTTTGTAAAAATCCTTTCGTTTTTCAAATTGCCTTAAAGTTAATTCCATGACAGTGCGAAGTTTTCGATTGTCATTATAACTTTTCTCTTTTACGAGTCGATTCCATTCACGGAAAATATCAGTTGGATAGACAAGCGCATACAAAAATACATGATGATTAAAATATGGGCGAAACTGTTCAAATGAGGTTAACTCTTGCAATGACCAATTTAAAAAAGGGAGGATTCGGTTTGCATATTGTAAATAATCTGATATGACAGGACCAATACTAATTAAATCAAAATCGATTAATAGCAATTCTCCATTTGAGGTTCGAAAAAAGTTATGGTGGGCAACATCCCCATGTAATATGACATTCGGAAATGCATATAGTGAGTTTTTTTCCTGTTTTAAACCCGTTATTGACCATTCTGCCCAAGCTAATAAGTCTTGTATGACTTCCTTTTGCAAAAAAAATGAAATTAAAGAAATATTTTGCTCAAATAGCCGATACCTTTCTTCCCATTTATCAATTAGATGAAAAGATGGCAGGATCGTTTTATACCTTCCAACCAGTTTTTCTGATACTGTATGAAATCTTTGTAATAGTTGTATTCCTTCCTGACAATTATTTTTTGAATCATAGAAAAATGGCTGCTCCCCTCTTTTCAGAAATTCAAGAAAACCAAAGTACTGTGACTCGAAATATAAGCAATGTTCCTTCGGAAAGGAATAGAATGAATACGTATAGGGAAACCCTTCCTTTTTCAGCGATTGGGTAAAAACTTCTTGGATTTTCAAACGTCGAAGCGATGAATAGCCTTTTAAAACAAATTGAAAACCATCACTCAGCCTGACTATAAACACATTTCTTCTTAACGGAGTAAGACGAACGATTTGAAAAGGCAGATTTTCGTTTAAATAGGAGAGGAGACGATCATGAAACCCATCGTCTCCTCTAAATTTAGCCGTTATATTCACTGCTTTCTTCATCCCTTGGTGGATAACCCGGTCCAAAATCATATGGACTTCCATAAGGTGCTCCATATTCAGGTGCCCCTGCTTGCATATATGGATCGTAAGGAAGCTGACCATAGCCCATTTGCGGATAATGCTGACCTGGATAAAATCCTCCTGGCATCATCGGAGGAACATATTGCCCAGGATTTACTCCATAACCACCCATCGGAATCCCTGATGCCGCGCCGCAGCCGCAATCTTCCTGGACAGGATATGGCATTTGCTGACCCATCATCGGCATTGGTTGACCCATCATTGGCATTGGTTGACCCATCATTGGCATTGGTTGACCCATCATCGGCATTGGTTGACCCATCATCGGCATTTGCTGTTCCATCATTGGTATTTGACCCGGCATCATTGAAGGTTGTGCCCCCATCTCAGGGTATCCAGCCTCTTCTGAAACGCCTTGTACTTGTGGAAATGGCTGATTTCCAAACGACGGATTAGTTGCAGGCATTCCTTCACCGCTTGTCATTGGTGAATACATCTGCGGCATATATGGAGATGACTCGTCATACATATCAGGACCCTCTTGAATCCCGCCTACCATACTAGGCTGATTCGGCATTGGCGCCTCCGGCATATAAGCCCCCTGTACTTGCGGCATTGGCTGCTGTCCATACATAGGCGCATATGGCATTGGTGGACACGGCATCGGCTGAGCCGGCATCTGGACTCCCATTGCAGGAGGGTATGGCAGCGGTTGAGCCGGCATTTGTGCTCCCTGTACCTGTGGAAATGGCATTTGTGCCGGCATATTCGTTCCCTGTACCTGCGGGAATGGCATGGGTTGACCTGGAAAACAAGGATCGAAACATGGGTCAAAATTTGGCATATATGGATACATTGGCTGGAAATGACCTCCTACATAATGATCGATTGGGGGTGCCATAATTGGCGACTCTTCTACAGGACTTTCCATAACCGGCTTTACCTCCGGCAGAACATTTACTGGCTTCGGCGGCAATTGTGGCAATGGCTTTTGCTGCTCTTTTACGTTAACATTTGCCATATTCATCATATAATAATTATTTACGTCAATTTCTGGGACTGGTTGCGGCATTTTAGGCGGATATGGATGTTCAACCGGCATCTCCTTTGGAACCTCTTTAACTGACTTTATTGGTTTTGCCTTTGGAACTTCTTTCGGAGCCTCTATTGGTTTTGCTTTTGGCACTGGCTTCGGTGTTTCTATTGGTTTTGCTATTGGTACTGGTTTCGGTGTTTCTATTGGTTTTGCTTTTGGCACCGGTTTCGGTATCTCGATTGGTTTTGCTTTTGGCACTGGCTTCGGTGTTTCTATTGGTTTTGCTTTCGGAGCTTCAACAGGTTTTGGCTTTGGCGCCTCTATTGGCTGGGCTTTTGGCACTTCAACAGGCTTTGGCATCTCCTTCGGCTTCTCTTTTATTATTTCTTTTGAAATTGGAATCTCCTGCTTCGGCATTTCTTTTTTGGAACTCATATTAATTTTCGTCCCTTGTACGCCAGTTGGCGCTTCTTTCTTTATATTGCCTCCTGATGTTGGGACTTTTATTTTCATACCGGGCATAATCATATCGGGGTTGCTAAGCTGTGAATTCATCTTTTTCAGCTCTTCAAAATTTACGCCGTACTTCTTGGCTATTTTCCAAAGAGTGTCCCCTTTTTGTACGATATGGATTTTCACTCTGATTTCCCTCCCATGCATAAGTCCTTTCATTCTATGTTGAATTGGGCAAATTGCTAATTTAAACTTCATAAAAACTTATGCTATTTTTTGAATAAATATGATTACGCCAAAAAAAGTGTCAGGCACCTTAAAAAGACAACTGTCTTTTTAAGGTGCCTGACACCCTTGTACATTCTTTATTTTTGCAGCATTCTATCAAGTGCTAGTTTAGCCTTTGCTGCTACGTCTTCATCTACTTTAATAATATTATTTTCAGCTGTTCCCTGTTCGATTGATTCTAGTGACCAAGCTAAATGAGGAAGATCGATACGATTCATTGTTAGACATGAGCACATATATGGATTCAAGGAAACAATATGTTTATCTGGGTGCTGTTGTATGATTCTGTTCACTAAATTCTGCTCTGTTCCGATCGCCCAAGCTGAACCTGGTTCTGCTTTATTAATCACATCAATAATATAATTAGTTGAACCGGCCATATCACTCAAGGCAACGACTTCACGGGAGCATTCCGGGTGAACAATGATCTTCATTTCAGGATGTTGTTTTCGAACATTATGGACGTTAGCGACCGTGAAATTTTCATGGACAGAGCAATGCCCTTTCCATAAGATAACTTTTACATTTTCAACTGCACCGTCATATTCAAGTCTATTTTCCTGTTGATTCCATACAGCCATGTCCTCTAAAGAAACGCCTAAATTATAAGCTGTATTTCGGCCTAAATGCTGATCTGGCAAGAATAAAATTCTTTCTTTTTGCTCAAATGCCCAAGAAACCATTTTTTCCGCATTCGATGAAGTCACTGTTGCTCCGCCATGTTCACCGACAAATGCCTTAATGGATGCTGTTGAATTCACATACGTTAAAGGTAGAATGGTGTCTCCGAACGTTTCCATTAACACTTCCCAGGCTCTTTCTGTCTGATAGATATCTGCCATATCTGCCATGGAACAGCCTGCACGCATATCCGGTAAATATACCTTTTGCTCAGATGTCGTTAAAATATCAGCTGTTTCTGCCATGAAATGCACGCCGCAAAAGGCGATAAACTCTGCATCCCGGTTCTTTGCAGAAAGCTGAGCCAGTACTAAAGAATCTCCTGTTGCATCGGCAAATTGAATAACCTCATCCTTTTGATAATGGTGTCCTGGAATAAACAGGCGATTCCCTAATCTCGCTTTTACTTCTCTGACACGATTTTCTAGTTCTTCTGTAGACATTTGTTTGTACACGTCCGGAATCATTGTTCTATTCATTGATTGTAAAATTGTCGTCATATCCCCACACCCTTTTAATAGTAGATTAAGAACACACCTTATAAATGATTAATCTATCCAATTTTCACCCTAACACTGATATCAAGTGCCTTCACTGTATGTGTTAACGCACCGAGCGAAATGACATCTACTCCTGTATCCCTGTAATCTGCCAAATTGTCCAAGTTAATTCCGCCAGATGCTTCTGTGTAAATTCCTTCTGGTACAAGCCCGATCCATTCTTTAATTTCCTCAGGAGTTCGGTTATCAAACATAATGACATCCGCTTTTGCTGCAATTGCTTCAAGCATTTGTTCTTTCGTTTCAACTTCTACTTCTATTTTTACCATATGACCAATTTGAGAACGTGCCTTTTCAACTGCCTTTGTAATCGAACCAGCAAAGGAAATATGATTATCCTTGATCATAACTGCATCATACAAACCAAAACGGTGATTTGCTCCGCCGCCGCATTGAACAGCATGTTTTTCAAGCATTCGCAGCCCAGGGGTTGTTTTTCTTGTATCGGCAATTTTTGTATGCTGACTATTTAATATATTAACAGCTTCATTTGTTTGCGTAGCAATGCCGCTCATTCTTTGAATAAGGTTAAGTACTACCCGCTCCCCTTTTAATAAGCTGGCTACTTTGCCTTTTACACTTGCAAAAATTTCACCTTTTTCAACTCGATCCCCTTCTTTCACTTTCAGATCGATGACACAATCTGGATCTAATAAATGAAAGCCGATACGAATCACGTCTTCACCGCAAAAGATTCCATTTGCCTTTGCGATAAAAATAATTTCACCCATTTCTTCTTCACCAAAAATAGATTCGCTTGACAGATCCCGATCCCCAATATCTTCAATGAAAAATTGCTCAAGTTGTAAGCGCAATTTCAGCTTGTTCAACGCGACCACCCTTTATATGTTGTATTATTTGTGTTTGCTCCCATGCTTTATCTTCATTTGGATAATCTAGACGCAGATGACCACCACGGCTTTCTGTTCTTGTAATCGCTGCTTTCGTTACCAGCCATGAACTAATCAGCATAAATACTTTATTTAGTTCTTCAACTGATAAGTAATCTAAATCAGCCTCAAGCCATTGATCAATCGCAAAACCCTCCAGAAAATCCAATTGTTTTTTTAAGTTCTCTTTTGATCTTACAATACCGGTCCGCTCCATCATACTATTCTTCAGCTTGGTTATATCAGGCAGCATACTTCGGGAAGGTGTTATCTTTTCATTCGTTCTTTTTCGGACTAGTTTCTTCTCTTTAACCTTTGAACCATTGATAAAGGCGGCTAAACGCTTGCCAAAGAATAACCCTTCTAGCAAAGAATTGCTTGCCAGTCGATTTGCCCCGTGTATACCTGTACATGCTGCTTCCCCTATTGCATAAAGTTGAGGGATCGTGGTTTGTCCATTCAGATCTGTGACAATGCCGCCCATTAAAAAGTGACAGCCTGGTACAACCGGTATTTTGCCATTGTTCACATCGATTCCATTCTCCTTACAAATGGAAGCAACCGTAGGAAAATGGGCTTCAAAATCATCAATTGAAGAAATGTCTAAGTATACTGTATGTCCTTTTTTCAGCCAGTTATAAATGGTCTGTGAAACAACATGCCTTGGAGCTAAATCCTTATATGGGTGAACACCCTCCATAATGTATGTTCCATCCTCTGTAACGAGTCTTGCCCCTTCACCTCTAACCGCTTCTGAAACAAGTCCGGCACCTTTCCCGCCAGCATATAAAAGGGTTGGATGAAATTGAACAAATTCCATGTCAGCCAGCTCTGCACCTGCACGGTAAGCTAAAGCTAAACCATCACCTGTCACAGTTTCAGCATTAGATGTAAAGCTGTAAAGCTGCCCCAGGCCGCCTGTGGCAATGACCGTGTGATCAGCAAACACTTGAATCGAGCGGCCGTTGCAATCTTTTGCCTTTACTCCAATGCATTTATCTTCATTAACCAATAATTCATAGACTGTCATATTTTCAATCACAGTAATATGGTCAATTTGTTTGTGTAAAAAATCAACTACTGTTTTCCCTGTTGCATCTCCACCGCCATGGATGATTCTTTTCTCGCTATGCGCACCTTCCAGCCCCAGCTTTACATGACCTGATGCATCACGATCAAAAGGACATCCCTCGTGCAGGAGTTCATTTATTAATTCAGGTGCTTCTTTTGTCATTAAAGAAACAGCTTCATGATTGTTATGGAAACGCCCAGCTTCTAGTGTATCCTCGTAGTGTTTCGATGGATCATCATGTTCTGATAAGGCGACAGCAATTCCTCCTTGGGCTAAATAAGAATTACTGGTTGTTACTTCAGCTTTTGTGATAATAATCACATGCAAGTCACTACTTAGCTTTTTAGCCAATTGTAAAGCCGCTATCCCGCTACCAATAATAACTACATTTGCTTGCATTTTCCCTTCATCTGCCCTTCATCTGCCTTTTTAAGTTAACAGGTGTCTTGACACATATATTTACATAGATTTAAACTAATGACAAGCATTTTTTCTTAAATTCCGTTAGATTACTTTATTTCCCATGTGTTTTTTTCTTTTGTTACCTACATGTTTACTAGATTTATTAAATAATTTCAGCCAAAGAGTTTTAAAGTTTAGCAATTATTTTAAAGTCCTTTTATAATAGCTCTGTTCATGTGAAATTTTGATCACTCTTAAAAAATATGAAATGTTGGTGAACCCTTATGAAATATTTCGATTATGCAGCAACAACACCACTGGATTCTGAAGCAGCCAATATCTATGTTCAAGCAGCTACTGAATATTATGGCAACACGGGAAGTCTCCATGATATCGGCAGTACAGCAAAAGACATACTTGAAAATTGCCGGGAGGAATTTGCCCGTCTTCTTGCTGTACAAAAGGATGGTGTTTTCTTTACCAGCGGCGGTTCAGAAAGTAATTTTTTGGGGATCCATTCACTTCTCTCAGCCAAGAAAAAACAGGGCTTCCATATTATATCTAGCTTAGCAGAGCATTCATCCGTCCGCAGTACATTAGATGCATTGGAATTACAAGGCTATGAAATTACCCTCCTGCCATTTACTGAAAATGGACAAATCGATATCGACAGGCTAAAAAGTGCAACCCGAAAAGACACCGTCCTAATTGCCATTCAGCATGGGAATTCAGAAATTGGCTCATTGCAGCCAATCGAAGAAATCGGCAATTGGTGTCAGGAGCAGCAAATATTATTTCATAGTGACTGTGTTCATACATTTGGAAAAATTAATTTGAATAAAATAATAAACCTCGTTGATAGTTTATCAATTTCATCGCATAAATTTTACGGTCCGAAAGGGATAGGGGCTGGCTATATTAATCCTAAGCTTGCTTGGAAGCCTTATTACCCTGGCACAACACATGAGAAAGGCTTTAGACCCGGTACTGTGAATGTTCCTGCGATCGCTGCTATGACGGTTGCAGCACAAAAGAGCATAGAAAAACAAGAATGGCAGTTCACAAAGATAGAAAAACTACGTCAGCAGCTTTTAGCTATTTTAGCTGAAGCGGGTGATCAAATCACCCTATACCAAAATACCGAAGAACAACAGCTTCCCCATACGCTTGGACTGCGTCTAAACGGGCTGGAAGGGCAATGGGTGATGCTCGAATGTAACAGACTCGGATTTGCGATTTCGACGGGGAGCGCCTGCTCCACAGGTCTTACTTCGGCATCGAAAACCATGACTGCCATGAATATACCTGAGAAAATCGGAAAGGAATTTATCCGTATTTCCTTTGGACATCATACTAATGAACAGGATGTAGCAGCTCTCGGTGAGACGCTCTTGAATATCATCCACGATAAGCACTAGGGAGGGAAAAAAGTGAAGGAACAGAAGAAGGTTTTCGGAGAGGAAAGACGAACTTTGCTGCTATCCCTCTTAAAAGAAGCGAATGAACCAATGACAGGCAGTGATTTAGCTGCTAGAACAAATGTCAGCAGACAAGTAATTGTAGGCGATATTTCCTTATTAAAAGCAAGAAATGAACCAATTATTGCAACCAGCCAAGGGTATCTATATTTAAAAAGTAATTCTCCTGTTACAATGTATGAGCGTACCATCGCCTGTAAACATCCTCCTGAGCGAACGGAAGAAGAATTGTGTATCTGTGTTGACCATGGTGTGACCGTCAAAGATGTAAGAATTGAACATCCGGTTTATGGAGATTTAACGGCTTCAATTTTAGTTTCAAATCGAAAAGAAGTAAAACAGTTTATCAAAAAAATCCATTCAACTCAGTCCTCCTATTTATTGGAGCTGACAAACGGAATTCATCTTCATACCATTTCTGCTCCATCTGAAAAAGC
Source organism: Niallia oryzisoli (assembly GCF_036670025.1). NCBI lineage: Bacteria > Bacillati > Bacillota > Bacilli > Caryophanales > Bacillaceae > Niallia > Niallia oryzisoli. The sequence continues at coordinate 1,265,148 of NZ_CP137640.1, read as the reverse complement.
ACTGGATGATACAGTAGAAGCCTTAAGGGAAGCTAGCTTTCTCATTGATACGAGTGAATAAAAATAAATAGAGTCAGACTCCATTATTATGCTTGTCTGACTCTTTTTTTTATTTTTTTAATTGATAGTATGGATAGCTGCCTAAAATCTTTACGTGGCAGTCTAAGGCTTCGATTTCAGCAATAGCACCTGGAATTAACACATCATCAAGCGCTGTATCTAAATCAACGATAAAGAAGTAATTTCCAAGACCTGTCTTAGTTGGTCTCGACTCAATTTTAATTAAATTCAGCTTTCTCCAGGCAAACGCGGATAGTACTTGATGAAGGGCTCCGGAATGGTCTGCCGGCAGCGTAACCATTAAGGTTGTTTTATAACCAACATAATTTGGCTTAATCGGCAGATTTAACGCTTGTTTTGATAAGAATATAAAGCGGGTATGATTAAAGTCAAAATCATGAATATCGTATTTGGCAATGACGAGGCCGTATTCCTTTGCTGCCAATTCGTTCGCGATTGCACCAATCGGCTCATCAGAATGCTCTGCCACATATTGGGCTGCCCCAGCTGTTGATGTATAGCCTTCTGCTCTCACTCCCTTTAACTCCTGGTGTAAAAACTTGTGACATTGGGCAATTGCATGTGTATGACTTATAATGGTCTTTATTTCCTTCCAGTTATCCAGCTGATTAGGATGGACCATTAAATGCTGGCGTATCGGTGCAGAGAGTTCCCCTCTAATTGGTAAATCCACTTCATGAATCAAGTAATCAAGGGTAATGTTGACGGAGCCTTCCAAAGCATTTTCAAGCGGCACAACCGCTATATCTATTTCGTCATTCACAACTGCATCGATACAGTCAGGAATAGTTGTATAGGCAACGGATTCATATTCTGGAAACATTTCTCGCACGGCCAAATCTGTAAATGTTGCTCTAGGACCTAAATAACCTGTTTTCACTTCACTATTCTCCCTATTTTGTATTTTACAAATACTTTACCACTTAAAAAAATAAAAGTACATTACTTTACAACTATAATTTATTGGCTTTTGTACATGGTTGCTGATTTTCGTAAAATTTTTTCTTACATAGAAATATAAAAAAGGCGCTGATTCAAGTGCGTTATTATGCACCTGAACCAAGCACCTCTACTTTTTCTACGAACTCCAATCGTCTCAGTCTCGTTAGAAGCTCTTCGATATCTATTTCCATATCAACTGTATTAACGGATAGAGTCACGTTTGCCCTTCCTTGAAGCGGAATGGTTTGGTGTATCGTCAATACGTTACAGCCGGTTGAAGCGACCGTTGTTAAAAGATGCGAAAGAGTACCTGAGCGATCCTCTAAATAGAAAAACAGGGTAATTAAACGTTCCTTGACAATGGTGTGAAACGGGAAAACGGTGTCCCGATATTTATAAAATGCACTTCTGCTTAAGTCAACACGCTGTACCGCATCCCAGACCGATTCAGCTTTTCCCCGTTCGATCATTTCCTTGGCTTCAAGCGTTTTTTTCATTGCTTCAGGCAGCACATCTTCCCTTACTAAATAAAACTTTTTATCAGCTTTATCATGTCTCATTCCTCTACCCCCAAAAACATATACACAAGCATCTTTATCATTTCTACGCTTGTGTTAAACGATGCGATTCTTTACAACGCAGTTTTTCACAGGTATTGTCATATGCAAAGGTTTATTCAATAAATTCAAATTCAAATTCTAACAGTCTAACGGTATCTCCATCTTTAGCGCCTTTTTCACGGAGCGCCTCGTCAACGCCCATTCCGCGAAGCTGACGGGCAAATCGTTTCACAGACTCATCTCGTGAAAAGTCGGTCATCTTAAATAATTTTTCAACTGCATCACCAGATAACACAAAGCTACCGTCCGGGTCCCTTGAAATTTCAAATTCCTTCTGCTCTGCTTCATGCTTATAGAGAACATGGTGTACACCGTTATCCTCTGTTTCAGCCTCAAGCGGAAATTCAGGTGTATCCTCAAGCTTATCCGCAATGGCAAATAATAAGTCTCTAAGACCCTTTCTTGTGACAGCGGAAATTGGAAAGATCGGATAATCTTCTGTCAGTTTTTTCTTGAATTCCTCCAGATTACTCTCCGCTTCAGGCATATCCATCTTATTAGCAACAATAATTTGCGGTCTTTCCATTAAACGCAAATTATATTGTTCCAATTCATTATTAATTGTCACATAATCCTCATATGGATCCCGGCCTTCCATTGCTGACATATCTATAACATGAACGATGACTCTTGTTCTTTCGATATGACGTAAAAATTGGTGCCCCAGCCCGACTCCAGAGTGTGCACCTTCAATCAGCCCCGGCAAGTCGGCCATGACAAAGCTGCGTCCGTCCTCTGTTTCCACCATGCCTAAATTTGGCACAAGCGTTGTAAAGTGATAATCGGCTATCTTTGGCTTTGCCGATGAAACAACCGATAATAACGTGGATTTACCAACACTTGGGAAACCGACAAGTCCCACATCTGCTAAGAGCTTTAATTCAAGAACAACGTTTCTTTCCTGACCCGGTTCACCATGTTCGGAAAGCTCCGGAGCAGGATTTGCAGGTGTAGCAAAGCGTGTATTTCCTCTGCCGCCTCTGCCACCTTTAGCAATGACGGCACGCTGGCCATGCTCAGTTAAGTCAGCAATGACCGCATTTGTTTCAGCATCGGTTACAACCGTTCCAGGGGGAACTTTGACAATCATGTCTTTAGCTCCCTTACCATGCTGATTTTTTGACATTCCGTGCTCACCGCGCGGTGCTTTAAAATGACGTTGATAACGAAAGTCCATCAAGGTCCGTAACCCTTCCTCCACTTCAAAAACAACGTCAGCGCCCTTACCGCCGTCCCCGCCAGCAGGACCGCCCTTTGGCACATATTTTTCCCGGCGGAAGGCTACCATACCGTTACCGCCATCCCCGCCCTTGACATATACTTTGACTTGATCCACAAACATATTTCATTTCCTCCAAACGATTAATTGGAACAAGAGCTCACTAATAGGGAATCAGCAACTCAAGTGTAAATTCCCGCTCATTTATTTCAAACTGTTTTATATCCATCTCAAAAGAAGTATTATGTAAAAATGGCTCTATTGTTTCTTTATTCTCTATTATTCCACAAAAGTCAAAAAAGAAACGAAGCCCTTCCTGCTGCTGTTCAATTGTTAGGATTAAATGATTATCATAATAGCTTTTTATACTTTTGTTCAAAATAGTAAAAAACCTACTCGTCCATTCGGTCAGCCTATCATCATCAAGTTTCCCGCATTTATGATCATCAATTACTTCAAACTCCAACTTAAATGATTCCGTTTCCCAATTATGTAGTAAGAGCAGCGATGTAAACTTAGGAAGGTTTAAATTTGATAACTTTGTTTCATGTTGTGCCTCGATGACAATTTCCGCAATAATTTCTTTTACACGGTCCATTTTATTTAAATCGATATTTCCTTTGATTAATTGCAGTTTATTTAACCAGTCATGCCGCGCATGGCGAAGCACATCAACTGTATTCCATTCTTTTTTCATCATCTATAATACCCCTACAAGAGTTTTTAGTGTCAAGACTGCTTTTTGCTAGTATATCAAAAAAGTTAGGTAGAGTAAGCATTTTAAAGGAAAAAAGAAGAAACTTAGGTCCGATTATTTTATTTTATCTGCAACATAAAGAAAACTCTAACCATAACAGTTAGAGTTTTCATCATCAATATTATGCTTCTTGAGCTACAGGGTATACGCTCACTTGTTTACGGTCACGGCCTACACGCTCAAATTTAACAACACCGTCAACCTTTGCGAATAGAGTATCGTCACCACCACGGCCAACGTTTACTCCTGGATAGATTTTCGTACCGCGTTGGCGATAAAGGATGCTTCCGCCAGTTACGAATTGACCATCCGCACGCTTAGCACCTAGACGCTTAGCGATTGAGTCACGACCGTTCTTAGTTGAACCTACTCCTTTTTTAGAAGCGAAAAACTGAAGATCTAATTTCAATAACATTGTATTCCACCTCCTACTTTTTGAAGGTTATTTTTATGTGCTCTCTGTATTGTTCTTCAATCGTTTGTAAGGAAATCACCATCGCTTCGAGAATAAGCTGGATTTTCTCTTGAACAGTGTCCGGAATTTCTTCTGGAACCGCACAGCTTAAAAATCCATCCTCACCCTGCTCGATATCAGGGATGACTCCTGTTAACTCATGAACAGCATTAATCGCCCCAAAGGATACGGCTGATGCTCCTGCACAGACAATATCCTGACCATGTTCAGCGAATAATGCATGTCCCGTCATCGTAAACGATTGAATCAATTCAGACTCGTTACGATTAATCGTAATTTGAATCATCGTTCAAAACCTTACGCGTTGATTTTTTCAACAACAACTTTTGTGTATGGCTGACGATGACCTTGCTTTTTGTGGTAGTTTTTCTTTGCTTTATATTTGAAAACAATGATCTTCTTTGCGCGACCTTGCTTTTCAACTTTAGCTGTAACTGTAGCTCCCTCAACAACTGGGCTTCCTACTTTTACATTTTCACCACCAACGAAAAGAACCTTATCAAAAGTAACTGTTTCGCCTGCTTCAGCGTTTAGCTTCTCAATGTAGATTGTTTGACCTTCTTCTACTTTGATTTGCTTACCGCCTGTTTCGATAATTGCGTACATAACTGCACCTCCTCATAAACTCAGACTCGCCAATCGCAGGTGTTTTGCCAAAAAAACAAACTCTTAATACCTGTTCTGAGCGGTTGTAGCACAGGTGCTACAAACATAACATGAAAATATTATCACATAAGAGAAGACTATGTCAATCCCATTACCGTATCTTTCCGATATGATAGAAAGGCCGGAGGCTGGAATGCACCTCAAAAAGGATTGTAAAGCCTAATATTTCCTCCAGCCTATTATGGTGAACGTTTTGGTCTCCACAGAATACCTTTTTTACCTCTTCGGCTAATTCAATGACAACCTCTTCAATATCACGATAGCGATATTCATAAAGTTCTCTTTCTAGGCGAAATGCAATCGTTTCAGCGCTGGGAATTTTCCCGGTTCCTTCACATTGCGGGCATCTTTCCATTAGACTTTCAGAGAGAGAAACCTTTGTCTTTTTTCTCGTTAATTGTAAAATACCAAGCTGTGTAAAGCCGATTACCTCCGTCCGTCGTTCATCCTTTTGTAATTCCTTCTTCATTTTATTTATCACTTGGTTTCGTTCGTGATCGCTCTTCATATCGATGAAATCAATTAAAATCATGCCTCCGATATCACGCAGGCGGATTTGTCGCGCCGCTTCTTCGGCTGCCAGCAGATTGGTTTTTAAAACGGTATCAGCTAAATCATTCTTACCCGAATATTTCCCCGTATTAACATCAATAATGGTTAAAGCTTCGACCTCATCCATCACTAAATAGGCTCCATTATCAAGCCAGACCATACGTTTTAATAATTTTTCCAATTCCCCTTCAAGATGGTGATAAGAGAAAATATTTTCTTTATCTGTATACATCATTATCGGAAGCTGCGGAAACTCCTTTTTCAAACGTTCTGCAATATCGCGGTCATCAGCGATTACCTCGACATCATCTGAAATCGGTGTAATTTCCGCTATCATCTCCGATAGGAAATGATCCTGCTCCAGTAAAATCCCCGGTTTTTTCATTGCTTTTGCCTGAATTTCAAGCTCACGATAGGCTTGTCTAAGCTCAGTTAATTCCTTACGAATATCCTGCTGTGATAAAGTTAAACTCGCTGTACGAAAAATTAAACCTTCATCCTCTTCTTTGATTTCATAGCCAAACTGCCGCATTTTTTCTTTTTCTTCCGGCCGCTCCATTTTTTTAGATACAGCCACGTATTTTCCTTTTGGCATGTAGATGATCGATTGACCTGAAAGCTCAATGACTGCATTTAATCTAGGTCCCTTTGTACCCGTGGCATCCTTGTCTACTTGAACCATCAGCCTTTCCCCTTGATGAACAAAGGAGGAAATACCTTTTTTCTCTTTTTGTGATTTTTCCTCTTCTGACAGCACATATGAAGGCAATTTATTGCGGTAGATAAAACCATTTTTTCCTTCCCCGATTTCAACAAAAGCGGCATTCATTCCGGGAAGCACCTTGGTGACCGTTCCGATATAGATGTTTCCGACAAGAGAGGAATGTCTTGGCTGTTTTACAACAAGCTTTTCCATTTTTTGATTATGTAATAGTGCAAAGCGCTTTTCTCTTGTTAAATAATTCACGACTAATTTCTTCAAATCATGTTCCTCGCTTTTCCAACGTAAAAATGAGTGAATATCTTTATATTCACTCATTTTTCCCTTCACTTCTATTATTATCTCGATTTAATAAGGATAAAGCAACTCTCCAATTTTCGCATGCAGCATTTTCTCAGAAAAATAAGCATGAAGCAATTCATTTTCATCTAACTGCTCTGTTTCTGCGTCTTCCTTTTCAATGATAATTAAATGCTTGCAGCCGCGTTGAAATTGTTCTAGAACACGGATGATGGACTCTTCCTCGTTGACATAAATATGCTTTAACGTTTTGAATTCCATATTATTTCCATAGTAGCGCTCAAGTAAAAAGCGCACGAAGACATAACGTCTTTGTTTCCATTCGTAAAAGAGCGAAAAACTTAAGAATCCAATCACAATCCACAAATTCAAATTAAAAGGCTGTACGAAAAGTAAGAGCATAAAGAATAGCAGCAGACTAACTGCGGAAATAAAGACTGTTTTTAGATGTGCAATTGGGAAGGATTCCTTTTGCGACCTCCATAGATAAATAAGTTTACCTCCGTCAAGCGGCCAAATCGGAAGCAGATTAAACAGCAGTACCATAATATTAAATTCAACAAATATTGTATAAAAATGCTCAGGAATCAAAGAAAATTGATTTAGCATGAACGCTAATCCAATCATCCATACATGCTGTAAAGGTCCTGCGAGCGTAACTAACGCTTCTTCCTTTAACGGTCTGTTACCATGTTCGTCAACCTCCGCTACACCGCCAAACGGCAAAAGCGAAATCCTTTTGATTCGCCAGGAGAAAAAAGCGGCCGCAAAGGCATGACCCAATTCATGCATAATCACAATGAACAAAAAAAGGGACAGTTCAATAAAATGAGCCGTCATAATTGATAAAGCCATCACGAGCCACAACAACGGATGAATATGAATGTATTTCAATACTGTTAACATATTAGTCAAATTGAATCACCTGTATTGGATCAACAAAATCTTCACCCTCTTTAATAGCAAAATAAAAAGAGCTGTTTGTTCCATCCGCATAATCAGTGGCCTTTCCAACCTTTGTACCCTTTTCAATGTATTGGTATAACGAAACATCCACTTCACTTAAATTCCCATACCATGATTCGCTTTTATCTGCATGCTGAATCACAACGGTTTGACCAAATCCTTCCTGCTCTCCAATAAAACGAACAAGTCCTTCATTCATGGCCTCAACAGCTGCTCCTTGACCCGTTTCAATCGTGATTCGCTGCCCGTTTTCGCCAAAGTCCTCCAAGATTTTTCCAGAAGCAGGCAAGGCGTATTGAGGTTTCGATTCGACAGGTCTATTTTCTTCACTTTTTTGTTCATTGGTCGGCAAGAGTGCCAAAGGCTTGCCAAAAGTACCTTCATACCAGTCAGATACTGCAGCAAATTGAAACTCTTCATTCATAGATTTGGTGACAAATTCTCTTGCAGAATCCAATTCAGGAGTTTGATTTCGAAACATTATGGCAATGACAAGCACTAAACAAGCAGAGGCCAATACTTTAAAAATGAAAACTTCTTTACGAAAAAGTGGATGATTTTCTTCATCAACAGGACCGCTTTCATAAGATGTCATTCTTTCAAACCCATAACGCTCCTCATCCTCTGTCCACGGTAGCTTTGTTTCCATCTGCCGCGTCGTCCGCTCACGTTGTTTTTTTCTTTTTTCGATCCTTCTTCGAATGTCATCATTTCTTGAACGCATGATCCCCCCACCATTCCTTATAAGGCAATTTAGTAGTACAAGTCTATGAACAAGTCCCGCAAAATATGACTCTCCCAAAGACTGGAATAGGGTTTCGAGGATTGTTAGGCATAGGCATCTGCAAACATAAAAAGGGGCCGACCCAATGGGCCAGTCCCTTACTTTACACCAAAAAATTTCTTAAGTTTTTTAAATACACCGCCACTTTCTGGCTCCAGCGTTTGAAGCGGGATGGATTCACCCAAAATTCTTCTAGCAATATTACGATAAGCAATACTTGCTCTGTTATTAGGATTTAACACAATTGGTTCACCGCTGTTTGAGGCTTTAATGACTTCATCATCATCTGCCACAATTCCGATCAATTCAATCGATAAATGATTAGTCACTTCATCAACATCAAGCATGTCTCCGCTTTTCATCATATGATTACGAATCCGGTTAATAATCAGTCTTGGAGGCTCTAGCCCTTCCTCTTTCTCAAGCAAGCCAATAATCCGGTCTGCGTCCCTTACAGAAGATACTTCGGGATTCGTTACGACGATCGCTTTATCAGCACCTGCAACCGCATTTTTATAGCCTTGCTCGATTCCCGCAGGGCAGTCAATAATAATATAATCATAATCCTGTTTTAATCCATCTACTAAATCTTTCATCTGCTCAGGAGTGACAGCAGTTTTATCACTAGTTTGGGCAGCAGGAAGAAGATAAAGGAGATCCTCAAATCGTTTATCCTTTACGAGCGCCTGGTGGATTTTACATCTTCCCTCGATCACATCGACAAGATCGTAGATGATTCTATTTTCAAGACCCATGACTACATCAAGGTTGCGGAGACCGATATCTGTATCGATCAAACATACACGCTTCCCCTGAAGAGCCAAAGCTGTACCAATGTTCGCAGAAGTCGTCGTTTTTCCAACTCCGCCTTTTCCTGATGTTATAACGATTGCTTCTCCCATCCTACCTTCCCCTTTCCAATCTCGTTAAATTCGGTCGAATGTGCATTAAAACTTGTAATTTATCAATCATGATCTGACCATCTTCATTTATAAAAGCACATTCCATATCTCTTGGTTCCTCTTCATCATAATGATCTGGTGCCCGATTAATATGCTTACTTATCCGGAGCTGAGATGGCTTCATAATGGAAGCGGCAACAATTGCCTCATTATTTCCAAAACAGCCTGCATGGGCGATTCCTTTTAATACACCCATGATGAAAATATTCCCCCCAGCAATTACGGTACCGCCTGGATTCACGTCGCCAATTAATAATAAATCCCCAGGTACTTTTAATACTTGACCGGAGCGGACAATTCTTGTGACAGAAACAATTTCTTGTTCCTCTTTCATTTTCTCTACTTCTTCTTTTGTCATGACATTAGAAGTAATGGAATCTACAATAAGATTCTTTTTTTGACTAATCAATTCTTCTAATTCTTCCGCCTGCTGTTCCGTTAAATAACGATTCCCCACTTGGACTTTTACTGTGATCAGCTGATTGCCATCCTGTAAGCGGGAAGTTTCCGATAATTTCCACTGGAGCTCTTTTTTTAGCTCTTCAAAGGAACAACTATCGTTCAAGTGAAGAGTAAGCCCTTCTTTTGTACCTTTTATGGTTACATTTTGGAGTTTTTTCATTTAAAGATGGTCACCTCAACTAGAGCACTATTAAAAAAAGAATAGATTAAGAGAATTTATATAAAAAATGGGTTTTATGTTCCTTTATTGATAATCATATACCATTTGTTTTTTTATAATAAGCATGAATACCCAGTAAATAAAACCGTTTTATTACTTCGACAAAAATTGTAAAAACTCCTTTATCAAAATAACAAAAAGCTATTTTAACAAGATAAATTATCAATAATAACAAGATTTAACAAATCGCTCGCAAAAATCTCCAAGCTTGTAATAAAAAAGGCAAACGACTAAAGCAATATGCTTTAATCGTTTCTTAATGCTTCTGCATAGCTCTCCAAATACTTTTTCAATGGAAGAGCAATCAGGACGATAAAGATTAGATTTAATATTAATGTCGGCAGAAGTCTAATATCAACAAAACTAGAAAAAGCCATATCCGTCCTGTCGATGATAAAATTCATTTCGTATACTCCTAATTCTAATAGGGAGACCCCTAGTAGGGCAACAAGAGAAACAATAACAATATTACTTTGGAGTACCTTCATAATCCATGAGGTGATATAGGCAACTAATGGGAGCATAAATAAGTAGATGCCAATAACTTCTGTGTAAACTACATCGAATAGCAGTCCAAAAATAAATCCATACATAAGCCCATGCTTACGATTTCCATAGATCGTTGTAAAAATAATCGACACAATCAAAAAATGAGGGACGACGATTCTTTTACTAGCGAGAGATTCTATCGTCATCAATTCAACAAAGATGCTTTCCAAAAGAAAGCAGAGGCTGATGATGAGAGGAAGAAAAGCCTTTCTCACTATTTCTCCTCCTCCTCACCTATCATATCACTCAACTCTGGCTGGATCATTCCCCGCTTCACGACCATGACATGTTCAATATCATAGAAATTCGCTCCAGGCTTTACATAGGCCATTTGCGTTAAGCCGTATTCGTCCGGAACAACTTCCTCAACAGTACCAATCACTAACTGCGAGGGAAAAATACCGCCCATACCGGATGTTTGGACAATCTGTCCTTTTTTAATTTTTGCTTCATACGGAATTCTTTTTAATAAAAGCAATTCCTTTTCACGATCAAAGCCTTCGATTTGACCGTAGTACGTTTCTGTTCCGACTATTTCCGCTGACACACGGTTGGTCGCATCATTTGAGCTTAGTAATTGAACGGTTGCTGTGAACTGCCGGCTGTTTTTTACTTTTCCAATTAACCCGGTTGATGTAATAACAGACATATCCTTCTTAATTCCATCTGTCGAGCCTTTATTGATTATTAACAACTCATTCCAGCGATCAGGATTTCGGCCAATAACCGTTGCTTGAATCGGCTCATAATCGCTCAAGGATTCCTGCTTATCTAAGATATCCCTTAGTTCTTCATTTTCTTCCGTTAAGCTCTGTACTTCAGCTTTCAGCTGTGCCAACTCATTTAATCGTGATTTTAATTGTTTGTTTTCTTCGTATGTATTTTGCAAGTCTTTTACATTTTCAAAAAAACCGGCAAAGTAATGAGCCGGTCTCGACACAAGGGTTTGAACCCAGCCGGTCGTATCCTTAATAAACTGTTCCGGCCAGGTTAATTCTTCACGTTCTTTTAGTGAAAACCCTATTAATGACACGAGAATGATAATGCTAACAAGCAAAATAATCAGGCGTTTGTTCAGAAAGAACTGTGGCATTTAGAACACCTCTATATATGTGTTAGCGAGAATCTCGCGCTTTGTTTTTAAATAATTGAATATGGTCAAGAGCCTTGCCTGTTCCAATGGCTACACAATCCAGCGGATTCTCGGCAATTAACACAGGCATTTTGGTTTCTTCGCTAATTACTTTATCTAAATTGCGTAATAAAGCACCACCGCCTGTTAAAACAATCCCTCTGTCCATAATATCGGCAGCAAGCTCCGGCGGAGTTTTTTCAAGTGTTACTTTAACCGCATCAACAATGGCATCAACTGTGTCTCTTAAAGCCGTTGCGATTTCCTTTGCTGTAATTTCAATTGTTTTTGGCAGACCTGTTAATAGATCACGTCCGCGAATTTCCATATTGTCAATTCCTTCTGCCTCACCTGCAGAGCCAATTTCCATTTTAATCGCTTCTGAAGTTCGATCGCCAATCATCAAATTATAGGTTTTACGAATATAATTCACAATTGCGTCGTCCATCTCATCTCCGGCAATGCGGATGGATTGACTTGTCACGATACCGCCAAGTGAGATAATAGCTACTTCTGTCGTACCACCGCCAATATCCACTACCATGCTTCCAGTCGGCTCCCAAACGGGTAGGTTGGCTCCAATAGCAGCAGCAAACGGCTCTTCAATCGTATAGGCATCACGGGCCCCTGCTTGACGTGTCGCATCAATGACCGCTCTCTCTTCAACAGCAGTAATACCGGATGGAACACATACCATTACATACGGCTTACCCGAAAAAACACTTTTTGTTTTTAAAGCTTCTTTAATATAGTACTTCATCATAACAGCTGTAGTTTCATAATCAGCGATAACTCCATCCTTCATTGGGCGAAGCGCCACAACATTTCCCGGAGTTCTGCCGATCATATTTTTCGCATCATTCCCAACCGCTACAATACTTTTTGTATCTGTTTGTAATGCTACAACAGAAGGTTCTCTGACAACTACCCCTTTTCCCTTCACATAGACGAGCGTATTTGCCGTACCGAGATCGATCCCAAGATCCCTTGTCCCAAATCCAAACATGATTGTATCTCCCTTTCTAAAACAAAATGCAAACTTTCAAGGTAAGGTCTTTTTGCCTCCATTGATAAAAGTTTCACTTACCAATTTGTTGTTTCCTATTTCCCATGAACTGAACTGTCATTTATGCATAAATCCTCTTTATGTCCTAACATTTGCGAAAATCCGTCAAAAAATCACAAACTATATTATATCCTAACGTCCGACAAAATCCTAGTGTTATAAATACCCTTTCTCCTTCAAAGATACAAATTTATTTTCGCCGATGATCAAATGATCAAGGAGCTCGATTCCAAGAATTTTGCCGCACTCAACAATCCTTCTTGTGACTTCAATATCCTCACGGCTTGGCGAGGGATCTCCTGAAGGGTGATTATGCACACAAACTATAGATGCGGCTGAGCGACGCAAGGCTTCTTTATAGATTTCGCGTGGATGTACGATTGATGCATTTAAGCTGCCGATAAAGATGGTTTTTTTGTGGAGGACTTGATTTTTTGTATTTAGGTAAAGGGTAACGAAATGTTCTTGGGATAGAAATCTCATGTCATTCATGACATATTTGGCTCCGTCTTCCGGCGACCGAATGACATAGCGGTCATCATGCTGCAAATTGGAGATTCTTCTTCCCAGCTCAATCGAGGCCAATACTTGAATCGCTTTGGCCGTTCCAATTCCTTTGATTGAGGTTATTTCATCAAGGGTTGCATCTTTCAATAACCTTAATCCTTCAAAATGGGTGAGAAGACGGTTTGAAAGCTGGAGAACTGATTCTTCCTTTGTACCAGTTCTGAGCATGAGAGCAATTAATTCCTGATTTGATAAGCTTTCCGGACCATAATGAATATATCGTTCACGCGGCCGTTCATCCTTTGGATAATCACGGATCATTAATGGTTCTGATTTCATATTTGTCTCCCTTTCTAAGAACTTTGGGAGTACGAAGAAAAATTAGCTGCTATATCCAGCCTTTTTTAGCTCTCTGATTGTTCGAGCAACCGGGAGGCCGACAACAGAAAAATAATCCCCTGATATTCTTTTGACAAGGATACTGCCGAACCCTTGAATTCCATAAGCCCCAGCTTTATCAAAGGGCTCTCCTGTGTCAAGATAGTCATTAATTTCTTCATCCGATAACTCCCAAAAATCTACATCTGTTTTCTCAAAAAATTTACGTTCATTAGATTCTGATACAATTGCCACCCCTGTGTAAACCGAATGAGACCTGCCGGAAAGACTTTTCAGCATGGAAAAAGCTTCCTCAAGGTTTTGTGGTTTACCTAGAATGGTTTGGTCTCTTACCACGACAGTGTCTGAACCAATGACAAAGGAAGCTGGATGCTCCTTCGATACTGCCTTTGCTTTTCGATAGGCTAAGGCCATCACGATTTCTTCCGGACTCCATTCCGGATCATAATTCTCATCTACATCGCTTGAAACTGTGTGAAAAGATAATTGGAGATTTTCTAGTAGTTCTTTTCGCCGTGGAGATGATGAGGCTAAAATGAGGTTTTTCATTGTTTCACCTTACCTTTATCAAAGTTTAGGAAGATACAGCTCCATCGTAACATTAATAATGTTGACAAACAATTAGATATCAGCCATAACCCTATTAAATAGACCCTTACATATCATTTGCATGAATTCTTTAAAGCATACTCTATCAATTCATGAAAGTGTGCCGGCCAAAAAAATAACGATAGGCAAGGCAGCCTACTTTCATAGCTTACCTTACCTATCACTATCAATAAATTATAAACTATACTATTTCCCGGAAAATACGAGTATCGACGACAAATGACATCAGCCTGTTTAATGGACGACTATAAGCTTTGATAACTTGCAAGAAAAGATAATAAACTTTGTTGTATTTTGTTTAGGGTATCGGCTCCAGGATTTTTCTCATATTGCTTAATTTGCGTTGAAGCTGTTTCTAGTTGAGAATACATATCGATGACTGTTTTATTTTTCAGCTTATCCTTATCTATTTTGGAAAGAATCGCTGTCTCTTTTTCAACATTCTCTATCGCAGCTGCAGGTATGCTGCTTGAAACACTTGCAGAGGTGACACTTACTGTGAGGGCATGAAATAGCTGTGGGGACAATTCAAGCAGTTTCTTTTCTTCTTCATGTTGTAGATTGATTTTCTTCTCACTTATTGAAAATTCCTTTGAGAATGTTTCAATCCCGTTTCCATTTAGCTCTTTACCAATGGTTTTCGCATCGGCAACCGTTTCGGCCATACTAACAAAAATTGCAAATTTTCCTTCAACAGGAATAATCGCCGCTGGAGTGCCTTTCTCTTTTAATGCTGTCAATGTACTTTCTGCAGCCCCTTGTGATGAGTAAATTCCCTCCTGAACAACGACAGCAGAAATAGGCTTTAGTGTAACTTCAACATTGTCATTAGCAGCGGGTTGAACGGACTGCTCATTTGTTTGATCATTGACAGCCGCTGGTTTTTCTTCCACGACTACCTGTTCAGTCGGTACTAATTTAAGTAAAATAAGTCCGAATAACGTTCCCAGTATGATAGCAAAAAAAATGGAAAGCAGCATCGTGATATTGATCGGTTTCCGTCCTTTGGTCTTTGGCTGCCCCTGGGTATGGGTGTTTTTTTTATTTATAAGAGCTTTGAATGATATTGGCGACTTCTCTTTCTTTTTATCTTCGAGGTAAATGATTTTTGAGTCTTCCTTTTTAGGAAGACTGCTGCCGCTTGGTAAAATCCAGTCAAATTCTTCACCGCCATTCATTGACTCCCTTGCCGCGGCTGATTCTTTTTCAACAGATTCTCTCTGTTTCGGCTGTTTGTCACTGCTTTCACGCTCCTTTTTTTGTTTATCGGGTGGTATTCCTTGGTTATCTTCATTAAACGGACTGTGTTTTCCATTAATTTTAACCGAAATGGTGTTCCCGTTATTTGGCTTGTCCATTATTCAGCCCTCCCCTGTCTTGTGCTGGTTGGTTACATCCTAACATATGACCAAAAAAAAATAACAAGACTTTTGTCGTCTTGTTATCGAATGATTTCGTCAAAGTTTTTAATAGAAAGGCTATGATGAACAACGATGTTGATTACCGTTCCAGGCACTTCACTTATTTGTTTGTCACATCATTAGAAAAGCCGTTAAGTGGATTCTTTTTATTGGCAGCGGCCGGTGCATCGATTGGCGGCAGTTCATTTAGTAAATCCTCGAGTGCTGGATAGTAATAAGCCGAAATCGCCAGTTCAAATTCAGCTTTTTCCTCGACTTGATCCACATTCATAATTTCATCGCGGCCTTTAAATGAGAGATTATCGATTGCGACAATCCTTTTTAGGGATTGGAGGCTGTCGATGAACTTTTCCAGGTCGAAATAGTTTTCAGCTTGTCCTTTAATGGTGATCGATGTTCTGTTTACACCTGCGGGCAGTGCTACTTCAACGATTTCTAACGGTTCCTCTTTTGGGGTTGTTTCTTGCTCTTTAGCCTTTCCCCCGCCAGTCTCAGCATTTCCCTCTGTATCGGCTGCTTCCTGATTCACTTCTTCCGTACCTGCTTCAGTACCTTCTGCATCAGTCTGGTTCTCCGCTTCAGTTTGATTTGTTTCTTGTTCAACCTCTATTTTTTCATCTGCTTCAGTACCGTTCATGCTGATTTCATCAATCATAACATTGGAAATGACTTCCGCTTTTTCAATATCGAGAATCAGCTGCTCCAGCTGACGTTTAACAGGTACAAGCAACTGTAACTTCCTTGTGCTTTCAGCGGCGTGCTCTTCATTTTCAGCTGTTTTATTCTCGATACTCGTCAATTGCTGATTGGCCATATCCAGCTCCGTTTGTTTTCTTTCCAGCTTGTCATTTAACGGCTGCAGGTAAAGACAGTCCCCCCCGGCAATGATTCCGGCAACGAGTAAAATACCGATTACGATGATCCAATGATGTTTTTTCGGACTTGAGAAGTTCATTACTGATCATCACCTTCCTCAGTATTTCCCCCGGCAGCTTTACTGCTTTTTTCCTCGTTCTCTTTCTTCTTCTCTGCATCTGCCGCTGCGATATTTAAGTTAGGAATATTAACGACGATTTAATATTTAGCAAAATAACGAGGTAACACATTATCCTCATTAACAATGCTGACGGCACTGTTTTCACTTTCGTCTGTTTCACCTTTTTCTTCTAAAACTGTTTCTGTTTTCGCTTGTGTAATAACCGCTTCTTCTACCCAATCGAATGCCAGCAATGAATGTAAATAGTAGGCTGCTTCGCTTTTCGTATCAAATTGTATCGTTTGCGTGATCTTATGATTGCCATCCATTTCAAACTCGGTAAAATATCCGCGTTCAGGCAGGATTCTTGTTAGTTCATCTAACAGAAAAACCGCATCAAACGGTTGTGTTTCCGCCCATGTGATCGCCTGTTCAAGCTGCTAAACAGATGTCGAAGAATGATAATCGGTAATCTGCTTATTTTTTGACTCAACAATATCAAGTGTCATGCTTACTTGATTCTCGATGTCTTCAAGCTTTTTTTCCTTGATATTGATTTGCCAAAGAAAAAATGAAACCGTTATAGCGATTAACACTAGGAACGTCACAATAAAAATCATAATATTTTTATTTCTTGTGTCTTTTTTCGGCAGAAGGTTTATTTCAACAAGCATTTATTCCACCTCTTTCAAGCCAAGACCAATATTTAAGTGATAAGAGGATGGCATTTTTTCAGCATCTCCGACAACGTTAGATCTTTCAATCCGAACGACAGGGATATCAAACTGACTTTTCAGCTTTTCCTCGATTTCATCCAGCCACGGGTGATCTCCGTCAAGCACTAGCTTATTGACAAGTTTTCTGCCTTGGTTTAGTGAGTAGTTATAAAAATTTCGTACGCTGTCTATTTCCAGATAAGCATCTTCGAGCGGATATAAAATATCATTCTTATCGCCTAAATATGTATTTAAGATCAGATGATTTTTTCCTCTCTCCCATTTACTAATATCCACGTCCATCATTAAATGCCGCATGACAACCGGTTTTATATTTTCAAAAATGGTGATATTGACCGACTTTAAATCCACTTGAACCAGCATCACATTTTCATGCTCAGCAGAACTCTGCCGGTCATAGAGACGAAAGTGAGCCAAAGAAGAAATATCTGCACTTAGCGGGTGAAGGTTTGCTTCTTCAAGCGTTTCGGCATATTCTTGAATCACTTCTTCAGGTCCGGCAAATAAAAGCAGCTCCTGCTTGCCTTCCTTCTGTCCCAGCCGGACATAATCAAAGACCGGATTTTCAAACGGAAGGTGAATGCTTGAGCTGATTTCCATAAAGATATAGCCATGCATTTCATCATCTCCGATATCAATTGGAACCGTGATTTTTCGGATAATGACAAAAGAGTCCGGCACAATAAGCCGAACTAGTCTTCTCTCGATTTTCCAATCAGACACACATTCTTCAAGGATTGCCTCAAAGGTCTCATGATCAACGATTCTCCCAAGTTTTGAACCATGGGGGGATTCGTATTTTTCAAATCAACATAACGAATGACATGATCTTTGATGGTAAGATTGATGATTTTCTTTTTCCCGAAACTAATACGAAAGCCCATGATCAAAAACTCCTTAAATATAAAGTTGAAAATACCATGCTAGTATGTTCTCGCCCCAAAAATAAGCTAAAAGTACACCTAAACAAATAAATGGGCCAAACGGGATTGGTTTCCCCTTTTGCACTTTCCCGATTAATAATCCGATTCCCCCAAATAAAGCACCTGCAAGCGTTGCAATGAAAAAGCTTAAAAGCACCATTTTAACACCAAGAACGATCCCAATGACACCATATAATTTAATGTCACCGCCGCCCATACCGCCTTTACTGATGACCGCTATCAAATAGAGGAGACCAAAGCCGACAACAGCCCCGAGGAGTGAATCCCACCATGGGGAAAGCGGTATAAATATTCGCTCAATAATAAAAATGGGTAAAAAGAATAATAGAACCTTGTCAGGAATAATCATATATTTATAGTCTGAGACAAACACGATGACACATAGAGAAATAAGCGTCCAGGCGATGACTAATTCAGAAGACCAGCCCAAAACTAGCGGGGCTGTGACAAATAATATTCCGGTTGCAAGCTCTATTAATGCATATAAAGGAGAAATCGGTGCTTGACAGCCCCGACATTTCCCCTTTTGTAAAATATATGATAGAACTGGAATCAGCTCTAATGCTCCTAGTACATGTCCACAGTTCGGACAGTGGGAGCGAGGTTTTATAATTGACTCTCCTGCTGGGATGCGGAGGCCTACTACGTTGTAGAAGGAGCCGAGAAATAGACTGTATAAAAAAATAATATATATATAATTCATATAAAATACTCTCTTAATTAATTTTGAGGTTTATTAACTTATATTTATTTAAGCTTATTAATTTAGGCACTACAACTTTTCTATTTAACTCACTATGTGTTTTATTCATAATCTTTCTTTCTGATCCAACTAATGTAACAGTATAGGTAATATTTGTATCAGTACCGCCGATTACTACTTTACCTGAAACATAGGAATCACCATCGGGGTCTTCGATTGTATCCTCTAAGTAACCATCCGTTTGCAGTTAAACTAATGTTACTGTTTCAGTAGGTGCATAGTCACCTGCAGCAAACTCCCAATTTTGCAGCTGAAATCAATGTCTCAACATTTGCTAAATAGGCATCCTTTTTAGAATTGCCAATAAGGCCACCAATACTTGGAATTACAATTGCAGCAATAATCCCTAAAATAACAATAACTGTTAATATTTCAACTAATGTAAATCCTTTTTGGTTCTTTAGCTTGTTTCCGATTTTTTTAACATCTCGAATCTCCTCTTCCGCCTTTTTAGAACTTTTTTCCCATTACTTATATCTCTATTTTAATTATATTATATAAATAATAATGATAAAATAGTATATTTGGAAATTTAAATAATGCCGGCAATGTAACAATTGAGGTAAAAGGGGAAGCTTATCTTGGAAACTTACAAAATGGATCGAATGTCAAAATTTGTGCAAATACATTAAAGAGTGTTCAAGGCATTGGGAGCGGAGTAACAATATATGCAAAAGAATATAGACCAGTAGCGAATACAAATAAATTAGACAAAGTAATAGTAGGCCCAGAAGCTTTTTCAGCTGGCGGTGCATGCTCAAGAGATTCAAGTGGTTCTGGTGCAAAAAATAATATTACTTGGGAAGCCCCTGCAATTATTAAAGAAGAATATAAATACTAATATTACTATAATCAATTGTAAAATCTGAA
The DNA here is from genome assembly GCF_036670025.1 of Niallia oryzisoli. NCBI lineage: Bacteria > Bacillati > Bacillota > Bacilli > Caryophanales > Bacillaceae > Niallia > Niallia oryzisoli. The sequence continues at coordinate 1,245,448 of NZ_CP137640.1, read as the reverse complement.
CAGAAAAAAAGGAGAGTGAACTCCCCTTTTTCTCATAAAAATACACTCTTTACATCATATCTCTTAAAAAAGCTTTTACTTGCGAAATAAAATACAGCGAACCAGTCACAACTAAAATGTCATTTTCTTTTAGTGATGCATATTCAGTTGTTATAGCTCGTTTCCAATCCTTCGCCATTTTTTTATGTGGAGAACCGCTTAAGCTGTATAACGTCTCTGCTTTCGATGCCCTTGGGTAATCAAAGCTGACAAAAGAAATTTCATGTGCTGTCTCATCCAGCTTCTGAATCATCTTATCTAATTTTTTATCTGCCAGCGCTGAAAAGATAATCTTAATCGTTTTATCAGCATACCTTTTCGACAGCTCGTTTGTTAAAGCTGTAATTCCTTCCTCATTATGGGCTCCATCAAGAATAAGCAAAGGATTTTTTGTAACAATCTCAAAACGGCCCGGCCAAAAAGCAGCTTTTAGTCCTTCAAGAATAGTTGTTTCCTCGATTCGAAAACCATGTTCCTTTTGCAGGAGCATGGCAGCCATTATCGCCAGTGCTGCATTTTCCGTTTGATGTCTACCAAACATCGTAATGGCAGCGTTTTTCAGTTCCTGATTACCATGCTGCCAGGTGAAAATTTCACCTGATTCAATTGACTGGTGATCCTTGATAGTAAAATCTTTGTTCAATAAATATACAGGGGCATTCATTTCCATTGCCCGCTTCATAATGACTTCCCTTGCCCCAGGCTGTTTAACTGCAGTTATGAGACTTTTCTCCCGTTTAATAATCCCAGCTTTTTCGAATGCGATTTCTTCATAGGTGTTCCCTAAAAATTGCGTATGATCTAAGCCAATATTCGTGATGATCGCCAAAAGCGGATGAATGACGTTTGTCGAATCAAAACGACCCCCAAGACCCACTTCAAAGATAACGACATCTACAGGATGCATCTCTGCAAAATAATACATCGCCATAGCGGTTATAATCTCAAATTCTGAAGGCCCCCCCAGCTCTGTCGCTTCCAGCTCTATTGAAAGAGGGTAAATAGCATTGGCCAACTTTACAATCTCTTCATCTGTAATCGGGATTCCATTCCTACTAATCCGTTCGTTAAACTGCTCAATATAAGGAGATGTAAAGGTACCTGTCTCGTAGCCGGCCTGTTCAAGGATAGAACGTAAATAGGTTACCGTAGAACCTTTCCCATTTGTCCCGCCAATATGAACAGATTTAATCTTTTGTTCCGGATGATCCAGCTTTTCCATCATCCATTCCATTCTCGATAAGCCGGGCTTAATCCCTAAACGAAGCCGGGAATGAATCCAGTGAAGCGCTTCTTCATATGTTTGAAACATTGCTGTGTCTCCTCATTTATGGTGTCAGGCACCACAAAAAGACAAAATTGACGTGATTTGTCCATATTAGATGCCTGACACCAGATGCTAATTATTCGCCCTTTAATTCTTTCAAGCGTTCTTCTACTGCTGCACGTTTTTCGGTGTAATCTTTTTCCTTTGCTCTTTCTTCTTCGATAACCTTTTCTGGTGCTTTGCTTACGAAGCCTTGGTTGCTGAGCTTCTTCTGCACACGTTCAACCTCTTTATTTAATTTATCCAATTCTTTCTCGAGACGGGCAATTTCTTCATCAAGATTGATTAAGCCCTCAAGCGGCAAGATAATTTCTGCACCTGTCACGATGGATGTCATCGCTTTATCTGGAATTGCTACTTCAGTGGCTAACGTTAATTCCTCTGGATTACAGAAGCGCTCAAGATATGCTTTATTGTTCTCAAGCGTTGCAAGGACCGATTGATCCTTCGCCTTCACGATCATCTTGATTTTCTTGCTCATCGGTGTATTTACTTCCGCCCGGCTGTTACGTACAGAACGAATGATTTCCACTAAGAGCTTCATTTCCGAAGCAGCCTTTTCGTCTGTAAAGGATGCATTCACTTCCGGCCAAGATGCTACGGTAATGGATTCACCTGCATGTGGAAGGTTTTGCCAAATCTCTTCTGTAATAAACGGCATGAACGGATGTAATAAACGCATCGTATTATCAAGAACATACGCTAAGATTGAGCGAGTTGTTTTCTTGGCTGCCTCATCTTCCCCATATAGCGGAAGCTTCGCCATTTCAATATACCAATCACAGAAATCATCCCAAATGAAGTTGTATAGGACACGTCCTACTTCACCGAACTCATAGCGGTCAGAAAGTCTTGTTACATGCTCAATCGTTTCATTTAATCTTGTTAAAATCCATTTATCTGCAACTGACTTTTCACCGCTTAAATCGATTTCCTCATATTTCAATCCATTCATATTCATCAAAGCAAAGCGGGAAGCATTCCAAATCTTGTTGGCAAAGTTCCACGTTGATTCGATTTTTTCCATACTGAAACGTAAATCCTGGCCAGGTGATGAACCTGTAGCAAGGAAATAACGAAGGGCATCGGCACCATACTTGTCAATGACATCCATTGGATCGACACCGTTACCGAGTGACTTACTCATCTTTCTGCCTTCTGCATCACGAATTAAACCATGGATTAGAACATCTTTGAATGGACGCTTACCTGTAAACTCAATTCCTTGGAAAATCATGCGTGATACCCAGAAGAAAATGATATCATAGCCTGTTACAAGGGCATCTGTCGGATAGTAGCGTTTAAAATCAGCCGCTTCTTTATCAGGCCAGCCAAGTGTTGAGAACGGCCATAAGGCAGAGCTGAACCATGTGTCTAATACATCATTGTCCTGCTGCCAATTCTCGCTATCTGCCGGTGCCTCACTGCCTACATATACTTCGCCGGTTTCTTTATGGTACCAGGCAGGAATGCGGTGTCCCCACCATAATTGACGGGAAATACACCAGTCACGAATATTTTCCATCCAGTGTAGATACGTTTTTTCAAAGCGGTCTGGAACGAAATGAACCTTTCCTTCCTGCTTTTGTAATTCAATTGATGCATCTGCCAGCGGCTGCATTTTCACAAACCATTGTGTTGAAAGGTATGGCTCAACAACTGCACCACTACGTTCTGAATGGCCGACAGAATGCAGATGATCTTCGATTTTAAATAAAACACCCTGCTCCTGAAGATCTTTCACAATTTGCTTCCGGCATTCAAAACGATCCATTCCTTGATATTTGCCGGCTCTTTCGTTCATCGTTCCATCTTCATTCATAACAAGAATACGTTCTAAATTATGACGGTTACCAACCTCAAAGTCATTTGGATCATGGGCAGGCGTAATTTTCACAGCCCCAGAACCAAATTCCATATCCACGTAATCATCGCCAACAATCGGAATTTCACGGCCGACAATCGGCAAAATAACGGTTTTGCCAATTAAATGCTTATAGCGTTCATCTTCCGGATGGACAGCAACAGCCGTATCACCAAGCATCGTTTCTGGACGGGTAGTGGCAATTTCAATCGAGCCTGAACCATCTGCCAACGGGTATCTCATATGATAGAACGCACCTTGAACATCCTTATAAATAACTTCAATATCAGAAATAGCTGTTTTCGTTGCTGGATCCCAGTTAATAATATATTCACCGCGATAAATAAGGCCTTTTTCATACAGCTTTACAAAGACTTCATTAACTGCCTTTGATAGGCCTTCATCCATCGTAAAGCGTTCACGAGTGTAATCAAGTCCAAGTCCTAGCTTTGCCCATTGCGCACGGATAAACCCTGCATACTCTTCCTTCCAAGCCCACGTTTGTTCTAAGAACTTCTCACGGCCTAAATCATAACGGCTTTTTCCTTCTTCACGTAATTTAGCCTCTACCTTTGCCTGTGTAGCAATACCGGCATGGTCCATCCCAGGAAGCCACAGAACATCATAGCCCTGCATCCGCTTCATTCTTGTAAGAATATCCTGAAGCGTCGTATCCCAGGCATGGCCTAAGTGGAGTTTACCTGTTACGTTAGGTGGCGGAATCACAATTGTATAAGGTTGCTTGTCCGCGTCATCCTTTGCTTCGAAAAATTTCCCTTTTAGCCACCATTCATATCGGCCCTTTTCAATTGAATTAGGATCATACTTCGTCGGCATTGTTACTTCATTTTGTTCCATCATTTATCCTCCTATGTATAAAGCGTTCCGGCTTAAGAAACCGTTTCACTTTAAAATACCTTATTACTTTGCTGCAAAACAAAAAACCCCATCCGTCATAAAAGGACGAATGGAGCTGTTGTTCGCGGTACCACCTTTTTTCCGACAGAAAAAAAGCCTGTCGGCACTTCAATCGATAACGGATTCTCCGTCTTTTACTACTTGAAGATATCTTCTTTCGCAAAAGAAGCTCAAGGGTGACTTTCCAATGGTTTCACTTAGAAAACCTTTCAGCAGCTGGTTTTCCTCTCTAAAAGTAAAAGATCATTGTACTCTTCCCTATCAATGCAATGCATTTATGTAATTAAACCTAATAATTATAGTACCTAAAAAAGAGACTAATCGTCAATAAGGATAGCCTTATTTTTTATCATTTATACATGATGAAGCGGTTACATCTATTGTTTTTTAGACACCTATCCATATAACGAATCATACTTTAGAATAAGGATGCTTTTTGACAAGGGGGAGAACGGATGAAACGACGTTATAATCCTTATACGCTTCCACCATGGCTGCGGACGTTTAGAAGCGTCTGCCAGCAGTTTGCTATTCCATTCAGTGTATTTCAAGGGATTCGAACCATTTTGCTGCCGACAACCTTTGATGTCCTATTATTGGCCGTTCTAATTTTGATCGCTTGTGCCTTCTATCTTGATATCATATAGGTTTTTCTATATTTACTTCGGCAAAGCAAAAGAAAAGCCCGGCAGACTTATTGATTCTGCTGGGCTGCTTCTTCTTGCTTTTTTTGTTTTTCAATTTCATCAATGCGAAAAACAATGTATTCCGTATTTTTTAAATACCAATATTCTCGTTGCAGCTTTTGGACAGCCTTCCGCTCATTTCGATTTTTCCCTTCCTGAAAAAAGCGCTGAGCGGTTTTAATCAAATTGCCCGGATGTGCTAAATAGCTAAAAAACAACTGCATTTCATCTTCTTTAAGAGGAAAGTATTTGAAATACATATAAAGACTATCGACTAATTCGTCTGGCTGCTTTAAATACCCCTTTAAGGATCGTGCCAAAAACGGCAGTAAATCGTGGGTAGGAGATCCGATGTTTGCTTCTTCAAAGTTGATAAAATAGCCATAGCCCTTTTCATCGAAAAGAAAGTGGTCGCGTGCCATTTTTCCGTGTACGATCACAATGCGGGCTTTTTCTTTCTCCTTAGTTCCTTCATACCATTCCGTCAACTTCTGTTTTGAAAAAAACAGCGCCTGCTTCACAGTATGATAATACATACAAAACATTAATTCAAACGGTGACATATAAATCTTTCTTTCACAGGCTTCAAGATATTCATCTAAAAACTCTTCTTCCTGCTCCAGTTCTGCCTTTGTTTTCTCATAGTGAATGGTACGTTCTTCTTGATTCACCTTTATTTCCCGAGCTGAGATGGAATGGAGCCGGGCAAGCTCGCGAAATAATTGCTGCTGGCTTTCAAAGGGATCCCTCTTTTCCTCTTTTGAAAGCCAAGGCATTAAATAATAAAGGGTGTTTTCGTATAAAACAGCATAACGGCCATCAAGAGTTGGATAAATAGGAACAATCCGATTGTATCCCTTCTGATACAAGGTTTGAACATGTCTGATAAAATCCATGCCATGCTGTGGATTGATTTTTTTTAACGCATATACGCCATTTTTGGAATAAACCTTTTGAACATTCCCTAAGACTTCAACGAAATATGGTTCAATCCTATAGCTTCGTAATATTTGTGCTGCTTTTTTTAAGCTGTCAGATTCTCTCATGTGATCCCTCTATTTTGTTTGGGACGTCATCTTTGTGTTTGAGCTATAGGAATATACAATACTTGACCTTCATAAATATCCTGGTTTAATTCCATATGATTGACCCGTTGTATCTGTGCAGCCGGTACATCATATCTCTCAGAGATCGTATCGAGTGTCTCACCGTTTTGCACGATACACATGGTTACTCTTGTATGCTCTTCCTCTGCTTTGCGAGCAAAAAACTCAGATAACGTAAGACTTTGTTTATTCTTCAACTTTTTACCTTTTTTCTTTTGCGGCGGTTCATCTGAAGATGAGGATGAGGATGAAGATGATTCTTCCTCTAATTCGCTCATCATTTCCTCTAATTCCATTGGCTGGACATTTTCTTCTTGTAATTCCACTACTTTCTTAACCGTTTGTTTTTCCGACACCGGGACTTGCTGCGTTTCTTCACTCCGCTTCGCTGAAAAAACAATTTCAGGAAATGCAGCCTGCTCTGGCTCAGAAATCTCCGCATGAACGTCTTCATCCCGATTGACAACCTCTTGGCCTGGCACTTCTTCTAGATTTGGCTTTATATTTACCGGTGAATTCACGTCTTTTCGCTGGAATAGATATTCCGATTGGTTATCTTTGTCCAGATCTGCCTCTTCTTGTTCAAATTCTTCTGTCTGATTATCATACTGTACTTCAGCTTCAGGATCTTTTCTGGCCTCCACTTCGAATGGTTTATATACCTCCGATGATTCTTCGTCAGCAAATTGGGGTTTGGCAAATGGATTTTTCCTTTCACTATATTCTTCTTCAGGTATGGCTGACTCTCGATACTGCGGTTCAAATTCATATGTTTCATATTCATGCTGTTCTTGAACTAGCTCATGCTGCTGCTCGCCATATAGCCCTGTAATCATTAGATCAGCAGATAACCGCAAACAACTCTTCTCTGGAAAAGCATAGTCAAATGTTTCCACCGTTACTTGAATATCATTTAAAGCTTCAATTCGATTTTTCGGAATGGTTATTTCAACTGGAAAATGATGGGAAAATAAATGAACTCCTTCTTCTCTTACCTCCACCGTTTGTATCAGCTTTGGATTTGTGAAGTAATCCATTTCATCTTCATCAGTCTGTTCACGATTATATTCGCCGGAAAGTTCCAGCGAGCCTTTAATTGTCACATACTGGTCACTTTCCTTTATAGTGATGATCGGATCTAATGATATCGAAACTAATTCATCTACTTCCTGTCCTTTTTGAAACCAGACTGATTCTTCTAGTGAGAATCGTAAATATGATTGATTTCCATGCGACAAAGCGAACTCCTCCCTTCCATTCCACCTGTTACTCACTATGTCATTAATCACTCTATGAATCAGGAGGAAATTTTATGAGTTTCAATACAAAAAAACACCCATCAATCAAATGGGTGTTTACTAACTTTCTTTTAATTACTTACGTAATGTTGAAAAAGAATATTCGATTGCTTGGATGGTTTTTTCGATATCCTCATCACTGTGTGTTTTAGATAAGAACAAACCTTCAAATTGGGATGGAGGAAGAAATACTCCCTGCTCCGCCATAGCGCGATAGTAAGCAGCAAAGAAATCTAAGTTGGATGTTTTAGCACGGTCATAGTTAATCACCGCTTCATTTGTAAAGAAGAAGCCGATCATTGAACCTGCACGATTAACAGTTGCAGGAATATTATGCTTCTCTGCAGCAGCCTTGATTCCGGCTTCCAAGCGATCTCCTTTACGCTCAAATTCTTGATAATCAGCTTCTGTCAACTGACTAATCGTTTCATAGCCTGCTGTCATCGCAAGCGGATTACCGGATAATGTACCTGCTTGATAAATGGTACCGCTCGGTGCAATATTTTCCATAATTTCTGCCTTACCACCGTAAGCGCCAACCGGCAGACCTCCGCCAATTACCTTGCCAAGGCAGGTAATGTCAGGTGTAATGTTAAAATAGCCTTGGGCACAGTTATAACCGACACGGAAGCCTGTCATCACTTCATCAAAGATTAATAGCGCTCCATATTTTGTCGTAATCTCACGGAGTCCCTCTAAAAAGCCGTGAAGCGGTGGGACAACCCCCATATTGCCTGCTACCGGTTCAACAATAACTCCGGCAATATCCTTTCCAAATTGTTCAAAGGCATATTTAACACCATCTAGATCATTGTAAGCAACCGTAATGGTATTTTTCGCAACTCCTTCAGGAACTCCTGGGCTGTCAGGCAGACCTAATGTTGCTACACCGGAGCCTGCTTTGATTAATAGTGAATCAGAACTTCCGTGATAACAGCCTTCAAATTTCAAAATGATGTTGCGGCCAGTATATCCTCTGGCAAGCCTAAGGGCACTCATCGTTGCTTCTGTACCAGACGAAACCATGCGGATCATTTCCACTGATGGCACACGTTCGATAACAAGATTAGCTAATTTATTTTCTGCTAAAGAGGGAGCACCAAAGCTAGTCCCTAATTCAGTCATTTTCTTTAACGCTTCTACAACCCGATCATTGGAATGACCCAAAATCAGCGGACCCCATGACAGAACATAATCAATATATTCGTTACCATCAATGTCATAAATTTTAGAACCCTTCCCTCTTTCCATGAAAATCGGATCCATATTAACCGATTTAAAAGCACGAACCGGGCTGTTAACACCGCCAGGCATTAACGTTTTAGCTTCTTGAAAAGCTTGTTTTGATTTTTCGTAAGAGCGCATGGTGATCCCTCTTTCCTTATTATAATTCCATATCTAGTAATAATAGACGTTTAGTGAGATAGCTTTTTCATCTGTGATTTCCTGCAGCTTACTGCTCACTTAACCAGCGGGCAGCATCTTTTGCATGGTATGTAATAATAAGATTGGCTCCGGCACGCTTCATACCGGTTAACATTTCCATCACAACAGCCTTTTCATCAATCCAGCCATTAGCTGCTGCTGCTTTCACCATCGAAAATTCACCGCTTACATTATACGTAACGATCGGCAGATTGAAGCGGTCTTTCACATCACGAACAATGTCTAGGTAAGGCATACCTGGTTTTACAATCAGAAAATCCGCTCCTTCTTTTACATCCGATTCAGCTTCACGGAAAGCCTCCAATCGATTGGCCGGGTCCATTTGATAGGCTTTTCGGTCTCCAAATTGCGGAGTACTGTCTGCTGCATCACGGAATGGGCCATAAAATGCCGATGCATATTTAACGGCATATGACATGATCGGAACATTTTCAAAGCCTGCTTCATCTAATCCTTTACGGATGGCCGCTACAAATCCATCCATCATATTCGATGGGGCAATAATATCAGCGCCGGCACTTGCCTGACTAACAGCTGTTTGTGTAAGCAGTTCCAGTGAGGGATCATTTAATACCTGGTCTTTTTCTATGACACCACAATGTCCATGGCTTGTATATTCACAAAGACAAGTATCAGCAATGACAATTATATCCTTGTAGCGTTCTTTAATAAAGCGTGTCGCCTCTTGTACAATCCCATGGTCGTGGTATGCACCTGAACCGCATTCATCTTTTTCAGAAGGAATCCCGAATAATAAAACGGATTTAATCCCTAATGAAACGACTTCATCCATTTCTTCTGAAAGCCTGTCAAGTGAGTACTGATAAACACCAGGCATGGAGGAGATTTCATTTTTTATATTTGTTCCTTCAATCACAAATATCGGGTAAATAAAATCTTCTACTCTGACAAATGTCTCTCTTACTAACGCACGCATATTAGCACTTTGTCTTAATCTGCGGTGCCGGGTAAATTGTAATTCCATTTAAACTCCCCCTATAATGATGATACTTTAATCAAATAATCGGCAACTTCATCAATCATTTTTTCAACTGTATATACAGAAGGTACTGCATGAATCGGCAGCCCCTTGCTTTCTGCCCTTTTTTTGGCCACAGGTCCAATACATGCAAAGATACAATCATGAATCCGGTTAAAAAGACCATTTTCCTCCACTACCCCCATAAAATGATCCACAGTAGAGGGACTTGTAAATGGAATAATATCCAGCTTTTCTTCCTTCAGCATTTGAGCTAATTTTTCTTTGCTTTCTTCTGGAAAAAAGGTCTCATACATGATGATCTCATCAACCTTTGCCCCAATCTTACTCAATTCAGCAGAGATATAGTCCCTCGCAAGATTTCCCTTCGGAATTAAAACCTTCATTCCATCTTTCACCAAAGGGGAAAACTCAATGACAAATTCTTCTGCCACGTATTTTGTCGGAATAAAATCAACCTTTAATCCCTTTTTTACTAATGTCTTTGCTGTTTTCTCACCAATAGCTGCTATTTTTTTCGGAAGCGGTAACTCCTCTGACCAATAGGATAGAAAAGAGGCTACTGTCACACTGCTTGTAAAAATAATCCAATCGTATGTATCTAACTTTTTCAAGTTGTCCTTAAGCACTGGTGTCAACGTGATAGGTCTAAATGCTAATAATGGGATTTCGACCGGAGTACCGCCATATTTTCTTACGACATCTGAAAAAGCTTTCGCTTGACCCTTTCCCCTTGGAACTAATACCGTTTTATTTTTTAGGGGGAAAGAGGCCGTCATTGACGATCAAGCTCCTCTTTCACATGATCTATTAAATTCTTAGCACCTGTTGCAATCAATTTTTGCGCAAGTTGTTCACCAAGTTCTTCGGGATTTTGCCCGCTTAATTGTTCTTTGTAAATCGTCTTTCCATCAGGTGATGCCACAAGTCCAGTTAACACGATTTCAGCCTGATCATTTAGCTTAGCAAAGCCTGCAATTGGAATCTGACAGCCGCCTTCCATTTTATTCAAAAAGGATCTCTCAGCCAAAACAGTCTGCTTTGTTTCGATACTTGTAAATTTCTTAAGGAGTTCTAGCAGTTCATCATCATTGCCACGGCACTCAATCGATAAGGCACCTTGTCCGACCGCAGGTAAACAAATTTCCGGATCAAGAAATTCGGTTACAACATCCTTTGCCCAGCCCATTCTCGAAAGACCGGCAGCAGCCAAAATAATCGCATCATAATCTTCATTTTCTAGTTTTGCCAATCTCGTATCAATATTTCCTCGGATCCATTTAATCTCTAAATCGGGCCGTTTTGCCAGAAGTTGTGCCCCTCTGCGCAAGCTGCTTGTCCCCACAACCGCACCAGGCTTTAGATCATTAAATTTGACATGATTCTTTGAAATTAATGCATCGCGACAGTCTTCCCTCTTTGGAATACAGCCGATTACCAGGCCTTCAGGCAGAACGGCAGGCATATCCTTCATACTATGTACAGCCATATCAATCTCTTGATCAAGCATGGCCTGTTCGATCTCTTTGACAAACAATCCTTTTCCTCCTACTTTCGAAAGCGTAACGTCCAGAATCTTATCACCCTTTGTGACAATTTCCTTTACTTCGAAATCGAAAGAATCATCTATTTTTTTCAACTGCTCAATAACCCAATTTGTTTGTGTTAAGGCAAGCTTACTGCGTCTTGAACCAACAATAATTTTTCTCATAAAGCTCCTCCTAGCTAGACTACAACCAAATATGGAAGGATGAAATGCTTCCAATTAAAAAGAAATTTATTAATAAAATGAGAAAAGCCGCAATATTCCATAATGCCAGTGACTTTCCTGCTAAACCTCTTCTAATCCGTAAATACAAATAGATACAGTATACGGCAAGAACAAACACGGAACCGATTATTTTCGGATCAGCCCATGACACATTTGGCAGCTTAATGTATGCCCATTGTGAACCAAGAATGACTCCTATCATTAGCATCGGTGCCCCAATCACATTTGAAACATAGGACATTTGCTCCAGCTTCGATAGGTCTGAAATCCGCCATAGCCTTTTTCCCCATTTTTTCCTTTTCAACAAATTATACTGCAATAAATATAAAAGGGAGAAGACAAATGATAAAGAAAAAGCACCATACGATAAAATAGCAGCCGTAATATGAATAAACAGCAGTTCCGATACAAGCTGTTGAGCCTTCACCGTTGAATCGATTTGGTCAGGTGCAAAAGTATGTACAACCATAAACATGAAACCAATTACATTTGTAAAGAAAACAATGAAATCTACCCTTAAAAGCCGGTTAATAATCAGCGAGAGAGTAATTAATATCCATACATAAAAATAAAGCCCCTCAAATATGGTCAGTACCGGAAAGCGCCCGGTATTTATCATATATAGATACAAAAAAACGGATTGTAAAATCCATACAAATGAAAGTAACCAGAAGGCAGTGCGGTTTGCCCTCCGGTTATGATGTAGAAAATCAATAAAATATAACAACACACTCACAGCATACACAATAACAGTCAACTCATGCAGCCGCGTCATTTCGATATCCATCATAGCCGATATCCTCTTTATGATTGAAAGACAGGCTGTGATGAATGAACATTTACCCGTTTTTGTTCGGCCGCTTTCATTTCTCGCTGATTATCAACAAGTTCCTCAATAGCAAAAATAGACATGAACAATTCCAATTTTTTATCAGCATCTTTTGCACCGGCAAATTCTTTTGCTTGTAAAATCGGATCCTTTAGCATTTGATTAATGATACTCTTTGTATGTTTGTTTAATACTTTCATATCACGTTCACTCAAATGTGAAAGTTTCCTTTCCAAGCTTTTCATTGTTTCTGCCTGAATTGTCAATGCTTTTTCACGAAGAGCTGAAATAACCGGCACCACACCAAGCATATTTAGCCATTGCTTAAATTCTACTATTTCCTGCTCTACCATTAAAGAAATGGTCTCAGCAGCTTTTCTCCGCTCCTGCAGGTTAGCTTCCACAATTCCTTCTAAATCATCTATATCATAAAGGAAAACACTGTCCAACTCACTAAGGGCAGGATCCAAGTCACGCGGTACAGCGATATCTACCATGAACAAAGGCTTTCCTTTACGTTTTTTCTCTACATTTTCAATCATTTTTTTCGTGATAACAAAATCCTTTGCACCTGTTGAACTAATCAAAATATCTGCGTCAATAAGTGCTGATTGCAGTTCATCTAATGATCTTGCTTCTCCATTGAAACGAGTAGCTAGCGATTCAGCCTTTTCAAAGGTACGGTTGAGGACAGTTACTTTCTTGGCTCCATTCCCATGAAGGTTCTGGATTGCTAACTCGCCCATCTTTCCGGCGCCAATAATTAGAACATGTTTATTTTCAAGGGTACCAAAGATTTTCTTCGCCAGCTCAACAGCCGCATAACTGACAGACACTGCATTCGCGCCAATGTCCGTTTCAGAATGAGCCCGTTTTGCCAGCGTAACAGCTTGTTTGAAAAGCTGATTAAATACAGTACCTGTTGTGTGCTCTTCTTGAGCTAATAGAAAGCTTGAACGAACCTGGCCTAAAATCTGAGTTTCCCCAAGAACAAGTGAATTCAAACCACATGCCACTTTGTACAGATGCTCTATGGCACCATCTTGGTCATATACAAATAGAAATGGCGAAAATTCATCCTGCTCAATTTGAAACCATTCTGCTAAGAATTCCTTAATATAATACCGACCAGTGTGTAGTTGATCTACGACCGCATAGATTTCCGTCCGATTACATGTAGAAAGAATGACATTTTCCAGAATACTTTTTTTAGCATTTAGTTTTTTCATCGCTTCCCCTAGCTGAGATGGATCAAATGTCAAACGTTCTCGGATTTCTACCGGGGCCGTTTTGTGGTTAATCCCAACGACAATAATATGCATGTTATTTTTATCCCCCTAAAAAATAAGCATAATTCCCCTTACTCATTATAGCATGTGTAATATTTATATTTTTTACAAATATATGAATTTATACCAAAATTCTTTCAATTACTATTTGAAAAGTTCATATGAAATCACTCAAATTCTGCGGTTTATCCTCTGGTAGTATGGTAAGATAGTTAAGTATATAGCTCTAGTAGTAATCTTTTCTATTAAGTTTCCTATATCAGTACAGTAACAAAAAAACAAATAATATTCAACTAATCATTATTGGAAGGATTGTCAAATGAAGAACGCGCGTATTTTCCCTGGAATCATTTTAATTGGCTTTGGAATTTTCTTTTTCTTGCAGCAAGCGAATCTTCCATTATTTGCTGAATTTATGACGTGGCCGACACTGCTAATGATTGTGGGAATTGCTTTTTTATGCCAAGGCTATGGCGGCAACGATTATGAAGCCATCTTACCTGGCGTCATTCTTACCGGTTTTGGCTTCCACTTTCATGTTGTTAACCGTCTATCCTTATGGCCGGACGCGCTCGGCGTCTTTATTTTAATTATTGCCCTTGGATTTTTACTTCGCTATCAAAAGACGCGCAATGGGCTATTTCAAGGTGTATTATTCCTTGCCCTAGCAGGATTATTACTATTCTATAATCAAGTCATGAGCTGGTTTGGTCTATTAGAAAATAATATTACTACCTTTAGTAAGTTTTGGCCCGTAGCATTGATTCTAGTTGGTGTCTACTTATTATTCTTCAAAAGAAAAAAATAATAACGAAAGAAGCGGAACATTACTGTTCCGCTTCTTCTATTTTTGCTCTTTCTACTTCATTTTCTTTCATATAGCTCTGCATTGCCGCCCATGCCTGATCTTTTCCATAGCCTGTTTCTGATGAAAATAAAACAATTGTATCATTTGGATCAAGCTCCAGCGTTTCACGCGTTATTTTCATATGTTTTTGCCATTTTGATTTTGGAATCTTATCGGCCTTTGTATTGATAATGATAACGGGAATATCATAATGCTTTAAAAATTGATACATCATGACATCATCCTCTGTCGGAGGATGACGTAAATCAATAATTAACACAACGGCTTTTAACTGCTCTCTTGTTGTTAAATACGTCTCAATCATCTTACCCCACGCAGCACGCTCTGTTTTCGACACACGCGCATAACCATATCCGGGAACATCCACAAAATAGAATTCTTCATTAATAAGAAAGAAATTTAATGTTTGTGTTTTCCCCGGTTTAGAAGAAGTACGGGCAAGGTTTTTGCGATTCAATAATTTATTAATAAATGACGATTTCCCAACATTCGAACGTCCGGCTAAGGCAAATTCCGGTAATACCTCATTAGGATATTGATCAGGCTTAACAGCACTTATGACAATATCTGCACTTTTGATTTTCATTCCTATCCCTCGCTTTTTAGTGCATGCTCCAGCACTTCATCAACGTGGGAAACTAGTACAAACTCTAATTCTTCCCGAACGCTTTCCGGAATATCATCTAAATCCTTTTCATTTTCCTTTGGACAAATGATTTTGGTTAATCCAGCCCGATGTGCACTTAATGTTTTTTCTTTCAGCCCGCCAATTGGCAATACCCGGCCACGAAGGGTGATTTCTCCTGTCATGCCCACTTCCTTGCGGATTGGTTTACCAGTTAAAGCGGATGCTAACGCAGTGGCCATAGTGATTCCAGCTGAAGGACCATCCTTCGGTACTGCTCCTTCTGGAACATGAATATGAATGTCGGTTTTCTCATGAAAGTCCGGGTCGATTCCCAGTTCTTCTGCTTTTGAACGAATATAACTAAAAGCAGCTTGGGCAGATTCCTTCATGACATCGCCTAGTTTCCCTGTTAAAACAAGCTTTCCTTTACCAGGTGACAAGGATACCTCAATTTGTAATGTGTCACCGCCCACTGTCGTATAAGCAAGCCCTGTTGCAACACCTACTTGATCTTCAAGCTCAGCCTGGCCGTAATGGAACATTTTCTTGCCAAGAAACTCCTCAAGATTTTCCTCAGTAATGGAAACTTCTTCCCTTTCACTAGAAACAATAATTTTTGCTGTCTTCCGGCAAATGCCAGCTAATTTTCGCTCTAATCCCCTTACGCCCGCTTCCCGTGTGTAGTAGCGGACAATTTGAAGGATTCCATCATCACTAATTTGCAGCTGTCCTTCTGTTAAACCATGCTCTTTAATTTGTTTTGGCAGCAAATGATCTTTTGCAATATGGAGCTTTTCCAGCTCAGTATAACCAGCAATTGAAATAATTTCCATACGGTCACGAAGCGGACCAGGGATTGTGCCTAAATCATTTGCTGTTGCAATAAACATTACCTTAGAGAGGTCATAGGGTTCTTCGATGTAATGATCGCTGAAATTATGATTCTGCTCCGGGTCAAGTACTTCAAGCATGGCTGCAGAAGGATCCCCGCGAAAATCTCCTGACATCTTATCAATTTCATCTAATAAAAATACAGGATTGATCGTTCCGGCTTTTTTCATGCCTTGAATAATTCGGCCAGGCATAGCACCAACATAGGTTCTCCTGTGTCCGCGAATTTCTGATTCATCCCTGACACCGCCAAGGGAAACACGGACAAAATGACGGTTTAATGACGTGGCAATCGAACGGGCAAGACTTGTTTTTCCCACTCCCGGAGGACCGGCAAGGCAAAGAATCGGCCCCTTCAAAGAGTTTGTCAGCTTTTGTACAGCCAAATATTCGAGAACACGCTCTTTTACTTTATCTAAGCCGAAATGATCACGATTCAAGATCCGCTCGGCTTTTTCTATATCAATATCATCTTCTGTTGCATTAGACCATGGAAGAGAAACGAGCCAATCAATATAATTGCGGATGACTGCACTTTCAGCAGAGCTGGATGGAACCTTTTCATAACGATCCAATTCCTTTAGAGCAGTTTGTTTTACATGGTCAGGCATGCCGATTTTTTCAATTTTTTCTGTCAACTCGGCTACTTCTCCTGACTTCCCATCCTTGTCTCCAAGCTCTTTTTGGATCGCTTTCATCTGCTCGCGTAAATAATATTCTTTTTGCGTGCGCTCCATTGACTTTTTGACTCTTTGTCCAATTTTCTTTTCTAAATTTAATACTTCTTTTTCGTTATGAATGATTTCGATGACACGATTCATCCGTTCTTTTACATCAATCAATTCTAATATATCTTGTTTTTCTTTTAGCTTTAACGGAAGATGTGATGCTATAATATCAGCCATCCGTCCAGGCTCTTCTATATCACTGACAGATGTATACGTCTCAGCAGAGATTTTTTTTGACACTTTTATGTATTGTTCAAAGTATTCTAGCATCATTCTCATTAAAGCTAGATCTTCAGGATCAGTCGTCTCACGGTCTTCATATGTTTTTAAACGAATCAGAAAGTAATCCGGTTCATCAATATACTCGATAATTTCTGCCCGCTTTAAACCTTCGATTAAGACACGGATGGTACCGTTCGGAAGCTTTAGCATTTGCTTTACCTTTGTTAACGTACCAATTCGGTAAAGGTCCTCTTCCTCTGGCAGATCGACTGACAAGTCCTTTTGTGTGGTTAAAAATATGAGATGGTTATCAACCATTGCTTTCTCAAGGGCTTGCACGGACTTGTCACGGCCAACATCTAAATGGAGAACCATTGTCGGATATACAAGCAGTCCACGAAGCGGCAGCAAAGGTACGATCACTTCTTCATTATTTACCATTCATTACACCCCCAGATGTTTATTTTCCATATATCACTAACATTTCCTTTTTACCAATTTTATCGTATTTAAGTCCACGTGTCTAATAACGTGGATGCTTGTCAAAAGATAGAGGAGTATGGCCTTAGCCTCTCTTAATTGGTGCACATAATAAAGCTTCGCCTTGTCTTAAAAGAGACAAACCGAAGCTTTGCTTTTCATTATCCTGCCATACTTTTTATCACAGCATTAAATGCTTTCTTTCTTTGTTATTTCAAGTGATGATGCAGAAATAGATTGTCTGGAGTTGTACTCCTTATTAAACGCCAAATCAAACACTTCATTAATATGTGTAACAGGAACAATCTTAATCTCTTTTATTTCATGTAAAATCGTTTGCATGTTTTCCTTTGGAATGATCACTTTTTTCACACCCGCTTTTTTTGCCGCTTTCACCTTCGGATAGACTCCGCCTATCGGCTTCACATTTCCATGAATACTGATCTCACCTGTCATTGCTACCGTATTGTCAATTGGAAGCTTGTAAATTGCGGAGTATATTCCTGTTGCCATTGCAATTCCGGCTGACGGACCGTCGATCGGAACTCCGCCAGGGAAATTCACATGAATATCATATTCATCCGCAGGAACCCCCATCGACCGTAATACAGTAATAACATTCTCAATTGAACCCTTTGCCATACTTTTGCGGCGAATTGATTTTCCGCTATTTCCAATACTTTCTTCTTCCACAATCCCTGTAATATTGATCGTTCCATTCTTTTTGGCCGGAATAACGGTTACTTCAATTTCTAAGAGTGTTCCTGTGTTAGGTCCATGAACGGCCAGCCCATTAACAAGCCCAACAGTAGACTCGTTGTTAATCTTTCTTTCCATTCTTGGACTTAGCTGGCTTGAATGGACCACCCATTCAATGTCCTCTTCTTTTATGTATTGTCGATCCTCTGTAATAGCTAATCCGGCTGAGAGTTGAATCATATTGACAGCTTCCCGGCCATTGCGGGCATATGACGCAAGAATTTCAATTCCCTTCTCATTGATTTGCATGTGTACTTTATCAGCTGCTTTTTTTCCGACAGTTGCAATTTCCTCTTCGCTTAATTCGCGGAAAAAAACCTCCATACAGCGTGAGCGAATTGCCGGCGGGATTTCACTTGGCGTTCTTGTTGTTGCCCCTATTAGGCGGAAATCCGCCGGGAGTCCATTCTTAAAAATATCATGGATATGATTGGGAATCTGTGTATTTTCCTCATTATAATAAGCACTTTCTAAGAATACTTTACGATCCTCGAGCACCTTCAATAATTTATTCATTTGAATCGGGTGCAGCTCTCCAATTTCATCAATAAACAATACTCCGCCATGAGCATTTGTTACGGCACCCTGCTTTGGCTGAGGGATGCCGGCTTGTCCCATCGCCCCTGCTCCTTGATAAATCGGATCATGTACGGAACCAATCAATGGGTCGGCTATTCCTCTTTCATCAAATCTTGCTGTTGTCGCATCGAGTTCCACAAACACTGAAGATTGTTGAAAGGGCGATTTGGGATTCTTTTTTGCTTCCTCTAACACTAGTCTGGCAGCTGCTGTTTTCCCTACTCCTGGAGGACCGTATATAATGACATGCTGTGGATTGGGTCCGCATAAAGCAGCCTTTAAAGATTTAATCCCATCCTCCTGTCCCACAATATCTTGAAAACTTGCCGGGCGTACTCTTTCAGATAACGGTTCACTTAACTTAATATCCCTTAGTTTTCTTAACTGGTCCATTTCCTTTTTTGATTCCCGGTCAATGGATACTTTTTGTGTACGTTGGTTTTTTAATAAATTCCAAAAATATATACCAATTACAACACCGAAAAATAATTGTATAAACAAGACAATACCTGTCCAACTCATCGGATTCCCTCCTGCAAATTAATACTAGGTGATAATTGCTAGTATCTCCTTCACAAAGCAGGAATAAACAAATTTTCTGAGTCTGAATAGCAGGTTACAGAAAAAAAAAGCCAAACCACAAGGTTTGGCTTTTTTCATTTATGCAGAAGTTTTTCTTTTTTCTTCTACGATTGTTCCATCAGTCAGGATTAACTTAGGATCAGTCTTATCCGTAACAGTTTCTTTTGTAATGATACACTTAGAAATATCATCGCGTGATGGCAGTTCATACATAACATCGAGCATGATTCCTTCGATGATAGAACGCAATCCACGTGCGCCAGTCTTTCTTTCGATTGCCTGCTTAGCTATTTCAAGCAGTGCACCTTCTTCAAATTCAAGCTCAACATCATCAAGCTCAAGCATTTTTTGATATTGCTTTACTAAAGCATTTTTTGGCTTTGTTAAGATTTCAATTAATGCTTCTTCATCAAGCTGTGACAGACTGGCGATAATTGGTAAACGTCCGATAAATTCCGGAATTAGACCAAATCGTAATAAGTCTTCCGGTAACACTTTCGAAAGCAAATCCTTTTGCTCAACTTCCTGCTCTTTTATGTCGGAACCAAAACCAATTACTTTTTGACCAAGACGGCGTTTAATGATTGTTTCAATTCCATCAAAAGCACCGCCGCAAATAAATAAAATATTCGTTGTATCAATTTGAATAAATTCTTGATGAGGATGTTTTCTTCCGCCTTGTGGAGGAACACTTGCAACAGTTCCCTCAAGAATTTTTAACAATGCCTGCTGTACACCTTCTCCTGATACATCTCTTGTAATGGATGGGTTTTCAGACTTGCGGGCAATTTTGTCAATCTCATCAATATAGATAATTCCTTTTTCCGCTTTTTCAACATCATAATCAGCAGATTGAATAAGCTTTAACAGGATATTTTCTACATCTTCGCCTACATATCCAGCTTCGGTTAACGATGTAGCATCAGCAATCGCAAATGGTACATTTAAAATTCGTGCTAATGTTTGCGCTAACAATGTTTTACCGCTTCCTGTAGGTCCAATCATTGCAATATTACTTTTTGCCAGTTCAACCTCATCGATTTTACTGTTTGAGTTAATTCGCTTGTAATGGTTATAAACCGCTACAGATAAAGATTTTTTAGCTTGGTCTTGTCCAATTACGTACTCATCAAGTATTTCGCGAATCTCAGCCGGCTTTGGCACATCTTTAAATTCAATCTCTTCTTCTGTACCTAATTCCTCTTCAACAATTTCAGTACAAAGCTCAATACATTCATCACAAATATAAACGCCCGGTCCTGCAACTAACTTGCGTACTTGTTCCTGTGTCTTTCCACAGAACGAGCACTTTAATTGTCCCTTTTCGTCATTAAACTTGAACAATATTTTCACCCCTTGAATGACATTATGTAATCTATAACTAACGTGGATCACTCGCAATATATATAGAATGTTACTATTTATTGAATTGTAACACATTTTATAAAAATACAGGAAATAATAACTCTTGCAAGAAGACAAATAGCCGAAGGTTTTTATTGCCAAATGATCCGTAGCCCATTTATGTAATGATTTCTTATCACTATTAATAACAATAATGATCATTATTCCATTTAGATCTTATATGTATTATATATATTCCTGTATCTTCAAATTAAAACCTTCGCTGAAGAGTTACTTTTATCTATTATATGTGATTTTACCATAATATAAAACAAGGTACGATAAAATCGCACCTTGTTTTTAATAATGTTCAAAAACCCAAGAAATTATTAAGCTTGTTTCTCAACTGTTTTACTGTTGTCAACTAAGAACTTAACTGTATTTCTTGCTTGAAGATCGCCCTTAAGTCCGTCAAGGCTTCCAAGCGCTTTTTGGATATTATCAACAGTCATGTTATACATGCCAGCCATTTTTTCCAACTCTTCATTGATCTCTTCATCAGTTACTTCGATATTTTCAGCTTTTGCAATTGCTTCAAGAGTTAAGCTTCCGCGAACACGCTGTTCAGCTTCTTCATTCATTTGTTCACGAAGTGCTTCCTCATTTTGACCTGAGAATTGGAAGTAAAGCTCAAGATTCATGCCTTGCATTTGTAGACGTTGTTCGAATTCTTGAAGCATGCGGTCCACTTCATTATTAATCATTACTGGAGGAACATCGATTTCAGCGTTTTGAGTTGCTTTTTCAACAACAGCATCTTGGATATGGTGTTCTGCTTGATGCTTTTTGTCATGCTCTAAACGAGATTTGATTTTTTCTTTTAATGCATCTAAAGTTTCAACTTCATCGTCTACATCTTTAGCAAATTCATCATCTAGTTCTGGAAGTTCTTTTGCTTTAATTTCATGAAGAGTTACTTTGAAAACAGCAGGCTTTCCAGCTAGTTCAGCAGCATGGTATTCCTCAGGGAATGTCACTTCAACGTCTTTTGATTCACCAGCAGCAAGACCAACTAATTGCTCTTCAAAGCCTGGAATAAATTGACCTGAACCAAGTTCTAATGAATAGTTTTCAGCTTTTCCGCCCTCAAACGCTTCACCATCAACAAAGCCTTCAAAGTCCATAACAACTGTATCGCCGTTTTCAGCTTTTCCTTCTTCTTTCACTACAAGCTCAGCTTGTCTTTCTTGTAAAGCTTTGATTTCATTGTCAACATCTTCATCTGTCACAGTTGTATCAAACGCTTCAACTTCAAGTCCTTTATATTCGCCTAACTTTACTTCTGGTTTCACTGTAACCTTTGCAGTAAAAATAAATGTCTTTCCTTTTTCAATTTGCTCAACATCGATTTCAGGACGATCAACAGGCTCAATACCAGTTTCATCGATTGCAGCAGAATATGCTTCTGGAAGCATTAAATCGATTGCATCTTGATAAAGTGATTCAACACCGAAACGCTTTTCAAATAATGCACGAGGCATTTTTCCTTTACGGAATCCTGGTACATTTACTTGCTTTACCACTTTTTGGAATGCAGAATCCAAGCTCTTGTTTACTGTTTCTGCATCTACTTCAACTGTAAGAACCCCTTGGTTCCCTTCTTGCTTTTCAAATTTTGCAGACATACTTTATTTCCCTCCAACAATCTATTTCATTTACATTTACTAGCGAAATGATGAATGAATATGATTAATAAATCAATCATATTCTAATAGTAATATGATTTTTTTTCACAAAGCACCAATACATTATAACACAGGTTGTCACTGTTTCAACAGGCAGACTTAAAGATTAGGATAAGAAATTTCTTCAATCATACGTATAAATGAATCGGCCTTGTTCATATCCGCTTCTAAAACATCGTATTCTTCCATTAATAAAGATGCTGTATCATGATTTCCAAAATACTCGTTTCCTAATACATGATAGGCTGCAGCCCAAGCTGCGATCTCGAATGATTCTAATTCAAACGGATACAAGAGAAAAAATTGCCGTTCAACCAATGACTTTATATGGCCATATAGAACCGGGTCATCATTTTCCAGTCTTTGTCCAATTAATTCAAAGATCGCCTGAAGCTGTGGGCTTTCAGTTAAATTAGGTAATTGTTCCGGAATAACGATTATATTTTTATCGAATTTCTGAATTTCAACCGGTTTATCATATTCCTGCTCTTTTAATACATTTAAGAGCAGCGTTTTAAAGAAGGGGCTTCCCTCTTTTGATTGAAGATAGTCAGTTATTTCCATAACAAAGGGCCGGATGTTTTTGTTGTTCAAATCACCTGCCAGCATCATCTGCTCCTCGAGATTTTGATACTGGAAAAGGTCGATTTTCTTGTTGATCCATTTATCTGCTGCTGGTTCTTTATAATCCAGATCAATAGGGCTATCTAACATTCTTTGACTGAAATCAAGCAACCGTTGAAAATGTTCAAGTTGCTCAGGAGGAATACTAATCTCCTCGAATAATCTTTGGATCGTGACAATAACTTCTTCATATTTATGCAGCTGGACAAGGTACATAATATAGATATTCATGATTTCTAAGTCATTCCCGATACCCTCTTGAAGCATATACTCGACTAAATCGGTTGCTTTCTTTACCAAACCGGCATCAAAATAAGCAAGTAATAGGCCTATATGACTATCACTATTCTTTGAATCTAATTCAATGGCATGTTCCAACAGTTCAATAGCTTCATCAAAATTTTTCCGGTGTAGATTTTCTAATCCTTTTTCTACCAGTCTTTGCTCTAAACCAGGAAAATAAACAATCTTATTACTTTTATGTTTTTCATTATTCATATTTTATCAGCCTCAATAATTTCACCTTAGGCTAGTGTAGCATAAGCAAAAAACGAAAGTAAACTATTCTTCTAATGGACGAAGAACTCCAAAAAAAATCCACAGATAAAACTGTGGATTTTTATCAATTATTTAATCGGTGCATTTTCTTGTTCATATTTAGAAATGGCATCATCAAGCTGAAGAGTAATCTCAATCTCATCCCAGCCATTGATAAGCATTTTCTTCCAATAAGGTGACACACTGAACGAAGCATTAAAGCCTTTGTTATCTGAAACAGTTTCGTCTTCAAGATTAATCGTTAATTCATAAGGTTGATTTTTTGCAGCCTTTAGGATATATTCTACTTTTTCTTTTTCAAGTCTGATTGGCAGCATGCCATTTTTTAAACAGTTTTGATAAAAGATATCTGCAAATGATGGTGCAATCACAGCTTTGAAGCCAAAGTCTTGTAACGCCCATGGAGCATGCTCACGAGAAGAACCGCAGCCAAAATTCTCATTGGCAACCAAGATAGAAGCTCCTTGATTCTCAGGCTGGTTTAATTCAAAGTCAGGATTTAATGTACCATCTTCAAGATAACGCCAACCGTAAAAAACGAATTGTCCAAACCCTGTTTTTTCGATTCGTTTTAAAAATTGTTTTGGAATGATTTGGTCTGTATCGACATTTACCCGATCAAGGGCAACTGCTTTTCCTGTATGTGTTTTAAAACCGCTCACGAAGTTTCCCCCCTTAGTTCAATATCTCTGATTTACGAACATCAACAAATTTGCCATGAAGCGCAGCATTTGCTGCCATTGCAGGGCTTACTAAATGCGTTCTAGCTCCTGCTCCTTGTCTTCCTTCAAAGTTACGGTTTGATGTGGAAGCACAGTGCTCGCCTGCAGGTACTACATCATTATTCATACTTAAGCACATGCTGCAGCCGGACTCACGCCATTCGAAACCTGCATCAATAAAGATTTTATCTAACCCTTCTTGTTCAGCCTTTAATTTTATCTGCTGCGAACCTGGTACGACTAATGCACGAACACCTGGGTGTACTTTTTTCCCTTTTGCCACTTCCGCTGCTGCACGAAGGTCTTCCATGCGGGAGTTTGTACAAGAACCAATGAAAACATGTTGAATTTCAATGTCTTCAATCTTTTGTCCTTCTTTTAATCCCATATATTGAAGTGCATTTGCTAATGCCTTTTTATCTGTTTCCGTTTCACAATCAGCAAGAGTTGGAATACTTTCACTGATTTTTGCTGTCATGGAAGGATTTGTTCCCCAGCTGACCATTGGTTCGATATCAGCTGCATCAATTTCAATCACTGTATCATATTCAGCATCTTCATCAGATACAAGCTCTTTCCATACTTCAACTGCCTGATCAAAGTTTACCGGTGCATATTTTCTTCCTTTTAAATAAGCAAATGTTGTTTCGTCTGGTGCAACAAGACCAGCTCTAGCTCCACCTTCAATAGACATATTACAGATTGTCATGCGTTCTTCCATTGACATATTGCGAATAGCCTCTCCGCAATACTCAATGATATGTCCTGTTCCAAAACCAATTCCGTGCTTTGCGATCACATAAAGAATGACATCTTTAGCAGTTACACCTTCAGATAGTTTTCCTTTAAAATCAAGCTTCATTGTTTTTGGTTTGGCTTGCCAAAGTGTTTGAGTCGCTAAAGTGTGCTCTACTTCACTTGTTCCGATTCCGAAAGCAATGGCGCCGAATGCACCGTGTGTTGATGTATGGCTGTCACCACAAACGATTGTTTTTCCTGGCTGTGTTAAGCCAAGCTCAGGGCCGATAACATGGACGATCCCTTGATCAGGACTGTCAATACCTGCTAATGGAACACCAAATTCGATACAGTTTTTCTCTAAGGTTGTCATTTGGTTCTTTGCTACTTCATCCTCAATAACCGTACGATTAACTGTTGGAATATTATGATCCATCGTTGCAAAGGTTTTATCAGGTCTTCTTACTTTTCTATTTTTCATGCGCAGCCCAGAAAAAGCCTGCGGTGAAGTTACTTCATGTACTAAGTGTAAATCAATGTACAGTAAATCCGGTTTTCCTTCTTCTTGATGGACAATATGTTTGTCCCAAACTTTATCAATAATTGACTTACCCATTCGATTTCCCCCCTCAAGTTGCTTTGCGATACTATTATCATAGAATAATAATTCAGCTATGACAATTTATAATTTTTAGTAATTTTTATATTTTTAAAGAGCTTTCTTTACTTCTTCGGTCATTTCTGTTGTTGATACTTGCGTTTTTCCTTCTGACATGATGTCGCCTGTTCTAAATCCTGCATCTAGAACGCTATTGACTGCTTTTTCAATTGCAGCTGCCTCTTCATCTAATCCAAAAGAAACTTTCAGCATCATGGCAGCAGATAGGATTGTTGCTAATGGATTGGCAATATTTTTACCAGCGATATCTGGAGCGGAGCCATGAATTGGTTCATATAGATATGGCCCTTCCTCTGAAATACTTGCAGATGGCAGCATTCCTAATGAGCCGGTTAATACAGATGCTTCATCACTTAAAATATCACCAAACATATTTTCTGTTACTACTACATCAAATTGCTTAGGGTTACGAACTAATTGCATGGCACCATTATCAACAAGCATATGCTCAAGTGTGATCTCTGGATAGTCTTTGCTGATTTCAACAGCCACTTCGCGCCATAAGCGGCTTGATTCCAATACATTAGCTTTATCAACAGACGTAACTTTTTTCTTTCTTGTTTTCGCTAATTCGAATGCTTGACGAATCACGCGTTCAATTTCGTCTCTTTCATAATAAAGCGTGTCAACAACCGCTTCTTTTCCGTTAACCTCTCTACGTTCTCTTGGTTGACCAAAATAGATTCCGCCTGTTAACTCTCTAACCATCAGCATATCGACACCTTCAATGATCTCTTTTCTAAGTGGTGAAGAGTCTGCTAAACTAGCGAAATAAGTTGTTGGACGTAAATTGGCAAACAAGTTTAATGCTTTACGAATTTGTAATAAACCTTGTTCAGGGCGAAGGTGAACAGGTACCGTATCATATTTAGGACCACCCACAGCTCCTAGAAGAACTGCATCGCTTTCTTTACAAATTTTAATGGTTTCTTCTGGAAGAGGTACTCCCGTAGAATCATATGCTGATCCGCCGATTTCTGCAAATGCGAAAGAAAATTGGTGATTATAACGTTCACCCACCGCTTTTAAAACCTCAATCGCACCTTGAACAACTTCCTTGCCAATCCCGTCACCCGGCAATACTGCGATTCGCTTTTCCATGAATATCCCTCCGATAGTTCATTTATCTAATTTTTCGAAATTTTTATAAAATAAGGCTGACCCAAAAGAGTTTGACAACTGCTTCTCTCCCGAGTCTTACAGCCTTTGTCATCTTCTCTTTCCAAGTCAGCCTTACCTATTCTTTTTTACTTAACTAACTCTGAATCAGAAGATTCTTTAATATAGAGGACTCTGTTGATAGCGTTTAAGTATGCTTTTGCAGATGCTTCAATCACATCTTGAGCAAGACCGCGTCCACTTGTGTCCATCTCTAAACAGCGCATTTTAACAAATACTTGCGCAAGCGCATCTCTTCCTGCTCCGACTGATTGAATACGATAATCTAATAAATTAACGTTTTCATCAACCATTGATTCTAAGGTGTTATATACAGCCTCAACACTGCCTTTTCCAATACCTGTTTTGGTAATGTTCTCATTGTTTCGTCCAGAAAGAGTTATGGTTGCAGAATGTTCATTCCCTTTACTCTGAACTTCAATGGACAACAATTGGTAGTATTGATCTTCTTTTGAGATTTTTTTTTCCAAAACCAGTGCGGTTAAATCATCATCAGTCATTTCCTTTTTGCGATCGGCAAGGTCTTTAAAATCAGCAAATAATTCGCTGATTTCCTCTTCCTCAACCACTAAACCAAGTTCTTCTAAACGGTTTTTAAAGGCATGACGTCCTGAATGTTTACCAAGCACTAGATTATTTGACGCAAATCCAACTAATTCAGGTGAAATAATTTCATATGTTGATTTTTCTTTTAACACACCATCCTGATGGATACCAGATTCGTGAGCAAAAGCATTTGCACCGACAACTGCCTTGTTAGCAGGAACGATCATACCCGTTAATTTGCTCACGACACTGCTGGTTCTGCTGATTTCCTGCAAATGAAGACGTGTTTCAGTGTTGTAATAATCCTTACGGATGCGAAGAGCTAAGGCAACTTCTTCTAACGCAGTGTTACCTGCTCTTTCACCAATACCGTTAATCGTACCTTCAACTTGTGTGGCACCATTTTCAATAGCTGCTAGTGAGTTAGCCACTGCCAATCCTAAATCATCATGACAGTGTGTGGAAAGATCAACCTTGTGAATGGAAGGAACATTTTCTTTTAAGTACTTAAAGATTTGACCGTAGTCATATGGTGTACCATAGCCTACAGTATCAGGAATATTGATAACATGTGCACCTGCTTGAATTACTTTTTCAACAATTTCAGCTAAAAACGGTAATTCAGTCCGGCTTGCATCTTCAGCAGACCATTGGACAACTGGAAATTTAGCTGCAGCATATTTTACTGCTTCAACAGATGTTTCAATAACCTGTTCCTTTGTCATCTTAAGCTTATACTCACGGTGGATCGGAGAAGTAGCTAAGAAAATATGAAGTCGAGGGTTTACGCCGTCCTTTAATGATTCCCAAGCAATATCCATATCACTTTGCACACAGCGTGCTAGTCCCGTTACCGTAGAATTTTTAATCGTCTGGGCAATTTTTTGAACTGAGGAAGCATCACCTTTTGAGGCTGCAGGAAAGCCAGCCTCAATGATATCTACATTTAAACGTTCTAATTGTTTCGCGATTTCTAGTTTTTCGGAAAAATTAAGATTGACGCCTGGAGTTTGTTCTCCGTCTCTAAGTGTCGTATCATAAATCTTAATTTTTTGCACTACCCACCACTTCTTTCTGTTTAGCATCATTTACGAATGGCATCATTTTTCTTAATTCACGGCCAACCACTTCAATTTGATGCTCGTTTTCACGTGCATTGATGGCATTAAACATTGCGCGGTTAGATTGGTTTTCTAGAATCCATTCTTTCGCAAATTTACCAGTTTGGATATCTGTTAATACATCCTTCATTTTTGCTTTAGCAGCTGCATCTACTACACGTGGTCCGCTTACGAAGTCACCCCATTGAGCTGTATCTGAGATAGAGTAACGCATGTTTGACATGCCTCCTTCATAGATAAGGTCAACGATTAACTTCATTTCATGTAAACATTCGAAGTAAGCAACTTCTGGTTGGTAACCAGCTTCTACTAATGTTTCAAAGCCTGCTTTAATAAGTGAAGTTAAACCGCCGCAAAGAACTGCTTGCTCACCGAATAGATCTGTTTCTGTTTCTTCTTTGAATGTTGTTTCAATAGCTCCTGCACGTAATGAACCGATTGCTCTTGCATATGATAGAGCTAATTCTTTTGCATTTCCTGTTACGTCTTGATAAATAGCAAAGATTGCAGGTACGCCGGCACCTTCAGTGTAAGTTCTTCTTACTAAGTGTCCTGGTCCTTTAGGAGCTACTAAAAGAACATCACAGTCTGCAGGTGGTACGATTTGGCTGAAATGAATGTTGAAGCCATGAGCGAACATTAGAGCTTGGCCTTTTAAGTTTGGCTCGATTTCTTCTTTATATACTTTTGCTTGCTGCTCATCTGGTAAAAGAATCATAACTACATCAGCTTTAGCTGTAGCTTCAGCAACTGAGTAAACTTCAAATCCAGCTTCAACAGCTTTATCCCAAGATTTACCTTTACGAAGACCGATAATACAATTTACTCCGCTTTCTCTCATGTTCTGTGAATGAGCATGGCCTTGTGAACCGAATCCAATTACTGCTACTGTCTTTCCATTTAAAAATTCTGCGTTTGCATCCCCGTTATAATACATTTTTGCCATTGTTAAACTCTCCTTCTCTGTATCTTATTTTAGTTTTTGGATAGTCATTACTTTTACTATTAGAATGAATCCCATATATAATACCCTGTTTGGCAAAATATATCATTATTTTGCCAAACAAGTGTAAAAAACATATTTATTAAACAATATTAAGCTTTTGTGTGCTTTGCAGCTGCATTCCTCTAGGAAAAGCAGTTGTACCTGTTCTAGCTAGTTCTTTAATGCCATATGGTTTGATTAATTCAATAAAGGCATCAATTTTTTCAGATTCACCAGTAATTTGGATAACAATACTTTCCTTACTAACGTCAACAATAGAAGCACGGAAAGGATCAATTAGTGAATAGACTTCACTTCGTGTATTCGGAAGAGTTTGAACTTTAATTAGAGCCAATTCTCTTGAAACAATCGATTGGTCGGTAATATCAGTTACCTTTAATACGTCGATTTGTTTATTCAATTGCTTTGTGATTTGTTCAATAACGCCTTCATTCTCTACTTGTACAGCACAGGTAATTCTTGAAACTCCCTCATTTTCAGAAGCCCCGACCGTGATACTTTCAATATTATAGTTTCTCTTTGAAAATAAATTGGTGATCCGGTTTAGTACACCTGGTTGATTAAGAACCGTTAAACTGATAATTCTTTTTATCATGGCTTAACACCTACCATTTCATGTAGTCCTTTTCCTGATGCAATCATTGGATATACACATTCTTCGGGGTCAACTCTGAAGTCTAATACAACTGGTTCATCGTTGTTTAATACTTCATTTAAAACTGTTTCAGCTTCTTCTGTAGAATTAATTTTATATCCTTTAATCCCGTAAGCTTCAGCTAATTTTACAAAATCAGGCTGACCAGGAATTAAGCTGTGAGAATAACGTTTTTCATAGAAAAGCTCTTGCCATTGTCTTACCATCCCAAGTGATTGGTTATTAATAATAACCATTTTAATTGGCAATTTATGCTCGCTAATGACTTGAAGCTCTTGCATACACATTTGGAATCCACCGTCACCTGAAACTAACACAACAGTGTCATCAGGAGCAGCAATTTGAGCACCAATACTAGCCGGTAGTCCGAAGCCCATAGTTCCAAGTCCGCCAGATGTTACCCATTTGTCTGCTTTATTAAAACGATAGTATTGAGCTGCCCACATTTGGTGTTGACCAACATCGGTAACAACAATTGCTTCACCATTTGTTTTTTCATAAATCATTTCAAAAACTTTCTGCGGCTTCAGATGTTCACAGCCTTCTTGGTTATAAAAATATGGATAGTCTTTTTTCCAACTATTAATTGTATCCATCCATTCTTGATGAACAGGCGGCTTTCCATCTTGACCAATTAACTGCTTTAACGCTTCTTTGGCATCAGCAACAATTGGAAGTTTAGTTGGAACATTTTTTCCGATTTCAGCAGGGTCGATATCAATATGTGCTACTGTTGCATTTGGAGCGAAATGTTGTAAATTACCTGTTAAACGGTCATCAAAACGAGCACCAATATTGATTAAAAGATCCGCTTCATACATCGCCATATTCGCTGCATAGCAGCCGTGCATTCCACCTAGACCGGTAAACAAGTCATGGTTTGCCGGAAAACCACCTAAACCTAGAAGTGTATGAACAACCGGAATTTGCTGCTGTTCAGCATATTGTTTTAACTCTTCCATCGCTTTCGCATGCAGTACACCCGCACCAGCTAAAATAACCGGTTTCTTTGCGGAGCTAACAGCTTCTGTCAGCTTTCTAATTTGTAAATAATTAGGTTTCACTGTTGGCTGGTAGCCTGGCAAGGTAACTTCTTCACTATATTCTTTTTCCTCTACGATACCTGAAGCGATATCCTTTGGAAAATCTATTAGTACTGGACCTGGTCGTCCAGTTGATGCAACGTAAAATGCCTCTTTGATAATGCGAGGAATATCATGAATGTTGCGAACTTGATAATTATGTTTTGTAATTGGAGTTGTAATTCCCAATATATCAGCTTCCTGAAAAGCATCAGATCCAATTAAGCCTGTTGCTACTTGACCTGTAAAGACCACCAATGGAAGTGAATCCATCATCGCATCAGCTATACCTGTTACAAGGTTTGTCGCTCCTGGTCCTGATGTAGCGATTACTACTCCTGGTTTCCCTGAAATTCTTGCATAACCCTCTGCCGCATGAATGCCGCCTTGTTCATGACGTGGTAAAATGTGGCGGATTTTTGAATCAAATAATTTATCGTAGAGAGGTAAGACAGCTCCACCTGGGTAGCCAAAAATCACTTCTACATTTTCTTTTTCCAAAGCCTTAATTAATAATTCCGATCCACTAATCGTTTGTTGTTGAGCCTTAGTTCCGGCAAAGGTAGTTTCCTGCAACATTTGGATTATACCTCCTCTTTCTGATAAAAATATAAAAAGCCCTTCCATCCCTTAAACGCCAAATAATTTGACTAAGGGGTGAAAAGGCTTTGGAAACCTACTCCACGGTACCACCCTTGTTTACGCAATATAAATGCGTACACTTATGAGCAGCCTATGCTGCTCGCTTTAATAACGAGTGTCTTGCACCCGTCCCGCCCTACTGAAAATAGATTGTTCAGGCAGGAACTCAGAGGTGAGTTCATTCTATACCGAATTCACCGGTTTCCAGCTGCCCCGGCTCTCTGTAGAATCCTCTGTATAAAACTACTTTTCCTCATCATCATTTTAAGCTATATCTCTTATACTATATGTCATATGAAGCGTTCAAAATGAATAGAACTTTCAAACAATTAAGAGTACATTTTTACTTAAAAGAATTGTTTTCAATCTTTTAATAATATTTCGTAACTCTTTTGTTGAAATTATCTTACGCTGATTTTACGGTTGAGTCAAGACCAATCATAAGAATTATTAAAAAATTATGTTAAAGTAACATTTTTGAATTCGCTTACATTAGCGTTGCATTGATGTTTTAGGAAAAAATAAAATTTTGTAATTTCTTTGTTTTTTATTATTATCAAAAAAACATAAAAAAACTCATCCTTCTCGAAGATGAGTTTAATTGGTAGAATTTATGTAGGTTACATGTGTAAATGGCGTCCCAGGAGAGATTCGAACTCCCGACCGACGGCTTAGAAGGCCGTTGCTCTATCCAGCTGAGCTACTGGGACATTATTTAAAAGACATTTTTAATTATAGTAAGCGTAAATTAAAATGTCAATAGCAGTGTTGAAAGTTTCACGAAGAAAGTTTTCCCCTATCGATTAGTTCGATAGAGAAAAAACTTGTCTCAATTCAGGCAGTTCACCCTTATCAAGATCAAATACCTTAATTTCGTAGGCATTTTCCTGAATATCTAAAATAACATATGACCGTTCTCTTCTTCCCCGTGGCAGCCTGATGCTGCCTGGATTAATAAACAGAGTTCCGTTCACCATTTCAGCCCCAAGATAATGGGAATGACCAAAACATGCTATATCTGCCCCTGCCTCTTTTGCCCGATACGACAACTTAATTAAATCGGATTTAACAGAGTAGCGGTGCCCATGTGTAATGAAAAACGTCCGGCCGCCTATTTTTTTAACAATATCTTCAGGAAATTCCTCATAGAAATCACAGTTACCTCTAACTGTAATAAATTCCTTTAGAGCCGTTTCACCCGGAGCTAATTCCGAATCTCCACAGTGAACGAAGTATTCTACTTCACTTCCATGGATTTCCTTCAATTTTGCCAGTTCGGTTGTCATTCCGTGACTATCACTCACGATCAGCACTTTCATTACTCGTTCTCCTTCAAAAACAAATGTGATAATTGTTCTTCTAGTTTTTGTAACGCTTTTTTTCTGTGACTGATTTGATTTTTTTCTTCTGGTGAAAGTTCTGCCATTGATTTTTTCATTTCTGTTACATAAAAAATAGGATCATATCCAAAGCCATTGGTTCCTCTTCTCTCAAATAGAACAGTGCCCTCACATTTTCCGTTTACTGTGATCGTCTCCTTACCGGGCATTGCCAATGCTAATGCACAATAGAATCTTCCTGTACGATCCTTTTCTTTCACAGCTTTGAGCTCATTTAATACTTTATCATTGTTGGCTTCATCATTTTTTTCTTCGCCTGCATAGCGTGCCGAGTAAATTCCCGGTCTGCCGTCAAGAGCATCTACAATCAACCCGGAATCATCTGCGATGACCATTTGGTTGAATTGCTTACAAACGGTTTCAGCCTTTAAAATAGCGTTTTCCTCAAATGTTTGTCCTGTTTCTTCAATATCCTCTATATCCGGAAAATCAAGCAATGTCTTAACCTCTATTCCATATGGTTTAAACATCCGGATAAATTCTTTTGCTTTCCCTGGATTTTTTGTTGCGATAATCACTTTTTCCATCTCTTTGCCCACCTTTGAATATCCGCGATTCTCTGCTTCATAACACTAAACAAAGGGAATAAGAGTCGGCATTTTTGCCCACTCTTTTCCACTTTCATTATATAGTATATCAAAAAAAACTTTAGAAGCTACCTGTATTAACATTTTCTGGACGAGTTACAGGCTTTGTCAGTTTTTTACCATCCTCACTCATCAGCTCAGCTTTTCCATTTACCGTTATCGCTACACTCTCAATCCCCTTTTGTTCAGTAAGAGTAAGGACAAGCGATTCCAGTACATTTTGGGATATCATTTTTTTATCAAAGCTGCCAAATATCGATTCATTAAAATTAAGTGTTACCTTTCCATCCTCCACCTTTGGTTCGTCCAGTAATTCTACATCTGAATTGAATTCATTGAGTAAATTAGAAGTTACACTTGGTCCTTTCACTAATTCATTAATAGCCGCATCGATGTTGCTTTCCACCTTATTACTTACGCGTTTCGTTACAGGTACAAAATAATAGGAATCAGCTTCACCGCCAATGTAATAAACCGTTAAAGGTTTTGTATTCGTAATATCGCCTGCCTGTGATACGTCTAGATTAATTCCAATTTTTCTCGATAACTCGTCACCAATTGGTGTACCGTTAACAGGCATCTCCTCAAGCGGATGGCCATTCATTTGGAGTTTAACTTGTTCGATCGAATCAAACTGAGTTAATGTCCAAGTAATGGACTGAAGAATCTTAAGCTCATCCTCTGCCTTATAGTTTTTAAATTCACTGGAGAAATCTACCGTTGCGACCTTATCCTTCACATTCACACTAATCTTTGTTTCATCTGGAATCACAGCTTGAAACCCGTTTGGCAGCATATCTGTTACCGGACCATTTTTCACTAAGTATTCCAGCGCCTGTTTTGCTACTGATTCGGTTTTTGGTAGTTCTAATGTTTGCGGTACAACATATCCATTTTTATCAAATAAATAAAGTTCAGTTTTTCGTGTATCCTCAACCGCTGCATCTTTCTCCTTGTCAGCTGCTGTAGTTTTATCAGTCGTATTGGTTTTCTCTGTGACCTCCGTTTTTTCATTTGTATACGTCACTTCCTTCGGCGGATCAATTTGTTCTTTCTCTTCCACTCCAAAGAGTCCACAGCCGGAAAGCAGCAAGGCAGAAACAACCACAGTTGATACTAAAGTCTTTTTATATTTAGATTTAGACATTACAATCCCTCCAAAGACAGTTTGTACTACATGTATACGAGCTGTTTTTAAAAATAGACCGTCTTTTAAGGAGAAAATATTCCTACTACCTCTGAAGCGCTTTACAGCTAGTTCTCATCAAATGTATATAAAAAAAGAACCTCTTACTTTTTTTGAGGTTCCAGTTCTAACTCAATATGAAATACATTTGTAATTGGTTTGCCAAGCCAGTCAGAAGCTATTTTTGCAAAAATAGTCTTTGAACCGGTTGTATAAAAAGTATGGCTTAACCTTTCCTGCTCCACATTCAGCAATCCGCTATGATGAAGAATCGTGCTCACTTCGGTTGCTGTCTCTTCACCGGAGCTAATCACTTTTACCTTGCTCCCCACCACATTTTGAATAACAGGCTCCAAAAGCGGATAATGTGTACAGCCTAAAATTAGCGTATCAAGCCCTTTATGTTTTAACGGCTTTAGTGTCTCTGCCACAATTTTTTTTGCGACAGCTCCATTATATTCTCCACTCTCTACTAATGGAACAAATTTAGGACATGAAAGTGAAGCTACTTTTGTTTGCTTGTTTATTTGTTTAAGTGCTTTTTCATAAGCTGCACTCTTTATTGTTCCTTCTGTTCCTATCACGCCGATCCGGTTGTTCTTCGTGACCTTTATCGCTGCCCGCGCTCCCGGATGAATGACTCCAAGCACCGGAATAGAAAGCTCTTTTCTAATTTCTTCTAATACAACAGCAGTCGCCGTATTACAAGCAATCACCAGCATTTTAATATCCTTATTCAATAAAAACCTTGTCATCTGCCATGTAAAGGTTTTTACCTCCTCCGCTGGTCTTGGACCATATGGACATCTTGCTGTGTCTCCAACATATATAATTTGTTCATTTGGGAGCTGGCGCATAATTTCTTTTGCCACCGTCAGCCCTCCAACACCTGAATCTATAACTCCTATCGGATGTCTCAAACTAACCGCCTCATTCTTATCGCATATCATGATGTAATCTCTTTAAATTATTTTGTATTTGAACTAAATCATCCTGTGAATACTCTTGAAAAAGCTCTCGCAAATATGCCTGGCGTTTTTTGATGACTTCATCGATCAGCTTTTTTCCTTCCTGAAGCAGATGGACCCGGACAACCCGGCGATCATTCTCATCACGTACCCTTTTAACCAGACTGTTTTTTTCCATTCTATCAATTAGATCTGTTGTCGTGCTGAAGGCTAAATACATTTTCGTCGACAGCTCGCCAATCGTCATGTCCCCTTCGTCAAATAGCCATTGTAATGCAATGAATTGGGGCAAGGTAATTGAATAATCACTTAAAAGCTCGCGCCCTTTTTGTTTTATGATTCCGGAGATATAGCGGAGATCTTTTTCAATATTTGTGACTACGTCATAATATTCATCTTTATCAAGTTCCATCTCTTTTTGGACACTCCTCTATATTCGTTGAACATTCCTAATGGCTGTTCTTATTTTCTATCACTTTAATTTAAAATTCAAGAACAAATACATAACAAACAAGGCAAATATGTAATAAATCATCCATTAGTAAGATAACTGAACCTGCTGAATAGTAAATTAACCCTATTCATGTATTAACCGGTATCCTCAAAAGAGGATACCGGTTAATTTTCAAAGCTTTAGCTCTCCCATACGAAGGAGTTCTATTACAGCTTGTGAACGCCCCTTGACACCTAATTTCTGCATGGCATTCGAGATGTGATTACGAACTGTTTTCTCGCTTATAAATAATTCTCCCGCGATCTCTTTTGTTGTTTTATCTTGTACTAACAGTTCGAATACTTCTCTCTCTCGTTTGGTGAGTAATGGCTTGTGTGTATATTCATTCTCCTTCAAATATTGTAACCCTCCTTGCCTTCGCCAGCTTTGAACTGCGGGATGGGTATATATTTAGTCACCATATCATATGTCAATGAAAGTGTTGGAGTGACAATATTTCTTGAATGATAAAGGCAAATTTAAGTAAATTATTTAATGCGTGCAAATTCATTTAAAATTAATTAAAATGGCTCCCCATATTATATGAGACACTACGCAGAAAGATTATTTAAATCCCCCTTCTTATCAAGCTTACTGTTCAATGATAAAATAGATATTATTCTAGTAAATAAGGTGATAAGAAATGTTACTAAAAGCGAAGGAACTGTTACAAGAATACTTTGGTTATTCATCTTTTCGAAACGGGCAGAAGGAAATTATTGAAAACATTTTGGAGAAGAAAAATACGCTCGGTATCTTACCGACAGGTGGAGGAAAATCACTTTGCTTTCAAATTCCAGCATTACTTTTCTCCGGAACCACCATTGTCATTTCCCCGCTTATTTCACTCATGAAGGATCAAGTCGACTCACTCTCCAGTGCGGAAATTCCAGCAACATTTATCAACAGCTCTCTTACTACTAAGGAACAGACGGAACGGATTTCTCTCATCCGCCAAGGTGCCTATAAGCTTGTTTATGTAGCACCAGAACGATTTGAATCCTCACAATTTATTGATTTGCTTAATTCAATTGACATTCCTTTGATTGCATTTGATGAAGCACATTGTATTTCCCAATGGGGTCATGATTTCAGACCAAGCTATCGGTCGATCATTTCTTCCTTAAGCAAACTAAAACACAATCCTGTTGTGGTCGCTTTAACTGCGACAGCAACAGTAAATGTGGCAGATGACATCCGTATGTTATTAAATATTCAGCGTACAGACACGTTTAAAACGGGTTTTGCCCGTGAAAATCTCGCCTTTCATGTTGTGAAAGGAATGAATAAACGTGACTATCTCATTTCTTATTTAAAGCAGCATCAAAAGCAATCCGGCATTATTTATACTGCAAGCAGAAAAGAGACGGATCAGCTTCATCATTACTTATCTCAGCAAGGCTATTCAGTGGCAAAATATCATGCCGGACTTAGTGAAAAACAGCGAAAAATAGCCCAAGATCAGTTTGTCTATGATGAAAAGGAAATCATGATTGCAACGAATGCATTCGGTATGGGCATCGATAAATCCAATGTTCGTTTTGTCATTCATTATAATCTTCCAAAAAATATTGAAGCCTATTATCAAGAGGCAGGCCGTGCAGGACGAGATGGAGAGGAAAGTGAATGCTATCTGCTTTTCTCACCGCAGGACATTCAGTTACAAAAATTTTTCATTGAGGAATCAAACCTTGATTTTGAAAAACGGGAGCAGGAATACCATAAGCTGAATCAAATGGTCATGTACTGCCATACAGAGGAATGTCTCCAATCCTACATTATTCAGTATTTTGATCAACAAAGTTCTACCAGCAACTGTGGGAAATGCTCAAGCTGTATTGACCATCGAGAAAAGGTGGATATTACCCGTGAGGCACAAATGATCTTTTCCTGCTGTAAACGAATGGGAGAACGGTTTGGCGTTACGTTAATTGCACAGGTATTAAAAGGCTCAAGCCAGAAACGGATTAAAGAATTACGCTTTCAAGAGCTTTCAACCTATGGTTTATTACGTACACAAACAGAAAAAGAGATCGTAAACATGATTAATTATTTACTGGCTGAAGGCTACCTCCTCTTAACAGACGGAAAATATCCTGTTGTGAAGGTGATGCCTAAAGCCATGCCTGTGTTAAAAGGGCAGGAAACCGTTATGATGAAAAAAGCACCTGTTATGACAAATAACAAAGAAGAAACCGACGAAAATAAAGATTTATTTGAAATTCTGCGTGTCCTACGCAAAGAACTCGCAGATGAAGAACATATTCCGCCATTTATCATCTTTGCTGATAGTACATTAAAAGAGATGAGCAGACACTACCCAATGAATGAAGAAGCAATGCTTCGAATAAAAGGGGTAGGACAAACAAAGTTTACAAAGTATGGTCAGGCATTTTTGGCAAAAATATGCGAGTATGTAGAGGAAAATCATATTTCCGTATCAGGTATGCCACCGCTTCAAAAGGAAGAAGCAAAGCGGAAGGAGCAGCTTGAACAGCCAAGTCATAACCTCTCCTACCAGCTCTACATGCAAGGAAAAACAATCGGGGAAATTGCCAAAGAGCGAAAATTAACAAATATTACGGTCCAAAAACATATTATTCGCAGCATTCAGGAAGGAAATGAAGTCAATTGGCAGGAGCTGTTTGATACAGAAACAGAGAAACGGGTGTTAGAAGCCATTAAGATGGCAGGCGGAGAGAAACTAAAACCAATTTGGGAAGCATTAAACGGCGAAATCGATTATTTTATTATCCAAGCGGTCATGTGTAAAAGCCAGCTGTAATTAGAAAAGAAGAGGATGTCACAAGACATCCTCTTCTTTCTTATAACTATTAGACAGTATCACTGCCAAAGAAATTTTTAAATGATTGGATTGCTGTATCTCTATTAAGAGCTGCAATTGATGTAGTTAATGGAATACCTTTTGGACAAGACTGAACACAGTTTTGTGAGTTTCCACAGTTTGCCAAACCTCCATCGCCCATAATTTGCTCTAAACGTTCTGCTTTATTCATTGCACCTGTTGGGTGAGCATTGAATAAACGAACTTGTGATAATGGAGCAGGTCCGATAAAGTTTGATTTACTATTTACATTTGGACAAGCTTCCAAACAAACACCACATGTCATACATTTTGAAAGTTCATATGCCCATTGACGCTTTTGCTCAGGCATACGTGGTCCAGCACCTAAATCATATGTTCCATCAATAGGAATCCAAGCCTTTACCTTTTTCAATGAGTCAAACATACGGCTTCTATCAATTTGTAAATCACGAACAACTGGGAACGTGCTCATTGGTTCTAGGCGGATTGGTTGTTCAAGCTGATCAACAATCGCAGAACAAGATTGGCGTGGTTTGCCATTGATTACCATTGAGCAGGCACCACAAACCTCTTCTAAACAGTTCATTTCCCAAACAACAGGTGTAGTTTTTTCCCCTTTTTTATTGACAGGATTACGGCGTATTTCCATTAATGCTGCAATAACGTTTAAATTCGGACGATACGGTACCTCAAACTCCTCTTGATAAGGTGCTGAATTCATATCATCTTGACGGGTGATAATAAATGTAACGGTCTTTTGTTCAGACATCCCTATTTCCCCTCTTTTTTGAATTTTAATTCTTGTCGGTGACTTTACTATTAATGACTGCTCTTCGTATAGTCTCTCTTACGAGGCTTAAGAAGTGATACATCAACCTCTTCATAATGGAATTCCGGTGCTGTCTTATTATCAACGAATTTAGCCATTGTTGTTTTCAAGAAGTCCTCATCATTACGATCAGGGAAGTCAGGCTTGTAATGAGCACCGCGGCTTTCATTACGATTATAAGCTCCAATCGTAATAACACGTGCAAGCTGAAGCATATGCTCTAACTGACGAGTAAATGCTGCACCTTGGTTGCTCCATTTAGCCGTATCGTTAATATTGATATTTTGATAGCGTTCTAAAAGCTCTTGAAGTTTTTCATCTGTTTGAAGAAGTTTATCATTGTAACGAACAACTGTAACGTTTGCAGTCATCCATTCTCCAAGTTCTTTATGAAGCACATAAGCATTCTCTGTTCCATTCATGGACATAATGTTGTTCCATTTAGCTTCTTCCTCTTTAACATAACGATCATAAATGGTAGATGGTAAAGCATCTGAGCTCTTTTCCAGTCCATTAATATAGCGAACAGCATTTGGTCCTGCGACCATTCCGCCATAGATTGCAGATAATAAAGAGTTAGCTCCTAAACGGTTAGCTCCGTGCATTGAATAATCACATTCACCAGCAGCAAATAGCCCTGGAATATTTGTCATTTGATCATAATCGACGTACAATCCACCCATTGAATAGTGAACAGCAGGGAAAATTTTCATTGGAAGTTTACGTGGATCATCACCAGTAAATTTCTCATAGATTTCAATGATACCGCCTAATTTAACATCAAGTTCATGCGGATCCTTATGAGAAAGATCCAAATAAACCATATTTTCCCCATTAATACCGAGCTTCTGATTGATACAAACATCGAATATTTCACGTGTTGCAATATCCCTTGGAACTAGGTTTCCGTACGCTGGATATTTTTCCTCTAAGAAATACCATGGCTTACCATCTTTGTATGTCCAAATACGTCCGCCTTCACCACGGGCAGATTCACTCATTAAGCGAAGCTTGTCATCCCCAGGAATGGCAGTAGGATGGATTTGGATCATTTCTCCGTTTGCATAGTAAACACCTTGCTGGTAAGCAATAGCTGCTGCTGATCCTGTATTAATAACAGAGTTAGTAGATTTACCAAAGATAATTCCAGGTCCGCCAGTTGCCAAAATAACGGCATCTGCTGAGAATGATTGAATTTCCATTGATTTAAGGTTCTGAGCTACAATACCGCGGCAAACTCCTTCATCATCGACAACGATGCTTAATAATTCCCAGCCTTCATACTTTGTAACTAATCCAGAAACCTCATGGCTTCTAACTTGTTCATCAAGAGCATATAGTAATTGCTGTCCAGTCGTTGCACCAGCAAATGCTGTTCTATGGTGCTGCGTTCCACCGAAGCGGCGGAAATCTAGTAATCCTTCAGGAGTACGGTTAAACATAACTCCCATACGGTCAAATAAGTGAATAATTCCTGGTGCAGCCTCAGTCATCGCTTTTACTGGAGGCTGGTTCGCTAGGAAGTCTCCTCCGTATACAGTATCATCAAAGTGAACCCACGGAGAGTCACCTTCACCTTTTGTATTTACTGCTCCATTAATACCGCCCTGGGCACAAACAGAGTGAGAGCGTTTTACCGGTACAAGTGAGAACAAGTCAACCGCTGTTCCCGATTCTGCAATTTTTGTTGTCGCCATTAGACCTGCAAGGCCACCGCCGACTACGATAACTTTCCCTTTCGACATTCGTAACTCACTCCAATCATAGTACGTTCATTAGTTCTTTAATCTATCAAACTGTATTCATCAGTATCTATTATACAAAAGCTAATAAAGCACGAACACCCACTATAGAAAGTGCAACGAAGATAACCATTGTAACATAAGTGGAAATCTGTTGTGATCTTGGTGTCATTGTGATACCCCAACTTACGAGGAATGACCATAAACCGTTTGCAAAATGGAAGATAGCAGAAACGACACCAACTATGTAGAATCCTAACATAAATGGATTAGCCAGAATGTCTTCCATCATTTGAAAATTAACCTCTGCTCCAAATGCCGCTGCAATTCTTGTTTCCCACACATGCCAAATAACGAAAATAAACGTAATAACACCAGTAACACGCTGCAGCATAAACATCCAATTTCGGAAAAATGTGTATCTGCCAGTATTATTTTTCGCTGTGAAAGCAATATAGACTCCATAAATTGCATGATATAATAACGGTAAGAAAATAATAAAAACTTCTAAAAAGATCTTGAATGGAAGACTTTCCATAAAGTGAGAAGCATTGTTAAACGCCTCCTCTCCCTTTGTAGCAAAGTGATTCACAACTAGATGCTGTGTAAGGAATAATCCTACAGGTATAACACCTAGTAATGAATGCAATCTGCGATTAAAATACTCTCGATTTCCAGCCATTGCATTTTACCCCCTTAGTTTTTTAAAAATAGTGATTTTTGACTTTTCTGTTTTCTCTCCGCTTATTTTGAGCAATCGCTCAACATCAGAAAAGTAAATAGTTTATTTTCTTACAATTGTGTGACAACTTCATTTTACTCTCTAGTGAAATATAGGTCAAGAAAACGAATTACATAATTATCGTAATTACTACAATTTTTTTAAAAAATTCAATCTTATTGCAAATATTCGTTATAACAAACAAAATTTATGGTTTATTTTGTTGAAGCATAGTAAATTATCCATTTTTCCCTCAGATTTCCATTCTTCTTTTTTCATCACATTTGCTTACTCAAATTGAAAATTGTATATAATAGAGTTGTAGAAAGAGGGGAGCGCATTGAGTAAAAGTACTGCTGCAGAGATACAGCAAGAGGTCAGCTCTGAAGAGACCATTCCTGCTTTTGGTTATGAACTGCTAAGAAAGGTGTTATTACCTGAAATACTAGGAGATGACACCGCTGAGATTTTATATTGGGCAGGTAAAAAGCTTGCACGGAAATACCCGCTTAACAGCCTCGAAGAGATTATAGACTTTTTCAATAAA
This sequence comes from Niallia oryzisoli, assembly GCF_036670025.1. Taxonomy (NCBI): domain Bacteria; kingdom Bacillati; phylum Bacillota; class Bacilli; order Caryophanales; family Bacillaceae; genus Niallia; species Niallia oryzisoli. The sequence continues at coordinate 1,202,197 of NZ_CP137640.1, read as the reverse complement.
GCAGGCTGGGGAATCTTAACTATTAATAAGGAATCAAATAATGAACTTGAATTAGAGTTAACAAGTTCAATCATTTCAAAACGCATGCAAAATAAAAAATCCCGTGATTCACATCAATTTCAATTGGAAGCTGGATTTCTAGCTGAACAAATTGAAATACAAAAGCAAGTGATTTCCGAAGCATTTGAACACCCGCGAAAAAAGTCTTCAAAAGTCCTCTTTACAATTAAATGGGATAAAAAAGACATTGTATCTTAAAAAGGAGGCTGTACACAGACAGCCTCTTTTCTTTATGCGATAAAAAGTATATCTTTAGACTTTGATAGTGGTCTAGCGCAAGCAGCCGGCCCCTCTTGGGTCTAGCCAATCCGTCAAGAAGGTTAAAGAACAACCTTCATGCCGGCTTGTCTTATTACAGCCTTAAGGCTGATCAGGCGCTTGCGCTTTTCTTTATGCCCTGACAGTTGAGTGTGAAAGTCCAAAGGTCTCATGCAGGGATTCTACGGCATGGACCATCTGGCTGTCAGCAATAACAGTTGAAACTTTAATTTCAGAAGTACTTACCATTTTTATTTGGATGCCTTCTTCAGAGAGAATCGCAAACATCTCTGCCGCTACACCAGGATTCGAGACCATACCGGAACCAACGATTGACACCTTGGCTAAGCCTGACTCAGTCTCAATTTTTTCATACGGAAACAAGCTTTTATTCTTTTCCAAAACCTCCATTGCTTCTTTTAAATCATTGCTTTTTATCGAAAAGGACAGATTCGTCCGTTCATCTGAAAAACTTTGAATAATAATATCTACATTTATATGATGTTTGGCCAACGTTGTAAACACATCTGAAAGTCCTGTTAATGAATTTGACAAACCATTTATCGTCACTCTCGTAATTTGATCTTCAAATGCCAGTCCACGTACAATTAGATTTTCCTCCAATGACACTTCCTCCTCAATGATGGTTCCCGGTTCTCTTTCCGTACTTGAACGAACTTCAAGTGGTACGGAATAATTTTTTGCATATTCGACGGCTCTTGGATGTAACACACTTGCCCCAAGCTGAGCAAGCTCTAGCATTTCATCATATGAAATAGACTGCAGCTTACGCGCGCCCTTGATATAACGCGGATCCGTCGTAAAAACACCCGTTACATCTGTATATATATCACATTTATCTGCTTTTAAAGCAGCTGCTAATGCAACAGCTGTCGTATCCGAGCCTCCACGGCCTAATGTCGTAATTTCACCATCTTCTGTTATTCCCTGAAAGCCTGCTACAACTACAATTTTCCCTTCTTTTAAGGGCCGCTCAATCCGTTCTGTATCGATTTTTAAAATCCTTGCATTCCCATGAACAGATTCTGTTGTCATTCCTGCCTGCCAGCCAGTATAGGAAACGGCATCATATCCTTTTTCTAATAATGCCATCGTTAAAAGCGAGATAGTTACCTGCTCACCGGTTGCCAAAAGCATATCCATTTCCCTTTTGTTAGGATAATCTGAAATTTCATTTGCCATCACAACGAGTTGATCTGTCGTTTTTCCCATCGCTGAAACAACAACGACTACATCATGCCCTCTTTGTTTCTCTTCAATAACACGTTCGGCAACATTTTTAATCTTCTCAACACTGCCAACCGACGTACCGCCAAACTTTTGAACAATAATCCCCATTATTTCCCTTCTTTCTATCGTACGTTCTTTTCCTAGAGCAGTTGCTTATCTTGTGAAAGAAGCTCATTCATACGGGATGCGCATGAATGGAACAGCACAAAAAAAAGCAATGAGTCTCTACCTCATTGCTGTGACAATCCAGTATTATTCCAATAATACGCACACAAAATGAGATAGCTCTCCAAGACTAATTTGTCTTGACAATCCTGCATTTATTCAATACAGAACCAGCAAGAAAAGCAATGAGTCCTTTCTTACTTCGGCAAGCGTCCCTTTTAAAATCCATCACAGAAGCTCATCCTTCTCCGGATTTTTACTCATGAAGCCCGCACCTCTACCTTCATTTCAACACTATATAGTGCCAAAATTATAAAGTTAATTTTACTATAACATATTTATTAGGATACTGACAATTATTCTTGGAGTTTATCTAGTAATGCTTTTGCTGTATTCTGTGGGATTCCGGCAGCGACAATGTCCTCAAGCGCCGCTTCCTTTAACTTTTTCACAGAGCCAAATTTTTTTAACAATTGTTTTTTTCGCTTCTCTCCTATGCCGGGAATATCATCAAGTATGGATTGAAAAGCATTTTTCCCCCTTAATTGACGATGAAACGTGATCGCAAACCGGTGAACCTCATCTTGTATCCTTTGTAATAAATAAAATTCCTGACTATTTCTCGCCAGATCTATTACTTCAAGCGGATTTCCATATAACAGCTGGGATGTCCGATGCTTTTCATCCTTCGCCAATCCGGCAATTGGTACATCAATCCCCAGTTCATTTTCTAATACATCTCTAACTGCTTCAATATGTCCCTTCCCGCCATCAATAATAATTAAATCAGGAAACGGCAATCCTTCTTTTAGAACCCGTGTATATCTTCGCCGGACAACCTCACGCATCGATTCATAATCATCCGGCCCTTGGACAGTCTTTATCTTATATTTCCGGTATTCCTTTTTTTCCGGCTTTCCATCAATAAAAACAATCATGGCAGAAACCGGGTTCGTACCTTGAATATTCGAGTTATCAAATGACTCAATGCGATGCGGCGTATAAATTCCCATGGCCTGGCCAAGCCGTTCGATGGCATTGATTGTCCGCTCTTCATCCCGTTCAATTAACGAGAACTTTTCCGTAAGGGCAATTTTTGCATTTTTACAGGCGAGCTTAACTAAGTCCTTCTTTTGTCCTCTTTGCGGCCGCAGCACTTTTACCTGTAATACCTCCTCGGCTATTTCAGCTGATACAGTATCAGGAACTAGAATCTCCTTAGGCTTAAAGTGGTTTTCTTTTGTATAAAATTGTCCCAAGAATGTCAATATATCTTCTTCCGGTTCATTATAAAACGGAAACATCGATACATCACGTTCAATTAACTTTCCCTGTCTGATAAAAAAGACCTGCACACACATCCAGCCTTTATCCACTGCATATCCAAAAACATCACGATCAGTAAAATCTGTCGTCGTCATTTTTTGCTTTTCCATTGTTGCTTCAATATGAGCAATTCGGTCTCGATATTCCTTTGCTCTTTCAAAATCAAGCTCTTCTGCTGCAGCCGTCATTTTTTCTGTTAATTCATTCTTAATTTCTTTATAACCGCCATTTAAAAACCGGATAATTTCATCGGTTATTTTCCGGTATTCCTCTTCATTTACTTCGTTGACACATGGTGCCAGGCATTGGTCTAAATGATAGTATAAACAGACCCGGTCGGGCAGTGTCGAACATTTACGCAATGGATAAATCCGGTCAAGCAGCTTTTTCGTCTCGTTTGCCGAGTGAACGTTTGGATAAGGTCCAAAATATTTTCCTTTATCCTTCTTTACTTTTCTTGTTGTAATCAGTCTAGGATGTCTTTCTGTAGTCAGTTTAATAAAAGGATAGCTTTTATCATCCTTCAGCATGATATTGTACTTAGGATCATATTTTTTGATTAAATTGATCTCAAGTACCAGCGCCTCTACATTGGAAGATGTAACGATATATTCAAAATCCTCGATTTCATTTACAAGTCTTAATGTTTTTCCATCATGGGAACCTGTGAAATAGGACCGCACACGATTTTTGAGAATTTTTGCTTTCCCGACATAAATGATTGTTCCCTGGCGGTCTTTCATTAAATAACAACCAGGCTGTTCAGGCAATAATGTGAGTTTATTCTTGATTGTATCATTCATCAGGGCTCCCTCCTTTGTCATTTCTTTTTTCATTTTAGTTGTTCGAAGAGTAGTTGGGCAAGTAGGAAAGGACATAAGCAGTAAAAAAGAAAATGTAAAAAACCCGCTAACATCATACGCTAGCGGGACGTTTTAACTGTATTTATCTGATTGAAGCTTTAAATTAAAATTGTTGTTGTAAACGTTCAGCAAGTGCTTCTTTTGGCTGGAAGCCCACTACTTTATCAACTACTTCGCCTTCTTTTAGTACGATTAGAGTTGGAATACTCATAACGCCAAATTTAGCAGCAGTTTCTTGATTTTCATCAACATCTACTTTAACGATTTTCACTTTGTCGCCGATTTCAGAATCAAGATCTTCTAAAACAGGTGCAATCATTTTACAAGGTCCACACCATGGTGCCCAGAAATCAACAAGCACTAAGCCAGAACCTGTTTCAGTTGCAAACGTTTGATCAGTTGCATGTGTTATAGCCATTTTAACAATTTCCTCCTCGAATAACTTAAAATTCTAATGAAAGTATATCATCGTTACAATCATCTTGCTAACATTTTGCCTCATCGGAGGTAGTATGTCCAAAAATTAACGCTCTAAAACACAAAAGCGAACGGTTTGGCTTTCCGCTCGCTTTCTTTTTACAGGACCCTATTTATGCTTTAATAAGCAGTTTTCTAAACTCCTCCGTCAGCATCGGAACAACTTCAAATAGATCACCAACAATGCCATAGTCGGCAACATTAAAAATATTTGCTTCAGGGTCTTTATTAATAGCTACAATGACTTTGGAATTAGACATTCCGGCTAAATGCTGAATGGCACCGGAAATCCCGCAGGCAATGTACAAATCAGGTGTGACCACTTTTCCCGTCTGTCCAATCTGCAGGGAATAATCACAATAATCTGCATCACAAGCACCTCGGGATGCTCCGACTGCGCCGCCTAACACTTTAGCCAATTCTTTTAACGGTTCAAATCCCTCTTTACTCTTTACACCGCGTCCGCCGGCCACAATGACTTTGGCTTCGGAAAGATCTACACCTGTACTTGCTTTTTGTACAACCTCTTTGATGATGGAGCGTAAATCCTTAATATCTGCCTGCAAAGAGGAAATATCGCCTGTTTTGGACTCATCCTTCTCAAGTGGAGCAATATTATTCGGACGAATCGTAGCAAACATTAGTCCATCCGTAATCATTTTCTTTTCGAAAGCTTTTCCTGAATAGATCGGGCGGGTAAAAATAATATTACCTCCCGCTTCCTCAATCGCCGTAACATCTGAGATTAAACCCGAATTTAATTTTGCTGCCAGCTTCGGTGCTAAATCTTTTCCTAGGGCTGTATGACCGAAAATGATCCCATCCGGATTGACATCCTGGATAACAGCTAAAAGGGCCTGGGCATATCCATCTGATGTATATTGGGCTAATTGTACATGTTCCACCGTTACAACACGGTCTGCACCATGTTGAATCAAGTCATTGCCTAAAGAATGGACTGATTGTCCGACTAATACTCCTACTACCTCGCCACCTTGGGCGGCTGCTTTAGCAGCTGCTACTGCTTCAAACGAAACATTACGTAGGGAACCATCACGAACCTCACCAAGTACAAGTATTTTCTTCGACATAGGCATTATTACCTCCCGGGTATTTTGTTCTTTCACTTAAATCACTTTCGCTTCACTATGAAGCAGCTGCACTAATTCTTTTGCTTGTTGTTCCAACTCACCCTGCAGCAGACGTCCTGCTTCCTTTTTCGGTGGCAGAAAAATCTCTATTGTTTTTGTTTTCGCTGCAACTTCATCCTCGTCAAGGTCCAAATCATCTAATTCAAGTTCTGCCAGCGGTTTTTTCTTGGCCTTCATAATCCCTGGTAATGAAGGATATCGAGGCTCATTTAAACCCTGTTGTGCAGTCACTAATAATGGCAAATTTGTTTCAATTACTTCGGAATTCCCTTCCACATCTCGTACAACAGTGGCACGGTTTCCATCTATTTCAAGCTTTGTTATTGTTGTTACATAATTAATTCCAAGCAGTTCAGCCACCCTTGGTCCTACTTGACCAGAACCGCCATCAATTGCAACATTTCCGCCTAGAATTAAGTCAGGTGACTTATCCTTTAAATACTCCGCAATGATTTTCGCCGTTGTATACTGGTCCCCATGTTCAACCGTATCTTCTGTATTGATTAGCACTGCTTTATCTGCTCCCATCGCTAATGCCGTACGGAGTTGTGTTACTGCATCTTGGCTGCCGACAGAAATAACTGTTACTTCTCCGCCATGAGCATCTCTCACTTGGATTGCTTCTTCTATGGCATACTCATCATATGGATTGATAATAAATTCCGCACCGTCTTCATTGATGCCTCCGCTAGAAAGTGTAATTTTCTCTTCCGTATCAAAGGTTCTTTTCATAAGGACATATATATTCATCTTGATTACCTCCCGTTATCTTAGTAGAATTAAAATTTTTATAAATATTCTGTATATTATTAACAAAAAAGCTATACCACCCATTCATCAGTTCCCTTTGAACTTCGGCTGTCTTTTCTCTATAAATGCAGAGATACCTTCTTTTGCATCATTTGAAGAGAACACTTCACCAAAAAGCTCAGCTTCTTTTTCTACTCCTGCATAATACTCTTTTGTTTTTGCAGCATTTAGTAGTGTAATGACTGCTTTGATGGAGGCAGGACTTTTCTTAGCAATTAATTTAGCCATTTCCTCCGTTTTATTAAGCAGTTCTTTTTCAGGAAAGGCATGATTAACTAGTCCGTATTGAACGGCTTCTTTCCCTGTAATGGCTTGACTTGTATACAGCATTTCCGCTGCTCTGGCAGCCCCGACATATCTTGGAAGCCTTTGTGTTCCAGCAAATCCCGGAATTAACCCAAGCTGCAGCTCAGGTAAACCAAGCTTTGCATCCTCAGCCGCTATTCTAAAATGGCAGGCCATTGCTAATTCCAACCCGCCTCCAAGTGCAGCTCCATGGATGCAAGCAATAATCGGTTTGCAAAAGGTTTCAATTCTCTCAAATAATGCTTGACCATACTTGCCATATTGGGCAAATTGTTCCGTAGATTCTATACTAGTAAACTCTTTAATATCGGCACCTGCAGAAAAAAAACGGCCTTCCCCATGAATAATGACTGCTCTGATTTCATCACTTTTCTCAATTTGATCCAGTACTGATGAGAGTTCCTTTAGTGAAATTGAAGAAAGCGCATTTGCGGGCGGTCTCTTAAGTGTAATCTTTGCTACTCGATCCTGATAACTCCACATTACAAACTCCACTTGAACACCACCTAACTTCTCATTTTCTGTTACCAAATGTTTTACATAGTTCATTCATAATTTCTATCATTATGTGTATTATTCCTTCTATTTTCCAAATTCACAGGCTAGTCTGACATAAATATCTATCCGTAATCTTACTCAGAAGGAAAGCCGGTATGAATTCCGGCCTTTTTCACTCTTGTTCATTGTCCTCGACATTTTCAAGGTTATTTCTTTCTTCATCAATAAGCACTCTGCGTAAAATTTTTCCAACTGTACTTTTTGGTAACTCATCACGAAATTCATATATTCGCGGTACTTTATAAGCAGCGAGATATTTACGCGAAAACTCATTAAGCTCCTGCTCTGTCACAAAGGTGTTCTTCTTTAACACAATATAGGCTTTTACTGTTTCACCGCGATATGGGTCGGGTACACCTGCAACCACTACTTCTTGTATATGTGGATGCTCATACAAGACTTCCTCTACTTCCCTCGGGTAGACATTAAACCCGCCTGCAATAATCATATCTTTTTTCCGATCAACCACATAGAAATACCCTTCTTCGTCCATATACCCTAGATCCCCTGTAAAAAGCCAGCCGTCTCGAATGATATTTTCTGTTTCTTCCTGTTTATTCCAATAGCCTTTCATGATTTGCGGACCTTTAATGGTGATTTCACCGATTTCTCTCGGAGGAAGTGACTCCCCATCTTCCAAGGAGACGATTTGTGCTTCTGTATCAGGCCACGGTACCCCAATACTCCCCGGTTTTCTTCGGCCCCATAGGAAGTTTGCATGTGTAACCGGTGAAGCCTCTGTTAATCCATAACCCTCCACCAGTTTCCCGCCGGTTTCCTGCTCAAATTGCTGCTGTACTTCAACTGGTAATGGTGCAGAACCGCTAAGACAGGAATCAATGGATGATATATCATATTTTTTCAAATCAGGATGATTCAAGAGCCCAATATAGATCGTAGGTGCTCCCGGAAATAAGGTCGGACGCTGTTTGTGAATCGTCTTTAAAGTTGTTTCCGCGTCAAACTTAGGCAGTAAGACCATTTTGTGGGCTTCCATAACAGCTAGTATCATTAATGTTGTGATTCCATACACGTGAAAAAATGGAATAATACCGAGGATGATTTCCTCACCGCGTTTACATTTATATAGCCAGGCAGAACACATGGAAACATTTGCAACAAGATTTTTGTGTGTCAGCATGACTCCCTTAGGGAAACCGGTTGTTCCTCCTGAATATTGGAGAAGTGCAATATCCTCTTCATGATGTAGGTTATTTTCTATATAGGCAGCATTCGGCCCTTTTAATATTTCTTTCAATAAATGGTTATTATTCCCGTGCTTTACATTCACAACAAGACCATACTGTTTTTTCTGGAGAAAAGGGTAGATGATGTTTTTTGGGAAGGGAAGGAAATCCTTGATAGTGGTTACAACGATATGTTGTAAATTTGTACTTGCTTTCACTTTCGTTACCCTCGGAAACAAAATATCCAGGGTAATAATCAATTTTGTACCGGAGTCATTCAATTGGTATTGCAGTTCACGCTCTGTGTACAGGGGATTAGTTTCAACGACAATTCCGCCGGCCATCAAGATGCCGTAGAAAGAAATCACTGCCTGCGGGCAATTAGGAAGCATGATCGCTATGCGATCACCCTTTTTGATACCGATTTCCTGTAAATATCCTGCCAGCTTCACAGCAGCCTCATATATATATTGAAATGTAAATTCTTTGCCTAAGAAATGGATAGCTTTTTTATTTGGAAATTCAGCTGCTGTACTTTTTAAATAATCTTGAAGCGGTTTATTGTCGTAATTTAACTGTGGAGGGATTTCCTCCGGATAAAGTTGAAGCCACGGCTTTTCACTCATGATGGCCCTCCTTTTTCGTGACAAACCTATGCAAACGATTCTTTTTTATTTATATATATGGATTCCTTGCCTCTAATTAGAACACAAAAAAACGAACCCGCTTCGATACAGGTTCGTTTTTCTATTAAACAAAAAATACCATATAAATAATCCCAATCAATAAAAAAATACCACAGCAAATCAATAGTATTTTTGCGAGTTTTTCCACTTTATGCTCTCCCTTTATGTGATACTTGCTCCAATAACATAAGATAGACCGATCGAAATGACCATCGAAATCAAGCCGACTGCTCGGTTATCCTTCTCAATTTCATCATCTATTTTGAAGGTTGGAGTTAAAAACTCAAAAATAAAATATCCAACAAGTAGAAGAAGAAAACCGAACACTCCCCAGCCCACCATTGTCAGCAAAGTATTATTATGTTCAATGGAGAAACGGAAAATATTCGTGATGCCGAATATTTTTCCTCCGGTGGCCATGGCTACTGCCAAATTTCCCTTTTTTATTTCCGACCAATTTCTATACTTTGTCACCAGTTCAAATACAGCTAAGAAAACAATGATACAAAGTATAACAACGCTGTAATTGGCAGCTGTTTGAACATATTGGTTCTCCCAAAATTGATTCATCTAAGCCTCACCGCCCGCTATTTAAACTCCACTATCGTGACACCCGTACCGCCTTCCCCATGATCGCCGAAGCGTATATTCTTGACGGCACGATGATTACGTAAATATTCCTGTACACCCTGCCGCAACGCTCCCGTCCCCTTGCCGTGTATTATCGACACACGAGGATATCCAGCCAGTAATGCATCATCAATATACTTTTCAACCCTGGAAAGGGCATTTTCATATCTTTCTCCACGGAGATCCAATTCAAGACTAACATGAAAGTCTTTTCCTTTTACCGTTGCAAGTGGTTTTGTTTCCACTACTTTCGGCGTCTTAATAAACTCGAGATCTTTTTCCTCAACTTTCATCTTTAATATTCCTATTTGGACCTGCCACGTATCGGTTGATACTTTCTCAAGAAGTGTACCTTTTTGATCAAAGCTTAATACTTTTACTTCATCACCCGGTTTGTACACATGTTTTTTTGTTTTCTTTTCTGTCAGAGCTCTCGATTTTCTTTCTTTCGGAGCAGCCTCGTTTAATTTTCTCTGTGCATCAATTAATTCATGCTCTTTTATCTCAGCCTGTTTTTCATGGCGCATTTTTCTCAGATCATGAATAATACCTTCTGCTTCTCTTTTGGCCCTATCAATAATATCACGGGCTTCATCTGTTGCTTTGTCATACAGCGTATCTTTCTTTTCGTAGTACTCCATCATTTGCTTTTGCAAGTCTTTTTGAAGCATTTCGGCATTTTTCAGAATCTCATTCGCTTCCTGTAATTCCTTTTCTGCTTCACGCTTGCTACTTTCTAACGAAGCAATCATATTTTCAACCTGGTGGCTGTCAGTACCAATAAAAGAACGGGCCTTTTCAATCACACGGTCACTTAAGCCAAGACGCTTTGAAATTTCAAATGCATTACTTCGACCCGGAACACCAATCAATAAACGGTAGGTCGGACTAAGTGTTTCAATATCAAATTCGACGCTGGCATTGACAACTCCTTCTCGATTATACCCATATGCTTTTAATTCAGGATAATGGGTTGTTGCAATCACCCGGGCTCCTCTTCTATTCACTTCATCTAATATTGAAATTGCCAATGCTGCACCTTCCTGCGGATCCGTTCCTGCACCAAGCTCATCAAATAATACAAGGCTTTCAAAGTCTACACTTTTTAATATTTCAACAATATTAACCATATGTGAAGAAAATGTACTTAGGCTCTGTTCAATTGATTGTTCATCGCCAATATCGGCATAAACAGCACCAAAAACAGCCATTTCCGATCCATCTAATGCAGGAATCTGCAAACCAGCCTGGGCCATTAAAGAACAGAGGCCGACGGTTTTAAGTGTAACTGTTTTTCCGCCTGTATTTGGACCTGTTATAACAATCGTTGTAAAGTCCTTTCCAAGGGTAACATCATTCGCCACTACTTCATCAATTGGAATTAAGGGATGGCGGGCTTTGACTAAGGAAATCCGCCCTTCATGGTTCATGATTGGCTTCGTTGCTTTAATCCTATTGCTATAACGTGCTTTTGCAAACATAAAATCCACATCGGCAAGAATCTCTACAATGGTTTCAAGTTCAAAGCTATACTCTCCTGTTTGGGCAGACAGCATGATGAGGATCCGCTCTATTTCTTGTTGTTCCTTGACACGAATGTTTTGGATATCATTATTTAGCTCAACAATCGCCTGCGGCTCAATAAAAAGCGTTTGTCCTGAAGAGCTTTGATCGTGGATAATTCCGCCGTAATGGGCACGATATTCCTGCTTAACCGGAATAACAAACCGATCATTACGAATGGTTACAATCGCATCAGAAAGCATTTTCTGGGCACTTGAAGAACGGATCATACTTTCCAGACGTTCCCGTACCCTTGCCTCTTTCGTGCGAAGCTGGTTTCTAAGTGAACGCAGTGTTTCACTTGCACTGTCGAGAACTTCTCCGTTATCGTCAATAGCATTATTAATCGATTGTTCTAATTCTGCAAGAACAATGATCCTTCCTGCTTTCTCGAGTAGAAGGGGAATATCTCCATCTTCCTCAGAAAACTCTTCAATAAATCGTTTCATTCGTCTGCTGGTATGGACTGTACTGGCTACCTGCATTAATTCATGCGAACTCAGCATGCCTCCAATAACAGCACGCTTAATATGCGGGCGAATATCAAAAATCCCACCTAAAGGAATATTGGCTTTAATGCGGAATACTTTTGCCGCTTCATCTGTTTCTTCCTGCCTTTTTACCACTTCTACAAAATCTGTAGAAGGCATCAGCTGTTCAGCGAGCTCCCTTCCTAATGATGACGATACATGCTCGAGAAGCTGCGCCTTCACTTTATCAAATTCTAGTACCTTTAGAACCTTTTGCTGCATGGAGTTATTTCCTCCCTCTATTTTAAAAAGCTTGTTTTGCCTTCCATTATTACCGTTCATTGAGATAAGCCATCAATGCATCCTTATCCCATGTATTTATTACACTAGTTTTTTTTATCCAGCCCTTTTTGGCTGTCGATACACCTATTTTCATATGATCCAGTGTTTCCAGCTTGTGGGCATCCGTATTAATCATGATTTTCACTCCTGCTGCCTGCGCTTTTTGAATATGGTCAGCAGATAAGTCTAATCGATTGGGATTTGCGTTTAACTCTAGTGCCGTATTCGTTTCTTTTGCTAATTCAATTAGTAAATCGATATCGACCGGATAACCTTCTCTCTTTCCAATCTTCCTTCCGGTAGGATGGGCAATCAAATCTACGTTAGAATTATTTAAAGCCGTTTTTAACCGTTCCATGATTTTTTCCTTTGGCTGAGAAAAAGCTGAATGGATGGAGGCAATGACAAAATCCATTTCCTCTAACAATTGGTCATCGTAATCTAACGTACCATCTGGTAAGATATCCATTTCCACTCCGGCAAGAATCGTAATATCTTCATATTTCTCATTTAAGCGGTGAATTTCTTCTTTTTGTTTACGGAGCCTGTCAGCTGTTAAGCCGTTTGCTACCTTTAAATATTGTGAATGATCGGTAATCGCCATATATTGATAGCCTTTCGCCCGGCATGCCTCCACCATTTCTTCAATCGAATGGGCTCCATCACTCCAGGTCGTATGCATATGGAGATCCCCTTTAATGTCAGCCAAGGAAATCAAACCGTAATTTTCTTTGTACTCATCAACTTCTCTCCCGTCTTCCCTCATTTCCGGCGGGATTAACGGCAGATCAAAGTGAGCATAAAACTCAGCCTCTGATGTAAATGTTAGAACGTCACCATTTTCAGTTTGGACCCCGTACTCGCTGATTTTTTCTCCTTTTGCCTTTGCAAGCTGCCTCATCCGGACATTATGCTCCTTTGATCCAGTAAAATGATGCAGAGTGGTCGCAAATTCTGCCGGACGTACCAGCCTGAAATCAATCGATACTTCATAACCATTGTCCAATACGATTGATACCTTCGTATCACCCGCGGCAATAATATCCTTTATATCTGCCAAGTTTAACAGCTGCTCTTTCACCACTAAGGGATTTTCCGTGGAAATAATAAAGTCAAGGTCCTTTATCGTTTCTTTCGTTCTGCGCAGGCTGCCTGCACGTGAAAATTGCACAACTCCCCCCATTTGTGCCAGCGCGGCTTCAATTTTTTCCGCAAGTGGCAGCATGAACGCAAGCGGAAGCCGATCCGGCCTCCCTCCTGCCTTTAGGAGAGCAGTTAAAATATTTTCTTCAGATTTTTTACCAAAACCGGTTAATCCTTGTATCTTATGTTCCCGGCATGCATTCTCAAGGTCCGCCGCATTTTCAATCCCCAATTCCTTGTACAGCCTCGCTATCTTTTTACCCCCTAAGCCAGGCAGCTGTAACAATGGAATTAAGCCTTTTGGAACCTTTTCCTGCAGTTCTTTTAGAACCGAGGATTTTCCTTCCTGCATATATTCTTCTATGACCGCTGCTGTTCCCTTTCCGATACCCGGCAGTGCGGTAAAGTCTGCTATCTCTTCCAAAGCTGTTTCATGTACTTCCAATGATTGGGCTGCATTTCTGAATGCCGATACTTTAAAGGTATTTTCACCTTTTAATTCCATATAAATCGCAATCGTTTCCAATAAACGAATGATTTCTTTTTTATTAGTCATCTTTATTCACCTTCAGGTCCATTCCTTTTCTTCTTATTATTCCCTTAAAAAGAAAACTTCTCTCGAAAGAGAAGTTATTTCACCGAAGGGGCTTGTATCCACAAATCTTGAATGTGTTGTGATAGAATCGGAGTTTGCTTTACAATGAATTCTGCAAGAATTGAATTTGTCAGTGAAACTTGAATCGATTCAATTGGCAAGAGTGCTGCTATAAATAATATAATAAACATGATAAGATAAACTTCAATGAAACCTAATATCCCTCCCGCCCATCTATTTAACTGCTTTAGAATTGGAATTTGGGCGATAAAATCCAGCATGCTTCCGATTATTTGCAATAATATTTTCACAGCAAAAAAAATCACGACAAATGCAATGGCGCGATAATAGGCATCTTCTAAATTTGCATTTTCAAACAGTAATGAATATGTAGAATTCATATCTAGATTAGGGTATGGTATCCAAAGAGTTAATTTCGGCGCAAGCTGATTATAGTACAAATAAGCAACAATAAAAGCAATAATAAATCCGGTAAGGTGAATAAGCTGGAGGATAAACCCTCTCCTTAACCCTACTAAAAATCCAAAAACTAAAATAATGAGTACAGCTAAGTCCAACATGACTTTTTCAGTCCTTTACTCGTTTTAATTCTTCTTCTAAACGTTCAACTCGTTCCATTAAAAGAAGATAGTCATTAACAGCATTAATAGCTGTTAAAACAGCCAGTTTATTGGTACCGAGAGAAGGATTCATGGAGTTAATTTCACGCATTTTTTCATCTACCATTGAAGCAACCTGGCGAATATGGCGTGGGCTTTCAGTGCCGATAATAATATACGGGACACCGTAAATATCAACAGTAATACGATTTTTTTTCGTTTCTGACAAACTGCATGCCTCCATTCAAAAGAATCCTAAACATAATCATATCATGAACAGAAAACAGTGAAAAGAAAGAAATGTTGGTTTCCGTTGAAGAATGTCAAAATACGTCTTGATCAGTGAGATCAATTGATAAGGAGTGAATCATTTGAGCAATGTCGTACTAAAGAAAAGCAGCCAGGAAATGATGAAAATGATGGAGCACTATCAAGCAAATTTAACAGGAAAAACCCCTCCTGGAGGAGTGTTTTCCGCCAAGACTCACGGCTGCACCATTACAGCCTATAAATCAGGCAAAGTTCTTTTTCAGGGCAGCGGGTGTGATGTGGAAGCAAAGAAATGGGGATCACTCCCTGTAGAAGAAACTGCAGCCAAAAAACAAACAAAGACAAAAGCTTCTGCGAACCTGCCAAACAATATCAGTCAACTGTCTGCCATCGGATCTGATGAAGTAGGAACAGGCGATTTTTTCGGACCGATCACCGTCTGCGCAGCATATGTGAGAAAAGAAGACATGGCCTTATTAAAGGAAATCGGCGTGCAGGATTCAAAAAATCTAACGGATGAGAAAATATCTGATATTGCAAAACAATTAATAAAGTTTTTACCGTACAGCCTTTTGGTTTTACATAACGAAAAATACAATAAACTACAGGCAACAGGCATGTCACAGGGGAAAATGAAAGCACTTCTCCATAATCAAGCGATCGGCCATTTACTGACAAAAATGGCTCCTGAAAAGCCCGAGGCTATTTTAATTGACCAGTTCGCCAAAGAAGAAGTCTATTATCAATATTTAAAAGGACAAAAGGTCATTCATAGAGAGAATGTCTATTTTAGTACAAAAGCGGAAGGAATCCATCTAGCTGTTGCTGCTGCGTCGATTATCGCAAGACATGCTTTTGTCCAGCATTTTGAAAAATTAAGCAAGGCAGCAGGCTTTAAAATTCCGAAGGGTGCCGGATCACAGGTAGACACGGCATGTGCCAGACTGATAAAAGAAAAAGGCAAAGAAGTACTGCCCGCTTATGTAAAGCTGCATTTTGCCAATACTGAAAAAGCGATGAAGTTATTAAGAAAAAAATAATCAGTTTTCACAAAAAAATCCTCCACCTAGTAATGGTGAAGGATTTTTTGTATCTCATTATATTAACTGCGTAATACGGCGCCAGCCTGCTCTTTTACGGCGTTCAATACCTTATCATGCGCTTTCGTAATATCTTCATCCGTTAACGTACGTTCCGGATCGAAATATTTTAGTGAGAAAGCAAGTGATTTTTTGCCTGCTTCCATATGTTCACCTTCATATAAATCAAAAAGATGAACTTCTTTTAATAATGCTCCGCCAGCTTCTGTAATAATAGCTTCCAGTTCTCCTGCTGTTTTCTCTTTATCGACAACAAGCGCAATGTCACGTGTAATAGAAGGGAAACGCGGAATCATTTCATAAGAAATCGGTTCAACCTCTGCCTCAGCAAGTGCTTTAAAGGATAACTCAAATACATAGGTTTCTTTAATATCATAATCCTTTTGTACAGTTGGATGTACTTGACCGACAAAACCAATGACTTCGCCATTCAGCAGTACTTCTGCCGTACGTCCTGGGTGCATATCTTTAATTGCTGCCTGGCGGTACGTAATGTTTTCTGTAACTCCAAGTGAATCAAATAATGCTTCTAACACACCTTTTACCACATAGAAATCAACCGGTTTTTTCTCACCTTGCCATAGGTTTGCTTCCCACAGGCCTGTAACAGCGCCGGCAACATGCTCCCTCTCATTTGGAAGCTGATTATCGCCTTGCTTTAAGAAGACAGAACCAATTTCATATACAGCTACTGAATCGATTTGTCGTGCTTGATTGTATTTTACCACCTCTAATAGCTGTGGAAGGATACTTAATCGAAGCTGACTGCGTTCTTCACTCATCGGCATAGCAAGACGAATGGAATCGCTCTGCGCTAATGAGAACTGTAAAGCCTTTTCAAGACTTGTCAGTGAATAAGTGATTGCCTGGTATAGCCCCGTACTTTCTAATGTGCGGCGGGCAATGCGTCGCTTTTGCTGATAGTCCGTTAATCTGCCAGGTGTCGTCACACCAACCTGAAGTGTGGAAGGAATGTTGTCATAACCATATAAACGCGCAATTTCCTCTACTAAATCCGCTTCAATTGTAATATCGCCGCGGCGGGTTGGAACAGTCACAATGAAGTTTTCACCGTCCCGCTTCACATCAAATTGTAGGCGAGTGAAAATATCCATTACTTGATCAGCACTGATATTTGTGCCAATTGATGTGTTTATTTTATCGAGTGTGATCGAAACAACGGCCGGCTCCATTCTTAAATCATTGAATTCAACTGATCCTTCTAAGATTGTTCCCCCTGCTAATTCAGCCATCAGCTTAGCTGCACGTTCACCTGCTTCACGTACACGTGCAGGATCCACACCTTTTTCGAAACGGGCACTTGCTTCACTGCGTAATCCATGGTCTTTTGAACCTTTACGAACGACCGGACCTGCAAAATAAGCTGCTTCGATAATAACATTTGTTGTATCCTCTTTTACTTCAGAATCGGCGCCGCCCATTACCCCGGCAATTGCAACAGGTTCTTTGCCATTCGTAATTACAAGATGATCGGCTGTTAACGTACGCTCTGCTTCATCAAGGGTAGTGATTTTCTCGGCATCTTTTGCTCGGCGAACTACGATCTCTTTAGAACCAAAACGATCATAATCAAACGCATGAAGCGGCTGGCCGTATTCAAGTAAAATAAAATTCGTGATATCCACCACATTATTGTGAGGACGAATGCCGGCATTCATCAGACGTGTTTGCATCCATAATGGAGACGGTCCAATTTTTACATCTTTTACAACTTTTGCAATATATAATGGATTGTCCTCAGGTGCTTCCACTTTTACGTTGATGTAATCAGAAGCTTTCTCAGCTGCTTCTTCTTTATCTGTAGCTGGCCACTTTACATCACGTCCAAGAATGGCAGCTACCTCGTAGGCCACACCTAACATACTTAGAGCATCTGCACGGTTTGGTGTAATACTAAGCTCAAGAATCTCATCATCTAAACCAAGTGCTGCAAGAGCATCCTCACCGACAACAGCATCTTGAGGAAAATTGAAAATTCCAATAGCATACTCTTTTGCAACTAATTTTGATTCAATGCCAAGCTCTTGAAGCGAACAAATCATTCCATTTGACTCTTCCCCGCGCAGCTTCGCTCTTTTGATTTTAAAATTCCCCGGCAGCACTGCACCAACTGTTGCAACAGCCACTTTTTGGCCTTTCCCGACATTCGGCGCACCGCAAATAATCTGAACCGGATCCCCAGCACCAATATCGACTAAACATTTATTTAATTTGTCGGCATTCGGATGCTGTTCACATTCTAATACGTGTCCAATGACAACACCCTTTAATCCTTCACTTTTCTTCTCTACGCCTTCTACTTCAATCCCGCTTTTCGTAATTTTATCCGCAAGCTCAGCAGCACTGATGCCGGAAAGGTCTACATAATCCTGCAGCCATTTATATGAAACAAACATGTTGATCCTCCTTATTAATCGCTTATTTTATCATTGGTCACTCATCGTGCGTCCGATTTTATGATTCATAGTTGTTAAATTGCTTTAAGAAACGAACATCATTTGTATAGTAATGACGAATATCATCAACGCCATATTTCAACATTGCAATTCGTTCCACACCGATACCAAATGCGAAGCCTGAGTACTTTTTCGAATCAAACCCAGCCATTTCAAGTACATTCGGATGAACAATCCCCGCGCCCAGCACTTCAATCCAGCCTGTTTGTTTACATACGCTGCAGCCTGATCCTTTACAGATTTTACAAGAAATATCCACCTCAACAGATGGCTCTGTGAAAGGGAAGAAACTTGGGCGAAGACGGATTTCACGGTCTTGACCGAATACCTTTTTTAAGAAAACTTCAAGAGTCCCTTTCAAATCACTCATGGAAATATTCTCATCAACGACCAGTCCTTCAATTTGCATAAATTGGTGTGAGTGTGTCGCATCATCATTATCGCGGCGGTATACTTTACCAGGGCAGATAATTTTCACAGGGCCTTGCCCTTTATGCTTTTCCATTGTTCTTGCCTGAACCGGGGAAGTGTGTGTACGCATGAGTATTTCTTCTGTGATATAGAAGGAATCCTGCATATCACGGGCAGGGTGGCTCTTCGGTAGATTTAACGCCTCAAAGTTGTAATAATCCGTTTCCACTTCCGGACCTTCTGCCACTTGATAGCCCATTCCGATAAAAATATCTTCAATTTCCTCTACTATACGTGTTAATGGGTGGTGATTCCCCCGTTTTACAGGTCTAGCCGGCAATGTTACATCGATTGTTTCTTGTGCCAGCTTGGCATTGACTGCTTCTTCTTCAAGCACAGCTTGCTTTTCTTCAATTTGTGTTGTGATCGTTTCACGAACCACATTCACAAGAGCACCCATTTTTGGTCGTTCTTCAGCAGAAAGCTTCCCCATCCCGCGTAATACTTCGGTAATAGGTCCTTTCTTTCCTAAATATGCAACACGAATATCATTCAGCTCTTTTAAGCTTGCTGATGCTGCTATCTTTTCCAGCGCCTCAGCCTGCAGTTGTTGTAAACGTTCCTGCATTACAAATTCCTCCTTTGTTTTAAAAAACCCATCAGACTTATGGTAAAACACAAAAAAACCTCGATCCCAAAAAGGGACGAGGTTTATGTATCGCGGTACCACCCTTATTAGTGCAGAATTAATCATCCACACTCACTCAATAAACATAACGGCTCTTCACCGGAACATTTTTCAGATCAAAGGATCTTCCCAATGTCGACTCGAGAGGTGAATTCACTTAAGCAGTGCCATTAAAATGCTTCCAGTCACGGCATTTTTTCCCTTGAAATGGATTTCCTAAGCTACTCTTCTCTGTCAATGTCTTTTTTTATTAAATTCTGTTATATTATATTACAATTTAAAATTGGATTCAAATTCATTTTCGCAAATAATACATTAATATTCCCGCAGCGATACCGACGTTCAATGATTCGCTTTTTCCGTAAATAGGAATATAAAGGTTCTTCGTTGTCTTTGCCAATAATTCCTTCGCAACACCCTGACCTTCATTTCCTAAAAGAAGGGCAAAAGCATCTGCTTTTTCTACCTGCTCAAATGGGATTCCCCCTTCTAATGCCGTTCCATATACTGGTATCTTTAGTTTATCGATAAACTCTGCTAATGGTGACTTAATAATTGGTAAATGGAACAAACTTCCCTGTGTCGCCCGAATCACTTTGGGATTATAAGGGTCAGCACAACCTTCTCCTAAAATAATCGCGTCCATCCCGGCCGCATCAGCAGTACGAATCATTGTCCCAAGATTGCCGGGATCCTGCACTCGATCAAGCAGCAACAGTTTTTCTAACTTGATTTTTTCCATTGGATATTTTCGCTGCTCACAGACAGCCGCAATCCCTTGAGGTGTTTCTGTATCACAAATTGCCTTCATCACATCTTCTTTAACATAAATGACTTCCGTTTCTTCTATTTTAAAAGAAGCCGGCATTTCCATGTCCTGATTTACAATAACCTCCAGAACTACCTGTTCCTTTAAAGCTTCTTCGACAAGGTGAAAGCCTTCCACAAGATATTTCCCCGTTTGGTCCCGTTCCTTTTTCATTAACAGCTTCTTCCATGCTTTTACTTTTGGGTTTTTAACTGACTCAATATATTTCAACCTTAACGCTCCTTTAAGATTCACACTTGTTTCTATTATAGCTTATTTACCATACATAATGCATTCCGTTATGTGGGAGACTATGCTCGTTGGGCGATTATATACACAGGAGGAGTTCTGTTATGAATTTAAATCTGCGCAATGCCATTCTTAACAATGTTTCAGGAAATACACAGGCACAGCTAGAAGATACAATTGTTGACGCAATACAAACTGGTGAGGAGAAAATGCTTCCTGGCTTAGGTGTTCTTTTTGAAGTCATCTGGAAGAATTCATCAGAACAGGACAAACAGGAAATGCTTCAGGCATTAGAAAACGGTTTAAAATAAATAAAGATGAAAAGCACCCTGAACGAAAGGGTGCTTTTTTCATGTAGCATTTATTCAAATGTAATTCGATTGACCGTCTCACGGTCTAAACGTTTAATCACTTCAACAACAAGCTTTACTGCATTTTCAAAATCATCACGGTGCAGCATCGCAGCATGTGAATGAATATAACGTGTAGCAATACCAATCGATAAAGCTGGAACACCCTTCGCTGTGACATGAATAGAACCGGCATCTGTACCGCCGCCTGGAATGGATTCAAATTGATAAGGAATATGCAGCTCATCTGCTGTGTCTGTTACTAAATCCCGCAATCCTTTGTGGGACACCATGGAAGCATCATATAAAACGATTTGCGGGCCGCTGCCCATTTTACTAAGTGCTTCTTTTTCAGTTACTCCCGGTGTATCGCCGGCAATACCGACATCTACGGCAAATCCAATATCAGGCTCCACTTTAAAGGTTGATGTTTTCGAACCTCTTAGTCCCACCTCTTCTTGAATGGCGCCAATTCCATAAACGACATTTGGATGGTTGACCTCTTTTAGCTGCTTCAACACATTGATGGCAATAGCACAACCGATTCGATTATCCCAAGCCTTGGCTAAAAGCATTTTTTCATTATTCATGACCGTAAATTCAAAATATGGTGTGACCATGTCTCCTGGACGAACTCCCCATTCCTCCGCCTCTTCCTTACTCGAAGCACCAATATCGATAAACATATCTTTAATCTCATATGGTTTTTTTCGTGCTTCAGCCGATAAAATATGAGGTGGTTTTGAACCGATAACCCCAGTTATATCACCTTTACGAGTTACAATGGTCACACGCTGGGCAAGCATGACCTGATTCCACCAGCCACCGACTGTTTGGAACTTCAAAAATCCATTTTTATCAATTTGTGTAACCATGAAACCGACTTCATCTAAATGGCCAGTGACAATTATCTTAGGACCGTTCTCGTCACCTGTCTTTTTAGCAATCAGACTGCCAAGATTGTCCATAGTTACTTCATCCGCATAAGGAGTTATGTATTTTTTCATGACTTCACGCGGTTCACGCTCATTTCCAGGAATCCCTTTAGCATCCGTTAATTCTTTTAACATCATCAGAGTTTCATCTAAATTAGCCATCGTTTCGACTCCTTTTTCTGGTTTCTTTTCTATTATACAAAAGGGCATTCTGTTTATACAAAAAATAGCCTATTCCTCCTTTTTAAAGTTTTTCATTGGAAAATATCTTTAAATGAAACCTTTTCTAATTTCATACGTAAAATAAGAAAACTATAGAGAGGGGAGAATTATTTTATGATGTGGCTCATACGCTTTTTACTATTCGCCCTCATTCTTTTTCTCATCTATCGAATCATTAAATTTATCCTAGCCCCAAAAAGAAAACTTGAACTCGCACATGAACAAAAACGTTTTTATTTTCTAGATGACCCAAACAATGTAAGAAAAAATTTCCTGCTTACATATAAAGGCGCTCTTTTCGAGGGGGAGAAATATTTAGGAACAACCGATAGCAAGTTCGATGTCGTGTCCATTTTTATTTGGCCTCACAGTGTCAATGCATTGAAAGGGTTTGTCCGCGATGATTTTCGTTTTCTTGAGCAAATGATCCTAGTAGATTATCCCAATGCTTCTATTGACTGGAAAAGCCCGGTCAAAGAATTTGTCCAACAAAACAATAAACCTGAAACGCCATATGAATAAGAAAAGCGCAAGCGCCTTGCTCAGCCCCGACAAGCATAAGACAAGCCGTCAAGAAGGTTGTTCTTTAACCTTCTTGACGGCTTGTCTTATGACCTCGAGGGGCTAGGCGCTGGAGCTAGACCATATCTAAGAGGCTCCCTGATAAGGAAGCCTCTTTTTGTGTATTTATCATTTCTTATGCCTGGCCCGCTTTAAAAAATTCACGCCATTTAATAATTGATGCCTTCTCCCTAAACAAATAAGCAAGAATCACTAAGGAAAATAAGATAATGGCAATAATAGTTGGCGTGAAACCTCTTATAAATTGCCCAAATACCGAGAAAAAGAACGCTAAGGGCAAGTTAGACAAGAAGCAATTTTTCACATAAGCATTAAACTCATGTTTTTTTTCGATTAAACAAAAATTAAGCAAATGATAATGAATAAAGGGGATTAAACGCAATATCGCTGTTTGGGCCACGGTAATATTTCGGTATTCACCAAACCACTTTTTTCTCAAATAAGATAATTTTTCATGTGTTTTTGGCAGCTTTCCCACCACAAAATAAAAGCAAACAGAGCTAATCATTAGGCCAATGAGAGAATAGATTGTTCCAAGGACAGAGCCGAAAAGAATCCCACCCGTCATACAGACCAGCGTTACGGGGATAAAAAGAAACTGACGAAAAATATGAAAGAAAATAAAAGCAATCGGGGCCAAAATCCCGCCCGTTTTAACGAGAACGAATAGGATTGAAAGACTCTCATCCATTTTTCCACCTTCTCTCTGCCGATTTCTTGTTGTCTCTACAGCATATCATCAAACAGAGAAAGTTATGACAAATTATATAAAATAAGAAAGAGATCAACTACAGCCAGCAGCGGAAAACCAATCTTAAAGGATAAATGCTTGGTTTTATGTCTGAATATATTCATCCCTAAAGCGGCACCAATAGCTCCACCAATAATAGCAATAGCCCAAAGAGTCTGCTCACTTATTCGATATTGATGTTTAATGGCTCTCTGTTTATCAACTTTCATGATGATAAGACCAACAATATTAATGATAAGAAAGTATAAAACGATGTATTCCATACTGCCTCCTCCTTTTAAAATGCCTTATACAAAAAGCCACTCTCCGTATAGAGAATGGCTTTTATCAAAAGGATTATTTGTTTAAGTTTGCTTTTGCAACAGATGCTAATTCAGCGAATGAATTTGCATCGCTTACTGCTAATTCAGCAAGCATTTTGCGGTTTACTTCGATACCAGCAAGCTTTAATCCGTGCATTAAACGGCTGTATGAAAGACCGTTAATACGTGCAGCTGCATTGATACGAGTAATCCAAAGCTTACGGAAATCACGCTTCTTCTGACGACGATCACGGTAAGCATATTGTAATGACTTCATTACTTGTTGATTTGCAACTTTATATAAAGTATGTTTTGAACCGAAATAACCTTTAGCTAATTTAAGAACCTTTTTACGACGTTTGCGAGTAACTGTACCGCCTTTTACACGTGGCATATGGTTTCCCTCCTGATATAATCAAATTCGCCTTGGCGTATTTGCGCCCAAATTTTTATCGAACTCGTTCAATAAATTCCTTTAAAAATCTGAGGCATCCGCCGGAGGCATGCACTTTAATATTACTTGATGTTGTCTAATAAATGACGAATACGTTTGAAATCACCTTTAGAAACTAAAGCACCTTTACGAAGTTTACGCTTTTGTTTCGTTGATTTATTTGCGAATAAGTGGCTTGTATATGCGTGGTCACGCTTTAATTTACCAGATCCAGTTTTTTTGAAACGCTTTGCAGCGCCGCGGTGAGTTTTCATTTTTGGCATTTGGTATTCCTCCTCTTACTTTTCGTTTTTAGGTGCCAAGACCATGAACATGCTTCTTCCATCCATTTTTGGATGTGATTCAATAGTCGCAATTTCTTTACATGCTTCAGAGAAACGGACTAATACACGTTGTCCAATTTCTTTATGTGTGATAGCACGTCCTTTAAAACGGATGGATGCTTTCACTTTATCGCCTTTTTCAAGGAATTTAATCGCATTACGAAGCTTAGTATTGAAATCATGCTCATCAATAGTCGGGCTTAACCGAACCTCTTTGATATTGATAATCTTTTGATTTTTACGTGCTTCTTTTTCTTTCTTCTGTTGTTCGAATTTAAACTTTCCGTAGTCCATAATACGGCCTACTGGAGGTTTTGCATTTGGAGCAACAAGAACAAGATCAAGATTGACACGAGCAGCAATTTCAAGTGCCTCGTTTTTTGATTTAATTCCTAACTGTTCACCATTTTGATCAATAAGACGAATTTCGCGAGCACGAATTCCCTCATTTAATAACATATCTTTGCTAATAGTTAAACACCTCCGGGGTTTTGTCAGAATACAAAGTTTAGGTCAAGAATCACCTGATCCTGTGATAACAGGTATATATAAAATCAACAAAAAAGTGTGGGTGAATACACCCACACTTTACGAAACCGTTCATCACTAATAAAAGTCTTCGCAAAACCTGTCAACTGCCTTATGCGTCAATCAGGTGAGAAGCGGGTGCCTCTTCTTTTCCCTAAAAGTATTCAATTTCAACTGTTTCACTATATCACAAATGATGTTGTTATGTCAAAGGAATAATTGATTTTTATCACAACAAAAAGAATCTTAACAAATAAATGAATTTCTTGCAACAGTTTTTTGCCATCCATTTATTCCCTTACTCATTTGGATATAGTGGAAATCATAATCAAATTCGCCACCCGGCGAATATGCGCCCGGATTTTTATCACGCTTCAAAACGCCACATCCATATGTCTAGCCTGACTAGGACGTCCTGTCCGTCGTCGAGCTTGCTCGATAAATTTCCTTAAAAAATCGCAAGGCTCGCCGGAGGCTTAACTTCATTCATGAAGTTAATTATTTTTTTACTTCCTCTTTTAATCCGTTGACGAAGTCCGCAAATGGTACAGTTTCGGACTTTTGCTCGCCATATTTCCGAACATTTACAGCATCCTCTGCCACTTCCTTGTCACCGACAACTAACATGTATGGAATTTTTTGCATTTGTGCTTCACGAATCTTATAACCGATTTTTTCATTGCGGGCATCCAGTTCAACACGGAATCCTTGTGCTTTTAACTGATCAAGCACTTTTTTCGCATAATCATAGTGTACATCAGGAGAAACCGGAATAACTTGAACTTGTACCGGTGCCAACCAAGTTGGAAGCGCTCCTTTATATTCTTCAAGCAGGAAGGCAACAAAGCGTTCCATCGTTGAAACGACACCGCGGTGGATAACAACAGGGCGGTGCGGCTTGCCGTCTTCACCTACATATGTTAAGTCAAATCGCTCTGGCAGCAAGAAATCCAGTTGAACAGTAGAAAGAGTCTCATCTTTTCCTAAGGCTGTTTTTACCTGTACATCAAGCTTAGGACCATAGAAAGCCGCTTCTCCTTCTGCTTCGTAATATTCAACGCCCATTTCATCGATAACTTCCTTCAACATGCTTTGTGCTTTTTCCCACATTTCATCGTCATCATAGTATTTCTCTGTATTTTCTGGATCACGATAGGATAAACGGAATGAGTAATCTGTAAAATTAAAGTCTTTATATACTTCTAAAATTAATTCTACAACCCGTTTAAATTCTTCCTTGATTTGATCCGGGCGGACAAAGATATGAGCATCGTTTAACGTCATCCCGCGAACACGCTGTAAGCCGGAAAGTGCACCTGACATTTCGTAGCGATGCATCATTCCAAGCTCAGCAATACGGATCGGCAATTCTCGATAGCTGTGCATGGAATTTTTATAAACCATCATATGGTGCGGACAGTTCATTGGTCGAAGGACTAGCTGTTCATTGTCCATTTCCATGACAGGGAACATGTCTTCTTGATAATGAGCCCAGTGACCTGATGTCTTATACAACTCAACATTTGCCATGATTGGTGTATAGACGTGATCATAGCCCAGGCTGACCTCTTTATCGACAATATATCTTTCAATGATCCGGCGGATTGTTGCACCCTTTGGAAGCCACAATGGTAGGCCTTGTCCCACCTGCTGTGAATGAGCAAATAAATGTAGCTCTTTCCCAATTTTACGGTGGTCACGTTCCTTTGCTTCCTCAAGCAGCCGCAAGTGCTCGTCTAAATCCTCTTTTTTGAAGAATGCAGTACCGTAGATACGCTGCAGCATTTTATTATTGCTGTCGCCGCGCCAATAGGCCCCGGCAATACTTAACAGTTTGAATTCTCTTAATTTCCCAGTCGATGGTACATGAACGCCGCGGCATAAGTCAAAGAACTCGCCTTGCTCGTACATCGTAACTGTTTCATCTTCAGGAATCGCTTCAACAAGCTCAATCTTGTACTCATCGCCGATTTCCTTATAAATTTGAATCGCTTCTGCACGGCTTACTTCTTTACGGATAATCGGAAGATTTTCATTAATAATCTTCTTCATCTCTTTTTCAATTAACGGAAGGTCCTCTGGTGTTAATGATTCCGGCATATCAATATCATAATAAAAGCCGCTTTCAATAACAGGCCCAACTCCAAGCTTCACATCTTTATATAAGCGTTTAATCGCCTGTGCCATCAAATGAGCACTGCTGTGACGCAGAATTTCTAATGCTTCCGGCTGGTCTTGCGTAATAATTTCAATCGCTCCATCTGTTTCAATCGGGCGTTTTAAATCATACATCACACCATCAAGTTTTCCTGCCAGCGCCTTTTTCTTTAATCCTGAACTAATAGAAGCGGCGATATCTTCTGTTGTGGTTCCCTTTGGAAACTCCTTTACAGCTCCATCTGGAAACGAAATTTTCACAACCTCTGACATGTTATTTCCTCCTCATAAAATATAAAAATAAAAAAGCTCCTCCCTCAAAAAGGGACGAGCTGTTATACACGTGGTTCCACCCTACTTCTCATTTTCACAAGCGCAAAAATGACTTCGTAGTAAGATAACGGTTTGTTTCCGTCTCCCGATACTCAAACGATTGCTGAGGCGAATTGCCGCCTGCCTTCGTTCTTCCCGGTTGAAGTTTAGAGGTGGTAAGTAGTCCATTCGTGTTAGGAAGGTTTCAGCCTTGCCTTCCCTCTCTATAAACCGTAAAAGAATACCCTTGTCCTCATCATCACATTTAATTTTATAGGTTGACTAAGTCAGCTCTTAAAAGTTTGACTACTGTCCAGCTGCAGCACCTACCCCCTCGAGTCACAAGCCAATCCTCTCAAAAAGGTAAAGAACACCTTTTCGAGAGGCTCGTCTTGTGCTAGTCGGGGGTGGGCAAGGTGCTTCCGCTCCAATATCTATGTACGTATTATAGTTATTAATATTTCTAAAATCAAGAGCTTTTATACTTTTTTATCGAAAGAGGCTCTATGCTGCTTCTTGTATTCTTCAATAGCTGCTAGGGGCCGGCTGATAATCCGTTCTTCAAAAATATTTCGGATAGTTCGGATAATCGGCTGCTCTAGGTCGTCAGTATAGATATAAATCTGGGATGGAGCAATGGAAAGCAAGGGAGCTATCGTAATCGAGTCAACATAGACTGGGTGATTAATTAACAGCCGGCGATCAACCATTTTTGCTAAATCGCCCCGTCTGATTTCTTCAAATTGTTCATCAAAAAAAGTAATAACATCAGATAATAGCAGATGAAGCTGATTCAATTTAGGCTTTCTGTCCACTAAAAAGTCTCGAAGCGTTTGGATAAACATTTGATATTCCTGCTCCATTTTATATTCATCAAGCGACAATTCAACGTATTTCTTCAATTCGTTAAAGAAATTCCTCAGTCGAAAGGTAATAAATGAATCAAAGGAAAGCACTTCCGTATGTTCTTCAAACCAATCGTTAATAAGGTTTGATAAATAATCCTTCATATTCATTTTCGGGAGAAATACTGTTAGTTCTTCCAATTTGCCTTCTAAAACCGAATGCACGATATCGATAATTTGCTGTTGCTCTTCTTCATCACGATAATGATAATGCGAAGCGAGAATATGTCTTAACCAATCATTTAATTTAACTGTCAGCATAAATTGACATAAGGACTTTTTCACCCAATGATAGAAAGCTTTTTTATCTTGTAAATAATAGGTTTCTTCCATATACCTGCATTGAACTATATGTGAATCTTCATAATGAAGAGTATATTTAGCAAATGACTCGTAATCTAGTAATTGTTGTAAAAAGCCATACAACCTCTTTGCATCTTCTTTATGCTGGAAATGGATTTCAATCAACCGTCTCCCCCCTTTGCATATCTTCTGTTTATATGTATATGGGGGTCTTGACCAAATTAGAAGCAGGTCATAAGAAAAACCGGCCTATAAGCCGGTTAATTTCTCCGATTTCTGCCTGTTACATAGACAGGCTCTGCCAAATACTTAATTCTCTCCATAATTCTTCTCGCCTTCACCCATTCTTCTTCCCCGCGCTGACTGTGGGCAAGGTGATGCTCAAGCTCCTTAAAATCATAATTGGAAGTGAAAAAAGTTGGTAAATTATCAAGCATGCGGAATTGCAGAATGGGACCAAGAATTTCATCTCTTACCCAGCTGGACATCGTTTCTGCCCCGATATCATCCAGCATAAGAACAGGCATTTTTTTGATTGCTTCTAATTTATCATTTAAGGTTTGATCTCCAATTGAACTTTTTAATTCCCTGAATAACTCCGGAACATAAACAATCATTGAAGAAACCCCTTTTTGTGCTAATTCGTTAGCAATTGCACCTAATAGATAGGATTTCCCGACGCCAAATTGCCCATAAAAATATAAGCCTTTATTGGCTGCCCCTTCTTTATAATTAAGCACAAAAGCAAGGGCCTTTTGAATCGCATCTGTACGATCCCCATCCTTTTCCATATCATAAAAGGACGCACGTAATATATCCTTAGGTACATACAAGCTTTGAATAAGCTTTTCATTTTTTCTTTTTTCATCGTCCATTATTTTATTCGGACATTTATCATAATGGATTTCAATGGCGCCTCTTGAAATCACTAATTCGGGGTAATAGCCCTTCATTAAATTAATACATCCGCCAAGGCTTGGACATTTATCACATTTTTTACTTTGATTTGCATATTCATGAAGCTTCATCATACTGCTTTCAATTATTTTCGGAGTCAATTCATCCTTATGTTCAAGCATAAATGCTTTTACTTCAGGATTCTCTAAAATCCTCTTTTTCATTTCTTGATACTTTTTCTGAAAATTCTCATTTCCAGCTAATCGTTTTAACGTTTCATTAATTTTCTCCATGTTCCTCCACCTCATGTGGTCGTAATTTTTTCAGCATGGCTTCAATTTCTAATTTTTTAAGTTCCTGTTTTTCATCTTTCTTACTTGGTTTTGCCGTATCAGCTTTATCGTCACCATTAAACCACTCCGGTATCATTTCCGTTCTTATCGGTTTCCTCTTTGCAGCAGTCTGTTTGCCTATTTTCTTCGCCTCGGCCCACTCAGCATATTGGCGATGCTCCGTCTTCGCTAACTCCATCGCATCTTTAACTGTTTTGATATTTTTTCTTGCCCAATGACTGGCAATCTTCTCGACATAATTCTTTGTCAGCTTCATATCCGTCTTTTGCAGTACATTATCGATTAAAACATTCACAACACCTGGATTTAATTTCTGTTGAAACATCACATCTTCAATAATTTTTATATCAGCCTTTGAAGGCTCAGCACCGCCGCTTTTATCTCTTAAAAATTGCAGCGGTGAAGTCGTTTCAAAATAATGGATTAACTTTTCTTCCTTTGTTTCAGGTTCTTTATTTGATGTTTGATAAATAAGCGGCTGCGTTCTTTCAATGAGAGCCGGCAGCTTGTCCTGGTGTTCAAATTGATACCAGTCCCGTGCAGATTTTCTTAATTCCTCAAGGTCAATTTCATTGTTCTCCGTGATTGCACTAATAACGATATTTTTCATTTGCAGTGCATCAATTCCATATAAAAACGAAAGATTCTTCACAGCCTCTCTTACTTGATGGGTAAAGGCACTTCTCGTGAGTAAATTTTCATGCAGACCGGCTAAAAGCAAATCAAAATTGAAATCGCTTGGTTCAGCCATTATATTGTTTCCTTCACTCCGTCCAATAAAGCGCTCACCATCAGTGAGAGTCGTGTCCTGTTTTGTTTCTTCCTCAAAAGAGAGAACACTTAGGTGCGCCGAAGAAAAAACATCCTGAAAGCCCTTTGTAACCTGAGAAAACTCTGTATTATGCATTGTTCTTTCACTGAAGAACCGCTTTACTCTCGAGAATTGAGATTTGCCGATTTTTCGATAAAGATAGATGTTTAGCATTCCATCTGATAGAAACTGCTCTGGGGTTAGGGGAGGCTGTAATTCATAAATAAACGATCTTCGTTCCTCATCTTTTTTGACAAATGTTTTTAACAGCCCTATACCTTCAAGCTTCAACCGGTTTTCATAAATAGCCTTTAGATTCATATCCATAAAATTCATTAAGCTGTGGTGTGAATGTGATTCTGACCAAAGGCGATTTTCCTCCAGCTCCGCCCACAAAGTCATATACAAGCTTACACAGCTTGCACCGATTAAAGGCTGGTACAAAAAGGTAAGCACTTTACGATCATAATCATGCAATAGACCATTGGCAGTGACGGCATAACGATCAATCGGTAAAAGTTCTTGCCAATGTTGAGTCATGACAGTCAACCTTTCTTGAATAATTTGAAAAAGAGCTAAAGAATACTCTTCAGCTCATAAGAAAAGCACAAGCACCTTGTTCCGCATGAATGCTGCAGAAGGACACGATCAAGATTGCTCTTTTTTTATTAATTCCTTTAATTCATCAATAAACACATTAATGTCTTTAAATTGGCGGTAAACGGAAGCAAAACGGACATAGGAAACCTCATCAATCTTGGCTAGTCTTTCCATTACCATTTCACCAATTTCATCACTTTTGATTTCAGAAGCCCCTTGGTTGCGCAATTCCTTTTCCACATCTGAAGTAAGATCCTCCAGCTGTTTTAAGGCAACAGGTCTTTTTTCACATGCTTTTATTAAACCACGCAGCATTTTTTCCCGACTGAATTCCTCTCTAGTGCCTTCCTTCTTCACAACAACAAGAGGACTTTCTTCTACTTTCTCAAATGTCGTAAAACGATAACCGCATCTTTCACACTCTCTTCGACGTCGAATCGACCGTCCATCATCAACAGGACGAGAATCAACAACACGAGAATTATTATTTTGGCATGAAGGGCATTTCATACAATCAGCTCCGACTTTAATTTCCTATCTACTATCTTATTAAAAAGATGAACCTAGTACAAGTCATTTTGAAATTTAGAAATTAAAAAGAGATGCGGTTTCCTGCATCCCTTATGTTAAAAAATTAATTTCTGCACCAAATAAAAAAGAAATCATATGATTGTTTATACATATAAAAGGGGATTACCTTCGATGAGATAATCCCCTTATGAATAAAATTTTATGCATTAACGATTGATGAATTTAGCAGCTTTTCAGCTACATAGTTTGTTAGGTCAACAACACGGCAAGAATAACCCCATTCGTTATCATACCATGCAAGTACCTTAACTTTATTGGAACCAATTACCATAGTGGATAAACCATCAATAATAGCAGAGTGCGAGTTTGTATTAAAATCAATTGAAACTAATGGTTCATCAGTGATATCTAAAATACCCTGTAATTCGTTTTCTGAAGCTTCTTTAAAAGCATTATTGATATCATCAATTGTCACTGTTTGCTTTAGATCAACAACAAGATCAACTAAAGAAACATTTGGAGTTGGTACACGCAACGACATACCATGCAATTTACCTTTTAACTGCGGCAGTACTAGTGATAATGCCTTCGCAGCACCAGTCGATGTTGGAATAATCGATTGAGCGCATGCTCGAGCTCTTCTCAAATCTTTATGAGGATTGTCAATGTTTTTTTGATCATTTGTATATGCATGTACAGTAGTCATTAATCCATTTTCAATACCAAATTTCTCATCAAGTATTTTTGCAACCGGCGCTAAACAATTCGTTGTACATGATGCATTTGAAATCACATCGTGCTCTGAAATATTTAAAGCATGTTCATTTACTCCCATTACAATTGTAACGTCTTCATTTTTACCAGGTGCTGTTAGAATAACCTTTTTTGCCCCTGCATTTAAATGTAGGGCAGCCTTCTCACGAGCATTAAATTTTCCTGTTGCTTCAATAACAATATCAATCTTCAAATCTTTCCACGGCAGTTCTTCAGGATTACGGTTGCTTAATAATTGAACGCGCTTACCGTTCACAATAATCGCATCCTGCTCTGCTTTTACCTCACCTGCAAAAGGTCCATGATTTGTGTCGTATTTTATTAGATGAGCAAGCGTCTCTGCCGGATAGCTTGCATTAATGGCTACTATATCAAGATTATTATCTACGATAGCTCTTCTAAATACCATTCGTCCAATTCTTCCAAACCCATTAATTGCTATTCTCGCCTTCATAATTCGGCCCCTTCCACAATAATGTTATACTGTTATCCATTCATATGTAATTAGTATAACACATTGACTCGCATTTGTGACAAGTTTAAGTATATTTTTGTTAACATTTTTTAATTTTCACTTATTAACCCGCGATATTTGGCTATATATGAAAAAAAATAGCGGAAAAACCCAATAAAAAAAGAGGTTTTTACCCCTCTTTTTTAAATCCCCATTCTTTTAGTACGTTATATAACTGCCATTGTGTTTTTTCAAGTGATCCATTATTATCGATAACCGCATCCGCTAAAGCTTTCTTTTCACTTAATGGCATTTGTGATTGCATTCTTGTGAGCGCTTCTTCTTTTGTATATTGATTCCTTTCCATCAGCCGCTGTAATTGTATTTCTTGATCAACATAAACCAATAATATTCGATCTACAATATTCGTTAACTTACTTTCAAACAACAAAGGAATGTCCATCACAATCAGCGACTCTCCTCTGCCGATGGCCGCTTCTTGCTTTTCAGCCATTCTTTTTCTCACAGCTGGATGGACAATTCCATTTAAAACTATTCGTTCCTGTTCATTATTAAAGATGATTTCACCTAATTTGGCACGGTTAATGGCTCCGTCTTCGAGGAGTACGGACTGACCAAAATGAGCAACAATTTTGTGATAAGCTTCTTCTCCAATTTCGACCGCAAGTCTTGCTTCAATATCTGCATCAATCACCGTAATGCCTAAGTTCTTAATCATATTCGAAACCGTGCTTTTACCGCTTGCGATACCGCCGGTAAGTCCAATAATCATTGCCATATTTATATACATCCCCTGTTAGATCTGAATTTTCAATAGTCCAATGATAATAAGAACGATGCCAGGTATAAAAGAAAACTTCTGCAGCCAGGCATTTTGTGTCAGATTTGTTCCTAGCTTTATCCCTAAGCACACCAGCCCTGAACTCAAAATGGCGACAGCAACGGCTAAAAAGATTGGGGAAAACCCGAGCATAACGGCTCCTACTCCTGCTCCGAATGAATCCAGAGAAAGTGCAAGTCCGAGCATAAAAGCTTCAACCCCTGTTATCGTTCCTGATTTATCAAAATCAGCGACCATTGGCTTTTTTAAAATGTTGATTACAATACCGAGTGACTTAATTTCAAAATTAATAATGACTTTTTCATGCGGCAGGATATCCTTTTCTTTCTCGGGCTGAAAAAACTGATAAATAACCCAGGCACCTAGAACAATTAAGATGATTCCACCCATTCTTTCTGTCACTTTAGGTGACAGAAATTGCTCCAGCAGATGGCCCATCAGCATGGCAAGCATCAAGGTGATTGCCGAGCAGCACGCAATGATGATAATTGACTTAAAAGGAATCCGCATGTTCCTTAGCCCATATGTGAAACCAACACTAAAGCTATCTAAGCTTACAGCTAATGCTAACAATAAAAGAGAAAGTGTGTGTACCATTGGATTAAGCTCCTTCCTGCATAAACAACTATGATAGTTTATGAAAGGAGCATTTCCATTGTTAATAAGAAAAAATGCAAAACAATGCGTCTACGCTTTTAATCTATCCAGCTCCGACGCATAGCCTCTCGAGGTCTTAAGCCGCTCCCGATGAGAAGGTTAAAGTACAACCTTCCCTCTGATCGTCTTAAGCTGGTCGCGGCTGGGCAAGGCGTCTATGCTTTTAAGGTTTTTGACAGTTTGGACAAAAAACTGTTCCTCTGCCACCGACAACGGTTTTTATTAATTCTGCTCCGCAGACTTTACAAGCTTCACCTTTTCTGCCGTACACATTATGCTCTAACTGAAACATGCCCATCTCACCTTGTGAATTCACATAGGTACGAACGGTACTTCCGCCTTTTTTCACTGCCTCTGATAATGTTTCAACAATACTGTCGTAAAGAACGTTTATTTCTTCGTTTGTAAGGGATTGCGCCATTCTTTCCGGATGAATCCGTGCCTTAAACAGTGCCTCATCCACATAAATATTACCTAGCCCGACTAAGACGGTTTGATCAAGCAGTACCGATTTGATATTTCTTTTCTTACTTTCAAGCTTGTTTTTAAACTCTTTTAAGTCAAATGTATCATCGAGCGGCTCCGGACCGAGCTGTGATAACGGCAATGAATTAAATTCATCCCCTTTTCGGAAAAGATGCATGGTACCAAATTTCCGAACATCACGGTAACGAAGTTCAGTACCATCAGTAAAGTGAAATATAACATGCGTATGTTTATCTACAGGTTCCTCCGATTGGGTAAGTGTATATCTCCCTTCCATTCTTAAATGCGATACGAGCGCATAAATCTCTGTATAAAAAACAAGGAACTTACCTCGTCTGCCAATATCCTGCATGGTTTGTCCAATTAATGCATCTGAAAATTGCTCGACTTCAAGCGGGAGTTTAATAATTTTAGGCCAAAAAATGGAAATCGATTGAATTTTCTTTCCAATAATCAGCTGCAGCAACGTTCTTCTAATTGTCTCTACTTCAGGAAGCTCCGGCATTCCCCACCCTCCTTTCCATTATATTGATGTGTAGCTTTTCTATTTTGCATCAAACCATGTTGGGCCGTATGCGTAGTCAACTTTTAGCGGTACATCCAATTCAATCGCGTTTTCCATGACATCGGGAACAATTACCTTTAATTTCTCAACTTCGTCAACTGGTGCTTCGAAAATTAATTCATCATGTACCTGCAGTAATAATCGGGTTTGTAACTCTTCTTCTTTTAAACGCTCAGCCATATCCAGCATTGCTTTTTTAATAATATCTGCTGCGCTTCCCTGGATTGGCGTATTCATGGCTGTCCGCTCGGCGAAGCTTCGCAAATTAAAGTTGCGGCTTGTAATTTCCGGCAGATATCTGCGTCTGTGCATCAGTGTCGATACGTATCCCTTTTGCTTGGCTTCCTGAACGATCTCATCCATGTATTCTTTAACCCCGGGATAGCTTTCCAAATAACGGTTAATAAAATGGCCAGCTTCCTTTCGTGTGATCTTAAGACTTTGACTCAATCCATAATCACTTATTCCATAGACTATTCCAAAATTAACTGCTTTTGCATGCCTGCGCATATGGTCTGTCACTTCATCTGCCTTCACATGGAATACTTCCATGGCCGTTTTCGTATGTATATCCATGCCCTCTTTAAAGGCCTCGATCAGCTTCTCGTCACCGGCAATATGGGCGAGTACTCGTAATTCGATTTGTGAATAATCGGCTGCAAAAATGACCCAGCCCTCTTCAGAAGGTACAAAGGCCTGGCGGATTTTCCGCCCTTCCTCTAAACGAATTGGGATATTCTGAAGGTTAGGGTCGGTCGAGCTTAACCTTCCTGTTTGTGTTAATGTCTGATTATAAATAGTATGAACCTTTTCGTTTTTCGGGTTGATGACTTTCAGCAGTCCTTCAATATAGGTTGATTGCAATTTTCCCAGCTGACGGAAAAGAAGAATCTGCCTGATAATTTCATGGTCATCCTCTAATTTCTCTAATACATCTGCAGAAGTGGAATAGCCTGTTTTTGTTTTTTTAATAGCAGGCAGCCCCAGCTTTTCAAATAAAATAACGCCAAGCTGTTTTGGTGAATTAATATTAAATGCTTCACCGGCTAAAGCATAAATCAACTCCTCAAGATCATTTAACCTTGATTTCAATTCCTCGCCCATGCTGCTCAGACGTTCACGGTCAACCTTTATGCCTTGCGATTCCATATCAGCAAGGATAAAAGCGAGCGGCATTTCAAGATCATGATACAATTCAAGCTGCTGGTTTTCTTTTAATTCATTCTCAAGCGTTTCTTCGAGATCATGTAGCGCCAATGCCTTGCGAACAAGATGTTCGGCAAGCGCATTTTCTTCCGGCACTTTTCGTTTGGCCCCTTTTCCATAAAACGTATCATCTGATTGAACAGCAGAAAATCCATATCGGCTTGCTATCGAAGCAATGTCTGTGATCGTCTCAGATGGATTCGCAAGGTAAGCAGCAATTAATAAATCAAAGGTTACACCGCTTAAATGGATTCCATGATGACGTAATGAAACCTCGGACCTTTTCACATCATAAACTGTTTTTTTCTTTTCTTCGTCTTCTGCCCAGACTTTAAAGACGGATGATTCAAGGGCAATCCTAGTAGGGATAAAAAAGTGCCCTTTTTCATTCACCAATGAGAAACCTGCGATATCGGCATAATGGTAATTATCATCTAGAACTTCAACATAAAAAGTATTGTGGTCAGCAAACAAATCGTTGCTTATTTCCGTTACAATCTCGAATTCAATATCCTCTAATTCAGCTGTATCCGTATCGGCGAGCTCTTCTCCAAATTTGTCCAATAAAGACTGAAAACCAAGCTCCTTAAATAAGCTGCTAAGTTTTTCCTTTTCAAATCCCTCATATTCAATTTCGTCTAATTTAACTTCAACCGGTGCTTCCCGCATAATCGTAGCAAGCTCTTTACTTAATAATGCCTGGTCCTTATAGGTCTCCAGTTTTTCTTTTAATTTGCTGCCGCTGACATTTTCAATAGATGATAATAAATCCTCAAGCGTTTTAAATTCTTTTAAAAGCTTGATCGCTGTTTTTTCACCTACACCGGGAACGCCCGGAATATTGTCTGAGGTATCTCCCATCAGACCCTTCATATCAATAATTTGCTCAGGTGATAGACCATATTTTTCCATAATATGGTCTGGTGTATATTCTTCAATATCGGTGATACCCTTTTTAGTAATCCCGACGGTAGTCTTCGGTGAACTTAACTGCGTTAAATCCTTGTCACCAGATATTACCTTTATCTGAAAGCCCTCTTTTTCTGCTTGTAAGGTCAGCGTACCGATTATATCGTCAGCTTCATAGTTTTCAAGCTCATATCTTGAAATCCGGTAAGCATCTAAAAGCTCACGGATGAACGAAAACTGTTCCGATAATTCAGGCGGAGTTTTCTGTCTGCCACCTTTATATTCACTAAAGGATTTATGACGGAACGTAGTTTTTCCGGCGTCAAACGCTACCAAAATATGTGTCGGTCTTTCTTCTTCTAAAATTTTCATCAGCATCATCGTAAATCCATAAATTGCATTCGTATGTATTCCCTTATCATTATGTAAAAGCGGTAAAGCAAAAAATGCGCGATACGCAATACTATTTCCATCAATTAACACAAGCTTCTTTGTCATCCCAACACTCCCTTTCATTGTGCAAAAAAAAACAGCCGTTATATCTTTCCTTAGTTTATCATGATTAAACAAGGAAAGGAAAATAACGGCTATTTACTATTACCTATTATTTATTCTGAAGCTCCCATTAACAAACGGGCATATGGAGAATCAGAAGGTAGTACAAGAACGGTTTCACCATTGATGGTTTTTTTATAGGACTCGAGCGTACGGAATAAAGAATAAAATTCTCCATCTTTGGAATAAGATTGATTATATATTACGGCTGCTTCCGCCTCCCCTTGTCCGCGAATAGTTTCTGCATCTGCTTTTGCGGTTGCCAGCATTTCCTGCACAGTCTTGTCTGTCTGCGCGGTGATCTTATTCTTTTCAGCATCCCCCATTGATAAATATTCCTGTGCTTTTGATTCCCGTTCTGAAATCATGCGGGTATATACTGATTGCTCATTTTCTGAAGGTAAATCCGTTCTTTTCATTCGAACGTCGGTTACAACAATACCGTATTTATCTTTATCCAAAAATTCATTTACCTTTTCAGTTATGCGATCATTTAATGAGCCTCTAGAGGATTTTTCATCATTAATAATTTCGTCATAATTTAACTGCCCCAATTCTGCACGAACGACAGAGTAAATAAACTCTTCCATTCTACTTTCTGCATTTTCAGTTGTTCTAGCGTTTGATATCATAAGCTTTGGATTAACAATTTTCCACACGGCATAATTATCGATAATGATTCTTTTCTTATCTTTCGTATTGATCTCGGCTTCTTTCACATCATAAATCATTTGGTATTTTGGTAACGAGGTTACACTTTGGACAAAAGGGATTTTATAGTTTAATCCAGGTTCATCAATAATTCTTACTACTTCCCCGAATTGACGGACAACTTTATATTCACCTTCTTTTACAATAAAAACATTCGAAAAGATAAACACCATGACTGCAATTAAAATGACAAAAAAGATTCCTATCTTTGTGTAGCCACGCCATTGAAAACTATTTCCGCCCTTTTCTTTCATGTTTACGATTTTTTTATCAGCCATTGTTTTCACTTCCCTTCTTCGTATCTTCTTCAGCCTTTGTTTCAAGCGGACGAATTGGGAAGTACTTCAATGTATTACCGTCATCATTCATAATATATACTTCCGTTTCAGGAAGGACCTGCTCAAGTGTTTCCAGAATCAAGCGTTCTTTTGTAATGCCCGGGTTTGTTTGATAGCCCTCATATAATTTATCGAAAACGGCTACATCACCACGAGCCTTTTCTATACGCTCTGCTTTGTCTCCCTCGGCGTTAAGAATAATAGCTTCCTTTTCACCTTCTGCCTCATTTAATCGCTTATTCTCATATTTTTTTGCTTCATTAATCTTGGTATTCATCGTTTCCCTAGCATCCGTTACATTCGTGAATGCCTTACGTACTTCATCATTCGGCAGTTCAACATCCTGCAGTTTGACCGCTAAGATCGAAACTCCAATATCATATTTTTTTAATAATGTAGATAATAAGTCCCTTACATCTGCTTCAATTTCAGCTTTACCGGAAGTTAATGCATCATCAATTTTTGAACTTCCGATGATGCTTCGGAGTGATGCAGATGTCGTATCATATAAAATTTCTTTTGGATCAACTGAGTTGTACAAATATTTCGTAGGCTCCGTTATCTTCCATTGGACAACTAAATCAGCTAATACGATGTTTTCATCACCTGTAATCATTTTCGTTTCTGCAGGAAACTCCTGAATTTTACCTTCTTGTTCTTGATAACCAAATTGTAAACTGAATGTTTCCTTTGATAACTTTTCTACCTGTTGAATCGGCCACGGTAATTTAAAGTGCAGCCCTGGCTCACTTGTTCCTTCCTTTGCATCACCAAAGGTTAGAATGACGGCTTGTTCTGATTCATCCACCGTATACCATGTCGTAAACGCAGCTAAAGCAAGAACAATGATAAGTAGGACGGCAGCAACAATGATATATATCCTTTTTAAACTGACCATGATCTCATCCTTTCCTCAATTAAACTATT
Organism: Niallia oryzisoli; assembly: GCF_036670025.1. Lineage (NCBI taxonomy): Bacteria > Bacillati > Bacillota > Bacilli > Caryophanales > Bacillaceae > Niallia > Niallia oryzisoli. The sequence goes on along the minus strand of NZ_CP137640.1, from coordinate 1,161,973 downwards.
ACTTTATCTACGATTATATTGCGGAAAAGTTTCAGACATGTTGCATTTTTTACGTGCGGGTAAAATAAAAGAGACGAGAGCAGGCTGCTCTCGTCTCTTTTATTTTGGCTCCTTTGGATGAAGGGGTATTTCATAAATAATAATAGCTAAATAATGTTAAGCTGCTATAAACGGTATGTAAACGATATGTAAACTTTTCCACTTACTCTATTTCCGCGGGAATTTTTTAAAAAGTTCAATGCTGAACGTGGTATGCTTACCAATTTCACTCTCCACTGTTATTTTCCCTTTATGAGCCTCAAGCAAGTGCTTAACTATCGCTAAACCTAGTCCCGTCCCCCCTGAATCTCGATCCCTGGCTTTATTTACCCTATAGAACCGTTCAAAAATACGCGGGATTTCTTTCTTTTCGATTCCCATCCCAGTATCTTTAATAAGTACGATCACCGTTTTGCTTGTTTCCTTCAAATGAATAGTAATCGTTCCTCCCGGAGGAGTATACAATACACCATTCGAAATGATATTGATAAAGACTTGCTTTAAGCGGTAAATATCTCCTTCAAGAAATAATTCACCCGGATGTCCATCAAATATGATCGTAATATTTTTTTCATTTGCCTTTCCTTCCATGATCCTTATTGCATCTTCAAGCAGGGCAATTAAATTGAAAGACTGTAATGACAAACTAAAACCCTCATGCTCAATTTTTGACAATTCCAGCAGATCATTAATTAAAGATTGCAGTCTGTCACTTTCTTTTAAAATGATGTTTAAAAAGGCTTCTAGTGTTTCTTTATCTCCCATTGCCCCATCTAAAAGTGTTTCAGAAAAACCTTTTATAGAAGTAACAGGTGTTTTTAACTCATGTGATACATTTGCAACAAAATCTTTACGCATTTGTTCTAATTTTTTTATTTCCGTTATCTCATGAAAAACAAGCAATATCCCTTTCCAAACATCATTTGTCCCTAAAATAGGAACACCATACACTTCAAAATGACGCCTTTCAATTTTCAATGGAATAACCATCTGCTTTTTTACTTTTTGTTCCGTCATAAAAATTTCTTCAATCAGTTTTTTAATATCTCGATGGTCGATGACTTCATAATAAAGCTTATATAGATATTCAGCCGTTTTAACGTCAAAAATTTCCTTATACGTACGATTAATTAAACTAATATATCCGCGGCTGTCAATAAGGAGCAGACCACTGCCCATATTCTCAATAAGTGTACTGAGACGATCCTTTTGCATTTCATGTGATTTTCTCATATCTTGAAGATTACGTGCTAATATATTCAATGATGAGTTCAGCATCCCAATTTCTCCAGCTTGCTCCTCATAGGTTCTAGCTTGATAATTTCCTTTTGCCAATTCGAAGGCAACATTAGTTGCTCTCTCAATCGGCTTTGTGTAGCGGTTCATAATCATACGGCCAAGAATAAAAATAACAATGAACGCAAAACTAAAGCAAATGGATAGCAGCCACCAAATTTGTGAATAGGCTTTTTTTAGCTCTGTCATTTTCGTACTAAAAAGAACATAGCCCTTTTTGGAACCATCAATAATGATCGGTTTCCAATAATACTTGATATGAAAATCATTTATTAATGTTGATTTATTTAATTCATTCACATATTCGGTATTATTATCAATAATTGCTTTTATTACATTATTATGATCATTACTACTTGTATGTCCCACATCTCCGCTATCATAGGCAATATTGCCTTCCACATCGAAAACCGTTATTCTAGCATTTAACTCATTGCTGATAGCCGTAATTCTGGCTTTACTAAAATCTTGAATACCTCCATGGTCTTCAATATAAGAGATCACAAGGGCATTTTCTTTTTTTAACCGTTCATCAAAAGTATTTAAATAATAATGTTTAAATAACTGACCTAAAATTAGACCAAGACAGATTAATACAATAACAAGAAGAGAAATGAGGGTAAAGAGAAGCCTCGTCCGAAACTTCGTCATTCTTCCTTTGGCTCCTCTAGCTTATAGCCTAAGCCTCTTATGGTTTTAATATAAACTGGTTTTTTTGTGTTTTTTTCAATTTTTTCCCGCAAATGGCTTATATGAACATCAACGATCCGAGTGTCACCTGCGAAATCATAATTCCAGACAGCACTCAACAGCTGATCACGTGTTAATACCCGTCCTTTGTTTTTAGCCAAGTATAATAATAATTCAAACTCTTTTGGTGTTAATTCTAATAAGTTTTCTTCAAAGTACGCTTCGTATTGTTCAGGATAAATAGTTAAATGATTGATGATGATTTGATCTGAATCATTATTAGCATTCTGCTCGGCAGATGCCTCCATTTGAATTTGAGTTCTCCTTAATATTGCTTTTACACGTGCAACTACTTCTCGAGGGCTGAACGGCTTTGTCATGTAATCATCTGCACCCAATTCAAGGCCAAGCACTTTATCAAATTCATCGTCTTTTGCCGTTAACATTAAAATGGGTGTGAAATTTTTCTGTTGACGCAGCTCCTTGCAAACCTCCAGGCCGTCCATTTTTGGCAGCATTAAATCAAGTACAATTAAATCAGGATTCTCTTGTAGTGCAAGGTTTTTTGCTTCTTCCCCATCCATTGCAGTAATTACATCAAAACCTGATTGTTTTAGATTGTATTCAATTAGTGTAAGAATAGATTTTTCATCATCAACGACAAGCACTTTTTTTTCCATGTTATCCTCCGTTTATAGAATACTATTAAAAAACCCCTTATCATCCAATTTAATAGGTTGCGTAGTACCCTAATTAATACTATACACATAAAAAAAAGCGTTGTACAATACCTTACTTTTATCAAAAAAAAAATTCGGGGAGTTAATTCCCCGAATTTTCTCATTAAATCATTAAGCTAGAACAGCCATAACATTTTTTACAGATTCAGCAGAACGATCAAGTTGAGCCTTTTCGGCATCTGTTAATTGCAGCTGAATGACTTGCTCAATTCCATCTCCGCCAATAACAGTTGGAACTCCTAAATAAATTCCGTTATAACCATACTCACCTTCAAGATAAGCAATTGCCGGAAGCACACGGCGCTGGTCTTTAAGTATGGCTTCCGTCATTTCAACCAGGGAAGCTGCCGGTGCATAATAAGCACTTCCGTTTCCGAGAAGGTTTACAATTTCACCGCCGCCTTTACGTGTACGCTCAACGATTGCGTCTAGACGGTCTTTAGGAATTAATGTTTCGAGAGGGATTCCCCCTGCATAAGAGTAACGTACAAGCGGAACCATATCATCGCCATGTCCACCTAATACAAAGCCAGTTACATCTTTAACAGACAGGTTTAATTCATCTGCAACAAACGTACGGAATCGCGCTGTATCAAGAACACCCGACTGGCCGATTACACGATTTTTTGGAAAACCTGACTCTTTAAAAACTGTATAGGTCATTGCATCTACCGGGTTTGTTAGAACGATAATATAGCAGTTTGGAGAATATTTAACAATTTCTTTGGTTACGGCCTTCATAACTTTTTGGTTTGTTTGCACTAAGTCATCACGGCTCATACCAGGCTTACGCGCAATTCCTGCTGTAATAATAACGATATCGGAATTTTCTGTATCTTTATAGTCTGAAGTGCCTATGATGTTAGCATCAAAGCCTTGAACAGGACTAGCTTGAAGCATATCTAATGCTTTTCCTTTAGTTGGGTTTTCCATTTGCGGGATATCAACTAAAACAACATCACCTAATTCTTTTTGAGCAAGAAATAAAGCTGTTGTTGCTCCTGTAAAACCACTACCAATTACAGATACTTTTCTACGTGTTATTGCCATATGTTAAACCTCTCCCTTCAATATGTAGCTTGTTTACTTCTATAATACTCCAAATTTTTAGAATATTAAAGCGGCAATTCATGCATCTATATATAAACATATCCACAAGTTTTTTTCCAGTTTTTAGCTTAAACGCCTTACCCATCATGAGTAAGGCGTTTCCACTTTTATTCTAACCAGCTTCGGTTCCAAGGGAAGCCTTGACTGATTATGCTTCCATGTTCTTAATTAGCTCGTCACCGAACTCAGAACATTTCACTTCAGTTGCACCTTCCATTAGACGGGCAAAGTCGTATGTTACCACTTTTGATGCAATTGTTTTTTCAATTGATTTAATAATCATATCTGCCGCTTCTTTCCAGCCGATATGTTCAAGTAATAGGCAGCCAGAAAGAATAACAGATGAAGGGTTCACTTTATCTAATCCAGCATATTTTGGTGCTGTACCATGTGTAGCTTCAAAAATAGCATGTCCAGATACATAGTTGATGTTTGCTCCTGGAGCAATACCAATTCCACCAACCTGTGCAGCAAGTGCATCAGAAATATAGTCTCCATTTAAATTCAATGTAGCAACAACATCAAACTCACTTGGACGTGTAAGGATTTGTTGTAGGAAGATGTCTGCAATAGCATCTTTAACGATGATTTTGCCAGCTGCTTCTGCATCAGCTTGTGCTTTGTTTGCAGCCTCTACACCTTGTTCTTCTTTAATACGGTCATACTGATTCCATGTAAATACCTTATCAGCATATTCTGTTTCAGCTACTTCATAGCCCCAGTTTTTGAATGCACCTTCAGTAAACTTCATAATATTACCTTTATGTACAAGTGTTACTGATTTTCTGCCTTCTTTAATTGCATAGTCAATTGCAGCACGTACATGACGGCTTGTACCTTCTTTAGAAACAGGCTTCACACCAATTCCGGAAGTTTCAGGGAAACGGATTTTAGTTACGCCAAATTCATTTTGTAAAATGCTGATTAATTTTTTCGCTTCTTCAGTGCCTTGAGCGTACTCAATTCCTACATAGATATCTTCGGTGTTTTCACGGAAAATAACCATGTCAATATCTTGAGGACGTTTTACTGGAGAAGGAACACCTTCAAACCAGCGTACTGGACGTAAGCAAACATAAAGATCTAACTCTTGACGAAGTGCAACGTTTAGAGAACGAATTCCACCGCCAACAGGTGTTGTTAATGGACCTTTGATCGCAAGTAAATACTCGCTGATCACATCTAATGTTTCTTGTGGCAGCCATTCACCAGTTTGGTTGAACGCCTTTTCACCAGCAAGAACTTCTTTCCATTGGATCTTGCGTTCGCCTTTATATGCTTTTTCAACAGCAGCATCTAAAACTCTTGATGCTGAAGCCCAAATATCAGGACCAATTCCATCACCCTCAATGAATGGAACGATTGGATTATTTGGTACATTTAATACTCCGTTAGTTACTGTGATTTTTTCGCCTTGCATGTAAATCTCCCTCCAAATTTTAGGCATGGGTTAAAATAGGCTGTTAGAGACTGACATTTATGTTAGTAGGTTGTATCTGTTCAGCCTCCAGCCTTCCCATACATTACTATTAAACCAATTTTTTATATAAATGTAAAAACATAGCGAATAAACAAGATTAAAAACAGTGAAAAGTCTATAAGTTACGGTGTTTCTTATAATTCTTCACGCTTTTCAATCGGTACATAAACCTGCATTCCTGGTCCTGTATATTCTGCACGAGGACGGATTAAACGATTATTATCATATTGTTCTAGAATATGTGCCAGCCAGCCGGATACACGGCTTACAGCAAATATTGGTGTAAATAAATCATGGTCGATTCCTAAACTATGGTACATAGACGCAGAATAGAAATCCACATTTGGCGGTAATTTCTTTTCCCCGGTTACAATGTCCTCAATCTTAATGGACATTTCATAATACTCTGGCTGTCCAGTAAGTTTTGTGAGTTTCTGAGACATTAATTTCAAATGCTTTGCACGAGGGTCTCCTTGACGGTATACACGGTGTCCAAAGCCCATGATTTTTTCTTTATTCACTAACTTTTCCCTGATATAATTTTCCACATTTTCAGGCGTCCCAATTTCTGTAAGCATTTTCATAACTGCTTCGTTTGCACCGCCATGAAGAGGACCTTTTAAGGCACCGATAGCTGCTGTAATTCCAGAGTATACATCAGACAAAGTCGCAACACATACACGAGCAGTGAATGTGGAAGCATTTAATTCATGGTCTGCATGTAAAATAAGCGCTTTATTCATCGCTTCTTCTGCAATGGCATCAGGTTCTTTTCCAGACAGCATATATAAAAAGTTAGCGGCAAAACTTAAATCTTTTCTTGGTGCTACTGGGTTTAAGCCTTTGCGAATACGAGCAAAGGATGCAACAATCGTTGGCAATTTCGCCTGCAAACGAATAGCCTTTCTATAGTTTGCATCTCTATTCATTACATCTGCTTCTTCATCAAACAGTGCTAATTGGGATACTGCCGTGCGAAGAGCAGCCATTGGATGCACTTTCTCGATTGGATACGTTTTGAATTGATCAAGAATTGCTTGTGGAAGCTCAGCATTTTCAGCTAATTGCTGTTTTAATTCTTTTAATTGTGATACTGTAGGCAGTTGTCTATGCCATAGAAGATAGACAACTTCTTCAAAACTAGCGTTCTCTGTTAAATCATCAATGTTGTAGCCTGCATACGTAAGTGTATCATCAATGATTGAACTAACTGAGGAGGATGTTGCTACTACCCCTTCAAGACCACGTGTTACTGTCATATAAAATCCTCTCCTTTTAAATAAATTCCCCTTAAAAAACAAAAAATTCCCCATACCAGATGTCTGTAAACTATTCTATTCAAAAAACTAAGAATTATCAGAAAGAATTTTCTGAATGGTGTCAAGGAGACATGTATCGTCCCCTTAGTAAGAAATCGGCTGCTAAAAAAGCAGTCGATAGCAACCTAAAGAATTCATTAAAATGTTTCATATTGAGCGAGTGTTCATTTTATGCAAAAAAGAAAATGCTTACAATATTAGTTATGATGTAATAATACAATATTTACAACTATTATTATAAACAATTATCAGACTTTTGTGAACGAAAAGAATTTTAAAATCCAAAAAAAATTATTTTTTTTGGAAATTATTTTAAAATATTTCGAGTATTTTCATGGCTAAATACGCAATCCCTGCACCAATTAAAGGACCTACTGCGACCCCCTTAAACAGAGTGACAGCAAGGATAGTTCCTAAAACAAGAGCCGTAGTTATATGAGGATCCTTCGCCAGTAAAGTGACTCCACCTTTTGCCAACAGAGCGACGATAATTCCAGATACCAATGCTATCCATGCATATGGAGATTTAAAAGCTGCTGTTAAATCCTTGAACCCAATATCACCACTCGCAATCGGAGCTAGAACAGCAACCGTAATAACCGTTACCCCCCAGTTTATTCCCTTTGATTGCAGGTAAGAAAATGTTTTTGCATCAAAACCAATTAATTTCATAACGATCAAGAATATTACAGCAATAATTAGCGAGTAATTTTTGGCAATCAATGCAATTACCAATAATAGCAGTAAAAAGAAGGTAGCTTGTGATATCAACCAATATTCTCCCTTCTAACGATTCTATACTATATTATCATAACTTTTCTATTCCAAAAAGTATAATGTATTAAGTCAATCCTAAATTTTATGATTATTTGTTTTACTTACATGAATCTTTAACCAGTTTTATTTCGTATTATTTATTAATCTTACTATCCCCATTTTGAGGCTTAATCAATGAGGAATGTAAACTTTTTTATGGACCAAATATCGAGAAAGAGGTGAATTAAATGAACCGGATTTATGTCAATCGCACTTTCCGTTTTTTGTTGGTAATCGGCATTATTGTCGGTTCACTGCTGCTAATTTATTACCTATCTAAAATTACATACCCTTTTATCATTGGGCTTGCGATTGCTTTTTTAATGAATCCATTTGTTAACTTTCTGCAAAAAAAAGGACGATTGCCCAGGACACTCGCAGTTTTGCTTGCATTAATACTTGTTTTTGCCTTTTTCGCAGGAATAATCACCTTGCTTGTAGCGGAAATCGTTTCCGGTGCAGACTACTTAGCAAAGGTTGTACCAGATCAATTAGATACCTTAATCAGTTATATAGAACGCTTAATCGCTTCGCAAATCATTCCTATATATGATCAGCTGACAAGTCTTTTTAACAGTCTGGGAACTGGCCAGCAAGACACCATTATGAAGAATATTCAAAACGTTGGAAGTACCATTGGCACTAACTTAGGGGATTTCATTCAACATTTTTTCGGGTTTATTCCCACCATTATTTCATGGTTTCCTAATGCTGCAACTGTAATCATTTTCTCGCTTCTAGCGACTTTTTTTATCAGCAAAGACTGGGACCGTTTAAAAGCCACTGGAGGGCGGATTTTGCCAAGTCGTGCAAAAACGAGCAGCCAAAAGGTGATGGTGGATTTACAAAAAGCCTTGTTTGGTTTTATTAAAGCCCAGCTGACCCTCATTTCGATTACAACGGTTATTATATTAATCGGCTTACTGATTTTACGGATTAACTACGCCATAACAATCGCTCTTGTCACCGGGTTAGTAGATATCCTTCCATATCTAGGAACTGGATTAATTTTTGTTCCATGGATCATTTATGAAATCATCACAGGGGACATCAATGCTGCGATTGGTCTTGGAGTTCTATATGTTGTTGTTCTTGTCCAACGCCAAATCATGGAACCAAAAGTACTCTCCTCCAGCATTGGCATGGACCCCCTGGCAACCTTGATTGCTTTATTTGTCGGGTTTAAGTTAATTGGTTTTTTAGGACTGATTGTCGGACCTGTTACACTGGTGATCCTTACAACCTTGCACAAAGCAAATGTATTTAGGGATTTATGGACCTTTATTAAAGGAAAAGAAATAGCGGATTGAAAAAAGAGGGTTTCATACCCTCTTTTTTCTTACCTAATAATGGTAAATGTAGTTTTATTCATCCATTTTTGCAGCATTTTGAGAATGATTGGTTTCATTACAGCTCTAGTAGGAGGAAGCAATAAAATCAGTCCCAAAACATCGGACAAAAATCCAGGTGAAAGCAGCATGACGCCACCAATAAGGATACAAACTCCATTGAGTATTTCATCCCCCGGCAGTCTGCCATATTGCAGTTGTTCTTGTACTTTTCTTAAGGTATTCATGCCTTGCTTTTTGGCAAGATACGACCCTAGTACTCCCGTAATGATCAGGAGCGCAATCGTCGGCCAGATACCGATCACATTACCAGAAAGGAGAAGAACCCCTATTTCTGCAGCCGGAATCAAAATAAACAACAGGATTAATACTCTCATCAGATTCCTTCACTCTCCGCTTTTATTTAAACAAAAATTAAGGAAGGGAATTATTTCCCTTCCCCATTCTTTAATTATAGCACACTTGCATGTCCATTATAGATGACACCACGCTGGGCATCGACGGTTATTTCTTGTCCATCCTTGAAAATACTCATTGCATCTTCAACTCCTACCAAAACAGGAATACCAATGTTCAAGCCTACAACTGCTGCATGACTTGTAAGACCGCCTTCTACTGTAATCAGCGCACTGCATTTTTCAATCGCAGGTACCATTTCCTTATCAGTGCCAAGTGTAATAAGGATTGAACCCTCTTTCACTTTCGCTAGGGCCTCCTCAGCATTATTGGCAAGCACTACTTTTCCAAATGCTGTTTTACGGCCAATACCTTGCGCTCTTGCTAAAATATCACCAACAACATGTATTTTCATCAGGTTTGTTGTACCAGATTCGCTTACTGGAACACCACCTGTAATAACGACTAAATCACCATGTGAAACAAAGCCGCTCTTTAAACTTTCATCCACTGCATTCTCGAGCATTTCATCTGTTGAATTAGATTTTTGACCCAATTGTGCATATACACCCCATACAAGAGAAAGACGTCTTAAGACATGATCATTTGCCGTAACAGCGACGATCGGTACTTTTGGACGGTATTTAGAAATCATACGCGCTGTATGTCCACTTTCTGTCGAAGTAATAATGGCATTCACATTCAAATTTAATGCTGTATGTGCAACAGATTGTCCAATCGCATCTGTAATCGTATGATCATTTTCTTTGCTTCGGGTAGATAACAATTTTTTATGATCTAATGCAGATTCTGCACGGGAGGCAATTCTATGCATCGTTTCAACTGCTTCAAGCGGATATAATCCAGCAGCCGTTTCACCGGATAGCATAATAGCATCCGTACCATCAAAAATAGCATTTGCCACATCACTTGCTTCTGCACGTGTTGGACGCGGATTTCTTTGCATAGAATCTAACATTTGCGTAGCCGTAATAACCGGTTTTCCTAAAGCATTACATTTTTTGATCAGATTCTTTTGCACAAGAGGCACTTCTTCAGCAGGAATCTCTACACCTAAATCTCCGCGGGCAACCATTAGACCGTCAGAAATTTCAAGAATCTCATCAATATTATCAACACCTTCCTGATTTTCAATTTTAGGAATGATGTGGATATGTGTAGCATTGTTTTCTTCAAGCAATTTCTTAATCTCAAGAACGTCTGAAGATCTGCGGACAAAAGATGCTGCAATAAAATCAACATTTTGTTCGATACCAAATAGAATGTCATTTGCATCCTTTTGTGTAATACCAGGTAATTTTACTGATACCCCAGGAACGTTACAACCTTTTTTATTTTTTAATGTTCCGCTGTTTAAGATTTTCACATAGATATTGCCATTTGCTTTATCAATTTTTTCTACTTCTAGACCAATTAAACCATCATCAAGTAAAATCTTAGAGCCAACCTCTACATCATCAATTAGCCCTTCATATGTAACTGAGAACTTCTCGGGAGTTCCTTCAACTTCTGTCATTGAAACAATCGTCGAATTGCCGGCTTTTAGTTCGATTGCTCCATTGACCATGTTATGTGTACGAATTTCCGGTCCTTTTGTATCAAGCAGAATGGCAATGTTTTTACCAGTCTTCTTAGCCGCTTCACGGATGTTTTTAATTCTTTCGCCATGCTCTTCATAATTTCCATGAGAGAAATTTAAACGAGCAACATTCATACCAGCTTCTATTAGTTGAGTTAGCATTTCTACACTTTCACTTGCAGGTCCAATCGTACAAACAATTTTTGTTTTCTTCATTTGTAATTACCCCCTGATATGTATGTTACTTTTTATATAGATAGTTCTTTTGATAATTTTAACAGGTTAAAATCAAGTGTATGAGGTTCTTCTAAAATTTCAGTAATATCATGATCAATTACACGGTTGTTTCTAATTCCAACAGCTCTTCCGCCTTTTCCTTCTAAAATCAATTCAACTGCACGCGCACCAAGACGGCTTGCTAACACACGGTCAAAGGCTGAAGGAGAACCGCCGCGCTGCATATGACCCAGTACAGAAACACGGGTATCAAAGTCAGTCAATTCCTTTATTTTCTTACCAAATTCAACCCCGCTGATTACACCTTCAGCTACAACGATAATACTATGCTTCTTTCCACGAGCCTTGCTCTTTTTCAGGCGCTCGCAGACTTCATTAATATCATAATGATCTTCAGGAATCAGGATGGTTTCTGCACCGCCTGCAAGACCTGCCCAAAGAGCAATATCTCCTGCATTGCGTCCCATTACCTCAATTACGAATGTTCGCTCATGAGATGTCGCTGTATCTCTAATTTTGTCAATTGCATCGATAACAGTATTCAAAGCTGTGTCAAAACCAATGGTATATTGAGTACCAGCAATATCATTATCAATGGTTCCAGGGACACCTACACATGGGAAACCGTGTGACGTCAAAGCCTGTGCTCCTCTGTATGAACCGTCGCCGCCAATCACAACCAAACCTTCAATCCCAAATTTCTTTAACTGCTCAACACCCTTTAACTGCCCTTCTTTAGTCTTGAATTCATCGCATCTTGCAGATAAAAGAACAGTACCGCCACGGTGAATAATATCACCAACTGAACCTATCTCTAATTTTTGGATATTCCCATTTATTAATCCTGCATAACCGCCAATGACTCCATAAACCTCAACATCATGGTAAATCGCTTTACGAACAACAGCTCTGACAGCAGCGTTCATCCCTGGAGCATCGCCACCACTTGTAAGTACACCAATTCGTCTCATGTTTTTACCTCCTACCAATACTTTACCAAGAAGTTATCAAAATAGATAGAACATTCGTAAAAAAATTTTCGATAATTAAAATTATAAAATGAAAAAAAACCCGAACAGTATTAAAATAGCATGAAGAAACCTATATCTCAACAGAATCTATGCATTCACCAAAATAGGCGGAATTGTCATTAAAGTGAAAGCGATTAACCCAAAAAGTAACCCTAATAAAAAACAAAAAAACGTACTATACAGTACGTTTTTAATTTGCCCCGATATAATCTTTTAAAAACGAAATTTCACCAATTCGTTTAAACTTATTATATCGATGTTCGACTAATTGATCCTTATTCAGCTTCTTAAGCTCTTTGAGGGAATCAAGCAGGACCTTTTCGATATAACCAGCCTGTTCCTTCACATCTTTATGAGCGCCGCCTTTTACCTCTGGAATCACACGATCAATAATACCTAATTCTTTCAAATCAGGTGCTGTAATTTTCATTGATTCGGCAGCCTGTTTAGCCAGACCTGCATCCTTCCATAAAATTGAAGCTGCGCCTTCAGGAGAAATAACGGAATATGTTGAGTTTTCAAGCATGTGTAAATGATTTCCCACACCTAATGCTAGTGCACCGCCGCTTCCGCCCTCACCAATCACGATACAGATAATCGGTACAGTGAAACCGGCCATCTCCAATAAATTTCGGGCTATAGCTTCACTTTGTCCGCGTTCCTCTGCGGATTTCCCTGGATACGCACCCTTCGTATCGATAAAGCAAATGATTGGACGGTTAAATTTTTCAGCCTGTTTCATTAATCTTAGCGCCTTACGGTAACCTTCTGGATGCGGCATTCCAAAATTGCGGCGAATATTTTCTTTTGTATCTTTTCCCCGCTGATGCCCGATAATAGTTATAGGCAGACCTTGGAATTTCGCGATTCCGCCAACAATTGCCTCATCATCACCAAATGTCCGGTCACCGTGGCATTCAAAGAAATCTGTAAACAATAATGAAATATAATCAAGTGTTGTTGGTCTGCTTGCAAAGCGGGCAATCTGGACCCTGTCCCACGGTTTAATATTTTCGTATATTTCCTTTTCTAGCTTGAGAAGGCGCGATTCCAGCTTTTCAATTTCCGCTGTTAAATCCACATCAGTGTTTTCGGTGAATTCCTTTAAATCCGTAATTTTTTTCCTCAACTCAAGAATAGGTTTTTCAAATTCCAATTCCCCTACCATTCAGGCACCTCCCTTGGGTTATGAATATCAAGGATATTTGTGAGCTGATCTTTTAACTTCAAACGATGAATGACAGCATCCAGCTGACCATGTTTCAGTTGAAATTCTGCTGTTTGAAAGTCCTCTGGAAGCTCTTCACGAATCGTTTGCTCAATCACTCTTTTACCAGCAAACCCAATCAATGCACCCGGTTCAGCCAGATTATAGTCACCAAGAGAAGCAAAGCTTGCTGAAACTCCCCCTGTTGTCGGATGGGTCATAATAGAAATAAACAACCCTCCATGATCACTAAATCGCTTTAAGGCCACACTTGTTTTCGCCATTTGCATTAAACTAAGAACACCTTCCTGCATTCTGGCACCTCCGGAAGCAGTAAAGATAATAAATGGCAAGGATAGCTCATCCGCTTTTTCTGCTGCCAATGTAATCTTTTCACCTACTACAGATCCCATACTTCCCATACGGAAAGTTGAATCCATTACAGCGACAACTACTTTTATATCATTTACAGTTCCAATTCCAGTCACTACCGCTTCATTCTCATTCGTTTTTTTTCGATCCTGCTCAAGTTTTTCTAGATAACCCGGAAAATTGAGTGGATTTACCGATGTCAATTCAGCGTTTAATTCCTCGAAAGAATCCTCATCTAAAAAGGAAGCAATTCTTTCTCGTGAATTCATAGGGTGATGATATCCACAATGTAAACATACTTTTAAATTTTTTATTAATTCTTTTGTATACATGATTTTCTTACAGTTTGGACATTTCGTCATAATTCCCTCTGGTACATCTTGCTTTGTATGTTCAGAAGGGATTGTTGCATATTTCTTTTTTGTTGTTTTTGTAAAAATCTCTTTAAGCAAGGTGAGACCTCCCTTATTTATTACAACATCAATTAAAACTTTGCGGCCTGACCACTTATTTGTTCGCTAGTTATCTCGTTGGAATCTCGTCCTTACTTCATTACTATATATGAAGTTCTCAACAAACCTTGTTATAATCTGTCGTCATTCATTCGACAATCCCCTTAACAGGTGATAGGCTTCCGCTATTTTCTCTTCATCTCTGTCAGACAGTGCTGTTAACAGCCTTTTGTAATCCGTTTTTACAGGCTTTTGCATATTTAATTGCAAAGAGTTAACGTAATCAGCCAAAATCACCCATATTCTTAATAATAAATGATTATCGGCTAATTGAACGATTCTTAAAAAGAATTCATCATCATTGATTGGATCCTTTATCATGCTTCTGTCAGTTAGAAATGATTCTAAATCAGCTCTCTTTAAAATTAGCGCTAGACAGTTCTTTTCAATAAGAAACTTAGTTTCTATTACATCGCGCTTTGAATTTTCATCCTGTAAAATAAACGTACTTAAAAGTGGAATCAATTGATGACCTTTAAAGTCACGAATAAACGTTCCCTCGCCTCTTCTTGTTTCGATTAATCCTAAAAGCTCCAAAGCCCGCAAAGCCTCACGAACAGAAGAGCGTCCAACATTTAGACGCTCAGACAGTTCACGTTCTGATGGCAGTTTATCACCGGGTTTAAGACGATCTTCTGTAATCATTTTTCTAAGTTGTTTAACGATCTCCAGGTAGACCTTAGGAACTGCTTCTGATGGTTTCACTTATTGTTCACTCACTCTTTCCAATTCGGGCAAGCTCACGGGTTTTTTCTTTTATTTCCTCCGGATCTGCCTTCAATCTCGCAACACCGGTCTCCATGGCAGCTTTTGCAACGGCTGCAGCTACTGCAGGAGCGACGCGCGGATCAAACGGTCCCGGAATGACATAATCCTCATGGAGATCAGCCTCAGCAATAAGTTCGGCAATCGCATGAACAGCTGCCACCTTCATCTTTTCATTGATATGTGTAGCTCTAACGTCGAGTGCACCACGAAAAATCCCAGGGAATGCCAGAACATTATTAACCTGGTTAGGGAAATCGGATCTTCCTGTACCAACTACTGCAGCTCCAGCTGCTTTTGCTGTATCAGGATGAATTTCCGGATTCGGGTTAGCCATAGCAAAAATAATCGGATCTCGATTCATCGATTTCACCATATCACTGGAAAGAGCATCCTGGGCAGAAACACCAATAAACACATCGGCACTTGCAATGACATCCTGCAGACTTCCAGATTGGTTATCTCTATTTGTAAACTTAGCTACTTCTGATTTCACTGCATTCATTCCTACAGGACGGCCTTCATAAATAGCTCCTTTTGTGTCACACATGATAATATCACGTACACCAAAGCTATGTAAAAGCTTAATAATCGCAATTCCTGCCGCTCCTGCACCGTTTGCAATCACCTTTATTTCGGACATCTTTTTGTTGACAATCTTCAATGCATTTAACAAACCCGCTGCCGTTACAATGGCCGTTCCATGCTGATCATCATGAAAAATGGGTATATTCGTTTCTTTCTTTAGTCTTTCTTCAATGACAAAGCAATTTGGCGCTGCTATATCCTCAAGATTTATACCACCAAAATTAGGCTCTAGTAGTTTGACTGTTTCAATAATCTTATCAACATCTGTTGTATTTAAGCAAATTGGGAAAGCATCGACACCAGCGAAGCTTTTAAATAATACAGCCTTTCCTTCCATAACCGGAAGTGCTGCTGAAGGTCCAATATTACCAAGACCGAGTACGGCTGTTCCATCTGATACAACGGCAACCATATTTCCTTTCATCGTATATTCATAAACCGAATCCGGTTTATCATATATTTCTTTACATGGTTCTGCTACCCCAGGAGAGTATGCTAAACTTAGATCCTTTGCATTTAACACCTCTACTTTTGATTTTGACTCTAACTTACCTTTGTTTACTCGATGCATATGCAAAGCTTCTTCTCTTAACGTCACCTTTCCCACTCCTCAATCCAATTCATATCTTTATGAAACAGGCCGGCATTTCTTTTTTTGGTGGCAATTATCATACATCTAATATTTTAAGTTAGTTCCTACTGGTCTGACCAGTTTCTTTTTTACAATATAACATATCTTAATGACTTGTAAAGGAGTAGAAAGATTGTTACTTCAAAAATACGTTTTCGGTGCCAACCATTCTTTTCAGTTCTTCTAGGCAGGTAGTTGTTGGATTAATATACAGTTGTTCTTCTAATCGAATCATTTTTTTCGTACTTTCATAATAAATAACAACACTGACTATCCCAGGATATCTCTTCAGAACCCCTTTTAAAGTCTGCAGCTGTTCTACTGTTTCCAGTTCTTTGATGATTTTAATAAATAACGTTGACGGTTGATTTTGTAAAGGAGCCACTGCTGCTGCAATCTCTTGCCCGGTTTTAATTACAAACTGTGTTTTCCCTTGTCTTTCTTCTGCTTTTCCTTCAATTACAAGAATCTTTCCTTGCTGTAAAATTGGTGAGATCTTCTTAAATATGTTAGGAAATACAACAGCCTCCATCTCTCCACTGGAATCGCTGATTGTTAAAAAAGCCATCTGCTCGCCTTTTTTGGTCCGAATTTTTTTTATTTCACCGATATAGACAACAGCTTTCCTATTTGAATTTGGAAGGGCTGAACCAAATAAAGAATGTACCTTCAAGGCAGGAAAATATTTCTCGTATACGGATACAGGATGGTTGGATAAATAGAAACCAAGCACCTCTTTTTCCATTCGAAGCTTATCCTCATCACGCATCGGCTCAACAGTCGTATACTTAGGCCTTATGGTCAATTCAATATGTGAAAATAAATCCCCTTGCTGACCTTCAGTTGGTTTTACCAGCTGCGCATGTTCTAAGGCGACATCTAGGCTTGCTAATAATACAGCTCGATCCTCGCCAAACTCGTCTAGACTCCCTGCATAGACTAAAGCTTCTAGTGTTTTGCGATTGACAACTTTTGATGATACCCGGATGCACAGGTCAAAGAGGTCAACAAATCCTTTTTCTTTACGGGCACGCATGATTTCAGTCAGGGCTGCAATTCCGACTCCCTTTATGGCACCAAGACTATAACGAATTCCATCTTTTTCTGCGAGAAAAGAATAACCGCTTTTATTTATGGAAGGCGGAAGAAGAGGAATATTCAGCGTCTTCATTTCTCTTAAATATTGAGCAATTTTCATTTCATTGCCCGTAACAGACGTTAAAAGAGCAGCAATAAAATGGATCGGATAATGCGCTTTTAAGTAGGCAAGCTGATAAGCGATAAAACTGTAGGCAACAGCATGGCTTCTATTAAAACCATAATTGGCAAACCTTACGATTAAATCATAAATGTCATTGGCTGTTTTTCGTTCATAGCCTTTCCGTTCAGCTCCCTCAATAAAATGCGCCCTTTCCCTGTCAAGTACATCCTTTTGCTTTTTACTGACTGCCCTTCTTAAAAGGTCAGCTTCACCAAGAGAAAATCCAGCTAGCTTAGCAGCAATCTGTATGATTTGTTCCTGGTAAACAATGACTCCGTACGTATTTTCGAGAATAGGTTCTAAATCAGGGTGAGGATAGACCACCTTTTCACGTCCGTGTTTACGATCAATGAAATGGGGGATATTTTCCATCGGTCCCGGACGATACAAGGCATTGACAGCTACAATATCCTCGAATCGATTAGGTTTTAACCTGATTAAAACATTCCGCATTCCTTCAGATTCTAATTGAAATACACCAGTCGTCAAACCTTTGCTTATTAACTGATAGGCTGCCGGATCGTCCATCGGGATATTATTAATATTTAATTTTATACCGGTTTTACGATAGATAGACTTCAAAATGGAATCAATTAAAGAAAGGTTTCGTAACCCAAGAAAATCTATTTTCAAAAGGCCGAGCTCCTCTAGATGCTCCATTGTATACTGAGTTAAATAAATGTCTTCATGCCCCTCTTGAATTGGAATCACATCGACAAGGGGCTGTTCACTAATTACAACTCCTGCTGCATGGGTGGACGTGTGTCTCGGCAGTCCTTCCAACTTTAAAGCCGTTTCAAATAGATTTCGCTGCTGGTTTGATTCATTGACAAAATCTTTTAATAATGGGGACTCATTGTAGGCTTCCTTGAGTGTAATGCCCGATTTTCCAGGAATCATCCTAGAAAGCCTGTCTAGTTCTTTGGTATTTAACCCAAATACTCTGCCAACATCCCGAAGAGCAGCTTTTGCTGCTAATGTACCAAATGTAATAATCTGCGCTACATGAAGCTGGCCGTACTTTTTAGCAACATATTGAATCACTTCATCACGGCGGTGGTCTGGAAAATCGATATCAATATCCGGCATCGAGATCCTTTCCGGATTGAGAAAACGTTCAAAGAGAAGATGATGTTCAATAGGATCAACATCCGTAATATATAGTGTGTATGCGACCAGTGACCCCGCAGCAGATCCCCTGCCCGGACCCGTTAGGATTCCTGCTTCTCTTGCAAATCTCATAAAATCCCAAACAATAAGAAAATAATCACTGAACTGCATTCTCTTGATAATCGCTAATTCATATTGAAGGCGTTTTTTTACTTCTTCTTCAGGTGATTCATATCTTTCATGAAGTCCTCTCCAGCACATTTCCTCCAGTAACACTTCCGCTGACTGACCTCTTTCTGTTGGGAATTTAGGCAGTTTTGTTTTATGAAGCTCGATCATGACATTACAAGCTTCCTCGATTCTCAGCGTATTTTCTAACGCATCAGGGATTTCTGTATAAAGCTCAATCATTTCTTCAGGTGTCTTAAGATCATAATGATTGCTTTCAAGCCGCTCGCGATTTTCATCCTGTAATTTGCTGCCATTTTTGATCGCAAGTAAACATTCATGAGCAAATGAATCTTCTTTCTGTAGGTAATGCACTTGATTTGTTGCAACAAGCTGTACCTGATAATCATTAGCTAGTTCAATAAGATTTTGATTGATCTTTGTTTCAGAAGGAATGTGATGATTTTGCAGACTAATATAGAAAGATTCTCCAAATAAACTTTTATATAAGTTCAATACCTTCACAGCTTTTGTGATATCTTCATCTAGCAAAGCTTGCTCTAGTTCCCCATCCTTACCGGGCGTTAAAGCAAATAATCCATCAGCATAATGCTTCAGCCATTTAACAGGAATCCCAGACAAGGATTTCGTTTGTATGCTGCTCGTTATTTTAAGCAGATTTTGAAATCCAATTTGATTTTTTGCTAATAATACAAGCGGAAAAGCAGATCCCACTTGTTCTTCACTAAGAACATCTGCTGTTAGTCCAATTATTGGCTTAATTGAATGTTTCATACATTCTTTATAAAAACTTACTGCGCCGTACATGACGTTACGATCTGTTAAAGCCAGTGCTCTGTACCCTTTTTTCTTTGCATCAAGCACAAGCTGTTCAACAGTTGCTGTACTTGTTAACAAGCTAAAGGCACTATACACATGAAGGTGAATAAAAGACACGTACATTCACTTCCTTAAAAGTCTTATGAGAAGACTATTTTCTATATTTTTTAAGTAATTACTTATCTATAAAGGGATCTGCTAAACTATGTTGTTGATTTTCGTTCCGGACACTTCGCGCACCTTAGGGCGACCGCCGAGTGCACGACACTCCGTGTCTCCAGGGTCTCTTCTTTATTGCTTCTCCCGCAGGACATTGAATTACTTCCTCGAGTCTGCCCACGCACGAGAAAATTCGATAGAATTTTCGAGGAGTCTACGTGCCCTCCACTACAATCAACAAGGGCCAAAAATCAACAATTCCCTCTAACATAGCCTTTTTATATAAAAATCAGTTATATCATCTGTACATATTATTATAGAGTTTTCCTAGTAAAAAGAAAGTATGTTCTCTTTTTTCCTGCTTTGAGGTAACATAATTCTGATATCTTGTCCATATGTTTAATTATGAGGTAATTAATCAAATAAGGATGGGATTACATGCAGGATCAACCCTTTTTTTCTCTTTTCTTACAAAGCTATTTTATCGCACTTGGCGTTTTAATCGGCGGATCCCTTATTGGAGGCATGGCGGCCTTTTTAACTGGAAAACCGCCCTTAACGGAAATCTATCGCATCTCAAGCATGATCCGGATCTGGGCGATTGTCACTGCCATCGGCGGTACTTTTGACGCTGTATATACCTTTGAAAGGGGATTTTTAGAAGGTGAAACAAAGGACCTATTTAAACAATTCCTTCTAATCCTCTCTGCATTAGGGGGCGCACAAACAGGTTCTTTGTTTATTACTTGGCTTACCCAGGAGCATACAACGCTATGAGAATTCCACCTTATTATCGAAAGCCCACCTGGCAGCAATTTTTTGCAGGCATGGTGATAGGTGGAGTGGTAAGCTGGTTTATATTTTTATTTATTTATGGAGAATGGCAGGAAGAATATAGTAAAGAAATCCAAACACAAAAGGATGAAATAGCTGATTTAAAAAACGAAAAGACGATTTGGCAGGAAGAGTTTAAAAAAATAAATAAAGAAAGTAAGGCCAAACTTACTATTCAATCCATTTATATAAAAATAAAGAATAAAGAAAAATACCATCTCGATCAGCTAAGTGTATTTGAAATAGAGGAGCAGGTAAAGGAAGACATCCGGATGATGATGGCAAAGGATATTGATACAGTCTATAACAGCCGTGAGTTAATTAAAAAAATTATTGAAAATAAAACGGTCAAAATAACGGATAAACGTTATAAATTAAAAGTAACCGAAATGACAATTTACACAACACTTTCAATAGAGCTCGAGATTACCATTTCAAATTAGAAAATATGCCCGGTTTAAGACCGGGCATATTCCTCACATATTGCCTCCACTTCTTGGATCACCTGTTCCGCATCATTCCAAGAATAGATAGATGCTCCGGCAGCTTTTGGATGGCCGCCTCCTTTATAGTTGCGGGCAATGCCATTTATTACCGGACCTTTTGAACGAAGTCTGACCCGGATTTGATCCACTTCCTCAATAAAGAAGACCCAAGCAATGATCCCTTGAATATTTCCTAGTGTACTAACGAGCAGAGAAGCTTCAGAAGGCGTCGCATCATATTGTTTCAGCAAGTCTTTTGTCATTTTGACAAAAGCAACCCCGTTATGACCAGTTGCAAAATTTTGTAGAATATACCCATTGAGTTTCACAATATTGGGTTTTAAATTGTACATCCCTTCATATAACTCGGTACGGGAAAACTGATAATGGATGAGCTCGCCAGCAAAGGCAAATGTTTTTTCCGTTGTACTAGGGTATAGAAAACGTCCTGTATCACCGACAATCCCGGAATAGATTAACCGTGCTGCCGCATCTGACATTTGTAATCCTTTATCTTTTCCATAAAGATAAAATTCATAGATTAATTCACTAGTTGAGCTCGCATTTGTATCTACCCACAATAAGTCGCCATATGGATCCTCATTGGGATGGTGGTCAATTTTAATCAGCATATCCCCAAGCCCATATCTATTGTCGTCTATACGAGCTTCATTTGCCGTATCACAAACAATCACAAGGGCGCCATTATATGTATCATCCGGTATATCATTTAGACGTCTTAAAAATTGAAGTGATTCTTCTTCTTTTCCAACTGTATAAATTGACTTTTCCGGAAATGACGCCTTTAAAACCTCCGCTAACCCGCCTTGTGAACCATAGGCATCCGGGTCAGGACGAACATGACGATGAATAATAATT
Organism: Niallia oryzisoli; assembly: GCF_036670025.1. Lineage (NCBI taxonomy): Bacteria > Bacillati > Bacillota > Bacilli > Caryophanales > Bacillaceae > Niallia > Niallia oryzisoli. The sequence continues at coordinate 1,140,059 of NZ_CP137640.1, read as the reverse complement.
GTATCATATTTTTTTATAGTCTGAAGTATTTGCTCTTTCATGAGTGTCACCTTCTCTTAAAGTAGATACTTAATTAATAGCATAAGTAATCAAGAAGAAAAAGAAATATAATTCATTTTTTTAACATTTTTCAGTCAAAATCGTTTACTATAGAAATAGTAATTTTAAAATGGGGGATAGAGGAAAATGCCTATTTTGGTAATGCTTATTGTTATTTCACTAGCATTTTATCTTTTCTACAAAACAAAGTATTTCCGGACAAAAGTGTCAGCCGAAAAACAGTGGATTTCAGCAAAAGGAAGTATCGCACTAGGATCCTTCATAGCTTTATTCGGCATCAATCAGCTTTTTCTATTTCAAACTACTGTCACGTATATTGTAGCTGCTGTTTTTATTATTCTGGGTATCATCAATGTTATGGGCGGAATAAAGGCCTATAAATATTTCCTGCCTCTAGCTATTCAAGAGCTTCAGGAAACGAAGCATGTCTGATAATGAAGCGACGGAGCTAAGGGCTCCGTCGCTTTTGGTTTTAATGTCTGTCTATTAATTGACATGTGAGCATTGCTTTTCCAACCAATACCCCTTCATTAAAGACTTCAATATCCACTTTCCCAAATTTACGGCCAACTTCCAGCACTTTAGGATAAATTTCAAGCATGCTGTCCAACTGTACCGGCTTGAGGAAATAGGTGGTCATATTTTCTACAACAAGATCGCCCTTTTTATAGCCTCTTAGTACCCGATTTGCTGCTTCAGAAACAATCGTTGTAAATACGCCGTATGAAATCGTTCCATGATGGTTTGTCATTTGCGGGGATACTTCAAAGCGATATACATCATCACCTTTTGTTTTCCCCTTCATCATACTAATTTGGTTGGTAATAATATCATCAATCGTTTCACCAACCTGTGGCTGCCGCTGAATCATTTGTAATGCCTTCAAAACATCTTGACGGCTAATAATTCCTTCAAGCTTATTTGCATCGTTTACAACCGGCAATACCTCAATGCTTTCCCATACCATCATATGGGCAGAAGAAGCAACACTCGTCTTCTCGCCGACAGTCATTGGATTTTTAGTCATGATTTTTTCAATTAAGGTATCGTTATCATGACCAATGACATCTTTTGAAGTAACCATTCCTAGTACCTTTAAATTTGTATCTGTCACAGGGAAACGGCTATGCTCAGTTTCCTGATTTAACAAATACCAATCGTTAATTGTGTCGGTTATTTTTAAATAGTGGGTTTTTTCGAGCGGTGTTAAAATATCCTCAACGAGAATGATTTCCTTTTTGATTAATTGATCGTCGATCGCACGATTAATCATCGTAGCTGTCGTAAAGGAATCATAGCTGCTTGAAATGACAGGCATGCTTAGTTCATCGGCTAGTTTCTTAACGTCTTCGTTCGTATCAAAGCCGCCTGTAATTAATACAGCTGCCCCTGCCTTTAACGCCAGTTCATGTGCATTTACCCGGTTTCCGACGATCAAAAGACTTCCCGCATCAATATAACGCATCATCGCATCTAATTGCATGGCACCGATTACAAACTTGTTCAATGTTTTGTGAAGACCTTGCCTGCCGCCTAGAACCTGACCATCCACAATATTTACCACTTCAGCAAAAGTAAGCTTTTCAATATTGTCTTTTTTCTTTCTTTCAATCCGAATCGTACCGACTCTTTCAATTGTACTAACATACCCTTTATTTTCTGCATCTTTAATCGCTCTGTACGCTGTCCCTTCACTTACCTCTAATGCCTTGGCGATTTGCCTCACTGATATTTTTTCACCGATTGGTAATTCATCTATGTGTTGAAGTATTTGCTCGTGCTTCGTAGCCAAGACTCTCACCCTCTACTTAATTTCAGTTTCCCTAGTATATATAGTCTTATTATAAGGGTCTCAGCCAGCTGTTTCAATTAAATGACCTTCTCTGTTTCAATTTATTCATAATTTCTGTATTATTGGTAAAAACGTGCTTTGATTCTTTTTCTTTTATTACCAGCAGACTGTTGCTTTTTTTTCTTTATCGGTGTGTATAACAGACCAGTTAAGTTTCCAGCTATGACCATTAAGGCTAAGGCAAGCCAGAATAAAGAAAAGAGACCTTCTGCCCCTCCTGCCGAAATGGATAATCGGGGAACAGCATAATAAAGAAGCATCCCGCTTGCCAGTAAACATAATAAATAACGATTTCTACTCAATCCATCCACCCCTTTTCTATTACTATTAATCTATGCGAACAAGCTGAAAAGTAGTCATCACTTAAAAAAAAATCGTGTGAATCCACGGTTCACACGATTATGCATTGGTTATAATTCAATCCCTTCACCAGGATTTAATATTTTTCCATTGTTATGTTCAAGCAGTAAGATGAATTCCTGCGGGTCCTGTTGAATAACAGGAAATGTATTATAATGCATCGGTACAATGGTTTTTGCCCCAAGAAGTTTCGCAGCATAAGCAGCATCTTCCGGTCCCATTGTGTAATTATCTCCAATCGGAAGAAATGCTACGTCAATAGAATGACGGTCACCGATTAATTTCATATCGGAAAATAAAGCAGTGTCTCCCGCATGATAAATTGTCTTTCCTTCCGCCGTAAATAAAATACCAGCTGGCATTCCGCAGTATATGATTTCTTTATTTTCTGTTTGAAGACCAGTCCCGTGAAAGGCCGGAGTCAGCTTTACCTTTCCAAAATCAAATTGATAGGAACCGCCGATATGCATTCCATGAACACGTAATCCCTGCCAGCTTAGATAGGTAGAAAGTTCATCGTTGGCAATAACAAGAGAATCATTTGCTTTTGCTAATTGAATCGTATCACCAACATGATCGCCATGACCATGAGTGACCATAATAACATCAGGTTTTACCTCTTCATCTTTTAAATCGGTTAAACCATTCCCAGTTATAAACGGATCAATTAAAATCGTCTTGCCGCCAGTTTCAATTTTAACAACTGAATGACCATGATAGGTTATTTTCAAAATACCCACTCCTTTTTATACTATAATGAAATGTTTAACCCAAAATGAGCCAGTTGAATCGGTCCATGATAAATTTCTGCCGCTTCTTCCTGTAGCTGCTCAAGTCTCCCGTAATGAGGCAAATGAGTTAATACAAGCTGTTTTACATTTCCTATTTTAGCTAATTTCCCTGCGTGTAAGCTAGTCATATGCCCTGCGTTTGAACCATCCTGATCACCATAGAAATTACATTCACACAGCAAAAGGTCTGCTTCTTTAGAAAATGGAATCAATTCATCCTTAAAAGCTGTATCCGCTGTATAGACTACAGTTTTTCCTCCAGATTCAAACCGCATCGCAAAACACTCAACCGGATGTTTCGTGCGTAAAAACCGAACATCAAATGGACCCAGCTTCAAAAGTTCATCTGACTGATACGAAACACCCTTCGTAATATTTTTATATGTTAGTTTAGCAAACTCTTGCTGATTAAATGGGTGAGCGTAAATAGGCAAACACTCCATCTTTTCGCCTAAAAAACCTTTAATAAGTCTTGCATGCTGCAGGACTCCGATATCTGCAATATGATCAGCATGATAATGCGAGATTACTACCGCATCAAGCAGTTCCGGCTGAACAATATTTTGCAGTTTTGACAGTACACCGCTGCCACAATCAATTAACACACGAAATCCATTATGTTCAATTAAATAACCTGCACTTGCTTCATTTACTTTCGGATATCCTCCCCATGGGCCTATTACAGTTATCTCCATAATACTCAATCCTCTCTCTAGTTTATATCACTATATTCTATTATTTGTATTATGAATTTAAGTTATTAGATATTTATTAATATTTCCATATTAATAAAATTGTTTTAAAACAGTCGTTGACAAAAATCGTACTGTTATATTACAATTAAGACACGAAATTGATTGAAAGTTACGAATTGGAGGGGACATCATGGTAAAGAATATCATTGAATTTTTCAGAAATCTACCAGCTAAAAAATGTGTTGAGTGTGGAAAGGAAATCGAGGAGCAGGCTGATTGCTACGGCAACAAATGCGACCATTGTATGGGCCTTCATGACCTATAAAAATTTACATTAGATGATCTATCATAGACTAAAGCTAATTTACTAGTTTAACAGATTACTATATCTTGGATTCTGTTGTATAATACAAGCCAAAGAATTTTGGCTTTTTTCTTTGTGTAAAAAAAAGAAACTGCCCAATTAGCAGCTTCTTCCTTACTTATATCGTCATTTTTACTTCTTTAGATTCTATTTCTTGAAGATACTGCAGCACGTTCGAAACAGCTTCCTCACCTTGCTTGATACAATCTGGAAGTCCTACTCCATTAAACGAACTCCCTGCAAGAAAAATGCCGGGAAGTTGTTCTTTCATTCCTTTTATGACTTTTGCAATTCTTTCCTGATGACCGACAGTATACTGCGGCATTGCATGTGTCCAGCGGGATACTACAGCAAGCTCGGGATCGGTAGTGATCGAAATCGTTTTAGACAAATCGAATAATACATTCGCCACTATTTGATCATCTGATAAGTCCACAATCGCTTCGCCTCCTGTTCTACCAACAAAACAACGGAGCAACACCTTTCCATCCGGTGTTGTGTGCGGCCATTTTTTGTGCAGCCAGGTACAGGAAGTAATCGTATAATCACTATTTCGAGAAATAAGAAATCCGGTACCGTCAATATCCTTTTTGACAGCTTCCTTTGAGAATCCTAGAGCAATTGTAGCAACGGATGTTGAAGGTACTTCCTTAAACATTTGAAAAAACTCATATTCTGGAAATATATGATAAACGGTTTGATGCGGAACAGCCATGATCAGACTATCTGCAGCAAGGACTTCTCCGCCGTTCAATTCAATTTCGTATCCTTTAAGCTTTTTCCGCACCTTTTCCACCCTAAAACCCAGCTTAATGGAATCCGGCTCAAGCTTTGCCGTTATGGCATCTGCAAACGACTGCAATCCTGTCTCAAATGCCAAAAAAGCTCCTTTATTCTTCTTTGGTGATTCCTTCGGTCTAGGAGGAGTACTTTTTTTCATTCCAATAATCAAACTTCGATACTTTTTTTCCACCTGATAAAAATGAGGAAATAGGGTCATTAAACTCATTTTATCGATATCACCCGCATAGATACCAGACAAAAGCGGTTCAATTAAATTCTCGACCACTTCATCCCCCAATCTGCGGCGAAAAAAGCCGCCAAGAGACTGATCATTCTCTGCATGAGAGCGAGGCAGGATCAAATCAGCTGCTGCCCGTAATTTCCCGGGGATAGAAAATAACTTTGTTGTCATAAACGGTCCTATCTCTGTTGGAATGCCCATAATGGACCCGCCTGGAATCGTATGCAGCTGGTCATTTGCTAAAATATAGGTAGTACCTGGAATATTATGAACTAACCGATCTGCCATTCCTACTTCATTAGTTAACCGAATAGCTTTTTCTTTCGTTTCTAAAAAAGAATCAGGGCCTCTTTCAATTATATATCCATCTTTCTTGTAAGTCTGCATTTGACCGCCAAGGCGATGTGATGCTTCAATCAGTTTAACAGTATATGGTAAATGGTTTTCCCGCACCTCTTTTTGCAAATAATAGGCTGCTGTTAAACCAGTAATTCCTCCACCAATAATGACAATCTGTTTTTTACTATCTGACATCTTTCATCGCCTTCTTTTTAATAAATATCATTTATAATCCGCTACTCGCCTCATTACGACAGCTGCAAGTGCCTCAATAAACTCCGGCTGCACATTTGGCATTTCCGGACGATAATAGGCCGCACCAAGAGAGTCGCAAACCACTTTACATTCATAGTCATTGTCATATAAGACCTCTAAATGATCTGATACAAACCCGACCGGAACATATACAAAAGCTTTGTAACCTTTTTCTTCATATAATTCCCTTGTTAAATCCTGGACATCCGGCCCCAGCCATGGGTCCGGCGTGTTGCCTGCGCTTTGCCAGCCGACTTCATAATGAGTTACTCCTGCATGCTTTGCAATTAAGTCTGCACTTTCCTGCAGCTGATCAGGATATGGGTCACCCAATTGCGTAATTTTTTCCGGCAGGCTGTGAGCTGACACAATTAAAACAGCATGGTCTCTTTGTTCACTTGGCATCTGCTGAAACGTTTCCTTCACTCTATCAACCCAGTATTGAATAAATTTCGGTTCATCATACCAGCTGTCAATGCTGACAATGTTCGGACCGCCTATTTTGGCGGCTTCCTCTATAGCTCTTCCATTATAGGATTGAATGCTGAACGTTGAGAAATGCGGTGCCAGTACAAGACTGACAGCTTCTTCTATCCCATCCTCATGCATCTTTCTTACAGCATCTTCTATAAAAGGTTCAATGTGCTTTAAGCCAAGATACGTATGAAATTCAATCATATCCTGACTGTTATTTAAATATTCTTCAAGCTTTTTTGCCTGTTCCTGCGTGATTTTTGCTAACGGAGAAAGACCTCCAATTGCTTCATAACGGCTTCTGAGATCTTCCAGCATTTCCGGTGAAGGCTTTCTTCCTCTTCTAATATGTGTATAATAACGCTCTATATCAGATTCTTTATACGGAGTTCCATAGGCCATAACAAGCAGGCCCATTTTTCTTTTCATTTTAGTAATCCATCCCTTCAACGTCCCGTTATTTAGACAGTCTCTCAGCTGAGTATTCATGAATAAATGCTGTCAGTTTTTTCAAGGTTTCAGGGTTTACTTCTGGGAATACACCGTGTCCTAGATTAAAGATATAACCCGGTTTCTCCATTCCTTGATCAAGAATTGCTTTTGCCTTTTCTTCAATTACCTCCCAAGGAGCCGATAACACAGCAGGATCTAAATTCCCTTGAATGGTTTTGTTTACCCCGAGCCTTCTAGCTTCACTTATTGGCAGACGCCAGTCCAAACCGACAACGTTCAGCGGAAGATCATTCCATTCAAGTGCTAAATGACTAGCACCTACTCCAAACATAATGAGAGGCACATTTTCTTCACTTAAAGCGGAGAAAATCCGATTCATGACCGGTTTGATATAATAACGATAATCCTCGACATTTAAGGCTCCGACCCATGAATCAAATATTTGTACAGCCTTAACCCCTGCTTTAATCTGTGATTTCACATATGTAATCGTCACTTCGCCAAGCTTATCCATCAAGGCAAACCATGCTTTTGGTTCCGCATACATAAATGCTTTTGTTTTTGTATAATTTTTCGAAGGTCCGCCTTCAATCATATAACTGGCAAGGGTAAATGGCGCACCTGAAAATCCAATTAATGGAACAGATAATTGTTCTTGTGTAAGGATTTTAATTGTATCCAAGACATATGGAACATCTGCTTCAGGGTGAATCTCGCCTAATTTTTCTACATCCGCCAAAGATGTAATCGGATTGGAAATAACCGGTCCGATTCCTGATTTGATTTCAACATCAACACCAATAGCCGGCAGCGGTGTCATAATATCTTTATAAAGGATCGCAGCATCAACCCCATATTGCTCAACAGGCAATCTTGTTACGTAGGCACAAAGCTCAGGCTGATGGGTAATTTCAAATAATGAATATTTCTGTTTTATTTCTCTATATTCCGGCTGTGAACGTCCAGCTTGTCTCATATACCAAACGGGTACATAGTCTGTTCTCTCTCCCCGTGCTGCTTTTAAAAACGTTTCGTTTAGCTGTTTCTCCATTATTAAAATCCCCTTTCAAGACATTTCTATTAATTAGTGTAATATACTAAATGAATAATTACGAATAACATAAGCACATTTATATGACAATTTCAATCATACCTTTTTTCACCTATCGTTGTATAGTTTACCTTATTTATTCTCAAAAAATTGACGTTTTTCCTTAAAGGTTTTTAGTTAAACAGAATGGGAACGTTCCTAGCAGTTCAAGATATAATAAATAATGGAGAAAAATATTTGAGGTGTTTAGGTTGAAGATGTATATAACTAGCGGCACTCTTCCATATTTAAAGAAGTTGATGACTGAACATAAGGATGAACAACTGGTTTTGATGCAAAAAGAGGATCAGTTTCTTCTCATACATCAAACAAATGGAGTTTCTTTTTTTAAAGAGCCTAGAAATTATGAAATTATTGCTGATTTTGGGCATTTTCCTGAATCAGGTTTTGCGGTTTTTCATCATATCCCTGTTACGGATGAAGGGCGCCCATTATTCGAGTATCATTTTAAAAATCAAGCGGCTTTAATAAATAAAGTGCCTGATTTAACAGCAATACGTGTTTTGCGTCCATTAAAATCTGATACGTATCTGATTTTCACTGTCTGGAAATTTGAATCATCCTATCATCTTTGGAAACCGACAGAGTCATTTGAAGAAGTCTATTCAAAATCCGCAGCAGAGAATCCATCAAAGAAACTGCCAAAAGTTTTTCCACGTTCCTCGTTTATTACCAAATATACAATTGTTAATGAAGATGACTAGGACAAATGAAAAACCTTGAATGGCATTTAGCCAATCAAGGTTTTTCATTCGGGTAGCATACGCTTTATATTTTCTCCAGCCATTTAATTGTCAAGACACTGTCGAAAGTCGGATTGTCATATTCCAGAAGGATTTTCTTTTTCGATTTCACCATTGCGATTGCCTCTGAAATAGCGCCATCTCTTTCGATTAAAATTTTGTATTTCCCTATATTTGGGAGTGAGTAATTTGGTAATATCCCATTTTTACAGCAATACTTTGTTTTATAGTAGTCACCTAGCAAACTTTGAATTTCTTGTAATCGACATTCACGTAAATACTTTCGAATAAGCGTTGAACTAATTTTTTGTCCTCGCCACTTTAGCTCCTCAACTACCGTAACGCCAATCTGCGGTGGCACCTGTTGTTGAATCATTTCGGCCTTACCACTCGCTTTTGCACCATATGTATAGTCAAAACCGCAAATAATTTCCTTTGCGCCCAAACCAACAACATATTGCCGTATAAAATCAGCCGCTTTAATTTTCGCTAATTCCTTTGTAAATTCAACAACATAAAATATATCGACACCTAATCGCTCAAGCTTTTCTATTTTTTGCTCAATCGGCTCTAAGTAAGCAACTTCAAAGTCTGGAATTAATACACTTTTCGGATGTGGAGTAAAGGAAAGGACCGCCAATGAAAGCTGATGTGTCAAAGCTTTCTGCTTTGCGGTCTCCACGACTTTTTGATGTCCTAGATGTACACCGTCAAAGTATCCAAGAGCCATGGCAACATCTAGTGCTTCCGCCTGTAAATCGCGTAAATTGGCTTCATTCACGTATATCACTTTCATTTACGATTCCTCCTTGCTTAATTGTTACTATCATAAAATAATCAAAAAAATATTATAATTATCTTTTTTATTGAAATTTCAGATAAAAACAATAAAAATCAATGGTCATTCATACTTGATAATACATCGTTTTTCAGTCCATTAAACTAGCAAAACAATATATCAATAGTGAATAACATTTTTATTGTAAAACTATTTAAATTAACATAGAATATGTTTATTGCAATATTCCGAAAAATTATTTCAGCATTCGTAAATGCCCCTTTTATACGATAAATGTCAAAAGTAATCTTAATCTACTTTCACTTGATAGAGGAGGTGAATAATTAAATTGTAATCATATGTATGCGTTGACAAACATCTTATTGGATTGGGAGCGATACGGAATTAGAAAGCCTATTAAGGGGTTGTTATTATGCGTTGGCTGGTATTAGCAATGATTTTTGCACTATCTGTATTGAATTACGCAGATAAGTCAGTCCTTGGCTAGCTGCAGAACCGATTATGAGTCACCTGCATTTGAATTATGATCAATTTGGTTTGGTAGGCAGCAGTTTCTTTGCATCCTATGCAATCGGTAGTATTGTACTAGGTACTTTAACGTATCGCTTTAATACAAAAAATTTACTAATATTGATTGCGGCTGGTTGGACGGTTTCTTTATTAAGTGCCTATTTTGTTGAAAACTTTATAGGTTTAATCATCATTCGTGTGGTTTTAGGTTTCTTCGAAGGTGGTACGTATGGATTATGTGTCGCACACATTGCAAAATGGTTTTCGAATGAAACACGTGGATCTGCCTACGCAATTATGACATCTGGGACAACCTTCGGTACATATTTAGCTGCCCCTATTCTAGTATTATTAATTGGCTCAGTTGGTTGGCAGCATACATTTGCCGTCTTAGGTCTAGTCAGTTTAGTTTGGGCAGTTGTATTTTGCTTTTTCAAAAGCCATCCAAAAGAACCGATTCAAGAAACGATTTCAGCCCTCCCCTCTACACAGGAGGCTCAATTCAAGGATATCATTAAAATTATGTTGAACCCTTATGTCCTTTCCGTAATGGCCGTAGGATTTGTATCGATGTGGATCAACACCTGGGTTCTTACATGGGCGCCAACATATTTAACGAAAATTGTTGGTCTTGATGCAAAAGTAATGAGTATCGTGTTCGCCTGCATGGGTATTGCAGGGACAATTTTTGCCATCTTCATCGGGAAATATACAGACGTTTTATTCCGCAAAAATAAAAGCCTCATCAAATCCTTCGACAAGGTGTTAACTTTAGTATTAATCATAGGGGCTGTTGCTTACGGTGTAACAACGGTCGTTGAAGCGCCTATTCTATCTGTTACTTTCCTTGCGATTGGCCTAATTATGAATACGTGCCTACTGCCGTTAGGTACGACCATTAAAACATTAATCGTACCGAAAAACTTAATCGGCAGTATTTCAGGCATTTCATTATCGATTACGAGTATGGCAGGGGTTATTGGACCATATATTACAGGTTATTTAATTACATTAGCAGGAGACGATATTCGCTCTGGTTTTAATTCAGGTGTATTAATCGTTGTAGCGTTGTATATCATCAGTGCTGTAATCATATTATTGACACGCAAACGCAAAAATACTTTCACGAAAAGTGAGAAAACGGTTACATTTATACCTATTGAATCAGTAAAATAATCGATAATAAACTGAGAAAAATAACATACCTCTAAAAAAACTCATCGAAGTTGGTACTATCCATTTTCAATGAGTTTTTTATTGCTTGTCCTAATCAAATTGTAATTCTCCTGACAAAATCAGTGCCTGAATGACTAATAAAATATAGGCGGCCGTTGAAGCATTTTTGACCGTCACCTGCAGCAGTTCTTCAATTTGCTTAATACGATACTGAATTCCGCCGATTGATAATGCCAGTTCTTCCATGGTTTCTTTTAAACGCTGCCCATTTAATAAATAGACATAAAGCGTATGCAGCAGTTCCTTTTTGCGCGGATCATCGAAATGATACAATTCCTTTAATGTTTTCTTGGCCATTTCATGCAGCTGCTCTACGCTCATATTTGTAGCGATATCACCTAATATACCTAAATCCTCATAGTCTGTAGTGAGCTGTTTATTGGGGAATCGTAAGGCAATTCGTGCTTCTTTCAACGTTCGATCAAATTGTTTTAAATCTGTAAAAGTACTGCTGATGCCTATTGTATATTTATAATTATTATTTTGCTTCTCCATATGCTGAAAGATTTTATTAAGTTTTTTGATGAAAGCTTGTTTATCGATAATTTGTGAGTTTAATAACGTAATTTCTTCTCCAACCACAGCAAAAATACTAGGAAGCTCCCACTTTTTTATAAGTGCTGACAGTTGGATTAATTGCTCATGTAAGTCTATCATCTCTTTATTCGGCTTTATTCTATCAATTTGAATGACAGCTGTGGAGAATGGCAGCTGAAATTTAAATGGCAAAAACTTAAAATACGATTCAATGTCCTGAATGTTTTGATTATGAATTAATCGTTCTAATATGGTGCTTTTCATACGCCGCTGTTCCTCAAATTGTGCCTCCTCATATAAAATGCATAGGGCAATAACAGTCGATATTCTTTCTAAAAATAAATAATCATTATTATCTATTTCTTGTGGAGGGAAGTAAAAAAATGAGCACCTTGCGTAATTTTTATTATTAATTAATACAGGTGAGACTAATTTTTCATAAGAAGGGCCTGCATAATAGGATGCAGATTGTTTATCTCCTAAATATTTTAGGTTCGATTGGCTGTTTCTAATGGTTTGTAATTGCTCCTCAGTTAATCCGACTTGGCTTAACTGATTTCCGTGGATATCTTCAATCAAAATTGGAATGTTTAATAGATGGTATGCTGTTCGAATAATCTCATCCATCGAATGTTTATCTGTCACCTTTTTTGTGAGTTGGCTATGGAACGTTGATATTTTTTCAAGCATTTGCTTATGATGCAAGAGCGCGTCATACGTCATTTCTAATTCCGACAAAATATTATCATTTTGATACAAGTTGATTAACTCCTCCTGTTCTGGCAACCAATCTTGTTCAAGACGAATTTCGTATTCACAGCAAGAATCCCCCTTCGCGACACACTTTGTTTCAATCGCAATAATTGATTCTCCAAATTCATACGATAATGCCCCACTGGCAAATCCACATAATGTGTGACAAATACATTCCGCTGTATAGCCGTAATTTTTCACATGCAGCTCGGCTTCGAACGACTCTACCCATTTTCCTCGTGTGTTGACACATTCAATTGTACCATCTGGATGCCTCAAAATTTCCCCCGTAAATGTAACATCTTTTACGTGTCCAAGTCTTGAATGCATTTTACCAACTGTCTTTTTCCTCGTTCCATTTTGGAAAATTTTTTTTGCAGATTCTATGCCGAATTCTTTCCCAAAGCGAAACAAGAAACCGTTTGTTTTATACGACCCGATATTTTTAATTAAATTATTTTTTAATGTGAGGAAGGCATTGGCCGACATTAAAATGTTCTTCGTTCCCATTGAATCAATTAAGAGATCACTCACAAACATTTCCCCTTTTTGTCTTAAATATAATTCAGAAAATAATGAATTTCAATAATTTTTAAAGAATTATATGGGTTATTCAATAAAAATTAATATTATATTTCAAAAATCAAGTATGTATACTTTAATCATTATCAAATACAAACAAACAACGGAGGTAAAACTCATGACAATTTTCGAAGGTTTTCATAATAGCTGGGTGCTAGCAAATGGAGTTCGTACACATTATTCATGGGCAGGTACAGAAGGACCAGCAGTCATTTTATTACATGGGGCAGGTCCAGGAGCTTGTGGCGCGGCCGGTTGGCGTTATATGTTACCCGCTTTAGCGGAAGCAGGCTATCGAGCATTTGCACTGGACCAATTATCCATGGGCTTTACCGACACGCGACCACATGCATGGCCTGTTAATGGGCACCAAAGCTTAGTGGATCATGTACACGATTTTATTGAAGCATTATGTTTAGATGAAGTGTACTTAGTTGGTAATTCACAAGGTGCTTATATCGCAGCTAAATATGCCATTGACCATCCGGAAAAAGTAAAAAAAGTTGTCTATATTGGCAGTAACACAATTTATCAAGCCATGCAGGAAGTACCATTAAGAAAATTACGATCGTTTTTAGAGGTTATCGGCTACGATTACACAGAGGAAGCACTTCGTAAGTTTATGACTCGAAATTCGAATGGCGCGGAAGTTCCAGAAGAATTAATCCAATTACGCCATCAAGCTGCAAACCGACCAGGTGTACGAGAAGCAAATAAAGCATTCGATGATTATCTAGAAAAAATGAATAATGATCCAAAGTTATGGGACCGCTACTGTATTAAAGATTCCTTACCAAAGCTAAAAATTCCTGGAATATTCATTTGGGGCAAAAATGATGGGGTTGCACCAATTGAAACAGCTTATAAACTGGAAAAATTACTGTCAAACATCGAGTTTACGTACATTGACAACTGCGGGCATCAATGTCAAACAGATCAACCTGAACTGGTTAATAAACTAGTCATTGACTTTTTTGGACTTAAAATTGAGGAAGCTGCAGCAGTAAAATAATATAAATTCAATTTGGGAGGAATGATTGGATGGAACTACTAGTTGAAAATAAACTACTCTATGATGAAATAATCGAAAAGGCGAAAAGAATTGGTCAGGCGGCAGAGCTTGAAGCATCACAGGCAGATAAAGATGCCACAATTTCAGAAAATATTGCCAACATCATTCGCGATGAACAGATTAATCGTTTAATTCTTCCGAAAGAGTATGGTCACCCACAGCTTGATTGGCATACATTTGTCGATATGGTTAAAACCGTTGGCTACCACAATCTATCCGCAGCGTGGTTAACCTACTTCTTCTCCGTACACAATTCGTGGGTATCCTACCTGCCAAAGCCATTACGTGATGAAGTGGTGAACCAAGGCGGGTTTGTCGCCGATGTTTTCGCTCCTGTAGGGAAGGTAGAAAAGGCTAAGGGCGGCTACTATGTTTCTGGAACGTATAACTTTGTAAGCGGAATCAACTATAGTGACTGGGTTGGCGTTGGGGCTTTTATGAAATTTGATGACTCTGATAAACCTGAACGTGTTGGTATCCTCTTAAAAGTATCAGACTTAGAAATTATTAAAAACTGGGATTCCCTCGGATTACGCGGTTCAGGCAGTAATACACTGATTGTTGACAAGGTTTTTGTGAAGCCTGAAGCGATTCTTCGTTTTAGTAAAATCATCGCATGCAGTCAGCCGCCAGAAAAGGATTTCGATCAAGATTATCTATACTATAACACTCCTTTCTATCCTGGCTTCTATGTAGGCTTTGCGGCAATGGCTGTTGGCGGTGCTGAGCGTGTCTTAGCTGAGTTTGAAAAACATACAGCAGGCCGCGTCCGCTTCTCCGGCGTCGTAGAAAAAGAATCTCCGACCAGTCAACGTGTACTTGCAGAATTAAGCTTAGAAATGGAAGCTGCTCAAGCTCTCTTAAACCGTTACATTTCGATGATGGAAGAAGATAAAGGCGGTCCATATGAAGGGGCAAAATATAAAGCAATTCGTGCTTCTATTATTGATAAGTGTGTCAATATTGGTGTAAAAAGCTTGTTGACGCTTGGCGGGCATTCCTTATTAAAAGGTCATCCTGTAGAAATGTTTACGCGCGATTTACTTGCAATTGGAACACATATTACCTCCTTATACGAAGATGGAATTCATGGTTATGGAAGACATTTATTTGGTATCCAAACAAATATTCAAGGATAATTGATTGCAAGATTCAATCTGACAGTTAACAATCTATAACATTTAGAGGTGTAGTTGATGGAAAAATTTATATACGCGCCTGAAATTGCTAAATTAGGGCATGTTGCATTAGTAACAGAGAACTTAGACAAATCATTATGGTTCTTTAAAGAAATCATCGGTTTAGAGGAAACACGTGAGGTTAATGGTACACATTATTTACGTGCATGGGGTGACTTTGAGCACCATACCCTTTCCATAACAGCCGGAGAAACGTCTTATATCGATCATATTGGCTGGAAAGCAAAACGCCGGGAAGATGTGGCAAATTTTGCCCGTCTATTAGAGGATGCAGGAACAGAGGTACGATGGATTGCTGCTGGTGAAGAAGCAGGTCAAGGCGAAGCCATCCGTTTTGAATTACCAAGTGGACACCGCTTCGAAATTTATTTTGATATGGAAAAACCACAAGCAGAAGAAGGACGTAAATCCGTGCTGAAAAACCAAGTCTATAAAGCATGGGCAAAAGGTGTTTCACCTCGTCGAATCGACCATGTCAATCTGCAAACATCGATGGATAATCACCTAATTGTAACCTATTTACAAGAAACATTAGGCTTTAAATTGCGTGAATATTTAGTAAACTCCGACGATAAACAGGTAGTAGGCTGGATGAGTGTGACCAATTTAGTACACGATGTAGCCATGATGTCAAAACCTTCTGTTGGACCAAACGAAATGCACCATATCGCATTCTGGCAGGATAACGCTCAAGACATTTTACGTACAGCTGATATTTTAAGTGAACAGGAAGTTAGCTTTGTCGGACCTGGTAAACATGGAATTTCTCAAGCAATGTTTATTTATGTGAAAGATCCGGGCAGCGGCCTGCGCGTTGAGATTTTCACAAACAGCTACCTCATCTTTGAGCCAGATTGGGAACCTATTAAATGGACCTACGCGGAATACCAGAAAAACGGCTCTACCTATTGGGGGGATCGTCGACGCGACGACGTAAATATACAAGCAGTAAAAGCGTAGCACAGCGTTCACACAATCAGCATTCCTTTTGATTACTCTCTATCAAAAATGAATGCTGATCGTTATGTGAAGGGACGGATAAAGAAGACTTCCATCAGTGGAAGTCTTACTGACCGTTCATAGAGTAATCATTCTCTTCTTAGCAAGATGATTGAACGAATATTTCAGAAGGGGGTGTTATTCTTGAAAGGCATATTAAAAGTATTCCTGCTTGCTGTCATTGGCGGATATGTATTTAGCTTGTTGCATATACCCATTCCCTGGATGCTTGGTCCTATATTTTCCATTATTACTGCCCAATTTTTCTATAAAGGAGCATTATCATGGTCGCCAAGACTGCAAGATATTGGAATTGTCATTGTAGGAATTGCCATTGGTGAACAATTCAACTTATCTCTTTTTAGAAGCACTGGTATCCTATTACTCTATATGTTTCTTTTAAATATTATCCTTATTGCCAGTTCCATTGCGCTGGCGTTTGTATTAAGTAAATGGTCAAGACTATCGTTAAAATCGATGATTCTAGGGACCATTCCAGGCGGATTAGGTCAAATTCTTTTATTTGCAGAGGAAGAAAAGGATGTCGATCTAGCAGCGATTACCTATTTCCAAATTGTGCGTCTGCTATTAGTCGTTGTGGTCATTCCATTTATTGTTTCAGGCCATATCGTAAGCAAGTCAGCAGCAAATATCCCTATGTCATATAGTCTAATCCTATTATTTTTACTGTCCTGGGGCTTTTCATATGTTGCTAAATGCTTTAAAATGCCAATTGCTTATTTCTTAGCACCTATTATACTGGTCATTGGTTTGCAATTCGCACCATTTGACTTAGCACCTGTCCCGCCTCTTGTCATGAAGGGTGCACAGCTGTTAATTGGTGCTCATATTGGACTCATGTTAAAGCCGCATATGATTAAGCTTCCTTTACGCTATTTAGCAGCAGGTATCTTAAGCTCCGTTGGCTTAATTATCATAACCTACGGCACTAGCCTTATCGTTTCCCATACTTTAGACTTTTCGTTCGCAACAAGCTTTTTAAGTACAGCACCTGGTGGACTTGATCAAATGGTATTACTGGCAGATGCGATTCGTGCAGATATCTCGGTTGTTTCTGTCTTCCAAATATTCAGGCTTTTATTTATTTTTCTGTTTGTTATGCCGGCCTTAAAATATTACTATATGTTTACAGCAAAAAAACGACCGTTAGAATTAGACCAAGACATATTCACAAAAAGTTAGTAGGTTCTTAAATCCAAGAGCGAAGTTACGGACCATTATTCGTTAATATGTAACATAGTGAACATTTTTTGCCAAAATCGCTCTACTAAAATAGAGCGTTTTTGTGCGCTCACCCATTCACCCTATTTCTCATATTCTAACATCAAAAGAATTGAGGTGAGCGATTATGCTTGGAATGGTTGAGTTAACAGCTCTTCATTGGATATATGTTGTTTTTATTGCTCTTATTATCGGTTTTATGATAATGAGAAAAGACACGACGATAGTTTGTATCGTTGGGATCTTCCTCATTGCCATTACTGCCACAGGCGGTATAAGTCATTCCGTCAGCAGTGTTTTTAACAGCTTTATTTACGCAATCACAGAATTACTGTCGACTATTCTTGTCATTTCCATTATCGTTGCTATGAGTCATACCT
This sequence comes from Niallia oryzisoli, assembly GCF_036670025.1. Classification (NCBI taxonomy): domain Bacteria; kingdom Bacillati; phylum Bacillota; class Bacilli; order Caryophanales; family Bacillaceae; genus Niallia; species Niallia oryzisoli. The sequence continues at coordinate 1,122,229 of NZ_CP137640.1, read as the reverse complement.
TAACATCCACAGGAATAAACGATGTCATGATTTCTCCCTTTAGAAAATTGATTCGCAATCCTACACTGGCTTACTGGACGATTGGTATCCTCATGATGATTATCTCTTGGTTTTTCTGGCCGTCACCGGCTGTTGCTTTGCTCGGTGCCGTACTTCTTCCGGTAGCTCTCAGAGCGGGCCTTCCTGCCTTAGGTGTAGCCATGGCAATGAACTTATTTGGCCACGGAATTGCCCTTTCAGGTGATTTTGTTATTCAGGCAGCACCTAAGCTGACAGGAGATGCTGCAGGCATCCCTGTTCAAGAGGTGATATCAGCCAGTATTCCCCTTGTGATTGTGATGGGAGCAGTTACAACGCTCTGCGCCTTTTATTTTCTCAAAAGAGATATCAAATCCGGTAAACTAACCGCCACATCCAATGTCACAGAAGTTCAACCAACCTCCCAACCAACTCTCCTTTCCACTAATCAAAAACGTTTCTTCGCTTTTCTGATTCCAGTTCTTTTCGCCATTGATGTTGCTGCCATGTCCATTCTTGATTTAACAGGAGGTGACGCTACAGCCTTAGTCGGAGGAACGTCTGTCTTTATATTAATTATGATTTCTCTCACAGGTTATAAAGCGAAAGGACTTGAACAAACAACCGATTTTTTAATCAAAGGGTTCCAATTTGGCTTTAAAGTCTTCGGTCCTGTTATTCCGATTGCTGCCTTCTTTTATTTAGGGGATTCTGGTTTCAGCACCATTATCGGCGACTATTTACCAGAATCGTCCCATGGAATTGTCAATGACCTTGGCGTTGCCCTTGCTTCTGTTGTCCCATTAAGCAAGGAAATCGCGGCTGTTACATTAACGGCTGTTGGTGCGATTACAGGCCTTGATGGATCTGGTTTTTCCGGTATTTCGCTAGCTGGATCCATCGCCAATTTATTCGCGACTGCCATCGGATCCGGAGCTGCTACGTTAACTGCACTTGGTCAAATTGCAGCCATTTGGGTCGGCGGAGGTACACTCGTTCCTTGGGCACTTATTCCGGCAGCAGCCATTTGTAATGTTGATCCATTTGAGCTTGCCCGCCGCAACCTCCTGCCGGTTACCATTGGTTTAGTAGTGACAACGATTGTGGCCATTTTTTTAATATAATCACTTTATATATATTTTTTCATAGAATTGTAACCTATTTCAAAACTAAAGGAGAACCGTTGAAAGTTCTCCTTTTTTCATATAACGCGATTTAAACCTGTCAACTTGTCAATCTCTCTTCCCATTGGTTTAAGATACTTTGAAAAATACCCCTTTTCAAATAAAGCTCAATTTCCATACGCGTATCCAACCGCAGCACTGCTTGGAAAGTGGTCTTCGAGCCATCTGGTTTCACGGCCTCCACCCTCACCGTTTGGTACGGACTTAGCGGCTCGTTCAATCCGAGAATTGAATAAGTCTCTAGACCTGTAAGATTCAACGATTCCGCGTTTTTTCCTGGCATAAATTGAAGAGGCACAATCCCCATCATGGCCAGATTACTGCGATGAATTCGTTCAAAGCTTTCGGCAATAACCGCCTTGACACCGAGAAGATAGGTGCCTTTAGCAGCCCAATCCCTTGCACTCCCCATTCCATAATCTTTGCCGGCTAATATGATGAGCGGCGTCTGTTCCTGTTGGTACCTTCTAGATGCAGAATAGACATCCATTTCTTCCCCGCTCGGTACATAGAGAGTATAACCTCCTGTTTTATCAATAAATTTATTTTTTAGCCTTGGATGGGCAAAGGTCCCTCTGACAAGTACCTCATAGTTTCCTCGGCGGGAACCGTAAGAATTAAAATCGGCTAGTTCGACGTCCTGTTCAATAAGGTATTTTCCAGCCGAACTGTCATACGGGATGTGTCCGACAGGTGAAATATGGTCCGTAGTAATCGAATCCCCTACCATTAACAAGACTCTGGCTTGGCGAATATCTCCCGTCTGGTGGTGTTCATTAATCTCCGATTTGAAGAAAGGCGACGCTTTAAAGTACGTGGACCGATCATCCCATCTAAAAATCGGAGCATCCTCATATTCTAGACTCTGCCACCTCTCATCACCATCAAATACATGTTCATAGGCTTCGCGAAATACTTCGGATGTGATTGTGGAATTCACACTGCGGTTAATTTCATCAGAACTCGGCCAAATATCCTTTAAATAGATTTCTTTTCCCAGAGAAGTTCGGCCCAGCGGTTCGCTCTCCATATCTATATCCATCGTTCCTGCGATAGCAAAAGCAATAACCAAAGGAGGAGAGACCAAATAATTTGCTTTAACCAAAGGATGAATGCGGCCTTCAAAATTACGGTTTCCGCTTAAAACGGCGGCAACCGCCAAATCCTGCTCCTGAATGACCTTTTCGACATCTTCATCCAGCTTGCCGCTGTTGCCCACGCATACGGCACATCCGTAACCAGCGAGATAGAAGCCCAGCTTTTCCAGATACGGCAGCAGTCCCGCTTTTTGCAAATACCCTGTAACTGCCTTCGATCCAGGTGCCAAAGAAGTCTGAATGGACTTGGGAATGGTTAGGCCATACTCCACGGCATTTTTGGCCAGAAGTCCTGCACCTATCATATTGACGGGATTTGATGTATTCGTACAGCTTGTAATGGCAGCTATCACGATGGAGCCATCTTTCAATTCGGCGCTCCCGGTATTCATCCCGTTAGATTGGATAGGAGAAAGGGATTTAGGAAACGATTTTCTTACCTCACGAAGCGGCATTCTGTCTTGCGGACGCCTTGGACCCGAAATACTTGCTTCTACTGAATGTAAATCAAATGTTAGAAGGTCGGAATACACCCTTCTATTTTCGCCGGTTTCTGACGTATGAAACAATCCTTGTTCTTTGCAATATTTCTCAACAAGATCAACTTCCTCATCCCGTTTGCCAGTCATTCGCAAAAATGTTAACGTCTCTTCATCAACCGGAAAGAAGCCGCAGGTTGCCCCATATTCTGGAGCCATATTTGCAATTGTCGCCCGATCTGGGAGAGAAAGCCTCTTTAAGCCGGGACCAAAAAATTCTACAAATTTGCCCACAACATTGTGCTTCCTCAGGAGCTGGGTTATCGTTAAGGCAACATCTGTCGCCGTGACCCCATTGTTCAGCTTCCCAGTAATTTCAACCCCCACCACTTCAGGCACTGATATACTAACAGGGATACCCAGCATGGCAGCTTCCGCTTCAATACCGCCAACTCCCCAACCTAGTACGCCTAATGCATTCACCATCGTAGTATGGGAGTCTGTACCGATGATTATTTCCGGATGTGCCGTTCTCACCTGATCCTGATTCGTTAATTGAATGACTTTTGTTAAGCATTCTAAATTGACTTGATGGATGATGCCATTGGCAGGCGGAATGACTCGAAAGCCTTTAAATGATTGCTGCGCCCATTTTAAAAACTCGTATCTTTCCTGATTACGTTCATATTCTAGCTGAAGGTTTTTTGAAAAAGCTGATTCCGATCCAGAATAATCAACTTGAACGGAATGATCGATAACCAAATCAACGGGAATAGCGGGATTCACTTGGCTTGGATCGATTCCTTCCTCCATCATTCTCTGACGAAACGACACCATGTCGACTAATGCAGGAACACCCGATGCATCTTGCATAATGATTCTTGTTGGCAAAAACGGGATTTCAACCGGTTCATTGGAGCGTGTTCTTCTAGCCACTTGGATTAAATCCTGCTCTGTAAGCCCGAGACGGCTTTGATTTCTCATGAGCGATTCAAGAAGAATCTTCATTGTAAAAGGCAAGTCATCCGTATTCACAATGCCTCTTTGTGTTAACGACTGCAAACTGTGGATGCGAACCGATCCATAAGCAGTACTTAAAGTTTGCTGATACAATCGAAATCCTCCATTCTTCCCAAACTATAACTGAACTTTTTGCTGTGCCTTTGGGCTGGCGGATAAATCTGAACACTTGCCTGCTTTTAGTAGGAAACTGTCTACATACTTTGGTAGACTCTGCTGGACATCCTTGGCTGCCTCTAACACTTTATCTAAGGAAACACCCGTATGAATCCCCATTTCCTCAAAGCCGTGAATTAAATCCTCAGAGGCTATATTGCCACTTGCTCCAGGTGCATAAGGGCAGCCTCCCAATCCGCCAGCAGAGCTGTCAAAATGAACAATGCCTTCCTCCCATCCTGCAACAGCATTAGCAAATGCCATGCCTCTTGTATTATGAAGATGAAGGGAGAAAGTGAAGTCTGGAAATCTCTTCATTAATTCACGAACATTGTTTTTAATCTGTATTGGATTTGCCATACCCGTTGTATCTGCAAGTGAAACCTCTTTAATTCCTAAGGAACGATAACGTTCACAGATCATCACAAGACGCTCAACTGGAATTTCACCTTCATAAGGGCAGCCAAAAGCAACAGAAATTGATCCCCCTACCTTCATGCCGCTTTTTTCAGCGAGTTCAACTAACGGTACAAACCTCTGAAATGCCTCTTCTGTCTTACAGTTTGCATTGCTTATGCTATGGGAATCTGAAGCAGACAGCATCAGCTTCACCTTATCTACACCAGCTGCAATGGCTCTCTCCAAACCGCGGACATTCGGAACCAGTGCCCGCAGCTTCACATCTGCCGGACGTTTGATTTTTTTCAATACATCATCTGCATCCTTTAATTGCGGAATCGCTTTTGGATGCACAAAGGAGGTAACCTCGATCTGTTTGTAGCCGCAATCAATTAGTTGATTAATAATTCTGACTTTTTCTTCCGTTGGAATCCATTCACTTACGCCTTGAAAACCGTCCCTTGGACAAACCTCGGTAATTGTAACCTCTTTATTAGCCAAGCTAGAACACTCCTTTTAGATCACTTTTTTCTCTTTTAAACTAGCAATGGTTCCTTCATCCAACTCCAATAGTTTCTTTAGAATTTCTTCATTATGCTCACCTAAATCCGGAGCAATTTGTCTGACGGAACCAGGTGTTTCAGAAAACTTCGGAACAACGCCAGGGATTTTAACTTTTCCAAGTCTTGGATGGTCAACCTCCACAATATTTTCTCTCGCCTTGTACTGGGGATCTTCAAAAATATCTTTGATGCTGTAGATTGGGCTCATCGGAACGCCGCATGCGTCGAGAAGATGCTGAAGTTCATCTTTTGTTTTTGTTTTCACCCAATCGGAGACGATTCCGTTTACTTCATCAAATCGCTTCAACCGGACTGAGTTAGTATGATAGCGTTTATCCGTCAGCATATCTTCCCGGTTCATCGCTTTTGCCAAACGTTCAAAGGTCTTGTCGGAGCTCGTAACTAAAATAATCCAATGTCCGTCCTTTGTTAGGAAATTCCCGGCCGGTGCTGAGTGACCGCTCAATCCTGGTGATCTCTCCTTAATGTTGCCGGTCTGATCATAGTCTGAGATCAAAAATTCCATCATTCTGAACATAGATTCATATAAGCTGACATCTACGTATTGACCTGACCCTTCATCTTGACAATCCCTATGGTACAAGGCTGTAACCGCTGCAAAAGCAACATAAATTCCCGTGACATAATCGGTTAAAGAAAAAGAAGGACTGATTGGCGGACGATCGGGGTATCCGTGCAAAAACGTAAACCCGCTGAAGGCTGTTGCGGGGGTGCCGAAGCCTGCTTTGTGTGAATATGGTCCGGTCTGTCCATAGCCGGTTACCCTGATCATGACCAAATCAGGATTATATTCCTTTAGGTCCTCATAACCGATTCCCCATTTTTCCAATGTACCCGTCCGGAAGTTTTCAATCACCATATCCGACTTGCTAACCAGCTTCCGCAGAATTTCCTTGCCCTCTTCCTGACGCAAATCCAAAGTAATTGATTTCTTGTTCCTAGACATGCCCGGCCATCTTAGTCCTTCCCCTTTATAATAGGGACCTAGATTCCGCAATGGATCGCCGACCTCTGGCATCTCAATTTTTATAACCTCTGCCCCAAAATCACCAAGAAGTGCGGCACCATAGGGGGCAGCAATAACCGTTGACAGATCAAGAATGCGGATACCCTCTAAGGGACCTCTCGATTTAATAGATTTCATGTATGATCACGCCCTTGAATTTATATAATAAGTTGATTTTTCTTCAACAAAAGTATAGGTAAAGGCTATATCCAGGAATGGCTTAAGGAATATAGCCTTTTAAATAGTTAAGATTTGAACCTATTTCTTTTGTTTTAAACAGTGGTAAGCTTTTTTCTTTCTTTGTATAACCATTCCAAATACGTGTAATCATCTGCCGAACGATTCAGCATGATTGTATTGCGAAGAAGTCTTGTAACTGAATCTTCAGCATGCTTGATTTCTCCCCAGGTCCTTGCTCCACGTTGAACCTGTGCTGTTCTTGGAATGCGTTCCTGTTGGTATTCGTCCAATGCCTTGGCTATATTTGAACCGTTCTCCCGGATTTTTTCCGTTAAACAAACGGCATCTTCAAGAGCTTGACAAGCACCTTGTGCCAAATATTGCAGCATGGCATGAGCACTATCGCCCAAAAGCGTCACGCGATTAGTTGACCATTTATCCAACGGTTCGATATCAAACAGCTTTGTGATTAATCCGCTGTCTGCAAACTTGAGAGATTCCTGAATAGTAGAGCAGCTATCAGCAAACATTTGATGGAGCTCCTCCACTGTTCCCCAATCATCAGAGTTCTCACTATATTTGTAGCTTTTGAATACGGCTACTTGGTTAATAACACTCTTATGACGTACCGGATATTGAACCAAATGAATTCCAGGCCCAATCCACGTTAATTTCTCATCCCAATCGATATCAATCGTCATTTCTGACATTGGAACAGTAAAGCGATATGCCACATACTTAGAGATAACTGGATCTGCCTGACTGACTAGTTTACGTGTCATCGAACGGATTCCATCCGCACCGATTACTGTTTCTCCTTTAAGTACAGCACCATTTTCACAACGTAATTCCACATAATCATCGAATTCCTTAATGGACTCCAAGCGATGATTAGTCAAGAAAGAAACATTTTCTAACGATTGACAAGCCTTAAGTAATACACTATGCAGATCCGAACGATGAATAACGATGTATGGATACCCGAAGCTCTCCCGGAATTTATCGCCAAATTGCACGGCAGATAGCTCATTACCGCTCAGTGCGTCCATGAACACATGACGGCGAGGAAACACCGCCTGCTTATAGACTTCATCCAGTACTCCTAAAGCATCAAGCGCCCGCAAGCCATTTGGAGCTACCTGCAATCCGGCGCCCACCTCACCAAACTGTGGTGCCTGCTCAAGCACCGTTACTTTTTTTCCTAATTTTGCAATTCCTAAAGCAGCAGCTAAACCTCCTATGCCGCCGCCAACAACGATGACCTCTTTCACTTCTCCCATTACAACCACCCCATCTATTATTATGATTCTACTAATCTATTGTTATTACATCTGATCGATTAGGCTCAAAAACAGATTTGATCTCCTGATAACCGCCATTTTCTGTATACGCTTCTTCTCGTTCAAAGCCAAATGGCTCCAAAATTGGCAGATCATTCGTAGAGAACAAAAATGCCTCTTCTGTTTCAGATGTATTCACGTGTTCATGCCATGTCCAGGCCGGCAATGCGAAGAAGTCGCCCTCTTCCCAGTCAAATCGAACACCGTTCATTATCGTGTACCCGCTGCCTTTGTGCACATGATAGACTGAGCTATGCACATGGCGATGTGCTTTTCCCTTATATTGAACTGGCAGCTTCTGCATTCTTGCGCCGACTCTTCCATTTGCATCTTTGCCCGTAGAGGGATTGATATATTCTACAGCGAACCCATCGAATGGATCTGGCTTCAATTCACTCTGCCCATCCAGTGCTTGCTTCGTCAAGTCCCATGTATATCGTCCAAGAGGTGCCGGTGAAGGCTTGCGATCGGAAATTGGCCGTACCATACCACCCGCATAACGCTTTGTACCATAATCTACTGGAAATTCAACGGGCTGCTGCTCCTCGGGATACAACTCGAAGAAGGAGCTTGTAAGTGCTGAAGTGAAAGGGATATCTAAACAGTCCATCCATAGCACTGTTTCGTTTCCTTCATTCACATGATCATGCCAGGTCCACTCCGGTGTAATGACGTAATCCCCCGGTTCGAAATGATATTTCACACCGTTTACAATGCCGGATGCACCATGACCTTCCATAATAAACCGAAGTGCAGAGGTCATATGCCTGTGAGATGGAGCGATTTCCCCTGGATTAAGTGCTTGAACGGCAGCATACAAGGTTTGTGTTGCCCCGCCCCATCCGTGTGGCTCTAAATGCTTCATCCCAGGATTAACTAAATACACGGCTCGTCGGTCAATCGAACCCGTACCTACCGCAAGCAGCTCCTTAGCCTTGTCAAGCGCCTCGAGAATCAACTTCTTTTTCCACAAATAAGGAACCGCTCGAGGCTTTGGCTGAGATGAGCTGAACACGGAAGCCCATAAAGGGCCCATATTCTTATCCTTCAGCTCTTGGTGGAACTCCTGCAATTCCGGTGTCCATTGTTTCTTTGCTTTATGTTCCGACATTTACTTCCCCCACTTTCGTCATAACGTATAGTACAATAAAGTCATATAAGTACATGGAGCAAACTCAAATAAAAACGTTCTTATGAAATCAAACAAATGGTATTGTTAAAAGCAAGATATTAAAGCTATTTTTGTGTTTCAATATTCAAATAATTTTATCGTTTTGAAGCATTCTTTCGTTCGTGTCCATATGATAAAAATGCTTTTGATAGATGGTGATGAGTTTATCTAATTTCTGACTATAGTAAATGGTCCTGTGACTATTCAAACCAGTAGCTGCAGCAGATTGGAGCATTTCATTTCTCAAATAGTTGATCCTATCTTCTAATCTATCTTTTTCTGTAAAAGTCTTATGAATTCTCATAGTCACCATTCCATTCTTGTTAACTTTCAATCTATAAAATGAATAATGATTTCATTTTATAATCAATTAAATGCCCGGCTTGTAGTCAACCTGTACAGAAAATTCACCGATTCTTTCGATGTGAATACGTACTGTATCGCCTTTTGTAATAGGAGCCACTCCTTCAGGTGTTCCAGTCGTGATAATATCTCCCGGTAGAAGCGTCATGACACTGGAAGCCGCCTCAAAGAACTTATAGCAATCGTAAATGAGATCACTTGTGTTAGCCGATTGTCTAATTTCATCGTTAACCCATAGATTCATTTGCAGTTGGTTCGGGTTCTCCACTTCGTCCCCTGTCACAATCCATGGTCCGATTGGTGTAAAGGTATCGAAGGATTTGCGCCATGGGCGATCTTCCTTACCACGGACCGTAATGTCCATTAGAGCAAGATATCCGAAGATGTACTTAGACGCGTCCTCTGCCTTGACATCCTTTGCTTCCTTACCAACTACGAAAGCAATTTCCGCTTCATGATCCACTCTTCGGTCTCTGAACGGCAGAAGTACCGTTTGATCTGGCCCGATAATTGAAGAAGGTGATTTGAGGAAAAAGCCGAGACCGTCTACCGTTAAAGCGGTATTCATCTCTTGTTTGTGCAGAATATAATTGATAGGAGCTGCTACGATTTTGCTCGGATTTGGGACAGGGGCACGTAACGCCACATCCGAAACTTGATAAACAGGACAAGACTCTAAACCTGCTTCAATTTTTGGTTTCAAAGCCTCAAAGTCTTCCATTAGCTTAACTAGAGAGGCTTGCGGCTCCTCGTTGTTCCAAGATGTTAGTTCAGTAATATCGATCACACTGCTGCCATCGACAACACCTACGCGATTTTCGTTGAACAATGCAATTTTCATTATGATACTCCTTCCACTTGATTCCCTTATTGAATCAAATCATCTGTTTTGGTTTATAATCATTCAATTGTTTGTGTATCTCGGTTATCCAATCACTGAAGCATGTGTATGTGTCGATTCGTAAACCTTGATCATACAGCTCATGAGCGATGTTCCCCATGCTTCCATGTTCAAGTGAAAACTGGGCATAATGGTTCAAGCAGCTTACCCACTTTTCACGATGCTCTGCTTCACTAAGTGGTTTTTCTTTGGAGCCTGGTGCGTGTTGAACCGTTTTTTCATATACTTGCCCATTCTTTGTTTTTATTCTAATTTCTATCGCTAATCTTCGATTAAGTCGCTTGTCTTCCTCAGATTCCTGCAATTCCAACACCTTGACCACAGGAAGCAGCTTCTGAATATCTGCACGGAGCACTTGATTGTCTTCAAAGCTGCTCAACCTCACATGTCCGTCGGCTAACGCCGCCAGTACGGTATATTCCGCACTGAACTTTCCTTGTAATCCTGTTATTGGTCGTGAATGAACTAAAGGCAAGAGACTTCTCAGTTGTGCTTGAAGGACAATTTTTTCTATATCCTCTAAGCTCAACTGATGCTCGTCTTTAAGATCTAGAGCGCCTTGGATAAAGCGGTGCGTACCGAAGCAACAAGGGAACTTCTTAACAGATAGTCCTTCTAGCATATCGTAAGGCTCTCCGAATGTGATGGAATTCATCGCTTTTTGAAGCTCATCTTCGTCAGCCCCACCGCTAAATGCCATGAAAAATCCTCTTTTTCCAAAAATATCCTTATTCCCTGTAAATCCCTGCTCAGCTAAAATTGCTGCCTGAATGCCGTGTGATGCCGATAATCCAACATGCAACGACTTGGTCATGGAACCGAAATTCTTCTGCAGCCCTCCGGTCATCGATGCAGCAATGGCAATGGCATGGGAGCATTGCTCTTCATTGAGATGAAGCAGATGGGAGGAAGCAGCAGCCGCTCCAATCGTGCCCAATGTATCGGTTGCATGCCAGCCGAGATTATAATGCCGGATCCCCATCACTTGCCCAATCCGGATCATGACCTCCGTACCAATGCTATAAGCTGTAATGACTTCCTTACCCGAGCTTTTAAGCTTCTCGGCAAGAGGCGTTATCGCAGACAGAATCGGAGCGCTTGGATGGATGACGACACCTACCGAGGCATCGTCATAATCCAACACATGTGAAGCCGTTCCATTAATAATGGCTGCTTTATCGCAATCCACCTTCACTGGCTCTCCCCAAAGAGAGGAGACACCAACCTGCCCGTTCTCCTGTAAAACATATACCTTTTTAGCCTTTTCTACGGCAACTTCATTCCACCCGGCCAATGCCACCCCAACTGTATCAATGATTGCCCGCTTGGCTAATTCCACCATATCCTCTTGAAGCTTTTCATAGGATGTTTCCGTAATAAAGGCAGTGAGCTTTGTCATCAAGTTATTGATTTTTCCATCTTGGTTTTCGCTTTTCATTAAAAGCTGCCACTCCCTCTAACCGGTCTTGTGATGTCACCAACTGGTTGTATGCTGCAATATCCAGCGCGTAGGCAGTATGGTAATCTGTTTCAGATCCTTTGTTAATCGAAACTTTAGCCGCTCTTACTGCCATTGGGGAGGTGTCTGCAATCTTGGCTGCCAATTCAAGTGCGGTTTCCAACGCTTTTCCTTTGGAAACGACTCGGTTGACCATACCCCATTCGTATGCTAATGCCGCGTCAATTTTTCGGCCAGTATAGATAAGCTCTTTGGCTCTACGTACCCCGATTGCCCGGGCTAGATTTTGCAGGCCTCCGCCACCGGGTAAAATTCCTCTTAGTGCTTCCGATAAGCCGAAAACAGCTGTTTCTGAAGCAATGATAAAATCAGTTGACAGCGCCAATTCACAGCCACCGGCAAGGGCATAGCCTTCCACAGCAGCGATAACTGGTACCGGGAAATCCCGTGTCATTAGGACCAAGTCCTCAATGATATGATGCTGTCGTTTCCATGTGCCGTCGCTCATTCCATTGCGTTCTTTTAAATCGCCTCCGGTGCTGAACGCTCTCTCTCCTGCACCGGTGATGACAACACATCTTAAATCTTCGTTGTAGGCCTCCTCGCGGAAAAGCCTTAGCCTTTCCTCGAGCATTTGAGTATTCATCGCATTCATTACTTCAGGTCGATTGAGCGTAACAACCAGAATTTCGTTGTTTTCTCCTTTATATTCAACCTTCAACATTTCGTAGGATTCTTTTACTATAGTCACACAAATCGCTCTCCTTTCTTGAATCTCTCTTAATATGATCTTGGCATTTTCAATACGTGCTGACCTACATGGCTTAAGATTAGATTCGAAGAGATTGGAGCAATCTTCATCATTCTTGCTTGCATCCACTTACGGTTGATGTGGTACTCATTTGCTGCAGCATAGCCGCCGTGCGTTTGCATACACGCTTCAGCCGCATGGTAAGCAGCCTCAGAGCACAGGTACTTCGCCATATTTGCTTCAGCACCAGCCTGTAGCTTGTTATCGAATTTAGTTGCTGCTTTATACATAAGCGCCTCCGCAGCTTGAAGCTCCATATAGGCTTGTGCAATCGGGAACTGGATGCCTTGGTTTTGACCGATTGGGCGGTTAAATACAACACGCTCGTTCGCATACTTAACTGCCTGGTCAATAAACCACTTACCATTACCAAGTGCGGAACCGGATACAAGAATCCTTTCTGCCACCATTCCGTCCATTACGCAGTAAAGTCCTCTTCCTTCTTCACCGATTAAGCATTCCTCAGGTACTTCAAGGTCATTGAAGAACAATTGATTCGTGTCCCCGCCTAGCATCGTCGAGATTTTCGTTGATTCAATACCGGTACCAACCTCACGAGTGTCAATCAGAAATAAGCTGATGCCATGTGTTCTTTTTTCTACCTTGTCAAGCGGTGTTGTACGAGCTAGAAGCAGCATTAAATCCGTGTTGTTGAAACGTGAGATAAAGATTTTTTGTCCGTTAATTATGTAACGATCTCCCTTTTTCTCAGCGAAGGTTTTAATTTTAGTTGTGTCCGTACCAGCATCCGGCTCTGTAACAGCAAACGTTTGCAATCTCAAGGAACCATCCGCAATTTGCGGCAAATATTTGCGTTTTTGCTCCTCACTTCCGTGTCTGAGAAGTGCACCCATCGTATACATTTGAGCGTGAACCTGGTTAGAGTTACCGCCAGATCGGTTGACTTCTTCTAGGATAATCGCTCCCTCTGTAAAACCTAACCCTGAGCCGCCGTACTCTTCCGGAATCAGTGCCCCTAACCAGCCCGCATCACTCATGGCTTTAACAAATTCTGTTGGATAGGTATGTTCCTCATGGGATTGTCTCCAATAATCTAAATCAAACCGTGAACAAACTTCTCTCACTCCTGCGCGAATATCATTCTGTAGGTCAGTAAATTCAAAATCCATTTTTTATTCCTCCATATCGTATCGTTAGTTTATCTAATATTTGTTATATTCAGTCTTTTCAACTTCCTTGTACTTGCATCCAAGAGTTTGGCCTAATTCCAGATAAAACCCCGCCTTTGGATAGATGCCCAGGGAGCTCTCTTCCTACAATCCGTTCAGCCATCTTGGCACATTCGACCAAGGCTTCCAGGTTAAGTCCTGTATCAATTCCCATTTGTTCGCATAGAAACGCAACATCTTCTGTAGAAATGTTCCCAGGTGCCCCTTTCACTGCAGCGAATGGACATCCTCCTAGCCCTGCAACTGCCGTATCGAATTCCCATAGTCCTTCCTGAAGCGCCGCGTAAACGTTCGAAAGTCCCAGTCCGCGTGTATCATGCAGATGCAAATGTATATTAAGTTCCGGCCATTTGTCCTGAATGGCACTAACTGTTCTCTTAATCTGTTCTGGGTTAGCCCAGCCCATGGTATCTGCTAATTTGACTTTTTGAATCCTTTCTCCATAGCTTTCTGCCAAGGATATGACCTTGCCCATAATATCCAGCAAATGATCCAAATAGATGTAGCCTTCAAAGTTGCAGCCAAAGGAAGCCATAAATCCCATCTGTTTCACAGGAATACCTGCCTTCTTATAGGCCTCAATCCATTCTGGCAGTGTGGCAAACATTTCACTCGTCGATTTATTCATATTCCGCTTCGAAAAGGCATCACTTGCAGATAGAACTAGACTTCCGTCTAATGTAACATTGTTGGCCAGCGCTCGCTCCAGCCCTTTCAAATTCAGATATGCCGCCCGATAAGTAACCCCTGGCACTCTCTCAATTCTAGTTAGCACCATTTCTGCATCTGCCATTTGTGGTACCCACTTCGGACTGACAAAAGATGTAGCCTCAATGTTTTTGAGTCCAGTCTGGCTTAGAGCATTAATGAAAGCAATCTTATCCTCCGTTGGAATCGTGCCTGTTTCTGATTGAAAGCCTTCCCTTGGTCCTACCTCATACAATTCAACGTGTTGGGGTAATGTCATGTTCTTACCTCCTAACCAATAATGCTCTTGCTCTTGAGCTGTTCCAAGGTCTCTTTTGGATAATTTAATGAGCTAAGAATTTCATCTGTATGCTCTCCTAGCAGCGGAGGTAAAGATTGAAGGTTGCCTCGTTCTTCATTGATTCGGAATGGAAGATCAACCATTCGAAAATCAGAAACCCTAAAATCTTCAACTGGTTTAATCAATGCAAGCGCATTTACTTGTTCATCGCGAAGCACTCGATCCAATGTGTTGATCGGGCAGCTTGGTACATTGTATTCCGCCATTAAGTTCACGAGGTCGTCTACTTCATAACCTAATGTACATTCTTCTATAATTCGGTGAAGCTCTTTACGATTTTGGACCCTGACCGAATTGGATTCAAAGCGAGGATCCTCGACTAGCTCCGGCATTTGAAGAGCCGCACATAAATTCTTAAACAGTCGATTGTTTCCAGCAGCGATAATCGCCCATTGATCCCCTTTTGTTCTAAAAGCTTCATAAGGTGCCGTCGTTGCCATTCCCGTACCCATCTTCCTCGGAAGATTTCCCGATGCCATGTACGTGGAAAGCTGTAAGGTTACCCATGCAACTCCCGTTTCTAACAGACTGTTTGCTACTTTGCAGCCTTTTCCGGTTTGGTTACGTTGATGTAGGGCACTTAGTATACCAATCAAAGACCACATACCTGTTGCCATATCTACAATCGATACGCCGACGCGAGCTGGGTCATCCCCCTCATTTCCTGTCAAGCTCATAATACCGCTGTATGCCTGTATAAGCGGGTCATAGCCTGGCTTGTTTTTCATTTTCCCTTTATCACCAAACGCACTAATTGCCGCGTATATTAAAGAAGGATTGATTTCGGATAATGTCTCATAGCCGAGCCCGCGAGACTCTTCACTTCCTGGCTTTAAGCTATGGATGAAGATGTCTGCCTTCTCCACTAATTCATGAACAATTTTCTGCCCATCTGGATGATTAAGGTCAACGCAAAGGCTTTTCTTATTACGATTTAACGCCAGGAAGGTAGAGGATTCTCCTCCCCATAATGGCGGATGCCAGTGCCTCGTATCATCTCCATGTCCCGGACGTTCAATCTTAATGACCGTCGCACCTAAATCACCTAACATTTGTGAACAAAACGGACCTGCCACGTTTTGCGTAATATCTATGACTGTAAGACCCGAAAGAATATTAGCCATGTTGTTTTCTCCTCTCTCTTTTGCTTTATACTGGAACTTTCTTGAACTCTTCTGTCAACAATGGAACTACTTCGAATAAGTCTCCTACAATTCCATAATCAGCCACTTTGAAAATTGGCGCCTCTGGATCCTTATTGATTGCTACGATAATTTTGGAATTAGACATCCCAGCCAAATGCTGAACTGCACCGGATATGCCGCATGCAATATATAAATCAGGTGTTACCACTTTCCCAGTTTGACCAACCTGCATCGAGTAGTCACAATAGCCTGCATCACAAGCCGCGCGTGATGCACCAACTGCCGCTCCCAGTACATCTGCTAACTCTTTAATCGGGTTGAAGCCTTCCGCGCTTTTCACTCCACGGCCACCTGAAACAATAATTTTAGCCTCTGTTAAATCAATGGTGCCTGCTGTCTTTCTTACGACATCTTTAATGACTGTGCGGATATCCTTAATGGTTGCTTTATATTCAATCGTGTTTGCTGTACGCCCTGCATCCGGTTCGCCTTTGGCAATATTATTGGAACGAATCGTTGCAAAAATGATTCCGTCAGTTATTTTTTTCTTTTGGAACGCTTTCCCTGCGTAAATCGGGCGAGCAAAGACTACTTCATCACCATTCACTTCAACAGCAGTGCAGTCAGATACTAATCCAAGTCCCAGACGAGCAGCTACTCTTGGTGCCAAATCACGGCCCAAAGCTGTATGTCCAAGCAGTACGGCCTCCGGGTTTACGATTTGAAATACTTCTGTGAACGCTTGAGAGAATGCATCCGTCGAATAGGCATTCAATTCCTCATTGGTAACCAAGTAAACTTGATCTGCACCATATTGTGCCAGCTGCCCCGCATCTACGTTGTCCCCCTGGCCAAATAATACCGCCGTCACTTTCCCGCCAGCCGCAATTTCCTTGGCAGCGGCAAGTGCTTCAAATGATACGTTTCTCAAACTACCATTCCGTTTTTCTGCTACAACTAACACATCTTTACTCATTGATGCCTTTCCTCCTTAAATGTTTATTATCCAGATATGATTACACGACTTTTGCTTCAAAGCGAAGCGCTTCTATGAGCTCAGAGACCTGTTCAGGCAGTTCTCCTTGAAGGATTTTCCCGGCTGCTTTTTGCTGCGGTAAATATTGCTCCAGTACTTCTGTCTTCGAAAGAATTTCCTCAATATTTAAACCTAAGTCATCGGCGGTAAGCCGTTCGATTGGTTTCTTCTTTGCCTTCATAATTCCTGGTAGTGAAGGGTAACGCGGTTCATTTAATCCCTGCTGTGCAGTGACTAGTACAGGCATGCTTGCTTCAATGATTTCGATATCGCCTTCCACGTCTTTTTCCACTTTTACAAGGCTTCCATCCACTTCCATTTTCGTAATGGTAGAGATATGCGCGATTCCCAGCTCTTCGGCTAAGCGTGGTCCAACCTGTGCAGCTCCATCATCAACCGCCATATATCCGCCTAATATCAAATCATAGGTATCTCTTTTTGCAATAGTCGCTAACACTTTAGAAATCATATATTCATCACCGAAAACAGATTCATCATCCACGATGATTGCTTTATCAGCTCCCATCGCCAAAGCTGTACGCAATGCAGCCTCGGCGCGTGACGGGCCAATCGTCACGACCGTTACTTCTCCACCGTGTTTTTCCTTAATCGCCACTGCCTCCTCAACAGCGTATTCATCATAAGGATTAATGACGTACTTGACTCCGTCCTCACTTACTTTTCCATTGGAGAGTACAATTTTCTCTTCTGTGTCAAATGTTTGCTTAAGCAGCACCAAAATTTTCATGTGAACCTCCTGAATGTAAAAATTATCTTTTCGTTTAAAAAACATTTTTGAATAATCTGTATATTTAAAATTTATCACAGCTTTACACATATTACTAATATCTATAAAATAGTCTTCCCATATGATTTATATATGTTTTTTTTCAGGAGTTTTTCGATGATAAAAACTATAAATGCTGTCTCTGATTCTTGGGCTTATCAACATGCACAGGCAAAGGGCGTGTTATATATCCAAAGGCCGTAAGAACAAGCCCGCTGCCCCAAAAAATAGCGGAAACGCCAAGCAAACCACCTAGTCCGCCAAAGATGACCGGAATAGCAAATTGGGAGACACGATTAATCATCATCTGAACGCCTAGTACTTCTCCATGACGTTCTGGTAAGGTTCCTTCCAGTAGTGCAGCAGTGCTAAGCGGCTGCGCAAGACCTAGACCGGCTCCTAAAATACCAACCAACACAAAAAGCATGACAATCCAAGGGGAAAAAGGAGTGACAAGATAAATAATACTAGTAACAAAAAGAGACCATGTAAGAATTCTCATGCGGCCAAAAGAGCGAACGAGAGACGCTTGGGTAAATCGAATAACAAGCATGGCAAGACCGCTGAATGAAAGGAGAATTCCTGTCATTGTAGGACTGATGCCCATATTGTCAGCAAGCAAAGGAAAGTAGACGCTAAACAGCTCTCGATAGGAAAAGATCAATCCGCCAATAATAATCGCATTCCTTATGTCACGGGTTTGCATAAGGGTCCAAATCGATTCGCTGCTCTGCAAATCTGCTTTTTGGTTTTCAACCGTTTTTTGTATGTTCTCTTCATCTAAATTCCTCATCCCCACCTCGCTGC
Source organism: Niallia oryzisoli (assembly GCF_036670025.1). NCBI lineage: Bacteria > Bacillati > Bacillota > Bacilli > Caryophanales > Bacillaceae > Niallia > Niallia oryzisoli. Next base: position 1,104,048 of record NZ_CP137640.1, on the reverse strand, counting down.
ACAAAGCGATGGCAATGAGCAACATATTAAAAAAGATACAGATATGATACCCGTAGTAATCATACAGAAAGGAACTCATAATGGGACCAATCATTGCCCCAAGAGAGCCAAACAGACTGTAGTTGGCTACCGCCCGATCGATGTCGCCTCCTAAGCTGCCAATTCTCTTTTGCAAGGCGAGCATCAGGCAAGTTGAGGCAATACCGACCATAGCTAGCTGGATTAAAAAGATGACAAAGGATGGGAACATGACACTTAACAATAAGGAAATCAAATACATGATATTCCCAATGACAACAATGGGACGTGTTCCTATATGATCAACCCATTTGCCAATATGTAAGGCCAAAAGGGCCGGACAGATAGCAGAACTGGCAATAATCATGCTGATTTCTTGAGGGGAAAGCCCTAAAGAGTAGGAGTATAAAGAAACAACAGGCTTGATACCCGTAATTGTTGTGATAAGGATGGTATTCATTAGAATAATAATGAAGTAATTCAATAGATTCACCGCCAAGATAAAGTGCATAAAATAGATAATAAATAAAAAAGGACTCTCCAAATGTGGAGAGCTTTTTTTATACAATAATCATGATTTTTTCTTATGGTAATTAATCCCGTGATATTCAATAAATTCATCGAAAACCTCGATGGACTTTTCTCTTCCGATTCCACTTTGCTTGATCCCGCCAAACGGAATGTATTTTGAACCTAAATGTGTCTGCCCATGACCATTAATGAAGGTCATACCCGCTTCTATTTGGTTTGCAACGCCCAATGCACGATCAAAATCCGAAGACCATATGGAAGAGCCCAAACCGAATTCTGAATTATTAGCCATATGAATCACCTCTTCTTCCGTATGATATGGAATTAGAGGAAGCACCGGACCAAATTGTTCGCATGTAACAATCTCTGCGTTAGGATCGACATCCCGTACGATAACTGGCTGAAGATAGTATCCATTATTCCAATTTTCGGGTTCCAGCACCTTTCCTAACTTGACTAAATTGGCCCCGCTATGCTCAAGTCTTTCAATTAGTTCACTTATCCTTTGATATTGAAGTTGGTTATTAATTGGACCCATTGTAGCCTCTTCATTCAATTGATGACCAATTTTATAGGAGTCTGTCAATATGCAAGCCTTCTCATAAAACTCATCATACATATCAGAGGGGATGTAAACGCGCTTAATCGCAAAGCAGAATTGACCTGTTCTTCGGAAGGCTCCTTCGACGATTTTGGGAACGACTTCATTCAGATCTGCATCGTCAAGTACAATAGCCGGATCGTTACCCCCTAATTCAAAGTGAACCCCTTTGAGTGTTTCAGCGGCAGATTTCATAATCGCCACTGCAGTATTCCCCCCACCGGTAAACGAAATTTTACGAACGAGTGGATGAGAGGTTAAAGCACTGCCTACCTCACCTCCGCCAAGAACAACATTAATCACGCCCGGAGGGAAGAATTTTGCCATCGTTGTTAATAAAGTGACAACCCCCATCGATGCAGTTGGAGACGGCTTAACAACAATGGTATTGCCTGCAAGAAGAATAGGTGTTATTTTTTGTAAGGTTAGAATAATCGGGGCATTCCAAGGGACGATACAAGCAACCACACCCATCGGTCTTTTCACAACGCTAACCCAACCACTTTCATCCTCTATAATCCGCTTTTGAAGAGCTGAAGGAGCCAAGTCAGCTATATTTCTCAAATCTATTAATCCTAACTTGATTTCATCAATAGTTCTGCTAAACAGGATACCGTTTTCTTTAGCCGTAGTATTTGCTATGGAGGACGCAATTCTCTCAATTTCCTCAGCAGATTTTAAAAGAATTGAAGTTCTTTCTTCAAGTGAAGTTTGACGCCAGGAGCGGAAGGCCCGGTGTGCAGCCTGCACAGCTTGATCAATATGGCTTGCATCCCCTTTGGCGATATAGCCTACTATTTCTCTTAATCTGCCTGGGTCCCTCACTTCATCATAATGCTCTGTTGTCACGTCTTCATTGTTTATAAACAAGTTAATCTTCATGTGCATTCACCTCGTTATGTCCATTTCATTCATTCACTCCTATGTTACATTTCAACATCGTCTGCCAAATTCCCACGCTTATTTTTCACTCCGCTATAGATGCTAACGGCAAATATAATGAAGGCAATGCTCATGATAACAGCTGAAATTGGCTCCGTAAAAAAGATAAGAAAACCATCTGTTGAAATTGATAAGGATTGCAGCATAGAGGTCTCCAATTGTGATCCCAATATAAAGGTTACAATCATCGCGGACATCGGAATATCCAACTTTTTCAGAATATAACCAAGTACCCCAAAAATCAGCATTAACCCAACATCCCAAAGGCTGCCATTTAGACTGTAAGTTCCAACTAAAATGACCATCAGGATAATCGGAAACAATAATTTATACGGTATCATCGCAATTTTGGCCCACATACCAACTAAAGGCATGTTCATGATCAGCAATAAAACATTCCCAATAAACATACTGGCAATCAAGCCCCAAACAAAGTCCGGATTTTTCGTAAACAGGGCTGGCCCTGGCGTTAATCCGTGCATAATAAACGCCCCTAAAATAACTGCCATGGTCGGCGAGCTAGGCAGACCTAATGAAAATAGAGGAATTAAGGCAGCACCGCTGTGAGCGTTATTCGCCGTTTCAGGTCCAGCTACCCCTTCAATTGCTCCTTTACCAAAGCGAGATGGATCCTTCGCAACCTTTTTTTCCAAAATATAGGAAAATGTTGAAGCGATAATTGAGTTTGCACCTGGGATGACTCCTAGAAGCATTCCAATGCCTGTTCCCCTTCCGACGGATTTAAGCGTTGGACCCCATTCTTCCCTCTTAGGAAGAAGACCTTTGACCTTTTCTGGTTTGGTAACTTTTGCTGGATTTTCAGCATTAAGCAAAATTTCGGAAATACCAAACAGACCCATGGCCATGACCGCAAAATCAATCCCATCCATCAACTCTATGGAGCCAAATGTGAAACGGAATTCTCCAGTGACCATGTCTTGTCCTACCATGGCCAGCAATAAACCGAGGACAGCAGCAATCAATCCCCTGACCAAAGACTTTCCCATCAATGCCACGATCATCAGCATGCCAAGCAGCATTATGGCAAAGAATTCCGGAGGACCAAATTTCAACGCAAATTTAGACAATGCAGGACCTACAAATGTAAGCGCTGTTACAGCAACAACCCCACCGATAAACGAACCAATGGCAGACACCCCAAGGGCCGCACCCGCACGCCCCTTCTTCGTCATTTCGTACCCGTCAATACATGTAATGACCGATGCTGCCTCACCTGGTACATTCACTAATACAGAAGTAATTGTTCCTCCATACATCGATCCGTAGAAGATTCCGGAAAGCATAATAATAGCAGAGACTGGCTCCATCCCGAAAGTAATGGGAATTAGCAAAGCGGTTCCAGACACGGGACCAAGACCAGGGAGTACGCCGATGACCATCCCAAGCATTACACCAATAAGGCAGTAGAGAAGATTCGACCAAGTCAGTGCCGTTTCAAATCCCTGCATAAGCAAAAAGAATGAATCCATTTAACTGTCCTCCTAAAATAGAATCCCACTTAATGGTAAGTACACCTTTAATATCGAATTAAACAACCAGTATATGAATACTGTTATTCCGCCTGACATTAATATGGTGGTGTACCATCTATACTCTTTGTAGAACAAAATAGCTAGAAAGATAAATCCAGCAATTAGGAATCCGAAAAAAGTAAAGAGAATGATGAAAAGGACCAAACTGATAATGATAAACAAAATATGTTTTAGAGAATGTCCTGTTGGCCACGACTCACTGCTTGCATTTTTCCCTTTCACGCTTTCATAGATATACCAAATCGAGAGGGCCATCAGGATACCGCTCAACCAAGTAGGAAAAAAGCCCGGCCCAGGTCCAAGAACACCGGAATAGTTATATTGCAAGGACAGTACAAATAAGAAAAGAGCTAGAAGGAATATGACTGCCCCAGCCCAAATTCCTGACCTGTATTTACTCATGATAGAAATTCATCCCCTTCCACAAACAAATCGAAAATGGTGGGCATTCAGGAATCAACCTGAATACCCAATTATGTTTCATTGACAAGGTTTATTTGATTAAACCTAGTTCTTTTAACATTTTTCCAAATCTTACATTCTCTGCATCAACCTCTTTTTGGACAGCCTCTGGACCACCATAATTTGTCTGTAGAGAGGCTTTCTCGAATTCTGCTAATACTTCAGGGTCTTCCATTGTTTTCTTAAGTGCTTCTTCCAGCTTCGTAACAATTTCTTCTGGCACACCCTTCGGTGCGAACAGCGACGTATTGCTGTCAATTGCAACATCAAAGCCTTTATCCTTCAACAGAGGAATATCTGGAAAATAAGGAACAGGTACACTTGCAACATTAAATAATGCGCGGAGCTCGCCAGATTCAATTAGCGACTTTGCATCGCTCGGTTGTACCATGGCCCCCTGAACATGACCGCCTAAAACTGCTGTGATGGCTGGAGGCGTGCCTTCAAATGATACTGCCTTTGCCTCAAAGCCTGCCTGCTTTTCCAATTCTGCCACCGGTATATGAGCACCTGATCCAAGTCCCCCAGCTACTCCGTATGAAAATTTACCAGGATTTTTCTTCACATAATCAAGCCATTCTTCAAACGTTTTCCAAGGAGCATCTGCTTTCACAATCATGATTTGCTGGTTGCCGAATACTTTTGCGATGGGTTGAAAACTGTCATGGGAGTATTTCACATTCCCATACAATGGCTGCATGGAAATCGCACGGTGTGTAGACATCGCAAGGGTATATCCATCAGGCTTGGAGTTAAACAAATCCGTGATCGCAATCGATCCTGCGCCACCTGGTTTATTCACAATCACTAGCTGGGCACCAGGCAAATATTTAGGAAGGTATTTTTCTAGAATTCTGGCACCAATGTCTGTGGAGCCACCCGCAGCAAACGGTACGATTACTTCAATCGGCCTTGTCGGATACTCAATTTTGGACTGTTTTTCATTATTGGCTGCTGTAGCTTCCTTTGATCCTGTTGATTGTGAAGATTGAGAACAACCTGCCAGTACAATAAGTAATACTGACATAAAAAGTATAATGAATTTTTTCATTTTCCAACTTTCCCCCTAATTAATTAATTTCACAGCTATTACAACAAACACATGTTTAACTAGTCATCACCTCCCAATAAAATAAAACTCTTAGAATGACTGATTAATAATCTTTCTGATCCGAAATTTTTCCAATGCGGACATCCACCACAGCAGATTTCCCGTTTTTCACTTCTTTCATTGCTTGCTGCAATACTTCAGGTAACTCCCTTGGATCTGTCACCATCCTGGCGTATGCCCCACCTGCAGCTTCAGCAATTTTTGCTAGATCAGCAGATTGATCAAAATTCACCCAGTAACTGTCCGTTTGCTTGGCCATACCATCCGGATAGCGCTTTAATAGATTCATCTTTGTAGCATTCCAGCCTTCATTGTTGTAAATAACCGTTAAGAATGGAGCTTGATATCTGCGCGACATCCAATGAACGGATGATGGAACGCTGAATAAGTAGGAACCATCACCAGTTAAGGTAACAACCGTTTTCGATGGATCAGCAAGCTTGATACCAACGGCTGCGCCGCCATTCCACCCCAAGGATGTACCCCCGCTTCCAAACATGGTTCCTTCCTTGGAGCGCGGTAAATGCTTGGCAACTGTCATTGTATTCGTGATTGTTTCATCTAATATGATGGTCTCTTCGTCCACCACGTTTCGCAAACAAGCTGTCAGCCATTGCGGCGTAATCGTATCGCCTTCCACCTGTTCCTCCTGCCTCCAAGCCTCACGCTGCTCCTCATGTTGTTTGGCTAAACGATGATAACGGTCCCGGACTTGTTCCTCATCAATATTCCTCTGGGCAAGTTCTTCATTTAATTGATTTAAGGACGCATAGGCATCTGCACGATAATTTTTCATGGCAGGAATGTGCCACAATGGGATTTCTTCCTTAATTGGATCTAAATCGATAAAGAAAACTTTACAATCATCCTTTGGTTGTACTTGAGTTGAAACCCAAGGGACATCTGTATCAATAGCGATTATGACATCCGCTTCGGGAATCAATGGATTTGGATCAAACCCCAAATGCAAAGGGTGCTCCCTCGGAAAATTGACGTAGGAAGGGATTTGCTCCACTACAGGTATTGCTATTTTTTCGCAAAATTCAGTTAATTCAGAAACTGCTTTCGTTTTCCTCCCTAAATAAGTAGTAATCAACAATGGATCTTTGGCTTCCAATAAAGCACTTACAATTTCTTCAATCCCCCATTTGGGTATGGAGGTCTGCTCAATTGACGCCCATTTCCCCCATGTATCCGGTAGTTTTTCAACATTCTCCTCTAGAACCTCTCTCGCTCCGGTCAAATAAACCGGTCCGGCCGGATCACTTTGAGCCATCTGCATCGCACGGTAAATGAGCTGTTTCACGTTCTTTCCCGTACGGATATCAGATTCCCATTTGACATAGGACCGCAGGATTCCACGCTGATCGTATACATTTTGCAGGAAATTGACATAAGAATTACGGGTGCCAGAAAGCTCTCCGTCCATAGTGAACGGTGTTTCTCCAGCGAAAATGAATACCGGAACACGAGCTCGGAAGGCATTATGAATAGCCCCTCCTAAATTTTGCGTCCCCACATCCGTATGAATAATCACGCCTTGTGCTTGGCCAGACAGCATCGCATACCCTTGAGCTGCGGATAAAGCGACACTTTCATGAGGACAAATAATGGCCTTAGGGAGTTCCTTTCCTTCCACTTTGGCCTTAGCCAAGGCCTCGATCATCGAAGGATGATCGCTGCCTAGATTGCAAAAAAGGTAGGAAATACCGACTTCCTGCAGCGCTTCCATCAAAGCATCTGCCGCCGTATACCTGTCTAACAAAGTGTCTGTCGCTGTATACCTGTCTAACTTTTGTACATCGTTCATAAATTTAACTCCTTTGTTATTTTTTAAAATTCCACCGACTTTTCAATAATTTCGGCAATATCCAGTGTCTGCACCTGCTCCTCGACTTCCTTAGCCTTTGTACCATCGGAAAGCATCGTTAAACAATATGGGCAATTGCTGCCGATAACCGTTGGATTTACCTGAAGCGCCATTTCTGTCCGGGCTATATTCACCCGCGTCCCTTCGCGTTCTTCCATCCACATCCTACCTCCGCCAGCACCGCAGCAGAGCGCATTTTGACGATTTCGTTCTATCTCGAGCAGTTCAATTCCCGGAATGGCACGAAGGATATCCCTTGGTGATTCATAGATATCATTGTAGCGTCCAATATAACATGAATCATGATAGGCAACTTTCTCTTCAACCTTCTTAGTTGGCTTGAGCTTACCTTCCTTTAGCAGGTCAGCCAGAAGTTGGGTATGGTGGACAACTTCCGCTTCCAGCCCAAATTCCGGGTACTCATTTTTAAAGGTGTTAAATGCGTGGGGATCGGTCGTCACAATTTTGCGCACGCCGTACTTCTGGAACGTCTCAATGTTTTGAGTACATAACTCCTGGAATAGGTACTCGTTCCCCATCCTGCGTGATGTATCACCAGAGTTTTTCTCTTCATTGCCTAGAATCGCAAATTTAACCCCAGCCTTGTGCATCAAACGAGCAAAGGAGCGGGCAATCCTCTGGCTGCGCATGTCGAACGAGCCCATCGAACCAACCCAGAATAAAACATCGAATTCAGGGGTTTCATCAACGGTCTTGATGATATCCTCCATGCCTTCCCGCCATTTGATACGTTCATTGCGGTTCGTACCCCAAGGATTTCCTTGCCTTTCAATATTCTGGAAGTAACGTGTAGCTTCCGCAGGAATTTCCCCTTGCGTCATGACCAAAAATCGTCGCATATCGATAATTTTGTCCACATGTTCATTCATTACCGGACATTGATCTTCACAATTTCGACAGGTTGTACAAGCCCATAATTCATTTTCCGTGATGACATCCCCGATTAAGTTTGGCATTTCTACGGCTGCTGCCACCTCTGAATTTGCATCCATTCCCCCTTGCAGTGCCAATTGATTCGCTCTTGCATCCTTAAAGGCAAAGGCCGGCATCCATGGCGTACGTGATGTGATCGATGCTCCCTTTTCTGTCAGGTGGTTTCGCATTTTTAAGATCAGTTCCATTGGAGAAAGAGACTTGCCTGTCCCTGAGGCAGGACACATATTTGTACATCGTCCACATTCGGCGCAGGCGTATAGGTCAATCAGCTGCTGCTGGGTGAAGTTTTCAATTTTCCCAACACCAAATTCTTCAGCCTCTTCATCCTCGAAATCAATTTTCTTCAATCTCCCAACAGGTCCTACCTTCTTGAAAAACAAGTTAAACAACGCGAATAGCTCATGCGCTTGCTTCGACTGAGGGACAAACACCATGAATGATAACACTGTTAACAGGTGTACCCACCAAAAGACGAAGAACAATACCGTTCCTGCTGTTGTGCCAATGCCGGAGAATACTGCAGCAACCACTCCAGAGAATGGAGCAAAGATGAAATTCGGTTCATGCCCGAGCATCACTTTTTCAAACCCAAGCGTCAGCAGTATGGAAACAGTCAGCGTGGTAAGTGCAATGTAGACGACAGCCGCTTTGACATCTCTTCTTAACTGCAAACGCTTTAGTTTTTCAACATATCGACGGTAAAAAGCATAAACTACACCGCACAGCATGAGGAAGGTTGTCCACTCCTGCATCAGACTGAAATATTTGTGTACAGCACCTAATGGAAATTCGTATCCAATGATAAATCCCTTAATGATGATTTCGATAAGCCCTATTTGAATGATGAAAAAACCATAGAACAAAATAAAATGCATCAGACCACTTTTTTTGTCTTTAAACAATTTTCTTTGACCAAACCCATTGATTATTACGCTATTCAATCGTTCTTTAAGATTCAATTCAAACTCAGGTTTCTTTCCGAGCTTCACAAACAAATATCGACTGTATACGATTTGGAAAAATAAATACAACGCGTATCCTGTAACAGCTAGTACAGCTGCAAAATTCAAATATACAAGCACTAATCCACTTCCTTTCTTACTTTATTTATATCTGAAGCTACCACCATCCGTACGCTTTACACTTTGGATTGAATGGGCTTTATTCCTTAACTCTTCATTCTTGCATTGAAACCATGCGCACGGTCTCTTGCTAGATGCCATCTAGCAATTGTTGTTTAGAATTTTTATTATTCTGAATATTATTTATTTAAATAGTATCATTTGGTATACTAATATTTCAAATATCTATTTAATAGATTTGCGATACGATTAAAATATGGATAGGTGATTATCAGATGGATATACGTCAATTACGTTACTTTGTGACAGTATCAGATGAAGGCCAAATTACACGAGCTGCAAAAAAATTGAATATGGCTCAACCGCCCTTAAGCCAACAGTTAAAGCTAATTGAAGAAGAGCTAGGGACCGCTTTGTTTATCAGAAACAGCAGAAGTGTCGAGTTAACGGAGGCTGGAATGTTACTCTACCAACGGGCGGTTAGTATTCTAACTCAAATCGATGACACGGTAATGGAAGTGAAGGAAACGGGAGATGGCTTACGGGGACAGCTCTCGATCGGTACGGCAAAAACATGTGCCGTGGCCTATTTACCGGAAAGAATTCAAGCGTTCCACAAACAATACCCACTCGTTACGTTTCGTATAGAGGACGGCCACCCTCATGAAGTTGTTAAGTTTTTAGAGGATAGATTAGTAGAATTAGCTGTCGTTCGCTTCGTATCAGATCTGCATCTAGGTTATGAATCGAAAACTTTACTCGTAGAGCCATATGTATTATTCACCCCAAGTAAATGGGAGTGGGATGCATCTAGAACATCTATCTGTATGAAGGATCTCGAAGACATTCCGCTTATCATGTTCGTACGAGAAAACAAGCATGGAAAATATACTGCCTTCCAAGATGCCTGTATAAAACAAGGAGTCAAACCGAACATCATTTGCGAATCTCATGACGCTGGCATTATCTTTTCCTTTGTCGCAACCGGGATGGGAGCAGCTGTTATGCCAAAATCAACATTTTCCATTCACCCGTCAGACGATATTAAAATTGTTGAAATAGAGGATTGTCCTCTTCGTAATAAAATCTCTCTCATCTGGGATCAAAATCGTCCTCTATCAAAAGGTGCACAAAGGTTTATTGACATGTTTTGATAGAACTCTTTTTAGAAACATTTCCACAATAAAAGAAGCTACAACAGGTTAAGTAGTTCAGTTTTTGTGGAGAAACGGATAAAATATCATATTAATTAACAGGCTAAATCACATAGTAATTTAGGTGCTTATAATCATTGTTATATCAATGAAAATCAAACTTTAGCATATTAAAAGTCATAGCAAATAACACACAAAATAACTTAGTGACATTAACTATTGTCATCTTGTAAGTTGGAATGTTAAAAGTAATGTTTTTTACTATGTTGATTATTAACAGGACACACGTTCCGTTATTTGCAGTAATAATTGTGGTTATACATTTTTATAGGACATACTTTCCGCTATTTATATAAAAAGTTGTTATTTTTTCGTTATTTTTAGCAAATAACGTACTCAGTGTCCAAAGGCTCTCCAAAATAGATTTATTTATGATAATAACGTACTCAATGCCCACAAAAAAGTTGAATCATACAATTAAAAATAAAACGCATGGATTATTCTATCTGTTATCCATGCGTTTCCGTTTGTTATTTCTATTGACTTTTCTGTTGTAATTTCGAATGTTTTTTTACATTTTCTCCACATTATCGGAACTACTTATCAACAGGTTAGCTTCTTTTTTAGGAAATCGTACATATAACCATTCATAAAAAGAAATCCATAACATAGTCCAAACAATACCGAGCGAAAATCCACCTAGTACATCAGTAGGAAAATGATCCTGAAGAACAATCCTGCTTAAGCCAATTAAAAGGATAATGATTAAAGCTATCAATCCAATCAACCATTTTGTGCGTGAAGTTTTTATACTCTTATTTAATAGATAAGCTGCAAGCATATAGAGTATCAGCCCTACCATTGCATGACCGCTGGGAAAGCTCAATGATTCGACTTCTATGGCAGTAGCTGGTCTTTCTCTCCCTACAAGCTCTTTTATCAATTTACTTGCCTCATTGCCAAGCGCAACAGCAAAAACCAACACCCCTATCCCGAAATAATCACGCATTTTTACCGAAAGTAAAAGGAGCATTATTAGAGCAACAATCCCTATTCCGATTTTATCTCCAAGCTCCGTTACCACCTCAAAGAATGAATAGGTTTGTTCTGGAAATATTTCTGTTATACTATCTGATAATGCTTGATCTAGCAATGTTGGTTCATTACTTCTTGCCACAATAACAAAATAAATGGATGCTATTATTGCTATTACAAATACAATAAGTCCTCTTTTAATATTCAATATTTTCTCACACTCCCTATCTATACAATGAACAGGAAGATTATACTATATAATAGTTTTAAATAGTGAAAATTGTTATAAGATTATTTCCCTTCTACAAAGAAAAAAGCCCCTAATTGCTTAAGGGGTTTTCTTTAATAATCGAAGACGATAACAATTTTGTGCTGTTTCACCAAGCTGGTCTAGTAGATTATAGTTGGCAAAAGCACCGACAACGGCACCAATTCCGGGTACGAGCTGCAGCATTTTGACAAAATCGATGTGGTCACGATATTCCTGCTGAAACTCCTGCCAATCCAATTCAATAAGTTCTGCTTTTCTCTCTTCCCATGCTTCAATGATCTCCATTGTTTCCGCCCTTTTCTCAGCACTGGAAAACGCCAGTTTAAAGACCTGAAGCATAAAAATTCGTTCTTCATATTCTTTCGTATCAAACCCATAAATCGTTGCGGCCTCAAATAAAAATTTCATCTTAATAGATAACAAAAGCGGAAAATCAGCAAGCCCTAATAATATGCCTCCTGCTCCCGTTCCTGCCCCTTCAATGACCGCTGTCCTTCGATAAGTGGATAACTTTTCTGTCAGCAGACGATCTCGTTCTGCAAGCGACAAATGAGTCTCATCGCTTTTTCTCGTCATTAACTGTGAACCAGTTAACGTCATTTTCACAAAATTTTTAATTGCATCTGTTATGACTTCATGTGCTTTATCTGGTATTTTTTCATTTATTTTTACTTGAACCTGCTTTGTAAAACGCTGAACCATTTTGGGACGCTTCAATATTCTTTGTTTCCAAGCTTGGATTTCCTGATAAGCCCGGACTTCATACTCACTCATTGTTACCACTCCTTCAAATAACAACTACGTATGGAAAGACGATTGGTTTCATAGTATGAACAGGTCTTATGATCTTATTTTTCTTTGACTGTAAAAAGAAACAAAGTAAACAGTAAAGACAATCCCTGCAGCTAATGACGCTAAGGCAAACATGAAATCACCCTTGACTGCTAAAACAAGCGACAAAAGGACGGATTGGGTCCATAAGACTTTTCGGAGAAAACCAAGAAAAGCCTTTTCCTTCACTTGTCCGTTAATTGGATATAATGCAAGGAGCGAATGATTTTGGTGGTGCTTCCATAACGGCAGCAGCTGAAAGCCGGTTAAATAGATAAATAATACAACAAGAATGACTTGACCAATTCCCCAGGTTAAGAAGAAAATCGCCGCTCCTGCAATAAGTGTCAAACGGACGAATAATCCCCAATAATCTCCGGACCTCAAGAATGTTCTCATAAGCAGAAAAGTAAATGATTCACTTTGGCGAAATGGAATCCGAAGCAGAAGACCATCAAGCCATTCTCTTCTTTTAATTCGATTCTTAAGCTTTGGCACATCTGTAAATAAATTCGCCAAGCGATAAAAGGAAGTCATCCTTCTTTCATCCTGTTCAATCAAAAATTCCCACTTTAAGCCTTTCTCCTTCGTATGCTGCTTATAGTATACACACAAACCAATAAAAATGAGCAAACAGGCTAATATGAAATACAAAGTGGCGTTTGAAAATAATAAATACAGAAAGACTAGGTTCACAATAAACCTGATTAACGAATCGATTCTATGGACATTCGTTTCTCGGTAATATTGAACATACCATCTTGTTATTAAATTAATCCCTTTTACAACTAGCATCAACGCTAAAAAGGGAAAAAAACTTTTAAAATTCCCCTCGTTTACCGCTGCATACATTGGCATGAAAACTGCCAAACCAATAACGAGTAAATAAATCTGCCCAAAAAAACTAATCATCAGCGATTTTCTAAAATAACCTGTCAGCCTTGTTTCAAGCGGCAGCAGAAAGATACGGTCTGCCTCAGACATAAATGTAAAAATCGGACTGTAGGTTAAAAGAAAAGCAAGACAAAGTGCCATAATCATAGCAGATGGAAACGTATCAGGGATTGTTTTTAACCATTCCTGATAGTAGTAGGCAGCCGTCCCAATCAAAAAGACGAATACAATCACAAGATGTCCATTAAAGATATAGCGGAGGTAACGGGAAAACTCTTTGCTTGTCCGGCCAAACCGTTCCTTCCACAATAGTTTTTCGTCAAACATTACTTTCTTCCTTTGTTAATTGAATATAAAGATCATCAAGAGTTGCCCCCGGCATAGCAAACTCTTGGCGTAATTGCTCGAGTGTTCCATAAGCACGCACCTTTCCTTCATGTAAAATAACAAAGCGGTCACAGTAACGCTCGGCCGTAGCTAATATATGGGTAGACATTAATATACCCGCACCATTTTCTTTCATTTGCTTCATTAAATCTAATAAAGATTGAATCCCCAGCGGATCCAGGCCAACAAACGGTTCATCCACGATATATAAAGAGGGCTGGACCAGAAAAGCACACATGATCATAACCTTTTGCTTCATTCCCTTTGAAAAATGGGCAGGAAACCATTTAAGTCGTTTAGACATGCGAAACTCCTCTAATAAGACTGTAACCCGTTCACGATAAACCGACTCCTCTAGCCCGTAGGCCATTGCTGTTAATCTCAAATGCTCATCAAGTGTTAATTCATCATAAAGAACGGGCGTTTCAGGAACAAACGTAAACTGTCTTCGATATCCTTCACGGTCCTCTTCAAATTTTGTTCCATTGATGGTTATTTCACCCTTATGCGGCTCCATCAAACCAATAATATGTTTAATCGTTGTACTCTTCCCGGCACCATTTAGACCAATTAAACCAACAAGTTCTCCTTTATTAACCGTAAAGGAAACATCCTTTAACACAGGATTCCTTGTATAACCGCCTGTAATATGTTTAATTTCTAACAAAGACATGTAAAACGTCCTTCCTGTACTTTTATCGAAACATGGGGACGGTTCTTTTGCTTCTTTGGAAGCAAAAGAACCGTCCCCATGCTTCATGCTTCCTTTATATTGTAAGAAATCGGTTAATATGTTGTCCAGTTTAGACAATTAACTTTAAGAATGACTGGGTTTCTAAAGTTTTTATAAAAATTCCAGCTGACATGTATATAAATTACATCTACGGACATTCTAATTTATGTAGGGGAAAGCAATTGATGATTCCATCAAGCAATTGAAATGAGGTGTCTGTCAAAGACAATGTCATTCAATAACACCCATATGCGCTAAAAACGTTCCTATAAGGGGATGGTTGTAATGCACAAGTTGTATGAAAACCAAGATGATCTTTTGCACCGATAATTTCAAACAATTGAAAATGAGGTGTTTATCAAAGACCATGTAACCGAAATTTTATATGTTTGTAAAAACTATAAAAAATAGGGGATGGTTAGCTTGAACAAAGATCAGTTTTCTAAATAAACACAAACATTTAACTAATAAATGAGGTGTTTACGGCAGAAAATGTCCTGTAATAGAACGTTGTATATGATAATGATGGTTCATTCATCAACCAATTGAAATGAGGTGTCTGTCAAAGACAATGTCATTCAATAACACCCATATGCTAAAAACGTTCCTATAAGGGGATGGTTGTAATGCACAAGTTGTATGAAAACCAAGATGATCTTTTGCACCGATAATTTCAAACAATTTGAAAATGAGGTGTTTATCAAAGACCATGTAACCGAAATTTTATATGTTTGCAAAAACTATAAAAAATAGGGGATGGTTAGCTTGAACAAAGGATCTGTTTCTAAATAAACACAAACATTTAACTAATAAATGAGGTGTTTACGGCAGAAAATGACCTGTAATAGAAACGTTGTATATGATAATTCCCCTGCATCGGGCGGGATTCCTTGCGAATCCTGCCCTTTTCTTATGCTACTTGCAAAGGATGTCGTCTACGATCGCCATAAGATTTTTTTTGGGGCTTCAGCCCTCAATCGGGCTCTGCGCGACAGGACGTAGCGGCTTTTAGTAGACGTTCCGCTTTTGTTAATAAATATGTTACAATATTAGGAAAATCCACTAGTTGTATGAAAGGGTTGAATAAAAATGAGTGATTGTATTTTCTGTAAAATTGTCAATGGCGAAATTCCATCAGCAAAGGTTTTTGAAAATGAACATGTTGTTGCCTTTCTTGATATCAGCCAAGTGACAAAAGGTCATACATTAATTATTCCAAAAGTACATAAAGAAAATCTGTTTGAATTAACACCTGAAATTGCTAAGAATATTTTTGAAGTTGCCCCTCAAATTGCCAATGCATTGAAATCAGCCTATAATCCAGTCGGATTAAATGCCATGAATAACAACGGTGAAAAAGCAGGCCAATCTGTGTTCCATTTTCATCTGCACCTAATCCCTCGTTACGGTGAAGGCGATGGATTTGGAGCTGTTTGGAAAAATAATCAAAGTGATTACAGTTCCTTTGATTTACAACAAATGGCCGAAAACATCAGCAGTCATCTTTAAAATTCTCCTTTTGGGAGAATTTTTTTGTCCTATTTCTAAATATTTAAAATCAGTTTTACATTTCGACAATTTCTGATAATATTAAATAAAAATATTTCACTTACTGTATGTTCTCGTGAATGTACGAACAAAATACAGTAACTAAAACATAGGAGGAATTTATTAATGAACCGTGCGCTAAATTTTAATGCTGGTCCTGCTGCCCTTCCTGAATGGGCACTGAAAGAAGCTCAAAATGAGCTATTGAATTTTAGAAATACCGGCATGTCTGTAATGGAACTAAGTCATAGAAGTAAGGATTATGAAGCCGTTCATAATGAAGCTCAAAGCTTATTACGCTCATTACTTTCCATTCCAGATCAATATGAAATTTTATTTTTACAAGGCGGAGCAAGCCTACAATTTTCAATGGTTCCAATGAACTTGCTTAAAGAAGGGCAGACAGCCTACTACGCATTAACAGGCTCTTGGTCTGAAAAAGCCCTAAAAGAAGCAGTTAAAGTCGGTAAAACAGAAGTTGCCGTCTCCAGTAAGGAAAATAATTATAAAAATATCCCTGTCCTTGACGCATCTTCAATTCCTAGTGATGCAGCATATGTACACATTACAAGCAATAATACGATATATGGTACTCAATGGAAACAATTCCCGTCTGGATTAAATGTTCCGCTTATCGCTGATATGTCAAGTGATATTTTATGCAAGCCATTAAATATTGAACAATTTGATTTGATATATGCGGGAGCACAGAAAAATCTTGGACCATCAGGTGTAACAGTTGTGATCATGAAGAAGGATTTGTTAGAGCGGTCAAGTGATAATCTTCCAACCATGTTAAACTATAACACTTACGCAAAAAACAATTCATTATATAACACACCTCCAACCTTCGGAATTTATTTATTATCACTCGTCTTAAAATGGGTGACTGATCAAGGCGGACTAGAGGTGATTGAGAAGAAGAATGAACAGAAAGCTTCCCTTCTTTATAATGAAATTGATAATAGTAACGGTTTTTACAATGGTCATGCAGAGCTTGACAGCAGATCTACAATGAATGTTACATTTACATTAAATTCTGAAGAAGCAACAAAGAGCTTCTTAACGCAAGCGAAGGAAGCAGGCTTTGTCGGTTTAAACGGACACCGCTCTGTCGGTGGATGCCGGGCGTCCATTTATAATGCTGTTCCATATGAAAATGTTGAACGTCTTGCCCAGTTTATGAATGACTTCAGAAAAAATTATTAATAAGAAGATTGCATTTTTAACAATAACAGAAAAAATCATGGTATAATAATAGCAACTTTTCGCTGCAGGCAATGAGTGCACTGTAGGAGAAGAAAAAACATTAGCTTAGTTTAGAAGAGGAGAGATTAGAATTGAAAACAAAAAACCTTGTTGCCCTTGCTCTGTTAGTAGGAATGGGAACTGTACTCCATGCTGTTGTTCCGGGATTTTTTCTTGGCATGAAACCAGATATGATGTTAACAATGATGTTTTTAGGGATTGTTTTATTCCCGGATAAGAAAAGCGTCTTGCTTCTTGGTCTAGCTACCGGTATTATTTCAGGCTTGACTACAACCTTTCCTGGAGGCTTGTTCCCTAATATTATCGATAAATTTGTTACATCATTTATGTTTTTTGCTTTGTTCCTTGCGTTCAACAAGTTCAACAAATCAATCATTTCAGTTGCTATCTTAACCGCGGTTGGCACAGTCATTTCAGGCATCGTCTTTTTAGGCTCTGCTGCTTTGATTGTAGGTCTTCCGGGACCATTTGCAGCATTATTTGCTACGGTAGTATTACCGGCAGCAGCAGTAAATACGATTGTGATGATTGTTTTGTACCCAGTGGCTACATCCATTCTTAAGAGAACAAAAGTGACACAGCAACATACCATTAGTTAATAATGACAGACTTAAACCCGTCCATCGACGGGTTTTTTCTATTGCTAGTGAAATAATCCAATCATGCATCCAATAAGGAAAAAGAGCAGCCCCACTAACGCCATCGCTTTAGAACGTCTTATCAGAATATATTTCGGCGGGTAGACACCTGGTTTTTTAATAGAAATCAAATAATGAATGCTCTTAAAAAAAGAAAATATGCTTAAGACGAAGAATAATGTCATCATGATTGTGATCGCACTCCTTTAGTAAGACAAGGCTTAATACAGTGTATGCTTGTTAGTTTGAAGATATAACAATCCTAAAGCGCTAATTCATCTCCGCCCATTCCCATAAGATATACCTTAACTTTACTGGTTGGCAGACATCAGTTATACCAACATAATTCTATTCACATACATAAAAAATTAAATTCTTTTGCAAACAATTCAATAAAAATAGTAATTTCAACAGGATTCTATTTCTACTTTATAGAAGTAATTGTTATTATGCGGGATGGGGTGGTTTTGATGAAAGGAAAGTCTTTCTTAATTGGCTTTTTGATAGGCAGTGTATCTGCTGGTATCAGTACATTGCTTATGGCACCAAAATCAGGTGAGGAAACGCGAAACAGTCTTAAAGAATCCAAGGATACAGTCCTTAAACAGCTAGGTGAATTGAAATCGAATCTAAAAGAGTTAAATCAGGGAATTCGAGAAGCGTCTTCAGAGGGAACGGAAACATTAAAGGATTTTATATTAGATATTAAGCATACTGTAGCTAATTGGCAGCAAGAAATAAAGCCGCATCAAAGAGAATTACAAAAGGAAATAGCCGAAATCGAAAGGAGTATTCAAGAGCTCGAAACAGAATTAAGTAAAAAATAAGATTATTTTGAATAAATTTTCAAAAAATTAAAAAAATCCTTTCTAAAAAGAAGGATTTTTTTATTTTTAAATCGAAAAGAAATATATTATAAAAATAGTGGTTTATTTAATCCTGTTTTAAAAAGCCTTCAAACAGCTATTCTACACAAGAATTATGGGATATTCTAAAAATTTGGTAAATTTATATCTTTATTAATCTTTATTTTATTGGCATAATGAATATACAGATATAAAAAAAGGGTGATTAAGAGGATGGAAGAAAAAGAGTATACAATAAAGGAAGCTCTGTTATTTAGTCAAAGAATTGGTCAACTGAGTAAGGCATTATGGAAGTCAATCGAAAAGGATTGGCAGCAATGGATTAAGCCGTATGATCTCAATATCAACGAGCACCATATTTTATGGATTGCTTACCATTTAAATGGTGCGTCTATTTCAGATGTTGCTAAATTTGGGGTCATGCACGTTTCAACAGCTTTTAATTTTTCAAAAAAGTTAGAAGAACGTGGTTTTCTGCAATTTTCTAAAAAAGAAAACGATAAGCGTAATACGTACATTCAACTTACCGAAAAAGGGGAAAATATCTTTTTAGAAATCTTGGAAGCTTATGATCCAGCGGAAAATGCTGCATATACTTCCTCCCTGCCTCTAAAAGATATTTATGGGAAATTCCCAGAAATGTTAGAAGTAATGGCAATTGTTCGCAATATTTATGGTGACGACTTTATGGAAATTTTTGAAAAATCCTTTAACAATATTGACAAAGAATTTGTTGAGGGTGAAGGAAAGCTACAGAAGAAAGTCCCTCAAAAGACAGAGCTTATCTAAACCATTTATAGATACTTTTTTAACTCTGTCATTAGCGGGAAATATAACCCCTGGGTAATACAGGCAGCAATGACATCCTCAGCATGTAGCCCGCCGGATTGCAATTTCATAGTAAACTTATTGAAAAGCGGATGAAAATTCAAAAAACCTTCCGCTTTCTGTTCTTTTAATTCTTTGCTCAATTCATCACAAAGTTTAAATAACCTTTGTACTTCCTTCTCCGTTATTCCTTTATCAATAATTAATTTATATAATGCATACTTTGTTGTTTGGTTCATTTCCAACAGCAAGGATTGATGATATTCAAGTCGTTCGATCCTCTCTAGTAATGCTTCCAAATCCATTGTCTTTCCCCTCTTTATTTTCGTTTTCCATGACACCTGCTCCCTAAATGGGAAGAAAGTCGATAAAATACTGCGAAAAGAAGCAATTGTTTTTCCTATTGATTTTTTTTTACATTCATCGTACAGTAACTTTGTAAGTTTAGTAAATCAAATTTGCTCGTCGAATTTGCGTCCGGATTTTATCGAGCTCGCTCGATAAATTTCCCTTAAAAATCCGTGACATCCGCCGGAGGCTTAACTTTATTCAGCAGGGTATTAAACCCCAATGAATCGGAGAGCTTCTTGCATTCGACCTTTAACTTAGAAGTAGAGGACATCTGCTGAATGAAGTTAAAAATTCTCCTCTTGGAGGCTGATCGCATGAATTGCTGGAAGGAGATAAACCTTAATAAACAATACGGCGCTCAACGTGTCTTCATTTTGTCTATCTTAACCATGCTATCCACGTTTATTTTGTTATATGTACCTGCAAACTTTTTATTCGTAAGATCTTCATTATACGATAAATATTTTTTATTATTGATAATTGGGTTATTGCTTATGTATCCAATCCATAAAATTATACACTTTTTCTCGCTTGTACATTTAAAAAATAAAATAAAAAATAGTATTCAAATTAAATATTTCATGTTTCCTGTTTTTCAAATACAGATTATTGAACCAATCTCAAAATGGCAATATATTGCCACTTTGATTGCACCATTTTTTGTCATTAATGGATTTCTTATTGCTGCCTGCTGGGTATTTAACCACTATGTTCATTATTTTACCATTTTACTAGCTTTTCATATAGGATTATGTGTGTCTGATTTTATTTATATTAAAAATGTCTTAACAGCACCTAATCAAGCATATATTGAAGAGAATGAGAATGGCTTTGAAATATTAGTCAAGCATCCAAATTCATAATGATAACGAAACCTCTAGTACAGGGGGTTTTCAACATAAATAAATATTTTAAATGACATTTTTATCTATCTTTTTTTTGATTTTTTTGCTAATGTAAATATCATACTATTCCATTTAGGTAGCTTTTTAAGTATAATCTGCCTCTCAAAAGGAGGAAATCATTGATGATCTACATTTTCATTTTATTTGCATGCTTTATATTATTTAATATTAATAAGATGACGAATTCTCTTTGTCTGCAAAAAGAGATTCCCGAGGAGAAACAATCTACTGTATTCCATACGATCAATATTCTCGTGACCATCTTATTAATTTCTTCCTACGTTGAAATTCTATTTACGGTTTAAGAAACGTTTTAGATTGAAAACAAAACATTGGCAACCCTTAAAAGCGGTGAGATAATTCTCACCGCTGTCTGTTTTCATGAAGTTTACAAGACTAAGATCAGTTTATAGCCAAGCAGCACCTACAATGATTAATAGAATGAATAGAACAACGATTAACGCAAATCCTCCGCCGTACCCGTAAGATTGACCACCCATAGTATCACCTCCTTTCGTAATGACCTATGTGGCTATCTTAAGTGGCAAATTAATATTTGCTGCCTATACTCTTAATAAAAGGAAGCCCCTACAATAATCAATAAAATGAACAAGACAACAATTAACGCAAATCCATTGCTATAGTGCCTCATTATCCTACCTCCTTTCGCTTTCGTTTTATCATATGTACAATTTTTAAATCTGGGATGGTCAAATACCCAATTTTTTAAAAATATACTGGATAAATGGACAGTAATAATTTGTTCTGTATCCAAATTATGTTATAGTAATGATTGTTGAATCATCGACTTAGACTAATTTTAGGAGTGTTTACACGTGAAAAAATGGATATTACCCTTAACACTAGCGGCCGGAATACTTACTTTAAGTGCTTGTAACGGAGGATCTGATTCAGTCGCTGAATCAAAGGCTGGCAATATAACAAAAGATGAATTTTATGAAGCAATGAAGGACAAACAAGGCGAAATGGTACTGCAGCAGCTTCTATACACAAAGGTACTATCTGACAAGTATAAAGTGACCGATAAAGATTTAGATGAGAAGGTTAAAGAATATAAGGAGCAGCTTGGTGATACATTCTATCTTCAATATGGATTTGAAGATGAAGCAGCATTTAAAAAGGACGAGAACGTAAAATTAGAGGTTCTTATCGAAAAAGCAGTATTGAAGGATGTAAAAGAAGAAGATATCAAAAAATACTATGAAGAGAATTACAAACCAGAGATTAAGGCCCGTCATATTCTTGTAAAGGATGAGGAAACGGCAAAAGAAGTGAAGGCAAAGCTCGATGCTGGTGAAAAGTTTGAGGATTTGGCTAAAGAATACTCTACAGATGGATCAGCTGAGAAAGGCGGCGATCTTGGCTGGTTTGGTCCCGGAGCAATGGTTCCTGAATTTGAAAAGGCTGCCTATGCTTTAGATGTCAATGAAATAAGCGAACCTGTAAAATCACAATTTGGCTACCATATCATTCAAGTAACAGAAAAGAAGGAAGCGGAACCGTTTGACAAAGTGAAGGATGAAATGGAGAAAAAGTATAAAGCATCTAAAATGACGCAGGAAAATATTATGGCGACTATTAATAAGGAAATGAAAGCAGCCGACGTGAAAATCAACGATGAAGACCTAAAAGGAGTTTTAGGAGAAGAAACAGCTAAAGATGAGTCAAAAAAATAAAATACAATCCAATCTCCTGATGTAACAAAAAAAAGGGGCTGTCCCAAGGGACAGCCCCTTTTTTTTACATCATCCTGCTGAATTTTGTGTATTCTTTTTTTCTTCCCTTTCACGCTCTAATCGCTGCATATAGATTTCTCCTTCTTTTTCTATTATTTCCTCCTCGATCATTCTTTCTTCCCTGCCAGTCCGAATCACCATATAGGCACTTAAGATAATCCCCGCAACAACAAAGTAGATCCAAAATGGAATATCGATTTTTTTCACCTCTTTTGCATTCGTTATCGTTGATAATCTATTATATGTGCAGCAGCCTATCGGTATGACTAATTAGAAACTATAGGGAATAGAACAATTTAATCGCAAAAGCATCATGAAGTAGGTTAAAATGGTAGATAGATTATTATATTAAGTAAATGCGGTTTAAATTAATAGGAGTGATATAGTTGACTGAAGAGTCCACATACTTTTATGGTTTGATTCCTGTTCGTTTTGAGGCGTCTGAATTAGAACGTGAGCAAATACTGCATGATTTTCCACCGCCGCTCTTACCTGCCGGAGAGGAATCATTTCAGTTACAAGATGAAATGAATGGCAACCTGGTACGCGCTCGTTTGCTCCTTTGTGATTATAGCGTTGAAACAACGAAGACCGGGAAACAGTATTTAAAAATGCGATTCAGCAACAATGTTGGCAGCATCAATGCAAAAATGTGGGATAATCAAGGTGCTGTAGAGACAACCAAACCGCTGCTGGACGAATATTCCCTTTTTGACATAGAAGCAAAAGTAGAAGATTTTAAAGGACATAAATCTCTTTCCATTAACAAGATTGAACCATGTAAAGAAGATATAAATCCATTTGCATTACTAGCCTACACAAAACAAAGTATCGAAGACTTAACGATTGAATTATTTTCTTATTTGAATGAGCTTGAATCTCCATATAAAGATATTTCCTTAGCAGCCATGCACAGGTTTTGGGATCAATTTTGTCTCCGTCCCGCCGCAAAGGGCTACCATCATAATTATTTAGGCGGTTTGCTTAAGCATACAGTAGGATTAATGCGATTTGCTAGATTCATATTAAAATTTGAAGACAATCATTACAATCATTACCAGGCCGTCATAAAATTAATTAATCATGTTGAGAAAGCTCACAAAAGGGACTTATGGAGCCAAATTCAAACTGCTAATGTGAATGCTCAGCAGCTTGTCTGGAAAGACACGATTGATCATTTGTATAAAATGCTCTACGGCATGATGGAGTATCTTGATAAAAAGCCAAATTATGACCTAATCATGACTAGTATTTTATATCACGATATTGGGAAACTGCTTGAATATGATCATGCTGGAAAAAAATATGAGGAATTTAAATTTTTATTTCCGACCGCTGATCATACAGCAATCGAAAATCGTAAACAAACAGGCATTATCATGGATGAATTGGGAGTCATGATAGGACATATTCCATACGGCGTCCTCATGCTGTCTAAAATAATTGAAACCGAAGGAATTTCAGTTTCACTTGAAGAGATCCATCACATGTCCCATTGCATTTTATGTCACCACGGCCTTCCTGAATGGGGCTCCTGTATTCGAAGCCCGCAAACAATCGAAGGCTACATGATTCATATCGTAGACTACCTCGATAGCAGATACGAAAATACAGAAGAAATAAAATAATTGAAGAAGGGTGTCCCCAAACGGACACCCTTCTTTATTATGTCGAGACTGAACTTTGTTTATTGAGGCGCGTGATATTTGCGCCTGGAAAATAGTGCAAGAGGTGCTCGTGACAGGTAAAAAATAGGATTTGGTAATCTTTTAGTTCATTTAATAGTTCTGTGACTCTGCTAGTTCTTGCCTTGTCAAAATTTACGAAGCTGTCATCTATAATGATAGGAAATTTATACTTTTCATACACAGTAAGTGCAAGCGCAAGCCGTAATGATACATATATTTGTTCAGTCGTAGCTTGACTAAGCTCGTTTGCATCGTAAAGAAGATGGTCCTTACTTTCGATTAAAAAGCCGCTGCCATCCTGTTTTGGAATGATCCGATAATAGCTTCCTTCCGTTAAAAATTGCAGGAAGTTTTCTGCCAGGCTAAGCATTTTTGGTAAACGCTCTTGTTTGTACTTATTGACCGTTTTCCAAAGAAGCTCTTTCGCTACGGCAAAGCGGGCCCATTCTCGTGCATCCTCTTCAAACTCTGCTCTTAATTGTTTAAAATGATGGAGAAGCTCGGCATAGCTTCCTCCATCCTCAAGCATTTGGATTTGATATTTTATCGCTGCTAATTCCTCTTGTAATTTGGTTAACTCTTTTTCCTGATTTGTTCTTTTATCCAAAACTTCCTGAATGAACATTTCCACAGGTCTTTCGGAAAGCTGTGCAACCTCTTTTTCAGAAAAAGGAGAGAGCTTTAGTTGAAACCTTAGACTACTCATTCCTTCCATGAGTTTTGTTTTATCTGCTGCCTTTTTGGCAGTCTCCCTGAATTGCAGTTCATCTTTAGCGGAAGCAGCAGAAAAAAGTGCGGAAATTTCAGTGCTTATCCTTTCCCATTCAAGCTGATAAACTTGATATTCGTCCTCAAGAATCGCTAGCTGCTCATCTTTTTCCTTATATTTAACCTGCTTATCCAGCTCTTCCCGTAATGACCGCTTCAACAGATGGGCTGCTTCTTGAAGTGGGATATTGTCATCAGATAAGAACTGTTGGATTAGACTTCTAATTGGCGTCACCACTTCTCTGATAGCCGCTTTATTTGTATCCAATTGTTCAATAAGATACGCACGCTCTTGGTAATTCTTTTTTAACTCATCAATTAATTGAAAAGCATCAAATAAATAGTTGACTGCAAGCTCTTTTGGAATCCGCAGTTCTTTTCCAACAAGCAGCAGCTCTTTATTAAGCTGTAACGATTCTCTTTCCCATGTTTCAAAACGATCAATCACTTGATCATAGAGCTCCTGCTGTCTTTTGAGCATACTTTTTAAATCGATGAATTGCTCCCTCTGCCTTGTATCCTTTTCAAGTTTTTGCTCTAACAGCTCCATATGTTCCTTTGGCTGGCTCATTACATTCTCTAATTCCAGCTTTTTCTTTTGAAGCTGCTGAATTTCCGTTTGTAAAAGAGAATCTGAGCTTGATCGTATTTTCATATAAGAAAGGACGGCAAATATAACCCCTCCTCCACCTGCAATCACCAGCATAAAAGTATTTGAGTATATTCCCCACCCGCAAAGAATGAAAAAGAAGATGGCAAAGAATATATACTGCAGCTTGTCACTTTTCACTTTAGCAGATGATTTCTCAAGTGATGCTGTTAAAAGAGCCAGCCGATTTTTTATTTCCTCATAATTACTGGCCAGATTTTCACTTGATTCAAAACGAGAGATTTGCTCCTGCAGTCTTTTTCTTTCCGTATCCGGCAGCAGCTCACCCTTTAATAATTTTTCCTTTTCTTCCATCTCCTCTAATTGCCTTTTCTCTTCTTGAAAATGATCATCAAGCTCATGTTTTTTTTCTAACAAACGCTTTTGTTTTGCATGCAAATTGGCTGCTTTTTCTTTCATAAATACACTTGTGTTGGTCAAGAGAATTTCATCAGCTGTAAGAGGCAAATGCATTTTATTTTGTAAAAGCAGTATGTCTTCATCCGACTTTTTCAGCTTAACCTGCAGCTTAACATTTTCCTGCTCCCATTTTTCTAACAGCAGCAAATTTTCAACTGCTGTCGTAAGTTCATTTTCTTTTTCGATCAGGTCAAAATTCGGTTTAAGTGAAATTAACTCTTCCTTTAAACGTTCGATACGTTGCTTAAGCGTTACTCTTTTCCGTTCCAGCTCCTGCTCATATTGTTTTAACCGTTCAAACTCTTCAAGTCCCTTTTCCGGGAAAACTATATCATTGAAATGAGAGAGCTCTTTTTTTAGTTGTTTTTCCTTTTGCATGAGAGGAAATACCTTTTTCCACTCTTCTAATCGGGTTTGCTGAGCAGTTAACATGATAGATTCTGATTTTAGAGCTTTGATGCGATTTTCAAGCAAATCTCTTTTCTCGAGCAGACTTGTGTATTGTTCATTATTTTCTTCCGCTTTACGCAATTCGTTTCTTAACCCGCGCAGCTCCTTCAACTTACTATTAAGCTTTGGATTTCTGCCATTTGGTTTAAAGCGGTTTTCTAATTCTTTCATAAGCTCATTTTCTGCCTTTAGCAGACGATCTGAGCCAATTGTTCCCGTTGAAAATAAAAAGCGGCCAAGGTCTTCTCCCTTCATCTGATGGACGTTTTGCAGACCATGAAGGTTAAAGGAAAAGATCGCTTGAAATATCTGTTTATCAATCGATGAAAGCAAGTTCTTTAATAGCTCTTCTCCACCAACGATCCCATTTCCCATCCTGACCACAACATCCCCGGCCGCTTTACCTTTTACTCTTTCAATAACAACGGTCCCTTGATCAGGAAAAAGAACAGTCAGCTGCCCTCCATATTTTGCACCTTTTTTTGGCTCATAGCGAAGATCTGATTGCTGTTTTGTAGGAAAACCAAATAAGATACTATGAATAAAAGACATAATTGTTGATTTTCCGGCTTCATTTTCACCGAAAAATACGTGCTGGTCCTGGAGAGTGGTAAATTTCTGATTCTCAAATTTACCATATCCATATATGTAGATTTCAATAATTTTCAAATGGTTCACCTCCTTAATTCTTTTGCAATAAGCCTAACAGTGTATGTAATGCTTGCTGCTGAAGATCTTGTTTTTCTTTCTCAGAAAGAGGCGCTAAGAATTTGACTGCGGAAGGATGTTCAAATAAAGGAGATATGCTCTCTGTGATCTGTTCAAAATGATCTGCCGTGTGAAATAATTCAACATAAAAATCTGATTCTCTTTCAAGCTGGTCTCTATCCCACGAAAACGACTGCTCAACATTTAATTTCATCGTCCATACGAAAGAGTCTTCTTCCTTTTCTTCCTCTTGCAGCGCCTGCAGGAGATCACCATTAAGCACACTTGTTAATTCTTTCTCTTCTAGATGAAGATTTTGTAATGTAATCGATAATAGCATCCCTTTTCTAGGCACTCGCTTTTCCTCAATAGCTCTTTGACATAAAGCATACAGGTCTTGAAAATGGTTCACTTCCTGCCCATTCAACAGCATCTCTTCCCATTGAATCGAAGCAGTATCAATGAATTCAAGCTTGGTTTCTGACCCATTCAGGGAAACAAGATAACAGCCTTTTTTACCTGTTTCTTTTTTGTTTCGGCCTTGTATATTTCCCGGGTAGATAATATACGGATTCTCATGCAGAATCATCCTTTTATGGATATGCCCCAATGCCCAATAGTCAAAGTTTTTCTCAAGTAGTTCTTTTAAGCGAAATGGTGCGTACGATCGATGCTCACTAGAGCTTTCATGATGACCATGCAAAATTCCGATATGGAAATCCGCCCCATCCTTTTTGATATATTCATGAAGCCGATTTTCAGTTACATGCCTTTTTTCATAACTGAATCCATACAGACGAGTTATTATATCAGGCTTTGTAAATGTTTTTACTTCCGCCTGTCCACCAAACACATGTA
The DNA here is from genome assembly GCF_036670025.1 of Niallia oryzisoli. Taxonomy (NCBI): domain Bacteria; kingdom Bacillati; phylum Bacillota; class Bacilli; order Caryophanales; family Bacillaceae; genus Niallia; species Niallia oryzisoli. The sequence continues at coordinate 1,075,913 of NZ_CP137640.1, read as the reverse complement.
CATTCTCCGGCATATCCAAATGAACCCATGTCCCATTCAAATGATCATGGTTTCCATGCACAACGTAAACGTGAATATGATGGGCCTCCAACCTTTCCATTTCTTTGCGCAGTCTTGTTTGAGCACGTACACTTCTATCCTGTTCATCGAATAAATCCCCTGCCAAGATAACAAAATCAACCTGATGTTGAATAGCAGCATTTGTTATTTTTTTTAATGAAGCAAACGTACTCTCCTTCAACCGTTCAAAAATTTCCTTTGGCAGATGTGAAAGCCCTGTCATTGGACTATCCAAATGCAGATCTGCTGCATGGATAAAAGTAATTTCTTTCATAAACCATTCTCCACTTCGTTATTCTCCTTGTTTCGAGAGATCTTTTGTTTCCATTTTACCATCTCTAAAAAGCGAATGCACGTTCTATGCCGATTTCAAAAAAGAGACTCTCTTTTTATATTACTTGTAATGAAAAGAGGGTCTCTTTTTTTCAGATTGATTTAATCATTCTTCGATAATTGAATCGCTTTTTTAATATCCTTGAATGAGTTTGATTTACCATACATCAATACGCCGCCTTTATACACTCTTGCACCAAAGACAGCCAGGAAGATAATCGATACAAGCAGGATCGCAATTCCCAGGATCGGCTCCCAAACAGGTATCGTCAGCATTCCGACACGCATAAACATCAGCATTGGTGTGAAAAACGGAATATAGGAAGTAATCGTAATAAATGTCGTATCCGGTTGATTTAGTCCAAACATGGCAATCATAAAGCCGGCTGCAATAATAAAAGTCATTGGCGTAATCATCTGCTGGACGTCTTCAATTCTGCTGACAAGCGAACCAAGAAAGGCTGCGAGTGTAGCATAAAGGAAGTAGCCAAGGATAAAGAATACTAATGCATAAATGATGGTTGCTAACGGAATGTTTTGAAATCCAAGAAAGTCGAAAAATCCCCCCTGTAAGGATTGAAGATTCTTCTTGATAAAATAATAGCCAACTGCTAAAAGAACAGCCATTTGTGTCAAACTTAACAACGCAATGCCGAGAATCTTTCCAAACATTTGCTTAATCGGCGAAACGCTTGAAATGAGTATCTCCATGACACGCGAAGACTTCTCTGTCGCAACTTCCATTGCAATCATATTGGCATACATAATGACAGCAAAATAAATAACAAATAAGATCACATAGACAAGACCGCGCGCCTGACTTAATTCTTCCTGTGTTTTGGCGTTGTCCTTTAGGGCAACTCTTTCAAAAGATACTGGTTCAGATAATTTGCCGAGCTGATCAGCTGTTAACTGTAATTGAGCGGCTGCCATTTGTGCCTTAATTTGTTGAAGTGAGAACTCTATATCACCTGGAACACCAGAGTCTGCCACACTTAAAGATTTATAGGTGCCACTTGGCAGCTGATCTTCATTAAACCTTAAGATTAACAGCCCTTTATAAACTTCCTTCTCTACTTCACTTTCAGCCTTTTTCTCTGATTCAGAATATGCTTCCAATTCCAATTCATCATTGACCGTCTTAAGCTGCGCTGAGAGTAGCGGGAATAGTTCACCTGTTTCATCAATAACGGCAATTTTCTCATTTTCATTTCCTTTATTGAAAAAATCAATAATGTTCGTCATATTCGTTAAACCGACTAAGATGAGGGCCGTAATCAAGGTGGTAATAATAAATGATTTTGTTTTCAGTTTGCTTAAATAAGTGTGAAAAAGAATGATCCAAAACCTATTCATACGAAGCACCTACCTTCTCGATAAAAATATCATTTAGCGAAGGCTCTTCTAGAACAAATTTTGTAATGAATCCTTTATCATAAATGCTTTTCAATATCCGAGGTGCCGTAACTTCTTCATCTTGTATCTGCAATGAAATGCCTTCAGGTGTTACCTTTGCTCCCGTTACACCAGGAAACGTCTTTAACTCTTCAAGATTAAAATCAGCATGGATAACGAGGTTCTTTTTCCCATATGCTCGTTTGATATCCCGTAAAGCACCTTGCACAACTGTTTTGCCTTTATGTAAAATGCAGAGATGCTCACACATTTCCTCTACATGCTCCATTCGATGACTTGAAAAGACAATCGTCGTCCCGTTGTCTTTTAATTCAAGAACTGCTTCCTTCAATTGTTCAACATTGACAGGATCCAAACCGCTAAATGGTTCATCTAAAATTAATAACTTTGGTTTATGAATAACCGATGCAATAAACTGGATTTTTTGCTGATTCCCTTTTGAAAGTTCCTCAACCTTTTTATCGGCATATTCAGGAACTTTAAAACGAGAAAGCCAATAATCTAATTCCTTCATCGCATCTTTCTTGCCCATCCCCCGTAGTCTTGCCAAATAAACCATTTGATCACGAACCTTTAGCTTTGGATATAAACCCCTTTCTTCTGGTAAATAACCGATAAGAGGGCTCGTTGAGTAGTCAATTTCCTTTTCATCCCATGTAATCGATCCGCTGCTTGCATTTAAGATGCCGAGAATCATCCGAAATGTGGTCGTTTTCCCTGCGCCGTTTGCACCCAAAAAGCCAAACATCTCTTTTTCAGGAATCGTTAATGTCAATTGATCCACTGCAGTAAAATCCCCGAACCGCTTCGTAACATTATGCAGTTGTAATGCCATTTGCTATCCCTCCTTTACTATCCCTTCTACGATTATAACGAATAAAAGTTTCATTTTGGAAAAAGCCTGGCAATTTTTCAAGAATTTGCAACAATTTTAAGCGGGAATACTAATCTTCTTTACATAAGCAAAACAACCTTTGCGTTAATTAGCAAAGGTTGTTTTCACATTAAAAAGCTCAGAAAGCATATTAATTTTTTCATTCGTATAGGATTCATAGTTTTCATTATAGGTTTTCGGATCTTTTGGGTTTGCGAAACGGGTGATTTTCCCCGATTTTGGATCAACTAATTTACTCGAAGCTCCGCAGCCAAGTCCGATAATTGTTTGCTGTTCTTCCATGATCATGATATTGTAAATACTTTCCTGCCCTTTTAAGCTGTATCCTACATTTTCTAAGTTCCCCAATATATTCTTCTGTCTATACAAATAATACGGATGGTAATCATGAGCCTTCGTCCATTCTTCTGCCTGCTCCATCATTAGGCTAATCTCCTGACGGTCAGCTACCTTATATTTCTCTTTATTTTTGGTCATCTCAGATGCTCTTTTAAATGAAAGCGTATGGACGGTTAAAGATTCTGGCAGCAATTTCTCTGTTTCATTCAAGGTGTGGGTAAATTCAGGAATCCCTTCACCAGGGAGACCAATAATTAAATCCATATTAATATTTTTCATTCCCATCGAGCGGGCTAAATGGAATTTCTCGACCGTTTCCTCAACTGTATGATGACGGCCAATCGCTTTAAGTGTTTCTTGGATATGTGATTGAGGATTAATGCTGATTCTGTCAATTTTCCACTTTTTCAATACATCAAGCTTCTCTTTTGTAATGGTATCAGGTCTTCCAGCTTCAACTGTGATTTCTCTGATCGTACTGACATCCGGGAAGGACGTATACATTTCTTCATATAACATATCCATTTCCTCAGCAGTAATACTTGTCGGTGTACCGCCGCCGAAATAAACAGTTGTCACTTTAATATTGTGGGTCTTTAACCACCTTCCTACTTGTCTCATCTCATAATGAAGTCCTCCTAGGAATGAATCAACTGACCCTTGACGGCCATTAATCGCATAGGCTGGAAACGTACAATAAGCACACTTTGTTGGACAGAAGGGAATACCAATATAAATGCTCACTTCATTTCGCAGTTCATATAAATCAGGAACAACCGCCAATTGCCGTTCAACAATCTGCTGCATAAGCTTAAGTTTTTCATCTGTAATTAAATATTCTTCCTTGAGCTGCTTATGAGCAGACTCGAAAGAGATCTTTTCCTGCATTTTGCGGTGCATAAGCTTTGTCGGCCTGACTCCTGTCAGGATTCCCCACTTTTGAATCATCCCGGTCCAATTTTGCAGCATCGTTAAAAACGCATGAGACACAGCATTTTTTACTTGTTTAAATTGTTCCTTTTCCGTTTGGTAACCGGATAATTCCTTCTCATACTCTGCGCTTTCTTCATTGCCTGCTTGATCAAGCAGCTTTCCTTTTACATATACCGTATTACCGTTTATATCAAGCGAAAATTGAATTATTAAATCCCTATTTTCTTCCTTTTTAAAAGAAATGGTTGTTTCTTCAAAAAATAAATTCGCAATTAATTCAAGCGGCCGAATAAACCGTTCGTCATCTAAACCCTTAATGGTTAAATACAATAAAATCACCTTTTCAATATAAACTGTTATAAGTGTACAGAATCGTTATAGCAAGGTCAAGAACGGAAAAAAATGCTACTGCAGGACACAAAAAAAGCTTGGATTCCCAAGCTTCTTGATCTCTTTTATTTAATAATATTCATTTTCCGCAAAAACTCAATCGGATGCTGCTTACGAAAATGTTCCTTCACCATATAGGCGACCCCTTGTTGATTTTGCGAGCGGGTAATCCAGTCGGCTGCCCGTTTGACTTCAACGGGAGCATTTCCCATTGCCACACCAAGTCCTGCAGCTTCAATCATTTCGATATCATCAATATCATCGCCAATACAAACAATTTCGTTTCTGGAAATACCCAATCGTTCAGCTAGATACAATAGTCCATTTAGTTTGGAAACCCTTGTTGGGACGATATCAAGCCTTAGCTCATTTAATGACATACAATCAACTTCTGTAAACATTCTTTGGATTGCTTCCTGAACGTCCCTTAGATCATCCTTGTATTCAAAGTATACTTCAACGCTTGAAGGATTAGCCGGTTCATCAATGATTGTATCACCAATCGAATCAACGAACTGCTGCGAATAAAAAACAGGATCACCCGTAGTAAATACGGTTTTAGCAAGCAAATTATGATTTAGTTTATATTTATTTGCCAATGAATAATTTTCATGGACCAGTCTGATTTGACAAGGAAACCCTTCTAATAAACGAACTAAATCATAAGTAATATTTTCTTGTATTCTGGCCGCATGAGCAGGCTTTCCTATTTCCTTAGCAATATAAGCTCCTGTATGCGTGATTAAAATGCTATCTAGTTTTAATGCTTTCGCTACTTTTTTGGCTGAAGCGAAAGTTCTTGAAGTGACAAGGGTTACATAGATGCCTTTTTGCTGGACATACTCAATCGCTTCTTTTGTTGATTTATGGATTTTACCATTGGTCTGAAGCAGCGTTCCATCAATATTAAGCGCAAGCATTCGATAGATCATGTTCATGTCCCCCTATTCTTGATGAAATATCCCTTTACTTAAAAATATGAAAAAAGAAAAGGAATAGAACCAATAAAGACTTCTAAGAAAGAGGACATAGAAAAAGAAGATCACCAAACAGATCTTCTCCTTTTAACACTTTATTTTTCAACAGAACCGTAAAGTTCTTCCAACGGTTTAACGATGATTTGATTTAATTCTTGTACGATCATACTCATGCGCTGTTCAGCATCCATGAGCTTTGAAATTTTTTCGTTTTTCTGTACATCGGTAACAATGATTTGTGCTTGGGCAATCTCTTCCTGCGAAATATCCTGCCCCATCATTTGCTTCTGCTGCATTTGTAATTGCATATTACGAAACTTTTCAAACAATTGATTTGATGATGGATCCGCATTCACTTCATCATATAACCTTTTTAATGTTTTATATTCATCGCTATTTCGAAGTGCTTTCTCTAGTTCATAGGCACTATCATGTAAATTTACAGACATGTTTCCACTCCTTTATTTTAACAATCACTTAACTATACCAAAAGATGTGTTAAATCATCAACATGAAACCAGTTTTGACCTTTTGGCGGAATATTAAAACACTTTGTTTTCTGAATGACATGCATTGAAATCAGGGACTCTATTTATAGATTACTCGAGAAGGGAATGAATCTAATGAAAAACAATAAGGATTTTAAAGAGGATAGTCATTTTGAAGGGAAAGATAAGGCATATCTAGATATTGATCGAATGATCAATGAAGGTCTTTCTGGTGGATCTGTGGATATGATTAATAATGAAACAAATATTGAAGAAGCACGCGATATAGAACCGGAAACCCTGCCGAACAATGCGCAAGCATAGCACTTTGTATACGGGGCTGTCACATGGGACAGCCCCGCTTCTTTATTTATTACTCCTGAATGAAATAGGCCGTTTCATATCCGCAATTGTCACATTTCATATAATGCGGACACTGTTCTTTTACTAAATCATCACGGTAACCATCCTCCAGCTTCATTTGATCAATCGGCATATATGCACTATAATCATCATAGAAATCCATCATTCGTCCTCTGTCCGTTGCAGCTGCACCACATGTCGGACATTCTATTCTAAGCTCTTCAAATCCATTACACACTGGGCAAATTCCCATGTTGTTCACCCTCCGAAGATGTTTTATTACATACATCCTTTTCGTTTAAGAATTTCTTATATCATTAATTTGCGTGTGTTTTACCTTGGTATTCATCAGAAAATATACTTAAAAAAAAGGGAATAATTACCGTTGTTTTGTAACGAATAGCTTTTGATCTTTTAACCATAATAATGATTACAAAGCAACACACCGCAACAAAAAAAAGCTACTTCAATAGCTTAACCAATCAAATATCATTTATGAAATTAATTTAACCTTTATGGACTATGCTTGGCTGCTTGATATATATCAATTTGGTTCAATTCCAAAATAGTCCACCAAAAAAACTTACTGAAGGAGAGTGCACATCGTGGCAAACAACAATTCTTCAAACCAATTATTAGTTCCTGGAGTACAACAAGCTTTAGATCAAATGAAGTACGAGATCGCTAATGAGTTTGGCGTGAACCTTGGAGCAGACACAACTTCTCGTGCCAACGGATCTGTTGGAGGAGAAATTACAAAACGACTTGTTCAAATGGCTGAACAACAATTAGGCGGTATACGATAAGAAGAAAGTTCATATTTAGAACAATTTAATAAAATGGATTAGGGTCCTCTTCCTGGAAGGGGGCCCTTTCGAAATGGATAATTACTTGTCTTAAGCTTTTTTAGCAATGATATTTCCTATAAAATAACCTAATACCATAATACTTGCAATTGCTAACGTAATTGAGAATTGTTCCATGTTGCCCTTCCCCTCCCAACAACTTAAGATAATTACACTTTCAAAATAACACAAAAAATGCCACTAGTTATTATTTTTACACAATACTATTTGTCAAAATTTTGAACTTTCCGTGACCAATATCATATATAAGAGCAATACCACACTGCATAAAAATAAAGAGGATGTCCAAAGGACAACCTCTTTATTTTAAATTTGATTTTACTTCACTTGAACAACCGGAACAGGATGATCCAGAGCTGCAAGAGCTGCATTCGCCTTCTTTAGATTTTTTAAGATGTCGTACGAGAGCCCAGCCTGCATATCCAAAAATAGCTGCACCAATTAATATATTTGCAATCATTTTTTCCGCCTCTTTTCTTATCCTAAGCCAATCAAGGTCCCACCCTGATAAATCAAAAACGACATGATATAAGCTAATATAAGTGCATATCCAATTGAAAATGCAGTCCATTTCTTCGATTCAGTTTCTTTATAAATGGTTGCATCTGTTGCTAAACAAGGTATATAAAGCAAAATAAATACCATAAAACTAATGGCTGCCAAAGGTGTAAATTGGGCTGCCAGCAGACCCTGTAATGAAGCTTCATCCGGAACAAAATAAATGATATTCATTGTGGAGATAATTGCTTCCTTTGCAAGAAATCCTGTCAATAATGATGCCCCTGCCTGCCATGTACCAAAACCAATTGGAAGTAACAGCGGAGCAAAAATTCCGCCGATACTTGCTAAAAAGCTTTGGTCCATTGCCACATTAAGCCCGCCTGGGCCCATATATGATAAGAGCCATATCAAAACGGAACCCGCAAAGATAAATGTTCCTGCTTTACGAATAAAGCCTTTGCCTTTTTCCCAAGTACTTCTCCATAGAGTTTGTCCCTGCGGCATACGACATGGAGGCAGTTCAATCACAAATAGGGTGTTTTCTCCTTTTAAAATTGTTTTTGAGAAAAGCAAAGCTAAACTTAATGCTAATACAATACCAAGAACATATAATCCCAAAACCACTAATGCTTTATTTTTTACAAAGAAAGCACCAACAAACAAGGCATACACCGGTAAACGTGCTGAGCATGACATTAACGGTGTTAACAAAATGGTTAATAATCTTTCCTTTGGTGTCTCAATGGTTCTTGCCGCCATAACGCCCGCCACATTACAGCCAAACCCGATAATCATTGGGATAAATGCTTTTCCATTTAAACCGACCGACTCCATAATTCGGTCCATTACAAGGGCTACCCTTGCCATATATCCAGAGTCTTCCAAGAGCGAGATAAAAAAGAACAAAATAAAAATTTGCGGCACAAACACGAGCACTCCGCCAACACCAGCAACAATTCCTTCAATAATTAAATCATGAATAAATGCAGAAGCACCCAATAAGGATAACAATGAATCAATTCCATCCGTTATTGGTCCTGAGATTAAAGCATCGAGTAGATCAGATAACGGGAAGCCGAGCCAATCAAATGTCAGCATGAACATGAGATACATCAATAATAAAAAGATTGGAATTCCCAAAATACGATTGGTAATAATCCGGTCCACCTTATCTGTTAAATGAACTTTATTCTCGTTGGAGCATACAACTGCTGCCTCCAGAACCGAATCAATGAACTCACTGCGGCGCCGGTAAATGTATTGTTCGACAGAACTGACGTCATAATTCAATTTTAAGTTTACCTCAACCTCGTGAACAAGTTCATTTATTGCATCAAGCTTGATCGATTCTGCTAAGAATGATTTGACATATTGATTACCCTCAAGCAGCTGAAGCATCAGCCATCTATATGAAAGCGCTTTACTTCCTTTGAACAACTTTTCTAATTTATTAACTGCATCGTCAATTTCCTTGCCATAATCAACAAGTAGTAATGGCGAATCGGGAGAATTTTTTGTAATGATCGTATGTGCCAGTTCCTTACATCCCTTTCCAGACCGTGCAATAATTGGGACGACCTGAACTCCCAGTTTAGCGGATAGTTGATTTACATCCACATGAACTCCACGTTGTTTTGCAACATCCATCATATTTAACCCGATTGTAACTAATTGAGAATGATTATCCTTTCTAAAACAAAAATATGAAATTTTATAGAAAAGTAGAAAGTGATAGATGTTACTATTCTAATTTATTGTTATATTTTCCAATAGGAAACTTTTTTCAACTAATTCAATAGACATTCCCCGATGCTACAATGTTTCTGTAGACCCACTCACTTCTTTTTTGCTAATCTTTTAGTAAGATAGGAAATTGCTGGAGGATATTATGAATGGAAACAAACACCCAATTAAAATTAGCAGAAAAAGGTGCTTGGATTAGTATTTTTACATATATTATTCTAGCGGCAGTAAAACTCTATGTCGGCAACATAGGTCAATCAGAAGGTCTGACCGCAGACGGATTAAATAACACTACAGATGTTATTTCATCAATTGCCGTTTTAATAGGTCTGAAAATCTCACAAAAGCCGCCTGATGATGACCATTCTTACGGACACTACCGCGCTGAGTCAATTGCCTCTCTTATAGCTGCCTTTATCATGCTGACCATTGGGTTACAAGTGATGGTTGATGGGATTCGAAATGTCTTTCGTGACCAAACAGTGAAACCGGATTGGCTCTCCGCTTGGACTGCCCTTTTTTGTGCCATCATTATGTATGCAGTATCATTATATAATCTTAATTTGAGTAAAAAAATTAATAGTCCTTCTATTAAGGCAGTTGCATACGATAACCGATCAGATGCATTAGTAAGTATAGGAGCCTTTGTCGGTATAGTCGGCACCCATATTGGAATTGCTTTTCTTGATGTTCTAGCAGCAATCGTAGTCAGTATCATCATCTGCAAAACAGCATGGGAAATATTCCGTGAATCGTCGCATGCTCTAACAGATGGATTTGATACAAACCTTCTATGCCGAATCGAGGATACTATTGTCCATACTGCCGGTGTCAAACAGGTAATTGCCGTTAAAGCAAGGATGCAGGGAAACCAAATACTTGTTGATGCAACGATTTCTGTTGATCCCCATCTAAATGTCATTGAAAGCCATGCAATAACAGAAGAAATTGAAGAACAGCTTAAACACGAGCACCATGTGACAAGATCATTAATACACATTGAACCATATCAATATATTAAATAAGACAGGAAGCTAAACTGGGGAAACTGTTTTTAAAGGAGTTTGGGGATATGTTCAAATTAAAAGTAGATCATGATATTGAACTAAGGTTACTTCAGCTTCAAGATAGTTTACAATTATTCCAACTTGTAGATAATAATCGAGAGCATTTAAGACAATGGCTTCCATGGGTTGACAATATTTACTCATCACTTCAATTCCATACCATCATTCCTTCATGGCTAAAGCAATATGCCGATCATAATGGATTCCATGCAGGAATTCGTTACAAAAAGAAACTAGCAGGGGTCATTAGTCTTCATTCCATTGATTGGTATAATAAACAAACAAGCATCGGCTACTACCTGGGAGAAGGCTTTGAGGGAAAAGGAATTATGACAAAATCAGTTCAAGCTGTTCTCAATTATGTTTTCTTCCATCTTCATCTTCACCGTTTAGAAGTCCGCTGTGGTGAGTTTAATATGAAAAGTCGTGCCATTCCCGAACGACTCGGGTTCAAAAGAGAAGGATTAATACGGGATGGTGAATTTCTTTATGACCACTATCATGACCTGGTTGTATACGGAATCCTTTACAATGAATGGCTGCAACAAAAGGAATATCCGCTAAAAGGATAAAAAAGCTGCATGGCAGCTTTTTTTAATTCCCTTTTATCATTGGAATCGTAATAGTAAAGGTCGTTCCCTGCATTTGAGTTGATTGGACTGAAATATTTCCCCCGTGCTCAGAAATAATTTTCTGGCAAATCATCAAACCAAGCCCATTCCCCGTTGCTTTAGTTGAAAAAAACGGTTTTCCCAAATGATCTAAGTACTCATCAGGAATACCACAGCCCTCATCAATCACAGACACTAGGGCATTATTTTCGTTTTTAGACATGTGAATAGTTATGACTCCTTGATCCATGGCTTCAATGGCATTTTTCAAAATATTTATTAGTACTTGTTTCACTTTATGGATATCACATAGAATCATCAGCTTCTGGTCTTCAATGACACTTTTAATTTGAATGCTTTTTTTTACTGCCTCTGCTTCCAGTAAAAAGATCACTTCTTTTACTATTTGTATTAAATCTTGGACACTCACTTTATGTTTATGTGGTTTTGCAAGAACCAACAGTTCATTCGAAATGATATCAAGTCGGTGAATTTCATCTTCCATTATTTCTAAATACTTTTTATTCGGATATTCATCTGCTTTCATTAGCTGAATAAACCCTTTAATACTCGTTAATGGATTTTTAATTTCATGCGCAATTCCGGCAGCCAATTGTCCGGCAACCTTTAGCTTCTCCGTTTCAACCATCATGTTTTCAGCTTCATTTCTATCTGATGCAACATCTCTTATAAAACAAATAATCCCCTCAGGGATTTCGGGAGCAGAATGACTGATGTGTGTGGTTGTGGATTCTGCCGTAAGATATTTTCCGTCTTTTTTTTTCATTCGATAGGTCAGTTTACTGATTTCTTCTTTTCTTATACTCCATTCGTTCATTACTCTTTGGTTGTCTTCTTGATGCATGATATCACGTATATGGGTTCCGATTAACTCCCGCGACTCGTATCCCAGCACCATTATTACATTTTTGGTTATGTATGTAATGATGCCGTCTAAAGAAAGGTTCATAATGAAATGTGACTGATCATTTACCATATTTTGTCCAGTTTTCTCCTCGACGAAATGGCTTATTTTTCCTACTTCCGGTACTCCCAATCATCACCCCTCCTTAAACATCATGCTTTATTAAATTTTACTGAATATTCCCATAAAAGACAATGATATTTTCTACTATTTTAATAGGAAATATGTCTTAGATATTAGATTGTTTTTATTTAAATTTAAAATATTCATATGACCAATGCTTCCCTCATATAATTACAATAAAACCCTTTTAACCGTAACGTTTGACTGTATAGTTTGGGTTACCGTATAATTAAAAAAATAATAAAATGAACTGAGGTGGTATGATGGGGCAGTTTATCGGATTGGAGAATTAGCAAATTTAGCAAACGTTTCAAAAAGAACAATTGACTATTATACTAGCTTAGGATTGTTACAGGCACAACGTTCTAACAGTAATTACAGAATTTATCCTGAAGAAGCATTGGAAGACCTTAAATTGATTGAAGAATATAAGAAATTGCATCTTCCGCTTCATGAGATTAAGAGAAAGTTAGAATTAAATAAACATATTGAGCTAGAAGACAGGGATGTGGAAAAACAAGTGGAGACTGTTACAAATCAAATCAAACAACTAAAAAATGATCTTTCTGTACTTTTACCTGTTATCAGTAAGTACAAAAAAGATCCAATGTCAAAAAAGTTGAATGAAGAAGGTACGGCTCTGATTGCATCCCTGGTAAGAATAACAAGTTAATACCATTTTTAAAGTTATCAGGAGGTGACTCCTTTCCTGTTTCTAACAGGATAAGGAAATCTATTTGGACATATTAAACTTGGTTATTATAGCCATTTTGATTGCTTTGACAGCATTTTTTGTTACTTCTGAATTTGCTATTGTTAAAGTGAGAAGTTCCAGAATTGATCAGTTAATTGAAGAGGGAAATAAAAACGCCATAGCTGCAAAAAGGATCATAACCAATTTGGATGAATATTTATCAGCCTGCCAATTGGGGATTACGATGACTGCTCTCGGTATTGGTGCCCTTGGTGAACCAACATTCGAACATATCTTGCATCCGCTATTAGCCTTTTTAAACATTCCGGAGTCGTTAACGTCAGTTCTTTCGATCGCCCTAGCCTTTGCGATTATGACCTTTTTGCACGTAGTGGTTGGAGAACTTGCGCCTAAAACAGTTGCCATTCAAAAAGCTGAATGGGTTACATTAGTTACTGCAAAACCACTTATCCTGTTCTACCGTGTAATGTTCCCTTTTATCTGGATCTTAAATGGTTCTGCTCGTTTGATTACAGGTATTTTCGGACTAAAGCGCGTTTCAGAACATGAATTGGCACATTCAGAAGAAGAGCTGCGAATCATCTTGTCAGAAAGCTATAAAAATGGCGAAATCAACCAATCTGAGTTTAAGTATGTAAATAAAATATTTGAATTCGATGATCGGATTGCAAAAGAAATTATGGTTCCTAGAACTGAAATTGTATCCTTATCAAAGGATCAAACGTTAGAGGAATTTTTGTCCATCATACATGTTGAAAAGTTCACACGCTATCCGATTATGGATGGCGATAAAGATCATATAATTGGAATGATTAATTTAAAAGAGTTAATGACAGATATTTTAGAATTTAAGGATTTAAACGCTAAAACACTTGAATCGTATATTCGACCAATTATTAAAGTAATTGAAACAGCTCCGATTCATGATTTACTTGTAAAAATGCAAAAAGAACGTATCCATATGGCAATCTTAATGGATGAATATGGCGGAACATCAGGATTAGTTACCGTTGAAGATATTATTGAAGAGATTGTCGGAGAGATTCGTGATGAATTTGATACGGATGAAATTCCAGAAATCCGAAAACTTGAAGATGATCATTTTATCATCGATTCAAAGGTACTTGTAAGTGAAGTAAATGACTTGCTTGGACTAGATATTGATGACGAAGATATTGATACAATAGGCGGCTGGATTTTAACCGAAAATTATGAAGCCAAACAAGGCGATGTCATCAACTTTGATTCATATGCCTTTAAAATTATCGATATGGAAGATCACCATATCAAATATGTAGAAGTGACAAAAACACAAATTCATGAGGATAATGAACGTCCAACATATGAAGACAGAGAGCTGCATTCCTCTGTACCGTTAACTAAGTCGGAAGCAATATCCTAAAAAGTTAAGAAAAATTCACAATTTTTTCTTTTGCAACGCTTCCTAACTTATTCTAAAAAAACTATTAATGATATATTAATATATAAAAAACCTTCTCTTATTTTTGACAAGAGAAGGTTTTTTTTTGCCTTTCCTCCACTATTTTCGCGTTAAAAGTATAATTGTCAATTATAATGGTCACTTTTGTATCAGATTACCAAATTTGTAAAAATATATCCCCAAAATGTTCACAAAGTCACAATCCCTTTTTGCTATAGTAAAGGTAGAAAATGACAATTATGCCAGGAGGGAAAAAGTAATGGAGGCGCTTATACTCGCTCGTATACAGTTTGCAGCAACAACCGTTTTTCACTTTATTTTCGTGCCATTATCAATTGGTCTTGCGTTTATCATTGCCATCATGCAAACAATGTATCTAGTTAAGAAAAAAGAAGTCTACAAAAAAATGGCGCAATTTTGGGGCAAATTTTTCCTCATTAATTTCGCCGTCGGGATTGTTACAGGAATTATCCAGGAATTCCAATTTGGAATGAACTGGTCCAGCTATTCCCGTTTTATGGGAGACGTATTCGGTGCTCCTTTGGCTATTGAAGCTTTACTTGCATTTTTCATTGAATCAACATTTATTGGATTATGGATTTTCGGATGGGATAAGCTGCCTAAAAAGGTTCACTTAGCTTCCATCTGGCTCGTATCTATTTCAACGATGATTTCAGCCTTTTGGATTCTAACGGCTAACTCATTCATGCAAAACCCTGTCGGCTATGCGATCCAAAACGGCCGTGCCGAAACAACAGATTTCATAGCAGTTATTACAAATCCAAAATTATTGGTTGCATTTCCCCATGTTATCTTTGGAGCTTTAGCAACCGGCGCATTCTTTGTTGTTGGTATCAGTGCATACAACTTCTTGAAAAAACGAGATTTAGAATTTTTTAGACGTTCCATTACAATTGGACTTATTATTGGATTAGTATCCAGCCTTGGTATTGCCTTCAGCGGTCACTCCCAATCCCAATATTTAATGGGTGAACAGCCTATGAAAATGGCTGCAGCAGAAGGATTGTGGGAAGACAGCGGCGATCCAGCGGCATGGACAGTCATAGCTAATATTGATACAGAGAATAAAGAAACAATAATGAGTCTTGAAATCCCTTATGCTTTGAGTTTTCTGGCATATGGTGACTTTAAAGGAAAAGTAGAAGGAATGAATACCCTTCAAGCTGAGTATGAGAAATTATACGGACCAGGAAATTATATTCCACCTGTCAAAACAACTTTCTGGAATTTCAGAATCATGGCAGGTCTTGGTGGTGTACTTGTTCTCTTAAGTTTAATTGGTTTGTATATGAGACGCCGTGGTACGCTGGAAAATAAAACTTGGATGCTGAAACTAATGGTTGCATCTCTATTCTTTCCATTTATTGCAAATACAGCAGGTTGGATTATGTCAGAGATTGGCCGTCAGCCATGGATTGTAAACGGATTAATGAGAACTTCTGATGCTGTATCACCAGCTGTATCTGCCGGCTCAGTATTATTTTCACTGGTAGCCTTTACATTGGTTTATACATTACTGGCCATTGCAATGGTCGTATTATTCATAAGAATCATTAAACAGGGACCACAAGAAAAACAAAAAGATGATATTAAAGACTCAGATCCTTTCAGTGAAGGGGGCATAGCACATGCAACTAAGTGAGATATGGTTCATACTTATCGGAGTTTTATTTGTCGGATTTGTCTTCTTAGAAGGATTTGACTTTGGAGTTGGAATGAGCACAAAATTCCTTGCAAAGAATGAGATTGAAAAACGCGTACTGATTAATACGATTGGACCTTTTTGGGATGCAAACGAAGTTTGGCTGATTACCGGAGGCGGTGCGATGTTTGCTGCGTTCCCGCACTGGTATGCAACATTATTCAGCGGTTATTACCTGCCATTTGTCGTATTACTCTTAGCCTTAATCGCTCGTGGCGTTGCTTTTGAATTCAGAGAAAAAATGAACTCAGCTAAATGGAAAAAAACGTGGGATTGGTCCATTTTCCTTGGAAGTATCCTGCCACCATTTTTATTAGGTGTCTTATTTACAAGCCTCATAAAGGGTGTACCTATCGATCAGGATATGAATATGACTGCCGGATTCTTTGACATTGTTAACGTTTATACAGTTGTTGGCGGAGTTGCCTTTGTATTATTAACCTATATGCATGGCTTAATGTTCATCTCACTAAAAACAACAGACAGCATTAGAGAGCGTTCGCGTGATCAAGCAAAGAAACTATTTCTTGCCTGTGCAGTTGTCATTGTATTATTCGTTGCCCTAACAGGAGTTTATACAAATGCTTTTACTGATAGAGGAGCAGTGCTTATTCCATTATACGCACTTGCGATTGTCCTTTATTTAGCACTCTATCCTTTATTAAAAAACAAGAAAGAAGGCTTCAGTTTTGCAACAACCGGCTTAATCTTAATTCTTGTTATGGCAGCATTCTTTATCGCATTGTTCCCTAATGTGATGATCAGTTCTACAGATATTGCTAATAACCTAACCGTGTATAATGCAGCGTCTGGCGAATACTCCTTGAAACTAATGACGATCATTGCCTTTACAATGGTACCAATTGTTCTTGCCTACACAATTTGGAGCTATTACGTATTCCGCAAACGAGTAACACATAAGGAGCATCTAGAATATTAATGGATAAACATCTTTTCAGTTATAAAGGCAGCAAAACCCATATGGTTTTAGTCGCTATACTGACTATCGGTCAAGGAATTGTGACGATTTTTCAAGCTGTATTTTTAGCCTCTGCAATTACGAAAATGTTTAATGGGACAGCAGCAACAGCTGTCCTTCCCTATTTTTTAGGTTTTGCCGGTACGTTTGTTTTTCGACATCTTATTCAATGGTTAAAAGGAAGACTTTCCTTTCATTTTGCTGAAAGAACTTCCTCTAATATTCAATTCCTACTTATTCGTAAGCTATTTGAATTAGGTCCGCGTGGAATAGGAACAAACGGGTCGGGAAATATGATTACTCTCGCTTTAGAAGGCATCCCTAATTTCCGTACATATTTGGAGCTTTTTATCCCCCGTGCTATTTCAATGTTTTGTATACCCGTCGTCCTGCTTATTTATGTATTTAATGAGGACTTAATTTCAGGTATTGTCCTTACCTTAACCATGCCTATTTTGATTGCCTTTTTAATTTTATTAGGGCTTGTTGCTCAAAAGCATGCAAAAGCACAGTGGAGCAGTTATCAATTACTCTCCCGCCATTTTGTGGACTCGTTACGAGGTCTGTTGACTTTAAAATATTTAGGAAAAAGCAAATCTCATCAAACAGCAATTGAAAGTGTCAGCAATAAATATCGAATTGCCACAAACCGGGCGTTACGAATTGCATTTTTATCCACCTTTTCATTGGACTTCTTTTCAAGTCTTTCAGTTGCAGTTGTTGCAGTCGAACTTGGACTTAGATTGATTGATGGTGTAATGGGATTACAAACTGCCTTAACACTGTTAATTTTAGCACCGGAATACTTTCAGCCGATCCGTGATTTGGGGAATGATTACCATGCTACCATGGATGGGAAAGATACCGGAAAACATATTCATAATCTGTTAGCTGTCAAATCATCCAATGCGCAGCCTATTACTACATCTGTTCCTAAATGGAAAGCGCAAAGTATTCTTACAGTCCACCACTTAAATAAAAAATCAGATGCGGAGAATAAAGTAATCCTCAAGGATGTAAGTTTTCAAGTCAAAGGATATCAAAAGGTTGGTATTATCGGTGCTTCTGGTGCAGGTAAATCAACATTGATTGATTTATTATCTGGATTTACTTCACCAACAAGTGGTTCCATGACAGTGGATCAAACGAGATTGGAGAGTTTCTCTATTCAGGGCTGGCAGGAACAGCTGATTTATATACCGCAGCATCCATATATCTTTTCCGGAACTGTCGCGGAAAATGTCAGCCTCTATGCACCTGATACAGCAAAAGAAAAAATTGAGGAAGCAATTAAAATAACAGGATTGACTGAATTAATTAAACGCCTGCCGAATGGATTGGAAGAAAGAATTGGTCAAGGCGGACGAGTTTTGAGCGGCGGTGAAGAACACAGGATTGCATTGACACGCTCTTTACTACAAGAAAGACCAATCATGTTGTTTGATGAGCCGACTGCCCACTTAGATATTGAAACAGAGCATGAAATTAAGGAAATGATTTTACCGCTATTAGATCATAAACTAGTGTTTTTCGCCACCCACCGTCTACACTGGATGCGTGAAATGGACATCATTTTTGTCATTGAGGACGGACGAATTGCTGAAGCCGGCACACATGATGAATTATACGCAAACAATGGTGCTTATTTTCAACTAATCCAAGCTCAGAGAGGAGGAATGGCTTGAGTGAGGCTCTTTCAATTATATATCTTTCCTTATATAAAACAATTTAGAAAGTCTATCCTGTTAGCAATTCTTTTTGGCGTCTTAACTGTCATCGGTGCTTCCATGCTCACCTTTACTTCTGGTTATTTAATCTCGCGGACAGCACAAAGACCTGAAAATATTTTGCTCGTTTATGTACCTGTTGTATTAGTTCGTACGTTTGGTATATTGCGTGCTGTGACCCATTACATCGAACGTCTAATCGGACATGATGCTGTATTAAAAATTCTTTCGCAAATGCGCGTTAAGCTATACGGACTATTAGAGCCGCAAGCACTATTTATCCGCTCTCGATTTCAAACAGGGGATTTACTTGGGACTTTAGCAGATGATATTGAACATCTGCAGGATGTATATGTTCGAACCATTCTCCCAACCTTTATTGGATTGTTTTTATTTGTTGCAACCATTTTCTCACTAGCATTATTTGATTGGGTTTTTGCCTTATGGATTGCTTTTTGTTTAAGTATTATTATTATCGTTTATCCCCTCTTCTCACTTTATCTGCTAAAAAAACGGCAAATTGAGCAAAAGAAAATTCGCAGCCTTCTTTATCAGACCTTAACAGATGCCATTTTCGGATTGGGGGATTGGATCATCAGTGGGCAGAAGGAGCTTTTTATTAGTAAATTTTCTGCTGACAGTCAGGCTAATAATCGGATTGATAAAAAGCTGCGCCATTGGAATCAAACACGTACCTTTCAATTGCAAATCATTACGGGCTTGATTCTGATCTCTGTAGGGGTTTGGGCTGGTAATCAAGCACAGGCTGGAGAAATTGCACCTACCTATATTGCAGCGTTTACACTGGTGACCCTTCCAATCGTTGAAGGATTAGTGCCAATTTCAAACGCAATAGAACGCATTCCAACCTATCTTGAATCAATGCAGCGGCTTGAGTCAATAAGCAAGTATGTTCCGGAAGATTCCAGCCATGATACAGGAACTGCACCTATTTCTGAATCAGCCCATGTAGATATAAAAAATCTTAATTATCGTTATGAACATGAACATGAGGATGCACTGCAGGGGATTACCCTTTCTATTCCTCATGGGGATAAAATAGCTATTTTGGGAAAAAGCGGGGCAGGAAAGTCAACGTTAATTCAATTATTACTTGGAGCTATTACTCCGTCTGCGGGAACTATTGCAATTAACAAGCACGAGCCAAAATACTACGGCGAGAATATTTTTGAAATGATTAGTGTGTTAAATCAAAAGCCATATTTATTTGCAACCAGTGTCAAGAATAACATTCGCCTGGGGAACCAAATGGCAACCGATGAAGAAATCGAAACCGTGATTAAACAGGTTAAACTTGATGAATACATCCATTCACTTCCAAATGGTTTAGATACACAAATGGAAGAGACCGGGCAACGTTTTTCCGGCGGCGAAAGACAAAGGATTGCATTAGCAAGAATTCTTTTAAAGAATACTCCGATCGTCATTTTAGACGAACCAACAGTCGGGCTGGATCCACAAACAGAGAGGTACTTACTGGCAACCATTTTTTCAGCACTCAAAGATAAAACTGTTATTTGGGTCACCCATCACCTCATTGGGATTGAAAAAATGAACCAGATATTTTTTATTGATAAAGGAACTATTACAATGCATGGCTCACATGAAGAATTATTAAAGATAAATGAGCGCTATCGCAAGCTTTATTTATTAGACCGCGGGCATCTAGAGTAAATAAATTTAATGATAAAAAGGGGCTGATGCGGCAGCCCCTTTTTTATTTAACATTTATGAGATCAAACTAAATAAACAAAATAGCATATAAAAGCTACACATAAGCCGTACATGATTGGATGAATCTCGCGACCTCTTCCAAGAGCAATTTTCGTAATCGGGTAAAGAATAAAACCTAAAGCAATGCCAGTTGCCACACTATATGTAAGTGGCATCATTAAAATCGTAATAAATGCAGGGATTGCGATTTCGATATGATTCCATTCAATTTGCTTTACTTCCATTGACATTAACGCTCCAACAATTGTTGATTTCAAATCACCAATAGAAACAAAGGTTGCCTCATTAGCAACAATCAATCCCCCATTTTTTAATCCGATAAAAGCAATAAAAAAACCGATCCCTGCTACAATGGCATGCTTTAAATCTTTAGGAATAATGTTAATAATTTTTTCCCGTATTTTTAATAAACTTAAAATGATAAATAAAATTCCAGACACAAAAACACCGGTTAAAGCGGTTTGCCATGGAATAATCATACCAATGCAGACGGAAAATGTTAAAAATGAATTCAACCCCATACTAGGAGCAATACCGATGGGATAATTCGCAATAATACCAATCAATAAAGAACCAATAATAGCGGATAATGCAGTTGCCGTAAAAACAGCACCTTTATCCGTTCCTGATTGACTCAAAATGATAGGATTGACTACTAATATGTAGGCCATTGATAAAAAGGTTGTGAACCCGGCTATCGTCTCCTGGCGATAATTTGTTTTTCGACTTACAAACTGAAAATACTCTTTCATGCTGTCTCCTCCATGATGAAAAAAAAATAAGACAAATAAAAAAAAGCCACACATACGATGCGCAGCTGCAGCTGAAATGAAATTTAATCAGATAACGATATCAGAGTAAATTTCCTTGTAGTTTAGTTATTTACGGCAGCTTAGTAGAAACATTCAGACCTTATTTCTGAATATATACAAGGATAAAAAGCGGAAGCGGCTCGTTAGAGGAACATCGACTAAAAACCGCCACGTCCTGTCACGCTGAGCCTGATTGATCAGTAAAATTTCGTCCATTCTAGCAGACACTTTTCTAACCAGTCAATTCTTTAATGTATTCGGGAAATTATAATAAATTTTAATTATCAAATAGAAACATCATGCAAATTAGTAATAAAACCACTCAAGGCTTTCTCCTTATTATTATGTGTAGATTTATGATAAAATATGAATAAATGAAAATAGTAATCGGGACTTTTCACATAATTAAAGGGGGAAAATGGATGGAATCAATACCACAGGATTTACTTGCTGCCGCTAACCATAAAAAGTTAACAGCAGCACAAATTGTAAAAAGAACTTTCTTTATTATTCTCGGGGCTATGTTAATGGGTGTAGGCCTTGAAGAATTTCT
This sequence comes from Niallia oryzisoli, assembly GCF_036670025.1. Lineage (NCBI taxonomy): Bacteria > Bacillati > Bacillota > Bacilli > Caryophanales > Bacillaceae > Niallia > Niallia oryzisoli. The sequence goes on along the minus strand of NZ_CP137640.1, from coordinate 1,054,178 downwards.
CGTCCCCAATCGAATCCTTGACGGCGGAATTGTCGGGATCTCCATTATATTATCTCATTTAACAAGTTGGAAATTAGGAATTTTCATTTTTATCTTAAATATTCCATTTTTCTATATTGGATATAAGCAAATTGGAAAAACCTTCGCTTTATCTACTCTTTTAGGAATCACAATTCTTTCAATCACAACCTCTTTACTTCATAATGTACCTGTTTTCACAGAAGACCTGCTATTAGCGACCGTATTTGGCGGGATTATATTAGGGGCTGGTGTAGGAACCGTTATTCGCTTCGGAGGGTCATTGGACGGTACAGAAATTATGGCCATTCTTCTCAATAAAAAACTACCTTTCTCTGTTGGTGAAGTGGTCATGTTCTTTAATATTTTCATTTTTGGAATTGCAGGCTTTGTATTTGGCTGGGACCGGGCAATGTACTCACTAATTGCTTATTTCATCGCCTATAAGGTAATTGATATTATGATTATCGGATTTGATGAGTCAAAATCTGCTTGGATTATCAGCGACAATCATAAAGTACTCGGAGAAGCTATTTTAGCCCGTTTAGGCCGCGGTGTTACGTATTTAACAGGTGAAGGTGCATACACAGGAGACGACAAAAAAGTCATATTCTGTGTCATCACAAGGTTAGAAGAAGCAAAGTTAAAATCAATCGTAGAAGAAATTGATCCTTCTGCTTTCCTCGCCGTAGCAAACATATCGGAAGTCCGCGGAGGAAGATTCAAAAAGAGGGCAATACACTAAGGATGCGGAGGGGGCTTGCCCAGGGACTCGGGGTCATAAGCCCCCGCAGCTCAACTACACTAAATTAAATCATAGAATAAAAAAAAGCTGAGATTCCTCAGCTTTTTTCTATTCTATCAATATTTTTCTTCACGATGCGTTACCTCTAATACATCAAGTAAGAAGACAAAAATAGGAATACCAATGATTAATCCCCAAACACCAAAGAAATGCTCAGAGAAGATTAACACGATAAAAGTATAAAAAATAGGAAGATCTGTTTTTGAACTCATAAGCTTTGGATTTAAGATATAGGCTTCAATTGCATGGATGATCGCAACGGTGATTAAAATATACACGACCTGAATATAGCCGCCAATCGTATAAGCAATCAGACTAAGCGGAATAAGCGAAATAATAACCCCTGCGACTGGAATCAGCCCAAGGAAGAAAATCATAATAGCCAATCCAAACAATTGCGGGAAATCCATAATAGACAGCGCGATAACCGACAATACACAATTTACAATTGCAATAATAAATTGTGCTTCAATGACCTTACCAAACGTACGGGCAAACTTTCCGCCAAAGAATTCAATTTCATTATAAAAATCAGCCAGCTTGCTGTTCTTAAACTTTCGCGTAAATGTAACCAGCCTAGGCTTTTCTAATAAGAAAAACAAACTTAGAAGCAGAGCGAGAAATACTTGTAATGCCAATTGGCTAAAATTAGTGAAATAACTAATCGCAAATGACAGGCCTTGCTCCAAATATTGAGAAATTTGGTTTTTCTCAAGCAAACTGACTAAATAATTCATAACGGCATTTTCCTGAGGCTGTTTATAAAAAGCGGTAACCTGTTTGATTAATGCGGTTATTTCAACAATAACAATTGGTAAATATTTCACAATTCCATATGATAAAAGTCCAACAATAAGTGTATAGGATACTAATACCGTTACCTTCCGATTAATCGGTATTATTTTTGTAACAAAGCTTACTAAACGATCCATTAAAAAGGAGAAAATAAACGTAAGCAAAATAAAGTTGATCATGCTTTTCATACTGATTAAAATAAGAACGATAAGTACGAAAATAAAAATTCTTTTTAATCCTTTATTTTGTAACAATTTTGTAAGTTCATTCATATTCGATCCCCTTCATATGATGCCTATTATACTACTTACCCGTAAACAATAAGTAAAAGCAATCTTGTTATTTTAATATTAGCTCATTTTTATACGTCCGTATAGCTAAATTCAAGAAACAAAGACATTCCTTTTCAAGCTGATACTCATGGAATAACCAATATGGTATTATGTCATTATGATATAATGAACAGATGGAAGTTATACGGAAAGTATAGTTTCTTACTATATATTCTACTTGAAACAATTTATTAAAGACATAATATTCTTCATCATAATAATGAAAATTACATGAATAATGGCTTTAGATCAATTTCTTATTTTTTAGGAGGTGTATGCCTTACCATTGTAAGGCTTGCTATTGATCACGATTAACTTAATTTTAGTCGCCGTTTTAATCGCTTTAACTGCATTCTTTGTTGCAACTGAATTTGCCATCGTCAAAGTAAGAAGCTCAAGAATTAATCAATTAATTGAGGAAAATAAAGCAGGTGCAAAGGCTGCAAAGCATGTCATTACCCATTTGGATGATTACCTATCTGCCTGCCAACTCGGTATTACCATTACTGCGCTTGGTTTAGGGTGGCTGGGTGAGCCAACTGTTGAGAAAATTCTGCACCCGCTCTTTATCCAAATGGATTTGAATGAATCCTTGGCACATATTTTGTCATTTATCATTGCCTTCAGCTTCATTACATTTATACATGTTGTCGTGGGTGAATTAGCACCGAAAACAGTTGCGATTCAAAAAGCGGAAGAAATTACATTATCCTTTTCCAAACCAATCATTTGGTTTTATAAGATTATGTTCCCAATCATCTGGCTTTTGAATGGTTCTGCAAGATTGCTTACTGGTCTTTTCGGTCTTAAACCAGTTTCTGAAAATGAACTGGCCCACACAGAAGAAGAGCTTCGGATTATTTTATCAGAGAGCTATAAAAGCGGGGAAATTAATAAATCTGAACTTACCTATGTAAACAATATTTTTGAATTTGATAATCGCATTGCCAAGGAAATAATGGTCCCCAGAACTGAAATAGTAGGTATTCCTCTTGAAGCAACAAAAGAGGAAGTGATCGCCATGATAAAAGAGGAAAAGTATACACGTTATCCCGTCATAAAAGGCGATAAAGATAATATTGAAGGAATTGTCAATATTAAAGAGCTGTTAACGGCTTCCATTAATCATTCCTTTGCCGAAACAACCAGCCCGATTATCCCTTTTATCAAACCGGTCATTCGTGTCATTGAAACCATCCCTATTCATGACCTGTTGCTTAAAATGCAAAAAGAACGCTCACATATGGCTATTTTACATGATGAGTACGGTGGAACTGCAGGCCTTGTCACAGTAGAGGATATTATCGAAGAAATTGTCGGCGAAATCCGCGACGAATTTGATACGGATGAAGTAGCTGATATTCAGAAATTGGCTGAACATCATTATATCTTCAGCGGTAAAGTGTTAATGGAGGATGTAAATGACCTGCTGGGAACGGACCTCTTGGAGGAGGATATCGATACATTAGGAGGATGGTTTCTTTCTCAGCAATTTGACGTCCAATTAGGAGATCAAATTTCAGCGGAGGGATATACATTTACCGTGAAAGAAATTGACGGACATCATATTCAATTTATCGAAGTAAAAAAAATACCAGAACTAGAAAAAACGAAACAAGAGGCTGACCCTGAGTAAGAGGTCAGCCTCTTGTTTCATGTAAAAGAGATGATCATTCATACGATAGTGTTAAATAAACTTTCGTTGAATATTTTTACCATCATAAGTGAATAATAAATGCCTTTCCTCGCTTACGGTTTCAAGATGGACGGCCCTTCCCCATAATTGATGAATATAAGGCAGAACCTTTTCTAAGTACCGTAAATCCAGTTCAATCCCCTCGTACCAATGTTTTAAATAAAGTTCACCACTCTTCATATAATCCCCGTCATTGACAGTAATGTATGGAAAGCCTCCATTGACCCGCATATTGACAAGTTGATCACGAACCTGTTCCCATTCTTTCCCGACGATTTTATACTCCTTCCCCTGTTTTTGGAAAAGGTACATATCTTCACGCATAACTAAATCTTTTGTTAAATAATTACGGAGAAAGGAAATATCAGATTCAATTTCACGGACTTCAAAAATTTTCTCCCTGCCTGAACCCGGTACAACCCCTCTTTTCTTCATTTCTTCTGTAGGATTATTGTAACGTTCTTCAATATCTTCATAAATCTTTAACCCTAAATAATATGGATTTATGCCAGTACGTGAAGGCTGAACTACCCCGGCATTTAATTTTGCGAACTCAAGCGCCTCTCCACTTGTTAAATCCATTTCCCTTAATATTCGTTGATGCCAATAAGAAGCCCAGCCCTCATTCATAATTTTCGTTTCAAGCTGCGGCCAGAAATAAAGCATTTCCTCGCGCATCATCGTTAATATATCCCGCTGCCAGTCTGTCAGCTCACGACTGTAGGATTCAATAAACAATAATAAATCTTTTTCAGGTCTTGGCGGGAACTTCCTTTGTTTTTTCGTATCCTCTTTTACAGGCTTAACCTCATCAAGCGACCATAAATCATCATACTGGGTAGGCCTTTTTACTTCTTCCTCAGATTCAATATCCTCTATATCCCATGCAAGCTTCGGCCTCATTAATGATGGGTCAATATGTTCTTCAATAGCAAGTACTGCATCTAAAAACAACTCTACCTCTTGTTTACCATGGAGTATTTCGTATTGCCTGATCCGGTCAGCCGTTGCCGCCATACTTTCGACCATTTCCCTTTTTGTATTTTGGAAACGGACATTATTTTTAAAGAAATCACAGTGCGCTAATACATGGGCAACAATCAGCTTATTTTGAATAAGTGAATTTGAATCAAGCAAAAAGGCATAACAAGGATCTGAATTAATCACCAGCTCATAAATTTTGGATAAACCGAGATCATAATGGAGCTTCATTTTATGAAATTGCTTTCCAAAGCTCCAGTGCGAAAAGCGTGTCGGCATACCGTAAGCTCCGAAAGTATAAATGATATCTGCTGGACATATTTCATAGCGCATCGGATAGAAATCAAGCCCAAATCCCGATGCAATCTCTGTAATTTCACCGATTGCATATTCAAGCTCTTTCCTTTCTGCTTCGTTCATCCCACTCTCTCCCTTCATACTTCCATATCACAATGTATGAGGTAAAAAGCTGAAAGATGAGTATTTGTACCAAGCAATTATGTTTTACAGCCTTATTTTCGGTGAAGTCCAACATTTACACTGTAATATTTTCTCCTTCCTTCATACACTAATATCAACTCCTTAAAAAAAAGGAGGAGGAGAGGATATGATGACTATGGATTATGACCGAGCATTATATTATACACACCGCTCGGAATGGGATAACTTGCTAATCCTTATGGTAAGAACATCCGACAACTTTTTGGCAAAGAAAATTGAGCATTTTCTCCATGCCTATAATTTTGAAAAAGATTATTCCATTATCGAAAAACATTTATATTCTTTACTTAGATATATTGATCATGCACTTGAAATACATGATCGTGATATAACAGATGGAACACTATACATGCTAAAATGAGCTCCTCACTTATAACAAAAGAAACACGGATTCTCAATGAATCCGTGTTTCTTTTGTTATTTTGACAGGTCAGCTATTTTTTGGTCAACCAGCTTCATAAATTGTTTTTCGATATTCGCGAGCTTTTGTTTACTTGCGTCTAAACTTGAATCATGGACACTAAAGTAGAATTTCACTTTTGGCTCTGTTCCTGACGGTCTTAAGCAGATCCAAGTCCCATCTTCAAAATAATATTTAATGACATTTGATTTTGGAAGGGCAATAACCTTTTCGCTACCATCTGCCTCGATTCGCGTTCCCGTTAAATAATCCTCCACCGCAGATACTTTTAAACCGTCTAACACTCGAAGCGGATTGGAACGAAATGAAGCAAGTGTTTTTTGAATTAATTCAGCCCCATCCTTCCCTTTTAATGTTAAAGAACGAAGACCTTCCTGGAAAAAGCCGTATTGATTAAAAATAGCCATAAGTGCATCATACAAACTCATTCCTTGCTTTTTATAAAAAGCACTGACTTCCGTCGCCAAGAGTGCTGCTTGAACGGCATCTTTATCACGGACAAAATCACCAATTAAATAGCCGTAGCTTTCCTCGTAGCCAAACAAAAATTTATACTCACCAGATGTTTCATATTCTTTTATCTTTTCACCGATAAACTTAAAGCCGGTCAGTACATCAAGAGTAGTTACATTAAAGGATTCAGCAATTTTTCTTCCTAGTTCACTTGTGACAATCGTTTTGACCATGACACCGTTTTTTGGCAACGTACTCTTTTTCTTCTTTTCAGACAGGATATAGTGTAAAAGGATTGCACCTGTTTGATTTCCAGTCAGAACAACATATTCATCCTTCTCATTTTTTACAGCAATCCCTAAACGGTCTGCATCCGGATCTGTGGCTATCAAAAGATCTGCACCAATCCGGTTTCCTTCCTCAATCGCTAATGTAAAGGCTGCATGCTCCTCAGGATTTGGGCTTTTAACAGTTGAAAATTCCGGGTCAGGTAATTCCTGTTCCTTCACGACCGTGACATGTTGATATTTTAATGCCTTTAAGCCGTTTCGAACAGGGATATTTCCTGTACCATGGAGCGGGGTAAATACCACCTTCACATCAACTTCATCTGAAATGTTAGGGTTTTCGGAAATGGTCATTAGCTTTTCAATGTATGCTTGATCGATTTCTTGACCAACCATCGTGATTAGCCCCTTATCCATTAATACCTTTTGGTCCTCTACATCAATTAACAATTCATTTTCAATCTCATTAATTTTCTCAATGATCACATCCGCACCTTCTGGTGGCAGCTGCCCGCCATCAGACCCGTAAACCTTATATCCATTATATTCAGGCGGATTATGGCTTGCAGTAATGACAATACCAGAAAAAGCATGGAGGTGGCGGACAGCAAATGATAGCTCTGGTGTTGGCCGTAACGCATCAAATACATAGGTATGAATGTCCTTTGATGCTAATGTTTTAGCAGCCTCCATGGCAAATTCAGGCGAAAAGTGCCTTGAATCATAAGCAATAACAACCCCTCTTTTTTTGGCTTCCATCCCATTTGCCCCAATATATGCCGCTAGACCTGCAGAAGCCTTACGAACCGTATAGAGGTTCATGCGATTCGTGCCGGCGCCAATCTCTCCTCTCATTCCGCCTGTTCCAAATTCTAAATCTTTATAAAATGCCTCTTCAAGGCTTTTATCGTCATGTTTAATCTTCTCCAACTGTTCTTTTACAACTTTATCTAATCCCTCGTATTGAATCCATCTTTCAGCTTTTTGCTTCCAACTCATTTATGTAACCCTCCTGAATTAATCCATCTTTATCACATTATGTTTAATATGAGGTACTCTTTAAAATATACAGGAAATAGAAAAATTAATAAAGAAGTGTCCCCATACATTCATTGAAAAAAAAACAAACAATTTTCGGCTTTTTATTTACACATTTTCCTATTCCCATATATAATTCAAAATAGGTGGAATAATTAGTACAAGCCACTATTATGGTATTAAGGAGGCAAAGATGAAAAAAAATCAAAAAGATAAACGAGAATCACTCCTGTTTATCGCTTGGGCAGCCTCCGTCATAGCAATGTTCGGCAGCTTATACTTTTCAGAAATTCGTCAGTTCGAGCCTTGTAAACTATGCTGGTACCAGCGTATCGTCATGTATCCCTTTACAATCCTGTTAGGAATTGCTTATGTAAAAAGGGATTACAAGATTGCCCTGTATTCGATGGTTTTATCAGCCATTGGCGGAAGTATTTCGATTTATCATTATTCATTACAAAAGCTAAGCTTTCTTGCCGATATCGCACCGGCATGCGGTAGAATTCCATGTACAAGTCAATACATCAACTGGTTTGGGTTTATTTCCATTCCATTGTTAGCACTAACTGCTTTTACGATTATCTTCATTTGCAGTATTCTCATCTGGAAACATTCGGGAGGAGAGGTAAAGTGAAAAAGGTACTTATATTTTTAGCCATCATTATTGTGTTATTTAGCGGTGTTGCGATCCTGACGAACATGCAGAACAGCGAAAAAGTGGAGGATAATCCATATGGAAAAGACACGCTTCATCCAGAAACAGCTGCATTATTAGAGGATGAAAATTACCAAAACATCATATTACCGGATGAGCTTGATCAAAAATTGAAGGACAAGGAAGATATAACGGTTTATTATTTTCAATCAACATGTGAGTATTGTAAACAAGCGACCCCTATTCTTTCACCATTAGCTGAAGAGATGGGGATAGATCTGTTACAATATAATCTACTTGAGTTCGAACAAGGGTGGGACGATTATGGGATCCAGGAAACACCGACAATCGTTCAGTATAAAGATGGAAAAGAAGTTGCCAGAATTACTGGTTTAACAAGTGAAGATGAGTACAGACAGTGGTTTACTGAAAATAGTCAAAAAAAATAAAAGTCTGCATTGGCAGCCTTTTATTTTTTGGGGCTAAACTAACAATTCATTAGCAGCTCTAGAATAGATACTTAGATCATTATTTCCGGATATTTTTAAATCGACAAACTGTTGAAATTCAAAAGGAAAATACAATCCATACTGTTCAAGAATAGATATATTTTTATAATATGTTTCGATATATTGTTCGTCCAATCTGTCGCTTTCAAGAATCGAAATTAATGTTTGTAAGCTTGTAATAACTTGAAATGCATCCTTTAACGTATCCAATTGTTCAAATTGACTTGAAGAAATATGTAATACGTTATGCCTTTCAAATTTAGCAATTTCATTGTCAGAAAAGTAATTTGGAAATACGTCCGAATATACTTGCCTAATTAACTCCGTAATTTTTTCCTGCTGATCCGGAGTCGAAGCAAAAACCACCTTCACAAAATACCCCCACCTTTAATTACTCAATAATCTATTGTTGGTTATACATAGAATAACATATTATCGTGTGATATTATGGTGGTAATTCACACCACAATCAAGAGAAAATGGATATAAAGGAGCATTTTATGATCAGCACAAGTCGGAAAGGTGAATGGCTGGAAATTGTCATTCCGGAAAAATGGTCTAACATTCCTGTACAGGATTTATTTCGGAATATTTGGCATGCACCGAAAAAAATAACCCATTCATTAAGAATGGAAAAGGGTGTAAAAGTAAATGGACAAGCAGCAGAGTGGACAGCTCCACTGAACCAAAACGACCGACTGGACATCCGTCTTTTTTCCGACCATGAGTTCGGTATTCAGCCATCCTATCATGAAATATCCACAATATATGAAGATGATCATTTAATCGTTGTCAACAAACCGCCTAAAATGGACACTCATCCAAATACTACTGGAGAAACAGACACATTGGCAAATGCCGTTGCCTATCATCTTCTAGCAAATGGGGAGTATAGACAAGTAAAACATGTTCACAGGCTGGACCGTGATACTACAGGGGCTATTTTATTTGCAAAACATCCCTTCATCGGCTCCATGCTTGATCAAATGCTGGAAAAACGGGAAGTCAAACGGACCTATCTAGCCCTTGTTCAGGGAATCATAACGACCCAAAAAGGGACCATCAACGAACCGATTGGACGTGACCGCCACCATGCTACGAGAAGAAGAGTATCTCCTAACGGACAAAAGGCGGTCACACATTATGAAGTCTTGAAAACTGATCACAAGCAGAATCACACCCTTGTTAAGTGTCAGCTTGACACCGGACGAACACATCAGATCCGTGTCCATTTCAGCCATATTGGACATCCTCTTGCAGGAGATCCATTATATGGCGGCAAGCCAATTTATCCACGCCAGGCATTACATGCAGTAAAACTGGAATTTATTCACCCTTTCACAGAAGAAAAGATTATTTGTCATGCTCCATTTCTCGATAACCATGAGATTTTCATGGGAATTAACCCCTACTCTATTTAACTTAAATAGGGGCTGTCCAATAGGACTAAGTAGTTCCGTTAATGTGGAGAAAATGTAAAAAACATTGAAATCACAACAGAAAAATCAATAGAAATAACAAACAGAAACGCATGGATAACAGGTAAAATCCATGCGTTTTATTTTAATTGTATGATTCAACTTTTTTGTGGACATTGAGTACGTTATTATCATAAATAAATCTATTTTGGAGAGCCTTTGGACACTGAGTACGTTATTTGCTAAAAATAACGAAAAAATAACAACCTTTTATATAAATAGCGGAAAGTATGTCCTATAAAAATGTAAAATTACAATTCTTACTGCAAATAACGGAAGGTGTGTCCTGTTAATAATCAACATAGTAAAAAACATTACTTTTAACATTCCAACTTACAAGATGACAATAGTTTTGTCACTATGTTATTTTGTGTGTTATTTGCTATGATTTTTAATATACTAAAGTTCGATATTCATTGATATAACAAGGATTATAAGCACCTAAATTACTATGCGATTTAGCCTGTTAATTAATATGATATTTTATCCGTTTCTCCACAAAAACTGAACTACTTACAATAAGATAGCCCCTTTTTTACTTTTAAAAATCGTCCGGATTTGGACCAAAACGCTTATTTTCATTTAAGCCATTAATTTTTTTCATATCCTCTTTTGTTAATTCAAAATTAAATATATCTGCATTTTCTTTAATTCTGGAAGGTGTTACGGATTTAGGAATAACGATCACATCATTTTGCAAATGCCATCTTAAAATGACCTGTGTGCTTGTCTTCCCATACTTTTCAGCAATTGACAACAATACTGGCTCGTTTATTAAATTCCCTCTGGCAATCGGCGACCACGCTTCAACGGCAATATCATTTTCTTTACAAAATGCCCTTACTTTTTCCTGCGTCAATAAAGGGTGAAGTTCGATTTGGTTCAAGACAGGCTTTTCGTTCGCACGAGCAAATAAATCCTCAAGATGATGAATCTGAAAGTTACTCACTCCTATTGCTTTAATGATGCCCTCTTGATATAACTTCTCTAATGCTTTCCAAGTATGTACATATTTATCCTTAACCGGCCAATGAACTAAGTATAAATCAATATAATCCAAGCCAAGTTTTTTGCGGCTTTTTTCAAAAGCTGCAAGTGTTTCTTCATACCCTTGATCATCATTCCAAACCTTTGTAGTGACAAAGATTTCCTCGCGCGGAATACCGCTTTCTTTTAGAGCCTGACCGACTCCTTCTTCGTTATCATAGTAAGCAGCCGTATCAATGGAGCGGTAACCCGTGCTTAATGCTGTTTTTACAGTTTCTAAGGTAACCTTTCCTTCCTCCACCTTGTAAACGCCAAGCCCAAACTGCGGCATCTCTACTCCATTATGCAATTGCATTTTATGATTTATGCTTGTAACCATTTTTGCACCTCCATTACCTAATTTAACCATATTTTAACACTCAAATGAAATAGACTGAATAAAATACACATAAATCCTTCACACAAACAAATATTAAAAATATGAAAATGAATTTATAAAGAACGCAAGGCTATTAATATTAAGATTTTGTAAATTTTAAGTGAAAAAACTTTAACATTCGACATATTTCTTATAAAATTATCTAGGCTTGTTTTGGCAAAAGCGGATAAAAAATTGGGGGTAACAAGAATGGTATTCAAGAAAAAGGATAAATTTTCCATTTTACTAAACAACATCTCTACAAATTTGAAGGAAGCAGCAAACTATTTCTATGACTATAAATTAAAAAATGTCAGTGACTTAAAGGTCTTCTCCGAAACAATGAAAGATTATGAAACGAAAGGAGATACATACATCCACGATGTGATTAAAGAATTAAACAATGCCTTTATCACGCCAATCGAAAGAGAAGATATTCTTGCTCTAGCGATGAGTATGGATGATGTTTTAGACGGTCTTGAACATTGCTCCGCCTTATTTGAAATGTATTCCATTACAGAAGCAGATGATTTCATGCTGAAATTCGTTGATGCCATTAAAAACTGTGCTCATGAAATTCAGGATTCCATTGACCTTCTATCAACGAAAAAGCTGCCACAAATTCGTGACCATGCCATCAAGATTAAGGATTATGAATCCAAATGTGATGGAATTCAAAGACAATCGATTAAACATTTGTTTTCAGTTGAAAAAGATCCAATTAAAATCATTCAATACAAAGAAATTTATGAAAACCTTGAAGATATAGCTGATTACTGTCAAAATGTCGCCAATACATTAGAAACAATCATAATGAAAAATGCATAAGGAGTAATAACTAAATGGATGGACTTATTTTTTTAACGGTTTTAATTGTCATTTGTGCCTTAGCATTTGATTTCATTAATGGATTTCATGACACGGCAAATGCAATTGCCACAGCAGTTTCAACAAAAGCGCTGAAACCACGGCATGCAATTCTATTAGCGGCAACGATGAACTTCATTGGTGCCATGACCTTTACGGGCGTGGCAAAAGCAATTACCAAGGATATTGTTGATCCCTTTACATTGGAAAATGGCTCTGTTGTTATTTTAGCGGCTTTATTAGCAGCCATCTTTTGGAACTTGCTAACATGGTACTATGGAATCCCAAGCAGCTCATCGCATGCCATTATCGGTTCCATTGCCGGTGCCGCTATCGCCGCTGCCGGATTCAATGCACTGAATTACAACGGTTTTCTTAAAATTATTCAAGCACTTATCATATCTCCAATACTAGCCTTTGTCGTAGGTTATATTGTCTATAGTATCTTTAAAGTCATATTCAAAGAGAATAATTTAACGAAAACAAATAAGGGTTTTCGGATCTTTCAAATTTTCACAGCTGCACTACAAGCATACTCTCACGGAACAAATGATGCCCAAAAAGCGATGGGAATTATCACAATGGCCTTAATTTCTGCCGGACAGCTGACTACTGACGATGTTCCATTCTGGGTTCAATTTTCCTGTGCTCTTGCCATGGGCCTTGGTACTTCTGTCGGCGGTTGGAAAATTATTAAGACTGTCGGCGGTAATATCATGAAAATCCGCCCTGTTAACGGAGTTGCTGCCGATTTAACTGGTGCAATGATCATTTTCGGCGCTACTTACATTCATTTACCGGTAAGTACTACACATGTTATTTCCTCCTCTATTATGGGCGTTGGGGCATCCCATCGTTTAAAAGGTGTTAAATGGGGAACAGCACAGCGGATGCTTATAACTTGGGTGATCACATTACCGATTTCAGCAACTGTAGCAGGTATTTTCTATTATTTATTAAATATATTTCTTTAATTTTAAATGGTTCATATAGGAATCAAAAGGGTAAGAATCCATTAACGGATTTTTACCCTTTCCTATTTTATAATCATTTTTTATCATTCGGAGCATCAATACTTGGTTTTTACTTATACTAAGAAAAAACTTGAATTACATAACAAAAACGAATATTATATAAAATGTGTTTGTAAAACGTTCGTACTTTTATGGAGGGCATTATGTTTAAACTCAAAGAAAATCATACATCCGTAAAAACTGAGATAATGGCCGGGGTCACTACCTTTCTAACAATGGTCTATATCGTTGTCGTCAACCCGATTATTTTGTCCGATGCCGGTGTTCCTTTTGACCAAGTATTTTTGGCGACCATTATTGCCTCTGTTGTTGGAACTCTATGGATGGCTCTATTTGCGAACTATCCGATCGCGATTGCTCCTGGAATGGGCATGAATGCCTATTTTGCCTATTCAGTCGTTGGTTCACATGGCAATATCGACTATCAAACAGCATTTGCAGCTGTATTTGTCGCAGGAATCATTTTCATTATTTTATCTTTTACACGCTTCCGTGAAGTGTTGATTGAAGCAATACCAGAAAACCTAAAACATGGGATTAGTGCAGGGATAGGTTTATTTATTGCCTTTATTGGTCTACGGTTAACAGGCTTAATTACAAGCCATCCCACTAATCTCGTTGCACTTGGTGATCTTCATTCACCATCCGCTATATTAGCATTAGTCGGCTTAGCTATTACGTTAATTCTAATGACATTGGGAGTGAATGGCGCATTATTCATAGGAATGGTGATAACCGGTTTAATCGCATTCTTTTTTGGCCAACTCTCATTCCAAGATGGATTTGTCGCATTTCCTAGTCTGCCTGAAGGTCTCATGGTCGCAAATCCAATTACTGCATTTAGTGAAGTGATTCAACACAGCCTATATGCAGTTGTCTTTTCCTTCTTATTAGTAACCATTTTTGATACAACAGGTACAATGGTTGCTGTAGCACAGCAGGCTGGACTGATGAAAGGGAATAAAATGCCGCGGGCACGTGAAGCACTGCTATCAGATTCAGTTGCTACAACAATTGGAGCGATGTTTGGTACAAGTCCTACCTCAGCATTCATCGAATCTTCTACAGGTGTTGCTGCCGGAGGGAGAACAGGCTTAACAACATTAACCGTGTCCATCCTATTTATTGTATCTGCTTTTTTCGGTCCGCTTGTCAGTGCGGTATCAGGTCTTTCCGCTATAACGGCACCTGCATTAATTATCGTTGGCAGTTTAATGATGGGGAATGTGGTTCATATCAAGTGGAATGAATTTGAAGAAGCCTTCCCGGCCTTTTTAATCATTTTAAGTATGCCGTTAACATCCAGCATTGCAACCGGTATCGCGCTTGGATTTATTTCTTATCCGATCTTAAAAGTTGTTAAAGGTAAATGGCGTGAGGTTCATCCAATTGTCTACGTTTTCGCTGTACTTTTCTTCTATCAGCTCGCATATCTGCCTCATTAAAAAATGAAAAGGTGTCAGGCCCCACAAAAAGACAAAGTGCATAGGTTTGTCTTTTTGTAGTGGTCTGACACCTTAATTTAGATACTTCTCTTTCAGCCATTTCTCCATTACTTCTAAAAGTTCAGCATCTATTGGCTGTTCAAACATCTCTTTATATTCCTTCATAAGTGAGAGCATTTTATGGTCTTTTGGATATTTACGTAAAATATGATTCATGTCATGTATAATATGCCACTCAGATTCCCCTTTTACAGTTGAAGCAATTTTTTCCGCATGGTCTGGGGGGACTTGGATATCTTTTGCCCCTGTAATCGCTAGCGTAGGACAGGTTACCTTTTCTAAGTACTCACAGACATTATAATCATATTGCTCCCGCATCCATTTTGCATTTACTTTTGTTCCTTTGATTTTTAACATATCTTCCTTTGAATTCAGTATTTTTGCCATCACTGCATCCTGTTGTTTTTGAGCTTTTTTTGCGACATTCAGGACTTTAAATAACCAGCCTTTAAAGCCTCTTGTTTCCTTTATCTCTTTCATAGCCATTTCAAACTGTTTTGGTAATAATACCTTTGAAGGCTCTGCAGCACCTGCTAACAAAATCAGCCCGGCAACAGGTTCCTGAGCATGTACCGCCGGTGCAAGCAAGGCTCCTTCACTATGTCCTAAAATTAACACAGAATCGGCATCAACACGCTGATCCTTTTTTAAAAAGTGAACACAGGCACAAGCATCATCAATAAGGTCCTGTACTCCGGCGGTATAATAATCACCGTCGCTTTCATGAGTTCCTCTTTTATCATAACGAAAAGTTATAAAACCAATGGATGTAAAAAAGTCAGCCAAATCTTTGTAGATATTGATATTGATTCCTTTGTCGTTACCATCCCTGTTCGTCATTCCTGTTCCGGGAATGATCAAAATGGCCGGATTTCTTTCCTTCAAATCGGTTGGGGTCGTTAATGTACCTTTAAGTGTAAACTGACTTTCAATCGTTACTTCTTCCATTTGGCTCATTTTTTCATCCTCCTAATCTGCTTCTGGAATAATAATCGTTGAAATATAACGTTTCTTACGATCAGGATTCGGTTTATTTTTGGCTGCTTTTTGAAAAATCCTTACAATCTCGATAACTAAGTCATGAAATTCCTCATCACTCAGATAAAAGGCTGTCTGCCTGTATGCGACCCCATCACGTTCCAGATCAATTTCATCCTTCTCTAAATAGCTTTCAAATTGCGCCAATAACTGAGTAGTAAAGAGCATAAAATATTGAATATGTTCTTCTTTAGAAATTCCGTTAATATCCTTTGTCGTAATACTTGCTTCCATTGGATTTAGGGCATATACTTTTTCAATTGTTCCTCTGATTGGTTTTTCTTCGGTAATGATTAAGATATTTGCTTTCAGAAGTGTGTCCAGCTGGCGATAAAGTGTTGCCTGCGCGATATCCGGAAGAAGCTGCGCAAGCTCCTTGGCCGTTCTCTCATCACCGCCAAGAAATTTTTGGATGATTCTTAAACGGACAGGATGCAATAAAATATCAATTTTTCGTTCTTTCACTTTAAATCACCCTTTTATTATTTATATTGATTATATTATCATAAGTGATAATATAAAGTCAAAAACTCCCTAAAAAATCTTTAAAGGTTGATCTTTCTAGCAATAGATGAATCTCCCTGACATTTTTGCAGTCAGTTTTAACACAATAATCATGTACGGCAAAACGCCTGCAATTATTTCGTAAGCGGAGGTCATTTACAAGATGATGAACATGCAGCAGCAACCAATGAATCAACAACCTAATATCAACAACCAAGGAATGATGCAGAATATGCAGCAGCCTACAGACACAAAGCATGGCGGCCATGAAATCATGGATGTTCATGAAATATTAAGCTGCACCATTTCAACTTTGGATCAATATTTACTATATAAGCAGCATGTAAAGGATCCTGAATTAACCGATATTCTTAACCGTCAGCACCAATTTATGCTTGATAATTATAATATCCTAACGGAATGCTTCAAATCCGGTATGAACCCATCACACCCTACTTCCAGCTATAAAATGGCTCAATCTAATGACGTGGTTTATGGCTTAACTCCAAGCCAGCCAAGAAAACCGAAAATGAATGCATCAGAAATTGGCGATCGTTGTATTTCAAATTATATGCTTGGGTTAATTAAGGCTGATGCAGCTTCACTGACAAAAGCAGCTCTCGAAGTAACAAACCCTGTTGTCAGAAGGGTAATTGCTGATTCAGTGCCAAACTATATTGAAATGGCATATGAGATATTCCAATATCAGAACAAGCATCAATACTATCAAGTGGCACAGCTGAATGCACAAGATATGCAGTTGGTGCTAAACAGCTATACCACGACGACAAGTCAAACACTGCAATAATAAAGAATGCTCTCCTTTTGGAGAGCATTAGCTTATTGTGTAAATTTTTCGTGATAATTGATTAAAAAATTGAATGATGGTTCCGATACATAAAACTAATACAATTGTACCGGCTCCTATGTTTCCCCCAACTAGGATCCCAATGATAATAAAGGTAATCTCAAGGATTGTTCTTGATACCATTAAACTTAATTGGAATCTTTCACATAAGGCAACCATCATACCGTCATATGGCATTCTTGGCAGATTAGGGGTTAAATAAATTCCCACACCAATCCCAATTAATAATACACCTAGCAGAAAACAGCACCATCGTAACAATGGAGTACTTAAAAATAACTCCAAATCATAAAAAATGATTTCCATCCAAAAATCAACAACAAGTCCCCAAAAAATCATCGTAATAACTGATTCAAACTCTGGTCTTTTCTTTAACAGAAATGAATTAAATAATAAAAACACTCCTTGGGAAATAATCACCCAGGTACCAAAGGTAAAACCCGACTTTTTCGCTAAAACCATTAACACGACATCCTGAGGACCCGCACCGGCATTTGACTTCAGGATAAACGTAACACCCAAACAAGCAATGCTGATCCCAATTACATAAAATAGTATTTTTTTGCCCATTCGTTTTCCCTCAGTATTTTTTCTAGTCTTATTTTTGAGCAATATGCACCTGATTAACTGCTGCATGTTATAAAATATACAGCTTTTCCACTATTTATTCCGATTACCTGCAGATTAATAGACTATTTCAATAAGTCACCGCTCGCAAATTGAATCAGTATTATGATAAGATTCAATTTGCATAGTAATATAATACAGGAGGTCTATTAATGACAAAGTTTCACGGATTTATCGGCACATACACAAAAGGCGATAGTGAGGGGATTTATTCCTTCATCTTTGATACAGAATCAGCTGCGATTGAGGAAATTACCGTTGCTGCTAAAATAGAAAATCCTACTTATTTAACAATTAGTGAAAACAACCAGTTTTTATATTCAGTTGCAAAAGATGGGGAAAACGGAGGTGTTGCTGCCTATTCTTTGAACAGTAAGACGGGTGAATTACACTTTCTAAATCAACAAACAGAAAAAGGCGCACCTCCATGTCATGTAAGTGTCGACCGGAATAACCATCATCTTTTATCGGGGAATTATCATAAAGGAACGGCAGCGGTTTACATAATAGTGGCAAAAGACGGATCCATTCATGCAAATCCCTCTGTTGTCCACCATCAAGGGGAACACGCTGATCAGCAGCCACATACACATTTTGCAGCCTTCACGCCGGATGAAAAATATATCACAGTGATTGATTTAGGTATTGATCAGCTTTTAACCTACCAGTTAAATGATGGCCAATTGGTCAAAGTAAATCACATATCCTTTACAAAAGGAAGCGGTCCGCGCCATCTTGCCTTCCATCCAAACGGAAAGTATGCCTACGTAATGACCGAATTAAGTTCAGAGGTTGTTGTCTTAGAATATAATGCAAATAATGGAGCATTCAAAGAGATCCAAACAATATCCACTAAACCTAGTGATTTTACTGAAAACAATCAAGGCAGCGCTATTCAGCTTTCTTCTGACGGCCGCTTTATATATGCAGGAAACCGTGGTCATAATAGTATTGCCGTTTTTAGCATTGATGAGGCGTACAAGCTGACCTTTGTAGAGCATATTTCAACCGAAGGCGACTGGCCGCGTGATTTTTCTCTTGATCCCACGGAGGAATTTATGATTGCTTCTAATCAAGAATCAAGTAATTTAACTGTTTTTAAAAGAAACGCCGAAACAGGAAGGCTGACATTGATTCAGTCGGACATCACTGTTCCACACCCGGTATGTGTTAAGTTTATAAAACCGTAATAGAAAATAACAAAAATCGGCAGGTGCTTCTCACACTTGCCGATTTTGCTCTATGCATACTGTTTTTTCTCTTCTTCATTATTAAAGAAAGTCTTCATGGCATGAAATACATCTGCTTTTTGCTTGAGGATATAATACTTGAAGTGTTCATTTTTGATGTTTTTGTAAGCGGACATAAGTGTCGAATGCCGGTTATACTGGTTTACTTCCCCGTATCCAAACATGCTCGATAGCTTAATTAATTCTTCTACAAGCTTTACACAGCGGGCATTATCAGAGGTTAAATTATCTCCATCAGAAAAATGAAATGGATAAATATTATAGCGGTTTGGATGATATTTTTCCTCAATCAACTCTAGTGCTTTTCGATATGCGGATGAACAAATCGTTCCGCCGCTTTCTCCTCGTGAAAAGAAATCCTCTTCTGACACAACCTTTGCCTCCGTATGGTGGGCAATAAACTCAATTTCTACCGTTTCATATTTAGAGCGTAAAAACCTGGTCATCCAAAAGAAAAAGCTTCTGGCCATATATTTCTCCCAAATCCCCATACTGCCGCTTGTATCCATCATAGCAAGAACTACTGCTTTTGAATCAGGTTTAACAATTTCATTCCAGGTCTTAAATTTCAAATCCTCTTGATAGATCGGATGAAATTTAGGTGTCCCTTTCATCGCATTTCGTTTAAAGGCAGACATCATCGTTCTTTTCTTATCAATATTCCCCATTAAACCAGTTTTTCGGATATCATTAAATTCAATGTCTTCAACAATATTCTCCTGCAGCTCTTTTCTTTTTAAATTTGGCAGCTCTAATTGTTTAAACAAAGCCTCTTCCAATTCCATTAAGGAAACCTCTGCTTCAAAATAATCTTCTCCAGGCTGGTCTCCTGCGCCCTGACCTTTACCAGGTCCTTTCTTTCCATCCGAACCATCACGAGCAACTACATCTCCAACTTTACTGTCTCCTTCGCCTTGACCCACATGTTTGTTCTTATCATAGTTATAGCGGATTTTATATTCGTCAAGAGAACGAATCGGTATTTTTACCACTTCCCGGCCGTTTGACATAATAATGCTCTCTTCAGTAATTAGATCGGGGAGATTATTACGAATCGCTTCTTGTACTTTTTCCTGATGCCGCTGTTGGTCATCGTGGCCTTTGCGATGGAGGGACCAATCTTCTTTGGAAATCACAAATTGATGGTTATTCTTATCGCTCATTTCAACCCCTCCTTAAAAATTTTTTTGCTTACATTTGCACATATTCACCTTACATACATACAATATCCCGAGTGAAAATTTCAGATAAAACGGTGGATTATTCTATCATATGCAAGAAGACAAAATAATTTACAAGTAATTTAAATAATGAATCAATTGCCCAATAAATAAAGACAAGCCGAGAATAAAACCCGGTGCGATGTACACCGGGTCTAAGTATTGGTTATCTTATCTATTAACGATTTAATAAGCTACCGACATAGCGCAGTAATTCATTGGCAGAAGTAGAGTTATAACCATGTTCATCAATTAATCTGGCAACCACTTCATTCACTTTCTTTAGCTGCTGCTCATCCGGCGTTTTTGTAGACGTTGTAATTTTCACAACATCCTTCAGATCAGCAAATAGTTTCTTCTGAATCGCTTCACGGAGACGGTCATGTGAATTGTAATCAAACCGTTTACCTTTTCGTGCATAAGCAGAAATACGAATTAAGATCTCTTCACGGAATGCTTTTTTCGCATTTTCAGAGATTCCGATTTGTTCTTCAATCGAACGCATTAATTTCTCATCAGGATTGATTTCCTCACCTGTGAGCGGATCACGAAGCTTAATTTTATTGCAATAGGCTTCAACGTTATCTAAATAGTTATCCATTAATGTCTTCGCAGACTCCTCATAGGAATAAACAAATGCCTTTTGGACTTCTTTCTTCGCAATATCATCATATTCTTTACGAGCCAGTGAGATGTAGTTCAAATATTTTTCTCGTAATTCTGCTGTGATGGATGGATGCTGATCCAATCCTTCTTTCAATGAACGGAGGACATCCAAAGCATTGATGCTTGTCATTTCCTTTCGGATGATTGTCGAGGATATCCGGTTGATGACATAACGGGGGTCTATACCGCTCATTCCTTCATCCACATATTCCTTCTTCAATTCTTCGACATCAGCACGGTTATAGCCTTCAACACTTTCTCCGTCATATAGACGCATTTTCTTCACTAGATCAATGTCACCTTTTTTAGGTTCCTTTAATCTCGTTAGGATCGTAAACATGGCTGCTACCTTTAAGGTGTGCGGGGCAATGTGAACATCAGACACGTCACTTTCACGAATCATTTTTTCATAGATTTTCTCTTCTTCCGTCACCTTTAAATTGTACGGAATCGGCATAACAATGATTCTTGAATGTAAGGCCTCATTTTTCTTATTGGAAATAAAGGAACGATATTCCGTTTCATTTGTGTGAGCAACAATTAGTTCATCTGCACTTATTAGGGCAAACCTGCCTGCCTTAAAATTACCTTCCTGCGTGAGTGATAGTAAATGCCAGAGGAATTTCTCATCGCACTTTAACATTTCCTGGAATTCCATCATTCCGCGATTCGCTTTATTTAATTCTCCATCAAAACGATAGGCCCTTGGGTCCGACTCGGAACCATACTCGGCAATCGTTGAAAAATCGATACTTCCTGTTAAATCAGCAATATCCTGCGATTTCGGATCAGACGGACTAAAGGTACCAATTCCAACGCGGCGGTCCTCAGAGAAAAATACCCTTTCAACAATCACATCTTCAATTCGGCCATCATACTCCTGCTCTAAACGCATCAAATTTAATGGAGAGAGATTCCCTTCAATCCTGATCCCATATTCATCATAAAAATCCTTACGCAAATGATGCGGGATTAAATGCAGCGGATCTTCATGCATTGGGCAGCCTTTGATACCATAGATAGCTCCTCTGTCACTTAATGAATACGCTTCTAATCCTCTTTTTAACATTGTTACTAATGTAGATTTACCACCGCTGACAGGACCCATTAACAGCAAAATCCGCTTCCTGACATCCAGCCGCTTGGCAGAAGGATGGAAGTATTCTTCCACTAATCTTTCCAACGCTTCCTCTAAACCAAACAATTGATTGGAGAAAAACTTATATCTTTTATGATTATTGACTTCTTCTACTCCAGAATCTTTTATCATATTGTAGACCCTTGAATGAGCTGACTGGGCCACCCATGGTTTTTCCTTAATAATCTCTAGATATTCGCTAAAAGTACCTTCCCATTTAAGCATTTCCTCTTCTTTACGATATAGCTCGATTTTTTTTAATATATCCATATGGACCTCCCCTGTCGCATTATCTCCGTTTACCGGCCAAAAATTGACTGCCTGTAAAAGTCCGAGCAAGTACCAACCACCAAATAAAACTACTTCTTATGATCTGTCACTATCATCACTGTGGAATAACCCTGCAACGATGAAAGTTTCACTTTGTTCCAAGCTGATTATTACAATGTATGCTTAGTTACGAGCCAACATGCATAAAAAGGAGAATCAACTTGGCCTAGAAAGAAAAGGTATAGTTCTTTATTTATGCTAGAAATGAAAAATAATGATTATTATCTCAAATCACTAACTATTCGTTCTCTTAAAAATTTTCTAACATTGCATTCACAGATATTTTAGAATAAGCTATAATAAAGCTGTCTAATTATATTATTCTTTCTCATCTATTATTAAAGGAGGCCTACATACCAATGGGGACGATCCTTGTTCTTGGCGTAATGGTTACTTTTCTTGCTGCCATCTTTACAGCAGGTTATAACGACAAGCCGAAAATTACCAAATAAGTAAGAGAAAGTAAAAAGGCCGCAATTTGCGGCCTTTTATCATTTTAGATTTAATCCATGTTCTTTTATAAAATCGTGCATATACATTCTCGATTGTTTTTCAAAGGTTCCTGCCATCTGACCAGTCCAGGTATCATCCCGTTTCCCTTTTGTACGTTCAGTATAATAACGAGAAATTACCTTATTATATTCCTCTAACTGTTGCTTATAGACGGCTTCATCCTGCTCATATTCATTTTCGTGGTAGATATGGCTTAATGGCAGTCTTGGCTTTTGATCCGTTACTTTTTCTGGATAACCGACTGCCATACCAAACAGCGGTATGACTCTTCTCGGTGTGTTTAGCAGTTCGCAGACTTCATCAAGGTGATTGCGGATTCCCCCTATATAGCAGATTCCCAGACCCATTGATTCGGCTGCAATGGCGGCATTTTGAGCTGCAAGTGCTGTATCAATTAACATCACCATAAACTTTTCCGTACTCTCAATTGAATCCTTTACTGCTTTATTCTCCATCTCTCCCGCTAGTTCATGACGGTGTAAATCACCGCAAAACACAAAGAAGTGACCATTCTTTTCAACATAGTTCTGGTTTCCGGCAAGTTCAGCTAATTTCTTTTTCTTAGCCGGATCTGTAATACCAATAATCGAATATGACTGAATATAGCTTGACGTTGATGCCGCCTGTGCACTTGCGACAATGAGTTCAATCTGCTCTCTTGTTAAAGGCTTGTCCTCCAGCCGTCGGATCGAGCGGTGACCCAGCAATGTTTCAATGACTTGATTCATAGTAATCATCCTTTAATATGTATTCATATCTTTATGATAACGAAGAAAATGAAAAAAATGAAATAATATCGGCAGAATCTTATATTATTATCAAAATAAAGGGAACCCTGCTTAGGTTCCCTTCATTTATTTCAAATGAATATAGCGTTGCTGACGGAGTACTTCGTATATAAGAATGGCTGCTGTATTGGAAAGGTTTAATGACGAAACATTTTCTGTCATTGGAATTCTTAATGCCCGGTCACGGTTATTTTCAATGATATCCATTGGCAAACCAGTAGTTTCCTTTCCAAAAATAAAATAATAATCCTTCTCAAGCTCACTGTAATCTAACGAGGAATGCGCCTTAGTTCCGTATTTTGTTAAATAATAGAACTCTCCGCCTTTATTTTTCTCAAAAAACTCCTCTATAGAATCATAATAGACCATTTGAACAAATTCCCAATAATCCAGTCCGGCCCGTTTAAGCATTTTATCATCAGTAGAAAAACCAAGCGGGCGTATTAAATGTAAAGTAGTATCAGTAGCCGCACAAGTACGGGCGATATTCCCTGTATTTGCAGGCATTTCTGGTTGATATAAAACTACATGTACTGCCAATTGCTTCACCTCTGCTATAAACTCTATTTGATATTATACCACTCTCCATTTTTGAAACAAGATAGGTCAACTTTTAATACTTTTAATCCCTTTATCATCAATAATCGTTAAAAACTTATATTTAATATTTGGCGTATAGGCGGTTGAGTCTTCATAGGCCCAATAGCGCATACGGCTATTAAATGTATGGGCATTCACAAGCGGCATCCCGTCAGCGTCCCTTCCCGTTACAATCGTTGTATGGTTAAAACGGCCATCTCCCTCAAAGTCATAGCAGATAACATCTCCCAGCAACAATTCTTCCGGGCTTGATACTTCCCTTGCCCTTAAGCCTGTTTTGGAATTTGGCAAATACCATCTTAATGAATTAGCAACCGTCCAGCTATAGCTCCAATTCTGATTCTGCATCCACCAGCCATTCCCCCTGTTAGGATAACCTCTCATGGGTGCATCGCCGGCATTCAGACATTGTGAAATATAATTGGTACAATCCACATCAAACTTTTTATAAGCCGGATTATAGTCATTCCACCATCTTTCCGCATACTGAACCGCCTTTAGACGATCGTAATGATAGACAAGTCTATCTTCACCTTCGTCCAGCATTATATCTGTGGGCACCTCCAGATTTTCTTCATGCAATTGTAACGGGTTTAACTCTTCATCGTGGATAAGTTCGCCTTTATAAAATTGAGCTTTTCTGTATTCTATTTCTTCTTCTAAATAAAGCCGCTTTTTTTGCTTTATGAAATAACGGAAATGCACTAGATACATGACATTTTCAATCTTATCCATTTCCGATTTTATCTCATTGATTACCCCTTTTGCATTCACTTTAATCATCTCTGCTGTTCGATTCTTCAATGATTCTCTTTTTCTTTCGATTTTTTCACATGTTGTATTCGAGCCTCTTTCACTTGAGACACATTGCTGAACCCGCTCTTGAAGTAATTTATACAATTGCTGCCGCATACTTTTCACTCCTTTCGTTCTATATATATGAAAGGAGCTTGTATCTTAAATACAGGATGTGTGCTTTTAAGTAACATGAATGAAAAAGAATACAAAAAAAGGAGGTAATCCCCCCTTTTAGCTTAGTACTTTCTTAATCTCTTGTCTTACCGCCTCATCCGTCTCTTTCTCAAATGCCTTTTCCAGCACAGCTCTTGATCCATTTCCATCAATCTTTCCAATGGCCCACGCTGCCGTTTCACGCATCATGGGGCGCTGATCATGGTTCAAAATATCAATTAAATCCTCAAGAGCTGTTTTGTCTTTAAAATGTGCAAGTGCAATAATAGCATTCCGTTGAATCGGATTTTTCCCCCGCCATGCCCCGGAAATATGGCCAAGCTTTTCTTTAAATTGACGATTGCTCAAGTGAAGCAGCGGTTTTAGCAGCGGCTTGGCAATTTCCGGTTCCGCTTCTACTTCCTCGTGCAGATGAAAATCCTTTCCTTTATTGACCGGACAGGCTGTTTGGCATGAATCGCATCCATAAAGACGGTTTCCTAGTCTTTCCCGATACTCCTCTGGAATTGTCCCCTTTGTTTGCGTTAAGAAGGATATGCAGCGTTGTGCATTAATTTGTCCTCCTGTTACTAGAGCACCTGTCGGGCAAGCATCAAGGCATTTCGTACATGTACCACATTGATCCTCAAGCGGTGTATCTGGTTCAAACGGTATATTGGTTATCATTTCTCCTAAATAGACGTAAGAGCCAAATTCAGGTGTAATAATTGCACAGTTTTTCCCGCTCCAACCGATTCCAGCCCGCTCAGCAACAGCCCTGTCGGCTAATTCACCAGTATCAACCATTGATTTAAGTTCAGCTTGCGGCACCTTTTCACGAATAAATTTTTCAAGTTTCTCGAGACGCCTACGCAGCACGGTATGGTAATCCAGACCCCAGGATGCCCGGGAAAAGATGCCCCGCCTTTCTCCTTCTTTACTAATGACTCGGTCCTTCATCTTGGAAGGATAAGCAACAGCAATTGCAATAATCGAATGGGCATCAGGCATTAAAAGCCTTGGCTCTGTTCTCTTTTCGATATCCTTTTCTTCAAAGCCTGATTGAAAGTTTAACTCAGCCTGTCTTATAAGCCGAAGTTTTAGAGTAGTAAAAGGAGATGCCGTGGTAAAACCAATTTTATCAATTCCGATACTTTTACTGTACTCAATGATCTCTTGTTTTAATTGGGAGTAATTCAATTCTAACCCCTCCTCTCATATTTATTTATCTATATAAACCGGTCACTATTTGTAAGAAATAAATGCTATTCTATGATAAACTATTTTACGGAGAATTTGGAGGTGGAAACAATGGAAATGACAATTGCCACTGAAATAGAAGAGCTTATCCCCGGGTTTAAAATTGGTTTTATCCAATATAACGATATTAGTGTCGGCGAAGCTCCACAAATGTTAAAGGGACGGCTGCAGCTTTTTCAGGAATTGATTTTCTTTGAATTGGATGAAAAAAAAATAACAGACTTTCCAGGGATTCAAGAGTGGCGGCAGATCTTCAAAAAGACAGGTAAAGACCCTAATCGGTATCGTCACTCAGCTGAAGCATTATATAGACGTGTACAAAAACAAAACTATCTTACACCAATAAATAGTGCGATTGATTTAAATAATTTCTTTTCCTTACAATATCAGATTCCAATTGGGGTATATGACAGCGATAAACTAAATGGACGAATCTCCATTAGACTTGGACAAGAGGGAGAAGAATATTTAGGCTTAAACGGGAGAATGAATTCGCTTCATCGATTAATCATATCAGCTGATAACGAATCAGCATTTGGCAGTCCATTCGTTGATTCTGAAAAAACAGCTGTTACGGAAGCTACAAAAAAAGCCATCCAGATTGTTTACCTGCAGCCATCACTTGAAATCGATAAGGCACAAAAAATGATCGATTCATTAGCGAATATGTTTATTCAAATTCATGGAGGCACGGCTAATTGGAAAGTAACGGAATAACAGACATAAAGGGACGTTTATTTATGGGTCCCTTTTTTATAAATTAAAAAACGCAATACTTCGTTCTCTTTAGGAAACGAAATACTGCGTTGTTATCAAGAAAATAAAGTAGAGCGGGTGATGGGAATCGAACCCACGACAACAGCTTGGAAGGCTGTAGTTTTACCACTAAACTACACCCGCGATGTATCAACAAAAAATATCTTAACAAAAAAACTATCGTAATGCAACAAAAAATTTAAAAACACAACAGAATAATGACTGTTTTTGTCGAAATCCCTCGGAATCTTCCTTTCATTTACCTAATTTCAATCTATATGTAAGGATATATTTTGCTTTTATAGGTACATACCCTTCCACTTCATCATGTAAATGATTACATATATAAGAGGATGAAAATTTAAGTCTATTAAGGAAGCGGGAGGAAATAAATGGACATTAAGGATTTTGAAACGTTCGCCAATAAAATAAAAGTTCGTAATATCGAAAATGAGGACGTTGAGGTCGTTAACTATTCTCCTTTAGTTATGATGGGGAAAGGGCGTCAAGGAGCCGTTTTTCAATATTCTGATGATATTTGCATAAAGGTTTTTGGAAATGAAGAGGATTGTGAACGTGAACATTATGCTCTATCTTTAGGACAGCATACCGATCTTTTTCCAAAAGTTTATGCAAAAGGGCCCTTATTTATTGCTATGGAAATTATTAAAGGGGTAGATTTACGTGAATACCTACAATCGCAGCCTCTAACAGAGGAACTTTCCCTAAAGTTAATTGATTTGTTAATCACTTTTAAAGAGATTGGTTATGAAAGGATAGACCACCATAAAAGACAAATTTTCATTTTACCAGAAGGCAATCTAAAAGTGATAGATGTAGCAAGGACCGTTTGGCGTGATCGCGTTTATCCATACCCTCGGAAATTACTTACTTCCTTAGGAAAGGAAAATAAAGAGACCTTTTTATCTCATGTACAAGCACTCCATCCAGAGCTGTATTCTGAATGGACTCATTTTATCGAAATGGAAGAACAAGCACGGCAAATTTGCCAAAAAATAATGAACGAATCCACTGATAAAGGAAAATTAAAAGATAAAAGTAAAAAGCTGTTAACAACGAATGATGAAACAGTATATAGTAATCAACTAGAAAGTTTAGTCCACAAGGTTTTTAAAGAGGAATGGGTTAAAGCAATGCTTGTAAAAGGGTATGACCCGGATAAAGTAATGGACATTATCGATGAGCACATAGAGAAAAAAATGATGCAAGAGAATAAAATATTGCAGGAAAAGAAAATGATGCAGGAAAAGAAAATGACCCAGGATAAAGCAAGTAAAGGAAATAGAGAACAGGATTCCGTTCAGACAAAAGAAGTCGATAAGAATAAGAACAATAAAAAAGACAGATATCCTGATAAAGAAGATTTCTATAGATCCCGAGGGAATGATCGAATTTTTCAAAGTGGCGGATTCTATGGTGTTAGAAACGAAAGGTACCGTGAATTTCCTATAAAGGAAAAGGATGACAATGGTAACAACTATGGAAGAAAAGGAAAAAAATATCGACGCTAAACAGATAACAACTATATACTTTATGAGTTTAATAATAAATAAAGGGGGATCCCTAAAATTTAGTAAGGAGTGACCGAAATGAAAGTGCTAATAATCTGGCGTCTGCTCACTGTCGGCGGAGTCAATGCCGGATGGAGAAATCGCGCAATCTACTTTAAAAAACATGGCATAGAAACTGAATTCTTATATACCACCGACCATGGAGGTCTTCATATTATGGAAGATGTTGCTCCGGTCTATTTAACTAAAGACAAGAAAGAAATTGTAAAAATAATCAAACGAAACTCATATGATGCGATTATTGTTGTTGATACAGCAGCAGCTTATAAGTGGATCCAAAAAGCAAATTACCAAGGACCAGTCATTATTGAAGCCCGCACCCCCGAACTGATCAAGCTAATGCCACACCTGAAATCATTCGAAGGAATACAACCTTTAACTATCATTGTACCTTCACATTACCAAAAACGCTTAGTATCCATATTAACAGATTCCATTCCACGACATGTCATTTACAATGGCGTGGATACGTCTTTCTTCCGGCCAATGCCTTTAGAAGAAATAGATTTTAATAGTAAGCCGACCTTGACAGTAGGTAAAAAGGTAATCGGCTGGATTGGTAGATTGGATAAGCGTAAAAATTGGCCAATGCTGATAGAGATGGCAAAGCAAATAAAATCGGAACGTGATGATATTGAATTTTGGGTAATTGGCGGAGCGCAAAGCATACAACGGGAAGAATTCGCTAAAACTTGGGAAGAGGAGCAGCTTTCAGATATAATCAAGTGGTTCCCTGTCATTCCCTACCAACAGATGCCGCATGTATATGCAAAGATTCGCTTATCAGGCGGATGTACATTAGCCACAACGAAATCGGAATCCTTCGGAAACACATTTATTGAATCAATGGCCTGCGGTGTACCGGTTGTTGCATCCAATATGATGCCTGTTACAGAATTAGTTATGCAAGGAGAAACAGGACTTCTCTTCCGCGGACAAAATGTGCACGATGCGATTAAACAACTATACACCCTTTTAGATGATCCTGTACTACATCAACGAATGTCAAATACAGCCACCCAGCATACCCAAGAACAGTTTGATATTCAGGTAGTAGCCCAGCAATATATCAATCTGTTGCAAGAATTAGTACCGATCGATCAAAAGACTAATGATGGGGTGAATGGACATGATTGAACCAATTGCCTATCGAAAAAAATTAGAGGGTAAATCCAATGCCCATTTAATTTCATTTAATGATGGAAAAGATTATGTGGTAAAGTATTTTCAACCAGGCTTTGAAAAAACATTACCAAATGAATGGGTCTCCTATTGCTTAGCACGTTACCTTGGTCTGCCAATCCCATTTGCACGAATAGTAGATATTCCACAAAGCTTCTCTTCTCAAGTTCCTGAGCTTGCATCCATGGATAGTATCCCCTATCAATTTGCCCTGACATATATTCCTGATTGTTTAGATGGCCACCAGGTTCTAAATATACCCAAAATAACCAATTCAAATGAACTTGCTAGTATTATCGTATTTGATTATTGGCTGTATAACAGCGATCGGACACGAAAAAACATTCTGTTACAGGAAGAAGAGGAAAATGCCTTTCGGCTGTGGGCAATCGACCATGCAGAAGTATTTGGCACCTATAATTGGCAATCCAAGGATTTAGAACAGCTCCCGGCTGGATTAATCGAAAGTGCTACACATCAAATAATGGCATCTTTTATTGAAGATGAGGATCAATTATTTGAGCAATTAGACGTGATCCAAACCATCCCCATCTTTTTAATTGAAGAAATGGTTTCCATGGTCCCTGATGAATGGATGGTGACAAAAGAAGAGAAAAAGACAATGGTCCATTCATTGCTCATTCGCCGCAAAAAAGTCCTCCAGGACCTCATTCAAAAATTTGTTAATAAAGTATATCGACCAATACACGATAATGAACACTCACTTTAATCTAACCTTCTTTAGCAAAATTCCCATATAGAGGGTTTTCAGGTAGTCATCTGCCATATGAAAGCCCTCGACATGATAAGGATTAAAGAATTGATTATGTTAGGAGTTGAAAAAGTGGCTCTAAATATTCAACAAATGCTGTTTGAATTTTTGGGAGGTCTGGGCATATTCCTGTTTGGAATTAAATCGATGGGAGATGGCCTTCAGAATTCTGCAGGCGACAGATTAAGAGGCATCCTTGATAAATTTACGACTAATCCATTAATGGGAGTTATAGCCGGTATTTTCGTTACAGTTATTATCCAAAGCAGCTCTGCCACTACTGTTATTACTGTCGGGCTGGTTAGTGCTGGATTTATGACACTGCGGCAGGCAATTGGTGTGATTATGGGGGCCAATATTGGAACAACCATAACGGCGTTTATCATTGGGATTAATGTCGGAGAATATTCCCTCCCTATAATTGCGTTAGGTGCAATTTTTTTATTTTTCTTTAAAAAAGGAAAGAGATTAACCTATCTAGGACAAATCTTATTTGGGTTTGGTGCACTTTTCTATGGCTTAGAGTTAATGAGCAATGGAATGAAACCGCTTAGGACC
Source organism: Niallia oryzisoli (assembly GCF_036670025.1). NCBI lineage: Bacteria > Bacillati > Bacillota > Bacilli > Caryophanales > Bacillaceae > Niallia > Niallia oryzisoli. Next base: position 1,022,785 of record NZ_CP137640.1, on the reverse strand, counting down.
TTGGAAACCTTTCATGAGTTAACCGTCGAATTGAGTGCAAATCCATTTCTCGGTGTATTCGTTGGTACTTTATTTACTCTCATCGTTCAAAGCTCAAGTGCAACAATCGGAATCTTACAAAGTATGTATGCTGAATCACTAGTAAATCTCGATGCCGCCCTGCCGGTATTATTCGGGGATAACATCGGTACGACCATTACAGCAGTTTTGGCTTCTATTGGCACAACAGTAGCAGCCAAAAGAGCAGCCGCCACCCATGTTTTGTTTAACGTATTTGGTACAGCCCTCTTTTTAATCTTTTTAGCTCCGTTTACATTACTCATTCGTTCACTCCAAGCCTTGTTAAACTTAAGCCCGGAAATGTCCATTGCTTTTGCACATGGCATTTTTAATACAACTAATACCATCCTACTGCTACCGTTTGTGTCAGTTCTTGCCTTTATCGTCACAAAGCTTATTCCTGGAAAAGATACGATGTGGAGCTATCAACCAAAGCATCTTAATCCGATCTTTATTGAGCAATCCCCCACTATAGCCCTCGGACAAGCAAAGGAAGAAGTCCTTAACATGGGAGAAATGGCTATTTTGGGTCTCGAAGAAACAAAGAATTTTATTGATTTGAAGCAAATGAAATACGCAAATAATCTGTACCAAATAGAAACTGCCATTAACCATCTTGATCAAACCATAACTGAGTATTTAATTAAACTTTCATCTGCCTCACTTTCTGTTAAAAAGTCTGAAGAGCATATTATCCTGCTGGATACCGTTCGAAATATTGAAAGAATTGGAGACCATTGTGAAAATATGATCGAATTAATAGAATTTCAAATGATCAATAAAGTGACCATGACAGATGCCGCCAAGAATGATTTAGATGAAATGTATGATCTAACCATTTCTATCGTTAAAGAGGCCATGTCAGCATTAAAACAAAATAACAAAGATACAGCCAGACAGGTAATCGAAAGAGAGACGATGATCGATGTAATGGAGCAGCAATTCCGTAAGCAGCACATTCTTCGTTTAACAGAGGGAGTTTGTACACCGAAAGCCGGAGTAATATTCATCGATATTATCAATAACCTCGAACGTATTGCTGACCATGCTGTCAACATAGCAGATGCTGTACTAGGCGAGCATAATTAATTCATGATTGCAGAGGAAATACGGACTGATAGGCTACTAACGTGACCGGTACTTGTCTGTAAGCATATAAAAGAATGAGGGAATTTAGAAATGGGGGCAGCTTATGAAAATTAGAAAAGCGATTATTCCAGCGGCTGGGCTTGGAACTCGTTTTTTACCGGCCACAAAGGCTCAGCCTAAAGAAATGCTGCCGATTGTTGATAAACCTACAATTCAATATATTGTCGAAGAGGCGGTGGCTTCAGGAATAGAAGAAATTGTTATCATCATCGGCAGAGGAAAAAGATCCATTGAGGATCATTTTGATAAATCCTATGAGTTAGAAGATGCCTTATTAAAGAAAAAACAGCTTACTAGATTAGAGGAAGTACAAAAAATATCAAATCTGGCCAATATTTATTATGTCCGTCAAAAAGAAGCAAAAGGCCTCGGCCATGCCATACTATGTGCTAAAAGCTTTATTGGTGATGAGCCTTTTGCTGTGTTGCTTGGTGATGATATCGTCATGTCGGAAACACCGTGTTTAAAGCAATTGATTAATGTATTTGAATACTGTAACAGCTCATGTATAGCTGTCCAGGGAGTTCCGGAAAGCCAAGTTCATAAATATGGCATTATTAAGCCAAAGGGAACAAATATTGATCCAAATCTCTTCTACATTGATTCACTAATAGAAAAGCCGCAAAAGGATGCTGCACCATCAAATTATGCCATTATGGGGAGATACGTATTAAGACCTGAAATCTTTGACATTTTGTCAAAGCTGCCGATCGGACATAATAATGAGCTTCAGCTTACAGATGCCATTAATGAATTGAATAAACAACAGGCAGTATTAGCCTATAACTTCGAAGGGTCCCGATATGATGTTGGTGATAAAATCGGTTTTATTAAAGCGACATTAGATTTTGCTTTACAACGGGAAGACATCAAGGAAGAGGTCCTTTCCTACTTAAAAGCGATTGCTAAGAAAGAGATTATGTTAAAGGAAGAGACTGATTAATATGAAAATAGCTGTTTTGGGTACTGGTTACGTCGGTCTGTCTACTGGTGTTTGTTTATCCGAAGTTGGCCATCATGTTATTTGCATCGATATTGACGATCAAAAAATTAACCGGCTCCGTCAAGGAATTTCACCTATTTATGAACCTGGACTGGAGGACCTGCTTACAAAAAATACTGCTGCAGGAAATCTGCAATTTACTACCTCCCACCAGGAAGGAATAGAGAATGCAGAAGTCATTATTATTGCCGTAGGAACTCCGCAAAGAAATGATGGTGCAGCAGACTTATCCTATCTCTTACAAGCGGCAAAAGATGTATCAGCCCACCTCAAGCCAGATTCCATTGTCGTAATCAAAAGCACCGTTCCGGTTGGTACAAATGATTATGTTAAAAGCATTATCACGAATCATACCAAAAAGCCTTTTAAAATGGTTTCCAACCCTGAGTTTTTAAGACAAGGTTCAGCTATAAAGGATACGATGAAGGCTGACCGAATTATCATAGGCTCTGAAGACAAAGAAGCTGCTTTAAAAATACAAGAAATGTATCGTCCATTAAATGTTCCGATCCTGATGACAAATGTGCGAAGTGCAGAAATGATCAAGTATGCTTCAAATGCATTTTTAGCAACCAAAATCAGTTTCATCAATGAGATAGCGAATTTATGTGAGGCAGTCGGAGCCAATATTATTGATGTGGCAAATGGGATGGGAAAAGATAAACGAATCGGAGAAGCCTTTCTGCAAGCGGGTATTGGCTATGGCGGTTCCTGCTTTCCTAAAGATGTGAAGGCATTGCTTCATACTGCAGGCTTACATGGTGTCGACTTTTCCCTATTAAGAGAAACCATAGCCATCAATGATGAACAGCAAAAGCTTCTTTTCACAAAAGCATGCAGCCGTCTGAAGCAATTAAAAGATAAAAAAATTGCGATGCTTGGTCTTTCATTTAAGCCTGAAACGGATGATATGAGAGAAGCTCCTTCAATTAAAATCGCCCATCTTTTACATGAAGCTGAAGCGAAAGTTGTTGCCTATGACCCGGTTGCGAAGGACAATGCAAAAAAAATACTGGGGGATACAATCGAATATGCCAGTTCAGTCGATCAAGCAATTGAAAATGCAGATGCAGTCTTTATTGTGACAGAATGGAATGAATTTAAGCAATTAGATTTGACGGAAGTCACAAAACATATGAAACAGCCAATTATTTTTGACGGCAGAAACTGTTTTGAAGAAAATAAAATTAGAGCATGTTCCAAGATTGAATATTACCCTGTCGGAAAACCGGCTATTGTGGTTGGGTTGGATACCTAATAATATGAAAAAAAAGCGAACAGTTCTCATTTTGAACTGTTCGCTTTTTTGATTAAATAAACATATCAAGAATCAATACACCAGCAAGTCCAACAAGGGAAATTATCGTAACCATAATGGACCAAGTTTTAATCGTTTGTCCAATTGTCAGATTGAAATATTCCTTATAAATCCAGAAACCTGCATCATTAACATGTGAGAAGGTAACGCTTCCAGCACCGGCTGCTAGAACCATTAACTCTGGACTTACACCTGTCGTTGCAACAAGCGGTGCGGCGATTCCTGCTGCCGTCATACCTGCTACTGTTGCAGAACCTATTGCTACCCTTAAAATAGCTGCAATCAGCCATGCTAATAACAATGGAGAAAGGGTTGATCCGGCCATAATATCTGAAATATATTTATCAATATGGCTGTCAATCAGTACTTGTTTAAAAGCACCACCGGCAGCAATAATTAATAAGATCATAGCAATACCGCTAACGGATTCTGTAAGGGATTGCATAATTTCGGACATTTTTATGCCTCGATTAAGACCAAATGTAAAGATAGCGACAATAACAGAAATCAATAATGCTACGTTTGCATTTCCGATAAAATCAACTACCGGCATAATCGCTGATTCAGGAGCAAAGATTTCTACAAACGCTTGCAAAGCAATCAAAATAACTGGTAAAAGTGCAGTAAGAATACTAATACCAAACTTAGGCATTTCTTCTTCAGAAAATTCTTTTGGGCTAAATAATCCTTTTGGAATTTCAATCTCAAGGGATTCTTTTTTAAAGAATTTAGTATATACAGGACCCGCTAACGTAAATGCAGGTATTGCAATGATAATCCCTAAGATTAACGTCTTTCCAATATTTGCTCCAAATACATCTGCCACAGCTGTTGGTCCTGGGTGTGGAGGCACAAAACCATGCATCGTAATTAGTGCTGCAATGACCGGCATACCAATATATAAAACTGGAACTCCAGCCGCAGTAGCGATTGTAAATACTAACGGAATTAATACAACAACACCAGTTTCAAAGAATAAAGCAATACCTACAATTGCGGCTGTAATAACAGCTGCCAACTGAACTCTTTTTTCCCCAAAAGCCTTAATCAATGTCGTCGCGATGCGCTGAGCCCCGCCGGAATCTGTCATTAGCTTACCAAGTACACCACCAAAGATAATAACCATGGTAAGATGACCAAGGGTTGAACCTAAACCGGTTTCAATTGATGCAACTGCATCAATCGGGGACATTCCCTCTAATACCCCAACGATAAGCGACACAAGAATCAGTGACACAAAAGCATTTAGCTTTAAAATAACCATTAATATTAATAATAGTGCAACCCCGATGGTAACCGAGATAATTGGCATAGTTAACCCTCTTCCCTTTTATAAAGTAATAAAATAGGGCTAACCCTTTTTAGTGTCTGACGCGCAGAAAAGAATTTTAATCTTGATGATTAATGTAATCGTGTTGTGACATTCTTATCAACTTTGACAACTTTTAAAGGTTAGCCGCTTTTCCCCAGATATTACGAAATTGTAATTATTTATTACTTAACATTTCAGCAACTTCTCTTAAATCTGTCTTTGTTCCTACATTCCCTGGGAAGATCACATAGGTCATACCAGGAAATTTACTTTCACTTCCTGTCGTCCAAACTGGAATTCCAGGTCTAACTTGTCCTGCTACTGTTGCTCTTTGAACTTCCAGCCCTTTTGTTCCGATATCGCTAGACGTAATTCCGCCTTTAGCGATAATAAAATTTGGTTTTACCTCTAACCTTTTTACGATACTCGTTACAGCATCAGAGATTTGAACAGATAACTTTAATTCTTCTTCCTTTTTCCCTTCGCCAAGGTCAAGTCTTTCACGTCTTGTATAAACCGCTACGTTCTTACCTTCACGAATGAAGCGATTGGTTTCTTGAACGACTCTATCAAGTTCACGTTGAAATTCTTCTGGCTCTAATACTAGATGTACGTTAAATTCAATGAACTCAAGAGCATCTGACGTTTTCAGTTCTTCCAATTGTTCAGTTGTTTTTTTAACATGAGATCCGATAATGACTAGACCGCCATGATTAGAATCTTCCTTTACAAGTTCTTCTCTTGTTAATAATGCCTTGTCAGGCACACCGCCGATTACTTTTGTAAGTGCAGCTGCACTTCTGAACATGAAGTTCTTTCCTTTATTCATAGCTCTAACTAAAGCAATGACAAATATTTTCACGTCGACATAATCAACAGCATTAACAATGACTTTATTGAAATTTTCCACTGCAAGTAACTGCTGTTCGATTGTTTCAATATCCAGATTACGTAGACTTTCAAGCGTAATATATGTCATGTTCTCCGCTTTGTATTCACCCTGTGACTTCTCTTCTGCATATTCACCCAAGTGGGATTTTGTATAGCCAAAAGTACGGTCCTTAGCAAATTCTGTTTTCCCTGCAGGAACCAAATATTCATCCATTTGTACATAGTGGACGTTATCAATTGTGAAGCGGCCTCCCTCTTTAAAGAAAGGAATGATTACTTCACCGTCAAATTTAACACTTGAGTTTGCTTCCACTGTTTCTTTTAATACTTTTGTTTCCAGCGGGTAGTGACCTCTTAAAGTAGAATCACCGCGGCTGATGATGGTGAAATCCTGATTGGTTTTCTTCGCCACTTTAACGATATTGGCTGCAATTTCCTGATGCGCCTTTTCTGTTTCAGCAGCAGTAAATCCACGGGAGTTGGTTAAAATAAAAAACATTGAGTTTTCTTCAGCAAATCCTTTCTCAATACTGTCCTCTGTCCAGTCAGTATAAACAGAAATTCCGTGAACGGTTTGCACTCCGGTTGGATCATCGTCAAGAACAATTATCTTTTTATTTAGAGCTTGAAGCTCTTTTTCAATCATTTCAACAACGATACTTGTTTCCACAGACTTTATATGACTAAATGCTTCTTCAACTAATCTTTTATTTTCATTCATTGTTTACGCCTTCTTTACTACAACATTTGCAAGTTTTTCATAATATTGAACAATGCCGCCGTGGTCATCCATAATTTTCCCATCTGCCTTCAGTGCATGGAAAATTTCAAGCAGCTGGCTTGATAATGGAAGCGGAACATCGATATCATGCGCAGTTTCCATAACGTTTGTAATATCTTTCATATTGATGGCCATCGTACCGCCAGGAACAAAGTTTCTCTCTAGTATCAACGGAACCTTTGCATCAAGAACCGCACTGCCTGCTAGTCCGCCTCTAATGGCTTCGTACATTTTTGCAATATCAATACCTGCTTTTGCTGCTAATACTAACGCTTCAGACATCGCAGCAATGTTAAGGTTTACAATAATTTGATTAGCTAATTTTGCAGTAACACCACAGCCGCTGTCACCAACTAACGTGACGGCTTTCCCCATGTCATATAGAACGGGTTTTGCACTTTCAAAAACCTCTTCCTTACCGCCAACCATTATCGCTAATGTACCGTTAATTGCTCCCGGCTCTCCGCCGCTGACAGGTGCATCAAGGAATCCAACACCTTTTTTCGCAGCTTCTTCTGCAAGCTGTTTGGAAACGGTAGGAGTAATTGAACTCATATCAATAATAATAGATCCTTCTTTGGCTCCCGCTAAAATACCATTTTCATCCAAAACGACGCTTTGTACATGTTTTGATGCAGGAAGCATCGTAATAATAATCTCACTTTTTTCGGCTGCTTCTTTAGCTGTTGCTGCTGCGGTTGCACCTGCTTCTACCACTGTTTTCACAGCGTCCTGATTTAAATCATTAATAGTTAATGTATGTCCAGCTTTAATTAGATTTAATGCCATCGGTTTCCCCATAATTCCTAGTCCGATAAACCCAATATTTCTTGTCATGTTGTTTCCCCCCAGCTAGTTAAATAATAAACACTCGATACTTTAAAAGATTGGAAAACCTAGAAAGTGATCCAATTATTAATAGATTCCGTAAGCAATCGCTTACAACGCGATTACAAAAAATATTGTATACTAGTTTTTATTTTTTGTATACAGTTTTTCGTGATTTTGTATACATTTTTTATTATTTTGTACGCAGATGTTTTTTTACGATTAATTTGGTATTATATAGATTAGGATGAATACTGAGGTGAATCTAGTGCTTGAAAGTCATAGCTCCCGTCCAGCTTACCATCAATGTTATGAAGTACTAAGGGATCGGATTTTAACAGGTGAAATTCCGGGCGGAACAAAAATTGTAGAAGAAAAAATCGCAGCCGAATTAGGTGTCAGCAGAACCCCCATTAGGGAATCCATTCGAAAATTAGAAAATGAAGGTCTAATCGTAAAGAAAAGAGTGGTTAAGCCAACCGAAAAGGATTTACGCAATATGTTCCAGGTTCGGATCCTCCTTGAAGGGTATTCAGCAAAATGTGCTGCCACCTTTTTAAAAGATAAAGAAATAGAGAAACTCTTTGAATATGTTCAGATTGGAAAAACAGGAACAAAAGAAGAAGTTATGAATGCTAACGAGCGTTTTCATAATGATATTGTCAATGCCAGTCATAACCCTGTTATGATCGATATTATTGACCGAATGCAGGCCATTATTTATCTATTTAGAAAAACAGTTGTTATTTATAATCGTCCCCATTTGATCGAAGAGCATGAAGAAATTTATCATGCCATCCTTGCCAGGGATGGCGATACTGCTGAAAGGCTGATGAAAAAACATTTAGAAACAGATTTAAATTTTTATTTGCATGTCATGAGTAATCAATAATTCAAAAAATGCACAAGAGATTTCATAAGAAATCCCCTGTGCATTTTTTATTTTGTAGATAATAAACGAACAAATTTAGTCATAACCGGCTCCATAGAAAGCTGCATTTCTGACATGATTGTGGAAAGATGTTCGATTTGTTTTTTCTCAATAAACTTCTCTAAATAAGAAACAGCTGCAATTGAAACCTCTGTATTCACATTTACTTTGCATATTCCTAGTTGAATCGCTTTCTTTAAAATGTCTTCTGGCGTTCCAGATCCTCCATGAAGAACGAGAGGGATATTAACTGCAATACGAATCTCATCTAAAAGAGCAAGGTCAATCTTTGGTTCTCCTTGGTACATGCCGTGAACAGTACCTATAGCCGCTGCTAAAAAGTCAACACCTGTAGCTGCAACGAACTCTTTAGCTGATTGCGGGTCAGTCAATGTTCCATTCCCTTCCTCTTCATCCGAGAATGCTCCCCGCGCAACAGATCCAATCTCAGCTTCAACAGAGACTCCCGCCATATGCGCGATTTCTACTATCTCTTTTGTATAGGCTATATTTTGATCCAGTTCATATTTTGATCCATCATACATCACAGAGGTAAACCCGCATCGAATCGCACGAATAATGGATTCCTTCTCATAAGCGTGGTCCAAATGAAGTGCAACTGGTATACGAGTTTTTTCTGCCATTACTTTCACTAATGCAGCAAAGCCTTCAACATCTACTGTAGGAAAGTATCTTTCACCTAAAGCAATAATGACAGGCTGATTTTCCTTTTCAGCAACCTTAATGGCAGCTTGAACTGTTTCTAAGTTATAAACATTAAATGCTGCAACCGCATAGTTATTCTGTAGAGCATTTAGTAAAATTTCTTTTGTGTTCACTAGCATTTTATTCGCTCCTTTTTATTAAAAAAATTACGACAGATTAATTGTATACAAATTATTATTTTTTGTATACATTTTTTACCTTAATAAAAGAAGCCAAGTAAAACAAATAATAGATTTATATGCTTGACAAAAATCGTTTTCTAAACGATAATTAATATAAATTAATAATAATTATAAATAAATAACATTTTAGGACACAAACTAACAAATGATATTACTAAGAAAGAACCGCAATTTGTTCACACTTTTTCAAATTAAGTACATCAACAAAAATGTATAATAATGTTATCGCCAAATAAAGGAGGACACGATTCATGATATTAGATGCAGAAATTAAAACACAATTATCTCAATACCTACAGCTTATGGAAGGTAAAGTACAAATTAAAGTAAGCGCGGGGAATGATGACGTTTCACGAGATATGACCGCTTTAGCAGATGAATTAGCGACAATGTCGTCCAACATAAAGGTAGAGAACACAACATTAGAAAGAACTCCTAGTTTTAGCATAAATCGTCCTGGTGAAGACACTGGAATCACATTTGCCGGTATCCCGCTTGGTCACGAATTTACTTCATTGGTTTTAGCCCTCTTGCAAGTGAGTGGCAGAGCTCCAAAAGTGGACCAAAAAGTCATCGATCAGATTAAAGCTATTAAAGGTGACTATCATTTTGAAACATATGCCAGCTTAAGCTGCCATAACTGTCCTGATGTCGTTCAAGCCCTTAACGTGATGAGTCTTCTGAATCCTGGCATTACCCATACAATGATTGATGGTGCTGTGTATCGTGAGGAAGTGGAAGCAAAAGATATCATGGCAGTTCCTACTGTTTATTTAAATGGAGAATTCTTTAACAGCGGCCGGATGTCACTTGAAGAAATTCTTGTAAAACTTGGCAGTGGACCGGATGCTTCCGAGTTTGCAAATAAAGAACCTTATGATGTTCTTATTGTTGGAGGCGGTCCTGCAGGTGCGAGCGCAGCAATTTATTCGGCACGTAAAGGAATACGTACTGGTATTGTCGCTGATCGTTTTGGCGGTCAGGTATTAGATACAGTAGGAATTGAAAACTTGATTACTGTGAACTATACAGAAGGCCCTAAGCTCGCAGCGACGCTAGAAGAACATGTCAAACAATATAACGTGGACATTATGAATTTACAGCGTGCCAAAAGATTAGAAAAGAAAGATTTCATTGAAGTTGAACTAGAAAACGGTGCTGTCCTAAAAAGTAAAACTGTTATCCTTTCAACAGGTGCCCGTTGGCGTAATGCCGATGTACCTGGTGAAGCAGAGTTTAAAAATAAAGGGATTGCCTACTGTGCCCACTGCGATGGCCCATTATTTGCAGGAAAACACGTTGCCGTCATTGGCGGAGGAAATTCAGGGGTAGAAGCAGCAATTGATTTAGCAGGTATAGTTAAACATGTTACTCTTCTTGCCAGATCAGAGGTAAAAGCAGACCCTGTACTGCAGGATCGCGTGCGCAGTCTTCCTAACGTAACGATTATTGAACAAGCGCAGATTAAAGAAATCACCGGTACAGACAAAGTAAACGGTGTTACCTACATCGATCGCAGGACTAACGAAGAACATCATATTGAACTACAAGGAGTATTTGTTCAAATCGGTACCATTCCAAATACAGAATGGCTTCGCGGCTCCGTAGAGCTTAGTCGTAATGGTGAAGTCATTGTTGATAAATCCGGATCAACGAATATTCCGGGTATATATGCAGCTGGAGATTGTACAGACAGCAAGTTCAAACAAATCATTATTTCAATGGGATCGGGCGCAACAGCAGCTTTAGGTGCCTTTGAATATCTGATTAGAAATTAATGTTAACTAGGGGCTGTCTCACAGCCCCTTCTCTTTTCCGCCATATTTTCCCAAACAAAAAAGAAATTGAACATAAAGTCCACTATTTTGCTATTAATTTCTGTCGAACAAGTGCAATCAATAATAAAAATAATGGAATAATCGTTTGGACAATGGGTCCATAAAAGGGAAGCACAAAAATAAGATAAGAGGTATATATTGCCGTACTTGGTATTGACCAAAAAGCAATTTCTATAAAGATAATCGTAAATGGCCATATAACAACCCGGTAGTCTGAAAGGTTTAGCAACTGTGCAGTTCCTAAAGCAGCCGCATAATAAAAAACAGAGATTTTGATAAAAGCTCCTACAATCCAAACGGCCATGGCAGCCGATTCCAGGTTTTCAAAAAAATCAGCAAGACTGATGTATCGCGATACATTCAATAAAGGAAAATTCCTAGAAGAAGTCGTTGAACCTAATACAAAAAGAACAGTCAAATTAACCACAACTAACGTCACCATTACAGCTAAAACAGTTAGCACCCCATATTTTCTAGCTTTGTTTACATCTGTTAAGAATGGCAGAAGAAAAATAATCAGAAAAAATTCCGAATACCATCCTCCTGGTATAATTGATCCCTGGATTGGAGGCATAATTCCTTCACTTAATATGGGAAATATATTTTTCATATCATAGTCAGGGCTTAATAAAATGACAAGAATAAAGATTGGCACGACAAACAAAGGTATAAATAACTGAGCAAGTCTCCCTAATACTTCAAGTCCTCCTTGCACAGCAATTGCACAAAGCAGCACCATCGTTGACATAATGACACTAATCGGAGTATTAATCAAAAAAGAACTAACAATAAATTCACTGTACCCTCTAATGATATGCCCAGTAGACAGAAGGTAAAAGCTAAGGATAAAGAAACTGATTATTTTTCCTGCAAACCGACCTACAATTTGTTCACTGAATTGAATCACGGTTTTCTTTGGATAAAGTTTATGTAATTCATAGGCAATATAGACCGTTACAAATCCGATAACAGACGCGAGAATGGGAGATATCCACAAATCATTCTTTGCATATTTCGCCACAATACTTGGTACTGAGATAATACTCGTAGCTATAATGGCAGGATATAATAACATTGCCATCTGTAAGGATGAAATTTTTCCTTTCTTCATTATTTTTTCCTTTCCTTGTGCAAAGTAAAAGAATCAAAATCATTATTACTAAGATTCTAAGAGGGGTGCAAATGGTTTAAAAAGTTCTTTTAACCATGTCACTGGTCCTGAAATATGTGGGAGATCGAACATGGAAAGTCCCCAACCGATAAACAGCAAAATGAAAAAGACCAATTTTTCCTTTTTAGAGTACTTTTTTATTCTCGGCCATTGAATGATCATCATTATTGAAATAATAAGCGTTGTTCCGAAAAATGCTCCCCATCTCATTTATGCTTCACCTCTTCATCTGGTATTGCTCCTGGCTTATTTGTAAAACCTTCCCTGCGAATATGAGTCATAACGTTAATGGTTACGTCCACTTCCGGAAACAGCTCATCCCAGCGGTTTTCAACTATTTTCCATTCTTTTGGATATTCCCGATAGAATTCCTCAGAAAAACCAACAATATCCGCACGCAGCCCATGCTGTATTTTCTTAAGGGCCTCTTTGATACGATTTTCAATACTTTTTTGATAGGCAAGTTCTACCTTTTCCAACAACTTTGGATCTTCAAAATTAAAATTTGTTTCATTTTGTATTATAGCCCCTTCTGTATTTACATCCACAATCATTTCCCATTTTCCATCATGGATTCGAGGGATCAAATGAACACGTGCTGATACCGGATTCAAAGACACAAGCCCTTCCTCATCTTCAATCTCGACACTTACTGTATATCCCTTAATTTCATCCCTTAGCCATAAAACACCTCTTGTTTCAGCTTCCGTAATCGTTCCAATCATTTGATCCTTTTTAAAAACGGCCGTTCCATCAATATGAGCATACTTAACTGCTTTTCCTTCACTTGGCTGCTCTGCAATTTTAACGAATGGAATGGCAGCGCCTTGAGCTATGCCTACGATCATTTCATCAACATCTTGGAGGGTGATTTGCAACCCGACACGAAAGTTTGTTACTTCACGTAAAACTTCCGAAGAATACCTTTCTAGATTAGGCACTAGTTCAAGAAGATTCTTTGCCTTCCCCTCACTGATATAGATATAGGCTCTTTCCCTAGGCTCTGGATGACGGAGCATATAATCTATATGCTCTTGAATTCCCTGTTTTGCCAATGCCTCTTCAAAAATAAACACTTTGCATTGTCCCCAAAAAATTTCACGAGGAAGTTTCCCTTGAAGCTTAGAAATAGCATCTGCAATATTTTTTCCTGTTTGAGATGCTGTTACTGTCATTTTCCCGCCCCCGCTTCCACTAGCTTGCCCTCCCCCGCTGCCTAGTGTTTTCGGTATAAATATTTGGAGAGAGAGTTCGATTTGATTATCATCTTTTTTATCTATGGCAGCTCCTGTGACAATCGCCAAATCATTGACTTCCACTCGATCCCAGCATCCACTTAAGACAAGAATTGACATACAAGTAAATAACAAAAGAAGGATCCTTTTCATGAAGTGTTGTCCATTCCCTTTCTCCAACCAGTTTTATTTCCCTTCCATTACTTTTACCCTTAATCACCACCCTTTTCAGGACTCGGTGCTTGCCCCGAGACCTGACGGTACAAATTAGATTCTCCGGTAAAGTGAGGACGAGTATCCATCATCCACAAAGGAGATCTCCATAGAATGTCTTTCAGCTCACGGCTTTTTAGTGGTGCCAGCGGAGATAAATACGGCACACCGAAGGAGCGTAAGGTGCATAAATGAATGGCTATAGTAATCACTCCCAACATAATGCCAAGTAAACCTAAGCTGGATGCAAGCAGCATAATTGGAAAACGCAGCATCCGAATTGCAATTCCAGCAACATATCGAGGAATCATAAAGGAAGAGATTCCTGTAATCGCTACGATAATGACCATGGGCGCTGAAACCAACCCTGCCTGAACGGCAGCTTGACCTATTACAAGTGCTCCAACAATGCTGACCGCTGAGCCAATCTGTTTCGGTAATCTAACGCCTGCCTCCCGCAATGCTTCAAACGCAACTTCCATAAGCAGCGCTTCAACAATGGCCGGAAAAGGAACGGCTTCCCGAGAAGCAGCTATGCTTAAAAGCAGCTGTGGGGGGACCATCTCATGATGGAACGTCAGAACAGCCACGTATAAGGAAGGCAATAATAGAGAGATTCCTAAAAATAAATACCGCAACCAACGAATAATCGTTCCCATCATGAATCGTTGATAGTAATCTTCATGTGATTGAAGCAAAGAAAAAAAAGTAGCTGGAGCAATTAAACTAAAGGGGGTTCCTTCTACTAGTATCACTGCCCGCCCCTCTAAAAGATTTGAGCAGGCTATATCCGGCCGTTCTGTCGTCATGATTTGTGGGAAAGGTGAAAATGGATTATCCTCAATCATTTCTTCAATATATCCACTTTCTAATATTCCATCAATTTTTATTCGCTTCAGACGATTCATGATCTCCTCGATTAACGTTTTATCAGCAACACCCTCAATATAGGCGATTACAATGTTTGTTCTCGAGTAACTTCCAATTGTCATAGATTGCATTTTAAGAGCCGGACTTTTGATAATACGCCGCAACAGAGAAGTTCCTATCGCAATCGATTCCGTAAAACCTTCTCGTGAACCTCTAATTCCCCCCTCTGCAACGGGTTCTTCCATCGCTCGCTGCTCCCGTTTAGCCAAACCTAAGGAATAAGCATTCACATCCCCTTCACACAAAAGAAGGGGATTTCCATTTGAAATTGAATCAATACAATCTGCCACAGCATTTACTTTGTTTACCTTCGAGACAGGCATTTTATGTTCGAGATACTTATTTAAGGAACCAAATTCATTAGTGGATTCCTCCATGAAAGGAATAAGCACAAAATTCTCAATTCCCTCAACATCTGAAAGGCCCTCAATATAAATAAGCATCGCTTTCTGTTGTCCAAAAATAAAGAACGAACGAAATATAACATCTGAACAATTATGATAGATTGAACGAAAGGTTTCGATATCTTGATCTAAATTGCCAGAAAGAGCTTCCTTAGGTTTCGAATTTTCTTGACTGTTTGATGACATCGGCTTCTTTTCTTTCTTTTTCTTTAGCAATTTATCAATATTACGAATCAAGCAGATCCCCCTCTTATTGCAAATTCGATCATTCCTTTTTTCTAGAATTCTTCATTTGGGTTTATTTTATACAATAAACCCAAATATAGGAATGGATAGGCACCTTGTACCAGAGTTAACATAAATGGGCCGACGTGCCTGTCCCTCTGACCCGTTTAATGTTCCAAAAAAGTGTATCAACCCCTTTTGAGAAATGATAAAGTGGCTGCAGATTCGTGTTATCTATCTTAAAAGGTGTATAAAGGGTATTCCTATTTATCTCGGCTCTTACATTTTGAATAGGCCATGGTTGATGGTGAATTTCTCCGCAAAAAATATTACCCTTATTATTGGAGCTAAAAAGGCAATATCGCTCTGTTAGCCAATGATCCAGCATTCCTTCCTTTGGAACATATACTTCCGATATCGGCGTATATTTTATTTGAATGGAAATAGGCGAATTTGCCGCAGTGCTTTTACGAGCACTTTCAAAATAAAAAGTTTCTCCTTCTTGTTGATACGAAATGTTTGCCCGTTGATATGGCAAACGATACCAACGCTTTGCTATCGTATAGGAAGCCCAATCATTAACATCAAGAGATAGAAAAAAAACACCCGGTTTTCCATTAAATTGGACATATGTCCTCACATTAATTTCTGAAAATGCCGGGGTCAATGATAGAGATGACCATCCACGAGGATAAATTCCCTTCATCATGAATGCAACCACGCCCAGCCAAGCAGTTCCATTATAGGTGTCAATTTCTAAACAAGAAGGTATATAAGGTCGCAGGCGGTCTGATGAAACTGGATAATGGACAAATAATACATTTCTCCAGCTTTGACGCATAATCCAATTCTTTGAAGCTAACGGCCAAGGTCGATGCTCGATATCTCTCAATATTTCCATCACATGTATCCTTTCTTTCACAAACAGCTGTCATAAACTATATATTCAGACCTCAGGACTTCCCCAATAAATTTACCTTGCAAACATAATTTACTACTATATGGAAATAATAAGTATTCCAAATAATAATTTAATCATAATAGTGGAGAAGGATATGTCGAACATATTTTACTATCTAGTTTTTACAATAATTTCCATATTATTTATCCTTTTTTTATCCCTGCTTATAGGTTGGCGTTGGATAATCAAACGAATGGTGAAGCAAATGGGAAAAATTATTTTAACGGACAGTTATCAAGAAAATATTATGGAGTTAATGCCGGGACTTCGGCATATGGGCATTCAAAATATGCTTGAAAATAGTTTACGTGCTGAAACGGGCGACGTTCTTCACCGCCCGCTTGGTTCTTCAAAAAAATGGCCTCATTTAGACCCCATTACATTTATCCCTGCTCAGACAACTCCTTTTCCAATTAATGGAGATGAAGAAGTAGATGTGACGGTCACAATCGGGCCAAAAGCAAAAAAACCAATGGAAATTAAAATTCCGCTTATGATCAGCGGGATGGCTTATGGGATTGCACTTAGTGAAGAAGTGAGATTATCTTTGGCAGAAGCAGCAAAAAAAGCGGGTACTGCTATTAATTCAGGCGAAGGGGGGATATTGCAAGAAGAATTAGATGCTGCGGGAAAATATATTTTACAGTTTTCTAAAACGGAATGGTCAAAAGAAGAAGAAAAAATTAAGCGTGCTGACATGATTGAAATTAAGTTTGGACAAGGAGCATTATTCGGAACGGGTGGCAGAATCTCACCCGAAAATTTAACAGGGCGGGCTCGTGAAGTGATGGGACTTCAGGAAAACGAAGAGGCCGTCATTTTTGATAATTTCTTTGAAAATCAAACATTACAAGATATGAAGGAACTTGTTGAGGAACTTCGCAGGCTGACAGGCGGTGTTCCTATTGGCGTGAAAATGGGGACGGGTGGAAAAATTGAAGAAGATCTTGACCATTTAATTGAACTAGGCGTTGATTATATCGCTATTGATGGCGGTCAAGCAAGCACGCTTGGTGCACCACCCATTTTATCTGATGATATGGGGATACCAACATTGCACGCAGTTGTTAGGGCTGTTCATCATTTAGAAAAAAGGAAAATGAAGGGGCAAATTAGTTTAATAGTGTCAGGCGGGCTTCTTGTTCCTGGGCATTTTCTAAAAATACTTGCACTCGGAGCTGATGCCGTATATTTAGGCTCCGCCATTTTATTTACTGTTGCACATACTCAATCCCTTAACGCTCTTCCTTTTGAACCGCCTACGCAAGCGGTTTGGAATCAAGGGAAATACAAAGATCAATTTAAAATCGAAGACGGTGTAAAATCAGCTGAGAAATTTTTAATATCAAGTACCGAAGAGATGAAAATGGCCTTAAGGGCAATGGGAAAACGTTCATTAAAAGAGTTGTCAAAAAAAGATTTAGTATCATACGACGAATTGACCGCTAAAATGATTGGAATACCTTTTACATTTGAAGCTTGGGAAAGCACAGAAAAAGAATGCTGAATGGCAGCTGTTTAATGAATACTTCCTTGCAAATTGAGATGATGAATCAAATTTACTAATGGTGGAGAAGATAATATGCCGAATATATTAACTTATATACTATTTGCGATGATAACCATTTTATTTGTTTTTGTATTATTCCTTCTTATAGGCTGGCGTTGGACGATCAAACAAATAGTAAAGAAAACCGGAAAAATTATTTTAACAGACAGCTATCAAGAAAATATTATGGAGCTGCTGCCAGGTCTTAGACATATGGGAATTCAAAATGTACTTGAAAATAGCTTGCGTGCTGAATTAGGCACCGTCCTTCACCGTCCGCTTACTGGCTCTTCAAAAAAATGGCCGCATTTGGATCCGATTACCTTTATTCCTACACAGGTTTCACCCTTTCCGGTAAATGGTGAAGAGGAAGTAGACATGATGGTCACAATTGGCCCAAAAGCTAAAAAACCGATGAAAATTGATATTCCCTTGATCATCAGCGGGATGGGCTACGGAATCGGAATTAGTGAACAAGCAAGGCTTGCTTTAACAACAGCTGCAAAAAATGCTGGCACTGCCATTAATTCTGGAGAAGGCGGAGTTTTGCCTGAGGAATTAGACGCAGCAGGAAAATATATTTTACAGTTTGGCAAAACATCATGGGCAAAGGAAGAGGATATCATTAAGCGTGCCGACATGATTGAAATCAAGCTAGGGCAAGGTGCACTAGTTGGCATGGGCAAAACGATTTTACCCGAGGATTTAACAGGGCGAGCCCGCGAAGTGATGGGGCTTGAGGAAAATGAAAAGGCCGTAATTGGTGAACTCTTTTTTGAGAATCAAACATTACAGGATCTGAAAGACCTTGTGGAGGAACTCCGAAGTATGTCAGGTGGTGTTCCCATTGGAGCAAAAATTGGAATGGGAGGAAAGATTGAAGAGGATATCGACCATTTAATTGAAATGGGCGTAGACTTTATTGCTATTGACGGTGGACAAGCAGCCATGAAAGAGGCCCCGCCAATTTTATGCGATGACTTTGGAATCCCAACATTACACGGGTTAGTTAGAGCTGTTAATCATTTAACTAAAAGAAATATGAAAGATAAAATTAGTTTAATCGTGTCAGGCGGACTTTTAGTGCCCGGACATTTCTTAAAAGTGCTTGCACTCGGAGCTGATGCAGTGTATGTAGGCTCAGCCATGTTATTCACTCTCTCACATACTCAATCCTTGAAAGCTCTTCCATTTGAACCTCCCACACAAGCGGTTTGGTATAACGGGAAATTCAAAGATCAATTTAAAATTGAAGATGGAGTAAAATCAGCAGAGAAGTTTCTAACGGCAAGTATAGAAGAAATGAAAATGTCCTTAAGGGCAATGGGAAAACACTCTTTAAAAGAGTTAACAAAAAACGATTTAGTATCCTACGATGAGCCAACCGCTAAAATGATAGGTATTCCATTTACATTTCAATCATGATGGAAGCATAAGGTTCTCATGCTTCCTTTATTAATCAATGAATTAGAAAAAAGTGCCTGGCACCTTCCAGAATTTCTGGCTAGTGCCTGGCACTTTTAATATTCAAATTCAAAACAAATAAGGAAGAATCTTTGAGACGGTCCTTGTATTTCAATTATGAATTATCAATTCCTGGATGTTGACTGGCACCCAATGCCCCACTATCGGGACGGGAGGCCTGTCCCTCCGAACCAATTACTTCCTTCAGGTCATCCTTTACGCTTACCTTAGCAAGAGGAACATTGGAACGGTAGGCAGCCCGGACAATAACATGTGCAGCCACAGGTGCAGTGAGAAATACAAAGAAAATACCTAGAAATAAACGAATACTAAAAAATCCTTCTAGCACGAAAAAAAGGAAGGTTCCAACAAGTGTAAAAAGTACGCCCATTGTGGATCCTTTTGAAAGTGCATGTGAGCGGGTATAAATATCCGGGAGACGAATTAATCCAACTGCGCTTAAAAAGCTAAAGATTGTCCCAATCAATATAAACAAAACGGCGATATATTCACTCTGAGTGATTACGCTCAATGACCACACCCCTTTCAAGATATCTCGCAAAAGCAATCGTTCCGATAAAGGATAGAATACCAATTAATAAAATCACTTCAAAAAATCCAGTATTTCTTAACAAAACAGAAAAAATAGCCACACCGGAAATGAGATTAATCCCTAAAGCATCCAGTGCCTGAATCCTATCAGGAGCAGTAGGCCCCTTGACTAACCGATAAATAGTAGCCATAACAGCAAAACTAAGAAAACCAAGTGAGCAAATTAATATCCCTTGTATCATTAACGTGTCACCTTCTTTATAGCCTTTTCAAACTTTTTTGTAGATGCAAGAACCGCATCACTCGATTCTGGGATATCCATTGCATGGATATAATATCTATTGCTGTCTTGGGAAACTTCAACCACTACAGACCCAGGGGTTAAGGTCAGCAGTAATGCAAGTAATGTAACCTCCAGGTCCCCTTCTAATTCAGTTTCCAAAGTAAATATCCCTGGAGTAACATTGATTCTCGGCCGAAGTATCTGTCGAATCACTAAAATACTTGATGTAAACAACTCATAAATAAATACGAGGAAAAGTTGTACGATCGCAAGCAATGTGACCAAGTAGAATTTAGTGGGAAGATATTTACGTAAGATAAAAAGCACCAATAAACCAAATAAATAACCACTAAAGAAGGTGAGGACACTCCAATCATCCTGAAGAAACATCCAAATTACACCAATCAGTAAATTTACTAATACCTGCATGGGCATTGCTATCACCCCTTTCCATATATATATAAATATTAACCATTTAATCTATTGCCCCTGGTTACTATCCATGACTGCTTTAATATAGAAGCTTGGATCCATTAAGCCTTCTACTGCAATAGTAACGTAATCATGAATTCCTTCAGCACCTAATCCGAGCGCAATCGTTAACATGGTAAGGGCTCCCAGTGGCAGCATTAACCCCTTAGTAGTCCCTTTCTCATCTTCCTTAGTTAATTCAGTATTACCCCAAAATCCTTTCATAAAGATTTTCATGATTGAATACAGAACCATAAGGCTCGTTATCAGTCCAATTCCGCCCAACCAAAAGTAGCCTGCCTCAAAAGTCCCCTGTGTTATGAAAATTTTCCCTAGAAAACCGCTTAACGGTGGAATGCCTGAAAGGGATAATGCCGCTATAAAAAACATCCATCCCAATCCAGGATGTAATTGGATAAGACCGCTTATTTCTCTAAGCTTGCTTGTTCCAGTAAGGTGGATAATTGTTCCTCCTAAAAGGAAAATCAGCGCCTTTACAATCATATCGTGAATCAAATAGTATAGGGATCCCGTCATTCCTTCCGTTGTATACGATGCAGCACCAGCTAAAATAAATCCGACACCTACAATTACGTTATAAGTCAAAATTCGTTTAATATCCCAAAAAGCAACGGCTCCTATGGCTCCTAATATCATCGTTATCGCAGCCAAAATCCCTATAAATAAGTGCGTCACTTGCGGCTCATGATAAAAAACAAGGGTGAAAACTCTAATAATCGCATAAATCCCTACCTTTGTTAACAATGCTGCAAAAATTGCGGAAATCGCAGTTGGAGGAGCACTGTAGGAACCTGGCAGCCAAAAGAATAGAAAAAGGCTAGCTTTTAAACTAAAAACAATTAAAAAGAGAATAGCAACTGTGGTCATAAGCCCTGCTTGTCCCACTTCAGCTACACGAATCGAGAGGTGAGCAAAATTCAAGGTACCTGTCATTGCATATAGGAATGCTACAGCAACAAGAAATAGAAAGGAAGAGATTATATTAATCAATATATATTTAATTGATTCCCTAAGTTGAATTCCCGTACCTCCTAATGAAATCAACACATAAGATGAAACCAACATGACTTCGAAGCAAACAAATAAATTAAAAATATCACCAGTAATAAACGAGCCATTAACCCCTGTAATGAGAAACAAAAATAGCGGGTAAAAGTAGTTCAATTCTCTCTCTCTTCCAATCGAGTGAAAGGCATACAACAAACAACAGAGTGAAACAATACTCGTTGTCAGGATTAGCAGTGCCGAAAGCATATCAGCGACCATACTTACCCCAAAGGGCGCTTCCCAGCCGCCTAAATGAAGTGTTTGTATTCCTGATGTTTCAATTTGAATCATTAATAAAAGCGCTGAAAGGCCGATAGCAATGATCGAAAAAACACTTAAAAATCTGTGTAATTTAATCCTTTTCCGAAAAATCACCATAATCATACCGGTTAGAATCGGGATAATTATGGGTAGAATAACCAAATTATTCATTCTCAACACCCCTCATTTGCTCGGTATCATCCGTGCCCAATACTTTATAAGCACGATAACTCAGCACTAAAAAAAGAGCTGTTGTGGCAAAATTTATTACGATGGCTGTTAATAAAAGGGCTTGAGGCAAAGAATCAGCATAGGTTAAATTCTTTATGCCAAGAAGAGGCGGACCTCCCTTTTTTAACCCCCCCATCGTGATAATCAGTAAATTGACGCCATGACCAAGGATCGATGTTCCCAAAATGATTCTTAGCAGGGTTTTCGTCAAAATCAAATAAATTCCAATTGTAAATAATATACCAACAAGGACAGACATTAACGTTTCCATTATCGATCATCACCTATACTCATAATTATCGTGACCGAGGTGCCAATGACCGCCAACGCTACCCCGACATCAAAAATTACCGCAGTTGCAAGTTCTGTCTTTCCAAAGACAGGAAGATTAAAATACCCATATGTCTGTGATAAAAACGGGAAATCAAATAGCATTGCACCGACTCCTGTTAGAACAGCAATCAAAACACCTACAGCAGCCACCACTTTAAAATCGACCGGGATATTTTTTCGAACCGTTTCAATATCAAACGTTAAAAACAGAAGGATTAAAGCTGATGCAAAGGCTAAACCGCCAATAAATCCACCGCCGGGATAATGATGTCCTGAGACAAAAAGATTAATAGCAAACGTAAATATAATCACGACAGCAACCTTTGTTACACTTCGTATGATTACATCATTTGGCTTCTTCATTTTCATCCCTCCTTTGCGGTCTAAGCTTGATTAATGTATATACCCCAATACCAGCAATACTTAATACAAGAATCTCGAGCATCGTATCAAACCCGCGGAAATCAACGAGAATTGAGTTTACAATATTTTTTGCTCCTGCCAATTCATAAGAATTCTCGTAATACCAAGAGATTGATTCAAATAAACGATTTCCATTCGCAGATAATGCTACGATTGTTACAATTACACCAACTCCAATCGAGATGACTGCATTAACCGCTTTAAACGGTATTCGGCTGATCTCCTTTTTCAACTCAGGCAAGTGATAGAAGCAAAGTAAAAATAAAACTGTTGTCACCGTCTCAACTACTAATTGGGTTAATGCCAAATCAGGTGCTCTAAATAGTACAAAGAAAAAGGATACGAGGAAGCCTAAGGCCCCAACAGCAACTATGGCAGTCAGCCTCTTTTTTGAAAACAGAACGGCTAAAGCGGTAATCACCATCGAAGTCATTAATATTGCTTCAAAAATATTAACGGGTGCATCCTTTGATGGATCAAAGGAGTAACCATTGAACAACCACATGGCCCCCCCAACAACAAGGATGATAAACAAAAAGATATATACTAAATAGTCGCGGATAAAACCTGTCATATATCTCACGGTTATATACTTCGATACACTTTCCATTTTCTCTAAACCGAGATTGTAGATATTATTTAACGAGATACTGTCAGGGAATATATGATAGATCGGATACCATTTTTTCAAATAAATATACAGCAATGTACCCAATCCGATGACTCCCAACGTCATAAACAGCTCAGTATTGAAACCATGCCAAGCACTTATTTTTATATTCAATTCACCTGTTTCAGCGATTGTCGGCAGCACTGCATGCCAAGCGGGCTTTAATAAATAGTCTGAAAGGACATTCGGAAAAAAGAAAAAGATAATAACAAGAGATCCAAGAACAAGTGGAGAAATTAACATCCCAATTGGAGCTTCATGTACGTCCCTTCCCATTTTCTCAAGCTTATTCTTCCCCCTAAAGGTTTTAAAAACAAGAATCATGCTGTAAACAAAAGTAAACACACTAGCAATCCATGCAATGATTGGGATAGCTAGACCAATGACATCCACGTTAAACACAGACATATTTGATGCATGTAGAACAGCTGTAAAAAACATCTCCTTACTTAAAAATCCATTAAATGGTGGAAGTCCCGCCATCGCAAAACTTCCAATCACGGTTAGAGTAAAGGAAACGGGCATAAGATGCATTAAGCCGCCCAGCCTGCGAATATCCCTTGTACCTGTCTCGTGGTCAATAATGCCAACAACCATAAATAGGGAGCCTTTAAATGTAGAATGATTAACTAAGTGGAAAATAGCCGCGAATATGGCCACAGCATATACAGAGGAATCATTACCATCCCCAAAATATAAAGAAGCAGAACCTAAACCTAAGAGACTCATAATTAATCCTAATTGGCTAATGGTTGAATAGGCCAATAATGCTTTTAGATCTGTTTGCCGAACGGCATTCACCGAGCCATATAATAAAGTGATGATTCCTACACCTGATACAAGCCAGAACCATTCTGGAGACCCTCCGAAAATAGGAGTCAGACGGCCAACTAAATAAATACCTGCTTTAACCATTGTTGCTGAATGCAAATAAGCACTTATCGGTGTAGGTGCCTCCATGGCATCCGGTAACCAGATACTAAATGGAAATTGTGCTGACTTTGTAAACGCCCCGATTAAGATTAAAATCATTGCTGGTATAAACAACGAATGCGAAGGAATATCCGCTGCTTTGCTAATCATTTCTCTAATACTATACGTATCCGTAATGCTAGAAAGCATAATGAAACCAGCCAGCATTGCCAGCCCTCCAAAAATCGTAATTAGCATTGATTTTTGTGCACCATAACGTGATGTTTCACGTTCATACCAGTAGGCAATTAATAAGAAAGACGATACACTGGTTGTTTCCCAAAAAACGTATAAAACAATAATGTTATCGGAAAATACCAGGCCTAGCATAGCTCCCATAAATAACAATAAATACACGTAGAAATTATTTAATGCCTCACGATGCTTGGACATATAGTAAATGGAATAGAGAATAACGAGTGCACCAATTCCCGAGATTAATAGCCCGAATATCAAGCTTAGCCCATCCAGATATGTCGTGAAGTTAATATTGACAGACGGAATCCATGGAACAGCTGCTGTAAAAGTATTTCCTTCTGAAACTTTGGGAATAAATGATAATAAATAGACAAATATCACCAACGGAATAAATAGGACAAACCATCCTGTATGAATACGCGGTGACAATCTCTTATAGATGAATGGTACGGCTATGGCAAATAAAAATGGTATTAAAATCATGACGTGTAACCAAAATGACATCATATCCCTCCCTGTGGATTGTTAATTGATAATTTATAGAAATACTTAAATGATTGACTGAAGTTGTGGCATGGGTTATAGTCATACATAGTTTATACAAAAGGAATAAAATCGGGTTAATGTCATCCGATTCTGAGGTGAACAAAAAAATGATTAAAAAGAAAGAACGCATGGACGAAAGTATCCTTGTCTGTGTATATTATGGTCCAAATGGTGAACGTCTCATTCAACGGGGCTGTAAAATTGCCAATATGCTTAATTGTCCTCTATACATCCTCACTGTAGACCCTAAACCATTTGATGAGCTGGATGCTGAAAAATCAAACTATATTGCAAGGTGGAAACAATTGGCCGCCCAACATAGTGCTGATGCATTTATTATTAAGGATAATGAACAAAGGCCTATATCAAAAGTGATAGCAGAGGTTGCCCGGGAAAAAAATATTACCCAAATCATTCTCGGCCAAACTGCTCAAAGTAGATGGGAACAAATAGCAAAAGGATCTATTATTAACTCTTTACTACGTGAAATTCCATTTGTTGACCTTCACATCATTTCCGTTGCTCGTTATTTAAAGAACCCTGATAGAAATTATGAAAAAGGTGTACGTGCTTATCTTGTTAAGGAGAACGAGCATTACCGCTTAATTTTTAATTATACAAAGGATGTAGAATATGAAGGAATTTTCTTTAAAGAATTCGGAACTGACTTTAATAACGGCATTTTCAAGCTAATGTCAGATAAAAAAACATTACAAGTTCAGGTACATGAGAACATTGTAAAAGACTTAACTAATGTTGAAATGGATACAAACTTTAATGTTGATGAAGATTTCTTATAAGACGGCCTCCACCTATTGTGGGGGTCTTTTTGTAGTCCGTCCTAAATCATTTATAAGTTAACATCTATCTTAATATGCAGCTTTTCGTTTTTATCTACTCCGATATATCGTAATGTTTCAGAAGGTGTATGATGATGATAAATCCCCATGATAATTGAAATGGCAATTCCTTTTCGATAAGCATGATAGCCAAATGTTTTTCTAAGTGTATGCGTACCAATTTTACCTGGAATTCCAACCTCTTTTGCGGCCTTATTAATAATACGGTATGCTTGCTGACGTGTAATCGGCAGATTATTTTTTTTTGACTTAAACAAATAATCACTTTCAAGAAAATCATAACTATTTAAGTAATCTTCAAGTGCATGTTGAACGTTTTTATTTAAATAGTAAGCTTTTGTTTCGTCGCTGTTCATTTCCTTTAGATATAAAAACTCCTTAATCCCCTTTTCATCCCATATATCCTCTACCTTTAGGGAAAGTAAATCACTTATTCTTATTCCTGTATTAATGCCAAGAACAAAAAGCGATAAATCTCTTTTTGAATGTTTTTTTAATATATCTTTTATTGCATTAATACTTTCAACGTCTCTTATGGGCTCAACATACTCCATAGGATGACCTCCTATATATACACGTCTCACATTTAATAGGTTACATAATTAACAATAACATAATACTAAGTAACATTACAAATGATAAAACTTCTCATATTGAGAAACGCAAGAACGGATCTCTTGGGCTGTTTGAACAAGGGACTATAGTATAAGTGATAAAATGAATTCAAATACCACTTTTTTTAGTTTTTACGACAAAACAAAAAAACACTCATAGATGTTGATATATCAACATCTATGAGTGTTTTTTGAATAAACTCGTTCATTATTAAGATACCGGTGGTCGGGGTCGAACCGACACTCCAGAAGGAACACGATTTTGAGTCGTGCGCGTCTGCCAATTCCGCCACACCGGCTTAACACTAATAAATAAAAATGGAGGCGGCAACCGGATTCGAACCGGTGGTAAAGGTTTTGCAGACCTCTGCCTTACCACTTGGCTATGCCGCCGAAAGTATATGGAGCGGAAGACGGGATTCGAACCCGCGACCCCCACCTTGGCAAGGTGGTGTTCTACCACTGAACTACTTCCGCGAATGGCTGGGCTAGCTGGATTCGAACCAACGAATGACGGAGTCAAAGTCCGTTGCCTTACCGCTTGGCTATAGCCCAATAATAGTAACTAATGGGGCGGCTGATGGGAATCGAACCCACGAATGTCGGAACCACAATCCGATGCGTTAACCACTTCGCCACAGCCGCCATTGTGATTAACAGGGGTAGTAGGAATCGAACCCACACCAAAGGTTTTGGAGACCTTCGTTCTACCTTTAAACTATACCCCTAAATGGATAGTTATTTTCACTAACGTGAAAAAACTTTGGTGGAGGGGGACGGATTCGAACCGCCGAACCCAAGGGAGCGGATTTACAGTCCGCCGCGTTTAGCCACTTCGCTACCCCTCCATATGAATGGTGGCTCAGGACGGAATCGAACCGCCGACACATGGATTTTCAGTCCATTGCTCTACCGACTGAGCTACTGAGCCACTATAAAATATATTAAAAAACAAATGGCGGTCCGGACGGGACTCGAACCCGCGACCTCCTGCGTGACAGGCAGGCATTCTAACCAGCTGAACTACCGGACCAATTGCGGGGACAGGATTTGAACCTGCGACCTTCGGGTTATGAGCCCGACGAGCTACCGGACTGCTCCACCCCGCGATAATAGAAAGTATAAAATTTTCGCCATGCTCAGTGTGAGCAAAGACTGTCCCGATCTCAGGAAGCTTATTCAAGCAGCAGCTCGATCGGTACAACTCGCAGTTTATTCGATGAAGTAACGCTTCGTTGCTCCACCCCGCGATAATAGAAAATATATGGTGGAGGATGACGGGCTCGAACCGCCGACCCTCTGCTTGTAAGGCAGATGCTCTCCCAGCTGAGCTAATCCTCCACAAAAAAGGAAAGTTATTTCACGGTCGTGAAAAACTTTAGTGACCCCTACGGGATTCGAACCCGTGTTACCGCCGTGAAAGGGCGGTGTCTTAACCGCTTGACCAAGGGGCCAACATAATAATGGCGGAGAGCAAGGGATTTGAACCCTTGAGACAGGTTTTGCCCGCCTACACGATTTCCAATCGTGCTCCTTCGGCCACTCGGACAGCTCTCCTTATGGCTCCGCAGGTAGGATTCGAACCTACGACCGATCGGTTAACAGCCGATAGCTCTACCACTGAGCTACTGCGGAATAGTAAGTATTATTCCCTCACTATTGCTAGTGGTCTTGTGCGCTAAAAGCCTTTGGCTTTTATTGCAGATCGCGCCTCTTCGAGGCATGCGATCGCTCTACCACTGAGCTACTGCGGAATAACATTACGCTTGGCGGCGTCCTACTCTCACAGGGGCGCTTGCCCCAACTACCATCGGCGCTGAGAAGCTTAACTTCCGTGTTCGGGATGGGAACGGGTGTGACCTTCTCGCGATTGCCACCAAACTCTAAGACATATATTATTATAATGTCTTTATAAAAATTTTCAAGGGATTTCATAAAAATTATTCCCTCAAAACTAGATAATGCTGAAGAAAAGGCTGAGTATCAATGTTCTGTCCAGCTTCGGCGCCTAGGAGCTCGAGTCTTAAGCCGTGCCGTCAAGAAGGTTAAAGAACAACCTTCTCGCCGCCCCGTCTTAAGCTTGTCGCTCCTGGGCAAGGCGCCTCCGCATTTCGATTGGTTAAGTCCTCGACCGATTAGTATTTGTCAGCTCCACGTGTCACCACGCTTCCACCCCAAACCTATCAACCTGATCATCTTTCAGGGGTCTTACCAGCTTGACGCTATGGGAAATCTCATCTCGAGGGGGCTTCATGCTTAGATGCTTTCAGCACTTATCCCTTCCGCACATAGCTACCCAGCGATGCTCTTGGCAGAACAACTGGTACACCAGCGGTGCGTCCATCCCGGTCCTCTCGTACTAAGGACAGCTCCTCTCAAATTTCCTACGCCCACGACGGATAGGGACCGAACTGTCTCACGACGTTCTGAACCCAGCTCGCGTACCGCTTTAATGGGCGAACAGCCCAACCCTTGGGACCGACTACAGCCCCAGGATGCGATGAGCCGACATCGAGGTGCCAAACCTCCCCGTCGATGTGGACTCTTGGGGGAGATAAGCCTGTTATCCCCGGGGTAGCTTTTATCCGTTGAGCGATGGCCCTTCCATGCGGAACCACCGGATCACTAAGCCCGACTTTCGTCCCTGCTCGACTTGTAGGTCTCGCAGTCAAGCTCCCTTGTGCCTTTACACTCTACGAATGATTTCCAACCATTCTGAGGGAACCTTTGGGCGCCTCCGTTACTCTTTAGGAGGCGACCGCCCCAGTCAAACTGCCCACCTGACACTGTCTCCCACCCCGATCAGGGGTGCGGGTTAGAATGTCAATACAGCCAGGGTAGTATCCCACCGACGCCTCCACCGAAGCTGGCGCTCCGGCTTCTCAGGCTCCTACCTATCCTGTACAAGCTGTACCAAAATTCAATATCAGGCTACAGTAAAGCTCCACGGGGTCTTTCCGTCCTGTCGCGGGTAACCTGCATCTTCACAGGTACTATAATTTCACCGAGTCTCTCGTTGAGACAGTGCCCAGATCGTTACGCCTTTCGTGCGGGTCGGAACTTACCCGACAAGGAATTTCGCTACCTTAGGACCGTTATAGTTACGGCCGCCGTTTACTGGGGCTTCAATTCAAAGCTTCGCTTGCGCTAACCTCTCCTCTTAACCTTCCAGCACCGGGCAGGCGTCAGCCCCTATACTTCGCCTTGCGGCTTCGCAGAGACCTGTGTTTTTGCTAAACAGTCGCCTGGGCCTATTCACTGCGGCTTTTCAGGGCTATTCACCCTAAAAAGCACCCCTTCTCCCGAAGTTACGGGGTCATTTTGCCGAGTTCCTTAACGAGAGTTCTCTCGCTCACCTTAGGATTCTCTCCTCGCCTACCTGTGTCGGTTTGCGGTACGGGCACCTAATCCTCACTAGAGGCTTTTCTTGGCAGTGTGGAATCAGGAACTTCGGTACTATATTTCCCTCGCCATCACAGCTCAGCCTTCACGCCAACGGGATTTTCCTCGCTGGCAGCCTAACTGCTTGGACGCGCTAATCCAGCAGCGCGCTTACCCTATCCTCCTGCGTCCCCCCATCGTTCAAACGGATTTTGGTGGTACAGGAATATCAACCTGTTGTCCATCGCCTA
>NZ_CP137640.1:522500-990000 GCF_036670025.1 Niallia oryzisoli | reverse complement strand
CTCCACGGTTGAGCCGTGGGCTTTCACATCAGACTTAAGGAACCGCCTGCGCGCGCTTTACGCCCAATAATTCCGGACAACGCTTGCCACCTACGTATTACCGCGGCTGCTGGCACGTAGTTAGCCGTGGCTTTCTGGTTAGGTACCGTCAAGGTACGAGCAGTTACTCTCGTACTTGTTCTTCCCTAACAACAGAGTTTTACGATCCGAAAACCTTCATCACTCACGCGGCGTTGCTCCGTCAGACTTTCGTCCATTGCGGAAGATTCCCTACTGCTGCCTCCCGTAGGAGTCTGGGCCGTGTCTCAGTCCCAGTGTGGCCGATCACCCTCTCAGGTCGGCTACGCATCGTCGCCTTGGTGAGCCGTTACCTCACCAACTAGCTAATGCGCCGCGGGCCCATCTGTAAGTGACAGCCGAAGCCGCCTTTCAGCTTTCCTACATGAGTAGAAAAGAATTATCCGGTATTAGCTCCGGTTTCCCGAAGTTATCCCAGTCTTACAGGCAGGTTGCCCACGTGTTACTCACCCGTCCGCCGCTAACTTTTGGGAGCAAGCTCCCGCAAGTTCGCTCGACTTGCATGTATTAGGCACGCCGCCAGCGTTCGTCCTGAGCCAGGATCAAACTCTCCAATAAGATTGTTTGACTTGCTCATAAGTTTTGTTTGCCTTCAGGCAACTAGAATTAACGTTGACGTTTTTGTTTGTTTAGTTTTCAAAGAGCAATTTGTTACCGCTATTTCAGAAGCGACCTAATTAATTTAACACACGACATTTAGAATGTCAATAACTTTCCCGTCAGCCGCGAAAGGTTTTAACGTGTTTCACAGCGACGGTTATAAATATATCAATTAATTTTATAAAGGTCAATAGTATTTATTACTTTTTATTTAATAATTTTTCCGCTGCTTTATAATTTCTGTGGAAAATACCTTGACCCTTCGTTTCTATTGTCACGACTTCAATAAAGTGTTTCTCAACCAAATATTCGAAGAGGACTTCTAAGTCAACAGAATATAAACTTAGTTCGGGGTGTGAAGCAATTTCATTAAACGACCAGAACTCCTTAGTCTTCAATACATCAATTAAATGTGCGATTCCCCTTTCAGTTCGGGAATGGATGAGAAAATCACTTGCTAAAAATAATAGACTCAAACGTTTTTCTAATTCCTCTTCACTATTAACTAATTCATAATACAGTTGATATATTTCAGGTTCAATTTGCTTTACTTGCTTCCAAACAGTAACCTCTGGATGAAATCCGTTTTCAATCAAAGCCAATCTTCCAAGATGATGTAGGGAGTGAACGATATGATTAAAAGCATCTAAGTATTGACTATTTTTAAAGAAGGATTTTCCGTCCATATAGCGGCGAATAAGTTTGGCAAATTCTAATCCCATTTTTAACTTCCGTCCATTAAAGGGAAATTCATTCAGTTCAACTCTTAGATTATGCAGAAATTCATTTCGATCGAACAAAACCCTGCCTGAATAAATCCATTCTATGACCTTGCGGTTAGATCCTATTAGAAGCCATTCATTCAATTGCGCTTCCGTTACAATATGCATCGCTGCCTTTTTATTTTGATAGGAATAATGTTTGATAAATACAGGCTGAACTGCATCCTTTACAACAATAAGTAATATCGCATCGAAGGTATCTGTGAAAGGAATTGATTTTTCACGTTTTTCAATAATAAGTACACCTAAGGTATTTTCCTGACTTGCACGTTCTTGATAGATCGGACGAAGAATGTCTTCCACCTTGAATCCCCCTATACATTTCAAGTGTTATACGCTTTGACTAACTTTTCTATACTAGCCTATTAGCCCTTATATTTTCGACGAAAAAAGATAATTTCCTTCAAATTAATCATAAATCTTATGAATACTACTGGTGTTTTATTAAGTTTATATATATTCGGAAAATACTTAATTTTTTTCAAACAAAATGATTCATTTTTGCAAAAATATACTATATAGTTTAATTTTAGGGAGGGAATTTGTATGGCGAAAAAATATTCTAGTAAAATTAATAAAATACGTACTTTTGCTCTCAGTTTAATTTTTATCGGATTTGTTGTTATGTATTTTGGTATATTTTTCAGAAACTCTCCTATTCTAATGACCATTTTTATGCTGCTTGGTTTGTTATTTATCATTGCTAGTACTGTGGTTTACTTTTGGATTGGAATGCTTTCAACTAAAACTATCCAAGTCGTTTGTCCAAACTGTGGTAAGCATACAAAAATGCTCGGGAGAGTTGACATGTGTATGTATTGTAATGAACCTCTGACACTTGATCCTACTTTAGAAGGTAAGGAATTTAATGAAAAACTGAATCGTAAAAACAACTTTAATAACAAAGGAAATTACTGAAAAGAGGGTATCCCACGGGGACACCCTCTTTTCAATCACACAACATAAAAAAGCCGATAGCCCAAAAAACTATCAGCAGATTTCCCCTATTAATGTACTTCTTTCATCGTACAATCAGGGCATGAACCATAAATTTCCATACGATGATGGCTGATTTTAAAGCCTGTTACTGAGCTTGCAAGCTGCTCCACTTCATCCAATCCAGGATAATGAAAATCAACAATTTTTCCGCAGTTCTCACAAATGACATGATAATGCTGCGTTGTAACAAAATCAAAACGACTAGATGAATCGCCGTAGGTCAATTCCTTCACGAGGCCAACCTCACGAAATACTCTCAGATTATTATAAACTGTTGCTACACTCATATTAGGGAATTTTCCTTCTAAGGCTTTATAAATATCATCTGCTGTTGGGTGTGACATTGAGTTTATTAAATATTCGAGTATCGCATGACGTTGTGGTGTAATACGAACCCGCGTTTCTTTTAAGGTTTCTAGCGCTTCCTTTAAATGATTTTGTTCCACCGTCATACACCTCTTTCTTTATTAAAAAAATATTATTAATTTATAATTGTTATAATTAGTGTACAAATTTTTAGTACTTTTGTCAATATAACCACCCTACTAACGTGGTTTATCAGCGCTTTATTAATATGTTTTATTGCTTTTATTGTTTTGTCATAAAATCTTTTATAGACCACCGCTTATCCACTTATATGTCAGTATCCTTTTTTTTGCAAATACATGTATAAGTCATGATTAACTATAGAAAAGACTCCTGGTAAATAGTACCTAAATAAAAAAAGCAGGCTGATTGCTTCAACCTGCTAAAAACTATCTGAGGAGGTATGCCCTAATATAAAGATATTCAATACAATCATAAATGAATGGACAATTGCCTTTTCGGAGAAAAATAGGCTTAAAAATAATTTAAATTTATATGTATTAAGGCCCTGTTACATCAATGTAACAGAGCCTTTTCTATTTTTGTCTTTGTTTTAGACTAAATTTTCTTGAATAAACTGATACACTTCGTTTGTATGTTCTTTAACTTTGACTTTGCGCCATTCCTTTACGATTTTTCCTTCTGAATCAATAATAAAAGTGCTGCGCTCAATTCCCATATATTCCTTACCAAAGTTTTTTTTCAACTTCCATACGTCAAAGGCCTTTGCTAATTCCTGTTCTTCATCTGACAGCAATATAAAAGGTAAACCGTGCTTCTCAATGAATTTTTCATGCTTTGATATCGGGTCAGGACTAACGCCTAGAATCACCGTATTTAATTTTGAGAAATCCTCATGGCGATCGCGAAAATCACATGCCTCCGTTGTACAGCCTGGTGTCATATCTTTTGGATAGAAATAAAGTACAATATTCTTACCACGGAAATCAGACAACTGAATGGTTTGTCCGCTGCTTGCAGGTAAAGCAATATCTGGTGCAACTTGCCCTGTCAGTGTTGACATTGAAACATTCCTCCTATCAGCACAAATTAAGTATATATTTTCTTTCAAACTAATACATACGTATTTATGTTCTACATACAGATTAACTTATTCCTCACACCAAGACAACTAGTAACTCACTTCCGTTCACGGCCATACACCGCTTTTGCTACAAAAGCAGCTGGAATCGTATAACCAATTAAAGCTTCAACCATCGCAATCAATCGTCCGATTCCAATTGGGGCTATATCCCCGTAGCCAACTGAAAAAAGTGTAACAGCACTAAAATAAAGATACGTTCCAAACCGTTCCACAAAGTTCTCAGTTGCCATTGGATATTGTTCAATCATAATTTGAAAGCCTTTTGTTTCAAGTAAAATATAAACCAATCCAAAACCAATCAAAATCGTAATATAAACAAAGGTTAAATAAATAAAATTTTCTACCGATACAATTTTTCCTTTAATCGTGTTTGGGATAAAAATAGTTCGTAAACTCATTACGATACAATAGATCGTAAAGGCAAGTGTAATGAAATAGATCATGCTTACCCTCTTTTCCCGCTGTTCCAGAATGGATTAATAGAGCTTGTTTCTATTTATATGCAGGAATTTTCAGGTAAACAACCTAGACGAGCATTTGAACCATAGTTAAAAACGTTTAAATTTCATTGTCAAAATAATTAGATATAAGAATATAATTACCAATAGTGCTAAAATGTAGAAGCAGACTAATTAGGGGGTTTACTATATCATGCATTTTACTAATTCTGAACGATTACATACTGAAGCACTCAAACATATTGTCGGAGGAGTAAACAGTCCATCCCGTTCTTACAAGGCAGTCGGCGGCGGCGCACCTGTTGCAATGGAAAGAGGACAAGGTGCTTATTTTTATGATGTTGATGGAAACCAATATATCGATTATTTAGCCGCATATGGACCTATTATCACAGGTCATGCCCATCCGCATATCATTGAAGCTATTAAAAAAGCTGCGGAAACCGGGGTACTCTTTGGGACACCAACACCACATGAAGTTACCTTTGCTAAAATGCTTAAAGAAGCCATGCCGGCATTAGAAAAGGTACGATTCGTTAACTCAGGTACTGAAGCAGTCATGACAACAATCCGTGTAGCCCGTGCTTATACAGGGCGAGATAAGATTATTAAATTTGCCGGCTGTTATCATGGTCATTCAGATCTCGTCCTTGTCGCTGCAGGTTCAGGTCCTTCCACACTTGGCACGCCGGATTCTGCCGGAGTTCCCAAAAGCATTGCACAAGAAGTAATTACTGTTCCATTTAATGATATTGAACCATTTAAACAAGCTTTAGAGAAATGGGGAAATGAAATTGCTGCCGTACTAGTTGAACCAATTGTCGGAAACTTTGGTATTGTTGAACCCAATCCAGGCTTCTTAGAAGCGGTGAACGAGCTGACTCACAAAGCAGGTGCTCTTGTTATTTATGATGAAGTCATTACAGCTTTTCGTTTTACATATGGAGGAGCCCAGGATCTGCTTGGAGTAACACCTGATTTAACAGCAATGGGAAAAATTATTGGCGGCGGTCTTCCAATCGGAGCTTACGGCGGTAGAAAAGATATCATGGAGCATGTGGCTCCATTAGGTCCAGCCTATCAAGCAGGTACCATGGCCGGAAATCCTGCGTCTATTCTAGCTGGAATTGCTTGTCTTGAAGTATTAAAACAAGATGGTATCTATGACTATTTAGACCGTTTAGGAGCGAAGCTTGAAGAAGGAATTCTAAATGCAGCAAAACAACATAATATGTCTATTACCATTAATCGCTTAAAAGGGGCATTAACCGTTTACTTTACGGACGAAAAAATAGAAA
Organism: Niallia oryzisoli; assembly: GCF_036670025.1. Lineage (NCBI taxonomy): Bacteria > Bacillati > Bacillota > Bacilli > Caryophanales > Bacillaceae > Niallia > Niallia oryzisoli. Next base: position 984,314 of record NZ_CP137640.1, on the reverse strand, counting down.
ATTATGAGCAGGCAGAGAACACGGACGGAGAAATGTTTGCTAAGTTCTTCAAATTAATGTTAAAACAAGGCATTCATCTGGCACCATCGAAATACGAAGCCTGGTTTTTAACGATTGCCCATACAGAAGAGGATATTGATGCGACGATTTTTGCTGTAGAAAATGCCTTTTCTGAACTCGCTGCAGAATAATAATTTATTTATTTTTATTCATAACGGAAGCTTTGATAGCTTCCGTTTATCTTATGCCGTTTTCCGCTTATTTAACTGTTTCAATACATTTCCCAATACTTTAATGACTTTTTTCCTTTTGTAAATTATTCAAATATTCTTATAATTAATTGATTTCCAAAAATTGATGTGATACTATAAAGTTGCTGGTCTTTGAAAAGTTACCTTCTGTTTGCCATGAATATTGAGCGTCATTAGCCTGAATTTCCACTCAAATGAGTATCTTTATAAAGCTAATTGACAGTCTGGCTTTCATCGGAAAGGTGATCATCAATTATTCAGGAGGTGAAAAGGCTTAAGAATAATCATTCATTTAAGCCGAATTATGATGGAACGATTTTACAGCCAACACACTTTTCAGAATTTTAACAGGCAGGAGCATGATGCATGCGGTATTGTGGCCTGTCTGGAAAAAACAAAGACACCAACAAAAGATAATATTCTTCGTTGTATAGATGCGCTGGTGACGATGAATCACCGAGCAGGCTTTATCAATGGGGAAGGTGATGGAGTTGGTATTCATATTGATATCCCTCGAAAACTTTGGCGGGAAAAACTTAAGGCTGCAGGAGTAAACCCTGATGAAGCTGAAAAGGATCAATTCGTTGTCGGACATATTTTTATTACTAGAACCAAAGATGCCGAAGCAAAAAAGTCTTTCCTCTTAAAAACACTCACTGACTCTCAATTTACTTTATTATTTCACTCAGTTACTGTAACAAATTCCACAGCACTTGGACCAATCGCAATCCAAGAAAATCCAATATTCCTCCAATTTGCTTGTACTTCCAGCCTTAGTGGTCAAGAACTAACAAAGAAACTTTTCGAATTAACGATAGAATTCGAAAAAGATGATTGTATACATGTAGCTTCATTTAGTCAGTATCATGCTGTTTATAAAGTCATGGGTGCCGGTGATATTCTTCCAAAGTACTATGATGACTTGGCCAACCCGCTTGTAGCTTCGACCATAACCCTTGGTCACAACCGCTATTCAACAAATACATTATCAACCACGTTTCGTGTCCAGCCCTTTAGTGTCCTTGGACACAACGGTGAAATTAATACAATTGCTAAATTAAGAGATGAAGCAAAAATGATCGGTGTCCCGCTTGTAAAGGACGGCAGTGATTCACAGGATTTAAGCCGGACCATTGAAACTTTTATTTGCCGGGATGGTTATTCATTATTTGAAGCACTTGATTTATTATTCCCACCTATCATTAATGAAATAAAAGCCTATCGTCCCCACTTGCAGGATTTGTACACGTATATTCGTGAAGCATGGGGACATTTTGCGCAAGGTCCAGCAGGGATTGTATCACGTTTCGGTGATGAAGCAGTTTTTAGCGTAGATGCTCTAGGACTTCGTCCGCTCTGGATGCTCGAAATAGACAGTTCCTATCTTTTTTCATCTGAACCAGGCATCATCCCATCAACCGAATATGTAGCAGACCCTAAACCACTTGCACCGGGAGAAAAAGTAGGCTTCAAGTGGAAGCATGAAAATCTGCAATTATTCGAGCTGGAGCAATTACAACAGGAAGTATATGAACGTTTTTCAAAAAGGCTTCAAGTGGAGGGAGCAAGAAAACGCTTAAAAACGCCGGAAATCAAACAGTCATTCCAGCTTTTTAATTATTTAAATAAAATTCATAATGGCCAATATAAAGCATTTGGATGGGAAAAAGATCATATTCAGCTGATAGAGCAGATGGCAGAAAAAGGAGCAGAACCTATTCGTTCACTTGGACATGATGCTCCCCTTGCTGCTTTGAATCCAGATCGGAAAAATATTGCCGATTTTCTTAAAGAAAGTGTCGCTGTCGTTACCAACCCGGCAATCGATCGAGACCGCGAAACAGAACATTTCTCAACCCGTGTGATTATTGGCAAACGCCCCTCTTTATTTAAACAGGAAGAAGTGCTACCTATTTTAGAGCTGCAAACTCCTATTGCTATTGAGGGGAAAATCGGTGCTGAAGCGGCTGGTGCATTGCAGCAGCCAAGCTACGAGCAAATCATTCGTTACTTTCAGGAAAGGAATTTAGCGGAAACGATCCATGCCGTATTTCAAAAAGACGAAACCATTGATTCAGCATTAAAACGATTGTGTCATGAAGCGGTAACTGCGGTAAAACAAGGGAAAGCGCTCATTATTATAGATGATGATACTGCACATCAAAATGGATATTATTGGCTTGACCCTCATTTAGTCACTTCAGCCATTGATCAAGCCCTTGTGAAAGAAGAAGTACGCAGAGATTGTTCACTTGTATTACGTTCTGCTGCGGTTAGATCCTTGCATGACATTATCACTCTTTTCGGATTAGGGGCCGATTTAATTAGTCCATATTTTATGTTCATGACCGTTACAGACGAGCATATTCAACCAGCCATTCATTTATATTCCGCCCTGACGAAAGGTCTGGAAAAAGTAATTTCAACGATTGGCATTCATGAACTTCGCGGATACGGACGTTTATTCTCGAGCATTGGTCTTCATGAGGATATAGCAAACTGCCTTAATATCGTGAATTTCTTTGGATCCAAAGAATTATCTTATGATTTTCAGGCGATTAAAGCAGATGCCGCTGAGAGAGCTGCTGATTATCATAATGATAAGGCAAGAATCGGCAAGACCTTTCATCTTTTCCCGCGGATTTGGAAGTCAATCGGAGATGTTGCTGCCACAGGTGACTATAACAACTATCGTGACAAAATATCAGAGCAGGAAAAACAAAATTCAATTACCATCCGCCATTTAACCTGTTTCAAAGCTTCAGATACTCCTCTTTCAGCAAAGGATGTAGACATTTCTGTCGGCCAGCATAATCTGCCATTTGTTATTTCATCCATGTCATTTGGCTCGCAAAATGAAATTGCCTTCAGAGCCTATGCTGAAGGAGCCAATCGCTTAAATATGGTCAGCCTGAACGGTGAAGGCGGAGAAATTAAAGATATGCTTGGTAAATATCCGAACACCCGCGGACAGCAGGTAGCTTCAGGGAGATTTGGTGTGAATGCAGAACTGCTGAACTCATCTAACCTGCTTGAAATTAAAATTGGTCAAGGTGCAAAGCCTGGTGAAGGCGGACACCTGCCGGGTTCAAAAGTTACGGAGAAAATTGCCGAAGCAAGAAACGCTACGATTGGTTCGGATTTAATCTCACCTTCTAACAATCATGATATCTATTCAATCGAGGATTTGGCACAAATGATCTCTGAATTAAAAACCGCAAATGATCAAGCAAGGGTAGCTGTAAAGGTTCCTGTTGTACCAAACATCGGCACTATTGCAGTGGGAATTGCCAAAGCCGGTGCCGATATTATCACCTTAAGCGGCTTTGATGGCGGCACTGGTGCAGCCAGAATTCATGCCCTTCAGCACGTTGGTCTCCCCGTTGAAATCGGTGTTAAAGCTGCTCATAACGCTCTCTTAGAAGCAGGGCTACGTGATCGGGTTGAGATTTGGGGCGATGGCGGAATCAAAAGTGCAGCAGATGTTTTAAAAATCATGCTGCTTGGAGCCAACCGCATTGGCTTTGGAACCTTATCAATGGTCGCAATAGGCTGTACGACTTGCCGCGGCTGTCATTTGGATACCTGCCATGTTGGTATCGCCACGCAAATTGATTCAGAGGCACAAGCAAAGGAACATGGTTTAAGAAGATTCGTTCCGCGTCAATTCGAGGCCGCTGTTCAAAGCATTACAAACCTTTTTACTGCTTTTGGTAATGAATTAAAGGAATTAGCTGCTTCCATTGGAATAAGACATCTGCAGGACGCAGTAGGACGATCAGATCTATTAGAACAAACAGCCGGAAAAGATAAGCTTGACCTTACTTATTTATTAAAGCCGCTTGAAATTAGTCAGATTCATCCGCAGGACGCAGTTTGTGCCGAAGCAGCAAAAGAAAGCCAGCTTCAAATTGCCGTAGGCGCTGAGTATCTAGATGGAACCGATGCAAAATTAAAGCAATCTCGTGAGTACCAGAGTGTTACATCCGAACAGCGTATCTTAGGAAGCCGTGTTTCCTGCCATCGTGTACGCGATCGATTAGACGGTTCCTATAAAAAGCTGCCTTCTATTCACTTAAAATATTCAAATGGGTCGATTCCAGGCAATGGGCTCGGCGCTTATAACAGTTCAGGCATCCACATTGAAGTAAACGGCGGCGCCCAGGACGGGATCGGTAAAGCATCCTTTGGAGGAAAAATTCTTATTTTTAAATCAAAGGGCAAAAATAGCCAGTTCTTAAACGGATCTGTGGGAAAAGGGTTTGGTTATGGAGCGCAGAAAGGACTCTTAGTCGCACAAGGCAATGCTGATGCACGAGCGGGTATCCGGCTTTCAGGCGCAGATATGATCATTGGCGGTCAATTAAAACAGCCGATAAAGGAGCAAGAAACAGGAAATATCGGTGTTAATGCAAACATCAAAGGCTTTGCATTTGAGTATATGACCAATGGTAGAGGACTTGTCCTTGGAGACCCAGGACCATGGATTTGTGCAGGAATGACCGGTGGTGTCGTTTATGTGAGAAACCAGCCGGAGATGGGCTTAACAAAAGAGGCCATTATACGAAGAATTGCGAAAGGTGCTAAAGTTTCCGTAACCCCTCTTTCAGAAAAAGGCATAAGCGATATCAAAGAACTTCTTGGTCAATATAAGCAATTGCTTGCCAACCAAGGCCAGCAAGATGAAGCCAATTTACTGAAACCACTGCTTGAAAATCCGGAAGCTCATTTCCTTCAAATCGTCCCAGTTAAGGAACAAGCAGATCCATCTGTATCTACTGAATGATTTCTTAAAGCAGAACGTCTACTAAAAACGCCACGTCCTATGGCGAACGTAGACGTCAGCACATCCTGTACAAGTAAAACCGTTCGTTTTTTTGCGAACGGTTTTTAAGTTGTTTTTTTATATCAGAAATCCATACAATGGTGCAAGTCACAATCGATTTGGTGCAATATAATGTTAAGTAAAATTCATGAAAAACTTCACATTTATCGATTGTTTCAAATGCAGTAACATGATTTAATAGGTAAGTATGAATTTATCACCATCAGAAAGGAATTTGTAACATATGAAGTTAGGCGCCCGCATATTAAAAACGGGAATCGCAATTATCTTAGCATTACTTTTCTCCCGATTGATAGGCCTTCCATCACCTGTTTTTGCCGGCATTGCAGCAATCTTTGCTGTTCAGCCGACCATTTACCGCTCCTATTTATCCATTCTTGAACAAATACAGGGAAATACAATTGGAGCATTAATGGCAGTGATTTTCGTATTACTTTTTGGCAATCATATCGTAATCATCGGGCTAGCTGCTATCATCGTCATAACCATTACATTAAAGCTTAAATTGGAAAACGCCATTGGACTTTCACTAGTTACTCTCGTTGCCATTATGGAAACACCCGGAGATACTTTTATCGAATTTGCCATCATCCGCTTCTTAACCATTATGCTCGGTGTCTTGTCGGCTTTTGTGGTCAACCTGATATTTTTACCTCCTAAATATGAAACAAAACTATATCTCCAAATATCTAACTCGACAACTGAAATAACGAAATGGATTCGGCTTAATATTAGAGGTGCATCGGAGCATAAGCTACTGAAGAATGACATTGAGAAACTGAAAGAATCTATAATAAAAATCGAACAGCTTTATTTAATGTATAAAGAAGAACGTAATTTCAAGCATAATAACCTGCTAAAAACAAGAAAGCTCGTTATTTACCGGCAAATGATCAGTACGCTTAAACGGGCATTGGATACATTAAAAAGGCTTCATCGCTTTGAAAATGAAATATCGAGCCTGCCGGATGATTTACAAAATATGATTCAGCAGCAATTAGATTGTCTGATTCACCACCATGAGCATGTCATGCTAAAATTCATCAGCAAGGTGCGCCCGCATGTGATCTTTGATGAAGGAAATAATCGGATAAACCGAAAAGAACTATTCAACATCTTTTTAAACTACCAGTTACAAGCCACAACAGACGTTGAAGATTCGAACTACCATCTGATGCAGGTCATTTCAGCGATTGTTGACTATGATGAGTTTATAGAACATCTTGATGTGTTAATCACAAGCTTTCAATCCTATCACAAAGAAGAAAACGCGGTTACGATATCAGAAGAACAAATCTAATTACTTAATAAAACAAAAAGCAGCAGATTAAAAATCCGCTGCTTTTTGTTATCGAATTATTGCTCAAGCTGCTGCACTTGAAATAGTTTATAATAATGGCCTTGTAATGCCATCAGCTCTTCATGGCTGCCGATCTCTACAATTTTTCCATGCTCAATCAGAACAATACGGTCCGCATGAGTAATGGTTGACAAGCGATGTGCGACAACAAAGGTCGTACGGTCTTTTGCCAATTTATCCAGTGTCTCTTGGATCTGATGCTCACTTTCTAAATCAAGTGCAGAGGTTGCTTCATCCAGCACAAGAATAGGTGGATTTTTCAAAAATACCCGTGCAATTGCCACTCTCTGCTTTTGTCCTCCGGATAATTTCACACCTCGTTCGCCAACCTTTGTATCGTAGCCATCCGGAAGATTCATGATAAATTCATGAGCATTGGCTGCTTTTGCTGCTTCGATTACTTCATCATCCGTTGCAAGTGGATTACCTAACAGAATATTTTCTTTAACCGATTCACTAAAAAGAATATTGTCCTGGTGCACCATCCCGATTTTATCCCGTAACGTCCGGACTTTAAATGAACGAATATCGATGCCATCGAGGAGAATTCTTCCCCCCGTTACATCATAGAAACGGGGAATTAAGCTGACTAATGACGACTTACCGCCGCCGCTCATTCCGACAAAGGCAATGGTTTCACCCTTCTGAACATCTAAAACAATATCCTTTAGAACCGCTTCATCTAGTTGATTATCACTATATGAAAAATCAACATGATCAAATACAATATGTCCTTTAACATCTTTACATTCAATTGAATCAGGCTGGTCTTCAATATCGTATTTTTCATCCATAAATTCAAAAACCCGGTCCATCGAAGCAAACGACTGCGTCAAGGTAGTTGAGGAATTAACAAGACGGCGTAATGGGTTATACAGCTTGTCAATATAGGCAATGAATGCAACCATAGACCCGACCGTCAGGCTACCATTTATGACCTGGTAACCTGAAACCCCGATAACAAGCAGCGGAGCAACATCAGTAATCGTATTGACAACTGCAAAGGCTTTGGCATTCCATTTTGTATGGTCGATTGCCTTCTCTAAAAAGTTACTATTCTGTTCATCAAACTTTGTTTGCTCAAAATCTTCGATGGCAAAGCTTTTGATAACAGGCATCCCTTGAACACGTTCATGCAAATAGCTTTGAACCTCTGCCAATGCTTGGGAACGCTTCCTTGTTAAAGCCCGCAGATTTCCAAAGAAATATTTAACCGAAAAAGCGTAAAATGGAAATAAAATAATGGAAACAAGCGTTAATGTAACATCCATCGTAAACATAATGGCTATGGCAATGATAATTGTGGCTAAATCCAGCCATAAATTCATTAAACCGGTTACAACAAAGGTTTTCGTTTGCTCTACATCATTGATCACCCTTGAAATCACTTCACCCGTTCTTGTATTAGAATAATATTTAAAACTGAGTTTTTGTATATGTGTAAAAAGACGATCACGGATATCATAAAGGATTTTACTTGACGTCCATTGAGCAAAATACTGTCTATAATATTCAATTGGCGGACGCAGAATAACAAAAATAACAATCATAATAACCATGATGATCAACAAGTGATCAATTTTGTCCGCTTTTGACATCGAATCGTTTGCCACAATATCATCTAATACATACTTAATAAGTAACGGAATCATTAATGGAATGGCAAATTTGATAATCCCAATAATGATCGTCCAAATGATTTGGAAGCCGTAAGGTTTTACAAAATGCAAATAGCGTCGTATACTTCCCAATTTTCCTCCCACCTTATTTATTCTCTGATGTTATACTTCTAATGCGATGTGACAACTACAGTTTTAAAAGATAAATGAACAAGCCTTTCACATAAAAACCTGCTGATATAAATCAACAGGTGATTTTCTTACTATTTCTATATGATTTTACTAAGACAGTCTTTGATGGAGATACCTTTTCTGTTTAACTTGTCCTGTTTTTCTCCTCACCCTTCGGATTAACTTCTGTACGTTAAATATCGCTCATACCATGTATCAATAAAATCTGCAGCAAACGGTCCCTTTCGCTGACGAATCCACTGAATCAATGTCTCAACATTGGCTTTTAAAATTTGATCGATTACATCCGGGTAATTCATTTCTTTTCGGTGCCGCTCATACTCATCTTCATCAAGTAAATGAAAGGTCATATCAGGAAATACTTTAATATCTAAGTCATAATCAATGTATTTAATGGCCTCCCCATCATAGATAAATGGCGAGCTTAAATTACAATAATAGTAAATTCCGTCTTCCCGTAGCATTCCAATGATATTAAACCAATGCTGTGAATGAAAGTATGTAATGGCGGGTTCCCTTGTTACCCAGGTTCTTCCATCAGATTCCGTTACAATTGTTCGATCGTTTCCGCCAATAACCAAGTTTTGCGATCCCTTCAGCACAGTTGTTTCGTCCCATACGCGATGGATGTGACCATTATGCTTAAAACTATGAATTTGTACTGGTTCACCTTCGATGGGTACGCCCATTATTTCCCCTACTTTCGTTACCGGACGCTTTGCAACCTTTCAATTGTTTTTTACGTATATAACTTTTTAAACAAGTACAGTTAGTTATACTTTTTAATTAAAATATACAGGTAACAAAGAACAATTCCTATTTTCTACTATTATAACGGTTTACAAAAGAATTTAAAACAAAACAGTCATTGAAATTCATCAATGACTGTTTATTTTTTAATACTTATACGCCTTTTAACATCATTTTTGTTACTTCTATCCCGCAGTTACATTTATTTCTTGATAGGAACGAATAACTTCCTCTGTCTGTCTTTCAAAAATTTGCTGAATTTCCTTCAATTCTTCATTCATCTTTTTTATTTCACTTTGAACACATTCAAGCTTTGTTCCTTGCTGAATCTCTTTTAATTGCTCTTCAATTTCTTGGCATCTTTCCAGCTCACTTTGTAAAAATAAAAGCCGGTCCATTGTTTTCATTTGCTCTGTAACTAAACGGTTGAATTCTTTCACACTTACCACCCGCCTATCTAATTTCCCACTTTTATATATATATTTCCGTGGGATTTCTTCTTCCTTATGTATTCGTTCTCTTTTGCTTCTTTCCTTTGACTAGTTGTGCTGAATGTAAAGAATTTTTGTCGAAACGAAAAGCACTCCATCTCTAACGAAATCATAAAATGATAAGAAAAAATCTAAACAAATGAAAATACCATATATATTATTATATACAATATTTCCAACAAGCGGTTATATGACGTCTATTAATTATTTGAACAAGAAAAGACACTCTTTCCGATACAAGAGTGTCTTTTCTTTCATTTAAGTATTAGCTGTTTTGTCCGCCAAATTGGCCAGCATTTTTTGCTCTGTTTGCTTGAGATTGAGCATTTTGTTGTCTTACTTCTTGAACGTTTGTTTCAGATGCAAATTCAGTGCCGAATTGGCCTTGGCCAGCTGCGGACTGTGCATTTTGTTGTCTTACTTCTTGAACATTTGTTTCAGATGCAAATTCAGTGCCGAATTGGCCTTGGCCAGCTGCGGACTGTGCATTTTGTTGTCTCACTTGCTGGATGTTAGTTCCAGCTTGAGATTGGTTTGGTCTGTTTGCCATTGTAATCACCTCCACGCTCATTAATGTAACCAAGCATGGAGAAAACTATCCTCAAAAAAATTATTTTTATTTTTAAGATTTATCAATTTGAGCAGAAGCCTATACTAATAAAGAAATACCGCCATCCACAATAATCGTTTGTCCGCGAATCATACTGGATTGGTCAGATAATAAAAACATAATGGCATTTACCATGTCATCAATTTCAACCATTCTCCCGGCGGGTGTCTTTTCCTTGGCCTCATTAAGAAGCTCCTCTCGATTTGGAAAATGTTTAAGGGCTTCTGTATCAACGGCCCCACCGGAAACAGCATTTACAATGATATTTTTCTCTGCCAGTTCAACGGCCAAGTACCGAGTCAGTGCTTCAAGAGCTGCTTTCGAAACGCCTACCACGGTGTAGTTTTTTAAGTAACGAATTGAGCCAAGTGAGCTGATACTGACTATTTTCCCGCCTTGATCCATTAGCTTAGCGGCTTCCTGAGCACAAAATAATAAGGCTTTACTATTGATATTCATCGTCCAGTCCCAATGCGACTCCTCAAGCTCCATTAATGGCCTCTGCACGCCGGAAGCTGCATTATTAACAAAAACATCAAGACGTCCATATTCATTTTTAATCGTTTCAAAAAGCTGCTTGATTTTGTCAACATCCCCGACATTTGCTTTGACAACCAGTGCTTTTCTCCCTAAAGCCTCAATTTCTGCGGCTGTTTCAAGAGCACCCGATTTACTGCGGGCATAATTGATTACAAGATCATACCCTTCCTTTGCTAGCCTAATGGCTGTCGCTTTTCCAATTCCTCGACTGCTGCCTGTTACAAGTGCTACTTTTTGTGTCATCATTTTGCCCCTTTTTCTATATGATCTTATGTAATAATTCCCTTTATTTTAGCTTTTTCATGTATAGATGGCAATGAGGTTAAGGAGAATAAGATAGAATCAAAATACATTTGGTAAGGAAAGGAAGGAATGGCATGTATGTTGGCAGGGATATGACCGAACTTTCTATGATGGCAAAATCAGATTGGAAAGATAGCGAGATTGCCTTTTTCCATCAATCATTTCAACAAATCTTGCCTTATTTAAACGCGGAAGGCCAATCAATTTACCGGGAAATTATCGAAGAAATGCATAACCGAAACAACTTTAAACGAAATGAAGCAGATTACACACATGGAACAAGTGTAACCTTTGATTAATTGATGTCAGCGCACCACAAAAGGACAACTGGCCTTTCGTGGTGCCCGACACCTTATTTTTCACTTTATTTATAGAACTGGTTGATCATTTTTTGATGAGAGACAGGAAAAGGATAAATATCTATTTGTTCAGAGGATACGATTTTTAAATCAGTTTTTTCTTCTTTTAATTCGGTCAGTGTTCCTTCATAGACATGTATAGTCCAAGTTAAATGAGAAAATACGTGGTCTATCGTTCCAACCATTTCCCCCAACTCAACTTCCGCCCCATATTCTGTTTTCAATATTTCCTTTAACTGCACTTTTTCCGTTTTAAACGGCAGATGAATTTCAATATTGGGAAACTCCCATAAATTCGCAAGCAATCCCTTTTCTGCCCTTTTATGAATAAGGGTCCGGCCACTTTCATCCTTTAATACAGCTGCAGCTAAGTGTACTTCACGCTGCTTCTTATTTTTTGTCTTTATCGGTAATTCATGTTGAACACCTTCATGAAAAGCCGCACAATGCTCGCGAACAGGACATAGCAGGCAGGATGGAGACGTTGGAGTACATACAATGGCTCCAAGTTCCATTAATGCTTGATTAAAATAGGATGGATTCTCATGGGAGATTAACTCTCTAACAGCCTTTTCAAACACTTTCCGTGATGAAGCCTTTGCTATATCATCTTCTATCAATAAGATACGGGATAAAACACGCATCACATTGCCATCTACAGCGGGTTCTGGAATTCCGTAGGCTTGACTTAAAATGGCGCCGGCTGTATAAGGACCAACCCCTTTTAAGGAGGATATTTCCTTTAGATTGTCAGGAACTCTCCCTTCATACTTTTCTTGAACCTCCTTAACCGCAGAATGTAAGTTTCGGGCTCTTGAATAATAGCCGAGACCTTCCCAGGCTTTTAATACCTTCTCTTCTTCTGCCTCTGCCAATACTTCAATCGTAGGAAACTGCTCCATAAAACGGTTAAAGTAAGGAATCACTGTATCAACTCTTGTCTGCTGAAGCATAATTTCTGAGACCCAAATCTTATATGGATCCTGATCTTCTCTCCATGGCAGGTTTCGCATCTCCTCCACAAACCAGTTAATCAAATCTTGACAAAACGCTTGTTTATCAATCGTTTCCAAATTCTTTAATTTATTTTTTGTCACTTTTGTTCCTCCAGGCTGTAAAACAGATTAAATTGGGTAATATTATTAATGCAGATTAATTTTGTGTAAATTTATTTTATTGGAATACACGTAATATTAAAATTATTATCGCAAAAAATACATATTTTCCTCTGTCAAACAAATGATATTCTGATACACTTAATATATGGTAAGCTGTTTTTCCCTAATTTGGATTGCAGCAGCTTGCGCGGGAGACAGCTGTTTAGACATATGTTATATCCCCACTGTAAATACCGAATTAAGGAGGTTTCTTCCTTGGATACAGGTACACATGTAGTTATGGGGTTAGCCCTAGGCGGTCTGGCAACACTTGATCCTGTTGTGGCTGAGAGTTCAGCAACAGCAACAGGTGTCTTAATTTCGGTTATTGTCGGCTCACAAGCACCTGATATTGATACCGTATTAAAGCTGCGAAACAATGCGGTCTATATCCGTAATCATCGTGGAATCACACATTCCATACCTGCTGTACTTTTATGGCCGTTAGGTATAATCGCAGTCGTCTATCCTTTTTTCCCGACCGCTGATTTATTACACTTATGGCTCTGGACATTTCTAGCTGTTTTCCTCCATGTTTTTGTCGATATTTTTAACGCATATGGGACACAAGCATTGCGGCCTTTCTCAGCAAAATGGGTGGCACTTGGAGTCATCAACACCTTTGACCCGTTTATTTTTACCATCCATGTTCTAGGTTTAATTTTATGGGGATTAGGTACTGATCCTGGATATACCTTTGCTGTGATATATGCAGTTTTGATTGTCTATTACATTATCCGCTTCATCGTAAGACAAAATGTTTATAGGAAGGTTTTACAAAGGATTCCAGATGCGACTGAGATTATCATAGCTCCAACGATGAGATTTCACCATTGGAAAATTGCGGTGATGAATAAACATCAATTCTTTGTCGGACGGTCAGTAAATAGACAAGTACAAATATTAGACCAGTTCAATCGTGTTGAGGTTCCTGAAACTCCTGTTTTAGAGGCAGCAAAGAAAGATGAAAATTTAGCGGCTTTTCTGTCCTTCTCACCAGTATATCGTTGGGAAGTGGATGAATATGATGACCACTATGAAGTTCGCTTTATTGACTTACGCTATCGCAGCAAGGATTATTATCCGTTCGTAGCAGTTGTCCATCTCGATCTTAATTTAAACGTCCTTACTTCATATACCGGCTGGATTTTCAGCGAAGAAAAGCTCCGAAAAAAATTGGATATCATTCCAAGTTAAAGCGATGTCATCAAAGACATCGCTTTTTTGTGCATTCTGGACTAATTTTTATCCCGTTACGGTTTTACCATTAATTAAGCGGTTAGATGGGTTATAGCAGCCAGCAAGCTAGTACATACTAATTATAAGTGATCATGAAGTATTACTCTCCATGACCACCTTTTCTTATCCCGCATTTAGGAGGTTTTTACATGCGAAATAAACAAAACGGTTTCCCCAATCAAAGTAATAATAAATTTGAGGGAGAACCTCGTGCTAAAGCGGAATACGCTTCAAGAAGAGCAGACGGAACTATTAATACACATCCGCAAGAAAGAATGCGAGCTTCTTCTAACAGAGAGATTGATACATCTAATTTGTTTTAATGACAAAAAGCCAATGGCTTCTTGAGCTAGACAAGTAAAGTAAAACGAATTCCAACCATCATAGCTTCGGTAAGGAGTCTGCCCCCTCCTTACTGAAGCTTAACCAGCATAGAAATGGGTAATGCTTCTTCATCCTGTCCATTTCTCAGACGATGCCCCCATGCAAATACGCCGTTTAAATAGTTTATTTTAAAATAAGCACCAGGATCTCCTTCAATATGATAAATCTCCCCAGGAATAAAATCATTTGGATCTAATAAATACGCTTTAGCCATTATTGCCTTGCGTTCCAATACAGCAAACTCATTGACCATGCCCATTTGTTCTGCTTTTCTTGCCTTTTCATGTAATTTGGCAATTTCCTGTTGCAGTTCATATTTCGATAATTGGCTGTATCTTTTTTCTTGTGATTGCATGAAACCATCCCCTTTTTTCTTTACGGCCTACATAATCTATTTTTAGTATAATGAAAAAGTATTTATTAGGAAAGAAAAGCGTGTTTCCTATTCATTCCAATCTTGTTGATGAAGATATTTTTCAATTTGTTCAAGGGAAAAACCTTTGCGGTATAGTGCACTTTTCATTTTTTGCTCGTAAGCATATCCCGATTCATTAGCATATTTACGCTGTAATTTTTCAGCTTGATAGCGCAATGCCTCCATACCATCATCGTTTCTTTTCAAATTTGTACTATCGATTGCCTCGGCTATGATGTCAAAGCTAAAACCTTTTCGGATCAATTTTTGTTCAAGCTTTGCCTTAAGAACCCTTTCAGAATCCTTTTGATTTTTCTGGGCTGTTTTTTCACATAGAATTTTTGCCTTTTCCAATTGGGAATCATACGGATATTCCTTGAGGGCTAGATTTATATTCTTTTCACTAATCCCTTTTTCTTTTAACTCGCTTCTGATTAAAACAGTCCCTTTATCTGTTGTATTCATTTGCGTTCTCACGTAAGCAACAGCATACTGTTCATCATTAAGGAACTGGTATTCATACAGCTTTATCACGACCTCTTGTATAATTGGCTCATCAATTTCCTTTTCTCCTAAATATAAGCGAACCTCGGCCTCTGACCTGATTCTTCGCGTTAAATAATGCAGAGCGAGGTTATACGCTCTACGAATATCATCTTCATAATGAATTTCAGTAATGAAAAAGTCATCCAATTCCATTCCTTTTTTCAACTGATACTTCACTAATACTGCTTCATCTACACTAAAAGCATATTGTTCTCCTTTTCCTTCATCGAGAAAAATATTATAGCGTTCTTTATTTTTTCGCTGGGTTGTAATTTTTGTAATAATCGGCATCAATTTCACCTCTCATATAAATGTAGCATATCCCGCAGTGAAATTTGAATAAACAGCAGCATGAAATGGGGATGAATAATTTTACTTTTTTTACTATTTGACATGAAGTATGAATCCTTTTTATTAAGGGAAAAATGTGGAAGATACTTTCATGAAAGGAAGGATTCTAATGCCTAAAAAAACGGACAAAGAAAAAAGTACCTTAACAAGTATGCAGGCTGTGTCTTATCAGCGTGATTTTAAGATGGCAGACCGTGCCGGCGGTTTCATGGACCGTAAAGGAAGAAAATAACCCAAGATATGGCTTGTAACAACTTACCTTTCATAGTCAGCTGGGCTTAAGAACATAATAAAGTATGGAGCAATGCTTCATACTTTATTATTTGAAAGGAGTTTTGTATATGGGTCGTGCTCAAGGACATAAAACACGTGATAGAAATAAAAGTTCACTTCCTCAAGTTCCTAAAAATATGAAATATGATCGTATGAGTGAAGAGTATGCCAAAGAATTGAATAATCAGCTTAGCAGGGAAGAACAGGCTTTAGCAAATGCTGCTAATCAAAGAAATCAAGGAAATAACGGTTAGACATGGCTCATTCAATGTTCCAGCTATTTTAATTGACAGGAAGGAGTTGGTTGAAAATGGCTAAAGAAAATAATTATAAAAACAACTTTAAGTCAGATGGCGTTGATGAAGAATTTTCACAAGAACTAGCTGATCAGAATGATTTAGAGGCACAAGCGAGAGCTGAAGCAGCTAATCAACGGGCTGCAAAACGAAAAAATAAATAGTCTCTGTGTATAAAGTTATCCACAAAGTTGTTAACAATGTTGATAACTCTTAAAAATATGATTTTAACAGCCCTTGATTTGAAATTTTATTGTTAATAAAACCCCTTGATTTCACAGCGTTTTTTTGTGGATAATGTGGATAAACCTGTGGAAATGTCAGTATATATAGTTTTTTTCTGTTGATAACTTTATGTATAAGTATAAAGCCGGAGTGCAGATAATCGCACCCGGCTTTTTTTAATTTGATAACGCTATGGAATAACGAAATTTTCCAACATGATTTACTAAGATTATTCTGCCCACGATTTCCCACTTGCCTCGACAGAAGGGACTGCCAGACTGACGAGGATAAAAGTAATTAACGAAAGGACAATTGGTAATATAACCGTATGCATCCCAAGTGCATTGGGATATAAACGATCAAATAGAATATAGGAACTCATCCCAATAATCATTGATGAAACTGCACCATATTTATTCCCTTTTCTCCAATAGAGGCCTAAAATAATCGGCCAGATAAAAACGGATTCAAGTCCGCCGAATGAAAAAAGATTCAACCATACTAATAAATCTGGCGGATTCAAAGCAAATAGAATCACGGCTGCACCAATTAACGTTGTCACCCAAAAGCTAGTCTGCTTAATTTGCCTTTCAGTCGCATCCGGTTGAATAAAATTCAAGTAAATATCCTTCACAACAGTTGAACTGACAAGAATTAATAAGGAAGAGATAGTGGACATAATGGCAGCCATCGGCGCTGATAGGACCAACCCTGCCAAAACCGGTGACAGCACCTTCAATGTAAGCATTGGCATTACCGTATCACCAATTTCAATTCCCGGCAGGATTGCACGAGCTAATACACCAATTAAGTGCATGCCAAACATAATGGTCCCAATCACGATGGTACCAATAATGATTGCCCGGTGCATGGACTTTGAATCTTTATAGGACATCGCCCGAACTGCCATCTGCGGCAGGCCGATAACCCCCACGCCAACCAGTATCCAAAAGGTAGACACATATAGCGAGGATAATTGCCTGTCTGCTCCATATGGTGAGACAAGGTTAGGATTTTCTGCCGTGAGTTTAGACATAATTGCCGATAACCCGCCGCCGGCAGTTATTGTTGCAACCAGCAGGACAATGGTTCCAACTAACATGACAATGCCTTGTGCTGTATCAGTCAAAACAACTGCTCTAAATCCTCCAATTAAGACATACACCAACACAGTGACAGCAAAAATCAATAATGAGGTATGATAAGATAACCCGGTTAACGATTCAATTAACCTTCCGCCTCCGACCCATTGTGCAATCATCGATGAGAAAAGAAAGATAATGATGCTTAAGGCAGAGATAAGAACAATGATATTACTTTTATATCGGTCTTTTAGAAAATCAATGATCGTTATGTAATTATTTTTTCTCGCGATAATAGCAAACTTCTTCCCCAATGCCATTAAGACAAAATAACCGGTAGGCAGCTGTGCCATTGATAGCAGCACCCAGCCTAAACCGGTTGTATACGCAACACCCGGTCCTCCTATAAAGCTGCTTGCACTTCCATATGTAGCGATAAGCGTCATCGCTAGCACAAAGCCGCCAAGCTCTCTGCTGCCAAGAAAATATTCCTGGAGAAAATTATTTGACTTTTGAACAAATCGATTAGCCCAAACACCAATTAAAAAATAAAGAATTAGAAAAAGAAGTAATGGCACAATAACAGCTGTATTCATTTTCCACTCCCCTCTTCCTCTTCAAACGAAACCTCTTTAAAAATGAATTTAATACACAAGTAAACAAGGATTGACATAGCAATTGTTCCAACTACGCAGCTATAAAAAAACCATGCAGGCATCCCAAAAATATATTGATATTTTTTCGGGTCTCCTGACCCTAAACCATAGGCAAAGCCATACCACCAAAGGAAATTAATTATGACTAAAATAACGCCAATGATTGCTTCTTTATGAGCAATGTTAAATCTTTTATCTTTCAATCTAACCACCCCGCTTTTACAGGTTAGGTTACCCGAAATGTTTATTTACAATCATTGTTTTTTGAGACCATTTTAAATACTAAAAGCTCCGACAGATTTTACTGTCGGAGTTATTATTAGCTGTCGGTCGACGGTTGTTCTTCAGGTCTTTCCCCTCTTTGCAGGGCAGCTATTGATAAGCCAAAGTCCATCTGAAGGTGAGGATAATCTTTAAACCGGGCCCAATCCCCGCCCCATTCAAAGCCAAGGCCTTTGGCAAGCGATACAACTTCTGTCCAATCCGGGATGCTGTTCCCATTCCCATCATACGACATATCCCAAATCACATCTCCTGACGGAATCTTTATCGCAAAATCGACAGCAAGTCCAAAATTATGATAAGACTCTCCTCCTTTGGCATATGTGACGATCGTTCCTTCTGTTGAACGGCCTTTTTCATATAATTTATCCTGATCTTCTGCACTTCGAAAACCATCGGTTATAACAATAGATATTCCTTTTTCCGCTGCTTGTTGTTGCAATTGATTCGTCTTTTCCTCAACTACCGGATGAAGACCATCCGGCATCGGAGCATTCAGATTCATTTCCGGATTCCTATCCGGCTGCATCAAATATTGGAGATATAAAACAACAGCCATCAACACAAGAACAAATGTAATAAATGAACTACCCAACCATTTCCTCTTCAAAACGTCTTATCCTTTCCTAATCGACCTACTTACTATTATAAGGCGAAAACCATAAAATAATAGTTTCATAGACAAAAATGGTCATAAGGTTTAGTGCATTAAAGCGGCGGGGGACAGGCCCCCGCCGCTTTAATGCACTAAACCATTTTCTTACATATACTTGTCTTTTTGTGGAATACTACTAAAAAAGTTTCGAGGGATTCAGGATGAGAAAGAATATACTAAATAGGTTATTCAGTACGGTTAATAATCGAAAATTCAAGGAAAAGTCGAACGCCCAGGAGATTGAGTTAAAGAAACAAGAGATCAGCGTTCATTACGAGGAAAATTTAGCCACTTTCAAAACCCTTTATAGTGTCCCTAATAATATTGATGTGAAAGTACGGGAGTTTATAATACGTTCTACCAATCGCCGTGCCTTTATTATTTTTATCAGTTCTATAGTAGATAAACGTGAAATCCAGGAAGGTATTACAGAAAAATTAATTAGCATTGATATCCCGGACAAACGGATTCCTGATCTTTGCACTGGAGTAGTTATTAATACAGAGACCAATATCGAGAAAACTCTCGAATCGATTAATGGAGGGAATACAGCGCTTATTGTTGATGGTGATGAACAATGTTATTTATTTGAAACGGCAAACATTCAAGGAAGGGCCATCGGCAAGCCAGATACTGAAGTCATTGTCAAAGGGCCTAAAGAGTCTTTTAACGAAAAAGTCATCACAAACATCGCCTTGATCCGAAAAAAGTTAAAAAATGAAAACCTAATCGTAGAGACTATGCTTATTTCTAAACGTTCGAAAAATAACGTGTACCTTGTTTACCAAAAGGATCTTGTCAATGAAGAATTGCTCCAAACTGTGAAAGATAAATTGCATTCCCTTGATGTCGAATCAATCATGGATTTAAGTACACTTGAGCAATATATAGAAGAACGGCCGCGGTCATTATATCCAACGATCCTCTATTCCGAACGGCCTGACCGGGCTGCTTCTTTCATTGAAGAAGGCCATGTGATCCTGTTAATGGAGAATTCACCAAGCAGTCTTATTCTTCCGGCGACGTTTTGGGCATTGATCCATTCACCGGAGGATCATTATTTACGAACTCCATACGGAAATTTCACCAGAATCTTACGGTTCGTTGCAATGTTTATCGCCATGTTCACATCTTCCTTTTATATCGCCATTACAAACTTTCACATTGGAATGCTCCCGCCTGATTTATTAATGGCAATAGCCGGAACAAGGGAACGCGTCCCTTTTCCCTCCCTATTTGAAATTTTGATGATGGAATTGGCTTTTGAACTGATTCGTGAAGCTGGCTTACGCGTGCCATCCCCTATTGGACCAACGATTGGGATTGTCGGTGCGTTAATTTTGGGACAGGCAGCCGTTCAAGCAAATATTATTAGTCCGATTGTCATTATTGTCATCGCCTTGAGTGGTTTAAGCTCTTTTATTATCAGTGATACAAGCATGAATTTTGCCATCCGGATCACCCGTTTTCTGTTTATTTTTTCAGCCGGATTTATCGGTATCTATGGGGCCTCAGCTTTATTTATTATCGGACTGTTTTATTTAGCATCACTGAAATCATTTGGCACACCATACTTTGCACCAATGACACCAAGATTTTTCTCCTCAGAGGACTTGATTATTCGCCATGTCCCAATGAAGGAAAGGCTCCGTCCTGGGTATTTGAAACCAAAGGACATGGTCAAAAAAGGAAAGGGATAGATCCTGATGAAACAACCGCCTGGAAAACTAGGATTTCGTGAATATACATCCATCGCTATTCTAATGATCGGTGCAAAAACAACTGAAAATACTCCCGCTACATTATACAATGACGTGCAAAGTGCAGCATGGATGATCCCGCTTATATCAGGTGGAATCTTTCTTATTCCCGTGTTCCTATTATTAAAAACGCTCTCTATCTTTCAAGGTAAAGACCTGGTTGGTGTAACGCGACAGCTACTTGGTAAATATATCGGATTTTTTGTTCTTTTATATCTATCTATCGTCAGTTCACTTGCCTTTTCATTTGATTCAAGAATGTACACTGACATCATTCGTGCGTACTATTTTAATACGACACCGGTAGTAGTCATATATGCTATTTTCGTATTTGTTTGTGTCTATGGGGCGAAAAAAGGCATCCAGCACATTGGATCAGTTGCCTACCTCTTGATTTGGTATGTGATTGCTTCCTTTGGATTTGCCTTGTTATTAAGTACCAAGGATAACAGTATACAGGCTATCTTTCCTCTTTGGGGATCGGGAATACAGGACATTTTGAAAAATAGTATTCATTCGACAACTCTTTTTGCGGAATTGGTTATCTTAGCCGTTTTACTATCAAACATGTCCTCTACTAAGGATTTTGCGAAAGGTACATGGTTTGCTTTTATTTTAAACATCATTCATATTAGCGCAGCCATTTTTGTCTTTATCTGCCTGTTTGATCGGTCCTTAGGAGGTCTTGGTTATCCATTCCATACAGCAATTCGCTATTTTTCAATTGGCAATTTCCTTGCAAATGTGGAAACCTTATTTCTTCCGGTGTGGCTGATGGCTGCTTTTATTCGTTTTGCTGGTTTATTATATATAAATGCAAAAATATTCGGGGGTTTATTTCACATAAAAGAGTTTGAATATTTGTTTCCAGCCCTTGGAGCCATTTATTTGATGATTGGAATGATCCCGGAAACACCTCTTGACGTGGGCCTTGAATTTAAAGCAAAAATCCGGTTAATAGCCGGTCCGACATTTGCTATTATTTCCGTACTTTTATGGGCGGTCGCACTGTTAAAAGGAGAGTTCAAACATGCAAAAAATAATAAAGGTATGTAAACTATTCGTTTTTATGGTCATCATTTGTTCAATGACAGGCTGTTGGGACCGGGAAGAATTGGAAGAAAACGCCTATGTCATCGGACTGGGATTAGACCGTTCAAAATATGATGGAAAAATTAAAGTAACCATGTTAATTGCCAATCCTGAAGTCGGAAGTTTACAAGGAGGCGGCGGGTCAACGGAGAAACCTCGGGAAATCATCTCGTTTGATGCCAATGATTTTATTGCTGCAAAAGCGACAGCCAATTCGGTCATCTCCCGTGATATCAGCTATGAATTATTAAAAGTGATCATCGTCTCGGAGGATTTTGCGAAAGATCAAGATTTTGTCCCCGTCATATTCGATACACTAAAAGATAAGGAAATTCGTACGGATACTTATTTAGCGGTATGTAAAGAAAAGGCATTCGAATATTTCAAAAAAAATAAACCGCGGATGGAAACAAGACCACATAAGTATTTTCAATTCATGATTAAACACGGAATTGATAATGGACTTATTCCTGACTCGACACTTTTTCGTTATTATTCGGCGATGGATAGAGGAACCGACCTCTTTATAGCCATGTATACAACTACAGAAAGAGAAAAAAATCCCAAATTTAAAGAGGAAGATCAGTACACAGCAGGACAATTGAATGTATCCGGGGATCTTGATAATACCCAATTTACCGGATCAGCTGTCTTCAAAAACGGTGTAATGATTGATAAGTTGAATGGACTGGAAACACGTATCGTCAATATTCTTGACGATACAACAGATATAAAAGATATCATAGTCGATATGCCGGATCCTTTTTCTGATAACACTAAGCAGATGGCAGCAAGAATTATGAAAACAAAAAACAATAAAATCAAGATGAATGTAAGAGGGGACAAATCAAAAATTGATATAACAGTCCCGCTGAACGTAGTAATTATGTCAAATCCATCCTTGGTCAACTATGCACAAGAGCCAAAGAAGCAACAAGTCTTAAAGGAACATATAGCAAAAAATACGAAATCTATATTTGAAGAACTTATAAAAAAAACGCAAACCGAATTAAAAGGATCCCCATACCCTTTATCTGTGTATGCAAGAAAATATTTTAAAACCTATCAGGAATTTCAACAGTATAATTGGAAAAAATCATATCCGAAAGCGGAATTAACCGTGAAGCCAGATATAAAAATTATTGACCTTGGAGCTCAAAAAAAAGTGCTGAATAAGAAGGAGGATTAACTTTGAATCTCCTGATTACTGTTGTTTTAATTATCATAACACTCTACACCTTCGGCTTTGCCATCACTTTGTGGAAGGAGAAGCAAAGATATGGTGCATTTGCTACTATTTGTCTCTGTTTACTAATCGTCGTCCTCCCTTTCTTTTCTATTTTCAAATAAGACTTTTACGTTAATTTTACTGCTAAAATTGAGTATTTTTACCTAATAAACAAAGGAAAAACCGCCTAATATATGGTATGATTTATTCATATAAAATTGCTAGGTGGAGGGAGATCGATGTTTTTTACCAAAAAAAAGCAAGAAAAACAGACATGGAATCTAGCAAAAGGAATCGGCAGAATAGCAATTCCAGATGGTGCCGAGGTTAAAAAGCAATTAGAAATGATTGGATTGACAACAGATGACCTGGATGTTATCCATGCTTTGCAGCCATTTATAAATGAAAAACTGGACATGATCGTAAACCAATATTATTGGTCCCTTGAACAGGAGCAGTCTTTAGTTAATATTATTCACGATCATAGTTCAATCGATCGATTAAAATCGACAATGAAGCAGCATCTTCTTGAAATGTTTTCTGGTGTCATTGATGAAGAATTTATTGAAAAACGAAAAAGAATCGCCTTTATCCATGTCAAAATAGGTCTGCCAACAAAATGGTATATGGCAGCTTTTCAAAACCTGCTTCTTTCCATCATATCCATTCTTGTTGAACAGCTTCCTAACAAAGATAACTGTCATAGCGCCATTATTGCAGTCACAAAAATATTAAATTTTGAACAACAATTAGTATTGGAAGCATACGAGCTTGAGGTTAATCGAATCAATATCGAAACAGAAGAGGAAAAGAGAAATATTCGGGAATCCGTTGCAAATGCATCGCTGAATCTGGCAGCGATATCTCAAGAAACAGATGCCTCATTCCAACATTTATGCTCGCAATCAAATGAAATTGTTTCCATCGCCAACAAGGGCTCGGAATTATCTACCTTAGCAGAGGAGAGGGCTCTTAAAGGAAAGGAACAATTACATAAACAAACGGTTAATTTATCTAATATTCAGTCCTCTGTGAACAATATCTCAAGCGATGTCCAGGTTCTCTTAGATATTTCAAAACAAACACAGGAAATTGTTGAAATTGTCACAGGCATTGCGGATCAAACCAATTTACTTTCATTAAATGCAGCCATCGAAGCAGCAAGAGCCGGGGAACACGGACGAGGCTTTTCTATCGTTGCAGATGAAGTAAGAAAACTATCAGAAGAAACAAAGAAATCTGTTACAAATGTATCCTCCCTGACTTTAAATACAAATACGCAAATTGAAAAACTAAAGCAATCACTGGAAATGATCAAGACAGCCGTCAATGATGAAAATAATACGATGCAGGAAACAGAGCATTACTTCCAACAAATATTAGTTACCTTAGATGAAACTAAAATCCAAAATCAAAAAATCGAGCAGGAACTTCAATCCTTTGTCAACAGAACCAATGAATTAGGCTCTGCCTTTAAAGAAGTAGCCGTTTCTGCCACTGATTTAACCATGATATCACAGGATATTCATTAATAAGAAAAGGGTCGAGCGAACCTCGACCCACTCAATGTTTCCACTTAACTTTTTACAACTGAATAAAGAACGAAAAAATCCCCCTCAATCGTAGGAGGATTAAATTTCTATTATTCAATCCATTCAGGCTGGCATTGATTATGTCGGTATTTTAACAATTGTATCGTTAACGTTCGAACTATTTGTGAATAATTGAACAAACTTATAGACAATCCCAATATAAATAAGATAAATTTCTAGTAGAACAATCTTGTTTTCTAATGCTTTAGTCATTTATCATTTTTGAAAGTGGTGGTTACTGTGAATTTTAATCAACTCCAGTACTTTTGTGTTTTAGCTGAAACCGAGCATTATACAAAGGCAGCCCAGCTATTAGCAATCACCCAGCCAAGCTTAACTCATTCTATTAAAGAATTAGAAAAAGAATTGGGCGTGTGCTTGTTCAATAAACAAGGCCGTAACGTTAAAATAAATCAATATGGTTATTTTCTTTATGAACAGGTTCGTCCCATTCTCTCGAATTTAGAAAATACCAAAAAGGAATTACAGTTATTAATTGATCCTAGAAAAGGTACGATTAACCTTTCCTTTTTGCACTCCCTTTCACAGTATTTTATTCCTACATTGATTCATGATTTTTTACAAGTCAAGGAAAACAGTCAGGTTAATTTTATCTTAAATCAAGGAACAACGAAGGAAATTAAAGAGGATTTTAAAGACAATAAAATTGATATCGCCTTTACTTCTAACATAGAAGGAGAAGGAATCACGTCTATCCCGATTCTGAAACAAGAGCTATTGCTGATTACTCCTTTAAATCATCCTTTAGCAGATAAAGAAGAAATAGATTTAACGGAGGCAGCGCAATATCCTTTTATTTACTATGAACAAAAAAGCGACTTACGCCCAATCCTTGATTCATTGTTTACGAGCATTGATATGAAACCGAATATTGCCTATGAATTAGCAGATGATGGAACCGTGTGCGGCTTCGTTGCAGCCAATTTAGGGATTGCCATTGTTCCTAATATTTATGGACTTGATCGTTTCCCTGTCAAAAAACTTAAAATAGTCAGTCCTCAATATGAACGAAACATCTATTTAAGCTTCTGCTCACACAAATATATGTCACCGCCAGTAACAAAATTTAAAGATTATATTTTAAGTAAAATATAAAGTATCAGGCACCACAAAAAGATTTAGTAAGCATTTGTCCATTTGTAGTGCCTGATACCTTAGTTTATTTTTTTCACAAATACAACTTTTAAGTAGTTTCCTTCTTTATATTCATTGATGGTTTTAAAGTCAGCTGGAAGGGAATATTCTTCAAGAATTTTATATTTTTCACCGCTGTCTCGAAATGCCTTTTCGATAAAACCTTTAAATTTTTTCATGTCAAAGGCTGCGCTATTGGTAGAAGCCACAATAACCCCGTCTGGTTCTGTTATGGCAATCGCCTGCTTCAACAACTTAGTATAATCCTTTGCAGCACTAAAGGTTACCTTTTTCGATCTTGCAAAGCTCGGTGGATCTAATATGACTAAATCAAAGGTCAGCTGTTTTTTTACGGCATATTTAAAATATTGAAATACATCTTCTACAATGATATCTTGGGCCTCATAATCAATTCCATTGACACTGAACTGTTCAATGGTTTTACTTCTGCTTCGATTGGCCAGGTCTACGCTTGTAGTCTTTAATGCACCGCCTAGGGCAGCAAAAACGGAAAAAGCACCCGTATACGAGAAGGTATTTAAGACATTCTTTCCTTTCGCATAACGATCCCGTATTCTTTTCCTTACTTCCCGTTGATCTAAAAACACTCCAACCATGGCGCCATCATTTAAATAAACAGCAAAGCTGGCACCATTTTCTTTTACAATAAGGGGGAACTGACCCTGTTCACCTGTAACAAAGTCGTCCTCTTCCACGTATTTTCCATCTTCCGCAAAACGTTTCTTCTGATAGATACCTTTATATTGGACAAGATTCGTTAACGCGTCAATTATGGCATCTTTAAACTGATAAATCCCGAGGCTGTACCAGCTGAGCACATAATAGCCGTCATAATAATCAATGGTCAGTCCGCCAATTCCATCACCTTCGCCATTAAACACGCGAAAGGCCGTTGTTTCCTTGTCTTGAAAAAAAGCTTGTCTGTATTGGACTGCTTTCATGATTTTATGACGAAAGAAATCATTATTTATCTCCTCATTTTCTTTTCTTGTCAGAATCCAGCCAAAGCCTTTATTCTGTTTTCCATAGTACCCTTTTCCGATAAATTGGTCTTGTTCATCAACAAGTTTGATAATCATTCCCTCGGTTTCTAAGTTATCAATGTTTACGATGGCATCCTTTAAAACAATCGGATTCCCTTTTTTCATCTTATTGCTGTATTGCGCTTTAATTTTTACAACCGTTTCAGTCACCATTACACCTCTTCAGTCTTAACAGGTTCTTTTACTTTAACTTTTACTTTCATGATTCGCCGATCATTTGTTTCAAGGGAAGTAAATATTACATCCTCGTATTCCACAGTTGGTTTTTCCTCGCCAATTGGAATATACCCAAGCAGGCTGATCACAAAGCCGCTTAATGTTTCGTATTCTTCTATTGGTAAATCCTTCTTAAGAATATCCTCAACATCATCCAAGCTGACCGTTCCATCCATTAAGTATGTATATTCATCAAGCTTTGTAATAACTGGCTCCCCTTCATCGGGCTCATCATATTCATCAAAGATATTCCCGACGATCTCTTCGATTAAATCCTCAATCGTAACAATTCCATCCGTTCCGCCATATTCATCAATCACAATGGCCATCTGAACATTATTTTTCTGCATATCGTTAAATAGATGATCTATTTTAGTTGATTCTAACACAAAATAGGGATCACGCATCATTTCTTTTAAGTTGAAATCTTTTAGCTCTGTATGTGTTTCCTCTAAAAACTCAAGTAAGTCTTTAGAATTGAAAATACCGACAATATGGTCGATATCCTCTGAATACACCGGATATCTTGTGTACTTCTCTAAATTAACCACATGGACTGTATCCTTCAAGTCTGCATCAATTGGAATAGCACTAATATTTGTCCGATGTGTCATAATATCTGATACCGTCTTATTATCGAAATCAAAAATATTGTTGATCATTTCTTTTTCCGTAAACTGGATCGTCCCTTTTTCTTCTCCGACATCCACCATCATCCGTATTTCTTCCTCCGTAACATGATCATCTTCTGCATTGGGATCGACGCCAAACATCTTTACCGTTACATTCATCGATAATGTTAATAATTTTACAAAAGGTGCTGTCAGCTTCGACAAAAGGGTCAGCGGGGTAACAGCAAACAGCGAGATGGGCTCCGCTTTTGTCATTGCCAGCTGCTTCGGTACAAGCTCGCCAAATACTAACGTAAAATAGGATAATAACAATGTAATAACAACTAGAGAAATGGTCTCAAGCAAATCTCTTGCTAATGGTACACCTAAGTCATATAGAACGAGGGCTAATCTGCCTGCAAAGCTATCTGCTGCAAAAGCACTGGCCATAAAGCCTGCTAATGTAATACCTATTTGAATGGTTGCCAAAAAACGGCTCGGTTCAGCAATTAATTTGTGCAGCATAATCGATTTTTTATCACCTGAATCAGCCATCAGTTTCACTTTATTATCATTTAATGAAATTAAAGCAATTTCAGATGCTGCAAAAAATGCATTTAAAAGGATTAATATAATAAGTACCAGTATTTCCGTTATCAATGAGGACCAACCTCCAAGTGAATGACTGTTTTTTCTAGAATTCCCTATTCTCCTTATAAATCATTCCTAAAAAAAGAAAAGAAAGGGCTGAACGAAAGCAAATGTAAGCTTCCTCCAGCCCTTTTCTGTGAAAAACTGAATGGTCTATTATGATTTAATAAAAAGTGATTTATAAATCTGACTGACAATCAACGGCATTAAGGCAAGTCCATAAATCCAGCCAAACTGGGTTCCTGTTAACGGAGCCGTTTCAAATATCCCCATCAGAGGCGGCAGCATGAGGACAATCTGTAATAAAAAGATACCTCCTATAACGGAGAACCAGAGATATTTATTCGTGAACAGTCCGATTTGAAAAACAGATTGCTTTGCTCGTACATTAAATCCATGAAATAATCTTGCTAAACATAATGTGGCAAAAGCCATTGTACTTGCGACTACTTCATCACCTGTTTTCAATCCAATATGGAAGGCTGTTATCGTTGAAATAGCAATGAGCATACCGCCAATCCCAATTAAGGCAGCAAATTTCTTATTTAATAACGGTTCATGAATATTCCTTGGCTTTTCTTTCATAATATTTTTATTATGCGGCTCAAGTCCGAGCGCAATAGCGGGCAGACTGTCTGTCAATAAGTTAATAAATAAAAGATGGACAGGCGCAAAAGGTACCGGTAAAGCCAGCAGCGATGCATATAGGACAGATAAAATACCAGCAGTATTACCAGCAAGTAAAAACCGAATTGAATTATTAATATTGGCGTAAATACTTCTGCCGTTTGAGACTGCTTTTACGATGGTTGAGAAGTTATCATCCGTTAAGATCATTGCCGATGCATCTTTTGCAACCTCGGTACCGGTAATGCCCATGGCAATCCCGATATCAGCCTGCTTTAAGGCAGGGCCGTCATTTACCCCGTCACCTGTCATGGCCACAATATTGCCCTTTTCCTGCCAGGCATTCACAATCCGGATTTTATGCTCTGGTGAAACACGGGCATAAACGGAAATATCACCTACTTTTTCCTTTAGCTCCTCATCTGACAGCTTTTCAATTTCAACACCTTCAATCGCTTCTGATTCGTCCTTTAAGATTCCTATTTGTTTAGCTATTGCTGAAGCTGTAATTTTATGATCCCCTGTAATCATAACCGGTTTAATACCGGCAGATATACAATTTTCAACAGCAGTCTTTGATTCTAGTCTTGGCGGGTCCATCATGGCTGTTAAGCCGACAAAAATTAAATCTTTTTCATCTTCAAAACTAACGGTCTGGCCTTCAGCCAATTCTTTGTAGGCAAAGCCGAGAACACGTAAGCCTTGAATGGAAAAGCTTTCATTCATTTCCCCAATTTCTTTTCGATGTTTTTCAGAAAAATCAAGGATCCCTTCAGATGTTTCGATTTGCTTCATACGGGAAAGCAGAACATCTAGGGCCCCTTTCGTGATCATCATAAATTTACCATCGATCTTATTCACCGTACTCATTAATTTACGGTCGGAATCAAATGGGATTTCTCCTATCCTTTTATGATGGTCTCTGATCACCAGCTCATCAAGACCATATTCTTCACCTAAATTCGTTAAAGCAACTTCGGTAGGGTCGCCAATTTCTTTTTTGTCCATTGTGACTGAATCATTACACAATAAAGCCATTAAGAGAAGCTTTTTTTCTAATTGATTTTCCTTATTTAACTGGTTATGGGGGATGACCTTTAGATCAACATACAGCTGCTGGACGGTCATTTTGTTTTGCGTTAACGTTCCTGTTTTATCCGAGCAAATAACAGAAATACTGCCCAAACTTTCAACTGCATGAAGCTTTCTTATAATTGCATTTTCCTTTGCCATCTTTTGCGTTCCGAATGCAAGCACAATTGTTACAATGGAGCTTAAGGCCTCAGGAATGGCCGCAACGGCAAGAGACACGGCAAACATGAAAGAATCGCCAATTCCCCGGCCTCTAAATATGTCGAGTCCAAATATTATGAGGGCAATGATGATAATGATGACCGCTAATCTTTTACCAAAGTGATCCAATGTTACCTGTAATGGTGTTCTTTTCTCTTGAGCTGACTCTAATAAATTGGCTATTTTTCCAATTTCAGTTTTCATTCCAATATCAGTGACTACTACTACCCCGCGTCCATTTGTGACAAAACTTCCCGAGAACACCATATTCTTTTTATCACCGATGGGAACATCCTCTTTTTGAATCGGATCCATTTCTTTTACAACTGCTAGAGATTCACCTGTAAGTGAGCTTTCGTTTACCTGCAGACTATAATTCTCAATGATCCTTCCATCTGCCGGTACAAAATCACCAGCATCCAGAGTAAGAATATCTCCTACGATTACTTCCCTTGAAGGAATTTCAACCTTCTGCCCATCTCTTAACACTTTGGCAGTTGGAGAGGAAAGTGACTTTAAACTGTTAAGGGACTGTTCTGCTTTTACTTGCTGAACCGTACCCAGGATGGCATTTAAAACGACAACGACCATAATAACAATTGTACTTTCCACTTCTCCTAGAAAGGCTGAAGTAATTGCTGCTACAAGCAGGATGATAACTAGAAAATCTTTAAATTGTTCTAAAAATACTTGAAGTGTACTTTTTCGTTTTCCTTCCTGCAGTTCATTAAAACCATATCGCTCTCTTTTTTTATCTACTTCAGCTGAGCGTAAGCCGCTAGTTGTAACTCCTAAGGCTTTCATAACATCATCCGGTTTTTCCCGATAATAATTACTCATTAATATCTCCCTTTCTCCTGATACTCGAGTTACAATGTTCAATTCCTTTTACTATTTTCAAAGAATTCAACCTATTTATCCTATAAAAAAGACTCTATAGCCAGGAATTCTCCCAGCTATAGAGTCTCACTTAACTAAAAAGTTTTCAAAGCCGGGATATGAAATCCGTTTTGACGACTTTGAATCCTGAGGATGACAGGCAGTTACTCCCTCTATGTATTCATCTGTTTTCTTGTGATAATTTTAACATATATAGGAAATTTTTTCAAACAAACCTTTGTAGCAGCTCACCATCTAGAACCTTTATATATGGAAAGATCACAATATTATTACTATTTTTATAGAAATTAGTTTTAATTGTTACCTATTTCACAGATATAACAAAACTTTTTGTTTTTAGACACTCTATTATTATGACATAAATGGTAATATTTAGTTGTATAGTATAGTTTTTTACATAAATCATATCTGCAATTAATAGCCAGTAACTACTTTTAAATCTTGTTTTTCTATTCCTTTTTCATCATTCAAACAGTTACTCGTCATACTTTTTTCTATCAATGAAAGGACTTGGTATGAATGAATTTGAAACAGCTTCATTATTTTCGGGTACTTGCAGGATATGAACATTTTACCAAGGCTGCTGAGCAGTTATCAATTACGCAGCCAAGCTTAAGCCATGCAATCTCAGAATTAGAAAAGGAGTTGGGAACCTATTTATTTGAAAAACATGGAAGAAATATTCGTTTAACTAAGTACGGTCGCTTTTTTCTGCAATATGTAGAGCGTTCCTTGGATGAGCTGGAAAAGGGGGAAAAGAAATTACATGATATTACTTGTCCATCAAGGGGAGTAATTGATATAGCCTTTATGTATCATTTAGGACCTCATTTTGTTCCAAAGATGATTCAAGCCTTTTCCCAAAAAGAAAAATATAAAAATGTCAGATTTACGTTAAGCCAAGGTTCAAATAAAAAGATTTTTCAAGATTTAAAATCAGGAAAAGTGGATATTGCTTTTTCGTTATTAGATGAAGACGAAACGGAAATGGAGTTCATACCATTATTTGAGCAAGAAATGGTTGCCGTAGCATCCTATGATCATCCTCTTGCGCGTTATGATCGTATTGATTTAATAGATACAGCACCATATCCATTTGTCTCTTTTAATCTTTGCAGTGATATTCGCCACATTATTGACAGATTATTTGAAAGTGTAGGAGTTATCCCTCAAATCGCCTGTGAGATGGATGAACCAGATGTAATAGCAGGTCTTGTGTCTGTAAATTTTGGTATAGCTATTATGCCGCGCACGCTTGTCCTTGATAACTATAATGTTAAAGTACTATCCATTAATCATCCATTAGCAAGCCAAATGGTTTACATGGCCTGTATGAAAAATCGGTATTTATGTCCAGCGACAGAAGCGTTTCATAAGTTTTCAATCAACTACAGTAATGAGTTGTTATTACAAATTCATTAATAAAAGGGTGCCTGGAAGCAGGCACCCCTTTTAGATTTCTTTTATTTATTTTGGCGAATTTGTGCTTCCCTCAGATGTCCAATCATATTTTTTGGATGTTTTATGTCAAAGCCTTTTAGACGTTCTCTGAACATGGAAACGGCAATGGAACTGACAAGCCATAATACCAATCCAAGAAAAATACTAAACAGCCAGTTATTGGTTAATGTAAGTGTAACCCATACAGTAGCTACACAAACAACGCCCCCGATCATACCGTATACAGAACCATTTGCAACTTTGGCTGCATTTTTTGAACCCGACACAATGCCCATCATTAAAACAGCGGTTATCATAACAGCTGGAAAAGCGGCAAACATTCCAGCAAGAATTTTCCAAGGGGAGACAACGGTGACTAAATAGCTTAACATAACGGCCGCTCCGCCCAATAAGAATCGAATGAGCAAATCTTTACTATTCATAAATACACACCTTTTCTTCTACAATATTTGCTTTATCGTCCGCTCTTCATTCTATTAGTAAGAAGTAAATACTACTACAACGATTGATATGATAAACCAGCAGGCGACAGCTTGGGATAATCCCCTCTTCCAGCCTTTCCTTGGCAATAGATATCCTGCAATAATAGCAATAAGTATATTTACGGCCATTCCAACTATAGCGCCCTTCGATAAAAGAATCGAATAGGAAATGAGTTCAGTACCGCTAAAATCCAGACTTGCAGTCAGCAGTGCTGCTAAATAAACAGCCGGGAATGCGGCAAATATGCCTCCGGCTTTTTCACCCAGCTTTCTCGCTACTAGTGTAGATACTACTACAGCCAATCCTCCCAGAGTAAAACGAATCAGTAATGCACTAATAGATAGTTCAGCCATATAATGCCACCTCTCCTGTCAGAGTAAACTTCATCATCTCACCTAAGATGACTGCCAATGCAAAAGTTAAACCAAAAATGTGATTAATATAACTTTTTGTATGATATTTCACAATAACTATCTTTATTTTAGCTTATTTTTGTCCCTTTCCCTGTGAACATTTCTTAAACATTTATGAAGCGTTTTCATCCGATTTATAGAAATAATTTAATGTTAGAATTCTCTCATGCTGAGCATAAAATAATAACGCCATTCTAGAAAGAATGGCGTTTCAGTTTTTAAATGTTATGATTTTATAGGTTAAACAATCTTAATATTGGATTTTTACGCTTATGCTTATCCACTATCTTTAACTCGTCCATTGATAATTTTTCCCGGTTATCTGATACCCACTTATCCAAATCTTGTTTACTACTAAAATGAGTATAGTAGGTTTCCCCGCCTTTTCCAACCGCATTAACAACAAATCTACATGTCTCTCCCATAACGTTCTCCTTAACAAGGAATAATATACATGAATTATAACAAGAAAATATTAAAATTCAATTGTTTTTTTGTTATAGGTCTATTAAAGAGGATGTGCATTGACATCCCCTTTTATTCTTTCACTAATCTGTTTATTTCAAAACCAGCTTTGTGACACATTCTACGTGTGCCGTTTGAGGGAACATATCAACAGGCTGGATATATTCTACTTTATATTTTGCTGCTAGTACATGAATGTCCTTAGCTAAAGTTGATGGATTACAGGAAACGTAGATCAGCTTCTTCGGCTTGATTTTCAACATAGTATGTAATAGCTGCTGATCAAGACCTGTTCTTGGCGGGTCAACAATCATGACATCCGGTTTCCATCCTTCCTTCGCCCATTGCGGCAAAATAACCTCGGCCTTTCCCGTTACATACTTTGCATGCTTGATTCCATGACGAGCAGCGTTTTTCTTGGCATCTTCAATCGATTCAGGTATCACATCCATGCCGCGTATTTCCGCTGCTTGATCCGCAACCCAGAGACCAATTGTTCCAACACCACAGTATGCATCGACTACTTTTTCACTACCGCTGAGCCCGGCCGCCTTTTTCACCTCATTGTATAGAAGAACCGTTTGTTCCGGATTGAGCTGAAAAAACGTTCTAGCCGATAGTTCAAAATTAAGTTCACCCAATGTCTCTTGAATAAAATCCTTCCCCTCAAGATTCACAGTCTTTTCTCCAAAAATGAGGGAAGTCTTTTGACCATTAATATTTTGCATGATCGATTTCACATTCGGGAGTCTCTTCTTGATTTCTTCAATTAAGAGCTCTTTCTGTGGAAGCTCTGATTTTGCTGTAATCAAGACGATTTGCAGTTCACCCGTTTGAATTCCCACTCTAGCAACAATCGTCCTTACAATCCCTTTACCCGACTTTTCATTGTAAATGGGAATTTGCAGCCTTTGAAGAATTTTCTTGACTGTTCCAATTGCCTTATTCGTTTTAGGATGCTGGACGGCACACTGTTCTATATTAATAAGACTATGGGAGTTCATCCCATACAAGCCGGCAAGGATCTTTCCATCTTTTTGACCAACTTGGAACTGACTTTTATTCCGATAGTTCCAAGGATTTTCCATCCCGATTGTCTCTCGTATATCTAACTGTTCAATCGGCAGCTTTGTATGCCGCTCTAATGACTGTATCACGATATCACGTTTTTCTTTAAGCTGCTGATCGTATTGAAGATGCTGAAGCTGACAGCCGCCGCATTCTTCATAAACAGGACATTGTGGCTGCACACGAAATTCAGATGGTTTGCGGATTTTTTTGATTCTTGCCTCCGTAAATTTTGGATTGACTTTTGTTGCTTCTACTACAACTTCTTCACCAGGAAGGGCACCTGGAACAAAGACCACTTTTCTTTTAAAATAACCGACTCCTTCTCCATTAATTCCGAGTCGTTTAATCGTTAAAGGAAAGGTTTGTTTTAACTCTATTTTGACATCTTGTTCTTTCTGCATTGATTCTATTCACTCCATTATTCTCAGTTTCCATGAAATATGTATGTACTGTTGACGTATTAAGATGTCATCTCCTTTGGTGGAAAAATCATTCGGCATATTAATTTTGCCAATTCAGCATAATCCGTCTTCAGCCCGCTCTCTTTTTCTTTTGTCGGTATATTCTCCAGTATAACCAAAATGGACCAGGCAACCATCTCCATGTCTAAATCTGTCCAGGTTACCCCCTTCTCTTTCGCAAGCTGTAAACCAGATAGGATCCGAGCATGCCACTTTTTTCTAGATTGAATTAATACTTCTGCTAATTCTGGGTCCCGTATTAATAATTCAGTCAATACCTTATGAAGTCCTATTTGTTCAAGTTGTTGGTAATGATTTTCAAGAATGCCGGCAAGGAATTGTTCTGGATTGGTGTTGTCCCAACTAGGTTCCGGGGGAAGCATTTTATCTAACTGATTATATAGTAAGGCCAATAACAACTGACGTTTATCAGAAAAATAACGGTAAAAGGTGCCAATGGCCACCCCTGCATGTGTAGCAATCTCTTTTGCAGTTGTCGGCTCATATCCATTTTTAATAAATAATTCACGACCACTTTCAAGTAATGTATTCCTTTTTTGCTGGGCCCTTTCCTGCTTTGGCATAATAGGAAATGTACCAACGAGCTGCCGGTCTTCATGCTCAGACATACAATCACCTCTGTGTTTATAGTAACATAGAACAAAAGCTGAACCAAAGTTCATTTTTATTGACACTGCTAGCAATCAGTGCAATACTTGAACTAAGGTTCATGTTTTATTCAATTATTCATTCCACCCCTTGGACATAATTGAATAATCCATGCCCCATTCTTCTCGTTCTTTAACACATTAAAGCGCTGGGGGACTGTCCCCCAGCGCTTTAATGTGTTAAATTAGTTCTTCTTTTGTTTTTGAGGTTTCTTTGTTTTCTTTTTCTTTTTCTTTTCCTCGGTGTTTTTCTTTGTTAGTTCATCTAGGCTTTTAAATGTATAGCCTTGCTTTTTTAAATCTTTTATGACACTTTCTAGTGCATCTGCGTTATCCTTTGAAACGGTATGCAGAAGAAGAATGGCGCCTGGATGGATCTGTTTCATAATATTAGCATAGGAATATTGAGCACCTTTTTGTTGGTCTATTTTCCAGTCTATAAAAGCCAATGACCAAAAAATATGCTTATAGCCTTGGTCATTCGCTAAAGCCATTGTCCTTTCACTGAAAATCCCACGCGGCGGTCGGATATAATCCATCGTTTTTACGCCAGTGAGCTCCTCTGTTTTCTCTTTTACTTCTTCAAGCTCTTCCTTTAATCGTTCATCGCTTACCTGCGTTAAATCAGGATGATGCCATGAATGGTTTCCAACAATGTGCCCTTCCTTTACCATTCTTTTGACCAGTTTTGGCTCTGTTTCTAAATAATGCCCAGTAACAAAAAAAGCAGCAGGTACTTTTTCTTTTTTGAGAACATCTAGTATTTTAGCTGTATAGCCGTTTTCATACCCATTATCAAAGGTTAAATAAATATCCTTTTTATTTGGATCGCCTTTATAATAGGCTCCGTGCTTTTCAAGCAATTGATCCCATTCTTGCCCCGCTTCTGCCGGTATACCATCTGAAGCCTTTTTAAAGCCCCAGTGGATTGGCCGATTTGGATAGCTTTCTGCCGATACACTCGAAACAGAAACAAACATTACTACACATACAATGATTAGCAGTTTCATTAACTTCTTCATGTACACTTCTCCTTATCGGATTATTCTTGTTGTTTTTATTGTTTCTGAGTGTGGCAGAATCATGCGGTTTTTTGTGTTTCCAAAAATAGCAAAAAAGGATGAACAAATGCGTTCATCCTTTTAAAAGAAAATAATCTTATTTGAATACAGGCTCTTTAAATTGAGCTAATTTTTCAAGTGAAGACTGGTCAACATCCTTGTGAAGACTGTTTCCATGGGAATCCATTGTTACGACAGCAGTAAAGCCTTCCACTTGCAGATGCCACATAGCTTCAGGAATACCGAATTGTGTTAAATCAACGCCGTCTACAGATTTAATACAGTCTGCATAGTATTGTGCGGCACCACCGATAGCGTTCAAATAAACTCCGCCATGCTCTTGCAGCGCAGCCAATGTTTTTGGACCCATTCCGCCTTTACCGATAACAGCACGAATACCAAAGCGTTTCATGATATCACCTTGGTATGGCTCCTCACGAATACTTGTAGTCGGACCAGCTGCTTTTACATGCCAATTTCCATCCTCATCCTTTAACATAACCGGACCGCAATGATAAATAATTTGTCCATTTAAATCAACCGGGGAATCATTATCAGATAAATATTTGTGAATCGCATCGCGGCCTGTGTACATTCTTCCATTGATGCGAACTACGTCACCTACTTTTAATTGACGGATTTGTTCTTCCGTAATAGGTGCTTGTAATTCAACAACATTGACGGAAGTTTCTGAAGCTGCTGCTGTTTCTTTTTCGGCTTCAGAAGCAAAATCGATTTTTTCACCTTCCTGGTACATCCATTCATTAATTTCGCCTGTTTCAGGGTTTACGGCAACACCTAAGCGGCGGAATGCCCAGCAGTTATAAGCAACAGAAACAAAGAAGCTTGCTGGAATACGGTTCATCACACCAATTTTACAGCCTAAAAGAGTCGTTTCGCCGCCAAATCCCATTGTTCCGATTCCAAGGTTGTTGGCATTTTTCAT
This sequence comes from Niallia oryzisoli, assembly GCF_036670025.1. Taxonomy (NCBI): domain Bacteria; kingdom Bacillati; phylum Bacillota; class Bacilli; order Caryophanales; family Bacillaceae; genus Niallia; species Niallia oryzisoli. The sequence continues at coordinate 946,214 of NZ_CP137640.1, read as the reverse complement.
GATATATTCTTCTAGTTGGCGCAGCTCTTCAATTGGATTCACATCATCATTTGAGCGGAAAAGCTGTTCTTTTGCTAAATCATAGCCGCTGGAACGGTCTCCACCGATGCCGACTCCGATAAATCCGGCGCTGCAGCCCTGTCCTTGTGCCTGATAGATAGAATGAAGAATACATTTACGGATACCATCAAGGTCACGTCCTGCACGGCCTAAACCTTCCAACTCAGAAGGAAGGCTGTATTGAATATTTTTATTTTCACAGCCGCCGCCTTTTAAAATCAAGCGAATATCAATATAATCCTTTTCCCATTGATCAAACTTGATCACCGGTGTACCGCCGCCCAAGTTGTCGCCGCTGTTTTGCCCAGTGAGAGAATCAACTGAATTTGGACGCAGCTTCCCGTTTTTTGTTGCTTCTGCAATCGCATTGTAGATAGCTTTTTTCATTTCAATTTGGTTAGCTCCAACCGGAGTTTTAATTTTAAATGTCGGCAGACCTGTATCTTGACAAATCGGAGATATATTATCGTCAGCCATTACAATATTATTTGTAATGGTTCCAAGAGCCATCGCTGATCTTGTTCCCGCATTTTCCTTATCCTTTGCTGCCTTAATTGCACGGCGGACATCTTTTGGAAGCTGGGTTGATGTTTCAACAATCAGCTTGTACATACTCTCCTGAAATTTTTCAATATTCATGAATTATTTCTCCTCCCCATAAAAAACAACCCTATTTTTCGATAATTTTGACACCTTCAATTATACTCGTATAAACAGGATTTAAAAAGAAAAAAGAGTCAATTAGTTGACTCTTTATCAATCACGATTTTTAAATTCGCGGCATTTAGATTCCAGGTCATCAATCATTGCAATTAAACGATCAATATCCTCGATATCAGTCTCCTCTGGATCAATAGCATCCAAAACATCCATAAACATGTTTAGACGTTGTTTTAAATAGGAAACCTGCATATTTTTATCTTGTATCGGACTACCCAAAAAACTCGCTCCTTTCACTATCGTATCCATCCTATCGAATATTCCTGCTTTAAGCAATACTAGGGAGAAATTATGTCATTTAAAAACTGCTATTATTATATCCTTTCGAAAATCGATTACACATAATGATAATTAATTCATGAAATCTCTTTTCTTTCATATGAATCTGTATTGACACCGTTTTAATAAAAATGAATAATGACTATGTTGAAAAATATACCAGATATAAAATATGGAAACTTAGGGAAGGAGAAAATAATGCTCTCTGAAAAACAAAAACTAACATCCGATTACGATCCTTGGGAAGCCTATATGGATATAACAGAGCATGGAAAACTGACTCTCTCAAATATCGAATTCACTACTACAAATTTATGTAATATGCGCTGCGAGCATTGTGCTGTTGGATATACACTAAAAGCGAAGGATGATGCAGGTCTTCCACTCGAACTGCTGCTGAGACGACTTGATGAAATTCCTCATCTCCGTTCGCTTAGCATTACAGGGGGAGAGCCGATTCTATCAAGCAAATCAGTAGAACAGTATGTTGTACCACTGTTAAAATACGCCTCTGACCGCAGTGTACGAACACAAATCAATTCTAATCTAACCCTTGATATAGAGCGTTATGCTCCCATTATTCCTTATTTAGATGTGCTTCATATTTCACATAATTGGGGTACGGAGGAAGATTTCATCGAGGGCGGATTTGCCAGAATGGAGCGCAAACCGACGATAGAACAACGGAAACAGTTGTTTCACCGAATGATTCAAAACAGCAGGATTCTAGCGGAGAACGGTGTAATGGTTTCGGCTGAAACGATGTTAAATAAGAGAACGCTGCCGCACTTAGAACATATTCACCAACAGGTTGTCCATGAAATGAAATGTCAAAGACATGAAATTCATCCAATGTATCCATCAGATTTTGCATCCGCCTTGGAAACTCTTAGTTTGGCTGAAATTCGCTCTAGTATCCATCATCTTTTAGATATTCGAGACCGTGACACATGGATGCTGTTTGGAACCCTTCCTTTTTATGCATGCATGAGTAATGAAGAAGATTTAGAGCTGCTAAGAAGATTGGCTTCAGAAAAAAAGGTTACAGTCCGAAACGACCCTGACGGCCGTTCCCGTTTAAATATTAATATCTTTACTGGGGATGTCATTGTGACGGATTTTGGCGATACTCCGCCTCTTGGGAATATTCAGAACGATAGACTTGTTGATGTGTTTGACGAATGGTTACAAACAAAATTAGCCTCTTCTCTAAACTGTCATTGCCCGGAGGTCCGCTGTCTCGGCCCAAATGTATTAGTAAAAAACAGCTATTATAAGAATCTTACCTTTCAAAACAGAAAATCTTTAATTTAAAAAAATGGTATCAGGCACCACATATAGACAAATAACAGTCTTTTGTCTTTTTGTGGTGCCTGACACCTTATCGTGGATGTTCGCTCGCGATAAATCCGAATGAGACATGGTCTTGAATTGGAATCCAAGCACTGATCCCCTGTGAGGTTACATTTTTAATCACAATCATCTTTTTACCACCTTTTAGCATTAAATACACTTCACCATACGTTATTTTCCCTTTCTCGTTTACAGCAGGTGCAAATGCATGTAAATATCCGAGCATTTTCGGTGGCACATTGTATATTTGATCTTTTTTTGTCCCGCCGCCAATAACGGTTTCAAAGGATAAGGGCAAACCAGACTTTTGCATCGCCTTGATCATCATCATATTTTTTACTTCTTCTGTATTTGCTACCTTTGCCGTTAATCCGCCTCGGATCATTTTCTGTGCTTCCTGTACATAATGAATCTGGTAAGGAGTTTTTCCTCCGCGATTATCATAATAATTTGTATTAATTTTTTGATATTCCCAATTTGGAGCCGTTTCTACTGATTCATAATTTAGCGGCCATTGCCCAAGGTATACAATCGCGCGATAGCCAATGGCAAAGGGCGTACTGTTCACCGTTGTTTCGTTCAACATACGTATAAGATCGGGATTTTCAATTTTTACTTTAGATGAATCAATAAGTTCTTTCGTCAAGTCACTAGGTTCTAATCTCGGCATATCAACAGTAGGGTTTGGATATGTATTATCTTTTGCGATATTCATAACCGAACTCGGCACCGAAATCGTCTGTTTTGGAGGCTGCTCTGCTTTTTCCTGCTGCTTTTCTGCTTTAGCAAAAGGCAGGAAAGAAAGCATGACAACAAATCCGATAATCGCATAAATCAGTTTTTTCTTCACGATAAAGAACTCCTTTCAATATAACAGGCTGAATTCCATCAAGTATATTGTTTTCGGAGTTTATAGAGATTATCCATGTGAAGAAGAATATTTTACTTGAAAACTTTTTATCCCACTCTTAACGGGCAGTAAGACTCCCACCTCAAGATTCATGAGGATACAAAAGAGGATAGGTGGGAGATCAACTGCCCGTAAAGGTCCGACAAGATCTTTTCTTAGAGCTTCAGCTCTTAGAAAAGTCAGTCAGGCTCTGTGTGATAAGTGCGATAAGGTCTTTTCTTAGGGCTTCAGCCCTTAGAAAAGCCAATCAGGCTCTGCGTGACTAACCATCAGTGGGGGATGAAGAAAAACCCTCACTGATGGAAGTCTTCTTTATAAGAGATAAAAACCTATTCCCATAATAAAATAGGCTGCCAGCAAAGTAGCTCCCTCAAACCAGTTTGATTCACCGTCATTTGAAATAACAACCATTAATAATACGGCTGATGCCATTGATATGAGTTCAGGTAATGTAAAGATGAGCGGCATATTGACGGGAAACAAAAGCGAGATTAACACCAGAACAGGAGCAACAAACATCGATACCTGTAATGTTGAACCAATTGCTATTTCCACAGCAATATCCATTTTATTTTTCAAAGCCATTAGAATTGCAGAAGCGTGTTCAGCTGCATTTCCGACAATTGCCACAATAATTACCCCGATAAATAACTCTGTCCAGCCGAACGATTCTGCTACAGCCTCAAATGTATGGACCAGATTCTCAGAAACGTAGGCAACAGCTACCGTTGCAAGGGCAAGAATAGCAATGGCTTTCCCTTTCCCCCATTCAGGCTCCTCTTCATGATGATTCTCTCCTCTGTCTTCCTTAGGCTGATAAACACCCCGGTGTGTGACAAGTTTGAAGAAAAGCGCAGCCAGATATAGAACGATTAGAATAAGGGATATTCCCACACTTAATGCAATCGTTTCCCCTTCATTCATCGTCATTGAAAATACTTCAGGAATCACAAAAGCAACAATGACAGCAAACATTAACAGTCCTGAATTATGTCTTGCATCATAAACATTGAACCTCTGCCGTTTAAACTTGACGCCTCCGACAAAAAATGACAGGCCGGCAACGAGCAAAAGGTTTCCTAGAACAGAACCTGTTAACGAAGCAAGGACCACGCCGACGAGACCTGCCTTTAATGAAAATATCGAAATAATTAACTCTACTGCATTTCCGAACGTTGCGTTTAATAGACCGCCGATACGCGGTCCGGCAACTACTGCCAAGCTTTCGGTTGCCCGTCCCATAAAACTTGCCAGCGCAACAATGGTTAAACAGTAAATGACAAATAATAAAATGCTGGGCCAGTGCATCAGCGAGCCGATAACCGACAATGGTACACCAATGAAGGTTAAAAGCATAAAAGCTTTATCTACCATCTTACATTTCATTCCTTTCCTTTGAGAGTGAACTTCTATCCTGTATCATATCCAAGTACATTTCACAAAACCAATCATGATTGAAAAAATATGTAACTAAAACCCACACAGGACCATATAATAGATAAAAATTTCCATTTTTTATTATAAGGCATCTTTCTTTTCTAAAACAGCCTTTGTATGGTAAAGTTGAAATAATATAAAAAAAGTTCTTCTTTTTGCTGTCACCGGCCTGGTGGCAGCTTTCGTGTTTTTTAAGGGTATTGATTCTGATTCTTTTTCTCAATTAAGAATTTTTTAGTATGAAAATAGTAGAAAAGAAAAAAGGGGGAATTAAAATGGAGACAAAGGTCCAAGTCTTAGAAAGCAGTGAGACAATTTCACACGAGAGTCTTTTGGAAAAGGCTAAAGTCAATTGGGAGTTAATTGCTGCTATAGTATGTGGAATATTTATTTTAATCGGCTGGATTCTTAACAAAAACGGCCATGAAGCATTATCCGTGATTATATATATCGCCGCATTTATCATTGGGGGGTTTGCAAAGGCAAAAGAAGGGATTGAAGCGACCATTGAGAATAAAGAGCTCAATGTCGAAATGCTGATGATTTTTGCCGCAATTGGGTCTGCCATTATTGGCTATTGGACGGAAGGCTGCATCTTAATCTTTATCTTCGCCTTAAGCGGTGCTTTAGAAACTTACACAATGAATAAAAGCAATAAAGAAATTTCTTCATTAATGAAGCTGCAGCCTGAAGAAGCATTGCGGGTAACAAATGGGCTGGAAGAACGGGTCAGTGTAGCCGAATTAAAAATAGGCGATCAGATACTCATTAAGCCTGGGGAAAGAGTCCCTTCCGACGGCACAATATTGAAGGGATTTACAACGATAGATGAAGCCGCCATTACTGGAGAATCCATTCCGGTTGCAAAACAATATCAGGATCATATTTTTGCTGGCACAGTTAATTTAAATGGTTCGATTACAGTGGAAATTACCAAACAGGCAAATGAAACATTATTCCAAAAAATCATTGATTTAGTACAATCAGCACAAAGCGAAAAGTCCCCATCGCAGCAATTTATTGAACGCTTTGAAGGGAATTACGTAAAAATTGTTCTTGCAACCGTAGCTGTCATGATGTTTCTTCCACATTTTTTACTCGGGTGGAGCTGGAACGAAACTTTTTACCGGGCAATGGTATTGCTTGTCGTCGCTTCACCGTGCGCGCTTGTGTCTTCCATTATGCCTGCAACCTTATCAGCGATCTCAAATGGCGCCAAACATGGAATCCTTTTTAAAGGCGGAGTTCATTTAGAAAATTTAAATCATATCAAGGCCATTGCCTTTGACAAAACAGGGACATTGACAAAAGGCAAGCCGGAGGTAACCAATGTAATTGTCAATAATGGATTGGATGAGAATGAAGTATTACTTATTGCCGCTTCAATTGAAAGTCATTCCAATCATCCTCTCGCAAGTGCCATTGTCAATTATGCGAAGAAAAAATTATCAGCAAGACTTATAGACCCTGACGGAATTGAAGATGTTCCAGGTTGGGGAGTGAAGGCGGTCATCAACAAGGAAGAATGGAAAATTGGTAAAGCAGGATTTGTTGAACAGGCTGAAGCTGATCAAATAGCTGACCTTACGGTTAACAAACTTCAAGCAGAAGGAAAAACGGTTGTCTATGTTCAAAAAGGAAATCAGCTTGCAGCGTTAATTGCCTTAAAGGATATTGTTCGCGAAGAAACGAAAAAAGCAATCGATCAATTAAAAGCTCAAGGAATTTATACAATCATGTTAACTGGTGACAGTTCAAGTACAGCGCAGGCTATTTCTTCAGAATGCCATGTGGATGAATATATTGCTGAATGTCTGCCGGAAAATAAAGTGGAGTATGTTAAAAAGTTAAAAGAGAAATACGGCAATGTTGCCATGGTTGGTGATGGGATCAATGATGCCCCTGCCCTTGCTACAGCCAATGTAGGCATTGCGATGGGCGGCGGAACCGATGTGGCTCTTGAAACCGCCGACGTCGTTCTCATGAAAAATGATTTACCGCGAATTTCAGAAGCGATCCGCCTTTCGCAAAGGATGAACAAAATTGTCAAACAGAATGTTATTTTTTCAATCAGTGTGATTATCTTACTTATTTGCTCGAATTTTCTACAGGCAGTTGATCTGCCATTAGGTGTCATCGGCCACGAAGGAAGTACGATATTAGTTATATTAAACGGCTTACGATTACTTCGCTCTTAAGAACAGTCCTAAAAAAGGTCTGGAGGAATCCAGACCTTTTTTGCTTTTAGTGATATCCATTTGAGCCATTTGCAGACCCGGACGTTTTTTTACTTGAACCGCCTTTATTTTTTTGCTGCTTTGTGCCGCCATCTTTTTTCGTATGCTTTGTCATCTGAATTCCTCCTATAAATAGTAATGGGTTCCTAATCCCCTTTCTATTTTTAACCGCAGTGAAGGAATTAATGGAGGTAATTAGAGGAAGCTTAACAATCCTCCTTTATTCGATTGCTGAAAAAGGCATTTACCTCTCCTCCGATGATAATAATAACTCCCGAAATATAAAACCAGACCATTAATACAATGATAGCTCCAATACTGCCATAGGTAGCTGAGTAATTGCCAAAATTACTCACATAATACGAAAAGGCAAACGAAGTCAGAATCCAACCGATTGTAGCAAACGCGGCTCCAGGAATAGCACTTCGGCAGGCAAATTTCTTACTTGGCGCCAACCAATAAAGGCCGATAAATATGACAAAAATAATAATTGAACTAACTAGCCAGCGTAAAGCGTTCCAGACTGAAATAAACTGTGCTGATAGCTCTAATTGAGCGAAAAGAACCGTCCCAATATGTTTCCCGAACACAGGCAAAATCAGTGCCACGACGATAACTAAAATCATAGCAAATGTTAAGACAATCGACATGAATCTCGTCCTGAGAAAGGAGCGCCCTTCCTCCACCTCATAGGCCTTGTTTAATGCTTTAACAATTGCATTAATTCCATTGGAAGCGGACCATATTGTTCCAATCACTCCAAATGACAGCAGGGCGCCATTTTTTTGTGATACTTGTTCAAGATTTGATTCTATTAATTCCATTGTCCCACTGGGAGCAAAATCACGAAACAAAATAAGCAAGTCTTCTTCGGTAATGGGTAAGTAGGGAAATAAGGTCATTAAAAAAATAAGGAGCGGAAATAAGGAAAGCAGAAAAAAATACGATAATTGAGCAGCAATACCAAAAACATCATCTTCCATAAAGTTTTTCCATAAATGCTTTACTAATGTCATTATTTTTCTTAAGCCCACCTTCCCATTTTATCGTAATGAACCATATTCCTTTCTTAGACTGCTAATCTTTCATGAAAAATATTTATTTTGAATCAAAATCCTCCCGAAATTTTTTTAATAATTAAAAAGGGGAAGATATCTGCCTATCTTTCCCCTTCGCTGTCAACAAATGCTTCTTTCGTATCCATTACAACGTCTACGACCTGTGGAGTGATTTCTCTCAGCTCTTCAATTTTTTCCGCAATAAAAGAAACTTCTTCCCCGACCCCCTCAATTGTTGAACGTATTTTACCGGTTGATTCCTTTACATATTCAACTGCTTCCTGAGGATGTTTCACATAATGAGTCACTTTCCCTGCCGCTTTTTGACAGCTCTCCATTACAGAACTTCTCGTTGTGCGGTCAAATAAACTTATAACTCCGCCGGCTACAGCACCAATGATGACGCCTTTCCAAAACTTTGAGCTGCTCATTTAATTGCTCCTTTTTTCTGTAAGTCATTTTTTATCTCCCTTAAAAGATTCTCCGTACCTTCTTTGACAAGTTCATACACTTCATCGAAATTACCGGTGTAATAAGGATCCGGAACGTCCATCCCTTGTTTGCCTTCTGTGAAATCAAGGAGACGTTTGACTTTGACATGTGATGGCACGTTGCCAACCTTTTTTATATTCTTTATATTCTCTGAATCCATGCCAATAATATAGTCAAAGTTCAAATCAACACTTGTTATTTTTCTCGCTTTTAATCCTTCATCTGAAATTTGATACTTTTTAAGAATCTCTCTTGTGCCTTGATGCGGAGGGTTCCCAATATGCCAATCACCAGTTCCGGCAGAGTCAATTTCGATGATATCCTCCAGCCCTTCTTTTTTCACAAGATCACGGAACAATGCTTCTGCCATCGGCGATCTGCAGATATTCCCTAGGCAAACAAATAAAACGCGTATCATATTTTTTACCACCTTTTTAATATTATTGACTTTTTTTAATGAACATGGAAAGATGAAAAGAAAGATTATCCTTGTCGTTTGCTTTCATTGTCTTAGACAACTGTCTGCATAATATATTCTGTACGGCAAGATTAAATGAGAGGATGAAATCCATGAACTTAGCTGAAAAGTCAGTTGAAAATGTAGAGTATATGATTGAGAAAATAAAAGAAAAACTAAATGTATTAAATTTTGGTGCCATTAAACCATCTCATTTTGACGAGAATATGTATGAGGAGCTAAAGGAAATCTATGAATTAGTGATGAAGAAAAATTCCTTTAGTCCCAATGAAATGCAAGCGATTGTTGAAGAACTTGGCAGCTTAAGAAAACAATAACATATAGGACTCATCCGTGAGGCTTTATCCTCATGGATGAGTCGTTTTAATCAGGCTTCTTCTTGATCCGTTAAAATGATTGGGCCATTTTTTGTAATGGCAATCGTATGCTCATATTGAGCAGAATTCTTTCCGTCTTCCGTTCTTGATGTCCATCCGTTATTATCCATCTTCATTCTGTATGTCCCTACATTCACCATTGGTTCAATCGTAAATACCATCCCTTCTTTAATCCGAGGTCCCTTTCCCGGCAAACCATAATGCGGAACATCCGGTTTTTCATGAATGGCATTACCAATTCCATGTCCGATAAAATCACGAACGACAGAAAGTCCTTCACCTTCTACATAGGTTTGAATCGCATGACCTATATCACCGATACGATTACCAACTTGTGCCTGCTCTATTCCAATGTAAAGTGCTTTTTTCGTTACATCTAACAGTCTTTCATCCTCCTCGGATATTTGTCCGACAGCATATGACCAGGCAGAGTCCGCCAAAGCACCATTGTAGTTTACAACCATATCGATTGTCACAATATCCCCTGTTTTTAAAGGCTCCTTTCTAGGAAACCCATGACAAATTTCATCATTTATGCTGGCACATGTAGCATATTGATATCCTCTATATCCTTTTTGCTCAGGAACTGCTCCTTGTTTCTTTAAATATTTATCAACAAATTCTTCGATTTCCCACGTAGTCACTCCTGGCTTAATCATTTTAGCTAACTGCCTATGTACAGAAGCAAGGACTTCGCCGGCCTTTTTCATCTTTTCAATTTCTCTTTCTGATTTTAAAATAATCATCTGTAAAAGCCTCTCTTCCATTCGGTAAACTACTCATTATTCTACATTCATTGTATGAATTTTCAAGGTGTCTTGCAAAATCTAAACGATTCTTACAAAATAATTTAGCAGGATTAAAGCATGCTAAATTAAAAATAACTCAATACATTATTCTATCCAAATAAAAAAACTTCTAAATTTAGGCTACTAATTCTCATTAAAATGTGGCAAAATGTGAATGAATAGTGAAAAAATAAATAAAGAAATTGAACAGCTCGTTCTGTATATGGAACCTTTTGCCTATTTTTGTTATTATATTAATATATACTACGATAAGTGCAAGCGCTTGCTTCCCTTTTCTTCACGAGAAGCTACTCGTAAGGGTGAAAGCTGTGCGGCTGAACAATTAAAAAAAGTGAGTGAATTGAATGATTGGTGATCGCGTAAAAAAACTTCGACAAGAAAAGAAAATATCATTATCGGAACTCGCGCTCAAAGCAGGAGTAGCAAAGTCCTACTTAAGTTCTCTTGAAAGAAATCTTCAAACAAACCCTTCTATCCAATTTTTAGAAAAAATTTCAGCTGTACTTGGGGTGCCTGTAGACAACCTTATCCTCGAGCAACCTAATAAGGATGAATTAGATTCAGAATGGATGAAGCTTGTACAGGAAGCGATGGAATCAGGTGTATCCAAAGAACAGTTTCGTGAATTTCTGGAATTCAGTAAATGGCGAGAAAATCAAAAAAAATAAACTGAGTTTGTAAAGGGTAACGATATCGATGGACCTTAAAATAAATACAAAAGAGTATTTCTCTATGAGAAACACTCTTTTTGTGACCGTTATCCTATGAAATAACTGATATTTATATTACGGTGTGTCAATATATCTATGTATTTGATTGTGCAAAAAAATTTCTGATTTCTTCCATTTCAATGCCCAAATTTTTGGCTTCAGTTATTAGTTCAATCCACTCGATATCGTATTCTATGCTCTGTTCCTTCCCCTCGCTCACGTTGATATCCTCCCAAACACTTGTTAATAGCATAGTGATGTTCTTAATATGTTAGACCTATTGCAATCTTCACTTTTATAACCGATTTTTGGTAATTGACTGTATGACTTTTATATTTTAACCTATTACAGTAATAAAAACTGTCGCTTTTTGTCATTCACTTAAATTTTAGTGTTAATTTTGCAAAAAATCAATTATTTACCCTGACACCCTGCTGGTGTAATTTCATCATGTGTAACATACTATTTTGTTTTATTTTTCATACTACTTTTTTATCAGTGTTTTATGATGTACATTAGTTCTTTTTATTGAATAAACGGCTACATTATAGTCCCTATGGATGATTTTCAAAAATTCTAAAATTTCATGAAAACAAAGTTTTCTTTCTCATTAGCTCCATTTTCCTTCCATTTCCTCACCGATATGTATTTTTTATTGAACTTTTCGTTCTCTATAATGTATATGTAACACTCTTCCATTTATTGATTAGGAGAAAAATACATATGATGCAGAATAGAATTAAGCAGTTACGAAAGTTAAGAGGATATTCTATTAATGAACTGTCAATGAAAGCAGGAATTTCAAAATCTTACTTAAGCTATATTGAAAGAGGAATTCAAAAAAACCCCTCCCTCCATATTCTTTCCAAACTAGCAAACTCGTTAGGTACAACGGTGGAAGACTTGCTTGAGGAAAATCAAAACCCTGAAATGAATGTGAAACACTTAGATGAAGAATGGATTGAACTCTTTACAGAAGCGGTCAAACAAGGGATCACGAAGGAAGACTTCTCTCTTTACTTAGATTTCATCAAGTTTACGAGGCTTCAATAGGAAGTAGAAGGCCAAAAATAAAAAAGAGGGTAAATCCCTCTTTTTAGATTATTGAATGGTTTCATCGGTTCGCGGCAGAATTAATATTTCAACACGTCTATTTTGTGCTCTGCCTTCTGTTGTATCATTTGCAGCAATCGGTTGAAACTCACCATACCCTTTTGCACTAAATAACGCTGGATTCAAATTTTGATTTTCAAGCATGATTTTCATAAAATTAACTGCTCTCATGACGCTTAGCTCCCAGTTTGAATCGAAACGCGCATTTTTGATCGGAACATTATCTGTATGCCCGCTTACAATAATACTCCTTGGTACGTCCATCTCCAACAGCTTTGAAATTTCATAGGCTATATTTCTATTTTCTGTCCGAACGTCTGCCGCTCCAGAGTCAAATAGAACATTGTCCCGAATCCTGACAGATAGCCCTTCAACGGTTAATGAAGTATCTAATTGGTCCTTCAGCCCATTTTCTTCAACATAGGAATTAACGCGGTTTTGAATTTCTTCCAGCCGCTTATGCTCAGCCTTTTGATCTGCTGTTTGTTCTGGGAGCGTTTCTTCCTTCGTTTGTTCTTGTTCTCCCTCTTGTTTTTGTTCTTTATCCCGCTCGTCAGATGAACTGCTGCTCCCCCCTGGGACGGGGCCCGGATATTGAAAAAAACCAGTCCCGCCTGTCATTAATTCATTGTTAAATGCGCTCGATAGGGAGTAGAATTTTTGCATATCTACAGAGCTGCCTGCAAAAAGAACAATAAATAGGGCTACAAGCAAGGTCAACAAATCGGAATACGGCAGAAGCCATGATTCGTTCATATGCTCTTCGCTTTTTTTCTTCTTTTTACGCCTGCTCATTATTTGTCACGCTGCCTTCGAGAAATTTTCTTCTTTCACTTGCTGGAAGATAAGAGGCCAGTTTTTGTTCAATGATCCTTGGTGCCTCTCCTTCCAGAATCGATAAAATTCCCTCAATCATCATATATTTTTGCTGTGACTCAATTTTTGACTTTCGTCTTAGTTTATTGGAAAATGGGTGCCACAACACATAGCCGGTAAAAATCCCGAGCATGGTGGCGATAAAAGCTGCTGCAATGGCATGACCTAATGCTTCTGTATCATTCATATTTCCAAGTGCGGCGATCAAACCGATAACAGCCCCTAAAACCCCAAGTGTCGGGGCATATGTACCGGCCTGCGAAAATATTAATGCCCCGGATTCATGCCTTTCTTCCATTGCTTCTATTTCCTCTGTCAACACATCGCGGATATAATCTGCTGATTGTCCATCAACTGCCAACGACAAACCATTTCTTAAGAATGGATCCTCCACTTCGTTTATCTTTACTTCCAAGGCAAGCAAGCCTTCCTTTCTTGCCAGCTGGGCCAAATCGGAAAACGTTTTAATTAACTCAGTATAATTCGCTGTTTTTTTCTCGGTAAAGAGTATTCCAAATAACTTGGGCACTCTTTTTAGTTCTGACATTGGAAATGCCACAGTAACAGATGCAACTGTTCCAGCAATAATAATCAGGAAAGCCGCTGGATTGGCTAATGCAGATAAGGCTACCCCCTTTAATACCATTCCAACCCCGATCGCAATAACCCCTATTAAAATCCCAATTATTGTAGCTAAATCCATCAATATCACCTATCTTATTCAAATCTCGTTATTATTTATTTCGACAATCTTTCAACTTTATTTAGATACTTTTTAAGAAAGGGACAAAAAATGTAAGAAGCGACTTCGTTTGTAAAATTAAATCTTGCATAGACTTACTATAATTACAAAAAAAATAATGCTCCTGGGGTAAGAGCATCATCTTAGGGTTGTTACCTATTCAACTATTAATTAGGGGAGGGGCCCAAACATTTGTCATGTGAATGTTTGAACAAGTTTATTATATGATGCTTTAACTTAAAAATCTATGGATATTTTGTGAAATGTTTCACGTTTTAAAAAAGTGTTTTTTTCTAATTCGCTACTTTTTCAACGGAATAAATATTGTTTCACCAACAAAAACTATCCAAGAATCAGAAAGGAGTGTGCGAGAATGGGCCGTGGCAAGAGTTTTGAACACAAGAATAAAAACCATCCTGGTAATTTCCCTAAAAACACGTTGGTTGAGAGACACACAACAGAAGCTCAGGAGGATGAAGAGCTCATTGTTACTCAGGAAGCCTTTAAAAACCGGGTAGAATCTGAGGAAATGGAATAAGAAAAGCAAATGATATAATAAAAAAGGAACGGTCTTCTACCGCTGATACTGCAGTGAAGACCGTCCTTTTTTTATGCATCAATCAAATTTCAATCCCTTTAATGCCTCTGCAAGAGCATTATTCAAAGGTTCTTCATTTTTTTGCTGGTTTTTCAGGTACTTTTGTACCGTACGTTTATCCACTTTACCGGCTGATTCCTTTTTGCGGCGTTCTTGAAAGGCTGATAATTTTTCCCGATAACCACATTTACATACAAAGATTTGCCCTGCCCCTTCACCGCGAAGCTCTAATTTTTTATGACATTGCGGACAACGTGCGTTTGTAACCCGTGAGACGTTTTTACGGTGCCCGCATTCACGGTCCTGACAAACAAGAATTTTACCTTTTTTGCCGTTCACTTCAAGCATTGGTTTTCCACAATCCGGACAATTTTTCGTTGATATGTTGTCGTGCTTGTATTTTTTATTACTAGCTTTAATTTCGGCAACAATTTCTTTTGTGTAGTTTTTCATTTGCCCAATAAATACTTCTTTTTTCAGCTTTCCTTGAGCAATTTGTTCAAGCTTTTGTTCCCATTCAGCTGTTAATTCAGGAGATTTTAGCTCTTCAGGTACTAAATCCAATAATTGCCGCCCTTTAGAGGTAATATGGATATCCTTGCCCCGCTTTTCAATTAAAAATGTATTGAATAGCTTTTCAATAATATCAGCACGGGTAGCCACTGTACCGAGTCCACCAGTTGCTTTTAACGTCTCGGCTAATCGTTTATTTCCTGTTTCCATATACTTCACTGGGTTTTCCATTGCCGAAAGCAATGTCGCTTCATTAAAACGTGCCGGCGGCTTCGTTTGCCCAGTCGTTTGGGCGATTAATTGAATGGTTAATCGATCCCCCTTTTCGATACGGGGTAAAATCTGTTCTTTCAGATCGTCTCCTGTATCCTCATCCTCAAAGCGATTTTCGTAGACTTCTTTCCATCCAGCTGACAGAATCGTTTTTCCTCTCGCAACGAAGTTCTCATCACCAATTTTGGCACGAAGGGTTAATTGCTCGTACTCAAAGGCTGGAAATAATACGGCTAGGAATCGTTTTACCACCAGGTCATATATTTTACGCTCTTTATCACTGAAGGCCGAAAAGTTAACATAGCCCTCTGTCGGGATAATTGCATGGTGATCCGATACTTTACTGTCATCAACAAATGCTTTAGAGCTTTTTATTGGCTTTTTTAAGACCTTATTAGCTAACGAACGATATTCTCCCACTCCACATGCCTTCAAACGCTCCGGAAGCGTTCCTACAATGTCTGAAGAGATATAACGTGAATCTGTACGAGGATAGGTTAATACCTTATGCTGCTCGTACAGCTTTTGCATAATGTTTAACGTTTCCTTTGCAGAGTAGCCAAAAATCTTATTCGCATCCCGCTGCAGCTCTGTTAAATCATATAGACCGGGAGAAAAAGACTTCTTAGCCTTTTTTTCAATATCCGTTACAACGGCATTTTGTTTCCCCAGCTTTTTGACAATGGATTCGATTTTCTCTTTATCAAAGCTGCGGCTATTGCCCTTCGCATCCTGCCAAGTCAGCTTTAATTTGTCTGTCGTTTGGGCTTCGATGCCATAGTAATTCTGAGCTTTGAAGTTTTTAATTTCTTCCTCGCGTGCTGCGATAATGGCAAGGGTAGGTGTTTGGACGCGTCCGCAGTTTAACTGGGCATTAAAACGAGTCGTTAATGCACGGGTTGCATTTAGTCCGATATACCAATCTGCCTCAGAACGTGCGACAGCTGAAGCGTATAAATGGTCATAAGCTTTCCCCGGCTTTAAATGAGCAAAGCCGTCTTTAATCGCTTTATCTGTCACAGATGAGATCCATAACCGTTTTAGCGGTTTATTGACTTTTACTTTATCAATAATCCACCGTGCAACTAATTCGCCCTCTCTCCCTGCGTCTGTTGCTATAATAATTTCATTGACATCCTTTCTGATCAGCTGACTTTTTACAGCCTGAAACTGTTTTCCTGTCTGCTTAATGACCGTCAATTTTAAATGCTCAGGGAGCATGGGTAGGTCTTCTAATTTCCATGTTTTATATTTCACATCATAACTTTCTGGATCAGCAAGTGTGACTAGGTGTCCCAGCGCCCATGTAACGATATATTTATCTCCTTCAAGATATCCATTTGCTTTTTTATTACAATTCAGTACACGTGCAATATCACGTGCAACAGAAGGTTTTTCAGCAATTACAACACTTTTTGCCATGTTTAAAACATCCTTTCAATTTCCATAAAATAAAGTATAACATACGTTCCTAATGGATTCAGTAACATGAAAATAGTCGGGCACACACCACAGATTGCTTCTTTTTTGTTTCAGTTAGCCTTCTGATTTTATTTTCCGAAGTAGAAAGGCTACAATGAAGGTAATCCGTATTTTTAATAAAGGAGCTGGATCAGATGAGTGAATTCCAACAAAAATTAGAAAAGTATGCAGAGCTTGTAGTTAAAGTCGGTGTCAATATTCAAAAAGGACAGACACTTGTTGTCAATGCTACTTTAGATTCGAGAGAGTTTGTACGGTTAGTTGTTAAAAAAGCATATGAAACTGGGGCAAAGGAAGTCATTGTCAATTGGAGCGATGATGTCATTTCAAGATTAAAATATGACATGGCGCCTGATGAGGCATTCTTAGAGTATCCAGAGTGGCGTGCAAAAGAGCAGACAGCCCTTGCTGAAAGCGGAGCAGCCTTCATGTCCATTCTTTCTTCAAGTCCTGCCCTATTGAAAGGCGTAAATCCGCAAAGAATTGCAAATTACCAAAAAGCGGCCGGAACAGCGCTTCAGCAGTACCGCAAATATGTTCAATCTGATAAAATAAGCTGGACGGTTATCGCTGCACCATCTCAAGGCTGGGCTGATATGGTTTTTCCGAATGATCCAGCGGAAACAAGAGTGGAGAAGCTTTGGGATGCGATTTTCGCAACTGTACGGGTTGATGCTGAAGACCCTATTGCTGCTTGGAAGCATCATGATGAAACATTACATACAAAAGTAGACTATCTAAATGCTAAAAAATATAAAAAGCTTCACTATACAGCACCTGGAACAGACTTGACTATCGAGCTTCCTGAAAAACATATTTGGTGCGGTGCCGGAAGCATTAATGAAAAAGGCTTTGAATTTATGGCGAATATGCCGACAGAAGAAGTGTTCACTGTACCGGTCAAAACTGGTGTAAATGGAACAGTATCAAGTACAAAACCATTAAGCTACGGCGGAAACATTATTGATGAATTTACGCTAACCTTTGAGAATGGGAAAATTATTGATGTGAAAGCCAAACAAGGCGAGGATATTTTAAAGCAGCTTGTCGCTACTGATGAAGGGTCACATTACTTAGGAGAAGTGGCGCTCGTTCCTTATCACTCACCTATTTCAGAATCAAATATCCTCTTCTTCAATACCTTATTTGATGAAAATGCGTCTAACCACCTTGCAATCGGCAGTGCCTATGCTTTTTGTATTGAAGGCGGGAAAACCATGTCACAGGAAGAACTTGCGGAAAATGGGTTAAACCACAGTATCACACATGTCGATTTTATGATTGGTTCAGAACAAATGGACATTGATGGCATTACAGCTGACGGTAAAGGGGAACCTGTGTTTAGAAACGGCAACTGGGCTTTTTAATTTAGATAATGCATGATTTCTTATAGCACGATTGTAAAAAAACAGATTGTATATTGCATCACATGTCGATTTATGGGAGGATATAAAGTAAGAGCGTAAAAGTTTAACCGGAGGGGTAAGAATGATCCAGTTGCATATTATTGTATCTGGGAAAGTACAGGGCGTAGGCTATCGTTACTTTTCACAAATGAAAGCTGTCCAATATGGAGTAACAGGTTGGGCAAAAAACTTAGCAGACAATTCAGTTGAAATTGTAGCTGTGGGGAGTAAGGACCAGCTTGATCCTTTTGTTGAGGAACTTCGTATTGGCAACCCCTTTTCGAAAATCAGTGACATGAAAATTACAGAAAGTGAAGTAACCGAAAACTTCCATTCATTTACGATTAAATACTAACCGGAATATTTCAGATTCTATATACAACAGCAAAAAATAAAAGAAATGTTTTTTGAAGCCTGTGATATCTGTTGAAACTCTCATACATATCACAGGCTTTTTCGATTCATGCTAAAAATTGCTTATTAAAAAAGGGGAAACAATGAAATGTGGTCAGAATTTAAGAAATTTGCCTTAAAAGGAAATGTGTTAGATTTGGCCGTCGGGGTCATCATCGGCGGTGCCTTTGGAAAAATTGTCACCTCACTTGTCAACGACTTAATCATGCCGCTAGTTGGTATTTTGCTCGGCGGGATAGATCTTACCAAACAGGAATATACCTTCTTAGATGCTACGATTAAATATGGTACATTTTTACAAACGGTTGTTGATTTCTTCATTATTGCTATGTCCATATTCCTTTTCATCCGCTTATTGAGCCGCTTTAAGAAAAAGGAAGAGGCAGCAGAAGTTGCTACTGTCATTGACAAAACAGAAGAATTATTAGCGGAAATACGGGATTTATTAAAAGAAAACCAAGCTGCCATTTCTCGAACATCAGAAGGAAAAGAGAATTAAAAAAAAGACCAATACTGGAGGCTGTGACTCACTCCAGTTTATTGGTCTTTTCCTATGTTCAGCTCAAGCCCTTGTCCAGGGAAAGGATGTTCCAAACAGCTTTGCTCGTGCTTCACTGTCTTTTCTTCGCTTCTTACGAATTTCCAGTCTTTCCTTCGCTGTTTCATGTAAGTGCTTTTCTTCTTCCGTTTGCGGGATTACTTGTGGAATTTCTGCTGGCTTTCCGTTTCCATCCAGAGCGACAAACGTTAAAAAGGAAACCGCACATACATGGCGCTCGCCGCTGACAATATTTTCAGAGACTACCTTTACAAAGACTTCCATTGATGTCCGACCTGTATAAGTAACAAATGCTTCTAAGCAGACAGAATTTCCTTCATTTATCGGATGAAGAAAATCAACGGAATCACTTGATGCGGTCACAGCAGGCATGCGCGCATGCCGCATGGCAGCAATGGCAGCGATATCATCAATGTAGGCCATCAGTTTACCGCCAAACATGGTTCCATGTATGTTTGTATCAGGAGGTGAAACAAGACTTGTTTTTACAGCTAACGATTCCCGGCAATATTTAGTGTTTTCCATATTAAACTCCTTTGTTGTTCGTATCTTCTTATCCAATCATACCAAACTTTTCTGGTTTACAAAATATACAGAAAAAAAAGCACCCCTATCAAAGAAAAATAGACAGGGATGCTTATATTAATTGGTCAACTTTACTGCGCAGCTGGTCTTTTGCCCGTTTCATTCTTGTCTTCACAGTCGATAAAGGCAGCTTTGTAAAATCACTTATTTCAGCCAATGACTGTCCGCCGAAATAAAACAAAAAAAGCGGCTCTCGATACCGTTCCGGCAATTCACGAACTGCCTTCACCAGCACTTCTTTCGTATATTTACGAAGCAGTCTTTCCTCTGGTACTGGGGGCTGATGAAATGAATATTTACAATATATATAGACCTTTTCCTCCCAAAACGTTTTAGCCGACATTTCTTTCCGCCAATAATCACGGCATTTATTCATGGCAATTTTACATAACCAGCTCTTTGCCTTTGCTTTGTCCTGCAAAGATGAAAAGCCTAGATAGGCGGAAAGCAAAACTTCTTGATAAAGATCCTCTGCTAACTCCCTCTGTCCAACTATTGAGTAAAGATATCTAAAAACTCTTAATCCGTAGTCGCGAACGATTTCTTCAAATTCAATCTCCCTAACATAATCGGAAACAGGTTGTGTAAGCATCGGATTAACCATTTCGCCTCCTAATTAGAATATCTATTCTCACTAATTAGACGAAAATACGCTTGTTCCTCCCTGCAGAAAAAATAAATTTTTCAGGAGGATTTTATTTGATTAAGCGGAAGCATAAAAACGGAAACACCAATTTTTTTACAGACGGCAACATAATGCATCATCATTAACAGGATGGCCTCAGCATTGATACCGATAATAACACCATCCATTTGGAAGCTCGCTTTTGAGCCCAGAAAATAGATAAGAACAAACGCTGTTATCGTAGCCCATACCGCATGTAGAAAAGCTTCCTTCATTAACCCAAGGCCGATTAAATAAGCCTGAAGCGGCATAATAAAAAAGCGAAAAAGAAAGCATGGCCATAACAACTGCAAATAGCGGGCAGCCCCTGGAGAGTGAAAAAAAGTAGTCGTTAGTGGTTCCGCGAGAAAATAGCATACAAGGACAGCCGGTATTCCGTAGGCAAAGGTCCATAGCATGACCTGCCTAAGCAGCCTTTGCAGATAGGCGGAATTTCTTTCTGCGTTAGCCTTTGATATCGTCGGAATCAGCATGATCATTAATGAGTGGGAAATAAAGGTAGGAAATGACCCTATGACCATCGCAATCCCAGCCACCATCCCAAACTGCTCTGTAGCTAAATCCTTGCCTACACCTGCATAAAAGAGTGCCCCTGTGATTAAGAAAGGCTCAAGCGCTGAAGTAAAAGCATGAAAAACGCGTAAGGCGGTTGTCGGAACAGATACTTCCATTAAATTTTTCATGACTACTTTACTATGTAACCGTTTGGACGGCTGCTTTTTCATGTAGTGGTATTGAATCATAAAAACATGGAACAAATAGAGAAAGACAACCAAATCACTGCCAACAAGAGTACAAAAGGCAATGAGCACTGCAGCACTGATTTCAAAATCGAATAAATGGAATAAATATACCAGCAGGAGCAACTGAACTAATTTCCGCAGAAAATTTGCAAGTGCAATCTTCCCCATTTCCGATTTCCCCATAAAATAACCCCTGGCAATCGAAGTAAAAGAAATAATCGGAATCAGGATTAAGACCAGCCATCTGAAAATGGGGTGATACTGGTCAAATGCAGGAATAAACGGGAGAACGATAGATACTACTACCATTAAGATGGCAGTCATGATGATTGTCCATTTAAGAACATGACTTAACATACTGTGATGGATTCTTTTATCCCGTTCCGCAATAAACTTTGAAATCGAGATAGGCATTTCAAAGCTGGCAAGAAGAACAATTAAAAACACGGTGGGCAGGATAGCCATATACATACCGAGTCCCTTTTCCCCAAGTTCCCTTGCTAACACCATATTAATAATAAATTCTACAATTTCTCCGATACAGGCTGCAGCAATAAGTAAAAGAGTTCCCTTAAAAAATGAATTCATATGACTCTCCTTTATTCTGACTCCAAATTATGGAATATTCTACACCTTTTTTATGGTGCAGACTGCTAAGTTCAAATTTGATATTCTTTACAGCATATGAGACAAGTTCTCAGGATATTAATCAGAACCCGTGGAGAAATTAAAATAATTTGAAAAAAAGACCCGCTTAGAGAAATATGTCCTCTTCACGGGTCTACACTTTATTTATTATATTATACACGCTGAAGCTTGAGCAGCTTCATGACCACCTCTTCTTTAGAGGTAAGCTCCGTCAGCTGCTCTATCACCGTACCAGCCCTCATAAATAGAATACGGTCAGCTGTCTCAGCTGCTACATCCATCATATGTGTGGAGAAAATAACGATTGTACCGCTGTTTTTAATTTTTTTCATTTGCTGCACAAAAACATTTACCCAGTAGGGATCAAGTCCGTTTGTCGGTTCATCCAAGAGTAATAACGCCGGCTTTGCCAGCCAGGCCTGCCTAAAGAGCAAGCACTGACGCATCCCTTTTGACAATCTTGTAATCCGATAGTTGTGCTGCTCTTCTAAACCGATTAGCGCAAGTACTCCCTCTACTCTTTTCCTAGCGATTTTTCGTAACGACGCATAAAACAAGAGACATTCTTTAACCGTCATCGAAGGATCGGCGTGAAAATCATCCGGCATATAGCCGATTAGTTCAACAAAAGACTTACGGTTCTGTTGCAGGCTGATACTATTTAAGAAAACTGACCCGCTGGAAGGTGAAAGTATCCCTGCAATAATAGATAAAAGGGTACTTTTCCCTGCTCTTTACCATGGCTGTTTTCTAGATAGATTCCATCGTATACATGATCAATAGAGGTTGTCCGAGGCTTTCCATAGGTCAATTCCATTTTTATTCCCTTGTCCATTAATTTCAACTTGAGAGATTGTCGTAGCCATTGCTTCATCTAATTTAATCCCAAATTGAACAGCTGTAATGCTGAGATTTTCTAAAGTATGCTCCTTCCCTTTTACAACAATAGCTGCTGCTCCCTCTGCTTCGCTGCAACTTTCTACCTGCAAATTTTTTATTGTAACCTTTTCACCATTAATCGTGATAACTGGGTCCTCCTCCGTGCAGCTTGAAATAATAGTACCAGCTGACCCTTCTATTGTCATTGGTTTTGTTAAAATTAATGATTCCTTATATACACCTGCATCAAGTACAAGCGTTCCACCACTTGGTATTGCATCAATTTGTTTCTGGAGGCTTCCAGCTGCCAGTGTATTCACAGGTATAGCCAAAGATACCAGCAAAAGCATTCCAGAAAACAAGAGGCTCCATCTCGTCACTAGCTCCATCTCCTTAAGAAATGTTAACCAGTATTAATGTATCAGTTACTTGTGTGAAAATTGTGAAATATATTTGCAAATTTAATTACTAAAAAACACAGTGCCTGACACCTTAAAAAGACTATTGTCGTTTTAGGGTGTCAGGCACCGTGTTATTGGTTGGTCCTACTTTCCAGCACTTCTTTGAAGTCCTTTTCCCTAGCTGTACTGGTTAAAAAGTCCTGTTCAGTAATGGCAGATAATAATGATTTCTTCATCTCTGGATCTTGAATTTCCTGAAGGATCCATTTACGGCAATTATACAAAAAATCCACATAATCCTTATATTCCGGGCCATATAGATTGGAGAGATTCTGCTTAATCTTTTTAGCAAGAATTGGGCTGGCACCGGAAGTAGAGATGGAGATATTCAGCTTCCCTTGTTTGTATACTGATGGAAGAATAAAGTTTGATTCCTCCGGGTGATCTGCAAGACTCAGCAACTGGTTAGGGTTAGCAGCTTTTTTTACGGCAAGACTGACTTTTGCATCATTTACAGCTGTAATAATTAAAAAAGCATCTGAAATATCATCAGCAGAAAAGATCTTCTTTTTCCAAGTGATAGTTCCCTGCAGATGGTAATGATGGAGTTTCTCGGTCAGCGCAGGACTGACAACGGTTATTTCTGCTTTTGCCTCGATTAGACCTTTAATCTTGCGCTCTGCTACTTTTCCTCCACCAATCACAACTGCTTTTTTATCCATTAAATTAAGATATATCGGATAATAATCCAACATGGTCACCTTCAATCATTAGCCCTGGATAGAACACTTTATAATCGTATCGATTAAAGCTTCCCTGGTAGGTGTTTCTGCTTTTGCATCCGGCACAACTCCATAAAATTGCGCTGCCATTTCCGACCGGTCCCCCATACAAATGACCTTAACTTCCTGCAGAAATTCAGGCGGGAATAGCTTCACAACGGATTCCTCTTCAAAATACATTTTGATGGATTGTGCACTCGGAAAGACAATACTATCTGGCTTTGCATCAGTAAGAATTCTTTTTAAAATTGGTAAATAGGTTTCATCCACTACTTTTTCGCTTGTAATTAACAGGTCACAGTTCCTGTATTTATGGGCAATCCGGCTGTCTCCTACAACCAGTAGGGTTTCATGTTGAAAAAGATGATCGGTTATGTCTGCCAGCAAGCCTCGTTCCTGCAATGCAGTGACCGTTTTGTTTGATAATCCATATAAATCTGCGGTTAAACTTCGAATATCGATTTTTTCCTTCATTAACAATTGAATAAACTCAACTACACTTTCAACAGAAGTGAACAAAATCTCTTCGTAGTGTGAAAGATTATTTAAAATATTATTATTTACAGGTACTTCTGCATTTTTCCATTTAGGAAATTCAATCACATCCGCCCCTTGCTCTGTCAAAGCCTGTGCCAAACCGCTTGATTGGTAGCCTGTTCTGGCCAATAATACCTGCCGTCCAAATAACGGTTTTTTCTCAAACCAGTTAATTTTTTCACGTAATGAAATGATGTCCCCAACAAGCGTAATCGCAGGGTTACTAAACTGCTGCTCTGCTGCTAATGCTGCGATTGTAGATAGTGTTCCTTCTAATGTCTTTTGCCTCGAAAAGGTACCCCATTGAATAAGAATAACAGGTGTTTCCGGTGCTTTGCCATTTTCTATCATGCATTGGCAAATATAAGGCAGGTTTTTTACCCCCATATAAAAGGCAATCGTATCTATTCCGCTCGCAAGTGCTTTCCAATCAAGAACAGGCTTTCCATCTTTAGACTGATCGTGAGCTGTCACAACCGCAAAGGTTTCCCCAAATTGTCTATGCGTTACCGGAATACCGGCATAAAGCGGAGCCGCCATTCCTGAGGAAATTCCCGGTACCATTTCAAACTCAATTCCTTCACTGGCTAACACTTCAGCTTCCTCGCCTACGCGTCCAAAAACACCGGGATCCCCTCCTTTTAAGCGGACAACCCTTTTCCCTTGCAATGCTTTATCAACTAATAGGCTGTTAATCCCTTCCTGCCTCAATGTATGACGATCAGGCAGTTTACCGCAATAAATCAGTTCACAGCCAAATGGTGCAAAATCCAGTAACTTTGGATTTGCCAGGCGGTCATATAGAATGACTTCTGCCTGCTTGATTGCTTCCAGCCCCTTTACGGTAATTAACCCAATATCTCCCGGTCCTGCGCCAACTAAAAACACTTTTCCTTTGTTCACATACGGTCATCCTTCCAAAATACAATGATACAAAGGAGGGTGTCATTTATGACACCCTCTGCTTTTTTTACTCTTTTTACATTACACAATTATATAGACTTTGTCATCAGATACTTCTACAGGATAAACTTTTACCTGTCCTGTGTCAGGTTCCTGCACTTTACCATCTATAAGCGAGATTTTCCAGTCATATACTGGACAAAATACATATTCTCCACTGACAAGTCCATCTACAAGTGTCCCGCCTTTAGGATGTGGACTGCGGTTCTCAACGGCATGTACATCACCATTTGTTAACTGAAAAAGAACAATTTCCTTTCCTTCAATTGCAAATACCTTGCCTGTTCTTTCCGGAAGAATGGAAAAGTTTGCTATTTCAACTTTAGTTGTCATCGTCTTTTGTCCACCTTATCTCTTATATTTTGTCAATTTCTCATTTTCTTATTATCTTACCGGAACTTCAATTTCCTCTTTTGTATAATACTTGTCTCTAATTTCCTTACTTTGAATCGCTTCCTGCCATGGTTCAATATATCGCTCAAGTGTCTTATCCATACGCTCATTTAATGCTTTTCGTGTTTCTTCATCCGCCAATACTTCTTTGATATGCTCAAGTCCAACACGCTCAAGCCATTTAGATGTACGCTCCAGGTACTCTGATGTTTCACGATAGTATTGCAGATAAGCACCTGTAAGCTCCATTACTTCCGCTTCTGTTTCAACCTTGCCTAATAAATCACCGGCACGAAGGTCCGTACCACCATTACCGCCGACATAAATTTCCCAGCCTCCGTCTACACCGACAAAGCCGATATCCTTAATTCCTGCCTCGGCACAGTTACGTGGACATCCGGATACACCCATTTTTACCTTATGCGGTGTGTCAAGGCGTTCGAATTTCTTCTCAAGCTCAATACCAAGTCCCATTGAATCCTGTGTACCGTAGCGGCAGAATTTGGCTCCAACGCAAGTTTTTACAGTTCGAAGTGTTTTACCATATGCATACCCTGATGGCATTCCAAGGTCTTCCCACATGCTTGGAAGATCTTCTTTCTTCACGCCGAATAAACCAATTCGCTGACCGCCTGTTAGTTTAACGAGCGGCACATCATACTTTTCTGCTACTTCAGCGATCGTTTTCAAATCCTTTGCGTTTGTTACACCGCCATACATTCTTGGAACGACAGTATACGTACCATCCTTTTGAATATTGGCATGCATTTTTTCATTTACAAGACGTGAGTCACGATCATCCTGATGATTCTCCACATTAATCATTCCAAGGTAATAATTAATCGCTGGACGGCATTTTGAGCAGCCTTCTTCATTTCTCCACCCTAAAACGTTCATCACTTCTTTTACACTTGTTAGGCCTTTTTCTTTAATTTGAGCTACAACCTCGTCCCTGCTTAAGTGTGTGCAACCGCAGATGCCTGCTTTTTTTGCAGATTTATCATATTCATCGCCAAGCGTAAGTGCTAAAATATCGGAAATAAGTGATTTACAGCGTCCACAGGAACGACCTGCATTAGTACAGCCGCCTACTTCTTCTACGGTTGTTAGACCGTTTTCCTTAATTGCATTGACAATCGTTCCCTTTGAGACTCCGTTACAGCCGCAGACAAGGTCATCATCAGCCATAGCAGCAACATCATTGGAAGCATGCCCGTCACAGCCTGAGGAAAGAATGGAGACACTTGTCAAGCCGCTGATATCTTCTTTTTTATTCAGCATGCGGAATAATCGAGTGCTGTCTTTTGTATCACCGTAAAGAACGACACCTGCGATATGATTATCACGAATTAATACCTTTTTGTAGACACCATCAAATTCATTGTGAACTTTAATGGCCTTCGTTGAGTCATCGTCCATAATTTCACCGGCAGAAAATAAATCTACACCAGATACTTTTAATTGCGTGCCGACAATTGAGCCTTGATATGGTTCTGGCATTTTTCCAGCAAGAAAACCAGCCAATACCTTTCCTTGTTCATATAACGGCGCAACTAAACCATAGACAATTTCACGATGCTCGGCACATTCACCGACTGCATACACATTTGCAATACTTGTTTCCATAAAATCATTAACAACAATCCCACGGTTAACCTGAAGTCCGCTTTCTTTTGCAAGTCCAACGTTTGGTTTAATTCCTACTGCCATTACAACAAGGTCAGCTGATACTGTTGTACCGTCCTTAAAGCTAAGTCCTGTTACTCTTTCATCGCCAAGAATTTCAGCTGTAGCTTTTTCCATTAGAAAGTTCATGCCTTGTACCCCAAGCTCTTTTTCAAGCATTTTTGAGGCAGCAGGATCAAGCTGTCTTTCCATTAAATATGGCATTAGATGGACAACATCCACTTCCATGCCTAGATTTAACAAACCGCGTGCTGCCTCAAGACCCAATAATCCACCGCCGATGACAACCGCTTTCTTGTGTGTTTTAGCAGCTTCAATCATCGTTTCGCAATCCTTGATATCGCGGAATCCGGTAACCCCCTGTTTATCAGAGCCAGGAATCGGCAAAATAAATGAGCTTGAGCCGGTAGCAATGATTAATTCATCATAATCTGTTACCCGTCCCTGATTAGACACTACTTGTTTATTTACTGTATCTATTTTTACAATCTCTTCACCGGTGTAAAGCGTAATTCCGTTATCACTATACCAGTTCCAATCATTCATAATAATATCTTTAATGGTTGTACCACCCTGAAGAACAGTGGATAATTGAATCCGGTTATAATTTGGATGAGGCTCTTTCCCGAAAACTGTTATATCATACATATTTGGAGCTAGTTTTAAAAGCTCCTCTAATGTTCTAATTCCTGCCATACCGTTACCAATCATCACTAGCTTCTTGTTATTCATTGTTACAACCCCCCATGTTATTTGTTCAATTAATCACAATCTCGTCTTTATGTTTATATATTACTGGTTTTCCCCCTAAAAAATTTGTGAGGTTCGTCACACTTCATCACATTTGTTCACATGTTCACAAATATGACAAATCGTATTCAAAAATAAGACATAATCTATAGAAATTATCGATGGATTTTCAGTAAAAAAGGACTGCCTATCGGCAGCCCTTTATTTGACAAGTGAATGTTTAAACGCATAAATGACAGCTTGAGTTCGGTCTTGTACCTGTAGCTTACTGAGTATATTACTTACATGAGTTTTGACCGTTTTTAAAGCGATAAATAGCTCATCTGCGATTTCTTGATTGCTTTTACCTTCGGCCATGTGGAGAAGAATTTCCATTTCCCTGCTTGTTAAATCCTCATGTAGTTCATAGTGGTTTTTCTGGCGCATTTTCATCATCATTTTCCCGGTCACTTCTGGTTCTAAAATCGATTGACCACTGTATGTAGAACGTACGGCATCGGCAATCTCACTGGCCTTTGACGTCTTCAGCATATAGCTTGTGGCACCTGCTTCAAGGGCAGGATACACCTTTTCATCATCGATAAAGCTTGTGACAATAATGATTTTCGCTTCCGGCCATTTGGCAATAATTTGCCTTGTCGCTTCAATTCCATCCATTTCCTTCATAACTAAGTCCATTAAAATAATATCCGGTTTAAGAGAAAGGGCTAACTCAATCGCTATTTTTCCATTATCAGCTTCCCCAACTACTTCCATATCCGGCTGGGCAGCCAAATAAGAGGAAACTCCAATTCTCACCATTTCATGATCATCAACAAATAATACTCTAATCATTATCCTCACCTTCAATTACAGGAATTTTGACTTCAAGCCGGGTTCCTTTATTTTTTAACGAGACAATTTTTAAATTGCCTCCGATTTCAACGGCCCGGTCATGCATATTGTGCAGACCGTAGGAACCGGCCTTGTTTTCATCTATATCAAACCCAATGCCATCATCTGACACTCTTAAAATAATAAAACCATCTCTTCTAATCAGCAGTACCTCGAGGTGGCTAGCTTTTGCATGGCGAAGCGTGTTCGAAACAGATTCCTGCAAAATACGAAATAAGTGATCCTCAACGCCTTTTTCAACAGAAAAATCTTCTATTTTCCATTTTATGTTCATACTCACCTTCTGAGTTAATTCGATGAGTAATTCCTCTATTCCTTCCTGCAGTGATTTTCCTTTTAATGCCACAGGCCGTAAATGAAGAAGCAATGCCCGCATTTCAAGCTGTGATTGATGAATCATTTCTTCTACTATTTTCAGCTGCTTTGTTTCGCGGTCGTCTGCTCTTGTCTTTCCTTCATTGATGGCGGACATCAGCATCGAAGCGCCAAACAGCTGCTGACTGACTGAATCGTGCAATTCACGGGCAAGGCGGTTACGTTCCTGAGATATGATTTCCTGAATCCGGCTTTCCTGTTCTTCAGCAGCCTCGGTTGCTAACCTCTGTGAAACCTTTGCCTGCTCGGCGATTTGTCTTTGAATTTTCCCCATCCGTTTTGTGATGGATTCCAATTCAGTTGATGATGGAGCACGATCCTTTTCAAGTGGTCTTCCTTCCTCAATCTGATGGAGCTGTTCGTCAATCGCCTGGAGCTGTTTTCGCCAATAAAGACCTGAAAAAGCACCAAACGTGATACCAATCACAATACTGACACTTGGAACAAATAATATAAAGGGGATATCCAAGACATCTCGTTCCCATAAATCACTCCAGTTTAAAAGCGGAAAAACAGTAAACGTTTCACCTGTCACAAAGATGAAGATGAACAGAGACAGACACGTACCGATGAGAACATGACGTAAAATAATGCTCATACGCGTTTCACCTCAATATCACCAATCAACATTGAAGTGAAAATCTTCACCTTCTGATCTGTTTGTTCATAATTTGACGTCTCGACATTTATTAATCGATTGACTAAAGATGTTTCGTAAAAATCTAAAATTCTTGCCGAGCCAAAAAAGACAGAATGATGAATACTCACCTCTACATCATATGGGATGAGGACCGTTACTTTTCCCATAATGTTACGGATAAAAATGATAGACTCACCTTTTGGCAATACCGTATTACTTAAATCGATCAGACTATCTCCAACACCACATTGTATATTCACATCATTCCATTCATACACATGATCTGGTGTTCGTTGATGACCAAATAAGCGGTTTTGAAAAAGAGGCTGTTCTTTCATGATCGTCTCACCGCGAAGACCGTCGTTATCATGGTGTTCGTTCATAATCGGGATAATGGTATGCTGCTTCTGCTTTCTGTTTGCATATTGAAAAATTAAGAAGCAAAGCAGCGCCATCAAGAAGAACTTAACCGCAATCATGCTAATTACATTGACAAACAATAGAAAAAGTCCTGCCCAAAACAAAAGTTTTCCAGTTTTTTTCGGCATTCGCTTTCTCCCTAAGTACACCATTCCTATCGCAACAATAAGGGAGAATATTAAGCCGCGGTTAAAGAAAAATACATCTAATAAAACAAAAAAGGCACCAATTAAAACAATCCAGCTAAGATAGTCACTTTTTAATTTTTTCAGCAACTGTATTCCTCCCTTCTTGTTATGATAGGAATATCGAAAAGGGGAAGCCGCCCGCTTTTCGGCGACTGCATAAGACGAGCCGGCATGGAGGTTGTTCTTTAACCTCCTTGACGGATTATCTTATGACTCGAGCCGATGGCTTCTTGAGCTAGACATCTATCTTTTGTCCTGATGTTTCTAAAAAGGCGCAGATACCTACGCCTTTTTAGAATAACAGTTTCTCTTATGAAATTGAACTTGTTTCTTCTTTATCCTGCTTCAATGTTTGATTTTGTTTTTCAAGCTGGGCAATTCTTTCATCGATTGTGTTTTGATAGTAAGAACGATTTACATTTTGCTCTAAACGGTCTAGATATGTTTCAATCTCCTGAAAACGAGAGTAAGAGCTATTGGTGTATGCTTGGTTATCAAGAACCTGATTCATTTTATGCTGGGCACGTGTGACATTTTCTCTGCCCATTAATTCCAAGCGGCGGATGTTCATATCCTTAAGCTTGTGCTTCATGAGTTCATATTTTTGCTCCAGGTCTGAAAGCTGTACGTTTGCTTGAGTCATCAGATCGTTAATACGCGAGGCACGCTCCTCGAAATGCTGCTGTTCATTGGCAGCATACTGATAAAGCTCTATTTCACCTGCTTGGGAAGCAACCTCTGCTTGAGATCTGCGTTTTGACGCCATCTCAGCAGCATGCTGGTATTCATGGTTAAATTCATCCTTCAAACGATACTGTCTTTCCAAAAGCTTGCGGACTTTTTCCGTTTCCAGTTCACATTGACGTAAATAATGATTCAAAAGAGCAATTGGATTTTTTTGTTCCTTATGATCAATCGCCTCATGTAAATCTGCCATTATCGTATTTTTTAAACGGGTAAATAAATTTGCCATTTTTATCTCTCCTTTTGTTATAAGTGTTTTTAGTATTTATTTAGTTGTGACCATTGCTTTTCGAAATTGACAAACGGGTCATCACTTTTTTCGATGATGTTCTTTGGTTTATTCCAATTTTTATAAACAACATATAGTACGTATACAGCTGCAATTCCTAGAATTGCTGGGACATTTGAGGCTGATGCCATTAAAGCAACGAAACCAAGGATACCCCAACCGATTTTCATTAAGATGGAATCAGTCTTTAAGAATTGTTTGACGACAAAGTAGAGAATCGCAAGACTAATCACCAACCCTACCATCGGTCCAAGATTGTGCAGTAAAACAATTGCAGCGATACCTCCAGCTAAAAGCAACCCAAATTTTTTCATTTTTTGTTGCCTCCTTTCTTGATTACATCTTACCTTTTTCACGAATTTCCTATAACGAACCTAAAATGTATTTTCAAATAGGTCTTGAGCCGTAGACGAGTTCAGACTCTTTGTGAACATAAAAAAACTAAGGATTTCTCCTTAGTTTTGGATTAAGCATTTTCCAATGCTTGTGAAAATACTTCAATTATATCTTCTGCCGCTTCAATCCCTACAGAAATACGAACGAGACCCATTGTTATTCCCAGCCCTTTCTGCGCCTCCCTCGGCAATGCCCGGTGTGAGGTGGTTAAAGGATGTGTAACAATGGTCTGAACCCCTGCTAGTGTTGGCGCGATTTTTACCCATGAAAGCTTGCGGAAAAACTTATTGATATCAACTGTTTCCTGAAGTTCTATTGTAACGATGGCACCGAAGCCATTTTCCCCATGCTCAAAATGATAATAAACATGCTTTACCAACGAGTGATCACGCAGCAGCAGCAACAATATGGTCGCCGCTTTTTACAACAGCTAAAAGGCCTGCTAAAATAGCGGAAAGACCGGAAGATGAAGCAACCCCGACCGGTGCCACTTCCAACGGCTTCACCAAGCTCGTCTGTATTTGGATTGCTTACACGTGAGTATAGATAATTCCCATTTCCCTGGTAATAACCTTCCAGTTCATCTAAATCGATGAAGGTAAATGCAGAAGTTTAATAGATAGGTGTAATTTTGCTTTTGATGTTTCGATTTTGCTTCTTTGTCTGGTGTAAAATTTTCGTTTCAAATTCACTATTTTCGACTGCCTTCCCATAATAAAATAAACTCTTTCGTATCATATCCTTTAATTCTATCACTATTTTTAAGAAGGTTCTTTCTTTATCAAAAATATCAAAAAGAGAGTTCCTTATTGATACCCTCTACCATTTGAATGTCTTAACATAAAATTATTTTTCTCTTAATAAAGGTCCTTTTGAAGATAAGCCTGCCCTTCTTATTTTTACATCTGTTTCTACATCTATTTGTGCCTGTTGAAAGGCTTCATCCCAATTTTTTTGAAACTCTTTATATTTTTTCGGATTTTGCCTTTCTAAGTCTTCACCAAAACCGAAAATATCCACTCCATAGTCCTTTTGAACTATATTAATCAAATGGCTTATGCGTTCTTTCAAATAGTCTTCGGCTCTCTTTTCAAATTCTAAATAAGTACTTGATTCATTTAACGGGTATGGACCGCAAAAGTTTCCATTCAAATAGCCTTCTGCTCTTATCGAAAGTTGAATATGCGGCTTTCCATTTTGAATATCCGCTTTTATTTTTGTCCGCGAATGAATCAATCTTAGCGCCAAATAGTTATCATTTCCACATGGTACACTAACAATAGTCGTTTTGATCTTATTTTGTGTCCATAAGTAATCTCTCGTTTCTTCGACCGGAAGGGTGCCGACTAATTTCTCATTTCGAAACATGGCCAGTGAATGGATTTCAACGACTGAATCTAGCTCAGATTTTTTCAGATTATCCATACTTGCGCCTTTTTTAGGATCCCCGCTGATATGAACAGCAGCCATGATTGGCTGGCGTCCCGATGATGTAAAAGCATTAATAAAGTCAGTTAAGCGGATATCAGGGTCAGATCCCCAAAGCTGTGCTCCAGTTTTCAACTGTCTTGTAAGTTTTAATGAGGAGGATTTCTGAATGGTATATAGAACCTTTAATACATCTGCAGCTTTGCCTTCATCCACCATAATAAAATTAAAGTCATCCCTTATTTCCCTATTTCGTTCAAGAAAATCGATAAATTCCAGCATTCCTTTTTCTGCAATTGCTTTACTGATGATAACCGTCTTCATATGGGAATAAATCAAGGCTTTCGAAAAGCCAATATTCATTTTATGCGCGATCTCCGCCATTGTATTTCCTTCTAAGGTGAAAACAACAGAAGGTGCATTCCCGCTCGCTGTTTGTTCATTGAGTTCGGCCGGATTAATTGCCTCTATGGTTATTTTATATAGGCTATTTTCTCCTACATCAACCGCCATTCCTATTGCCATTGATACCAGTGAAAGCTCTCTTTGATCCCAGCAGCCAGCTAAAAACAGCAAATGAAACAATAATACAAAACATAAACCTTTCTTTTTCATCCATCATTCCTCCTTTGCATATCAGGAGGGGTATTGGAGCCTGTCTTCTGTTGCTTAATAGGTTCAGCTGTCCGTAAATAACTCGGCCTTCTTCTCATTCCCCAATATGGAAAGCGAATAAATACATCCCTTTGGTCCTTTATGCTAAGAGGTGCAATCGGTGCCAAATATGGCACACCAAATGATCTTAAAGAAGCTAAATGGGCAACCATCACGACTAAGCCAAGCAAAACCCCATAAAGCCCTAAAAAACCGGCTATTGGAATTAAGATTAGCCTTAAGATTCTTGTCGCTGCCGATAGACTATAGACAGGAGCTACGAAATTAGCAGTTGCCGTAATGGCCACAATGATGACCATAAGGTTGGAAATAAGCCCTGCTTCTGCGGCTGCCTGCCCAATCACAAGCGCTCCGACAATAGAAACCGTCTGCCCGACAGCTCTCGGCATTCTAATTCCTGCCTCCCTTAATATTTCAAAGGTAAATTCCATAATTAACACTTCAACAACCGCCGGAAACGGTACCCCCTCACGCTGAGCCATTATTTTAATCAACAGCTGGGTGGGCACTAATTCTGCATGGTAGGTTAATATTCCGACATATGCAGAAGGAACGATCAGGACGATCATAAAGGAAATATATCTGATCAATCGAAGAAAACTCGATATCGAATAATGATGATAATAATCCTCTGAGGAAATAAAAAAGTCGGTAAAAACTGCCGGTACAAGTAAGGCAAACGGGGTACCGTCGACAATAATACAAATTTTCCCTTCCAGTATTTGCCCAGCTACTGTATCCGGGCGCTCCGTATTAAAGGCTAATGGAAATACCGTTAATGTTTTATCGACAATTAGTTCCTCAATATTTCCTGATTCAAAAATCGCCGAAACATTTATGTTGGTAAGTCTTTTTCGTACTTCCTCTACAATTTTTTCATTGGCAATTTTATTCATATAGCCAATATAAACCTGGGTTTTTGTTTCGTTACCAATATGAAATTCCTCAAAACGAAGATTCGCATTTCTAATTCTTCTTCGTATAAGGGTTAGATTAATGGATGAAGCTTCGACAAAACTATCTTTAGGCCCTCTAATAACGGTCTGTGAAGTTGGCTCAGTCACTTGCCGCAGGTTTGAATTGGGCATTCCAATACAAATAAATAGAGGAAAGCTTTTGAAAGCAATGGTGAAACTGCCATTTAACATTTCTTTAATCACTTCGTCTGCTGTTTGAACAAGTTTATAACCTGCGCCGCCAAACATTTGCTCACAATAATTTCTAATCCCCTCTTCAGTCTTTAAATCAAAGTGAGAATTTGGCTGATACGTATGTTTGTTCAATAAGGTTTGTTGTAATTGGCTCTTGTCAATCGCACTGTCTAGATAAAATAACATTCCCTCGTTTTCAGCTATTTTCACATTCTCCATAATTAAGTCAGCTGTTTGTCCAAAAGAGCTGAGAATATACTCTTTTAGTTCATGGACAGGATTACATTCATCTTCTACCAGCAATGATTTTTTATCTTGGCTGGTAGCGTGATTCTTTGCCTCTTTTAGCTTCCGTCTAACCCGGACAAATGGTTTTTCTGAAGTCAACATCTCACCCCGTTTCGATAGTCTGATTTTTAATTAGCCTGTAGTTGAATTTTCATTTGTCTTTTGCCGCTTTTTTCTTTTCAAAAGACAGACCCCTAACAGCATGGCGGGAATGCCAAACTGCATGGGCGGATGAAGATAACGTGTAACAAATACTAAGCCCTCCTCCACATGTTCAGCGAAATTGGCTGACACCCAAATTGAATAACAGGATACAAGCATCCCAATTGGAAAAGTAAAATATCGGTATGGGATACGAAAGATATATTCAATTCCTTTTAAACTCGCATAAAAGAAAATGGAACTTTTGACCAAAATACCTAACAACATAATAAAGACGACAAGTGCATCTGTACGTTCAATAAAATTGGCAATGGAGATTTTCCTTGCCGCTGACAGCAATGGAAAAGCCGAAAACTCCATTGTATCTGCGCCTAAGGCCATCAGCATAATAATCGTTGCGAAGGCAAGGGAAAAGCCGGCAAAAATGACTCCTAGTAGGACCACTTTTTTAGCCTTTTTGAAAAGGGTTACACTTGACAGGATCACAGTAAAAACAATCAATTCACCGAAAGGAAAGGTAATCAATCCAGGAAATATTCCCTTAATAACCGGCATGAATCCATCCCCAAGA
The DNA here is from genome assembly GCF_036670025.1 of Niallia oryzisoli. Classification (NCBI taxonomy): domain Bacteria; kingdom Bacillati; phylum Bacillota; class Bacilli; order Caryophanales; family Bacillaceae; genus Niallia; species Niallia oryzisoli. Next base: position 910,045 of record NZ_CP137640.1, on the reverse strand, counting down.
ATTGGCTGTGCGTTTTCAAAATTAATTCTGCCACTGGCAAATAAAAGGATGATAAGTAAAAATATAAATCCTATCAAATACGGGAAAAAAATTTCAGATACCCTTGCCAGCACTTCAATCCCTAGATATAAAATATAGATAATGACGAGCATAACGGTTAGAGAAATCAATTCAATCGGAGTAAGGGGGAGAATCGCGGTTGAGATCAATTCTGAAAAATCACGGTTCAATCGCGAAGAAATATATAGAAAATAAATGATATAGAAAACGGAGATAAAAATAGCAATTGGCCTTGTAAAACCATACTCCATGATTTCAAATAGATTACGATTCGGAAGCAGCCTGTTCAAAGTGTAAAAGCCATACATGATGCCCGTCCCCAGTACAGTAGCGATTGCGATGGCAATCCAAGAATTTTGCCTTAATTCTGTACCAGCTCCCATGATAATGGCACTGCCTAGTAAAAAAATGTATATCAATGCTAATAATTGAGCTAGTGATAAATTTTCCTTTTCCATGTAGAAACACATCCTCTATATAGAAGGAACACCAGTAATTAATCATTTCATTCTTTTTTGAGAAAGTCGTTCCTTGTGGTTTCCCTTTTTTCTTCTGATTCGAATATCCACGACAACTGCCCATATAAAACCGACTATACAGGTTGAGTAGAGAATCACTCTGTCTTGGATAAGCTGAAAATAAAACATATTCCTTAAAACTTCCATAAATGATTGGTCTAATAAAATGATATCAATCAAAACAATCACACTGCCTAACAAAAAAAATACAGCCAAAAATGCAAAAGTAACCATTTTCTCTCCTCATTTAAAGACTTAATCCCAATATAAACCAAACCTCCATCACCCCTTATCATGTCAAACCCGTGAAATTTTATCCAAAAAAACCACATTTATCAGCACATTAACGCACTGCCGCATTGGGGGACAGGCCCCCAATGCGGTAATGCGATGAAGATGCCCCTCTTCACGGCGGTAATGTAAATTTGAGTGTGGTAGTGTGCATACAACTGCTGTTGGTTGGAAAAATTAACTATATATGTAATAACAGGAGGAATTTCCAATGACAGCTTCATCCCATTCAATGCCGCAGTTTCCAGAGCCATATTGGCGGGAAGTTTCCCTGCCGACTGCTGAAAAACTAACTAAGGATATCTCAGTTGATGTAGCCATTGTTGGCGGAGGTATTACAGGTATTACTGCAGGATACCTGTTAAAGAAAGAGGGCTTAAACGTTGCGATACTCGAAGCAGGGAACATTTTAAACGGCACGACAGGTCATACGACTGCCAAAATAACTGCCCAGCATGGGCTGATTTACGATGAATTGATTGCACATTTCGGTGAAGAAATGGCAAAACTTTACTATCAGTCAGCAGATGATGCCTTGAACTTTGTTAAGAAAACCATTCAGGAGAAAAACATCGATTGTGATTTTAGTGAAGAGGATGCCTTTATCTATGCCATAACGGATGAATATGCCAATAAAGTACAAAAAGAGGCAGAAGCCTATAAAAAATTGGGCATCACCGGTAATCTTCATACCTCAATACCGTTTGACATTCAAATAAAAAACGCTCTTTCCATGAAAGGTCAGGCCCAGTTTCATCCGTTGAAATACTTAAAACAGCTTGCAATTGATTTTACGGAAAAAGGCGGTCTCCTTTTTGAACAAACAACTGCAACAGATATTGAAGAAGAAAATGATATTCCAAAAGTTATCACAAGAGACGGTAACCGGGTATCCTGTAAATATGTGATCATCGCCACGCACTTTCCATTTTTTGATAAAGAGGGTCTTTATTTTACGAGAATGTATCCTGAACGCTCCTATGTGATTGGCATTAAAGCGAAAAAGCCATACCCGGGCGGAATGTATGTAAGTGTTGATAAAAATCCAGTTCGCTCTATACGGTATACACCTGTTAACGGTGAGCCGCTTATTTTGGTAGGCGGTGATAATCATCAAACAGGCCAGGGTCCGGATACTTTATCACATTATCTAGCTTTAGAGGAATTTGCTAATAAGACATTTGGAATTGAAGAGTATTCATATCGCTGGAGTACCCAGGATTTAATTACACTTGATAAAATTCCTTATATTGGGTCAATAACCGTTCAAAAGCCGAATATTCTCATTGCAACTGGTTATCGCAAATGGGGAATGACGAACGGCACGACGGCCGCCATGCTTTTGGCGGACACGATTCTCGAAAAGGAAAATCCTTATCGGGATCTCTTCTCACCAACCCGTCCTAAGAAGTCAGATCCTACAATAAAAAAGTTTATCAGCATTAATACAGATGTAGCAGGACATCTGTTAAAAGGAAAGCTTCAGTATTTGCCAACAGATCCAAATGATTTAAAAAATGATGAAGGTGCTCCCGTTATGTTTAATGGTGAGCGGGCTGGTGCCTATCGAGATCATGAGGGTAAATTGCATATTGTTGACACCACCTGCACGCATCTCGGTTGTGAATGTGAATGGAACCATGGGGACAGGACATGGGATTGCCCATGCCATGGCTCCCGCTATTCTTATGATGGAGAGGTCATTGAAGGACCAACGAATAAACCGCTGCGACGGATTGAATAACAATTAACAATAAAAAAACAAGGTATCCCCCAAGGATGCCTTGTTTTTTTATTGTTAATCTAATGTCGGTCTTGCTCCACGCTCTTTCGTTCCAGTTTGAAATTCAACTAATTCTTCACTTGTACGATTCGCTTCTTTTTTATTTTTATTACGCTGTGCATTTGCATTTCCGCGTTTCGTTCTTCCCATTACCTACCACTCCTTTTAGAATCAGCTTACAGTGGTAGTATGACTTGTTTTTATGACTTTATGCGGGGATGAGCATCCTTACGTTTTATCGGAGTGGATTTACCTTCAACGATACCTTCACCATGGAATCTTTTGAGTTCAGCACGGACACCTATTTCCTTTGCAAACTTTTTCAAGTCACGCTCTTCCCTTTCTGTCACAAGAGAAATAACCGTCCCGGCTGCACCAAATCTTCCTGTTCTCCCTGAGCGGTGAACATATTGATTAAGATCCTTTGGGAAATCGTAATGAACGACATGTGTAATGCCTTCAATATCGAGTCCCCTTGCTGCCACATCTGTCGAGATTAGCATCGATGTTTTTCCGTCGCGAAAATTCCGTAATGCCTTTTGACGTTCCATTTTATTTAAATCGCTATGAAGAATACTGACGTTTATTTTCTTAAATTGCAGCTTTTCAGCGATAACGGTTAAATTCCCAATATCTTTGACAAACACAAGCGCTTTTAGCGCTTTTAAACGGGAAATTTTCTCGAGCAATTTAATTTTATCCCGTTGTTCACTGAAAAAATAAATATGATTTACTTTTTCAGCATTAATGGTTTCATCCTTTTTCACAGAAATGATTTCTGCATGATTTGTAAGTTCTTTTGCGATACTGACAATCGAATCCGGCAAGGTTGCTGAAAAAAGAACCACTTGTCGATCACTTAAGGTTGATTTCACAATCTGTTGGACAGTATCGGTATGCTCAGGTACCAACAGCTGGTCACCTTCATCAAGGACAACCATTTTCACTTCATGCATTTTTAGCTTTTTTTGTTTAATTAGCTCATGCACCCGGCCTGGAGTACCAACAGCAATGTGAGGATGTTTTTTTAATTTTTCCAGCTGCCGCTTTACATTTGCTCCACCGATAAAAGATGCACATCTAATTCCACTGCCTTCTGCCCACTTTTGGATTTCATCTAAGATTTGCATGACAAGTTCTTGGGATGATGCAAGAATGACTGCCTGCACCGCTTTGTTCTCCGCATCAATCATATTCAATACCGGCAGCAAATACGCTAATGTCTTTCCCGTACCGGTCGGTGACTGGGCAATCACATCCTTTTTCTCCAGGATGTGCGGAATGGCATAGGACTGAATCGAGGTTGGCTGTGAAAAACCGGCTTTTTTCCACACCTGTTGGATTGAATCTTTTAGCCTGCTTATTAGTTGTTGATTTTCAGACATTCTATTCTCCTTTTTAAGAAACTGTTTGCTTCATTATACTATTACTACTTTCAAGTTAAAAGCACACGATAATAGTCCTATATATAAATGATTCTTATCCTATAAATAAAAAAGCAGTATAATAGGCCGACCTATTATACTGCTTTATCTTTGACCTTATTAGCCAATTAATTTATTTTCTTTCATTGTTTCAGTTAGTGCATTAATCACATCTTCTTCATCAGCACCTGTAGCAGTTACAGTTACCTCTGCCCCTTTTGCAACGCCTAGTGACATAACACCCATGATTGATTTTAGGTTAACACTTTTTCCGTTATATGCCAGACTAACATCTGAACTAAATTTATTCGCTGTATTTACTAGGATAGTTGCAGGACGTGCATGGATTCCTGCTTCATCAATAATGGTAAAAGTTTTTTCTGCCATGGTTAAAAACCCCTTTTCTTATTATAGGTTAAAATCATTTCACCATATGAACCATATTTTTAATGCAGTATGATGCTATTGCATATTTATCCTCGAAGTATGAAGGATAATGGTCATACCTATTTTCTCCCCTGTACCGTATGGCTATTCCATACATTCTTAGGAAAAGAACTTCTGGTAAAAATGGCTGCCGCAGTACATATTACCATAACAAAAAGATAATTTCTTCTTTTTTAATCATTTCTAAAAAATTATTTCTTCTTTTTGTTTTTCTTCGCCAATTTTATAAGAGGGTCTTCGTATTCATTAAAAATAATGGCTGGATTATTTTTTTGTCCATATTCTTTAAACTTATGAAAAATTTCCTTTAACTTCTTGTTACGAAAGGAAAATCCGTCAATTGACAGGGCGTAACCCGTTCGCTGGCGATTTCGATCAGCAATCTTTTTAGCATTTTTACTGCTGCTATTTTGAAATGAATAAGGCTTAGAAACGACTATACCAATTTGTAAACTTGACTGACCTGGATAGGTTTCTATTTTTTCAACCACTTTCCAAGGAATGAGACCAAGATCAACACTAGAGGTATAGTCCCTTATTCCTTTGTCGGAAATCTCCAGTAGCGGTTGGTCCTTTAACATTGTCTTATAGCTTTGATATACCTGCCACAATAGAAAAGCCATCAAAATAACTAAGAGAATATTCCACATGAAATTTAAATCACTAGTAAAAAGTATATATGCTTCTAAAAAGACAAATGCTAAATAGACTGCAATTGATATAATACTTCGAACTTTATCTGGATAAACCACATACTGATTTGTTTCATTCACAATTAGGGCACCTACCTATATTACTTTTCAAATACCTTTATTTGATCATTGTTTCCTACAAGTACCCTATCTACACACTGAAGGAATAATCCATGCTCAACAACCCCGGTTAGACTTTTTAACCAATCTGCCAGTTTTTTCGGATGATCAATTTTCTCTAAATGTAAATCAATAATCCAATGTCCGCTATCGGTAACAAACAAACCATCTTTATTTTTACGCAACACCGGTTTGTATTGTTTTTCAAAAAACATTCTAAACAGTTTGTGACAGCCATATGGGATTACTTCTACAGGGAGACGAAACTTACCAAGCTGATGAACAATCTTTTCTTCATCAACAATCCAGATAACTTCTTTCGAATGAAGAGTCATTATTTTTTCATATAATAATGACCCGCCTCCGCCTTTTATCGCAAAAAGGGTATTTCTTTCGATTTCATTTGCGCCGTCTATTGTTAAATCGATCTGCTCAACCATATTAATATCGATTAGCGGTATTCCCACTTCTTTAGCAAGTTTACATGTCTTTTCTGAAGAAGAAACAGCCTTGATTTGCAAGCCTTCTTTGATCCGCTCTCCTAAGGCACGAACCAAATGGTTTACCGTTGTACCGGACCCAAGCCCTACGATCATATTATCTTCTACATATTTAGCAGCTTCATCACCAAGTAGTTTTTTTGTATCCATTGACCTTCCTCAAATCATTAGAATCCTTATTTATTTCCTTTTGCTTTCCGAACGATTGCAACAAATTCAGCAGCTGTCTTCGTCACAGATTCATAATCTCCTGTTTTGGCACCTGCTGTTAAACTACTGCCTGTACCGATTGCAAAAGCACCATTTTTAATCCATTGAGCAGCATTCTCTAATGAAACACCGCCGCTTGGCATAAAGTTTCCATGTGGAAGCGGTCCTTTGAAATCTTTAATGATGCTTGGACCAAATGCTCCTCCAGGGAAGACCTTGATCACATCTACACCAAGCTCCATCGCTTTCACAACCTCCGTTGCTGTCATCACACCAGGCATAACGGGTACTCTATAACGATTACATAATTGTATCATTTCTGGTGAAAAATTAGGACTGACCACATAGGCTGCTCCTGCTAAAATAGCAAGACGGGCGGTTTCTGGATCTAAAACTGTCCCTGCACCGATTACCACGTCTTCACCTTTGTAGCGTTCAGATAGTTCTTTAATAATGTCTAATGCTCCTGGAACCGTCATGGTTAACTCAAGAAATTTAATACCGCCTTGGCGAATGGCATCACTCACCTTTAAACCTTGTTCCTTATTTTCTGCACGAATAACAGCAACGATTGCTTCGTCTCGTAATTTTGCTATAATGTCTATTTTATCCATTATCATTCACCTCTGACAAAATTTTTTATGTATATTGCATCATTATGATAATAAATTTTTTAAAATATTCTCCGCAGCCATCCTGCTCATATTGTTAACAGCTTCAAAGGTTGAGGCACCAGAATGAGCACCAATGATGATATTATCTAATTCAAGCAGTCCCATATTTTCAGGCGGCTCTTTTTTGAAAACGTCCAGACCTGCACCCCAGATTTTTTTATTTTTTAATGCATCAAAAAGTGCATCTTCGTCCACCAGTTCGCCGCGGGCTGTATTGACAAGCACTGCCGTATCCTTCATCATGCCAAATTCTCTAGGACCAATCATATCGTGAGTTTCTTCAGTAGCAGGAAGATGAAGACTGATAAAGTCGCTTTTTTGAATCAATTCATCTAACTCAACATACTTAACGCCATATTCCTTGGCAAACGCTTCATCTTTATAAAGATCATAAGCAAGAATATCCATTTCAAATCCTTTTGCCCGTTTGATCACACCTTTACCGATTGCACCGGTTCCAACCACTCCAAGTGTTTTACGAAACATTTCCATGCTCGTCTTTTTGCCCCAGTCAAGCTGGCGGCACGCACGGTCAACTTCCACCACTCTTCTGGCAACTGACAGCATTAACGTAAACGCAAAATCTGCAACAGAGTCTGAATTGGCATTCCTTGTAATTGATACCTCTATACTATGTTCTTTACAATAGTTCAAATCGATATTATCTGTTCCTACCCCATATTTAGAGATAGCCTTTAAATTTTTCGCATGTGAAAGAATGTCCGCGTTCAATGGGTCCACACCAACAATAATTCCATCAACATCTACAATTTCTTTTTTCATTTCTTCTTCCGTTAAAATTCGTCCGTACGGATTAATAACAACTTCAATTCCTTTTGCTTCCAACAGTTCCTTTGCTTCATCACTGTGTTTTCCAAAAGACCTTGGAGTAACTAATACTTTCACCATGTAACCACTCCTATTTGGTTCGGTTTAATAAAAATAATTCCTGAATTAATGAGATAACGAGCGCAAATACTTTTCTACTTCTTCTAAGTCAGTCATGACGTCCGTTACCAATCCTCTTAGCTCCACTGTTTCCCGTACCGTATCCGGAATAAAGAAAGATGGAATCCCAGCACTCTTAGCAGCCCTTAATCCAGCCGGAGAATCCTCAAGCACAAGCGCATTGGCCGGTAACACATCCGCTTTCTCGCACGCTTTTAAAAATACTTCCGGATTTGGCTTGCCATTCACAACTTCGTCCCCTGATACACGAAAATCGATATAATCACTTGTATTGGTGACGGTTAAATATTTATTGATCACTGCCATTTCACTTGAAGAAGCAACAGCGGTATTCACCTGTTTTGATTTAAGAAAGGCTAAAAGAGATTCAAGACCTTTCTTTTTAAAACTCGGAAGATACATATGTTCTTCTAATAAAACAGACTTAGAATGGCGCATATAGCTGCGCCATTCATGAACCGGTGCCTCTTTCCCGTATATTTCTGACATCCGATTTAAAATATCTTCATTTGTCATCCCGACAAATTGCTCGATGATCGTACGATCCATTTGAAAGCCATAATGTTCAGCAGACAAAAGCCATGCCTCAGAGGCTAGTTTTTCTGTATCAAACATTAAACCATCCATATCAAAAATAACTAATGATGGAAAACGCAACGGTTATCCCCTCCCCCTTTAAAGCAATAAAAACCTATTTATTAAATAGTTCTGCATTTACTACATTATCAGGCTGCTCATTATTCACCATTTTCTCTACATCAGAAACAACTTTTTCTCCCATACCTCTTAGACACTCATAGGTGTAAGCAGAAGTATGCGGTGTAACGATAACATTATTATATTTAAAGAATGGGTGTGTTTGATCAATCGGTTCACCTTCAACAACATCGACGGCAAGACCAGCAATTGTCCCATTATCTAATGCTCGAAGGATGGCATCCTGGTCCATCAATTCACCGCGGGCAGCGTTCGTAATATACACGCCTTTTTTCATTAAGCCAAATTCTCTGTCAGAAATCATATGGAAGCTTTGAGGATCAATAAACGCATTTAAAGAAATAAAATCAGATTCCTTCAGCAATTCGTCCAACTCTACAGCTTCTGCACCCTTACTTTCAAGATCCTCTTTTGATTGATGCGGATCATATGCCAAAAGTCTCATATTAAAACCATGTTTTAATATTTCACCAACTCGGCTTCCGATATTTCCTAAGCCAATAACCCCGGCGGTTTTACCAGTTAATTGATGCCCCATAAACTGAGCACGTTCAGCCCATCTGCCTTCTTTTGCCGCTTGGTAGGCAGAACTTGTTTGTCTGACAACAGCCATCAGGTTAGCAATAGCATTTTCTGCTACAGCATCTCTTTCTACCTGTGCTGATACAATGGTAACAACCGTGCCTTTTTCTGTTGCAGCTTCCATATCAATATTGTTGTAGCCAATTCCATGTCTTGAAATAAGAATCGTTTTATCCTTATGTTCAAAAAATTCTCTTGTAAAGAATGGTGTTACACTTGAGATAATAATGTCATAGCCCATTAATTTATCAGCTAATTCTTTTCCTGGTGTGTCAATAGCAAATGTAAAACGTTTTATTTCTCCGATTTTTTCTAATCTTTCCATTTGATCAGGAAATTTTCTTCCAAAGCTGCTTGAATTTACAATCGCAATTTTATGTGTCATTAGAATCAACCTTTCTGTAAAAGATCATGTATTTTGTGCTGATAAAAAGCGAAATGGTGTTACAAACACCTATAGTTTTGCAACTAATTGATAGTGATTGTAATACCATTTCAAAGGGTCAAATGTTTAATTTTGCGCTTCCGCTTTCCTTATTTAATCGCTTTGATGGCATCATCAAGAGAAACTTTTTTGCTGTCTGGAACTGTTTGGAAATAAACTTCAATTCCCTTTGCTTCAATTTCTTTTAATTTTTCAGCATCTGCTTGGTTTAAGCCAACAGAAGGAATAACGAATGTTGCATCAGGCTTTTTAGAAATTCCGCCTACATTTAGTTTTTCAACTGGCAGAACATCTTTATCTAGAACGCTTTTTACAGCTGTAATATTCTTGAATAAAAGAATAACATTATCATTTCCAAATTGATCTTGCTGCCATTTTTCTACTACTTCATCTGTGCTAAGCACATCGATTTTTAAGCCAGAAGAGGAATTTGTGTTAATATAAATATCCTTCATGAAATCATCAGATGCAGTTTCATTGTCGATTACGTAAATAGCATTTGTTCCTAACCCCTTAGACCATTTAGTCATAACTTGCCCATGAATAAGTCTGTCATCAATTCTTACAATATTAATTTTTCCCATCAAAATCTTCCTTTCATCGTTTAAATGAGTAATTGATTATTTCCTACCAATAAAAGCTCTGTCTAACAATTTGACACCCTCGCCAGCAGTTTGCTTTGCTGCTTCAATTAATTTATCGGTGTCCTCTTCAAATTTATATTGAGATAATGTTTCAATTAACATCGGCATGCTTACACCAGTCAAAATTTTCAAATCATGTTTGGCCAGTAATGTAAGTGATACATTGGAAGGACTTCCACCCAATAAATCAACGAGCACAATGGTCTCCAAACCTTTTTCAGCATTTCGGTCAACAACCTCATATGCCTGACTGCGAAGATCATCAACAGAATCTCCAGGTCTTAATGCTAACGCATCAACATCCTCCTGAGGACCCATAATCATTTCTGCACTTTTTACTAGTTCAATTCCAAATTCACCATGTGTAATTACAAGTACTGCTCTATTTGCCATGCTGAATCTCCTTCCTTATGTAGACCCTGTCCGGCGCTTATGCAAGCCGCCCCGGACAGATAAGTCATAAAGATATTATGTTCATTTTGTTATGATATAGCTGCGCAAGATTTTTAAAATTACAGGATACCAATTGCTGAAAGAATAACTAGTGTTACCGTTAAATAAATCATACCCTTTGTAATATTAAAGCCTTTTTTATCAAAGTAAAGGTATACAGCTAATACTGTTAGTAATGGTAACAAGCCTGGTAAAATTGAGTTTAGAATATCTTGAATAACAAACTCTTTTTCAGAAATGGTAAATTTCAGGGACGTATACACTTTTACATACGATCCGGCCAGTATCCCCATCATGAACAAACCTAGTACTGATAATGCATCGATAGCTGTCTTAACTTTTTGTCCTGCTAAAAGTTCTTTCGCCGCATTACGTCCTAAACCGTAACCCATTTTTGTAAAAAAGTATCCGTAAATAAACGTTGCAATACCAAAACAGATGAATGGGAATAACGCACCCCAAGCACTTCCTTGAGTCGCCCAAGGCAAGGCAATCGCGATAAAAATGTATTGAACGGTTCCAGAGTCAATTGCGTCTCCGATACCAGCTAAGGCACCCATCAAACCAACCTTCGTGTTGTTAATCATATCAACACTTGGAGCTTCTTCCTCTCTGCCTTCCGCAATCGCTTTGGCACGAGATTCTTCTAATGAAGTAGCAATTCCTGTCAGCGTACCGCCGCCCCAGATAGCCTGAGTGTTAAAGAACAGCAAATGTCTTTGGTAGGCTTCTTTTAAATCTTCTTCATTTTTATATAATTTTCTTAATGTCGGCATTAATCCAAACAGGAATGATGGTGCAACCATCCGGTCATACGTATGTGGAACTTCGTTTGCCCACCACCATCTAACCCATGATTTCATCAAATCTTTATTGGTAATTGGATCTGGGTAATTAGGTGAATTAGTAACATCCACTGAATTTTGCTCTGTACTCATATCTCTAGATCCTCCCTTTTAGAATAATTATTGTTTGGCATTCTTACTTGTAAATAGCACGTACATACCGGCTAAAATACATCCAAAAATTGCGTAAGTTACTGTGTTGATTTTTAGTGTTGCAAAAGAAACACTCGCAAAGTATGCAAGGAAGAAGAAAATAAGCAGGCTCTTCTTACCGATAACGTGCATAATAACCGCGATACCTAGTGCAGCAAGTCCACCGCCGACAATTTCAAGTACATGAAGTACACGTCCGCCGGAGATAGCGTTTACAAAGTCTGCAATTACCGGTGCACCAAAGTATAAAGCAATAAATACTAATGGAATGAATAAACAGAAACTGATAATAGCCGGTATTACGATAATAGACAAAACTAGTCCTTTGTCATTGGCTTCTGCGGCATATTTATCCATCAACCGGGTGACAAAAGTGTTTAAGAAGAAACGGAATTGATATAAATAACTTCCTAATAGTCCTACTGGAACGGCAATCGCTACCGCTTCCTGCGGTGATAAATCTCCCAATAAGGCAACCGGTACAGCAATCGCAGCCGCAATTGCCGGTTCACTTGGAAGCGCTCCACCCGGTGCAACCGCACCCATATAAATTAATTGAATAGCAGCTGTAATGACCATTGCTTCTGCTACCTGACCCGTAATTACCCCAACCATCAAACCGGTCATCAGCGGGCTGAAACGTAATGTTAATGTTGCATAACCTAAGATACGAGATTCTACAAGTGCTACCCATATCGCAATCAAAAGTGCTTGTGCAACTGTAAGATGTTCCATCTAATCATTCTCTCCTTTTTTTAAAAATTTGCAGTATTAGTAAGTAATACAGATCATCTACTAATAACTTTCCGTTTATTTGAGCCAATTATGCTTATCAATCATTTCTTACAACACTGTGACCGCCAAATTCATTTCTTAATGCAGCTACGACCTTTGCCGAAAAACTGTCTTCCTCCTTCGAGCGGTTACGCATCATAAGCGAAAGCGCTATTACTGGAGCCGGAACTTCTAAATCCAAGGCCGTCTCGAGCGTCCATTTTGCTTCACCAGAAGCATCGACTACACCTTTGATTCCCTCTAATTTAGCATCCTTACTAAATGCGCTTTCAGATAGTTCCATTAGCCAGCTGCGGATAACTGAACCGTTATTCCACACTTTTGCAACAGCTGCTAAATCAAAATGAAACTGACTCTTTTCAACGATTTGAAACCCTTCACCAATCGCCTGCATCATGCCATACTCAATCCCGTTATGTACCATTTTAAGAAAATGGCCGCTGCCTGATTCGCCAGCATATAGGTAACCGTTTTCAACAGAAACATCTTTAAAGGCCTGTTCCACTTTTTCAAAGGCTTCTTTGTTTCCGCCGATCATTAGACAGGCACCCTGGTTTGCACCGGATGTTCCGCCGGATGTTCCCACATCAAGAAAATGGATTCCTTTTTCAGCTGATTTTTGCGCGCGCTTCATTGAATCATGGTAGTTAGAATTTCCACCTTCAATAATAATGTCATCCGCTTTCATTTTTTCGATAAGCTCGGACACCACAGTATCTGTTGGCTTTCCTGCTGGAACCATTACCCAGACAACGTGAGGCGCTTCCAATTTGTTAAGCAGTTCATCAATACTGTCAGCTGTATCGATTCCTTCCTCTGCAGCTCTTTTTCTTGCATCCTCGGAAAGGTCAAAACTTTCGACAGTATGGCCGTTATTCTTTAAGTTCAATGCAAGATTGAAGCCCATCTTGCCTAATCCAATCATTCCAATATTCACCTGAATCCTCCTCCTGACGAACTCATTTTACTACTATAATGAAAGCGGTTCAATACATTTATTGAAAAAAATTTAATAAAAATATATTATTTGTAAAAAAAAATTCAATCTAATTGATTTTCCGTCAAAAGTATTACAATATTAATGATTTCATTCTTCGTAGTTTTCTCGAAAGACTCTTTTTTATTCAAAAAGCACAAAGCAAAAAAGCGCCTAAACATTAGGCGCTTTTGATTCTAATATCTTTATTTAATATTTAAAATATCGATAATATAAAAGTTATTTAATTCTCTTAATTTCCTTTTCATTTTCCTTTGAGTCTTCATCATCTGCCACTAAATCCTTTGCAGACTTTTTAAATTCCTTTAACGTCGACCCGACAGCCCGTCCTAACTCAGGGAGCTTAGATGGCCCAAAAATAATCAGAGCTAGAATCAACACGAGAATCAAACCAGGAATACCAATATTGGAAAGCATATGATTCCTCCTCATTCATTTGGTGTCAGGCACCATAAAGACATTTACCCATTTATGGTGTCAGGCACCGTTTGATTAAAATCCGGTAATAGCGATTACTGCAGGTCTTGGCATTGTGTCATTTGCACGGTGCGGCCACATACTTGTTGGATTTTTAACATCTTCGGTATTTTCGCCCGGATGCTGTACGGCTAAGAATAATGTTGTTTCATCTGGTGTAAAGCATGGTCCTGTCATTTCAGCTTCGATTGGAGCTGAAGCAAATTGGAATGCTTCCCCTACTTCATCTTCTTTTACATTCTTATATGCAACAGTTGGAATGACAAATAATCCATTATTTTTGAAGTGCTTATGGATGCCTTTATTTAAACTGCTTGAAGAAATATCTGTAACTGTCCAAAGATTGGCATTGCTGTCAAATGTTAAGTTATCCGGTGCACTAAAGCCGCTTTGCTTACCACCTGCAGCAAAAATTTCAAAATCAAATGTTAATGATCCAAGATCATTGTTATCTTCAATAAATCTTGTAATGTGTCCATGGAAGTTACCATGCTTGTCATTGTTTGTATGTGCAATGAAAACTGTTTTATCAAATGGAGAAATCTCAACGTCTTCTGGACGGTCTGTTGGTGTTCCGCCGATTAATTTAGAAGCTTCATCCGCATATACTAGAACATCTGCTTGAGTTTGGTATTTTGCTTCAAGGTCTGCTTTACCTTTAATTTTTTCACGTACATATTCAATTGTCATAGGTTCCCATACGCCTTTTTTCATGTTAGCAACATAAAGCGTACCTTCTTCTAAAAGCTTAGAATTAGCTCTGCCAGCTGATTCTACATATTTGTCTTTACTAATAAACTTATAAACACAAGCATCTTTAACGTCGTCACCCATGTATACAACAACTCGTCCATCGTTTGCTATACCCATTGCAGCATTTTCATGATGGAAACGTCCTAATGCTGTATGCTTACGTACTTTGAAGTTTGGATCAAATGGATCAATTTCCACAATCCAGCCATAGTGGTTTTCATTTAAACCAGCTGCTTCACAAGTATCTTCATAGTTTTCTTCAGCAGAAAGTACTGTGTTCCATAATGTTTTACCACCGGAACAGTTTGCAAACGTTCCTTGAACAGTTGTTGCTCCAGCCATTGCCGCTGAACCTTTAGCAGGACCTGTTACATCAAACGGAGTTAAACCAGAAACACGGCGTGCAATAGTAGAATCTGAAACCAGCTTCCAGCCGCCTTTTTTATCTCCTTTTACTTCGATGATAGATCCGCCTTGTACGTAAAGCATTTGATTAATTTGATCAGCTGTATAAGCTCCGTTTAGACCCTTTGGTGCACCTTGAACAAAGAGATCACTAGAATACTCATGGTTTACCCAAAGTAATCCGTGGTTATTTGATCCGTCAATTGGGAAATATTGAGTGAAATCATTATTAAAACCAAATGTATCTCCAGCCTTGTTAATTGTATCTCCGTATGCGGCAACTACTTCATATTTATATCCTTTTGGAAGGGTAATATCATCTGCATTAGATGGTGCAATTGGCTTGAAATTTAAGCCAGATACTTTCTTATTGAAGCCAAATAAATTATTTGCTGCATCTCTGCCTTTTGCTTCAACTTTTGGAGCTAGTCCACCTAGACCAGCTGAAGCTACCGTTAATGCTGCAGCCCCTGTTCCTACATATGTTAAAAATTTACGGCGATTAATTTCAGTCACGTTAGTACCCTCTTTTCAATTATTTATTACCTTTACTCTATTAAAAATAGTAATAAATAATTGTTAAGCGACTAGTAGGAATACTTTAAGAGATTCTAAATATTTGTATAGTTTTTTACGAGATTGTAAATTTTTTAGACTTCTACATTTTTCAGCCTATTTTAATAGGTACTTATTAATCGGACGGCCAACCCCGCCATAATATATATCCAGTTCTACCTTTCCGCACTTTTCCAGAAAATCTAAGTATCTTCTGACAGTAACCCTTGCCAGCCCTACTCCTTCAGCAACACTTTCTGCTGAAAGAGACTCTTTACAATGGGATAAATACTCCATAATCTTATCCAATGTCAGTTGATTTAGTCCTTTTGGAAGGATGCCATAATCCTCTTTTTCCCCTGACTCGTGTTCCTCCTTCTTGAAGAAAATCTCATCTAATTCCTTTTGTGATATATTTCCCTTTTCAGATAATTGCAGACAAAATGCCCGATAATTTTCAAGTGATTTTTTAATCCGTTCAAATTTAAATGGTTTAACAATATAATCAAATGCCCCATTTTGAATAAATGAACGAACTGTTTCAATATCACTTGCAGCTGTAATAGCAATAATATCAACCTTATGGGCTTCCGATCTAACTTTGAATAGTGTTTCAAGACCGTCCTGATCGGGCATATACACATCGACCAAAGCCAGATCAGGCTTTAATTGCCTGATCATTTCTAATCCCTGTATCCCATTATTAGCGGTGCCAATCACCTCAAAGCCATCTACTTGATTGACAAACTGGCGGTTCACTTCCTGTACCATGAGGTCATCCTCTATTAAGACGACTTTAATCATTCTCCCTCACCCATTTCAAATGTAATTGAAAAAGTCGTTCCCTGATCCACCGTTGATTCGACATGTATCGTGCCGTGCCCCTTTTCAACGATTTGTTTTACTAGATAAAGACCGATTCCTCTTCCTGTCGCAGAGGATTTTGAAGTATACCCCTCATTAAAAATTTTTGGCAGCCTATCGTTCGGAATGCCGCAGCCATTATCCTCTACCATAACATTTAATACCTTTTCTGTTTGCTGGATACTGACATAAATTTCTTTCTCGTTTTCCGGCCTATTTTTAAAAGAATCAAAAGCATTTTCAATTAAGTTTCCGAGAATCAATACAAAATCATGATGGTCAATCAGCTTAGGAAACCTTTTTAAGATACTGTGACGATCAATTTCAATATGAATCCCAAGCTCTTTCCCCCGGCTGACTTTTCCAATTAATAAACCTACCAGACTATCATCCCCGATATTACGACTCAAAAATCGGGTTAGTTCTCCCTGCTCTTCGGTTGCTTCAAATACATACTCCAGCGCCTTACCATTTTTCCCCAACTGAATTAAACCGGCAATTGTATGGAGCTTATTCATATGTTCATGATTTTGAGCTCTTAGGGCACCAACAAATGCCTTCACACCTGTTAATTCTTCAGCTAATTTTTTCACCTCGGTGCGGTCTTGAAAGACAGCGATGGCTCCGACCGTGTTACCATCCACTTTAATCGGGATTCGATTACTTACGATTACAAGATTACGTATATGCAAATCCTTATTATAGATCGGCTTATTAATCTCTAGGATCTCCGGCAGATAGGAATCCGGCAGGACAGAGGTAACCTTTCTTCCGATTACCTCTCCTTCCACCCCGAGCATTTTTTTTGCACGGTCGTTAAATATCGTGATAACTTCATCATTATCAATCGCAATGATTCCTTCCTGCATCGCGTTAAAGGTTTCGGTTCTTTCGACGAGAATTCGAGCGATTTCCTCTGGTTCGAGCTTAAACATTTGTCTTTTAATATGTCTTGCTAAAATCCATGCTCCCCAGGCACTAAAAGCAAATGTAATACCTGCAGTTAAGAATAACTGGAGCTTTAGTGAAGAAACCATTGCCAGAATTCCTGGCAGCTTATACCCAGCAATAACAACACCAATTTGCTGGTGAGAGCTGTTCATAATTGGAACAAAAGCCCTGATGACTGTGCCAATCTCACCTTTCGCTTTGGTTGTATAGCTATGCTCAGTAAAGGAAGGACCTTCATCAGCACTGGTAGAAGGTGTTCCAACCTGCTCGGCATTCGGATGGGTCAGACGGATACGGTCCATATTAAGAATGACAATATAATCTGCATTATTAATCATTCTAAGTCTTTCGACTATTTTAGAAAGATTAGAGTTTGCATCTGGCTGTTCTCCCAAATGTTCATTCATATTTGGCAGTTCGGCAACGGTTCTAGCTGTCAGCAATGCACGTTCCTTTACCTCATATTCCTGTTCCCGTAGAAACTGTCCTATCAGGATGACACCTAAGAGAACTAACGAGAACCAAACAATATAAATAATAAGACTAGTCATTTTCCACTGAATGGATGAACGAATCTTCATAGGGTTATCCCTTTCAATTAATCACAAATAACATCTTAATATAATAATATCATGCAACAGCATCCATACAGAAAGAAAAATGCTATCATTATGTTACTAGCTGTCCCTATTATTGGAATTCATCTTACAATAGATAAAAAGAGGAATGTACAATGAAGCACTTTATGATAGCCAGTCTCTTAACGATCATTGGTTTAGTTGTCTTTATTCTAATTGATTCCGAAACTATTTTCCCGCAAGAGAAAATGACTGTTGATGAAGAGCAGCAAGGTCTAAAGGATCAGATTACAATTATCTTCAGTCATGTAGTGGCCGAAAATACCCCTAAAGGGCTTGCGGCACAAAAGTTCGCTGAGCTCGTCTATGAAAAAACAGACGGTCGTGTAAAGGTAGAAGTCTATCCGAACGGAATTCTTTATTCTGATCATAACGAGCTTGATGCATTAAAGCGCGGGAAGATCCAGATGATTGCTCCAAGCTACACAAACATGACAGAGCTGGTGCCGGAATGGAAGGTTTTAGACCTGCCCTTCCTTTTTCACGACTATGACCATGCCAAAGCTGTGTTTACAGGCGAAACCGGTAAAGAGCTTCTTCAATATCTTGACAGCAGCAAACTGAAAGGATTAGCATTTTGGAGCAACGGCTTTAAGCAAATGACAAGCAGCGTCCATCCCTTACTTGAACCTGCTGATTTTAAGAACCAAACCTTCCGCGTGATGTCTGGTGATGTACTAAAAAAACAGTTTCAATTACTTGGTGCTACACCGGTAACGGCCTCTTTCACGGATGTATACAGTTCGCTTGAAAAACATCAGTTTGACGGCCAAGAAAATACCCTATCAAATATCTATTCGAAAGGACTCTATAAATTTCAACCATATTTAACCCTGAGCAACCATGGTTTCCTAGGTTACAGTGTCATCATCAACAATGAGTTTTGGAGCCGAATCCCTTCTGATATTCAACAGCAAATAACGGAAGCTATGTTAGAAACCACTTTATGGAATATGGATGAATCGAAGAAAATGAACGAAATTCAGCTGGAAGAAATGAAAAAGCAAGCTGACGTATCGATTTATGAACTTCCAATTGAAGCAAAAAGGCGTTGGATTGAAAAATTCAAGCCTTTATACGAAGAACTAGAAAAGCAAATGCCCGATAACCTGATTAATAGAATTAGGAAAACAAGTAGTTAAATTTTGTTACGATAACGGTCCAACAGCGGGCCGTTTGTTTTGTTATAAAACAGTCTTTTTGTAAACCGCTTTCATTCATTTTTTATAATAAATCGTTTTAAAAAATCATTGATATTTAAATGTTTTTATTGTTGTATAACATATAATGACCAAAAAGAACAAAAAGAACAATATTACCATAACAATAGTTTATTCCAATAGTCTGATAATATAGAAAACAGTTACAAAACGTTCACAAATAGGGGATACGAAACAAATTGGGAGTACGAAATAAAAGGGGGATAAGTAGTTGAAAAAGCTGTTGAACAATTTAACTGTTCGTGTAGTCATTGGGATATTATTAGGAATTGCTGTTGGCTTTATTTTCCCTGAATTCGGAGCCAAGCTTAAAGTGCTTGCCGACATTTTCATAAAGTTAATTAAAATGGTTATTGCACCAATTATCTTCTTTACTGTTGTCATCGGAATTGGAAGTATGGGGGATTTAAAGAAGGTAGGAAGAATTGGCGGAAAAGCCCTGCTATATTTTGAAATCATCAGTACCTTCGCTCTTGCCATCGGTCTTATCGTTGTGAATCTCCTACAACCTGGAAAAGGCTTTAACATCGGTGCTGTTGAGGGCGGTGATATTTCTCAATATACAACACAAGCTGCAGAATCTGAACACGGATTTATCTCATTCATTATGGGGATCATTCCTGAAAACGCTGTCGCTGCACTTGCAGGCGGCGAATTGCTGCCGATTCTGTTCTTTGCGATTTTATTTGGAATTTCAATGGCTGCAATGGGAGAAAAGGCAGCATCTGTTGTATCTTTCTTTGAAAAAGTTTCAGAAATATTCTTCGGTATTGTTAATATCATCATGAAGTTTTCTCCGATCGCTGCATTTGGTGCGATGGCTTACACAATTGGTAATTTTGGTATCGGTTCTCTTGTATCACTTGGAAAACTGATGGGATCTGTTTACATTACCATGTTCCTTTTTGTTGTCTTCATCTTAGGTGCAGTTGCTAAAATCTATAAGTTTAATATTATAAAATTTATTGCTTATATCAAAGAGGAAATCCTGCTTGTATTAGGAACATCCTCCTCTGAATCAGCCCTGCCAAAGATGATGGAACGCTTAGAAAAGTTCGGCTGTTCAAAATCTGTTGTTGGTTTAGTGGTTCCAACAGGGTACTCGTTTAACTTAGACGGTACTGCCATTTATTTATCGATGGCTGCTATCTTTATTGCCCAGGCATACGGAGTTGACCTCTCCATTTGGCAGGAAATCACTCTCTTAGGGATTCTGATGTTAACATCAAAAGGAGCTGCTGGTGTTACCGGTTCAGGCTTTATCACACTTGCCGCCACATTAGCTGCATTCCCAATGATTCCTGTAGAAGGTATAGCTCTACTGTTAGGTGTTGACCGCTTCATGTCTGAAGCACGGGCGATTACGAACCTAATTGGTAACGGTGTTGCAACAGTTGTTGTCTCAAAAATGGAAAATGAATTCAATCCAAATCAAGTTGTTGACGAAACAGCAGAAAGAAACGTACCAAATGCAGAGAAACACACTGTGATTCAATCCGAAATAGGATAAGCAAAATAAATGAAAAAGCCTGTATTGATAGTTGATTACTATTAATACAGGCTTTTGTTATGAAATGTTTATGCTGTGACATCCGTACCTTTTTGTTCTGCTAATTTTTCCTCCGCTCGAAGCTTTTTAAATTCCTTCGTTGAAGCTACGACAACTCCTGATAATGCAATAAGTCCGATTAAGTTTGGAATTGCCATTAGTGCATTAAAGATGTCTGCGATTGTCCATACCAAACCTAGATTCATTCCCGCACCAATTAATACGGTTAATGTATAAACCACTCGGTAGGCTGTAATGGATTTATCACCAAATAGATACTCAAAACATTTCTCACCATAATAAGCCCATCCTAGAACGGTGGAATAGGCAAATAATATAATCCCGACTGTAACAATCCAACCACCGCCAGGTAGCAGTGCATTAAAGGTTTCAGTTGTTAAGGCAGCCCCTGTTAAGTCACTGTTTCCAATATATAAGCCGCCCATGACTAATGTTATTCCTGTAATGGAGCAAACAACAATTGTATCTATAAAAGTCCCTGTCATTGAGATAAGTGCCTGACGACCTGGATGATCAGTCTTTGCAGCAGCCGCTGCAATAGGTGCTGAACCCATACCCGCTTCATTAGAGAATACACCGCGTGCTACCCCCCAGCGAATGACAGCCCCAATCGCTCCACCTGCAACTGCCTGCCCTGTAAATGCATCTGTAAAAATGAGTCCTAAAGCGGAAGGCAGAATATCAATATTCATTAAAATGATCACAAGACCGCCTGCTACATAAAAAACAGCCATAATTGGTACGAAGTATGACGTTACTCTACCAATACTTTGAATTCCCCCTAATATAACAAGTGCAGTAAAAATCGTTAAAATAATTCCAGTAATCCAAGGATTTACGCCAAAACTTGATTCAACAGCAGCAGCAACTGAATTTGACTGAACAGAGCTTCCGATTCCAAAGGCAGCAATAGACCCAAACAAGGCAAATAGAACAGCAAGCCATTTCCAGCCTAACCCTTTCTCAATAAAATACATCGGTCCGCCAGCCATTTGGCCATTTTTACCGACAACACGATATTTTACTGCTAAAATGGCTTCAGAATACTTTGTAGCCATCCCTACAAGTGCTGTCACCCACATCCAAAATACAGCTCCAGGCCCTCCCAATACAACAGCCGTCGCAACCCCGGCTATATTACCCGTTCCGATTGTAGCAGCCAAAGCGGTCATTAAGGATTGGAAGTGGGAAATATCCCCTTCAGAGGAATGGTCTTGATTTTTTGAAAAAGCAAGTTTTAACGCGTACGGCAAACTGCTAAACTGGTAAAAACCAATACGAAATGTAAGAAACAACCCGGTTCCAACAATTAGGATAAGTGTCGGAGGACCCCAAACAAAATTACTTACCATGGTTAAAAACTCAGTCATAATTCCACCAGCCTCTCATATTTTTATTCAATTATATGTGTGGACAATGCTGTTATTCTAAGTTGCAGCGGAATCTAACTACTTATTAAAAAGAAAGTAACCTCCTCCATAAAATCCATTCAAAATATTCAGTGTATTCTAATTATATTGAATTCAATTGTTAATAACAATAGATTTATGCGAAAAACACAGAGTTTGTTATATAACAGATAGAATCATAGAAAAAGAAAAACGAGCGAAGTATACCTTCACTCGTTTTTCTTTTCTATGATTCTATTAAATTTTCATTTCCTCTAACTTAAAGAGATCCACATCATCGCGGATTTTCTTCATTTTTTCATCTAAAAAATGCGCTGCATCTGCTGCTTTTTTTAATTCTAATTGCAGTTCTTCAGGAATTTCTTTTTCAAATTTATAGTAGATTTTATGTTCCAGACTTGCCCAAAAGTCCATAGCAATCGTCCGAATCTGTATTTCTACTTTTACTTTTTTCACATCGTTAGATAAGAAGACAGGTATCTTTACAATTAAGTGCAAACTCTTATAACCGTTTGCTTTTGGCTTTTTAATATAATCCTTGACGCGAATAACTTCAATATCATCCTGTCTGCAAATAGCGTCAAACATGGTATAAATATCGGAAATAAAAGAACAAGTGATACGAACCCCAGCTATATCGTGAATTTGTTCAATGGCATTTCCAACGGTAATCTCCAAACCTTTTCGTTGAAGCTTCTTCGCTATACTAGCAGGGCTTTTAATTCGAGATTTCATATGTTCAATCGGATTATGATTATGAATATACTGATATTCTTCATTTAATATCTTTAGTTTTGTATTAATTTCCTCTAGTGCAAATTTATAAACAAATAAATGTTCTTTCCATTCAAGCAGGTTTGATTGCAGAATTTCAGTTTCATGTATTTTTTTCTTTAATTCTTCTGTAGGTATCATCAGGGTTGATAAGTCTCCTTCGGTTTCTTATACACTTTTTCAGCGTCAACACCAAGTCTTTTTAATACTTCGATGATTTGATCAATCGTTTTTACCATTGTCGCCATCCCTTATGAAATGTCTTCTAGATTAGTATAGTACAAAATGACCAGTCAGTCAAAAGACAAAAAGGGGGAACCACAGCGGTGCACCCCTTCTAAGTATTTCTATTGTTGACCACTTAGTTCATAATAAAAACCCTTTCTAGCTAACAACTCTTCATGTTTACCTCTTTCTATAATTCTTCCTTCTGACAATACAAGAATTTGATCTGCCCTTCTGATTGTATTCAGTCGATGGGCAACAACAAAACTCGTCCTTCCTTTCATCAGACGGCCAAGCGCTTCTTGGATTTGCAACTCTGTTATTGTATCAATACTGCTTGTCGCTTCATCCAAAATCAAAATAACCGGATCGGCTAATACGGCTCTAGCAATGGACAAAAGCTGTTTTTGCCCCTGACTAATTCCTCCTCCATCCTGCTTTAGGATTGTGTCATACTGGTTAGGCAGCTTCATGATAAAGGAATGGGCATTGGCCGTTTTGGCTGCTTCTATTACCGCTTCATCAGATGCATCTAACCGGCCAAAACGAATATTTTCACGAATGGTCCCTTCGAAAAGGTAGGAATCCTGAAGGACAAACGCCATTGCTTTTCTTAAGCTTTCTCTTGTCACCTTTTTTATTTCCTGACCATCAATCCAGATGCTGCCGCTCTCTGCATCGTAAAATCTGGAGATCAGATTAATAATGGTTGATTTTCCCGCTCCGGTTGGGCCGACAAGGGCAATCATTTCCCCTTGTGAAGCGGAAAAACTAACATCCCTGATCGTTTGACTATCCTCTTCATAAGAAAAGGATACATTTCGGAATTCAATTTCACCGCACACATTGGAAAGTGTAACGGCCGCTGCTTCATCAATGGTCTCTTCGTCCAAATCAAGAATCTCAAACACACGCTCAGCCCCGGCAACAGCAGATAATAAGGTATTAAACTGATTAGCTAAATCATTCAGCGGTCTTGTAAATTGTCTTGCATATTCTGTAAAAATCACAATCGTGCCAATGGTAACTGCTCCTTTTAGCGCTAATACTCCCCCGAACGCTGCCACAATGGCAAAGCTCAGATTATTCAAGACATTCATTAGCTTCGGAATGAACCCTGAATAGGATTGTGACCAAAATCCCGCTGCCTTTAATCTTTCACTTTTATCATCAAAATCCTCAAGAACTTTCTGTTCCTGCGAAAATGCTTTCACAATCTTTTGTCCGGAAATGGTTTCCTCAATAAATCCATTCAAATCCCCAAGGTTTCGCTGCTGCTCTCTAAAAAGCTTTCCTGTTCGATTGGTGATCCACCTCATTCCCATGAACATTAACGGGACAATAATCAAGGTAACCATTGTTAACAAGGGACTTAAGAAAAGCATAACGAGAATGGTGCCTGTTAAGGTCAGGATACTCGAGAGGATTTGGATAAATGAACTGTTTAATGTGGAACTAACATTTTCAATATCATTTGTGACCCTGCTCATTAATTCTCCATGCTTCTTTTTATCGAAAAAGGAAATCGGAAGCTGATGAAGGTGTTGAAAAAGCTCCGTCCTCATCGTCCATACCGTTTTTTGCGCAATCCCAATCATCCAATAATTCTGCAGCCACAGTGAAATAGAGTGAAGTGCGTAAATGAAGAGCAATGAGGCTAAAACGAGAATTAGTCCTGTCATATTTTTTGAGACAATGTAATCGTCAATGGCTCTGCCTAAAAGGAAAGGGCCAAGCAGCCCAAGAATCGAGCTTAGTATGACCATAAAAATGACGAACATTAATATCCTTTTATGAACCATCAAATAATTCCATAACTTCACTAATGTCCCTTTCCAATCATTGATAGAAACCTTTTGTTTTGCTTTCGTACTGACGTCTTCGTTCAACTGGATCTTTTTATATTGAAAGGGTTTACTGAGCTCCTTGAACATCCTTATCCTTCAGCCTCCCTTCCTCCAATTGTGATTGATAGATTCGCTGATAAAGTGAAGATGATGCTAATAGTGTCTCATGATTACCCTTTGCAAGCAGTTTTCCATCATCAAGAAGTAAAACGAAATCGGCATTAAGCGCTGTGCTGATTTTTTGCGTCACGATCAATGTCGTACAATCATATGACTTAACTGCTTCCAACAGCTTCCTTTCCGTTTGCAGGTCTAACGCGCTTGTACTGTCATCAAGCAATAAGATTTTCGGCCTTCTGATCAAGGCTCTTGCAATGGAAAGGCGCTGCTTCTGACCACCGGAGAGATTCACTCCTCTTTGCCCAATCCTTGTCTCATATAAATCAGGAAGTTTACAAATCGTTTCATGTATTTGGGCATTTTTTGCAGCAGCAATCACTTCTTCCATGCTTGCATCGTTTTTTCCCCACAGAATATTTTCTTTTACAGATCCTGTAAATAACAATGATTCCTGTGGAACATAGCCGATTTGCATGCGAAGCTGCCGCATATTATACTTAGTCACATTTCGATCATCAATCAAAACCTCTCCTTCATCTGCATCATATAGCCGGGGAATCAGTTGAAATAATGATGTTTTTCCCGATCCTGTCGCCCCTAGGACAGCAACCGTTTGCTTGGGCTCAATCAAAAAGGATAAATCCTCAATGACTGATACATTTGTTTCAGGGTATCGAAAAGAAACATGACGAAACTCCACTTTTCCATTTAGAAAATCATGCTCTATTTCCCAGTTTTCACTACCCTGTTGGTCAACCCGCTCTCTTAGAACCTCCGAAACTCTGTCAGCAGATGCCCTAAAACGTGAAAAAGCAGATATGATAAAGGATAATACCGATAAGGATGTGGTAATTCTAAGTGCGTAATTGATGATAGCGACAACTTCCCCTATCTTGACACCGCCCTGATTAATTTCAGCACGTCCAAACCATATCAACCCAAGAATACTTATGTTCATAACAAACAACAGTACTGGCATAATCACTTCCATGAATCTTAATGCATCAGATGTTTTCTCCATTAGCTGCGAACTTTTTTGGTTAAAACGATTCGCTTCATGTGAATGACGTAAAAATGCCTTAATCAATCTCATCGCCGTTAAATTTTCACGCATCACACGATTTACTTCATCAAGCTTTTTCTGAACCACGCCAAACTGTTTTCTTCCCTTCTTTAAGGCAAACACAAGAAAAAGAAATACTAATGGAATTGTTAGGATGAGAATAAGAGCCAACTTTGCATTAACAACAAACGCCATGATCATTGCACCAATAATGAGTAACGGCGCCCTCAACATGATCCGCAACCCCATAAAAATAGTATTTTGAAGCTGTGTAACATCGTTTGTTAAGCGGGTGATAAGAGAAGCTGTCGGATATTGATTCAAATTTGAAAAGGAAAATCGCTGTATTTTTTCATATAATTTTCTTCTGATATCATAGCCAAAGCTTTGGCTGACATGTGCGGCATAGAAAGAATTTGTCACTCCCGCTATAAAAGACAGAAGTGAAATACCTGTCATGATGCCTCCCCAAACTAAGATGGTGGAAAGTTCCCCCTTCAAAATTCCTTCATCTATTACTTCCGCCATTAGATATGGCTGTAAAAGCTCTACTGCCAGCTCAATCAGCATTAAAAATAAAGCAAAAACCGCTGGAATTCGATAAGTCTTTAAAAAAGAAAAAACACTTGCCATACTTAGCCTCCTGTAATTAATTACCTTTCCATTTTACAATTTTAAAGCTATTTGGATGATATTTAGTTCGATCATACACGTTTTCTGAATATTATTGAAATATTTTATCCTACTAGAATGTTAATTCCTTCATTTTTTTTAGTAAATGAACTATGATAGAGAATATATATTTAGATTCACGAAATAATTCGAGGAAAGAAGTGTTTATAAAATGCTAGAACGAAAGCAAGCTCGTCGTAATCTAAGGATTATGTGGTTTGCAAACTTTTTTGTCGGTGCCAGTATGACGATGGTACTCCCCTTTATTTCATTATTAATTGAAACCTTTGGGGATTACTCTTCAACATATGTACAGCATTGGGCAGGATGGACCTTTGCTGTTACGTTTGTAACGGCATTTATTTTTGCACCATTATGGGGAAAAATTGGAGATCATTACGGTAGAAAGAAAATCCTTATTTTCTCAGGTCTTGGACTGGCATCCTCTCTTTTTTTAATGGGATTCGTTTCTTCCGTTTGGCAGTTATTTATTCTTAGATTTTTTACTGGTATCTTTACCGGGTTTATTCCGATGTCACAGGCATATATTTCGACGCAAACACCTAAGGAAACGGCAGGAAAGGTTCTCGGGACCTTACAAACTGGTAATATAACCGGAAGTTTGATGGGCCCGCTGCTCGGAGGAATGCTCGCGGATTCAGTCGGCTTTGCCACTACATTTCAAGCAACTTCCTTCAGCATCATTATTTCTGTCATTCTTGTCTTAACAACAAAGGAATTTAAACTAAAAGCAAAAGCTGACGAAAAGAAAAGTTACTCAAGTAAAGAGGTTTTAAGCCATATTATTCATAATCCTGTTATGATCACCGTCCTGCTTTTATCCACGCTCATTCAGGTCGCTAATTTCAGCATTCAACCGATTCTATCCTTATTTGTGTCTGAATTACACGGTGTGTCTAATTTAGCCTTTTTCTCAGGACTGGCCTTTTCCTTAACAGGGCTGGGAAATTTAATGATGGCACGAAAATGGGGCAGCATCGGCGACCGCTTTGGACATATTAAACTGCTGGTGATCCTCTTATTTGTTACAGGTCTTGTTTATATGCCGGGTGCCTTTATAACAGAATATTGGCAGCTCCTGCTTATCCGTTTTGTACTTGGAGCAGCGATGGGCGGACTCATTCCTTTAAGAGTTGCCTACATTCGCCGGGAAGCACCGATCGCCATGCAAGGAGAGGTACTTGGTTATAATACAAGTCTTCAATTTTTAGGTAATATTATCGGCCCATCCATAGGCGGGATTATTTCAGGCTATTATGGTTTTTCGTCTGTTTTTATAACCACAAGTGTATTACTGCTTATTTGCGGATTTATCCTATTATCTGCTGTCCGTAGACAAATGAAAGCTGTAAAACCATCTGTTAAAGCGAGCTGAACTTATTTGAATGTAGGAGACTGATTGAAGATGTAATTCAATCAGTCTCTTTTTTTATGTAAAAAAGCCAAGAAAACCCGTAACTTCAGTCGTGGGATGAATTGGCTTTTTCCTTTTTTAAAACGTTGAATGGATATCATTTTACAAACATATGTTCTGTGTGGTAAAATATTCTTATAGGGGGTGAACGTATGGGCTTTGAAAATGAAGTGAAAAAAGAGTATCGAACCTATCAAATAGATATTAAAAAAGGACATAAATTATATCGATATTTCGATGAAATCTGTTTAAATAGCAATAACCTCTATAACATAACTAACTTCTATATTCGACAAGTCTATACTGCTTTGAACCAAGTTAAGGAGTTGCAACCCTTACAAAAAGAAGTAATGGATACGATCCGAAACAACCTTCAATAAATGAATGACATCCAATCAAATGCTTACCTTAAAAAATTACAAAAAGAGGCACTTAAACCTAAAGAAAAACGAAAAGAAATAAAGCAAAATCTATTTGGTTTACCGACAAAAGAGAATTCATTTCTTGGCTATAACTTTCTTGATTGTTTGTTTAAAACGATGAAACAAAAAGATTATTATTCTTTGCTAGGTCAAATAAACCAGCAAGTCCTCCAAAATGTTGTTCAAAACTGGAAAAGTTTTTTTGTAAGCCTAAAAAATTATAAAATTCATCCGGAAAAGTATAGTGGGAGACCCTCTATTCCCGGTTATTTACCAAAGGGTGGTCGGAAAGAAACCATACTTTCTAACCAAATTTGTAAAATAAAAGAGGGGAAGTATTTAAAGTTTCCTAAAACAAAATTCCAGTTGAACATCGGAAAACTTGCCCATTTGAATGGCCGTTTGCAACAGGTAAGAATCATACCGAAATATGATTCTTTTACAGTAGAATTGGTCATTTTTAAAGGAGAAATAGCAGAAGTATTAGCCAAAAAAGAACGATGTATGGGGATTGATTTAGGTCTTGATAATATCGCCACAGTGATATCTAATACGGGTATGACTCCGATTTTATTTAAGGGAGGAATCATAAAATCTATTAATCAGTGGTATAACAAGAAGCGGAGTCACTATTACGCTATACTCCGTAACGGTAAAAAGAATCATGAGGGGTCCTTCCAGTCAAAAAGATTGATAGAATTAGATAAGTATAGATATAGAAAAGTAAAAGATTTCTTGCATAAGGTAAGTTTTAATATCGTTAAAATAGCAAAAGAAAACAAAATTGATACCATTGTGATTGGTAAAAATGAGCATTGGAAACAAGAAGTCCATCTTGGAAAGAAAAATAATCAAAACTTTATTCAAATTCCTCATTCTCTGTTAATCGAACTTATTACGTACAAAGTAAACTCTGAGGGTTTGGCAGTGATCTTAACAGAGGAAAGTTATACATCAAAGGCTAGTTTTCTAGATAAGGATGATATTCCAACCTATCAATCGGGGAATACTACGAAACACCTCTTCAGCGGAAAACGAATAAGTAGAGGGATGTATCGAACAAAAAATCTGCTCCTCATAAATGCGGATGTCAACGGAGCAGCAAATATTCTACGAAAAGTAATCCCAAAGGCTTTCACCAATGGGATAGCGGCTGTGTGTTCCACGCCACAAGTGGTCAATGTGCGTTAGCATAAACCCTGAAACTCATGTCTTTAGTCATGAGAGGTTCATCAATTTCCTATTAATTATTGATCCAGTGACATAAGTTACATTTCAACTAATTAATCCATTAATTCGACAACCACAATGTAAGCCCTTTCATTTATAATGAAAACTGTACCAAACATTACCAATCTTCATAAAAGCATCTATTAATCGGGGGGTTTTGACATGACTATTAAAGAAAAAGAGTTAACCAAAGAAATGGCTGTAACTAAAATGATTGACACTCTAGTATCAAACGCCCAAGAAGCTTTAAAACAGTTTAAGAATTTCAACCAAGAACAGATTGACAACATCGTTCATGAAATGGCACTTGCAGGTATTGACCAGCACATGCCATTAGCTAAGCTAGCAGTTGAAGAAACAAAACGTGGTGTTTATGAAGATAAAATTATTAAAAATATTTTTGGTACAGAGTACATATGGAATACAATCAAGCATTACAAAACTGTAGGAGTGATCAATGAGGATGAACTTGTCGGCGTTGTTGAAATCGCTGAGCCAGTTGGCGTTATTTGCGCAATGACACCAGTTACAAACCCAACTTCTACAACCATGTTTAAATCATTAATCTCAATCAAGGCCCGTAACCCAATTATTTTTGCGTTCCACCCATCTGCCCAAAAATGCTCTAGTGAAGCTGCAAGGATTTTAAGAGATGCGGCTGTTAAAGCTGGTGCACCAGAAAACTGTATTCAATGGATTGAAAACCCATCATTAGGAGCAACTACACAGCTAATGCATCATCCTGGTGTTTCTTTAATTCTTGCAACAGGCGGAAGCGGAATGGTTAAATCTGCTTACAGCTCTGGAAAGCCGGCACTTGGCGTAGGACCTGGAAACGTTCCTGCTTATATTGAGAAGACAGCAAAAGTAAAACGCGCTGTCAATGACGTCGTTCTTTCCAAGACATTTGATAATGGAATGATCTGTGCGTCTGAACAAGCCATTATTGTTGATAAAGAAATCTATGACACTGTTAAACAAGAGTTCATTTCTCTTAACTGCCACTTCCTAAATGCCGAGGATAAAGCAAAGATTGAGAAATTAGTAATTAATGAAAACACTTGTGCAGTAAATCCATTTATTGTTGGACAATCTGCCGTTGACATTGCGAAAATGGCAGGTGTAAAAGTTCCAGAAGGCACGAAAATCCTGATTGCAGAATTAACAGGTATTGGTGCTGATCATCCGCTTTCTCGTGAAAAATTAAGCCCGGTATTAGCATGCTATAAAGTGAATTCTACTGAAGAAGGAATCAAACGAGCTGAAGAAATGCTTGCATTTGGCGGACTTGGCCATACTGCAGTTATTCATTCTACAAATCAAGAAGTGATCGATGAATTTGGCAGAAGAATGAAAGCCGGTCGTCTTGTTGTAAACCAGCCATCTTCTCAAGGGGCAATCGGTGACCTTTATAACGCATTAGTTCCATCATTAACACTTGGATGCGGATCTTTTGGAGGCAACTCTATTTCTGCTAACGTAACGACTACACATTTAATTAACATCAAGCGCATGGCAAGGAGAAATAAGAATATGCAATGGTTTAAGGTTCCTCCAAAAATCTATTTCTATAAAAACTCAATCCAGTACTTGGCCGTTATGGAGGGTATACAAAAGGTTGCCATCGTAACAGACCCATCCATGGTTAAGTTTGGATATGTAGATAAAGTCATTCATTATTTAGAACAGCATCCAAATCATGTTCACTATCGAATCTTCTCTGATGTTGAGCCGGATCCTTCTCTTGATACAGTTATGAAGGGTACAGAAATGATGAGAAACTTCGAGCCGGATGTAATCATTGCATTGGGCGGAGGATCTGCAATGGACGCTGCTAAAGGTATGTGGCTGTTCTATGAACACCCAGATGTTGACTTCTTTGGCTTAAAGCAAAAGTTCTTAGATATCAGAAAACGGATTGTAAAGTATCCATCTCTTGGCAAGAAAGCTAAGATGGTTGCGATTCCAACAACTTCCGGTACTGGTTCAGAAATGACATCATTTGCTGTTATTACAGATAAAACAAACAACATGAAATATCCATTAGCAGACTATGAATTAACACCAGATGTAGCGATTATTGATCCACAGTTTGTTATGACACTACCAAAAGGTGTAACAGCAGATACAGGTATGGACGTTTTAACCCATGCAATTGAAGCATATGTGTCTGTTATGTCCAATGATTACACTGATGGTCTTGCTATAAAAGCGATTCAGTTAGTATTTGAATATCTGCCAAAAGCATATGCAAATCCAAGTGACGAAGAAGCACGTGAAAAAATGCATAATGCTTCTGCTATCGCAGGTATGGCATTCACAAACGCATTCCTTGGCATTAACCACAGTTTAGCACATAAGCTTGGAGCCGAATTCCATGTTCCACACGGACGTGCTAATGCTATTCTTATGCCGCATGTTATTCGTTACAATGCAACAAAACCAACAAAATTAGCTGCATTCCCTAAATATGAGCACTTTGTTGCTGACGAGCGCTATGCTGAAATCGCAAGAATTCTCGGTCTTCCTGCCCGTACAACTGAAGAAGGCGTTGAAAGCTTAGTACAAGCAATAATTAACCTTGCTAAGAGCATGAATGTTCCTATGAGCATCGAATCACAAGGAATTGATAAGAAGGAATTTGAAATCAAGTTAGATCTATTATCAGATCGTGCTTTTGAAGACCAATGTACAACAGCTAACCCTAAGCTTCCGCTTGTATCTGAGCTTGCTGAAATCTATCGCAAAGCTTACAAAGGCGTGTAATACAACGACTAACAGTTATTTGTGAAAATATTTACAATACTAAAGGCCGGTGGGATGTTTTATACATCTCATCGGCCTTTTTATTTAAAAATAAAATATTAACCAATATTAGCGTACTGCTGTTTATTGAGGAGCTGAAAATTGCCTTCAATCGGATAAATAGCCACTCCATCATTTTCTTGTTCAAATCGAGTTAAATCTGCCTCTCTACCCTTTATATAGAATACTCCTTCCTGAAGCTGTTCAACTTCTTCAAGAGAATCCACTATACAGAGATGATCCAATCGTTGATTGAATATAAGCCTTTGCCCCACTTCTTCACCTTGATCCTCTAGTTGTCGCTCATCATGCAGGCGGACTGAATCGTGTTTTTCAAATAAATGAAGAAGATCTTCAATAACAGCACTTGCCGTCGGCAGCTTTCCCGCACCAGGTCCTGTCAATGTAATATTCCCTACAATATCAGCATTAATGGAAACCGCATTTTGGACACCTTCGATGCTGTAGAATGGATGTGCATTGGAAAGCAAGACCGGCTGTACTTTGCATTGAATGTGGTTTTCTTGCTTTTCCAGCTTCACAACATGCTTAAATTTCAAGCCAAGATTAGCTGCGTTTTCGATTTGTTCCTGTGTAATCTGGCTTATTCCCTTTCTAATGATATTTTCTTCTTCAGGATGTTCCCCAAACACAACCTGACTTAGGACAAGTGCTTTATAAAGCGCGTCAAACCCTTCAATATCATTGGTCGGATTTGCTTCTGCATATCCCTTATTTTGTGCATCTGCGAGAACCTGCTCAAACGGCAGGTCTTGCTCTCTCATATTAGTAAGAATATAATTTGACGTGCCATTAATGATTCCCTCTACTTTGGTAATACGGTTCACCTTCAGCAATGACCTTAGTGTTTGAATAATCGGAATCCCACCAGCAACTGTTGCTTCAAAACCAACTGAAACATGTTGTTTAGCTGCAAGTGACAGCAGCTCCTGTCCATGAAAAGCAAACATTTCTTTATTAGCCGTTACAACATGACAACCCTTTTCTATCGAACGTTTTATATATGTAAAACCTGGTTCCTTCCCGCATATAGCGTCAATTACTATATCTAAGTTAGGGATTTGCATTACATCTTCAAAGTTATCAGTTAATAAAACCTCTGAATCAGAAAGGTGATGTTTTGTAATATTTTTCACCAGCACCGCAACTATCTTAACTGGTTTTCCTAAATAATATTGAATTCGCTCCTGGTGTGTTTCAATCGTTTCAAATACGCCTTTCCCCACAGTTCCAAATCCTAATAATGCAATGTTAATTGAAGACATCATGCATCCTTCCCTTCTGCGTCTCTCACTCTTTATACAAAACTTCTAAACATTATGAACTTAATAATCATTGTGTTATCAGTGTAAGCTTCTTATCTACTAAATTTACGAAAATGAAAATAGCCTCTTCTAACATAAGAAGAGGCCTTTATCTATATGATCCTCCTCTTATCTTTCAGAAAAATAAATCTGCAGAAATTAGCACCTTTTCAAGTAACCTTGAAGGTTGCCGGGCTTCTCAGGGTCTGTCCCTCCGCCACTCTGGATAAGAGATATATAATATTAATAATTTTTTATAAATTATATCAATTTCAATTTCGAAGTTCAATAGTTATGCTAATACTGATGCAAAAAATTCGTTGTATAGAGCTTGAACGGCTCTTTTCTCGTCATGAGCCTTTACACCGAACATCATGCTTACTTCTGATGAACCCTGATTAATCATATCGATGTTGATTCCTGCATCGGCAAGTGCTTTAGAAGCTCTGGAAGTTGTGCCGACATTATGACGCATTCCTTCTCCAACAACCATAATTAATGCAAGATGATGTTCAATCTCCACTTCATCTGCATGAAGCTCGATCTGGATTCGCTTAATAACTTCTTTTTCTGTCGCTTCATCCATTTGATCCTCTCGAAGAATGACTGTTATATCATCAATTCCAGACGGAACATGTTCATAGCTTAAATGGAATTCCTCAAGAATCTGGAGAAGTTTGCGGCCGAAACCAATTTCTCTGTTCATTAAATACTTTCCAATATAAATTGAACAAAAACCATCATCACTTGCAATTCCAATCACAGGACCATTGGTATTTGAACGTTTATTCACAATTTTTGTCCCAGGTGCAGAAGGATTATTTGTATTTTTCACCTGCACTGGAATACCTGCGCGGAATGCAGGAATCAATGCTTCATCATGGAATACTGAGAATCCTGCGTAAGAAAGTTCACGCATTTCACGATAAGTTAGTTCACGAATTTCCTTTGGATTTTGTACAATTGTAGGATTAACAGTGTAAACGGCATCTACGTCTGTAAAGTTTTCATACAGATCTGCTTTCACACCATTTGCTAAGATTGAACCTGTAATATCAGAGCCGCTGCGCGAGAATGTTAACACATCGCCCTCTTTGCTGTAGCCAAAGAATCCCGGCACAATCAAGATTCCTGTCCGCTCACGTAAACGATACAAATTATCATAGGATTCCGGAAGTACTTGGGCATTACCCGGTTCGTTTGTTACGTAAAGTCCAGCTTCCTTCGGGCTGACATAATGTGCTTCTACACCTTTTGATTGAAAATACGCTGCTACAAGTTTTGCATTATTGTCTTCTCCGCTTGCTTTCATCGCTTCTATAAACAACTCAGGCTTACTTTTATCTTGATTCATAATCGAGCGTAAATTTTGCTCGATATCATCAATAACTGCCAAAGGGACTTTTAATTCCTCTGCGATTAGAGAATATCTATTTAAAACAGCCTTTAATTCTTCTTCAACCGCATTCCCTGCTAAACATGCTTCACCTAATGAGATTAATTGATCTGTCACTTTAATATCATCACTATACCTTTTTCCAGGTGCTGATACGACAACAATTTTTCTTTCAGGATCAGACAAAACGATATTAAATACTTTTTCAACCTGAGTCCCTGATGCTAAAGAGCTTCCACCAAATTTTACTACTTTCATTTCGTCATCTCCTATATCCTAATTTTCAGTCAAATTATTTCCTTATTATCCCCCCTTTTTTAAAAAATTGCAATAGTTTTTTCCTCTCTATAAAGACATTTGTTTTTCCTTTAAAGACATTCGACATTTTTTTCCTAATTTAAAGAAAATAGCTTATAAAAACCATGTTAATATTCTGCATATTATTACAAATCCTGCGGCCGGTTATTAAGAAAGTTTTGATAGGCAAACCCTTTGACTTCCTCTTCTTTAAAATAAAGCAGAAGCTTATTAATTAAATTTGGATGTTTTGATGCATCTTCTAAATTCTGAACGAATGTCGATATTCCATCAAAATCAGATCCTAAACCTATCTGTTTTTTACCTCCTAATGAGCAAAAATGATCAATATGAGCAATCAGCTCATCAATCGTTGCCGGCGCTCCGTCTTCTTTAATAAATTCCGGATAATAAACAACATGGATCATGCCTCCGCTTTTAAACATCGCTCGCGCCTGTTCATCTGTCAAATTGCGGGGATGATTACAGAGCTTGCGGGAATTGGAATGACTCGCAATTGGAAATTGGGCCAGCTTGATTACATCCCAAAAGGACCTTTCACTTAGGTGGGAGACATCCGTTAATACGCGATGCTCATTATTCCACCTGACAATCTCTTTTCCAAATGCAGTCAGTCCGCCTGCGCGCGGCTCTAGAGCACCATCAGCTGCAAGATTTGCATGATTCCAAGTTAAACCGATTGAACGGACACCAAGCTGATACAGAATATGAAGCTTCGCCATGTCATTGCCAATGGATTCCACTCCTTCCAATGTCAGCATGGCCCCGATTTCTCCATCCTCTAAATGGTCAAAATCAGACCATTTCGTAATCTGTTTCATTTCCGGATTCTTCGCCAGCACTTCACGGTAAAAATAGTCAATCTGTTCAAGTGCAGCCTGAAACTGCTGATCTGAAGGAATGTCAGGCTCGATAAAAATAGCAAAACACTGTACTTTGACATTTCCCTTCTT
Source organism: Niallia oryzisoli (assembly GCF_036670025.1). Taxonomy (NCBI): domain Bacteria; kingdom Bacillati; phylum Bacillota; class Bacilli; order Caryophanales; family Bacillaceae; genus Niallia; species Niallia oryzisoli. The sequence goes on along the minus strand of NZ_CP137640.1, from coordinate 873,299 downwards.
TAATTTTTCCTTATTTGTATTTAAATCAGCTCCATCGGCAAAAGATAACGTTCCTTTTGCATCTCTAAGCTTCATTAGGGCATCGCAATGCAGATCAATAATATTCATAATTACTCCTTACAGTCTGCTACAAACTGCTGCAGTTTATGGTATAACTTCGTTGTAACCTCTCCCGGACGTCCGGCTCCAATTGTCTGCCCTTCTACAGTAACAATGGGGACAATTTCTGAAGTCGTATTGGTAATAAAAACTTCATCTGCTTGGAGGAGCTCTTCTTTTGAAAAAGATTGCTTGATGAAATCAACACTCACCTGCTTGCATATTTTCTTTACAGCCATCCTTGTGATGCCTGCGAGAATATGTCTTGATAGTGGGGCGGTATAGAGCTTTCCTTGTTTCACCATAAAAACGTTTGAGCTTGTTCCTTCTGTTATCATGCCGTTTCTAACCAAAATGGCTTCAAAGCACCCCTGTTCATAGGCTGTTTGTCTTGCCAGAACATTTGGTAATAAATTTAATGATTTTATATAACAATTGGACCATCGTTCATCCTCATGTAAAATGGCTGCTGCTCCGTTTACACGGATGGATTTTTGCAAGGGAACGATTTGTTTTACAGTCAGCGAAATGGACACAGGTACATTCGGAAACAAATGATTCCTTGCTGAAATCCCGCGAGTTATTTGTAAATAGACACAGCAGTCTTTTTCTCCGGACTTAGCAATTGCATCATGAATTAATTTACGAAAATCATCAATGCTATGTTCTATTTGTAGTTTAATCGCATTGCCGCTTTTTATTAGCCTTTCCAAGTGCTCATTTAACATGAAAGTCTTTCCATTGTATACACGAATCACCTCATAAATACCATCCCCAAATTGATGTCCTCTTTCTTCAATCGGAACGGCCAATTCATTCAATCCAATATACCTGCCATTTATATAGCCAATATCCATGGAAATCCCCCTTATGACAGTCATCGTCCTGATTGATCATCAAAGTTCATTATTTAATGTTTATTCGTGTAACGCAAAAAGAATCTCATGTTTTGAGACTCTTTTTCCAAATGTTGATGCATTTCCAATCATTTCCTCTGTTATGATTGAATGATTGGTTCTGCAGCTTGATTAAATTCTTTATTTACCCATTCACAGAATAACTCGTAATCTCTTTTCACCTGTTCCTTATATGTGATGGAAGAAAAGACAATCTGAGAACAAAATGTTTCAAATTGATCTCCTATCGCTGATAAAATCGCTTCCTCACTATGGTGCGCAAAAAGGTCATCGAGAAAGTCTACATCTGCGCGGGCATGAATTTTTGCCGTAATTCTTCCCATTATGTCTAACGTTGAATCAATATCCGCAGTCGTTTGCATGACTTTTGCTTTTACTTTCTTTTTATACGGCGACCGTTCCCGAACATAGAAATGACGATCATCTATCGTTAAATAACCTAAGTAAGGGTCCTCCAAATGATGCATCGCTTTTTGGGTAGTAATGACACGGTGCCCCTGGTGCTGATATTTTTGCCAGAATAATTCTTGGTACGGCAGGAAATAAGCAGGAATCGGCGTGCGGACTTCTTTTACCTCTAATACTAAATCATCCTGTCCAAGTGCCTCTTTCCCGCCCTCGACTAGAATATAGTATCGCTCAAGCCCGATGGAGGCGGTGCCTGAGCCAGACTTTCGGGCAATATCCTTAATCGAATAATGGGAACGTTCCCGTTTATCTTCAGAGTCTATTGAATGAATATACGCCTCCCATAAAGACATAAGTGTTTTACGTTCTTCTTCACTGACAGGCTTAATCTCATCGGACCAAGCAAAGACGCGCTTGTTTTCTTCATTTATAAAAGTGATATCCCTTAATAAATGATTCGTTTGTCTTTTGAGCAGTTTTTTTAACACTTTATTCACAGGTCCATTTGTATTCTCTTTTGTAAAGGTTAATGTGATTGGGTCATCTTTTTTCTTTATAAACCGTTTTAATTGCTTATAGTAGGCCTCTAGGTAATGTACGATTCTTTCTTTCTGTTCCTCTTCATTTAAGGATTGTGCTTCACAGAATAAAGCAATACTAGTCGACATTCGCAAAACATCGTATAAATAGGAGCCAATGTACCCCTCATCAAAATCATTTACATCGTAAATAATGTCTCCATGCTCATTCTGAAAGGCGCCAAAATTCTCCATATGTAAATCGCCTTGAATCCATGCCGGCTTGTCCTCCGGTGTATGAAACGAAAACGGAACATTGGACATGTCATAGTAAAATAAATAGGCACTTCCGCGGAAAAAACGAAACGGATTTTCCATCATTTTTTTATATTTCTCTTTGCGTTGTTCACGAGTAAGCTTCATGCACTGTTCATCAAACTCATTCAAGACCGTCTCAATCATATGTTGCCGCAGCATTCTTCTCGTATCTTTTACTTTGTTCAGCATAACTGTTCCCATCTACAACACTCCTTTTAACTGGTCGCGAATCGTCCTTACTCTGGGATGCTAATACATGCTGTATTCATTTAATTTAGAGGAGGGTTTAAGCTGTCCGGCCTCATTAGATCCCGAAAGCTTAAACCCTCCCTTTCCCTTAAACAGGTATTTTACTTTCCTTTTGATCCAGCCACTCGTTCTGACGAAGCTTTAATTCAAAGAATGTAAGCGGGTCCTGATACCATTCAGGATTTTCCCTCATTTTACTTAAAGCATCCTTATTGGAACTAATCTCCCTACGCGATTCCTCAACCGTTTGATTCAAGATAGCCAATGGGTTTCTAAAGAAAATCCTGATATCACGTTCAATCGACTTTTCAAATAATTCGAAAGGCTGCAGAAATCTATTTACAATAAGTGCAGCTGCCTCATGATAATCTTCTGTTTCCACATATTGTTTATATTTGTTATAAATCATCGTTTTATTTTGCGTAATATTTCCAAGCAATTTCCCTGCACTCTTTAATAAAAATTGGGATGGCGTAAAGCGCAGCAATATATTCATCTTTTCCCAATGAATTGCTGTCGTTAACCGGTCTGCATCACGGCGCCAGTCATCAAGGACCTTGAAGTCACAGTCAAGCTGCAGTTTATCTTCATCATACAAGGCATTAAAGCTGTCACACATCTCATTGATTGTAAATTGTACTTCATTAAATTCAGCTGTACTTTCCTGAATCCAGTTTTGAATAAGCTGGTAGTATTCAGGCAGGGCCGTTTCAGTTAAATAACTTTCTACCTGATGATTCATCTCATCATTTAATTCAAGATGCAGCTTTCCAAAATCGCTGTTTTCTTGAATATACTCAGAGCAGCCTCTAAGAATCTGTGGAATCTTTTCGAGCAATTCGGCTTTCATTTTACTCTTTATCGATTGATAGCCTCTTGAAATACTCCGCACCTTTTCCACTTCTTTATCCCCAATTTGATGGATCGCTCCATTTAATTTGGAAACCATTTCCTCATTCCATTTAATCGAGTCGACAAGAGAGTTTTCTTTTTCAATCCGTTTATTTAATAAATACACGATCAATCTTCTAATAAAATAAAGCAGGTTCGTTGTCCGTCCGGCTATGAGATTCTTCTGTTTATAATGAGCAGCAAAGAATTTCCCAAAATCACTTCCTTGGCTGTTCTCTTCATAATGCGGAGAAAACGCAAATACGCCGGCATTTGGCATGTTACTCTTTACTTTTGTCTTCGTTTCAACGATTGTCTGGTCCTGGTCATCATAGACTGCATCCATTTTATTCAGGAGAAAATGAATATCCATATTCGGCATCTTCTCTTTAATTTGCTGAAGTACCTGCTGTTCTTTCTCCGTGAAAGGATTATTTGCATTCAATACAAACAATACACCGTCTGCTGCATGCAAACAGGACAGTACTTCATTGCTATCATTGATGCTTGGCGTATCCATAAACGAGATGCGATGCTTCTGTAAGAATGAACTATCCAGCTTCGCATGATAGGAACGCTGATAACGGAACGAAGGCTGTTCCTCAATTCGTTCAACCTCAATAATTTCTGAATCTGCAATCTCCCTAATCCCCGGCTGCTCATCATAATCTAGCAGAACTAACGCTTTGTTGTCTTCAGGAAGGATAGGATTTCCAACCATTGAATTGATACAAGTGGATTTTCCACTTTCATCCGTTCCAACCACTAAAAGCTTATAAGAATCCTGATTCTTTATAGCATTCATAATCCATGTCAATGATTTGGTGACATGTAAATCATGCTTATTCGCCCAATGTAGGACCTCATTTGACAGTCTTACCGCTTCATCATAACCGTTCGTTTGTTTTTCCAATTCTAATAATCTATTTTCGGCCTCATAGACGGTTGAAGAATCTAATGTTCTTGGAAACATTTCATTCCAGGAAATAACCGCAGCTGCTGCAGCTAATGCATGACTTGAAACGCATATTTTCATCCAGTTCGTTAATAGACTTGGAATCGCTGCTCCAACTTCACTGATCAAATGTGTCCCATTGATTAAGCTCAAATAAGACTCCTCATATAAGCCTGAAAGAGTATTCCAAGAACCGACATTTTCCGAAGCAATTCTTGTGATGACCCGGTCCATGACCATCACCCAGGAAAGATGGGCTTCACTTTTCTTAAAGTTATTCCAAAGGGCTGAGGAAAGCTTTTCAAAGCGCTCGCTATCCACCCTTGCTAAAATAAACAGACCCTCTTCAAAGAATACAGGTTCCTTTATTTGCGTTACTCCTTTGCCGGCATACCCAATCATGGCATCATACCATTCAACTGACTCAAGCCTTATCGCTTCATCCCATGCAAGCTCAATAGCGCTTGACCAGTCTTGGTGCTCTTCAAAAAAGGAACGTGCCAGTGCCGTAACATTTTCATAATCAGGATTTTGCGATACCGTTTCCTTGATTACCTGGCTGGCGGACTCAGAATTCTTCTGCCTTATATATAATGAAAATAAATGCAAGGCTATTTCTGTCTGCAATGTCATATCCTCTGTTGCAATTGATTTATAAATTTCTTCTGCAGTCGGTAATAATCCAAGTTCAAAATAGGCATCCGCCATGTTTTTCTTCGCCCATGGTTCCCATTCATTTTGGATATTTTCCCATTTAAAAATCGCCGCTTCAAAATCCTTATAATGAAAATACACTTCCCCTTGAGCAAACCGAATCGCTGATAAATCAGGAATATCCTTTTTCTGCTCTTCCATATATGCTTCTCCGAGAACTTGGATTGGAGCCACCTTCGGATCACCATTCAGAAATGTTTCATAATACTTTTTTTCAATTAAATGTTTTTCTGTTGTCACAACTTCTCGCCCCCCAAGTAAAATTCACTCATTATCTATATGTAAATATTACTCTGTCTAACACATAAACGCATAATTACCCTATCCTTGTATTCTACCAAACATATACGAGCAAACATAATGTCATTATACTTAAATTTTTGTATCATTTTAACACAGTACCGTGCCGGGGGACAGTCCCCCGGCGCTTTAAAGCGTTGGGGGACTGTCCCCCAACGCGCTACTGCGATAAAGGTTGTTGTCGAAAAAATATGGTTATAATAAGAAATATATCGCAATTTCATTTAAGGGTTGCTTTTTTATTTGCTATAATAGTGTAAATATAAACCTAGGAAAGGCTGATTTAGGTTGGAAAATAATTCGTCTAATTTTATTAAGAGTATTATAAAGGAAGATATTGAGTCAGGAAAACATAAAGAAATCATTACTCGTTTTCCTCCTGAGCCAAATGGCTATCTACATATTGGTCATGCTAAATCAATTGTTATTAATTTTGGGCTGGCAGATGAATTTAACGGCAAGACCAATTTGCGCTTCGATGACACAAATCCAGCGAAGGAAGACCAGGAATATGTTGATTCCATCAAAGAAGATGTAGCATGGCTTGGATTTGAATGGGACGGACTTTTATACGCTTCAAACTATTTTGATGAAATGTATGAGCGTGCTGTATTATTAATCAAAAAAGGCAAGGCCTATGTTGATGATTTAACAGCGGAGCAAATCCGTGAATACCGAGGTACCTTAACCGAACCGGGAAAAGTGAGCCCATATCGTGATCGTTCAATCGAAGAAAATCTGGATCTGTTCGAACGGATGAAGAATGGCGAATTTGAAAATGGTACGAAGGTACTAAGAGCTAAAATCGATATGTCATCGCCAAATTTAAATTTGCGTGATCCTGTCCTTTATCGCGTTGCCCATGCAACACACCATAACACAGGTGATAAATGGTGCATCTATCCGATGTACGATTTTGCCCATCCGCTTGAGGATGCCATTGAAGGTGTAACCCATTCTATTTGTACAACTGAATTTGAGGACCATCGTCCGCTTTATAATTGGGTTGTAGCCGAATGTGAAATGGAAAGCAAGCCGCAGCAAATCGAATTTGGACGCTTGAATATTACGAACACCGTTATGAGTAAACGTAAGCTGAAACAACTGGTCGACGAAGGGTATGTGGATGGCTGGGACGACCCGCGTATGCCGACAATCTCAGGGCTCCGAAGAAAAGGCTACACACCTGAGGCGATTCGTGAATTTGTAAAAGAAACCGGAGTTTCTAAAAATGCCGGAACGGCTGATTCAGCCATGCTGGAACATTTTGTTAGAGAAGACCTTAAGCTGAAGGCACCTCGTACAATGGGCATCTTACGTCCATTAAAAGTTGTCATTACCAACTATCCAGAGGGACAGGTTGAAATGCTTGACGCGGAAATCAATCCGGAAAATCCAGAAATGGGAATCAGACAAATCCCATTCTCCCGTGAAATCTATATTGAACAGGATGACTTCATGGAGAACCCGCCTAAAAAATATTTCCGTCTCTTCCCTGGCAACGAAGTGCGTTTAAAGCACGCCTACTTCATTAAATGTGAAGAAGTGATTAAGGATGAAAATGGAAATGTGATTGAACTACGTTGTACGTATGATCCTGAAACAAAGAGCGGAACAGGCTTTACCGGCCGAAAGGTAAAAGGAACCCTCCATTGGGTTGAGGCCACTCAAGCGATTCCTGCTGAATTCCGTTTGTATGAGCCATTAATTTTAGACGATGAATTAAACGAAGCAGCAGAGTCGGGAGAAGAAACAACTTTCCTTGACCATGTAAACAAGAATTCATTGCAAATTATTCAAGGCTTTATCGAGCCAAATATGAAGGACGTCAAGCCGCAGGACAAATTCCAATTTTTCCGTCATGGCTATTTCAATGTAGATCCAAAGCACTCTACAGCGGAAAAACCAGTCTTTAATATGATTGTTTCTTTGAAGAGTTCATTTAAATTATAAAATGAAAAAGGCCTGATTCTTAGGATATGCAGTGGCGATAATATGAAGAAAATGTAAAAAGACATTCGAAATCACAGCAAAAAAAGCAAACAAAAACGCATGGATATGAACTGCACCCCCGATTGTTAGTTGTGTCTAACAATCGGGGTGCAGTTCAATAACAGTAAAACTCTATGCGTTTAATTTTTTACTTTTTTGTGGACATTGAGTACGTTATTATCATAAATAACGCTGTTTTGGAGAGTCTTCGGACACTGAGTATGTTATTTACTAATAAATGCGAAAAAATAACAACCTTTCAGATAAATAACGGAATATACGTCCGGTAAAAATGTGAAATCACAATTATTGTTTGCAAATAACGGAACATGCGTCCTATTAAATATATACATAATATTACAATTTTTCATACGACATAATTAACCTAGTAAAAAACATTACTTTTAACGCTCCAATTTACAAGATGTCAATAGTTATTGTCACTATGTTATTTGGTGTGTTTTTTGCTATGATTTTTATAACGCTAAAGTTCGATATTCATTAATATAACAAGGATTATAGGCTCTTATATCACTATGCGATTTATCCTGTCATTAATATGATTTTTTATAGATTTCTCCACAAAAACTGTACTGCTTATTCTTAGGATCAGGTCTTTTATTATGAAAAATTCATCCCCACTTCACACTTCTTATCATATATTAGACATATCATCTATCTTTGAATCCATGTATATTTAAAATCCAGTTTTCATACATTGAACTCATGGGGGTGAAACTTGATTGAAAAGATTGATATGGACTCCGGGTTTATTTTTAACCTCGATTTTGCCCAGTTGTTATCGGGACCCTGTTCAAAAGGAAATCCACTTTTATTTGCAAGATAAGCTTGCGTTCATTTCCCATTTAGAGGAAAAGGCTATAGCTGCCTTTGAGCACGTTACAAGGGACAATTATACAACGGATCAGGAACTCTATAATACGTTGATTTATGACATTATTCCAATTTATTACGAGTTTTTAACAAAGCTGGAACTCATTGAATTAACATCGCCTGAACTAAAAAAAATCCATGAAGACTGTCTTAACGGAGTCAATCTTCAATATAAAGCCTTTATCCATATGGCAGCGGCATTAGAAGATCTGGATACTGGAAAAATGAAAGAGGCAAATGACATGCTCATTCATGCTTGCCAATTAATTGTATGCCCATATGTTTATAGTTAGGTAGAAAAAACCACTGCCTAACAAGGCTCTCTATATATTCACAGCAAGAGCAGTGATTAATTTACTCTAAAAGCTTAGATAATCATAAATCTAAGTTTTTTCTTTTGGCTCTGGTAAATATGGTTGTTGATTTCCGTTCCAGGCACTTCGCGCACCATAGGGCCACCGCCGAGCCTCCTCGACACTGCGTGTCGGCGGGGTCTCTTCTTTCTCGCTTCTTCCGCAGAAGTCTTCGTGCCTTCCACTTCAATCAACCTGCTAACCAAAGCCAACATTGTACTATAACACAGCCTTTCTTTTATAAAACCCCCAGTTTTTAACAACGCTTACAGACCTTTTTGTTTTGGTTCAATGAAAGTATTCCTCTTTACTTTTAAAAAAATAGGATTAAAATAGATTGGTATTGTCAGATAAAAAGGTAAAGGGGCGCTAAAATAAGTTGAATGAACAAACCGACAACTATGACAGCTATAAAGAACAAACTCTCTTTCAAATAACGTGGCCTCTCTTTATTGAAATAGCCCTACATATGAGTATGGGGATTATTGCAACCTTCATGCTTGGTCATTATTCAGACTCCGCCGCTGCAGGCGTTGGTGTAGCTAACCAGCTGTTAAATATTTTTATTTTAGTTTTCAACGTAACATCCATCGGTGCAACGATTTTAGTTGGGCAAAAGCTCGGTGCAGGACAACTGCAGCAGGCAAGACAGATGGCCCGCTCTGCCTTTGGTATGAATTTCTGGTTTGGAGTCATTGTTGCTCTTATTGTCTTCATTTTTGGAGAACAGTTTTTAAAGTTATTTGATGTTCAAGGAAAGATATTTGAGTATGGACTTATATTTATAAAAATTTGCGGGCTTTCCCTGTTTTTTGAATCCCTCTCACTTGCACTCAGCGCTGTTCTCAGGAGCTATGGTTTTACAAAAGAATCTATGTTTGTCACAGCATTCATGAATCTGATAAGTATTGGTGGAAATATTTTAGCCCTATCAGGACTTTTCGGCCTGCCGATCACAGGTGTAACCGGTGTTTCATGAGCGATTGTGGCCGCACGGGCCATCTCTGTGATTGTGCTGCTTTTTATGGTTTATAAAAAGCTTTCATTCTCAATGAGGGTTCAGGACATCATAAGAATTAACATGGAAGATTTTCGAGGACTTCTATCGATTGGCCTTCCATCTGCTGGAGAAGGTTTATCCTATCAATTTTCGCAATTGATTATTACAGGTATAGTTGTATCTCTTGGTGCTGCATCCCTGGCAGCCCGTGTTTATATCCTTAACATATCCATGCTTTGTTTTATGTTCACGATGGCAATTGCCATGGGTACCCAGCTTTTAGTTGCCCGTTATATTGGCGGCAAGCAGTATGAACGTGCTTTTCAGCGCGGAATTCGTACCCTTAAAATAGCTGCAGCGGCCTCCCTTACGATATCACTGATCATCGCTTTTATTGGTTCACCAGTTTTAAGAATATTTACAGAGGATGTGAATATCTTATCAGTTGGAATACCTGTACTATGGGCAATCGTTTTTATTGAACCGGGAAGAGCGATGAACATCGTGCTGATGAATACATTAAAATCAACTGGTGATGCCCGTTTTCCGCTTATCGCAGGCATCATTTTCATGTGGGGAATTGCCGTTGTGTTTAGCTATATATTGGGTATTCATTTTGGATTAGGGTTACTCGGTGTTTGGATTGCCCAAGGAATGGATGAATGGATAAGAGGCATCCTTGCACTTAAACGTTGGAATAGCAGGCCATGGGAGAGAAGGATTAAAGTCAGTCATTTACGGACGAAAAAGGCTTAGACATCATGCACTGTCTAAGCCTTTTTTTCATTAGTCCTCATCTTTTATATCGCGGTCTTCTGGAATCGGCTCGTTCAAATATTCCTCAACCAGTTCTTTATACCTTTCAAGCTGTTTAAAATGAGTAGTAAATTGATCTTTGCTGATTAAATACTGCTGGCCGTCATGAATGGTACGAATACGCCTTTGCTGGACGAGCTTTTCAATAACAGTCTCAGATAAGGACAAATACTCTGCAGCCTCTTTTAGTGTTAAATACACTTCCTTCGTCACTCCTAATATTTCGATATAAATTCTATTATAGGGTTATTTTACATCTATAGATTAAATTCTTCCATAAAAAGAAAAAAGCGTCCCTTTTATCGGAACGCATTTTTCATTGTTATATGGAAAAGTGAATTATTTCCCAATTTTCTCTTGGACTGCATCCATTGCAATCCAAGAAACTAAATCATTTTTCATTTCTTCAGTCACTACATGTCCAGAAGGATAGATGGTATATTTGACAGAACCTGCATGCTGCTGTAAATACTGATAATTTTCTAATCCAATATGGGGTGGAAATATCTCATCCTTTTCACCCTGCATGACGAGAAAAGCAGTCTGCTGAATGGATTTAAGAGGGAATTCTTCCTTCACAAATTCAGGAATATAACCATTCATAGCAACAATTCCCTTAATTGAGTCCCCAAGAATTAAGGCAAGACTCATACTAAGGATTGCTCCTTGGCTAAAACCTATCACATACTTCCGTTCTTCATCAATTGGATAATGTTTACATGAATTTTCAATAAAATCTTTCAAATTCTCTATGCTGGAATCGAATAATTCACGCTCGGGATTACCATAGCTTTTTAAATAATAATAAGCATACCCTTCTTCATATGTAAGATTCCCACGTATTCCAATTAGAATAAATTCTTCCTTTAGACCTCTAACTAATGTGAGCATGTCCTCTTCGTTATATCCGATTCCATGTAATCCGAAAATAACAGGATACCTTTTGCCTGTTTCCAAATTTGATGGTAAGTGAACAGTGTATTCAAATGGACTTTGCATAACAATTACCTCCAAAATAGTCTTCTTTAATATTCATCTATATTCAAATCTTCAGTGGCTTCCAAATCAATCTCTCCCCAATAGATAAAAAATTGAAGAGCTAAATAGATTTGGTACCCGACCTTTGGATTGTTGATGTCCGTTTCTAGAATTTCGTTTATTTTCCGTAATCGGTATCGTAACCCGCTGATGGAAAGGCTCATCATTCGGGCTGTTTTATAAAGATTACTTCCATTACTAAGGTAGCAGTATAACGTTCTCGTTAATTCCATATCTTTAAATTTATCTTCTTTTATTAAATTCCCTAATTTTTTTTTGATAAATTTTTCAATCGGCTTAACATTTTTCATGTGGTACATGACTCCTTCAATTCCTAGAGAGTCAAAAAATACAAATTTTCTTCTATCGTTTGCAACCTTTAATGCGGATTGGCATTCATCGAATAGCTGAGCTGCTTCTTCAATTCGTTCAATACTAGAGCTAATGCCTGCTTTTAATTGATACTCGGGATATTTCCTGGAACAATAATCAATAAGAGATTGACAAAAGCCATTTTTGTTTTTTGAACTATTTAACTGCAAGCCTTCCGACAGTAAAATGACGATGTGCCCCCATTTTTCCCCAAGCAATGCATTGATTTTTCTATCCTTAAGAAATAGAGAAATATCACTCGTTAACTCATGCAAAGCACTATATTCATCCGTACCCTCCAAGCTTTCTTTGGGTTTGGAAAGCCCAATCATGAAGTAAGGGCCTTCTAATTGAAATTCAATGTAGAAAGCTTTTTTCCTTAATTCATCTTCAGAGATTCTGTTGGCTAACAGATCATCTAATAGGTTTCCTTGAATTTGCTGCTCTGTCATAATACGTGTTCGTTCATTCATTAAATAAAGTGAACACGCAATGGATCCCTGTTCCAAAAATAATTGATCAACCTCTTGCGGCACATGATCACGATAAAGAAAAGAACAATAACCCACTATTTTCTTATTCAAGTAGATAGGGGTTATGAGTATGTACATGTCATCGGACAACTCTAAATTAGTTGATTTGTTAATTTCCCCTAAGCCATTTAAAGAGTTCTGTATATTTTTCAAGTTGTCTGTAAAACAGGCAATATCTTCCCCTGCGGCACCTGCTGTTGCAAGCGAATTCATTTCCTCATTTACAATAAAAACCGGTAACTCACTAATCTTATAAAGCGCTTTTGCAATTGAGCTTAAATTACTTTCCCGAAGTACTTCTTTCGTTAAAATATGATGAGCCTCATAAAACTTACTAAGGTTATCCCGTTCAGTTTTTAATTTTTTGAATGTGTTGTCCAATTCATCTATGATACTATTAGACTCATAATATTTAAGCTCTTCATCTACTTCCCCATCCCATTCCTCAATGGTATGACAAACAGCGCGGCAGTGTTTATGACCCATTGCCATACATTCAACTTCTTTAGCAATAACCTTTTTTCCAAGAATGGTTGTTAAATAACCGCTTGCATAACCAACAAGTGTATGACAAACAGGCTTGTCACTTTTTCCAAACATTTTGAGATATTCTTCAGCCTCATATGAACTTTTCCAAATGGCTTCATGATCGATTGTTTGTGCTGAAAAATCCACCTCAACGGCGACTTCCTGGGTTTCTTCTAAATACCCGTGAAGAATATGTAGTTTCGGGCCAGCACGCAAGAGCTCTTTTTGATTGTCCCAATTCATTTTCTTAATTTTTTCTGCATCACTTATTCCACAATGCCACCCATATCTTAGCAAGAACCCTTTCGCCCGTTCTAAACCAATGGTTTCTGTCAGTTCCTGGCGGAGTGTGCCAAGTGCAGATGCAGGAATTGTTAACATGCGATCTAGTGAAACATTTTTGATGCGTTTACCAGGAACGTTATACAACTGCTCTAGATGAAGTCCACTAGCTACCATGTATTCACCACCTATAGGGAATTTGCAACCTTTGATATATCGGTCAACATCGAAATATTACTTCTTGGATATGTTTTACATGCCAGTGTGTAGTTTAACTCTCTTTCACTTTCAGGCAATGCTGCCTTAGACATTTTCTTTCTAAAATATTCTCCTTCTTCTATTTTAATTTTGCACATTCCACAGCCCCCACCCTTGCATCCATATGGAATTTTGACACCTTGTCTGTTTGAAGCATCCAATAGACTTTCATTCTCGTCACAAGTGATAACATGACTATTTTGATCGATTACTTTAATGTTTAACATTATTCCTCTCCCTTTCTTATTTAACAAATCTTTTTGCTAAAGTATTGTTATATAATAAACAAAGGGAATTTCTACCATTATCACCTACATTAATATCAACGATAGGTAATAATTATTATTCTATAAAAATGTAAAAATTCCTTTTTTATTTTTGAAAAATCAGAATATAGTTGAGGCATGTGCTGCTAGTCTGAGGTCTGCTATCATTCGTTTCGGATCTGTTACACGATTAAGCCATTTGAGTTTTATCATTAAATCCTTACTTTTTTTAAGCGGCCATACTAGCCGGATATCGAAGATAGAAGTTTCTGCACTATTAGGACGTACATAAGCTGTACCATGATAGATACGTTCTCCCATTTGTGCTTCCATTTCATATAATCCCGTTTTGGGCAGTGTAAAGTAGGGCGCGGTTATGACCTCAGCATGGAATGAACCTTGTTTTATCACAATTGATAAAGGAAGAAGCTCACCCCTTGTTTCATAGAAATCTCCTAAATAATCGGCCACCTTCAAGACCTGTCCTGCTGCAAGCAGCTCTCTAATTAAGGTTGAGCTAACTTTTCTGCCGTCCTCTTCCAGCTTTGAAACAGTTGTCACTTGAAGTGAGTAATTGCTATCACTATGAAGGGTCTGCATATTTCCCATCCCTTTGTGGCCATATGTAAAGTCAAAACCTGCTACAACGTGTAGTGCTCCAAGTTCAACCAAATATTTGTGAACAAAATCCTTTGGAGATAGCGCAGCAAAACTTTTCGTAAAATCAATCACATATAACTTGTCGACACCAAGGTCAGAAAAAGTTTCAGCCTTTACATCGATTGGCATTAAGTAATTTACCTTTGTGTTTTCACAGCTAAACACTTCTTTCGGGTGTGGAAAAAAAGTCATGACTGCTAGCTTAAGATTTTTCTCTCTGGCAATTTCTCTTGCTTCAGCGATTACCTTCCTATGGCCAAGATGCACGCCATCAAAGAAACCTAATGCCATAACACAAGGTTCAGGGTGCAGGAAAGAAACATCATCGGAATGCCCTACATACTCAATTTCCAAATGCCCTCTCCTCCCTTCTTTATTTTTAGAAGCAGGTTGATTCCACGTTCCAGGTACGAAGATTCTTATGGTTCAAGAATTGAAGATCATTAACTGATCTTCAATTCTGACCCAGTTTTTTCTACGAAACTAAAAAGTTAAATTTAAATTTATTACAAGATTACCAGACAGGATCACCAGGTAATCCAAATAATGTTCTGCCGTAAGCAGCCATTGAATCTTCCCATAAGCTGTTAGGATGAGAACTAACTGCTAAAATATCCCTTGTAAATAATTCAGCAGGATCTCCTTTATAAATTGCGGTTCCGCCAAGTGTGGTCAAAATCTTGACAGCCATGTCTCTTGTTTTAGCTGCAATATGTCCTCTAATTGCAAATACTTCTTCCCGCTCCTCATCTGAGACAACATTTCTGCCTTCTTCCTGCCATTTTTCAAGAATCTTGACATAACGGTCTAAAAGCCCCAAGCATGCGGCTAATTCTATTTTTAGTTCGGCAAGAAGCCGCTGGCTGCCGCCGGATTTACTTTCATTAGATCCGCCTTTAAAGACACGAACACGCTTTTCGGTACGCTCCTGGAATATGGAAATGAGTCTTTCAATACCACCGATTGAAACTGCTGGGAATCCCAGTAAGAAAAGCGGCATGAACGGCATTCGATAGACAGGATCATTCTTGTCATAATCCCCGCCAACAGGAATTCCGGTTGCTAATAGATTTTTAGCAGGTACTATCATGTGCGGCGGAACATAAGTACCTTCAACAAGAACGCCGTTACTGCCTGTACCACGCATGCCAATCGTGTCCCAGTTTCGGACGATTTCAACATCAGACGTTGGCAGAACAAATAAACAATATTCAGGTCCTTCTCCTTCATTTAGTTCGGCCATTGCTCCGAGACCGACCCAATCACTTGAAAGAACGCCACTGCAGAAATTCCACTGTCCATATAGACGGAAGCCCTCTCCATCTTTTTCAACTTTACCGACTGGAGCAACAACATCAGCAAGCAGCGTGTCTCCTCCAAGAACCTCATCTCTTCCTTTTGGAGGAAGATAGGCAGGCCAAACTTCATGAGCAGAATAGAAATAAGCAAGCCAGGCTGCTGCCATACTATGGCGGGCTACCGTACGAATCATTTCCGTATATGTTGTTAAATCGACTGAATGACCGCCGTATTTCTTTGGTTTCATCAATTTATGAAACTCTGCTTCTTTCATAGCTTGGGATACTTTATCAGAAAGATGTCCATTTTTGTCGGCTTCCATTGCTTCAGCCTCAGCCATTTTACCGATTGCCTCGGCATTAGCAAGCAATGTTTCTCTATCCATTTTTCCTTTTAACAAAACATTATAAGTGGCCATATTGCTTGTTCCTCCTTTTATTTTGTAGTGAGAGTTCCCATCCATACTATCAATTTAATCTGACACCGCTTACAAAGTTTAATGAAGAAAAGATTTCGTTATTTTGCTGTCTTTTCTAGTCTCTTTTTTACTGATTCCCCTTCAATGCCCCAATTTTCAGTTGGCAGCTCGTGAAGCAGCACTCGCACGGTACTTAATGGCAGATTTAAAACAGATGAAACTGTATTAGATGTTTCTTTAATCAGTTGTTCTTTATGATCTGGTGAAAGTTCACCAAATAACTTTACTTCAATGATTGGCATATCTTAACCTCTTTTCTATTAAGTAAGCGCATTAACGAATGAATCGATCATTTCTCTTCTATGATAGAAAATTCCATGTGCAATTTTATCTTCTGTCCATGTAATTGTAGGTGAGTCAGGATATGTAGTATATCCGCCTGAATATGCTTCGTTTCGGTTTCCAGATGGGTCAAAGAAATAGACTGTTTCTGCTCTTGTCATAGCATGGCGTGTAGGTGTTACTTCAATAGGCACATCATATCTGGCAAGTCGGTCTGCGGCATGCAATACATCATACCAAGATTCAACCTTGAAGGCTGCATGGTGTAATTTATTGTCTGGTCCTTTAATAAAAGCAATATCATGTGCTTTTCCATTTTGGGCATGCATAAAGCTGCCTACCATGTCCTCCCCATCTAATGTCATGATTCTTTCGCTCTGAAACATTTCAAGTGTCTCTGTAAAGAACCTTGTAACTGTTTTCACATCTTCGCCAATTAAAAGAACATGATCAAATCGATGTGGTGCAATCCCCTTCGTTCCATCCGGCCAAGGATGCGGGTTTAAGGTACCTGTCTTCTTTCCTAAATGCTCAATTTCGTGGTATAGCTCCATCTGATGCCCAGTTGGAAGTGTAAAGCGAATGGCTTCCCCCTCTGCAAGTCTAGTGCCCTTTGAAACCCGCTTTAACGTACAGCCGAATTGTTCGATTTTTCTTTCATAATACTCAAGATCTGATTCATTCCGAACTTTAAAAGCAAAGTGATCAAGACCTGGCGAATCTGCCTCTTGCAGTATCAGACTATGATGATCAAATTCATCCCAAGCCTTCATATAAACTCTTCCTGCACTTCTTCCTACTTCTTCTAAGCCAATAATATTTGTATAGTAATTTACAGATTCCTCAAGATCTAACACTCTTAATTCAGCTCTTCCAATTCGCATAATACCCATTTCCAACACTCCTTCGTTTTGGTTAGTAAGTTAATTGGTGTTTATATTCTTATTATAGTTTTAAGTATTTTCTGAATATACAGTTAATTGTGTCGTTTTTCATACAAATCCGTATATTTTTTTCGTACGAATCGTACTAATCGTCTAAAAATTTGTCATAACTTTTCATACTTATTCCATCTCTTAACACAAAAAGACCACCAAGTTTAATCTTGGCAGCCCTATTCACTCTTTAATAATAATATCCTGACTACTTAACTGTTTTTATTTTGTAAATAAAATAATAATATTTATAAGCGACAACAAGGAGCAGGATGATTCTCACAATAATTTTGTCAGTAAGGAAAAAAACAATGGCAATCATCACATCAGCAAACAGTAAAATACTCCATTTTTGCTTTCGTGTCATGGATTTGTCCCTGACAAAATCCTCTAAATATTTCTTATACCAGTTGGTTCCTTTAAACCAGCGATCAAATTTCTTAGACCCTTTTACAAAGCAAAAAGCCGCTAAGAGGAATAACGGCGTTGTTGGTATTAACGGTAAAATAATTCCAATGATTCCTAATCCGAGAGATAAAAGTCCTGCTAAAATAAAGGCAAAACTGACAATTTTTTTTATGAGCATGATCTCCTTTCATTTGGTAGTGGTAGGAAGCATTATTCTCATAGAAAAAGTATATCTTATCTTAGAATTGAAAACAAAAAAATTCTCATAGAAAAAAGGAGACTCTACTAAGAATCTCCTTTTCCGTCATAAGTGTAGATTATTTAGATACTGCTGCTTTTGCTCTAGCCATTTCTGCAGCAACGTCAATGATCATATCTTCTTGTCCGCCGACAACTTGGCGTTTTGCTAATTCGATTAAGATGTCACGAGCATCAATGCCAAATTGTTGACCTGCACGTTTTGCATGGTAAGCAAATGTTGAGTATACACCTGCATAGCCAAGTGTGATTGCTTCTCTTGTAATCGTTGGTGTTACAGGAAGAAGAGGTGCAACAATGTCTTCTGCTACATCTTCAATTTTATATAAATCAATACCAGTTTTAATTCCCATACGCTCACAAACAGCTACAAGAGCTTCAGTTTGTGTATTACCAGCACCTGCACCAAAGCAGCGAACACTACCATCGATACGAGTTGCTCCAGCTTTAATAGCTGCAACAGAGTTAGCCATTGCCATAGATAAGTTATTGTGGCCGTGGAAACCAATTTCACATTGAAGTGATTGTCTTAATGCACTAATACGCTCCGTTACTTGTTCTGGAAGTAAATAACCTGCAGAGTCAGTCATATAGACAATATCTGCTCCATAGCTTTCCATTAATTTAGCCTGCTCAACTAATTTCTCAATAGGAGCCATATGTGCCATCATAAGGAATCCAACTGCTTCCATTCCTAATTCTTTTCCCATTGCGATATGTTGTGGAGCAACGTCTGCTTCTGTTACGTGTGTAGCAACACGAACCATTTTTGCACCTAGGCTTGCAGCTTCTTTTAATTCAGTAAGAGTACCGATTCCTGGTAATAAAAGAACAGCCACTTTTGAATCGCCAGCAACATCTGCTGCTGCTTCGATTAATTCCATATCACTTACTTTTGATAGACCGTATTGTAAAGATGAGCCTGCTAAACCATCACCGTGTGTTACTTCGATATAAGGTACACCTGCATCAGCTAATCCTTTAGTTACAGCTACTACTTGATCTACTGTATATTGATGTCTAACAGCGTGGCTTCCGTCACGTAAAGCTACTTCAGTTATTAGAATATCTCTTTCAGTTGTCATGATTATTTTTTCCCCTTTCTTCAGCTCAAACTGTTTCCTTTAATGTGTTTTTCGCAAACTCTTCAGCCACACGAACAGCAGCAGATGTCATGATATCTAGGTTACCTGAATACTCTGGTAAGTAGTCTCCAGCACCTTTTACTTCAATAAGAACAGTTACTTTATTGCCTTCAAAAATTGGTTCCGCACGTAAATGATAACCAGGAACGTATGATTGAACTACCTTTTCCATTTCTGCAATCGAGTCGCGAATGGCTTGTTCGTCCATTTTTCCTTCTTCAACAAGTGCATATACAGTATTACGCATCATGATTGGAGGTTCAGCTGGGTTTAGGATGATAATCGCTTTCCCTTTGTCAGCACCGCCAACTACTTCGATTGCTTTTGAAGTTGTTTCAGTAAATTCATCGATATTCGCACGAGTACCAGGGCCTGCAGATTTACTTGAAATTGTCGCAACGATTTCACCGTATACAACGTTAGCAACACGGTTGATTGCATGTACCATTGGAATAGTAGCTTGTCCACCGCAAGTGATCATATTGATATTGCTTTTATCTAAGTGTTCATTAATATTTACTGCTGGAGATACGTATGGTCCTACTGCAGCTGGTGTCAAGTCGATCATTTTGATTCCGCGCTCTTGACATAACTTGTCGTTGTAAAGGTGAGCTTTAGCTGAAGTAGCATCAAACATGATATCTGCTTCTAAAGTAGGGTCTGCAAAGAAACCGTCGATTCCTGTGTCAACACCTGCATAACCTGCTTCTCTTGCACGGCGTAAACCGTCTGATTGCGGGTCAATACCAATTACTGCTGTTAATTCTAAGAATTCTGATCTTCCTAATTTAACCATAAGGTCTGTACCAATATTACCTGAACCGATAATAGCTGCTTTTAACTTTGCCAAAATAATTCTCCTCCTGTATATAAAAGTTATATATATAATCTGTTCTCATCATTTTGTATGAGAAACATTTTTGTAGCCTAAACATCTTGAAACCTCATTTGCCGCACTTTTGATTCCCTCTATGACCATTGGAACCCTGTCCTCTGTAAGTCTCATCTTCGGTGAGGCACAGCTGATTGAAGCGATTGCATTTCCGTTGTGATCAAAGATAGGCGCAGCAATACATTTGAGACCTAACTCAATTTCTTCATCGTCCATGGAATAACCATGCTCTCTTGTGAAATCCAGCTGCTTTTTAATTTCATTGACATCGGTTACAGTAAATTCCGTAAATGATTCTAATTTACCTGAAGATAAAATTCGATCCACTTCTTTTTCATCTTGATAAGCAAGAATCGCCTTTCCAACCCCTGTACAATGAATCGGAGCTGTTTTACCCACATATGAAGAGATTCTTAACGTATGAGGTCCTTCAACCTTTTCAACATAAATTAATTCATCCTGCTGTCTGATAACAAGGTGAACCGTTTCTTTCAATTTATCAACTGTCTCTTTTATGATTGGCTGTGCAATTTTGACAATGTCCAGTTGATTTCCGATGAAGGTTCCTAGTTCAAAAAGCTTTAAACCTAGCCTATACTTTAAATCTTCTGCATTCTGCTGAAGGTATCCTCTGTGCTCTAAGGTTTTGATCAGCCCGTGAACAGTGCTTTTAGACAAGCCTAGTTGTTCACTGATTTCCTTCACACTTAATTCTGGTTTCGAAATCATAAACAACTCAAGGATATCTGCAGCTCTTTCTACTGATTGAATTAAACGTTCTGTCACGACTGCCCCCTTAGTTTTGTTCGGCATTATCGAATGCCGTTCGTAATACTTTCTACATTCTTATCATAACGGTCATTTTAATTTTCGTCAATATTTTTTTAGTAATCAAATGTTTGATATTTTTAGAATTGTGTCCTTAACGTGACCTTTCAGCTCTTTATGAATAAAAATCATCCTTTTAATAGATTTTTACAAAGAAAAACAGGACAACTTAATAGTTGTCCTGTTTTTCTGTAAGACCAGATTTGATTTTTTCTGCTGTTTTTTGTCCGTTTTCAATACAGTCTGGAATCCCGACACCGTAGTAAGAACAGCCGGCAATGAAAACACCGGGATAGTTTAGAGATAATTTGCTTTCTATCGCCAGAACGGTTTTCGGATGTGCGATTGAATAATTCGGCATTGTACCTGACCAATCGGTAACGACACTTACAACTGGCTCAGCCTTTATTCCAAGACTTTTTTGTATATCCGACAGAGCAAATTGCAACAGCTCTCCCTCGGACATTCTCTGCAATTGAGGAAACTTAGGATTGCTGCTCTTATAAAAAACTCTAACAAGCAGGTTCCCAACCTTTGAGGTATGCTTCCATTTTCGGCTGGTCCATGTACAGGCGTTACATGATATTTGATCACTATCTGCCGTAATGAAACCAGTTCCTTCTAATGGAAGTACCTGATCCGGTATATCAAAGCCAATATAAACACTGATCATCGAACTATTTCTTAATTGATTGAACTCCTGTTTCAGTTCCTGATCTGGTAATAAATTTTCCGCTTCATTATGCGGAATCCCCAGCATCACCTGGTCTACTTCTATTAAATCGCTATTAGAAAAAGATACCTGATAGCGATTACCTGTTTGTTCAATCCTTACCGCTTTTGTATTTTTAATTATTTCAACATCCTCAAGTGTCTGTTCATAGGCATCAATAAGTGAACTTAAGCCATTTTTAAACGAGAGGAATTTTCTTTCACCGCTTTGAAATTTATCCTTATTGGCTGCAAACCCTTTAATAATGCTGCCGTATTCCTCTTTATAATCCAATAAATATGGCAGGGTTGAGGCAATCGTTAAATCGCTGAGTTTGCCGGAATATACACCTGACAGAACTGGTGCAATTTGCTTTTCAACTAATTCTCTGCCAAAACAAAACTCAAGTAAGGCTCCGACTGAATCATTTTTTGTAAATGTATCATTTTTTGTATAAAAGTCCTTTAATGCCTCAACCTTTCCTTCAGCAGAAACAAGCGTGGTTTTGGCTAATGACTCAATACTTGCCGGAATGCCAAATACAGATTCGTCAGGAATAGGTTTAAGTTCTCCATCTGTAAAAATATAAGAGCGACCGGTTTCGTTATAAACTACTTCATCCTCCAAGCCGAGGTCATTAATAAAGGACATGGTACTTGCCTTTCGAGCGACAATCGAATCGGCGCCAGATTCCATAATAAAATCATCAGTTTTTATTGTTCGAATCTTTCCCCCTAGATAGTCCGACGCCTCGACCAGAACAAGACGTACATCTGATTGATTTTCCTTTTTCCACTTTTGTAATTCATACATAGCTGACAGGCCGGTTATTCCCCCGCCAATGACCAAAACAGTTTTCATCATTCACACCTCAGTCTAGGTTCCATTCCTTTAAAGTGTATCATTTTCTGTATTGTCAGACACCGCAAAAGGACAAATGTTTACCATTTATTTTTTACGTGTCTGACACCGGATAATTAGTAGTCTGACAAGAAATATGGTAAATTATAAAAAACTATATAATGAAAGGAAGATTAATGAAATGAATCATGAAGAAAACAATGCTCTACCACCAAAAACATGTTCGATTGATCGACTAGTAACAGTGGAGGAAGATGTACAGAAGGTTCTTGAAGGAAAGAAAACCGCAACTCGAAGAAATGGAAGATATGCTGATGTAGGAGAAATCATGGAGTTAAAGGGTAAAAAGTTTGTTGTTGAAAAGGTTTATTCACAGGCACTTGGTGAATTAACAGACGAACATGCGCGCCAGGAAGGCTATCAAACCGTAGAAGAATACAAAGAGTCAATTTTATCCTTCCATCCGGGAATGCCATGGCTTCCGCAAATGCGGGTATGGGTGCATGAGTTCAGACCGGTTAATGATTAACGTGTAAAGTGGAAGCATTATACCGTACAATCATCTATCTGCACGTGAGCAGTACGATTGTCTCGATTGGACCATTTTTTATCCTTATACCGGTTTTAACAAAGCTGCGCCAGACAAAGGATGCAGAATTGGCTGCCTATTTACATACATTTCACATGGTAGTCAGACTGACTAAGCATGCAGGCCACGTCCTTATCATTTCAGGTATCCTTCTAATTTGGATAGGACCATGGCCGTGGAATACGCCATGGATTATTATGACGCTTGTCATTATGTTTTCGTCACTATTTTTTCTAGCGCGGGCCTTTACACCGAAACTGCAGAGGTTCCGTGAGACTGACGCTAATAAAGAGGAACTGGTAAAACAGCTGACCCGTTCCCTATGGATGTACATTCTCCTCCTCATGATCATGCTTTGGTTTATGGTTGTGAAACCTGCTTTATGGTAAAAAACAGCGTAAGGCACCACAAAAAGACAAATGGTTTCCATTTGTCCTTTTGTGGTGCCTTACACCTATAATACTTTATCAATTTTATCAATAAACATCTGAAACACTTTTTTTCTTTCCTCTAAATCCTTAATGGCCTCCTTTAATTGATTATATCTCTGTTCAAAAGGCTTTTGATACATTTCACGGATGCTGCGAATAATATCTTCATTTACGGTTGATTGAACGACCTGCTTTGTAATACTGAATTTATATGAATACAGTTGAAGTTCATTTTTCGTCTTCTCGTATTCATCATCTATTTCCTGTAGTCGATTGTCTATTTCCTTCTTCCATTCTTCTAACGAATTTTTCACATGAGTTTCCATAATCATTCCTCTTCCCCATATTGTCATTAGTTATTTAAAAAAAATCGTTTCTTACCATTGTAACAATCATTCTTTTCAATTTGTTTTCTATTCCATTACAAGGATTGTGTTTATATTAAAAACAAAGTACAAAAAGACCAGCTTTTTAAAAAGGCTGGCTTTTATACATTATCGTATTGTTTTTCTATTTCGGTTTTTGATTGTTTTTACGAAGAAATTGTTCAATCCGTTTCGCCGCTTCAGCAAGCTTTTCCGATGATTGAACAAGAGCCATTCTAACATACCCCTCGCCTAATTTACCAAAAGCATCACCGGGAACGACAGCAACTCCTGCCTCTTCAATTAATGTAAAAGCAAACTCACGGGAAGTCCATCCGGAAGGGATCTTCGCCCATACAAACATGGTTGCAGGGGATTTAGCTACTTGCCATCCAGCTTGTGCTAGGCCTGATATTAAGACATCCCTGCGTGTTTCATACTCTATAACCTGCTCATCAAGTACAGAATAGTCTGATGTCAAAGCGGTGACCGCCGCCATTTGGATTGGATAAAAGATTCCATAATCTATATGGGACTTTAAGGCTGCCAAAATACTAAGAGTCTCCGGATTTCCCACAACATATCCAATACGGCAGCCAGCCATATTGAAGGTTTTAGACAGCGAATTAAATTCAATGCCGACCTCTTTTGCGCCAGGAACAGACATAAAGCTTATTTGCGGATGAGAATCGAAAATGAGTTCTGAATAGGCAAAGTCATGAACAACAAGGATATTATTTTTCCTTGCAAACGTTACGACCTCTTCGAAGAATGAAACATTCGCTAATGCGGTAACTGGATTTCCCGGATAGCTGATAATCATCATCTTCGTCTTCTGTAAGATCTCTAATGGAATCTCATCAAGCTTTGGCAGGTATCCATTTTCCTCCAATAATGGCATCGGATAAACGTTGCCGCCGGCCAATGTCACACTAGCTTCATAAATTGGATAACCAGGGTCCGGAACAAGGACATATTCACCTGGATTAACGATCGCTGTTGCCAAATGGGAAAGCCCATCCTGTGAACCCATTAGCTGCAGCACTTCATCATGTGGATTGAGCTCCACCTCATACCGTTTTTTGTAAAAGTGTGCTACTGCTTCATTAAACTCATCTATTCCCTTTAAGGTATATCCGTATTTCGTTAGATCTTTACTGTGCTCGACAAGTGCATCCACTACATAGGCTGAAGGAGTCATATCAGGACTTCCAACACTTAAATCGATAATATCTATTCCTTTATTAATTGCATCCCGTTTTTTATTAGCCAGTTCTGTAAAAATTCCCGTCGTTAATTTTTTTAATCTCTCTGAAGCAGCAATCTTCATGGTAATCCCCCAAATCTTTATACATTTTTGAATCTGCTGAAGGTTCTATTTAGATGTTATCATATTAATATAATGTGATATATTCTATCAAATGAATTTAGTTGACAAGACTCCTAATAAACGATTATAATTTATCTTGAATTAAAGATTTTTTATTTAAAAGTATTTTTATAAAAAATACAACATGGGCAGAGTCATTTCTGCTAATCATAAAATTAGTATGAAAAAATAACTATCAAAGGAGATTATTATGTTACGAAAAATAGATCACACCAAAATGGGCAGAAGCAACCTTGGCTGGCTTCAAAGTATTTTTCATTTCTCATTCGCAGAGTACTATAATCCGGCAAATATTAATTTCGGCGTGCTGCGTGTCATCAATGATGATCTGATTGCCTCTCAAACCGGCTTTGGTACACACCCACACCGTGATATGGAGATTATTTCATACGTCGTTGATGGAGAATTGACACATGCTGATAGTATGGGAAACCAAAGGTCGATTACTAGAGGTGAAGTTCAATATATGAGTGCAGGGACTGGGGTACTGCACAGTGAATATAATTACGGAAAGAATACTTTAAGAATGCTGCAAATTTGGATTATTCCTGATGAGCGCGGTTATACACCAAATTATGGTGATTACCGTTTTAATTGGGATGACCGCCATAATAAGTGGCTTCATATGGTATCAAATAAAGATGGCGACGCTCCTATCAGAATCAATCAAGATGTCAACTTTTATTCCCTAGAGCTTTCACAGGATAATGAAATTAATTTTCCCGTTAAGAAAGGAAGGCAAGCCTACTTAGTTCAAATAGAAGGAACTTCAAACATTAACGGAAATTCTTTAACAGCGAGAGATGGCCTCGAAATCGTTGAAGAGGATATTACGATTCACGCTGTTGAAACATCACACTTCATAGTCATTGAAATGTCAACGGAAATTGAATAAGTATAAGTATGAAACGAAAAAGAGCGAACAAATTTCGCTCTTTTTTAAATCAAATTTTTGGCTTCTTCTATAAATTTATTTGATGCTACAGATTGAGTTCGATTAATATTGTAGACAAGATAGAAATATCTTATATGTTTAAAATCCTCTATGTCATACATACGAATCCCTTTGCTTCCGCTACTTTCTCTAGCAGCAATCTCGGAAATAATTGAAATCCCAATTCCTTCTTTAACAAACTGTATTAAACTTTGACTGCTATCCGTATAGGCAATAATATTCAACTGGTCATGTGTAATCCCATTCTCCTTTAAAAACCGCTCGAGCAGTGCGTTCGTTCCTGAATCAGAATGACGCATGATAAAAGGATATTTTAATAGCTCATGGATATTTACAGGGCTGGAAAATTCCATTTGGTCGGATGAAATCAATACTAGCCTCTCTTTTATAAGCGGAATGTAGTGAAGCTTGTCATTTTCATATTTTTCCCCGATAATACCGAAATCAACAGATCCATTTAATACTTTTTCGACAGCATTTTTTGAAGATGATTGGTTAATATGAAAAAGAATATGCGGATGATCCTTTCTAAATTGCTTTACCATTTTAGGAATCATAAACTGTCCTGGAACAGAGCTGGCTGCAATACGGATATTTCCCTTCAATTCTGTCATATCCTGACTTAAATCAAGTAAAGCCTGGTCCTTTAACTCTAAAAGTTTTAAGGCCCATTCATACAACCTTTCCCCATGAGGAGTCAGAACACTTTCCCGTCCAACACGATCAAACAATGTGACATTAAACATTTTTTCCAACGAATGAATATGGGAACTCACAGTTGACTGACTTAAGTAAACATGTTCAGCTGCCTTGGAAAAGCTTCTATGCTCCACCACTTTCGTAAATATATATAATTGATGTAAATCCATCTTACACCTCGGTTCACTGGAAAATGATTAAGACTTTCCCTAATTATAGCTATACATTCATTATAATTAAAAGCTTTCTATTTATCATTATGACCTTAATGTCTTTTATTGTCATATTAACTATTTCAATACATATCATAGTATGATTTTAAATTGTTTGTTTGAGGTGATAACATGCAATTTTCCAAAGGCTTTCAGCCTTATCAACATTATTCACCATATAGGAGCTACTATCCTTTTACATTAACAATTGAAGGTGAAGGTAAAATAAGGGTTAGCCCCGATCAGGCTACGATAACATTAGGAGTCATAACGGAAAATCCAAATGTACAAATTGCCCAAGAAGAAAACACTGCCATTTCAAACTCAGTTATCCTCGCATTAAAACAAATAGGGATTGATGACAGTGAAATCAGAACAACCGTTTATTCCGTCAACCCACGCTATGATTTTATCGAGGGGAAATCAATCTTAAAGGGTTATGAGGTAGAACACCACTTTGAAGTCACAGTGAAGGATCTTACAACTATAGGAAACGTTTATGATATGGCCATGAAAAATGGGGCAAATCGCAGCGGCATGATACAGTTTTTTGTGGCAAACCCAGATGTCTTTTATCAGGAGGCATTAAAAAAGGCCGTGGAAAACGCACAGAAAAAGGCTACAGAAATAAGCAGTACCATTGGAGCAACACTTAGTCTAATGCCGATAAAAATAACAGAGCAGCGCGATCAGTCATTAAGACCATTCCCCGCCTTTTCAGCCGCAGCAGCTTCTGTTACAAAAAATGAAGTACCGCCGATTCAAACCGGCGATTATACAATCGTTGCTCATGTAAGAGTTGTCTACGCTTATGGTGGATAAGTAGTTCACAAAAAATAAGAAGCTGTCTCAGTGGGACAGCCCTTATTTTGGATTTATCCATAGCAGGTAACACTGTATTTACAATGCATTAACCCTTTAACAAACTTTCAATCTGTTCCTTTGATGGCAGG
Organism: Niallia oryzisoli; assembly: GCF_036670025.1. Classification (NCBI taxonomy): domain Bacteria; kingdom Bacillati; phylum Bacillota; class Bacilli; order Caryophanales; family Bacillaceae; genus Niallia; species Niallia oryzisoli. The sequence goes on along the minus strand of NZ_CP137640.1, from coordinate 845,246 downwards.
GCAGAAATCGCCCCAAATCCAGTCGTGGTTAAAGCTCCACTTGCGTTGGCAAAACTTAATATCTCTTTGTGATGCAAATGTAAGGTAGATTCTAAGTTTGAGGAACTAGTATTTAATTCCATCACTTTATATAAAAATCCGCCAATAAAAGCATCACCTGCACCTGTCGTGTCTTTTACTTCAACTGAATATCCATTTGATTTATATATCTCTGACCGCAGTATTAACTCTGCTCCGTGTGCACCCTTTGTGAATACAACTGCTTTCACCTTTCCCACAAACAAGGATTGAAGTGCTTTTTCCTGATTTCTAATGCCTGTTATAAATTCTAGTTCTTCATCAGAAACCTTGACTACATCTGCAAGGGGAAGAAACTCAAGAATGGCTTTTCTGCAGTCCTCTTTACTCTTCCATAATGGCAGCCGGACATTGGGGTCAAAACTAACAAGTCCGCCTGCCTCTGTTACAGCTTTTATTGTTTTCTTATGTGCTTGTTTCATTGGACTCTCAACAAGATCAACTGAACAAAAATGAAGGAAATCATCTTCTTCGAACCAAGACGGATCAATTTCTTCCTCGTTCAACAGTAAATCCGCGGAAGGGTTTCGATAGAAGGAAAAATCACGTTCCCCATTTTCCTTCAGCGATACAAAAGCTAAAGCTGTATTCGCTTCATCTGTACGAAATAGTTTATCTGTTTCAACCCCTGCCTCCATCAGTGTCTCCACTAAAAAATCCCCAAAAGCATCCTTCCCTAATTTAGAAATCATGGAGGACTTTTGTCCGTATTTGGAAACAGCTGCCGCAACGTTTGCCGGTGCCCCGCCAGGAGCCCGCTCAAAAGAACGAACGTTTTTTAAAGCTGTCCCCTTTTGCATTGGAATAAAATCGATTAATACTTCACCAATCGCAAACAGTTTTCCCATCTTGTCACCTCAATCTATACATGACATCTTTCCTTCAAAGTATATCTTGTATCTCTAATGTATATTTTTCGGTACATATTTTCCATATTCCGGTAAAGCAATCGTATTAAATTCTTCCACAAGTTTTTGTAAACTGTCTGTTAATTGTGTTCCCGACATCGGCAGTCCATGACCTGTTATTGCAACTGACGGGTGTAGTTTCTCCAACTTTTCAACAGATGCACGGGCCGTATCCCAGTCAGTTGTTAAATATCTCGGCGGGCCGCTAATTTCTTGTTCCTGTGTCAGCACTTTATAGAGATATTCCTGTTTTACCGTTATAAACGCATCTCCTGCAATTAATGCTCGATCTTCCTCTCGAAAAAGAGAAATATGCCCTGGAGTATGGCCAGGTGTGTGGACCCACTGAAACGAAGGCATATGTGGCACACTCCCATCTGTTGGGAGTGCTTCTACGTGATCTCCTAAGTTTATTGGTTCATTCGGAAACAAAGGGGATATTTTGGCAACCATTCCCCCTTCAACAGTAGGATCTGGTTCTGGATATCTCTCTTTCCCTGTCAAATAAGGCATTTCTAGTTCATGTGCGTAAACAGGAATCTGCCAATGTTTTACTAACTCAATAATGGCCCCAACATGGTCAAAATGACCATGCGTTAATATAATTGCTTTTGGCTGATTATTTACACCAAAACGTTCTTCAGTAACAGAAATAATCTCATCAGCTGAATGCGGCATCCCGGCATCTACTAACACAAAATCCTTTGAATCCGGCCGGCCGACTAAACAAATATTTACTATTTGAATCGTATGGCAAAATAAATCCGGTAATACCTCAATCCCAATTCCACTGCCTACTGATGTTGCAGGAATAAATTTATAGTCATCACCGTAAGACATTTGTTCATCCATAATAAATCCCCACCTCAGTTCAATATCAAAGATAGTTTCTCCCTATATTTTTCGTATATGCGGATTGTAGTTGAGTCCATTCGACAGCATAAAATGGACTCGCTCGTTTCAAACTAAGTTATACAATTTTAGGAGGAATTCACATGTCACAACAATGCTTCTATTGTGCAAACCAAACAGAGGAAAACGGAGTCCATCATGTCACATTTCATGTGTCAAATTCAGAAAGAGAGGAACTATTGTGTGATGAATGCTATCAAGAATGGCTTCAGGGGATAAAGGGGTAGTTGAAATTCAAAAAGGCAGCAAATCTTCATTGGCTGCCTTTCTTTTTTATAATTTAATTACATCAATATGATTTCTCATATACTCCCAATTTTGTGGAGAAGGCAGGCTTATTTGCCAAAATGTTGTCCCATATAATTGATATAAGTCCATTAAATTGTATTTCTCTATATAGCTTCTAATATCTTCAAACCAAACAACATGCTCTTCGAGTCCCTTCCAATAACGATACCATGGTGCCTTGGCAATTGCATCGTATTGAATAGGTGCTCTAGCAGTAAGGGCAAGATTTTGTGCATCTTGAACTGACAGCGCAGTCGTCTCATTACTCGGGACTACCTTATCATACCCATACAAAGCAAGTGATATTTGCAGTTTTCTTGGATTGATATGGGTGACTGCATAATTGATTACTTGTTCTACCCAGCCTATCGGTGCAATGGGGGCAGGCGGTCCTGTCGGATAACCATAGTCAATCGTCATAACAGCTACAAAATCAGAGGCATTACCAATTGCTCTATAATCATAGCCGCCCACAATCGGGTTCAGGGGTAGGTCTTCACTTTTTGCATGTACATTGACATGTAAAATCAGCTCTCCTAATTGAGCCTTTAAATCCCGTAAAAATAAGGTAAAGTCTTCTCTTCGTTCCGGAGGAATAAATTCAAAATCAATGCTAACTCCACCATAGCCTCTTTGTTTTGCCAAATTGACAAGACTCAAAATTAGATTATTTCGATATACTTCATTTCCAAGCACCGTTCCAATTAATTCCGATTTAAAACCATTAATAATATTTCGAATCATTAATAACGGAATCACGTTAAGCTGTCTGCTTCTTTCCACCAAACCGCCATCGTTTAATTTCATAAAGGCATATCCTTCATTTGTTAAAGAATAAGCAGCGATTGCTAAGTAAGTTAATTGGTCAGCTACAGCCTCTAAGCTTTGAATGGAAGCTTCAAGCGAATATGGCTGGATAAAGCCTAACGTTGCTAACCTCATCTTAATCGGTGAAGGTATTCGTAACCTTTGTCCAATAGACAAAAGATAAGGCGTTTGCAAATCAGGATTTTCATTTATTAAAGAGGAAACAGACGTATTGTAGCGCTGAGCGATGTTCCATAATGTATCTTTAGGTTTTACCTGATAAATTCGAATCGGTAATCGGCCGCTTTCCGGGATATAAAGTGCAAGTCCAGGTACGATCAAGCCAGTGGCAGTTAGTCCATTCGTACGGACAATGGTGGAGATTGGAACACTGTAGTAGTTGGAAATGGTCCATAAACTTTCACCATTTTTTACCACATGAACTGCCATACCTTTTCCCCTCCTCTAGTATCCTTACCATTTTATTGAATGAGGGAACCATATATTCTTAAATCTATAAACAATCACAAAACAAAAAAAGTAACTTCATGGAAAGTTACTTTTTCAATCATATTTCTTCACAGCTGAGCTGAGTTTATCATCAATGCCAGTGTGTAACTTTTTCCTGCCAAATATGTCTAACCGCAAGTACCGGATGATAAAGCAGCATCCACGGGCCAGAAAAAATCATGACATCCTTAATTTTTTTGCGATAATCTGGTTTATAGCAGTGCACTGGACAATATGAGCAAAAACTTTTATCTTCCCCAAATTGGCAAAATGATAATCTCTTCATTGCATATTCTTGTAAGTCCTGACACTCTTCACATAGTTCATGGCGATGATGATGATTTTTCCGACAATAGACCTCAATCATTTTCTTGACCGTTTCTTTTTCTTTCTGGATTCTTGGCCCATTATTGAGTACTTTTTGTTGTCTTATTGTCACCGTTCACACCCTCACTTCTTAATGTATTAAATTACAATTCAAATAAACCATATCATATTAAAGAAATTTTTAGATTGATTTATATCACATTCCAGACGATGATTTGTCTCTTTATACTATAAAATGGCTCTTTTTAACAATGGTTGTTGATTTCCGTTCCGGGCACTTCGCTTTCCGCGGGCGACCACCGAGCCTCCTCGACACTCCGTGTCTCCGGGGTCTCGGCTGTCTCGCTTCTCCCGCAGGAGTCTACGTGCCCTCCACTGCAATCAACTCTGCTAACTAAAAAACAACATTGTGCTATAACAAGCCTATAAAATAAAAAACTCGATAGAAGAAAACTTGTCCAGTCTTCCTCTATCGAGTTTACTTATATTGCTCTATCTTAATTCCCTGCTAATTTCGTTACAGGATTAATCTGTCTGGGTTTTTCTTCTAGTGGGTCCTCGGCTTGTGTTTCCCGTTTGATGAAGAAAGCTAAAATAAGAGCAATGGCAATGATAATGGTGCTAATAAAGAAGGTAAAATTAATTCCATCTAGTGTGGCTTTCAGGAGCATCTGCTGCTGTACTTCGGCTGTCGGCTGACCCCCGCCTTGATGAATGGCATCGGTCATTAGCCTGGACATGACATTTTCTGTACGGTTTGACATGAGCGTAACCAACAGCGCTGTTCCAATCGCTCCTGATACTTGGTTTAACGTATTATTCATCGCGGTACCATGTGGATAGAACCGTCTTGGCAGCTGATTCAGCCCATTTGTTGAAACAGGCATCATCACGAGTGACAATCCAAGCATCCTAACAGCATGAATAATGACTAAAGACATATAGGTTGTTTCAAATGTTAATTGACTAAATAAATACGTTGAAATTGCCGTAATGGCTAAGCCGGTAATAGCTAAGATTCTGCCGCCGATTATATCAAATAACCGCCCTGTTATGGGAGACATAGTTGCGTTAAGCAGTGCTCCCGGCAACAGCATTAAGCCAGCGTCCATTGGGGAGATGCCGCGGATCGTTTGAACGTAGATTGGCAGAAGTAAAAAGCCGGAAAACATAGCCATGTTCATAATCATCGTAATGACAGATGATAAAGCAAACATTGGATACTTATATACACTAAAGTTAAGCATCGGATCTTCAAGTTTTGCCTGCCGTAAAATAAATAATATTAATGAAATAACACCGATACCAATTGTTACATATACCTGCGGGTTATCCCATCCTTGATTTCCGGCTGAACTAAATCCATACAGTAATCCGCCAAAACCGATACTTGATAGCAGCACTGATAAAGAATCAAGTCTGATATCGACGTTCTCCTTCTTATCCTTCAGTTTGAAAAAGCCAATCAGAAGAATAACAGCGGCGATCGGCGTAATAAAGTGGAACAGCATTCGCCAATCATAATGTTCTACAATCCATCCCGATAAGGTAGGCCCGATCGCCGGGGCAAACATTAGGATTAAACCAAAAACCCCCATCGCTGTTCCCCGCTTGTGAATCGGGAAGCTTACTAACATAACATTCATTAATAACGGCATCATGATGGCTGCTCCTGCAGCCTGGACCATTCTCCCTAACAATAGAATGAAAAAAAGATGAGCGATCCCTGCAATAACTGTTCCTGCAGTAAATAATCCCATTGCTGTTAGAAATAATCGCCTAACAGAGTACTTACGAATTAAAAAGGCGGTTGTTGGTATCATAACCCCGCTCACCAGCATAAAACCAGTCGTTAACCACTGAACGGTTGACGTCTCAACATTTAAATCCTTCATAATAGAAGGCAATGCAATATTTAATAAAGTATTATTTAAAAATGTAATAAAAGCACCAACCAGCAGAACGGCAATAAGTCCGTAGGGCGGCCGGCCAGAATTGATCGATTGATCCATTTTTGTTCCCCCTTTTTATTATGGGTCCTCAATCATGAACTGAAAAGACACAAGAAAAAATCACATATCAGTAGTTTAGATATTGCAACATAAAATATCCATATATTCTATTGATCAACATAACTTTTACATGGGATATAACTTCCTGAAGCACAAAGAAAAACTACTTTCAACAGAAAGCAGCTTTTCATTATAGCCATGTATTATTCTTCTCCAAAAACATCCTGCCATTCATTTCTCTTTGCAAGCATGTCACGAGCAAGTTCCTTTGCTCCTTCTAAACTGTGACTGGCAGCCCAGCCGCATTGAACCTCATTGCATGCCGGCACTTCATCCGCTTCTAGAACATCCTGTAAAGTCTTTTCCAGAATATCTAAGATTTCATCATGATTATCATGATTAATCATCGTTAAATAAAAGCCTGTCTGACAGCCCATTGGACTTACATCCACAACTAAATCTGTATGATTTCGAATATTTTCCGCCATTAAATGCTCTAGTGAATGAAGAGCAGGCATTTCCATATGCTCCTTGTTTGGCTGCTTAAAGCGGACGTCATACTTATGGATGACATCACCATTTTGTCCGGTCTTTACACCTGCAAGGCGAACATAAGGTGCCCTTACTTTTGTATGATCAAGATTAAAACTTTCTACATTCATTTTTTTAACCATTATCAATCACTCCTCCAAATTAAATTATATCATATCATATTCATGTCCCTGCTTACTTATAGCTGTATAATCGGATACAGCCACGGCAGAATAATCGATGTAAGTATAGCGGCACACCCCATCGCCATACTCGAAACTGCTCCTTGAATCGGTCCTTCCTTAACAGCTTGACTCGTTCCAATAACATGCGATACTGTTCCGATTCCAAGCCCTCGTGAAAAAGGGTCCGAAATCTTTGTTATCGTTAAAATCAATGGTGCTAATATTGCTCCAAATAACCCTGCAATGATCACAAAGGCCGCTGCAAGCGAAGGGTCTCCTCCGACAAGCAACACCGCTTCAATAGCTACAGGAGTTGTTACGGCTTTTACAGTAGATGTTGCTTGAATCGTATCCGATAAACCAAGCGCTTTCGATAACCAAACGGCTGATATGATTGTTGAGATCGTCCCGATGATTAAGCCAAATAAAGCCGGGAATAATTTTTCCATGATTACATCGCGATTATGATACATGGGCACGGCAAGTGCAACGGTTGCTGGTCCCAATAGAAAGGTCATCCACTCCTTTGCAGGCGTGTATTGTTCATAGGAAATTCCCATCAAATGAAGTGCGAGAATGATCACGATCGTTGCAGTTAATACCGGCGTCGTAAAGGGTGATAACACACGGATGGATAACCATCTGGCACCAAGATATACTATGATTGTCAAGATAATACTAATGAAAGTTAGACTGCTCATGCTTATGTTCATGCTTAGACACCGCCCTTCTTGCTAGAAACTGTGTCAATCCTGATGTCACGAGTAAACCGATAACAGAGCTGACGAAAATCATAATCAGCAGTTGGATCCCGCTCGTTTGAATCAGCCCACCGTAATTCATTAACCCAACCGCAAAAGGAATGAAAAAAAAGGCCAGATGCTTATTTAAAAAGGTTGTCGCCTTCTCGATATACTGTACTTTTACTATTCCGCTTACTAATAATAAAAATAATAAAATCATGCCAAACACACTGGCTGGGATAGGCAAATCTAGGAAACTTACAATATAATCAGATACTGCGTAAATCAGCCAAATAAAAAAAAGCTGCAAGATAAATTTCATATCCTTGTCACCCCTACATAAGACTAGCGTCATCTATAATAAGATTTAACATAAGTGATGAACTTTTATGGTGTATGATGTAAAAGAGCCTAATTTTACAAGGAAATTAGGCTTTTTCTATTATAGCATACTGATTCCCTAATATTCTTGTATTATATTTTCCAAAACGGAGGGATGAATGATGTGTGAAGCATTTTCTAGTTTAGATAGAAGCTCCGTGTTAAAGAAAATGGAGAAGGAAGAATTTGATGTATTGATTATTGGCGGAGGGATCACTGGGGCTGGAATTGCCTTAGATGCTGCAAGCAGGGGAATGAAGACCGCGCTCGTTGAAATGCAGGACTTTGCTGCCGGAACCTCCAGCCGTTCCACCAAATTAATCCACGGCGGCCTTCGTTATTTAAAAAATTTTGAGCTGCCACTCGTAGCCGAGGTTGGCAGAGAACGAGCAATTGTTTATGAAAATGGACCACATGTTACGACACCGCTGAGGATGCTGATACCGGTCTACAAGAAGACTGGATTAGGGATGTTTACCACATCATTAGGGTTACGCCTCTATGACTTTTTAGCGAGGGTGAAAAAAACAGAACGATGCCGCATGCTTCGTAAGGAAGAAATACTGGCACTGGAGCCAAAGCTCAAAAAGGATGGCTTATTAGGCGGTGGTCTGTTTGTTGAATACCGGTCCGACGATGCCAGATTGACCATCGAAGTGCTGAAAGAGGCCGCAAACCAAGGAGCACTAGTCATGAATTATACAAAAGTGACTGACTTTATCTATCAGAATGGAAAGCTGGCAGGTGTCTATATCCAAAATCAATTGGATGAGCAGGAGTTTGAAATTCACGCAAAAAAGATTGTCAATGCAGCTGGTCCATGGGTCGATAGATTGAGAGAACAAGATCGTTCTTTAACGAATAAGCATTTGTACTTAACGAAAGGGATTCACCTTGTTTTTGACCAGAGCGTTTTTCCGTTACAACAGTCTGTCTATTTTGACACACCCGATGGCCGAATGGTCTTAATTATTCCAAGGGATGGAAAGACGTATGTTGGAACGACGGATACACCATACAATGGAGATTTAACAAATCCAAGAATGACAGTCAGCGACCGGGATTATCTCCTAAATACCATTGGTTATATTTTTCCAGATTTGAATATAAAAGTAGGTGATATTGAATCCAGCTGGGCAGGGATAAGACCCTTAATTCATGAAGCGTCCAAAGGTCCATCTGAAATTTCTCGAAAGGATGAAATTTGGACTTCACCATCAGGATTAATATCCATTGCAGGAGGAAAGCTAACCGGCTATCGTAAAATGGCGGAAAAGATTGTCGATACCCTTACCGAATCATTTCATAAAGAAGCTGGTATCATGTTTCTTCCCTGTCAAACAAAACAACTGCCTATTTCAGGCGGCTCTGTCGGCGGATCACAGCAATTCTCTTCTTTTATAGAAGGAAAAATCCAGCGAGGACTGAAGCTTGGACTAAATCAGAATTCTGCCTATTTACTTAATAAAAAGTACGGCTCAAATATTGATGATGTTTATGGGATCATGGAGAGAGATAAGACCGAAGCCGAAACCTTTGGACTTCCGCCTGACATTTATGCTCAAGTCATTTACAGCATCACAAAAGAGTATGCCTATACACCTGTTGACTTTTTTCTGCGCCGGACAGGAGCGTTACTTTTTCACAGCGAATGGGTACAGAAATGGAAAACACCCGTAATTGAATTAATGAGTTACCAGCTTGGCTGGAGTATGGAGAAAAAAGAGTTCTTTCGATTAGAGCTTGAAAAACAGATAACGGAGCAGTCAGCAGCAGTGGACTCAGACATATAGTTGAGCAAATCTCCATAAAAGAAAAGGGTGCAGGCACCCTTTTCTTTTACATTTTCTCGACAAAAGGACTAACGTTTACTGTACTCACTTTAAATCCGGGCATCTTGCACAACGGATCTAATTTTGGTGAAACAAGCCTGTTCACATTTTGGGAATCACCCCAATGAAAAGGAACAAAGACAGTATCTTGACGTATCGCCTCCGATAAGATACTTCTTACAACAATACTTCCCCGTTTTGATTCAACCTTTACAAGCGACTGGTTTTTAATACCGTATTTCTTTGCCGTATCTGGATGGAGTTCTATAAAGGATTCAAAATTCCTTGCCGCCAATGAGGGGCTTTTTCTTGTCTGTACTCCTGTCAAATAATGTGACATCACCCTTCCTGTTGTTAAATATAGAGGATAATTCTCGTTTGGCTCTTCCTTTGGCACTTCAGGTACATTAGAAACAACCGCCATTAAAGCCTTTCCGTCTTCGTGGGCAAAGGATTGTTCAAATAACCTTTCTGTCCCCTTATGATCGATACTAGGACAAGGCCATAATATCCCGCCTTCCTTTCTTAAACGTTCATACGTGATTCCATAATAATCTGCAATACCGCCGCGGCTAGCCTCTCGTAGTTCATTAAAGATCTCTTCAGCAGATGAAAAAGAAAAATATTCTCCTTTTCCAAGTACTTGAGCAATGTCACAAATAATTTTCCAGTCATGCTTTGCTTCTCCTATACTTGGGAAGCCAGCTTCACGTAAAAGCACCCGTCCCTCTAGGTTTGTCGTGGTCCCTTCATCCTCTAAATAGGAGGTTGCCGGCAGAATTAAATCTGCTAATCTAGCAGTTTCTGAAACAAATAAATCTACAGCAACAAGAAACTTTAGTTTTTTTAAAGCTCCTTTCACAAAATCTGCATTTGGGTTAGATACAATTGGATTGGAACACATCAAGAACAAACCTGTGATTTCTCCTTTATCCATTTTCTCAATCATTTCAAAGGCTGATACCCCTTTTCTTGGCAGCTCAGCCTTATCAATTCCCCAAACCTTGGCAATATGGGCTCGATGTTCCTCATTTACAATCGAGCGATATCCCGGCAGTTGATCTGCTTTTTGGCCATGCTCCCTTGCACCTTGGCCATTTCCCTGTCCGGTGATGGCCCCATATCCACAATATGGTTTGCCGATTTTTCCTGTTACAATCAAAATATTCAGGAAATTGCGGACTGCAAGCGAACCATCTGTTTGCTGCTCAACACCTCTTGCCGTGAAAATCATGCCGGTTTCTGCTTTCCCAAATGCATCAGCTGCTCTTTCAATCTGCTCCGCCGGTACTCCGGTTAGCTCAGCAATCTCATGCAAGCTAAGGGAAGAAACGTATTCCCTGACTTCCTCAAACCCTGTTGCTTTTTCTTTGATAAATGACTCATCCTGATAATTTTTTTCCACAATGACCTTTAATAATCCATTTGCCAATGCCGCATCTTTACCAGGCCTGATCTTTAAATGCAAATCAGCCATTTTCGTTGTCGCTGTTTCCCTTGGATCAACGGCTATGATGAATGCTCCGTTGTCCTTTGCTTTTTCAAAATAAGGCATAAGAGTAGGCTGGCATTCTGCAATGTTAGTCCCTGCTAAAATAATGCACTCGACAAAGGGGATTTCCTGCAAACTATTGGTTAATCCTCTATCCATTCCAAAGGTTTGGCTGGCCGCGGAAGCTGCTGCTGACATACATAAACGTCCGTTATAATCAATATGTTTTGTTTTCAATGCTACACGTGCAAATTTCCCTAATAAATAGGCCTCTTCGTTTGTAATGGAGGCACTCCCATAAACACCCAGGGCGTCATTTCCATCTTCGACCTGGATTTTCGTGAAATTCTCCTTGATATGCTGGTAAGCCTCTTCCCAGGAGATGCGCGTAAATTCACCATCTACTTTTAATAGGGGATATAGAATCCGTTCCTTGTGTAAGGCATGCTGGTGCGCGTTCATCCCTTTAATACATATACGACCATGTGAAGTAGGATTCTCCTTTCCGACCGTCACATATTTTTTCCTTGTGACAATCGTTTGTTCAATTAAGCGCATTTTACATTGAACACTGCAATACGGGCATTGTGTATCATATACTTTTTCAGACTGTACCTGCTGTTGTTTTTCGCGAAAATATTTTAAAAACATTTCAGTCATAACTATTTCATTCCTTTGTATAAAGAATTAGAATTTCACTCCAGATTCCACTGTAGCCCAAGACTTCTTCCAGCTGCGTGAAACAGAATAAAATACAAGGGTTACAACAAGTCCAATACAAGCAAGGGTGATAAATCCTGCAACATGACTCCCGGTTGCCTGCTTCAACGGTCCTAAAATATAGTTTGGCAGAAGGAAACCTCCAAAGCCGCCGGCCGCTCCTACAATGCCAGTTATTACTCCAATCTCATCTTTAAAACGCTGCGGCACGATTTGGAACACAGAACCGTTTCCCATACCAAGGCAAGCCATCATCACACTCGTAATCATCAGCATGACTAGGAAGGAACTTGGCATCAGTGTCACTAGGAAGGAGCAAATGGATATGCAAGCAAATAGATATTGAAGAAATTTCATCCCTCCGATACGATCTGCAATATAACCTCCAATCGGTCTGAATAAACTTCCGGCAATAACGGTAACTGTCACCAAATAGCCGATTTGAATCATAGATAATCCTCCGGCCATCGCTTTATCTCCGTATATATCATAGAAAAAGATACCTAAATAGCTGGCGAGACCGCTAAACCCTCCAAATGTAATGGCATAGAACAGGCAGAACCACCATGTATCGGAATAACGAAAAACTGATAAATACTCAGAAAGCTTCTTTGGTTCTGGCTGATTTGGGCTGTCTTTTGCCATGAGCGAGAAAGAAATGAGGATGAGAAGGAGCGGGATAATGGCTATACCAAACACACTGTGCCATCCATACATCTCGGCAATTTTTGGACCAAAGAACGTAGCAATCGCCGTTCCACTGTTTCCGGCACCGGCAATTCCCATTGCCATCCCTTGATACTGCGGCGGATACCAACGTCCTGCTAATGGGAGTGCCACCCCAAAGCTTGCCCCTGCTACTCCAAGCAAAAGACCGATAGCATGAAGTTCGCTTAAGCTCGAACCGCCAAGCCAGCCCCATAGTAATGGCAGAATCGTGATGATCATTCCAATGATACCGGTTTTTTTGCAGCCAATTCGGTCAGACAAAATACCCATTGGTATTCGTAAGATCGCTCCACCCAGCAAAGGGAGAGCTACCATTGTAGCTTTTTGCGAGTCCGTTAATCCGAAATCTTGGGTAATATAAAGGGATACCGCCCCACAGAGCACCCAAATCATAAAACTGACATCAAAATAGAGAAACGCTGACAATAAGCTTGGGAAATGTCCCGATTGCTTGAAACCCTTTAATTCCATCTTTAATTGCCTCCTTTTTTATGAAAAATTAATGAATCATTATAAGGATTTGATATATTTCTTTTCTGCTTTCTCTTTATTAGTTAAAACATCAAGATCCAGTCTCTTAATAAGCTGATAACGAAGCTCCGGATCAAAAATGACTTCTCTTATATGGATTAAACCGATACGATTCACCCATTGTCGGGTATATTCCAAATAATTAGCGGTCTCTCGATAATATTGAATTATAGAAAGAACCATATCGATTACTGTCTCATTGGTTCCTGCAACATAAAATAAATCTCCCGCTTTCGTATTACGTCCACCGCTGCCACCAATATAAATTTCCCACCCTCTGTTCATCATGATCAATCCAATATCGTTTGTCATTACCTCTTCACCATTGTGTATACATGAAGAGATGCTCATTTTAATACGTTGTGGTGTATTTAAAAAATCCCACCTTTTTTCTAATTGAACACCCAAATCTAAAGATGATTGTCTATCACATTGGCAAAGACCATTATAGGTTTCAATTGGATCGATTTTATTACAAAAAGCTGGAACATCAGTTAACGCCGGTTCAATCATGCCAAAATAATAATATAGTGCTCCTTGACATTTACGACATCCATGGGGTTGTTTCCAATTCAGCTCATTCATCGCTTCCTGAATAGATGTGAGATGTCTCACCTGCATTTCCTGTATGACTTCATCTTCAGTCATGGTTGTGCAGGAACATAAGGTTTCCTTCTCTATCATTTCATCGAATGAATCACTTTGAATATAATTTAGCAGTTGTGCTACTACAGGCCTGCAGCCGCCGCATGAACCGGAAGCTTTTGTACACTTTTTCACTTGTTCAACGGTGGTTAAGCTATTTTGCTGTACGGCTTCTAGAATGGCTCCTTTCGTTACCGCATTACAGTTACAGACAATTTCGCTTTGGGCCATTGCAGCCACAGGGTTCTCATCGACTGCGGTTAACTGGAACAGCCTATTTTTTTCGTGATCCTCTATGTCTTTCTTTTCCACGATTTGTTTTAATAATTTAGCACCGCCATTTGTATCACCATATAAAACAGCTCCTACCAGTTTATTTCCTTGAAAAACAAATCTCTTATAAACTCCATTTAACCCATCTTGGATAGAAATAGCCTTTGTTGTTTCATCGCCTGTGAACTGACCAGCTGAGAATACATCGACTCCGGATACTTTCAATTGGGTAGAAAGAACAGAACCACGATACCCTTGGACTTCTTGCCCGCATATATGTTTTGCCAATACTTTCCCTTGTTCAAACAGCGGCTTAACAAGCCCATAGACTTTTCCCCGATGTTCCACACATTCCCCTACTGCGTAAATATCCTGGATATTCGTTTGTAAAAAGTCATTTACGAGGATGGCACGATTGGTTTCAATCCCACTTTCCTTTGCAAGCTTTACATTCGGTTTAACACCCGCCGCCATTACCACCAACTCTGTTTTTATTTCCGTTCCATCCTTAAAACGCAAACCTTCCACACGGTGGTTTCCGATAATCTCTTCTGTTTCTTTTCCTAACAAAAAATTCATACCCTGACTCTTTAATTCCTTTTCAAGCATTTTAGAGGCTGTATAATCAAGCTGCCGATTCATTAAACAATCGTCCAGATGTACCACATCTACCTCCATCCCAATATTCAACAACCCTCTGGCTGCCTCTAAACCTAATAAACCGCCGCCGATCACGGCAGCTTTACTATATTGTTTGGACGCTTCCATCATTTTTTGACAATCCTCAATGGTTCGGAATGTTATGACCCCAGCTTTGTCTCTACCAGGAATCGGAAGAACAAACGGAGTTGAGCCCGTTGCAATAATGAGCTTGTCAAAGCCCGCTTCCCTTTTTTGATCTGTTTGAATGATTTTTCTCACCGTATCAATCTTCACAACTGTTTCGCCGGTGAACAATTCAATCATATTTTTCTTATACCATTCACGGTCATTGAGCATAATATTTTCAAATGATGTACTACCTTGCAGTACATTCGATAATAAAATGCGATTGTAATTAACATGTGGTTCGCTGCCAAAAACAGTTATCGTAAATAGATTAGGATTAATTTCTAAGATTTCCTCGAGACAGCGAATACCTGCCATCCCATTCCCTATTACAACTAACCTTTGCTTATTCATTTATTACCTCCAATAAGTAAGATAAAATGATTGATGGTTACTATTTTTACATAAAATCGACTGTAAAAAACGAATCATGTTATATTTTCTAACATTGAATATTCGTAGAAACTGATTTAAGTAAAGGAATAAACGGACACGGGGGGATACCTGATGCAAAAAATCGTTGTGGTGGGTGCAGGCATTCTTGGAGCTACAGCTGCCTATCAATTAGCTAAAAGCGGAGCTCAAGTTACCATTGTCGATCGAAAAGATAAAGGGCAGGCGACAGATGCTGCAGCTGGCATTGTCTGCCCGTGGTTAAGCCAGCGCCGCAATAAAGCGTGGTATGAGCTGGCAAAAGCGGGGGCCCGCTATTATCCGGGCTTAATTAATGAACTGAAAGAGGATGGAGAAATAAACACTGGATATTCTCAGGTGGGTGCAGTTAGCTTACATAAGGATGAAAAAAAGCTTGAAAAAATGGCAGAAAGGGCTCTGGTCAGAAGACAGGAAGCTCCTGAAATTGGTGACATTACCCATCTAAGTCCACAGGAAACAAAGCAATTGTTTCCTCTACTTGATGATGAGTATGCATCTGTCCATGTCAGCGGCGGTGCACGCGTTGACGGGCGGGAACTTAGGGATTCTCTTTTACGGGCTGCTCAAAAAAACGGTGCTACATTGATCTATGATGAAGCAATGCTGATTTTTGATGAAACTCGAGTAACAGGAGTTCAGACCCCTATAGAAACCATCTACGCGGATATTGTTATTGTATGTACAGGTGCTTGGGCTCCTCAATTGCTTAGTCCTTTAGGCGTTGATTTTAAGGTCCGTTTTCAAAAAGCTCAAATAGCCCATTTAGAAGTGAAAGAAAATACCGGCGATTGGCCGGTTGTCATGCCTCCGGGAACCCTATATGTATTAGCTTTCGATGATCATCGAATTGTCGTTGGCTCAACTCATGAAGATACAGAAGTTTTCGATACAAGGGTAACAGCAGGCGGGCTGGCTGAAATTTTTACGAAAGCGTTGGAAACAGCTCCAGGGTTATCCGACGCAGCTTTATTAGAAGCAAGAGTTGGTTTTCGTCCCTTTACGCCGGGATTTTTGCCTGTGATTGGACCGCTGCCAGGCTGGGAGGGAATCTTTGTCGCGAATGGATTAGGTTCATCAGGACTTACCGTTGGTCCTTTTTTAGGCTCTCAATTAGCTAAGCTTGCTCTTGGATTGGATTTAGAGATTGATTTAGAGAATTACTCTGTTGATGCAGCTTTAGGAGAATAACATTGGTCGGAATATAGGGTAAAAACAAAAAGCTTGCAGCTGGTTCCGGTCAGCTGCAAGCTTTTATTTATTTTCTTCGTGGTTTCCTTTTATACCTCATTCTTCTTTTCGGTGATATTAATTCTAAAATGAAACCTAATAATCCGAACAATACATAATATCCTGCTATTGTTAGATTCAAGTTGAACAATTCAGACAAACCAGTGATAATGAGTGAATGAACGCCAATCAAGCTTAGTAACCACGCTACTAAAAGTCCCGCTAATATACCTAGCATGTTTTCCTCCTTGTATAACACCAGTATAGGTTTACTCGGCGCATACACTCCTCGAACATGCATTGATTACGGCTTCGTTTTTATCTTTGTTGTACTTTACTTAAGGACAGTTATTACACTATATCGTTTTTTCAGCATCCTGTTACATTGTTTATCCCATAAAATCATTATCAATTATTTATTGAATTTTTCCTCTATGTATTTAAGGGCATCTTTTACAAAAATCTCTTTTGATTTATTTTGCGCTTGAACTGACGACAAATTTATAGGCATTGACTCCCAAGCCATAATGTCCCTTAAAATTTCGTATGCCGAACTGTTTTTATTAATCACAATTCCTAAATCATATAAATGATCAGTAAGTTCTTTAAAATCCTTGTCTTTTTCCACCAATAATTCAAGTACTCTTTCAAGCGCCTTACGTTCCCAGCTCATCATAATTCCCCCTTCATGTACATGTATTATTATAGAATAATTTTACCATACCTTATATCATTGCTGTTATGCCAATCAAATGCTGGCAATTCTTCATTGAACTCATCATGATTGCTCTCTATTTCCCCAATTTATACATATTTGTTTAGTGAATACTGCCTGCAAATTAGGAGAAAATTTTATTATTAAATGCGAGGTGGAAATTATGAATTTTCATAACCTTATAAGTGCATCAGAACTTGGTACCCTTTGGATTACATATCAAGAAAAGACGATGATTTTAAGAATTCTTGAATATTTCATAGAAAAGTCTGATGACCAAGAAGCCAAAAATATTATGGGGATGATGTGGCAGGAACTTGATTATTATGTGGAATTGATGATAAGGATTTTCGAGAGTGAAGGAGCAGCCATTCCTAAAGGATTTACAAAAGAAGATGTTAATTTAGATGCTCCCACCTTATTTGACAATGGATTTGACATAATGCTTCTTCGTATTTTAAAAGAAGTGAGTATGGGAATGTACACAATTAATATGAATATGGCGTACCGAGTAGATATGATGACGCTTTATGAGGGTTTGACCACCATTACCCATAAGTGTTATAAATTGGCCACCCGTTACTTATTAAAAAAAGGGATTCTTACTCTTCCTCCAAATATCACAATTCCCAAAACAACTGAGTTTATTGAGAGCAAAAGGTACATGAAAGGATTTAAACTTTTTAGTGAGAAAAGGTCATTGAATGCTATTGAAGTAGGTTTTCTCCATCACGGAATTGAAGTGAATAATATCGGAATGCAACTCATTACTGGATTTGCTCAAAGTGCAAAAAACAAAGAGGTTAGACAATATTTTGAAAAAGGAAAAGAACTTGCCAAAAAGCATATAAAAACATTTCAAGAATTCCTTTTGGAAAATGATATTCAGGTTTCCGCAACTTCTGGAAGTACAGTAACAACTTCAACCATTGCACCATTTTCAGACAAACTTATGATGTTTTGCATCGACTTTCTCAATGGATTTAGCATTGTTGGAGAGAGTTTTGGAGCATTTTTCACATTAAGAAATGATATAGCTTTAAAAACAACATTACTAACCAAAGATGTCTATTTTTATGGTCAAGAAGGATTAGAAATTATGTTTAAACATGGATGGTATGAAGAGCCTCCGCAGACAGAAGATCGTAATCGCATAATAAGCCGCACAGAATAAAAGGCTCATTCGAGCGAATACTAAGACTAGTGTTTAATAAAACACTAATTTCAATGTGGAGGGATATAATTTGAATATTCTTCTCAGCCTGTTATCAGTATTAATTACATTGGCTATTAAAGCTTCATTCTATATCGAAAAGATGGAGTCTAAATTAAAGTCATCATTAAGAATGCCAACTTTAACATAAGCGTGGAGTATTTTGAATGGATTATCTTTTTCCGCATTGCATTTAAAAAGGCAAACACAGTCATTGTGTTTGTCTTTTTTTCAATCCTCGCGCCTTTTGCACGAACTAAACCATTAGATGGGGTCTGTTCAGCATATGAAAAATCTCCATAAAAAAAAGCCTTAAAAAGGCATAATCTAAAAATGGTTCCGCATTTCAATTAAAAGTGGGCCTAAATGGACTCGAACCATCGACCTCACGCTTATCAGGCGTGCGCTCTAACCAGCTGAGCTATAGGCCCATTATGTATGGAGCGGGTGAAGGGAATCGAACCCTCGACAACAGCTTGGAAGGCTGTGGTTTTACCACTAAACTACACCCGCGAAGTGAAAAAGTAGATTTTGATTAGACACTAGTCTAAGTTTAAATCCTATATACCGGTGGTCGGGGTCGAACCGACACTCCAGAAGGAACACGATTTTGAGTCGTGCGCTTCTGCCAATTCCGCCACACCGGCAAAATTGTATGAAGGCGGCAACCGGATTCGAACCGGTGGTGAAGGTTTTGCAGACCTCTGCCTTACCACTTGGCTATGCCGCCAAAAACTGGGCTAGCTGGATTCGAACCAACGAATGACGGAGTCAAAGTCCGTTGCCTTACCGCTTGGCTATAGCCCAATAATAAAATTGTTTATGGGGCGGCTGATGGGAATCGAACCCACGAATGTCGGAACCACAATCCGATGCGTTAACCACTTCGCCACAGCCGCCATAATTGGCAGGGGTAGTAGGAATCGAACCCACACCAAAGGTTTTGGAGACCTTCGTTCTACCTTTAAACTATACCCCTATATGAATGATTATTTTCACTACCGTGAAAAAACTTTGGTGGAGGGGGACGGATTCGAACCGCCGAACCCAAGGGAGCGGATTTACAGTCCGCCGCGTTTAGCCACTTCGCTACCCCTCCATATTTATATGAAAATATTGAAAAAATGTTAATGGCGGTCCGGACGGGACTCGAACCCGCGACCTCCTGCGTGACAGGCAGGCATTCTAACCAGCTGAACTACCGGACCAGATTGCGGGGACAGGATTTGAACCTGCGACCTTCGGGTTATGAGCCCGACGAGCTACCGAACTGCTCCACCCCGCGATAATAATAAATATAAAATTTGGTTCATACTCTATGTGAGCAAGAACTGTCCCGACCTCAAGAAGCTTATTCAAGCAGCAGCTCGATCGGTACAACTCGCAGTTTATTCAATGAAGTAACGCTTCGTTGCTCCATCCCGCGATAATAAAAATATTGATTTGTACCATTTTTTAAAATGGCGGAGGAAGAGGGATTCGAACCCCCGCGCGGTTTAACCCGCCTGTCGGTTTTCAAGACCGATCCCTTCAGCCGGACTTGGGTATTCCTCCATAATAAACACTTGAGACTGTTCTTCGAAAAAAGCCAGCTATGAGTATAATTCAATGGTAGCGGCAGAGGGGATCGAACCCCCGACCTTACGGGTATGAACCGTACGCTCTAGCCAGCTGAGCTACGCCGCCATATTATTATCTAAAAAAGATGGTGGATCCTAGTGGGATCGAACCCCGGATTTCCTGCTCTGCCAGCATAAGAAAAAGCTCTCCTTGCTGAGCTAAGGCTCCATTTTCATTTTGAAATTGAATGGTCGGGAAGACAGGATTCGAACCTGCGACCCCTTGGTCCCAAACCAAGTGCTCTACCAAGCTGAGCTACTTCCCGATTCACAAGCGCGCCCGAAAGGAGTCGAACCCATAACCTTCTGATCCGTAGTCAGACGCTCTATCCAATTGAGCTACGGGCGCATAAATCGTTAGTTATTTTGCTGGAGCAAAATAATATGGTTATTTTACTATCGTAAAAAACCTTGGTGCCGAGGACCGGAATCGAACCGGTACGGTAGTCACCTACCGCAGGATTTTAAGTCCTGTGCGTCTGCCAGTTCCGCCACCCCGGCAAGTATATTCTGGAGCGGAAGACGGGATTCGAACCCGCGACCCCCACCTTGGCAAGGTGGTGTTCTACCACTGAACTACTTCCGCAATATAAATGCGGGTGAAGGGAGTCGAACCCCCACGCCTTGCGGCGCTAGATCCTAAGTCTAGTGCGTCTGCCAATTCCGCCACACCCGCATATTGAAAGTTATTTTGCAAGCGCAAAAAACTTTGGTGAGCCATGAAGGACTCGAACCTTCGACCCTCTGATTAAAAGTCAGATGCTCTACCGACTGAGCTAATGGCTCGAATATAATTTATGTTTATGACATAGCTTGTGGTCTTGTGCGCCAAAAGCCTTTGGCTTTTGTTGCAGTCGCAGTCTCTTCGAGACGGTGCGACGCTCTACCGACTGAGCTAATGGCTCAAACAATAAGATGCCGGCCAGAGGACTTGAACCCCCAACCTACTGATTACAAGTCAGTTGCTCTACCAATTGAGCTAGGCCGGCAAATATGAAGATTATTTTCACTACGTGAAAAGATCATGGTGGAGGATGACGGGCTCGAACCGCCGACCCTCTGCTTGTAAGGCAGATGCTCTCCCAGCTGAGCTAATCCTCCACATTTTTTCAATTAGATAGCAGTCTAGCTCCAGCGCCTAGTGGACTTCACATTCCACCCTACGATAAGTTAACATCCAATCGCACTAGCGTGCTCTTGGTGTTTCCTTTATCTCGGTCCGGATGCTCCAGTCCATACGCCGCTAGGCAAGGCGCTTCCGCTTTCTAAGATGACCCCTACGGGATTCGAACCCGTGTTACCGCCGTGAAAGGGCGGTGTCTTAACCGCTTGACCAAGGGGCCAATATTTAATTATTTCTTAATAGCTGTTGTTTTGACGACGTTTATTACTATAACATTTTTAATCACAGAAGTCAACTTCTTTTTTAATTTACACTATTATCAAAAATAGATAGAAAATATCAAGTATCTTTTCTTTCCCCTCAAGAAAACTGGATTAAGAAGTGCGATTTCTATACTATCATCTAAATATTTAGAAATCAACTCCTAATTATTAGAAATATCATTTTTAATTTCAGTGAATCATTTACTTTATGTTAACTTTTGCACAAAAATATTACAAACTCTTAACACTTCAGAAAAAAATCAACAATTTTATATGAAGAAATTCATAGGTTTATCCTCCTTTTTATTTTAAAAATGATAATTCCTGATATTTTCTAGTGCTTTTGCCTTAAAAACAAACAATAGATCACTCTATTTTTTTACATCTAATGGCACTTTCGTTTTATCTTATATTGTAAAACAGAATATTACACTATATTAACAGTGTTTATAGAATTATTTGCTAGTTTTATTAATAGAGCTTGTCTCAATAAAGGAAAGTGGAGGTAATACTATGAACGGTGGAAATAATGGAATAAACAGACGTAATTTCTTAAAGGCTGGTGGTATGGGCACATTAGCTTTAACAATTGGATCAACTGGACTTTTTTCACTAGCAAATGCATCAAAAAGTTTTGCTGCTGAGGCAACAGGTAATCCAACAAGCGGATTTGGCGGTTATGGTCCTCTAGTAAAGGATCCAAACGGCATTTTAGATCTTCCAAAGGGTTTTCACTATAAAATGCTTTCTAAAAAAGGTGACCTTATGTCTAATGGTGATAAAGTTCCAGCTGCGCATGATGGAATGGCTGCCTTTAGAGGTGAGAAAAATACGACGATTCTAGTACGAAACCATGAAAATAGTACAAATTCAGATTTCCCTGTTAACGGAAAAAATCCTTGGAACACTGGTGCTGCCGGTGGTACAACAACTTTAATTGTAGGACCAAATAGAGAACTTATTGATCACTACGTATCAAGTTCAGGTACTATCCGTAACTGTGCGGGCGGAGCTACTACATGGGGCACTTGGTTAACAATGGAAGAAACTCGTAATATGGGACATGGATTTGTGTTTGAAGTAAATCCACTTGATCCTGAAAACGAAATGTCTAGAACACCTATCCGTGATATGGGATATTTCTCTCACGAAGCTGGACATGTTGACCCTTCAACTGGTATTTGGTATTTAACAGAAGATGCTAGCCCAAGCTTCTTTTATCGTTTTACACCAAATGACCGCAGCCAGACTCTTGGTTCTCTTCAGAAAGGCGGTATCTTAGAAGCTGCTGCAATTGAAGAATTGCCTAAAGCTAGTCAAATGGCTACTGGTCAGAAGTTTGGTGTTGTTTGGAAAAAATTAAACCCTGAGATCGCACAAAGTGATGCGCAAGCGAAAGGCTGTATCCAGTTTAGCCGCTTAGAAGGTGCTTATTTCTCAGAAGGTACTTTATGGTTTGATGATACAAGTGCAGGTACAAAACGTCTTGGACGTGTTTACCGCTACACACCAGCTACGAATACATTAGAGCTTTTCTATGAATCTACTGATAAAAATGATTTAGAAGCACCAGATAATATTACCATTACTCCTTGGGGAGATCTTTGGGTTGCTGAAGACGGCGGCGGCAACAATCGCATCATTGGCCTAACTCCAGAAGGAAACGTCTATACATTTGCCGACAACATACATTCTGAGTTTGCAGGGCCCACTTTCTCACCAGATGGTAATACTTTCTTCGTGAATATACAAGGCCTTGGTATTACTTTTGCAATTTGGGGACCTTTTGCACGCAGAAACTCAGCACGCAGACGTGCGATGAACAATGCTCAACCACCAGCAAACTTCGCTCCAATTGTATCGGACAAGCTTACAGCCTTTGCGGAAGAACAAGGGATGTCTATTCTAGAAGCAGCAGCATTAAGTCGTCACGGAATGCCAATCATTTAAGTTTAATAAGTTTGAAAAAGATGTAAGCTTGGCTTTAAAAACCAACTTACATCTTTTTTATTCATCTATGCTAATAGTATGATATCTAACGGATTGCAAAAAATAAACTACATAATATTGTTGCTTTCAATCTTTTTATCGTTCACACTTAAGTCTAACTATAAAATATGAACAGGTGATGAAATATGATTGAAGTAAAAACTTCGAAACTGAGTGATGGGGAACTAAATAGAGGGGTATTTGCCACACAGGATATTGCAAAGGGGACACTTTTCCATGCTGCACCCGTTCTTCCCTACCCAAATGATGAACATATTCATATAGAGAAAACACTTCTTGCTGATTATGCATTTGAATATGGGAAAAACCACTCGTGCATATTATTGGGATATGGGATGTTATTTAACCATTCCTATGAGCCAAATGCCACATATGATATTAACTTCCCCAACCACACGTTTGATTTTTTTGCATACAAGGATATTAAGGCAGGAGAAGAAATTCTTATCAATTACAACGGGGACGTCGATGACATGGATCCACTTTGGTTTAATAAAGAAGATTTAGAAGGTACAGATGAACCAAAAGAGCATTGATTATTCCTAAAACATCAAGGACCTCCCTGTACCATAGGGAAGTCCTTTACTTTTTCATATAATTTTATCCGCAAATACCATTTCACTTTCATGTGCCCTCAATTCTTTGAACCAGGCAATTTGTTCACGTAATCTGACAACCTCACCAATTACGATTATGCTGGGGTTATCAATTTTCTCTACACTCGCTAATTCTACAATCGTAGAAAGGGTTCCTGTAACGGTTTTTTGATTAGCAGTAGTTCCCCTATTCACTAAAGCAACAGGTGTATCAGCTTCTTTTCCATGGAGAATCAAAGCATCACAAATATCAGCCAGATGCCCAATTCCCATATAAACCAACAATGTATCGATTCCTGCTAAGCTGCTCCAGTTAATATTAGTTGGTTTCCCTTTCTCACCATGTCCTGTCACCACAGCAAACGAGCTTCCCATTTTCCGGTGCGTTACCGGTATTCCTGCGTATGCAGGAGCGGCAATTCCCGATGTAATTCCTGGAACAATTTCGAACGGAATGCCATTTTGAGCGAGAACCTCTGCTTCTTCAGCACCTCTGCCAAATACAAACGGATCTCCACCCTTCAAACGGGCCACCACTTTCCCTTGTTTCGCAAGCTTAACTAGCAAAAGATTAATATTTTCCTGTTTTAATGTGTGACATTTTGGAAGCTTCCCGCAATAAATTAACGTTGCCTCTTTTTTTGCGTGTTCCAGTAAGCCTTTATTGACCAGCCGATCATATAAGATAATATCAGCCTCTTGAATGCACTTTAAGCCTTTTATCGTTATTAAGTCAGGGTCTCCAGGACCTGCTCCGACTAAATATACCTTGCCCATTCGATGACCCCTCTCTTCTTTCCATATTACAGATTGGATGCTTGCTGTGTAATTTCTAATTGTTCTAAAGCCTTCTTTGCTACTGCTTTTCTATGTGTTAGGTACAATGCTAGTCCAGTAAATAAAAACCCGCCAATTAGATTCCCAAAAAGAACCGGAAGCTGATTCCATACTAACCAATCAGAAACCGTAACATTTGCCCCAAGCATAATTCCAGCAGGAATGACAAACATATTTACGACCGCATGCTCAAAGCCTTGGGCAAAAAACATTAATATTGGAAGCCACATCGCAGCTATTTTTCCAATTGTTGCTTTTGATGTCATCGCAAGAACAGCCCCTAGAGCTACCATCCAATTACATAGAATAGCTTTTACAATAACGACAAGTAACCCTTCTAATCCCAACGAAGAATAGGCTAGTGTTTTTGCTTCTGCTACATTGATAATTTTCTTTGCTACCGCATGATTATCTACATGACCAAAATGAGTTGCCGCAATCACATATAAAACTGCATAGACTGCACCGCCAATTAAATGTCCGATAATGACCCAAAACCAATTTGACAACATTTGCTGCCATGTAGCTTTCTTTTCCATCACAGCTAATGGAAGCAGCGCAAAATTTCCTGTAACCAGCTCTAATCCTAAAAGAATGACAATCACAAAGCATGCTGGAAATAAAAGTGCACCAACAAAGCCCATTTGCGATTGTGTTTCAGCAGTAAATGCCAAGGTGGTACCAAAGCCGAGAAGCGCCCCGGCTAAGCCACCTCTAATTAACATATCTTTAACAGATAGCTTTGCTTTTGCTGCACCTGCTTGAACCATGTTTTGTACAACTTGATCTGGATTTACGTATGACATCATTTTCCTTCTTTCAAGAATTATTTACAGAACGATAAAAACTTCATTGTTTTCAACTTCTACCTTAAAGGTTTTAACACAGCCGTTATCCGGTTTTTGAACCTGGCCATCATTTACGTTAATTTTCCAATCATGCATTGGACAAAATACATGATCACCACTTACCATTCCTTCTACAAGAACCCCACCTTTATGAGGACAGCGATTTTCGATCGCACGAAATTCCCCTGTCTCTAAATGAAATAACGCTATCTCATGTGGACCTATATGGACTGTTTTTCCTAACTTTTGTGGGATTTCATCCACTGCGGCTACTTTAATTCGCTGAATTGTTTTTGTTTTTTCCATCACTTATTCCTCCAGATCATTATGTCCCGTCTTTACAGGCAATCATCTTCTCCCCATAGTTCATCGAATATCATGGAAACAGGAGTCAACCCCCGGTTCCCTTTTATTCGACCGTTACCGGAATTTTCACTTTTTCAAATAATTCTTTTTGAAGCCTTTCACTTTCAACAATTTCTTTCCACGGTTCTTGCGCTACAGTCAACGCTTCATCTAAACGTATATTTAGTTCAAGTCGTTTTCGATCATCTTCCATCACAGATCGAATATGATCGAGTCCCATTCTCTCAACCCATTTAGAGGTTCTTTCTAAATAGATTCCTGTTTCACGATAATACTGGAAATAAGCTCCGGTAATCTCAATTACTTCTTCACTTGTTTTTACTTTGCATAATAGATCGGCCGCTCTTAAATCAGTTCCACCGTTCCCTCCAACATAAATTTGGTATCCGCCGTCCACACCGACAACACCAAGATCCTTAATACCTGATTCAGCACAATTTCTCGGACAAGCCGAAACAGCCATTTTAAATTTATGAGGAGTACTGATTCGTTCAAATTTCTTTTCTAAAGCGATACCCAGCCCGATAGAATCTTGAGTTCCGAATCGGCAAAACTCTGCACCCACGCATGTTTTTACAGTACGAAGAGTTTTACCATATGCATACCCTGACGGCATATCCAGTTCAGCCCATACCTTTGGAAGGTCTTCTTTTTCAATACCGAACATATCAATCCGCTGTCCGCCAGTCACTTTCAATAACTTCACATCATACTTTTCAGCCACATCGGCAATTTTCCGTAACTGCTCTGGGTTTGTCACACCGCCATACATTCTTGGTACAACTGAGAAAGTACCATCCTTTTGAATATTGGCATGCAGACGTTCGTTTACAAAGCGCGATTCTTTTTCATCCTCATATTCAAGCGGATAAATCATGCCTAAATAATAGTTCAATGCCGGCTTACATTTGGAGCAGCCATCGATTGTATTCCATTCAAGTACATTCATAACTTCCCTTGTTGTTTTAAGATTCATATTACGTATAGCTGTAACAACCTCATCTCGTGATAAAGTAGTACAACTGCAAATCGCTTCTTTTTGATTAGCTTTACTAAATTCATCACCTAATGTAAGCTCAAGAATATCAGCTACTAACGGTTTACATCCTCCACATGATCTTGAAGCATTCGTACAGCCTTTTACTTCGTCGATATTTGTCAGACCTTGCGTTTCAATTGCGTTTACAATATCCCCTTTTGTTACACCATTACAGCCGCAGATGATTTCATCATTTGGCAGGGAAGCAACAAAACTTACTCCTGCATCATTACTTTCATCCTTTTCAAGATACTCAGATACATTTGCGCCTTTATTAATCAAACTCAACAGCTTCGTGCCTTCTTTTGTATCACCAAATAAAACGGAGCCTGAAATTTTATCATCCTGAATAAGAATCTTCTTATAAGTACCTTTCCAATCATTAAATTCCTTAATGACCTTTGTTTGTTCATCTTCATTAATGATTCCGGCTGAGAAAACATCAACACCAGAAACCTTTAATTTAGTAGAAAGTACTGTTCCTTCATAAGGCTTCACATCAATGCTGCAGATTTTCCCAGCCAATGCTTTCCCTTGTTCATAAAGCGGTGCAACTAGCCCATACACCATGCCGCGGTGCTCTGCACATTCACCGACCGCAAACACATTCGAAATCTCTGTCTCCATATAATCATTAACAAGGATTCCTCGATTGACCGGAATTCCGCTTTCTATAGCGATACTTGTATTTGGTTTAATTCCAACCGCCATGACCACAAGATCTGCTTTGATTTCTTCCCCATCGCTAAAACGCAGTCCCTCGACTCTGTTTTCACCGATGATCTCCTGCGTTTGTTTTCTTAACAAAAAGTTCATCCCCTGCTTTTCCAGTTCCTTTCGGAGCAGGTTTGCAGCAGCTTCATCTAATTGTCTTTCCATTAAATAATCAGCAAGATGGATAACATCCACTTCCATTCCTAGATTCAATAGGCCTCTTGCAGCCTCAAGACCTAATAATCCACCACCAATGACAGCCGCTTTTTTATACTTTTTTGAGTATTCAATCATTTTTTCGCAGTCTTCTATATTCCGGAAAGCAGTAACCCCTTCTTTATCAGCACCTGGAAGAGGAAGTATAAAAGGAACCGATCCTGTTGCAAGAATTAATTTATCGTAAGCAACCTCACGATTTTTGTCAGAAATTACGATTTGTTTTTCCGTATCGATTCGGGTTACCGTTTCTCCAGAATGGAGAAGAATATTATTTTGTTCGTACCAATTCCAATCATTTAACGTAATATCTTCTATTGCTGTATCTCCCTGCAATACTTTTGATAATTGAATGCGATCATAGTTTGGGTGATTTTCACTTCCAAAAACCGTTATTTCAAACGCATTCTTTTCTATCTTTAGAATTTCTTCTAGACACCTAATTCCAGCCATCCCATTCCCAATCAGTACAAGCTTTTGTTTTACCACGTAGAATCCTCCAATCGATTTACAGACGTTATCTATGAATAATATGGATTCATCATATGATAAGATTTGTTATATATCCATATTCGTGTAAGAAAATATGACATAGTTTTTTGTTTTTCCTTAAGTCATATTCATATTTCAAATTAATAACGCATTGAATGCGTTATTTTTTATAACATTATAATGGTAATATTTATCCCAATTTCCTTATTGATTTAACTCTCCCTGAACAAATAAAGCGGCTAACTCCTTCTAAAGCTTGAATTTAGAAGGAGTTAGCCGCTTTTAATTCGCATAATATCCGATAACTAAGTATCCTATGCATTACCTACTTTCATTGATCCCTTTTCAGCATCATCTTCCCCGACTACTTTGTCAAAAGACCCATACTTCTCTTGAACTAACGCAAAGCCAATAGCTGCCAAAATACTTGGTACGGCAAATGTAGCAAAAGCCAATTTTGGATCGACCCCCGTGACAAGAATCATGGCGATTAAAGTCGGAGCAAGGATAGAACCGATCCGTCCGATCGCTTGCGCATAACCCATTCCAGTTGCGCGGATTTCACGCGGATAATATTCAGTAATGTACGGATTCCCTAAGTTCATCACACCCACTGTACTTGCTCCTCCTAAGAAAATTAAAAAGTATACAAGAGCAACATTCGTTGTTACGCTCAATGCAATGAATGTCACAACACCTATTAAATATAACGAAACTAGAACTTTCCGGTGCCCCACTTTTCCAGCCAAATATCCACCTAGCAACGTACCTGCAATTTGGCCAACGCAAAGCATAATGTTAAAGGACAAACTCGAAGTGAGACTAAATCCTGAATCTTGCATCATTTTTGGCAGCCATGTATTTAAGCCGTAGGCCATCATCATTGTGCAGAATATCGCTAGCCAAATAGCAATTGTACTAAAAGCTCGATTGTTGGTGAACAATTTTTTAACCGGGAAGCCCTTCCCTGCTGTTTCTGCTGAATGAAGCTGATAATCATCTGTTTCTGTGAAATTTCCATCTGGCTTCACTTTATTAAGAATTTCAACTATTTTTCTAACCTGTTTTCTTGCTAAATAATAGGAAAGCGATTCAGGAAACTGCTTAATGAAAAACGGAATCGTCAGTAGTGGAATCGCGCCAATATAGTACAATGTACGCCAGCCTGTAAGCGGAATCAAATACATGCCAATCAACGAAGCCAAAATACCGCCTAGCGCATATCCGATATAAATTGCTCCCACAAGAAGGGCACGATTTTTTTTGGGGGAATACTCTGTCATGAGCGAAATACAATTCGGCATCAAACCACCCATACCAATCGCAGCTAGAAAACGCATAACCGTAAACCACGTAATATTAGGAGAAAGCCCTGCAGCTAACGTAAATGCGCTGAACAAAAACATACAAATCACAATGACGTTTTTTCGGCCAAATTTATCAGCAACCGGAGCTAAGACGAGGGCACCTATCATCATCCCAAATAATGAATAACTTCCAACCGCACCTGCCTGCAGTGCGGATAAATTCCACTCTTCCATCATCCAAGGTAATCCGACACCATACATCGCAATATCATAACCATCAAAACCTATAGCATAAAAACACCAGATAAAAACAAGTAAATGAAAGCGGTTAAATTTACTTACAGAAACAACGTCTTGTGCAACAATAGTACGCATTTTAATTTCTCCTTTATATTTATTTTTTATCATTTTGATAGTGTTAATAATAAATAGATAATTTTTGGAATAAAATAGTTATTTTCTTATATACGAAACTTTTTTATTTATTTTAGATTATTTATAATATTAAGAATAAACAAAAAAATATTTGTTTCGTATATAAGAAACACTTTGTATTATTCCGAATATTTTTAATATATCATTTCCTTATAAACAAAATAAAAACGTTTACAAAGGGGATAAAATTATGCGAACACAAGTAGGGATTATTGGAGCTGGACCAGCTGGGCTTATTCTTGCACAATATCTTCATCAACAAGGGATTGATTCTGTTATCTTAGAACGTAAATCAAGAGACAATATTGAGGGAACAGTAAAGGCAGGAATTCTGGAACAAACGACAATTGATATTTTAAGAGAAATTGGTGTAGGCGATCGGATGGATCGTGAAGGTTATTTTCATGATGGCAACTACTTTCAGTTCAATGGCCAAAGACGCCGTATTGATCTAAAAAAATACTCTGGAGGAAAGCAAGTCGTCGTGTATCCGCAGCATGAAGTCATTATCGACTTAGTGAACGCTCGTTACAAAAATGGCAAAGATATTATCTTTGACGTAGAGGATGTCACATTACATGACATCGATACAGATCAGCCAAAAATAAGATACCGTAAAAATGGCATGGACGAAGAATTGGTTTGTGATTTTATTGCCGGCTGCGACGGTTTTCATGGACCAAGCCGTAAAGCGATTCCTGATAATATTAGGAAAGAACATCTCCATATCTATAAGGATGGCTGGTTAGGCATACTATCTGATTCTGCACCAGCAGCAGATGAACTCATTTATGCCAACCATGATAAAGGGTTTGCTTTATTAAGTACACGTACTCCAATTTTACAACGTCATTATTTACAAGTGGATGCAAACGATGATATCACTAATTGGTCAGATGATCGAATTTGGACAGAATTAAACGAAAGAACAAAGACCCATGATGGATGGCAGATACCAGATGGACCGATTAACTCAAAAGGAATTATCCAAATGCGTAGTTTCATTTGTGAAACCATGCAGCATGGCCGCCTATTTATCGCAGGTGATGCCGCTCATACTGTTCCCCCTACGGGAGCGAAAGGACTTAATTTAGCCGCTACTGATGTTAAAGTAATGGCTCGTGGAATTACCGAATTCTATCAAACTGGCAGCACCGATATACTAGATAGATATTCAGAAATATGCCTTCGTCGTGTGTGGAAAGCAGAACGCTTCTCTTCCTTCATGACAAAGCTTCTTCATGCGAATCCAAACCTTGACTCTTTTGAACGTGGTATTCAGCTGGCAGACCTTGATTACTATACTTCATATGAAGCCGGCTTAACAATGATTGCTGAAAATTACGTAGGATTACCTATCGAGTGGGAAAAGTCCAATGAATTACAAGCTGTATTAAAAAAATAAAAGTTTTTTAACTATAGATAAATAAGAAAAACTCGCTGAATGTATTTGGCGAGTTTTCTTTATGGTCATATAAAAATTGACCTACTTTCGATTTTTGTAACCATTTTCGATATTAAAAATTCATCCGGGACTGACCGCCGTCGACATTGATGCTTGCACCGACAATCCATGAGGCCTTATCTGAAGCAAGAAAAACAGATACATTCGCTATTTCCTCAGGAGTACCAAAACGTCCGGCAGGGATTTCATCTTGGACAAATTTCTGTATCCCTACAGGATCCGCTTCAAGCCTTCTTTTCCAATTTCCTGTATCATGAAGAATACTTCCAGGGGCAATACTGTTGACGCGTATTCCATCAGAAATCACTTCATCTGCCAATGCTTTAGTAAAGCTGATCAATGCAGCTTTTGTGTTATTATACGTTACCTTTCCACCGCTCTCTCTGCCAAATATAGAGGTAATATTAATAATCGAACCGCTTTTTGACTTTTTCATATGCGGAATCACTATTTTGCTTAAATGTACAGCCGAGAAGTAATTCAACTCCATGGCTTCATAAAATAAGTCCAAATCTGTTTCCGCCGCTTTTCCTCCATTACTGCCGCCGGCATTGTTAATGAGGATATCAATCGTTCCTTTTTCCTCCATAAACGTTTGGATGAGTTTTTCCCGTTCTTCACTTTTGGTCAGATCAGCTTGAAAGAGTGAAACATTACCGCCCAATTCTTCATTTGCTTTTTCTAAAAATTCTCTGCTGCGGCCAACAATGGAAACATTAGCCCCTTCAGACAGAAAGGCGGCCGCAATTGATTTTCCGATCCCTTTCGAACCTCCTGTGATAAGAACGTTTTTTCCTTGTAATTGTAGATCCATTGCATAACTCTCCTATATTGTAAGATGTATACTATTATTATTTCGCTTCACTTACGAGTATCCCTTGTTTGCCATTCATGATTTTGCTTGCTGATTTTCTATAAATCATTTGTTTTTCAAAGATGGTATGCTTAATTCTAAAATTGGCTATAGATAGTTTGTCCACTTAATTGATATGAAATGATTAAATCTGAAATAGGAGTGATTCAAATGTCAGTAGATGTTTATTTAACTTTTAATGGGAACTGTCGTGAAGCAGTTGAATTTTACGCAGAGGCTTTTGGAGAAGAAAAACCAAAAATCATGACCTTTGGTGAAAGTCCTCAAGACCCAAATTATCCATTGCCGGAGGAAGCGAAAAATTTAGTGATGCATACCAGACTTACAATTGATGGCAGTAATGTGATGTTTTCAGATGCCTTCCCAGGTATGGAAGTGAGTGAAGGAAACAATATTACCCTTTCACTAGTCAGTAAGGATGAGAATAAAATTAAGTCTTCCTTTGATAAATTAAAAGAAGGCGGTACTGTCAATATGGAGCTTCAAGAAACATTTTGGAGCAAATGTTACGGTCAAGTTACTGACAAGTTCGGTATTCATTGGCAGGTAAGCCTTGACAGCGGTGAAACTGCCTATTAAAAAAGATAAACACTTAAAAAAGACCTAATCACTCGGATTAGGTCTTTTGAAGTTATTCTATGAATTTTATTTAATAATTGTTAAATGACGAATTCTTCTATGCTTTCCAAGTTCTTGGTAAATGGCACCTACCATTGCGACAATGGTTAACATAAATAGAACGAATGCGATGACAGGTGAGTTACTGAAAAGAGTCACGAGATAATATGATAAGAGTAATAGTAAAGAAGTTAATAGTAAACCGTTCATACAGACACTCCTTTGTAATAAATTTATTTAAATTGTGACAAATTATTGACTATTTTTTGACATTTATTTGTCTATATTTTAAGTTTGAATAAACAGAATGTAAAGATATTTTCAATAGAAAAGCAAAGAAAATTTTAAAATTTTTCCAGTCCTTTTGTGTAATACTATGTTTGGCAGTTTAATTTACGTTAAAGGAGTTGTATTGCATGGGCGCGGTTGAAAGGAATGGATATCGGTTTGAACCAGAATATAGCGTAATCGAGCAAAATGGAGCCATTCATATCTATCATAAAGGGCAGTTTATCGAAGAATTAACCTTTTCCTTTTCCGGAAAATACCCTGAATTTGATCAAATTGAAGAGCTTATCGATGACTACTGTGAGCAAAAAG
Source organism: Niallia oryzisoli (assembly GCF_036670025.1). NCBI lineage: Bacteria > Bacillati > Bacillota > Bacilli > Caryophanales > Bacillaceae > Niallia > Niallia oryzisoli. The sequence goes on along the minus strand of NZ_CP137640.1, from coordinate 811,502 downwards.
GAATATAACCGATCCGTTTAAATAGTTCAGCGCATTAAAGCGGCGGGGGACTGTCCCCCACCGCTTTAATGCGCTGAACAGAAGTTTTAATGTTTTAATATTCTAGTATGTTTTTTTAATTTTTGGTAGCAGTAGAACCGTCCCCATGCTTCTTTAACGCCTTTTTATCGATTTTTCCTACGTGTGTTTTTGGGAGTTGGTTGAGGAAGATGATTTGTTTAGGGACTTTGTATTTTCCTAGTTTAGTTGCGCAATGGTGTTTTATATCTTCTTTGGTTAGCTGTTCATTTTCCTTCAGGACAATAAAGGCTGCTACGATTTCTCCCCATTTTTGGTCGGGTAATCCTACAACAGCTGCTTCTGCTACCTGCGGGAGTTCGGTAATCCAATGCTCCACTTCAAGCGGATAGACATTTTCCCCGCCTGTTATGATCATGTCTTTTTTCCGGCCCACGATATAGTAGTAGCCGTCACCGTCTTTTTTGGCTAAATCACCGGTTTGAAGCCAGTTGGAGGACAGGGCTTCATCAGTTGCCTCTTGGTTGTTCCAATAGTTTAAGAAAACATGCTTGCCTTTGATTAATAATTCTCCTACCTCATCAGTCCCAGCCTGTTCTCCGTCCTCATTTATAATTTTTACTATATTAAACAGCATCGGTTTTCCGACTGAGCCTAGTTTCTCATCCACCTTGTCCGGGTCAATATAAAAATTATTGGGACCCGCTTCCGTTAAGCCATACCCCTCTTTAAAAGTTAACCCTCTGCTTCGAAAAGCTTTATAAATTTCTAATGAACAGGGCGCCCCGCCGGACAGAAAAATTTTCACAGTCGGAAAAAGGCTCTTCTTAAATTCATCTGTATTCACCATCATGTGATACATCGTTGGAACTAATAAGACAATCGTACAGTGATAATGATTTAAATACCGGATGGCCTCAACAGGGTCGTAATCACTGGCAATCACCACTTTTCCGCCAACCATGAGCAGAGGAATAGATAGTGCATTTAAGCCCCCGGTATGAAATAGCGGCATATACGTTAACGTCGTATCTTCCTTTGATAGATTCCAGCTCAAAACCGTGTTCAATCCATTCCAAATGATCGATTGATGTGATAACACGACCCCTTTTGGCTTTCCTGTTGTTCCTCCTGTATAAAGAATGGCAAGAGGATCCAGTTCCGAGATTTCTACTTCCCCTTCTAACGAAATCTCTTTAGCGAAATATCCTTCATGATCAATCTCAAAAGTAATCGGCTCCAGCTGTACATAATCCAGCTCAGCCACTTTTTCCACAAAACTGGAATGAAAACCAATTAACTTCGGCGTACAATCCTGAAGGATATAATCAATTTCATGAGAAGATAAGCGCCAATTGATCGGAACAAAGATTGCACCTAGCTTTATACAAGCAAAAAGCAAGTCAAAATAAGCGACATGATTGGGAGACAGTAATGCTACCCGGTCCCCTTTCACAATGCCCTGCTTTTTTAACCAACTGGCCGCCGCTTGCGCACGGTGATTCACTTCAGAAAAGGTCCAGTTTATTCCCTGCTCTGCATGAACAATTGCTACTGTATGCGGTGATAACCTTGCTCTATTAGTAATCCAATCAAACTCCCAATCCAATCCCATCTCACCATCCTTTCACCGTATCAAAGCTACTACTCTTCTAAAAATTCCGTTATGACTTGAAGCAGCTGGTCCAAATCATCTATTAATGGAGAATGACCACAATCCTTTAATTCGGCAAATCTGGCATTACTGCCAATGTCCTCAACAATTTCCTGTGCCATTTGTTCAGGGATAACATAATCACGATTACCACGAAGAACCAATACCGGAAGTTGAATATTCTTCGCCAAGCCATTTCCTTCTATTACTCCATTATGCTTATCACTAATATTGAAGGTATTTAAGGCGTGGTACACTTCTGCAAGATTTCTTTGCGTCAGCATATCATTGACATATGCCTCATATTTATCTTCGTTCGGTTGTTTTTTCGTGTAGATGACTGCGTTCCAGACCGCTTTTAAGAAAGCATGATCCTTTGTGTCATAAGCATTCTGGGTGGGGATGATTTTATCCTTATCAGCCTTTATCTGTTCAAACGTTGTGTAGCGATTTTCGAAATCCGGCAGTCCATCCGTCCTTGTCCCATAAAAAGGTACACCTCTCGTTGAAGTCGAGGCCAGAAGTACCAGCCTTGAGCAGTACTCTGCGTAATCTGCCACAAACTGCATACCTACGCCGCCCCCTGTTGACCAGCCAATAACGGCGAAATCCGTTAATCCAATCGCATCCACAAGTCCCTTGATATCATCTGAAAAATCTTTAATGGATTGAATCCGTTTATGATAGGTGGATTGTCCAAACCCCCTCATATCAACAGCGTATATCTTAAACTTCGGGTCCATCTGTTCTAGTACCAGATCCCAATGTTTTGAAGAAGTCATATTTCCATGAATCAGCAATACCTTTTTCTCTCCGCCTTCTCTTTCCTGGTAAGCAATGGTCTCTCCATTTGGCAGCGTCACTTGTTTGTATTTCACATTGGTTAAGGTCATTTGCCCTCTTCCTTTCCCCATCGTATTGTTGTTGCTCCCCAAGCATAGCCAATTCCGGCACTAACCAGCACGACAATATCGCCGTCTTTAAGCTTTCCTTCCCGCTCAGCCAGCTCTAATGATAGAATCTGATCGATTTGCCCGATATGACCATAATCCTCCAGATAAATGGATTGATCTTTTGATAAGCCTAATTCTTTTAGGACATATTCATGGGCAGACCTTTTCATATGCAGCAGGCCAAGATAACGGATATCCCGCTCCGAATATCCGCTGTTCGTAAGGGACGTGCGGATCACCTTTAAAAAATTATGCATCGATTTTTGCTCTAATCTCGCTTTCATCCCTTCTAGATCCTGTACATCAAGCTTATGAAGTGAGAGATTTTGCTCAGTAAGCGGCTGCTTAGTACCGCCGGCAACCACCACTACATCCTCCGAAAAGGAACCATCGGTTATCAGCTTTGATTCTAGAATAACGTTTTTTTCATGCCCTTTTTTTAAAAGAATCGCACCTCCGCCGGCACCTAGATTGAACATAAATTGAGTTCTCTTGTTACTATAGTCGATAAAGTCTCCATTACGATACCCGCCGGCAAGCAGGACAGTATGAATCGATGGATCAGAGATCATCATATCCTTTGCAATCTTTAGCGCCATAATCGTCGTCCCGCATCTTAGCGCGGCATCAAAGGCCCAGGCGTTATATGCCCCAATTTCCTCCTGGAGCTTAATCCCAGCCGTCCACAGAGGGTATTCCTTATGCTCTTCCCCAATATAAATGACTACGTCAATTTCAAGCGGATCAATTCCCGCCTTACTGATCGCTTTCTTTGCCGCGAGCACGCCCATCGCACAAGTGTGGTCATTCGGTCCCGGAATTGTTTTTTTCTTTATTCCCATCTTGTTTTCCACGATCTCTGTTGGAATTCCTGCCACTTTTGCAATATTTTCCCCTGTAATCACACTCTCGGGCAGATAAATCCCTGTACTGACAATACCAATTTGCATTCTGCTCACCTCTAACTGCATTATTCTACTATTGACTTCTTTTTTTAAACTTCAGATTCTTTAATGTCCCCACAATTCCTTGCGGGAAAAACATGACAGCAAGGATATAGATGATGCCAAAGAAAATTATCCATCTTTCAAAAATCCAATGGATTTTAGCCATTTCCGTTAACCAATGATGGGCCATTTCAATAATTCCGGAGCCGATTACCGCCCCGACAAGCGTACCGACACCGCCGATAATGGTCATTAATAGAGCATCTAACGTAATATCTATGGCAAAAACGCTTGTATTAACAAATCTAAGTGAGATAGAATATAACATTCCTGCAACACCTGCAATGACACCTGAGATTACACTAGCAATAATTTTATAATGAAGAACACTATAGCCAAGCGACTCTGTTCTTTGTTCATTTTCTCTTATTGCCTGTATGACACGTCCAAGCGGTGAATGAATAAACCTTCTTAAGACAAGAAAGACAAAAATCATCAAAACAAGACTAATCAGATAAAAATCCGTTCGATCTTTTAACACATCCGGTACTCTAAAAGTGAAGCCATCATTCCCGTAGGTCAAGGTTCTCCATTTTTCAGCAAGGACAAGAAATAAACCGGAAAAAGCAAGCGTCAGCATGGCATAGAAATGACTTTTCAAGCGTAGTGTGAGCAAGCCGATGAAAAAGCTGATTATCCCGGTCAACAGAACTGTAACGAGAAGGGCCATCAGCAGATAGAAAATGGAAGGTTCATAGTTTTTCATAAAGATACCAATTGTGTAAGCTCCGATCCCAAAAAACATCGCATGCCCGAATGAAACAATTCCTGTATAACCAAGCAGCAAATCATAACTCATCGCGAACATCGCAAAAATAAACACCTGCGTAAGCAAAATCAGCAGTGTTCGTGACTCGTAAACAAACGGAAAAATAAGGAGAAAAAGGGCCGTAAGCAAATAGAGGTAGCTTCGCGTCTTATTTAATCTCAACATGTTCTCACCCCTTTAACCCGAATAGTCCCTGCGGTCTAAATATGAGGACAATAGCCATTAACAGCATATTGACTGCCAGACTTAAATCGGGTACATAGTAAGCCATAAAGGAGCCGGATAGACCAACTAATATCGCAGCTAAAATGGAGCCAGGGAAACTGCCCATACCACCAATTACTACGACAATAAACGCTAAGATCGCAAATTCCATCCCCATCTCCGCATGAATAACACCAGAATAAGGACCTAATAACACACCGCCAAGAGCAGCCATCCCCGAGCCTGCCATAAAGACAAACATAAACACCTTTTGAATGTTGATCCCTAAAGATTGAACCATTTCCTTGTTCATTACACCTGCACGGACAACCAAACCGATCTTTGTCCTTTTTAGGATGTACTGTACAAAAAAGAACATCAGCAGCCCGACGGCAATTATAAACACACGATACTTAATAATGACTATTCCTGCTGCTTCCCAGCTTCCCTTCAATAAATCAGGAGGAGAAGCCGAAAGTTGATTGGGACCCCAGAACACTTTTAACAACTCCGACAAAACAAGCATAAGTCCTAAAGTAATCAAAATTTGCTGTACGTGATTCCCGTATACCGGTTTGATAATCCATTTCTCCGTAATCCATCCAAGTAAAAAACCTGTTGCTACAGCTCCTATGATTCCAATTAAAAAACTGCCTGTTGCAGAGTAAATCCAAATTCCGCTATAGGCTCCCCAGGCAAATAATCCGCCATGGGCAAAATTAAGAACATCCATCAAGCCAAATATTAAAGTCAAACCTGCAGCAAGGAGAAAGATCAGCATCCCTGTTGCTAAACCGTTCAGCGTTAAATTAAAAAATACATCCATCCCTGCCCCTCCTCTCTTAAGCAATACCCAAATACTTGCGACGCATCTCTTCATCTTCCCGTAACACATTCATCGTGCCATTGTGTACCGTTTTGCCGTCGTCAATAATATAGAAGTAATCCCCAATCGTACTGGCCATCATAAAATTTTGCTCTACTAGCACGATCGTTGTTTTTTCTTTCATTTGCATGATCGATTCCATTACCTTCTCGACCATAATCGGGGCAAGACCCTTGCTTGGTTCATCGATCAATAGAAGCTGGTTATCATTGATATAGGCGCGTGCAATTGATAACATTTGCTTTTGCCCGCCGCTTAATAAACCTCCAGGCCGTTTCCAGAACTTTTTTAAATCAGGAAATAGATTTAGAATATAGTCGAGTCTTTCCTGTGTTTCTCTATTATCCTTTTTTATCGCTACCTTCATATTTTCCTCTACCGTCAGCTGGGCAAAAATCCCTTGATCCTCCGGTACATAGCCAATCCCTTTTTGGGCAATCGTATACGTTGGGTATCTCTGAATTTCCTCCCCGTTAAATTCGACGATCCCTTTTGCAGCTGGATTTAAGCCCATTATCGTTCGCAATGTCGTCGTTTTCCCGGCTCCATTCCTTCCTAATAAAACGGTGACTTCCCCCTTCTTCACTTCAAAGGAAATTCCCTGGAGGATATGGTATTGACCTATAAAAGTTTCAATCTCATGTAGACGAAGATGCACGCTCATCCTAATGACCCTCCTAAGTAAGCGGACTGGACCGTTTCGTTTTTCATGATTTCTTCAGGAGTACCATCTGCTAACAGGGTTCCGTTATATAACACCATTACCGAATCTGACAAATGCAGAATCATATCCATCTTGTGCTCAATAAGAAGAATCGTGCGGTCCCCCTTTTCCTTTATCCTTTTAATCACATCTAAAATAGCCGGAACCTCCTCTAACGACATACCGGCAGTTGGTTCATCCAATAACAGCACCTCTGTATTTAACGCCAAGAGCATCGCAATTTCCAGCTTCCGCTTTTCCCCGTGAGCCAGATTTTTTGCCAAGATATTTTTCTTCGAATCTAATAAAACCGTCTCAAGCCATTCTTCTGCCTTTGCCTCCAGCTCTTTATATTTTCGAACATGCTTCAGCATCTGATAGCGAATTCCTGCCTGAGATTGAACAGCCAGTCTCACATTTTCAAGCACCGTGAGGTTAGGAAATACATTTGTAATCTGAAAGGAGCGGCCAATCCCTTTTCTCGTTCTTTTTATAGGAGAAAGATTGGTTATATTTTCACCCTTAAAAAAAATCTCCCCATTCGTTGGCAGCAATTGTCCGCTTAATAAGTTAAAAAAGGTCGTTTTCCCTGCTCCATTTGGACCGATAATCGATTTAAAATGATTCTCCGGAACGGAAAGACTGACTGAATCCACCGCTGTATGCCCTCCGAACGATATCGTTAATTCACGGGTTTCAATAATATTTTTCATGATTAGCACCACCCCTATATAGAATCATCGAGGCCGGCCTATGATGATAGCACGGCCTCAATTAAAGCTAATCCGGCTCTATTTATTTCTAATTGGCGGTGCTGTCTCTTCCGGAGCCAGCTCACGGATTAAGACAGGAACTGGATATGGAACCCCTTCCTTTTTCTCCAGCTTAATCGCATAAAGGGTTTGCAGGGCTTGGTGATCCTCTTTACGGAAGGTCATTTCCCCTTTTGGCGTATCAAAGCTCATTCCTTCCATTGTTTCAATAAGGGTGTCTGAATCTGTATTGCCCTCTGTTTTCTTAAGTGCTTCAACAATTGCGATCGCTGCACTCATTCCTCCAGGTGTGAAGAGATCCGGAACCTCGCCGTCAAATCGTTTCTTATGCTCTTTAACAAGCCAATCATTGATTTCATTTTTTGGAAGCTCATGATAGTAAACGGTGAAGCCCTCCATTCCAACTAATGGCTCCATGGTACCTAGTGCAGCGATGTCAGGTGCACCGGTCGAAATTTTGATGCCTTTTTCCTGCACCTTCATATCGGCTATCTGCGTCCAAGGAGTATTGGCTCCAGCCCAAATGACAAATAAATAATCAGGCTTTGAATCCACTACCTTTTGGACGTTAGATGTAAAATCAGTTGCCGACGGATCAGCATATTCCTCATGGACAATCTCTGCGCCAAGCTTTTTAGCACTTTCTGTAAAAGCAGCCACGCCATCACGGCCGAATGAGTTATCAGGTGCAAGTGTAGCAATTTTCACTCCTTTATCTGCTATCGCTGCAGCCCCAGCAACTGCATCCTGCGAGGAGTTACGGGCAGTACGGAAAATATATGGATTAAACTCTGAACCTGTAATACTATCAGCTACCGCAGGCTCGACCACCATAATTTTTTCATATTCCTCTGCAAGCGGTAATACAGCTAATGTATCCCCTGAGCTCGACGAACCAACTAAGAAGTCGACCCCATCCTCTTCCAATAGCTTTGTTGCTTTTTGCACAGCCACTTCAGGCTTCGTTTCTGTATCTTCCACAATAAACTCTATTTTTCGGCCGTCGACTTCTCTTGTCCCATCTGTTGCATAATCTAACCCAAGCTCAAAACCTCGTACTGTCTGTTTCCCATAAGATTCTAATGCACCCGTCTGCGATGCTAAAACCCCGATTTTGATAGGATCCTCCTTTGCCTCATTGGAGGTTTCCTTTTTTCCAGAATTACAGGCACTGGCGAAGATCATGATAAGGCCTAGCAAACACAGTAAAGCTATCTTCCCTTTCCCAACTCTCATCTCTTTTCCCCCTCATCGAAAATAAAGAAATATACCTACTTTTCATCATATTAGCAGGGGGACAAGAGTATACGTAAAAGGTGTCAGGCACCGTAAAAAGACAGATTCTAGGAATCTGTCTTTTTACGGTGCCCGACACCCATTATGCGGTTTTATTCAAGTCAGCAGCTTCCTTCCTGGGTTTAAAGCTAATAAGTGCCAGCAAAACAATCCCCAGCATCATGCTTATTGTGTAAAAGAGATTAATCCCTTTTACATATTGCATCATTAGCCCGCCGATAAAGGGACCGCTGATGCTCCCAATACTGAAAAGGATGCTGCACATAATATTACCGGCAGTCAGCAGGTGTTTAGGAACTAAATCGACCATATACGATACACCAAGTGAAAAAGTAGAACCGACCAGCATTCCGGCTATAAAGAAGCAGGCAGCTAAGCCGATCACTGATTCGTTTAAAAATCCTGCTGCTGTAAACGAAGTTAAACCAATGATTAAAGCAATCATAAGAATATTTCTTCTTCCATAATGGTCACTCAGCATCCCTAAAGGTAATTGAAAAACAATGCTGCCAATTGCAAAAGCAGGTAAAATAAACGCAACGTCATGGGCATCGATTCCAATTCTTAATGCATAAACCGGAAAGCTGCCATTTAGTGAGGCCTCTAAAAAACCGTAGCAAAATGGAAAAAGAAAAGCGATCCATCCATATTTCCATGCCTTGCCAAAACGGCTGAATGAACCAAAGAAAGAGCTCTTCTCTTCACTTTTTTCGGGAAATTCGTTCTTAAGTAAAAGTATGGGCAGCCACACCAATAGGCTCAGTTCAGCTGATATCATAAATGGCAATGCCTCATTTATCTCTAAAAAGCGGGCCATCATCGGTCCCCCAGCAAAGCCTAATCCAAAGAATAAACCATAAAGAGAGATATTCCTCCCTCTTTTATGGCTTGGTGAAAAAGAGGTAATCCAAGTCTGACTGCCAAAGTGAAGCATATTGTCACCGATTCCGACTAACAAACGCAGCACAAACCAAAACCAAATCGATTTCCATATCGGAAATAGAACAAGTGCCGACATAACGATGAATCCGCCGGTAAGTATGACGGGCTTATAACCAAATTTCCGGATCGGCTTTTCCATAAAGGGTGCGGCAGCAAGCATCCCAATATAAATCGATGTGGCATGAATTCCATTTACAGAAGATGGGATTCCGTCTTGTTCAAAAATAATCGCTATTAATGGCGTCAGCATCCCCTGTGAAAATCCTGAAACAGCAACCGTGACAACCAAGATCCAAAACTGAAATCGATTTGATATAACTCCATTCATATTACATTCTCCCTATTAATTAACTAACCCGTTGATAACGAATGAAAAGCCGATTCCTTTACCAAATAAGGCAAAAAAACGGCTCTTTATAACTAATGCTGCTAGAATCGTATTCTAAAATTATATCACTATATTTACTACGCTCTCATTCTACCGCAAATGAATAGCAAGAAACAACCTGACAATAATTACTTTTCCATATCGATGGTTGAAAAGTTTTCAATGACAAATGCTTTAAACCTTTTAGCCGCAGGAGATAAGGTCAGCTCGGATAAAGTCGACAATGCAATGCTTCTTTGGCAGAAATAGTCCGTAATTTCCAGGAAGCAGAGATTTTCGAACATAATATCACTGATTTTTGGTAAAACAGCGATTCCCAATCCTTTCATGACAAATCCCGCTACTGTTGCCGCTTCTTCTCCTTCGAAGGTTATGATTGGATTTATATTTAAATAGGAGCACATCTCATCAAATATATAGCGGAGTCCAAAGCCCTTTTTAAAGCAAATAAATTCTTCTTCCTGCAAACTCCTAAAGGCAACAGCCGTTTGACCGGCAAGCTGATGATCCTTCGGCACGACTACGTACAGCATTTCTTTACGTAATACCGTCGATTCATTGCGTTGGTTTTGCATTCGAGGTACGGATAAGCACATATCAGCAATCCCTTTTTCAACCTGGTCTAGTACATAATCATTAGCCCCCTGATAAAGCTGAAAGGTAATATTGGGATATATTTTTTTGTAGCTTGCAATTAAATTTGGAATCAAATGAGGTCCAAGCGTATGAAGAAAAGCAACGGAAATTTCACCGGTATCGATAGCAATCTTTTCTTGTAACTCCTCCATTCCCTCCTGAATCGCTACTTGTGCCTGTTGCGCCTTTTTTAAAAATAGGTCGCCGTATCTGGTCAGCCTGACTATTTTTCCATCGCGAAAAAATAATGGAACCCCTAATTCCTGCTCTAACTTAATAATTGACCGGCTTAGCGCTGGCTGTGAAATCGATTGATGCTGTGCAGCTTTTGTAAAATGCTTATACTTTGCTACTGCAATAAAATTCTCCAGCTGATGCCATTCCATTTTCCCGATCTCCTTTTATCATAACAAGAATGCATTACACTTATGACTATTATAAATTAGACACATAAAAGATCACAGAGTATAGTAAGAAATCATACATCATAAAAGGAAATGAGGGATTGCAATGAATTATATACAAGCAGGATCAAAAGAGTTCAAACGGGCAAAGCTTGCCTTTCTCATTGCGGGTCTCGTTACTTTTGCCTCCATATACACGGTTCAGCCAACATTGCCGCTTTTTTCAAAGGATTTTGATGTTTCAGCACCTGCTGCTAGTTTATCGTTATCCTTCACAACCGGTATACTAGCCTTTTCCATGCTGGCAGCAGCAACACTCTCGGATAAAATCGGTATGAAAAGGATCATGGTCTTTTCTATGGTCTGTACCTCTATCCTTGGAATCGTCACGTCTTTGAGCTCCAGCTTTATAATGCTATTACTCTTTAGAGCACTGCTGGGTATTTTTGTTGCAGGCGTTCCGTCCATTGCCATGGCCTTTATTGGAAAAGAGTTCAGCCCAAAAGACAGTGTCATAATCATGGGTTTTTATATTTCCGGTTCGAGTATCGGAGGAATGACTGGGAGACTATTCACCGGTTTATTAACAGATCTTTTTTCATGGAGAATCGCATTTGCTGCAATTGGGATTATTTCATTATTATTAAGTCTTTTCTTTTGGTATACCTTTCCAGTAACAAAAACTCCGACCAGAAGGAAAATCGAATGGAAATCAATAGGTCCATCTTATAAAATGCATTTTTTGAATAAAAACATCAATTTCCTATTTATCCTTGGCTTTTTATTAATGGGAAGCTTCGTAACGATGTACAATTACATTGGATTTTCACTCATGCAGCCACCCTATCATCTGAGTCAAACCATTATTGGTCTTATTTTTGTCGTTTATCTCTTCGGCACCTTTAGCTCCATATATATGGGTAAAAAGGCAAAGCAATATGGTACGATTTTTATCCTAAAAATATCATTTATGATTACGATTGGCGGAGCGGTTATTACACTATTTCCTGCTTTACTAGTTAAGATTATTGGAATCTCTATTTTTACATTTGGCTTTTTTGCAAGCCATTCAATTGTCAGCGCCTTGGTAACTGAGCGTGCGAAAGAAAATAAAGTACAAGCCTCATCACTTTATTTACTATTTTATTATTTAGGGTCCTCTATTGTCGGATCATTCGGCGGCTTTTTCTGGGATCACTTTTCTTGGGTAGGTGTTATATCCTTTCTTGGAAGCCTGCTTATAGTTGGATTTGTTCTTATCATAAGATGTTCATCGAGAAAAGCAGCAGCCATTGTGATACAAAGAAACAAAGCTCTTTAATAAAGAATCCCCCTTACCTGAACAAGGGGATTCTCTTGTGTTCTATTTTAAACCTTAATAGTACGGATATCCGGCATAAGGATTATTTTGTATTGGATAGGGGGCTGGATACGGGTATGCCGGATAAGGATATCCCCCAAAACCAGATGACGCCAGTGCACCAAGTGTCAGACCGCCTATCAAGCCGCCAATAAACGGTGCCCCTGTCCCATATCCACCATGTTGGTGTCCTCCATGGTGATGTCCATGTCCGTGATAACCACCGTGTTGCCCTCCGTGATGTCCGCCATAACTTCTTGGATCCATCATCAACATACCTCTCCCTTTCCCTATTAATTATCTTACCTTAGTTAACGTATGCGAGAGAGATGTCTAATGAGTGGGCAGGTTTGGCTGGCCGGATTATGATTCAGTATTCTTGAGTGAATTCCCTTTTTTAATGTATCCTTCCATTTCATCCTTTGGAACCATACTCCCGCCAGTCGCCCATATAATATGTGTTGAATTGTTCATCGCCTGCTGGCCAATGCGGTTATAATAGTCCTGATTTTTCTGGGTATAAAAATACCCAGGGAATCCCGCTGCTGCAGAAGGTTCAATTTCGATTTGTTCCTCCTTTGCTATTAAAGAGAGAAATTGGAATAATTTCGAATCCTCTACAGTGAAAAGTCCATCAAGTTGATGGCCGATCATCTGGCCAACAAAGCCTGATGCTCGGCCGACCGCTAATCCATCCGCTGCTGTACGTCCAGTTAGTCCAATATCCTGAACGGATATTTTATGATGCTGCCCCGTCATCACCCCTAACAGCATACACGGTGCCTGAACAGGTTCAGCAAAAAAGCAATGGACATGGCTGCCATAAATTTGTTTGAGTCCGAACGCTACACCCCCCGGACCACCGCCTACGCCACAGGGAAGATAAACAAATAGCGGGTGCTCGGCATCAACCGTAATATTTTGTCTTATTAACTGAGCTTCAACACGTTTAGCGGCAACAGCATAACCCAAAAAGAGGGTTTTAGAGTTTTCATCATCGATAAAGTGGCAGTTCGGATCAACGCTTGCTTGTTTTCTTCCTTCCTCCACAGCCCTTTCGTAATCTGCTTCATACTCAATAACGGTTACTCCTTTTTCGCGCAGCAAATCCTTTTTCCATTGTCTTGCATCAGCAGACATATGTACCGTTACATTGAAGCCAAGCTTAGCACTCATAATTCCGATGCTTAAACCAAGGTTTCCTGTCGATCCAACGGCAATGGAGTAATTTGCAAAAAGCTGCTTGTATTTTTTGTCTGCAAGGATTGAATAGTCATCTTCAATGGATAAGCCTCCACTCTCAAGGGCAATTTTTTCCGCAAAGTACAATACCTCATAAATACCGCCCCTTGCTTTAATAGATCCTGAAATTGGCAAATGACTATCACATTTTAGAAGCAGTTTTCCTTCCAGCTCTTTTTCATAAAAGGTCTCCAAGGCAGCTTTCATCTTTGGAATTTCTTTCAATGGCGATTCAATAATGCCATGATGTTCAGCTGTTTCGGGAAATACTTTTTCAAGATAAGGAGCAAATCGCTCAACCCTCTTACGTGCATCCTCAATATCAGCTGCAGTCAGATCAGATGGAATGGAATGATTGATCTTAAGATTAAACCACATAACCTCCTGCCCTTTTTGCATGTCTTTGATGATTGGAAATTTATTTGTTAGCTCCGACATACTCTTCCCTACTTTTCTTTTTATTTTTTAGTTTACCTTTTAAAAAAATAAACGACTACTCCCCAAGTTAATAAAAAAAGCCCCCTCACAAACGGGGGACTTAAAAAAACAAATTGAATCATTCCAATATATGAGCGTAAAATTCCAGCCGCTGTTCAGCATTACTTTTTGTAATAATATCTACTCCACTGTCTATATTCTTTTTTACCTTTTTGCCTTTTAGCACTTTATCTGCTGTTTCAACACTTAAATACCCCATATCATATGGGTTTTGTGATACTGAAATGGAAAGCTTTTCATCTCTAATATATTTAAGCATTTCACTTATTCCATCTGTTCCGGTTACAGGTATTTCAAGGCCGTGTTCCTGGATGCTCTTTAATGCCGGCAGAGCTAGAGAATCCGATGTTGTGATAACCCCTTTAAGATCAGGATATTCCTTAATGATATCGTCCATTATTCTTTTGACTTCTTGAACGTCCTTATTACCAACCTTTAAATCTCCATATTCTACTGCAACTTGAATCCCCGCTGCTTCTAAACTTTTTTTCGCACCTATCAATCGATCTGCTTCAGCAAAGGACCGACGTCTGCCAATAAGGGCAACCTTTTCACCGGGCTGCAGCTCTGAAGCCATGAGGATTCCCGCCTTTACCCCTAATATGAGATTATCCGTTCCTATATAGGCGGTTTTATGTTCCCATGGTGCATTTGAATCCATTAGTAATACTGGTATATTTTTATCATTATACTTTTCTAATTTTGGAATGATATCTGAACCCAAAGGAGCGACAATTAATAAATCAGGATTCTCTTTTAAAGCCTGATCCAATATTTCCATTTGTTCCTCCGGCGTTCCATTTTTCGGCGCAAGTATCTTTCCATCTATTCCAAAATCTTCAAACCCTTTTTCCACTCCGGCTTTGATAATTTCCCAAAATTCGGTGTCTTCCTCTTTTATTACAACGATGACCTTTGGACTTTCCTTAAACACTTGTTTATATACGAAAAAACCAGCCAATAGGACAACAACTAGAGTAAGGAATGCAAAGAAAAGTCGTTTACGAGTTGCAGTCATTCTAGGCCTCCTTTCTTCATGTTGTACAGTCTTTAACCCACAATCTCCTTAATGATCAGCCAAGAAAGTAATAGAAAATGCAGTCCCTTTTTGTCCAGTTTCTATATCAATTTCTGCCTGATGACGTTTGGCAATACTATAGCAAATCGCCAGTCCAAGCCCTGTGCCGCTGTCCTTCGTCGTAAAAAACGGGGTACCTATCTTTTCCAACACTTCAGGGCTGATTCCTGTCCCCTGATCTTTTATGTTTAAGACGACGGTATGTTCTTTTGCAAATGTTGTAATCGTAAGCTTTCCGCCTTGCGTCATAGCATCCAACCCATTTAATGCAATATTTAAGATTAATTGACGAATTTCCTTTTCATCTATTAAAATCTCAGAACATGGTTGTAAATCCAAAATAACCTGTTTATTTGCTCGGAGGGCTTCTGCCTGTATCAACGGAAATAATGCTTCAATAATCGAATTTATTTGATGCCTTTTTTTATAGCTGACTTTGTTTTTAGCCAAATTTAAAAATTCGGTAATAATGGAGTTAGCCCGATCTAATTCATCCAGCATAAGTTCAATGATGTCTTTTGAAACTTCGCTATTTTTGGCTATTTGTAAAAACCCATAAACAGTCGTCATAGGATTGCGAATTTCATGGGCAATTCCAGCCGCCATTTCGCCGATTAAATTTAACCGATCTAATCGGGTTAAACCTTTTTCTAAAAGATCTCTTTCCGTAATATCGGTCAAAACAAACAAAATACAAGGTTCAGGATCGATATCAATTAATTCTGATGACAACAATCCGGCCCGCATTTCCCCACTTTTTGTTTTGTACAGAATTTTCATATTACGAATCGGGTTTTCTAAATGAATCCTCTTACCATTTGCTTCCTCAATAAAGTCATGAAGATTCATTTTTTGATTGTACAATTCATTGTAACGGTAGCCCGTAAACTCTAACCAGCTTGTATTAACATCGATATAGGTTCCTGATTCTAACGAGACAATCGCCATAAGGTTAGGGCTCGATTCAAATATTTTCCGAAACCTTTCCTGTGACACATACAAATGATCAGTAATTTTTTTCCTTTCTGCAATTTCCTGCTGCAGCTTTTCATTTGTAGATAAAAGCTCTAATGTACGTTCCTCGACCTTTTTTTCAAGCTCAAGTATGTGCTGTCTTTCACTTTGGTAGATCTTTTCTTTATGTTTTTGATAGATTTCAACGAATTTATCTATTTTCTTTCTTAATGTTTCAGGATGGAATGGCTTAAATATATAATCGATGGCTCCAACTTCATACCCCAGCTGGACATTTTCACTTTCCTGACTGATCGCCGTCAAAAAAATAATCGGTGTATGCTTTGTTTTCTTTCTTGCCCTAATCAATTTAGCTGTTTCAAAACCATTTAAACCAGGCATTTGAACGTCCAATAAAATAACTGCAAATTCCTGACTAATCAGGTGCTTCAATGCCTTTTGCCCAGAAGTAGCACTGACTAAATGATAATCAGGGGACGAAAGCACAGCCTCCAGAGCTAATAAATTTTCCGGATGATCATCCACCATTAAAATATTCACTTTTTGGGAAATAGTATTATCGGATTTTTCTATATATCTTTTCTGTAGTGTCAAATTCTTCGTAACATTTTCCATAGGTAGTAAATCTTATCCCCTCTCTCTTACCTAGACCAAGAAAACCAGATAAGCTTAGACTCTCATATAAAAGCTTGTGAACTTCATCTTGTAATGTCTTATTAAAGTAGATTAAGACATTACGGCAAATAATAATATCAAACTCATGAAAAGATGAATCTGTCACTAAGTTATGTTCAGCAAAGACAATATTCTTTTGCAGGAGCGGATCGAATACAACCTGTTCTCCAACTACTTTGTAATACTCTGAGAACGCTCTTGTTCCTCCAGCTTCAATATAGTTTTTCGTGTACTGCTGCATATGGGCTAAAGAAAACGTCCCTTTTTTCGCACGTTCTAGTATTCTGGCATTTATATCGGTAGCATAGATCATAGCTTTTTCATATAGACCTTCTTCCTGTAATAGAATGGCCATGGAATACACTTCTTCACCCGTTGAGCAGCCGACATGCCAAATCCGAATTTTTGTATACTCCCTAAGGATGGGAATAATATTTGTTCGAAATGATTTAAAAAATGAAGGATCGCGAAACATCTCAGTCACATTTATAGAAAAGTCAGAGAATAGCTTTTTCATAGCAGCTGGATCACGAAGGACCTTTTCCTGCAGTGCTGAAATACTTGTCATTTTCTCCTTATGAACTCGATTAGCTATTCTCCTTTGAATAAAGGAATCCGCATAATTTCTAAAATCATACTCATAATACCGATAAATGGCTTCAAGTAATAAATCAATCTCTATTTTTTCAATCTCTTCATATTTCCTTTGTTCCACAATCATTTCATTCATCGCGATACCTTATCCTCTCTTTTTATATAACCATACATTCATGAGTGAGAATAATTGATCAATGTTTAGAGGCTTACTAATATAATCATTAGCACCTGCAGCCAGGCATTCTTCCCTGCTTTTTTTCATCGCTTTTGCTGTTAGTGCAATAATCGGCAGTGTTTTATACCTCTGCATTTGCCGGATTCTTTGAATCGCCTCAAAACCATCCATCTCAGGCATCATAATATCCATTAGAATGATATCTGTATCAGGATTTGCCAGCAGCATTTCAATCCCTTCATAACCATTTTCTGCCTCAATAATTTCCATTTCAGCCCTCTCAAGCGCAATGGTTAAGGCATAAACATTACGAATATCATCATCAATAATTAAAACCTTTTTATGTCTTAGTGCAGAATGCTCCGCGTCCTCTTGTATGCTATTCTCTTCTGTCATTTGTTCCAAACTATTTATTGAATCGTAGCTATTCTCCAGAGCAACGGATGCTTCTTTAACAGAAGGCAACAGATCTTTTTCTTTACCTTCTCTTTGAATTGGCAGGTAAAGTGTAAAGGTACTTCCTTTACCTTCTACACTTGATAACTCAATATATCCGCCCAGCATAGAAGCTAGTTTTCGGCAAATGGATAACCCTAAACCCGTACCTCCATACTTTCGGCTTGTTGTTCCATCAGCCTGGTTGAAAGCTTCAAATATGGAATCATGTTTTTCCTTTGATATTCCAATCCCTGTGTCGATGACAGAGAAAGCTAATAATTTTTCTGCCGGATTATTGCGTTGGGTTTCCTGCCCGCTGTTATCCCTAACCAAGCTGTGAATAACAAGTGAAACACAGCCCCGTTCAGTGAATTTAAACGCATTTGAAAGCAAATTATTAACAATTTGTATTAAACGATGCTTATCACTATAAAAATATAAAGGAACATCCGGCTCCAGCCTAATCTGGAAATCTAACTCCTTCTGCTTTGCAAGTGGAGAAAACTGCTTCATCAATTGCTCTTCAATCTGTTTTAGGTCGACCTTATCTTGAATGATTTCTAACTTTCCGGACTCTACCTTTGCTAAGTCTAAAATATCATTGATCAATAGAAGTAAATCATTACCGGAGGAATAGATCGTACTTAAATATTCTCTTTGTTTCTCGGTTAGATTTCCTTCCCCGTTATCAGCAAGAATTTGCGCTAAAATAAGTAAACTGTTAAGCGGTGTTCTTAGCTCATGGGACATATTAGCGAGAAATTCAGATTTGTACTTTGAATTCACTTCTAACTGCATAGCCTTTTCTTCAAGAGCTTCTTTAACAATCTCCAGCTCTTGTTTCTTTTGTTCTGAAGCTGCATACTGTTCCTCAAGCTTTTCATTCGTTGTCCGCAGCTCCTCCTGCTGCAGCTGCAGTTCTTCAGATTGTACTTGCAATTCTTCTGTTAAACTTTGCGATTCTTGAAGCAGCCGTTCTGCTTTCATATGATTAGAGATACTGTTGACTGTAATTCCAAGAGTAGCTGCTACATCCTCAAGCAGCTTGATTTGACTAAACTCAAACGTGTCAAACGTCGCTATTTCAATAACAGCGAGTACTTCATTCTCAAATAATACAGGCAAAATCATACTATTTCTCGGTAAGATCTCTCCTATTCCAGAACGTATTTTGATATATTCCTTTGGAACCTTATTTAAGAGAATTGGCTGCTTTTCCAGTGCACATTGCCCGATAAGCCCTTCTCCCATTTGAAAGACTTCATATTCCTTTTGGTCATTTGTAATGGCGTAGCCAGCCATTCTCTGTAAATATGTTTTTTCACCATCATGTTTCTTATAATAAAATACACCGAAATTAGCTCCCACCATTGGTACAAGCTTTGACATTAATAATTCAGCCAGCATTCGGATGTCCTTCGCTTCTGGATAAATCTTAACAATTTCGGCAATTTTACTTTGATGCCAGCTATGTGCCTCAGCTTCTGCTAACAGCTTTCTTTCATGCTGGCTGTGACTTTCCAAATCTGCCACCATTTTATTATAAGCATTGGCAATAGACGCAATTTCATCCTTTGTCGAGACCTTGATCCTCGGCAGATTGTCAACATTAGAATCATTTACACTTTCCATAACCGAAGCGAGGCGCTTAAGGTTCTTTGTCATACTGCCAATAATGATAATAATAAGCGCAGCACCAGAGCACAAAGTAATGGCTAAATAAATATAGATAATTGTGACAGCTTTATTATAGGTTTCTCGTGATCGCAAAAGTTCATTTTTCATTTCTTGCTCCTGCAAGCCAACGAGAAGACTCGTTATTTGCTTCATTCTTTCCTGATTGAGCTTTATATCATTCAAAAGCTCCTCGGAAGTTTCAACACTCTGATTTGTTTTTTGCATCGTAATTACTTGCTGAATGGTATCAAGACTCGAATCATGAAGCGCTCGATATTTTTCAATTAATTCTTTTGATATTTCTTGCTTATCCAATTCCTTCAATAACTCAATGTTTTGTCCGATTCGTAAATTGGAGCTTTCCCAATTATCTATAGCGGTTGGATTGACAGATAATTGGTCTTCCAATATTTCGATACCAAATTGGTTTGATTGATTCGTGTCACTCTTAATCTCATTGGCAATGTCAATTCTCGCATACAAGTCATTCACAACTACATGCATGTTGACCATTGATTGTTCAAGCATGTTCATTAGATAGATTACGCTAATCGATATAAGCAAAATGATTAAGCCGATACTCCCAAAGAGCTTTGTCCTGAATTTCATATAGCCTCCGAATTTAAACTAATATTTAATAATTTTTTCTTAATATTTAATGTAAACTTCGACAAAAATTTCTATAGATAAGGATAGTAATATAATAACATAATCACCTGATTATTCGTTATTGTTATTGAATTAAAAACCATTATAATATTTGGAAATTTGATCCGCGATGAATAGAAAATAAAATGGCAAGAAACGATTAAGAAAGATAATGAAGGTCATATTAAAGATAGGTATGAATAGGAAGGGAGTGAAAAGAATGGAATATTTAACGAGAGAGCAAATTATCAATGATTTACAACAGTCCTTCCAGCCCTACATCGATAAATTCGACATAGAGGATATCGGTATTTTTGAAGAAGAAGGACAGGATGATCAATATTTTATCGGCTATACAGCTAGAAAAGAAGGCAAAACTTATCATATTCACACTCCATTTAAAAAGAACAATCATGGAGAATTAACTCCAATAAAAAATGAATGGACAATTGAATCTGATGAACCAGAAAGAGAGGATATCCGAGGTTTTAAAGATGTAGAAAGTGCACTCCGTGAAATTTAGGAACTAAATGAATATAAGAAAAATGGGAAAGGAAACAGAAGCAGTCCTTTCCTTTTTCTGTTAAGAAGCAATCCTTTTGTTCCATACCCCCTCTGAAAAGCCTATTTTTCCAAACAAAAAATTTAGTTAAAACCCCGTTGACATTGACGTTGCGTAAAGGTGTATCGTTTAGTTACAGGGAGGTTTTAGTAGATGGAATACACCGTGCAAAAACTCGCAAAACTCGCAGGAATCAGTACCAGAACACTTCGATACTACGATGACATTGAGATTCTTAAGCCGGCAAGAATCAATTCATCTGGCTATCGAATTTATGGTCAGGCAGAAGTTGACATGCTGCAGCAAATTCTTTTCTTTCGAGAATTAGGTTTAGAATTAAACAACATAAAGGAAATTTTACACGATCCGTCCTTCGATGGCATGAACGCACTTAGGGAACATTTGCAAAAGCTCCTTGAAAAAAGAAACCAATTAGATTTGTTAATCGACAATGTCAATAAAACGATTGCAGCGAAAGAGGGGAGAATAACCATGTCTAATAAAGAAAAGTTTGAAGGCTTTAAGAAAAAAATGGTCGAGGAAAATGAGAAGAAATATGGTGAAGAAATCCGTCAAAAATATGGCGAAGATACTGTAAACAAATCAAATAAAAAATTCATGAACATGTCACAGGAAGATTATGAAAAAGTAACCCAGTTAGCAGAGCAGGTGCTGGAAACGCTAGAACAGGCTATGGCAACCGGTGACCCAGCTGGTGAGCTCGCTCAAAAAACAGCCGACCTCCACAAACAATGGCTTTGCTTCCATTGGCACGAATACAGTAAAGAAGCCCATCGCGGCCTTGCCCAAATGTATGTAGACGATGAACGATTCAAAGCCTACTATGACAAAGTTCAGCAAGGTGCTGCTGAATTCCTGAGAGACGTCATCCTTATTTATACAAGTAAATAAGGAATATGAACAAAGCAGAGGGAACGCCCCTCTGCTTATTTTCTTGCCTGGTGTACCTTCAATTGCTTTCCTTTGACGGTGGTTTTCTTCATGGCCTCTAGGACAGCTGGACCTTTTCCATTTAAGATTTCAACAAAGGAGGCATTTTCTTCGATTGTAATTATTCCAATATCATCAGCTGTTATGCCGTCTAATTTGGCAATCGTCCCAACAAAATCGACTGCTCTCAGCTTCTTTTTCTTCCCTCCATTAAAATACAGCTTCATAATGTTCTGATTTAATTTTGCCGCTTTATCTTCCTTTATAATCGGAGTTGCTTTTATTTTTGCCGTAAATGCAGCCTTCTTGCTTTCTACTTCCTCTTCTGTCGGCGCCGTTATGACAGGGATCTTAAACCCAATATATTGTTCAATTTCATCTAAATACTTCTGTTCATTAGTAGTAACAAAGGTAACAGCCTTGCCCTCCCTGCCAGCTCTGCCTGTCCGCCCTGTACGATGAACATAGCTTTCTTTTTCTAATGGAATATCGTAATTAATTACCAGACTAATATTATCAACATCGATCCCTCTTGCAGCCACATCTGTTGCAACCAAATATTGAAATACTCCTCGTTTAAAATCATCCATCACTGCGAAACGATCCTCCTGATACATTCCGCCATGAAGCTTATCACATGGATAATCGGTACGATCCAGGCACTCCATTACATCATCCACACGGTCCTGAGTACGGCAGAAAATAATACAGCTATCCGGATTTTCAACAGTTGTTAAATCCTTTAAAAGCGAAAATTTCTCCTCTTCTTTTACATAAACAAGGCTGTGGTCAATCCTTTCTGTCGTGATACCAGTTGCTTCAATTGCGATTTCAACCGGCCCCTTCATATACGTCTGACAGAGATGTTTAATATCCTCCGGCATCGTTGCCGAGAAAACTGACGTCACTCGCTCTATAGGGAGCTTCTGAATGATACTCTCCACCTGGTCGATGAACCCCATATTCAGCATCTCATCTGCTTCATCGATAATAAGAAATTTCAGCTTTTCCACTATCAATGTTCCTTTTTCAATATGATCCAATACCCGACCGGGAGTTCCAACTACAACATGCGTTTTTTGCTTCAGCTCTAGCCTTTGTTTTGCAAAGGATTGCTTGCCATAGATGGCTGCTGCTTTTATCCGTTTAAACCTGCCAATATTCGTGATATCCTGTTTTACCTGCGCGGCAAGTTCACGGGTAGGGGTAAGGATTAGACATTGCGGCTTGTTCTCCTCCCATTCGGCCATTTCGCATATAGGTATGCCAAACGCAGCAGTCTTACCGCTGCCTGTTTGTGATGTTACAACCAAATCCTTTTTATCTAATGCTATCGGAATCACTTTACGCTGAACTTCTGTCGGATTTACATAGTTCATTGCCGTAAGTGCCCTTATGATTTCTTCACTTATGTTAAATTCTTTAAAACAGGTTTCACTCATTAAGAAGCCTCACTCCATACAATATTTTTCGACTTTTTTCAAACGTCTTTCGACAAATGTTAACAGAAAATTTACAATTCCCATACATAATCTTTACCTTATTTTGATATTTTTAATATTACTTAAACAAATAGTTCAAAATTCGACAAGGATATAAAAGAAAAGAATATCTCAATTGCTTACTGCAGCAACCAATGTGTATGCAATTCCAGCAAACATGAAGATTATCTGTATTCTTTTACACTTCTGCAAAATGGTGCTTTCCATTTAGCAGAACATTGCCTGCTTTTTTTTGAACTCATCTAACGAATTAGGAGATGGATGAATATGAACACACCAACCGAAAAACAGGTTGAAGACCCCTTAATACAATTAGGTGACCCTTCTTACTATAATAATCGAGAACTAAGCTGGCTTGATTTTAACCAAAGGGTATTGGAAGAAGCGATGGATGACCGCAATCCTCTGCTTGAAAAATTCAAATTCATGGCTATTTTTAGTTCAAATTTAGATGAATTCTTCATGGTTCGTGTGGCTGGCTTACTAGATCAAGTAAAAGCCGGATTTAACCGTCCTGAGAACAAAGCAGGACTGACACCCGCTGAACAGTTATCTGCTATTTCTACTGTTACCCATAAACTGATTGAACAACACGATCATACCTATTTACAAGTATTAACCCCTCTTTTAGAAAAAGAACGTGTAAAAATAATCCCAATTGAAGAAATCTCCGGGGGCGACCTTTCATTTTTAGAAAACCAATTTGATGAGCATATCTTTCCGGTCCTCACACCGATGGCAATAGATGCTTACCGGCCTTTTCCCATGCTGTTAAATAAGTCGCTTAATTTAGCTATTGTCCTCCGGGACCTTAGTAAAAACCAAAATGAAAATAAAATGGCCATTGTACAGGTTCCATCTGTTATCGAGCGATATATAGAGCTGCCTACTAAAAATAATACAAGACGATTTGTTCTGCTTGAGCAGGTTATTGCTAAATTTATTGATAAATTATTTTTGGGCTTTGAGGTCAAATCAGTTACTCCTTTCCGTATTACTCGTAATGCCGATTTAACCATCCATGAAGAAGGGGCCGATGATCTTTTACGTGAAATTGAAGAGGAACTGAAAAAACGCAAATGGGGAGCATGCGTGAGATTAGAAGTACAAAGTCAGCTCCATGATCAACAAGTGCTTAATTATTTAATAGAAGAATTGGAAATTCATCAAAAGGATGTTTATTTTGTTCAAGCACCGCTTGATTTAACCTTCTTATTTTCATTTTGTAATACGATCCAAGCCAGCCATGAACACTTAGTCTATGAAACGTTCATTCCCCAAGTCCCGAAAGACATGATTGGAAAGAAAGACATCTTTGAAGCAGCACTTAGCGAGGATTTGCTGTTTCATCACCCATATGAATCATTTGAGCCGATCGTCGACTTTATCTCACAAGCAGCTGATGATCCGGATGTACTGGCAATTAAGCAAACGCTTTACCGGGTAAGTGGAAATTCTCCAATTATTAAAAGTCTCGAACGCGCTGCTGAAAATGGGAAACAAGTAACAGTACTGGTGGAATTAAAAGCAAGATTTGATGAAAAAAACAATGTTCAGTGGGCTAAAGAGTTAGAAAAAGCAGGCTGTCATGTCATTTATGGGATGACACACTTGAAAACTCACAGCAAAATAACGTTGGTCGTCCGCCGAAAGAAAAATAAAATTGAACGTTTCGTCCACTTAGGTACTGGTAACTATAATGATGCTACAGCAAGAACCTATACCGATATGGGCTTAATTACATCGAATGAACAAATTGGACTTGATGCAACAAACTTTTTTAATTACTTAAGCGGCCACATGGAAAAACCGTCCTACCATCACTTAATTGTATCACCGCATGACATCAGGGAAGAATTTCTTGAACTGATTGATAAGGAAATTTCATTCCATAAACAATATGGTGACGGCCATATTATTGCAAAAATGAACTCACTGACAGATAAGAAACTTATTATGAAGATGTACGAAGCATCAAGAGTTGGTGTGAAAATTGAGCTGATTGTTAGGGGAATTTGCTGCCTAAGACCTGGTATTAAAAATGTCAGTGAAAACATTACTGTTCGGAGTATCGTTGGTAGATTTTTAGAACACACACGTATCTACTATTTTCACCATCATGGCGAGCAAAATATCTATTTATCATCTGCCGATATGATGACAAGAAACATGGTGAATCGAGTAGAAATCCTGTTCCCGATATTTAAAGACCATTTAAAAGCGAGAATTTATCAATCACTCGAAATTATTCTATCAGACAATACAAAGGCCCGCGAACAGGATTCATTGGGCGTGTATCATTATGTACAAAGAAAAGAAGATGAACAAGAAATCAACAGCCAGCTAGAACTATGTACTAAAGCCTATCATTCAAAAAAGGTAGAAAATGAGAAACCTAGTGAAGATTCTAGTCTTAAAAAAAAACTTAGCCAAATTGGGCAGTCTCTCTTTTGGCGGCATAAAAAAACATTACCAGCTCAAAAGCTCAATTAAAGCAGAGAGACGGTTCTCCGGCTTCCCTTTGGATTCAAGAGAACCGTCCCCTTGATTTTTAATAAAATACAGAGTTACCTGCACCGCCTGTCAGAGGGAGTACTTCGCCGCTAATGGAGACTGATAATGGCGATGCCAGGAATGTTATGGCATTTGCCACGTCTTGGGCATTCACCAAGCGGCCAATTGAATTCATGCTGGCAAGCTTCGCTCTATCCTCTTCATTTGGAATTCGTTCATTGATGGTTTCCGTTTCTGTAAACCCTGGATAGACAGCATTCACATTAATCCCGTATTTTCCTAACTCTAGTGATGAGGTCTTCGTTAAATGAACAACTGAAACATTTCGTGCCCCTGCACTAACGCTTCCGCCCATTCTGGCAGCCAAGCCGCTCACATTAATAATTCGACCCCAATTATTTTCCTTCATATATGGAGCGACAGCTCTTGTACAGCGGAAATAGCCGAGAAATTTTTCCTCGAAATCCTTTAAAATTAATTCATCACTAACTTCATTAAAACCTTCAGGTTCCTTTCCGCTTACACGGGCTCCATTGTTTATCAGAATATCAATTCCTCCCAATAAATCTACGGCAGTTTCTACTAAATGTTGAATGGAATCAGGATTTCCCAAATCAGCTGTGACAGGGTAAATATTCCGTCCTGTTTCCTCGCTAATTTCCTTGGCTGCCGCTTTTAACACTGTTTCATTTCTGGAGCAGATGACACAATCAACCCCTTCTAAGGCTAATTGACGCGCAACCGCTTTCCCAATGCCGCGGCTTCCCCCTGTAATAATCGCTTTTTTACCAGCTAACTGTAAATCCATTTCGATTACCTCCAATTTACGGAATCATTCATTTGCAGGATTAGTACCTTTTATGTAGAATTACATTAATTCTCTTTACTCAATATTTCTAAATTTTTCTACATATATTATTTCATTTTTATTTTTAAGAAAGCAACTAATAAATACTAAGGATGATTTGCATGCTAGAAACGATTCAAATACTGGATATAACAAAAGCTGCCTATGAGGCAGGGAAAAAGATTTTAGAGGTGTATGACACAGACTTTCAAGTGGAAACTAAAGAGGATGCATCACCGCTTACATTAGCCGATCGAAAGTCACATGAGATTATTGTTAAACATTTGAGTCAGAGCTATCCCTCGATTCCTATATTAAGCGAAGAAGGCCAGCACCTTCCTTTTGAGGAACGAAAAAAATGGAACACGCTTTGGATTGTCGATCCTTTAGATGGAACGAAGGAATTCGTAAACCGTAACGGGGAGTTCACTGTAAATATTGCACTTGTTCATAATCAAAAGCCTATCCTGGGTGTAATCTACGTTCCAGTTAAGGATGAAATGTATTTTTCAAACCAGCTTGGAGCTTTTAAAATTAACCAGTACAGCACTCATCAGCTAACCTCAGAGGAAGACCTATTAGCCGTTTCCCCAAAAATTAAAGTTGGTCATGAGGGTCCATATATAGTTGTTGCAAGCCGCTCTCATTTATCTCCTGAAACTGAGACATTTGTCGGGAGCCTTAAAAAGGAGCATGGAGAGGTTGACATGATTTCCGCAGGAAGCTCCTTGAAATTTTGTCTAGTGGCAGAAGGAAAGGCAAATGTCTACCCGCGCTTTGCTCCAACAATGGAATGGGATACAGCAGCAGGCCAGGCAATTGTTGAAGCTGCCGGCGGAGAAGTTATCGATGCTAAAACCAATCAGCCCTTGTTGTATAATAAAGAACAGCTTGTGAACGGCTGGTTTATTGTGCGATAAATTAATAAAAAAGAGCCGTTCGGGAATCGGCTCTTTTTTATTTAACACTTCTATTCTTCCTTCATTTCATTCAGCTCATCGATCAGCTGCTTTGTCCGTTTCGCATTTCCCTGCGCGAAATTTTCGAGACGTTCTTTTAGCTCATCATCATCTTGGACCCGCTCAGCACCTATCAGATAAGTACGCATTAAATCTTCTTCCGTTTCAATTGAATTTTTCAGAACTTCTTCAAGTTTTTCCTTTTCATCATCAGACATTTCATCAAACATGATCGATCCCTCCTATCATTGTTATCGTTTACTAATCTTATTCTAAATATCCATTAGAGAAAGATCCTATTAACAAATGAGCAAAAGACGATTAAGAAACTAAATTATTATCATAAATCTAATCGATCGGTTTTTGTCCTATAAATTGAATAACATGGGATAAACCATTATGTAGTTCTCCCTCGTGACGAACAACCTCTCCCATAAAAAAGTGAACAAAACGCCAATCAGTAAAGGTTTGTAAAAATTCCTCAGGTTTATACAAAAAATTTAATTCGCGTGGTCCTCCACTATTGTAGGGGATTTGTTTATACGAATAAACTTCTGTTAAAAAATAACCACCCGGTTTCACTGCATCCCTTACTCCTAGGAGTGTTTTTGTTCGTAATTCCTTTGGGAAATGCCCAAATATACATATGATTTCATCCCATTGCTCTTTTTTCCAGGAAGCTTCACTTAAGTCTACAAGCTCAGTATGAACCTTTACACCTCGTTCCTTTCCAAGCTTTTTAGTTTTTTCTAACCCTGATTCTGCATAGTCCCATGCTGTCACGTCCATTCCTTGTTCAGCCAAGAAAACTGCATTACGTCCTTCGCCTTCTGCGATTGCTAAAGCACGGCCTTTTATTTGGAGTTTCCGCTGCATTTCTGCTAAGAAAACATTTGGCTCCTTTCCATACACATAGTTTTCCATCTTAAACCGAGTATTCCAAAGATTCATCGTTCAACCAGCCTTTCAATATAGTATCCACTATCATTATGAAATTTATAATATATCCATCCATGTCTTTATTGCCGTAGCCAAGATTAATATTCCCATAATGATTTGTAGAACTTTTGTATTCATTCTTTTTCCAGCATTTGCTCCTAGTGGGGAGGCAATTAAACTGGCCGCAACCATCATAAGAGATGGAAGAATTTCTACTTGCCCATTTGAGATTTTAGCGGTGATAGTACCAATAGATGAAATAAGTGTAATAGCCAAGGAAGAGGCAATAGTCATTCTTGTAGGTATCCTTAATACGACAAGCATAATGGGGACAAGCAGAAATGCTCCTCCAGCACCTACAATACCTGCCCCAATCCCGACAATAAATGCTAGAAGTGCCGCAAGCCACTTGTTAAATTTCACCTTATCTAAGGAAATATCATCAATACCTTTTTTAGGTACCAACATCATAATTACGGCAAGCAAAGCTAAAATTCCATAAACGATATTTACTCCGCTTTCCGTCATATGATTGGAGCCGATCCCTCCAATAAAACTTCCAAACAGAATACTAATCCCCATGTAAACAATCAGAGTTTTGTTTATAAACCCGCCTTTGCGGTAAGCAAAAACACCGCCAATTGTAGCAAAGAAAACCTGTACAGCTGTAATTCCTGAAACTTCATGTGCCGTAAAATGTCCTACCCCAAGAGCGGCTGGAATATATAATAGCATTGGGAAGTTAATAATAGCTCCACCAATTCCTAACATCCCTGAAATAAATGAACCTATAAATCCAATTAGGAAGATCGTGATTATCAAGCTAATATCCATTTCTTCCTCCTTTTATTCAGAAAAGGGAACCTTTTCAGTTCCCTTTATTATCATCCTTTTTGAATCCAAAATTTTAATACATCATTGTCTTCTTCGTATTTTAAAAGATCGTGTCCTCCTGACTTTGCCCAGGCTGTAAGGTCATTCTTTGCGCCTTTATCTGTTGTATGGATTTCTAATACTTGACCTGATTCAAGTTCATTTATGGCTTTTTTTGTTTTCACAATGGGCATTGGACAAGCCAAGCCTTTTGCATCTAATACTTTAGCTACATTCATTTTTTAGTTGCCTCCTATTATTCAATGTGATGTACAGCGCAACGGTTAGGTCCAATTTCCAACTCTTGCATTTTATCAGAATCCACTTTTTCAACTCCACGATTAATCGCAACTATTTCTTCAAAATTAGGCGGTTTAACTGAACTTGCTGACCTTTCAACACGATCAAGAAATTCATCTTTGGCAGCAGTAAACATATTTTTATTGCGTTGCCTAATCCTCCCAAGCGTATCGCCTATATATCCCTCTGAGTTTATCTCAGTATCCAAGTCAGCATAATGACCAGGGAGTACAATCACATCATCTGCAATTTGTGATACCTTGTTATGAACGGTATTAAACAAATCATTTGCCCATTCACGTACTTTATTTCCGAGGTCAGGACGACCT
The DNA here is from genome assembly GCF_036670025.1 of Niallia oryzisoli. Lineage (NCBI taxonomy): Bacteria > Bacillati > Bacillota > Bacilli > Caryophanales > Bacillaceae > Niallia > Niallia oryzisoli. The sequence continues at coordinate 781,730 of NZ_CP137640.1, read as the reverse complement.
AATCCACTAATAAAAATAGTATCACCTGAGAATAAAAGTTTTTCGTTCACAAAAAATGATACGCTGCCAGGTGTATGTCCAGGAGTTTTTACAGCTAAGACTTCCAGTTGTACTTGCTCGAACTCAATCTTTTGATAATTTTCTAATGCCTCAAAATTAAATACTGCACCTTCACTCTTCATAATGTAATATTTTGCACCTGTCATTTCCGCTAGCATGTTACCACCTGAGATATGATCAGCGTGTAAATGAGAATCGACAATGTGAGTAATTTTTGCTCCTTCATTTTCCGCAGCTTTTACGTAATCATCTACAAAACGTGTGGGATCAACAATGAGAGCTTCCTGACCAGATACAACCATGTACGATAGGCACCCTTTTCCTACGCGGATAAATTGGAATACTTTAAGGTTGTTATCTTCATATACCTTTACCTTTTCTAGGTACCTGCTCCAAGCTTGCATTCCGTCTTCTAAAGTGTAAATATTATCAAATTTCGCATCAACTAATTGTTCTCCAACAAATACAGAAGACCCACCTTTAGCACAAATCACAAGGACATCTTGATTTTTTGGAATTTGATCAGCAATTGGTTCAATACCATCAATTAACTCGAAATATGGAACATTTAAATATTGGAAATTTTCTCCTTCAACTTTCCAATCACGAAAATCACTTTCATTGCGGACATCAAGAATAAACAATTCTTCTTTATTTAATACTTTTTTAGCCAGTTGTTTGGCAGTCATTACTTTTAGAGTCATCTACATTACCCCCTATAGTATTTATGAATTCAAAAAAAATATACTATTAATCATGAATACCCGTTGTATTACCAGACCATTCACTCATTCCAGGAACAACATTGATCACATTGGCAAACCCTTTTTCTGATAACTTTCGCGCAGCAAGATCACTACGGCTCCCTGTACGACAAACCACAAAGATTTCATTTTCTTTATTTAATTCATTTAATTGTTCTTCTAATTCACCTAAAGGAATATTAATAGCATTTGGAATATGGTTAAATGCATATTCTGCCGCTTCTCTTACATCTAGGACCACTATGTTTTCATTAGCCTCTAGTTTTCTTTCTAACTCTTCATTATTAATGATGTGTGGATATTTTTTCTCCGGTACCTCATCATCAGAAGATTTACGAAGATAATGTTTTAACACTTTCCCTTCTTCAATCGTCCCTAAATACTGATGTCCTGAGCTTTCCGCCCAAGCTTTTATATCGGATTTAGATCCTTTATCTGTCGCTTGAACTTCTAATACTTGCCCTGCCTCTAAATTACTCATCGCCTTTTTTGTTTTTACAATTGGCATCGGGCATGCTAATCCTTTTGCATCTAAAATCACGTTTGCTTTTAAGTACTCCATTTTAAAGCCTCCTGTTTTTATACGTATTGGGGTATTGTTTTTACGAAAAAAATTTATTTAACTTTTCCTTCCCAAGAAAGCATTCCTCCAGCCATGTTAATTACGTTAAATCCATAGCTTTCAAGAAATTGAGTTGCACGGCTGCTTCTAGCTCCTGAACGGCAAACCATGATATACTCTTTTGCTTTATCAAATTCATGTATACGAAACTCCATTAATCCTAATGGAATATGAACTGCACCTGGTATTTTTCCGGCTGCTACTTCGTCAACTTCACGTACATCTATAATATTTAATGTCTTTCCTTCATTCAATAATGTTTCTACTTCTTTTGCAGTCATTTCTCTCATTGTAAAAGACCTCATTCAATTTCTATTAGTTCCAGGCACTCATGCCGCCTTTGACATTTGTTACTTTTGTAAATCCTGATTTTGTTAGGAACTTACTAGCCTTTTGACTTCTCATACCACTTTGACATATCACAACAACTTCTTTATCCTTGGATAGTTCTTTCTCACATTTTTGCGCAAGTTGTTGTAGAGGGATATTTCTAAATTCTTTAATATGGCTGCCCTTAAACTCTCCGGGTGTTCGGACATCAACAAATTGCTTATTTTTATCCTTTAATTCACTTTTCAATTGTGCTGTAGATATATGTCTAACACCTTTTGTTGGCATCATGCGTTGAATAATCAAGAATAGAAATAGAGCAATAACAATATAATTCACATATTCCAAGACTAGTCCCTCCTATTATCAGGGGATAATTCCCCGTTTCTTCTAAATAAATAGATTTACATTTCCTTCTTGGGCATCTGCCAAATACGCAGCTACCCCTGCATATTCAATGTTATCTAGCAGTTCTTCTTTTTGTAGACCTAATAAATCCATCGTCATCGTACAAGCAACTAATTTTACATCCTGCTCTTGTGCCATTTCGATTAGTTGCGGTAGAGGCATCGCGTTGTGTTTTTTCATAACATCCTTAATCATTTTAGGACCAAAGCCGGCAAAGTTCATTTTCGAAAGTCCCATTTTATCTGCACCTCTTGGCATTATTTTTCCAAACATTTTTTCCATAAACCCTTTTTTCACCTGAGTCTTTTCATCTTTACGAAGGGCGTTTAATCCCCAAAATGTGTGAAAAATTGTTACTTCATGGTCATATGCAGCCGCCCCATTTGCAATGATATAAGCTGCCATTGTTTTATCATAATCTCCACTAAATAAGATAATGGTTGTCTTTTTCTTATCTGTCATAAGGTTACCTCCGAGATGTTATTTTTACTAATACCGGTATGGGTATAATTAAAGTTAAAAAAATTAGCCTTATTTAATCCAAAATTTTAAAATATTGTTTTCCTCTTCGTATTCTAGTAATTCATGTCCACCTGATTTAGCCCAAGCGGATAGGTGATTTTTTGAACCTTTATCTGTTGTATGGATTTCTAGAATCTGACCAGATTCAAGTTCATTTATAGCTTTTTTTGTTTTAACAATTGGCATCGGACAGGCTAAACCTTTTGCATCTAATATTTTAGTTACATTCATCCTTTCATTCCTCCTGTTCCTTATTATTTATACTATTACCCATATGGGTATAATAATAAAAATAAAGAAAAGTGTCAAATCTTTTTTACCGACTTTTTACTAACAGATTAACGGCTTCTTTTACTAACTCTTCTGTACTTTTGTCACTTAGCTCATGACTTTTTTGAACACACTCCACTAAATTAGAACTTACGACAACTCCAATTGTACGGTCAATGGCAGTTCTGGCTGCAGATAACTGAGTAATGACTTCCTTGCATTCCTTATTTTCTTCCATCATTCTTAAAATTCCTTTTAACTGCCCGTCAATACGTTTTACCCTATTTTTCATTTGATCATTATAATCCATTTTTCTACCTCCTTAACGCTTAGTTTAATGAGTTTTCCTTTAAAAAAATTTTTTCTGTTCAATTATTGAATATCCAGTTACCCGAAAACCATTTTGTCTTAATAAACGTATTCCCATATTTTTTTCTACTAAGCTTAATGCTATTAAATGTAAATCACGATTTGGAATTTCATGATAATTTCTTTTAAGATAGGCAATCGGGATATTTATTGCTCCCTCGATTGGATTCTTGCAAGATTCATTAAAATCCCTTACATCTATTACATTTATTTTATCTAAATCAAGATCGCTAAAATGATTACACTGGACGCCATGAACAGGAAAATATCTTCTATATAAAATAAATAGGACAATCACTGTACTAAAAATTAATAATGCCATTCTAACCTCCATCAATTAAAGAACCAATCAACACGCTTTATATTATACCCATATAGGTATATTGTCAACTGTATTTTATATCGTTTTTGAGTGGTTCTTCGATTAAAAATGTCCGGTACTCCTTTTCAAAAAATAAAATGAGCACCGAAATTCGATATTCACTTTATGTTTGATTATTCACTCTTACTAATCGCCTTCCATAATATAAATATAAGTAAAATTTTTCATTATCTATTGTAAAATTACAAAGATACTGTATAATTCATACTATAATTATAGGAATTAACGGAATAAGGTTGGTGAATCTGCTTATGCGTTTTTTTAAAAACCTTTTTGTTGAACATTGCCCAAAATGCAATAAAGTATTAGAAACTCAACATTCCAATACTTTAAAAGCAATTGTCATTAAATCATGTCCGGATCAGCATTATCAAAAAGAGTTTCATCCAGCTCTTGAAACATATATTGAAAGTCATTAGATTAGTTAAGATCTTAATCAAACTAAAAGGTAGCAATTCAAGCTACCTTTATTTTTCTTCTCTTTTTTAAATAAATTCAAACAAACATTTCCCTACCTTCTGGCTGGCAGAACCAAAAAATCATTCGTTAAATTCTTTTTCTCCATCATACCGAGACGAAAGCTGAATTCATCAAACATTTACAAAAAAACAAACCATCAATTAGGTACTTTTCAGCACCTTAATTGATGGTTTGTTTTTTATCTATATTTGTAATTAGAATTTTTCAGATGGCTGCATAACCTTTAATGTACGACGGCTTGACTTTGTTTTCTGAAGTGTAAGCATAACGATAAAGGAAATGCAATATAGGGCCGCTAAGTAAATCATTACAACTGTCATATTAGAACTTTGCAGGATATATCCAACAAGAATTGGTGATAAACCTCCTACTGCACGACCAAAGTTAAAGATTGTGTTAGTAGCTGTACTTCTTACTTGAACCGGATAAAAGCTGCTGATTAGTGCACCATATCCAGCAAACATTCCATTTGAAAAGAATCCGACAATTGCACCGCCAATTAATAAGCCTGCGCTTCCTGTTGCATACGAATAGAAGAATACAGCAGCAGCAGAGGCAAGTAAAAAGGTACCGTAAGCTCGCTTTGCTCCAAATCGGTCCATGAATCGTCCAAAGGTTAACATCCCAATGATCATCCCAACCGCTGTACTAATTGTCCACAGCGCTGAGCTTGATACGGACAAGCCTTGTGATTGCTGCAGCATTGAAGGCAGCCAAATCATTAATCCATTATAGCCTGCAATTTGAACAGTGGCCATGATAACAAGAGCAATCGTTGTCATTGTTGTTTTTGGTGTAGAAAATAACTGAACTAATTTACCCTTTTCTACTTTCTTAACTGTATTGTCTTTCTGTGCATCTAGCCATTTTGGCGATTCTTTTAGGTTCTTTCTTACAATGAAAGCAAAAATAACAGGAAGTATCCCAACAAAGAACAGCGCTCTCCAGCCTAACATTGGCAGAATCATCGCACTTAGTAATGCAGCAAGAATAACACCATATTGAGCACCGACACTTACATAAGAAGAAGCTCTTCCTTGTTTATTCTTCGGCCAAGCCTCGGCTACAAGAGCCATTCCGATTCCGTACTCACCACCTGCGCCAAGTCCAGCAATAAATCGAAACAAATAAACCTGTTCAATATTTGTTGCTATTCCCGTTAGAGCAGTGCCTAGTGCGAACAATAAGATTGTATAAGTAAAAATTTTCACCCTGCCAAACTTGTCTGCCAAAATTCCAAATACAATTCCGCCAACAAGCATTCCAAGATTTGTTATGGAAGATATAAGTCCTCCAGTTGCAAAGTCAATGCCAAACTCTGAAATAATCATCGACATCGCAAAGGAGATAAACATGATATCCATGCCTTCTAACGTTAAACCTGCTGTAGATGCGACGACTGTTTTTTTACGATAATCCATTTTGATTCCACCCTTCCGTTTTCTACTTGTTGAACCTCGAAAGAATGGTTATTCAAATTTCCCATTCTCCTTTGAAGCCTCACAGGACTTCGCTTAAAAGAGGTTTATTTAAAAAAGAACAAAATAAATACCCTTTAGTCGCAGAGGACAAAAGGGCATGAGTAAACAAAAGTAAGTAAAAGACAGCCATAAATAGCTGTTCGTCGCCCTTTTCAGCCTCTCTGGACTGATCTTAAAGGTAATATTATGTTGTTTATTATATTAGCATAGTAGTAAATATGCTTCAATCCCCTTTTAATAAATATTTTATTGGGAGTTATTTCCATATGATTCTTAAATTTAGCCGCTGGACCATTATTCTGTAAGAATAAAACTATTTGTATATCTAATACGGACAAAACAGTTTCCTCTTACTGCCAAATAATCATAACAAAAAGAAGATCTGATTCTATTCAACGAAAGTTTTTCAATGCCTTTTTTCGATTGAAAGCCTTCTTTTTGTTATTGTTCGCAATTGTCCTCTTACATTCATTTAAAGACAGCCTGCCTTTTATCAAGAAAGGCTTGTGTCCCCTCATTATATTAGTCAACAAAATTCAATCTACATTCATCCCCCACCTGTAGAAGTGGAGGACTTCTGCTGAATGAAGTTAAATAGAAACATTCCTGACAACTGGCTTATATTCCCTTCCCCCTATGCAAATAGAGGTAACAGTATCATTTTTATAAATACCTATAAATCATACAAGGCCAGTTAACGTATAAACGAGGATGACGAATGCGACCGCAAGTGTTTTAACAATAGTAATGGCAAAAATATCCTTATATGCTTGCCTATGTGTAAGTCCAGTTACAGCAAGCAGGGTGATGATGCCTCCGTTATGCGGAAGCGTATCCATACCGCCAGATGCCATAGAAATAACGCGGTGCAAAACTTCTGGCGGAATATTGAATTGAGCGGCAGCAGCCAAATACTTTTCAGTCATAACACCTAAAGCGATACTCATCCCTCCAGATGCAGAACCTGTAACACCCGCTAAGGTGGATGTCGTCACAGCACTATTCACTAGCGGATTGGTGAACATACCAGAGATTCCATGCTGAACAACCGCAAAACCTGGTAAAGCTGCAATGACTGCTCCAAAACCATATTCTGATGCCGTATTCATCGTAGCTAGTAAAGCTCCGCCTATTCCAACTTTTAAGTTTTCTTGGAAATTAGTTTTAACTGCTTTGAAATTAAGGGCCATTGTCGTTGCAATTCCGATGACGAGTGCCATTTCAACTGACCAAATCCCAACTACTGAAGCCATATTAACTGATCCAAAAGCTTCTAATCCAATTTTTGAAAAGTCAAAGCCATTTTCATACCATTTAGGAATGGCGACAGTAAAAAATTTATTCATGACCCCGACCAATATAAGGGGCATAAAAGCAAGCCAATCTTTTGCATGAACGGAGTCAAACGACTTCTCCTTATTTGTTTCAAACTCCGCCACTTCAGCTGCGAGACTTGCTGCCATTTCAGATTCTGCTCCCATTTTGCCAAAATAACCTTCTCCAGCAGCCGCTGCTTTACGACGACATCTTTCAATGTACAACATCCCAACTATCAACATGAAAATGGCACCGATAATACCCAAAGTAGGCGCAGCATAGATATCTGTTTTAAAGAAAGTAGTAGGAATCACGTTTTGAATTTGTGGTGTACCTGGCAAAGCATCCATCGTAAAACTAAAGGCTCCAAGTGCAATGGTGGCAGGAATTAAACGCTTAGGAATATTAGTTTTTTGGAACAACTGTTTAGCAAATGGATAAACGGCAAACACAACCACAAACACACTGACTCCACTATAAGTAAGAATAGCACACATAATTACAACGGCTAGAATAGCACGTTTTGCTCCAACCATACGTATAACGAGCCTAGCTATTTGATCAGCTATTCCTGACATTTCAATCACTTTTCCAAAGATGGCCCCTAGTAGGAAGACAGGAAAATAGTTTTTAATGAAATCAACCATTTTCGCCATAAATACATTAGAAAAGAACGGCAGAACATGACTTGGTTCTGTTAAGGATACAGCGAGTAATGCACAAATTGGCGCAAACAAAATGACAGAAAATCCTCTATACGCTACAAATATTAATAACCCTAAAGACAAAAGAATAACGATTAAATCCATAGATGCTCCCCCAATATAATTTAAATTCCCCTAAATACCTATGTATCCCTAAAATCCTTTCGGGACCTGGTTCTGCCAAACCCTGATATAGAACGATACACCAAACGGAGATTTATTTTTTCATTGTTTCATAACCATAACCCAGCTTATCTAGTGTTCCTGTTCAGAAATTCCCTACTAAAATATCAGCGTCTTTCGCTAGAGAGTAAATAATTTCTTTTCCATCTTCACTTTTTAGATTGACCGTAATACTTCGCTCATTTCGGTTTGAACTAGGATAATACAACTTTCATCATTCTACTTGGGAAAAGTGAAGCGCCTTGACTCATCCCTTTGCTTAGGCTGCTTCACCTTTATCACATCGACTCCCATATCTCCAATACTCGATGATTAATCATAATTTTCAGATTATTATAAAGGTTAGATTTCAGTAACTAATAAAATGACGCATAATCTCATAATCCCTCGAGACCACCAACCACTGCTTATTTAGCCTAAATCGGTAAATAAGTGACCCCAATAATCCAGTAAATCCCAATAATAATTAATATCGGCAGGCAATATCCAAGGAAATCTTTTACCGTCAGTTTCAATCCTGCCCCCATAATTGGCATAAATAATAGAGCCCAGAATGGTTGAATAAGTGTAGTCCATGTTTCACCGTAGTTTACAGCCATTATTGTACGTGGAATGTCCACTCCTAATTCCTGTGCAGCAAGTATAAATGCTGATCCGGTTGCGACAAATAACGATCCAGCTGAAGGAATAAATAAGTGAATAAATCCTTCCATTAAAAATGTTAATGCTGGGAAAGTGGCTGCTGTTGAACTATTTACTACAGCTTGTGAAAATACTTCTGCTAAACCTGTCCCTAACAAAATAGATGCAATTCCCCCATATAGTGGAAATTGAATAGCAATGGAAGTACTAGCACTCATATGTTTTGAGAAACTTTTAGCATAGTGGTTTACATTCCTAGTTACCATAAAGCCCATAAACATGATTAAAAATGCGATTGAATTTAAATTTAAACCATTTAATCCATTTATAGCTAAATGATAAAACATATACGCTACACCTAAAAGACCTATTACCCATAGGATTGGACGCCAGTTATTAATACGGTCGGCAAAAGTTTCATTTGCAAAATTCCCCTCTATGGCAACAGCTGTTTCTTCTTTTGCTTTTTCTTCTTCAATTAATAGTGATTTATAAGAGACAATTTCCCTTTTGTTTTTTCCTATGAAGTAGAAGATAGCCGTAATAATGAATACAGTTGAAATCATTAAGATGATATTCATTGGAGAGAAAACGGTTGCTTCAAGTGGGACAACTCCTCCAAGTATATCTGTCATTGAACCTTCCGTAGCCACAAACAATGGGATGGTAGCTGAGATTCCGCCCGCCCAAACAATCCAGGAAGAATAGGTAATCGCTGTTAACAGTCGATAATCTACCTTATCATTTGTTTTGCCGATAGCACGTGCAAAGGTACCGGCAACAACAGGTCCAATATACCAGCCTAACAAAGAGGAAAAACCACTAACTAAAGCTGTTGATACATACGCTGTTGTTGGTTTCTTCACCTTTTTAGCCAGGTTGGTTATTTGCTTGCCTATCCAAGGAGTTTCTACTATAACGAGGGCTGCCGCATAAGTAAGAATTAACTGGAAGGCAAAAGTAAACATCATAGGAAATCCATCAAACCAATAATTCACTACTTCAATCGGTCCACTATCCGTTAATACAACTGCTAAAATCATAGAAATAATAGTAATAGCAAGAACAAAAATCATGGAATCAGGAAAATATTTACTATAATTTTCTGCTACTCTTTCTGAAAGACTAAGTTTTACTTCACTTTGTTCTTTATGATCTCTCTGTTGATTTTCAATTTTATGATTACTAATCCCCATTTTCACACCCCTAATATTAATTCGAGCGATTCTAGATTTCAGATATCTAGCAATCTTTTATTGTCAGTTTTACTTTATTCATTTTCTATTTTCTAGTATTCTAACTTTTAAATTTACCTATTATTTATTTACAGAAATCCTGTTTAATTCTTCATCTAATTCCTTCTGCAATGCCTTCATTGAATCGATTAACAAACTTGAAGTTAATGCACCCAGAGGTAAAGAAAACTGGTCTTTTGAACATTCCATAATGACAGCCATTAAGTCCTTGTACAATACACCAAGTGTGCCATCTGGTTTCCATTTACTGACTTCATCCCAGTGATTGACAACCCAACTATTGCCCGTGCTTACGCTTATTAGCTTCAAAAGTTCATCTTTGGGCAGACTATATTTTTGTCCAAATCTAAGTCCTTCTATCGTACCTGTAAGATTAATACCTACGATTAAATTATTGGCAAGTTTTGCTGATTGGCCTGCTCCACATTCCATACCAAAATAAAAAATATTTTTGCCCATTGCTTGGAAGTAACGATTACACTTTTGCACTATATCTTCTGCACCGGCGGTCATAATCGATAATGTAGCAGCTTCTGCACCAAACTGACCTCCACTTACAGGGGCATCTACCAAATGTAATCCCATTTTTTCTACTTTTTCATCTAATTCTTTCACAGTTGTAGTCTCTAGAGTGCTCATAATGATGATGGTCAGTCCTTGTTTATCGGCTGAGGCAATGCCTTCTTCCCCGAAAATTACATTTTCTGTTTGATGTGCCGTTCGAACCATAGATATGACAGCTTCATCTGAATTTTCGGCCACTTCTTTAATAGAATCACAACAGATAATTCCTTTTTGTCGTAACTTTTCATAAATACTCTGATTAATATCATAAGCAAATACTTGAAAGCCTGACTTTTGTAAATTTAAAGCCATAGGTACTCCCATTTCACCTAAACCAACAAAACCGATTGATTGATCCATTTCAAAGTCTCCAATATCACATGAATTTGTAAATTTGGCTTAACAAGGAGCTTGTTAACCTTGCGAAGCGTCAAGCTGCCTTCGTAATGAATCAAATCTTCGGTTGCTCCATGTCAAGCCTATAGAATAATCAATTTGCCATATAGCCGCCATCAACTGGTAACACGATTCCATTAACGTTTAGGCTATAAGGGCTACAAAGCCAAACAACAGCTTCCGCAATATCGGTTGGATTTCCTGGTTTCTTTCTGGGAGTTCTGTCAATCAATGGTTGTGCACCATTTCCTAACGTATTTTGCGCTGCCTCTGTCGCAATGAAACCTGGAGCAACCGCATTGATCCGAATCCCTTGTTCGGCATACTCACTGGCTGCAGTCATTGTCAGACTTATAACACCTGCTTTGCTTGCAGCATAAGCAGAACGTTCCGGCACTCCCTTCATTCCAAAGATCGAAGCTGTATTTACAATCGCGCCCTGTGTTTTTAAAATCTCTGGAATTTGATATTTCATTCCTAAGAAAACCCCTGTCAGATTGACATCTATGACTCTTTTCCAATCCGATTCAGCAAGATCCGCAATATTAGCAACGGCACGTATCCCGGCATTGTTATGAGCAAAGTCAAGGCGGCCAAAGGCTGAAATCGCGGTCTTTACAGCATTTTCAACAGACTGGGAATCAGCAACATTGGTATGGACATAAATCCCCTTGCTCCCTAGCCTTTCAACAGCAGCAAGAGTCTCATTTCCATGTTCAGCAACGTCGCAGATGACAATATTTGCCCCGCGGCGAGCAAATGCCAACGCAGTGGCTTGCCCAATCCCTCTTGCACCACCGGTAATCAATGCAACTTTACCTTTGAATTCATCTGAATTTTTTGTCATTTCCACAGACTCTGCCCCCCTTTGTAATCATTATTTTTGCAGACTGACTTCGATTTCCTCCATTTTTGAAGGTGAGTGTGATTCTTCCTCAGCAAGATAATTGTAGACACGAGTCGCAGATGATACCGTAAGATCCGTTATGATATGGGAAGCATGTAGCACCTCAAGTACAGGAAGATCAGCCAATGGAGCTAAGGCATGTTCAAACAATTGTAAACGAGCCGGGCCTGTCCATGCTTCTTTGATGATCAAATCAGTAATTTGAGTCTGAAGAAGTTCACATATTCTAAGCTTCCCATCAAAATCCGGCATAATTTTAAGCAGAAACGTCGGTTTCGTAATTTCTTCTCGAGCTTTATCAAAATCAAGAGGCTGATGCTTATAGCCCATCGTTGCATTGGCTATGCGCAAGCTTCCATAATCAACTGTTCCCACAAGCGTGTCTGAATCAATAAATAAGCTTGGAGCTCCGAGTTTTTTCGGATAGGCACTCGCTTCACGACCGACAGCAATGGCAGGGTGATTATCTACATACATACAATGTGAATATTCTCCCTTGATACCGTTATATGTAACAGGGATTACTTGGCCTGCTTCTGTATAACGACCAAGTCCAGTCGCATCTGGCATATACATGACTTCAAACTTTACCAATGGTTCTTCCACTTGTAACGGTTCAGGAACGATCCTTTTTAAGGCCTCAAGGTCGGTGCGATAGGTAATATTTAGGTATTCGCGATTATTAAATCTAAAAGGTCCTTTCGGAAAAGCAGGTCCTCCAAGTGGTGTTGCTATTTGTTTACGAACATCTTCTTTCAACATAATACTTTCACCCTTTCGTCTAAATTAGATATATATATTTACAATTCATTTGTCTGGAAGGCAGTCTTCTAAACTATATTTATTGCTTTCTCTTCCTAACCCGCTATGTTTCACTCCTCCAAATGGAGCTTGTACTTCAAATGAATGAAACATTATCCGCAAAGGCGTGCAAATGCGCTATATTTTTGAATATTCAGAATATACAAGACGAAGTATCCATTACAACTGAAGCGGAACCTGTAACTCCTGCTAGAACATTTGTTAAACAGCTCAATTTATGCCCTTTAAGTTACGATAAATTATTCGCTCTTTTTTCTCTTACTTCTTGACCCAGTTTCCATCCTCTTGCGCATCAATTGGAAGGTTAAAGGTTTGGATATAGATTGATAACATTTTGTAAAAACCGATAACAATCATGGCATCCGACAATTCTTCAACGGAGAAGTATTCAAGCGTGTGTTTGAATACAACGCCCGGCGCTTTGCCTTGTTCGAGTATAAACTTCCCAAATCGCAATAGAACCCGTTCACGTTCCGAAAATACTTCACGATCATCAATGCGTTGTTCAGCGATGGCGATGAATTGATCTTCGCACACGCCTGCTGTTTGGGCGATGGAAACATGTTGTTCCCATTCATAGTCACTGCCTTCATGTGCAGCCACTTGCACAACAAGAAGCTCTTTGTGGTAATCGGATAGTGTAAGCTTCTTGAAAATGGCGTTGGTTAGGTCTATGACTTCCACGTAAGCACCAGGACTATACCCCAGCATCCGGAAAAAATTGACTATCGTAGGTAAGCTTTCGTACTTTTGCTTCACTTGCTCAGGCAATTTTGCGTAATCAGGATACTCAATTTCAATTTTTGAACTAATTCTTTCATTAATAGTTATCAATTTATGTCACCTCTTCTAATAGTTTGCTAGTAGCATTCATTTATTCCACGTTAGCCAAGACGCCGTCGAAAATAAAGCCCTTATACCCCGACTCTTCTAAGGTCTTTCTGTAGTTCCCCAGTCCGCCCAGATAGAACATGACCGTGTTCTTCTTGCCTGGGATGTTCGCCCCGAAAATCCACGATTCACCCTTTGAAAACAGCGTTTGGTCTGAAATTGTTTGACATGTCGTAATCCACTCATCCTCAGCCTCCTGTTTTGGCTCAATCGTGGAAATGTCGTTTTCAACCATGTACTTCACGGTATCTGATATCCATTCAACCTGCGTTTCAATGCTAGGCGGCAGGTTTGTAAAAGGACCATTTGGACCAAGGATCATGAAGAGATTTGGAAAATTGGTATTCATCATGCCGAGATACCCAGTTGGTCCATCTGCCCATTTTTCGCTCATTGTGATGCCATCGCGTCCGCGTATGTCGATCTTCGTATAGTTTCCATCTACCGCATCGAATCCAGTCGCATAGATCAGCACATCCAATTCGTACTCGCCATCCGTAGTGCGTACTCCTGTTGGTGTAATTTCCACGATCGGGTTTTCCTTTACAGAGACAAGCGAGTCGTTATCTCGGTTGTAAGTATTGTAGTAGCCATTGTCACAAAGCGGACGTTTGGCATATAAACCAGTCGGAGTTAACTTGCGTGCCGTTTCAGGATTCTTAACGATCTCTTGGACTTTCTTACGGATGAAATTGGCCGCAGCCTCATTAGCCTCAAGATTTGTCGCAATATCATTGAAGGTACCGAACATGAAGCGGAATCCGCCTCCTGTATTCCATGCCTCTTCAAACACGCGCTCTTGTTCCTCTTTCGAAACCTCAACCGCTGATACCCTGCTTTCCTCAAAGCCGAAGGCCACAGCTGAAGATTTCGCTTGTTTCCAGATTTCTTCGTAATTTGCCTTTATTTCCGCTTTCTCAGCATCGGATTGTTCCTTTAATCCAATCGGTACACTGTATTGCGGAGTCCGTTGGAAAACAGTCAGATGATCTACCTCAGGAGCAATGGAAATAATAACCTGAACTCCGGTTGAACCTGTACCAATTACGCCTACTCGTTTCCCCTTCAGATCAACGCCTTCTCTTGGCCATCTAGCTGTATGGTATTGTTCACCCTTGAACGTCTCTCTCCCCTTAAAGTTTGGTACATTCGTTGCTGAAAGAAGGCCAAGGCCGGTAACAAGAAACTTCGCAGTAACCGTTTCACCCTTGTCAGTGGTAACCTCCCAATAGTTATTTTCTTCATTGAAGTGAGTGACTGTAACCTTTGTATCGAACTGATAGCTGCGACGTAAATCGAATTTATCAGCAACCCTATTCAAATAGGAAAGAATTTCTGGCTGCGTTAGGTAATTGTCCTTCCAATCATCTTCCTCAAGCAGTTCCTTGTCAAAAGAGAGACGGTATAGAAAGCTTTCTGTATCAGAAAGTGCTCCCGGATAGCGATTCCAATACCAAGTGCCGCCAACGTCAGAGCCATTATCATAGGCATGTACATTTAAACCAAGTTCATTGCGGAGTTTATGTACAGAGTAAAGACCCCCGAACCCTGCTCCAACAACAACTGCATCGAAGTCTACTTCCTTTTCCACACTATTATTCCTATTAGATTGAATCATAATATTTCTCCTCCTGCATTCTTAATTTTGTATTCTGTTATCTTGATAAAGCGATCATGACCTGGAAAAGATTTTTCCTTATTTTTGCAGTGCACTATACCAACATTCCTGGTATAGTGCACGCAGGTAGTCTGCTTCCTTTGATACAATTACATTTTGCTCTTCCATTGATTTCATAGTTGTTTTCCTCCTTACATTTGAATACGATTTCATTTTCTAAGTTATCTTAGGTAATTTGCTTAAATAATATAAAAATACTAAGCCCTATATTTCGAAATGTTATCTCACCTTTTTAGGTAGACTTCCAGTTTCTTCTCTATCGATTTCATAGGTGTTTTCGCGACTACTATTTAATTGAATTTTTAGAATTATTTTTTAAAAGCATTCCCTCCTTTAATTCGTTCTAATCTACGGGGTTTCTTACTCCTATATTCCACTTACGGTACAATATACCACCAGTGTAACGTAATTATATTATATTTTTGCTAGAAATCAATATTTTTTTTTGCTGAATCATCGGAAAATTCTAATTAAAGAGAAAGACATCTCGTTTAATATGAGTTCATGGCGATTTTATTCATGCAGCTCAATCTGTGGTTATACTCCTAGGGCAACAAGTACTGTAATAGTTACAAATACTTGTTGTTTGTTATCCGACCCTTCACCCAAACAAAGTACAGATATCTTTGAATGTTCTGAAATATTTAAAATACAGTAATGTTAATTTAACCCACGCCTATCCATAAGTAAAATACATATAAATTATAGTTATAATGCATTTTATCTATAATACTTGCGTTCACTTATTATAGAAATCACTGATATGCGGAAGGTAAATAAAATAAAGCCCCAAAGAGTTAGCCGTCTCTTTTAGGCAATTTCAACTAAAAAACTAATTTTATCTCTCTCATCCTAATAAGATAGAAATATATTTAATCATTTCTCTTGCAGTATATGAAACATACTTCTCTTTATTGAAAATGATCCCTAACTTCCAGCTCATTGGTGGATCAACGATAGGAATGACTCTAACCCTGCTCGGGTCTACTATTTTCACAACGGATTTAGGGAAAATGCAAATACCTAAATTTTCCGCTACCATCTCGCTAATAAGTTCCCAATTGTAGCTTATATTGTAGCTTACATATGAAACGATAGGTTCAAACTCTAATTTCCTACACTCCTCTACAACTAGTTGACGGAAAGTTTAGCCTTCTACCTACTCCCCATTCTCTTTGATTATCAAACTGCATTCCTTTTAAATCATAAGACTTCATTTTTTTCATCCGGCAATCAAAAAACTCATAATTTTCTGATTTATCAGTTGACAAAATAATTCCCCCTCTTATAATATGATTATACCATTTGTACGAATAACGATTTTCTGTACGATAATGTACACACAAGAAAAGCGAACTTATTGTCGTTCGAAGGCAACAAAGAAGAAATCTCGATCAAATGGTACATATACCAACAAAATGCCGCTATATATTAATTAGTTCATCAATAATCAAAATCTCTTGATTATTGAATTTCAATTAATGCAATGCTAGTGAAAAAATGAAATGATGCGAATATTTACAACAAGGAAGGGACAAAAAAGCAGCTGTTAGCTGTAACATTTTTAGGGGGGACCACATTGATTTACGGAGAAAAGCCATGGTTAAAATTTTACCACAACATAATTACTGAATTTCCCACGGTTGAAAACATATCTTTGACAGAGTTGCTTGAACAGTCAGTCAATGATCATGCCTTTAAAACGGCGATAACATTTTATGATAAAACGTGGAGTTACAAAGATGTCTATACCATTTCTGAGAAATTTGCAGCCTCCATACATAGTCTGCAGTTTAAAAAAGGCGATCGCTTGGCAGTGATGTTACCAAATTCGCCGCACTATCTCTTTTCCCTATTTAGTACATTACGTCTTGGGGGAATCGGTGTTCAGGTTAATCCGATGTATGTGGAAAGAGAAATTGAACATATATTAAATGATTCCGGTGCCGAGTACATGGTCGTTCACGATAAACTCTATGAACGAGTAAAACAGGTACAATCGCAAACAAATCTGAAGCATATCATCGTAGTTAGTTTAGACGGGGAAAAAATTGAGCTTGCCGATGGTGATTTTCATTTTGATGAATGTATAGACCGTGAAGCGCCACCTCCTCCCCATGTCAACATCAATCCCGATGAAGACGTTGCGATTTTTCAATACACAGGCGGGACCACTGGTGTTTCAAAAGGCGTTATGCTGACGCATCGAAATTTAATTGCGAATACGGAACAACTTCATGATTTCATGTTTAAGGCGGTCGACAAACCGGATAATCCAAAAATTATGGGTGTCTTACCAATGTTTCATATTTTTGGATTAACGTTTAACGTCTTTTTAGGGTTGAAGGCGGGATGCAACATTATCATTTTGCCACGCTTTGATGTTAAGGAAGTACTGGAAACGGTTAAACGTGAAAAGCCGTTTCACTTTTCTGGGGTTCCGACCATGTATATCGCCCTTAACAGCCATCCGGAACTTGAAAAGTACGGCTTTGATAAAGTGCCGTATTATTATAGCGGCGGTTCATCGATGCCAGTGGAACAACTGAATTTATTCGAAAAGCGGACAGGCAGTATTTTTTGTGAGGGATATGGACTTTCAGAGACGTCGCCAACGACCCATTATAATCCACCGTTTCAAGAACGAAGAGCTGGCAGTATCGGAATCCCGGTGTCTGGACTTGAAGTAAAAGTCGTTCAGGAAAAGGAAGATGGTTACGCGGAGGTTCCGGTAGGAGAAGTCGGTGAGTTAATCGTAAAAGGGCCACAGGTGATGAAGGGCTATTGGAATCGCCAGGAAGATACAAACGAGGTGTTAAAAGACGGCTGGTTATTTACCGGAGACATGGCCCGAATGGATGAAGATGGCTATTTCTATATTGTTGACCGCAAGAAGGATGTGATCATTGCAAGTGGCTACAATATTTACCCTCGTGAAATTGAGGAGGTATTGTACCAACATCATGCTATACAGGAAGTAGTCGTCGTTGGTGTTCCGGATTCATACCGCGGTGAGACGGTAAAAGCGTTTGTGAAGCTAAAAGATGGCGAAACGACAACGGCAGAAGACATCCTGTTATACGCAAAACAACACCTTGCCGCTTATAAAATGCCAAAACTTTTAGAATTTCGCGAAGAGTTACCAAAATCAGCTGTTGGTAAATTACTAAAACGCGAGCTCCGTGCAGAAAAAGAGCTTCAAACGGTCCATTCATAGTAAATGGCGAAAGGTTTCCTGGATGTTGCCGGCGAGGATATTTTAGCAAGAACGCCCGCCGGCCGCTTCAACATCGACCCGGCAGAAATGCTTAAACACAGGAAAAACAACAAAACAAACAAATGATTTCAGCGTGTATTTGTGTACATATGGTTTATTTAATCGCAAAAATGCTGGACATTCACCTCCAACAAGTGTTACAGCAAGAGCCGTCGCAGAAGACTGGATGGAATGGATAAACAATTCGAAAAAACAAGCTGTGGCAAATCTAGCAATAAAAATAATTAAACTCGAGAACAAAACAGAGCAACTAGAAGAGAATATGTTTGGACTCTTTGGAAAATTAACAGAGTCACATTACGTACTGAGCGATTGCTCAAAACGTTTAAGGAAACGGCAACAACTAAACTAATCGAATCGTAGTTGATCGAAAAGCGGAGGAAAAATTTGGAGCTTCTAGAAGAAGTGTTAGAAGAAGTAAAACAACTCGTTTAATAATGTTTGTTCAGATTATTACAGGAGGAAGAGGATGAATCAAGACACAGGAAATAAAGACTCAAGTTTATATCTAACATGGCAGCAGGTGCAACAGGAACTTGACAA
The DNA here is from genome assembly GCF_036670025.1 of Niallia oryzisoli. Classification (NCBI taxonomy): domain Bacteria; kingdom Bacillati; phylum Bacillota; class Bacilli; order Caryophanales; family Bacillaceae; genus Niallia; species Niallia oryzisoli. Next base: position 762,862 of record NZ_CP137640.1, on the reverse strand, counting down.
CTGGAATGAACGCACCACTGATCGTGAAGAAATGTTTCTTCAATCCTCACGTCATTTCATCGATAACGTCAAACGCAGCCAAGACAATGTTAAAGAACTCGTTAATCATTTCTCAAAAGAACAACGCGAATTGGAAAGAATGGTGCACGAAGAGTTTTTAACAGCGACTACTTGGATGCATTACTTTTTCCCGGTTCAATCGTATGAGGAAATGAACCGTGTTTTTAATAACTCACAAAAAAGCGACAAGATGTCAGTTTTCACGAACTGTGAATCGTTGGAACAGTATATGGAGTCCGTCGAGAGGTTTGTTGAACTAAGAAGAAACAGACGAAATCAGTTTGTAGCAAGCCTCAAAGAGACGGCCAAGGTTATTTATGAGAGTCAAAGAAACATTGTTCAATTGATAACAAATCAATTGAAAAGCGTATTTTTCCCGATCCAGTCCTATATTGAAAGTTCAAGTGCTGACAATATTACCGACAAAAAATAGAAAGGATGAACACATAATGTCAAATCAAAGAACTTTTGATCCATATGAAACGTTTAAAAAAGTTAGTATTCAATGGGAACAACGGATGAATGACATGATTCATCTTTGTACAAATAACAATGACTTTATCAAATACGCCAAGATGAGTTCTGATTCAAATGCTGGATATGTTGAATGGTTACGTAAAAGCCAAGAAATGTTGGCAAATCAATTAAATATGCCAACCAAAAATGATCTTGCAAATGTGGCAAAATTGTCCATTCAAACGCAAGAAAAGCTGGATTCACTGGAAGAACAAATTTGGAATTTATCAGATTCTGTGGCAAGAACAAATAAAGAAATGGAAAGTGTCGTTGAAGTATTACATGAAGTAATAAAAATGACAAAACAGCTAAAAACACAGCAGGAAGAAACAAAGGAAGAGTTGGCTGAGTTAAAAAATCTGCTTGCAGAAAGACAAACAACAACGAAAAACAATAGAAAGCCTGTGACAGGTGCAACGAAATAATTAACATGGAGGAACGAACGTGTCAACTAATCCATTAATAGATCTTTTTTCTTCATTTGATTATAAAAAAGAGCAGAAACGATGGAACCGCTTCTGCAACATTTTAAACGAACCAGAGCCAAAAGTTGGACAAACGCCGCGCAAAGTGGTTTGGCAAAAAAATAAAACAACGTTGTGGCACTATCCGGCTGAAGAGAAGAAGCATGAAGTGCCCGTCTTACTGGTTTATTCGTTATTTAACAAACCGTTTATTTTTGATTTAGCCCCCGGCGCAAGTATTATTGAAGCGCTGGTAAAAGCCGGTTATGATGTATATCTCCTTGACTGGGGAATACCTGGATACGAGGATAAGGGAATTACTATCGATGATTACATTGCTGATTACCTTCAAAAAGGGGTAAAAAGAGTTCTCCGACATTCCAATGCGGATGAAATTTCTATCATTGGCTATTGTTTAGGTGGAACGATGACAGCTATGTACACAGCGATTGCAGATGAAGCAGTGAAAAACCTGATCGTTGCTGCTGTTCCTGTTGATTTTAGCGTGTCAGCGGTACCTGTTGAGTGGGTAGAAGGGTTGAGAAATGGAGTTTTTAGTATGGACCGGTTCATTGATGTTTATAGTCTAATCCCGTCCTACTACGTTGGAGGAATGTTTCAGGCCGTGTCATCCCCCATTAATAACAGCCCATACGTTACTCTTCTCAACCGCGCTCATGACGATAAATTTGTTGAGAAATGGCAGCGGATGAATAAGTGGACAAATGAACATGTTCCCGTTACCGGCGAAGCATTTCGACAGTTTACCAATGACTTAATAAAAGATAATAAACTTATTAAAGGGGAAATGACGGTTCGAGGGGAAAAGGTTGATCTTGCTAAGATTAAATCAAACCTATTAGTCATTTCATCAAAAAAAGATCACCTCGTACCGAAAGAGCAGAGTCTGCCACTTTTGGACGCAGTCTCAAGCGAAGACAAAACATCCGAACTTGTAGATGCAGGCCACGTTTCCCTAACATTAACAAGTCAGTTTGCGACTGTGATTGACAGCTGGTTGTCAGAACGTTCACGTTCCCTTCAGAAAACGAAATAAACATACAAAGAGTGGGAAGTACTGATCCTTCCCACTCCTTTAAACTTCGAGTCAACCTGCCTGCTTATACTTTTTTAGAAAACCACGCAGGATATGATTGAATTGATCCGTCGCTTCTAGTTTAGCGATATGGCCGCAGTTTTTGAAGATTACGAGTTCGGAATTTGGTATATTTTTATGCATTGAAATTTGGAACCTAATCGGAAGAACATCATCGTACTGGCAGCCAATGACAAGAGTGGGCACGGAAATGACAGATAATAACTCCCTGTTATCGATGTTGAGACATGCTTCCATTGATTTGTAGTAACCTACCGGATGAGGATTATAAAACTCAGTGAATTTTTTTATATTTTCCTCACTCCATGAATAGAGACTTCTGCGCGCGGCAAGATTTCGCTGTTCTTCAGGTGTCAAATCTTTTGCGCATGATTTACGATAGGCCACAAACCACTCACCAATTTGTTTCGGTACAAAGTGAAAGGTACTGACTAATATTAACGAACGACATCGTTCAGGAGCTTGCCGATAAATTTCTTGAGCAACCGTCCCTCCCATAGAAAATCCACATATGTGAACGCTCTCAATTTCTAGTTCATCGAGCAAGGCAATCATATCTTTAGCGAAGTTTTCGATGGATATACCGTGTAGTGTATCATTCTGTCCATGACCGCGCAGATCCGGAATGATCAGGTCATATTGGTCAGCCAATATTTGTTGGCGCGACCAGCTTTCTTTCATTTCACCAAGACCGTGAATGAGCAATAGCGGTTCACCTCTGCCAAGACGTTTGTATGGAAGCTTTACGTTACCGGATATCATTGTAAACATAAAATGACTCCCCCCTTTTTTTAAGGTGCAAAATAACAAAGTTTTTCGCGTTGGTGGCTAGCTTCAGCGCCTTGCTCGTCACATGGCACTCGGGCTATTTTTAGTACATTTTGTATAACCTTAATTTTACCAGTTTTTTTAAAAATTCACAAGATTGTCACATTTATAATTGATACGGCTTCCCGTATCTTCTTCCATCCACATACGTCTACCACCGGCACTACAGCACCTCACTGTGTCACGAATGCGTTCCATGTCAATGAGTTCTTAATCTCAACTATTCTAAAATAAAAGTCTTCATTGACAAAACTAAATATTAATTATACCATATTCGCACAAAATGTCATTATACGTACACTTGCGTTACTATAATAGGAGGTCCTTTTAATATGTTAAATCAAAATTCGGAAAATTCTAATGAAGAATCTAAAAATAACTTTGAAACATCTGGTGATTTTCTTAAGACACTTGATCGAGGATTAACGGTTATTAAATGTTTCCAAAATAACCCAAGTTTAACTATTAGCGAGGCTGCTGTACTAAGTGGATTATCTCGTCCGGTAACTAGAAGAGTGCTTCTAACATTAGAACATCTCGGATATGCCAATTCAAAAGATGGTAAATTTTCTCTTACAACGAAAATTCTCTCTTTAGGGTATTCCTATCTTTCTTCACATAACATCTGGGAAATTGCCCAACCATATCTTAAAAAATTATCTAATCAAATTAATGAATCCAGCTCTCTCTCCATTTTGGATCATACACATGTTGTATATGTCGCGCGTGTATCTGTGAATAGAATTATGAAATATTCCTTAGAAGTAGGAACCCGTCTGCCAGCTCACACTACTTCCCCCGGAAGACTACTTCTCGCTTACCTTCCTGAACACAAATTAGACTATTATTTTGAACAAGCAGAACTGAAGGCTATTACAGAAAAAACAAATACTAGCGAAGCACAAATTCGTGAGGAGCTAAAAATAATCCGTGAAAACGGCTGGGCGTTATGCCAGGACCAATTGGAACTTGGACTAATCTCTATTGCAGCGCCAGTTAGAGATATACGAGGAGAAATTGTTGCTGCAGTGAATTGCCCAACACATTCCGGAAGAGTAGATATTAATAAAGTAATCAATGAATACCTCCCCCTCGTCTTAGAAACGGCTGAAATGATTAGCCATAACATTGAATTCGAAATTATCCAGTAAAAATAAGCTGGAATACTTCAAAGTCCAAGATTTATGAAGAGGTGTATCTTAGAGGAAAAATATCGCCGTGATCGTACCATCTTTACTTACATATGCCGGTTTACGTGTAGCTGAACTTCTAAAGTGAACTACCCACCACTTAGCTAACCTTACGGTCTGCTTGAAGTGGGGGCTTCTCGACTTACTACATGTTAAATATAACCTTCTCAACAAACTAAAAATGAGGCTGCTCATGTGAAGAGCAGCCTCATTTTTCAATAATTCTTATTACATCCCCGTGAAGACAGCCTGTCTTTTTTCGAGAAAGGCTTGTGTTCCCTCATTTTTATCGTCGGATCCAAACAGCACAGCCTGTGCCAGTTTTTCAATCATAAGTGCTGTTTCCATATCCGAGTTAAAGCCGCGATTAATAACAACTTTAGCTAATCTTACAGCCAATGGACCCTTCGCTAAAATCTTGTCCGCTTTTTCCTTTACTGTTGGCCATAATTCCTCCATCGGAACAGCCTTCGATACTAACCCTACCTCTTCCGCTTTTTGAGCGGTTAATATTTCACCCGTTAATATCATATCAAGGGCTCTTCCCTTACCAATAATTCGTGCCAATCGCTGTGTACCGCCCGCACCTGGAATAATCGATAAATTAAGTTCTGGGAGTCCAAATTTCGCATGGTCAGCCGCAATCCGAATATCACATGCCATGGCAAGCTCGCAGCCGCCACCTAATGCATATCCATTAATCGCTGCAATGGTAGCCTTTTGGCAATTTTCAACTTTTTGGTATAGACCAGACATTCCCGGTACGAGAGCATCTTTTGGTTGTTTTTCTCTTAATTGCCCTATGTCCGCTCCAGCAGCAAAGGACTTCTCTCCCGCTCCTGTAATAACAATGACACCAATACCATCATTATTTTCTAATGTTTCCAGTGCATGACTAATTTCAGCTAACGTTTGAAAATCCAGAGCATTTCGTACTTCTGGGCGATTAAGCTTAATAATCCCGATACGGTCCTCTAATTCTACTAAGACATTTTGATAATCCATACACTTTTACATCTCCTTTTTTGATAACATCTTTCCGAACAAATCACATTTTAAGTTATTGATGGAAAGCTATAATTACTTGATTTATCTATACTAAAGTAGGTCTTTTTTCTTCGGCTAACGCTAATAAGCGCTCTTTAATTTTTTCCGGATTAATAAGCTTTTGCGCAACACCTGTTTCCATTGCAGCTGCAGCAACAGCTGCCGCTACATGTGCTGCTACTCTGCGATCAAATGGGTCTGGAATTACATAATCGGAGTGAAGCTCTTCATCTGCAATTAATCCGGCAATCGCCTGAACGGCTGCCAGTTTCATTTCTTCGTTGATTTCTTTCGCTTGAGCGTCCAGTGCACCACGGAAAATACCAGGGAATGCTAGTACGTTATTAACCTGATTTGGAAAATCAGAACGGCCTGTCCCTACGACGAGTGCTCCCGCTTCTATTGCTTCCTTCGGCATGATTTCAGGTATCGGATTTGCCATAGCAAAAATGATTGAATCTGCATTCATAGAACGAATCATTTCTTTCGTAAGAACATCTGGAGCTGATACGCCGACAAATACATCCGCTCCCACAAGTGCATCTGCTAATAATCCTTGTTTTTGTTCTTTATTGGTGATACGAGCCATTTCCTCTTTAAAAGGATTCATGCCGTTCGGACGTCCTTCATAAATAATGCCTTTTGTATCACATAAAATAACATCTTTCACACCCATGCTGAGTAGTAATTTGACAATCGCTACACCGGCAGAACCAGCACCGTTTGCGACAACACAAATCTCTTCGATATTTTTGTTTGCTAGTTTCAAAGCATTGAGTAACCCAGCCGCTGTTACAATAGCTGTCCCATGCTGATCATCATGGAAAATTGGAATATTGCAAATTTTCCGTAAACGTTCTTCAATTTCAAAGCATTGTGGTGCTGCAATATCTTCTAAATTTACTCCGCCAAAAGTCGGTTCCAATAATCTAACAGTTTCTACAATCTTGTCTGAATCTGTTGTATCTAAGCATAGTGGGAATGCATCCACATCTGCAAAGGATTTGAATAATAAGGCTTTCCCTTCCATAACAGGCATAGCAGCTTTCGGTCCAATATTTCCAAGGCCAAGTACGGCTGTTCCATTTGAAACAACGGCAACAAGATTTCCTTTTATCGTGTAGTCATATACTTTACCTTCATCTTCAGAAATTTCTATGCATGGTTCTGCAACACCTGGAGAATAAGCGAGACTTAAATCTTTCGCATCTCGTAAAGGAACTTTTGATTGAACAGTAAGCTTTCCTTGATTTTCCTTATGCATCTTTAATGCTTCTTCACGTAACGCTGACATACAATCCCTCTCCTTAATTCGATAGATATTTGTTTTAATAAACAAAGAGTTAAAGAGAATTCCCCCTTTTTCATAGCATGTTCAAGGATCAACTAGCTACAAAGTACATAGCTATTGTAAATAGACCTACTGTAAGAAAAGAAAACAATAAAACTTTATACTATTGTGCTTTACTTAAATGTTTTTTTTCTAATCTCTCTTCGATTTTTTCAATTGCAGCTTGATTACGTAATATTTGAAGCTTATTTTCATTAACAAGCTCCGTAAAGGAACGCTTTTTTCGTTTACTCATTTTTCATTCACCATCCTTATTTAATAAGGAAAATTTTTTTAGTTGAGTCAATTTCGTAATTGTAATTTTTGTTCATTTTCCTTTACCATGATGATGGCATCCGCTTCTCTAGTAAATATCTATATAAATCACAATTAATGGAGTATTTGGACACTTGTCCAGAAAAAGTGCTCCAACGTATTGGAACGCTAGCCATGTTGTAGTTTCTTTTCTATTATACTGCCAGTGATTTTTCAACAATTTCTACAATATCCATTGTCTTCACTTGATCTTCTACTTCCTTAGCCTTTGTTCCATCACTTAACATAGTTAAGCAATAAGGACAATTACTACCAATTGTAGTTGGGCTAAGACGTAATGCTTGTTCTGTACGTTCCACATTGATGCGTTTTCCTTGAGTTTCCTCTATCCACATTCTGCCGCCGCCGGCACCACAGCACATTGAGTCCGATTTATTACGTTCCATTTCTAAAACCTTCACACCTGGAATAGACTTAAGAATTTGGCGCGGAATATCATAGATGTCGTTATAACGTCCAATATAACACGAATCATGATAGGCAATGGCTTCGGAAACTTCCTTCGTCGGCTTAATTCGTCCTTCTTGAATCCATTTCCAAATCAATTCAGTATGATGATAAACTTCAGCTTCCAATCCAAATTCAGGATATTCATGTTTAAAAGTATTGTAAGCATGTGGATCAATTGTAACAATTTTCTTTACACCATATTTTTGGAAGTTAGCAATGTTCTCTTCACATAATTGTTGGAATAAGAACTCATTCCCCATTCTGCGTGCAGTATCTCCGGAATTGCGCTCATCATTTCCAAGAATAGCGAAATCAATTCCTGCGATATTCATAATTTTAGAGAAAGATTGGACAATCTTTTGACTTCGTTTATCAAAAGAACCCATAGATCCTACCCATAATAAATATTCAAATTCCTCTGCTTCTTTTACTGTCTTAACAGTGATATCTTCACGATCCTCACGCCACTTAATACGTTCCTTACGGTTAATTCCCCATGGGTTACTTTGTCTTTCAATATTTTGAAAGTATCGTGTAGCTTCTTGAGGGATGTTCCCTTCTGTCATAACTAAAAATCTTCTTAAATCAATAATCTTATCAACATGTTCGTTACCTACAGGACATTGATCCTCACAATTTCGGCAGGTCGTACAGGCCCATAGTTCTTCCTCGGTAATGACATCACCAATTAAACTAGGAAATTCTACAGCTGCAGCTGTTTCATGTTCTGTAGAATCTAACGATGGTGATAGTGCAGAGGAGCCAAAAACAAAACTTGGCATCCACGGAGTTCGGGAAGTAACCGTCGCTCCTTTTTCCGTTAAATGATTCCTCATTTTAACGATTAGTTCCATTGGAGATAATGTTTTTCCAGTTACTGATGCAGGACACATATTGGTACATCGTCCGCATTCAGCACAAGCATACAAATCAATTAACTGAGCTTGAGTAAAATCCTCAATTTTCCCTACACCAAACTCTTCAGCACTTTCATCTTCAAAATCTATTTTTCTTAATTTACCAACAGGTCCTTGTTTTTTAAAGAAAATATTGACCATGGCAAACAACTCATGAAATTGCTTTGACTGTGGAACAAATACTAGAAATGAAAATACAGTTAGCATGTGTATCCACCAAAATACGTAAAACAAGATCGTTCCTGCAGTAGTTCCGATTCCAGAAAACAACAGGGCAATGATTCCAGAGAATGGAGCGTAAATAAGGTTTGGTTCATGGCCAACCATAATCGCCTCGAACCCTAAAGTAAATAGAATCGATAAGGTTAGTGTGCTTAAAGCGAAATAAACAAAGGCTGCTTTTCCATCACGCCTCCATTGCAAGCGCTTCAGCTTTTCCCCGTAACGGCGATAAAATCCGTATAGGACTGCCAATAGCATAAGGAATGTTGCCCATTCCTGCAGAAGACTAAAATATTTATGTGCTTCCCCGAAAGGAAATTCATAGCCTTTAATAAAACCTTTTATAATAAGTTCTATGAGTCCAATTTGGATGATAAAAAAGGTATAAAATAATACAAGGTGCATCAGACCGCTTTTCTTATCTTTGAATAATTTTTTGTGGCCTAAGGCATTGCTTGCTACTGTACTGATTCGTTCTTTTAAGTTTGGTTCAAATTCAGACTTTTTACCAAGCTTTATAAATAAGTATCGAGTGTATACAAGATTGACAAACAAATATACTGCATATCCAATCACAGCAAGGAACGCAAGTAAATTCAGCAGTTGTAACATTTTGTTCATCCTCCATTGCTAGTTCAATTTTAGTTTAACGGTTGGGAAAGGTAATGTAATAGAGATAAAGTAGCGAAGGTATACAATAGAAGAAAAAGGTCCCCTCCGCTTCTTTCATGAAGGGGACTTTAATAAAGTGATCCTTACCTATCGAAACTATTACTCTTTTTTAGGCCGTTACTAGTGCCTTTTTAAATTCCTCTGTTAAAAGAGGTACGACTTCAAAAAGATCTCCTACAATCCCATAATCGGCTACTTGGAAAATCGGAGCTTCCGGGTCCTTATTAATGGCCACAATTACTTTAGAATTCGACATTCCTGCTAAATGTTGAATCGCACCAGAAATCCCGCAAGCAATATATAAATCAGGTGTGACAACTTTTCCTGTTTGTCCAATCTGTAAAGAATAATCACAGTAGTCTGCATCACATGCTCCACGGGAGGCTCCAACCGCTCCTCCTAAAACTTCAGCTAATTCCTGAAGTGGCTTAAAGCCGTCTTTGTTCTTTACACCACGTCCACCAGAGATAATCACCTTTGCTTCACTTAAGTCGACTCCGCCCGCTGTCTTTCGAACAATCTCTTTAACGATTGTTCGAATATCTTTGATAACAGGCTGGAATGAAACGACTTCCGATTCATTAGGATTTTTTTGAATGTCAAAGTTATTTGGACGAAGGGTTGCAAATACCTTTCCTTTATTAAATACCTTCTTTTGAAATGCTTTACCTGCATAAATTGGGCGAGTGAAGATAATGTTGCCATTTTCCAATTCTGCCCCTGTGCAATCCGAAGCTAGACCTAATCCTAATCTTGCAGCCGCTCTTGGCGCTACATCTTTACCAATCGCTGTATGTCCCATCAAAATGACATCTGCTTGAACTTCTTCAATCAATTGACATAAAGCTTGAGTATACGCATCGGTCGTAAACGTAGATAATGACTCATCTTCAAGAAGATATACTTTATTTGCTCCGTATTCACTTACTTCTTGAACATATTGAGAAGCCTCTGGCCCAAAGAGTGAAACGATCACTTCTCCGCCTTCGGATAACCCTTGACCTACAGTGATAGCTTCAAAAGAAATATTACGTAACTTTCCATCTTTCGTTTCTGCAAAAACAAGTACTTTTTTACTCATGGCTGTTCCTCCTTAATCAATTTATTAAATTACTTTTGCTTCATTGCGAAGTAGCCGGAAGAGCTCCTTAACCTGCTGATCGATTTCTCCCTCCAAAACCTTGCCTGCCTGCTTTTTAGGAGGTAAATATTGATCTTGAACAGAAGTTCGAACGGTTACATCAATATCTGTTAGCTCTAAATCCTCTACTGATAAGCGCTCAAGAGGCTTTTTCTTCGCTTTCATGATTCCCGGTAAAGAAGGATAACGAGGCTCGTTTAACCCTTGTTGAGTAGTAGCCAAGAATGGAAGATTCACTTCAATTATCTCCACATCTCCTTCCACATCCCTTTCAACTGTAGCCTTGTTCCCATCGAGTGTTAGTCCAGTTATTGTTGATACATGAGGGATACCCATTTCCTCAGCAACCCGTATAGCTACTTGACCTGATCCGGAATCAACTGCCATATTTCCGCCTAGAATTAAATCAAATGATTGATCTTTAACCGCAGCAACAATATATTTACTTAACGTATACTCGTCAACTTCCTCATCTAATTCCACAATTACACCCTTGTCAGCTCCCATTGCTAAAGCTGTTCGCAGAACATTTTCAGAACGATCTGGTCCTAATGTTAAAACGGTAACCTCAGCACCTGATTCTTCTTTAATTTTGATTGCTTCTTCTACTGCATACTCATCATAAGGGTTAAGGATAAATTCAACACCATCTTCATTAATCGCTCCGTTCTCAATGACAAGCTTTTCTTCCGTATCAAAAGTCTGTTTTACTAGAACTAAAATATTCATTCCCATTTTCCTCCTATTCTTTCATTATTTTTTATAGAATTAGAGATATTGATGTTTCAATTGTGCCGCAATAATATTCTTTTGAATTTCAGAGGTTCCTTCATAGATTTTAGTGATGCGGGCATCTCTATAAAATCTTTCAACTGGGAATTCTGCGATATATCCAATTCCACCATGAATTTGAACCGCTTTATCAGCTACACGGTTATAAACTTCTGAACCTAGTAATTTAACCATTGCTGCTTCCTTAATGACCTTCATACCTTGATCTACCATCCAAGCTACTCGATACGTCATACTTCTTAATGCTTCGATCTCAAGTGCCATATCAGCTAAATAATGCTGAATGATTTGTTGTTCAAAGATTGGTTTACCAAACTGTACACGTGAGTTTGCATGTTGAACAGACATTTCCAATAGCTTCTCACATGACCCTAGGTTACGTGCGGCTAATCCTGCGCGTCCGTTTGCTAGTATCTTTAATGCATTGACATAACCTTGGCCTTCTTCACCAAGTACATTCTCTGCTGGTACTTCACAATCCTCAAAGAAAATTTCTGCAGAATGTGACCCGCGAAGTCCCATTTTCTTTTCATTTTTTCCTAATGTAAAGCCTGGGAAATCCTTTTCTACGATGAAAGAGGTAATCCCTTTCGCACCTTTAGATGGATCTGTTACAGCCATAACAGTAAAGACATCTGCAATCGGAGCATTAGTGATATAATGTTTACTACCATTTAATATATATTTATCTCCCTTTTTCACTGCAGTTGTTTTTAGATTCGTAGCATGTGAACCAGCACTTGGTTCTGTCAGAGCAAAAGCACCAATCATTTCTCCGCTCGCCATTTTTGGAAGGTATTTTCTCTTTTGCTCTTCATTTCCCATTTCGACAATCCCAACGGAACCAATTCCCGTATGGGCACCGATGACGGTCGTATATCCATTATGAGTTCTACCTAATTCTTCATAAATGGCACACTTACCAACCATGCCAACTCCTGTGCCGCCGTACTCTTCAGGAATACTTAATCCAAATAAGCCCATTTCCTTGGACATTTTCATGATTTTTTCAGGAATTTCATCTTTTTCTTCAATTTCCATTGCTAGTGGATCAACTTCACTATCGATAAAATCTCTAATACTTTGTTTTAAAAATTTAATGTCCTCTGATAATTCGAAATTCATTTTCGTCACGTTCCTTTCTATTTTTCACTATAATCGTAAAATCCTCGACCTGATTTTCTTCCTAATCTGCCGGCCTTAACATACTTTACCAGCATTGGTGATGGACGATATTTTTCTCCTAAGTTTTGATACAAATATTCCATATTCCTTAAACGACTATCCAAACCAACTAAATCGGCCAATTCCAATGGACCCATCGGATGATTTAATCCTAATTTAAGTGCCTTATCGATATCTTCAGCAGATGCTACGCCTTCCATTAGCATATTCATCGCTTCATTTCCAATTAAACAATTCATACGGCTTGTGACAAAGCCTGGGAACTCGTTTACCTCTACCGTGTCTTTCCCCATTTTTTCTGCTACTCTCTTCACTATTTCTACAGTGGCCTCAGATGTATCTAATCCTTTAATAATTTCAATTAGCTTCATTCGATGAACTGGATTAAAGAAGTGCATCGCTACACATTGCTCCGGCCGCTTTGTTGAAGCCGCAATTTCAGTTGGACTCATTGTTGAAGTATTTGTTGCTAGAATCGCATGAGCTGGTGCCCATTCATCTAATTTTTTGAAAATATCAATTTTAATCTCCATGATTTCTAGCGCAGCTTCAATAACTAAATCAGCATTATTAACTGCATCTTTTAATTCTGTTTTATAAGAAAGATTGTTCAGAGCGAGTTCTCTCTGTTCAGATTGAATATAACCTTTCTCCACACTTTTAGTTAATAGACCCTCAATATAATCTCTTGCACGGAAAGCTGCTTCTTCCGAGATATCCTGTAAGGTTACTGTAAATCCCGCTAATGCTGCACTGTAGGCAATCCCACGACCCATAGTGCCTCCGCCAATAACAGCAATACGATTAACCATATTAAATAACTCCCTTATCTTTCAAATTTGCAATCTCTTCATTGCTATAGCCAAGTAACTCTAGTATCTCTTCCGTATTTTCACCTAACAGAGGAGGTGCCTTCCTTACCGATCCAGGTGTATCTGATAACTTAATTGGAACACCTAACATTTTCAATGTACCAATTGTAGGGTGCTCTACCTCTTGTATCATTTCTCTGGCATGAACTTGCGGATGCGCCAACGTTTGAGCAATATCATTAATAGGACCGCTTGGGACACCTGCCTGCTTTAACCTGTCTATGATTTCAGATGATTCCCGTTGCTTTGTATACTCTGTAAGGATTCCTACCAGTTCTTCACGATTAGCTACTCGATTCACATTCACTGCATACTTTGGATGATCCTTAAGTTCTATTAGTTCTAGTGCATCACACATTTTTCTCCATAACCCATCATTCGGAACTCCAATAATGACGTAACCATCTTTTGTTTCAAAAGCCTGGTATGGAACAAGAGTAGGATGTGCAGATCCGTAGCGTCCTGGTGCTTTACCAGTTGCTAGTACACCCTGTCCTAAATAATTGGATAAGGATACTACTGTATCTAATAGGGAGGATTCTACATATTGTCCTGTCCCTGTCTTTTCTCTGGCTAATAAAGCTAAAACAACCCCAAGTGATGCGTAGAGTCCAGTCGCTAAATCGACAATGGAGAAACCAACTTTCACAGGTGCTTGCCCTGGTTCACCAGTAACGCTCATTAATCCGCCAAACCCTTGCATGATTAGATCATAGGCTGGCTCATCCTTCATAGGGCCGGTTCTTCCAAATCCGCTGACTGCACAGTAGACAAGTCGGGGATTGATTTCTTTGAGAACATCATATCCTAAGCCAAACTTCTCCATTGTACCGTTTCGGAAATTTTCAATTAATACATCTGATTCTGCTACAAGTTTTTTTACAATACGTTGTCCTTCTTCTGTTTTAAGGTTCAATGTAATGGCTTTTTTATTTTTATTCAAACTCATAAAATAAGTGGATTCCCCATGTATTTCGGGAGGAATATAACTTCGTGTTTCATCTCCAAGTCCCGGCTGTTCAACCTTTAAAACCTCTGCTCCCATATCTGCAAGCTGCATACTGCAAAAGGGACCTGCAAGTGTTCTCGAAAGCTCTAATACTTTAATTCCGTCTAATGGACCAGCCATCTAAAACCCCTCCTACAATCCATAGCTAAAGATTGTTCCGTGTATAATATTATAATTTCGTATACGGAACATCTTAGGCAAAAAAATTTCACTTTTCTATTTATCTACTTATTAAGATTACACTTGTAAATTTTCAACAATTGTTGTAATTCCTTGTCCTCCTCCAATACAGAGGGTGACTAATCCATATTTAACCTCTCTTCGTTCCATTTCGTGTAACAATTTGGTCATTAGAATAGAACCTGTAGCCCCTAGTGGATGACCTAGTGCGATAGCTCCACCATTAACATTCACTCTATCTAAATCCATGTTCAACTCTTTTATTACAGCAAGGGCTTGAGCTGAAAAGGCTTCATTTAATTCAATTAATCCAATCTCATCTAAGGATAGTTTAGCAATGGATAGAGCTTTCTTTGTTGCCTCTACTGGACCAATTCCCATGATCTCAGGTGAAACCCCAGAAACTGCTTGGGCAATAATTCTTGCTTTCGGTTTTAAACCACGTTTAAGCGCGGCTTCTTCCGACATGACTAAAACAACTGATGCCGCATCATTTCGACCACTACTATTACCGGCAGTTACTGTCCCATTTTCTTTAAAAACAGGTTTTAAATTCCTTAACTTTTCTAAACTTGTTAATCTTGGGTGTTCATCAACCTCAAATACCTTCACTTCTTTTTTATGTCTGACCTCGTAAGGAACGATTTCTTTACTAAAGCGACCAGATTTAATTGCCTCACTAGCTAGAATTTGACTTCGTAAAGCAAATTCATCTTGTTCCTCCCTTGAGATATGATATTTTCCCGCTAAGTTTTCTGCTGTATATCCCATTGTGAGATTTCCATAAATTTCAATTGGCTGCGAACGTGGCTGACTTTCTGTATTGGGATCAATAATCTCCCCATTTCCCGCCCCATAGCCATATCGTGCGTTGCGAATATAGTAAGGGGCTGTGCTCATAGATTCCGCACCACCAGCAATAATGACTTCAGATTGACCAGTCATTATTTGTAAAGCTGCATTATTGATAGATTGTATTCCTGAACCACATTGTCTATGTACCGTATAACCAGGCACCTCAACTGGAAGTCCAGCACGTAATAATGCTAATCTAGCAAGGTTAGCCGAGTCGGCACTCTGTTTTGTTTGACCAAGGATTACTTCATCAACGTCACCTTTTTCGATTCCTGTACGTAATATAATTTCATCGATTACCTTCGCAGCAAGGAAATCGACCTCTATTTCCTTTAAACTTCCACCAATTCTACCAATGGCTGTTCTAACAGAGTCAACAATCACAGCATTCTTCATCTTTTACCCTCCATACATGTTTTATTAAATAGAAGAAAGGGATCTCAATTTATTTTCTTGTAGTAATACATACTAAACATTTTGTTCCATAAACGGAATATTATATCTTATATGGAACATATAATATCATTCATCAGATAAAACAGTCAATATAATTATTAGAATATTTTGCGAAAATACCATTTTATTCACTTGATGTTATTTTTTTCTACTTACTCATTGCTAACTCGAGCTGGCTCCTCAACAATTGTTTGTTTATCTTTTGGTTTAAGGAGGAATAAAGCCGTAATCGAGATGGCACAACAAACAATGATATACACAGTAATGGCATTGGCACTATTAAACGACTCAAGTAATGTTAAGGATATTGTAGGTGCTAGTCCACCTGCAATGATCGCAGCAAATTGATAGGCTAGGGATGATCCACTAAATCTTAAATGTACTGGAAAGATTTCAGCAAGTAGAGTTGCTTGTGGACCATAGATAACAGCCGGACCGATACTTAAAAGTACAATAGCGATTGCAATAAGCACTAACTCTTTTGTATTTATTAAATAAAAATAAGGCAAAGCTCCTAAAAGTGTCATGATCATTCCAGAGAACATAATTTTCTTTCTTCCAAATTTATCAGACAAATGGGCAGCATAAGGTACAATAAATAAGAAGGTAATCGCAACAAGTAATACAGCATTCGTGATTAATTGTTTATCCATGTTCAGGTGGGTTGTCGCGTAATAAACAGTAAATGTTGTACAAATATAAAAAGGAACATTATCTGCAAGTCGTGTAAGAGCAGCTAATAGAATCTCTTTTGGATATCCTTTAATTGTTTCCAAGACTGGCTGCTTTGCTGTGTTCTTCTCTTCTTTCAACTTCTCGAATTCTGGAGACTCTTCAATCCCTAATCGGATATATAAACCAATAAACACTAGAGCAATACTTAAAAGAAATGGAAGTCTCCATCCCCAAGCTTCAAAGGAATCTCCTGTTAGGTACATACATAGAGAAACAACTATAGTAGAGAATATCATCCCAATTGGAACACCCAATTGCGTCATACTTCCCATTAAACCTTTTGATTTTTTCGAACTCCATTCAACTGAAAGAGTGACCGAACCACCCCATTCTCCACCGACACCAATCCCTTGAATAAATCTTAATAGAACAAGTAAAATCGGTGCGACAGTACCAATGCTATGATAAGTTGGTAATAATCCCATAAGGGTAGTACTAATCCCCATTAACAATAAGGAAGTAACCAAAGCAGCCTTTCTCCCCACTTTGTCACCGTAACTGCTAAAGATTATGGCTCCAATAGGACGAGCCAGGAAACCTACAAATAGTGTGATAAAAGATTGCAAGACTCCCATAAAAGAACTAGATTCTGGAAAGAACAATTGGGGAAAAACGAGTGCAGCCATGGTTCCATAAATGAAAAAATCATACCACTCAATCGATGTTCCTACCACACTTGCTATGGCAACCTTCCTCATCTGTTTTTTCCTAACGCTTTCATCCAATTCCATCTTTGACACCTCCTGATTTTAGTTGGATAGTTGGATAGTTGGATAGTTATTCGTTGGACAGGGTCTAACCTTTCCTAACCAACTAACACCTATCCAACTTCCTACAGACAACCTCATTATTTTTCTACAGCAATGATTGCTGTTTCATTGATCACAGCATGATTACTATAATGCCTGTAAAGATTTTGCATGTTGAACCTCTTTTTACTGATTTTCACTTCGTATGGCAACGGAAACTAATTTTGTTTCAAGATAGTCTTCCAAACCATAGCGGCCGCCTTCTCTTCCTAACCCGCTTTGTTTCACTCCTCCAAATGGCGCTTGAACTGCAAATGGAGCGGGATCATTGATTCCTACCATTCCATATTCAAGCTTTTCTGAAACGCGGTGTGCCCTTGAAAGATCATTCGTATAGAAATAAGAAGCTAGACCGTACTCCGCATGATTGGCTTTTTCAACAACCTCAGCTTCCGTACTAAAACGGATTAATGGAGCTACCGGACCAAACGTTTCTTCATAGGTAATTTTCATCTCTTCGGTCACATCAGCTAATACCGTTGGTAAATAAAAATGGCCATTTTCATATTCATTTCCAGTTGGTACTTTACCACCGCAAAGAATTCTAGCACCTTTCTCTGCCGCATCTGTCACATGATCGTGTGATTTCTCAACAGCCTCTTTGTTAACCATTGGACCTACTTTAATCTCTTCATTTAATCCATCGCCAACCGCCATGGATGCCACTTTATCTGCAAAACGTTGGGCAAATGTGTCATAAATCGAATCATGAACGTAAATACGATTGGCACATACACATTGTTGACCAGTTGATGAAAACTTACTGGCAATGGTACCTTCGATGGCAAGGTCAATGTCTGCATCTTCAAAGACGATAAATGGAGCGTGTCCGCCAAGCTCCATGGATACACGTTTCACTGTGTCAGCTGATTGACGAATAAGCTTTTTTCCAACCTCTGTTGATCCTGTAAATGAAATTTTGCGAACCATGTCACTAGCCATTAGTTCTCCAACAATATCAGAAGAATTCCCAATGACAAGGTTCACAACACCTTCAGGGATCCCCGCTTCATGAAACACCTTGAAAAGCTCCAGCGATGATAAAGGAGCCTCACGGGATGGACGTAAGATAACCGTACAACCTACAGCTAATGCAGGCCCTAGTTTTCTAGCAGCCATTGATAACGGAAAATTCCATGGCGTAATGGCTCCAACCACTCCAATTGGCTGCTTGATTACAGAGATTTTTTTATTTGGTGAGGATGCAGGAACGATATCCCCATAGACACGGCGAGCTTCTTCTGCATACCATTTAAAAAAGGCAATCGTGTTCCCAATTTCATAGCGGGCATTATGGATTGATTTACCCATCTCCTTTGTAATGGTCTGGGCGAAGTGTCCCTTCTTTTCCTCCAATAACTCAACTACTTTATGCAAATAAGCCCCTCGCTGTTCACCAGTCAATCCAGACCATGATGGGAACGCATTTTTTGCTGATTCTATTGCTTGTTTTGTTTCTTCTTTACCTACTAAAAATACTTTATCAACCACTTGACCATTTGCAGGATTAATAACCTCTAAGACGTTCTCCGTTTCTAACCATTTTCCATTAATGTACATTATTCTGCCGATCCCCCTTCTTGAGATAATGGTAAAACCTTATGAAAAATTTGAATAACATCTTCCTTAAATACTTTTCGTGGATTATTTGGAACGGTCCCCTTATCCTCCATTGCATCATGGGCTAAGCGATCGACCATTTCCTGTGTAAATTCTATTCCTAAATAACTAAAATCTTTTGGTATATTCAGTGATTGATTAAATTCAGATAATAAGTCTACTAGTCTTTCCGCTGCTACTTTATCATTTTCAAACGCTAAAGTTGGATCAAAGATTCTCGC
Source organism: Niallia oryzisoli (assembly GCF_036670025.1). Lineage (NCBI taxonomy): Bacteria > Bacillati > Bacillota > Bacilli > Caryophanales > Bacillaceae > Niallia > Niallia oryzisoli. Next base: position 743,838 of record NZ_CP137640.1, on the reverse strand, counting down.
AATGTCTGCATATTTCTTGTAATTTGAAATAAGGTTGTGTTTCATTACATGAGGTAACAAAATGGCATTCGCCAGACCATGCGGAACATGGTAAATAGCCGACATCGGATGGGAGCAAGAATGAACCAGACCAAGGCCACCAAGATTAAAAGCCATACCAGCAATTGTGCTTGCAAGATGCACCTGTGATCTTGCTTCAAGGTTATTAGGATGTGCATAGCTTGGTGGCAAATGATCTTTTAGCATCTTAATAGCTTGCAGTGCTAAGCCTTCAGCTATTGGATTTGAACGTACAGAGGTAAAGGCTTCTACTGCATGAACTAAAGCATCCATTCCTGTCGCAGCTACTACATGGCGTGGTAGTGAAGTTGTTAACACTGGATCAACAAATGCTAACTTAGGAGCCAATACCGGTGAAGCAACAACATATTTCCTGCCTACCTCATGATCAGTGACCACTGCAACAGACGTTACTTCAGAGCCAGTACCGACTGTTGTAGGAATAGCAAATAACATGGGTATTTCGTTAACAACTGGTTTTTCGCCGCGGCGATAATCAAGAATATGGCCTGGATGACTCGCCATTACGCCAACGGCTTTTGAGAAGTCCATTGCACTTCCTCCGCCAACTGCGAGAATCATGTCACAAGATTCGGATTTATAAACTTCTGCCCCCTTCATAACCGTTACGGCATGAGGATTTGGCTCAATTTCTGAAAATACAATTGAATCAATCCCATTTTCCTTTAAAAGAGATTGGATTTTACCTGGAATTCCTGCTTGAACAAGCCCTGGATCAGTGGCGATAAATACTTTTGTTTTATTGAATTCTTTCATTTTTGCTGCTAAGCTTTCTTCGACACTGTTTACTCCAAAAATCACATTTGTATGTAAAGCTGAATGAAACGTTTGCTGACTTAAATACATAATATCCTCCTATTCCACTCGTTTATTGTTTGATAGTTAAAATGGGGTTAGCTGAGTAATAGTGAAGTGCTTTAGAGCTGGGAAGGAAATAATCCCAGCTCCGTTACTAGTTCTAATTTATTTCACATTTGCCACAGACGCGACGCGGTCGAAAATAAAGCCCTTAAACCCTAATTCTTCCAATGCCTTTCTGTAGTTCCCTAGTCCTCCTAGATAGAACATGACCGTATTCTTCTTACCTGGGATGTTTGCTCCGAATATCCACGATTCTCCCTTCGAAAATAGCGTTTGATCCGAGATTGTTTGGCATGTTGTAATCCACTCATCCTCAGCCTCTTGTTTTGGTTCAATCGTGGAAATATCGTTTTCAACCATGTACTTCACGGTATCTGATATCCATTCAACCTGCGTTTCAATGCTAGGCGGTAAGTTTGTAAAAGGACCGTTTGGACCAAGGATCATAAAATGATTTGGAAAATGTGTATTCATCATGCCGAGATACCCAGTTGGTCCATCTGCCCACTTTTCTTTCATTGTAATACCATCGCGTCCGCGCATATCGATCTTCGTATAATTCCCATCTACCGCATCGAATCCAGTAGCAAAGATCAACACATCCAATTCGTACTCACTATCCGTCGTGCGCACACCTTTTGGTGTAACTTCCACGATTGGAGTTTCCTTTACAGAGACAAGTGAGACATTGTCTCTATTGTAGGTATCGTAGTAGCCATTATCACAAAGTGGACGTTTGGCATATAAACCAGTCGGAGTTAACTTGCGTGCCGTTTCAGGATCCTTAACAATCTCTTGGATTTTCTTGCGGATGAAATTGGCCGCAGCCTCATTAGCCTCAGGATTTGTAGCAATATCACTGAAGGTGCCGAACATGAAGCGGAAGCCGCCCCCTATATTCCATGCCTCCTCAAATACGCGCTCCTGTTCCTCTTTCGAAACGGAAACTGCTGGCACTGTGCTTTCCTCAAAGCCGAAGGCCACAGCTGAAGATTTTGCCTGTTTCCAAATTTCTTCGTAATTTGCCTTTATTTCCGCTTTCTCAGCATCGGATTGTACCTTTAATCCAATCGGTACACTGTATTGCGGGGTACGTTGGAAAACCGTTAGATGCTCGACCTTAGGAGCAATGTCAATAATTACCTGAACACCGGTTGAACCAGTACCAATGATGCCCACTCGCTTACCCTTCAGATCAACGTCTTGAGGCCATCTAGCCGTGTGATATTGTTCACCCTTAAAGGTTTCTATTCCCTTAAAGTTTGGTACATTTGTTGCTGAAAGAAGGCCAAGCCCTGTAACAAGAAACTTCGCAGTAACCGTTTCACCCTTGTCAGTGGTTACCTCCCAATAATTATGCTCTTCATTAAAATAGGTGGATGTAACCTTTGTGTTGAACTGGTAGCTGCGACGCAAGTCGAAACGGTCTGCAACCTTGTTCAAATAGCTAAGGATTTCCGGCTGCGTCAAGTAATTGTGCTTCCAATCTCCTTCCTCTAGCAGCTCCTTATCAAAAGAAAGAGGGTAGAGAAAGCTCTCTGTATCGGAAAGTGCTCCAGGATAGCGGTTCCAGTACCAAGTACCACCGACATCAGAGCCATTATCATAGGCACGTACATTTAGGCCTAGTTCATTGCGGAGTTTATGTACAGAGTAAAGACCACCGAACCCTGCGCCTACAACAACTGCATCGAAGTCAACTTCCTTAAAATTGTTTTTATTCATATTAGATTGGATCATGTATTTCTCCTCCTATTTCTTATTCTGATTTCTGTTATCTAAGTAAATCATACTCTGGGAATGGTTTTTCCTTATTTTAATCACAGTCTTAACGGGCAGTAAGACTTCCACCTCAATATTATGAGGATACAAAGAAGTTAGGTAGGAGGATAACTGCCCATAAAATTCAGATTAATGCAGGGCCAAACAGTTAAAGGCTAACTGATGGAAAATTTACTTTATAGCGCTCTATACCAAGCTGCAATTCTTTGGATTTCCTCATTTGCTTCAGGTGCGCGTCCTGCTAAGAATGGGAAAACATGCTGCATTCCATCTACAACTGAAAGTGTAGCTTGTACACCGGCATCAACCGCACGAGCATGCAGGCGACGTGCATCGTCAAGCAGGACTTCAGCCCCACCAGCGTTGATGTAAAGCGGCGGGAAGCCATTGAAATCAGCGTGCAGCGGGTTAGCTAATGGATCTCGAACCTTCGTGCTGTCATCCCCGATGAACATCCCGATCATTCCTTGAAGTAATGGAACAGTTATAAACACGTCGGTGTCTGCATTACTTTCAAGCGTACTTCCTGTTAATTCCATATCAAGCCATGGCGAGAAGGCAATAACGTATCCTGGAAGTTCAAGACCCAATTCGCGGAATTTCAGAACGGATGCAACAGCAAGGTTTCCTCCTGCAGAGTCACCAATTGTACCGATATCCTTAGCCTTAATACCAGATGCAAGTAATGCCTGGTAAACAGCAGCTGCATCTTCTAATTGTGCTGGGAAAGGATTCTCAGGGGCACGACGGTAATCCAATACTACAGCAGAAACACCAAGTGCTTTGGCCATATGCCCAGCCAGCTTACGATGACTTGCTGCTGATCCTACAGCAAACCCTCCTCCGTGGGTGTAGATCAACACTTTCGTTTTGTCACAACCAACAGGGTATGCCCAAAGACAATCGACACCGCCTACTTGATCTGTCTTATAAGTTACATCCTCAGGTTCAAACGTAGGTTTTTCCCATTCGTCAAAAAGGCTTCTTAAATCCTCAATCGTCATGTTTGGATTGGCTGTCATACGATTGCTCCATACTTGGTATATTTCTTTTAGATAATCTGATTCCTTTGATAGAATTGCAGTTTTATTTTCTGACGATTTCATAATTGTTTTCCTCCTTATATTTGAATGCGATTTCATTTTCCCGGGTATTCGCTTACATAATATAAAATACCAAGCCAAACTATATTTCGAGATGATATCTCATTTTTTAGGATAGTATTGCAGTTTTCTATTTTATTATTTATTTCAATCTTTAGAATCACTTATTTTTAAGCATCCCCTCCTTTTAATTCACTCTTACCTACAGGGTTTCATGTTATATTGTTCCTATGACGGTATATCATACCGCCTGTGTAACAATATTATATTATTTTTTTCTAGAAATCAATATTTTTTTAATCATCTGAATATTAAAATTATTATTTGCGTTTATTTAACTATCCTCTTCAGCTTTTATATAACACTCTTCAATAGCTTCTATGAGCTAAGAAAGGGAAGAAGTCTCATTTAATATGAGTTCATGATGACGTATACATAAGAGACGTCTACTTTCACATCCTAGATGAAATAAACCTATCACCTCTAGAATAGTTATTAATAGGGCAATAAGTGCTGCAATAGTTAGAGGAACATGTTGTTTATTATTTAAAAGTTAATAAATTGGGATATCTTAAAATATTCTGAAATATTTAATTTGTAAGACTAATTTAACTTATTTTTTCTTATAAGTAAAATATATATAAATTATAAAGATTATGCATTTTATCTATAATACGTTGCGTTCATTTAGTAGAAACCGCTAATATCTTGTCCACTGCCGTTTTTAATGCCAGTATTTTTTGCTTTTTCAAGAAACATTTTTGTCAGTGCTTTGCGAGGAAATTATGCGACAATGTGGAAATGTAAATCCTTCCCTGGCAGATGAGGACAAAAATAAAGCCTCAAAGAGACGGCCGTCTCTTTGAGGCAAATTCAACTATAACTAACTATAAATATAGTAAAATAACTTGGGCATGCGGTATTTAAGAGTTAATAATAATAAATTTTTTATATCTCTCATCTAAATTGGGAAGTAATATATTTAATCATTTCTTTTGCAGCATATGAAACATACTTCTCTTTATTTAAAATAATCCCTAACTTCCAGCTGATTGTCGGATTAACGATAGGAATGGCTTTAACCCTACTTAAATCTACTTTTTTTACAACGGACTTAGGAAAAATGGTGATACCTAGATTTTCCGCTACCATCTCGCTAATAAGTTCCCAATTATAACTTTCATATGAAATTGTAGGTAGAAATCCTAATCTGCTACACTCCTGATCCACTAGTTGCCGGAGTTTAGAGCTTTCTTGAAAATAAACAAAGGATTCACCCTTTATCTCTATTAAGGAAACCTCCTCTTTAGCAGCGAGAGGATGAGAATGATGAACAAACAACATCATCTCCTCATCGATACTAGGAACCACATCAAATTCTCCCTCAACTGGTAATAGATCTACACCAAAATCAAGTGCTCCATCTTTAACATCTTGTCTCACTTCGGCCGCACTTTTCTCAATTAGTTGTACGGTAATTCCAGGATATAATTCTTTAAATTCTCTTATGATTTTCGGGTAATATAAAACGGCGATAAGCGGTGGAACCCCGATTTTCAATTTTCCTTTTTTCAGATTCATCATGTCGTTTACAAGAGAAGATAAATCTTGAAATGAATTCAAAATCTTTTGTCCTTCCTCAAATACAATTTCTCCTGCAACAGTTAAGACAACTTTCTTTGATGAACGATCAAGAAGTTCCACGTCCATTGCTTCTTCTAGATTTTTTACCATTTTGCTAAGTGTAGGTTGAGATAAACAAAGGACTTCAGATGCTCTAGTAAAACTTTTTTGCTTTGCCACTTCAATAAAATAAGTTAAATGTCTAATATCCATCGTAAAAAGCTCCTATATAGATTTTTGTTATCATAATTATAATTATTATTCATTTTACACATAATAAAATTAATTGTAAAATATTCTTAACATTTTAAATTTTCAAAGGTAAGTTTTTGATATAGCAAATCAGTTGGTTTTGGAGAAATGGGATTATCATTGGCATTACATTTGCCAAAGTCAAGTTTTTGCTTATGATGTTAGTTTTATGAGAAATTACGCTAAAAAGGGAAAACTAAATAAATATAAGCCCCTAGCGTTATGAAGCCTAAGAAGGGCATTTATTATTTTTGCTTTGGGGGATTTTTATGTCAGTTATAATGATGGAAGAATTAGAATACAAGATCACTCAACTGAAAAAAGAATTGATACAGATTGCTGAAGAAACTGGTTTAAATAGCCATGAGACTATTTATTGCAGTCAAAAATTAGATCAATACATCACGATTTATCAAAAACTTACTTGTAAAAATAAGAAGAATAAGAGAAACATGGGGACGGTCCTCGCGTTTCATTGATAGGAAAAATTTAATTACTTTGAAGACAAATATATAACAAAATAGGAGGAATTAATCATGAGTAAAAAAATTGGATTTGTAGGATTAGGAACAATGGGCCTCCCAATGGCAGTAAATTTAAAGAAAGCTGGTTTTGATGTAATTGGTTATGATGCTTTTAAAGGTGTTTATGAAAAAGCAAGTGCTGCTGGAATCACAATGGTAGAAACGTTAAAAGAAGTGGCGGAACAAGCGGACGAAGCGATTATCTCAATGGTTCGTGACTATGCTCAAAATGTTGAAGTTATTTTTGGTGAGGGCGGTCTATTATCTGCCCAACCTAAAGATAAAACCATTATTGTTATGAGTACACTTGACCCGGATACTATGAATGAATTAGGTAAAAAAGTCGAAGAAGAAAGTGATTTGAGATTAATTAGCGCTGCGGTAAGCGGTGGTGCTTCAGGTGCTCAAGCTGGAACACTATCGATTATGACATCAGGTTCAGGGACAATAGTGAAATCTTTTAAGGCCTACTTTGATGCGATTGGATCCAATACATTCTACTATGGCGAAGAACCAGGCAACAGCCAAGTAGCAAAATTAGTTAATAATATGATTCTAGGTATTAACATGAATGCTTTAGCTGAAGGACTGAAATTAGCAAACAACTATAACTTACCACAAGAAGAGTTATTAAACTTATTAAAAGTTAGTACAGGTGATAGCTGGGTAGTTAGAAATTGGAGCGATGTTTCTGAATGGACAGCAGACACTGCCTTAGCTGTTTTACTTAAAGACTTAAAAGCGGCTTATAACGAAGGGCTTAAACACAATGTAACTTTACCATTCAATTCCTTATCATCTACACAATTATTTGACTCTATGGGAAAATAGAAACCAAAAGCCTAATAATTGAATAAAGTAATTGCTTCATTAGTTGATTATACAATCTCTCTCAATTGGAAAGTGTTCTGTGCCTGAACAGAATGCTTTCCTTATTAAATTAGCGTGAACATTAATGAAAAGAATAAAAAGATCAAAAAAGACGTCTTTTAAGTACGGGTTTATGTTACCCATACTTAAAAGACGTCTACTTTCACATCCTAGATGAAATCAATCAATCGCTTCTAGAATGATTGCTTCTCTTAATGATTGCTTAGTATTCCAATGGGCGGTCTGCCACCCATCATTGTTGTTAGTTTTCTGGAGACATCCAATACTTTCTTCCCATAGAAAGATGCATCTGCGTCTGGTTGGTTAGATAGAAATACACAGCTGATAACTAATTTTACTTCACCATGCATATTAAAAATGGGAGCGGCGACCCCGCATACACCAGAGGTATGCTCCTCAAAACTTTCCGCGTAGCCTTTCATTCTAACATGATGGAGTTCTTGTTTAAACTCTTCTATGTTAGTGATGGTTTTGCTAGTAAAGGATTTAAATCCATTTTTCTGGATAATTTCATCCGTTACTCTTTCATCCATAAATGCTAAATAACATTTACCGAAGGAAGCACTAGTTAATGGAAAACGTTGACCAACACTGACAGTTACGCGAACGGGTAATGACGGTTCTTCTTTTGCTACATACATTAGCCTGTCATTGGCGATTGGTTCTAACAAAACAACCGTTTGTTGCGTTTCTTCACATAACTCCTTTAAGTGCTGTTTACAAATTTCAAGATAGTCAACGAATTCGGAAGCCCTTGCACCAAGCACAACAAGGTAAGAGCCAAGACTGTATTGTTTTTTATCTTCGTTGTAAAAAACATAATGATGGTTTTCAAGAACCTTAAGGATCCGATGACAAGTACTTTTATTAATATTTAGACCTTTACAAATATCAGCAAGACTACTTGTACGATGATTATAACGACTAAGAAATTCTAATATCCTTATTGTCGTCTCTAAAGCTGGTACCTCGGAGCGATCTTTTTTATTTTCCATACCAAAACCTCGTTTATCATATTAGGAGTTCATTGTATAAACATAACTCCATTTATACTTTATCAACTCTTTACATCCTTTTAAATATCGCTAGCCTTCTTTATTCCATATGTGTTATATTATTCCACTTATAAAACAATAATACAATTTATGTTAGTCTTGGTCAATAAACATTTTTAGAAAGTTCAAACTCTTTATTCCGCAGTTAAATCCTTGTATACAACTCCTGGAGTGTCGTCCACTCCTCTTCTACCACATACATATCCTTCCATCAAATAGTGACTTAATTCACCCTATATTCTTTATTAAAAATAAACACAATATCATTTCGATCTTTTTCATAATCCCAGATAATAAAAATATCTTCAATTGAACGGTTAAAAATCTCCTCAAATAAATGTTTACAGTTTAAATACTCTTCCTTTATTTCTCTAGCCTGATGAAGCAATAAATCGAAGTCCCCTTTTTGATAAACCAAACGCTCCAGCTGCAAGAGGACCTCCTTTGACTCAATGGTACAAATATTTTGTGAGTAGCTGACTATTTTTAAACAGGACGCTTTTTTATGAGTGTTTGAACCTATTTCATCCAGCAGCTTTAAAAGTGGTTTTTCAAAGCTTACCTCTATTTTTTGTTCCACCATATCATTGATCTCAAATAAAAGGATTCCCGTATTTCTGTCATAATCCCAATCCGATCGGAAATATTCATACAAACTCCCCAACATCTTTTCAACTTCCGGAATAAAGTCTTTTACAACTGTATTGATAACAGTCGAACGGAAATTAGTTGCAAGATTTAATTCGTTGTTGCTGATCAATACTTCCTCTGCAGGGGTAATGAAATTTCTCATATAAACATAAAATCGTTTCCCTTTCTGCATGACATAACAGGTTTCCGGTCCTTTTCCGAACCTTCGCTTTAACAGCTTACTAAACTTACTGCTAAGATACTGCATATTCTCCTGGGATGTTTTTATCATATGATTCTCCTTTCAGATAAAAAGGCCTAACCTCTTTATAAACGAAGTTAGGCCACGGCTTAAACGACTATTATGAATCATTTGTTCCATATACCATATCTCTAGTATGGGTCATTAATAGTAAGCAATCTCTACATCTCTGCTATTGAGCATAACTGTAAGTCATTATCCATAGTCATACTAGCACTATTCCTATTATACAAAAATTAATTAAAATCTGCCGATAAAATAACTTCTATACAAGTTCCATCATTGCTACTAATTATATTTACTTGTCCTTGATGCTCTTCAATGATTTGGCTGCTGACATTCATCCCAAGACCTGTTCCATATTCTTTGGTTGTAAAAAATGGTTCATTTATCCTCCCGAGCATGTCAGACGGAATCCCACATCCTTGATCTATGATTTGAATTTGAATATTGCCTTCTGAAAGAGCCAATCCTTCTACAAAGATAGTCCCTCCATCCGGCATGGCTTCAATGGCATTTTTTATATAATTAATAAACACTTGTTTCAACTGGCCCTCATCACCCAATACTGTTGCCTCACTTAGGTTATACCTTTTTACAATTTGAATATTATTTAATAGTGCGTGTGACTCCATTAACGTGAGTACTTGATCCAGCAATACATGCAAAGAGAGCTTTTCATATTTTATTTTCGTAGGTTTTCCAAGTACCATCAACTCTTTCAGAATGGCTTCTACCCTAGCAATCTCTGCCTCTACTACTTCAAAATACATAGTCTCCCCTTCATAGTCAGCCATGATCAATTGCAAAAAACCTTTAATTGCCGTAATTGGATTTCGGATTTCATGTGCAATTCCAGCAGCCAATTGACTTGCTACTGCATCTTTTTCGGATTGCAGCTGCATATCTAAACTGCTCATTGATAGTTCGCTTTTAAAACTTTTTATTTGCTCTATCGCCATTTCGATCCTACCTCCTGTTTTCTAGCAGAAAATAAAAAGCCAAAATAAGCATAGTTCCTTCAACTACGTCTTATTTCGGCTTAAATTCTAGCATCATATCTAGAGACTCATTGCCTATTAATGTTAGAACACAAACTTCCTGTTATAAAAAGGTGATTCTGATAGAATAGAGCGAATATCCCTATATCCAATATTAATACTAAAGAATCCTACCTAAATTTTCAATCAATTTACTATGATTTAATATAATTGTAAAATAAATCCTTTATTAAGAAGAGCTGTCAGTCCCGCTGACAGCTCTATTATTTATAGTAGAGGAGGCTTTCATCCTACATCGGAACCTCTAAAACAATCCTTGTTCCCTTCTCTTCAATCGAATGAACGGAAATCAATCCGCCGACTGCTCTGGCCCTTTCCTCCATACTGAATAATCCTACACCACGAGAAACCTGGTCAATAGCAAATCCCTTTCCGTAATCCTCGATAACCACCCGAATCTCATTATCCATTTCTCGAATCGTGACAAAGGCCTCATCTGTATCAGCATATTTCCGAACATTCGTTAATGCTTCCTGGATAATACGGTAGATGGTAATTTCTTTGTTCGTACTTAATCGACTTTGCAGATAGCAGTCAAAGTGGACATTTATCTGACTATATTCAGAATAACGAACAAGATAAGAACGAATCGCAGGAATTAACCCAAGATCATCTAACACAGATGGGCGTAATTCCCAAGAAAGATCGCGAAGCTCTTCAATAATGGCTGTCGCTTCCTCCAGCATCTGGTCTAACAGCGGGTGACTTATTTCATTTTGAAGCCGGTTAATCGTTATCAAATGGCTGTATAAATTTTGTCCAACTCCATCATGAAGTTCGCGGGATATCCGCTTCCGCTCATCCTCTTGGACATCAATGATTTTCGTCATCATATTTTGTAGTTCTTCTTCTGCATTTTTTCGCTGCGTAATTTCATGACGTATCGCTAAATACTGATAAGGCCTTCCATCCCCATCAAGAAACGGAACAATCGTCGTATCCACCCAATAATAGCTGCCATCCTTTGCTTGATTTCTAATTTCTCCTTTCCATACCTTTCCCTTTGCAATTGTTTCCCACAATTCAGTAAAAAACTCCTTTGTATGGTAGCCGGAATTGATGATTCGATGGTCCTGGCCGATTAGTTCTTCCTTTGAATACTTCGATATCCGGCAAAACTGTTTATTAACATACGTAATCTTTCCTCTTTGATCCGTTATCGCAACGATGGAAGAAGCATCTAACGCAAACTTAAGGTCCATCAACTCATGTATGGATTTTTTTAATTCCTCAACAACACGCTTATACTCAGTAATTTCCTTCCGAATAGCAAGATATTTATACGGTTTTCCTGTTACATCCAGGAAAGGAACAATCGTCGTATCCACCCAATAATACGTACTATCCTTTGCCCTGTTTTTGATTTCTCCGCGCCATACATAACCGCTTGTAATGGTACGCCAAAGCTCCTTCATAAACTCCTTCGAATGGTACCCTGAGTTGATGATTCGATGGTCCCTGCCAATTAGTTCACTAGAAGAGTATTTAGATACCTCGCAAAATTTCTCATTCACGTAAGTGATCTTCCCTTTTTCATCAGTGAAGGCAACAATGGTCGATTCATCGAGAGCATAATTTAAATCAACTAATTCATGCAGGGGATAAGATTGGTGCTTATTAAGTCTAGACTGATCTTTCACTACATGAAAAGCCATTAAATAATACTGCTCTCCACTAAGAATAAAGCGATTAAAACGATAGAAAAGAGAAATGGTATGGCCATCTCTATGTATGCCGTGCTGATGAACAACCATTCCCTCCTGTGCATTCTGAAGGTCAACTTCTGGCATAAGTATACGAAGCTCTTTTCCAATCAATTCATTCTCTCGATAGCCAAAATGGATACATGCCTGCAGATTGGCAAAAGATACAAAACCGCAGTCATTTACAAGAATGGTTGCTTCACTAGAACTAGGATTAATTTTGTTTTCTTTATTTTTAGGATCGTTCCTTTCCATTTCACTTCCTCCTGTTGCTGTTTAACTTTTCCTCCAACCCCTTTGCAGCCAGTAAAACCACTCGATGTTCAACTTCCGAAAAAGTCCGGTTTGTCCGATTCCCTACTAATAAAACTCCTTTTGGAGTGCCATTTACCTGAAGCGGAACGGCATAAGCGGATAGAAGATTTTCCGCCAGCATGATTGGGTATTCGAGTGCTTTTCCTGTAATATTTTTAGGAAAATCCTCAACTGTCATCGGCCGTCCTGTAGAAATGACTTTGCCGGCTATTCCTTTTCCATAGCGGACGGTAATTCTCATGTATTTATCATTGCTGTTTCCAGCAGCATAATGCCATCTAACGTCAGGTCCGTTGCTATTTTGAATGGCCAATCCAACAAAATCACAGCTCAATTCTGCTAATAACTGCTCACAGCACGTTTCAATATGCCGGCATGTACCATTTCGATCGCAGCCTTTATAGTCCATATCCTAATAACCCCTTTTTTAAAGCAAATGCTACAAGTTCTGGTCTTGTTTTCATTTGGAGCTTTTCCATTAGGTTTCCTTTGTGAGTTTCAACTGTTTTTACACTGATAAACAGCTGTTCTGCAATTTCTTTATTCGAAAAACCTTTTGCAATTAAGGTAAGAACCTCTTTCTCACGGTCTGAAAGGAGTTGAAACGTATCTGCAGTTCCCTGCTTGACGCTTCCCAAATACTCCTCCATTAACCGTTTCGTCGCGGAAGGATGAAGATACGCATTTCCGCTCGAAACGGAGCGAATCGCTCCCAACAGCTCCTCTTGAGGGGCACTTTTTAGAATACAGCCTGCTGCACCAGCCTGAATGGCACGGAATAGATATTCCTCATCATCATGCATCGTCAGAATTAATATCTCCACTTCAGGCATCAGTTTTTTCAATTCTGATGTTGCAGATAATCCGTCTTTTCCATGAGGCATACTCAAATCCATTATCACCACATCCGGCTTAAGTTCAAGAGCCTGCTGGATTCCTTCATTTCCTTCTGAGGCTTCCCCAACGACTTCCATATCTTCATGATTATTTAATAGCATTTTCAAACCCATTCTTACAACAGCATGATCATCACATAATAATATTTTAATCAAGCCAATCCCCCCTATATTGAGATCGATCACAATTTAATCTGAAAATAAAACACAATAAGGGGATTGCACATTGCAAACCCCTTGATTATTATTCTACTTTAACGATAGGGAAAACTCTATAGAAGTCCCTTCCTGATGCTTGGAAGATATCGTACAACTTCCGCCGATTAAACCCATTCTTTCAACCATCGAGGCAAGACCTGGTGAATGGTCCATGGCAGCTTCAACGTCAAACCCCTTGCCAAAGTCCCTGATTAAAATGAATAAGCCTTTCGGTTCCCATGCAAAAGTGATGTCTGCCCGAATCGTATCGGCGTGTATCGCAATATTGGCCAACGCTTCCTGACAGACTCGAAAAAGAGTCATTCTTTCTTTTTCCAAAAGCTGCACTTCATCTCCTGAGGTATTAAACTCCACTTCAATGCCATAGGTTGAAGTATATAGTTTCAAATAGCTTTTCATAGCCGAAAGTAACCCAAGTGTTGTGAGAGTAGGAGGATGCAATTCTACAGCCAAAAGCCTTACTTCCTGGATCGTCTTTTCCATCAATTGTGTCATCTCTTCCATAAAGCTCTTCATCGATGGGTCTACATTTCCTTCAATTAACTGCATACCCGTATAAAGGCTGTATAAGGTTTGGCCGACACCTTCATGAAGTTCCAGGGCAATTCGTTTTAACTCTAGTTCCTGCGCTTGAATAATGTAGGAACTGATATTTTCCCTTTCCAGCGGCGCTTTCATTTCATCCCCTCCTTTCAAATAGGTACCTTCTGTACATAAACATTAAGCTCTTGTCATTTTGCTACTGCTGTGTACCTGTATCATCTTTCCTTTAGAAGTTCTGTTCATATCCTTTTTCGCTGTCGCCATTTTTTCCTGATAATACATCCAAACTACCAGAATCAAGCTGGCAAGAGCAACCTCCGATAATGCCATAAAACCGATAGCATAGTGACCTGTTAGATTGAACAACAACGATAATAGAATTGGCGGGAAAAAGCCCCCTAATCCACCCATCATAGATACAATACCGTTTGCAATACCTGCTTGCTTTTGGAAATACATTGGCATTAATTTAAATATAACACCATTTCCCATTCCGGCACAAAAAGCGATGGTCAAACAACCAACAGTATACCATTCAATCGATGGGGCCAATGAAAGAATGATCGCTGAAATAGTATAAACCCCAAATGTGAACATAAGTAAAATCAAAGAATGGAAGCGGTCTGCAAGCCAGCCGCCGATTGGCCGCATAAAAGTAGCCACAGCAATAAATATTGCTGTTCTAATTCCAGCATCAACTTTTTCCAAGCCAAAGTTTGAAACAAGGAAGTTTGGCAAGTAAACGGTAAATGCAACAAAAGATCCAAACGTAATAAAGTAAAATAAGCTTAAAAGCCAAAGCTTTTCATTTTTGTAAATCCCTTTAATTTGTTCAACTAATGAAGTTTTTACCTTCGGCTCTTTTCTGTCACCTATGAAGAAGTTTGCTACGATAAAAATAACAAGTAGTACAAGATAAAACTGAACAGTTATGGACCAGCCGAATTTTTCGGCCACCATTGGTGCAGCAAATGTTGAGATTGCCGTACCAATGTTTCCTGCGCCGTAAATCCCGTTAACTAAACCAAGGCGTTCCTTCGGATAATATTTAGGCAGAGACGTAACTCCGACTGAGAAAACAGCACCTCCGACACCAAGAAACAAGCCGCCAATCAGAAGATCTGTCAATGAGTCCGCAGTACTGATAAAGTAGACTGGAAATATCAGCAAGACAAAGCTGCTTAGGAACATGATTCTCGCGCCAATCTGGTTCGCATAGAAGCCTAGCGGAACTCTGAGAATAGAACCAAGAACGACCGGTATTGCTGTAACAAGGGCAAGCTTGCTTTCGGGAATTGCAATATCTTCTTTAATAAATGGCATTAAGGAAGATAATAAAACCCAAATCATAAATCCAACGATAAGATTCATCGTTTGTAATGGAAGCTGGATTTTTTTAATCATTGTCTTCACACTCTTTTCTTTATTACATAATGTAATTGTGATTGTTGATCATATGCAGTCCACTCATTTTCAGTCAGTGTTACACAGGCTGTTAAAGGAACAGCAAAGAAATGACGGCTGTCAAAATAAATACGTAAGTGGGTATGGTCAGGGCATACCTCCAGCTTTTGTATTTCCTTAGGGACAAAAGGCGCCTGCTCTTCTCCATCTTGATCAAGGATGGTAACCATTACCTTCTCAGAGACAAAGGATTGTAGGTTTTCCATATTAATGTGTTCCACAGCTGCCGCACCCTCTCTTCACTGGGTATACATTCATCTGATAGCCCTGTAAATATTTCCAAAATGATTCTCCTGCATTTTCTTCGATATAATTGATCGTTTCCTCTTCGGATTGCCATCTGCTCATACCTTTAATTTCAGCCACAACTATTTCAATTCCATCTTCTGTTTTTTCATCTAAATACCAATTCAAGCGAATATCTTTAAAAAGTTCTAAAAGCACTCGATGAATTTCTGCAGCAAAATTGCCAGTTTCCTCTCTTATAAAACAAAAGTCAAGGTATGTTTCGCTGTTCATTTGATTCACGCCTTTACATTTTTTGTTTTTTTGTATACGAAGATTGCGATTGGGAACAAGATAATATTTAATCCGCCAAAGATTAACGTATTTGTATAATTTTCATAAAAATATTGATGAACCATGAATTGAGTAAAAATAATATTCAGCATCAATATGGCACATAGTATGCCGACACTAACATACTTAAGCTTCATAACGTTTCACCCTTACTGCATAAACTGCTCCTTTTTCAACCTTTACCTGAATTTCAGGAAGAGGCCTCCGCGGCGGTCCCCCAGTTGGAGCACCTGTCTCGACATCGAAAAATCCATGATGGCACGGACAAACCATTTCTCCCTGCTCCTTCACCCAGAAAACGGGACAGCGAAGATGTGTGCAGGCATTTTGATAGGCAACATATTTGTTTTCTCCCAGTCTGATCAATAGTGCAGTATCATGTTCACCAGGGAAGGTGAACTCAACTGCTTCACCGACAGGAATCTTACTCACATCTGTAATTTTTTTATGAGGATATTCCTTATCTCCAAGCCCGATTAATTCCTTAGCCGCTACAGCTCCCCATGGCAGGGAAGAGACGGCAAACGCCCCTGCAGCCCCTACTAGAGTTTTCATAAATCCGCGTCGATCAAGTTTTCTTTCGTTATTCCGTACAATATTGTGTGTATAGTTATCCTCTTCGAAAGGGATTTTATTATTTTTATCCGATGGCATTCAAATACCTCCTAGAACAGCTTTGTTGTCCCCTGTAAAATACCAGGAAGATTTACTTTTACATTCGTTTCACCTTCAAGATATGGCAGGCTTGTCACCCATTTTCCGTTATCCAAGCCGAATTGCTTTTTCTTTTGATCAATTTCTTCATCGGTCAACCACTGAAGAGTATTCGTTGGACAGACACTCGCACACATTGGCGGGATATTATCCTTTGTCCGGTCAATACATAAGTCGCATTTATACATTAAGTTTTGCTCAGTATCAAATTTTGGAATGCCGTATGGGCAGGCAATCGTACAGTTTTGGCAGCCAATGCATTTTTCCACTAATGCAGATAAAACCGCACCTGTTTCATGAATTTGAATGGCCTGAGCCGGACAGCTTCTTGCACAAGCCGGGTTAACACAATGAAGGCACATAAGCGGCATTGTTTGGCGATCCTTAAGCGGATTTACATCATATACATAGTTTCGATTACGCTGCTCATGTCCGCCGCACTGTGTACATGCTGCTAGGCAAGAACGGCAGCCAATACAGTTTTCTAATTCGATATACAGCCTCTTCTGCACTTAAAGCACCTTCTTTGTTTCAACTTTTTCCATTTGTGCAGCACATGCCTTGAATTCCGGCATCCGTGACATCGGGTCAAGCGCTGCTATGGTTAATAGATTAATAGATTGTTCGTGACCAAAATGATATGGAACAAATACTGTGTCTTTTCTAATTGCTTCAGTAATTTTCACTTTATAAATTGCCTCGCCTCTTCTTGTATATAGGCGAACTCTTTCTTCATGTTCCATGTTATACTTCGCTGCTGTTTCAGGATGTACTTCTACATACGGCTCTGGACACATATCGCGCAAGAATTGAATTCTTCTTGTCTGGTTCCCTGATAAATAATGATAGACGACACGGCCGGTTGTTAAGCGGAGCGGATATTCTGCATCAGGCTCCTCAGCCGGCGGACGGTAAGGAAGTGCGCAAATTTTAGCTTTTCCATCTGGATGATAGAATTTTTTATCAAGGAACATATGCGGTGTTCCAGGATCCTTTTCATCCTTACAAGGCCAAAATACGCCATCCTGTTTGTCAATCTTGTCCCATGTAGCACCGTAGTAATCAGCATAACCGCCTTTACTTGCCAGTCTGAATTCATCGGCAACATCTCTTGCTGTTTTTAGATGGGAGAAATATTTCCCTCTGCCAAGACGTTCGGCAAGCTCGACTTGCATTTGCCAGTCTGGTTTTGATTCTCCAACCGGTTCCTGTGCTTTATTTATTTTAATAATCCGTCCTTCAAGGTTTGTCACCGTTCCTTCATCTTCTGACCAAGTAACAGAAGGTAAGACTACATCCGCAAACTCTGCAGATTCAGATAAATAGAAGTCGGCACATACCATGAAGTCCAAACCTTTCAGTGCTTTTCTGACAAAGTTTAGATTAGGAGCAGATACTGCCGGATTGGAACATAACAGATACAAGCCGCGGATCGTTTTCTGCTCCATCAATTCAAACATTTCATACGCCGATACACCTGGCTGCGGCATTTCCTCTGGTGTAATGCCCCACACTTTACATACTTCTTCAATATGTTTAGGGTTTGTAATTTTTCGATATCCTGGTAATAAATCAGACTTTTGACCATGCTCACGTCCGCCCTGACCATTACCTTGACCGGTAAATGTCGCAACACCTGCTTTTGGACGTCCGATTTTACCCGTTACTAGCGCCATATTGGTATAGGCAGAAACATTATCTACACCCTTATGCTGTTGTTCAATACCGCGGGCAAACATGACAACGGCATTTGGAGCTTTTCCGTAAATTTCTACTGCACGAATGATTTTTTCTGGAGCCACTCCTGTAAGCTCACTTGTATATTCTGGAGTGAATTCTTTTACAATCTCCTTTGTTTCTTCAAATCCATTTGTATGGTTTGCAATGAACTCTTCATCGGCATAGCCGTTTTGGATTAATAGATTTAAGATTCCATTTGCCAGTGCAAGGTCTGTTCCTGGACGTAAATCAAGATGAACATCAGCTCTTCTTGCAATTGGTGTTTCACGCGGGTCTGCCACAATGAGGTAGCCCCCTCTTTCCTGTACGTGCCATACGCGGAACATGGATGTTGGATGGCATTCAGCTGTGTTGCTTCCAGCGATAAATAAGCAGTCTGTTTCATGAATATCCGTCCAAGGCAATGTTGAACCTCTATCAACACCGAATGAACGAAGGAAACCGCCGGCTGCGCTTGACATACAGAAACGGCCATTATAATCGATATAACGTGTACCAAGAGCAACACGGGCAAACTTTCCGGTTAAATAGCATTTTTCATTTGTCATCGATACGCCGCTAAAAACAGACAAAGTATCTTTTCCATATTTGTTTTGCAGCTCTGTAAACTTTTTCGCGATTAAATCATATGCTTCTTCCCAGCTTGCTTCACGGAAGCCCTCTTTCGTTCCTTTCAGCGATGCATCATCACGAATAAGTGGTTTTAAAATGCGATCATTATGGTTTGTTTGCTGGTAGGCTGTAACCCCTTTCGGACACATCTTTCCATGAGTAACAGGCCAATCGTAACGAGGTTCAACCCCGATAATTTTGTTTGTTTTTGTATTCACCCTTAAGTTCATTCCGCATTGCATACCGCAATAAGAGCAATGTGTTTTGATCAAGGTTTCATTTGGATGTCTAACATTCTCTATTTCTCTAAAAAATTTATCCCTTTGCATTCTGGTTTGCCTCCTTAACTTTTACCTCATGGGTAGGGAAACCGGAGAATTGGGCAATCCGGTACTTTCTTCGACATGGAAGACATAGCTCTGCAAGATGGTAGCCTTCCTTTGTTTTAAATTCGATATCATTCACTCCTAGAACATCAACAACGTCTTTTGACTGCTCTACAGAAACAAATTCGTCGCCGCAAACCTTACATTTCTTCATGGATTGCTCTCCGTAGTGTTCACGGTAGTTTCGAGCCAAAACACTCATTGGACGGAACGGAATGTGCGCCAATTTTCCAAATGGCAGATAAATTAATGTAATAATGACTGACCATTGGTGAATTAGGGACATAACAGGCTGTCCTTCACCATGTAAAAAGATATTCATAAAGGTAAGTGCTAATCCTGTGATACTAACTAATAACAGCATGTACAATGGAAGAAAATCATAAAGAAACTTTTGCTCTGCTCTTGCCTGCATATTTTTCAAACGGCGGTAAAGAGCCATACATACACCTGCGATAACCATTACAGCGGAAATATTTAATGCGTTATAAGATAAATTGGCAATGATGCCATCTGCTTTTACTGTCAGAATCTGCATACCAAATAAGATAATGTTATAGAGTCCATTGTCCTCCATCGTGAAATACATCCAACCGAATACAAGAGGAAAGGTTACACAAATAGCAAGAACACAGCCCCAACCGATTAACACGTGCTGCGTCCATCGGTAAATTCCCCTATTCCAGATAAATCTATATGTTGCCAGATGCTCTACAGATGTTTGTGGTGTTGATTTTCTAAATAATAGTTTTAAACCTTTTTTGATGATGATCTTACTAGGTGGTCTTTCCCCCCAGGCAATAAATCGATAGAAAAATCCGCCTAAAAACACGAGTGTTCCGACCATATAGCCATATAGATTTAAATCAATATGTGTAAACATTCTTGTTCCGATAAACGTTAAGATTGCCAGCCCGCAAACGGCTAGAAACATAGACTTAGCAAAATGCGATGCAAAAGCATTATTAATTGATTTTGCGTTTTCTTTTTTTGCCTTCGCCTTTACATTAGCCTGAATATTTGTCTGCATGTTAAATCCTCCTTATTCCCAAC
The DNA here is from genome assembly GCF_036670025.1 of Niallia oryzisoli. NCBI lineage: Bacteria > Bacillati > Bacillota > Bacilli > Caryophanales > Bacillaceae > Niallia > Niallia oryzisoli. The sequence continues at coordinate 723,489 of NZ_CP137640.1, read as the reverse complement.
AATTCCTTGCCTTTATTGTAAGAGACGGAGAAAAATTTCTACATCGGGGAATCTCCCCATAAGGTCAGGGAAACTCCCCTATTCTGCAATATTCGACATAAACAAGGTTATTACAGTGTAAATACGTCGAAACAATAACTTTTTTGCACTGCAAAAAGAACCCAATCTAAACGATTGGGTTCAAAAAATGTAAGTAAGAATCATCTTGTTAAAAAGACCTAAAATGGGCAGAGCTTGTCCATTTAGGGGAGTTGGCAAGCTAACTCGTCGACCATTTGAACAGTGAAAAATCTAACGATTCCAGGATGTATAAATAAAAATAGTCTGTTTGTTCTTTTTTTTAAATAAAAGTAGTCATGTAGAACCTTACGTGACTGCTTTTGTTTTTTTAGCTGCAAAAGGGCACGAGGTGCGGGCAGGACTTAATATCATGATGGAAAAGGACAGCAGCTTTCGCATTTACATTATCTTAGGCTTTCTTTGGCAGATTTTAATGTATTATACATCAGCATGGTTATTGTCATGGGGCCGACCCCTTTTGGAACAGGGGTAATATATCCCGCCTTTTCACTCACCTCATCAAAGGCAACATCTCCGCAAAGCTTGCCGGCCTCATTGCGGTTAATCCCGACATCAATGACGACAGCACCTTCTTTTATGTGTTCTGCTTTGATAAAGTTTGCTATTCTGACATCAACAATCAAAATATCCGCCTGCGTCGTATGTAGTTTTAAATCCTTCGTTTTAGAGTGACAATAGGTAACGGTGGCATTCTGGTTTAGCAATAATTGTCCCATCGGTTTTCCAACAATATTGCTTCTTCCAACCACCACAGCATTTTTACCGGAAACAGAAATTCCGGACTCCTCTAGTAATACGATAATCCCATATGGTGCGCAAGGGAGGAAGGCATTTTGGCCCGTCATCATTCTGCCGATATTGATTGGATGAAAGCCGTCAACATCCTTAGCAGGAATTATTGTTTCAATAACCTTTTTTTCATCAATGTGTTTTGGAAGCGGAAGCTGAACCAAAATGCCGTGGATTTTTGGGTCCCCATTCAATTCTTCAATCTTTGCCAGCAATTCTTCCTCTCTTGTTTCTTCAGGCATTTCAATTAATAAGGAGTACATTTCAAGTTCTTCACATGCTTTTTGTTTAATGTTAACGTAAGTCCGGGAGGCGTGGTTATTTCCGACAAGAATCACTGCCAATCCAGGAGTTACAACCTTGGCTTTAAGCTGTTTAACTTCTTCGCCGATTTCTATTCTTTTTTTTGCGGCAATTTCTTTTCCGTTGATGATTTTAGCTGTCATTTTTTTCTCTCCTTAACTTTTTGTGACTCATCAAGCAATCTTCATCCGGAATATTTTGCTTTACCTTCGAAAGAACACCATTCACAAACTTGATTGACTGATCATACGCATTCATGATCTTCGTTAAAACTGGGAGTTCCACTCCATTTTAAGAGAGTCTTCCCCTTTGGTGTCATTTTATAAACGTGCTCTCCAGAGTTACATCAAATTGTCGTTCATCTACCTGAGAGATTAGTTCCAAGATTTTTTTGAAACTTGTACCTTCGGTGGCTTGTCGCATCGCACTCTCTCATCCGCTCATATTTGGTTTTTTAAGCTTAATAATTGTAAATAAGAAAAACCAGGCAAAAAACGCCCGGTCCTTTTTGTTTAGCGAATATCCGATATTTTGTACTCTATGAAATGTACACCTTTATAATACTCTGGATACATTTCTCCCCCACACTTTTCGCATGAAAACATGGGTGACGTGGTTGGGTCTCAATCATCCATTAAGTCAAAGTCCCTTACCACACTTAACGGAATCTCCCGCTTCAAATTTCGTTTTGCCTGATTAACTGAATACGCATCGTTTTACTATAGATATCATTAATTCTTAATTGGGCAATTTCACTGACGCGAAGACCATATCACGGAATTTTTTCTTTAATATAACCTCTATTTATTTTTCTACAGAACGCAAATGTAATAATAAACCTTTAATGTATGAATATAAACTCTTTAACCTAATTAACTCATAATTTTTTCCAATAATATAATTTTGTTAACATAAGAATATTAATATAAAACATATAATATATATCGTAAAATTGGGATTATACGAATAATTAAGATGTTGTAAAAGAACACTCCCTAAGTACATGTACAAGGTGTTCAAGGACCAAAAAGTATGTACAAAAAACAAATCTTTATACATACTTTCCTTTTGAAACTTAATTATGAGTACTTTTCTTTAGGAAATCTTCTATGATCTTTATCTCATTAAAGGCACTATAGTGAAAGAATTATAGTTTCTTTTCAATCCGGTTTGATAGAAATTAAGATTTATTTGAAATTCTTTTTGAACGATCGACAATTTGACCTATATGATAACCTGTATGTTCCACCAAATGATATTAACGATTGCGGCACCTCTCAAGGGTGCCTGTTGTATAAAAATGTGGGGTTTTATACAACCTCCTCTTCAATTATCTTGCCCTTAAATATCAAAAAGAGCGCAATACTACTTCATGATAGCACCCATTGTTGAGTATCATACATAACATTTGTATCCTTATGTATACCCATAATGGTTTCTAATTTGGGTCTTTGCTTCTTCTTTATTTGGTTTTCTAACAAACTTAATACTTCCTTCATTACAAGTTTCTATTTTTTATAAAATTTTGTTTTGCCTATCTAATGAAACGTTTTATGCCACCTTTATAATTAGGGTCTCTATATTGCCCCCCCTGTTAATGGTAGTGGGTTATTTTTTTTAAAATAAAAAAGCCCCTCTCTATTGAAAGGGACCCATTTTAACTCTAAATCTTAGTAGCTAAATGGTAATACAAAATCATAAATATACATGGTACCTGATTTACCAGTTAGATCACCGTGATCAAATGTAAGCATTTTACGATCACTTGAAAGAACTCCATTTGAAGGAGTAAGCTCTAAAAATTCACCATTTGATAATTCTACAAAAGGTGTTATAATCTCTGCTGTTTCCTCAGCCGTAAATTCTTCCGGTATTGCATTTACAAAACTAACACTTAAAGAATTAGAATCTACCATTTCAACAGATTCTGGAGCAAACGGATCAAATAAGAGTGTTTTATAAAGAAGGTTAGCAAAATCTCCACGGACTATTTCTTGATAAGTGCCATAGGTTGTAGCTGTTTTTCCTGATGTTATTTCAGAACCGTATAACGCTTCAATATATGGTTCAAATACACCAGAAGCATCTGTAAACGGAGTTTCTTCAGCATAATCCTGTAAATCAAACGTTAAGACAAGCAGCTTTGCCATTGCACCACGTGATAACGGCTTATAAGGCTCAAATTTATCTGGTGAATAGCCTGAGACAATACCTAGTTCTGCTAGTGCGTTAACGGCTCCTTTATATCGATCGTTTAAATCTTTAAATCCTGCATCTGGTGCATTTTCGGTATCTAGTCCCAATGTATTAGCTAGAATAACCGCTGCATCTCCACGAGTTAAATTTTCGTATATGCCAAATAATGAAGGACTTTTTCCTTTAATAATTTCAGCTTCATAGAAAAAGCTTACCGACTCTTCATATCGATCATTAACATCAGTAAATGTGTGAGCCGCTTGAAATTGCGGTTCTTGAGCGAAAGCAGCTGGAACAACAGCTATCGCAATTAAAGTAGTTGCTGCAACTGTTACTGAGAATTTTTTTAATGTATTTAGCATAAATTTTCCTCCAAATAATTAGATTAGTAGATGATCAATTCACTTAATGATTCTTTTAACAATCTAAACAATTCGAATCATAACAGAAGTTAGAGTTATAGAGTATGAGTAAATATTACCTTTTTAGAGGGGGTTATATAATGAAAAATCCCCTCTCATGTAAAATCAAAAGGGATTGTGTAGAAAACCAATTACCGGGTGCTACTAAAATTGAAGGAGAACTTATGAAAATTAGGGCATCCTGTTCATGTATTACTTATATCACCCTAGTTACTATCAGCCCTCTTATTGCCCTACCACATATTGGCCAATTCGTAAAATCCACCTGTTCTTGCTAACCTTTTTGTATCAATCAGCCAATGAAACTAAAAAATTCATAGCAGAAGCCAGCATGGTTCTTAATAAACTATCTGAGTAAAAAGAATTTGATGCAATTGTATGCTGCTGAAACTTCAGATATTGAGGAGGTTTTTATAGGGGTTACGTCAGATGTAGATATTCGTTACAATCCTGATGCCTTACGGTTAGAATTCACATCAAAAGTAGTCGATTTGGACTGTTGTCGATTATTAATTACATTGCGCTGGCGTTAAAGCATATTAGCACTTGATGTATGTACTTTTCGTGTAGCACTGAAAGCAACACAATCACCATTTCGTTGCTTTCTGGATCAATGTATATCTTATTCGTTTCTATTTTACATAAGCCGAATATATTAAAAATAAGTAAAAAGGTCGGTACTTCTAATTGTTTAATGAAAACAATTAGAAGTACCGACCTTTTATATGTAAACCGTGCATCCTATTCTCGACAGGAACAACCAAGCGTTACTTACAAAAGGTAACTCGAACTAGGCTACCCAACGGCACATGGAAAAGACTACTTATGGCTGCTTCCTTCCGGACCTGACCAGATTCATAGGGTTCCCATTGCGCAGGACCCAATTGTCAACGCTCACTTTTGTAAGGCAGACCTTACATGTTCAAACCTCATATAGGCATTCAACCCCGCTGTAGCGGATTGCGGGTACAGGGCACCGCTAACTCCCCGTCTAGCACGGTATGTATATAAAAAACATACCTATGTTATGAGCAAAACGATGTAGATGATTCGGCCCATGAAATGGCTGTAAGCCAGGTTCTGTTCCTGTGTGCTCAAGCGATGCCAATCTTGCACAGACAGGTGTAGTCATATAACTATCGATCGATTTGACCGATCCATCCTTTGGTTCACTTCCCGCGGGATGGTGCCCCTACCTAAGTTTGGGTTGCTCGCTCGTGGGGTTTACCCCGTTCCATTTCTTCCGTTTCCAGAAGAACTCCGTTACTGTGGCACTTTCAGGATAATCTCAGCATATCCGTAAGGACTTAGCTGATTTCTCCGCCGTCAGAGATTAATCTCTGCCCACCTTTACAGATGGCACGAACACTCCGGGCATCTCAGCACCGGGCGAGCCTGGACTTTCCTCAACTCATGTACACATGAGCCGCGACTACTCACCATTTCATGTTTATTCGTTCATCACTACGAGAATAACTATAACATACATTCGTTTAAAACCGCACTAGTAGAAGGATTCCAGATATGGAAGGTTTTTAACTTACCAAACAACTTATTCGAAAATGCATTTAGAGAAGCAAAAATGACGCCGGTACCCCTACATTTAATATACTTTCATAATATTTATAGCCTTTCCATCTAGACATGGCACTTACTCGCTATTACATCCCCTATTAATCTTACTGTACAACCAAAATAAACTCTTCCGAAAACCCCCGCCTCAAACCCGCATTCTTCCGTCCGAGTTAAAATAAAGATTTCCGACAGAACCCCCATTTTGGAAAATTATTGATACAAAAATGACCGTTTTTTCGCCTCTTTTCCACCTGTTTTTTCACTTTTTTTCGAGGTTAAAATAGAAATCTCCTTTCAGAGGAGATTTTCTTGGAAGCAAAGGAATAGTTTCATCCCTTGGAATTTGAGCGTGTTCGGAAAATGAATATTATGATTCTAGTCATGACATTGAAATCCATAAAGATGCATTAGATTATAAAGGTTACGTTCATATCCAGATTCCAAAAGGGGAGGATATTTTATATCCGTTTATTGATTTTTTGTATGAATCTTGGGTAATTGAAAACATAGGGATTCGGGAACAGTAGCAGGGTGTGTATATTTTGATGAAGGCTGGGGTAATATCTCTTCAACAATCTATTCCTTTTAATTTGGAGCAGCTTATTCCTTTTATAAAAGTGGAAACGATTGAGAATACTGAAGGGCTATTTATTGTTCGAAGCACTTACCGAAAAACGAATTTAAAACTGCCAATTAAAATGTTAGATTCTGTTAAACAACTAGCGGAACAAGAGGATATTACTATAAGTCAGTGGGTGGAATGTGTGATTAATCAGGCTCTTAAACAAATGTAACAATTTAAGATGATCGATAAGTATACGCATACGAGTCATGTGGAGTGCAGTTCACTGATAAACCCAACTGTTTGGCCACTTCTGAAGGTCGCATACCTGTTGGATATTGCTCCCTCTCACTGGCTAAACGATCCACTTCCTCTTTATAGTATCGAGCTTCTCTGTGCAGCCGGTGAGGATCTGCAATTTTCCGGATTTTTCCCTGTTTGGCATAATGGTAGACGGTTGCCTTTGAAACACCTAACTGTTCAGCCACTTGTTTTTGTGTATACCATTCATTTATCTCCGACCTACCCACTTCCACGGCAAAATCTCCTTTCTATGTTTAAATATTACTTTTTATCCTTCTAATATATTTACTCTTTATCTCAAATAATAATAAAAGAAATAAACAATTACCATTAAGCTATAATTATTAGATATCGATTAACAATATAAATTAAACTATACATATTTAAACATCAATTAATATATCTATATTAACTAAATCTAATAATATAGATACTTAATCTAACATAAACAAAGGGAACATTTTTTTATGTTGAATAGATTTTCTACGCAATTTGATATTTGTTATAAATTAATTAACTTAAATTACTTTTATAAATAAATATATTTGTTATTAATGGACTTATTTTTCGTAAGATTTAAGAGAGCGTTTCATAGGAAGTAACGACATATCCCATCCCTTCAACAAGATCATCCTTAGAATTACTAGAAAAGTTAAAAGGACTTTCTGCTGTTACTCGTATTTCTATGTCACGCCTATTAGGTAAAGCTGTAGAGGATTTAATTCTAAAATATAATACTATAAACACTTCTAGTACACTGAAAAAAGCTTCCCCATTTCCGTATATCCATTGAACCTTTACGACCGGTTCTGGATGGGGAAATCATTGTGGTCGATTCAAATTCGACATAAATAAGGTTTTTACAGTGTAAATATGTCTAAATACACTTTATTGGACATCAAAAAGTACCCAATCTAAACGATTGGGTTCAATAAATATTGTATTGTTCTATAAATCCCTATTTTTCACGAGATCCAACACACCAATAATGGCCTCTTCCGCTGCCTGCTCTTTTGTCTCTCCGAAGCCATTGTGACAATACCACTCCGCGTTTTCAGCAATTGCTACAGCATGCCAATGACTCCCATTCCGGAAGATATCAATTAACACACCGCATGTAGGATCATCATAATGGTATCGCTCTGTCTTTCTAATTAAATCAAGGTTAATTTTCATTTTTTTCTCTCCTTTAAAGGAAACATTCCATTATTAGGAGATATTTTTCTACAGATATACGAAAGATATTCAGTTAGATTGTACTCTTACTGAGCCTTGCTTATATAGAATAGCCAAAAATCTATGATTAATCACAAACAATTAGCAAAATCTCTAATTGACTAAATTGCAAAACTTTTATATAATTTAGTCAACTAATCAAATAAAGCAAAGCACAAAATGGGGAACACCACCGAAAGGGTGTTAACTCGTTTTGTGCTTTTTTTGTGAAAATTGGAAAGGAAGTGGAAAAAATGAAGGTAAATGGGGCTATAGAAACATTAGAAAAGGATCAAACTTTATATGATTATTTAACATTAAGAAACTTTGATTTAACAAAGATTGCCGTTGAATGCAATGGAAATATTGTTCCTAAGGCAGAATATAAGAATGTCATTCTTAAAGAAGAAGATACTTTAGAAATTGTTAGATTTGTTGGAGGGGGCTGATCAACATGAAAATCATCATCAATGGAAAAGAACAGGAAACAGCTTATCAGACAGCATTTCAAGTAAGAAAAAGTATCGGAAATACTGATGATATTGTCATATTAAACGGATTTCAAATTAATCAGGATTCGCCCTTAGCTGAAAATGATATTCTTTCTATTATTCGAAAGGGCGTCATGCCTGATGAAGAAGAATTAGAAAGCATGATGATGGCTAGGCATACGCCATATGTCTATCAAAGAGTCAAAAAAGGAAAGGTTGCCATCGCAGGTTTAGGCGGACTTGGGTCTAATATTGCGACAATGCTGGCGAGAATTGGGGTTGGTCATCTGTTTCTAGTTGATTTTGATATTGTTGAGCCTAGTAATCTTAACCGGCAAAGCTATTACGTGAGACATCTGGGAATGCCAAAGACAGCCGCTCTCAAAGAGCAATTAGAAGAGATTAATCCATTTATTACAGTAGAGACAAGAATCGCTAAAATTTCAGAGGAAAATGTGAAGGAACTCTTTGAAGACTATGATGTTATTTGTGAGGCGTTTGACAAACCAGATGCCAAAGCAATGCTCGTAAATACGGCATTGGAGCAGCTCCCCAATTGCAAAATTGTTTCCGGATCAGGAATGGCAGGCTATGATAGCTCTAATTTAATCCAAACAAGAAGACCAATGAAACAATTATATGTTTGTGGCGATTTAGAAAATGAAGCAAGGGTCGGCAGTGGTTTAATGGCACCAAGAGTACAAATTTGTGCCGGCCATCAAGCAAATATGATTCTACGATTATTATTAGGACACGAAGAAGTCTAAGGAGGATTTACTGTATGAAAGAGACATTAACAAAAGATACATTAACAATTGGCGGACACGAGTTTCAATCTCGTTTTATTTTGGGGTCAGGTAAGTTTTCACTCGATATAATGAAAGCTGTTATTGAATTTGGAGAGGCTGAAATTGTCACGTTAGCCCTAAGAAGAGCGAATACTGGCGGTGAGGAAAATATTGTTGACTATATTCCCAAAAATATTACGCTGCTTCCGAATACTTCCGGTGCTAGAACAGCAGAGGAAGCAGTAAGAATCGCCCGTCTTTCAAGAGAGCTGGGCTGTGGGGATTTTATTAAATTAGAGGTTATTTCCGATTCAAAATACTTACTTCCTGATAACCAAGAAACAGTTAGAGCAACTGAAATGCTGGCTAAGGAAGGATTTATTGTCATGCCTTATATGTACCCGGATCTATATACTGCAAGAGCCTTAGTTAATGCCGGTGCTGCTGCCGTCATGCCTTTAGGTTCTCCGATTGGAAGCAATAAAGGCCTATGTACGAAAGAATTCATCCAAATCCTAGTAGATGAAATCGACTTACCTATTATTGTAGATGCCGGTATCGGCCGTCCGTCTCAAGCATGCGAGGCCATGGAAATGGGGGCCGCTGCCGTTATGTGTAATACAGCGGTTGCAACAGCAAACAATGTGTCCATGATGGCAAGTGCTTTTAAGCAAGCAATAAAAGCAGGTCGTGAAGCCTATTTAGCCGGTTTAGGAAGGGTACTCGATTTTAAAGCAGAAGCATCCAGCCCATTAACAGGATTTTTGGAGGATTAATGCGAGATGAGTAGAAAAAAAGTCGACCATATGCAGTTTCAAGAAGGGATGGAAATCATCCAATCTGATTTAATGGACAAGGTATTAAAAACGGTAGAACAATATGATTATAGTCTTTATACAGGACGAGATGTTGAGAGAGTTCTAGCCAAAGATCATTTATCATTGGAAGACTATGGAGTGATTCTTTCCCCTGCCGCCTTACCGTATTTAGAAGAGATGGCTCGAAAAGGGATGGCGGAAACAAAGAAGCACTTCGGAAATAACGTTACCCTTTTTACCCCATTATATATTGCGAATTATTGTGAAAATGAGTGTGTCTATTGCGGGTTCAAAGCAACCAATAAAATTCAGCGTGCCGTCCTTAACCCGAATGAGGCAGAAGATGAATTAAAAGCAATTGCCGCTACTGGTTTAGAAGAGATTTTACTTCTTACAGGTGAATCCCGCTATAAATCAGATGTTGAATATATCGGTAATACGATTAAGCTGGCAGCAAAATATTTCAAGACAGTCGGGATTGAAATCTATCCGTTAAACGTAGATGAATACGCCTATCTCCATGAATGCGGTGCTGATTTTGTGTCCGTTTATCAAGAAACCTATAATCCCGATAAATATGAACAAGTTCATTTATGGGGATCAAAACGAATTTTCCCATACCGTTTTTATGCCCAAGAGCGGGCTTTATTAGGCGGCATGCGCGGTGTTTCCTTCGGTGCGCTGCTTGGATTAGATGATTTTCGTAAGGACGCCTTTGCAGCTGGTTTGCATGCAAAATTAATTCAACAAAAGTATCCGCATGCTGAGATTGGCTTCTCTGTGCCGCGGATACGTCCATATATTAACAACGCGGATAATAATTCAAAAGATGTGCACGATAAACAGCTTTTACAAGTAATGCTGGCTTACCGTTTGTTCATGCCATTTGCGGGAATTACCATTTCCACCCGCGAAAGGGCCGGATTCCGTGACAATGTTGCCGGCATGGTGGCAACGAAAATGTCAGCGGGTGTGAATGTGGGCGTGGGTGGTCATGAAGAGGAACAAAAAGGCGACCAGCAGTTTGAAATTTCCGATGAAAGAAGTGTCAAAGAAGTTCACGACATGCTTGTACAAAAAGGCCTGCAGCCAGTCTATACAGACTATATTAGAGTTTAGGCGGAAATCTGTGATGCTGATTTATGTGACAAATAGGAAACTATGTAAACATGACTTTTTAGCCCAAATCAATCAATTAGCTAAAGGAAAGCCGCATGCCATCATGCTTAGAGAAAAAGACTTGGCACTTGATGAATATGAATCTCTAGCCATTCAAGTGAATGACATTTGTAATCACCACAATGTCCCGCTACTCATCAATCAGAATATTTCTGTCGCAGCGAAAATGGGACTTGCCAATATTCAATTATCAATGGATCTTTTGAGAAAATATCAGTCCGACTTACTGCCCTTTAGCGGGATTGGCGCTTCTGTTCATTCAGTTGAGGAAGCAAAAGAGGCTGTATCATTAGGGGCTACCCATTTAATTGCTGGTCATATTTTTTCAACAGATAGTAAAAAGGGAGTTCCTCCAAGGGGACTCTCCTTTCTGAAGGATGTATGTGATTCGGTGGGTATCCCTGTATTTGCCATTGGAGGGATCAAAAGACATCATGTGAATGACATTATCGCAACAGGTGCAAAGGGATTTTGCATCATGTCAGAGGCCATGACAAGTCCTCATCCCGTTGAACTGGCAAAACACTTTTGCATGTGAAGAGGATATGTTTTTTCACTAAAAAAAGACCAAAGAACGATTGGAAGTTCTTTGGTCTTTTTTGCTTATTTATTTAATGTCCGCTTCAAGAACTCTCTTGTCCGTTCCTCAGATGGATTATGGAATATTTGCTCAGGACTTCCTTCCTCGGCAATAACACCCTTATCCATAAATACAACCCGGTCAGACACTTCTCTGGCAAATTCCATCTCATGTGTAACGATTAACATCGTAAGACCCGTTTCAGCCAGCTCTTTCATTATCTTTAGGACTTCTCCTACCATCTCAGGGTCAAGCGCAGATGTCGGTTCATCGAACAGCATAACATCCGGTTCCATCGAAAGTGCTCTTGCGATGGCCACACGTTGTTTTTGGCCGCCTGATAACTGCTTTGGCTTGGCATTAATGAAATTATCCATCCCAACTACCTTCAAATATTTCATGGCGACTTGTTCAGCCTCTGGCTTTGAACGCTTCAAGACTTTTATTTGCCCAACCGTACAATTACTTAAGACATTATGATTATTAAACAAATTAAATTGTTGGAATACCATCCCGAGATTTTTGCGATATTCATATACATCATGCTTATCATCAAGAATATTTTCTCCATTATATATAATCTGACCGCCGCTGGGTTTCTCCAGGAGATTTACACAACGAAGAAGAGTTGATTTACCTGATCCAGAGGAGCCGATAATACAGACTACTTCTCCTTTATTTACGGAAAAATTAATGTCCTTTAATACTTCATGTGTTCCGAAGGATTTGCTTAAATGCTGAATATCGATTACTTTTTCCACGTCTTCTCGTCCTCCTTCGACTATACTCTGTTTCCATCATTATTTTTTTCCCGGCGTAGAATGTCTTCCGGTGTCTCAACCTGCATTTGATTCGCCAACATAATATAGTTGTCCGGACCATCCAGCTTTCTTTCAACCCAGCGCAAGATTCTTGTCACTCCAAAGGTCATAATAAAGTATAGAATACATGCAACAAAGAACGACTCAAAATATCTAAAGTTATTACCTGCAATGGATTTTGTCTGGAAGAATAATTCCGAAACAGATATCACGTTCAACACCGAGGTATCTTTAATGTTGATAACAAATTCATTCCCTGTTGCCGGTAAGATATTTCGAATCACCTGTGGCAATACAACATTAAACATCGTTTGAAAATGATTCATTCCGATTGCCTGCGCTGCTTCAAATTGTCCTTTATCAATTGATACAATCCCGCCGCGGACGATTTCTGACATGTAGGCCCCAGTATTAATCGATACAATAAAAATAGCTGCATATAACCGGTCCATATCAAATCCGAATGCTAATGCTGAACCATAGAAAATAACCATTGCCTGTACGATCATTGGTGTACCACGGAAAAATTCAATATAAATAGAAAGAATTGCATTAACCACTTTTAAGAGTATTTTTTTTGGTCCCCGTTCAGGGATTGGTATCGTCCGTATCATTCCGATTAATAAACCAATCAAAGAACCTACTATCGTACCGATAATAGAGATTAACAGCGTCACACCCGCTCCGCGAATGAACATTGGCCAGTTTTCTGAAATTATTTTGACTATCCACTCAAAGCTCATATTTCTCCTATCCTCCTATAATTACGAAACCGAATGCGGTTATGCTGCACTCGGTTCCATATCATGATTATTTAGCTGCTGGCTGGTTCTTTATCGCATCATCCATAATTTGCTGGCGTTCTTCTTCAGATATTCCAGCTAAGATTTCATTAATTTTTTTAGTTAAATCACTGTCTTTTGCAATTCCTACTGCAATAGCCGTATCATCATCAGATGTCTTAAATCCATCCGTAAATTCTACCATAGCAAATTTATCATTTGCAGATGAAGCACTCACAGCTTCAGGACGTTCAGAAACGTATCCATCAATAACCCCTGATTCTAGGGCAACCCTCATTGCCGGGAAGTTATCCATTGCCGGCTGCTTTTGAACACCGTCAATTTGGTCAATGACTGAGTAGTGGAATGTATTTAATTGTGCTGTAACCTTCGCGCCTTTAAAATCTTTAAGGGTTTTTGCATTTTCATACTTGCCGCCTTTTTTGACAACCATAACTAGATCTGATTTATAGTAGTTATCAGTGAAATCAATTGTGGCTTTACGCTCTGCAGTTGGAGACATCCCCGCGATAATCGCATCAATTTTTCCTGAAGTCAATGCTGGCACAAGCCCGTCCCATTCTGTTTTGACAATCACCAATTCTTTTCCAAGACCATCAGCAATTTTTTTTGCAATTTCTACGTCATATCCACCGGCATATTCTGCATTTCCATCCAATTTTACAGCTCCGTTGGAATCATCCATTTGTGTCCAGTTGAACGGTGCATACCCTGCTTCAAGACCGACTTTGAATGTCCCTTCATCGCCTGCGGCTGCTTCTTCCTTTGAATCTTCAGAAGTACTTCCGTTACCGCAGCCAGTAACAAACAGAATGGCAGCTAGCGTAAGCGTTAAAAATAAAGCTAATTTTTTCCTCATAAAATTCCTCTCCTTACTTTTTGTTTTAATGGTAGTTCTATCTATTATTCCTCTTTCCCTGCTATTCCTTACAGGATTTTGTTTATTCAGGCATTTTTTTCAACAAAAAAAGACCTGAGATAAACCCAGGTCCTTGTCTTTGCACGCAACAAGCCTAAATTTCCTCTTCTTTCCCTTAATGAGATAGCGCCCCTCAATAAACCGGGAAGTTTATTGAGACAGTCCTGCAGCTCTTAACTGCAGACCCAGCAAGTAATAGTGAGGATATTACAAGCTTCGGCGATCGTTCCTTCTCCATAGCTTCAGCGTTTCCTCAAACTCCGCTACAGACTGTTAACTCCCGCACCTCTACCTCACCTGTAAAAAGTGAGGCTGTATTCAATTAAATGATTATATAAAGTATTTTAGAATAATGTTAGATATCTGTCAATCTGGCTTATAGCATTGTTTATATTTGGAAAGATTATTCTATTACAATAGTAAAAATAAATACTAATTGTTCAAATGAAGCAAATTAATTTTAATGATCTCGGTTCACCATGTAACTTAACAAATGCTTCAGAAAGCTTGTTTTACACGACACATCCTGCAATGCCTCTGAAGCAAGACAATAATGCTCCCACATTGATTTTCTCGCTTCTTCAATGCCGAGGATTGTTACAAATGTAGAGCGGAGATTTTCTGCATCCTTTCCAACCGGTTTTCCTAATACGGTCTCATCGCCTTCAACATCGAGCAGATCATCCTTGATCTGAAAGGCAATTCCGGAATGATAAGCAAACTTTTTTAAGGCTGCTATTTCTAACTCCTTTACCTGAGCTAGCAGCGCGGGCATGATAAGGGAGGCCTCAAATGCGATTCCGGTTTTATAAAAAGACATCATCGTCAGTTGCTCCAATGTCAAGGACTTCCCAATGGAATCTAAATCCATCGCCTGCCCCTTACACATATCCTCAATCTTTTGCGCTGAATATTGAATCATTTTCAGCACTGTTCTTGCATCAAACTGGTCAAGTGAGGCCTGCTCCTCAACCGCCTTTTGTGTTAGAAAGAGACTGGTTAATTCCGCTATCGCCATATTATATACCTGATGCAGAGTCGGCCGCCCCCTCCGAGTCGATGCATTGTCCTGGGAGGGAAGATCATCAAAGATCAGGGAAGCCGTATGCATATATTCCAATGATTTTAGAAGCGGTACGATATCCAATTGATTTAACCCATACTCCTTAACCCCCATCATCCATGTGATGATCGGCCTCAGCCGTTTCCCATCACCCGAAAGACTATAATTGGCCGCATCGATAATTTTCTCTTCCAAAAGGGCCGACTGCTCGTCATTCACTATCGGCAGAAAACTATTAATTTGATTGCGAACGGTTTTAACCGTGTCCAAAAATTCTTCCTGTTCCTCTCTTTCCTTTTTAAGAAGAGAAATCATATGATCCCGAAGCAGTTTATCAAAGAAATCCACATCATCCGCTTTTTGCACCATTTTTTGAATCATACGATTAAATTTTGGAATTCCCGAAGTAAATAATGACATGATTTCATGATATTTTTCAGTTCCCATTCGTTCTTTAAAACGTTTCAGACCGTTAATTGCCCGGTCTAATATCACTTCACATGTCTTGGAATCAGAATGATAGACTTTATGTATCAAATGAAAAATGACCGTCCAATATAATTCGAAGGGGTTTATCAAATCAGGGCGCTTGTCATGATAGTTCAGATAATACGTATATGGGGTGACTGCACCGTCCTTCATATCAGCAAACATATCCGTAAAATCATCGGCAAGCTGGTTGTAAATCCCATAATAAAAGGTACGGCTGTCAAAGGCTTCATCCTCCGGAGCACTAATGATAGAACGGATAATCAATCGTGATGAAGATGCTTTTAATATGATCGGTAAATATAGTTCTTTATTCGTGTAGCTAGGATTGGTTAAATCCTTGTTACGGTCCTCTTCCTGCGATTGATAGAATACATACGCCTGCTCAAAAAAATGTGTTTTCGTTTCTTCTCTCTGTGTCGCTTTAATATATTCAAAGGCTTCCCGCAGCTCCGCATGAATAAATCGAATACTTTCCGCATTTTCTCCGTCCCAATCACTTAAATGCGGTACGGTTCCTGTTGTCAGTGTGGTCCTAATCAATTCCGAATATCGCCTTTTCTCCTCTGGAGACAGAATTTTGGCATCGAGCAGGTCATCAATAAAAGGATAGGTAAGACCATAGCAATAGCCGAGTCGTATGGCACGATCAAGCCTCTGGGTGCGTTCTTGAGCAGATACCCGGCTTCCATCCGCCATCTCTTCCATTTCAAGCATGATCACTCCGGCAATAATCTTGATCAGTTTTCGCTGAGCTTGTTCTGCATTTAGGCCATTTGGTATGTTTTCAGATACAGTTTTTAGCTTACTAACCAGCCAGATCATGGCCGATTCTACGCCTTCCTTTTGGGCCCTCCGATAAAGTCCCGCCATGCTGTATGTATCCGAAGAATCCTCCCTGTTCGTAGATTCAATCAGCTGGTCTCTCAAACTTTCCACCACATCCCGAACCCTTTTCTTAGTATCAGGCGAATGTAGATCTTTTCCTAAATCCCTTAGATAGATATAAGAAATACTGCGTTCCAAGTAATGATCAAGCTTACCTGTGTAATTCAACCATTGAATATAATGTTGATACCCTTGTGCAGCTTTTTTTTCCTTTCCGCGTGTAAAGAAAGACAATATTGGGTAATGATGAAGATGATTCTGCTTCCAGGCTTGTATATCTTTTGTCAGGATTGGTACATAGGTCTGCTGCATAACCTGGGCCGATAGTGTTTCAAAATAATGAGCAGCCTTCTGCTCAGCCAGACGATAGCACGCATCTGGATTTATTAGTAGCTCCGCATTCATATAACACATTCCTTCTATATAATATGTTTTCTTAATATGTATGCTGACGCATATGAAACAAATACTATAATATTCCGGTCAGGTCTATTAAAATAACAAGCATAGCTTCTTTAATCCAAACATAACATCTTTCATGCCAGAATGGAAAACAAATACTCCTTAAGTATTTATTTATAAAAAAGGCTCTGTTATAACTGAATGTTGATTTTCGTGTAGGTATATAAATTCATAGGCGGAGAATTTCCGACTAATATATATAGTGGAACTTAAGAAGCAGATATAAGCGGAGAATTTCCGATTAACTGCTCTAAATAAGACAAAGTCCAAAGATTTGGATAATATAAACGGAAAAACTTCCTTTATTGTTAGGGAAATATGGGTATTTCCCAATTTAAACGGAATTTTTCCGTTTATTTTTCAATCACAGGGAAATCAACCTTCAGTTATAACAGAGACATAAAAAAGAAGCTCTTCTAGTACTTTGAGCTTCTTTTCATCCTTCGTTTATTTGAAACCCTTAAAACGGTTCCTGCTTTTTATTTTGCCATTGAGCTTTTTTCTAAGTCCCTCTTATTTGCTAGATTGCTAATCTTTCTCTTTCTTAACGCGTAAACAATAAATAAAAATATAAACCATACTGGTGTTAGCAGTAATGCTAGTCTTGTCGCTTCAGCGAGTAACATGATGATTAATATAAATGCAAATAGTGCAAGCACTACATAGTTCATAACTGGTGTTAATGGTGCTTTAAAGGTTGACTTTTCTCGCAAATCCGGGCGTTTTTTCATATATTTAATATGAGAAATTAATATGATGCTCCACACCCAGATAAAACAAATGGCACTAATAGTTGTTACAATGCCAAATGCCTGTCCCGGAATAAGCTTACTCAATAGGGCACCACCGGAAAGGACAAGCGCTGATGTAAATAAGGCGTTACTTGGTACATGATTTTTATTTAATGAAGAAAATTTTGCCGGGCCTTGGTTATGGCTGCTTAAATTGTAAAGAATTCTACTTGTTGAGAATAAGCCGCTGTTACATGCTGACGCTGCCGATGTTAGGACAACAAAGTTAATGATTCCGGCTGCAACTGGAATACCTACTAAACTAAAAACCTGTACAAATGGACTGCTTGACGCATTCAACTGCTCCCATGGGTTTATACTTAATATAATAATTAATGCGCCAACATAGAAAAACAGAATTCTCATAGGAATTTTATTAATAGCAGATGGAATATTTTTTCTCGGGTCTGACGTTTCAGCTGCAGAAACCCCTACTAATTCAACACCAACAAAGGCAAACACAACCATTTGAAAAGATAGTAAGAAGCCTGATATTCCATTTGGAAATAAACCGCCATACTCCCATAGATTGCTAACCGAAGCCGTTCCCGTTTCTGTTTGGAACCCAATGAACAGCAAAATGACTCCGATAATAATTAACGCAAGAATCGTGATAACCTTAATGATAGCAAACCAAAACTCTAATTCTCCAAAAAGCTTAACAGTTAATAAATTCAGTCCTAATAAAAGGATTAAACAGACTAGAGCCGGGATCCATTGTGGGATATCAAACCAATATTGTACATATACCCCTACGGCAATGATATCTGCCATAGCTGTCATTATCCAACAAAACCAATAGGTCCAACCGGTTACATAACCTGCCCACGGTCCAATATAATCAGTCGCAAAGTCCGTAAATGATTGATACCCTGAATTTGATAAAAGCAGTTCCCCTAATGCCCGCATGACAAAGAATAAGGCAATTCCCACGATTAAATAAGCTAAAATAATAGATGGACCTGCTAATTGTATTGCTCTGCCGGAACCTAAAAATAAACCCGTACCAATCGTACCGCCAATCGCAATAAGCTGTACATGTCGATTTTTCAGATCCCTTTTTAATTCTTGCTTTTCCATGTTACATTCCTCCAAATAATATTCTTAATTAACGGAATCGGTTTTGTTCATCTGCAGACATGAACAAAAGGAAAGCAAAAAAGAGATTGGGATCTTCCCAATCTCTTAAAACGTCAGAATAACAAATAAAACTCTATTCATTACTCTTCTGTCCTTTTGCCTGAGATTGTGAACCCTTCGGCGCCGCATATTATTGCGATCTCTCCAGAAGCCGCTCATGCCATAGTACTACCCATAGCAATCATAGCTGCTTAAATTTATTAATCTTTATTATTGTACAATAATTAGAAATTTTATCAGCAACATCTAAATTAGTCAATAATAATATTTAGGTATTGGCTTTTTTTACAAAAGTTCATTATGCAAAAATATAAAGAAATACTTATCGATTCTAAATATTTCTTTCATAATATAATCGTTTATTCATAAACTATTTGTATTAAATCTATGACCGAACTTTTTGAGTATCCGGGGAGACAGTTATATGGTCAAAACAAATTCATCATGGTTAATAAGTATTGGATTAATCCTCTTTGGCAATACGCTTTATGCATTGGCCGTTACCGCCTTTATTCTGCCAAATGGTTTAATAACTGGAGGTACAACAGGATTAGCCCTCATTTTCTATCATCAGTTTGGGATTCCCGTTTCTATTTTTGTTTCCGTTTTTAATATTGCTATGTTTATTCTAGGGGCAATCATACTTGGTAAAGCATTTGCATTTACCACCTTAATCAGCACCTTCTATTTTCCATTTATTCTTGGTGTATTCGAAAAAATCACGATGCTGCAGGATATTACTAATGACAAACTGCTGGCAAGCATTTATACAGGCATCATCATTGGAGTGAGCATTGGAATCGTTATAAAAGCTGGAGCTTCCACTGGTGGTATGGATATTCCACCGCTCGTGTTGAATAAGAAATTTGGGATTTCTGTTTCTATGTCCTTGTATGTATTCGATTTTCTCATCCTGCTTTCGCAAATGCTTTTTGCCAATAAAGAACAAGTCCTATACGGTCTTTTACTGGTCATGATCTATACAGTTATATTGGATAAAGTACTGATGTTTGGAAAATCACGTACACAGGTCAAAATTATCAGCCACAAATATGAGGAAATTAATCGGATGATTCTTCAGCATTTGGACAGAGGTTCCACATTGATTCATGCCGAAACGGGCTATCGTCATGATAATAGATTAGTTGTCCTTACAATTGTTTCAAACCGGGAGCTCCCTAAGCTTAATAATCTTGTCCTTTCAATCGATCCGCAGGCTTTCATGGTAATTAATCAGGTAAATGAGGTTAAAGGACGAGGCTTTACAATGGATAAAACTTATCAATAATTTGAACGGGTCGGAGGGACAGGCACCGTGCCCCACCTGTAGTGGGTCGCTCTGCCTGTCCCTCCGACTTTTTTTGGGTAGCAAATCATGAAGATTGGCTACCCATAATTAAATTGTATAAACAAAAAAATATTGCTATTGAGTTAATTTAACTTTATTTTCGCTACCCTTTGATCTGGACCACACAGCCCATCCGAGACCAATATGGAATAGACCCCAAACTACAGCAAATAAATAATCTGTGTACGGAATGAACGTCATAAGAACTAAAAGAATCATCAATGCCCCGCCCCATCTTGGCAGCATCTTAGCACGCAGTGTTGCAATTCCAAATAGAATGTAACCCAAGTTCAAAGTGATAATCATAATGAGCCGGATTGGTACAACAGGACCTGGTAGTTCCTGCTCTAGGATTTGCGGGTCCTTTAGGGCAGTGTTAACAAAAAGGGAAATCATGACCATAGTACAAACAAGTATATTTCCTACTGTTGTAATTAAAAACCCAATAAAACCAAGTATACCTGCTTTCCCGGCTTGATATAGATAGATTCCAGCTGTTCCAATGATAATAAATACGGATCCTGTTACTCCACCAATAATAAGTGCAATGGTGCTATCAACACCCCACACTAATTCTAACGGAGTCATTGATAACCTAAATACTCCACCGATTACAGCCAACATACCAAGCCAACGAATTACATTTGATACATGCATGATGCCTCACTCCCTTCTGATGTTTCTTTATAATTCTATTCTCTAGATAACATAATATTCAGAAATCCACTCAGTTACGGAAGACAAAAGGACCGGAGGGACAGCACCACGTCCCACCTGAAGTGGGTCGCGGTGCCTGTCCCTCCGGTCCTTCGGCAAGTTTCGGGGCTTCACTGTGATGCTACTTCAATACCCGGCAAATATTCTCAGCAGCAAAGGATAAATTAGTTTCCCCCGAGCTAAGGGCATCCTCTAATGACATTACACCTTTTAAAATTCCGATAATGGCTGTAATCCCGTTATCATACAAGGCCTCCACTCCATCGCCAACTCTACCGGCAAAAGCGATAACGGGAACAGAATGTTTCTTAGCTACTAAAGCGACTCCGTACGGTGTTTTTCCAAACAAGGTTTGACCATCAATGCTGCCCTCTCCGGTGAAAACGTAATCGGCACCTTTGATGTAGTCTTCAAGATGGGTATATTCAATGACAAGGTCTATTCCTTTTTTCAGACGGGCATCTAAGAAAGCCATTAACCCTGCACCAAGTCCACCGGCAGCCCCGGCACCAGCTATGTAGGCAATATCCTGTCCTAATTGTTCCTTAATGATCTTAGCAAAATGAGCCAGGTTTTCGTCTAAAACTTTCACAACATCAGGAGTTGCTCCTTTTTGTGGACCGAAAATAGCGGATGCTCCATTTTCTCCGATTAAAGGATTGCTGACATCACATGCTACATCAATTTGAATCGATTCTATTCTTTCATCCAGTCTGCTCAAATCAATCGTATGGAGACGATTTAACGCTCCGCCGCCAAACGGTAATTCCTCACCACTTTCGTCTTTTAAAGAAACACCTAACGATTGGAGCATTCCTGCCCCTCCATCATTTGTTGCACTTCCGCCAATCCCAATTAAGAAACGCTTAACTCCATTATTTAGCGCATGTTTGATTAATTGGCCTGTACCATAGGTTGTCGTTATCAATGGTTTTCGTTCTTCAGGCTTTAATAATTCTAAGCCGCTGGCACTGGCCATTTCTATGACAGCTGTTTGCCCGTTACCTAGAAGCCCATATTCCGCCATCACCTTATCACCTAGTGGTCCAATTACTTCTGTCTTGATAATTTCTCCGTTAGAAAAGCTTACGAGAGATTCTACTGTACCCTCTCCCCCATCAGCTAGGGGAACAATGACACATTCCGCATCAGGAAAAACGTTTTTTATGCCTTTTTCCATAGCAAGGGCAGCATTTTTCGCCGTCATACTTTCTTTAAACGAATCGGGCGCTAATACAAACTTCATAAAAATCTTCCTTTACTTTTAATTTAGTAAATTAAATTCTGACTATTTATCTATTGTACAAGTAAAGGGTAACCATTCAAGCGACCCTTACTAATTTTTATCAAACTATGTTTATTGTCAAAATTTCCATCCTAAAATATAGAATTGCATACACGCCAATCAGTTGCCAATATATTAGTAGCAGTTGGAGAACCTGGTTGTCTTCTAGATTTAATTTCATGCATTCCTTGCATAGTTCAACTGCTTCTTTTAATGTCCCTGGGATCCTGGTTATTATTTATAAAAGAATAAAAAACCAATATTTTGCAATAATAATTTGTTTCACAATTAACAATATTCATGTTAAACTAAATGATGCATAAGAATCCGCCACAGCTAAACAGTTGTGCACCAATGGTAGACTTATATAAATGATTCGGAGGAAAAATAAATGAAAAATCTGCTACTCAAGTGGAATCAGGTGAGCTTAGTAAAACGAATCCTTGTGGGATTGGTTATTGGCCTTATTTTAGCCCTAGCAATTCCTGATGCCACGAAATGGGTGTCCATTTTTGGTACTTTATTCGTTGGTGCCTTAAAAGCGGTTGCCCCAATCTTAGTCTTGTTCATCGTTATGAATGCCCTTTCCCGGCATAAAAGCGGCACACAAACGAATATGAAATCGATTATTGTCCTATATGCTATAGGTACAACTCTAGCGGGACTTGTCGGTGTTGTTGCCAGCTTCATTTTCCCAGTAAGCTTAACCCTTACAACTGGGGCTGAGGACGTTGCACCTCCCGGGGGAATTTTGGAAGTACTTCAGACATTATTATTTAACGTTGTTGCGAATCCGGTAGATGCGATTATCAATGCCAACTACATCGGTATTTTAGCATGGGCTATTCTTCTTGGTATGGCATTAAGACAAGCAACTGATTCGACAAAAGACATGTTGGATAATTTCTCAGATGCAATTTCTACATTAGTAAAATGGGTTATTAATCTGGCGCCATTAGGCATCATGGGTCTAGTTTATGATGCGATTTCAACAAATGGACTTTCAGCATTAGCTGACTATGGACAATTACTTTTAGTACTGCTCGGATGTATGTTCTTTGTTGCACTTATTGTTAATCCTATTATCGTATACTTCTATACTCGTAAAAATCCATATCCATTAGTCTTGAAATGTGTAAGAGAAAGCGGAATTACCGCATTCTTTACTCGCAGCTCAGCTGCAAACATCCCAGTAAATATGCGTATATGTGAGGAACTTGATTTGGATGAGGATACGTATTCCGTATCTATTCCATTAGGCGCTACAGTTAATATGGCTGGAGCCGCTATAACAATTGCCGTTTTAACATTGGCTGCTGTTCACACACTAGGTATCGAAGTCGACTTTGCAACTGCTGTTATTCTCGTTATCCTATCAGCTATTTCTGCTGCTGGTGCTTCAGGTGTAGCCGGCGGGTCACTTTTACTTATTCCTCTGGCATGCAGCTTATTCGGAATTTCAAATGATATTGCGATGCAGGTCGTTGGAGTTGGTTTCATCATCGGTGTGTTACAAGACTCTTGCGAAACAGCTCTTAACTCATCTTCTGACGTACTGTTTACAGCAACAGCTGAATATGCTAAAAAACGTAAAGAAGGCAAGCCATTTACTATGAGTACTAAGAAAGCTATCTAATATTATTAAAAACGTTTCAAATGTTAACAAACCCATTGGCAATCATCGTTTGCAGATGGGTTTGTTTTTTATTCTCTTTGAGCCTATTGGAAGCAAATGAACCGCAGCCCCCATACTTTTTATTTAAGACTAACCATGAAGGACAGTCCGCTGATCATGCAGCCAACTAAAGCCATGCCAAATGCTCCTAATTTGTTCTTATCTTTCATTAAGTAATAAGCGTACCAAAAACTATAACATGAACCGAACAATACGACAGCCCAGAATAATATGTTCATCTTTAATCAATCACCTTTTCTATATCGGATTCACGAAATTGCTTTCCGAATCCGGTAATGGATAGATCTACCGTTACATGAATATCGGCAAAAGGATATCTTTTATTGTTCCAGTCCCATTCTTCATATTCCTTAACAGAACTAAATAAAGGACGAACATACAAAGACCAGTAAAAAGGCTCTGTCTTAAACTCCTTTTGCGTTTTTTCAATCAGTTTTTCCGCATTCTTTTTTAGTTTTTCTTCTAGTGCCATTTTTAACTTTTTTTGATTTTCTATATTCTCCGCATAATTAACCATACTAGGAACTGATAAGATTTTTATATCAAGCGGATAAGTTACATTTATTTTTGGAGGACCCTCTCGCAGTTTTACTTCTATTTTATTTTTATTCGTTTTCCTAATTCTAACTGCTATTTTATACCTTTTATCCAATGGGTCTCGAAAGCTGGAGAACAAATCCCTTATGTTTGCAGTATTATCGAGTAATCTGGTGATTCTCGTTTCTTCACCTGATAATTTACCAATCATTTTTCCTTCCTTAAATACAGCCGAACCGATAAGTTGTACAGGGTTACCTCCTTTCTTTGGCACTTGACCTGCTATGTATTGATCTTCATCTTGAAAACCAGCGTTCTTATTCTTATTGTAGGACCCGTACATGGCGAGAAAAAGGTCGGCATCGCCGTCTGTAATGGCAAAAAAACGGTTAATCGTTGATTCTGGAACTAATCCCGTTTCCGTTGCCCGGTCAATCAAAAATTGATAATACCGATGAGGTCTTATCATCATCTCAGGCTTATTTTTTGCAATGAATTCAGAAGCTTTCCCTTCTGTGACAATAATTCTCGTTTCCCTCCGTATCTCCCTATCTTTAAAGGCTGTTGTCAGGAGTCGATAAAAGATTTCTGTTTTAGCAAGCTCTTCCGAAACAATTAATACTTTATTATGGGAAAATGAGATTTCTCTCGTAACAAATGAATTGGCCATGTTTCTGGCCGTAACAAAGTCTGGTGCAGTCAAGGATATAGCGTTCTTCATCTCTTCTCCGCCTGACGGAGATACTCCTTTAACGTTTAGTTTTGGATTGGAAAATTGTAACGTAACATCAATCGCTTGTTCCTTTTCTATATCAAGCCCTGTTGGGAGATCAAGCCCAATTGCTATTACATATGAACGCTCCTCCACCTCCTTTTTATCCCAACAGCCTGTAAGCAGGAAAATCAGCAAGAATATGATAAGAAATGAACTTTCTTTCCTTTTCATTTTGCTCTTGCCTCCTTTATTTTTGCTGCGGCCCATAGTATTGGAGGTAGAAATAATATAAGATATTTAAAGTAGGCTAATGAACTCGTACGAATCTGAAAAATATTTATCTCATTGTTTTCCGGTATCATACCGATGACGAGCATTAGAATGGTTATCGGCAATATTGTTTGTTCAAATTCTTCAATTTGAAACAGAAAACCGAATATTTTACCTACTAAATAAATATAAATTGTAAACTTAACGAAAACCGCCACAAGCCAAATCGTAATAAAAAAGGTCTCTATATTGGTGATACTTCTTCCTAACGATACAAATCGAATAACCTCATTAAAAGGAAAGGTAATTTTCCCAATACTCCTATAGTCAAAAATCCAAATATATGATAAATAAAACAAAACCATCAAAAAAACGGTAAATAACAAAGAACTGTATAAACTTCTTATATATGTTTGATGATTTTTCACAAATGGATACATCATAGCATACACAAGCGTATCTCCAAACAATGAAGTAAAGTTAAAACTTGCTTTGGCAATTTCCCACTTACCGGTACCGAACAGGGGAAACATTCTATTAATAACAGCATCTTTAAACATTAGAAAAAG
This sequence comes from Niallia oryzisoli, assembly GCF_036670025.1. Lineage (NCBI taxonomy): Bacteria > Bacillati > Bacillota > Bacilli > Caryophanales > Bacillaceae > Niallia > Niallia oryzisoli. The sequence continues at coordinate 697,674 of NZ_CP137640.1, read as the reverse complement.
AAGGAAACCTACTGTAATCATAAGATAAGGAAAAGTCATCCAAGCAATGGCTCCCACCGATTCCCACCCTTTTTTCGCTCCCCACATACAAAGCATTAAAAAGCAAAGAGACAATATAAATAATGGTGTATTCGGAAAGTTAATCGTAATCAATTGAGTCATATAGCTTCTAGCTTCTGTTGCAGTATTTAGTAGGGTGAAGCCCAGCATGATGAGAGCAATAGCAAAAGCGAATGGTTTCCCAAGCGTAAGCTGGATAACTTCCAATATATTTTTGCATTGGTACTTTTTCAATACACTATTTAATAGGAGCAGGGAAGGAATAATGAGTAAAAAAGAGCCGATAACAATCATCCATGCCGCATTCAAACCCTCTTTAAACAGTAAAACCGTACTCATGTCCGTACCCTTTAACCCTATTGTAATAAAGATTATTGAAAAAAACTCCCTAAACCCCAATTGGTCCTTTTCATTTTTACCCAAAAAAATCACCTAACTTCACTTTTTCCGAACGGTATCTTTCGTTAAATCCTTTGTTTTTGTGAATCCTGGTCTTAATCGTTCATATGTTAATAGTTTTCGGAATACTGTGTCCCCTGATGACCTGTATTTTGGTGTCAGCGGTGCCAGGTAAGGCACTCCAAAACTTTTTAATGATGTTAAATAAATTAAAGCAGCCATAAAACAGAGCACCATTCCGAATATGCCCATTAAACCAGCTGCTATGAGAAAGGCGAACCGTGTAATTCTTATTGTGTAGTTTAAATTTACATCACCAATCGCATAAGAGGACAATCCAGATAAGGCCACAACAATCACCACAATAGGACTAACCACATTCGCTTCCACTCCTGCCTGACCTAAAATTAACGCCCCAACAATCCCGATTGTCGGACCGATTGGGACGGGAACCCGAACCCCGGCTTCCCGAATCAGTTCAAAAGAGAGCTCTAGTAGCAGCAATTCCAATATAGCGGGAAACGGCACCATTTCCCTTGCACCCGCAATTGCTAAAAGTAAATCGGTTGGAAGCATCTCCATATGATAATTCGTAATAGCAATGTAGGCTGACGGAGTGAATAAAGTGATAAACATCGCCAACATACGCAGAAGTCTAGTAAAGTTCCCATTTATAAACCGTAAATAATGATCATCTCCAGAATGGTAGAAGGACCAAAATGTTGCTGGTGTGACTAAGGCAAAGGGAGAATTATTCATGACGACAATGACATACCCATCCTCTATAAAAGAGGCCGCACGGTCCGGTCGTTCTGTTTGTAAAACCGTCGGAACTAAACTTCTTTTTCTCTCTTCAATGTGCTGAACTAATAAGCTAATATTCTGAACGGCATCTTTTGTTATTGTACCAATCCGGCTTTTGACTTCACTTATAACCCTTTCACTTGCTAACTCTTTGTTATAGACAATAAAAACTTCATTTCTTGAACGCTCTCCAATTGTCATCTTTTCTACTGTAAAGTCTTTACTGCGAATCTTTTTTCGAATAAGAGAGATGTTGACATCTGCTTTTTCAATAAAGGATTCCTTTGGACCAAATAAAGTCGTTTCGTTTTGTGGTTTTTCTATACTCCTGCCGGCTGCGGATGCCGTTTTAATAATATAAGCATGCCGTTGTCCCTCAACCAATAAAAGAGAGTCACCAGTATTCAATTCGTTAACCGCTTTCTCTATCTCAGGCTCTGCTCTAATAGCACTTACACTTACGGCTGCTGTTACATCTGTTATTTTCCTATCATTCAAAATCAACGGTTTTATGATTGCATCATCTATCAGCTTTGTATCAGTCAATGATGGAATATAAAACAAGACAGCCTTTCGTTCCATCTTATTGAACGTGAATTCTCTCAGCATGAAATCAATATTGGCAGGGAATGAATAAAGCCGTTTTAAATAATTGATCTCTTGTTCTATATCCCCAGTGAAAAACTCCAAGTGTTGGTCACTTTCATTTCCGGTAAATTCCTTACTCATTTCTGATACAAAAGCTTTTCTTTTCTTGAAAAATAAATTTTTCATTTTGGTATAACTCCTGAAGAGGTTATAGGGTAAGGCTCAGAATATTACACAATGAAAATCTTGTCTCCTTGGTTATTATCTGTAAAAAGTGAATTATTATGAGCGGGTCGAAGGGACAGGTTCATTGCCCCAATTGATTAGGGCATAGTGGCAGAAATGAAAAGTAAACATTAAAATAATCCTTACGAGAAAAGTAGAATTTATGTTAAGATGCGGATATATTCAAAAATGTATGCATTTTCAGATAAGTGGGATTTATAATGGAAGTAAGAGATTTCATGATTAGAAAAATTTTTACTGTAAAGCCTTCCGATACTGTCAGAGAATTATTACATATACTTAACTCAAATCGAATTGGCGGCGTGCCGGTTGTTGATGATAACGATCATTTAGTAGGCATGGTATCAGATGGAGACGTATTACGCTACTTAGCGCCAAAGCCTCTGGGTATTGCCGGCCTTGTTTATATCATTGAGGATGGAGACATGGAGGATGTTTTACAGGAAAAGCTGAATACACCGGTAAAAGAGATTATGACTAAAAGAAATATCCTCTACGTATCACCTGATGAAGAGTTTGAAATGGCTATTCGTTTGCTATCCAAGCATCATTTCAAAAAACTGCCTGTAGTTAACGGTGCTGGTAGAGTTGTTGGTGTTATTAGCAGAGGAGATTTGATAAATAATATATCAAAACGATTATTACAACCGGATAATGAACTATTTTCCTTGTTCGGATGAAAACTTTTTATCAAAAAACCATTCGTAAATGATACTTTTACGAATGGTTTTTCAAAATGTATCTATATTCTGCTATTCGCGTACAGGTTCTGCTGCTTTTACTGCAGCTGTAGATTTTTCTACGACAGCGTTAGGCTTTCTCATAAATAGCGACAAGATTAACGCGACTACTGAAATTCCTGTAACAAAGTAGAAGGTATATTTTACGCCTGCAGCTAATATTTCTCCCTGTGCTGCATCTGGAACACCTGCTGCAAAACTAGATTGACCAACTGTCAGTAACGTAATGGCGATCGCTGTTCCTGCTGCTCCAGCTACTTGATTCAATGTATTCATAGCGGCTGAGCCATCTGCATATAACTCACGCGGCAAGGCATTAAGTCCATTCGTTTGTGATGGGATTGTTACCATTGTTAACCCAAAGAATAAAACCATAAAGGCTACGATGATTTGCCAAGCTGGTGTTGTTACTGAAATAGAGATAGCAAAAATAATATTACCAATTAATACAATGATAGATCCAACGATTGTTAATTTTCGCGGCCCAATTTTATCAAACAGCGTTCCAACGATCGGTGACATGATAACATTCACTGCATTACCAGGAAGCAGTAATAAGCCTGCGACCGCAGCACTAAATAATAATGATCCCTTTAAATACATCGGCAATAAAATTCCAGTTGATAAAATAACTAAAATACTTAAGAACATCATTGCTGTTCCTAATGTGAACATTGGCTGTTTGAATACACTTAAATTAACCATAGGCTTATCCATTGTATTTTGACGAATTCCAAATAATACAAGTGCGATAACTCCTACAAGTAAAGGTGCCCATACGATAGGAGCTGTAAAAGGCGCTCCAGCCATAGAAGCTAACCCATAAATTAATCCGCCAAATCCTACAGTTGATAAAACAATCGATAAAACATCGATTTTAGGCTTAGTAATTTCACCAACATTTTCAATTTTTAATATAGCAGCAAGTGTCAATAATACATAAAAAGCTGCACTAATCCAGAAAATATAATGCCAGCCTAACGTGCTAATAACGACCCCCGAAAGTGTTGGTCCTAAAGCAGGTCCTAATGTAATAACAAGACCCATAATCCCCATGACAACGCCGCGTTTATGAATTGGAAAAATAACTAAAAGAACACTTACCATGACCGGCATGATAATACCTGTTCCCATCGCTTGTACAATACGGCCAGTTTCTAAGATTACAAAATTGGGAGAAAATGCTGCTAGAACCGCTCCTGCAAGCGAAATAACGAGCCCCCCAATAACTAATTGGCGAGTACTAAACCATTTCATTAATAGTGCTGAAATTGGTACTAATATAGCTAATGTTAATAAATATCCCGTTGTCAGCCATTGTGCAGTAGCAGCTGTAATAGAAAATTGATCCATGACATTTGTTAGTGCCATATTTAATGCTGTTTCTCCAAATAAACCAATAAAGGCACCCAGCATTAAGATAGCTGCCATTATCTTTGGACTTTTTACTTGAATTTGCGTATTCATGTATATCTCCTTTTCATTTATATTCTTTGTAATATCTGTGAAATCATTGTTAGTGGTTCTCTTCTTTATTGGTTATCTAGCCTTTACAATTCCGTGGTACACCTCAAACATACCAACCGGTCTGTTTTAAACTATATCAAAAATTTTTTCTATTGGTCAAGAATTTTTTTCACATTTTGGACAAAAACATTTCAAATAACTCTATTATGCTGCTCACTATCTAACTCAATGGAAACCCTTTCGCATTAAGGTTTAATCATTAAATATTGGTAATAAAAAAAGTGTTAATCTTAGTAGATTAACACCTTAATCGGCAGCTTTATTGAACAATACTTACTCAAGTAATATAAAAAATTTCTATAGGATATCTAAACTCGAAGGGGAGTTACGCACTTAATGAAAAGCGGGAACCCTTTTAGTTGGAGAAGCCAAAACCTTTCTATTTTTCACATCATATAAACCACTTGGAGTCAATCTAATAAATGGTAAATGAGTCGCAGAGAAGAATAATAAAGTAAAGGCAATGTCGTTATATTTATAGCCTCTTTCTTTAAATAACTCTATCATTTTTTTCTCTTTTTTAATTAAAAAGCCCATATCCAGATCAGACATGATACCCGTTAAAGGTAAAGAAATTTCGTGCAGGATATGATTTTCTTCTACCAAGACCATGCCGCCGCCGATTTTTCTCATTCGGTCAAAAGCAGTAAGCATATCTGTTTTTCTTTTTCCTATAATTATGATGTCACCTGTCCCAGAATAAGAGCTTGCAAACCCTCCTAACTGTTGGGCAAACCCTTTCACCAATGTATTTATTCTCCAGGACCCGTCTCGCCCAACCATCATAAGGAAACATTCATCATCTTCAAAAGATAATTCTTCTTTACTTAAATCAATACTACTTTCATACGGTTTCGTAATTACATTATTAATTAAATGAATGCCATTTGAGGTTGAAAAGCTCCAATCATCTTCTTCTAAGCTCCAATTTAAATGAAGGGGAGATATTTGATACTTATTCCATTCGATTGAAGGTGAAACAAATTTATCCTTTCTATCTTGCTTAATCCATTTACCTTTTGCTAATACACTGATAGGTGTTGGGTTATTTTTACTCTCTAAAAAATTAATATTAGCTATTCTCCCTGTAGCAATGGATCCATGTAAATGTTCCATATTATAGTAACGTGCAATATTAAAACTTGCCATATTATATGCATCAGTTAATGGTATTCCATGATTAATAGCTATTTTGATCAGTTCATCCGTCATTCCATTTTCATAAAAATGAGGATGTGAACCGTCAGTGGTAAAGAAAAATCGATCAAATTTTTGAACACCTAACTCTATTAATTCTTTTATAAGAATGTCTAAATCAGGTCGAATAGATGAATGTCTAAGAGAAACAGTATAGCCTTGCATTAAACGCGTAAGTGCTTCCTGACCTGTCATAGCTTCATGATCACAATCAGTGCCCATTAACATTAATTTTGCCAATGTCCTTTCGGAAGCTCCGGGCAAATGGCCTTCAACTTTTTTATGTAACCTTTTTGTCTCCTGTAACCAGGATAGCATTTGGTCATCTCCATTTAATAATTTCGGCCACCCTGTTAACTCTCCGCCTTGCAATACAGATTCATGTTGGAGCCAAGAAGTCACATCCTCTGTGTTAAAAATTTCATCATTATTCGGGAATTCGGTTTGTGCATCAAAACGGCACCACCAGTACATGGTTGAAGGAAGTTCTCTGAATTTATTTAATAATTCAAATGCTACTTGAGTAGTAAGCTCAAGGAAAATACCTAAATTATCACTAATTAGCGTCGTTGTGCCGAATTGGCCCGCATGTTTTGCTAATGTAAGAGGGTTATATAACTGATCAGGATGAGCATGCGGTTCAATATATCCTGGTACTAAATATTGTCCTTGACAGTCTATCTCTTCATAACCACATGAGTTTTCAGGAAGATACTCTCCTACATACACAATACGATCATCATATATCCAAATATTTGCAACTAACCATTGATGTAGATAGGTATTTAGATAGGTTGCATTTTTCAGAACCATATTAGGATGTATCACCCCATCTAATACCTTTACATGATTCCTTATTTGTTTGTTGCTCCATCTATAATTTTTATTATCCAACTTGTAACCTCCAAATTTTAACTCAATATAGGATCAACTACAGGAGCAGCTATAGTATAAAATTTGGACAAGGCCTTGCTTTTTTCCTTCCTATCTTTTCGAATTCTAGCTCTTTCTGGCGCCGTTCCATTTAACATTCTTTCTTCCTCTGTTTTAGGAATAACTTCAGGAACCCTTACTGGACGTTTATTTTCATCTAATGCGATAAAAGTTAAAAATGCTGTTACTGCTATTTTACGTTCACCACTTTTTAAATTTTCAGCAATTACCTTTACGAATATTTCCATTGATGATGAATTAGTCCAAGTTACATACGCTTCATAACAGACTGCGTCAGTCGTTTTAATCGGAGATAAAAAATCTACAGAATCAGTTGAGACTGTTACACAATCTGTGCGGCAATGTCGTAACGCCGATATTGAAGCAATTTGATCAATATCACTCATGATTCGCCCGCCGAATAACGTATTATGACTATTTACATCATTTTGAAATACACGGTTAGTTCGAATAACTCTTGATTCTCTGCAATACTTTGCAATCATAGTATCCTCTCCTTACTCTTAAAACCTAGAATATAATAGTTCGAGAATTCTTATCTGTATGGAGAGATCCTAACTCCACACAGACAAGGAATAATGACTTTATGGATACTGTTATAGGATTCTTCTGGGTGAAAAAAATCACTTACCTTCACTCGATATCATTTGCTGATAATGGAGAGCAAGATCTTTTAATGCAGCTACCAATGCATTCGTTCCCTTACCATGATAATACTTGTTGATGGCAGCAATCGCTTCATCCACTCCATCATTTATACTTAACCCCTTCAATAGCTGCCCAATAAATTGACGTCCATGTTCAGTAGCTAATGTACAAGAGGCCTCGATAATGACCCCGTATTTTCTATCGATTTCTGCTGTAATCGTCAAGGTTTCAAATACACTTTTGGCTGCCATTCCTTGGGGTAGACGTGCGTGCCCAGCAATAAACAGCGTTTTTTCATTAAACATATGAAACTGCCCCTTCCAATTTAGATGACAGTGCTAATCCTATTTGTTAAATTAGTCTGAACTGGAATCCGTCTGACCACTTCTTTACCAATTTCAATCGACGCTGTTGCTGCAGGTGACGGTGCATTACATACATGAATGGAGCGTTTCCCCATAATAATATGAAAATCGTCTACCATATTCCCATCATATTTCAATGCCTGTGCTCTTACACCCGCAGGTGCTGGAATTAAATCATCTTCTTGAATTTCAGGAATTAATTCTTGAAGACTTTTTGTAAACTGCTTTTTGCTAAATGAACGAACATATTCATCTAAGCCTTCCTTCGCAAATTTACCGGCCATTTTCCATAACCCAGGAAAGCTTACAGATTCCATTAAATCCTTCATACTAATATCTGTCTTTTTATACCCTTCGCGTTTAAAGGCCATGACTGCATTCGGACCTGCGTCCACCTCACCACTGACCATTCGGGTAAAATGAACTCCTAAGAAAGGAAATTTAGGATTTGGTACAGGATAGATCAGATGTTTGACAAGGTAGCGTTTTTCAGGTTTTAATTTAAAATATTCACCGCGAAATGGAACGATTTTCATGTCCGTTTTATAGCCTGCTGCAGCTGCCATGCGATCACTGTGCAACCCAGCACAGTTAATAACCAAACTTGTTTTTATCGTTCCCCGGTTCGTTTCAATCGTCACTTGATTTGATTCCTCATGTATTTTCTCTACTTTTGTGTTTAATCTAATCTCGCCGCCATTTTCTTTAATAATTTCAGCAAATTTCTCACTTACTTGACGGTAATTAACGATTCCTGCCATTGGTACACGAATAGCACCAAGACCATTTACATGAGGTTCTATTTCATTTAATTCATCTCGACCAATTCTATTAATATTTAATCCGTTTTCTAGTCCTCGTTTATATAAATTCTCAAGAAGAGGGATTTCTTCTTTTTTTGTTGCCACAATGACTTTCCCACAAATATCATGTTCAATGCCGTATGTTTGACAAAACTCTGTCATCGATTGACTTCCTTGCCGGGCAAAGCGTGCTTTAAAGCTGCCTGGTTTATAATAGATTCCTGAATGAATAACCCCGCTGTTATGGCCTGTTTGATGTTCAGCAACAGCCGACTCCTTTTCGATTACAACTACCTTTGCATTTGGAAACCGCTGATAAATAGCCATTCCTGTTGAAAGGCCTACAATTCCCCCTCCAATAATTGCAAAATCAAACATAAGCAAATCCCTCCTTTTCTTTTGGCTTTGTTAATGAGTTAGCGGGTCGATTTACCTTGAAAAGAAAAGTAAGGAAATCACCCCGCTAACATACGATATTTAACACCAAATTTTAACACAGCCTTTTTTTAAAGATGGGGCCATATTCCACCAGAAACAGGGATGATATGACCTGTGATATAGGCTGATTCATCACTTGCTAAAAATAGAGCTGTATTGGCTACATCAATTGGATTTCCTAATCTCCCCAACAATGTCTTCTTACGGTATTCTTCAAGGGTTTCACTGTCCATTCTGTCTACGATTGATGTTTGAATTAATCCCGGCGCAATACAATTCACATTAATCGCCGGACTTAGTTCCTTTGCAGCCGTTTTAGTAAAGGAAGCCACTCCAGCCTTAGCAGCGCCATAATCTGCATACCCTTTTTCACCGTCAAAATGAATGGTAGAAATATTGACGATTTTTCCATAACCATGTTGAAGCATGATTGGAGCAACTAACTTCGTACAATTGAACGTTCCCTTTAAATTGAGTGCCATCGTATTGTCCCAACGGTCGCCATCTATTTCAAAAATAGGCCTAATCATCTTTGTATCACGGATGCCACCGACAACATTAACTAGAATATCAATTTTAGAGAATCTTTGATTGGCTTCTTCCACTACTTCTTTTACTTCCTCATAATCTAGTACGCTTGCTCTTATGGCTACAATGTTGTCAGCTACTGTATATTCAAGTAATTTTTCTCTCGTTTGATTTAATCGATTCTCAGATATATCGGTGATGACTAATTTGGCACCTTCTTGGGCAAAACGTAGGGCAATTGCTTCCCCCATTGGTCCTCCGGCACCGGTTATGAAGGCAATTTTATCTTTAAGTCGCAAAAGAATCTCTCCTTTTTCATTTAATAGACTAAAAGGTGAGACTTTCCTCAATAGGGGTCTCTACTGAGAAGTAGTCACACGAGTCTGGTGAGCTTCCTTTATTGATATTTCCGATGCAATTGAGCAGCGATAATATTCTTTTGAATTTCAGATGTTCCTTCATAAATTCTCGTAATTCGAGCATCACGGTAATAACGTTCAATCGGATACTCAGAAATATAACCCATTCCACCATGAATTTGAACAGCTTTATCTGCGACACGACCGTACGTTTCTGAACCAAGTAATTTAACCATGGCTGCTTCCTTAACCACATTCTTACCTTGATCAACCAGATTGGCCACGTGATAGGTGAAGGCACGAAGCGCTTCAATTTCCGTCGCCATTTCAGCTAAGTAGTGCTGAATGATTTGTTGTTCAAAAATTGGTTTTCCGAACTGAATACGCATATGAGCATATTCAAGTGACATATCTAATAATTTATCAGCGGATCCAAGATTTCTTGCCGCCATTGCTGCACGTCCGTTTGCTAATATTTTTAACGCATTGACATACCCTTGTCCTACTTCACCTAACACATTTTCAACCGGTACTTCGCAATCCTCGAAGAAAATCTCATATGTGTGTGATCCATGAAGACCCATTTTCTTTTCTTTATTTCCTAACTTAAATCCTGGAAAATTCTTTTCAACGATGAAAGACGTTATTCCTTTTGGCCCTTTTGACTGATCTGTAACCGCCATCACTGTGAACACATCTGCAAGTCCAGCATTGGTAATATAGCACTTAGAGCCATTAAGAATATAACGATCTCCTTTTTTTACTGCTGTTGTTTTTAAATTGAACGCATGAGAACCGGCACTTGGCTCTGTTAAAGCAAAGGCACCAATGTATTCACCGCTTGCCATTTTCGGTAGGTATTTTTGCTTTTGTTCTTCATTTGCCAATTCTACAATTCCAACGCTTCCAATCCCGGTATGACCACCAATGACGGTTGTATAACCATTAATGGTTCTGCCAACCTCCTCTAGTACAGCACATTTTCCAAGCATTCCAATCCCGAGGCCACCGTACTCTTCTGGAATACTTAGGGCAAACAAGCCCATTTCCTTAGATTTATCTAAAATGCTTTGAGGAATTTCATCCGTTTCTTCTATTAACCTAGCATGAGGTTCCACCTCATTTTCAATAAAGTCGCGAATTCCCTGTTTTAATTGTTGAATATCCTTTGTTAATACTTGTTCCATTTGACTCACATTCCTTCCTTTTATTATTTTTCTGTAGATTTTTTTGCAATTTCACGAACTAATTATTTATAAGTATAAATACCTTGTCCCGATTTCCTACCTAGTCTTCCTGCTTTTACATATTTCACTAGTAACGGAGATGGACGATATTTTTCGCCTAGTGCGTGATAGAGAGACTCCATATTGCGAAGACGACTGTCTAAACCAACGAGATCTGCCATTTCAAATGGACCCATTGGATGATTTAGGCCAAGTTTAATCGCTTTATCAATATCCTCAGCCGATGCCACACCTTCCATTAACATATTCATTGCTTCATTTCCGATGATCAAATTCATCCGGCTTGTTACAAAGCCTGGAAATTCATTGACCTCAACCGTTTCTTTTCCCATTTTTTCAGATACCTGACGGATAATCTCCACCGTTTTATCTGAGGTATCCATACCGCGGATAATTTCAATTAATTTCATGCGGTGAACAGGATTGAAAAAGTGCATCGCCACAAATTGATCTGGTCTTTTCATTTGCGCTCCGATTTCAGTCGGACTCATTGTGGACGTGTTTGTAGCCAAAATCGCATGTTCAGGAGCAAATTCTTCAACCTTTTTAAAGGTATCAATCTTTAATTCCATAATTTCTAAGATCGCTTCAATCACTAAATCCGCATGTTCCACTGCTTTTTGCAGCTCTGTTGTATAGGTGATATTTTGTTGAACATTGTCACGTTCTTCACTTGTGATATATCCTTTTTCAACACTTTTATTAGCAAGTATTCCGTTATCATTCTTTGCTTTTTCAAGGGCTTCTGCTGATATATCCTGAAGGGTTACTTCAAAACCTGATAACGCAGCACTATAAGCAATTCCACGCCCCATCGTTCCACTGCCAATGACCGCAATCTTTTTGACTTCCATTTCGTTTCCTCCTATTTATACTAAACAATTTTCAAAAATGGTTGTAATTCCCTGTCCGCCGCCAATACACAATGTCACCAATCCATACTTCACGCCTCTTCGTTCCATTTCATGAAGTAGTTTTGTCGTAAGAACAGATCCTGTTGCCCCTAATGGATGACCTAATGCAATCGCGCCACCGTTTACGTTTACCTTATCTAAATTAAGATCCAGCTCTCTGATAACAGCAATCGATTGAGCAGCAAAAGCTTCATTTAACTCAATTAATCCAATCTCTTCCAATGTTAAACCTGCTCTTTGTAAGGCTAGTTTTGTGGAAGTAACCGGTCCAATTCCCATAATTTCAGGGGACACACCTGAAACAGCTTGTGAAAGGATCTTTGCTTTTGGCTGTACTCCATACTTATTCACTGAATCTTCAGACATCAACATAACGGCTGATGCTCCATCATTTCGACCACTGCTGTTTCCAGGTGTAACAGATCCATTTTCTTTAAATACTGGTTTTAAGTTAGCCAGCTTTTCTAAACTTGTTAAACGTGGATGTTCATCCACCGCAAAGGTTTTCACGCTCTTACGCTCCCGAACCTCATAAGGAACGATTTCTTTTTCAAACTTGCCTGAAGAAATCGCATCATGTGCAAGTTGTTGACTTCTCATAGCAAACTCATCCTGCTCTTCTCGAGATATACCATATTGTTCAGCTAAATTTTCTGCCGTTAAGCCCATGGTTAAATTCCCATACTTTTCAAAGGGTTGAGAACGTAATTGGCTTTCCGTATTCGAATCAACAAGAGCATTATTTCCTGTACCTACTCCATAACGAGCATTACGAATATAAAATGGCGCTAAACTCATCGATTCCACTCCGCCTGCAACGATGACCTCATTCAGCCCGCATGCGATTTGCAGTGCTCCATTATTGATCGCTTGAAGGGACGAACCGCACTGTCTATGAACCGTGTACCCTGGAACATCCACAGGAAGTCCTGCACGCAGCGCAGCAAGCCGACCAATATTTGGCTGATCTGACGTTTGTTTTGTCTGGCCAAGAATGACTTCTCCTACAGCACTTTTATCTATGTTAGCTCTACTAACAACTTCTTCAATCACCTTTGCGGCAAGAAAGTCAGATGGTACATCCTTTAGCGCTCCTCCCATTTTCCCTATAGCCGTACGTACTGTTTCAACTACATATACTGGTTTCATTTGCTCCTCCTATATAAATGAATCGATTTAAGGATCTTTACACTCCTATAAATCGATTCATGTATTTGTTCAACCCTTTAATGAATTTATAAATCACTGAATTATTCGAATTATTATCATGCTCGGCTTCAATTTTTGGACGTTACTAATTGATGATTCGTAGATTTATATTCTTTACCGATGATATCCTTCGCAATAACCATCATATTTGCTTGTGCTGTTCCATCCCCAATTTCCAGACCAATGACATCACGTAAACGTTGTTCGTGAGGCATTTCCTTTGTATAAGCGTAGTGACCGTTAAACAATAGACATTCATGAATCGCTTCTACACCATATTTTGGACCCAACCATTTGACAGATGCAGATTCCTTTGAGTGCGGTAATCCTTGATCACGAAGCCAAAGGCCACGATACGCCTGCCATTTTACAAACTCTAACTGTGTATAGTGGGTGACAATTGGGAAAGCTACTCCTTGATAGGTTGCTAGAGGTTTACCAAAGGAAGTTCTTATTTTGACGTGTTCAATTGTCTCGTCTATACTTTGCGAAGCAGCTCCTACACATTGAAGACCGATTAATAGACGGCTAAGATCAAACCCATTCATAACCTGGGAAAATCCTTTGTTCTCAAGGCCAATCAAATTCTCCTCTGGTACCATTACATCGGATAAATAAACTGAACCGCGTCCTACTGGAATGTTCCCCATATCCTCATAACCTTTACATTCCACACCTGGAAGATCAGAAGGAACGATAAAACAGCTAATCCCACGGTTACCCAGTTCAGGATCTGTTTTAGCAAAAATAAGAAAGGCATCGGCAACAGTTGCCACACTAATTCCGGATTTTTCACCGTTTAAGACATAACCTTTTCCTTGACGGACGGCTGTTGTTTTAATTCCACCAGCATCTGTTCCAGCAGTAGGCTCTGTGATCGCAATCCCGACGATTCTGTCTCCACTAGCAATTTTCGGAAGCCATTCTTGTTTCAATGCCTCAGGTGCATGTTTGTTGATAATCTCACCAATTAAAGCATTCAACATGACTGCATACGTAAGATTGAAATCACCTCGACCAATTTCCTCTGCTGCAATCCCGGTGGTTACACAATCAGCACCGCTGCCTCCATATTCAACCGGAATCCGAAGTCCATTGACACCGAGTTCGCCAAGTTTCTTCCACAAATGTCTAGGTGTAATCCCTTCTCTGTCCCACTTCGTATAGTTTGGCAGCAGTTCCTCTTTTGCGAAATCCTTTAACATCTTACGAAAAAATTCTTGCTCTTCTGTGAATGAAAAATTTAACATATTATTTCCCCCTATAAATTATTTATAACTTTATATAAAGCAAGTTTTGTGCCAACTTTTACCCTTGATAGTAGAGCATTAAATCAATGTTTCTCGCGGAATTGAAAATTTTTTCGCAAAATTAAGAATCACTTATGCGAAAATTAAGAATTTTTATCAAAATTGAAAGTTTACTAGTAAAAGATTATGAATCTATTTTTTCGTTATAGTGCTTTTTCTACAATTTCTACGACATCAAAGTTTCCTACGGTTTCTTCCAATTCTTTGGCCTTCACACCATCACTAAGCATCGTTAAACAATATGGACAACCCGTACCAATCATCGTTGGTTTTGTCTCAAGAAGCTGTTCAGTTCTTGCTACATTAATTCTTGTACCCACAGTCTCCTCTGTCCACATCATACCGCCGCCGGCTCCACAGCACATGCCGTTTTCACGTTTACGTTCTGCTTCAACCAATGTTACCCCTGGAATTGCTTTTAAAATTTCACGTGGCGGATCATAAATGGTGTTGTATCGACCTAAATAACAAGAATCATGATACGTAATGACTTCATTTAATTCTTTTGTAAATTTAATTCGGCTTTCTTTTATCCATTGATACAGCAATTCTGTATGGTGATAGACTTCAGCCTCAAGACCAAATTCTGGATATTCATTTTTAAACGAGTTATAAGCATGTGGATCAATCGTGACAATTTTGTTTACATTATACTTTTGAAAGTTTGCAATATTGGCATTTGCTAAGTCTTGGAATAAAAACTCATTACCGATTCTGCGCGGTGTATCTCCTGAATTTTTCTCATTATTACCTAGAATCGCAAAGGAAATGCCTGCTAAATTCATCACTCTGGCAAAGGACTGAGCGATCTTTTGGCTGCGGTTATCATAAGAACCCATGGAACCAACAAAGAATAAATACTCAAATTCTTCTCCGGCCTTTTGCTTTTCTTTAACAGTGGCAACATTAATATCCTCTCTACCCTCACGCCAATTTTCACGCTCTTTTCGATTAAGCCCCCATGGATTTCCCTGACGCTCAATATTTGTGATGGCACGCTGAGCATCCGGATTCATTTTTCCTTCTGTCAAGACAAGATAACGACGTAAATCGATTATTTTATCCACATGCTCATTCATGACTGGACATTGATCTTCACAGTTCCGGCATGTTGTACATGCCCAAATTTCCTCTTCTGTAATGACATCTCCAATTAAGCTAACTTGTTCAATAGCTGCTGCAGATTCTTGAATGCCTTGACCTGCTAGGGCCATTTGATTTCCCTTTGTATTTTTAAAGGCAAAAGCAGGAAGCCATGGCTGTCTAGCAGTAACTGCTGCTCCTTTTTCCGTTAAATGATCCCTCATCTTCACAATAAGATTCATCGGAGATAACTCTTTACCCGTTCCTGAAGCAGGACACATGTTTGTACAACGTCCACATTCAGCACATGCGTATAAATCAATTAACTGATGTTGGGTAAAATCCTCAATTTTCCCAACTCCAAAAGATTCTGCTTCTTCATCCTCGAAATCAATCTTTCGTAATTTCCCAACAGGACCGCTTTTCTTAAAAAAGATATTAATCATGGCAAAGAGTTCATGAAATTGCTTGGACTGCGGCACAAATACCATAAAGGTGAAAACAACTGCCATATGAACCCACCAGAATACATTGAACAAAATCGTTCCAACTGTTGTCCCGATACCGCCAAACAACCATGCAATACTACCAGAGAACGGGGCATACGCAAGATTCGGTTCATGATTCAGCATAATCGCTTCGAATCCTAATGTAAGTAGGATTGATGAAGTTAGCGTGAATAAGGCGATATATACAAAGGCCGCTTTGCCATCACGCTTCCATTGCAACCGTTTTAACTTTTCACCATAACGGCGATAAAATCCATATACCACAGCCAACATCATGAGGAACGTTGCCCATTCCTGTATAAGACTGAAATATTTATGCGCTTCACCGAAAGGAAACTCATAACCTCTAATAAATCCCTTAATGATGAGTTCTATAAGTCCTATTTGAATGATAAAAAAGGTATAAAATAAGACTAAGTGCATCACACCACTTTTCTTATCTTTAAATAATTTCTTTTGACCGAAACCATTGATCAAGATCAAATTTATTCTCTCTTTCAGATTTGGTTCAAATTCTGCTTTTTTACCAAGTTTTATAAACAAATAGCGAGTGTATAGAAGATTGACAAATAAATACAATGCATATCCAACCACGGCTAGAAATGCAAGTAAATTCAGTAATGAGAACAACCTTTTCATCCCCCTTCGATGTTGAACTTTTTACATAACGGGAGGAACTGTCATCCTCCCATAACCATTCATCCTAGACCCTTAGACTCCTGCACCAACCAATACTTTTTTAAATTCCTCTGTCAACATTGGTACCACCTCAAATAAATCCCCAACAATTCCATAATCTGCTACATCAAAAATAGGTGCTTCAGGATCTTTATTAATCGCTACAATCACTTTTGAATTCGACATCCCTGCTAGATGTTGGATCGCTCCAGAAATACCAACGGCAATATACAGGTCCGGAGTAACGACTTTACCGGTTTGTCCAATTTGTAAAGAATAATCACAATAACCTGCATCACAAGCACCGCGTGAAGCCCCTACCGCAGCACCTAATGTGTTGGCAAGGTCTTCTAAAAGTTGAAAGTTCTCCCCATCTTTCATCCCACGGCCGCCTGAAACAATGATTTTTGCTTCAGAGAGATCTATTCCACCTGTTGCTTTTTTGACAATATCTTTGATCGTTGTGCGCAGGTCTTTAATTTCCACATTCACTTGACCTACTTCACCAGTACGAGATTCGTCTTTTTCAAATGGCGTAATGTTATTTGGACGAATTGTTGCAATGATCATGCCATCCTTAATTCTGGTTTTTTCAAACGCTTTTCCGGAATATATAGGTGTTGTGAAAACTGGCTCTCCACCATCGATTTCAATATTCACCACATCAGATACAAGTCCCGCCTTTAACTTTGTCGCAATTCTTGGAGAAAAATCTTTTCCTTGTGCAGTATGGCCCATAATCAACGCATCAGGCTTTTCTGCGTCCAATACTTGGAGTAAGGCTTGTTGGTAACTATCTGTCGTATAACCTTTTAAATCTTGATGTTCTACCTTCACCACACGGTCTGCTCCGTAGTGAATCGGACTTAAAGCTTCATCACCAATAGATTCTCCAAATAAGACAGCTGTAACTTCTCCACCATCTGCAATCAGTTTCGCTGCGGCAACCGCTTCAAATGAAACATTTCTTACAACACCGTCACGAATATCACCTAAAACGAGTACTTTTCTTACCATAAAGAATCTCCTCCTTATATCACTTTCGCATCAGATTTTAATAATGAAACCAACTCTTGAACTTGGTTATTTAATTCGCCTGCTAAAACTTTTCCTTGTTGTTTTTTCGGCGGCAGGAAGACGTCTACTTTTACCGTTTTTGCTTCTACATCATCTTCTTCTAAATCTAAATCATCTAACTCGAGGGTGATTAACGGTTTTTTCTTTGCTTTCATAATTCCTGGTAACGATGGATAGCGAGGTTCA
Source organism: Niallia oryzisoli (assembly GCF_036670025.1). Taxonomy (NCBI): domain Bacteria; kingdom Bacillati; phylum Bacillota; class Bacilli; order Caryophanales; family Bacillaceae; genus Niallia; species Niallia oryzisoli. The sequence goes on along the minus strand of NZ_CP137640.1, from coordinate 679,805 downwards.
TTCAACCCTTGTTGAGTCGTTACTAGCACCGGAAGAGATACTTCAAGCGTTTCTTCATCCCCTTCCAAATCATGAATCATGGTCGCTTTCCCATCTTCAATTGTTAGACTTGTAATCGCTGTCACTTGAGGGATGTTTAGTAACTCAGCTACACGCGGCCCTACTTGACCAGATCCCCCATCAACCGCAACGTTACCTGCAAGAATGATATCTGGGTTTTGATTTTTTAAATAAGTTGCTAGAATCGTAGCCGTTGTAAATTGATCGGCATCATCTACTTCATCACTATCAATCAATACCGCTTTATCAGCACCCATGGCTAGAGCAGTGCGAAGTTCTTTTTCTGCGTCCTCATCCCCAAAGGTTACGACAGTTACTTCACCGCCGTGTTTCTCTTTAAGAGCAATTCCCTCCTCAATGGCGTATTCATCATAAGGATTAATAATAAATTCCACACCATCGCTCTTGATGTTACCATTTTCAATGGCAATTCTTTCTTCTGTATCAAAGGTACGCTTCATGATCACGTAAATGTTCATTTGTCTCTCTCCTTTTTCATTTTATTTTTTTATCCATATTGGATTTAAAGTAATGGTAAAAAATATGAGATTGAAAGAAATCTTTCATCTCTTATTTATATACTTGCAAGTTTCGTGCCAACCTTTACCCTTTACTAGTATGGGGTGGAGTTTGATTTTTTTCGCAAAACCGATAATTTCCGCAATATTGCGAATAATTATTGCGAAATAAGTAAAGGTTATACATGAAACTTTGTCCTTCTCCTATTCAAGGGTAGCATTAGAAATGAAAGGAACAATTTTTCTTTATCGAAGGCTCAATCATTTAGTGGAGGAGGAGAGAATCATACACGGTCTGTCATTCTGGTGCTTCATCTGAAAACAGAAACAAGTTGTTTTCCAGCCCGGCTATTTTTTCATGACGACTGCTTCCCCATCTACTACTAACTCCATATGTTGATTCATCACTTGCGTTTTTAACTTAATGATCTTCTTATCATCTCTTTTTTCAATTACCTCAACATTTGCCTGTATCGTATCTCCAATTTTTACAGGTGCTAGAAACTTAAAGTTTTGTGACAAATAGATAGTATTCGGTCCAGGCAGCCTCATTCCAAGTACAGTAGAAATAATGCTGCCTGACAAAATTCCATGAGCAATTCTTTCTTTAAAAGGTGTCTGCTTCGCATACTCTTGATCAAGGTGTACTGGATTAAAGTCACCCGTCAGCCTGGCAAATTGAACAATATCATACTCAGAAATCGTTTTAGTAAAAGAATCCTTATCCCCTATTTGAATATCTTCATACAGGAGCTCTTCTTTTATCACTTTTATTTTCATGATTAGCATCCCCTTTAATTAATTAAGCTCTTTTCTTAAATTTTCGTAGCTTTAGAGAAAAGACTAGAACGAGCTAGATAAGAAAAGAGCTTGCACACTGATTTCAAAAGCACAAAATTAACTTTACGATTTTAAAAACAATGTTCACGAAAACAGCTTATGATTAATGATCAGTATCTGCAGACTTTATAAACAAACAGGTGCTGTTAGCCCTCTCTGTTATCCAAGCATACTGTGCCCGCCGTTTACCGAGATCACTTGACCGGTAATCCAATCAGCATGATTCGATAACAAAAACAAGATCATTCCCGTCACATCATCCACTTTTCCAATCCTTTTTAACGGATATTGCTTTACAATTTTTTCTAATACAGCTTCATTGAAGCTCAATGAACCACTATCGATCAATCCAAGCGCAACAGTATTGCATTGAACATTGCTTTTTCCTACATCCTGTGCTATTGATTTTATGAAGCTAATAGCTCCATTTCTAGCAGCTGCAGAAACGATTAAATTTTTATCTCCTGTTCGTGCTGAATCACCGACGATATTAATAAACTTCCCTTGCTTTTTTTCTAACATGTCAGGCATAAACGTATGCACCAAATTCAAAACTCCGTAAAAACAAGTATCAACTTCTTGTTTCCATTCATCTAGTTCATATTGAAAGAATGTTTTCATTCTAGAGAAACCCGCATTGTTTACAATACAATCAAGACCACCTAGATTCTTGTCTAGCTCTTCTTTCATCTTTTTCACATCGTCTATTTTTGCGATATTACCTTTGACTAGATGCACATTCACACCGTAAGTACAAGTGATTTCCTTAGCTGTAAGAAGCGCTTCTTCTCGAGAGCTAAGATAATGTAAACCAATATTTGCTCCCTCACTGGCACAAGCAAAGGCAATTCCTCGACCAATGCCTTTTGCTGCGCCTGTAATGAAGACATTTTCCCCTTTCAAATTTAGTTCCACCTGTCTTCTCCTCCTGTAATGAAGTGGATACAACCTTCCTCATAAAAAAAGTTAAAATGCTAGAGCACTAACTTAATAAGTTTTCCATTCAACTTGATTGAGCAGCTCTTCACCTTTCAACAGAAATCCATTTCTCCAATTATTTTCCTGAAAACGATGGCTGTCTTTTTTCAAGGAAAGCTTTCGTTCCTTCTACCTTATCTTCAGTTGTATATAGGAAGGCTTGTGCTAAAGATTCAATAAGCAATCCAGTGTCCATATCGACCTCAAAGCCTCGATTCACCACAAGCTTGGCCATTTGAATGGCAAGAGGTCCTTTTGCTACGATTTTTTCAGCCTTTTCGAGAACAGCATCCATCAAGCCCTCTAACGGAACCACATCAGTTACTAAACCAATCGCTTTTGCCTCGCTCGCAGAAATAAATTCTCCTGTTAAAATCATATTCATTGCACGGCCCTTGCCTATGATTCTAGTTAAACGTTGTGTTCCACCTGCTCCAGGGATCACAGATAAATTTAATTCTGGTAATCCAAATTTTGCATTATCGGATGCCATTCGAATATCACAGCTCATGGCTAGTTCACTACCACCGCCAAGGGCAAACCCATTAATGGCTGCAATCGTTGCTTTTTTACTGTTTTCAATCCTGCGGTACACATCACTCATACTTCCCGTTTTAAAGGCCTCCATCGCTTTCCTTGTTGTCAGTTGGTTGATATCCGCTCCGGCTGCAAATGCCTTTTCCCCCACTCCGGTAAATACAATCACACTGATTTCCTGATCATTCTCTAACTCTTCAAAAGCAGCTAAAATTTCTGTAACTGTCTCATTATTCAAGGCATTTCTTACTTCTGGACGATTAATTTTTATAAAACCAATTTTATTTCCCTTTTCAACAATTAGATTTTCATAGTTCATGAACAATTCCTCCTTATCGCTATAGAGCGTTTTATAAGAATAATAGTCTTGTATCCTTAAGTCCCCTTATGTATAAGCTGCACGGCGGCCCTTTTTGATTCATTGAAGTTAGCCACCTGATGCAGCTTGTGAGAAGAGGGACAAATAATTATTTCCCCAACTATTCATCTATTATAAAAATGTCAATTTTCAAAATTATACCATTGCTAATCCGCCATTAACGGAAAGCGTTTGGCCTGTTACATAGTCCGCTTCCTCAGACGCCAAGAATGCAACCCCATTAGCAATATCGCTAGGTTGTGCTAAACGTCTAAATGGAATAGCTTTTTCAAGGGCTGTGGCAATCCCTTCATTATAAGATCCAATTTCTTCGAAAAGAGGGGTGTTACTTGGTCCTGGTGAAATACAATTCACATTGATCTTATGTCTTGCCATCTCACGTGCCATCGTTTTAGTGAAAGCAATGACGCCTCCTTTAGCTGCCGAGTAAACGGCCTCTCCGCTTGAACCCACTCTTCCAGAATCAGAGGCAATATTGATCACCTTACCGAAACCATTTTTGATCATGACAGGTAAAATTTCTTTACAAGTATGAATTTGCCCCATTAAATTAATATCCACAATCAGCTTCCATGTGCTTGGCTCACTTTTCAAAAATGGCTCAACCTTATCCCATCCAGCGTTGTTCACTAATACATCAATTTTTTCAAAATGGGCAAGGGAAGCTCCCACCGCTTCTTGAACACTTTCAAGTTTTGTAACATCGCAATAAACCGCAACTGCCTTTCCACCCTCTTTTTCCACAATGGAAACCGTTTCATTTGCATTATCGATATTGACATCGGTTACAATAATATCCATTCCCCGAGAAGCTAAAGTTCTAGCAATCTCTCTTCCAATTCCACGTCCTGCTCCAGTAATGAAGGCTACTTTTTTTGTCATATTTATTTCACTCCCGTTTCTTATTAGTTAAAATGATTAAATGTTAATACAATATGAATCTATCAATTTATTTTCTGTTCACTTACACGCTGGAGAATCATTTTTCTCAAGTGGAACTTTTGAATTTTTCCACTTGGAGTTCTTGGGAATTCCTCAACAATTTCCAGATACTCTGGCCAATATTGCTTAGCAACCCCTTTTTGTTTAAGGTATTCCTGTAGTACTTGAAAACTAAGAGGCTTCCTCCCAGGTTTCATGCCAATAACGGCACATGCCTTCTCTTGCAGTCTTGGATCAGGTATTGCGATAAGCTGCGCATCCGATATATCCTCATGTTCATACAATACATTTTCAATATAAACGACAGGGATATTTTCACCGCCGCGAATGATAATATCTTTACTTCGCCCCGAAATTCTAATGTAACCGTCTTCATCCATATACGCGCGATCTCCCGTGTCAAACCATCCATCCTTATACTCAGACACGGTCCCCTTGAGATTTTTCAAATAGCCAACAAATATAGCCGGTCCTCTGGTTAGAAGGTCTCCTTCCTGATTCGGCGGACAAACGTCTCCGTTCGAATCAATCACCTTTACTTCCATGCTATCAAGTGCTACACCGTCAGTACCTGTCAGCTTTTCTTCAGGATCGTTAAGCTTTGTTAAAGTAACGAGACCACATTCCGTTGAACCCCAACCAGACAAAATCGCAAATTTCACTTTTTGGGAAGCTTCTTTTACCAACGCCATTGGAATTGGTGCCCCCATAGCGGCAAATACTCTTAATGAATCAATGTTACGACTTTCAAGTCCCTCCAATTGCATCATATCCTGCAGGTATGGAGTTGCCCCGGCTGTAAAAGTAATTCCTTCTTCCTCAATTAACTCAATAAATTCTAACGGATTCCAAATATCTTGATAAACACCTGTTCCTCCGATCGTAGTCGGCAGGCGGACACCATACCCAAATCCAGTTTGGTGAGCAAAGGTCGATGCCATGAACATCACATCGTCAGAAGTTAATTGCAAATGATCAACCCAGTAATTGGTTGAGACGCAAATTGTATTATGCGTATGCATGACCCCTTTTGGATTTCCCGTTGTTCCAGAGGTAAAAATAATTTCAGTTACATCATTTGGATCATGAGTGATTTCATTTAATACGGCCGGATCACAAATTTCTTCCCATGGTTTATCGAACAATGATGCCAGTGGCTTCATATGAGTCGGTACATTTTCGCCAATTACATAGACATGTTCAAGTGACGGCCATTGATGGGACAGCCTATCAATCATGGCTGGATAATCATATCCGCGAAATTCACCGGGAACGACGATCATTTTCGACTCAGCCATTCCCACCATATAACCAATTTCACGATCTCGATAAATTGGAATCAGCGGATTGGTAATGGCACCTATTCTCGTTGCCGCATAGTGAAGAATTATAAATTCATTCCAGTTAGGCAGCTGAATCGAGATGACATCCCCTTTTCCTAAGCCCAGTTCCAACATCCCTAAGGCAACACGGTCGACCATTTTCCCTAGTTCACGATACGTATAGCGACTCTTTTTATCAATAATTGCAACCTTATCCGGAAATTTTGCAATGGCATCATTTAGATAATCAACAATGGTTTTATTTGGCCAAATGGACTGATATTTATCCACATATTCCGAACTCAAAATCGTTTCTAACTTCACGGGCTTCATCTCCTGTTTATTTTCTAAACTTGCTAAAGTCTACCGGTCTTTTATCTAAAAAGGCATTCATTCCCTCTGCAGATTCGTCGGTGTTATAAAACATCGCTAGACTGCCCATTGCAAGTTGAGAAATCCCTTGGATGTGGGCGCTATCAGCATTAAATGAGTATTTAAGCATTTTGATTGCTGTTGGACTTTTAGCAAGAATCTTCGTAGCCCACTCTTCTGCTGCCGCTTGAAGCTGGTCAGCTGGAACAATCTTGTTGACAAGGCCCATTTCCTTGGCTTCTTGAGCGGTATACTGCTCACATAAATACCAAATTTCTCTTGCTTTCTTTTCCCCAACAACTCTAGCCAAATAAGTAGAACCGAAACCAGCATCATAGCTACCAACTTTTGGCCCAGCTTGTCCAAACTTGGCGTTCTCTGAAGCAATCGTCAAATCACATATCACATGTAAAACATGGCCGCCTCCGATCGCATATCCATTGACTGCGGCAATAACAGGTTTGGGAATATTGCGGATCGTTTGGTGTAATGTCTCAATTTCAAGACCAATACCGCCTCCTAATCCACCGTTATAATCGTAGCCTCCCTCATCACCTTTTTGTTTTTGATCTCCACCTGTGCAAAATGCCTTCTCACCAGCACCTGTTAAAATGACAACACCTACTTGGTTATCATCCCAAGCATCACGGAAAGACCAAATTAATTCTTGAATCGTACGTCCTGTAAAGGCATTGTAAGCCTGTGGACGGTTAATCGTAATCTTTGCTATTCCATTTGTTTTTTCATACAATACTTCCGTTAATTCCATTTTTCATTCCCCCATTTTCAATGTTGTGTTTTCATGAAAATTCTTTAACATAGCCTTCATGTATTCAAATGATTCTACAAGTTAAATGCGCCATGGCCTATTTGCGCCCAGATAATAACTGAGCTCACTTAGGTATTCTTTCTTCCCGAAAGTCGAATATCTACACCGAAGGCTTTAACTTTATTCAGCCTGGGTTTTCACCCCCACTGAATTGACAAAACCCTGACATTCATCTCCTAACTTTTGAAGTGGAAGACTTCTCTTGAATGAAATTAAATATTCCAGATATGTTATCCCTCCTTTCACTTTTTAATGTTGCAAGTTCCATGCCAACTTATATCCTTGATAAAACAAGCAACATTATCCAATAACCTCGCAATTATAATAATTTTCGCAATATTAAGAATCATTTACGCAAAAATAGAACTAATGGAATCCTTATTGGTAAGAGTGCATTTGTAAACTACCAATCCTTCATGCATTCAAATGATTCATATTCCAGAAATGTTATCCCTCCTTTCACTTATTAATATTGCAAGTTCTGTGCCAACTTATATCCTTGATAACACAAGCAATAAATCCGATAAATCTCGCAATTATAATAATTTTCGCAAAGCCAAGAATCATTTACGCAAAATGGGGACAAATAGGACCCTTGTTGGCAAGAGTCCATTTGTAAACTTCCAATTATAAACATAAAAAAACACACTACTAAGTAGTGTGTTACCGTTATTTCAAGTTGTACTTGGCTATTTTCCGATACAAGCTTGCAATATGAATTTTTAGTTTTTGGGCAGCTAAAGTTCTATCCCCATTCGATTCTTGTAAAGCTCTTTGAATGGCGTTTATCTCTGCATTTCTCACTTCATCCTCTAAACTTTGCAGTGGTACGGTTTTTCTATTTGGTGAATTCGTAGAAACCTGAGTTGAAAAATAGATATCATTCATCGATAAGGTATCTCCATCTACAATATTCATTCCCCGTTCAATGACCGCTTTTAACTCACGCACATTTCCAGGCCAATCGTAGTTCAACATCCAATCTTGAAGCCTGGCATCGATGTGTTTCACTTCATGATCAAACTTCACATTAAAATAATCGATAAAATAAAAGGCTAAAGGCAGAATGTCGTCTATCCTTTCACGAAGGGAGGGGATTAATAAATCAAAAACAAATAGTCGATAAAATAAATCCTGTCTAAATTTCCCTTCCTCCACTAGTTGTCCTAAGTCACGATTGGTTGCCGCAATAATACGGACATCGATGTGTTTACTAACTGTTCCTCCAACCCGTTCAACCTCTTTTTCCTGCAGGACTCTAAGTAGCTTGCCCTGTGCTTCATAAGGGAGTTCAGAAATTTCATCAAGAAAAAGGGTCCCATTCATGGCTAATTCAACTTTCCCAGGCTTACCTTCCTTTTTTGCTCCACTAAACGCTCCTGGTTCATAACCAAATAGCTCAGATTCAAATAATTCCCCAGGAATAGCAGCACAATTAACGGCAATAAAAGGGTTGTTTTTCCTAGGGCTCATTCCATGAATTGCTTGAGCGAATAATTCCTTACCTGTCCCACTTTCCCCTGTCAGAAGCACGGTTGAATTACTAGTCGCAATTCGAGTAGCTAACTCTTTCGCATTATTCATAGCCTCACTATTGCCAATTATTTCATCAAAGCTGTATTTATTTTGGTGAGGCTTTTTTTTGTTCATTTTTTGTAAATCAATCGCATGCATGAACGATACCATTTCATAATGCTCGATATCACCATCACGTACAATTACTCGATAAATATCCCGATTTCCTTTTTTCGTTACTCGAATAATACAATTAATCTTGGTGATCACACCGAAGAAGACCTTTTTACGCTTTCGGCCATACATTCCATGAATGATATCATGGATTGAACCACCAAGACAATCTTCTTTATTGATTGAAAAATGCTCACAAAAATCTGGACTAACGTCCATTAATACTCCTCTTTCATCAACTTCTAGATATCCCCAATCTTCAACTTGATGAATTGATGTTACCATTTATATCACCTTCCCGGTAACATAAATAACAACTTGTCCCTTAATAACCTCGGTTCCATTTTGATTGAAACATATCACCTTTTGCGTCACCCAATCTCTATCATGATTAATATCAACAATTGTTAATTCAGCGGTTATTTCATCTCCAATATAAACAGGATGATAATAAATCATTTCTTTTTGCAGCAATACACAAGCACATCTCGGAAGTTTATCGGTAATCACTTGAGAGATTAATCCCTCCACCAATAGCCCAGGAATAATAGCACGTGAATCCCTATTATCTAAACCAATGTCATAATGTTGATAGATTGGATTAAAATCTTTTGTTAATTCATTATATTGGTGCAGATCATCTTCTGTAAATATCCGCTGTAAACTGGCTGATTGCCCGGTAAGCAATTCTGAGTTGGTTAGGCTCATCAAGAATCCTCCTATCCCGACATAATTTTCTTAATTTTTAGTATATACTAAAATATTAAAAAACGAAAGAAACCGTTTCCAAATTTATAAACAAATAAATATTAGTATTCTATTAAATGATTAGGTTTTGTTAAACAGGTTGTTGACTTCGGCTCATCCTTGCAAAATAACACGTAGGGACCTGAAAAAATATATTTTCTCATGCCTATAAAGTTTAATGTTCTATCTTTCAAAAAATAACATTTCTCTCAAATATGAGCCAAAAATCAATAGCACACTTTAATAGAGTAATTTAAAAAATGACAAACAAAGATCATACACTAAGGTATGATCTTTTTAGAATGATCTTGTTTTCCTTACTTTTGTAGCGAAACTTCCTCAAATGGCCATGCTGGTAACATTTTTCGAAGTGGTTTATCTTCACGATATCCTAGCGCATATTCACCTTGCATGACCGTATGAATTTCTCTTGTTCCTTCATAAATCACCGGTGCTTTAGAATTTCGAAGGAAACGTTCAACTGGATATTCATCAGAGTAACCGTATGCACCGTGGACTTGGACCGCATTATTAGCTGCCTCAAATGCCGCATTACACGCAATCCATTTCGCTAATGATGTTTCTCTTGTATTCCGTTTTCCTTGATTTTTTAACCAACCAGCCTTATAAACTAGCAATTGGGAAATCTCAAGATCTGCGCTCATTTTAGCAATCATTTGCTGAACAAGCTGGTGTCTACCGATTTCTTTTCCAAATGTTTTTCTCTCATGACAATATTTCACACTCGCTTCAAGGCTGGCTTCAATTAAACCAACAGCCCCTGCTGCAACAGTAAAACGACCATTATCTAAAGCAGCCATGGCAATTTTAAATCCTTCGCCTTCTTCACCGAGTCTATTTTCTACAGGTACCCTTACATCATTAAAAAAGACTTCACCGGTATTGCCTGCACGTATTCCTAATTTTCCTTTGAATCCCCTTGTTGAAATTCCAGGAAATGTACGTTCTACGATGAAAGCAGTAATCCCTTTATGCGCCGCATCGTGATCAGTTTTTGCAAAAATCAGAAAGTTATCCGCGTAATCACATAAAGAAATCCATGTTTTTGAACCGTTAAGAATATATGCATCCCCGTCTCTTCGTGCTGTTGATTTCATTGCAGCTACATCACTTCCCGCATCTGGCTCAGTTAAACCAAACGCACCAATCTTTTCACCCTTAGCCTGTGGTACTAAGTACTTTTGTTTTTGCTCTTCATTGCCCCATTGTAATAGCGTCATACTGTTTAAACCTGTATGAACGGAAACCGCTGTTCGATACGCAGTATCTCCACGCTCTAACTCAGCACAAACAATAGCAAGTGTATTATAATCCATACCGATACCTCCGTATTCCTCTGGGATACAAACACCCATAAGTTGCAATTCCGCTAATCTTTTCATAATAGAAGGTTGAAATTCTCCATTACGATCCCATTCTTGAATGTACGGGATTATTTCTTTGTCCACAAACTTTCTCACCATTTTTTGTACGCTTTGTTGTTCTTCAGTTAATTGAAAATTCATCATTAAAAACTCCTCCTCATTTTTCATATATAATTAAGAATCTATTGATTCAATAACTAACTCAGCTAACGACTACACTTTTCATTTCTTCGATAAACAATGGAACCACTTCGAATAAATCACCAACAATTCCATAATTCGCCACATCAAAAATAGGTGCTTCTGGATCCTTATTAATTGCCACAATGACTTTTGAATTCGACATCCCTGCTAAATGTTGAATGGCCCCTGAAATCCCAACGGCAATATAAAGATCTGGAGTGACAACCTTACCAGTTTGTCCGATTTGTAAAGAATAATCGCAATAACCTGCATCACAAGCACCTCGTGAAGCACCTACTGCAGCACCTAATACACCGGCAAGTTCCTCCAAAAGTTGAAAGTTCTCCGCTGCCTTCACACCACGCCCGCCAGAAACGATAATTTTCGCTTCGGATAGATCAATTCCGCCAGTAGACTTCCGAACAATATCTTTTATGATGGTGCGAAGGTCTTTAATCTCCACACTCATTTCATTGACATCACCGGAACGTGATTCATCTTTTTCTAGCGGAGTAATGTTATTAGGACGGATTGTTGCGAATATGATCCCTTCATTGATTTTGACTTTTTCAAATGCTTTCCCTGAATAAATGGGACTTGTGAAAATGACATTTCCGCCATCATTTTCAATATTGACCACATCAGAAACAAGGCCTGTATTTATTTTGGCCGCAATTCTAGGTGATAAATCTTTTCCTTGTGCTGTATGCCCCATTACAAAACCATCCGGCTCTTCTGCCTCCAGAACTTGTAGTAATGCTTGTTGATAGGCGTCAGTCGTATACGATTTTAAATCCGGATGTTCGGCTTTCACCACACGGTCTGCTCCATAATGGAGCATAGCTGCGCTTTCATCACCGATTGTCTCTCCGAATAATGTTGCAACCACCTCTCCACCGTCTGCAATGATTTTTGCTGCAGCAATGGCTTCAAAGGAAACATTTCTTAAAACACCGTCACGAATTTCACCTAGAACTAATACTTTTCTTCCCATAATAACCCTCCTTATTAAATAACTTTTGCTTCCGTTTTTAATAATGAAACGAGTTGTTGAACTTGAGTATTTAATTCACCCTCTAAAACTTTTCCTTGTTGTTTCTTAGGCGGCAGGAAGATATCAATTTTTTCAATTTTCGCCTTTACCTCTTCTTCCTCCAAATCTAAATCATCTAACTCGAGTATCTCAAATGGTTTCTTCTTTGCTTTCATAATCCCAGGCAAAGAAGGATAACGGGGTTCATTTAAACCTTGCTGAGTGGTAACAAGAACAGGAAGTGATACTTCGATTGTTTCTTCGTCCCCTTCTACATCATGGACGATTAACGCCATTCCATCATCAATCGTAAGATTTGTAATCGCTGTAACCTGCGGTATTCCCAGCATTTCAGCTACACGCGGTCCTACTTGGCCAGAACCGCCATCAACAGCCACATTTCCTGCAAGAATAATATCTGCTCCTTTATCTTTTAAATAGGTTGCTAGGATAGTAGCGGCAGAAAACTGATCGATTTCCTCTAACTCATCGCTATCAATTAATACGGCTTTGTCCGCTCCCATTGCAAGTGCGGTACGAAGCTCCTTCTCTGCTTCCTCTTCCCCAAAGGTAAGGACAGTCACTTCACCACTGTGTTTCTCCTTAAGAGAGATTGCTTCTTCGATGGCATATTCGTCATAAGGATTAATGATGTACTCAACACCATCACTCTTAATGGTACCGTTTTCAACTTGAATCCTTTCTTCTGTATCAAAGGTACGCTTCATAATCACGTAGATGTTCATTTGTGTCTCTCCTTTTTCGTTTATATATATATATCCAATACTTGGATACTAACTCACGTAAAACAATCATCTTGTTTTGTAATTGAAATATTTAACTAAACTTTCCTCCTCTCACTTATTCATATTGCAAGTTTCATGCCAATAGATGTCCTTTATAAACAAAGACCCAAGTATATATATCATCTCGCAAAAGTGATAATTTTTCGCATAATTACTAATCGTTTTTGCAAAAGTCCATGGGTATCCAAAAACGGTAGCATACCACCCATTAACTGTCAGGCGGCTCCCTAATTTATGGCGATTATTTTTAGAAGACTGGAAACTAGCTGCAGAGCGTTTTCAAAAGTCATAATAAAAGTACCTCCAATTGTTAGATAGGACTCACAATTAGAGGTGCGAATAAAATCAAATTATTATTTTTTTACATATTAAATATATGTCTTATAACGAAAAGTAAATAAATCCGGTAAAATTATGTATTTGTCCGTTTCAGATCTGTTCAATTTGTATTTACTGTATATAAGGAACTCTATTTTGTAGTTCTTAATAGGAATAATAAAGAAAGGAGTAAAGAATTGAGCTGCAATGCTAGACCTAAACTATTTATGAAAAAACTAATGTTAAAGAGAGGTGCGGGATGGAAGAAATAGAAACGGAAAATGTAGGACAAGCAAAATACCCAGTTAAGTTCTTACAAACATTGTCAGGCGGAACGGCCCATGTGATTCTTTTTAGTGATGGCAAAAAATATGTAGTGAAATGGAATGGTACTGAAACTAGAAGAGCTAAAGAAGTCATCAATGAGTATGTTGTAAGTAAATTAGGAACATTACTTTCCCTTCCTGTTGTCCCGTTCGAAAGTGTGTATATTCCCGATGAATTCATAGCTAATACCCCTGAATTACATTCCACAAGATATCAATTTAATCCAGGATTACAATCTGCGTGTCCATTTATCGAAAACAGTTTTATCCTTAAAGAATTGAATAATAATCTACCCTCCAAGATGGAAATCAAGAATCCCGATATGATTGCCGCTATGGTGGTATTTGATCACTGGGTGTTTAATTATGATCGGACCTTGAGGAATGTACTAATGGAACGACTTAGCGAAGGAAATTATTATCTCCATATGATTGATCATGGAAAGTGCTTTCCGGGCGGATACACATGGTCACCACAAACGTTGATTAAGAAACGAAATAAAAAGTTGTCGTACAGAGACACCTACCAATGGGCCTTCTCTATTCTTAATCCTGAAGAGTATACAACGTTTATAGATAAAATAGTATCTGTTCCAAATGAATTAATCCTGGAAGTCATTCAATCGATACCCGAAGAGTGGCAAGTAACCTTGGAAGAACGTGAAGCTCTCTATCATTTTCTGGTAGAGCAGAAAGATCAATTACCAAATCTCATCAGCCAATTCATTACCAGGTATGACAGCAATAATACGAAAAAAAAGAAAAGGAAAAAGTCTAAAAAAAAGAAAAACAATTAAACTATTAAATGGCCGTTTAGTTTCCAGGCGTGGAAGCACAGGGACGGTTCCTCTGCTTCCAGTTGGATATACTAAAAAAACTAGAAAATATAGGAGGATAAATAATTTGGCTGATTTTTGTTTTTCATTGTGGCCAGAAGAACCAACACCGGAAAAACTAATCAATTGCAGTGAATGTGGACTTATTAAGCATGGTTCACGAATGGTGTGGGGAGAAGGAAATCCAGAAGCACCCATTCTCGTCTTACTAGATAACCCTGGTGCCCGTGAGGATCGGGAAAACAAGCCCTTTGTCTGCGGGACAAGGCAAACGTTACAGAAAGCTGCCGATCAAGTTGGATTAAAAGCCGATGATTTATATGTAACCTATGTATTAAAGCGAAGACCAACACGGGCCTATGATAAAGAACAAACCAGACATATCTGTATGAATCACCTCAAGCAGCAGCTGGAGTCAAAACAGCCTCAATATATTGTTTGCCTTGGAAACATAGCTGTCCAATCATTCTTTCAAGATCCTGAAACAGACGTTAAATCGTTACGAGGCAAATTTCACAATTTCCAAGGTTACCAAACAACCGCAGCCTACCATCCATTAGCTGTAAGGCGCCGTCCTAACCTATGGCCGCTATTTTTAGAAGATTGGAGACTAGTGGCAGAACATTATTTGAAGCAAAGGCCACTCAATTAAAAGGGATGCAGGGACAGGTTCATTGATCCAGTGACCACCATGAGTTAACACTGTGAACGAAGTCTGAGTCTAGGTGCTGTCCCTGCGAACCAATTTTTTTATGTCTTTAAATTAAACTGGCCGGTGTTCTTCAGGACGAGGTGCCTGTCTCTGCGTACCAGTTCGCTTTTCTTTAATAGAAATCACTCCCGCTAAGCCAATCATGGAAAAGATTACTGGAGTGATGAAACCATAGTAATAACCATCACCAATATTTCCTGAAACAGCCTGGAAGTGATCTAAGACATTACCAAAAATGCTTGGCAGTAATACGGCACTTAAAAATCCACCTGTATTGGCAAACCCAGAAACAATACCTGACTCTTTTATAGGGAAAGACTGACGAACGACGGCAAAGGTTAAGGCACTTGCCCCATAGCCAAAGCCAATAATAAAGAAGAGCATAATGAGCAAGAACAATGGCGGCCCCCCTTTAAAAATAAGAAAGGAAGACCAACTAAATAAAATGGTGATATGAACCACAACATATGGCCGCTTAATGGTTTCTAATCGACTCGATATCCAGCTCGTTACAGGAGCACCCATAAGTGCCCCGATAAGCCCCATCATTATGATGAGGCTGGCATCTGAACGTGTCATTCCATACACATTCATCCCATAGGGTACAGCCCACGAACCGATAAATCCTACATATGCACCGACAATCCCAAAGTGACAAAAAAATAAAGCCCATGCCTGCCGATTTGAAAATATTCGCTTAAGCAGGTTGAACGTTTTCTCACGTTTTGCCTCATCTTTTGCAGCAATCGGCTCGTTTAGTAAAAGCTGCTTTGGCTTTTTTACAAGTACAAAGTATAAGTTAATGCCACATAAACATAATAGGATTCCCGCTGCAAAAAATGCTCCCCTCCATCCAAGTATGTCAATCAAAACGGAAAAAGGAACGGTCGCTAACAGGAAGCCAATACTCCCAGTCATACCTGCCAAACTAATTAACCGAACAAATTCCTTTGCACTAAACCATTGGCCTAAAATTAACACCATATTGACCCAGATGGTCGCATCCCCTATACCCGTAAGGATTCTAGCAAGGAACAGGACAAGTTCATGCGTACTAATACTATAAATGATGGTACCAATACCCGTTAGGATAGAACCGATAATGAGAAAAAAATTGGGCCCATAACGATCAGCCAGCATCCCCATCGGAATTTGCAAACCAGTGTACACAAAAAATTGAATACTTGTCAGCAGCCCAATCGTTGATGCTGAAACTTGAAAGTCCCTCATCACTTGGTCTGTAATCAATCCCGGAGCAGTTCGCTGGTTCGCAATGCATAAATAAGTAACCAAGACAGAAGCAAAAACAACCCATCTAAATCCGCTATTTTGTTTTTCCAATGATTCCTACTCCTGTTTGCTTTTATTTATATGTATATGGTTTTTTTGTAACAGTAGAAATCAATTTTATCTTATAATTAAGACATTAAAGTATCTTCGTCGTTCAGGTAAAAAAATCACTTGTAAAAAGGGGGTCATTATTTGATCGTTTATGCTTTAGTAGGGAAAAGTGGTACTGGAAAAAGTACGAGTGTTTTACAATATTGCCATGAACATAATATCCCTGCCATTATAGATGACGGAATATTCATAATAAACGGAAGCAAAATGGCAGGAACCTCGGCAAAGTATGAAAATAATTATATAAAGGCAGTTAAGCGGGCAACTTTTTTCTATGAGGAGCATCGCAAGGAAGTGATTGATGCAATCCAAATGACTTGCGTTGCTAAAATATTAATTGTAGGAACCTCCGTCAAAATGGTTGACTTAATCGCGAAAAAATTAGAGCTGGGAAAAATTCATAAATATGTAGATATCTCAGAAATCCGAACAAGCAAGGAAATTAATATGGCCCGCCATATGCGTAACACGCAAGGAAAACATGTTATTCCTATTCCATATACACAAGTAGAATCGAATAAATTAAAAAAAATCATCCAAAAAGGCTTATACCTTTTCTCGAAACAAGCAAAATATATTGGCGAAGTAACGGTCATTCAGCCTCGTTTTACAAAAGGAACTATTATCGTGCATGAAAATGTGTATCGTGACATGATCCTATACATTTGTAAGCAATTGAAATATGTTAGAAACGCCAAAATCCTTGACAGTGATTTTAATACCTTTCAAAGTGTTAAGATTGAAATTGAACTGAACTGGTCTCTTGAGAAGAATATTGTTGAACCGTTGGAAGAAATACAACAAAAAGTGAATGAAGCACTTCTAGCTTATTTTGAAATCGAAATGACTGATATTCATATTGAACTAGCAGCCATCAAACTCGTAGGATAAAATAAAGAAAGGGCATCCAATTTTCTGCTATAATATCTGGGCGCCCTTTTTATTTTAAAGGAATAATTTATCTCCTTTTAAAGTTAGGTTTTCTTTTTTCAACGAACGCACTTACTCCTTCTGGAAAATCAAAAGCATCAACACAATTATCAAGACCTGTTTCCCACGGAATGGAAATTGTTGGATTACTAAAGGACAGTGCTTTTTTGACGGCCAGAAGAGATGCTGGTGATTGCTCCATTACCTTTTTTCCTAATTCGATAGCATAATGATTTACATCCGTATCGTCATCTAATAAATAATTAATAAGCCCTAGATCATAGCATTCATACGGTTTTAAAAGTCTGCCTGTATAAACCAGATCCATTGTTCTGCTTTTTCCAATGAGATCAGCAATTCTTCTGGCAAAAGACTGATTTAACGTAATACCCAATCTTCCAACAGGCATACCCATCCTTGTATTTGGGGTTCCAATGCGAATATCACAGGCTAAAGCAAGCTGAAAACCGGCACCCATAGCAGGACCATTGATCACTCCAATCGTTGGTAACGGCAGTCTTTCAAAAGTTGAAATCGCCTCTTCCATGATGCGAAAGGCATCATTCGCTTCCTCAATCGATAAATGATTAAATTGTTTTAAATCTGAGCCAGAGGTAAACAGTTTATTCTTTCCACGTAGAATCACAACTTTATTCTTTGGATTTTGTGTGATGCGCTTACCAACCTCTTTCAAATCATTCCACATTCTATTTGTTAATGCATTCTTCAGCTCTGGACGATTAATTGTAACAATAGCGAACCCGCCGCTTTCCTGCAGCGAAATTTTACCATCCTTTTCTGTTTTTTCAATTGTAACCCTCATTCTGCCCGCTCCCTCCCACAAATATTGTCAATATAATTTTAACAGATGCATTTACAAAATTGTCAAAATATTTGTGAAAATATTTTGACACAAGGGGACAGGCATCGTGACCCAGCCTTATGGCTGAGTCACGGCGCCTGTCCCTGTAAATCTTAAAAAGAGAGTATAGACCGTACATACACCTTTTATTCAGCACTACATATAACATTTGTATAAATATATTCCACTTACCCGGAGGAGCAGAATGAAACGATATATGTGTAAGGGAAAAATTCATAGAGCCACGGTTACTGAAGCAGATTTAAATTATCCTGGCAGCATTACTATTGATAAAGAATTAATGAAGGTAACCAACCTTTTACCCTACGAAATGGTGCAAATTACCAATCTTCGCAATGCAGCCCGCTGGAAAACCTACGCGATTCCTGGAAAGTCACATTCAGGTATCATTTGCTTAAACGGCCCACCCGCCCATTTATTTACCAAGGGGGACATTGTCATCATCTTAAGTACTGGAATATTCGAAGAAGAAGAATTAGCAAACTTAAAAACAGTGGTGGCTTATGTTGATGATCAAAACAAAATTACTAAGATTGTAGAAAATCCATTAATGGAACCATGGGAGAATGAATAAGATGACACCAATACTAGACCCAGACAGGGAGTTTATTAATAAATGGGAAATGTATAAATTATTAACATTACATTCCCTAAAAAATATTGAAATTCCAGAAACCAGATTATTTACGAAGGATTCTTTAGCATCAATGCTTACCGATTATCCCCTTGTTTATATTAAATCCATTGCAACCTGGGGAGGAAAGGATATAAGTACTGTTCATAAGAACGGGAGCTTCTTTGAATGGACTATACAAGGAAAAGAAGCACTTACTTTTAAAAACTTCGAAGAGACTTATAAGCAAATTGATCAATTTTACCATGATAAAATTACAATCATTCAAAGAGGAATTCCAGCAATCCGTTATAACGGGCGTCCATTTGACATTAGATCGCATTTATATAGGGAGATGGATGGTTCATGGATTTATGCTGGCGATTTAATAAGAATTGGAGGAGAAGGGTCTTTAGTTTCCAATATTGGAATTAGTAACGGTTCAGTTAAACCTACAGATGAGTTAATTGCTTTGCTATTTCCAAATCAAAACCATCATTTTACAAAAGATATTTTAAAGAATGTCTCTTTGGAAATTTGTAAGATGCTAGACAAATTCCATTTTTTCACTGAAGTTGGACTCGACTTTGCCCTGGACCAAAATGGAAACTTGTGGATTATTGAAGTAAATACGGATGATTTAAAAGGCTGTCCCGATCTAGAATTATTCTCCTTACTACCCGATCAAAGCGTATATGAAAGAATTATGAACCAAAAAGCTAAAATTTATGATAACTGGATACAATTTATGATTCATTCATTTGATGACTATTTAAAGGAAAAAGCAAAAGAACAAGATTAAGTTGAATTACCAACGTTTTTTGAAATCTTGCATAAACAATAAAACGATGGACGTCAATCCCCTTGTTTCCAAGGGGATTTTAGCATTAACCTGGCAACGTCTAAAAAATAATACTTCTAGATAGTCCTTGGTACTAATTTTCGACAAATCTTTGTATTTTACCCATTACTTTTATACCTAAAATTCAAGAGAATGATTCCTCCAAATCTATCATTTTCCTATGATTTACTATTCTTTTACGTTATAAATAAATTCTCTAAATATTTTAATTCTACACTGTTTGAGTACGAGGAGGATGAAAAATGAAAGAATTTGATAACAAACGTAGAAATTTTTTGAAAAACACAGGTAAAGGGGTTGGGATTGCCCTTGGTGCTACTATTGCAAGTTCAATACCATTTAACTATGCATCTGCAGCCCCAAATGATAATGCTGGCAATTCTAACAAACTACAATATCCATTTACTTTGGGGATCGCTTCAGGAGACCCGCTTCCGGATGGAGTTGTTTTATGGACTAGACTTGCTCCAGATCCATTGAACGGCGGCGGTATGGATAACCATCCAGTGCCAGTACAATGGGAGGTTTCTCTTGATGCTACTTTTAAAAATGTTGTAAAAAGAGGAAATGAGCTTTCCAAACCACAGCTTGGTCACTCTGTCCATGTGGAAGTTGAAGGATTGGATCCATCTACATGGTATTATTATCGTTTTAAAGCACATGATCACATCAGCCCAACAGGAAGAACGAAGACAGCCCCTGCCTATAACAGTACGGTCGATCATCTAAATTTTGCTTTTGTTTCCTGCCAAAACTGGCCAACAGGCCATTTCACAGCCTATCAACACTTGGCAAAGGATGATCTCGATTTGGTTATTCATCTTGGTGATTATATTTATGAAGGAAGCCACAGTTCAAAGGTTCGACCAACGGATTATTCGGCTCCGGAAATCTATACACTTGACGATTATCGTAACCGTTATGCTCTATATAAATTAGATAGTGACCTGCAAGCAGCACACGCTAATTTCCCTTGGATTGTTACATTCGATGATCATGAAGTGGATAATAACTACGCCAATGATATTCCTCAAGATCCGCAAAAGCAGTCGAAAAAAGATTTCATGCAGCGGAGAGCCGTTGCTTATCAAGCCTACTATGAGCATATGCCACTTCGTCGTACTACTTTACCAAATGGAAGCGATATGCAATTGTACCGCCGCTTAGCTTTTGGTAATTTAGTAGAATTTAATGTTCTTGACACTCGTCAATACAGGGATGATCAAGCAAATGGGGATGGATGGAAAGTCCCAACTCCTGAATCCGAGGATCCAACCCGTACCCTTTTAGGTGAGCAGCAGGAACGCTGGCTTCTAGATGGACTAGCTTCATCCCAAGTAAAATGGAAAGTATTAGCTCAACAAGTATTTTTCGCTCACCGTGATGGTGATTTTGATCCTAACGAAGAATATGTAAGTATGGATGCTTGGGATGGATATCCTGCGGCACGTCAACGAATTGTTGACTTTTTAGCGGAAAAGGACATTAAGAATACGGTTGTTCTTACTGGAGACGTACATACCAGCTGGGCAAATGAGGTCAAAGTAGACTTCCATGACGCTAATTCAAAAAATGTTGCGGTAGAGTTTGTGGGAACTTCTATTACTTCCAATGGTGACGGATCTGATGTGAATAACAATACAGCACAATACCTAAAAGAGAATCCGCATATTAAATTTTTCAATAATTATCGTGGATATGTACGCTGTAAACTGACACAAAGTACATGGCAAACAGATTATCAGGTCATTCCTTATGTAACAAGACCAGGTGCTCCAATCAGCACCCGCGCATCCTTTGTTGTAGAAGACGGAAAACCAGTATTAAAGCAATTAACCGCTACACCCCTTTAAAATATAAATCTAGGTTAAAGGGACAGGCACCGCGACCCAGTAGGTATCAATTTTACTGGGTCATGGTTGCCTGCCCCCTTGAATAATTTTGCTGGGACTCGGTTGTTCCAGCGTTCCTTATTTTTCAATTAACTCTAAAAAGGAGCATATTGTTAAGATCCCTTTATCAAAGTTCTCTAAGTGAAAATGTTCATTTGGAGCATGAAGATTTTCACCTGGCAAACCGAATCCCATTAAGACTACGGGAGCATTTAATATTTTGTTGAAATCCGAAACAATCGGAATGGAGCCGCCTTCTCTTTTGTAAACAGGTGATTTCCCATATACCTTTTTATATGCTTCAGCAGCTGTTTGCATCATCGGGCTGTCGATAGGCGTTAAAAATGGATTGCCGGTATCACCAAGAGAAACTTCAACTGTACATCCAATTGGTGCATTCTCCTCCAGATGCTTTTTAACCAATTGCTGAATTTTTTCGGGATGTTGATTATTGACTAAACGGCAGGTTATTTTGACATGTGCCTCATTCGGGATGACAGTCTTTGTTCCTTCACCCTGAAACCCGCCCCATAAGCCGTTTATTTCTAATGTTGGTCGAGAACTAATTCTCTCACGATAAGGATAATCTTTTTCTCCCCCAGTCAAATTCGTTAGTCCTAAAGATTGCTTTAGTTTTTCCTCATCAAAGCCTAATTCTGCCATCTGTTCTTTTTCATAGTCTGTCAGTTCGATTACATTATCATAAAAATGGTCAACATTTACTTTTCCGTTTGCATCATGAAGAGTTGAAAGCAGCTGTACCAATAGGTGGTTTGCATTCTGGACTCCCCCTCCGAACATGCCTGAATGCAAATCAGAATTAGCCGTTTTAAGAGTAATTTCCAGTGCACATAGACCTCTTAACGAACAAGTAATGGCTGGTACTCCTTTTTCCCACATATCTGTATCAGAAATCAAAACCACATCACAGGATAGTTTTTCTTTATTTTCGGATAAAAAGTGTGGAAGATTAGGGCTTCCGATTTCTTCTTCCCCTTCGATGCAAAACTTAATGTTTACAGGTAATGATCCGTCTGATTCCAATAAAGTTTCCACCGCTTTGATGTGGAGGAACATTTGTCCCTTGTCATCTGTTGCCCCCCTAGCAAAAATCTTTTCATCACGGATCGTCGGTTCAAAAGGAGGTGTTTCCCATAAATCAACAGGATCAACCGGTTGTACATCATAGTGGCCATATACTAAAACCGTCGGAGCACCCTCCTTATGAATCAAGTCACCATAAATAATAGGGTGACCTTTTGTCTGAATGATTTCAACATGCTCCATTCCAATAGTTTTTAATTTATTGGAAATCCATGAAGCTGCTTTTTGTACGTCCTCTTTATGCTCAGATAAGGAACTAATGCTTTGAATACGGAGTAATTCTTTTAATTCTTCGATATTTTTATCGTAATTAGTTGATAAAAGCTCGGATAATTGACTCATTTCATCACCTTTTCCAATTTATTTTCTCTCTCTTATTTTAGACAAAATAATGAAGAAAACCTTCATGTTATTAAAAAAGGTAAATGAGGTGTATTCTCCTGAAATAAACATATTAAACACATTCTTATTTCTTTATAACAAATTTGAGTGAGAGACAAGAGGGCAGGCACCTTATCCTAGTGGTTTATAAGTTGGCCTCAACAGAGCCTTACTAAAATGTAATTCAGTTGGAATTAGCAGATAGGTCACGGCGCCTGTGCCTGCGTCCTTATTGGTTGACCGTTTCTTTAAAAATGAAAGAGCATATCCTTTACTATTCAACAAGCTGCAATAGCTTTCTAACAGTATTTGCATTTCTAATCGTTATGCTATCATACAAACGCGAGCCAACAATCTTTGACCATCGTGTTCTTGAAAAAGTTTTGATAGGTGCTGACCAAAAAATAACTCTTCCATAATGATCAACTTTTTCGTACTCTGGTTTTATTGCTCCTACCTCCGCAATTACTTCCTCCGCAGTAGTCGGGGGGATAATAAAAATCGCATTATGCTTTGAATCCTTGTCTTGCCCCCACCAAAATGGTGCATTACTATGCGCATCAAAAAGGTCATTTACGGAAATAATTGCGACAGGAATATTAAGTTGAAACTTATTTGCAATTAATACTTCACATTCTTCTTTAAGCATTTTTTCATCGTTATTATCACTAGAAAAGATTATATTTCCACTATTTATATATGTTACAACATCATCAAATCCATTTTGTTCAAATAACTCCCTTAATTCGGGCATGGATATTTTGTTTTTTCCACCAACATTTATTCCGCGCAGAAAAGCAATATATTTTCCCATGAATCGCACCCCTTCACATTCTTCCTTTTTGCATATTTCAATTTTGACTATGAATCCCATCAAATTCATCCGCCAAGGGCACCTTGTCCCAGCGGTTTATAAGATGATATCTACTGAGCTTCGCTTACTTAATATTCAGGTGGAATTAATTAGTGGCCGTAGTCCCTGTCCTGCATCCCTATAAATCTAGGATATCTAATCTTGGCTTTCCATTCATATTATAACAATTCATGGGGTATAATTACTTTCCACCAGCGATTGCCACCGAAATATGAAAGGACGAGGTTTTATTTCAACCTCGTCCCATTAGCAAATCAATATTGCAGGGTTTCTGAATTCTAGTTTTTCAAAGTCGATGGTTAATTTATTTGCAAGATAAAAATCACTTTCTATGATCCTGTCAAATTCTTGGTCAAGGGGCACCTTAGACCCTTAATGAACCACGGAACCCTCTGGCAGCATAGTAAGAATCCGCCCCGTTGTGGTACACGAAGACGTGCCCGTAGCGAAAATCGCAAAAAATGGCACCGCCGAGTTTTCTAATATCAGAGGGTGTTCGCACCCAGCTCGACGTTTTCTTATCGAAGTTTTCAAGTTCTTGCAACGCACGATATTGTTCTTCCGATAATAGTTCAATGCCCATGGCAGCTGCCATATCCATCACATTATTTTCTGGTTTATTTTTTTTCCTTGACTCCAGTGCTTCACGGTCGTAGCAAACACTTCTGCGACCATTAGGACTCTCTGCAGAACAATCATAAAAAATGTATTCGTCCTTCTGATCATCATGATCCACAACATCCGGTTCACCGCCGGTTATTTCCATTTCATTGAGCGACCACATTTTGTCAGGATTATCTTCCAGCTTTGCTTGGACTTTAGCCCATTCAAGGCCTTTATGGCGGTGCATATTTTTCTCAAAACGATCTTTCAATGCTCCAAGTAATTCTTCACGTTGTTCAAGTGACAACTCTTTTTCATTTCTATTAGTCATATTAGTCTCCCTTTTATTGTTTTTATTCATCATGATTTCCATATATAATCGTTTCATTCAATTGCTGTTTTTCTATTTAACTCCTTATAGCTGCTAGAATTCCTAGAGGAACATATTAAAATTCCGATTCCTAGCATTAAAAGGAAAATTCCTAACCAGGATGTAGTGTTTAAGTGTTCTCCTACTATGAAAACCCCTAATAGCGCTGCTGTTAATGGTTCTGCTAATGATAGTGTCACTGCAGTTGATGAAGAGACATGGGTGAGTCCTTTAGAAAAAAGTAAATATGCAACCCCAGTTGCCATAATTCCAAGTTGAAGACTTACACCCACACCTCGAAGACTTGTTACCCAAGACATATCAAAAACAAATAAAAACGGGGATAAAAAGATGGCACTAAGAGTAAAAACAACTGCTACTACTGATAATGACGAATGGCTTACTACTAACTTTCTACTAATAATAGTATAACTTGCAAAGGATAACCCCGCTCCTAGAGACATGAGGATTCCAATAGGATCTACATATACTGATTCTTTATTACCAAAGAGCATTAGACAACCCAAGATTGATAGGAAAGTAGAATACCACCACACTTTAGATGGACGAATTTTTAAATATAGCCATTCTATGAGACCTGATAAAATTGGCGCACTCCCAATCGCCACCACTGTTCCAATAGAAACCCCTGTAATAGAAACAGCTGAGAAAAATAGTGGCTGATACAACGCCATACTTAAAGAAGCAAAGATTGTTGTCTTGATTGGCCAATTTTTAAAGTTGAATTTTCCTTTTATCAGAACAATTATGACTAAAAATAGTCCTCCTACTGCTAAGCGTGTAGCTCCGATAGCAATCGGGTGTGCTGTTTCTGGTGCAAGCGCCTGAGTTGTACCCGTCGTCCCCCAAAGGATTGCTGCAAGTAATACTAAAAAGGGAGACACTTTCTCCTTCATTTAATCACCTCAATAAAAAAGATAAAAAGAATGATAAACTTAATAATAAAAATCCCTCAAAATTTTCATTGCTAAGTTTATATCCTTTTTATCAGACTTTTAAGATATATTATAATCCTAAACAAAGGTGTTATAAAGAATTTAAGTTTGGATGACACGCACGTCCAGAGAAAGTCGACTTTTTCGCATTGGTCTCTTTATGTAAAAGTTTATGTAGATTTGCTAAATTTCTTGATATTAAGGTTTTATATATTTATACTCCACTTCATCAATAGCCTCATTATATTCAACATATAAATCATGTCCATCAAAAAACCATAAGTCTGACTCTTCTATAAAAAAAGTAATGCCATCTGAAACTGTTTCGACAGCAACATTTCCCGGGTCATTATCTATTGTAAAGGCAAGTGAATATCCCTCTTGAACTGGACTTGTACCATAAATTTTCGTGAAAAATCGAACTTTATTTCCACTTTCTAATCCTACTTCCTCTTTAAACCAATGTAATGCCTTTTCACTAATTACTATTTTCATTAATAATATCTCCCTTTATATATACTACCTGCAACTATAATTTTTCAATTTATAATTGCCTACGCGAGTTACCTGATACACTCGGTAATATTATACTCTATACAGGTACAATTTATGAAACAAGGGGACAGTGTATAATGATAATTAAATCAAACACTATTTTTCAGAGCAAAAAGGCGACCTTAAACAAGACCCTTCTTTTCCATTTTATTGAAGGGTTTAACTGCCATAGGGCTCTTAATAATTGAAAGAGGTGCAGGATGAAAACCAAAAGGAAAATTGTACTGTTTATCGCTCAAAGTTTAGACGGATATATTGCAACAAAAGATGATTCCTTAGATTGGTTATTTAACGTTGAAGGTGAAGGAGACAATGGTTACTCAGAATTTTTTGATACGGTAGATACTATTTTAATGGGAAAGAGAACATATGACTGGATTATGAAACATGAGAATGGTAATTTTCCATACGAAAATAAACAATGTTATGTCTTTTCTAGGTCAGCAATACAGGATACGCCATTTGTTACATTTATTAATGAAGACATTAATAGATTTACAAATAACTTAAAAAATGAGGCAGGAAAAAAGATCTGGATAGTAGGCGGCGGAGAGTTATTATTTTCGTTTTTTAAAGAAAAACTAGTGGATGAAATCATTTTGACAGTTGCCCCCCAAATTATAGGAGAAGGAATTCCCTTATTTAAAGCAGGTGACTATGAACTAAACCTTTCATTAAAAGGTACTAGGACTTTTAACCAATTTGTCGAATTACATTATGAAGTCAATCATTAATTTTACGAAGGAGAAGATAGAATAATGATTAAACCTTATTTAATGTTTAGCAGAGAATGTGAAGAGGCTTTTCAATTATATCTGAAGGCTTTTGATGGAGAATTACTTGCTATGCAAAAATATGGCGATATGCCTCCAAATCCTGAATTCCCTGTAGCTGAAAAAGATAAGGATCTTGTTTTACATGCACATTTAAAATTAACGGAAAATGGGTTTATTATGGGTTCTGATGGAAGTCGTGACTTAAAAGAAAGCCCAAAAGTATGTATTAGTGTCGAATTGAACTCTGAAGATCAAGCTATTAAAGCATGGAACATGCTTAAAGAAGGCGGAAATGTAAAAATGGATCTTCAACCAACCTTCTTCTCCAAGCTTCACGGTTCTGTTATGGATAAATTCGGAGTCACTTGGATGTTCTCAGTAATATAAGAAAAGGAACAGAGGGACAGGTCCTAATACTGCGAAGTAACTTTTCCGTACAGGTCCAGTGTTGTGTCATTACATAACGAGAAAAGTTAAGATACAGTAGTACAACGAACCTTTCCCTACGTTCCTCCCTCTGCTTTTTGTTTAAGATTGCTCCAAATTCTAACGGTAATCAATACAGCTGCCACAAATGACATGATCACCAACAAGATGCTTGCCAATGAATCGTTAAAACTGATTCCAATAACGCTATATACCAAGATATTAGGTATGTTAGAG
Source organism: Niallia oryzisoli (assembly GCF_036670025.1). Taxonomy (NCBI): domain Bacteria; kingdom Bacillati; phylum Bacillota; class Bacilli; order Caryophanales; family Bacillaceae; genus Niallia; species Niallia oryzisoli. The sequence goes on along the minus strand of NZ_CP137640.1, from coordinate 652,130 downwards.
ATGATAATCGTTAAAATATAAGTTGAAAATTTTAACCCAACAGCTGCTGATAAAAAACAAATACCATCTGTTGGTGCTATAGGACAGATAATCCCAAGCACTAAAAACTTATAGCTGTATGTTTCTAATAATTCCTTTAAATCTGGGTGCTTCCTCGCAAAATACGAATTCAACTTTGTGCAAGCTGGGTCAGTTCGTCTTTCCCCTTTATACCAATCGTTAAACCAAGTTCTCCATTAGCGATCTTATTAACGCTCTCAGAAATAAGCTTCAAATACAATAATTTATTTCTTACCATTAATAAAAAAATGGCAATAAAAGTTATGATTGCTACTGAAAACGTTAAGAATGTCATGAAATTATATTTAGATTCGCTGAACCCTGTTGGGAGTTTCGTAATATAGGGGTTCAAAATGAATTGAATCGAAAACAGTATTAAAGAAATAGAAACGATTAAACTGATTGCAACCGCACAAAGAAGCTTGACAATCATCTTATTTCTAAACGTAATCCCCGCCATATTTTATACCCTACTCCCCAAACCGTTTTAATGTAAATGGGATGTTTCGGATCATCTTCTATTTTGTCTCTTATTTTTGTGATGTGTACCATCACTGTATTATCTGATTTAAAGAAGTCTTCTTTCCAAACTGCTTCGTAAATTTTGCCAACACTTAAGACAATTCCTTTATTACGGGCAAGAATTTCCAATATATCAAATTCCTTTGGCGTTAGTCTTACGTCCTTCTCCCTTACCCAAACCTGACGTGTATCAGTATTTACTCTTAAATCACCGATTTTAATTACGCTCTTATTGCTGTCTGTGGTATTGTACTTTTTATATCATCTCAACTGGGATTTTACCCTGGCGATTAACTCCAGTGGGTTGAACGGTTTTGACAAATAATCATCCGCACCAGCAGCAAGGCCTTGGATTTTATCCATATCTTCCGACTTTGCTGAGAGCATAATAATTGGCATATTGCGTTCTTCCCTAATTTTCATACATGCCTCAATTCCATCCATCTTCGGCAACATAATGTCCAAAATAACTAAGTCAAATTCCTTGGCTTCTAACCATTTTAGGCTTCAATTGCATCCTCAACCTTTTGAGTTTCCATTCCTTTATTTTCTAAATAAACCGAAATAAGACTTCGGATCTCTTTATCATCATCAACAATAAGAATCTTGGACCCCATCATACTCCCCCATCTTTTTCTCAGACATCGCACAGCTAAACACAAAAGCAGGCGGGAAATTCCTAATCTCTCTTTTCACATCTATCTTTTTGAAAAACTTTTCGATAAATGCCTTTTTGAATTTAGTGTATTGAAATGTAATGAATTCCCCATCCTTTTTTAAAATCCTCGTCGTATTTAATAAAATATTGTTAGAAACCTGTTTTGGCAAACTTGCAAAAGGAAGCCCTGAAATCACGTAGTCGGCATAAGGAATACCGCAGTCAAATATATACTGTTCAATGTTTTCAGCAGAACCATGAACGATATATACATTCTTTTCCTCTTTTAACTTTTCCTTCAACAGGTTATAAAACTCTTTATTGTTTTCTACTAATAAAATAATCGTCTTACGATTACGCTTTTCAAGTAAATGTTCAGTGAATACACCGGTGCCTGGCCCATATTCAATAATGTACTTGGCCTTCTGAAAATTGATTCCTTCGACCATTTTATCCCCTAGAAACGTTGAGCTTTGGAGTACTGCACCGACTGTTTTTGGATTAGTTATATATTGGAATAGAAACGACAGATGTTTCACCTTTCATCACTCCATTGGTTTGAATTTTTATTTATACTGTAAAATCCAAACCTAAAGAAAAATGAACAAAAATCCTTAAGATTTCTTAAGCTTTTTTTAACAAAAGTTTAGAGTCACTCTGCAACTCAACAAAAAAACCCTTCAATCATTTGTTGAAGAGTCTGAGAGGCTCGGTGAAACAAAATACATTAATAAAAGGAAAGCTCTAATAGAGAGTCATATATCTTTAGAACTTTCCTTTTTTATTTTCTTCTATCCTTTTTGATAAGAGACTTGCTCTTAGCAATCGGAGTAAATTGGTGGGTCGCGGTGCCTGTCCCCTTAGTATACACTCATGTAGTGTTGGCGTTCCCAAGGATGGACTTGTGTACGGAACATATCCCATTCGATTTCTTTTGCTTCTACGAAGTGTTCGAAGATATGCTCTCCTAGTGCAGATACGATTACTTCATTTTGTTTTAATACTTCAATCGCTTGAGCTAATGTTGCAGGAAGATCGGTAACACCTTCTGCAAGACGCTCTTCTTTATTCATTGCATAAATATTGCGATCAACTGATGCTGGAGGATTTGTTTTGTTCTTCACTCCATCTAGACCTGCTTTTAATAGAACAGCTAATGCTAAATACGGGTTTGCAGCTGGATCTACACTACGTACTTCTACACGTGTGCTTAAGCCGCGAGAAGCCGGAATACGAATCAATGGCGAACGGTTGCTTGTTGACCATGCAACATAACAAGGTGCTTCGTATCCAGGAACTAAACGCTTATAAGAGTTTACTGTTGGGTTTGTAATTGCAGTGAACGACTCAGCGTGCTTTACAATACCAGCAATAAATTGAAGAGCTGTTTCACTTAATTGTAAATCTGCCTTTGGATCAAAGAATGCATTTTCCCCATTTTTAAATAGAGATAAATTACAATGCATACCAGAGCCGTTTACACCGAATAATGGTTTTGGCATAAATGTCGCATGTAAACCATGTTTACGGGCGATTGTTTTTACTACTAACTTAAACGTTTGGATGTTGTCACAAGCGGTGATCGCATCTGCATATTTAAAGTCAATTTCGTGCTGCCCTGGAGCTACTTCATGGTGAGAAGCTTCGATCTCAAAGCCCATTTCTTCAAGCTCAAGTACGATATCGCGACGGCAATTTTCCCCAAGGTCTGTAGGAGCTAAGTCAAAGTAGCCGCCGTTGTCATTTAGTTCTAATGTTGGTTCACCTTTTGCATCAAGTTTGAACAAGAAGAATTCTGGCTCGGGCCCTAGGTTAAAGTCAGTGAACCCTAGTTCTTCCATTTCCTTTAATATTCTCTTAAGATTGTTACGCGGGTCCCCTGCAAATGGAGTTCCATCTGGGTTATAGATATCACAAATAAAACGAGCCACTTTCCCTTTTTCTGCTGTCCAAGGGAATACAACGAACGTATCGAGATCTGGATATAAGTACATATCCGATTCCTCAATACGAACAAAACCTTCGATGGAAGAACCGTCAAACATCATTTTATTATCTAGTGCTTTCTCAAGTTGGCTGACCGGAATTTCAACATTTTTAATGACTCCTAAAATATCCGTAAATTGAAGGCGGATATATTTAACGTTTTGCTCCTCACACATACGTTTAATATCATCTTTTGTATACTTCGCCATAATACAATCTCTCCTTTTTATCTAAAACAATATTGAACTACCAATTTTCATAACGAATTTCTAAGTTCTTGGAAAATTCATTTCCTCTAATTCACCATAGCAAACATATCTGACTTCACCTTTTGTCCAGACACGATTACGTTCTGCCCATACTATCACATTTTTTACCTTTCGCTTTTCCCCAACTTCTACTTTAATACTTACATCCCCGCCTAATGTCTCAATGGTGAAGCTTGGTGATTCAGCATACATGGTGTCATATAGATAAGCAGCCACACATTGTAAACCGATTAGACAATGGTTAGCTTCTATCCCGTCTTTATCAAAAGCTCTCATTCTAAAATCTGCTCGGTTCGAAGGACCAACCAGGATCATACCATCCGAACCAATTCCAACATTCACATTTGAAACCCATTTCGATAGTTCCGAGAAATCTACATTTTCCATCGATTCTTCTAAAAGATTAAATAATATATACGAGCTCCCTGAGCCCTGCATTTTTGTAAATTGCATTCCTATCCTCTCCTCCATAAGTAGGACGACTTCGAGTTTCTTAGTCTTGTTTTGAACATGAGGAAAAATAAAATTTTTAACTCGTTAAAACTCAACTAAACTCTCAGTCGTCACTAACAAGGGACTCAGATATTAGTTCTTCTCATTCTTATTTCATTAAAACTTCACTAGGATTGGATTGAACCATTCCCTTATATTCTTTCGGAATCACCTTTACCCACTTTGAAAGTGTTTGATTCCAATGGTTAAGAATATCGTATGCCTTTAAACTGCCTGTATAGTTATAATGGTTCTGTACAAGCTTGAATACCTCATTACGATCTTGTTCTTCCTCCAAAGCTTCTAAAACGACTAGTTCTTGATTGCACTGCTGTTGGAATTCATCCAAAGAATCCGCGTAAACATATGCGACTCCACCTGTCATACCTGCAGCAAAGTTGTTACCAACTGAACCGAGTATCACAACACGTCCGCCCGTCATATATTCACAGCCATGGTTCCCAACACCTTCTACTACTGCATGAACCCCGCTGTTTCTTACACAGAAACGATCACCGGCAAGACCACTTATATAAGCTTCTCCAGATGTTCCGCCATAAAAAGCGACATTTCCGATTATGGTATTATCCTGCGGAATAATAGCTGATTTTTCAGATGGTTTTACAATAATTTTTCCTCCGGAAAGTCCTTTACCTACATAATCATTTGCCTCACCTTCAAGAGAAAGTGTCAATCCTTTTGGAATAAAAGCACCGAAGCTTTGTCCTGCCGATCCTGTAAAACTCAACTGAATCGTATCCTCTGGCAGTCCGTTTGCACCATATCGTTTTGTTATTTCACTTCCCAGCAAAGTACCCACTGTTCGATTAATATTTTGAATCTGGAAGCTTGCTTCTACTTTCTCCATTTTTTCTATTGCAGGCTGACTAACGGATAACAGCTCACGATAATCCAGTGATTTCTCCAGACCATGATTTTGCTTTTGCTTATTCACCATTCCATTATTCACCGAACCATCAGGCTGATAAAAGATTGCTGATACATCCAAATCTTTCGCTTTCCAATGAGATTTTGCCTGTTCACTTTGGCTTAATAAATCTGTGCGGCCTACTAATTCATTTATCGTACGAATTCCTAAACTCGCCATAATCTCCCGGACATCTTGTGCAATAAATCGCATAAAATTCTCAACATGCTCCGGTTTACCAAGAAATTTCTTACGTAATTCTGGATTTTGTGTTGCAATCCCTACCGGGCAAGTGTCATTTTGACATTGACGGACAAGGACACAGCCTAAGACAACTAATGGTGCTGTTGCAAAACCAAATTCTTCTGCTCCAAGCAATGCTGCCATGACCACATCACGGCCAGTCATTAATTTTCCATCTGCTTCTAATACAACCCGATCACGAAGACCATTTAAAATTAATGTTTGATGAGTTTCAGCAAGTCCAAGCTCCCACGGCATTCCAGCACGCTTGATACTTGTTCTTGGTGCAGCACCCGTTCCACCGTCGGCTCCACTGATTAAAATGACATCCGCAAGCCCTTTGGCCACTCCGGCAGCAATCGTTCCAACCCCTGCCTTTGACACAAGCTTCACGCTGATTCTCGCAAGTGGATTGGCATTTTTTAAATCATGAATCAGCTGTGCAAGATCCTCGATGGAGTAAATATCATGATGCGGCGGTGGTGAAATTAAACCAATTCCTGGTGTTGCCCCCCGCACTTCAGCGATCCATGGATATACTTTCTTTCCAGGCAAGTGTCCACCTTCTCCAGGCTTTGCTCCTTGCGCCATTTTAATTTGAATTTCGTCTGCATTCATTAAATAATGGCTGTTTACCCCAAAACGAGCGGATGCAACCTGCTTGATGGCACTACGGCGCAGATCGCCATTTTCATCCGGCTGATAACGGTCAGGATGTTCGCCGCCTTCACCGCTATTACTTTTACCGCCGAGACGGTTCATCGCAATGGCTAATGTTTCGTGAGCTTCTTGACTTAAAGAACCATAGGACATAGCCCCGGTTTTAAATCGCTTAACAATCGATTCAATCGGCTCCACTTCTTCAATCGGGATCGGAGTGGTTTCCTTAAAGGTAAATAAATCCCTTACAAAGATCAGTTTCGATTCATTTGCTTTTTCTGTATATGCTTTGTATTGCTCATAATCATTCGTACGGCACGCATTTTTTAGTGAGCGAATAATATCAGGGCTAAACGCATGCTCTTCTCCACCCTTACGCCATTTGAAATCCCCGCCTACAAACAGAGACTGATTTTCATCTTCAACATTATCAAAAGCTTTTTCATGGCGAATAAGGGTTTCCTTCGCAATCGTTTCAAGCTTGATGCCGCCTAACTGGACAGATGTCCCTGTAAAATATTTATTTATAACATCTTGATGAATGCCCACTGCCTCAAAAATTTGTGCTCCACGATAGCTTTGTATTGTAGAAATACCCATTTTTGAGAGAACCTTCACCATTCCTATTGTTACAGCTTGAATATAATGATTAAGTGCCATTGAAAGGTCTAATGGTTCTAATTGACCGTTATGGAACATATCTTCGATTGTCGCATAAGCAAGGTATGGATTGATGGCATCTGCACCATAACCAATTAACATACATAATTGATGGACGTCCCTAGCCTCACCGGTCTCTACAATGATGCTTACCTTTGTCCGAGTACCTTGACGAACTAAATGCTGGTGAAGTCCGCTAACAGCAAGCAATGATGGGATAGCCGCCACCTCTTTTGTCAACCCGCTGTCTGATAAAATAACCAGTGACACACCCTCTTTTACTGCTTCATCTACTGCTTGAAACAAATGAGACAAGGCTGGTTCAAGACCTGATTCTCCGTTCAATGCGCTAAATACCATCGTGAATGTTCTTGATTGAAATGGCGATTGATTCAATGACTTAAGTTTATTCAAATCTTGATTTGTAAGGATAGGTGACTCCAGACGAATTCGCTGACAACTATCTTCACCAGGATGTAAAAGATCCCCTTCTGCCCCCAGTAATGTTGCTGTTGAAGTGACATATTTTTCACGAATCGCGTCAATTGGCGGATTGGTTACCTGTGCAAACACTTGCTGGAAATAATTGTATAACAATTGGGAATGATTAGAAAGTACGGCAAGTGGTGCATCATTCCCCATCGAGCCGATCGGATCTTTCCCTTCTTTTGCTGTTGGAAGAAGCTGGTCCTTCAATTCTTCTTGTGAAAATCCGAATGCTTGATGCAGCTGCATAATATTGTCATTGGCAGTCATTTCTCCGTCTTCGGCATCTGGTAATTCATTGATATGAACGCTTCTATTATTTAACCATTGTCGATAAGGCTGTTCTTGGGAAACCTTCTGCTTTACTTCATTATTTTTCAGAATACGCCCTTTTTCTAAGTCAATGAGAATAATTTCACCAGGACTTAATCTTCCTTTTTCAAGAATTTTCCCTTCTTCCACATCCAGTACTCCTGCTTCAGAAGCAAGGATGATTTGGTCATCTGTTGTCACATAATACCGTGCAGGACGCAGACCATTCCGATCCAGCATCGCGCCAATTTGCTTTCCGTCTGTAAAGGCCAAGGCCGCTGGACCATCCCAAGGCTCCATTAAATGGCTGTGGTACTCATAAAAAGCTTTTAAGTCATCATCCATAGTTTCATCTTTTTCCCAAGGCTCTGGAACCATCATCATTGCAGCATGTACTAAAGAACGACCAGATAGATGCAAAAATTCCAGGCAATTATCAAAGGATGAAGAGTCACTTCCATTTTCATCGATAATTGGGATGACTTCGCTGCCATCTTTACCAAAGACCGAATATTCAATCATATTTTCGCGCGCTTTCATCCAATTTACGTTACCTTTTAAGGTATTAATTTCTCCATTATGAATTAAATAACGATTTGGATGTGCTCTTTCCCAGCTAGGAAATGTATTTGTACTATAACGTGAATGAACTAAAGCAAACGCAGATGTAAATTCTTTATCTTGTAAATCAAGATAGTATTGATCTATTTGTTCAGGCGTTAACATACCTTTGTATATAATTGTTCTGGAAGAAAGACTTGCCACGTAAAAAGTAGAATCTTGAGCAAGTTGTTTTTCTCGAACTTCTTTTTCTACTCGTTTTCTAATTACATATAGTTTTCTATCAAATTCGAGCTCATTCTTTATTTCACTTGACTTTCCGATAAATACTTGGCGTATGGATGGCTGGCTCGCTTTTGCCGTTACTCCAATAGAGGAATCATTTGTTGGTACTGTTCTCCAGCCAAGAAAGTCCAGACCTTCTTGGGTAATAATGTCATGAAATGCATCTTCACATTGTTTTCGTTGGTTACTATCTTCAGGAAGAAAGACCATTCCAACCCCGTAATTTCCTTCTTCATATCCGCTCAATTTTGAATTAATTTTAGTGAAGAAAAGATGGGGAATTTGAGTCATGATCCCTGCTCCATCACCTGTATTAGGATCGCTTCCTTGACCACCTCGGTGTTCCATGCGAGAAAGCATTGTAAGACCTTGTTTAACGATATTGTGCTCTTTTTTCCCTTTTACATTTGCTATAACGCCAATCCCGCAAGCGTCCCGTTCGAAGGCTGGATTGTAAAGACCTTGTTTTAAAGGAGGTTTCAATTGTTTCATGTTCGTTTCACCCTTTGCATAAAAGTATGATCATTAGCATCAATAACAGAATAGATGATTTTTAAATCATTCTCAATTCGTTATTAATTTTGTTAAATCAATCATAATACAAAAGGATTAATCTTTCTAATATGTATTTTGCATAAAATCAATCTAATTTTGATATGAATTAAAATTAAACGCTTTCAAGTTAATAATATATGCACATTACATAAAATCCCTCATGTTGAATCCATATTGGAGGTAGGGGTGATGCCAACGATTGTATCTTCTCTAATTTCAATATCCCATTTTCCATCTTGACCATATAATTTAGCATTGATTAGTTTCATAACTTTCACATCTCCTTATTTAAAAAATTAGCAAATAAAACAACTGCCTTTTTTATCTGGTCCACTCAACAGATGCATCCATTTTTACACCCTTCAGCATTAGATGTAAGTTTATCTAATATGAAGTAAACTATAAGTTAAATAATCTTCCATTTCTATGTTTATGTGAGATAATTTAACATGTTATTTTTGAAAAAGTTAAATATTCTGACATTCCATTAAACAAGCGGGAAACGGGGACAGTTTTAGTGGCCCATAGAATTAGAAAAGTTTCCTTATTACTGGTTTCTCCGTAAGCATCCATTCCGGACCGAACGAATCACGAGTATATATTGAGAGGCCGTTAGTAGGAGGTTTTAGATTAAAGACAAGATGCAGAGCTGGTTAATTGTATAAAAGAATAATATTTTGGGAATCATTCAGTTAAAGTAGTTAATTTAAGGGAGAGGAATCATGTATAGAGAAAGTGACATAAAGTTTTCGGACTTTGTTGATTATGATCAATTTAAACTAAACTCTTAGCTTACTTGTCTGTTTCATCGATTTTATGATTATGTCCCAAATCACTCAGAAAAAATACAGCTCAGTCGAGTAAAAACCTTGGTGTTCGTTTATTGAAGTAGATTGCGAGGCTACTATATGCTATATTTGTAGTTCTTACATACAAATTATAAAGTAGAGGTGTAATAAATGAATAAAACAGAATTAGTAAAAGCTGTGGCAACACAAGCCGAACTATCACAGAAGGACGCAGCAAAAGCAGTTGATGCGTTAGTTGAAACAATTTCTAACACACTTGCTCAAGAGGAGAAAATTCAAATAATTGGATTTGGAACGTTTGAAGTACGCGAGCGTTCAGCTAGAACAGGGCGTAATCCGCAAACAGGCGAGGAAATACAGATTGCTGCATCTAAAGTTCCAGCTTTTAAAGCAGGAAAAGAATTAAAAGAGGCTGTAAAATAAACTATAGGGTAAAGCCTAATGTTGTTTGATCCATACGTATCACAAATTATTATATACACAAAAGAACCCAATTCAATCGATTTGGGTTCTTTTATTTGCTGAATTAAAAAAGATTAATCAACATCTTTTAATCTTACCATGCATTTCACATCTTCATCTGTATAATAATATTCGATGCAATATCCATTTGGATCAATGTCAGGAAATGCAATGCAAAACACAGGGACAGGCACCGTGACTCTATTACAATAGATCTCTTCTCAACTCTTCCGCGGGTCTTGGAGACAAGTATGCGGGTGCAACATCAAAAACAGTTTTTGCACCAGCTTGTCCTTCTTTATTCAAACGATAAGCTGCTCTTGCATATGCCACTAGTACACTAGCTGTAAATTCCGGATTGCTCTCTAAGTTAAGCGAGAATTCGATAATTTGTTTATTGTCTTTGCCTGTTTCTCCGCTTCGAATGACAAATCCACCATGCGGCAATTTTGAGTGGTTTTCTTTTAATTCTTCTTCCGTAATGAAGTTAACTTCTGTATCATAGTCAGCAAAGTAGTTGGGCATTGTTTTAATATTCTGTTCGATTTTCTTGTGATCATAGCCTTCTTCTGCTACTACATAACAAACACGTCGGTGTTTTTCACCTGTAGATAATTCAGGAGCTACTCCACTTTTTACTTTCTCTATTGCTTCATCAATCGGCACTGTATACTGAACACCACCAACTACACCTTCTACTCTTCGAATGGCGTCTGAATGTCCTTGGCTAAGTCCTTTTCCCCAGAAAGTGAAATTCTTACCATTCGGTAAAATAGCTTCTGCCATTAAACGATTTAGAGAGAATAAACCTGGATCCCAGCCAACAGAAATAATACTAGTCTTTCCACTTTCTTTAGCCGCTTGATCAATCACACTAAAATATTCAGGAATCTTTGCATGTGTATCATAACTATCAATTGTGTTAAACATTCTAGCAAAATAAGGGCCTTGATCTGGAAGATCTGTTGCTGAACCTCCACATAAAATCATCACATCAATTTTTTCCTTATATTCCTCTGCACTCGAAATATGTAAAACCTCTACGTTTGGTTCATTTATTGAAAGACTTTCAGGTGCTCTTCTTGTAAAAATAGCCACAAGCTCCATATCTGAACATTGCTTGATTGCTTCAATCGTTCCTCTACCGAGGTTACCATATCCTACAATTCCTACTTTAATTTGATTACTCATTATTCTGTTCCCCACCTCTATCTTTTCGTTATTTATTATTATAGATTCACTATTACAAACTTACAGGCTCTAGTGTTCCGCTTAATTACTTTAGTGCAAAGTTTGAGTTAATGATAATTAAGTAGAATCTTATTTACCATAATCCATTCTGTATTACTTTTCAACAATAATACTACCTTGTATTATTTATTAAATTAGTTTTTCTGAGTTAATCATCATTTGAATAAAGTTTTTTTAACACAAAACGAATAGGTAAATGAATATTCTAATATATATAAGAAACAAATGAAAGGAAGATTCGGAAGACCCTTAGCGAATCCATCCTTTCAATTGTTTCTTATAAAAATTAATACTTTCTTAAAAAGAACATAGCACCCTTACTTACTTGGAATATTTGGAATTAGGAGAAGAAATATGGTAAGAAGCTATTAATGGTCAAGTTTACAATGTCCCCTGCCCCTTCCACCAAGCACCAAGTTGTATTTAATGGATATTATTAAAGATGGTGATTAATAGAGAAACCTATTGTAAATATAATGATAAAAGCCGAGAATTTCTCTCGGCTAATTTATTTTGGCTATAGGGCCAATCCCTTGAATCGGAAATATGTTTTTTTGGGGGACAGCATTCGTATCGTGTATAAGAAAGCTAAAAAATATAAAGCTTTTCCTATTATACCCCAATATTTAATTCAGCCACTGAATATAAAACGGCCCTTCCACCTATCTTTACTCTTATATCTTCATACTTACAATAGAGCGTTCCACCTCTATTTGATAATTGCCTAGCCACCATTTCCTTTTTTCCTAGTCTATTGGCCCAAAATGGAATTAAGCTACAGTGTAAGGAACCTGTTACGGGATCTTCATTTACTTTTAGCTTCGGGAAAAAACCTCGGGAAACAAAATCATATTCTCTGCCTTGGGCCGTAACACAAACACCCAAACCTTCTGGCAATGTTTTTAATTTGGCAAAGTCGGGGCTAATGTTTCTGACTTCTTCCTCGGACTCTAATACGATAATAAGATCTCTATTTAAGTATGTTTCTTTTGGTACAACTCCCAAAGCGCTGATCATTTGATCAGTAACAGAAATTTCTTCTGAAGAAACAGCTGGGAAATCGAGTTCATATAAATCATCTTGTTTATTTACGGTTAACTCTCCACTCATTGTATTGAACTTAACACTATCCAATTGCTTTTCATAATAATTTAGAATGATAAATGCCGTTGCTAACGTGGCATGCCCACAAAGGTTAATCTCTCCTCCAGGCGTAAACCATCTCAGTCGATAATGAGCTGCTTCTTTTACTGCAAATGCTGTTTCCGATAGGTTATTTTCAATCGCTATATTCTGCATGAGTTCATCTGAAATCCAATCATTCATGATACATATTCCTGCTGGATTTCCTTCAAAAACTTTTTCTGCAAAAGCATCAACTACAAAATATTTCATCCCATTTCCTCCAGTTCCATATATTGCGCCTTACATTTTATTGGTAGTTTACATCTGTTTGTGTATAACACTCAACACTTGTATCTTATATGAATAAACAACAATTAACACAAGGTATTACAATCCTTTACTTTACAAAAACAAACTTTCTTTGAAACCAATAACTAAACAGGAAAATGGTTGTTTCAGTAAACATCTTAGCCAAAACCAAGGAAAGCCCAATGATACTGTAATAAAAATCTATTACGCCGTAGTTCGCAAACATTACAACGATGGCGAGGAGCATAAATCTGGACAAGGAATTTATCATCGATTTATCTTTAAACTTCGAAAATACATAATGTCTATTTACGGTATAATTAAATGCCGCACTACAGAACCTTGCCACTACTACTGCGAGGAATAAATTTGAGGTAAAGAGCTGGATGATCACATCACTAGAAGCATGAAATCAAGTACAGCAGACATAAGAGAAGACAGACTGAATTTAATGATAGGCAGGTATACAAGGATCGAATCTTTCAAAAAATGAAAATGTGATGACTTGTTTTGTTCTAAATACACTGTGTCTATATCAATCTCATAAAAGCTGTAGCCCGCTGGAACTGCCTCTAACAGCATATTCATTTCATATTCAAATCTCTCACCAGGAATCTCACAAAGCCAGGGAAGCATCTCCATTGAAAATCCACGAAGTCCTGTTTGTGTATCATACACTTTAGCACCACTGACAAATGAAAAGACATTCCTTGTTACATTGTTTCCAAAACGGCTGCGAGAGGGAACTTTTCCTGTAAATCGTCTGGTACCAAGCACCAGTGCTTTTTTGTGGTCTTTGATGGCCTCAGCAATTTTAATAATATCTTTAGGTAAATGCTGACCATCACAATCAGCAGTAACAACTCCTATATTTTCCTTCGTTTCCTGTATATATTGGAAACCCGTTTTTAAAGCCGCTCCCTTCCCTCTATTTTTCTCATGGGTTAAAACCGTACACCCAAGATTAGAAACAGTATCAAAAATGTATTGATATTCTTGTCCACTTCCATCATTAACAACGACAATCTCATAGTCACATGTATCTTTCAAATCATAGATCAAGTTTATTAATCTTTTATTCGGTTCATACTCCGGAATTAAAATTGTCATAGATTCCCCTTCTTTTTTTATTTTAAATGAATATTCTCAAGCAAAATCATTTGAAAGGTCCTTCTGATGTGTTGCCATAATGATCATAATGATCAAACCAACTGCTATGAATGCCCATCCAGCCACATTGTAAAATACTAAATGCGTGGAATTTGTACCGGCGATTTCAAATACACCCTTGAGCAGGCTGGCAAGGGTCAGTGTAGCAATTCCTGAGTTATGGGTATTTAAAAATACCCGACAGCCGACAAAATAAGTGATGTGAGAAAAAAGCTTACGAACGATAAAATAAAACAGCACACCTCCAAGCAGCGGATATAAAAACATCCAGGTCATGGCTGCTGACAATATCAAGTAGGCCCATATTGTTTTTCTAAGCTGTTTTTCATTATTTCTCGTATTAATAGCCAATATAGACAATGTCGCTCACCTTTCTTTCTCCCATATTTCTTCCGCCGGTAGGATGATTGATCACTTCACCGTTAAAGTACATGGTTGAGGATCCACCGCCGTCCAGATTATATGCGACAGTACATCCTCTATCCTTAAGCTCCTGTGCAAGCTGTAGAAGGGAAAGTCCCGCACTCTCGCTAGTACGCCCATCGGATACAACAACAATATAATGAAGCTCAGAAATCTGGCCGATGGCCGTTCTAGGATTGCTTGACATGGCTTTTGATACCTCACTGGAGCTGTTTACAACCACTTCACCATCTACGACAAGACCCGGGCCAAAGGATAATACCTGCCACGCACCCTGATCACTTAGTGAATCCAAACTTACCTCCCCTTCTGGAACAACGGATAAGTTACCATCTTTGTCTATAACTAATGCATCATTATCACCGCTCCTGGCTGTCTCTCTGTATGCTACACCGTTACGCAGCACATACCCGCCATCTCTAAATCCGTAATAATCTCCGTTTATGGCAAAAATAGCGTTGTTCTCCAATGCCATGACAGAAGTTGTTGCTGTTATATTTCGACCGTAAGTATTATTTGCGAGAGCTGTTTTCAGGTATGATGGATCAGAAACCTGAATATCCGCAATATAGATGTTTGAATCATACTTGCGATCTTTTTCAATGGTAATTTTTATATTTTCATCCTCATAAGAATTGTCTGTAACAGCAGCCTCAGACTGTGACTTCGAATTTATTGAAGTTTCTGTGGAGGATGAACCTGAAGAATCCGCTGGAGCTGCTTTTGAAGATGAAACAATTGAAGCATCTGCTAATGATTTAGGCAGGACAAAGGTATCTAGCAGTGTATAGGTAATGGTAACTGTCAGTATAATGGAGTAAATAGCAGCCCATCTGTAAGGTTTAGATAAAAACTTTTTCATTTCTGATGCAATCCTTTCTTTTGGAGAGTTAGAAAAATCATATTTATGCCTGTTTTTTATCATTAAGGAAGCTGTTAGCTTATCTATACTCAAAATCTATAGTACAAAGCTTAAAATTACCTTAAATGCTATGTTGTTTCGCAAAGCTGGAGAAAGTTTCGTTTATATTAATTCAGATATTAAAAAAAGCCTGTTTCGTCACGAGAAACAGGCTTTTTAGCAAGTGTAGAAATCCCCTTCAAGCTTTACACTATCTCTTTCTTCTTTAAAAAGATAAATATTTATTGACACTCACTTTGTCTTTCCTATATAGTAACTTTATCAATTAAATGAAGAAACCCGTTTGAACGGGAGAGGTTCATAGCAGAAACCCTCTATAAAAAACTATGGTGTAAACCATATCCATAAATTGATATGGTTTTTTTATGTGAATTCATTCTGCTTACCTCCCTGTTCCATTCGGGACATATAGGGAGGTTTTTTTATGCATGGCCGTAAAAAGCATGAATTAGAAAATATTACTTTGCTAGGAAATCAGGGAACAAACTATTTGTTTGACTATGCTCCTGAGATTTTAGAGGTATTTGATAATAAGCATCCGAATCGGGATTATTTTGTAAAGTTTAATTGCCCTGAGTTTACGAGTCTTTGTCCAATAACAGGCCAGCCTGATTTTGCAACGATTTATATCAGCTATATTCCCGACCAAAAGATGGTGGAGAGCAAGTCTTTAAAACTTTATTTATTTAGTTTTCGCAATCATGGGGATTTTCATGAAGATTGTATGAATATTATTATGAACGATTTAATCAAATTAATGGACCCGAGATATATTGAGGTGTGGGGCAAGTTTACGCCAAGGGGTGGAATATCCATTGACCCTTATACAAACTACGGCCGGCCTGGTACAAAATATGAAAAAATGGCAGAGTATCGATTGATGAACCATGATTTATATCCTGAAAAAATTGATAATCGTTAAGGGGTGAAAAAAATGAGATTAGTATTTTATTTAGCTGCAATTGTATTAGCGAATGTAGTGACTGCCAAATTCGCCCCTCTTGAAGTTGGTATTTTTCTCATTCCGATGGGTTCCTTTCTGATTGGGGCAACATTTATTTTTCGAGATCTTGTTCAAAATAAGTATGGAAAAACGAAAACATATCTTTTTATTCTTCTTGCCTTAACGCTGTCCGCGATTACCAGTTATATACTTGGAGATACGTTGTGGATTGTTTTTGCAAGTGCGTTAAGCTTTGCTGTTTCAGAAACCACTGATACAGAGATTTATACAAGATTACATTTACCGATGAATTTACGCGTACTGTACAGTGGTATGATTGGTGGATTATTGGATTCAGCAATTTTTGTCGTTATCGGGTTGTCTCCAATGGGAGCAAATATATTGCCATGGAACGTGATTTGGATGGCGATTCTAGGCCAAGTGATTGTAAAAACAATCATGCAGTTTCTCGGAGTACTTGTCCTTCAGGCAGCAAGTGTTAGAAAAGAAGTCTATTAATATATAGACTCTTTGAATCATTTGTATTGATGCTCCAAATTCCTGATCCAACCGCCCATGTACAAGAAAAAAACATCCGTCGGCTTTTGTGAAACGGATGTTTTTTGTGATTCAATATCGTCCATTTTCTGTTCTAAAAAATCGATATGAACAGCTTTGCGATCAAGTACCCGACCATCCCACAGCAAGGTAATGTTAGCACCCAAGCCAATACCATTTCACGGACAATGCCCAAATTGACATTCCTGATGTGCCTTGCAGGTCCAACACCCATACCTTCCTTCAGTTAAATTTTCATTTCTTCTGGAATATTGATTCTGTCTTGCTTATATCGTGTCGATCAAATGAAATGCTACTTTTCATTCCCAAATAAAGCGTTATTCCGTTAATCACAAACCCGGCAAATATATCATAAAATTGTAATATTCAGTAAATACACATCCACTAAAATTTTATCATATATTAATACTCTGCCCCCAATTGTTAATACTTCAACAATTCCACTTCCCTTTTTGATGTAGTCGGAAAAGAAACGATTATCTTTAGGACATTTATTATTAAACATGATGAAAGACCTTTTTATACCCAAAAGTAAAAGATCCCCAAGTTAATCTCTAATGACATAGATAAACTTATCTAGTCATCTGAAACAGACTGGGGATCTCTTGTTAGTTTAATTAATTGAATCAATCGTATCATGATTATCTAAACCAAATAAAAGTTATATCACTAACGGACAGTTTGGTAGAAGAAATTATTGTCAATATCTTCTTTTGAAATATTTAATCAGATATTCATTTTGTTCTCTAAATTTTTGCATTTCCGTTGTTAATTCTGAAATTGCATTTGTTAGTTTCTCCAGTTGTTTAGCTATAGAAACAATTTCAGAATTACTTTGTTTAAGCTCTAAAAGATCATTATCTAGTTTCTCCAATTTTTTCGATAAAGAAATCTGCTCTGGATTTTCTTTTTTTTCAGAGAGGGGAAGGTTTTCTGTTTTTTTATTGAGTTCAACAACAGAATTCATCAGGGCATCGTTGTTTAAAAGACCTGTAGCCATTTTCATAATAGAACCCAAGTCAACGGAACTTTCATTATTAATTAAACTTTGGGCAAGATTTCTGAAGGGACCCATGTCTTCACTGTTACTGGGATTCTGCCCATTGTTTTCATTCTTGTTTTCATTCATGTTTTCACTCATAATTAAACCACCTTTTTAATATCAATCGAAATATGTTAAGAAATTCCTTATATAATATGTCGATCAACAAAAATGCGTAATATGTTATTATCCTAATTTGAGAAAATATTAAATTGAACTAAACCTTCTATAATAAAAACCCTGGAAGATTTTTTGAAAATAATCTCCAGGGTTCTTGCTATTCAAACATTAGATCCTAGGGATCCTGAACTGTAGCCACGATTGCGTTATTAATAGCAGTTGCGGCATCAGTTAAGCCGAATAATTCAGCAACAAGCAGAGCAAGGAATAGTAGAACAACCACAAGAAGTTTTCCTAAAGTACTAACAACACTTTGATTCATAGTAATCGGCACCTTTTTCCCCCCTTTTAGATTTTTAATCTATAAGAGTCCTCTTACAATAGATATACTACGTGAAAATATCGGACATGCATAAGCTTATATCACAATAATAAAAAAAAGGCTGTCCTATTTTGCAAAAGTATTGAAATAAATTTTTCTATCACCTTTTTAGATCACGTATTTCCATTTGAATCTTTTCATAATTATCCTTAGGGCCTTGAGGCCGGCCTAAAAAGAGTTCCTGCTATACTTAATGGATATATCTCAAAAATTAATTCCCCATTATAAATCCGCACTTTTCTGACGCTGCCCCATATATTAATAAGAGGTGATTAAAATGGATAAACATCTGCAACAAACTTTTGATATCGGTTTTTTGAAAATTGGTATTGTGACCAATGCTGGAGTTTTGCAAATTGGTTGTGGAGCAGGTAAAGCTCAGCGACTTCCTCCCATTGCATATACCACAATTGGAACTACATTAGTCCCTCTATCAGCTCCTGCTGTCCCATTACAAACACAGGTACGTCAAAAAAACTGAATGTAGTATAATGGATGAAAACGTACATTCATGTTTTGTTCTTAGATTAGAGCATTTATTATATGTATCAAAAATGGTCACTTAGATAGACTGTATGTTCACAATAAGGAATAGCTTGTTTAATGGTATTGAAACTAAACGAACCATCCTTCTTCCTTACTTTTTGCTAAAAATATTTCACCTAGAGTTAAAGTTAACTCCAGGTGAGTTTGTCCAATTCAAAATTAAATTTCATGTAAAATGGAGTGCAGTGCTTTGATTAGATTAAAAGAATTAATTAGTTTTATGCTTTTAACCATTTCGCTGTCAATGTCACTGCAGTTAACATCTCTTCTGGTGTGCCTTCAAATATAATCTGACCGCCTTGTTTTCCTCCTCCTGGACCTAATTCTATTACCCAGTCACTTGCCGCAATAAAGTGAAGATTGTGTTCGATTATGATGACAGAATTACCTCTGTTTACAAGATTTTGAAACACGTCTAACAGTATTCCATTATCTTTTGTGTGCAGTCCTAAGGATGGCTCGTCTAATAGGTAGATTTGTCCCTCTTTCTGTAAGTGGCTTGCAAGCTTTAGACGTTGGATTTCTCCTCCGCTTAGAGAACTTGTCGTCTGCCCTAAGGTTAAATATCCTAACCCTACGTCTTTTAGCATATTCACACGTTTTATGATCTTTGGCATTTTAAAATAATGTGATGCCTCGTCTATCGTTAAATCTAAAATTTCCACTATATTTTTATCTTGGTATCGATAGGACAATGCTTTATCCGAATATCTCGTACCTCCGCAGGCCTCACAGCTAATATTCACTGGGTCTGCAAATGCTACATCTGGCGTTATGACTCCTTTTCCTTTACATACAGGACATGCCCCTAGGGAGTTAAAGCTGAACAAACCTGCTGGATGCCCTGTTTCTTTTGAAAATATTGAGCGAATATCATCCATTATTCCCATATATGTAGCTAGGGTCGAACGATTAGAGATTCCTATACTCCCCTGTTCTACCATTATGGTTTCTGGATACTTTTTCGTGAATGCTTCCAACATTAAGGAGCTTTTACCTGAACCAGATACTCCACAAATAGAGACTAAAACATTTTTAGGAATATTTACACTTATATCTTTTAGGTTATTATTACTTGCTCTTTTTATCGTAAAATAACTTTTTAGTTCCCTTGGATTTTTATTAATTTCCAGCTTGTGGTCTAGGGCTAGTGCGGTAGGGGAGTTTTTTAGTCCTTCTAATTTTCCCTGATAGACAACTTCTCCTCCATTTACACCTGCTCCAGGGCCCATCTCTATTATTTCATCTGCTGCTTTTATTACTGATAGATTGTGTTCGATTACGATTACGGTATTATGCTGGGCTTTTATACTTTTTAACATTTGTATCAACATATCCACTTCTTCTAGATGGAGTCCTGCACTTGGTTCGTCAAATATGTATGTGAGATTGTTTAGACTACTCCCTAAATGACGAGCAATTTTTACCCTTTGAGCTTCTCCGCCAGACAGGGTACCCATTTTTCTTGCTAGGCTCAAATAGCCTAATCCCATTTCAATTAGTTGTTTTATATGCGGAATGGCTTGTAGTGCGATAGATTCTCCCATAGGATCTTTTATCTTCGTTAGGTTTACTAGTAATTCTGTAAGCTCTAGTTGATCGTATTCTGCGATATTTAAACCATTTATTCTACAGTCTAATACCTTTGGGTTTAATCCAGAACCTTGGCAGGTTGGGCAAAGAACTTGAGTTGATACTGCTAAGACATCATCCTGGGAAACTTCTTTTAGCTTTGAAAGATCTCTATTGATATAGAGGCGCGTAAATCTAGGCAATAACCCATCCCACTCATGATCTTGAGGTCCATTTTTTGTATGAAACGGTGCATAGACCTTTTCACCTTTCGGGGGACCATATAAGAGCAGTTGGCGGTTTTCTTCGGAGTAGTCCTTTATCGGTTTATCTGGATCGAATAAACCTCCGGTCATCATCCATCTCCCTTGCCAACCTGAAGGTGATAATGGCTTGAATCTTATAGCATAATCCCGAAGTGACTTATCGAAATCAATCAGCTTATTTAGGTCTGGTGCAATCACTTCCCCAAATCCACCGCATTCCGGACATCTGCCAAAGGAACTCTGACTCGAAAAATCATTTGCAGAACCTATTGATGGCTTTCCTATTCTTGAGAACAAAAGTCTTATCAATGGATGTATATCCATATAGGTACCAACTGTTGAGCGAGAATTGCCACCTATCGCTCTTTGTTCTACTACTACAACCGGGCTTACATTTTGCACAAGATCGGCGTGGGGTCTTTCATACCTTGGCATTTGATTTCTCACATAAAGTGGATAGTTCAAAGTCATTTGTCTTCTGCTTTCTGTTGCTAATGTATCAAAAACAACTGAGCTCTTTCCTGAGCCTGAAAGACCCGTGAATACGATCATTTTTTCTTTCGGGATGTTTAAATCTACATTTTTTAAATTATTTTCTTTAAGCCCTCTTAAAATGATTTCATCTTTTATATCTGACATGTTATCATCCTTTCTAATTTTATCTATTAAGAAAGGGATTTCGGTAACTGTAGGCTGCTGACTATATATATTCAGAATATGGCAATTTGACAGAAATAGCAAAAAGCTAACTGAATTTAATATCTATTTAAATGTTCATATAATAACGAAATCAAAAAGTATAACGAAATAATTGGAAATAATGTTGGGATTGAAGTCCTTTTAACTAATTTAATTTTTAAAATGTAAAAAAAGGCACTCAGTTTTGAGTGCTTCAAGAATATCAATATATTAGTAAAAATCGAGGCCGGTTCAATACTGCAACATTCTCGCCCGTTGATTTACTGCTTAAATATAATTTCTAACTTTTTGAGGGTTACCTCATTCTACTGTTCCGCTCCATCAACATTCTTTCCAAAATTATCGAGCAAGGCACGCACTTCATCTGTTGACTCTGTGCTCATCAATTGATTTCTTAATTCACTTGCCCCTCGAAATCCTTTGACATATATCTTAAAAAAGCGATGAAGTGCCTTGAACGAACGTAGCCCTAAACCTGAATATTTATCATGGAGATCCAGATGCAATCTTAAGAGATCAAGCAATTCTTCACTATTATGATCTTTCGGCTCTTTTTCAAAGGCAAATGGATTTTTAAAAATACCACGCCCAATCATAACCCCATCAACACCGTATTGACGGGCGAGCTTCAAGCCAGTTTGACGGTCAGGAATATCTCCATTGATCGTCAAAAGTGTATCAGGTGCGATCCCGTCACGAAGTTTCTTAATCTCCGGAATCAGCTCCCAATGAGCATCCACTTGGCTCATTTCCTTCCTTGTACGCAGATGAATGGAAAGATTAACAATGTCTTGTTTCAATATATGTGTTAGCCAATCTTGCCATTCGTCTACTTCCGTGTAGCCAAGCCTTGTCTTTACACTTACCGGCAATCCACCTGATTTTGCTGCTTGTATTAAATCTGCTGCAACCTCTGGACGACGGATAAGGCCGCTTCCCTTTCCATGTTGTGCCACATTAGGTACAGGGCAGCCCATATTGATGTCAACACCCCGAAATCCTAGTTTCGCCATACCAATACTCATCTGCCGAAAGTTTTCAGGCTTATCCCCCCATATATGGGCTACAATTGGCTGTTCATCCTCTGTAAAAGTCAAACGCCCACGCACACTCTTGATCCCCTCTGGGTGACAATAACTCTCACTGTTTGTAAACTCTGTAAAAAACACATCCGGTCTTGCTGCTTCACTCACTACGTGGCGGAAAACAACATCCGTCACCTCTTCCATTGGTGCTAGTATAAAAAAAGGTCGTGGTAAATCACGCCAAAAATTATCTATCAATTCAAACTCAAATCCTTTCATTATGGGATACTAGGCAACCCCTTATCCCAAAATTAAAAAGCAAAATGTCTCTGCTTCCTTTACACTTATACCATGCTTAAGCACTTTTTATCAAACTGATGTAACTGCTAGACTGTAATGTTCTTACGGAATTTAAATGGGAGTCATACTGCCTGTTAATTCAAGATAAATTTCTATGATAATCATATAGAGAATGGAGTCTTTGCAATAATTAAATAAAGAAGAAACCAAATTTGATTCCTGCTTCTACTTAACTATTTTTACCGCTCTTCTTTTGAACAATACTTATTACTCCATCATTTTAAAACTGTATTTGGTTCTTGAACGATAGATATTGTTTGGCTCTATAATATATGAAGAAAGAAAACAGTGGATTGTTCATCATACTAGGAGGTTTTTGTGTCTAAAGACAAAGTCCTATATATTTTTCAGACTGTTTCCCTCTTATTTGAAAAATCATTTGTTAACATATTTCCTGTATAAACAACCACACTTGGTTCGTCTGTTTCCACTTCTAATTTCCGTCCACTCTCTCTATCCAACACTACAATTTCCTTATCATGATTTAGATTAAGAAGAAATGGATGGTCATATCCCAAACCTACTAGTTTCGTTTGTGGATGACCTGATTCAATTCCCTCTGATATTTTCTGACCAAAGCGAAAATCAAAAACGGTTCCTTGCACAGATAATACCCATCCAGTCGGGTTAAGGTCTGAGTCAAGTTCTAAAAACTGATCACTTTTTAAAATGTTTTTTTATAATCTCCACTTAAATTAAAATAAGAATGGTTGGTTAAATTTACAATCGTTTTTTTATCAGAAGCAGCTTTATAATTACTACTAACTCATTTGCATTATTAATAGTATAAGTAACTGTGGTATGGGGATTTCCCAGAACACATTTTTGAAGAAAACGACCATCGCCGTTTCAATGAAAATGGGGAAGCTTATAATGTAGGAGAAACATTTGCAGGCCTAGCATTTAAAAATGGAGTTGAACTGGCAGATCAACTAAAATGGATAGCAGAAGGAAGACCATCAATGGCTAGTGCTGCACTGCGATGGATTTTAGATCAAAAGGAAGTATCCTCTGTAATTCCAGGTTTCAAAAATGTGCAGTAAATCGACAGCAATTTGCAAGCATTAGATGCTTCATCCTTTTCGAAGGAAGAACAAGAAAAACTCAATAAGTTTTACAATGAAAAGGTAATAGATTAGATTCGCGGCACTTATTAAGAACACTATTCATTTTAGAAAGAAAATACGTCCCTATCCTATTTTTAATTAAGCTAATGCAAAAATAAGATTAGGGACGTCCCCCGTTTAATTTCTCCCTGGTCTTTAAAGGATAAGAATTCGATTATCAGCTAGTATAAGGTATCACCTAATTTAACCCTATATATAGGTTTTTTTATGGACAAATATTTTTAGCCTTGCCCCGTCAAGTTAAACAAGTAATCTATTGTACAGTTCTGTTTGGAAAAAGAAGGTATAATAGGCTGTATTGAATCGCGATCCCCTGAGACTGATTAATCACAATTTAATACAAAAAGAAAAACAAGACGATTTTGACCGTATCTTATTACATCATGCCGCCCATATTTCCACTACTCTGTAACATATTTAACATGAGTGAATACAAAGAGTTACAACATAAATAATTCCGGCTAAAAGAGTACGCATCAGCATCGCACCTATGCCTAGTTTTTCTCCATTCACTTTGGCAATGCGGATTCCAGTATCTTCTTTCCAACCCTATATCCAGTCCAAATAACAGAAACGAGTAAGTAATATAAAACATCAAGAATGGTTGTAAGTTTAAATTAGTAAGTTTATTTAGTTTCATAAAAATCCATATAGAATAAAAGTCGTTGTTAGTCTAAAAATCTTTTTTTAACATTTGGTAACGGAAGCATGCAAATATCTTTTTTACCGAACCATTTGTAACGGTTCTTAGCGATAATTTTGTAGAAAAAATCTCTGATTGGTAAGGGTATTATTAGTAAGATATAAAAAAATTTTGATAATCCCTTTAAATTCCTACAAATTTTTAGGGCAGCAGTCGACTTCTGATAATATTGATTATGATCAATCAATACTAAACTATCGATGTTCCTTTCTACTCTGTAATAATATAAAATATTTTGCCCTACCTCGCTTTGTAGTGATGCAAAATGAAAATAACCGTCTGGGTCTCTTTTAATGATAAATTCAACACTTTTATCGCAAACATGACATTCACCATCAAATAAGATAATAGCCATTTTTCATCACCTTACTAAAGATTATTGATTTTATAAGTTCTTCCTTCTTGAAAGAACTGACATAAAAATAAGCCTAATTGAAGTTTAAAAATTTCTATTCACCTGGTTATAGAATTTGTTTCAAAAAACCCCACGGGCTTGCCTCGTGGAGTATTACTAATAGATTACCTTCAACATATCTATTAAATTGTTTTTTGGGTAGATATAGAAAAATGCGGATTTACAACACTAAGCAATTTAAATTAATAAATACTGAAATTTTAACAAAGAAGCTAAGGATTTTACTTTTTTTACATGTATATGAAACATTTAAAACCATTGAAAAACATCAATCAATGTATTATCAATAAAGTAAACCCTATTTTATAGAAGATTTCTGACTTTAACTTGTAATTTGTCAAAACTCTGGCGCTACCCCATTTGATTAAGCAAAAGTAAAGTTAAACCTGTTTTTCATATTGTTGTGATCCAAAAACATAATTTTCTTATTTTTGAAGCAAGGTTTCCTCTGTTCCATTCCATCTTACATCTTTAAATTTCTTTTCTTTGAAGAAATCTTCAATTTTTAAATATCGGTCTAAACTTAAAATCAAAGCATCTTTCCTAAAGAATAACAATCCAAATGCAGACGTATAAAGAGTTAAGCTAATCAAATTCATATTACCGGAAAGGATGAAATTAATTTGCATAAATAAGCAGATAAAAATAGCAGGTAATGTCATAAAGCCAATTATTAAGCATAGACCCATAATGATTTGTGTAATGGGTATTGTGTAATTTAAAAACGGTACATGACTTAAAGCTATTCCATCAATAAAATTCTTATAAAATTCTGGTACATTAGGCTTATCCAATGCTTTTGTCAAATATTCAGTAAGGAACACCTTGGGTTGGTCAAACCATGATACTTCCCCAGTTTTACCTGTAATTTTTGTAAATCCTGCTAACAACCAACCTAGTCCAAATAATACCCTCATGAGTACTACTAAAGATTTTAGGACTAATTTTTTCATATTGTCACCTCTTACTAAATTTACTTTTTCGTGTTAAGTTTGGATTTGTACTTTAATGTTAATGATTTGACTATTCTTTAGATTCCTCAAACTTGAATTTCCAGTTAAATTTCATAGGTTCATAGAAACCTTTAACATCTTCAGCGTGACGAGCTAAATCAGGTGCGCTAATCTCATATGTTAATTCGTAATTACCTGATTCAGGAATATAAACATTTGAGGCATAATGGGGATCACCAGCCACCATTTGATAAAGTTGCCCTTCTTCTACCACCTTATTTGTATCTATATTGCGTATTCCATACTTAATGGTTAGATATGGAATCCATTCACCTTTATGAAAGCCAAAAGTATTATCCTCCGTTGCATGAATATCTGCTTCTAAGTGAATATTACCTTCTTTCCCTCCATGTTCTACAGGTTCTACTTTAACTGAATGAGGCATGTAAACAGCATTAATCTCCATTCCATTTTTATTTACCTGACCAATCGTTACATCTTCTCCAACTTCTTCATGTTGTTCATGTTTTTCCTGTTGTTCAGAACCCTTATCGCCCTGATTGGTGCATGCAGTCGATAATAATAAAATTACTAATGATACAAAAAATAATAATATTAACTTTTTCATGGGTTTACCTCCGTAAATGAACTAATGTGTATTAAAGATGATGTCATTCTTGAAAGAGTAATGACTCTCATTATTTTCTTGTTTAACAAGAATATTTTTATCTATGAATATACTTTATTTATAATAACTACTTCCTGATTCATCTTACATTCCTCCCATTTAGTATAGATAGAATAAATAATAATGATAATCATTATCATTTATTTGCGTTGTTGTTATACTACAAAAAAGTAATTAAAAAAACTTTAAATAATAATTAAAAAAATTTAATTTTTTACCCGACCTTTACAGTATGCCCACCATATGACTTTGTTTTTAACTTCATTAATCTAGGTATAAATCATCATATTCAAGTCAAATCATCAATTTGATAGTGATTATCTATTTAATTGATCTTAATCCTTCTATTAATAGATTATTTTTCAATTTATATAATAAAATTCACGAAGAAATAACAATGCTGCTTATTTAGAGAGACTGTTTTTTATCTTATATGGAAACGATTACTGTATTGACCAAACCTATTATTCTAGGATATATTTATCGATAATGATAATCATTATCATATTTTGATGTAAGGGAATTCTTGGAGGAAATCAAATGCGATTGCTATTGGTCGAAGATGAGATAAAAGTAGCTCGTTTTATATCACAAGGGCTAAAAGAAAACAATTATATTGTAGATGTGGCGAATGATGGTGAAATGGCTTCTGAACTGGTTTATATGGAAGATTATGATCTGCTCATTGTCGACCTTATGATTCCAATGAAAAATGGGATTCGATTAATTAAGGAGTTAAGGTTAAATGGAATAACTGTTCCTATTCTCATCCTCAGTGCCAAAGATTCTATAGAAGATAAGGTAAAGGGACTTGATTTAGGAGCGGATGATTATATGACAAAGCCTTTTGCGTTTTCAGAATTTTTAGCCAGGATACGTAGTCTGCTAAGACGTAATCAAGAGAAGGTATCACCTCTTTTACAATTAGCTGACCTTACATTGAATCCTTCCACGAGAGATGTGACCCGAGGGGGAATCTGTATTTCCCTTTCCAATAAGGAATATGCCATTTTGGAATTTATGATGAGAAATGCTGGTAGGATTTTGTCCCGAACTTTGATTCTAGAACGTGTTTGGATGGATGCTTATAATATAGGAACGAATGTGGTTGATGTTTATATTAATCACTTAAGGAATAAAATCGATAAGAACTTTGATTTAAAACTAATTCAAACGATTTATAGTGTAGGTTATATGATCAAAGGAGAAGAATAACCATCATGAAGTTTTTAAAAAGTATCGGGTGGAGAATTGCGATTTGGCATTCGATGATGCTGATGTTCATTTTATTCCTATTTAGTGGATTTTTATATACGACATTTTCTGATATGCTTACCAAAGAAGTCGATTCGATGCTTAGCCGAGAACTTGGTATGATTGCCTATTATTTGGAGGAAGGGGATTCGTATTCTAAAATCGAACAACACATCAACCGATTGTCAGGTTTTGAAAAGGTAAACCAAGAAGAGATCTATTGGCAAATTGAAAATGAACGAGGGCAAATCATTGCAGAATCTAGCAATTTGTACGGTCAACATATCAACGATTCAGACAGTTTAAAGAAGATAGACGAGAATACCTTCAGCTGGGATCCCGAGCTAAATGGAATACCGCTTCGTGCGATGTCCATGCAACTACTATCACAAAATGAATTGACATACAGAATTACAGTGGCTACAAACGACAGGATACGGCATTTTGCCATTGATCAGTTGCAGAACATTATTATCATTGGTAATTTTGCATTCCTAGGAATATCAATCGTGATGGGATTGTTGATTTCGCAAAAAACTTTGAAGCCGATTCATCAAATCATCAGAACGACTAATACCATTACGGCAACCAATTTACACGAACGGCTGCCTATTGAAGGGCCAGAAGATGAATTGCAGAAGTTATCTAAAACGCTTAATGGCATGATTGACAGACTAGAGGACTCTTTTACTCAAATCCAACAGTTCACTTCGGACGTTTCCCATGAACTTCGCACTTCCTTAACAATTATTCGCGGAGAACTGGATGTGGCTTTGATTAGATCCCGCTCTGAAGAGGAATATAAACGTGTCCTTCTTACCGTTCTAGAAGAGGTTATCTACTTATCTGAGATGGTGGAAAAATTCCTATTTTTATCAAGAAATACTTCAAATGAAAATCAGATACAGCGAAATCTAATAGATGGAACCCTCTTATTCCAATCTGTTAACAAACATTTATCGTCCATGATCGCAAAGAAACAGATTGAGTTGTCTTTTCAGATACCGCAACCATTTATTCTATACGGGGATGAAGATCTTTTGAGAAGGTTATTCATTAATCTCATGGAAAACGCGATTAAATATACCCCAGAAGGTCGAGCAGTGGAAATTAAGGTATACACTGAAGATAAATTTATCCATATTGAAGTGACTGATCAGGGGATCGGGATTCCTGCGGAACACTTGCCTTTTATCTTTCAGCGATTTTATCGGGTGGATGATTCCCGATCAAGAAGTCAAGGAGGGACAGGATTAGGATTATCTTTATGTAAATGGATTGTAGAAGCACATAAAGGAATAATTGAGGTTCGTAGCAAACCAGATGAAGGAACTAGAGTGATTGTTACGGTCCCTATTCTTAATAATTGAACA
The DNA here is from genome assembly GCF_036670025.1 of Niallia oryzisoli. NCBI lineage: Bacteria > Bacillati > Bacillota > Bacilli > Caryophanales > Bacillaceae > Niallia > Niallia oryzisoli. Next base: position 622,935 of record NZ_CP137640.1, on the reverse strand, counting down.
AAGATAAAGTTTCCATCACCCCTACTTTTTGTTAATGATAACAAAAATGGGGGTATGATACCCTTCAATTTTCTTTACCATTATGGATAGACCTACCTGTAGATCTTAACAATATATTCATTGATGTTCAGCTTGGATAACCCATTTGAATAGAAATAATAATGGTCATTTAAATTTAATTTTTAAAACGTAAAAGAGGCACTACTAAATTGCAGTACCTTCCTTTAAAGTTCTTTAAAAATTAAGTTCAGCTTTACTTCTTAAATTAAAACAGATAATAAAGTTGTTCCACTAAAGTGTCAGCAATAGGTAAGCGTTTGATGTAATCTCCGGCTTTTCCCTTGCTCCACACGGAACGTGCAAGTTTCCCTGCATTCCGCGCTCCATCTAACGATATCTACTAGATTATAAGTTCCATGTTCCTCGTATAATTAGGAGTTATTAGATTAATTCCAGTCCGCATTGTTCACGGTATATATTAATCTTTTTAACCATTGGCATAGTAATGCCGAGTTTATTTATGAGTTTATCAATCGTCTGTTTATCTGTTTGATGGATTAATTTATGTACCTCTTTGTGGAGAATACGCAAATTGTTAAATTTATCATTTCCACCAAGATGTTTCGGATATACATTGGCTATTTTAAAGGTTTTGAAACCCAAACTGTAAAATTTTTTGTAAGTTGGTGGTGGGTTAGAGGGATGTTCATATTTCCCGACAGATTTAAGACGATTGTACATAAAGGTTCGCAGATCGTAGGCTAAACGTGAGAACTCAATATTGACATGCGTTGCTCGATTGAAATAGTTGTGGATTCCTAAAACAAAACTATTAAAAAGTAGTGCGTTTTGTGACGACGGTGAGGCATTCAGCTTTAGAATATGCTTTTTGGCCTCAGCCTTGATTTTTTGCTTTTTGTTAGTTTTTATTCCCGTATGCGCTACTCTCTTGTTTCTTTTTTTATTCGCACGAATTGTAAATCCTAGGAATTCTGATTGATGTTTTCGTAAATTGATAATCCGTGATTTTTCCAGTGAGATTTCTAATTTCAGATGTTCTTTTAAATATTGCCTTACGTCATGATACCACTTCTGAGCAGTTCTCCAGTCTCGGCAGAGAATTTTGAAGTCATCTGCATAACGTACCAAGTAATCCTCTTTTAGATTGGTGCGTTTCTTAGCTAGAAGTTCGCCTACCCTAGATTTAAAGGGTTTGTTCAAAGGGAAGAATTCCCACTGATTGGCTACCCACTGGTCTAAGTCATTGAGTACGACATTTGAAAGTAACGGAGACAACAGTCCCTCACCATCTATTTCAGCTTTTAACATTTTGGATATACACGCTAAGACTTTTTTGTCTTGAATACCCAAATTCCATAGTTGTTTGATAAGCAATGTATGGTTAATATTATCGAAGAATCCTTTAATATCAATATCGACGACATAATGAAGTGATGCCTTATTAATAAGGGATTGAACTCCTGCCATTGCATGATGAGTAGACCGAAGAGGTCTAAATCCATAACTATGGTTATAGAGTTGAGCTTCTACTATGGGTTCGAGTACTTGTTTAAAACTTTGTTGTATAATTCGGTCAAGAATACAGGGAATCCCAAGGGGTCTCAATTTCCCGTTATCTTTCTCAATAAGTTTTCGTCTGACTTTCTGCGGGCGATAGTTTTTTAGTTTGTTTTGAATCTCTGTTACTAATTCCAACTCTGACAGTTTTTCAATATCATTGATGGTCTTTCCGTATGTTCCTGGAGTCTTCGACCCTTTATTGGATTTTATGGTTCGATAGGACAATAAAATGTGTTCTCTGGATGTAATAATGTCATATAGATAATTAACTGTAAGTCCACATCAATATATCATTAGTTTACGTTTAAAATTTGCCAAGCAAAGTTTGATAGATACTACAGAATCAATTGAAAATATTGCTTTTAGTTGCGGTTTTTCTACACCATCTCATTTTATTGAATGTTTTAAAAAAAATGTAGGGATGACCCCCTTTACTTTTCGAACATTATTTATAACTTCCTAATCAATCAAAAATCAATGCGTATCGCTCAAATGGTCATTTAGTTTGTTCCTTCCATATCCATAATGAATTAGCCGAGAACTTCTCTCGGCTAATTCATTATGGATATGGAGTTAATTCCTTAAATTTATAATGTTTATTTTTAATTACAACTTTAACATGAGTTGCGCAACGCACTCAACATGGGTAGAGTGCTGGCGGTAGTAAAAATACAAAAATAACAAAATGAGATGTAGTGGTGTTTATTTTATTAAAGTATACCGTCCTCCATATAATTAAAATCAATTGTCCATTTGGTGGCGAGAAAAAAACTTGCTTGAAGTATTTTCTACTTAATACGTTTAAATGTTCATTGTTTCTTAGTTTTAATTCCTATTAAATGTTCGGCTTATAATTTTAACATTTCGGGATACTGTCTAGAAAAGAATTCACCGGTACACTCTCTGTTTTCAACAATGCTCTTGATTGCAATACGTCTGTACCATCCGCTCTGTAAATATTATGAATTAATATGAACAGCATATTGCAAATATATTTTTGATGGTGGTATAATTTGGGAAATATTAAATATTATCAGAAAATATTTAATATTTAATCCATTTATAAGGTAGGTGGATGTATTGAAGCCGTTTAAATCATTTGTCATTTGGGGATTAATTTCAGCAATGGGGGCTGTGAGCTTTGGGATCTTAGCTTTAAACAAGGGTGAATCTATCAATTCCATTTGGTTGATAACTGCTGCGATTTGCGTTTATGCGATTGGATATCGGTTTTATAGCAAATTCATGGCCAAACGTGTCTTTGAACTAGAAGATAATCGTAAAACGCCAAGTGAAATTAATAATGATGGAAAAGACTATGTGCCAACAAATAAAATAGTTTTGTTCGGTCATCACTTTGCAGCCATTGCAGGTGCAGGGCCTCTTGTAGGGCCGATTCTTGCTGCACAAATGGGATATTTGCCCGGAACATTATGGATTGTTGTTGGAGTCGTTCTTGCAGGAGCGGTTCAGGACTTTATCATTCTTTTTGCTTCTATGCGACGCAATGGGAAATCCCTTGGTGAAATGATTAAGGATGAAATGGGGAAAGTAACCGGGGTGATTGCCATGATTGGTATTTTAGGAATCATGGTCATCTTGCTTGCCGTTCTAGGTCTTGTTGTGGTTAAAGCTTTAATAGGTAGTCCATGGGGATTATTTACTGTTGCATCTACCATTCCAATTGCAATTTTAATGGGAATCTATATGCGGTTTATCCGTCCTGGTCGTATCGGTGAAGCTACTATTTTAGGTATTATTTTATTACTATTTTCACTGATTTTTGGAAGATATATCGGCCAACATCCAGGACTGTCGGCAATCTTTAATTTAAGTGGTGAAACTATTGCCATCTTAATGATTATTTACGGTTTCGTTGCAGCTGTATTACCGGTTTGGTTATTACTTGCTCCTCGCGATTACTTAAGTACATTTTTAAAAATTGGGACGATTGCAGGTTTGGCAATTGGAATTTTCATTACGATGCCAAGCCTTGAAATGCCTGCCGTTACGGAATTTGTCAACGGTACAGGCCCGGTTTTCTCAGGAAATTTGTTTCCATTTTTATTTATTACCATTGCTTGTGGTGCTGTTTCCGGTTTCCACGCATTGATTTCATCAGGAACTACACCTAAAATGATTGAACGTGAAACCCATGCACGGCCAATTGGTTACGGTGCCATGTTAACAGAATCATTCGTTGCAATTATGGCCCTGATTGCTGCTTGTGTATTAACACCTGGCGTTTATTTTGCCATCAATAGCCCCGCAGCTGTCATTGGAACTGATGTTACGAGCGCTGCAAATACAATTTCCCAATGGGGTTACACCATAACACCAGATATGCTAACAGAAATAAGTAGTGATATTGAGGAAGAAACCATTCTATCTCGTACAGGCGGCGCTCCGACCTTTGCTATTGGGATGGCAACGATTTTTTCTCAAGTGATTGGCGGAAAAGCACTAATGGCATTCTGGTATCATTTTGCAATTCTTTTTGAAGCCTTATTCATCTTAACCACAATTGACGCCGGGACACGGGTTTGCCGCTTCATGATTCAAGAAATTATCGGAACAGCATACAAACCGTTTGCAAATACAGAAGCATGGTTACCGAATATTATTGCAACTGCACTAAGTGTTTGTGCTTGGGGATATTTCTTATATCAAGGGGTTGTGGACCCATTAGGCGGAATCAACACGTTATGGCCGCTATTTGGTATCTCGAACCAAATGCTTGCTGGCATTGCATTAATTTTCGGTACCACGATTCTATTTAAAATGGGAAAAATCAAATATTCGTGGATTACACTTATTCCAACAGCTTGGCTGCTTATTGTCACATTAACAGCAGGCTGGCAGAAGCTTTTCCATTCCAATCCAGCAATCGGATTTTTATCCCACGCCATGAAATTCCGAGACGCGTATAATAACGGGGAAGTTTTAGCACCTGCAAAGGATATGGGTGAAATGCGTCAAATAATGTTTAATGATTATATTGATGCAACACTCTGTGCAATCTTTATGGCAGTCGTTATTACAGTATTAATTTCAGCCATCCGGATATGGATTAAAATATTGAAAAAACAAAAAATGGATCTACATGAAAGTCCTTATATTTCTAGAGAAAGTATTCATAAGGAGGCATAGCTGAATGGAATGGCTCAAGAAAGTACTCAGTTACCGTAAACAGTTTTTTAGCCTGTTAGTAGGTGTACCTTGTTACGAAACCTATGTTGAACATATGAAAAAACATCATCCAGGTGGACCGATTAAGTCTAGAAAAGAATTTTTCTGCCAAGCTCAAGACGAGCGCTATAATGCTAAAGGTGGAAAAGTTAGTAGATGTTGTTAAGCTTTTCATTAAAATTAATTCAATTGGACGGCATGCCAATTATTGACTATTGGCTGCCGTTCCAATAATAGCTCTAATCATCATAAACTCATTAAACATATGAACAACTACCATCTAAAGTCGAAAGTCGAAGAAAATGGTACGTTATTTGTCCAAGTTGTGGTGATGGTGGACCAGCACCAGTAGAAAATTCATTTATAACAGATTAATTTGTACAACCGCCCGAGGTTATTGATTTTGATGATAATCTACCATGGTAAGCTTAAAAGGATTGTAGTGTATCTATTAGATATTAATAGGCTTGGAGATTAGAATTCCAAGCCTTTATTCAATTTGGCACTCAACTTCTGTGCAATCAAGTAGAGTTACAACTACTTTTTTGTCTTTAAACACCGTCATTTTTTCAACTAGTTTTAAAAATAAGTCCATATCAAAAATCTCAAGTGATTTAGCCTTTGTCATTGTTAGTGATTTGTTATGATCTGGAAACACTAAGACCTTTTCGCAAAACTAACTACTTGCTTTTAAAAAATATTAGTTTAGAACTCTACCAATTCTTTCATTTTTTGTAGAACTATTCCCACATAGGAAAACTTCATATCTTACCTCCTAGTTCGGTTGTATAATAGACTCTGACCTATTGCGATAACCTCAAGTAAATATTATTCCATAACCTCATTTAATTAAGAAACGGCAGCTTAATATCTGCCCAAAAATCAAATTACATTTTTCACAAAAATAACTTCAAGATAGAAAAAACAGCCATAATCTAGTAAGATAACCTCATGTGACATTAGATAAGGAGTTAAAAAAATGAGCGTATTAAACGTACAAAGTTTAAGTCACGGTTTCGGTGATCGTGCGATTTTTAATAATGTGTCTTTTCGACTTTTAAAAGGAGAGCACGTTGGACTAATTGGAGCAAATGGTGAGGGTAAGTCAACCTTCATGAATATTGTTACTGGGAAGTTGCAACCCGACGAGGGGAAAGTTGAGTGGTCAAGAAAGGTTCGTGTTGGCTATTTAGATCAGCATGCTGTACTTCAAAAAGGTACTACGATGCGTGAAGCTTTGAGTACGGCTTTTCAATATCTATTTGATGCTGAAGCAGAGATTAATGAGCTTTATGCAAAAATGGGTGATGAAGGTGCTGATATCGATGCTATGCTTGCTGAAGTTGGAGAGCTACAAGAAACTTTAGATAGTAATGATTTCTATCAAATTAATTCAAAAGTTGAAGAAGTTGCTCGTGGTCTAGGATTAGACGATGTTGGACTCGATCGAGATGTAGATGATCTTAGCGGTGGGCAACGTACGAAAGTTCTGCTAGCTAAGCTTTTGCTAGAAAAGCCTGAAATCCTATTACTAGACGAGCCTACGAACTATTTGGATGAACAGCATATCGAATGGTTGAAGCGCTATTTACAGGAATATGAGAATGCATTTATCTTGATTTCACATGATATTCCATTCTTGAACAATGTTGTAAACTTGATCTATCACATGGAAAACCAAGAGTTGAATCGCTATGCTGGTGACTATGATAACTTCTTAAAAATATATGAAATGAAGAAGCAACAGCTAGAGTCTGCTTACAAGCGCCAACAACAAGAAATTGCTGAGTTGAAAGATTTCGTTGCTCGTAACAAGGCAAGTGTTGCGACTCGTAATATGGCGATGTCTCGTCAAAAGAAGCTCGACAAAATGGAAATTATTGAATTGGGGAAAGAGAAACCGAAACCAGAGTTTAATTTCAAAGAAGCTCGTGCATCTAGTCGTTGGATTTTCGAAACTGAAGATCTTGTTATTGGTTACAATGAACCACTTTCTCGACCTCTGAACTTGAAAATGGAACGTGGACAAAAAATTGCATTCGTCGGTGCAAACGGTATTGGTAAGTCTACTCTATTAAAAAGTATTCTTGGGTTGATTAATCCAATTTCGGGTAAAGTGGAACGTGGTGAGTATCAATACATCGGTTACTTCGAGCAGGAAGTTAAACAGTCCAACTACAATACTTGTATTGAAGAGATTTGGAGCGAGTTCCCAAGTATGAATCAGGCTGAAGTCCGTGCTGCTCTTGCAAAATGTGGATTAACGACGAAACATATTGAAAGTAAAATCGAAGTCCTTTCTGGTGGCGAAAAAGCTAAAGTTCGATTGTGTAAAATTATTAACACAGAAACGAATTTATTAATACTAGACGAACCTACCAATCACTTGGATGTTGACGCAAAAGAAGAATTGAAGCGTGCTTTAAAGGCATATCGCGGAAGTATCTTGATGGTATCCCACGAACCTGATTTCTATCGTGAAATTGCGACCGATATTTGGAATTGTGAGGATTGGACAACGAAAGTGTTTTAAATAAAGATTAAGGGGTACCCACTGAACTTGGGTACCCCTTTTTATAAGCCATCTAAAATTATTAATAAAACCAAACTGAAGTTAGAAATGAGCTTCTATCTATATCAATATTAATTTTGCAATATTCTTATAAAAATCCCCCTCCCTATTTCCTACATTTCCAGTTGAAAGAAAATATTCGATAAATCCTAGTTCAAAACTTTTGAAACCTAATCCTGCTTAGTGGTTAATGCTGAACCTGCTTTTGATGCTCCATTACCTTCTTATTAATGGACTTTTGGGTAAAATAAAGTTGTATTGGATAGACAGCAAAAGTTTTGGAGGGCTTTAGAATGAAACATTTTACAGAAGAAGAAAAGGTAAAGATTTTATCTGACATTATAGCGATTAGGTCTATAAATGAAAACGAAATTGAAGTGGCAAATTACTTGAAAGATTTATTTGCTGAATACGGCATTGAATCTAAAATTGTTCCAGTTACAGACACTCGTGTTAACTTAGTAGCTGAAATTGGAAGCGGTGGCCCAGTCATTGGCGTTTCTGGTCATATGGATGTCGTTTCTCCTGGTGATGAAAACGAGTGGACTTCAGATCCGTTCACATTGACAGAAAGAGACGGAAAATTATACGGACGTGGAACAAATGACATGAAAGCAGGTTTAGTAAACCTTGCTTTAGTGATGATTGAACTCAAAGAAAATAATGAACTGAAAAATGGTACTGTCCGTTTTATGGCAACTACTGGTGAAGAAGTCGGCGGTGCAGGTTCTAAAAAATTATACGAAGAAGGCTATATGGATGATGTAAATTATCTATGGGTAGCCGAACCTTCTCATGACACAATTATTTACTCTCACAAAGGATCACTCAACTTGCGTGTAACGTCTATTGGTGAAGCAGCACACAGTTCTATGCCTGACCAAGGTTATAACGCGATTAATCCATTGATGGAATATCTATTAGAACTAGACAAAAAATTGAATGGCGATGATCGTAAAAATGAAGTTCTAGATAAATTGGTTATGAGTACAACTATTTTTAATGCAGGGAACCAAATAAACTCAGTTCCAGCAAAAGCAGTAGCTGAAATAAACGTGCGTACTATTCCAGAATTTGATAACGATGAAGTGATTGACTTATTCAACACAACAGCTAACAATTATAATAAAGAAGGCTCTGATATTAATGTTGAAGTGACAATGTCATTACCAAGTGTTTTCACTTTAGGACAGTCTGAAATGGTTGATCTTGCTAAAGAACTTGGTAAAAAACACTTAGGTTTAGAAATTTCTGTTAAAGGCTCGCCAGGGGTGACGGATGCATCAAACTTATTACGAGGTAAAGATGAAGACTTTCCATTCATGATGTTTGGTCCAGGCGAAACAAAAATGGCACACAAAATAGATGAATATGTCTACAAAGATTACTACTTTGCATTCTTCGATATCTATAAAGAGTTAATTTTAGGCTTAGCGAAATAAAAAGAGATTTTTTTAAACAAAAAGAGGTGACTACCATTTGGTGGTCATCTCTTTTTGCTTTGGTTTTTATTTAACCCTCAATTTGAACAAAGATGTTCAAAAACCTCTTTCTTCTAAATGGTAAAAAGAACTTTGATAGTACAGGGTTCTACACTTGTACTATCAAACAAAGTTGGGTGAAAATATCAAAACTTATTTCACGGGAATTTTACTAAAAAAGACAATAATGACTCTGTTAAATTCTTTAACTTTTTCCCATTGCGGCCAGTGCCCGGCTTCGTTAATGACGGTTAATTCACTGCCTGGAATCATCTCTTGAATGGGTTTTGCTTCCTCGACTGTAGAGGTTGGGTCATGATCTGTCCATGCTAATAATGTTGGAACATTAATCTTTCCGCACCAAGAGGGGTCCCAACTGTATTGTTTTCTAACTTCAATGTCCTGAAGATAAACAATCTGATGAACCGCTTTTTGGTAAGATGACTGTGTATAGATGTTGTACCTTGTTTCAATTAGCTCGTCAGTAACTTGGCTTTTATCATACATTAACCATTCAAGTCTTGTTTTCACATTTTCATAGTTTGCTTCAAGAACAGCCTTAACCGTTTTAGATTCGCCATCACTTCAGGATTGTTGTTGACGTTCCCAGGGGTATTCAAAACGAGTGCTTTGGCAATTCCAGGATGATGGGCTGCAAACCAGGCTGCGACCCAGCCTCCTAAAGATTCTCCAGAAAGATAGACTTCCTTCAGATTTAAAGCTTGAATAACCCATAATAAATGGTCGCTATAGAAATCAATTCCATAAGGGCGATCAGGCTTATCTGTGTAACCATGACCGACCATATCAATGCAGATCACACGGAAATGTTTCACTCAAGCCTCTGATATTTCGAGCATAAGCCTCAATATGACCGCCAGTTCCATGAAGCAAAATAAGCGGCTCCCCAGTTCCTGCTTCTAATACTCTCGTTTTGATTCCATTTGCATCCACAAAATAGTTTTTAAATGCTATATCCGCTAAACCTGTCCAAATTGACATACAACATCCTCCTCGTTTATTTGAAAAATATCTTATACTCTATGAAACTTCACAACACCCATTCCTGTTACCCATTCTGGAATAGGCTCATAACAAGCAACCTCTGGCTCAAATCCATTGAGAATTCCTAGCAGCACAAGCCAGTTATGAATTTCCTGACCGCCATTGCCGCCATTTTCCTCGATAAAATCAGGGCCCCATTGTTTTAGTGCCTGATAGTCTTTTTCTATAATCAATCGTAAAAATTCACGATCCCACTCTCATTAACCGGTCCTGATTTCAAACTTGTCACACGTGTTTTGCGCGTGTTCAAATATTCGTCAAGCTGCTCAATTTCTTGGCGGCCATTTGTTAGGACTTTAATCAGCTCTTGATCTTCAGGCTTTTCACTATCGATCTTTGGAATTGGAACCCAGTGAGAGATAGTTTTCTGTAGTGCTTACCAAAGTAAAATGGCTTAAGTACATTTCTTCACTATCTTTTTTTCATTTGAAAAAAGTTGAATTACCTTCTTACAAATTTATTTCCTTGATTTAGTTCTATTACCTAAGATGTTGCATCCGGATGAAATTGATGTGCCAGCGGAGAAACACCATGCCGACTGACTTTGGTTGGATGGAAACTTTGTGACTAAAATACATAAAAACCAATAAAAAATAGAAGCCTAACATTTAAAGTACATTTCTGTAAAACTGCGTTGGTTATTAGCATGAATTAGATTTAAAAAATTGTGGAGGATTGCAATGGAGAAAAAAATAGTTGCACTCGATGTATCGAATTTATGGACTCCCTATATGAATAACACGATGGCTCTATGCGTAAACAAATATGCATTGCAAACTATTCAAGATCCAGAAATTAACGCTGCTTTTTGCAATGCTTTGAATATAGCAGAGAACATTGTTCAAAAAATCGCCGCCATTTTCAATCAGGAACATTTTCCGATTCCCAAAGGATTTACAGAGGAAGATGTCCATTTAAACGCACCACGATTGTTTTCAGATGAACTCTGGCTGTTCTATCTGCACCAAATGTCGATACACGGATTGACCGCTTATTCACTTGGAATCACCGCTTCCCGCAGGCGGGACGTTCGTCAATTCTATTTCGAAACATACAACGAATCTTATGAATTGTACGAAACTACGTTGGGCGTGCTGCAATCGAAAGGTTTCATGGAACGTTCCCCCACTATAGCGCTTCCGGAAAAAATCGAATTTGCGGAAAAACAAAACTTTTTAGCCGGCTGGTTTGGGCACCAACGCCCATTGAATACAATAGAAATCTCCAGTCTTTATTTTAATTTGCAGAAAACCATATTGACTAAAGACTTGGCTCTCGGTTTCAGCCAAACCGCCAAATTAAAAGAGATTCGCCGATTCATGGAGGAAGTGGTACAAGTGGCAGCTGAACATATTGAAATTTTTACTACCATCCTTCATGAAGACTTCATCAGTTCTGCCATCACATGGGACACCCATGTTACAGATTCTCAGATTGCGCCATTTTCGGATAAATTGATGATGTTCCATTGTGCATTTTTAATTCAAGCTGCCATGGCTTATTATGGAACCGCCTTATCCGGCTCCATGAGGCGCGACCTCGGGCTCAAATATTCGTCTGCCATCGCAAGGGATGTCAAGCTTGCGGAAGACTACGCAAATATCCTGATTGCCAATGGATGGTTTGAGGAACCTCCAAGTTCCGTTGATCGACGAGAATTATCTTAGTGAAACTTCACCATAACTGCGATTTTAAGAAGTACACAAAACCCCTTGAGACTGAAGGGGTTTTAACTCGTGTTCTTATCAATTATCCAAGCAAGTACATATTGCTGAAATAGTGTTTTTGTGCTGAATGAATTTTCTCCACCTCACAAATATTCCAAACATTCAAAATACCTTACCTTAAAATATTTTAGAATGTTTCCTCCTATACTTGGAATAATACCATTGTAGTAAAAAGGAGGGTAATTAGAAATGGATATTCAAAAATTAGCCGATCATGAGTCATTGGATCTACACGAAGTTATTAATTTTAAAACCCTTTGCTTAGCGAAATCAAAACTAATGCAAGGACTGGTATTTGATCATGATTTAAGAGCATTAATGCAAAAAGATGTTGAACAATCCATGCAAGCGCTTGGAGAATTACAGGCAATTTATCAACGCGCACCTTTTGAAGCGCCTGTTCCTCAAAACCGGCCAACACCAATAATAAATTGAAAGGAAGGCAAATTCATTGAACAATGACTATTTAGACCCTATAAACTCGCTACACGTACCAGAGCTAGCAGATACCACATTTGCGATGGATTTACTTCTTCGTGCCAAAGAAGGTGTGCGCAATATTGCGGTTGCATTAACGGAGTCCGCATCACCTGATGTTAGAACCCTCTTACGAAACCAGTTAATGCAAGGGATTGCCATGCACCAAGAAATTACAGAATTAATGATTAGTAAAAAATGGTTCCATCCATACGAATTAAGTGAACAATATCAATTAGACCAACTCTCTGCCAACAATACTTTGATGATTGGCAAAATGAATCTATTTCCTGTTGAGACCAATAGAAAAGGTATGTTTGACCGGACACCTGATGAACACTAACACTGGAGGCTGTAACCAATGAAGGCGGTAACGTATCAAGGTATTAAAAATGTTGTAGTCAAAGAAGTTCCAGATCCAAAGATTGAAAAACCAGATGACATGATTATTAAAGTAACGAGTACAGCTATATGTGGTTCTGATTTACATTTAATTCATGGCATGATTCCTAACCTGCAAGAAAACTATGTTATTGGCCATGAACCGATGGGAATCGTCGAAGAAGTAGGTCCAGGTGTGACTAAACTAAAAAAGGGGGATCGAGTAATTATTCCCTTTAATATAGCATGCGGTGAATGCTTTTTTTGTAAAAACCATTTGGAAAGCCAATGTGATAATTCTAATGATAATGGTGATATGGGTGCCTATTTCGGATATTCTGGTACGACGGGGGGCTATCCAGGTGGGCAAGCTGAATATTTAAGAGTGCCGTTTGCCAACTTTACTCATTTTAAAATTCCAGAGACTTGTGAAGAACCAGATGAAAAGTTAGCAGTTATTGCCGATGCGATGACTACTGGTTTTTGGAGTGTTGACAATGCAGGCGTAAAGGATGGAGATACCGTTATTGTTCTTGGCTGTGGTCCGGTTGGTCTTTTTGCTCAAAAATTCTGTTGGCTAAAAGGAGCTAAGCGTGTCATTGCCGTAGATTATGTAGACTATCGTTTGCAACACGCTAAACGTACCAACAAAGTTGAAATTGTAAATTTCGAAAAGTTTGAAAATGTGGGAATGCATTTGAAAGAAATGACGAAGGGCGGCGCTGATGTTGTCATTGATGCAGTTGGTATGGACGGTAAAATGACTGATATGGAGTTCCTTGCGAGCGGAATGAAGCTTCAAGGCGGAGCATTAAGTGCGTTTATCATGGCTTCACAAGCAGTGCGTAAAGGCGGGACAATTCAAGTTACTGGCGTTTACGGCGGCAGATATAATGGTTTCCCTCTTGGAGATATTATGCAGCGAAATATCAATATCCGCTCTGGGCAAGCACCTGTCATCCACTATATGCCATATATGTTTGAATTAGTTTCGACAGGAAAAATTGATCCTGGAGATGTCGTGAGTCATGTACTTCCACTTAGTGAAGCAAAGCGTGGCTATGAGATTTTTGACACAAAAATGGATGAATGTATAAAAGTCGTGTTGAAACCTTAAGGAAGGAGGTATGAAAAATGAACTACGCCTTACATGAAGTTCTTGAGGTCCATGAGATGGCTGCATTTAAGACCACATGTTTGACTAAGTCCAAAACGATGAAAGCGTTAGTTACAGATCAGCTATTAAAAGATATTATGCAGCAAGACATTGATGTATCTACGAGACAATTACAAGAATATGCTTCTATCCTTTCCAACGCTAAGCAGTAAATTAGGAGATGAATGAACATGAATCCAATCATTGAAACTTTAACTGGCATGGACGGACTATCGGATCAAGTCGTTGCAATGGACCTACTCATTTCAGCTAAAAGTGGAGTTAGAAATTATGCCATGGCAGCTACGGAGGCAGGAACACCGGAAATTAAAGAAATGCTCACTCGCCATTTAGTGGAAGCTCTTGATATGCATGAACAAATATCCGCATATATGGTAGAAAAAGGATGGTACCATGCTTGGGATACAAACGAACAGATCAGTTTGGATTTAAATAATATCAATACAGCATTGAATTTACCGACATTATAAAAAATTTCTAGAACAGTTTAACACTCACCAATTAAACTGTTCCTATTAAACCATTTTGAGTTGTTTTTGCAGAAGTAAATACAGTTAATACTTTTTGCTTACTCGTGTTTGTTTTCCACTATATAAAGAAAATTAATTGACTATTTTTATTATGAAAAGGTCGGAGCAGGTAATTCGCCAATTTTCATATGAAGTAAACTATAAGGTTTTTCTCGTAAATCTCTTCCATAATGAAATCTGGCCTGCCGATGTAATTGGTTCACAATGACATACACTCTGAACTTACTGGCGGCTATGCTGGCAGGCAAGCTGAGCAAATGCGTGTCCCTTACGGAAACTTTACGCCTTTTAAAATTCCTGAAGCTTGCGAAGTTGAAGATGAAAAGCTTTGTTTACTTGCCGATGCAGCTTCAACCGCCTATTGGTCGGTAGACCATGCCGGCGTCAAAGAGGGAGATACAGTCATAGTGCTTGGTTGCGGCCCGGTTGGACTGCTTGCCCAAAAAATTTGCCTGGTACAAAGGAGCAAAAAGGGTTATTGCTGCAGATTACATTGACTACCGGCTGCAGCATGCCAAGAGACACAACAAGGTTGAGATTGTGAACTTTGAACAGCATGAAAACACCGGTCAGTACCTAAAGGAAATTACAAAGGGCGGAGCAGATATAGTCATCGATGCTGTCGGTATGGATGGAAAGTGGACCGAAATGGAATTTCTTGCAAGCGGACTGAAGCTTCAGGGCGGAGCGATGGAGGCGATCGTAATTGCCAGCCAGGCGGTTAGAAAAGGCGTTACCATCCAAATAACAGGCGTTTATGGAGGACGATACAATGCTTTTCCGCTTGGAGACTTGTTCCAGAGAAATATCGATTTAAAAATGGGACAGTGTATAATGCTAAATAGGTCAAGGGATAAATATTCATAAATAAAGACCGACCTTAAGTAAAACCCCATATTTCGATTTTTTTTGAAGGTTCAACTATCACAGTATTTTTTAGGACCCCTCTAGAACGTGAAAGGATCTTGCGTTTTCATCCTACAGAGGATACAGCCTAAAGTATAAACTTAGCTTTTCACGTATTATTCGTACTTGTAGGACAAGATCCATAACGCTGACCCGCGAGGTCTGGAGCCTCAGGCACGAAGTTCAATGTGATCTAACGTCCTAGAGGGGCCCCATTTTTGTTAAAAGTAACTTCACTTGTGAGACATACTAACTAACAGTATTTCAAAAATTATCTAGATTATTAGGCGAATTGTAGAGAAACATTATCTTCAGACCCTAGGTCTGACTGTTAACTAACTTTGTGCACTCTTCCTAAGCAGACTGTTGGGGAATCACTGGCCTTACGAATTTTTCAAAGAACTGTTTTACATTTGGCCTATGCGGCTTTTTACTTATTTCATCAAATAGGACATAGTTTGGTTGGTTTGTGCGGAATAGTGTCTGATGCCGTATCATCGAAAAGGCTAGACGAATCTCCAAGTGCAATATACGCTTGCCGAGGGTGCTTCCCTCGATCTTTTAGGGCCTGATATTTCTCTTTCATTTCAGGGTTATTTACAGCTAAGGATTTTCCAACCTGGTAAGTAATATTTCTAAAGCTTTTTCTTCCTTGTTTAGAAACACCTTAATACTCCGGATTGCTTTACAATTGGATTTGTCCCTGCCATTTTAATTAATTGACCTGCATGATCGAAATCAGAAATATCCCCCATTTCAGCGTATAATTCAGCACCTGTGACTACACCTATTCCTTGAACACTAAGGATAACAGCGCCCTCAGTTTGAACGAATAAATCCTCTATTTTTCTTTCTAGTAACTTAATTTGGTCATCCAATAAGTCCAAACAATCCAAACCTTGATTAAAAAGAAATTGATTCGCCTCTACGAACTCCTTTGGCTGGGAAATTGAGTTTTGGGCAAAGTCTAATAATATTTCAATGCTTGTATCTCGAATTTTAAGGTTTTCACGAATGGAAAGCTACGTAGACCTTGTTCTCCAAGAGAAAGAACATCACTGGGATGGAGATGATGCCTCATTAAATAACGAGGAGCCTTCCCAAATAATTTAGAAAATGGTTGTACGTGTTTACGCTTGCCATTTACCCATACACTTTTCCCCTGAAACTCTCGAAAGATATGGTCCAAATGTACTCTTATGAGGTTTTGTGTAGCTGTTCTTTCATCAACCAATTCGCGACGGGCACGAGTTAATTTCTGATGGTTGTGTACAGATCCAGTAGATAACTCAATAGAAGTGCCCCTCCCATGAATCATGGATTGAACAATCGCCATCAAGTCCAAGTTATCTGTCTTTGACCAATTTAAAAGAGCTTGTCGTTCCTGGGTAGTCGTAGCTGCATTTAGAATTCTGACATGGTATCCTACTGAATGGCTTCATCTAACTAAATCCTCTTAGTAATGCCCCGTTGTTTCAACACCAACTACAACAGCCTTTATTCCATAGAGTTCTTTTGTGACTAAGATTTGTTCCTTTACTTTTTCAAAACCAGTCAATGAAGAATCAAACTCAAAAGGATTTACTAAAACATCCCCATAAAAAGTACAAATCATTGCTTTATGTGTATACTTCGCAGCGTCAATCGCCACCATCAACATATTCTCTGATCCTGTTTCTCTAACAAATTGTGCCCATCGACTTCCGTTTTTTCCTTGAATGTGGTTCAATGATTGATAAGCCATCATTTTCATCTCCTTGTGGTGAGGGGTTTGTAATTGGAAGTTCTGCGATAGGTACTTCTATTTTACAATGAAAATGGTGGTCTTTTTTATGGTCTTTTATCTATTTACTACACTAGGCACCAGTTATTCCGTATATGCCTTTCCTATATGACCTGTTCAATTCCGGAAAAGTAGATCCTAGCGATGTTATTACACACGTTCTCCCCCTCGATCAGGCTAAACATGGATATGAGGTTTTCGACACAAAAACAGAAGATTGCATTAAAGTTGTATTAAAACCATAAAAACAGACAGCCCAGTGAGTTTAAGACTGGGTTTTTTCTTTTATTACCGGAAAAGTACTGATTTCTCCTCGTTTTTGCAGAAATAAGTTACACTATATTAAAGGAGTTAACCATATGCAAATTCAGCAAAGAGAAATTAGTGCCAAGAAAATCCTAACTGAAGCTACCGGGTATTTAGATGTAGGTTTTACCCATTCCTTAAATCCATATAGCGGATGCAGTTTTTCGTGCCGATACTGTTATGTCAGGGAAATGCCTATTCAAAAATTCAGGGATGTTCCCTGGGGAGAGTGGTTGGACATTAAAAAGAATGCCGCAGAAAATTATCGGGAAGAACTGTTGAAACTTCGAAAGAAAGGCAAGCCCAGTAACATCTTTATGTCTTCTGCAACCGACCCCTATCAGCCAATTGAACGGAAAACAGCTATAACCAGGTCTATTCTGGAGGAAATGGTTCAACATCCCCCGGATTTTGTGCAAATCCAAACACGCGGGCCGTTAATTACAAGAGATATCGATCTGCTAGTTAAGTTAAAAGATAAATGCGGGCTTCTTGTATCGATGACTGTCGAAACAGATAGAGAAGAAATCAAGCGTTTATTCGCCCCCCTTGCACCAGGCATAAAACTGCGGTTAAAAGCTCTTAAACAACTCCATGATGCGGGTATTTTTACCCAGGCAGCTATTTCGCCCGTTTTGCCGTTTACGCCTGATTTTCCCGAAAGACTAAGTGGAATTACAGATGCAATCTGGATTGATACACTTTCGACTGGCGATGGTTCTTTTGGAAAACGTTCAGAGAGGCTTGGTATGCCGGAACTATTTGAAGAACAGGGTTTGTCCAAATGGTACCGTAACGATATACATCAAAGTGTGGCCAAATATTTTAGAAAACATTTGCCTGGTGTCATCATAAGGGTATCTAAAGAAGAAGCCTTCCCACTTTTAAAACATACATTAACATAAAAACCGGCCATTTCTATTTAAGAAAGGCCGGTTGAATTTTGTTTGTTTATTTTGTCTGGGAAATTTCATTAACAATTTCAGTTAATGCCTCTTTGACCGGTGTAGCTGGACGTCCCAGAACCTTTTCGAAATCATTGCTTTCAACTTCCAGAGAGCCGTTCCGAATGCTTTCCTGAATGCCGACTAGGAGCGGGATGATGAAATCAGGGAGACCTGCATCTTTCATGATAGCAGCATAGGCAGTGTCATCCACCTGCTGCACATTGACATCTTTACCCAGGACATTGCCCAGTTCGGATACAAGTTCTTCCTGGGTCAATAACTTCCCTGACAGTTCGTAGATTGTGTTTTCGTGGCCATTACCGGAAAGGACTGCAGCAGCAGCTTCTGCATAATCCTGCTGCGTTGCCCAGCCTACCCTGCCATTACCTGCTGATGTAACCCATGGTGCCCCTGCCATGGCAGCCTGGATGGTTGGAATTTCATTCTCGAGGTACCAGTTATTGCGAAGAAATGAATAAGGGATACCTGTTTTCTTGATGGCTGCTTCAGTAGCAACATGAGGCTGAGCCATTAGATTAGTGCTTTCTGGAGCATTAGCAATACTTGTATAAGCAATAAATTTAACACCGGCGCGCTCCGCAGCAGCGACCGCGTTTGTATGCTGGCGGATTCTTGTTTCATTGTCCCCATCAGCAGAAATGATTAACAAGCGGTCGATGCCGGCAAATGCTGTATCCAATGTTTCCGGGCTGTCAAAATCACCCTGCCGGACGTCTACTCCGCGGGCTTCTAATCCTGCAGCTTTTTCAGGGTTACGGACACTGACAGCCACTTGCTCAGCTGGGACAGTGTTTAATAAGGTATCAACGATTTTTGTTCCAAGTTTTCCAGTGGCGCCTGTAACTAACAATTTCATAAAAAAGTCCCTCCTAGATTCACTTAAGGTTGTAACTTATTTAATTACCTGTAATCATTATAATTACAACTATATGTCAAGTCAACAAAAAAACGGTTTGTCCTTTGTTATTCTTCATGATTTTAAGGTATAATAAACCTGTAATCGAATTAATTACAAACGGAAGGGATGCTTTATGTCCATCAGCAGTCGATTTTCTGTAGGAATTCATATATTGTCGTTGATTGAGTTTAATAAGGAAGGGATTAGCTCTTCCGATTTTCTGGCTTCAAGCGTCAACACGAACCCCGCTGTAATCAGGAAACTTATGGGGATGTTAAAGAAAGCAGGATTGGTCGAAGTGCATCCAGGAATCGCAGGAGCCAAGCTTGCCAAGAAAATGTCGGAAATTACACTCCTTGACGTATACAAGGCTGTTAATGTTGTACAAGATAATGAGTTGTTTGGAATGCATGAAAATCCTAACCCCGACTGTCCGGTGGGAAGGCACATCCAAAACACAATTGAGCCGATATTTTCAGCTGCACAGTTAGCAATGGAGAGAGTATTGGGTAACGTGACGCTCGAGGATGTTGTTAAGGATATTGGTAAAAAATCAAATATCGACTGTTAATATAAAGGGCATTCATATAGAATGTCTTTTAATTTTTTCCGGCGTTTAATGAATTAAATAATAGAGCTGGAGGGGTGACTAACCCCCGGCCTCTCACACATCACGAGCTCTCGCATTTTATCCTTTGCCTTATTGGTCAAAGTGATCGGACAACGATATACTGTATTTTGAACCTTTATCATCTGATCACCTGCTTTACCGGCAAGCAAGATGGCCGAAAAAACTGTTGATGATAAGCAGCTTTGTCCATTTGATTACGGTCCAACACTTGAATCACCCCTCACTCAGTTATGGGTGATTGGCTGGATAGGTGAAAAAAGTGCCTGTCGCTCCCCGAACCTTGCAAGGAACTTCGGGAAGTGACAGCGTACTATGTCAAGTAAGAATTTTAGATTTTTGTGCATAGGTAACACAACTTACGATCATTTTACAAAAATTACCATAAGCAACTGACAGAAAACACTATAAATGAATCATCTCTTCTCGGACCTGAATAGAGAATACTACCTTGCTTCAATTCTGCATTGATGCAACCTGGTTAGTTCAAACCGGAAATATTAACGTACAATTCGCATTTACAGGACAAGGTAAATCATGCTGTCACTCGAGGTCTTACTGCCTCCGGCACCATACCGATTTTCCCTTGGTCCCAGAAGAGAGATTCATTATTTTTTATTTACATTAGGCAGCTAAAGCGATATTCAAGTAAGTATTTATTTTAGTAAAATTTAGCTTTTTCTTGATTTCTTCAAATATACTGTAGCCATTCTGCTTTGAATCAAAAGGTTTTTTATGTGTTAACATTGAAAAGGCAATTCGGATGAACTTGTTCCCAAGAGCTATATAGGCCTTTCTAGCGTGCTTCCCACGTTCTTTTAACTTTAAGTAATATGGAAGCAAGTCCTTATTATGCTGGGCTAGACATTTGCCAACTGTGTACACCATAAAACGTAAGTTCTTATTCCCTTGTTTAGATATCTTGCCATAGAATCCACTAGTTCCTCCAGATTGGATAATAATCGGATTTGTACCGGCTTTCTTGATTAACTGTCCAGCATTTTCATAATTTGATATATCTCCTAGCTCACTATAAAATTCGGCCGCTGTAATAACACCAATTCCAGGCACAGTTAGAAGCAGTCGTCCATCTGTTTGAAGTAGCGCTGTTTCTATTTCCTTTTCTAGCGTTTTTATATTCTCAGACAACCTTTTTATATCCTGAATCGCCATACTTAATAATAAGAGTTCCACGGATACTTCCTCTTTCTCTTTTACAATTGAGGTTTGCGCCACTTGATAAAGAGTTTGAATAGTAGATGTACGTATTCTTAGTTTCTTCTCCTTTATTATTGAGGTTAGCTTTTCGATTCCTAGTTCTAGTACATCCGAAGGATGAGGATAGAACTCAAGGAAGAATAAGGATGATTGTCCCCAGAAATCACTAAATATCAGCTTTTTCTTCGGCTTGTTGTTTTCCACTTCTATGTAACCTTGAAAGTCCCTCCAAATATGATCCATGAGTGTTCTGATGTGTACTCTTAATAAAGCACGTTTTCGTACCTCGCTTCTTCGTGCACGGGTCAATGTCATAAGTTTACGATAATGACCTTCTGGCAGCCTATTTTCCATTCCTTTGTTTTGGATAAGTTCATGGGCAATGGCATATAGATCTAAATCATCCGTTTTACTCCAGTTTAGTGCACTGAATCTTTCCTCATAAGTTGTTGCCGCATTAATGATGGTTACTTTATAACCTCTTTTTCCTAACTCACGAACAATATCCTCATAATAATGTCCAGTAGCTTCAATACCAACAAAGATTCTTTCTGCCTCAATCTCCTTTTGAGATCTTTCTATCTTAGAACAGATTAAATCAATCCCTAGCTGATCTAGTCCAAAGAAAAAAGGCTTCTCTAGAACATCCCCAAAGTAATTACATATCAACGCCTTTTGAAAGTACTTTGCAGCATCTATCGAAACAATTAATACCTTCTCCAAATTGACTCCTCTTAATTGTGAACTGAATTGACTACCTTTCTTTCCTTGTATATTATTAAAGTAATACCCCATTTACTTCATCTCCTCTTGTTGGAATGTAAGCTGAGGTTCCCTGTCAGGTATCTCTATCTTACAACATGAAGTAAACTGGGGTCTTTTTGTTTTTCCGAAAGGAAAACCTTTCGACAATATTATCTATCACACCAGGCACAGATCCTACCGATTCGACATTTCTTCTTTTACGTTATCTAATGGAATCAACAAGCTGCCTCATGGAGTTTATCTGAGAAGACAATTCAATAAACCATTCCTCATCTCCTGTAGAAAGCGCCAAGTCAATCAGAAAACGAATCTGCTCTTTGTTTGATACTTTCGATTCCGGCAATTTCTTCACATCTTTGCTCTGCATTAGAATAGTTTTCCCAACAGTCATCTCATTATCAGATGTAACGACCGTTACTTTCAGAGCCCCACCCTGGATAGCAAGAGATTCTATATAACCTATTAGCAGCTCCCCATCGATTGACTTTCCCTTTACCCAATCCCCTGCTTTTAAAATTGAGTCTTTATTTGCAATCATTCTTTATTCACCTCTCTAAATTTTTTGGCTAAACCGCGAAGTAACTGTAATTTATTTTATTACATTTATAATAAAGAGAAGGCTCGGCCCTCCGTCAGACTGGTTATTCCGCGTGATTGATAAGGTCGACAACGTCTTTAATGGTATAGTGCTTTAAATATTCCCCGAGATGTTCTTCTGCACCAAAGAAAATGTTAAAGAGTACCTTTTTCATATTTGCGCCCACAATACAATTTTCGTTTGAATTAGGACATTTAGGCTGCAATGCGCCTTCAGATGTGATTTTATATATATCCCACAGATTTACTTCACTTAAATCAAGGACAAAAATAAATCCTCCGCCTGTTCCTTCTTTGGATTTTATGAATCCATGTTTTTTTAACAAACTAAGGACTTTGCGAATCCGTACTGGATGTACTCCAGCACTTTCCGATATAGCATCGCTTGTAGACATCCGATCCGGCTGCAGAGCAAGATAAGTTAAACTATGAATGGCTAGAGTAAAATCACTATTCATAAGCAGCCTCCTAAGCCGTTAAGGAATTTCTTTCAATAAAGCAAGAAGTACTGTAATAATAAGCATTACAGATTTCATTGTCAAGCAAAGTACTTCAAAATTCTCTGTTAATTGGCTACATTATACGATTGCATATAGGTGAATTTACGTAGTTTACGCGGAAGAAAACTTGTAATTTCTTCTGCATTAAATCCAACCTGTAATCTTTTTTCATCCTGGATAATTGGCCTTTTCAGCATCTTGGGATTATCCATAATCAATTTATATAATTCTTTCAGCGGAAGCGATTCAATATTTACGTCTAATTCCTGATATGCATTTGAATTAGTTGAGATAATCTCATCCGTGCCATTTTCTGTCATGCGAAGAATGGATTTAATCTCGTCGAGTGTAATGGGTTCTGTTAAGATATTTCTTTCAATATAATCAATTTGATGTTCCTCAAGCCAAGCTTTTGCTTTACGGCAGGAAGAACAACTTGATGTTACATAAAGCCTCACCATTTTTTCCACTCCCTTGATTATATTTTTAGTAATTGCTTTACCGATCAGCCCAGCATGTAGTCTATGTGATTAAACCGTTTGGTTTGACCAGACTGAAATGTAAAATAAAAAATTACAGTTTCACCAAAAAAAACGATTAGTACTTTGCAAAAAAACAATACCAAATATATTATGCAAGCAACTATACTGTAACTATAATATTTACAGTTCAGAAAGTCAACTGCAAATTTAATTATGACTAGGACAAAAGCTTCATCTTGGTTGAACGGAAAAGGCTAGAAGTAGCTGAATAACATCTAATAGTACTCCGTACATATTTGAATCCTACAAATAAACCATCACTTGATTTAGCGATAAAAGAATTGTGTATTTGTCTATGAAGCCGGGTAAGTGGTACTAAATCGTCGATTCCCTACTTCAACGGGTTATGAGTAGGTTAAACGATGCATTTGCGGGAATACCCTGCTTCATCGGCTTTATGAAGCAGGGTATGTGGGTTCTAAATCGTGGATTCCCTACTCTATAGCCGCTAATGATGATGCTAGAGTCCCGGAAGCCTAAGCCTTAATAAGGGACATTTTACAGAAACTTTTCCGCTAAAAAAGTATACGTTTTAACTTTTGAGCTGTAGTCATAAACAATGTTGATGATCATAAATTCATCTGTTTGGTAATGATTGCTTAATCGAAACATTCGTCCCCCGATTTTTTCAAATATGAAGATCCCATACCCTTTTTCTTTGCTCTGTTTTTATGTAAAAGCCTCTTTTATCCTATCTTCCTAAAATTATAGATACTTTTCGAAGAAGTTACAGTTTGACCGTTACAAATTTAAATGATGTAACGAAGCAAGTATATACTTTCCTTCGTTAAGGGAACCCTAGTCATACATTTTTCTGATTGGGGACGTGCTAAATGAAAATTCTATCAATGATTCAGCCCTGGGCTAGTTTGTTTGTCCTTGGCGAGTCCAAATATGAAACGAGGACATGGAGAACCAACTATCGAGGTCCATTAGCGATTCATACGAGCAAAAAACCGGACAAGGCCGCCTGCAGCTACCCGAGGGTCCAGGAGCTGCTCCAAAAACACGGATATTCAGGAGAAGACCTCCCGACAGGTGTGATCATTGGCGTCTGTGAACTGAAAAATTGCATAAGAGTGGTTGAAAACAATGAAACTTGGGCGGTACTGGAAGATGGGCGAGTTGTTTCCGGTATTGAATTTTTGTTAGGTGATTATCGGGTAGGCGGTTACGCCTGGGAAGTGGAAGGGATGCGCACATTAAAGGAGTCTATTCCTGCAAAAGGGCAGCTTGGTCTGTGGGAGTATCCCGGAATGATTAATTAAAAACTCGTCTTAGTTAAGTCAGCAGGACTTCCTAACTGACAATAGGGCGAATGTGTTACCTAAAATGTAATCCAGTAGTTGCTAGGAGAGCAGCGACCACCCTGTGGTAGTCGTATTCTTGTTAACACAAAAGAAGTATCGGGAGAAGGTCTTTTTCTGTTATTTGTTATTACCCATCGGCCTAGTCAGTGTATTTACTTACTTCAGAATCCTAGGCCGGGAGCCTCCTCTGCGCTGCATGGAGTATATTTTCCCGATACCTCTGTTGACATACAAATTCAATCCCTTCTCTCCTGTCTATCCTCAAAATTTCTATAAAATGTCCAAAGGCATTTTTCTAGTCGGTTGCAGAAATACTTCATCAAGTCTATTTAAATCCTCTTTTGTTAATTCAATAATAGCAGCTTCCGCATTTTCTAGTACATGCTCTTCTTGTACAGCTTTTGGAATAGCTAGACAATTGTTAGACCGGATTGTCCAAGCGAGAGCGATTTGTAAGGGTTGTACAGCGTACTTTTCTGCAATCTCTAAAATGGTTGGATCCGTTAACAGTTGTCTTCTTAAAGTACCTCCTTGAGCTAGCGGGCTATACGCCATAATAGGCATGTGATGTTCTCGCTGCCATGGTAAGAGATCATACTCTATACCCCTTGAACCAAGATGATATAATACTTGATTAATCATACAATTTTTTCCGTTAGTGGTGTTCCATAACTCTTTCATATCATCGGAATCAAAATTGGAGACTCCCCACCTTACTATTTTTCCTTCCTTGCGTAACTTTTCCATTCCTTCAATGGTTTCTGCTAATGGCACACGTCCTCGCCAGTGTAAAAGGTACAAATCAAGATGATCGGTTCCCAGCCTTTTTAGACTGTTTTCACACGCCTTGGCAATCATATCTAATCCTGCATGATGAGGATAAACCTTTGATACTAAAAAGACTTCATCTCTTCGTCCTTTAATAGCTTCACCTACTAACCGTTCAGAATCGCCATCACCATACATTTCCGCTGTATCTATTAGTTTCATGCCTAATTCAATTCCGAGTTGTAAAGCTTTGATTTCCCTTTCTCTCATTTGAGGATTTTCTCCCATATACCAGGTTCCTTGTCCTATTCTTGGCAGAGAAGTTCCATCAGGCAATGTTACTACACGACTTTCAAGGGAATTTTTTATTTTTGTTAATTTATTTTTGTCATGTAGACTCATTAAAAATCAACACTTCCTTTTGTTTTTTTATACCTATTAACAAAAAAGGTGGCATTACTCTTTTGCAGTATTGCCACCAGTATATTACTTAATTCTTACCTTATTTCTGCTTTAGTTAGAACAGCTGCTTGGCAGGATGATAAGCTTCCGTTCAACATCCATTTAGGCCATTATACTAGGCGGGCTCCACCATCAATAAGAACAGCCGTACCAGTAGTAAAACCATTTTTAGCAAGGTATACATAGGTTTCAGCTATGTCTTCCGGCTTTGCAATACGTCCAACAGGGAGCTGTTGTGCAATGCCGTTGAACAGTGCTTGCCTTTGATCATCTGGCATTCCAGCATAAATTGGAGTGTCTACAATTCCAGGTGAAACCACGTTTACCCTAATAGGGGCTAAGTCTACGGAAAGTCCTCGAACCAATCCTTCAATGGCTGAATTGATTGCCGCTAACGTAGTAGCGCCTTGAGGAGGACGAACGCCATATACACCAGAGGTTAAGGTGATTGAGCTCTCCTTGTTTAAATACGGAAGTGCTGAACGGACGGTAATATATTGCCCCCAGAACTTACTATCAAATGCCTCTTTAGCACTTGCAACAGGCAATTCACTAAAGTGCCCCATTGCTCCTTCTCCTGCGGTTACCACAAGGTGGTCAAATTTTCCAACCACACTGAAAAATTCTGCCACTTTTTCTTCGCTTCGAAAATCGATTTCAATTCCTTCCACATTGCCACCAAGAACTTGTTTTGCTTCATTTAATTTGGAAACAGAACGGCTGGCAATGATCACTTGAGCAGATTGATCGAGAAACGCTTTGGCAGTTGCTAAACCAATACCAGAAGTACCCCCTAAAACAACTACTCGTTTACCATTTAATGACATAGTAAAAACCCTTCCTTCTTAAAACATTTTTTGTATTGAAAATTCATTTTGAAGTATTAATTTAAAATTATAAAACATCGTTGGTATTATTCTCATTATACAATTAATACAAGTAATCCACCGTGTTTAGTATATGTTTCTGCTAGATATATGAGGGTATAAAAACAGTTAGTATCGCTCTGTCACGTGTTTAATGATGGTGATGCCCTTTGGAAGAATTCGTGATGTCAAATCCTGCTTGCGGCACATAGAAATAACAACTTTTATCTTTTTAATTAAGGAATCCTGTAAACAACCTCATAACCTGATTTCACGGTTTCATCCATATTCAATGCCCTAGAAAAATCAAAAAGGTTTCCTTGCTGATGTCCTCCTTTTTACCTTTCGCTTTTTGTAATTTCTGCCAGAAGCTCGTATGAATGCAGGCGAGCTTTGTGGTCGTAAACTTGGGCAATGGCCATGATTTCATCTGCCTGGCTCTCCTCCAAAAATGTATGCAGCTTGTCCTTTACCGTCTGCTGGCTGCCAACAATCGATGAGCCTAATTGCTGCTCGAGAGCCTTTAATTGGTAGCTGCTGGCCACTTTGGATATGTCATCTACCGGTGGTTGAAGCGGTGTAAGGTTGCCACTCATCAGATTCAAAAATTGCTGCTGTATTGTTGTAAAAAGGCGCTTTGCCTCTTTATCCGTTTCTGCTGTAATGATATTCAATGCCACCATCGCATACGGCTTATCGAGAACATTCGAAGGCTTAAACGCCTTGCGATAGATCTGTAGAGCACCCAGAGTGTTAAGTGGCGAGAAATGGGCGGCAAACGCGAATGGCAAACCCAGTTCTCCGGCCAGCTGCGCACTGAAGCCGCTTGAACCCAGCAGCCAGACTGGAATATTCAAACCTTCACCTGGAATCGCTTTTATAGGGTTCCCTTGTGCCAGGGATGGATCAAAATAACCGCGGAGTTCCGCTAATTGCTCAGGAAAGTCATTTCCGGTACTTCCCAAGTCGCGTCTCAATGCACGAGCGGTCCCCTGATCTGTACCGGGTGCCCGCCCCAGACCAAGGTCAATTCGCCCAGGATATAATGATTCAAGAGTGCCAAACTGCTCAGCGATGACGAGCGGTGCGTGATTCGGCAGCATGATTCCTCCTGAACCAATCCTGATTTTTGATGTACCGGCTGCCACATGGGACATCACCACAGAAGTGGCGGAACTGGCGATAAACGGCATATTATGATGTTCTGCGAGCCAAAAACGGTTGTAACCAAGTTTTTCAGCAAGCTGTGCGAGTTCCAATGTATGGCGGAAAGAGTCAGCAGGAGTACTTCCGGCTGTTATCGGTGAAAGATCAAGCACCGAGAATGGAATTTCGTTTAGTTTATTTGCATGTTTAGACATAAGTTCATCTTCTTCCCTTATCTAATTTTTTTAAAAACTAATCTGAATCGGAACAGGAAACGAATCGAGATTTTCCGATAAATCGATAAATAAAGTCTGAGTGAAAGGTTTAAACACTCCTGGGGCGTGAATTTCCGACAACTCGCGATACTCGTTAATCAATTGAGTTTGTTGTGGGATAATCCTCGGGTACTGGATCCCAGCCGTCCCCATTCTGGGCGATCCATTCAATCGATTGATTGCTGAATCCTGTCACCATGGTCGGAATCGAAGAAAAAGGTTTGGGGATCATTCTCATATCCGTTCCATCGATGATGCCTAAATCGCTGTTGATTGTCGGATTGTCCTCCTTTAACAGCCGTTCAAGGAATGCATAATTCTTTTTAAACAGCCCTCCACTTTCGAGCATGGATATTCCCAAAGCTGTAAAATCTTTATCCCGGTCTCCTGAAGCCACTCCCATGATCAGGCGTTCGGGAAACAACCGGTCAATAGATGATGCTTCCTTTGCCACTCGGACAGGATGGCGCAGCGGGAGGACCACACTCGCCGTCCCAAGTGCAATATCCTTGGTATGGGCCGCAAGATAGGTCAAATAAATCCATACATCATACATTTGACCATTATCATCAATATTCAAATTCTGAATCGTAACGTCCCGAAGCCACAATGCCGCGAAACCATGGTCTTCAATTTTGCGGGCAAGCGACAGCTGATTTTCCATAATCGGATATTTGGACATCCTTGCCGTCGGAATCGCGAAACCAAGCGTCATTTTATCCTGTTGGTACAACCTGTTAAATGCTCGATGCTGTAATAAACTCACTTCAATTCTCCTTAAATTTTTGTACCAATGTATTTTTCGAACTTTTTAATCGTCTCCTCATTACGGCGATAATACGTCCATTGTCCGATTCGCTTCATTTCAACCAGTCCGCTTTGCAACAGAATCGATAAATACTGTGAAGTAGTGGATTGCGAAATCCCGACCTTGCTTCGGATATCCCCTACGCAAACCCCGCCTTCAAATCCTTCATCAGCAATAATATGGGCTTGCGGTGAAAAATGACTGTCGGGATCTTTTAACATTTGAAGAATGCTCACCCTCGTCTGGTTCGACAATGCCTTAAAAATTTCAACGGCTTGTTCATCATTTAAGCGTTCCAATTCCTGCTTCAATGTCATTTGCCTCTTTCTATATCGATTATCACTATCCCAATGGAAGCTGGATAGATGATCTGAAAGCATCACGCCAAATCGGTAATTCGCGATATTAATATATTAGCCATCTGGTCTGTCCAAATCAAAAGATTTGTTTCGAAGGAGATACGGCGAAAAGCTCCCATCTTAAAAGAGACAACTAAAAAACCTGCATATAACAGGTTTTTCCGACGGTTCCGCCACTCCATCTTTGAACTTATTCCATTATTTTTAGCTTATACACTTCTCTAGTTGATACAAGGTCTGCAATATTGTTCCTGTATTCCTGATAATGAGCAGACTGAATATGGTGTTCCAGCGCTTCCTCATCCTTCCACACTTCATATAAAACAAAAGTTTGGTCTTCAGATTGGTGCAAGTCATACTTTATACAACCTGCCTCTTCCCTTGATGCCGCTTGTACCTTTTTGAGTTCTGATAATAGTTCAAAATACAAAAAAAATATTTTTATACACTTGTTGACACTTGCATTTTTTAATATCACCTCTAAAAAATGCAAGTGTCAAGTGTTATTATTTAGATTATTGGATAATTCAGCTCGTAACTTGGGTAGCAATAGTATGGTGGTCTAAGTGCAATTTTAGACATTGGCCAGGAATCCTCCATATAGACCATCTTTACTTTTTCATTTGATTGGTTTACTAGCAATAACTTTACTTCTGGATTAAATTCATATCTCAAAATGGTAACCCCCTTCCATTAGGAATGTGTGGATTCTCCCCCATCAACATGAAGAACTTGACCAGTAACAAAACGAGAATCATCAGAACCAAGATAGACAAAGGTTGGTGCGAGTTCAAATGGATGGGCAACTCGTTCCATTGGATTAAATGCTCCATATACAGCGACTTGGTCTGACGAGAAACTTGCTGAAATAAGCGGGGTCCAAATTCGGCCGGGGGCGACGGCATTGACACGGATCCCTTGTTTCACGACATTTTTAGCCAAGGCACGTGTCCAACCAACTATTGCGCCTTTTGTTGCCGTATAATCAATCATTTGCTGCTCACCTACATACGTCACCACTGAAGATGTGCCAATGATTGAGCTGCCCGGTTTTAAATGAGGAAGCGCTGCTCTTGTTGTGTAAAAATGAGAGTATATATTAACTTTGAAGGTGTCATCGAATTGCTCATCTGTAATGTCAAGCAGACTTAGTTGTTGGAATTGGATACCAACGTGGTTACAAAGAATATCGAGACGTCCAAACGTATTTACTGTTTGTTCTACAATGGAGACACACTGTTGTTTGTCCCGCAAGTCACCAGGCATTAGAAAACAACGTTGTCCGAGTTGTTCAATCCTCGTTTTTGTTCTATTTGCATCCTCATGTTCATCTAAGTATGAAATAGCAACATCTGCGCCTTCTTTAGCAAACGCAATTGCTACTGCTGCACCAATACCACTGTCACCCCCTGTAATAAGTGCTACTTTTCCTGATAACTTTCCACTCCCTTTATAGTTCGGATTTTCAATAATTGGAAGGGGTACCATTAATTTTTCCACTCCGGGATGGCGCAGCTGGCGCTGTTCAGGTAAACTTATCGGAATTTCTTGGTAACGTGTGATTTTCCCATAGTTAGGGTACATGGGATAAGGTTGAGGTTTCATGTTCGCTTTAAACATTTGTTGCATTTGCTTTATTTGGTCTAATTGACGACTTTGATCCTTTTGATCCATAGAAACCTCCTATAGAAATAATTTTCTTCTATAGAATGTTTATGTTGTTCAATACAAATATAGTAAAAAAAGGTGTGAAAAAAGTTGTTTACTTACGACACAGAAGCATATTCTTCCTCAAAAGAGACACCTTTTTTCTTTATTGAACTGACCTTTAGGCGCCACCAGATAGTTAATTGTTCAGTGGTTGCTCAGGTATATCTTGATCTAGAAAATAATCGTCATTTTCTAAACTCTCGTAATATTCGTCCAAATCACCATTAGCGATTTTTTCTCTACAATCTTGACAATACATTCCTTCTTTGTATTCATACTTCATATAAACCAGGAAATCTTTTTCTTCGTCACACCATTTACATTCATTCCTCATAATGATTCCTCCCCTCGAGATATTTTTTACTACTGAGTGGTACAAAAACAATAACTTCATAAACGCCACCCCTTTTATTGTAAGTTGATATGTATAACATAAGATGATTATATATAGCGGAATTATTTACTATATTTTGTCCTAAAGTCAATACGTTTCCCCTTTAAAGGATTTGCTACCCCCCCTTAGCCCCTGAACCCGGTGATGCCAATCGTTTAAAGGCCTCAGTACTTCCTGCTTCATACAATTTTTTGACCCAAGCTTTTACTTGTGAGGAATTTATAATACCGTAGGTATCCGCAATAGCTTATTACTACCTTCACCGACAGCAGAATGATTGTCAAGGTATAAAAAAACAGGCTGCGAAATGTATCGCAGCTACTTGTACTCTATATTAAATGGATAAAGGTTCAAGTTCAAAATAACAGTCAACTTTTATTTTTGCACTCTGCCAGAACTTTATCCAGTCTTCTTCTGACATGGGCTTTGAAGCGGGTCTCATCGTCTGTCCGCCTATTTCAAGGGGATCCACTTTCAATTCCTGAAATTTTTTCAGCAGTGAAACGGTGCCCTCTTCCATATAGCCCTCGAGCTCGTCGACTAATTCGTAAATGCTGGCCTGCCTGTCCAGGTCTTTATTGCCTCGGTATTCATCGATTCTGCCACTATAATGAATCTTAAATGAAACGGTATGTTCATGTAGATTTACATGTGTCGTAGCACGTGAACGAACTTCCCCCAGAGAGACGTCCAATGGTGTAATGATCATGTTATTAAGAAAATGATAGTTGTTAAGAAGCTGAAAAAATTGGTCTTGATTCTTATCAGAACCACCTTTTAACTTTCCATTCCCAAAAAATCCAGTGCCCTCATAGCTAAAATGGTCTTTATCCACCTTGAATATCGGAATGAACGGATCTGAATAAGGAGAATACACTTTTTCCATAAACTCATGAATATTTGTAACTGTAATTTCTCCCTGTTGCCCCTTTTCGTAATGCTTAAACATCCTGTATAGATAGTAATCCAGATCTTTTTGTTGCTGCATACGATTCTTGATAAATGCTTCGAAATCACCTTTCAATACAACGAGATAAAGCCGCGGAGATACATCTGGATCGGTTAATAGCGTGTCAATCAATGATACAATTCCATTTCTGGCAACCTTTTCATCAATAAACAGCATACGGAGCTGCCCGAGCTTAATTTCCCGGTAATATTTCAAATTAAATCTCCTTCTTCCCTGATCTAACAATGTGACATCGGTGGAAAAAAATTGTTTATCTTCCTTCATGATAGGAGGAACCAATGTAGAGACTTTTAATTTACCTTTTTCTTCTCCCGCTTCAACGGACAAAAATGTCACAGGCGCAATTTCTTCAACTGTATTGTCATTTGCAAAAGGAGAACAGCCAGTTAAAAGACCTATACTGCTTAATATAAGCATAAATGAAGTGAGTGCCCTCATAGACTGGAACGCCTCCCCTTTATTTTAGTGGCAGCCAGGAGGAGAGATGGAATTAATAAATAAGTAAAGGCACCAGACCATAATTGCACGTTTGCCCAGCGGTTTAGTTCTTTTCCTTCTCTCCAATAGAACAGCTGAATTAAAAACACACCTGCCAGGACAAGCAAGCACACAGCGTAAAAACCTTTACGTGTAGTTTCTTTATACTGAGTTCCTGCAAAAATGCGTATGGCTCCATAAAAACAAAGCAGCAAAACGGATATAAAGAAAACATAGTTAAACATTTGCAGGGAAATCATGATAATTTCCACTCTCTCAAAAACAGGAGACTGAAGGTATCTGATCATATTAACTACCGGAAAACCTATTTTTCCCAGGTAAGTGGTTCCGAAAAAGAACAGGCATGCCAAGAAAAGCAACAAATACTCTAAAATAGAAATCGCATTTGCAATGGATAAATATCTCAGCGTCTTTTGCTTGGAATTTATCCAAGGCAGCACCAGAATTAAGTACTCCGGTCCTGATAAAGAGGACCAGACCATTAATATGCCTTTCCAGGGTTTATGTGACCAATCTGTTGAGATCAAAGGATATAGATCATGCAGCTCAGCTACAGGAGGAAAGAAATACGGAATATAAAGCAGGATGATCCAAAAGGTACATAGGAAAGCAATAATGCCAAATCGCAGTGTTTTTTCCATCCCCTGACTGGCAATATAGGTGCTTATCAGCATAATAAACAGGATCATCCACGGCGGCTGCATAGCAGGAAAAATAAATTGATGGACGATTTCAGCATACCCCAGAATAATCATACTCATCTTTATAAAAATGATCGCAATCCCTGCAAAGACTATTATACGAAGCGTCCTCCGGCCTAAAAGATCAGCGAATCCATGATACCCATGCTGCGTATATTTAGAAGACAGGCACTTTGATAAAATAAATAGGTTAATCTGAGATAGGATTCCTACTGCCAGTATCCCTAATAATAAATACGGCATCTCTAAAAACTTTGGCAAAAATAATATATAATAGAGCATTTGTGAACGGCTAGCGAATGCAATAATATATCCCTTTCCAAGCTGAGCAGTCTTATCAAATAATATAAAATCCCCCATCTAGTGATCATCTCCTCGGTTATATCTCCATCTAAAGAGAGGATGTACATGTGCTGGACGCTTTTTCATCCATGGAATAGGAGCCCGAATGAAGAAATCCATCCAATCTCTCCAATAGAGGGGCGCAACCGGAGCAAAATATGGCTGTTTCAAGCTTGTAAGTCCATTAAGGTGTGCGAGCATATAGATCATTCCAAGCACAATTCCCGGAATTCCCAGTAACGATGCTAAAATTAAAAATACAAATTGAATGAGTGTGTTAGTCTTACTTAACAGATAATTCGGAACTAAAAAAGAAGCAATTGCGGCTACACCCACTAAAACAATTAACACCTTGCTTACAAACCCTGCTTCCACTGATGCCTGGCCAATAACAATACCACCGATTGTACCCAGAGTTGTGCTTGTTTTTGTTGGCATCCTCAAACTGGCTTCTTTAATAATTTCCAGAATCAGAAGCATTAATAGCGCTTCCCAGAAGGGGCTAAATGGCAATTTACTCCTGGATTCTAATAAAACAAACAGAATCTGCAGCGGTATGACATGATAGTGATGGGTGGTTAACGCAACATACAGAGGGATTAATGTAATAGACGTCAAGTAGCTTACATACCGAAGGCATCGCAAGAAACTGGCAACCATTCATTTGTGGATATAGTCCTCTGATGATTGAAAGAAATGAAAAAAGGTGATAGGAGCAACTAACGCAAACGGTGTATTTGCCACAAGAATGACGATTTTTCCAAGTCCAAGAGAATAGGCACATTGATCCGGACGATCTGTCTGCTGAAACTGCGGAAAGACCGAATGGATGTGATCCTCCATAAACGCTGCCAGATTCGACTGTTCAATCACCATATCAAAATTTATTTTGGAAATTTTTTTGCGGGCTATATCTACAATATCTGGATTGGCGATTCCCTCTACATACAGTAATACAACCTTCGCTTTAGTCAGGTAACCAGCAGAAAACTTCTCCGTTTTAAGTTCAGTCACCGGAAGCCTTCTTCGTAGCAAAGTGATATTTTGGTCAATCTGTTCGGTGAAGCTGTCCTTAGGACCGTATAAAATGGTTTCTGTTTCCGATTGTTCAATGCTTCTCCCTAATGGATTTTTAAATGGAACAGCCCACCAGCGTCCCTTGCCGTCATCAAGGAGCACATATTCCAACATCATCAGCTGCTGTGCTTCATCAAGGCTGGTCAGAGCAGCCGCTTTTACTGAGGCAATGCAGGTATGTATCATATCTTCAGAACAATTTTTTAACGGCTGAATGATGGACTCATTTAACCTTTCCAGGTCAATTAATGTTCGGATGAAAATAAGAGTTATATTCCGGTCTTTATTAATCCTGTGTTCTATCAATTCTCCATCATCCATATTTGAAATCAGGCCCTTGACAGCAGCTATAGATAAATCATTATTTTTTTGAAAAAGCTGGTTGCCGTCCTTATTTTCATGACGGATTGGTTTGCTTTTCTTTTTCCCAAACATATATTTTCTCACCTGAAATCCTTAATAAGTTCTGTAAAAACTCCCTATCTTTCCAGGTTAATTATGCTCATTCCGTCTTTTCATATCCATGTCCACGTGGAAAAAGCGCGCCCCCGCCAATGCGGAGACGCCCTGTGTCATTCATGCTATTTGTAAAGAATAAAAAACTCATTTAAGAAAGAGAATGAAACCTGGGCTTATGATCTTTCAGGGGAGCCGCAATCTATCCATAATAAGGCAAGAAGAGCTGAATAACATCTAAAAGGCCTACTGCTGTGAAGGAAGTAGACCATCATTATTAAAAGGCTGGAGCAGGTAATTCGCCAATTTTCATACGAAGTAAACTATAAGGTTTTTCTCGTAAATCTCTTCCATAATGAAATCTGGCCTGCCGATGTAATTGGTTTACAATGACATATAAGTATCCATCAGGGCCAATTGAAAAAGTATCAGGCCATAGTATTCTTGGATCATGTGCAATGGTTTCCATTGCTCCATTTGGCAATATCTTACGGATACTGTTGTTTTCATAATCTCCAGCATAAACAGTTCCCTTTGCATCGGTGATCATTCCATCAGACGCACCTTTTTCTCCCCAATACTTCACATGATAAGGTAAATCCATGTCCGGTATCCATCTGTCTCTTAGGGCTTCTGTTGAGATCGAGAACAAATGACGACTGGTTAGTGGAGCAAAAAATAATATCTTTCCATCGGGAGAAATCGCAAGACTATCAGACGCCAATCTAAATGGAGAAGTTGAACCGTCTTTGTTTCGATTCATTAAAATTTGACCTTCTACTTTCGGTAAAAAATAGGGATCGGGTGAAGTTGAATTTACCCCATTTAACCGTCTAAACGCGTTTCCATTTGATAAATCTACGACGATAATAGCTCCTGGTCCTCTTGAAGAAGAATCCGTTATATAGGCATAACCTGCTTTTCCTACACGAAAATCAAAACGGACATCATTCAGATAAGTTGTAGGCAGGACAACATCTTCTGTAAAGGTATATACTTTTCTTATTGTATTGGTTTCTAAATCAACAGCGACTAATTTTGCCCCCCCTTTAATAGGTTCAGAAAAATTGGGTGCCGCTGTATCTAATATCCAAAGCGTTCCCCTTCCATCAGCAACTACACTTTGGACACTGATGAAAGTCATTGTGATATTCTCGGGATTAACCAAATTGGTTTGTAAATTAGGATAAGGCTGCAATTTATCCTCAACAATTTCCCCCACCGTAAATTTAACATCGTCTCCCCATTTCGGAAAGCAAATGAAAATACGACCGGTTTCTGAAACAGTAACACCAGTAGGCATAGCCCCATAAAATGCATAAACTAGTTCTAAATTACCGAAATATTTTTCACTAGGTAACATAGGTTTCATAATATCCTCCTCAAGCATTCAAACGGGATATTACCTATATATGATTTATATTTTTTCTAGTGCATGTTTCTTAATAAGTTTTTCTATACGAAAAGATGATTGAATGGATTGTTTTCGAAATTAATAAGTCTGTCAGAAGAAAGGAAACATTTTAATTTCAAGGTCTCCTGTCCAACCATACATAGGAAGAACAGTTACTGATATTAAGAAACCAATCGTAAAACGATTAATAAATGAACCAATAATAGCAATACGTTTATCTTCAAATTTCATCGGGAGCATTAATAGTACAGAGAATAAACCAAATATTATACCAGATATAATTCCCAAGAAAATGCTGTTCATTGGTAATAAATATCCTTTCTCTAACTAACTCATTAATTGATATGATTCTTTTAAAAGAACTAAAAACTCTTGATTTAGTTCGTCTTCACTATGAAATCTAAAGTTATTGTGAAATCTGTTTTTTGAAACTTGTTCAATTTTAGTAATCTTCGCGTGTTCAATTTGATGGTTTGTTACTAAATTAAAATCTAACCATTTCTTTTTTGGATGAACTCCTCCGAAGGAAGATTTATTCAAAAGATGTATAGAAGTCTTTTTAAACTCAATTTCAAAAGGTCCAATTTCTTTCAATAAATCGAGTATTTTTGAATATATTTCATAAACATTAGATGCATTATTTGAGAAAAATTCATCTTCTGACATATCACCATCTCCTACTTTCACTTTAACATATTAAACTTTATTACCTTTACTTTGCCTCTTTTTACATCCTTTTACCATTTCTTTATTCACTAACCTGCCAGTTACTTTAAGTGTATTTCTTCACATTTTTTTGAACAAACTAAAATTACAATGTGTTCTTTGAACGTCGTCCCACATTTTGCTTGAGATATAATTTTATACATAGCTTTTCTTACTCTGTTTCTCATAGGAATTTTGCTAAATCATTTCGTTTTTTCACTAACTTCTCTACTATCCTGAATGTATTTTAATACAAAATAAAGAAACTGTAATGACACAAAATACACTGCTGCAGAATACCAAGGATTCCATTTACCATAATGTAATACCTCAATTTTTACAGTATATAACTCAAGCAAAACAAGGATTCCTGTCCAGACCATGGCATATATTAATTTTCTAATTGTAGCAGCGTTATTGGGAAAGTAATTAACAATAATGTATAATACACCTACCTGCCCCATGGCAACAAATAAATACGCCCAATCAACCTCCTTTTTATCAAAATACCAATAAAGATGGTATTTAATATCAAGATATAAATCCGTAACAAAATTCATCATTAAAGCAAATAATATACTCGCAAACAATTCATGCCTGGTCTTTCTCCTTTTCACACAAAAAGCTACTATTACGACAATTATCACTGTTAGAAAAAATAGAATAAAGATAACAAACACCCTCTTTTTTGTTTGTTATTCTGTCATCTATAAGGTGTTTATAATCCTTAGCTCATCACAATCACTTAAACATTTTTTGGTTTCTCACCTTTTAAACTATTTTTTATCCGTTACTTTAAGTGTATTTATTGGAAAATACCTCCACCGTATTAACATAAATATCCAACTGGATATTTAGCAAAAACGGTGGTTAATGATAAAAAGCCCTGATTTTTACAGCTTAGGTAGAAAAAATTTTTTACAAAAATTTCTTAGGGTATAGTAAACGCGTTTTGACATCAGGACCCCAAGAATAGAAATTGTTTTAAAAGGATGAAATCATACTCATTCAAAAATGTTCTCTTGATGAGCATGTGATGATAACCTATTTACCATTTTGAGCTTAAAACGGAACGGCTTATTGTGGAAGTTAATGTCTAAATCTTTTTAACATGCAGTTCCCTTTGGAAGTTTAAGTTACTTTCGCTAATAGCCGAACTATTTCTAGTGAGGTTAAATACAAATTGATCCGCCTCGCTTTAAAATGGATTTTCCCCTATTCTGCCTCTTTTTTACTGCGCCCGAAAACCCTCTAGCTTACTTTTTTGGCAAAGTATAAAAGTGATGATTAGATAGAATACTGTATTAGTCAGTGGTATCATAACATTTCGAAGGAAAAATGAATATGAATACAAAAGAGTTAAGAAATATCCTGCCCTCGTAACAGGTGCTTCAAGCGGCCTAGGATTTTCCATGGCGGAGGCTTTGCTTCGCGCTGGAGCCACGGTGGCGTTAGCTTCTAGAGTTGGAACTAAATTGGATCAAGTAGTAGAGAAGTTAAAGCGCGAGGGTTATCCTGCTGTTGGAATTCCTTTGGATGTTCGATCAGAACAATCCGTCAATCAGGCGGTCGAATGGGTGAAAAGAGAATGGGGGAAGCTGGATGTTCTCGTCAATAATGCGGGAATTGGGATGAGGACAGTAAACCCGCGTTTTTTAGTCGAGCCTCAGCCATTTTTCAAAGTAACACCAGAGGGGTTTCGAGATTTAATTGATACCAATCTCACAGGATATTTTTTAGTAGCTCGAGGGTTTGCACCTTTAATGATGGAACAAGGTCATGGGCGAATCATTAATATTTCTATGAATCATGAGACTATGAAAAGAAAGGGTTTTGTACCTTATGGACCATCGAGGGCAGCAACTGAATCACTCTCATATATAATGGCCGAAGATTTAAAGGAATATGGAATTATGGTGAATATGCTTTTACCGGGTGGTGCCACTACTACCGGGATGATTCCGGACGAAGTTCGAAAAGAGATTGAATCAAAATTCCAGCTATTAGAACCAAGGGTTATGGCCGAGCCGATTGTTTTTTTAGCCTCAACTGCTGCAGAGGGAATCACAGGTGAAAGAATAGTTGCCACCGATTTTCAAGACTGGCTTCTCAAAAGAAAATAAGTTTTTAATCAAAGGGACGGATTCTTTCCTCTTTGACGAAGTAGAGCTGTCCCTGTGCTTATTTTTCTATATTTTATGAGATGTCCAGCTCCGGCGCGGTTATAAGCCAATCCGTCAAGAAGACTAAAGAGCAAACCTTCTCGCCAGCTTGTCTAGACTCACGCCTCCCATCTACGCGCCTCCGTTTTTGTTCCTTCGGGTCCTGCATAGTTTAATAACATCTGTTATCCATAGCCAAGGCAAGAATCCCTTCTTCAACAAACCTGCCAGTTACTTTAATAAGTGGCCCACAATAACGGCTAATATCTATGCATACATATGAATAATATGAGTTATTATTTTTTTAACAATTGCGGCCGAATCAGATTTATCCTCAACCTAAATGCAACCATAGCTAATTATCTCAAACAAAAAAGATGCTCTTCACACCAACCAGTTTGAAGGGTTTCTTACTTGGTAGCTTATATAAGCCACTGACTTTATGTTATTTTATTATAGCCATTTTATGGATATATTCGCAAATTCCTCATTTAAACAATTCAACCATTCTAGGTTAAAACTTCCTCTAAAGTAAATTTATAATAATAAAATGTTGCATACTTTTTCTGAAAAGGTTGTATTAAAGTCACAATAAAAAAGAAAGCCCAAAGGGTCAGAGATGCCACCCTCTGCCAAAAAGCTGTCGTTTAGGTAGTGTTCGACATGGAAGAACTACGAACAGAATAACCGTGGGAATTGCCCTTAAGTCACGAAAAATAAGAGGTCAGGTGAGCTGAGCCAATGCGACAAAGAAAATCAGCACTAGCAATCATTAGTCAAGGTCTTTCTGCTGTTTGGACCGGATTGCTGGAGAAGGAGCGGGAACGGCTCCTTGCAAGTAACGGTTTCGGTGGAGTTTCGATTGGTTACGGCCAATGGTGCTTGTCACGATATATGCGGGCGAAACTGCATATGCTTTTAAGCAAATGACAAGATGAAGACATTCAGGTATTAAACAGCAGCATCTTCCGGGTTCCCAGCTTTGCACTATAGTGTATACCCTTTTGATAAATACCACTTCCCCTGTAAAGAATATCAGTATTTCGATATTTTTTAACCTACAGGGGTGGGGTATTTTCATAGTCAGTAACCCGCATAACCTAAAAGTATATATTCCCTCCAATCTATTCTGGAAGGATCATTACGACCAACAAATAAACACTCCTACAATCAAAAGTGCATATGGAAATCATCTTCCCTTACATATTAGCCACTTGTACTAGCTCGATTTATAACAACTTCAATATCCTTTGATCAGTTGATCAGTTGATCAGTTGATAGCCATGTTTATGGAGCACCTCCAAATTGTATATACCAAGAGGCACTTAACCCTCCTATCTTCTTTCAAACAAAAATTCCATGTTTACCTTGAAGCGGTTTCGCAAATGAATAGAGCTCTTTTAATGACAATCTTTGGTTATCAACCAAATATCGTTGATTGGTATTCTTGACCATACCAATCACATCCAACCCGATTTCTACAATCGATTGGATGAGAGGTTGTTGGATAAATCAAGTATCCATTAAAACATAGTCAGCTGATATACCTTCTTTCAATGCATGCTCAATCATACTTGGGATGAGAGACGGTGCTGATTCTAATGTTTCTAATCGGCGCTTATAACCAGAACTACGTTTATCAATATTCTTTTAAATCCCATTGAACTGAATATATTCCTCCTTCTCTAGGGCTAAGCTGTTCGGAGATTAAGCGACTATAAAATTTCATCTTTTTTACATTATCCTGTATTTCAGAAAAGGAGAACCATTTTTCTGGTCCCGTGATACTAATTGCTGCAATAATTTGTTTGGTCACTTCATCAAATATAGGCACTGCTACAGAGTACATACCCAGCCTGTATTCTTCTTTAGATAAGGCATAACCCTTTTCTTTGATCATTTCTAATTCTTTTTCAAGCCCTTTCTGATCGGTGATGGTATTGGATGTGAAAGATTGGAGTTTCCCGGAACAAACCCTATTCCGCTCTTTTTCATACTGAAAGGCTAATAAGACTTTACCAGAAGCCGTAGTATAAGCAGGAACACGCTTGCCCATTCGGTTAAAAATTTGTGTTTCACGGTCCTCAGGTAGTTTAAGCAAGTAAACAACACTACCGCGGTCATACATCACTAGCTGGATCACACCGCGAACGGAGGTCATCAGTTTGTTCAGTAAAGGAAATGCCACATTACACACTTCAATATCGTGATATACGACACACCCAATCTCAAAAGCTGTGATACCCAGATAGTATTTACGCGTTTTCGGGTTTTGTTGAAGGACGCCCTCTGCACATAAAGTTTGTAAAATCCGGTATACCGCACTCTTTGATAATCCTAACCGATTACTTAAATCCGTAATCCCTAGCATGGGTTCGTTAAAGGAAAACTCTCTCATAATTCTTATTGCATTCTGAACGGAAGCTAGCAATTCAGGTTGTCCCATTTTTCTTTCCTCCACAAAAAAAATCTCAAAAAAAATTCACTGTTTTTCGGATAGCGAAAAAACCTGTGTTTTTAATGTATGAATTAATTTTATAATGCGAATATGAATAATTCAATAAATTATGATTATTCACAATTTGTCGCAAGGAGGTGTCAAATGGATTTAAAACCAGTTCTAGCCATTACTATTGGAGATGCTTCCGGGATTGGGCCGGAAATTTGCTTGAAGGCTTTACAAGACGAATCGGTATATAGATCTTGTAAACCTGTATTGATTGGGGATCTCAATATTCTTTCCTTTTATGTAGAAAGGCTTAAACTCCCATTTCAATTAAACCCAATCACGAAGATAAGCAATGCCAAATTTACCCCAGGAGTAATTGATCTTTTCCATTTGGATACGATTGATATGAACCGATTTCAATTCGGAGAAGGGAACTCCATGACAGGGAAGGCCATGGTGGATTATACAAAACTAGCTGTCGATTTAGCATTAAAGGGTGATGTAGATGCTGTAATAGGCGGACCACATACCAAATCAGCTGTTGAAAAAGCAGGAATTTTCTTTGACGGTTATCCAAGTTTAATTGCCCAACTAACCAACACAAAGGAAGAGGAAACGTTTTTGATGTTGGTCAGTGACCATTTTCGAGTTGTGAATGTTACCCTCCATGTTCCATTGCAAAGAGTATTAGAACTGATCAAGCATCCACTTGTCTTCAAGGCGATTCAGGCTTCCCATTATGCAGGAAGAATGTTGGGGATTCATGATCCAAAAATAGCTGTAGCGGGTCTAAATCCTCACGCTAGTGAAGGCGGGTTATATGGACAAGAGGAACAATTTGAAATTATTCCTGCTATTACCCAGGCTAAAGAGGCTGGAATGG
Organism: Niallia oryzisoli; assembly: GCF_036670025.1. Classification (NCBI taxonomy): domain Bacteria; kingdom Bacillati; phylum Bacillota; class Bacilli; order Caryophanales; family Bacillaceae; genus Niallia; species Niallia oryzisoli. The sequence continues at coordinate 579,889 of NZ_CP137640.1, read as the reverse complement.
ATGTTAAGGGGCCTTTTGGCAGTGATATTCTGTTTGCTGAAATGGGGCATTACGATATTTATCTGGCCATGTATCATGATCAAGCCCATATTCCCATGAAAATGAAAGCGTTTAAGCAAATCTCTGCCCTTACAATTGGTACACCGATCCTTTTTTCATCCATTGGTCATGGAAGCGCACCGGATATTGCCGGTAAAGGAATAGCAGATCCATCCGGTTTATTGAAAACTATTCAACTGCTTTGTAATGTACAATCCAAGAAATCCGATAGTTACTATAAATAAACAATGAAAGGAACTTGATACTTATGACAACTGCAAACGAACCAAAAAAAGATGCTTTAATCTGGCCTGAGGAAGGCGAAAGCAGAGTACCTTATCAGGTTTATAATGATCCCGGAATTTACAAAAAAGAAATGGACAACATTTTTAGAGGATCAACATGGAACTATTTAGGCTTAGAGGTAGAAATTCCAAATAAGGGTGATTATAAAACGACTTTTATCGGAAATACACCCGTTGTTGTAACCCGAAATAGTGACGGTTCCATTCATGCTTTCGTCAATCGCTGTGCACATCGAGGCGCTACGGTTTGTATGGATACATGCGGGAATGCCAAAACATTGACTTGTGTTTATCATGCATGGGTCTATGATATGAAAGGCGATTTAAAAGGTGTCCCTTTCAAAAATGGAGTGAATGGGCAGGGCGGAATGCCGGAAGGATTTGATACAGGCAAACATTCTTTGCAAAAAGTTAAAGTAGATACCCATTTGGGTATAATCTTCGGTTCTTTTGATCACCAAATCGAACCAGTACAAGATTATTTAGGAGAAAAAATGTGCGGCTATTTGTCTCGAATCTTTAGCCGTCCTGTAAAAGTTCTTGGTTATCAACGCCAGGACATGAAAAATAATTGGAAGCTTTATTTTGAAAATGTGAAGGATTCTTATCATGCCAGCCTGTTGCATCTCTTTTTCTCTACCTTCGGTGTAAATCGTTTGTCACAGAAGGGTGGGATTGATTTGGATCCAACTGGCCGCCATCATGTAAGTTATACATATGGAAGTCTTAATGAAGACACGGACGTTTACAAAAACTCTGATTTGCGTTCTTATTCTTCCAAGTATCAACTGGAGGATCCTTCCCTCCTAGTAGGTCGTAATGAATTTACTGACGGGATTACTTTAGCGATTCAATCATTGTTTCCAAACATGGTGGTGCAGCAAATTCATAATGCTTTGGCTATTCGTCAACTTCTCCCGAAAGGAACAGATTCCTGTGAATTAGTTTGGACATACCTTGGTTTTGCTGACGATAGTGAGGAAATGACAAAAATTCGCTTAAAGCAATCCAATTTGGTAGGACCTGCAGGCTTTGTATCCTTAGAGGATGGCGGAGTTGGAGAGTTAGTGCAAAAAGGAATTGTAGGTGCAGATCAAGAACTTTCTTTTATCGAAATGGGAGGAACAGGGGTGGAAAGCCAGTCATTCCGAGCAACAGAAAGCTCCATCCGCGGTTTTTGGAAGAATTATAGACAATTCATGGGTTATTAAAATAGGAAAGGATGAAATGGGATGAAAGAATTACAATTGAAAGAGTTAAGTGCAGTGAAGGATGAAATTGAAGAACTCATTCATGCCTATGTGCAATGCATTGACGATAACCGTCTAGAAGAATGGCCGGAGTTTTTTACAGAAGATTGTCTCTATCAAATTATTTCACGGGAGAATTATGAACGAAATATGCCAGCCTCGATTATCTATTGTGATAGCAAAGGGATGCTCAAGGACCGAGTCACGGCGCACCGTCAGGCCAACATTTTTGAAAAACACGTATACCGCCACCTTGTAAGCAATATCCGGATTATTAATCAGGAAGAAGACGCCTATACGGTTCATACCAATTATGCCATTTTCCAAACTCGACTCGATGGATATTCTGAAGTATATAATGTGGGGAGATATATTGATACCGTTGTTTTCGAAGGTGGACAGGCGAAGTTCAAGGAAAAAAAGGCAGTATATGATTCATTGGTTATCCCTACTTTACTTGTAACCCCAATTTAAAATAAGAAGGGCTCGAAGTGGATTTATTTCCACTTCTTCCTTTTTTACTCTTCATGTGTCTTTTTGTTCTGCTTTTTTTATTCCATCTTACGCTTTATCAAGGTGAGTAAAAATGAAATTGAATAGATAGTAAAGATACTTGAAAGTAAGCACCGAAAAAAACAAAGAAATCACATTCATTCTGAAAGCGTTTTATATTCTAAACTTTTTACTTTATCACAATTTTCTGTAAGTATATAAATAATTACTACTTATAAAAGACAATTAAGTTAAATAAGCAAATAAAAAAGCGGGTGATTTAGTGGAAAAGAGTAATTCAAATCGGAATTGGCTTATCGTATTCGTCACATGTTTTGTGAGCCTCATTTTTGATGGGATGGATATGCAAATTCTTTCCTTATCAATTCCAAGTCTCATGGAGGAATTTCATATTAGCAAAGCGGCAGCAGGTTTACTAGGAACTTGGTCTTTAGTGGGCATGGCCATTGGCGGCATTTCTGGCGGGTGGTTATCAGATCGATATGGCCGGGTCCGTATCGCAGCTGTGATGATGGTCGTTTTCTCTGTTGGTACGACTTTACTAGCCTTTGTACAAACATACGAACAGTTTCTAGTAATTCGGACCATTTCGGCTATAGGGATTGGAGCGGAATATACAGTCATTACCATGCTTATGGCTGAGTATGTACCAACCAAAAAACGAACGACAATCCTTGGCTCCCTCCAAGCAGCCTATTCAGTAGGATTTTTAATCATAACCTTATTGGCCGGGTTGTTTTTGCCGAGTTTCGGCTGGCGATCACTTTACTTAGTAAATATTCTCCCTATCTTTCTTGCAATCTTTATAGCATATAAGATTCCAGAACCTAAAGGATGGAAAGAAAAAGAACCTAAGGCAAAAACAGTCAAGAAAAATGAATGGGCCACCTTGTTCAAAGATCCAAAAACGAGAAATACTTTCCTTTTATGGACAATAACCTCAATCTTTTTGCAGTTCGGTTATTTTGGTGTTGGTGTCTGGCTGCCTACTTATCTAGTAAGTGAATTAGGTTTTAACTATACGAAGATGACAGGATATCTTGTTGGAGCGTACTCAGCAATGATCTTAGGTAAGGTTATTACGGGTTGGTTGGCTGATAAATATGGCCGTCGTGCTATGTTTGTTTTTGGAGGTTTATCAACCGCTATTGCCTTGCCAGTTATTAATTATTATAATTCACCGGGTAATATTATTGTATTGCTTACAATATTAGGATTCCTTTACGGTGTTCCATACGCGGTCATTGCCACATACATGAACGAAAGCTTTCCAACCCAAATTCGGGGTACAGCTGTGGGCAGTTCATATAATATAGGACGATTCGGGGCAGCCATAGCACCCATCTTAATCGGAATTATAGCGGAAAGCTATTCAATTGGATTTGGCTTCGCTTTGCTGGGCATATCTTATGCACTTAGTGGGGTCCTTCCTGCTCTGTTTATTCGAGAAAAAATGTACGACCCCTTTGAAAATGAAAAAAATGCTCTACAGGAGCACTCAGAAAGCACTGAAAAAAATCAATCTTTGTATTCTTAATATCGCTAAGGGGCTGTCCAGAAAGTCAGATTGAGTGATCTTCTGGACAGCCCCTTTTTCATTGCTTCCCCCTCCTTTTCTAACCTTGGCTTATACCAAAAGTCCAAGGATTGTGCACAATATTATTTTTTTCTCAATAATTTTGCTTTATTTCTACCATAGTTTTTTCAGGCTTTGAGAAAGAGGGGGTCTTTTCTGACAGCTTTTTTATTTTGGATTCTAGAACAAGACAATATTATTAGCCAAGGCTAAGCTTAGATTGTTTAATAATTGGATTAGTTCAGAATAATTTATTGGATGGGTACAAAAGCATTTTTTAAAATTATCATAATAAAAGTAAAAATTGGTTCTATCGACATGTGGAAGTGCAATAATTGGTTCTTTAAGTACGATAGTAGTATGTTTTCTATTCTGAATATTCATAAAAATAGATAGATTCATATTTATAAGTAGTAAATAAAATGTGGAAGATAAATTGTCATGAAAGAAAATAATTTTTGGACAAATTTTTAAGATTTGAAACAGAATATAAAAGTAAACACGATCAGTGCAGGTTTAGTAGCAGCTATATTGGGGGGTACTGGCCCTGCATTAATTATTATTAATGGCGGTACAAACGGGGGGTTAACTTATGCTGAAACGATCAGTTGGCTATTCGCAGTTGATTTCTTTGGCGGATTACTTGGGATCTTTTTGGCATTAAAGTATCGCCAGCCCATTTCAGGTGCCTGCATCATTGCGGGTGCTATATTAGTGACGGGTGCTATATTAGTGACGGGTGCCTTAATACATTTTTCAATTAATGAAGCGATAGGCGCATATTTAGTAGTCCATATCTGTCATTCTTCTTGGTTTGTCAGGCTTAATCTACAAACTCATGAAGTTGATACTGGTTCCGATTGTGATGGGGATGATTGTTGGAGTAATGATCCGTTTTACAACAGAAATTATCACATCTGTTACCATTTCACCATTACTAGCAGCTTCAGCTATTTTAGTATTTTTGCTTTCATCACGATTCTCGAAAAAAGTTCCACCTGTTTTATCTGCATTAGTCGTAACTGTTTTATTGGCTTTCTTTACGAGTGAATTTAAGGTTGAGAATATTCATGATACAGTCATTCTCCCACAATTAATGGTGCCGCATTTAATCTTTGATGCCATTGTGTCGATTGGGATTCCGCTTGCCTTACTCATCCTTTGTTCGGAAAATGCTCGAGCAACTGGCGTATTAATGAATCAAGGATATAAACCTCCAAATACCGGGATGGCGATTTACGGTTCTATTGTTGGCCTGATGGCTTCATTATTCGGTGGACATGCAATTTATATCGCAGGACCGATGACAGCTATCTGTGCAGCAAAAGAAGTAGGCAAAAAAGAAAGCCGGTATGCAGCATCGGTTGCGAATGGAGTGTTCTTCTCACTATTTGGACTATTTGCTCTAATCGTTGTTCCCTTTATTGTGGCCATGTTGACTGTGATCATTAGTGTGAATGCCGGACTTGCTATGCTTGGAGTATTAATCAATTCGCTCAAGACGGCTTTTTTAAATAGTAAATTTCAAATGGGTGCTTTTTTTGCCTTCATTATTAGCATGTCAGGTGTGAACTTCTTTAATATCAGTGCGCCACTTTGGGCAATTGTTGGAAGCTTGTTTGTCTCGTTCCTTGTTGAAAAGGACCATTTTACATCGAGAACAAAGGTGGAAAGAGCGAAGGACTCAAAAGAAGAAACTGCTTGAAATGGTCTAACTAGTAGATCAAACTCTTAAAGATTATTTATATTCTGATTATGCATGTGGACCATATCAACATGTTTCTGACCTCCTTCCGTGAAATAAAAAGCCTTTTTTAGAAGGAAGGATTCAAGCTAGAGAATCCATATTATAGAAGATTAATATATATTCTCCTTGTATCTTTTATTCAATAAAACCACCCATTACATTAAACCTTGTATTTTACTATGGATAACAAAGAGAGGTAGCATTATGAATTCATTAAACCAATTGGATAAAAAACAGAAAATAGAATCCCATTCAAAGATTCGCAAGCAATCAGCTTCTTGGATAATTACTCTGGGCATTATTTTTATTGCCGTTAATTTACGTGCTCCTTTAATCTCTGTAGGACCTCTAGTAGATCTCATTCGGGATAATATGCAGATATCGAATACATTAGCTGGTATGATCACTACACTACCCTTACTCGCTTTTGCATTTTTTTCTCCTTTTGCTCCTAAATTAGGACGAAAGTTTGGAGTTGAATTAATACTTCTGATTGCTATCATCTTTCTAACCATTGGAATTATTATTCGCTCCCTGTCAGGAATTGCTAATTTATATATTGGTACGGCTGTCCTTGGATTGGCAATTGCTGTTTGTAATGTATTGTTGCCAAGCCTTATTAAACGAGAATTTCCCGAACGAATTGGCTTGATGACAGGTGTTTATGCCATTTCTATGAACCTTTTTGGTGCAATAGCTGCTGGTATCAGTGTTCCCATTGCCATTGGATTAGGATATGGATGGCAGGGTGCATTAGGAATTTGGGGGATTCTGAGTTTCGTATCCATTTTATTCTGGTTACCTAAACTGAAACGTCGTGATATGAAAACATCTACCGCTAATCATCAAACAGCTTACAATAATGTGAATTTATGGCGTTCCAAACTTGCTTGGCAAGTAACTTTGTTTATGGGGCTGCAATCTACAGTGTTTTATGTGCTTGTAGCATGGCTACCTGAAATCTTAAAGCAACAAGGAGTAAGTTCGGATCAATCAGGCTGGTTACTTTCTATTATGCAGTTAGTCGTACTTCCATTTACTTTTATCGTTCCTATCATCGCGGGACGTATGTCCAATCAACGTCTATTAGTGACCATTACATCTATTTCTCTTTTAATTGGAAACGTTGGGTTAATTTATGGAAGTTTGAATTTTATTGTTTTATGGATTGTTATGCTAGGAATAGGGGGAGGATTTTCCTTTAGTCTAGCGATGATGTTTTTCAGCTTACGCACAAAGAATGCCGGGCAAGCAGCAGAATTGTCCGGCATGGCTCAATCAGTCGGATATTTACTTGCTGCTATTGGTCCAATGTTCTTCGGCTATCTACATGATATAACCAATAGCTGGACGATTCCACTTTTGATATTGGTTGGTGTATCGGTTCTGCTCTTTATAGTTGGTCTCGGTGCAGCTAAAAATCAATATGTATGTTCTCGCAAATAGGTAAAATGGACAACCCTATAAAGTAGGCAGCCTTAAAAGACTATGCAGCCATCACGACTTGGTATTCTACCAGGGTATGATGGTTCAGTTGTTTCTAGTGTTTAAACAAAAATAAGCGATACACATTCAATTAGAAATCGGGTCATATAATGCAGAGATATCTGCAAAAGGACTAATAAAATTGGTATAAAAGGTTAAAGTATTCATCATGGTTCCATCAAAACTTACTTCCTTTAAAGGTGTTATTCAAAAATATCGCCTTTTAATGGAGGCGTTCTTTAATATCTTTATTGTATTTAAACTTCTTAATATTCAACCATAAAAAAGGGCAATAACTAATTTTCCTTTAAAAAAGATTACAAAGCACATGTACCAGTCCCGTATAGATGAATTAAGTAAGGAGTTCAGCCATAACTATATCGACAGCATCCATACCACTGGAAACATGATTTTCAAGGCGAAATGCTCGCATTAAAATGGTCTGACTTTAAAATCATAGCCTTTTAGTAATCCTTTTTCATAGACAGCAACATCGTTTGCAATCTGTAAATAATTTCGTAACCATGCTAAATATTGGTCCCCAGACTTCAAACGAAACTGTTTACGTAAAATTTGCGTTTTATAATCCGCTGTCAGTTGTTTAAAGCGAGCGGTATCTATATCCGCTGGGCGAATAGTTTGATACTGATCATACACAACCGTTAAATGATATGCATAATCTGAAATCAATTCTAACTCAGTTGTATGACCATCAGCAGTGATCAAATGTTTTAAATCCCTAGCTTGCTTCCCAAAATACTGCTTTAAACGGTGCGCTTCATCAACAAAGACATATTTAAATTTATCACCTTTACCCTTTGCCTTTTTAATAAATGGCGAAGGTGATAATTACCGTAATGCCTTGTAAATCAACTTTTCGAATTAAGTCTTTATATGAACTTAATGAATGGTTTTGCGGAATAACAAGTGCCACATCTTCACGATCAAAACCTTCACGATCTTTACCAGTTGCTTGGTCATAAACGAGCACATATAGAATGTTCGTCAAGACTATTGTTTTCCCTGTACCTGGATCTCCAGTAATTAAGTGTCTGCTTTCAGATCTAGTAAGCATCGCTTCTAAGATGTCTTGACAAACTTTTATTTGATTTGAAGAGAGCACCTTAAATGGTGAATACTTGTAGATAAATTTATTGTGGATCTCCTCTAACCACTCGCTAGCAACCCCTTCGAGAATAAGCTTATCCCAAATTTTCACGTCATGTTATTTTCAATTCCGTTGTAAGAATGTATATTCTAATCTAGGGGACTACTTAGAGACACATATCCAAGCTGTCCTATCTCGCTCGCAGCCTAGAGATCAGGTGCTGCTTTTTCATCTACATATTTTTAAAAATTAAAAGAGCCTCCTCACTCAGGAAAGGCTCTTTTACTCACTGTTACATCTATAATTAATCTTTTCTTACAAGTAGTGAACAGCACTCCACATGTGTCGTCTGCGGAAACATATCCACCGGCTGCACTTCAACAGTCTTATACCCGCCGTCTTCTAGAATTCTCAAATCACGTGCAAGTGTTGCTGGGTTGCAGGAGACATAAACTACTTTTTTTGGTTTCATTTGAATAATAGTTTGCAGCAATGCCTCGTCACAGCCTTTGCGCGGCGGGTCGACTACAAGGACGTCGGCGACATTTCCTTCTTCATACCACTTCGGTATGACGACCTCCGCTTCTCCAGCCGCAAATTCTGCGTTCGTTATACCATTTAATGCAGCATTCCGCTTTGCGTCTTCAATCGCTTCAGGAACAACTTCTACTCCAAACACCTTCTTAGCCTTTTGAGCTAAAAATAACGAGATCGTTCCGATGCCACAATACGCGTCGATGACCGTTTCTTCTCCACTTAAATCGGCATATTCTAGAGCTTTGTTATAAAGCACCTTTGTCTGGTCAGGATTTACTTGGTAAAAAGACAAGGCAGAAATGGCGAACTTCACATCACCAATATAGTCATATATGACTTCATTTCCCCAAAGCACCTTTGTTTTCTCTCCAAGAATCACATTTGTCCGTTTTGAATTAACATTCTGTACGATTGACTTTACCTTAGGAAGCCGTGCCACAATTTCCTCGACTAACTTATTTTTATGTGGAATATCTGATGTTCTTGTAACGATAACAACCATGAGCTCACCCGTTTGCTTACCGAAGCGAGCCATGATGTGGCGGAGATCGCCTTTATGTGACTCCTCATGGTAAGCAGGAATCCTTAGTTCATTGCAAATTTCCTTCACAGTTTGCACGGCCTCATTTATTTCTGACAGTTGAATTAAACTTTCATCCGTGTCGACGATTTCATGACTTCTTGGCTTAAAAAAGCCGGCAATCAGCTTGCCCTCTTTTTCGCCTACAGGTACCTGTGCTTTGTTTCGATAATGCCACGGATGGTCCATTCCTAATATCGGATGAACCTTAACATCGTCAAGCTTCCCGATTCGTGTGAGCACCTGCCGGACCTGATTTTCCTTGTACTTCAATTGTCCCTCATAGCTGATATGCTCAAGCTGGCAGCCGCCATATTTATGCAGCTCACTTTTGGGAATCTCTATTCGATCCGGACTTTTGTCATAAAGTTCCATTAATCGTCCAAAGCCGTAACCTTTATTCACCTTTATTACCTTAATTTTTGCCTTTTCACCTGGCAGTCCGTTAGGGACGAACAACGGATAGCCGTCTACCTTCGCAACCCCTGCCCCATCATGGGTTAAATCCTCAAAGACTACATCTATGTAATCATTTTTTTTAACTGGAATTGTTTTTATCATTTTTTTCTTCCTTTGCACGATTTTGACTAGCAAAATTGTATCATAAATCATTATGAATAAGGAAATTTCATATTAAAAGGTGTCAGGCACACAAAAAGACAAATTAGCTTATTTTGTCTTCTTGTGGTGCCTGACACTTTCGGACAGCCCCTAATGTTTATTACTTACCATATTTAATATGCAACTGATTGTCATCTATATCGTTATCACTGGACATACTCATAATATATTGCTTTTGAAAACTATCAGGTGCTTCGGACCATAATTGATAACCTGCGCTTTTCATAACATCTTGTGATTTTTTATTTTCGGTTCCGGCAAAGTATCTGACATTTAATATTTCCATAACCGCAGACATGGAAGTAATGTCCGTTTCCGAGGAGTTTGTTTCAAAATGATTCAAATGTTTAACCTTGATTCCGTTCACCTTTGCCCATTTTTCCACATCCACTTTTGCTGTATGGTAGTCCATCGCCTGATCTTTGGCAGAGTAGGTCAAAACACCGTATTGATGCGGATTAACTGCAAGTGACCCTGTAACAATATCATACAATGTATCGCTGCCGTTATTGTACGAGCTAATATCCTGCGTATGAATATGACCGCTTAAGACAAGATTTAAATGTCTTTCTTGAAATAAACTCAGCGCCTCCTCATTATTATTTAATGTGAAGCCCTTTCGAATCATTTCACTATGATTAATTATATTATGGTGCATCACCGGAATGATTTTAGCCTCTTTTGCCTCTGCCAAATCGCTGAATGCCTTAATCCATTCCAGCGTATCCGGGCTCAATTTACCATCTGTCTGGGGAAATCCAATCATATAATTATTTTTGTATTGACTTGTATCCAACATCAATAACCAAACATCTTCAGATGGAACTGCCAAATAGCCTAGTGTCTTCTCATCATCATTTGAAATAGCCTCATCATAACCAAAATCGGCATAGATGTTTCGAAATTCATTTTCATCGATGATATCTGTAGTATATTGATTATCTCCTTTAAAGCTTCGAGCCCAAGGATTTGATATATCATGGTTTCCAGGAATCACATAGACAGAAGTCCCACTCTCTTCTATTCTCTTTACTTTTTTGCCAAATCGATATGACTTTCTTTTTCTTCCATTATTCGTGAGATCTCCACTGACAATAAGAACATCAGGCTTCCTTTTTTCAACCTCATATGAAAAGGCATTGGTGATTTCCTCAATATCATTTAGTTGTTTGCCATCACCTAGTCCTCAAAGGCTTTCCCATTATCAGTTCGCTTCTTAGATAAGTAATGAATATCTGTCGTTATGTACATGCTGATATCTTGGCCCGATTAAATTGGTCCCTTATTCGTTTTTGCTTCTTTCTCACCTTTTGCCCCTTGGAATGTGTAACTCCAGCCTAATAAACATAGAACGAAAACAACCAATATTATAAAGGCAAATTTTTTCTTCATTATCATATCATCTTCCTTAACTATATAGGCTGCCTATGAATAGTCATCAAATTATTATATTACAACTATATCACATGTGAGTTTCATCACAAACTATGATAGCGCTTTATTTTTTTACTGAGTTTCGAACCCTTCCGAAACCTTAGCTGGTAAGGGTTTTACCAACTTTTTGTCTATCTTGTGATTGCTCATTTTCGAGAAATTAATGACATCATTTGGAAATTGATTGATTAAAACTATTAAAATTATATAATTTTATGTGTAAGTATTTACAAACATATTCTTACAACAAAAGGAGAGGTCACACATGAAAAAATTCTTATCACTTGCTTTAGCTTTAGGTCTTGTTGGATTATTTGCAGGATGTTCAAATGACGCAGCTTCAGGAGATACCGCTAAAGACACAGACACTACTAAAACTGAAACTGCTACTACGTCCACTGGCGACATTAAAATGGGAAGAGTGAATTATGCTGCACACGGAGATAAATCATTTGCTGTAGCAGTAGTTGCAATGGAAGGCGATAAGATTGTTGGAGCTTCATTAGACGAATTCCAATTCATGGATAAAACAGCAGATGGTGTCACTCCAGTACCTAATGCTGATGGCGCGTTTGCTGAGGGGTTTAAAGATGCTAACAAACCACTTGCTTCCAAACTAGACAGTTCTAAATATTACAGCTCACATATGGCAGAGGCAGCTGGATCTACTAAAACGGTTGAAGAAAACTATGGTGCGATTGAAGATTATGTTATAGGAAAAACCGTTGCTGAATTAGAAGAAACACTGAAGGCGAACGAAGGCGAAAAAATGCTTGACGTTGTAAGTGGTGCAACATTAGTAGATACACACGGTTATGTTTCAGCATTGGTGGAAGCTGCTAAATCCGTAAAATAATCATTGATAAAACTGGCTTTTACTACTCTTATGTAAAAGTAAACTATACTATATAGGACTAGGGAGAATTTCTCACTAGTTCTTTTTATTACACTCAATAATTTTGATAAAAATACAGACTGAGGCATTAGAAGAAACCCGCTCTTAACAAGAACGAGTTTCCTTTTATTCCGCCATATTCGGCGTTTATCACTGCACCTAGTTAAGTTGGGCGGTCTTCCTCTCTGATTTGATCAAGAGGAACAAAAACTTCTAAGTGACGATAGAGATTGACGAACTCTGCCGGAAGCAGACCTCCGTATTCACCATCGAGATTTAATTGCACCGTTTCTTCTGATAAAACCTTAATTCTGTTTGCCTGCGTATAAATAACCTTTGGGTCATTGATATGCTCACCGCGAAGGGCAAGAGTCGCGATCCTAATAAAATCTGCCAAATTTGTCTTTGTCAAAATGAGCAAGGAGAACAATCCATCATTTATCGATGAATTAGGAGCCAGCTTTTCAAAGCCGCCGACAGAATTCGTTAATCCGACGAGAAATAGCATGACCTCTCCTTCAAATATTTTTCCATCATATTCAATGCTGACCTGTGTCGCCTTAATGGATGGCAGCATTTCCATGCCCTTTAAATAATATGCAAGCTGGCCTAGCATCGTTTTCAATTTACTAGGAACATCATAAGTAAGCTCCGTTAAACGGCCGCCGCCTCCTATATTGATGAAATATTTATCATTCATTCGACCAATATCAACGGGGATTGTCTCACCCCTTGCAATAATCTCAGCGGCCGCCACAATATCCCGGGGGATATGTAACGCCCTTGCAAAATCATTGGTCGTTCCCACTGGAATGATCCCCAGCTTCGGGCGGTATTCCTGCTCAGCCAGCCCGTTTACAACTTCATTAATAGTTCCATCTCCACCCGCTGCCACTACAAGATCATAGCGGCGTTCAACGGCAATCCGTGCTGCATTTATACCATCCCCGGGGCCGGTTGTTGCATGGGTTGATGTCTCGTATCCAGCCTTTTCAAGCGTTTCCAATACATCAGGAAGATGCTTGCGAAATGCCTCACGCCCAGAAGTTGGATTATAAATAATTCTTGCTCTTTTCATACCCATCATCCTAATATAAGTACTTAATACAAGTTTTCCATTTACCATAATAACTAAAAGACATCAACTTATCAAATTTTACCAACTTCGCCTGTACTGACCAAAATGGTTAAGCAAAAGGCAAAAGATAATTTTATCTATTTAATCAATCATTTGTTTGATATGTATGTTCGTGTATTTTTAAAGAAAAAGGAAAACAAAAATGAAGAACCTGAAATCAGATTCTCCATTTCGTATTATTATTACTTCATAAGGATGTTATGAACCTTTCGGAACCTTATGATACTTTTTTCACTTCCAAATAGTGAATATGATGGCCATCAATTTCGTGTACTTTAAATAAATAACCCTCGGTTTCTATTTCTGCTCCAATTTGCACATCGAAGTTTTTTGCTAAAAACCAACCGCCCATTGTATCCATATCTTCATCAGATAAATTCGTTCCTAATAAATGGTTTGCATCCTCAATAAGAAGTTTACCGTCTATAATAAAATGATTTTCCCTTACTTTACGAATTTCGGGAACTTCATCTTCATCAAATTCATCTCTAATTTCTCCTACAATTTCCTCAAGAATATCTTCAACCGTAACTAAACCAGATGTTCCTCCATACTCATCTATTAAAATGGCAATGTGTTTTCTTTCTTTTTGCATTTTAACTAATAAATCATGGATAGGGATGCTTTCTATCACTCTGATAACTGGATTAATATATGACTCTACTTTAAAGTCTTCATTGCTGTTTTTCTTCATAATTTTAGCCGTTAATAATTCTTTCGCATTGATAAAGCCAAGGACATTATCTTTATCGCCATTTACGACCGGATAGCGTGTATAGTTTTCCTGCTTGATAGTATTCAAAACATCACTAAATGTATCTTCAAACGAGATGCTAACAATCTCTGTACGAGGCACCATGATTTCTCTAGCCGTTCTTTCGTCAAACTCAAAGATGTTATTCACATACTTTAGTTCACTTTTATTAATTTCTCCACTTTTATAGCTTTCAGATAGTAATATACGAAGTTCTTCTTCAGAGTGGGCTGCCTCATGCTCTGACGCCGGTTTTAGTCCAAAGATTCCAACGATCAGACGTGCAGAACCATTTAATAACCAGATGAAAGGGTACATCAATTTATAAAACAAAATAATCGGGGCAGCAAATAAAAGAGTAACAGCCTCAGCCTTTTGAATAGCCACCGTTTTTGGTGCTAGTTCTCCTATTACAACATGTAAAAAAGTAACTAAAGCAAAGGCAATACCAAATGATAAAATATGTGTAATCGATTCATTTAAATGCATTGCGGCAAATACTGGGTGTAAAATCTTTTCTACTGTTGGTTCACCTAACCAACCTAACCCTAATGCAGTAACGGTAATGCCCAACTGACAAGCAGATAAATATTCATCTAAATGGGAGATTACCTTCTTTGCAGAAAGCGCTCCTTTTTTTCCTTCACCTATAAGTTGGTCAATTCTTGATACACGTACCTTTACCATAGCAAATTCCGTTGCCACAAAAAACGCTGTTAAAACAATCAATAATGCAATTAAAATTAAGTTAATCGTTATCAATAAGCAGTCTTACTTGAGTAAGACCTACACCTCCTAAAATAAATGCTTAATTAAGTAATATAAGTAATGTCTGTATTAAGGACAAACTTTCGTGAGTGATATTCTTTTTAACGAATTCAATATTCTTTATATCACTTTTATCCATATGAGCTAAAACATCAGCTACATCCTTTTCTAGGCCTTTTATTTTCAGTCTCAATTCGAGTACATCGATTTCTTCTGTATCCTTCTCTAAAATCCTTTTCTTAATTTCATCTAATGACGAACCGTCCTTTTTACATTGCTCAATAAAGTGTAATCGTTCAATAGCAGATTTGTCATAATAACGATAATTTGAAGCGGAACGTTCTGCTTCTAATAAACCAAGATTAGTATAGTGGTCAATCGTTCTTTTCGTCACATTCGCCATGTCTGCTAGCTCTCCGATTTTCAGCTTCTCAGCCCCATTTTA
Organism: Niallia oryzisoli; assembly: GCF_036670025.1. Lineage (NCBI taxonomy): Bacteria > Bacillati > Bacillota > Bacilli > Caryophanales > Bacillaceae > Niallia > Niallia oryzisoli. The sequence continues at coordinate 564,694 of NZ_CP137640.1, read as the reverse complement.
AAACCTCCAAACTATAACGTGATGGTTATGACAGAAAAATACGTTGAAACATTTTTCTTATCCATTACTACGTAAGGAACCTATAAAAGGTTTCAAACTTTTTACGATTGGCTCCATTTCCCTAAATCTGAGGCTTTTTCATTTAGGAAAATGCCTCAGATTTTGCAAATATCTAAATGATAAGTTCTTTTTCCTCTTTTCTTTCACTATTACTATTGTTAAATTCAACTTCGTTAATCGTTATGACAACCTTCTCGATTCGGTTTTCCGAAACCTCTGATACCTCAAATAAAAGATTTTTATAGTATATCGCCGGCCGTTCTTCAAGAGCAGGAAAATATCCGATCTCACTAATTAAAAAGCCATTCAGCGTATCAAAATTTTCTACAGACAGGTCAACGTTTAATATTTTCTCTAGCTTACTAATGTTTGTAATGCCTTCAACAGAATATTTATTCTCAGCTAATTGTTTAATTTCATCCTCCTCAGGACCATCCATTTCACTTGAGATTTCCCCTACAATCTCTTCAATCACATCCTCAATGGTGACAAGTCCTTCTGTACCACCGTATTCGTCCAGAACAATGGCAATATGGACATTATTCTTCTTCATATCTGAAAATAACGTATCTACACTTTGTGTTTCTAGGACAAAATATGGTTTACGGATTAAATTTCTTAAGTCGAATGCTTTTTCATTCCCCTGGTCCATAAATTGAAATAAGTACTTCACATGAAATATTCCAATAATATTATCAAAATCACCTTCATAAACTGGGAATCTCGTATACTTCTCCAAATTTACTCTTTCCACTGTTTCTTGCAAACTTGCATCCACGGGAAGCGCAACCATATCAGTCCGGTGTGTAACAATGTCAGAAACCATTTTATCGTTAAATTCAAAGATATTATTAATCATTAATTTTTCTTCTTCTTGAATGGTACCGCGTTCACTGCCTACATCCACCATCATTCTTATTTCTTCTTCCGTTGCCTCTTCGTTTTTTGCATTTGGATCAACACCAAACAGACGAATAACCGTATTGGTCGTAAAGGTTAATAGTTTTACTAAGGGAAGGCAAATTTTGAATAAAAAAGTAAGTGGTCTTACAGCAAAATTTGCAATGGGTTCAGCCTTTTGCAGTGCAAGCTGCTTTGGTACCAGCTCACCAAAAACTAGTGTAATGAAAGAAAGAAATATGGTTATGACTACAACGGAAGCTGTATCAAGCACCTTTAACTCCAGCGGTGTTCCTACCTCATATAAAAACTGTGCTAATGGACCCGCGAAGAAATCAGCCGCAAAAGCACTCGCCAAAAATCCTGCAAGTGTAATACCAATTTGAATGGTACTAAGAAATCGGCTAGGTTCTGAAATGAGATTGAGCAGCATTTGTGCTTTTCTATCCCCATCTGCAGCCATTCGTCTGACTTTGTTATCATTTAATCCAACCAATGCCATCTCAGATGCAGCGAAAAATGCATTTAGTAAAATTAGTACAATAAGTGTTAGGATTGCGACCGTCAATAGATAGACCTCCAAATAAAATTCTAAACCATAACGTGATAGTTTTATAATGGATTATATATACATGCATACCGTTTATCAATTTTTACGAACCAAATGGATAAAAGTTTCACTGCATGATGAATATTTGATATGTAGATAAAAAAATAGTCAACTGATTATTATCTTCACATTACAAAAGGGGTCTGAAAATCAGACCCCTTTAAAGTTATTAGTTATTAATAAATTTCTCAAACACATAGCCAAAGTCTTTTACTTTGTATTTTTTTCTGCTTTCCATCAGCCAATTAAAGGCTGTGTCATTTATTTGCTTGAAATTATCAACCATATTTTCACCGTCAACCGCAGAACGGCCTAAAGTGTTGGAAGCGAGATTTAAACTTTGTTCTGCATATTGCAGTGATAGTGCATTCTCCCGGCATATTTCAGCTATGGAGATTAACGCCTTATAGAGGTCCTTTAACTCTTCGATATGCTTTTTATGTACATCGATGGAGAAAGGAATAGAACCAATTGTGAATTTAATTTCAACATCTAAATCAACCGTACCTGCTGTTTCAAGCACCACAGCTGAAATGCTGTGTTCAGCATAACTATAGCGGCGTAAGGATCTTTTTTTACTTACAGCACTTGTGCCGTCCAGATGGATAAGAGCTCTATTGGTAAAACAATACTCATCTGTCTTTGATTTAATCAAAAAATAGATCTTTTCATTCTCTTCATGCATCACATAATCGTCAGCATCTACTTTATCATAATCTACCGGTTTAATGACACTTCCAATATCACTTAATCCAAGTACATCGGCTGCTACTTTCTTAAACATCTCTCCATCTCCAATCCAATTTTATTATTTCCTACTTATTCCATATTAACATTATAGAACAAATTGCTAGACTGTTGTTTCCAAACTCTTTTCTATTTTATGAAGAAATTGAAAAAAATAACTTCTATTTTTTAATTCTTTTTATTACATTTGAATATATAAGATAAGCTATATTAAAGGATGATCCTATGACATTATTTATTTCTATTCTGGCTTATGTAATTGGCTCATTTCCGACTGCATTAATCGTAGGACGGGTTTTCTTTAACATTGATATTCGCGAGCATGGAAGTAATAATCCGGGTGCAACCAATACACTCAGAGTACTGGGAAAAAGGGCGGCCATCTTTGTCCTACTCGTTGATGTCGGAAAAGGCGCATTAGCAGCTTCATTACCATTCCTGTTTCACATCGATATGAATCCGCTTTACCCCGGTCTAATTGCTGTAATCGGCCATTGTTTTCCTGTCTTTGCTGGATTTAGGGGTGGGAAGGCCATCGCAACTACTGCAGGTGCACTGCTTGTCACGAATATTTGGCTATTTTTTATAACTTATATAACCTTTATTCTCGTTATTATGATTACCAAATACGTCTTTTTTGGCTCTATTTCAGTCGGGATCGTCTTGCTTCTTTATTCCATTATGGAGGCTGGTTCCGAAAATGATATCCTCTTTATCATTTTCCTGTTGCTACTCATTTTTCTTCATCGGACAAACATTCGCAACTTTATCAACCACCAAGAGCCGAAAATTAACGATAAAAACTTAGCCAAAGACCGCATCAAATCAAAAAAAATCCAATAACAGAAAAGATGTCAGGCACCATCAAAAGACAAATGAAGCCATTTTGTCTTTTTACGGTGCCCGACACTCCGTTTATTCAATTTTTGATAATACTGCTAAGATACTTCCTGCAACGGTATGCCAGAGCTCTTCCTCCTGCTGATATCGTTGCCTTAACTGCATGTACATTTCCATTTGCTTGTCTTTAAAATCAGGACTTTCCTGATCAGGCAGCTTGCTTCGTTCACTTGTTACAAGCTCCTGCAGCATTTCTGCTCTCGGTCCCCAGACTGCTTTTTCCTTTCCATTCTGGTCGATAAAGATAAAAATAGGAATCGATCTTGATGTTCCGTTTGTTAAATACTGGTCTATTAACTCAAGATTTTGGTCACGTAAAATAAATCGAACCTCAATACCAGCTTCATCGGCAAGGTTTAATAAAATTGGGTTATTCAACATGGCATCGCCGCACCAATCCTCTGATATGACTATAACCTTTAGCCCCTTATTTTTTATAACTTGGATTTTTTCCTTTTCTTCATTGCTCAATGAATATTCGGAGTAAATTTTATTCATCTCTTCCTTATTCACTTTCATTCCAGCTGTATATTCTTCTGTTGTCAGCCCTTTATTAAACCAATCTAATAGTTCCATTCTCTTTCACCTCTTTCAAAACCTATCACCTTTTCTCAACTATCATATCTATTTTACCCATAATTTTGTCGCCTTTATCAAGGTTTTTGACTTAAAAATGACATAATAAATCTTGAGCATTCTAACAACCTTATAAAAAGTACCAATTATTTTATTATTCTCTATTATGTAGACTTGTACAAAATAACGAATATAACCTATTATAGGAATATGCTAATAAATGATAGTAATATAATGACTAACTAAAGGAGAATTTTTTATGTCTAACGAAACATATCAGCTTATCGCTATTGTATTTTATTTGGTGGCTATGCTGTGGATTGGTTGGTATGCCTACAAAAAAACACAAAACTTAACCGACTATATGCTCGGTGGACGCTCACTTGGACCAGCAGTAACAGCGTTAAGTGCTGGGGCAGCAGATATGAGCGGATGGCTCTTAATGGGCTTGCCTGGTGGAATCTACGTAACAGGGATGGCGGATGCTTGGATTGCGATAGGTCTGACACTTGGTGCCTATGCAAACTGGTTCTTCGTTGCCCCGCGGCTGCGCTCTTATACACAGGTAGCTAATGACTCTATTACTATTCCAAGTTATCTAGAAAATCGTTTTCAAGATACGACAAAGCTGCTTAGGATTGTTTCCGGCCTCGTTATCCTTGTCTTTTTTACCTTTTATGTCTCCTCAGGAATTGTTTCTGGCGGTGTTTTCTTCGAGAGCTCCTTTGATATGAGTTATCATACAGGATTATTGATCGTTGGCGGAGTTACAGTTGCTTATACATTGTTTGGAGGTTTTTTAGCCGTAAGCTATACTGATTTTTTACAAGGACTAATGATGTTAATCGCTCTATTACTCGTTCCTGCTCTTGCCATATTTCAAACTGGAGGGCCCGCAGAAACCATTCACACAATCCAAGAAATAGACCCAACGCATCTTGACCTTTTTAAAGGAACCACCCTCCTGGGTATCGTTTCAGCTGTGGCATGGGGGCTTGGCTATTTCGGGCAGCCACATATCATTGTACGTTTTATGGCGATTACAACCGTAAAAGAAATAAAAAGTGCTCGCAGAATCGGAATGAGCTGGATGATTTTTTCCTTGCTTGGAACTATTTCAACCGCCCTTATTGGTATCGCCTTTTTTGAAAAACATACAGAATATACCTTAAGTAATCCTGAAACTGTATTCCTTACTTTAGGGCAAATCCTATTTCACCCGCTAGTAGCAGGCTTCTTATTAGCAGCCGTTCTCGCTGCAATCATGAGTACCGTATCTTCCCAATTAATCGTTACTTCGAGTGCTCTCGTAGAGGATTTGTATAAAGTATTATTGCGAAAAGATGGAAGTGACCGTGAATATATCTTTTTAGGCAGAATGGCTGTTCTTCTAGTATCTGTGATTGCTGCAATCCTTGCATTCGAACAGGATAATACTATTCTAAATCTAGTAGCGTATGCCTGGGCAGGATTTGGCGGTTCATTTGGTCCTGTCATTATCTTAAGCTTATTCTGGAGAAAGATGACAAATTGGGGCGCACTTGCCGGCATGGTATCTGGAGCTGTTACGGTTATCCTTTGGGCAAACTTAACAAAGGCAGGCATCATTCCATTTCAGTTATATGAAATTGTCCCTGGATTTATCATTAACTTACTCTTCTCCATTGTTGTCAGCTTAATCACTTATAAACATAATGAAAAAATTGAACAGACATTTGATGAAAGTGTTGCTTTTCTTAAGCACGATAAATAATAGCTTAAAGGACGGTCATTGCTGCCGTCCTTTTTTGTCATATCCTATCTTTTCCCGGGAAATTCTCTATCAATTTGTCGGACTTTATTCTATTTTATCTATAAAAAAATGGTAATCGATTCAGTATCAAGCAAAAAAGCTGATGGAATCATTCCATCAGCTTTTACTCATTATCTCTTTTGCAATTCTTCCATCAAAAGCTTATTAACCATTTGTGGATTTGCTTGTCCTTTTGATGCTTTCATAACCTGTCCAACCAGAGAACCAATCGCCTTTGCCTTACCATTTTTAAAGTCTTCAACAGATTTTGGATTCGCATCAATGGCTTCCGTTACCCACTTTAGAAGTGCACCCTCATCAGAAACCTGTACAAGACCTTTTTCTTTTACAACCGTTGCCGCATCGCCGCCATTTTCAATTAGCTCTTTAAAAACAGTCTTCGCGATTTTAGATGAAATCGTGCCATCCTGGATTAATTTAATCATTCCGGCAAGAGATTCCGGCGTTAGAGCCATGTCATGTAATTCCTTTTGCTCCGCATTTAAGTAGGCTGATACATCGCCCATCATCCAGTTAGAGGCAAGCTTTGCATCTGCACCAGCTTGAACAGTCGCTTCAAAGAAATCAGACATTTCTTTCGTCACTGTTAATACAGCCGCATCATAGGCAGGCAATCCCAGTTCTTCCACATAACGCTTTTTGCGTTCATCCGGCAGTTCTGGAATTTCAGCACGAACACGGGCCTTCCAGTCTTCGTCAATATAAATATCCAATAGATCAGGTTCTGGGAAATAACGATAGTCGTCAGAACCTTCTTTTACACGCATTAAAATTGTCGTATTGGTTGCTTCATCATAGCGGCGTGTCTCCTGCTCAATGACACCGCCGGCACGCAATACCTGAGCCTGTCTTTTTTCTTCGTACTCAAGACCTTTACGGACAAAGTTAAAGGAGTTCAAATTCTTTAGCTCCGTTTTTGTGCCAAACTCTTTCTGACCGACCGGACGAAGTGAGATATTGGCATCACAGCGAAGGGAACCTTCTTCCATTTTACAATCAGATACACCAGTATATTGAATGATTGACTTTAATTTTTCCAAGTAAGCATAAGCTTCATTTGGCGTACGAATATCCGGCTCTGATACAATTTCGATTAACGGTGTTCCTTGGCGGTTATAATCACAAAGTGAATAACCAGGACCGTGATTTAATTTACCAGCATCTTCTTCCATATGGATACGGGTAATACCAATTTTCTTTTTATAGCCGTCCACTTCAATTTCAATCCATCCGTGCTCACCAATCGGTTTATCAAATTGTGAGATTTGATAGGCTTTTGGATTATCAGGATAAAAGTAGTTTTTACGGTCAAATTTTGTTTCTGTTGCTACTTGGCAGTTTAATGCCATACAAGCCTTCATTCCATAATCGACTACCTTTTTATTTAAAACAGGCAGCACACCGGGATAGCCAAGTTCGATTACAGATGTATTCGTATTAGGCTCTGCTCCGAATTGGTTTGGGCTTGCTGAAAAAATCTTCGAATCTGTTTTTAATTCAACGTGAACTTCTAGTCCAATTATCGTTTCAAATTCCAATGTTCTCCCCCCTTACAGTGCAGGCTTTTGCTTATGATAATCTGTTGCCTGCTCAAACGCATGGGCAACGCGGTAAACTGTACTTTCATCAAAGTGTTTTCCAATGATCTGCAATCCTAACGGCAAGCCGTTACTAAAGCCGCATGGAACAGAAATCCCTGGCACACCTGCCAGATTTACCGGAATCGTTAAGATATCATTAATATACATGGTTAATGGATCAGAGATCTTTTCACCAATTGTAAATGCAGGTGTTGGTGTCGTTGGTCCAACAATGACATCATATTTTTCAAACACATCTTCAAAATCCTTTTTAATAAGCGTACGGGCTTTCTGTGCCTTTTTATAATAAGCATCATAATAACCGGAGCTTAAAGCAAAGGTACCAAGCATGATTCTACGCTTAACCTCATCGCCAAATCCTTCTGCTCTTGTATTCTTATACAAGTCCATCAATGTTTCAGAGTTTGGTGAGCGGTAACCATAACGGACACCATCAAAGCGAGCCAGGTTAGCAGATGCTTCAGAAGATGAAAGTAAATAATAAGTAGATAAAGCATACTTAGAGTGCGGCAGCGAAACCTCTTCCCAAACAGCACCAAGACTCTCTAACACCTTTAATGAGTCTAATACAGATTGACGTACTTCCTCATCAACGCCCTCACCAAGGTATTCCTTCGGTACGGCAATTTTTAAGCCTTTTACATCTCCCGTTAATGCTTGAACAAAATTCGGTACTTCAACGTTTGCCGAAGTAGAATCCATTGGATCCAGACCTGAAATCGCCTGAAGCAGGTAAGCATTATCTTCAACATTTCTTGTAATCGGACCAATTTGGTCTAATGATGATGCAAATGCTACTAAACCAAATCGGGATACACGGCCATATGTTGGTTTTAGGCCTACTACACCACAGAAAGAAGCTGGCTGTCTAATAGAACCGCCAGTGTCAGATCCTAATGAAAAAGGCACCTCTCCTGCCGCCACAGCTGCAGCTGAACCGCCGGAGGAACCGCCTGGAACCTTTTCTAAATTCCATGGATTATGAGTTTTTTGAAAACCTGAGTTTTCATTGGAAGAACCCATGGCAAATTCATCCATATTTAATTTGCCAATTGTAATCGTTTCTGCTTTATGTAAATGATCAACTACAGTTGCATTATAAATAGGATCAAAGTTTTCAAGTATTTTACTTGCGCAAGTCGTACGTAATTCTTTTGTGACAATATTATCCTTCACGCCGATTGGCATACCAAATAATAAGCCTTTGGATACGTCAGTCCCTATTTTCGCATCTAAATTTTTAGCTGTTTCGCGGGCTCTTTCCTCATCTAACGTTAAAAAAGCCTGTACCTTGTCATCTACTTCTTGAATCCGTTTATATGATTCATCGACAAGATCAGACACTGTAATTTCTTTTTTATGTAACAGCTCATGAAGATCTGATACTTTATGATCAAACAAACTCACAGGGCCTCTCCTCCTTACTCAATAATCGCTGGTACTTTAATCTGTCCGTATTCATGTGCTGGCGCATTTTTTAATACTTCTTCAACCGGCAGCCCAGGCTTCGCAATATCCTCACGCATAACATTTTTCATATCTAACACGTGTGAAGTAGGCTCTACATTTTCAGTATCAAGCTCATTCAGCTGTTCAGCAAAAGTAATAATTGAACCTAATTGCTGGGCAAACTTTTCAGCCTCTTCCTCCGTTATCGCAAGTCTTGCTAAATTCGCCACATGTTTTACTTCATCGATTGTAATTTTTGTCATTATTAGTCACCTCCTACAGGATTCGAACAATCACACAATAATTTGATAATATCAAACTTTAATACGCTAAACAAGAGTGTCAGGTATGCATCTGAAACAATACCTGACACTTTTTTTTATTACAAAAACATTACTCCATTAATTTTTTAAAAAAGGATAATACGCCTTTTTTCTCTTCCTTCTGCTCAGGAACAAACAGTTTTCTTGTCACGAAAATATTCTCTTTATTAACTGCGTCGGAATGGGCTAGAATTAAACCAATATCTGTATTATGCTCCTTGTTCGTCACAATCGTGAACTCAATATGATTTTGATTGGCCTTTTGGATATATTTCGAAAGAAAACTATAATCAATGTGACCATTTAAATAGAGATGTGTTTGCGGATGTTCCTTCATCTCCTTTTCCACATCGCTATATATCTCATCCTCCATCACTTGCGCTTGTGTCAGAGCCACTTCAATTCTTTCTCGTAAAGTTCCTAAATACTTTCTTCTTTCATCCGGGTTTGTTTCCTTTGCACCATGAATGCCTTGCTGAAGATACTCTTCAATATCTGGTTTTGCCATAACGCACCTCCTAAGCTTATAAACTTATTATTATGTATGTATTCTAGTCTCGACTAGTGAATACTATCAGTTTTTCCATCCAAAAAGTAAAAAATCCCCTCTTCCTATAAAAGAGGGGACCTTTATTAATTCCTTTATTTAGAGTTGAATTGCTCTGCTTCCGTTGATCCTTTTAGTGCTGTAGTAGATGACTGTCCGCCTGTGACAACCATTGATACTTGATCGAAATAACCTGTTCCCACTTCTCTTTGATGTCTTGTTGCTGTATAGCCATATTGCTCGCTGCCAAATTCAGCCTGCTGCAGTTCTGAATAGGCTGCCATACCGCGATCACGGTAGCCGCGCGCCAATTCAAACATACTGTGATTCAATGCATGGAAACCTGCAAGTGTAACGAATTGGAATTTATAACCCATTTTTCCAAGTTCCTGTTGAAACTCTGCAATGGTATGCTTATCAAGCTTTTGCTCCCAGTTAAAGGAAGGTGAGCAATTATAAGCTAACGGTTTACCCGGATATCTCTCATGAATCGCAGCAGCAAAACGTCTTGCTTCTTCTAGGTTTGGTTCTGATGTCTCACACCAAACTAAATCTGCATACGGTGCATAGGCTAGCCCGCGGGCGATGGCCTGTTCTAATCCAGCTCTTGTACGGAAAAATCCTTCGGACGTTCTTTCCCCTGTAATGAACGGAGCATCATATGGATCTACATCACTTGTAATTAAATCAGCTGCATTCGCATCCGTACGGGCAACGAGGATCGTTGGAACGCCCATGACATCTGCAGCTAGCCGGGCAGCAATTAAATTTCGTACAGCGGTTTGAGTTGGGAGAAGGACTTTTCCTCCAAGATGGCCGCATTTCTTTTCCGATGAAAGCTGATCTTCAAAGTGGACCCCTGCGGCACCAGCTTCAATCATACTTTTCATAAGTTCAAAACAATTTAACTGACCGCCAAAGCCTGCTTCAGCATCGGCCATGATTGGGGCAAACCAATCAATGGTTCTATCGCCTTCGATATGATGAATTTGATCTGCACGCTGGAGAGCCTGATTAATGCGTTTTACTACATGTGGTACACTGTTTGCCGGATACAAGCTCTGGTCTGGATACATTTGACCGGCGAGATTGGCATCTGCCGCAACCTGCCAGCCGCTTAAATAAATCGCCTTAAGACCTGCCTTAACCTGCTGGACAGCCTGGTTCCCTGTTAATGCACCAAGTGCCGCAACATAGTCCTCTTCATTGATCATTTTCCACAGCTTCTCTGCGCCTCTTCTTGCAAGCGTATGCTCAATATCAAGGGAACCTCTAAGTTTAATCACTTCTTCAGCCGAATATGGTCTTTTAATCCCTTTCCATCTTTCCTCATTTCTCCAGCTTTCTTTTAATTGTTCAATTCGATTTTGTACCATATACAAACATCTCCTTTATCATACAGAATAGATTCAAATTTCACCCCTACGAGAACGGCGAGTAAATTTTTCCATAAACGGATCTATCATTCTATTCGTCAAGATAGAACGATCCAAAGAATGATTTAGTGAAAATATTAACTATATAACGAACAACTAAGTGTAAAAAAACTATTCTAATATTTCATATCCTGGTAAGGTTAGAAAATCAACAAATTCTTCCTTTAGTATTAACCTGTCAAATAATTGTACGGCTTCTGAGAAACGGCCATTTTGATAGGCCTCTGCTCCCATTTCTTGTTTAATAGTCTCGAGCTCTTCTGTTTTTAGCCTTTCATACATCTCCACTGTTACTTTTCTTCCGTCATCTAATACCCCTTTAGGATGACGAATCCACTGCCATACCTGAGCTCTGCTGATTTCAGCGGTTGCTGCATCCTCCATTAAATGATGGAGTGGTGCTGCACCTCTTCCACATAACCAAGAAGCAATATATTGAATACCGACGTTGATATTCATTCGAACCCCGGCCTCGGTGATCGTTCCCTTTGGTACTTCTAATAGATGTCTTGCATTCACTTTAATTGATTGCTGCTTGGAGGAGTTTATTTGATTTGCTTCAGGCATTTCTCTATCGAATACTTCCATTGCTACCGGTACTAAGCCAGGATGTGCTACCCATGTTCCATCATGCCCATCACGTGCTTCTCGTTCCTTATCTGCACGTACCTTAGCAAATGCTTCATCATTCGCTTTTGGATTCCCGCTGACCGGAATTTGCGCCGCCATTCCCCCGATTGCCGGTGCCTTTCTGCGATGACAGGTTTGAATCGTTAATAAGGAATAGGATCGCATAAATGGAACAGTCATCGTAACTTGGGAGCGATCAGGTAAAATGACATGATCTTGATTGCGCAGCTTTTTCAAATAGCTAAAAATATAATCCCATCTGCCGCAATTCAATCCTGCTGAGTGGTCCCTCAGTTCATAAAGAATTTCATCCATTTCAAAGGCTGCCATGATCGTTTCAATTAACACCGTTGCCTTAATCGTACCCTGCGGGATTTTCAGATAATCCTGTGCAAAAACAAAGACGTCGTTCCATAGTCTTGCTTCATGGTGGCTTTCAAGCTTTGGCAGATAAAAGTAAGGTCCAGTTTCCTGCTCTATCAACTGCTTCGCATTATGGAAGAAATATAAACCAAAATCAACAAAGCTTCCGGAAATAGGCTGGCCGTCTAAGAAAATATTTTTTTCCTCTAAATGGAATCCTCTTGGACGCACAAGGAGCACGGCGGTATGTTCCTTTAATTTGTATTCCTTTCCCGCAGGATTATGAAAAGAAATTGTTCTCCTTACTGCATCCCGTAAGTTAATCTGCCCTTCAATAATATTTCTCCAGGTCGGTGCCGTGGCATCCTCACAATCAGCCATGAATACTTTGGCACCGGAATTTAGGGCATTGATAATCATTTTTCGATCCGTTGGTCCGGTAATTTCCACACGTCGGTCTTGAAGATCCTTCGGAAGCGGCCGAATCGTCCAATCTCCACTTCGGATATGAGCAGTTTCAGGCAGGAAATCCGGTAGTTTTCCTTGATCAATTTCTTTTTGCCTTACTTGTCTTTGCTTAAGCAGCTCCTTACGCCGTTTACCAAACCTCTCTTCTAACTGTTCAATAAAACTTAATGCCTCTGGAGTTAAGATCGTCTCATAGCCCTGCAATAACTTTCCGACAATTTGAATACCAACCTTTTGTGTGGACATATTAATAAATCCCCTCCCTGTTATAAAACATTCATCATCCTCTGTACAGTATTATATAACAGAACTTTCGAAAATGTATAACTTTTTTAAATATTTACAAATATACTTTTCGACAAAGTTCCATACTAGAGGAAGCCAATCGCCTCTGATGAACGCTGACTCACTTTTTCCCTGGAAAAGGAAAAGCGCAAGCGCCTGCACAGCCTCAGGCATAGCATAAGACGCGCCTGAATAGAAGGCGTTCTTTGCCTTCAATTCAGGCGTGGCTAGACCCAAGAGGGGCTGGCTGCTTGCGCTAGACAATGAAAAAAGATAGAGAAACGCTTGTCTCTCTATCTTATTACGCTTTATTGATAAATATGAACAAATGGTTCTTTTTGATCGACGTCTTTCACAATCAACGCTTCAGGTCCATTTACGGAGGAGATATTCACTTGAACGGAAATATAATCCGGAAAATGCTCCATTACTTTCCCAGTCACGAACTGTGTAAAGCCAATTCCTTCAGTTTTCCCATAAAATTGAATCGGGATATCAATATTTAAATCCTGTAGGTGACCACCCGCATAAAACGCTCTTCCCACTACGCCGTTAAAGTTTGGAAAGTATTTCTCGACATCCTGTTTAAAGTTAGAGAAGGATGTAGCATCATCTCTGTGCTGCTCCGTTGCTTCACTGGAAGGAAATAAAATGTACTTTTCATCAATTTCCTTCCAGTCCCCTAATTCTGAGCTGCCTTTACCTACATTTGAATAAGTAAAAAAGCTGCCGGGCACTACCGATGTTCTGCTCTCTTGTTGAAACAAAGCGATTGTAATCGGAACCTCTTTAAGTCCATCAATCTTTCGTAATCGTTTAATAACCTCTTCCGCCATTTCCTTCCCTTCACTTTCTAAGGTTTCGTGCGGAATTTTTGTTTCAAACGTTGCCCCATACTGTTCCTTTTGATAGTAGTGTACGGAATTTAGAGCTAGTCCAATGACAACTCCTCCAAGACTAACCTTGCCATTATCCCCTTTTACTAAGTAATCATGCTCTAAAATATGGGCTAAATAAATCGGGCTTTTTTCATTTCTTTCTTCAATACTTCCCTGCTCATCATCAAGCGGGTTCAAGCCAATATTTTCTGACTCCTTCATTTTCCTTGCTTCTAATTGCGCTGGAGTAAACTTACGATTCAACCATAACCCTACCGTTTTTGCCTTTAGGTATTGTCCTTCTTGGAACAAATACTTATCAGGATCAAACGAATTCTGAGCTACTCTCATCAATCCCATTTCAAACTCATTAAGATCATATTTTGAATTCAAATTATTAACGACCAATCCACGTGCTTCTGATGGTTTAAAAGGTAAAATGGTTCGATAATATTCATCAGAAATGTTGTATTTTGGAATAATCGCTTTCTCATCCGATTCCTTGTGATCCTGTACAACCTCCTCCTGCTTTTGGAAGTTTGGTGCACAGCCTGATAATAATAAGACTGAAAAGAGAGCTATACTTAAGACTTTCCTCACGTACAACACCTCTTATTTCGATAATTCTTCAACCAGTCTCTCCTCATTCCATACAGCGATGCCTAAGTCCTCTGCTTTCTTTAGCTTCGAGCCGGCATCTTCACCTGCAATAACCAAATCGGTCTTTTTACTTACACTTCCGGCTACGTTTCCGCCAAGTGCTTCGATTTTTTCTTTTGCTTCATTTCTTGTCATTTCTACTAATTTACCGGTTAACACAATCGTCTTGCCAAAGAAGAATGAATCAGATTGCTCACTTGTCAGCGGTTTTGTACCCGTATATTTCATATTGATACCCAATTCTTTTAACTCTTGAAGGAGCTCTTGGACCTCTTCCTGTTCAAAAAAAGTAACAATAGAATCAGCCATCTTTTCTCCGATTTCATTTATAGCCGTTAATTCTTCCAGAGTTGCTTTTGAAAGACTGTCCATGTCTTCAAACTGCTGTGCTAACGTTTTTGCTGCTTTGGCTCCAACATGGCGGATCCCTAAGCCAAATAAAAGTTTTTCCAAAGAGTTGGATTTTGAAGCTTCCACTGCTGCCAGTAAATTCGTGACAGACTTTTCTCCCATTCGCTCCAACCCAAGCAATTGCTCCCTAGTTAATTTATATAAATCAGCAACATCCTCAATTAATTTTTCAGCAAATAACTGACTGATCACTCTTTCACCAAGGCCGTCAATATTCATTGCATTTCGAGAAACAAAGTGAATTAATCCCTCACGGATTTGGGCCGGACATTTTGGGTTGATACAGCGGAGTGCGACTTCTCCCTCGATACGAACAAGCTCGCTGTTACACTCAGGGCAATGTGTCGGCATGAGAAATTCCTTTTCTTCGCCTGTTCTTCTTTCCGGGAGCACATTCACCACTTCCGGTATGATATCGCCGGCTTTTTTCACTACGACCTGATCCCCAAGCTTAATATCCTTTTCACGAATCAAATCTTCGTTATGCAGCGATGCTCTTTGCACGGTCGTACCAGCAACCTTCACCGGACTTAAAATCGCAGTCGGTGTAATAACCCCGGTCCGGCCAACATTAAGTTCAATATCAAGCAAGGTCGTTACGACTTCCTCGGCCGGAAACTTATAAGCAATTGCCCAGCGCGGGCTTTTTGCAGTGGAACCAAGCTCCTCCTGCTGTGAAAGCGAGTCGACTTTTATAACAATGCCATCGATTTCATAGGGGAGATGAGGACGTTTTTCGCCCCAGCCCTCTATATACTGTAAAACTTCCTCAATATTCGCGCATGTTCTCCGTTCTTTATTGGTCTTAAGTCCAAGCTGATCCAGCCAATCAAGACCCTCACTATGAGCAGTAATTCTCGTACCTTCCAAATTAGCAATCGAATATAAAAAGATATCTAAATTTCGTGATGCCGCAATCTTTGGATCCAGCTGACGTAATGATCCTGCCGCAGCATTTCTTGGGTTGGCAAATGGTTCTTCCCCATTTTCTTCTTTTAACTCATTCAATCTCAGAAAAGAACGCTTCGGCATAAAAGCTTCACCGCGTACTTCCATTGTAATCGGATCTTTAAGCCGAAGCGGAATGGAGCGGATCGTTTTTAAATTTGCTGTAATGTCTTCTCCAACGGTTCCATCACCGCGGGTTGATCCTTGTACGAAAAGACCATTCTCATACTTTAAGGATACCGCTAAACCATCAATCTTCAACTCGCATACATATGAAAATTGATCACCGACAGCCTGGCGTACCTTGCGGTCAAAGTCGCGCAAATCATCTTCATTAAAGGCATTCCCAAGACTTAACATTGGACTGTCGTGCGTCACTTTATTAAACATCTCCAGAACTTGTCCCCCGACACGCTGCGTTGGCGAGTCAGGGGTAATAAGCTCAGGAAATTCTTCTTCAAGCTTCCCCAATTCCTTCAATAATTGATCGTACTCTGCATCTGGGACAGAAGGCTTATCAAGAACATAATATTCGTAATTATATTGATTTAACTGATTACGTAAATCAGTTATCCTTATTTCAGCTGTTTGAAGATCCATATAAGCGTTCATTCCTCCAAACTTAAATAGTCTTATACTTTCTTAATCGGGGCAAATTTGGCCAATAACCGTTTAATACCCGTTGGACTTGGAAAAGCAATATCAAGCTCTATTCCATCTCCGCTGCCTTTCACACTAACGACAGTACCGGTTCCCCATTTTCCATGCTGGGCCTTATCCCCAACCTTCCATTGAACGTCATCTCCGCCTGTATTCGTTACGGCAGACCTCATGACAGCTTTGCGCTGCGATTGAAATCTCGTCCCTCCCGCTCCTGTACTTGGTGAGAATGTCGTTTGCTTTTTAGCCGGCTCCAATCCTTCTAATAATTCCACTGGAATTTCCTTAATAAAACGGGATGGAGGATTCATGTTGGTACGACCAAATAAGGTTCTCATTTTTGCATTTGTAATAAATAACTGCTCTTCTGCCCGAGTTACCCCAACATACATCAACCGACGTTCCTCTTCCATTTCAACTTCTTCCATTAAGGAGCGGCTGTGCGGAAACACACCTTCTTCAAGTCCAATTAAAAACACAACCGGGAATTCCAAACCTTTAGCTGAGTGAAGGGTCATTAACACAACAGCATCACTCTGTTCTCCATCATCATCAAGCTTATCAATATCTGCTACTAAAGCAAGGTCAGTTAAAAAGCCTACTAAGCTTTTATCATCATTACTTTCCTCGAAATTTTTCGTAACAGAAAGGAATTCGTCTATGTTTTCCAATCGGCTTTGGGCCTCGATCGATTTCTCAGCCTCCAGCATTTCACGGTATCCTATTTTCTCTAGTACTTCTTCTACGAGTTCTGTTACTGATAAATACTCCTGCATATTAGTAAAATTGCTAATTAAGTCTCTGAATTGCGCTGCCGCTTTTGTAATTTTAGGGCTTAAACCCATTAATTCAACCGAATCTAGTGCTTGATGAATAGAGATATCATGATTTCCGGCAAAGTTAGCCATTTTATCGAAAGAACTTGAACCAATGCCCCTTTTTGGAACATTGATAATTCTTTGCAGGCTGATATCATCATTCGGGTTTGCAATCAAGCGAAGATACGCAAGAATATCTTTAATTTCCTTACGATCATAGAACTTTGTACCACCTACGATTGTATACTCAATATTCGATTTGAGTAATGCTTCCTCCATTACACGTGACTGCGCATTCGTTCGATAAAGAATTGCGATTTCGGACCATTTACGATTTTCTTTTTGCGCCAGTTCCTTCATTTTACCAACAACAAATTGGGCTTCTCCCTGCTCACTGTCTGCACGATAATAGTGGATTTTATTACCCTCTGGATTATCCGTCCACAGATTCTTTTCTTTCCGGTTCATATTGTTAGCAATCACCTTATTGGCTGCCTGCAAAATATTTTTCGTAGAGCGGTAATTTTGTTCCAGCAAAATCACCCGTGCTCTTGGATAATCCTTTTCAAAGGAAAGGATATTGGCAATATCAGCCCCCCGCCAGCGATATATCGATTGATCAGAATCACCAACAACACATAAATTCTGAAATCTAGAGGCTAGTAACTTAACTAGCAGATATTGGGATTTATTGGATATGGATAGGTAAACCTTTGAAATCATCTCCAGCTTTTCCCCCCATTCACACCGTACGTGCGAGTTTCCCCGCATACGGCGTTCCATCAATCTGTTATCATCAAGCTACTATTTTATCGTTTCCAACCAACTTGCGAAGCTTATTGATTTTATCTAGGGCATCACTATCTAAGTTCAGTTTTTGAAGATATTTCTTAACAGTTGCTTCTTGTGTTGAATGAATCAACCTGTGTACATCTAGCCTTATAAATATAAGGTTTTTGTACTCATCACTTCCACCTTGACTTCTTGGTATTTTGTGATGAACTTCCATATCTCCAATTTCTAAAGGTATCTTTGTTACTCCACATTGTCCAAGCTGTCCAACATAAAGAGAAATTCGATTATCATTGTATTCCATGCTTTGATCAGGTATTGGATGCTTCATAAGGTGATAAATAATTGCTTGATTATAATCCTTTAACTGATCATGTACTTTCTGTCTTCCCAATACAGTATAGAGACAAATATCCTGACTAAAATTTG
Organism: Niallia oryzisoli; assembly: GCF_036670025.1. Classification (NCBI taxonomy): domain Bacteria; kingdom Bacillati; phylum Bacillota; class Bacilli; order Caryophanales; family Bacillaceae; genus Niallia; species Niallia oryzisoli. The sequence continues at coordinate 546,390 of NZ_CP137640.1, read as the reverse complement.
TTGGATGTTTTGTTCTTATATGATCGATTGGAAAAACATTAATACCGTGTATAAATACCACTTTTCCCGTAAATTTTGGATATAGCTTTTTAAATGTGTTAGACTTAGTACCTTTCTGACTTAGAATGGCTTTAGTTCGGTTGTATAAGGTCTTTCTGACAGAGAAACCAATTTTACTAAAATCAACAGTGATATGTGTCGCATATCGATAATAATTTTGAATACCTACAATCATTGCATTAAGCTTAGATACCTCTTGCGGGCTGTTCTCAACATGTTTAATTTGTTCACGTAATTTTGACACAGCCTTCTTTTTAGCTTTCTCGCTCATATTCGTTTTGGCTACAAATTTTTTCTCTTTCGGTACAGCTTTCATTTTAAATCCAAGAAACTCAGAATGTTTCTTCCGTAAATTAATTACTTTAGATTTTTCAGGACTAATTTCCAATCCTAATCTTTCTTTTAGCCATTTCTTTACGGCTTCAAAAATAATGAAAGCATCCTTATGATTACGGCAAAAGATTTTAAAATCATCTGCATAACGAACAATAAACATTTCCTTTAGTCCAGTCTGCTTTATTGCCCGATATTTTGCGCTTTGATCAAATACTAATCTTTTTCCAATCATTCGTTCCCGATTGTAGTTCTTTTTCGTCTTGAAAGTTTCCCATTGACTGCTGACCCACCAGTCTAACTCGTTTAAAGCAATGTTAGATAGTAATGGTGAAGAATTCCGCCCTGTGGTGTACCTTTATTTGGTACGCCAATACCTTTGATTTCCGCTTTAAGCATTTTGGATAAGACACTTATAATCCTCTTATCCTGAATACCTAATGACCATATCTGTTTTAGCAGCTTCCCATGATTGACATTGTCAAAGTATCCTTTGATGTCAACGTCCACCACATAATGAAGTTTATTTTTATTCACCAGAGTTACTGCCCTTGATAAGGCATGATTTGCGCCCCGATTTGGCCGAAAACCATAACTATGATGATAAAACTTCGCTTCGCAGATAGGTTCAAGAATTTGTTTCACGCATTGTTGAATAATACGATCTTCAATAGTTGGTATTCCTAAAGGTCTCATGGTACCGTTCTGTTTAGGTATTTCTACCCTTCGAACAGAGTGCGGTTTAAAATCAGCCATCCTTGATCTTATATACTTTATAAGAGCTGCAGGATCTTTTTCCCCAATATCAAGAATGGTATTACCATTCGTCCCACTTGTTTTGCTTCCGTGATTCTTTTTGATATTTCGGAAGGCCAACTTAATATTTCTTTCATCAATGATAAGATCATATAACTTTCGAGTGTATAGCCACTTTTGCTTTGAGCGTAAAGTGTATCTAACTCTGCTTGCATATTGTAGTATTCATTATTACGCAATTTTTGTTTCTTCTTTAGCTTTTGGTTGTTATCAGTCAACTGATCACCACCCATTACGGAGGCTTTTGTTTCTCTTAGTCATACTCGAACCTGATAGACGATAAATGTAGTTGCTTTAACAAATTGACTAGTGGCTATCCCTCCATGATGTTTCCATCACTTCAACGGTACTGTGCCACCACTATCACTGACATAAAGATAAGTTATAGCTTCGCCTTTTCTTATCACCGCTTCATCGGTAGGTAAGACCTCCACGTTGTCAGCTTCCCACGTTCCGATGATTTTATCTGTACATACACTTTTAGGTGAATCCTCTAGCCCTGCTAGCTTAGACGTGCCTGTAACACGACAAGGTGTTTCATAAAGACAAATCTTACTCCACCTCACTAGCACCACACATCGTGGTAATACCATTTCTGGTACCTATACCTCTAGAGCCGTACATTCGGATTTTCGTCAGTTGGCTTTTTCGCACCAACATTCTCACCATGATTGTTTTATAGACCCCCGGCTTATCTGCTGCACCTTCCACCTCTGGAAAGCTTTCGTCAACATTACTTGGTACGGCAGCATTCAGCCGACTTCACCGAGCTTATAACCCCAAGATACTTACTCATCTTGACGCTATTCGGAGGATTAGGGAGAGCCTTTCAGGACGTTACTCCTTCATTCGACTCTTCAAATCATCAGTTCTCCTAGCTTTACGCTAGTGGCTAATCTTTTCAATTAGCAACGTGTCGCACTATCCTGATATTCATCAACGTGAATATATTGAAATTTTCTTTGGTAATATTCAAGTACCTCAGGAACCCGTTTGAATAAGTTGATTGTCACCATAATGAGGTCGTCGAAATCTAGGGCTTGGTTTTTACGCAGACGCTTTTGATATTCGGTATAGACATCACTTACAATTTGTTCAATATAGTCACCAACATTCTTTGCAAACGCCTCAGTATCAATCAATTCATTTTTTGCCGAGCTGATTGCACCTAAAATTGCCCGCGCGTCATGCTTTTTCGGGTCGAGGTTTTTATCCTTTAATATCTGCTTAATAACGGAAAGCTGATCTCCGGAATCTAGAATCGAAAAATTCCGGTTATAGCCGATTCGGTCAATATCTCTTCTTAAAATCCTTACACACATGGAGTGAAAGGTCGAAATCCATACCTCATCAGCTGCTCCGCCCATCAATCTATAGATACGTTCCCTCATTTCGCGCGCTGCCTTGTTTGTGAAGGTAATCGCTAAGATGTTATAGGGGTTGATTTGCTTTTCCACCATTAAATAGGCAATTCGATGAGTCAGTACTCTTGTCTTTCCACTTCCTGCTCCTGCCATAATTAATAACGGCCCGTCTGTCGTTTTCACCGCTTCCTGCTGCTGCGGGTTCAGGCCATTTAACAGTTTATCTGTTAAAAAATTCATTTTAAATTTTCACCGCCATCCAAACATATGTTCTTATTTTTATTTTACGCTCCATTCTGTTATTATTCAATCATTTTCCTTTAACTGCTGTAACAGTTTGCAAAGCTTCATCAATATTTTCATACAGACTGTTTCCTACAACGACAACATCAGCAAAAGCAGCCATTTCACTTGCCTGTTCACAGTTAGAAACGCCTCCACCATAAAATAGAAGCGTATTTTCTAATGCATTCTTTACCTCTTTAACCACTTCTAGATCACCATAAGTCCCGCTATATTCTAAATAAAATACAGGCAGATGGAACATCCTCTCAGCCATCATGGCATAGGCGGCAGCATCCTCTTTAGATAATTCAGTATCTGCCTCCGTCAACTGGGCCGCTTTACAGTCCTTATTTAAAATGCAATATCCTAAGAAGGAAAATTCATCCCAATTCATAATTTCTCCGTATTCTTTAATTGCCTGTTGATGGAGACCTGTTATCCATTTAGGGTTACGGCTGTTTAACACAGTCGGGATAAAATAAAGATCAAATCCAGGTGTAATTGTTTCAAGTGAAGAAATTTCCAATACACAAGGAACTGTGTAACGGCGGACTCGAGCCATCAGGTCTAACACATTTTCGAGTGTGACTCCATCGGTGCCGCCAACAATGATAGCATCTGTTCCGGATTCACATATCTTTTCGAGCTGCTCATCTGAAATCGGTTTATTAGGATCAAGTTTAAAAACATGCCTCCATTCACACACATCATACATGCAAACTTCCTCCATTTCATGTTTACATTACATCATTATAGCATTAGAGAAATTAAATGAAAAAAGAAAATAGGCCTTCTATTATACGACATGACAGTCACAAAAAAACCGATGGGTTTTCCATCGGTTTTTTTGTGTGTATTATTCTTCAGCCGCAGCAGGTTGATCCTCTTTTTTGATTCGTTCCAACGCCATTTCATACGCATCGTTACCATAATTTAAACAGCGTTTGACACGGGAGATGGTCGCTGTACTTGCACCTGTTTCCGTTTCGATCGTATGATAGGTTTTGCCTTCTCGAAGCATTCTCGCAACTTCCAAACGCTGCGCCAATGACTGAATTTCATTTACAGTGCAAAGGTCATCAAAAAATCGATAACATTCTTCTAAATCATTCAAAGACAAAACAGCATTAAATAACTGATCTAGTTCTTTTCCTCTTAACTTTTCGATTTGCATTAAGACTACTCCTTTATATTCACTACAAAAATGACTATTTATGATGATTCTCTGTCCTTTTATCCTGATATATGATTAGAAAATGAAAAAGGATATTGGCCGCTCATGTTAATCGAATGATACAAGCTGCTCAAGGCCAGGATCAGCAGGAATAATATTAATCCAGGTTTTTCCCGGTACAAGACCAACTGCCTCACCATTTGCATATGGTAAAATCCTGCCGTCAACATTTCTCCATTCCACTTCTATCTTCTGCCCTTTTTGTAATAGATAAGCTCTTCCGCCACTAGTTAGATCAATGTCACGCAAACCTGCATTGCTGTCAATAATTCTATGATTCATCTCAACAATAAAAACATTATCAACTAATACGGGATCTTCCGTGTCATAATCAACGGTCTGCTCTCCATTTGAAAAACGTTTATATTTCTCCAACTTAGTATCATACTCAAACGATGAACTGAAGGTTTTATCATAGTAGGAAATTGAAAACTTTTCAGCTTTTTCCCCATTTAAACCTTTTACTTCATCCTCAGTTAAAAATACCAGTGATTCAGGAGCTTTATCCATCTCGTAGTTGTTTTGCTCGGCCCCTTTTAAAATGTTCTTAAATGAGATATAAGAATTATGGGGAGCTTGCCGGAAGCTCACTCGTTCAAATAAGGTTCCATCATAGTATAGACCATTTAGATAATCGATATATCCGCTGTCAAGCAATTCTTTAGCACCGGAGCTGTTTCCATGAGAGATATACAGACTATCGTATCCTCTAGCTAACTCGATATAGTATTCACGTGCACTTCTAACAGAACCAATGAGGTCAGGGTGTTCACTTTGGAAAATGGCAAGAAATCTTGTCACATTCCCCTCTGCCAGAATTTCATAAACGATATCCGCTTTAGATAATCCTGACTGTGGTCTGGATTTCGGATGATTATTGATCATAACAGCAACCGCTCTTCCATCAACTTCCTCAGAGCTTCCTATTCCCGTTAATGGAAAATGAAAAGGAAGTTCACTATTTTGCTGTGCTCCTTCATCATTAACCTCTTCCTGATTCTGCTCTGACACTTCTCCATTCTCTTTTACAACCTTTTCTTTCGGGCTGCAGCCAGCTAGAATGAAGAAGGTAGCAGCTGTAATGACTAACCACTTATTCCACATATAGAACACACCTCATTCATTGTTCTATTTTACACATTATCCTTTTATATTTTAACGCATTATAGTTGGAAAGAGTACCATTTTCTTTTTGACTTCGTACATCCCTACTGGAGTAATCCGGATATATGGCAAATGGGTAGCTGAGAAAAATAACAAGGTCTGAAAAGGATCGGCATATCGATAGCCCTTTTCTTGCATATAGGAAACAAAATCCTTTTGCTCGTCAATTAGCTCTTCGACAGGCTTTTTAGATACCAGCCCTCTTAATGTCAGGGAAATTTCTTTTACAATTTCACCATCTTCAGCCATCACAATTCCGCCGCCAATTTCCTTCATGCGTTCAAAAGCTTTAAGCATATCATGTTTATCCTTCCCGATTAAGACAATATCCCCCGTATGAGTAAAACTGCTTGCTAATCCGGAAAGATTTTCGGCAAAGCCTTTTATAATCGTATTGATTCTCCATTTGCCGTACCGATCAACAAACATAAAGAAGCATTCATCCTTACTATTTAATTGATCACCAGATACATCAATGGAAAGTGAATAAGGCTTCGTAATAACTGCATTTTCCATTACAATCCCGACAGGCATGGAGAACTGCAGATCTTCTAACGATAGTTCCCAATCAATTTGTAATGGATGCATATCAAATTCATCAGCAGATGATAGCTTATAACCATCCCTATTAATTACTCCATCACGTTTAACCCATTTCCCTTTTGCTAAAACTGATACAGGAGTAGGATTGTGTTCATCTGTTAAAAAGTTAATATTAGCAATCCGGCCTGTAGCGATATTCCCATGTAAATACTCGATGTTATAGTGTCTTGCTACATTGATTGTCGCCATATTATAAGCGTCAATCACGGGAACCCCTTTTTCGATCGCAATTTTAATCATATTGTCAATGATTCCCTGTTCATAAAACTCTGCTGAAGAACCATCTGTTGTTAGTATAAATTTATCATACCTATCAATGCCAAGTTCATGGATTTCATCTAATAGATTCGACAGATCAGGACGAATGCTAGAATATCTTAATGGGACTGTATATCCCTGCATGAGCCTGTTATACACTTCTTCTCCATTAATGGCCTCATGATCACTATCAGCACCTAACAGAGTCATTTTTGCCAGCGTTTTTTCAGAAGCTCCTGGAAAATGCCCTTCAATTTTCTTTCTCATTCTTTTGGCTTCCTGAATCCAATGAAGCATCATATCATCGCCATCAAGCAGCTTAGGCCAGCCTGTTAGTTCTCCTCCCTGCAGGACTGCATCATGTTCCAGCCAAGACTTTACGTGACTATGGGAAAAAGTAACTTCTTCATCCTTTATTTCCGTTTCAGAATCAAAACGGCTCCACCAATACATAGTGGAAGGAATTTGCCTCATTTCCCTCAAAAAAGAAAACGCTTTCTTTTTATCAAGATGTAAAAATAACCAAAGATTATCATTGATCATCGTTGTTGTTCCAAATTGGGATGCATATGCAGCCAGTGATAGGGGATTATATAAACGAAATGGATGTGCATGTGGTTCAATATAGCCTGGAACAAGTGTTAGATTTGTACAATCAACCACTTCACAGCCGCTCATGTTTTGCGGCAAATTGTTTCCAACATAAACAATTCGATCATCATAGATCCAAATGTTGGCCGTTATCCATTTCTGAAATATTTGGTTTAAATAACGAGCATTTTTTAATAGCATGGTCGGGGCTAGTTTACCATCTATGACTGCAACATGTTCTCGTAAATGTTTATTTTTCCATCGGTAGCGTTGTTCAAGCATGTTACGCCCCTCCTTTAATTAATAAATTGTAAACCCTTACATGGTGTTTAATATCAATAGTAACATATTTCACGATTTAGCGCACTAAAGTTTTGCTTAAAATATTTGTAAAATTTATGTTTAGAAAGGGTTGATGACATGATAAAAGTAGAAAAGAATATCGGGATTCTAAATGCATTGATTAGAATTACAATTGGTCTCTCTCTTTTATCTTGGTGTACAGCAAAGCTTTCTAAAAGACCTTACTGCAACTCCTATTTATTGATGTCAATATGCGGTGCAATGAAAGTGGCTGAAGGGATTGTTCGCTATTGTCCAATAACAGCGCTTATTCAGAACGGACAGGGTTCTAACCTGTTTCAGAAGGAATCGGATTATACTGAAGCAAGAGAATCTTTTGATGAAACAGTACCATCATGAAGCAGATTTATTCGTATAAAAATAGAAAGGATGGTTAGCCAAAAGGCCTGCCATCCTTTTTTTGTACACCTGACATTTCCTTATTTGTTCATAAATGCAATAGCTTTATATCCAATATCCTTACGGTAAAATACTCCATCACATTGAAGGTGTTCCAGTCCTTTATAAACCGACTCTTGTGCCTCTTTTAGTGAATTTGCTTTTGCGCCGGCTAATAGAACACGGCCGCCGTTTGTTTCAAATTCACCAGATTCGCCTAGCTTCGTACCGGCATGAAAGACAAATAACTCCTTGCTTACCTTTTCTAAGCCATGCAGCACGGCACCTTTTTCATATTGCTCAGGATATCCGTTTGAAGCCACGACCACTCCGAGCATTGCCTGCTCGTCCCAGCTGATTTCTACGTCTTCACCTGCAATTACTTTTTCAATCACTTCTACAAGGTCAGAGGTCATTCTTGGTAAAACAACCTGTGTTTCCGGATCGCCAAAACGAGCATTAAACTCAATGACCTTTGGACCTTTTTCCGTTTTAATCAAGCCGGCGTACAGAACACCGCAAAAACTACGGCCTTCTTGTACCATTGCTTTTGCAGCAGGTTTTAACACTGTCTCAATGGCAATATCCACTGTATCCTGGCCGATATGTTCAACAGGAGAATAAGCCCCCATACCTCCAGTGTTCGGTCCCTGGTCGCCATCAAAGGCACGTTTATGATCTTGTGCAATTTCAAGCGGAGTTACCTTTTCACCGTTCACTAAAGCCATAAGTGAAAATTCTTCGCCGCTTAAAAATTCCTCGACCACAACTGTTGCTGAAGCAGTTCCGAATTTTGCATCGACCATCATTTCTTTAATGCTAGCTAAAGCATCCTCTAATGTTAACGCAACCGTTACCCCTTTACCGGCAGCAAGACCGTCAGCCTTGATAACAATCGGTGCGCCTTTTTCCTTAATGTAGGCCACTGCCTGTTCGTAATCTGTAAACACAGCATACTCGGCTGTCGGGATATTATATTTCTGCATTAATTCCTTAGCAAAAGCCTTACTTCCTTCGATTTCAGCCGCCTTTTGTTTTGGACCGAAGACCTTTAAGCCAGCTTCCTCAAAACGATCAGCAAGACCTTCTAATAAAGGCACTTCAGGTCCTATGATCGTAAGGCCGATCTCATTGGCCTTAGCGAACTCAACCAGCTTCTCCTGGTTACTTTCATCGATTTGTATTAATTCAGCAACATCTGTCATCCCTGCGTTGCCTGGTGCCACATATACTTTTTCGACTTTTGGACTTTCTGACACTTTACGGCAAATGGCATGCTCACGACCGCCCCGGCCGATAACCAATATATTCATTCCGTTCAGCTCCCCGTAATGTTAATAGGATAAAATCAAATTCGCCCGTCGAATTTGCGTCCGGATTTTTATCGAGCTTGCTCGATAAACTCCCCTAAAAAATCCGAGACATCCGCCGGAGGCTTAACTTTATTCAGCAGAAGCGTTCTACTTCTGCTGAATAAAGTTAATGTTTAAAATGGCGCACTGCAGTAAAGACCATCGCAATTCCGTACTCATTTGCCTTTTTGATGGAATCTTCGTCACGGATTGATCCGCCAGGTTGAATAATAGCGGTAATTCCTGCTTTTGCTGCCGCTTCTACCGTATCATCCATTGGGAAGAATGCATCAGATGCCATTGCAGCTCCTTTTGCTTTTTCTCCTGCCTGTTCCAGTGCAATTTTTGCTGATCCAACGCGGTTCATTTGTCCTGCTCCAACGCCAAGTGTCATCTGTTTATCTGTGACAACGATGGCATTAGACTTTACATGTTTCACAACTTTCCAGCCAAGCTTTAATGCCTCCCACTCATCATCAGTAGGCTTTCGATCTGTTGGAATGGTGATTGTTGCGTTATCTAAGGAATAATTGTCTTGATCCTGTGTAAGCAGGCCGCCCTCAACAGAAGTCAAAGTCATTTCATTTGTTCCCTGCTGGTCAAATGCAATCGTTAATAAACGAAGATTTTTCTTTGAAGTCAGAACAGCTAGTGCTTCCGCTGTAAAGGAAGGGGCAATAATAATTTCAAGGAAAATCTCATGAAGCTTCTCAGCTAATTGTTTGTCTACTTCACGATTCAAGGCAATAATTCCGCCAAAGATAGAAATTGGATCTGCTTCAAATGCCTTTTCAAAAGCTGTGAAGATATCGCTTCCTGTACCTACTCCACATGGATTCATATGCTTAACAGCTACCGCAGCAGGCTCAGAAAACTCTTTTACGATCTGTAATGCTGCATCTGCATCATGAATATTATTATAAGAGAGTTCTTTTCCATGTAATTGCTGAGCATAAGCAATCGAAAACTTAGAACCAAGCGGCTTACTATAGAATGCTGCTTTTTGGTGTGGATTTTCGCCATAACGTAATCCTTGTTTTAATTCATACGTAACGGTTAATTTTTCCGGTGTTTCAAGACCTGTAAGTTCGGTCATATAATTAGCAATGATCGCATCATATGCTGCTGTATGACGGAATACCTTTGCAGCAAGCGCACGGCGTGTTTCAAAGGTAACCTCGCCAGCTTCCTTCAAATCACTGATTACTTTTTCATAATCTGATGGGTCAACAACCACAGCAACATATTGATGATTTTTTGCGGCAGAACGAAGCATTGTAGGGCCGCCGATATCGATGTTTTCAATGGCGTCATCTACTGTCACATTAGGCTTTTCAATTGTCTGCTGGAATGGGTATAGGTTTACGCATACGATTTGAATCGGGTCGATTTGATGTTCTTTCATTTGCTCCATGTGACTTGGTTCGTCAAATTTTGCAAGCAAACCGCCATGAATCAGCGGATTCAATGTTTTTACCCGTCCGTCTAAAATTTCTGGAAATCCGGTTACATCACTGACACTAATAACTGGAATTCCTGCATCCTCGATTGCTTTTTTTGTACCGCCAGTTGAAATTAATTCAAACCCAAGCTCTACCAATTGCTTAGCAAAATCTGTTACGCCTGTTTTATCTGAAACGCTTAATAATGCGCGTTTTTTCATGATAAAGTCCCCCCTCGGTGATTTAATACATTTCATTGTTTTGAACAACAATCATTTGCTTCTAATAAAGCAACCTACCCTCATACACCTTTAAATATTTTTTGTAAGACAGCAGGGTAAAGTTTATGTTCAACCGCATGAATTTTCTCTTCCAATATTTCCTTTGTATCACCCGGATCAATAGCAACTTCGCGTTGTTCAATGACAGGTCCTGTATCCATGCCTTCATCTACAAAGTGAACGGTTACCCCGGTCTTTGTTACGTTTGCAGCTAAAGCCTGACCAATTGCGTCTTTCCCTTGGAAAGCAGGAAGAAGCGAAGGATGAATATTCACGATTTTTCCTTGGAATGCATTCAATAAAGTATGTCCAATTATTCTCATATATCCTGCTAGGACAATAAATTCAATCTCCTGCTCTTTCAGCTTCAACAGAATTTTTTCTTCATAACCGGCTTTGTCATTATAGTCCTTTGCAGTAAAGACAAAGGTTGGAATGTTTTCTGCTTCTGCCCGCTCAATACACATTGCACCTTTACGGTCGCAGACAAGCAGGGCAATTTGTGCATCTAATGTACCCGTTTTTATTGCATCATTAATTGCTTGAAAGTTCGTACCGCTCCCAGAAGCAAACACAGCAATTTTTTTCATGAACTTTCCTCCGTTTTTCCGAATGAACAGGCTATTTTTGAATATGAAAGCTTATTTCAATGTAATATGAATTCCCGGTTCATTTGAAACAACCCCAATAGGATAAGCCTTTTCACCTGCTTGATTGAAAAACTCCACCACGTCACTAGCGTCTTTTTCATCAACAGCAATTACCATTCCAGTTCCCATGTTAAAAATATTGTACATTTCGTTTCTGTCCAACTCACCGATTGATTCCATCAGTTTAAACACTGTCGGAACCTGCCAATTTTCTTCATTTAACTCCGCACCGCATCCTTCGGGAAGCATCCGAGGAATATTTTCAATAAAGCCGCCGCCGGTAATATGGGCAAGGCCTTTTAAATTAAATTTCTTTAGTGCCTCTAGGATTGGCTTTACATAAATTCTTGTCGGACGAAGCAGCTCTTCACCTAATGTGCAGCCAAGCTCCTCTACATGATCAGTTAGGCTCATTCCTGCCTGTTGTATAAATAGCTTGCGGACAAGGGAGTATCCATTACTATGAATACCGCTCGAAGCTAAACCAATTAGGATATCACCTTGCTTGATTTCTTCACCAGTAATAATCTTGCTTTTTTCACATGCCCCAACTGCAAATCCAGCAAGGTCATATTCCTCTTCACTGTACATACCAGGCATTTCTGCTGTTTCACCGCCAACAAGTGCACAGCCTGCTTGTTCACAGCCATCAGCAATTCCTTTAACAATTGCTTCAATCCTCGCCGGGTCTGCTTTGCCACAAGCAATATAATCAAGGAAATAAATTGGCTCTGCCCCTTGTACCACAATATCGTTCACACACATTGCAACAGCATCGATACCGATTGTGTCATGGCGATCCATCATGAACGCAAGCATTAGCTTTGTCCCGACACCATCTGTCCCTGATACTAATACTGGCTCTTTCAAATTTAATGTGGATAAATCAAACATTCCGCCAAATCCGCCTAACCCGCCAAGGACGCCGGGTCTCACTGTCTTTTGCACATGCTTTTTCATTCTTGCAACGGCCTCATACCCTGCTTCGATATTTACACCTGCTTGTTCATATGCTTTTGCCATATTGAGATCCCCCATTTATCATAGAGACTGTCCCACTTGAGACGGCAACATGGAAAATACAATATTCAGTGCCTAAACATTAAGCACCGAATATTGTAAAATGATGCCAGACCTCATCACCTTTGAGACTTCCGTCTTTTATCGCTTAAATTATTTCTTTAATAGTTTTTCTTTAATCTCTTGTTGTTCGAGATCATCATAAATTTCAGTTGGATAATTGCCAGTAAAGCATGCCATACAATGGCCGCGGGTTTCACCTTCACCATTTCCACCTACGGCTTCTACCATTCCCTCTGCACTTAAGAACGTTAATGTATCAGCTTCAATAATTTTTCTGATTTCTTCAATTGATTTGTCATTTGCAATAAGTTCTTCTCTTCTTGAAGTATCAATCCCATAGAAACATGGATTTTTAATTGGCGGCGAACTAATGACTACATGAACTTCCGTAGCACCTGCATCACGAAGCATTCTGACAATTCGTCTACTAGTCGTTCCACGCACAATTGAATCATCAACCATAATGACTCTTTTACCTTCTACTACTCCACGAACCGGGGAAAGCTTCATTTTTACCCCTTGTTCCCTTAATGCTTGAGATGGTTGAATAAAGGTACGTCCTACATAGCGATTTTTGATTAATCCTAATTCATAAGGAATCCCAGATGCTTCAGCAAAACCAATCGCTGCAGAAATACTTGAATCAGGGACACCGGTTACGACATCAGCCTCAATTTTTACTTCTTCAGCCAATTTCTTCCCTAGTCTTTTACGTGCTGAATGAACATTGATTCCGTTAATATTACTATCTGGACGGGCGAAGTATACATATTCCATCATACACATTGCTTGATGCGATGCGCGGGCATACATTTCAGAGCGAAAACCTTCATCATCAATAATTAATAATTCACCAGGTAAAATATCTCGGATAAACTCTGCTCCTACTACATCAAAAGCACATGTTTCTGATGCAACCACATAGGCATCTCCGATTTTACCTAATGATAATGGGCGCATTCCATTAGGATCAAGTGCAACCATTAGATGATCTTCTGTCATAATAAGAAACGCATAAGCCCCTTTAAGCATACCTAATGCATTTTTAACTCGATCTTTAAATGAAGTGTTCCCGCCGCGTCTAATTAAGTGTGCTAGTACTTCTGTATCCGAACTTGTTTGGAAAATACTGCCTTGTCCTTCAAGTTGACTTTTTAACTGTATCGCATTAACCAAATTCCCATTGTGGGCAAGCGCCAGGCTTCCTGTTTGAAAATGGAAAACAAGCGGCTGAACATTTTCATACCCGCTTCCGCCTGCTGTTGCATAGCGAACATGGCCAATGGCAGCTTTTCCAAATGAAAGTTCCTTCATAGCGTCAGAATGAAAGATTTCTGTTACAAGGCCTTCACCTTTGACACCTTTTACGATCTCTCCATCAGTTACAACTATTCCTGTACCCTCTTGGCCTCGGTGTTGAAGAGCATGAAGACCATAATACGTAATCTGTGCTGCATCCGGATGACCCCAAATTCCAAAAATCCCACATTCCTCATTAAGTCCTTTTAGTTCACCTAACCTTTTTAATTCAGGTAACCCCTTCAAGTTAGGATTTCCGATTAACTTAGCAGGCATGGAATAGCTCCTCTCCAAGCAGATTCTAACGTTTCAACTGGAGTATTGATAACAGTTTCGCCGTTATGCACGATCTGCAGTGTTGGCTCTTCTGTTACTTCACCAATTAAAACGGCACCTGTTATTTTTTCAAATTCAGCTTGATTTTCTTTCTTCACTGTAAGCAAGAAGCGTGACTGTGTTTCACTGAATAAAGCAGAAACAACATTACCTTCTGTATGAATTTTCGCTCCTAATCCATTAGAGCCGATAACACTTTCTGCTATCGCAACTGAAAGACCTCCTTCAGCTAGGTCATGGGCAGACGAAACAAGACCAGCTTGAATTGCTTCAAGAACTGCCTTTTGATATTTCTTTTCTACTTCTAAATCAATAGTTGGCGCTTGGCCGAAAATCTTACCGTTCAATAATTTTTGCAATTCACTTCCGCCAAACTCATCCTTAGTTTCCCCAAGAAGATAGACTAAATCTCCAGCTTCTTTAAATGATTGTGTTGTAATATGATCAACATCTTTCACAAGGCCGACCATTCCAACAACAGGAGTTGGGTAAATGGCTTCACCATTTGTTTCATTATAAAGAGAAACGTTTCCGCCGATAACAGGCGTATTAAGAACAGAACATGCTTCACTCATGCCGTCTGTTGATTTTTCAATTTGCCAGAAAATTTCAGGTTTCTCAGGATTTCCAAAATTCAAATTATCCGTAATTGCAAGCGGTTCTGCACCGGAACAAACAATATTTCTTGCTGCTTCCGCCACAGCAATTTTCCCGCCTGTTTCTGGATCTAAATACAGGTAACGTGAATTACAATCTGTTGTCATTGCAAGCGCCTTTCTTGTACCGCGGACACGGACAACAGCAGCATCTGAGCCAGGTGAAACAACTGTATTCGTACGAACCATGTAATCATATTGGTCATATACCCACTCTTTGCTTGCAATGGTTGGCTGCTGTAAAAGTTTGATCAATGTTTCTTCTAAGTTTTCCACTTGTGGAACCTCAAGATTCATTGCCTGATATTCACGATAATAGGCAGGCTCGCTAGATGGCTTATGGTAAACCGGCGCATCTTCTGCCAATGCATCAGCTGCTATTTCTGCTACTACTTCCCCTTTGTGAAGAAGACGAAGCATTTTATCATCCGTTACTTTTCCAATTGCCACACAGTCTAGATCATATTTTTTAAAGATTTCTTGAATTTCTGCTTCACGGCCCGCTTTTACGACTAATAGCATACGTTCTTGGGATTCAGATAGCATCATTTCGTAGGCAGTCATTCCCGTTTCACGCTGAGGAACTAAATCAAGATTCATTTCAATGCCCGTTCCTGCTTTACTTGCCATTTCAGATGATGAGCTGGCAAGACCTGCAGCTCCCATATCTTGAATCCCCACAAGCGCATCCGATTTTACCACTTCAAGACATGCCTCAAGCAATAACTTTTCCATGAATGGATCCCCAACTTGAACAGCTGGACGATCTTTTTCCGACTCATCTGTTAATTCTTCTGAAGCAAACGTAGCTCCGTGAATACCATCACGTCCAGTTTTAGCTCCAACATACATGACTGTATTGCCGATTCCTTTTGCCTGACCCTTTTGGATATCTTTATGATCAATTAACCCAACACACATAGCATTGACAAGCGGATTTCCTTCATAGCTAGACTCAAATTGAATTTCACCGCCAACTGTTGGAATACCGATACAGTTACCATAACCTGCAATTCCAGCAACGACTTCTTTAAAAAGGTAACGAACACGTGCAGATGAATCAAGCTCCCCGAAACGAAGAGAATTTAACATGGCAATTGGTCTTGCACCCATAGAAAAAACATCACGGATGATTCCGCCTACCCCTGTTGCAGCCCCTTGATATGGTTCGATAGCTGATGGATGATTATGACTTTCAATTTTGAATACAACAGCCTGTTCATCCCCAATATCAACGATGCCTGCGCCTTCCCCAGGTCCTTGAAGGACTTGCGGTCCAGTTACTGGGAATTTCTTTAATACAGGCTTTGAATTTTTATAGCTGCAATGCTCTGACCACATTACGGCAAAAAGTCCTGTTTCTGTATAATTAGGAGTACGACCGAGGATCTTTTCCGCCATCGCAAACTCTTCAGAGGATAAGCCCATTGTTTTGTAGATTTCTTCTTCCTTAATTTGCTGCGGACTTGGTTCAAGCATTAACGACATGTGATTCCCTCCATTGTTTGACGATTGATTGGAATAATTTCAGACCATCAGCACCACCTAGCAATTCATCAACCGCTCTTTCCGGGTGTGGCATCATGCCTAATACATTCCCTTTTTCATTCATGATTCCAGCAATATTTTCAAGACTTCCGTTCGGATTTGTTCCTTCATATGTGAACACGATTTGATTATTTTCCTTTAACTTTGCAAGTGTTTCGTCATCACAGTAATAATTCCCCTCACCATGGGCAACCGGAATTGTGATGACTTCATCTTTGTTATACACATTACTAAAAATGGTTTCATTGTTTTCAACCTTTAACTTGACCGGGCGGCAAATAAACTTTAAGCTTTCATTTCTCTTCATAGCACCTGGCAGTAAGCCGGCTTCAAGCAGGATTTGAAATCCGTTGCAAACACCTAAAATTGGTTTTCCAGCTTCGGCCGCTTTTCTAACTTCTTTCATGACATTACTGAAACGGGCAATAGCACCAGTACGTAAATAGTCACCATAAGAGAATCCTCCAGGAAGAAGGATACCGTCAAATTCATCAAGGCTTTCTTCCGTGTGCCACACGTACTCTACTTCTTCGCCTAATTCATCTTTAATCGCATGATACATATCTATATCACAATTGGATCCTGGAAAAACGATGACTGCAAACTTCACTGAGCAACAGCCTCCTCAATTTCGAATCGATAGTCTTCAATAACTGGATTCGCAAGGAGACGATCACAAACTTCCTTGACAACTTCCTCTACCGGACGATCTGATTTTTCTACCATTAGCTCCATATATTTACCAATACGTACATCAGTAACTTCCTTATAATTCATTGCGTGTAATGAATGCATCACCGCTGTACCCTGTGGATCTAATACACTTTCTCTTAATGTTACATATACTTTTACTTTAAACATGCTGGCCGCCTCCTAGTTTCGTTAAAATGATTTCATATACTTCAGTTAAACTGCCAAGATCTCTTCGAAAAACATCTTTATCCAGCTTTGCATTTGTTTTTGCATCCCAAAGGCGGCAAGTATCAGGCGATACTTCGTCCGCTAACACAATATTTCCAGAAGCATCTTTACCGAATTCAAGCTTAAAGTCGATAAGACGAATACCAAGCTCGGCAAATAATTCTGTAAGCACTGCATTTACTTGTAAGGCTTTCTCTTTTATTTCTTCCCGTTCCGCCTCGCTTGCAAGCTGCAGCTCTTCAATATGGTCATCTGTAATAAGCGGATCACCTAGAGCATCGTCTTTGTAGTAAAATTCAACAATTGGCTTTCTTAAAGGCTTTCCTTCTTCTATTCCTAATCTTGCTGAAAAGCTGCCAGCTGCTGTATTACGGACAACTGTCTCAAGAGGGATAATTGTGACCTTTTTGACAAGCTGCTCAGTTTCAGAAAGACGTTTAATAAAATGAGACTCTATTCCTTTTTCTTTTAATTTTTCAAAAATTATGCTTGTAATTTCGTTATTCAAACGGCCTTTGCCGCTGATTTCAGCTTTTTTCTCTCCATTAAAAGCAGTTGCTGAATCCTTATATTCAATCCAGACAATTTGTTCATCATTTGTCGCATAGACTCTTTTCGCCTTACCTTCATAAAGCAGTGCACCTTTTTCCATTGGAAAGCCCCCTCTTTATAAGCGAGGCCGATTCAAGTATGTTCCCTGCCAGCCTCGCTGTTTTTTATCTCTTATAAACCTAAACGGTCGAAAATAAAATCTACATTTTTAAGATGGTAGTTATAGTCAAAGCAGTCGGCAATTTCTTCTGCAGATAACTTAGAGGTAATTTTTTCATCTGCTTCTATTAAAGTGCGGAATGGTACTTGTGTTTCCCAAGCCTCCATGGCTTTTGGCTGTACCGTATCATACGCTTCTTCCCTTGCTAACCCTTTATCAATAAGGGCTAATAGAACACGTTGAGAATAGATTAATCCAAGTGTGCGATCCATATTACGTTTCATATTTTCAGGGAATACGGTTAAGTTTTTCACGATATTTCCGAAACGATTCAGCATGTAGTTTAAGGCGATCGTTGCATCCGGAATAATAATTCTTTCTGCTGATGAATGACTGATATCTCGTTCATGCCAAAGTGGAACATTTTCGTAAGCAGTTAACATATAGCCGCGGATAACACGTGCCATTCCAGTCATGTTCTCAGAGCCGATTGGGTTACGCTTATGCGGCATTGCTGATGACCCTTTTTGCCCTTTTGCAAAAGCTTCTTCTACTTCACGTGTTTCGCTTTTTTGTAAGCCGCGGATTTCAACTGCAAATTTTTCAATAGAAGTCGCAATCAAAGCGATAGTAGACATGTAATGTGCATGACGGTCACGCTGTAAAGTTTGAGTTGAAATTGGAGCTGGCTTTGTACCAAGCTTCTCACATACATACTTTTCAACAAACGGATCAATATTAGCATATGTTCCAACTGCTCCAGAAATTTTTCCATATTCAATGCCCGCTGCAGCTTGTTTAAATCTCTCTAGGTTGCGTTTCATTTCTTCATACCAAAGAGCCATTTTCAAGCCAAACGTTGTTGGTTCAGCATGAACCCCATGTGTACGGCCCATCATGACTGTATATTTATGTTCTTGGGCTTTATTTTTTAAAATTTCAATGAAGTTTTCAATATCCTTTAAAAGAATCGTATTGGCCTGTTTGATTAAATAAGACCAAGCTGTATCTACAACGTCTGTTGATGTTAATCCATAATGAACCCATTTTCTTTCTTCACCTAATGTTTCAGAAACGGCACGGGTAAAAGCGACAACATCATGTCTTGTTTCCTTTTCAATTTCATAAATACGATTAATATCAAATGAAGCATTTTCACGAATTTTAGCTACATCTTCCTTAGGAATAACGCCAAGTTCCGCCCACGCTTCATCCGCTAAAATTTCAACTTCCAACCATGCCTTAAATTTGTTTTCCTCTGTCCAAATAGCTCCCATTTCTGGTCTTGTATAACGATCAATCATGTTTTAGCCTCCGATCTATTTCTGCAGCGTTCTGCCAAATTCCACTTTCTTCAATTTCAGTTAAAGCCGCTTCGATGGAATGACGCAGAATCGTCACATGGCCCATCTTTCTTTTATATTTTGCCTCTTTTTTACCGTATAAATGAATTTTCCAGTCCTTGACCTCAGGAATTTTTTCAATCACAGCTGCTTGATGTTCACCTAAGATATTTACCATTACTGCAGGCTTTAACAGCTCAGTCGTTCCGAGAGGCCAATTACATACAGCAAGAACATGCTGTTCAAATTGGGAAGTTTCACATGCCTCAATGGAGTAATGACCAGAATTATGAGGCCTTGGTGCTAATTCATTCACATAAATACCTTCACGCGTTAAGAACATTTCAACAGCCAAGGTTCCTACAAGCTGAAAGCTTTCTGCAAGCTGAATCGCTTTTTGTACGGCTGATTCCTTTTCCTGCTCATTTATTCTTGCCGGGACAATTGTCTCATGCAGAATATTATCACGATGGATATTTTCTCCAACTGGAAAAACAGCATGTTCTCCCTTGCTGTTTCGACAAATAATGACAGAGATTTCTTTTTCAAACGGGATCCATTTTTCAAGTACGCAGGTTCCAGCTTGTAAAAGCTCTGCTGCCTCACTCACCTGCTCTTCGCTGCGAATGACAAACTGTCCTTTTCCGTCATATCCTCCTCTAGCTGTTTTTAATACAGCCGGAAGCCCTAATTCCTTAAGGCTTTTCAGGATATCTTCTTTTGTTTCAATCACTGCGTAAGGAGCAACCTCTACACCTGCATGTTGAATGGCTGCTTTTTCTTTCGTCCGGTCCTGTGTGATTTCCAGCAGCTTTACACCTTGAGGAACATAAGCGTGTTCATTCAGCCACTGTAAACATTCTGCATCAATATTTTCAAACTCATATGTGATGACATCACTCACATCAGCTAATCTTTTAATCGCATGAAGATCACAGTACTCACCATTAATGGTGATATCCGCAACTTGACCGCACGGGCAATCTTCAGTTGGATCAAGAACAGCGATTCGAAAGCCCTTTGCTTTTGCCGCCAGTGCCATCATTCTTCCTAGTTGACCGCCGCCGATAATACCAATTGTCTGGCCCGGTAATATCACTTTATTAGACAAGCTGATCACTACTTTCTATGGCTTGTGCCTTCATTTCCAATCTGTATTCTTTTAACTTTTCTGCAATTCCATCATCAAATGCAGAGAGAATTTGTACCGCTAACAGCCCTGCGTTTTTTGCTCCTGCTGTTCCGATTGCCACTGTTGCTACCGGGATGCCCCCAGGCATTTGAACAATGGATAAAAGGGAGTCGAGTCCATTTAAAGCCCTTGATTGAACAGGAACACCAATTACAGGCAAGGTTGTCTTTGCCGCCACCATACCTGGTAAATGAGCAGCTCCGCCTGCGCCGGCAATGATCACCTTAATCCCCCTGTTTCTTGCTCCTTCTGCATATTCAAACATCAGGTCAGGCGTGCGATGTGCCGATACCACTTTCTTTTCATAAGGTATGTCAAATGTTTCAAGTATCTCACAGGCATGACTCATTGTATCCCAATCTGATTTACTACCCATAATGACTCCTACTTGAGCCTTCATCAAATCCCCCCGCAGATCTATTTAAATTAAGTATTTATCAAAATGAACTTTAATATAAGACAAACTCTGCCTTTACTATTTATTATGAAAAAAGCCCAGACAGAAGCCTCCCTATGGGAAAGCAATCTGTCCGGGCTACAAAGTTAGTATGCTGACATTTGAAAAATAGACCTTGTCTATTCCGTTGGTTTGCCGGGCAATTTACTTTCCCCCATAGTCCAATTATTTTCGGTAATTGGGTAGAGACTCATAGGCCATATTCCTATTATTATATGAGGGCTAGATATTTTATTTTATCGCTATTCCCATTTAACAATGAATTTCGACAATTGTCAACAGAAAACACCGAACAATTTATTCGTAATATATTCCATTGTTCGGATTTATGGCGATTCCACTTTTCTTACCTCAAATATTATTTGCCTCCCTATCGGTTCATAAGAAACCTCTATCCCTTCTGTTTTTTCTTGAAAAATCGGTACCTCCGTTTTTCTTATTGGTGTATATCCGTCCTTTTGGATTCGGTCCAGACAATCGGAAACCGTTTCATTTTCCTGCACCTCATAGATTACCTTCTTCTGTTGCTTTTTTCCCATTATGTAATAATCCTTTCTAATACTAATAACGTGCATTTTTTCACAATATTAGCAGAAGTTTAGTATTTTCCTCATTATTTGCTCCTTATATATATTACATGCAAGCCTATTTTAACCATAAGAAAAATCAGGACATTTCAGCATTTCCCAATTGTAGAATCAGTCTTTATCGCAGCTGGAATTGACATTGCTTTTAGACAACCATTTAATTCCTTGATAGAGATATTATTTACTAAAAGATATTTCTGAACATACATTGCATAAATTAGTTTTTGTACTTCAGCTGCAGTTATTTCACTTTGCTGTCTTTTCTTTATTAGGAGCTTTAACGGTATGATTTCATTTCCTCCGTTAAGCGGCGGCTGTACGTAGTCGATATCTTTATATATCTGATATCCATTCATTTTATAAAAATGATCTCTTTTCAAGCATGCTTCCCTTTCAGCTTCTGTTTCAGCTGCTTCTAGCTTTTCAGTTTCCAGAACAAATGCTTTTATTGAATCGTTACCAGCTAACACAGCATCCCTATTAAGATATTCTTCAATGACTCTTAATGCTTGAGATCCGAGACCTTTACTTCTTTCATGATGATCTGTACCTAAATAGACGATAAACCCGCAATTAGCCTTGGCTAAATAATGTCCTGTTGTAAACGAAACCGGTCTCCCATTTTTTAATCCCACTAAAAACCGGAACGTATTTGGAGGATTTTGACCGAAGCTTTCAAGAGCCTTATCAAATATATGATGAGGTTCCCTAATATCGATCGGAAAGGCCTCGTCGTATAATTTTAAAACCTCTTCTAAATGGATCCTACTGTCTTTAGTAATTTCTTCCCATTTTATTGTCATTTTCATGCACCACCCTCTACCAACTTTACCATAATGGGCCAACGACTTTGAAATTTGATTCGGGTTATTGGAGTTTCCTTAGTTTAGACGGCAAAAAAAAGAGTATCCTTATCGGATACTCTTTTTTTGCTTGGCGACGTCCTACTCTCACAGGGGCAAGGCCCCAACTACCATCGGCGCTGAGAAGCTTAACTTCCGTGTTCGGGATGGGAACGGGTGTGACCTTCTCGCTATCGTCACCAAACTATTTGGTTTGAAGAATTGTTCCCTCAAAACTAGATAATGCTGAAGAAAAAGCTGAGTAATAAACATTGTTCTGTCCAGCTGCGGCGCCTAGGAGCTCGAGTCTTAAGCCGTGCAGTCAAGAAGGTTAACCTTCTCGCCGCCCCGTCTTAAGCTTGTCGCTCCTGGGCAAGGCGCCTCCGCATTTCAATTAGGTTAAGTCCTCGACCGATTAGTATTTGTCAGCTCCACGTGTCACCACGCTTCCACCCCAAACCTATCAACCTGATCATCTTTCAGGGGTCTTACTAGCTTAACGCTATGGGAAATCTCATCTCGAGGGGGCTTCATGCTTAGATGCTTTCAGCACTTATCCCTTCCGCACATAGCTACCCAGCGATGCTCTTGGCAGAACAACTGGTACACCAGCGGTGCGTCCATCCCGGTCCTCTCGTACTAAGGACAGCTCCTCTCAAATTTCCTGCGCCCACGACGGATAGGGACCGAACTGTCTCACGACGTTCTGAACCCAGCTCGCGTACCGCTTTAATGGGCGAACAGCCCAACCCTTGGGACCGACTACAGCCCCAGGATGCGATGAGCCGACATCGAGGTGCCAAACCTCCCCGTCGATGTGGACTCTTGGGGGAGATAAGCCTGTTATCCCCGGGGTAGCTTTTATCCGTTGAGCGATGGCCCTTCCATGCGGAACCACCGGATCACTAAGCCCGACTTTCGTCCCTGCTCGACTTGTAGGTCTCGCAGTCAAGCTCCCTTGTGCCTTTACACTCTACGAATGATTTCCAACCATTCTGAGGGAACCTTTGGGCGCCTCCGTTACTTTTTAGGAGGCGACCGCCCCAGTCAAACTGCCCACCTGACACTGTCTCCCACCCCGATCAGGGGTGCGGGTTAGAATGTCAATACAGCCAGGGTAGTATCCCACCGACGCCTCCACCGAAGCTGGCGCTCCGGCTTCTCAGGCTCCTACCTATCCTGTACAAGCTGTACCAAAATTCAATATCAGGCTACAGTAAAGCTCCACGGGGTCTTTCCGTCCTGTCGCGGGTAACCTGCATCTTCACAGGTACTATAATTTCACCGAGTCTCTCGTTGAGACAGTGCCCAGATCGTTACGCCTTTCGTGCGGGTCGGAACTTACCCGACAAGGAATTTCGCTACCTTAGGACCGTTATAGTTACGGCCGCCGTTTACTGGGGCTTCAATTCAAAGCTTCGCTTACGCTAACCTCTCCTCTTAACCTTCCAGCACCGGGCAGGCGTCAGCCCCTATACTTCGCCTTGCGGCTTCGCAGAGACCTGTGTTTTTGCTAAACAGTCGCCTGGGCCTATTCACTGCGGCTTTTCAGGGCTATTCACCCTAAAAAGCACCCCTTCTCCCGAAGTTACGGGGTCATTTTGCCGAGTTCCTTAACGAGAGTTCTCTCGCTCACCTTAGGATTCTCTCCTCGCCTACCTGTGTCGGTTTGCGGTACGGGCACCTAATCCTCACTAGAGGCTTTTCTTGGCAGTGTGGAATCAGGAACTTCGGTACTAT
>NZ_CP137640.1:455000-520000 GCF_036670025.1 Niallia oryzisoli | reverse complement strand
TACCAGGGTATCTAATCCTGTTTGCTCCCCACGCTTTCGCGCCTCAGCGTCAGTTACAGACCAAAGAGTCGCCTTCGCCACTGGTGTTCCTCCACATCTCTACGCATTTCACCGCTACACGTGGAATTCCACTCTTCTCTTCTGCACTCAAGTCCCCCAGTTTCCAATGACCCTCCACGGTTGAGCCGTGGGCTTTCACATCAGACTTAAGGAACCGCCTGCGCGCGCTTTACGCCCAATAATTCCGGACAACGCTTGCCACCTACGTATTACCGCGGCTGCTGGCACGTAGTTAGCCGTGGCTTTCTGGTTAGGTACCGTCAAGGTACGAGCAGTTACTCTCGTACTTGTTCTTCCCTAACAACAGAGTTTTACGATCCGAAAACCTTCATCACTCACGCGGCGTTGCTCCGTCAGACTTTCGTCTATTGCGGAAGATTCCCTACTGCTGCCTCCCGTAGGAGTCTGGGCCGTGTCTCAGTCCCAGTGTGGCCGATCACCCTCTCAGGTCGGCTACGCATCGTCGCCTTGGTGAGCCGTTACCTCACCAACTAGCTAATGCGCCGCGGGCCCATCTGTAAGTGACAGCCGAAGCCGCCTTTCAGCATTTCCTCATGAGAGGAAATGAATTATCCGGTATTAGCTCCGGTTTCCCGAAGTTATCCCAGTCTTACAGGCAGGTTGCCCACGTGTTACTCACCCGTCCGCCGCTAACTTTTGGGAGCAAGCTCCCAAAAGTTCGCTCGACTTGCATGTATTAGGCACGCCGCCAGCGTTCGTCCTGAGCCAGGATCAAACTCTCCAATAAGATTGTTTGAATAGCTCATATGTTTTGTTACCATAAGGCAACTAGAATTAACGTTGACGTTTTTGTTTGTTTAGTTTTCAAAGAGCAAATATCAAAATGTCGCTCAAGCGACTTTTTATAATATATCACACTCACGAAGATTAAGTCAATAACCTTTTAAAAAGTTTTAACTAGTGTAACCTCGCGACTGCTTAAGTATAATATCACCTAGACCTTCAAGAGTCAACATTATTTTATTAAATAAAAAAAAGCCGTTCCCATGTGTAGAGAACGGCCTTTTCCTTCATTAATATCTGACTTATTTTGAAACTGCAATGATATTTTCTTCTTTAATTTCCACATTTCCTTGTTTCTTAATTACAACTTGTTCGTCTTGAGCAAGGTTTGTAAAAACAACAGGAGTTATAATAGAAGGAACTTGCTCTTTAATAAATTCTAAATCAACTTTCAGTAGAGGTTGTCCAGCTTGAACATGGTCATTTTCAGCGACTAACGCTTCAAATCCTTTACCTTTTAAGTTAACCGTATCTATACCAACATGAATCAAGATTTCACGTCCGCCATCAGAAAGAATTCCAATTGCATGTTTTGTTGGGAATAGATTTACAATCTTGCCATCAACAGGAGAAACTATTGTACCTTCTGAAGGAAGAATTGCAAAACCATCCCCCATCATTTTTCCAGAAAATACTGCATCAGGTACTTCTGTTATCGGCTTAATTTCACCTTTAATTGGTGATACAAATTTTTCGTCAGCAATTTTATTTTGTAAAACATCCGGTGTTACTTCTTCAATCTGTTGTTCAATGCCTTTTTCAGGTGCTTTTACTACCGCTACCGGTCTTTTACCGCTCATGATATCCTTCATTTGTCCTTTAATCGTTTCAGAACGAGGACCAAAGATTGCTTGAATATTATTTCCTACTTCAAGCACTCCAGCAGCACCCAATCTTTTTAACTCTTCTTTATCCACATCCTTAATATCATTTACCGAAACACGCAAACGAGTGATACAAGCATCTAAGTGAGCAATATTACTTTGACCACCCATTGCTTCAAGGATCTGGTAAGGTAAATCGCCGCCTTTAGATTGATTACCCTCTGCTTCAA
The DNA here is from genome assembly GCF_036670025.1 of Niallia oryzisoli. Lineage (NCBI taxonomy): Bacteria > Bacillati > Bacillota > Bacilli > Caryophanales > Bacillaceae > Niallia > Niallia oryzisoli. Next base: position 518,082 of record NZ_CP137640.1, on the reverse strand, counting down.
CCGCCTCATCTTCTCGTCCTGGTGTTTTAAGATTGAACTTTCGGATAGCGAATCGGAAACCAAAGTAATAAATTACCGCAAAAACTAAACCAACTGGGATGACAAGCCATGCATTCGTTTGTGGATTGATTAATCCGAATAGAATGTAGTCAATCAAGCCACCTGAGAAAGTCATACCGATTTTAACATTTAACAAATGCATTGTCATAAATGATAAACCAGCGAAAACCGCATGGATTCCAAATAATACTGGTGCAACAAATAAGAAAGAAAATTCAAGCGGTTCAGTAATACCTGTTAAAAATGACGTTAGTGCTGCCGAAGCCATAAGTCCACCAACAAATTTCTTTTTCTCTGGTCTTGCTTCGTGGTAAATCGCTAACGCTGCAGCTGGTAATCCGAACATCATGAACGGGAATTTACCTGTCATAAATGTACCAGATGTTAAATTCTGTACATTATCAGAAATTTGTGCCATAAAGATACGCTGGTCACCACGAACCACTTCTCCTGCTTTTGTTACATATTCACCAAACTCGTACCAGAACGGCGAGTAGAAAATATGATGCAATCCAAATGGTATTAATGAACGCTCAATAACACCGAAAATAAATGCTGATAATGTTAAATTAGCATGAACCATATTTTGCGAGAATGCGTTTAGAGCATCCTGGATTGGCGGCCAGATAATCAACATAACCAAACCGAGAATAATTGCAGATCCTGCAGTAACAATCGGAACAAAGCGTTTCCCTGCAAAGAAGCCTAGATAGGAAGGCAGCTCAATTTCAAAGAATTTATTATATAGGGATGCAGCCATGATTCCTACGATAATTCCACCGAAAACTCCCGTTTGCAATGTAGGAACGCCAAGTACGCTCGCAAAATTTAAACCGTTTACATCTTCTGCCGTAATACCTAAAACCGTTCCCATTGTCACATTCATAATTAAGTAACCAATAATTGCAGCAAGTCCAGCAGTACCTTCTCCACCAGCCAGCCCAACGGCTACACCGACTGCAAATAACAACGGCAGATTACCAAAAACAATATTTCCTGCATTTTGCATTACTTCAGCAATAAGCTTCACTGTACTATTATCTAAAAATGGTGCGATTTCCAATAATGCCGGGTTTAAAAGTGCAGCACCAAAAGCGAGCAAGATACCTGCTGCTGGCAATAACGCAACTGGAAGCATTAAGGCTTTACCGACTTTTTGTAGAACACCAAAAGCTTTTTTAAACATATAGATACCTCCAAGGATAAATTTTGTAACCCATAAGCAGTTTCAGAAGTTTTTAAGAAAACAAAAAAGGCATGAGTAAAAGAAAAAATCGAAAGACAATTTGGATATAGGTATACCCTACCCCAAAATCATCAATTCAATTATCTTCTTTTACTCATGCCTGATCGAATCAGTAACACGTATAAGAATGATAGCGATATTAAATTTTCTTCTTTTGCAGCCTTTGAAGATGCATGGTCAGATAGACTGCCTCTGCATCATAAACTGGTTTTTGAAGATACTTCTGCATAACTTTTATGAGCTTCCATGAGAAATTATAGCATATCGGATATTCCGCTTTCAAGAAGGAATTTATATTTCCTTGTTCTTCCACAGTTTCCCCGGCATTAATTCTTTCAATCGTAAATCTTAAGTGTCGAACAAGACGTAAATAATCAATACTTTCTTTATCAATTTTCAAGTCTAATTGTTCTTCTATTAATTCTACCAATGTTGTGATTAACTGAGAATGGCGATTCACATCCGAAAGCTCTTTATTCATAACAGCACTATGAATATGCAACGCAATGAAACCGATTTCATCCTCTGGCAGATGAATGCCTGTTTTTTTCTCAATCAACCTTACTACTTCCTTGGCCGTACTGTACTCCATTGGATACAATGCTTTTGTTTCAAGTAAAAATGGATTTTTCATTTCCAGCCCATTAGATAATCTTTTAATCGCAAACATTAAATGGTCTGTTAATCCAACATGGATATGTTCATTTAATTCTGCTCCAGTTCTTTGTTTGATATGTTGGATAGCAGTAATAATCGTTTCCAAAAGATCATTTTCAATAAAAGGTAATAGTTTAAGATAGTTTTCTTGTTCCTTTTCATCTTTCAATACAAAAGTTTTCTCGGCGGATGATTGATCAATCATATCTCCCTTTTTGCGATTGAATCCAATTCCTTTTCCGATTATCACTACTTCACCATAAGAAGAATGATCGCCAATTAATACATTATTATTTAATACCTTCTGTACAATAAGATCAGCCATGGTTTCTCCTCAGTATATAATAACTTTCACATTTTATATTATAGAAATGTAAGGTTTTAAGTCAAATAGTTAATAAAGTCTATTCATTAACCTTTTCAATAATATTTTTTGTATATATACATAAAGCTGGCTATATCAAAGTCAATAGCCAGCTCGAACATCGTTATTATCTAAAGATAAAGTATAAAATAAATATGACAAAGAATAAATACATTATCGGATTAATTTCTTTTGCACGACCTGACACAATCATCGTAATTGGATAAAAGATAAATCCAACCGCAATTCCAGTTGCAATACTATAAGTAAGCGGCATGATAATCATTGTTAAAAAGGCAGGAACGGCTATTTCAAACTTCGTCCAGTCGATTTTACCAAGTGACGAAACCATTAACACCCCTACAATAATAAGCGCAGGTGCAGTTACTGCAGATGTAACAACCGATAGTAATGGGAAAAAGAACAGTGACAATAAGAAACATGCTGCTGTTACTAGCGACGCGAAACCGGTTCTCGCACCAGCTGCAACCCCTGCTGATGATTCAACGTACGATGTAACAGTTGAGGTTCCGAGAATAGATCCAGTTACAGACGCAATGGAGTCTGCTAGTAACGCTCGTCCTGCACGCGGCAGCTGATTATTTTTTACAAAGCCTGCTTGATTTGCTACTGCTACTAAGGTACCGGCATTATCAAAGAAATCAACAAATAGAAATGTTAAAACAACTCCAAGCATGGCTGTGGTATAGAAAGACGGATCACTAAATGATGAAAATAAGGCACCAAATGTAGGTTCAAGGCTAGGTACTTTATCAACAACTTTAGTTGGCGTGTCAATTAACCCGAATATCATACCAACTATTATTGAAATAATCATTCCATAAAAAACGCCGCCTTTTACTCCTCTAACCATAAGGATAACAGTCACTAAAATCCCAAAAATAGATAGCAGTGTATTAGGCTCTGATAAATCTCCAATTCCAACAAGCGTCGCATCATTATTAACAATAATTCCTGATGTTTGTAAGCCAATAAATGTAATAAATAAACCAATACCTGCCCCAACTGCATGCTTTAGTTCAATCGGTATAGCGTTAATTAACTTTTCACGAAGACCTGTTAAAGTTAAAATCAAAAAGAACATACTGGAAATAAAAACAGCTCCAAGCGCATGCTGCCAGGATGTTCCACTCCCAAGTACAACTGTATAAGCAAAGAATGCATTTAACCCCAAACCTGGTGCAAGGGCAAGCGGATATTTGCCGAGCAGCCCCATTATAATACTGCCAATTGCAGCAGACAACGCGGTTGCAACAAAGACAGCTCCATAATCCATTCGTAATGCATCAGGTAAATCTGGTATATCTGCCAGCGTAAGTGTAATTGGGTTGACAACTAGAATATATGCCATAGCAAGAAAGGTTGTTAAGCCACCTATTATTTCACGGCGATAATTTGTACCAAGCTCATCGAACTGAAAATACTTCTTCATGGTTTTCCTCCTTTTAAAGTCCTTAAAATGTAATCACGACTTATAATCATGCCGACGCATCATGTACTAGTATTCTTTCCCAGTAGATGAGGGCTCACACAATTTTAAGTCAAAAACCAAATAGCACTTCAATAAAAATCGAAGTGCTTGACTACAAATAATGACAATAAAAGAAGAATATTCAATTTATTATCACCTCGTAGTCAAGCTATTTACGGTAGCCTGGTAGAAACTTTTGGGCCATATTCCCAAGATTATACGATGGATTATATTTATTTTCCGAAAAGTATTATATCAATATAGAATAAACTCGTCAACAAAAAAGCGAACGTTTTCTCATTGTATTTTTTTAACGTTCGTATTTAGATTTATATACGAAGCATAAGTTTTAGCGCGCAAAACACAAAACTATTTTGATATAATAAATGCATTACATTTATTTAATAAAACACACGAAGGTTTTCAATAATATTCTATTTCATTTATTTGAACTACTCCACCTTAATTTTCTAACGAAAATTTGAAGATGGAGATTCCTGCGAACACCGAGGTATCCCTCAGTTATAGCAGGCTATCCCCGTCGCACCGACGGTTAGCAGTAAAAGTGGCGTGAGCCTCCTGCAAGTGTTGCAAACTTGTACGTTGAACTCGCCACGCACCCTACTTTAGCTTGGTTTTTATAACTTCGGTGTGCGTGGAGGCGAATGGTGCTTGAATATTTTACAGTGCGAAGCCTTTCTCGCACTAACCCTATATATCCAGTTTTCAAAGAATAACTCACAGGAATATTATACCATACGAACAAGCGTTTTAGCTATCGCCAACCGACATTCATCTCCCACTTATTATTGGTCTCCGCACTGAACAAAATTGAAGTGGGAGTCTTCTGGGGAAAAAGATAAAAACGTAAAGGAGATACTACTTACATTGTAGTATCTCCTTTTAAAGTTCTTTATGACTATTCAGTTCAGCCTTATTTCTGGATTTAATACAGATAATAAAGTTGATTAATACCTTGTTGAACTAACTTACCCATTTGTATTAGAAAATTAGTTTACCAACGTGCTGTTAGCATTTTTCGTTTTGTATAAAACTCGACTCCGTCAGAACCGTTTGCGTGTAAATCTCCATAGAAAGAATTTTTCCATCCAGAGAATGGGAAGAAGGCCATTGGTGCTGGTACTCCAACGTTTACACCAAGCATGCCCGCCTGGATATTTTCTCTAAAGTTGCGAACATTACTGCCATCTTGTGTGAATAGACATGCCCCATTACCAAAATCTGATTGGTTTGCTAATTCAATTGCTTCGTCCAAACTATCAACGCGGACGATGGATAGAACGGGTGCGAAAATTTCTTCTTTCCAAATTCTCATAGATGGTTGGACGTTATCAAAAATAGTTGGTCCCACGAAAAATCCATCTTCACTATAAGCAGCGTCTTGGCGGCCATCGCGAACTAATGTAGCCCCTTCTCGCTCGCCAATTTCAATGTATTGTACGGTTCTTTCTTTATTTTGCTGGCGGATAACAGGCCCCAAGAACACACCATCATCCATTCCATTTCCAATTTTAATCGCATCACTCTCTTCTTTCAGCTTCTGAATCAATGAATCCGCTACATCACTTACAGCAACAACAACGGAGCATGCCATACATCTTTCTCCAGCGGAACCATAAGCAGCACCAATGATTTCTTTTACTGTTAAATCTAAATTAGCATCAGGCATCACGATTGTATGGTTTTTTGCCCCGGCCAATGCTTGAACACGCTTACCATTTGCAGCTCCTGTTTTATATACATATTCTGCAACTGGCTGCGAACCGACAAACGAAATGGCAGGGATATCTTTGTGTTCCAAAAGACCATTTACAATATCATGTGCACCATGAACAATATTCAAGACACCATCGGGAAGACCTGCTTCCGTAAATAATTCCGCTAAGCGATTGGAAAGTAGTGGTGTTTTTCAGATGGCTTTAATACAAATGTATTTCCGCAAGCGATGGCAAGCGGGAACATCCAGCATGGAACCATCATTGGAAAGTTGAACGGTGTAATTCCACCAACAACTCCAACAGGGTATCGATACATTCCAGACTCAATACTTGAAGCTATATCAGGAAGCTGTTTTCCCATCATTAAGGTTGGAGCGCCAGCAGCAAATTCCACACACTCAATGCCGCGCTGTACTTCGCCGTAAGCTTCCTTGTAGCTCTTACCGTTTTCAATTGTCACTAACTTAGCCAGTTCTTCCCAATTCTCAACTAATAATTGCTGGTATTTAAAAAGAATGCGGGCACGCTTTGGAACCGGCGTTTTGCTCCATGTCTTGAAGGCTTCCTTTGCAACAGCAACAGCATCATCAAGATCCTCACGAGTTGAAAGTGGTACTTGAGCTTTGTCAAGCACATATTTTTATCTGCTTTCTGCTCAATCTAACCATTATCTTTTCAGTTAGATTTTAATTTAGGTTCCAAACCTCCTAATATATTTAGAATCATTTGACAATGCGAACAAAATTTAGCATCATCACTTTGAAAGCGCATCCATATCAAAACAACTGAAAGGAACACAGATAATTATATATATTTCTGCTATATTATTTAGTTTTTTTGAATACGTATTCAATATATTTCGCTTCGTTTTTAGAGGAATCCGCTTTTAGCACTTACAAAATGATGAGCTTGGTAAACATATGGTTATTTTTCATAAACGAAATAAAAAAGCATCACTGCTCCCCCTTGTCAGGAGGAACAATGATGCCTGTTAAAGTACGAATTTATTCCCATTCAATCGTTGCAGGTGGCTTACTTGTTATGTCATACACAACACGATTGACGTGAGCCACTTCATTGACAATCCGAGTTGAAATAACCTCTAATACATCCCAAGGGATACGTGCCCAATCCGATGTCATCCCATCAATTGAAGTTACGGCACGAATACCGATTGTGTAGTCATATGTACGGGCGTCTCCCATAACCCCAACACTTCGAATGTCCGGAAGCACAGTAAAGTATTGCCATATCTCACGTTCTAAGCCTGCTTTTCGAACCTCTTCACGTAAAATATAATCTGATTCACGTACAATTTCCAGCTTATCCTCAGAAATTGCTCCTAGTACACGAATTCCAAGTCCTGGTCCAGGGAATGGTTGTCTCCAGACAATTTCATCCGGAATGCCAAGCTCTGTTCCTAAAGCGCGTACTTCATCTTTAAATAATGTATTTAATGGCTCAATCAGCTTAAACTGCATGTCCTCTGGCAGCCCGCCGACATTATGATGTGATTTAATCGTTTGTGCTGTTGCTGTACCGCTCTCAATAATATCTGTATATAAAGTGCCTTGCGCAAGATAATCAATACCCTGAAGCTTTGTTGCTTCATCATCAAATACATAAATAAACTCGTTTCCGATAATTTTACGCTTTTTCTCAGGATCGCTGACACCTTCCAATTTTGAAAGGAAGCGTTCTTTCGCATCCACTTTAATGACATTCATATTGAAACCTTCCGCAAAGGTTTCCATAACACTTTCCGCTTCTCCTTTGCGAAGAAGACCATGGTCAACAAAGATACAAGTTAATTGATCGCCAATGGCTTTATGGATTAACACAGCTACGACTGAAGAATCGACACCGCCGCTTAATGCACATAAAACTTTCTTATCGCCGACTGTCTGGCGGATTTTCTCCATTTCGATTTCAATAAAGTTTTCCATCGACCAATCGCCTTTACAGCCGCAGACAGAGAACACAAAGTTCCTTAGCATTTCTGAACCATGAACGGAATGCTGCACTTCTGGATGGAATTGAACAGCATATAAATTTCTTTGCTCATCACTCATCGAAGAGATTGGGCATGAAGGGCTTGTTGCATCAATTCTAAAGCCTTCAGGAGCTTCTACAACTAGATCTCCATGACTCATCCAGACAACTTGCTCTTGAGGCAGGTCCGCAAAAAGCTTTGATTGATGTTGTACTGAAATATTTGCCTTGCCATATTCCCGCTGTTTTGCTGGCTCAACCTTCCCATTAAAATGCTTGGTCATTAACTGCATGCCATAGCAAATGCCCAAAATTGGCAAGCCAAGTTCGAAAATCTCTTCATCACAGCCAAAAGCATTCGCATCATATACACTGTTTGGACCGCCGGAGAATATAATCCCCTTTGGATTCATCTGTTTGATTTCCTCTGCTGTGATGGTATGTGGATGAAGCTCACTGTACACTCCAAATTCCCTAATTCTTCTTGTAATTAACTGATTATATTGACTTCCAAAGTCAAGTACGATAACCATTTCCTGATTATCAAGCAATGCCTTCCCCATCAGCCTATTCACCTCATTGTTTATTTTCATACTATTATTCTTCACTAATTACTTTAAAATCTCCACATCAAAAATAAAAATATTTATTTTTATTCTGTAATTGGTTCATTCTTTTCACATAAAAAAGGAATTCCCCTGCATAGAAGGCAGAATTCCTAAAAGATCTAGTTCCCTGTCTTCATAGTCAAATCATTTACGGTGATTTGGTAGAAACTCTCGAACCATATTATCGAATTTATATGAAGTATCAAATTATTGGTACGCATGTTATTGTACCAACAGGTTATTTTTGAGGTCAAGCTATTGTCTTTTTTATTAAATTTTCCCATAATTCTTTCATTTCGAGCCAAGTGTCATGTTTCAATTGATTCCCGTAGAGATACTGTTCATACCGTCTCGTTAGTAAGGTCATTTCATTGGTTGAATACCGTTCATCAATCCTCTTTGCATAGTCCCTTAATGTCTGTCCGGTATCTCTTGTCAGCCCAACCCGATTCAGCTGTTTTAATAAAACGGTATATGCATAAAGGAAGGATTCATCTTTATCTGAGTATTTCAATTTCCTAATATAATAAGCAGGAAGCCATTTTACACGAATATGATAAGCATAATAGACGGTTAGTATGAGCAATAATACGAGTAAAAGCTGCCAGATCCATCCCTGTGAAAACATGCCTTCCACGATATTCCCTCTATTGCTAGCGGAATGATTCTTATTTTCCTTCTTCTCATTGTTAATAGCCTGGTTTGACTCATTTATCTCCTTTTCCTCCTGCTGTTCCGGCTGCACAGACGATTCTGTTTCTATTCTTTCATCGTCTTCTTCAGTATTGGCTGCATCTTCATTGGTAAATCCAGGTGTAGGTTCAAACGGAACCCAGCCTACCTGTGGAAAATACACTTCAACCCAGGAATGAGCATTATTATTAGTGATCTCATACTTGTACAGATCACCTTCCATTCCTATATATTTCCCTTCCGTGTATCCCTTTACCCACCTTGACGGGATATCAAGTGACCGCAATAACACAACCATTGATGTAGAGAAGTTATCACAATAGCCCTGCAACGTCTCAAACAAAAATTGGTCGACATAATCCTCATCTTCATCAGGAGTTGCTACATCATTCAAGGAATAGGAATAGTTGCCTGTTTTAAAGTATTCTTCTACCGCTTTCGCTTTATCATACCAATTCGTTTTCTCCTTTGTGATATTAGCAGCTAATCTTTTTACTCGAGATGGAAGATTATCCGGCAATTGTGTGTAACGTGACATAATAGATCCATTTAAATCAGCCTTATTGACACTACCATTGGTTCTTAGCATATCAGCGGTATAGTAAGGAACTTCATATGTTAAAGAATAATTATCCAACGGCAAGGACTCTGCGCCTTTAAAGGAGTATATTTTTTCAGTGGACGGATCCAGTTCAAAGGAATAACTTCTATCTGATTGAATACTTGTTACACCCAAAGGATACAAGAGATGGGGGTATCCTTTTATTTGGAGGACAGTACTTGTTTGCGGAACAGATTGTTCATAATTGCTCCCTTTAACAAACGAAGTAATAGGGATATGATCATTACCTCTAAATTCAATATTCCTTAATTCATCCTCAGACTGAATCCACCCTTTACCGGTGTACACATCCTTCGTCTCAACCTTCCAGTAATGAGGAGATGCCACAATTGTTTGAAAAACTACTGAAGAATCTCCGGCAATGGAGCCGCCTAATTGCGTATCATCTTCACCATAGCCGACCTTTTTCATTGTTCCATTTACATTGAATACCTTCAGATATGGTACCGGATCTGGCCAAATTGGATTAGCCTTCGGCAGTATATACCCAAGAAAAGCACTGAGTAAAACCCAACTCGATAAAAAAAACACCCATTTTCTAAAAGCTGTATGCTCTGCTTTGATCTTTTCTTTGTTTAAATGACGTAGAAACGTAAGAATACCCACAGTCAAAAAACCGACTAAAACAATACGTACAATGGCCCCACTAGCATTATAGGGTGTAAAAGTATCCAGGAAGGTGACATAAACAAGTGTCATAAAGAAAAATGAAAATATTTGTTTTCGCTTAAAGAGCCAAAATTCAAGGAGATAGACTATCATCCAAAGAATAATAAAAAAGGCTAAACTTCGATATAAATGTGATAATTCCAGAAAATTAGCACTGAATACATCAATCATATTCGATTTGATATCATCCATAAAAGTGGGGATCCAATCGATTTGAAAAATACTTCCTTCAAAATAAAGAGAATGAAGAAAGTAAACAATAACGGCCCCTTTTATAAAAATACTGACATATAAGGGAACTCGTAAAAAACTTATCAGGAAACAGATAAGAATAAACAAAAGAAATACGCTGATATCCGCTGTTTCCGACAGGACTTTTATCGGCCAAATCCATTCCAGCAATAAAAGAAAGCTCAAAACATATAGTAATACAGAAGGAATATTTCTCCATTGCCTCATCCTCTGTTCACCTCCATCAGGCCGGCAGAGAAGTGTTCTTTATAGACAAAGGCAACTCTCATACCATGTTTTTGTGCTTTTGCTTTGATTGCTTGTTCGCCTGAAGTAATGGCTTCTCCCAAGTCCTTTATGACAAAAATTGTCACTGGGCACCTTCTTACTGCAAATTTACTGGCTGCCTCAATAAGTGAAGTTGTTAGCTGAGCTGTCACAAGCACGTAGCTGAGCTTATGCTGCTGTAAAAAGCTGTCCGTACACAGTACTCGATCGAATGGAATAGGAGAATCATCCTTAGCTTTGGCCAAATAGTAAAACAGCAGCTGCCTGCCGACTGCACCGCCATGTAACGGAATCGCTGCTCTCTCCGTTCCCATAGCTAAAAAACCAACATGTGAATCTGTTTGAAAGATCGCCTGTCCAAGCGATGCTGTAAACGAAACAATCGTTTCAAACCGATGATCTTTTGAACAATCCATTATGATCATCATGTCATCGGACTGAAGCTGTTCAAATTCCTTTGTAACTAATCCATTGCGCCTTGCTGACGCTTTCCAGTTAATCCAAGAAAACCGGTCACCCGGTTGATATTCTCGAATCCCGACTACGATAGAGGCTTCTCTTTGGATTCGGTTATTTGAGGTCCTTATTCCTTGCTCATAAAAATTTCCTGATTCAAACATTAATTTTTCATAGGCAGGGTGTACCAATATACTTTCATTCAACTCGATCGTTTTCTCTTTTTCCATTAAGCCAAGCAAGTCGCTTGTAAAAATTCTTACAGCCTGTAAATCATGCTCTCCCCTTGGCAGTTTTTCGATTCTGTACGAATATGAAATTTCCTTATTAAATCCGGGAAAAAGAAACGCTTTATGTTTTCGATTAGGCATTGCCTTTTCCAACGATTCACTTAAGCAGTCTTCTACTATTACAAATAAAAGAGGAAAGAACCTCTTTCTTTTTAATGTTATTTTCACCGTCAGGCCGTCATCAGCATGATATTCCCACCTTGTCAGACTTCTTTCAACTATAAAATCATCTAAAGAATAAAATGCTAGACATAAGGCATAGAAGGAACAGGGGAGAAAACTGTAAAATAAAAACCAGCTGACAAATCCCCCTTGAAACATGGCATACGAAAACGTCATAATCATGAATAAGAGCAACATAAAGAGCTTCCAGAAATACTTGACCTGCTGGAAGATTTCACCCATTTCACATCACCCTCTGAACGGGAACCGCAACATTCTCGATAATTTCCTGTAATAGTTCCTCGGCTGAAATACCTGTATATTTAGCCTCAGATTTAAGGATGATCCTGTGAGAAAATACGGATGGCACAAGGAATTGAATATCGTCAGGTAAAACATAATCCCTGTCATACATATATGCATAGGCTTGGGCTGCTTTCATTAAAGCAATCGATCCGCGGGGGCTGACCCCCATAAAAATCTTTTCATGGTTTCTCGTTTGATTGGCAATCTCAACAATATATCGCTTCATTGTTTCATCAACGTGAACATACTTGATTTGACTTTGCAGTTTCCTTAATTCCTGCAAGCTAATCACAGGATTTATGTCCTCAATCGGCGGTTTCTGCTGCACCCGGTTTAAGACTTCGATTTCTTCATCCTGATCAGGATACCCCATGCGCATTTTTAAAAGAAACCGATCTAGCTGGGCCTCCGGAAGCGGATAGGTTCCTTCATATTCGGTTGGATTTTGTGTAGCCATAACAAAGAACGGTTTTTCTAATCGGTGTGTTATCCCGTCAATCGTAATACTCGCTTCCTCCATTGCCTCTAAGAGGGCAGACTGCGTTTTTGGAGAGGTTCGGTTGATTTCATCAGCCAAAATAATATTGGCCATCAGAGGCCCTGGAATGAATTGAAATTCCATTTCCTTTGGATTATAAATGGATACCCCCGTAACATCTGAAGGCAATAAATCAGGCGTAAATTGAATCCGCTTGAAATTGGCCCCAACTGATTTCGCCAAAGCCCTTACCATCATTGTTTTTCCTACTCCCGGAACATCCTCAAGCAGCACATGACCCTCTGCCAGCAGTGCAACCAAACCTAATTCAGCTACATTCCGCTTTCCAATCATTACTTTTTCAATATTGTATAAAATCCTCTCTACAATTGGATTCATGACATGATTTGTCACGTTCTCTCCTCCCACCATTGTCTAAATGATGATGCAAACTTTTCCCCATCGATAAATGTTCCCTTATAATTATGCTCTATTTAATAAATTCGCTCTATTCTGTAAATTATACCTATCCATAGTTTAATATTCTTGTAAAATAATTGCAAAAAAATGGTGCTGTCTCTTTTTCGCTTTATTATAAACTACTAAAGAGACATGCACCACTTAACTACTGACTATTATTCTTATCAATGGTTTCATTTATCTTTCTAAAATAAAAAAGGCTTGAATCACAACACTGTTGTGTACTGTGATTCAAGCCTTCACTGTATTAATCTAAGATGACTACCCTTACCGTCTTCCGTCCCCATGCGATGCATGCAGCATTTGATGGCATCAGTACATCTATTTTGTGTCCTTTTATCGCTCCGCCAGTGTCACCTGCAATGGCTTCACCATAGCCTTCTACCCATACTCTTGATCCTAGCGGAATAACAGAAGGATCAACCGCAATTAATTTCATATTAGGATTTGCTTTGATATTAATACCTGTCGCTGTTAGACCTGTTGCAGACCCTTCATGACTATATGCAGTTGCTGAGACATAAATCTCTTTTCCACTGTTCGTAGTGCTGGTAGTATTGCTTTTTGTATTGCTTGTTGAACCTGTACTAGGAGCTGGTGCTGGTGCTGGTGCTGGTGCCGGTGCCGGAACTGCTTCAGCTTGCTGTGTAATAGTCGCCGCTCTCGCTGCCGCTTCCTGTTGATCCTTTGCCAGGCTTGCCTGGGCTTGCTTTATTTGTTCTTGAATCGCTGCATTTTCCTCTTCAGCCAGTGTAATCTCACTAACAACTGAATCATACTTTTCTTGTGCTGCCGTCAGAACCTCTTGTCTTTTTTGCATATTTCCCTCTAAAGCAGCTTGATTGTTTGAAAGCGTTTTATATTGTTCCTGCAGCAACTTCTCTTGTTCATCGATCGCAGCCTTTTCATCTTCAATCTTCTTTAAGTCAGCCTTCTGCTGCTCAAGTAAACTTTTATCTGCACTTAAAATCGTCGTAACGGCTGTAGCACGTTGGACAAGCTCTGACAACGAGTCAGAGTTTACAAGAATTTCAATTACTAAGCTCGCTTGATCATTATGCTGCATGGAAACAAGGCGTTCTTCCATAACCCCTTTTCGCGCAAGCACTTTATCCTCTAATACAACAATTTCTTCTTTTTTCTTTTCAATCGTTTGTTCTATTTCAGAAATTTTTTGTTCTATGCCAGTCATTTCTTCTTTATTACTTGCAATATCATTCTCTAAAGCTTGTAACTCACTTTGAAGGTTATGAACCTCTGTTAATAGAGTTTCTTTTTCAGCTTGTTTTTGCTCAATTAATTCAGCATTCTCTTGTAATTGAGCCTCACTGTTATGTAATTGACTTGTTTCTGCATTTGCCATAATCGTTGTCGAAAGTAAGATAACACTTGTTAATGATGCGGCAACGATTTTTTTAAAGAAACGCATAAGACAACCCCTTTCTTATTATTATTTATAACATACGAAAGGGGGTCTTTTGATTACAGGAATATTACATTATCGAGTCATTTGCTTAAATTAATTGCATAATTGACAGAAAAATTTAATATTTCGACCAGATTAATGTCGTCTTTTGAATCAATTGTAAACATTTTCTAAATAAGCAAGCGTCGGGCCATAGCCGATTTGCGGAATATCACTTAAAAATGTAGTGATAAATTTTTGATCTTGAAATCGATTCAAACTGAACAACTGACTTTACTTCAACACGCCAATCTTCTCTAGAAAGTTCTATTTCCGTCTTTTCCGTTCTTGCCTGATTGCTATCAATCGTCTCCAGTACGGCCGAAGAAAAAAGATATGGTACATCAGAGCTAGATAAGCCAAGACTATTTTTCAATTCTTTTTTTAAAAATGGATGACCGCTAACCTTTGAAGGCAGGATTTTATTCACAGCTTTTATATAGGCATCCCCTTCATCCATCCCTCTTGCTGCTAACGGCCATTATAACAAGTAATAAAACAATATCCTCTCAAAATAGCAAATAAAAAAGGCCTCCCAAGTTGTTCCGAAAACACTTGAGAAGCCTTATTCCGTTAGTCTGCACTCAAAACCAGGTGCAAAAACTTATCTATGGTTCTATTATTTTGGTAATTCAAATGTAACTGTGTAGCCTTTTACAAGGTCTTAGTAATCCATATTGCGTAGCGGTCCAAGTTCAAGGTCAAACTTTTTAGATACCAAACTCAACATGAAGTCCATAAATTTCTCTTTCTTGTTCCCAGTTTTTTAAGTTATTCTACCCATTCATACAACGTAATCTCATGATAAACAGGATCATAAATCGGATTGGATTGAAACGTTTTAACTTTTTTTATTTTGTCTGAAAGATCAATCCCTTGTTCCAAAAATCCTTCAACTACCTTATTTGTCACATAGATTTGATGGTTTTCGTAGTAAGTCATATCATGCAAGAAAACCTCGTATGTCATAATCCTTTTATGAGGAATTGAAACATTAAGGTAGTCTAAAACCCTTGTTTCTTCCCAGGTATAAAGAATAGAGTTTTTCTCCATTTTTTGTGTGTATTGTGCCAATTGATAACTAGCAGGTAGATGCGTAGCTTGCTCATTAATCATTTGAATCGATTTATTCGAATAAGAAATAAGCAAAACTACACAGACAATGGTTATAATTGTATGAGAAAATTTCTTTAGGATTGTCACGAATACAATAAAAAGAATAAACAAGACAACAGGAACAATATGCCGAGGCTTCTCTATATTTTGCGCCAAAAGAGCCCAAATAAAATAACTTAGGGCCATTACATAAGCGAGAGAAAGGGTTTTTAAGCTCCATTTAAATTTAGATAAACTTAGTAGAATAAATACAATCATGATAACAGCAATCAAAATGGATAACGATGAAAGTCCATGAAAAAAAAGATTTTTGAAAAGCAATGTGAACAACCGATCAAAAACAGATTGATTGCTTGAGACTGCTGTATTCCCCCAATCATTGAAATGGCCGCTTGTGAAAGCAAGCGCAAGCTTCACAAATCCTTGAATACTTCCTTCTGAAAAAATAAGGCCGCCTACCCATATGAGTTGAAAAAGTATTGCCATCACAATTCGCATACTGAGCTGCCTTAGTGTATATTCTTTTTGATTCCACTTTTTCCAGAACAAATAAATAAGTCCGACACCAAATGGTAAATAGGACAGACGAATTCCCAGTAGCACACTAAAAAGAACGAGTGGCAGCAAATCCTCGCGAAGGCCATTTTTTTGAAGGGCCCTCTCAATGCTCCAAAAATACCACCATAAGGCAGCTAAGCCTGCGCCTTCAGACATCGGTTGGTTTACGGTTATAAGCACATAAGAGGAGGAGTATATAATGGCAGTGATTAAGAAACTGAATGTCTTTGGAATATACCCTCTCGCTAGCTTATAGATTGGAAAGACGGAACTAAAATAAAAAAGGATATTAAATACGGTTAATGCAGCCGTTTTATCACCTAGAAATTGATGAATAAATAATCCCCCAAGAATAAAGTAAGGGTAGCCGGGAAAATGAGGCTGCATGGACAAGATATCGAATCGTTCAAGAGCCAGTGAATAATCAACTTGATCCCAAGTGGCTGCAAATGCATTAATATGCCTTAATTGGGATAACAATAAAATGAATATGGACGCCATACTTGTTAAGATAATAATTTTGTGATACCAATTAACTATTTTATGTCTATGTTTACTCTCCATATGACCACCATTCTACGCTTTGAAGCTAGACCACTCCATATTTATTTTCTACGAAAAAAGTACAAGGAAATTCCTTGTACTTTTCATATATATACTTATCTTTTTTGATTGCTTACTACAGTTTTTAAATCTTTCATCTCTTCTTTACTGCTTTGTTTTTGATTGTCAGATGTTCGGAAGGAAGTTAATAAATAGATTCCGGCAAAATAGCCAAGATAGGCAATGACTTCCTCTATAGATGGCATTGATGCGTAGCCAAACAATGCTTTTAAAAAGATTCCAATTTCCCCTGATAAGAGAGGTGCGGTACCATGATCACGCAGATAATGATCATAATCAATCGGATGCTCCGGAAGGAACCAAGTCAAATCGTATAGATGCGGTATGATACTCCCGATAATCTCTAAATCTTGCATCATGGAGATGGCTTGTACCAATAAACCAGCAGCAATTAAAATGATAAACGCCCCAGTGACTCTGAAAAAAGTCTTAAGTGATATTTTCATTGTTCCTTTAAAGAATAGGTAAGAGACAATCACCGCAATGATGACACCGGTAATGGCTCCCCATCCTTGCATCGCAGCACCAATATTTCCACCCGTAATCGCAGCAAAGAAAAAGACGGTTTCAATCCCTTCCCTAAGGACAACTAAGAAAGAGTGAATGACCATTCCAACAACATTTCCTGTTGAAATGAATTTACTCATTTTGTCTTCCGTATTTCCTTTTAAGTCCCTGCTATGACTTGCCATCCAAAATACCATTTGCGTCAATAGGAGAGCAGAAATAATCATAATACCTATTTTTAAGTACATTTCGCTGACCATGGCCGCAAAGCCTGTGAACACAAGCTGAAATAACATGGCAGCTCCTACACTTGCCAACACGGCAAGTCCGGCACCTAGCCAAACGTATTTTGTGTATTTCTTGTTATTGGTTCTTTTCAAATAAGTCGTGATAATTCCTACAATCAGTAATGCTTCTAGTACCTCACGAAATGTAATTAACAGTGCTTGTATTTCCATTAAATTTCACCTCTCCCCTATTGAAAAAAAAAACTTTATTTCTTTGCTTTCCTTTTTCGTAATGCTACAAAAACGACAGCTATAATAACGGCGACTATGATAATGATTGGTATCCAATTTCGAAGATTAGATAAATCGGTCCAATCTTTATTACCTGTAGCTTTTTCCTTTTCTGTGGCACTTTCAGAAAAATGACCTACTTCTAAACTTTTTATATTAAATTCCGCTTGAAGCCTTGAAAGAATTGTCTCTTTACTTGCCTTAAATCCCTCTAAGTCTGCTTCTTTTTGCCCCACACCAAAAAGTCCAGGATTTCCCAATGATTCTAAAGCTTTATCAAATTCTGCTTTGATTTCTTTATCAAGATCTGGGTTCTTTGCTTCAACTTTTGGAGACAGTGCTTCATAGGTGGCAAACCCCTTTGCCAACAATCTCTTACTCGTATCAAACTCCGAAAAATTATTTTCGACGTTTTCTAAACGCCGAGCAATATTTAATACTAGAAGCTCATCCATATTTTCAATCGTTTGTTCCTTATCTTTATCCTCTATATTTTGGAGAATAATGTTAGATGGATCTGGTCCCATATGCATGTCTACTTCTTCTTTTACGGTTTCATAATGTTTTCGTGCTGTACTAAAGTCTGGAGGATTTTTATCTAATTCAATTAACATTTCTTTGTATGCTTCAGCTAATTCTTCCTTATTTGGATCACCATATGTATAAGCATTAGCTGTAATAGAAAACAAATGAGTAAACAGAAATATGACTGTTAAAGATAAAAGCATTTGTTTTTTCATAAATTACTCCTCCTATCGTCAATGATAATGATTATCATTATTCATGTCAATGTTATTTTGCCATAAGAAGCTCTTTTTTGTAAGTATTTTCACTTAAATCAGACTTATCTAACATTTCTGGGTTGCATACATTTTTTTTAATATCAATTTTGTTAACCTTTCGATTCCACTCCTTCCATATTGCGGGAAGTACTGACGATAGATATCCTCTAAACGTGATAAAAGATGTCCCAGTTGAACGGACTTGATATGGAATGGGTACTTCCTTCACTCGAAACCCTTTTCTAACGAGGTTTAACGTCAGAACCTGTGCATAGTTATAGTCATGAATAATCTCAGCATGCTGAAGGGCTTGTTTAGTAAAAGCCCTCATTCCAGATTGTCCGTCATAAATCCATTTCCTGAGCAACAAGCTCTGAAGAAAGGTGAAACAATAGTTTCCTAAACGGCGATGAAGTTTCATCCCCTTTATCGTACCCAAAAAACGAGACCCCATTGTATAGTCGGCCTCACCTTGGAAAATGGGCTGCAATAGTCTAGGAATGTGATCAGCAGGATATTCGCCATCTGCATCAATCATTACCCCAATGTCTGCACCCCTTTGGAAGCACTCATGTAACCCAGCCCGAACCGCTGCACCAAGTCCCTGGTTTTTCGTAAAACTGACAATATAGTCTGCACCAGCTTTTTTTGAAACTTCAACGGTTCGATCACTTGAACCGTCATTGATGACTAATACTTTCACACTAACTTTGTGATGAAAATCTCTCGGAATTTTTCTAATCACGTTACCGATAGATTTCTCTTCGTTATAGGCAGGTAAAAACACAATCACTTTAAGTTTATCCATAATCAAATCTCATCCTTCTTTTCAATGGCATTTATTAAAACCTTTCCTCTACTGTGACTAGGAAAAGGCGCGCCCAGCAAATGAGCTAATGTAGGAGCTAAAGAGACAAGGCTGTGTTTTTCCTCCACTTTCTTTCCTTTTGCAATATTCGGCCCATGAATAAAGAAGGGGACATATCTTTCTCCTTCATCTAAATGGCCATGACCACCGATCCCATCCGCCTGACCGTGATCTGCACAAATAAAAAGAGTCGTATTGTCCATTTTCCCCTCTTCTGTAAGCCAATCAACAAAGTCTTTAATGAGACGGTCTGCTTCGTGAATTTTTTGCAGGTATTCATCGTAGAGCACACCACGACTATGACCTGTTTGGTCCGTCGCAATCATTTGGACAATAAATAAATCCGGATCCTGTTCCTTCATAATTTTCTTTGCCCGTTCCATAATAGCAGAATCTACCTGGTCATTATGCATAACTGCCGTAAAGGTTTCAACGTCGCTCCCCATCGAGTCAACCAGATGGGCACATCCGAACAACCTCCCTTTTTTGCCAACCTTCCGCAACGAATCAAAAATACTCTCTACTTTAATCCCCAGCTTCCAAACCATATTGGAGTGAATTCCATGCTCCATCGGATAGGTTCCAGTAAACATCGAAGAAAAACAGACAACGGTTCTCGCTGGATAGACGGTTTCCATGTTCATGTATTCTGTACCATTATCCTTCAAATAATCAAGAAATGGGGTATCCGCTTCATAAAAACGTTCCTTGCGCATACCATCAATGACAATCACAATCGCTTTATCAGAAATGCTTTTTTCCGGCTTGGCAAAATGATCTCTTGTAAAGCCGCTATACATTTTTGGCTTCCAATCAAATAGATTACGATGAAGAATATAAGCAAAAACAAGCACAAATAGATAAAAGATAACAGTTGATACTATTTCTATCGATGTGCCAGAGTCTAATTTGACAAAAAAGAATTCCCAAAGCGACAACACAAGCAAAAACTTAGGAATTTGTTCTTGAGCGTTTCCGCTAGTTGAATCACTATTTTTCATCACTAACTTCCAGAAACGAGTGAAGTTTAACCATGATGTCCCAATTCTCAAATGATAATAAAGCGTTCCCCAAAAGAATACGGTAAAAAAGAAATACAGCCCGATTGAAAAAAATAAAAGACCTATATTTGTATAATTCCAAATGATTAAATAGACCACAAACGGGACCCAAAGATAATTCCGTAAAAAAAGCGGAAAATCAAAAACATAATATAGAGCTAATAATGGGATTACATACAAAAACGCTTGTAATAATGCTAACGCAGAATCCCAATCGCTCAAAACATTAATGTGAAATAACAGCATGGTGCCGACGACAAAGATTGGTGTAAAAGGTTTCCCCTCATTTAATAAATTCCAACAGCGTGCAGCTACCTTTTCAAACTTTGATGCACTTTTCATTTTTCCCTCACTCCTCTCACTCTGCTCCAACTCAATAATGTCTTAAATGGGATGGGATATATGAATATAGCCATGACCCCTGCTGCATAGGAAAAAAAGAATTTGACAGCATGAGTTACAATAGCAATTGTGTAACCTTCTTGAATGGAAAATCCAAACAATCCTAGGGCAAAGACAAGAAAACTTTCATAGTTGGCAATTCCCCCCGGTGTTACTTGAAAAATTTGTCCTGAAACGGTAACACTGTTAGCAAAAACAGCCTCCAAAATCGATAAGTTTCCATTATAGATGATAACCGTTCCATAAAGGACAGCACATTCTAAAATCCAACTGAACGCTACAGCAATAAAGATCAGCCTGCCATTTCTCCCACTAAACGCTCTTTTACATAATTCCAACTGTCTCTTTAAAAAGGCTGGAAAAAACTGTACTACTACGACCATTGAAAGAACAAATATAATACATCCAATCATGATGAGTAGAACAGGTATTTGAAAATCTATTCCTAGGACGCAAAAACCAACTATTGAAAAAACAATTAAACAAATCATGTCAATAAGTCTGAGAACAATGACAGAATGGGCCGCATCCTCACCGCTTATACCATCCCTGGTGCTCATAATTTTCATTCTGACAAGGTCTCCCGCTTTAATGGGTAATAAATGATTAACAAATAAACTATATAAAACTCCCAATAAGCAAGTTGAAAACCTAGTTCGGCCATGTAAATACCATTTCCAGGCAAGGGCCTTCAGACAAAAAGATAATAAATATACCGTTAACATAGTCATAAGGTTGACTGGTGATTGAATAATGGCTACTATCCCGTTTAAAATCCATCTCCCATCAAAATAATAAAATGTTAGATAGAAAAAGAAAATCATAATCATAAGGGAACATAAAAACTTAATCATTTTAAAGGAAAGCTTCATTTTCCCTCGCCCACTTTACAGTTTCAGCTAAGCCTCTCTCAAAACTTATTTTCGGCCAATAACCGAATAAATCTCTTGCTTTTCGAATATCAGCCCATGTTTGTAAAACATCCCCTGTGCGAGATTTTTCCTTCCTTATTTTTATTTCAGGAAAGTATTTTTTAAATTCATCCAATAAGAAGAGCATCGATATGGGCTTACCTGAACCAATATTGATTACTTCGCTTGTATGTAATTGTGTTAACGATAAATAAATCCCATCGACAATATCATCGATAAACGTAAAATCCCTAACTCGGTCTTCACCAAAGAGGATGATTTCTTGGTTCTTAAGCAGCCTTTTTAGAAAAATGCCTATGGCCATGTCTGGACGAACCCATGGTCCATACACGGTAAAAAACCTTAAAACTTTAGTCTCAAATCCATATAAATGTCTATAGACATGACAAAAGGACTCTGCGGAATATTTGGATGCTGCATACGGCGAAATTACGTTTCCGTTAGCCATCTCTTCCTTTAATGGTCCCTCTTGGTTTCCATAAACAGATGAGGAAGAAGCAAAAATGATTTGACTTGCGTTACTTTGCCCACAGGCCTCCAACACATTGATAGTAGCTTTAATATCATAATCCACATACTCTAGTGGTCTTTCAATTGAGTAAGCCACACCAGGTAAGGCCGCTAGGTGGATCACAGCGTCAGGTGAAATGGATTGAAAAAGAGAAATCGTTTCTTCCCTATTTAAAAGATCTAATGAAAAAAATTGATCATTTCTTAATAAATCAATGGTACTCAATTGCTGCCTTTTTCTTTCAATTGAATAATATGGATGCAGACTATCGACGATCAATACTTCATGATTTTCTAACATCAGTCTTCTTGCTAGATGGCTGCCAATAAAGCCTGCACCACCCGTAATGATAATCTTCAACATAACACCTCTATCTATTTAATTGGACTTCATCATTCCAATTATAGACGTTTTATCCAAAAGGAAAAACCTTGTTTGATGACAAGGTTTCTCCCATTAGAGTAAATTGCTTATTTCGCTTGTTCGATCACATTTTGCAATGTAGCTTGGATTTCTGCTAAGATTGGCTCTCCTGCTTCCTTATCCTTAGCTTTTGCTGCTTCAAGGTATTTCTGAGCCTGTTCAGTTAATGTTTGATACTCTTGTTCACCAATGATTGCTTTAATATCATTACCAATAACATCGATAAACAACGCACCTTCTAAAGCGGTAATAGGCGACTTGTCCTCTCCCCATGCTTCGATACTTTCCGCATATTCATCTAAAGCAATTTTAGAGAAACCACGTACAAATGCTTTATTGACCGCTGCAGGATCAAGGGTTGCAACATCCGTTTCTAAATTAAACTGACTTTCAATAAAAGCGGCTTCCTCTGCGGAATGTTTATCTAAGTAGCTGAAAATAGATTGATAAAATGCCCAGCCTTCTGCTTGTTCGATTTTAGCCACTTCTGGGTTTTCTTTTGCTTCAGCAGCAGCTTTTGTTGCATATCCATTTGGAATCGCTCCAGTAGCTAGATAGAACGTCTTCATTAATGTTTTATCCACGACTTGTTTACCTAATTGGAATGCTAGCTTATCATCTGACTCGATAGCTTTTTCAATCTCTTCAAATCCTCCGGCAATGACGGAAACCATATTAGTACCATTTGCCGTATCACGTTTTTCGACAGTTGTTTGAAGGATTGCATAATATTGCTTTGCTTCATTAACTTCTTCTTTTACTTCGTCCTTATTACCCCAGTTTTCATCAATTTCAGTAAATTCATGTTTAATCGTTGTATAGAAAACCTTTTGCATTAACTTATCAAAGATTTGTCTCACAACGACAGGATCCATTGAACCTTCTTGACCAGCTTGTAGTGCCGCTGAAATATGTTGATCATTTTGTGCTTCAAACTCTGCATCTCTTTCTTGTACAAGACTTTGCAGATTTTTCGTATAAATATCGGTAACCAAACCAAAATCTACTTCTTTATCTTCTTTAGCCTTATCTAATTCTGTAATTGCTTCCTTATAAACTGAAGCAACATCAACTTTTACTTCTTCCTTCACTTCAGACTTTTTCTCAGTTTCTACTGTTTCTTGTTTCTCCTCTTTTGGCTTTTCTGCTGTTTCTTGTTCCCCACAGGCTGTTAATACAGCTGAAGCCATTATAAAGGAGGCAAAAATACCTTTTAATTCTCTCTTTTTCATCCTGTTACCCCTCTTCTGTGTTAAAAAATAATAGAATAAATAATTACTTAATTGATATTGATTTTCATTTACAATTTTGATTATATGGAGAATGATTCTCAATGTCAATAAGTATTGGGATAACTTTTGGAAATTTCGATAAATAATATAACTTTTTTAAAATAATAGAAAATAACCTGTATTTTGCGGATGATACAATAGCCCATATAAAAAGGCCTCCCAAACTGTTCAATGAACACTTGAGAAGCCTTATCTACTATGTCTTCACTCACATCGAAGGTGAAGACGAATCTATGATTCTATTCTTTTGGTAATTCAAATGTTACGGTGTAGCCTTTTGCAAGGTCTTGGTTATCCATGCTGCGTAGCGGTCCAAATTCCAGGTCAAACTTCTTATAGATTCCAAATTCATCCTTACGCAACAAGTATACTACCAGTTTTTCACCTTTTTCGCCCGGTTTAATTTCATCGACAAGCTCAGGCTCTAACTGACCAGTATTTAAGTACGTTGCTCTTGTATCATCAACGATTAATTTTGAGGATGTCCAGTATGCACTTAGTGACTCTTGTGATGTATTGTCGATAATAAACTTCATGGTAATCGCCACAATACCGCTATCACCAAAATCAACAAACGCTTCTTTGTATGCTTCTGTTGGAATCACTTCTGTATATTGAATTCCATCAAGCGTAATATTCACATCAACAAGCACTTGTGTTTGGCCAATATCTTTTTTCTCAAAAATCATCTTTTTCTCGGCCATATCTTGCGTCAACAGTTTATCCTGATAGAAATCAGGCTGACCTGCTAATTTTTCTTTCTGTTCATCACTGTATATGAAATCATAAGCGGCATCACCCTTAAATGATCCCTCGAATGAATCATTATCGGCTGCTCCGCCCGCGATCACAAATTTCGGATTTACGGTCGTTAACGACTGATATTCTTCATTTGTAAGAGCAAATGTAATAAGTCCGGTTACTTTTTCACCAGCTGCAAATTTACTAATATCTTCTTTCTGATTCTAACAGCTTTCCTTATATTTATGAGACCTACGGTGAAAAAGGTGAACTGCTTCAAGGAAATCTTGTAGTCAATGAAAACGGCGAAAATGAGATTTTATATGTTTTAAATGCACAAAGTGAATAGAGTTGAAAAAGTGATAGAAAGCTAATGAAAATGGGCGCTACCTTTTATTCATTAGCTTTTTTAAATGCGTAAATAGCCTTTAACTGTTAAATTGTTATTATAAACCTTTTACATTTAGGGGGTTCATTTAATTTGGCAGAGCTAAAGCTAGAACATATTTTTAAAATATACAACGATAAAGTAACAGCTGTAAATGATTTCAACCTTCATATTCAAGATAAGGAATTCATCGTTTTTGTCGGTCCATCCGGGTGTGGAAAGTCAACGACTCTTCGAATGATTGCCGGCCTTGAGGATATTTCCAAGGGGGATTTCTACATTGACAGTCAACGTGTGAACGATATAGCTCCTAAGGATCGTGACATTGCAATGGTCTTCCAGAACTATGCTCTTTACCCACATATGACAGTTTATGATAACATGGCTTTCGGCTTAAAACTCCGTAAATTTCCAAAGGGTGAAATTGACCACCGTGTGAAGGAAGCAGCAAAAATACTAGGGCTAGGGGAATACTTAAAGCGCAAGCCAAAGGCTCTTTCTGGCGGGCAGCGACAGCGTGTAGCTTTAGGCCGTGCAATTGTACGTGATGCCAAGGTTTTCTTAATGGACGAACCGTTATCCAATCTTGACGCAAAGCTTCGTGTACAAATGCGTACAGAAATCATCAAACTTCACCGCCGTTTGAATACAACAACGATTTATGTGACGCACGACCAAACAGAGGCAATGACGATGGCATCCCGCCTAGTTGTAATGAAGGATGGCATCATCCAACAAGTAGGTTCACCGAAAGAGGTATATGAAAAACCGGAAAATATATTTGTCGGCGGCTTTATCGGCTCCCCTGCCATGAACTTCTTTAATGGAACAGCTGAAAATGGAAAGTTTTTAATTGGAAACAAAAACATTATGATTCCTAAAGGAAAAATGAAGGTGCTTCGCGAGGAAGGGTATGCTGGAAAAGAGGTCGTTCTTGGCATTCGGCCAGAAGATTTCCATGATAAACAAATATATATCGATACTCACAAAAATACAACGATCACCATAAATGTTGATGTATCAGAATTGACAGGGGCAGAAATGATGATTTACTCCACTCTGGAAGGCCAGCCGCTTGTTGCCCGCATTGCTTCACGTGCACATATCGCACCAGGAAGCAAATTAGAACTTGCGCTGGATATTAACAAATTACATTTCTTTGATAAAAATACGGAAAAGAGAATTCCTACAGAGTGACAGATCCCGGTAGGAAAAGTGAAGGAAAGCTCTGTGAGAAAGTTGAATCCTCGCAGAACTTTTCTTTTTTGTTTTTAAATTGCACCATGTCTTTATGCTTTTCAATTTTTTAATTGGGTCGATGAACCTTTCCCCATGTTTAATTTAAATGTGATATATACTCAAATGCAGTTGTTCCATATACGCTTTTAAAGTGTTTATTTAAATGGGTTAAATCAACAAAACCACATTCAGAAACAGCTGAATAAATATCTCCACTTTTTTCAATTAACTGCTTTGCCCGTTCTACCTTGCAGTTAAGAAAGTATTGATATGGTGAAATCCCGGTATTAGCCTTAAATAATCTAATAAACTGAAATTTAGATAAATTGAGTTCGTTACATATCTCATCAAGTTTAAGCACCTTTTCTAAATTGGCATGTATCATATCCTTTGCTTTTCCAATAAGCACGTTATCTTTCTTATATTCTATTGAAAAATCCGTTTCAATAAGGCTATCTGTAAGAGATATGAGTAATTCACTACACAAAGCCTCATCTTTTTCGTTTAAAATGGCATGAGAAAGATTTAAGATACTTTGTTCAAGTCCATCATCATACACAACAGGAGTTGAAAAACGTATGATATCCTTTTTCTCCATAACCTCTAAAAGCAATTGCGGCTCTATATAAAGCATAACATAATCAAGCCCAGCCGCATCATGTGCCATTCCGTCGTGTGCCTGTTCTGGATTGAAAAGCATAACACCATTTTGATAGGATAATTGTAAATTGCCGTCCAAGTTATAATGTTGAATACCACGTAGCGTTACACCTATCGCATACTCCTGGTGACAGTGCTTTTTATATGCAAAATCAGTAATACTGGCAGATAAAGCCGTAATACCTGCTGATTTTTTATAGATAAATCTATCCATTACATTCACCTCTTTTAGCTACCTTATAACCATATCATTATACCAGAATAGGCTAAACATAACGCCATTACTACATTTACGATTCTTTCATGCTTCTGTAAAAGCTCTTTAAATATCGTACCGAAAAGTACCCATGTAATAAATGCTAAAAATCCAATAACTGTTATAGCTGCCACACTAATTGTCACTGCAGGCATCGCGGTATAGTAGGGTAAAATGAAGCTAGGAATGACAGTCATTGTAAATAGTACAACTTTTGGATTTAAAAACTGCATAAGGAATCCGGACATAAAGGTTCCCGTTTGATTTACAGTTGGCTTTGATGTATCCATTTTATAGATTTGATAAGCGAGATAAAATATATATATGCTACCGACTATCTGCATCACCATTAAAATTTTAGGTATGATTGTTATAAGCACTGTATTCAACATCGCAGAAATAATAAGTTATAATCCAAAAGCAATCGTTGCTCCATACGTATAGTGCATAGCTTTTTTTGTCCCAAAATTATGTACTGTGGATAAGATCACAATATTAGTAGGTCCTGGTGTAAAGGTAACAATAAAACAATATATTAAAAAAGATGTAATATTCATAAGAAAAGCCCCTTTCAAGATTTTCTCATATAAATATACATCTTATAGTTAATTGACTTATAGTATATTATTGCAAAAGCGGGTCGAAGGGACAGGTTCCTATGCAAGATGTGCTGCTTCATTTAACCTTTCCGTGGATTCAACAATTTTTTGTGTATCATTTCCAATCTCCGTAATGATTTCAACGAGATTCTTTATATCAGATTCTGTTTGTTGGACAGTGTCCAGATTTTCGTTTGCTGCGCTAACAATACGATCAAAGGCTTCTCTCGTCATAGCTGATTTATCTTTTCCTTTTTCAATAAGCTCCTCAACCTCCTGTAAGCTTAAGCTGACATTGTCTTTTTGTTTCGTTATTTGTTCGGTGAGTGTTTGAATGGACTCCACTGATTCTTTCGTTTGTTCTGATAGCTTTCTTACCTCATTTGCTACCACCGCAAAGCCTTTTCCATGCTCACCAGCATGAGCAGCTTCAATTGTTGCATTCAATGAAAGTAAGTTGGTTTGATTTGAAATACGTTTCACCATTTCAACCACTTCTATTATTTTTGACGATAATTCATTAAGCGAGCCTACAGCCTCTCTCATGGCCATTGTACTTTGATAGATATATTGAATTTGATCCCCTAATGATTGTAGTTGTTCTTGGCCATTTTCCGCCAGCAGCTGTGTCGCCCTTGATTTATCTGCTGTTTGTTGCCCTTGAATACTTACCAATCTGCTTTTTTGAAGCAGTTCCTCCACACCAGCACTTGTTTCTTCAGTAATGGCAACTAATGACCTGCTTGTCTCAAATATTTTATTTTTTAATTCCTCTTTTATCTTTTGAAATTCTTCTTGTTTTTTCTCGATGTTAACTTTCTCTAATGACTCAATGATTATTTGTTGATGAAAATTTAATATTTTTGAAACACTATTTGATATCTTAAAGAATTCCTCTAACTCGCAATTTGAGTGATATAAGCAGCTTAGAATATTCTGGAGTATTATTTGAAAACTAGCCACATACCATTGAGGCAAGACTCCTAACGATTGATGCCCTTTTGTGATTGTTTGAAGTCTCTTTATATAAGCATCATCATACCGGCCCTCAAAAATAATAACGATAAAAGCAGCATGAACTTGGATCCATCTGTCTTTATTTGAGTAAGTATTTACAATGTGCTTATATTCTGGAATATTACACATAGCATGATAAAAATCACCTGCAATATTTTGCGAATGGTTTTTGACAAGTTCATGAATGGTTTTAGCAATCTTCATTTCTTCTAAAGACAAGCCAAGTGCCTTAAACTGGTTAGAAATATTACTATCGGATATTGACAATAAGACGTCCTGATCGTTTGACAGATGGATCCATTTTGTTTGTTTTGGGGATCTTGATTTATAAAAATTCACTTTTCAATGCTCCTATCATTTACATATTGTTTTATACAAATAGAACATTTTGTTTTTATCATATAATTTTACTATAACAATTATAGTAGAAAACCCTTAATTCAAGATATTAAGTAATATAAGCCTAAATTATTAAATTTTTGTGAACGAAAATAATTTCAATTTCTTTTACAAACGTTCACTTACATGATATTATTTCCTTTTAGAAAAATAACACAGGGAAGAAAAGAGAATTGAATTGACCAAAGACAGCTAACATATGTCGGCATTAAAAAATATGTAATATTTTTTTCACTGTTTCCTAAAACTACTAAGTGAACATCGAAATATTCCTCTCTCGTTTCTTTTTAAATTCAAAAACATAAAATAAGGAAGTGTTATTTATGAGTACACATATTGGAGCAAAATCAGGCGATATCGCCGAAACGATTTTACTTCCAGGTGACCCTTTACGGGCAAAGTATATTGCTGAAACTTTTTTAGAGAATGTCGTTTGCTATAATGAAATTCGAAATATGCTTGGATTTACAGGTACATATAAAGGTAAAAAGGTTTCAGTGCAAGGATCAGGTATGGGGATTCCATCCATCTCCATTTATGCAACAGAATTAATGAAAGATTATAACGTTCAAAATTTAATTCGCGTAGGCACTTGCGGAGCTTTTGAAAAGAGTGTCAAGATCCGCGATGTCATTATCGCAATGAGTGCTTCAACCGACTCACAAATGAACCGAAAAATCTTTGGAACGATGGATTATGCCCCAACAGCTAATTTTGAATTATTGAAAAAGGCTTATGACATCGGCACTGAAAAAGGACTTAGTTTAAAGGTTGGAAATGTATTTAGTGCAGACATTTTCTACGATGAATATGCAGAACACGAAAAATGGGCCCAATATGGTATTTTAGCTGTAGAAATGGAAACAGCTGCCCTCTATACATTAGCAGCCAAATATGGAAGAAAAGCATTGTCCATCCTAACTGTAAGTGACCATCTTTTAACAGGCGAAGCGACTTCAGCTGAAGAAAGACAAACAACCTTTAACCAAATGATCGAGGTTGCTTTAGATACTGTCGTAAAGGAATAATGATAACAAAAAGCTAACTCTAATGATCTTAAATTAGAGTTAGCTTTTTGTTTTATCTTTAATAAGGGTGAAAATTCACCTATCTCTTTCCTTTATCATAAATTTCACCTAATGCTCTCGGAGCACGATTTGACTTAGAGAAAAAGATTAATAACAATAACGTTAATACATACGGTAAAGTCATGAACAAATCGGTGAAACTACTTGGCAATTCCATTAACTGTGCAATAAACGTTCCTCCAGATTTCGCGAAACCAAATAAAAGACAGGCCGCAAAAGTAGGGAGAATCCTCCAATTACCAAAAATTAATGCAGCAATGGCTAAGAATCCATATCCCATATAAATACTTGAAGAAAAGTTAGCTGAAATGGAATAGGCAAAACACATGCCGCCTAGACCTGATAATAGACCCGATATTAGAACTGCAGAGAATCTAATTTTCGATACATTTACACCTGCTGCATCAACCGAATGAGGATTTTCCCCGCTCGCTCTTAAGCGCATGCCAAATTTTGTTTTATATAAAAGATACCAAGCAAAAAAGGCAATAACGATGATAATTACTTCGAACGGATACACATTCGTAAAGACCGCACCAATCACTGGTATATTGGCTAAACCTTCAATCGTAAACCGCTCCGATACACCTAATTGAAACTTGTCCGAAGCCGTACCAAACACAAGCGAATTTATTTGCGTCGTTAAGAACGTGGTTAGCGCTAAAGCCAAAATATTTATCACGACACCACTGATCACTTGATTTGCCTTAAATTTAATACTTAATACAGCATGCAAAATGGAAAAAATCATCCCGCCAAGCATCGAAAATATTAATGCCACGTAAAATAAATCTTGAATATCTGTGCCAGAGGCATTTGCGATTAAAACAGCTGATAGCGCTCCGACGAAAGCTCCAAAACCTTGAAAGCCTTCAAGCGCTAGATTTATAATCCCACTCTTTTCACTATAAATCCCACCAATTGCCAAAATAAAAAGAGGCAGAGCAAAGGATAATCCATCAATAATAATTGTTTCCATTATGCTTCACTCTCCTTTCGATCCACTTCTTTTTCCTTCACCTGACTGACCTTATGTTTTAAGTACTCGCCACATGCGCTAAACAATAAGATTAACCCGATGATAACAGAAGATATTTCTTGTCTAATTCCAGCTTGTGAACTCATATACGTGCTTCCCTGATCAATAATAGATACTAAAAATGATGAAAAAATAACACCAATTGGATGCGAGTTTCCTAATAGTGATACAGCAATGGAATCAAAACCGATACTTGATAATACTTTTGGTTGGATGGAAGAAAAATAACCTAAATAATAAGTGACACCAGCAAGACCAGCTAAACCTCCTGAAATAACCATGGCTGAGACTGTATTTCTTCCAACGTTAATTCCGGCATATTTTGCTGCATTACGGTTGTTCCCTACCGCTTTAATTTCAAAGCCAACCACTGTTTTGTCCATAACAAACTTTATTATAATAGCGATAATGATAGCTAATATAAAGCCAAGTGGAATATCCATTTTCAAGTTGGTTATTTCGACATTTACTAAAGTTAATCTTGATGCTTCTGCTATATATTTGGATTGTCTTGAAACAGGATCAATATAATACATTTGAATAAAAAAGCTTATGACATACTGAGCAATATAATTTAACATAATCGTAGATACTACTTCATTAATATTAAATCTATATTTTAACCACCCAACTAATCCTCCCATTAATCCTCCAGCAACAATTCCGATTAACAAAACAAGCGGCTTTGCAACTACGGCATCTAATCCACTGTAACCAACAATAATCGTCGCTAAAAAACCGGAGACGAGCATTTGACCGGAAACCCCAATATTAAATAGACCCGCTTTAAAAGCAACTGCAACTGCCAAGCTGGCAAACACAAGCGGTGTCATGGCATTTAGCAAACTCAAAAAATCAGTAAGTATGCTCTTATAGCCAGCATAAGTAGGCTTAGGCAAGATTCCTGCTCCTTGAAATAAGTTATAAAATGCCTGTAAAGGATTTTTGCCAATTAAAAGTATGACAATAGCCGCAGCAATAAAACTTATTACTATCGAGAATAATGGAATCGAGATCGGCTGCCATTTCTCATTACTAATTGGTCGAATAAGACTATTACTTAAGATATTTTTCTTATTATCTTTACTCATGCTTTGCCCCCATCATATATTCGCCGACTTCATTGGTCGTTAATGATTCACTACTTGCAATTTTTTGAAGTTGGCCATTATATATCACTCCAATGGTATCCGCTACATTCATAATTTCATCTAACTCCAATGAAACAAGTAAGATCGCTTTTCCTTGATCTCGTTCATGAATCATCATTTTATGAATATTTTCAATCGCACCAATATCTACTCCCCGTGTTGGCTGTACAAAAATCATAAGCGGCGATTGTAATTCAATTTCACGAGCTATAATGGCTTTTTGTTGATTACCACCACTCATCGAACGAACTTGCGTCTTAATACCTTGTCCACTTCTAATATCATATTTATCAATCATCTTACTGCCAAACTGCTCAAATTCCTCTTTATTTAAGATTCCCTTTCTAGAAAAGGGCTCCCTATAATACTGCTTCAATGCTAAATTAGTGGATAAATCAAAATCCAATACGAGTCCAAAACTTTGTCTATCTTCAGGTATATAAGATATTCCCATTTCAGTTCTTTTTCTTATACTTTCATTCGTAATGTCCATACCCTGGAGAAGCACTTTCCCACCACTAACCTTTGTTAATCCAGCAATAGCATCAGCTATTTCAACTTGGCCATTATCTGCAACTCCAGCGATAGCAAATATTTCACCACTATGGATGGTAAAGGATACATCATTGACTACTTCAAATCCATCTTCATTTTTAACGGTTAAATGTTCTACCTTTAATACTTCCTCTTTAAATTGAGCAACCGCTTTTTCAGATTCGAAGTTTACCTCTCTACCCACCATTAATTGAGCCATATGTTTAACCGATGTTGACTTTACATCCAACACATCTACTAATTTACCTTTGTTCAATACAGCACATCGATCGGCTACTTTCTTAATTTCTTCCAGCTTATGTGTAATTAAAATGATTGTTTTTCCACCGTTTCGCAGGCCTTCGATAATACCGAGCAAGAATTCAATTTCCTGCGGCGTTAAGACAGCCGTTGGTTCATCAAAAATAAGGATTTCCGCCTCACGATAAAGCACCTTTAAAATTTCCACCCGTTGCTGCATCGAAACAGTGAGATCGGATATTTTTTTCGTAGGATCCACTTCTAAACCAAAGTTTCTAGAAAGTTCTTCAATTTTTCGGTTAGCATTTCGAATATCGACGTATGGGAAGAGACCTGCAAATTTTTTGATTGGCTCTATACCTAATATAATATTCTCTGTAATTGTGTAATCAGCGACGAGCTTAAAATGCTGATGAACCATTCCAATGTTAAGCTTTGCCGCATGATTGGGTGAACTTATTTGCACTTTTTCTCCCCGAATATAAATTTCCCCTTCATCCGGTTCGTACATACCACCAAGAATACTCATTAAAGTTGATTTACCCGCACCATTTTCTCCAAGTAAGGCAAAAATTTCTCCTTTTTTAATACCAATGGATACATCATCATTTGCCACTATTCCAGGAAATCGTTTGGTTATATGTTTCATTTCTACAATATAATCAGACATCTTTCGTCTCCTTTATCCTAATAATAGGGAAAAATTTAAAAGAAGTTCATCATTCCCTAGTTTTTCTTAATTTGGGAAATGATAAACTTCTAATGGTTCATTTTAATTTTGTTCTATCTATATATTATAACCCTGGAAACTTTTCTGGAGTATGGCCATTAAAATTAGATGCAGGTACAATTTTTCCTTCCTTAACCAATTGATATGCATCATTAAGCTTTTTCAATGTGTCTTCTGATAATTGATGACGGCCTTCTTCTTTAATAAAACCAGTTGAATCTGTATCTGCGTGAAGAACAACGTTTCCACCTTTAAAGCTTCCATCAACAACAGAATTTAATGCCTTTTCAATATTCATACTCATGAATTTTACCGCAGATGTTAATACGATATTTTCAGAACCATTTACACCATCATCAAATTGGTCAACATCCACACCAATTACTTTTACGTCGCCTTTCGCTTCCTTAGCTGCTGTGAATACACCATTTCCAGTACCACCTGCTGCTGGGAAGATAATATCAACACCTTTATCAATTAATGCATTCGCAATAACCTTACCCGTTGCTGCATCTGCAAAAGATCCTGCATAGTTACCGCCCACATCGGCGCCATTTACATCCGTTCCTGCATAACCTGATAATTCTACAACTTCAACCTTTTTCCCATAAACTTTATTAGCATAATTCACACCGGATTCAAAGCCGTATTGATAATTTACATTTGAAGGATAAGCTATACCATTTACAACCGCTACTTTATTTGATTTTGTTTCAAGCGCTGCAGCCATTCCTGCAAAAAAGCCACTTTCTTGTTCAGCGAAATTCATGGCATATATATTATCAAATTCTTTTTGGTCACCTACAGGAGCTGGCTCAGAGTCATTGATAATAAATTTTTTATCAGGGTTTTCTACAGCAATACTAGAAACTCCAGCAAATTGAAACCCAGGTGTTACAATAACATCATAATCTGCAACAATATCAGCAACAGCCTGTACAGCTGCAGCAGGATCACCCGTTTCTTCTCTAATAGCTTTTACTGTCGCTGTTGGATGATTTTCAATAAATTTTAATATACCGTTATAGTTATCTTCATTAAAGTTGCCATCATCAACGCCTGAAGGGCTTGTTACAATAGCAATTTTTAATCCATCTTTACCTGTATCTGACTTAGCATCATTTTCTTTAGCTGAGTCATTTCCACCGCATGCTGCCATAACAACAGTCATTAAAGCAATGAATAAGATCATTACTATTTTCTTAGTACTTTTTTTCATTAAATAATCCTCCTATGATAATCATGATGAAATTGTTTCTTGTAAAAAACAGGAAAAGCCCCGAGATGCACCGGAGCTTGACTTTAGGTAGTAGATACCGGAAATAAAGTATGAGTTTATTTCCATATTTATGTACACAACCTCGTAGTCAGGCTATTTAAGGTAGCTTGGTAGAAACTTTTGGGCCATATTCCCAGGATTATACGAGAACAGTATTTATTTTTACTGCTTCATACTAACATCAGAGGTTACCACTGTCAATGTAATACGAATCCCTTTTTAAAAATAATCTTTAATGTTCGGAAATTATGCGTAAAGTCCGTATTATTGACCAAAATAAGAACCTACATGTACTTACTTATACATAGTGTATCCCAATCTTCACGTCTTAATGATAAAAACAAAACAAACTTTATGAAAAGTTGTAGCATCTTTAACTAATTTGTACAATGAAGTGGCTTTACTAGTTTAGGGGTGGAATTAAATTTTTTTAACCCTTAAAAACACTTTACTTATATCATCGGAGGTATTTCACTTTGTATAAAAATGACCCACAATATTATGTAACAAAACTTGGACTAACTCCACATCAAGAGGGTGGATATTATAAAGAAACCTTTCAATCTACAGAAATGACTTCTGATCAGGAATTAAGCGTGAATTTCGAAGGGAAGCGCAAGCTTTATACGAGTATTTACTTTCTCTTAACTTCCAATGACATTTCCCATTTTCATCGTTTGAAATCCGATGAATTATGGTATTATCATGCAGGAAGCCCTCTAACGATTCATATCATTGATGAAAATGGAGATTATAAAGAAATTAAGTTAGGATTGAATTTGGATAAAGGGGAAGTCCCTCAAGCGTTTGTTCCAAAAAATTCTATTTTTGGATCATCTGTTATGGATGAAGATACATTCTCTTTAGTTGGGTGTATGGTTTCTCCAGGTTTTGAATATAAGGATTTTGAATTATTTACGCAAAACGAACTTTTGTTAAAATATCCTCAACATAAAGATGTAATATTGAAGATGGCATATGAAATCATTCCAGAGTAACTCAAAGAATAAAAAAAGGCTTCTCAAAGTGTGAACCGCGGGTCCCATGTTCCTAGCCCTTTCTACTAAGGTCGTCACAAGATATTTATCCTTACATAAGATGGCTTATAAGAAGGATGGAAAGAATGGGAGGAAAAAATGTGCCTTCAGTCATTAATTTAGGAGTGTTCAATGTCAATTCTCCCCAGCCAAATGCAGTCGTGCAAGTTGGTGAACTAGTCGTTAATGGTATGGATGCCAACAGAAAACAAAATCTAAACCTTGGTGGTATGTATGGAATTGCCAATAACACCATTGGAAATCTCAATAATATTTCAGATAGCTTTGAAGCAATGGACGGAGTAATCTTTGACCAAGATATTAAACCTAATTTTGGAGGAAATATCTAAGCTGTATGAAATATACATTTATTCATCGAATCTAAAAAACAACAAACCCTCTCATCAACCAAGGGTTTGTTGTTTTTTTATATTTTTATGAGGGTTCGGGTTTGGGTTTATCTTTTGTTCCTGTTGTTTTTTTGATGTCGGGCTTTGCTCAGATTTGGATAGCGATGCTTTCATATGAGCAAGGTTATTTTTATCACCATGAATATTTCCAAGTCCCTGGTAATGCTGTTTACTATTTTGAAAGTCTTCAATAAAATTATTACCGATGCTAAAGCATGAGGCACTTTCAATGACTCCAATATTAATCGTACCAATCTGGAAAGTTGGAGATAAAGTAGCTGATTTCATGAATTTATTCTTCCTTCCATTCTAGATTATCTTTAACCCATTTGTTGTTTATCACTGTATTTTCCTTTCCAGATATGTCCCCAACAATATCAGTAATCACTTTATTTGAACAAAAATTTTTATGTGTATTCGTTTCACCTATGAAAAAACCAGAAGAATCACCGAGACTCGTTACTGTAATGTTCCCCAGCTTTAATTTGATCATTTGATTTTTTACTCCTTTTACTTGAAGGTTATATAGATCCTGATTGCACGGCAGCATTTGAAACTGGAATCTTTTCATATAACGGTTTTCGCCCACTTTTCTTATGTAGGATATTCAAATTACTAGTGGATTGTCACTCTCTTTTTTTCGGACCATATCAACATTCTAATTTCTTAAACATACAGTACAATAAGTGAATTAGAAAATCGATCAAACGTGGTGAACCTTAGATGATAAGATCCAAACATATTGAATTTACCGGCGATATACAAGTACAAACGATGCAAAGGCAATCAGGCATATTTATTGGAGAGCGGAACTCAGCGATCGGCTGGAGTACCCATGGAAAAGAGAATCGTGTAATTGGAAGTATCAGTGGACAGTCGAATCTGCTCCTTAATAATATGTTAATTTTAAATGATCCTGATATTGTAGATACCCCCATTGATGACCGTGATATAAATCTGCACGTTGAACAACCAAATGACCATCATACAACCAATCTTACCCTTGAAAGTGTAAATGTTAATACCATGACACATAGTAACACCATTAGTATTGGAAAAGGACATATAAATGGAATAGATGCTAATGACAAAATAAATTATTCTATAGGTAATCTATTTGGGCATGAAAATCAGATTAAACATAATGTAAATTTCGTATATGACCAGGATGTGATGGATGGAAATATTAATGACCAAGATATAAAAATTACAAACATTGAACATAACGAACCAATGTGACAATCATTGAAGTTTGCAAATCATTCACCTAAAGATCGTTTCGGAAGCGATATCCTTTAGAGGTTTTCACAATCTTTTCTTGGTGGGCGGATGTTTCTGACAAAGAATCTTTTTTCAACAAATCACTGTTAACCTTTAAATTAAGTGATTCAGACAAATTCTCCTTACTCATAATGTTATTTCCAATCATCAGCTTTCCGCTTAACTCGTCAATATCAAGATTATCTAACCGAAAGGTAAGGTTTTCTAAATGATCAATTTGAACATGCTCAATCTGAATTGTTTTTGCTGCACTTCCCTTTTCTTTCTGTTCTAATAACTCAATAATTCGATCCAATTTCGTTAAAACCAAAGAGTTTATGTGTTTTTCTTTTTGTTTTTTTTTAAAGAAAAAGTATTTAAACATAAACTCCCTCCTATATCTAAATGGATTTGATTTAGCAATGTATTATAAAACTTTATGCGTTTTAATTTGCTGTTAGTATTAAATCCAACTGAATAACAAAATAAGTCCTTCTCAATTGAGCAGGACTTTTTACTATATATCGAGTGGATGTACCATTATCGTCTACCGCAAATACTACCATTAAATGACAAAAGACCGCTAAGCTCATAAGAAGAGTTTAAGCAGCCTCTATTATCATTCATTGAATTAGCAAAATGGCACCCGCCATTATTGGAGTGAGAACCATAGCACTTTTTAAAATTGGCAGCGGAACATTGTTGGTGAATTTAGCTCCAATATAAGAACCAATCATCGTTCCAACCAGTACCTGGATCAGAAGCAAGACGTTGAAGTAGCCCTCAAAATAGTAGCCAGTCCCTCCAGTCATTGCAATAGGTAGAATAACCAGCATGGTCGT
Organism: Niallia oryzisoli; assembly: GCF_036670025.1. Taxonomy (NCBI): domain Bacteria; kingdom Bacillati; phylum Bacillota; class Bacilli; order Caryophanales; family Bacillaceae; genus Niallia; species Niallia oryzisoli. The sequence continues at coordinate 479,260 of NZ_CP137640.1, read as the reverse complement.
GCCGACTGATTCTTGTACAGAAAGGCCCAACACCATCATCAACCCAAGCTGGATGAATGGAGCCGATCCAATACCAAACGTACCAGATAAAACACCAGTCACAATACCGACAGATGCCGCTTTAACTAGAAAGCTGGCAGTAAATTTCGTTTCCCTTTTATTTGTCTCTTTTAGCCTATTCACAATAAAAAGGCGGATCAACAGCATAACCGCGGATAGGAACAGCATTCCCGCAGTGAGCCAATGCAGTGAATTTACCGGAATCCATACCGCAATCTTGGAACCAACAAAAGACATAATCGCCCCAAATGCGCCTACTGTTATTCCTGTTTTTATATCAATATTTCCCTGACGGTAATGGCTGTAAGCTCCGGACAAAGTGGTAAACACCATAGCAGCAAGAGAAGTTCCTAACGCTGTGTGAATTGGCACCCCAAAAATAACGGTTAAAAGAGCAATGATAAAACCGGATCCTCCTGCACCAATAAACCCTAATAAAATACCCAATAAGAACATAGTAAGTGTGATAATCAAAGAGGTCCCTCCAAATACACTTCCACTTCAGTTGTGAAATTTGTCCAAGTTTTATTATAGCATCTGTAACCGGCAGGACACTTTTTGTAATAAAAAAAAGTGTTTGGCTAGTTCTCTGAACCCGCTTCAAAAAATGTAAAAACGAGTACACAACAACTTATGGCTAGCTTCTTTTTCAAGTTTTCTCATGGCTTTGGTGGAGGTTCATAAAAATCAACATATTCCACCATTTGTTTGCAGATAATATAAGTAAAAATAAGGAGACAAATATGCAAAATACTCAACAAAGTCAAAGTCATACAAATATAAGTTGTTTTAATGAATATGATTCTTTAAAGAAAGTCATTTTATGTCAGCCTCAATATATGACGATTAGGGACGTCATAAATGAAACTCAGAAACATTTCAAAGATGAAGGGATACATATTGAAGTTGCTTTGGAACAACACGATCATTTCGTCAAAACGTTACGTGAAAATGGGGTAGAAGTCTATTTACTGCCATATCACAAGAAATTTCCCGAACAGGTTTTTACAAGGGATATTGGATTTACACTTGGTGAAACCATTTTTGTAGCTGATATGGCACATGACGTTCGAAAAGGAGAAGAAAATGTATTAAAGCAATGGCTTGAGGATGAAGGGATTTCTTATTACAACATCATTGGCGTTATGATTGAAGGCGGAGATGTCATTATCGACCGGGATACCATTTATATAGGCCTAAGCAACCGCACAAATATGGAAGCGATCAATCATTTATCTGATCTGTTGGATAAACAATTTAAAGTCACACCAATTGATTTTCAAGAGAAATTTTTGCACCTGGATTGCATTTTTAACATCGTCTCTGAAAAAGTTGCCTTATGTTATCCAGAAGCATTAAAAAAAGAAGACATTGAAATGTTTCAGTCTCGGTATGAATTAATTGAGGTAACAGAAGAAGAACAATTTACGCTTGGTACAAACGTGTTGTCAATTGGGAATAACCGTATTTTGAGTTTGCCAGTAAATAAAAAAGTAAACGCTGAACTACGAAAACGGAATTTTGAAGTCATTGAAGTCGACATTACAGAAATTATTAAATCTGGCGGCTCTTTTCGCTGCTGTACCTTACCTTTATTAAGGAGCAAATGAATATGAGACAGTAGAACGAAATGTCTTACTGTATGATTAGATATGTATATCTTCTTGTAACTAAAGAAATCACAAAAGAGGCTTCTCAAATGAGAAGCCTCCGTTTATATCCTCAATGTAAGCATTTCACTCTCATTTTACATAAAACCCTTATATATCAAGGGATGAAGCGGCCTTTTACATCATACCTTCCATTCATCGTTATTAATTTAATCTTTATAAAAGGGTTTGCCCTGATTGATACCGCATAATATCAATTCCTACATAGGCATTTAACTGTTTATGATTTTTGAACCTCCGAATATCACTTAGTTCGCCAATAAGGCGGACCGCAGCGGTCTCTCCGATACCTATATGGCTGCCACCATCTTTAAGTCGTACTTAGTTTATCGAACAACCATACAAGATGATTGTATTTGCCATAGGATTTTATTTGATCTTTCTCAGCCAGGATACGTTCCATTGCAGCTGGATCATTGCCGAACTCGGTATTTTGAATTAGGTTAACAGGGGGCCGGTTTTCTGCAAAATTGATACGAATTTGATGAAGTAAGGTTATGATAGCACGGTTAAATTCATGAAACTCATTGGGAAAGCTTGCAGTAAGGGATTGATGTTCTAAAACAATCTTTTCCATGAGTTCATAATCCGTCTGTTGAATAGAGTGCAGAGCTCTAATGCATACATCAAAAACCAGGTGCTTTTGTTCAAACAACAGACGATTTCTGTGCTTATCTTCCTCTATTGTTGGCAACAGTGGATGTTCTTGATGATACGATTCTAAATCATTTTCGATAATAAAGTTAGCATTTGCCTTATATAATCTATATGCAAATTCAGCATCCTCTGGTCCCCACCCTTTGAAATTCTCATCGTAACCGCCCACTTGCTCCATAAAACTTCTTCTAATAGAAAGAAAACCTAAACAAGCCATCCAACGCAATGGACTGCTATCAGAATGTTCGTGTACCCTAAGGTATTTTAATAAATGATCGGCATAACTCCTGTATTTTCCGATCGAACGTAATTTTTCAATATCGTCAATATCCTCCCTCTTAATCACTTGTTGGGGTTCTTGTAAATGCCTAATATGATTCGTTAGGGTATAAAGTGTCAGTTCCTGCGATACCACCTCTTTAAGGCGTTGATTGAGGAGGGATTTTTCTTCTTTCCACTCATAAATCGCTTTGATTTGATTATCAGTAAAATCCGGGAATAAAAAAGTATACACACGGCCGCGCTTGCTTCCAGCAAAAACAACTGCTTTCTCCTGAGTTAGATGATGCTGATAGTTAAGGGCAACATAGTTAGGGGGAACGATCGTTTCTGCATCGAAAAGGATAATAATCTCTCCCCTCGCATGCCTAAGTCCGATATTTCTTGAAGTAGCAACCCCAACATTGGTGCTATTGCGAATATATTGAAAATGGTAGGGTGGACGGTACTCCTTAATTTTTGGGGTCTGGTCGGTAGAAGCATCATCAATCAATATCACTTCCATTTTGGATAAATCAAAGTTCTGTTTCTCCAACGCATAAAGGCTAAGCAGATTAAGGGGATAGCGGTTATATGAGGGCATGATGATTGTAACTTCAATTTCCATGTATTTCTCATTCCTCCTGGAGAGCCTATAGGCTTGCTTTTGATGTTGAATCAGGGTTGTAATCACCTACGGGTTAATGGGTCACAAAAGGCAAGTTAGACCTACTTGTATCCCATTACCCCTCTCTACAAGAGTATATTATGATTGTCAAAAAAAGTTGCTCGGATGTTCAACTAAATGTAGCCTATTTAATCCTTAATGAACACAATTTCAACAAATGCCGTTTCCTCTTAAAGTCTTTTTCATATCTTGTCCATGTACGAAACTATTTTTTTGGAGGAGAGATTTATGAATAAGAATGTACTAGTAATCGCTGCACATCCCGACGATGAAATTCTAGGATGTGGCGGAACAATTAAAAAATTAATAAATCAGGGATATGAAGTTACGACTGTTATAGCGGCCAAGGGACGAAAGGAAGAAGAGCAACACATTAAGCAGTGTATTTTAAAGTCAAATGAGAACCTAGGGATTAAAAATATAGTTTTTTGGGAATATCCTAATCTTTTATTGGAAAAAGTCCCTCTTGTTGAAATCAATAAAAAAATTGAAGATCTGCTAATCAAAAATGAGCCATCCATGATTTTTACACATCATTATGGGGATATCAACCGTGATCACCAAATACTATTTCAAGCGGTATTAACAGCAGCGCGTCCGCTCCCCGGTAAAAGGCCGGTTGAAATCCTTTGTTTTGAAACGGTTTCTTCTAGTGATTGGAGTCAACATACAAATGATAAAGAATTTAAACCAAATTATTTTGTTGATATTTCCGACACCATAGATGAAAAAATTGAGTCACTCAAGGCTTATGATGTTGAGATGAGACCATTTCCACATCCACGTTCGTATGATGGAGTAAAATATTTAGCACGTGTAAGAGGAATGACAGTAGGAGTGGAATATGCAGAGTCCTTCGAAATTATTAGGAAGGTTTGGAAATGAAAAAGAGGAAATGAACGATCTAACTTCACTACAGATCAATTTCCTCCTCACATGGGTTTATTAGGTTCGTGATTTTCTTTTATTTCATCAAAAACAAAGAGATGAGGAGATGACATTTAGAGAATGGTTAAAAAGTTTATCGGAGAAAAAGTAGAGGCTCCTTTTGCAATGATGAGAAAGAAGCTATGGTCTTTCTCTGATAGTCATAAAGGGTGTGAGAACCTATGAAGGTACTCGTTACAGGGGGAGCTGGATTCATTGGTTCTCATGTTGTCGATTTACTATCTCAAACCGGTTATGAAACGGTTATAGTAGATAATTTTCTCTCGGGTCAAAGGGAACTTGTTCCACCAAATATCCGGCTATATGAAGTTGACATCACATCTTCACAAATATCAGATGTATTTAAGAAGGAAAAACCGGATGTTGTCATCCATCTCGCTGCTCAAGTGGATGTTTCCCGCTCCATAAAAGACCCTGTATGGGATGCATATCAAAATATTCTTGGTACGATTCGCTTACTGACCTGCAGCCATAAGTACAACGTGAAAAAATTTATTTTTTCCTCGTCTTGTGCTGTATACGGTGAAAAAGATGATATAAGTATTAAGGAGACATCCCCCATTCAGCCTCTATCTTATTATGGTATTTCGAAATTTTCTTCAGAAATGTATATCCAAGCCTTTAATAACCTACATCAAGTCCCATTCACCATTCTAAGATATGCCAATGTTTATGGTCCTCGCCAAACCCCAAAAGGTGAGGGAGGAGTCATATCGATATTTTTCAAGAAAGTAATTAATGACAAATCTCCATTTATTTTTGGAGATGGAGAACAGACCAGAGATTTCGTGTATGTAAAAGATGTTGCTTTGGCTAATGTATTAGCCATTAATAACGGCGCAAATGAAATCTTTAATATTGGCAGTAATACTAAAACAAGCATTAACGACCTCTACAAGATGATAACAACAATTGCTAAAGATATTCCAGCTGTCTACATGCCTGCACGGGAGGGAGATATCCGGTATAGTCAATTGGATAATACTAAAGCTGCATCTATTCTAGGCTGGCAGCCTTCCTTTGATTTGCAAGCCGGGTTAAGCGAAACTTTTAAATACTATAAACCAAAATAAGATCATGCAAAGGAATATGCATATAAACATTTGACAACAAAAAGAATGGTAACGAAGGTTCTTGAAGTTTTCAAATCTTTTCAAGGAAGGGGAGTAGCATGAATCATGATACCGTAGCTGTTGTTTTAGATTTAAGTGCAAATGGAATTGGCATCATCCGCAGTTTAGGACGACGAGGAATACCCCTCTATGCTTTTGATACGGAAAGGAAGTACAAAATTGGGAAAACTCGTTATGCAAATTGTGGTATTTGTCCCGATCCTAAAACGGGAGAGTCGGATTTACTAGCGCTACTCATACAATTAAGTGAGAGCTTGCCAAAGAAGCCGGTTCTCTTTGCAGGATCGGACGAGTTTGTATATTTCATCTCAAAGCACCGTCATGAGCTTTCAAATTACTATCATTTTCTCCTACCTGAACATGATTTAATTGAGGCTGTATTGGATAAACGGTTAACAGCAAAATTAGCGGAAAAACATCAAATCCCAAGTCCAAAAACTTTCATTGTCAACAATGAAGCTGAACTTGATCAACTTATTCATAATATGAGCTTTCCCTGCATTTTAAAGCCAGTATTTGGACATGAGTTCCGTAAAAAATTAAGCAAAAAGGCGATCATAATGGAAAATGCTGACCAACTTAGAAAGGAGTTTCCTTTCTATCAGCAATTTGGTGAATTACTTCTACAGGAATTGATTCCAGGTCAAGAGGAACGAATATATCAGGTAGGCACATTATTTGATGATAACTTACAATTAATAGGCTTATTTATGGGACAAAAGCTAAATCAATTTCCTGCTTATTTCGGTGCTGGTGCGCTTGTAAAAAGCGTAAGAAATGAGGAGGTTATTGAAAAGGGAGTATCCTTTTTAAAAGCACTTGGCTTTAAAGGGATATCAGTGGCAGAGTTTAAACGGGATCCGCGTGACGGTCAGTTAAAGTTTATTGAAATCAATGCAAGAACGTGGCTGTGGCACAGCTTATCAGGTCGCTGCGGAGTTGATTTATCCTATTTATATTATTTATTGCTCACAAAACAAAATCCGGAACCAAAACTTACGCAAACAGAAGGAATTAAATGGATTTATCTTGTTCGCCACTATTTATCCTCAAGGGAAAAAAGAAAAAGAGAAAAGCTGACTTGGTATCAATGGTTAAGAAGTTTGAAAGGTAAAAAAGAATATGCCCTTTTTGCCTGGGATGACCCGCTCCCATTTTTCCGCAGTGCATTCTCACACCTTATAAATTCATGGAAAAACAGCAGACAGATTAAAAAGATGGAAACTAAATTAACTCAAGAGGATGACTAAATTACTATACTCATGTGACAGCCAAAATGGAAGAAAAGGGTTTCGCACCAGTTCAGTAACTTTTGAAAGACCTTCTCTTATAGTTAGCTTTCTTTATCATCGGTTGTTCGTGTTTTTGGAACACGAGGACAAATCCGAGGGCAAGAAAAGAATAATATCATTTAAAACGGTGATATAACAGGGTTTTAAAGCCATAATTACATCATGCTGCCCATTCACCAAGTAATAAAATAGATTTATAGAATCATTGATTTAATGAGTTTCAAATTACATTTAATATTTTAAAATAGAAGAAAAAAAATATATGAGCAATATTATGAGCATTTGGAGGGGTGTTTCCCCTCTAACCTTTTTATCCATTTTAACCATTTTTATGCGTATTTCTTACTTTTTTTATTTATATATTAAATACGAAGAAACTGAGAATTAATTCTTAAGGAGAACTTTTTAACCAATCATAATTTTTTCTTCCGCATATTTATTAGGAAGTTTTTTCTTCACTTTAGCTAATAATGCAAAGGCTAAAGTAAGTGGTCCTATTCTGCCAATGAATTCCTAGTGCCACCAGTGCCAACAAGGAGCCAACTGAAAACCCCCGGAAGTGCTTGTCGACAATGGAAAAGAATATGATCTCTGCAAATACTGCAATGTTAAGAATTAGTCCAATCAAGTACTTTGGTGCATGGATTTCCTGTACAAAGATATAGCAATAGCTGTAATAAGAGGCGTGTGCTGCTTGTAAAATAATCACAATAACAAGCACTAACCCAAAGTGTTGTATACGGAATAAACTCATCATTCCGTATTTTTTTATTTTGATCCATTTTCGGTTTTTTCGATAAAATGACCGATGAATGCATAAAACCCAGAAATAGGAATATCAGTGTCCCAAGTAACATGGCCCATAAGATTACTTCATCACCCCACGATCTTTAGAATTTTATCTAAGACTTTAAAAACACAAGATAATTCCAAAGTTCCTTGAATTGGAGGAACTTGGACACTTCCTAGATATTATCGATGAAAAAAGAAGCACACGTCACTTCTTGCCGAGGCAGGTGTCACTCTCGAACAAATCATGGATCGTTTAGGTCATACTAATGATCAAATTACAAAAAATTTGCACCTCCACGTCACTCAAGAAATGAAAAAAGAAGCCTCTCAAAAGTTCAATGAACTCATGAGAAGCCTCCGTTAATATCCTATATGTTAGCAAAACGTTAGCATTTCACTCTCATCTTACTCAAAAACCCGCTCATATCAAGGGGGTAAAGGCGTTATTACATCATGCCACCCATAAGATGAGAGTATGAAATATCTTTAACAATAGATGCAAAAAGTGCAGTATAGGTAAGTAAGATTTCAACCCTTCTCCTACTACTTTCTCCATTTCTTTTAACTTCTTATCTACCTCTACTAATGTATATGTTTTTTAAACCTGTTACTCGAATATGAAGGAAAACATAAACGCAAAAATAAAATAAAATTTTATTTTACACCACAATAAATTATGTTGTCAATATAAAACTTGTAATATTCTCCAAAAAATGTTACAATAATATTACATTTATTTTTTAAATCGCATTTCAAATTCTTATGTAATTTTTTTGCAGATAGAATATGGGTGCGTTTTTTTTATCCTTCTTCAAATCGAAGCAACTAAAGAAAAATGAAAGTTGTAATGGAACTAATAGTTTAAATATTGAAAGTCACCACAACTAGATAGGAGAAGGCACTGCAGAAACCTCGGCTTCAATCAATAAGAGAGTTTATCTCGAAATGCAAGTTAGTTGAATGGGACTAACAAGAGACTCTAATAGAGTGAACCAAGTATTAGTATTACAAGGAGGACAAAAATAATGAATCTAATCAATAAAGAAGTAACACACAAGCGTTTTGGCAAAGGAAGTGTTGTGAAACATAATGATTCTTTCATAGAAATACATTTCGCAACGGAAAATAAAAAGTTTGTTTTTCCCGATGCATTTGGAGAACACCTAAAGCTACAGGATAAAAGTGCTGCCAATTCACTTGAAAAGATTATACAAAAACAGGAATTAGAACGGGAGAAGGCAGAACAGGAAAAGGAAGAAGAGAAAGACCGACAACGTAAAGAGCAGCAACTTCGCTTGGAATACGAAAAACTAATGAAGAATCATAAACTGCATCCCGCATCACAAATCGTTTTTTGGTGTGACGTCGAAGAACTAAGTAAGATATTTACAGAGTGGAAAGTTTTTACTGGCGTAATAAAAAACGGTAATAACAAAGGAAAGCCAAACAAACCTACCCGCATATACCCAAACAGTGTTTGCCTTTTAACAGCAAGAGATTCCAGTATGCCTGAAAAAGACAGACGTATCTTAGGTGTTTATATGGTGAATGAGGATTTTATCGGTAAGTTTTGTGAAGATGGATATATTCCTGCTCATTCAGAATACAGACTACAACTTACAGAACAGGAATCTGATAGGATGTTTTTTTGGAAATATTATTTAAATGAAAAATCTCCTCACAAAATGACTTGGAATACTGGTAAATATCGTTATTTTGATAATATATGGATGGCTCAAATGCTACTTGATATTGTTTCTTTGAAAAGTGACATACAGGAACGAGAACTAGCACAGAACTTTTTTGAATATTTTTGTAGAATGAATCAGATCAGGGAAGAAGAGCTACCAGAGCCTAATGGTGCATTAATGCGTGTATAGATTTTAGTCTATAATAATTAGAACAAGTATATTTACACACAACCGATGCTGTCTATAAAAGAGATGCTGAAAAGTATGAAAATCCAATGATAAGAGTTTTGGAAATTGATAAATAAGGTCAAAAAAGGTCACGAGCACAACTCGTGACCTTTAACACCTTGATATATAAGGGTTCAATGATGTTTATTACATCCTGCCGCCCGTAAGATGAGAGTGTGTAATATCTTTAACGATATTATATAATACAAAGAAAATAATTGTCACCATTAATATGAGCAGCAGTATATTCGTTATTCGTCATTGAAATTTTATCTCCACGACTTTTCTCAGATTTTACCTCTATATATCTTTCCTGATTATCTGGTGTTACGCTAACAACATCGGAGCCTAAGTTTTGCTTACTAACATCTTTAGCTTTATTACCTTCCATTTCTTCAAACTCTCACATTGGTTTTCTGCTGCTCGCCAACGTGTAATAGATTTTTTAATTCGGGATATTTCATTTAGCTGTTCCGAATAGCGGTTTGATTGTACATTTTCAGTTTCTGAAAAATTAAATGTAGTTTTACTTCTTCCAAAATCAGATAAAGATACACCTGATTTAATTGAATCTTTACCCTCAATATTTTAAAGGTTATAAATTTTTAAAAACCATTCAATCTCACTATAAGTTAACTGTGATTTAATTTCTAATAACAGCATGTATAACTCTTCTTTAGGAGCATCAGATATGCGAATCAGAACATTATTTTTTTTTGAAGTAACAGCTACTCATATTAAATTCTTCATGTGTGATTATAGTTTTATTACGGATCTGCTTAATTAAGTTTGCGTACAACTTAATTAAAATCGAGTCTGGTAATTTAACTACAAACACTCCATCGGATAGCATAGTAATCCATTTATTAATTGAGTAAGATTCTTTCGCATATTGTCTTATAAAACTATCTAAAATATTCAATGCTTCCTCATGTACTTTTGGCCAAGAATATTTTAATGGCGTATGTTGACGTATCCAATTCCACTCAGCATCATCCAAAAAACTGGACCTTTTTATATAATCTTTCGGAACTATTATACGACCATCTTTCATCTGTAACCAATTAGACTGTAACAGAACTTGAAATTGTTTTTCAAAGAACTGTGATATCTTGAGAATGCATTTTTTTGCAGAATAATGGAAAGGACATTAGATAAATTGGGATCACTTGAATTAATATCTTGCTTAATAGCTTCAAATAATAGACTAACACTTGATAAAATCGCTTCTTCTGTCCGTTCATCTAATGTTATATGCTTTCTACTTGGATCAGTAGTAAAATAATTGTGCTTGTGTAATGCTTGCCCGTTATTCAGGTGGAAAAATATAGTTGAATTTCATAAATCATCCTTGTGATTATCACCTTCAAGTCTAACATATTAATAAATAAAACCTCATATATTCTAAAAGTACAAATACATAGAAGAGGTGACATTAATGGAGGAAAAGTGGTTTACAATAACTTATTTTACAACAGTTGTAGAAGGTGGGGGCATGGAAGATTGGAGCATGGATCAGAGGAAATTTACCCGTTATGTAAAGTCAGATAGTATGCAAACTGTTTCTGATTTGGTAAACGATGAGTTTAATACAATCAAGTTAATTTCTGTTAATGCTTATAAAAAAGGCAGTATAATATTATTAAATCCTAGAAAGATTGAACATGTTTATATACAAGAAGGGAAACAAAGAGTAAATTGGTAAGTGGCAACAACAAAATAAACGGGCCTGTGTAGTACTTGCCCGTTTATTGCCTTTATTCAATTTATGGAAGATTTAAAAGGATAAAACTAGTTAGTAGCTACCCTTTAAACTATTAACACTTTCTAATTATATAAGTACTATCCATTCATTTTCTGAACCATGGGAGTAAAGCGATTTGTCGCAATCTTCCGTATTCCACTGTAATTAGTGTCCTCCACGTTTACAATTTCATTCTCGATACAATAGTCCATAAATTTACCTAAGAGTATTTCATATTTTTTGATATTGGTCTTTGTTGTATTTTTAAACCGTCTGTCCTCCAAGAAATCTTGATAAGTAAATTTCAACAACATAAAAAGACTACCTCCTTATTTTTAGGAGGTAGTCTATACTTTAGAAAAAAGTTATTTACGTGACCAGTTCTCAGTTTGGTCGGAAATTGTACTTAACCAGTTCTCAGTTAAGAGTGGTTAAATTACATCATGCCGCCCATTCCGCCCATTCCGCCCATGTCAGGCATACCGCCGCCGCCTTCTTCTGGCTTGTCAGCAACAACTGCTTCAGTTGTTAAGAACATTGCAGCTACAGATCCTGCGTTTTGAAGTGCAGAACGAGTTACTTTAGTAGGGTCAACGATACCAGCATCAACCATGTTTACCCATTCGCCAGTTGCAGCGTTGAAACCAACACCTACTGCCTCATTCTTTAAGCGCTCAACGATAACAGAACCTTCAAGTCCAGCGTTGTGAGCGATTTGACGGACTGGCTCTTCGATCGCACGTAATACGATGTTAATACCAGTTTGTTCGTCGCCTTCAGCTTGGATAGAAGCTACTTTATTGTAGATATTAACTAATGCAGTACCACCGCCAGCTACGATACCTTCTTCAACAGCTGCGCGAGTAGAGTTTAATGCATCTTCAATACGTAATTTACGTTCTTTTAATTCTGTTTCAGTAGCAGCACCAACTTTGATTACCGCTACACCGCCAGCTAACTTAGCTAGACGTTCTTGTAATTTTTCACGGTCAAAATCAGAAGTAGTTTCTTCTAATTGAGTACGGATTTGGTTAACGCGGCCAGCGATTTGCGCGCTATCTCCTGCGCCTTCAACGATTGTAGTTGTTTCTTTTGTAACTACAACTTTAACTGCACGTCCTAATTGACCGATTTGTGCTGATTTAAGATCAAGTCCAAGATCTTCTGTGATTACTTGACCGCCAGTTAAGATAGCGATATCTTCAAGCATCGCTTTACGACGATCGCCGAATCCAGGAGCTTTAACAGCTACTGCATTGAATGTTCCACGAAGCTTATTAAGAACGATTGTTGCAAGTGCTTCGCCTTCAACATCTTCAGCAATCAATAATAATGGCTTGCCTTGTTGAACAACCTGCTCAAGAACAGGAAGGATCTCTTGAATGCTAGTGATCTTCTTATCTGTAATTAAGATATATGGATTGTCAAGAACAGCTTCCATTTTATCTGAATTTGTTACCATGTATGGTGAAGCATATCCGCGGTCAAATTGCATACCTTCAACCACATCTAGCTCAGTTGAGAATCCTTTTGATTCTTCAATTGTGATAACACCGTCATTACCAACGCGTTCCATTGCTTCAGCAATTAACTTACCTACTTCTTCATCAGCAGAAGAAATGGCAGCAACTTGTGCAATAGACTCTTTTCCTTCGATTGGTTTTGAGATAGCTTTTAATTCTTCAAGAGCTGTTGCAATTGCTTTTTCCATACCCTTACGGATACCCATTGGGTTTGCACCAGCTGTTACGTTTTTAAGACCTTCACGGATCATTGCTTGAGCAAGAACTGTTGCAGTAGTAGTACCGTCCCCAGCAACATCATTTGTTTTGCTTGCTACTTCAGCAACTAATTTCGCACCCATGTTTTCAAAAGCATCTTCAAGTTCGATTTCTTTTGCAATGGTTACACCGTCATTTGTGATAAGTGGTGAACCAAATTTTTTCTCAAGAACCACGTTACGTCCTTTAGGTCCAAGAGTTACTTTAACTGCATTTGCAAGAGCATCAACCCCACGAAGCATAGCGCGGCGGGCATCTTCACTAAACATAATTTCTTTTGCCATTATGAATTACCTCCTTGAAATTGTGTATACTAAAATAAAAAATATAGGGTGTCTGCCTATCGGTGGCAGGCACAAGCCATGAGCCTTGAAACCAGACTCAGGAAAATATCATTATCCAATTACAGCAAGGATATCATTTTCACGAATGATTAAATATTCTGTGCCTTCGTATTTCACTTCAGTTCCAGCGTATTTTGAGAAGATAATGCGATCGCCAGCAGATACTTCAAGAGCAACACGCTCACCATTTTCAAGAATGCGACCAGTACCTACAGCGACTACCTTACCTTCTTGTGGTTTTTCTTTTGCAGTGTCCGGTAATACGATACCGCTTGCAGTTTTTTCCTCTGATGCAACAGGTTCAATGATAATGCGATCACCTAGTGGCTTTAACAATTGAAACAACCTCCTCAAATAATATGTAAGTTTTTTTATTAGCACTCATCTCCATCGAGTGCTAACACATCTATTATATTAATAAATTTGATTTCCTTTTGCAAGTAACAACATGTAAATTTTCATTAAAAATTTTAACAGTTCGGTAAATAGTCCAGCTGACATGTTTTTTCCAACAAATACTATTTATTACCATGAACCCTTATGCTTATACCATGTTCCTTCTATAGAGGGTTATCATTTGATGGTTTTAGATAATTACTGATAAAATGGGATAGATGTACTTGTTGATACATAATAAAGGAGAACTAACATTTTGAAAAAAGAATATTGGTTTATTTTAATTGCATATATAGCCATGCAGCTTTCCAGCCTTGTCGGGGTGCCGCTTCTCATCTATATTGGCGGTTTATTTGGGAAAAGCTATCATGAGATGGCCGAATTATCCGTTTCTTTATGGATTGTCATCAGCTTCTCTCTTACCTTTATCATCAGTCTGATTCTGCTGCGGAAAGAATGGATAAAACCTGTTCGCAGCGAGAAGGCCTTGTTACCAAGGGAGTCAATCTATTGGGCCGTTGGGGGAATTTTTTTGGCATTCTTTGCTCAAATTGCCGCAGCCAATATTGAATATTGGCTTGGCATTGAAATGGGTTCTGAGAATACAGAGCAAATTGTTAATCTGATTAAAACAGCTCCAATAGTCATTCTTGTTACTTCTATTCTTGGACCGATACTGGAGGAAATTGTCTTTCGAAAAATCCTTTTCGGCGCCTTATACAAGCGGTTAAATTTCTTTCTCGCCGGACTGATCAGCTCACTTGTTTTTTCCCTTGCCCACGGGGAACCGGAACACATCCTTTTGTATGCAGCGATGGGGTTCACTTTTGCTTTTTTATATGTAAAAACAAACAGAATTCTTGTCCCGATTTTTGCTCATGTTTCGATGAATACCATCGTCGTGCTGATGCAGCTTAATCAGGATTTGATTCAACAATTATAAGAAATTATCACTGGAGGATTAGCTTTGAGACAATCACCGTTTTTTTCGGGTATCATTTATATATTTCTTGGCTCGTTATTTACCTTTTTTGCCATTCGAAACATTAATGAGGATGGAGGCTGGGGATTCTTTACCATTCTGCTCGTTATCCTTGCTACCTTTGACTTTGGATCCGGCATTCGGATGATACTGTTACACTTTCAACTAAAAAAACAACAAACAAAAAAATGAGCCCTTTTAGAAAGGCTCATTTTTTTGTATTATTCTTCTATTTCTTCATCTACTGAATAATGCTTTAAAAAGTATACAAGTGATTGAAGCTCCACCGCCAGATCGATATGGTGTACACGAACATGCGGAGGCACTGTTAACCGCGCAGGAGTAAAGTTTAGAATTCCTCTAATATTCGCCTTTAAAAGACGATCTGTCACAAATTGGGCAACAGGTGCTGGAATAGTTAGGATGGCTACCTCGATTCCCTGCTCCTCGATGACTTTTTCAAGATCATCCATATGATAGACAGGTACATTTCCAATCTTCTGATCCACTTTTTCCGTTTGTACATCAAACGCAACGGCAATTTTTGTATTATTATTTTTCAAGAAATTATAATTTAAAAAGGCCGTACCAAGATTTCCGACTCCAATTAAAGCAACTTTAGTTAATTCATCCTGGTCCAATGTTTTGCGGAAAAAGGAGAGCAAATACTGAACATTATATCCATAACCTTTTTTACCTAATGCACCAAAATAAGAAAAATCTCTTCGGATTGTTGCTGAGTCTACCTTCACAGCCTCACTTAGTTCTGCTGAGGATACTCTTTGTTTTCCAGACGCATGTAAATTTGTTAAAAAGCGATAATATAAAGGCAATCTCTTTGCTGTGGCTTGTGGTATCTTGGTCGTTTCATTTGCCATTCGAATCCCCCATTCCCTTCATTATTCTTTTATTTTTTTACATAAAAGGGCAGCTTATGATTAGCATTTGCTTGTAAACACTTTCATTTATCGTTCCTTTTAAAATCCCCGTTTTTCCCGCCTGTTTTTTCCACTAAATATGTCTCGCCTATCACCATTCCTTTATCAATCGCCTTACACATATCATAGACCGTTAAAGCACATACAGACGCCGCAGTAAGGGCTTCCATTTCTACTCCTGTGCTTCCCTTTGTTTTGACGAACGCCTTGATAAACAATTCATAATCTTCATTCTTTATTTCCCATGAAAATGTGATATCAACACCAGTTAATGAAAGGGGATGACACATAGGAATAATATCCCACGTCTTTTTTGCGGCCATAATCCCAGCAACTTGCGCCACCGCTAAAACGTCTCCTTTTTTCATTTGGTTATTTGTTATTTTATCATAAATTACATGATTTACTGTAATACTTGACATCGCAATTGCCGTTCGAAAGGACTCAGGCTTTTCACTTACATCTACCATCTTTGCTCTGCCTTCTTCATTAAAATGAGTAAACTCTGGCATAAAAAAACCCCTCTTTATAAATGATACACTATTTTATAGGTATTTGTCTTTAGTTTGTAATCTCCTTCACAAATAGTGTTTCCTATTTTAATAAAATATACAACATCCAGTGATTATGTCTATAGAAGCCCATTTCGCTATGTATTGCTGTTCAAACCTTTATCGGTTAATCTATTAGTATAGAGGTGAACAAACATGATTCTATTACAAATTAATCAATTATGTAAATACTATGGTGCAGATATTATTTTGTCAAATATAAAGTTAGAAGTTCAAACACGCGATCGAATTGCTTTAGTAGGCAGAAACGGTGCAGGAAAATCCACCTTATTAAAAATAATTGCAGGTCACCTGTCCTACGATTCAGGAGATATCATTAAACCAAAGGAAGTCAAAATTGGCTACTTAGCACAGGATACGGGTCTTGAATCAAATTTGTCGATTTGGGAAGAAATGCTGTCCGTTTTTTCCGAGCTAAGACAACAGGAAAAAAAGCTGCGCAGTTTAGAAACTAAAATGTCTGATCCGGCTGTCCTCCAAAATGAGACTGAATATGAAAAAGTGTTAAAGGAATATGATGTCCTGCAGGTCGAGTTTAAGGAAAAAGGCGGCTATCAATTTGAAGCAGATATCCGCTCTGTTTTGCATGGACTAAATTTTCAATCCTTTGATTATGATACAAAAATATCGTCTTTAAGCGGAGGGCAAAAAACAAGACTCGCCCTTGGTAAATTGCTTTTATCAAAGCCTGACATTTTAATCCTCGACGAACCGACAAACCACCTTGATATTGATACATTATCCTGGCTTGAGCAATATTTGCAGGGCTATGAAGGCGCTATCCTCATTGTATCCCATGACCGTTATTTTCTTGATAAGGTTGTTAATCAAGTGTATGAAATTTCAAGACAGCAAATAACCAAATATATAGGAAACTATAGTTCTTATTTAGATAAGAAGGCCGAGAATTATGAGCGGGAAATGAAGCAATATGAAAAACAGCAGGACGAAGTCAGCAAGCTGCAGGACTTTATTCAACGTAATCTTGCCCGTGCATCGACGACGAAAAGAGCCCAGAGCCGCCGTAAACAGTTGGAAAGAATGGAATTGATGGACCGTCCTTTAGGCAGTGAAAAATCAGCTTCCTTCTCTTTTGACATTGAAAAACAATCTGGTAATGAAGTTTTACATGTTCATTCGCTGTCTATCGGCTATAGCGATGAAGCCGTTTCACAAAACATAGATATCCGTCTCACTAGAGGGGAGAGCATCGCCCTTGTCGGACCAAATGGAATCGGTAAATCCACCTTGTTAAAGACTTTCATGAAGAAGCTTTCTCCACTGAAAGGAGAGATTCAATACGGTACAAATGTAACAATTGGTTACTACGATCAAGAACAAGCAGAACTAACCTCAAATAAAAAAGTACTTAATGAGCTTTGGGATGACTATCCTTTAAAAAGTGAAAAAGAAATCAGAACCGTTCTTGGAAACTTTTTATTCTCAGGTGACGATGTATTAAAAATCGTATCCACATTAAGCGGCGGTGAAAAGGCGCGCTTGGCACTGGCCAAATTAATGATGCAAAAAGCGAACTTATTGATATTGGACGAGCCGACAAACCATCTTGATTTAGATAGTAAAGAGATTCTGGAAAATGCATTAGTCGATTATCCGGGAACCATTCTATTTGTGTCCCATGACCGTTATTTTATCAATCGGATTGCTTCAAAAGTGGTAGAGCTTTCGAAAGACGGTTCTACCGAGTACTTAGGCGACTATAATTATTATGTTGAAAAGAAACTCGAGCAGGAAGAATTAAGAGAGCTGGATGAACAAAAAAAGGAGGCCGCCCAGCCGGTCAAGCAGGAAAAGACAAGTTATCAACAGGATAAAGAAGCAAAAAAATTAGAAAGACAACGCCTTCGCAGAATCGAAGAAATTGAAGGAAAAATAGAGGACCTTGAGCAAAAGATTGAAGCCAATGAGCAGCTTCTCTGCGATCCGGAGGTTTTTCAGGATCACGAAAGGTCTCTTCAAATTCATGAGGAAGTAGAAAGGTTCAAACAAGAGCTGGAGCAGCTGATGGATGAATGGACTTTGTTAGCAGAAGAATAAAATTAGCGTCAATTAAGTTATCCACAAAAAAACGAAGCATAACCTTTTTATGCTTCGTTTTTCCACATTTTTAACCACAGCTGGATACCCATTATTTCAACTTTCCACAAGGTTTTCCACATTATCCACAATTCAACCATTTAATTATCCACATTATCAACATTATCCACAAACTTATCCACATTTTTAGAAATTTTCAGTTTATATTACCCTTGTAATGATTAACGATTGTTCATATCTCTGCTATTTTATCAACAATTGGTGATAAAATGACAAAAAGACTCCTGAAAAATCAGAGAGTCTTATACTTAATTGTGGATAGATATATCGAGACCAGGATTTGCATTCAATGCGAGACTTGCCCGTTGTCCTTTTTCAAACATAACACTTCCTGCAGCCGCAATCATGGCCGCATTATCTGTGCATAACTGTAACGGAGGGATGACAAGCTCTATGTCCTCCATTTCAGTAAAAGCTGCGGTCAACTTGGATCGTAAGCCTTTATTTGCGGCGACACCGCCGGCCAGTAACACTTGCTTCACGTCATATTCCTTGACAGCCTTCAGCGTTTTGGTTACTAATACATCAATAACACTTGCTTGAAAACTTGCCGCAAGATCCTCCGGTTTTATCGTTTCCCCGCGCTGTTCAGCATTGTGGACAGTGTTAATAACTGCAGATTTTAATCCGCTGAAGCTAAAATCATAGGAGCCCTCTTCAAGCCAAGCTCTTGGTAAATCAATAACAGCTTCCCCTTCATGGGCCAGTCGGTCAATTTGCGGTCCGCCCGGATATGGGAGATGCAGTGTCCTTGCCACTTTATCATAAGCTTCTCCTGCCGCATCATCTCTCGTTTCACCAATTACCTCAAAATGCCCGTGTTCCTTCATATAAACCAGCTCTGTATGCCCTCCGGATACAACTAAGGCTAACAATGGAAAATTCATTTCCGTAACCAGACGGTTTGCATAAATATGGCCGGCAATATGGTGAACGGCAACAAGCGGGATTCCATGTGCAAAAGCAACAGCCTTTGCTGCATTTACGCCGATCAGTAAAGCTCCCACCAGGCCAGGTCCTTCTGTTACTGCTACAGCATCGATATCTTCATACGAAACATTTGCTTCTTTTAAGGCCTCTTCCAGTACGATCGTGATTTGCTCGACATGGTGACGAGATGCAATCTCCGGAACAACTCCACCAAAACGTTTATGACTGTCAATTTGTGAAGCCACAATATTGGATACAATTTCTCTACCATTTTTTACAATAGAAACAGCTGTTTCATCGCAACTCGTTTCTATCCCCATCACTAATAGATCTTTTTTCATAAATTCACCCACATCACTAACGCATCTTCTTGATTATCTGTATAATAATTCTTTCGAATGGCTCCCCCTTGAAAACCAAATTTTCGATAGAGGGATTGAGCAACCATGTTAGATACTCTTACTTCAAGGGTCATCGTAAGTGCCCCGTATTCTTTTGCTGTTTCAATCATTTTCTTCATTAAAGCTTCCCCCAGCTTCATGCCGCGATATTCGGGAAGAATTGCAATATTCGTTACATGAGCCTCGTCTACAACAATCCACACCCCACAATAACCGACAATCCTGTTATCCGCTTCAATAACAAGATAAACAGCAAACTGGTTTTGTGTGAGCTCATTGTAAAAGGCCTCCCTGCTCCAAGGAACCGTAAACGATTTATGCTCAATCTCCATTATTTGATCAAGATCCTCAATATTCATCATTCGAAAAGAATATGTACTTTCCA
Source organism: Niallia oryzisoli (assembly GCF_036670025.1). Classification (NCBI taxonomy): domain Bacteria; kingdom Bacillati; phylum Bacillota; class Bacilli; order Caryophanales; family Bacillaceae; genus Niallia; species Niallia oryzisoli. The sequence goes on along the minus strand of NZ_CP137640.1, from coordinate 459,252 downwards.
TTTTGACAACTTCCTATCTTTCTTCTGACTCTATTTCAATTCCTTTTGCGCTTCTAACCATTTTGCTTCAGCTTCTGCCAATCGAATATAATTGGGTACAAAGGAATGAATGTCCTCTCCCGGTTTATCATATCCTAATAATGCCAGCTCGGATGGACGTGGATTATGCTCTGTTATTGCAGCCAGAATGGCTTTTTCGCCCAACACCTGCTGCAAAACATCCTGATGAAGCTTAATATCCGAACCAATAAATAATATTTTCTCATTATACTGGCTTAATTCGTCTGCCCAGTTTTTTGATAAAATCAGTTGATCATTTATTCGCGATTCCAGCTTTCCATTCTGATACTGATAAAGACCTGTATAAATCTGCCCTCTTCTGGCATCAAATAAAGGAGAAACACAGCCGTTAAAATAACGTCCTACACCTGCAGCCAGTACTTCGAGACTTGAGATCCCTACCAACGGGATTGAAAGTGTCCAAGCCAGCGTCTTAGCGATGGTTACCCCGATTCGAACTCCGGTATAAGAGCCTGGTCCTTTTGCAACGACAATTTTATCTAAATCAGCAGGTTTCATTTCACAATCAAACAACAGCTTTTCGATGGCGGGCATTACGCGAATGGAATGATTTTTTTTCATGTTGGTGATGTACTCGCCAATCACGCCTTCCTCATTCATGAGAGCAATGCCTAATGCATAATTTGATGTATCTATTGCTAAAACGTTCATGAAAATATCTCCTTACATAATTGCTCATATCGTTCACCAATCGGTTTAATCACCAATTTTCGGGTATCGTTTCCCTGATGATAGATATAAATATCTAAACGGTCATGCGGCAGTTGCTCTTCTACTAAATGAGCCCATTCAACTACTGTAACTCCGTTTCCGCTGAAATACTCTTCAAAACCCAGGTCCTCGTATGCATCCTCCAAACGGTATACATCCATATGATACAATGGCATGGTTCCTTGGTACTCTTTGATAATCGTAAATGTTGGGCTGTTCACATTTCTTTGGATACCTAAACCAATAGCCAATCCTTTTGTAAAAGCAGTCTTTCCCGCACCTAAGTCCCCTTCAAGCGTTATCACATCCCCTGGCCGAAGAAAGGAGGCCAAGCGTTTGGAAAAATTCTGTGTATCCTCTAATTTAGTTGAAATCATTTCATATTCACTCATGTATATCACCTTACTGTTTGCATCGTTCAGCCATCATAAAGATTCAACAACACGCAAACGATCCAATTATTCCTATTATCCTTTTAACAGTTTACATGATTTTACCCTGCAGAGCAAAAGCATCTATTATATTCATAATGAACAAAAGCAGAGAAAAACAAACGAGGCATTGCTCGTTTGTTTAAGTTTAGACTGATTAGTCATTCCTGCTATTTTATTTTAACAAAGATAAAGAGTACTGCACTGTTATACTCCTCATGATCTTTTTGAATATTAACTTGCTGTACTACAAATGTCATTTTAGCCTTGTCATTTTCCTTTGAGAAAGTTGCTTCCTCAGGTGTTATGGTATATTTGCTTGATTGATAACCATAAAACTTTTTAAAAATTTCATTTGCCTCAATGCTCAGCAGTTCTTCGTTATTTTCACCTGTAAGGATCATATCTACTTGATCATTATTCCCTTTTGTTATAAGAGAGTAGTTTTTCCCCTCTTTTACAAAATCAGCGATCTTTTCATTATTGTCATTTTCCATGATTAGATGGTATTGGATAAAAGAATCATACCCAGCGATATCAACAGTACTTTTCTCTTGTAGTGAGAGAGCAAGGTACATCTCCTTGTTATCCCCAGGTTCATAATACTCATAGAATCCAAATGTAGGATAAAAGTCATCATAATTATAATCTTTAGACAGCCATTCGACATCCTTCTGATAGTTCATCATAAGCAGATAATTCATCGCTTTCGTAACTACCTCTTTATCCTGATCAGAGATAGCTGCGTTTGGCTTAACCTTATTATTTTCTAACATATTGTTCTTCAATAAAACCTCTTCCAAAAGACTTACCTGACTGCTGCGGCTGATTGTAAAGGCATCCACTGGCGGTACGATTGAAATAACAGCACAGATGATTAAGATCGGGGCAATGATCCCGTTTCTACGTACATTTATAAAACTAAGCAGAATGCCTGCTGCTGCAGCAAAAATACCAAATAAAATTACATAATAGCGGGTATGCATAATCCCGGTTTCCGACACGCTCATTATAGAGGCGACAATCTGGAAAAGTACGATTGGCACCAGTACTTTAGGAAAAATTCGTCGAAACCATAAGGTGAATTTATTTTCAATTTCACTGACTAATATATAAACAACAATGACGGTAATTGAGTAGGATACCAGCATTGGCTCTAATAGATTATCCGTCCAAAACTCGCCTGTAATATTTTTAAGGATGTAAGTAAGCATGATAACTGTAAACACCGCTATTAGTGGAATAATTATATAAGATAAGAGAACCTCTAAAAATTTTGGACAATGGGCTGCCTTGTTAATGATTTTCTCCTGATCCTCCATATTCTCCTCGGTGTTTGCTGCACCTGGATAAACAGGGATCAGCGATAGAAAAAACATCGGTGCAAAAAGGATAAAGACAATATTTGCCGAATGAGAATAGGCCGTATATTCAAGCTGAAAAATCAGCTGGTCAATCGCAGTTATAATAATAGAAATTCCGGCAAATAAGATTCCAGAGAAAAACAAAGAGTGAAAAAAGGATTTAAATGCAATCATAAAGCTTTTGTTAAAAGTTACCCTGTTTTTTATGACAGGTACCCAAATAAAGGCGATAAGAAGGGCAAACAGTGCAACTGAAGTTCTAATGTTAATCTCCATGCTTAATTGTGGGGCTGGTTTGATAATTAAATAATATCCAGCTGTTAAAACGGAGGCGGCACTTATTAATAGGAGGCGGCTGGATTGTCTTAAAAAAAATCTTTCATAGGTGATCTGTAAAACCGCACTAATAAATGCTCCCACCACGAATGTTAATAGAAGCTTTGAATAATCCTTTTCCGAACTGATATCTACCGCATTCACGATAGCAGCTAACGAAAGAAATATGGACGTCAACGGATAGCGGGCAATAGCATCGGCCAAACCTCTAAACCTGTTCAAAAGCCTTTTTATCGGGTTCACGGCGGTCATTCCCTTCTATTTTTAGTCGGGGCAACTTCTTTTGATGCCTTGCGGAAGTTCGAGATGACTTACAGATTGAACTTTGTTCCGGGGTTAATAAATTATTGTATGTTACCCCTATATCTCAAGTATATCACTGATAAGATGAATGAAGACGAACAAGGTGAAAGAAAAAATATTTTCAATTGGTTCTTGATGGAAGGACGGTGCGCTGGAGGATTGCTGTAAACACTATCAAACTGAATACTTGATTTGTTTATTCAGCTGTCTTCAGTATTTTAACATCTTATTGGTGAATGATTTTTTGGGGTACCCTCTTTTTCGGGCTTCAATAGGGCTTATTGGTGAACTTTTTTTGGGGTACCCTCTTTTTCGGGCTTCAATAGGGCTTATTGGTGAATGATTTTTTGGGGTATCCTCTTTTTCGGGCTTCAATAGGGCTTATTGGTGATAGTTTTTTTTGCAGATTGCTCCTTTTCGAGCTCCAATCAGCCTTATTTGCGATAGATTTCAATTACATTTTATATTTTGCATTTTAAAGAACCATTTTTTATAATTACCGCTTTCGGACGTTAAAATAACAAAAAAGAGTACCCTTTTTGGATACTCTTTTTATCTGCTTGGCGACGTCCTACTCTCACAGGGGCAAGGCCCCAACTACCATCGACGCTGAGAAGCTTAACTTCCGTGTTCGGGATGGGAACGGGTGTGACCTTCTCGCTATCGTCACCAAACTATTTGGTCTGAAGAATTGTTCCCTCAAAACTAGATAATGCTGAAGAAAAGACTGAGTAATAAACATTGTTCTGTCCAGCTGCGGCGCCTAGGAGCTCGAGTCTTAAGCCGTGCCGTCAAGAAGGTTAAAGAACAACCTTCTCGCCGCCCCGTCTTAAGCTTGTCGCTCCTGGGCAAGGCGCCTCCGCATTTCAATTAGGTTAAGTCCTCGACCGATTAGTATTTGTCAGCTCCACGTGTCACCACGCTTCCACCCCAAACCTATCAACCTGATCATCTTTCAGGGGTCTTACTAGCTTGACGCTATGGGAAATCTCATCTCGAGGGGGCTTCATGCTTAGATGCTTTCAG
>NZ_CP137640.1:185000-450000 GCF_036670025.1 Niallia oryzisoli | reverse complement strand
AATTATTATGACACAAAATATAATACCAGATTCTAATAAATTATCCAATGGTAATTTATGGTGCGGGTGAAGGGAGTCGAACCCCCACGCCTTGCGGCGCTAGATCCTAAGTCTAGTGCGTCTGCCAATTCCGCCACACCCGCATATAAAAAGTTATTTCGCTAACACAAAAAACTTTGGTGAGCCATGAAGGACTCGAACCTTCGACCCTCTGATTAAAAGTCAGATGCTCTACCGACTGAGCTAATGGCTCGTACAAAATAAAAAAATGGCTGGGCTAGCTGGATTCGAACCAACGAATGACGGAGTCAAAGTCCGTTGCCTTACCGCTTGGCTATAGCCCAAACATTTTAAATGGCGGTCCGGACGGGACTCGAACCCGCGACCTCCTGCGTGACAGGCAGGCATTCTAACCAGCTGAACTACCGGACCAAATATGAAGTAAATAGTATAATAATAATATATTCTATCGCTACTTCCGCTTTTCAATGACCCGTACGGGATTCGAACCCGTGTTACCGCCGTGAAAGGGCGGTGTCTTAACCGCTTGACCAACGGGCCATAAATAACATGGCGGAGAAGGAGGGATTTGAACCCTCGCGCCGCTCGCGCGACCTACACCCTTAGCAGGGGCGCCTCTTCAGCCTCTTGAGTACTTCCCCGTATGGCTCCGCAGGTAGGATTCGAACCTACGACCGATCGGTTAACAGCCGATAGCTCTACCACTGAGCTACTGCGGAATAATCTTTATCGTGTTATCGACTCTTTATATTATATTTACGTGAAATACAAAAGTCAAGTTCATTTTTGTTCGATTTAAAATGTAAAACTACTTGTTAATCACGGGATAATAATATACCATCCTTTCGGACAACCGTCAATCCTTTTTAAGAATTAATTTCCCTCTACAAATCCCACAAACATATTTTTCCGTATCCATCCTTCTCTTTCGCCTATAAATCTGGTGACAGCTGCTACAAAAATACGTTATGATTTTTGTACTTTTTTTGCTTGCCGCTGTTTCAAGAAGAGAGGAACAGTACCTTGGAGCCCCTACCTTTGCCATCAGCACCTTAAAGTCTTTATCCCGATGCTTATACCCCTTTCCCTCTATATGAAGATGATAGTGACATAGCTCATGTTTTATGATGCCGATTAACTCATCAATCCCAAGCTGCTGAAAATACTTAATATTCATTTCAATGTCATGGCTTTTTAACAAGTAACGGCCGCCTGTTGTTTTCAACCGATTATTAAAAGTAGCTTGATGGCGAAAGGGTTTATGGAAATACTTCATTGAGATATCTTCCACTAATTTTTGTAATTCCTGATTATCCATGTTGTGACTCAACTCCTTTACATCATACACACATGACAAACTATATCAGCATAGACTAATGATAATTAATAAGATTTTTGTCCGGGAGGTAATCTTATGCCTACTTGGTTTCAAAATCAAATCCAAAAAGCCTTTTTTGAGAAAAATAGATACCAAATCAAATTGTTAAATGAATGCTGGTTTATTTATAGAAAAAAACATTTTTAATACCAATACAGGACTGTCCTACTTTTATGAATGGAACCACATGTCAGATCTTATGTTGAATTAAACACTAATGATCACAATGTAGATTCTATCACTTTATAGGACAGCCCTGTTAAATTATATCGTTAATATCCCTTAGCCTTCTGTCGGCGATAACATGGTTAAAGCCACTCTTCCTTTATTCAAATCTACAGAATCAACCCAGACGGTCACTACATCCCCAACCGAAACGAGGTCAAGCGGATGTTTTACAAATTTCCTGCTTAATTTTGAGATATGGACAAGACCATCTTGTTTAACACCAATATCAACAAAGGCGCCAAAATCTACGACATTGCGGACAGTTCCTTGCAGCTCCATGCCAGGCTTTAAGTCCTCGAGCTTAAGAATATCCTTTTTCAAAAGCGGCGTTGGTAATTCGTCACGTGGATCCCTTTCCGGTCTAACAAGTGCGTCTACAATATCCTGCAGCGTCAATTCACCAATTGTTAGCTCTTCAGCCGTTTGCTTAATATTGATTGATGATAGAGCTTTTTTTAACTCGTCCGATCCTAAATCAGCAGAACCGAAACCAAGAGACTTAAGAAGTAATTCAACAGCATCATAATTTTCCGGGTGTATGGATGTTCGATCCAACGGTTCACTGCCATCTACGACACGTAAAAATCCAATTGCCTGTTCATATGTCTTAGCCCCTAGACGAGGAATTTTCTTTAATTGCTTCCTTGTTGTAAACCGTCCCTCTTCATCTCTCTTTTTCACAATATTGTTTGCCACTGTTTTTGAAAGACCCGATACATATTGCAGGAGAGACGAGGATGCAGTATTTACATTTACCCCAACCTGGTTCACAACCGTTTCAACGACAAATGTAAGGGATTCGGATAATTTCTTCTGTGATACATCATGCTGGTATTGACCAACACCAACTGATTTAGGATCTATTTTTACCAGTTCAGCAAGCGGGTCCTGAAGACGTCTGGCAATAGAGACCGCACTTCTCTCCTCAACGTGATAATCCGGGAATTCTTCCCTGGCAATATCAGAAGCAGAATATACACTTGCCCCAGCCTCATTGACGATTAAATAAAATATTTCTTCAGGCAGTTCCTTTAATACATCTGCTACAAACTGCTCTGTTTCGCGTGAGGCTGTCCCATTTCCAATTGCCGCCATTTCAACCTTGTAATCCTTCACGATTTTCACGAATTTTTCCTTGGCCTCTTTCGTTTTGGATACAGGCGGATGAGGGTAAATAACACCGATTGTTAACACTTTTCCAGTCTCATCAACGACAGCCAGCTTACAACCTGTTCGGTACGCAGGATCAACTCCAAGGACGATTTTTCCTTTTAGCGGAGGCTGCAGCAATAGATTTCTCAGGTTTTCCGAGAAGATATGGATCGCCTGTTCCTCTGCTTTTTCCGTCAATTCATTTCGGATATCTCTTTCAATGGACGGTTGTATTAATCGCTTATATCCGTCATCAATCGCTTCCGAAACAATGGGAGCTGAAAGTGAGCTTGTATCACGAATCCATTTTTTATGTAAATACTTTAGGATGAAGTCTACATCAGGTTTAATACTGACGCGCAAAATATCCTCTTTTTCTCCCCGGTTCAACGCTAAAATTCGGTGAGGAACAATTTTGCTTACCGGCTCTTCATAAGAGTAATACATTTCGTATACTTTCTTTTCATCTTTTTCAGTGTCTTTCTCAGTTGATTCTATGATCCCTTTTTTACTTGTTTCCATTCGGATCCACTTACGGCTTTCCGCTTCATCTGAGACCATTTCTGCAATAATGTCTTTGGCTCCCGCCACAACACCCTCAATCGTCGTCACTTCTTTTTCATCTGATAAATATTTACTTGCTTCTTCCTCCAGTGACACTCCTTTAGGGAATGTCAATAACCATTCTGCAAATGGCTCTAAGCCCTTTTCCTTTGCAATCGTCGCTTTTGTACGTCTTTTTTGTTTATAAGGACGATATAAATCTTCTACTTCCTGCAGCTTCACGGCCTTTATTATGTTTTGCTGCAGTTCCGGTGTCAGCTTTCCTTGCTCTTCAATCAGCCTGGTGACTTCCTCTTTGCGGTGCTCCAGGTTTTGTATGTATTGCCATCTTTCCATAATGTCCCGAATCTGTACTTCATCCAATGAACCGGTCATTTCTTTTCGATAACGGGCAATAAACGGCACTGTATTTCCTTCATCAAGCATCGCTATGACATTTTTTACTTGTTTAACAGCAAGAGATTGTTCTGAAGCTATTAACTGAAATAATTCTGTTTGCTTTTCTAAAGTATTTTCCAATCGCACATCCTCCAATAATGAGTAATATATTCATTTTAACAAATTCATGAGCTGGATAACCATCAGGACCCCATATGTTTATCTGCTAAATTTCATATTCATAATAAAAACGTCCCTACAAACATAAGGACGTTTTTTTGTATGATTTAAAATTCAATAAGACCTAAACTAATCTGCAGGGCTTCATTGACCTTTTCCATCATTTCATCATCGAGATGAGTTATTTTATCGGTTAAGCGTTGCTTATCAATAGTACGAATTTGCTCTAAAAGAATGACCGAATCTCGTTCAAAACCATAACGCTTCGCATCAATTTCAACATGTGTAGGCAGCTTCGCTTTTTGTATCTGTGCTGTGATTGCTGCAATGATTACTGTGGGACTAAACCGATTCCCGATGTCGTTTTGAATGACGAGTACAGGGCGCACCCCGCCTTGTTCTGAGCCAACAACTGGGGAAAGGTCCGCAAAATAAACGTCTCCACGTTTGACAATCAAGGGTTTACCCTCCGCTTACTAGACGTTCAACTGTATGTTCTGCCTCATATTCCGCTTGAAATGCTTCAGATGCAATCGTCAAATTTATTTTGGCCATTTCCATATAGCCCCGTCTCATGGATTCACGAATATGTCTTTTTTTGCGCTCACGCAAATACATTTTCGTTGCTTGATAAATAAATTCACTACGATTTACATTTTCTTGTTTGACAAAACCGTCTAACTCACTTAATAGATGTTGCGGTAATTTTATCATAATCTCTGTCGTTACACTTGACTCAGACACAATTGTACACCTCCACCATCAATACACACCTATTCACTCTACCATTTTTTATAATATCATTATTTTTTATTAATGCAAAGACTATTCAAGGATTCTTCAATATTATCGTCCAAAAAAATAGCCTTTTATGCATACATACGCTTGATTGACTAGATTATGTCGATAATTTAATTTCATTTTGATAAAGGTCTGTTAGACTTAGTTGTTGATTTCCGTTCCAGGCACTTCGCGCACCTTAGGGCGACCGCCGAGCCTCCTCGACATTTTGTTTCAGCGGGATCACTCCTATCCCGCTTCTCCCCCAGGAGTCTTGGTGCCTTCCACTTCAATCAACCAGCATAACCAACATCATAATATTCTTTAACATAGTCTTTCAATAAACGTCTAATCCAATATCCAGAACCGAGGATTATAATAATCCGTTTACCACTTCGACTATCTTCCCATTCTGAATAAATACACGCGGGATTCGGTAAGACATCATACAGGTAACCTCGTAGTTTATCGTTTCTAGCTCATCAGCGATTTCATTCACTGAGATAAATTCATCCCCTTGTCTGCCGATAAGCGTTACATCCGTTCCTACCGGTAAATAATTCGGAAGTTTGATCATCGTTTGATCCATACAAATTCGGCCGACAATCGGTACTCTTTTTCCATCCACTAATACTTCTTGTCCGCGTAATTTGCGGATCCACCCATCAGCATAGCCAATGGGCACCGTTCCAATCCACTCCTGCGCTTGCGCTTCGTAGGTAGCACCGTAGCCAACCTTCTCACCGGGCTGTATTTGTTTCACATGAACTAATTTTGTCCGCAAAGAAAAAGCCTCCTTGAGTGGATAAGGCAATTCTGACTCTATTTCTTTTGAAGGACTTAACCCATACATGGAAATCCCAAAACGTACTCCGTTAAAATAGCTTTCAGGGTAACGAAGAGCTGCAGCAGAATTACTGCAATGCACTAATTCTGGGCGTTTCTCAAAACTTTCTACAAGGTCATTAAACAAAGCTAATTGTTCCTTATAATACGTTATTTCCAATTGGTCAGCTGTGGCAAAGTGTGTAAACGCACCTTCTAAATAAAAGCATGAATTTTCACGGATGGCGGATTCGACTTCCTTAAGCTCCTGTTTAGTTTTTACACCTATTCTGCCCATTCCGGTATCAATTTTAATATGAACCTTCACAGGTTTACTCTCCTGTAAAAACTTTTTAGCTTTATCAATCCACTCTTTTTGAAATACTGTCAATGTAATATCATTTTCAGCAGCTATTACAGCATTCTCCGGCTTGCTTGCCCCTAATACAAGAATTGGTTCCTTAAGCCCTTTTTTTCGTAAGGCTATAGCTTCATCAATGAGAGCCACGGCTATATAGGAAGCGCCGGCACTTACAGCCGTGCGGGCTACTTGAATATCCCCGTGCCCATACGCATTAGCCTTTACAACAGCAAATAAAGTAACGTTCCCCGGTAAAATATTTTTCAATGATTCCACATTATAATAAATGTTGTCAAGATTTATTTCCGCCCAAGTATCACGATAAAACGATTGCACACCCATTTGAATAATCCTCTCTTTTGTTGACCTAATTATCTGTATAAATCGATTATCGAACTCCGGCAGGTACTTGTCAAATGGGTTTTAAATATAACCTTTTATAATACTTAAGCTTCTTCCAGCACTTTCAGGCAATGAAAAAAGCTGACCCTTTTGTAAAGGTGTCAGACCCTGCCATACAATATCTAGCATAAACAAATAGAAACTGATTATTCATTTATGTATCAATCATATTTGCAGGGTCTTACCTTCAATAAGTCAGCCGTTCTTTTCCTTATTTTACTGCGTTGCTTTGGACTGTACGTGCAATTTCCATCATTTCTTCTGGCGTTAAATCATTAGAAGCAATCATATAATCCACACCTTCATTTGTCCAGGTTAGACTATTATTAGTTAGTGCTCCAATCGTAAAACCTAGATCAACAAGTTCACCTGTCACATTTGTCGGTCCTGCTGTGGCAGGCATTACCGTTGTTTTTTCCTGAACCAATGTAAAGGATTTATCGCCTTCATATGTGAGAACAATTCGTTTTCCATTATCTATTTTTACTTCTTTTTCACCTACTAAATGAACACCAGGAATTTCTTCTGGATACTTAACAGTGAGTTCTTGACTCTCCAAATCAGCCATGACCGTTTTATCAAGCTGAGCCCCTGTCATATTTTTTTGGACATTAAAATCATTCTTATCAAAGCTGGCATCAAATTTCACTTCGGAAAACTTTACCGTAACAAGTGCATTATGGTCGGAATCCATAACCTTCACACTGATTGGGGCAAGATTCTTTTTATTTAAAGTGATTTCCTGATACGGAAGCATTTTATGGTTTTGATATCTAGTTTTCGTTTCAAATACGTAATGTTCTTTTGTCGCTGTGAATTTTGCTTCTTTATCCTCCATAATATCTTTTACAAGCGACTCGTATAAATAGGCTTGGCTGCTGTTTTGCGGCCAATCACTTTGGAACTTAAAACTTTTATTAAGGGCAGGAGTTAATACAAAGACACCTTCTTCATTGCGGAGAATCATCTGATTTTGATCCTTTTGGGCATTTTTTAAATCAACCCGATAGAAATCAGGCTCCTTATGCCAAATTTCCACATCATATGAATGTGGCTCCGTTCCCATCTGTAAAGTCATTCTTGCCTTTGCCTTATAGCCGCCCAAATCCTCAAGCTTCGTATTTAACGCTTTTACGACATCCTCTTGTGATTTCGTTCCACAGGCAGATAATACAAGGACAGCCATGAGCCCTAAAGCCAGCATGAATATCTTCTTCTTCATTCCTTCAACCCCTTTTGTCTCATTTCCATTACGTAGAAGGAGAGCTCGAAAAATGCCCCTGACCTTGTCTCTCCTATTGCACTATGAATATATGAGACAACCACTTATAATATGACGAGCTAGGGTGAAGGATTTCTTGCGGATATTTATGGAGCAGACCATTTATTTCTCAATAATTACCTGTGCAGCTGCGTATTCAGTACTGTGAGTAATGGAAAGATGGACACCGTTTTGCAGCGGTCTGCGAATAAACGGCTTCCCATTTTCATCGTTTTCCACTTGAATATCGAGAAAGGAAAGTTTCGCGCCAATCCCTGTTCCAAATGCTTTGGAAAATGCTTCTTTGGCAGCAAAACGGCCGGCCAAATATTCAATCCTTCTCGTACCGGAAAGCTGCTCATAGGTATCCTTTTCAAAAGGGGTAAGAATACGGTCTACAAATTTTGCTTGACGTTCGGCGATCTTTTTTATTCGCTGCAATTCAACGATATCAAGGCCAATACCTGAAATCATTCCACATCTTCCTTCTATCTTTAATTTTTCATGCATAATAAATAGCATAGACAAGCAGCCATCATTCCAATTTATTTCGCTCTAAAAATAGCTGTGTTATGATTGAATCCATATACTTACTTAAGGAGGGTGCCATGTTTACACGAACAGAAAGCTTTCAAGAATTTATTAGGTATTATCCAGTTGTATCTGTGATTGTGTCTATCCATATTATATTATATTTATTAACCGCTTTGCCTATTTTTCCTAATTCCCTGCTGTTTGAACAACTGTCTGGAGTGAATTTGTATATCTGGCAGGGAGAAATTTGGAGACTGATAACCCCTATCTTCCTACATAGCGGATTTTCACATGTATTATTTAATAGCTTTTCACTTGTTCTGTTTGGTCCAGCATTAGAAAGGATTCTCGGGAGTTTTCGCTTTACCTGGGTTTATTTAATCACGGGGATTTCCGCCAATGTTGCAACATTGTTAATTGAGCCTGTTACATACATCCATCTGGGTGCAAGCGGAGCTATATTTGGATTATTCGGTATGTACATTAGTTTGAATGTGTTCCGTAAACATCTGTTATCCAGAGATAATAGACAGTTAATTACGACCATTGCCGTCATCGGTATTATCATGACCTTTTTCCAGCAGGATATAAACGTCATCTCCCACCTTTTTGGTTTTCTGTCCGGATTCCTTATTGGAGCTTTAACGTTAAGAAAGCGTGCCTGACTGCAATGAGTAATGGGTCAGGCACGCCTTTTAAGAATATTTATACCAGCTGTAGATGGCTAGACTGTCTTGTTCCTCCATATCAACTACCTCTCCGCCGGACAGGCCGACCCCTGATGTGACTGTTGCATGGATCGATCCGAGGGCTTTTTTCTCTTGAAAATAACTTTTTGTTAATGTCAGGGACTGGATTTTATTTTTTCGCATAAAAAACGTATTTTTCACCAATCCACGGTAGGTTAAAGTCAATTGCTGCTGATGTATATTCCAGCCGGCATCTTTATACTTTAGATAAGCCCAAACGGTAGCTAAAAGAATTAGTATTAATGATAAATAACCCCATGGCCTGAAGAAAATGATTGCAGGCACTGCAATCAAGACTGGCAGCAGCAAGCCGCGGAACAGATATCTTTTTAAAGCACGTTTTGGGGCTCGATTTATTTCAGGGCTAAAGCAATAATCATGTAAAAATGGCGATAACAAAGGTGCGACATCCTTTTTCTTGATCATGGGCAGAAGCAGGGTCTTGGAGCTATTCTTTTCCAGCGAACCTCCTGCGGTTTCTAAGTAGACAGAGCAATATCCGATTGGCTGCCTGATGATATTTTCACTTATTAGAATCCCCTGAATCCGGTTTAACGGAATGGTCAACTGCCTTTTTTCGAGCAGCCCCCTTGAGATGACTAAATCCTCTTCCACCTTTTTCACGGTAAAACCAGCATACTTGATCATCGTTCCCACTAAAGCAATCAACCACGCAAGCAAAAACAGCAGGAAGATAACGACGCTCACAAACATAAGTCCTGTAGAGATAAATCCCTGAAGCTCCTTAAATACTCTTTCATACGGTATTAACTCATCAAATTGTAAAATAAAGGCGAGTGAAGCTGAAATCACAACTCCTGCACCGCCGGATGTCGAAGCAAGCAGTAAAAGCTGCAAAGGCTGCATCGTATATAATGTGTCCTGCTCTTGAACCGGTGCATATGTATCTGCTTGACCCTTTTTTACTGAAGTCAGAATTTCTTGAATGGCCATCGCATCCTGTTTTTTTATTGCCGTCAGAACTGCTTCGGCATTATTTAAACCGCTTGACCCTGCTGTTTCTACTTTTACTGTAACAAGACCAAAGGGACGCTGCAGGATCCCTTCTGAAAAATCAAGACTCTGAATTCTTTCAAATGGAATGTAACGTTTCTTTCTCACAAATAATCCAGATTCAATCCTTAACTCGCCTTCTTCTACCCGGTAGGTAAACCGAAGCCATGATAGGATTCCATTGAACAGCGATAACAGGATAAAGACCGCCGGGAATATGACCTGCCAAAAGTCCATTCCAGATCCTTTCCCGCCAAATAAAAAGATAATAATGAAAGGGGCAATAAACTCCTTCATATATTTGAAAAAATTAATCACCGTTGTAATGGGATGAAGCCGTTTCGGTTCAGACATCTTCATCAGCCACCCTTGCCAGTCTTGAAATGGATATTCTCATTTCTTCTGCTTCCGAAAGCTCTAATGCAGGTATCTCATGGACGGTTGCTGCTGTTGAAACGGTTACGGAAGCTAAATGATATTTACGTAAAATCGGTCCCTGTACGGTATCCACATGCTGGACACGGACCATTGGGACAAGCGTACGTTTTATGACAAACAGCCCGTGCTGCAATTCAATTTCTTGTTCACGGACTTCATAGCGCCAGCGCCTCCATCGCAGCGAAGGAAACAGCATAATAAAAAAGTAAACCGATAAGAGGAATAAAATGATAGCAATTGCACTAATCCAAATCGGCCAATCAAAGAATATCGTAAGGCCGATCACTCCGCCAGCCAACAGTAAAAAAATGGTGGAAATAAAAGCTCCAGATATTCGCCAAACCTTTAAAGCTCTTTCTGAAATTCTGTTTTTCGGTTCCGATCCCATGGTTTTCTCCCCCTGAATTCACAAATCAACATCCCTTTGTTATATGTAGTACGTTTAAAAGTAAATTTAGTTTCAATATAACTGTCGAGCTGCGGGCGCTAGCTGCTCGAGGTCTTAAGCCATGTCGAAGAAGAGGTTAAAGAGCGAACCTCATCCCCGACCTGTCTTAAGCTTGTCGCGGCTGGGCGAGCGCCCTCCGCATCTAATGAAAAGGTGCCAGGCACCACATATGGACAAATATACATACTTTGTCTTTTTGTGGTGCCTGACACCTTATTTTTTATTTGTAGCTGTTTGATTTTGATTTATATTGAGAGTTGTTAGGACGTTTACCGCCATGGCTGTGACCTTGACGTGACTTCATCGGTGTTCTTTTACGATTATCATAACCGCCGCGTTTACGGTCATCAAATTTACGATCACGCTTTACTGGAAGTGGTTTTTCTTCTGTCAATTTTACAGGCGTTGTATCTGGTTCTTTTGTCAGCATTTTCAAAACTGCAGCAACAACGGTAGAAGCATCATGTCCTTCTAAAAGTTCGTCTGCAGACTGCTTATAGTATTGCAGATTATTTCCCTCAATTGTTTGAAGAATCTTTTCCATTGCTGCTTTTTGCTGGCCTTCTAAAGCTTCATCCAATGTTGGCGGCTCCATACGCTCCATTTTCTTTCTTGTTGTTTTTTCTACAACATGAAGATAGGATTTTTCCCTTGGTGTAATAAATGTTATCGCCACACCATTCTTACCGGCACGGCCTGTTCGGCCAATTCGATGGACATAGCTTTCAGGATCTTGCGGAATATCGAAATTATACACATGAGTGACACCTGAAATATCTAAACCGCGGGCTGCTACATCCGTTGCAACAAGAACATCGATAGAACCCTCTTTAAACTTTCTCAAAACGGATAACCGTTTCGCCTGACTTAAGTCACCATGAATTCCTTCAGCATTATAACCGCGAAGATTTAGTGCTTCAGAAAGCTCATCAACCCGTCTTTTCGTCCGTCCAAAAATGATAGCTAATTCTGGTGATTGGATATCTAACAGTCTTGTAAGGACGTCAAATTTCCCTTTTTCATGAATTTCAATATAATATTGTTCAATTGAAGACACCGTGACTTCTTTTGTTTTCACACGTACGATTTGCGGGTCCTTCATAAAGCGCTCTGCGATACGTTGTATAGGAGCAGGCATCGTTGCTGAGAAAAGCAATGTTTGATGGTTTTCTGGAGTTTTAGCAAGGATAGCTTCAATATCCTCGATAAATCCCATATTCAGCATTTCATCAGCCTCATCCAAAATGACGGTCTGGACATGATCAAGCTTTAGTGTATTCCGATTAATATGGTCAAGTAAACGACCAGGAGTACCCACAATAATATGAGGAGGTCTTTTTAACGCACGGATTTGTCTGTTAATATCCTGTCCACCGTAAATAGAAAGGACGCGCGCTCTTTTTCCGTAACCAATTTTATACAGCTCCTCTGAAACTTGAATCGCAAGCTCCCTTGTTGGCGCAATAACAATTCCTTGAATAATGTCCTTTGAGTAATCAATTTTATCAATCATCGGAACGCCGAATGCAGTTGTTTTTCCCGTACCTGTTTGTGCTTGACCGATTAAATCCTTGTTACCCAGACCTAATGGAATGGTTTCAGCTTGAATCGGAGTAGCCTCTTCAAACCCCATTCTCTTCAATGATTTTAATGTCGCCGGACTAATATTTAATTCTTCAAATTTTGTCAATTTTTCCAATCTCCTTTAATTGTAACAAAATAGTCTATATAAAGTGGCTAGTGTGGTTTTCTCCCGAGCCAAATTCCTGCGGAGATTATTCATATCAAATTCGCCCCGTCGAATTTGCGTCCGGATTTTTCTCAAGCTTCAAAACGCCATATCCGCATGTCTAGCCTGACTAGGACATCCTGTCCGTCGTCGAGCTCGCTCGAGAAATAACCTTTAAAAAATCGCAAGACTCGCCGGAGGCTTAACTTCATTCAGCGGGGCTAGAACCCCGCCAGATCAGAGAACTATTTACATTCATCTATCTCTTATAGAAGTGGATGACTTTTGCTGAATGAAGTTAACGCAGCAATACATACAATACCAGCATAGTGTTGTACGCCACCATTAAGTATGGAGGAATCCTTGTATTGAAGAGCCAGACTAACATACAGTTAGTCTTTGTTGTGGAGGAAGGCTTCGTAAATGTCTGGAGTGAAACGAACGTATCCATAATATTGAAACAAATCAATATAGTTTCCGTCCTCCGTTTCCTTCATACAAAAAGTGAAAAAAGACATTCTCCAAATGGAGTATGTCTGGGTTCGAAAGAAATTCTCTCTTTGGCACTTTGATGGTAATTTTACCAGTTATTCAACCCATTTGCAACAATGAGACATAACCTATGGGTAGTGTATGAATTGTAATCATTACGCATAGGTAAATAAAAGAAAATTACATCACTCCTGCTTTTAAAAAGTGAAGTATATTTTCAAATAAATCATCTCTTTCGTCACTATGACAAATCAAATGCTTTGAATTCTTTAAGTAAAAAAGCTTCTTTGATGATGAACCAATATTTGAATATAAATATTGTGCTGCTTTTGGCGGTACAACACCATCTACTTCACCTTGGGCAATAAAGGTGGGAACACTTATTTGAGGCACTAATGGTCTAATGGAATACACAAGCTTACGGAATTGCAGTGTCGCTGCTAACGGAGTTTCCTTTAATTTTCGTTTATAACGTAAAAACAGTTCATTGTCATTCAGTTTTCCTTGATACAAGTCTTTCATCATCGCTGCAATATCAATGGTCAGCTGTTTTGGATTGACATAATAAGCAGCAGCACTTAACAGAACCAGTTTTTCAACTGGAAAGTGAACGGCCAAATAACTTGCAATCATGCCCCCCATCGAAAACCCTACAACATAAACCTTTTCACAGGAATGGAGTAATTTTTCAAGCTCCTGTTCAGCATGCTTGATCCATTGATTGTATTGAATCCCTTTTAGGTTCAAGGTATCGCCGTGTCCCGGCAATGTCGGTACAGCCAGCTTCCAATCCGTTTGCTTTTTTAAAAAATGAACAAGCGGTTCAACCTCAGACGGGGCCCCTGTAAAACCGTGAATACATAAGCAACCAATCATGTAAAAACCACCGCCAATATATAGAATGAAGTGTTCTATTAAGTATTTTCACGCATACCCGATAAAGTTACCCATGGAAAATACATGAAAGTCTAAGCGTGCACCTTGCACACATTCGAATAGACTGAAAATAGAAGACCCTGCATTCCTACAAGGTCCTCATTCTCGTTTTTTATTTTAATAAAGCATTTACGACTTCTTCAAGTTTCATGCCTCTTGAGGCCTTTACTAAAACAAGAGTTTCATCGTTTGTATACTTTTCCAGCTCCTCAATGAGAGATGGCTTTTCTGTATAAGAAAAGACTCGTTCTGCTGAAAAAATCGTCTTAGCTCCCGCAGCAATTTCTGCCCCAAGCTTACCAAAGGTAAAAACATAATCAATCTTTTCCGGATCGATATATTTCCCCATTTCAACATGAAACTCTTTTTCCTTTTCACCAAGCTCAAGCATATCCCCAAGCACAAGTATTTTTCTATCATAATCAGGAAGGTTGGAAACAAGATCAATCGCTGCTTTCATTGATGTGGGACTGGCATTATAGGCATCATTGATAATCTTTTCACCATTTTTACCTTCTACTAATTCCATTCTCATATTAGTTAACTTTAAGCTTGAAAAACCATCATTCATTTTATGAAATGGAATATGAAAATATTGCGCTGCCAGCATTGCACTAAGTGCATTTAATACATTATGGGCGCCTAGTACCGGAAGTGCAAACTCTGTTTCTACCCCATTAATTTTAAATGTACTGCCATTCTGATTGGTTTCCAGTTCAACAGGATACAAATCATTCGTGCTGATCCGTCCAAATGTCTTGATATCAGCACGGCCTTGATAACTAGAAAGACCTTCCCTCAAAAGCGTTTCATCGCCAAAGTAAATGATTAAACCGCCGTTTTCATTCAATCCCTCGATGATTTCCAGCTTCGCTTGCGCAATCGCTTCTCTTGAACCTAAATCCTGCAAATGAGATTCGCCGATATTGGTTATGGCTACTACATCCGGGCGCGCCAGCTTCGAAAGAAACTCTATTTCCCCTCTGCCGCTCATCCCCATTTCAAGGACAGCGATATCTGTATTCTCATCAAGAGAAAGAATCGTAAGCGGCATCCCAATATGATTATTGTAGTTTCCTTCTGTTTTTTGCACTTTATATTCCAGTGCCAGCAAATTAGCTGTCATATCCTTCACGGTTGTTTTCCCGTTGCTGCCTGTTATGCCGACCACCTTTACATCAAGCTCGTTGCGATAGCTGCGTGCAAGCTCCTGTAAAGCCAAGAGAGTATCCTCTACCACTAAAATAGGCAGGTTTGTAGGAGGGTTTGGCACATCCTTTTGCCAAAGAGCGGCTGCTGCCCCTTTTTTGAGAGCATCCTCAACAAAACGATGTCCATCCGAGTGCTCCCCTTTAAAGGGAATAAATAAATTTCCTTGTGTTATTTTTCGAGAATCAATCGAAACCCCTTCAATTGAAACCTCTTGAAAGGATATAAGTTCATTCTCGACCTTGATCATATTCTGTATCTGATGTAACGTTCTTTTAATCATTGTGCCCTCCTCATCATCACGGTCAATTCCGGGCTTTAAAATGTATATTTGATGCTTTGTTTTTCTTTATGTCTTTCCATTCCCAATTGCACCAGCATCTCAATTAGCTGAGGGTATTCTACTTCCGTATGCTTCCATAAAAGAGGGAACATACTCACTGGAGTAAAGCCAGGCATTGTATTCACTTCATTGATCATCGCTTTTCCTTCTTTTGTTAAAAAGAAATCCGCTCTTACAAGCCCTGAACAATCGAGTGCCTTAAAGGCTTTTATTGCCATTTCACTCAAAGTTTTGTATTCTTCCTCAGTAATTTTAGCAGGAATAATAAGCGCTGTATCGCCATCCTCATATTTCGCTTTATAATCGTAGAAGTCTTCCTTCGGTACAATCTCTCCAACAACAGAGCATTTTGGATTATCATTTCCAAGAACAGCTATTTCTACTTCTCTTGCAATTACGCCTTCCTCAATAATTACCTTCCGATCAAATTGAAAAGCTTCCTGGAATGCTGTTTCAAGTTCAGTGCGATTTGCACACTTACTGATTCCTACACTTGATCCAAGGTTGGCCGGCTTCACGAAACAAGGGTATCCAAGCTCTTTTTCCACTTGCTCGTAAGCTGATTCCGGCTTAGTGTTCCATTCACTCTTAATAAATGAAACATATTGAACTTGATTAAGCCCGGCATGAGCAAAGATATTTTTCATCACTACTTTATCCATACCTGCTGACGAAGCAAGTACACCATTTCCGACATAAGGGAGGTTAAGTAATTCTAAAAGGCCTTGTACAGTACCATCTTCCCCATTCGGCCCATGAAGCAGCGGGAAGATAACATCAAATGTTTCTCCATCTTCTGTTTGAAAAAGCTTTGCTGAAAAATCAGTTTCTGCTGTTTGTGAAAATTGCAAATCCTCCACTTTTTCAACTGGCCCATTTAATTGCTTGCCTTTGATCCACTCACCTTTTTCCGTGATATAGATCGGATATATTTCGAACTTAGCATGATCTAATGCTTTATTAACAGCCAATGCTGTCCGCAAAGATACTTTATGCTCAGCAGATTTTCCACCGTATAATAAACCTAATTTTGTTTTCATGTTTGACCTCCAATAGTTAAATCACACATTTATCATTTTACCACTTTATAACATAGGCGGGAGTAGTTCATTGTACGTTATTTCAATCAGCTTTTCGTTATTTAAACGGATACCCATTTCTTATCATATGTATAGGCGGTCAGAACCGAAACTAATTCATTCAACCCGCTGTTTGTTTAATGTGAAAAATTTTTACCATCCTCTTCATCCATAACTTATGTATAGATGTAATTTTTCAGGCTATTGACTTCAAACCGATAACACCCGCAACAATCATGAGGATAAACAAGACCCGTTTCCAATTTCGTGATTCACCGAAAAACAAGATCCCCAGTATTACACTGCCAGCTGCACCAATTCCAGTCCAGATTCCATAGCCCGTCCCAATTGGAATCACCAGCAATGCCTTTGATAAAAAATAAAAGCTGAAGGCACCTGAGATAAGGGTTAAGAGGGTATAGCGATGACGGGTAAATCCATCTGATAATTTCATAAAAATGACAAAACCAACTTCACAAAAACCAGCGATTATTAAATAAATCCATTCCATTTTCTACATTTCCTTTTCCTGTTCATTTTCACCCACTGTCATCTTTAAGCCGATAATGCCGCCGATCAACAGACAGAGAAAGAGGATTTTCAAAAGTCCGCCAGGCTCATTCAAGAATAACATACTTATGACAACTGTACCCGCTGCCCCAATTCCCGTAAACACAGCATACGCTGTCCCAACCGGAATGGTTTTCATTGCTCTTGCAAACAATAGGAAGCTGACCATAATAAAGAAAATGGTGACAGCAGACCATACTGGATCCGTAAATCCATTTGAATATTTTAACCCAAAGGCCCAGACAATTTCACTCAAACCCGCAAGTAATAAAAGAACCCATGGCATCATCATCCCTCCTTACTTCTATTATTTCATTGCAAAAAACCAGAGGCAAGTACTCACTCTGGTTAGGTTAACATCTTTCTATTATATACTACCTGGTCTCATTTTGCTTTATGAGGACGCTAGTAAATTACTGTAGAATCCTTTTCCTTAACATGACTCATGTCACCCTCGACCATTAATTCAAACCGGCCATGTTCTAATTTCACAATCGAAAGGCTTGTTCCATTAACTGTAGACTCAGTCCACAAATCCTTTAATTCAATTCCTTTAAAAATGAGATAGAGGATTTTAATAAATAAGCCGTGGGTAACAATTAGCAGGTTCCCGGTCATCTCACTATTTTTCAATTCCCGCAAGAATTCATTCGCTCTATTCAGCATGTCAGTGAAAGACTCCCCGTCCCCATTAAGATAAATGTCAGGCTGATTCATATAGGAATCATATTCTTCGGGATATTGCTCCTTGATTTCTTTTGTCGTTAACCCTTGCCAATGCCCCAAATGCATTTCCATTATCCGTTCGTCTGTCTTGATTGGAGTTGTTCGTGTTCCGCGTATTAATTGCGCTGTTTCAAGCGCCCTTTCACTTGGGCTCGAAATAATCCCTGTAAATTCGGTATCCTTTAGCTTTTCTCCTAATAATCCCGCGTAATGTCTTCCTTTATCAGTCAGATTTGAATTAAGCCTTCCTTGAATTCGTTGGACCTTATTCCATTCGGTTTCCCCGTGTCTCACAATATATAACTTTAGCATACTTATACTCTCCCATATTTCTAAGTGCCTTATTATGAAGGACATTTCCGAAGCGCGCTATTCAACCTTTGTCCTTCATCACTTATTTTACCTCGATCTCCAGCGAATGATAAAGCCCCGCTGCCATTTCCTTCACAACAGGCTCCAATAAAGCTGGAAAAGCGGCTAAAATACAGGTTGAAGGTCCGGAGGTTTTTAACAAATCCACATCACAACTGATGGATTCCAAAGCCAGCGCTTCATCACCTGTCATCACCTTCAATTCATGAAAAATCCCCTTTGATCCGACAGGTAAAAGGACTACACCATTCAATAGACTCATATCCTTGAACAAGGAAAGCGGCAATACTTCATCACGCCGATCTAGCACCTCTTCCCCCACCAACGGTGACCCGATGACAGCAAGCTTCATCGCTCCAATTGAAACGTCCTTTTCCATATACTCCTGATTTCTTTTTCCCATTACAATCGTACCGAGCGCCGATTGCAGCAGTTGAAAATTACTTTCCGTACTCCCCGAAATTTGGACAGCAGACTTCATCCCAAGTTCATCCAGACCGCGCTCCACCCCAGCTATAATTGCCTGCCATGATTTCTCTTCGCAAAAATTATGGATAAAAACAGAAAAGGGTTCGCCACCTGCAGCGATACATTCCATGGCAGCCACTCTCAGGCTGAAATAGGAGACAATCTCATAGGGTGCCTGCACTAAGTCACTTTCCTTTAGTCCAATTCCGCCGCTGTTATCAGATGCAATTACGAGTGACTCTCTCTCATTCACTGGAACAACCGTAATATCACGTTTCATTTAACCGTTTCCTTATATAAAAATACACTTACCAAGCGGGGTGCCAAGAGAAGAGCTAATACAGTATTGAGTACAGCACCAATCAATAAGGACGGAATCATTCCAATATAAAAGCCTGAGCCCATAATAAATAAAAACGGCAGCGGCGAAACAAATGCATTTCCAATGACAAATAGAATGCTAGCTATAGTTCTTTTTCCCTTTCCATAAATGAACGTAAACAACCAAACGAGCAGGGCCATTTCGACAGCAATTAAGAAATGAAACGGTCCTAACGGCATCCCGCCGATTAATGCAGAAACAAGATGGCCAAAAAGAGCAACAAGCGCCCCTGGCAAACTACCTAATATAACACCCGCTGTTAAGGCGGGTACCATATCCAATGCAACACTAGAAACGATCGCTGGAATTTTAATAGAAGCACCAATTACCGACAAGGCAATGAATAAACTGATCAGACTAATCTTCTTTATGTTCATTTTCTGATGCCTCTTTTCTTTTACCGCCGCGAAATACTGGTGCACTGCGGACATATTCTACATCCTTCACGTTAAGACGAGCATTCACTACCCGTGCGACAGCAAAGAAGTAGTCAGATAGTCGGTTCAGAAATTGTAATTGTCGATGGAATGCATCATCCTCTTTTAGAAGACTAACAACCAATCGTTCTGCTCTTCTTGTTACTGTTCGTGCGATATGAAGTGTAGCAGCAGCAGGAGCCCCACCTGGTAAAATAAAACGTTCAAGCTCAGGTGCTTCTGAAATTAATTCATCCATTCTTTCTTCTAAATAGGTAATAGACTCAGCGGTTAATTTCGGTTCGCGTTTTTTTGTGATATTCGCCAAATCTCCACCGCAGTCAAAAAGCTCGTGCTGAATCTTTTCTAAATCGTCGAGGATATCACTAAAAATTTCAGGATCAAGTTGTGTTACCGCCTGACCGACAAAGCAGTTCACTTCATCAACTGTTCCATAAGCTTCAACTCTTACATCATCCTTATCCACTCTGCCTCCGATAATACTCGTTTGTCCCTTATCACCTGTTCTTGTATATAATCTCATAGCCCATCTTCCCTTCCATCTATTTTAGTCTTTGATTGATTCCATACCAGATTAGTTCAACCCGTCTAGATGCAGCTGCCGTATCTTGAAAGACCCTTCCGGTTACATCCCGCCAAACACGTTCCTCTAATGTTGCCGGCACAATTCCTTTTGTTATATCTGATCCAATTAGGATAACCTTTCTTCCTTGCTTCTCCTTTTCCCACAACTGCCATTGCTGCAAGAGTTCCTGCCATTTTTCCCTGACTGCTGTTTCATCGTAAATATTGAGCAATTCCTTGACCCATTGCTCAATCCCTTCTAATACAATCATGTCCTGACTAAAAGAGTCTAAGCTGTTTGGTAAATCGTCATGACAGTAGGCGGTAAACCAACGGCTGTTTTCTTCATTTATTTGATTATATGCCTTTACCCATTTCGACTTTCCGTTAAAGACACCGCCCGTAACAAAGTGCAACGTTCTCCCCCCCTGAAATCTTCGTCACTTGACCATACAAGCTCAAATCCATTTCCATGGGGAACTTTCCACTCCCAAAAATCGCGCTTCTCATAAAGCTTTGATAATAAATAACGAATTACACCCCCATGTGTCACAATGACAATCCGATGTGTATTGTTTTTCTCCATCATCGTTAAAACGCCTTGCCATCCCTTTTCAATCCTGTCCGAAAAAACAGAATAGCTTTCACCATTTGGGGGTATCTTTTCGTATTGATTATTAAGCCATTCCTTGTAATTAGGATCATCTGACAATTCAGCGTATGTTTTTCCTTCCCAATCACCGAAATGAAGCTCACGAAATTCTGAAAATGAAATCGGTGTTTGCTCAGGAAACAAAATATTTGCCGTTTGCAAACAACGCTTTAAATCACTCGTTACAATTTGCTCATATGGGGAAGGCTTTGGAAGCTTTCCCGTCAATGCTTCTCTTACATCCTCACAAACAGGAGAGTCCGTCCAGCCAATATAGGCCTGTCGTTTATTTTCCTCAGTTAAACCGTGACGAAATAATGCCACAACCACAGCGTCATCCATAAAACCATTTCCACTCCTTCCACCGATGCCCCTAATACATCACCTGTTATACCACCAAACCATTTGACTGCTTTTTTTGCTGCAACCAGTATAAACACAGTTGCAGCCAGCAACAGCAGGAAGGCACCGCCAATCACTTCAGGCCAAAACGCTACTAACCCGCCAAACAAAATAATGACATAAAAAGGATAATTCCAGAGAGTATATTTGGAGGCTGCGTTTTTGAACAGCGTGCCAAGCCCCTCCTCTTTTGCTGCCTTTACATTTATTAACAGAATGCCCATTACACATTTACCTAAAAAAGGGATCAAGGCAATAAGTGCATAGGTCCCATCATTGAGCCTTACTGCAATCTCATAAATAAATAAAAACTTAGCACTCAAAAGGACCAGAACCGAAAGAACACCAAATGCTCCAACCCTTGAGTCTTTCATGATTTCCAGCCTTCTTTTCTGATCACGATAGGAAAAATAAGCATCACTTGCATCGATCCAGCCATCTAGATGAAGGCCTCCCGTTAGGATAATCATCGAAAGCCAAACAAAAAATGCACAAGCAATTGGGGATAAAGGCGTCCAAGTGGAAATCGCAAACATAACAAATGCATAGAAAATACCCTGTAATAGACCTAAGATGGGAAAGGTCTTGATTGCCTTTTCGATATGAACTCGGTCCATTGGTACTTCATATGGAATCGGAATACTTGTAAAAAATTGAATAGCCATAATCAAACCTTTAATCGTTTTCATGTTCACAATCCCATTCTAAGAGGATCCTTTTGATTTGCTCCATATCAATATATTTCTTCATGTCTTCCGCCAGCCGTTCATAGCGCTCCTCTTTTAAACTCCCGACATCAACCCTCGGCCTTTGCGGTATATTAAGATTATCGCGGATACGATTAAGCCAGATATTACGCCAGCCATCATTATGAAAAAGATGATGCAGGTAAGTTCCAATTATACGGCCGCCATTCCCATAATAGCCTTCCTCCCGCTCAGCGTCGAAAAGGAACAAGGGACGTTTTTCTGTATCAGCAATGACCGTATCACCTAAGTGAATCTCATAGCCTTCGAGTGGTTCCTCTCCAATTCCTGTTTGCGGGTGATAGGTCCCCGCCGCACGGATGGTCTTCTTTTCTTTTTGAAAATAGGTCACTGCATCGATAAGACCCAAGCCATCCTCTTTAAATCCTGCTTCACCCGTATCAGTACCCTCGACATCAATCAGTGTCTTCCCGAGTATCTGATATCCCCCGCAGATTCCTGTAACAAAGCCACCTTCTTTAGCAAAGCTGACAATCTTATCAGCAAGCCCTGCTTGACGTAAACTCTGTAAATCACGAATGGTACTTTTAGTCCCGGGAATGATAACTGCATCTGGTTTCCCAAATTCTGAAGCATCCCGGACAAAGCGCAAAGCAACATCTTCTTCATGTAAAAATGGTTCAATGTCACTTATGTTTGACGCATACGGCAGTTGAATAACAGCAATCTCTAACTCTCCTGCCTTTTTTAGACTGCGGAATTCGTTAATCGATAAGGAATCCTCCCGATCAATCATGTGATTATTTATGTAAGGAAGAACACCTAAGACGGGAATTCCTGTCCTTTCCTCAAGAAACGTAACACCATCATGAAATAAACTAAAATCCCCGCGGAATTTATTAATGAGGATTCCCTTCACCCTTTGACGTTCTTCAGGAGAGAACAATTCAAGTGTCCCAACAATGCTGGCAAATACGCCGCCGCGGTCAATATCTGCCGCGAGAAATACAGGTAAATCAGCCATTGCAGCTACCTTCATGTTTACAAGCTCACGGTCCTTTAAGTTCATTTCCACCGGGCTGCCTGCGCCTTCAAGGATCAGAAAATCATATTCTTTCGAAAGCTCATGAAGGGACCGTTGAATCACTTCCACTCCCTTTTCATAAAAGGTTTCACGGTAGCCTTTTCCAGACAAGGTTTTAAGCGCCTTTCCAAGCAGTACAACCTCTGAAGACCGGTCAGAGCGCGGCTTTAACAGGATTGGATTCATCCAAACGGAAGCTTCTGTTTTAGCGGCTTCAGCCTGGATTCCTTGAGCACGGCCGATTTCTAAGCCATCTGCCGTTACATATGAATTATTAGACATATTCTGTGATTTAAATGGAGCTACCTTTACCCCTTCATTCGCAAACATTCTGCATAGTGCGGTCACGATTAAACTTTTCCCCACATCAGAACCCGTGCCTTGAATCATGAAGCCCTTCATTGGACCACACCTTTCATATCAACAGGAATACCTGCTTCGACTAGAAAAGCCTTTGAGGACGAAGCGACAATCCGTTGATGTAATTTTCCAAGCAAGCGGCTGTATTGAAAAACAAGCTCGTTTCCAGCAATTGGTTCATGAAGCACCTCATTACTTACGATCACAAGCACCCGAACTTCTTGAGCAATTCGTAGAATCCCATGCCACATTTCTTCCAATAATTCCTCTACAAAGCTCTCCTCTTGCCACTTTTTTTCTTCAAAAAACAACTCATTATTGAGCCATGTTGTTAAACAATCGAGCAGCACGACATCATGATGATGAAAGGATGGGGCCAATTCTTCAATTGAAACCGGCTTTTCCCATGTCATCCAATCTAGCCCGCTCTGCTGGCGCCCTGCTTGATGCTTAAGGATACGTTTCTTCATTTCAGTATCTGAAGGCTGCATGGCTGCAATATAATGGAGCTTCCCGGCACCGGAACGTTTCCACATATCGGCTGCCAGATGCTCAGCAAAGCTGCTTTTCCCGCTCCGCACTCCGCCGGTTATAAAGATTATGGATTCAGCTTTCGCCATGCCTTCATCACCTCCATGAGCCTGACATTTTCAACAGATGTTCTGATCGCAAATCGCAGCCAGCGGCCTTCCAAACCAGGAAAGTTAAAGGTATGTCTTGGCACGATTCCTTGCTTCAGTAAAAACTCGAAGAGCGGGTACTGATCATGGGACTCTTTATCCCTCAGCAAATAAAAATTAATGGCCGAATTGGAAACTTCAAAATTGTTTTCTTTATAGAATTGATACAATGCTTCTCGTTCAGAATGAATAAATTGAATCGTCCTGCTGATATGACGCTCATCCTCTATACACCATTCTCCCGCCTTTATAGCCACACTATTGACACTCCAATGTGGCTGGCAGTCCGTCAGCTTTTCAATCAAACCCCCGTCTGCTATCAAATAGCCTAAGCGTAATCCTGGTATGGCAAATATTTTTGTCATTGAACGCATGAGGATTAATTGAGGAAACTCCTTCAAGTAAGGAATGAGTGATTCATACTCCGCTACAAAATCATAAAATGCCTCGTCTACAATCAGGAGACAGTTTTCCCTTTTACACGCTTCTAGAAGAGGCAACATGATACGTGTTTTATAATACATACCTGTTGGATTATTGGGATTACAAAGGAAAACAGCATCCTTACCTGAAAGTTTCTCGATTACATCATCTAGATGAATATCCCAGCCATCTGATAGCTGATAATAAGAAACATCACAGTTGTTGATTCTGCATGCTTTTTCGTATTCAGAGAAGGCGGGCTCAATAATCATCACCTTTTTTCCTGCTATCAGCCGGCCAATCAGGCTGATGATTTCAGCACCGCCATTTCCGATGAGGATCTGACTCTCTTGAATCCCTTCCCGCTTAGCGATTTTCTCTTTTAATGAAGCGGTATGAGGATCAGGATAGGTTCCAATCCCATAAAACAAGTCGCCCCAACGCTCTTGTAACACTGCAGGCGGACCTAGCGGATTGATATTGGCGCTGAAATCAAGAAAGGATTCCGGCAGGGACAGACCTGCAGCTTCGTATAGATAATGAGGGTTAGAACCATGTGACGGCCACATCAACGACCACACCTCCAATCCATAAAATAATTAAAAATAATAGAACCGTCTGCGAAAGAATTCGATTCATTTTACAAATATCTTTACTTTCTAATGGGAAAAGTGCGTCCCCCATTAAAGCGCGATTCGATATGATTCCTTTGTATGTATTGATTCCGCCAAGCTGAACACCTAAGAGAGCTGCAGCTGCTGCTTCACACCAGCCGCTGTTAGGACTAGGGTGTTTTTTGGCATCACGAAACAGAATTCGCCAAGCCGTCATCCGTTCTGATGTAAGCGGCCGATTTGCAAGCAGCATACTGAAGCCGGTTAACCGGCTTGGAATCCAATTCGCTACATCATCCATTCTCGCAGATGCCCAGCCAAACTCTTGATACTTATCATTTTTATAGCCAACCATTGAATCACAGGTGTTAATAGCACGGTATAAAAGAGCAAATGGTGCACCGCCGAGCAAGGCCCAAAACATGGGTGCCGTTACCCCGTCACTCGTGTTCTCTGCGACTGTTTCTACCGTTCCACGGACAATTTCCGGTTCATGCAAATGCTCGGTATCCCTGCCGACAATATAGGAAAGCTTGAGACGCGCTTCCTTTAAATCTTCCTTTTGAAGCGGATGATAAACCTCCATAGCCGCATCCTTCAAGCTTTTTTGCGCAATGGTAGTGGAAATCAAAATTCCTTCAACGATTATCCCAACGATCGGATGTATAGAATAGGCAGCAAGACAAATGAATAAAGAAGGTACAAACGCAGTCAGCATGACAATGAGAAGCATCCCGACTCCTTTCCATTTCTGCCCCCGGCCATGATTCAGCCGCTTATCAAAAA
Organism: Niallia oryzisoli; assembly: GCF_036670025.1. Classification (NCBI taxonomy): domain Bacteria; kingdom Bacillati; phylum Bacillota; class Bacilli; order Caryophanales; family Bacillaceae; genus Niallia; species Niallia oryzisoli. The sequence goes on along the minus strand of NZ_CP137640.1, from coordinate 424,272 downwards.
AAGCTATCAGCCTGCCAAACCATTTAACAGGATGAGGCCATGCAGGGGGGTCTCCAACTACCCTGTCAATGACTACGGCTAACGTAATGGACAGTGCATGTTCGATCAACATCGCTTGGCCCTTCTTTCCAGGCTCTTCCTAATCGCTTCTTCTGTACAATCATATACGCCCTTGCCGATCAGCTTTCCAAGCGGTGTAATACTGCCAGCATATTCGAGAACCGTTCCATTTTGCGTTGCAGCAATTAAAATACTGTCAGTAGACGTTCCTGTTGCCATCGTTTCTGAAACGGCATCTTGAATGTTTAGATCATGCATGACTTTAACCTTCGCTTCTGTCGCCGTTACAACCGACTGGATAAATGCCTCATCTGTTAATTCCCCGTTAATAAACAGCCATGTATTTATCGTGCCTGGAGTTAAACAGTAGCTGTGCTCATGACTTTTTGATACGTCAACAGCATTGCCAACACCTGCTGTTACCAGCACCAATAGAGAAAATTGCTGTTCTTCATATAGACGATACACCACATCTTCTGTATGAACAGCCGTCATCATTCCAACCGTTTCAGAGGGTTCAAAGCCATTAGCCTTTAAGTAATCACGCATTTCTTCCCGATGATTCTCGCAATTGTAATTCTTATCAACATGCCTGTTTACAAAAGTATGGTGCCAGCCCATACCGGAACCCGTCACACCTGAGGACATGGTACGCAAAGAGAATGGGGCTTTTAATACAATAAATTCTTCATTTATTGCCATATCTTTTTCTGTTATTTTTACATTGTTTCGAACCTGATGGTAGGATTCTGGCAGAAGAACCATTTGTGGTGCAGGAACTTTCGGATGAGGATGCCTTCTTATCTCTGTATGGTAAACCTCTTCAATCGTATCTTGTTTTAATACTTCATTCGGTGTTTCACAGCGGTTTACTTTGCCGTTTTCCATTAAGAGAAGACGGTCACAATATAATCCGGCTAGGTTTAGATCATGAAAAATTGATACAACCGTTAATTCTTTTTCCCTAGTCCATTTTTTCAACAGATCCAATAGTTCCTTCTGATAGGACAAATCCAAATGGTTTGTCGGTTCATCTAAAAGGAGAATCTGCGGCTCTTGTGCAAGTGCCTGAGCAAGAAAAACCCGCTGCCGCTCGCCACCGGACAACAGCTGAATTGGCTGCTCCTTTAGTGCGGAAACGCCTGTCCGGCTCATCACCTCTTCAACAATCTTTTCATCTTCCTGAGCCCATTCATTAAAAAAGCCTGTTTGATGTGCATATCTTCCAAGCGAAACCGTCTCTTTTACGGTATAGGAAAAGGCCTCAGATGTGTGCTGTGAAAGAACAGCAATCACCTTTGCAAGCTGTTTTGTTGAATACTTTTTTAATGGCTGCCCTTTAACCAGTATGCTTCCTTGCTTGTAGGGTAAAATACCGCTAATCATCTTGAGCAAGGTGGTTTTTCCGCTGCCATTCGGTCCAAGAATCCCAAAAAGCTCACCTTTTCGTACTTGAAAAGATATATCTTCCAGCACTAAATCCTTGTCATAGCCGCCATATAACTGTTCAATCTCAAGCATCCTCACCCTCTCCTTTCCTTCCTTTTACGACCAGATAGAATAATTGCAAACACCGGGGCACCAATTAAAGAGGTAATCACACCAATAGGAAGTTCTGTTGGTGAAATAATCGTTCTCGCCACAAGATCGGCCAGAATCAAAAAACAGCTTCCTGTTAAAATCGACAATGGTAATAAATGCTTATGGTCTGATCCCCATAATAATCTAGTTAAATGCGGGATGACCAATCCAACAAAGCCAATCGTCCCTGAAACGGCAACGGCAGCACCTGTTAAAATAGAACCTGCAATTAAAACGATCAGCTTCCGTCTTTGCACATTGACTCCTAAATGCTGGGCACGTTCCTCCCCAAATGACATTGCATTTAATTCATTTGCATTGATTAACAGAAGAAATGAGCCAATGATAAAGAAAGGAATCATAATTTTAATATAATCCCAGCCTCTCATCGATACACTGCCTAGCAGCCAGCCGATAATTTGCCGAAGCTCTTCGCCGGTTAAGGCAATCATGAGGGAAATAAAGGCACTTAAAAAAGAACTAAAAATAACTCCTGTTAAAATAATTGTTTCTACCTTCATCGAACGGTCGATTCTTTGCGCAAATAACAGGACAACAAGAATAGTAAGAAAGGCACATGCGATACTTAAAAAAGGTAAGGTGAACTTACCTATAACTGGGATGGATAGATTTAAAAAGATGGTTAAAACGGCCCCTACTGAAGCACCGGAAGAAACCCCTAGTGTATACGGATCGGCAAGCGGATTGCGCAACAATCCTTGAAAAGCTGCCCCTGCAATCGCAAGGGACGCTCCTACTAAGCCTGCAAGGATTACCCTTGGAAACCGAATATTAAGAACAATATTGTAATACATCGGATCAACCTGCTCCATTGGAAGTCCGAACAGACCTGAACCGATAATTCTCACGATATCGAAAATAGGTACAGAAACTGTACCTATTGAAATAGCTAAAAGCATTGCTGTAATTAATAAAACTACAGAAAGCAAATATGCAATTATTTTATTATTTGAAAACGTCTGGGTAAACTGCTTTTGCAACTTCCTCTACTCCTTCAACTAGGCGAGGCCCGGAACGTGTAACGATATCGGAATTAACATCGACTACTCGTTTATTTTTTACTGCATTAACATCCTGCCATCCTTCACGGCTCAATACTTGTTCAGCAGCATTTTCTACATAGAATCCATAAGTTGTAATAATCACATCCGGGTTAGCGGCAATGATTGCTTCCTGGTCAATTTTTGGCCATTCTTCTTCAGTGACTACATTTTCAGCGTTAATGATAGTAAGCATTTCATCCATAAATGTATTCTTTCCTGCAGCGTATATTTCAGGTGCACCTGAAATTTCGATATAAACCTTTTTCTTATCTTCTTTAATAGATGCAGCCTTTTCTTTAATAGCTGCTACTCTTGATTTCATATCAGCAACAATCTCATCCGCGTTTTTCTGAGTACCTGTTGCTTGTCCAATCATTCCAATCGCATCATATACAGCATTGAAGCTTGTTGCATCATTGACTACAAGCACAGTAATGCCGGCATCACGAAGCTGCTGCAGGCCATCAGCAGAGCTTCCCATTGAAGATCCACCATGCGCCAGAACAAGATCCGGTTTTAACGAAATAATTTTTTCAACATTAAAGTCTTGACCGCCAATTTTCTCTTTTTTCAATGCTTCTTCAGGATAGTTATCATAATCATTGACACCAACAATTTCATCTCCAAGTCCTAACGCAAAAGCAATTTCTGTATTACTTGGAATAAGCGAAACAATTCTTTCCGGTTTTGCCTCAATTACAACATCCTGATCTGCTGCATCTTTTATCGTAACTGGAAAGGCATTTGTTTCCTTTTTCTCGCCTGAATCTGTTTGCTCCGTCTTTTTGTCTTGTTCATTTTGTGCTTTATTTTCCTCATTTGCTCCACCGCAGCCTGCTAATACCGCAAGGCACAACAGCAGGGCAAGTAATAGTGTGTAAACTTTTTTCAATTTACATACTCCCCCTTTTTGTTTATCTTGTTAGTCTTACATATATAGTTTAAAATAACACAACAAAAAAGCATCTCCAAGTTGAGGAGATGCTGGATTGACTATATTTACTTTAAAGCTAGCCGATTCCATCCACCCCCTATCCTCGTAGGTTTTTTGGTGTGCTAGAAACAGGCTGGTCTCCTGGCTCATGATCATCGTTACCTGCTCCTTCCCATACAAAGTACAGTGGATATGCAGGTCACTCCCATTTACAGTGGCGGGACCGCGTTGGATTTTTCACCAACTTCCCAATTAAGTCTTGTTATAAAAAAACACCTATTCCTGAATATATGTAATTTTTCAACAGAGATAGTATATCATTATAAGATTACTATGAATAGTATTTTTTACCTTTCTTCTTTCGGGTAGTTTCATGAAGTGACAGTGTCTAATTTGAACGCATTTTCCACTCGCGTGTTTTCTTATCAAAAATTAGCTTCGCATCACATGGCCTTTTGCTATTTTTTTCGTATTCTTCGTACATATCATCCATATTAGAAAAATCACCAATTACCCACATTGGCAGTTCAATACGAAAGCGATTTTGCATAACTGCTTTAATAGACAAAACCACACCTTCACTCATAAACTTTTTTAATGATAATAATAAATGCTGGTCAACGGATGGATAGGTCTTTTTCTTTTTCAGTCCTAACAGGTTTTTCTCCGGCTTAATCGTTTCCAGCTTCATCGGAATCAATTGGCTGAGCAGATAATAAAAATGATTCAAATCTCGGTAATAGGTTTTATTAAACCAGCCATCATCATGCGCTAAATAAGCAAAGGAATTACCTAAATAACTATAGAAAGGCGGCCTTAACGGTTCTTTAACATGGCCAAGATAAAGCAGCTCCGCCAATACCTGCCCGGGAATCTCATCTAACCCTTCCATTTCTTCAAAGTCAATCCAGCAAAAATCCCCGTATCCGTAAACGTCCTCGTCAATGAGCTTCATTACTCTTTTCTTTGGAACATAATCGAGCATTGTATGCATATTAAAATCTCCATCATCAAACCGATGCTTGAGAAGGAGTAAATGATTAATGGACTCGTGTAAAGACAGCAGGAACTCTCGAAATTCAATTCCATACGAAAGCACATACTGATTCTTTTCATTTAAATGGATGTAAACCACATCCCGTATATCATTCCTCTTCAACGATGAAACCCCCGAATACGTATTAAATGATCCTTACTGTCAGACTTTTTCAAATTTCAGTATCTAGTTACTATCATAACAGATAATAGGAAGATTACCTTAATGAAAAGCTCGTTCATTTTACGCAGTTTATTTTAAGAAGCCATTAGTTGGCTTCATCCTTATGAAAATATACATCCTTATACTGGTTTGGGCAATGGAAAAATGCGATGTTTTCAATTGGATAAAATAATAATATATCTCTATTTTTATCGGATGCACGAATCAGCATACACCCATAAAGAGGACTTTAAAACAAAATGTTCCTAGGTTTCCTGCAAAGGCCTATTCGCCCTTTTCCGTAGACATGCATAACATATAGTAATAACTAACATTTCCATATAGGAAAAACCGTAAAGATTCAATGTTTACGAAAGTTTCATTTTAAATCATATAACTTTTTCATTATAATAAGTCATGCATACGAAAGAGAGAACTTTTCCGGTAGGAAGGAGAGTGAGAAGTATGATTAAGAACATGACTAAAGACCAAATCACACTTCATATTATTAAAGCGTTAAAAGAAAATAAACAAAAAGAGTTGGATGCGGTTCTTGATGAATTGCAGCCCTATGATATAGCGCAAATCTATGCCGATCTGCCGGAAAAGCATCGAACCCGTTTTTTATTACATTTAAAAATTGATTTACTTGCCGATCTAATACAGGAATTAGACCGAGATGAACAATTTGAAATTCTGAATAAGCTTGGGATTGAGAGAAAAAGCAAGGTTCTCGACGAAATGGATAATGATGACCTCGCTTCACTATTGGATGAATTATCTCCTGAAAAAATGGCCTCGCTGCTTGCCGGTATGAAAATAGAGGAATCTAAGATTGTTCAGAACATCATGAATTATCCTCCTGAAACAGCCGGGCGTTTAATGACGAACCGATTTGTTTGGATTCGCGATTATTATACTGTCAGGGATGCAGTCGATAAGTTAAAAACCTTTGCAGAATTTGCTGAAACGATCAACTATTTATATGTAGTAGATAACCACCGTAAGCTTGTTGGCGTTGTATCCTACCGAGACCTGCTAATTGCTGATGCAAACGAAAGAATCAGCGGTATTATGTATGAACGGGTCATTGCTGTTTCGGATACAATGGACCAAGAGGAAGTGGCCCGGATGATTGAGCGCTATGACTTTCTCGCTATTCCGGTCGTTAACGAAGATAATGTCTTAATGGGGATCGTCACCGTCGATGACATTATCGACGTTGTGATTAAAGAGGCAAATGAGGATATTGAAAAACTTTCCGCTTCAGGTAAAGCGATTGATTTCGATACAAAGGCGCTTGTCGCTGCTTACCGCCGGCTGCCATGGCTTGTCTTACTATTGTTTATTGGTCTTATTTCAGGAAGCATCATCAGCGGTTATGAAAATACACTAAAGCAGGTTGTAGCCCTGACTTACTTTATGCCGATGATTTCAGGGATGACCGGAAATACAGGGACACAGTCACTTGCTGTCGTCGTTCGCGGTCTGGCTGTGAATGACCTTGATAAAAATTCGATTTTCAAATTAATTATGCGGGAATGCGGTGTCGGCATCATAATTGGTGTTACCTGCGGGCTATTAATCTCCATTATTGCGTATGTTTGGCTGGGCAATCCGATGCTTGGTGTTGTTGTTGGCTCTTCCCTCCTATTAACACTCATTATTGGTACATTGGCTGGAACCATTATCCCAATTTTTCTTTACCGGATAAAAATTGACCCCGCTGTCGCGTCCGGCCCGCTTATCACAACCTTAAATGACATTTTCTCATTAATTATTTACTTCGGCATTGCCACTGCTTTTATGCATTATTTACTGTAAAACATGGTGTAGGCACTGCAAAAAAGACAAATGGAGGCCATTTGTCTTTTTTGCAGTACCTGACACTTTTTTAAAATTCCAAACCTTTTACTGCTGGAATGCCTCTTTCATAGTAGTGCTTTGTTGCTTCAACAGTAGAAACAAGATCGGCCAACTCTACTAGTTCCTTTGCCGCATTTCTCCCTGTTACAACAAGATGCATTTGTGAAGGTCGATTGTGAATAGCCTCTATCACTTCATGCAGAGGCAATACATCATCAATGGGAAACTTCGAAATAGCTAAGGCATTGTTCAGCTCGTCCAGTACAAGTAAATCGATAGTGGGGTCATTCAACGCCTCTTTAGCTATTGCCCATGCCTGCTTGAGTGCAGCTCGGTGTTCATCAGGAGTTTTGGTCCAGGTAAATCCAATACCCAGCTGCTCCATCTCTACTCCTAATTTTTTCAAAGCTAACGCTTCCCCATATGTTCGCTCTTTTGACTTAATAAATTGTAAGTATTTTACCTTCATGCCTCTGCCGACAGCTCTGAGCGTAACACCAAGTGAAGCAGTTGTTTTTCCTTTACCCTCACCAGTGTAGATGAGAAATAATCCTTTGCGGTCCATTTAGTCCACCTCTTCTATTAACCAGTTACACTTTCAGCCTCAGCTATTGTTTCATACCACATAATCTTCTCACGCAATTGAACCACTTCTCCTACAAGCACCATAGCAGGGTTTTGAACTTTTTCTGCCTTCACTTTATCTTGAATGGTTTCAAGATTGCCGGTAATGGTTCTTTGTTTTTCCGTTGTGCCCCATTCAATAACGGCCACCGGTGTCTTCGCATATCGACCATGAGCAATCAACTGTTTACATATATAGTCCAGATTACTTACACCCATGTAAAAAGCAAGTGTATCAATTCCTTGGGCGAGCGCAGGCCAATTTAAATAATCCTTTCCCTTAAGTCCGCTGCCATGCCCTGTTACAATCGCAAAACTGGAGGCATGGTCGCGATGTGTCACAGGTATACCTGCATAGGCGGGCGCAGCAATACCTGCTGTAACGCCGGGAACAATTTCATATTCAACCCTATGTTCACGAAGAACCTCGGCTTCCTCCCCGACACGGCCGAACACACAAGGGTCCCCGCCTTTTAACCGAGTAACCATTTTTCCTTCTAAAGCTTTGTCCACTAAAAGGGAATGGATTTCTTCTTGAATAAGATGGTGCTTCCCCGGTGATTTTCCACAATAGATTAACTCTGCTTCAGGCTTTGCATATTCTAACAGTTTCGGATTGACAAGCCTATCATAGGCAATAACATCCGCTTTTTGAATACATTCCAGTCCATATACTGTTAACAGCTTTGGATCACCTGGTCCAGCACCGACTAAATAGACTTTTCCTGGTTTCATCAGCAGTCCCCCTTTGAAAGAATCCCCACTGCTTCTTGTTTATATTGGATACATGCATGTATCCAACGCTGGGCAAGCTTTGGGTCGGATGCAAAATGAAAATGTGTGTACCCTGAGACAAGGCTCCCGTGCAAATAGCCTTCCTGCTTTGTACCAAATCTCCCTTTTGTTTTATACGCATATGGCAGGGCTTTTTCCCCTTCAAACGTTGAATAGTGAAATTCATGTCCTTTAGCCTGTTGACCCTCGCCAAGCAGGAAGTTATCTTTCCTTCCAGTTATTTCTCGGTAGCCTAATGCGGCAAGCTTTTTTTGCATTTTCACTTTTCCCGGAATCAAACCAACCATTGGATATTCAGCACCTGATGTCAGAACCATGGACTCTGTTAAATACATAAAACCGCCACACTCAGCTAATGTTGGGACGCCATCCGAAACAGCCTTAAAGATAGAAGCCTTTGCAGCTTCATTTCTCGTTAGCTCGGCTGCAAATTCCTCTGGAAAGCCTCCACCAAGATATAAGCCGTTTGCCTCAGCAGGAACCTCTTCGTTGTTTAAAGGAGAAAAATAAACAAGCTTTGCTCCATTTGCTTCAAGAAGCTCAAGATTTTCCTGATAGTAAAAATTAAACGCTGCATCCTTGGCAACAGCAATCGTAACCCCCTGATCCTCACACTGCTCAAATAATCCAGTAGATTCATTTGTGATTTCCGGTGCCTTAGCTAACTCATACAGAAGGTCTATGTCAATCGTTTCAGAGATCAGATTGGCTAACTTATTAAAAAAAGGATTTAACTCGCCTCTTTCAATTGCCGGAATTAATCCTAAATGACGGCTGGGAATATCGATCCCCTGCTCACGTTTTAAATACCCTATTACAGGTACATTACATTCCTGCTCGATAGCGGCCTTCACAATTTCAAAATGTCCCACACTGCCAACCTGGTTTGCAATCACCCCGACAATATTCGGACCACTGGTCAATGTTTGAAATCCCTTTACAATTGCCGCAGCACTGCGCGCCATACTTGCACAATTTACAATCAGCAGGACCGGGCTTTCTGTAATCATGCTGATTTCTGCTGTGGAACCGATATTCTCTAATGGACTTTTTCCATCATAAAAGCCCATTACTCCTTCAATGATGCTAATATCAGCCCCTTTGCTTGCATGGGCAATGATATCGCGCACAATAGAGTGATCAAACATCCAGCTGTCCAAATTTCTCGATGTTCTTCCGGTTACAGCAGTATGATAAGAAGGATCTATATAGTCAGGACCACATTTAAAGCCTTGGACCGTATAACCTTTTTTCTGCAGTGCCGCCATAATTCCGATCGTAATCGTCGTTTTACCGACTCCGCTTCCAGTCCCAGCAATAACTAATCTTCTTTTGCTCATAAATCTTCCCCCCATCAAATTCGCCCGTCGAATTTGCGTCCGGATTTTTATCGAGCTCGCTCGATAAATTACCTTTAAAAAATCCGAGACATCCGCCGGAGGCTTAACTTCATTCAGTAGTGGTTGAACCCTACTGAATCGAAGAGTAATTTGCATTCATCCCTTAACTTTAAAAGTGGAGGACTTCTGTACCTGCCGCAAGCTTTCGGTACAAAAAACATTTGCTGAATGAAATTAAAAAGGAATGACACCAACCGATATTGTCACATTACCTGACTTTTTCTTGACGAGTTCAAGATGATCAGCACCTGAATAGATGCGAACAGCAGGTTCACTGACTCCATATGCGCCCGTAAACTTATATACCGTTTCAGACGGTGCCTCAATGAAGGACTCGTTCAACTCTTCCGGTGAAAAACAAACAAATTCCCAGCCGTTTTTCTCCACTACTTCAAGTAGACCGGCTTCATCCTTTTTCAAATCAATTGTACAGAGTGCCTTTACACTTTTAATAGAAATGTTCAGATCAATAAGTGTATTCTGAATCACACTCTCAATTTCTTCAGCACTTGTTCCACGGTTACAGCCCATCCCAATGACGACGGACTTAGGACGAAAAACAATTCCGTTTTCTAAAAGGACTTCTTCTTCTTGAGAAAGCAAGCGGTGTGTCACAATTAAAGCAGCATTCGGCTTAGCTTCAATCGCCTCTCTAATAGAAGGGTAAAGTATAATATTCTTTGGAATTGGCGTATCATACAGCCACCAGTCAGGCTCACCCGATTCTTGAACAATCGCTACATGCTCTTCATTTACAACAGATGCACTGACAGGGGTTAACTTTTCAGGGGAATCCCATACCCAGCCATAGTGGGAGCCGAATAAATCAACTGGAATGGTTTTCTGTACATCCGAGGCAGTTGTAATAATCGGTCTTGCCTCAAGTGCTGCCGCGACTTGGCGGGTTAGTTCATTCGCACCACCTAAATGACCCGAAAGTACACTTATAACATTTTCACCGCGGTCATCAATCACAACAACACCTGGATCTGTTTTTTTATCTTTTAAAATCGGGGCGATCATCCGTACAACAGCACCAAGAGAAATAATCATAATAATGCCTTTATATTGTTGAAAAAGGGTTGGCAGCAGCATCCGAACACTGCCTGAGAAAAGCTGGATCCCTTTAACATCTTCATCGCCTTTTTCAAACTTGCTCATATAATACAAATCTGTTTGGGAAAAGATTTTATGTAAGCGCCGGGATAACTCAACACCATGCTTCGTAATTGCCACAAGAGCATAGGGATTATTTTGAGTTATAGGTGCAAATTCTCCCTCTTTTAATTCAATGATCATGGTTCACACCTTTTCGATATCCATGCGTAAAGCTGGCATCATACAATTTTGAGCGGTATTCATCTTTTTCATGTATATTGGGATCTAACGCCCAGCCAGCCAAAATCATGGCATGCTTACGGATACCGTTTATTCTCATATCCTCATCAAGATTTGCCAATGTTGTACGAACAATTTTTTGATCCGGCCATGATGCCCGCTGAATGACAGCTACCGGTGTTTCATCCTTCCAGCCAGCAGCCTGTAGTTCTTTAACGATTTTCTTTGTTAAAGTTGCACTTAAAAATAAGGCAATTGTACAATGATGGCTCGCTAGATCACGTAATTTTTCAAATTCAGGCACCGGCGTTCTGCCTTCTGCTCTTGTTAAAATAAGCGTCTGTGTTAAATCTGGGATCGTCAGCTCAGCACCAATGGCAGCAGCAGAAGCAAATACTGAACTGACGCCTGGGATGACTTCACAGCCAATGCCCTCTTTCTTTAACTGAGCCATTTGTTCCATAATGGCGCCATACATGGAAGGATCGCCTGTATGAATCCGTGCCACCATTTTTCCTTGGCTTACCCGGTCAACCATCACTTCAACAATTTCTTCTAGATTCATCCCGGCTGTTTTCAGTACCTCTGCTTCAGGCTTTGCCTTTGCAATCAATTCCTCATTCACTAATGAGTCCGTAAATAAAATAACATCAGCCTGCTGCAGAATGTTCAATCCTTTGACCGTAATCAAATCCGGATCACCCGGCCCTGCTCCGACAATATAAATCCTCACTTTCTCACCACCATTAATGTTAAATATTCAAGCTCAACACCCTCTAACTCACTGACCTTCCAAATCACTTCTTCCTCTGATGTCACCTTCGTCACAACTGATGCTTTATCTAAAAGATCTAAATCTCTTAAAACCGTAAGCATCAAATCTATTACTTTCGCAACCTTAATAAACACAACAGCATCATGTTCTTCGATTGCTTTTTTCATTGCGTCATAATCGTCACGGGCCGGGACAATGGCGACTTGTTCGTCACCATCTGCCAGGGCAATCCCAAGCCTTGAGGCAGAACCGTTAAAGGAGGAGATACCCGGGACAGACTTGATTTCAACCTCCGGATGCAATTCCTTCATTAAATTCATCATATGAATGAAAGTACTATATAAAAGGGGGTCCCCTTCTGTTACAAACGCAACATCTTTCCCTTCCCTTAATTTCTGCCATACTTCATCGACCATTAGGTTCCATTCCCGATCAAGGATGGTTTGATCCTTTGTCATTGGAAAAACAAGTCCCAGCATTTCCTTTTCTTCAGGGCGAATATATACCTCGACTATTCGATGTGCATAGCTTTTACTTCCCTTTCGTTTTCTCGGATAAGCAATGACAGGGGACTCTTGGATGACACGGAACGCTTTCACTGTAATTAACTCTGGATCTCCCGGTCCAACACCAAGACCATATAATGTACCAAGCTTACTCATTCACTTCTTCCTTTCTTTCGGCTGTAATGATATAGATGGGGTTTAGCGGGACAAAGCGATTCATCCCCAAAATCGGTTTGCTTCGTGAGATTTGAGCATGCATAATGGAAGTTTGATATCCTGCCTGCGCAAAAGCCTCATTTGCACGATATAAATTTTCAATCGTAGCCGCATTCAGAACTATTCGCCCTCCCTTTTTTAGACGCCTACAGCATATTTGAATTAAATCAGCCATTTCTCCGCCTGTTCCGCCTATAAAAATGGCGTCTGGGTCTGGGAAATTCTCTAAGCCATCAGGGGCTTTCCCATGTATGGATGTTATATCTGTACGGAACTTTCGTTGATTTTGAAAGCAGTTCTCTAAATCAGGCTCATTTTTTTCAATCGCAAAAACCTGGCCTTCCGGAGCCAGTCGTGCTGCTTCTATTGCCATTGAGCCTGTGCAAGTACCAATATCCCAAACCGTGCTGTCTTTCCGAAGCTTCAATGCATGAAGACTTAATACTCTGATTTCCCTTTTTGTAATCAATCCTTTATCGGGTTTACGCTGGGAAAATTCTTCATCCTCGATCCCAAGCGGCCAGCTTGGTCCCTCAGCAGTTTTTTTCAAAATCACCACATTTAATGGAGAAAACTCATGCTGAAGCATTTCCTCCAGTTCATACCAACCAACCTTCTCATTTTCTCCCTGCAGATTTTCAGCTACAAATGCCCGATATTCTGTCATTCCGAAAGAAAGAAGATAGTCAGCGATTCGATTCGGGCTGTTCTCCTTATCAGTGAGTAAGGCCACTTTGCTTTTACCGTCAATCCTCTGAGCCAGCCCTTTCATACTCCGACCGTGTACACTAACAACAAGAGCATCCTGCCAGCCCTCACCCATTTTCGCAAAAGCAAGCTGAATCGAGCTTACGTACGGATATACTTCAATATCCACTTTTTTAGAAAGGTAGTTACCAATTCCAAAGAAGAGCGGGTCACCAGAAGCCAGTACAACAGTTGAACGTGTCTCCTTTTGCAGAAGCTCTACGATTGTCTTTAATCCGCCTTTTATCGCTAACTTTTCTCCTTTATAATCAGGAAAGTAGGATAATACTCTCTCACCGCCAACAAGCACTTCACTTTCTTCAATCCACTCCAAGTACTGTGGCAGTATGCTTTCTTTTCCGCTATCCCCAATGCCGATTAATTTAATCGATTGTGTCAATTCCAACAGCCCTTCCTAGTAATTGTCCTTTTAACGTATAGATAGTTGTGTCGATCTCGATTCCGCCTTTGATATGTTTTAATGACTGGTAACAGCAGGCTTCAGAAAGCTTATTGAAAAACACATGGTGATTAGCCTCTGCCATCAATTCACCAACCTGTGATGCCGTGTTAGCCATAGCAACCTCTCTAAACAGCTCCTCATTGGCACCTGACAGTCTGGCAATTTCAGCTAGAAAACCAAAGTCAACCGACGAACCCTTAGAATGGACCATCATGGCCCCTTGGGCAAGCTTTGAAAATTTGCCCATCATTCCGACAAGAGAAACCTTTTGAATGCCCTGTTTTTTGCATTGTTTTAAGGAAAAACCTACAAAGTCACCCATCTCAATAAATGCTTCCTCTGGTAATTCGGGAAACTGCTGCATGGCAAATTTTTCACTCCGTCCACCTGTCGTAAGGACGAGGTGCTCACAGCCACACGCTTTCGCGACACTAACTGCTTCTGCAATGCTCGCCATGTAAGCTGAACTGGAAAAAGGAACGACAATTCCTCTTGTTCCTAAAATTGAAATCCCGCCGACTATTCCGAGACGTCCATTTAATGTTTTTTTCGCAATCTCTTCCCCATCGGGTACGGAAATAACAACCTTGACACCCCTATTAATCTTGAATTCTTGTAATGTCTCTTGAACTACAGTCAAGAGCATTTTCCTAGGAACCGGGTTAATCGCCGCTTCACCGACAGGAACAGGAAGACCAGGCTTTGTCACCCGGCCGACACCAATTCCCCCGTCTAAGATAATGCCTGGTGAATCTATCCAGCTGACCGTAGATACTATTCGTGCCTTATGTGTCGCATCTGGGTCATCACCCGCATCCTTTATCGTCTCAGCACTAACAGCGAGTTCACCTATCTCACACTTTTCCATTGTAAAAGTGGCGTCACGCCCAACAGGTAAGTGAATGGTCGCTTCCTCTTGTGATTCACCCGTTATTAAGGCAATTAAGGCAGCCTTTGTTGCAGCAGTAGAGCAGGCGCCTGTTGTATAGCCTTGACGCATTTGAGATGGGTCTTTTTTTTCCTTCTTTTCCATGACTATTTCTGATCCGCTAAAAGAGAAATTGCATTTAGCGCTGCAACAGTAACTGTACTTCCGCCTTTCCGCCCAACATTTGTGATAAAAGGAACCTCGGTAATTTTGGCCAACTCCGCTTTTGACTCAGCTGCAGAGACAAATCCAACCGGCATGCCGATGATTAAATCAGGCTTAGCCTTTCCTTCTTTAATCAGGCGAATAAGCTCTAAAAGGGCTGTTGGTGCATTGCCGATCGCATATATACCACCTTCATTTTCTTTGACCGCTTTTTGCATCGAAATAATTGCTCTTGTTTGATTCAACCGTTTTGCTTCAATAGCAACATCCTCGTCAGAGATGTAGCAGTGTACATCACCGCCATATTTTTGGAAGCGTGCTTTCCCGGTCCCGCTTTCAATCATTTGGACATCGGCAATAACATGACGCCCGTTACGGATGGCCTCTACTCCGGCACGAATGGCATCTGGATGGATAATGACGCTTCTTCCTAGTTCAAAGTCTGCTGAAGCGTGAATAACCCGTCTGACAATCTTCCATTCATCCTCCGAAAAATCATGCTGACCCATTTCTTCTGCAATAATCGAAAAGCTATAATCGTAGATTTTATCTGGATCGATTGTTAATGGTTTAAATTCTGTTTTAAAATCCATTGTTTATTCCTCCTATTGAATGCATAATTTTTTATTTAAATCAGTAATTACTTGATCAAAGCTAGAAAATACATTGGAATAATCAACTTTTGGCCGGGCAATCATAATCGTTTCGATGCCGCACTCTAAAGCAGCTTCGACTTTCTCATCAACGGAGCCGACTTTTCCGCTTTCCTTCGTAATCATCAGCGTGACCCCGTATTGTTTGTAGAGTGCTTTATTTAATTCCTTTGAAAAAGGCCCCTGTATGGCAACAATGTCCTTTTGTTCAATTCCAAGTGCTGCACATTTCTCCATATTATCGATCCTTGGCAGCATTCTTGTGATCATTCTTGTATTTGGAAGACCGACTAATTCTTTTGCAAAAATCTCCAGCGTTTTGCTTCCTGTCGTGAGCATGATGACACCCTGTTTCTTTGCCGCAAGCTTTGCGGCTTCAGCATAGTTAGATACGACGCTTAACTTTGGATGCTGGAATCTTTGACTCTCGCGTTCATAACGAATATAAGGAACATCTGCTTCCTTTGCCCCCTGCAAGGCATTTTTTGAAGCCTCTTCTGCAAATGGATGACTGGCATCAACCACAGCCTGAAAGCCTTTTTCTTTGATTAATGCTGCGATATCAGCTGCCGTCAACCTGCCAATTTGGGCAGGAATCCCTGCATCCTCCAAGCTTTTAGCTGCTGACTCTGTCACCACTGTTGCTAGGACCCGAAACCCTTCCTTCTGTATTTCCAACGCTAATTCTCTGGCATCACTTGTACCGGCTAAAAACAGAATCATTTGGTAACCTCCACTGAACGTTCTCCATGATGATGATGGTCATGATGGTGGTGACCGTGTTCGTGATCATGATGATGGTCATGATGGTGGTGTTCGTGTTCATGTTCATGATGATGGTGATGGTGTCCATGTTTTTCAGCATACAAAACATAGTTTTCTAAGTCCTGTTCACCTTTTGAGTTTCCTTCATCCGCCTCTTTTACACGTTCCTTTAAGATGGTCTGAAGCTTATCGTGATAGCCAAAATAACCTGCAATGGAAAACTCATGCTCCGGATATTTCTCTTTGTATTGGGAGAGCATATGATTCATGCGTTCCATTAAAACACCTGTAAATAGAAAGTATGGCAGCATCACCACTTTTTTGGCACCAAGCTTGATGCACCGTTCAATCCCTTCGTCAACAAGCGGCGTTGTTACACCCATGAAGGCACTTTCCACCCATCTAACGTTCAATTTTTCCCACAAAAGACGTGTGATTTTATAAAAATCACTATTTGCACCAGGGTCACTGCCGCCCCGTCCAATTAATAAAATGGCCGTATCCTTATGCTTTGAAGCTGTATCAAAGCCTATTTCCTCTAATCGATCGATTAAAATAGAAAACACTTCAGGATGAACACCAATGGTTTCTCCATATGTAAATCGAACATCCGGATATTTTGTTCTCGCTTCTACTATTTCTGCAGGTATATGAAGTTTTGAATGTCCGGCATGAAGTAAAATAATCGGAATAACAAGAATTTCAGCCGCGCCTCTTTGAACACATTGGTCAATCCCCTGCATAATCGTCGGTGAAGCAAATTCAAGGAAACAGGTTTCAATGATAAGACTAGAATCCATCGTCGGAATCATTTGATCTACAAATCTGCGAATCTCTTCATTTCCAGCTTCTAATCTGCTTCCATGCCCCACAAATAAAACGGCTTTCATATACAATTCCTCCTTTAAATTAATCCCCGCAAGGTGCCGGCTCTATTTCAATAACTGGTGTAATATCCTTATATTTATAGCCTTGAATCTGTTTGACCCGCTTGAAATATTTAAATAATCGCTCGTTTGGATGGGCATTCTCTCTATATTCTTCAACAATATTTGTAATAATACCGACAAGCTGTTCAGGCTCAATCCCTTCCGCTACCGGCTGGCCTGGATGTGCTGTGCGGCCGACAGGTTTGGCTCCGAGAAACAAATCAAATTTTCCTCTGCGATAAACAATGCCGATATCCTCCATCACTGCACTGTAGCAGGACATTCCGCAGCCATTAAAACCTATGTTTAGCTCCTTTGGCATTTTGCTGCCGCCAAGTACACTCTGCAGCTCATCGGCATATGGAATAGGCTCTGTTTTTTCACCATCACAGAAGTCACAAGCTTTGACTGTTACAACATCCCCAACTGGAGATAGAAGAAAGCCTGCCTCACGCAGCTGTATAGTAATACTTTCAGGATTAGAGGTCGGAATTTTTAATATTATTTTGTGATGTGGGGTGTACTCCATTCTGCCTTTTTCACCGACCACTTCAGCAAGGGTGATCATTTGCTTTGGTGTAAATTCTTTATTGGCAACACCAGGACTGACTGCTAATTCAAACACCGTTTCAATCTTTTGCTGCACGATAGGTGCTTGTCCGCTTACTTTTTGACCGGTCACCATTGCTACTGCTTTTCTTGCAATCTCTAAAGAGGTTTGTTTTTTTACCGATGCTTTCGTAAGCAATCCTATAGCAGAATCAACGTCAATTCCTGTCCCTTCTGAAAGTCCGATTTCTTGCTCTAAGGCCCACGGCTCTGCCTCTTTTTGCAAACGCTGGTGTGGCTTTAACGGTTGCTGTTCCTCATTCAACGTATATTTTCTTTGATAACCCCGTGGTGTAATGATTAAGTTGTCGTACAAAAAGGTTGAAGAGTTCCCAATAATAACAGTTGTTAGCATCCCGATGTCATGGTTAAGCATCTCTGCTAAATTGGTAATCACAATATTTTGGCGGTCGCGGTAAGCACTTTTTACAAGTCCTACCGGAGTTTGGGGAGAGCGATACTTCAATAATATTTTCTGTGTTTCAATGATTTGCCTCGTTCTCCGGCCGCTGCGCGGATTGTAGAGGGCAATCACAAAGTCAGCTTGGGCTGCAGCTTCAACCCGCTTGGCAATAAGCTCCCATGGTGTTAGATGGTCACTAAGACTGATCGTACAAGAATCATGCATAACAGGTGCCCCAATCAGTGATGCACAAGAGTTAATGGCCGAGATTCCTGGTACAACTTCCACCTCAACTCCTGTTTCCTGCTTCCAGCCCTTTTCAATCAAAACTTCATAAATCAAACCAGCCATGCCGTAGACACCGGCATCTCCACTTGAAATAACCGCAACCTTTTTGCCGTTTTCAGCCTGCTTCACCGCTTCCTGTGCCCGCGAAACCTCCTCCGTCATTCCAGTACTAACAACCGTTTGTTCATTGAGAAAATGCTCAATCAATTCAACATACGTTTTGTACCCAATGACCAAGTCACTTTCTTGAATCGCTTCCACTGCCCGTTTTGTTATATGCTTGAAATCCCCTGGACCGAATCCAACAACAAATAGTTTTCCTTTTTCCGTCACAGCAAACAACTCCTTTATTTTTTTATAATGGAACCCTTTCGTACTCCTTTAGTAGGGGTGGCTGTAGGATTAGGCATCATTTCTCCATTAACCCAATGATAGATTTTATTAGACTCAAGCCTTTGGCCATCTATATCACGAACAATTTGACGGCCAATCTCAGGTGAGTCGACCCGATACCAATTACCCTCGGGATAAGCAATAACGATACATGCATCCTGACACCTTCCATTACACCGAGTTCGTGTCGTATGAATCTGCTTGTCCAAATCAAGCTTTGTAATTTCATCACGAACTGCTAATGTCACTTCTTCACCGCCTTTTCTCATACAGCTGCTGCCATTACAGATTAATAGATGAGACTTTGTTCCTTCGAGATTCCAGGTTGTCATTGTTTTCCTCCTTTTACGTCTAAGCAAGCGCATAATAAAAAAACCTTAACTCAGGAGAGTTAAGGTTTTAGAAGCATCACAAGGTATTGCGAAAAGTATGTAAATAAAACTTTACGCATTGAATCGCCTCCACCTTTCCCTCCGAAAAGTATCGTACTTCATTTAAAAGCAGGTCTCCTGGCTTCGCATCATCTTACTCTTGTCCCTTCCCGGTTTGCACCAGTGGCATTGACAATTTCATCAGCTTTACAGTAGCGGGGGCTGCTCCGGATTTTCACCGGATTCCCTATTATCCCTTGTAATCTATTTCGGGGCTTTTAAATGATCACTATTTATTTTTCAAGTATCCCATAATATTGACTAATCATAATAACATATTCTAGAAATTGCAAATATTCCATCTCGTAAAAATTATTAGCTTATTGTTTGTCCTTTCTATAATAGGCATGTTTAGGTGAAAGTGTAAATATCTTTTTCACAAATAAATTTTTCTAGAAGGATTACCCACTACATGTTAAACTAGTTAGTAATCTAAAAATTTCATAATCTTTATGGTGCAAATTTACTTTGCTTAATAGGGAAGCCGGTTAAATTCCGACGCGGTCCCGCCACTGTAATGGGGAGCAGAATTACTGAAAGTCCACTGTCCTTTTGGATGGGAAGGATGTAATGAGCAATGATCCAGAGCCAGGAGACCTGCCATAAGGTGTCAACAGTTCAGCCTACGAGGATAGGGGGTACGAATATTGCACAAGTGTGTTTTTTTAAATCACGCAGCTACCAATTACGTACTTCTTTCATCTAGAAAGAAGTATTTTTTTTGCATTGAAATTGGAATGGCGGGATTCCTTTTACGATCAACTTACTTTAGAAGGAGAAGAAAAACGATGAAAAGTTCTACTCGGAAAGTCTTGTATTTTATTGCTTTACTGCTCATTGTCCCTAACAAGGCCGCTGCGATGCATATCATGGAAGGATTTTTGCCATTAGAATGGGCCCTCTTCTGGTGGGGAGTGACTCTTCCCTTCCTAATTTTAGGCTTCAGGTCTATTCGAAAAACAATTTTAGAAAACCCGGAAACTAAAATGATTCTCGGATTATCTGGTGCCTTTGCCTTTGTTCTTTCTGCCTTAAAAATCCCTTCCGTTACAGGCAGCTCTTCACATCCGACCGGTGTGGGATTAGGGACAGTCTTGTATGGACCATTTGCCATGACCATTATCGGTACAATTGTCCTGCTATTTCAAGCATTATTACTGGCCCACGGAGGAATAACAACACTGGGTGCAAATGCCTTTTCAATGGCTGTTATCGGACCTGTCGTTACATACCTAGTATATAAAGGCGCAATAAAGATTGGCTGGTCGCTTTCAATGGCTGTTTTCCTAGCTACTGTACTAGGCGGTATTAGCACGTATGTCATGACCTCGCTTCAATTGGCACTGGCCTTCCCTTCTGAAGTAGGAGGTATTTTAGCCTCATTCACTAAATTCGCCGGAATTTTTGCGGTAACACAAATCCCACTAGCTATAAGCGAAGGGCTGTTAACTGTGATCGTTATGAATTTCCTAAGAAAATACAATTTAGAAGAATTAAAGTCATTGCGTGTTCTATCAAAGGAGGCTAATGAATTATGAAAAAGAATCTACTTTTCATTTTAGCTGTAATTATGCTCGCGATTATTCCTTTATTTATACAAAAAGACTCTGATTTCGGTGGTGCAGATGGAGCAGCCCAAGAAGCCATAACTGAAATCAATGCAGGCTACGAACCATGGTTCGAAAGTTTTTGGGAGCCTCCCGGCGGTGAAACCGAAAGCTTGTTATTTGTCCTTCAAGGAGCCATTGGAGCCGGCTTTATTGGCTACTTTATCGGCTATATGAAGGGGCGAAAAGGAAAAGAAGATAAAGAAGGCAAAACAAAATATGCTTCTAATCGATAAATATGCCTACTTCAATGGTTTAAAACGTATTCATCCGATAGAGAAAATGTTCTTCGCATTTTCTCTTCTCTTCTTTTCCTTAGCTGTAAAAGACGTGATTGTTTCTTTAGCCACTTTTTCTGTGATGAGTCTATTCATCCTTTTCGGGGCAAAAATTCCGGTGAATTATTTGATAAAATTACTATTGTTGCCTTTCTTTTTTCTATTATCAGGAATCGTTACGATTCTTTTTTCGATTGCCGATATAGACGCTGATATGCCAAATGTTATTTGGTCATCATCATTTATTAGCTGGAATCTCTATATAACCTCTGATAGTTTAACTAGTGCCTTCCAGCTCTTTTGCATCGCAATGGGTTCCATCAGCTGTTTATATTTTTTAATATTAACCACTCCCGTACATGACATTTTGAAGGTTTTACGAAAGCTTAAAATACCACAGCTGCTTATTGAAATTATGGAAATCACCTACCGCTTTATATTTGTTTTTCTGGAAACAACGAGTAGTATATATCAGGCCCAAAATTCCCGGCTTGGTTACAGAACAAAAAGACAATGGCTGTATTCCATTAGTCTATTAATTTCTGCATTGTTTATTGGCGTTTTTAAACGAGCGAAAGAATTAACGAATGCCATGGAATCTCGTGCGTACGCGAATGAAATGGGGTATATGGATGACGGTTACAATCTATCAGCAGCCAGCTGGCTTGTGATTTCTGCTATCCTGGCTTGTCTAACAATAGTCTACATCCTTTGGGGAGGAAGATGAAATGGCTGAGTATTTTTTTGAAATAAACCAGTTGACGCATCGTTATGCAGATGGAACAACCGCTTTACATAACCTGACCCTTACCATTAAAAAAGGGAAGAAAATCGCCCTACTGGGAAAAAACGGTGCTGGGAAATCCACTCTTTTTCAACATTTAAACGGCCTGTTAAAGCCTGCTTCAGGCACCATTTACTTTAACGGCGATAAGCTTCGATATGATCGTCAATCCCTTCTTAAGCTGAGGAAACATGTAGGGATTGTTTTTCAGGACCCTGACTCGCAGCTGTTTTCAGGCACTGTCAAACAGGACATTTCTTTTGGACCACACAATTTAGGCTGGTCGAAGGAAATGGTTGAAAAACAAACCGCCTGGGCAATGGAATTAACAGAAACAACAAATCTTCAAGACCGTCCGATCCACTTTTTGAGCCTAGGCCAGAAAAAACGGGTCTCCATTGCCGGAGTCCTGGCTATGGACCCTGATGTATTCATATTAGATGAACCTACAGCAGGGCTTGATGCCTATTATGCCAAGCAAATCATGAGAATTCTTGAGGATATTCATCAAAAGGATAAAACGATCATCCTTTCCACACATGATGTTCAGCATGCCTACGAGTGGGCTGATGAAATTATCGTCTTGAATAATGGAGAAAGTCTCTATCATGGTGACCCCGTGACCATTTTTTATCAGGAAGAAATCCTTAACCAAGCCCACATTGAAAAACCTTGGGTATTTGAAACCGCACAGCAATTAAAGGCCCAAAGAATGCTTAGCGATGAACAAATAATGCCCCGAAACAAAGATGCCTTGTTCCAGCTAATAAGGTTTAAATAAGGTGTCAGGCACTAGTTATGGACAAATAAAGCCTTTTTGTCCTTTCGTTGTGCCTGGCACTTTTTCATTGATTCAAACGTCACAATTTTTTGTAAAATTATATTGTTGAAGTATAAATTGTTTGCTAGGATTAAGTGGTAAACACAGATGAAATTAGGTGTGGATGATGGAGCGTAAGAATAGGGTTGCAGAGAGATTCGATTGGACATTAACATTATTATTATTGATGTTTTTTCTCGTCAGTTGTGCAGCAATATACAGCGGGCAGACTTCAGATCAATATTCAGGTTCCAATTTCCTGCTTCAGCAAATTTTTTGGTATGCTGTTGGTGCTGCGATTATTGCAGTGATCATGTACTTTGACAGCGACCAACTGAATAGACTTTCTTGGGTTATTTATGGTATCGGTATTTTAGTGTTATTGATTTTAGCATTTGCACCAGTTACTGAATTCACGCCTAAAATTAACGGGGCACAAAGTTGGTTTATCACCCCAGTCGGCTCAATTCAACCGTCTGAATTTATGAAGGTATTTCTTATCATGGGCTTAAGCAGAACCATCTGTAAGCATCACGAGAAATATTTAACTAAAACAATGAAAACGGATTATATTCTCCTGTTAAAAATTGGTCTTGTAACCGGCTTACCGGTTGGGCTTGTCATGTTGCAGCCTGATTTAGGAACGTCGCTTGTCATGCTCGCGATCATGACAGGAATGATTTTTATTTCCGGAATCTCCTGGAAGATTATTTTATCGCTATATGGAACCGGTGCTGCTATAGCTTGTACCATTCTCTACTTTGTAATTTGGGCCCCAGAAATATTAGAAAAATATTTAAATGTAAAGCCCTATCAATTTGATCGTATCTATGCATGGCTTGATCCACATAATAATGCGGCGGGGTACCATCTTTCAAATTCATTAAAAGCTATCGGCTCCGGACTATTAACCGGAAAAGGCTTTGGTGAAAGAAAAGTATATATTCCTGAAAGTCATACAGACTTTATTTTCAGTGTCATTGGAGAAGAGTATGGTTTCCTTGGCGGAAGTATTGTAATTGGACTATTTTTCCTCTTAATCTATCACCTTACGAAAACAGCTTTGGAAACGGTTGAATCGTACAATACCTATATTTGTGTCGGAATTATCAGTATGTTAACTTTCCATGTATTCCAAAATATCGGCATGACGATCCAAGTATTGCCGATCACAGGTATTCCACTGCCGTTTATCAGCTATGGAGGAAGCTCGCTCATGGGAAATATGTTTGCCATGGGACTCGTCTACAGCATTCATTATCACCATCGGAACTATATGTTTTCATCAAGAAACAATTATACAGAACCTGATACTAAAGCAATGGAAAGAAGCCATTCCTCCAGTTAATCAAACGTTTGTTTAAATAAGAGAAGCACCAGAGATTTTAGAAATGAAGTCTCTGGTGCTGTTTTGTATTAGGATATGTTTGTATAACTGACAAACCACGCTTACCCCAAGTTGTTCTTTGGATGCCTTATATAGGACATTTTTCAAACCTCGCTTTTCCAATATGTCTCTTTAGTACATCCTCTCTCTCAAGCACAATAAAAATATCCCACATCAAAATGATGAGGGACATTTTATAAAGGAAAACCGCTATTCGCTATTATTCTCCTAAATAAGCATTCAGCATCCAAACATGTGTATCTATGCTCTCAATCAAACCTATAGCAAGATCATTCGTAATAGTATCATTTTCTTCTTCAGCATGTTCAGCTAACTGCGCTAGGCCAGCTTTAATTTCAGTGTAGTCTTTTACAAGTGCCGCAACCATATCAGCTGCTTTTGTTTCGCCAGCTGTTTCTTTGATTGTTGCTGTATCAAGGAATTCTTTCATTGTTGCGATTGGTTCCCCGCCAATAGCCAATAGACGCTCGGCAACCTGATCAACAACAAGTGCTGATTCATTATATAACTCTTCAAATTTTGCATGAAGCGTGAAGAATAAAGGTCCTTTTACAAACCAGTGAAAACGATGAAGCTTTGTATAAAGTACACTCCAGTTTGCAATTTGTTGATTTAATTCAGCTTGAATAGTCATAATAAAATTCCTCCTTAGATTTCATTCATATGTTCTTTTCTTATATTCTTATTATAACAAGTATTTATTTAAAATCAATACTAAATTATAATAACTATAATTTAAAATTTATTATAAAACAATTAATAAAAATCCATTCTAAATATAATGTTATCCCGAAATAAAAAAAGAGTCAGTGTGGTAAATCACTTAACTCAATGAAGCAGAGGGACGGTTCTCTTGCTTCCTCCTTCAAAAATGGAAGCAAAAGAACCGTCCCTCTGCTTTTTCTATGGCAGTCTTTAGTCAATCATGTCTAGCTCAGGAATTAATGTTGAAAGTGGAACAATTTCTGCTTGTTCTTTGTATTTGGGAATGTATGTTTTTAATACATCCACTACACGCTCGCCTGTGATACCGACGTGACCGATGGCGATTAATTGATCTTCTTCACTCAATTGCTTCATCAGTTTGTATGCCTGCTTATTTATATATTCTTGTGTATAAATATGATCAAAAAACAAATCATTTTCTAGATGCGGCACCGATAATTCATCCGCAATTTTCCCAACTACGCTATTGCTAGTTGTCCTGCTATCAAGATAAAAAAGACCCTTTTCCTTACAAACCTCTAAAACAATTCTCATGATCCGCTCATCTTCCGTTACTTTTGATCCCATATGATGATTCATTCCAACTGCATATGGCACGGCTTCAATGGCCTTTTCCACTTGTTTTCTAATCTCAGCATCACTCATACCGGTTGTTATAGCCCCCGGCCCAAGCCAGCTCTTTTTTCCTTTCTTAGGCTCCATTGGCAAATGAACGATTACTTCATGACCCTTTGCATGAGCTAATTTTGCATCACGCTCTGTTGTCGATAGAAAAGGCATAATAGCTACTGTTATTGGCACTGGGAGATTAAGCATCTCCTCCGTTCCCTTTAAGTTATTACCAAAATCATCAATAACAATTGCCAGCTCTTTTTGCGAAACTTTTTTTGTTTCCGCATGAATCCCTGTTGAAAATAAAGAAAAAAGAAGCAAAATAGTCATGAACGTGATTCTCATAGAAGCATGCAACTCCTTTTTTCTTTTTAAGATGTCACAAAAAGCGTTTCATTAGTCATGGTGTCATTCCCGCAAATGGACAAAATGAATCAATTTGTCCATTTGCAGGCATGACACCATGTCACTATTTTGTATGCATCTTAAATTCAAGGTAAAGCTCATTATAGTAGGCAAGCATTTTTTTACCGAGGTTTTCATATACTTCAAGTCTTTTTGTCAATTCGACATCTGGATAAAAACGTTCATCGCTCACAACTTCTTCATCTAAATATTTTAAGGCCTCTTTATTCGGTGTTGAATAGCTGACATAGTCTGTATTTTGGGCAGCATTTTTGGGATCAAGCATAAAATTAATAAATTGATGAGCTCCATCTATATTTTTGGCTGTTTTCGGGATGACCATGTTATCAAACCAAAGATTGGAGCCTTCTTCTGGAACAACGTAATCAAGCTTCTCATTTTCCCACATAATATCTGCAGCATCACCCGACCAAACAACACCAATCGCCGCTTCTTCATTAGCCATCAGGATTTTAATTTCGTCTCCGACTATCGCTTTAATATTAGGAGTTAACGTTTCAAGCTTTTTCTTTGCCTCAAGAAGATGATCCTTATTTGTATCATTTAGAGAATAATGCAGACTATTTAAACCTATCCCCATAACCTCCCTCGCTCCGTCAACCAGTAAGATCTTGTTTTCCAGCTTCGGATTCCAGAGGTCATTCCAGCCCTTAATCACAATATCACCAAGCAGTTCGGGATTATAAACAATTCCAACAGTTCCCCAAAAATAAGGAATCGAAAATTGATTTTCAGGGTCAAAAGGAAGATCCATAAAACGAGAATCAATGTATTTTTCGTTCGGCAGCTTTGAATGATCGAGTGGAATTAATAAATCCTCTTCCTGCATTTTTTCAATCATATATTCTGAAGGTACCGCTACATCATAGGAAGTACCCCCCTGCTTGATTTTTGTCAGCATCGCTTCGTTTGAATCAAAGGTTTCATAAATGACTTTTATGCCTGTTTCTTTTTCAAAATTCTTAATTAACTCCTCATCAATGTAGTCCCCCCAGTTAAATACCGTCAGCGTATTGCCTGAAGAATACCCTTGTGATGAATTCAATTTCGAAACAATAAACAACAGTAGGAAGGATACAATTAGAACCGCTATGAATAACTTAACGAGCTTTTTCATTTTCGTACCTCCATTCCTGACGTACGGCTGTAGCGTTGATTAATAAAGTAATAACCAACCACGAGCAGCATCGTAAATAAAAACAATAGCGTTGATAAGGCATTAATATTTAATGAGACCCCTCTTCTTGCCATTGAATAAATCTCCACCGACAATGTTGTAAAGCCATTTCCAGTCACAAAAAACGTAACGGCAAAGTCATCGAGCGAATAGGTCAAAGCCATAAAGAAACCGGCAAAAATCCCCGGAGTTATGTATGGAAGTGTCACTTTTGTCAGCACATCTAAGCGGCTTGCACCGAGATCTCTGGCAGCATCGACCAAATTTGAGCTCATCTCCTGTATCTTCGGCAGGACCATAATTACAACAATCGGCACACTAAAGGCAATATGCGATAAAAGAACGGAGGTAAATCCAAGTTTAATACCAAGTAACGTAAATGTGATTAAAAACGAAGCACCGATGATTACATCAGGACTGACGATCAATACATTATTAAGGGATAATAATGTATTTTGCGCATGTCTTTTTTTCACATAAGCAATCCCAAGTGCTCCCATTACCCCCACAATGGTTGATATCGCAGCTGATAAAAGGGCGATAATAATCGTATTTAATACAATGATTAGCAATCTTGTATCGCCTAAAAGCTCCTTATACCAGTCAAGGGTGAAGCCTTCAAAATCATGCATTGTGCCGCCGCTGTTAAACGAGTAGAAGATTAAATAAAAAATCGGAGCATATAAAATGAAAAAGATAAAAAGTAAATACAGATTTGACAGCTTAGTCATTTTTTTCATCTACAGACCCCTCCTTTTCCTTCCTGTTACCATCATGATGACAAACATGGCCAGAATGAGAAATACCGCAATCGTTGAACCCATTCCCCAGTCCTGCGTCACAAGAAAATGCTGCTCAATCGCAGTACCAAGTGTGATCACCCGATTTCCCGCGATCAATCGAGTCAACATGAATAACGATAACGCCGGGATAAAAACTACCTGGCAGCCGGACTTTATTCCGTCCAGTGTCAAAGGAAAAACAACCCGCCTGAAGGTTGTCCATTTTGAGGCACCTAAATCATTCGATGCATCAATTAATGTAGAGTTCAGCTTATCTAACGAATTAAATATCGGTAAAATCATAAATGGAATAAATATATAAACGGAGACAAAAACAAAGCTGAAGTCCGTAAACAATATTTGCTTTGCTCCAATGCCGATTACTTCAAGAAAGCTGTTTGTTATCCCATACGCACCAAAAATCCCTAAAAAAGCATAGGCCTTTAACAATAAGTTGATCCAGGATGGCAATATAATCAGCAGCAGCCATAATTGCTTATTCCTTGTCTTCGTTAAAAAGTATGCAGCCGGGTAACCAACCAACAAGGAAAAGCCTGTTATTAAAAAAGCATACCAAAACGAGCTTATTGTCATTTTCAAATAAACGGGTGTAAAAAATTTTGTATAATTTTCTAATGTAAAATGTCCCTCTATGTCAATGAAAGAGTAATAAAGTACAAGTATAATCGGGGCGACAACAAATAAAACAATCCAGCCTACATACGGAATGATATATAAATTACGTGTATGCTGATTATTCATGTTTTTCCTCACCATACGCTTCAAGGCGATTATCAAATTCTTCTTCCGTTTCACCAAGGCGCATCACATGGATCGCCTCTGGATCAAAGTGAAGGCCAATTTTATCCCCGACATTTGCCTTTTTCGTAGAATGAACAAGCCATTCATTCCCATCCTGATCATTACAGCATATTTCATAATGAACGCCGCGAAATAACTGTGAATCTACCTGAACTTGGAGCTGCCCCAACACAGGTGTTGTGATTTCTAAATCCTCCGGACGAATAACAATTTCAACCGGCTCATTTTCGTGAAAACCTTTGTCCACACATGAAAATCTCTTTCCAGCAAATTCCACCAAATAATCACGTATCATTGTCCCTGAAACAATATTAGACTCCCCAATGAATTCAGCGACAAAACGATTAATCGGTTCATCATAAATATCTGTTGGCGTCCCGCTTTGCTCGATTTTCCCATTGTTGATGACAAAGATTTCATCTGACATGGCTAAGGCCTCTTCCTGATCATGTGTAACAAAAATAAAGGTGATGCCAAGACGGCGC
This sequence comes from Niallia oryzisoli, assembly GCF_036670025.1. NCBI lineage: Bacteria > Bacillati > Bacillota > Bacilli > Caryophanales > Bacillaceae > Niallia > Niallia oryzisoli. Next base: position 395,214 of record NZ_CP137640.1, on the reverse strand, counting down.
TGTAATTCTCTCAGCTCATACTGCATTTCGGTTCTGAGCTTTAAATCTAAAGCCGATAAAGGTTCATCAAGAAGCAGAACTTGCGGCTCGTTGACAATCGCCCTCGCAATGGCTACCCGCTGCCTCTGTCCACCTGACATTTCATTAATTTCCCGGTTCTCAAAGCCGGCAAGATTAACAAACCGTAATGCTTCCCTAACCTTGTTCGTAATCTCAGAATTACTCAGTTTCTTAATCCGCAATCCAAAAGCAATATTTTCAAATACATTTAAATGGGGAAATAAAGCATAGTCCTGGAACACCGTATTTACCTGACGTTTATTAGCTGGTACATTATTAATGACTTTATTGTTAAAATAAATCTTTCCTGCTGATGGCTCATTGAAGCCGGCAACTAATCTTAGAATGGTCGTTTTCCCACAGCCGGAAGGCCCTAATAAGGTGTAGAACTTTCCTTTTTCAATTTCAAAGCTTACATCCTTCAATATGGGAGGGTTATGGTCAAATTGCTTTGTTACCCCTTCAAAACGAATAATCGTTTGGTCCGTCATTCCAAAGCTCCTTTCAGTAAAGTATATTTTTCTATAAGAAATCATGTTTAACCACTAAGAGTCATCAATCCCATTCTAAAACAAAGTTTATTAAAGAAGCCATCATTATAGAATGGATATGACAAACTCTAATATACTTTTATAAGATAGTTTTATTACAAGTAATTTTCATATATTTAATTAAACATAATAAAGAAATTTATTACATAAAAAAGTAAGAAATATTAAAAAGTGAAATATTTTCAAAAAAAGTTTGACAATTTTGTGAATTTTTTGAATAATATAGACATATAAAGGAGGTCGTTATGATGAATACACGTTTGAAAATATTAAATGCAACAAAATTTACTGGCAGTGCTACATTACTTTTAGGTATGATGATTCTTTTATACGGAATTGTAAGCGGCTTCAACTCGGTAATTGGAATTGGGGTCGGAACGGTTGTTGGTGCCATTTTTATTTTTCTTATGGGGATGTTCTTCATTGCGACAGAGGAAATGGTGGAAAACACCTTTAAGGGAATCGAAATTACTCCGATTAAACCGAGTAAAGTGGTGCACCTAAAAAGATAAAAAATAAAGAAAAAGAAAGAGAGCGCCGATGCCGACACCCTCTTTCTTTCCCTTTTTCTATTACATATCCCAAACGAAAAGCAATAGTGAACCAAAAATCGTTACTAAAGCGATTCCTACCATGAAGTAAACATTACCGTAAATAGACCATTTGTCATCTGTTTCGCCAGCATGCATGAAGACCACCAGCTGAAGAAGAGCCTGAGCAAATGCAGTAACAACAAGAATAGTCATGCCAGCTGCATAAGATAAATCCATGAAATAAACAGTAAGAGCAGCGGCTGTCATAATTAAAGAAAAGACAAAGCCCATTATTTGTTTACGTGGAAATAGTTCACTCATATTACATCATTCCTTTCAAGTAGATGAAGCTGAAGATAAAGATCCAGACAACATCTAAGAAATGCCAGTAAAGCGAGAAAATAAATGACTTATTCGCAGTTTGTGCATTTAAGCCGCGTTTTTTCAATTGGATAAGAATGGCTGTTCCCCAGAATAAACCAAACGTAACGTGCAATCCGTGAGTTCCTAATGTTGTTAACAGGATGGCAGTGAAAGCACTGATTTGAATACCTGCACCAACGTGTACATAATGAACAAATTCAAAGATCTCGAATCCTAAAAAGCCCAAACCAAGAGCAAGCGTAATCGCAAAGAATGCCATCATAGCTTTTTTGTTGCCAAGACGCATTGCGTGTACTCCAAGACCGATAACAAAACTACTTGTTAAAAGTAGAATGGTTTCAATTAGGACTGGTGTAATTTCGAAAATATCTGCCCCAGTCGGGCCGGCACCTGTCCGACCCTCATAAACAAAATAACTTGTAAAGAGTGTTGCAAAAAGCATAATTTCAGCGCCAAGGAAAACCCAGAAACCGAAAATATTTAAATCATTTTGGTGCGTGCTATATTCTAGAGGTTGTGCATGACCTGCTTTCATTATCTAACACCCCCTAATTTTTCTTCTGTTTCAGTAACTTCCTCTACAGAGATATGGCGTCCGTGGTCCTTTTCAAACGAACGATGAGCCAGACAAGCGAAAATTCCAATTGTTGAAACAATGACAAGCGGCCAAATCGAAAAGACAAAAGAAAAGCCCCATACAAAGAAAATAACACTCAAAATAAATGGTACGCCACTGTTATTAGGCATATGGATTTCATCAAGTTTACCTGGGAATAACACGTGTTTACGCTTCTTAGCATCCCAAAGCGGTTCACTAGTCTTAACTTGCGGTGTAATCGCAAAGTTGTATTCAGGTACAGGGGTATGCGTAGCCCATTCTAATGTACGAGCATCCCAAGGATCTTCACCGATATTTCTTGGAGCATAACGAACACTATAGTATACGTTATAGACAATTAACGCAAAAGCAACAGCCATGATACCTGCACCAACAAATGAAATCATATTTAAAGTACCAAAGCCAGATGCCTCAGAATATGTGTACATACGACGTGCCTGACCGTCTAAGCCAGAGATATACATTGGAAAGAATGCTAAAACAAAGCCGATTGATAACAACCAGAAAGTCCATTTACCGATTCTTTCATTTAACATAAAGCCGAACATTTTTGGCCAATAATACGTTAAACCAGCAAGCATTGCAAATACAACACCTGGAATAATTGTGTTATGGAAGTGAGCAACTAAGAACATAGTGTTATGATATTGATAGTCAGCAGCTGACATCGCAAGCATAACCCCTGTAACACCACCGATTGTGAACAGCGGGATAAAACCTACTGAATAAAGCATTGGTACAGTAAAACGAATCTTCCCTTTCCACATTGTAAACAGCCAGTTAAAGATCTTAACCCCTGTTGGAACGGCAATCGCCATTGTTGTAATGGAGAAGAAGCTGTTTGCCGTTGCACCTTGACCCATTGTAAAGAAATGGTGCGCCCATACAAGACATGAAAGAGCTGAGATGATGACCATTGAAGCAACCATCGATTTATAACCGTATAAGTTTCTGCTAGAGAATGTAGAAATAATCTCACTATATAGACCAAACGCTGGAAGGATTAAGATATATACTTCCGGATGTCCCCAAACCCAGAATAGGTTTGCCCACATCATATCCATACCGCCGTTTGTTGTTGTAAAGAAGTTCGTTCCAAATAGTCGGTCCATTGTTCCCATTGCAAGTGCAACTGTTAAAACTGGGAAAACAGTGATAATAATCAAGTTAGCTACTAAAGTAGACCATGTGAACATTGGCATTTTCATTAATGTCATACCAGGTGCTCTCATTTTCATGATTGTCGTAATCATGTTAATACCCGTCATTAACGTACCAAGACCGGATATTTGAAGCGACAGCATATAATAGTTCGTACCAACAGATGTACTAAAATCATTACTTGCCAAAGGAAAGTATGATGTCCAACCTGCATCAGGCGATCCGCCAACTACGAAAGAAATGTTAAATAACATTGCACCCATAAAGAACAGCCAGAAACTGATCGCATTTAAACGTGGGAATGCAACATCACGAGCCCCAATTTGTAAAGGTACAATGTAGTTCATAAAACCAATAATGAATGGCATAGCCATAAACATAATCATGACTACCCCGTGCGTTGAAAAAACTTCATTGTAGTGTTGAGAATCAAGCAATTTATTATCAGGTACCGCAAGTTGTGCACGCAGCATGATCGCGTCAACGCCGCCGCGGAAAAGCATTATTAAAGCACATAATAAATACATAATACCGAGACGTTTATGGTCAACTGTTGTTAGCCACTCACGCCATAAATAACCCCATTTTTTAAAATAGGTTAAGCCTGCAATAATGGCAATCACTGTTAGACCAATGGCAACCATCGAAGCATAGATTGCAGGACTTGGATGTGGTACGGCAAAACGCTCAAAGAATTCCATCCTTATATGACTCCTTTCAGGAAATATATTACTCAATCAAACTATTACATGTGAAAACCTGCACGTAATTATCTTTTAAAGATTAATGACCGCTATGCTCTGAAGTATCCTCATTCATTTCCATACCTTCTGTATGTCCTTCATGAGATTGTTCAGAGTCAGTTTCAGTTGATTGATGATTATGTTCTGGTGCTGGTGAGAATTCTAAGTGTGTTCCAGTAAACGTCATTTGACCTAAATGACCTGGTTCTAGCAGCTTATCAAACTCATCTTCTGTTAGAGGTTCTGCTGTTTCATGAACTTCATCTACCCAATCATCAAAATCCTTTTGAGACATTGCTGTAACGTTAAACATATTTTCAGCAAAACCTTTACCACTAAAGTTTGCGTTACGTCCCATCATTTCGCCTGGTTCATCAGCTGCTAAGTGCAGTGTGGTAACCATATCAGACATCGCATATTTTTGTCCGCCTAGCTGCGGAATCCAGAAACTTGTAATAGGTCCATATGAATATAGTTTAAATTCAATTGGACGATCTGTTGGAATATACAAGTAGTTCACTGTTTCAATATCTTCTTCAGGATAACTAAAATGCCATTTCCAATCTGATGATGAAGCATAAATTACTAATGGTTCTTGATCTTCGTAGCCTTTTGGTGTTGCTTCTACAATGTAGTTACTTTGTACAGATACAAATGAGAAGTAAGCAACGATAATAACTGGAATACCTACACAAATGGCTTCCACCCAAGGATTCCCTTCAATGTGTGGTGGTTCATAGTCCGGGCTTTGCTTTGAAGCACGGTACTTAATTAAAACATAAATCAAAATAGCGAAAACAACGATAACGATAAAGGACATGATGCCAATGGATAACATGATATCCCTTGCTTGCCTCTCAGCTTGAGGCCCTTTAGGATCTAGAACCAGCAGCGGTTCACATCCTGTAAGTACTGTGGCAATGGTAATAATAAACATTAAAAAAGCCGATTTAAATTTCATACAAGTACCCCTTTCTTTGAAAGTATCAATATATTTTTCTTACACAAAAGCTGTGCATGCTTATTAAGCATCCGAATAAATACAGCAACATCATATCGCCAAAATTTTTCCGCCGATTTGTGATTTTAGTCACTGTCGCTGGATTTATTTTTTGTTATCTGCAATATCAATATTAACACGATAACAACATAATTATCCTAAGGTAATTGTTACAAATTTAGTAAGGTATTTTTTTCCATATTTTTTCCGAAGAATTTTATCCTCCTTTCTATAAATACTGCAATACCAGTAGTGAAAACCCTTCCAAATAGACTTGTAGAGCAAATGATGGACTGACATAATTTAGACAAAAATATTATTACTAGAAAAATATTCTAGTATATGAACTTTTTATTACTCCTATTAAACCAAGAAATTGTCAAAAAGGGAAGTAATTTACTAAATGTAATTAACTAATTTTTAGTGTTTATGTGAATATTCATAAAAAAAAGGTAAGATGCTATTCATTTTGATAGCCCTTACCTTTTTATGCTGCACTGATTTTCAGGAATGATCCATAAGACTTCGATGGCGAAGGAGCATTCTGATATAATAAACGACACTAAATAACAGCAGACTGGAGCTTGCATATAACAAACCCGTTTGTTTTAAATAGAAACTAATATAAACAAAAATACTACTTAAAAGACAAAGCAGAAATGCATCTCTTTTTCTCGATACAACCATTTCATGCTTCATTTTTAATACTTCATTTGTTTTTTTCCATTCACGGTACTTTCTAGGTTCTTCTAATGCCTGCTGCAGTTGATTTGGTAATGAAACTATCGGCTTTAAGGATGACTTTGCAAAGTTTAGAACTGTTGCTTTAGCGCCCTCTGAATTATCCTTTAACCATTTCTTCAACATTGGCTTACTGATTTCTAATAAATCAATCTCTGGATCAAGGCTGTAAAGAATCCCTATAAAGGTTGAAATGGCTCGTCCCAAAAAAGCGTATTCACTTGGTAATTGAATCGGCTGATTGTTCACCAGCTTTTCAATATCGTTCATGATTTCCTCAACAACTCTTGTATCATTCGCCTTTAGTCCGTTGTCGCTATAGGTTTCGATTAGCATTCTTAAGACACGTTCTATTTCTTCTTTATCAGCATGCGGCAGCAAAAAGCGCATTCCCTCTATTCCATCAACGACCTTTTTATAATCCTTTAACATGATGCCAATCACAATATCACGGATATACATGGCATCCCTTTTTCGAATGACTCCAATCATACCAAAATCAATTAAAACAATTGTACCATCCGCTTTAACCATAATATTGCCGGGATGAGGGTCTGCATGAAATTTCCCTTCATTCAAAAGCTGCTCAAGAAAGCTTTCCAAAAGCACATTTGATATTTTATATTTATCAATATGATGCTCTTCCAAGAACGCTAAATCATTGACCCGGTTCCCTTCCTTCCATTCCATGACCAAAACCCGCTTCGTGGAATGCTCAGGATAATAATGGGGAATTTCAAGACCCGGGAAATCCTCATATTTCTTCTGAAAATATTGACCATTCTCAAGTTCAAGGTGAAAATTCAATTCATCCCCAATCGTTCGGACAAATTCCCGATAAAATAAGGAGAGATCCATTGAATTTTCTAGTTTTGTAAAACGCTTAACAAGCCATAGGACAATCCTAACGGCTCGAAAATCACTATAAATGATGTCACCAATTTTAGGACGTTGAATTTTCACGGCAACTTCTTCACCTGAATGCAATGTCCCTCGGTATACTTCACCAATGGATGCCGATGCAACCGGTTGAGCACTGATCACGTGAAGAATTTCACTATATGGTCTATTCCATTCATCCTCGAGTACTTTTTTCGATTTCTCCCATGGTACCGGTGGAACCTGATCTAAAAGGTCTATTAATTCCTTTATGTAGATGTCAGGCATAATATCCTTACGCGTACTCAAATACTGACCGAGTTTAATCATGACTCCTTCCAGGTATAAGGCCTTCTCTTTATAACGTTTTGCTTGTTTGCGAAGCAATGACTCCCACTGTTTTTCTGTTTTTTCATTCCAATTCCTGCGATGCCTTTTTCTAAAGGAAAAAATTTCTATGAAAATCCTCACAGCTAACCAAACAATGGTGTAAATTCTATAGAGGGAGAAATATTTCATGATAAAACCCCTTTTCAAAATGATGTCTATTAACATTGTATATCATTCGACTTTTATTCGCATTTTTCACTTTATCATTCTTAATCTATTTCATGTTTTTCATTCTAAAACAGACAAATTCCTGTAACTTTACTTTTTAATTTAATTGCATGATTTTCCTTTGACAAAATAGAGTAATTATCATATATTTGACGAAAGTATATTCAAATAATCAAATATATAAATATTCAAAAGGAGATAATTAAGAAATGCATCGAAAATTTCTTTTTGACGAGAGATTCCAATATTACAGTTGGTCTACTTTACAGAAAGACCTGATTTCAGGAACCATTGTCGGGATTATTGCTATTCCGCTTGGTATGGCATTTGCCATTGCTTCTGGAGTAAAGCCGGAATACGGAATTTATACAACGATCGTTGCTGGAATTTTGATTTCACTTTTCGGAGGCTCAAAATTCCAAATTGGCGGTCCAACCGGTGCCTTCATCCCTATTCTCTTTGGTATTGTCATGTCCTATGGTTACGAAAATCTCCTTGTGGCTGGTATCATGGCAGGCGTGATCTTAGTTTTAATGGGAGTATTCAAACTTGGCTCATTAATCAAGTACATCCCCCGTCCTGTAACGATTGGGTTTACTGCAGGGATAGCCGTTACCATTTTCACTGGACAAATTGCTAGTTTTCTAGGTTTAACTGGAGTTGAAAAGAAAGAACTCTTTATTGAAAATGTGGAAGAACTTTTCCAGCAAATGCATACGGTTAATATATTCAGCATCGTCACAGCCATCATCTGTTTAATTACCATGCTGCTAACATCAAAACTGTTCCCAAAGGTACCGGGACCTTTAATGGGACTTCTGTTGTCCACTATTGTGGCAGCTTTCCTATACCCTGGTCAAGTCGCTACAATCGGGACTGCTTACGGAGAAATTCCCAACTCACTGCCAAGCATTTCACTCCCTCAGGTTGATTTCAGGACCATTCAGCAATTAATCGGTCCGGCTCTCGTCATTGCTCTTCTTGGCGGGATTGAGTCCCTTCTATCTGCTGTTGTAGCTGATGGGATGACGAATACACGCCATAACAGCAATAAGGAATTGCTTGGGCAGGGAATTGCTAATATCGTGACTCCCCTTTTCGGAGGAATACCTGCAACGGGTGCGATTGCAAGAACTGCAACCAACATTAAAAATGGGGCTGCATCCCCAATATCAGGTATCATCCATGGAATCGTCGTACTACTGATCTTAATGATTTTCGCTCCTTACGCATCCCATATACCGCTTGCCAGCCTTGCACCTGTCTTAATGGTTGTGGCCTGGAATATGAGCGAGAGTCACATTTTTTCACATATTTTAAAGACAAGAACATCCGATTCCCTCGTTCTTGTTGTTACGTTTCTTTTAACAGTATTTGTTGATTTAACAACAGCAGTTGAGGTTGGTCTTTTATTAGCTGTCGTCTTGTTTACAAAGCGGATGGTCGATGCTCAAGTGACTGCAAAGGCACTGCCAAATTTAAATAAAGCAGGCAATAAGGTTGAGACACAAATGGTACATGAGGGTCATGATTGCCCGCAAATTACCATATATAATGTAGAAGGGCCTTTATTTTTCGGGGTTGCGCAAACATTCCAGCAAACGATTATGAATACTATTAACCATCAACCATCCGTCCTGTTATTACGAATGGGAAAGGTTCCTTTAATTGATATTACAGGTGAAGCCAATCTTACCAGCATTGTTAAAAACTTTTCAAAGCACGGGACCCTGCTGATTTCCGGTCTTAATGAACAACCTGAAGACATGCTAAAGAAGACCGGGTTATACGATTTAATTGGAGAAGAACACTTCTTCAAACACACCGGTGATGCAATCCAATATGCATTAACTCAAATAGATACGAGCAAATGCCTAGGGTGTAAACATTTCGCTTTCAGTGAATGTATTAACCTCTCAAGTACAAAAGAGTTGGTTGTTAAACCCAAAAAGGTATATACTTCTATATAAGTAAATAAAAAGGACGTTATGATTAAAAAAGCGTCCAACTCTTAAGGAGCTGGATAAAAATTGAATTTAGAAATGCAGCAATTTAAAGCGGAATTCTTTAAGGCACTAGCACATCCATTAAGAATCAGAATTTTAGAGGTATTGTCAGAGGGAGACTTTGGTGTTAATGAAATTCAAAATGCGATTGGAAGTGAAGGATCAACTGTTTCCCAGCAGCTAATGGTCTTAAGAACCAAAAACATCGTGGTCGGAACAAAAAATGGAAACCGTGTCATTTACTCATTACGAGATCCACTAATCGTAGATCTTCTTGCTGTGGCAAAACAGATCTTTAATAATCATTTAGTGGATACGATTAACATATTAGATAAGATTGTCGATCAAGATGATGAGGATTCTAGTGAAGAATAAGCTTTCATAAAAAAGGGCTGTCCTTGGGACAGCCCTTTTTGTTCATTAATCATCGGAAAACATATTAAAAAGACCGCCAATACCACCTTCACCTTTTGACACTCCGCCGCTTTGCGGTGCTGCAGCAAAGACACGGCTGGCCAATCGGCTGAATGGAAGGGATTGAATCCAAACAGAGCCAGGACCTCTTAACGTAGCAAAGAATAACCCTTCTCCGCCAAATAAGGCTGTTTTAACACCTTTTACCATTTCAATGTCATAATCAACCTCTCGTGTCATGGCAACTAAACATCCTGTATCAACACGAAGAACCTCTCCCGGTGCAAGTTCCCTTTTAATTATCGTTCCGCCTGCATGAATAAATGCTAGTCCATCGCCTTCAAGCCTTTGCATAATAAAGCCTTCACCGCCGAAGAACCCTGCACCAATTTTTCGTTGAAACTCAACGCCAACGGCCACACCCTTAGCAGCTGCAAGGAAGGCGTCCTTTTGACAAATGATTTTCCCACCCAGCTCACTTAAATCCATCGGAATGATTTTCCCAGGATACGGAGATGCAAAGGATACATGCTTTTTCCCGCTGCCTTCATTCGTAAAGGTCGTCATGAACAAACTTTCACCAGTGATTACACGCTTTCCAGCACTGAGCAGCTTGCCCATAAAACCGCCCCCGCCCCCGCCGCTTGAGCCATCACCGAAGATCGTTTCCATTCGAATCCCGTCTTCCATCATCATTAAGCCGCCTGCTTCGGCAATGACTGTTTCACCCGGATCAAGTTCAACTTCCACAAACTGCATATCATCGCCGTAAAGCTTGTAATCAATTTCATGATTATTCATAAAGATTTCCTCCTGACCAACATTAATATTCAGACTTATTCCTATTTTACCACGATTCTTCCATAAAAAGGCTATTACAAACAATTTCTAGTGTTATATACCGTTCATTCATTGATTAAGTTTCACTTTTTTTATTTTTTCCTTTATATAGCGGGATTAAACCATTATCATCTCCTGCTGCGAAAGTACGGCAGAAAACTTTACAAAGTGATTTCGTATCCATGTCATCAATGAGAAAATGAAAAAATATAATGTTAAAACGACTTTTTAGAAAAAGCAGGAGTGATGGTGCATGGAAAATTACATGAGAAAGGCATTGGATGCTGCTCTAGATAATGTTTCTGGAAATAACGGAGGACCTTTTGGAGCGATAGTTGTGAAAAACGGAACGGTCATCGCAGTTGGAAGAAACCAAGTAACCGCATTAAATGATCCTACTGCCCATGCCGAGGTACAGGCTATTCGAGAGGCTTGTCAATTTCTTCAGTCCTTTCAGCTTGATGATTGTGAAATCTATACAAGCTGTGAGCCGTGTCCAATGTGTCTGGGAGCAATCTTTTGGGCAAGACCGAAAGCCGTTTACTATGCCTGTACAAAAGAGGATGCGGCAATGGCAGGCTTTGATGATCATTTTATCTATGAACAGATTGCCCTGCCCCCTGAACAACGCTCAATTGAGATGAAACAAATTGTTCTGAAAAATGCAGATCTGCCTTTTCAAACTTGGACGGCATCAAAAAATAAAATTTCTTATTAGCAAATGGTATTAAAATGTCATTGTTTTAGGAATTTTATTATTAGTCCTATCATGAATATGAGATGAGGTAGATAAAATGGACAGTGGTATGCTAACCAGAAGAATAAAAGTTGCTGCCGGTGAAGAATTAGCAGATCTTGTGATCATAAATGGAAAAATCATTGATGTATTTAATGGAGAAATAATTAAAGGTGATATTGCCATTGTCGATGGACATTTTGCTGGAATCGGTGCATATAAAGGCAAAGAGATCATTGATGCAAAAGGCTCTTATATCTCCCCTAGCTTTATAGAGGGTCATGTTCATATAGAATCCTCCATGGTTTCTCCACCTGAGTTCGCAAAGGTTCTTCTATTACACGGAGTCACAACCATTATTAATGACCCGCATGAAATCGCCAATGTCACAGGTGTCAAAGGCATACAATATATGCTGGATTCCAGCGAAGGTCTGCCGGTAGATATTCTCTTTATGCTCCCTTCCTGTGTACCGGCTGCCCCATTTGAACATGCCGGTGCAGTCCTTACGATTAAAGACCTTAAGCCCTTTTTCCAGCATCCAAGAGTATTGGGATTAGCTGAAGTGATGAATTATCCGGCTGTTCGGGATTGTGAAGAAACGATGATCAATAAATTGCTTGAAACCTCCAAGGCAGGGAAGAAAATTGACGGTCATGCGGCAGGGCTCACCGCATCTAGCTTAAACTTCTATATGTCTGCCGGGATTCGAACAGATCACGAATGTACGACAGTTGAAGAGGCAAAAGCAAGACTGCAAAAAGGGATGTATGTCATGATCCGTGAAGGAACGGTCGCAAAGAATTTACGCAGCCTGATTGGCGTTGTAACGGAACGGAATTCACGGCGCTGCCTTTTCGTCACGGATGATAAGCATTTGGATGATTTGATTGAGGAAGGAAGCATTGACTATAACGTGCACTTAGCCATTCAAGAAGGAATTGAGCCAATTACAGCCATTCAAATGGCAACGATTAATACTGCAGAATGTTTTGGCTTAAGTGATAAAGGAGCCATTGCCCCAGGCTATAAAGCCGATTTTCTAATGATTGAAGATTTGGATTGTTTAACCATTACACAGGTGTTTAAAGACGGTCAAACCGTAATGGACAATGGAGCATTAAAGGGGTTTGCTGAGACTTCGCTAGAAGCACCGGAAGAATTAAGGCAAACAGTCTTCTTCCATGACCTGAATACAGAGAAGCTGTCTATCCCGCTAAAACAAACAAAAGCGAACATGATTGAAATCATTCCGAATAGTCTTCTAACAAAGCATACAGTTGAAGATGTTGATATCAATGAAGCTGGATTTTTCCAGCCATCGATTGTGAAGGATCAGCTTAAACTTGCTGTTATTGAAAGACATAAGCTGACAAAACTTGTTGGGGTTGGGATTGTTAAAGGTTTGGGACTAAAAGCAGGTGCTATTGCAACCACTGTCGCCCATGATTCGCACAACCTTATTGTCTGCGGAACCAATGACAGCGATATTCTTTTTGCCGCTCAGGAAATAAAGAACATGCAAGGAGGATTAGTTGTTGTAAAAGACGGTGAAATCCTTGCCTCTCTAAAACTTCCTATTGCGGGATTAATCTCACTAGGAACTTACGAGGAAGTTTATAGGGAGCTGCAGGAGCTGAAACAAGCCTTAAAAAGGCTGGGGGTAAGCGACCATTTTAACCCATTTTTAACATTGTCCTTCCTCGCCTTACCAGTTATTCCAGAGCTAAAGCTGACTGTTAACGGACTATTTAGCGTAGGTCGTTTTAAGCATATTGAGACAGAAGTTGATTCATAGCTATATATTTGTTTAAAACGGAGGGGCTTCCCTCCTTTTTTCTGCAAACATCCTTTTCTATTCCTCAAAAATAGGAACTATAGGTCGAATATTGTTTCACATGAAACATTTTTTGACAGTATTCTTTATAAATCAGCATTCCTCATCATCCACAAAGTTCTTTCTTTCGACCCCATATGAACACCAATTAAAGGAAATAATCAAGTTAATTATTTTAAAAGTTTTGTAATATTTTCCTATATATTTCCAGATTTCTGCCTCCTTCGCAAGAGAAGTGTGATACATTTACGACGTTATGAATTAATCTTAAGGAGGAATTATTTCGTGTCATTCTTTACAAAATGGGCTTTTAAAAATAAAGCCGCTGTTGCCTTAATGACAATACTGATATTAATTAGTGGTATTGTCAGCTATTTTAAACTGCCAATGGAGTTTTTGCCTTCCGCCGATAATCCACAAGTTACGATTATTACGATGGGACAAGGTACTGATTCTAAAACAATGGAAACAGAGGTAACCTCTCCTATTGAAAGATCCGTAACCGGTATTAATGGAAAAACATCTGTTACCTCCACAACCGGAGATGGTTTTTCAAAAGTAGATTTATTCTTCGAGGCCGGCTCTGATATGAAACAGGCTAAACTAGATGTTCAAGAAGCCTTGGACAACGTCACCTTACCGCCCTACATATCAAAACCAACTGTTTCACAGCTCAATACCTCTATGATCCCCATCGTAAACATAGCTGTGACATTTCCTGATGGCATGACAACTGAAAATATGGAATTTGCCCAAGAAAAACTGAAACCCCTATATCAAGAAATTGAAGGAGTTTCAAGTGTAAGTGTGTTTGGAATCACTGATTCTGTCATCTCTGTAAAAATTGATAATGAAAAATTAGCCGAAAACCAGATTCCGCTTCAGGCCGTTTTGGGTATCCTCCAAGGACAGAACACAGCCCTGTCTGTCGGTGAAAAAATCATTGATGGGAAAACAAGTAATATTAAAGTAATTGGAGATATCACAGGCATTGATAAATTAAAGAGCTTAACCTTAGCTCCCAATATTACCTTAGGACAAATAGCCTCTATAGAAGAAACAACTAACTCTAATTCTATCAGCCGTTTTAATGGAAAAGAGAGCTTAGACATCAGTATCACAAAAGAAAGCAATTCCAATGCTGTAGCAATAAGCAGAGAAGTTGAGAAAGTAACAAAGGAAATTAATGAAAAGTATGACCAGCAGGAATCCACAATTTATGTGTCGTCAGCAGAAATGGTTGAGACCTCTGTGGTTACAATGGTGAAAGAAGTGCTGCTTGGCGCCCTATTCGCAACCATTGTCATCATGGTCTTTTTGAGAAATATTCGTTCTACCTTTATTACGATTATTTCTATCCCGCTTTCACTATGTGTAACCTTGCTTTTACTGTCATGGTCCGGTGTTACTTTAAATATTTTAACGCTTGGCGGAGTTGCCGTTGCAGTTGGACGTCTTGTCGACGATAGTATTGTTGTGATTGAAAATATTTTCCGTAAAATGCAAACAGAGAAATTCTCTGTTCAAATGGTCGTTGAAGCAACCAAGGAAGTGGGAGCAGCCATAACAGCATCTACGTTAACAACTGTTGCTGTTTTCTTACCAATGAGTCTTTTAAACGGCGGGCTGCAGGAGTTTCTTTTACCATTCGCTTTAACCGTTACTTATTCCTTGCTCGCCTCCTTGCTTGTGGCGTTGACTGTTGTACCAATAATGAGTGCAGGATTACTTAAGCACACAAAGCTGCCAGAACATAAACCTGCTATTCGTTTTCCTAAATTGGTTACCTGGTCTTTAAATCATAAATGGATTGTGTTTACCATTTCGATTTTACTTTTTGCCGGATCCATTGGGACTTATTTTGCCATTCCAAAAGGAGCGGTTGATAACTCATCAGCAGACTATGTCTATGCCACCCTTAGTTATCCAAATGATACACCAATTGAAACAGTGAAGGAAAAGGCAATTCAACTTGAAACATCCATTCGCGGTATGGAAGAGGTAAAAGAAATGTTTACTCAAGTAGGATCTTCTGCCGAGTCCGCCCAATTTGGCTGGGTAGGGTCAGCAACAGAAGCAAGCTTTAGTATTCTATTAAAGGACAAAGATGACACAGATAATATATTAAACGAAGTGGAAAAGAAAAAGGAGCTTTACCCTGAAGCAAAGCTTTCGGTATCCTCTGCCTCCTTTATGATGGGCTCCGGAAGCGGCGCAAATGTGACCATCGATGTAATTGGTGATAATATCGCAGATCTTGAAAAAACAGCTGGCCTGATTAAAGACAAAGTAGAAAAAATCGATGGGGTTGAGAAAGTAACATCCAACCAAGATGAAAAGAAAACAGTTTATTCGTTAACAGTTAATCCGACAAAAGGAAATACAGAGCAAATCGCACAGCAGATTGGTGTTATGCTAAATAAAACACCAATCGGAAGCATTCTCTTGGATGGAAAACAAACACCCGTCATCCTGGAGCCTCTTTTGGATACGAAAACACCAAATGATTTAGAAAATATTCCAGTTATGACTGATACAGGGTTGGTTCCAGTGTCATCGCTTGCTAATATGGAAATTGAAGAACGTTCAACAACCCAGTTTCATAAGGATGGGGAAACCTATCTGCAAGTGACAGCAGCAGTGGATCCTTCTAAGCTATCGGAAATTGCTGCAAAAATGAATACTGAAATTTTCGGAGATACGAAGGGTAATAATGGAATGACAATTCCTGAAAATGTAGAAGTTGTAGTCGGAGGAGCAAGCACACAGCAGACAGATGACTTCACAGATTTATTCCTTATCATGCTTGTCTCAATTGGGATTGTATTTTTAATTATGGTGATTACCTTTAAATCAATCAAAGCACCTATTGCGATTCTTTGCTCCCTTCCACTTGCAGCAATCGGAGCTGTACTTGGAATTGTTATTAGCGGAATCTCCGTTGATATTACAGCACTACTTGGAGCGTTAATGCTGATTGGTATTGTTGTAACCAATGCGATCGTTCTGTTAGATCGCGTTAGACAAAATGAACAAAAAATGATTATTCGCGATGCCATCGTTGAAGCAGCATCAACCAGAATGCGGCCGATTATTATGACTGCTGTTGCAACAATCTGTGCCATGCTTCCTCTATTATTCAAAGATGCTGAATCTGGCAGTCTGGTTTCTCAAAGCCTCGCAATCGTGGTCATCGGCGGGTTGGCAATGGCAACTCTTTTAACCTTGATTGTCATTCCTTGTGTTTATGAATTGTTGTATTTCAGAAAATCGAAGAAACAGCGGTTCACACATTCTGCTGATAGTGATGTAACTATTTGATGGGGTAAGGTAGTATTCTTGAAGGTGTTGTAGAGGTTGTTGACGGTGTTGTTGTCACAGTTGTTGACGGTGTTGTCGTTCAAGTATTAGATGTAGTTACCGATGGACTTGTTGGCGGTTTACTTGGCGGACTAACAGGCGGTACTGAAACAGTAACGATTAAAGCACAAATTACCGATGCACAAGGAAATAAAGGAGCAGAATCAAAAGAAGTCTACAAATTCCAGCTTACTGATGTAGTCGGTTTATAATTTGATCTAACGGAAAAAAAACAGAGAGTCAGCTCTCTGTTTTTTTGTAAAGAACATTTTACTTCATTTAGTCATCATCACAACAATAATAGCTGCTTATTTGTCCTCCAATATTTAGATCAATATGTATAATATCTCTGTTTCAACCAGAACCTTGGACAGGCTTGTCCCTTACCTAGAAGCTTATAAATTTGGAAAATTTGTAGAAGGTGGTCAAATATTGCATATATTTTATCTATATAGGTCAATTTCACCTTCTATAATTCCACTCATCGGAGGAATATTTATTTTTAGCTAATTGTTGTACATACCGTTCTTCTTCAGTTGTTAATACGTATGATTCTAACTCAACGTTTAAACCTAGCTCAAATCCTTTTTGAAATGCCTCTTTTACTTCCTTAAGTTCGATTGTTCGATTGGCAATCGCATTAATCGCCACCGCTTTTTCACGAAATGTACGCTGCATTTGTTCTTTCACCCGTTCGCTTGGGTATTTAAATATACTCAATACCTTGTCTTCATCTAAGTCAAGTAAGATGGAGCCATGCTGTAGGATGACACCTTTTTGACGTGTCTGAGCACTTCCGGCAATTTTCCTACCTTCTACGACAAGTTCATACCAGGACGGTACATCAAAACAATTAGAAGAGCGTGGTTTTTTTAAACTATTATTTTCTTCTTCCGTTTTCGGTACAGCAAAATAAGCATCTAGACCTAGTAGTTTAAAACCTTCAAGCAATCCTTGAGAAATAACACGGTATGCTTCAGTGACGTTCTTAGGCATCTCAGGATATTCCTCCGATACAATGACACTGTAGGTAAGCTCATGTCCATGCAGAACCCCACGTCCTCCAGTCAGGCGCCTAACAAAACCAAGGTTATGCTTTTTGAGCATAACGAAATCAATTTCTTTTTTCGCCTTTTGAAAATAACCAATAGACAGCGTATCAGGATTCCACCCATAAAAACGAATGGTCGGTGGGATTTTTCCCTGGCTATGCCAATCTAACAGAGCTTCATCAAGAGCCATATTATAGTAAGGATCACAATTTCCTGAATCAATAAATCTCCACTTTTCTGTCACTATCCTCATTCCTTATCCAATATTGTTATGGTTTGATCAACTTGGAATTTCCGTTCATCATACATATATAAAGATTACTCAAAAAAGCAGCCATGACCTTTTGGAAAAACTCTCGGCTGCTTTAGTATCTTTCGTTTTTATAATGAAAAAGCCAATCCTGCACGAGATGAAATCAACTCATGTAAAAACAATCGTTTTATTACCATGGACAAGTACTTTATCTTCAACATGCCAGGAAACAGCTTCGGCAAGGACCCTTCTTTCCACGTGACGACCAGCCGTCTTTAAGCCCTCTGCTGTATATCGATGATTGATCCGCTGCACATCTTGTTCAATAATCGGTCCTTCATCAAGATCATTAGTTACATAATGTGCAGTAGCCCCAATTAACTTTACCCCTCTGTTAAATGCTCTCACATAAGGGTTTGCTCCAACAAATGCTGGTAAGAAAGAATGATGAATGTTAATGATTTTATTTGGATACTTAGAAATAAAATTTGGGGAAAGAATTTGCATATATCTTGCTAGAACAATAAAGTCTACTTTGCCTTTTAATAGTTCTAATGTTTTCTGCTCGGCTTGTTCCTTCGTTTCTTTAGATATCGGAATATGATAAAAAGGGATTCCATAACTCTCTACTTCTTCTTTTAAATCAGGATGGTTACTGATCACCAAAGGAATATCCACTTGAATTTCATTCGATTTCCACCGCCAAATAAGCTCCATAAGGCAGTGGTCTGCTTTTGAAACAAATATGGCCATTCTCTTTCTTTTTTCACTGCTGCTCAACTGCCAATCTAAAGAAAAATCCCGCGCCAATACATGCAGATCTTGCTCAAGTTTTTCAAACGAAGAAGCAAAGTTTTCTAAATCAAACTCAATCCGCATGAAAAATACACCGGCCTGCGGATCAGTTGTATGCTGATCAAAATGTACAACATTAGCTTTGTGCTCTAATAAAAAGTTAGTTACAATTGAGATAATACCTGGTTTTTCTGGACAAGAAATTAATAATGTTGCACGGTTATTATATACTTTTGTAAGCAACGCTCTTCCTCCATCCCTTCGGCTGTACTTAAAATGTCTCAATAAGGAGATATCTATTAAATAAAACGTGTATCATAAGATCTAGTTTTTATTAAAAATGATATTGATAGATAGCCTATATCGAATTCCGCACTCTTAGAATCTTCTAAGCATGGATCTCCCTGCCGTCAACTGCTAATGCTGCCTCACCAATTGCTTCAGTTAATGTTGGATGAGGATGAATAGTATGGGCAATATCCATAGCAGTTGCTTCTAAGACTTGGGCAAGTGCAGCTTCTGTAATCATATCGGTTACATGCGGCCCAACCATATGTGTACCTAACAGCTTATTCGTTCCTTCTTCAACAACAAGTTTAACAAACCCATCGGATTCACCAAATACAAGTGCCTTTCCGATTGCACGGAATGAGAATTTACCAATTTTTATCTTATATCCTTTCTCCTTTGCTTGTTCTTCGGTTAAACCGACACTCGCTACTTCTGGACTGCAATATACACACTTAGATACAAGCGTATAATCAAGCGGTGAAGGGCTTAAACCTGCGATATGTTCAATAGCGATGATTCCTTCGTGTGAAGCAACATGGGCAAGCTGCAATCCGCCAATTACGTCTCCGATTGCATAAATACCCGGTTCTGTTGTTTGATAAAACTCATTTGTGTATATACTGCCGCGGTTCAATTCGATCGGCATACCCTCAAGGCCGATTCCTTCGATATTTGACGCACGACCAACAGATACTAATAGTTTCTCTGCAGAAAATAGGACTTCTTTCTCTCTATGCTCTGCCTTAATCGAAACACCGTCTCCCTTTTCTATCGTTTCTGGCAGCACCTTTGCTCCAGTTACGATTTTTACACCTTTTTTCTTCATTAAGCGCTGAATCTCTTTTGAAATATCTTTATCTTCAGTCGGTAAAATTCGATCAGCATATTCAATCACCGTTACTGCGACACCAAAATCAACAAGTAACGATGCCCATTCCATACCAATGACACCGCCTCCAACAATAATGATTGATTTTGGCAATTCTACCATTTGCAATGCTTCATCAGATGTCATTACATATTTACCATCTGCTTCAAGGCCTGGCAGTGTTCTTGGACGTGAACCCGTTGCAATGACAATATTTTTAGAAGCCAAGAGGACTTCTCGCTCTTCATTATTTAATTCGACTAAAATTTCTTTTGTATTTAAAATCTTTCCTTTACCCTCATATACGTCAATTTTCCCTTTTTTCATTAAATGCTGAACACCTTTAAATAAGCGGTCGGTGATTCCTTCTTTTCTAGCCTGTATTTTAGAGAAATCAAAGCCAACTTCATGTGCAATGACACCATATTCTTCTGCATTTTTTGTGTTAGCATATACTTCCGCACTTCTTAATAATGCCTTAGTAGGAATACACCCAGCATGCAGACAAGTACCACCGAGTTTTCCTTTTTCAACAATTGCAGCTTTTAAACCTAATTGAGATGCACGAATAGCGGCAACATATCCGCCTGTCCCGCCGCCAATGATGACAACATCATATTCTTTTATCATCTGATATCTCTCCTTTGTTTAATTTTGAAAAAGAAGATTTATATTACTAATAATAACGATAGGAAAACTTGGATATATGCACAAGACTCATGAAATGACCCCTCAACTCTTCCTAATCTATGATTCTTTTATTTCAATGGCACATGCACTTGAAACAAAACTTTCTCCAACGAGGAAGCCATGTTCATCGATAAAGTCAATTTGCGTAACCTCATCTAAATAGCGTTTAGTAAAGCGGTCTATATGAATTTGAATTCCACTATATTCAATAACGATATCGTTTCGGCGGGGTTCATCAAAAATAAGTGTAAATTTAACAGACACTCCGCATCCACCAGCTATTTGAGCGTCGATTCGAGGAGATTGTTCTTCCTTCAACTCTATTTCTTTTAACTTATTTAATGCTGCCTCCGTCATTGTAATAACCAGCTGAATCCTCTCCTCCTGCCACTGCATGATTACACATTCGCTTTTGCTGCCTGGACCTGTTCATCAGCATGATAAGAAGAGCGAACAAGCGGTCCGGCTTCACAGTGGCTAAATCCTTTTGACAATGCAATTTCTTTTAATTCTTTAAATTCCTGCGGACTCCAATATTTTTGTACTTTTAAATGGCGTTTCGTTGGCTGCAAATATTGACCAATAGTTATAATATCCACATTGTTAGCGCGAAGATCATCCATTGTTTCTATGATTTCTTCTTTTGTTTCCCCAAGACCAATCATAATGCTTGATTTCGTTGGAATATTGGAATTCATTTGTTTTGCCCGTCTCAAAAACTCAAGGGAACGTTCATAGGTTGCACGTGCACGAACTGTCGGTGATAAACGTCTCACAGTTTCAATGTTGTGATTTAAAATGTCAGGGCTCGCATCCATTAATGATTTTAAGTTGTCATATTCCCCACCCATATCGGATGGAAGGACTTCAATGCTGCAAAACGGATTGCGGCCCCTCACTGCCCGTACCGTCTCCGCAAAAACTCCAGCTCCCCCGTCTTTTAGATCATCGCGGGCAACAGCCGTAATCACGACGTGCTTTAAGCCCATTTGCTCCACTGATTCCGCCACACGTTCCGGCTCTTTCCAGTCAAGCTCTGTTGGGAGTCCTGTTTGAACCGCACAGAATCGACAGGAACGAGTGCATACACTTCCTAAAATCATAAAGGTTGCTGTTTTTCGTACAGCCCAGCATTCATGAATGTTGGGACATTTCGCTTCTTCACAGACCGTATGAAGCTTTTTTTCACGCATCATTTTTTTTAGGCCAGTATACTCTTCATTGGTATTTAATTTGATTTTAAGCCACTCTGGTTTACGGGCATACTCCCTAGTCATATCATTCTCTCCTATAACCGAACATAAGATTGGCTAAAATAAGCCATAATTACTATAGCTATATCCAATATTAAGTTAAATGTTTTTGAAACTGCCAAGAATAAACTGGTGAAAAGATTTATCTTCTCTCCCTTCATTCCTGGCATTGTTTTTTCATCATTAAAATTAATCTCATGTACTAAGCTTTTACTGTTTCTTTTTCCTGCTTAGCTTCTTCTTTTGTATAACGTAAAATTGGTTGTCTCGCTGCTTGAACTTCATCCAATCGGCCAATCACCGTTGTATGCGGTGCATCTAGAACGATTCCTGGGTTTTCTTCCACTTCCTTGGCAATTTGAATCATTACATCGGCAAAAGCATCCATTGTTTCTTTTGACTCTGTTTCAGTCGGTTCAATCATTAAACATTCTTCAACATTTAATGGGAAGTAGATTGTTGGCGGATGGTACCCAAAATCTAACAGGCGTTTTGCCATATCAAGTGTCCGGACACCAAGTTTTTTCTGTCTAGAACCTGATAATACAAATTCATGCTTACAAATTTGTGAATATGGTGCTTCAAAATAGGGCTCAAGCTTTTTACGAAGGTAGTTCGCATGAAGAACAGCCCCTTCAGAAACTTCACGTAGGCCAACATTTCCCATTGTACGAATATAAGTGTATGCACGAACGTTAATACCAAAGTTTCCATAATAGCCTTTAACACGTCCAATGGACAATGGATAATTTCTATTTAGTACAAATTTGTCGCCATCTTTTTCAATACGTGGTACTGGTAAATGAGGAATTAAGATCTCCTTAACCCCAACTGGGCCTGAACCTGGGCCTCCACCACCGTGTGGACCTGTGAAAGTTTTATGAAGATTTAAATGCACAACATCAAAGCCCATGTCTCCTGGAGTTGTTTTTCCTAAAATCGCATTAGAGTTTGCTCCATCATAGTAAAGTAATCCGCCTGCTTCATGAACTACTTCAGCGATTTCTTTAATTTCCTTTTCAAATAACCCAAGTGTATTCGGGTTTGTTAACATTAATGCAGCTGTATCACTGTCTACATGCTTCTTTAATTCGTCTAAGTCAACTAATCCATTCTCGTTTGATGGAATTGTTACTGTATTATAACCAGCAACACTTGCACTAGCAGGGTTTGTACCGTGCGCAGAGTCCGGTACAAGTACTTTCGTTCTAGTTTCTCCTTTTTGCTCATGGTAGGCTCTGACCATCATTAACCCAGTCCACTCCCCTTGAGCACCTGCAGAAGGTTGTAGTGTTACTGCATCCATACCAGTGATAACAGCTAGTTCTTCTTGTAGATTATATAATAATTCTAAAGCGCCCTGGACTGTTTCAGCTGGTTGATATGGATGAATACGGCTAAATCCTGGAATACGTGCCACAACCTCGTTCACTTTTGGATTGTATTTCATTGTACAAGATCCAAGTGGATAGAATCCATTATCGATCCCGTGGTTTTTATTAGATAGTGCTGTATAGTGACGAACAAGATCAAGTTCAGCTACTTCAGGAAGCTCTGCTTCTTCATCACGAATTAAATGTTTTGGAAATTTATCTTCTAAGTTAATGCTATCAACGTCACTTTTCGGTAGGCTATAACTTACACGACCGGGACGACTGATTTCAAAAATTAAATCATTATATTCAGTCATTTACAACCGCCTCCAATGCTTCTACAAATTGGTCAATCTCTTCTTTTGTACGTTGTTCGGTTACGGCAACCAGCATCTGATTGTCAAATCCATAATCAATTCCTAAGTCATATCCGCCAATAAAACCAGATTCTAATAGTTTAGTATTAACTTCTTTGACCGGGCGTGGAAGTTCCACAACGAATTCATTGAAGAATGCTGATTTGTTTAACACGTTAAAACCTTTCTTTTGAAGAGACTTAGCCATGTAATCTGCTTTCTCAACATTTTGTTGTGCCATTTCACGGATTCCTTGCTTTCCAAGTGCTGACATACAAATAGAAGAAGCAAGAGCATTTAGGGCTTGGTTTGAACAAATATTAGATGTCGCTTTATCACGGCGAATATGTTGTTCACGTGCTTGTAATGTTAAAACAAATCCTCTTTTTCCTGAATCATCATGAGTTTGACCAACGATACGTCCTGGAATTTTACGCATATATTTATTTTTAACAGCAAAGTAACCACAGTGTGGGCCACCGAAAGACATTGAAATACCAAGAGGCTGCATATCACCGACTACAATATCAGCTCCAAGCTTACCTGGTGATTGTAAAAGTGCTAATGCAAGCGGATTGGCACTTACAATGAACATGGCGCCGTTTTCTTCTGCAATTTTCTTAATTTCTGCTAAATCTTCAATAGACCCAAAGAAGTTTGGATATTGAACAATTACAGCTGCTGAATCTTTACGAATTTGAGATTTTAATTGTTCTAAGTCAGTCACATCAGAAGCAAGACTTACTTCTTGAACTCCATAGCCTTGTCCTTTTGCCACTGTATTTAAAATAGCACGTGATTCAGGATGAACCGCTTTTGAAATAAGCACTTTTGAACGTCTTGTAGAGGCAACTGCAAGCGATGCGGCTTCTGCAAGCGATGTAAAGCCGTCATACATAGATGAGTTGGCTAAATCCATTCCTGTTAATTCACTAACCATTGTTTGGAATTCAAAAATTGCTTGTAATTCCCCTTGGCTAATTTCCGGCTGATAAGGTGTATAAGCTGTATAAAACTCAGAACGTGAAATCATATGATCAACAACGCTCGGGATATAGTGGTCATATGTACCTGCACCTAAAAATGTAGCATATTGATCAGCATTTAAATTCTTCGCTGCAAGCTTATTCAATTTCTTCAAAAGAACTGGCTCTGGATCCGCTTCCGGAATATTTAACTCGCCTTGTAAGCGAAGTTCAGAGGGAATATCTTCAAATAACTCTTCAATTGAAGACATTCCTAAGAAATCGAGCATTTCCTTTTTATCTTGTTCTGTATCAGGAAGATATCTATAAGTATTTGTCATCTTATTCTTCTCCTTCACTAATAAATGCTTGGTACTCGTCCTCTTTTAATAGTGATTCTAATTCTTCTGGATTGGATAATTCCACTTCTACTAACCAGCCTGCTTCATATGGCTGCTCGTTAATCAATTGTGGTTCATCTTCTAACGTCTCATTTACACGAACAACTACACCTGATACAGGAGAGAAGAGGTCAGAAACGGCTTTTACTGACTCAACTGATCCCATCGTTTCATCCGCTGTTACTTCATCATCCACTACAGGGTTTTCAACAAAGACAATATCTCCTAATGCCTTTTGTGCATAATCAGAAATCCCAATTCGCACTCGATTTCCGTCTAATTGTAATACCCATTCATGTTCCTTGCTATATAGTAAGTTTGCTGTTGCATTTGTCATTGTTTTATCTTCCTCTCATTTTTTGATATATTTAAAAAAATTCGTATGGAGGGATTATTGATATAACATGCTAATCAATTGCCGCATGCCTGTCCAGTGACAGGTAATCCCTCCAATTAAAAAGAATCTTAATCTATAACTCTATTAATAATGTTTTGAATTAGCCCCTTTTATAGAAAGGTGTTTTTACAACAACTGCGTCAATCAGTTTATTACGAACTTCTACTTTTAGCTCTGTTCCCACTTTTGCATGTTCTGCCGATACTAGGGCAAGACCTAAGCCCTTCTTTAAAGACGGTGATTGTGTTCCTGAGGTAATGTAGCCAATTTCCTCTTCTTCAGCTGAGAACACTTTGTAACCGTGACGAGGAATTCCTCTTCCTGTTACTTCGATTCCTACGATTTTGCGTTGTAATCCTTCTTCTTTTTGCTTTGAAAGAGCTTCTTTTCCAATAAAGTCACTTTCTTTATTTGTTTTGACAGCAAAACCGATTCCGCCTTCAAGTGGGCCGATTTCGCTTGAAAGCTCTTGACCGTAAAGATTTAGACGAGCTTCAAAGCGAAGCGTATCACGTGCACCAAGTCCACATGGTTTTAAGCCATCCTCTTTACCGGCTTCAAGAAGTTTCTCCCAAAGGACCGCTACCTTATCGGATGCTAAATAAAGTTCAAAGCCGTCTTCTCCTGTGTAACCAGTACGGGATACAAGAATGTCAGTAACCCCAGCGACAGTAACATGTTGGGCAAAATGGAAAGAACCTACTTGGCTTAAGTCTGTCTCGGTTAACTTTTGTACAATAGCTTCTGCTCTTGGACCTTGGATTGCAAGCTGTGCCACTTCATTTGAAATATTTTGAAGCGTTACTTCACCTGTAACGTTCTGCTGCATCCATTCAAAATCTTTTTCAATGTTTGAAGCGTTAATAACAAGCAAGTACTTTTCATCCTCTAATTTATATACAAGTAAGTCATCGACAGTACCACCGTCTGGGTAACACATAGCTGAATATTGTGCTTGATTGATATTAACCTTTGTTACATCGTTTGTAACAAGATAATTGATATAGCTCTCTGCATCTTTCCCTTCAATGAGTACTTCACCCATATGGGATACATCAAAGAGTCCTGCAGCACTTCGAACAGCTTCATGCTCTTCCAAAATACTTGAAAACTGAACGGGAAGTTCCCAACCTCCAAAATCAATGACCTTTGCTCCAAATTTTTTATATGATTCAAAAAGCGGTGTTCGCTTTAACTTAGTTTCTACGCTCATTGTTGCACCTCCGATTAAGATTTCCTGCAAAATAATTCTTCTTTCACCCTTTTACCTGTCTCGGTCATCGCAAGGCCTCCAAGTGAAGTTTCTCTAAGAGTTCGCGGCATTTCTTTACCAACCTTGTACATTGCCTCAATGACTTCATCACACGGTATTCTACTCTCCACTCCGGCAAGGGATAGATCGGCAGCGGAAAAGGCTATTGATGTGCCAATCACATTTCGCTTAATGCAAGGTACTTCAACTAGTCCTGCAACCGGATCACAAACCAGGCCTAAAAGTGATTTCATCGCAATGGCTGTCGCATTTACAGCTTGCTGTGGTGTACCTCCTTTTAACTCTACAATGGTACCAGCTGCCATAGCCGTTGCCGACCCTACTTCTGCTTGACATCCACCTGCTGCTCCTGAAATGAAGGACCGATTAGCAATAACGTATCCTAGCATACTAGCTGTAAATAGGCCCATCACCAAATCTTTATACGAGTAGTTGTCATTCTTATAGAGCGAAAACAGTACGCCTGGCAAAATTCCGGCTGCACCAGCAGTTGGAGTAGCAACAATGACCCCCATTCGTGCATTGTTTTCAGATGTAGCTAACGAAAAGGTCATGGCATCTCCAATATAGCTACCTGAAAGGGCTTTACCTTGACTGATATAATCATGCAACTTTACGGCATCCCCACCGGAGATTCCACTTGGTGCTGTTGAGCCGTCAACCGTACCACTATCAACAGCTTCCTTCATTTTGATCAATCGCTCTTCCATCATACTGAGAATGGTTTCTTCGTCTCTTCCTGACTTTTCGACTTCCATCATCAACATGACTTCGCCGATGGTTTTTTGTTCTCTCTCACATACTTCAATCAATTCTTCCATGGAGCGAATTTCCATTATATAACCTCCGCCAGAACCTTCATGCTTTGCTGATACTCACTGACTAAGCTTGAAAAGTCATCACCTGTGCTAAGACGAATATCAACCATCTGATCGTCTATCATAAAGATTTTAGAAAGGCCGCCTCCAAGTGATACACCGCCGATCTTTACCTCGTCATCTCCACGTTTAACTGTCACGATCGTTGTATTAGGATGATCAAAATAAGAGCAGCTGTCTTCAAATTCAAAACGGTAGTTCAATCCATATTCTTCTGCACATTCCAAGGAATGCTTGATTCGGGAATCATCTGTATCCATCCCTAGTAATCCACCAAGCAGCGCTTTATCCGTTCCATGTCCCTGATACGTCTCAGCAAAGGAATCGTAAAAAACAATGTCAGCTGCTTCTGGGCATCCGCCTACCCATTCATGCATAAACTTGCCAATCGATACAACTCCAGCTGTATGCGAACTTGACGGGCCCACCATGATAGGACCAATAATGTCAAAACAACTTTGAAATTCCATGCTGTTGCCTCCTTTTATACATGAATTGGCTGTTGAAATAACGGATATGAATCACAAATGGTTTTCGTTGTTTCTTTTGCTTTTTCTAGAACGTCTTTGTCTCCTTTACTCTTAAGCACAGAAGCAATGACTTCTCCAATTTTCACCATTTCACCCTGCTTCATGCCACGAGTGGTTAAAGCAGCTGTTCCCATACGGATACCGCTTGTAACAAACGGGCTTTCAGGATCATATGGAATCGTGTTTTTATTGACGGTAATTCCTGCTTCTTCTAATAATTTCTCTGCTTCTTTTCCTGTCAGGTTCCATGGACGAAGATCTAAAAGGACAATATGATTATCAGTACCTCCAGAGACAAGCGTTGCGCCTTCTTTCTTTAAAGCTTCGCCAAGTGTTGCTGCATTTTGAATGATTTGTTGGGCATAAGCCTTAAAACTTGGCTGTAAAGCTTCATTAAAGGCAACTGCTTTGGCTGCAATGATGTGCATTAAAGGTCCACCTTGAATTCCAGGAAATACAGCTTTGTTAATAGCCTTAATGATTTCCTCATCATTTGTTAGTACAATCCCACCACGCGGTCCTCTTAATGTTTTATGCGTTGTACTTGTCACAACATCTGCATACGGGATTGGGGATGGATGAAGGCCAGCTGCAACTAGTCCAGCAATATGGGCCATATCCACCATGAATTTCGCTCCTACTTGATCGGCAATTTCTCTAAAACGAGCGAAGTCAATTTGTCTTGGGTAAGCACTTGCTCCTGCAATAATCAATTTTGGTCTTTCTTTTTTAGCAATCGCTTCTAGCTCGTCGTAATCAATTAATTGAGTATCTTCTTTTACACCATAGGACACGATCTCAAACCATTTTCCTGAAACGCTTACTGGGCTTCCATGGGTTAAGTGACCTCCTTGTGAAAGGTTCATCCCCATCACTTTATCACCAGGCTGAAGCAGTGCGAAAAATACAGCAAAATTCGCTTGTGCACCTGAGTGCGGCTGTACATTGGCATATTTAGCCCCGAATAACTTCGTTAGACGTTCAATAGCTGCTTGTTCTGCTACATCTACAAACTCGCATCCTCCATAGTAGCGCTTTCCTGGATAGCCTTCTGCATATTTATTTGTCATCACACTGCCCATTGCTTCTAGAACATCTTCGCTTACGAAGTTTTCTGATGCAATTAACTCTAATGTTGTATGTTGGCGTTTTTTTTCCTTCTCAATGGCTTCAAAAATCGTTATATCGTTATTTTGTAAACTCATCCGTACCACTCCTTTAAACTTTCTTTTATAAACTACCGTTTTTATGTTTAAGTATCTAGATATACTTAAACCATTTTTCCTTCCACCGATCCTTCCTTTTTTGGAAAGCTTTGATGAATATTCATACCCGTCTTTTCCGAACACAAAAAGGACAGAGAAGGGTAGCGTATGCTTCCCTTCTCTGTCCTTTTACCTGAGAGTTTAACTCCATTATCAATGAAGCCTTCCCCTTTGGTGGTGTTTTATAACACTCTCTCCAGAGTTGCGTCCCATTGTGGTTCCTTCTACCTGAGAGATTTGTTCCAAGGGTCTTTTTGGAACTTGCTCCTTCGGTGGCTTATCCTATCGCGCTCTCCCACAACCGTCATCCGCTCATATTTAATTTTTATTATTTTTAGAATAATCAGTATTTAATAAAATGTCAATCTTTTTTATTCGTGTTAACTGATCTTTTTTTAAACTCTAATTTTATCAATATCAGATTACGGTCTTCCAGATAACTTACAACTGCTTGTTTCAACTTATTATTCTAATTTTCCGCCACCTTTTCTTGACTTTCCTGATCTTCATGATTCACATTTGTTTTCCGCGTCTTATAAATCGCAACCAGCAAAATAAACCAAACAGGAGTAACGAATAAGGCAACTCGAGTATCCTCTGCAATGGCAAGTACGACAAGCACAAACGCCAGGAAAGCAAGGATTAAGTAATTGGAAAATGGATAAAGCGGCATTTTAAATTTGTTTACCTTAGCTAGATCCGGTCTTGTTCTGCGGTATTTCAGATGGCTGACAACCGTAATTCCCCAAATAAAGATAAAACATACTGTAGAAATACTTGTAATCAGTGTAAATACGCCCTCTGGTATTAAATAGTTCAAAACAACCGAAATTAAGATGACCGCAGATGAAAAGAACAATGCATTAGTAGGTACTTTACGGGCATTAAGCCTTGCAAATTTTTCATTTGCATACTTCTCTTTGCCAAGTGAATATACCATCCGGCTAGTACTGAAGATGGCGCTGTTACATGCCGAAGCCGCAGATGTTAGAACGACAAAGTTAACAATACCAGCAGCCGCAGCGATACCTACAGCTACAAAGACTTGAACGAATGGACTTTCCGTTGGAACAATTGCGTTCCATGGATATACACTCATAATGACAATAAGTGCGCCAATGTAGAAAATCAAAACACGAATAGGAATGCTATTAATTGCTTTTGGTAACACTTTTTCCGGATTTTCAGTTTCACCTGCTGTAAGTCCTACAAGTTCAATACCAACAAACGCAAATACGACCATCTGGAATGCGAGAATAAAGCCATTTATTCCATTTGGAAACATACCGTCATAGCCCCATAGATTAGTGAAACTGGCTGCTCCTGAATCAGTTGAAAAGCCTTTAACAATCATAAAAATACCAATAACAATTAGTGATAAAATCGCGATGACTTTAATTAACGCGAACCAAAATTCCATTTCTCCAAAAAGTTTTACAGTCGCTAGGTTCATACATAATAAAATGACTAGCGCAATTAATCCTGGCATCCACTGCGGTACACTAGGAAACCAATATTGAGTATAGAGTCCAACTGCTGTTAAGTCAGCCATTGCGATGGAAATCCAGCAAAACCAATAAGTCCAGCCGGTTACAAATGCGGCCATATCACCTAAATAATCTCTAACGAAGTCAACAAAAGAATGATACTTCAAATTGCTTAAGAGTAGTTCTCCAAGTGCACGCATGATTAAAAAGCAAATGACACCTGTAATTAAATAAGCAAATAAAATCGATGGTCCTGCTAAATGAATAGATTTCCCAGCTCCAAGAAATAACCCTGTTCCGATTGCGCCACCAATAGCAATTAGTTGTACGTGTCTGTTTTTTAGACCTCTTTCCAATGTTTGTTCCTGCATACGATTCCCCTTTTCTACTTTTTTGAATTCAACTTATTACAACGCTAATGGTTATCAGTTAATTTTAAAAAGAGCGCTTACAATTCAATGGCATACATACTCAACAAGAAATTGGATCATCATAATTCTCCCTTTGACCTACTTTAAACAAATCTGAATGGAAATTGATAAGAAACCGAAAGCTTCAAAGCTAGTCTTTGTCCCCCCTTTTTTACTTAATCTTTCCTATCTTTCTCTAACAAAAAAGGACAGAGAAAAATAGGTGTTGTCCTATTTTTCTCTGTCCTTTTTACCTGAGAGTTTAACTCCTTTGGTGGCACATGGCGCTCTCCAGAGATGCGTCCTATTGTGGTCCCTTTTACCTGAGAGATTGATACCTAATTTTTTTAGGACTTGCTCCTTCGGTGCTAAACAATACGTTTAGTCTCTCCCACAATATTCATCCGCAAGCTATTCAACTAATTTACATACTAGTCTATAAAAAGGTTACTGTCAACAGAATTTTCAGAATTATCTATATTATTTCAGAATAACAATATAGATAGTGTTAAGTTATCAAAATAGTAACAAACGATTAACTAAAAGGACAAACAAAGTTTCATGTCACCAAATACCTTCTGAACCTAAAAAAGGATACTCACCTATGAGGTTCTGGTGCAAAAACTTCAATACAATTGCAATCAATCCGTGAACAGAATCGAAAAGCAAGATTTATTCAAGTGGAAACTTTATCCCTTCGTCTTATTCGTACAAGCCTTCATCGCTTCTAAAATAGCAGCTCGGAATTGGTTTTCCTCTAATGCTGCAACCGCTCGAATTGTAGATCCGCCCGGTGTACATACATCATCCTTTAAAGCACCTGGATGTTTTCCCGTCTCTAACACCATTTTTGCCGCACCGAGCATCGCCTGAGCAGCCATACGATAGGCCTGTGCACGAGGAATTCCATCACGTACGCCGCCATCTGCCAGTGCTTCGATGAACATATAAGCGTATGCTGGAGAAGAACCGCTAATAGCTGGGACTGCATCCATCAGATTCTCAGGTATAATCTCTGTCTTCCCAAAACTACTTAATAATTTATTAACATAATCTAAATCTTCTTCGGTTATACAGCTGTTAATGCTCATTGCCGTCATCCCTTCTCCCACCAATGACGGAGTATTCGGCATTGTCCGGACAACCTTTACCTTACGGCCGATTCCTTTTTCAATTTGTTCCATTGTTATTCCGGCTGCCATTGTGATGATCACAATATCTTCTTTCAAACTCCCGTTTATTTCAGCCAAGACTTTATTATGATCAGATGGATGGACGGCGAGAAACAGAATATCTGCCCATTCCGCTACCTCTTGATTTTGAAGACTGCCTTTTACCTCAAAGACTCTTTCCACTTCCATAAGAGTTGTTTCTCTGCTCGTACTTACCATTATACTTTCATTTGGCAAAATCTCAGCCTTCAGCATTCCTGCCATAATGGCCCGGCCCATTTTACCGCAGCCAATAAACCCGACTTTTTTATTCATCTGTTTCACATCCTATTCTCATTCAATCACTATTCACATCATAGCAAATACAGAAGGTGGAGAAAATGTTTCCTCTTTGCTACAATCAAGAAACATCATTTTTTTCAGGAGTGTTAGCCATGGAACCATTACCATTAGAATTTTTCAAAAAGCCTGCACTTGAACTTGCGAAAGAACTACTTGGATATCTGCTTGTAAAAGAAACCTCTGAAGGTGTCGCTTCCGGCTATATCGTTGAAACGGAAGCTTACATCGGTCCTGGGGATCGGGCGGCACACAGCTACGGGAACCGACGGACAAAACGAACTGAGATTATGTTTGGTGAAGCAGGCCTTGTGTATACATATGTGATGCATACCCACACACTTGTGAATGTCGTGAGCGGACCGCTTGAAAAACCTGAGGCCATATTAATCCGGGCTGTGGAGCCTTTCAGCGGGCTTGAATTAATGAAGAAACGGCGTGGCACGGAGAACCTGAAAAATCTAACAAACGGACCCGGCAAGTTAACAAAGGCACTTGGTATTACAATGGACGATTATGGTCATTCCTTTACACAGCCGCCGTTATTTATTGCCTCTGGAAAAAGGCCAGACGAGATTTCAATCGGTCCCCGCATTGGAATTGATAACACTGGTGAGGCGAAAGACTATCCGTGGAGGTTTTGGGTAACAGGTAATGCCTTTGTTTCCCGACACCGTAAAAGTCCTGCGAAATAACGAATCAAAGCAGTTTGTCCCGCTTTAATTGAAACTAGAGCGATTGTTATAATGACATTGAGTTTTGCCTTAGTCTACCCCATTCCTCATTAGAAAGGAGATTTATCATGAATTTAGCCCAGTTCCCTAGAAAGCGGTACACACCATCGTACACACCGATTGAAAAGTTAGAGCATTTTACTGAAGCGCTTGGCGGACCTACTATTTATATGAAGAGAGATGATTTACTTGGTCTGACAGCCGGAGGAAATAAAACGAGAAAACTAGAGTTTCTTATGGCAGATGCACTGAAAAAGGGCGCAGATACCATCATTACATGCGGCGGGATACAATCGAACCATTGCCGCTTAACGTTAGCTGCTGCTGTAAAGGAAAATTTGAAATGTATTCTTGTGCTGGAAGAAGGTGTAAAGGAAAGTACGGAGCCTGATTTCAACGGCAACTATTTTCTTTATCATTTATTGGGGGCAGAAAATATTAAAATTGTGCCAAATGGGTCGGATTTGATGAAAGAAATGCAGCTTATTGCTGAAGAGATTTCTGAGAGTGGACGGCATCCCTATTTAATTCCTGTAGGCGGCTCAAATGTGATTGGGGCAACAGGGTATGCAGCTTGCGCGCAGGAGATTTTAACACAAATGTTTGATCAAGAATTGCATTTTGATGCTGTCATATGTGTAAGTGGTAGCGGCGGAATGCAGGCAGGATTGATAACAGGATTTTATTTGAATCAAAGCGGGATACCGGTAATCGGTATAAATATCAGCAGAGAAAAAGCTGCCCAGGAGGAAAAGGTTTATCAGCTCGTTGCAGAAACTGCAGCACACCTCGGTCTGCCGAATTCAATCGCTCGTGATGCTGTTACTTGCTTTGATGATTATGTTGGACCTGGATATGCGATCCCAACACCTGAAATGGTAGAAGCAGTCAAGCTGATGGCCAGAACAGAAGGGATTTTGCTTGATCCTGTTTATACCGGAAAAGCTGCCGCAGGTCTGATTGATTTAATTCAAAAAGGTCACTTTAACAAGGAAGATAACATTTTATTTGTTCATTCCGGCGGCTCTCCTGCTTTATATGCGAATACCTCTCTTTTTCGATAAGCCTGTTTGTTTGTAGGAATTTATAAATATTCTTTTCGAAGGCCATTCTTTTGTTCTTCATCAGATTTGACCTTCGGAAACCTTGTTCTTTGAATTGTACTTTCCGATACGGTAATGAAACTATCGCTTTCGTTACCGCTTCAATCCCTCTCCTCCGATTTCAGGCACGAATCATCTGTATACATAAATATAGGCCACTACTGTATCAGCCTCAAGAACTGCTTTGTCCTCGCTTCCTTCGGATTTGTAAACATTTCCTCTGGCTTGCTTTGTTCGACAATTACGCCCCCATCCATAAAGATCACCTCATCTGCCACTTCCTTGGCAAAGCGCATTTCATGAGTCACGACAATCATCGTCATTCCTTCCCTTGCCAGGTCCTTCATAACCTTTAATACTTCTCCGACAAGCTCGGGATCAAGGGCAGAAGTCGGTTCATCAAATAACATAACCTTTGGCTCCATTGCTAATGCACGGGCAATCCCCACCCGCTGCTGCTGGCCACCGGACAACTGAAATGGATAATAATCAATCTTATCTCCAAGTCCTACCTTAGACAACAGTTCTTCTGCTCTTTGTCTGACAGCAGGCTTCGACTCTTTTTTTACCGTAATTGGTCCTTCCATGACATTTTCGAGCGCTGTTTTATGGGGAAACAAATTATAGTTTTGAAAAACCATCCCTGTTAAGCTCCGAAAAGGAGGCAGCTTTTTCTTCGATACGGTTTGGGAAAAATCCAAGGACTGGTCTTCAATTGAAATCATGCCGGTTGTCGGGATTTCAAGTACATTCAGACATCTAAGAAAGGTTGTTTTTCCTGAACCGGATGGCCCAATTAAAACAACTACTTTGCCTTTCTCCACCTCTAAATCAATTCCTTTTAATACTTCAAGTTCATCAAATCGTTTATGTAAATTTTTTATCCTGATCATGGATTTACTCCTTATTCAAAATGCCTCTGCTCGCAAATAACCGTTCAAAAAAAATTACTTCGCTACATAGCGGTCAAATCGGCTTTCCAATCTGCCTTGTACAATGGATAACAGAAAACAAATGACCCAATAAATCAGAGCTGCCTCAGAATATAAAAGTAAAAATTCATAGTTTGTAGCCGCAATTTCCTGCGCCCTTCTGAACATTTCTGTCACGAGAATCATCGCTGCCAGCGAGGTATCTTTTACCAAACTGATAAATGAATTAGAAAGCGGTGGTATCGATACCCTTGATGCCTGCGGGAGAATAATTCGTTTTAATGCCTGTGAATAAGACATGCCAATGGAATACGCTGCTTCCCATTGTCCCTTTGGAATCGAAATAATCGCAGCGCGTATGATTTCTGACGCATAGGCACCGACACTTAACGAAAACCCAATAACTGCCGATGGAAACGGATCTATAATCACACCAATAGTCGGAAGCCCATAAAAGATAATAAATAATTGCACAAGTAAAGGCGTTCCTCTTATCGCTGAAACATAGACTCTTGCAATCATTTGCAGGATTTTAATGGACGATAACCGTGCAAGTGCCGTTAAGACAGCTAAAATTATACCGAGAATAAACGTTATAATGGTTAATGGAATCGTATAAAGCACCGCTCCCTCCAGCAAAGGCTGAAGGGAACTTTGTGCAATCTCAATTAGCCGATCGGTTCGGGCCTGGTCCATCATGATATTATTTAAGTACATTTTCACCAAACCATTTCTCTGATATTTTTTCGTAGGTGCCGTCATCAATCATTTCTTGTAATGCTTTATTCACAGCATCTACAAGTGTTTCATTCCCTTTACGGAACATCAGTCCGCTTTGACTTGCTTCTTCCCTTTCCGCCACAATTTTTACAGGAGCATCAGGCTTTTGCTTTTTGTAATCTAGAAATGAAATATTATCGTTTACCGTTACATCCGCACGTTTCGAATTAATCAATTCAATTGACTGCGTAAAGCCTTCTACGCCTACAATTTCAGCTCCATACTCACGAGCAATATCACCATAATTACTTGTCAGTGATTGGGCTGCCCTTAACCCTTTTATATCCTCAAAACTTTTAACGGTTTCATTATCTTCGTGAGCAATTAATACTGCCTTTGATGTAATATACGGGTCCGAAAAATCATATTTTTCCTGACGGTCAGGGCGGATTCCAACCTGATTCGCAACCATATCAAAACGCTCAGCATCCAATCCCGCAAACATCGCATCCCATTGTGTTTCTAAAAACTCAGCTTTAACCCCTAAGCGTTTTGCCACTTCTTTCGATATCTCTACATCAAATCCAGTTAACTTGCCGCTATCATCATGAAAAGTAAACGGTGCATATGTACCCTCTGTTCCAACCATAAGCTTGCCTTCATCTTTAATTTTCCCAAGTAAATCCTGCCCTTTTGACTCTTCTTTTTCTTCGGTTTTAGCAGCATTATTTTCTTCATTATCCGTTTCAGCCTCATTTGTTCCACATGCAGAAAGCATGATGATCAAGCCACATAAAAGAAATAGAAATAAAGAATGTTTCTTCATCTAATTACCCCCTAATCATTATGGTTTATTAATCCAATTAGAATTTGTTTCTAATAGGATTCTTAATATGAAGCTTAATTATGCACACACTTCCCTGTATAAAACTTTTTCAAAAAAATAATTACTAAAACTAATAATATAGAAAGAATTTGATTTAACATTTCCTCTGTCACAAATACTTCCTCCATTCATCCACCTTATTCCAAGTCAAAAAACCTACCCTTATTTGATTAATAGTGCTAAAATAATTAAAAGTTCAAAAATTAACTTATAAGATAGCTTGCAAGAAAGCGGGGGAATTATTTTGGCAGAATTACGCAGTGATATGATTACAAAAGGCGTTGATCGTGCACCGCATCGAAGCTTGCTTCGTGCAGCGGGAGTTAAAGAGGAAGATTTCGGTAAACCATTTATCGCGGTTTGTAATTCTTATATTGATATCGTTCCTGGACATGTTCATTTACAGGAATTCGGAAAATTGGTAAAAGAAGCAATTATTGAAGCCGGCGGTGTTCCATTTGAATTTAATACAATCGGTGTAGATGACGGAATTGCGATGGGCCATATCGGAATGCGCTATTCCCTTCCAAGCCGTGAAATTATTGCTGACTCAGTAGAAACAGTTGTATCGGCTCACTGGTTCGATGGAATGGTTTGTATTCCAAACTGTGATAAAATCACTCCAGGGATGATGATGGCGGCCCTTCGTGTGAATATTCCTACAATCTTTGTCAGCGGCGGCCCAATGGCAGCTGGTACAGATTCAGCCGGTAATGCACTTGACCTGACTTCTGTTTTTGAAGGAGTAGGTGCCTACCAGGCTGGTAATATTGATGAAGCAAGATTAAAAGAAATTGAGTCAGTTGCATGTCCTACATGCGGTTCTTGTTCAGGAATGTTCACAGCAAACTCTATGAACTGTTTAGCAGAAGGACTTGGTCTTGCCCTTCCTGGCAATGGTACGATTTTAGCTGTAGCTCCTGAGCGTCGTGAATTTGTTAAAAAATCAGCTAAACAATTAATGGAGCTTATTAAAAAGGATATTAAACCTCGTGATATCGTAACATTAGAGGCAATTGATAATGCATTTGCACTAGACATGGCTATGGGCGGATCTACAAACACTGTTCTACACACATTAGCATTAGCGCAAGAAGCGGAAATTGAGTATTCAATGGAACGTATCAATGAAGTTGCAGCAAGAGTGCCGCATCTGGCAAAAATTGCACCAGCTTCAAGCTATCATATTGAAGATGTGCATAGAGCAGGCGGTGTGAGTGCAATCATCAACGAGCTTCTTAAAAAGCCAGGTGCCATTAATGGCGACTGCCTGACTGTATCTGGTAAAACATTACGCGAAAATGTTGCAGGCGCAGATATCTTAGACACGGATGTCATCCGTCCATTAGATAATCCTCATTCAGAAAAAGGCGGCCTAGCTGTCTTATTTGGAAACCTTGCACCACAAGGTTCAATCGTTAAAGTAGGTGCAGTGGATCCATCTGTTGGCGGCTACCATAGAGGACCTGCGATCTGCTTTGATTCTCAAGAGGATGCACTTTCTGGCATCATTACAGGTAAAGTACAGGAAGGTAACGTTGTAGTTATCCGCTACGAAGGACCTAAAGGCGGTCCTGGTATGCCTGAAATGCTTGCTCCTACTTCTCAAATCGTCGGACGCGGCTTAGGAGCAAAGGTTGGATTAATTACTGACGGCCGTTTCTCAGGTGCATCCCGTGGAATTTCCATCGGACATATCTCACCTGAAGCTGCAGAAGGCGGTCCAATCGCCTTTGTTGAGGACGGAGATATCATTGAACTTGATATGAATAACCGTAAGATTACGCTTGAGGTTTCTGATGAAGAAATGGCAAGACGTAAAGCCAACTGGAAAGGCTTTGAACCAAAAGTGAAAAAAGGATATTTAGCCCGCTACTCCAAGCTTGTTACAAATGCAAGCTCCGGCGGTGTCTTAAAAATCTAATCATAAGGAACCTCCTCTTGGGGGTTCCATTTTTTGTATCTCTATGAAATCTCCAATTCTTAAGATAATAAAAGAGGATGCCAGATGACATCCTCTAAATTGGCTCTTCACTCCTGCAGAAATGAGGACATGTGTTACAACGTTTAGGAGAACCTTCTAACCTATAATATAAACAACAGGTTGTTCTAATCCGAATTTCAGCCTGATTTTGATCCTCGTACTTTTTATTACCATAAAACTTTTTTAATGGATTTTCCCGGCAGTCTCCAAAAAGACTCCCAGGTGCTTCATTGATTAGATAATAATAGTCTTCACTCACTCTTTTCTCTATTTCTTTATCATCTATTTTTGTTAACACTTTTTCATAGAGCCAAAATAAATAAACAGAAATGTTTTCCCAAAGAATTTGTTTGGACTGTTTTGTCACCTTTGATATTTGTGTAATTATTGCATATATATATAGGAATACTTCTTTCATCACATCTTCCCTAAAACGTATCCTATCTGTACAAGCAGTTTCTACACTCATTTGGTGAAAATAAAAACGGGGTAACCAGTTCCTATCTCCTTCTTCAGTTTGGAGACTTATATTTTGGAATGACATGTTTATTTTTTTATTCCATGACGTCATTGCGTATAATGAAATGACGGCTAAAATAGCATATCTTTTGACAAAAAGGGAGGCTGTTACCTTTACATCAGGAGACCCGATGCAGGTACCTGCCTGCTCTAAATACTTTAACAATACATGATCATCAAATAACTCATTTAAGCGAATGGATTGGTCTGATGCATTCTTTTCCGTAGTTAAACGAAACTGGAGTAACTCTTCTATTTCTGCTCTATTAAGAATGTCAGGCATACACAACTCCATCCTTCTTATTAATGCGTCTTCCTTTCCCAAAAGGGATACACAAAGGGGTACCGTAATGCGGATCTAAAATGACGTCGCATTCTAACCCAAATACATTTCTCACCAATTTATCATTAATCACAAATTCAGGTTGTCCTTGTGCAAAGATTTTCTTGTCCTTGATCGCTACTATATTATGGGCATAGCGGCAAGATAAGTTTAAATCGTGTAAAACCATAACAATTGTTCTTTTTTCCTTTTCATTTAGCTCAAACAGAAGGTCAAGTATGTCAATTTGATGTGTCAAATCTAAATAGGTTGTTGGTTCGTCGAGAAGAATAATATCCGTATCTTGAGCCAATGTCATCGCAATCCACGCTCTTTGACGTTGACCTCCTGATAGGGAATCAACAGCCCGATCCTTCAAATCCTCTATCCCTGTTGCAGCTAATGCATTATTCACTTTCTCTTCATCTTCCTTGGTCCATTGCTTCAGCCATGTTTGATACGGATAACGCCCTTGCTTAACAAGCTGTAGAACCGTCAGACCTTCAGGTGCTTCCGAGGACTGGGGAAGTATGGCCATTTGTTTCGCAACATCCTTTGTTGACATTTTGGCAATTACATTTCCATCTAGTAAAACAGCCCCTGATTTTGGTTTTAATAGCCGGGCAATAGAACGAAGAAGTGTAGATTTCCCACAGCCATTTCCACCAATAAAAACGGTAATCTCCCCTTTTGGTATGGAAAGATCCATTTCTTCAATAATAATTGAATCACCATATGAAAGAGTAAGCTCTTTCGTTTCAATTGCCTGCTCCATACTGGTCCTCTCCTTTTACCATTCAATTTATATCCTATATAAGTGCTTCCACTTTTCTATTGTCTAGCTCCAGCGCCTAGCCGCTCGAGGTCTTAAGCCGCTTCGATGAGAAGGTTACAGTACAACCTTCTCCCCGAATCGTCTTAAGCTGGTCGCGGCTGGGCCAGGCGCCTCCGCTTTTCTATGCATTCCTGGTTTTAAACAGTAAGTATATAAAATAGGGTGCTCCTATTGCCGAAGTAAATACTCCTGCCGGGACTTCTAATGGAGAAAATAAAGTCCTGCCGATCAAGTCTGCCAGCATGACAAGAATTCCTCCAATTAGTGCTGAAACAGGTAATAATGCACCGAATGAAGATCCAACAAGTCTTCTTGCCATATGTGGTGCCATTAAACCTACGAATCCAATTCCTCCTGCAAAGGCAACAGAGCTTCCTATTAGTGCCGTACTAATCATCATCAAGAAAAAACGCTGCCTTTGAACATGCCCCCCTACTCCGGTCGCTATCTCATCGCCAAGTTCCTGTATATTCATGTTTCGTATCATTATCAAGGCGGATATGATAAGGAAGACCGTGCATGGAACCAATATACTAACCTGATCCCAACTGGACCCGTTTACGGTTCCGGTAATCCAAATATTTGCCTGACTTGCACGATAAATTGGGCCTAAGATCATCATTAGAGTCGTGAGCGCCTGCATAAGCGCAGATATTCCAATCCCGATTAATATAAGACGAATAGGCGAAACTCCATTTTTCCATGCTAAAAAATAAACAAGTAACGCAATGACTCCAGCCCCTATAAAGGCAGCTAACGGCATCCATTTAATACTTACGGTTAAAGCGTTATTTTTATCACTAAAAAATGCTAAAAACCCAACAACAGCAACAGCTGCACCTCCTGTAATTCCTAGCATATCCGGAGATGCTAATGGATTTCTAACCATACCTTGGAGAACTCCACCAGCCACAGCCAAGGAAATCCCCACCATAAGCGCTATAATAATTCTTGGTAATCGAAAATTCGTAACAACGAGCTGCTCCATCTCCGTACCGCCGCCAAAAAAAACTTGTATCACGGAAAGAGGGCTAATCTTCATATCACCTGTCCCGGTGCTGACAATAAAAATCAGCGTAGCAGCTACAGCCATTATTACAAACACTTTTGCCGCTCTTTTATCTAAAAGAAAGGAGATTTTTCCTCTAAACCATCTGACACTCTTGTAAGGACTCATTTTGAATTAAACCCCCTTCTTGCAATATAGATGAAGAATGGCGTTCCAATAATAGCAGTCATTACACCAACAGGAACTTCTTCTGGCATAATAATATAGCGAGCCAGGATATCAGCTGTAAGTAAGAGCATGCCTCCAAGCAGACCCGAGAATGGAATAATCCAGCGATGATCAATCCCTACGATTGCACGAGTCAAATGGGGAGTAACAATTCCTATAAACGCAATCGGACCGGCAATGGCAACAGAACCGCCTGACAATAGAATGATAATCACAGCTACGCCAATTTTTAATAAAAAAGTATTGAGTCCTAATCCTTTGGCAACATCATCACCCATTGACAAGATATTTAATTTTGCAGCCATTAAGAGGGATCCAAGCCAGCCAATCAATAAGTAAGGGAATATAGCAGTTAATATCTCAAGCTTTCTTCCCTGAACAGACCCTGCTAACCAAAACAAAACCTGCTCTAATGCTGCTTCATTTAAGACAAGAAACCCCTGAGTAAAGGAAGAAAACATTGCAGTTAATGCAGCTCCCGCTAACGTGAGCTTTAATGGAGTTAATCCTTCCCTGCCAATTGATCCGATTGAGTAAATCCCAACAACCGCTATCGCTGCACCTAAAAACGCCACCCATGCAAAGGCTTGCAAATTTCCGATTGAGAAAAGAGTTACCCCAATCACAACAGCAAAACTAGCCCCGGAGTTTATCCCAAAAATTTCGGGTGAGGCTAAGGGATTCTTCGTTAATGTTTGCAATAGTACCCCGGCGATTGCTAGACTACTGCCTACAGCAGCAGCAATTAATGCTCTAGGTAATCGAACAGTTGTTATAACAAGATGTTCGTTTGATCCATTATTACTTTGAAAAGCATCCCAAGCTATTTTCCATGTTGTATCAGTGTAGCCATATACCACACTGGCACACATTAACAAGATTAATAAAATGATAGCAATGATAAGACCAATTAACCTCTGTACGTTTGTCTTTAGAAGCATAACCGTAAACCTTTCGAATTTTATAAATTAATTGATAGATTTAGTCTATTTGAAAAACTATCACTCTGTCAATGATTTTGATAATCATTTTCAATTAGATCTCCTGTAAAAGAAGCATAAAAAATAGATGTATCTCATAGATACATCATTAACACAGGGACTTAGAATTTTTTTACTCTTCATCATTAGTGGATTCATCTGGCTATTGCCTGACAAGCCAGACGGAACCCTCTTTTAATTAAATCCTGTAATTTCTTTTCCTCTTGGCTGTTTGTCGGTTGAAGATAAGTGTCTCCATTCACTACATTTACTTTACATTTACCACAGGTTCCTTTTTTACAGCTGTATTCCAAAGGGAAATTTTGCTCAAGTGCTGCATCCAAAATAGATTGCCCTTTTTTTACTTTAACTTGAAAAGATTGCTGGTTTTGTTTAATATCCACTATCTTGCCCGTTTCTTTAACTGTAGTGTTTGTTTCATTAGCCTTCAGTCGTTCTACAAAGGCAGGCTGATCAACAGAAACGTTACTCTTTATGCTGCCATACTTCAAAGAACCAATTGTAAGTTTTTTCACTTTTGTATCCCCTTTCAATTGTTAAAATTGTACATCAATTATTCTATTGACCAATCACTAGTTTCCTTTGTATAATGATAATGAAAATTATTCTCATTAAGATATTTCCTTCTCATAAAAAAGGAGATGACAATATGTCTTATCAAATTAACGGTTTAAAAGATATTCATAAATTACTAGTAAATGAAAGAAAAATTGGCGGCGTCATTGAAGCAAAGTCTCTTCGCGTTCGTACTGGAGAAGTTTATCAGAATGCCGTTATTACACATTTGGATTTACTTGGCTCTTCCATCTATTCTATTGGATTTGTAACGGAAGACCATGAAAACATCATTGTCAATATTACAGAACTTGGTCTGCTGCAAGAACCGAAGCATAAGAATATTTACGAATTAAACAATCAAGCATATAAAGCTACCAAAACAAAAGAAAAACTAAAGTACCTAAAGAGATTACTTGAAATAAATAAAGACAGCCTAAATACTATTTTTCTTGAAGAGGCAAAGATGATCATTGAGGATATCGGCCTTTCTGCTGTTAAAAGGGAATTAAATATTAGCCATATCTATCCCAAGAATAACGTTTATTCCATTGCCTAACAGAAAAGAGGGAATCCATATAGAATATCAGTACGTACCCAGGAGCCTACATGTAAAACTGGATACATTTGCGGATACTTTAAAACCTTATGGACACCCTCTTTTTCATTTAGCAGCTATTAATCGGAGAAATCTTCTAACGTGCATATCGCGCTTGGACGCTTAATTCTTGGAACAATGGTTTCGTATACCCGGAAATAATAATTCATATTGTCCTGGTCTAAAAATACTGTATCAAAGTCACTTGCTACAGCAAGATCCATATTTTGCTTCCCTGCGTCAAGTACAACTCCTGTACCGCTCTTTATCATCGGAGATTGGAACACTCCTGCTGGCATTAATTCGCGGATATGCTCAATCTCCAACACATGTGTACCTTGATGAACGCGGTGGACCAGTGCATACAATTCAGGAGACAGAACAAGGGCATATGGCCCTGTATGACCCATTCTTAACAATTTATTTCTGGCTTCAACCACATCACTAAAAGCATTTCCAGACTCCATCCAATCACTTCGAATATGAGATAATTTCCCTTTTACATTCATGATTCCTTGGATATCAAATTCCTTTGACCCATTAAAAATCAGATCATCTTCCAGCAGCGCACATTGCTGTGCAGCGTTAGCTGCTGCTGAAAAATCAATCGGGCTGCCAAGCGTTTTAGCCTGCTGTATATCTCGCCAGTATAAAATAAAATCTTTATACAATAAAGGGATTGTAAGAGTAATCCTCTTTGTTGGAACCGAAAGACCCAAGTCCTCCCCGTGAAAACTAAGGGATCCCCGTTCAGGTGTTTCATAAATATCATTCGTAACGGATTGAACACCTTCCCCAAGCGGTCCATAAATATCAATCACTTTTCTTCCTACTAACTGTTTTCTAACACTATCAAATACCGTCTGATCAAGTTCTTGCCATTCCTCTCTCGTTAAGGAGGACTCAGAAAATTGAATTGATTTATCCATTAAACTCACTTCCCCATTTATCCTATTGTTGTTTCAAA
The DNA here is from genome assembly GCF_036670025.1 of Niallia oryzisoli. NCBI lineage: Bacteria > Bacillati > Bacillota > Bacilli > Caryophanales > Bacillaceae > Niallia > Niallia oryzisoli. Next base: position 350,351 of record NZ_CP137640.1, on the reverse strand, counting down.
CTTCCAACTGTTAACCTTTTCCTAAAGCTTTGTTTAACAGGAGGAGCCTCTTGTACATGTTCGTGTGAATAGGCAGCAATTTTTACATTTGAACCATTTTCCTTCTTTTCATCCGTTGGAATGGATGTTTTAAATTCGACTCCTGCCTGAAATTCTTGATTTAATTGGTCCATAATAACCTTCATTTGTTGATAATCCTCATAGGTGAAGTCTCTTAAGGCCTGTACTCGCTCTTCGTATTCCGTTCCTTTAAATTGAAAAAGAAATAAATCTAAGTGCTCTAAAAAATTGTGTAAACCGAATTTCTCAATACTGATATCCTGTAATAAATGTACAAGCTCAAGTTGATTATCGGTGAGAGGCGCACCAGCATGAATCTTCGGCATAAGAATCTCCAAGCGATCGGAACGATGTTCTTCTTCTTCAAAAATGTGATGCCAAAATAGACGCTCATGGTCATCCTTCGCATTTTCAACAATCGGTGTAAGGATTCCCATAAACTCTACTAAAGCATTTTTGGTTCGATTAAAAATGGAATCCATCTCAGTAAAAGTTGTTTCCACATATGACCCCTCCCCGTTTTCATTTCATAATAAAATTTATAACCATTTATTTGGGATGTTAAACCTTTTGATTAAATAGAAATGTATACTCCGATCGAAATAAATCTTATTTTATTCTATCAATCAATGATTTTGATAATCATTTTCAATTATCTATTGACAACCGCTATAATTGATTTTAAAATATTCATATATTTCAAATTGATAATGATTATCATTAGCAATTATAGGAGGAACAGAAAATGAGATTAACCCGCACTATTCTTTCACTTTTTTCAATCATGATGATCGTCATCCTTGCTGCCTGCGGCGGTAACGAAGAGAAAACTAGTTCTGAAAAAAAAGCAGAAAGCCCAAAAACAGAGGATACCAGCTATACAGTCGAGCACGCAATGGGTTCAACCACAATCGAAAAGACACCTGAAAAAGTCGTTATTTTAACAAATGAAGGTACTGAGGCTCTTCTAGAACTTGGCGTAACACCTGTTGGCGCTGTTCAATCATGGACAGGCGATCCTTGGTATGACCATATTGCCGATGAAATGAAGGATGTTGAAGTAGTTGGATTAGAAAGCGAAGTAAATGTAGAGGCAATTGCTGCTTTACAGCCTGACTTAATCATTGGAAATAAAATGCGCCAAGAAGCTATTTACGAGCAGCTAAGCGCTATTGCCCCAACAGTATTTGCTGAGGACTTACGCGGCAATTGGAAAAACAACTTCGAGCTTTATGCTAAAGCCCTAAATAAGGAAGACAAAGGAAAAGAAGTTATTGACGCATATGATACACGTATTGCTGATCTAAAAGAAAAACTAGGTGACAAGTTGAATATGAAAGTTTCCATGGTTCGCTTTATGGCTGGAGATGTCCGTATTTACCAAAAAGATTCTTTCTCCGGGGTTATTCTAGACCAGCTTGGATTTGCTAGACCTGAAAGCCAAAATGTAGATGAGTTTGCTATTAAAGGAGCTACGAAAGAACAAATGCCTCTAATGGATGGAGATATCCTCTTCTACTTTACTTATGAAACTGGAGATGGCGCCGCATCTAAGCTTGAAAAAGAATGGCTTGAGGATCCTCTGTTTAAGAACCTAGAGGTAGCTAAAAAGGGTGAAGTCCACAAAGTTGACGACGTTATTTGGAATACAGCAGGTGGTGTAAAGGCTGCTAATCTAATGTTGGATGATATAGAAAATACATTTTTAAAATAATAAACAATCTATTAGCTGCAGAGACGGTATAATGTAAAAAAAAAAAAAGTATCTAGTATTCTTCTAGATACTTTTTTTATTTTTACATTTATGATAGTTTCGTTATTTGTCACAAATTATCTCCCTCCCTCCATTTATACTATATTTAGAAAAAAAAGACTAAACTGTTACGACAATAGAAATAATTGTGATGGAATGCCTTTTTTAACTATATTCAACTATTGTTCAACTTTAGGAGATGATGAATCTTGAAAAAAAACACAGCCCGAATCACAACCGTCATCGCTTCGCTTTTATCGTTACTTTGGCTTTTTGGGTTCGCTTGGTCAATAGAAGACTTTTACAATGGGAAAGCCGAAACCATTGAAACAAAACCAGTTGAAACGGAAAAAGAAGCGGATGTCACAGCTAAAGACCTGACAGTCGTGGCACTCGGTGATTCCCTCACAAGAGGAACCGGCGATGATGCCGGCATGGGCTACGTTGGACTTGTGACAGAGGAACTAAAGGAGAGATTAAGTCCGCAGAAAATACAGATGTATAATCTAGGAATTAACGGTCAAACGTCAACTGATCTCCTTCAACAATTAGGCCAGCAGAATATCGGCCGCCAAATACAAGAAGCGGACGTCATCCTTATGACCATTGGCGGGAACGATCTTTTTCAGCAAGGAGAAACTCTAATCGATTTAAATTTGGAGAAGGTTCAGGGGCTGCAGCAGACTTTTATAACCAATTTGCAGCAAATTTTTACAACCATCCGTCAGCAGAACCCACAGGCAACCATCTTTATTCTCGGACTTTATAATCCATTTATTGATTTAGATGAAAGTGATGCTACTAATAGTGTTGTACGCGGCTGGAATTATGCAACAGAAACGGTCACCGGCCAATTTGAAAAAATAGTCTTTGTGCCAACCTTTGATTTATTCCAAATGTCCGTCAACGAGTATCTATATTCAGATAAATTCCATCCGAACCATGCCGGCTATCAGTTAATTTCAGACAGATTAGCCCCGCTCATCAATTGGGAAAAGGAGACTCGCGCTAATGACTGAAGTAACGTTAGCAGTGAAAAATCTGCGAAAAACAATTGGACGAAAAGAAATTATTAAAGGATTAAACTTCGAGCTCCATAAAGGAGAAGTATTCGGCTTTCTAGGACCAAACGGAGCCGGGAAAACAACAACAATCCGTATGCTGACAGGCCTCATTAAACCAACAACCGGGTCGATTTCGATCTGTGGCTATGATGTGCGAAAAGAATTTACAAAGGCTATGGAGTATTTGGGTTGTATTGTTGAGAATCCAGAATTATATCCCTACCTATCCGGATGGGATAATCTGCTTCACTTCGCGCGAATGCTTCCTTCCGTTTCCGAACAGCAAATTGAAGAAACGATCAAATTTGTCGGGCTTGATGACCGCATTCATGATAAAGTGAAAACCTATTCTCTCGGGATGCGACAAAGACTAGGAATTGCCCAAGCCTTACTAAATCGGCCAAAGGTACTTATTTTAGATGAACCGACGAACGGGCTTGATCCTGCCGGGATCCGTGAAATGCGGCAGTTTATTCGCAACCTTGCTGAGAATGAAGGACTAAGTGTTTTAGTTTCCAGCCATCTCTTAAGTGAAATCCAGCTTCTGTGCGACCGCGTTGCGATTATGAAAAAGGGCGAAATCATCCGCATTGATTCAGTTGAAAACCTGCTAACGAAACAGGAGAAACTTGTTTGGAGGATCAATCCTATAGAGCGGGGAAAAGAAGTGCTGGAGCGTTATACAGACGTGCAAGTGGAGGATGATTATGTTATTACCCCGCTTATTGATGAAAAAGCCGGTGAATGGAGCAGGGCTTTAATGGAAGAAGGCATCTCTATTTTAGAAATGAATCGTAAAATTCCTGTCTTAGAGGATTTATTTTTACAGCTGACAGGTGGTGAAACCGTTGATTAAGCTTGTACATAATGAAATGATGAAGATTCTGGCTCGGAAACGGCTTATTGTGATTGCACTGATTACAGCCGTACTTGTTGGGTTATTTACATATGCTCAGTATAAAGAAACGGTGGAGCGGCAGGAAAAGCTGGGGACGGACTGGCGTGCACAGGTACAAGCGCAGATTGTTGATATTTCCAACCGGTTAAGCTCAAGCAGAATGTCAGAGGATCTTCGCGAACGACTGCAAATTTCTTTGAAACAATCGCAATACTATCTGGACCATGATATTAATCCAAATGAACCTGGTGCTCCATCATTTGTAAGAATGTTCATCGAAAATTCAGGTCCGATGTTTATTCCTTTGCTAGTGATGGTGATTGCCAGTGATCTCGTTTCCTCCGAACACACATTGGGTTCGATTAAACTGCTGCTGACACGGCCTGTGAAACGATGGCGGATCCTTTTGAGTAAATATATCGCGTTGATACTGTCCATTTCCATTATCATCGCGATGGTTGGCTTGCTTGCCTATCTTCTTTCAGGGCTTGTTTTTGGTTATCGGGGGATGAATGCCCCAATCATTACCGGCTTCACCGCTCAAGGCGGAAATTTGGACACATCTGAAGTACGCTTAGTGAGCCAATGGCGATTTTTATTTATGGACTTTGGGTTGGTTTGGTTTATTGCTGTTGTCGTTGGTACGCTTTCCTTTATGCTTTCCGTGCTGATTCGGAGCACCGCTGCTGGAATGGGGGTTATGCTTGCCGCACTGATTTCCGGTTCAATTTTGAGCAACATGGTTTCATCATGGGAATTTGCTAAATATCTATTTATGGTTAATTTAAATTTAACTGGTTATCTAAGCGGTGTTGCCCCGCCAATTGAAGGAATGACCTTGCTTTTCTCTATTACTCTTTTAGCTGGATGGTGGCTCGTCTCTTTAATTATCTCATTCATTGTATTTACAAAACAGGATGTTTACTAAACTTGGGTTGCCAGCTAACTGATGCCTGACACCGCAAAGGACAGATATCTTTTTGCGGTGTCAGGCACTTTTTTTGAAAAAAGCGCAGGGAGATTTTTTTGTAGGAGAAAGGACAGGATGTCGGAAAAAGCATGGGCATTTACTCCATTTTATGATAATCTTTCAGCATGGACTTTTTTCAAGCGGCATACTATTGTAATGGAGATTGTCCAAATACATAGGCATGCCCGTCTTAGCAAGGTCCTTCATAAATCATTGGACAAGAGTAGATTTTACATAAATGATTGCTAGTTGGAGGTTGAATATGGAAAGCTGGATTACAGATTTTATGGAGCAGTACGGATATCTTGGCGTTTTCCTTATGATTGCTTTAGAGAACGTCTTTCCCCCTATCCCATCAGAAATCATTCTTCCGTTTGGAGGTTTTATGACCACTTATACCAGTATGACGGTTCCAGGTGTGATTATTGCGTCAACAGCGGGGTCTGTTGTTGGGGCTGTCATTTTGTATGGAATCGGTCTTTTGCTTGATGTGGAAAGACTTGAGAAGATTATCGACCGCTGGGGACATATTTTGCGAGTAACAAAGGACGATATTCGGAAGGCTGACTCATGGTTTGATCGCTACGGAATTTGGACCGTGTTATTTTGCCGGATGGTCCCGTTAATTCGCAGTTTAATCTCTATTCCTGCGGGCATGTCGAACATGAAGTTCGTCTTATTCCTTATTTTTACTTTTATCGGAACGTTAATATGGAATATCATTCTTGTTACTGTCGGCGCCGCTTTAGGTGACAATTGGCATGCCATCACAAGCTTTATGGATGTCTATTCAAATATTGCCTATGCCATTATCGCTGTAGGGATTGTGGCATTCGTCATCTTCTTTTTCCGCAATAAAAGAAAGAAAGCTTAAAACTAAATAAGGAGCATGTTACACCATGGATTTTATAGAACTATTGAAAGCAATTATTCTCGGCATGGTAGAGGGATTAACGGAATTTGCACCTGTTTCCTCTACCGGCCATATGATCATCGTGGATGATATGTGGCTGAAATCTGAAGAATTCCTAACAAAGTATGTTGCCAATACATTTAAAGTTGTTATCCAGCTCGGGTCCATCCTGGCTTCTGTCATTGTCTTTAGGGACCGTTTTATTGATATACTCGGGTTAAACCGTCTTTTCAATAAAGAGAGAGTTGTAACAAGACATGGCGGGCATTTGAACCTGCTTCATGTGATTGTAGGATTAATTCCCGCTGGTATTCTTGGCGTCTTGTTCGAGGATTACATTGATGAAAATCTTTTCTCGATTGAGACTGTCGCCATTGGCTTGATTCTCGGTGCGCTTCTCATGATTGCAGCCGATATATTCGGCGGAAAACGCCCGACCGTTAATTCCCTTGATGAAATCACGTATAAGCACGCCCTTGTTGTCGGACTTGTTCAGTGTTTTTCCCTCTGGCCGGGGTTCTCACGGTCAGGAGCTACGATCTCAGGTGGTGTTCTCTTTGGACTAAACCACCGGACTGCAGCTGATTTTACCTTTATTATGGCGGTTCCCATTATGGCTGGAGCCAGCTTTATTTCTCTTTTGAAAAACTGGCAGTACTTCACGATCGATGCTTTGCCATTTTTTATTGCCGGTTTTATCAGTGCATTTGTCTTTGCCCTTTTCTCAATCCGCTTCTTCTTGAAGCTGATTAATAAGGTCAAGCTTGTACCTTTTGCTATTTACCGAATTATTGTCGCAGCGATTATATTCTTGCTGTATTTTTAATGAAAAGGGGACTCCTGTTATAGGAGTCCCTTTTCTTGATGGTTGTATGAATCGTATATTTAGCAATGTCATTAGGTCATTGAAAACGAAGCAACCTTGGATCCCTTTTTATACAATGCCCGTAATCATATAAACACCAATGATTAAGAAGGCTGCTAAAGATTTAATGATTGTTATAGCAAAGATATCTTTATAAGCTTGGCGATGTGTCAAGCCGCAAACTAAAAGTAAAGTGATGACAGCGCCATTATGCGGCAGAGTGTCCATCCCGCCGGCTGCCATAGACATGACGCGGTGCATGACATCTAATGGGATATTGAAAGCATTAGCTGCCTCTACATACTTCTCTGCCATTACACCTAAAGTTATGCTTATTCCTCCAGACCCAGAGCCTGTTATTCCTGCAAGCACGTTTGTTGTCACTGCCCCGTTAACTAAGGGGTTGGTAAAGGTTGCTGAGAGGGAATTCTGAACGATAGTAAATCCGGGTAAAGCTGCAATAATTCCTCCAAAACCAAATTCAGATGCAGTATTCATTGTAGCAAGCAAAGCGCCGCTAATCCCTACATTCATGCTTTCCTGAAAATTCGTTTTAACAGCCTTAAAGTTTAGGGAAATCGCAGTTAGTATTCCTACAAGCAGCGCCAATACCACTGACCAAATGGACAGATACTGATTCATGTTAACGGTCCCAAAACTTTCTAAGCCAACTTTTGCGAAATCAAATCCGTTTTCATACCATTTAGGAATATAAGTGGTGAAAAACTTATTCATCACACCGACCAACACAAGCGGCAGGAAAGCAAGCCAATCTTTTGCATTTATCTTTCCTATTGAAATGTCAGTAGCGGGTACAGCAGCCATTTCACTTGTAGCTGCCATCTCACTTATCGCATGTTCTCCTTTTCCATAATAGCCTTCTCCATTCGCAGCTGCCTTACGCCGACGGCTCTCTAGGTACAGCATACCAGAAACGAAAATGAACCCTGCACCAATCATTCCTAGTATTGGAGCAGCATAGATAGTCGTGTTAAAGAAGCCTGTTGGAATGACGTTCTGAATCTGTGGTGATCCTGGAATGGCATCCATTGAAAAAGTAAATGCACTAAATGCAATGGTAGCAGGTATAAGTCGTTTTGGAATATTTGCCTCTCGGAACAACTGAGCTGCAAAAGGATAAATAGCAAATACAGCTACAAATAAGCTTACCCCGCTGTATGTAAGAATGGCACCCATTAGTACGACCGTAAGGATGGCCTGTTTAGCCCCAATAAATCGAACAATGATCTTAGCTATTCTCTCAGCAATTCCGGTCATCTCAATTACTTTACCAAAAATAGCACCAAGTAAGAAAACAGGAAAATACAATTTTACAAAGCCAACCATCTTTTCCATAAAAATATTAGAGAAAAACGGTAACACATGACTTGGTTCCGTGAACAATACAGCCAACAATGCACATATTGGAGCAAAAATAATAACAGAAAAACCTCTATAAGCAACAAATATGAGTAGTCCTAGAGCTGCTAGAATAATAATCAGATCCATAAATTCATCTCCTTATATAGCTATATAAAGTATCTCTAGATATAACCTAAAAATCAGAGTAGCTCTGCAAGAGCTGCCGAAAGAGGGAAATATCCGCATGATTGCTCGGATGTATATATAAAGAAAATTCAGATAATTAGTGATATACTTTTATACTCAAAGGAATGGAACCTTACTCTTTATAAAAGTATTAAGCTTTTAACAAAATACCTTTTGAATAATAGATAGAGTCATGTAATTGATTCTCGTATTTACATGGCCCTATCCATATAGGAAATCCTTTTATACTCTGTTAAAAGCTTTTAAATTATTCCCAACTATTCTAAAGTATGTTTGTTCATCAAAATTTTCATTTCCAAGACTGCAACGACTTCTTCCGTTTGCTTCTTAACTTCTTGTAATACAGTAACTACCCCTTGTGACTGACCTTTCTCTTTTAGGTCAATCACAGTTGCATTGAGATAGATTGTATCACCGATAAAAGTGGGATTTGTAAATCTCACCTTGTCCATTCCATAAAATGCTACTACGATACCTGGTTCAAATCTTAACAATCCGGTGGTAACCGAAAGAATCAGCATCCCGTGGGCTATACGCTGCTCGAAATGCGTATTTGCTGCATATTCTTTATCGGTGTGAAGAGGAAACCAGTCTCCGCTAAAGGAAGAAAACATGACTAAATCTGACTCTGTTATTGTACGACCTGTAGAAGTCCATGTCTCCCCAATTTTGTACTCCTCGAAATATTTATTAAACATGTTAAGGTCCCCCTTTTTACGAAAAACTCTTGAATTTGTACCATCTATCGCCAACTGCTCTCTCTCCAGGCAGTTCTTGTCAACATTCATCCCATAACTTTAGAAGTGGAGGACTTCTGTACCTGCCGCAAGCTTTCGGTACAAAAACATTTGCTGAATGAAGTTAAACAGGGTAAACACCATGCTTACGTTCAGAGAATACAAGATATTTAGACATATAAACTTCTAGACGGGAAGCCAGTTCTTCACGAAGACGATTTGGTTCAACAATGTCGTCTATGATTAACTCAGAAGCGAGTCTATAGATATCGATATCTTCACGATATTCTTCCCTTTTTTGTGCAATGAATGAAGCTCTTTCCTCTTCGGGAAGGGCTGCAATTTTATTTGCATATACCGCGTTTACCGCTGCTTCAGGTCCCATTACAGCAATGGATGCTGTCGGAAGCGCGATACAGCAGTCTGGTTCAAAGGCCGGTCCAGCCATTGCATATAACCCTGCGCCATACGCTTTACGGACGATAACAGTCATTTTTGGTACAGTCGCTTCACTCATCGCGGAAATCATTTTAGCACCATGCCGGATAATTCCTGCTTTTTCTACATTTGTACCAATCATGAAGCCTGGAACATCTGCAAGGAATAACAATGGAATATGGTAGGCGTCACAAAGGTTAATGAACTTTGCTGCTTTATCAGCACTGTCATGGAATAGCACTCCACCTTTCACACGAGGCTGATTGGCAATAATCCCAATTGGCTGACCGTTGATGCGTCCGAGACAAGTGATAAGCTCAGGAGCAAACAGCTTTTTAATATCACACATGGATCCTTCGTCAATCAATCGTTCGATCAGTTGATACATATCAAAAGGAGTATTTTGATTTTTTGGAATTAGATCCTCAATCGTTTTTTCAAAGGCAGCAGGAGCCTTCGCCTCAGCTTTAGCAGGCTTTTCGGTAAAATTATTCGGAAAATAGGTTAAATATTTTTTGACGTAAGTGATTGCTTCTTCTTCGCTTTTTGCCAGTACATCACCACATCCAGAAATAGAGCAATGCATTTTAGCTCCGCCCATTTGTTCAAGCGTTACTTTTTCACCTATAACCATTTCTGCCATACGAGGAGATCCTAGATACATTGAGGCATTGCCTTCGACCATGACGACAATATCACAAAATGCAGGAATATAGGCTCCCCCTGCTGCGGATGGTCCAAACAAAAGACAAATTTGCGGCACTTTTCCTGACATTTTTACTTGGTTATAGAAAATCCGTCCAGCCCCTCTTCTGCCCGGGAACATTTCTAATTGATCCGTGATGCGTGCACCAGCTGAGTCAACAAGATACAGCATTGGGCACCGCAGCTTTTCTGCAGTTTCCTGAATACGAATGATTTTTTCAACGGTTCGTTTCCCCCAAGATCCTGCTTTTACAGTGGAATCGTTTGCCATGATACAAACCGTGCGGCCATGAATTTTACCAATTCCAGTTACGACGCCATCAGCCGGAAGGTCCCCAGCCAGCACATTGGCAAACATACCGTCCTCGGCACTTAAACCATTGTCAAAAAGTAAATTCAGCCGATCACGAACGAACATTTTCCCTTCTTCTTGATTTTTTTGATGATACTTCTCTTGACCGCCTTGTAAAACGGATTCTTTTTTGATTTGGAAGTCTGTTTTGGATAATATTGTGTCCATCATATTTCCTCCTATTGCCCTTTATATTGAGGAGAGCGTTTTTCTGCAAAAGCCCTTAAGCCTTCCAATCTATCCTCAGTAGGTATTAATGTGTCGTATGCCAGTTCTTCTATTTTCAGTCCGGTGCAAAGATCCACTTCCATTCCATTATTGATAGCAATCTTTGATTGGATAAGTGCAAGAGGAGCATTCTTCGCCATCTCCTCTGCAATCTCAAGCGCTTTTTGCAACAGTTTTTCACGAGGGACGATATATTCAAGAATGCCAATGGCTTCAGCTTCTTCCGCTGTCATCCTCTTCGCACTAAAGATTATTTCCTTCGCTTTTCCAAGGCCGATTAAGCGCGGTAGCCGCTGCGTTCCGCCAGCACCCGGTATAATGCCAAGAGACGTTTCTGTTAATCCTACCTTTGCTTCAAGCGCACCGACACGCAAATCACATGCCAAAGCCAGTTCAAGTCCGCCTCCGAATGCCACCCCATTCAGGGCAGCAATAGTTGGCTGCGGCAAAGCTGCCACTTCATTTACAATCGCACCGATGAACCGTACAGCTTGCTTGACTTCATTCTCATTCATCTCTTTACGCTCTTTTAAGTCCGCCCCTGCGCAAAATGCTTTTTCTCCGGCACCCGTCAGGATGACCACTCGAACGTCGGTATTATTTTTTAAATCAGCTACAACGTCACGCAACTCACGAAGCATCTGTTTTGATAAGGAGTTGGCTGCTTCCGGACGGCATAATGTAACGATGGCTATTCCGTTGCTTCGCTTTTGAACTTGAACAGTTTTCAATAATGTATTATTCATGCCAAGCACCCCTTTTCTTCTGCAAACAAAATATCCATCTGGCGGCTGTTCAGCCTTTTCCCTAGGATTCCTTCAATGAACTTAGCTGATTTCATCACTGCGTTGAAATCAATTCCTGTATCTATCCCCATTTCATGAAGCATGTACAATAAGTCTTCAGTAGCAACATTTCCTGAGGCCCCTTTTGCGTACGGGCACCCTCCCAATCCTCCAAGGGAACTATCGAAGGTTGTGATTCCCATTTCAATTGACTTCACTATGTTTGCTAGCGCAGTTCCTCTTGTATCATGGAAATGCATAGCGAGCTGATGTGCTTTAAAATGAGGCAAAAGTTCCTCAAGGAGCCTTTCAACCTGGCTTGGCACGCCGACTCCAATCGTATCTCCTAAGGACAGTTCGTCAATTCCCATTGAGAAAAGGCGATCGGCTACCTTTCTGACTTGGGAAGGAGCAATTGGACCTTCATAAGGGCATCCGATCACAGTAGATAAATAGCCTCTAACCGTCTTTCCTGCCGCTTTTGCTCCCTTTACTACTTCTTCTAGAACTGGGTATGTTTCCTCTATCGGCTTATTAATATTATTTTGATTATGCGCCTCGCTTGCTGACATAAAGACACTTACTTCATCTACTTTGGATTCTAGCGCCAGGACAAGCCCTTTAAGATTAGGAACTAGAGCAGCATATGTAATTCCCGGTTTTCTCCCAATCTTTCCTAGTACTTCAGAGGCATCAGCAAGCTGCGGAATCCATTTTGGATGTACAAAGGAGCTTACCTCAATATAGGTAAGACCGGTCTCTGAAAGCGAATTAATCCATGTGATTTTATCTTCAGATGTAATAGACAGCTTTTCATTTTGTAGACCATCCCTAGGACCGACTTCTTTTATCGTGACTCTTTTTGGAAGTTTCAATAATCCAGCCTCCTATTCAATATCAACGAGCCCATCTGCATCGTTAACAAAGTCTCCTTCTTGAATATGAATTTTCTTCACTACACCATCCTGCTCAGCAGAAATCGGAATTTCCATTTTCATCGATTCAAGGATGACTACATCCTGGCCTTCCTCTACCTTTTCACCCTCTGAAACCAACACTTTCCATACATTCCCTGCCATACTTGCTGCAATTGTTGTCATTTTTATTTCCTCCTCATTTTGCGGTCGTTTTCTTTGGTAAGTAATACTCATTCACGAACTCTGTTGTTGTATATCCTAATAAAAATTGCTCATGGCTGACCGTTTGGATCAGCATAGGTATATTGGTTTTGATTCCCTCAATTTTATAATCTTCCAGTGCTTTCTTTATTCTGTTACATGCCTCCCTGCGCGTCTCCCCCCAAGCAATCAGCTTTGCAATCATCGGGTCATAAAATGGAGTCACCTGTGAACCTGCCTCAATGGCGCATTCATTGCGGATGCCTTCTCCCTCCGGAAGTTGAAATGCTGTAATTTTCCCCGGTGATGGTAAAAACCTGACAGGGTCCTCCGCATATATCCGTACTTCAATGGCATGCCCATTTAGCTGAACATCACCCCGTGAAAAGGATAAGTGTTCACCAGAAGCCACTTTCAACTGCTCTTCGACAAGGTCGAGACCGGTAATCTCTTCTGTAACGGGATGCTCGACTTGCAATCGCGTATTCATTTCTAAAAAGTAGAAGTTTTGCTCACGATCGACTAAAAACTCAATAGTCCCGGCATTGAAATAGCCAATATGTTTGGCTGCCTTGACTGCTGCATCAAGCATTTTTTCACGTGTTTCCTCACTGATAAAGGGCGATGGGGCTTCTTCTACTACTTTTTGATTCCTGCGTTGGATGGAGCACTCTCTTTCCCAAAGCGGAACTACATTGCCATGTGTATCTGCTAGAATCTGGACTTCAATATGATGTGGTTCTGCAATATATTTTTCTAAGAACATTGCTCCATCACCAAAAAAGGACTCAGCCCTTTTTTTATTACCGGCAAAGGCCTTCAAAAGCTCTTCCTCAGAGTTCACAAGCTGCATTCCGATTCCGCCGCCTCCTGCTGAAGCCTTTAACATCAGTGGATAGCCAATGACCCTTCCAGCCTCTCTTGCTTCCACTTCATTGTCCAATGAAGTATCAATTCCTTCGATTACCGGTACACCGGCGTTTTTCATCGTCTTACGTGCTTCTATTTTGCTTCCCATGGAAGCAATGATTTCCGGTGATGGACCAATGAATACAAGTCCTGCAGCTAAACATTTCTTCGCAAAATCGGCATTTTCTGATAAAAGTCCATACCCTGGATGAACGGCCTGCGCCCCGCTTATTATGGCAACACGGATAATTTCATCCGCATTTAAATAGCTTTGGTTGACCGGAGGTTTACCTACACAATAGGATTCGTCTGCTTGTTGTACAAATAGTGAGTCGGCGTCTGCTTCTGAATAGATAGCAACAGTTTGAATGCCAAGCCTTTTGCAAGTCCGTATAATTCTTAAAGCAATTTCACCACGATTAGCAATCAAAATTTTAGAGAACAATCGTTTCGCTCCTTCCATAACTCAATAGATTTCTAGCTTACTTATCTAAAAATTTAGGTTCCCGTTTTTGAATAAAGGCTTCAACGCCTTCCTTTACATCCTTCGTTTGAAAAACATGGCCAAAATATTCAGCTTCCGTTACTAACCCTTCCTCTAAAGGCTGTTCATAGCCAATGTCAATTGAACGCTTGGCAAAAGAAAGAGCAGGTAATGAAAAGCTAGTAATGGATTCTGCCATTTCCATCGCCTTTTCCAGTGATTTCCCTCTAGGAACAACGTGATTAACCAGTCCAATTTGTTTGGCTTCTTCCGCGTTTAGAGGCTCTCCTGTGAAAATCATTTCTTTTGCTTTCGCTTTTCCAACAAGCCGAGACAGCCTTTGTGTTCCTCCAGCCCCAGGAAACAAACCCAATTTAATTTCCGGAAGCCCAATCTTTATTTGTTCTTCCGCTATACGAATATCACAACTTAAAGCTAGTTCACAGCCTCCCCCTAGCGCTACCCCGTTAATAGCAGCAATCGTTGGCAGGGACAACCGTTCAAGCTTGTTAAGTGGTTCTTGAAGCCAAAGGGACTTCTTTTTTGCTTCCTCTACTCCTTTTCCCATCCATTCTGGGAAGCCCTTTATATCTCCACCAGCAACAAAAGCTTTTTCACCATCGCCGGTAATAATAACCACCTTAATCTCAGGATTGTTTTCTATTTCTTCGATTAAAAGTGTCAATTGTTCAATAACGTCCGCACTAAGTACATTGACAGGCGAATTATTAATCACAATTTTTGCAATTTGTCTCTCCTGCGAAAACGATACAACTTGAATTGTATTCATCGGATTCCTCCTAAACTTCTATAGAATTAGACATGGATTTCTACCGTTAAATTTTAATTAAGGGCATTGCTATACTGATTTCGTAAAATATACTTTTGAACCTTTCCTGATGGAGTGCGAGGGATTTTTTCAACAAATCTGACCTCTCTAGGTTTCTTATAACTTGCAAGGTGTTTTTTACAGAATTCAATTACATCATCTTCCGTAAGGTTGGATCCTTCCTTTTTAACAATGACAGCACATACAGCTTCAATGTATTTTGGATCGGGAATACCAATAATAGAAACTTCCTTCACATCCTGATGGCGGTATAAGACATCTTCAATTTCTGCGGCGTAAATATTTTCACCACCGCTTCGAATCATGTCCTTTTTTCGGCCTGCGATCGATAGGTACCCATCTTCATCAAATCTTCCTAAATCTCCAGTTTTACACCATCCATTCACAAATGTTTCCATTGTTGCATCCGGCTTCCTCCAATAACCCTCTGAAACAGCTGGACTTTTTATAGCAATTTCACCAATTTCTCCAACAGCAAGAGGCATTCCATGATCATCAATAATATTTATTTCTGTAAGTGGCAATGGTTTTCCAACGGTATGACCCTTCGTAAAAGCATCTTCTGGATCGAGCGCAGCTGCAATTGGCTGCCCTTCAGTTAAACCGTACACTTGAACAACTCCAAGATGCGGAAACTTCATTTTTAACCGTTCAAGTGCCCATGGCATTAACGGGTCACCACCGGTATAAATCGTTTTTAACGCCTTTAGATGATAATTATCCAGCTCAGGCAGATTTAGCATCTCATAAATCATAAATGGAAATAAAAAGCAATGAGTGACATTTTCATGTTCAAAGACTGATAGGATCCTTCTAACCTCGAAACCTTGGCTTTTTGTAATGATAACCGTACCGCCCATCATCAGAATCGGAAGTGCAATATCTTCCATCGCTCCAACATGATATAGTGGTCCAGTAGTCATCCCAATTTCCTGCCCAGTAAATTTCCATTTCAATGCTTGTATCGCAGAAAACCAATACGTTGTATCATGGGTCCAAATCGCACCTTTAGGTCTGCCAGTTGTCCCAGATGTATACATCAGCATAACCGGATCACTTAGTTTAATGTGATTGACTTTTACCTCATCTGCTGAACCGCTTTCTAATAGACTCCACGGCTTAGACCAACTTGGGATTGTACCTTGGTCATTTTCAAGGCAAATGTAATTCTCAACCGAAACTTGATGAAGAACTTGTTCCAGCTGTTGATCTAAACTTGAATGAAAGCATAAGATTTTTGTCTGTGAATCGTTTAATGCATATTCAAGCTCAGCACTTGAGAGCCGAAAGTTAAGCCGTACAGCAATGGCTCCGATTTTCGCAGCAGCAAAATAAAGGCCGAAATATTCAAGACAGTTATGAAGCAAAATTCCAACACGGTCCCCTTTTCGAACTCCAAGTTCATATAGTTTGTTCGCATAAGAATTTGATATATGGTGGAGCTCTGAATACGTCCACGATTTTCCCGTTTCTTCTTGTATGGCTATTTTTCCAGGATTTGATGTATTAAAATCATTTACCATCTTTCTTGTGAAAAGACCAATATCCAATGAACTTTCCTCCTCTTTTCCTGCTATCGTTCTCATCCTTAACTAAAGCAAGGTTCGTGCCAAAAATTAAATTGTCTGCATAATCAGTATTTTTTGATTTTAATAATCGAATCTACTGCTGCTTTTTCTGACTTTCTGGAAAGCAATGAAAATATGTCCGTTCATTTGTAATGAAGCATGACCCATTTCATATGAGTCAAAGCTTGGCATTTCAAAGAAACAGGCAACAATACCTTGAAATAAAAATAAATCCAGACTTTCGGAAAAAATTCTGAAAGTCTGGATTTATTTACTTTGTCCAAAAATCTGGTATTTTTTTATTTTCTCATATATGGTAGAGTTCCCGATTCCCAATGCTGCCGCTGCCTTATTTTTATCGAAATTAAATCTCTTTAATGCATCCTCTATTACCTTTCTTTCTGTTTTCTCTACAATATCCTTTAAACTTCTTTCTTCTGTTTCGAACGAATGATTCTTTAAATACTCAGGTAAATCCTCTATTTGGATTTCTTTGTTAGCGGTAAGATAAACGCCTGCATCAATCACATTCTCTAATTCCCTTATATTTCCCGGCCACTCATATTGCTGCATTAATAAAAGAACCTCGGGGTGTATAGAAGTCACGCGTTTTCCAATTTTGGACGCAGATCGTTTTAGGAAATGGTCTACAAGTAAAGGGAGATCCTCCATTCGATCACGTAACGCAGGGATAAATAACTGGATCGCATTGATGCGATAAAATAAATCTTCCCGAAATCGTTTTTGTTCAATCATTTTTTCTAAAGGACGGTTTGTAGCTGCAATCACTCGTACATTTACTTTTTTAGGATACATTGAACCCACAGGCTCATATTCCTTCTCCTGAAGAACCCTTAATAACTTAACCTGCATATGAAGAGGCATATCACCAATTTCATCCAAGAAAATGGTTCCACCATCAGCAAGTTGAAACTTACCCGGTTTACCTCCCTTTTTTGCTCCAGTAAAAGCACCTTCTTCATACCCAAACAGTTCGGATTCAATTAAATGTTCCGGAATGGAACCGCAATTCACCTTTACAAATGGTTTTTCACTGCGACCGCTTAACTGATGAAGACTATGTGCAATCACTTCTTTACCTGTGCCGCTTTCTCCCCGAATCAAAACAGAGATATCACCCACCGCAACTTTTATTACACGATCTTTTAACTCTTGTATTTTAGGTGATTTCCCAATTAAATCGTTTAATGTATACCTTACTCCTTTAGGAAATTCCCATTCTTGTTTGAAGAAATTATGTTTTGTCAGAATCTCGTTAATATGGCTGTTCAAACTCTTCCAATCAGCAAGATCACGAAAAAGTATAATCCCTATTGCACCGATTATTTTATTATTTTCGATAATTGGCATACGATTAGTGATTAAATAATTGCCATGAAGAAATTGCAAATCAGCAATTTCCGTTTTTCCTGTTTGTACGACTAAATGCATCCTCGTGTTTTCAATTATATTCGTTACATGATGACCAATCACTAATTCCCGTTCGAGCCCTAAAAATTCACAATAATTTTTGCTCATATATTGAATTTTCTCATCACTATCAACAATAACGGTTCCATAATATGTACTTTCAAATACTATATCTAGTAATTGATTATTGAGAAAATGACCTGTAATCATATTGACCTATCTCCCACTTTCACTATATTTGTTTAATTTTTCATATAAATAACATAATATTATAAGTTTTATGAATATTATAACAAATTAACAGGGAATTCTACAGTGTTACTGATTAGTTATCACATATAAAGAGGGTAAAATAACTGCACTCAGTATAAGAAATGAGGTACGGATTTGAAGGAGGAATTTGATATGAAATAGAAGATGTAGGAGTTCGTTAGTCGATTAAGGCCAACTGCAAAACTGCAGTTGACCTATACTGTATTGAAAGCTATTGGGTGTCCAATGGAATAATGACTGGCTTTTTTCATGGAGCGTTTTACAATGTACCTCTTCCATCAATAAGATTAGCTTTATATGGAGTAACGAAGACTACACCCTTTTAATAGGCGTTTGTGTTTGTTTTTCTTTTGCCTCATAAGTTACAAGTCTATTTCAAATTTTTTCTCATGATAAAATACGTTTTTCTCCCTCTAAGGCACGAATTGGCGCAACATTTTGTGTGAATTCCAGCGTTCCCATGTATGTTCCATTCTCGTCTCTTACTGCAAAGTAACGAATATAGACAAATTTATCTTTAAATGAAATCCAGAAATCTTCTGCATCCTTTTTACCGGATTTGAAATCTCGTAAAAGCTCTTCTACGACATGGACACTTTGCGGTGGATGACAGTTTTGCACAGTACGTCCGATAACAGCCTTTGTTCTAGCAAAAATTCTTTCTTTTCCATGAGAGAAATAACGAACCACATCATTTTCATCAATGAACGTTAGGTCAACTGGTAGATGGTTCAACAATGTCTCTAGCTGTTTCAGTGATACAATTCCTGTTTCAAAACGGATAAATCCGTCTGCTTTTACCTCTTCTTCTTTTGCTTCTTCCACAGCCAAAGGATGGCGTTCAGGCTTCCATACTCCATGCGGTGCTGTTAAGCAGAAGCCGATTTCATCACTTTCAGCAGCAATATTGACCCACTCATCCTCTGTTAATGTTTGAAGCGCCATTGGGAATAGGATATTTTCTTCTTTGAAGATCATTTCAGAAACTTCTTTAATTACATGCTTCAGAACACCGATAACTTCTACTTTATTTCCAAAGTATTCTACTAAAAATGCCTTTGCTTCTTTAATCGCCAGACGAATGGCATCATCTACTCCCCACATGACCTTCGTAGGACCGTCAATTCCATACTTTTCGAGGTAAGGGAACAGCAGATTTTCCTTTCTGGAATAGTGCTTATCTACATCCAATAGCAGGTTTAAGTCCTCGATCAGCTTAAATCGATTTTCATCGGAATCTTCTTTTTCAAAGCGTTCCATATGAAGCTGAAGCTTAAAGTTAACAAGCAGATCAATTTCTTTATTCTCTAATTTCCATGTATGAACAGGGTGCCCTGGCTGATCCTCCGGCTTGTCAGAACGGTGAATTTCTTCAATGGAACCTTTAAAAATAGCCGTGTGGACAGAGCAAAGGCGCTGTACTTCCGCAACAGGGATTCCTTCCTCCACCATCAAGTCATGCTCCATCTGAGAAATTTCCGCAACGGTTACATCACCGACAGCTTCTTCAAACCTTGCTTTTACTTCTTCAACGCTTTTCCCGGCATGCAGCTCTTTAATAATTTCCTTCAACATGGCTTGACGTTCACTTTTATTTTCCATTACTTCACGATTATTGATTAGTTCGCTCATGATTCCATCCTGGTTACTAAAATCTATCAAAAATTACATTTATTCCGTCCCCGAACCAAGAAAAAAGGACATACTGTGACGATTCCCACGTCATTCCATCAGGAAGGGACTTTTTTAGCCCCATGTCATGAACCTATTGTTCAAAACAACCTGTGGCGCTCTGTTAGAGCCAGCTTGGCTGCGATAAACCATTCCTTCCAGAGGTCAGTTTACCGCAGAGATTTTAGCACCAGGATGACACCTCCTTCAGTTGTAATTCCTGGTTCTTCATCATTAATGTTTTATGCACAACATTCCACAGTTTCCAACGGTGATTTTCTTTGAAATGTTCAATATTTTTAATCATCATACCTATATATTGACGTCTTTGTTTCCCCTTTTTTGAGTGCTTCTCGGATTCTTCCATTGACCCAAGAAGAAGTTGAATCAAAAAAGGTTTCACCTTCGTCTTCAATTCCTTTAGTAATTCCTTTGGAATTTTTTCTTCAAAATCTAAGCCTCTTCTTCCGATCACAAAAGAAGCTGCCTCATGTACGGATAAGCCATACATTTTTGCGTATTTAAATCGTCCAATGACAGAAGAAAAGGCTGGATTGACTTTCTTTATTTTAAAACCGAATTTCAACCCCCTAGAAATAATTGCTTTTTGCAGTTTCTGCTTAGCAAAAGAGTGTACCAAACGATTGAATCGATGATGGGTATCATGATCTTGTTTAAATGTAAGATCTTCTAAAACAAATCCTCCTACATTCCAACTAACTAAAAAGTCGATGATTTGTTTTGCTATTTCACCTGCTATATTGCTTCTCCGATTCCTTTTCACATATTCCATTTCATGACAATAGAATGTTCTACTCTCTAACCAATTTCCTTGCTTTGTTACAATCGATACAGCCACCCGATCAATATTTAAATCAATTCCAGCTACCGTATCTGAAGTCATTTTTTCGCTCCAATGTAATTCAGAACAAGGAGTTTCCAAATCATAGGTAATATGAACATAATACTTTTCTTTTTTCCGTTTTAGTTCAATGGAATAAACTTTATATTCTTCCATTGGTTTTCCTTTGACATTCACTCCCGTTGTTGAAGGCATCACAACATCCAGAATGTCAGAAAAATATTTGTCAGGAATCTGTAGTTTAAAACTCAACCGTGGACTGTTTTTTCCCTTTTCAACAAGTAATGGATTGGCTATATGGAGATAAAATTCTTGCTCTTGATCACAGAAGACTATTCGGATATTTAAATTCCCCTTTTTCGTTTTATCCCCACGAGAATAAAGTGTGTTGGATCGTAATTCCTTCCATTCATGATTGGTGATTTTTCCTTTTAAACGTTTATAGAAGTTTTCCTTTTTCCCAAAAATAACAGATGGTACTACCTTCTTGTTGATGTTTTAAAAGAGTGGATTCCTTTTCTTTCAGTTTGGTTAAACGAGCATCTAGGCCTTCCAAACAGGTCTCCGCTGTAACTTTTTTAGGCGTTTTTTTCCCTGTTTGGTAATCCGTTATTTTCCGCTCTGTTTTTTGAATTTTTGCCTGTACACTCTCTAGTCGAATGGGCAATAACTCTTCTTGGCTAGACATAACGGCTTTTGCTTGCATCACAGCGTCTTCGGCGTATCGTTTATTCAGGTGAAATAGATCCTGTACTCTCTTTATGAGCTTTCCCTCTTTTTCCCCCTCCACTAAACGATTAAAGGAATATCGTATAGCAGAGCAAAAAACGGCCATTAATCGATTTAACCGTTCCAAATCCTTTAACTGTTCATTATCTACTGCTAATACTGCTATTTTTGTGATCTTCATCACGCTTACCCCTTTTCGAACATTTGTTCTTATTTTACCTGTTCCAAAGAGGAATGACAAGATTAATGAAGGGAAAATGAAATTAAATTTTCTATATAATTTAATAGGATATGATAGGTTTTATTAACTTTTTTGAAGCAGTTTCAACCTCCTAGAATATAATGTTCGTATTTATTCATATCGATTGCTTCACGATATAGCCGTGGTTTTCAAATGTTTGCGCGATGTCAGACAGCTCAATTCCTCTCATTCGGGCTCCTTTTGCTATCGTCATCACCCGTCCTGCTGTTTGCAGCATGCCCGGCTTCGTGATTTGATCAAAGCCAAGCTCCTTCATGATTTCCATAACAAAGGGATCCTCTGTACATATTTCATAAACGGTTTTCTGAAAGTCAATTATTTTATCCATCTCTACTCACCCCATTAGTGAGAATTTAACTTTTGTCTATTAATTGATGAGAACTATTCTCATACTGAAAGTATACTCTTTATAAAAAAATACACCGTGATGAATATCACGTTCTACAGTGGAAAAATCCGTAATTGTTAACAATGTGTGGACATGAAAAAAGAGGACTTGCATATATTTGAAGTAATAGCTAACTGCAGCCTAACTTGTTAATCAGACAATTTGAAGGAGTAGATAAAAATGAAAAAATCCATCCCTATGATCGGACTTGCCATAACCATCATTCTATTAATCTACTTAGAATCTCCCTATTCCCTCATAAACAAGGAGCATGTCCGTGTCTCTAGTATTCCGAATGAAGTGTTATTAGCCGAGGCCCAGGGTGCGGCTGAAACTGATACTGATACTGACACTGAACAGAGTGAGCCGGTTGTATCAACAGATGAGGAAGCCGCTTCTGAAAGTGAAGAAGTGGCGGCACAGGATTATACATTAGAAAAGGTTCTTGAAGATAAATCGGTAGTGGGCGGGTATATGGTAGAAACCTATCGGGAATATGAAATCTATAAGAATGAAAATGGAGAGGTAATCAAAAAGGTCCCTACCTCCAACTTTGATTATGTACGTTATTATATTAAATAGAAAAAAGCAGTTTCTGACTGTTAACGGTTCACTGTGCTTGAAAAATAAACGGTAAAATTCCGTTTAAATTGGGAAATACCCATATGTCCCTAAAAATAGAGGGAGTTTTTTCCGTTTATTTTATCCAAATCTTTGGATTTTGTCTTATTTAGAACAGTTAGCCGGAATATATCTGCTTTTTAAGCCCCTACTATATACATTAGCCGGAAAATCTCCACCTATGAATTCTCATACCTATGCCATCATTCCTCCTAATATCGTAAGTATATTCAAGTTACAGAAATAACTTATTTCCTTTTAAAAACACCAGTAGTTTCACCCATTATTTCAGCATTTTAACGTTTGATTTTGGGGGTTTATAAGGGTTTAGAGAAATATAAAAAGCATGGCATTCCTTTACGAATTACCATGCTTTTGTTTTTTACTTTTTGCACTTTAAAATAGAACCCGTTAGTCTGTCTGTCATGCACTGCTCTTTTCTATGATAAAAATGAATGAATATGGCTATTGATGATATAATAATGCCTGGGCGATCCCAACAAAGTATTCTGACTCACGAATAATGTGATCAATGACTACCTTTGCAGTCGGATTTGCACTCACAGCTTTGCTCTCGGTTTTTATCTGCTGGCATAGCTTGATAAACTGTAAGCTTTGCTGCAAGCAAAAAGACACCAGTTGCATTACTTGCTGCTGCAAAGCCTGAGAAATTTGGAGTCCTGAACGGGTAACCGTTTCAATAAACCGAAGCACTTTTTTATGCGTCTCACCAAGTGCCTTTTCCCATTCCTCTAATGCTTCAACATATTCCTCTTCTAAATTTGGTACCAGCGCTCTGATTACTACGGTATGTTCCTCTTCCTGGTGCTTCCAAAACTCTGCTTCATCCAGTATGCGTAGTGGCATCTGCTGCCCATAATAAAATCTCAAATCGATCCCCCCTTGTACATGCTTGTAACAATATATGAGAGAATCGTGTGAATATGCTTTAAGCTTCGTCTTCCTCTAATGGTGCTAAATCAAACTCTTTAAAGCCAAATTTATCTGGTCCATACACAATTTTTTTATTGAAAAAGTAATGTTCATGGCCTTTATCGATAATAAAATGCAAACCATCCACTACCTCTTCTATATCATTAGGCAGAATCTCATCTTCTACCGTTAATTTCAATTTCATATAGCAGCTATGACGCATTTGAAGCCGTGCATATGCCTTCCCAAACTCTGCCATTCTGCCTTGAATTTCTGCTTTTGCTTCCTCTGTTACGATAAACATGAAATCATCCCCATTTGTTATTTACACTTATATTATCATAAATTCAAGGTTATTATACCACCTGGGGCATGTAGTTGTCTTTAGTAGGGAACTGAAAGATACTACTCCCCCTTAAAATATGTTATTAGCCAGCTTGATTATGTTATGATGTAAAAAGACATCGGAGGTTAATAAACAAACGTTTGTTTAATAGATATGTTTGCCCTTTCATGCATTTTGGATTACATACATATTAGCTTTCGGATTGATTTATTTTGGAGGAATATTTTATGGAAAAAAAGACAGAAAAATGGTCATCGAAGCTGGGATTCATTTTATCTTCAGCAGGTGCTGCCATTGGTTTGGGGGCTATTTGGAAATTCCCTTATGTCACCGGTATGAGCGGCGGCGGAGCGTTTTTTCTTATCTTTGTTATTTTTACGTTAATAATCGGACTGCCAATGCTTATCTCAGAATTTATTATTGGCCGCGGCTCCGGAAGGGAAGCTATCAGCGCTTATAAAACATTAGCTCCTAAAAGTTTATGGGTGAACCTTGGCCGCCTTGGCGTGGTAGGCTGCTTCCTTCTCCTCTCCTTTTATTGCGTTGTCGGAGGGTGGGTATTCATTTACAGCCTGTTATCCATATTTGGCAAAGTGATTCAAAATGGAGCTAACTATCCAGAGCTATTTGGCATGATCACCGGAAGCCCCGTTATTACGATTGTCGGACTAGCTATTTTCTTACTTGTTAACATTGTAGTTATAGCCCTTGGTGTGCAAAATGGGATTGAAAAAGCCAATAAATATATGATGCCGCTGCTTTTCATCTTTTTTATCATACTAGTGATTCGCTCTTTAACTTTGGATGGTGCAATGGAAGGCGTGAAGTTTTTCCTTGAGCCCGACTTTTCAGAAATCACAAGTGAATCCGTTTTATATGCGCTTGGTCAGTCCTTTTTTGCCTTAGCCGTTGGATTCTCTTGTATGGTAACGTATAGTTCTTATTTAGATAAAGATGTCAGCATTCCTGCTTCGGCTAATTCTGTTGTGTTCATGAATATATTTGTTTCATTGCTTGCTGGACTGGCGATTTTCCCTGTCGTATTTTCCTTTGGTCTTGAACCAACCGAAGGACCGGGCCTACTCTTTATTGTACTTCCGACGGTATTTGGACATCTGCCGTTTGGGGAATTATTTTTAAGCTTATTTTTAATCCTATTTTTATTTGCAACACTTACTTCATCCTTTAGCTTATTAGAAATTATTGTGGCAGCTTTTACGGCCAACGGAAAATATTCGCGGAAAAAGGTCTCTTGGATTTCAGGAATCATTGTCTTCTTTGCCGGCATTCCTGCTGCCTTGTCATCAAGCCTGCTGGCAGATTTTAAATGGCTTGACAGGACAGTATTTGACCTGACCGACTTTTTAGTCAGTAATATCATGCTCCCGCTCGGAAATCTATTTATTGCGTTCTTTATTATGTATAAAATGAATCAATCTCTTGTAAAACAGGAGTTTTTCCTGGCTAATACTTTATCGCAGCCTTACTTTCACACATGGAAGCTCTTAATGAGATGGGCAGTCCCAATTGTAATTATTCTTGTGTTTTTAAGTACAACTGGGATTATAGATTAATTCGGAGGGTGCCCTAAAAATTTGCTTTTGGGACACCCTCTTATTTTTAAAAAACTTACCCAAAAGTTATTCAATAATTATCCAATAATATATAGACATCTATAATTAGTGCGTGTTATAATGTGAATAAATACACAAGTAATAAAACGTAGGAGATTTAAAATGAGTGCTTGTAAAGTTTGCAAAAAAAAATTAAAGGATAATGATTAGATTAAATTGGATTATAGAAACAGATTAACCCATTGTACATGTGATAGTTTAAAGTCTAATCTGGAAGATTTAGATACATTTAAGAGTCTAAAAAGTAAATACTTCTTTCAATTAAAAACAGCTCATTAACGATCATTACAATGGATTCTTCTTCAAGGAATATTCAAACATTTCCAGGTAAATATATGTTAGAATGTGAATAAATACACAAACGATAATAAAAGAGGAGACATTTATTATGGGAGTTTGTAAAGTTTGTCATAGAGAATTTAAAGACAGTGAATGGATTAAAATCGATTATCGAAACAGATTGACTCATTGCACCTGTGATAGTTTACGCTCTGATTTAAAAGACCTTGATACGTATAAGAACATAAAAAACAAATACCACTCTTTTATCAAAGTGGCTAGTTGATGTTATTTTTAAGAAGTAATATAAACCCTTACAAATGTTGGTGTCAGGCACCGTAAAAAGGCATTCGCAGTATATTTGTCCATTTGTGGTGCCTGACACTCCTAAGGAGATGATTTCTTGGTTAGAAAAAATCGTGTTTGGCTGCCAGGTGCAAAATATCATATTACACGCAGAGGCATACGTCAGTACCCCCTTTTCCATGATGATTATGATCGAATGCAGTACATGAAACTGTTGACAGAAACAAAAGAATTATACCCCTTTCATCTTCCCGCCTATTGCCTCATGACAAGCCATATCCACTTTCAAATGGAATTGGTAGAAACCACTACGAGCTATTTCATGAAAACCTGCATACAAAGTATGCTAAATACTTCAATAAACGTTACAGCTTTTGAAAAATAAAATTGGATCTGAGTTCATTACTTCTAACTGATAGAGGTTAATCGTTATATTCATCTTAATCAAATCAAAGAAGATCTAGTTAAACTCCCCGAAGACTATCGATTTACAATTTACACTTTGGTCATTTACATGAATCATTCCAGTCTCTATTTTTAATGCTACTTCAACACCCTGCTCTAAATCCCTGGTAAAGACAGAACCGCTTAAACCATATTCACTATCATTAGCGATTTTAATGGCCTCTTCTTCGCTATCTACTGGTAAAATGGCTGCAACAGGCGCAAATTGTTCATTCTGTGCGATGGCCATAGCATTCGTCACATTCGTTAGAATAACAGGTTCCATTAATGTCCCTGTCACATTGCCCCGGTGGATAATCAGTTGCTCTCCCTTCCATTTATTTCATTATTTTCCTTCAATGAACCATCCTGTAAAACGTTTTGTGAAACAAGATTTTCCAGGGGTGCCTGTGCACCCATTATAGTAAACAATTGATATGCTGCTTGTTGTTTACAAAATAAGCAGCATTCCTTTCTTTTTTCTGGAATTTGTTTCACATGTGGAGCAGGTAATACACGTACTCCTTTTGTGACATGATCTTTACAAACCATTACCATCGAAAATCCCCCATTTTCGTTACTATTTTCAATAGTAAAAAATTAGTGAAGTTATTGTTTTTATCCATAGGCGAATCGTATTAAGACGTAGAGATCTATATAAACCATATTAAATTTCTCAACGTTTATTCCCCCTATTTATTCTTGTTTATACTGTCCTCAAAAAGACTAGTCAAGGAATGGAGGAAGTCATGTCGAAATTCGGGTAAATGCCCAGGGACGCGGGGACAGGCACCTTGGTCCATTCAATTGACAAGACCATAAAAAAGTGTGTAGGACAAATAGTTCTATACACTTTTTTTATGGGAAGTAACACCACTGTTTAGAATTTCAATCTGCTTCTTGAGAAACTGAAGAAAAGAACTAAACACCCCTGAAGTACCACTTCCGACAGCGGTTAATCTTACTATTCTAGCAAATCTCGATCTTTTCGGAGCATTAGAGTGAAGCGAATCCTTATTCTATTTCAATTTAGGGTCGCGGTGCTCCATGTCCCCCCTAGTATTTTGTAACGTTCATCTTTTTCTTATATAATGTAAGCGTATTCCTATTCTAAAATATTTCTAATAATAAGTATACAGTTGATGTCTCCCATTTTTTCTATTAATTTTGGTTTGAATCATACCAAAATTAATAGAAAAAACAGGAAAATCAATAATTCGCACTTTAAACTGAAGTTTTGAAATAAAAGTGAATTAAATTGAAATTGCAAACTTCGAAAAGAAAGTGCAAAAAGAGTATGTTTTGTAAAAAGGTAAATCCATCCTTCATTAGCTCTAAGTTCAGTAATAGACGTGCTGTACGACCATTTCCATCAATGAATGGATAAATACCAACAAAATTGGCATGCAACATCGCACCGCGTTCAACTGGATGAAGGGATGTTGCTCCTGAGTGATACCATGTCATCATTTGCTCCATTTGTTCTTGAATTAAATAAGGAGCTGGTGGTATATGTGAGGCACCGGAGATAAAAACCATTCGATCGCGATAGACACCTGCATAGGCATCATCAATCCCTTTCAATACTATCGATGTAAATTCCAAATCTGCCACTCAGATACGGGTTCTTCTTTATGGACAATTTCCTCTACATAGGCAATCGCTTCCCAGTGGTTAATGACTTCTAAATGCTCACGCAGCGTAAAATTGGTATTATACGAATAGTATAGATTTTATTAATTCTTTAGCTGTCCCCTTTGAAAAGCTTTATAAATAACTTAATAATCGGTAAATATAAAGAATTAAGCTTTCATCAACATAATCGGATGATATAAAACTATATAATCCGATTGTTAACTTAAAAATTGATTGTGGTTACCGCCTCAAATACTCTATACCTAACTTTTTTTATGCCCACCAGTATAAAATTTAATTATGGCATTATAACCTTCTATAATGACTTCAATAATAATTTTCAAGAACTAGCCAATCTCCTAAAAATGAAGAGCCCCTCAGAGATGGTTGCTTTCCATTGCATTTATTTTATTACTTGAAATATTAATTAATAGATTTTAGAAGACTAATGGTCGATTACATTGGAGACCAATCCTTTATTATTTTTTAAAAATTATTTTCACTACATAAACAGTAAATTATATCTATTTGATAGTTTATTAGTCATATATTAAAATTATTAATAGGTAATGCAATGATGAAAAAGGGAGAACACAATTATGGAATTAAAAAATATTGAAGCATTCCTCATGGTAGTAGAGAAAAACAGTTTTTCGGCTGCGGCTGATGCTTTATATATAAGTCAACCAACCATCAGTGTACGAATTCAACAACTTGAAAATGAACTCAATTGTACGCTATTTGATAGAGAAAATGGAAAGAAAACAACATTAACACACGTTGGTAAAAAAGTGTATCCCTATTTTCAGAAGGCCGTTCAACTCATTGAAGAGGTTCAAGATGTAGTGAAAGTGGAACCTGAACACCTCAAAGAAATTAAAATATCCTGTATCAATCATATGGGTGTGGAGATCATGCCTGAATTATTGAAAATATTATATGACTGCTTTCCTAGCTACGAGTTCCCAATCGAAATCAGATCAACTGAGCAACTTACCGAAGATATTAGTACTGGAAAAGTGGATATAGGATTTGCATACCATTTTGAGAAAGGAAGTCATCCAGATCTTTCAGTAATTAAGATAGCCAATGAACAAAATATACTTGTTTGCGCACCTGATCATCCGCTTACAAAGTTGGAAAAAGTAACTCCGTCCAATTTAGAAAACGAACGGATAATCGTATACAATAGCGAGTTTGTTACCACTAAAAATATAGAAGAATTTTTGGAAAAAAACCGTTTGAAAGACTATAAAAAAGCAGAAATTAGTAATGTGGGCTGGTTAAAAATGATGGTTCGTAAAGGATTAGGTATTGCTTTTTTACAAGAGATTATTGTAAGAGAAGAACTTAAGAATGGTAACCTAAAAAAAGTTCCTCTTAGTAAGTCTCTTCCTCCTACTCCCATTTATCTAGTATTACATTCTAAATTGCCTCAAAATATAAAAGAAACAATTATCGAAACATCCAAAATGATCTTTGGTAAATTCGAAAACCTCTAATTCATTTTAATTTTTACAGATATCCTCGTAGGTTCTATTAAAAAAGTCCAGCTAAATTTTTAGCTGGATTTCCTTGTTTAGAAATAGATTTTATATAACTATGTTCTCATTCGACTAATCGATGAGCATGGGGCGGCTGGAAAAACTTCTTCTGCTGCCGTCCCGATGTTATTTTAACCATTTTTTAATATAGCCTATTAACTTATTATAGTTTTTAATATTATCATACTAATAAAGTTATTAAGATTATTAATATGCCCTATGTAAATTATCAATTTGAATTATAAATAAATGGTTGTTATTCTATTTTTACTGAATAGTTTCAATTTATTCACTATTTTAAAATAAAACAAATAGGAGGGATCATTGAAATAATTATCAATTTAACTTATATCGATTAAAGGAAGATATTATGTTAAAAAAGTATTTCGCTTTCATTCTTATTATTGTAAGCACTTTCAGTTTAATTGCTTGTAATAAGAATATAGTATTGGAAAGGTACTAAGAAGTTATTCGATTCTTAAAAAAACTTATAGGGGGAATAAGAAAAAATGAAAAATAAGTTGAAATTGGCTTTTGTCGCCTTATTCATTGCTTGGTTAGCCTATTTACTTTCATATGTAAGTAGAATGTCCTGGACTCCAATTATTCCTGTGGCTTCAGAAGACATGGGTATTAACGCTGCTCAAGCTGGAAGCTATATGACAGCTTTTTACATTGGCTATGTTATTACACAGATTCCTGGCGGTTTTCTCGTTGATAAATATGGTTATCGTAAGGTCTTGCTTTCATGTTTTACAATGCTGGGGATATTTACTTTACTTACAGGATTTGCACCAAATTTTGAATTGGGAATGGCCACAAGGGTAATAACCGGAATGGGTGCAGGGGCTATTTTTTCAGCAGGTATTGTGTTAATTAATGATTGGTTTCCTGAAAATAAGCGCGGACTGGCGAATGGACTTTTTATGACATCTACTTCATTAGCCGTTTCCTTGGTAAACCTTTATGTCCCTACCGTTGCTAATGGTTTTGGTTGGAGATATGCGTTTTACATTGGGGGTATTCTTCCGTTAATCGCGTTAGTGATCGGATTCTTTGTTCTTAAAGAATTCACTCCGATTTCTCAAAAGAAAAAAGAAGGTCAAATTAATAAAGTTTCTGGCAGTGATATGCTGTCACTGCTTAAAAATAAGAATCTAATGTTAGTAGGGATTGCAGGTTTTGGCGGGCAATGGGCTACAACGGCAATTGCAACGTGGGCGAATTCGTATTTAAATAAATCGTTGCATCTTAGTTTAGTCCAAGCTGGTTTGCTCATGTCGATCTTTGGATTTGCAGCATTGTTGTCTAAACCAATTACAGGGATTTTATCAGACTACGTTAATCGAAAAGCTCTTACGGTTGGGATTTTGGTTTTATTAGGTCCAGTGTTAGTCTGGTTCGGAATAAACAAAAATCTTCCATTAGTCTATTTGTTAATTCCATTGATGGGAATTTTAGGATATGCATTTTACCCTGTTTTGAATACGATAATTGGCCAATCGGTAGAAAAAAGACTATTGGGAACGGCATCCGGTTTAGTTAATATGATTTGGCAACTAGGTGCGATGATCTCGCCATTGGCTGTAGGTGCCGTGATTGATGCAACAGGCAGTTACTTTTATTGTTTCGCTACAATGGCTGTTGCACCATTCTTAGGAGGACTAGTATTCCTATTTATTAAACTGGAGAAAAAGGCAGCTGTCCATAAGCAAAATACTGAAGAAGATACATTGATCTCTTAAAAGACCTGCAACAAGGTTATATCACGCTATTAATAACAAAATAAGATGGATAAATACCTCTATTTTTTAGGGGTATTTTGTTATTCCTTTACTCTTATTAACAAGCTATTAATGTTTTCTATATTCAGGAGAAAAAGTATCAACTTGAAATCAGCTTATTTTTGTAAGAAAATAAAACTAGAAAATAAATAAAAAACAAAGGGGAAATGAAAAATACTATCTCGCAAAGATAATGAGCTAAAAAGTTCTTGTTTAATATTTCTTCTCATCAATGTACTCTGCGCTGCGTCATTTTCCTTTTTCATGATTTCCTTCAAATAAATTTCCGTGGTTGTTACTTTCTTAACAGAAGAATTCCCTTCTGAACCCCCATCTTCATTTTCAAAGAATACCCTATAGAGGATATTATAATACAATTATTACAATAATTAAACAATTTAACTTTTACCTAGCGCTATTCATCCCCCAACTACTCCCTAGGCTTATAAAAGACGAACTTAGTTGGCGTTTCAGGCTTTATTGTAAGCGTCAAGTACATTTGAACAAATTTGCTTATTAATTTTGAATACTTTCTTCTTTAATAATTATTTCTCATGTTTCATTCTATAACTTGAATCATTAAAATGAACAATTTCTGCACGATGAATGAGGCGATCCAAAATAGCTGTTGCTACACCAACGTCACCTAACAGTTCGGTCCACTCTTTTGGAGAACGATTAGAGGTTAAGATAATAGACGAATTATTGTACAAGTCATTGACCAATTGAAAAAATAAATTTGCTTCTCTTGGATCCATGGCCGTATACATTAAATCATCAATAATAACTAAGTGTGATTCTTTCATTCTCTAATCTTTGTTTGGGACTTTCTCGTTATATCCATAGTTTTCAACGTATGTACCAAGTCGCCCATTGAAATAAAAGAAACTTTGTAACCTTACTTGATGGCTTCTAAATCCTAATCCAACCGCCATGTGTGTTTTACCATTATGGTAAGCTTTCCATAAAGGAAAAACTCACCTAGGAACGGCTTTAGGCGTGAAGGCTTGTGAAATGGGGTATAAAGTCCGTTTTTTCAGAGTGGCTGATTTAGTTGGACAATTAGAAGAAGCGATGAAACAAGGCACTTTACATAGATTAAAACGGCAGATTGAGAAGTGCAACTTGCTTATACTCGATGAATTGGGGTACGTCCCTTTTCAAAAGCAAGGATCGGAATTATTATTTCACATAATTACGGACTGTTATGAGCAAAAGAGTGTGATTGTAACTTCCAATTTGGAATTTGGTCAATGAAATCGGGTTTTTGGGGATAATCGTCTAACTTCTGCCCTTTTGGACAGATTGGTTCACCATGCGCATGTCTTAGCCTTCGCAGGGGAAAGTTACCGGTTGAAAAATGCCCTTTCTTCCGTAGTAGAACCGGGTGGAGTTTAATGGAAAATACTAAATTGCAAGCCTATGTAAATTTCGCTGCATTTTTCTGCACTTTCTGCTTGCAAAAAACACGCCTTACCATAGAAGCTTAAAAAGCTATCATAAGGTGAGGAATTATTTTAGTAAATAAGTGTTCAATATTATTGATCGTAAACTGTTCACTTTAGTCTAGCACTAGCACTTACATTTATCATTCTCCAGAAAAATATAGTCCTACTTTGGCTGGAAGATTTGTTGAAATGACAGTAAAAATGGAAAATGTAGAAGTAAAAGTCTAATTCAGAGATTGAAAAAATTGGGACCCCAGTATATTAACAAGTAATATCACCCACTGTAAGTAGCTATTGAGCTAAGAAAGGTGATTGCTGAAAAAGGGCAATCTCTTTATGCACTAAATAAGAAGATTAGTGGAAGAAAGGAGTCCATTCTGAGCAAACTATCAGGGGCAAAATCTAAGTAAATAACCAGAGTCTTCTGTCGGGATATGATAATTGATAATACTATTTCAAACGTACACTTTACCTTCAGACAGTAAAAAGCCCCTCTGTAACAGGGGCTATTTTTATGGATGTAACGATTTAGAGCCACGGAGAAACGGTTACTAATAATCGGGAAGGGTCGGTTTCTCCGGCAGCCGTTCTAAGTGCCAGATCCGTGTCGCTTAATTTAAAGTTATGGGAGTTCATCTTTGCGAGAGGGAACTTCCCAGATGCAATGAAATCGACTGCCATTTGGACAGATTTATAACTATGTCCGCGAACTCCCTTAACCGTTAATGTCTTATTGTAAATAATATCAAGATCAAAGTCATTAAAATGCTTGTATTTTGCTGCTCCCAATAATACAGTTCCACCTGTTTTGGCAGCCTCTAGAGAAGAGACAACCGGATCTGTCCCCCCGCTCGTTACATCAATTACAAGATCGGCCATTTTTCCATTTGTAATTTCTGATACCCTGTCAACCAAATTCTCGGAGCTTACATTCACTGTACAATCTGCACCTAATTCAAGGGCAAGTTTTAACCGTTCCGAACTGCTGTTTCTTCCTGTCATAATAACCGTTTCTGCTCCGGATGCTTTCGCAGCTAAAGCACATGCAAGCCCTTGTTGACCAGGGCCTTGTATGACCACTACAGAACCGGGACCTACTCCGCCCACAATTCGCATCCATTCAAATCCATTAGACAAAGGCAAAGCTAAGGCAGCCTCTATAGCCGGAACATGGGAAGGAATTTTGTGTAAGACGGCATTTGGATGTAAATACAGGTATTGACTAAAGCCGCCATACAGAGAAGGCTCAACAGCAATCGGAGTGGCTCCATAACGAATTCCATTTTCTCTGGGATTCGTATTGGAACACAGGCGATAGTAACCTGTTCGACACATTTCACATTGACCGCATGGAATATACTCTTCCATAACTACGCGATCCCCCTGCTTCACTCCCCATCGCTTTGAAGCCAATTCACCCACTTCATCAATATATCCGACGACATGGTGACCTAAAATCATTGGTGCTTTTAAATTTTCATAATAAGCGACATCGGTTCCGCAAACACCCACAATTTCAATTTTCAATATCCCTGTATCACTTTCGACCTCTGGTAGAGAAACCTTTCTAATTTCCGTATTCTTTGTTTCCGTTGCAACTGCTGCTAATGCTGCTCTAGACATATAATTCCACCTCTTTATTTTTTTGTGGGTAAAAATAATACTCAACGAATCGAAGAATATCCTCCGACCCGTTGAGTGTATTAACTCGGAACATTAATTTTAATATTATGAATTTTTAGTATTTTTTTCTTGATTAAACTGCCTCATAATCATGTTCACTTAATTGTAAAGCTTCCTTTGCTCCTTCTTGGAATGGCACTCCCTTTGGAAGTAAAACAGAAGCGGAACGAACATGATGTGAGCTAGGCTCAAGAGCTGGCAAGTCTTCTCCGTTTTCCAGCAATTTTACTGCTTTTAATAAACATTGTCTTGCCTTTATAATAGCCGTGTCACTTGTTCCCAACTTTTCTGTTGAACGATCCACAATCGGCCCTGCACTCGTTTGAACGGCGTGATCTTCCATTCCGATTCCAAAGATACCAGCGAATGATTCGCCTCTTCTCTGCATGTCACGATCAATTTGGAAATTATTGCTAGGATTGGCTTGTGTAATAAATGTACCAGGAATTAATAACGGATGAATGCCCGCCCCTGACGCCATTTGTGTAACTTCTTCTTCTGTAAGGTCGCGATCCGGTGTCCAGCTCCAAGTCCAAACCCAACAGTTATCATCATCAATAGGCACCCATGCATGTCCTCCTCTTGGAGCTCCTCCAAATGGCGGGATCATCGTATAAAAAGGCATTAGAAACTGTGTAATTCTCCAATAGAAGTTTTCCTCATCTGCTTCGCGTCTTGCACCGATTAATAAACCGTAATCAGTATCGACTACTTCAAAACGCGGTGCCGTATCTTTCCCTAACAAAGAAGCACTCTGACTCTTTCCAGAAACCCCAATGCCTCCAACTGAACCTGAGTGAAGGATTGAAACGTGACTTGAATCAATTCCGCCCTCTAATCCCTGAAAATAATTACATTGTTGAACTTTTTTTGAAATATATCGCTGACTATCCGAAACAAGCATCCATTCCTGTTCTGGTAATTCCGGCTTTAATTCAGGCGGTCCCATGTAAGTCCAAATCACACCGCCGCGTTCTTCGCAAGGATAGGATTTAATCTTTACTTTATTTTTAAAATTCGAATCTGGTTCAGAAGGGACATCCACACAGTTTCCTTCCGTGTCAAATTGCCAACCATGGTATGCGCATCTCAGTCCGCAATTCTCATTTCTTCCATAAAAAAGAGATACCTTGCGATGTGGACAATATTCATCAAGTAATCCAAGATTTCCATCTGTATCACGGAAAGCAATTAATTCTTCCCCTAAAAGCTTGACTCGTACCGGTGGACAATCCGGATGCGGAAGCTCCTCCGCCATAAGTGCCGGAATCCAATATTGTCTAAGAACATCGCCCATTTTTGTACCAGGTCCTGTTTGTGTTAATAATTGATTATTTTCTACTGTTAACATGTTTCATTCCTCCTGTTGTGGGTTTGAATTGATTTATGATTCTATTTTTATATAAAATTCTGATATTATCAAATTGATTCTTTTTATCGGCGGTATAGAAAAAACTAATAGACTTATAAAGGATTGTTAGCCTATTTATTTCTTTAATAGGGTTTATTAATAGAATCAATTTGGCTTATAAATATACTATCGATATAATAATATTAAAATTACGAATAGTAGAACTACTTTAGGTCTACTTCTTTTTAGAAAGGTGGAAAATAATGACGGATCAAGAATACGAACAATTAATTGTAAAATGTTATAGAAGTAAAACGGTTGCCATTCTGGGTTATGAAAATAACGGAGGACAGCAGCGGGCGAAGTTTCTAAGGAATCATGGGATTGAAGTTCTTATTGGTCTACGTCTTGGAGATGAACAATGGGAACTAGCGCAACAAGATGGGTTCACTGTTTTACCTGTTTGGGAGGCAGCTGAAAGGGCTCAAGTCATGCAAGTTTGGTAAGAAAAGAATACTTATCTCTTGCCAGCATTACCCTTTGCAGGACGGAAATTCAATATTCCTTCTACCATCTATGAGCTGAATAATAGATAAAGTTATATTAACGAATAAACTTAACTACATTTTCTTCTCATCGAGTCTGTCAAAAAGAGATTCGTTCACCCTTTTGACAGACTCTTTATTATTTTCGGGTTTTCATCGAATCCTGTTATCACATATTTATACAGTTATTTAATTTGTTAATATGAAGATTCGCCTTTTATGATAAATATGTTCATATAGGATAAACATGGATAATTAGTAACATTAATGATTGTATTAGGATAATTAATTTTGGTATTCAAAATTTTGAATACCTATTCTACTTGAGAAAAAAGAGGAGTGAAATGGAGAAAACATACAACGATGAAATGATCTTTAATACTAAATATAAGGAGCAGAAATATGCATGATTTCCATACCCACTTCATCCCTGTAGACGTTATTAATTGGATAAAAGAAAATCAAAAGGCTGTAAATGCCAGATGGGTCAATAAAGAGGAAAATATAGAGCCCTTTCTTGTTATTAATAACAAATGGGGATTTGAATTAAAAAAGTCTTTTATTGATTTTGAAGTATTTATAACTCAGCAAGAAAAAGTCGGAGTAACACATTCAATGATTTCTCCAATCCCACAACTTTTTTTGTATGATTTCCCATTGGAGATTACTACAGAAATTTCAAGAGTCTATAACAAGGCACTGGCTGATTTAAAGAAAGAGATTCCTGAGAAAATATCTGCTCTTGGAACAGTACCATTAATTAATCCAGTCAAGGCTGCTGAGATACTAAATGAAGCTATTAGTATTGGATTAAAAGGGGCAATTATTGGACCAGGATTAGGTCAACAGATGCTTTCGGATCCATTTTTTCAGCCATTTTTTGAAGAAGCAAACAGGCTAAAAGCAATCCTTTTTATTCATCCATTGTTAAGCGAAGATCCTCGGTTAAAGAATAGGATGATGCCTAACCTAATCGGTGTTCCATGGGAAACAACAGTCTGCGCGACTGATTTATTATTAAGTGGCATTATTGATAAATATCCTAATATCAAAATTCTATTTGCCCATGGTGGAGGATTCCTTCCATACCAAATTGGCCGATTAGCTAAAGGATATCAACAATGGAATCTTGTTTCTTCTAATTTACAAGCCTCGCCTTCTGAGTATTTAAAGCGTTTTTGGTATGATACGGTTCTTTGGAATCAAGATAGTATTGACCTTCTTGTGAAAACAGTTGGAGAGGACAGAGTTGTAGCAGGATCAGATTATCCATTTGACTTATGTGTATGGCCTCCAAAAGAAGTCAGTGAGAAAGGGGCTCACACTTTACTGGATTATGTCGCAAAGTAACAGATTGAACGTTTTCCGAAGAGAGAATAATAGAACCATGAGATAAAGATTAAGAGGAGGAATTATTAATGACTATCGAATTAAGCATTCTTGCACCACATGTTCCAAGTATTTGCCACGAGGATCAAGCACCTGATTTTCAACAAAATATGGTCGACGGGATGAAAGAAGTAGCAAAGGATATTGCTAATATTAAACCGGACGCTGTCGTATTAGTTTCCTGTCACTGGCCGTCGACTTTTGCCCACTATGTAGACTGTTATCCAGTTCATAAAGGGCTACTTACTGCTATAGAAGCACCGGAATTGATTAAAGATGTTCCATACCATTATCCAGGTGATGAAGAATTAGGGCTTCAACTTGTGAAAGCAGGTGTTGACGCAGGTATTACGGTAAAAGAAGTTCATGACAAATATTTTGTCTGGGATTATGGAACAGTGGTTCCACTTCGCTATCTTGTACCAAATGAAGATATCCCGGTAATTAATTTATCTGTAACATTAGCTGCAAACCTAGAAGAAACGTATCAATGGGGGAAAGTCATTGCCAAAGTATTACATGAATCTAATAAAAGGGTCATTTTTATCTCAAGCGGGGCACTGTCACATCATTTAGTTCGCGGTAGGCATAACAAACCATCTTTATCTGAACATGCACTTGATAAGGAATTCTTGAATCATGTAATGAAAAAAGATTATGAAAAGGCCTATAATATGCTTCCACAATATGCAAATATGGCCAAAGTAGAATCAGGAGGCCGCCACCTAGCTATGCTGTTCGGCATTATCAATCAAGAATGGGCACCAATCTACTTAGCAGATGGACAATCATCAGGTAGTTGGAATGCTCTGATAGCCTTTAAGAGAACGAACACCTCTCTTATATGTGAGTATTTTTAAACAAGAAGATACCGTTTCGTCCCGCCAAGACACATTAAAAAGAGTGACATCTTTGGATTATCGTGAAGGTGTCACCCCTTTTTATCAATAGTTTTGATTTTCCTATTTTGCGAACCTGGGTTGAATAGATCAAACCCTTCTACCAAAATCCATAAACAATTTATTTATAAAGAGGGGTGTGTATATTGAAATCTTCTCAATCTCCACTATTAACCGCTAATGAGCTATTATTATCTCATATTGAATATTTAAGAAAGAGGTTAGTTAACACGGGACTGACATACGGCTTTGATCACAAGATTACAATAATAGCAAGTCAGGAACTAGATTTATATATTTTGGCGTATCAAGAAACAAATAGAAAACTTTCATTACAACCATGTTCTTGAATTTATTTTAACATCTAATAACCAGCTAACCTTCTATCCTTTTCAACTTTATTATTCGTTACTTTTAACATCCACTTATAAAATATATGGATGAACATATGAGGATTTAATTTTTTATCAGGCTGACTATAGTCTTCAATCATGGTATGAATCCCACGAACCGTAAACCTTGAAGACCTCTGACTTTAAAAAAACATAGGGAGATGCCTCTGCATGCGGCTTCTTTTTTTTGAGCTATTTCTGCAGGGAAAATCAACCAATCTTGATTTCAGCCCACAATAAATTCGAAGTCGGGTCTGATCTAACCTTCAACCCTTTTCCTACGATTCTTATCCGTTTCATGTCTAAATCAATATCGGTTAATTTTAAGTTTGATAGATCATCAACACTCAGCCCGGCATATATAAACAAGTAAATAATCGCTCGATCTCGGCAATACTTTTCTTCCGGGTCTAATCCTTTACTTTTGACGGGTTCTTTCCTTATTATATTGAGCAATTCTTTAAACTCTTCTTCTGTCAGCCACATAATTTTTCAGAATCTTCGTCAGCAGATGTTAAATCTTGAATATCCAACATGGGATTTTGTTATTGTTTGCAGGATATGCTGCTTTATATATAAAGAGCTATGATCCCTCTGAATATCCGTCACTAGCACTTTCCCCATTTCAAAACACCTTGTAGCTCTTCACCGTACTCGGACATTACTTCATCCTATATTCTCCAAAATGCACGCATTTGTTCTTCATCATTGGAAAGCGGTTGATCTCTATTCATTCCTTTTGAAAAATAACCTAAACAAAGGGAACTTTTTTTAAATTAATATAATAATGTTCATTTTCAGTATTCTTGGTACCTGACACCAAGTCTTCGATGGATGTCGGCCTCCTTCTTCGAAGGTAATTACTGATTTGTTATTGTTACGTATACTATATCAAATTTGAATCAGCATTTATTCGTGCTGGTTGATCTTGTGTTCTAATTCATCTACTCCTATGAATATCATACAAATTCCCCTAATCCTGATTAACGTTAAATGTTGATATATAAAGCAAATATTTTTTCATTTTTAACATCTTTATTTGTATTGAATTGACTTTATTGTTTTTTAAACAACTATATTATCCTTATCCATTTATAATTAAAATATGTGAGGACATAGAAAATAGATGATTAGAATTAGATATATAAAAATCCCCAGTTTGACAATATTTATTGCCTTGTCAAACTAGGGATTAAAATAGAGCAACTGAGTTATATCATGTTTCCTAGTTTAGACAGAAACTATTTGATCATGCAATACCGTTTCAATTGGGATATAGTTATAACCATGTGCTTCAGCTACGGCTTTATATGTCACTTTGCCATCTGCTATATTAATACCTTTAGCCAAAGCTTTATTATCTAATGCAGCTTGTTTATATCCTTTATTTGCTATCTGCACACCATAAGGAATCGTCACATTTGTTAATGCGAGAGTCGATGTGCGTGCCACCGCTCCAGGCATATTTGCTACAGCGTAGTGGAGAACACCATGCTTTTCATACGTGGGTTCATTATGTGTTGTAATTCGATCAATCGTTTCAATTGATCCGCCCTGATCAACAGCGACATCAACGATTACTGAACCTAGACTCATGTTTTTTACCATTTCTTCCGTAACTAATCGAGGAGCACGTGCACCTGGAATGAGGACCGCGCCAACCAGTAGATCTGCAGTTTTTACAGCCTCTGCAATATTATGACTATTGGACATCAAAGTCTTTACGCGCCCTTGAAATTGGTCATCCAGTTGACGAAGACGATCAGCATTAATATCCAGTAAAGTTACCCTTGCACCCAAACCGAGGGCCATTTTAGCAGCATTCGTTCCAACAATACCTCCTCCTACAATAACTACTTCTCCTGGTGAAACGCCAGGTACGCCACCTAGAAGAACTCCCTTTCCACCTTTGGATTTTTCTAAGAATTGTGCCCCGATTTGAATGGACATTCTGCCCGCTACTTCACTCATCGGAGTCAGCAGGGGGAGAGAGCCGTTCTCTAATTGGATCGTTTCATAAGCAATGGCATTGACCTTTTTATCTATTAATGCCTTGGTTAACTCAGGTTCTGGAGCAAGGTGGAGATAAGTATAAAGAATTAAGCCTTCTCGGAAATAATCGTACTCTGTAGGAAGTGGTTCTTTTACCTTGATCACCATTTCAGCAGACCATGCTTCTTGTGCTGAAGATACAATTTTGGCACCTGCTTCGATATAATCGTTGTCTGCAAATCCGCTCCCTAAACCAGCACCTGTTTCCACCCATACATCATGTCCATTATTTTTAAATGTTGTCACTCCAGCCGGAGTAATAGCTACACGATTTTCATTATTTTTAATCTCTTTCGGTACCCCAATAATCATATTAAAAACTCCTTCTTCCATTCGATTTTTTATATTAGATTTATACACTGTTAAAAAACAAAACTCCTTTAAGTGAGACGCAGCCAAGTCTTCATCTTGATGTAAGCCAAAAATGATAATACTAGATTACATAATTAGATAGCTTACCGATATTCTCTACTTCCACAGATACGACGTCGCCTGACTTCATTGGACAACTGCCAGAAGGCGAACCTGTAGCCAACACATCACCTGGTTCCAAAGTCATAACTTGTGAAATCCAACTGATAAGAAAAGGAATGGAGAGTGACATCTGATTCGTATTTCCTTTCTGAACCACTTTTCCATTTAAAGTTGTGACGATTTGTAAATTTGTTGGATCGATACCTTTTACAATCCACGGGCCCAATGGACCAAAAGTGTCGAAACCTTTGCCGCGTGTGAACTGAGGATCCGTTTTTGTAAGATCTCTTGCAGTTACATCATTAAAAATGGTATAGCCAAGAACATAATCCATTGCCTCTTCTTCACTTATATTTTTTCCGCGTTTCCCAATAACGAGTGCCAATTCCCCCTCCATTTCCACCTGTTTGGTTAATTCATTGGAAGGAAGAATGATCTCCCCCTCATTTGGGATCAAGGAAGATGTCGGCTTTAAAAACAGAAATGGTTCCTTGAGATTAGCCTTTCCCCCAGTCTCCTGTGCATGTTCAGCATAGGTCCAGCCGAAATTAATCACTTTTGAGGGCGATACAGGCTCCAAAATTTTCACATCACTAGATTTAAGTCTTACACCATCAAATGTTAATTCATTGTTTACAATTTCAGAAAAATCACTGGACAATTGTAAAATTTCATCATCCTCAACCATTCCGTAATATATTTTACCGGTATGATTCTGATAACGAACAATTGTCTGCATTTTCTGTAGTACCTGTGTTACCATACACACCAACCCCATCTATAGTTTAAAGCCTTGCCCAAATCGTTTATTCAATCTGTATCTAATAGAGCCGCACCCGAAATTCCGGGTTTTGTCATCTCGTATGGATTTAAAATTAATTCAAGTTCCTCTTCCGTTAATACATCATATTGCAAACATAGCTCCCGTACTGGTTTTCCATTTAAGATAGCTTCTCTAGCAATACGTGCCGCTACTTCATATCCGATATGTGGATTTACGGCTGTAATAATCCCTACACTTTGTTCTACGTACTCTTTTAAACGTTCTTCATTTGCTTCAATGCTCCTTAAACAATGCTCTGAAAAAACATGGAATGCATTATTCATAATGCTGATCGACTGAAGCAAATTAAATACGAGAACAGGCTCCATAACATTTAGTTCAAGCTGACCTGCTTCTGAAGCTAGACAAATTGTATGATCATTACCTATGACTTGAAAGGCTACTTGATTAATCATTTCAGGCATTACTGGGTTGACCTTCCCAGGCATAATAGATGAGCCGGGTTGACGAGCCGGTAAGATAAGTTCAGCTAATCCTGCACGAGGACCAGAAGCCATTAATCGGATATCATTAGCTATCTTCGACATATTAATCATACAAACTTTTAAGCTAGCAGAAACTTCAGTATAAGCATCAGTATTTTGGGTAGCATCAACCAGGTGATCAGAACTTTGTAATGGAAGCTGACTTATACGTGCTAGGTAACTCACAACCTTTTCAATATAACGAGGATCTGCATTTAATCCTGTTCCTACAGCTGTTGCTCCGATATTTATCCGATATAAATGTTCACGTGATTGCTTAATACGTTTTATGTCACGCTCTAACACACGACGATAGGCTTCAAACTCTTGACCAAGTCTGATTGGAACAGCATCTTGTAAATGGGTCCGTCCCATTTTTATGATATGGTCAAATTTTTGGGCTTTTTCCTGAAACAAAGCTTGCATACTGCTCATCGTTTTTAATAATTTCTCTAATAAATGGAGCGTTGCTATATGAATAGCAGTTGGGAATACATCATTGGTTGATTGGGACATATTGACATGACTGTTTGGACTTAGATGCATATATGACCCTTTTTCATGCCCAAGCAACTCAAGCGCACGGTTAGCAATCATTTCATTTATATTCATGTTCATTGATGTACCGGCTCCACCTTGGATCGGATCGACAAGGAATTCATCATTTCTTTTTCCTTCAATAATCTCATCTGCAGCTTGGACAATGGCATTTCCTAGC
The DNA here is from genome assembly GCF_036670025.1 of Niallia oryzisoli. Lineage (NCBI taxonomy): Bacteria > Bacillati > Bacillota > Bacilli > Caryophanales > Bacillaceae > Niallia > Niallia oryzisoli. The sequence continues at coordinate 306,684 of NZ_CP137640.1, read as the reverse complement.
CCTTCATATAAACGCTTCACATCCATATTAGCAAGTGCCGCAGCTTTTTTAACTATAGCTAAAGCTTTAATAAGTTCTTCATGAACCTTATATCCTGTTATTGGGAAGTTTTCAATGGCACGTAGTGTTTGTATCCCGTAATATGCTTGCTTAGGAACTTCCTTTGATCCTAAAAAGTCCTTCTCAATTCGTACCTCTTGTTTTTCAATCGTATTTACCACAATGCTACCCACCTTATTGATCAATCACCCTGCCTTTACATCATGTGATATATCGGTATTGGAAAAGGCTTTACTTGAACATCCCATCGGTAACTGAAAACCGATTTTTTCATACCGTTAGCAGAGTGATTTCATTGCAAATGAACTTGGACAAACTTCAAATTATCTATCTTGCCTTAGTTGGTTAGAGGCAGTATCGAATTTATTTTTTGATAATTACGACTTTTTGAGATAGATTCCCATATAAAGGTCATTAAATTATTTATCTATTATAGTGTTTTTTTAACTGCTATTAAGGAAGTATCAATAATCGAAATGATTTTTTCTACTTCATCCTTTGTGATACAGAATGGCGGTGCAAATGCAATGGTATCTTGACCCTCATAAACAATTGCCCGGCCGATCATATCATGTTTAAGGGCTTCCTCTACTACCTTAGGTGCAACCGATTCTTCGAATGTTGTTTTTGTTTCTCTATCTTTAAAAATTTCAATAGCACCAAGCAAACCAATCTGACGAATATTTCCAATTTCTTCGTGAGCTTGCTCTAAATATTTGAATCCTTTAAACAATTCTGCACCCATTTGATTTACATTTTCATTTAATTTTTCCTGTTCAATAATTTCTAAGTTTTTAAGAGCTACTGCGCAGGCCGTATTATGACCGCTGTACGTATATCCGTGGTAGAAGTTACCTTCTGTCAGTTCCGTTAACTCTTCTTTAAGTCTATCCGTGAATACTACCCCTCCAAGCGGAGCATAACCGCTAGTAATACCCTTCGCAATGGCCATCATATCAGGTACAACATCAAAGTTGTCGATTCCAAAGTTTTTACCCGTTCTGTAGAAACCATTGATTACTTCATCAGCAATGAACAAGATATCGTTTTGATCACAGATCTCACGAAGTTCTTTAAAGAAGTTTTGTGATGGTGGTAAGTTCACGCCGCCAGAACCTTGAACCGGTTCAGAAATGATGGCTGCAATGGTTTCTGCACCTTCACGCTCAATCATTTCCTTCAGTGCCTCAATGGATGAATCTACATATAGGTGGTCTTGAGATAATCCTGGGAAATCTCTGAATGGGAACAATCCTGTAGCAGGTGAAGCACCAATGGATACACCATGATAAGATTTGCCGCGAGAAATGATTTTTGTTTTATTTTCATAGCCTTTCATCTTCCAGTAGTAACGTGCTGTTTTAAATGCAGTATCATTTGATTCTGAACCGCCACATGTGAAGAACGTATAGTTCAAATCCCCAGGTGCCATTTCAGCAATTTTTGCCGCTAATCGAATAACTGGTTCATGGCTGTTCGTTGCGAATGTTGAGCTGTAAGCTAGTTTTTTCATTTGCTCCATCGCTGCAATGGCCAGTTCTTCTCTTCCATGGCCGATATTTACATTCCACAAAGAGGATAAACTATCAATGACTTCTCTTCCTCTTATATCTTTTAAATAGATTCCTTTTCCTTCTGTAAAAATAAATCCTGGTCCTTCTGTCTTTTGTTGTCTGAATGAAGTGGATGGATGAAAGAAATGCTTCTTATCAAGTTCAGCCAATTCCTCGTATTTTTTTTGTCCGCTTTCAGCTACTTTTAATAACATCGTAATTTCCCCTTCCAGGTATCAATTTTTTAATTGTATTTTTTCATCTATTAAGCTTTTAGATTGCCTGTTTTGTGGCTGTTTTTAAGCCTAGTGAAAGGTGTCCCTGCATTACAATTACACCGATTTTTTATAATTCAACTTAAAACAAACGACCTTTGGCTCTGTCATCTCCTGGATAGCAAACTTCACACCTTCTCTTCCCAGTCCAGATCCCTTCACACCGCCAAATGGCATGCCGTCAATCCGATAATCACTACTGTCATTAATCATAATTCCGCCAACATTCATTTTTTCGATGGCTTCAAATGCTTTTTCAATGTCTCTTGTAAAAATTCCAGCCTGCAATCCATAGTCCACATCGTTGGATTTTTCAATCGCGGATGAAAAACCATCAACAGGATATAGTAAAACAACTGGGCCAAATATCTCCTGTTGTGCGATGGTGCAATCTGCCGGTACATCTGTTAAGACGGTCGGAGAATAAAAGGCACCTTCACGCTTGCCTCCAATTAGGAGAGTTGCCCCTTTATCAACGGCTTCATTCACCCATTTTTCTACCCTCATCGCTTCCTTTTCATTAATCAATGGACCCATGTCTGTTGTTTCTAGCATCTTATCGCCCACTCGATATTGCCTTACCTGAGCAATGAACTTTGAGCAGAATTCATCGTAAATATCCTGTTCAATATATACCCGCTGGACTCCTAGACAATTTTGTCCCACTGCATAGAACGCTCCTGAAACGGTTGCTTCAACAGCATCTGGGAGATCGGCGTCCTTCAAAATGATGACAGGAGAATTGGATCCAAGCTCCATACTAATCTTTTTTAAACCTGCTTTATGGGCAATTTTTTCTCCCGTTTCGAGTCCGCCTGTAAAAGAAACCATCCGAATGGCTGGATGCGTAATTAATATATCGCCTATTTCCCCTCCATGCCCTGTGATAACGGAGATCACTTTAGGAGGCAAACCTGCAGCTTCAAAGGCTTCCGCTAACAGAAGAGCACTTAGAGGCGTAACAGTTGCTGGCTTAACGATAATGGCATTTCCTGAGGCTATAGCAGGACCGACTTTATGTGCAACTAAGTTGAGCGGGTCATTAAAAGGTGTAATGGCGGCAATGATTCCAATTGGAAAACGATAATAATAGCCAAGGCGATCCTCACTGCCTTCTCTTTGATCGAAAGGAATCGTTTCCCCATGTATACGCCTTGCTTCTTCAGCTGATATTTGCAATGTTTGGATACAGCGTTTCACTTCGGCTCTTGCTTGACGAATGGTTTTACTGCCTTCCAATGCAATCGTTTCAGCATATTTTTCGCTATTTTTATTTATATAATTGGCAGCCTTGTTTAAGATGCTGATCCTTTGGTGAACTGGCATCGAAGCAGCAATTCGAGCCCCTTCTTTCGCTTGTTCAATGGCAAATAGCATATCTTCTGCTGATGCTGCAGGAACATTTGTAATAAATGAATCGTCTTGAGGGTTTAATACTGCAATCGTTTCCTCTTTACTGATCCATTCACCCGCAAGGAACATTTTCATACCAAGTACTTCAGTTTTCATAAACAATCACACCTTCCTGAGAAGTTATAAAAGGATTATTAATCCTGCTTTAGTAGTTTAAGAGCAGATTCTGTAAGAATGGATACGCCCATTGGCAGACAACCTTCATCAATATCAAAAATATTCGTATGCAAGTCACGTGAAATTCTATCTGGAAGTGCACATCCAAGAAAGAACATGGCTCCTGGAATCTGACTTGTCATATATCCAAAATCCTCTCCGCCAAGTCCAAATGGTTTTTGAACGATTTTTATCGCTGGGTATAATTCTGTTGCAGCATTTTTTATCATTTCATTTACTTTTGGATCATTATTTAAAGCTGGCTCCCCTCGTTCCACTTCGAATGTATAGGATCCTCCGAATGGCTCAACCACTTTAAATGCTTGCTCCACCTCTTTCGCCAGCTGATCTCTGACTTCAGGTGAATAGGTCCTTAATGTACCTGTTATGGATACTTCTTCAGGAATGATATTGCTGGCAGTTCCCGTCTTGACTTGACCAATGCTCGCAACGGCTGTATCTAGTGCAGATATTTTCCTAGAGATAATTCCATAAAATGCTTGCAAGAAGGATCCTAGCATCCAAATGGGATCCGTGCCTAAATGCGGATATCCCCCATGCCCGCCTGTCGCTTTAATTTTCCCATAGAAAACATCGACGTTTGCCATACTATAGCCATCATTCACCTGTATGGTTCCTACAGGCTCCCATGGACACATATGAAGAGCAATGATGGACTCTACATTTTCCAATATCCCCTCCTGCATCATGCGTGGTGCCCCTGATAAACCTTCATGATCTGTCGCTTCTTCCGCAGGCTGGAAAATGAGCTTTACTGTTCCTTGAAATAATCCTTCTTTTGCTTTTTTTGCAAGAATTTTTGCTGCACCAAGTAAAATCGTTGTATGGGCGTCATGACCGCAAGCGTGCATAACACCTGGATTTTGTGATTGAAAGCCATGTTCATTTTTTTCCGTGATTGGCAAGGCATCCATGTCAGCACGAATCGCCACTGTTTTTCCTTCTCCTGATGAAATAGTTGCTACAATTCCTGTGTTAGCAATATTGGTTTGAATGGAGACACCTTCTATCCCCTTCAATGTTTCAGCAACAAATTGAGCCGTTTGAAATTCTTGAAAACTTAATTCCGGGTATTGATGAAGATGTCTCCTCCAGCCTACAAGCTGGTGTTCGATTGTCATTACCTCTTTGATAAGGTCATTCGTTACGATCATGAACGAAATTACCTCCTTTACTGAATATCCTACATCACTGTCAATTGTTTATGGTTATCAACCTTCATACCAATGGTTTCGAAGGCTTCAAGCATCTGATAAGAATATAGAGCGATGGCAGTATCCTGCACACCTGTGCCTGTTAAATCACAGACTGTTACTTCATGATCATTGATTCTTCCTGGAGATTTTCCAGCAATGATTTCGCCAAGCTCAGTTACATTATCCTCTTTATTCATTTTCCCTTCTCTAACTACATGATGGAGCTCACCTAACCGGATACACTGTGCCTTGGAATCACACACGTATCTATCTGAGTTTGCAATAACATTTCCTTCCAGCTCTTGTTTATCTTCAGCATCCGACCCCATCGCAGTAATATGAAGGCCAGGATGAAGCCATTCTGATTTAATCATTGGACTTTTCGCAGGTGTGGTTGTAACGACAATTTCACTGCCCTTTACAACTTGTTCAGGAGAGGAGGCTGGGATGACTGTGATATTCAAAGCAGCCTCCATCTCCTCTTTAAATTTCCGAACATTAGGTTCCGATCGGCCGTATACTCGTATTTCTTTGTAATCGCGAACAAGTTTAAGCGCTCTCATTTGATATCTTGCCTGTGCTCCCGTACCAATAACTCCGACAGTAGTCACGTCTTCTTTTGCTAGATATTTCGCTGCAATTGCTCCTGCTGCTGCCGTTCTGATTTCTGTTAAATAACCATTGTCTAGTAAAAAGGCTTTAGGCTCGCCCGTTTTCGTACTAATAAGCATCATGAATCCATTAGCACTCGGCAGGCCCAATTTATAATTATGAAAAAAACCAGAGGAGACCTTTAAAGCGAAAAATTCTTTATTTGGAATATACGCTGACTTCACATCTACTTCTCCGTTGTTTTCTTTCACATCAATACGCATAATCGGAGGCATAACCACTTTATTTGTCACTAATTGCTTAAAGGCGTCTTCAATAATGTGAATCACTTCTTTGTTTAACTTTATAAAAGAGCGAATGTCTCTTTCTGTAAAAATTTTCAAAATGGCTCACTCCTTGTAAACTCTATTAAACTTTAAGATTATAATTTTCGTTTACAAACAACTCTCTTGGAAAATTCGTGAGCACTTCACAGCCAGTCTCTGTCACTCTGAAAGATTCACTTATCTCAATCCCATAATGATCAAACCATAATCCTGGTATTAAGTGAAACGTCATATTCGGCTGTAATACGGTGTGATCTCCTCTGCGAATGCTCGCTGTATGCTCGCCCCAATCAGGCGGATAATTTAATCCCATTGAATAACCAATTCTTGAATCTTTGACAATTCCATGCTTGGAAATAACTTTTGACCAGGCGATTTCAAGCTCTTCACAAGTAGCACCTGGTTTGACTACTTCAAGCGCTGCGTTTAATCCCTCCACTACAATTTTGGATACATCCAATGCTTCTTGACTTGGCTTTCCAAGTGAAACGGTACGTGCTAGTGGTGAATGGTAGCGCTGGTAGCATCCTGCGATTTCAATGATAACCATTTGATTATTTGTATATTTTTTATCTGTCCAAGTGATATGTGGGGTAGATGTATTTTCTCCAGCAGGCAGCATTGGTACGATTGCAGGGTAATCACCCCCAAATTCTTTCGTCCCACGGATTAAGTCTCCATAAATATTGGCAACTGCATCACACTCTCTAACGCCTTCTTGGATCGAATTCACAGCCGTTTGCATGCCGATTTCTACAATTTTTGCTGCTCTCTTAATGAATTCAATCTCCTGATCTGATTTAATAATACGGACATAGTTGACTAGCAAACTAGCATCAGAGAATATCGCATTTGGAAGATTTCTCTTTAAACATTCATAGGATTGTGCTGAAAAATAATAAGAATCCATTTCAAGTCCAATTCGGCTTTTTGATTGGCCAATTTGGGTTAATATTTGAGCAGCAAATTCACTAGGGTGCTTTGTTTTAGAATGGACATAGTCTTCTGGATAAGGGATTATATTTTCATGATAAAGCCATGTAGTGGCCTTTGCTGCATTCGCATCCATTTTTCTGCCTATCCATATCGGTTGATCCTCATCGACTATAACAATTAGCATTTGATCAACATAGAATGACCAGCTATTATATCCAGAAAGATAATTCATATTTGCTGGGTTCGTCACAATTAAAACTTCAATTCCTCTTTCCAGCATACTTTTCTTTGTTTGATCCAATCGTTTTTTATACTCTTTTAAACTAAATGGCAACATCATATTCCCTCGCTTTACTGTATCAATATTGTGTTTTAAAAAGTTATGACCATTTGTTAATTTCATTATAGAGGGAATGCTTCAATAAAACATTCGCTAATATGTATGAATTTTCAGAAATTGTTTTTATACAATTTGAATCATATAGTAGACCTTTTTTCTTTTTTAACAGAGTTTTTACTTGAAAAGTATGTAAAAAAGGGAGTTTGGTACAGAGTATCCCTGTACCAAACTCCCTTTTTTACAATCCATTTATATTAGAGAGATTTGTATTGATTTGTTCTCTCTTAATGACACCTGTTGACCAAACTCGAATACTAAAATCCAACAGGAAAAGATCATCTGGATTAACGAGTGATAGTCCTGTTAATGATTCAATTTTTCTTAACCGGTATAAAAGTGATTGACGGTGAAGATTAAGTTCACGTGCTGTTTGACTTACATTTCCACTATTTCTGTTATAAGCTTTGAACGTATTAATTAAATCCATATCCCGTTTCTCGTCATATTCAACCAATGGTAAAATAGGGGCAGCTATGATTTCTTGCACTTCTTCATTTATTGCCAAATTGAGTAATAACCGATTCATGCGCATTTCATCAAAATTTACCCGTTTTCCAATTCCAATTTGAGTCCTTCCCATATCTAATGCCGCTTTAGCTTTTTTGAAACTTTGGGAAAAGTCTCCATTCCCATCTTTATGTTTTCCGATTCCCCATGAAAAAGTTAAACTAGGAAATAAATGTTTTAATCTTCGTTCAACCAAATCTAAAAAATGATTAACTGAATCAGTATTAGATTCTTTCGTTACTTCTAAAAAAATAATAATCAGATCTCCTTCATAAGCAAATAGCATTTGATGTTTAACAGCTTCTGCTGCAAATAGCAATTCTTCCTTTATATAAATAATCATTTTTTCTAGCCAATTATTATTTTTGGGGTGTCTTTTATGCTCTTTTTCCATCAATGATGCTAAATTCTCTGGATACCCAATAATACATTCATAGGGGATATTCAAATTGTATTGAAACTGCTCTGCTTGCGTCATTTTATATTCCTCAGATAGATTCTCACCCCTGATCATCCTTAATAAAAAGTCATTTTGCAAGCGCATCTCAGCTTTCGTAACGACACTATTTCGAGAAAACCATAATGCACAAGCCATCATAGCATGTTCAATAATATGAATCTCTTGCTGATTCAACTGATACTTTATATTAGAAAGAACACATATTTCCCCTTCATGTACTCCATTTGTTTGAATGGGGAGATGATACAAGTTCGATTCTTCATCAGATATTTTTCTTATTTTAGAATGTAACGGATGGTTGGAGGCTTCTTGATTTTTTTGCATTTTAATTAATTGATTTCTTATACTAAAGACCTTTGATTGTTTAGCACTGCCAGCTACCTGGTTTCCCTTCTTGTCTAAAATTAAAATGGGAAGGTCCAGCTCTTCTTCTACATAATTTGAAATTTGCCCTAGGTTTTTACCATCTAAAATCATTTGAATTAACTTTTGATGAATCCCATTTGAACGTTTTGAATCCTGCTGTTGAATCACGTTTAATTCTCTCATCACTTCATGAATGATATCAGCGAAGCGAATCTCCCATGGAATTTCAATTAAAATAAAATTTCTTTCTTCTGCAAATTGTATGATTTCTTCAGGAATTTCAAATATGTAGCGGCCTGTAGCAATGGCTAATGCTGATGCCCCCGAATTATATACATCTTTTACAAATTCTAATAGAATATCAATATCCTCATAACAGCCAATTCCTGTACTTAGTACAAATTCATTTTCTCTGACAAAGTTTTCAACGGGACTTTCAATAACCGAAACCCATTCAATCAACCTGTTACCTAAAACCTCTTTACCTGATTTTATTTTGGAGTTTTTCAATAGGGGAAGCTCGATAATATCACTGACATGCAGCATGTTCACCATCTCTCCTTTGTAATGATTTTGGAGTTTCTAATTGGACGTCCAGCTTTCATAAGAAGATATAATTTATCCATCCTTTTGTACATAGTTTTGAAGGACATGAGTGACAACAGATAAATCAACATTACATCCAGTAACGATCGTTCCAATTTTTCTATATATTTTTGATAATTTTTTATTTAAAATTGCTGCCATACCAACAGCAGCGGCTCCTTCAACAACCATTCGGTGGGCATCTATCATGAATCCCATTCCTTCAGCAATTTCCTCTTCAGAAACGAGAAGAAGATCATCAACGTTTTCTTTAATCATGTTAAAAGTATACTCATTATTTAATCCTATCCCACCTAGCAAACTATCAGCTAATGTATACTGTTCTCTCAGCACGACCGGATTTCCTACTTTAATGCTTTCATACATGACAGGTGATCTCTCCATTGAGACGCCAATCACTTGAATAGACGGATTAATAGATTTTAACGCAAGAGCTGTACCTGCTAATAAACCTCCACCTGATAACGGAACAAGCAATGCCTCAAGATCGGGGACTTCCTCGAGAATCTCAAATCCAATGGTTCCTTGACCAGCAATAACATCAAGATCATCAAATGGCTTAACGACTGTCATACCATACCTTTCTTCGAGTTCATAGCAATATTTCTCTGCATCGTCTTGACTGTCCCCAATCATTTCAATTTGTGCACCAGATTTTTTTAATGCATCTACTTTTGCCTTCGGAACACGGTTGGATATACAAATGGTAGATTGTATACCTAATTTTTGAGCAACATAAGCAACTGCCAAACCATGATTCCCTGTTGAAAATGTTGCGACCCCACATCTTTTTTCTTCTTCGGTCAAATTTAAAATTTTATTAGCCGCTCCACGAACCTTAAAGGACCCCGTTTTCTGAAGATTTTCTAGTTTAAGATAGACATTTGAGTCTACTTTTTCAGAGAGAGGTAAGGAATGAATCAATGAGGTTGTTGAAATTATTGGTTTAATTTGTTTTCTTGCTTTCCATATTTTTTGAATGAACTGCCCACTTTGTAATCTTTCATATGCCTTGATCAATAAATCCACCCCATATCCTATATTTTTATTATATCTAATTATCGATATATTGCAATAATTCTTAATATACAAAATATTTTTGTGTCAATAGTATTTTTTTAGTGATTTTTGATTTGACTGTTATTAAGGTGATATTCGTCTGTAAGTTTTCGTGCACCAATGAGAAGTCAATCAAGCACGTGATTTATTGCACTAGTTTATCATCTGGAAATACTAATCGACTCAAACAAAGGTAAAACACCTCATAAGTAAGTCCTTTATAAGGTGTTTTACGATATTTATTCCTATGTTATTTTGCAGTGACGTTTGGATTAAACTTACCTTCTACCACTGCTTCTACTGGCAATTCTTCTTTCCACCAGAGAGCCTTATCTGGGTTTTTCAATAGTTCATTGATTTCGCTTGGATCATCTACAGTTGGTGCAGATCCGCGTAACGACCTGCCGGCTGTTTCTTTTACAAAAAAGCCAACGACTACAAGTCCGATGATACAAACTGCCATCAAGTAATAGGCAGGGACCATGCTGTTCTTCGTCAGACTCACGAGCCAAGCAATAACTAGCGGGGTTGTACCACCAAATAAAGAGGTAGAAACATTATACGTGATCGCAAGCGAGCCGTAACGTACCTTAGTAAAAAATAGGGATGGTAATGTTGCAGGAAGAGCACCTTGAAAGGCAGCGAGCGTAATGCCAAGGATTAACAATCCAGCAAAAACAACAAGGTTGTTGTTTGAACTCATCATGATAAAGGCTGGTACACTAAGTAATATCGTACCAATTAGAGCTCCTTTAACAATTTTGTTGCGGCCAATGCGATCGCTCCAATAACCCATCCCTAAAATAATCGGAATCAGCAAAATCATCACAAGAAGATTAAAAACTAATCCTTTTGTTTCACCGTAGCCAAGTTCTTGAGTTAAATAAGATGGCATATACGTGAGAACCATATATAGCGATGTGTTATAAAAGAACACAATTCCTATGCAAATGAAAAGAGGCTTCCAATGGTTTGTCAAAATTTCTTTCAAAGAAGCACGATGACGATCATCTTCCTTTGCTTCTTCCATCGCCTTGAATGCAGGCGTTTCCTCTAAGCGAGAACGCAAATAAAAACCAATAAATCCCATAGGTCCAGCAATTAAAAATGGGATTCGCCAACCCCATTCAACCATTCGGTCAGGACCGATAAGGTATGTCAAAAGAGTGACTAATGCGGCACTGGCACAAAAACCTACAACTGTTCCAACCTCTAAACCACTTGTTAAAAAACCTCGTTTTTTATCCGATGTTGATTCAGCTATATAAGTCATGGCACCCGCATATTCGCCTCCAGTTGAAAACCCTTGGACTAACCTGGCAATCAGTAGCAAGATAGGAGCTGCAATACCGATAGTGGAATAGCTTGGAATGAGGCCGATAAATAATGTAGAAGCGGCCATCATTATTAGTGTAAGAGAGAGGACTTTCTTTCGGCCCACTCGATCTCCCAACATCCCAAAAACAAAACCGCCGACTGGACGTGCGATAAATGCAATGGCAAAAGTAGCAAATGCATAAATCAATTGATGGGCAGGGTCAATCTCAGGAAAAAAAACTTTACCAATCGTAACAGCTAAATACGCATAGAGACCAAAGTCAAACCATTCCATTGCATTACCAAGCGAAGTAACGACAACAGTTTGCTTAGCAACCTTCGTATCTACAACAATAATATCCTCTTTTTTTAAATTACTCATATTTAATTTTCCTCCATCCATCTTCATTACATTTATAAGATAAAAAATTTTCTTGAGTAGATTGATAGATATTCGTTCAAATAAAAGGAAAAACGATACTTATGCAATTTGAGCGAAAATAGAATTGAAGGTACCTAATACTATTTTTTGATTTTAAGGCGATTATCTTGATAACTTGCTTCCATTCAAGTCTTTGTTTTACGGGAAAGCTGCGGGCATTGATGGGGTCAAATCCCAGTGTTATTTCATACATGTTGTAAATTAAATTCGGTGGAACTTTTTATATTGAACTTCAATCTTTAAAGCCGCTACTATTTTCTTTATTTCTCGTCATAATTAAGAAAACGCTTTCATTAAAAGCGGTTATTCAAGCCTAATTGGTTTAGTACATTTCAAGTAAAGTATGTACTGCTATTATTTGTGAAAACTATTGCGTCAGATAGCTAGTGTCCGATTGTACAAAATGATCACTGTATCCGCTTATATGTTCCTCATGCATCCTTGTGGTCATTTCGTATCATCAGCATCCATCCCTTCACATCCATATAGGCTCGTCCTTATCCGATGTAATCATTAGTTCTTGCACAAGTAATATGAATAACCATCATACCCTGACAAGTCATTCATATGAGCGGGATTCGTACTAATTAAGACATCAAATCCGCATTCCTGCTTTTTCATTTTTATCTTATGAATCCTCTAAGGAAACTCAGTTTCTTTACATAACACTGAAATATCACTACCTTTCCAACCTTCTTATATAACAATCCATAAGAAAGTTCTGAGTTTTCTGTATATTTATTAGATTAACAAGAATAAAAAACCTAAACAATACACAAATTGTATGAAGATTTTTTTCTGCTTTTTAGACAATATAACTAAAAAAATCCGATAAATATGGGGCTACGTCAGGAAAATCGAATAAGGTGTATGGTTTTCTAAAAATAGTTTCTTCATCGTAGGAAAACTTTTGTACTGGTGCGACAGGTCTAAACGTTTCTTCATGCATCATGATCATAATAGTATCTATATCTCGTAAAATGGTAGTTTCAGTGCCTGACACAAAAAATATGGATTTATCCATAAAACTATTTTATGATAGTAATAACAATCCATATTCATTGGTTAGGAGTTTGGATATTTATGTATATTAAACTCGATAAAAAGGATAAAAGAACAATTTGGTTACAGATTGTGGATTAGGTGATTGAATATATTACAAATGGACAGCTTGCACCGGGTGATCCGTTGGTTCCTACCCGTCAGCTGGCACAGGAGCTTTCGATTTCAAGATCTAGTGTGCAGATTGCTTACGAAGAACTGCAATCTCGGGGATATGTCATAACCTCACGCAGAGGTGGGACACGGGTGTGTGAGATTATGCCTGATAACAATGGTGAAAAGGCTGAACATACTGTTCCTGTAATTCCGTCGAAACCTTTCCTAGAAGAGAAATCGGAGGGGGTTGATCACTGGCCTGAGGTAGATCATGATGAAAAAGCAGAAATAGACTTTCGTCTTCATGTGCCTTATATTGATCCAACCTTTCAAAAATTATGGCGGCGTGCTTCTAATTCGGCGATGAGAGAGGAAAATGTCTTTGACTGGGGCTAAAGCTCCCCTTACGGATTATACTCTGTAAGGGAACAAATCAGCCGCTACTTAGCCATTGAAAGAGGCATTCATGTTCAGCCCAATCAAATTCTTCTCACCTTAGGGGCAAGGCAGACGATGGATATCATTGCACAAGCCCTCCTGCAGAAAGGCGACTTAGTTTCTGTCAAAGACCCGGGTTTTCCGGTTGCCTGGACATCCATGCGCTACCGCAATATGAGGATTGAGCCGATTCCCGTTGATAATCAAGCTCAACTGCTTTGACAATGTCAATCATTGGTGTAAGGAAGTCTTCAATGACCTGTCATCAATCCAGCATCTCCAAGCATGCATTCTTCCATTAAGGCATTACGTAGGACCCCTTTTAGTTCTCCCTGAAATATTCAATTTCATATCTATACATTAAATGGAACTTTTTCGAACACTGAAATATTAACGTTAAAGTGACTTTTTTAACTATTACAACTAATATACATATATAGACTGAATTTATTTTACATTACATAAAAAATCTAAACCTGAGTTATCACAACCCCTGTTTTCATTTATTACTTTAAAATCACATGTGATTATGGTTGGAAATTCTAATGTGGGATTTACTTTCTGAAGGAAACCAAATTCGATATTATACGTACATAAGCCCAATTTTTTTGTAGCTAGCAAGTATGAATTCAAGCATAGGGAACCATAAAGATTAACTGAGAAAACACATCCATGAAGCCCTTGCTTAACCAAAAAAAGACACAATCCCTTATACAAAGATTGCGCCTTTTATTGAATAATTAAATTAATCATTATGGCTCTTCATCACCTCATTACGAGATTGGGTTATTTGAAGATTAAAACCAGGACAATTTCATATCTTAAGAAAAAACGTTTATAATTATTGATTCTTTAATTTTTAAAAAATACACAAATATTTCTATCACCAAAAAATTTCATCAAATTTCGAATCAACTTTTAAGATAATATTGATAAGTTTATCCTTTGGGTAGACATAGATAAAGTAAAAGGCCAAAAAGAAATTATTGAAGAATGAAGGTACTTTGTTAGATATCATATACAGGGCTGCCTTTCTATTTTCAGCCGTTGGGCGGAAAACGACACCCAGTTAAATAAACTTATCTCAGAAATACCTTTAATTCGACCCGGCCTTTTGTACTTCCTTCATTTCATTATTTACACGTTCTTCTTCATTCTTCAATACCTCTTTATTCTCCTTTAGTTTTCCAACAATAATAACTCCTGCAATGACTACTATTTCGAATCCATATTTAATGAAAGGATTTGTGAAAAATTCTTTTATGAAGGGTTCACCTACTATCATTTTCGATGCTGTCCAAGCTAAGATTGCCGATCCAATTTTGATAATAACTGGGAATCGTTCAATCCATTTCAAGATTAAAGTACTCCCCCACATCACAACAGGTACAGAAATAAGCAGTCCAATTATGACAAGCAAAGTATTACCGTGCGCTGCACCTGCTACTGCTAATACATTATCTAATCCCATTAATGCATCGGCTATAATTACTGTTCTAATGGCTGCCCAAAAATTGTCTCCCGCTTTAATATCATCTTGTTTATCTTCTTCAACTAGCAGCTTGTATGCAATAATGACAAGAAGGAGACCTCCAACTAAATGTAATCCCGGTATATTCAAAAGCCATACAACTGCAAGAGTTGCAATTGTACGAATAATAATAGCTCCAATTGATCCCCATAAAATCACTTTCTTTTGTTGATGTACAGGTAGATTCCTTGCCGCAAGCCCAATTAGTATCGCATTATCGCCTGCTAGTACCAAATCAATGGCAATAATCATAAAAAGTGATGTTAAAAATTCCATTTCCATTAATATTCCTCCCTATATAAGTAAAAAAAAGAGACCTTTTCATGCTAATTAGGCAAAGGTCTTGCTAAGCATGCCAACATAGCCGATGGTGTAATCCTTGTAATGACGACTTTTTTTCAGTTTAAACCTGACGCTACTCCACTTTACGAGGTTAAGATATTATATAATATGTTAATGTTTCCACTGGAATAGATTTTTCTTTTCCATACTGATCACGTCCTTTTAGAGTACTAATATCAGTATGTCTAAGTTTTCCAACAAAGTTAGCTGTGTTAAGTGAGCCTTTAAACTCATGGCGTGTTTCTATACGCTTTTCAATTTTTTCTATTGCTTGTTTATCTTTTAGTAATTCTTGTTTATTATCTTGTACTAACGCTTCAAATGATTTTCTATTCTTACGCATAAGAACACTTCTTTCTTTTGTATTAACTCGTTATAAACATTAATTATTTAAGTAGTAAGATTATTCTGTAATTTATAGGTATAAATAACCTAAAGGCTCTGTTAATTATTATTTTTCTAATTAACTATTTGAACTCGTTATGGCAATTGAAAAGAATTACACCATGAACTCGCTTTTTATAACTTTCTGAGTATATCCGGATTTGATAGATTTTTTTACACCAGAACCAATCATAGATAAATATAACAGTCCTAACTATGTTTGGTATGAGGAAATATTCATGTTGGAGAGGAACGAATTTCATGGATGATTTTTCGTAACATAACAATTTTCCTATCTCCCTGATCTCATATTCTGGGGCTGATTAATTTTCTTAATGCTAGTACAAAGTAATTGAAAGAATTAAGCCTGGTAAAAAGGATAAATAACTTTGGAATCCTTAGTTAACATAACAAATACCTCAAATAGTAACTAGCGTAAAATAAAATTAGAATTCGTGAAATAAACAATTTCAGCAGCCTTTCATGGTTTTGAAAGCCTCTCTTGCTTCTTCTTCTTTCTCAAATTCAAACATGGTTATATTTGAACCGAAAATAAAGAGTGATAACCCACATGAAAACTCCCTCTAATTAAAAACAACTTTTCCCCTTGTCCTATAACTGACAGACGTGTATAACTCGACCAGCTTTATCATAAACTGTGTTCCCAGAGATTACTTGTTGTTAAATAAGCGGCTAACTCTTTGCTTTTTTGTTTTCTTTCTTTGCGTATTCTTGCCCGCTCTGGTGCAGTTTCATGTAGTTTTCTCTCTTCTTCGGTTTCTGGAATGACTTCGGGAACACGCGTGGGACGCTTATGCTGATCGAGTGCGACAAATGTTAAGAGAGCAGTCGCTGCAATTTTACGTTTACCGCTTTTTAAGTCTTCTGCAATAATTTTCACAAATACCTCCATCGAGGAGGTGCCTGTCCATGTCACGTACGATTCAAAGCAGACTGAATCTGTTGGCTGGACGGGATGTAAAAAGTCAACTGAATCAGTGGAGGCTGTTACACATTCTCTTCGACTGTGACGCGCTGCAGATATTGAAGCAACTTGATCCACATCACTCATTAGTCGACCACCAAATAGTGTATTGTGATTGTTTACATCATTCGGAAATACACGACTTGTTCGTATCACTCGTGATTCTTTGCAATATTTTGCTTCCATAAACACATCTCCTCTAATGGAATTACGTTAGCTATTAAATGCCCATATAAACAAAATCGTCGAGCAGCTTAGCTGCCTTCACCACTTTTTCCTAATTCTACATATCATTCAGATCGGAGATAAGTTTTCTATAAAACATCCACGGGAGGCGTCAGCCCCTATACTTCGCCTTGCAGCTTCGCAGAGACCTGTGTTTTTGCTATACAGTCGCCTGGGCCTGTTTACTACTGCTTTTCAAGGCTTTAACACCCTAAAAAGCACCCCTTCTCCCGAAAGTTAATAGAATGAAAAAGAATTGCATTTTGTTGGTTGTGTCTTTTCTATGCAATTTCTACTACAGCAGTTGGATTCTTTAGTTTAAAGATGATTAGTTGGTCTAATTTTTTACTGATATTTAAAGTGTCAGAGCTATTTATTCCTGTTTCTCCAGCAATTTGGACTAACTCTTGTTTCAACTCATTTATCTTCATATCTAATAGATTTTCCTTTAGACAATCTCGCATGCGATAATCTCCTTTCAAAATCAATATATTCTATTATTAAGAAACTAATATAGTTTTATATGCTCTTAAATTAGTTCAAAGGGTGGACAAAAATAATCTGGACAACTTTTTGAATCGCATTACATAACCGATTTCTCCAAAATCTCAACAACATCCAGCGTCTGAACCTCTTCTTCCACTTCTTTTGCCTTTGTTCCATCCCCGATCATTGTTAAGCAATAAGGACAGCCTGTACTGATGATGGTAGGATTTGTTTCCAGCAGCTGTTCAGTTCTGGCCACGTTTATGCGTGTTCCGGTATCTTCCTCCATCCACATGAGTCCGCCTCCGGCACCGCAGCACATAGCTGTTTCACGTTTTCGTTCAGGCTCAACAAGTGTAACACCCGGAATCGCCTTCAAAATATCACGTGGCGCATCATAGACATTATTGTAACGACCTAAATAGCAGGAATCATGATACGTAATTACTTCGTCAAGGGTCTTATTCGGCTTCAGCATTCCTTCTTCTAGCAGCATGGCTAGTAATTGAGTATGATGATACACTTCTGCTTCCAAGCCAAATTCAGGATACTCATTTTTTAAGGTGTTAAAAGCATGAGGATCCATCGTCACAATTTTCTTCACATTATATTTCTTAAACGTTTCAATATTGGCATTTGCCAGCTCCTGGAATAAAAACTCGTTACCAATTCGGCGAGGTGTATCACCGGAGTTCTTTTCTTCGTTTCCAAGAATGGCAAATTTTACCCCTGCATGATTCAATAGACGAACAAAGGACTGCGTAAGCTTTTGGCTGCGGTTATCGTAAGATCCCATTGAACCAACGAAGAATAGATAGTCAAACTCTTCCCCTGCTTTTTTCGATTCTTTTGCCGTTGGAATTGTTACCTCCTCAGTTGCATCACGCCAGTTGACACGTTCCTTACGGTTCATCCCCCACGGATTGCCTTGACGCTCAATATTCGTAATCGCACGCTGGGCATCCGGATTCATTTTTCCTTCTGTCAAAACAAGATAACGACGCAGATCAATAATTTTATCGACATGCTCATTAGCGACAGGACATTGATCTTCACAGTTTCGACATGTTGTACAAGCCCAGATTTCTTCCTCTGTAATGACGTCACCAATTAAACTAACACTTTCCAACGTTGCTGCAACTTCTTCAGCACCACTGCCCGCTAAGGCTAACTGATTTGCTTTCGTGTTTTTGAAAGCAAATGATGGTGCCCACGGCTGCCTTGAAGTAACGGCCGCTCCTTTTTCTGTCAAATGGTCCCTCATCTTCACAATCAGATCCATTGGAGATAATGTTTTTCCTGTACCTGAAGCTGGGCACATATTGGTACATCGTCCACATTCAGCACAGGCGTACAGATCAATCAACTGTTGCTGTGTAAAATCCTCAATTTTTCCAACACCAAACTCCTCAGCTGTCTCATCCTCAAAATCTATCTTTCTTAATTTCCCTACAGGACCAGTTTTCTTAAAAAAGATATTGACCATCGCAAATAATTCATGGAACTGCTTTGACTGTGGTACAAACACAAGGAATGTGAAGACAGTCAGCATATGAATCCACCAAAATACGTAGAATAGCACTGTTCCCGCTGTTGTTCCAATACCGGAAAACAGCAGCGCAATCGCACCGGAGAATGGAGCATAAACCAGATTTGGTTCATGATTCAACATAACCGCTTCGAGTCCTAAAGTAACTAGAATGGATAAAGTCAATGTACTTAATGCGATATAAACAAAAGCGGCTTTGCCGTCACGCTTCCATTGTAGACGCTTTAGCTTTTCACCATAACGGCGGTAAAAGCCGTATACGACAGCCAGAAACATAAGGAATGTTGCCCACTCCTGCAGCAAGCTAAAATACTTATGCGCTTCACCAAATGGAAATTCATACCCTTTAATAAATCCCTTTATAATTAATTCTATGAGTCCTACTTGAATGATAAAAAAGGTATAGAATAATATTAAATGCATTAGACCGCTTTTCTTGTCTTTGAATAATTTTGACTGACCGAAACCGTTGACTAGAATCAGATTGAAACGTTCTTTCAGGTTTGGTTCAAACTCAGCTTTTTTACCAAGCTTAATAAACAAATACCGGGTATATAATAGATTAATAAACAAATAAACTGCATATCCAGCCACGGCCAGGAAAGCAAGTAAATTCAACAATGATAACATCCCTTTCATCCCCCATGGTTGTTTTTAATAAATGGGAGGAACTGAATTCCTCCCTTTCAATCGATGACTGGCACCGACACCCTATACTACTTATTTAGTTAACTGCCACACTTTTAAACTCTTCTACTAATAAAGGCACTACTTCAAATAAATCCCCAACAATTCCATAATCAGCGATACTGAAGATATTTGCTTCCGGATCCTTGTTGATGGCAACAATGACTTTTGAGTTGGACATGCCGGCTACGTGCTGAATCGCACCAGAGATTCCGCAGGCAATGTAAAGGTCAGGTGTGACCACTTTTCCTGTTTGGCCAATTTGTAAGGAATAATCACTGTACCCGGCATCACAAGCTCCGCGGGATGATCCAACTGCTCCACCTAATGCATCAGCCAGCTCCTGCAATACTTTGAACCCTTCTGAACTCTTCACGCCGCGACCGCCGGAAACAACAATTTTTGCCTCTGAAAGGTCTACTCCGCTTGTCGCTTTGCGTACGACATCTTTGACAATCATACGTAAATCTTTTATATCCACTTTGACAGAAGTCACTTCGCCGCTTCGTGATTCATCCTTTTCAAGTGACGCAATATTATTTGGACGGATGGTGGCAAACAACAATCCATTATTTATTTTCTTCTTTTCAAACGCTTTACCTGAATAAATCGGACGAGTAAATACAACATCTTCCCCGTTCTTTTCAATAGCAATTACATCTGAAACTAACCCGCATTGCAGCTTCATTGTAAGACGAGGTGCAACATCCTTCGCATTTCCTGTATGGCCCATAAAAATTCCATCTGGATTTTCAAGCTCGATGATCTGCAGCATTGCTTGCTGATAAGCATCTGTTGTATACAAAGCTAATTGTGGATGATTGACAACAATCACTCTGTCTGCCCCGTATTGAATCAAAGCATCGGTAATCCCTTCTTCTTGTTCACCCAATAGGACACTAACTACTTCTCCGCCGTCTGCCGCCTTTTTAGCAGCTGCGATTGTTTCAAAAGAAATATTCCGTAATACACCGTTTTTTAATTCAGCTAATGTTAATATTTTTTTCATTATGACCCCACCTATTTATAATACTTTTGCTTCTGAACTTAATAATGACACTAACTGTTTCACTTGCTCACGTGCTTCTCCCTCAAGTCTCTTTCCGGCCTGTTTTTCATGCGGGAGGAAAACTTCAATCGAAGATGTCTTTGCTTCAACATCCTCTTCATCTATATCAAGATCATCAAGTTCTACAATTTCAAGCGGTTTTTTCTTTGCTTTCATAATTCCTGGCAATGACGGATACCGCGGCTCATTTAATCCTTGTTGTGCTGTCACGAGAATTGGAAGTGATACTTCAATCGTTTCCATATCCCCTTCCACATCTCTTACGATCAGTGCTTTACCGTCATTTACATCCAGTTTGGTGATGGATGTCACTTGAGCAATTCCTAACCCTTCAGCAACAAGAGGTCCAATTTGCGCAGAGCCACCATCAACCGTCATATTTCCAGCAAGAATTAAATCAATCTCTTGTTTTTCTAAGTATTTGACCAGGATGGACGCAACGGTGTATGTATCGACGTGGTCCAAGTCCTCTATATTAATTAAAATAGCTTTATCTGCTCCCATCGCAAGTGCAGTCCTTAATTGTGCCTCACCGTCTTCTTCTCCAACCGTTACAACCGTCACTTCTCCACCATGCTTTTCTTTTAATACAATCGCCTCTTCGATGGCATATTCATCGTAAGGATTTATAATGAATTCGGCATCCCCTTCATGGATCTGACCGTTTTTAATGAAGATCTTTTCTTCTGTATCAAAGGTTCTTTTCATCAAGACAAAAATATTCATTTCTATTCTCCTCGTATTCTATTAAATTTGTAAATTCTCAACGATTGTCGTAATCCCCATACCCCCGGCAATACAAAGGGTGACAAGACCGTACTTTTCACCGCGTCTTTCCATTTCGTGCAATAATTTTGTCATTAAAATAGCACCTGATGCTCCAATCGGGTGACCAAGAGCAATCGCACCGCCGTTTACATTGACTTTATCCCAGCCTATATTCCATTCTTTTATAACGGACAATGCTTGGGCCGAGAAAGCTTCGTTTAATTCAATCAAACCGATATCATCAAAGGTTAGCCCTGCCATTTTTAATGCCTTCAGGGTAGAAGGAACAGGTCCAATTCCCATGATTTCTGGAGAAACACCAGATGCAGCTTGTGCAATTACTCTTGCCTTTGACTGCAATCCTTGTTTTGCCGCCGCCTCTTCTGACATAACAAGTAATGCCGATGCACCATCATTTCTGCCGCTGCTATTTCCAGCTGTAACGGAACCATCCGCTTTAAAAACTGGCTTTAATATAGAAAGTTTCTCATAGGATGTTTGACGTGGATGTTCGTCTCGATCAAATACAACGGTTTGTTTTTTCCCTTTTATCTCAAATGGAACAATTTCTTTATTAAAAATACCCTTTTCTATAGCTGATAGAGCCAATTCTTGACTGCGGGCGGCAAATTCATCCTGTTCAGCACGAGAAATTTGATATTTTTCCGCTAAATTTTCTGCTGTGATTCCCATATTCAATTTCCCATAAACATCTATTGGCTGTGACCTAGGCTGACTTTCAGTATTTGGATCTAAAATCTCACCATTCCCAGCTCCATATCCATATCGAGCCTTTCGAATATAATAAGGGGCCGTACTCATGCTTTCTGCACCGCCGGCAACAACTACATCTGACAGCCCGCATTGAATTTGCTGCACGGCATTATTAATAGCTTGAAGTCCTGAACCACATTGACGATGAATGGTGTAGCCTGGTACTTCGATTGGATATCCAGCTCGCAATAATGAAAGTCTTGCTAGATTGGAAGAATCAGCACTTTGTTTGCCTTGTCCTAAAATGACTTCATCTACTTGATTTTTATCAATCCCTGTACGAAGAGCAATTTCCTCCAATACTTTTGCTCCTAAATAATCTACTTCGATATCTTTTAAACTGCCGCCTAAACGACCGATAGCCGTTCTAACTGAATCAACGATAACTGCATTTCTCATTTACTTTCCACCTCATTACGATAGTCAAAGAAACCAACCCCTGATTTCTTTCCAAGTCTTCCAGCCTTCACATATTTTGTTAACAGCGGGCTTGGACGATATTTTTCTCCTAATGTTTGATACAAATATTCCATATTTCGGAGCCTTGAATCCAATCCTACAAGATCTGCCATTTCAAGCGGCCCCATTGGGTGGTTTAACCCTAATTTGATGGCTTTATCGATATCTGCTGCAGATGCGACACCTTCCATCAGCATATTCATCGCTTCATTGCCTATTAAACAATTCATCCGGCTTGTTACAAATCCCGGAAATTCATTGACTTCAACGGTTTCCTTTTTCATTTGCTCTGCAACCTGTCTGGTTGATTCATAGGTTTCATCCGATGTATTTAAGCCTCTGATGATTTCCACGAGTTTCATTTTGTGAGGAGGATTGAAGAAGTGCATGGCGATACATTTATCAGGTCTTGATGTTTGTGCTGCAATTTCGGTCGGGCTCATCGTTGACGTATTGGTCGCCAGGATGGTGTGTGCTGGGCAGATGTCATCCAGCTTTTTAAAGATTTCAATTTTTAAGTCCATCTTCTCAAGAGCTGCCTCAATAACAAGATCCGCTTCCCCTGCTGCTTCCTCCATACTTGTTGTAAAAGTAATTCGATTAAAGCTTTCGATTTCTTCTTCTGCTGTCATGTAACCCCTTTCGACAGCTTTCTTCATTTCAGCTTTAATATAAGCTTCAGCTTTCTCTAATGCTTTTGTGCTAATATCCTGAAGCTGTACTTGAAAATGATTGACACTAGCAGCATAGGCAATTCCTGATCCCATTACACCGCTTCCGATTACAGCTATTTTCTTCATCGTTTCCGCTCCGTTCTCCGTATGCTATTTTAGATAAATCCTGCGCGAAAGGTTGTTTCATTGCTTTCTTCTTTCACGCAGGCAAATATAGTCAATTAAATACAGGTCTTTACTTAGTTTTTAACAGCTGGCTATATTTCACTAGGTAATTCATGACGCTCACTACTCGTTCTGGAGATGCGTAGACAGGTAAATTTCCTTTCTCGTATAGCTCCATTGCTTTTGGAGCAATTCCATCTGCTCCCAAACGACCAACAACAATCGGTTTATCTTGATCTCTTTGAACCTCCATAATCGCTTCTGCAATAACCGCTGCACCCGGATCAGCATTCGTTGTTAACATGACAATAACTCCATCAATCTCCTGGTCTTCGGCAAGTGTTTGCAACACTTTTTTGAACATTTCAGGCTTAGCAATAACCTCCGCTGTTACATCGACTGGATTTTGCGCATTCCCAAATGGCGGGATAAGCTCTTTTATTATTTCGGAACTTTCTGTTAATTCTGGAACGATTAATCCCTTTTCCGAACACAAATCCGCAATGACACTGCAAGCTCCGCCTGAAGCGGTCAATACACCAATGTGATTACCCTTTGGTAATTTTTGAACCGTGAACGCTCTTGACACATCAATCATTTCATCTAAATTCGAAATTCTTAGAGCGTCAAGCTTTTGGAATGCTGTTGAATAAACCGCATCATCCCCTGCAATGGAACCGGTATGAGACTGCACGGCTCTTTTTCCAACTGCCGACCTCCCTGTTTTAAACACCAATACCGGTTTCTTTGCGTCTAAAGCTTTGGCCGTTGCTTGTTCAAATGCTTTGACATCTTTAATCCCTTCCATAAAGACCGTAATTACCTTTGTCAATTCATCCTCAGCCAATAGTTCAATAAAATCTGTCGTGGTCAAGTCCGCTTCATTTCCAACACTTACCCATCTGCTAAAACCGGCACTTTGTTCCCATGCACGGCTTAAGAGGGCACTTCCCATTGCACCGCTTTGTGAGATAAAGCCAATATTCCCATGTGGCTTCACTTTTGATTCCAAGGCAGCTCCAAAAGCGGTATAAATGTTTTTGGATGGGCTCGCAATCCCTATGGAATTCGGTCCAAGCACACGGATATTTCCTTTTTCCGCAAGATTCAGTAGCTCTTCCTGAAGTTTTTTCCCTTCTTCCCCTACTTCCGCAAAGCCGGAGGAGTATACAATGACTGCTTTTACGCCTTTTGCGATACAATCCTCCATGACTTTTGGAACGCTTTTTGCCTCAACAATGATACAAGCCAAATCAATCTCTTCCGGAACTTCTCTGATATTTGGATAAGCTTTATAGCCTTTAATTTCAGAGGCACCTGGATTAATTGGGTAAAGCTTTCCAGGGAATTGATTTTCAACCAGGTAGCGGAAAAGCCGTCCGCCATTTTTCTTTTCGTTTGCAGATGCCCCAACCACCGCTATAGAAGCAGGGTTAATCATTTTCTCAAGATTTTCAAGTGATCTTCGCTTAGGTTCTGTTTCTTTCTTTTCTCCTAATAAAATCCTCACATCACAAATGAAAGCATCTTGATCTGCAAAAATAACGGGATTGAGGTCTAACTCTTCAATTTCCGGTCTTTGCTCTACTAATTGATTTAATCCAAGACAAATGTCTGCTATAACTTTCTGATTCAACCCTTCTTGACCGCGGTAGCCTTTAATAATCGGGTATGTTTTCAATTCCTGCAGCATTTCTTCAACATCTTCTAGAGAAACCGGCATCATTCTCATGGCAAAATCCTTCATAATTTCAACGAAGATTCCTCCAAAGCCAATCACAAGCTGGTGACCAAATACAGGATCCTTTTTCACCCCAAAGATTAATTCTGTTCCTTTTGGAGCCATTTTTTGCACGAGAATTCCTGCCATGACCGCATTATCATTGTAATTTGAAGCGTTCTCCATAATCTCAATAAAAGCTGCTTCCACTTCTTCCGCACTTTGGACATTTATTTTAACGATTCCTGCTTCAGTCTTGTGAACAATATCTCTTGACATCCCTTTAAGTACAACAGGATATCCAATTTTTTCTGCAAACTGAATCGCTTCTTGCTTCGTTTGAACCAGTTGAGATTGGGCAACTGGAAGCCCCAACTCTTGTAAAAGCTGGGCTCCTTCATGCTCCATTAAAAAGAGTGGTTTTTCTGCTATAGCAATGGAAACATTATTATTTAGTGACAACTTTTTCTCCCCCTGTCTTTGGTCTTCTTTGACTAAATCTCATACCTAATACATCTTCAGCAATTTTATTTTTCAATACTTCCGGAGTTCCACCGGCAATCATCCAGCCTCTAATTCTTCTAAAAATATACTCTAGCGGGTAATCAGTAGAGTAACCGTAACCGCCGAAGATTTGAACTGCTTCATGCGCTACTTCAAATGCAGATGTATTAATATAAGCCTTTGCCATATTTGCTTCCAAAGGATTTGGCGCCCCTTTATCCGCATTTGATGCAGCTTTATATAATAGAAGTCTTCCAGCCTCTAACTTCATTTTCATTTCAGCTAATTTCCATTGAGTTCCTTGGAATTCAGCTAATGGACGTCCAAATTGTTCTCTTTCCTTTGCATGCTGTACAGCCATGTCAAAGGCAGCCTGTGCTAATGCTAATGATCTAGATGTATTTCCCATCCGTTCAATGTTAAACATGGTAAACAAACGTTTAAATCCATTATCAGGAACTAAAATATTGCCAACTGAGACTTCACAATCTTCAAAGTATAATGCGCAATGCTCTTCACCAGACATATGCGTTTCCGTTTTTCCAATGGTAAAACCAGGAGCGCCTCTTTCCACTAATACAGCACCGCACGTTTTCACACTGTCTCCAAAATTAACCCAAACAACATAATAGGAATTATGTGGTCCATGTGTATTAAACACTTTTGATCCATTGATAATGACTTTATCGCCTTCAATACGAGCTTTCGTTTTTAAGTCTGTTACCGCAGAACCTGCGTTAGGCTCTGACATCGCAACAGAGATAAGCTTTTCACCGGCTAAAATAGTTGGAAGAACACGCTGTTTCAATTCTTTTGAGCCATAGGCAGCCAATTGGCGAATCGCCCCGAAGTTTCCGACTTGAAGCATATCAGCTGTACTTGGACAAACTTTTGCCACTTCTTCCATAACAATTATCGCTTCAACTAATGACATTCCTTGACCGCCGTCCTCAACTGGAAGAGTCATGCCCATTAATCCATTTTCCGCTAGAATGTTAGCATTTTCCCAAGGTACTTCATGATTTTTTGTCCATGTATATGCCTTTTCTGAGAACTTTTCCTTTGCAAAGTTTCTCGCCCATTTTTGTAATTCTAGTAAATCTTCGCTTAAGTTGAAATCCATTTTAAACTCTCCCCTTTTGGTATGATTGATTTATAATTGCTTTCATAATTACAAGTAGCAAGATGCGTGCCAACTTTAATAAATACTTATCAGAATGATTTTTTATAGACCCTGTTAAACACTGGTGTTGATGCTCCGAATGCCTATGGGGCCTGCGTTCAGCAAATTATTCAAGCTGAAAAAAAAAGCTAAATACATGCCCCATAGGCGTTTTAAACATTCAACATTAACAGATCCTTTTAAAAAAAAAACAATAATTTCACTTCTTCGTTTATCAATTGAACACATTTGTTTAAAATATAAACAAAAACAGACGAACTAATTTAAGTCCGTCTGTTTATTTTTTAAATAGCAGTGTTTTGTTTATGAACCAAATAATTACTTTCCTTGATAATGGGGTGTTCTTTTTTCTAAAAAGGCTGTTGTCCCCTCTAATTTATCATCAGAATTAAAAAGAATGGCTTGAGCAAATTTTTCTAATGTTAAGGCTGTCTTCATATCGATATCATATCCTTGATGAATGACCATCTTCGCTAATTTCACTGCCATTGGACCTTTTTCAATAATTTTTCGAGCCTTCCCTACGACTGTTTCCCATAACTCTTCCATCGGTACGACAGTAGAAACTAAGCCAATCCTTTCAGCCTTTTCCGCAGTAATGATGTCACCAGTTAAGATCATATCAAGGGCTGTCCCTTTCCCCAGCATTCTTGACAACCTTTGTGTTCCGCCGGCTCCTGGGATAACCGATAAGCTAAGCTCTGGCAAACCGATCTTTGCATGTGAAGCAGCAACACGGATATCACAAGCTAAGGCTAACTCGCATCCGCCTCCAAGAGCATATCCGTTAATGGCCGCAATGGTTACCTTCATACTTTGCTCTATCTTTTGGCATAATCCTGAAAGACCTGGCAACAATGCATCGACTGCACTCTTTTCCCTTAACTGTCTGATATCAGCACCTGCCGCAAAGGATTTTGTTCCTTCTCCTGTAAGTAAAATGACTTTCACGCCTTCATGATTTTCCCATTGGAGTAATGCTTGTTCAATTTCACTAACCGTTTGATTATCAAGTGCATTTCTCACTTCAGGTCGATTAATTTTGATTACACCGATAGCTCCATCTTTATACATAAGAATATTTTCAAAACGCATAACAATTTCCCCCTTTTCTTAAACGCTTCTATTGTTATTTTTTAAAATTTTTCATACATGTCTATCATTTAAGGAATTTTTACTCTTCCTTCCGATATTTCCTCTTGATTCACCCTGTCAATAATTCCGCGTGCAGTTAATGCACCTGCTGCAAGTACAATTGCTTTAATAAATAAAATCGGTCCTAATCCGAATAATGTACTTAAATTAGCAAAAACAAATGGAACAATCATTTGCCCAAGCCTGTTAGAAGCCAGCCGAATCCCCAATATCTCTCCAGTTTGATCAGGAGGAGAAATATTATATAAGAGGACAATTGTTAAAGGCTGGGTAATACCTAGACCTGCTCCTAATAGAAACGAAGCGGCAAAAAGCAAAGAAAATTCATGAAGAAACGGAATCATGCCGAAAGAAATGGCACCCATCATCATAAAGATCCACAGCACTGTCACCCTGCCAAACATCATTACTAATTTCGGCATAAAAATTCGCACAAAAACATTGGCTGCCGCTAGTGCTCCTAAAAGCAAGCCGATTTGTGAAAAGTTTAGGCCTATAGATTGAGCATATAATGGAAAATAGACATAGAAAATATCCAAGGCTGATAGGATCAGCATACTGACGAAAACCACTCGGGATAAGCCAGGAATTCGAAACAGTTCTTTCATACTTGTAGACTTTTCTATATTTGACATAGAAGAAGTTCTTGAAGATTTAGAAATGAAAAAAGATAGAGCCATTGGGACAAAGAGAACAAATGACAGAATCAAAAATGACAGCTGAAAGCCAAAATGTTCAGTTGAATATCCTCCAATGATAGGCCCAATCAGCATCCCAGCTGAAGAAAAAAGACTAAATGTCCCAACTGAACGATCACGATTCTTATAGGTTGTTGATCTCGCCACTGCATTTTGAACGGCTAAAGTAGCAAGTAATTGAGATCCACCTAAGATGAGCTGTGAGATAAATAGAATGTGAACACTTGGAAAAAAGTATGGAAGACACAAAGAAATAAATAATCCTAATGATCCAAGAAATATTGGAATTCTCTCCCCATATCGGTCAATATAACGCCCAGCAAAAATAGCTATAATAAGTGGTGTAATCGAATAACAGGTGGTGATCATTCCAATTTCGAACATTGTTGCGTCTAGCTCGTTTGCAAATAAAGATGTCATGGGTCTAGCTGCATAGACAGAAATAAAAATAAAAGGAGTTACGATATAAAAAATGTGCCGCTTCATACTTCCTCCGAGTTGAATTATTATAAAATGATTAATATATATCAGACAAAACTCACTTTTCATTGATACATCATGTTAAAAAAATAAATCCCTGTTTTCATATCTAAAACAGGGATTTTCTAATAAGTTATTAAACGGGAAAGTGATATCCTGTTTAATGGAGGCGCTTATTTAAACTTCAAAATCACCTTCTATGAAATTTCAGCAATGAAAGTACCAGAATTCGGCGCATAAAGAAATAAGAAAACATCTACTAGCTAATTCAACATGTAAGTCACCAAGCCAACGGCAACTTCTTTTTCCTCATCGTTTAAAATGGTTGCTTCTCCAACTACAAGGGAATTGCCTTTTTTGATGACTCGACCTTTGGCAATCAACCTATCACCCGATGCAGGACGAAGGTAATTTACTTTCAATTCCACTGTAACCCCTGCTTTACCACCAGGAAGGAGAGACCGAAGCGCTGCACCCACAGCTGCATCAACTAAACTCGCAACCACTCCTCCATGAACATTACCTCTGCTCTGTGTAATCTCGTAGATAATTGGAAGTTCTAAAATAGCAGCCCCTTCACTTAACTCTATTTCTTTTAAGCCAATATGCTTCCAATAAGGATTATTCTTCATTCCATTTTTTATTTGTTTATCCATATTCCTCTCCTAACACTATTCATTTTTTCAAGTCCGCAATAAATCCTTTTCTTCTTTAATTAATGATCGCTCGACCTACTATTATATAAATTACTGTTGTGTATCGTAGTGACTTCTGCTGAATGAAATTAAATTTCAAAGTCACCTTCTATTAAATTTTTCTTCTTTTTAAATCCACTTATTGTACTGAAAATTAGCAACAGCAAACCAATAACAATTAAAGTACCTGAAATCGGGCGGTTAAAGAAGATCAGGAAACCATCTTGTGGTGATGACGCAAGTGATTGAAGAAACGATGACTCAATTTGAGCTCCTAAAACAAATGTTAAGACAGTTACAGCAGCAGGAATATCTAGTTTTTTCATGAGATAACCTACTACTCCAAATAAAATCATTAACCCTACATCCCATAAGCTATTTTTAATACTGTAAGTCCCAACCATTGTTAGAATAAGAATCAATGGGAATAATAGTTTATACGGAATAAGTACTATCTTAGCCCATAACCCAGCTAATGGAAGGTTGAAAATGAGAAGAATTAAGTTACCAATAAACATACTAGCAATAATTCCCCATACAAAAGTAGGGTTGCTTTGGTATAGAGCTGGTCCTGGAGTTAAACCATGCATCATTAATGCACCTAATAAGACCGCAATCGTTGGTGAGCTTGGGATACCAAGGGTAAATAGCGGAATGAGTGCGGCACCACTGTGAGCGTTGTTAGCCGTTTCAGGTCCAGCAACTCCCTCAATAGCCCCTTTCCCAAACCTAGAAGGATTTTTTGCTAGTTTCTTCTCTATAGAGTAAGAGATAATAGAAGAGATGGGTGCTCCTGCACCAGGAATCAATCCAATTAACATCCCAATACCGGTTCCTCTTCCAACTGATTTCATCGTTGGCTTCCATTCTTCTTTTTTTGGCAGCATTCCGTGAACTTTAGCCGGTTTATCCAATTTTAACTTATTTTCAGCATTGAGAAGAATCTCCGATATTCCAAAAAGCCCCATCGCAATAACAACAAAATCAATACCTTCTATTAAATTCATTTGTCCAAAGGTAAACCGAACCTCTCCCGAGACGGGATCCATACCAATTAACGCTAAGAGTAAACCTAGTAAAGCAGCGATCAGCCCTTTTGTAACTGATTTACCCATCAAACCTACAATTAACAGAAGCCCCAGTAACATGAGAGCAAAGTACTCAGGAGGACCAAATTTTAAGGCAAACTTTGCAAGTGGAGGTCCTATAAAAGCAAGACTTAAAACAGCTACAATTCCCCCGACAAAGGAACCGATGGCAGCAACTCCTAATGCTGTACCACCTCTCCCCTGCTTTGCCAATTGATGACCATCAATACAGGTTATAACAGATGCTGATTCACCAGGGGTATTAATTAGAACGGATGTGATTGTTCCCCCATACATGGATCCATAATAGATACCAGCTAACATAATAATCGCCGATATAGGTTCCATCCCAAATGTGATTGGGATTAACAGTGCCGTACCAGCAACAGGCCCTAGCCCAGGCAAAACACCTACTAACATCCCCATCGATACGCCTAAAACACAATAAATAAGGTTCCAAACGGTCAATGCTTCCTGAAAACCAACTAATAGCCAATGTAAAGATTCCATTTATTTCCTCCCTACCAACCAAATACATTCAACGGCAATGCCACTTTTAAGATCACTCCAAATAGCCAGAAAATAAGGATTGACGCAAAAATGGCAATACCAAGACTTGTATACCATTTATATTCTTTAAAGAGCAATGCAAATAGAAAAATAGTAGTCGTTAGCACAAACCCCAAATAGTTTAGTGCCAACACGTAAAATAACATGCAACCTAATGTATAAGCAATTACTCCAAAGGAATGATTTTTTGGAGTATCTTCGTCTTCTTCTTTTTCAGCTGTCTTCCCTTTTTTATAAGTTTGATAGATATATATAAGGGATAGGACAGCCAGACCTCCACTAATCCAACTTGAAAAGAAACCAGGTCCAGGTCCTAAAGAACCCGAATATTCATATCCGAGAGCCTGTACAAAAAAGACCGATGAAAAGAGGAACAAAAAAATACCGGCACCCATTTCTCCTTTATTTCTTACCACGAAATCACCGCCCAATTGCTTTATTATTTTTCATAAATTCAGATAATTCACCTGAATAAAATATAACGCTTTCAATATACCCATTTAATTAAATCAAACGAATAGTTAAAAAGGATGTACATTCACACCCTTTTTAACAAAAGAATGAAATGAATTGGGTTATTTCAGTACTTGTTTTGAGGCAAATCGAAATTAGAATTTCTCTCTCTACTACTTTATTAAGCCCGCTAACTTTAAGATTTCGCCGCTCATTTTATAATCTTCAGTTATGATTTTTTGGAATTCGTCAGACCCAGCAAAATCTGTTTCTACACTTAAACTATTAAACTTCTCTTGAGTCTTAGGATCATCAATAGATTTTTGAATAGCTGTCGTTAAAGTTTCTAGCACGTCTTGAGGTATTCCCTTAGGAGCGATGATTCCAGTATAAACACTGATATCTACATCAATATTTTTTTCTGTGAAAAATGGAATATCCTCAAACCCCTTGTTCTTATTATGGCCGGTATTCGCAAGAACTCGAACCTCTCCTGATTCAATGTACGATTTAATATCACTAATTTGAACATTTGTACCCATAACATGTCCACCTAGTAATGCAGTTATGGCTGGGCCATTCCCTTCAAATGGAACATGGACCGTTTTTATTCCAGCTGCATCGTTTAGCGCTTCCATAACTAAATGGCCTGTATTCCCGGTTCCTGCAGTAGAATATGTAAATTCATTCGGATTCTTTTTCACATACTCTAACCATTCATCAAACGTTTCCCAAGGTGCATCTGCTCTAACAACTAGATAGTGTGGTTGAGAAAGGATTTGAGCTACGGCTTGAAAACTATCATGTGTATAAACTGTTTTCCCCAAATTAGGTTGAATTGAGTTTGCTCCCATTGTTGTCATAGCAATCGTGTAGCCATCAGGTTTGGATTTAAATACTTCAGTAATACCAATTGTTGCAGCACCACCTGGTTTATTTTCAACAACGACAGATTGTCCGTTTGGTAAATAAGTACTCATTTGTGCTGCTATAACTCTAGCTGTCAAATCGGTAGGGCCTCCAGCAGCATACGGAACTATCATGCGAATTGGTTTGTTTGGATAATCGCTTTTTTCTTTTTCCTGTGCTACTGACTGAGACTGAGAGCACCCCGTAATAGCTAACATACATACAAGCACAATTAATGAAACTATTTTTTTCATTTAGAAATCCCCCTTCCACATTTCACCTAATTGGTATTTTTTATTAATAGTGATGCTCAAGCTGTTTAGCGAGGAAGCTTTAGACTATAAGTGATTACCTTGATTTCCGACATTTCCTCAATTGAATATCTCGGGCCTTCCCTTCCAATGCCGCTATTTTTTACCCCGCCATAAGGAATGATATCGGCTCTCCAATTTGAAGTTTCATTAATATTTACTCCTCCTACCTCAATTACTTCTGTAAGATAATGGGCAGTATAAATATCATTAGTGAAGACTCCTGCTTGCAGTCCATATTCCGAATCATTTACCCAGTGAACTACTTCTTCTAGCTTTTGAAAAGGGATAATTGATAGAACAGGAGCAAAGATCTCTTTACAAACAACTTTCATATCAGGTTTAACATTTGTTAGGATTGTAGGATAGAATTGGGAATCATTCCTCCTATAACCAGAAACTACCTCTGCTCCATTATCCACAGCTTCTTGAATCCATTGTTCAATGCGATCTGCCGCTTCCGGAGTATGCATGAGTCCAACATCAGTTTCCATGTCTTCTGGATTTCCAACCTTAAGTGATTCCATTATTTCTTTTGCCTTGTTGATAAACCCCTCTAAAATGGATTCATGAACATACACACGCTGAACAGAAATGCATACCTGGCCAGCTTTCCATACCGCTTTTCGAGCACATAATTCCGCAGCTAAATCTACATCCGCATCCGAACAGACAATAGTAGCTGAATTATTTCCTAGTTCCAATGCCACCCGTCTCAAACCTGTTTCTTGTTTTATTTTTTTTCCAACTTCAGGACTGCCGGTAAACGAATAAAAATTAATGAGTGGATTTTGAAGAAGCCAGGTCCCCACATCTGCGTCCCCGAAAATCAAATTCAAATAACCAGCAGGAAGCCCAGATTCCATTAATAATTCAACAAATCGCACCGCACTAAGCGATGTGGTAGGTGCCGGCTTCAGTATAACCGTATTTCCAGCAGCAATCGCAGGTGCCACTTTATGAGAAGCTAGATTTAACGGTCCATTAAATGGCGTAATGGCACAAACAACTCCAACAGGAACACGCACCGTATAGCCAAATTTATTTTCATACCCTTTCATCCCTTGGATAGGTAACATCTCTCCCACAATTCTTTTTGCCTCTTCTGAACAAGCTGTAAAGGTGAAAACACATCGATCAATCTCTGCTAATGACTCACGAATTGTATTTCCTGTTTCCCTAGTTAATAATAGGGCAAGTTCTTCCTTGTGCTCTTTAAGCTTATCCGCCATTCTGGCAAGAATCTCTGAACGTTGGTGAGGAGTTAGTTTTACTCTTTTAAATGCTTCTTTGTTATTTTGAACAGCCTCTTCTACTTGTTGTTTATTCGGTTTTCCTACTGTTCCGAGCAGCTCCTTTGTATATTTGTTAAAGACTTCAATCTTTTCAGAGGTATCAATCCAAGATCCTCCGATAAAAATTCCATAATTCACTCCATACACCTCTACATCTAGTTTAGTCTCGTTCCCAATAATCTCTAAGCGCTCGAATTACCTCTTCCGATAAATTAATAAATCTATCGATAATTCAATATTCAGAAATATAAATAGATGATTTCTTCATTTTACTTTCCCAGAAATTCAGGCTTTCGTTTTTCAATAAAGGACCATACTCCTTCACTATGATCCAATGTCGTACGTAAAAATATTTGACTCATATTCTCCTTTTGAATAACCTCTTCAAAGGACAGCGATGATGAGCTATTAATAATAAATTTCGATTGGATGAACGCTTGCAGTGCACCCTTCAGTAAATCCTCCACCAATACAAGAGCTCTCTCCAAGGACTGATTTTTCTCGGCAATTTCATAGATGAATCCATATTCATAAGCTTCTTCAACTGGAATGGTGACTCCCCTCCAAATCCATTCTTTAGCCTTCCACTCTCCTACTTTTTTCGGGAGGTGATAGAGAAGACCTAAATCAGGAATTAAACCAACATTTTTAAATGATAAAGAAAACTTTGAACCTTCTTCTGCGATAATAAGATCAGAGGCTAACGCTAGACTCATCCCCGCTCCCGCTGCATATCCATGAACTGCGGAAATCACTAACTTTGGCATTCGACGGATTAATTCTACAATCTTAGCTGCTTGATCCATTCCATGTTTAATTTCTAATGTCGTGAGTTTCTGTGCCATTCCCTTTAAATCCCCGCCAGCACAAAAAGATTTTCCTTTGCCTGCAAGAATGACAATATGGATTGACTCATCCTTTTCAACTTCTTGTAAAGTGAGTAATAGTTGTTCTTTTAATCCTCTGCTAAATGCATTTAACGTTTCAGGTTCATTTAAGTAAATGACAGCGTAATGATGATGCTTTTCCAAAATAACTCGATCCAATAACAACACCTCCTATGATTTGATTTTCAGTTTACCTTAGTAGAAAAATCCATTCATACCAAAGTTAATCCTGATTACACCAATAATACAAGCAATAACTATGCCAATTTAAAAACCTATTAAAATGAATCAAAACGCTATTATTCTGTTCAGTATAGTAACGTATCACTTATCCATTGTTCACATTATAAACAGTTAAGAATTTTCACTAAGCTTTTTCCATAACGTTGTACGGCTAATGCCTAATTTTTCAGCAACTAAGGTTTTATTATGATCATTTAATTCCATCATTTTATTAATTACTTGTTTTTCAATCTCTTCCATCGTGCCAAATTCGACCATGATTACTTCATTTGGATTTAACTGACTGTCTTCATCTTCTGTTTCGCCTAAAATATCATTAATAAAGGCATTTTCCCCTTTAAATACCTGTACACCGAGTTGAATTCTTTCAATAATATTTTCAAGCTGCCTAATATTCCCAGGCCATCTGTATGTCATAAAGAAGTTTTTTAGGTTATCAGAGAAATCTTCAAAGGAAAATTTTGAACCCATCTTCTGTAAGAAGAAATCCACTAGAATCGGAATATCCTCCTTTCTGTACCGCAAAGCAGGAAGCCCCATATGAAGCACATTTAGCCTAAAATACAAATCAGCCCGAAACTTGCCTTCCTTTACTAAATCCCAAAGTTTACGATTGGTTGCTGCAACGACGCGAATATCAACGGGAATCACCCGATCACCGCCAATTCGCATGACCTCTCTTTCCTGAAGTACCCTTAATAGTCTTGTTTGAATAAAATCGGGAATTTCTCCAATTTCATCAAGGAAAATTGTACCTCCATGGGCCAATTCAAAGAAGCCTTGTTTACCTCCCTTATTCGCACCAGTAAAGGCTCCTGCAGCATACCCAAATAATTCACTTTCAATTAAGTTTTCTGGCAGTGCTGCACAGTTAACAGCCACAAATGGGCCGTCCTTTCTGTTGCTGGCATTATGAATGCCTTGGGCCATTAACTCCTTCCCTGTTCCGCTTTCTCCTATAATCAAAACGGTCGAATCTGTCACCGCATATTCTTTGGCCAGATTTATGGCGAGTTCTATCTGCTCACTTTTATGCCGAATATCTTCTAATGTAAAACGGGCTATTAACCCTTTTGAATGCAATTCTCTTCTTATTTCACTCTCTAATTTTTGAATCTTACTAATCTCTCGGCAAATAATAACCGTGCCAATCCGATCTAATCCAACAATAAGCGGTTCATAGTTAACAATTAGATTTTGCAAACGGAAACTTCCATTGTCAGTATATATCTTCTTTTCCTGCAAAAGATTTAAAAGGAGGGGATTTCTTATTTCCTCAATTCTCTTCCCGGTAACAAGTGATTCCTTTATCCCGAAAATCCTTTCAGCCGCAGGGTTAAAGGTTTCTATCTGACCCTCTTTTGATAGAAAGAGAATCCCTTCCTCCGTCACATTAATAACAGCCTTCATTCTTTCCGTCTCTTTTTTAATCAATATTCGGTCTTGTGCTACTTGACTAGCTAAGATTAATGTTCTTTTGATTGTTCTGTCACTTGTAATGACGTTCATACTCTTCATTCCATGATTTTGAACAATTTCATGTGCCCGAATACCGCCTCCGACAACTACTTCCATTCCCATTTCTTTTGCCTTTTTTATTTGTTTAACTAGCTCATCCCATGTATGATAGGGCAATATCGTTACATCAAAGCCTACGATTTCTTTTACTTGGTCAAAATTAAAGGCAAAACCTTCTTCCGGGTATGTAATGAAACAAATTTTATCTCCCAGATCTTTTGCTCTTTTAAAAGAGTCTAAGATATCAAAATTACTAGAAGCACTATGAACAATAGGCAGTTGGACTAATTTAGCAATTTCCTTAGCAGTCCCTGCCCGACTTATCACTACTTCAAACCCGCCCTGCGATACAAGTCTTTTTACTTCTTGGGCAGCTTCATTCAATATTCCCTCCACAACAGTTACTGAAAAATTAAGTTCCTTCGCAATTTTTTCAATCTTAGTTGTCAGCTCTGGATTCCCTGATGTCATAATCATCTTAAAATTCATCTATGATTCCCCCGTTTTCTTATAATCTATTAAATGGTCTTTTTAATAACAAAATGATAACCGTTCATATTTTAATCATACATGACAATAACTGAACAGTTAATAAAAATCAAACTCTTCTAAAGATTTTTTATTTTTATATAATATTATATAGCCATCTAAAAATTAAACAGTGTTTAGCCTTTCAAAAGAAGCCACAATTTATTTAAAACTATTAATATATAGAATTGAATGTATTGGATAAATTGATGTTCACTATTCGATGAAAATCGCACGGACAGGTGCTAGTAGGGGAAAAGGAGGCGATAACGACAAACCTATACCATCTATGTACTAATTTTAAGAATCTTTCTATCAAAATTTCCATAGAATAGCAGTTAATCAAAACAGTAAAAAGATCGCCTTCCTCCTGGTCAAAGCCTAGTTAGGTCAACGATCTTTCTAATGAAATCTCTTATAAAATTAAATTTCTGCAATCATCTAATCTAAATTAGTGACTTAAATTAAATGTAATAACCCTAAGTTCTGTCATTTCCTCGATAGCGTACTTTGGACCTTCCCTGCCAATCCCACTATTTTTTATACCGCCATATGGAATGATATCTGCACGCCAGTTCGATGTATCGTTAATATTTAGACCGCCCACTTCAATTTTATTGGCTAAATAAAACGCCGTGTTAATGTCGTTCGTAAATGCACCTGCTTGTAATCCATAATCCGAATCATTTACTAGACGAATCACCTCATCCAAATCCTTAAAAGGAATAACAGAAACTACAGGAGCAAAAATTTCTTTGCAAACAACTTTCATATCAGGCTTTACATCTGTAAGTAATGTCGGTAAAAATTGGGATTTGTTTCGTTTATTCCCACATACGACTCTCGCTCCTTGTTCAACGGCTTCATGAACCCAGGCTTCAATTCTACTAGCAGCTTCTTCAGTATGCATAACTCCTATATCTGTATTAGGATCCTCAGGATCTCCCACTTTAATATTCTCTATGATGGCAGAGGCCTTTTGAAGGAACTGCTCTAAGACGGCCTCATGAACATACACACGCTGTACTGAAATACATACCTGCCCAGCTTTCCATAAAGCTCGTTTCACACATAACTCAGCTGCTTGTTCGATGTTTGCATCAGAGCATACAATCGTAGCAGAATTATTGCCCAATTCTAAACCTACACGGCGGATTCCTGTTTCTTGCTTTATCATTTTTCCAACTTCTTCACTTCCAGTAAAGCTATAAAAACCGATTCTCTGATCATGGAGAAGCCATGTTCCGACATCCGCACCACCACCGAACACGACATTTAAATATCCATCTGGCAATCCTGCTTCCTTTAAAAGTTCAGCAAACCGGACAGCACTTAAAGAAGTTGTTCTTGCAGGCTTTAAAACAACGGTATTTCCTGCAGCAATTGCCGGTGCAACTTTATGTGATGCCAAATTAAGCGGACCATTAAACGGGGTAATCGCACAAACAACCCCTACCGGAACTCGCACCGTGAAACCAAACCGATTTTCATGTCCTTTCATAGAATTAATTGGCAGCATTTCCCCTGTTATTCTTTTTGCTTCTTCCGCACTATGCTCAAAAGTGAAAACACAACGGTCAATTTCAGCGCGCGATTCCCTAATCGTGTTACCTGTCTCGCGAGTCAAAATAAGAGCAAGTTCTTCTTTATTCTCTTTCAGTTTTTGAGCCATTTTATTCAATATCACTGAACGCTCATATGGCGACAACTTAACCTTTTCAAACGTTTCTTTGGCATTTGAAACAGCCCACTCTGTTTGTTCTTTATCTGCCTTCCCTACAAATCCCAAAGTCTCTCCATTAAATTTATTCTTTACAGCAATTTTTTCTTTCGTCTCAACCCATTGTCCAGCTATCCAAATTCCCACATCTATTGATCTTATATCCGTTTTTACAGCCAAGTGAACCCTCTCCTTATCACATTCTATGGGTGAAATCTATTCCGACACAAATAGATTATTCCCTTTCTTCTAACTAACCTATCTGCTTACAAAAATGAGTCAATAAATCAACTTCATTCATCCAAGACTGGGTACTGCTTATGTTTAAGCGTTTCAAAATCATGAGATGCTAATACAACATTGGCAATCCTCTCAAGCTTTTCAAAAGAATATTGGAAGTCCTCTAGATTAATATGAATACCATTTGGAATATGCTTTTGTTTAGCATCCCCTAACCAGTTAACATTCAATGGGATACAATCACTAGCAATGACATGAACTCCCTTTTGAGTTTCTACAGCCACGCCCATTAATCCCGGAGTATGGCCAGGTAACTTAACCAGATGTACTCCTTTAACAACATCATCTACATCCCCATCTACAGTTTGAATCTGATCCAATACTTCCATCCAACTAGGTTGTACTCCCTCAAACCCTAGATCATATTGAGTTTGCTGCACTGGGTTTGGGGCGACTGCGTACTGAAGCTCATCCTTTTGGACTAAAAACGTTGCATTCTTAAACATCTTGCAATTGCCACAATGATCCCAATGTAAATGGCTTAAGATCACCAGATCCACTTCATCAGAGTCCACCCCAATACTTTTTAATGCCTGGACAGGTTCCATTTCTTGAGGACGTTTCAAAGGTACATGCAATTTTGTTGCTTTTTCTTCATCATACGGTCCAGTATCTACAACAATGGTATGAGTACCCGCTTTAATGACAAACATAATACAAGGAAAATCTTCTTTCTTGCCCTGATGTCGGCCATAAAGAAAACTGGATACTTCAAACTTTGGAAAAACTCCCACACATAGTGGAATAATTATAGGGAAGTCACTCATGTCAAACTCATTCCTTGTTTTTTAGCTAGTTTTTCCACCGTCTCAGTAACCGCCAACACATCGAGTTTTCCCAGACCATCCTTTTGAGCCTCTTCAAAATAGCTGAAAATATGTTTAGCCAATGGTGTTTCACGATTGAGCTGATTGGCCATGTCTAACACTAGTTTCAAATCCTTCGTTCCTAAGTCAATGGAGAAACCAGCCTCAAAATCTCTCTCGACCCAATTTGGGAAGCGTTTTACAAATTGGAAAGACCTTCCGGCACATTGTGACAAAACATCGTATAACCGTTTTGGTTCAATTCCAGATTGAACACCAATTAAATAGGCTTCGGCGCCAATCAGAACACTTCCCAAAGACATCAAATTATTAATCAGCTTAATTGCTTTTCCATCGCCTGGGAGACCTACATGGAAAATTTTGTCGCCTGCTAATGCTTCTAGGACTTCTCGATAGCGTTCAAGCACATTCTCCTCCGCTCCCACAAGCAATACAGCAGCACCAGCTCTTGCTTCTGGAATACCTGCGCTTACTGGAGCGTCAATGATATTAATGTTTCTTTCTTTTCCTTGTTCCGCAATTTTCTTCATGGTTTGAATATCAATGGTGCTCAGTTCAATAACACATTTACCTGGAGCTAATAGACTTAATAGGCCATCTTTACCAAAATAAACATTATCGACCACCTTGGGATTAGGAAGACTAGTTAGGACAACATCTGATTTTTGCGTAAGTTCGACAATCGATTGGGCACCAATTCCTCCCCGTTCTTCCAACGCATTCACTTTCTCCGTATCAATATCGTATAGATTAACTTTAAAACCACAATCTATTAAACGTCCTGCCAGTTCACCGCCAAGATTCCCCAAGCCTACAAAACCTAATTCATACGACATACTTTCAACCTCACTTTATCTTTTTTATTAATAGTAGAATGGTCAGTTTCCCTAATGAAAACGAATAAAATCTATTTGACCTTTAGAGAAGACTGCCATGCTACCTTTACTTTTCTTTATGCAATTTTCGTGCCAATCATAAAAAATTTATTAATAATAGTATTTTAGCAAAATTAAGTAAAATGTAAACTTTCAAACAATTAAAAGTTGTTCAGTAATAAAACATTTTCATTTGATCATGTTAAATAGTTAAACATTTGCTTTAGGATACTCCATTGATTTTTGATTCATTTTCCTTCTATATTAAATAAGTGGTTCAAAAAAAATAAATAGTTATTTAATTAATTACCTGCTGCTTCACTTGGATTTGTTTCTGTGCGGTCAACAGGAAGGATATCTTTGTCCTTTTTAATACTAATAGCAGAAATAAAACTAACAACTAGAAGGATAACGATAAAGAATAATCCACTTTTTGTAGTTTGAGTCGCATCGTTTATAAAACCAATAAAATATGGTCCAATAAATCCTCCTAAATTAGCGATAGAATTAATAAAAGCAATCCCTATTGCCGCAGTTTTAAGAGAAAGAAATTCAGTCGTTAGAGGCCAATATGGACCAAAAAAGCTATATAATCCTATCACTGCAATACAAATCATGACCATAGATAAAAGATAGTTAGATGTTAAAGCAGCTCCCAATAAACCGATGGCGGCAACTAATGGAGTAACCGCTGTATGGAATTTCCTTTCACCCGTACGATCAGATTTAAATGCCCATAAAACCATCGCAATACCGCCCAAAATATAAGGTATTAAAGTAATTAAACCAATTTGGTAGTTCGTTAAACTACTAGAAAAAGATTTAATAATAGTTGGTAGCCACGTAGCAACGCCATAATTTGCAACTGTGATTGGCAAGTAAATAGCAATTAAAATCCATATTTTGGAATCCTTAAGTATATTAACAAATACCTTTCGATGAGAACTAAACTCCTTCTGATCTTTTACTTCTACTCTTTCATTGTCTAATTCTGCCTTAAGCCAATCTTTCTCTTCTCTGCTAAGCCATTTAGCTTGTTCTGGGAGATCAGTTAATAAAAAGAGGTTTAATATTCCAAAAAGCACTGCAGGAAAGCCTTCCATTACAAAAACCCAACGCCATCCTGAAAGTTCGAACCAGCTTATGTTATCCATAATCCAAGTCGATAGCGGTGCTCCAATAATATTTGCCAAAGGCATACCAATCATAAAGAGGGCGACCGCACGAGCAAGTTCTTTTTTGGGTAACCACAGTGTAAAATATAAAATAACAGCTGGATAAAACCCAGCTTCAGCTACACCAAGTAAAAAGCGAAGAAAGTAAAGTTGGGTTACATCTTGTACAAAACCAGTAACAATACAAATGAATCCCCAGGTAATCAATATCCGTGAAATCCATTTCCTTGCCCCATAACGATTCATTAGTATATTACTAGGAACTTCAAAGAAAAAATAACCTATAAAGAAAATTCCTGCAATCAGACCTATGCTAGTACTCGTTAATGCTAATTCAGTATTCATATCCAATGCAACGTAGCCTATATTCATTCGATCTATAAATGCAATGACATATAAAATAAGAAAATATGGGACAATTCTTAAATAAATTTTTCGCGTTGTAAGTTCGCCTAATGTCTTTTTATTAGCTGTCATAGGTAGCCTCCATTCATTTTTTGGTAAGCGATAACAAAATTGTGGAACAATGGGAAACTTCATCAAGGAAGGAAAAGAAAATTTACCTCTACTGTGTTAAGCACCACATGTTTTTTCAAAATAATTTAGATAAAATTTAAAAATAAAGTATAGTCGTAATTCTATAATTATCAATAGTCAAAAAACTCAAAACACCGTTACCACACCCTCTCTTACCTTTATGATTATTTTCCCTATATCCACCATTTCTCTTACATAAAAGCAAAAGTCGTGCCAAAATAATATACAACTACTCAGAAACCCCATGAAATACAAAATAGCTAGGAAATTTAGCGTAAAAACGCGAAAATAAAGCAAAATTTTGCCCAATAACTCTTAAATCAAAGGTATAGCTGATAAGTTTCAATATTATATAGATAG
This sequence comes from Niallia oryzisoli, assembly GCF_036670025.1. Classification (NCBI taxonomy): domain Bacteria; kingdom Bacillati; phylum Bacillota; class Bacilli; order Caryophanales; family Bacillaceae; genus Niallia; species Niallia oryzisoli. Next base: position 263,254 of record NZ_CP137640.1, on the reverse strand, counting down.
AAATCACTCCTGTTAACACACATTCATAATCGTTCGAATATTAAACAACTTTTTATGAAACTGTTCAGAATTAAAACTGAGGTCCCATATTAATCATGTATAATACATATATTTTCCATATTTCTACAGAACCCAGATAAAACAGTTTAAAAATATTCACCCTTTGTTTATATCATGATTCTGAAAATTACTGTATGGGGTCGTGTAATTTGCGATAAGTCCAAGCTTCAAACAAGCCCTTGAGCCCCCGCGTATACTTAAAAGAATAATTGCCAGAACTCAAACTGGCTATTTCATTAGGCTTGTTTCACTATGCCATTTATCCAAAAAGTAAAAACAAAATTGTAATAATGATGCCTAATTATTATGGATTTGTCATTAAAACTATTTTATGATAATAATAACAATCCATATTCATAGGTTAGGAGTTTGGATATTTATGTATATTAAACTCGATAAAAAGGATAAAAGAACAATTTGGTTGCAGATTGTGGATCAGGTGATTGAATATATTACAAATGGACAGCTCGCACCAGGGGATCCGTTGGTTCCTACTCGTCAGCTGGCTCAGGAGCTTTCAATATCAAGGTCGAGTGTGCAGATTGCTTACGAGGAACTGCAATCTCGGGGATATGTCATAACCTCACGCAGAGGTGGGACACGGGTGTGTGAGATTATGCCTGATAACAATGGTGAAAAGGCTGAACATACTGTTCCTGTGATTCCGTCAAAACCTTTTCTTGAGGAGAAAACAGAGGGTGTTGATCACTGGCCTGAGGTAGATCATGAGGAAAAAGCAGAAATAGACTTTCGTCTCCATGTGCCGTATATTGATCCAACCTTTCAAAAGTTATGGCGGCGAGCTTCTAATACAGCAATGAGAGAGGAAAATGTCTTTGACTGGGGCTATAGCTCCCCTTACGGCTTATACTCTGTACGAGAACAGATCAGCCGCTACTTAGCGATTGAAAGAGGCATTCATGTTCAGCCCAATCAAATCCTTCTCACCTTAGGAGCAAGGCAGACGATGGATATTATTGCGCAGGCTCTCCTGCAGGAAGGCGATTTAGTTTCCGTTGAGGACCCGGGCTTTCCGGTTGCCTGGACATCGATGCGTTATCGCGATATGAGGATTGAGCCGATTCCCGTTGATGATCAAGGAATCTGTGTGGGACAGATTTCCCCACATACAAAAATGATTTTCACAACCCCTTCACATCAATTTCCAAGCGGTGTATTGATGACGGCGAATCGCAGACAAGAATTAATTCAGTTTGCCCAGCAAAATCAAACATGGATTATAGAAGATGATTATGACGGAGAATTCCGCTATCGCGGCGGCCCGATGCCAAGCTTATATTCACAATTACCAACAAACATTTTATATTTGTTAAGCTTCACAAAGCTGCTTGCTCCCGGCATTCGTCTTGCAGCCGTAATCGGTCCTGAGGAAGCAATCGCCAGGATGGCGAAAGTACAGGAGTTCGTCTGTCGCCACTTACCCGTTATGGAGCAGCTGGCACTTGGGCAATTTTTCGAAACAGGCGATCTATTGAAGCATGTCAGAAGAATGCGGTCCATCTATCATAAACGTCATCGTGATATTATTCAGACTTTAAACACATCAGGATTAGCAGACCACTTTCATATATCTGGCACTGAATCAGGCCTCCATGTTCTATTAGAAGGTAACAAACAATTTGATGAATACAAAGCTGTTAACGCTGCATTAAGAGCGGGCGTTGGTGTATTCCCACTCAGTCCTTATTGCTTAGAAAGCTCTCGTAAAGGACTGCTGCTCGGCTTTGCTCATCTTGAATCGCCTAAAATTATTGAAGGAGTTAAAAGATTAGCAGGTGTACTGATTTAAGCAGAAAACCCTCTATAAAAAGGAATTCATCACCTTATTTCAAAAAGGTGATGAATTCCTAAATTCTATTCAACTAGGCTATAAAATAATGCTCCATCTATTATTTGAGACTTTACTTTTCCAATTGACTCAAGATAAATAAAACGTGTAATAGTTGCCATTAAATGAGTCGAAGATTTAAGTGCCTTTCCCTTTCCATATATCTCCTCAGATACAGTTAATGAAGTCTTTGCCTCATCCTTTATGGCTGCTGTCATTTCCTCCAAGCGGTGACGGTGCCCTAACCGAATTTCTTCCATTCGCTTATATACATTTTCAATGACATTCCCATGGCCAGGAAGAGCAATCGAAACAGAATGCTTTGCAACTTTTTCAAATGATATGAAGTATTCCCTAAGCGGATTTACATCATGATGGGATTCAATTAATACAATTGGAGCTATTTTATCCAATACAAGATCACCAACGATCATGATCTGCTGCACAGGATGATAAAAACAAAAATGATCTGCAGAGTGACCGGGTGTCCAAAGAGCTTCATATATTTCATCGCCTAACCTAACACTCTGACCATCTTCAAATATTCCATCCGGTTCAAAGTCATAAATGTATGAATCATATTCTGTTACCAAGGGAGAAAAGTCCTTACAGCCATGCTGCTTAAACAAGCTAATCACATAATCTGCGTAACCCTTTTTTTGCCGTCTTTTAATTTCTCTGTTACCGACACTCGAAATAAAAACAGGCACCCCATGCTTTTCCTGAAACCATCTAGCAAGACCTAAATGGTCAATATGATAATGAGTTAAAACAACCTTCTCAATGGCGATACCCATTCCCATTATTCTGTTCCATATATCCATTCCTTCTTTTGAATACACGCCTGTATCAATTACAGTGATGCCGTTTGTTCCTCGCATTAAATAACAATTCGCCTGCACCATCCCAAACGGAACGGGTATAGATAATAAATAGATATCTTCCGTAATCTTTTTCACCATTGGCAGCTGATTTAAAAGTTCCAAACATTTATTCATTAGATATTGATTCCTTTTTCATAGACTTATGAATCTTCTGAATAAAATTTTAGCATATGCCGGGACTGGATTCCATAAACTTGCATGGAGCTAGATATTCAACCAGCCTGTTTAGCAATAAAAAAAAGGGCCTGCCATGATAGCAAGCTCTTTAATAAACCTAATTATCACTCATGAATGGCAACAGACTCTCTAACCATATGAATAAACAATTCCGTAAAACGGTGATCCTCTGTTAACTCTGGATGGAATGAACAGCCAAGAAACTGACCTTCACGGGCAGCAACAATCCTGCCGTCGTGCATCGCAAGAATCTCAACGTTTTTCCCTGCTTTCATAATATGTGGTGCACGGATGAATACGCCGGTAAATGGCTCGTCCAAACCCCGAATGTGCAACTCTGCTTCAAAGCTTTCCTTTTGGCGGCCAAAAGAATTTCGTTCAACTGTTACATCGAATAAACCAAGATGCGGCTCTGCATAACCAGCCAGCTCCTTAGCGAGCAGGATTAATCCGGCACACGTTCCAAACATCGGTTTTCCCTTAGCTGCAAATTCCTTCAATGGCTCCATAAACCCGTATTTATCTATTAGTTTACGCATTGTTGTACTTTCACCGCCGGGGAGAATCAATCCATCGATACCTTCTAAATCTTCTACTCTTTTAACGACGACTGCTTCCGCTCCACACGCTTCAACAGAGCGGACATGCTCACTAATGGCTCCCTGCAGTCCTAACACTCCAATTGTAATCATGTTAAAAAACTCCTTACCATCCGCGTTCCTGCATACGATTTTCCGGCGCAAGTGTAGAGATTTCAATTCCTTTCATTGCAGCACCAAGGCCTTTTGAAAGCTCAGCAATTAACTTATAGTCTTGATAATGAGTAGTAGCCTCTACAATCGCTCTGGCAAATTTAGCTGGGTTTTCAGATTTAAAAATACCCGAACCGACAAACACACCGTCTGCGCCTAATTGCATCATTAATGCAGCATCAGCTGGTGTTGCTACACCGCCGGCAGCAAAGTTAACAACCGGAAGTTTACCAAGTTCTTTAATTTGCAGCAAAATCTCATATGGTGCACCAAGAAGTTTTGCCTCTGTCATTAGCTCATCTTCATTCATGTGGACAACTTTACGAACTTGGGCATTTACTTTACGCATATGGCGGACAGCTTCAACGATATTCCCTGTTCCAGGCTCACCCTTTGTACGAAGCATAGAAGCACCTTCCCCAATACGACGTGCAGCTTCACCTAAATCACGGCATCCACATACAAATGGAACGGTAAAGTCTTTTTTATTTAAATGGTATTCTTCATCTGCCGGTGTTAACACTTCACTTTCATCTATGTAATCAACACCAAGGGACTCTAGTACTCTAGCTTCTACAATATGGCCGATTCTCGCTTTTGCCATTACAGGAATACTAACGGCATTCATTACCTCTTCAACGATAGAAATGTCAGCCATTCTTGCTACGCCTCCGGCAGCACGAATGTCAGAAGGAACACGCTCTAACGCCATAACGGCAACCGCACCGGCTTCCTCCGCAATTTTTGCCTGCTCTGCATTCACAACATCCATAATGACGCCGCCTTTTTGCATTTCTGCCATACCTCTTTTTACACGATCTGTACCTGTAATCATTGATATTCCTCCTAAACCCAATTTCCCGCTTCAACGCGATAAACAGACTATAACAAGATTATGGATTTTTCACCACATCCATATTTCTCAGATAAATCAGTCCATAACTCTAAGCAATAAAAATGATGGTGCCTTACTTTTAAAATGTAAGTGCATACAATATAATAATAGTGTTAATAGAAATTATTTCTTTCATATATATTTACATGATTTTCTTTTAAAATTTTGGTTAAGTTTTGGTGATTTTTTTGGTAATATAGAAGTATAAATATATGTAAACGATAACAATAATTTAACGTAATAGTCCGAGGGAGAAATTAACCATGATTAAAGATAAACGTATTAATAAAATTCATGAATACGTTCTTGAACACAAATCAGTATCTTTAGATGAACTGGTGAAAGTATTTAATGTATCTAAAAATACGATTAGAAGAGATATCCAGGAATTAGTTGAACAAGGAGACATTAAAAAGGTCTACGGCGGTGTTGCTGTAAATGATGACAATCGTGCCAAACTTGAATCATTCACTGATCGACAAGTCAGAAATCAAGCTGAAAAGGTGATGATTGCAAAAGCAGCCGCACAATATGTAGAGGACGGAGATATCATTTTTATTGATTCCGGTACAACTACGATTGAAATGTTTGAATTTATAAAGACAAAACATCTGAGCATTATTACAAATAGTCTAGACTTTGTCGTTCGCTCACTCCTATTTGAAAACTTAAATATCATTTCATTTGGCGGCATTCTTGAACGGAAAACAAATTCATTCGGCAGCCTGCAAAATAGGGAGTTATTACAAACCTATAATATCAACAAAGCATTTATGGCCTCTACAGGTATCTCTCTGACAAATGGTGTAACGAATGCTTCGCCACTTGAAAGTGAATTAAAACAAACGATTGTTGAAAGAAGTGCAGAGGTCTTTTTATTGGTAGACCATGATAAATTTGATAAGTACGGCTTAAAAACATACTGCGGTTTAGATGAAATTGATTATATAGTTACTGACAGGATGCCAAATGAAACTTATCAAGAATATACTAGAAACAACAATATACAACTTGTTGTTCCAGAATAGTAAGCTGCTCTCTTATTTATCCTAAAATGAAAAGCCCATTAGTGTTATAAGTAGAATTTACGTCACTTAAACCTAATGAGCTTTTTTCATTTCTAAAAAAATAGATTGAGCGGAAGCCCAATCTATTTTTTCGATTTATACATGATTGCAAATTTTTATTAAGCTTTTACCTCTTGTTTCAGCTGTACAGGTACACCTGTTTCAAAGGACTGCTTTGCAGCTTTCGCAATCCGCTCAGCTTGCAATCCATCAAAACCATTGCAGCTTACTGCTTCATCCTTTAAGCAAACAGAAATAAATTCATTTACTTCATTAACATATGCTTGTGTATAACGTTCAAGGAAGAAGTATAATGGCTTTTCTTTTTCCACACGGTCAACCGTTGATAATTCAACCGTCGTTTCACGGACATTATCAGCCTGTGCTACACCTTTATCTCCGAATACCTCAAGACGCTGGTCATAACCATATACAGCTTGTCTGCTGTTATCGATCACGCCTAGAGCACCGTTTTCAAACTTTAATGTAATAATCGCTGTATCGATATCGCCTGCTTCACCAATTGCCGGATCAACAAGCACTGCACCATGCGCAGATACCTCAACAACTTCACTGCCCATAATATAACGTGCCATGTCAAAGTCATGGATCGTCATATCCATGAATAATCCGCCTGATGATTTAATATAATCAACACCTGGTGGCTGAGGGTCACGAGATGTAATTTTCAAAACATGCGGGGTACCAATTGCTCCCTCTTGAACAAGGTTGCGCACTTTACGGAAATTAGCATCAAAGCGGCGGTTAAAGCCTACTTGAAGCTTCACACCTGCTTTTTCAACGACAGCAAGCGCTGCTTCTGTTTCCTCTACTGAGAAACTAACTGGCTTTTCGCAGAAAATATGCTTACCCGCTTCTGCTGCTTCTTTAATAATCGTTGCATGTGTAGTTGTTGGCGAGCAAATAAATACTGCTTGGATTTCTGAATCATTAAGAAGATCATGATAATCTGTTGTTACGACTTCGATTTGTCTTTCTTCTGCCCATGCTTTTAGCTGATCATTTACAAATACATCCGAAATACTCTTAATACGAATTTGAGAGATTAATCTTAAATTATCTACATGTAATCTCCCAATTCTACCTGCTCCAATAATACCGATAGTCAACGTTGTCATCGACCATTACCTCCTATTCATTACGGCTAAAACTTGCATAAGCAAAATTTTTTTGCCCTTTTCCATTATGTAGCTTGTAGTAGATCGATTCGATCTACTACAAGTTTTTTGATTTGCTTAATTACTTGGAAATACTCTTTAAGAACTCTAACTGTTTTTCAGCGTTGTCTTTTGTAATTAAATCAATTCCACTGTCAATACGTTCTTCAATTTTTTCACCTTTCATGGCTTTGACTGCATTTTCAACGCCGGCATATCCCATGTTATATGGACTTTGGGCAACAGATGCAGCAAGTTTTCCAGCCTGAATAGACTCAACAGCTTCCTTCGTTCCATCAACACCCATTACTTTAACATCCTTTAAGCCCTTTGCTTCGATCGCACGTAATGCACCGATGGCCATATCATCATTGGCTGCAAATACACCTTTTACGTCTTTGTTATTCTGTAGGATATTTTCCATAACAGACATCGCTTTTGCTTTATCACTATCTGCAGGCTGCTCTGCTACAACTTCCATGCCTGCTGCTTCAAGTGCTTCTTTAGCACCCTTGATACGTGTATCTGTCGCAGGGTTTCCAAGCGCACCTGCAATTAATACGACTTTATCTCCCTTTTTAAGCATGGAAGCAAGTAACTTTCCACCTTCCTGTCCAGCTGAATAGTTTTCTGTTCCAATAAAGGTTGTTTTTCCTTCGAAATCTGCATCACTATCAATAAGAAGAACTGGTATATCCTTTGCTGCCTTTTCTAATACTGGTACAACTGTTTCAGGCTGCGTAGGAGATACTACAACCGCACCAGGACCTTGGCTGACTTGGTCTTCCAGCATGTTAACCTGTTGAATAACTTCTGCTTCTGAAGATGGTCCAACAACTGTTACATCGACTCCAAGCTCTTCACCCGCAGCTTTGGCCCCTGCTTCAACATACTTCCAATATGGACTTGATAATGTTTTTAAAACAACGGCAACACTCTCGCCGCCTTTTCCACCGCTAGATTCAGTACTGGACGCCTCTTTGCTGCTGTTACCGCAGCCAGCTGCAAATACCATACTTGAAAGTGCTACTGCCATACCGAATAATTTAACCTTCTTATTCATACTAATGCCCCCAGTAATCATAGTTTGTATAATAATTTTTTATGAAACCCTAATGTGATACTGCCTGCTATTTCCCCAGTTTTTGTACTGCTATCCTACCGCCAAGTTTTTCTTTTTCTAGTAAACTAATAATCAATTATTTTTTCTTTTTACGGTTACGAAGTACATCTACAAACACAGCCCCAATGATAACCATACCGATGATCGCTAACTGAGAGTCAGCAGATACGTTCAATAGATTCAATCCATTACGTAGAACGGCGATTGTCATTGCCCCAATTAATGTACCTGATACTGTACCAACACCACCCATGAAGCTGGCACCGCCGATGATAACAGCTGCGATTGCATCTGACTCATATTGTAATCCGGCAAGCGGGAATGCAGAGTTAACACGTCCAACCATAACTAAACCGGCAAGTCCTGCCATTAATCCACTGATTGTGTATACGATAATTAAGATGCGGTCAACGTTGATACCAGAAAGACGAGCTGCTTCCGGATTACCGCCGATTGCATAAATATAGCGTCCTGTCTGCGTTCTTGTTAAGAAAATATGCATGAATACATAAACAACGATAACAAGAAGGAAGCTGACAGGCATTGGTCCGATAAACTCACTGCCTAAAAACTGAATCATGAATGGGAATCCAGCGATTGGTGCCGCTGCTGTTACAATTAACGCTAAGCCGCGTGCGATGAACTGTGTACCCATCGTAGAAATGAATGGATGTGGTAAGCGTAATTTTGTTAACAGAATTCCGTTTAGATATCCAAAACCTGCTCCGACAACAAGCACGGAAAGCACTCCTAGGATTGGGTGCATATTCCATGTCACTGACACAAGACCCATAACCATAATAGACAGAGCAAGAATGGAACCAACCGATAAGTCAATCCCTGCTGTTAAGATCGCTAATAGCATACCAACAGATAACAATGCATTAATAGATGATTGACGGAAAATATTCGTGATATTATCTACTGTTAAGAATTTGTCTGACAGTACTGCGAAACCTATACACAAAATAACAAGAGCCAAAAGTGGTGCGAACTTACCAAGATAGCTCTTTAATGTTTTCTTTTCCTTGACTGTTTCATTTACTGGATTTACTGCTACTTGACTCATTTTCTCAACCCCCTGTAGCCGCTTTCATAATTCTTTCCTGCGTAGCCTCTTCAATTGGTATATTTGCAGTGATTTTTCCTTCATGCATTACATATACCCTGTCACACATACCGAGAATTTCCGGAAGGTCTGAAGAGATCATAAAAACAATAGCACCATTTTCAACAAGCTGATTCATTAAACGATAAACCTCTACTTTGGCCCCAACGTCGATACCTCTTGTCGGCTCATCAAATATGAAAACCTTTGCCTTTGTACAAAGCCATTTGGCTATTACTACCTTTTGCTGATTTCCACCGCTGAAGTTCCGTGCATGAAGATCAATACTGCTAGGACGGACCTTTAATTCTTTAATGTAATTTTCTGCTTCCACACGCATCGCTTTTAAATCAAGCAGTTTGGATTTTCCCCTAAATCCCTTCATGTTAGCAAGTGCTATATTCATATCAACAGGCTGGTCAAGCAGAAGCCCTTCACTTTTCCTGTCCTCTGTAATAAAAGCAATCCCAGCATCAATGGCATCACGAGGAGAATTTATGTTAACTTGTTTACCATCAATAAATATCCTTGCATCCTTATTTTTACTGTCAGCGCCAAAGATTGCCCTTGCCAGTTCTGTTCTTCCCGCTCCAACAAGTCCTGAAAACCCGACAATTTCACCGTAGTTGATTGAAAAACTAACTGGTTCTTTTGTTCCTTCAACAAGAAGGTTTTCTACTTTAAAGCCCTCTTTTCCAAGTGTAAAAGATTGTTTAGGAAACTTTTCATCCAACGAGCGGCCTACCATTAGCTCAATCCAGTAATCTGGATCTGTTGTTGCAACCGGAATGGTCTCAATTTTGTAGCCATCACGGAGGATCGTTAATCGATCGCCCATTCGCTTGATTTCTTCAAGACGGTGGGAAATGAACACAATCGCAATTCCTTTTGCTGTTAAACCTTCAACAACCTCATATAGCTGTTCTACTTCTTGTGCACTCAAGCTGGATGTTGGTTCATCCAATATGATTAGCTTCGCATCCAATGCAATGGCTTTCGCTACCTCAACAAGCTGCTGCTGCCCGATACCGAGCTCTCCTACCGGTTTGTCGGCAAGATCCGGACTTTGGCCAAGCACTCCTAAGCAGCGTTCTGCTTCTTTGCGCATCGCATCAATGTCAAGCATGGAAAATTTTCCGCCCTTTTTGAGCTCTCTTCCAAGAAAGATATTTTCATAGACTTTTAATTCTGGTATGACGTTTAACTCTTGATAAATGGTGGCAATTCCTAACGCAATTGAATCAGATGGTTTTTGAATATCAACCTTTTGACCATTCCAATATACTTCACCAGCATCCTTTTGATAGGCACCCGTGATAATTTTAATAAAGGTAGACTTTCCTGCACCATTTTCCCCTAATAGTACATGTACTTCCCCAGCTCTAACTTCAAGATCAATCCCTTTTAACACGTGGTTTTGACCGAAGCTTTTCACAATACCTTTTAATTCGAGGAGACTCCCTGAAGATGAGACCATGAACAGACTCCTTTCTACTACTTCCTTTAATAGCGGGAAGCTTTTTTATTATTTTTATAAAATCAATTAGCTAGATTTAATCCTACTAATTAAATATTTATACTAGGCTTTGTAAAACATCTAATTTTACCTTTTGTCCCCTTTGGTAGGATTTCCTAGCTGCGTACGAAATTTCGAGTGCCTTTACCCCATCATCCACTGTAATTTGCGGTGTTCCTTTTTCAAGTACCACTTTGTAAAAGTCTTCAAGTTCGATATTGTAAGCATCTTTGAATCGAACAGGGAAGTCAGGTAAAATATCGTGGGTATTTCCTGCCTTTGTTAGAATTTGAATATCATGCTCTCTTAAATTACCTATGAAAATTGACCCTTCGGTGCCAATTACTTCTGCGCGGATATCATAGCCATAATAGGCATTACGGCTAGCTTCTATATCACCGGCAGCACCTGAAGCAAATTCAATATAGGTCAGGGCTTGATCAACATCATCATATTTCTTAACAAAAGGATATTTTAAAACACTGCCATGACTACTTACAGATGTTACTTCTGAATTCATTAGATAGCGCGCAATATCAAAATCATGTATAGAGACATCGACAAATATTCCGCCGCTGTGCTCAACAAACGATTCATGCGGTGCTTGAGGGTCACGTGAAATCCCCCGGAAATAGATTGGATTACCAATATCACCAGCTGCAATTCGTCTTTTTGCCTCTGCATATGCAGGATCAAAGCGACGCATAAAACCAACCTGACAGATTGTATGATTGGTATGTATGATTTCTTGAATTTTTCTTGCATCGTTTAGATCAGTTGTCAGCGGTTTTTCAACGAATATGGCTTTTCCTGATTCAGATGCTCTTTTTAATAAGTCAAAATGGGTACTCGTTGGAGTTGCAATAATGACAGCTTCAATTGTTTCATCTTGAAATACATCTTCTGGATTATTCGTATAGCATGGAACCTCAAGTTCCTTTGCAATTCGCTCTGCTGTCTCTAAACTCACATCACATATAGTCACAAGTTCTGCATTACGATTCTTTGTCACATTTACAGCGTGCCAGTAACCCAATCTTCCTAGTCCAAATACAGCTGTACGGACTTTTCTCGCCATATTTATCCACCTCTCCGGTATATTATTTTTATTAAGGAATAGCCATTTTTAATATCTGAAAATTCGTAGAAGTAAACGTTTTCATTTGTTGCTGTTATGAAAGCCCAACTAGCGCTAAAAATTAAATTTTTATTTGGACAACAAATTAAGTAAAAATTTATTAGACGAGGTTGGGCTACTTTTGATTAACTAGTTAACTGTTAATTCTGATTTATACAGAAACTATATCATATTAACCATACCTTGATGATGTTGTCAATAAATATCACGAACTTTATGTTACATTTTGGTTAACTTTTGATAACCTCTATGAATTGATAATAATGGTAAAAGCGTTTTCAGTCAATATATTTTTAGTAAAATAGAAAATTTCTATATATAAACTATTAAAACAATAAATATATTACATTATATATTTGTCTTTTAAGGACATTTATTTAATACAGGCAAGCCAAATTAACTACAAAAAAAATCCATTTAGTGTAAGTACTAAATGGAGGAGGTAACACCATTATTAAAACTTTTCGTTTTTTTGTTGGAATATAAAGAGCGAAATTTTCCTGGTGAACTCCTAAACTTTGAAGTAAACACGCGGGTAAAATAGTAAACAGATGTAAAGCCGGTTTCTTCAGCAATATCTTTGATAGACATGTCAGTTGTTTTAAGTAATTTAGCAGCCTACTGCAGCCTTTCATCTTGAACATTCTCTGAATAACTGATACCTAACTCTGATACAAACATTCGGGACAAATGTCTGCCGGATATGTGCAGATGCTTCGCTACATCAGGTAGCTTCAAAGGGTTAGATATATTATCTTTTATGTATAGTGTCGCTGTGTTAACGAGTAAAGAAGTTGTTGCAGGATGTATCTATCATCATTATTATTTGAATATGGAACAAATGTCTGTAGCAGCAAAAGAATCAAGGAAGAAGCTAAATTTGTTAGTATCTCATTGAAAAAAGCATGTTCACGTTTTTGAATCAACAAAGATTGCCATAACAACAAAGTTTCATTATCATCCTTTTCATTGATAACTACTTTAGAGCAGCGTTTAGCCTCCTCCATTCTCCTTATCAACTCTCCACTTGATTCAGATTCGATTAATTCAAACCCAACATACAGCAGAAATAAACCATCATCACTTTTTATTTGGTGCATAACTTCTGGTCTTGAAAAAAATATGGTGTTCTTTTGGAGTGGATAAGTGTGATCATCGTCTATATACATTCCTGTTCCGTCAACAACGTAACAAATCTCAAAAAAGGAATGTTTATGTAGTAGATTATCATAATGGGTCGGCATCACCCCCCAATAATGAACTTGAAATGACGCTCCATTTTGCGCTATTCGATGAGCATACTTTTCCCCATTTAACATTTCAGAATCCTCCCTTTTAAATGACTAATTAATTAATAGATTTACTGGTCTAAAACAACAAACTCCGATTTTTCTGCTGTCTGTTCATTAAAATATACTTATCAATAATTTTAAAATAATTCATAATATTCAGTAAATTATACTCCTACAAATGTAACTTTGGGAACTATTACAAAATATATTTTTTAGTATATTGATATAATACCCTCATTATATAGGAGCTTAAAAATCTTTATTGATTGTAAGCGTTGACAGTAGATTTTATGGTTAATCGGTTATTGTTTACATTTATGATTATAGGACATTTTATAAATAAAGTATTTATAAAATGAAGACTTGTTTTTGTATTTTAAAGACATCTTTCCTATCATATTTAAAAGGGAGTAGCTCATAATGAGCTACTCCCTTTTTTAAACCGCTATTTCCTAAATATATAATCCTTCTTTAATAGATTTTAATGTAACATCATTAGACCATTCAGGTCGATCAGGGTAAGCAAAAACTGCATTTGTCACGATTCCATCAAACTCAATTTCTCTTAGTTTCCGATATAAAGTATCGAAATCTACTTCCCCTTCACCTGGGTTTAAATGCTGGTGAATAGTAACCTTCGCATCAGGAGGATTAATAATATAGCGTAATCCAAATGCCGCCTTATGATTAAAAGTATCTGCGATTAGAACATGTGCAAGTAAATCTCCTGCTTCATCGATGTGTTTTGCAACATCACCAATACCGTTATCATAGTAAAACGCATGCGGAACAGAATAAACTAATTTAATCCAGTTCTTATCTAGCGCATGGATCATTCGAACCGCCTCAATGTTTAACTCAATAAAATCATTAGGATGTGATTGTAAATTAAGTTTAATGCCTTCCTCTTCAAAAATTGGCATTAGCTCTTCCATTGATTTAACGAAAGCAGCTTCACTTTCAACCGGACGGCTTATGTCACCGCTGAACTCACTGTTCATCAAGTCAACGCCTAATTCAGAGGTAATCTCGATGCAGCGTTTCCAATTTCTCACCGCTGCTTGACGTTCTTCCTCTTTTGGTGATGACCATTGCTGCACGGGAAGAACAGAAGAAATTTTAACGCCCGCATCACGGCAATATCTTTTTAAATCTTTGATTAGCTGCTTATCTACCTTTGGATATTCATAAAACCAAATAAAATCCTTCCTCGGGGATAACTCTACCCATTCATAGCCTAATCTGGCAACTGTGTCGATTGTATCTTTTAAATTCGTATTGTCACGATAATGAGACGGATCGTATGCTAAACGCAATATCATTTTCCCCTTTCATAGTTAAAGGTTTACTAATATAAGTAGTTTTTAAGTTATTCGGCAGACCATTTTACTGTAACCATTACCAAACCAATTTATGTTTATGATTATAGGACATATCACTGATAAAGTATTTATACTCTGAAGACTTGTTTTTGTATTTTAAAGACAAGTGCTCTATTTCCTGGGCTCCCTATTTTAATAAAGAAAAGAGGTCTACAGGATATTCGACAGACCTCCATTCTTAACTAGAAAACTACTTTATTTATAATCTACCCAAACGGCACCATTATCAGCAGAACGTACGCAGTTTTCTACCCAGCGAACTCCCTCAACCCCTGCATGAATATCTGGGTACCACATATTTTCCAAAGTTTCCCCACGGTCCGCAGCATCCATAGCAAGAGCAAAACGAGTATATAGGTTTGACCATGCTTCAAATAGACCTTCCGCATGACCTGCACCAATACGATCGTTTACTAATGCTTCAGGATAGTTATAGTCCATTCCACGATCTAAAATTTGAGCTGGCTTCCCTTGAACCTCATAGCGTAACTGATTAGGACGTTCATCATCCCACTCAATACTTGCTTTTGAACCAACTACACGAATCGAATGGCCATGCATGGCTCCGGCATTGACACAGGAAGACCAAACATATCCAATTGCACCGTTATCATATTCCATAATAGTAAAAGCATTATCTTCTAATGGAGCTCGGCTTTTAACAAAGCTTTGACGTGAACACATTAATCGATTAATTCTAAAGTTTGGAAGCATTACCTCTGATAAGAACAATGGATGCGTACCGACATCACCCAATACATAGCTAGGTCCTGCCACTTTAGGATCCACGCGCCATTTTGTACTTGCACTTTTTTCTTCGACCGCTTCAGAGTGGAAACCGTGTGCAAATTGCATTTTTACAATACGAATTTCCCCTAAGTCTCCATTAGCAATCATCTGACGTGCCTGTTCAATCATCTGGTGTCCTGCATAACCATAAGTAACACCAACAACACGGTTTTTCTCTTTTGCTAAAGCTTCTAACTCCTCTGCTTCTTCAGTCGTAAAGCATAATGGCTTTTCACATACTACATGCAAGCTAGCATTTAAAGCAGCCTTTGTAATTTCAAAATGAGTACCATTTGGTGTGGCAATCGAAACTGCTTGGATACTGTCTTCACGTTCCGCCTCTTCAGCAAACATGGTTTTGTAATCAGGATAGCAGCGTTCTGAATCAACATGTAGATTAACTCCAAAGTCTTTCCCGCGTACTGGATCAATATCAAAAGCCCCTGCTACTAATTGAAAATTATTATCACGTAATGCAGCTGAACGGTGGATATAACCGATTTGGCCTCCTCTGCCGCCGCCTACCATCGCCCAACGAATTGGTTTTTCAATATTTCTTTCTCCAAAAATCATCTGTCATTACCTCTTTTCTCATGAGTAAATGTCCGATTTAATAACCGACACTCTTTAAATAATCCACGCTTTGCTTCACATCACGTAAGCTAGTATCGGAATTTCTTGGGTCGCGTTCTTGTTCGATTGTGATATAGCCGTGATAATTGATTTCCTGCAATAATTTATGAATCGAATCATAGTCAATAACACCTTTTCCAATTGGACACATAACACCTTTTCCACATGCATCAAAGAAACGGATACGCTCATTCATTACTTCATCATAGACTTTAAGATTTATATCTTTAAAATGAATATAATCTAATCGATCTGCACATTTTCTAAGACACTCAACTGGATCCATCTTTGCATAATATAGATGCCCAGTATCAAGGCAAAGTCCTGCCGTTTCGTATGGAATATCTTCTAAAAGTTTATTAATTTCATCCTCATATTCGATGTACCCACCTGCATGCGGATGAATGACAGCACGTACCCCGTAGCTTTTCGCACGCTCAGAGATTAACCGAACATGTTCCATCATTTGCTTCCAATCTTTATCAGATAGCCTTACTGCTTTATCTGGATGACCTGCATAATAATCACGTTCATCATGTCCCCAATCCATAACAGTTAAATAAGGAGTTGGAAATTTTTGACCTTCTTCCTGCGGTGCAGGCGGAAGTTTTGTAATTAACGAACATATATCATCTACTTGATGTAGTAAATTTTCTAAATTAGATTCTGATAATAAATCATCAAAAATCGTTCCAGCTATAATTGTCAAATCGTTCTTAACAAGTTCTGCATGTACTCGTTCTATATCCATCGGGATATAGCCATATGGCCCTAATTCAATTCCTTTATAACCAGCTTGTGATGCTTCACTCAACACTCTTTCCCAAGGTGGAAGGTATGGATTTTTTGGATCATCTACACCCCAGCAACAAGGTGCTCCTGAAATTTTAATTGTCATCTAAAACATCTCCAGATCTATTAACTTAATCATTAGCCGTTTTTTCTAGTGAATAAAAATTCATATCGGAGACAAGCCTCTTCTTTATCTAGAGACTTGTCTCTACTTCAAAACACTTGCTTCACTCAATTATTGAACCTTATCTATTAATGTAACTTTACTGCTCTTGTCATACTTTAAACGGAATTCTTCTTCAAGTTCTTCAAGTGTTTTACCATTTGTTTCAGGCATACACTTGTAGACGAAGATGATTCCCATGATTCCTAGAGCTACGAATACGAAGAAGGTTGCAGATAAACCAATTGTTCCAAGCAATACCGGGAATGAGAAACCGATAATAGCGTTTACAATCCATAAGAAGAATACACTAATACCGGAACCAAGCCCTCTTAACCGCTGCGGGAAAATCTCAGCAATCACTAACCAAGTTACAGGACCGATACATCCTTGCATGAAGATCAGGAACAAACCCATTAACGAGAGAACAACATATGGAAGTGCTGCCGTTCCTTCAAGGACATTTGAAAAGATTGCAATCAATAGCAGCGCACTTGAAGTTCCTGATAATCCAGCAATTAACATAGGGCGGCGGTTTATTTTTCCGATCAACCAAATTCCAAAACATACCGAAAGAACCGAAATTAATCCATTCGAAATATTGGCAATTAAAGCAGCTTGTGTACCAAAACCAGATTCCTGAAGAATTTGAGTACCGTAATACATGATTGAGTTAACTCCTGTAATTTGGTTGACCATTGCAACCCCAATACCAATTAATAAAATACGTCTTAACCAAGGTGCTTTAAAGTCTTTAATTGATGCCTTTTTAAATTCTTCATCTTTTTTCACTGCTTCTTCAATTTCTTTATACTCATCTAGTGCACGATTTTCATCACGGATTTGTTTCAAAACTTTTAATGCTTCTTCTTTTCTTCCTTTTGAAGCCAACCAACGTGGGCTTTCCGGGACAATTAACATACCAATAAATAGCATAACCGCTGGTATCGCACATAGGATAAGCATGTAACGCCATACATGACCAATATCACCCAATGTCACACCAAGAACTGCGTTAAACACATAAGCCAATAATTGTCCGCCTGTAATCATAATCTCATTCTGGGTTACCATCCGGCCACGCTTCTCCGCGGGTGCCATTTCTGCTAAGAAGGCCGGTACCATGGATGATGCTCCACCAACTGCCAAACCTAATAAGAATCGGAATACAACCATAACCGGTACGTTTGGTGCAAAGGCTGTTCCAAGTGTTGCAAGGAAAAATAACAAAGCAAGATTTAGAATCATTTTTCGGCGGCCAAAGCGGTCTGCTAGTCTTCCTCCATAGAACGCACCGACTGCTGCCCCAAACAACAATGAGCTTGTAACAAACCCTTCCGTCACTGGCGTTAGATTAAGTTGATCAGGTCTTGACATAAATGGAAGTGCCCCATTAATTACACCCGTGTCATACCCAAATAGAAGTCCCCCGAATGTTGCTGAAATCATAATAACTTGCAAATAACTTTTATGGTCTCTTTTCTTTACGGCTTGACTACTCATACTCGTCCCCCCCTAAGGGATTTTTTATTTAGTAAATGCCTAACCACCAATTATTAAACCCCTCGTCACCTCCTATGATTTCTAGCTATAATTCAAAAAATATAGTTTCGATGATCGACTAGTAACTCATGTATGTAGTCTTTAGAATAATAATTTCCCAACAGAAAAAACAGTTAAATTAATACGCGAAAGTATACTTCTCCGTATTACATAAAAGAGATATACACGATACTGCTGGGATCTGAATTAACAAAATATATTCCGATAATTCCAACTTGTTAGCGCATTCAATGATAGTTAAAAAAATCAACGTTTGTGATGGAATTATCACTTGTTGGTTAACTATTGATCATCTCTATGAGTAAATAATAATATTAAAAACGCTTTCGGTCAATAGAAAATTATTAAAAATTTCCACGATTACCAGGGAAGAAACATTAAGTTCCTTCCCTAATTGAAATATTTAATTAATTTTATAATCATTAATTCTATTGTTTATAAATAATTGCTATTTGATTAATATAATAATATACTCAAAGTAAAATACAATTATAAATAGATGCTGTTTTTTTATAAAAAATTGCTATTTAAGCTATAAATATCAAATTTTTACCTTTTTATTCATTATTTTGACTTCACTTTTACCAAAAAGGGCGAACAATTCTATTTAGGAGGAATGAAAAATTGGAGGAAAAAGGAGTTTTACCAGGATCTAAATCGTTTTTCCATACACCTAGTTATTTTGCTAAACAGGCCCTCTATCATCCCTTAAGTGCCGGCAGTTTTATCTGCTCCAGCTACTATGAGACAAGAAGAGACCATCTACAACAATTTGTATTTATTCATATACTAAAAGGCAAAATGGAAGTTAAATATAAAAACCAGCAAATGATTGCTGAAGATAATACTTTTATTTTCCTAGATTGTTTCAACCCCCATCTATACAAGACATTAGAAGAAACTAATTTTAATTGGATTCATTTTAATGGAAATGTCAGTAAAGAGTATTTTGAGTATTTTCTTCAAAAAAAGGGTTTTGTCTTCTCATTAGAGAACAACTGGGAAATCCCTAAATGCATGACTAAAATATTGAGTATGATGGAAGAAGAAAAAGTGGATGAACACGGAACCTCCCTAATTATTCATCAAATTCTTTATGAATTGGAAAAAGTCACAAATCAAGCGGATTACAGTATTGAAGAAACAATTAAGAAGGCAATTTCATTTATTGAGGATCATTATAACGAGGAAATCGATTTAAATAATATTGCTGACTATGTAAAGTTAAGCCCCTATCACTTCTCAAGGGTGTTTAAAAAACATACTAATCTTACACCGCATCAGTATTTAATTAAATTTCGTGTGCACAAAGCAAAAAAGCTTTTATTCAGTACAAACCTCTCAGTAAACGAAATCGCCCTTGAGTGTGGTTTTTACAGCGGCCCTCACTTTGTCACTACATTTAAAAACCATACTGATTTTACACCTAAAAAATATAGAGAATTTTTATTTAAAAATAAGAGCTAAAATAAAAGGATGTCTCAGATTAGAGACATCCTTTTATTTTTATATTAATTCCTTCTGCTGCAGCAAACGATCAATATATTTTCTTGCCTTCAATGCATATTCAAAAGGATTTGCTTTTGCAGGATCCTGCTCTGCTTCCACAACAATCCAGCCTCCATATTCGCTTTCAATAATCTCTTTCATAATTGGATCGAAATCAATCATACCGTCACCAGGCACAGTAAACACACCTTTTTTAACACCTACAAGAAAACTATCCTGATTGTCCTTAACCCCATTAGCAACTGCTTCACGAATATCCTTAAAGTGAATATGTTTAATACGGGATTGATACTTTTTATAGATTTCAATTGGGTTTTCACCCGAAAATACTAGGTGACCAGTATCAAATAATAGCGATACTTTTTCAGGAGAAGTATTTTCCATTAAACGGTCAATTTCCGCAGTTGTTTGCACACCAGTACCCATATGGTGATGGTAAACAATTGCCATTCCCTTTTCACTAGCTAACTCCCCAAGAGCTTCTAAACCTTGCGTTAATAAATCCCACTCAGAGTCAGTAAACACCGGTTTTTCTTTAAATACAGGTGTTTCCATCTGCCCTTGCACACTATGCCCTTGCTCAGAAACAACAATAACCTTTGCTCCCATTGCATGTAAGAAGTCGCGGTGTTCAATAAATGCCTGCTTTGTTTCTTCAAACGGCTTTGTGGTTAGAAACGAACTAAACCATGCACTTACTACTTGAAGTCCTCTAATATCTAAATATCTCTTTAACGTTTCCGGATGACGTGGATACTTATTTCCAATTTCCGTTCCTGTATAGCCGGCTAACGCCATTTCACTAATACATTGTTCAAAACTATTTTCACTGCCTAATTCAGGCATATCATCATTAGTCCAAGCAATTGGGGCACAACCAAACTTAATTTTTACTTCTGCTGTCATTGTTTAATTCCTCCCGAAAATCGAACATTAATAATTACATCGGTACTCTTCTAAACTATCAATCACTTATATTCAACTTCAACAATTTGATTAGCTTCAACAGATTGTTGGCATGCAATAGCTACTCTAGTACTTTGCAGACCATCAATTGCACCTACTTCAGGTTGGCGTTTTTCTTTAATACATGAGATAAATTCTCTCATTTCGTTCACAAACGCATCCTTAAAACGTTCAGGAAAGTTCTGTGAAGTCGGTCTTACTACACCATTTTCGTCAAAAATAGTTACTAGATTTTTCTCTGGAGCAGCTGCTACTCTAAGCATTCCCTTTGTACCGATTAATTCTGTTTCCACGTGATAGCCATGCGCTGCATTTCTTCCTGCAACCAAGATGGCCATTGTTTTATCATCTAATTGCATCATAGCAGCGCCAGTTTCTAATTCATTCAAATCATCTAACTCAGGATAAGCAGCATTTTTTCCCATAGCCCACACACGGCTGACTTCTTTTTTCGAGAACCATCTCACTAAGTCAATATCATGGATAGACATATCTGAAAATAGACCGCCGCTGTTGCTTGAACGGGCAAATTTTACGAAGCCTTCCATCCCTGAACTAGGGTCAATCCCGTAGCAGCGAATGACTGTTAATTCGCCCAACGTTCCCTCATCCACCATTTTTTTAGCATATTGATAGGATTCATCATATCGTCTCATAAATCCCAGTTGGAAAACCTGATCAGGATGAGCATGAATGACTTCCATTGTTCTTTTGATATCCTCAATATCTAAGCCAATTGGCTTCTCGCTGAATACATGGAGCCCCTTTTCCATTGCTAGACGAATCTGCTCTGGATGGTAGCCGGATGGCGATACGATGCATACAGCATCAAGATTTGGACTTTCTACCATTTCTTCATAGGATATATATGTTTCTGTTACACCTAGTTCTCTTTTAGCATATTCTAATTCTTCTTCAACATAGCTGCAGGCAGCTACAAGTTTTGCTCCAGGAACATTTTCAGCTAGATTAATGGCATGCGTTTTTCCTAATCTCCCTAATCCAACAATACCTACTCTAATATCACTCATCCTGATCCTCCTTTTTTCTATAGCAGAAACAATTACCCTAAAGTTGTTAAAAGATTACAAAAAAATAAATTTGCAAGGAAAACATTATGTTAACTTTTGGGTATATTATGATAAATTTCTATTAAAATCATAATATTAAAAGCGCTTTCAGTCAATCACTTTTAATAGATTTATTCAACTTTGCTGCATAAAAAAAGAGAGCAGTTCATTAAGAAAGAACTGCTCTCTACTCGCCAATTATTTATAATACTTTTCCAATACTTCCAAAGTTGTTTCTTTTGCCTTTTTAATAACTTCTTCAGGATCCATTTCATAATATTCAGGTCTGAATAACTCAACGGATGCTGCAAAATTGTAGTT
Source organism: Niallia oryzisoli (assembly GCF_036670025.1). NCBI lineage: Bacteria > Bacillati > Bacillota > Bacilli > Caryophanales > Bacillaceae > Niallia > Niallia oryzisoli. The sequence goes on along the minus strand of NZ_CP137640.1, from coordinate 241,027 downwards.
TAATTCTTTCAATCTCTTTAAATGAGCTTCTAAATCAATAACACCATGACCCGGCCATACTCGATTTGTATCATGCATTTGGCCAACAGGGAATCCGTCTACATCATTGATATGGAAAATAAAGATTTTTTCTGCTGCATCGTCTGTCACATCTTCAAATCTTGATCCCATACCAGTGAATTGGAATGTATCATACACAAGACCAACATTATCTCTATCCACTTGCTTTACAATATCGAATGCCTGTGCGAATGTATTCACTGTATTTTGCGGAATTCCGATAAATTCAATGGCAATCTTCACTCCGTAAGGCTCTGCTAAGTCAGATAGTTGTCTTAGGACACGAACACAGCTGGCATTTACTTCTTCTGTTAATGTTTTTCCTTTTTCCGTTACATCAATATTAGAAGGCACCACGCAAATATATTCACAATTTATTTTTTTACAGATCTCTAAGTATTCCTTGAATTCTTCAATAACCTTTTCCTCGTCTTCTTTTGTACGGTTATTAAAAAAGCACAAAGCATTTAAAGAAAGCGGCTTGATATAATGAGTTTCAAAATATTCTTTTAAATCATCTAGAGTATTTTCTTTTAAATAGTCGATTAACTGGTCAATCGTACGAATTTCAATATAATCATAACCGTACTTTTCACAAAGATCCAAGTTTTGTTGAAGGGATGCACTTTCCCATGTTGTTCCTTCGTTAAATGATAGTTTCATCGGTTTTTCCTCCTGCTAAGCTAACTTAACCAACTTTATATATTTAGACCTTCTTTAATTGATTTTAACGTGACTTCATTTGACCATTCAGGGCGGTCGGGATAATGAAATACAGCATTTGTGACAATACCGTCAAATTTCGTTTCTCTTAATTTCCGATATAAAGTATCGAAATCTACTTCCCCATCACCAGGATTCATGTGCTGGTGGATCGTTACATTTGCATCAGGCGGATTAATAATATAGCGTAATCCAAATGCTGCTTTATGATTCCATGTATCCGCAATCAGAACATGTGCAAGTAAATCTCCTGCTTCATCGATGTGTTTCGCTACATCTCCAATGCCGTTATCATAATAGAATGCATGTGGTACTGAATAGACTAACTTAATCCAATCCTTATCTAATGCACGAATCATGCGGACTGCTTCAATGTTCAGCTCAATAAAATCATTAGGATGTGATTGTAAATTGAGTTTAATGCCTTCCTCTTCAAAAATTGGCATTAGCTCGTCCATTGATTTAAGAAAGGCTGCTTCACTTGCAACCGGACGGCTCTTGTCACCACTGAATTCAGTATTCATCAAGTCTACTTCCAATTCAGAAGTAATCTCGATGCATCGCTCCCAGTTTCTCACTGCAGCCTGGCGTTCGTCTTCATCTGGTGATGACCATTGCTGCACCGGAAGAATAGAAGAAATTTTAACACCGGCATCACTGCAATACCTTTTTAAATCCTTTATCAGCTGCTTATCTACTTTTGGATATTCATAAAACCAAATAAAATCTTTCCGTGGAGAAAACTCTACCCATTCATAACCTAATCTAGCAACTGTATCGATTGTATCTTTTAAATTCGTATTATCACGAAAATGTGACGGATCATATGCCAAACGCAATTTTATTTACCCCTTTCTTACATGAGGCTATCCCATAAGACAGCCCCGTTTCTGCTTTATAAACTCTTAAACTGTCTCAAGAACAGCATTTTCACTATAGAATACTGGTCTTTCTTCAAGTGTAATTGCTTCTTTTTGACCTGTTTGCTGTGCTTTTACACATGCATCTGCTGTTACGGCTGCAATGTAGCCATCCCATGATGTAGGTCCTTGTGGCTCGCCTTTTTTATTGATTGAGTCCATGAAGTCTTGAATTTCAATATCGTATGCATCCATGAAACGGTATTTCCAGTCCATTAGGATATTTGAGCTTAACTTAGCATCTTTGCGTGTAACAACACTTGGGAACTCTGGTAAATAAGCAACACCATCTTCACCAATTACTTCACATTGGATGTCGTAGCCATATTTACAATTTACAAATACTTCAACATTCATTACAATGCCGCTGTTTGTTTCGATTGTAAATAATTGTGGATCTTGTAATTTACCATGTGAATATTTTGTTTTTCTTGGGAAAACAACCTGTACTGATTTATAATCATCATTTACCAACCAGTGAAGAACATCAATTTCATGGATTAATGTATCTACTACAGCCATTTCCGTAACATAAGCTTCGCTGACTTCTGGGTTGCGGTGTACGGCACGAACCATTAGCGGCTGACCAATTTCACCTTTATCAATTGCTTGTTTTAATGCAACATAGCCAGTGTCATAACGACGCATAAATCCAACTTGAACTAACTTTTTGCCTTGCTTCATTTCTGCTTGAACAATTCGCATACAACCTTCTGCAGTTGTAGCAAGAGGCTTTTCACAGAATACATATTTTCCTGCTTCAACAGCCGCTACAACTGTTGCTTCATGGGCAGGTCCCCAGCTTGTTACTAGTACAACATCTACATTTGGATCTGCAATCAATGCTTTATCATCTGGATATACCACTGCATCTAATCCATATTGTTCAACGGTTTGTTTTGCTGACTCCTGATTAACGTCTGTTACAGCAACAATTTTTCCACCGGATAATTTATTTGAAATTCTATTAATATGCTCTCTACCAATTGCACCTGTTCCAACTACACCAAATCCTAAAGTCATGACATTTTCCTCCTATTAAGAAACTTTTATTCAAATTCCGGACTACTTTATTGAATATTTTTCCTTTTTAAAATAGCCCAGCGGGTTCGAACGCTTACAATAATTTAAATATTGAATATTTATAGATTATTGGTTAACTACTTTTCTATTTTCCGGTTTCTTGTGTTCACGGAAATAAGCCTCTAACTGCTCAAGTGACTTACCTTTTGTTTCTGGTAAGAATTTATTTACAAATGTAATAGCCCCAATTCCTAGTACTGCGAAAATGAAGAACGTTGCAGATAATCCTACCGCGCTCAATAAAATCGGGAATGATAATCCAACTAGGAAGTTTACAATCCATAAACAAAATACCGTTACACCCATTCCTAGTCCGCGCAACTTAAGCGGGAAGATTTCTGAAAGCATTAACCATGTTACCGGTGAGATTGCACCTTGTTGGAAAGCAAGGAAAGTAACTGTCATAGCTAGTACAGCAAACGGTAACGCTGCCGTGCCATCTAGTACAAATGAGAATACTCCAATTAAAGTCAATGCTGTCGTAGTTCCTGCTAATCCAACAATAAGCATTGGGCGACGACCAACTTTACCTAAAAGCCAAATACCTACAAATGTAGCCAATACTGATATAACACCATTAGCAATGTTACCAACAAGCGCTGCATCGGTTGAGAAACCAGATTGTTGAAGAATTTGTGTACCGTAGTACATAATCGAGTTAACACCAGTAATTTGTTGTACGATCGCGATACCGATTCCAATCATTACAATGCGGCGGACCCAAGGTACATTTAAATCACTAAAAGTAGCTTGTTTAATTCCAGACTCTTGTGAAATATTATCTTGAATTTCTTTTAATTCTGCTTCAGCACGACTTGCTTCACGTATTTCCTTAAGGACACGAAGGGCATCCCCAACTTTCCCCTTTGATGCAAGCCAACGCGGGCTTTCTGGTACAGTCAGCATTCCAAACCATAAGACAATTGCCGGAAGTGATGCGATCACTAACATATAGCGCCAAACATGTGCTGCTTCTTCGCCAAACGTTGTACCTAGAATTGCGTTAAAAACAAATGCTAACAGCTGACCGGTAACAATCATTAATTCGTTCTGAGTTACCATCCTTCCGCGCCTTTCAGCAGGGGACATTTCTGCTAAGAAGGCTGGTACCATTACAGATGCGGCACCGACAGCAAGTCCTAGCAAGAAACGGAAAACAATCATAATTCCTGCAGATGGTGCAACAGTACAACCAATTGCTGCTAAGAAGAACAGAAAAGCAAGATTAAGAATCATTTTACGGCGTCCGAAACGGTCAGCTAACCGTCCGCCGAACACAGCACCAAATGCTGCTCCGAAAAGGAGTGAACTTGTAACAAGACCTTCTGTAACCGGGGTTAAATTAAGCTCATCTGGTCTTGCCATATATGGCAATGCTCCGTTAATAACACCTGTGTCATATCCAAAGAGAAGCCCTCCGAATGTCGAAATGATGGTAATCTTTTTTAAAGCTTTTTTGTGATCATGCTTTTTTTCAATTGCTTGACTACTCATGCTTTACCCTCCCCAGGGTTTAGATTTTTAATTAACTACCAACTAATGCATCTTCCTTATCTAATACTAATAGTTCTTCATTAATATATTTACGGGCTTTTAAAGCATATTCTAATGGGTGTGCAACTGAAGGATCCTGCTCAGCCTCTATGACAATCCATCCTGAATAATGAACATCAAGTAATTTCTGATAAACTTCTGTAAAATCAATATATCCATCACCAGGAACTGTGAACATTCCAGCTAAGAATGACTGCAGGAATGATTTCCCTTCCTTTTCGCATTGCTCTCTTACATTTTTACGAACGTCCTTGAAATGAACATGTTTAATGCGATCAATATGTTTATGTAATAGTAGCAGATAATCACCATCAGAAACGAAAATATGACCTGTATCATAAAGTAAATGAACATGATTTGGATCCGTATTTTCCATAAGGCGATCGATCTCTTCTAAGGTTTGTACACCAGTCCCCATATGGTGGTGGAAGACAAGCTTCAAACCATATTGCTCAGCGATTTTTCCAAGTTCATTAAGTCCTTGGCATAGTTTATTCCATTCTTCATCAGTGAAGTAAGGTTTTTCAGTAAAGACATTTTTGCTTGTTCCTTGAATACTAAAGGTTTGTTCAGACACAACGGCTACGGCTGCATTAACTGCCTGCAAGTACTCGCAATGCTTATGGAATGCTTTTGAAGCTTCCTCCACTCCATCACGAATAATAAAACTACTAAACCATTGACCTGCTATTCTTAAATTACGAAGCCCGAGCTCTTTGTTTAATATTTTTGGTTCAGGGAAGAATCCGCCTACTTCTGTTCCTTCAAATCCAGCTACAACAATATCACTTAGTAAATGTGACAAAGTGTTCTCTGCGCCGATCTCCGGAATATCGTCATTGCGCCAGCCGATTGGAGCTATTCCCCATGAAATCTGTTGATTCCCCATAGCAAAACCCTCTTTTCCACTATCAATTTGTATAACTATTGGTTATTATTTGAATAACTTATGATTTATTGAAAAAATATAAAATTCGCATAAGTATACTTCTCTGTAGTTTTTGAGTAATACCTACAAAAACCACTGTTATTGATACACTATTCCCTCCCTATAACAAATTCAACTTCATTTTCATCACGTGTTTATTATTATGTTTTGGTTAACTGTTGATAACCTATGATTCAATAATAATATTAAAAGCGCTTTCAGTCAAGAGGCCACGACTTGTAGGAGAGAAACTATTGTTCCTCTCCTTTTATCGTTTAATATAATTTTTTTAGTGATTAAAAAATCGTAAAAACCCTTTTAAATCAATGTTTTAAAGCGTTTTTAACTTTCCAATAAAAATATTCATATAATTCTAACTTAAACTATCAATTTTACCATTTTGGTTTATTGCTATTTATATTTCATTTTAATATACTAACTTTATAATATCATTAAGGAAACCTGCTGCTTTATTTAAAAAAATTGCTATATTTTTTTGTTTTATTGCTAATTTGTTATTTTTTTTAGAAATATTGCTATAGATTAAGGTGATTTCAGCACCCTTTTGAAAGGAGATAATATGGAGGAATTAGGCGTTTTATCAGATTCAAAATCATTTTTCCACACTTCAAGTTGTTTTGCCAAAAAAGCCCTTTATTATCTTACTAATGCTGGCAGCTACATATGCTCTGATCTTTACCAAACGAAGAGGGACCGCTTTGAACAATTTTTATTTATGTACATTAAAAAAGGAAAAATGGAGATACATTACAAAAACCACAAATATATTGCGAATGAAAAGACCTTTGTTTTCCTTGATTGCTATAATCCCCATCTATACAAGGTGTTAGAAGAAACCAATTTTAATTGGATTCATTTCGACGGAAATTCCAGCAGAGCCTATTTCGATTATCTTTTTCAAAAACATGGATGTGTCTTTTCACTGGAAAACTACCGGGACATTCCTGACTTTTTGGATCGAATTCTGAGTATGATGGAAACCGATAAAGTAGATGAACATAGAATCTCCATTCTGATCCATAGAATTTTGTATGAGTTAGAAAAGATCTCAAACGAGGCAGATCATTCTCTTGAAGAAACGATTAAGAATGCAATTTCATATATTGAAAGTCATTATAAAGAAGACATCACCTTAAACGATATTGCTAACCATGTAAAGATTAGCCCTTTTCATTTTTCAAGGTTATTTAAAAAACAAACAAATTACACCCCGCATCAATATTTAATTAATTATCGAGTGAACAATGCAAAGAAGCTTCTATTTAGCTCTAATCTGTCTATTAATGAAATCGCATTCAAATGTGGTTTTAACAATGTTTCGCACTTTGTTACAACCTTTAAGGGTCATACAAATTTTTCTCCTAAAAAGTATCGGGAATTTCTACTAAAGATATAACAAAAAGAGGCTTCCCTATGGGACAGCCTCTTTTATCTTAATTTGCAGCCTGACGCTCTTCTACTAATTGTAATATCTCCCCATTTGGGCCTTTAAAACGGATTGTTTTTCGCCCTATACCGTTTTTGGGTTTACTTGTTTGAAAGACTACCCCTTCCTTTTTAAGACAGCTAATAACATGCTCTATGTCATCAACAACAAATGCTAAATGATTGACCAGCCCATCTTCAGAATACGTCACCGCTGGCTGTATATCACGAATCAGTTCAATTTCGAATCCAGGCAGACCTTCATGCGTTAAAAATACTAACTCCTTTTGTCCGTTATTTACCCTCACTCGAATCTTAAAATCCAGAAGAGTTTCATAAAATCGGATCGACTCATCCATATCAGCTGCCATAATCCCAACATGTTCAACTCTTTTAATCATTGATTCCCCTCCCCGAAAAATTAAAAATAAGTGAAAAACGTTGAAAAACATAGAATATACGAGTAATAACACTATGATGGACGCTTTCATAACAGTTGTTTACGTTTTCAAATACTTTGCCAAAAGTTAACCAATATATGATAATAAACACATCAAATACAGAAAGGATATGACTTAGATGAAAAAGTTAACTAATTTAATGAAAACCATTAAAGCTGACTATGTAAAATCTATGAATAACTATGGATCAGCTTTAATAAGCATTTACGAAAAACACTAAAAAGGGGATACCTAAAATGAAAAAATTAATAACATTAATAACAACTTTTGTGACTGATTATAAAAAATCTGCGAATCAATATGGAACTGCCCGTCTCGCTGTCTATGAAGGATTAATGCAAAGTAAGGATGTTGACTTATTGAATAACTATAAATATCAGCATGGATCACCAGCCAATTCTCCTCATTAAAAAAGGGAATTGGCTGTTTTTTTAAATACTGTTTTCTTTACGATAATCACTTTCCGAAGCTTTACTCTCCAATGCCTTTAACCGCACCTCACTTCTGCTCCAAAAAATGATCAACACGGTTGCAATCATCCCTAATACCCCTGCAAAATAGAATCCTGCCTGAATTCCCATGAGTGAATTGAAAAAACCTGCAAAAAAAGGCCCGCCAAAAATACCAATGGCATATAAAGCCTGATATGCTCCCATCGCAGTAGCTCTTTTTTCCGGAGAGATTTTATCAATGGACATTCCCAACAATAAAGGAAAGATTAATCCTAGTGAAAATCCGCTAATCGCTTGAACGAACAAGAATAAAGCTTTTGTTTGTACAAGGGGGATGGCTAGAGTGATAACAGCAGCCATGGAAAAGGCCCATTTCAACGATCTCCATTCCCCTAGAAGCGGAACCAGCACCTTCCCCATAAAAAGAGTTGCAATGGCATGCGGAATCATAAAAGCAAAGACGATAAATGTAAGCTCACTAGTTTTAAACCCAATTTGCAGCGCATAGTTGGATGTAAATCCGAACATCGTCAAAAAAATGATGCTATGGGCAATAATCGATAATAGCGCAACTTTTAACAAGGAAGGTTCCTTCATAACAGACACAAGCTCTTTTAATTTCACAGGCTCTCTAGTAATCTTATCTTTTGGCTCATATACAAAAATAGAAAGAATGGCACCTAAAATGCTGAATAAAACACCGATCCAAAACGACGCCTTCCATCCCCATGTTTCAACAATATAGCCGCTGAATGCCATGCCTAGAAATTGTGCCAATACAACAATAAATGAGATACTTCCCATGGCACGATGGACTTCATTAGGGGCAAAATAGCCCGGGTATAGGACTGTAAAAGCGACCCATGATGCTGCAGAAACTCCGGCAAGAGCACGGGCGGCCAGAATCAACCCTAAACTATCTGTGAATAAAAAGATCAGACAGCTGGTCATACTCGCTAACATGCCTAATATAATAAATGGTTTTCTAAGTTTCAAAAGGTCTGAGAAAATCCCGATTGGCAGCCGACATAGAAGCTGGGTAATCCCATAGCTGCTCAAAACAATTCCAATAAAGCTATATTGTGCCCCTATTGATTCCATATAGGGCGACAGTATCGGGACATACATAAACTGTGGAAACCACAAAAGAAATGAAACAACGATAAATAAATTTTTACTCCTGGCAAAACGTAACTCCCCCATCAAACCACTTCCGTTTTTCGGCAATTTTAAAAAAAGCCTGGCAAGAAAATTGCCCGGCTTTCCACAGTGTAAAATAAAGTCGGATTTGTTATGCTAATATCTCATTCATCTTTCTCAAATCTTTATCATCTATAACAACATCAATCGCTTTTACAGTATCACTAATTTGTTCAGGACGCTTTCCACCAGGAATGACTGCATCAACGCCTTTAATAGACTCCTTTCTTTATTGTCATTATCAATAAATTTCAGTTAATCGTTAGACTTAAATATTGTATTAGACTTTTACTAGATTAGACTTATATAGATCTGGGCAATCATCCATTTTAATCTCTACACGTTTTCCTGTTTCTCTTGCTAACGTTCCAGCTGTGGTCGTAACAGATGCTACATATCCATCCCAAGCAGTTGGTCCATTTAAATCATCTGCTTTTACGGAATCAACCCAAAGCTGAAGCTCTTGTTCATAAGCCGCTTCAAATCGTTGTTCCCAATCCATAGGGATTCCTGTATAGTCTTTTCCTGCTGTACGAACACTAGAATAGGACGGGTTTGATAAGGAAACCATTCCATCCACACATACAACTTCACATTTTATATCATATCCATAATTACAATTCACAAAGATTTCAACATCAATATGGATCCCTGATTCAGTTTCTAAAATAAGGATTTGTGGGTCATGCAATTTCTCATGTGTATGAGAAGTTCGTTTTGGCATAATAACCTGTACTGCCACATAATCTTCATTTAATAACCACCGTAATACATCAATTTCATGGACAGCACTATTGACTATTGCCATTGGAGTATCATAGTTCTCTCCTGATGAAACATTGCGATGTGCACAGTGGAGCATTAGTACCTCTCCTAGCTTACCGCTGTCGATCATTTCTTTTAACTCCATGTAGCCTCTATCATATCTTCTCATAAACCCTACTTGAACCAACCTTTTACCGAGCTTTACTTCTGTATCGACAATTCTTTTGCATCCTTCTGCTTCAACAGCCAGCGGCTTTTCACAAAAGACATATTTGTTATGATTGATCGCTTCTAATACATATTTTTCATGTGTTGGATCCCATGATGTAACAACAACTGCATCGACTTCAGGGAGGCTAATAAGCTCTTCGCCTGTTCTGACAAACTTAGCACCGACTTCTTGAGCAATTTGTTCAGCTCTCTCCGCATTAAGATCCGTAACAGCAACGACTTTAGCACCCTTTACTTTATTGGTAAATCTACGAATATGATCCTGCCCGATTGCCCCTGTCCCAATAACCCCAATCTTCAATTCCACCGTAACCCCTCCTAATTATTAAGGAATATTGATAATTGAGTAAAGGGAATGACTATTACAGCCACCCCCTTCCTGTTGAATTATGCTTTGTTGCTTGATTTAAACTCTTTTATTTTCGCTTTTACTGTTTCTTTAACTGCTTCTTTACCTGGTGTAAGAATTGCACGGGCATCGTATAAATTACTGTCATTTGCCAATACTTCACGTACTGCTTTTGTCCAAGCTTGTAAACATTCAGTATTCACATTAATTTTTGCATGTCCAAGCTCGATGGATTTCTGGATTTGATAATCCGGTATACCGGAGCCCCCATGTAAAACAAGCGGAATATTCGTTAACTCTGATATTTGCTTCATTTCGTCAAAACCAAGCTTCGGCTCACCTTGGTAAGGTCCGTGAACAGAGCCAAGTGCAGCAGCTAATGCATCAATACCTGTTTCTTTTACAATACGTACACATTCCGCTGGATCTGCATATTGGATACCGCCGATTAGACCATCTTCATTTCCGCCTACCGTTCCAACCTCTGCTTCAACAGAGACCCCATGCGGGCGGGCATAGTCTACAACCTGCTTTGTCATAAGAATGTTTTCTTCAATCGAATGGTGTGAGCCATCAATCATAACCGAAGTATATCCTGCATCAATCGCTTCCCTACATCGTGCTACCGACATACCATGGTCTAAATGCAAGGCAACAGGAACAGTAATATTCTTTTCCTCTACTATTCTATTAACCATTGCAGCAATTGTTTTAAATCCGCCTAAGTAATCTACAAGCCGATCGGAGGACGAAACAATTACAGGAGAATTCTCCTCTTGCGCTGCTTCTAAAATAGCTTCCGCCCATTGAAAGTTGTTAATATTAAATGCGCCAATTGCATATTTACCCTCTTTTGCTTTTTCAAGCATTCTCTTCATAGAAACTAACTTTGATGAAATCGATGTTGTCACTTGTACCTCACCTCTCTTACTTTTTTAAAAATCACTATAAAAGTAATTTAAATTTTCAATAAATAATTTCGTTTTTTAAATAGCGAGGGCTTGTTATACCCTCGCCACAATAGTAGTTTCTATTAATATTGTTTAGCCATTTCTAATTTTTGCTTTCTTGCTTCACTTGCTTCCTGAATGCTTTCTTTGTTAGATACTTCTGCCACACCGACATTCCACCAGCTTTCATAGCCGTCTGTCATTGTTTTTGGAAGTACTTTAATATCAATTAAAGTCGATACTTCCTGCTTTTTCGCATCCTCTAAGGCAGCCTTCAATTGTTCAATTGTATTGACACGATATGTTTTTGCACCATAGCCTTCTGCTACTTTTGCATAATCAATATTTAATATCTTGTTATCGTGTGTTCTGAATTCACAGAAGTAACTTCCGCCGCCATGATCCATTTGCAGGTTATTAATACAACCAAACCCAGAGTTATCAAAAAGGACAACATTGATTTTTTTATTGTATTGGATAGCTGTAATTAATTCTGAATGAAGAAGAAGGAAGCTTCCATCACCTACAAGAGAATATACTTCTTTATCAGGCTCCGCCAATTTAACGCCTAATGCACCTGAAATTTCATAGCCCATGCATGAATAGCCATATTCAACATTATACGTATTTGGTACTGTTGTATTCCAAATACGCTGTACGTCACCTGGAAGAGAACCCGCTGCAGTGATAATGGTACTGTCAGGTGCAACAGTATCATTTACAGCTAGTAATGCTGTTGTTTGAGCTAACTCTGTGTTAAGCGCATCCGCATACTCATTAAGAATTTCTTGAGAGAAATGACCTTTTACTTCTGGAGTAAAGTTTTCACGAGTGAATGTCACTTCGCTTAGACGCTCACGCTCTGCATTCCACTCTTCCTTCAATTCAGTAATCGTATTACCAAATTCACTTTCGTAACCATCTAATAGCGATGCCAATTGCTCTAAAGTTGTTTTTGCATCAGCTACTACTTGGAATGCATCCAATTTATATGCCTGAAGGCGGCTTATGTTAATGTTTAAGAACTTTGTTTGTTCAAAATCGAAAGCTGTTTTAGATGAAGTAGCAAAGTCTGTGTATCTTGTACCAATACCGATTACTAAATCAGCCTGACGGGCTGCTTTGTTGGCAGCAAGGGTTCCAGTAATCCCCATTCCACCTAAATTATTTTTGAAATTAGATTCTACAGTTGCTTTCCCTGCTTGAGTTTCTACTAGCGGGATATTATGTTTTTCAGAAAGTGCAATTAAAATGTCACGAGCTCCAGAATACTTTGCACCACCGCCAACTAAAATGAGAGGCTTTTTGCTTGCCTTAATCAATTCAGCTGCACCGTGCAGTTCACGTTCAACTGGTGATTTACGATCTAAATAGTGAACCCGTTTTGCAAAAAACTTTTCATCATAATCGTAAGCTTCCCCTTCAACATCCTGTGCAATACAAATTGTTGCAGGGCCGGCTTTGCCCGGATCTGTCATGACTTCAAAAGCACGGATTAAGCTTGACATTAACTGTTCAGGACGTGTAATACGATCCCAATATCTTGAAACAGGTTTTAGGGCATCGTTTGTTGTTACCGCTAAGCTATATTCCTGTTCAACCTGCTGCAAAACAGGGTCAGGCTGTCTTGTAGCAAATGTATCGCCAGGGATAAATAATACAGGGATATTGTTTGCTAATGCCGTTCCTGCAGCCGCTGCCAAGTTTGCTGAACCTGGTCCTACTGATGTTGTAACAGCATATATATTTCGACGTAACATTTGTTTGCTGTAGGCAATGGCAGCATGTGCCATCCCCTGCTCGTTTTTACCTTGGATAACTTTTAGGTGACCGGCATCTTGCTCAAGCGCTTGACCAATTCCCAATACGTTTCCATGACCAAATACATTAAAGATACCTTCTACAAAAGGAAATTCTTCACCATCAACATGTATATATTGCTGGTTCAAAAATTTGATTAAAGCCTGTGCTGTTGTTAATCTAATTTTCCCCATAATTTCTCTCACCTCGAGCAGATTTCTAACCGATTATGATCTTTCAGCAATTAATTGTTCGATTTCTTCAACAGTCGGCATGGCTTCAGAAGAGCTGTGTTTGCTGACAACGATTGCTGCAGATGCACTGCCGTATTTTAGAGCGGTTTCAATATCTTTACCAGAGATTAATGCGTATAGGAAAGCAGATGCATAGGAATCACCAGCGCCGAATGTTTTTAACACTTTTGTTAAGTAAGCATGACCTCTGAAGGTTTCGCCTGATTTTGTATAAGCATAAGAACCTTCAACACCATGTTTAATAACAACTAATTCTGGTGAATGCTTAAAAAGACTTGCAATGGTGGCGTCGTTATTGCCTTCTTCTACATTTTCCATTACATCAAATTCATCACGAGTACCAACTACTACATCTGATTGTTGTGCAACCAAAGTATAGTAAACAGATGTTTCTTCTTTTGAAGCCCAAGTGTAGCCACGGTAGTCTAATTCGAAAATGACTTTTACATCATTTTTCTTAGCAAGCTGTACAGCTTTTAAGACCGCCTCACGAGATGGACTTTTTGCAAGAGCTGTTCCAGAAACTAAAAGGATCTTAGATCTTTTAATGTAGTCTTCGCTTACTTCAGACGGGTCCAAATAAAGATCTGCTACATTATCGCGATACATTAAAATGCTGCACTCTTGCGGGCTTAAGATTTCTGTAAAAGCCAAGCCTGTCTTATGTCCTTCATTATCCACTACCATCTGTGATGTATCAACACCAACGCCAGCCATATATTGTTCAATAAAACGTCCATGCTGATCATCTGCAAGCTTTCCAATAAAGCCTGCTTTTAAGCCTAATTTAGATGTTCCAATCGCAATATTCGCCGGTGAACCACCTACATATTTTTTAAATGTCATGGTTTCTTCCATCGGACGATTATATTCAATAGCGTTTAAGTCCATGCAGGCACGGCCAATCGCGATAATATCAAATTCTCTATCTGTACGAAATTCGACTTTCATTTTCCGGACAACTCCTCTAATTTATTTTCGGTTTAAAATCCATTCATGAGCTGGATCGTTATGGAATTTCCAAATCTTCGTAGGTCCTGCCATTACATTTAAATAGTAGGAATCGTAGCCATCAGGAACTGCAACAGGATGATACCCAGCAGGTACAACGACTACATCACCGTTCTCAACAGCCATTGTTTCATCTATTGAGCGATCATCTGTATATACACGTTGGAATACAAATCCTTGACGCGGGTTCATTTCATGATAATAAGTCTCTTCTAAAAATGATTCATGCGGCAGGTTGTCTTGATCATGTTTGTGCGGAGGATAGCTTGACCAGTTTCCGCCATCTGTGTAGACCTCAACAACTAGTAAACTATTAGCAGAAGGATCTGAATCTGTTAGCATATTGTGAACCATGCGTTTATTATTATACTTCCCTCTGTGTTCAATGCCGACATCCTCAGCCTTAATCAGCTTTGTCGGAAGCTGTTTTTCTGACGGTGAGTAGCAAAGAACAACGCGCGCAGGACTGACTGCAGTTACTTCGAACGTGCGGTCATTTGATACATAAACACTGTCAGTTGGTTTCTTTTCGAAAACGCTTTCTCTTGTACCGATATTTTCGAATGTTTGCTCTTGGTCTGTCACAGTGATTTTTCCTGTTAAGGCAACAATGCAGCATTCAATCTTTCCTAATTCTTCTTTATATACAGCATCAGGAGCTAAATCAACCACTTTAAAGCCGACGTACTCTAATGGTGAATTTTCGGATGTAAACTCGTGGACAACTGTAAATCCAGCTGCAGATTCTACTGTATTGGGTTTGCGGAGCAATTTACTCACTATGTAATCTCCTCCTGTCATTTGGATGATATTTCTTTATTTTATAGACGCTAAGCATATATGCCCATCTTAGTCAGGTTCTTACTTGCATTTTACAAATAGTTATTTTACTATTTAAACAAGTTGATATTCTTAAACAACCACTTATTGATGGCTATTATCCCAGCAGACTTTGCAAGGATAATAGCCGCTTTTTTTTACGTTAAAAGTTATTATTCAAAGCTAGGTGCTTTATAGTTTGCTGTTACAACTTTTTTACGAGTATAGAATTCAACACTGTCTTTTCCGTTTGCAGGAAGTGTTCCAAAGAATGAAGACTTCCAGCCAGAGAATGGGAAGAATGCCATTGGAGCTGGAACACCTAAGTTAACTCCTAGCATACCTGCATCAATATTTTCACGGAAGTAACGGATTGATGAAGCATTTGATGTATAGATACATGCACCGTTTGCAAATTCTGATTCATTTGCTGTTTCAACCGCTTCTTTCAAGTTTTTCACACGAATAATTGATAATACCGGAGCGAAGATTTCATCTTTCCAGATTGACATATCTGTTGTTACTCCGTCAAAAATAGTTGGTCCTACAAAGTATCCTTCTTCAGGAGCACCAAGTTCACGGCCATCACAAACAAGTTTTGCACCTTCTTCAATCCCTTTTTGAATATAGCCAAGTGTACGTGTTTTGTTTTCTTCTCTGATCACTGGGCCTAAGAATACCCCTTCATCTAAGCCGTTACCAATTTTCACTTCTTTCGATCTCTTAACTAATAGATCAAGGAACTCATCTGCTACTCCTTCTTCTACTGTTACAACAGAACAAGCCATGCAGCGTTCACCGGCTGAACCGAAAGCAGAAGCAATAACATTTGTTGTTGCAAGGTCTAAATCAGCATCATTTAGAACGATGGAGTGGTTTTTAGCTCCAGTTAAAGCTTGTACACGCTTTAAGTTCTGACTTCCGCGCTTATAGACATATTCTCCGACAGGCTTAGAACCAACAAATGAAATCGCCTTAACTTCTGGGTGATCAAGGATTCCGTTCACGACATCGTGTGCACCATTTACTACGTTGAATACACCTTTAGGAAGCCCCGCTTCAGTTAGTAAGTCTGCTAACTTTTCAGTTAAAAGCGGAGTTCTTTCAGATGGCTTTAATACAAATGTATTACCTACTGCAATGGCCATTGGGAACATCCAGCATGGAACCATCATTGGAAAGTTAAATGGTGTAATTCCACCAACAACTCCGATTGGATAACGATAGTTTGTTGCTTCAACATCTGTTGCAATGTTAGTTAGTGAATCGCCCATCATTAAAGCAGGTGCACCAGCTGCAAATTCAACGTTTTCAATTCCACGGCCAACTTCGCCTAGAGCTTCTGTTGTATTTTTACCATTTTCAATTGTGATTAAGCGAGCTAATTCATCTTTATTTTGTTGTAATAATTGTTGGAAATTAAATAGGATTCTTGCACGTTTTTGAACAGGAACGTTTCTCCACTTTTTGAACGCTTCTGCTGCAACTTCAGCTGCATAATCAATATCTTCTTTTGTTGATAGAGGAACCTGGGCAATCACTTCTCCTGTAGCTGGGTTATAAACATCTTCATATTTCGTTGTTTTACTTTCTACCCATTCACCGTTAATAAAGTTTTTAATTTTTCTAACTTCTGCCATGTGTTTCTTCCTCCTTAAGTTTGAATACCATTCTGTATTAATAGATATCATTCTAGTAAAATCTTAATTGGTAAATTTATTTCAAGAGATAACTGCCTAAATAATTTTTCAACAACCTTACAAAAGAATATTTACGAATCTGTTTAGCTATTGTTTTTTATTAACTTTTGGTTATCTTTTGGTTATCTTTGATTCCATCTTAATACTAAAACCGCTTTCAGTCAACCGTTTTTTTGATATTCTTTTTATAATTGAGTATATGTATACGATTTCATTTTACTTTTTGATTGAAATTTCAATGTTTCTGTATAAACTATTGGTTATATTTTGGTAATGTTGAATCCATAATAATATTAATTAACCCATTCAGTCAATCATTTTAATGGTTTAAGAGATACTCATAGAAGTAACTCATCCTGCAATAAATAATAAACAGGATGATAAAATTTTAGCTCAATTGGTATAATGTTATAATAAGTACTGAGGTGAGTATATGGCACGTGAACGGAAGTTTTCAAAAGAAGAGTTATTTCATGTTACAAAAGAGCTGCTGCTGCTTCATGGGTATGAAGGATTTTCCTTCAGTCTTTTGGCAGAACATTTAGATGTATCAAGAGGAACCATCTATAAGTACTATACGAATAAAGAAGAATTAGTAACTGACTACATGATTCATGAAATGAATCAATTTTTGGTTGAACTAAGAAAAATTGAACAGTATTCAGGTTTTGATGCTCAGTTTGATTATCTTTTAGATATTATCCTAAAGAAAAGTGAGATTCACCGCTTTATTGGAATGAGTGCTCAAATTCCAACGGGTACAAATGAAAGCGTAAAGAAGAATAAACAAGCTTTAGACAAACTCCATATCGATATGTATGGCTACCTGCAAAGCTTTATCCAGCTTGGAAAGGACGAATCCAAATTACAGCCTCACCTTGCCAATGGATTAATGCTGGGATTTATCTTTCAATCAGTGGCGATACCTAACCATTTCGGTATTCCTCATTCAGAATGGGTTCAATCGATAAAGGAAATTATTAGCCATGGCATGTTTGTTTCTTAATAATTGACACATGTGTCATTTTCACTGATAATTATTAGTGACACAAGTGTCATTTTATATTCACAAAAGTGACACTTGTGTCACTTTTGAAATTCTATTCTTTATAATAGATATCGTTTGAAAATAAATGATAAAGGAGTGGAAAAATGAAAACAATTATTCATTACATTACAGATCGTGTAACAACCAAGAAAGGAATGTGGCTTACACTGATGATTTGGCTGGCAGCCACAGTATTGTTAGCTGCCCTTGCACCAAGCGCCAAGGAATATGAGGTTTCAAGTATTGCTTCAATACCAGAAGATGCTCAATCCGTTATTGCGCAAAATAAAGTAGACCAATATTTTTCTGAGGATGAAGGAACTCCAGGAATACTGGTGTTTCAATCAGAAAAAGCAGAAGTTAAATTAGAGCAGCTCATTGACTTTTTTGCAAAGATTGAAAAAGATATCGACGGGGTGGAACAAGTTGTACCATTAGCTGCCCTGCCGCCTCAAGCAACTGCCGGTTTCTTTTCTGAAGATAAACAGACAGCCGTCATTCCGCTAACCTTTGATTCGACTTTAGAATCGAAAGAATTAAGGGAAAGACTTGAGCAGATTCAGGCTATAGCAGAGGAGACAACTAACCTGAATCTATATGTTACCGGCCCTGCAGGGATTGCAGTTGATTCCTTGAATCTTTTTTCCCGGGCTGATGTTGTTCTTATCTTATCAACAGTCGGATTAATCCTTATCCTATTAATTGTGATATACCGTTCACCTATGTTGGCATTAATCCCGCTATTAGCCACGGCCTTTGTATACGAAGTGGTCTATCAGATGCTTGGTTTAATGGGGAAAGCCGGGCTCTTGATGAGTAATCAAACTTTGTCGATCATGACCATCCTGTTATTCGCTGCTGTCATTGATTACTCATTGTTTGTCTTCTCTCGCTTCCGTGAAGAATTAAAGATTCACGAAAACAAGTATGAGGCAATGAAGTGGGCAATGAGAGAAACAGGCATGCCTGTGTTCTTTTCCGGCGGAACCGTATTAGCTGCGATGCTTGTCTTGTTTTTTGCTGAATTTGGCGACTATCGAAATTTCACGCCTACCTTTGCCACAACAATGGCCGTCATCATGATGGCTTCCATCACACTGATTCCCGCACTGTTTATGCTTTTTGGAAGAAAGTCATTTTGGCCTAAAGTTCCGCATGTTGGTGATCAGCATATTAAAGGCAATTCCATCTGGAGTAAAATAGGACGGTTTGTTACAACGAAACCTGGTTTGGCTGCTGCCATCATTGGAATTATTCTACTGATATCTGCCAGCAACCTTGTCAATCTCAAATATGAGTTTGATACGATGAAGTCTTTCCCAGATGATATGCCTTCAAGAGTGGGATATGAAATTTTAGAAGATAAGTTTGATAAAGGAGACCTCGCACCGACAACGGTTTTATTTGAAGGGAAGAAGGCTCTCACGAAAGAAGATCAAGATGAATTGATTGCTGTTTTATCGGAGCAGGAAGAAGTCAGTAACGTCCGCCTTAGCGGCTTAACCGAGGATCAAAAGGTCATGAATCTTAGCCTCACATTTAAGGAAAGCCCATATGCAGTTAAAACAATGGATGCTCTGGAAAAAATGAGAGATAAAGCAGATCAATTAGTATCAGATAGCGGGTTAAACGGAGAACTCCACTTTGCCGGTGAAACGGCGAAAAAAGTAGATGACCGGTCTGCTAATAATAGAGACCTTATCGTAATTGTCTTGTTAGAAACCTTGTTAATCTTCCTATTACTGATTGTGTTGACCAAATCATTCAGGATGCCGATTTACATGATGGGTACTATTTTAATATCCTTCCTGGCAGCCTTGGGCTTAGGCATGTTTTTAACTAATCTATTCTTTGATATTGATACGATCTCGAACAGGGTACCGCTGTATGCCTTTGTCTTTTTAGTTGCGCTTGGAATAGACTATAATATTATTCTAATCTCTAGATTCCAGGAAGAAAGACGAACGCATCCGGTTAAAAAGGCAGTTGAAATTGCCGTTTCCCATACGGGGGGCGTCATTTCTTCAGCCGGAATTATTCTGGCCGCAACGTTTGCCGTCCTGATGACACAGCCGGTTGAACTATTGTTTGTCTTTGGCTTTATTGTTGCAGTCGGAATTCTATTAGATACCTTCCTAATCAGGGGTATTTTATTACCAGCACTCCTTGTTTTACTTGAAAAGGATAAAGTGAAAGAAACTAATTAACAAGAAGAGGCCGATCCAGGTATGTGCTATTACAGCCGTGGATTGGCTTTTTCTTTTGGGATAGCAACATAGTACTTGCTTACTATTAATAAGCTAATATATGAATGTTTGAACGAAGGAAACTAACCTCATCGAATTGTGGATGTGATAGAAATCGGAGGTCATGATACTGAAAGCAAACAAGGATTTTTCCTACTGCAAGATTTTTATCATCGGAAGCGGATTCTTAACTTTAATGCTTGTCTGGACATTTTATAATGCCTACATGCCGCTCATTTTAGGGGATTTTATTAAGAGTAAAGCGATTCGCGGTGCAATTATGGGCATAGATAATTTACTTGCTGTTCTGCTAATTCCTGTTATCGGGGCATGGTCAGATAAAGTCGATACAAAAATAGGAAAGCGGCTCCCTTTCATTGTCGTCGGAATGCCGGTTGCCGCTCTTTTCTTTATTTCGATTCCTTACGGTGCTTCTTTATCTTTTTGGGCCTTGATCACGGTTGATATTACTTTCTTACTTGCTATGACAATATTCCGTGCTCCTGTTATTGCCCTCATGCCTGATCATACACCGACCGAAAAACGGTCATCTGCTAACGGCGTCATTAATTTTATGGGCGGTATTGGCGCAATCATCGCTTTATTCGGCTTATCCTATTTATATGGTTTGAATCGTGCTTACCCTTTTCAAGCTGCAGGTCTATTGCTGCTGCTGACCTTTATTCTTCTCTATATGACCGTTGACCGTAATCCTCCTTACGGCGGGTATACAGCAGCTGATTTAGAAGAAACTAAAGTGTCCCATTCCTTTATTGCAGATCTCCGTCATCTGGCAAGGCCTGAATTTAGGGGACAGCTTCTTATCTTATTGGCGATTTTTGTTTACTTTATTGGGTATACCGGTGTAGAAGCTTTATTTACGGTGTATGCTGTTGAATATCTAAATATGAAGGAAAGTACAGCAGGTTTAACACTTGGCTTTTTCAGCCTTGCCTTTGTTCTTTTTGCGATTCCTGCAGGATTAATGGGAAATAAATGGGGAAAGCTCCCGCTCATGCGTGCCGGACTTATCCTTCAACCCCTCTTCTTTCTTAGTATCCCGCTGCTTCCATTCTTCTTGGCTTTATTCCCTGCTTTAAACGAACTTCTTCTATTACAAATCATTCTTTTTATAGGCGGTATTACATGGGCCCTTGTCAACGTTCAAGCCTATCCACTTGTTGCTGATTTAGGAGGAAAAGACAAAATTGGCTTATTCACAGGCCTATATTACTTATTCTCCATGGCTGCAGCCATCATTGCCCCAAGCCTATTAGGACTTATGATGGACCTATTCACTTACCCTGCGCTCTTCTATAGCTCAGCCATAAGCTTTGTCATCGCTTTTTACTTACTCAGAAAAGGCAGCCGGCTTTTACATTGAAAGATTAGGCCTTGCTCGTTAGTTAGTTTAAATCTTCAGCACTTGAACCGGTCCTCTGCCTCCATATAAAAATGCGGCGGTCAATAAAGATACCCTTTGACCGCCGCATTCATCTTAACTTATATATTTCCAACTACTTTCCCTACTGCCTTTAACACTTCTAATCTGCTCATTTTTTCTCTTCCATCTATTAAAGCCTGCAGTGTACCGTGTGCAAGTTCCAAAGGAATCCTACAGAACTTTAGTATCGAATCATTTTTAATATCTTTTACATATAAATCGGCCTTCTCCAGATTGCGGCGGGCATAAGAAAACATATCTTCTAATGTCCAGCTTTCCGGAAAGAAGCTGACACCGCGGTCCTTGTCCTCATGGTGGTTACGAAGAATATTAACTGCCTGCAAGCCGCGCCCGAATGCGATCGCTAAATGCTCATCTGCTTCCGTTTGGTCATACCACTTCCAAATATCTGTCAGCATTACACCTACTAAGCCTGCTACATAATAAGTATATTGATCAAGATCCTCTTCATTTTGAATTTGCCAATCTTTATTTACCCAATCAGCCATCCCTTTTGCCATAACCGATGTTGCTTCCAATACTTTGTCTACAATCGTTACTGGACAAAGCTTAATCCACTCAGCAAGCTGCAAGGTAACCTTTGGTAACTGTGATTGATATGGTTGAAAAAGCTCTGTTAACTCTTCCTCATGAGATGATTTCTGGAGAATTTGACTAATGGAAAATAAAAGATAACTTTTATCTGTTGAGTGAAGATCGGGGTGATCTTCTATCTCATCAATTGCCCTCATACATAAGTAAGCAGATGCAACAGCTTCCTGTAATCCTTTTGCCAGATGACTGATTGGAATATAGAATGTCCGGCTCGTCGCTTTAAGTGTATCTCTAGCATTTTTATTTAAATACCTTGTTTCGCTCACCCTGTAAAGCCTCCTTATTTTCCTGTAATTTTACTATTTATAGACAAATCTTTCATATGAAAAGACTACAAAATCAATCAATAAAATTTCTTTTCTAATATATATCGCTAATTGAATGTAAACTATCTCTATTTTAAATTATACGATTATAAAAGCCAATAAACAACCAAGACTCATCAATAACCACCCGTTTCCAAAATGAGGTTGACTTGTAAAATAAAGAGAATCTATAATATAGTGAAATAGTTAACAAGGAGGTCTTTATGTCATTTTCTGTCCTTATGTATCATGAAATAAGAAAAGAACAGGAGTTTAATCCAGAGAAGCCATCACATATTGATGTGAAGCAGAATTATGATGATATCCTGCCATCACCGCTCTTTGTCACTCTTGAACACTTTGAAGAACAAATGGCTTATTTACATGAACAAAACTATCAAACATTAACATTAGCTGAAACAAAGGATTATTATCGTGGAAAAACAATTTCAGAAAAGTCTGTACTGCTTACCTTTGATGATTGCTTTCAATCAGTGAAAGAGTATGCCTACCCCATTTTAAAAACGTACGGATTTCGGGCCACTGCCTTTGTGGTTACAAGTTGGCTGCAGGATACGGCAAAGGAGTTTAATCCAAAAGAATCTGTCTGTATGACGAAAAATGATTTGGCGGATCTCTCGGATGTCTTTGAATATGCTAATCATACTCACTCCTTTCATCAAAGATCAAATGCTGAAACAAGTAAGATGATGGAAGCAAGTGACGAGGAATTTTCACTGGATCTCGATACCTGTAATGAATTTGTAGGTGTAAAGGATGTTTTCGCTTATCCATTTGGATTATTTAATGAACGAAATGTTTCTCTTTTAAGGAAAAAAGGGTTTACTTTAGCCTTTACAACAGAAACCGGTAAGAATGACCGGCAGACCGACCCACTATTGCTCAAGCGGAATGCCATTCCGTACTTTATCAATTTAGATACTTTCAAGAAAATAGTTCAGTAAACGATTGGAGAATGTAATGATGAAAAAAAGATTATTAGCTCCACTGTTACTTGTCTTCTTATTATTTTTATCAGCTTGTGGTAACGGAAATGAAAATGAATCAGCCGAAAAGGACGAAAATACAAAGGAAGAACCAAAAACAGAAACAAAGGCGGCAGAGCCTTCCGGTGAAAAAATGACAATCGGAGTGTTGCCTGCTGAATCTGCGATTCCAATTATCCTAGCGAAAGAGAAGGGATTTTTTGAAGAGGAAGGCGTCAATGTTTCGATTAAATCCTTCTCATCACCTAATGATCGAAATGTTGCTGTTCAGGCGAAAGAGCTTGATGCTGCAATCGGTGATGTGATGACAGAGGCCACATTCAAAGACAATGGAATTAACATGAAGATTACCTCTGATATTAGCGAGGATTTCAAAATTCTTTCTTCACCGGATTCCGGCATCACTGAAATGAGCGGATTAAGCGGCAAGAAGGTCTCCCTTGTTCCAAACTTTATCTTAGAATACATAATGGATGAATTTGCGAAAAAAGATAAATTTGACTATGAGATTGTAGAAATCCCTTCCTTCTCCGGAAGAGCAGAAGCATTATTATCCAACCAAATTGACGGGGTTGTTTTTACAGAGCCGCAGGCAGGCATGCTTGTTAAGCAAGGTGCCCATTTATTAGGCAGTTCAAAGGAAGCAGGTATCAAAGGCGGTACTATCCAATTTACGGATGAAATGATCGAATCAAAATCGGCTGATATTAAAGCCTTCTATACTGCCTATAATAAAGCAGTGGATTATATGAATGATACAGAAGCCGCGGAATACAGCGATATCTTAACGAAGTATCAATTCCCCGAACAAATGAGCGACTATTTAGCCAGCATGCCGGATGACATTGCACATGCTGGTAAGATTGATCAAGACCAATTTGACAGCATTATCAAATGGACAAAGGAAAAAGGACAAATTAAGAAAGAATACTCCTATAAAGAATTAACTGACTTCAGCTTTATCGAAGAAAAATAAATAGGGTGTTTGGCACCAAAAAAGACAAATGGATCCCATTTGTCTTTTTGTGATGCCACCTTTGTTATCTTGCTGCCCATGGGGTAAAGTGAGCTTCCAATACATCTAACAGTTTAAAGAAGAGTAAACCGATAAACCCTAAAACGATAATTCCACAAAACATTTCCTCATAATTCATTTTTGTCCATGCACTCATAATAAAGTAGCCGACCCCGTACGTTGTTGCATAGTTTTCGGCAAAAAATAAGGATGCCAGCGAAATGCCAATACTAATGCGCAATCCGGAAAATACCTGGGGCAAAATGGCCGGTATGATAAGAAAGCGATACTGCTGCTTAATCGATGCAGAAAAGCTGTTCATAACTTTAAAGTGGGCGGCAGGAATCTGCAGCACTCCGTCGCGGACAGACAAGATCATTTGAAAAATGATGATCCATATAATCAACATAATTTTGGACACATTCCCCAGGCCAAATAAAAGCATGAAAACAGGCAGAAATGCAACCTTTGGAATCGGGTAAATATAGTATAAAAATGGAGAAAACAGACGATTAATTTTTTTATTCACTCCGAGAAAAATTCCAACCGGAATCCCGAGCAACAAAGAAATGCTCACAGCAACTAGTACTCGTAAAATACTTCCAAGTGAATGAAGACCAAGCTCATCTAAGATCGTAATGAGATATGTAAATGTCTCGAGCGGCGACGGGATCGTGTGTGTGTGGACAAGCAGATGGATAAGTTCCCAAAAAACAATAAAACTAAAGAAACCTACAATCACCTGATTGCTAGCTATTTTTCGTATGATGTTCATGAACCGTTGTCTCCATATTCATTAATTTTCTTATTTCAATACAGGCTTCATAGAACCCCAACTGCTCCTTCGCATCCTTTTGAGCGAAATAAAGATTCTTTACCTCTTGAACCGTTCCATTTTTATTTAAAATCAAAATGACTTCTCCCAAGAATACAGCTTCCTCAATATCATGCGAGACAAATAGAAACGTTGTTTTTAATTTTTGCTGCTGAGCTAAAATCAGCTGCTGAATATGCTCCTTCGTCATTGCATCTAAGGATGAAGTCGGCTCGTCCATTAACAGAAGCTCCGGTTTTCCAATTAACGCCCTTGCAATGGCTACCCGCTGTCTTTGTCCTCCACTTAATTCATGCGGATACTTATCCTTTAAGCCTTCGAGCTCCATTTCTCTTAATAATGAAAGAACCTGTTCTTTAGCAGCAGTTGGATTTTTTTCATTTTTTAGCTCTAACGGCATCATAATCGCTTCCGTAACTGTCTGCCACGGAAAAAGACCTAAATCCTGAAGTAAAAACGCTGTTTGTCCTTTTGATTTTTTTACCGTCTGACCGCCGATTATAAGGCTGCCCTGACTCGGCTGAATGAAACCAGCAATCAGGTTCAACAGCGTACTCTTTCCAACACCAGATTTGCCTATTAAAGCATAGGACGTTCCTTTGTTCAAAGACAGATTAACATGGTTTAAAATAACCTGCTCTCCAAATTGGAAAGAAACATCACTTAGAACTACATAATCCTCATTACTCATAAAGTCCCGTCCTTTAACCATAAATAGATATGATCATAATATCACAAAGAAGCAGAAAACTGCACTGCCTACAGTAAATTTAGACTACTTTAGTTAGGACAAAAGTTAAAAAAAGCAACTAAAATAGCACTAAATTCAACAAAAAATATCAATAGAAATAACAAAAATGAGTAACGAATCAACAGACATTTTGGTAATATAATTAACAACAAAAGGAGCCTAGACAAAATTCTAACGGGCTCCCTTTCGAGGTGCAAACATTGCGCAAATCACATCATATTATTTGTCACTAATATCAATACAATTCTCAGAGTAAATTACATCAATAAACGCAAAGAAGGGATATCAATTAAGCTAACCCTTAAATTCTCTATCGACTCCCGTTAATTAAATAAATTTATTGTCTGTTTTTATTGAGTGTCTTCGTCGCTTTTGTACTCCAAAATATCACCTGGCTGACAATCCAAAGCCTTACATATCGCTTCTAATGTTGAAAAACGAACCGCTTTTGCTTTCCCATTTTTCAGAATGGAAAGATTCGCCATAGTAATTCCAACCCTCTCCGAAAGCTCCGTTACGCTCATTTTTCGTTTTGCTAACATCACATCAATATTAATAATAATTGCCATATCATCCACCTCAGACCGTCAAATCATTTTCTGATTTTATGTTAATCGCTTCTTGTAGAAGCCGTTGGAGGATAGCAGCAAAAACGGCGATAACCAACGAAGCAAAAATGATGATGAGTCCCATTAATCCAATAGGAGGGTCAACTTTCTTCGCTATTAAATGAAAGAGTGGCAAACCTAATACATACAAACCACTGATTGTAATCGCACAGCACTTTATGTTCTTTAACGCCCTTACAGATGATTCGGAGAACGCTGTGTTCTCGTCAATGTACCGTAAAAGATTGAAAGCCTGATAGAGAGCAAAGTAAAAAGGCACAGCCGCTCCATACATCACGATGAAAACGAGATATTTCATTGCGGCAATATTTGGATACAATTTTGCTGCGAAATTCGCCATATGGGGCACTAAAAATATACATAAAGCAAGCACTGCAATTCCAGCCAGAAAAATAATTACATAATTACCTTCAAGAAAGTGGTTGAACCTCGTTTAACTTTCATATTAAGCACCTCACTTATTTAATGACAATATGAATTTAACACATTGTTTATCGATTTACAATAAATTATTATTGATTATTATTACATTATTATTGTTATTTAAATACCCTTTTAATTTTAACAAAAATAAAAAGCATTTCTCATTACAAAGAAATGCTCTTACTTTAAAATGTAAAATTTACAACTTGTTCAACAAAACTTCTAAATAGTTTCTTCTGCGAATTTCTAAAAACATTTTGTAGAATGATTATTGTACAGTGCTAATTTTATGTTAAAACAAGTTGGATTTTTATTAATAAATTTAGAAAATGGCTTTATATCACTAAAAAACACCTACTCACAATTTACGAATAGGTGTGATTTTATATGTGATTTGCTTATTTTGTCCCCCTAAAGAGAACCCCCTGTTTTTAATGGTTACATCTTCGTTTTCTATTTAAAATAAACAAACTCCCTCCGAGTGTGAGCACTGAAATAAATTTGCTTACCAAGAGTAAATAGGAGGTGGTTTGAGAATCAATCGTTATATACGGCAGCGCTACCAGAAAGTAAACGACAACAAGCCCGAATATCAAAATGATATAGGCGTGGTCAAAAGCCCTATTGATGATCTCCTGTCCTTTCTCATCCTCTCTGTTTCTAAGAATAGTTACCGCATAGGCTAAAACTAAAATGATAAAATAACCTATAGCAACGACGACAACCTCGAGGTTCATGTTTATGACATCTCCCTTTTGTTATTCTAATCGCACTATGTGAATATATAATAAAGAAGTCTGTTGCAAAAGAACATACATTCCTAATGTGACAGACCCCACCAATATGTATAATAATTTTGCATAAAAGAACCATTGAAATTGTATCTATATCTAGAGTAACATACTTTCCAACATTTCCTCTAGCAATATACCTTTTCCTACTTGTTTCATTCTAATTATGTGTAGAATATTAATTCAGGGCGGCCATGTTAGGCTGCCCCGTGCTTTCTACTTTGCATTTAAGATATTCATGAATTCTTCACCTGTGATGGTTTCTTTTTCAACTAAGTATTTCGTTAATTCGTGTAAGTGAGCTTTGTTTTCTTCTAATATTTGAATGGCCTTTTGATGACAGTTTTTTATGATATTTAGGACGACATCGTCAATTCTTGAGGCCGTTTCACCTGAGACGATTAGCGATGTATCTCCGCCTAAATACTGGTTATTGACTGTTTCTAACGCCATCATATCAAATTCCTCTGACATCCCAAACCTTGTCACCATGGCCCTTGCAATTTTAGTTGCTTGTTCAATATCATTGGAAGCCCCGGACGTTATTGTTTGAAAAATCACTTCTTCAGCAGCACGGCCACCCATATACGTTGTGATTTTATCTAACGCCTGTTCCTTTGACATAAGAATCTGCTCAGCCTCATCGACCTGCATAGTATAGCCTAGAGCACCTGAGGTTCGTGGAATAATCGTGATTTTATGAACAGGAGCAGAATGACTTTGTTTGGCAGCCACTAATGCATGTCCAATCTCATGATAAGCAATTGTTAATTTATCTTTCATCGAGATGACCGCATTCTTTCTTTGATACCCGGCAATGACCACCTCTACCGATTCCTCTAGATCGCTTTGTGAAACTAGATTTCTCCCCATTCTTACAGCCCTTAAGGCACCTTCATTAATAATATTGGCTAAATCGGCACCAGAGGCTCCTGATGTTGCCCTTGCAATAACATTAAAATCGATTCCATCCTCAAGCTTTACATCTTTGGCATGTACCTTTAGAATCGCTTCGCGGCCCTTTAAGTCCGGTAATTCGACAGGGACTCTGCGGTCGAACCGACCTGGTCTTAGCAAAGCTTTATCAAGTGTTTCCGGTCTATTACTTGCCGCTAAAATGACAACCCCTTTATCGGCATCAAAACCATCCATTTCCGTTAAAAGCTGATTTAATGTTTGTTCCCTTTCATCATTCCCACCCATAGGCCCGGAATTTCTGCTTTTTCCAATCGCATCAATTTCATCAATAAAAACAATACATGGTGCCTTTTCCTGCGCCTGTTTGAATAAGTCCCTTACCCTGGCTGCACCCATTCCAACAAACATTTCAACAAACTCCGATCCCGAGATCGAGAAGAAAGGTACTTTTGATTCACCCGCTACTGCTTTCGCTAATAACGTTTTACCGGTTCCTGGAGGACCTACTAGCAGCGCACCTTTTGGAATGTTCGCTCCAATGTCGCGGTATTTATTAGGATTATGCAGATAGTCAACGATTTCCTGCAAAGCTTCTTTTGCCTCATCCTGTCCTGCTACATCCTCAAACGTAATACCCGTCTGTGCTTCCACAAAAACTTTGGCCTTACTTTTTCCAAAGGAAAGGGCATTCCCTCCCCCAAGCTTATTCTGCATTCTTTTAAAAAACCATTGCCCAATCGCAATAAAGATAAGCAAAGGGAGGATCCATGACAAAATAAAGCCCAGAATAGGAGAAGTTTCCCTTGGAATAACTTTTGTAAACTTAACATCCGCTTTATATAAGCGATCGACTAGTTTAGGGTCTTCGATCGTTCCTGTTTTGTATAGCTGGCCACCCTCACCTTCATTGGATTTAAAGACAATGTAGTTGTTTTCAATTTCAACCTCATCTACTTTCCCATTATCAACCATATCTAAAAAGGAGCCATAATCAACTTCTTTAACCGATTGTCCAAAGATAGCGGGAAAAATAAAAGAATTTAACAGCAAGATAACGATAATGATTATTGCATAGTAAAATACGATCGGCTTTTTGGGTGATTTAACTTCCTTCATATCGCTTCCTCCGCATTCTTGATAGCCTTAGTCTAAATCAAGCTGTAAATCACTTTCCCAGTGGCCTAGCCTTTAGCTAGGTTTAGATTATTTATTTGCCAATTTAGCCACTGTGTTTTACGTGTTTGCCTTGGAAGAAACTGACGAATCTCATCCTTATGAAAGCCGGCTTGAAGTCTCTTTTCATCGAAAATAATGGGACTTCTAAGTAATCTTGGGTGCCCATGAATGAATTCAAGCAGTTCCTGCAAGGAAAGTTCCTCCAAATCTAAGTTCAAATCTTTATATGCCTTTGACCTTGTCGCAATAATCCCTTCTGTACCGTCCAGTGATAGACGAAGAATACCTTGGAGCTCACTAACCGTCAGCGGTTCTTTTAAAATATTCCGTTCTTCAAAAGGGATTCCGTTCTTTTCTAACCACTGTCTTGTTTTCTTTGTTGAACTACATTCAAGTCCATATACCTTTACAGTCATTTACCATTCTCCTTCTAGTTAAGATTTCTAATATTGCCTCTGCATATGTATGATGGGCAATGTTCATTCTGATTTGTAAATCCCACGCTTAATTAAATCCATCCGACTCGTGAATTGTTTCATTGCCTCTTCATCGGACAGCTCCTTCGATAGCTTTTCAATAAAATTGTGAAAGGCGACTGCCGAGATGATTTGCAAGATATGACTTAATTCTTTCTCTTCTTTAATATTTAACCGCTGCATATTAACTGCCTCTAAAATTTCTGTGAAATAATCGTTATCCTGTGACGCATGAAACATATTGGTAAAGGAATTTTCAACCTTGTGTGTTGCATATAGCATGGCATTCTTTAAAAAATTTCGTTCCTCCTCATCCGGGATCATAACAAGAAAGCGATGGTACAATTCTATAATTGCCCCAATAATATCACCGTTATGTTCTCTCAATAAGGTAATCAAATGCACTTTGTTTTCCTTTAACTTCTCATCCAATAAGTAGAAATAAAGATCCTCTTTATCTTCAAAATATTGATAGAAGCTGCCTCTTGGAATACCAGCCATTTTTACAATATTGGCAATGGACGCTTCATATAGCGGGGATTTAGCAAATTCCTTTTCTGCTGCTTCAATTAAGGTTTTTCTTTTAGACTCCGCTAGATTAAAGAACGTTAGTTTCGGCACGATTCATCCTCCAAGTCATTATGAATACATGACACCATGTCACTTTTATGTTTTTATATTATATGACAGTGTGTCATTTGTCAATAATTTTGTGACAGCTTGTCATGTTGAGGAAGCATGGGGACGGTTCTTCTGCTTCCTTTTCCATAGTATTGCCGTAAAACTTCATTTTTTTAATTACGTCCATTCACTTCTAACATATATGCCAAAACTAGTTTTCACATCCTATCCTTCCGCTATCATATATAATTTAAGTAGATACAACTTAATAATGTCGGTGTGACGGAAGCAAGAGAACCGTCCCCCCGCTTCCAATAAAGGAGTTGTGAAGCTATGGAGATCAATTGGGCACTGGTGGCACAAATTTTGGTGCTTCAGATTATTTTGATGGTTTCTGCGTTAGTGAGCTGTTGGATCACAGGCATCAGCAGTTCTCTTAGAAGGTGGGCTATTGGAGAACGGATGGCTTGTTATTGGGACAACGATTGGGTTATCTGTGATATTGATTGTTGTCGCTTCGTAGAATTTCAGACGGTTTGAGCAATTTTAAAAGCAGCGGGAGTACTCCTGCTGCTTTCTTAAACAAATGTTTGATTGAATTAGGAAGAAAAACTATCTCCCTGCTGCAAATATTTATCCATTGCATTAATATTTGTATGGTGCTTGTCTTTCATTTCTTTAAGAGATTCCATAGAAAGCTCCTTTATTATGAAAACTTATTTTTTTAAGTGCATAAAATCTCTATTTAGTGAAGACTTTTTTAGTCTTTTTGTCTTTCTTAGATACTCGATGTCTGAACGATTATCATAGGAAAGCTGGATATGAAAATAGTTTATATACTCTAAAATGGCAAAAATGTAAATAAAGCATGATAGGGAAAGTCCCCCGATCGGTAAAGTGGGACTCCATCTCATGAAGTCTGCCACAAAAGCAACGGACGTAAGACTAATCAGGCCGATATTCCACTTTTTTAATTTCCAGAGAAGCTGAACGACATTCATAGGAGTAACAGATATTTTCTCCCTTTTTAACCGGCGCCATTTTGAATACCAGTAAAAACTCCCCTGAATCAGTAGAAATTCCAATAATAAAAAGGAAGCCCAAAAGGAAAGAAGCGAATATAAATGCAACTCCGGATAAGCTCTGTTCACCATAATACTTACAAAGATAAACATAACCACCGCTGATAACTCACCAGAATATAAAAAAGAAAATCTTTTCTCTAATGCCTGTCTCACACCCATCCTCCTTAATGGACTCATGCACTTTCACTTGGATTCACATAAGGAATATATTGTTCCAGTTCCTTCTGAAAGTCCTCTAATCTACTAAATTCCTAAGGTTAATCTTTACCTCGCCGCCATCCTTTTTAACCAGGCATATATAATTGGATAATCCCATCCACATGAAATAATAGCCTTTAACAAGAGCAAGCTCGACTTTTCTTCTTTTTGAAATAAGATAACCATTCTCCACCACAAAAATAGTGCTTGGCTTAATCATATTGATACAAGAGCGTATGAAGATTGGAAAAAAGGAAAGCGCAAGAATTCCGGCACCAACGAGTTCAAATTCCAATTCCATTATTCCGTATGGAATCCCAATGACTGCGACTAATACAAATAAAAGTGAAGCCATAAGCTTAATTACTAACTTTCTTCTGTTAGATTTAACGATCATTGTTTCATCACTTTACCAGCCATAACATCACCTGGAATTTTTTCATTATATTGATTTGTCAATCTCTTTTTATTCTATCATAACTTCATTTTCCGTCTATAAACTTAATTGCAACAAAAAACCCGAAAAGCCACTTAAAAAGTGTCTTATTCGGGTTTTTATGTTAATTACCATACTAAGATGATTATTTTAAGTCTTCAATTGAATCAATATCGACATACTCCGGTACAACCAATCCATTTTTTGTTCCTTGTAGATTTGGTCCTAAATCAACCAGATCTTCTTTATACGTATTATAGTATTCTACATGGGTACTCGGAAGCCATGCACTCACCATGCCATCAGCACTGCCGTTAGCTATACCTGCAAACATCGGTCCTACTTCTACCTGGTTCAAGGTTACATCATAGCCCTGCTGCTCAAGTACCTTACTAATGACATTGGTACTTGCTATTTCACTATCCCAGGCCACATAAACAAGATTAATGCTTTCACCATTACCTGCTTGGGCGCCTTTCGTCCATTCTGCCACCTTATCCGGATTGGCCTCAATCCATTTTTCAGCGGCTTCCTCTGCACTCATTCCGTTTTCTATATCGACCATGACATCTTCCATATCACCTGTTTCCCAGAAGAATTGATCAAGGATCGTATAGGCACCAGGTAATTCCTGTTCAAGACCTTTTCTTACAAGTGTATTTATATCTTCTGAACCGCCGAATACCCCTTTTGGATCATCAAGATATTTTAAATCAAAGGAAGAGAACTTCCAGTGCGGCGACCAACCTGTAACAATGATCGGTTCCTTAGCAGCATAGGCCTTCTTCAATTCTGCCACCATTGCAGCTGAAGAACCTTCTACAAGCTGCCAGTCATCTAAATGATAGTCTTTAATGGCAGTATTTGTCTGAGACATAATTCCTGCTCCTGGTTCAATTCCGATAATTTTATAATCGGTTTGTTTACCAATACCGTTAGCATTCCCACCTATTTCTTCTTTTTCTGGAATGGCCATCACAGCAACTCCGACAATAATAAGTGCTGCTAAAGCAGAGAAAATCACCTTCGGCTTCACGATATGCTTATAGGCTGGATTACGTAAGTTTTGCGTAATACGATCAAGAATAATAGCAATAATAACAATTGATAAGCCAGCTTCAAAACCGGTCCCAACATCAATCTTACTGACCGCTCGGTACACATCGGCTCCAAGTCCCGGTGCACCAACTAACGAAGCTGTTACAACCATCGATAACGCAAGCATAATACTTTGGTTAATCCCAGCCATAATCGTTGGCATCGCCAAAGGAATTTGAACCTTAAATAATTTTTGACTCTTACTAGAACCGAAGGCATTAGCCGCCTCAACTAAATCTTTCGGTACTTCCTGAATTCCCAAATTCGTCATTCGAATCGTTGGAGCAATCGCAAAAATAAAGGAAGCAATAATTCCGGGTACGACACCAATTCCAAAGAATAATATAGATGGAATCAAATAAACAAAAGCAGGCATTGTCTGCATGAAATCTAAAATCGGGGTCACGATATTTCGTACCGTTTTTCTTTGAGCACACCATATTCCAATCGGAATCCCAATAATAATTGTCAGTAATCCTGATAATAAAACTATGGCAAGGGTTTGAATACTAGAATCCCAATATCCTAGATTTTCAATTAAAAGTAAACTTATGAGTGTAAAAATTCCTAACGGCCATCTGCTCGTATAGGCTACTAAAAGAGTTAAAACTATAATTAACACAATCGGGGGGCCGACACTTAATAGATCTACAATTATATTTAACAGACCCTCAATTGTGGTTGTTAAAAAGGCAAAGAAGACAGCGAAATGAATCGTTACCCAGTCAACAAACACATCGATCCAGTCCCCTAACGGGATTTTCGGTATATTCATGACATCATCACTTCACTTTCCAGGTCTTCCAAGTCGTTCAAGGAATCTTTATTTCCCGCTAAAGCACCAATAACAGCTCCGCGAATGACAATTCCTTTTAATCTCTTTTCTGTATCGACGACGGACATTGGCAAACTAGACGTTGCGATCGTCTCCATCAAGTCTGTCAGCAAGGTATCCTCTGAAACGGTCGGAATATCCGTTATCATCACTTCTGAAATTGTTACATTTTGATCGATTGCTGCTCGCGCTTGCTCAGCTGTAAGCGCACCAAGCAACCTTTGTTTTCGGTCCACTACAAAAATGCTGGAATATCCTTGCTTCCGCATAATTTCGAGCGCCACCCTCGGACCGCGGTCGACACTTATTTTTTCTGCACGCTTCATCACATGAGAAGCCGTTAACACTTTTGATAAATCCACATCTTCCACGAATTTCTCTACGAACTCATTGGCGGGGTTCATTAAAATTTGTTCCGGTGTTCCCAGTTGGATGATACTTCCATCCTTCATTAACGCAATTCGATCTCCGATCCGCAATGCTTCGTCTAAATCATGCGTGATGAAAATAATCGTTTTCTTCAGCTGCTCTTGAATTTCCATTAATTCATCCTGCATATCTTTTCGAATTAACGGATCCAAAGCACTGAACGCTTCATCCATCAAAATAATATCTGTATCACTGGCAAGAGCACGGGCTAATCCGACCCTTTGCTGCATCCCGCCGCTCAATTGCGAAGGCAGTTGGTGTTCATAACCTTTTAACCCAACCACTTCTAAGGCCTGCATCGCTTTTTCCCGGCGCTCAGCCGCAGGAACCTTCTGGATTTCAAGGCCGTATTCCGTGTTCTCAACGATCGTCTTGTGCGGGAATAAGGCAAAATTCTGGAATACCATGCTGATTTTCTTTTGCCGAACTTCCCTAAGTCTTGAATCGTTCATCTTTACAATATCTTCATTACTGATCAAAATTTCTCCCATTGTTGGATCAATCAGCCGGTTAAACATCCGGATTAACGTTGATTTTCCGCTTCCGGATAACCCCATAATGACAAAAATCTCACCCTCGTAAATAGTAAAGGAAACTTTATTTACCCCCACCGTCTGTCCAGTCACCTTTAAAATTTCTTTCTTTGACTTTCCTTGCTTTAATAACTCAATTGCTGCTTTAGGATTGGAACCAAAAATCTTAGAGACATTTCTGACCTCTACATATGGTTTCATTAAGTCACCTCATTCGTTTCACCGTTATACCATATTCAACATGTGAAAGATCCTTCTGCTTCTTTTTCGAGATCCAACTTTTATACTAAAAAGTCATGAATATAATGCTATATTAAGAGAATTTCTAAAAGGAAATAGAGACTTCGTTCAGATCTCCAAGAACAAGCAAGAGTACGTCTTTCTAATAATGCTAATCACTAGAACACATAAAAAATTCGCCAAAGCGATACCTTACTTAAAACAGAATTCTGATTATACAGATGTGTAAAGTGGGATATAGGAGTAGAATAATACCGGAGCATTTAATAAGTACAGCAGTCAAAATACGATATAACGGTTATAATTTTTTTACTTCCTGAGCCTGTTTATATCCCGACAAAACTCCGAAAGTCTATATTAACCGTAACAAAGAATGAATATAAATTCAAATGATATACAAACAATTTCAAAATGCGATAGGCGGCAATCCCTTTCATACCAAGGGATATGCTAAATTTATTTTTTTTATTTTTTTGTCGTTTCATGCATATTTTCATACAATTTCAGCCAATAAATATTGTGATTTTCTACAGCTCTAAAACAAAAAAAACAGAGTAAATTCACAATCTGAATCACTCTGTTTTTTTTTTGCTTTTATAAAATTTTCTTTTCTTATCCCAGCAATGAAATAAGGGAAAACCCAATAAGAGAAACAATTAACAAATGCGGTCCCATTACGCGGAATGCTTCCTTACTAGAAATGCCGGAGAAACGGCTCACCATAAGATTTAAACCGGAGAAAGGACTTAATGCTGTTGAACAGGCCCAAGTCAGCAGAAGAACCATAGCGAGAGCCATATTGCTCATTCCCAACTCCGCTGCATTTAATTGCATCGCTAACACACCAACTGCCGCAATTTGGTGAACTCCTACATAGGTTATCCCAAGAACAATCACCATTATAGCCAAAGCAAATAAGAAAAATGACTGATGGGCTAATCTCGCTAAGAAACCACTAACACCGTTCATCAACGTGGTGTCTTTCATTGCAAATGCGAGCATCCCCGCACTCATGAACAGCATAATTTCATTATTCATCAGCGGCACCGACCGATCGCGAAAATCAATCAACAGCACTGGATTCGCTTCCAGTCAGCTGAAACGAATCCATATAACAGTGGAATGACTAGG
This sequence comes from Niallia oryzisoli, assembly GCF_036670025.1. Classification (NCBI taxonomy): domain Bacteria; kingdom Bacillati; phylum Bacillota; class Bacilli; order Caryophanales; family Bacillaceae; genus Niallia; species Niallia oryzisoli. Next base: position 204,036 of record NZ_CP137640.1, on the reverse strand, counting down.
GAAACTAGGCAAACAACAACAATCATCGACCAGCCTGTCAGAATTTCGATGACCAGGCATGTCCCCATCAGCACGATAACAAATAGCACTAACTTGATTAGCTGATTCCGGTCCTCCCTTCCCAATGGTTCCATGGAAACCGGTCCTGCAGTAACCGGATTCCGTCTCTCCCCTATCGCAAACAAAATGCTCCCGACAGCCATTGATAACAGTGAAAGTCCAATTCCATAAACGACATAATCTTTATATGGAATTTTTAGATACTGTAAAACTAACGATACTGAAGCAAAGTAAGGTGACCACATCACGGCGGTAGTAAAGCCGACTACATAACTCTTTGCTGACATAGCCTTTGGAAGTTTAAGATCCTCTAGAAAATCGTGAATAATTCTGACTGCACCTAAACTTAAAATTGGACTTAATAGAAAAAGGGTTCCTGTAATTCCTGAATATAGCTGCTTAGGACGATTCAATAAATTGTTCAGCAGCCGTGAAACTGACTCAAAAAAGCCCCCAAGCTTCAAGGGAATCGAAATAGCGGTGCCAGAGTGATTAAACTAAGCAAGGGCAAAATAAGGAAAATTCCCTCGCTGATTCCTTCAACCCCTGTCCCCTTGCTCCATTCCAACACAATACCAATCCCCATCATTGACAGACCGATTAGCCGCGGAAACCGGTCCGCCTTTGCTGTGCTTCCAAAGAACGAAAGCAAAGATAGCAGCACCACTACAAACTGCAGCCATTGGACATCAACAAAATATTGAACCAAAAATAAAATGCACATCCCTAAAATGAGATAGCTCCGCATGCTGTATCGCTCCCATTTGAATTAGAGAGCCAAGGGTCGTCTCTATCTTCAACAGAATGTATGATGTATCCCTTTTAAAAAATTAACAAGGTTCTTTTTGCAAAAGTAAATCACCAAAATTAATAATTTACTTCCTCGTTCACACACTTTGGCAAGCTCTGTTTCTTCAGTCCTGCCAGCAGATTTTCCGCCGTCAACTCGGACATTTTCCTTCTTGTTTCCACTGTCGCACTGCCAATATGAGGTGTGATCAACACATTTGTCAGCTTTATCAGTTGATGGTCTGGTGTAATTGGCTCCGGCACCGTCACATCTAAGGCCGCATAAGCAATCTCTTGATTCACAAGCGCATGATAAAGCGCTTCTGTATCCACGATCGCCCCTCGTGCTGCGTTTACAAAGTAGGCGGTCGGCTTCATTTTCTTAAACTCCGCTTTGCCAAAACGGTTGCGAGTTTCATCCGATAGCGGTGCAAGAACGACAATAAAATCCGATTGCGTTAAAAGGTGTTCAAAGCCTACATAGGATGCGCCTGTCTCGGCATCGTCATGCCGCTGTTTTCGGTTGTGATAAATGACTTTCATCCCTGATGCCTGTGCCCTTCTCACCACAGCCTTACCAATACTACCCATTCCGAAAATACCGACCGTTTTCCCATACAAGTCAACACCAAACGGCAAATTACTTCCAACAGCCCATTTTCCTTGCTGCACAAAATCCCATCCTTCATGGATTCGCCGGGCCGAAGATAATAGGAGCCCAAATGTCAGATCTGCAGTCGCCTCAACCAGCACTTCAGGAGTGTTCCCGAACGGAATCGAACGCTTTGTGCAATCCTCAATGTTGATATTGTCATAGCCAACCGAGGATTGAGCAATCACCCGGAGCCTTGGGGCATGTGCCAGCAGCTCTTCATTCACCTGAATATCGCCTCGGCTGATGAGTCCTTCCGCATCCTGCAGCCAATCGTAAAGCAACGGATCAGGAATCCGCTCCGCTTTGTCCCAAACCTTTATTTCACATGTCCCCTCCAGTTTCTCAAGTGCCGAGGGAAACAATTTTCCAATTACAACTACATTAAACTTACTCATGGCCATTTTCCTTTCTTCATTGAATAGTTCTGTTCTGAAAGTTCTAGTCCGCCCACAAAGTTTATTATTTATCATAAGGGAATTTTAACATTCCCTTTTAAACGTTTATTTTTATACATTCATTGTAGGCGGTTAATATTAGTTTTCCATTAGACAATTGACAGAACTATTTATTGTTTTTTTGTTCAAGTTTACAATAAAGATTCTATTGCAATCACTATCTAATCCAAGACCATCAAATTAAATTATATTATAATTAAAAGATATAAATAGTAATAAATGAATAGGACGGGGTGGAAACATGCAAAAACGGTTTACATTCTTCAGTATTCTCTTCTTTTTACTTCTGTTTGCAGCAGCGTGTTCGAATAACGAGAGTACAGACCAATCTTCACCAGCATCTAAAACCAGGGAAAATGTTGAATTAACCATTTCAGCAGCAGCTAGTTTAAAAGATGCACTGGATTCGATTCAAAATACATATCAAGAAGAACATCCCGAAGTACGCCTGAAATTCAACTTTGGGGCTTCTGGGTCTTTGCAGCAGCAAATCTCACAAGGCGCACCTGTTGATCTATTTTTCTCAGCAGCAGAAGATAAGTTTGATTTATTGGTAGAGGCAGGAAATATTGCAAAAGAGGACGGATTGGACCTTCTTGGAAATGAACTCGTATTAGTTGTCCCAAAAGAGGAACAATCGATTAAACATTTCGAGGATCTTACAAAAACAGAGATAGGTAAAATTTCAATCGGAACTCCTGAAACAGTGCCTGCGGGAAAATACGCAAAAGAGTCTCTTGAAAAGATGGATATATGGAAGGATGTTGCGTCAAAAGTAGTTTATGCAAAGGATGTTCGTCAAGTATTATCCTATGTGGAGACTGGTAATGTTGACGCTGGAATTGTGTACAAAACAGATGCATTGGTTTCAGATAAAGTAGAAATTGTTTCAGCTGCCGATCCTGCCACACACACGCCTATTATTTATCCAGTTGGGATTATAAAGGACTCAAAACATTACGAGGCAGCAAAAGAATTTTATAATTATTTACAGAGTGACGATACATTAAAGGTATTTGAGAAATATGGATTTACTACTAAATAAAGATTTCATGCAAGATTTTTTGAGTCCAATTTGGTTGTCAATCAAAATAGCTACGATTTCAGGTGTTATAGTTATTTTCCTTGGAACATTGATAGGACGAATATTTGCGAGAAGAACCTTTAAAGGGAAAGCTATTTTGGAAACCATTCTCATGCTTCCGATGGTTCTCCCTCCTACCGTTGTTGGATTTTTCCTTATTGTCATATTTGGAAGAAATAGCCTAGCTGGACAGGCTATTGAATGGCTTTTTAAGCAGCCTATCATTTTCACTTGGTGGGCAGCTGTCATTGCTTCAATCGTTGTCGCCTTTCCACTTATGTATCAGTCCGCGAAATCAGGATTTCAAGGTGTAAACCTTGAGATTGAGGAAGCAGCCAGAATAGATGGAGCGAATGAATGGAGAGTTTTCTTATTTATTTCTATCCCTCTGGCTTCAAAGGCCCTTATTTCTGGAAGTATATTAAGCTTTGCACGGGCATTGGGTGAATTTGGCGCAACCTTGATGTTCGCAGGTAACATTCCTGGAGAAACACAGACGATTCCTACAGCGATTTATATTGCATTTGATTCTGGTAATTTACTAATGGCATGGATGTGGGTCATTTCAATTGTCATTCTTTCCTTTATCATGCTGCTGACTGTCCGGGGAAAAGAAGAATAAGATCATAAAAGCCTAAACCCTTTGAGTAAGTAATTCCGATAATGTGGAGAAAATGTAAAAAAACATTCTAAATCACAGCAAAAAAGCAAACAAAAACGCATGGATACAGTAAAACTCCATGCGTTTTTGTTTGCTTTTTTATGGACATTGAGTACGTTATTATCATAAATAACGCTGTTTTGGAGAGTCTTCGGACACTGAGTATGTTATTTGCTAATAAATGCGAAAAAATAATAACCTTTCAGATAAATAACGGAATGTACGTCCGGCAAAAATGTAAAATTACAATTACTGTTGCAAATAACGGAACATGTGTCCTATTAAATATACACATAATATTACAATTTCGCATACAACATAATTAACATAGTAAAAAACATTACTTTTAACGTTCCAATATACAAGATGACAATAGTTATTGTCACTATGTTATTTGGTGTGTTTTTTGCTATATTTTTTAGTACGCTAAAGTTCGATATTCATTAATATAACAAGGATTGTAGGCTCTATATCACTTGCGATTTAGCCTGACATTAATATGATTTTTATAGGTTTCTCCACAAAAGCTGTACTACTTACCCTTTAAGTTTTAGGCTTTTATTTAAGATTGGTACCGTTCTTTTTTCCTACTGATTATTCTTGTTACCATATACAAAGTGGATACTAGAACTGCAAGGAAGCTGCCCCAATAGAGTCCCTGGGCCCAGACTGTTCCAGAATCAGTTCCAATATTGACACTGTGGAACCATGCTAGGAACCAGACGGGAAAAACAAGATAATGGGCCTTTTTCCAGGCTGATCTTCCAACTGCTTTCATGAAATCTGAAGTGACCACTACCAAAATAAGCAGATAGGCTGCAATTGTTCCAATGCCTGTCAGGAAACGATGGTTTCCCTACATAAATGGAATCAAAACAGAAGTCAGGGAATAGGGTTCATACTTGTCAAAAAAGAGCAGGAATGCATGAACGGCAATTCCAAGCAGCGCAACCTGTCCAATGATTTGATGGAATTCAAGCATCGGAGCCTTCTTCCGCGGAATATGCCGGTAAATTCCAGCTAATACAGACAAGGTCAGCAGCAGGTATGCTGCAAGCCCAGTAATCCTGACTAAAAACCAAATCCAATTCATACAGCTACCTCCAAATCAGAATATAATTTTGAATTTCCTCCAACAGCCATCTGGCTGTTATCAAAATAGACAAAGTAGGCAAAGTTCGAAAACTGTTTTGTTACTAGGGCCGTTGCTTCCTCAAAAGGAAGAATGCAAAATACTTTTGAGATCGTTTCAGCCTCCATCACCGTCCTGGCAATCGCGGATGCCTGCAGCACTCCATTATCAGCAACGTCGCCGGTCCGCCCATCAACAATATGGTGATACTTCCTCCCGTTTGAACTCCATTTCCGGAAGTTTTTCCCGGAAGTCGCAAGTGAGAGATCTTCTATATAAAATCTCATCATATCCTTGCCTTGAAGCAAAGGATGTTCTATCCCCACTCGGTGTCTGCCAATCGCATACAAATCTCCACCTGCATTGACTAACGCATTCTTGACATTCTCCTTAACGAACAGTTCTATGGTCTTGTCGACAATGTACCCTTTGCCAAATCCGCCGAAATCAAACGAGAAGTCACGTTTCTTAATGATCCACTGGCTTGCTATCTGTTCAATTGGCACCTCTAAAACATGGCTGGCTGAAGACTTTCCATTTCCGGCGAAAAGCCCAGTGAAAACGAGTTAATATAGCCGATTGACTTCATTACATCGCCGATAAAAGGGTGGACGGCATAATTCACCTTTCGCGAGAGCAAGAGGGATTTCTCCAGTAGGTCGGCCAAGTTTTCTTCCAAATATACGGGAATGTCGAGAGGACTGCGATTCAAATCAGCCAGAGGATTGTCCGGCAAAAATCTGCTGGCTGTCTGTTCAAACTGAAGGAAAAGATGCCGTACCTTTTCCTGCAACGGAGCTTCGATCCCCAATAGCTTGATTGTCGAGTTCATTGCTGTAAATTCCATCAATGGGAAGACCCCGAACTTCCTGCTCCCTGTTCAAACCCGCCGGATGGTGCCTGAAAAAACTGGTCCTGACTACTCTCTGAGTCCTGGTTAAACTGGTCTTGGCTGCTCTCTGAGTCCTGGCTATACTCCCCCTGGTCTCCCCTCTGGCCATGTTCGTGGAAAAAGTGCTCACCATGGTCAGTTCCCAATCCATTTGATTCATTCGATTCATTTGAATCTGGGATATCTGAAAAATTGTCCTGCACCGATTCATCTGAATTGGCGGCAACTGTATTATTGTCAGCCACTTTTTCTGTGTTGCCGGCAATAAGCCCTGCAAACGTCAGCAAAGAGGCGGTAGTAACAGAAATACCAGACCATTTAACTTTTTTGTTCATTTTTCTTACTCCCTTCCTCGTTTCTGATCTCCATTATGTTGAACAAACCTTAAACCAACCTTAAAGTCATTTTAAAATCTATCTGGTTGACAAGATTTGATATGAATGAAATTCATCTTTCTGTTCAAAGCAAAAAAGACCACCCAAGGAGTGATCTCATTAAACTGACATCTTATAACTCATTTTGCTATTTACTGTTTATTTATTTACGAGAACAGAATTGAGGCTTTAAATTACAATAGCGATTTTGTCATAATAAAATCCGTTTGTTCTTCATTCCCCATATAAAAAGAGTGTGCTCCAGTTTGGACGAAGCCAATATTTTTATAAAAGCTAATTGCTCTTTCATTTTTTTCCCAAACTCCTAACCAGACCCTCTTTTTATTCAACTCTTCCGCTATTTCTATTGCTTTATTTATCAGATATTTCCCTAGCCCCTGCTTTTGAAATTTATTTTTTACATAAATCCGCTCAATTTCAAGTGATTCATCACTTATTTTTTCAGACTGAGCATCATTGGTATTGACCTTTAAATATCCAGCGATTTCATTATTAAAATAAACAAAAAAGAATTGCGAAGAAATATTGGATAATTCTTTTTCTAATTGTTTAGGTCAAACGCCCTTTCTAAATAAGCAGTCATATTTTCAAGCGAATTCTGATCCTTAAATGTCTCATTAAATGTTTCATAGCTAATTTCTTGAAGAATATGTAAATCTATAAGGCTACACTGTTTTATATTTATTGCCATTTTAGTATATTGCTCCTTTAATACTCAATAATTTCTCTTGTTTCCCTTTTTGACAAATTCCCAGTCTTTTTCTATATTTTTTCTTACTCTTTGAAGAAGATTAAAGAGAGTTTCTCCTTCTTCTTCAGACAATCCAGCTAATGCAACCGCATTGGAATAATCATTTTCTCTTCTGATGAAAGGATAAACCCTTTGCCCTTTTTCTGTTGGAAATAATTTTTTGATTTTTTGGTTATGCCTATCCTCTCTCTTTTCAATGAATCCCTGAATCTCGAGCTTTTTGATCGCACGAGATGCTGTTGTTCTGTCTACCTTTATCATCTCTGCCAATTTTTCTTGAATAATCCCTGGATGTTCACATATCCGAACAAGGTACAAATACTGACCTTTTGTTAGGTCAAATTCCTTAAATTCTATATTACTGATAGAATCTAAAGCCCTTGCTATCATTCCAATTTCACGAAGTATTTCCTTCATCATTGCAACTCCACCAATATGATTGTTTTAATCATTTACTATAAATGAATATTATTATATTTTTGTTGCATTTACAACAAAATTAACTCAATATAATGTAGTGGGTATTGTTTATTATGACCTAAAACTAAAGAATGAATCGAGAAAGGGACGAAGAATAATGAAGTCAAATATAATTACTACAGAAGAGGATTTAAAAAAAGCCTTTGATATAAGGAAAGAAGTATTTGTGGAAGAACAAGGCGTTCCATTAGAAGATGAATTTGACGAATTTGATACACTAAACGGAAAATGTGAACACATATTAGTTTTGAGAGAATTTGCATATTAAAACCCTTCCGCAAATTAGGTATTGGGAAATTGATCATTAAGGCATTAGAGGAAATTGCAGAAAAAAATGAAGTTTATAAGCTGAAACTACATGGACAAACACAGGCAGAAGGTTTCTATATAAAACTCGGATATCAGACTTCATCAAGTGTATTTATGGAAGATGGCATACCTCATTTTTTAATGATTAAGGAATTACCTGCAAAACACGTATGAAGAAAATTGAGCTCAACAAGATTCATATTTTATGTTTTAGGAATTTTACTCTTAGCATTCGGTGTTGCTCTTACCATTCAATCAAGACTTGGGACATCACCTTTTGATGCACTGTTGGTCGGCCTCTCTAAAACAGTAGGTCTTACTGTAGGAAGTTGGGAAATCATCATTGCTTTTATACTGATATTTTGTAATTCGTTTCTAAAAAGAGAAAGACCTGAATTCTTAGGATTACTGACCTCCTTTATAACTGGTATTAGTATTGATATGTGGTTGTTCATATTACACAATTTGATTACACCTGAAATATGGTTCAATAAACTTGTTTGTTTTGGGATAGGTATAATCTTTATTGGTCTTGGAACTGCAATATATTTACACACACACTTTGCACCAATTCCAATTGACCATTTAACTTTGATCATTCAAGAGTTAACTAACAAGAGCATACAGTTTTCAAGAACAGTGATATATCTATTCTTCTTACTGACTGCCATTATATTAAATGGCCCCATCGGTATTGGGACTATAATTACTCTATGTTTTGGTGGAACTATTCTCAATTACTTTATGAAAATCAATTATTCTCACAAAAAGAACCGAGACAACGTACTGTAACATAAGGTACGTTTCCCGATTCTTCTGGAGTGAGCATACACAACACAACAAAACTAAACATACCGAAAATTGCCCTGTACATTACAAAGTCCCTTTTATATTCAGACTCCATAGTAGTCATCCCCTTTCTGCTTTAAATTTATTATTGAGTAAAAAATTGGATCTGGGATGACCTTGTTTGCCATCTTAACCGGTTTTTCACGGATTTATGTTGGACATCATTATCCATTTGATGTCTTAGGAAGCATCATCATTTCATTGGTCATTAGTTCTATCGTTTATAAATACCATCCGTTTCTTGAGCCAATCGCAAATGCAATCATCCACATTTACAACAAAATCCCGCTTGTTCCGAAAATGAATGAAAAGAAAGACAGTATCGAATCATTAAGCAAATAGTAAAAACACCGGCGTTTTGTATGCCGGTGTTTTTGTTTCCTTCTATAATTCGTTTTGTATAAGTAAATTTTCCAATAAGCATCTCTTGATTGAAATACCTTTTGCAATTCAAGCTGATTGTCCTTGGCATTCGCAATTATAAATAGCATCAACTCTTCCGGAGCGGGAATCCCCACAATACCAATAAAAAAATGAACACAATCATATCGATAGTTTAAAAAAGTTTCAATTCCCATAATTCCTCTTCATTCATCATTTGATATTCAAGCACCATTATAAACTGGATGTGTATCTATTCTTCTTAGTAATCGGAAAATTTCCAGTAAAAGAATATTTAAACCCAGCCAAACTCCCCCAAAGACGTAGCCAGCAGCAATATCACTTGGAAGTTCTACGTTAAAGTACAATCGACTGATGGCAATAAGAAGTAACACTACTAATCCGGCAATTGGAACAATGCTGTGAGTCCAAGCATTTTTTATAAAACGTACCGTAATAAATACTACAAAACCGTAAATAACAAAATTAATCAATGATTGCTCACTTGGGAAGCTGAGGACCGGGTGACCCGTGAACGAATAGGGAACAGGGGAAAGATGTTGAAAAATTCTTCTCAAACTTTCTTCATATAGTTCCCCACCTACCATAACCATTGCAAAAGAACCTAATTCAATCAATTTATTCTCACCTTTCCATAAAATCCAAATAAATGAAAAGCTGAGAAGGATCAATTGAACTTGCCTTGAACCCAGTAATAAAAATGTTTGCATAGTCTCTGTCCAATCTTTATTAAAAACTAAGGAAATCAATAAACCCACAATTTTATTAAAATTGGTAAATTCATTTCCAAGAAAATCCTGTATCATGCCAAACATTAGAACGATAAGACCAAGCGTCAGAATGGAGGTCATCGCTAACAGAAATCCAACTCGTCTTCTCGTATGAAAAATATTCAAAGTTAGATTTAATAACCTAATGACGAACTCTTTTATCTCCTCTTTGTATTTTCTGCAGATGTAGATCATTACCAAAATGATGGCAGCTGCTATTCCCCCAATAATGAGATATTTTTTAATTGAACTGTGAAATGTCTCCCATTGCGGACCTAATATTTTACCAATTGTAATAAATACCATCACCCACAGAAATGCTCCGGTATAGGCAAAAATAGCGTACGTCCGAAAGGGAAGTCGGGTCGTTCCGGAAAAGTACCCCGTAATATGTCTAACTCCAGGGATAAAATAAGCAATCAGCAACAGCTTATTCCCGTACTTACTAAACCACAGAGATAGGTTTTCAAACCGTTCTGGACCCAAATGAAATCGCGATCCATATTTCTCAAAGAATGGTTCTCCTAACTTATACCCTATCCAATATGAAATGGTCATTCCAATACAAGCTCCAATACCTGCTATTAAAATACTGAGGATCCAATTTAAATGTCCCTGAAAAACAAGGTATCCCGTATAACTCATTAGAACTTCACCGGGTAATGGCAAAGCGATCAATTCTAATAATAATGCTATAAATAGTACCATATATCCGAATTGGTCGATATAGGCTGTCAGATTCCCCACTGCTTACCATCCCTTATTTATTCTTTTTTAGCTGTAAGTAAAGATGAAAGACACCTTAAATATATTTGTTAGCTAATAGGAAATATCCACTCTGCCCCCGTTCCTATTCCTTACTTACTATTCTCTTTAATTTCTCCGTTAGATTGTGTGATTATTCTAAAAGCATGTACTTCTTTATCCTCATTATGACAATAATAATGGCTTGGAGAAAAACCTCCAAGCCATTTTCTTTATATAAAATTATTTCCTTGTTCCATTGACCAATACCTTTAAGTACGACACGTCACAATCTTGTCAGTATTATAAGTTGTGACACGATTAATTATAACTCACAGCACAAGGACCGCTCCATAATTACTCAACAGTAACAGATTTTGCTAGGTTACGTGGCTTGTCGACGTCGCAGTTGCGGTGCAGGGCTGCGTAATAAGCGAAAAGCTGCAGCGGGATAACAGAGATAAGAGGTGTTAATAATGCATGCACTTCTGGGATGACGAAACGGTCATCGGCCATTTCGAGACCCTTCATGGAAATGATGCATGGATTTGCGCCGCGGGCTACGACCTCTTTTACGTTTCCGCGGATACTTAAATTGACGCTTTCTTGTGTTGCTAAGGCAATAATCGGAGTACCGTCCTCAATTAAAGCAATCGTTCCATGCTTTAATTCTCCGCCTGCAAAACCTTCAGCTTGAATATAGGAAATTTCCTTTAATTTCAATGATCCTTCAAGACATACATAGTAGTCCACTCCACGGCCGATAAAGAAGGCATTTCGAGTTGTTTCAAGATACTCTCTGGCCATTTGTTCAACTTCCTCTTTGGAGTCGCAAAGAACTTCCATTGCATTCGCGACAATTCCAAGCTCGCGAGAAAGGTCGAAGCCGATTTCTCGACCATTGCTTCTGGCAACTACTTCAGCAAGAATGGCCAACACACCTAATTGAGCTGTGTATGCTTTTGTAGAAGCTACGGCAATTTCTGGACCGGCATGAAGCAGTAATGTAAAGTCCGCTTCTCTTGATAATGTTGAACCAGGAACATTTGTGATTGTTAATGCTTTGTGACCAAGTTCTTTAATTTGTACCAACACAGCACGGCTGTCAGCTGTTTCACCACTTTGTGAGATAAAAATAAACAACGGCTTAGCAGATAATAATGGAATGTTGTAACCAAACTCGCTGGCAATATGAACCTCAACTGGAACGGCAGCAAGCTTTTCAATAAACTGCTTCCCTACTAGACCTGCATGATAAGATGTACCCGCAGCAATAATATAGATTCGATCTGCCTCATTTACTGCTTGCACGATATCCTGATCAATTTCCAGATCGCCATTTTCGCTGCGGTATTTTTGAATGATTTTACGAAGAACTAATGGTTGTTCGTCAATTTCCTTCAGCATAAAATGCGGATATGTTCCTTTTTCAATATCGCTTGCATCAAGTTCAGCTCGATATGGGTCTCGTTGAATGACTTCACCAGCAAGCGTTTTGATGGTTACTGCAGTTTTTGTTACGATAACGATTTCTTTATCCATGATTTCTACAAAGCGGTCTGTAACCTGCAGCATCGCCAATGCATCACTAGCAACCACGTTGAAATCTTCCCCAATGCCGACTAAAAGAGGACTTTTATTTTTTGCTACATAAATTATATCCGAATTTTGTTCATCTAATAAGGCAATCGCATAAGATCCTTTCAAAAGCTCAAGTGTTTGGCAAAAGGCCTTTTCTACCTCGATTCCTTTATTAACGAATAACTCAACAAGCTGAACAATGATTTCTGTATCTGTATCACTCTGTAAAGGTACATCCATCAAATATTCACTCTTGATCAATTCATAGTTCTCAATCACACCGTTATGAACGAGTGTGAAACGGCCAGAATTACTTTTATGTGGGTGTGCATTCGATTGACTTGGTACACCATGTGTTGCCCAGCGTGTATGGCCAATTCCAGTATTCGCCAGCAGATCATAATCAACGATGTTACGTAAATCAGCAATACGGCCTTTCTCTTTAAACACATGTACACCGTCATTACTCATAACCGCGATACCGGCAGAATCATATCCTCTGTACTCAAGTTTTTCTAAACCTTTTAATAAAACCTCTTTTGAATCCTGGTTTCCTATATATCCTACTATTCCACACATAATTCTTCTTCCTCCCTATAAGGGGACAAGAAGTCTTGATAAGAGTTCAATATGTTTAATGGCTCACAAATACATAGCTACGATCGGTCGCATAACGATTTGCAAGGCATATGTTGAACCGAATTGGGACATTCTTGTCCCCTTATCTCTGTATTATTTTTTTATCCAACTTGACAGATCTAAATAGATCCTATCATTGATTAGCATACCCTTCCCTTTGTCCATTAAGTTACCTTAATGATTTAAGGAAGTGCTTTTCGGTTGTGCTTTTCAACCGGGAGGCATCCGCCGAAAATTCGATAAACCTCCTCCTCGTCAACTATCACCTACTTCAGGGTGTAGTTCAGGCGCTTTTAAAAATTGTCGTTATGTTTTTCGCCTAGCCTCCTTCATCATCATATGTGTTGTTTCCAAAAATGTTCAGAATCAAGAACATCATACAATAGTTTATACCCTTCGTCAATGTTGATCATAATATATTCATTTTTAAAGGGTATACAATAAAATATGCATGCATAAAAACAATGGTGTCAGGCACCGCATATGGACAGTTTCACTCAATCTGTCTTTTTGCGGTGCCTGACACCTATTCTTTTAAACCCATTTCTGCTTCAACAACTTCTGCAATGCGGCTGACATAGGACTCGCAAAGCTCCTCTGTTGATGCTTCAGCCATTACGCGGACAAGAGGCTCTGTTCCAGAAGGACGAACAAGGATACGGCCATTTCCGTTCATTTCCTCTTCTACTTCTTTAATAACCTGACTTACTTTTTCGTTGTCAGTGACATGGTGCTTATCCTTTACACGAATGTTAACAAGCTTTTGCGGGTACTTCTTCATCTCCGCAGCAAGCTCTGATAAAGGCTTGTTTGTCATCTTCATAATATTAACAAGTTGAACACCTGTTAACAGTCCATCGCCGGTTGTGTTGTAATCAAGGAAAATAATATGACCTGACTGCTCTCCGCCTAAGTTGAAGCCGTTTTTCTTCATCTCTTCAACAACATAACGGTCACCTACTGCAGTTGGGATACTTTGAATTCCTTGTGCTTCCAACGCTTTGTAAAAACCTAAATTACTCATAACTGTGGAAACCACTGTACTATGCTTCAGCATTCCATGATCTTTCATATACTTTGCACAAATATACATGATTTGGTCGCCGTCAACAATTTCTCCGTTTTCGTCAATTGCGATTAGGCGATCACCGTCACCGTCGAAGGCAAGCCCTACATCAGCTCCTTTTTCCTTTAAGAAGGCTGCCAGTGTTTCCGGATGTGTCGAGCCGACACCATCGTTAATATTTAATCCGTTAGGTGAAGCCCCCATTGTGGAAAGATCTGCATCAAGGTCTGCAAATATATACGTTGCCAGGTTAGACGTTGCTCCATGCGCACAGTCTAATGCAATATGTATTCCAGAAAAATCTTCATCAACCGTTTGCTTGAGATACTGAAGATACCTTTGCACACCTTCAAAATAGTCATTAACCAAACCTAAATCCGCTCCAACCGGTCTTGGTAATTCATCTTCTTCCATATCCATCAGCTGCTCGATTTCATTTTCCTGTTCATCAGATAATTTAAATCCGTCGGGACCAAAGAATTTTATTCCATTATCAGCTACCGGGTTGTGAGAAGCAGAAATCATAACCCCTGCCTGAGCTCCCATTGCTTTTGTTAAATAGGAAACCCCTGGTGTAGAAATGACTCCTAAACGCATTACTTCTGCGCCAATGGAGAGAAGCCCGGCAACAAGCGCCCCTTCTAGCATATGCCCAGAAATACGTGTGTCACGCCCGATTAATACCTTTGGCCGATCATGGTCTTTCGTTAATACAAAACCGCCAAATCGTCCTAATTTGAAAGCTAGTTCTGGCGTTAACTCACTGTTTGCCACTCCCCTAACTCCATCAGTACCGAAATATTTACCCATTGTTTGAATCGCTCCTTCTAGGATTATTCCTCAATGACATAGAGGGAAAACAACCTTTCCTTTTTCTCCCCCTATATCGGATATCTTTTTGTCTTATGTTCTATTTATTAGTAAGTAATTGAAAATCTAGGCCTGTTTCTCTGAAATAGCAATGGTGATTGTATTCATTGCTGTACTCCAGGTTACATTTTCCGGACCTTTTACATCTAATTGAAGTTCGTGTTCCCCTTCAGTCAACTCTGCTGCATTAACAGATAATTGAAAATCAGATTCGTCAATATCAGCTAGTTCACTTTCTGTTCCTGTTACCGTCAGATCAACGCTTCCGCTTGATGGGTTGCGAAAAACAGCACTGAGATTTTCTGGTAAACCAGTAAAGCGGATTGGAATCTTTGAAAGTGTTTTTGTTATTTCCTCCTCGGTTGTAGCCGTTTCTTCACTTGCAGTGCTGACTTTTACTGTCGCTTTAACCGTTTTTGGTGTCACTTCTTTTATCTCATCAGAGATGATGACCGGAAGTGTTAATTCAGTATTTTCTTTGACCGTACTGACGTCGACTTCCACTCGAACCGCTTCTGTCTTGTCCAACACATTTTGATTTGCGGAAATAGTTGCCTCATTTGTATCTAATGTAATGGAATCAATGGAAACTCCTTCTGATGGTGAGCCCTTCTCGACAACTTCAATTTTTACTGTTTTACTAAGCTTCTTAATTGGAACTGTCACATTCACCACTTCATGATCCACTGATACATCTAATTTGTTTAAATTTTTATCCAAAACGGTAATTCTGGCAGATTCTTCAATTGTTTCATTTACTGTTTTATTGAGTTCAAGAATAGCCTTTACATAACTAATTTTATCCATTACATCTTTTCCGCCGGTAATTTTTACTTTATTCGGCTTCACAACTGGGGCACCAGCTTCATATCCATCAGCAACCATTTTCTGATTAAACTCGGCGTCGATTGTATATTCCTTTGTGACCTTTTCCTGGACATTTACATCTACATAAGCAGGATTAATCGTAGCTTTTAGCTTGTCAGATAGATCTTTGATTTGCAGCCTAACCCGCTGTTTACCAACCTTTACTTTTGATAAATCAGCATATACTTCAAAGTCCCTTTGTGTCTTGGCCGCTTGTAAATTAGGCGTTGGGCCTTTTAATGTAATTTCAACTGTTTCCGGAACACCGGTAATGACAAGATTATCTGTATCATAATAACTTTTTACCGGAATATCAGAGATCACCGCTGACTGTTCAGCACCAGGTACATTGATATCATTGGTCCCTTTACTACTGTCATAGACAGTACCAAATAATAACAAAGCCAACAATAAAGCAACTAATTTCATAAACAGCTTACTATCGGTAAGTTGATCCAGCCATTTATCCATGTTTTTTCCCCCTCCAGTTCCAACGAGCTGAAGAAGCTTGTTTCTCTGGTGCAGGTGCTAATAATTCAGTTGAAAGCATCTCGCGAAAGGCTTCTTTGTTTAAGTCTCTATGCAATTTTCCATTTTTCGTCAATGAAACAGCGCCTGTTTCCTCTGACACAACCACTGTCAGGCTGTCTGTCACTTCACTAATACCGATTGCGGCCCGATGCCTTGTTCCAAGCTCCTTTGATATAAAGGGACTTTCTGATAAAGGTAAATAACATGCCGCAGCTGCCACTCTGTTTTTTTGTAAAATGACCGCACCGTCATGGAGCGGCGTATTGGGGATAAAGATATTGATTAACAGCTCAGCTGATATTTTTGAATCTACCTCAATTCCTGTTTCAATATAATCACTCATTCCCGTTTCCATCTCTAAAGAAATGAGGGCCCCTATTCTTCTTTTCGCCATATAGTCAACTGCTTTTATAATGGATTCAACTGTTTTTTCCTGGTCATCTTCTTCCCGCGAACCGGTTCTGGAAAAGAATTTCCCACGTCCTAACTGTTCAAGGGCTCTTCTTAACTCAGGCTGGAAAATAATAATAATGGCTAAAAATCCCCAAGAAATGATTTGGTCCGTTATCCAAAAAAGAGTTTGGAGATGAAAGACTTCGCTTATCAGCTGGACAATGAGAATCACAAAAATCCCTTTTAAAAACTGGACCGCTTTTGTCCCTCTGACAATCATAATAATTTTATATATGACGTACCAAACGAGGAGAACGTCAACAATATTAGCCAAATATTTCATTAGTTGAAGGTCTTCAAACAACATTGTTCTTCCTCCATTTTGTAATTGTTAACTTTGGTACTTAAGTATCAAATATGATCTTCTAAATAATAGAATAACTTTGGAAAAGAAATACTTCTTTATGTATCCAACCTATTATACCATATTAGGTACAAATACCAATCAAGGAAACAGTTCGATTTTATTAATGATATATCTTCATTAGAGAAGACGAAAAACTCTGCCTCAGCAGAGTTTTTTGTTTACAATGGAAACTAGGCTTCACTTTTCCCTATAACCTTTTGTTCATCAAATACTTGAAAAATCTCTTCTCCTGTTTCTTGGATGTGATACCATAACCATTCAAACACTTCATTAATTTCTTTTATCTCACCCGTTACCTTACCGGCCGATGCCATGTATTGTTCACCGTTAATCACTGTCACATTTCCATCGACCTTACCTTCAATTTTCAATTTCCCATTTCGTACTAAAACATCCCCTCTTACAACCTCACCTTCAGGGACGATAACTGTATCATTTTGGACGACTAGATTCGGCTGTTTGGAAACAGAGAATTGTTGATCCTGGTTCCAAGTAGAAAGTAAGCTTCCTGCCATTAGTACAAGAAAAAGCGAAGCAGCTGTCAATAAAGGATGCTGCATAAACCAGCGCTTTACGCCTACATTGCGCTTTTCCTTTGGCAGATTAGCCATGATATTAGCCGTAAAATTATTAGGTGCTTGTATATGTGATGCGCTTTGCACTAAGGCAATCGTCTTCTTTAATTGATGAAAATGCATTTTGCAATCCATACAGCGATGAATATGCTCTCTCAACTCTTTTTCATGCTCGGCTGAGATCTCCTCATCTAAATACTCATGCATGTAAACTACCATTTTTTCTGGACATTTCAAAGTTCTCACCCCTCCTATCACACATGTCGTAATTGTTTCCTCAAAGCTTCCCGACCACGATGAATTCTTGTTTTAACCGTACCTAGCGGCATATCCAGAATTTCGCTGATTTCATTTAGTGATAGCTCATCTATATATTTAAGTACGATAACAGTACGGTATTTCTCAGGCAGATTTGAGATTTCTCTTTGTATTGTGTCCTGAAGCTCCAAGCTTTCGACATCATCCTCCGGTAATGGAGTTGTAGCGGGGATCTGGGAATACATCGTTAATCCTTCTGTTCCTGCAACTTCAGCGTCAAGATAATAGTCTGGCTTCTTCTTTCGGATACGATCAATGCAAAGGTTCGTTGCAATTCGATAGAGCCAAGTTGAAAACTTCAAGTTTATATTGAAGCTCTGAATATTTACGTATGCACGTATAAAGGCTTCTTGAGCAATATCCTCAGCCTCATGTCTATTCCCCAGCATACGAAAAGACAGTTGAAACACTTTATCTTTATAAATCTCTACTATTTCTCCAAAAGCGTTTTGATCTCCCTTTAAAACTTGTTTAACCCGTTTTTTTACAATTGCTTCCATTCTTTAACCTCCGCTCTATGCGGCTATTCGATAATACGAATCAATACCGGAAAAGGTTTCACATTTTTTTACTTTACTTATTCAGTTTTTAATTGTCAGTTCATTGGGTTAGTACATAAGTTAGTTTATTGCCAATTTTAGGAATCTTCTTCGCTCCAATATGTATTGTTTTTCATAAAAGTGAAACATAAAAAGAAGCAGTAACTGTCGATATTAGTTACCGCTTTTTGTCTATTATAATAGTTTTTCGCCAAATAATGAACCCATTAATTTCACTGCAGCAGCTGCCGTTTTATTTTTTTCATCAAGAATTGGATTGACCTCCACAAACTCGGCAGATGTAATGATGTCTGCTTCAGCCAACATTTCCATGGCTAAATGACTTTCCCGATAACTTACCCCTCCTGTAACAGGTGTACCAACACCTGGTGCATCTGAAGGGTCCAAGCCGTCCAAGTCAAACGATAGATGAACACCATCCGTCTTTCCTTTCAAATAAGCAATGGTTTCCTCCATCACTTTTGTCATACCTAAGCGATCAAGTTCATGCATTGTAAATACCTTGATGCCTTTTTCTTTAATCAACAATCGTTCCCCTTCATCTAATGAACGTGCTCCAATAATGACAACATGCTCCGGCTTCACTTTTGGACTGTAACCAAACATATTCGTTAAAAGCTCGTGACCAATGCCAATGCTGATTGCTAACGGCATGCCATGAATATTTCCTGTAGGAGATGTTTCCGCAGTATTTAGATCGCCATGAGCATCAAACCAGATAACACCTAGCTTCTTATAATGCTTTGCCAACCCTGCCAATGTACCAATCGCTATACTATGA
>NZ_CP137640.1:97500-180000 GCF_036670025.1 Niallia oryzisoli | reverse complement strand
TTTATGGGATTCGCTCGACTTCACAGTTTTGCAACCCTTTGTACCATCCATTGTAGCACGTGTGTAGCCCAGGTCATAAGGGGCATGATGATTTGACGTCATCCCCACCTTCCTCCGGTTTGTCACCGGCAGTCACCTTAGAGTGCCCAACTGAATGCTGGCAACTAAGATCAAGGGTTGCGCTCGTTGCGGGACTTAACCCAACATCTCACGACACGAGCTGACGACAACCATGCACCACCTGTCACTCTGTCCCCCGAAGGGGAACGTCCTATCTCTAGGATTGTCAGAGGATGTCAAGACCTGGTAAGGTTCTTCGCGTTGCTTCGAATTAAACCACATGCTCCACCGCTTGTGCGGGTCCCCGTCAATTCCTTTGAGTTTCAGCCTTGCGGCCGTACTCCCCAGGCGGAGTGCTTAATGCGTTTGCTGCAGCACTAAAGGGCGGAAACCCTCTAACACTTAGCACTCATCGTTTACGGCGTGGACTACCAGGGTATCTAATCCTGTTTGCTCCCCACGCTTTCGCGCCTCAGCGTCAGTTACAGACCAAAGAGTCGCCTTCGCCACTGGTGTTCCTCCACATCTCTACGCATTTCACCGCTACACGTGGAATTCCACTCTTCTCTTCTGCACTCAAGTTCCCCAGTTTCCAATGACCCTCCACGGTTGAGCCGTGGGCTTTCACATCAGACTTAAGGAACCGCCTGCGCGCGCTTTACGCCCAATAATTCCGGACAACGCTTGCCACCTACGTATTACCGCGGCTGCTGGCACGTAGTTAGCCGTGGCTTTCTGGTTAGGTACCGTCAAGGTATGAGCAGTTACTCTCATACTTGTTCTTCCCTAACAACAGAGTTTTACGATCCGAAAACCTTCATCACTCACGCGGCGTTGCTCCGTCAGACTTTCGTCCATTGCGGAAGATTCCCTACTGCTGCCTCCCGTAGGAGTCTGGGCCGTGTCTCAGTCCCAGTGTGGCCGATCACCCTCTCAGGTCGGCTACGCATCGTCGCCTTGGTGAGCCGTTACCTCACCAACTAGCTAATGCGCCGCGGGCCCATCTGTAAGTGACAGCCGAAGCCGCCTTTCAACATTTCCTCATGAGAGGAAATGAATTATCCGGTATTAGCTCCGGTTTCCCGAAGTTATCCCAGTCTTACAGGCAGGTTGCCCACGTGTTACTCACCCGTCCGCCGCTAACTTTTGGGAGCAAGCTCCCAAAGATTCGCTCGACTTGCATGTATTAGGCACGCCGCCAGCGTTCGTCCTGAGCCAGGATCAAACTCTCCAATAAGATTGTTTGAATAGCTCATATGTTTTGTTACCATAAGGTAACTAGAATTAACGTTGACGTTTTTGTTTGTTTAGTTTTCAAAGAGCAATTATAACACCCGCAAAAAATGAGCTTTTTTATAATATCATTTTCACTGATTTGTTGTCAACATGTTTTTATTTTTTCAAAACAGAAGAAGTCATCAGCGACGTTTACTAATATAACAAGATTATAAATCAATGTCAATAACTTTTTTGATCTTTTTTATATCGGTTTGCTGCTTTCGATATTTTATGAGTGTTACGCATATACCTTAAACAATCCTTTGGGGCTGCCACTCGCTTAAATAAAGTAAATAAATGTTTATAGCGTTCCTCCATGCCTCTTTTTACAATTAGATCAATACGTTCATCTTTTAAATCAAATAAAATCTCGTCCATTTCTCTCTTCAATAAATATTGCATTTCCTTAATCTCCATTTCATTTAATAAAACACCTATCATTTCCATTTACCCCTTACCGTCATTATTTTTTAATGTAGTGTTTTCATTTTTTGCTCTTTTTATGAAAAATTTAGTTCATTTTCTTTTAAATCCCTCATAGGATTGTACAGAGAGTGTGGGACGAGGTGATCTGATGAATTTTTTCTTTGTTTTAAATGGAAAAATGATTAAACAAATACTCTTAATTTGTATGGCCTCATTTTTTACTGCATGGTTTTTATTTTTAGGTAATATCGTTCAAGTTCCCGTATTTTCTGCAAAGGACGGTCCTAAGGCGGTTTATAAAGGGGAAAAAGATATTGCTTTAACCTTTAATATTGGCTGGGGTGATGAAAAAGCAGAACCCATACTGGATGCATTAAAAAAGTATAATGTGAAATCTGCTACCTTTTTCTTATCTGGCTCTTGGGCAGAGCGTCATCCAGATCTAGTTAGTCGAATCGTAAAAGAAGGATATGAGATTGGCATGCTGGGCTATGAATACAAGGATTATACAGAATTAGAGGAGGAAAAGGTTAGACAGGATATTGCCAATGCTCAAACCGCTTTTAAAAAGCTTAACGTAAACAATATTCAGCTTCTCCGCTCTCCTACAGGACACTTTGATGCAAAGACTTTGAAGATTGCACAACGTTATGGGTATACGGTGGTCCACTGGAGTATTGATTCAAAGGACTGGACAAATCCCGGCGTTAAAACAATCACTGAAAATGTAGCAAAGGCAAAAAAGGGTGATATTATTCTTCTTCATGCTTCAGATTCTGCCAAGCAAACAGAAAAGGCCTTGCCTTATATATTAGACAGCCTGAAAGACTACAGGTTAGTTACTGTTTCGGAAATGATCGCAAATGCAGAATCGAAGTCATCTGAGATAAAATAGGGGCCTAGCCTTTTTTACAGCAAGTTTAATTTTAATATTAAAAGCAATGCACAAGGGACTCCTCAGCGGGGTTTCTTGTGCATTTTTATTTTTTATTTAGTGAAAGGTTCTCGGCTTTATTGGACATAGCTGCGGACTCGCGTCGTCGTTTTTCCTAGGGTTCTTTAGGACATCTTCTTAAACTGACTTTAGTTTTTGTCCTTTAGAAGCCTTCCATGATACATCTCCTCTCTCACGCTTCAGTATTTTGTCCTTTATCACCCCTATAAAAGATAGACCTCGAAATCCGCTCCTCCTTCAAATTCTTGCTAACCCGACCCACAAATTCAAAACCCAAGCAAACAGAAAAATGTCCCTCATTTTTTTAAAATGAAGGACATTTTCCTAACTCCAGTTTAAGCAAGCTTATTTGACTTAGCTTGTCTTTCTTTGATAGAGTTCTCGTTCAGCTTATGCAGAATAAGCAGCTGGTAAGCATTACATACTAATAGTGGGAAAATCATTAGATATAGCCAGTTTGAATCATTTAATCTTAGAATAGGCACCCAATCAAGAATTGTGACAACAACCATAAAAAAGACGGCCGGAATAAAGGCACTTTTATTAGTTTGTTTGACCTTGAAATAGGCAACCACTAAGCCAACAACCAGGATCATGACAGCCGGTGCTAGAAAGGGCAGGATTCCTTCACCTGTTTCGGCAAAAGAGTTATAGCGAAAATAGATTAAATCATATAGAGCAAATAAGATAACGACTACTTGAACACCATTCCAAAGGGAAGCGGATTTGAAAATTCCCAGTCCAAAACGATGAACGGTTAAGTAGGCAAAAAAGGATACTTGGCTCACCAAACTGAAGATTAAACCGACACCAAATAGCCAAAAGAATGTTGAAATAATTTTTAAAATGTTAAAATTCAAAAAATAAGGTGCAAACTCATTCCAACGAATAATGAATCCCGTTATCCCCGTTACAAGTCCGCCGATTAGTAAGGTAGTAAAAAATAATTTAACTACATTTCGACTAGTCACAACGTTATCCTCCAATATAAAAATCTTCCATTACTGTAATTGTAACAACCAACCCTTGAAAAATCTAGGAATAGCTTTGTCACGAATAATATTAATCAAAATAATTCATCCTAAAAGTAAGAATTACTCTGAAAGGGGCTATAAATAATGAAACCTAAAATGTCCTTTCTCCTTCCCTTCCTCGCCATTTTCTTTATCGCCGGCTGTTCCCAGGAGCAAGCAAGCGGCGGTCAATTAGACTATGAGGAAACGAAGAAAATGGTTGTGGATATTTTAAAAACAGATGATGGAAAAAAAGCAATTCAAGAGGTCATGTCTGATGAACAGCTAAGGCAACAGCTTATTATGGACCAGACAATTGTAACGGATACCGTTCAAAATACATTAACCAGCGACAAAGGAATTGAGTTTTGGAAAAAGACCTTTCAAGATCCACAATTCGCTGAAACGATAGCCAAAACGATGCAAAAAGAACATGAACAGCTTATGAAAAATTTAATGAATGATCCTGAATACCGGACTAAATTGATTGAAATCATGAAGGACCCGGAACTTGAGAAGGAATTAACCACTGTTCTAAAAGGGAATGAATATCGTGAGCATTTAAAGCAGGTTGTCTCAGAAACGATCGAGAGCCCATTGTACCAAACCAAGATCCAAGAGCTACTGTTAAAAGCAGCTGAGGCAAAAGCATCCGAAGAGAAAAAAGATGAGGCATAATAAGAAAAGAGCTCCCACTATAGAGAGCTCTTTTCTTAATTCATTATTTACTTAAATTTTGAATGACTTTCTGAGCGATATCCAAATAGATTTTTCCTAACTTATGATCCTCCTGATAGACAGAAGGCGCAAAATCTTCTTCATTCCAATCAGGCTGTGCTAATGGCAATTGACCAAGAAGCTCGGAATTTAGCACTTCTGCGAGCTTATCTCCTCCGCCTTTACCAAACACATATTCCTTCTCACCTGTCACTTTGCTTTCAAAGTAGGACATATTTTCAATAACACCTAAAATCTCATGATCTGTTTTTAACGCCATTGCCCCTGCACGAGCTGCAACAAATGCTGCTGTTGGATGCGGTGTTGTCACGATAATTTCTTTACATGCCGGAAGCATTGTATGAAGGTCAAGTGCAACATCCCCCGTACCTGGAGGCAGGTCAAGCAATAGATAATCTAAGTCACCCCAGGTTACCTCTTTAAAGAAGCTGTTCAGCATCTTTCCAAGCATTGGTCCGCGCCAGATGATCGGTGAATTATCCTCAACAAAGAATCCCATAGAAATAACTTGTACACCAAAGCGTTCAACAGGGATGATCTTTTCCCCTTGTACTGCAGGGCGATTCGTGATACCCATCATATCAGGTACACTGAAACCGTAAATATCTGCATCGACTAGACCAACTTTCTTACCTAACCTTGCAAGGGCTACAGCTAGATTGACGGAAATCGTTGACTTCCCAACGCCACCTTTACCACTTGCAATGGCGATGAACGTAGTCCCGCTGTTAGGTGAAAGTAATCCACCATCTCCCTTAGGAGCCTCAGCTTGATATTTAGCAATCACTTCCGCCGGTAATTCAGTAAAGCGGATTCCGACAGTCTCTGCACCCGCTTCTTTTAAAAGATTTACGATCTGCGTTTGAAGCTGAAGCTGCTCTGCAGTTCCTGTCTTCGTAATTGCAATTTTGACACTGACATGATTTTTCTCTTCCTTTACCTTTATCTCTTCAATAGCGTTTAGCTCTGCTAATGATATATGTAAGAAAGGTTCTTTAAGCGAACTTAAAAGCTCTTTTGCTTCTTCAACTGTAAACATTCTTTGGCACCTACCTTATCCTATTCTATATCACAGTATACCACAGGGAATGAAAATCACTATTATTCGAATCACAGTTTAACCTTATATTTTCAAAATATACAAAAAAGGCGTCTTTTGAACGCCTTATTCAGGTATAATGATTTCCTTTTCATCTGTATAATAACGCATAATCCCATTATAAATCGAGGCCGCCAGCATATCTTGATAGCTGTCTTCTTTTAAGCGGGCTCTTTCTCCCGGATTGGATAAGAACCCTACTTCAACTAAAACGCCGGGTTTTTTGGCATGTTTTAAAATATATACATGATTGATTGGTCTTGCCTCACGCTTTGTATTGCCAAGATTTACTTTAAATTCATCCTGAATAAACTTTGCCGCTCGCTCATTTTCCTTAAAGTGAGGAGCATAAAAAGTTTGTGCCCCGCTCCATCTTGGTGAAGGGATCGAATTAAGATGGATACTGACAAAAAAGTCCACATCCTTCTTATTAATCATTTTAAGACGTTTTTTTAAGTCCTCAACTTTTCTACGGCTGTATCCCCTTGTACTTTTATCAGCTAAATCCTTGTCCACTTCTCTCGTCATCACAACGAGTGCGCCTTGTTCCTGTAGGTATTCCCTTAACTTTAATGAAACATCTAACGCAATATCCTTTTCTAATGCACCTTCATCCCCTGCCCCGCCGTCCGGTCCTCCATGGCCGGGATCAAGTAGAATAACTTCTCCTGAAAGAGGCAGGTTCCAGGACTTCCATGAATCTTCCTCCGAAAAATCATACTGTAAAATAAAAAACAGGACGATAAGTCCAAGTGAAAATAAACTTATTTTCCAGCCTTTTTTCATAAGTATCCATCAATCCCTCCGCCTTGTCCTTCCAATACAATATATGGGACAAAGGACAAGGGTAGAACATGAAAAGGGATTAATGGAGCTTCAATTTAATTCTTCGTTCACCTTTATAAAAGCCCTCTAACCACCAGCTATTCACATACTGCTCGCAGAGATAATATAGCGATTCACTCATAGCGCCTTCTTCACCGCTGCCCCAGTATAATAAAAAATTATATAAAGTATCAACAAGATGCTTCTCCTCCTGCTGACAACGCTTTTTCACTTCTTCCGCCGATTCGCCGTAATAACCAAAACGGCCCATATTGGCTCCTAATAAATAAGCTTCAATGGCTACATCATAGCAAGCCTCTTCAATGCCCGTATTCATGATCAAACTTTGAGTTAATCGTGATGAACCAAAGTATTGTTGTACCTTCTCCTTTAATGACTTCACCGATATTTCACGGAGAACAGATTTTTCATATTTAAGCTGCTTTTCTCTTCTTTTTTCAACAAAGGTCGTAATTACATTCACTTCTTTTTTCACCTCTTTAAAAGTAGTCTTTAACTACAAGAAGAGGGTCATTCATTTCAGCAGCTTGTTTTAAATGCCAATTTTTATTTAGAATGTAACGATTTTGTCAGAAGAGCCATAGAGCACCCTCTAGTTAAAAACTCCGTAGTCGTTGTAAAAATGAATTTAAAGCTTATATTATGTACTGAGATGTTAACAGAATGTTAACAAAAACTTCCTAAAATATCGTTATTTTTATCTAAAATGAAGGGAGAAATATAAGAAAGAGAGAGGAAGTGTATTATGCTTATGAAGGATAGAACGGAATCAGATGAATTGAAAACTCTGCGATTACTAAATTCACGCATGATTTTACCTCCTAATGCAAAAAATCGGTTAGCAAACCTTGAAAAGGGGTTTCAAGGAGAAAGGATGTTTGACCAATTAACAAAAGAACTTGATTCCAACATGCTGGTGATAAATGATTTATGTCTAGAGAATAATCAATCGATTTACCAATTTGATACGTTAATCTTTTCCTATGAACTAATTTACCTTTTTGAAGTGAAAAATTATGAAAGTGATGCTTATTATGAGGCTGATAGCTTTTACACGTTCTCAAACAATGAATTGAAGAATCCGCTTGATCAATTAAAACGTAACAAATCCTTTCTTCGTCAATTACTACGAAGCCTTGGGTTTCAATTACCTATTGAAGGGTATGCTATCTTTATCAATCCTGAATTCACCTTGTATCAATCCCCTAAGAACTCACCAATTATCCATCCAACGCAAGTTAATCGCTTTATAAAAAAACTAAATCATTCTTCAACTAAACTAAACGCAATGCATATGAAGACGGCAGACCGATTGATTGCAATGCATCAAAAACATAACCCATATACTAGGCTGCCTTCCTATAAATACGAACAGCTAACTAAGGGAATCATGTGCCCTAAATGTAATTCCTTCATTACTTCTGCTGTAATAAGAAAAGCACAATGCAATCAGTACGGATATAAGGAAGATATTGATTCAGTCATTTTGCGTTCCATCGAGGATATGAGGCTGCGATTCCCAAATATAATAATCACGACAAACAACGTCTATGAATGGTGTAATGTCATAGTGTCTAGAAAAAGAGTCGCAACAATTTTAAAGGAAAAATTGAAATTAAAAGGGTATGGTCAATGGACCTATTATGAGTGATAATCAGCAAATGACTTGAATTTTGTTACTACAATTAATAACAGCCTTATTGGAGTACGTTTTTCTCGCACGCTGGCTTTTTCGGGCTCCAATACCTTTTATTGATGCACGTTTTTCTCTTGGCCCCGGCTTTTCGGGCTTCAATAACTCTTATTGAAGCACGTTTTTCTCGCGCGCTGGCTTTTTCGAGCTCCAATACCTCTTATTGAAGTACATTTTTCTCGCGCGCCGGCTTTTTCAGACTCCAATACCTCTTATTGAAGTACATTTTTCTCGCGCGCCGGCTTTTTCGAGCTCCAATACCTCTTATTGAAGTACATTTTTCTCGCGCGTCGGCTTTTTCAGACTCCAATACCTCTTATTGAAGTACATTTTTCTCGCGCGCCGGCTTTTTCAGACTCCAATACCTCTTATTGAAGTACATTTTTCTCGCGCGCCGGCTTTTTCGGGCTTCAATAACTCTTATTGAAGTATGTTTTTCTCTTAGACTCGCCTTTTCGGGCTTCAATACCTTGTATTAAGCCCGAATTTTTTATGAACCCACTGTTTCGGTCATCATTCCCCCTTATTGGAGCACGATTTTCTCATCCGACTGCTTTTTCAAACATCAATAGCCTTATTGAATCTCGAAATTCTTTTGATCTCACCTTTTCAGGCACCAATCACCATACCCCTTCTCGGAACAATAAAAAAAGACCCCCAAGCAAAAGCTTGAGAGCCTTGAAACGCCAAACAAAATTAACGTTTTGAGAACTGAGGTGCACGACGAGCGCCTTTAAGACCGTATTTCTTACGTTCTTTTATTTATATACTAAATATAAAGAAACCTGTAATAAAATGATTTACTGAAAGCCTGATTTATCGGGCTTCTTTTCTTTAAAACAAGAACTAGAAAAAATATAATCATATATGTTTGGTGGTCAAAATGTGGTCAAAAATAACTTATGCTTCTTCAACTAAAGCACCCGTTACTTAAATAACAAAAATGCCTTACTTTTACTCAATGTGATACATATCCTTGAAGGATTAACTAGTCCATTGATTTGGTTAGAGAATTAATAAATGACACTACCCTCTTTTATTGTGATATGAAACAAAAGGAAAACAAGCTATAAAATACGGATATGGAAACCTTTTTAAAAATAGAATTTTGGAAGTACTCTTTGTCTTAAACCCTAATAAATGATTTTAGACAGAATGTAAACTTCCTGTTAACGGGGTTATATTATTAAGCCGAAAAATATATTGTCCGAACCAATGATAGCCTGGGGTATTGTTGTTTCTCCTCCATAATCCAACCTCTCCAGTAATTAATTTACACATCACTACAAAATCACCTGAATAAGTTTCAAAAAATATTGGAATTCCTTTTACGTTATCGGCAAAAGTACCCATTTTATGCCATTTTCCGTCTAATTCCTGCCAATTAGTTAAAGAAGAACCTGAGCGTACGATAAGTTCTGAATTACCAAGCTTATTTCTAATTGAAAGGGAAATCGAATAATTATTTGGGTTGTCTTCATACCATGGATATTCTTCCCTTTTATATTGCTCCAAATCCAAATTACCCCACTTCTGAATATTGCAAATCAACTTTCTGACAGGATCAGCCTCATCCCGAATAATTGGGTGACATAGAAAACCGCTATTGGTAATAAGGTAGTAGGCGACTTCTTCCGGTATCATATAAGGACGATAACGGATTATCCTGGAGTCCAAAGGATCTGGATATTTTTTTTGTCTAAATCCAAGCTCCTTCGCCATGTTTACAAACAAGACCTCATCCATTCCCCAAGAAGAAGTATTTAATAAAGATTTTTTAAGCTTTTCCTTCCTTTCTGGTTCAAGTAATGCTTTAATCAGCGGCCTCGAAATGACTTGGCCAACATTGAAAACACCATACAAAGGTTCTACATTAAATAATTTCTTCCATCTATCAACGTCATTCATAACTTCTTTTCCAATATGCCAATATTTATCTGTAATCCTAAAGTTCACCCCCATGTAATCCGTATTTTCCATTTGAGATTGAATAAATTCTTCATATCCTTTTCTGTAAAACAGGACATCGGAATCAATATTAATAAAATAGCTATACTCAATCCCCATTTCTTCCAGCCACTCCATGGTCTCAAGGAAATAATTAGAAGTATACCCATACTCTAGCTTTCGGCTGGATGGGCAAACAGGAACACCCAGGCCTTCACAAAGCGTCTGATCATGTCCCCCGTTGTATAAGACAATGGTACTGTTCGGGCAAAAATAACGGACATTATCAATTAGTTGCTTGACTAACTCTTTCTTTTCATGAACAAGAATGGCAAAACAAATGTTGCTTTTAGGCGATTTCATATATACATTTTCACTTTTGTTGAAAATTTCCACATTTTTCAGTTGAATCTGTTCTTTGCCATTCCGTCGTTCAGCAATAAGCTTGACCATTTTTTTCTTATTTCCACGTGCGAGTTTATAACAATTAAGAAGTTTTAAATTTTCTTTTCCATGCGGATTTGTTCCGTAGTTTGAAGGGGGGTGCCACACGTGGTATATTTTTCCTCCAATATTGGCTAAGTTTCCACAAATCGTCTGGACAGAAAGTGAAAAAGCATCATCTTCCCCTCCCCAGCCAATAAACCGCTCATCAAATCCCTCGACTGCTTCAAAGTTTTCACGAGGTATGACAATAAGTTTTCCCGCAAATCCATCGTAAAGCCAATTAGCTTTTGTACATTCTTTAGGGTTTACCTCAATGGGCCATTTTGGTTTTGTTTTAAGTAATTTCTCCGTTCCTGTTTTTTCAATCTCATAGATTTCATTAAATGGAACGACCCATGGTGCTTTATTAAGTTCAAGCATGTTTACTGCTTTAACAATCAGCTTTGGGTCATAAACGATATCTGCATCGGCGATTACAAAAATGTCCCTAGTTGCTTTTTTTACCGCTAAGTTTACAGCTTTCGATTTATTAATTTCACTTTTATCGATTATACCTAAGCATAATTCCGCTTCGGGCATGATATGTTCATAAAACTGTTTAATCCACTTAAATGCTTCTGCTCTGGGACCATTGTCCGTTTGAAAGGGAATTATGATCGAAACCTTTTCTAACAATTACATCTCCTCCATTATTTGAATATTGGTAAAAAATAAATCTAATGTAATTTCTATTTTTATGTGAATCGATATCACTTGGAAACGGCTTATACCTTGTTCTACTAATTCTCGGTTGTACTTATTAAACATTAGATACATTAGTGATAATCTCAAATCATACTTCCTATAAAAAAATTTAGTAGATTCACTTAGTGAATTTGTCCCTTTCAAATTAATGCTTGTTCGCATTAAATAATATAAACCACTTATGTATATGTAAAGTCAGGTTAATAACGTCCGAGTATGAATGGTGAAAATTTTAATTTGGAGAGATGAGCGTGAAACTAGGTATTATGTGTGGAATCCCATTAAGCGGTAAATCAACATATGCCAAAGCTCTACAGAGCCAAGGATGGGTTCGTGTATCTATCGACGATCTTAGGCTTGTTTTACATGGTCAAATCTATAAAGCAGAGGCTGAACCGCAAGTTTGGCAGACCGCTGAACTAATGGTCAGGACATTGCTAAAAAGTGGCCATAATGTCATCGTCGATACGACAAACAGAACCAGAGAACGTCGTAAAAAATGGAAAAGGGTAGCTAAAGAATTTGGACTTATGTTGGAAATTTACGAGGTGGAGACAGATTATGAAACTTGTAAAGCGCGGAACAAAGTTTTAAAGCGGTTGTCCCAAGAGGACTTAAAACAAATTTATAAAGAATTCCAAAAGCCATCAATGGATGAGGGAACGATTATTAAGGTAGTTTAAATCTAATCCATATAATTCGAGTAATTTTTATAAAAACTTGATAGAAAGGATTGAATGACTGGAGGAAGGCAAATGGAAAAATTTATATCTTTTGATGTTGGGGGGACGAAAGTCAAGCATGGACTTTTATTAGAAGATGGAACGATTCTTTCAAAAGGCAGCTATAGTACCCCCGCCACAAATCTAGATCAATTTTTAAAAAAAATGGAAGAAACCATTATTATGTACTTAAAAAATAATCATGTGACGGGGGTGGCTATTAGTTTACCTGGCTTTATCAACCCTGAAACGGGTTACTCGGAACGAGCAGGTGCAGTTACTGCATTAATTAATCAAAATTTAAAGAGTTTACTAGAAGCAAAAGTTCCTCTGCGAGTTGAAATTGAAAATGATGGAAACTGTGCCGCTATTGCAGAAAAAATAAGTGGTAATGCTAAAAATTGTTCCGATTTTATATGTATAACAATTGGCACTGGAATTGGAGGGGGGATTTTTGTGAACGGTAAACTTTTACGTGGCCATAGTTTTAGAACAGGAGAATTTGGCTTTATGATTACTCAAGCTAATGGAAAGTATCCTGGTAAAACAATGCATTCCTTGGCATCCACTTCTGCCTTAATTAAGTCCTATAAAAAACTCAAGGGAATAAGTGAACATGAAAGGATCAAAGGGGAGACCATTTTTGTAGAGGCTGCTAAAAGTACCTCTGTAAAAAAACTTATTGATGATTGGACAAGAAATCTTGGTTATGGAATATTTAACCTGGTTGCAACTTTAAACCCACAAAAAATAGTAATTGGCGGCGGAGTAACTTCCCAACAAGAATTGTTAAAGTCAATAAAAAAACATCTCGATCGGATTCCATGGTGGAATGATATTAAAGTTCCTGTTGAGCTATGTAAACATCAAAATGATGCCGGAATGATTGGGGCAATGTATCATTTTATTCAAAAGCAAGGTTTATAATACTATATCTAGAACCATACAGGGCAATCTCCATGACTACATTCTTTAGTCAAAATACTATGATAATATAACTCATGTTTAATTAGACTCTTATCATTATTCATCATAATGGCCCGTTAGTCGAATAAGAAAAAAGATTGCCGCAGCAACCCTCCCTCGTTAACTCTTGCACCCGTTAGTTAAACAACTACATTTTTTATTGCATATTATCATCGAACTGTTCATTATGCAGTTTTGCTTTCATTTGAAGCGTGCATAGGCGTTTCTTTTTTTTCTTAATGCATATGTCTATCTAAATCTTCGTATTGCGATTTAGTGCCTAATTTATTTGCTGGAATGTTTTTGTCCAGACCCCTTCGTTTCCTTTCACATAAATTAATAAGAGACAATCACTCCTTTATCCGTATCCTTTTAGGCGACGGGCATCTTTTAGCAACTATAATTCCTCCGATAGTTGCTTTTTTTTATGTCGCGCTGGGTATCGATTACGTTCTTTTATAATCGTATCTTTATTTCGTTTCATATATATAGAAGAAAGTCAGAATATGAGGATTTTTCTCCATTTACACTTTCATACAATTTCACTTAATTTTAGTGAAGGGTATTCAAAGGGTATTCAAAAAACTAATTACGCTGGCGGGCAACATGTATAAAAGTATTACTAGAAAAAAATAATAAAAGTTCGAAGATTTTCTTGTCACTTTGTCACATTGAACCTCAAACCTTCTATATAATAAGGTTTTACCATACGACACTTACTATCATTGTGACAAACACTATTATCACCTTCCTTTTTAGTAACTAACGATAAATAATTTAGGAGTAATTACCATGCAAGTATTTATTTTACTTATAAAAGACGATGGAAATTTATTAAAACATAGAGGATTTGACATCATTTCTTTACTAAGTGTTCAACCTTGGG
Organism: Niallia oryzisoli; assembly: GCF_036670025.1. Lineage (NCBI taxonomy): Bacteria > Bacillati > Bacillota > Bacilli > Caryophanales > Bacillaceae > Niallia > Niallia oryzisoli. Next base: position 166,180 of record NZ_CP137640.1, on the reverse strand, counting down.
AAACAGTTAAAGTATTTGAAATGAAAAATGATGATATCAATGGGTTTATTAATTATATAAAGGACAGGAAAATTGGCATCGATGGTAGATATTTTGAGTATGAAATTGATTACTGTACCATCGACCCGAATCCAAGCGTTAACATTCTCGTAAAAGAGTGCTTTGAATTTACGGAAGAATACTATAGATTAGAAACGGACGTTGGCAATTATAATATAGTTCCTAATGGTTCAAAGGAAAGCAGTCAGACAGTTGAAGGCGAAAAATTTATAGATGATTCAGGTACAGAAAAGGTAGATAAAGTAAATAAAGCAATTATTACTAGAATAAAGGAATTGGCCAAAGAACGTGGGAAAACCGTTGCTGAAACTGCTGCTCTCGGTGGTATTAATCAATCTACAATTTCTGAAATAATACATGGGCGATCTAAAAGTCCGAAGATATCCACTATTTCTATGTATTGTAAAGGATGTAATATCTCATTAGCTGAATTTTTCTCATCATCTTATTTCAATTATTAAATTAACGATTTTTTCTAGTACTAGTCAAAACCTGTATTCGGCATTCAGAAGATGTCGTTTATGGCAGTATATTTTTTGAATATAAAAAAGCTGAAAATATGCAAAAATTGAATAAAAACCTGCATATTTTTAGCCTTTTTATAATTTTGGACATTCAACAAAAGCGCCCTATAATTGAATAACTAAAATATGAACTACATTATAAATTCAACTATTTCTTCTTTTACTAAAGAACCCGTAAGCAGAATAACAAAAGAAGCCACCGTCGTAGCTCCTTTTGTTATTATTACTGTAAGTATTATTACACCTTTTTATTTTTGTTCAAACTTCCTTTTGAATTCTTCCTTTGTCCAATGCCCGTTGCCTTTTGAATAAATTTCTTTAGTCTTAGCATCGTACATTGCATTTTTAATATAAATATTCTCTCCATCGTCCTTTAAAGAAAAGAAAAAGTAAACTTGTTGATCTGGAGCAAGGTCTTTGGTATTTTCGATAATATCCTTTTTTTGATAAGTTTTCCAAACAGAAGAGTAGTTCATCCACTCTCTATTATCAAATACTTTGGGAAGGTCTTGAACCATTATTAATTCTCGAACTTTTAGTTTCGCATCGGCAAATTCTTCGTAATCCTTTTTATTTACATTGTTTTTGTAAAAAGTATCGGCAATTTCAAATGATGGTTGATTTGGTGATTTATTAGTTGTGCTATTCGCTAAAACTGAATGGCTTAATGTAAGTGAAAATACTAAGATAATCACTCCAAAAAAAGTCTCTTCATAGGAAAACCTCCAAATTAAATTGATTTCCCTAATATTATTCCACTTAATTTTAATTCTATTAAAAAGTTTTTAGCCAAACTTTCACGAACCTTGAATTTCATAAGGTACTTTACAAAAAAAGGACTGTCTTTTTGACAATCCCTTCTTGCACTAACGCACCCTTTACTTTAAGAATAATACTTCACAATTCCTTTTTACACCTCAATAAACTCAATCCCTTAAATGTGTTGTCCATGCAAAAAGAAGCCTTCTTATTAAAGAAAAGGGACCGATTGATGAATATACTCAACTAAACATCTACACCAAATATACAGAGTCATTTTCTATAATGCATTCTGCCACTGTTTTAATTAAGCTGATTTCTTTTTCTAATTCATTTTTGTGTAAATAAGGGTGATATGTAACATCTTTTTTCGAATCTTTACTATGAACTAACGCGTTCCTTGTTTTATATATTCTATTTGAAATAGCCTTCAAAATTTTATCTTTATCCTTGGTCCAAATGATTGCATCACCTGTTGAAAATGACACACTATTATTTTGATAAAAATTAAGTTCTTGATTATTTAATCTTTGTTTGAAATCATCCAAGTCATAAATATATTTATTTAATACATAATTTAGTGATTGTTGTTCGTTTCCGCTTCCATTTTCCCTAACAGATCTATTATCTTTTATTATTTTTTCAATTATATTAAACAATTGTTTATCATCTTTATAACTAAATCTTGGAGATGCAATACTTGTTCTTAAAGTATTTATCTGTTGTTCTCTGTATACTTTATCAAAGTAGTATTCAATTATATGATAATAGGAGATAAATGAAATAAAAGGGTCCTCAGAAGAAACTGCCAAATTATAATAGTCAATTAAATCAGAATTGTACTTTCTTTTCGGAGCTTCAAAATCATTATTTCTTGCCTTTTGCCTCCTATTCAGAATACCTATGATTTCTTCGATGCTATACATCCTAATTGGGCTATTCATATTACACATATACGTATAACTAAATGAGTCTATTGCATCGTCTAAATTAATTTTTGATCCCCTTTGCTTAGTTACTTTTAAAGTTGTACAATCTACTGATCTACGCATAATTTCTAATAATGAAATTTCATTAACTTCATCATTCTCACCTCTTCTGTACCACCTCTTATCGCTTCTTCTGTTTAAAATCATGTACATTCTTTGTGTCATTTCTGTTCTTATCCTAATAGAATACTTTTCAAAAATTTTTTTATAAAGCCAAACTATATAGTAGTCTGTGACTTCTCTACCGATCTCATATTCAATTTGATTATCATTATCTTCAATCTTTCTATCAATTCCTTCATCATCAAATCTACGATATTGATAGAAATCAATTGATACTGCTACTTCTGCTACTTTCTTATCTTCGTTGTTATTATAATAAATTGTAAATTCATTTTCTGTTATGTCTTCAATTTCATTAAATAACTGTAAAACTCTATCAACTTCTATTACTTCTATTTCTTCTATTCCTTGTGGCTTCCTTATATATTTTAATGTATCCTCACTCTGGCTAATTCTAAATAAAAAAAACAAGTCTTCTATAAATTCATTACCTATCATATATATTTTTCCTTTCAATCAAAATTCGGTATTTATTCAAAATGTTCAACTTTCAATTTAACACAAATTTGAATTTTCTTCTAAAAAATCATTCAACAATCTGGTCCGATTGTTGAAATACAAATTAAACATCGATCTTCAACTAAACTGCCAGTTAGTTTAAGTGTAACATTTCACAAACAAGCTTTAATCAGGATTTTTACTCTTACTTCACAATCTGGCCCGATTGTTCAATAAGCGTAGCACACAAAGTCTGTATAAATATTAATACCTATACAATTTATCTTTGAAAAGAAATTCATAAAGATTAATAATTATACTGCCAAAACCTACATACATTAGAGAACCGAATGTAAAAGATTTACTAGAAGAATAAGGGGTTTTCATGTTACTCTCCTTTTCTAGTAACTAACTTATGGATTAAACCTGATATTCCCTCTTCAACTTTTTAGACCATTCGGATTAAAAGATTTCTACATATTGCACAAAAGTTTAGAAAGGCACTAACACTTTAAATAAAAGGATTAAAGGATGATTGAAAGTATGAGGTATACTTGATGGCTTTCGAAAGATTATTAATGGTGCTTGTCCTTGTACTAAGTCATTTATTCCTAAGAATAATGTCTTAGTAGTAGATTTTATAGTAGTCATAATGAAACACAAATTTATATATTTCCAATATTTAACATGGTAAAATTATACCTAAGGAGGGAATATATTATGTTTATTGAAAAATTGAATATAAAAAATTATAAAAAGTTAAAGGATGTAAAGGTTTGTTTATCTCAGAAGCAAAATTTATTTATTGGCCCTAATAACAGTGGAAAAACTTCAGTTATTGAAATATTAGTAAAATTTTTAACAGATAAGAAATCTTTTAATATTTATGATGTAACAATTGGTAATTGGAGTCAACTAGATAAGCTATTTACTTTGTATTATTCAAAACATGATGAAGATGATCAAGAATTAGAGTTAGCAGATTTATATAATAGAATGATGCAACTACTCCCTACTTTAAAAGTGACCTTAAGGATAGAAGAGTCAGAATTATATCACGTTACATCTTTAATTCCTTATTTAAATAAAGAGTGTGAAAAAGTAGCAGTAACATATACTTATGAACCAACGGATTTCGAAAAACTAATACTGGACTATAAGAAATTCCAATACTCGGTAAATAAATGGAAAGAACAAACTTTAGTAAGTCACAATGTACAATTAGAAGACTTAGATAAGTTAGCAGAAGATCATTGGCCGAGTAACTTCAAAGCTTTTTTAGCAACAGATAGTAGGTTTAAAAAATATTTCACGATTAAATATTATATTTCTAATCCAGATCTAGAAGATAATGATATTTATAGTGATTCCACTAGTTTAACTACAAACCCTTTAAAAAACATTGTTAAAGTTAGTGTAATTGGTGCACAAAGAGGATTAATAGATTCAAATGAAGATGGCGATACTATTGATGGGACAAAAATGAACTTAAATAACACAAGAAAATTATCTAAACTATTTTCTAGTTATTATAGTGATTATTTAAATCCAATTAATCAATATTCAGAGAAGGATTTTACGATACTAAATGCTGTTACACATTCTAAAAAAGTTTTTAAGCAGCATTTAGAGGAAAGTATTAAACCTATCCAAAAAAAGATGGGGGATTTAGGTTACCCTGGTTTTGGTAGTCCTTCAATTACTGTTCGTCCACAAATAAATCTGTCAGATTCTATTAAGGGCGAAGCAAGCCTTTTACTTAATACACATAAAGATGGGATAAATGACGAGCAGTATTTTTTACCAGAGCAAAATAACGGTCTAGGGTATCAGAATTTAATTGCGATGTTTTTTAAATTAAATATCTTTAAACAAGAAAGATTAGCTTTTGGGGGTGAATATGAAAAAATTATAGAGCCACTTCACTTAATATTAATTGAAGAGCCAGAAGCACATTTACATGCTCAAGCCCAAAAAGTATTTATTGATAAGGCGTATCAATTAGTTAAATTATCTCCAGAAGAGACAGATGTTGATGCTCTGTTTTCTACTCAATTACTTATTAGCACACATTCAAGTCATATTACTTATAAGGCTGATATTGATGAATTAATATACTTTAATAGGAGATTGCAAGATGATGTTTTTTCTTCCGAAGTAATCAGTTTGAGAGACTTTCCTTTAGATCCAGTAGCTACTTTTAATGATGAAGGTAAGCAATTAAAAGGTTTGTCTAATAAAAAATTTGTACAAAAATACTTGCAGTTAAATGAGCATGATCTTTTTTTTGCTGATGCAGTTATTTTAATAGAGGGGGTCTCAGAACGAATACTATTGCCAGAATTAATTAGAAAGCATGTTAGTAGTCTAACGAGTCGTTATATAACAATTTTAGAAGTTGGTGGTGCTTATGCTAATCGATTTATACCTTTTTTAAAATTAATAAATCGTCCTACCTTAATCATAACAGATATAGATTCTGTAAAAATGGATGGTACAAAGACACATGTAAATGTTGATGAAGAATTAAAATCGTCTAACGCTACTATTAATAATTGGTTTAGAAAGTCTCCAGAAGATCGGAAGTCACATGAAAAATATAGAGTTGGTAAAGTAGTTGGTAAAAAAGTTTCTGAATCAATTTTAGATGATAAGTTAATTCATCAACTTATTGGTAAGCGTCAAGAAGATAAAATAAATTACCCTATCCGTTTAGCATACCAATATGAAAAATATAGTGAAAATATTTATGCAAGAACATTTGAGGATGCGATAGCACTTGAAAACTTTGAGATGTTTAAAGATTTAGATGTGGAAAGTAATCTATTCAGTGAGCTTATTTTAAATCTAAATACATTATTTAAAGAAGTAGGAGATATAAGCAACTTAAACATTCAACATGCCGAAAAATTATTTACATTTGTTAATGCAAAAAATGTAAAATCTGAATTTGCCCTCGATTTATTATTTATTGATGGATTTGACGAAGATAATTTTATGAAATGCCCTAAATATATTTTGGACGGATTATTATGGTTAGAAGAGCAATTAATATCAGAAGGTAAAACAAACAAAGCTGAGGAGGTAGAAGTATATGAAACTGTATAATAAAGCAGATGATTATATTGATGGTTTGCTTGAATCATATGCATCACTAACTAACCCAAAAAGCTTTTTTTTAAATGCTGGTGCAGGAGCCGGCAAAACACGTTCGTTAGTAAATTTACTAGTGAATATCAGTAAGAATAACGGGAATTATTTAAAGAAAACTAATAAAAAAATTGCAGTTATAACATACACAAAAGTTGCTAGTGAAGAAATAATTTCTCGAACTCCCGAAAATATATTGTTTGATATTTCAACAATTCATAGTTACGTATGGAATTTAATAAAAGGGTATAACCGTAATATTAAAGAAGCATTACTTCTTTTTTGTGATAAAGAAATAGATACTTATATCTCTAAGGAAAAATTAACAAAATCCCAAGAAGCCAAATTGAATTCTCTTTATCTAAAAAAAAGTGAACTTGAAGGAAAACAGATTTTTAATTATTCCCCAGAGAGTTCGATAAATGAAAAAGGATCTTTAACTCACTCAGAAGTGTTAAAATTATTCTGCTTTCTTTTGGATTCAAATGAATTGTTTAGGAAACTTGTGTGCTATAAGTATCCGATTATTTTAATTGATGAGTGTCAGGATACAAATAAAGAAGTATTAGAGGCTTTTTTGAAATTGAATAGAAATAACAAAATTTGTTTAGGTCTCTTTGGAGACATAATGCAAAGGGTTTATTTGGATGGAAAAGCCGATTTGATTCAGTCATTAAATGGATTAGAAATGCCAGAAAAGAAGGTGAACTGGAGAAGTTATGGAAGGATAGTAAAATTTACAAACAATCTTAGAACAAATATTGATAATTTGGAACAAGAAGTTTGTACTGAAGACAGAGTAAATAAAGGATTACTTCGAATATGCCTTGTTAATCACGAATCACCAAGAAACAAGGTTGAAGAGGATATACTGATAAAGATCAGGACACATGTTGTAAATGAAAATATTGACAGTGAGTATAGTCCTTATAAATTGGTATTAGAACATAGATTGGCAGCAGAAAGGAATAACTTTTTAAAGTTATTTGATGCATTTAAATCTAGTAAAGATACAGATAGAGCAATGGATGGAGATTCTAGAGAGCATACATTTTTCAAACAAATAGTTATACCATTGTATTTAGCTTGGAAAGCAAACGATGATTTTAATTTACATCGAATATTGAAGATTAATAGTAACAGATTTGAAGAATTAAATCAAAAAAATACCGATGCTTATAGAATATTGGGGAATATAGGAAATGATTTTAAAAAGCTTTTAGAAACATTTAATGATGACATTTCTGTAGGGAATGTATGTGAAGCAATACTTAAATCTAATTTATTTGACGTTCCAGCAAAGCTTAAAGATGATTTTCAAGAAGAAACTGGTTGGAAATTTGCTTCCGAAGTCGATTTTAGAGAGTTAGTGAGTTTTTATAAGTATAATGATGGGGTTTCGGATATCATTACACAACAAGGTTCAAAAGGATTGGAATATAATCACGTTCAAGTAATTATCGATGATTATAGTGCTAAAGGTAATCTATTTAGTTATGAGAAATTATTTGGTGTAAAAAAGAAGTCAGCAAAAGATATAGATAATGAAGCTCAAGGTAAGGAGACAACTTTACATAAAACAAACAGATTATTTTATGTAGCATGTAGTCGAGCAATTAAATCTTTAGTTTTAATTATCTATACAGCCAATCAGCAAAGAGTAAAAGAGTTTTTTATAAATAATGAATTTGCAAGTGAAGAAGAGATTTTGATTCTATAACCAATCTAGTTTTCAGTATAAAATGAAAATAAATTTATTTAATTATTTTGGCTCAATAAGCATAACCCCGTACTAAATTTAAGTACGGGGTAAGTACATTTGATCAAAATCTTTTATCGATATTAACATGAATATCCGCTGCGTTCGGAAATCTTATTACACAATCGGGTTATTCTTGAATAACGCTATTATCACTCACTTAAAATGTTCCCATTCCACAAAAAAACTGAAATACCTTCTTTATTGAGATGGGGAATTTCGGTTTTCCTTTTTTATAAACGGTTTAAAATTATTTTAAAGCAACATGTACAACAGCCGTTTCTATTTTTATTCAGCAATCAATTCTTTTATCACTGCAACTAATTCATCAATTGAATCTGAGTAACGTTTCATTGCAAGTGTATTTAGATCAAGTTGGTATTCTAATCGGTCAACAATTCCATCTCGCATGGAGAGAAATGTAAAACTCTCAATCATTTCACGTACATACTGACTTCTACTCATACCCTTTGCTTTTGCAAGTTCATCCAATTTTTTCACTGCAACAGGCTCAACATTCCTCACGTTAATATCCATAAATACACCTCTTTTTTCTAGTAAATTATTTTGGATTTTTGAAACACAAAATTTTTAAGCAACCTGAAATTAGTTAGAAGAGCATAAGGGAAACGTGCTTGCACTTTCGTAGCAAGACTAGGCAGAGCCTAGTGTTTTCATGCTTGCGCTTTATTAAAGCACTTCCACAATTTTACGTACCTATTTTTAAAGTAATTCCGCAAAATTGTGTACGACTTTTATAATTAATTCCACAACTTTGCGGATGCATTTTTTCTTATTGCTTATTTTTTAAAATACCTATTTTGAATGATTTTTTATCTTTTGTGCTTCAATTTTTTGCTTTACTGCCTGTTCAGCTTCATTTAAAAATGGAGGTTTAAAAAGGTCTGTTGTTGTGAGTGTTTCTTTGTTATCAGCAACGATAAAGCCTTGAAGCAACTCAATTAAAACTTGTGTATTGTAATCAGTATGATTAATCGCTAGCAACATCTTTTTTAATTCATTTTGCATGCCACCTTTTACTTCGTGAGCGACCAATTTTGATATAACAGTTAAGTCAAACATACGTTTATTTAAAATTTTATACTGATCGATGATGTTATCTATTGAAGCACCTAATGTAGAAATGCCATGCTCCACTTTATATTCCTCTAGGTATTCATGGTTTTCATCACGTAACCTTACACGAATTTCTTTTTTCTTAACGTTCATTGATATATTCCACCTCTTTCACGCTTATTTTCCCATTCTGCTTTATTCGTTGTAGGCGTTCAGTTTTACTTGTACGATTGAGCATATAACCTTCATTTTGTTGGATAACAAATGATTGATCCTCTTCATTCACGTTTGTTTGTAAATCAGAACTTTGTTCAATTGTAGAAACATTTTCATTCATGATTGTTGTTTTTTCTAGCTGAATTGTTTTATCGTGAGTACCTGTTTCTGTTACTTGTTGTTGTAAAGTTGCACTCGTTGTAGTTAAGTTACTACCCTCTCCAGTCACAGCATCGGAGGAAATAAAATCAATTACATTTGCACCACTGGTCATAATGTTTTGACTTCCGCTAATTACATTTTCATTTGTCGCTAGAGAAGAATTAACGCTTGTTTGCCGCTCAAGTATTACATTTTTATCAATGCTAGATTGAACTGCTAATTGTTCACTTACATTTGATAATTGCCCTTCTATTTGGGTTTGTGTTATATCAATATTTGTCGCTGATAATACACCGCCTTGACTTGTAGAGGAAAGGTTTTCGATACCTTCAACATTTGTCGCAAGTGTAGTTTGACGATTTACTTGCAGACGTTTTCCAGCGTTTGCTTGTAATGATTTGTTTTCAGTTGATTGCAGATCACCTTCACTTCCTTCTAGCGAAGGTGTTTCTATACCAGTTTGTTTTACCGGTAACAAGTCACCTTGATTTGTAGTTGTGTTGTTGTCGTTACCTTCAACACTTGTAATAACCATTCCTTGACGACTAGCTTGTAATTGCTTATTCGCAACCGCTTGTGAAGTAGCATTTGCATGTTCCGAATGTTCACCAGTAGTCATTTCAAGCACATTCGGAAGTTGTGAGGTATTCGGAGGTTGCGAAGTATTCGAAACACCTTCCGAAAGGTTGCCTTCAACCCTTGTCTTTTTGGATTGTGGCAAACCTTTCAACATGCTTTCACCTTGACTATGCTCGTTGTCCCCACTTGTCGCATTCGCCATTAATTCAGTATCAGCTTGTGCCCCAATTCCTTTGTTCTCTAATGGATTTTTAGAATCGTTACTAGAAAAAGGTGAAGGGTGTTGCACTTTTGATAACGGTGATCGCCCATAACTTGGTTTTTTAGTTGCCTCAACGTTGCCGTTGCCATTATTACCACCTAATTTACTTGCTAAGTTAGTCGTACCTTTAGCCAAATTCGCAACACCACCAGCTAAGCTTTTTGCCCCTTTGTAAGTAGCGTAAGCCCCTGCAAGCACATTCCAACCAGATTTCACGCCCGCATCAATGCCGAATAGTCTTTCAACAATATTAGGACCATCAATTAAAGCCACACTAAAGCCAATTAATGCTATTAAATACGCTAAGCCGCTTAAATTTTCTTCTAAAAATTCCACACCTACCATGTAAATTTTCATGGAAAGGAAAATCATAATAATGACGGTAAAAATGCTGATGATGTCCTGTAATATCTTTTTTGTTTTTTGTCCTTCATGTATATCAACTGGTGCAATGATAGTCGCTAATAAGTTATTAAAGGCTAGTTCAAACGATAGACGAGCCAACTTATAGGAGATTGAGAATAACGTAAAGCCGATAACCACAAGTGTTGTAAGCAATGTAAACCAATCTACGTGGTAACGATAGTAAAATTCGTTATCCCAATCAGCAAGACCACCCTGATCTAGCTCTATCAAACTTGCCTCACTCGTGTCAGCGTTCCAAGCAATCTTATTTCGAGCGATCTCCTTACCGTCGCTACTTAATTGATAATTATCAGAATCAGGGTCTAATTTTTCTCGAATATCAATACTAGGGATATATTGAAACTGTATTGTATTCTCTATTTCCAGTTCAGTTGTGGACCAACCTTTTTTATCTAGCAATACAACATCAGTTAAATTGTTTTTTAAAATAGCTTGACCGATTGTCCCATTTTCCTCGCCACCATAAAGAGAATCAACTTGAAGCGTTTCAATCGCTTCATCTGTAAAATCATTGACTTTATTGGTTGCGGTAGTAAGCGTTGTGACGATAAATAAAGCTACTACTAAGTTGAACACAAGCGCTTCTCTATTCGTTTTTTTATGGAATATTAACTGGTAGCCTATAATGAGTAAACTAACGGCTAAAAGTACAGAAAACAGTGGTCTGAGGCTATTTACGAAATTTACATATTCGGGATTTTCAAAGAGTGCTTTGACCAGTAAAACCTCATTAATAATGGCCTCCAAACCATCAACTAGCATTGATAAACCAACCGCTATTACCCAACCAAGCCAACGAAACATATCTGAAAATAGATTTGAAAGGTTTAAAAATTCTGTAAACTGATGTAACTTTTCAGCGATATCCTCCTTGCTCATACGCTCACCTCTTATTTAACTTGTTCTACAAAATTATTAAACTGTTCTTCAAAATCAGGATTTGTTAAATCAATTTTCAACTCTGCTTCAACTTCACCACTATTCACATAAGAGATAGCATTTTTACTAATTTTCCCTAAGTATTCATAGTTCGGTTGCTTGTTAGAAGGTACATCATTTTCCCCATCGGGCTTGTAAACATCATAAACTAACACTTCAATCTGGTTTTCTTCTACAAGGTGAGTAACTACTTCTAATTCTTCTGGCTCATTCGTATGAACATACACAAAGCCACTGTCATCACTTTCAACAAAACTTGTTAATTCGTCTTGTGATAGAACCATTACACCGCCATTAGATCTACATGCAACCAAAATCACTAAAGCACCAAAAATGACCGCTGATAACTTTTTCTTCATAAAACCCCCTCCTTATTTGTTTCGCATAAACCAGCAATATCACCGATCAATGCACCTCGCCAGTCAGAATCGTATGTGTGACAAATATATAATTCTAATACTTCACTCTCCGATAGGCGTAATGTTTGGTTGATTAACTCTTGCTTGTCATCTTCACATTCCAAAATCAATTCAATTAGCTCAATTCTTAGTTTCACAACCCTTTCACGTAATTTGTCGCCCATTTTATACACCTCCAGAAATTTTTTCTTGTAACCATACGTAAAATCCGTTTCTAGAAAAAGGAATGTCATATGTGTAGCGTCTGTCACCCAATAAACTCTTATATATTGAGTTTTAAAAAAAGAAGCATTATGACATTCCTTTATAAGAGCACTGACTAGCTTTTAATTATAATTATCCATATAGTTTTACTTAACTTTTGTTCAAATTTACTTTGTGAAGTTTAATGTACGCCCCAAAAACTTGTAATTTTGTAATTTCAGCTTAGAAATACTGTTATACCAGGGTGAAAAGGCACTACAATTGGTCATTTAACTTGTAATCAATTACATTCTAATTTGTCTTTTTTCTAGTAACATGTTTTTTGCCATTGTTTTTGTAATTACTCAAACCCTTGATACAGTTGATTTCTTTATATAAGAATTACAGAATTACAAAATTACATATTAATTTATGGTTATTTAAAGTCTAATCTAGAAAAAGTAAATCCCTGCTCTTTTAAAAAATCTGAACTAACTTGTACAACTCGAAATGATTGACCTTTATGTGTGATTGACAAATAATCTACCACTTTAACATTATTCTTTTGACTAACCGTCAGACTCTGATTTTTCCAAGCTTCTCTTATTTGCCTCATGTCTGTTCGTAACTTTTTTTTCAAATAATCAATTGTTAAGAATAACCCTTTTGCATTGCTTATTGCATGTATTCCATTCGCTGGTTCATACTCAGCGTAAACATGATTTCTATTTGCTTCTAATTCCTCAAGAATCTCGATTAAAACATTCTTAGCCCGATCCACATGATTGTTTTCATTACAGATTTCTAAAAATAATTCTGCAAGATTAGCAATTGGAATCTTCATTCCTTCATCCCTAAACAAGTCGTTTAACACTTCAGCGATAAAAACAATAAATGCGTACGGTTTAGCGATCCGATGCATTATGTTATTTCCTTTAGCGTAATCTTGAAATAGGGTTACTAATTTAGAATATCGAGGCAAGAATTCACCCTTACGTTGCGCCCAACGTTTTAAGAACTCTATTCCAATAGTGCCATACAGCTCTTTTGATCCATCTTTGAAATTTGCTAATTTATCATTATATGACTTTAAATTATAATTTGTAATCGGAATAACTCGTGCAGCAGTCCCTTGTGCGGTTGTATACTCTAGCATATTATTTTCCCCTGTACTAATTAAGACTGAATTCCACTTTCCGGTTTCTCTCATTCCTTCTAATGAACCTCTTGCACGACCAGTCCCATTTCCAAATCGGTAGATAATATCCTGTAGCATATTTGGATCCTTAACTTCATTGGTATCATCCAAAATGACAGGAAAAGCATTGAGGAATATTGCTCTTCTTTCAATCGCCACATCTGTAGCATTAAAGGTTATCATATAGCTTTTATGATTTGCCCAAACACTAGCTGCAATAATCTGTGCAGTTGTTTTTCCAACTGAACTTGGACCAGATATATCAATAATAATTGGGCTTAATTTAAATTCTTCAAATAGCACTGATGCAAAAGAAGCGACTACTGGAATAACTGCTTTGTTGTATCCTCTAATCGGTGCAAAATATTCATCTATCCATTCTTTTACACTTCCCTTTTGGCCAAAAGAATTTAGTAATTTGATCTCACCAGTGTCTGGTGGTTCAATATAGTAATCTGTACTTATTAAAGGGTGTATAAAGTCTTCACCCCCATATCCTATGTGGCGTATCATTTTGGCTTTGTTGATTCGATTTACATCTAAATACTTGTTGAAATATTCAATTAGACTTCTAGCATTTAAATCATTGCTACTAAATCCTTTATTAGCAAGTTGAATGATTTCCCTTCTTGAAGCTAATGTAATAGCAGGTACGATTTCTGTATAAATTCGTCCATTACTAAACCATTTCAATTCATACTTAACATTATTTTGCTCTATATCATCAAAGTATTTCGTGACATATGGAACCTGCCGACTTACTTCCACCTTTTCTACCTTTCCTTCTTTTTCAATATGCTTACACAACTTGTTATTGTTTATGTCGAAAGGTAATGGTATTTTAAATCCTCTCACTTCTTCTAAAAATGATTTATAAGCCGTCATTTATTTGTCCCCCCTCGTAGAGAACGGTTGCAAAGGGGACACTCTTTACTATAAAATATAAGTGTTTATCTTTATTTACATGCCCCATTAACTCACGGCAATGAGTTAATGGGCCTTTTTTGTACAGAAACATTTATTCTTCCTCCGAGTTACGAATATTACAAATACTCAATCTAAATTTTAGACTAAAACTTATACATATTGCTCGCCAGATCTTTATCGTTTATTACTTTCCAAGAACTCATCAATATCCTTCTTACTTAATAACTTCACATTTTCCACTTCAATCACCGGTAACCCACTTTCAATAAACTTTTGAAGAGTATTGAAACTTACTCCAATGTAATTAGACGCTTCTTTCTTATTCATATACGGTTTAAAAGTTGAACCCTCTTTAGCACGTTCAAAGCTATCCCGTGCTAGTTTCAATAAAAGTTGTTGATATGATTCTAAAAACTCTTTTGGCAGTTGCAGTGGTAATATCGTAGTGGACTGCATAAAATTTCTCCCCCCCTCCCTAAAGACAATTATACTTGTTTTTATTAAACAAGTTTACTTTACAATTGAATGATATTATATGACATTATATATTGTCAAGAAAAACATAACCATACTTGTTGATTTTAACAAAGCATGTATGTTAATTTTGAATTGGAGGTGATATAAATTGATTAAATTAAATTTAAAACAGATAATGAAAGACCAGAAATTATCATTAACTGATTTATCGGAACTAACGGGAATATCTACTAATTCTTTAGGTGCTTTAGCTAATGGAAAAAGTAACGGTATCCAGTTTCATACTTTAGAGAAAATACTAGATGCTACTGGGTGTCGGGTGGAAGAGTTAATTCACAATGTAGGTTCTTTATATACAATTTCACTGTTAAGGGATTCAAATAATTACGGTTCATTCACTAATTTAGAAGCGAAGCCATTTGCATATAATATTCAATTTAAAAACCAGGATAACGGTAAAACGGGAATTCTAAAAATTCAGGTTTCAGCATTATTAAATAAAGTCCATTTACCTAAATCAAATATTGATAAAATATCTATTCAGATTTTATTTATGGATTTTATTCTGGAAAATGAATCTGATAAGGAATTATCATTCTTTATCAAAAATGCCGATGATTCCTTAATGACTGCTTTAGCACATCTTATTGCAACAGAGTTATTATGGAATTATCAAAGCGAAGGTATAAATCACAATTCATCTATATTATTCAGTTGGTATGGCTTCCCTAATGTTTCTCATAATTGCAATGATATATTGATCAAACCATTTCCTTATGAGCTTAGTGTTTCGGATGGCAACACAACTGAATTAAAATTTGATTATGTTAGTCCATTTATTGCGGATCTAAATTCATTGACTAGAACTTTTCCTAATATTAAAAATGTCTCACACAATGCTGAAACTGGTAAAACATCGATTTCAATCTATTCAAAGTAACTAGCTACATTCCTTTTACACATATTGCTCGCCAGCGTATTGGAAAGGAATGATATTATGGCTGAAATTAAGCCGTATACGAAAAAAGATGGCTCTAAAGCCTATATGTTTAATCTCTATTTAGGAATTGATCCAATAACAGGAAAAAAGAAACGAACAACTAGACGTGGATTCACTTCACGCAAAGAAGCTAATTTAGCACTGTCTAAGTTACGATTAGAATTAGAGGAACAGGGCATTGGTACTATTAGTAATTTAACGTTCCAAGAGGTATATGAACTGTGGATTGAGCATCATAGGAATGAAATTAAAGTTTCTACTTACGATGTTATTGTTAGTAAATTTAAAAGGATTTTGCCGAAGTTTGGTCATTTAATAATTAATAACATTTCAAGAGGCTACTGTCAGCAAGTTATTAATGATTGGTCTAAAGAGCTTAAAACGGTTAATGACTATAAAATACAGATCAATCTCGTTTTTAAGCATGCTCAAAAGATTGGTATCATCCAACAAAATCCAATGCAATTTGTAACAATCCCAAAAAGACAAGAAGAGTTGCTATACGATGAACTTGATGAAAAAGTAAATTTCTTTACAAAGGAAGAATTGAAGCGTTTCTTATCTTTTCTAGAAAAAGAAGAGAATTATAAAACATTTACTATTATACGATTGCTTGCATTTACCGGAGCGCGTAAGGGTGAGGTACTTGCGTTACATTGGTCTGATATTGACTTTGGCAATCGTACAATCACTTTTAAAAGGACTCTTGTAGAAACAAAGGGCAAACAATTGCTTCAGACACCTAAAACAGCCTCTTCTAGACGAGTTATTAGTGTAGATGAGGGAACACTTGAAATACTAAAAAAATGGCGTACAGAGCAAACAAAGGCTTATGAGCATTTGAGTATAGAAATTGCTACTGATGATATCCAACCAATCTTCACTCGCTATTCGCACGAAGAAAGTAAAATGAAGTTTATTCGTCTTGCTACTCCAAATGACCAGCTCTCAAGTTTCTTTAAACGTCATACGGAATTCGAGCCCATTACTATACATGGATTACGTCATACGCATGCATCATTACTTTTTGAAGCTGGTGCAAGTATTAAAGATGTACAAGCACGTTTGGGACATAGTGACATTCAAACGACCATGAACATCTATACTCATGTCACAAATGCAGCTAAAGAAAAGGTAGCTCATCTATTCGAAAACTATATGGAATTTTGAAAAGGGTATTCAAAGGGTATTCAATTACTTTTGAAGTCATTAAAAAACCCTTTCTCGAAAGTTGAGAAAGGGTTTGAAAACGTTGATATAAAGCCAATATTAACGTTTTGAGAACTGAGGTGCACGACGAGCGCCTTTAAGACCGTATTTCTTACGTTCTTTCATACGTGGGTCACGAGTTAATAATCCAGCGCGCTTTAAAGTTGGACGGAATTCTGGATCAGCTTGAAGTAATGCACGAGCGATACCGTGACGGATTGCTCCAGCTTGACCAGTGTAACCTCCACCATTTACATTTACAAGAACATCATAGCTGCCAAGAGTTTCAGTAGCTACTAAAGGTTGGTTAACAACCTCACGTAATGCTGCGAATGGGATATAATCAACCATTTCACGACCATTGATAATTACTTTACCGTCGCCTGGAACTAAACGAACACGTGCAACGGAGCTTTTACGACGACCAGTACCAATATATTGAACCTGTGCCAAGATAATAACCTCCCTTATAAATTATCCACGAAGTTCGTAAACTTCAGGTTTTTGAGCTTGGTGCGGATGTTCGCTACCAGCGTATACATGTAATTTGCTGAACATTTGACGACCAAGAGTATTCTTAGGAAGCATACCTTTGATTGCTAGTTCAAGCATTCTTTCTGGATAGTTTGTACGCATTTCAAGAGCCGTTCTAGTTTTTAAACCGCCTGGGTGTAAGCTGTGACGGTAGTAAATTTTATCATGTAATTTATTACCTGTTAATTGGATCTTTGAAGCATTTAAGATGATCACGTGATCACCAGTGTCAACATGTGGTGTGTAAGTTGGTTTATGTTTACCGCGTAAGATGGATGCAACTTCAGTAGCAAGACGACCTAGAGTTTTGCCTTCCGCATCAACAACGTACCATTTACGCTCAATATTTTGTGCATTTGCCATAAACGTTGTACGCATGAGTTTCCCTCCTAAAAGTAACTGTTAATTTTTTAAAAAAAGTTCATTTCGCATATTTAATCACAATAAGTTCCGGGGCTTATCGTGGGATTAAAAATCATACCATATAATAATATATCCTAACATACCTAATGTCAAGAAAATGTTACGCCAGGTTTAGTTGTTATGAAGAAAAATTTCTAACCGCTTTAGAAACTGCGGTTTTAATAGAAAACTTCCCATAAATACAAGCCATGCGCAGCTGCAGTTTTTCCTGCCAGACTGCGGTCCTTTCCAGCCAAAATCGTCTTCATATCTTCAGGCTGATGTAGACCGCGCCCTGTTTCTAAAAGGGTACCGACGAGGATTCTGACCATATTGTAAAGAAAGCCGTCACCGACAAAGCGGAACATTAATTGTTCTCTGCTCATTTCGATGCCAACTCTAAGAATGGTCCGAACCCGGTCTTCTACTTCTGTTTTTGCTGAACAAAAACTCGTAAAGTCATGAGTCCCTACTAGATAGTCTGCAGCGGCCTTCATTTGTTTGATATCGAGCGGGTACCCATATTGAAACTGATAATGCCGCGTAAAAGGATCCTTATAGTTTGACAGCCTTACAAAATAGCGATACTCCTTACCTGTTGCATCAAAACGCGCATGGAAGTCAGGAGCGGCCTTTTCAACCTTTTTAACCGCTATATCATCAGGCAGAAGGGAATGTAATGCATTTACCCACTTGTCTTCAGGTATATGTAAGGGTGAGTCAAAATGAATAACCTGTCCCCTAGCATGAACACCTGCATCGGTTCTGCCTGATGCCGTAATTCTAATCGGACTGCCTTTATGAAGTTTTTTAAGCGCCTCTTCGATCTCACTTTGGACAGTCCTTTTCTGAGGCTGAACCTGATAGCCGGAGAAAAGCGTACCATCGTAGCTAATCGTACATTTATATCGCTGCATCCTTTACCCTCGTTACGTTCTAAATAGTATTAATAAGACTGTAATGACAGCCAATAATAACAGCATAGCCGTATCGGCAAATGACCATTTTAACAGCCGGTACTTTGTTCTGCCTTCACCGCCGCGATAGCCTCTTGCCTCCATGGCAACCGCGAGCTCCTCCGCCCTTTTAAAAGAGCTGATAAATAACGGAATGAGAAGCGGAATAATCGCCTTAAGCCGATCCTTTACAGGGCCGCTGGAAAAATCAACTCCACGGGCAGTCTGTGCCTTCATAATGATATCTGTTTCCTGCATAAGCGTTGGAATAAAGCGAAGCGAAATCGACATCATTAAAGCGAGCTCATGAACTGGGAATTTCACTTTTTTTAGCGGCGCGAGCAAAAACTCGATTCCGTCCGTTATCTCGATTGGCGTAGTCGTTAGTGTCAATAACGATGTCACCAAGATAAGGAGGAAAAAGCGCAGGGAAATGAAAATCCCTTTTCTGACTCCTTCTTCATAAATCTTTAACCAGCCCCAATCAAGTAGGACCTCCCCTTCACGGGTAAAAAAGAAATGCAGCAGCAAAGTAAACAGGACAAGCCATAAAACAGGAATAAGACCAGTAAAAATAAAACGTATAGGTACCTTTGACTGCATGATCATAAAAATCGTATACACTAATAAAACACCATAGGTAATCGCGTTATTTGCGATAAAAACAATACAGACAAAGAAAAAAACAATAAGAAGCTTTGACCGTGGGTCCATCCGATGAAGCAGTGATTCTGCTGGAACATAGCGGCCAAAAATCATTTTATCCATCATTTTGGCACACCTCTTTTCATACATTCAGCAACGGACTCTGCTAATTGCTCTGTTGTCAGGCAGATCCGGTCAAGCTTAACATGACAGGTTTCCTCAAAGCTCTTTTGAAAACGGATAACCTCCGGCACATCTAAGCCCAGTTCTATCAGTCCTTCGGGAGCAGCAAAGATTTCCTCAGGTGTTCCTTTTTTAAAGACCTCGCCTTTATGCATGACAATGATCTGATCGGCATAACGGGCCGCATCCTCCATACTATGTGTAACGAGAATCGTTGATAATTTCTTTTCTTTGTGAAGAGAATAGAACATATTCATGATTTCTTTGCGGCCGCGTGGATCAAGGCCGGCAGTCGGCTCATCTAATACAATCACATCTGGATCCATAGCCAGAACACCAGCAATGGCTACCCGTCTCATTTGTCCGCCTGATAAATCGAAAGGAGACTTTTGCAAAAAATCCTCCGATAAACCAACTTGTTTAATTACTTCCCTTGCTCTTCGTTTTGCTTCTTCCTCTGTTACACCAAAATTCATCGGGCCAAAACAAATATCCTTTTCAATTGTTTCTTCAAATAATTGGTGCTCAGGAAATTGAAAAACAATCCCGACTTTTTGTCTGACCTTTTTTAAATTTTTCTGCTTTTGACCAGCCGTTATTTCTGTATCACCAATGATAATTTTTCCCTTTGTCGGTTTTAACAGTGCGTTTAGATGCTGCAGCACCGTTGATTTACCGGAACCAGTGTGACCGATAATGGCAAGGTATGTGCCTTCAGGAATTTCAAAGGATACATTATTTAATGCAAGCCGTTCAAAAGGGGTATTAGCCTGATAACGGTATTCTACCTGTTGAAGTGAGATGTCCATAGCTCTGTCACCAACTCTTTTTCTGATAAATAGGGCTTATCAATCTCTACGCCCTTTTCTTTTAACAGCTTGCTCATTTTTACCGGAAAAGGAATATCTAAGCCAAGCTCAATCAGTTCCTCATCCATTTGGAAAATCTCTTCCGGAGTCCCTTCGCGATACAGCTTACCTTTATTCATCACAATGATTCGATCTGCCTTCGCAGCTTCTTCTAAATCGTGTGTGATAGAAATAACGGTCATATTATGGTCTCCCTTTAACTCTCTAACAGTATTTAATACCTCTTCCCTGCCGCGTGGATCTAACATGGACGTTGCTTCATCCAAAATAATAATCGCAGGACGGAGAGCGATGACACCTGCAATTGCCACCCTTTGCTTTTGGCCGCCGGAAAGATTATGCGGTTCCTGGTTTAGAAAAGAATCCATTTTGACTTTTTTTAATGAACTTTTTACTCGTTGAACCATTTCTTCTCTTGGGATGCCGTTATTTTCTAAAGCAAATGCAACGTCATCCTGAACAGTTGCTCCGACAAACTGATTGTCAGGATTCTGAAACACCATCCCTACCTGTCTTCGGACCTCCCATACATTTTCCTCTGTTAAAGGAATTCCACAAACAGTGATCTTTCCACTGTTTGGAAATTGAAGTCCGTTAAGCAGCTTTGCCAGCGTTGATTTTCCCGACCCATTATGACCAACAATCGCCAGCCATTCTCCCTCATAGATTGTCATTGAGACATCATCAAGAGCAAAGGATGTTTGATCATCATATTGATATGAAATATTTTCTATCTGAACAAGCGCCTTTCGCATCCTGGTCCTCCTCTCAGCTCGTTAATCGCTTGGACACGATTCGTTATCTTTCTACACTATACTAAACTAATCCCAATGAAATCTAGTATATAAGGAATAAAAAAAATACTCGCCATTTTGGCGAGCTTATGACTGTGAAGCAATCGATATAGCTGACTGAATATATGTGACACATGTGCAGAAATCGATGCTAGTTAAAAAGCTTTTTCTGCCATCTGTGATTAGTGATTGCCACCCAAATCATTGCTCATAAATCAAGGGTTAGCACAAAAAAGCCTGCGTCTTTTCACTGGACAAAGTATAAACCGTTTCCAATTATGTGAAAAGACGCATGAGCTAGACGAGTCATATCAGCAAATGTCACTGTAAATCATAGGACACAAGCACATAATCATAAGTGATTATGTACCATCTATTACATAGAGGGACATGCTCATCGTAACGCTCTTTTTTGGCTGCGTGAGATTATATTCTCACCGTTCGATGATTTTGAAAAAAAGGGCATGAACAAGTTCAATGTAAAACTGTCCTATGCCCTTGTTGATTGTTACATCTTAATTAAACTAGTTCAATGATAACCATTGGAGCACCGTCACCACGACGTGGTCCAAGTTTCATGATACGAGTATATCCGCCTTGACGCTCTTCATAACGAGGTGCGATATCAACAAATAACTTTTGTAGAGCATCTTGATTCGTTTCAGCGTTTGCTACCTCATTACGAATAAAAGCAGCTGCTTGACGACGAGCATGTAGATCTCCACGTTTACCAAGCGTAATCATTTTTTCCACAACTGAGCGAAGTTCTTTTGCGCGAGTTTCAGTTGTTTGAATGCGCTCGTTGATAATTAAGTCTGTAGCTAAATCGCGTAGCATAGCTTTACGTTGTGAGCTAGTACGTCCTAACTTTCTGTATCCCATGGAAAGTTTCCCTCCTTTGTTGAAGTTTTGAATCTTGAGTTATTGATTACTATCTGAATCAATCATCTTTACGTAAGCCTAACCCAAGTTCCTCAAGTTTATGTTTTACTTCTTCAAGAGATTTTCTACCAAGATTACGTACTTTCATCATGTCTTCTTCAGTCTTATTCGCTAATTCCTGAACAGTGTTGATGCCTGCACGCTTTAGGCAGTTATATGAACGAACAGAAAGATCTAATTCTTCAATTGTCATCTCTAGAACTTTTTCTTTTTGATCTTCTTCTTTTTCAACCATAATCTCAGCGTTTTGAGCTTCATCTGTCAAGCCGACAAAAATGTTTAAATGCTCATTTAAAATCTTTGCTCCAAGTGCAATTGCATCTTGTGGTCCTGTACTGCCATCTGTCCAAACATCAAATGTTAACTTATCAAAGTTTGTCATTTGACCGACACGTGTATTTTCCACCTGGTAAGAGACACGCGAAACTGGAGTGTAAATAGAGTCGATAGGAATTACACCGATTGGTTGGTCTTCCCGTTTGTTTTGATCAGCAGGAGTATATCCTCGCCCGCGGCGGGCAGTCAATCTCATCCGTAGATGACCATTTGAACCAAGCGTTGCAATGTGAAGATCAGGATTTAGGATTTCAACATCACTATCGTGAGTCACATCCGCAGCTTTCACAATACCTTCGCCTTGTACATCAATTTCAAGAGTCTTTTCTTCATCAGAATAGATTTTAAGTGCCATTTTTTTAATGTTTAAGATGATTGACGTAACATCTTCAACTACACCTTCAATTGTAGAGAACTCATGAAGTACTCCGTCAATTTGAATCGATGTAACAGCAGCGCCAGGAAGTGAGGATAACAAAATACGACGTAAGGAGTTACCTAATGTAGTACCATATCCACGCTCAAGCGGCTCCACGACGAACTTTCCATATTTGGCATCATCGCTGATCTCAATCGTTTCGATTTTTGGTTTTTCTATTTCGATCATCAAAATATACCCTCCTTCAAAACGTCGAAACCCCGGCTAGGTTCCTAACCGAAATTCCCCCAGTATACAATCCCATTTGTGCACAACAACTGGAATAATGATTCTGTATAAAGAAAATAATTTCTATCATAACCCATTATAGACAAGGTTACAAATTCTATACAGAAAAATTACACACGACGACGTTTTGGAGGACGACAACCGTTATGAGGAACAGGAGTTACGTCTTTAATTGCTGTTACTTCTAAGCCAGCAGCTTGAAGAGCACGGATAGCAGCTTCACGTCCAGCACCTGGTCCTTTAACAGTAACCTCTAAAGTTTTCATACCATGTTCCATTGAAGCTTTTGCAGCAGTTTCAGCAGCCATTTGAGCAGCAAATGGAGTTGATTTACGAGATCCTTTAAAGCCTAGAGCACCAGCACTTGACCATGATAGTGCGTTCCCATGAACGTCAGTGATTGTTACAATTGTGTTATTAAAAGTTGAACGGATATGTGCAACTCCTGATTCAATATTCTTTTTCACACGACGTTTGCGTGTATTAGTTTTACGTGCCATTTATAGTTGACCTCCTTTACCGATTATTTCTTTTTGTTCGCTACAGTCTTACGAGGACCTTTACGAGTACGAGCGTTGTTTTTAGTATTTTGTCCACGAACTGGTAAACCACGACGGTGACGAAGACCGCGGTAGCATCCGATTTCCATTAGACGTTTGATGTTTAGGGAAACTTCACGACGAAGGTCACCCTCAACCTTTAATCTGTCAATGATTTCACGGATTTTGTTTAATTCATCTTCAGTTAAATCGCGAACGCGTGTGTCTTCAGATACACCTGCTTCAGCTAAAACCTTTTGAGCAGTAATTTTACCAATACCATAGATATATGTTAATGAGATAACAATACGTTTTTCACGTGGAATATCTACACCTGCAATACGTGCCATACGAAATGTGCACCTCCTTCTTATTAACCTTGTTTTTGTTTATGTTTAGGGTTTTCGCAGATAACCATGACTTTACCTTTTCTGCGGATAACTTTACACTTCTCGCAGATCGGCTTTACTGATGGTCTAACTTTCATTATCCTAACCTCCTTAATAGTACGGAGTGCAATGAGATTTATTTAAAACGGTAAGTGATTCTTCCGCGAGTCAAATCATAAGGTGAAAGCTCAACAGTTACCTTGTCGCCAGGTAAAATGCGGATAAAATGCATTCTAATTTTACCAGATACATGAGCCAAAACAGAATGACCATTTTCTAACTCTACCTTAAACATAGCGTTAGGTAAAGTTTCAATAACCGTACCTTCTATCTCAATTACATCGTCTTTAGCCATCGAGAACATACTCCCTTCTTTTTTCAAATTGTATCTTATTCAAGGCTTTACTCCTAAAGCGCCCTAATCGTAGATCCTAATGTAAGTCTTGCCCCATGCTAGATCCCACATACTCTTGCGCAATGGAAAGGCCGTTTGATTCTGTATACGATTGAATGGTGTGGGAGATGTTCGATAAACGTTCACCTAGTCGCAAATGTTTACAAAGGATCATTCATGTAAGCTCCCGAGTAATTTATCGAGATCAGCAAAAACGATACGAATATCTTGTTGTCCGTTGATATTACGTAAGTATCCTTTTGTTTCATAAAAATCAAGCAATGGTTTCGTCTGCTTTAGATTAACTTCTAAGCGATTACCAACTGTTTCTTCGTTATCATCTGCACGTTGATATAACTCTCCGCCGCACTTATCACAAACATCTGGATTGGCAGGAGGGTTAAAAACAAGATGATAAGTAGCACCACAAGACTTACAAATACGTCTGCCTGTTAAGCGCTCCATAAGAATCTCTTGGTCCACATCAATGTTTATTACAAAATCTATTTTTCTGTTCAAGTCAGAAAGAATATTTTCAAGTGCCTCTGCTTGTGGTACCGTTCTTGGAAATCCATCAAGCAAGAACCCTTTATTACAATCATCTTTACTTAAACGTTCACGTACAATACCAATTGTTACTTCATCAGGAACTAAGTCTCCTTTATCCATAAAGGACTTGGCCTTCAAGCCTAGTTCAGTTCCTTCTTTAATGGCAGCACGGAACATATCCCCAGTAGAAATGTGAGGGATGCCGTATTTTTCGACGATTTTCTCAGCTTGTGTACCTTTTCCGGCACCAGGGAGCCCCATTAATACTAAGTTCATGCGTAATCCCCCCTCAGTCCAATGAGTTTGATTAGGAACAAATCACGTCTACATTCCTAAAAAATAATTTATTTGATAAACCCTTTATAATGACGTTTCACTAATTGTGATTCCAGCTGCTTCATCGTTTCAAGTGCAACACCGATTACAATTAATAAGCTGGTTCCTCCAATTTGTGCAGATTGCGGTAATCCGGCAATTTTTGTGAAAAAGACCGGTAAAATAGCAATCGCAGTCAAAAATAAGGAGCCTACAAATGTTAAACGATATAACGTTCTGGTTAAATACTGCTGTGTATTGATCCCAGGACGAATACCGGGTATATATCCACCTTGTTTCTTCAAGTTATCTGCTACTTGTTCAGGATTTACTTGAATAAAGGCATAGAAATAAGCAAAGGCAATGATTAGAATTGCATAGATTACCATTCCGATTGGATGGGTATAATCAAAGACCTTTTGTATCCAAAGCGTCACATCATTTTGTTCAAAAAATGAGGCGATCGTTCTAGGTGTCACAATAAATGATACTGCAAAAATAACAGGGATAACACCAGCAGCATTTACCTTTAATGGCAAATGAGTTGATTGGCCTCCGACAGGAGTACGACCGGCAACCATGCGTTTTGCATATTGAATTGGAATCTTTCTTAATGCTTCTTGAACAAAAATAACTCCAACAACAATCGCAATAATAGCTATAACAATTAACAATACCGTAACAATACGAATGAAGATATCTTCACCAGCATTTTCGAATTGTTGTGCATATATTTGGTTGACCGTAGTTGGGATTCCCGCGACAATACCCGCAAAGATGATAATGGAAATACCATTTCCAACACCCTTTGAAGTAATTAGCTCACCCAGCCACAAAAGAAATGCAGTACCTGCTGTTAAAACAATTGCAATTAATAAATATGTGCCAATGCTAGGATTTTCAACTAACATTCCGCCTGCCATATTATTAAATCCATATGACATCCCTATTGCTTGGATAAATCCAAGAATAACAGTAAAATAACGAGTAAATTGTGCTAGCTTACGACGTCCAACCTCACCTTGTTTTGACCATTCCGTAAATTTTGGAACAACATCCATTTGTAATAACTGAATGATGATCGAAGCAGTAATATACGGCATAATACCCATTGCAAGAATGGAGAAATTCTTTAATGCTCCCCCAGCAAATGTATTCAATACTCCAAATACACTAAGCTGATCTTGCGCAGCAAGGATCTCTGCATTCACATTCGGTACAGGGATAAATGTACCGATGCGAAATACAATCAACATTAAAAGGGTGAATATGATCTTTTGTCTTATATCACCCACGCGCATAAAATTGGAGATTGTCTGAAACATTAAATCACCTCAGCATTACCGCCGGCAGCTTCAATTGATTCCTTTGCAGCAGAGGAGAATTTGTGAGCTTTAACAGATAATTTCTTTTCAAGTGTTCCTTTTCCAAGGATCTTGATTCCAGATTTTTCGTTACTTACAACACCAGTTTCGATTAATAATTCTGGAGTAACTTCTGTTCCCTCTTCAAATCTGTTAAGAGTATCAAGATTTACAATTGCATACTCTTTACGGTTAATGTTTGTAAAACCACGTTTTGGTAGACGACGGAATAAAGGAGTTTGACCACCTTCAAATCCAAGACGAACACCACCGCCAGAACGGGCATTTTGTCCTTTATGACCTTTACCAGCAGTTTTACCATTACCAGATCCGATACCACGTCCTTTACGCTTGCGCTCGTGACGAGAACCCTCTGCAGGTTTTAATTCATGAAGTTTCATTTTGGCACCTCCTTATTTTTAAGAAGAATGATATTAATTTTCTTTTACAGTTACTAAGTGAGCAACTTTGTTAATCATTCCGCGAATTGCAGGATTGTCCTGCTGCTCAACTGTTTGGTGTAATTTACGCAAACCAAGAGCCTTAACAGTTTCTCTTTGGTCTTGTGGACGACCAATAACACTGCGAGTGAGGGTAATTTGTAATTTGTTTGCCATTTTATTTCCCCCCTTATCCTAACAGTTCTTCTACTGATTTACCACGTAATTTTGCTACGTCTTCAGCACGTTTCAATTGTGTTAAACCTTCAATCGTTGCACGAATAACGTTAATTGGCGTGTTTGTACCTAGAGATTTAGAAAGGATATCACCTACACCAGCTAACTCAAGTACCGCACGAACAGGTCCACCAGCAATAACTCCTGTACCCTCTGAAGCAGGCTTAAGAAGAATTTCACCAGCACCATAATGTCCAACCACTTCATGTGGAATTGTTGTACCAACCATTGGCACTTCAATTAGATTTTTCTTAGCATCTTCGATTGCCTTACGGATAGCATCAGGAACTTCCTGAGCCTTACCAGTACCGAAGCCTACGTGACCATTTTTATCGCCAACTACTACAAGAGCAGTGAAGCGGAAACGACGTCCACCTTTAACAACTTTCGCAACACGGTTAACCGTAACTACGCGTTCTTCTAGTTCAAGCTTATTTGGATCAATGCGACGCATCTTTTTATGTCCCTCCTTTGTCTATTAGAATTCTAAACCGTTCTCGCGTGCAGCATCTGCTAATGCTTTTACACGTCCATGATATAGGTATCCTCCACGGTCAAAAACAATAGATGAAATACCTTTTTCAACAGCGCGTTTAGCTACTAGTTCACCGATCTTAGCAGCCGCATCAATATTACCAGCAGATTCAACACTAACTTCTTTATCTAATGTAGAAGCACTTGCTAAAGTAACTCCGTTAACATCATCAATTAGTTGTGCATAAATGTGTTTATTTGAACGGAACACATTTAAACGAGGACGAGCAGCAGTTCCAGAAAGTTTAGAACGCACGCGTGCGTGTCTTTTCTTACGAACTGCATTTTTATCAGCCTTCGTAATCATCTTGGTCACTCCTTTCGTTTAGCTAAGCAGCATTACTTACCTGTTTTACCTTCCTTACGACGTACAAACTCGCCTTCATAACGAATTCCTTTACCTTTATATGGCTCTGGAGGACGAACGTCACGGATATTGGCAGCCAATGCACCTACATGCTCTTTATTTGTACCTTTAACAATTACCTTTGTATTTGAAGGTACTTCAATTTCGATACCTTCTTCAGGTTCAATTTCAACAGGGTGAGAATAACCAACGTTTAATACAAGTTTTTTTCCTTGTTTTTGAGCACGGTATCCGACACCTATTAATTCTAGTGACTTTTCGAAGCCCTTAGATACTCCTTCAACCATGTTAAAAAGTAACGCGCGAGTCGTTCCGTGCAATGCGCGGTGTTCTTTCGCATCAGATGGACGTGATACAGTGATCACGTTCTCTTCCACTTTAATTTCGATATCAGGGTTAAATGAACGAGT
The DNA here is from genome assembly GCF_036670025.1 of Niallia oryzisoli. Lineage (NCBI taxonomy): Bacteria > Bacillati > Bacillota > Bacilli > Caryophanales > Bacillaceae > Niallia > Niallia oryzisoli. The sequence continues at coordinate 137,438 of NZ_CP137640.1, read as the reverse complement.
TAGTTCACCTTTAGGACCTTTTACAGTCACTGTGTTTTTATCTAATGTAATCGTAACTCCAGCTGGAATTTCGATTGGTTTTTTTCCTACACGAGACATTTATGGCACCTCCATTCATTGAAAAATCTATTACCAAACGTACGCTAGTACTTCTCCGCCAACTTGCTTAGCGCGAGCTTCTTTATCAGTAAGAACTCCTTGAGAAGTAGATACTAATGCGATACCTAATCCATTTAGTACACGTGGCACTTCGTTAGATTTTGCATACACACGAAGTCCTGGTTTACTAATACGCTTAAGACCAGTGATTACACGCTCATTGCCTGCACCGTATTTTAAGAAAATGCGGATAATACCTTGTTTATTATCTTCAATATATTCTACATCACGAACGAAACCTTCACGCTTTAGAATTTCAGCAATTTCTTTCTTAATATTAGAAGCAGGAACTTCTAATTTTTCGTGACGAACCATATTTGCATTACGAATACGAGTAAGCAAATCTGCAATAGGATCTGTCATGACCATTTAATTTTACCTCCTTCCCAGTTTTGGGTTTTACCAGCTTGCTTTTTTAACACCAGGAATTTGTCCTTTGTACGCTAATTCACGGAAACAAATTCTGCAAAGCTTAAATTTGCGGTATACAGAATGTGGACGTCCACAACGTTCGCAACGTGTATATTCTTGCACTTTGAATTTTGGCGTGCGCTTTTGTTTCGCAATCATTGACTTCTTAGCCACGTCTTCGCCTCCCTCTATTTAGAGATTACTTTTGGAATGGCATTCCGAATTGAGTTAAAAGTTCACGAGCTTCTTCATCAGTATTAGCAGTAGTTACGATAACGATATCCATACCGCGTACTTTACTTACTTTATCATAATCAATTTCAGGGAAAATTAATTGCTCTCTTACACCTAATGTGTAGTTTCCGCGTCCATCAAATGACTTCTTAGAAATACCACGGAAGTCACGTACACGTGGAAGAGATACAGAAACTAATTTATCGAAGAATTCGTACATGCGCTCTCCACGAAGAGTTACCTTCGCGCCGATAGGCATGCCTTCACGTAAACGGAAACCAGCAATTGATTTCTTAGCACGAGTGACTAATGGCTTTTGACCAGTAATTAGTGATAGTTCTTCAACAGCACTATCAAGTGCTTTTGCGTTTTGAACAGCATCACCAACACCCATGTTAACTACGATCTTTTCGATTTTAGGAACTTGCATAACTGATTTATAGTTAAATTTGCTTACTAAAGCAGGAGTAATTTCTTTAACATATTTTTCTTTTAGGCGGTTCATTCGTTGTACCTCCCTTCTTCATTTGACTATTTATCTAGAACTTCACCGGATTTTTTAGCATAACGTACATTTTTACCGTCCACTTCTTTTACACCTACACGAGTTGGTTCACCGGTCTTTGGATCGATAGGCATAACGTTTGATACATGAATAGGTGCTTCCTGGTTAAAGATTCCACCTTGTGGATTCATTTGAGATGGCTTAGAGTGCTTCTTCACAATATTCACGCCTTCAACTAAAACGCGATCTTTCTTAGGGAAAGCAGCAAGAATAACACCTGTTTTGCCTTTGTCTTTACCAGAGATGACCATGACTTTGTCACCTTTTTTCACATGCATCTGTTCGCACCTCCTTAAAGGCAATTTAATTTAAATTATAGAACTTCTGGAGCTAATGAAACGATTTTCATAAAGTTGTTATCACGTAATTCACGTGCAACAGGTCCGAAGATACGAGTTCCACGTGGACTCTTATCGTCACGGATTATAACACATGCGTTTTCATCAAAACGAATGTAACTTCCATCATTACGACGAACACCTGACTTAGTTCGAACAATAACAGCTTTTACTACATCACCTTTTTTAACAACGCCACCTGGTGTTGCTTGTTTTACTGTACAAACGATCACATCACCGATGTTTGCAGTTTTACGGCCAGAACCGCCAAGTACCTTAATAGTAAGGACCTCACGAGCACCAGAGTTATCAGCAACTTTTAAACGTGTTTCTTGTTGAATCATGTGTGTAACCTCCCTTCGGGATCATGCATATTCCGAACAATTATATAATTACTGCTTTTTCCACAACTTCTACAAGACGAAAACGTTTTGTAGCAGACAATGGACGAGTTTCCATAATACGAACTATATCACCAGTTTTTGCTTGGTTTTGCTCATCATGAGCTTTGAACTTTTTAGAGTACTTTACGCGTTTACCGTACAGAGAATGCTTTTTATATGTTTCTACGACTACAGTAATGGTTTTATCCATCTTATCGGAAACAACACGTCCAGTGTACACTTTGCGTTGGTTACGTTCACTCATTTATGAACCTCCTCTCGATTTATCGATTGTTGACGCCGATCTCTCTTTCACGAATCACAGTTTTCATGCGAGCAATCGCTTTGCGTACTTCACGAATACGAGCTGTGTTTTCAAGTTGTCCAGTCGCCAATTGAAAGCGTAGGTTGAAAAGCTCTTCTTTTAGAGATTTTACTTTTTGTTCAATTTCTGCAGTGGTAAGGTCACGAATTTCATTAGCTTTCATTTGATTCACCACCAATTTCTTCTCGTTTTACAAACTTACATTTAACAGGAAGTTTGTGTGCTGCAAGACGTAATGCTTCACGAGCGATCTCTTCAGATACACCAGCGATTTCAAACATAATTTTGCCTGGTTTTACTACTGCAACCCATCCTTCAGGAGCACCTTTACCGGATCCCATACGTACTTCAAGAGGTTTAGCAGTGTAAGGCTTATGAGGGAAGATTTTAATCCAAACCTTACCACCACGTTTCATATAACGTGTCATTGCAATACGGGCAGCTTCAATTTGGCGGTTTGTGATCCATGATGCTTCAGTTGCTTGAAGACCATATTCACCGAAAGTTACTTCAGTACCACCTTTTGCTTGACCGCGCATTTTTCCACGGTGTACACGACGATACTTTACGCGTTTAGGCAATAACATAATTATTTGCCTCCTTCCTCAGTATTCTTTCTTGCAGGAAGGACTTCACCTTTGTAAATCCATACTTTTACGCCAAGTTTACCGTATGTTGTATCAGCTTCTGCTGTAGCATAGTCGATATCTGCACGTAAAGTATGAAGAGGAACAGTACCTTCACTATAAGATTCAGAACGAGCAATATCAGCACCGCCAAGACGACCAGATACCATTGTTTTGATACCTTTTGCACCAGCGCGCATCGCACGTTGAATTACTTGTTTTTGAGCACGACGGAATGATACACGGTTTTCTAATTGACGAGCAATATTTTCCGCAACTAATTTCGCATCGATGTCAGCTTTTTTGATTTCAAGAATGTTAATGTGAACACGTTTGCCAGTAAGTGAGTTTAATGCTTTACGTAAAGCTTCAACTTCAGTTCCGCCTTTACCGATTACCATACCAGGCTTAGCAGTGTGGATAGTAATATTTAAACGGTTAGCAGCACGTTCAATTTCAACTTTAGAAACTGAAGAGTCTTTCAAACGCTTTGTAATATACTCACGTACTTTAAGGTCTTCGTGTAATAGATCAGCATAGTCTTTGCCTGCGTACCATCTTGATTCCCAATCACGGATAACACCGATACGCAAACCGACTGGATTTACTTTTTGACCCACTAATTATCCCTCCTTCTTTTCTGATAAAACGATTGTAATATGACTAGTACGTTTGTTAATTTGGCTAGCGCGGCCTTGTGCACGTGGACGGAAACGTTTCATTGTTGGTCCTTCGTCAACAAAAGCTTGAGCTACAACTAAATTATTAACGTCCATTTCATAGTTATGCTCGGCATTTGCCATAGCTGAATTTAATACTTTTTCTACGATCGGAGAAGCAGCCTTTGGAGTAAGTTTTAAAATGGCTACTGCTTCGCCAACTTGCTTTCCTCGAATAAGATCTACGACTAAACGAGCTTTACGAGGAGCAATACGAACTGTTCTTGCAACAGCTTTAGCTTGCATTAGAATGCCCTCCTCTCATTAACGTCTTGTTTTCTTATCGTCATTTCCATGGCCTTTGTATGCACGTGTTGGAGCAAATTCTCCAAGTTTGTGTCCGACCATGTCTTCAGTAATATATACAGGTACATGTTTACGACCATCATAAACGGCAATAGTATGCCCAATAAATTGTGGGAAGATCGTAGAACGACGAGACCAAGTTTTAACAACTTGCTTACCACTCGTTTCGTTTAACTTTTCGATCTTTGTCATTAAATGCCCATCAACAAAAGGTCCTTTTTTCAAGCTGCGACCCATATTTGAACCTCCCTTCGTGATTGCTCTACGGCCCCATCGTTGAACCGTAGGTCAACCCCGTTATTTTTTACGACGACGAACAATAAATTTATCTGACTTGTTGCTTTTCTTACGAGTTTTGTAACCAAGAGTTGGTTTACCCCATGGAGACATAGGTGATTTACGTCCGATTGGAGAACGTCCTTCACCACCACCGTGTGGGTGATCGTTAGGGTTCATTACAGATCCACGAACAGTTGGGCGCTTACCTAACCAACGAGAACGACCTGCTTTACCGATGTGAATAAGTTCATGCTGCTCGTTACCAACTTGACCTACAGTTGCACGGCAAGTAGCTAAGATCATACGAACTTCTCCAGAATTCAAACGAACAAGAACATATTTACCTTCTTTACCAAGTACTTGTGCAGATGTACCTGCTGAACGAACTAATTGTCCGCCTTTACCTGGTTTAAGCTCGATGTTGTGAATAACTGTACCAACTGGAATGTTTGCTAATGGAAGAGCATTTCCTACTTTAATGTCAGCATCTGGTCCTGACATAATTTCTAAACCTACTACTAGGTTTTTTGGAGCTAGGATATAACGCTTTTCTCCATCTACATAATTGATTAACGCGATGTTAGCAGAACGATTTGGATCATACTCAATTGTAGCAACGCGTCCTGGTATGCCATCTTTATCACGTTTAAAATCGATTACACGATATTGACGCTTATGGCCACCACCTTGATGACGAACTGTTAACTTACCTTGGTTGTTACGGCCGCCTTTTCTATTTAAAGGCTGAAGTAAGGATTTCTCTGGTTTATCAGTAGTGATTTCAGCGAAATCAGACACTGTCATGCCGCGACGACCGTTGGAGGTAGGTTTGTACTTTTTAATCGCCATTCTATTTCCCTCCTCTACTTATTTTAAATTTACGCTTCAAAGATTTCGATTTCTTTACTATCGGCTGTTAACTTAACAATCGCTTTGCGGCGTTTATTTGTATAACCACCGAATTTACCCATGCGCTTGAATTTACCTTTGTAGTTCATGATGTTTACTTTTTCAACATTCACACCAAAAATTTCTTCAACGGCATCTTTAACTTGAGTTTTGTTAGCTTTAACATCAACTTCAAAAGTATATTTCTTATCAGCCATTAAATCAGTAGAACGTTCAGTAATAACGGGGCGCTTAATGATATCGCGTGCATCCATTATGCAAGCACCTCCTCTACTTTTTCAACTGCAGCTTTAGTCATGATTAATTTATCATGATTAAGAACATCTAGTACATTGATTCCATTAGCAGTTAATACTGTTACTCCTGGAAGGTTACGAGCAGATAGTGCTACGTTCTCATCAAGATCAGCAGTTACGATTAGTGCTTTAGAATCAACTGAAAGTGCACTTAGTACACCTTTAAAATCTTTTGTTTTTGGAGTTTGGAAAGCTAGGCTTTCTAATACTAATAAGTTTTCATCTAGCACTTTAGATGATAACGCAGATTTAATCGCTAAGCGACGAACTTTTTTTGGTAATTTGTAGCTGTAGCTGCGTGGTACTGGACCAAATACTGTACCGCCCCCACGCCATTGAGGTGATCTAATTGAACCTTGACGCGCACGTCCAGTTCCTTTTTGACGCCATGGTTTGCGTCCACCGCCAGATACTTCAGAGCGGATTTTAGTTTTATGTGTTCCTTGGCGTAGTGATGCTCTTTGCATGACAACTGCTTCGAATAACACATGTTGGTTAGGCTCGATACCAAATACAGATTCATTAAGTTCGATTTCACTAACCTTTGAACCGTTTTGGCTATATAAATCTACTTTCGGCATTCTTATTTCCTCCTTTCCAGTTTAATTACTTTGCTTTAATCGCACTTTTAATTTTTAATAAAGCTTTTTTAGCCCCTGGTACATTACCTTTGATTAAAAGAAGGTTACGTTCAGCATCAACCTTAACGACTTCAAGATTTTGTACAGTTACTTGTTCTCCACCCATACGACCAGGTAATAATTTACCTTTGAACACACGGTTTGGAGCAACTGGACCCATTGATCCAGGACGACGGTGATAACGAGAACCGTGAGCCATTGGGCCGCGTGATTGTCCATGGCGTTTAATTGAGCCTTGGAATCCTTTACCCTTTGATACACCTGTTACATCGATTACATCGCCTTCTGCGAAAATATCAACTTTGACTTCCTGACCAACTTCATATGCTGCTAAGTCAACTCCGCGGAATTCGCGAACGAAGCGCTTAGGAGCAGTATTTGCTTTAGAAACGTGTCCTTTTTCAGGTTTGTTAGATAGCTTTTCGCGTTTGTCTTCAAAACCGATTTGGATTGCTTCGTATCCATCAGCTTCAGCTGTTTTCTTTTGAAGAACCACGTTATTAACAGCCTCAACAACTGTTACTGGAATAAGGTCACCATTTTCTACGAATACTTGAGTCATACCGATCTTTCTTCCTAAGATTCCTTTGGTCATTAGTCACACCTCCTAATTATTAGTTAATTATGTTTATTATAATTTAATTTCGATATCAACACCGGATGGTAAATCCAAACGCATTAATGAATCAACAGTTTGTGGTGTTGGATTAATAATATCAATTAAACGCTTGTGAGTACGCATCTCAAATTGTTCACGAGAATCTTTGTACTTATGAACCGCACGTAAAATCGTGTATACAGATTTCTCGGTCGGAAGCGGAATCGGACCAGATACAGCTGCACCAGAACGTTTCGCAGTTTCAACAATCTTTTCAGAAGATTGATCAAGAATTCTGTGATCATATGCTTTAAGTCGGATACGAATTTTTTGTTTTGCCATTATTTTCCCTCCTTTATCGCCTATTTTAAAATAGACATTCTCCGCAGAAATATCCCTACACACTCGCCATGGCAAAGCGGCCGGGTGTGTCGGCAACCTCCTGCATCATCGCAGTCGAAAACCAACATTGTCTATTATACAGAAAAGAGTTAAGAAAAGCAACAGTAATTATTATTTCTTTCTCTCTCTCGAACACTTTTCCTATTATAATGGGTTATGTAGCAAATTTCAAGTAAGATTAAAGGATTTTAGATTGGTACCTTTGCCTATTTTTTGTCAGAATGGAAAATGAACAGTATACAAATTTTAACTAATATATATAAGAAGAAACAAGTACAAACATTTACTCTTTAAAGTTACATTTAAAATACAAAAAAACAGATGGGTCGTCACCCATCTGTTTTCTATTAAATAGTTATTACTCAGAGATAGTTGCAACAGATCCAGCGCCTACAGTACGGCCACCTTCACGGATTGAGAACTTAGTTCCTTCTTCGATAGCGATTGGAGCGATAAGTTCTACAGTCATTTCGATGTTATCGCCAGGCATAACCATTTCTACGCCTTCTGGAAGTTGGATGATACCAGTTACGTCAGTTGTACGGAAGTAGAACTGAGGACGGTAGTTTGAGAAGAATGGAGTGTGACGTCCACCTTCTTCTTTAGATAATACATATACTTGTGCTTTAAATTTTGTGTGTGGTGTAATTGAACCTGGTTTAGCTAATACTTGACCACGTTGGATATCTTCACGAGCAACCCCACGAAGAAGTGCACCAATGTTATCTCCAGCTTCAGCATAATCAAGAAGCTTACGGAACATTTCAACACCAGTTACAGTAGTTGATTTTGGCTCTTCAGTTAAACCGATGATTTCGATTACGTCACCAACTTTAACTTGTCCACGCTCAACACGACCTGTAGCAACAGTACCACGACCAGTGATTGAGAATACGTCCTCAACAGGCATCATGAATGGTTTGTCAGTGTCACGAGTTGGAGTTGGGATATACTCATCTACTGCAGCCATAAGTTCGATGATTTTTTCTTCCCATTCTGCTTCACCTTCAAGAGCTTTAAGAGCAGAACCTTTAACAACTGGAATATCATCGCCAGGGAAATCGTATTCAGATAATAGATCACGAATTTCCATTTCAACTAATTCTAATAATTCTTCATCGTCAACCATATCACACTTGTTCATGAATACAACAAGGTAAGGTACACCTACTTGACGAGAAAGAAGAATGTGCTCACGAGTTTGTGGCATTGGGCCGTCAGCAGCAGATACTACTAGGATACCGCCGTCCATTTGAGCAGCACCAGTGATCATGTTTTTAACATAGTCAGCGTGTCCTGGGCAGTCAACGTGTGCATAGTGACGGTTAGTAGTTTCATACTCTACGTGAGAAGTGTTGATTGTGATTCCACGCTCTTTTTCTTCTGGAGCGTTATCAATTTGATCATAACCGCGTGCTTCACCGCCGCCTGCTTTTGCAAGAACAGTTGTGATTGCAGCTGTTAAAGTAGTTTTACCATGGTCAACGTGACCAATTGTACCAATGTTAACGTGTGGCTTAGAACGATCGAATTTAGCTTTTGCCATTAGGAAAATCCTCCTTTAATATAAAAAAGTTTAAGTATTTTTAATGACTGCAGGGAAGGGGCCCCTTCCCACAGCTTAACTTACATAAGTAGTTATACTTGAAATAATAGGTAAAATCAATTATTCACCTTTATTTTTTTTGATGATTTCTTCAGAAATTGATTTTGGTACTTCTTCATAGTGATCAAAGTGCATAGAGAATACTCCACGTCCTTGTGTACTAGAACGAAGTGATGTTGCATATCCAAACATTTCTGAAAGTGGAACCATTGCTTTTACAACTTGTGCGTTTCCGCGTGCTTCCATACCTTCAACACGTCCACGACGAGCTGTAATTTGACCCATGATATCTCCTAAATATTCTTCAGGAATAACAACTTCAACCTTCATAACAGGTTCAAGGATAACTGGGTTACATTTTGATGCAGCGTTCTTCAATGCAAGTGAAGCTGCAATTTTAAACGCCATCTCACTTGAGTCGACATCATGGTATGAACCGTCAAATAACTTAGCTTTAACGTCAACCAATGGGAATCCTGCTAATACACCTCTTTGAAGTGAATCTTCAAGACCTGCTTCAACAGCCGGTATGTATTCACGAGGGACAACCCCACCAACGATTGCATTTTCAAACTCAAAGCCTTTACCTTCTTCATTTGGAGAGAACTCAATCCAAACATGTCCGAATTGTCCACGTCCACCAGATTGACGAGCGAATTTACCTTCAACTTGTGCAGATTGGCGGAATGTTTCACGGTAAGAAACCTGTGGAGCACCGACATTTGCTTCAACCTTGAATTCGCGACGCATACGGTCAACGATGATATCTAAGTGAAGCTCACCCATACCAGCAATGATAACTTGTCCAGTTTCTTGATCAGTATGAGCTCTGAATGTAGGATCTTCCTCTTGAAGTTTTTGTAAAGCTGTTGTCATCTTATCTTGGTCGGCCTTTGATTTTGGTTCAACTGAAAGTTGGATAACAGGCTCTGGGAATTCCATAGATTCAAGAATAACTAGATTCTTTTCATCACAAAGAGTATCACCAGTTGTTGTATCTTTTAAACCAACTGCAGCTGCAATATCTCCAGCGTAAACCTCAGAGATTTCTTGACGGCTGTTTGCGTGCATTTGCAGGATACGTCCTACACGCTCACGCTTACCTTTTGTAGAGTTTTGTACATATGATCCAGATTGAAGTGTACCAGAGTACACACGGAAGAATGTTAATTTACCTACATAAGGGTCTGTCATAACTTTGAAGGCTAGAGCTGAGAATGGCTCTTCATCACTTGAATGACGTTCTATTACTTCATCAGAATCTGGTAGAGTTCCTTTGATTGCTGGAACATCAAGTGGTGATGGTAGGTAATCTACAACTGCGTCTAACATTTTTTGAACACCTTTGTTCTTGAATGCAGATCCGCAGATAACCGGATAGAATTCAACGTTACAAGTACCTTTACGGATAGCAGCCTTTAATTCAGCTGTTGTAATTTCTTCTCCGCCAAGATATTTTTCCATTAGATTCTCATCTAACTCAGCAACTGCTTCTAATAATTTTTCGCGATATTCTTCAGCTTGATCTTTGTAAGCTTCAGGAATTTCAACTTCTTGCATATCAGTACCAAGATCATTTACATACATAGTTGCTTTCATTTCAACTAGGTCGATAATTCCTTCGAATTGATCTTCTGCTCCGATTGGTAACTGAATTGCATGGGCATTTGCTTGCAGACGCTCATGCAATGTACCTAATGAATAGATAAAGTCCGCTCCAAGCTTATCCATTTTGTTAACAAATACAACACGTGGAACGCCGTATGTTGTTGCTTGACGCCAAACTGTTTCAGTTTGCGGTTCTACACCTGATTGAGCATCAAGAACAGCTACTGCACCATCAAGAACACGAAGAGAACGTTCAACTTCAACAGTGAAGTCTACGTGTCCTGGTGTGTCAATGATGTTAACGCGGTGACCAGCCCACTGCGCAGTAGTCGCAGCGGAGGTGATCGTAATACCACGTTCTTGTTCTTGTTCCATCCAGTCCATTTGAGATGCACCTTCATGTGTTTCACCGATCTTATGGATACGGCCTGTATAATAAAGGACACGCTCAGTGGTTGTTGTTTTACCGGCATCGATGTGAGCCATGATGCCGATATTACGTGTATTTGCTAAGGAGAACTCTCTTGTCATATTGTATTTCTCCTTCCTTGTTTGAGGATGTTTTTAGAATTAAGTTAATTTTACCAACGATAGTGAGCGAAAGCTTTATTAGCTTCAGCCATTTTGTGAGTGTCCTCACGTTTCTTAACAGATGCACCAGAATTGTTAGCTGCATCTAGAATTTCGTTAGCTAAACGCTCTTCCATTGTTTTCTCACCGCGAAGACGAGAATAGTTTACTAACCAACGAAGACCAAGTGTCGTACGGCGATCAGGACGCACCTCAACTGGTACTTGGTAGTTTGCACCACCAACACGGCGTGCTCTTACTTCAAGAACAGGCATGATGTTTTTAAGCGCTTGATCGAATACTTCCATTGGCTCTTTGCCAGTACGCTCGCGAATGATATCAAATGCAGAATATAGAATCGCTTGTGATTTACCTCTTTTACCATCGATCATCATTTTGTTGATCAGGCGAGTAACAAGCTTTGAATTGTAAATAGGATCTGGTAACACGTCTCTCTTTGCTACAGGACCTTTACGTGGCATATTATTTCCTCCTTTCAAGAAGTGTTATTATCTTAGATTATTTTTTTGCAGGTTTTGGTCTCTTTGTACCGTATTTCGAACGTCCTTGCATACGGTTGTTAACTCCAGCAGTATCTAAAGCACCGCGGACAATGTGGTAACGTACCCCTGGTAAATCTTTTACACGTCCACCACGGATTAACACAACACTGTGTTCTTGTAGATTGTGTCCAATACCAGGAATGTAAGCAGTTACCTCGATTCCGTTAGATAAACGTACACGGGCATATTTACGTAACGCTGAGTTTGGTTTTTTCGGTGTCATTGTACCAACACGAGTACAAACCCCACGTTTTTGAGGTGATGTTAAGTTTGTTTGAGATTTCTTAAAGCTGTTGTACCCTTTGTTAAGTGCTGGTGATTTTGACTTTTCCACGATTGTTTGGCGTGGTTTACGTACTAATTGATTAATAGTAGGCATTTTAAGTTTCCTCCTTTCACAAATTTCTTAAGCCCACACATCCAGGTGGACCATTTTAAAGTAAAAACAAAGTCTTTGCAGAACAATTCTACAAAAACATTATTAACTAATAATCGCTACAACTGCTGCCCCTACTTTTATACCACATGTCTTGCCGAGTTTATTCATCGATTCAACATATGTTACTGGAACATTTACTTCTTCTGCCTGTGATACGATTTTCGTCGTCAACCTAGGATCCGCATCCATCGCAACCAGTACTTCAGAAATGCTCACAGTTTTAAGAGCTCTTGCAGTTTGCTTTGTTCCTATGATAATGCTTTTTGCCAGATATACTTTTTCATAAGACATTAAAATATCCTCCAAAGTATCCGGGTATTAGGAGCACCTTTAGAATATTATCACTTCGAGTCAACGATGTCAACATCGTTATTGCTTTTTTTTAAAACTATATAAATATATGTGCAGTACTGAGTTTCTGCCGATAAATACGAACTTCTTAGATAACAGTGATACAGCACTCCTTTGAAGGGAGTGCTGTATCTCCATTTACTCTACTGTTACTGGACTTTCTGATACTTCCTCGTTTGTATATGGTTCAGCTCTGCGATAACGTGACATTCCAGTTCCTGCAGGAATTAATTTACCTATTATTACATTTTCCTTCAGGCCTAGTAATTCATCACGTTTTCCTTTGATCGCTGCATCTGTAAGAACTCTCGTCGTTTCTTGGAAGGACGCAGCAGATAAGAAGGAGTCTGTTTCCAGAGAAGCCTTTGTAATACCAAGTAACACAGGACGCCCGGTTGCCGGCATTTTACCTTCGAGCAATGCCTTTTCGTTAGCATCCGTGAATTGATGTATGTCGAGAAGTGTACCTGGAAGTACATCTGTTTCACCAGCTTCGATCACACGGACTTTACGGAGCATTTGACGAACCATAACCTCAACGTGCTTGTCGCCGATTTCAACACCCTGCATTCTATATACCTTTTGTACTTCTTTAAGCAGGTACTCTTGTACGGACATAACATCTTTTACCTTGATTAATTCCTTCGGATCGATAGAACCCTCTGTTAGCTCTTGACCTCTTTCAACATGGTCATTAACAGCAACCTTTAATCTAGCTGTATATGGTGCTGTATATGTTCTAGTTTCTAATTGACCTTGAATCACAATCTCATGCTGACGATCACGGCCTTCGTTAATACCTACAACAACACCATCAATTTCAGTGATGACTGCTTGGCCTTTTGGATTACGCGCCTCGAAAATTTCCTGGATACGCGGTAAACCTTGAGTGATATCATCTCCGGCAACCCCTCCGGTATGGAATGTACGCATTGTTAACTGTGTACCTGGCTCACCGATAGACTGTGCGGCGATAATACCAACCGCTTCACCCACTTCAACCTCTTGGCCTGTTGCAAGGTTACGACCATAACATTTTTTACATACGCCATGGCGGGTATTACATGTAAAGGCAGAACGAATCCAAACCTGTTCAATATTGGCCTTCATGATTTCAACAGCTAGATCCTCTGTTATTAAACTGTTTTCCGGTACAATCACTTCTTTTGTTTCCGGATGTTTAACTGCTTTTCTAGTATAACGGCCGATCAATCGTTCATCTAAGGATTCAATAATTTCAGTACCGTCTTTTAATGCAGAAATCAGCAAACCACGGTCTGTTCCACAATCATCCTCGCGGACAATAACATCCTGCGCAACATCAACAAGACGTCTTGTTAAGTAACCTGAGTCAGCCGTTTTCAACGCTGTATCGGCAAGTCCTTTACGTGCTCCGTGTGTAGAAATGAAGTATTCCAATACGGTTAAACCTTCACGGAAACTTGAGATGATTGGTAACTCAATAATACGTCCAGCCGGGTTGGCCATCAATCCACGCATACCTGCAAGCTGAGTGAAGTTTGATGCGTTACCACGGGCTCCGGAATCACTCATCATAAAGATTGGGTTCGTATTTTCCAAGGAGTCCATCAGCTTTGATTGAATTGTATCTTTCGCAGCACTCCAAATGGAAATTACACGGTCATAACGCTCATCTTCAGTAATTAAACCACGTCTAAACTGCTTTAAGACATTTTCTACTTTTTTATGAGCTTCATCAATAATTTCTTTCTTTTCACCTAATACGACGATATCGGCAACCCCAACCGTAATTCCGGCCTTGGTAGAATATTTAAATCCAAGATCCTTCATACGGTCAAGCATTCTTGACGTTTCAGTGATTTTAAAACGTTTGAACACTTCCGCAATGATATTACCTAATATCTTTTTCTTAAACGGATCAACTAGAGGCATACTTTCAATATGCGCCTTTACATCCGTACCAGGATCAACAAAGTACTTCGCAGGCGTTTCTATTTCAAGATTACTCTTAGTCGGCTCATTTATATAAGGGAATGATTTAGGTAAAATTTCATTGAAGATCAGTTTTCCTACTGTTGTGATTAACAGCATTTTATTCTGCTCTTCCGTAAATGTCGGGTTATTAAGCGAGCTTGCACGTACGGCAATACGAGTATGCAGGTGTGCATAACCATTTTGGTACGCTAACAGCGCTTCGTTAATATCGTTAACGATCATTCCTTCTCCAACATAACCTGCACGTTCAAGCGTTAAATAATAATTTCCTAAAACCATGTCCTGGGATGGCGTAACAACTGGCTTTCCATCCTTCGGGTTCAAGATATTCTGTGCAGCAAGCATTAATAAACGTGCTTCCGCTTGCGCTTCAGATGAAAGCGGTACGTGTACAGCCATTTGGTCACCGTCAAAGTCCGCATTATATGCTGTACATACAAGCGGGTGCAGACGGATAGCTCTTCCTTCTACAAGCGTTGGTTCGAATGCCTGAATTCCCAATCTATGCAGTGTTGGGGCACGGTTAAGAAGAACTGGGTGCTCTTTAATAACCTCTTCTAAGACATCCCAAATCTCAGGCTGTACTCTTTCAATTTTACGTTTAGCTGATTTAATATTATGGGCTAATCCCTTTTCAACAAGCTCCTTCATCACGAATGGCTTGAAAAGCTCCAATGCCATTTCTTTTGGAAGACCGCATTGGTACATTTTAAGGTTTGGACCAACAACGATAACCGAACGTCCAGAGTAATCCACACGTTTACCTAATAGGTTTTGACGGAAACGTCCTTGTTTACCTTTTAACATATGTGAAAGAGATTTAAGAGGTCTATTACCAGGACCTGTTACCGGACGGCCTCTGCGTCCATTATCGATAAGAGCGTCAACAGCTTCCTGCAGCATACGCTTTTCATTTTGGACAATAATACTTGGCGCTCCTAAATCCAATAAGCGTTTTAAACGGTTATTACGGTTAATCACACGACGATATAAATCGTTTAAATCTGATGTTGCAAAACGACCTCCGTCAAGCTGAACCATCGGACGTAGCTCAGGAGGTATCACTGGCAGAACATCAAGAATCATCCATGATGGCTCATTGCCTGAACCACGGAATGCTTCAATTACTTCAAGGCGCTTAATCGCACGGGTACGACGCTGCCCTTGTGCTGATTTCAACTCTTCTTTCAGCATATCGGCTTCCTTTGTTAAATCGATATCTGAAAGGAGCTTTTTAATCGATTCTGCACCCATTGATGCTTGGAACTTATTTCCGTACTTTTCACGATATGCACGGTATTCCTTCTCTGATAAAAGCTGTTTCTTCTCAAGAGTTGTATCCCCTGGATCCGTTACAACGTAAGAAGCAAAATAGATAACCTCTTCCAATGCACGCGGAGACATATCCAATACAAGTCCCATACGGCTTGGAATTCCTTTAAAGTACCAAATATGTGATACAGGAGCAGCTAATTCAATATGCCCCATACGTTCACGACGTACTTTAGCACGAGTAACTTCAACACCGCATCGGTCACAAACTACACCTTTATAGCGAACACGTTTGTATTTACCACAATGACATTCCCAGTCTTTTTGCGGTCCAAAAATACGTTCGCAAAATAAGCCGTCCTTTTCTGGCTTTAATGTACGATAGTTAATCGTTTCTGGTTTTTTCACTTCACCAAAAGACCATGAGCGAATTTTATCTGGTGATGCCAGACCTATTTTCATAAACTCAAAATTATTTACATCAAGCAAGGGGCCTACCTCCCTTTTCTTCTCCGGGTTATACCCTAATGCCCCCTTTACAGGATAGATGGTATTTTACTATCCATCTATTCCGTAACGGGGGATTTTGAAAGCCGTTCACTCTTTAAAGAATAATTCTACTCGTTTAAACCAACTTTTTCAGACTCAACATTTTGCGGCTCAGGAGTTATCGTAATAGATTCAGCCTGCTGCATCTCTTCTTCATCTTCCTGATCACGCATTTCTATTTCTTCTTCATCACCAGATAGGATCTTAACATCCAAACCTAAGCTTTGAAGTTCTTTAATTAATACTTTAAATGATTCCGGAACACCAGGCTCAGGAACATTTTCACCTTTTACAATCGCCTCGTATGTTTTCACACGTCCAACAACATCATCTGACTTGACTGTAAGGATTTCTTGCAATGTATAAGCAGCACCGTACGCTTCAAGAGCCCATACCTCCATCTCTCCAAAGCGCTGTCCGCCGAATTGGGCTTTACCACCAAGCGGCTGCTGTGTAACCAGAGAGTATGGTCCAGTTGAACGGGCATGAAGTTTGTCATCAACCATGTGTGCTAATTTAATCATATACATGACACCAACAGACACACGGTTATCAAACGGTTCACCCGTTCTTCCATCATATAGAATCGTTTTAGCATCGGTTGCCATTCCGGCTTCCTCAATCGTATCCCAAACATCTTCCTCTGTTGCACCGTCAAATACCGGTGTGGCAACATGGATATTTAAATATCTTGCCGCCATCCCAAGGTGTAGCTCGAGCACCTGACCGATATTCATACGAGATGGTACCCCTAATGGGTTTAACATGATATCAACAGGTGTGCCATCTGGTAAAAACGGCATATCTTCTTCTGGTAAAATTCGGGAAATAACCCCTTTGTTACCGTGACGACCGGCCATTTTATCTCCAGCAGATATTTTACGTTTTTGGACAATGTAGACACGGACAAGCTGATTTACACCTGGAGGAAGTTCATCTCCGTCTTCACGATTAAATACTTTTACGTCTAAGACAATTCCGCCGCCGCCGTGAGGCACACGCAGTGATGTATCACGAACTTCACGTGCTTTTTCACCAAAAATAGCATGTAATAGACGTTCTTCAGCCGTTAATTCCGTTACCCCTTTAGGTGTTACTTTACCAACAAGAAGGTCTCCATCTTTTACTTCAGCACCAGTGCGGATGATCCCGCGCTCATCAAGATTACGAAGAGCGTCTTCGCCGACATTCGGGATATCACGTGTAATTTCCTCAGGTCCGAGTTTTGTATCACGAGACTCTGATTCATATTCTTCAATATGAATAGAAGTATATACATCATCCTTCACAAGGCGTTCGCTCATGATGATGGCATCCTCATAGTTATAACCGTCCCAAGTCATGAAGGCAACAAGGACATTACGACCCAATGCCAGCTCACCTAGTTCCATTGAAGGTCCATCAGCAAGAATTTCACCTTTTGTTACACGGTTGCCAACTGCAACAATCGGACGCTGGTTATAGCATGTTCCTTGGTTGGAACGGATAAATTTCAATAATCTATATTTATCAAGGTCACCCTTTACCTCTTGACCATCGATGTTTTTGATTCTGCGCACCCATACTTCGCGCGCTTCAACATGTTCAACAATACCGTCATTCTTACAAATCACAGCAGCTCCAGAGTCTTTACCAGATACATATTCCATACCTGTTCCAACTCGAGGTGCCTCAGGCTGCATAAGCGGTACTGCTTGACGCTGCATGTTCGCTCCCATCAAAGCACGGTTTGAGTCGTCATTTTCAAGGAAAGGAATACATGCTGTCGCAGCTGATACAACCTGCTTTGGTGATACATCCATGTAGTCGATACGGTCACGGTGGACAGTAGTGTTCTCACCGCGGAAACGGGATACAACTTCTTCATCCATGAATGCGCCGTTTTCATCAAGACGAGAGTTCGCCTGTGCGACAACATAGTTATCTTCTTCATCAGCTGTCAAATAGTCAATATGATCCGTAACTTTGCCTGTATCGGGATCAACCTTCCGGTATGGCGTTTCAATAAAGCCAAAACGGTTTACCTTCGCAAAGGATGATAATGAGTTGATTAGGCCGATGTTCGGTCCCTCAGGCGTTTCAATTGGACACATACGGCCGTAGTGGGAATAGTGAACGTCACGAACTTCCATTCCGGCACGTTCACGAGTTAATCCACCAGGTCCTAATGCAGATAAACGTCTTTTATGTGTCAGCTCTGCAAGCGGATTTGTCTGGTCCATGAACTGTGATAACTGAGAGCTTCCAAAGAACTCTTTAATCGATGCGATAACAGGTCGAATATTAATTAATTGCTGTGGTGTGATCGTATTTGTATCTTGGATGGACATTCTCTCACGAACCACACGCTCCATTCTTGATAAACCAATTCGGAATTGGTTTTGCAGCAGCTCACCAACAGAGCGTAAACGTCTGTTTCCTAAGTGGTCAATATCATCCGTGTTTCCAACTTCATGTAAAAGATTAAAGAAATAACTGATAGAAGCAATAATATCAGCCGGTGAAATATGCTTAACTGCTTCTTCCACATAGGCATTGCTGATAACATTAATGATTTTATCGTCTTCATTTGGAGCGTAAATTTTGACTGATTGAAGAACAACCTCTTCTTCCACAACACCGCCATATGGAGTAATCGTTTTAAAACCGATATTATTCTCAAGGTTTGGAATGATTCGATCCAATGTACGGCGGTCAAGTAAGGTACCCTTTTCAGCGATAATTTCACCTGTTTCAGGATCAACCAAAGTCTCAGCAAGACGCTGACCAAATAGGCGATTTTTTATATGAAGCTTTTTGTTAATCTTGTAACGTCCAACATTTGCAAGATCATAACGTTTTGGATCAAAGAACCTTGAAACTAATAAGCTTTTTGCGTTGTCAACTGTTGGCGGTTCACCAGGACGCAGTCGCTCATATATTTCTAATAAGGCCTTTTCCGTGCCTTCCGTATTATCTTTTTCTAATGTGTTGCGCAGATACTCATTGTCTCCAATTAAATCAAGAATCTCTTGATCAGAGCCAAACCCTAATGCACGCAAAAGAACCGTAACTGGGAGTTTCCGAGTACGATCAATTCTGACATACACAACATCTTTCGCATCTGTTTCATATTCAAGCCATGCGCCGCGATTCGGAATAACAGTAGCCGTAAAGCCCTTTTTCCCGTTTTTATCCATTTTCCCACTATAGTAGACGCTTGGTGAACGCACAAGTTGGGAAACGATAACGCGCTCTGCACCATTTATGACAAATGTACCTGTTTCTGTCATAAGTGGGAAGTCACCCATAAAGACATCTTGGTCTTTAACCTCACCTGTTTCTTTATTTACAAGACGTACTTTCACACGTAACGGTGCGGAATATGTAACATCCCGTTCTTTCGATTCTGGAACAGAATACTTTGGATCGCCAAGACTGTAATCAATAAATTCTAGAGATAGATTACCCGTAAAATCTTCAATCGGTGAAATATCCTGGAACATTTCACGTAACCCTTCATCAAGAAACCACTGATAGGAAGAGGTCTGTATTTCAATGAGATTTGGTAATTCTAAAACTTCACTGATCCGTGCGTAACTTCTTCGTTGGCGGTGTCGTCCATACTGAACTAGTTGACCTGTCAACTCATTCACCCCTCAAATCAAGCGTTTTTAATATTTATTGCCATCTTATAGAAGGAATATTTTCCTAGCCTATAAGACAAAAAGAAAAAGGGTTTTTAACTCAAAAACCACATTCTCACATTACGACTATTATTTTGTTATTTTCTCCAAATTAGCCAAATTTTATACAATCTGTTATAAAATTAGTAATAAAGAGAAATTAATCTATTGGCATTTTACAATGCTATCACAACAGTTATGGCTAGTCAATATTTTTCTTCCATTTTCATTAAACATATTGACAATTAAATTTGTGTATCTTTAGCCAATCTTCTTCGCCTTTATAATAAAATAACCTTTCTTCTTTTCAACTGTATCGACTTCTGCAAAAAGTTCAGAAAGCTTCGAAATTGTCGAAGGTGCCCCTTGCTTTTTTTGAATCACGACCCATAGTTCTCCCTGAGGCAGAAGTGAATGATAGCTTTGTTCATAAATATCAAATATCACTTCTTTTCCAGCCCGGATTGGAGGATTGGTGAGAATTACAGCAAACTCTTTCTCTTTCACAGCAGATAAACGGTCACTTTCGTAAATGACCACATTACCTATACCGTTCAGCTCGCTATTTTCCTTCGCAAGCTGTAATGCACGTAAGTTCACATCTATCATATTTATCGTTCGACCAGGCCATTGTTTTGCAATAGACAGACCGATAGGCCCATAACCGCAGCCAACATCCAGTATATCGCCGGGTACCTCCGGCATATCAAACGTTTCAATTAATAATTTAGATCCAAAGTCTACTTCCTTTTTTGAAAAGACACCGTTATCCGTTTTAAATCGGAAGCTTGTATTTCGCAAGGTATAGTTCCAATACTTTGGATCACTTTCAACATTTTGGGTTCGGGAATAGTAATGCTCGGACATGTTTTCACCTCCGTTGGAGAATCGAGAATGTTAATTTCTGAGGAATAAGGTATGAGCAGTAAACATTTAAGTAGAGTAGATAGACAAAAAAAGCTCGCTTATACAGCGAGCTTTTTGTTGGAAAAATTACTTAACTTCAACGCCAGCTCCAACTTCTTCAAGCTTAGCTTTAATTTCTTCTGCTTCTGCTTGAGAAACGCCTTCTTTAACTGGTTTTGGAGTGTTGTCAACAAGTTCTTTTGCTTCTTTAAGACCAAGACCTGTGATTTCACGTACCACTTTGATAACTTTGATTTTTTGGTCGCCTGCAGATGCAAGAACAACGTCAAATTCAGTTTTTTCTTCAGCAGCAGCACCAGCAGCGCCACCAACAACAGCTACAGGAGCTGCAGCAGTTACACCAAATTCTTCTTCGATTGCTTTTACTAGGTCATTTAATTCTAAAACAGTCATATTTTTAACTGCTTCAATGATTTGTTCTTTAGTCATGATTGATTTTCCTCCTTATTTTGTGGGTTTTTAATTTATTATATAACGATTAACTTACGCGCTTTGTTCTTCCTTCTGATCTGCAACAGCCTTTGTAGCAAGAGCAAGGTTGCGGATTGGAGCTTGAAGTACGCTGAGTAACATTGAAAGTAAACCTTCGCGAGATGGAAGTTCAGCAAGAGCTTTCACTTCTTCAACTGTAGCTAGATTTCCTTCGATAACACCCGCTTTGATTTCTAATGCTTCATGTTTCTTAGCGAAGTCATTGATGATTTTTGCAGGAGCAATTACATCTTCAGTACTGAAAGCAATCGCATTAGGACCTGTTAAAAATTCATTAAGACCTGAAAGTTCAACAGAATCTGCTGCACGACGAGTCATAGTGTTTTTGTATACTTTAAACTCAACGCCTGCTTCACGAAGTTGTTTACGAAGTTCAGTTACTTCAGCAACATTTAAACCACGATAATCAACAACAACTGTTGATGCACTTGCTTTAAGTTTATCAGCGATTTCATCGACGATTTGTTTCTTTTGTTCAATAATGCTGCTCATCTTTACACCTCCTGTAAGAATTACTGCATTTATACCGGACAATAAAATACCTCCATACTGTTACAGACATGGAGGTAGTATACAATAGCCGCTAAATAACGTGCGCTTTACAATCTATCGTATGACCTCGGCAGGAAATTAAGCGAATGTCGCACCTGCTGTCTTCGGTACAAATGTACTTATTTTTTTAACAACAGACTCTATTATAGTAAATAGAGTCATCATTGTCAACATTTATTTATTATTTACCTGCAGTAGAAGGATCAACTTTCACACTAGGTCCCATTGTTGAAGTAACAGCTACGTTCTTCATGTAAGTACCTTTTGCAGCTGCAGGCTTAACTTTAACCATGGTATCGAAAATTGTGTTGAAGTTTTCAACAAGCTTTTCAGTTTCAAAAGATGCTTTACCGATTGGAACATGGATATTACCAGCTTTATCAACACGGTATTCCACTTTACCGGCTTTAATTTCGTTTACCGCTCTTGTAACGTCGAATGTTACTGTTCCTGTTTTAGGGTTTGGCATTAAGCCTTTTGGTCCTAATGTACGACCAAGCTTACCAACTTCACCCATCATGTCAGGTGTAGCAACGATTACATCAAACTCGAACCAACCTTGGTTGATTTTGTTAATGTATTCTGTATCTCCAACATAATCTGCACCAGCAGCTTCTGCTTCTTTTGCTTTTTCACCTTTTGCAAATACAAGGACTCTTTGAGTTTTACCAGTTCCGTTAGGCAGTACAACTGCTCCACGGATTTGCTGATCTGCTTTCTTAGGGTCAACTCCTAAACGGAATGCCACTTCTACAGACGCATCGAATTTTGTAAAGCTTGTTTTCTTAACAAGTTCTACTGCCTCACCGATAGGGTAAGCCTTTGAACGATCTATAAGCTTTGCAGCTTCTAAATACTTCTTACCTTTTTTAGCCATTTTATATTTCCTCCTATATTGTGGTTTTAGCGGAATTTCCTCCCACGTGAAAAGCGCATCGCCTATCAATTTTCAGATACGGCGATGAAGGTAAACAGATATAAAGGTTGCGAGTAGAACAAATTCATCCCCGCAACCTTATTGTTAACCATCATTTACGGCATGGATTAGTCTTCAATAACAATGCCCATGCTGCGTGCAGTACCTTCAACCATACGCATAGCTGCTTCAACGTCTGCTGCGTTTAGATCAGGCATTTTAGTTTCAGCAATCTCGCGTACTTTGTCACGCTTAACTGTAGCTACTTTATTACGATTTGGTTCACCAGAACCAGATTCGATTCCAGCTGCTTTCTTAAGTAAAACAGCAGCAGGAGGAGTTTTCGTAATAAATGTAAATGAACGGTCCTCAAATACCGTGATTTCAACCGGAATGATTAATCCAGCTTGTTCAGCTGTACGAGCGTTAAACTCCTTACAGAATCCCATGATGTTAACACCGGCTTGACCTAGAGCTGGACCAACTGGTGGAGCTGGATTTGCTTTAGCTGCAGGGATTTGTAATTTAACAACTTTAATTACTTTTTTAGCCACGAGACACACCTCCTTAAGTCCGTGATGTGGTAATAGGGTCCCAATTTTTGGTCCCTCCCACTCAATCTATAGTCTCTATTTTAAAATAAAGAACTTTATTAGCATCCCGATTTTTATATTCGGGACATACTGACCTTTGAAATATTACCACTTTTTCATTTTGATTTCAAGTTCTTCATGTTATATTTTTTCAACTTGTGTATATTCAAGCTCTACAGGGGTATCCCGGCCAAACATATTAACGAGTACTTTAATCTTTGCTTTATCCTTATCAATTTCTTCAATGGAGCCTTCAAAGTTAGCAAACGGCCCTTCTTTTACCTTCACCGTTTCACCAATTTCAAAGTCGATATCCACTCGTCTTTCATCAACTCCTAAATGTTTAAGAATGGAATTGATTTCATCAGGCAGCAATGGAGTCGGTTTTGAACCAGCACCTGCAGATCCAACAAATCCCGTTACACCTGGTGTATTTCGTACAACATACCAAGAATCATCGGTCATGACCAGCTCAACTAATACATAGCCAGGAAATACCTTTCTCTTAACGACCTTTTTCTTTCCATTTTTAACATCTGTTTCTTCTTCTTCAGGTACAATGACCCTGAAAATTTTATCCTGCATTGCCATTGATTCTACACGTTTTTCCAAATTTGCCTTCACTTTGTTCTCGTAGCCCGAGTACGTGTGGACAACATACCAATTTTTTTCCATTCAAGGGGACTTAACGTCCTTCCCTCCCTGTATTAAATTTAGGTTTTACGTTTTTCAAACTAACGTATTGGAGGATGAAAAACTTTTCTTTACAAACCAAAAAACCCGTTTCCGGGCTTTGTAAAGTTTTCCTTTTGTTTCTATCCCCCATTATACCATCAGTTGCTGGGAGTTATTCAAGAATTAAACGAATCAATTCAGAAATACCTAAGTCAATGACAGCGAAAAAGAGTGAAAAGAATGTCACAGTAGCAATAACAGTAACCGTATAGTTGATTAAATCCTTACGTTTCGGCCAGCTAACCTTTCTCATTTCACGTCCAACTTCACGGAAAAATTGCACGATGCGTTGCATTTCGTAACCTCCAAACTGAAGTGATACTATATTCCTATCTATGAAAAGTCGCTATTTTGTTTCACGGTGTACTGTATGAGCCTGACATTGATCACAATGCTTTTTCAACTCAAGACGTTGCGAATCCTTTTTACTCATGGTTGAGTAGTTTCGTGAACCACACTTTGAACATGCAAGGATAACTTTTTTTCT
This sequence comes from Niallia oryzisoli, assembly GCF_036670025.1. Classification (NCBI taxonomy): domain Bacteria; kingdom Bacillati; phylum Bacillota; class Bacilli; order Caryophanales; family Bacillaceae; genus Niallia; species Niallia oryzisoli. The sequence continues at coordinate 112,945 of NZ_CP137640.1, read as the reverse complement.
CATTTATGCACCCACTATAGCTTCTTTTATATCTATAAAAATGTATCATGGTGGGCAGGGCATGTCAATAACAGGTAATTGTCATCACATGATATTACTATTGTGAAAACTCTCTGATTTCCAAGTAACGCTCAAGTTTTCTCTTTACACGCTGCAGTGCGTTATCAATTGATTTAACATGACGGTTTAGTTCTTCTGAGATTTCCTGGTAAGACTGCCCGTCCAAATAAAGTGCGAGAACCTTTCGTTCGAGATCACTCAAAAGTTCTGTCATCTTTACTTCTATATGATCAAACTCTTCCTGATTAATAATCAATTCCTCAGGATCCAATACTTTTGCTCCTGAAATAACATCCATTAACGTACGATCGGATTCTTCATCATAAATAGGCTTATCTAATGACACATAAGAGTTTAACGGAATGTGTTTTTGTCTTGTTGCCGTTTTGATAGCAGTAATGATTTGCCTTGTAATACAGAGCTCCGCGAAGGCCTTGAAGGATGATAGCTTGTCCTCTTTAAAGTCACGTATAGCTTTAAATAGACCAATCATGCCTTCTTGAACAATATCCTCCCGATCCGCTCCAATTAAAAAATAAGATCTTGCTTTGGCTCGAACGAAATTGCGATACTTATGAATCAAAAAATCAAGCGCTTCACTTTCGCCTTTGTGCACTAAATCAATAATCTCCTCATCCTCAAGTTGCAAATATTGAACGTTACTGTCGTTAAGCTTCGTCCCGATGTAAGAATTCAACACAGATCCCCCCGACCGCAAAAGCATGATTAGAGTTATTATACAGCACATTTTTTTCCAACGTCAACAAATCATTACCGTTCTCGGCGCCATTTTTCAAAAATTTCAGCTAATTCTTTACTTAATGGAATTTTTGACAGCGGTCGTTTTTCTTCGATTTTCTTCACTTTCTTTTCGATACCCTTTTCAATCATTTCCATTTCGATAAGCAGTTCTCTTGCCGACTTCCGTAATGCACCTTGTCCGAAAATCGCCCACTGCTCTGTATAATCAGAGGTTGCCACATGTATTTGTGTTTTTCGATTACTTAAACCAATGGCAAGCTTTTCGATTCTTTCATCAGCTGTTTCATTTTCCTTTGTAAAAATGACTTCAACCTGATAATTTTTATACTTCTTTTCCATTCCCTGTACCCCGTAGGCATCAAATACAATGATCACCCGATAGCCTGTATAGGCTTGATACTCAGCCATTTTCTCAACTAATAAATCCCTTGCTGCAGCTAAATCTTTATTCTTAAATTCCTGCAGGTCAGGCCATGCTCCGATAATGTTATATCCGTCCACCAACAAAATGTCCATTTTTATCCCTCAAGTGGGTTACGTTTTCGATAAACCTCATACATGAGCAATGCCGCAGCTACTGAGGCATTTAGTGAAGTAACCTTTCCAGCCATTGGCAGTCTGATTAGAAAATCACATTTGTCCCGAACAAGCCTTCCCATGCCTTTTCCTTCACTGCCAATCACAAGACCGAGCGGCATTGTCCCGTCAAATTGCCGATAATCCTCTTTCCCCTTGGCATCAGTCCCCACAATCCAAATGCCCCGCTCTTTTAGTTCATCAATGGTTCTGGCCATATTGGTTACTCTTACAACCGGTATATGTTCAATCGCACCTGTTGAGGCTTTGGCTACCGTAGCTGTTAAACCTACTGCCCTGCGTTTTGGAATAATAATTCCATGGGCCCCAACGGCATCAGCTGTTCTCATAATCGAGCCCAAATTATGCGGGTCTTCAATTTCATCGAGAAGCAAAAAGAAAGGAGTTTCGTTTTTCTTTTCTGCCTTCGCAAATAAATCATCGATTTCTGCATATTGGTAAGCGGCAACCTGAGCCAATACACCTTGGTGATTCCCCTCTACCAAGCTATCCAATTTCTTTTTTGGTACAAATTGTACGAGAACATTTAAATCCTTTGCCAGACTTGTAATTTGCTGCATTTGTCCGCGCTGTGAGCCTTCCGCAATTAGGATTTTGTTAATATCCCGCTCAGATTTCAACGCTTCGATTACAGGGTTTTTCCCCATAATATAATCATGTTCATGCACCATGTGACCCTTCTCCTTTCATCTCATCAATCAGTTGAAAAGCATGGTTAATAATTTCCTCGAGACGTTCGTTATTTCCGGCCAGAAATAACGAACCAAGCAGCGCTTCAAATGCCGTACTGTACCGGTAGGTTTGAACATCCGTATTTTTGGGAACGGAGCCCGATTTTGCGTTCCGCCCCCTCTTAATAATCGCTATTTCTTCGTCTTGAAAATAATCTTCCTCCATCATTTGGTGCAGTACACCTGCTTGGGCTTTTGCTGATACATAACGTGTTGCGGATTTATGAAGCAAATGCGGCTTCACCTGCCCATTTTGCAGCAAATGATATCGGACATATGTTTCGTAAATAGCATCTCCCATATAGGCAAGAGCGAGACTGTTTAAAAGCTTTTCATTTACTTTTTGTTCATATTGCAGCATACCATTAGCCTCTTTTCCATCTCGTACCTTGCGGAGTATCCTCTAAAATGATATTCAAATCCTTTAATTGATCACGGATTTGATCAGCCAATTGAAAGTCACGGTCCTTACGAGCTTGGATTCGTTTTTCAATTAATGCTTCAATCTCTTCATCCAGAAGCTCTTCTTCCTTCAACTGCAGTCCTAATACATTTGACAGTTCTTCAAACAGCTTCATAAAGCTTTCAATGACATTGGTATCCGTATTTTTTTCCATTAAGTAACGATTAGCAAGGCTGGAAAGCTCAAATAGAACAGATATTCCGTTAGCAGTATTAAAATCATCATCCATTTGTTGAATAAATTGTTCTCGCAGACCATTCATATCCTCAAGCCATGCACTGCTGTTATCCGTTAAATTTGTGCTTGCTTCCTTCCTGTGGCTTAAGTTTTGGTACGACGTTTTGATACGGTCCAGGCCGGCACGGGTATTCTCTAATAACTCATCACTATAATTGATTGGATGACGATAATGAACGGACAGCATGAACAAGCGTAATACTTGGGGATCATGTCGTTTAATAATGTCATGAACAAGGACAAAGTTACCCAGAGACTTTGACATTTTTTCATTATTGATATTGATATACCCATTATGCATCCAATAGCGGGCGAATGGCTTTCCTGTCAGCGCCTCTGACTGGGCAATTTCATTTTCATGATGCGGGAACGTTAAGTCCTGACCACCAGCATGGATATCAATCGTATCGCCCAAATATTTTCTTGCCATTGCTGAACATTCAATATGCCAGCCCGGTCTGCCTTTTCCCCATGGGCTTTCCCAATAAATTTCGCCCTCCTTGGCAGCCTTCCAAAGAGCAAAGTCCAGTGAATCCTGCTTCTTCTCTCCTATGGCGATACGAGCCCCGACGCGCAGCTCATCAATCGATTGCTGTGAAAGCTTCCCATAATCATCAAAGCGGCGCGTATGAAAATAAACATCCCCTTCAGACTCATAGGCATAGCCCTTCTCAATTAAAGTTTTAATAAAATCAATAATAATGTCCATATTTTCTGTTACACGGGGGTGAATATCTGCTTGTTTACAGCCTAACGCGCTGACATCTTCGAAATAGGCTTCGATAAAACGGTCAGCAACCGTTGGTACATCTTCGCCAATTTCTTTAGCTGCCCTGATTAATTTATCATCCACATCTGTAAAATTAGAAATATAGCGGACATCATAGCCACGGTACTCCAAATATCTTCTTACCGTATCAAACACAATAGCCGGGCGAGCGTTTCCGATATGAATGTAATTATAAACAGTCGGTCCGCACACATACATTTTTACTTTCCCTTCTTCAAGCGGGATAAAGTCCTCCTTCTTTCTTGTCAAGGTATTATAAATTTGAATAGTCATGGTTATTACCGCTCCTTTCCTTCCTTAGCTCTTCTAGTTCAAACTTTAACTTTGTTATTTCATCCTGCAATTCATTTAACCGGTCTGAAACAGGGTCCGGTAAATTGGCATGGTTTAAATCTTTATTTACTTTTACTCCAGCCTGCACTTTTACACGTCCAGGTATACCAACAACCGTTGAATCCGGCGGAACATCTTTAAGAACGACTGAACCGGCACCAATCTTTGCATTTTCTCCAATAATAATGTTCCCCAATACTTTAGCACCGGTTGCAATCAATGCGTTATCTTTAACAGTTGGATGGCGTTTTCCCTTTTCTTTCCCCGTACCGCCAAGTGTAACCCCTTGATAAACCGTCACGTTATCGCCGATCTCACACGTTTCTCCAATAACAACTCCCATCCCATGATCAATAAAGAGCCGTCTTCCGATTTTCGCACCAGGGTGAATTTCGATCCCGGTAAAAAATCTGCTTATTTGCGAGATTACCCGTGCAAGAAAGAAAAATTTCCTTTTGTGTAATGCATGAGCAAAACGATGCGCCCATATAGCATGAAGTCCCGAATAGGTTAGGATAACCTCTATATAACTTCTCGCCGCAGGGTCCTGCTCAAAGATAACTTGAACATCTTCTTTTAAATTTCTAAACATACGTTTGACCCTCCCCAATTGAAAAGCGTAAGCGCCTTGCCCATCCCCGATAAGCATAAGACGAGCCGGCTGGAAGGTTGTTCTTTAACCTTCTAGACGGATTGGCTAGACTTCCGGGGATAGGCTGCTTGCGCTAGACACTGAACAAAGTTATAAAACTTAACTTTCTCACAAATGAAAATAAAAAATGCGCCCCTGTCATAAAGACAGAGACGCATAATCCGCGCGGTTCCACTCTGTTTAGGCCTCCAAGAGACCTCCACTCTGCCCTTATAACGGAAGGGATTCCGCCCATATCTACTATTAGTAAAAATTCGACACAGGACTCTGAGATGCATTCAAAAAATGAGAGGCTTAAACCACTTTCAGCCGCTGATGGTTCTCTCTAGCAAAGCATCATTTTTTTACTCTTTCTCATCAACACTTTAGACAGTATTCTACTACATTTACTATATTACACTTTTATAAATATGTTAATCAAATTATATTCATTACACGTGCTTTTACTTTCTCTTTGCCTAATAACTCGATTGCCTTCATTAAATCAGGACCATGAGTCTGTCCAGTAGTCGCAACCCGAATCGGCATAAAGAGATTTTTCCCCTTATGACCTGTCGCCTTTTGGACCGCTTTAACGGCCTTCTTAATTTCATCCGCCGTAAAGGATCCCAAGCCCTCAATCTCAGTTAAAAAGGCTGAAAGAACTTCTGGCACTTGTTCTCCTGCAATAACTTCTTTCGCTTCTTCGTCCATACGGACTTCTTCCGTGAAGAATAGTTCTGACAGCTCAACAATATCTGCCCCACAGCTCATTTTCTCCTGGTTAAGTGCAATCAGCTCACGAGCCCAAACATTTTCTTCGTCTGTTCTTGTTTCCTTTACATACCCTGCTTTAACCAAATGCGGCAAAGCAAGCCCGACAACACGATCAAGCTCAATCTTTTTCATGTATTGGTTATTCATCCAGGCAAGCTTTTGTTTATCAAATAATGCCGGAGATTTAGACAGACGACTGCTGTCAAAGATTTGAATAAACTCTTCTTGTGTGAAGATTTCTTCTTCCCCTTCTGGAGACCAGCCTAATAGGGCAATAAAGTTAAACAAAGCTTCTGGAATATAACCAAGCTCTTCATACTGCTCAATAAATTGAATAATCGATTCATCACGTTTACTAAGTTTTTTTCTGCTTTCATTTACAATGAGAGTCATATGTCCAAACGTAGGCCGCTCCCAGCCAAACGCATCATATATCATTAATTGCTTTGGTGTATTGGAAATATGATCATCACCGCGTAATACATGGGAGATTTCCATTAAATGATCATCAATGGTTACGGCAAAGTTATAGGTTGGGATTCCATCTTTTTTCACAATAACATGGTCGCCAATCCCGTCACTTTCGAAGGACACATTTCCCTTTACCATATCATCCCATGCAAAAATTTTTCCTTCAGGAACTCTAAAACGGATGCTTGGCTCTCTTCCTTCCGCTTCCAGCTGCTGTCTTTCTTCAGCTGTTAAATGACGGCACTTGCCGGAATACTGCGGGTTTTCATTTCTTGCCATTTGCTCCTCGCGTTCCTTTTCCAGCTCTTCTGGTGTGCAATAGCACTTATATGCTTTTCCGCTTTCAAGAAGCTCGTTATAGTACTTTTGATAGATGTCATTTCTCTCTGATTGCCGATAAGGACCGTATTCTCCTCCAATATCGACACCTTCATCCCAATCCATGCCAAGCCATTTTAAATACTTAAGCTGACTTTGCTCTCCGCCTTCAATATTACGTTTTTGATCTGTATCTTCAATCCGAATAATGAACTTTCCACCTTTATTCCGTGCAAACAGATAATTAAATAACGCCGTACGAGCATTACCGATATGCAGATGTCCAGTCGGACTTGGTGCATACCGTACTCGGATTTCGTTTGCCATAGCTCCAACGCCTCCAGTAACATGCTTTATCATTATTTTCGTATGTATATCTTAGTCAGAATACCCTAATTTTCTCAATAAGACAACCGCTTGTGCGGCAATCCCTTCCCCACGTCCAGTAAAGCCCAACTTTTCAGTCGTGGTTGCCTTTACATTAATATTCTCAGGCTTAGTCTCCAGTAAAAGAGCAATATTCTCCTTCATCGGAATAATGTAAGGGGCCATTTTCGGTTTCTGAGCGATAATCGTGCAGTCTGCATTCACGAGCTCATAGCCACGATCTTTCACCATACCCCAAACGTGTGAGAGCAGTTTACTTGAATCAGCATCTTTAAATTCAGGGTCGGTATCAGGAAAATGCCTCCCAATGTCCCCTTCTCCAATTGCACCTAAGCAAGCATCCGCAACTGTATGTAACAGTACATCTGCATCAGAATGACCGAGAAGTCCCTTTTCATAAGGAATTGTAATTCCGCCGATAATTAGGTCCCTGTTTTCAGCAAATTGATGTACATCAAAGCCTTGTCCAATTCGAAACATGTCTATTAACTCCTTTTTGTCATATTTCTGCGTTTTCGAATGATCGTTTCCGCAAAAAATAAATCCTCAGGGGTTGTAAGCTTAATGTTGTCATAATTCCCCTCTACAATCATGACATCATGACCCATCCGCTCTACGAGACTGGCATCATCCGTGCCTAAAAAGCCTTCCTCCTCTGCCAGTTCATAGGCCTTAAGCAAGAGAGGCATACGAAAAGCTTGTGGAGTCTGGACTGCCCACAAGCTGGAACGTTCTACCGTCTCTATCACTTTATGATCCTTTACCTTTTTCACTGTGTCCTTAACTGGAACGGCCAGTATCGATGCCCCATGCTGCTCAGCTGCCGTGACAAGGGAATGGATTTGGCCCTTTTCAATAAATGGCCGGGCCCCATCATGAACGAGAACAATTCCATTTTCCCGTAAAGCTTTGATCCCATTATATATGCTGTACTGCCTTTCCGCCCCGCCTGGAACAATGCCGATCACCTTTGCAATACTGTATTCACTTAAAAGACTATTAAACTCTTTTTCATCTTCTTCGTTTACCGCAAGAATGACCCCAGAACAGCTCTCGTCATCTTCAAACACCTTTAATGTATGAATCAAAATTGGAACTCCATCCAGCTTCAGTAAGAGTTTATTTTTTCCCGCTCCCATTCTTTTCCCCTGACCCGCTGCAGGGATAACGACTTGATAAAGCATAACCCGATCTCCTATCTATGAACGCATGAAAACGCCGGAATAAACTGCCGGCGCCTGAGCTAAAATCTATGCTCAACATGCATTTATTCTTTATCTATCATTTAGAGTGCCTTTTCCAGCAATTTGGGCTTTGCAAAAATCATTCTGCCTGCAGAGGTTTGCAAAACACTTGTAACAAGTACATCAAGGTGCTTACCAATATAATCACGGCCATCCTCTACAACAATCATCGTACCGTCATCCAAATAAGCAACTCCCTGATTATGTTCTTTTCCATCTTTAATCACTTGGACATTCATTTCTTCTCCTGGGAGCACCACCGGTTTAACCGCATTTGCCAGGTCATTAATATTTAAAACAGATACCTGCTGCAGCTCACATACTTTATTTAGATTAAAGTCATTTGTCACGACAACCCCGCCTGTAATCTTTGCCAGCTTCACCAGCTTGCTGTCCACTTCCTGAATTTCATCAAAATCTCCTTCATAGATTTCAACTTTAATGGCTAGTTCCTTTTGAATTCGATTCAAAATATCCAGTCCGCGGCGCCCTCTATTTCTCTTTAACACATCTGAGGAATCAGCAATATGCTGCAGCTCTGCTAAAACAAACTGAGGAATAACTATGATTCCTTCCAAAAATCCGGTTTGACAAATATCTGCAATCCTACCATCGATAATAACACTCGTATCCAATATCTTCAAAGTATTATTACCCTCGTTCTCTGACTCTTCTTCTACTGGTTTTTTCTTCTTGTTCGCCCATAAACCCAGCAATTCATCACGTTTTTTAAATCCAACTGAAAAACCTAAATAACCAAATAAAAGTGTTAATAAGATCGGTGCCACCGTATTGACAATCGGTACTTCAATGGCATTAAGAGCATAGCCAATTAAAAAGGCAATAATAAGTCCAGAAACAAGCCCTAAACTACCAAAAATAATATCTGTTATTGGTGCTCTTACTAATGTCTCTTCAAGCCACTTTACAAAGTTCACTACATAGTCAATTGCCCAAAACGTTATAATATAAAAAATAATAGAGCCCAATATGACGGATACATATGGATTATTTATCAGAGGAATGTCATCAAAATTAACTAGTCTTAATAAATCTGGGATTAAAAACAGTCCCAGCGTTCCTCCAATAATGAGGAAACAAGCCTGAACGATTCGTTTTAACATTCCTTCACCTCCTTTTTATTCATTATAAACAATTTGCAAAAAACGAAACCTATTTACGAACATATTTTATTTTTTAGTCAATTAAACCTTTGTCATTCTTATCCAATTGCTGTCCTTAGTTATCTTTAGATTAGCACCCACTAAAAGAATGTGTCAAATAATTAATTTTTCATTTTAACACAATACTATAACTAGTTCAATAGTCTTTTTCTGAATAAGTTCCTATATACCTATAGATTATTTGAAGCTGCGATCGGCTAACAATTGATCCTTTAATAGCTTTAAGCCATCCTTAATTTTTCTTGCTCTTACATCGCCAATGCCCTCAACCTCATCCAATTCCGCAACAGTTGCTTTGGTAATGGCAGGAAGATCATGAAAACGGTCAATTAAATTTTCAATAATCACCAGCGGTAAACGGGGAATTTTACTCAGCATTCGATAGCCACGCGGATATTTCACCTCATCAAGGTGGACATAACCTTGATAACCAAACTGCTTTAAGACAAGGTTGTCTTCAATGACTTCCATATGAGCGAATTCATGCAGCCTACTCATGACTTCATTCACGTTTACATTTCTTAAATTGGCATAATCCTTAATAACCAGCTTTGCTTCCTTTTCCATATCAATCAAAAGCTCATTCATTTGCAGCTGAATCAGCCTGCCTTCTGTTCCTAATTCATTTAAATAGTTGAGCAGTTCGTTTTTAATTCTCAGTACCATTGTAAATCGGTGCATCGTTTGTAGAAGGTCGCTGTAGGTAACAAGCTCCTCTAGCTCCAGGATACTTAGATTAGTGACGCTTTGCTCTAATACTACTTTATACTTTTCTAATGTCTGCACGGCTTGATTCGCCTTTGCCAAAATGACGGCAATTTCCCTTAGTGCATACCGTAATTGGCCTTGATAGAGGGTAATGACATTCCTTCTTTGTGAAATGGCAATAACAAGCGCACCTGTCTGTTTCGCAACCCTCTCGGCCGTACGGTGACGCATCCCCGTTTCCGATGAGGGAATGCTCGTATCTGGGGCTAATTGAGCGTTTGCGATTAAAATCTCACTGCCCGATTCATTTAAAATAATGGCTCCATCCATCTTGGATAGCTCATACAAATAGCTCGGCGAAAATGGGCATTGAATCTTAAACCCGCCATTTACAAGTGTTTTTACTTTTTCATTACAGCCTAACACGATTAATCCGCCTGTATTGGCTCGAAGAACATTATCTATCCCTTCCCGAATCGACGTTCCAGGGGCCATAAATTGTAAGATTCTACTCATTGCTTGATCGCCAGACTTTTTGTTTTCCACTCTTTATCCCCCTAAAGCAGCTTGTAATGCTTCACTGACAGTAGCTACCCCGATTAATTGAATGCCCTCTGGTCCTTTCCAGCCGCCAAGATTATTTTCCGGCAGGATAATTCGTTCAAACCCAAGCTTTGCGGCTTCCTGTACCCGTTGTTCAATTCGGGAAACCCGTCTCACTTCACCAGTTAAGCCTACCTCCCCAATGACGCAGTCAGTGGGTCTAGTCGGCCGGTCGCGAAAGCTTGAAGCGATGCTGACGGCAATGGCTAAATCAATAGCTGGTTCATCTAATTTCACACCGCCTGCTACTTTTAAATAGGCATCCTGATTCTGCAGCAGCATCCCGACTCTTTTTTCTAATACAGCCATTAGAAGCGGGACACGGTTATGATCAATACCAGTTGCCATTCGGCGCGGGTTTCCAAAGCTCGTTGGTGAAATAAGCGCTTGAATTTCTACAAGCACAGGTCTTGTTCCTTCCATTGATGCAACAACGGTAGAACCTGCTGCACCTTGAGAGCGTTCCTCTAGGAAAATTTCAGAAGGATTCTCTACCTCCTCAAGACCTGCTTCCTTCATCTCAAATATCCCCATCTCATTTGTCGATCCAAAGCGGTTTTTTACAGCACGAAGAATGCGATATGTATGATGACGTTCACCTTCAAAATATAATACAGTGTCAACCATATGCTCTAACAAACGCGGTCCGGCTATTGAACCTTCCTTTGTTACGTGGCCGACAATAAAAATAGCGATTCCTTTTGTTTTTCCAATTCTCATCAACTCGGATGTACATTCACGCACTTGAGAAACACTGCCCGGAGCAGAGGTGATTTCCGGATGAAAGACGGTCTGAATCGAGTCCACAATGACAAATTCAGGATTGACGGTCTCAATCGTACGACTTATTTCCTCCAGATTTGTTTCAGCATATACCAGCAACTTATCAGAGGAAATGCCTAAGCGGTCTGCTCTTAGCTTTGTTTGACGCAGCGATTCCTCTCCAGATATATATAGAACTGCATGCTGTTTCATCGCTAATTGTGAAGAAACCTGCAGCAGTAGTGTTGACTTTCCTATTCCTGGATCTCCACCAATGAGGACAAGCGAACCTCTGACAATCCCTCCGCCTAATACACGATTTAACTCCCTTGAATCGGTATAGATACGCGCTTCATTGACCGTTTCAACTGCTGTGATCGGCGTCGGCTTTACGGCGATTTTCGACTCTTCTGAATGAGCGAAAGCTCCCCTCCTAGAAACTGCCTTCTCTACTTCCTCCACCATACTATTCCAGTTACCGCAGCCGGGACATTTTCCCATCCATTTAGGTGATTCATATCCGCATTCCTGACAAATAAATTTTGTTTTTCTTTTAGCCACTTGTTTCCTTCACTTCCCCTACCTATTCTATTTTGCCTAGAAGTATAGTATACGAGTTTTCGACAAGAATAAGTACTTATTCATGATGAATTGACTAAAAAGAGGTACACGTATTCTACCCGTGTACCTCTCTGCTGCAGCCTTAATTTTGTAATTGAGATTCTGGTTGTACTTCAGTTGCTTTGATTGTAAATTCATCATCTACAACATCAATGATTACCTTTTGACCGGTTAGAACGGTTCCTTTTAATAACTCCTCTGACAAACGATCCTCAATATGCTTTTGAATCGCCCTGCGAAGAGGACGGGCACCATATTCCGGATCATATCCCTCTACGGAGATCTTTTCTAAAGCGGCATCAGTAAGCTCAAGTGAAATATGCTGCTCTTCTAAGCGTTTTGTTAATTGATCAGACATTAGAGAGACAATTTCCTTCAGATGTTTCTTCTCTAATGCATGGAACACGATAATTTCATCAATACGGTTCAGAAATTCTGGACGGAACGCTTTTTTCAGCTCCTCCATTACCTTACCCTTCATATCCTTATAATCCTGGTTTGAATCTTGAATATTGAAGCCGACATATTTATTTCTTTGTAAGGCGGATGCACCTACGTTAGATGTCATAATTAAGACCGTATTACGGAAATCAACTGTACGTCCTTTAGAATCCGTTAATCTTCCATCCTCTAATACTTGAAGCAGGATATTAAAGACATCCGGATGTGCCTTTTCAATTTCATCCAACAGAACAACAGAGTATGGCTTTCTTCTCACTTTTTCAGTCAGCTGACCGCCTTCCTCATAGCCGACATAGCCTGGAGGTGAACCAACAAGTCTTGATGTCGAATGCTTTTCCATGTATTCAGACATATCAATTCGAATCATCGCATCCTCATCGCCAAACATCGCTTCAGCTAATGCCCGAGCTAATTCAGTTTTACCAACACCAGTTGGTCCAAGGAATACGAATGAACCGATAGGGCGTTTTGGATCCTTTAAACCAGCACGTGCACGGCGAACTGCTTTTGAAATAGCGATAACTGCCTCTTCCTGACCAATAACGCGTGAGTGAAGGATCTCTTCCAGTTTCAATAGTTTGTCTGTTTCTGTTTGCTGTAGTTTTGAAACAGGAATTCCCGTCCAGCTGGAGACAACGCTTGCTATGTCATCAACCGTAACTTCACTGTTTTCCTTTCCTTGCTTTTCCTTCCAAATTTTCTTCGTTTCCTCTAACTGTTCACGAAGGCGCTGTTCTGAATCTCTTAATGAGGCAGCTTTTTCAAATTCCTGGCTTTGAACGGCTGCATCCTTCTCTTTTCTTACTTCTTCAAGCTTAACTTCCAATTCCTTTAAGTTAGGTGGTGTTGTATAAGAACGAAGACGGACCTTTGAACCAGCCTCATCAATTAAGTCAATTGCTTTATCCGGTAGGAAACGATCAGAAATGTAGCGGTCAGATAACTTAACAGCTGCTTCAATCGCATCGTCTGTAATCGATACTCTATGATGCGCTTCGTATCTGTCTCGTAATCCTTTTAAAATCTGAATCGATTCATCAGCAGTCGGTTCATCAACCATAATTGGCTGGAAACGTCTCTCTAAAGCAGCATCTTTTTCAATATATTTGCGATATTCATCTAATGTTGTTGCACCGATACATTGCAGTTCGCCACGGGCGAGTGACGGCTTTAAGATATTCGATGCATCAATGGCACCTTCTGCTCCACCGGCTCCAATCAATGTATGCAGCTCATCAATGAATAATATAATATTGCCGGCTTGGCGGATTTCGTCCATTACTTTCTTTAAACGGTCTTCAAATTCACCGCGGTATTTTGTACCAGCAACGACTGTTCCCATATCAAGAGTCATTACACGTTTATTTCGAAGAATTTCAGGCACTTCATTGTTTACGATTTGCTGTGCAAGACCTTCAGCAATGGCTGTTTTACCAACCCCTGGTTCACCGATTAAAACAGGGTTATTTTTTGTACGTCTGCTTAATACTTCAATAACACGTTGAATTTCTTTGCTTCGTCCAATAACTGGATCCAAACTTCCTTCACGGGCAATAACTGTTAAGTCACGGGCTAAGCTGTCTAGAGTAGGTGTATTAGCACTTGCTGCAGAACCACCTTGATGTGTGCCGGATTCGTTGCTTCCTAACAGCTGAAGTACTTGCTGACGTGCTTTATTCAAGCTGACGCCTAAGTTATTTAATACACGTGCTGCAACACCTTCACCTTCACGAATTAGTCCTAAAAGGATATGTTCAGTTCCAACATAGGAATGTCCCAACTTTCTTGCCTCATCCATTGATAGTTCTGTTACTTTCTTTGCTCGTGGTGTGTAATGAATGGACCCAGCTGCATCCTGGCCTCTGCCAATCAAATCTTCAACTTCCTTCTGAATTTTCTCAGAACTGAGTCCTAATGCATACAATGCTTTTGCTGCTATTCCCTCGCCTTCACGGACAAGTCCTAATAAAATATGCTCTGTTCCAATATTATTATGACCTAATCGTATCGCCTCTTCCTGGGCTAAAGCCAGCACCTTTTGAGCTCTTTCTGTAAAACGTCCAAACATCATGTCCACTTCCTCCCTACTCTTGTTTTTCTAAATTTAGTCTTTCTCTTATGAGAGTAGCCCGACGAATATCCCGTTCATTCGGTCTTAATGGACCTCCGGCATATTGTTGTAAAAATCCAGGCTGGGTTAATATCATCAATTCATTTAAAATATTTTGGGAAATATTTTTAATATAGCCCATATCAATACCAAGCCTTACATCTGATAAACATCTAGCTGCTTCCTTCGTTTCAATAATCCTGCTGTTAGCTAAAACTCCGAAGGAACGATAAACCCTGTCTTCTAACTGTATATTTGATGTCTTAGATAATGCATCACGGGCCGAACGCTCCTGCGATACAATCTGACTTACTACACTTTTTAAGTCTTCCACAATGTCCTCTTCAGATTTACCTAATGTGATCTGGTTGGAAACTTGAAAGATGTTACCTAATGCTTCGCTGCCTTCACCGTAAATTCCTCTAACAACTAGCCCAAGTTGATTAATTGCTGGAATCAATCGATTCATTTGCTGTGTAAGGACAAGTCCTGGAAGGTGCATCATTACAGATGCTCGAAGCCCGGTTCCTACATTTGTTGGACAGCTTGTTAAATAGCCGACTGTTTCATCAAATGCGTAAGTAACGTAATCCTCAATCCAGTCGTCGATTTCATTCGCCATTGACAATGCTTCTTGCAGCTGTAAGCCCGAAAATATACATTGTATTCTTATATGATCTTCTTCATTAATCATAATGCTGATTTCTTCATTTTCCGAAAGTAAACATGCCCCATTGTTTGAATCTTCAGCGAGGTTAGGACTGATTAAATGCTTTTCTACTAATACTCTCTTTTGGAGAGGTTGCAAGTCCTGCATAATAAGTAAATCCATTTCACCTGCTTTTGTAAACGGAAGACTTTGCATTCTATTTTTTATGATTTGAATGACCTCTAAAGCTTCTTCATTCGAATATAAAAGCGGAAATCTGTATTGATCAATATTACGTGCTAACCGTATTCTCGAGCTGAGGACAATATCGGAGTCAGGGCCTTCAGCGCTCATCCAAGAGCTCACGGCTTGATTTAAAAAACGCTCCAGCGACAAGTTATTCCCCTCCTCTGGCAGTTTCATCTAATTTTTGATCTAATGAGCGGATCTCGTCTCTTATTATGGCAGCTTTTTCAAACTCTTCACTTGCTATCAGTTCTTGCAATTGCTGCTTTAATTCTCCTATATTTTTCATGATATGCATC
>NZ_CP137640.1:90000-92500 GCF_036670025.1 Niallia oryzisoli | reverse complement strand
CTGTCCCCCGAAGGGGAACGTCCTATCTCTAGGATTGTCAGAGGATGTCAAGACCTGGTAAGGTTCTTCGCGTTGCTTCGAATTAAACCACATGCTCCACCGCTTGTGCGGGTCCCCGTCAATTCCTTTGAGTTTCAGCCTTGCGGCCGTACTCCCCAGGCGGAGTGCTTAATGCGTTTGCTGCAGCACTAAAGGGCGGAAACCCTCTAACACTTAGCACTCATCGTTTACGGCGTGGACTACCAGGGTATCTAATCCTGTTTGCTCCCCACGCTTTCGCGCCTCAGCGTCAGTTACAGACCAAAGAGTCGCCTTCGCCACTGGTGTTCCTCCACATCTCTACGCATTTCACCGCTACACGTGGAATTCCACTCTTCTCTTCTGCACTCAAGTCCCCCAGTTTCCAATGACCCTCCACGGTTGAGCCGTGGGCTTTCACATCAGACTTAAGGAACCGCCTGCGCGCGCTTTACGCCCAATAATTCCGGACAACGCTTGCCACCTACGTATTACCGCGGCTGCTGGCACGTAGTTAGCCGTGGCTTTCTGGTTAGGTACCGTCAAGGTACGAGCAGTTACTCTCGTACTTGTTCTTCCCTAACAACAGAGTTTTACGATCCGAAAACCTTCATCACTCACGCGGCGTTGCTCCGTCAGACTTTCGTCCATTGCGGAAGATTCCCTACTGCTGCCTCCCGTAGGAGTCTGGGCCGTGTCTCAGTCCCAGTGTGGCCGATCACCCTCTCAGGTCGGCTACGCATCGTCGCCTTGGTGAGCCGTTACCTCACCAACTAGCTAATGCGCCGCGGGCCCATCTGTAAGTGACAGCCGAAGCCGCCTTTCAGCATTTCCTCATGAGAGGAAATGAATTATCCGGTATTAGCTCCGGTTTCCCGAAGTTATCCCAGTCTTACAGGCAGGTTGCCCACGTGTTACTCACCCGTCCGCCGCTAACTTTTGGGAGCAAGCTCCCGCAAGTTCGCTCGACTTGCATGTATTAGGCACGCCGC
Source organism: Niallia oryzisoli (assembly GCF_036670025.1). Lineage (NCBI taxonomy): Bacteria > Bacillati > Bacillota > Bacilli > Caryophanales > Bacillaceae > Niallia > Niallia oryzisoli. The sequence continues at coordinate 91,490 of NZ_CP137640.1, read as the reverse complement.
CAGCGTTCGTCCTGAGCCAGGATCAAACTCTCCAATAAGATTGTTTGACTTGCTCATATGTTTTGTTGCCATAAGGCAACTAGAATTAACGTTGACGTTTTTGTTTGTTTAGTTTTCAAAGAGCAATTACTACACTGCCTCAGAAGCAGCTTTCATTACTAACAAGCTCATTTCATCTTGTCAATATTCTTTTGGTGGAGCCTAGCGGGATCGAACCGCTGACCTCCTGCGTGCAAAGCAGGCGCTCTCCCAGCTGAGCTAAGGCCCCATTTTTATTGGGAATTGAATGGTCGGGAAGACAGGATTCGAACCTGCGACCCCTTGGTCCCAAACCAAGTGCTCTACCAAGCTGAGCTACTTCCCGATACACAAGCGCGCCCGAAAGGAGTCGAACCCATAACCTTCTGATCCGTAGTCAGACGCTCTATCCAATTGAGCTACGGGCGCATTAATCGTTAGTCAATTTGCCAAAGCAAAAAACTTTGGTTATTTTACTATCGTAAAAAACCTTGGTGCCGAGGACCGGAATCGAACCGGTACGGTAGTCACCTACCGCAGGATTTTAAGTCCTGTGCGTCTGCCAGTTCCGCCACCCCGGCAAGTATGTTCTGGAGCGGAAGACGGGATTCGAACCCGCGACCCCCACCTTGGCAAGGTGGTGTTCTACCACTGAACTACTTCCGCAATATATATTTAAAGTGCGGGTGAAGGGAGTCGAACCCCCACGCCTTGCGGCGCTAGATCCTAAGTCTAGTGCGTCTGCCAATTCCGCCACACCCGCATATGAAAAGTTATTTTGCTAACACAAAATACTTTGGTGAGCCATGAAGGACTCGAACCTTCGACCCTCTGATTAAAAGTCAGATGCTCTACCGACTGAGCTAATGGCTCGAATATAATTTATGTTTATGACACAGCTTGTGGTCTTGTGCGCTAAAAGCCGATGGCTTTTATTGCAGTCGCAGTCTCTTCGAGACGGTGCGACGCTCTACCGACTGAGCTAATGGCTCGAACATAAGGATGCCGGCCAGAGGACTTGAACCCCCAACCTACTGATTACAAGTCAGTTGCTCTACCAATTGAGCTAGGCCGGCAAATATTGAGATTATTTTCACTTCGTGAAAAAATAATGGTGGAGGATGACGGGCTCGAACCGCCGACCCTCTGCTTGTAAGGCAGATGCTCTCCCAGCTGAGCTAATCCTCCATCTTTATATAAGCTTGGCGACGTCCTACTCTCACAGGGGCAAGGCCCCAACTACCATCGGCGCTGAGAAGCTTAACTTCCGTGTTCGGGATGGGAACGGGTGTGACCTTCTCGCTATCGTCACCAAACTATTTGGTTTGAGGAATTGTTCCCTCAAAACTAGATAATGCTGAAGAAAAAATAAGTAATCAATATTAGGTTAAGTCCTCGACCGATTAGTATTTGTCAGCTCCACGTGTCACCACGCTTCCACCCCAAACCTATCAACCTGATCATCTTTCAGG
>NZ_CP137640.1:32500-85000 GCF_036670025.1 Niallia oryzisoli | reverse complement strand
GTCAATTCCAATACCTAACCCTCCTGTTGGAGGCATTCCATATTCTAATGCTTCAATAAAATCATCATCCATTTGATGCGCTTCATCGTTTCCTTGCTCACGTTCTTTTAACTGTGCCTCAAATCGTTCGCGTTGATCAATTGGGTCATTTAATTCAGTAAAAGCGTTGGCATGCTCACGACCTACAATAAATAGCTCAAAACGATCTGTGAATCGAGGATCCTCCTCATTTTTCTTGGCAAGCGGTGAAATTTCAACTGGATGTCCATAAATAAACGTTGGCTGAATTAACTTCTCTTCTACCTTTTGCTCAAAGAATTCATTAACGATGTGGCCGTATTCCATATTATCGTTAATTTCAATTCCGTTTTCTTTCGCAAGCTGTCTAGCTTCCTCAACGCTCATTTCCTTCCAGAAATCTACCCCTGTATATTCCTTAATCGCATCCACCATATGAAGTCTCTTCCATTGCGGTGTTAGATCCACTTCATAATCACCATATTGAATCTTCGTTGATCCTAAAACCTCTTGTGCCACATGTGCAACAAGGTTCTCTGTTAGAGCCATGATATCACGATAATCAGCATATGCCTCATAAAGTTCAATCATTGTAAATTCAGGGTTATGTCGTGTAGAAACTCCTTCATTACGGAATACACGGCCAATTTCATAAACCTTTTCAAGTCCACCTACGATTAGTCGTTTCAGATGGAGTTCAATAGCAATCCGCATAAATAACTCCATATCTAAGGCATTATGATGAGTAATGAACGGACGGGCTGCAGCACCACCGGCAATCGAATGCATCATCGGCGTTTCCACTTCTAAATAACCGTGCTGATCAAGATAGTTACGGATAGAGCGAATGATACGGCTTCTCGTTACAAATGTACCCTTGCTCTCTTCGCTCATAATCAAATCTAGATAACGCTGACGGTAACGTTGTTCAACGTCTTTAAGACCATGGAATTTATCAGGAAGAGGACGCAGTGATTTAGTTAGAAGCTCGAAGTTATTTGCTTTGATCGACAGTTCGCCAACTTTTGTTTTAAAAAGCTTACCGGTAATTCCAACAATATCACCTAAATCTGCAATATTAAAAATCTCATATTGTTCGTCTCCGACTGCATCCTGTCGAACATAGATTTGAATTTGTCCGCTGATATCTTGAATATGTGCAAAACCGGCTTTTCCTTTTCCGCGCTTTGTCATAATTCGGCCTGCAATTGTAACTGAAACATCCTTTTCATCTATCTCTTCTTTTTCAAGTGCCTCATATTGTTCTTTTAACTCCAATGCAAGATGAGTACGTTCAAATCGTTTACCGAACGGGTCTAGCCCTTTATTACGTAATTGAGCCAGCTTCTCCCTTCTAACTTGCAATTGGTCATTTAATTCTTCATGACTCATTATTGTTCATCTCCTATATTGAATCAGTGTATGTGAGTAGTTAATCTGTATCAGCTAATTTTTGCATACTATACCATTTTACACAAACTATTGCCTTCGTAAAAGTTTTAATGGAAAACTTCTTAAATAAAAGCTTTAAAAAGCGAAACATACAAGATCAATACAAAAAACTGCCGGTTACATAGCCTGGCAGTTCTTCTGTATTACTACTTTATCAATGAATGTTTACTAAAGAGTATATTACCCTACTTGTTTTTGCAATTCTTCTTTATCCAGAACTAGACTATTTAACAAAGTAACCATCTCTTCTCTTGTGTTACATTCATTAATCGTATTTCTAGCTTTTCCGGTTCCGCTAATTCCCTTTAGATACCATGCTGCATGTTTACGCATTTCCCTTACCGCGATATACTCATTTTTCAAATCAATTAATCGATCAAGGTGAAGAATACATACATCAATTTTCTCGCGAACGGATGGTTCGCTCATTAACTCTCCCGTTTCCAGGTACTTTACGGTACGGTAAATCATCCATGGATTACCCAGGGCAGCTCTGCCGATCATGACGCCATCGCAGCCTGTTTCTTCAAGCATACGCTTTGCATCCTGCGGTGTCTTTACATCTCCATTCCCGATTACTGGAATGCCAACCGACTGTTTTACTTCACGGATAATATCCCAGTTTGATGTTCCTTCATACATTTGCACTCGGGTACGGCCGTGAAGAGAAACAGCACTTCCGCCAGCACGTTCTATTGCCTGTGCATTTTGTACTGCATAAATATGATCCTCATCCCAGCCCATACGCATTTTTACTGTTACCGGTTTATCGACCGCATCAACAACAGCCGCAACCATTTCATAGATTTTATTCGGATCAAGCAGCCATTTCGCTCCGGCATCTACCTTTGTAATTTTCGGAACTGGGCAGCCCATATTAATATCAATAATGTCTGCATTTGTATTCTCATCTACAAATTTAGCCGCTGCGACAAGAGATTCCTTCTCACCGCCGAAAATTTGCAGGCTAAGCGGTTTTTCGCCTTCATCTATATATAACATATTCATTGTTTTTTCATTTTTATATAAAATTGCTTTATCACTAACCATTTCAGCGCATACTAAGCCTGCACCAAATTCTTTTACTGTTAAGCGAAAAGCGGAATTGCAGACCCCAGCCATTGGAGCTAATACCACTGGATTCTTCATAACTATATCGCCTATTTTTAACATGCAATACCTCCCATTCCATTATCTATACGGAACGATTTTCCTCAAGCGGCCTTAATTCATTTCTGCTTATATTAAGCGCATTGGCTATTTTTTCGATAATTTCTTGCGAAGGCATTCTGTTGCCTCGCTCAATTTCCCCTAAAACTGAAACAGATACACCTAATTCCTTAGCGAAACTCTCCTGCGTAAACCCCTTTAGTTTTCGAAAAGCGCGAATACGTCTTCCCCATTTTTCTCTTTCCATACTCGTACCCCTTCTTTATCAGATAACTGATCTGCTATTTCACATAAAGGCTGTTTCAAAGTTGGAAGCAGAATGTCAGGGGAGATTTCTAATAAAGGAATGATAACAAATGACCTTTCATGCATGCGCGGATGCGGTACAACAAGCATCTCAGTTATAATATTTTCGTCATTATACAATAGAATGTCAAGGTCTATTGTCCTCGGACCCCAGTGGATTTCCCTTTTTCTCCCAAGTTCTTTTTCCGTTTGCAAACAAGCTTCCAACAATTGATAAGGCGACAGCGCAGTCCTTACATGTACTGCCATATTTAAAAATAAATCCTGCTCTTCATACCCGACCGGATCTGTTTCATAAATAGATGAAACATTTACCACCTTAATCGGGTAGTCATTTTCTAGTTTTTTCAGTGCCTCTTCAAGGTTTTTCATTCTATTTCCCATATTTGATCCTAGGGAAAGATATGCTGTGTGATTCATTTTATGGGCGGCTCCTTGTAATTTCGATGGCAACTGATTCATAATGACCTGGAATTGGAGGATTAGGCTTGATTACCTTTACCGTAATGGACGATACTTTTATAAATTGTCTTAGTATTTCATCAGCAATCTTTTCTGCTACAGCTTCAATTAGCTTGTATGGCTTCCCTTCAACAACCGATTTACATACCTCAAACAAATCAACGTAACTAATCGATTCCTCTAGATTGTCCGTTATACCGGCACGCTTTAAGTCTGTCTCAACTCTTAAATCAACCATAAATCTTTGTCCGAGTCTTGTCTCTTCCGGTAAGACCCCATGATACCCGTAGAATTCCATTTTGTTAAGATAAATTCTATCCAACTACATCTACCTTTCCCATCATGGCATCCATCATTTTAGCCATTCTGCTGATTTCTTTTACATCATGAACACGGAAAATCTGGCATCCCTTTTGAATACCGAAGCAAACAGCAGCACCCGTTCCCTCCACACGTTCATGAACAGGAAGATTCAAAACTCCTCCAATCATTCGTTTTCGGGAAGGCCCTAAGAGGACAGGATAACCTATAGCAACTAGCTTATCCAGATTTCTCATCATCTCAAGATCCTTTTGCAAATCCTTGGCAAAACCAATGCCTGGATCTAAAATGATATTCTCATCCTTTACACCAGCTTTTTTTGCAATTGAAATGCTCTCGAAGATATCATTCAAACAATCACGGAAAAATGATTGATAGTTCACATTATCGCGATTATGCTGAAGAATGATCGGCACCTCTAACTCTGCCGCAACACCAGCCATATTAGGGTCGGCCTTTGCCCCCCAAATATCATTGATAATGTGGGCACCCGCTTTAATCGATTCCTTTGCCGTTTCAGCTTTAAACGTATCAATTGACATTGGCACCGAAACAGATTTTGAAATGGCTTCTATCACAGGAATAACACGCTCAAGTTCTTCCTGGACAGAAATAGGCGTATATCCTGGCCGTGTTGATTCTCCGCCAATATCAATAATATCGGCTCCATTTTCAACCATTTCTTGTGCACGCTCAACAGCCCGCTCTATCTCGTTATATTTACCACCATCTGAAAAAGAATCCGGCGTGACATTCAATACGCCCATAATCAATGATTTCTTTCCGTAATCAAGCGTGTATGAACCACATTGGATCGTCTTATTCGACATATTAACACCTCTATATCATAAATATTCGTAATTTATCATTTAATTGCGGGATTTGCTATTATATAAATCTTCTCTCTCATTTTATGATATTATAACCGTGAAAAAAAGAAAAATCAGCCTTTTTAAAAAACGAATCGCTAATAAATCGCTTAATTTTGTGGTTATACGACATTTCGTGTATAACATTTTACAAAATTCGCGTAAAAAGACCTATAACTCCATTTGCCATAGGTTATTACTCACACGAACAATAAGAGAAAAATAAAAAAGGGCTATCCCGTTAAAGGACAGCCCCTTTTTTATATTATTCAGCATCAAATTGATATAATGCAGTACTTAAATAACGTTCACCGTTATCAGGGATGATTGCAACAACCTTTTTACCTTTGCCTAGCTTCTTAGCAACTTCTAAAGCAGCATGGATGGCAGCTCCAGCAGAGATTCCACCAAGGATTCCCTCTTGTTGTCCTGCACGGCGGGCAGCTGAGAATGCTTCCTCTGTTGAAACCTTAATGATCTCTTCATAAATATCGGTATTTAATACTTCAGGAACAAATCCTGCACCAATACCTTGGATTTTATGCGGACCTGGTTTTCCTCCAGATAGAACTGGTGAATCAACTGGTTCAACTGCATAAATTTTGATATCTTTATATTTTTCTTTTAATACTTCACCAGCACCAGTGATTGTACCGCCTGTTCCGATTCCGGCAACAAATGCATCTAATTGATCACCAAACTGTTCTACTAGCTCTTTACCAGTTGTATTTCTGTGAATTTCTGGGTTTGCTTCGTTTTCAAACTGCTGCGGTAAAAAGTAACCATGCTTTTCAGCAAGTTCATTTGCTTTTCCAATCGCACCTTTCATTCCTTCAGGTCCTGGTGTTAACACAAGCTCTGCGCCATATGCACGAAGAAGATTGCGGCGCTCCATGCTCATTGTTTCAGGCATAACTAGAATCGCTTTATAGCCTTTAGCTGCAGCAACCCATGCTAAACCGATTCCTGTATTTCCACTTGTAGGTTCGATAATTGTATCACCTTTTTTTAATTTACCGCTTGCTTCAGCAGCCTCAATCATAGCTAATGCGATACGATCCTTTACGCTGCTTCCAGGATTCATATATTCCAATTTTAAATAAACATCTGCACTATTTTCATCAACGATGTGATTTAGTTTAACAACTGGTGTTTGACCGATTAATTCTGTAATTGAATTTGCAATACGTACCATTCTTTAGCACCCTTTCATATCCCGAGTAGTTTTATTGGATTAATTATCTTTAATTTAACCCTATTGGCACTATATGTCAACTACTTTTACCGGAATTATACATTTTTTTAAAGAAAATTCTTAAGATAGACCTAAATAGCTTCTTGCTTTAACGCCTCTAACTCTTCAGCAGTGTATAGGTACTTTTGATTACAGAAATGACAATGTGCTTCTGCTTGACCGTCTGTTTCAATCATATCCTGAATTTCTTTCTTTCCGAGACTAACGATGGCATCGCCAAATCTCTTCTTTGAGCAAGTACAGGTAAAAGAAACCGGCATTTTTTCAAGGAACTTAATATATTCTTTTCCTAAAATTTCAATCAATATTTCCTCAGGAGTCAAACCCTTTTCGATTTGCTTTGAAATTGGAGGAATCTCCGTCAAGCGTTTTTCTATTAGACTGATGGTTTCATCAGACGTGCCCGGCATTAGCTGAATAATAAAACCGCCGGCAGCTAATATCGAGTTATCAGGGTTAACCAGTACTCCGACACCAACTGCAGATGGTACCTGCTCTGAGGCCGAGAAATAATACGTAAAGTCTTCCCCTAATTCGCCGGAAACAAGCGGCACCTGGCCGGTGAAAAAGTCACGCATGCCAATATCCTTGACAACAGTCAGCATACCGGAAGTCCCAACAGCCCTTCTTACATCTAATTTCCCGTGCTCATTTAAATCAAAATGGGTCTGAGGATTCGCAACATACCCTCTTACTTCCCCTTTAGCATTAGCATCTACTAAAATATGACCGATCGGGCCGTCCCCTTCAATTTTAACAGTTAATTTTTGTTCATCCGATAACATAGCTCCCATCATGACAGTTGCTGTCATCGCTCTCCCTAATGCAGCAGAAGCCGTGGGCCACGTATAATGACGGCGCTGTCCCTCACCTACTGTTTCGGTAGTGCGGGCAGCATAAGCACGTACCTGCCCCTCAAAAGCCAAGGCTTTAACTAAATAATCTTCCATCTTATTACTCCTTTCTTAAAAAGCGAAAGCGCCTTGCCCACCCTTAGGCATAGCATAAGACGAGCCGGCTGGAAGGTTGTTCTTTAACCTTCAAGACGGATTGGCTAGACCATCTGGGGGTAGGCGCTGCAGCTAGACATATATCTCAATTGACGTTAACTATTCTTTAGATTCTCCATATTTCGCTTATAAATAAGTCTTAATCCCTTTAAAGTTAAAAATGGATCTACAATATCAATGACGGTTGATTCTTTGGAAATAAGCCCTGCCAATCCGCCTGTTGCGATAACAGTAGGAGGCTGCTTACTTTCTGCCTTCATTCTATTAACAATTCCCTCCACTTGACCTACATAGCCATAAAGGATTCCTGACTGCATAGCAGAAACAGTGTTTTTGCCGATGACCCCATCTGGACCGACGAGCTCAATTCTTGGAAGTTTGGCTGCACGAGTATACAATGCTTCTGTCGAAATACCTATTCCCGGAGCAATCGCTCCACCTAAATATTCCTTTTCCTCGTTAATGTAGCAGTAGGTCGTTGCCGTTCCAAAATCAACAATAATCAACGGACTGCCGTATTCATAGATTGCACCAACCGCATTGACAATCCGATCTGCACCAACTTCTCTTGGGTTTTCATATTTTATGTTTAACCCGGTTTTTACACCAGGACCTACAACTAACGGTTTAATATGGAAGTACTTTTGGCACATTCTTTCCAACGCAAGCATGATTGGAGGCACAACCGAAGAAATAATAATTCCATCGATATCAGAGAACTTAAGGTCTACATGATCAAATAAATTCTTTATAACCATGCCATACTCGTCCTCTGTTCGGTTACGATGGGTTTCCACTCTCCAATGATGGATTAACTCTTTCCCACTATATACGCCTAAAACGGTATTTGTATTCCCTACGTCAAAAACAAAAATCATTACTATTCACCACATTTTCTTTAAAATCTTTTTATTCTGCAAACATCATAACACATTTGTCCATAAAATGATTTATTTACAATATACAAAAAGGCGCTCGTCTAGGAGCGCCTTTACGTGTACTTAAGAACGTTTATCTGGATTCTCTTCCTGCTCAGCAGGCTTCCCAGCATCCAGATTCTTTTCTTCTGTTTTCGTCTCATCATCTTTTTTGCTGATCGTTACTTTTACATTTTCTGTAGAAGCATCATTCACTTGTCTGTTAGGAAGTGTTCCATGGTCAGCTAAATGGTTGATTTGTTCAGCATCCAATGTTTCTACTTCAAGTAAAGTAGTGGCAATGATGTCCAGTTTGTCACGGTTTTCTGTAAGTATTTTTTTGGCCTTTTCATAGCACTCTTTTATAATACGTTGAATTTCAAGATCAATTTCATATGCTATTGCATCTGAGTAGTTCTGTTCATTATGGAAGTCACGTCCTAAGAAAACTTGGCCGCCTTGAGATTGTCCAAATTGTAGAGGCCCAAGCTTATCGCTCATTCCAAACTCTGTAACCATTCTACGCGCAATTCCAGTCGCACGTTGGAAGTCATTATGCGCACCAGTACTTACTTCACCAAACACGATATCTTCTGAAACACGACCACCAAGAAGACCTGTAATCTTATCCAGCAGTTCAGGCTTCGTCATAAAGTAACGGTCTTCCTTAGGAAGCATAACAGCGTAGCCTCCCGCTTGACCACGAGGAACAATCGTCACTTTTTGTACAATTTCTGCATCATCAAGTGTTAATCCAATAACTGTATGTCCAGCCTCATGGAAAGCAACAATTCTTCTTTCCTTTTCGGAAATAACCCGGCTCTTTTTCGCAGGTCCTGCAATCACCCGGTCTGTTGCTTCATCAATATCTGTCATATCAATTTTCTTTTTATCACGACGGGCTGCCACTAACGCAGCTTCGTTTAAAAGGTTTTCCAAGTCAGCTCCTGAGAATCCTGGTGTACGCTGGGCAATTGCCTTTAAGTTAACTTCATCATCTAAAGGCTTATTGCGCGCATGTACCTTCAATACGGCTTCACGGCCTTTTACATCAGGGCGGTCAACCGTGATTTGACGGTCAAAACGTCCAGGACGCAGAAGGGCTGGATCTAGGATATCAGCACGGTTTGTAGCAGCGATAATAATGATTCCTTCATTTCCGCCAAACCCGTCCATTTCAACAAGCAATTGGTTTAGTGTCTGCTCACGTTCATCGTGTCCTCCGCCAAGTCCGGCACCACGCTGACGACCAACGGCATCAATTTCATCGATGAAAATAATACATGGAGCATTTTTCTTCGCTGTTTCGAATAAATCACGAACACGTGAAGCCCCTACCCCGACGAACATTTCAACAAAGTCCGAACCACTTATCGAGAAGAAAGGAACTCCAGCTTCACCAGCTGTTGCACGGGCAAGTAATGTTTTACCTGTACCAGGAGGTCCTACAAGAAGTACCCCTTTCGGAATTCTGGCACCAAGCTCAACAAACTTTCTTGGATCCTTTAAAAATTCAACAACTTCAACAAGTTCTTGCTTTTCTTCATCTGCACCTGCAACATCCTTAAAGCGAACCTTTTTCTTGTCTTCACTGTAAAGCTTCGCTTTGCTCTTACCAAAATTCATGACCCGGCTTCCGCCGCCTTGAGCTTGATTGAGCAGGAAGAAGAATAAAATGAAGATAATGACAAACGGAATAATAGAAGTAAAGAACGTTACCCATCCGCTTGTTTCCTTGGCTGGCATTTTTTCAAGCTTCAAATCAGCCTCAGCTGCCATGGAATTGATTCGTTCAATCTCACTATCTGTATTGGATACATAAGTGATAAAGTATTTGCCTTCTTCATATCCCTTTAGCTGTCCGCGGACTTCGAGAACACCGCGTTCAGGCTGCATCGATAGAGACGTTACATCTCCATTCTCAAGGTGCTCCATAAACGTATCATACGTTATATTATCTGTAGGTTGATTACCACTATTAAAGAAACTTACTACACCTATAATGACTAGAAAAATTAATAAATAAAAGATGGTATTACGGAAAATCCGATTCATCCCTTGCCTCCTCCCACGGTCAACAAACTATAGTGTATAGTACCATAGAAAAACATGGTAATACAAGAAATTACACTTTTGAAACCATTTACGATGTTGATGTATCAAATGTATATATAAAAAATTTATTACCTATTAGTTACTGTATATATGCGGTTTCAAAACACCGATATATGGAAGGTTGCGATATTTTTCAGCATAATCCAAACCATAACCGACTACAAAAGCATCTGGAACAATAAATCCTACATAATCTGCTTTAATATCTGCTTTACGTCCGGTTGGTTTATCAAGCAGGGTAACAATTTTCACTGACTTGGCTTTACGATAATGGAATAACTCAGCTAAATAACTTAATGTTAAACCGCTATCGATTATGTCCTCAATAATCAGAACATCACGTCCCTCAACAGACGCGTCTAAGTCCTTTATAATTTTCACCTCTCCGGAAGAAACGGTTGAACTTCCATAGCTTGAAACATCCATAAAGTCCATTTCCAAATGAGTATCAACCCTTTTAAGAAGGTCACCCATGAATAACATAGCTCCCTTAAGAACACCTATTGCTAGTGGGAATTTATCTTGATAATCCTCTGTTAGCTGTGCTCCTAATTCTTTTATCTTATTTTGAATTTCTTCTTCAGATAGTAATACTCTTTCAATATCATTTTTCATGTTTAGTATGCCCCCTAGGTGATCATTGCATAATGAAGTATCTTTATTATAGAGTTAGTATCCTTTATCAAAAGTTTTCTCCATTCGCTAATTGTTTATCCAATCCCTTTTGATAAAACATTACTCGTTTTTCTTTTTATATGTAATAAGAATATAATTCATATCCTTAGTTACCACCGCTGATTCTCTGCATTTTTTCAATCCCGGCAGCCAGAGGATTCGATTTTGTCCGTCTGTTATCACCGGCCAACTGTCTCGCTCATCAAAAGGTATTTTCTGATCGATAAAAATGCTTTTAATTTTTTTTGTCCCTTCCATTCCTTTCAGACTCATCCGGTCTCCCGGTTCTCTTGTTCTAATGATGATTGGAAGCGGAACATTATTTTTATTTAACAGAATAGAATCCATTGGACTATGCTCAAGATTTGTAAATTCCAGTGTTATCCTATCTCCGTTTGGCAATATGTATTCTCCAGGCTGTTCTAACTCGAAAAAGAATTCTTCCCGGCTGTCAGAGTTGAAGGCAAAATGGCATAACCGGTAGGATCTTTTCACCTTCAACCCGGATGGGAAATCCAAGCTACCGGAAGGATTACTTCCTTCAATCAGCGAAAAAAACTGGTCAATATGTACAGCAGATAAGGATGCCGGCCTTTTTTTGTATAGATAGTTTAATATTAGTTGAATGCCTCTCCTTTGTAAAGAAATTGGCATTGCTTGGAAGGCATCTAGGTCAATGGAAATTTTATTAGCTTGTTTCTCTTTCCATACTGTATTCATCTTTTTAATCGTTAATTCCTGCAGAAGCTCCTCGTCCTGCTGCAGTTCCTCGCTAAACCGTTGAAATTGCTCATGTACACGTTGGTTTTCTTGCTTTAAAAAAGGAACGACATGGTGTCGAAATCGATTCCTAAGATAAACATCCTTTTCATTGCTGGGATCTCGACGGGGACTTAACTCATGCTCTAAACAATACTGTTCAATTTCAGCTCTGCATAACGTTAAAAACGGTCGGAAAATATAACCGTTCCGAAAAGACCTCATAAAAGGAATACCGGCCCTTGATGACCCTGAACTTCCACGTGTTAATCTCATTAAAATTGTTTCAATCTGGTCATCCCCATGGTGAGCTAAAGCTGCATATGTAAGCTGGTACTCGTGCATTACTTCGGCAAAGAACCCATAACGGCACTCTCTGGATGATACCTGTGAGCTTTTCCCCGTTTTCTCCATATACTCCGGAACGTTTATCCGCTTCATTGCAAATGGTATTTGACGGTCATTGCAAAACTTTTCAACAAACTTCGCTTCGTTATATGATTCCACCCCTCGGAACATATGGTCGACGTGGCCAGCCACTATATAAAAGTTCTGCTGCTTCTGCTTTTCCCATAAAAGGTGTAATAAAGATAAGGAATCAGGTCCTCCTGATACACCTACAAGAATTCTTTTACCAGTCAGTGTAAAATGTTTATGTTTCAAAAAACGGTCTACTTTCTCTTCTATCATTACAGTTCTTCCCTGCCACTAAATCGTATTAAGATACATTTATTTCTTATTTATTAGGATACCATTTTTCTAACTGGTAACCAAAGGACAAACCTTATAAATTTTTTTCTTTTTTTAAGTAGGAACGGACATTTCACCGTTGTTTTTCATTCAGCTATATCAACTGGCCAAAAATATAGAACATATAAAATAGCAGGACCACCATGATCAGAGAAAATGTTTCAACAAAGCTGCCCTTTTTCTGCTTTTTCTGTTTTGCCTGCCTGCTAGCATTGGTTTTTACCCCTGTTTGTCCAGACACCTTTTGACGATTAATGCGACTTTGGGTGCTTGTTTGTTGACCTGTTGTGTGACGGTTTCCGCTAACATGACTGAGATATTTTAATAAATCATTACGCATCTCTTCAGCTGATTGATAATGCCCCTCAAGCGCGTGGATAATAACTGCTTCAAATTTTTGCAGCTCCTTACTTTGCTGTACTTGATTACGAAGCTGCATAATCCCCCCGGCTGTTTTCGTAAACCGTTTTGGGTATGCCGTATTAATCATAATCATGGCGACAGCAAATAAATCATATCCTGGATCCGCCTTTCTCGAACCAAGACCCCAATAACCTCTGTCATAAAACTCAGTATACTCCTTGATCGCTCTTCCTTGCATCGTCGTGCCGCCGACATCGATGCAGCGTATCCTTGGGGGCGGACCTGTTACAATCAAGTTCTCCGGCTTTAAATCACCAAATACCCAGCCATTGTGGTGAAGCTGCCCTAAGTCGGATAAGAGCTGTAAGATTAATACAGGCAGCCAGGAAAGTCCCTTCTGTTTAATAAAGGACATAAAGTCCGGCCCTTGTATATATTCCATGACATAAAATGAAATTTGACCGTTATTTTGTTCCCAATCATCTACATCAAGCAAAGAAGGCCCAAGGGCAGATCCCTGGACCTTTGCAAAGGATTTAAGTACATTCACCTCTGACGTAATAGACATTCCGTTTTCGCTCATTTTAAGCGCAACATATTCATGGTGCCGCTTTGCAAGATACACGATACCGTTGGCCCCAAATCCCAACTGTTTCACTATGGTATAACGGTGTTTATGCCATTTGCCTTGAACGATTGCCCCGGGGTTCACTTTACACTGATTCTTCATAGAATGATTCATCATCGCGAGAAAGCAGGCTCCTTAATGAACGTTTTTTCTGGAAATATTGCAGTGCTTCACTTATGGCAGGTCCTGTCGGTGTAATTCCTCCTGTTGATAGTTTTGAAAAAACACTTGTCAATGACTCGAGCCGCGGCGTCCAATCTAATAATTTATCGACGTCATTCTTTTTCCCGGGAAATACGAACACAGAAAAACGATTTTCACCGGACCGGGCATTTAAACTCAAGGATAGGTCAAGAAGGGCCTCTTTAACAGTCGGCAGCTTCTGCTTCATACTTGCACTTGTGTCAACGAGGATAAGCACTTCGAGCTCTACTGTTTCTCCAAGTTCATCAACTACCTCCATCACTTCTCCCCTTTTTTCCGGGGGGAGATCCTCTAGTGTATGTGATTGTCCTAGGATTTGCTGCAGCTCCTTATTTACAACTCCCTGAAGAGTCTGTGTCATCGCCTTTCTCGTAACCATTTGAACGGTCTGCGAAAGCTTTTGCGCATAGACTACTTGACTAACCCCGCCTCCAGCCAATGAAACGTCTTCAATTTCCTTTAATCCCTTTTCATCTATGATATCCTGATCCATAACCCCAATTACATTGACGGTTATCCCATGCTCTTTAGCCAGAGCAGCCATGGCAATAGGATCTTCTCCTTGATTTGAGCAGCCATCCGTTATCAGTAGAATTTGCTTTAACGTACCAGTCTTCATCAGGAATCCCTCCAAATCTGAAATGTTACCATTTTCGACGATAAGGAGGGAAATTATACATAAAACAGATAAATACCCCAAGCGTAAAATAGCCGGCAGTGATTCAGCTTCTGCATGAATCACTGCCGGCCATTAATTAGGTTGTATTGAGTTAATTAAGGAGAGCTCGTCCATTAGTTAGCTTTCTGTTTGTACTGCGGAACAGGAATTGAGGCCCATTTCGGTGTATTGTGTTTAATTTTTGCTACGAGAACAGTCATGTCATCATCAATATAGCCTGACCTCGACCTGATAACCTCTTCCATAATTACATCAGCTACACCTTGCGGCTCTTCTGTCTTTAACTCTTTTATTTTTCGTTTCATCCATAAATCATGGTTCTCTACATGCTTTGGACCTTCAAACACACCATCGCTCATCATGATTAAAAGGTCACCAGCTCTTAATTGTTCACTCACAACATCTACCTCGAAATCTTCAATGATTCCCATCGGCAAATTGCTTGCCTGGATTTTCAAAACCTTATTGCCTCTTTTAATAAAGCTTGGTGTAGAGCCGATTTTTAGAAACTTTGCCGAAGCATTTTGTAAATCCACCATCGCTAGATCCAAGGTAGAAAAGATCTCATCCGTTGTTCGCAATGACAGAACAGAATTAACAGATTTAATGGCGACCCTTTCTTCGATTCCGGACTGAAGTATTTTTTGCAGAAGCTGGAGCGTTTCCTGACTTTCAATATGGGCACGTTCTCCGTTACCCATCCCATCGCTGATCGCTATGGCATATTTTCCGCAGCCAAGCTCCGTTGTAGAATAGCTGTCACCTGAAATTAAGCCGCCATCCTTTGCAGCATGTGCCACGCCGACCTCTACCGAATATGCCTTGGCAGAGCGGAATGTTACATGGTAGAAGTCATTTCCAAATGGAGAATATTCTTCAGAATTAACAATAATTGTTTCACCTAAAATATCGGAAAGAATCGGTGCAATAAGCTTCTCACATTCCCCATGTCCTTGATAATCCGGGATGGTCATATCGATATCCACATTCCCTTGTTCGAGACTGTAGATTTCAACTTGCTCAATTTCAATGCCGAAGTCCTGCATTGCCTCAAGGATAAGCTCTTCCTGCTTGTGATGATTTTCCCTTTCACGCTGGATTTCCTTTGCGAAATTGCCCATAATTTCAGACACACCTAATAACTGGTCAGCCACTAATTTCCTCGATTCCTTTACCTGCCTTTTCAGCTTTTGATTGGCTTGATAATAAGTTAATTCCTGCTGCATGGCTTCAACAACCTTTTTCGGCTTGACGCAGTGAACTCCCCACTCCCGATATAATTTTTGCGAAACTTCTCCACCTTTTTGCTCCATATCAAGCATAATTTCCTTCATAAAGTCATATGTTTCATTAAAGTTCCTTGTCCAGCATTGTTCCTTACGATGACATAGCTGGCATGTTTTTTCCGTTACATTGCTTAAAAAGTAATCAAGCTCCCGGTCAGTATCGTCCCATTCTGTCGGTTCACTCTGATGATTAAAGCTATTAGAAAGGGCCTGGAATACATGAGAAAATTGCGCCACCCTTTGCGAAGTCACATCTCTCATCTTTCTCATATATTGCTGCTGCTCCTGTGAATGTTCTAACGTGCCAGGAATATATTTTGCTAGTCTGGAAGTGAATGTTTTAGGGGTTAGAAATAATAAAGCAATAGCGGCGGCTGACTCCAGAAGTGTTTTAAGTAAGGCCGCATTGCCGTCTCCATACATACCGATCAATAGGGTTGCAATCAGCAACCCAAACGAGACGCCAACCTTTTTCCCCTCTTTTAATAGACCTCCGAGCAGGCCTGAAAAAGCTAATAAACTCATATGTGAGAAGCTGGAAACACTGGCTAAGCTAAAGATAAGACCGGTGACAACTCCAACAGTTGACCCCACTGTTGCTCCTGCTACAAAAGCAAACACCAGCACAAGGTACCGCGATAATACATGATCAATTGAAATGTCGTATACCGTCCAGCCAATCGTTCCAGTCATGACGGAAGCCAGTAATATAATTAAACAGACAATTTCCTCCGTCTTTAACGACTGTCTGCGTTTTGAAATCGATAGTAAAGGAAGACCTTGTAAAAAGATAAGGGTTAAAATAAAGCCTAAACTGGATTCCACACCGGCCATCATCAGTTCATACAAGCTAAACTTACCTGAAACGATATAGCCCTCAACAAGACTGCCAATAAGCAGTACAAAAAATACATAAAAAGGAATGAATTTGACCTCATTTTTCAACCATTTTTTTGTAGCCTTATAGGAAACTAAAAATAACAGCGTCAACACAAATGTAGAAACTGCATCAACTACAGAAAGCGTAGCTGCACCTCCAATAAGACCGATTAATGCTAATGGCGCCCGATCCTTTCTTACAAGATATACAGCAGCAAAAAAAGGAACGCTAAATGGAGTTAATTTGGCTAAGATTAATGAACGTCCAAGTAAAAATCCTATTAATAAGAGGATATAGCCCTTTTTGAGAAAAAGGGTTTCCATGTTTGCTTGAAAGTTAGTAAAGGGATTTGCAAACTTTAATTTAGATTTTGCAAGGTTAACGTCCCTGATAGGATCCATGAAATTCCGCTCCACCTTTTCCACGCAGCTTCACTCCCTGCCTAAGTATTTTTTATTTATTATATAGACGGGAGCTTTAGAAGTTTGTCAAAATGGCGGACAAGCCCTCTTTTTTCGTTCGACTCATTTCCACCAAAAGTCTAAAAATAACAGGAGAAACATGTGCAATAGGTGCTGGAATAGCAGATATTTACTATATGATAAAACATCCTGTCTTTTTGTGTGACAGGCTTTTTAATATTCCATTTGATATCTTATACAAAAAAAAAAGACAAACCCAACAATTGGATTTGTCTGTTATATAGGGAATACGACGATACCCTGCTATTGTATAGAAATCAGCAGCAAGTTATCCTCTTCTAGCGCCTCTTCCTCCACGTTTGGACTCAGTATTACGCTTTAGGGAAGATAACCGATCTTCACTATCCTTTAAAAAACGTGCCATTTTCATTTCAAAATTCTCTTTAGGAGCTCGGTGGTTATCATTTGATCTTCCCTGCCCATGACGCGGACGCCCAGAGTGTCCTCCTCTTGAATCGCCTCTGTCACCTCTGTCATTTCTCATCGGTCTATCCGGTCTGCTTGGTCTTTCAGGTCTGTCTACAGCCTTTTTAATGGAAAGGCCAATTTTTCCATCCTTTTCCACATTAATAACCTTTACTTCGACTACATCGCCAACTTTAAGATGGTCATTAATATCCTTGACATAGTTATCTGCAACCTCACTAATGTGAACAAGCCCGGTTGAGCCTTCCGGCAGCTCCACAAATGCTCCAAAATTAGTAATTCCTGTTACCTTTCCCTGTAACTTGCTGCCTACTTCGATTGACATAAAAAGAAACTTCCTCCTTAAAAATATGCAAAATCATACTTATATTATATTATACAAAATAGAAAGAAAGAGTGCAATACAGCCTCAGTTGGATGATTTTTCCGCCTTCTGCTTATTTGTTTCCGGGAGTGTGAAGATAATTTCATTGTCTTCAGAAAGAAAATATTCACTTCTTGCCAATTTAGCAATATACTCATCATCCTTTAATTTCGTTACCTCTTCTTTTAAAAGCTCTTCTTCATGTTGAAGGGAGGCAAGATCTTTCTGCAGCTGTTCCTTCTCCTCTGCCTTTTCTGCCAGCACCGAGTTTTGTGAAATGAGTGTCGAGATCATCAAATAAGATATGATAATAGCAAAAGCGAAAAAAACAGCCAACCGTCTGTATAGAACCTTTTTTCGTCTTGCTGCACTGATTTGACTCTCCTCTTGTTGCATTGCATAGTTTGTCTGAAGTTTAGCTATATTGTGTTGCTTGATGGCACTCACTTCAGTAACCCTCCTTACTTATTACCCTTTTTCCATTTTGCGGTCATTTTAATAATAGTATTCTTTATTGTTCTAAATTTTCCTGCCAATTCATTATATAACTTCTCGACTGATTTTTTAAGAGGTTTGGGGAATAGTTTCCAAAAAAGTAACAATATCCACTTTATTGGCTTAAATAGGATTTTTATTGTGAATTCCACGCACTTTAATACGGTCTTTAATAACACTAAGAGACCCTTACCAATCATGATCACCGTTGTAATAAGCATGCTGATGAGGGCCAGGATCGGTTTATAAATAAAAATAAGAAAAAGCCTCACAATAAAGCGGGATACCGAAATAACAAACGAAATAAGCCATTCTAGACACCTTAGGTATAATTGTCTACATAAGCTTTGATAGGCTGCAAAACCGCATAATAAGGCAAGAAATATATAAAATCGTAATTCTCCCTGGTTTACATTGAATAATACATAAAAAATAAATAAACCTTGAAAGGTCCAAAATAAAATATCATTGATAAATACAAGCCAGCTCTTTCTTTTACTTCTTTGGAGAAATCGATTGTATGTATCAAGAGCTGCTCCAAAAAAAGTCCCCATGCCGATCATTGCCAGCATAGTCATGAATTGTGTGGTTAATGTCATCGAAATAACTTGCTAAAGAAGCCTTTAGCCTTTTCTCCATGATGTTCATCAATGTAAACCAGATCAAATACTTTTCCTTTTATCGATACGATACCTTTATCGACATCAAGATTTTTCATTTGCAGATTTTCCCCTTTGATAGCTAAAAACCCCATAACGGTTTCTAATAAAAACTCCTCGTTATCAAAGCTTTCCACCTGTTTAACACCCGTAATATCCAGCAGCCTTCTTCCTCTCATAATTACATCATGCTCTTGGACAGTCCCTTTAGAAGAATTATTATCGTAATATTGACTCATTCCCATCCCTCACAATCATTTTGTACAACCTTTTTGTACATGTTTATGAAGGAATAGTGGATTTAGAACACGAACATAAAATGCGGCTTGCCATAACGACAAGCCGCCTTATCTAGTTCCATTATTAAAACTCCTCAGGGATCCTTTCATCCTTGATAGTAGTGTACATACTAGCCGCTTCTTCCTTTTTTGTTGTTTCCTGAAGTTTTTCAATCTTAACTGTAACGACTCTTTGACCAAAGCGGACCGTTAACTCATCACCGACTTTGACATTGGAGCTGGCCTTTGCCTGAATGCCGTTAATCGATATCCGCCCTTGGTCAGAGACCTCCTTCGCCAATGTCCGTCTTTTGATTAATCTTGATACCTTTAAAAATTTATCTAAACGCATATCTAAACTCCTTTTCTCATAGTCCGGCCTTTTTCGCTTCTTCCCAGTAACGATCAAGCTCCTCCAACTGGTAATCTGTAAACGGCCTGCTGCTCTCTTCCACTTTTTTCTCTATATATTGAAAACGCCTAATAAATTTTTGATTCGTCATAAATAATGCTTCATCAGGGTTTATATCATAGAAACGGGCGATATTCACAAGTGCAAACAGAATATCTCCAAACTCCTTTACTGCTTGTTCATTACGATCATCCTTGATTTCCTGTTCAAACTCGCCGATTTCCTCCTTCAGCTTTGCCCATGCACCGCTGACATCCGGCCAATCAAAGCCAACCTTAGCTGCCTTTTTCTGCAACTCATATGAACGAAGAATGGTCGGCAGTGATGTTCCTACTTCACCTAGTATAGATACAGGCTGTTCACCTTTTTCCTTCTGCTTAATCTCCTGCCAATTCTTAACAACATCCTCCGCTGTCTCAGCTGTTTTATCTCCAAAAACATGAGGATGGCGGCGTACCATCTTTGCAGAGAGGCCTTCGATCACATCATCAATGGAAAAATAACCATCATCCTCTCCGATTTGGGCATGAAGGAGAACCTGTAATAATACATCTCCGAGCTCTTCAATGAGATGATCGATATCCTTTTCCTGAATCGCTTCAATGACTTCATAGGCTTCTTCAATTAGATACTTTGTTAATGATTCATGTGTTTGTTTCAAATCCCAAGGGCAGCCGTTTGGTCCTCTTAGCTCGGCAATGATGGCCCTCAACTTACTAAAGTCCTTATACAACATGGTTTCATCGGTTACAGGTGGAATATACACGGACGTTAAATTACTTAACTTTGTTTCCCGGTCAAGCTCAACCAGCGGGACCTTTCGGATGCTTTCCTCCTTGCTTCCTGCTGCTGTAACTATGTATACATCATAATTATATGGAAGTCTTTCCATAAAGGTCAGCTTTACGTTCGATGCCATAAAGGAATCATATACCTGACCAACCAGCATATGCTGTCTCAACTGGAACTCCTCGAGCTTTAAGTCGGTTGCATCCAATAATTGAAAGCCTTCAATCGGATCAATTTGCAAGGCTGTAAAAATATCATCTAAAAAGCTTTGGCCTCCGATCACTTCAAGTTCAATCCCAGCTGCCTTACTTCTTTTCAATAAAAGCTGGACCGTCCTTTCTGCAACAAGCGGGTGACCAGGAACACCATATATTAGCTCTTCATGATGGTCCATTGATAGTAATGTTTCACAAATTTCTTCATATACTGCTTCAAACTGTTCATTTTTTTCATAAATCGAATCAAATGAATGATATTGAAATCCCTCTTTTTCCAATTCAGCTACCACCGGATGCTCCTTAGTCCGTAAATAGACTGGTTTATCACTTTTAAGCAGTTTATATACACCCAATGGGAGCTGGTCAAGGTCACCGGCGCCGAGGCCGACAATATATATTTTCTTCATTTCCCTAATCTCTCCTTTTTTTCTTTGGTAAAAACATAATCAGCTTACTTCCGAACGGCAATAAGGAAAGTTCACTCTCTTTAAATACATTTGACCGAAGGATCATTACCATATATGTTGCTCCCCCAAGAATGACGGCACTCAGCGCTTGAACACCGGCTGTAATCCTATCTGAAAACCTTAGCTCATACATAAAATCTGTGATAAATAAATAGACGTTCAGTACAATCAGCATAAGGATACTTGCGGTAAGAATCACCGCATAGAAGTGTTTGTTGATAATGAATTCTCCCATAATTGTATGTAGCTTAATCATAAATACAACTAAAATCACCGTTAAGGAAACGACGGAGGCAATAGCTGCTCCCATCGTCCCAAGCTTCGGGACAAGCAGATGATTTAACAAATACTTACACATAAACCCTGTGAGGATCGTAACAGCCGGGAATATAATATGTCCTAACCCCTGCAAAATGGCAGTAATCGTTATAATAATTGAACCAAGCAGGATTAATGCTCCAAGTACAGCCAATACATCTGAGCCCTCTGTATTTTCAAATAACATTCTATTTGTCGGGTTGATAATACCGTACAATCCTATAGTAGCCCCAACCCCGACCAATATACTCGATTTAAGTGCAAGCTCGATTTTCTCCTTTAGTATCCCGGAATTGTTCTGCATTTTTTCTTTTGTAATAAGCGGAACTAACGATAAGGACATCGATGTTGCAACGACTGTCCCAAGCTGGATAAGAGGCTGCCCACGATCATACACACCCTTCAATTCCTTTGCCCGATGACTTGCTGTTCCTGCATCAACCAAAAGGGAATACAAATTTAATGAATCAGCCAATTGAAGCAATATGAGCGGCATACTGCTGATGCAAATAGGCAGAGCGTACAGAATAAAAGCTTTAATAATTCTCCCGCTTTGCTGGAACAGTGCTGGCTTTTGTAAAGCATCTTTTTTTCTCGTCCGAAGCCAAAAAAATAGTAAGATAAGCGCGGCCGTTAATCCGCCTGTGATGGAACCAATAACCGCCCCACTACCGACGGTATAAAGAGAATACTGAAAATGAACAAGATAGACAGCAGACACCAAAATCGTAATGACCCTGATAAATTGTTCACCCACCTGTGAAACAGCCGTAGGGAGCATATAGCCGGAACCTTGAAAAAAACCTCTGAATAAAGAGATAACCGGTATGATTAAAAAAACAACCGCATTTAATTGCAACAACCGTGCAAGCTGAGGGTCGTTCATATAGCGTGCTAACCAACCCGCCCCTGCAAAGAGAAACACAAAACAGAGGAATCCAAACCCACATAAAAATAACATTGACACGAAGAATAGTTGTCTGAGATTACTCTTTTCTTTCTTCATGATTTCTTCAGCATATAATTTGGAAATGACAACTGGAAATCCGTATGTGGATAATACAACAGCTATTCCATAAAAGGGGTAAACCTGCTGGTAAATATAAAACCCAACATCCCCGACAATATTTTGAAAGGGAACCCTATAAAAGGCACTTAATATTTTCGTAAAAAGTGCACCGACAGTTAAAATAAGCGTTCCTCTAAATAAATACTTTCCTTGATCTTTGGGCTGCATTGCCATCTCCTTCCAAAATTGAAGTTCGTGAGTTATTATAGCATAATTTGCCTCAAGAAGCGCTCGTCTTAAAATCATAAAAGGGAAGCAGCTCTTAGACTGCTTCCCTTTGAAAATACTCATGTTCATGTTATGATTCCATTTGTCTGGCAAGAAAACCTGCTGCTGTTTCAACTGCCTTTTGTTCTACCTCGCCTAATGATCCATCCTTTGAAAAGATAATTACAGCGCCGATTGGATCGCCATTCGCGATAATCGGTCCAATGGTATAAGAAGAAATTTCCTCACTGTTGCCATCAACCAAGGCTGTTTCTCCAGGCTGGTTCATTAATACCGAAGTTCTTTCTTCCATTGTTTTCTCAATAAGGCTGCTTATATTTTTATTTAAATAGTCCTTCTTTGAACCACCGGCTGTAGCAATATAACTATCTCTATCACATATAAGAACAGGATTTCCAAGACTATCAAATAAAGCTTCGGCATATTCTTTTGCAAAATCACCTAATTCACTAATCGGGGAATATTTCTTCAAAATCACTTCTCCATCACGATCCACAAAGATCTCCAATGGATCACCTTCACGAATACGTAACGTTCTGCGAATTTCCTTTGGGATAACTACACGACCTAAATCATCGATTCGACGAACAATACCAGTTGCTTTCATCCAACGTTGCCTCTCTTTCATCTGATGATTTTTTGCATGTGGCAATGATTCATATTCCTCAATATGTAACCTTCGCCATATTTGAACTTAGTATCTTTCATATGGAAAGTTCTATACACTTACAATGACTTTTTCTTGACATGGTAATTACTTCCATACAAAAGATATCAGATGAAATTTCAGGTCAAACATTAATTTTACAACACAGATGGTGCGTTATCTTCTTTTATTTCATGCATTCCTTGAAGAATTTCATAGATGGCATTTAACCATAATTCCAATGCTGCTTTTTTGACATAAATGACCATCTTGAATTTACTGCCTTCCATGCCAAGGCCAACCATTCTTCCATATTGATTCGTTAGCTGAAACACTTTATGGCCATCAATGGTGCTGCTCTTTTCTTCCGATAAAAGGATCGTAACTTCATCTTTGACTTGTTTGATCAATTCTACACCTACTAATTGGGCAAAAACCTTAATTTCCGCAATTAAAAATAAGTAGGACACCTCAACCGGATATTCTCCAAAGCGGTCAACCATTTCCTCCTGCAGCTCTTTCACATCATCAAGATCGCTGATACCGCGGAAACGTTTATACATCTCAATTTTCTGTTGACCGTCTGCGATATAGGAGTCTGGAATGTAGGCATCAATATCCAAATCAATTTCTACTGATGGAGGCTTCACTTCCTCTGGATTACTTCTTCGTTCTTCAATGGCTTCTTTCAGCATTTGAGAGTAAAGATCAAAACCGACTGAATCAATAAATCCATGCTGCTGTGCACCCAAGAGATTACCTGCTCCACGTATGGATAAATCTCGCATCGCAATCTTAAATCCTGAGCCAAGCTCTGTAAATTCCTTAATGGCTTGCAGACGTCTTTCCGCTACCTCTGTCAGAACCTTATCTTTCCGATAAGTAAAGTATGCATAGGCAACCCGGTTAGAACGTCCAACCCGCCCCCTTAACTGATAAAGCTGTGAAAGTCCCATTTTGTCAGCATCATTGACAATCAACGTATTGACATTCGGAATATCAACCCCTGTTTCAATAATTGTGGTACTAACAAGGACATCACTTTCACCTTCCAAAAAGCTAAGCATAACAGATTCCAATTCGTTCTCACTCATTTGCCCATGAGCATAGCTTACCTTTGCATCCGGCACGAGCATGGAAATTTCCTCAGCCTTTCGTTCAATATCTTCGACTCTATTATAAAGAAAATACACCTGTCCGTCTCTTGCCAGCTCACGTTCAATCGCTTCCCTTACTAAAGCACCATTGTATTCCATCACATAGGTTTGGACAGGAAAACGATTTTCCGGAGGTGTTTCAATGACAGACAAATCCCTGACACCGAGCATCGACATATGAAGTGTCCTTGGAATTGGTGTCGCAGTTAAAGTTAAAACATCAACATTTGTCTTGAGCCTTTTAATTTTTTCTTTATGGCTGACACCAAAGCGCTGCTCTTCATCAATAATTAATAAGCCTAAATCATGATATTGTACTTCTTTAGATAACAGGCGGTGTGTGCCGACAACTACATCGACCGTTCCATTTTTTAACCCTTTAATTGTTTCTGTTTGCTGCTTTCTTGTGCGGAAGCGGCTCAGCAAGGCAATTTTAACAGGATAGTCTTGAAATCTCTCCAGCATGGTCTGATAATGCTGCTGCGCTAAAATCGTTGTTGGCACTAGTATCGCTACCTGCTTACCATCTGCAACGGCCTTAAAGGCAGCACGAATGGCCACTTCTGTTTTTCCGTAACCAACGTCACCGCAAAGCAGACGGTCCATCGGCCGTTCCTTTTCCATATCCTTTTTAATCTCCACAATGGAGCGGATCTGATCCTCTGTCTCCTGATATGGAAAAGATGATTCAAATTCACGCTGCAAATCCCCGTCAGGGCTGAAGGCATAGCCAACAGCAGCTTCCCGCTCTGCATACAGCTTGATTAGGTCTTCGGCAATATCTTCGACAGATGATTGAACCTTCTTCTTAACTTTTTTCCAATCACTGCCGCCTAATTTATAAATCTTCGGTTCTTTCCCCTCTGAACCGACATATTTCTGCACTAGGTTAATTTGATCGACTGGTACATAAAGTTTATCGCTTCCTTGATAGCGGATATGCAAATAGTCTTTATGGACACCATTGATCACAAGGGTCTCAATTCCTAAGTATTTCCCTATCCCATGATTTACATGGACAACATGATCTCCTACCTTTAATTCGGAGTAACTCTTAATTCTTTCCGCATTTGACAACTTCTGACGGCGGGGCGTACGTTTTGCCCGTTTGGTAAACAGCTCTTCTTCGGTAACAACTGCTACCTTTTGCAGCGGCAGTTCAAAGCCTGTAAGAAGGTCTCCCCGTACAATTTGCACCTTTCCGCTTTGAAGCCGGTCATCCGGGCTGGAAACAACCGACTCAATATCATAGTCTGAGAGGATTCGTTCAAGCCTATTAACACGTTCTTCATCCGAGCCAAGGAACACAACCGAGTAATGGTTTTTCACCCATCGGTCCACTTCTCCTTTTAGCACATTCATCTGACCATGGAAGTTTTGCATTTGCTTACAGGTCATATTAATAATATTTTGTGGATTTGTATTCGGCACATGGCGTAAAAAGAGCGATAAGTAAACAATTGGTAATTTTGAGCGGGACGTTAATTCTGATAATTGATGGGACATTTTAATCCCGTGAATGATATTACCTTCGCTCAATAAACCTGTATACCATTCTGCTTCTTCTTTTTCGAGTGACTCATTCATTTCCTGAACCCTGCTGATTTCATCGATAAAGAAAATAGCATTTCTTTCGCAATAGTCTACTAAACTACTAGCATGGTCATAGGCAAGAGATGAATATTTAAAAAGCTGTTCAGGCTTTTGCTTGTTTCTTAACTTCTCTAACTCATAACCAAGATTCTGAACAAGCTGTGCCTTTGCCTTTTCATCTTTAATCTTTTTGACACTATCCTTTAATCCATTCTCGAGTTTCTCAACCAAATGAGTGTATTGCATATCCTCGAGCGGCATTTCAGTAGCAGGTCCAATTGTAATCTCCATTCGTTTGTCAATGGATCGCTGATCCTCCAGGGAAAAGGTTCGAATCGAATCTACTTCGGTATCAAATAATTCCATTCTGATCGGATTTGCTTCTGTTAATGGAAAAACATCAATGATTCCGCCCCTTACGCTGAATTCACCGGGAGCCGAAATCATATCCGTACGCACATAGCCCATTTCAACAAATTGAGTAAGCTGTCCATCTATATTAATCTCGTCGCCAACCTTAATATGCATCTGATATCGTTTCCATACATCTGGAGGCGGAACCATTTTACGTAAACCAGCAATCGGGACAATGACAATACTATTTCTCTTTTGGCACAAATGATTTAAAACTTCAATTCGTTGTGCCCTTAACTCCGGACTGGCAACACTGATTTCCGCTCCAATTAGCTCATTTGCAGGATAGAGGAACACTTCTTCCTCACCGACAACTGAAACAAGATCATCAAATAATTTCTGGGCCTGTAATAAATTATGCGTTGCAATAAGAATTTGCTTTTTCGTTTTTTCATAGATAGATGCGATAAACAACGTTCTTGCAGAGCCGGACAGACCCGCAACAAGCTGCTCGCGTAGACCCGCATCTATGCCTTCTATAACGTTCCCTATATCTTCATGTTGATTAAAAAGGCTCTTTAGTCCTAACATCGCAGCCCCTCCCTCCAATATTGATCATTTTCACATCTGCCGTATATGATTACTCAGACATATATAGATCATTTTTTGTTAGTATATTTTTTCTTGATTGTTTGCTTTGTGATTACATCAAATAGAAAAACGCTTTGGAGTAAGATCCAAAGCTTTTAATGAATTAAGAAGTCATTTTGATAATATTCAGGATTTTTCTCAAGTGATTCCTGACAGTCTTCACAAATGGATTTGATATGGATATCACCTTGAGAATTGTAGGTAACCATATCCTGTCTTTCCTCATCGGATAATGTATTTAAACCGAGACGTTCTGATTCAATTGAAAATTGATCAAGTGTTCCTAGTTTGACTCCACAATGACGACAATGGTAATGAATAGCCATTCCTTACCTCCTAATAACGTTCTGTTACAGGACCCGCATGCTAAAAGTCATATACTTGCGAGTTTTACCAGTACTTGAACCGGTTCCTGTTCCTATTTTCCTACTTGTTATTATTGCCAAATCTTGTAGAAATCATTCGGTTAATTATACGTATTCATCACTTGTAAAAAAGGCTTCTTAATCCATTCTTCACAGGCATCGGCACTTTGCTCTACTGCCCCTTTAATTAATTCCTGCTCCTCTTTCGTAAAACGACCCAGAACATAATCGGTAATGGACATCCCATTAGATGGACGGTTAATTCCTATCCGGATCCGATTAAATTCCTGTGTCCCGATATGAGCAATTGTCGACTTAATTCCATTATGACCGCCGGCACTTCCTTTTTGACGGAGCCGTATTTTTCCGACTGGCAGATCCATATCGTCGTAGATGACAAGCAGATCCTCTGTTTCAATTTGGAAATAATCCATAATTGCCCGGATTGATTCACCGGACAGATTCATGTAGGTTAAGGGTTTTAACAAATAAACCTTCTCGCCGTCGACCAGCTTACTCCCATATATCCCTTTAAATTTAGCCTGTTCTAGAGAAATATGCAACCTCTCTGCCAAGGCATCAATTACTTCAAAGCCAATATTATGCCTTGTTTTGTCATACTCTTTCCCCGGATTGCCTAAACCAACTATCAGTTTCATATTTCCCACCCTTACGTTGACTTTCATTCAATTCATAGCAGCAATTCTAATTTATTATATAGGATTGATTAAAAAAGTGATGATCATAGGAATTGAATAGAGTAAAACAGATGATAAAAAACGTGGTCTTTTTATTAGGGGTATGAGAGGCTGTCAGAAGGAGAGACCCGTCAAATGGAATCATCCATGATGGATATCTCTCCTTTTCCAAAAAACCTCTGAATGTTTTAATAAACAAAGATACTACCCAAGAGATCCCCTTTTTTATCCCTCACCGGCAGTTTCATCTGATTGTTCCAGATTATCATGCGGTGCTTCGCTTTGCTTTTCACCTGTATCAATGACCTCTTCCTGGCGCGGAGCAAGAATAGAAGCGATTACCTCATCATCCTCATGATTAAAGGAAATAGAAGAATAATTTCCTTTAATATCCGCAATGGTCACCTTTTCTTCCACTTGTATATTTGTTACATCCACATCAATAGACTGTGGAATATTGGCCGGTGTAGCTGTGACGGAAATCTCATGCAACGATTGCTGCATAACACCGCCCTCTTTCACCCCAGCTGCATCTCCAACTAATGTTACTTTCACGTTTGCATTCAACTCTGTTGACATATCGACAGCACGAAAATCAACATGAACCAAAATGTTTTTTAACGGATCTGATTGATAATCAGTCAGAATCACATTCTGTTTGTTTCCCTCTACATCTAACGAGATGATTCCATTTCTTCCCACATCTCTAATTGTCTTAATGAGGTCTTTTTCACTTAAATAAATAGACTTACTTTCCTTTTTAGCTCCATAGATAACGCCAGGAATATTTCCTTCCTTCCGGATTTTATTCAAGGCAGAATGACGAAAAACCTTTCTTTCCTTTGCTTGTAATACTGCGTTCATAATAATGTCCCCTTCCAATGGTTTGGAGTCTAGCTACAGGCGCCATCAGCTCTTTAGTCTAAGCCAAACCGTCAAGGAGGTTAAAGAACAACCTCCATGCCGGCTCGTCTTATGCTTTCCGCCGATAGGCAGGCGCCTCCGCATTTCAATGTCCATTATAAAAATTCCCCAAAACAGGAAGGTCTAAACATTCAATTTGAAAAAGGAAATAGACTGATTTATACTTAGTTATTAAATAGTTTAAATTTTCAAAACAAAACATTCAAGTAAAACCTGCTGTTTGTGCTAAAATTACATATAAGGCTTGCCAAATAGCAAGCCTTATGTACACAATTTTTAGTCAAACAGAATACTTACAGATTGTTCTTCATGAACACGGATAATCGCCTCTGCCAATAATGAAGCAACAGAAAGATTTTTGATTTTGTCGATTTTCTTTTCTTCTGGAAGAGCGATAGAGTTTGTCACAACAAGCTCTTTGATCTTTGAATTCTCAATTCTTTCAATCGCAGGTCCAGATAAAACTGGATGCGTACAGCAAGCATAGACTTCAGTAGCGCCGCTTTCCACTAATGCGTTAGCAGCTAACGTGATTGTTCCAGCTGTATCAATAATATCATCAATTAGAATACAAACTTTTCCTTCAACATTACCAACAATATTCATTACTTCTGCCACATTTGGTCTTGGACGGCGTTTATCAATAATCGCAATTGGTGCTTTTAAGCGGTCTGCTAATTTTCTAGCGCGTACCACACCGCCATGGTCAGGAGATACAACCACAACGTCACCGTTATATTCACGATTTTTGAAATACTCTGCTAAGATCGGCACACCCATTAAATGATCGATCGGAATGTCGAAAAATCCTTGAATTTGCGGTGCATGCAGGTCTAATGTGATCACACGTGTTGCACCAGCAGTTTCGATTAGGTTTGCAACTAATTTAGCTGTAATTGGTTCACGTGCGCGTGCTTTACGGTCCTGACGTGCATAACCGTAGTATGGCATCACAACATTAATCGTTTTTGCGGAAGCGCGTTTTAAAGCATCAATCATGATTAAAAGTTCCATTAAGTAATCATTTATTGGGGTATTCGTTGATTGAATAACGAATACATCACAACCGCGAATACTTTCTTCAATGTTAATCTGGATCTCTCCATCACTAAAACGGGAAACAGAACACTTTCCAAGTTCTACACCAATTACCTCCGCAATTTGGCTTGCAAGCTCCCTGTTTGAGTTTAACGAAAATACTTTTAAATTAGGATCCAAATACTGATTTGACATGGTAACCTCCAATGGTTATTTATTTACATTTAGCTTTTTCACGTAATTCTCTTTATTTACTTGACGGGAGCGGGCCACTGCAAGTGCTTCACCAGGTACATTTTTTGTAATCGTTGAACCTGCCGCTACATAAGCACCTTTCCCAACCGTCACAGGAGCGACAAGATTAGAATTGCAGCCAATGAAAACTCCATCCTCTATTTTTGTCAGATACTTATTTTTACCATCATAGTTGACTGTTATAGAGCCACAGCCGATGTTCACATCGCTTCCAACCTCTGCATCGCCAATATAGCTTAAGTGTGAAGCTTTGCTGCCTTTACCGAATACAGCTTTTTTAATTTCAACGAAATTTCCTATCTTCACATCATCATATATCGCAGAATCCGGCCGAATATGGGCAAAAGGACCAATATTGACATGGGAGCCAATTTGACTGTCATGTGCAACAGATTGTCTAATGACTGTAGCATCACCAATTTGGCAGTCCTTTATTTCACTATTTGGACCAATTTGACTATCGGAACCAATGATTGTTTTCCCGCTTATCATCGTTCCAGGCATAATGACTGTATCAGGACCAATTTCTACATCTGCTCCAATATAGGTATTGCATGGGTCGATAATCGTCACACCATTTTTCATATGCTGACGATTAATTCGCTGCTTCATGATTGTTTCTGCTTCAGAAAGTGCAACACGATCATTAACTCCCAGCGTTTCCGAAAAGTCGGCTGTTTTGAAGGCAGTTACTACTTCACCTTTGTTTTTTAAGATCTCAATCACATCTGGTAAATAATATTCACCTTGAACATTATCATTTGTGACCTCATTTAACGCTTCGAATAAAGCCTGATTATCGAAGCAGTACGTTCCAGTATTAATCTCTGCAATGAACCGTTCCTCTTCAGATGCATCTTTATGCTCAACAATTTTTTCAACTAGGCCTGCTTCATTCCTTACGATGCGACCATAGCCGGTTGGATCATCTGCTTGAGCTGTTAAGACTGTGACTTTTGCCCCTTTTTCTTCATGATGCTTAAATAAAGCTTCTATTGTTTCAGCTTTAATTAGAGGAGTGTCACCGCATACTACGAGAGTAGTCCCTTGCTTCCCGCTGAGTAATTCCTTGGCCTGCAACACTGCATGACCGGTTCCAAGCTGTTCTTCCTGTAGAACATATTCACTTTGATTACCTAGCTGGGCCTTTACCATCTCTGCTCCATGGCCAATAATCGTAACTGTTTTATCTATATGAAGCTTTGAAATTTGATCAACTACATGTTGAACCATAGGTTTGCCGCAAACAGGATGCAGGACTTTATACAGCTTTGATTTCATTCTAGTCCCTTGACCTGCGGCTAATATGATTGCATAACGAGTAAGCATGTACAGGCCTCCAATTACCTTTTTATCCATTTAAAAATATATCTTAAATAACGCTTCATTTCAAGGCATGAAATTAATAACCATTCTTTTTATGAAGTCATTAAGTTGGTTTGCCCGGCAGAAAATAATAATAATGAAGTCATTTTGGTGGGTTAGGATAGTAGATCGTGTGCGGAGGTTAACAAAAAAAAGAGCCTTTCTTTTGAAGAAGGCTCTAGATGTTCAATTGTTTTTTAATTTCTAAGAAGCACCTGCTTCTTCAAATTCCACTTCTACTTCGCCTAGGCGATGATATTCAGCTAATACAGCTTCCTGAATCTTACCGCGTGTTCCCGAGTTGATTGGGTGGGCGATATCGCGAAATTCACCATCCGGTGTACGTTTACTTGGCATTGCAACAAATAAACCATTATTTCCATCAATGACGCGGATATCATGAACAACAAACTCGTTATCCAACGTAATAGATGCGATCGCTCTCATGCGTCCATCCGTATTAACACGGCGTAATCTTACGTCAGTTACTTCCATTTTGTTCACCACCTTTGCACAAAGATAAATTCACTAAGATATAGATTCAACAGAATTTTCTTAATTCCTGCTAGATTAAATATTTTTTTAAAAAAAATTGGGAAAAAATTTCAACTTATCAAAATATAATCCGTCTTGCTAAGATAAATTCCACAGTCATAGAAAAGCGTAAGTGCCTGATCTGCTTTAAGGCTGTAATAAGATGAGCCGTCAAGAAGGTTGTTCTTTAACCTTCTTGACGACTTGGCAAGACCCAAGAGGGCTGGCTGCTTGCGCTGGACCACTATCAATATTAATAAGTTATACCTTTTATCTTTAATAAAAAACGCTCGTCTTACTTGACGAGCGCAATAACTTCGATTTCTACTAATGCATCTTTAGGTAAACGTGCAACTTCTACACATGAACGTGCCGGCTTATGCGTAGAGAAGTATTCACCATACACTTCATTTACTGCTCCAAAGTCGTTCATATCTTTAATAAATACAGTTGTCTTAACTACAGTTTCCAATGAGGCTCCAGCTTCCTTCAAAACTGCCTGCAGGTTTTTAAATACTTGATGTGTTTGTTCCTTTACATCACCATTAACCATTTCGCCTGCGGCAGTTAATGGAATTTGACCAGAACTGTAAAAAACATTATTAACGATAATCCCTTGTGAATATGGTCCAATTGCTGCTGGTGCTTCTGTTGTACTAACTACTTTCATCTGTTCTCCTCCTATATCTCTGTTAATTATTTTGAAAATAATTACCTTCTATCACTTTAATCTGCTTTTGTTTTAAATCAACTTCTGAAAGCTTAATTAAAGAAAGGTAATTATCCACTAAACGTTCATCTGCCTGCTCTGCTTCAACAAGCACAGCAATTCCGGCCACATTTGCCCGAAATTCTTCGAGCATTGAAACCATGCCGTTCACGGTGCCACCGGCTTTCATAAAATCGTCAATGATTAAAACATTTGATCCCTCTGCAAGACTTCGCTTCGATAGGACCATTGTCTGAATCCTTTTGGATGATCCGGATACATAGTTAATGCTGACGGTCGGGCCCTCTGTTACTAAACTATCTCTTCTAACGATCACAACCGGAACATTTAGATAGCTGCCAACCGCATAGGCAAGCGGTATTCCCTTTGTTGCAACTGTCATGACTACATCAATAGCCGTATTGACATAGGCGGAAGCAATCATTCTTCCCACCTTTTGCACAATAGCCGGATTTCCTAAAATATCGTTCATGAATAAATAACCACCTGGCAGAATCCGGCCTGGGTCTGTCATGAGATCACAAAGCTCTCTAATAAATAATAGGGCTTCCTCTTTGTTCACTTGAACTTGAAACTTGACCCCTCCAGCTGCACCTGCAACCGTTTGCAGCGTACCGATTCCTCTTTCTTCGAACACCTCTTTAATAATAGCTAAATCCTCGCTTATGGAAGATTTAGCCGAGCTGTATCGTTCTGCAAAAACGGTTAGAGGAACTAATTGTCGAGGATGAGCTAATAAATAATCCGTCATATCAATTAATCGTTCACTGCGACGAAATTTCACCCAAGAATACCTCCCTTAAAATCCGAATAATTTAATGTTAATATAACACTAATATACGGATTTAATCAAGGGGATGTTGTTCTCCGAGCATTCGAACAGCAAAAACCTGGTCACAGAAACCCCTTAATCCGTTATACACTCGCTGCATTCTCGAATCATGCTGAACAAGACCAAAAACAGTTGGCCCGCTTCCGCTCATTAATACTGCATCTGCTCCAAAGCGCTTCATCTGGTCTTTTATTAAAGCCACCTCCGGGTGAAGTTTCAATGTCACATCCTCAAGAACATTGCCAAGGTTAGCACAAACGCTTGAAAAGTCATTAGCCTCAATTGCCTGAATCATTGCCTTCGTATTCGGATGAGTAATCCTTGCCAGTTCTAAGCGTCGGTATACGTCTGCTGTTGAGACCCCGATAAAGGGCTTTGCCAGCACAACCCAGCAGGTAGGAGGTGCTGGCAAGGGTGTGATCATTTCTCCCCTCCCTTTAGCCAATGCTGTCCCTCCATATACGCAAAAAGATACATCCGAACCGATTTCCGCTCCCAGTTCAGCTAATTCATGTATCGTGAGCCCTAAGTCCCAAAGCTTATTTAAGCCTCTTAGAGCTGCGGCTGCATCACTGCTTCCGCCTGCTAACCCTGCTGCAACAGGTATCGTTTTTTCAATTGTAATCGCTGCTCCCTTTTCGACAGAAAAACGATCCTTCAACAAACGTGCAGCTTGATAGGCTAAATTTCTTTGATCATCCGGAACAAATCGATTGTGTGAAATAATTTTAATTTCATCACGTTCTAATAATGCTAATTCCAGGCGATCGGCCAAATCAATCGTTGTCATTATCATTTCTACCTCATGATAACCATCGGGACGTTTATGTAAAACATCTAATGACAAATTAATTTTTGCCGGCGCTTTTACTAAAAGCTTCAAAAACTCCACCAACCTTTATGTAGAAAGCTACCATCAGCTGAATTAGGTCTAGACAGAGTGCCGATTGAGGTATCATCCGACCAAACTGATGGTAAGACGAATTTCAGTATAGACAAAATTCGACGTCTCCAGTTTTTGTCCTATTTTACCACAAAACAGGGAAGGTAAGACAATACATCCATATAATTCTTTTATATTACACAAAAAAGCCGGAGAATGCACTCCGGCCTGCCGTGATGAATCCATTTTAGTTAATAAGTTTGTTACTTTACATCCGTAACATCT
This sequence comes from Niallia oryzisoli, assembly GCF_036670025.1. Taxonomy (NCBI): domain Bacteria; kingdom Bacillati; phylum Bacillota; class Bacilli; order Caryophanales; family Bacillaceae; genus Niallia; species Niallia oryzisoli. Next base: position 50,366 of record NZ_CP137640.1, on the reverse strand, counting down.
GGCAATGAAAAGAGTTTAACGTCGATTGTTTAAAAGATTCTGTTCAGCTATTTCAATAGCACGTTTGACCATATTACCTGCATCCCTAGCTTTAATGCCGCCCCAGCCTTCTTTTTGAACGACATCATAGAAGCCAAGCTCCTTTGCAAGCTCCTCTTTTAATCCCTCTGACATAATTCCTCTTCTTCTGCCCAACCTTAACAGCTCCTTTCATCATCCCGGCATTATGTATTATGAAGCCGCCCTCACGTATTTATGAGTGGCTATTTTTTGAAAACACGAAAAGCGCAAGCGCCTGATCATCCTAAAGGCTGCAATAAGACAAGCCGGCATGAAGGTGGTTCTTTACCTTCTTGACGATTGGCTAGACCCAAGAGGGGCTGGCTGCTTGCGCTAGACCACTATCTATGTTGAAGATTAAACCCTTTTTCTACAAAAATAAGATGAGCCGAGGAGAAGAAAAAAATAAAGCCTTCTCATCGGCTCATCTTACACTTACCGAAATGTGATGCTGCCATCACTTTACGTTTATTAACTTAAAGCAACCTGTCCTGATGTATCTTCATAGAACGTAATTTGCACCGTTTCTGTTAAAACATCAGCATAGCTATATGAAACACGTTCAAAAGCATTCTCTTCCTGATCTAGTTCAATTACAAACACAGAAGGATAAGTTTCTGCTAAAACTCCCGAACGCTCAATTGTCTTACGTCTACCACCGTTTGCCTTGAGCAAAAGTCTTTTTCCTAAATTTGAATCAAGAGCCTTTTTTATATCCGTTAAAGTTTTTGCCATTTCGGTCCACCTCACTATGTAAAATTATACAACAACGAAGCAAAAAAGTCAACCAAAAATATAAATTATAACAGTCTTTAAAAATAATTGTCAATAACTATCGATAGACAAATTACTTTTTTTTTCTACAATAATATCTTTCCCTATTTACAGCAAAATATGTATGGACCTGCCAATGCAATTTCCTCACATTCATGGAATATCTTACCTAAGCAACTCATATAATATATGCTGCAGGTTCCTATTTGGTTCTAACTTTTAAGTTATTGTAAAAATGAATAAGCCGTTTTTCGTAGGAACGGCTTATTCGACTTGGTTAACATCCCCATTGAACGGCATACCGGTCCTTAGAATTCCCCTTGTTTCAATTCCACCAAGCCCTTTTTCACCTGTTAACGTATTACGAAGGACATCCCAAACATTGATTCTCTCCATAAATGGTGTAAAGCTGATTTTTGCCACAATATAAACCGGGTCTAATGCATGGATATTTACTCTGGAAGGGGAACTAGCAAAGTTCGCACCAGCATAGATTAATGATTCAAAGTGGGACTGGCATGCACCGGCAAAAATCACAAGCTGGTCTAAAGAAGGGATTTTCTTGCGTGCCTCCCGGACCGTTTGAACAAAATCCTTTGAGTGTCGATACGAATTAATATCACTTATATCACCTTTGGCCTTTGAATATGCATCATGCCCAGTAATGACTAGAATATCCGGACGGTAATGATCGATTAAGGGACCGATCTTAGCAGCCATTTCCTTTTCATTACAATGAACTCCATTTACCGGAATGCCGATTTTCTCGTAAAGCGTTAAGCATTTTTTTAAATAAATCGGGTCTCCATCCAAGTGAAGCACCTTTCCGGGAATCTGAAAGTAATTTAACGTCTTGGTGTATCCTCCTGTTGACTCATATTCATGCTTTTCCTTCAATAGGTCGACATCCTGTCGAAATAACTCAAAGGACTGCTCTTCAAGCGAGCGAAACTGCATTGACTTTTTTGTTCGCTCGGATTGATTCACGATAATCAAATCCTCAAAAGGAGCGTCAGCTATTAATCGGTAATCCTGACCATAAAGAACCGCAATCCTTTGATGACCATGTCCTTTAATATCAATGACGCGAAATAAAATATCGCAATGATATGATTTCCTGCCAACAATGTCATTTTTTTTAATACTCATTGGCACCACTCCATTTGTCAGCATACAGATAAAAGCTTAAAGCACCCGATTTTCAAAAATATACTTCTGACATAAAATATGCAGTAGTCCAGTCATCCGTGAATTAAAAAAGCGAAGGTGTTTTACCGTGCCATCCCGCCATCTAAATTTTTCTTTAAACACAAAAACACCCTAACTGGGTGTTTTAGTTGAAATATGGATATAAGCAATCACTTAAGCGGGCAAACTCCTCAATTGACAAGGACTCGCCTCTTCTCCCGGGCTCAATTCCCGCCTCCTGTAATGAGGATAGAATGATGTCTTTTTTTGCTTTTCCATCCGGAAGCTGACTGGTTAAATTATTTAAAATTGTTTTTCTTCGCTGGGCAAAGCTTCCTCGTGTAACCATGAAAAAGAAGTCTTCGCTAATTACAGGGAAAAGCGGCTCTTTTCGCTTTGTTAACCGAATAACAGCAGAGTCTACATTAGGCTGGGGAATAAAAACCGTCTTCGGGACAATCATTACCGTCTCTGCCTCAGTATAATATTGAATCGCAATGGACAACGATCCATAGTCCTTTGTCCCTGGTTTCGCTGAAATACGATCGGCTACTTCTTTTTGCAGCATGACAACAATTCCCCGAATCGGGAGCCTTTCCTCTAGTAATTTCATGATAATTGGTGTTGTCACATAGTACGGTAAATTGGCCACTACCATGACATCATCTATTCCGGAAAATTCCTGCTCCATCACTTCCCGAACATTTGCCTTAAGCACATCTTGATGGATGATGGTTGTGTTGTCGTATGGGGCTAGTGTTTCCTCCAGGATTGGAAGCAGGCGCTGATCAATTTCGAAGGCAACTACCTTTTTACATCTTTTAGCCAGCTGTTCTGTTAACGCACCTATGCCGGGACCGACTTCTATTGCCGCTGATTCATCTGTCAGACCGGCATGATCAACAATATTTCTTAAGATATTTGTATCAATTAAAAAATTCTGTCCTAAGCTCTTTTTAAAGGAAAATCCGTATTTCTCTAAAATTTCCCTTGTTCTGAGAGGTGTTGCAATATCCTTATGCATCTTGTTCCTCCTTGCGGATTACCTCAACGGCTTCGATAAATTTCTTCTTGCTAATTTCAAATACCATCAGCCGCTTATGAAGTTGTTTTCCGTTCGTATAACCGATTTTAAGTAATCTTCCCAGCTTCTCTCTTCTAACCTTTGCCCCGCCGCCGCCAATAAAGCCTGCAGCGATTAAGTCTTCGTGGGTGATTTCCTCCTTAGCCTCTTCGTGCATTAGCTGGGCATCCTTTAATGCTTGTCTAATCGTTTCCACTGAGGCATGTTCCACTCCGACACCTTTACCACGCTTATGTATAGCCATTTCCTTTGGAATAAAGGCATGCTTACAGCCAGGAACCTGCTCGGCAATGGTATTACGAATTTTTTGGCCTGGATAGTCTGGATCTGTTAAGACAATCACGCCTCTTGTCTGCTGAGCCAATTTTATTTTCTCAATGGTCTCATCATTAATTGCTGATCCATTCGTTTCAATCGTATCGGCATTTACCGCCTGTTGAACAGCAGTCGTATCATCCTTACCCTCGACCACAATAATCTCTTTAATTTTCATTTTGCCTCCATAAAAATAGGCTATGTTAAAGAATAGTTTTGATTTTTATTAGCCAGTTGATTGCAGTGGAAGGCACGCAGACTCCTGCGGGAGAAGCGAGAAAGAAGAGACCCCGCAGACACGCAGTGTCGAGGAGGCTCGGCGGTCGCCCTAAGGTACGCGAAGTGCCTGGAACGGAAATCAACTACTATGTTTAACAGAGCCAAAAATAAAAAATAAAATAAAAATGCAAATAAAATGAAACATTTTTGTAACTTATCCGTCTATATATATAAATACAAACCTTATTATAGCTTAAGTAATTAAAAAAGAAAAAACGCAGAGGCATAAAACCCCTGCATTGTTGTTTAGTCTAAAACTTTTATCTTAACTGTTTTTCTACCCCATTGGTAAGCATCCTGCTTTGAGGCAATGAACACGTCAATTTTATTTCCTTTAATAGCACCGCCGGTATCAGCAGCAATTGCATAACCATATCCTTCAACGTATACTTTTGAGCCAAGCGGAATCACGCTAGGATCAACAGCAATTACCTTGGCATTCGGATTTGCATGTAAATTAACTCCCGTAGCAGTAGTCCCGGAACAACCACTGCAGCTTGCCGTATAGGCAGTCGCAGTAACATATATTTCTCTTCCACTTTCTGCTCCACGGGATGCAACTTCGGTAATTTCCTTTGCACCTACAGCAACAACTTGGTCTACTTTTTCTTTAAGGACCTTCTCATTCATTACGACACGAGAAACCTCTTGACCATTTTCTTTTGTTACTTCATATTCTCTTGAAACAAGGCCTTCCTGGCCGGGTGTCAGCATCTTTTCTGACCCTTTATCTAAATTATCATCTTTCTGAGTGACTACAGCAAAGCTTAATGGTTCTTCCACTACATCGGTGACTTTTTCTACTCTAATGACATTGACAATGCCATGTTCTGAAACAGTGTTCTCTAAACCTGGCTCAACCCGGTCTAGTTGTGTTAGTGTAATTCCCTGTTGTTTTAAAAAGTCAGCGACCGTAGTCGAAGTGGACCATACTTCCTTCACTACTCCACCATCATTAAGAGTAAGAGGGAATGCTTTATTGAATACTACATTCATGCCTTTTTGCAATACTGTACTGGGCCTGGGCTTTACTTGATCAAACTCATTTATTTCAATGTTTTGTTCCTTTAAAAATTCCTCAACAGTTAGAGCTGTCGTCCAAATCGCTTTCTCTTCGTTTATGGTTGATAGTTGAACCTGTTTTGCCGATTTCCAAACAACTTTCAAATTGTCCGTTACCCTTGTATCCTTCGATGGTAACAAATAGTCTTTAGATTGCAATGATATATCTGCTTCTTCAAGTACCTCTTGAACGGTTTCTGCATGTGTTTTTATGACTCTTTCTTTCCCATCAAGGGATAGAGTCACTGACTTCTTCGAGGTTTCATATGTAACAAAGCCCGCTGAAAACAGCAAAACTATGAAACTCGCAATTATAATAGACCATTTTTTGGTGTTAACTAGCTTGGAAAACAGGTTTTTCACGTTTTGACTCCCGATGAAAAACGCCTCCTTTTCTCTTCGAGTGATTATATAAACAATCCTACCTGCTGTCAACCCCTCCACTTTCCCCAAGGTTAGTTCCTATTATGCTGAGTACATGCTAAAAAAGTAAAGCGTGAGTTATCGACACGGTTATCCAACGAAGCTAAGGAGACGTGTAGAACTAGAAAGAAATTAGTAAAAATTGGACAAATATTCACCTGAATCGACAGCAAAACGCATCAGTTTATGTCGAATATTTTTTTTGCATTTTCAGTTGTGATTCTTTCAACCTCATCTACCGGAATTTCCTTCAATTCAGCTATTTGTTCCGCTACCAGCCGCACATAAGCAGGTTCATTTCGTTTCCCCCTATATGGATGTGGTGCTAAATACGGACAGTCTGTTTCGATCAGAAGCTTATCAAGCGGAACCTCCTTGGCAACCTCTTTTGGTTTTTTTGCATTTTTAAATGTAACCGGTCCGCCAAGAGAAATAAGGAAATTCAATTTAATGCATTCCATTGCAGTTTCAGCACTTCCGCTGAAACAGTGCATAATGCCGCCGACCTCTTCGGCACCTTCTTCCTTCAAAATGGTCATAATATCTGCAGTTGCTTCACGATTATGAATAACAATTGGCAGCTTTACCTTTTTCGCCAAACGAATTTGTCTTCTAAAGACCTCCTGTTGCACATCCTTTGGTGATTTATCCCAATGATAATCTAAACCCATCTCACCAAGTGCGACTACTTTCGGATGTGCTGATAATTCCTCAATCCATAACAGATCTTCATCTGTCATGTCAATGGCATCAACCGGGTGCCAACCGACACTTGCATATAAAAAATCATAAGCTTCAATCAGTTCCATTGCCTTTTGAATCGTTGGGCGGTCAAACCCGACAACTAGCATGCGTTCCACGCCAGCCTGCCTTGCCCTCTCAATTACTTCCGTCAGATCTTCTTCAAATTGCTCCGCATTTAAATGGACATGTGTATCAAAAAGCATGACAATCTCCTTCCAAGAGTATTATTAATTTTTCATTACATTTATATCAAATGTGTATCTATATAATAGAAGAAACTTGTATAGACAATCTCTATTCATATAAAAATAAAGGAGAATCAATAATCATTCCTTATTAAAACTTCATTAATTGATTGATAATTTCAATATAAAAGTACAACACATAATGTTCCACGTGAAACAAATTTCGACAATATTACCATAGGTTTACAAGTGATACAGTTTCATTACTTAATACGTGATAAAAAAACAACAGCGGGGGATAACAGCCCCCGCTTGTACGTATATTCTATTTCACCTTTGAACCGAGCGGTAAGGTTTGTGGAACGGTAGCTAACGCTAATTTTCCATCTTTGCTGCCGGCTAAAATCATTCCTTGCGATAATTCGCCTCTTAGCTTAACCGGCTTTAGGTTTGTCACACAAATCACTCTTTGACCAACGAGTTCTTCCGGTTTATAGTATTGGGCAATCCCTGAAACAACCTGGCGTGTTTCATAGCCAAGGTTCAGCTGTAATTTCAATAGCTTATCAGCCTTTTTGACAGGTTCGGCTTCCATTACTTCCGCAACACGCAGATCTACCTTCATGAAGTCATCAATCGTGATCTCATCTACTTCAGGTACAGCTTCTGCCTTTTCCTCTTTCTTTACTTCTGCATTCGTCTCTGTTCCCTGCATTTTCATTTTGATGTAGCTTACTTCCTCTTCAATATCTAGACGAGGGAAAATCGGATCACCCTTCATAACCTTGATGCCTTCTCCAATTTGGCCAAATTGAGCAAGACTATCCCACGTTGTAAATCCTTCATTATTCATGCCAAGTTGGGCAAAAATTTGTTTTGGTGCTTCTGTTAAGAACGGCTGCAGCATAATAGCTATTCTTCTCAATGACTCAGCTAGATGGACCATAACATCTGCAAGCTTGGACTGATTCTCTTCAACCTTTGCCAGCTGCCAAGGCTGTGTTTCATCAATATATTTATTCGTACGGCTGACTAATTGCCAAATAGCAGTCAAGGCCACGGAGAATTCCATTTTTTCCATTGCTTCTTCATATTTCGCAACAGTTGCTTGATTTGACTCAAAGAGTGCATTCTCATAATTACCTGTGGAGCCATTGTACGCTGGAATGACACCATCAAAATACTTATTGATCATCGCTACTGTACGATTGAGAAGGTTTCCTAAATCGTTTGCAAGGTCAAAATTCAAACGCTCTACAAAGCCTTCAGGAGTAAACACACCATCTGCTCCAAAAGGTACTTCTCTTAATAGATAGTAGCGTAATGCATCAAGTCCGTACCGGTCAATTAAAGTAACCGGATCAACAACATTTCCCTTTGACTTCGACATTTTGCCGTCTTTCATTAACAGCCATCCATGAGCAAACACCTTTTTCGGTAGTGGAAGATCTAACGCCATTAACATAATTGGCCAATAGATCGTATGGAAACGGACAATTTCCTTCCCTACTAAATGAACATCTGCCGGCCAATATTTGTTATATTTCGTTTCATCCTTTGAACCATAACCAAGTGCCGTAATATAATTTGTCAGCGCATCGATCCATACATAAATAACATGCTTTGGATTACTTGGGATTTTAATTCCCCAATCAAACGTAGTCCGCGATACAGCCAAATCCTCTAGGCCAGGCTTAATAAAGTTATTAATCATTTCATTTTTTCGTGACTCCGGCTGAATAAACTCAGGGTTTTCTTCATAGTATGCTAGCAGACGGTCTGCATATTTACTTACTTTAAAGAAATAAGACTCTTCCTTTACCTTTTGGACAGGTCTGCCGCAGTCAGGGCAATTTCCTTCTTCCGTTAATTGCCTTTCTGTAAAATAGGATTCACAAGGTGTACAATAGGAGCCTTCATATTCCCCTAAATAAATATCGCCTTGTGCTAAAAGTTTTTCAAAGATATCAGCAACTACTTTCGTATGACGCTCTTCTGTCGTCCGGATAAAATCATCATAAGAAATATCCAGTTTTCTCCAAAGATCCTTTATCCCTGATACAATCTCATCCACATACTGCTGTGGAGTGATTCCTTTTTCTTGTGCCTTTTGCTGTATTTTTTGGCCATGCTCATCGGTTCCTGTCAAATACATAACATCATAACCACGCAGGCGCTTATACCTTGCCATCGCATCACCGGCAACTGTTGTATATGCATGCCCTATATGTAGATTTCCACTTGGATAATAGATAGGAGTTGTTAGATAAAAGGTTTTTCTCTGTTCTCCCATTCTTTTTGCCTCCTTTGCTATCTGCTCTGTCAAATATACCATCTTTCATTATATCTCTTTAATCGGCACCCGCAAAATATTTTCAGAATGAATACATATATATTTTAAAAGTATTGACACCAAGCCGCTAAACTAACCTTCTTCTTTTACAAACAGATAACAATAATTAAAAGTTATTTACGGTATAAATTGGTAGTGGAATTATAGCAGTTATTTTTTGTAAAATAATATTAGAATTGTTATAATCAAACCTAACAAAAGCCAAATTACCAATGGAAAAAATTACAATATTATAGGGAAATAAAGTAATTGACGTTTTTTGGAATAGTTGCTATGATGAAAAAGCAATAGAATTGTCGAATTTTGACGAAAAAACAAAAAATAGATAAATAAATTACTAGATTGGAGTGGAGAGAGAATAATGAAATCTACAGGTATTGTTCGTAAAGTTGATGAACTTGGACGCGTAGTCATTCCTATAGAATTAAGACGTACACTTGGTATTGCAGAAAAGGATGCATTAGAAATTTATGTTGATGATGACCGCATCATCCTTAAAAAGTATAAACCAAATATGACTTGTCAAATTACTGGTGAAGTATCAGACGACAATCTGCAATTAGCCGGAGGTAAGCTGATCTTAAGCCGTGAAGGCGCTGAAAAGCTAATTAAGGAAATCCAGGAAAACTTTGACCTGGTTAATAAATAATACTCTTCATTGAAAAAGCTTCTCAATACGAGAAGCCTTTTTTTGTATATTAAACGGAGTAGTTGATTTCCTTTTATTCTTCCCCGATATGATACATATGGTATACATCGCGTTTATTCATATTTCGATCTTTTGCTGTCTGCTTAATGGCTTCTTTTGAGCTTAATTCTTTTACTTCCATATAATGGCGTACATGCTCCTCAACAGACAGTTCCTCCCACCAGAGTGTTGTTTCTTGATCAGCTGCCGGTTCCCCCGCTTCAAGAATTAAACAAAACTCCCCACGAATCTCTTCCTTTGCTGCCCATTCCATTATTTCTGAGACTGTCCCGCGAATAAATTCCTCATATCTTTTTGTCAGCTCACGGCAGATGGCCATTTTTCGATTTCCCAGCACTTCCTGAATTAAGCCAAGCGTTTCCTTTAAACGATGCGGTGCTTCATAAAGGATGATCGTTGCCGGTATATGCAGCAATTGGTCGAGCTGCTTACGCTTTTCCTTTTTTTGTCGGTCTAGAAAGCCAAAAAAGTAAAACGATTTCGTTGAAAGTCCTGATGCAATTAATGCTGTCAAAGCAGCATTTGCCCCCGGAAGCGGAACAACTGTCAGCTGCTCTTGCACTGCTTCAACCACTAACTCATAGCCTGGGTCAGATATAGTAGGTAAACCAGCATCGCTGATAAGAGCAACCTTTGAACCTTCCTTAAGTAAATTGATAATTTTCCGTCCGCCAGTCTCTTTGTTATGCTCGTGATAGCTCATAAGCGGAGTATCAATCTCAAAGTAATGACATAGCTTTTTTGAATTACGTGTATCCTCAGCAGCGATATAGTCCGCTTCTTTTAATATCCTGATTGCCCGATAGCTCATGTCCTCCAAATTACCGATCGGCGTTGGGACAAGATATAAGATTCCCTTCGTATCCTCTTGATCAAAGCTCTTTTGCTGCCACATAAGTACCCTCTTTTATCATATATTGTAGTTTCTTCTTGCGATCCAATTGTTTAAAAGCATATTCAGCCTTTAATGCTTCGCTTTTCGTCAAAAAGTGTTTGAAATGAATCAGCTTTAATGGTCCTCTGCCTCTTGTATATTTTGCTCCCTTTCCCTCATTATGGAGTTTTACTCTTCGCTTTAAATCATTTGTATAGCCAGCATAAAGGCTGCCGTCCTTACAGGACAGTACATAAAAATAATGTTCCTCATTCTCCATATAGAATCTTCCTCATCTCAGATGTATATTCGTTATCATCCTGATAAACAATTAACGGAGGTAAGATCTTGAGATCCGGTTTGCCATTCTTAATCGCTTCAATTAATAACGTATTAGCTTCCTTTCCAGCCTTTGGGTAAACAAATTGAAGCCGCTTTGGTTCTAGTTTATATTTTCTCATAAGCGTAATAATATCAATCAGACGCCCTGACCGGTGAACAAAGGAAACCTTTCCCCCTTGTCTGACAAGCTGGCTTGCAGCATAAACAGCATCCTCCAATGTGCACAGGATTTCATGGCGGGCAATGGCTAAATGCTCATTTTCATTGATCTCCTCTTGTGAGGGAGTAATAAAATATGGTGGATTACAGGTCACAACATCAAACTTACCATATCCCAGCTGTTTTGGCATTTCCTTGATGTCACCATGAATCATATGTAATCTATCACTAAGTCCATTATATTCAATACTGCGAACGGCCATATTGTAGAGGCGCTCCTGGATTTCCACCCCTGTAATTGTGCCCTTTGATCTCAAACTTAAAAATAAAGGGATCACTCCATTACCGCTGCATAAATCAAGCAATTTTCCCTTTTGAATGGGAACATATGTGAATTTTGCCAGCAAAACAGCATCAAGCGAAAAGGAAAATACAGAAGGACTTTGAATGATTTTCATTTTTTCAGCCAGTAAATAATCAAGTCTTTCATCCCCAATCAATTCAACCAAAAGTGAATCCCCCTTATATACTCTTAAAAAATAGCCTTCCCAAAAAGCTAGGAAGGCTGTCCATTATTTTTTATTTAAAAAGGATAAGCAGAAGATACAATCTCCCTCTGTCCGAGGACTTCCAAATTGGAGATTACAAATATGAAATCCCTCCTGATAAAGACGGGCAAGGTTATCGTATCCTTCTCCAATATCCACAACTCCATGATCAGTGGACTCAGTCTTTTTCTCGTCCCTTTTATTGCTCTTAATTGACTTCGCATTTTCTGAAATTTCTTCCAGGCGGCGTCTAATATGTTCGTTTTCCAGCTTCAAAGAGTTATTTTCTTCGAGGACTTCCGCTAAGTGCTGCTTTAACTCACCAAGCTGTTGGTACAAATGTCCAATTTGCTTTTCCATATTACTTACTGAATCAAATATTTCTTTTTTATCCACTGGTTCCACCTCATCAGTCTGTGGATTGTACCGGTACAGCACCTTCTTTAATAACTTCATCCAACGTATATTCTAACACGCGCTCAAGCTTTGGAATTTCGACTTGAAGCACTTTTTCAAGGATGTTAAGACCCACTACTTTTCCTGATCCTGCCGGTGTTTCAATCCATTGTCCAAGATCAGGCAGTAATTCCTTTGCAGATTCGTATTCATCATTTTCATATTTTAAACAGCACATCAGTCTTCCACATAATCCGGAGATTTTCGTTGGATTTAGCGATAGATTTTGATCTTTTGCCATTTTAATAGAAACAGGTTCAAAATCACCTAAAAAAGTAGAGCAGCAAAGCATCCTGCCGCATGGGCCAATCCCACCCAGCATCTTTGCTTCATCCCTGACACCGATTTGACGAAGCTCAATTCTCGTCCGGAAGATAGCTGCTAAATCCTTTACAAGTTCACGGAAGTCTACCCTGCCATCGGCTGTAAAATAAAAAATGATTTTATTACGATCAAAGGTATATTCAACATCAACCAGCTTCATATCCAGTTGATGGATTGATACTTTTTCATTGCAAACGTCATATGCTTCTTTTGCAGCCGCCCGATTTTCCTCAACTATCAAACGATCCTTTTGATCCGCAATTCTCAGTACCTTTTTTAAAGGAAGAACAACATCATTCTCATCCACTTGTTTAGGGCCAATGACTACCTGTCCATACTCAACGCCCCTTACAGTCTCAACGATAACGAAATTATTCTTTAGAATTGGCAGATCGCCGGGATCAAAATAATATATTTTACCCGCTTTTTTAAAGCGTACGCCAACTACCTCATACAACTGACGATCCCTCCTGCAATCTAAGCACAAGCTCCTCCATTAATAACTGTGGATTCATATTTGCCTGCAGCTTTTTCTTTGCCTCCAATATGATTGACATTTGATCCGCCAGACGCCGTCCTGAAGTTTGTAAGGCAAACTGCTCTAGTTTGTTCGCCTCACTCACAAAAACAGTCTGCCCCTGCTTCCCAAATTGTATATATAGTAAATCCTTAAAAATAAGAAGTAAAAGATCTAATCCACGATCAATTTGTTCTTTATCCTTAAAATGCAAGAACCATTCCTCTTGAAGATACACCATTGCTTCAAGGGAATTCTTCCTAAGCACTTCATATAATTTTACCACTATCTTTTGTGCTTGTGCAAACCATTCATCATTGTTTAGTTCTAAAGCTTCATCCAAATTATTCGTTAGCTGGGATAGTATGGGCGCCCGGTGCTCTTTCACACCTAGCTCCACCAACTTGTGGATCATATGTTCACTCGATAACGGTCTAAAAGATAAGGTTTGACAACGGGATAGAATGGTTGGCAGCATTCTTTGAACCTGCTCAGTCATTAAAATAGCGTAGGTCTGTTGATAGGGCTCTTCTAAAAATTTCAATAAACTATTAGCTGCATTTACGGTCATCCGATCAGCATGAATAATCATATATAATTTTTGCTTTGATTCGACACCCGTTTTTGAGAACTCCTCTTGCAGCTGCTGAATCTGTTGTTTTTTAATAGACAGCCCGTCAGGCTCCACAATATGAATGTCAGGATGGTTGCCATGATTAATTCTTTTACAATTATTGCATTCCTCACAGGGGATGACTCCCTCAATTGGTGACATACAAAATAGACTCTTTGCCAATAGAATTCCTGTTTCCCGTTTTCCTGTCCCTTTCATGCCTTCAAATAAATAGGCATGGGCAAGCCGCTTTTTTTCTATACTATTTTTAATCATTTTTAATACAACTGGTTGAATTTCTTCAAGCTCTTGCCACGTTTTTGCCAAAGCGATCACTCACTAACATATAAATATTAATAGAATCTAAAGTCTATTATATAACACGTAATACCTCGTTTGCTACGTGTTCATATACAGCCTCGATCGACTGAGAGGCATCTATTTCAATAATTCGGTTTGGAAATCTCTTGCATAATAAATGATAGCCCTCGCGAACTTTACGATGAAATTCAAAACTCTCAAGGTCAAGGCGGTTAATCTCCCTTCCCTTATCCTGATTAATCCGCTCCAAACCGATCTTTGGATCAATATCAAAATAAAGGGTTACGTCCGGCATCATCTCTTCAATCGCAAATTGGTTAATGGCATATACTTCATCAATTCCTAAGCCTCTAGCATAGCCCTGATAGGCAAGAGAACTGTCAATAAACCGATCACATATCACAATATACCCATTGTTGATAGCGGGTAATACCCTTTCGACAAGATGCTGTCTCCGAGCAGCGGCATAAAGGAGCGCCTCCGTTCTCGCATCCATTGCTTTATTTTCTTTATCTAAAATGACACTCCTGATTTTTTCCGCAATTTCGATACCCCCGGGCTCTCTTGTACTTATAGCTGGGTATCCTTCTGAATTCAACTTTTCCATTAGCAATTCTATGATTGTCGTTTTGCCGGCTCCCTCAGGACCCTCTATTGTAATAAATACACCTTTTTTCACCATAATCCTCCAACCTTTGACTACTTCTTTGTAAAAATTGTAATGTAACGATCGTATATATGTTTTGTGCCCTGGAATCTCGCCCCCAAGCCAACTAATGTTTCTATTTGGTCAACCATTCTTTTGGTAATGATCTCACCAGGAAATATTAACGGAATTCCTGGAGGATACGGAATAATTTTTTCTGCGCAAATTTCTCCGACCGCATCATCGATAGATACCCTTCTAACCTCAAAATGCTCCATTTCCTTATTCGATATTACAGGTGTGGAGATAACCGGAGTATAGTCTACCACGTTTTCCTCTCTATTGGTATCTCGTACATCCTTCAATGAACGCTTTATACCGTCCACGATTGGTTGAAAGGGAAAATAATTGCCATCTTTTAATAGTGGTAATACAAGCAATACATTGTATGGATCGGCCAGCTCCGTATAAATTCCTTCCTGCTCGAAAGACGTCTGTAATTCAAAACCGTTGAATTGACTAGCCGTTTGCAGTGTAACTTTTAATAGGTCACCCTCGCCATCATATTCCAAAACCTTGATCCCGTCTAGTTGCTTTAGGCTCTCTTTAAATGTACGGACCTGCTCGATGAGATAACAATGGTCTTCAGTTGAATAGGTTCCTAAGTAGCTCCTAGCAAGATCGAGAGAAGCCATAATGGGATAGGATGGGCTGCTTGACTGGAGGATATGAAGATATTTTTCAAGTAAATCGATTGCAATCCTTTTGCTATTAACATGAAGGAAAGACCCCATTGTCATGGCAGGGAGTGTTTTATGGGCGGATTGCACGACAATATCAGCTCCCAGCTGTACCGCTGACTTTGGAAAGCTGCCGCCGCTGATAAAATGGGCTCCGTGTGCTTCATCTACCAGCACGGGAATATCCCTTTTATGGGCAAGCCTGATAATTTCCCCCAATTCATTTACCATACCATAATAGTTTGGATAGGTTAGGATGACGGCTTTGGTATCAGGATAGGACTCCAATCCCTTTTTCATGATTTCTACTGATACTCCACCTGAAACACCCCAGCCCTGATGAAAATCAGGGCCGAGAAATACTGCTCTTGCACCGGATAATTCAATCCCATTCAAAATCGATTTATGACAATTCCGTTGGACAAGGACCGTATCATTTTCTTTTAACGCTGCCATAATCATGGCCAAATTTCCAACTGTTGAACCATTCACTAAAAAATAACTTTTTTCTACACGATATAAATGGGAAAGCAGATTCTCTGCCTCCAAAATGACTCCTTCTGGAGAATGGAGATCATCAAGTCCTGCTAGTTCAGTAGCATCTAATTTTAGTAGTTCACGAAAATAGGACTTTTTAGACTCAGAAAAAACGGCACCATATTTATGTCCCGGAACATGAAGGGAAATAGGATGGTTTTCATTATGTAGAATGAGTTGATCATATAAAGGAGTTTTTGATTGGTCCATTTTTCACCATACTCTCAACTATAAATATTTAATACTTAGTATATTATGCATTTTATAGACTTAAATCCTGCATTTCCTATTTATTGTACCAAACCATACAGAGCTTCTAAAGTGGAAGTTCAATCAGGTTAATTCTCAGTGTTTGAGCATTTTATCAAGTTTGGTTTGAAAAGATTCAATAAGACATACAAACAATTGATACAGTTTACATACAATATTAATCAGTTAATCTACGTGAAAGAATTTTCCTAATTTTGTATACAACTAAGATAATCTGGGCAGGATACTGATATGGAGGTGAGTGTATTGGATTCATTAGCAAGAGAGCAAATGGGAGAAAAATGTGTGATTTGTGAGGAACAAAAGAGAAAGGGCATCCATTTATACACATCATTTATTTGTATGGATTGCGAAAAGGATATTATTACCACTGATACGAACGACCCAAAGTATAAATATTACTTAAAAAAACTAAAAAAAATTACTACACCAGAGATTTTTTCCTAACAAAAAAGGGCACCTGATTTAGATGCTCTTTTTTATATAGGATGAAGAAGCTTTGTGCTTTTAATATATACTTCTAATCACTTTACATAATCTAAAACATTATTCAGCGTTTATTATGTGTAATTACACAAAGACAAAAAAAGAGTACCCGATTGGATACTCCCTTGCTTGGCGACGTCCTACTCTCACAGGGGCAAGGCCCCAACTACCATCGGCGCTGAGAAGCTTAACTTCCGTGTTCGGGATGGGAACGGGTGTAACCTTCTCGCTATCGTCACCAAACTATTTGGTTTGAGGAATTGTTCCCTCAAAACTAGATAATGCTGAAGAAAAAATAAGTAATCAATATTAGGTTAAGTCCTCGACCGATTAGTATTTGTCAGCTCCACGTGTCACCACGCTTCCACCCCAAACCTATCAACCTGATCATCTTTCAGGGGTCTTACTAGCTTAACGCTATGGGAAATCTCATCTCGAGGGGGCTTCATGCTTAGATGCTTTCAGCACTTATCCCTTCCGCACATAGCTACCCAGCGATGCTCTTGGCAGAACAACTGGTACACCAGCGGTGCGTCCATCCCGGTCCTCTCGTACTAAGGACAGCTCCTCTCAAATTTCCTACGCCCACGACGGATAGGGACCGAACTGTCTCACGACGTTCTGAACCCAGCTCGCGTACCGCTTTAATGGGCGAACAGCCCAACCCTTGGGACCGACTACAGCCCCAGGATGCGATGAGCCGACATCGAGGTGCCAAACCTCCCCGTCGATGTGGACTCTTGGGGGAGATAAGCCTGTTATCCCCGGGGTAGCTTTTATCCGTTGAGCGATGGCCCTTCCATGCGGAACCACCGGATCACTAAGCCCGACTTTCGTCCCTGCTCGACTTGTAGGTCTCGCAGTCAAGCTCCCTTGTGCCTTTACACTCTACGAATGATTTCCAACCATTCTGAGGGAACCTTTGGGCGCCTCCGTTACTTTTTAGGAGGCGACCGCCCCAGTCAAACTGCCCACCTGACACTGTCTCCCACCCCGATCAGGGGTGCGGGTTAGAATGTCAATACAGCCAGGGTAGTATCCCACCGACGCCTCCACCGAAGCTGGCGCTCCGGCTTCTCAGGCTCCTACCTATCCTGTACAAGCTGTACCAAAATTCAATATCAGGCTACAGTAAAGCTCCACGGGGTCTTTCCGTCCTGTCGCGGGTAACCTGCATCTTCACAGGTACTATAATTTCACCGAGTCTCTCGTTGAGACAGTGCCCAGATCGTTACGCCTTTCGTGCGGGTCGGAACTTACCCGACAAGGAATTTCGCTACCTTAGGACCGTTATAGTTACGGCCGCCGTTTACTGGGGCTTCAATTCAAAGCTTCGCTTACGCTAACCTCTCCTCTTAACCTTCCAGCACCGGGCAGGCGTCAGCCCCTATACTTCGCCTTGCGGCTTCGCAGAGACCTGTGTTTTTGCTAAACAGTCGCCTGGGCCTATTCACTGCGGCTTTTCAGGGCTATTCACCCTAAAAAGCACCCCTTCTCCCGAAGTTACGGGGTCATTTTGCCGAGTTCCTTAACGAGAGTTCTCTCGCTCACCTTAGGATTCTCTCCTCGCCTACCTGTGTCGGTTTGCGGTACGGGCACCTAATCCTCACTAGAGGCTTTTCTTGGCAGTGTGGAATCAGGAACTTCGGTACTATATTTCCCTCGCCATCACAGCTCAGCCTTCACGTCAACGGGATTTTCCTCGCTGACAGCCTAACTGCTTGGACGCGCTAATCCAGCAGCGCGCTTACCCTATCCTCCTGCGTCCCCCCATCGTTCAAACGGATTTTGGTGGTACAGGAATATCAACCTGTTGTCCATCGCCTACGCTTTTCAGCCTCGGCTTAGGTCCCGACT
>NZ_CP137640.1:17500-27500 GCF_036670025.1 Niallia oryzisoli | reverse complement strand
AACCTCTTTATGGCCTGTCATGATGACTGTCACCATGCCGCCGCCGGCTGTTCCTTCAATTCTTTGTTCTCCTAATTCTTCCTGGGCCTTTGCCATTTCCTTTTGCATTTTCTGCATTTGCTTCATCATTTTTTGCATATTGCCCATTCCCCCGCCACGCATCATATTCATTACCTCCACTTAATTATTGATATTTATTAATCTAAATCTGCCCTGATTATTCCTTAATTTCAATCAAGTCAGCTCCAAACAGTTTTTTTGCCTCCGCAATAATCGGCTCTTCTTCAGGAGCACCAAACTCAGATGCTTCTGTGCCACTGTCATCATGGCGCTGATTTTTCACAAATGACTCGCGGATCGATACCCACTGTTCTTCCGGTATACCTGTTACGGTCATTCTTTTACCGGTTAGTCTTTGCAATATAGAAGTGATCGCTTCTACAAATTTATCATTATCCATTGCCATTTGACAGTGAATTTCATACTTAAATTTAATGACTAACGCCTGGCTCGATGCTGCTGCCGGCTCGGCTTCTTTTAATAATGCCGCCTGTGAACGCATTTGGTTCGCTGTCAATGCTTCAATGAGCTCAGCCCAACGGCCTTTGACAGCCTGAAGATCCTGTTTAGTGGCAGACTTTAGAATTTCATTAATTTTTCCCGTCGGCGCCTGGAATCCTCTTCTTGCCGTTCTTTGCGGCCGCCTCTGAACATCAGGCTGATGTTCCTCTTCCATCACCTTAATACCATGCTGCTTTAACTCACTTATCTCATGCTCCAGCTGATTGATTCTTTGCATCAGCTGTTCAACAGCCGGTGAGCCTGATGTGCTGGTGACTGCTGCCTCAAGCTGACACAACTTGACAACCGCTACCTCGAGGAAAATCTTCGGATGGTTCGTAAAGCGCATTTCCTGCTGCGTCTTGCTTAACATATTAATGAGCTGATAAATCTCTTCCGGATTAATGTCCTCTGCAAGCGTCTTAAACTCCTCGTCAAGCATCACACGCTCCAGCGATTCCTCTAAATCGGGCGCTGCTTTGTATAACAGCATATCGCGGTAAAATAAAATGAGATCCTCAATAAACCTTGTTGGGTCCTTCCCCTGGAAAAGCAGCTCTTCTAATGATTCTAAGCCGCTGACCACATCATGGTCCTTTATAGCCTTGGCCAGATTCAGTAAAAAGACCTGTGAGACTGCCCCTGTAACCGTTAATGCATCATCAACTGTCACTTTTTCTTTTCCAAAAGAAATAGCCTGATCCAAGAGACTTAATGCATCACGCATACCGCCTTCTGCCGCTCTTGCGATGACATGAAGAGCATTCTCCTCATAATTTACCCCTGTTTCACGGGCAATCAAGGACATCCTGCCTACAATCGCCTGAGCAGTAATTCGTTTAAAATCAAAACGCTGACATCTTGAGATGATTGTGAGAGGAATTTTATGCGGCTCTGTTGTGGCTAAAATAAAAATAACATGCTTCGGCGGCTCTTCTAATGTCTTTAACAGGGCATTGAAGGCCCCAATGGACAGCATATGAACCTCATCGACGATATAGACCTTATACTTCACTGATGTTGGCGCATATTTTACCTTATCACGTATGTCACGAATCTCTTCGACTCCATTATTTGAGGCCGCGTCTATTTCAATGACATCAGGGATGGACCCATCTGTTATACCCAGGCATGCCGGACACTCATTACAAGGCTCCGCAATCGGGGCCTTTTCACAATTGACCGCCTTCGCTAATATTTTAGCTGCACTCGTTTTCCCCGTACCACGAGGCCCTGAGAATAAATAAGCGTGTGATATCTTATCTTGAAGCAGGGCGTTCTGCAATGTTTTCGTTACGTGTTCTTGTCCAACCACATCAATGAAACTTTGTGGACGCCATACACGATATAATGCTTGATAACTCACTTAAACGCCCCCTTCTCATTCTTGTCCTAAATCATTATAACGTATATATTTTCTATTATACAAAAAAATTAAGAAGAAAACCTTCCCTTGTTTTCCACAGCCATCTTTTTTGTATAGTAAAAAACCCATCCAATTAAGGATGGGCTTTATTAGTATAAGTTAAACTGCCGTGCACCTTCCGTCGACTGATTCCCATAAGCGTTACTTGAGCAGTTAGCTCGGCCCAGGCAACCCTGCGGCACATGGGATGATCCACTTAATGCTGCTTCCTTCCGGACCTGACATGGTTCATGGGTTCCCATTGCGCAGGACCCGGACGTCAACACCACTTACTCAAGGCAGACCCTACAGGAGATCAGCCTCAGGAAAGGAGTTCGGCCTCGCTAGAGCGGATTGCGAGTACAGGGCACCGCTACCTCCCCGCTTAGCACGGCAAAATTGATACCAAATTGTTAGGCGTCCTTATCGACGCATGATTAAGTATACTAATAATCAACTTAAAAAGCAATGTTTAATCACTTCTAAATTCTGTTTCAACAGATAATTCCTGCTTCCTCTTCAGTTTCGCTGCCTTTTTTCTCTCTCTGACTGAGCGAAAAAAATCAGTTAACAGCTGCCCGCATGATTGCTCCAGGACCCCGGCAACGACCTCACTTTGATGATTAAAACGCTCATCCTGCAAAAGATTCATAAACGTACCCGCACAGCCGCCCTTAGGGTCCGCCGCACCGTACACGACCCGCTTGACCCGCGCAAGAATAATCGCACCAGCACACATCGCACATGGCTCAAGCGTCACAAATAGCTCTGCATCCTCAAGCCGCCATGAGCCAACAGCCTCACAAGCCTGTTCAATTGCCAGCAGCTCTGCATGTGAGACAGCACTTTGATTTGTTTCCCTTAAATTGTGCGCCCTGGCAATAATCTTCCCATGCAGGACAATGACTGCACCAATTGGCACCTCTTCAAGTATTTCCGCATTCTTCGCCTCTTTAATTGCCTCCAGCATAAAATATTCATCTGAGTGTTTTTCAAACATATATAAATATCCTTCCTAAAAAAGATAAGATTGATTTATTACCGACTGGGAAATTATAGCATGAATTAGTATTTCGAACATAGGTGAACAGTTATAGGCAAAAATTTTTCACCATTGCATATATTTATATAGATGTCTGTTGAGGGAGATGAGATACGAATGTATTTTCGGCAAACTAGGTATGTTGTACAGCAGGGAGATTCCTTAGCTTCAATTGCTGAAAGGTTTAATACCTCTGTACAAAATATAATATATCAAAACCAATTACCATCCACTGTTATTTATATTGGCCAACAACTGAGCGTTCCTTTACTTTTTGACAGAAATGTATATTGGGTTCAGCCCGGTGACAGCCTGTATAGCATTGCGGAAAATTTTGGAACGTCAGTTGAGGAATTAAGAAGCTTGAATCAATTGCCGGTTAACATGATTTATATTGGACAGCAGCTGCTCATTCCTGACCAAACAGAAAGCGATTATTATACAGTTCAACCGCAGGATTCCTTACAATCAATTTCCGACCGTTTTCATACATCTGTACAAAACATCAAACATTTAAACAGCTTATCGTCAAACACGATCTATATCGGTCAAAGGCTTATGGTTCCCGAAGAAGATATAAGACAAACAGTATACACAGTCAAGGCCGGAGACAGTTTATTCTCGATTGCCAAACGATACAACACAACAGTTGAAAGCATTATGGCACTGAATAATTTAGAAGCAATGGACCTAACGATTGGTCAGAGATTAACGATACCTGTTTATTCTGAGGTTATTGTGAACGCTAATAATGTAAATGTTCGGCAAAGCCCGAGTTCTTCTGCCAATGTTGTGGCACAAATGGATCGAGGGGCAAGACTGCCGCTGCTCGGTGTTCAAGGCGACTGGTACAGAATTGCATTATTTAACGGTAATCCTGGATGGATATCAAAAACAGTTACAACTCTAAGGGCACACGATGGCTCAAAGCCTATTATCCAGATCCTCGGATACTACACATTAGAGGAAGGTCCTACATTACCAAGCTCATACGAATCATTTGTTACAAATATCGAGCAAATATCACAAAATGGCTTATTTTTATTTAGGATTGATAAGAATAACCCAACAACAATTGAGAAGTTTGGAGAATTTAACGATGCAGAAATACAAGCGCTTGTAAGGCTCGGCCACCGTCATAATGTTAAGATGCTTGCAACCGTTCATAACCTTTTATACGACGAAGGAGTAGAATTAGCGAAGCGAGTTATTCATGAGTTAGTGTCCTCCCCACAAAATATGACTGCATTTGCCCTCAATTTAGTAAGATTAATTGAGAGATATGGATTAGATGGCGTTGATATCGATATTGAAGATGTATTCGAAGAAGATCGAGATCGGCTAACACAGCTTTATCGTGTGATTGGTCGTGTCTTAGATGAAAGGGGCTATTTCTTCTCAACAGCTGTTCCATCCAAAACAGGACCAACAGATCCAAGCGTTTTTGCCAAACCGTTTGATTATCCGAATCTTCATCAGCCTACAGATCAATTTGTCGTTATGCTTTATAATGAGCATGGGTGGCCGGGAAGCGGTCCAGGACCTGTTGTATCAATAGGGCGTATGGAAAGGGTATTACGGTATTCAATGTCTGTCATGCCAAAAGAAAAAATTGTGGCGGCTGTTTCTGTATTTGGTTTTGATTTTAATCTTCAAACTGGCAGGGCAGCTTATGCAACCTATGACCGTGCAATGGCATTAGCAAGACAGTATAATAAAGAAATTATCTTTGATGAAGAAACGCAAACCCCGATGTTTGCTTACACTGATGCACAAGGTGTTAAGCATGAAGTTTGGTTTGAAAACCGTGCAAGTATTTTAGCCAAAGCCCGGCTTGCGGACCGCTTAGGAATTAGAGGCTTAGCTCTTTGGAGATTAGGTATGGAAGATAAGGCAATATGGACAATGCTAAGAGATGAAGCAGTTGTAGAAAAGATGGGACTTGAACAATAAATAGAAAACTGCAGGCTTAGTGTTTGCAGTTTTTCTCTTGTACTCAATGTAAAGGTTCACTTTAAGGGAAATCTACTGGATCATTATAAAACAAAAAATCGCTACCCAATAGGATAGCGATTTATCTCCAATTTTATGCGCGGTTGTTTTTTATCTTTATGGCGGAGGAAGAGGGATTCGAACCCCCGCGCGGTTTAACCCGCCTGTCGGTTTTCAAGACCGATCCCTTCAGCCGGACTTGGGTATTCCTCCATTTAAGACAAAATGAAATATATCATATGTGATATTTAGTGTCAACCGACGTTTATGCTAAACAAGTATTTTCCGGGCAATAATAGATTGCCCGGAATTTTAATTTTTATAATACCGGCTTATTATCTTGGTGTAATAACTTCTCTATTACCCATATATGGACGCAATACTTCCGGAATCACCACAGATCCATCGTCTTGCTGGTAATTCTCTAGGATTGCAGCAACAGTCCTGCCGATGGCTAAGCCAGATCCATTCAATGTATGAACATGCTCTGGTTTACCTTTCGGATCACGGCGGAAACGGATATTCGCTCTGCGTGCCTGGAATGCTTCAAAGTTACTGCAAGAAGAAATTTCACGATATGTGTCGTAACTTGGCATCCAAACCTCAATATCATACTTTTTCGCGGCCGTAAAACCAAGGTCGCCTGTACACATACTCATAACACGATATGGCAATTTCAGAAGCTGAAGAACTTTTTCAGCATGACCTGTCAAAATTTCGAGCTGTTCATAGGATTCTTCAGGTTTCACAAATTTTACAAGTTCCACTTTGTTAAACTGGTGCTGTCGAATTAAGCCTCTTGTATCCCGGCCTGCAGAGCCCGCCTCAGAACGGAAACACGCACTAAAGGCTGCATAGCTGATAGGCAGCTCTTCTCCATTGAGAATTTCATCACGATGGAGATTTGTAACTGGCACTTCCGCTGTTGGAATTAAGAAATAATCCTCACTCTCGATTAAGAAGGCATCTTCTTCAAACTTTGGAAGCTGTCCTGTTCCAGTCATACTTGCCCGATTTACCATATAAGGCGGCAGAACTTCAAGGTATCCATGTTCTTCTGTATGAAGATCAAGCATAAAGTTGAATAACGCTCTTTCCAGTCTTGCACCCAACCCTTTATAGAACACAAAACGGCTTCCTGTTACTTTACCGGCACGTTCAAAGTCAAGAATAGCAAGATGATCGGCAATATCCCAGTGCGGCTTCGCTTCAAAAGGAAACTGCGGCTTTTCTCCCCAATTTCTAATTTCGACATTATCATCCTCTGATTCTCCAATTGGTGTGCTCTCATGCGGGATATTCGGAATGCCTAAAAGGATGGATTCTAGTTGTTCCTCAACTGCTTTTAGCTTCTCATCTAGAACCTTAATCTCATCGCCTACTTCACGCATTTCCTTTATAAGATGGTCTGCATCCTTTTTTTCACGCTTTAACACGGCCACCTGCTGAGAAACTTCATTTCGTCTGCTCTTTAACTTTTCTGATTCAACAATTAGTTCACGTCGTGAAACGTCTAAATCCTCAAAGCGTCCAAGCTCAGATAGGTCCTCACCGCGGTGTTGGAGCTTTGCTTTTACTTCTTCAAAATTAGCACGCAAAAATTTAATATCGAGCATAAGAATCCTCCTCTTTATCCTTTTTTCATTTAAAAACATGGCTAAGGAACCGTTTGATGCAAATACAAAAAACTCCCGTCCCTAAAAAGGGACGAGAGTTACCCGCGTTGCCACCCTAGTTGAAGGCAAACGCCTTCCACCTTAAAACGATAACGGTTTTACCCGAAAGTACTTACTGACCATTTCTGGCTTTCCATACTCTGCTCAAGGATGGATTCACAAGCGTCATCCGCCGATTTTCACCAACCACCGGCTCTCTTAAGAATAACTCTCTTGCTACTATTTCCTCTCATTGCTTTTAAACGATATGGTATGTATTAGTCTTACTAAGATTATCTATTTCCATTTTACTACATGATTATGCAAAATTCTATCATGAATATTGGCCTGATTTCCGAGATATAAAAAAAGGCCCCACATATACTTGGGACCTTTCTTTAATTAAAACCAGCCTTTTACAGTTGAAGATACGCTTCCCCATACATCAGCAAAGAATCCTCCGACTGCACGCATGCTTAGAACAAACCAATTTGCCTTTTCGACAGTTTCTGCAGCAATTACATCCACCTGTGGGCTTTTCCCATCAAGAAATTGAATTGGGGTGCCATCCTTTGTCTCCAGCTTAATGTAACCTACTCTATCGCCTTTTTTAATTGGAGCCGTTACTTCTCCATCCTTATTCAAAAGCTTTTTATCTAATACAAGGACCGGCTTATAATTATCTTTCTCGCCTTTTTTATTAACCAGTTCAATTGCATCTTTTGTATAGACTTTTACCTGATTTTCTTTCCCTTTATTAACAGGGATTGTTTTTGTATCTTTCACTTGATAATGTTTCTTTAGAACTTCTTCCTTAGAAAAATTACTAAATGCATAATCAAGCATTTTCTTTGTTTCATCAAATCTTGATTTATATGTTCCTTCTCCGCCTTCACCTTTTGCATTCATCACAACAGTGATATAGCGATTTCCATTACGCTCAGCAGTACCGGTAAAGCAATAGCCAGCAAAATCAGTTGTACCTGTTTTTAAACCGTCAACACCTTCATATTTAAAAACAAGCTCTGGAAGCATCCAGTTCCAGTTATCCATTTTGATTTCGTCATCAGTTCCTGCTCTAAACGTTTTAGAAGGAATACTTGTTGTTTCTAACACTTCAGGGAAATCCTTTAACAAATGAAAGGCCAAGGTTGCAGTAGCACGGGCAGACATCACGTTTTCCTCTTCGGCACCGCCTACTGAATGCATTCCTTTTAAATCATGGTTATTTAAACCAGTGGCATTCACAAATTTAAAGTTTTTCAAACCTAACTCGTTTGCTTTGTCTGTCATCATCTTTACAAAGCTTTCTTCAGATCCGGCAATGGTTTCAGCAATAGCGATCGTTGCACCGTTTGCTGAATAGATCGTCATCGCCTCATAGAGCTCTTTAATAGAATACGTTCCGTCTTTACGTAATGGAACGTTTGACAGATCTCTATCTTGTGAAACATTATACACATAATCACTCACGGAATACTTTTGATCCCATTTTACACGTCCCTCTTTAACCGCCTCAAGAAGCAGGTATTCCGTCATCATTTTTGTCATACTCGCAATACCAAGGACCTTATCAGGATTCTTTGCATATAATACTCGTCCTGTATCAGCATCCACCAGGATAGCGGCATCTGCATTAACACCTAGAGTATCTTCTTCAGCACTTACAGGGCTAAACCCTGTGAAAAAGCTTAAGAATAGAAGCATTGCCAGCAGACCAGATACTCGTTTCCGAAAAGTTTTCTTTTTCAATTTAAAGCCCTCCAACTCTTAATACACCTTCGTATTTTAACATAAGTTTT
Organism: Niallia oryzisoli; assembly: GCF_036670025.1. Lineage (NCBI taxonomy): Bacteria > Bacillati > Bacillota > Bacilli > Caryophanales > Bacillaceae > Niallia > Niallia oryzisoli. Next base: position 19,043 of record NZ_CP137640.1, on the reverse strand, counting down.
TGTGAAAAAATAGCTTGTGCAAATGCCTATTTTTTTCATCATATGATAGTTAGACAATTACTAGTTTTTGCCATAAAAAACAAAAAGCAGGGAGTTTATCCCTACTTTATTGTTAATTTATTGAATAGAGTAGTTTGGAGCCTCTTTTGTAATTTGAACATCATGCGGGTGACTTTCTCTTAGTCCTGCACCGCTCATTTTAATAAATTGACTGTTTTCTCTTAGGTTTTGTAAGTTTGCTGCACCACAATAACCCATACCGGAACGAAGCCCGCCGACAAGCTGATAGATTGTATCACTTAGCGGTCCTTTGTATGGTAAACGTCCTTCGATTCCTTCTGGAACGAATTTTTTATTCTCCTCTTGGAAGTAACGATCACTTGAACCTTTTTCCATGGCGGAAACAGATCCCATACCACGATACACCTTGAAGCGGCGTCCTTGATAGATTTCTGTTTCCCCTGGGCTTTCTGATGTACCGGCAAGTAAGCTTCCTAACATAACAGCATGTCCGCCTGCAGCAAGAGCTTTCACGATATCGCCTGAGTATTTAATACCACCGTCAGCAATAATGGCCTTACCATGCTTTCTTGCTTCTGTTGCGCAGTCATAGATAGCTGTAATTTGCGGTACACCCACACCAGCTACAACCCTTGTCGTACAGATAGAACCAGGACCGATACCTACTTTTACAACATCTGCTCCAGCTTCGAATAATTCTTTTGTTGCCTCTGCTGTTGCCACGTTACCTGCAATTAGTGCAAGGTCAGGATATTGGTTGCGGATCTCTTTAACCGTTTCAATTACACCTTTTGAATGCCCGTGAGCTGTATCAATAACAACAATATCAACCCCAGCCTTAACCAATCCTTCTAAACGCAGCATCGTATCTTTAGAAACCCCGACAGCTGCACCGACTAATAAGCGGCCGTGCTCATCTTTTGCGGAATTTGGAAACTCAATTACTTTTTCAATATCTTTAATTGTGATAAGTCCTTGAAGTACTCCTTCAGAATCAACGAGAGGAAGCTTTTCAATTTTATATTTTTGTAGAATTTTTTCTGCTTCTGCTAAGGTTGTTCCGACTGGAGCTGTTACTAGATTTTCTTTTGTCATTACATCTGAAATTTTAATGGAATAATCCTGGATGAAGCGAAGGTCCCGGTTAGTCAGGATGCCAACTAGTTTCCGATCATCTAAATTATTAACAATTGGTACCCCGGAGATTCGATACTTACCCATTAAATGTTCCGCATCAAAGATTTGCTTTTCCGGTGTTAGGAAAAATGGATCTGAAATAACGCCGCTTTCTGAACGTTTTACCTTGTCTACCTGCTCTGCCTGCTGCTCAATCGTCATGTTTTTATGAATAATACCTATCCCGCCTTGACGAGCCATCGCAATAGCCATTTCGGCTTCTGTAACTGTATCCATACCTGCACTAATCAACGGAATATTTAATTTCACCTTATCCGTTAAACTCACCTTTAGACTGACATCTTTAGGGAGCACTTCTGATTTTGCTGGGACTAACAATACATCA
>NZ_CP137640.1:0-10000 GCF_036670025.1 Niallia oryzisoli | reverse complement strand
CGCAAAGCAGCCCGACCGCAACCGCATGCTGGTAAGGATACCTTTCATTATTTGATAAATGATGGAGGGAGAATAGTTCTCCTGACTTTCTCATCGCTTCTTTCAGTAACGGCAAAAGAATCAGTCTCATCTTCGCCATATCAATTGGCATTCCAGACTGCCACAGCTGAAACTGCTTAAAATATTCCTGTGAAGCGTGGAGAAATAATTGAGTAAAACCAATTTCTCCAACAAAAGGATTATCATCTCCTGCTTCCTTGGGGAACTCCCCCTGAAGTGCATCAGCTGGCAAAAATGGACTTCCATTCACAAGCGTTTTTTCAACTTCAATACTTTTAATAAGAAATAAATTTAATGTATCGATTAACTGATTGGTTAAAACAGTATTTTTCCTAATAATTGGGTAGCTGGTTTTTCCGAAAACATCTTCCGCTACGATACAGCCCTCTATCAAATAGTCTATTTTGACAAGCATAACTTCACCTTCAGAGAATACGTCTTTCCTTTATTCTACTAGGATAGGAAAGTATACTGCAATAGTAAAAAGCGAAAGGTGTCTGGCACAAAAAAAAAGAAGCGCCATTCAGTTCAGCGCTTCTCTCTATTATTATTCTTCATCATTCAATTCGGTATGATTATCTTCTTCCTCTTCTGCTTCATGACTGTCCTGAGTATCTAGCTCGGATACTATAACATCTTCAGTATCCTCTGTTTCTTCTGGAGCAACCCGCTCTGATTCTTCGTCTTTTTCAACTAGAGCAACTGTTGCAACGTATTCCTCGTCATTTTCATCTAAGCGAATGAGTCTTACCCCTTGCGTATTTCTTCCCATTGAGGAAATATCACTTACACCCATACGGATCAGAACTCCGCCTGTTGTAATAATCATAATGTCTTCTTCGCCGTTTACTACCTTCATTGACACTAGGCTGCCGTTTTTCTCAGTAATATTACATGTTTTTATCCCTTTACCGCCTCTGTTCTGAAGGCGATATTCGACAGCCGGGGTACGTTTCCCATAGCCGTTCTGGGTAACAATCAGCACTTCAGAGTCTTCCTCAAGTACTTCCATTCCAACGACTTCATCATCTTCATTTAAGGATATTCCCTTAACGCCTGAAGCTGTTCTGCCCATTGACCTTACGTCCGTTTCAGGGAAACGAATTAAGAGACCATTTTTCGTTCCGATGATAATCTCTTTATTTCCGTCCGTTAATCGAACAGAGATTAGCTCATCGCCTTCACGTAAACCCAAGGCAATTAACCCGCTGTTTCGAATATGGGCAAAGGACGTAATTGGCGAGCGTTTTGAAATTCCATGCTTCGTTGTGAAGAATAAGTACCAATCATCCTCAAATTCAGCAACAGGAATAATGGCATTTACCCACTCATCTTTTTCAATTCCAAGTAAATTAATGATTGGTATCCCTTTTGCAGTCCGGCTGAACTCCGGAATTTCATACCCTTTCGCACGATATACCTTCCCTTTATTCGTGAAGAATAAAATCGTATCGTGAGTAGAGGTTGTAATCAAATGCTCGACAAAGTCATCGTCATTTGTTCCCATTCCTTGTATTCCACGTCCGCCCCTTTTTTGCGAACGGTATGTGGATACCGGAAGTCTCTTTATATAATCATTATGCGTTAGCGTAATGACGATGTTTTCACGTGGAATTAAATCTTCATCCTCAATTTCTTCAATTCCACCTGCAGCGATTTCAGTACGTCTTTCATCGTTAAAACGCTCTTTAATTTCTGTTAACTCCTCACGAATGATTTCGAGGATTTTTTCATCATCTGCTAAAATTGCTTTTAATTCAGCAATAAGTTTGACAAGATTTTGATATTCCTCTTCAATCTTTTCGCGTTCCAAACCGGTTAAGCGCTGCAGACGCATATCAAGTATCGCCTGTGCCTGTTTTTCAGACAAATTAAAGGTTGTCATTAAGCCTTCACGGGCAATATCTGTTGTTTGTGAGTTCCGAATGAGAGTAATAACCGCATCTAGGTTATCAAGTGCGATTCGCAACCCTTCTAAAATATGTGCTCTTGCTTCCGCTTTTCGCAGTTCGAATTCTGTTCTTCTTCTGATAATTATTCGTTGGTGATCAAGATAATAAACAAGACATTGCTTCAGATTCAGAACCTTTGGTTCACCATTCACAAGTGCAAGCAGATTAACACCGAATGTAGTTTGTAATGCCGTATGCTTATAAAGATTGTTTAATAAGACATTGGCATTTGCATCCTTACGAACCTCAATAACAATTCGCATCCCTCTACGGTCAGACTCATCACGAAGATCCGTTATTCCATCGATTTTCTTCTCGCGTACCAATTCAGCAATTCTTTCAATCAGTTTTGACTTATTAACCTGATATGGGATCTCATTAACGATGATAACTTCTTTTCCATTCGATTTTTGCTCAATTTCAACCTTAGCACGAACTTTTATCGTACCTCTGCCTGTTTCATAAGCTTTTCGGATACCGCTTCGTCCAAGAATCATCGCACCTGTAGGAAAATCCGGACCAGGAATAATATCCATAAGCTCCTGCACTGTGATCTCTGGGTCATGGCTGACAGCAAGAACTCCGTCGATAACCTCACCAAGCTGATGCGGCGGGATATTCGTCGCCATTCCAACCGCAATCCCGGAAGTACCGTTCACAAGCAGGTTAGGAAAACGAGATGGCAATACAACAGGTTCTTTCTCTTCGCCATCATAGTTATCTTGATAATCAATGGTGTCTTTATTGATATCTCTTAATAACTCCATTGATATTTTGGACATACGCGCCTCTGTATAACGCATGGCAGCTGCTGAGTCACCATCGATGGAACCAAAGTTCCCATGGCCGTCAACGAGCATATAACGCTGGTTAAAATCCTGCGCCATTCTAACCATTGTTTCATAAACAGCTGAGTCACCATGTGGGTGATATTTACCGATAACGTCTCCAACAATACGAGCTGATTTCTTGTATGGCTTATCTGAGTGCATGCCAAGGTCGTGCATTGCATACAATATTCGGCGATGCACAGGTTTAAGACCATCACGCACATCCGGAAGGGCCCGTGACACGATAACACTCATAGCATAATCCAAGAAGGATGTCCGCATTTCATGACTAATATTAATTTCTTTCACATTAGAATTTGGAGTTTCAGACAATTTATAAACCTCCCTTTTATGAAACGATTTCCATCGTTCCTGGGTCGAAATTTATTTTTATTAAAAACCGCTGGAACGGGTATTAAGTCCCCTCGTATATAGCAAAAAACCATGAAAGCGGGATAGAATCAAATCTATCCCGGCTGTTTAAAATCCTGCGATATATATACTTTTAAATATCAAGGTTTTTAACATATAAAGCATTTTCTTCAATAAACTGACGCCGTGGCTCTACCTTATCACCCATCAGCATTTCAAAGGTCTCATCCGCTTCAATGGCATCCTCTAAATTCACCTGCAGAAGAGTCCGTGTTGCAGGGTCCATCGTTGTTTCCCATAACTGCTCAGGATTCATTTCTCCTAAACCTTTATACCGCTGTACATTTGGTTTTTGCGTAGGCGGGAAGGTTTCTAAAACTTCCTCAAGCTGTTTATCATTATACGCATACTCAATTCTTTTTCCATGTTGTATTTTATATAACGGCGGCTGGGCAATATAGACATAACCCGCCTCAATGATTTGTCTCATGTAACGGTAGAAGAATGTAAGTAATAATGTTCTAATATGGGCGCCGTCTACATCGGCATCTGTCATGATGACAATCTTATGATAGCGTGCCTTGGAAATATCAAAGTCTTCTCCAATACCCGTACCGGCTGCTGTAATCATAGCACGGACCTCATTGTTTGAAAGGATCCGGTCAAGACGGGCCTTTTCAACATTTAATATTTTCCCTCTTAATGGGAGAATGGCCTGGAAGTGACGGTCTCGGCCCTGCTTTGCAGATCCGCCTGCAGAGTCACCCTCAACAATATAAATCTCACTGATAGACGGGTCTTTAGAAGAGCAATCCGCAAGCTTTCCAGGTAAGCTGGAAACCTCTAAAGCACTCTTTCGTCTTGTTAATTCACGGGCTTTTTTAGCTGCTAGTCTTGCTCTAGTCGCCATTAAACCTTTTTCAACAATTTTCTTGGCTACTGCGGGGTTTTCTAGTAAAAACTTCTCAAAATGATCGGCAAAGATAGAATCAGTAATTGTACGAACCTCAGAATTGCCCAGTTTTGTTTTTGTCTGGCCTTCAAACTGAGGGTCGGGATGCTTTATTGATACAATCGCCACTAATCCTTCCCTGACATCCTCACCGGAAAGATTCGTTTCGTTTTCTTTAATTAGACCATTTTTTCTTGCATAATCATTAATAACCCTTGTCAAAGCTGTTTTAAAGCCGGACTCATGTGTTCCGCCTTCATAGGTATGAATATTATTAGCAAATGAGTAGATATTTCCTGTATAGCTGTCGTTATACTGAATTGAAACTTCAATCGAAATACCTTCCCGCTCGCCCTCAATATAAATCGGCTCTTCATGAAGGACTTCCTTTGTCCGGTTTAGATGTTCGACATAAGATTTAATACCACCCTCATAGTGATACTCAGCTCGTTTATTTTCAGCACGCTTATCCTCAATGGATATCGATAAACCTCTGTTCAAAAAAGCTAGTTCTCTGATTCTCGTTGCAAGCACTTCATACTCAAATTCCGTTGTTTCTTTAAAAATTTCCGGATCTGGTGTGAAGTGAATAATCGTACCTGTTTTATCTGTTTCTCCGACAACAGCTAAATCAGCAACCGGTACTCCTCTTGCAAATTTCTGATAGTGAATATGACCTTCAAGATGGACAAAAACTTCTAATTCAGTTGAAAGAGCATTAACAACCGAAGCCCCAACACCGTGCAGCCCTCCGGAAACCTTATAGCCTCCGCCGCCGAATTTACCACCAGCGTGAAGAACGGTTAAAATTACTTCAACCGCAGGGCGGCCAGTTTTTTCCTGGATTCCGACAGGTATACCACGCCCATTATCTGTTACAGTAATACTATTATCCTCTTCGATTACAACATTAATCTTCGTACAATAACCAGCTAAGGCCTCATCAATACTATTATCAACGATCTCCCATACTAAATGATGAAGACCCCTTGCACTTGTTGAGCCGATATACATTCCAGGACGTTTCCTTACGGCCTCAAGACCTTCCAAGACTTGAATTTGATCGGCATTATATGCTTGTTCAGGAACTGCATTTTGCTCCATTGCCATAACAGTCACCTACACTTTCCTTTGGTGTTGATTACGTAATCTATAGAAAACCAAACTATTTACAAGTCAGTTAAGAATATCTAGGTAAGATAATTTATTTTGAAAGAAAAGAAGTTAAAATAATTATTAGTAAAAAGGTTAATCTATTATAAAAAGTCATGGACAAAATTTATTTATGTTCAAGACCTTTGCTATGCATAGTCCTTCCAACACTAGATGATCATTCAGAAACGGCCCATTTTTGTGACCGTTTTTTCAATGTACTTGAAGCTAACGGGGAAAAGTAGATTTGATCAGTAGTAACAATTACAGATTTATAAGATCCCTTAGCAAAATGTTCTGATTGATTCTTATACCGCTGTAAAAAATTATCCATATTTGTTGAAGAATTAAAACTATTTTTATCAATAATAGCAATGATTTCTTTTGTCTTTATAATGGTTTCCTCTCCAAAATGAATATACAATCTTCCACCTCACTGAATCTTTTCTATCGTTCCGTTTTTCACATAAAAAGTAGACGCTTCTTTTAATGTTTGATGGTCAATCCCCTCCACACTTGTTGTCGTCACAAAGGTCTGGACTTTCCCTTGGATTGTATTTAACAAATGCGATTGCCGGTAATGATCAAGCTCTGATAGGACATCATCTAATAAAAGAATTGGATATTCTCCAATTTCTGCATGAATCAGTTCTATTTCTGCCAGTTTGATCGATAGAGCTGTTGTCCTCTGCTGCCCTTGTGACCCAAAGGTTTGTACATCACGCTCATTCACAAAAAAAAGAAGGTCATCCCGTTGAGGACCAAATAATGTAACTCCACGGTCAATCTCTCTTTGTTTTACTTGATTATATTTATTTTCATATATACTTTTCATTTTCGACAAATCTTGGCCTTCTGATACATCAACAGACGCTTTGTATTTAATTTTTAGCGTTTCGAGGCCGCGCGAAATACCTTCATGGATGGGGACTGCCCAATTTTGCAGTAAATGAAGGAACTCAAAACGTTTTGATGTAATCTTTACAGCGGTTTGGATAAACTGCTCTGTTAAAATATCAAGCATCGTTTCATCCGTTTGTTTCTTTGCCTGCAGCTGCTTTAGGTAGTGGTTGCGCTGCTGGAGAATTTTATTTAACTGGCCAATCTCATGCAGGTAAACAGGAGAAATTTGTCCTATTTCCATATCAATAAAGCGTCGTCTTACCTGAGGGCTTCCTTTAACAAGGTTGAGGTCTTCCGGCGCAAACATAACAACATTCATATTGCCTACATATTGACTGAGTTTTTTTTGTTCAATATGGTTGTATTTTGCCTTTTTCCCCTTTTTTGAAATAATAAGTTCCATTGGCAAAGACCCATTATGTTTTTGTACCCTACCTTCTATTTTAGCATAATCTTGATCCCAAAGAATAAGATCTTTATCAGTAGATGTTCGATGGGATTTCGCCATTGCCAAAACATAGATCGATTCCATCACATTTGTTTTTCCGTTTGCATTTTCGCCGAGTATTACATTTACTTTGTTTTCAAACTGAATATCGAGCTTTTCATAATTCCGATAGTTTTTCAACTGCAATTGTTTGATAAACATTCCATTCATCCTTTGGAAATTGATCACCCTATTGAAGGATGTATGTGTCAAGACCAAGGATCTCTATTTTATCACCGGCACGAAGCTTTCTGCCTCGTCTTTGGTCTTTTTCTCCGTTGATGTGCACCTCATATTCACTTAAAAACCATTTAGCCATTCCACCCGTTGCAATTACATCTGCAGCTTTTAGAAATTGGCCAAGCGTTATATACTCGGTCTCAATTTTTATGGTTTTCATGCTGTCTTCACTCCGTCATCAATAATATCTAATACTTCATTTTACTAAATATTTGTGAACTATTCAAAGGTAACAGGAACCATTTTTTGCTTTTATAGCAAAAGCCGCCGGGCAAAACGGCGGCTTTTCAAGAATGTAACGATTTTTCCTTAGCAAATAAACTTAATAGGTTCGAACAGGCAGAATTAACTGAAGGATTGAGTCGTCATTGATCGGCTGGATAATAAACGGCCTCATTGCCCCAGTAAAACTTACTTTGATTTCTGTTCCCTCCAATGCTTTTAGAGCATCCATCATATATTTAGCGCTAAAGGAAATCTTCAGCTCTTCACCTTCTACAGACAGAGCTTTGATTTCTTCTACTACTTTTCCTACTTCAGGCGTATTAGAAGAAATTTCAACGATCTTATCTTCAAGGGTGGAAAGCTTGACGACATTATTACGGCCTTCTCTGGCCAGTAATGAAGCGCGGTCTATCGCTTGCAAAAATTCCTTTGTCTGTAAAACAACATCTGTTTTACTTTCTGTTGGGATCAGTCTCGAAGTATCAGGATAATTTCCCTCCAGCAGCCTGGAGAAAAATAATAAATGCTTTGCTTTAAATAAAATTTGATTTTCAGTAATAACGATATCAATTAACTCATTGTTGTCAGCGAGAATTTTACTTAATTCATTAAGACTTTTTCCTGGGATGACAACATTGTAGTGGGCAGCTGAGTCAATTTCCACCTTTGCTTTTCTTAAAGCAAGACGATGACTATCTGTTGCAATACAGTTCAGTTCATTGTTTTCAATCTTCCAGTTGACACCTGTCAAGATCGGGCGTGTTTCTGAGGTGGACACTGCAAATGACGTTTGTCGAATCATGGCTTTTAGCAGATCCGTTGGGATTTTAAATATATTTTCCTCTTCAACTTGTGGTAGATGTGGATATTCATCCGCATCAAGACCAATTAAATTGAATTCAGAGTTCCCGGAGCGAATGACTGTTTGCAGGTGGTTTTGCACTTCAATTTCAACTGTATCAGAAGGCAGCTTTTTAACCATTTCGCTGAAAAACTTTGCTTGAAGCACAATTGCACCAGTCTGTTTAATATCGACAATTTCCTTATCATCCTCTTCTTTTGGAATAAAGGATTCTATTGAAACATCTGAATCACTTCCTGTTAAAGTAACACCTTCATCTGACACAACCATTTTAATTCCAGTTAGGATTGGAATGGTTGTTCTGCTCGTTACTGCTTTCATAACATCCTGGACACTTTGAACTAAGTGATCCCGTTGGATTATAAATCTCATTATTTTTAATCCTCCGTTTTAGGCTAATTTATATATATATTTTTTTATAAAAATAATAATAGTAATAGTAGGTCCTGTGATTATGTGGATAACTCAAAATACGTAAGGAAACACAGTCTATCCACATGTGGACAAACTGTGTACGAATTAAGCAAAGTTATACACACTATTTAATTGTTTAAAGGTTATAGTAGATTCGGTAAGCTAAACCATTGAATAAAATATCTATAAATTGCAGTTGATCGATTAAGCTTTTAACTCCTCATGAATATCTTTTACCTCTCTTTGCAGTTGTGAATCCGATTGAAGTAATTTTGATATTTTTTCATGGGCATGAATAACCGTTGTATGATCGCGCCCGCCAAATTCTTCACCAATTTTCGGCAGGGAAAGATCAGTAAGCTCTCTCGATAAATACATAGCAATCTGTCTTGGGAAAGCAACCGACTTGGTCCGTTTTTTCGCCTTAAAGTCTTCCAATTTTACATTATAATGCTCTCCAACCACCCGTTGAATTTCTTGAATCGTAATCACTTTAGGCTTTGAGGATGGAATGATGTTCTTTAGAGCCTCTGCAGCTAAATCCGCATTAATATCCTTATTTACCAATGAAGAATAGGCAACCACCCGAATCAGTGCGCCTTCCAATTCTCTAATATTCGAATCAATTTGGTTGGCAATATACAGCATGACCTCGTTGGGAATTTCAAGTCCATCCGCTTTTGCTTTTTTTCTCAAGATGGCAATCCTTGTTTCCAAATCAGGTGGTGTAATATCTGTAATCAGACCCCATTCAAAGCGTGATCGCAGGCGCTCCTCAAGTGTTGGAATTTCCTTTGGCGGCCGGTCACTAGAGATGACAATCTGCTTGCTTTCTTCATGCAAAGTATTAAATGTATGGAAAAATTCCTCCTGGGTAGATTCTTTTCCCGCTAAGAATTGAATATCATCAATTAGAAGAACGTCGACATTTCGATACTTATTGCGAAATTCTTCAGCCTTATTATCCCGAATAGAGTTAATAAATTCATTCGTAAATTTTTCTGAAGAAAGATAGACGACCTTTGCGGAAGGATTATGGTACAAAACGTAATGACCAATTGCATGCATTAGGTGGGTTTTTCCGAGACCTACCCCTCCGTAGATAAATAGCGGGTTATAGGCTTTCGCAGGTGCTTCAGCTACAGCTAGCGAGGCTGCATGGGCAAATCGATTTCCAGATCCAATAACAAAGGTATCAAAGGTGTTCTTTTCATTCAGCATACTAGCTGGAAATTCTGAATGATTATCGACCTTTTTTGTTTCTTTAAGAGGAGAAGGTATTTTTTCTCCCTTATCGGTCTGGCTTTGCGGAATAATGAATTTGACAGTGAATTCTTCTCCGGTAATCTCGTATAAGACCCCGGTAATTAACGGAGAATACCGTTCTTCGAGCCAATCTCGTGCGAATTCATTCGGAGCAGTTACAACTAAAGAATCTCCTTGAAGGGAATGGGCCTTCGTAGCTTTTAACCATGTATCAAAGCTAGGCTTTGAGACCTTCTTTTCAACATTAGCTAATATACTATTCCAAAGATCCGTAATATTTTCCAA